>NZ_CP029711.1:0-3871700 GCF_003203775.1 Streptosporangium sp. 'caverna'
GCCTCGCCGAAGCCTTGGAAATGCGGCTCAGCGTTCAGTTCCAGCCACTTCGAGAAGCAAGCTGACAGTGCGTGTCGAAGAGGGGGATCTCTCGGCGGGTTACCGGGAGATCGCGGTGGTGGCGGGGATGATCCGGTAGTCGCGCTGGAAGACCAGGTTGTGAAGGTCGGCGGCGGTGATGGCACGCAGGGTGCACAGTTCGGCTGCCGCCTGCTCCTCGTCGAAGACGTTGAGCGGCCATTCGCCGACCGTGGCGCCCCGGAGGTGGGGGTGGTGGAAGCTGCTTCCGTAGAAGGCCCGGATGACGACCGGGCTGATCTCCGCCGCCCGCTGTTCCCGCCACGACAGGGCCCAGACGGCCTCGACTCCGCCATCGGCCATCCGCTGGATGCCGCCGGAGGTCACCTCCCCGGTTCCGAGGAGCAGGGCGGAGTTGATCTCCTCCAGCGCCTGCCTGGCGTACGGATCGAGCAGCGTGACGGCTGCCGCGAAGAGCCGCTCCTTGTCCTGCCGTGAGACGGCGTCGCCGTGGGTGCCGTCACGGAGGTCGGCGAAGTGGCGCAGCAGTGCCGTGGTGTGATCGCTCTGAGGGGCGTTCATGGTGTTTCCTCCCCAGCTCATGGATGGACGGTCAAGGTGGGTGATGCCCGAAATGTGGTGTGGACCCCTTCTGCGCGCACCATGACATGAGATGCTCCATCGCCGATCGCGTGGGACGATCCCGGCGACGAGAGGGGCGCGAGGGTGGACACGGCGGAGTTGTACCTGCGGTTCGCGGTGCGGGAGGTCCGGGAACACTCCCCAGCGTATGAGAATCTGGCGCGGGGCATCGCCGCCGACGCACGGCTACTGGCCTTGATCGACGATCTGCCGCCGATCAAGCGGCAGCCGAACCTGTTGCTGGCCTCGGTGCGGTTCCTCGGCGGGCCGGTCGCTGATTTCGCCCCGTTCCGATCATGGGTCGTACGCCACTGGGCAGAGGTGCGGGACACGATCCTCACGCGCAGGACGCAGACCAACGAGGTCGGGCGGTGCGCGAGCCTGCTGCCGGTGCTCGCGGGCCTGGCGCAACCCCTGGCCCTCATCGAGGTGGGCGCCTCGGCGGGTCTGTGCCTGTACCCGGATCGCTACCGCTACCACTACGACGACCTGCCGGCCGTCGGTCCCGAGGACAGTCCCGTCGTGCTGGCCTGCCGTACGAACGGGAAGGTCCCGGTGCCCGGGCGGGTGCCGGAGGTGGTGTGGCGGGCCGGCCTCGACCTCAACCCGCTGGACGTGCGCGACGAGGAGGAGATGCGCTGGCTGGAATGCCTGGTCTGGCCCGGCCAGGACGAGCGGCTCCTGCGACTCCGCGGCGCCGTCCGGGTGGCCCGGGAGGATCCGCCGCACCTGGTCAGGGGCGATCTCAACGAGACGCTCCGCGACCTGGTCGCGCTGGCGCCCAAGGAGGCCACGGTGGTCGTGTTCCACAGTGCGGTCCTGCCGTACCTGGAGCCGGAGGCGCGGGACCGGTTCGTGTCGGCCGTACGGAGCCTGCCGGTGCGGTGGATCTCGAACGAGGGCTCGCCCCGGCTGCCCTCGATGCTCGCCCGGCTTGAGCACGGTCTCCCCGAGGATCGTCTGGCATTCCTCCCGGCGCTGGACGGCGAACCGGTCGCCATGGCCGGGCCGCACGGCGAGTGGCTGAACTGGCTCGACGCCTGACCCGCGCCGACACCGAACCTCGCTCGGACGTCCCTGTTCGGCACGGCCCGGGGCATCATGGTCGCGGCCATGACTCCAGACGTGTGGGGCGACGTGAACGGCCGCCCGGCTACTTCGTGGACCGTGCGTTCAGCGCGTTCCACTTGTGCAGCAGTTGGGGGACCTCGCCGCGGAGGAAGGCGAAGAAGCGCCGGGTCTCGTCCAGCCGGGCGCCCGCGGGCGTGTCCACGCCGAACACCTCGACCCCGTCGCGCGCCCCCTCCTCGAAGCGCCGATACACCTCGTCACTCGAGGTCGCCGCTTTGTACCACGCCGACTGGTCGACGCGGTAGTAATCACGACGCTGTCCGGGGTCTCGCTCGCGGGTCACCATCCCGACGCGCATCAGATACTTCACCGCCCCGGAGATGGCCGACGGGCCGACCTGGAGGCCGTCGGCGAGCTCCGCCGCGGTGCGTCTGCCGTCGTCGCTCACGAGGAGCGCGGCGAACACGCGAGCGGCCATGCGCGGGTAACCCGAGTCGGACATGATCACGGCGAAGTGCTCAAGGAACCGCAGCCCGTCGGCCCCGCTCTCGCTGCCGAGGTCCCCGGTCGTCCGGGCCTCTTCGGTCTCGGTCATCCAGGCCTCTCCGCATCGCCGCCAGTGCCACTGAAGTTTATACGCTATCCATACTTCACGAATTTTATGAACTTCATGTATTTTGTGTGGCATGGCAAACATGATCTCTGTGTCTGGCCTGGTCAAAACCTTTGGCCAGACACGGGCGCTCGACGGTCTGGACCTGACGGTCCGGGCCGGCGAGGTGCACGGGTTCCTCGGTCCCAACGGCGCGGGCAAATCCACCACCATCCGGATCCTGCTCGGCCTGCTGCGGCAGGACTCGGGCACGGCCCGGCTGCTGGACGGCGACCCGTGGCGGGACGCGACCGAGCTGCATCGCCGCCTGGCGTACGTACCCGGTGACGTGACCCTGTGGCCCACCCTGTCCGGCGGTGAGGTGATCGACCTGCTCGGCCGGATGCGCGGCGGGCTCGACCCCCGGCGGCGGGCCGATCTGTTCGAACGCTTCGAGCTGGATCCGCGGAAGAAGGGGCGGGCCTACTCCAAGGGCAACCGGCAGAAGGTGGCCCTGATCGCGGCACTGGCCTCGGATGTCGAGTTGCTCATCCTGGACGAGCCGACCTCCGGCCTCGACCCGCTGATGGAGGCGGTGTTCCAGGAATGCGTCCAGGCGGAACGGAGAAACGGCCGCACGGTGTTGCTGTCCAGCCACGTCCTCGCCGAGGTCGAGGCACTGTGCGACCGGGTCAGCATCATCCGGAACGGCCGCACGGTGGAGACGGGCACCCTCGCCGAGCTGCGTCACCTCACCCGTACCTCGATCACGGCCGAGCTCGCCGGCCCCGTCCCGCGGCTCGACGGGTTGATCGGGGTGCACGACCTGTGGACGGACGGCAACCGGGTGCGCTGCCAGGTCGACGGCGACGCGCTGGACGCGCTGCTGCGTGAGATCACGAAGGTCGGCGTGCGGAGCCTGGTCAGCCGGCCGCCGACGCTGGAGGAGATGTTCCTCCGCCACTACGAGGACGACTCGGCCGACACGAGTGGAAGGCACGCGGTGGTGCGGTGATGAACTCTCCCCAGGATCCTCAGGGTCCCCAGGGTTCTCCGAAGGGGACGAGCACGGACGGAAGGCAGGCGGTGGCGCGGCGATGAGCACTCTCACCGGCACCGGCGGCCTGATCCGGCTCATCCTGCGACGCGACCGGATAAGGCTGCTGGTGTGGTTCGGGCTCGTGTCGATGCTCGCGATCGGCATCGCGGCCTCGGTGGCCGGGGCCTATCCCACCGAAGAGGCGCGCCGGGCGTTCTTCGAGACGACCAACGGCGACCCGACCCAGATCATGGCGATCGGACCGATCTACGATTCGTCCCCCGGCGGGATCGCCGCATGGCGGGTGCGCGGGCAGGCCGCCCTGCTGATCGGGCTGGCGAGCCTGTTCCTGGTGATCCGCAACACCCGCGCGGAGGAGGAGTCCGGCCGCGCCGAGCTGCTGGGCTCGACCGTGGTCGGCAGGCACGCGGCACTGACGGCCGCGCTGACCGTGGTGTTCGCCGCCAACCTGGTCACCGTGCTCGTCGTGACCTCGGGGCTCGTGGGTCAGGGGCTGCCTCTGGGCGGCTCCCTGGTGATGGCCTCGTCGTTCGCCGCCGCCGGTTGGGTCTTCGCCGCGCTCGCGGGCCTGGTCGCGCAGCTGACCGAGAGCTCCCGTGCCGCGAACGGCATCGCCGTCGCGGCGCTGGGCGTCCTGTACGCGGTGCGCGCGATCGCCGACATCAGGGAGAGTGCCCGGCTGTCCTGGCTGTCGCCCTTCGGCTGGACCCAGCGCATGCGTCCCTTCGCCGGCGATCACTACTGGCCCCTGCTGCCCGTCCTCGGTCTGGTCCTGCTGCTCGTGGCCGGGGCCTATGCGCTGTCCGCACGGCGTGATCTGGGAGGAGGGCTCCTCCCGTCCAGGCTCGGCCCCGCCACCGCCACGCCGGGCCTGCGCAGTCCGCTCGCTCTGGCATGGCGGCTGCAGCGGGGCACGTTGATCGCCTGGACCCTCGCGTTCACCGCGTTCGGCGCGGGTCTGGGCGGTGTGGCGCGGAGTGCCGCCGAACAGCTGAACGAGAGTGAGGCGCTCGGAGACCTGACCGAGCGGATGGGCGGCGGCGCCCGTCCCGTCGACGGCTTCTTCGCCTTTGTCATCTATCTGATGAGCCAGGTCATCGCGGTCTACGCGATCCAGGCGACCCTGAGACTGCGGGGCGAGGAGAACTCCGCCCGCGCCGACACCGTACTGACCGGTCCGGTGGGCAGGCTGCGCTGGGCGAGCGGTCACCTGACCATCGCCGCGGTCGGATCGGGGGTCGTGCTCGCCGGATTCGGCCTCGGCATGGGGCTGGTCTACGGGCTCTCCACGGGAGACGTGGGCGGCGAGCTTGCCCGGCTGCTGGGTGCGAGCCTGACGCGGCTGCCGTCGGTTCTGGTGCTGGCCGCCATCGCGGCGATGGTGTACGGCCTGCTGCCCCGCCTCACCGCGATCATCGCCTACGCCGCGCTCGGCCTGTGTCTCTGCCTCGAGTTCGCGGTGGAACTACTGCACGCCGGCCCGTCGATCCTGAAGATCTCGCCGTTCGCGCAGACGCCCGGGCTTCCGGTCGCCGAATTCACCGTGACGCCGCTGGTCCTGCTGGTCGCGGTCGCCGCCGGTCTCACCGCCGCCGGGCTGGCCGGGCTCCGCCGCCGCGACCTCGGATGAAACGCGGAGACGCCGTCTGACGGAGGCCCGGCGCATCGCGGCGCACGTGCTCCCGCCCAGCGCGGCGACCACGAGCAGGCCTAGGCGCAGCAGGTCGGACCCGGTGAAGCCGAGCTCTCCGGCGGTGTTGACCAGGAAGCCCGTGCCGAAGAGCCATGCCATGACGGCCGTCGCCAGCGAGACCGGGACCCGGATCCCGCAGGCGGCATAGCCGAACACGGCGAGCGCCATGATCAGTACGCGGGCGGTGGTCTCCGCCGGGGCGAAGGACAGCGAGGCGACCACGGTCGCGGTGACGACAACGAGGAAACCGCCCCCGAGCGAGAACCCGACCGGCTCGGACCGGGCCGTCGCCACCGCATCCTCCGAAGGCCGAGTTCTCGCAACCGTCTCTCCGGGAGGCCGGGGCGTCCCGGCCATCCTCTCGGAAGGCCAAGCTCTCGTATCGGGAGGCCGGGGCGTTCCAGCCATCCTCGCGGAGGACGGGGTTGTCACGGCCGCTTCTTCGGGAGGCCAGACCATCACATCGGTCCCCGAGGAAGACGGGACCATCGCGTCCCCTTCTCCGGAAGACCGGGCCGGCACACCCGTTTCTCCGGGAGAGCGGTCTGTCGCACCGGCTTCTCTGGGAGGTCGGGCTACACCCGCTTCTCCGGGAGAGCGGAACACCTCAGCCGCTCCCTTGGCAGGCTGGAGCACCTCGATCGCTTCTTTGGAAGATCGGAACATCACAACCGCTCCCTACCCCGTCCCTTACAGGCCTACGTCACGGCGCATCAGGTCCTCGTCCACTTCCCGGCGGACGAGCAACCTCGCGCGGTTGTTGTGCACGGCGACGACCGGGGGCCGGCCCATGAGGTTGTAGGTCGAGGCCATCGAGTGGTGGTAGGCCCCGGTGGCAGCCAGCGCGACGAGGTCGCCCGGGCGCAGGTCGGCGGGGAGCTGGACGTCCTCCGCGATCATGTCGCCCGTCTCGCAGTGGTGGCCGACGATGGTGAACGAGCGCGGACCCTCGCGGGAGACGCGTCCGGCCAGACGGACGGCGTAGCGCGCGCCGTACAGGGCGGGGCGGGGGTTGTCGCTCATCCCGCCGTCGACGGCGACGAACGTCCGCGAGCCGCCGTGCTTGACCGCGACGACGCGGTAGAGCGTGGTCCCGGCGGTGCCGACGATCGCCCGGCCCGGCTCCACGATGAGCCGCGGCACCGGCAGGCCGAGTCCCGCGGCCCGCTCCGTGATCGCGGTGAGGACCGCATCCGCGAACCGTTCGGGGCTCAGCCCTTCCTTTCCCGGAAGGTAGGCGATGCCGTGCCCGCCGCCCAGGTCGAGCTCGGGCAGGACCACGTGGTGGGTGTCGCGGATCCTGGCCAGCTCGGAGACCAGCGTTCTGGCCGCCAGTTCGTACGGCTCGACGCTGTCGATCTGCGAGCCCAGGTGGCAGTGCAGGCCGACCAGCTGCAGCCGGGGCTGGCGCAGGACCCGTGACACCGCCTCGCCCGCGGCTCCGCTCATGATGGACAGGCCGAACTTCTGGTCCTCACCCGCCGTACGGATCTTGGGGTGGGCGCCCGCCTCGATGTCGGGTGTCACCCGGACCAGCACCTTCTGACGCCGGTCGATCGGGACGAGCGCGGCGAGCCTGTTGATCTCGCCGATGTTGTCCACCACGATCCTGCCGACGCCCTCTTCCACTGCCTTCTGCAGCTCGGCCGGGGTTTTGGCGTTGCCGTGCATGATGATCCGCTGCGCGGGGAACCCGACGGATCTGGCCATCGCCAGCTCGCCTCCCGAGCAGACGTCAAGGCTCATTCCCTCGGCCCGCATCCAGCTGGCCATCGCGCGGGACAGGAACGCCTTGGCGGCGTAGGCGATCTCAGCCTCCGGAAGCGCGGACTTGTAGGCGCGGCAGCGCAGCCGTACGTCCGTTTCGTCGATCACGTAGGTAGGGGTGCCGAACCGGCGAGCGATCTCGGCGAGGGGTACCCCGCCGATCGTGACATCTCCTGTGGCGGTGGCTCGCATGGTCGCGGACCAGGGGGCGCCGGTGGTTTCGATGAGTACGGTCATGTCAGCACCTTGATCAGAATGACTACCACGGACACCACGACGATCATGTAGATCGGGCCGAGGTAGTCGGGCCGGATGAAAGGCCGGGGAAGAGGGCGGCGGGTCACGCCGGCCTCACCGGTATCCGCGTGGAATCCGCCGGAGTCCGCAGGGGACGGAGGGCCAGGACTCCGCGTCCCGGGCGGATGGGGAGCGGCAACGGGGATCCGCCTCTGCGCGAGACGCCCATACGTTCCTCCTGCTTTCGCAGCCGGACGGGATGCCGGCACAAAGGACGCTAAGACGACAAAGGCCAAAGGGAGCGAGTCCGGACGGGATCCTGACGCGCCCTCACCCAACCCTGACGACCCCTTGACGGGTGACTACCTTGCGCAACCATGAGATTTCAGATCGTCACGGTGACATCTTGTCGATCTTGAATTCTCCACGGTCGGGTCGGCCGGGATGGGTCATTCGACTACCTAGAGGATCTCAGCGATCACTTTTCGTATCCGGGCGTCAAGAGGCTGTCAGGGTTGGGGGAGGGTGCGTCAGGATCCCATTTGGAACCGCCCTTTCCGGTCGTAACCCGCCTTAACGTTCCTTTCGCCGGTCGTCTGGCCGGCTGCGAAAGCAGGAGGAACACATGGAAAGCTCGCGCATAAGCGACCCCCCATTACTGGTGCCCGTCCGTTCGGGGAGTGGAGCCATGGGGCTTCGCCTCTTCCGGACTCCAGCGGGCGAGCGGACGGCGGTCGCGTTCACCTCGCGAGACCAGCTGGCCAAGGTATTGGGCGACGACCAGGAATGGACGTGGCTCTGTGAGCGCGCGCTTCGGGGGATGATCGAAGATCTCGATGTCATCGGCATCGTGATCGATCCCGCGGGCGCCGTGGAGAGCGGAAACCGTCACCTGAGTGCGGCCTGACGCGCTGCGACGTGGGTCCCGGCCCCGTACGACGAGGCTGCGGCGTGGGTCCCCGACCCCGTACGACGAGGCTGCGGCGTGGGTCCCCGACCCCGTACGACGAGGCTGCGGCGTGGGTCCCCGACCCCGTACGACGTGCTGTGATGTGAGTCTCCGACCCCGTACGGCGCACTGCGGCGTGAGTCTCCGACTCTGTGCGACGCGCTGATATGTGGGTCCCCGGCCCCGTGCGGAGAGAGGTTTCCGACTCCCGCGCGGGGACGGGCGAAGGCCTTCCGGCCCCGTGGAGAGATTGTTTCCGAACCCCCGGTGTGGGGATGACGCGGGTATCCGAGCCCCCCGTATGGGGATTGTCTCCGAGTCCCCGTGCGGGAAAGACCGTGAATTTCCGAACCCCGTGTAGTGACGGCGTCAAAGCTTGACGGCCCCGCGTATGGAACCCGTCAAGAAGCGCCTTGCGGGGAAAAAATCACGATTTGCTGGTTTCCGCGCCACCCATCTGGTGTGGCGACTATTTCCGGATTTTGAGGAGTGAGATGACCGACCTCATCTTCGTCGTCCTGACGATCGCGATCTTCGTGATCTTCGGGTTCGTCGTGAAGGCGGTGGAGCGCCTGTGAGCGCCGTCAACGCCGCCGGCCTGGTGGTGGTCATCGGCTTGGTGGTCTTCGTGATCGCGGCCCTGCTCTTCCCGGAGCGCTTCTGATGAGTTCTACCTTCGCGGGGGTCCTGTTCATCGGATCCCTCATCGTCGTGCTGGGCCTGACCCATCGCCCCCTGGGCGACTACATGTACCGGGTCTACACCAGCGCCAAGCACAACGTCGTCGAGCGGTTCATCTACCGACTGCTCGGCGTCCAGCCCGACTCCGAGCAGCGGTGGAGCGTCTACGCCCGCAGCGTGCTGGCGTTCTCGGTGATCTCCATTCTCTTCCTGTACGGCCTGCAGCGCCTGCAGGACAAGCTCTTCCTGTCCCTGGGCATGGCACCGGTCACCGACCACACCGCGTGGAACACCGCGATCAGCTTCGTGACCAACACCAACTGGCAGTCCTACTCCGGTGAGTCCACGATGGGCCACCTGGTGCAGATGTCCGGCCTGGCGGTGCAGAACTTCGTGTCGGCCGCGGTCGGCATGGCCGTCGCCATCGCGCTGGTCCGCGGATTCGCCCGGAGCAAGACCGAGGGGCTCGGCAACTTCTGGGTCGACCTGGTCCGGGGCTCGATCCGCATCCTGCTCCCGATCGCCTTCGTCGGCGCCATCGTGCTGGTCGCCGGCGGCCTGATCCAGAACTTCGCCGGTGCGCACGAGCTGACGACCCTCGCGGGCAACCCGCAGGCGATCACCGGTGGCCCGGTGGCCAGCCAGGAGATCATCAAGGAGCTCGGCAACAACGGCGGCGGCTTCTACAACACCAACTCCGCGCACCCGTTCGAGAACGCCGCGACGTGGACCAACTGGGTAGAGATCTTCGCGATCTTCCTCATCCCGTTCGCCCTGCCGCGCACCTTCGGCAGGATGGTCGGCCAGGTCAAGCAGGGCTACGCGATCCTCGCCGTGATGGTCACCCTGGCCGTCGTAAGCGTCGTGCTGCTCAACGTCTTCGAGCTCGCCGGCAACGCCACCGTGCCGCAGGCCGTCGGAGCCGCGATGGAGGGCAAGGACGTGCGGTTCGGAGTGTCGAACTCCGCCACCTTCGCCGCCGCGACCACGCTCACGTCCACCGGCGCGGTCAACTCCTTCCACGACTCGTTCACCCCGCTCGGCGGCATGATGACGATGTTCAACATGATGCTGGGCGAGGTCGCGCCGGGCGGCGCGGGCGCGGGCCTGTACGGCATGCTCGTCCTCGCCGTGATCACCGTCTTCATCGCGGGCCTGATGGTCGGCCGGACGCCGGAATACCTCGGCAAGAAGATCGGCGCCCGCGAGATGAAGCTCGCGTCGATGTACTTCCTGGTCACCCCGACCCTGGTACTGCTCGGCACCGCTCTCGCCATGGGCTCGGCGGAGCAACGGGCGAGCATGCTGAACAGCGGGCCACACGGCCTGTCCGAGGTGCTCTACGCCTTCACCAGCGCGTCCAACAACAACGGCTCGGCGTTCGGCGGTATCACCGTCAACACCACCTGGTGGGACGTCGCGACCGGTCTGGCCATGGTGTTCGGCCGGTTCCTGCCCATCATCTTCGTCCTAGCCCTGGCCGGATCGCTGGTCAAACAGGCGCCGGTCCCGGCGTCGGCGGGCACACTGCCCACGCACCGGCCACAGTTCGTCGGCATGGTCGTCGGCGTGACGATCATCGTCGTCGCCCTGACCTTCCTCCCCGCCCTCGCGCTCGGCCCGCTCGCAGAAGGAATCCACTGATGTCCACCCCAGTGCTCGAAGCGCCGGGTCGTACCCCCGCCACGGAGAAGAAGATCGGTGGCGGACTGCTCGACCCCAAACAGCTCATCAGATCACTGCCGGATGCCATCAAGAAGCTGAATCCGGCGACGCTGTGGCACAACCCGGTCATGCTGATCGTCGAGGCCGGCGCGGTGTTCACCACCGTCCTCGCGATCACAGACCCGTCTTTCTTCGCCTGGGCCACCGTCGTGTGGCTCTGGCTGACGGTCGTCTTCGCGAACCTGGCCGAGGCCGTGGCCGAGGGCCGCGGCAAGGCCCAGGCCGCCACGTTGCGCGCCGCCAAGCGCGACACCAACGCCCGCCGTCTGAGCGGCTGGAAGCCCGGCGCCGACGTCTCCCGGTGGGACACCGTGGGCGCGCCGGAGCTCCGGCAGGGCGACTTCGTGGTCGTGGAGGCCGGGGAGATCATTCCCGGTGACGGCGACGTGGTCGAGGGCATCGCGTCGGTGGACGAGTCCGCCATCACCGGTGAGTCCGCCCCGGTCATCCGCGAGTCCGGCGGTGACCGGTCAGCGGTCACCGGCGGCACCAAGGTCCTGTCGGACCAGATCGTCGTCCAGATCACCCAGAAGCCGGGCGAGAGCTTCATCGACCGGATGATCGCCCTGGTCGAGGGCGCCAACCGGCAGAAGACGCCCAACGAGATCGCGCTGAACATCCTGCTGGCCGCGCTGACGATCATCTTCCTGATCACCACCGCCACCATGCAGCCTCTGGCGATCTTCTCCAAGGCGAACAACCCCGGCATCCCCGACTCGCTCGCCCTGACCGGCGACGGCGTGACCGGCATCGTGCTGGTCTCGCTGCTGGTCTGCCTCATCCCGACGACCATCGGCGCGCTGCTCAGCGCGATCGGCATCGCCGGCATGGACCGCCTCGTACAGCGCAACGTGCTGGCGATGAGCGGACGTGCCGTGGAGGCGGCGGGCGACGTGAGCACGCTGCTGCTGGACAAGACCGGCACCATCACCCTGGGCAACCGGCAGGCGTCGGAGTTCGTGCCCGTACAGGGTGTCACCGCCGAACAGCTGGCCACCACCGCACAGCTGGCCAGCCTCGCCGACGAGACGCCCGAGGGCCGCTCGATCGTGGTCTACGCCAAGCAGGCGTACGGCCTGCGCGAGCGGGAGCCGGGTGAGCTGGCCCACGCCGAGTGGGTCAACTTCACCGCCCAGACCAGGATGTCGGGCGTCAACCTCGACGGCCGCCAGGTCCGCAAGGGCGCGGCCACCGCGGTCATGCGCTGGGTCCGCGAGAACGGCGGGCACCCGACCGACGACGTCGGCGCCACGGTGGACGCCATCTCCGGCTCCGGCGGCACCCCGCTGGTGGTCGGCGAGTTCGCCGACGGCACGGCGCGCGTGCTCGGGGTCATCCACCTCAAGGACGTGGTCAAGCAGGGCATGCGCGAGCGGTTCGACGAGATGCGCAGGATGGGCATCCGGACCGTCATGATCACCGGTGACAACCCGCTGACCGCCAGGGCCATCGCGGACGAGGCGGGCGTGGACGACTTCCTCGCCGAGGCCACACCCGAGGACAAGCTCGCACTGATCAAGAAGGAGCAGGAGGGCGGCCGGCTGGTCGCCATGACCGGTGACGGCACCAACGACGCGCCCGCGCTCGCGCAGGCCGACGTCGGCGTGGCGATGAACACCGGCACGTCGGCCGCCAAGGAGGCCGGCAACATGGTCGACCTCGACTCCAACCCGACCAAGCTCATCGAGATCGTGGAGATCGGCAAGCAGCTCCTGATCACCCGGGGCGCGCTGACGACCTTCTCGATCGCCAACGACATCGCCAAGTACTTCGCGATCATTCCCGCGATGTTCGCCGCGGTCTACCCGGGCCTGGACGCGCTGAACATCATGCGCCTGGCCAGCCCGCAGTCGGCGATCCTGTCGGCGGTCATCTTCAACGCCCTGGTGATCATCGCGCTGATCCCGCTGGCGCTCAGGGGCGTCCGGTACCGGCCGTCCAGCGCGTCGAAACTGCTCAGCCGCAACCTGTACGTCTACGGTCTGGGCGGCATCATCGTGCCCTTCGTCGGCATCAAAATCATCGACCTTCTCATCCAGTTCCTTCCGGGGATGTCCTAATGGAACGCCTGCCCAGCTGGGTTCGCCAGCACCTCGCCGCGCTCCGCGCGCTGATCGTCCTGACCCTGATCCTCGGCGCGGCCTACCCGCTCCTGGTCACCGGGGTCGCCCAGGCCGTGTTCAACGGCAATGCCAACGGCTCGATCATCGACAGGGACGGCAAACCGGTCGGCAGCGCGCTGATCGGCCAGAGATTCACCGATGCCGACGGAAACCCGGTGGCGAAGTACTTCCAGAGCCGCCCGTCCGCGGCCGGTGCCGACGGCTACGACCCGACCTCCACCAGCGCCAGCAACCTCGGCCCCGAGGACATCCTGGACACCCTTCCGGTGCCGGGCGCCAAGGACGACGAGGGCAACCCGGACACGGGAAAGCAGTCGCTGCTCACCCAGGTCTGCACCCGGTCCAAGGCGATCGGTGAGCTGGACGGCGTCAGCGGGGCCAGGCCGTACTGCACGCCGGACGGCGTGGGCGCGGTGCTGAAGGTCTTCCCGGCCGTCGGCACGGTCACCCGCGCGGTCAGCGTCAACCAGGCCTGCCCCGCCGCGCCGTTCATCGCCGCCTACCAGGGCGTGAAGGTGGAGTGCGGCAAGCCCGGCGAGGACTACGCGGCCGGCCGTACCGTCGCCGTCCGCGGTGACGCCAAGGCCGTGGTGCCCGCCGACGCGGTCACCGCCAGCGGTTCCGGCCTCGACCCGGCCATCTCGCCGGCCTACGCCGAACTCCAGGCACCCCGCGTCGCCAAGGAGCGTGGAATGCCTCTGGAGAAGGTCAAGCAGTTGATCACGGAGAACACCACCGGCCGCTTCCTGGGCTTCATGGGCGACCCGGCCGTCAACGTCCTGGAGCTCAACCTGGCCCTCGACAGAGGATGACCGCGGTGCGGAACGCGAGGTACGAGCGATTCGCGCCGCGACTCCGGAGCGGAGCGATCGGTTGGACGCTGTGGAATGCGGGGTACGAGCGGTTCGCGCCGAGCCCCCGGAGCGATCGGTTGAAAACTGCAGAACATGAGGTACGGGCGGTTCGCGCCGGGGTTTCGGAGCGGGGCGACCGGTTGAACACGGGGTTCGCACGGTGCCTGCAGAGTGGAGTGACCAGGTGAGCACCGCACGTGGGCGGCTGCGGATCTATCTGGGTGCGGCCCCCGGTGTCGGCAAGACCTTCGCGATGCTCGGCGAGGGACAGCGGAGACTGCTGCGGGGCAAGGACGTGGTCGTGGGTCTCGTGGAGACCCACGGCCGCCCCCGCACGGCCGAGCTGGTCGAGGACCTGGAGATGATCCCCCGGCGGTCGATGATCCACCGGGGGACCGTTTTCACGGAGCTGGACGTGGACGCGGTCATCGCGCGCAGGCCGAGGGTGGCGTTGATCGACGAGCTGGCGCACACCAACGTGCCGGGTTCGCGCAACAAGAAGCGCTGGCAGGACATCGAGGAGATCCTCGACGCCGGGATCGACGTCGTCTCCACGGTCAACATCCAGCATCTGGAGTCGCTCAACGACGTCGTCGAGGCGATCACCGGGGTGCCGCAGCGCGAGACCGTGCCCGATGAGGTCGTCCGGCGGGCCAACGAGGTCGAGCTGGTCGACATGTCGCCCGAGGCGCTGCGCCGCAGGATGGCCCACGGCAACGTGTACGCGCCGGAGAAGGTGGACGCCGCCCTCTCCAACTACTTCCGGATCGGGAACCTGACCGCGCTGCGGGAGCTGGCACTGCTCTGGGTCGCGGGCAAGGTCGACGATCAGCTCGACCGCTACCGCGCCGACCACGGCATCGCCGGGACGTGGGAGGCCCGCGAGCGGGTGGTGGTGGCGCTGACAGGCGGCCCCGAGGGCGACACGCTGGTACGGCGGGCCGCCAGGATCGCGGACAGGACCAAGGGCGCCGACCTGCTCGCCGTCCACATCACCAGGTCCGACGGCCTGACCGAGGGAGATCCGGCCAACCTCGCCCGCCAGCGCGTACTGGCGGAGAGCATGGGCGGCACCTACCACCAGGTCGTCGGCGACGACGTCCCGAGGGCGTTGCTCGACTTCGCCCGGGGGGTCAACGCCACCCAGCTCGTGCTGGGCGTGTCCCGGCGCGGCCGGTTCGCCCAGATCTTCTCCCGGGGCGTGGGGATCACGGCGACCACGATGTCCGGCTCCATCGACGTCCACATGATCACTCATGACGAGGCGAGAAAGGGGCGTCGTCCCCCGTACTCCCGGGCCGCGCTGACCCGCAGGAGGAGGCTGGCGGGATGGGCGGTCGCCGTCATCGGGATGCCGGTGCTCACCGCCGTGCTGGTCCCGTTCAGGGACGTGCTGTCGCTGCCCAGCGAGATCCTGTTCTTCCTGGTCGTGGTCGTCGGCGTCGCCCTCATCGGCGGCATGTGGCCGGCCGTCACCGCGGCGGTCGGTGGCTCCTTCCTCATCAACTACTACTTCACTCCTCCCCTCCACACCCTGACGATCTACAACCCGGAGAACCTCTTCGCCCTCGTCGTCTTCATCCTGGTCGCCGCCGCGGTGAGCGGGATCGTCGACGTGGCGGCCCGCCGTACGAGGGAGGCGGCCCGGGCGACCGCGGACGCCGAGGTGCTGTCCACCCTGGCGGGCCATGTCCTGCGCGGGGAGGCGGCGCTGCCGTCCCTGCTGGAGCGACTGCGAGAGACCTTCGCGCTGACCTCGGTCACGTTGCTGGAGCGGATCGCCGAACCGGGCCCGGACGACCAGTCGGACCCCGAGGCCTGGCGGATCGTCGCCACCGCGGGCGGCTCCCCGTGCACCTGCCCGGGTACGGCCGACACGGACGTGACCATCGACGAGGACCTGGTGCTCGTCGTACGAGGCCGGCTGCTGGAGGCGTCCGACCGGCGGGTGCTGGAGGCGTTCGCCGCCGAGGCGGCCGTGGCACTGCGCCAGGAGAGGCTGAGGGAGGAGGCAGAACAGGCCAAGCCGCTGGCCGAGGCGGACAAGATGCGCACCGCGCTGCTCGCCGCCGTCAGCCACGACCTGCGCACCCCGCTCGCCTCGGCCAAGGCCGCGGTGGAGAGCCTGCGCAACACCGACATCCAGTGGAGCCCGGAGGATCGGCACGAACTGCTCGCCACCGCCGAGGAGTCCCTGGTCAAGCTCGACCGGCTGGTCGCCAACCTCCTCGACATGAGCCGCCTGCAGGCCGGGGTGCTCGGGCTGCAGGCGCAGCCGACGGGAGTGGAGGAGGTCGTGCCCCGTGCCATCGACGATCTCGGTCACCTGGCCGAGAGGATCGAGGGGAACATCTCCGTTGAGCTGCCCGAGATCATCGCCGATCCGGCGCTGCTGGAACGGATCCTGGTCAACCTCATGTCCAACGCGATCCGGTACAGTCCGGCCGGCCAGAAGGTCCTCGTCACGGGCAGCTGGCACGGCGACCACGTCGAGATCCGCGTCATCGACCGCGGCCCCGGCATCCCCCCTGAGGCGCATGATCGCGTCTTCATGCCGTTCCAGCGACTCGGTGACCGTGACAACCACACCGGTGTCGGCCTCGGCCTCGCCCTCTCGCGGGGACTCGCGGAGGCGATGGGCGGCACCCTCACACCCGAAGAGACACCAGGGGGAGGTCTCACCATGACCCTGACACTGCCCATCTCCTCACGGTCGCAGGCCGTGCTCGCCGTTGCGGAGGAGGGATGACCCGCATCCTCGTCGTCGACGACGAGCCCCAGATCCTGCGCGCGCTCCGGATCAACCTGGCCGCCCGCCGCTATGAGGTCGCGGTGGCCGCGGACGGCGGAGCGGCACTGCGCGAGGCGGCGGACTGGCATCCCGACCTGGTCATACTCGACCTCGGCCTGCCCGACATCGACGGGATCGACGTCATCCACGGACTGCGTGGCTGGACCTCGATCCCCATCGTGGTGCTCTCCGGCCGGGCCGGAGGCGCGGACAAGGTGGACGCGCTCGACGCGGGCGCCGACGACTACGTCACCAAGCCGTTCAACATCGACGAGTTGCTCGCCCGCGTCCGCGCGGTGACCCGGCGGACCGTTCTCCACGAGTCCGAGCTCGCCCAGATCCACATCGGCGACCGCGTCGTCGACCTGGTCAGCAAGACCGTCTCCGACGGTGTGCGGCTGACCCCCACCGAATGGCATCTGCTGGAGATCCTGCTGCGCAACCCCGGCAAGCTGGTCAGCCAGCGCCAGCTGCTGACCGAGGTGTGGGGGGAGAAATACCTCAAGGAGACCCACTACCTGCGCCAGTACATGACCCAGATGCGCAAGAAACTGGAGCGGGACCCGGCTCACCCGGTTCATCTGCTGACCGAGCCGGGCATGGGGTACCGCTTCAACCCCTGACCGCGATGTCCGTACGGCGCGGGACGGAAGCCCTGACCGCGATGTCCGTACGGCGGGACGGAGGGCCGGGCTTCTGATCGTTCACGCTCTCACCCGGGGTGAGCGGTCAGGACACCGTACGGCCCGGACCGCTGATCCTCGGGCGGTTTCCTCACGCTCTCGCCGAGGCAGGACGACAGCCATGACGCGGTGCCGCCTCGGATCTCCCTCAAGGTCGGTGAGACCCAGGACGCCGTATCGCCCGGTTCCTGACCGCCGGGCGGTTCCTTCACGCTCGTATCGAGGTCGGGTGACGCCCAGGACGCCGTGCCGCCCGGCTCCTGAGAGCCGGGCGGTCCGTTTCTCACATGGGTCGGGCGACGCCCAGGACGTGGCTGACATGGTCGAAGGAGAGATGGTCGAGCCGCTCGATGCCGAACCCCGCCCGCTCGATGGCGGCGACGGTGTCGCGGGCGGGATGGCAGCCGCCGCAGGCGCGTGCCCAGAGCGGGGTCGCCATGGCCTCGACCAGCGCGACCACCGCGTTGTCCGAGCGCTGGTGCTCGTAGAACCGCAGTTCGCCTCCCGGGCGGAGAACCCGCTTCACCTCGGACAGCGTCGTCTCCGGCCGGGGCACGCAGCACAGGACCAGCGAGCAGATGACGGCGTCGCAGGACGCGTCCTCGACCGGCAGGCGCATCAGATCTCCGTCGAGGATACGGACCGGCGTCGAGATCTCGGACGCGGGCAGCTCGGCCACCGTACGGAGGAAGGGGTCCGGCTCGACAAGGATGATCTCGTCGAGTCCTTCGGGGAAGCAGGTGAGCTTGATCCCGTCGCCGGCTCCGATCTCCAGAACGCGTCCGGTGAGGCCGCTCAGCAACTGCTCGCGCTGCGAAGTCGGACGGGACTCACATCCTCGTCCGGTGTATACGGGGCGTGGGTGGTGAAACTGCTCCATCCCACATCCTGGGCTGTTCCTGGTATGCGGGGGTTCGCTGTGCCCGGGGGCGCGCACCGCCATGTCTCCTCCTGAGGTCGGCGCTTTCAGTGTCGGACCAGTTCGACCTGGATGGAGCAATTGATATGAGGCTCTTACGGGCTTGGCGCTGATTCATATGGTTTCTTGATGCCGCCCGTGGATGTGGGGGAATTGGTCGGCCAAGCCGGAGCCGGGGTAGGGGAAGTGTGTCGGTCTTGGCATATTGGCATATAGGGCATGGGGCTAATGCCTCCAGGGCGTGAGGGACGGGGGTGCGGTTTATGCCTCGCCATCTGGACAGAGATCGTGTCGCGATCGTGGCCGCGGTGGTGGCGCCGCTGGTCGTCTCGGCGATACTCGTGCCGTTTCGCACAGGCTTCTCGAACACGAACGTGGCTCTCGTACTGGTCGTGATCGTGGTCGCGGTGGCCGCCAACGGACACCGCCTCGCCGGCGCGCTCGCGGCGGTGTCGGCCGCCGTATGGTTCGACTTCTTCTTCGCCCCGCCCTACGAGCGGTTCACCGTCACCAAGCCCGCGGACATAGAGACCGCCGTCCTGCTGCTCATCGTGGGCCTGGTGGTCTCACAGCTGGCCGCCCGGGTCCGGCGCCTGCGCGTGATCGCCATCACCGACGCCGATTACCTGGCCCGGCTCCACGACACCGCCGAGCTGGCCCAGTCCGCGAAATCACCCAACAGGGTGGTCGAGCACGTCACAGCCCAGCTGATCGACCTGCTGAGCCTGCGCGGATGCCGCTTCGAGTACGGTTCCCTGATCGGTCATCCACCCCGCCTCGAACAGGACGGCACCGTGGTCTGGGACCGTAAGAACTGGGACGTCGACCGGCTGGGCCTGCCGGACCGGGAGGTCGAGCTGCGCACGATCGGCAACGGCCACTTCTACGGCCGGTTCATGCTCGATCCCACTCCGGGGGCCGTCCCGCCCCTGCAGGCGCGCCTTGTCGCGGTGATCCTCGCCGATCAGGTCGGCGCCACGCTCGACACCGCCGGCAACGGCTGAGGCGGGGCGACCTCCTTCTCCGGGAAACGATCCGCGCCCACGCGCTGCGCTGACCTCATCGGGTGCGACGCCCATCAACCACCCGTTTGACGGAGCTATGTGATCGTTTCCGGGTGCATCCTTGCGGTTTCATATTGCACCGTATTTTTATCAACTTTTTTACCGAAAAATCAGTCAATATATGTAACTACTTCGATGATCAAGCTTGTCTCGTGCGGGCCCTGGGAGTGCTGTGGACGATCCGGAATACAAGAAGCACCGGCCACGCGAAGCGCTGGAGAGGTTGATTCGGAGACGGGGATTCTGGCGAGAGGATCCTCCACTTCCGGTCATTGTGATTACCGGATCGGAGGACAGCGCGATACGGACGGCGAGGTGGCTGGCCAAGCCCTTCGAGGACCATCTTCCATTCGCCGACATTCCAGCCGGGAGCGTCAAGGACCTTCCCGACCTGATCGACCGGCTCGCCGGCGAGAACGGTCAGCTCGGGGCGCCGGTCTCCGGGTCCTTCCTTCCCGCGCCACGGTTTCCGCTCGCCCAGTTCGTGCTCTGGGCGCTGGCCCAGCGAGACGACAGGCCCGAATACTGGGATGAGGCACAGAGAGGTCAATGGCCTCCGAATCCGAATTCCCGAGCGGGCCAGAAGGAGCTCAGGAACCGGCTCAAGGACCGGCGGTGGGATCAGGCCAAGGGCACCCAGCGTGCCCTGGTGACGTCGGTGGATTTTTTCGCGAGAGCCGCCCCCACGTGGGTGCCGGCTGGAATTGTGACCGCGCTGGGTGCCGACTGGATCGCCGGAGCGGCGGTGGCCGTGACCGGAACGGTGGGACAGGCATGGCTGTCGATCAGAGGGTCGATCTTCACCCGCTGGTTCGGGAAGCAGCGCTACCTCACCCGCAAGCCGTTCGAAAAGTTGTGGAATTACGGTCTTCGGGTGGCTCAGGCACCGAAGGACGAGGTCGAGCAACTGCTGGTTCACGCGATGTTCGAGGATCTGCGACAGGCTTACAGGAAGTGGCCGATCCCCTGGCCCAGTTGGGGCCGAGGGCTGTACTGCCTGCTCGTTCTGGAGTCGGGGAAACCAGGCTCCGTCAACGACCGGTTCCTGGACGTCATGAGGACGGTGATCGACGAAACGGGAAAGTTCGTCCCCCTGGTGATTCTCGCGGGCGTGCCCCAGGCCGATCCCATCGAGATGAGGTCCGTTCCGGAGGGAACCGTCCAGTCGTTCGGTGAGGTGGCCGCCAGATGGCGGCAGCTCGGTGACCTCCGAGTCCCGGCCCTGGGCATGGTACTCCGGACCTCGGGCGACCTCTCGAGCGTGCCGCACAAGCCGAGGCTGATTCCAGCCAGGGCCCGGGCGTGGTTCTACTGGGCGGTGGTCCTCTCTCTGGTGGCCGCGCCTCTGACCTATGCCGGAGTCGCCGCGCAGGGATGCGGCAGGGACCTGCTGGAGGAGTACGGACAGTGTGTCGGGCTCAGCGACGATCTCGACCGGATGAATCCCGACCCGCTCGTACGGGGCGTGCTCAAAGCCATCAACGATGAGAATGACCGCATCCCACCAGGAGTGCCGGTCGCGACGGTTTTTTATATGGGACCGCTGACGAAGAATCCCACGTCGAAAAGCGGCGACCAGCTCAACGGAGTCATGGGTGAGTTGGCCGGGTTGCTCACACATCAGCGCAGTTACAACAATGACATCAATGGTTGGGACGTGCGGGTCGAGTTCGCCAATGTCGGTCAAGATTTCCGCAGTGCGCGATACGCGGCGGAGGTGATCGAAGAGAGGGCGAAGAGTGACCGGAGCGTCGCGGCCGTGATCGGTCTGGCGTGGAGCAAGACGGAGACGCAGGAGGCCATCGGGGTCCTCGGTGGTGCCCAGCTTCCGATGCTGAGCACCACCAACACCGCGGACCGCACTCCCATGGTCAATGGCGGCACCTCGCCGTACTTCTTCCGGATGGCGGCGCCCAACTCCGCTCAGGCCAAGGCCATGGCGTGGTGGCTCGGACAGGGACTGTCGAATGGAGGGGCTGGGATACGGCCCGAGGAGGTGGCGATACTGGAGCAGGTGGATCCTCGTGAACGCGATCTCTACAGCCGTGATCTGACGGACGAACTCCGCGAAGCGCTTCCGGGCCTGCCCGAGTCGCTGCCTTTCGAGCAGAGGGACCCGTTGGACGATCAGAAGGACTTGACGGCCGAGCAGAAGGCCGCGTCGAACAAGCGGGAGAATCTGCTGAGTCAGGTGTTGGCGGCCTGTAAAACGAGAAAAGCCAAGGTCCTCGTGTACACGGGGCGCACCATGTTTTTGAACGAACTGAATCGCACCGTCGATGCGGAGTGCAGTGATTCGCCGGTGCAGATTCTGGCCGGGGATGAAGTGACGGTCACGATCTCGGACCCCGGCAAGTTGCCGGAGCGGCGACTGAATTTCGTCTCGCTGACCAACCTGCAACAGTCGGACCCATCGAGCAGCAGTTCCTATCTGAGTGCCATTGAAGACGTGGTCGGGGAGCTGTGGGGGAAAACCGATGTCTCAGCATCCCGTGTCCATGCACGCCTGGCCCACGACGCTCTTCTGGCCGTCACGTACGCACTCGGTGAGCTGAGCAAACAGCAGGGCCCCGATGCCATCAAGTCCAGCCTGGACGTTGCGGCGGGCGTGCACTACAACCTCCGCGGTCTGCGTGCCGGTGATTCCAGCACCGGGGTTTCTGGAGACCTCTCCATCGCCGGAGCCTCCGGACGGATCTCCTTCGACGCCGGTGTCGCCGATCACACGGCTATGCCGCGGATGCTGTGGCTGTTCTCGGCGCAAAAGCAGGAGAAAGTGCTGCTACACGGCACGTGCAAGGTCACATTCGAAGGTGTGCGGTGCCCGCCCGACGCTGAGCGTCCGGTGAAATGACGAGGACCGAGTGTGGCGAAGCGGGGACCGGATCGATCAGGAATCAAGAAGCGTGGGTCACGGAGCCACAACTAGCGTCATCACTATGGCTTCCATCGAATCCGTCACCCTTGAGGTGGCCGACCCCACCGCCGTCGGAAGTTTCCACACCGCCGCCTTCGGCTTGGACTCACAGGCGGGACGGAAGCCGCGGGCTCGATCATGACACCGGGCTCGGCATCGCAGTGACCACCCGGCGCGGCCCAGGTGCCCGCGGACATCAATGAAAGGAATTCCCTCATGTGTCATCCTTCGTGGACGCGCGCACTCACCGAGGCGCATCGCCTGAGCGACCTCACGCGGTTGCGGCGCGTCCGGGACCGGATCGACCGGGAGTACGCGCAGCCGCTGGACGTCGAGGCGCTGGCCCGCGGCGCGCACATGTCGGCCGGGCACCTCAGCCGCCAGTTCCGGATCGCCTACGGTGAATCGCCGTACGGCTACCTGATGACGCGCCGGATCGAGCGGGCGATGACGTTGCTGCGCCGGGGCGATCTCAGCGTCACCGAGGTCTGCATCGCGGTCGGCTGCTCGTCACTGGGCACCTTCAGCACCCGCTTCACCAAACTGGTCGGAATGCCACCCAGCGCCTACCGGCACCAGGCGGCGCGCGCGACGGTGGGGATGCCCTCGTGCGTGGCCAAGCAGGTGACCCGGCCGCTCAGGAATCGAGAAGCGCCGACTCCCGAGCCGCACCTGGCCTGACCGTCATGGACGTCACCGTTCACACTCCGCACAACGACCCGGGCGCATCCCCGGCCTTCCACCGTGGCTCCGCGGCACCTGATCCGTGTCCAGGAGCTGCGCTGAGGCGCACCGGAGCGCTCACCGACACCCTGGTGATGACGATCCACCAGCGCTGTCCCGACGCCGGGGTGATTCGTCACAGCGACGGTGAGTATGGAAGAACCGGTCACAGGTGAGCCGCGCGTGGCGTGATCGATCCAGATGCGACCCGTGAGCTCGGCCCCATAGCCTCGGCCTCATGAACGACCCCGCCCTCGTCCCCGACGACTTCGTCATTCCTCCGGACCTGGCCACCCCACGGTTCCGCCTGGAACCCCTGGGGCCGCAGCACAACGTCGCCGACCACGCCGCCTGGACCGGCAGCATCGAACACATCCTTGCGACCCCGGGCTTCCAGGACCGAGGATGGCCTCCCGCGGCCGGGATGACCCTGGAGGCGAACCTCGCCGACCTGCAGCGTCACGCGGACGACTTCGCTCAGCGCCGCGGATTCACCTACACCGTCATCGAGCCGGCCAGCGACGAGGTAATCGGATGCGTCTACATCTATCCCTCCCGCAGCGACGATCACGACACCGACGTGGCCTCCTGGGTCCGGGCCGACCGAGCCGAGCTGGACGCGCCTCTGTATGAGGCCGTGGCAGCCTGGCTGTCCAGGGACTGGCCCCTCGGGACGCTCAACTATCACCCGCGCTGAGACCACATTCGTCCCGCGGGGACCGGGCGTGGTTCTGTAGGCCGAGCAGCGACAGTGTTTGTCGGTCGGCTGTGACAGCGATCGTTTGCAGGAACAGGCGATGTCGCTGATAAGCAGCAGCGTTTTCGGACTTGCGGTGGGACGGAATCCACGTCCCGCCCTGGCTCGCGGGTCACATCCGGCGTCCCCTGGGACGAATCTTGATGTCGCGCATGTCGGTCACCGCGAGGTGCAAGATCTCATGCGGGTGCCCGTGCGTCTCCAGCGCGACCATCGCGCCAAGCGCCGCCTCGTCCTGGCCGTCGTCCGGGCCTGCCGGCACCTGGCAGCGGAAGGTGAAGGCCGTCACGCTCTGATCATGGGTGAAGGTCCCGGCCTCGGTATAGGCGGTGCCGCCCGCGGCCAGGACGGCGGCCCGCCCGGCGTCGTCGAGCCCGGTGAACTTCCCTCTGATCGTTACCCTGAACAACTGCTCATTCCTCTCGTACGGCATAGCCGAGGAGGCGCTTCCCCATGAGTTCCTCCACGGCGTCGATCAGCTCCAGCACTTCCGCGGCGATGACGTCTGGCCGCCGGCCGGCTGTGGTCCGTCCGCCGATCTCCGACAGGACCATGCTGTGCAGGCTGCCAAGCTGCCAGGCGACAGCCCGCGGCAGCGGGTCGCCGGGCGTGGCGCCTGTCTCCTGGGCCAGCTGGTCGGCCAGCTCGGCGGTCATCTGGTGGGCGAGTTGTTCCAGCCGCGCGGTCAGCGTGGGCGCGGCCCGCATCATCTCCAGCACGCGGCCGAACCCCTCGCTCAGCCCGAGCCTGCGCTCACGCCCGCGCACCTCCTGCCGCAGCCGCGCCAGGACCGCATCGGCCGCGGACTGTCCGGGCCGGCGCTCGCGCACGATGTCGGCCAGCCGCTGCGGTGAGGCCTCCTCCGGCGGCAGGACGAGGTCCTCCTTGGCCTGGAAGTAGTTGTAGACGGTGTTGACCGACACCTCGGCAGCCGCGGCGACCTCGGCGATCGTGACGTTGTCGAAGCCGTGCGCGACGAACAGGCCGATGGCCACATCGGAGATGCGTTGCCGGGTCTGTCGCTTCTTGCGCTCGCGCAGCCCTTCAGACATATGTGGAGTCTACTCCAAATTTGGAGTCGATTGCAGTTTGTGCCTTCCAAGCTGACCGGCAGACGCTGTCACTCGTCACCGACCTGATCACGGACACGTCGATCTCCGCGGGACGCCTCGCCTTCACAACCGGCTGTACGACCGAACGCACCATCCCGGTGAGCGCCACCGGTCAGAGCACGGCGCGACGCGCTGATGACCGGTTCAACCTAGCGATCGCGGATGGTCCCCGCCTGCAGTCCCAGGGAGGTCCATGTCACGCCTTGGCGCCCATGCGGATCATCGCGCTCCGAGAGGAGGATCACCTCCAGCCCGCATCCGCGGGCCAGATCGATCGTCTCCTCCGCGGAGACGGGGAACATGCGTCGGCCGATCGGGACGGGGCCGTGACGAAGGGAGAGGATCACTCGCCCACCGTCGTTGAGCAGGCTGACCAGGCCGGCCATCGCCGACGATCGCTGTTGCTCGTCCAGGTGCATCCAGACCGCGGTCAACAGGATGAGGTCGAAGCGACGCCCCCGCTCGCGGAGCCCCGCCAGCTCGGGCAGCGCGTCGTCGACCCACTCGATGTCCTGGTCGGCGTGGATCCGCTCACCCAGCGTACGGAGTTCGGCGGTGGGTTCGGCGGCGACGACCCGGTGGCCCCGAGAAGCCAGGGCAGCCGCATCGCGGCCACTGCCCGCTCCGATGTCCAGAACCCAACTCTGCCGCGTGGGAAACAGGTGGAGCGCCTCTCGGTGAACCTCCGCGAACGCCACGCTCTCGTACTGCTCGACGAGGGCCTCCGCCGCCTCGGCGTATCCGGCCGCGGAGTGCAACCGCTCGGACGATAGATCACTGTTCACAGGGCGGCACTCTACGGCTACCCTCACCTCCGGCCGCAGAGAGGGTCATCGGCTCCGAGGTTCGTGAGCCTGCCTGTGCCGGCGGTGCCACACGCGGTCACCCGGCCCCAACCTCAACGCGGGCGAGCCTCTCCGGTTTCGGGTAGCCCACGGGGACGCATCCGCGGCACGTGATCGGCGTTCGCGGCCGGCGGTCAGTAGTAGCCCTTTTTGCCGTCGAGGAGCTCCCGGACGGCATCCATGTGACCGGCGTGCCGGGCGGTCTCCTCAACCATGTGGATCAACATCCACCGCAGGTTCGCGGCGGCGGCGCGGAAGTCCGGGTGCCGGCCGACATCGTCCAGCGAATGGGCCGCGACGATCTCGTTCGACACCGCGCACTGCCTGTCGTACTCCTCGAGGAGCTGTGTGAGCGAGATGCCCTCGACCATCATGTCGGCATCCTCGGGTCCGTCCTCGAACTGAGGCCCAATGGCCGGTCGGCCCAGGAAGAGGACCTCGAACCAGCAGTGCTCGACCCAGCGCATGTGCGAGACGACACCCGCCATCGTCATAAGGGGGGAGTCCGGAAGGACGGATCGGTGCGCGTCCGCATCGGACAACCCTTCGCATTTCCAGTGAATGATCGCGCGCTGCATGTCGAGCCAGCCGACAAGCTGAGTTCGCTCGTCGGCCACGAAGGGAGGGCGATTGCGAAGAGGGGTCATGTGCGCCGACGCTACTTCAGCCCTGATCGCATCGCACCGTGTTTTCGGCCGAGGCGACCCGACCCCCCCACGAGTTCGAGCAGCCGACTTTTCCCTGCCCTGAGGGTGCCGGCGGCCTTGGCGCGTAGCCGGTCACCCCGTGAACGCAGAAGGCCGCTCCTGATTTCTCAGGAACGGCCCACTACCTCGGGAAAATCAACGTCGGGGTGACAGGATTTGAACCTGCGGCCTCTTCGTCCCGAACGAAGCGCGCTACCAAGCTGCGCCACACCCCGGTCTTTCGGTCTTGCTCGTGCTTGGGAAAGTCTAGCGGACTTCGGGGGTGCTTGCGTCGCCTCGGCGTCGGGGCACCAGCGTCAGGAGGGTGGCCTCGGGGTAGCAGGCGAAGCGGGCCGGAGCATAAGGGCTGGTGCCGAGGCCGGCGGAGACGTGGAGGTAGGCGGAGTCGTGGCGGCTCAGACCTTTGACCCGGGCTCGGTCGATGCCGCAGTTGGTGACCAGGGCGCCGTAGAAGGGGATGCAGAGCTGCCCGCCGTGGGTGTGGCCGGCGAGCAGCAGCTGGTAGCCGTCGGCGGCGAAGCGGGTCATGTTGCGGGGCTCGGGGGAGTGCATCACGCCCAGGCGCAGATCGGCCTCCGCGGGGGCGGGCCCGGCGATCAGGTCGTAGCGGTCGCGGTTGATGTGGGAGTCGTGGATGCCGCCCACGGCCACGTCGAGATCGCCGATCTTGATGCGGGCCGTGGTGTTGTTCATGTCCAGCCAGCCCTCGACGGCCATGCCGGAGCCCAGCTCCTCCCAGGGGAGCGAGGGGATCGTCTGCCTGTGATCGCCCTTGGAGGTGCGCCAGAGGTAGCGCGTGGGGTTCTTGGGCCTCGGCGCGTACAGGTCGTTGGAGCCGTAGACGAACAGGCCCGGGCGCGACAGCAGGGGTTCGAGGGCGTACAGGAGGGGGCCGACCGCGTCGGGGTGCGCGATGGAGTCGCCGGTGTTGACCACCAGGTCGGGATTGAGGGCGCCCAGCGAGCGGACCCAGTTGATCAGCATCCGCCTGCCGGGGGTGAGGTGCAGGTCGGTGAGGTGCAGGATGCGCACCGGGCGCTGGCCGGGCTCCAGGACGGGCACGTCGAAGCGCCTCAGGCGGAACGCGTTGCGCTCGATGACCGAGGCGTAGGCGAGGCCGGCCAGGCCGACACCGAGCAGGGACAGGGGCACCGCGGCTGCTTTCCTCACCCTCTCATCATGCCCGACATGAAGCCTTCGGAAGAAAACTTGGGATACAGGGAGGCTGGTGAGACGGCAAGATGGATCGCATGAGCGCATTGAAAGACAAGCTGAGAGCCGACCTCACGGCTTCCATGAAGAGCAGGGACGAGATCCGCACCCGGACGATTCGCATGGCCCTGGCGGCCGTGGGGGTCGAGGAGGTCTCGGGCAAGACGGCGCGCGAGCTCTCCGACGACGAGGTCGTCAAGGTGCTGGCCAAGGAGGCCAAGAAGCGCCGGGAGGCGGCCGAGGCGTTCAGTGGCGCCGGCCGTACGGAGCAGGCGCAGGCCGAGGTGGACGAGCAGGCCGTGCTGGAGGAATACCTCCCCGCCCAGCTCTCCGACGAGGAGCTCGGCAGGCTCGTGGACGAGGCCGTCGCCGAGAGCGGCGCCGCCGGGCCGCAGGCGATGGGTCAGGTCATGAAGGTCCTGAACCCGAAGGTCGCCGGACGCGCCGAGGGTGGCCGGGTGGCGCAGGCCGTACGGGCCCGTCTGTCGGCCTGAGAGCTCCCTGGAACCTCGGCGACGGGCTTCCGGGCCGCCGATGATCGAGGGCAACCGCGCGCCGCCGTACGGCCCCTGAGGGCCCCGCTCGGTACGGCAGGCCGCCCCGTGTGACCGGAGCCCTCCCGACGACCCTGGAACACGGGGGTCGCCGGGAGGGCTCCGGTGTCACTACGGGATGACGATGGGAGCGCCGCCGTTGGGGTCCGGGGGCGGGGGCGGGCCGTCGCCGCCGTCGTCGCCACCATGATCGCCGCCCCGGTCACCCGGGTCGCCCTTGGCCTTCGGGGGCGGCTTGGGCGCGCACCTGCCGCCCGAGCAACCGCCGAAGCGCTCCATGTCCACCGGGGTGAAGGCGGTCGGATCGACGCCCTTCAGAGCGCGGGACATGGAGGCGTTCCAGATCTGGCCGGAGATCGTGGCGCCGTACACGTAGCTGTAGTACTGGCCGCCGATGGTCACGCCCGTCAGGTCGTGCTTGAAGGCGCCGCGCGGGTCGCCGAGGCTGACCGCGGAGGCGAGGTCGGGGGTGAAGCCGGCGAACCAGGCGGCGGTGTAGGCGTCGGTGGTGCCGGTCTTGCCCGCGGCCGGGCGGCCGATGCCGCCGTACTCGGCCATCGTGCCCTTGGTGAACACCCCGGACATGATGTGGGTGGCCGCGTCGGCGACCTTCTCGTCCAGGACCTGCTTGCACTGCGGCTTGTAGGCCGTGGCCTTGTTGTCGCGGTCGCGGATCTCGGTGATGGCCATCGGCTTGCAGTAGGCGCCGCGGGCGCCGAGCGTCGCGTAGGCGGCGGCGACCGTCACCGGGTCCATCTCGTTGACCCCGAGGGTGAAGGTCTCGACCTCCTGGAGCTTGTCGCCGTCGGCCCGCTTGATGCCCAGGCTCTTGGCCGTCTTGACCACGTCGCAGAGGCCGACCTCCTGCTCCAGGCGCATGAAGAAGGTGTTCACCGAGCCGAGGGTGCCGGTCGTCAGGGTCTTGAAGCCGCCGCCGCCCTCGCTGGAGTTGTGGATGTCGTGTTTCGGGTCTCCGACCGAGTTGCCCTTGCAGTCGCGGAAGGCGCCGTAGCTCGGGGCGTTGTAGGCCGAGCCGGTGCCGAAACCGTCGTCGATCTTGAGCCCCTCGCCCAGGGCGGTGACCAGGGTGAACATCTTGAACGTCGATCCGGCCTGGAAACCCCTTCCGCCGCCGTGGATCCCGTCGGCGGGGAGGTTGTAGCTGATCTCGTTCTTCTTCTTGTTCTGCCCGTACTTCCGGCTGGCGGCCATCCCCTTGATGGCGCCGGTGCCGGGAACGACCATCGCCTGCGAGGCGACCGGCTTGTCGCTGGTCTTCACGTACTGCTTGATGGCCTTCTCGGAGGCCGCCTGCGCCTTCGGGTCGAGCGTCGTCTTGATCGTCAGGCCGCCGCGCTGCAGCTGCCTCTTGCGCAGCGCCGGGGTCTTGCCGAAGTCCTCGTTGTTGAGCATCTCGTATTTGACGTAGAGGCAGAAGTACGGGTACGGGCTCGAGTCGCAGTCACCCGGGACCGGGGTGTCCTTGAACCCGAGCTTCTTCGCCTTGGCCTCCTGCGCCTCCTGCGGCGTGATCTTGCCGAGCGTGGCCATCCGGTCCAGGACGATGTTGCGCCGGTCCAGCAGCCGCTGGCGGCTCTCCTTGCCGGCGTTCGGGTCGGTCCGGCTCGGGTTCTGCACGGCTCCCGCGAGGGTGGCCGCCTCCCACAGGTTCAGCTTGGAGGCCGGCTTGCCGAAGAAACGCTTGGACGCGGCCTGGATCCCGTAGGCGCCCGCACCGAAGTAGGAGATGTTGAGATAGCGCTCAAGGATCTCCGGTTTGGTGTACTTCTCCTCGATGGCCAGCGCGTAGCGCAGCTCGTTGAGCTTGCGGGAGACCGTCGGCGCGATCGCGGCCGCCTTCGCCTCCTTGGTCTCGGCGCTGTTGAGCCGCACGAGCTTGACGTACTGCTGGGTGATGGAGGAACCACCCTGGACGTCACCGCCGCCCGCGGAGTTCTTCGCGAACGCGCGGAAGGTGCCTTCGAGGTCGATGGCCCCGTGCTGGTAGAACCGGTCGTCCTCGATCGCGACGATCGCGGTCTTCATGAGTTCGGAGACCTGGTCGAGGGTCACCGACTCACGGTTCTCGAAGTAGAACTGGGCGAACTGCTTGCCGTTCGCGTCGAGCAGGACGGTCTTCTCCGGGAGCGGGGGTTCCTTCAGCTCCTCGGGCTGTAGGTGCAACTCGTCCGTGGCGGCGTTCACGGTCAGCCCGGCCCCGCCTACCGCCGGAAGTGACACGGCGGCGACGAGCACACCCGCGACGGCGGCTGCGGCGAGCAGCCGAAGCACATTGAGGACCGCCGACCCCAGATTTTTGCCATGAGCTTGCACGAGTCAAGGGTACGTCGGACGGATGTCTCATACGGTAACGGAACGCCATCGAGTCCATGCGTGCGTCGGACAGATGTCCCAAACATGAACGGAACACCATTTTGGTCTGTCCGTGTCTCGATCGCTTGGACAGGTGACTAGTCATTCCCGGCCAGATGGCCGTGGATGACCATGTGAGAATTTGGTCCCGCCGGGGTCTGTCGGCCCGAACGTCTGATTGCGTACGTTCTCTTTCTGCGGCAATTGAATACCGAAGGCTCGACGCCCGCGCCCGTCGGCCCCAAAGTCACGACTGACCACCTAAGGGGAGTGGGGTCGAATGTGGATCACGGATTGGACCTCCCGTGCGGCCTGCAAGGGTGCGGATCCTGACGCATTGTTCGTTCAGGGTGCTGCCCAGAACCGAGCAAAGCTGATCTGCCGAGGGTGCCCGGTCCGGACCGAGTGCCTCGCCGATGCGCTGGACAATCGCATCGAGTTCGGGGTGTGGGGCGGGATGACCGAGCGCGAACGCCGGGCGCTGTTGCGTCGGCGACCGGATGTCGATTCCTGGCGAGACCTGCTGGAATTGGCCAAAGAAGAGTACGAGCGAACAAATGAGCTGATAGCTGGCTGAGTTCGCGCGAAAATCCTGTACGGCTGGTGCCAAGCGCCAGCCGTACATTGTGTACACCTGGCCTGGCATTTCCTATTCGTAGGTGTGCCTGGCCAGGCGTCAGCTGCACAGGCATATGCCGGGCCGGGCGCCACCGGTCCGCGCATATGCCCGTGACGCCCAATACGACATGCTTGTCCATCCGGCGGAGCCGTCCGCCGCCGCCGTATTTCCAGCGGCAGGCGGGATCGTGCCGAGCCGATCATGAGTGCCACGAGGCGCACACGCCCATGGGCGTGTGCGCCTACTGTGCGCTCAGGAGCTCGCCCACCTCGCGCAGACCCTCCAGGTCGTGCACGTCCTGCGCCATGGCGGGAACCCGTGCCACGGGCACCGTGGGATGGGCGGAGACGAAGTGTTCCTGCTCGCGGTGCTCACGGGCGGCCAGCTGCATCCGGCCGGCGTGCAGCCGCAGTACGGCGGCGGTCAGCTCGTGCTCGCCCCGTGACTCCAGATCCTCGGCCGCGGCGGTGCTCCGAGCCGCCGACAGCACGCCCGCCGGCGAGAGGTGCATCCGGTTGATCACGAGTCCGGCCAGGGGCATGCGCTCGGAGGCCAGCCTCTCCACGAAGTAGGACGCCTCGCGCATCGCGTCGCGTTCGGGCGAGGCCACGACGACAAACGCGGTGCCGGGAGCCTGCAGGAGCTTGTAGGTCTGGTCGGCGCGCGCCCTGAACCCGCCGAAGACGGCGTCCAGGGCGGACACGAAGGTCTGCAGGTCCTTGAGCACCTGCGCGCCCAGCAGCTTGGTCATGGCCCCGGCGATGACGCCGAACCCGGCGTTGAGCAGCTTGAACGCGCTGCGCCCTCCGGCCTTGGCCGGGGCCATGAGCACCCGGATGAGCCGTCCGTCGAGGAAGCGGCCCAGCCGTTCGGGCGCGTCCAGGAAGTCCAGCGCGGAGCGGGAGGGCGGGGTGTCCACGATGATCAGATCCCAGTCTCCCGAACGACGGAGCTGCCCGAGCTTCTCCATCGCCATGTACTCCTGCGTGCCGGAGAAGCTGGACGACAGAGACTGGTAAAAGGGGTTCGTCAGGATCTGGCGGGCTCGCTCGGGGTCCGCGTGCGCCTCGATGATCTCATCGAAGGTCCGCTTCATGTCGAGCATCATGGCGTGCAGCTTGCCCTTGCCCTCCACGCCCGCGACGAGCCTGGGGGTGTTGTCGAGCTCGGTGAGCCCCATGGACTGCGCCAGCCGCCGGGCGGGGTCCACGGTGAGCACCACGGCGGAGCGGCCGCGCTCGGCCGCGCGCAGTCCCAGTGCCGCCGCGGTGGTGGTCTTGCCGACGCCGCCGGACCCGCAGCAGACGATGATCCGGGTGCCGGGGTCATCGATGATCGCGTCGAGGTCGAGAACCGGGGCGTCCCGGTGCCCGCCGCGCTCGGTGCGCTTGCTCATGCCGCTCCCTGGGTGCGGATGGATTCCGCCAGCTCGTACAGTCCGGACAGGTCCACCCCGTCGGCCAGCAGCGGCAGCTCGTAGCTGGGGCGGGCCGCCTCCTCCAGCGCCAGTCTCTCGCGACTTTCGAGCTCGGCGCGGTGGGCGTGATCGGCGATCTCCTCCGCGAGCGCCTCGGCCGCGGAGACCGCGGCCGAACCGCCGTCGGTGAGCCCGGCCGCCTTGAGACCGAGCACCAGCTCCGCCGGGTCGAACCGGCCCTCGGCGGCGGCCTCCAGAACGGAGTCGGGCAGCAACGACTCCCTGACCATGTTGATGAAGACCCCGCCGGGCGGGAGACCGATCGTGCGGAGCTCCTGCAGCCCGTCCAGGGTCTCCTGGACGGGCATCTCCTCCAGGAGCGTGACGAAGTGCACCGCGGTCTCGGGGGAGGCCACGACACCGTTCACCAGGTCGGCGTGGTTCTTGATCGGGCCCATCCTGGCCAGTCCCGAGACCTCGTTGGTGACGTTGAGGAAGCGGGCGATCCGGCCGGTCGGCGGCGCGTCGAGCACGACCGCGTCGTAGACCCGCCTGCCGTTCTTGCCCTTGCGCCGGACGGCCTCGCTCGTCTTGCCGGTGACCAGGACGTCGCGGAAGCCGGGGGCGATGGTCGTGGCGAAGTCGACGATGCCCATCTTGCTCAGCACCTTGCCCGCCCTGCGCATGCCGTAGAACATCTCGAGGTAGTCGAGCATGGCCTCCTCGGCGTCGATGGCCAGCGCGTAGACGTCCCCTCCGCCGGGCGCGACGGCGATCTTCCTCTCCTCGTACGGCAGCGGCGGCAGATCGAAGACCTGCGCGATTCCCTGCCGGCCCTCGACCTCCACCAGCAGAACCTTGCGGCCACCCGCGGCGAGGGCGAGGGCGAGTGCGGCGGCCACCGTGGTTTTACCGGTGCCGCCCTTACCGGTGACGACGTGGAGACGTACGCCGTCCCAATCGGTGTCGCGAGCTCTCACATTTCGAAGGCTACCCAACGGGCCCTTGACGATTCGCCACGGCCTTGCTCCGTGCGTAAATATGTGACTTCTCACAGTTGCCGCCGCAGGCCGGTCCACGGGAAAGCCCGGATGGAACCGATCGCCACAGCCGCCTCGCTAATGTGTCCCACATGACGAAATGGGAGTACTCCACGGTGCCGCTGCTGGTCCACGCGACCAAGCAGATTCTTGACAACTGGGGCCTGGACGGCTGGGAGCTCGTCCAGGTCGTGCCCGGGCCGAACCCCGAGCAGCTGGTCGCCTACCTGAAGCGGCCCAAGCCGTGACCCCGCAGGAGAGGTTGACGGCGCTGGGCCTGGTTCTGCCGGAGGTCGCGGCGCCGCTGGCGTCGTACGTCCCGGCGGTCCGCACGGGCGACTACGTCTACACCTCGGGCCAGCTCCCGATGGTGGACGGCAAGCTGATGACGACCGGCAAGGTCGGCGACGAGGTGAGTGCCGAGGACGCCCACAGCCTTGCCAGGATCTGCGCGCTCAACGCGCTCGCGGCCGTCGCCTCGGTCTCCGGCGGCCTGCCGAACGTCGTCAGGATCATCAAGGTCGTCGGCTTCGTGGCCAGCGCTCCCGGTTTCACCGGTCAGCCGCGGGTGGTCAACGGGGCCAGCGAGTTGCTCGGCGAGGTGTTCGGCGACGCGGGCATCCATGCCCGCAGCGCGGTGGGCGTCGCGGTCCTCCCGCTGGACGCGCCCGTCGAGATCGAGATGATCGTCGAGGTTCGCTGACATTTGCCAGATTTGTTGGTGATTGTCCAGGGGCGGATGGTGCCACATGATGGATCCTGAAACCGAGTGAGGTTCTGGTGGAGGGTCTGAATGGGTGGTATCCCGCTTCCTGGTGAGCTGGGTGAGCGCGCACGCGACATTCTGGCCGGGCGGGTGGAGCCCGTCCCGGCCCGGGATGCCGCCACCGTGGTCATCCTCCGAGAGGGCCCGCGGAGCGCGGAGGTCTACCTGCTGCGGCGCAAGGCCAGCATGGCCTTCGCGGCGGGGGCCTACGTCTTCCCCGGAGGTTCGGTGGATCCGCGCGACACCGACCAGGCGGTCGCCTGGGCCGGACCCTCGCCCGCCGCGTGGGGCGAGGTCTTCCACGCGGACGGCGCGACGGCGCGGGGGCTGGTGTGCGCCGCCGTACGAGAGACGTTCGAGGAGTCGGGCGTGCTGCTCGCCGGACCGTCCGAGGACTCCGTCGTGGCCGACACCACCGGCGACGAGTGGGAGGCCGACCGGCTCGCCCTGATCGGCAGGAGTCTGTCCTTCGCCGACTTCCTGGACAGGCGCGGTCTTGTCCTCCGTTCCGACCTGCTGCGCCCCTGGGCCCACTGGATCACCCCCGAGGTCGAGCAGCGGCGTTTCGACACCCGGTTCTTCGTCGCGGCCCTCCCGCCCGGCCAGCGCACCCGTGACGTCGGCGGTGAGGCCGACCAGGTCGCCTGGGTGCGGCCCGCAGACGCGCTCGACCGCGCCAAGAACGGTGAGATCTTCCTGATGCCCCCGACCCACCGCACGCTCGGCGAGCTGAGCGCCTACGAGAAGGTCCCCGACGTGCTCGCGGCCGAGCGGGAGATCGTCACCCTCATGCCGAAGATCGCCGAGGTGAACGGGGAGATCCACATCGTGCTCGACGACGACTACAGGTTCGGTGCCGCGTGAGCGGGCTGCGGATCCCCCTGGAGGGGCCCGACGGCTCGGGCACGGCCCACGCCTTCAGCCTTCTCGCCCCGAACCCGTCCCCGATGACCCTGGACGGGACCAACACGTGGGTGATCGGCGACGGGGAGGACGTCCTGGTCGTCGATCCCGGACCGGACGACGAGGGGCACCTCGCGAGGGTCGCCGGCCACCTGGAGGGGCGCAGGGTCGCGACGATCCTGCTCACCCACGGCCACCACGACCACAGCGGTGGCGCGAGGACGTTCGCCGCCCTGGTCGGCGCGCCCGTCAGGGCGCTGGATCCCGCGCACCGGCTGGGCGAGGAGGGGCTCGGCGACGGTGACGTGCTCACGGTCGGTGGCCTGGAACTTCACGTGGTGGGCACGCCGGGCCACTCGTTCGACTCGCTCTGCTTCTGGCTGCCCGAGGACCGGGCGATCCTGACCGGGGACACCGTGCTCGGCCGGGGCACCACCGTGATCGCTCCGGACGGTGACCTGGCCGACTACCTGCGGTCCCTGGACCGGCTTCGCGCGAGGACCGAACAGGTCGGCGCCGAGGCGCTGCTGCCGGGCCACGGCCCGGTGCTGCCCGATCCGATCGGCGCGCTGGACGGCTACATCGCACACCGGCGGCAGCGGCTGGACCAGATCCGCCGGGCACGCGAGGGGGGTGCGAAGACGCCGGAGGAGATCGTGGCGATCGTCTACGCGGACGTGGACCGATCGCTCTGGTTCGCCGCCGAGATGTCGGTCCGCGCCCAGCTGGCCTACCTCGACGGTTAGCCCTGGACGGTCAGCGCGAGCGGTTGTGCAGCCGCTCCAGGTCCATGATGACCACGGCCTTGGCCTCGATGCGCAGCCAGCCGCGCTGGGCGAAGTCGGCCAGGGCCTTGTTCACGGTCTCGCGTGAGGCGCCGACCAGCTGGGCCAGCTCCTCCTGGGTGAGGTCGTGGTGGACCCGGACGCCGTCCTCGATCCGCTGGCCGAAGCGCTCGGCCAGGTCGAGCAGGGCCTTGGCGACCCGGCCGGGGACGTCGGTGAAGACCAGGTCTGCCAGCACGTCGTTGGTACGGCGGAGCCGCTGGGCCAGGGCGCGCAGCAGGTGCAGGGCGACCTCGGGGCGACCGGTCAGCCAGGGACGGAGGTCGTCGTGGCCGAGTCCGGCCAGGCGGACGTCGGTCAGGGCGGTGGCGGACGCCGTACGGGGGCGGGGGTCGAACAGCGACAGCTCGCCGAACATCTCGCTCGGGCCGAGCACGCTGAGCAGGTTCTCCCGGCCGTCCGGCGCAGTCCTGGAAAGTTTGATCTTGCCTTCGAGCACCACGTAGAGGCGGTCCCCGACCTCGTTCTCGGCGAACAGGTTCTGTCCCTTGGACAGTTGCACCTCGGAGATGCTCGTGCGCAGCGCGGCGGCGCTCTCCCGGTCGAGCGCCGAGAACAGCGGGGCCTTGCCCAGCACGTCGTCGGTGTTCACAGTGCCTCCTGTTTCACGGCTCACGCAGTCATTGTGACCTATCACACCGTCCGGCTCTCCAGGGGGCCATGCGCGTAGGCTGTCGGAGTGCTCCACAACGTCAGCCCCGCAGGTGAATCCCGGCTTGCCCTGGTCCGTCGAGCTCGCCGGATAGACCGCATTTTGGCGGAAACCTACCCTGATGCGCACTGCGAGCTCGACTTCCGCAATCCCCTGGAGTTGCTGGTCGCGACGATCTTATCTGCGCAGTGTACGGACAAAAGGGTCAATACGGTTACTCCTACGCTTTTCGCGAAATATCGGACAGCAGAAGACTATGCGAGCGCAGACCGTGCCGAGATGGAGGAGATCATCCGGCCCACCGGGTTCTTCCGGGCCAAGACCAACAGCATCGTCGGCATGGCCCAGGGCCTGTGCGACCGCTACGGCGGCGAGGTTCCCGGCAGGCTCAAGGACCTGGTGACCCTGCCCGGAGTCGGCCGCAAGACCGCCAACGTGGTGCTCGGCAATGCCTTCGGGGTGCCCGGGATCACCGTGGACACGCACTTCCAGCGGCTGGTGAGCCGGTTCCACTGGACCACGGAGACCGACCCGGTCAAGATCGAGCAGGTCGTCGCGGAGCTCATCCCGAAGCGCGACTGGACGATGATGTCCCACCGCCTGATCTGGCACGGCCGCCGCATGTGCCACGCTCGCAAGCCCGCCTGCGGCGTGTGCCCGCTCGCCGCCCTCTGCCCCTCGTACGGCACCGGCCCCGTCAACCCCGCCGAGGCCGCCAAGCTGGTGCGTCCAGGGCCGTTCTCTTGACGTCCTCTCCAGCGTGAACGCCGAAGATTCCTGCCATGTCGCTTACGCGACATCTCGGTGGGTTCCTGTTTCACAGCCAGGAGCCTGGACGAGTCCAGGTCTTATCTCAGCTCCGCAGGCGTTTCATGTCTCCGCCCGTCCGGCGGCGACTCGAAAAAATTATCGGATCGCGTCCTCATCCGATGGCAAAACCGAGAAGGTCGGGGCCTGGCCCGCATTTCGGTAGCCGGTCAGGGCCGTTCTCACAACCGGGCGAGGCCGTTCTCGTCATTGAGCGGTCCGCGCCGGGGTGGGGTGAGGCCGTTCTCGTAACGGTCCGGGACCGTCCCCGTAACCGGGCGGGGTCATTCTTCATAACCGGGCGGGGTCGTTCCCGTGACCGGGAAGCGTCGGGCGGGCCGCTGTGTTGCAGAAGACCGGAGGTGTGCCCGTGGAAGTGCCTGGGTGGTTGGAGACGCTGGCCGAGCGTGCCGCGAGGACACCGGTGCCCCCGATGTTGCGCCCGCCCCCGTCCGGTGGACGCCCGGCCGCCGTGCTGATGCTGTTCGGCGAGGGGCCGCTCGGCCCCGACGTGCTGCTGATCCAGCGCAGCTCGCGAGGGCGCACGCACGCCGGACAGCCCGCCTTCCCCGGCGGAGGGGTGGATCCCGAGGACGACGGCCCGATCGCCGCCGCGCTGCGCGAGGCTCAGGAGGAGACCGGTCTTGATCCGTCCGGTGTCCGGGTGATCGGCACGATGTCCGAGCTGTACGTGGGACACAGCGACAACCGGGTGACCCCGGTGCTGGGCTGGTGGCACACGCCCTGCGTGGTGCACGCGGCCTCGCCCGACGAGGTGGAGTCGGTGGAGCGGGTCCCGATCCGTGAGCTCGTCGATCCGGCCAACCGGCTCAGGTTGCGCCACTCGAGCGGCTACTGCGGGCCGGCGTTCCGGGTGCGCGGGCTGCTGGTGTGGGGGTTCACGGCCGGAGTGCTCGACGGGGTGCTCGCGAGTTCGGGTTTCGAGCTCCCCTGGGATCGATCAAGGGTCGAGGAGCTGCCCCCTGACGTTCTCAACCTCGCGTCCCGTTGACAGCGCCAGGCCGAGGCAGGCCCAGTCGGCCACGTCGTCGTCGGGGTCCTCGATCAGTCGCCGCAGGGCGGACAGGCCGGTCGGGTCGGGCGGGTTGCCCATGATGTTCGGCAACGCGTAGGCGGCGCCGTAACGAACCCTGGGGTCGGCGTGCTCGGCCAGGGCGATCACCGAGGGCAGCGCCCGGCGGTCTCTGAGGTGACCGAAGGCGATCAGCACCGAGTAGAGGACCAGGCAGTCGTCCTCACGGACGGACAGGGAACGGAGCACCGGCAGGCTGCGGCCGACAAAACCGAGCCGGCCGAGAATATCCACCCCGAGCATCCGCTCGGACGGAGTTTTTCCCGAACACAGCCGCCGAGCCGCGGTGAAAGTCTCTAGATCGCCCCGTTTTTGCAGCTCATTGATGGCCTGCCAGCGGATCGCGCCGTCCTGGTCCTGATCCCGCAGCGCGGTCTCGATGAGAGACTCCACGGCCGCCGACCCCCCGATCGTTGCCATCTGGACACGATAACCGCAGATACCTCGGGGAAGGTGTGCACGCGCGGGACAACGGCTGGATACCGTAAAGGGGTGAGCGGTGATCTTCTCGATCTCATCCTGATCGCCCTGATGGTGGCCTTCGCGGTGTCGGGATACCGCCAGGGGTTCATCATCGGGGTCCTAAGCTTTGTCGGATTCGTTGGGGGTGGGCTGCTGGGCATGTTCATCGCCCCGCCCATCGCCGGGGCCATAGTGAAGGGCGAGACGGAGCGAGCGCTGCTCGCCATCGTCATCGTCTTCCTCGCGGCCACGATCGGGCAGTTCGCGTCGTCGACGATCGGCGCGGTGGTCCGCAGCCATGTCACCTGGGAGCCCGCCAAGGTGGTCGACGCGGTCGGGGGCACGTTCACCAGCGCGTTCTCGGTGCTGATCATCGCCTGGCTGATCGGCTCCCTGCTGATCTCGTCGCAGTTCACCATGCTCAGCGAGCAGGTCAACAAGTCCTTGTTGATCAGCACCGTCGATCAGGTGATGCCGACGGGAGCCAAGGAGCTGCAGGGGCCGTTCAAGGCGTTCATCGACACCTCCGGCTTCCCCAAGGTGTTCGACGCCATAGGGGGCGGCCAGTTCGTCGAGGTCGCGCCGCCCGACCGGAGCGTGCTGAAGGGCCCGCAGCTCGCGCGGGCCCGCAAGGGCATCGTCAAGGTCCAGGGCGTCGCCACGAGCTGCAGCAAGCACATCGAGGGCACCGGATTCGTCTACTCGCAGAACCGGATCATGACGAACGCCCACGTGGTCGCCGGGGTCGACAAGGAGCTCCAGGTCACCGACTACCTCGGCCACTCCCACCGGGCCAAGGTGGTGCTCTACAACCCCGACAGGGACATCGCGATCCTCTACGTCCCCGGCCTGAACATGCCGCTCCTGCGCTTCGACGGCAATGCCAAGCAGGGCGACGACGCGATCATCGCGGGCTTCCCGCACGGCCTGGGCTTCACCACCAACGAGGCCCGGATCCGGGTGCAGCAGAGGGCCAACGGGCCGGACATCTACGAGCGCAAGTCCGTCACCCGCGACGTCTACTCGATCCGCGGCCTGGTCCGGCAGGGCAACTCCGGCGGGCCGTTGCTCACCACGGACGGCCGGGTCTACGGCGTCGTCTTCGCGGCGGTCCTCGACCAGCCGGAGACCGGTTTCGTGCTGACCGCCGCGGAGGTGGCCCCGGACGCCGAAGACGGCTCCAAGCTGGTCAACGCGGTGGGCACCCAGGAGTGCAACCAGAACTGAACGCGGTGGGCGCTCAGGAGCGCGCCCAGGACCGAACGCGGAGCGCGCCCAGGACTGAACACGGTGGGCGGCCAGAACCGGCGGCCCCTCCGCAGCACGTGCCGTTGAAGCGCTAGAGCAGGGCCCGGATCCTGGAGATGGCCGTCCCGGCGTCGGGATCCTCCAGCTCGTCCAGCTCGCGGGCGGCCCGGGCGATCTCCTCGTACGGCATGCCGTACGAGGAGATCCTGTCGGCGCCCCGCGCGAACAGCGCCGCGGCCCCGCGCCGGTTGCCCCGCTGAAGGTGGGTGAGGCCGACACAGATCTGCGCCAGACCCTGCCACAGCTCCCGCTCCTCCTCCGGGGCGGTCTTCCAGCGGCCCTCCAGCACCTCGTGGGCATGGAACGGCCGGCCCTCGTCGAGCAGGCGGCGCGCCTCGGAGAGGGCCTCCTCCGCGCTCGGCGCGTAGTCGTCGGGGATACGCTCCACACCCTCGGCCCCGTGGGGCAGCGGCCGTCCGAGCGCGTCCCGGGGACGCTGGTTGCGCGCCCTCCCGTCCGGATCCCGGTCGCGTGGGATCATCGGTCGGGCTCCGGGTCGGCCAGCCAGCTGATGAGCTCGGCGTCGAACTCCTCCGGGCGCTCCTCGTGCGGGAAGTGCCCCGCGCCCTCGATCAGCCGCCACCTGTAGGGGGCGACCACGTAGCGGCTGGAGCCCTGGGCGGTGCGGGGCAGCATGTGCCCGTCGAGCGCGCCGTGCAGCTGCAGGGTGGGCGCGTTGATCGCGGCGCGCATGGTCCTGGCGTAGCGGAGCCCGTCGGGGCGGAGCTGGGAGCGGGCGAACCAGCGGTGATACTCCAGTGCGCAGTGCGCGACGTTGGGGATGCGGAACGCGTCGCGGTAGGTCTTGGCCACGTCCTCCTCCGGCCAGCCGGGCCCCGACCACTGGTCTAGCATCCGTCCCACCATCGCGCCCTCGTTGGCGGTCAGCCGGCGCTCGGGGAGGAGCGGCAGCTGAAAACCCAGCGCGTAGCGGTTGGCCTTGAGCTGGCCGAACGGTTCGGTGAGCAGCGCGGAGCGGAGCCGGAGCGGGTGTGGGGCCGCCACCGGGACCAGCCGCAGGACCGTCTTGGGGTCCATCGCGGCCATGGTCCAGGCCAGCAGTCCGCCCCAGTCGTGACCGACGACGATCGCGCCGGTCTCGCCCAGCGCCCGGATCAGCCCGGTCGCGTCGGCGGCCAGGGTGCGCAGGTCATAGCCGCGAGGCGGCTTGTCGCTGGCACCGTAGCCCCGCAGGTCGACGGCGACGGTGTGATATCCCGCCGCGGGCAGCGAGACGAGCTGGTTGCGCCAGCTCCACCAGAACTGCGGGAACCCGTGCAGCAGGAGCACGAGAGGGCCCTTACCGGCCTCCACGACGTGGAAGCGGGTGCCACCGGCATGCACGGCGCGGTGGGTCCACGGGCCCTCGATCCTGGCCAGGGATTCGTCGGGATCGCTCATGGAGTCGGTCTCACCGGCTCGCTCACCGGCTCGCGACGCGCGCCGATCTGGCCTGCGGAGGCCGGAGCGGCCGGGGCGAGCTCGCTCTCACCGCTCTTGATGGTCTTGAGCGAGCGGAGGGTTCCCTTCATCCAGGTCATGCCCTTGAGCCGCCGCATGCCGATGAAGGCCAGAATCCCGGCCACGAGCAGATAGAACCCCGTGACGATCAGGAAGGCCGCCCAGGGCCAGATGCCCACGCCGATCAGGGCATAGGCGATGGCGAACGAGAGCAGGATCAGGCACAGGTGTCCCATGAACGCGGCCGCGCCGAAGAGTCCACCGGCCACGCCGACCCGTTTGGCGTCGAACCTGAGCTCGGTCTTGGCGAGTTCGATCTCGGCCCGGACCAGGGTGGAGATGTGGTCGGTGGCCGTGGCGACGAGCGCGCCCAGCGACTCCTCCTGCGGTTCCGTGGGCGGAATCTGTGTCATGAACGATCTCCTATCGAGGGCCGGTGTCAAACATCATCCTGCGCGTTGAGGCGGTGGCGCACGCGCACCCGGAGCAGGATCGTGGCCAGGACCGAAGCCGTGAGGCTCGCCACGAGCACGCCGGTGGTCACCATGTTCACCCGTTCCGGATCGTCGCCGTAGGCGAGGTTGCCGATGAGCAGGGAAACGGTGAACCCGATCCCGGCCAGTATCGAGACGGCGGCCATGTCCCGCCAGTGCAATTCCTCCGACAGTCTCGCCAGGCCCAGCCGTACGGCCAGCCACGCCCCGCCGAAGACACCGAGGAACTTACCGACAACCAGTCCGGCGATCACACCGAGCACCACCCGATCGCTCAGTATCGTGCCGAGTCCCTCCACGCCGAGTACTACCCCGGCGGACAAAAAGGCGAACACGGGCACCACGAAGCCCGCCGAGACGGGGCGGATGTAGTGGTCGGCCCGTTCGCCGGGGGAGCTCTCCTCGCGGGAGTCGCTGTGCACTCGGGTCATCAGGCCGAGCGCTACCCCGGCGACGGTCGCGTGAACGCCGCTGATCTCGACGAGATACCAGGCGACGAGGGCGAGCGGTAGATAGATCCAGAGACCTCGGACCCGTTTTGCCTGCAGCAGGCCGTACAGGGCGATGATCACGGCTCCGGCGAGCAGGGCCAGGAGGTTCAGATGCTCGGTGAAGAAGACGGCGATGACGGTGATCGCACCGAGGTCGTCCACCACGGCGCTGGTCAGGAGAAACGCCCGGAGCGCGGCGGGCATCGAGCTGGCCGTCACGGCCAGTACGGCGAGGGCGAAGGCGATGTCGGTGGCCGTGGGGATGGCCCAGCCTCGTCCCGCGCCCGGTGCGCCCCAGCTCACCGCGAGGTAGATCAGGACGGGCACGATCATGCCGGCGACGGAGGCGAGGATGGGCAGCGCGGCACTGCGGAGGTTCGAGAGCTCGCCGTGTACGAACTCCTCCTTGACCTCCACCCCCGCGATGAAAAAGAAGATCGTGAGCAGGCCGTTCTGCGCCCACTGGGAGAGGGTGAGATGGAGGTGAAGGGCTTCGGGACCGAAGGTCGCGGTGCGCAGCGCCTCGTAGGAGTCGTTGGACACATTGGCCCAGACCAGCGCGGCGACGGTGGCCAGCAGCATCAGGATGCCGCCGACGGTCTCGGCCCGGAGTGCCTCGGCGAGTTGGCGGGCGTATCGAACCGTGGGTCGGAAAGGCCACATATCAGCAGGTCGGCGCATGAAACCTCCGCGAATGCAGGGAGAGACGCTCCCTCCCCGGCCGACCAGACTTCCCGGCACACCCGGCCACCAGCCTACAGAAGCCCGTGAATCGGGCCCCTGCCAGGCTTGTGGACGCCGATGGGGCCCTGCTGCTCAGAGCACGGGGGAGTTTGCCGGCAAGAGCGCGGATGGGTCCGCTTGCAAAAGGCGCGAACCCCCGTCGCCGGACATTCGCGCCTTCGCGGTATTCGAGAGGGCGTCCGAGGGCTCGGCCCCCGCAGCCCCGGTCTCAGTCCTCGCTCTTGGCGCTGGGCAGTTTCTCGGAGATGAGGTTCATCACCGTGCTGTCGGCCAGCGTGGTGACATCGCCGATGCTGCGATTCTCCGCCACGTCGCGCAGGAGACGCCGCATGATCTTGCCGGAGCGGGTCTTCGGCAGTTCGGGGACCACCAGGATCTGACGCGGCTTGGCGATCGGGCCCAACTCCTTGGACACGTGGGCACGGAGCTCGGTGGCGATGTCGAGGCCCTCCTCGGCGTTGCCGCGCAGGATCACGAACGCCACGATGGCCTGGCCGGTCACCGGGTCGGTCGCGCCGACCACGGCCGCCTCGGCGACCTTCGGGTGGGAGACCAGCGCGGACTCGACCTCGGTGGTGGAGATGTTGTGGCCGGAGACGAGCATGACGTCGTCCACGCGGCCGAGCAGCCACAGGTCGCCGTCCTGGTCCTTCTTGGCGCCGTCGCCCGCGAAGTACACGCCCTCGAAGCGGGACCAGTAGGTGTCGATGTAGCGCTGGTCGTCGCCCCAGATCGTGCGGAGCATGGACGGCCACGGGTCGCGGATCGCGAGGAAGCCGCCGCCGCCGTTGCCGACGTTGTCGCCCTGGTCGTCGACCACGTCGGCGGTGATACCCGGAAGGGGACGCATGGCCGCGCCGGGCTTGCCGCTCGTCACGCCGGGGAGCGGGCTGATCATGATGGCGCCGGTCTCGGTCTGCCACCAGGTGTCCACGACCGGCGTACGGTTGCCGCCGATGTGCTCGCGGTACCAGACGTAGGCCTCGGGGTTGATCGGCTCGCCGACGCTGCCCAGGATGCGTAGGGACGACATGTCGTACTTGGCGGGGATGTCGTCGCCCCACTTCATGAAGGTACGGATCGCCGTCGGGGCGGTGTAGAGGATCGTGACCTTGTACTTCTGCACGATCTCCCAGAACCGGCCCCTGTGCGGGGTGTCCGGGGTGCCCTCGTAGATGACGCTGGTCGCGCCGTTGGCCAGCGGGCCGTACACGATGTAGGAGTGACCGGTCACCCAGCCGATGTCGGCGGTGCACCAGTAGACGTCGGTGTCCGGCTTGAGGTCGAACACCGCGTGGTGGGTGTAGGCGACCTGGGTCAGGTAGCCGCCCGTGGTGTGCAGGATGCCCTTGGGCTTACCGGTCGTGCCACTGGTGTAGAGGATGTAGAGCGGGTCCTCGGCGCCGTGCGGCTGCGCCTCGTGGACGTCCGGCTGCCGGTCCACGATGTCGTGCCACCAGACGTCCTTGTCGGTCCAGCCCACGTCCTGGCCGGTCCTTCTCACGACCAGGACGTGCTCGATGCCGGGGCAGCTCTCGACCGCCTCGTCCACGGTCGGCTTGAGCGCGCTGGGCGCGCCACGGCGGTAGCCGCCGTCGGAGGTGACCACGACCTTGGCGTCCGCGTCCTGGATCCGGCCGCTGAGCGCGGTGGCGGAGAACCCGCCGAACACCACCGAGTGGACCGCGCCGAGGCGGGCGCAGGCCAGCATCGTGATCGGCAGCTCGGGGATCATCGGCATGTAGATGGCGACCCGGTCACCCTTGCGTACGCCCAGCTCCTGCAGCGCGTTGGAGGCCTTGGCGACCTCGCGTTGCAGGTCGGAATAGGTGAGGGTACGGCTGTCGCCCTCGGGCTCGCCCTCCCAGTGATAGGCGACCTTGTCGCCGCGGCCCGCCTCGACGTGGCGGTCGACACAGTTGTAGGCGATGTTGAGCTCGCCGCCGACAAACCACTTGGCGAAGGGAGGGTTCCAGTCGAGCGTGGTGTCCCAGCGCTTCGACCAGGTCAGACGGTCGGCCTGCTTCTCCCAGAAGGCCAGGCGATCCTGTTCCGCCTCGGCATAGGCGTCGGCGGTCACGTTCGCGGCCGCGGCCAGGTCGGCAGGAGGGGCGAACCGCCGGGTCTCTTTCAGCAGGTTCGACAACGTCTCCTGGGTCTCACGCGGTTCGGAACCAGGGGTCTCCGGGGCCACTACGCACTCCTTAGGTACTGCTGGTCTACAGGTCGTGTCCCACTTCACCAGTCCTGTGGTGCCTGCCACAAGAGGTCTAGACAGGTCCATACCAACCGGTGACAAGGGCTCGTGATGACTCGCAAAAGCCTTATTGGCGAGGATAACTGCTGCTCAAACGTTGCGTTTTCGACACCGTAGGAAAGTGGCGGGTGCTATTCAACGTGGTTCGGGGCGATGGAGCGCTGGACGGTGCCAGGCGCTCGGTGAACGGTCCGACGGTCTTTCCCGCCCTCCGCTCCAACCCGTTCTCCGCGCCGATCCGTTCTCCGCGCTGACCCGTCACCCGGCCTGACCCTTCACCCGCTCTGGTCCGCGACTCGCCCGTCACCCGCTCTGGTCCGTCATCCGGCCCAACCCGCGATACGGCCTGGCCTGGAGCCTTCTCGACGGTGCCGTCGGGACCCTGCCGACTGGCCGGTAGGGTCGGGGAACGTGAGCGACCCATTGGCTGTAATCGCCGAACTGCCCGGGGTGTCCGAGGCGGTCACCGATGCCCGCAAGGCCGTGGACAGGCTCTACGGGCACCGCGTGCTGCGGCGCAAGAGCCCCGAGGTGTCGGCCAGGTCGGCACTGCGTGGGGCCAGGGCGTCCGCCGCGTTGGAGGGCGTAGACGTCCCCCTTGAGGCCATCCCGGAGGTCACCGACCCCGTCGTCCAGGGCGCGCTGAGGGTCTCGGCCGAACTGGGACGGCTCGGTCCGACCTGGCGTACGGCGCCGCGACAGGTTCTGGCCAGGCTGCACACCTTGGCCGCCGCCGGCCTGACCGAGGATCTCGGCCGCCCCCGGACCGGCATCGAGGCACCCGACCTTCTCGGTCTGGGCGACGCTCCGGGCCCCGAGGAGACGGTGGCTCGGGTGGACGGGCTGGTTGAGCTCGTCACGGGGTCCGCCGGGGGTTCCTCCAAGGCGCCCGCGTTGGTGCTCGCCGCCATCGTGCACGCCGAACTGGCGGTGTTGCGGCCGTTCGGGTCGGCGGACGGAGTGGTCGCGAGGGCCGCGGAGCGGCTGACGCTGGTGGAGTTCGGTCTGGATCCGAAGTCGCTGGCGGCCGTCGAGGTGGGTCATCTCGAACTCGGCACGGCCTACGCGGAGAGCCTGAAGGCCTACCTGAGCGGAACCCCCGACGGGGTCGCGACGTGGGTACGGCACTGCGCCTCGGCGATCACGCTGGGCGTGCGCGAGGCCACGGCGATTTGCGAGGCCATGCAGCGCGGCTGATCACGTAGCGCTGCTGATTACGGACATCGTCCCCACAAGACCGACGGCGCCCCTGGTAATGGGGCGCCGTCGCCGGCACGTCCAACCTGGTTACCAAGCGTGCACCCAATAATCGTTGTAACGGGACAAGCCCGTTACAACGCGCCTCCCGCGGCTGGCGGCGCGTGGGTACCAGGCGGCCGTGCCCGGACAATTGGTCCGTAAAACCTTTGTACGACGGATCCCGGCTGATGGGAAGCCCCAGAACCAAGACCTTTACGGATCGTGGGTATTAATGGACAAAACATCCTTATGCGGAGCGGTCTGTCTTGTCGGCGGCGATCAGACCGGTCGGCCGGGCCGGTCGACGCACCGACCTTGATCACTCTATGTGATCATAATCTGGTGCGTCGGAACGGGTTTCGGTCGGACGATGTCAGGCGTCTGGACCGATGCATTAAAAAAACTAGTGAAAAGTGGAGATTACTCCTCGACGAAACTGAAGTGGATCGGGCAGCATGAGGGTGTATCTCCCCAAACCGGAGTAACTGCGCACGGGTTGGTATCGCAATCCTCTTGCCATGCTCTGGTTGCTGTTGAAAGCTTTCTTCTGAAACGGGACCGGCTCTACCCCCCCAGAGCCGGACCGGTTGGCGACCCCCGCTCTCCCCCCCGGCGGGGGTCGCCACTTTTTTGATCACTCCGCTCCCGCCCGCACCGGCGGCGCCCCCTCCGCCGGCGCTGTTTCCGGCGGTTGCGTTCACGGGGTTGCGGCCATTGATCATCGGCGCTGACCATGCTTTCCGCGCTTCCGCGAGGCTCGGCGACGTCCGCGGTCACGAACCTGAGACCCCGCGGACCTCGCCATCGGTCGAAGCGCCTCTCCGCCCCGGTCGCCGAGCCGGGTTTCCTCAGGCACCGGCCTGAGCACCTCTCCGCCCCGGTCATCAGGCCGAGTCCGTCCCTTGGTCGTGGTCGCTGAGCCGAGTCTCCCCGGTCTCCAGGCGCCGGCCCGAGTGCCCCTGCCTTGGTCACCGGCCTAACTCCCCTCGGCACACCACGAGGACATCATTCGAACAGTGCGTTCCCGGGCTCTCCGGGTGATGACCGGCCGGCATTTCGGCGACCGGTTGTCCACAGGTGAGATGGAATCCGGTCCGGTTATCCACAGCCCGGCATCCGGCGCCCCTGGAGGGACGGGCCATCCCGGAAGGTGGGGTTCCCGCACTTCAGGGAGGAACCGTTGGACCGCCCTCTGGTCATCACCGAAGACCACGATCTGCTTGATGATCTGCTCCGCGTGGCCGCGGCCGCCGGAGCCGAGCTTGACGTCGCTCATGTGCCCGCACATGCCCGGCCCTACTGGAATCGCGCTCCCCTGGTCGTGGTCGGCAGCGACATGGCCGACGCGCTGGCCGCCACCGGCCCGCCGCCCCGCCACCGCGTCATCCTGGTCACCCACGCCTCCGAGGACCCCGACACCTGGCGCAAGTGTGTCGCCGTCGGCGCCCAGACCGTCCTGGAGCTGCCCTCGGCCGAGCGACAGCTGGTCGACGAGTTCGCCGATGTCGTAGAGCCGCAGACGAGGGCGGGACACGTGGTCTGCGTCGCCGGTGGACGCGGCGGAGCCGGAGCCAGCGTCCTCGCGACCTCGCTGGCGCTGGCGGCCTCGCGGCAGCGCGTCCGCACCCTCCTCATCGACGCCGACCCGCTTGGCGGCGGCCTGGACGTCCTTCTGGGTCAGGAGGAGACAGGCGGAGCTCGCTGGTCCGACCTGGTCGCCCGCGAGGGCAGGGTCAGCTTCACCGCGCTCCAGGCGGCGCTGCCCTCGTTCGCAGGGCTGACGCTGCTCTCCTTCCACCGCGGCGAGGTCGAGGCCATCCCCGCAGAGGCGATGCGCTCGGTCATCGAAGCGGGGCAGCGAGGGTTCGACCTGGTGGTCGTCGACCTGCCTCGCCATCCCGACCAGGCCGCGGTGGAGGCTCTGGGCAGGGCCACCACCACCCTCCTCGTCGTCACCGCCGACGTGCGCGGCGTGCTCGCCGCGGCTCAGGTGCTCAGCGGGCTGCGCAGGCACACCGGTGAGGTGCGGGTCGTCGTGCGCAGCGGGGTCCTGGACGACGACGTGGTGACGACCTCCCTGGGCATGCCGTACGCGGGGAGTCTCCCCGATCAGCCTCGGCTCTCGGCCGCCCTCAACCGCGGAGACTTCCCCCCGCTCAGCCGTCGAAGCTCTCTGGGTCGCTTCTGCGCCTCGTTCCTGCAATCGCTGTTCGGAGGTTCTCCATGAGGCGCGCCGAGATCGCTGCGGTCTCACCCGAGCTGGTGGAAGCAGTCCGGGTACGACTGGCGCGGACCGGAGTCGAGCCCAGCGCCGCACACGTCGCGGTCGCGCTCCGCGCAGAGCGAGCGGTGCTGGGCGACGCCGAGATCCTCGCGGTGGCCCGTGTCCTGTGTGCCGACCTGATCGGCGCCGGCCCTCTGGAGCCGCTGCTGGCCGAGGCCGAGGTCACCGACGTGCTGGTGAACGGCCCACGCGAGGTGTGGGTCGACGACGGTCACGGCCTGCGCCTGACCTCGGTCGTCTTCCCCGGAGAGGACGCGCTCCGGCGGCTCGCCCAGCGCCTTGCCTCGGCCGCGGGAAGGCGTCTCGACGATGCCTGTCCCTATGTCGACGCTCGCCTCGCCGGGGGCGTCAGGCTTCACGCGGTCCTCCCGCCCGTGGCCCCGGGTGGCACCTGCCTGTCTCTGCGGCTCCCGCCCCGCCGCACTTTCACCCTCCCCGACCTGGTCGAAGCGGGCACGATCAGAGCCGACAGCGTCCCCGTGCTCACCGCGGTGGTCGAGTCAAGGCTTGCCTTCCTGGTCACCGGGGGCACGGGCACAGGAAAGACAACCCTGTTGTCGGCCCTGCTGTCCCTGGCCGATCCCGGCGATCGGCTGCTGCTGGTCGAAGATTCGGCCGAACTGAGGCCACTGCATCCCCACGTCGTCCGTCTGGAGTCCCGTCCGGCCAACCTGGAGGGAGCCGGCGGCGTCGGTCTGCGTGACCTTGTCCGCCAGGCCCTGCGCATGCGCCCGGATCGCCTTGTCGTCGGTGAGGTCAGGGGAGCCGAAGTAGTTGATCTACTGGCCGCCCTCAACACCGGTCACGAGGGCGGATGCGGCACCTTGCATGCCAACACCGCGACCGATGTGCCACCCCGGCTGGAGGCACTCGCCTGCGCCGCCGGCCTCAGCCGGGAGGCGGTCCACAGCCAGATCGCCGCAGCCCTGGACGTCGTCATCCATCTCGCCCGTGACCACGCCGATGGCCGCCGCAGGGTGGCCGAGATCTGCATGATGATCCGTCGTCCCTCAGGGTTCGTTGACGCCGAGCCGGCCCTCACCTTCTCATCGGACGGCCGAGTGACCTCCGGCCCGGGTCTACCTGCCCTTGCGGCCCGCGCACCCGGCATTCTCACGCCGCCCGGTGTTGCCCGTCAGCTGTACGATCCTGCGCCGTCCGGTGCCACCCGTAGGTCATGCGAATCTGCGTCGCCCGGTGTTGCCCGTCAGCCGTTTGATCCTGCGTCGCCCGGTCTCATCCGTCAGCCGTTTGATTCTGCGCCGCCTGATGTCACTCGTCAGCCGCTCGGACCTGTGTCGCCCGGTCTCATCCGCAGGCCGTACGGATCCGCTCGGCAGGAGCATCGCCACGAGCGGCCGGAAGGGTCCCCGGCGACTCGCCGATCGCTGTATGGCTCTGCTCCGGGTTACGGCTCCGTTCCGGACGCTCGGGAGGCGTCGTCATGACGGTGATGGCACTGATCCTTGCCACCCTGGCGGTGTGGCTGTGGACGGGCTCCGATCCTGGGGCGGCCCGGTTGAGATGGATGTGGACACAGCATCGCGGCTCGGGCGAATCGCGTTCTCTGCGTGAGAGATTCACCGGCCGTTCCCGGCCTTCCAAGCGCACGCATGCCTGGCGAACCGCGTCGATCGAGCTGTGCCAGGCGTTCGCGGCCGAACTGGCAGCCGGCCGGACCGCCGGCGAGGCGCTCGCACGGGCCGTGCCGGCCGCGGAGTTTCCCGATTCCGTGGCGATGCGCCCACTGATCGCGGCAGCGAGAGACGGCGGCGATGTCCCTGCGGCTCTGCTCGCCGTGGCCCCGGAGCGCGGCGGTGAGGCCTTCCGCCGGTTGGCCGCCTGCTGGAAGGTGAGCATGACCGCCGGGGCAGGCCTGGCCCTTCTCGTCGACCGGGTGGCCGATTCGCTCAGAGAGGCCCAGGCCCACCGTCAGGATGTCGCCGCCCAGTTGGCCGGCCCCCGGGCCACCGCCCGTCTACTGGCCGGGCTCCCGGTGCTGGGCCTGCTGATGGCGGCGGGGCTCGGTATGCGACCGCTGCACTTCCTGCTCGGCAGCCCGGCGGGGGCAGGCTGCCTGCTTCTGGGCCTCGCACTCGACGCCTGCGGTCTGTGGTGGACCCACCGCCTGGTCACTCGCGCAGAGGAGACCTGATCTCTCACCGGTCGGTGCCGGGCAGCATTCCGGCCCGTGGATGAGACCGCCGAGGTGGTTGCTGAGGCGGCCGAGGTGATTGAGGCGGTTGTGAGGATCGGACGACCGCCTGCGGCTCGTGGTTATCGTCTCCGGCTCGTGGTTGAGGTGATTGTGAGGAGCGAAAGAAATGATCATTTTGCTTGCCACGGTGCTTGCCGGAATCGCCGGGTGGTTGTGGATCACGCCCGGTGACCCTGCCGTCCGGATCCGCCGAGCTCGAAGACGATCGCCGTCTTTGGAATTCCCTTCTTCGGGAGGGACCTCTGGACCTCTCGGACCTCAGGGGATACGACCAAACCTTCAAGGGACGCGACCAAACATGGAGGGGCCCTCGTTCTCTCCGTGGGCGGCATCCTCTCCGCATCTGGCGGGCCGGGAGCCGCTCGGAAGGCGACGACCGAGCCGGAGCGAGGTGATGGTGGCGTCCGCCGCCGGGCTGATGGCGGCTCTGGCCGTCGGCGGAACGCCGGGGCTCGTCGTGGGGGTGGTTGGCTTCGCGACCGTGTTGGTGGTCGTGCGGAGGCGGGAGCCACCCGAGTTCCGCCGGCAACGTGCTCGGGTGACGGCGGATCTGCCCCTGGCGGCCGATCTCATGGTTGCCTGTCTCCGTGCGGGACAGCCGATCAGCGGGGCCATCGGTGTCACGGTGGAGGCGATCGGCGGGCCGCTCGGTGACCGGCTGGCCTGGGTGAACGGACAGTTGAGGCTGGGTGCCGCGCCGGAGAGCGCCTGGCAGGTCCTCGCGTCCGAGCGCTTGCTCGCTCCCCTGGCACGCACGATGATCCGGGCCGCGCTCAGCGGAGCCCCGGTGGCCGATGTCCTCACCAGATTGGCCGATGACTCACGCCAGGCCGCCCGCGCCGCGTCGTCGGCGGCGGCCCAGCGGGTGGGGGTCCAGGCTGTCGCTCCGCTGGGTCTCTGCTTCCTGCCGGCCTTCGTCTTTCTCGGAATCATCCCCGTCGTGGCCGGCCTCGCCGGGGAGGTGCTGCTTCCCTGAGTTATCCACAGGGCTTCCTCGAACGATTCCAGGTTGTCCACAGGAAAGCATGGGTCTGTGGATAAACAATCAAGGCTCATTCAAGCAACGGCGATGGGTTCGCATGGAGCCGCAAGTCCCCTGGGGAGACTCGGGTGTGGCTTCGGCCACACGGGCTACCGCAGGACGACCTCCTGAGTCTCCTGGGCATCCTGATCGCCGGTGTCCGCGGTGCCACTTCCACCCGGCGGAGCCGTCTCTGCCGCCGGCATTGTCACCGGGAACCGAACCATCGCGGTGCCGACCACCTCCCACTCTGCGACGCATGAATCTCGTGAGGCGAGCGAGGCCACACCTGTCCCTCAACGCGTCTGTTCTTCAAACGGCGGGGGTGACTCGGACGTCGCCCGAGGGAAGGCCCGCCGGTAGTCGCCTGGCGACACTCCGACCTGTTTGAGGAAATGGTGGCGGAGGTTGTTCGCCGTGCCGAGCCCGCTCAGTTCCCCGACCTTCTCAATCGGCAGGTTCGTAGATTCCAGCAGACCCTGTGCCCGCACCAGGCGCTGATTGAGGAGCCACTGAAGCGGGGTCGTTCCTGTGGCGGCCTGGAGCCGCCGATAGAACGTGCGTGAGCTCATCGCTGCTCGTCGTGCCAGGTCCTCGACCGTCAGCGGTCGATCCAGGCGTACTCGGGCCCATTCCAGCACGGGCCCCAGCCCTTCATCGTCGGTGGCGGGCACGGACAGGTCGATGAACTGTGCCTGCCCGCCCGGTCGGTGGGCGGGCACCACCATCCGACGGGCCAGTTGGTTGGCGACATGCGCGCCCAGATCGCGGCGCACCAGGTGTAGACAGAGGTCGAGTCCCGCGGTCAGCCCGGCGCTGGTGAGCACATCGCCGTCGTCCACGTACAGCACCGAGTCGTCGACCCGTATCTTCGGGTAACGCTCGGCCAGTTGCGCGGTGTGCATCCAGTGGGCGGTAGCACGGCGGCCGTCGAGCAGTCCCGCCTCGGCGAGCGCGAAGGCGCCGGTGCACAGAGAGACCATGCGGGCGCCCGCGTCGTGGGCGCGGCGCAGGGCCGTGACCAGCCCCTGTGGCAGTGGCTTGCCGTCCTCGACGCAGGCGTCGGGCACCGAGGACACGATGACCGTGTCCGCGCCGGCGAGGTCGTCGAGCCCGTAACGGGTCCGCAGCGCCAACCCGAATTCGGCTGCCGGGTTGCTCTCCGGTCTCTCTCCCGTACCGCACAGTCGCAGGTCGTACCAGGGGTCGGCCAGGTCGGGCTGCGGCTTTCCGAAGACCGTGCAGGGAATGCTCAGCTCGTACAGATCCCACGAGGGAACCTCTATGCCCTCGGGCACGACCACCGCGACGGAACCGGCACTCATGCCTCGAGGGTATGGCAGGAATTTGGTGTCCGCCGTCATCCCTGTCACTGTTCCTGGCCGCCGCGTGCTGCGAGCGTGGTTCGTAGACGATCAACTGCCACAGGCGGACGACAAGGAGCCGGGACATGACTGCTGAACAGACGGCCGTAACCGTCATCGGACTGGGTTCGATGGGTTCGGCACTGGCCGCCGCGCTGCTGGATCGGGGCCATCCGACCACGGTGTGGAATCGCTCGGCGCACAAGGCGCAGACACTGGTAGAACGGGGCGCCCGCCGGGCTGTGACATGTGAGGAGGCGATCGCGGCGAGCCCGCTCACCATCGTGTGCGTACTGGACTACGAGGCGTTGCACACCATCCTCGACCCTGTCGCAGGCACTCTCGCCGGCAAGGTCCTGGTCAATCTCACCTCCGGCTCCCCGGAGCAGGCCCGCGAGGCCGACGCGTGGGCACGGTCGCACAGCGCCGACTATCTCGACGGAGCGATTATGACCACCCCACCGGGTGTCGGCGGTTCGGAGATGATGTTCTTCTACAGCGGTTCGCCCGCCGCCTTCGAAGCCCATCGGCCGACCCTGGCGACGCTGGGAGACCCGCTGCACCTAGGAGTGGACCCGGGCCTTGCCTCTCTCTACGATGTCGCGCTGCTCGGCCTGATGTGGTCCACAATGACCGGCTGGCTGCACGGCACCGCGCTTGTGGGCTCGGAGAAGACGGAGGCGACGACCTTCACCCCCATCGCGGTCCGCTGGCTGACCGCCGTGGCCGGCTTTCTGACCACGTACGCGTCCCAGGTGGACGCCGGTCGCTACCCGGGTGACGATGCCACCGTCGATGTACAGATCACTGCAATCGACCACCTCATCCACGCCGCGGCGGCGCGTGGCCTGGACAACGCGCTGCCCGAACTCCTGAAGGCCACCATGGAACGGGCCAAGGCCGCAGGCCATGGCTCCGACAGCTACGCAAGCGTGATCGAAGTCCTGAAGAGCCCGGCGGGCGGAGAGTGACTATGACACCGACAGTCACCGCGAGTCCCTCGTCGGACCCGCTGCCCGCCATCGGAGCCGGGCCATGGCCGGACCTGTTGCGTGCCGCAACCGACGACTGCCTGTCCGTCCTCATGGAGGGAGCCGACCAGGACTGGTCACGCCTCGCCGGCGACCTCGACTGGAGCTGCGGTCAGACTCTCGACCACCTCGCCCTCGGCCTGGTCGGTTATGCGGGCCTGCTCATCGCCCGCCCCACCGATCGCTACATCACCCTCTTCGCCTCGCTCGACCCCCGAGCCCCCGTTCCCGCCCGCATAGAGGGCATTCGCATCGCGGCCTCCCTCCTCACCTCCGCGGTCCGCGATACGACTGCGGACGCACGGGCCTGGCACCCCTGGGGCCAATCCGACGCCACCGGTTTCGCAGCCATGGGAATCGTCGAACTGGCCGTCCACACCTACGACATCACTCGTGCCCTCGGCCTTTCCTGGACGCCGCCCGCAGGCCTCAGCGCCGCCGTTCTCGCTCGCCTCTTCCCTGAGTCCCCACTTGGACACGGGCCTTCCGACAGCCTCCTGTGGTGTACGGGCCGCCTCCCACTGCCTGGGCTGCCCCGGCGCGTGAACTGGCAGTGGGACGGCACCGTACGCTGACCCGGTTCCGGCCTGGAAGAAAATCATCCCCATGGCTCGTCGATGGTCCACAGCTTGTCGATGCCGCCAATGGCCGGCACTGCCGTCGGCGGATCGCAGCCCTCGGCAGCCTCGCGGTAGGCGGCGGACGCGCGGGTGAAACAGCCGAATCGGGTGTCGGGCCGCGCGGGTGAGTAGCCACCGAGGATTTCGCCGACCTTCTTCCGGGCGGGGCCGCGATCCGATACGGGTAAGCGGGCCTTGGCCGACCTCACCGCCCGCGTCCACGACGAGATCGCCGATTCCCGCTACTGCCATACCGTCTTCGGGGGTCTCCTCAGGCTTCACGCCGGTCGTCCTGGAAATGAGTCTGGGCCCCTACCGCCAGAGCGGTAGGGGCCCAGATCAGAGGTCGGTGCGTTGCTTACAGCGCGGTGACCTGCTCGGCCTGCGGGCCCTTGGGGCCACGCGTCGTCTCGAACACGACGCGCTGGTTCTCCTCGAGGCTGCGGTAGCCACCGGTGGTAATCGCCGAGAAGTGCACGAACACGTCTGCACTACCGTCGTCGGGGGCAATGAATCCAAAGCCCTTTTCGGCGTTGAACCACTTCACGGTGCCTTCAGTCAACTGCTTCTCCTATTAAGGGGGAGCCTCACCACATCACCAAGTCGGTGATACGGGGCTGCACGCGGACCGCATATTGCGTCCGCCGAAATATTCGGAGAAGCAAAAAAGCCCGCTGTCAGGGAACTTCCCGCGGCGCTTCAGACAGAGCAAACGTACGAGGAAACTAAGACTGCAACCCTTCAAAGCTACTCGGCGCTCGCGAGCCATGTCAAACAAGAACGTGATCAAGCACGACGGTGCGACCGGATGGGTCCGATCCTCGTCGTTCCAGATTCTGGAACCGTTGTTCCGGATTCTGGAACTGATCGACACGATCATGATCTGGAACGGATGGACACGGTCGTCGAATCGAGTTTCGACAGGGCCATGAGGTTGGAGACCACCGCTCAATCTGTGCCCCGGAACCCGAAACGGGATTACTCCTACGTGCAACCGTGGCCTGGGCCTCGAAACGGGATTGCGCTCACCATCCCGACCTGCTCGCCATCCCAATCCGACCTGTGGGTCGGAACCTCGAAATTCAACGGCAACGCGCGGCACCGGATGGCTCCTCGGGCCCCGGGTCTGACGCGTAGCGCGACCGGACGTCTGTGTGCCCTGCCGATGATGCCGCAGGTCGGCCGGTCAGTCGCTGTGGACAACCGGAAGTTGTCCCCAGAACGCCGTTCGGGTCAACGGGGTCGTGGGGCCGTGGGGAAACCTGGCTGGACCGACGCCGGGCACTGGGCCCGGCTGGGATTCCCAGGAGGAAACGATGGGTCAAGTGAGCGCCGGCCGCACCCGGTGTGATCGGCTGCGATGGTTTCGGGCGCGCTGGGCGTTGCTGACCACCGGTCCACACCGTGATCGGGGCATGTCCACCGCCGAATACGCGGTCGGCACGATCGCCGCCTGTGCCTTCGCCGCCATCCTCTTCAAGGTGGTGACAAGTCCCGAGGTTCAGCAGTTGATCACGGGCCTGATCAACCGGGCACTGAACGTGGCCGGATGATCCTCGTGGCACCGGCGGCTTCCCATCGCCGATCGAGGGGATCGGTGACCGTGGAGACCGCCGCGGTGCTACCCGCCCTCATGGTGGTGCTGGCAGCCGGATTGTGGGCCGTGGCGGCGGTCGAGGCGCAGCTCGAATGTGTGGACGCGGCGCGGGCGGGTGCTCGGGCCGCCTCACGGGGCGAGGCTCTAGAGCGCGTTCGGGGCGGCGTTCTGGCCGTCGCCCCGGCGGGTGCGCGAGTCGTGGTGACGCGGAGCGCGGAGGTCGCCCGGGTGGAGGTGTCCGTGAGTGTCAGACCTCGCTGGGGCGCCTCGCTCCCGAGCGTCACCGTTCATGCGGCTGCGATGTCCGCCACCGAACCCGGTGTGATGTCCGCCACCGGGCCTGGCGAGGAGTGACGGCTGAGCCCGGTGCGATGTCCGTCACCGGATCCTGTGGATCTGTCATCGAATCCCGTGTGACGTATGTCACCGAGCCCGATCGGATCCGTCACCGAATCTGATGGAAGCGATCGCCCTCTCCGGCACCGAGCCCGATGTGACGTTTGCCATGGTGACGGCTGTCTCCGGCACCGAACCATGAGGAGGGAGACGGATGGAGTCGGCGATGAGAGGCCGCCGGTGCCACAGGGAGGCGGGGAGGAGATTGGGCCGGGAACAGAGCGGACACCGGAAGCAGGCCGGACATCGGAACGGGGCGGACACAGAGCGAGGGTCGGCCACGATCTGGATGGTCGGGCTCATGGCGTTGATCTTCGCGATGGCGTCCGCGGTCGCCTTCACCGGGATGGCCAGGGTGGCGCGTCACCGGGCGCAGAGCGCCGCCGATCTGAGCGCGCTCGCCGCCGCGAGACTGGCCTTCGCCGATCCGAACCGCGGTTGTGCTGAGGCGTCCTCGCTTGCCGTGGGCAACGGGGCGAAGGTCACACGCTGTTCCATCGACGGTGACGGCATCGCTGACATTCAGGTGGCCCTACGGCTTTTGTTGCCTGTGGCGGGCGGGGTGACCGTCATGGCCGATGCACGTGCCGGGCCTGTTCACATCTCCGATTTCGCCGACTGAGAAAGGGATCCGAACAGAAGTGATGAGTCCTTCGGAAGAAAGGTCGCGATCGAGCGGCCGACCAGGACGACGTTTCCCTACCTCGGCTCCCGATCCCGGCGGACGCCGTCGTTTTACGAGCACTCCCCTCCTGGCTGGAGGAGTTTTACGAGCACTCCCCTCCTGGCTGGAGGAAGCGACATAGGGTCACGGCCCGCGGCGGCAAACGCAGCGCTTCCATTCACGGTCCTGAGGGAGCAGGCGTGGGGCCCACGGTCCGTGAGCAATATGGGGCTCCACCGTCATGAGCTTTCGGGTGACCGAAATGTCGGGTGCACTGGATGTGACCTGCTTCGATCATGCCTCGCGCGGGTCGATGGAGAGCAGGACGGCGAGGAGACGGAGTGCTCCGGTCTTGTCCAGAGGCTCGTTGCCGTTGCCGCATTTGGGCGACTGGATGCAGGAGGGGCAGCCCCGTTCGCACTCGCATGAGGCGATGGCCTCGCGAGTGGCGGTGAGCCAGTCGCGGGCGCGGGCGTAGCCACGTTCGGCGAAGCCGGCGCCGCCTTCGTGGCCGTCGTAGACGAAGACGGTGAGCAGCCCGGTGTCCGGGTGGAGTTCGGTGGAGACGCCGCCGATGTCCCAGCGGTCGCAGGTCGCGAACAGCGGTAGCAGGCCGATGGAGGCGTGTTCGGCCGCGTGGGCGGCTCCGCCGAGATCCAGGCCGTCCCCGGCCAGAGGGGTGATCGCTGAGGCGGGAAGCGTCCACCAGACCGCGCGGGTCCGCAGCGTGCGCGGAGGCAGGTCGAGAGGCTCGTCACCGAGGAGTTCGCCGCTCTGGGCGCGACGCTTGATGTAGGAGACCACCTGGCTGGTGACCTCCACCGAGCCGAAGTGAAGCTCTCCGGGGCCGAGCGGGTGCGAGCGAAGGGATTCGATCACCGAGATGTCGGTGACGTCCCTCGCGAAGGTCGTGTATTCGGGTGTCCCGGCCTCGAGCAGGGCGACTTCCGCCTCCAGGTCGAGCTCGGTCACCAGGAACGATTCTCCCTGATGCACGTAGACCGCGCCGGTGTGCACGGACATGTGGGCCGAGGGCTCGTCCACGGTGCCGAGCAGCCGGCCGGTGGACGTCTCGACGAGCTGGACCGGAGCGCCTCCTCCTCCCCGGATGTCGGCGAGGTCGGTGGCCCGGTCCCGGCTGGTCCAGAACCAGCCCGTGGCGCGTTCTCTGAGCAGGCCGGCCTCGACCAGGTCTGAGAGCACCTGCTTGGTGGCCGGTCCGAAGACCTCGAGGTCGTCATGGGTGAGGGGGATCTCGGAGGCGGCCGCGCACAGATGCGGCCCCAGCACGTAGGGATTGTCGGGGTCGAGCACGATCGCCTCGACGGGCCGGCCGAACAGGGCCTCGGGGTGGTGGACCAGGTAGGTGTCCAGGGGGTCGTCCCTGGCGATCAGCACCGCCAGCGCGTCCTGCCCGTCCCGTCCCGCCCGCCCGGCCTGCTGCCAGAGTGACGCCCGGGTTCCCGGCCAGCCCGCGATGAGCACGGCGTCCAGCCCGGACACGTCGACGCCGAGCTCCAGCGCGTTGGTCGTCGCCAGCCCGAGCAGGTCTCCCGACCGCAGAGCCTTCTCCAGTTTCCGGCGGTCCTCCGCCAGATATCCGGCCCGGTAGGCCGCCACCTTGTCGGGCAGTTCCGCCGGTGCGCCCACGTCGATGACGAGGTCCTGGAGCCTGGCCCGGGTGGTGAGGGCCACGGACTCGGCGGCACGGCGGGAGCGGACGAAGGCCAGGGTGCGGACGTCGGCGATGACGAGGTCGGCGAGGAGGTCGGCGCTCTCGGCGGTGGCGGGACGGCGGAGGGGTGCGCCCCCCTCGCCGCGCAGGCCGGTCAGGGGCGGCTCCCACAGGGCGAAGGTGGTTGCGCCTCGGGGAGAGGCGTCCGTGGTCACCTCGGCCATTTGAAGGCCCGTCAGGCGCATTGCGAAAGTTCCGGGCTCGCTGGCCGTGGCCGAGGAGAGCAGGAAGGTGGGGCTGGAGCCGTACCGGGCGCAGATCCGGCGCAGGCGGCGCAGGATCTGCGCCACGTGGGAGCCGAACACGCCTCGGTAGCCGTGGCACTCGTCCACGACGATCATCCGCAGCCGCCGCCAGAAGGCCGACCACTGGGCGTGGCGGGGCAACAGGGTGCGATGGATCATGTCCGGGTTGGTCAGGACGTAGTTGGCGTGCCTGCGGATCCAGGCCCGTTCCTCGAAGGAGGTGTCGCCGTCGAAGGTCGCCGCGCGGAGTTCGGGCAGGTCGAGCTCGCCCAGTGAGCGGAGTTGATCGGCTGCCAGCGCCTTGGTGGGCGACAGGTAGAGGACCGTGCCGCCGTCGAGCACCGACGAGAGGGCGGGCACCAAGTAGGAGAGGGACTTGCCCGAGGCGGTCCCTGTGGCGATGATCACGTTTAGGCCGTCGTGAACCAGGTTGGCCGCCTCGGCCTGATGCGGCCACAGGCCGGAAATACCGTGGTTCGCCCAGCGCGTAACCAGACGTTCATCGACCCAGTCCGGCCACTGAGTCTCGCCCGCCTGACGTGCGGGAACGTGCTCCACGTGTGTCACACGCTCGCGACGTGCGGGAACGTCGAGCAGGTGGGTGAGAGCGGTGCCCGCTCGAAGGGAAGAGGATGAGGGCGGAGTCACTGGTTTCCAGTCTCACATCTGTGGGCAGAGTCGCCGGGAATCGTGATTTCGTATAGACACTGAGCGTACGCATGGTTGAATGCCGCGCGTCGGGGCTTGTCATCCGGGGGTCACTCGGTCCCAGGAGGCACGTCCGAATTGGTACTTTCGCAGGCAAGGCGCTGGAGGATCTGTGGATCTGAAGTTGGACCACCATTCCGAGGACCGTCTCACCATCGTTGAGGTCGAGGGTGAGATCGATGTCTACACTGCGCCCAGATTGCGTGAGCTCCTGATCGACCTGGTCAACAAGGGGAATTTCCACCTGCTCGTCAACATGGAGAAGGTCGACTTCCTTGACTCCACGGGCCTTGGTGTCCTGGTCGGCGGGCTCAAGCGAGTTCGGGCGCACGATGGCTCACTGGAGCTGGTCTGCACCCAGGAGCGCATCTTGAAGATTTTCCGGATTACCGGACTGACCAAGGTCTTCGGGATCTACGCCTCGGTTGACGAGGCCAAGGAAGCCCACGGTCGAGACAAGTAGTCGTGGCTACCGTCGAGCTGACGTTCAGCGCTCTTCCCGCACATGTGCGCACGGCACGTCTGGTCGCCACGGCGATCGCCAGGCGCACCGGTGTGGAGGAGTCGCTGCTGGACGAAGTACGGCTCGCTGTCGGTGAGGCATGCTCACGGGCCGTGGAGGCACATCGCCTCCACTGCCCGGGAGAGCCGATCCGTATCGAGCTACGAGATGACTTGGGGCGGTTCGAGGTGACAGTCACCGACTCCGCGCCAAGTGACGAGCTGGAGCAGGATCGCGGATTGTTACGGTTCGACGATCCGCTCGGGCAGCTCCCTGACACCCTGATGTCCGGATTCGGCATTGCGGTCATCGCGGGGCTGGCCGACGACGTTCAGGTCTACCCGAGTCAGAAGGGCATGCGCATCCGCATGAGCTGGCCCGCGGCGACCAACGGCCTGCCTCCGATCTGACAGACGACTCCAGCAGCCGGGCGCGTCCGCTTGCGGGCGCGCCCGGCTGTTCGTCTGCGTATCCCCATTTTCGGTCAAAACATAATTTGTATATAAGCAGACCGAAATGGCCATGAAACTGGGTTGTAGGCCTTGATGTGGCGGCGTAAATGCCCTTATAAGCAGGTCGGTCGGCGAGGGCTTAGCTGACGCGTTGTCAATTGGCCGCCGGGAGAGGCTTTATATCCGCGTCCTCGCTGCGTAGACTCCCGGCACCGGCCAAGGTTTGTCCTTCGGAGCGGCCCATGACGGGCCGAATCCGGTGGGCGTCTGCGGACGCAACTGGAAGCGGCAGTGCGAACCACCCCGGATGTGCGCCGCTCCGCCCGCTTATACCTATTGCAGCGCACTCCGGGCAGGACGTGGTTCCCGTCTTGCCAAGGAGAGTCGGATGTCTGTGCTCCACCTCGCCGCTGTCGAAGAGCCAGCGGTATCCCTGAGCGGTTCCCATTTCAACATTGTGATCGTGGTCGCCGTCGTGGCCCTGCTCGCACTTGGCGTCGCAGGCGCCCTGGTGCGGGAGGTGCTCGCCGCCGATCAGGGCACCGAGCGTATGCAGAACATCGCGCGAGCCGTACAGGAAGGGGCTTCCGCGTATCTGACGCGGCAGTTCCGGACGCTCGCGGTGTTCGTCGTACTGATTCCTTTCCTGCTGTACCTCCTACCGGCCGAGTCGACCAGCGTGGCGATCGGCCGATCGGTGTTCTTCGTGATCGGTGCGCTGTTCTCCGCACTGACCGGTTTCATCGGCATGTGGCTCGCGGTCCGCGGAAACGTCCGTGTCGCCGCGGCCGCCCGTAGTGCCGGCGAGAAGGTCGCCATGCGGATCGCCTTCCGCACCGGTGGCGTCGCGGGCATGATCACTGTCGGTCTCGGCCTGCTCGGCGCGGCCATCGTGGTGCTCGTCTACGGAGGCGACGCTCCGGCGGTGCTGGAGGGCTTCGGCTTCGGTGCCGCCCTGCTCGCCATGTTCATGCGAGTGGGCGGCGGCATCTTCACCAAGGCCGCCGACGTCGGCGCCGACCTGGTCGGCAAGGTCGAGCAGGGCATCCCGGAGGACGACCCGCGCAACGCCGCCACCATCGCCGACAACGTGGGCGACAACGTCGGTGACTGCGCGGGCATGGCCGCCGACCTGTTCGAGTCCTACGCGGTCATGCTGGTCGCCAGCCTCATCCTGGGCAAGGTCGCCTTCGGCGTCGAGGGCCTGGTCTTCCCGCTGATCGTTCCGATGATCGGTGTGCTGACCGCCATCATCGGCATCTTCGTCACCGCTCCGCGCAAGGGTGACCGCAACGCGATGGCCGCGATCAACCGTGGGTTCTTCATCTCCGCGGCCATCTCGGCGATTCTCGTCGCCGTCGCGGCCTTCCTCTACCTGCCGAGCAGCTTCGCCGGGCTGACCGGCGTGAGCCCGGAGGTCGCCGCGATCACCTCCGACCCGCGTCTGATCGCGATCGGCGCGGTGCTCATCGGTCTGGTGCTGGCGAGTGCCATCCAGGTCCTCACCGGCTACTTCACCGAGACGAACCGTCGTCCGGTGAGGGACATCGGGGAGAGCTCCCGCACCGGTCCCGCCACGGTCATCCTGTCCGGCATCAGTGTCGGCCTGGAGTCGGCGGTCTACTCCGCACTGATCATCGGAGGCGCCGTCTACGGAGCCTTCCTGCTCGGGTTCGGCAACGTCACCATCGCCCTGTTCGCCGTGGCACTGGCGGGCACCGGCCTGCTGACCACGGTCGGTGTGATCGTGTCGATGGACACCTTCGGCCCGGTCTCCGACAACGCCCAGGGCATCGCCGAGATGTCCGGCGACGTCCAGGGTGAGGGCGCACAGGTGCTCACGTCGCTGGACGCGGTGGGCAACACCACCAAGGCCATCACCAAGGGCATCGCGATCGCGACGGCGGTGCTCGCCGCGACCGCGCTGTTCGGCGCGTTCCGTACGGCGGTCGAGACCCAGCTGACCATCGCGAGTGCGAGTGTGAAGGAGGCGCTGGGCTCGTTCGCGTCGTTCAACCTGAGCGTCGACTCCCCGAACGTGCTCGTCGGCCTGATCATCGGTGCCGCGGTGGTGTTCATGTTCTCCGGTCTGGCGATCATGGCGGTCGGCCGTGCGGCCGGGCGGGTGGTCTTCGAGGTCCGCGAGCAGTTCCGCACCAAGCCGGGAATCATGGCCGGTACGGAGCTGCCCGACTACGGCAGGGTCGTGGACATCTGCACCCGCGACTCGCTGCGGGAGCTGGCCACGCCTGGCCTGCTCGCCGTACTGACCCCGATCGCCGTCGGTTTCGCCCTCGGTTACGCGCCGCTCGGCGCGTTCCTCGCCGGCGCCATCGCCTGCGGCACGCTGATGGCGGTGTTCCTGGCCAACTCCGGTGGCGCCTGGGACAACGCCAAGAAGCTGGTCGAGGACGGCCATCACGGAGGCAAGGGTTCACCGGCTCACGAGGCCACCATCATCGGTGACACCGTCGGTGACCCGTTCAAGGACACCGCCGGCCCGGCGATCAACCCGCTGCTCAAGGTGATGAACCTGGTGGCGCTGCTGATCGCTCCCGCCGTGGTGACCTATGCCGACAACGTGGGGCTGCGGATCGGCGTCACCGTGCTCGCGGTCGGCGTCGTCGTCGCCGCGGTGGTCATCTCCAAGCGTCGTTCGGCGAGCATCGCCCCGGCCGAGGAGAGCCAGACGGATCGCGAGCCGGAGCAGATCTCCAGCTGAGCGAGGTGTGACGGGAGGGGTGCACGGGGGCGTGCACCCCTTCCGCATGTGCGGACGACCCCGGTGGGAAACTGGGCCCATGGAAGAACAACCCTCCGGCGGTAAGACGCTCCTCCTCATCCTGCTGGCGATGGTCGTGGTGTTCGCGGTGATCGCGGGTGCGGCCATCTGGGCGTCGGGGTGACGGCGCGCACGCTCATCGTCCTGCGGCACGCGAGGGCGGCTCAGGTTCCCGGCCTCCCGGACAGGGAGCGCCCTCTCACCGAGCGCGGCGAACACGACGCCCGCCGGATCGGTGAGGCGCTCACCGGCATGGACCTCCGGCCCGACCTGGTGCTCTGCTCGCCGTCGGCGCGGACCAGGCGGACCGCCGAGCTGGCCCTCTCCGGGGACGGGGCCACCCCCTCCGGCGCGGACATCGTGTTCGAGCCGGTCATCTACGAGGCCTACTCCGATGAGCTGCTCACGCTGATCCGGCGGAGCGACCCCGAGGTGCGCACGCTGATGCTGGTCGGCCACAACCCCGGCATCCACCACCTGGTCCAGGGCCTCACCACGGAGAACGGCGACTTCGGCTTCCCGCCCGGCGCGTTCGCGGTCATCGAGATCGACGACGAGTGGGCCGGGCTCGACGTGGGACGCGGCGTCAGCCGCTGGAGCCCGGGCGACCACTGAACATCCGATAACGGGGCAGGAAGGTCAGGAAGGGTACGACCTCCCGTCGTCGGGATCGGGGGTGGCATGCGGAGGATCGTCAAGGCGCTGCGCTGTGACTTCGAGATCTCCGGGCGTCCCGCATGGGGATACGGCCTGATCTGCGCGCTGGGCGTCTGCCTCCCGCTGTTGCTCGGCGTGCTGTCCGGCCACGTCCACGAGGGCGCCGCGACGGCGCTGGGCGGCTACCTCGCCGTCTTCGGCGACGCCCCCGGCCTGCCGTACGGCGAGCGCGTCCGCAAGCTGCTCCTCGCCACGGTGATGGTCACCCTCGGCGTCGGCCTCGGCGGATTGATCCAGCCCTATCCCTGGCCGGCCGCCGTCGTGGTCGGTCTGGTCGCCGCGGCCAGCGTCTACTGGGCCGTGCTCGGCATTCCCGCGGTGCTCGCCGTGGTCCTCGCCTACTTCGCCCCGTCCGGATTGAGCCTGCCGCTCCACATGGCGGTCACTGCGGCCGGCGGCCTGCTGGTCACGCTGCTGGTCGTGGTGGTCTGGCCGGTGCGCCGCCTTCAGCCGCTCCACAGGGCGCTGCGGAAGGCCGGTACGGCTGTCGCCGACCTCCTGGCCTCGGAGGGCAGGACCTCGCTCTCGGACGAGAGCAGGGAGCTGCTGCAGCGCCAGGCAGGCATCGCGCAGAAAGACGCGGCCAGGGCGTTCTCCCTCTACCGGGTCTCGGACGAGGACGAGAATGAGAACGACCACTCCCCGGAGCGGTTGCTGGCCACGCTGACCCGCGTCCTCCACGAGACCGTCGCGCTGCGCGTGCTGCGAGCGGCGGCCGCAACGGCGGACATCGGGACGGGATGGACCGATGAGCTGGATGAGGCGGTCGAGGCACTGGCCCTCGCGCTGCGGGAGGCGGTGACGTCCGGCAGTTCGGCCGCGGTGCCCGAGGCGCTGGCCGCCGCCAAGCGCTTCGCCGACCGGACGGAGGAGATCCGCAGGGACGTCGACGCGGATGGTGAGGGGCTGACCGGGGTCGTGCTGCTGGGGCAGATCTGCCGGGGTCTGGACCGGATCGGGATGGCCGTGCGGTCGGTGGCGCAACAGATGGCCGAGGGGCTTGACGTCGCGGTGCGCCTGCCGAGGTTCGGACGGCCGGGAAAGCCGGTGTTCACGACCGGCTCCGACCCGATCCGGCGGGGGCTGGCGACGATCATGGCCATGGGGCTGATGCTGCTGGTTCACGAGCACTACGCCAAGTGGTTCGTGGTGACCGTGACCGTCAGCCTCCGTCCGGCCTACCAGGACACGGTGGACCGGGTACTGCTACGGGTCCTGGGCACGGCCGTGGGCGCGATGGGCGCGGCGCTGGTGCTCGCGATCGCGCCGGGTCTCTTCTACCTGATCCTGTTCATCGGGATCTGCGCGGCACTGGGGTTCGCGTTGCGCGGATCCTGTTACGGCTGCTGGGCGATGTTCTCCACGCCGCTGTCGCTGATGCTGTCCGACTTCTCCCTGCCGCTCAGCTGGGACGCGGCGGTGGCCAGGGTGGCGCTCACGATCGCCGGCGGGGCGCTGGCGCTGCTCTTCGCCCGGCTGCTGTGGCCCAGGGAGAACCGGGCACTGCTGACCGGCAGGATCGTGGACATGCTGGAGAAGCACGCCTCGCTGGTGCGGTCGCTGGCCGACCAGGGCCCCCGCGAGGTGCGTGCCGAGGTCGACTCGGCGGCCGACGCCGGGGATCGGCTCACAGAGTCTCTGGACCGGTTGGACAAGGAGCCGGGGGGCAGCGCGCCACGGAGGCTCAGGGACGCGGTGACGGCGGCTCAGAGGCTGCGGGACAACGCGCTCACGCTGCTCGCGGTGCCGCCGCCCGGAGCGGAGCCGGGGCCCACGGTGACGGTTCTCGACATGGTCGCGGATCGGCTGGAGAGGGTCGCGGAGGCGGTCAGGGCGGAGCGGCCCGAGGAGCCGCCCGATGATCTGGACAGCGTCCTCGACGAGCTCGGCGCATACGTGGACGGGCTGGCCGCGCGCCGCATGGAAGAGCTGGCCGAGGGGACCGCCGACCGGATGACCGGGGTGCGCGAGGGGATCAGACACGCCGCGGCCGCCCAGCCGCCCCTGCGGGGCCTGAGCGCCGAGGCCGTCCGGCTGGCCTCGCTCAGCGCTCCGCGACGGTGACGCCGTCTTCGGCGTCGGCGTCCTCGACCTCGGCCCGAGGAATGCCGAGCAGGTAGAGGATCGAGTCGAGATAGGGCACGTTCACCGCGGCGTCGGCGGCCCGGCGGACCACCGGCTTGGCGTTGAACGCGATCCCCAGACCCGCCTTCGCGATCATGTCCAGGTCGTTGGCGCCGTCGCCGATCGCCACCGTCTGGCTGATGGGGATCCCCGCCTCCAGCGCGAAGCGCTCCAGCGCCCGCGCCTTCCCCGGCCGGTCGACGATCTCGCCGATGACCCGCCCCGTGAGCAGGCCGTCCACGACCTCCAGGGTGTTGGCCGCCGAGTAGTCGATCCCGAGATCCTTGACGAGGGCGTCGGTGAGCTGGGTGAACCCGCCGCTGACGATCGCGAACCGGTAGTCGAGCCGCTTGAGCGTCCGCACCAGCGTGCGGGCACCGGGAGTGAGCACGACCTCCTCCCGGACCTTCTCGAAGACCTCCTCGCTGAGGCCTTCCAGCAGCGCGACCCTGCGGCGCAGCGACTCGGCGAAGTCGAGCTCGCCGCGCATCGCCTCCTCGGTGACCCTGGCGACCTCCTCCAGGCAGCCCGCGTGCGCCGCCAGGAGCTCGATCACCTCGCCCTGGATGAGCGTGGAGTCCACGTCCATCACGATCAGCCGCTTGGCCCTGCGGTGCAGGCCGGTCCTCTGCACGGCCACGTCGACCTGCTGCGTGTGCGCCTCGACGGCCAGCTCGGCCCGGAGCGTGTCCGGGTCGGCGCCGGAGACGGCCAGCTCGATGCAGGTCACCGGGTAGTTGGACAGTCGTTCGATCCGGTCGATGTTGGCGCCTGCCGCGGCGATCCGCCCCGCGATGCCCGCCATCGCGGCGGGCTGGAGGGGCGCGCCGAGCACGGTGATGTGAAGCCGCCCGCGTCGCCGCCTCTCCTTGGGATCGGAACCCGTGGACAGCTCCACCTGCAGACCGAGGTCCTCGGCGCTCCGCTCCACGGCGGTCCAGAGCGCGCCGAGGGTGCCGCCGGTCCCGGTCGGGGCCTCGCCGGCGTAGGAGACGAGGATGCCGAGGGTGAGCCGGCCACGGATGACGACCTGCTCGACGTCGGCGACGACGACGGGGAAGTTCGACAGGACCGAGAAGAGCCGCGAGGTGACGCCCGGTCGGTCCGGGCCGGTCAACGTGATCAGAAGCGTGCGCTGGTTCATCGTTCCCTACGCTACTTGGCTCTGGAATCGATCGTGAATGTGGTTCATCATCCGGACGCCTGAAGTTCGCGGACACCTCAGGTCCAGCGTCACTTATGGGTGTCTTCATGAACCCATGACGACCCTTCCCGCAGAGCCACGAGTCGCTCGCTACACCGTCGGGCTGGCCAGTACCGCTGTCGAGATGCGCGAGGCCCAGCGCCTGCGCCACCAGGTCTTCGCCGAGGAGATGGGTGCTCGGCTGGACAGTCCCATCACAGGTCTGGACGTCGATCCGCTCGACGCCTACTGTGACCACCTGCTGGTACGGCACGGCGACACGGGCGAGGTCGTCGGCACCTACCGGCTGCTCACCCCTCGCCGGGCCGACCGGCTCTACTCCGACTCCGAATTCGATCTCAGCGCGCTGGCCGGGATCCGGCCGGGCATGGTCGAGGCGGGCAGGGCCTGCGTGCACGCCGACCATCGGGGCGGTGCGGTGCTCGGGCTGATGTGGGCGGGCATCGCGCGTTACATGGTCGCCGGGGGGTACGAGTGGCTGGCCGGGTGCTGCTCGGTCCCGGTGTCCTCCGCCGCCGGGGTCATGCAGCGGGTGCCGCTCTCCCCGCCGGAGTATCGCGTCACCCCCCACCGTCCCCTGCAGGTCGACCCGAGCTCCGACCGGACCGTGCTGCCTCCCCTGATGCGCGGCTACGTCCGGCTGGGCGCGTGGATCTGCGGCCCGCCCGCCTACGACCCCGACTTCGACGTGGCCGACTTCTTCGTGCTGCTCTCGATGGCCAACGCCGACCCCCGCTACCTGCGTCACTTCCTGGGAGAGCAGGCGTGAACCCCTGGCTGCCGGTGGCGCCGTGCATGCCCACCACCTGTCTCATCCCCTCGGACGCGAGGGCCGCCTGGCCGCGCAGGACCCTGCGGCTGGCGGCCGCCGTGGTCCTGATCCTGGCCGGTACGGCGTTCGCGCTCCTCACCCACGTGCTCGGTACGGCGGAGCGGGTCCGGTTGACGAGCATCTGGTCCCGGCTGCTGCTGCGGGCTCTCGGTGTCCGGATCGAGGTACGGCAGGGCTTCGCGTTCCTGGCCGGGTCGGCCGAGCGCGGTTTCGCCCCCGTTTCGAGGGCGAAACTGGTCGTGGCCGGCTCTGTCTCGGGCGTCTCGGGCGTCTCGGGCGTCTCGGGCGTCTCCGGTGTCACCGGTGTCACCGGCTCGGGGGCGGCTCCGCTGATCGTGGCCAACCACGTGTCCTGGCTGGATCCGCTCGTCATGGCGGCCGCGCTGCCGTGCCGCCTGCTCGCGAAGCGGGAGGTCCAGGGATGGCCGGTGATCGGCATGCTGGCGGCCGGGTCGGGCGCCCTGTTCATCGACAGGGACCGGCTGTCGGCGCTGCCCGAGGCGGTCGGCGAGGTGGCCAGGGCCCTCGGGGAAGGCCACCCGGTGATGGCCTTCCCCGAGGGCACCACCTGGTGCGGCCGTGAGATGGGCGCCTTCCGCCCGGCCGTGTTCCAGGCGGCACTGGACGCCGAGGCCCCGGTCCGCCCGGTCGCGCTGCGCTACGTGGACGTCGACGGCGCCCTCGCCACCGGTTCCACCTTCGTGGGCGACGACACGCTTCTGGCCTCCATCCAGAGGGTGGTCGCCTTCCGCCGTCTGGTCGTGGAGGTGACCATGCTTCCTCCGGTGACCGCGGAGAACCGCCGCGTCCTGGCGTGGAAGGCCGAGGCCTCGGTCGCTTCGGTGATCATGGAATCGGCGAGGCACACGGTTCCCGCCGCGGCCTAGGGCCGCGGCCCGCGGTTCCCACGGCGGCCCGGAAGCGTGGTTCGTGGTCCTGCGGCGGCCCGGAAGCGTGGTTCGTGGTCCTGCGACGGCCCGGAAGCGTGGTTCGTGGTCCTGCGACGGCCTGGAACCGTGGTCCTGCGGTGACCTGGAGCGCGGGGCGCGATGTCCGGTGCGCCGTCGGCGACCGGTGCGTTTCTAGGCCGACCCGAGATAAGCGATGACCGCGGCCACCCGGCGGTGGGTGTCGGGGCTGTTCTCCAGGGCGAGCTTCATGAAGATCGAGTTCACGTGTTTCTCGATCGCGGAGACCGACAGGTGCAGGGCCCGGGCGATGCCCCCGTTGGACAGGCCGTGTGCCATCTCCCTGAGCACGTCCAGCTCCCTGGGCGTCAGTTCGGCGGGCGGGGGAGTGTCACGCACCCCGCGCTTGGCCAGCAGACCCTCCACCACCTTGGGGTCGATCACCGATCCGCCCCCGGCCACCGACCTGATGGCGCCGAGCAACTCGTCGATGTCTCCGACCCGGTCCTTGAGCAGGTAGGCCCTGCCCTCGGTGCCGTCCCTGAACAGGTCCAGGGCGAACATCGCGTCGGAGAACTGGGAGAGCACCACGACCCCGATGTCCCGCGAGGAGGCCCGGATCCGGTGCGCGGCGTCGATGCCCTCCATGCCCGGCCGTACGAGCTCGGCCGATCCGGGCATCCGGATGTCGGTCACCACCACGTCGGGCCGGAGCCGCTGAGCGGCGTCGAGCAGCTCGTCGGCGGTGCCCACGGCCGCCACCACCTCGATCTCCCCCGAGGCCTCCAGGAGCCGGCGGGTGCCCTCGCGCACCAGATAGTGGTCCTCGGCCAGGACGACCCTGAGCTCAGCCATGGGCCACACGGTGTGCGGAATCGGTCATGGGGGAAATCATGCCGGGCGGGCGGTCCCGGCGCATATGAGGCTGTCCACACTTCGTACGGCGGACGCGAGGGACGGCGGGGGCCGGGTGCCTGCCGTACGGCGGGTGCGCGGACGCCTCGCCCGGGTCGAACGCCGAGAGCCCCCGCCCCGAAGGGACGGAGGCTCCGGTGGCGGGCATCACCGGCCGGTCGATGCCCCATCGGAGCGGCGGCGGGCCGGGTTCGTGCGCCGGGGTACGGCTAGCGCGCGACGCGCGTGCTGTGGTTCTTGCCGAAGAACCAGCTCTTGACGCCGAGGCGCTCGAGCTCGTCACGGCTGAGGGTCTCCGCGCCCGTGGGCACGTCGTAGGCCGCCACGCCGAGGGTGGACTTCAGCGTGCCCTTGGCGGTCTTCGCGACCTTGAACGCGAACTTGAAGGAGATGGACTCCTTGACCTTGAGGTTCTTGTCCACGGCGCAGACCAGGATCTGCTCCTCGGTGATGCACTCGCTCTCGGCGGGGCCCTGGTAGGTCCACTTGCCGCTGAGGATGACGCTCTTGGGGAACTGGGCCAGGATGAAGTAGGCGCCTGCGTCGGAGACGTACGGGCCGGAGTTCGTGGCCTTGATGGTGTAGGTGATCTTTTGGCCGGGACGGACCGTCTTGGAGGCCGCAGCCTGGACGACGAAGGTGGAGAACGGGTCGTCGGCCTTCTTGACGGCCGCGGCGGGAGCCTTGGCGGGAGCGGCCGAGGCCGGTCCGGCGAGCAGGAACGTGCCCGCGAGCGGTGCGACCAGGGCAAGAGCGGCGATCTTAGAGATCGGGTGGCGCATTAAACGTCTCCCAGTTGGGGGGGACGGGGACGCTGTGATCGTCCCCGTTCAAGTCGCAGCGTTTTATCACATATAGCGAGAAAAAGTAAATTTATTATCTTTATTACGCTATTCCGAGCCGACTCTCGGAGCGGCGCCGTATCGAGTGTCGGAGTGTCCCGCGCCGGCCGTCCCGCCCCATGTGGACAGCCTCGGATGCTTCGGGTATGCGGGAAATTCATCGAAAAGAGATGTACGGACTATCGGGGGAACCGGGTTCTCGGCCCCGGCACTTCAGACGCACACCCATGCGGAGATTAAGGGCGTTCCGGGTATCGGTTACGCCCGTTGGAACGCGGGCCGACGCCATGGCGAACTCGCCGCTATAGCGCGGGCGCCGCCCTTACCTCCGTTCTGAATTCGGTGCCCCTCGTGGATTGCCGTGATCGGCGGATGAGGGCCGGCGGGAAAGCCCCGCCGGATGACCGGCTAGCTCAGGATCAGGTGGACATCTCCGAACTCGTGCCAGAGATAACCCTCCCTGAGAGCCTCCGCGTAGGACCTGGAGAGCAACTCGCCACCGGCGATCGCCGACAGCATCAGCAGGTGACTGGAGCGTGGCTCGTGCAAGCCGGTGATCAGGCCGTTCACCGCCCTCACCCCGGCGGAGGGCGTCACGATGTGGGAGGTCCAGCCGCGCGCGGCCCGTACGCGGCCGGTGGCCAGCGCGGCCGTCTCCAGCGCCCGCACCACGGTCGTGCCCACGGCGATCACCCGGCTGCCCGACTCGCGTGCGAGTTCCACCTGCCGCGCGGTGGTCTCGGGCACTTCAAACCACTCCGGATAGGGCGGCTCGTTCTTCTCCGGCGAGGCCACCCCCGTGTGCAGGGTGATCGGCGCCATGCCGATCCCGCGTGACACCAGCTCGGTCACCAGGCCGGTGGTGAACGGCCGTCCCGCGCTGGGCATCTCCGCGCTTCCGGGGCGCACCCCGAACACGGTCTGGTAGTCGGCCAGCGGCCAGTCCTCGTCCACGTAGGAGTAGCGGATCGGCACGCCGTACCGGTGGAGGTAGGCGGGGACCTCGCGGTCGAGCCTGGCCCGCCACAGACGCGGCGTCTCCCGCTCCAGCAGCCGCAGGGTGGCCCCGCCGGGCAGCGGCAGCCACTCCCCTCCGGCGCCGCCCGGATAGGGCTCGCTGGCCGTCCGCATCCGGCGGCGCAGCTCGACCAGCCAGGTTCCGTCCTCTCGCTCGGTCGAGAAGTGCACCGCGAGCCGATCGAGCCGGACCGCGGCGGGGAGCGTGGCGGAGTTGTTGACGACCAGCAGATCACCGGGTTCCAGCAGGCTGGGCAGGTCGGCGAACGTGCGGTGGCTGATCTCACCGCCTCTCCCACGGGTCTCCCTGGCCTTCCCATGGGTGTCTTCGGCGCTCTCGCGTGTTCCTGCGACGTCACCGTTGCTCCCATGGGGCTCTCGGGTGTCCGTACGGGTCTCGCCGTTGTTCCCACGGGGTTCTCGGTTGTCCGTAGGGGGCTCTTCGGGACTTCCACGGGTCTCCAGGGCCTTCCCGCGGGTCCCTTCGGTGCTTCCGCGCGTCTCTCCGACACCACCGCGCGAGACCAGCAGCCGCACTCCGTCGCGGGCCAGCCCGCGGGCCTCGGGTGGCTCGTGCGCCTCCAGGTCGTACGGGAGTACGAAGTCCGATGCCATGGCGTCCGTCGTCGGTGTGCTCACGATTCCTCCTTCGCCGTTCCGATCCGCGTGCCGCCGGGATCGCCGGCCCGTTCGCGTCGTTCGCGTCGGCCGCTCATTCGTGCCTCACCCGTCCGCTGGCCGGGCGCTCCGCGATCAGCCGCCGCAGGGTGGGGACGACCGCCTCCGGGCCTGCGGCCGCCGAGGCCTCCTCGGCGCCGACCGCGTCGGCGAGCATGGCCGTGTTCATCTCGCCCGGGTCCACCCACCAGACCAGGACGTCGGGCTCCTCGGCGGCCAGCACGCCGGAGATCTGCTCCAGGGCGGCCTTGGTCGCGCCGTACCCGCCCCAGCCCTCGTAGGGCTCCACAGCGGCGTCGGAGGAGATGTTGACGATTGCCCCGCGCCGCTCCCTGAGCCCACGCAGGGTCAGCTGGATCAGCGCCAGCGGAGCCAGCACGTTGGATCTGAACAGATCTTCGAGGGTGTCGATCGGATAGCCGGCCAGGGGCGGCAGCGGGACCGCGCCCAACCCGGACGCGTTGTTGACGAGCAGGTCCAGCCCACCCTGATCGTGTACGGCATGCGCCAGCCGGTCCCGGTGGCCCGGGTCGGCGACGTCTCCGGCGATGGCGAGGGCGCCGAGCTCGTCCGCGACGGGTTTCAGCGCGTCCACGCCCCGTGCGGTGAGGATGAGCCGCCAGCCGTCGGCGGCCAGGGAACGAGCGAGCGCGAGGCCGAGGCCACGGGAGGCGCCGGTGATGAGTGCTGTCTTCGTCGTGTCTTGACGGGTCATGTCTCGACGGTATGAACCGCATGCCTCCCGCACATCGGGCGCAGGACCGGGGCGGCCCTGCGCTGATGGACCTAGGACCGACGGCCGAGCGCGGTCGCGAGCACGGGGGCCTAGAGTTTTTTCATGAACGAAGACCGGGACGCGGTGCTGCACGCGGTGAGTTCCGCGGTGCTCGCCGTGACCAGGCACCTCTCGGTCAGGGAGGTGCTCCAGGTCATCGTGCGGTCCGCCCGGCAGCTGCTGGACGCCCGCTACGCCGCGCTCGGCGTGCCCGACGACCAGGGGGCGTTCGCCGAGTTCGTCGCCGACGGCATCTCCGACGAGCAGTGGGACGCCATCGGGCCCATGCCCCGCCAGCACGGCATGCTGGGCGCGATGCTGCGTGAGGGCGAACCGGTCCGGCTGCCCGACATCCGCAGGGATCCCCGGTTCGAATACTGGCCCCGCGCCCATCCGATTCTCAAGGACTTCCTCGGGGTGCCGGTTCTCGACGGCGATCAGGTGCTCGGGATCATCTTCCTGTCCAACAAGCGGAGTCCCGGGGGGTTCACCGAGGCCGACCAGGGGCTGCTCACCATGTTCGCCGCGCACGCCGCGATCGCGCTCACCAACGCCCGCCTCTACGAGCGCGGCCGGGAGCTGACGCTGGCGGAGGAGCGCACCCGGATGGCCGGGGAGCTGCACGACGCGGTGACCCAGAAGCTGTTCTCGCTCCGGCTCACCGCCCAGGCCGCGGCCTCGCTGGTGGTTCGCGACCCCGACCGGGCGCTGCGGGAGCTCGATCGGGTCGAACGGCTGGCGGGAGAGGCCCTGGCCGAGCTCCGCGCGGTGATCGTGGAGCTCCGCCCGGCCGAGCTCGACCGGCACGGCCTGGCCGAGACGCTCCGCAAGCACGTGCACCTGCTGGACCGGCTTCACCCGGCCTCGTTCACCTTCGAGGAGACCCCGGTGTGCGCGCTCGCGCCGATGACCGAGATGGCCGTCCTCCGGGTGGCCCAGGAGGCGCTGCACAACGCCTCCCGGCACTCGGCGGCGGGCGTCGTCAGCGTACGGCTGGGCTATGAGGACGGGCGCGTGGTCCTGGAGGTGCGCGACGACGGGGCGGGGTTCGACGTGGACGTCGCCGCGGGGCGGGGGCTGGGCATCGCGTCGATGGGAGACAGGGCACAGGCCCTGGGCGGGGTCGTACGGGTGAGGTCGGAGCCCGGCCACGGGACACTGGTCAGGATGGAGGTGCCCGCGTGCCCCGTGTGATCCGTGTGCTGATCGCTGACGACCACCCGGTCGTCCGGCAGGGACTGCGCACCTTCCTGGACCTTCAGGACGACCTCGACGTGGTGGGAGAGGCCGCGGACGGCGCGGAGGCGGTCGCCCTGGTGGAGTCCCTCGTCCCGGACGTGCTGCTGCTCGACCTGAAGATGCCGGTCCTCGACGGTCTCGGCACGCTGCTCAGGCTGGGAGAGGGAGGGCCGTTCCCGCGGGTGCTGGTGCTGACCTCGGTGAGCGACAGGGAGGACGTGGCCCCGGCGATGCGGGCCGGGGCGGCCGGCTTCCTCTACAAGGACGTCGAGCCCGCCGCGCTCGTCCAGGCCATCCGCGCGGTCCACGGAGGCCAGATCCTGCTGGCGCCCGAGGCCGCCGAGGCGATGCTGTCGGGGTTGCCCGGGCCGTCGGGGCCGCCGGACTCTGCCGCTCCGGTGGCCGGGCACATGACGTCGCTGACCGACCGGGAGCGCGAGGTGCTCACACTGATCGCCTCGGGGCGCTCCAACCGTGAGATCGCCAGGGAGCTCACCGTGGCGGAGAAGACGGTGAAGACCCACGTCTCCAACGTGCTGATGAAACTGGGGGTCCAGGACAGGACCCAGGCCGCCCTCTACGCCGTGAGGCACGGCCTGGACCGGCCCGGTGGCTGACCGTGTCCCCCGGACCCCTCCACCCGGGAGCGGCGCCCGTTCGGGCAACGGTCGTGTCCGCCGCTCCACCGGTGAGCCGACCGGGTTTCCCACGCCCGGGAGCGGCGCCCGTCCTTGGAACGACCCGGCCGGGGCCCGGAGGCACCCCGCTAGACGAACTCGGTGATCGCGTGATGGGCGGCCACCCGCGCACGCCGTACCGCGCGGTCGAGGTCACGCAGGGCATGGTCTCGGGCGGTGATCTGACCCGAGGTGAGTCCCCGGTCGTCGGCGACGCGCAGCACCGCGTCGAGCCGGGCGGCGAGAGCGGCGACCCGGTGGGCTCGGGCCGGGTAGCCGGGGGCCAGGCCGTCGCTGACGATTTGCACGCGGCGGTGGCCCTGAGCCGGGCCCTCCACACCGAGCAGGGCGTCGGTGGCCGCGCGCATCGCGAGGGTCAGCCCGTGCTCGGCCTCGGCCAGCGAGGGCAGGTCAGGGGTGGTGGTGCCAGCCCCCAGCACGCTCCAGCGAACCCCGGCGTACGATGACCCGCGGCGGTCTCTCATGGGGATGAGGCCGAGGCATCTGCCGGGAAGCACGGCTATCGCAGCCTGCCCCGCCTCGATGGCCGCGGAGTTGAAGGGGGGTGGTCCGGTGAGTCCGAGTGGGTCGCCCGCAATGGGGAGGGCCAGCCGCAGCGACTTCATGCCCTCGATCCGCAGGTCGGCGAGGAATCCGCGGAGGGGAAGGTCGCCGGTGTCTCCGGCGACGAGTTGGGGGCCTGCCTGCCGCTCCACGCGGTCGGCGGCTTCGTCGAGGCCTACCTGCCCCGCGAGCCAGGCGTTGCCCCAGCAGACCAGGGTGGCCGAGATCGGTGAATCAGGATGCACCGATCCACGATATGCGCTTGTCCTGCAATAGGTTTTGTTCCAGGCGATTCACGAGGAGGCGTAAAGGGATGGGCGGTCAGGTGCTTCGGCTACAGGACGTCACCGTCCGCAGGGACGGAGCGGCCCTGCTGCGGGACATCGACTGGACCGTTCATGAGGACGAGCGGTGGGTCGTCATCGGCCCCAACGGCGCGGGCAAGACGACGTTGTTGCAGGTGGTCGGGGCGATGCTGTTCCCCACCGAGGGCATCGTCGAGATCTTGGGCGAGCGGCTCGGCCAGAGTGACGTGTTCGAGTTGCGGCCCCGCATCGGGCTCGCGAGTGCGGCGCTGGTCGAGAAGGTGCCGCCGGAGGAGAAGGTCATCGACCTGGTCCTCACGGCCTCCTACGCGATCCTCGGCCGCTGGACGGAGGAGTACGACTCCAACGACGTCACGCGCGCCGTCGAGCTCATCGACCAGCTCGGCTGTGCGCATCTGATCCGGCGCCGGTTCAACACGCTGTCGGAGGGTGAGCGCAAGCGGGTTCTGATCGCCCGCGCGCTGATGCCGGACCCCGAACTGCTGCTGCTGGACGAGCCGGCCGCCGGGCTGGACGTCGGCGGACGGGAGGATCTGGTCCGCCGCCTGGCGATGTTCGCGAACGATCCGAAGGCGCCGACGATGGTGCTGGTCACCCATCACGTGGAGGAGGTGCCCAGCGGCTTCACCCACGCGCTGCTGCTCCGTCACGGATCGGTGGTCGCCCAGGGCCCGATCGACCAGGTGATGACCGCTGAGAATCTGTCGCGGACCTTCAGCGTCCCGCTCACCTTGGAGCGCGGGCTCGACGGCCGTTGGTACGCACGGGCGCACCACTTCTGAGGTTTTAGCCGGGATTTTCTCGGAGTTCCGGGGCTTTCTCTGAACTCTGGGATTTTCCTGGATTTCTAGGGTCTTTCACGGATCTTTTGGCGCCCTTTTCGAGACCATTATGCGGCGTTCGAAGGCCGATAAAGAAAAAATAAAATATCCTTCCGGAACGAGAGATCCAGGTGACTCGACCGTCCGGAGTGGCTCATGGAATCGCTGGTCGCTGCACTCGTCGTCACGGTAATAGCAGTGCTCGCCCTTTTTAGGGCGGTCCGCATTATTCCGCAGGCCAATGCGGGGATTGTGGAGCGATTCGGCCGTTATCATCGGGCGCTCAGACCCGGGCTGAACCTGATGGTGCCATTCATCGACCGGATGAAGAAGACGATCGATCTGCGCGAGCAGGTCGTCTCCTTCCCGCCGCAGCCGGTGAGCACCTCGGATAATCTCGTCATCTCCATTGACGCGGTCATCTATTTCCAGGTCGTCGATCCCAGGGCGGCGACCTACGAGATCGCCAACCTCCTGATCGCCGTCGAACAGCTCACCGTGACCACGCTGCGCAACGCGGTCGGCGGCATGGATCTCGAGCGCACGCTGACCTCCCGTGAGGAGATCAACAGCGAGTTACGCGGGGCGATGGACCACGCCACCGGCAAGTGGGGCGTCAGGGTCAACCGCATCGAGCTCAAGGCGGTCGACGTTCCCGTCTCGATCCAGGAGTCGATGGAGAAGCAGATGCGCGCCGACCGGGACAAGCGGGCGGCGGTGCTCTCGGCCGAGGGACAGAAGCAGGCGGCCATTCTCGTCGCGGAAGGTCAGAAACACGCCGCGGTGCTCAGAGCCCGCGGTGAGGCCGAGGCCCTGGTGCTCAGGGCCCAGGCCGACGCCGAGGCCAGGGCGATGCGCGCGAAGGGTGAGGCCGAGGCGATCGGCATGCTCTGCCGTGCGATCCACGAGGGCAAGCCGGACCGGGAGTTTCTCGCCTACCAGTATCTGCGGACGCTCCCCGAAATCGCCAAGGGCGACGCCAACAAAGTGTGGATCATGCCGTCGGATATGGGCAGGGTGATCGAGAGCCTGGAGAGCCTGCTCGCCGGTAAGGACACCCCCGCCGCCTGACGGGGCGCGTCCTCCTCCTAGCATCCGGGGAGTGCCGTGCACCGTTCACGGGCGCGAGCCGGACAAGTTGAGGGGGGCGTCATGACGCCGTTGGGGGCCGTTGCGCTCTTCGCTGCCGGAATCTGGGCCGGGGGTATCAACGCCGTCGTCGGCTCGGGGTCGCTGATCACGTTCCCGACGATGCTGGCGTTGGGGTTCCCGCCGGTCGTCGCCAACGTCTGCAACACCATCGGCCTGGTCCCCGGGTCGCTGACCGGTGCGATCGGCTACCGCGCGGAGCTGAAGGGGCAGCGCGACCGGCTGCTCAGGCTGGGAGTGGCCGCGCTCATCAGCTCGTTGATCGGCGGGATGCTCCTGCTCTACCTTCCGCCGGGGGCCTTCAACGTTGTCGTTCCCGTTCTGATCGGCGTGGCGTGCGTGCTGGTCGTGGTGCAGCCGAGGCTCAACAGGTGGCTGCGCGCCCGGCGGGAGCACCCCCGCCCGGATGGAGGCCCCTGGCTCTGGCTCGGCGTCTTCGGGGCCGGGATCTACGGCGGCTACTTCGGCGCGGCCCAGGGCGTGCTGTTCATCGGGTTGCTGGGCAGTTTCCTCGACGACGGCCTGCAGCGGATCAACGCCGCCAAGAACGTGCTCTCGCTGGTGGTCAACGCGGCCGCCGCGGTGCTGTTCATCATGGTCGCGGAGGTGGACTGGCTGGCGGTCCTGATGGTCGCGCTCGGCTCCACGATCGGCGGCTTCCTCGGCGCGAAGGTCGGCCGGAAACTTCCCGCCCCCGTATTGCGCGGATTCATCGTCTGCGTCGGCATCGCCGCGATAATCAAACTGGTGTACGGATAAATCTGCGATGTTTTTGGGTATATAGCACATATGAAGGGTGACAAGGTAGAGATTGTCATTGACGCAGGGGACAGCTCACGCACCTACGAAGTCGCCGCCACCAAAGCGGGTCGCCGGGTTGAGGTGACCAACCTTCGCGGTGGTGTGGTGGAGGTGAGCGAGGTCACCCGGAGCGGTACGGCCGTGCGCACCGCCAGATTCATGTCCAGCAGGGTCCTCGCCCTGGTCGAACACCCGGCCGACGGCAAGTCCGACTGACCGTCCATCCCGCCCAGATCAAGACCCGGGTGGGATGGAGGTCATCCATCCTGCCTGGTTTCCATCCCGCTCAGAGCCCGGATCGGGCTGGGACGAGATGAGACCATCCATTTCGCCCAGCTCGGGCTCGGATTCCACCCAGCCCGGACTCGGGCGGGATGGAGACGATCCACTCCGCCCGGGTTCTATCACGCCCAGGTCAGACCTGGGTGGGACGGACCTGGAGGACGCCGTCACGGCGGATCCGGGTCTCGAAGGACGGCTGCGGGGCCGTGGCGGGACCGTGGACGACGGCTCCGTCGGACAACCGGAAGGTGCTTCCGTGCCAGGGGCACACCACGCAGGAGGTGCCCTCCTCGGAGACCAGCTTCCCTTGATGGAGGGGGCCGGCCAGGTGGGAGCAGCCGTCGGCGAGCACGGTGACCCCGCTGCCGATCCGTAGGACGAACAAGTCGATGTAGCCCAGTCTCCGGGCCACCGGGCGTCCGTCGGGAAGGTCGGTGATGTCGCACAGGTCGTGCCAGCCCAGCGGGACCAGATGGGTGACCGACTCGGCGTGGTTGGCTCCGGCGGCCTGCCGGTAGGCCAGGTGACCGCCGAGGTAACCTCCCATGCCCGCCGCGCCCAGCCCGGCGAACGACAGCATCCGTCCGTTCCGGTCGTGCCCGGCGAGCCGGAACGCCAGCGAGCCGGCGTAGAGCCCGAGGGCGACCAGGTTGGCGATCGCGTGCACGAATCCGACCCGCTGCTGCTCCCGGTGGAGCACCGACCAATCGGTGATGCCCGCGACCGCGGCGGGTATCGCGCCGGCGACCCCGCCCGCGAGCAGTATGCGCGCCGCCCGCGGATCGGAGCGGGTCACGTCGAGCACCGCCGTCGCCACCCAGAACCCCAGGCTGACGTTGGCGAGCGGTGGATGGAGGGGTTTGCCGAGGGGAACTCCATGCAGCAGGTCGCGTAGCCCTCCGGGGCCGATTCGCCGGCGCACGGCCTTGGCGAGCAATCGGATCGGCCTGTCAGCCCTGGTCGACCGTTCGATACGGTCGGTGAGGTCGACTGGAGGCACCAGATCTCTGAAGGTCCGGCGTCCTGTTTTGACTGTTTCCTTCACAATCGCCCCCTTCTAACCCATAGGGACCTACCCGGGAACGGCGTTATGCACGCGCCAAATGTCCCCGCCTGACGGAGAGGGCAATGATCTCGGTGGCGTAGGCGCCGAGCGTCGCCGATCCCTCCTCGATGATTTTCACCTTCTCAAGCACCTGGTCGGCTGTCACCTTGTAGAGCGACCAGGTACCGCCTTCGTTGTGGTGGTTGGCCATGATCGGCGCGATTCGGTCGAGGGCCTTGGCAAACCGGGCTTCGGGAGTCTTGCGCTCTTCGAACTCGTCCCAGAGCGCGCGCAGCCGCATCGTCTGGTCCTCGGGGAGCAATCCGAAGATCCGGTCGGCGGCCTTGCGTTCGATGCCGAGCTGGGCCTCGACGGCGGAGGCGTCGTAGATGAACGTGTCTCCGGCGTCGATCTCGACGATGTCATGGACGAGCAGCATCGCGATGACTCTGTCCAGGTCGGTGCCCGGCGGGGCATGCTCGGCCAAGACCATCGCCAGCATGCCCACGTACCATGAATGCTCGGCGTCGTTCTCGCGCCGCGACCCGTCCATGAGGGTGTTGCGGCGGACGATGCGTCTGAGCTTGTCGATCTCCATGACGAAGGCGAGCTGAGCGTGCAGACGGTCCTGTGCTGGAGGGGTGGTCACCTGCGCAAGCCTAATGCGCGTCGATCCTCCTTTTCCGAGCGACCATGGGATCATGCGCGACCAAGTGTGACGGGGACCCCGTTGAACACGGCGTTTCCGGAGGGGATATCGAACACCGAATCGTCTGCCGGCGTGTTCGCGTCGATTCCCGCGTGTTTGGCCGCGACCAGCTGAGAGGTCCCGGAGTGCCCTCATCCGTGGGGCGGTCTGACCCCTCCCGTGAACTCATGAGGGCGCCGCCCGGGACAAGGGGAAGCCCCGGAGTTCGTGCTCCAGGGCTTCGAAACGGGTCACGAGATCCGGGGCCGCTCCGCACCGAGCGGGGAGATCGTGGCCGGGCTCCCGTCGTGGGTGAAGGTCACGCGGCCATGGGGAAGGCCGTCGTGGCGGGGCGGGTATCGGGCACCTCCTCAAGGTCCCGGCCGGAGCGCAGAGACACCCAGTTCGCCTGCCCGTAGAGCCGGTCGAGTCCCAGGAAGAGCCCGGGGGCCGCCTCCCTGCGGATGATCTCGACAGTGATCAGGTGGGCCCACCTGCGGTGCCGCGCGACCTCGGTCCGCCGGGCGTAGCAGGCCGACGAGAGCTCTCCGGAGAAGGCCTCGAAGTCCTCGGCGCAGATCCCGGCCCGGGCCAGGACGAGAGCCTTCTCCCCGATGGCCGTCGGGGTTATCCACAGGATCAGCGGGAGCCGGCCCGAGCGGGTGTGCATGCCGGTTTCCGCGCACGTCCTCTGGATGCGGTGCCGGGAGACCAGGCACCACATGTGCGCGATCACCCAGTTTCGTCCGAAGCGGGAGGCTGCAGGGGCGCCGACGGTGCCGGCCAGCACCAGGAACGGCAACCAGTCGCCCTTCCCCAAGGAGAGGACAACGGCGGTCACGGCGATGACGCCGGCGGCCAGCAGGGCGATCTCCGTGCGCCAGCGCCACAGCCGGACCAGAGGGCTCGTCCGGTGGGGCAGTGGCTCGTACGGCCGCTCGTAGCGGTTGTTGCGGAGGTTACGCCACGACATTGCCGCTCACCCCCTCGTCGGGAGTGGGCGTGAGAGCGAGGGCGGGAGCGGCGAGGCGTTCAGCCTTGAGGAGGTCGAAGCGGGGGTCGCGGTAGTGCCGGGCCCCGAACCCGGTCCTGGTTACGGTCCAGCCGAGCCGGTGGGCCCATTCATCCTGGTCCATGCAGAGCTCTCGGTCGGAGATGTCGATGAGGTCGAGGATGAAGGCCTTGATTCCATAGAGTCCCTTGGTAACGTGGAAGTACATAGGAAACTCCCTTCGTGGCTTTGACGCGGAGTTCTTGTGCCAACCGGGTCGGTGGCCGCCGGCCCGGTTTTTCTGTGGCGCCTCATCGGCGCCTTCTGGTGCGCGCGACACTGGGCTGTCGTCGGCCGGCTTTCCTGCTCCCCCTGGTGACCTCCCCGCATGACTCCGACATGTGGACGGCGCCGTTGCCGATCAGGCGCGCACCACCCGTAACTCCCGCGCGTGGCCCGCTGAGGGTCTCCCGAAGAACTCCACCGGATGATCATCGGTGGCTTCCCCGATCTTCTGGGAACCTTCCTGATTTGATAGTCGCTCAGGAGAGATTTCCCTGCAAGGCTTGGCGTAAGGAAAGAAGCAATAATCTTTCACACATGCACTGCAACGATCCGTGTAACTTGCACTACCATTTGTTCTGTTCCTGCTGAGGCCATGCCTGCCCGTCATGGTGAAGGAGGTCGCGATGTCTGAGCGCGGTAGTCCGGCGTTTCGCCGGCGTCGGCTGGGCATGGAGCTGCGCAGGCTCCGCGAAAGCCTGAACCTGACTGGTGACGAGGTGGCCGACCGTCTGCTCTGGTCGACCGCCAAGGTAAGTCGCATCGAGAATGCCAAGACGCTGGCCAGCCAGGTTGACGTCGAGGCGCTCGCTGAGCTTTACGGGGTCGAGGAGGCCCTTCGGGGGGTTCTTGTCGCGCTGAGACACGACGCCGCCCAGAAGGGCTGGTGGGAGCGATATCGCAATTCCATTCCCGATGACTACACCATGCTCATCGGAATGGAGGCGGAGGCCACCGTGGTGCGAAGCTGGGAACCCCAGATCGTCCCCGGTCTCCTCCAGACGGAGACGTATGCCTGGAGCCTCTCGCTGGCGAGCCAGCATGCCAGTCAGCTTCCGCCGAGCTGGCTTCAGGATCGGATCGAGATACGGACGGAGCGGCAGCGCACGCTGCTGCACACGGCCGATCCGCTGACTCACGTGAGCGTTCTCCATGAATCCGTGCTGAGGAACCAGTACGGCGACGCGCGCGTCATGCGCGACCAGCTCGTCCATCTGATCGAGGTCTCGGAGCTGGAGCACGTGGAGATGAGGATCCTGCCTCAAGTCGTTCCACCACCGGTATCCACCGGAGCTTTCCTGCACCTGACGTTTCCCGACTTCCCTGACGTCGTCTACGAGGAGTCTCTTCCCGGTGGACGATTGGTGGAAGACGCGGAAACGGTCTACATGTACGAACGCGCCTTCGGCCACCTGATGGAACGGGCTCTCGACGAGGCGGCGTCACAAGAACTGATCAAGAAGACAATCAAGCACTGGAGCTAGTGGCGGGTTTCGACCTGTTGCTGTCCCTCATTTTCGGAAAGAATTATGAACATAAATAATCACAATGATGTGATGTGGAAGAAAAGCACGCGAAGCGCTGTCAACGGCAACTGTGTCGAGGTGGCGACGCTGGGCGAGGGGCGCGTGGGAGTCCGGGACAGTAAGGACTCGGCGGGGCCGGTCCTGGTCTTCACCCCTGAGGAATGGGGTGCTTTCGTCGGGGGGGTGAGGGACGGGGAGTTCGACCTGTAGGAGAAGGGGGCCCGGCGCTCGCGAAATCTGAAATCAGAAAACGGCCCACCGGTTGACAGCCGGGAGCCGCTTTCCTGGACGGCCGCCACTGTGAAAAGTGAGAACGGCCCTGTGACACCGATCAGCCGCGATCGTTGGTAGCGGTCGGCTAATCGAGGCGCCTTACCAGTTCGGCGGAGTGCCAACCGATACGGACACGGGTCCATCTTGTCATGGGCATGATCGATGTGTTGGTCACTTCGTCGGAATATCCCCTACAAGACGGAGTCAAGGATCATGGGTAGTACGCCCTCTAGCAAAGGGTCCAAAAGCTGCACGTTCAAGATCGAACTTTCCGGCGGGGATTGTGTTCCACAGTTCGCCGATGCCCTCAGGGAGGTAGGGATGACTGATCTGGGGGCTTCCGGGCAAGCAACGCTCAGGACCGACAAAGCATCGATCGATGACGCCGGAACCGCGACGGAGGCCTACGAAAGAGCCGAGACGGCGGGTCTAGCTCTTCGTAGTTTCGATTATACGATGCGTGATGGCGGCGTGGAGGGGAACACGCTCGTCATGCGGGTCCCGAACTGCCAGGCCGCCCAGCCGGACGCCTGGGTTACGGTCAGCGGTCCCGCCATCAACCGCTGGGTGGAGACCGTGTGCCGCGTGGCCAAAACCTTCGAGCGCGCGGCCCCCCCGAAGGACCCGCCCGACGATGAGAAACGTATCCGGCGTACGGTGCGGAAGCTGCTTTCGTTCCTTTCGAGGTCGTTTTTCTGGCCGGTGGCGGCAGGTCTCGTGGTTCTCCTTCTGGCGATCTGGCTCGGTCTGCGGTAAGTCATCCCGGTTAGTGGAATATCCCATGCAAGAGCCTTGTGTTTCCCCGCCCCGATGTAATTCTTGGCGTGGTGCTCTTGGATGAGAGGACGGGCATGGATCCTGTCGACCTGTTGATCTGGAAGAAGAGCAGCCGGAGTGCCGCCAACGGCAATTGTGTCGAGGTGACATGCCTCTCCGGGCGCAACATCGGTGTGCGTGACAGCAAGAATCGGACCGGCCCGGTGCTTGTGTTCGATCACGCCGAATGGGCCGCCTTCGTCGGCGGTGTGAAGGGTGGAGAGTTCGACTTCTGAACGCTTCTTCCTGAAAGGGGCTTGCCCATGGCGGTCAGGCCCCTTTCGTGTGCCTGGAGACAGCCGTACGGCCCGCACCCTGGCGAGATGCGGGCCGTACGAACGGGTGTGACTATTCGGTGGTGACGCCCAGGCCCTGGGCGACGCCCTGGCCGAGGTCCTTGTGGATGTTGGTCCAGTATTCGACGACGTGCTTCTTCATCTCGGCCGTGACCTCCGGTGCGGAGGCGTGGCCGACGACGTTGCTCACCAGGTGGGAGCGGTCGGTCTCGGACAGGACGTTCTCCCACAGGGCGCGGGGCTGGGCGTAGTCGTCGTCCTCGCGGTGCAGGGTGTAGGCGGACCGAATGATCTCGCCGCTCACCTGGTAGTTCTCACCCTCGAACAGCGACGGGTCGGCGACGGGGCCACCCGCGGTGTTCGGCGCGTAGACCGGGTCGGCGGGGTTGCTGAAGCGCATGGCGCCGTCCTTGTTGTAGCTGTGGACGGGCACCTTCGGCGCGTTGATCGGCAGCTGCAGGTAGTTGGCGCCGATGCGGTAGCGGTGGGTGTCGGGGTAGGAGAACAGCCGGCCCTGGAGCATCTTGTCCGGGGACGCGCCGATGCCCGGCACCAGGTTGGCGGGCTCGAAGGCGGCCTGCTCCACCTCGGCGAAGTAGTTCGCCGGGTTCCGGTTCAGGGTGAACCTGCCGATCGTGATCTCGGGGTAGTCGGCGTGCGGCCACACCTTGGTCAGGTCGAACGGGTTGAACCGGTAGTCGGCGGCGTCCTCGAACGGCATGACCTGGACGTTCACCGTCCAGGACGGGTGGTCGCCGGTCGCGATCGCGGTGTGCAGGTCGCGGAGGTGGTAGTCGGCGTCCTGCGCGATGATGGCGCCGGCCTCGGCGTCGGTGAAGTTCTTGATGCCCTGGTCGGTCCTGAAGTGATACTTGACCCAGAACTTCTCGCCGCCCGCGTTGTACCACAGGAAGGTGTGGGAGCCGAAGCCGTGCATGTGGCGCCAGGACGCCGGGGTGCCGCGGTCGGTCATCAGGAAGGTGACCTGGTGGGCGCTCTCCGGGGAGTTCGTCCAGAAGTCCCACTGCATGTTGTGGTCACGCAGGTTGGTGTCCGCACGGCGCTTCTGGCTGTGGATGAAGTCCGAGAACTTCTGTGGGTCGCGGATGAAGAAGATCGGCGTGTTGTTGCCGACGAGGTCGTAGTTGCCCTCGTCGGTGTAGAACTTGATCGCGAAGCCGCGCGGGTCACGCTGGGTGTCGGCACTGCCGAGCTCGCCGGCCACCGTGGAGAAGCGCAGGAAGAGCGGGGTCTCCTTGCCCTTTTGGAACAGGCCGGCCTTGGTGAACTGGCTGACGTCCTCGGTGATCTGAAGGACGCCGTGCGCGCCGCCGCCCTTGGCGTGGACCACGCGCTCGGGCACGCGCTCCCGGTTGAACTGCGCCATCTTCTGGATCAGGTAGTGATCCTGCAGGAGAAGGGGCCCGTTGGGGCCTATGGACTGGGAATGCTCGTCACTCGGTGCGGCGATTCCGGCGTCGGTCGTGGTGGTTGGCCTGGTGCTCATAGATGGGTCCTCCGGGGATTCTTCTTCATCGAGAGTCTTCGGCGTCTTGGGAACGACAGTCCGGGCACATGCCCCAAAAGATGACGTCTGCCTCATCAATCAGGTATCCGATATCAGAGACAGGGTCGAGACAGGGGGCGTGGCCGACGGCGCAGTCGACGTCCGTGACCTTCCCGCACCGGCGGCAGACGAGATGGTGATGGTTGTCACCGACTCGCGCCTCATATCGGGCGGGGCTGCCCGCGGGTTCTATCCGGCGGAGCAGTCCTCCTCGGTGCATCGAGTGCAGGGAGTCATAGACGGCTTGCAGGGAGATCTGACCGACTCGACCCCGCACGCCACGGTAGACGGCCTCCACATCCAGGTGGTCGCCCTCCCGTACGGTCTGCATGATCGCCAACCGGGCCGCGGTCACCCGCAGGCCTGCCTGGCGAAGCCGGTCCTCGTCTTCCATGCTCCCCACGCTATGGCTTAAACCTGAATCATTCAACTAAGCGATTCATCCCAGTTTGGAGGAATCGAATCTCGTAGGGCGAGTTATCCCACGGGGTGTTAAGGAGATGGCATCCTCAAATACCGATGGACACGTACCTCACTCGCCGCCTCGCCGCGGCCACCGCTGTCACCCTCTCCGCGATGCTCCTCGTGGCCTGCTCGGCGGCCGAGTCCTCCGTTCCGACGGCCACGCCCGACGTCGCGGAGAAGCCGACCACCTCCACCAAGCCCAAGCCCACGCCCGAGCGCAGGCCGTACACCATCTCCTTCGGCGGTGACGTGCACTTCGAGGGCGTGCTGAGAACCCGGCTGGACGCCGACCCGAAGACCGCGCTCGGCCCGATCGCCAAGGTGCTCAAGGCCTCCGATCTGGCGATGGTCAACCTGGAGACCGCGATCACCACCGGCGGCACCCCCGCCCCGGGCAAGCAGTTCACCTTCCGGGCCCCCGCGGCCGCGCTGACCGCGCTGAAGGCGTCCGGGGTGGACGTCGCGTCCATGGCCAACAACCACGGCATGGACTACATGCAGAGCGGACTGGCCGACTCCCTGTCCGCCGTCAAGCGCTCGAAGTTCCCCATCGTGGGAGTGGGGAAGAACGAGGCCGAGGCGTACAAACCCTGGCGTACGACGGTGAACGGCAACCGTGTCGCCATCATCGGCGCGACCCAGGTGCTGGACGCCGAGTTCATCAACGCGTGGACGGCGACCGACAGCCAGGGAGGCCTGGCGTCGGCCAAGAACGAGCCGCGGTTGATCCAGGAGGTGCGCAAGGCGCGCAAGAACTCCGACACGGTGATCGTCCACCTGCACTGGGGCACCGAACTGCAGAAGTGCCCGAACGAGGCCCAGCTCAGCCTGGCCCCCAAGCTGGTCGCGGCCGGGGCGGACGTCGTGGTGGGCGGTCACGCGCACATCCTGCTCGGGAGCGGTTACCTGAAGAACGGCTACGTCAGTTACGGCCTGGGCAACTTCGCCTTCTACAACTGGGGTCCGGACACGGGCAGGACCGGCGTGCTCACCCTGACCATCAACGGGCGCAAGGTGCTCAAGGACCAGTGGACCCCCGCCTCCATCCAGGGCGGCGTGCCGGTTCCGATCACCGGAGCCGGCAGGCAGCAGGCCGTCAACGGCTGGAAGGCGCTGCGCGACTGCGCGGGCCTGACCGCCAAGCCCGGCTCGTGAGGTGTCTCCAGACCTGATCGGGTTGTTCCGAAGAAGGGGCAACGCGCCCGGTCGTGGGAGACCCTCCTGCGCGCGGGCCGCCGGTCTACGAGCCGCGACCGTCACACCGCCGGCGGGGAGACCTCCTGCACACGAGGTCGTCGGCCGAGTTTCATTCGGCTCCCGTGAGTGGGAGAAATCTTGCGATTGACGAATAAGACCTGACCTGGAGGGGCTGGACAGGCAAGATGGTGGAGTGTCCATCATGCCTGCCGAGGAGCCCGGTGAAGCTCCGCTGCGGCGCCAGCCCACCCAAAGACGGAGCGCACGACGCGTCGAGAGAATGCTCGACGCGTGTGCCGATCTGTTGGACGAGGTCGGCTACGACGCGCTGTCCACCACCCGGATCGCCGAACGCGCCGGAGTCGCGATCGGCTCGGTCTACCAGTTCTTCCCCGACAAACGGGCCGTCATCCAGGCGGTGACCCGGCGCCAGGTGGAGCGGCTCATCTCCCGGATCGGGAGGCGCTTCCTGTCGGAGGACTACGCCGGCTGGTGGGACGCGGTCGACGCGATCATCGACGAGTACGTGGAGATGCACAGGACCGTCCCGGGTTTCCGATCCCTGCACTTCGGTGACGTGGTCGATCTGAACCTGCTCGACGCGGTGTCGGACAACAACACGGTGATCGCCGGACGGCTGCGCGGCCTCCTTCTCCAGGAGTACGGCCTGGCGGACAGCGAGAAGATCGACCTGGCCGTCCTGGTCGCCGTCGAGGCCGGAGACGCGGTGCTCAAGCTCGCCTTCCGTCATGATCCGAAAGGTGCCCCGGAGATCGTGGCCGAGGCCAAGCGTCTGATCCGGGGATATCTGAACCGTCAGTTCGCGGGTTCGTCGGGGTGAGGTGACTCGGGGGCCGGGCTCTCCTGCTGGGCTCTCCGGTAGTGCTCCGGTGGCGTGATCTCCTCGGTGGCGGTGCTCAGCCCGGGGACGGCGAGCCTCTCCCGGTGTTCGCGGTTCTTCCGTCTGCGCTCGAGCTCGGCCAGCCGGCGCCCTTCCTTGACGATCTCCCTGCTGAGACTCGCCTCAAGGAGTCTTTCCCCGCGGATCCTCTCCTGGAGAGATCTCTCCGCCTCGTGTTCCATCGGCCCGGGGACGATCGCGGTGGGCCTGGGCGGTTGTTTCCTCCGCTCCTGGTCGGAGCGGCCCATGGCCGCGCAGGGCGTCGGGGCGGGTTCGGCGGTGGCCCGGGACCGCCGAGCCTGGCGGACCAGCTCGATCTCCTCGGCCAGCGCGTCGTGCCTCTCCTCCCGGAGCCGGTTCTCCAGGGAGAGCAGCTCGCTACGGGCCTTCTCGACGGCGTCCATCCTGGCGGACAGGTATCCGGCGGACCCCGGAACGATCACGGAAACGGCCACCAGGAATGTCAGAGTGAAGGTCGTCTGCTTGGACATGCCCATCGCAGCCCTCCCAACGAGGTCACTCCACTACCAGGAGTCGCGGCTCATATGCCCGTTTTGCTGGAGGGACACGCGCACTGTGACCACTCGTTTACCTAAGGTCATGTGACCAATACCTGCCGTTGTCCGGACGAAATCGAGCGCCGCTCGGTACTCTCGCGATGTGGCGCATGTGACACGTGAGCAACTTGATCGACTGCTTGAGCAGACCCTTTTGGCCGACGATCACGAAGACCTGGCCCGGCGGCTTGAAGCCCTGGTAGAGGCATACGTGACCGGTGACATATCGCGGTCGGCGATCCTCCTGCTGGCGGCGGAGGAGTGGCGGCAGGCCGGACAGCCGGCCAACGCTCTCGACTGTTTCCAGAGGGCGGTGGATGACGGGGGCGAGGTGAGCATCGACCCCCGAGCCGGAATTGCGGACACCCTCTTCGAACTCGAACAGCAGGATGAGGCGCGGGAGGTGATCGAGGCGATACGGGCCGACGGCGGGGTCACCCCCGCCACCGCGCTCACGCTCGCCGAGACCCTTGTCGCCTACGGAGACCTGCGAGAGGCCCATCGCTGGGCCACGGAGGGAGCCCATGAGGCCGTGGAGGGCAGCGGGGAGCACATCGCACTGCTCAGGACCCGCTATCGGATCCGGGTGGATCTGGGCCTTCCTGAAGACGAGCTCGACGCCTTGCTGGACACGTCGCACTGAGTGGCGAGGCGGCCGGCCTCTCGCCTGACTCGCTGCGCCGATGTGGCGGGTACGTCAAGGTGACGGGACGGGCGTGGCCGGAGGTGATCGCCGCGGTCGGCCCTTCGCCCGACCGTGGCGTCGCGGCCTGCCTGTCGTGGCGACGGCCCGGCCGGGACGGTCGCGTTGTGATGACGCGGTCGGTCCTTCGCCTGGCCGCCCGCCGCGCCGGTGTGGCCGGCCCGCCGCGGTGACGAGGCGAGCCCGCCGTGCGACGTGGTCGAGATGTCGCGTAGGCGGGTAAGGGCCGTGACCCGGGGAGCCCCCCGGATCACGGCCCTTACCCACGGGTGATCCGGCCGCCGGCTAGCGGAGCCCGAGATCGCTGGACACCGCGTCAAGGACCGGGTGCTCGGAGGCCCGCGCCGGGCCCTCCTGCGGGGCGACCGCCGCGCCCTCCAGAGGGGTGACCTCCGTGCCTTCCTGCGGGGTGGCGCCGCCCGCGGGGGCCTCGGGCGCGGCCGGGCCCTCCGGCTCGATCATGCCGGGCAGGTCCGTGTCGGCGCCGGGTAGATCCGTGCCGGGCAGGTCCGCGTCCGCGCCGGGAAGGTTTGTGCCGGGGAGGTTCGTGCCGGGCGGGTTGGCGTCCGTGCCGGGAAGGTCAGTGCCGGGAAGGTCCGTACCGGACAGACTCGCGCCGGGCAGGTCCGTGCCGGGCAGGTTCTCCGTGCCGACCACCACCGGGATCGGTCCCGGCAGCGGCACGTCGCCGGTCGGCGCACCGTTCGGTCCGGGGAGGTCCTGGATCCGGGAGACCCGGAACCGGGACCCGTCCAGCCCGGTGTCCGGCCCGCCCGGTGCGCCCGGCAGGCCGGGCAGGTCCGGGGTGGTGGACATGGTGCCGACCCACGGGGAACCGGTGGTGTACGGCTGGCCGAAGGGCGAGGACTGGAAGGAGGCGTCCCCGGCGTCGGTGAAGCCGACCGCCCCGGAGGTCCAGGAGAGGCCGGGCAGACCCGCGGCCCGGGCGAACCGGTCCACGGGCCTCGGCGCCCCGCCGCCGGCGAAGGTCGTCGTCCCGTCACCGGCCGGGGTCATCGTCTCGCCGCCGGGTGTGATGACCCCGACGCCGCCGATCTCGTCGCAGACCCCGGCTGTGTAGCCGGGGTAGCCGGGGTAGCCGGGATACGCGGGGTATCCCGGCGTCACCACGTTCACCACATCCCGGCCCTGGCAGGGCGTGACCCCCGCCGATGCCGGAGCGGTCACCGTCCAGCTCACACTGGCCGTGAGCGCCGCCACCGCGAGGATCCCCCGGATGTTCCGTGATGCGTTCGACATGCGCGTTTCCCTGTTCGTTTTCGGTAATCGGATGAGTGCCGAACGTAACAGTGGGGTCTTGACCAGGGATCTGTTTGGACCAACGATGGTTAAGCCATTACCGGGCCGATCGCCAGGGTGTCGTTCGCCTCGTCGAGGTCGACCAGGACCTGGTCCCCGTCATGGACCTCGCCGGAGAGCACCTGCTTGGCCAGCTTGTCGCCGATCGCCGACTGGATGAGGCGGCGGAGGGGGCGCGCGCCGTACAACGGGTCGTAGCCGGTCAGGGCCAGCCAGTCGCGCGCCGCCGGGGTCACGGTCAGGGTGAGCCGCCGATCGGCCAGCCGCCCGGCCAGGTGCGCCACCTGGAGGTCCACGATCCTGGACAGCTCCTCCGTGCCGAGGGCGTCGAACAGGATCACGTCGTCGAGCCGGTTGAGGAACTCGGGCTTGAAGGCGTTTCTCACCGCGTCCATCACGGACTTCCGCTGGGTCTCCTTGTCCAGCTGCGGGTCCACGAGGAACTGCGAGCCGATGTTGGAGGTGAGGACCAGGATCACGTTGCGGAAGTCGACGGTTCTGCCCTGCCCGTCGGTGAGCCGTCCGTCGTCGAGGACCTGGAGCAGGACGTCGAAGACCTCGGGGTGGGCCTTCTCGACCTCGTCCAGCAACACCACGGTGTACGGCCTGCGCCGCACGGCCTCGGTGAGCTGGCCGCCCTCCTCGTAACCCACGTAGCCGGGCGGGGCTCCGACAAGGCGCGCGACGCTGTGCTTCTCGCCGTACTCGCTCATGTCGATGCGGACCATCGCCCGCTCGTCGTCGAACAGGAAGTCCGCCAGAGCCTTGGCCAGCTCGGTCTTGCCGACGCCCGTCGGACCGAGGAACAGGAAGCTGCCGGTCGGCCGGTCGGGGTCGGAGATGCCCGCGCGTGCCCGCCGTACGGCGTCGGAGACCGCCTGGACGGCCTGCTTCTGGCCGATCAGACGCTTGCCGAGCTCCTCCTCCATGCGGAGCAGCTTGCTGGTCTCGCCTTCGAGCAGGCGGCCGGCGGGGATGCCGGTCCACGAGGAGATGACCTGGGCGATGTCGTCGGGGCCGACCTCCTCCTTGACCATCGGGTTCTCGGGCTGGGCGGCGGTGCTGGCCTCGGCGAGCTCGGCCTCCAGCTTGGGCACCTCGGCGTACATCAGCCGCGAGGCGGCCTCGAAGTCACCGTCGCGCTGCGCCCGCTCGGCGGCGCCGCGCACCTCGTCGATCTGCTTCTTGAGGTCGCCGAGCCGGTTGAGCCCGGCCTTCTCCCGCTCCCAGCGGCCGACCAGGCCGTTGAGCTCCTCCTGGCGGTCGGCGAGCTCCCTGCGGAGCCGCTCCCGCCGCTGGACGCTGCTCTCGTCGGTCTCCTTGGCGAGCGCGAGCTCCTCCATCTTCATCCGGTCCACGTTCCGCTGGAGCTGGTCGATCTCCACGGGGCGGGAGTCGATCTCCATGCGGAGCCGGGAGGCGGCCTCGTCGATGAGGTCGATCGCCTTGTCCGGGAGGAACCTGGAGGTGATGTAGCGGTCGGAGAGGGCGGCGGCGGCCACGAGCGCGCCGTCGGCGATCTGGACCTGGTGGTGCGCCTCGTAGCGGCCCTTGAGGCCGCGCAGGATGGCGATGGTGTCCTCGACGTTGGGCTCGCCCACGTAGATCTGCTGGAAACGCCGCTCCAGCGCGGGGTCCTTCTCGATGCGCTCGCGGTATTCGTCGAGCGTCGTCGCGCCGATCATCCGCAGCTCGCCCCGGGCGAGCATGGGCTTGAGCATGTTGCCCGCGTCCATCGCGCCCTCCGCGGCGCCCGCGCCGACCATGGTGTGCAGCTCGTCGATGAAGGTGACGATCTGGCCGTCACTCTCCTTGATCTCGCCGAGCACGGCCTTGAGGCGCTCCTCGAACTCACCCCGGTACTTGGCGCCGGCGACCATCGCTGACAGGTCCAACGCGATCAGACGCTTGTCGCGCAGGCTGGAGGGCACGTCACCCGCGATGATCCGCTGGGCCAGCCCCTCCACCACGGCGGTCTTGCCGACACCGGGCTCGCCGATGAGCACCGGGTTGTTCTTGGTCCTGCGGCTGAGCACCTGGATGACCCGCCGGATCTCCGAGTCGCGCCCGATCACGGGGTCGAGCTTGCCCGCCCTGGCCCGCTCGGTCAGGTCGATGCCGTACTTCTCCAGCGCCTGGTAGGTGTCCTCGGGCGTCGCGGTGGTCACCCTGGCGTGCCCGCGCACCTGCTCGAAGGCGTCCAGCAGCGCGTTGGGGGTGGCCCCGTGCGACTTGAGCAGCTGGGCGATCGGGCCGCCGTCGGCGGCGAGGCCGACCAGCAGGTGCTCGGTCGAGACGTAGTCGTCCTCAAGCTGGAGGGCGCGCTGGGCCGCGGTGTTCAGCACGGTGAGCAGCTGCCGGGAGCTCGACGGGGCGCTGACCGTGGAGCCCTGCGCCTTGGGCAGGGCCGCGAGCCGCTCCTCGGCCTCGGTGCGGAGCTTCTTCCAGTCGGCGCCCACGGCCTCCAGCAGAGGTACGGCCGTGCCGCCGGTCTGGGCCAGCAGCGAGGTGAAAAGGTGGGCCGGGGCGACCTCCGGGTTACCCTCGGCGGCGGCCCGGCGGATGGCGGACGAGACCGCCTCCTGGCTCTTCTGCGTGAGCTTGTAGTCCATGCTTGTGTGCCTCGCTCCGTTTGGCGGTAAAGCCCCCCCGGGACCTCATGGAGTCAGGCGGGTGGCAGTTGGTACTGGATCAGGGCGCGGATCATGGTCATCTCCGCGCGCAGACGGTGGTTCTCGTCGCGCAGGCGCAGCGCCTCGGTCTCCAGCGACAGGATCCGCTTGATGCCCGCGAGGTTGATGCCCTCCTCCTGGGAGAGCCTCTGAACCTCGCGGAGCATCACGATGTCGCGGGTGGAGTAGAGGCGCCCGCGACCCGCGGTCCGGCCAGGACTGACCAGGCCGAGACGGTCGTACTGGCGCAGGGTCTGCGGATGCAGACCCGACAGCTGGGCGGCCACCGAGATCACGTAGACGGGTGTGTCGTCTGAGAGATCGAAATAGTTGGCTTCCATGGCTACTCGCCTCTGGCCTGTTGGATCAGCTCGGCCCTCGGGTCACCACCCGCCGTGGCGTCGCGGAACTCCTCCAGGGCGCCGCGCGCCTTGTCCTCCAGTTGCTGCGGCACCAGAACCTCGACCGTGGCGAGCAGGTCGCCCTTGGTGCCGTCCTTGCGGGCCACGCCCCTGCCCCGCACCCGGAAGGTGCGGCCGTTGGGGGTGCCCTCGGGGATGCGCAGCGTGACCGGCAGCCCCTTGAGGATCGGCACCTTGATCTCGGCGCCGAGCGCGGCCTCGGTGAAGGTGACCGGAACGGTGACCGTGAGGTTCTCACCCGTCCTGCCGAACACCGGGTGCGGCTTGACGTGGATCAGGACGTACAGGTCACCGGCCGGGCCGCCGTTCTCGCCGGGAGCGCCCTTGGCCTTGATCTTGATGCGCTGGCCGTCGCCGACCCCCGCCGGGATGCGCGCCTGGATCGTGCGGGTGCTCTTGCCCCGCCCGCTTCCCTCGCACACCGGGCACGGGTCGTCCACCAGCAGGCCGCGGCCCTTGCAGTCGCGGCACGGCTCGGAGAAGGCGAAGTTGCCCAGGTTCCGGCTGGCCGCGCCGGTGCCCTCACAGGTCGGGCAGACCCGCGGGGTGGTTCCGGCCTTGGCGCCGGTGCCGCCGCACGCCGTACACGCGGAGGAGCTGGTGAGGCGGAGCGACACCGTGGCGCCCTCGACCGCCTCGCCGAAGGAGAGCGTGACCTCGGACTCGATGTCCTGGCCGCGCCGCGCCCTGGTGGTCGTCCCGCCGGTACGGCCCGTGCCGCCCCGGTTGAAGAGGCCGCCGAAGATGTCGCCGATGCGCTCTCCGGTGCCGCTCTGCTGCTGGTGCGTGCCGCCGAACAGGTCCCCCAGGTCGAAGGGGAACCCGCCGCGGGGAGCGCCGGCGCCCCCCGCGTAACCCCCGACCCCCGATCCGAACAGCGTCCGCGCCTCGTCGTACTCCTTGCGGCGCTTGGTGTCGGACAGGATGTCGTAGGCCTCGGAGACCTCCTTGAACTTGGCGGTGCTCTCCGAGGCCGCCGAACTCCCGGGATTGGCGTCCGGGTGATACTGCCTGGCCAGTTTCCGGTAGGCCTTCTTGATCTCATCCGCGGTGGCGGTCTTGGGCACACCAAGGACGGCGTAGTAGTCCTTCTCCAGGTAGTCCTTGGTGCTCATCCGCGTTCCTTCTCAGAGATCAAATACGGGGGTGTCAGTTGTCGCCCGCGACGGGCTCTTCGGGCTCCGCGACCGCGACCCGCGCGGGGCGGAGCACGCGCTCGCCGATCCGGTAACCGGGCTGCAGGATCTCCACGCAGGTCGGCTCGGTGACGTCGGGGGAGTAGCTGTGGATCAGCGCCTCGTGCACCGTCGGGTCGAAGGGCTCGCCCTTGGTGCCGAAGGTCGTCAGTCCCAGCTTCCCGGTGGCCGCCTCCAGGGACTCGCTCACCTTGGCGAAGCCGCCGGTGAGCTCTCCGTGGTCACGGGCACGGCCGATGTCGTCGAGGACCGGAAGCAGCTCGACCAGGGCGCCGGCCACCGCCTGCTCCCTGACGGCCGCCCGGTCACGCTCCACCCGCTTGCGGTAGTTGGAATACTCCGCCTGGAGACGCTGCAGGTCCGCGGTGCGCTCGGCGAGCTGGGTGGCCAGCTCGATCGAGGCCAGGTTGTCGGCCAGGGAGGGCTGGTCGGCCTGCTCCCCGGCCTGCTCGGCCGTCTCGCCCGCGGGCTTCGGCTGACGCGCCTGCCCCGTCTCTGGGTCGATCTTGCGGTTGTCGCGGATAACCGGCTCCTCCTCGGAACCGTTCTCGCGCGTGCTCACGCTCTTACTCCCCTCGGCTCTCCGACCGTCACTTCTTGCCGTCTTCGCGCTTCGGCTCGTCGTCCACGATCTCGGCCTCGACCACATCGTCGTCCGCCTTCTGGCCGTCCGTGGTCTCGGCGTCGGTCGTGCCGGCCGGGCCTTCGGAGCCCTGCGCCTGAGCCTGAGCGTAGATCGCCGAACCCATCTTCTGGCTGACCGTGGCGAGCTTCTCCGCGGAGGCGCGGATCGCGGCCGAGTCGGTGCCCTCGAGCGTCTTCTTCAGCTCGGTGAGGGCGTCGTTGACCTCGGTCTTGATGTCGTCCGGAACCTTCTCGGCGTTCTCGCCGAGGAACTTCTCGGTCTGGTAGACGAGCGAGTCGGCGTTGTTGCGCGTCTCGGCCTCTTCGCGGCGCTGCTTGTCCTCTTCGGCGTAGGACTCGGCCTCGCGCATCATGCGCTCGATGTCGTCCTTCGGCAGCGCGGAGCCGCCGGTGATCGTCATCGTCTGCTCCTTGCCGGTGCCGAGGTCCTTGGCGGAGACGTTGACGATGCCGTTGGCGTCGATGTCGAAGGTGACCTCGACCTGCGGGATGCCGCGCGGCGCCGGGGCGATGCCGGTCAGCTCGAAGGTGGCCAGCTTCTTGTTGTAGGCCGCGATCTCACGCTCGCCCTGGTAGACCTGGATCTGCACCGACGGCTGGTTGTCCTCGGCCGTGGTGAAGACCTCGGAGCGCTTGGTCGGGATCGTGGTGTTGCGCTCGATGATCTTCGTGAAGATCCCGCCCTTGGTCTCGATGCCCAGCGACAGCGGGGTCACATCGAGCAGCAGGACGTCCTTGACCTCGCCCTTGAGCACGCCGGCCTGGAGGGCGGCGCCGATGGCCACGACCTCGTCCGGGTTGACGCCCTTGTTGGGCTCCTGGCCGGCGGTCAGACCCTTGACGAGGTCGACGACGGCGGGCATGCGGGTCGAGCCGCCGACGAGCACCACGTGGGCGATGTCGGAGACCTTGATCCCGGCGTCCTTGATGACCTGGTTGAACGGGCCCTTGCACCGCTCGAGCAGGTCGGCGGTGATCCGCTGGAACTCGGCGCGGGTGAGCTTCTCCTCCAGGTGGAGGGGACCCTCGGCCGAAGCGGTGATGTAGGGCAGGTTGATGGAGGTCTCCGACTGGCTGGAGAGCTCGATCTTGGCCTTCTCAGCGGCCTCACGCAGGCGCTGAAGGGCCATCTTGTCCTTGGTCAGGTCGACGCCGTGCGCGTTCTTGAAGCGGGTCGCGAGCTCGTCGACGACGCGCTGGTCCCAGTCGTCGCCACCGAGGTGGTTGTCGCCGCTGGTGGCCTTGACCTCGACGAAGCCGTGGCCGTCCTCCTGGCCGACGTCGAGCAGGGACACGTCGAAGGTGCCGCCGCCGAGGTCGAAGACGAGGATGGTCTCGTCCTTCTCCTTGTCGAGGCCGTAGGCGAGCGCCGCAGCGGTGGGCTCGTTGATGATGCGGAGCACGTTGAGGCCGGCGATGGTGCCGGCTTCCTGGGTCGCCTGACGCTGGGCGTCGTTGAAGTAAGCCGGGACGGTGATCACCGCGTCGGTGATCTTCTCGCCCAGGTAGGCCTCGGCGTCCTGCTTGAGCTTCTGCAGAACGAAGGCGCTGATCTGCTGCGGGGAGAACTTCTTGCCGTCGATCTCGACGGACCAGTTCGTGCCCATCTCCCGCTTGACCGAACGGATCGTCCGGTCCACGTTGGTGACGGCCTGTCGCTTGGCGACCTCGCCGACAAGAACCTCGCCGTTCTTCGCAAAGGCGACCACAGACGGGGTGGTCCGCGAGCCCTGCGCGTTGGCGATGACGGTGGGCTCACCGCCCTCGAGGATCGAGACGACGGAGTTGGTCGTCCCCAGGTCGATACCTACCGCACGTGCCATGAGTACGTCCTTGTAGTCAAAGTTGAGTCGATGCGACTCATACTGGAGTCTCGAGTGACGTTTGTCAAACGACTTGAGTCTAGTGGGCTCAACCTTCGTTCGCGTGAAAGCATTCCCGGCTTCCGGGCAACAAGGGACGTCTCCCGGCGCGGCCGGGGGCGCCTTCTGTCCCCCTACAACGAAGGAAGACGCATGATCGCTCCCCCTGATCTCGGGCCGCGGCCCGAGATCGGCGAGTGGTCGCCACGCGACGATTTCGACCAGGTGTTCAACGCCCACTTCGCCGAGATCCATCGCTACATCGCGCGGCGCCTGGACGTCAACGCCGCCGACGACCTCGCGGCCGACACCTTCCTCGCAGCCTTCCGCGACCGCGACCGCTTCGACGCCGCCCGGGGCGGGGTCCGGCCCTGGCTGTACGGCATCGCCACCAACATCCTGGCCAGGCACCGCCGGAGCGAGGTACGCCGGTGGAGGGCGCTCAGCCGGTCCGGGACGGACGAGCGCGTGGAGAGCCACGAGAGCGTCGTCGCCACCAAGGTCGCCGCGGGGCAGGTGACGGGCCGGCTCGCGGGGGCGCTGGCCGGTCTCGCCAAGCGCGACCGCGACGTGGTCCTGCTCGTCGCCCTCGCCGAGCTCACCCACGCCGAGGTGGCCGCCGCCCTCGGCATCCCGTACGGGACCGTGGCGTCCCGGCTGAACCGGGCGCGCAAACAGCTCCGCAAGGCGCTGGGCGACGTCAACCCGCTGAAGGAGGCCCACGATGGATGAGATCACCCTGCTGGAGTCCTCGCTGCCGGACGCGCCGCCGCCCGCGCCCGAGGTCGTCGCCCGCGCCCGTGCCCGCCTGGCCGCCCACGAGGTACGGCGCCGCCCGCGCCGCACCTGGACGCTGATCGTCGGAGCCGCCACGGCCACCGCCGCCGTCGTCACCGCGGCCGCCCTGGCCGCGAGCCTCCTGACCCACGCGCCGGCTCCCGTGTCGGCTCCCGCGTCGGCCTCGGCCTCGGCGACGCCGACGCCGACGCCGAGGAGCGGCACGCGACTGCTTCTGGAACTCGCGGACAGGGTGGAGAGGCTGCCCGTCGAGACCGGTGCCTACTGGAGGACGCGGACCCTCTCCAGGGAGCCGACACCGATGGGCCCGGCCTCCGCCCGCTACTTGATCGGCTCCACGATGGACATGCGCGAGTGGACCCCGGTCAAGCCCGGGGCGCATTCCGTCCAGGAGATACGGACGACGGGTTATGAGCCGCTCACCTCGCGGGATGAGCGGATCTGGCGTGAGCAGGGCTCTCCGAAGCAGTGGAAGATACCGGTCGGATGCGTACCACCGAAATCCTCCGGCTGCGAGATGACCGCCACCAAGGGTGAGAAGATGCCCCCGGGGTTCATGTTCTGGGTGTCTTCCAAAGGACAGCTCCTCGATCACTCCGTGTCCTCCTTCACCCTCGCGGGGTTGGCGGCTCTCCCGGCCGATCCGGCTCTCTTGAGGAAGCGCCTGGCCGGATATCACGCGGCACAGGTGAAACGGGGCATCAAAGCACTCTCCAAGGACAGCTTTGAGGAATTCCTCGTGGAAGCCGTGCCGGATATGCTCGGGCTGCCGGTCCGTCCCGCCGTCCGGGCGACGTTGCTCCGGATGTACGCGGAACTGCCCGGAGGCGTGGCAGTCCGCGAGACCGTCGATTCGCTGGGCCGCTCCGCCCTCGTGGCCGATCTCCGCGACAACGAGCTGCGAGAGACCACCCAGCTTGAGTTCGGCAGCCATGAGGTCCCGGTCACGCATGAGACCCTCCTGGACTCCCTGACCGGTAGGAGAATTGGTGCGCGGTATCTCACGGTGCGCGCGGAGGACGGGTTTCCGAAGGGCACGGCGCTCATTGACACCACCGTCAGTGAGGTGGGCTGGACCGACGAGCGACCGGTGCTTCCCTCCGGCTGCCACCTGAAGGACAGCAGCGGCACCTGCCGCTGATCCGGTGAAAACAGCGGTACGGCTCCCGCGCCGCGGGAGCCGTACCGGACTCAAGGCTCGGCACCGTCGACGATCTTGCGGTGGCCGAAGGGCTGCTTGAACTCGACGGTCGTCATCTTTGCGGGTCCCCGGAGCGCGGCGGGGCCGAAGGTGTCGCGGGTCGTGCCCGCCGCGCCGAAAGGGTTGGAAACGCGCACCTCGTCGGTCGTTGTCCCTTTCGGGCTTTCTGGAACCCGGATGGCAGGGACGATCGCTGTCGGGCGGATGCGATGGTTTCCTGCTTAATGGGGTTAATGCACTAAAATGCAACATTTAGGAACAGTGGGCAAAAAGATGCAATTTTTGTTTTTGTGACATTTAATGTGATTAATGCTTAAATGGGCGAAGGTTGGAAACGATCAACGCGTTGCGACCTTGAGCGCCGCAGGGAATTTCATGGCCTGCCCGGCCTCGGGGAGGGTGACCGCGGAGATCGCACAGTGCGTTCCTGTCGCGCGGTCCTCCGCCGGGTTGCTCGACCGTTCCTCATCCTTCGAGGCCACCGCTCGATGGTTCTCGCAGGTGCAGGGGGTGTGGTCGCCCACCCGTGACGCGTGGTCGTCGAGAGGGGTCAAACAATCAACGCGAAGCACACATCGCCGTGACGAGGGTTGTGCGGCCATATGTGCGATATCCGGGAGGTCCCTGTGGTGGATCCGTCTCCGTACTACGAGTCGATAGGTGGCGCTTCGGCCGTCCGAGAAGTGGTCGACCGCTTCTACGTGGCCGTGCTCGACGACGACGACCTCAAGCCGTATTTCGCCGATGTGGATATGCCGAGCCTCAAGCGGCACATGGTCGCCCTGCTCGGTTCGGTGCTCGGCGGTCCGAAGCCGTACGAAGGCCGTGAACTGGCCGACGCGCACAGGGGATTGGGCATCACGGGAGAGCACTACGACAAGGTCGGCGACCACCTGGTGACGGTGCTACGGGGCCGGGGGGCCGACGAGGAGATCGTGCGGCACGTCGTACACACCCTGGGCCAAGTGCGGGGGGCCGTCGTGGAGGAGCCCACCGAGGTGGCCGGCTGAGTGGACGCGCAGGCGCCGAAGGACAGCGGCACCTGATCACGCGCTCCGGCGACCAGGTGCCGCTCCTCTTCTGCTCCGCCCTGTTCCGCGATGCGTTCCGGGACGCGGGACGTGTTCCCATGTCCATGGCGGCCCAGCGCGACCGGCGCACCGCGCCCCTGTTGCCGTGCTCCTGGTCGGTGCCGGGTCCTGTCGCGGCGGCCGTCCGGTCAGAGCCGGGAGCCGTCGACGATCTTGCGGTGGCCGAGGGGCTTCTTGAGCTTGACGGTCGTCACCTTCTGGATGGCGATCTCGATGCAGGCGACGTTCTGGACCTTGCTGCTCGGGCCCTCCCAGAGGGTGACGGTCACCTTCTTGGAGGTCTCGCGCACGGTGACCCGGTCGAGCACGTTGCAGGGCTCGACCCCGGACCACCAGACGACCCGCAGGCTCCGGCGGTCCTTGGACGGCGTGGCCTTCAGCCACCTGACCTTGCGGGGATTGTCGGTGTGTCCCTCGGGCTTGGTCGGTTTGGGAGTGCCCCCCGTGGGCTCGGTCTGGGGTGCCACCGTGTGGCTCACCGGCTGAGAGGGGGCGGCCTGGGAGGGAGCCGCCTGTGAGGGAGCGGCGCCCGTGGCGGTCACGGCGCTGGGTTCGGTGCCGCAGCCCGAGGCCAGCAGCAGGCTTCCGGCCAGAAGAGAGGTCGCGATCATACGCATGCCCCTACAACGGATCGGAGCCGCAGGAGGTTCAGGGGACTCCGATATCGCGCTGCCGGACCTCGATCGTGATCGCCCAGCGCGCTTTCGCCGTTTTCTCCGCATCGTCGAACTCTCCTCGGGCCGCTCGGGCGGAGAGGGCCTCCAACGCCTCGATGCGCTTCACGCGCGCCACATACTCCCGAAGGACGATGCTCACCGCGTCCTCTTCGACGGTGGTATCCGGCATCCGCATCGCCTCGGCGAGGATGCCGTCGTCGAGATCGATCCGGGTGACGCTCATGTCATTTCTCCCGCACCGGCAACCTCTGTCCAGCGCCACTGTCGCTTTTCCCGAATGATTTCGCAGGGAGAAGCGGCCGATAGGCTGCGAGGAGTTTCCGCCTTCCTGATTTCGAGGTGTTCCCATGATCGCGATTCTTGGAACCGGCAAGATGGGCGAGGCGCTCCTGTCGGGGCTGCTGCGGGCCGGGTTCAAGCCTGGCGACGTGCTGGCGACCGCGCGGCGCGCGGAGCGTGCCAAGGACCTCGAAGAGCGGTACGGCGTGCGGACGGTCTCCAACGCGGAGGCCGCCGAGAGCGCCGACACGATCATCCTCGCGGTCAAGCCGCAGGACATGGCCTCCCTGCTGGGAGAGATCGCCCCGCACGTTCCGGCGGACCTCCTGGTGATCTCGGCGGCGGCGGGCATCACGACCTCGTTCGTGGAGTCGCGCCTGGGCGGCGACATCCCGGTGGTCAGGGTGATGTCCAACACGCCGGTGCTGGTGGACGAGGCGATGAGCGTGATCTCGGCGGGCGCCCACGCCTCCGAGGAGCACCTCAGGCGCACCGAGGACCTGCTGCGGCCGGTCGGCAAGGTGCTGCGCATCCCCGAGTCCCAGCAGGACGCCGCCACCGCGCTGTCGGGCAGCGGCCCCGCCTACTTCTTCTACCTCGTCGAGGCCATGGTCGACGCGGGCATCCTGCTCGGCATGCCCCGCGCGGCGGCCCTCGACATGGTCACCCAGTCGATCGTCGGGGCGGCCATCATGCTCCGCGACTCGGGCGAGCATCCGGTGATCCTCCGCGAGGCGGTCACCTCTCCGGGAGGCACCACCATCGCGGCCATCGCGGAGCTGGAGCGGCACAGCGTCCGCGCCGCCTTCCTGGCCGCCATCGAGGCCGCCAGGAATCGCGGGCGCGAGCTCGCCGAGGGCTGACCGCGTCCTCCGTTCACATACCCCTCTATTAGGAAACTTTCCTACATAGGGCATCATTTCCACGGGACTTCGGTGGGAATGGGGTAGTCGTGGCGCAGGCCGTACACGCTGACGAGCAGCGGGAACAGGCGGGATCCGCGGTCTGGTCGCGGAGTTTCACCCTGTTCTTCACCGCGCGGTCCGTCTCCATGCTCGGCGCCGCGATGGTCCCGTTCGCCACGGCGATCGGCGTGGGCGGGCTCGGGTACGGCTCGACCGGGGTGGGGCTCGCGCTGGCCGCGTGGATGGCGCCCTTCGCGCTGCTCATCCTGTTCGGCGGGGTGTTCGCCGACAAGTTCACGCCGCGCCGGATGATGATCGGCGCCGACACGGTCCGGGTGGTGACCCAGGGGACCAGCGCGGCGCTGTTCATCTTCGGCCATCCGCAGCTCTGGCAGATCCTGGTCATCGCCGCGGTCAACGGCGTCGCCGCCGCGATGTACCAGCCCGGGGTCTCCAGCACGGTCCCGCGCGTGGCCAGGGACGTGCAGAAGGCCAACGCCACCCTGCGGGTCTCCGAGGCGATCATGCTGCTGGCCGGGCCGGGCGTCGCGGGCGCCATCGTCGGCTTCGCGGGCGTCGGGATCGTCTTCGCCATCGACGCCGCCGGGTTCGCGACCAGCGCGGTCTGCCTGCTCCTCCTGCGCCTCCCCGCGGTCGCCTCCCCGCCCGCGGCGGAGTCGATGTGGCGCAACCTGCGCGGCGGCTGGCAGGAGTTCCGGTCCAGGACCTGGATGTGGTCGGTGATCCTGGTCTGGGCGGTCTTCGGCGTCACCCTGTTCGGTCCGATGATCCCGCTGGGCTCGGTGCTGGTCACCAAGCAGCTCAGCGAGGCCGCCTACGGCCTGGTCATGTCCGCCTCCGGCGCGGGCACCGTCGTCGGCGGTCTGGTCGCGATGCGGATCCGCCCGGGGCGGCCGCTGATGGCCGGGGCGATCGGCCTGTTCGGCTTCGCGCTGGAGCCGCTGTCCATCGCCGGCGCGCTGCCGCTCCCGGTCATGATGGCCGCGCACGCGATCGGCGGTGCGGGCTGGGCGTTCTGGTCGGTCATGTGGGCCACGAGCATCCAGACCCAGGTGCCGCCGGAGGCGCTCAACCGGGTCACCGCCTACGAGGTCGCCGGATCCACTCTGTTCGTCCCGGTCGGCCAGGTGCTCGCCGGCCCGGTCGCCGAGGTGGTGGGGGCGCAGGAACTGCTGACCGTCTCCTCGATCGTGGCGGTCGCCGGCTGCACCACCCTGCTCCTGGTGCCCGCCATCCGGGGCCTGCGCAGGACGAGCCCCGCCTGAGCGGCCCGCGGCCTGCCGACGGGGCGGATGGGGCCGGGTCGCAGGGAATCGCGGACCAGGCCTGGAGTCGCGGGGATCGCGGTTCGACGCCCGGGTCACGTGGGGCGTGGGGCCCGGCGCCCAGGGCCATGCGGGGGTGATGGCCCTGGGCGCCGATCACATCGCGGCCCTTCACTGCCGGGGCGGCCTACGCGTCACGGCGGTTCATCAGGACCGCGGCGACGATCATCGTCACCGCGATCCAGGCGCAGTACACGCCGAATCCGGTCCACGGTCCCAGCGCCCCCTCGGCCGTCCGCGTGGCCATGATCTGCTGACCGGCGTTGACGGTGACGTACCGGCCCCATCCGCCGGGCAGCGCGGACGCCATCGGAGGCAGAACGAAGATCAGGGCGATGACCGCGACGATCGCCCCTGCCGCGTGCCGGATCAGCGCGCCGACCGCCAGCCCGAACAGGCCGCTCGCCGTCAGGTAGAGCCCGGTCCCCAGGACGGCGCGGAGCACGCCGGGATCCCCCAGGGACGCCTGCGAGCCGGTGGGCGCCAGCAGCGCCTGGCCGGCGAGGAAGGACACGAGCGACGCTCCCGCGGTCACGGTGAGGACCGTGACCGTGAGGACCGCGGCCTTGGCCGCCAGCACGTGCAACCGCCGGGGCACGGCGAGGAACGTCGTACGGATCATGCCCGTCCGGTATTCGCCGCTGATCACCAGCACGCCGAGCGCCGCCGCGGCCAGTGCCGCGAAGCCGGCGCCGAACAGGCTGATCGATGTGGGGTCGAACGCGGTCGCCATCTGGGGGGCCAGGTTGTCCCACGACGCGGTCATGATCATCGAGAACGCCACGCCGCCGGCGATCATCAGCACCGCCGTGGCGAGCAGCGTCCACATCGTGGAGCGCACCGAGCGCATCTTGGTCCATTCGCCGAGCAGTATCGCGTTCATCCCGCTCACCCCGTTCATGCCGTCGTCCCTTCCGCTGTGTACTGTGCGCTGTCCCTGGTCAGCTCCATGTAGGCCGCCTCCAGCGTCGGCTGGACGAGCGTCACCTCGTGCAGCGCGATCCCGGCCGCCGCGGCCACCTCGCCGATCTTCGCCGCCGTCATGCCCGTCACCCGCAGGTGGTCTCCGTGCGACTCCACCGCCGGGTCCGCGGGCGGCTCCGACGGGTTCACCGCCGCCACCGAGTCCCTGGACGACTTCGACATGGAGTTCCCGGACGGCTCCGCCGCCGACAGGAGCGCCGCGAGCTCGGCCGATCTCGGCGAGCCCACCCGGACGTAGGACTGCGCGCTGCGGTCGATGAACGCGCCCATTCCCGAGTCGGCGATGAGCCTGCCCCGGCCGATCACGATCAGGTGGTCGGCGGTCTGGGCCATCTCGCTCATCAGGTGGCTGGAGACGAAGACCGTGCGGCCCTCGGCCGCCAGTTTCCGCATCAGCGTGCGGATCCACAGGATGCCCTCGGGATCCAGCCCGTTCACCGGCTCGTCGAACAGCAGCACCTCCGGGTCGCCGAGCATCGCCGCGGCGATGCCGAGCCGCTGGGACATGCCCAGGGAGAATCCGCCGATCCGCCGCCCGGCCACCTCCGCGAGGCCGACCAGGTCCAGGACCTCACCGATCCGCGAGGCCGGGATCGAGTTCCCCTGTGCCAGGCAGAGCAGGTGGTCGCGGGCCGTGCGCCCGCCGTGGACGGCATTGGCGTCCAGCAGCGCGCCGACCTTGCGCAGCGGGTGCCGCAGCTCGCGGTACGGCGAGCCGTCGATGTGGACCGCGCCCCTCGTCGGACGGTCGAGCCCGAGGACCATCCTCATGGTGGTCGACTTGCCCGCGCCGTTGGGCCCGAGGAAACCCGTCACCCGGCCGCTCTCCACGGTGAACGACAGCTCGTCCACGGCGACGGTCGAGCCGTACCGTTTTGTGAGTTCCGTTGCTTGAATCATGATTCCAGGCTCGCCGCGCCCCGGCCGGATATCCTCCGCCCCGCGAAGGGTTCTGACCCTGGGAGCACGGTACGGCTCACGCCCCCGGCTGGGCCTCCGCTCCCAGGCTCGCGGCTCCGGGCAGCGGGAACCGGGCGTGCACCCCGAAGCCGCCTTCGCGCCGGGGCCCGGTCCGCAGCTCGCCCCCGGACAGCGCCACCCGCTCGGCCATGCCGACCAGCCCGAACCCGCCGCCCGGAGCCGTCTTCGCGCCCAGGCCGTCGTCCAGGACCTCCACCTCGACCGCGTCCGGCAGGTAGGTGAGCCGCACGCTGGAACGGGCGCCGCGAGCGTGCCTGCGCGTGTTGGTGAGGGACTCCTGGACGATCCGGTAGATCGCGTGGTCCACGACCGAGGGCAGCGCCACCGCCTCCCCGGTCACCTCCAGCCGCGCGGGCAGCCCGGCGCTCGCGGCCTGCCTGACCAGTTCAGGCAGCGCCGCGGCCCCGACGCCCGCCTGGTTCTCCGGTTGCTCGCCGTCTTCGGCGCGGAGCACGTGCAGGAGCCGGCGCATCTCCGCCATCGCGGTCCGCGCCGTCCGCTCGGCCGTGAGCAGGGTCTCCTGGGCCTTGCCGGGATCGGCCGGCACCGTCGTCCTGGCCGCGCCCATGAGCACGGTGATCACGCTGATGTGGTGGGCCACGACGTCGTGCAGCTCGCGGGCGATGCGACGGCGCTCGGCCCGCACCGCGTTCTCGGCAGCCTCGCGCTGCCCGCGCTGCCTGAGCTCTCCCCGGAACCGGACGTACTGGCCCAGCCCGACGTAGAGGAACGCCCCCAGCACGGGGACGGTCTGGTTTCCGGGGAGCGGGGGGACGACCAGCACCATGCCGGCCAGGTAGGTGCAGGCGCCGGCGCCCGCGAGGAGCCAGGCCGTCCTGTTCGGGGCGTGACGGCCCGCGCTGTAGAGGGCGACGACGCCGGGCGTGGTGCCCGGGCCGTCGACGCCGGCGGCGACGCCCGCGAGGTCCAGGGCCAGGGCGACCACCACGACGGCGGCGGGCCGGCTCCGCCGCGCGAGGAGGGCCAGGCAGCCGGCCGCGGCGATCGCGCCGCCGATGACCTGGCCCCGTGGGTCGCCCAGATGGGAACGGAGCATCGCCGATCCCTCCAGAAGGAGGACCAGCCCGGCGAGCAGCGTGTCCTGGACGCGAGGGCGCTTGAGGAACCGCCATGCGGCGCGGGGGGCGTGCAAGCGCATGCCTCGACCGTACGGCACGCCGTACGCCCGCGAAGGGCGCTGTTTTTAACGGAATAAGTCCAGATATTTCGCTCGGATCAAAACGGCCTTCTCCTCCATGAAGTCCATGTAAACCGGCTTCCGAATTCGTGCGGTAACGTCGGCCGAAAGCGGGGAAGATCGAGGTCTGTCGGGACACGCAGCCGAACGGGAGGGATCCATGAGCCGATCCGTGCGGGTCGTCTGGGATGATGCGCTCACCTCCTACGACTTCGGGCCGGGGCATCCGCTCGCACCCGTCCGTGTCGAGCTGACCATGGCGCTGGCCAGGGAGCTCGGCGTGCTGGAGCGGGTCGAGATGACCGGGTGCGCGCCCGCCACCGACGAAGAGCTGGCGCTCGTCCACAAGCGTGACTACATCGAGGCCGTCAAGTGGGTCTCCGCGACGGGACGGCCCGACCTGTCCCACGGGCTCGGCACCGCGGACAACCCCGCCTTCGCCGGGGTTCACGAGGCGTCCGCGCTGATCACCGGTGCCACCCTGGAGGCGGCCCGCTCGGTGTGGAGGGGCGAGGTCGAGCACGCGGTGAACGTCGCGGGGGGCCTGCACCACGCGATGGCCGCCACGGCGAGCGGGTTCTGCGTCTACAACGACCCGGCGGCGGCGATCGCCTGGCTGCTGGCCCAGGGAGCCTCCAGGATCGCCTACGTGGACGTGGACGTGCACCACGGGGACGGCGTCCAGTCGTTGTTCTACGACGACCCGAGGGTTCTCACCATCAGCCTCCACGAGAGCCCTCGCACGCTCTTCCCCGGCACTGGTTTCCCTCAGGAGACCGGCGCGGAGGGGACCGCGGTCAACGTGGCCCTGCCCGCCGGATGCGGCGACAGCGGCTGGCTGAGGGCCTTCCACGCGGTGGTGCCGCCGCTGCTGCGGGAGTTCGCCCCCGAGATCCTGGTCACCCAGCACGGCTGCGACAGCCATGCCCTGGATCCTCTGGCCAACCTGATGCTCAGCGTGGACGGCCAGCGCACCGCGTACGAGGCGCTGCACAGGCTCGCCCACGAGACCGCGGGCGGGCGGTGGATCGTCACCGGCGGCGGAGGGTACGAGCTGGTGCAGGTCGTGCCCCGGGCGTGGACCCACCTGATCGCCGAGGTCTCGGGGCACCCGCTCGATCCCGCCACCGCCACTCCCGAGGCCTGGCGCCGGTTTGTCAAGGAGCGGACCGGGCAGACGGCACCGTTGACGCTGACCGATGGCAGGCATCCGGAATTTCGTGATTTCTCTACTGGTTATGACCCAGCAGACGGGATCGATCGGGCCATCATGGCGACCAGAAACGCCGTCTTTCCCTTCCACGGACTGGATCCCCTCCCCTGACCATCGGGCGCGCCGGTGGACCGGTCCTGGGAACTCGGGGATCCGCGGGAGGCAAGACGGGCCCGCGAGGGAGACCACCGGTCGCCGGCGCCCGAGTCGCGATGCGCGGTGTCGCAGTCAGAGCGGCGTCGCAACTGAAAAGAGGATGAGCGGATGAGCGACGAGCGAGGTCAGCGGCTGTCGGTACTCGCGACGGGACAGGACGCATCGCCGTCGACGGTCGACGACCTTCGCGAGCACCTGATCCGCACCCGTATCGCCGGTGAGGTGGCGACCAGCCGGGAGAACAACCTGGACCACTACCGGTCGCTGGCCAACCGGGACCCCCACCACATGTTCGGGCTGACGCCGGACGGCAGATGGTCCTACAGGGACGTGCTGGAGCTGATGGCCAAGTCCGCCGGCGTGGTGGCCGACCCCGGTCACCGCGAGGGCCAGGACACCATCGACCCCGACCGCACGATCGAGGCGACCGAGCGGATGGGCGACGCGATCGCAAGCGTGCTCCGGGGCGGGAATCCCAGGATCCTGATCGCCACCGGGCATCCCACCGGTCTGCTCACCGTCCACATGGCCCTCGCACGGCTGGTGCGGGAGCGCGGCGCCACGTTGATGAGCACGGCCGAGGGCTGGTCCTACTGGGGCAACGGGTTCGGCCGCAAGCGCAAGGTCCGCTACATGGACGACGTCGCGATGCTGGACGACCGGGGCGCCTTCGTGCACACCCACGACCCGGCCCCGATGCGGGCCATGATCGCCGAATTCGGCGACGAGCGTCCCGACCTGGTCATCGCCGATCACGGCTGGGCCGGTGCGGCCGGCGAGGCGGGGATCCTCACGGTCGGATTCGCCGACAGCAACGACCCCGCGCTCTTCGTCGGGGAGGCGGAAGGCAAGATCGCGGTGACCGTCCCGCTCGATGACAACGTGCTGCCCAGATATTACGAACCGCTGACGCACCACTTGGTAGAGAGGGTCGTGCGAGCCCTCTGAGACGGGGGATGCGCAAATTGGGTCATCCCTATACGGGCTTTTCGCGCCTGCATTCCACGTAGCTCGCCGACCGTTTGCCAACTTTTTGAGGATTGTGGGCGACTCTAATAGGAGACAGTTGGTCCGTTCCAAGATCAAGGCGAGGGGCACGGTCCGGCTGCTGGCCAGCGATTTCATCCGTTTCGCTGACATGGGACTACGTAGGTTGAGAAAATAGGGGGTTTGCGCACTCGGAGTCCCGACTTACGCTGACGGCAGTACACGTGCGTGAGCAATGGCACCAGTGGGGATAACCCGGAAACACGTGCGGAAGAGGCGTCCGATGGGTGCAGGCGAAAGACCTCTCAGCGAGGTGAAGTTCCTGACGGTGGCAGAAGTGGCCGCTGTCATGAGGGTGTCCAAGATGACTGTGTACCGACTCGTGCATTCGGGCGAGCTGCCGGCCATCCGGGTCGGTCGATCCTTCCGAGTGCCGGAGCAGAAGGTGCACGACTATCTCAGGGATGCCTACATCGAGGCGGGTTGAAGCAGGGGGACCTCGACACATTGTGCCGAGTGGCCGGAGAGCGACGAGCCGGCCGCGAGGCAACGAGGAGTGGTGAGTGGCTTGCGGATGCCGCTCCTCCCGGTCCGAACCGGTATGTGACGGGCTCGTGCTTCTCTGAGGTAGCGACGTCATGACGTCGTGAGTTCAAGTGCCCGGGGTCTCCCAGGGGCGATCTACCGTGGATCGCCGGTAGGCTGTTGACCCGGTGTGTGTTCGCGCACCGGTTTAACAATCTCGGCTACCAGCTACCTGGGGGTCCCGTGGGCTCTGTGATCAAGAAGCGCCGTAAGCGCATGGCGAAGAAGAAGCACCGCAAGCTTCTGAAGAAGACCCGTATTCAGCGGCGTAACAAGAAGTAGTAACGCGGACTTGCGAGGCGCCGATGACCCACACCGTGCTTGTCACCGGGGTCTCGCGCCACATCGGCGCCCGAGTGGCGAGCGTTCTCGCGGCTGACCCGGACATCGACCGGGTCATCGGAGTAGATACGGTGCCGCCGCCCTCGCTCTCACGTGATGGCGGCGTACCTCTCGGCCGGACGGAGTTCGTCCGCGTCGATCTACGCAGCCCCGACATCGCTCAGGTGATCGCGGCCGCCGACATCGACACCGTCGTTCACATGAGTCTGGTGAGCGCTCCTCCCCGGAGCGGCGGCCGGGCGCTCATGAAAGAGCACAACGTCATAGGCACCATGCAGTTGCTCGGTGCCTGTCAGCGGTCCGCGACGGTCCGCCGTGTCGTCGTGCGTTCGACCACCGCGGTGTACGGCTCGTCCTCGCACGACCCGGCTGTCTTCACCGAGGACGCCGAGCCGGGCGAGCCGCCGACTCACGGCTATGCCAAGGACGCCTCCGAGGTGGAGGGCTACGTCCGCGGCTTCGCCAGGCGTCGGCGTGACGTGGCAGTGTCGACGCTCAGGTTCGCCAACTTCATGGGACCCGGCGTCGACTCCCCACTGACCCGTTACTTCACCCAGCCCCTCCTGCCGACCGTCTTCGGCTTCGACCCCCGGCTGCAGTTCGTCCACGAGGACGACGCGGTCGAGGTGCTCCGGCGGATGGCGACGGAGGATCATCCCGGCACGTTCAACGTGTCCGGGGACGGCGTGCTGCTCCTGTCGCAGTGCGCCCGCAGGGCCGGTCTGCTCTCGCTGCCCGTGCCCTCTTCGGCGTTCCGTCTCATGGGCGAGCTCGCCCGCAGCGCCGGACTCGTCGACTTCTCTCCCGAGCAGCTCCGCCTGATGTGTCACGGCCGCGTGGTGGACACCACCCTGCTGGCCACGGCACTCGGCTGGAAGCCCAAGTTCTCCACCGCCGCCGCCTTCGAGGATTTCGTCCGCGCGCGCGACCTGGCCGGCGGGCTCCCCGCGGCCGTGACGGATCTGTTGTTCCAGGCGGTGGCGACGAGGTGACCGAGATGGCAGGCGAACCCGAGCATCTGGAGGACGCCGAGGTGATTCCCATCACCCGGGCCCGTTCCTCCCGGGAGCCTTCCCACGAGCCCTTCCCCGAGCCCCTGCCGGACGATGACGACCGTCTCGCCGAGTTTCTGGCCTTCCTGCGGCGTCGCCTCTCGGGCGAGTACGAGGTCGACGAGTTCGGATTCGACCGGGAGCTCACCGACAAGGTGCTGCTGGAGCTGATCCGCCCGCTGTACCGGCGCTGGTTCCGCGTCGAGACCGTCGGCATGCGGAACGTGCCGGACGACTCGGGCGCCCTCATCGTGGCCAACCACTCGGGCACCGTCCCGCTCGACGGGCTCATGCTCCAGGTCGCCCTGCACGACGACCACCCCGAGCGCCGCGCGATCCGTCTCCTCGGCGCCGACCTGGTCTACAAGCTTCCGGTGCTCGGTCACCTGTCACGCAAGACCGGGCACACCCTGGCCTGTCGCGAGGACGCCGACCGCCTGCTCCGCAAGGGCGAGCTCGTCGGGGTCTTCCCCGAGGGCTTCAAGGGTGTCGGCAAGCCGTTCACCGAGCGCTACAAGCTGCAGCGTTTCGGCCGCGGCGGCTTTGTCGCCTCGGCCATCCGGGCCGGGGTCCCGATCGTCCCCTGCTCCATCGTGGGAGCCGAGGAGATCTACCCCAAGATCGGCGAACTGCGCTTCCTGGCCAGAACCCTCGGCCTGCCGTACCTGCCGATCACTCCGCTGTTCCCCTGGTTCGGGCTTCTGGGGTTGGTCCCGCTCCCGTCGAAATGGATGATCGGCTTCGGTGAGCCCATCCGCACCGACCAGTTCGACCCCTCAGAGGCGGACGATCCCATGCTGGTCTTCAACCTCACCGACCAGGTCCGCGAGGTCATCCAGCAACAGCTGGACGAGCTCCGTCTCCAGCGTGGTCACGCCTTCCCACCCTTCTTCTGAGCGCCGTACGGGAGGCTCAGCCTTTCGAGCGCGCCGTACGGGGGCTCAGCCGCGGTAGTGGCGGCGCAGGGCGATGGCGGCGGCGACGCCACCGGCGATGGCCCCGGCGCTCGCGGCGATGGGCAGAGCGATCATCGTGGCCCTACGGCCGGTACGGAAGTCCCTGATATCCCAATTGCGCTCTTTCGCGTAGTAGCGCAGCTCGGCATCGGGGTTGATCGCGGTGGCGTGGCCGACCAGCGAGAGCAGCGGCAGGTCGTTGGCCGAGTCGCTGTAGGCGTGGCAGCGGGACAGGTCGAGGCCCTCCATGCGGGCCAGGGCCCGGACCGCCTCCGCCTTGGCGGGGCCGTGGAGCAGGTCGCCCACCAGGCGGCCGGTGTAGACGCCGTCCTTGGTCTCGGACACGGTGCCGAGGGCGCCGGTCAGGCCGAGGCGCTGGGCGATCACACGGGCGAGTTCCACGGGGGTCGCGGTGACCAGCCAGACGCGCTGCCCGGCGTCCAGGTGGCTCTGGGCGAGGGCGCGGGTGCCGGGCCAGATCCGGTCGGCCATGGCCTCGTCGAAGATCTCCTCGCCGAGCCGGACGATCTCCTCCACCCTGCTGCCCGCCACGAACGCCAGGGCGGTCTCCCTGGCCTGGGCGATGTGATCGGGATTCTCGTTGCCCCGGACCCGGAAAACAGCCTGGCCGAGCGCGAACTTGAGCAGGTCCCTGCTGGTGAACAGTCCGCGTGAGGCGAGGCCCCGGGCGAAATGGTAGATGGAGGCGCCGCGCATCATGGTGTTGTCGACGTCGAAAAAGGCGGCGGTCGTCGGGTCGGGCTCGGCCATCGGCATCGCGACAGCTGCCGCGGCCGCCACCTCTCCAGCTATTTCCGCTTCGCCACGCCGTCGTAGTAGCCGCCTCATAGCACCTCAGCTTAACTGGCATGTGCGGGTGAAATCGGTATACGTCGTGTTAGCGGAGCGTGACGTCTTGGCGGAGCGAGAGATCACCGGAGCCATCGGAACAGGTTAATTGGGCGCGGCCAGGCCGTCGATGTAGGTGAGGTAGCCGTTGGCCTTTTTTTGATCCTCCGCGTCCATTCTGGGAAGCATTCCCTCGATCTGGTGGCGCTGCTTCTGGACGAAACGCTTGAGCTCTCCGGCGCTCTTCGCATCGCGGCGCCGTACCTGCGTGAGGGAGGTGACCGCGGAGCGGGTGGTCTCCTCCATCGCCTGGAGGGTCTCCCCGATCAGATCGTTCTTGCCCTGGTTGGAGCCCAGGAGCTCCTCGACCTCCTGGGCGCGGGTCTCCGCGTAGTCGAAGGAGCGGTCGGCCCGCTCGGCGTCGTCGCTGCTCAGGTGGAACAGGGTGTTCTCGGCGGCGCGTTTGAGCGGATAGAAGGTGTCTCCGGGCATCGACTCGTAGGTCAGGATCCCCGCCATGACCATCGAAACCGCCAACGTCGCGCACAGCAGCCGGGAGAACAGGCCCACACGAGGCCTCGGCCGCGAGGGGAAGACCTGCCGCTCCTGGAGGTCCTCCTCCATGGGCATCTCCATGAGCTGCTCCCGGAGCCGGGCGCGAAACTCCAGGCGGGGACCGCCTGCCATGCGGGCACCAAGCCGCGACACGCGATTTTGGATGCGTGTCTGCGACCTCCGTGAGATTCCGGGCAGCCACTTACCCATGAACTCTCCCTGCCGCCCCCAGCGCATGATCTATCGATACCACTTGCCTAACGACGACTTGGCACGCCAGGTTACGCGATACCTCACCATCGGCATGGTGATCCGCCTCGGGCACGGTCCAAGGGAGTCATCAGCTGAGATCGGGGGGAAGCGCACGAGCGAGCGCCCGGATCGCACGGAACTGCAGCGCCTTGATCGCTCCACTCTTCTTGCCCATGATGAGCGCGGTCTCCGCCAGGGACATGCCGTGAAGGAAACGCAGGACGACACACTCCTGCTGCTCGGGACCGAGGTCCCGGACGGCACTGAGCACCCGGTCGCTGACCATCGCGGTGACGACGGCGTTCTCCGGGATGTGGGGGCCGTCGAGCGGGGTGTCGATCACCTCGGCCGTCGAAACCTCAAGGCGGTACCTGCCGGACTTGAAGTGATCGGTGATCAAGTTCCTGGCGATGGTCACGAGCCATGCCCCGAAATCACGTCCTTGCCAGGTGAAGTCGGCGATTCGGCGAAGCGCGCGGAGGAAGGTCTCGCTCGTGAGATCCTCGGCCAGCGGGTGTGAGCCGACCCGGAAGTAGACGTAGCGGTAGACCAGGTTCAGATATCGGTCATAGAGCGTGCCAAATGCCTCCGTGTCTCCGGTTTTGGCACGCAGAACAAGCCTCCGGAGGTCATCCGAGGCATCCTCGCGTACGGCGAGCTCATTACTGCGGACGGGCTGGGCCACCCCGGCAGTCGCGGGGAGGGGTCCGGCAAGCGGCCACGTGTCTGGCATCCGGTATCCCTGAGGGGAAGGGGGTACGGCGTGCTCGATCACTCTAGAAATGAACCGGTAATTCCACAATCCACTTGGGTCCGTCGTGACTGGGGGTAATCGACGGATACGGTGTGGGGCCGGTTGTTTCGGGCCGGTCCGGGGAGCCGACTATGAGTTCGGCTACCGGTTAGGGGGTAATGTCCGGCAGCATTGGAGACACCATGGAAGTCCTCGTCGCTGTCATCGCCCTCGCCGGTGCACTGCTCGCAGCCATCGCCACCGTCGCTCTCATCGCCCGGCTCCGTAGCGAGCCCAAGGGTTGGCTGATCGCCTGGAGTGTCACAACGGCGTCGCTCTCCGTGTCACTCGGGGTAATCGCCGCTGGTTATCTGCTTACATTCGGACCGGCAACATTCCGCATTTACCAGCTGACCGGATCTCTGCTGGCCCCCATGTGGCTGGCCGTCGGGGTCGTTCAGCTGCTGGCACGGAAGTCCGCGGCCAGGTTCGCCTCCTGGCTTCTGGGGGTCGCCTTCACCCTCATCGCCGCAGTGATCATGATGGTCGATCCGCTGCTGGCGGAGAAATCCTTCACCAAGGAGCTCCCGGCCGGAAGCGTTCACTGGGGCCTGCCGCCGTCCTACCTGCTCTTCGCGGTCCATGCGGTGGTCGCGATCGGCCTGCTGGCCGGCCTCGTGCTCGCGGTCGTGCGCTGGCGCGGTGGTGACGACTACGACGCCGACAACATGCACGCCCTGCTGGTGCTCGCTCCCACGGGCCTCGCCCTCGTCGGATCCGTAAGTTTTAAGGTGCCCGGAATGTTCGGCGCGCTTTTACTCTGCGTGACCGCCGCCGCCGTCTGGTACGCCGTTCTCCGCCCCCTCGCGCCCTACGAGGACGAAGACGAGGATGAGGACGAGGACGACTGGGAGAGCCGGCCGCCGGTCTCCCGCCGCCAGACCCCCGATCAGCCGGCCCGGGATGTGCAGGTCGCGGGCCGCCGTCTCCTGCCCGAGGAGTCCTCCAGCCGCTCGGGTCTCGGCGATCTGGTCGCCGAGTATCGCGCGGGCGAGCAGGACGTCGACTACGCGGCGCGGATGCAGCAGCAGCCCCCGCCCGGCGACAGGTTCGGCGGGCCCGCCACCGGGATGTTCATGGCGGGCGAGTACGGCATGCCGCTCGCCGACCCGCCCACCGGTCCCTCCGCCGGCAACGACTTCACCCAGCGTCCCCCCACGACCGGCCAGTTCGGCATGCCGTCCGCCGATCCCGCGACCGGTGAGTACAACGTCCCGCTCAACGAGTTCGGCATGCCGGCGAACCCCTCCGCGGGCAGGCCCGCCGGACCGGGCACCGGCGAGTACGGCAGGCCCGTGGGGCCGGGCACCGGCGAGTACGGCAGACCGGTCGGGCCGGGCACCGGCGAGTTCGGCAGGCCCGTGGGGCCCGCCACCGGCGAGTTCGCCATGCCCGACCCGTCCGGCGGGCGATCCGGCAGTCTCCAGCCCATGCCCGCCGACCAGGCCTTCGGCGGCGCACCCGTCTACGATCCCGCCGCGGAGCAGGGGCTCGGCGGCCCGCCCGGTTACGGCCAGGGCCTCGCCGGCTCCCGAGGATACGGCCAGGGCGCCGAGCAGGGACAGGGACGCGGCTCTCGCGGTTACGGCCAGGTCGCCGAGCAGGGGTACGGCGGCGTGCCCTCCACCGGTGCGATGTATCCGGGCCCGGGAGGAATGATCGAGCAGCCGGGTGGATCCGGCCGGATCTCACCCAGTATCTTCGGCATGCTGACGGTGTTCACCCTGATCGACGGCACCGGCGAGATGTTCAACCGGCTGGCCGAGGAGACGGTCGAGGCCGTCCGGGGCGCCGAGCCCGACACGCTGATCTACGCCTGCCACTCGGTGAAGTCGGCGCCGCTCCAGCGCATCGTCTACGAGCTCTATCGCGACGAGGTCGCCTACACCGAGCACCAGCGCCAGCCCCACGTGGAGCGTTTTGTCAGGGAGCGGCAGGCCATGGTGCTCGCCACCAACGTGATCGAGCTCGATGTGAACGCCGCCAAGGTGGTGCCGCTCCCGACGGTCTTCAGGCGTTGAGCGCGGCGCGCAGGCGATTTTCGTCCACGCGCCAGAAGTCGTGCTGGACGCCGTCGATCAGGGTGACCGGGATCATCTCCCCGTAGGCGGCCTGGTCGTCCTCGGAGGCGGTGATGTCGCGTTCGTCCCAGGGGACGCCAAGCTCCATGGCGACCCGCTCGACCACCGCCCGGGCGTCGTCGCACAGGTGGCAGCCGGGTTTGCCGAGCAATGTGATGCGATGGTCTCGCGGTGACATGACCGCCACGGTAGCCGAATCCCGGGACCGGACCGGCGATCCGGGGCCGTGACCCGAACCGGGGAGGACGGGGAGGCCACCGGTGGCCGGTGGCGCGCCGGCCCATCGGCCGACGTCCTGACCAGCGAAGGGATGGAGACTCTGACCGGCATCTCCATCAAGATCCGGTCTGCGTCTCGACGGGCGTCGCCCTCGATGTTGTGCACACTCACTTTGTGCATCGGTTCACAAAGGGACTAACCTGGATGTCAGTGGCCTCACCTCGTCATCCGTCGCGTCCGGGTCGCGCCGGACGCCTGTCCCCCTGGAGCTTCGGCACGTGATTCGCCGTCTGTCCCAAGCTCGCGAACGTGGCATACCCGAGGCGACCGTCGCCCGGCTGCCGCTCTATCTGCGAGCCCTGAACGGCATGGCTGAACGGGGGCTGGCGACAGTGAGCTCCGAAGACCTCGCCACCGCCGCGGGCGTCAACTCGGCGAAACTCCGCAAAGACCTCTCCCACCTGGGTTCCTACGGCACCCGCGGGGTCGGCTACGACGTCGAATACCTCGTCTACCAGATCTCCCGCGAGCTGGGCCTGACCCAGGACTGGGCCGTGGCCATCGTCGGAGTGGGTAACCTCGGGCGTGCGCTCGCCAACTACGGCGGGTTCGTCTCCCGCGGATTCCGGGTCGCGGCGCTTCTCGACGCCGACCCCGAAGTGGTGGGCGACCACATAGCGGGATTGAATGTGGAGCACATCGACGAGCTGGAAGCCGTGATCAGGCGGCGGGGAGTGTCGATCGTGGTGCTCGCGACACCGGCGGCGGCGGCACAGCAGGTGGCCGAGCGGGTCATCGCCGTAGGGGTCACCAGCATCCTGAACTTCGCTCCTGTCGTACTTGCCGTGCCTGAAGGCGTCGATATCCGTAAAGTCGACCTATCAATTGAATTGCAGATCCTTGCGTTCCATGAGCAGCGCAAAACGGATCGAATGACTGGGGGGCCCGCGATGGCCGAGGAGTGGCCCGAGGCGGTGGACTTGTGAACGAGTACGGCGAGCGAGCCGGTGGACGTGAACACAGCATCTCCCACATCGTCAGAGTCTCCGGCACGGCAGGCATGAGAGACCACATTCGTTCACGGAGAGCGGGGGAGGGCCGATGAGCGTTCTCGTCGTCGGTCTGAGCCACCGGACGGCTCCGGTGGCCCTGCTGGAGCGGGTGTCCGTCTCCGGTGACGCGCTGGTGAAGTTGCTCCACGACGTTCAGCAGGACGACCACGTCGCCGAGGCCATGATCGTCTCGTCCTGCAACAGGGTCGAGATCTACGCCGAGGTGGATCGGTTCCACGCCGCGGTGACCGGCGTGTCACAGCTGCTCAGCACCCATTCGGGTGTCCCCATGGAGCAGCTCGCGAATCATCTCTACGTGCACTACGAGGACCGGGCCGTCGAGCACCTGTTCTCGGTCGGTTCCGGCCTGGACTCGATGGTCGTGGGCGAGGGGCAGATCCTCGGCCAGGTGCGTTCGGCGCTCAGGCTCGCCCAGGAAGAGGGCACGGTCGGCTCGACGCTCAACGAGCTCGTCCAGCAGTCACTGCGGGTGGGCAAGCGCTCCCACACCGAGACCGGCATCGACCGGGCGGGCGCCTCGCTGGTCGGCGTGGGGCTCACCCTCGCCGAGCGCGCCCTCGGCCCGATCCAGGGCAAGCGGGCCCTGGTGGTCGGCGCGGGCTCGATGAGCGCCCTGACGGCCGCGACCCTGCAGCGGACCGGCGTCACCGACATCGTGGTGGTCAACCGGACCCACGACCGCGCCGTACGGCTGGCGCAGACGGTCGGCGGCCGGGCCGCCGAGTTCGGCGATCTGACGGCGGAGCTGGCCGAGGCCGACCTGGTCATCTCCTGCACCGGCGCCACCGACGTGGTCATCACCCCCGACATGCTGACGCCCAGGGCGATATTCCTGCTGGACCTCGCCCTGCCGCATGACGTGGATCCCGCCGTACGGCGGCTCCCAGGCGTGACCCTCGTCAACCTGGAGTCGATGCAGGACGGCGCGATCATCGCCGCCACCGACGACGGCGGGCTCGCCGAGGCGGTCACCGCAGTGCGCGGGATCGTCGCCGACGAGGTCTCCGCCTACCTGTCGGCCGAGCGCGCGGCCCGCGTGACCCCGACCGTGGTCGCGCTGCGGAGCAAGGCGGCGCAGGTGGTCGAGGCGGAGCTGGGGCGGCTCGTCTCACGCGTTCCCGAGATCGACGGGCGCGTCCGGGACGAGGTCACCCAGACCGTCAGGCGCGTGGTGGACAAACTGCTCCATGAGCCCACTGTGCGTGTCAAGCAGCTCGCGGAGTCCCCAGCAGGCGATCATTATGCGGAAGCACTGCGTGAGCTGTTCAACCTGGATCCGAAGGTGCCAGACGCGGTGAGACGCGTCGAGACGGTCGACACCAAGCCGAGGAAGAGAGAGGCGGGCCTGTGAACAGCGTTTCTCCTCCGCTCAGGCTGGGCACGAGGCGGAGCCTGATGGCGAGGACCCAGTCGGGTCTGGTCGCCGCCCGCCTCACCGAGCTGACCGGCCGGGCCGTCGAGCTCGTCGGCGTCACCACCTTCGGCGATGTGACCAAGGCGGACCTCACGCAACTCGGCGGGACGGGCGTCTTCGTCAGCGCGCTGCGCGACAAGCTGATCGAGGGCGAGATCGACTTCGCGGTCCACTCGCTGAAGGACCTGCCCACCACGCAGGACCCGCGCGTGGTCATCGCGGCGATCCCGCCGCGCGACGACCCCAGGGACGCCCTGATCAGTACGGCGAAGCTGGCCGATCTGCCGTCCGGCGCGAAGGTCGGCACGGGCTCCCCGCGCAGGGTCGCCCAGCTCCGCGTGCTCCGCCCCGACCTGGAATACGTCCCCATCCGCGGTAACGCCGACACCCGGATCGGCAAGGTCACCTCCGGTGAGCTGCAGGGTGTCGTGCTGGCGGCCGCCGGGCTCGGACGGCTGGGCCGCGAGGCCGAGATCTCCCAGATTTTCGAGGTGGAGGAGATGCTCCCCGCCCCCGGGCAGGGCGCGCTGGCCGTGGAGTGCAGGTCCGACAGGGCCGACCTCATCGACATTCTGAGCGTGCTCGACGACGCCAGGACCCGCGCCGCGGTGACCGCCGAGCGCGCGGTGCTCAACGCCCTGGAAGCGGGGTGCGCGGCTCCGGTGGGTGCGTACTCGGCCGATCACGGGCAAGAATTGATTCTGACCGCCGCTGTCGTCGCCGTCGACGGCAAGCGTGCGGTGCGCAAGTCCACCGCCGGGACCTGTTCGGCGCCCATGGATCTGGGCCGCGACCTCGCGGCCGAGATGATCGCCGAAGGGGCTGGCACGTTGATAGGGGAGCGAGCACATTGAGCTCCGGAAGTACCACTTTCGAGCGCCCGGCCGGGTTTGTCGCCTTCGTGGGCGCGGGTCCCGGTGACGAGGGTCTGCTCACTTTACGTGGCGCAGACCTGCTCTCCAGGGCGGACGTCGTCATCCTCGACCAGGAGGCGTACGGCTCGCTGCTGCGTCACTGCCGTGAGAACGTCGAGATCATCGATGCCGCGGAGGAGGGTACGGTCTCGCCGAAGATCGTCGCGGCGGCCAAGGCCGGCAGCGGCGTCGTACGGCTGTGCCCGGGTGACCCGATGTTCTTCTCCTCGATCACCGAGGAGGTCGCGGCCTGCGCCAAGGCGGAGGTGGACTTCGAGGTCGTGCCCGGAGTGACCCCGGCGACGGCGGTGCTCACCTACGCCGGTATTCCCGCGGCGGTGTCGGTGCCGGAGTTCCGGGTCGTGGACGCGACCCAGATCGACGACTGGTCCGCCTACGCCGCCGGTGAGGGCACCCTGGTCATCTACAACGGCATCTCCGAGGCCGTCGTGATCGGCAAGGCGCTGATCGCCGCGGGCCGTCCCGACTCGACGCCCGTCGCGATCAGCAGCGCGGGCACCACCACCGAGCAGTACACCGTGGTGACGACCCTCGGCAGGGTGGGGCCCGACCTCAAACACGCAGGGATGACGGAGCCGGCACTGATCGTCGTCGGCGAGGCCGTCGCCATGCGCGACAGGCTCTCGTGGTTCGAGACCAAGCCGCTGTTCGGCTGGCGGGTGCTCGTGCCCAGGACCAAGGAGCAGTCGGCCAGCCTGGTCGAGCAGTTGCGGTCCTACGGCGCGGTGCCCGAGGAGGTCCCCACGATCTCCGTCGAGCCGCCGCGCACCCCGCAGCAGATGGACAGGGCGATCAAAGGCCTGGTCACGGGACGCTACGAGTGGGTGGCGTTCACCAGCGCGAACGCGGTGAAGGCCGTGCGCGAGAAGTTCGAGGAGTACGGCCTGGACGCCCGCGCGTTCGCCGGGCTCAAGGTCGCCGCCGTGGGCGAGAGCACCGCGCAGGCGCTGGTGCAGTTCGGTGTGAAGCCCGACCTGACGCCGTCGGGCGAGCAGTCGTCGGAGGGCCTGCTGGCCGAGTGGCCCCCGTACGACTCGATGCTCGACCCGATCAACCGGGTGCTGCTGCCGCGCGCAGACATCGCGACCGAGACGCTGGTCGCCGGGCTGACCGAGCTCGGCTGGGAGTGCGACGACGTGACCGCCTACCGGACCGTCCGCGCCGCGCCGCCGCCCGCCCCGACCCGTGAGGCCATCAAGGGCGGCGGATTCGACGCGGTGCTGTTCACCTCGTCGAGCACCGTCCGCAACCTGGTGGGCATCGCGGGCAAGCCGCACAACGTCACGGTCATCGCCGTGATCGGCCCGCAGACCGCCAAGACGGCCGAGGAGTTCGGGCTCCGCGTCGACGTGATGTCCGACAAACCATCGGCTTCCGCTCTCGCCGCCGCGCTGGCCGAGTATGGTGCGAAGCAGCGCCAGGCCGCGGTCACGGCCGGGGATCTTCCCCGCAGGCCCTCGCAGACCCGGCGGGGAGCCCGGCGCCGCGCCAAGTAACCTTGGTGTGATGGTCGGCCGAGAGCGGTGACGGCGGACGAGGCGTCCACGACGTCGCGAGCCGCCGTGGGCGGCGAGTCACGTTCGACGGCTCGTCGCGCCGGACGGTGCACCACGATGGACGGTTCGAACTGAACGGTTAGGCACATTGGAGGGCTCGCCGCGTCGAGCGGTGGAGCACGTTGGACGGCTCGCCGCGTCGAGCGGTGGAGCAACGTTGGACGACGCGTCGCGTCGAACGGTGGCCGCCTCGGAAGCGGCGCACCGGAACAGACACCGAGGTCCTCCGGCCCGCAGTCCCCTACCGGCCGGGGGAAGGGGGAGACACCATGACCGCACAGTTCCCTGTCGTAAGGCCCCGCAGGCTTCGCCGTACGGCATCGATGCGCCGGATGGTCGCCGGCACCCGGCTGCACCCGGCGGATCTGGTGCTGCCCATGTTCGTGAAGGAGGGCATCAGCGAGCCGAACCCGATCGGCTCGATGCCCGGGGTGTTCCAGCACACCCGCGACTCGCTGCGCAAGGCCGCCCACGAGGCGGCCGAGGCGGGGGTCGGCGGGCTGATCCTGTTCGGCATCCCCGCGGTGAAGGACGGTCGCGGGTCGGCGGCCGACGATCCGAACGGGATCGTCCAGCAGGCCGTCGCCGACCTCGTCGCCGACGTGGGTGACACGCTGGTCGTGATGACCGACACCTGCCTGGACGAGTTCACCGACCACGGGCACTGCGGCATCCTGACGCCCGGCGGCGAGGTCGACAACGACGCCACCCTGGAGCGCTACGCGGCCGCCGCGGTGGCTCAGGCCCGAGCGGGATCGCAGGTCATCGCGCCCAGCGGCATGATGGACGGCCAGGTCGCCGCGATCCGTGCGGCCTTGGACGGCGACGGCTTCGAGCAGATCCCGATCCTCGCCTACTCCGTCAAATACGCCTCGGCGTTCTACGGCCCCTTCCGCGAGGCCGCCGAGTGCGCGCCCCAGTTCGGCGACCGCAACGCCTACCAGCAGGACGGGGCGGGGCCGGTCGGAGAGGCGCTGCGCGAGGTCCGGCTGGACCTCGACGAGGGCGCCGACGCCGTGATGGTCAAGCCCGCGCTGGCCTATCTCGACATCCTGCGCCAGGTGCGCGACCTCGTGGACGTGCCGGTGGCCGCCTACCAGGTCAGCGGGGAGTACGCGATGGTCGAGGCCGCGGCGGCGAACGGCTGGGTCGACCGGGATCGAGTGATCATGGAGTCACTGATTGCCATCCGACGTGCCGGGGCGGACATGATCCTCACCTACTGGGCGACGGAGGTGGCGCGAAAACTGAGGTGAGATGTGCGGCACATGCTGAGAACAGGGGGTTTACCGTCTGCTTATGTGGTCCGTGCGTTAGAGTGCGAGAACCGGTGCGGATGTGTCCCAGGTGACGTGAACCCTGGGCGTTTGACGTCCCTTATTAACCAGCATGTGGATATGTCTTCGCACCCGGGTGCACGCGGGATGCGCGGATGACGGAGGACACAATGGTGGGGGTACCGCTGGTTCGTCGAAGTAGACGGCATGCTCATCCAAAGCAGATGATCAATTCTGTTCTGGAGTATGCCGCGCTGGGCTGGGCGAGCTGTCCCGGCGCACGGCCGCTGCGGGGCGGTTCCCGCTCCTGCTCGTGCGACCGCATCGGCTGTCCCGACCCGGGCGCGCACCCGCTCTCGCGGGCCTGGCAGATGCAGGCCACCACCGACCCCACCCAGCTCACCCACTGGTGGCAGCGCGAGCCCGAGGCGAATGTGATTCTCCCCACGGGCCGGGTCTTCGATGTCTTCGACGTACCGCTCGCCGCGGGACGCACCGCCCTCGCGAACATGGACTCCGCCGGAGCCGTATCAGGTCCGGTCGCCGACGGCGGCGACCGGATCCTTTTCTACGTGGCCACCCGCAACGCCTCCGAGGACGAGGACGAGTGGTGGTCCTGCGCCCTCGACTTCGGCCCCTCGACCATCGAGGAGATGCCCGGCCTGCGCTGGCACTGCCGCGACAGTTACGTCCTCGCGCCGCCCTCGATCCTGCCGACCGGCCGGCCCGGCTCATGGCTGCGCCCCCCGGACGGCCGCCCGCTGCCGGATCCGCTCCGCGTCCTCGACTGGCTCGCCGACACCTGCGAGTAGGCGCCGTCCGATCGCGTGGCATTGAGCTTCCCCGTAGAGCGGGCCTGCCATGTGGCGGTGAGCGTTCCGTAGAGCGGGCCTGTTACGTGGCGGTGAGCGTCCTCGCGGTGGTGAGCGTCCCGGCCTGTACGAAGGTGAACATACGTGGCGGTGAGCGCTCTTGCGGCGGTGAGCGTCCCGGCCGGTACGAAGGTGAACGGACGAAGGACTGGGTCTTTCCTCCGGGTGACGGCTGCCTTGCCGCACTCGCCCGTGGAATGGGTGGGCCGCCCTCGTGACTACGCTGGGGGGCGTGAGCCGTACTAAGAACTCCGAGGACCTGTTCGCCCGCGCGCGTGAGATCGTTCCGGGAGGTGTCAACTCTCCGGTCCGGGCCTTCGGCGCCGTCGGCGGCACGCCTCGCTTCATGGTCTCGGGACAGGGGCCCTACATCACCGATGTGGACGGCAACCGTTACGTGGACCTGGTCTGCTCCTGGGGCCCCATGATCCTCGGGCACCGGCACCCTGCCGTGATCGAGGCGCTGGAGGAGGCGTTGAGAGACGGCACCTCGTTCGGTACGGCGACGCCCGGCGAGGTCGAGCTCGCGGAGGAGATCGTCGCCCTGGTGGACCCGGTGGAGAAGGTGCGCCTGGTCAGCTCGGGCACCGAGGCCACCATGTCCGCGGTACGGCTGGCACGCGGCTTCACCGGCCGATCCAAGATCGTTAAGTTCGCGGGCTGCTACCACGGCCACGTGGACGCCCTGCTCGCCGCGGCCGGATCCGGGGTGGTCACCTTCGGCCTGCCCGACACCCCCGGTGTGACCGGCGCCTCCGCCGCCGACACCCTGGTGCTGCCCTACAACTCGATCGAGGCGGTGACCGAGGCGTTCCAGACCTTCGGTTCCGAGATCGCATGCGTGATCACCGAGGCGTGCCCCGCCAACATGGGCGTCGTCCCGCCGCTGGACGGTTTCAACGCCAAGCTGCGCGAGCTCTGCACCGCGCACGGAGCCCTGCTGATCGTCGACGAGGTGCTCACCGGTTTCCGGGTGTCGGAGTCCGGCTGGTACGGGCTGGACCCGGTCGACGCCGACCTGATGACCTTCGGCAAGGTCATGGGCGGTGGCCTGCCCGCCGCCGCGTTCGGCGGGCGCGCCGACGTCATGGCCCATCTCGCCCCCGAGGGGCCGGTCTACCAGGCGGGAACCCTCTCCGGTAACCCGCTGGCCTGCGCCGCCGGCCTCGCCACCCTGCGCGCCTGCGACGAGGGGGTCTACGACCGGGTCGACGCCGCCGCCCTGATCATCGGCCGCGCCGTCGCCGACTCCCTGGCCGCCGCGGGTGTGCCGCACCGCCTGCAGCGCGCGGGCAGCCTGTTCTCCATCTTCTTCACCGAGGACCAGGTCACCGACTTCGCCGGAGCCCAGAGGCAGAACGTCTCCGCCCACAGGGCGTTCTTCCACTCGATGCTCGACCAGGGCGTCTACCTGCCGCCGTCGGCCTACGAGGCCTGGTTCCTGTCCGCCGCCCACGACGACGACGCCCTGTCCCGCATCGCCGACGCCCTCCCCCTCGCCGCCAAGGCCGCCGCCCAGGCCTCCTGACGGGGCAGCCGGTCCCACGACGCCGACGATCTCGGTGATCTGTCCTCGCTAATGGGGCAGGTTGCCGAGCTCGATGTCGATGGGAAAGGGGACCGGGACGGTCAGCCGCTCGTGGTGGATGCCGGTGAGGCCGTACACGTGGGTGGCGGGGTCGAGTTCGTAGACGTAGACGACGGGAGAGCCGTCGTTGTTCTCCACCCGCCAGAAGTGGGTGATGCCGGCCTCGGCGTAGCGCGACGGCTTGGTCTTGCGATCGCGGTCCTCGGACCCGGGTGAGACCACTTCCACGACGAGGTGCACTTCGTCCGGAGCGTAGAAGGTGCGGTCGTCGTCATCGGCGGCCACCCTGTCGACGACGAGCACGTCGGGGCAGGGGCGCATCCTGTGTCCGAGCTTGACGTCCATCCGGTTCACGGCGGCGACGTGCTCGGGAGCACAGGTTTTCAGGCCGACCGCGAGACCGGCGAGAACCCGCTGGTGGAAACGGGTCTGGGAAGCGGCGAAGACAAGTGCCCCGTCGATCAGTTCGACGTGTTTGAAGAAGTCGGGCTCGCCGTTCGGTCCCTCTGCCGGAAGGTGGTCGAGGTCATCGGCGGTCCATCCCCCCGGGGGTGGAGCGGGCCGGTGGTCGAGTGCGTCACTCACAGCGATCACCGTAGCGACACCCCTGTCACTCGGCGTCTTCATTCAGATCATCTCTGTCGCCCTTGATTCGTTCTTCCCTGCTTGGTCGCTGGTGTGCAGAGGAGAAGCCTGGACGGCGAGAATCGCGCGACGGGGGCGGGTGCCGGCGTACAGGACGCCGGAGAGGATCAACGCCCCGGCGGCGAGCTGGGCGGGGGAGATCGGCTCGCCGAGGACGAGGGCGGCCGAGGACATGCCGAAGATGGGGACGAGCAGGGCGTAGGGGGCGACGATCGAGGCGTCGTAGCGCTGGAGGAGGAAGCCCCAGATACCGAAGCCGCCGAGGGTGGAGATCAGTGCGACATAGAGGACCGACAGGGTGCCCTCCACCGAGAACTCCAGCCGGGGGACCCCCTCGACCAGCAGGGACAGGCCCATCATGGGTACGGCGGCCACCGCGCTCATCCAGACCATGAAGCGGAGCGAGCTTGGAGGCGCGGCCTTCCTGACCGCGATGTTGCCCGCGCCCCAGCAGAGCGCCGAGCCGACGACCAGCAGGAAGGCTCCGATCGGGCCGCCGCCCAGCTCCGCGGCGATCAGTGCCAGCCCGGCGAACGCCACCCCCATGCCGGTGATCCGCCGGACGGTGATCCGCTCCTTGAGCAGGGCGACCGCGAGGATCACGGTGAAGACCGCCTGGACCTGGACGACGAGCGAGCTCAGTCCGGCGGGCATGCCCGCCCGCATGCCCAGGAGCAGCAGGCTGTACTGCCCGACGCCGAGGGTGGCCCCGGCGACGAACACCCGCTTCCAGGGCACGCCCGGACCTCCGACGAACAGCAGCGCGGGGAACGCGGCCAAGGCGAACCGGAGCGCCACGTAGAACAGGGGCGGGAAGTGCCGGAGCCCCACTTCCATGACCACGAAGTTGAAACCCCAGATGGCGGCGAGGCCGATGGCGAGGAAAAGATGCCGGATTCGCATCCTTCATCATCATTTGTGCCGATAATTCAGCACAAGCAAGACTTTCTTGCTCTCTCCGTTTAGAATCGCTTACATGTTGGATCTCAACCGCCTCAAGGCGCTTCACGCGGTGTCCGTCTACGGATCGGTGGGCGCGGCGGCCGACGCGCTCATGGTGACGCCGTCCGCGGTCTCACAGCAGCTCGCCAAGCTGGAGCGGGAGATCGGCGCGACGCTGCTGGAACGCAACGGGCGCGGCGTGCGGCTGACCGACGCGGCCGGGTTGCTCGCCGACCACGCCGAGCGCATCCTCGCGCTGGTGGAGACCGCGGAGGCCGACTTCGAGGCGTTGCGCGGGGAGGTCGTCGGGCGGCTGAGCATCGGAGCATTCCCCACCGCGGCCAGGGGGCTGATGCCCGGCGCACTGGTGCACCTCGGCGAGCGCCACCCCGACCTCCACCTCCAGCTCTACGAACGGGAGCCCGAGCGGCTGATCCGCGAGGTGGCCAGGGGCGAGCTCGACCTCGCGGTGATCCAGGACTGGATGAACCGTCCGATGGCGATTCCCGAGGGATTGTCCCGGGCGACGCTTTTCGACGACATCGCCGACGTGGTCCTGCCCGCCTCCCATCCGCTGGCGGGCCGGTCCGAGATCGGGCTGGCCGAGCTGTCCACGGAGCGGTGGGTCAGCTCCACACCTGGCACGGTCTGCAGGGACTGGCTGGTCCACACGCTGCGCTCGGTCGAGCTGGAACCGGTCATCACCTGCATGGCGGACGAATACGCGACCCAGATGGCCCTCGTCGCGGCCGGGCAGGGATGCGCGATCATCCCCCGGCTGGGCCGTGACTTCGTCCCCGCGGGAGCGAGGGTCGTCCCGATCCTGCCGCGCCCGAGTCGTAGGATCTACGCGCTCTGGCGGAGTGACGCGGCCCGACGCCCGGCGATCCGCGCGGCCGTCGACGCGCTGAGGATCGCCTCCGTCGACCGCTGAGATCGACCGCCGGCATCAACCACTGAGGCCGACTGCCGAGACGGACCGCCGAGGTCGACCGCTGAGATCGTCACCCGGCGGCTCCAGATGTCGTCGGTGATCTTCCCTGGTGACCCCGCGTGCCGCCGGTGGCCAAAGGGGGTGGAGCGGCGGGAGCGATCGCCCGCGAGCCCGGTCCGTCCGCGCGAAGTGGCTGGAGGGGCCGGAGTGGCACACCTGCACGAGCCATCGCTTCTACCTGTGGGTAGGCTGACGGACACCATGGCTGAGACCACCGTCGTCCACCTCCTGCGTCACGGTGAGGTGCACAACCCCGCTAACGTCCTGTACGGCAGACTGCCCGGATACCACCTGTCAGAGAACGGCAGACAGATGGCCGAAACGGTGGCCAAGTCGGTCGCCGGACACGACGTCACCGCCCTGTTCTGCTCCCCGCTTGAGCGGGCGCAGGAGACAGCGGCCCCGTTCGCCTCGACCTTCCAGCTGGACGTCACGATCGACGACAGGCTCATCGAGGCGTTGAACATCTTCGAGGGCGTCCCGGTCGGCAAGGGTGAGGCGCTCTTTCGCAGCCCGCGCCACTACCGCCACATGTGGAACCCGCTCCGCCCCTCCTGGGGAGAGCCGTACGCGGACATCGTCAAGCGGATGAGGGGTGCGATCGACACCGCGCGTGAAGCGGCGCGCGGGCACGAGGCGATCCTGGTCAGCCACCAGCTCCCGATCTGGGTCATCCGGCTCGCGGCCGAGGGCAGGCGGCTCCCTCACGACCCCCGCCGGAGGCAGTGCGGCCTCGCCAGCCTCACCAGTTTCTCCTTCGAAGGAGACCGGCTGATCAGCGTGGGATACAGCGAACCCGCAGCCGCGCTCGTCAAGCGCCCCACTGTCCCGGGCGCGTGACCCCGCCGATAGAGTGAATGCTCTACCGGTTGTAGTACAGGGAGATTCTGGCCTCTGATGCGCGCAAACTCCGCTGCCGCCGCCGCTGCGGCTGCGCTGCTCCTCGCCGTGACCGGATGTGCCGGCAACCAGGGATCACAGCCGCAGACCGGGGACACTCGTTTCGTCGCCGGTGACGGCAAGATCACCCTGTTCGAGGCAGCCGACCGCAAGGTCGCCCCTGCCGTCGAGGGGCAGACCCTGACGGGAGACGCCGCGACACTCGCCGCCCACAAGGGCAAGGTCGTGGTGCTGAACTTCTGGGCGTCGTGGTGCGCGCCCTGCCGGGCCGAGGCTCCGGTGCTCAAGGACATCGCGGCCAAGACCAAGGCCGACGGCGTTGAGTTTCTCGGCGTCGACTTCAAGGACCGCAAGGCCGAGGCACTCGCCTTCGAGCGCAGCCAGGGGACCGGCTACCCGAGCATCTTCGACCAGCCGGGCAAGGTCGCGCTCTCCTTCCAGGGCACGGTTCCTCCCGCGGCCATCCCCTCCACGCTGATCATCGACCGCCAGGGGCGGATCGCGGCGAGGGCTCTCGGCGCGGTCAAATACAACGACCTCTTCGACGCGGTCGCCAAGGTCGGCGATGAGAAGTAGCCCGAGGCGGCGGTGGGCCTCCGATGAGCGTTGATCTGGCCGGCCTGGTGGCGGGCGGATCGCTCGCGCTGGCACTGCCGATCGCGGTCGCGGCGGGTCTGGTGTCGTTCCTGTCCCCGTGCGTGCTGCCGCTGGTCCCCGGCTACCTGTCGTACGTGACCGGAATGAGCGCCGACCCCAAGCGGGGGCGCATGGTCGCGGGCATCGTGCTGTTCGTCCTGGGCTTCGCCGCGGTGTTCGTGGTGGGCGGAGCACTCTTCGGCGGGCTCGGCGCGGCGCTGTTCGACAACGCCGACATCATCAAGCGGGTGCTCGGCGCGCTCACGATCGTGCTGGGTCTGGCCTTCATGGGGGTCATTCCCGGCCTGCAGCGCGACTTCCGCATCCACCGGCTTCCGGCCGCGGGTCTCGCCGGGGCGCCGCTGCTCGGCCTGGTCTTCGGCCTCGGCTGGACCCCCTGCATCGGCCCCACTCTCGGGGTCGTGCTCACCCTCGGAATGACCGAGGGCAGCGCCGGGCGCGGCGCGCTGCTCGCCTTCGCCTACGCGCTCGGCCTCGGCCTGCCGTTCGTGGCGGCCGGACTGGCCTACCGCAAGGCGCTGGAGACGTTCAAAGCGGTGCGCAAGCACTCGCAGCTGATCACACGGGCAGGCGGCCTCATGCTGGTCGCCGTCGGCCTGCTGCTCGTCACCGGGCTCTGGGAGGAGCTCGTCGCGACGATGCAGGTGTGGATCGGCGGATTTGAGCCGGTGATCTGATGGAGCACGTCGAGCCGACGGCGAAAGAGCGAGCGGTGAGCGAAGCCAATCCCGAGCAGGCGACCGGTCCGGCCACCGCGACCGGCACGGCGGTGGAGGACACTCCCGCCGAGAAGAAGCGCGAGGTACGGCCCGCGGGGCTGGGCGTCGTGGGCTGGGCCCGCTGGTTCTGGCGGACGCTCACCTCGATGAGGACCGCGCTGATCCTGCTGTTCCTGTTCGCCCTGGCCTCGATTCCCGGGTCGCTCTGGCCGCAGCGCGGCATCTCCGACGCGAAGGTCGCGCAGTATTTCACCGACAGCCCCCGGCTCGCCGAATGGCTGGACAGGTTCTGGCTGTTCGACGCGGTCAGGGCGCCGTGGTTCGCCGCGATCTACCTGCTGCTGTTCCTGTCGCTGATCGGCTGCCTGGTCCCGCGCACCATGGTCCACCTGCGCGAGGTGCGCAAGAAGCCGCCGGCGGCGCCGCGCAACCTGACCCGGCTGCCGCACCACGCCTCGTTCGAAGGCGCCCTGACCATCGAGGAGGCGGCGGCGCGGTTGCGCGCGAAGCGGTTCCGGGTGACCACGGGGCCCGACTGGGTCGCGGCGGAGAAGGGCTTCCTGCGCGAGACCGGCAACCTGGTGTTCCACATCGCCCTGCTCGGCCTGCTGCTCGCGGTCGGGGTGGGATCGCTGTACGGCTACCGGGGCAACGTGCTGATCGTGGAGGGCGAGGGATTCGCCAACACGGTCGCGGCCTACGACCGCTACATGCCCGGCCAGCGGGTGAACGCCGAGTCGCTGGAACCGTTCTCCTTCACCCTTCAGGACTTCCAGGCCACCTACGTCGCGACGGGCGAGCGGAGCGGGCAACCCCTGGACTTCGCGGCCAAGCTCAAGGTCACCGACGCCCCGGGAGCGCCCGAGCACGACTACTCCCTCAAGGTCAACGAGCCGCTGAACGTCAACGGCACGCTGAGCTACCTGATCGACCACGGCTACGCGCCCACCTTCAAGGTCACCGACGGCAAGGGCCAGGTCGCCTTCGACGGGCCGGTGCCCTGCCTGGTCGCCCAGCCGTCCACCTTCGCCTCCGAATGCGTGATCAAGGTCCCGGACGCCCAGCCGGAACAGCTCGGCTTCCTGGTCGCCTTCCTGCCGACCGCCGTCCCGATGGGCAAGGAATGGGTGTCGGTCTTCCCCGGCGCCGCCAATCCGCTCGCCCAGGTGTACGGCTCGTTCGCCGGTGACCTGGGCCTGAAGAACGGCCGGCCGCAGTCGGTCTACGAGATCGAACCGGCGATTCTCAAGAAGATGAAGCCGCTGGTCATGAAGGCCGATCCACTGGCCGTGGGCAAAAGTCTCGTCCTGCCGAACGGCATGGGCTCGATCGAGTTCACCGGGGTCAAGGAGTGGATCGCCCTGCAGATCACCCACGACCCGGGACGCACGCCCGCGTTCCTGGCCGCGATCCTGATCGTCGGCGGCCTCGTGCTGACCCTGACCGTCCGCCGCCGCAGGATATGGGTGCGGATCCAGGACGTCACCCGGGCGACCGGACGGGGACCGGGAGCGCAAGAACAGGAAGAGGCGGAGGGACGGAGCGAGTCCGGGCCGTCCGCGAAGAATCATCACGAAGACGGCCTCCGTCACGTCGAGGTGGGCGGTCTCACGCGTACCGAAGGTGGCGATTTCAGCGACGAGTTCGCCGAGATCGTCTCCGCTTTGAACCCAGGAGTGAAGGATGCCCGCTGAGGTCGATGCCGGCCTCGCCACGCTGAGCGATCAGCTCATCTTGGCGACGGTGCTGCTCTACATCTTCGCAATGATTGGTTATGCCCTGAATCTGGCCTTCGGCCAGACCCAGACGCAGGCCGAATCCCCATCCACGTCCGAACCCGTGCTCGCCACGGTCGGCGGCGCGGTCTCGTCCGGATCGTCTGCCTCGTCCGTCCCGGCCTCCGCCTCCGGCGAGGGCGGGGACCGTGCGGAGAAGACGCCTCCCGCCTGGACGGTGTGGGCGGGTCCGATCGCGGTCGGGCTGACCTGGCTCGGCTGGGCCGGGAACCTCGCGTCCATCCTGACCCGCGGCCTGGCCGTGGACCGGTGGCCGTGGGGCAACATGTACGAGTTCGTGGTCGCGATGTGCTTCACGGCGGTGAGCGCGTTCCTGTTCATGCACCTCCGCTACCGGGTCCGCTTCCTGGGCGCGTTCGTCACGGTCGCCGCCGCTCTCGGGCTCGGCTTCGCCGTCCTGTACCTGCATGTGCAGGCGGGGCCCGTGGTGCCCGCCCTGAACTCGTACTGGGTCGCGATCCACGTGACGGCGGCGATCATCGCCAGCGGCCTGTTCATCGTGGCGGGCGTCTCCGGCATCCTCTTCATGGTCAGGAAGGACACCGCGGTCCGTCTGCCGTCCCGGCAGGACCTGGAGCGGGTCGCACATCGGGCCATCGTGATCGGCTTCCCGATCTGGACCTTCGCCGTCATCGCCGGCGCGCTCTGGGCGGACAAGGCGTGGGGCCGCTACTGGGGCTGGGACCCCAAGGAGATCTGGGCGTTCATCACCTGGATCGCCTACGCCGCCTACCTGCACGCCCGGGCCACCGCGGGCTGGAAGGGCAAGGCTGCCATGATCGTGCAGCTCATCGCCTTCGGCTGCCTGCTGTTCAACCTCGTCGGCGTGAACATCTTCCTCGGAGGGCTGCACTCCTACGCCGAGGTTCCCTGACGGACCTCTCCACGGGTTTTCCGTACGGAACGGGCCTCCGGGTAGGTGACTTCCGTACGGAACGGACCTTCGGGAACGAGGGGAACGGGCCTCTGGGAACGGGGCTCCGTACGGAAGCGGTTTCTGCACGGAGGTTTCCCGGCGGCTGCCTTCATGGGGGTTTCCCGGCGGTCTTCTTCGAACATCGGCCGGACGGCGTCGCCGGCTGACCGGTTCCCGCCGGGACCGGTTCGCCCGGCGGGGTCGCGTGCCGGGTCGCTAGTCCTCGTCGCGCAGCCGTCGTTCGAGGTCCTTGAGGAAGTCGGGGTCGTCGTCGGGGCCCTTCGGGGCCTCGGGACGCTGGGGTTGCTGGTCGTCGGAGAAGAGCGAGCGAGGCGCCTGGGGTCCGGTCGGACGGCCGAGCAGCAGCCAGAACAGGCCACCGACCGGTATCAACAGCACCACGATGATTACCCAGAGGAGTTTGGGAAGGTTCCTTGACTCCTCGTCCGGCGTGGTGATGACGTCGAACAAGCAGTAAAGCCAGAAGGCGATTAGCGCCAGGCCGACAAGCAGGGGCATGCCCGAACTGTAAGCCATTGTGAGCCAGGGTGCGGTCCAGCCTTCCGTTCCTGATGACTGACGAAGATCCAGGTCGTACCGTAGAACTCATTACCGCTTCCGCGGGAGGTGTGATGGCACATTCGGGTTCGGGCGACAAGGGCCGCCATCGACGACGGTGGTGGCAGCGAGGGCCGTCCCAGCGTGCGGAGAGCGCCGTGAGAGAGGCGCCGCGTGAGGTTCCCCGCGAGCCCGAGCGGCGCATGGGGACGGTCACGGCGCCGGTGGTCGACCGCCCGCAATACACCTGGCAGGACTTCGAGCTGGAGGACGAGCGGCCCAGGGCCCAGCCCAACGCCCCGGACACCCCCTACCTCGGCGACGGCCTGCGCCATTGCGGCCCCCTCGAGCACATCCTGCACCGCCAGTGGGACTCCAGGCAGGAGTTGCCGCCCCCCGAGGTCGTGCGGGCCGTGGAGAGCCTCGCCAGGCTGCCGGACGGGCTGAAGGCCAAGCTGGCCGACGGTCTCAAGGGCATCTACGTCGGCATCGGAGGGGTGCCCGACCTGGACGACATGGGGTATCTGCGCGGCGCGCCTCTGCCCTCGGGGCGGGCGACCTGGGACATCTGCGCCGGAGCGTACGGCGACCGCAAGATCGTGGTGGGAGACCGGCCCTCACCCACTCCCGACGTCATGATGCACGAGGTCGGACATGCCCTCGACGACGTGGACGCGCCCCACGGAGACTGGGTCTCGGACTCCCCGGAGTTCGCCGCGCTCTATGCCCAGTGCGTCCCCGTGCTGGCCTCGGGATTCCATCTGCAACCGGGTGACCTGGGCCGCAAGGAGTTCTTCGCCGACGCCTTCGCCGCCATCGTCTCCCGGCAACGCCCGGCCCTGGTGGACATGCTGGGCGGCGACACGCGGATGGCGCTCAACGTCATGTTGTTCTTCAACCGGCGCTACGGAATCTAGGTGATCTGGGATGTACGTCATCCGGCTCGCTGACGGGACTCTGCGGGTGCCACAGAGCCTGTCCAGCGATGACGGGCGTCTGATCGGCAACGCGTACGTGGAGATCTCCCCGGGGGATCCCGACTACGACCGCTGGCTACCCGAGTCGCTCACGGAGGAGGAATCGGCCGAGCGCCGCCGGCGCTGGCTGGAGGAGAACGACGAGTTGGAGCGGGAGTTCCTGGCCTTCAAGGCGGAGCAGGACAGCTAGAGCCGACGTGGAGCCGTGAGGGTGCTCAGATGCTCTCAGACCGGCGCGGGCGCGGACCTTGGGGATCCGTCCGGATTTCCGTCTGGTCCAGGTCTCAGGCCGATGGGGGGCGCGGACCTCGGGTCGGCGGGGGACGCACGCGGACCTCAGGCCGGATGGCCGGATGGGGGGTGCCTCGCGGACTCTCGGGTCGGCGGAGGGAGCGTGCTCGTGGACTCTCAGGTCCGGGTGGGGCGGTGATCCGGGATGCTCCGGTGGGAGACATGCGGATGGGTGACGGGGGAGGTCACCATCGCGACGCGGAGCGTGGCGATCACGACTCCACGGTGACCCTGCGGCTTCCGGGTAAGGCGCGCAGGATCACCGAGGTGTGACGGCATAAGTCGTCAAACGCGCGGGGACTCGCCTGCCGGCCGTTCGGCCGTCAAGACGTCCTCTCCGCGCAGAAGGGCGTGCACTTCCGACTCACGGAAACGCCGATGCCCTCCGGGGGTACGGATGCTGCTGATGCGGCCTGCCGCGGCCCAGCGTGTAACCGTTTTTGGGTCGACCCGAAAGAGGGCGGCAACCTCTCCGGGCGTCAGCAGACGCTCGCTGCTACTCTCCACAATCTCTCCCCCTCGCATCCCGCTTCCTGCCAGCGGGCGGACAGGTAACCAGTGTGCCGAGCGAAGCCTGATTTATCCGTGGTTTTCAACAAAGATCACGGGTTGTTATCGACTGACTGCCCGATTGTTATATGATAGAGCCTCTTTGAGACTCTCGTGGGTGTTTCTTTACAAAACTGGTCTCTTGGGCACAGTAGCAGCGCTCGCGCCGGATGCGAAGAGTGCCCGCCGCACCCTCGTAACTGTGCTTGAGCGAGCAGGGTGACGTAGCCTTGACGTGTGCATCCCGTCTTCGTATACACCGCGTCCCGGGTCGGTCTACTGGCCGTGAGCCTGGGGGTGCTCTATATCCTCGGCCTGCACCAGCCCCTAATCTTGTTGGTCGCCGCGTTCCTGGTCAGCGGAGTGGCCAGTTACGTCCTGCTCTCCAAGCAGAGGGACGCTGTGAGCGAGCGAATCACTAAGAATCGGGAGTGATCGGCAACGGAAACATGCCGACTCGGGCATGGTACTCGTGACCAAGCTGGGTTGTGTCGCTACCAACGAGTAATCCGCCCCGATGCGCCAGAAATGCCTTGACACCGATTCCGCGCTCCCTTGTCGGATTCCACGCGAGGGCCTTGCCGGTGCGAGGGTTGATCGCTCCGATTCCCGGCCGTTCCACGGCCCCGGGCCCCGCCGAATCTCTGCCGCGAGGATTGTTCAGCCAGCGTTGGTGACCGCCCACATAGACGGCCGCCCCGGTCGCGGCCACCGCGTAGAGGGAATCCCCTCCGGTGTGGTTCACCCACGTCGGGTCCACCTCGCCGCCTGAGCGGGTCTCGAAGCGCGCGGTGGTGTCGCACATCTTCGGGGCGGCCAGGGGGCCACCGGTCGTGACGACCACGAAGTAGCTGCCGTCGGGGGCGAAGTCCAGGCCCCGCACGTAGCTGGGGAAGTCGTCCTTGCATTTGCCCGCGTAGGCGTCGGTCCGCCAGCCGTCGACCTTCGCGGGGGAGACGGTCACGTCGATCAGCCCGAGCTGTGGCCGGGACAGTCCGTCGAGGGTGGTGAAGTCGCCGTCGACCGCCAGCCGGTCCGTGGTGAGGGACATCGCGTGGACCTTGGTACGGCTGCCCCGGGGAGAGCCGGGCCTGATCGCGAAACTCGGGTCCACGGCGCCGGTGACGGCGTCCAGCCGGGCGAGAGCCGTACGGGAGAGGCGGCCGGCCCGGGTGAAGTCGCCGCCCACGTAGAGGTGGCTGCCGCGCCCGGCCAGGCTGGTGACCGTACCTCCGTAGATCTGCGGGCCGAAGCCGGGCACCCGCGAACCGTCGGACAGCCGGAGCCGGGCCAGACCCGGGGCCTGCGCGTCGTCGATCGCCGTGAAAGAGCCGCCCACGTAAACGGTGCCGCCCGCGCCCGCGGCCAGCGCCTGCACCGGACGGTCGAGGTAGGGCGTGAAACCGGGCAGGATCCGGCCGGTGGTCAGGTCGTAGGCGAAGATGTTGTCGCGTTCGAGGATCGTCGTGCTCCCGGCGTCGCGCACCTCGCCGAACGAGCCGCCGATGATCACCGTGTTCCCTGCCAGCGCGATGGCGTTGACGATCCCGTCGAGCACGTGGGGGGTGGTGTTCACCGGATCGGCCGAGACGACGCTGCTGTGCTTGATGGTGCCGGCGGCGGCGATCCCGGGAGGGATCAGAAGTATGGCCGCGGCCAGCACGGAAGCGGTTCTGGCAAACATTCGACAAGTCCTAGCAGACTCTCGGTAATCGAATGACTACTTTCCGTGGACTGTGTGGTCAGGCCTAGGCTTGTCGGCATGACGCGCGCTTCTTTGGACAAGCAACCGCATGAGGTCGCCGCGATGTTCGATCGCACGGCCCGGCGATATGACCTGGTCAACGACGTTATCTCCTTGGGCCAGGTCCGCCTGTGGCGCAAGGCGACCGCGGCGGCCGTCGACGCGGGTCCCGGTGAGCTGGTCCTCGACCTGGGCGCGGGCACCGGCACCTCCACCGACACGTTCACCGCGCTCGGCGCCCGCGCGATCGCCTCGGACTTCTCCCTCGGCATGCTGCGCACCGGGGTGAAGCGGCGAGGCGGCTCGGGCATCTCGGGCGGCGGGGTGCGGGGCGTCAGCTTCATCGCGGGCGACGCGCTCAGGCTGCCCTTCGCCGACGAGGTCTTCGACGCGGTGACCATCTCCACGGCGCTGCGGAACGTCCAGGACACCGAGCACGCGCTGCGCGAGATGCTCCGCGTGGCCAAGCCGGGGGCGCGGCTGGTGATCCTTGAGTTCTCCCACCCGGTGATCAAGTCCTTCGACCTGGTCTACACGGAGTATCTTATGAAGTTGATGCCGCAAGTCGCGAAGCTGGTCGGTTCCAACGATGACTCCTACGAGTATCTGGCGGAGTCGATCAGGGCGTGGCCGGATCAGGCAGGCCTGGCGAAGATCATTCAAAGGGCCGGCTGGGAGCGGGTCGCCTGGCGCAACCTCGCCCTGGGGATCGTGGCGCTTCACCGCGCATATAAGCCCGCATAGAAGATTCGCAGGCGATAGCAGTACCCGCCTGACACTTTGCCCTGCAAAGGCGTTAGACTTCGGCCCGACAAGTTTGTGAAGACCTTCACAAAGGACGAAAGGCCCCTTACTCCGAGGCCCTCAAAGCATGTAGGACAGGACAAGTCCCGTGACCGTGCCAGCCGCCACACAGCGGAACGTCGCTGAGGCTGACGCCGACGTAATCGTCGTCGGCGCCGGGCCCGCCGGTTCGACAACCGCTTTTCACCTCGCACAGGCCGGACTCAACGTCCTGTTGCTCGAGAAGACCACATTTCCCCGTGAGAAGGTCTGCGGTGACGGGCTGACGCCCCGAGCGGTCAAGCAGCTCATCGGCATGGGGATCGACATCGACGCTCCCGGCTGGGTCAGGAACAAGGGCCTGCGGGTCGTCGGCGGTGGGATGCGCTTCGAGCTTGACTGGCCCGAGCTCTCCAGCTACCCGGACTTCGGACTGGTCCGCACCCGTCAGGACTTCGACGAAATTCTGGCGAACAACGCGGTGCGCGCGGGTGTCCGCATGCTCCAGGGCGTCAACGTCACGGCCCCGATCCTCGACCGCAGCGGTCACATCGTCGGCGTCACCGCCAAGAAGGACGGCGAAGAGGTCTCCTACAGATCTCGCCTGGTGGTCGCCGCGGACGGCAACTCCACCCGGATCTCCCTGGCGATGGGGCTGCACAAGCGCGAGGACCGCCCGATGGGCGTCGCCGTACGGACGTATTTCACGAGTCCGCGCCACGACGACGACTATCTGGAGACCTGGCTGGAGCTGTGGGACGAAGACACCCTGCTGCCCGGCTACGGCTGGATCTTCGGCGTCGGCGACGGCACGTCCAACGTGGGCCTGGGGCTGCTGAACACCAACGAGGCGTTCAAGGGCATGGACTACCGCGACCTGCTCAAGCGCTGGGTGAAGGGCATGCCCCCCGAGTGGGGGTACGTCGAGGAGAACATGACCTCCCCCATCAGGGGCGCGGCGCTGCCGATGGCCTTCAACCGCCAGCCGCACTACACGCGGGGCCTGGTGCTGGTGGGCGACGCGGGGGGAATGATCAACCCGTTCAACGGGGAGGGCATCGCCTACGCGATGGAGACCGGCCACATCGCAGCCGAGGCCATCGTCCAGGCGCTGGCCAGACCGACCCCCGCCCAGCGGGAGCGAGTGCTGCGGGCTTATCCGGCGATGCTGAAGGACGCCTACGGCGGCTACTTCACCCTCGGCAGGGGCTTTGTGGAGCTGATCGGGCACCCTGGCGTGATGAACTTCGCAACACGTCACGCACTGCCCCATCCCCACCTGATGCGGTTCGCACTCAAGCTCCTTGCTAACCTCACCGATCGGCGGGGCGATGCGTCGGACCGCATCATCAACGCGCTGTCGAAGGTTGCGCCGTCGGCATGACCTCAGCAAACGCTCCGAGCCTGGAATCAAGGGCGATGATCGCCGTGCCTAGACTTGCGAAATACACCAACATGCAGAGCTGCGCGCCGGCGCGCGTGGAGATGGGAGAGGAGGCGTAGCGATGGAGTTGTATGCACCCATCCTCGTACTCGCCGTGCTCGCGGCGGGATTTGCGATCTTCTCAGTGACGATCGCGCCCTTCACCGGTCCCAAGCGCTGGAACCGCGCGAAGCTCGATGCCTACGAATGCGGTATCGAGCCGACGCCCCAGCCTGTGGGCGGTGGCCGATTCCCCCTGAAATACATGATCACCGCGATGCTCTTCATCGTGTTCGACATCGAGATCATCTTTCTCTACCCGTGGGCGGTCGCTTTCGACCAGCTCGGAATCTTCGGGTTGATCGAGATGGTGCTGTTCATCGTCACCGTGCTCGTGGCCTACGCGTACGTGTGGCGCCGCAAGGGTCTGGACTGGGACTAGATATGGGTCTTGAAGAGAAACTTCCGAGCGGGTTCATGCTCAGCACGGTCGAGCAGCTTGCCGGCTGGGCGCGTAAGAACTCCGTATGGCCGGCGACGTTCGGTCTCGCCTGTTGCGCCATCGAGCTGATGTCCACGGGCGGTCCCAAGCATGACCTGGCGCGCTTCGGCATGGAGCGCGCTTCGGCGTCTCCGCGCCAGGCCGACCTGATGATCGTGGCGGGCCGGCTGTCGCAGAAGATGGCCCCGGTGCTGCGCCAGATCTACGACCAGATGGCCGAGCCCAAGTGGGTCATCGCGATGGGCGTCTGCGCGTCCAGCGGCGGCATGTTCAACAACTACGCCATCGTGCAGGGCGTGGACCACGTCGTCCCCGTCGACATCTACCTGCCCGGCTGCCCGCCGCGGCCCGAGATGCTCATCGACGCGATCGTGAAGCTACACGACAAGATCCAGAACACGAAGTTCGGTGCGCACCGCGTCAAGCAGATCGACGAGCTCGAGCTGCAGGCGCTGCGGACGCTGCCGCTGATCGACCAGGGGACCGCCAAATGAACAGCGAACCCGGCGTGGTGAAGACCGCGTCCCCTGGGCGTGCCTCCGGTATGGCGGCCCGCGAGGCCCGCGCAGCGAACGAGGAGCGGTAAGCGAGCGATATGAGTACTGACAACCTCCCAGAGATCCCGGAGGAGCCGATCGCCCACCTGGGCATGTTCGGCACCTCGGGCACCGGTGACACCTCCGGTTACGGCGGTCTGGTCGTACGGCGAAGGCCCGAGCTGTCGAGCCCCCGCCCCTACGGCGGCTACTTCGACACCATCGCCGACGAGCTGGAACGCGCACTCGGCGGAGACCTCTTCGACGCCGTCGAGCGCGTGGTCGTGGACCGGGACGAGCTGACCTTCCACGTGAAGCGTGAGCGCCTGCTGGACGTCGCCCAGATCCTGCGCGACGATCCCGCCCTCCGCTTCGAGCTCTCGCTCGGCGTCTCCGGCGTGCACTACCCCCACCTCGTCGGTGAGGAGCTGCACGCGGTGATCCACCTGTGCTCGATCACGCACAACCGGCGTCTGCGCGTCGAGGTGTCCTGCCCCGACGACGACAGGCACATCCCCTCCACGGTCTCGGTCTATCCGACCCACGACTGGCACGAGCGGGAGACCTGGGACTTCTTCGGGATCATCTTCGACGGCCACCCGGCGCTGACCCGCATCATGATGCCCGACGACTGGGACGGCCATCCCCAGCGCAAGGACTATCCGCTCGGCGGCATCCCGGTCGAATACCGGGGCGCGGAGATCCCGGCGCCGGACCAGAGGAGGTCTTACAAATGAGTGCTCCCTATGAGGAGGCCACCGAGGGCAAGGTCTACACCGTCTCCGGCAATGACTGGGCGGAGCTTCTCGAGACCCTGACCGGCCAGCAGGACGAGCAGCTCGTCATCAACATGGGCCCGCAGCACCCGTCCACGCACGGAGTGCTCCGCCTGATCCTGAACCTGGACGGCGAGACGGTCACCGAGGCCCGCACGGTCATCGGCTACCTGCACACCGGCATCGAGAAGAACACCGAGTTCCGTACGTGGACCCAGGGGACCACGTTCGTCACCCGGATGGACTACCTCGCGCCGATCTTCAACGAGACCGTCTACTGCATGGGCGTCGAGAAGCTGCTCGGCATCACCGACCGGATCCCCGACCGGGCCCAGGCCATCCGCGTGATGATGATGGAGCTCACCCGCATCTCCTCGCACATGGTGGCCATCGGCACCTTCGGCATGGAGCTGGGCGCGACCACGCCGTTCCTCTTCGGCACCCGCGAGCGCGAGATGGTGCTCGACGTGATGGAGTACATCACCGGCCTGCGCATGAACATGGCCTACATCCGGCCGGGCGGCGTGGCCGTCGACCTGCCGGCCGGTGCCGTGGACAAGGTCGGCGAGCTGCTCAAGGTCATGCCGAAGCGCATCAGGGACATGCGCAAGATGCTCGACGCGAACCCGGTCTACCTGGCCCGCACCAAGGACGTCGCCTACCTCGACCTCACCGGCTGCATGTCGCTGGGTGTCACCGGGCCGATGCTGCGGGCCGCGGGCCTGCCGTGGGACCTGCGCAAGTCGCAGCCCTACTGCGGCTACGAGACCTACGAGTTCGACGTCCCGACCCAGAAGAGCGCCGACGTCTACGGCCGGTATCTCGTCCGGATGGACGAGATGGAGGAGTCGCTCAAGCTCATCGAGCAGGCCCTCGACCGTCTGTCGGGTCCGCTCAAGAACGGCCGCGTGATGGTGGACGACAAGAAGATCGGCTGGCCCGCGCAGCTCGCGCTCGGCCCCGACGGCCTGGGCAACTCGCCCGACCACATCGCGCACATCATGAGCGGTTCGATGGAAGCGCTGATCCACCACTTCAAGCTCGTGACCGAGGGCTTCCGGGTCCCGGCGGGACAGGCCTTCGCCTCTGTCGAGTCGCCCCGCGGCGAGCTCGGCGCCCACGTGGTCAGCGATGGCGGCACCCGCCCCTACCGCGTACACTTCCGCGACCCTTCCTTCACGAACCTGCAGGCCATGCCCGCTACGTGCGAAGGCGGCATGATCGCCGACGTCATCTCGGCCGTGGCCTCGATCGACCCGGTCATGGGAGGTGTCGACCGATGAGTGCGACCACAGGCACGGGCGGTCAGCCGGTGAACGATCCGACGTTCCCGCAGAGGGACGTAGCCGCCGGTGTGGCGAACGACGAGGGGAGCGCGACCATGAACAGGGGCTACGCGCCGGAGGTGCGCGAGCGTCTCGAACGCGACGCCAAGGAGATCATCGGCCGCTATCCCAAGCCGCGGTCGGCCCTGCTGCCCCTGCTGCACCTGGTGCAGTCCGAGGACGGCTACGTCTCCGACGACGGTCACGAGTTCTGCGCCGAGATGCTCGGGCTGAGCAAGGCCGAGGTCGTGGGCGTCTCCACCTTCTACACGATGTACAAGCGAAAGCCGGCGGGCCAGTATCACGTCGGCGTGTGCATCAACACCCTGTGCGCGGTCATGGGCGGCGACCAGATCTGGGACGAACTCAGCGAGCACACCGGCCTCGAGCACAACGAGACGAGCCCGGACGGGAAGATCTCGCTGGAGCGGCTGGAGTGCAACGCCGCCTGCGACTTCGCGCCGGTGATGATGGTCAACTGGGAGTTCTTCGACAACCAGACCCCCGCCTCGGCCAAGCAGCTCGTCGACGACCTCAAGGACGGCAAGGAGATCTCGCCGACCCGGGGCCCCAAGAAGCTCTGCTCGTTCAAGGAGGCCTCGCGGGTGCTGTCCGGCCTGCCCGACGGCCTGGCCGGCGACGGCCCCTCGGCGAACGGTCCCTCCCTCGAGGGACTGAAGATCGCCAAGGCCAACGGGTGGAAGGCTCCGGAAGCGTGAGCGAGCGTAGCGAGCGAGCCAACAGGCACGGCAGGGGCTCGTCATGGAGCGACGAGCTGCCAGGCGAGGAGACGAAGTGACCACTCTTACCCCGGTTCTCACCGCGAACTGGGATCAGCCCAACTCCTTCACCCTTGAGGGGTACGGCGACTACTCGGCGGCCAAGAAAGCGCTGGGCATGGACCCCGACGCCGTCATCCAGGCGGTCAAGGACTCCGGACTGCGCGGCCGAGGCGGCGCGGGCTTCCCCACCGGCATGAAGTGGGGTTTCATCCCCCAGGGTGACGGCAAGCCGCACTACCTGGTGGTCAACGCGGACGAGTCCGAGCCGGGAACCTGCAAGGACATCCCGCTGATGATGGCCAACCCGCACTCGCTGGTCGAGGGCATCATCATCACCTCCTACGCGATCCGCGCCAACCACGCCTTCATCTACGTGCGCGGCGAGGTCCTTCACGTCGTGCGCCGCCTGCAGGCGGCCGTGGCCGAGGCCTACGCCAAGGGACTGCTCGGCAAGGACCTCTTCGGCTCCGGTTACGACCTGGAGCTCGTGGTCCACAGCGGAGCGGGCGCCTACATCTGCGGCGAGGAGACGGCGCTGCTGGACTCGCTGGAGGGCTATCGCGGCCAACCTCGGCTCAAGCCCCCCTTCCCGGCCGTGGCGGGGCTCTACGCCTCGCCCACTGTCGTGAACAACGTGGAGTCCGTGGCGAGTGTTCCCTCGATCATCTCCAACGGGGCCGACTGGTTCGCGGGGATGGGCACCGAGAAGTCCAAGGGCTTCGGCATCTTCTCGCTGAGCGGGCACGTGACCAGGCCCGGCCAGTACGAGGCGCCGCTCGGCATCACGCTGCGCGAGCTGCTGGAGATGTCGGGCGGGATCCGGGAGGGCCACCGGCTCAAGTTCTGGACCCCCGGCGGATCGAGCACCCCGATCTTCACCGACGAGCACCTGGACGTTCCGCTCGACTTCGAGTCGGTCGGCGCCAAGGGCTCCATGCTCGGCACCCGGGCACTGCAGATCTTCGACGAGACCACCTGCGTGGTCCGCGCCGTACTGCGGTGGACCGAGTTCTACGCGCACGAGTCCTGCGGCAAGTGCACCCCCTGCCGGGAGGGCACCTTCTGGCTCAAGCAGGTGCTCAAGCGGCTGGAGAAGGGTCAGGGCACCGAAGAGGACCTGACCACGATCACCGACATCGCCGACAACATCCTGGGCCGCTCCTTCTGCGCCCTGGGCGACGGTGCCACCAGCCCGATCCACTCGTCGGTGAAGTACTTCCGCGACGAGTACCTCAAGCACTTCGAGCTCGGCGCCTGCCCGTTCGACCACGCTCCGTCCACGGTGTGGGGGGACAAGTGACTGGCTGCGGCGAGGGAACCATGAAGCACAGCACCGTTTCGGTCATGGGGCCGATGGAGGGGGCCATGACCGAGCGCAGCGAGGGAATCAAGCAGCACAGCACCTCGGTCATGGGGCCGACGAAGGAGGCACCATGACCATTCAAGCGACCAGCCCGGCCCAGACGCCGGTAGACCTGGTCACCCTCACCATCGACGGCTTCCAGGTGAGCGTCCCCAAGGGCACGCTCATCATCCGGGCCGCCGAACTGCTGGGTATCCAGATTCCCCGGTTCTGCGACCATCCGCTGCTGGAGCCGGCGGCCAACTGCCGTCAGTGCCTGGTGGACATCCCGGACGCCGGAAACGGCCGCGGGTTCCCCAAGCCACAGCCCTCCTGCGCGATCGAGGTCGCCCCGGGCATGGTGGTGCAGACCCAGCTCACCTCCCCGGTCGCCGAGAAGGCGCAGCGCGGTGTGATGGAGATGCTGCTCCTGAACCACCCGCTGGACTGCCCCGTCTGCGACAAGGGCGGCGAATGCCCGCTGCAGAACCAGGCCATGTCCAACGGCCAGGGCGAGAGCCGGTTCGAGGAGACGAAGCGCACCTTCGACAAGCCGGTCCCGCTCTCCTCCGAGGTGCTGCTGGACCGCGAGCGCTGCGTCCAGTGCGCCCGCTGCATCCGCTTCTCCGACGAGATCGCCGGAGACCCGCTCATCGACTTCTTCGAGCGCGGGGCCAAGGAACAGGTCGCCACGGCCAACGGCGAGCCGTTCGAGTCCTACTTCTCGGGCAACACCATCCAGATCTGCCCGGTGGGCGCGCTGACCGGTGCCGCCTACCGGTTCCAGGCCCGCCCGTTCGACCTGGTCTCCACGCCCAGCGCGTGCGAGCACTGCGCCAGCGGCTGCTCGCTCCGCACCGACCACCGCCGGGGCAAGGTCACCCGCCGTCTGGCCGGGGACGACCCGGAGGTCAACGAGGAGTGGAACTGCGACAAGGGCCGCTGGGCCTTCGCCTACACGACGCAGCCCGACCGGCTGCGGACCCCCCTCGTCCGTGACGAGGAGGGCCGTCTGGTCCCGGCCTCCTGGCCCGAGGCGTTCGCCGCCGCGGCCAAGGGTCTCGCCGCGGCGCGCGGCCGCGCGGGCGTGCTCGTCGGCGGTCGCCTGACCGTCGAGGAGGCGTACGGCTACGCCAAGTTCGCCCGCATCGCACTCGGCACCAACGACGTCGACTTCCGGTCCCGGCCCCACTCCGCGGAGGAGGCGCAGTTCCTTGCGCACTCCGTCGCGGGCAAGGGCATCGAGGTCCGCTACGCAGACCTTGAGAAGGCTCCGGCCGTGCTCCTGGTGGGCTTCGAGCCCGACGAGGAGTCGCCGATCGTCTTCCTGCGCCTGCGCAAGGCGTGGCGGAAGAAGGGCCTGAAGGTCTTCTCGGTCGCGCCGTTCGCCGCCGCGGGACTGGGCAAGATGAACGGCACGCTGATCCCGGCGGTGCCGGGCTCCGAGACCGCCGTCCTGGACGACCTGGGCGCCGTGGACCCGGTGGCCGCCGAGGCGATCAGGCAGCCGGGCGCGGTCATCCTGGCCGGTGAGCGGCTCGCCACCGTGCCGGGCGCGCTCTCCGCGCTGGTGAAGCTCGCCTCCACGACCGGAGCCCGCCTGGCCTGGATCCCGCGTCGCGCCGGTGAGCGCGGCGCCATCGAGGCCGGAGCGCTGCCGAACCTGCTGCCGATCGGCCGTCCGGTCGGCGACGAGACCGCCCGCGCCGAAGTGGCCAGGGCCTGGAACGTCTCCTCGCTTCCCGAGGCCGAGGGCCGCGACACCACCGCCATGCTGGCGGCGGCGCTGGACGGGGAGCTCGACGCCCTCGTCATCGCCGGTGTCGACCCCTACGACCTGGCTGCGCCGCAGGCCGCACTGCTGGCCCTGGAGAACACCCCGTTCATCGTGAGCCTGGAGCAGCGCGCCAGCGCGGTCACCGACCGCGCCGACGTGGTGCTGCCGGTCGCCGTGGTGGCCGAGAAGTCCGGCACGTTCGTCGACTGGGAGGGGCGCGGGCGCACCTTCGAGGAGGCGCTGCCCGTCCCCGGGGTCATGAGCGACCTGCGGGTCATCGCCGCGATCGCCGACCACATGGACGTGCACCTCGGCCTTCCCGACCCCGCGGCCGCCCGCCGCGAGCTCGCCGCGATCGGCGCCTGGCGCGGTCCTCGGACCGCCGCCCCCGGCGCCGCAGGCCGGCCGGCCGCCGCACCGCAGGCAGGGGAGGCCGTTCTGGCCACCTGGCACCAGCTCCTCGACGACGGCCGCATGCAGGACGGCGAGCCGTACCTGGCGGGCACCGCCCGCCCGGCCGAGGCGCTGGTCTCCGCGGCCACCGCGGCCGAGTCGGGTGTCGCCGACGGCGACAAGATCACCGTCAGCACCGAGCGGGGCTCGCTGAGCCTGCCGGTGCGGATCGCCGACCTGCCCGACCGGGTGGTGTGGCTGCCGTCGAACTCCGCCGGCCGTTCGGTGACCCGCGACCTGCATGCCACGGCCGGTGACATCGTCAAGATCGGGACGGCTTACGGGAGCGAGCCCGGCGTGGCGAGCACCGTGTCTCCCGAGCGCGCCGCCGGCACGGCTGCCGCCGGCGAAGCGAACGAGGAGCGGTAATGAATGCCCGGACTCTCCTAGCGGTCGATCCGACCCTTGCCGACTTCGGCAAGGATCCGATCTGGATCAGCATCATCAAGGCCGTCGTCATCTTCATCGTCCTGATGCTGGGCGTGCTGTTCGGCGTGTGGTTCGAGCGCAAGCTCATCTCCCGCATGCAGAACCGGTACGGCCCCAACCGGGCGGGCAAGTTCGGCCTGCTCCAGTCGGTGGCCGACGGCATCAAGATGGGTCTGAAGGAAGACCTGATGCCGCGGACCGTGGACAAGGTGATCTACTTCATCGCCCCGGTCGTCCTCGCGGTCCCCGCCTTCCTCGCCTTCTCCGTCATCCCGATGGGCCCGATGGTCTCGATGTTCGGGGTCAGGACGCCGCTGCAGCTCACCGACCTTCCGGTCGCGGTGCTGCTGGTGCTGGCGATGGCCTCGATCAGCGTGTACGGCATCGTGCTCGCCGGCTGGGGATCGCGATCCCCGTACTCGATGCTCGGCGGTCTGCGGGCCAGCGCCCAGGTGGTCTCCTACGAGATCGCGATGGGCCTGTCGTTCGTGGGCGTGTTCCTGTTCGCGGGGACGCTCTCCACCTCGGAGATCGTCAACGCGCAGGCGTCGGGCGGGGTGTTCACGCTGTTCGGCCTCAACATCCCGATGCCCTCCTGGTACATGATCCTGCTGATCCCGTCCTTCCTGATCTACATCATCACGATGCTGGGCGAGACCAACCGGGTCCCCTTCGACCTGCCCGAGGGCGAGGGCGAGCTGGTCGGCGGCTTCCAGACCGAATACTCCAACTCGCTGAAGTTCGCGGTCATCATGCTCGCCGAGTACGTCAACGTCTTTGTGGTCTCGGCGGTGTCGATCACCCTGTTCATGGGTGGATGGCGGGCCCCGTGGCCGATCTCCATGTGGGACGGGGCGAACGCCGGCTGGTGGCCGCTGCTCTGGTTCTTCATCAAAATGGTGCTGGTCTTCTCCTTCTTCGTCTGGTGCCGCGCCTCGCTGCCGCGAGTGCGCTACGACCAGTTGATGGCGCTCGGCTGGAAGATCCTCATCCCGATCAACCTTGCGTGGATCCTGCTGGTCGCCACCGTCAGGGCCCTGCAGCTCCCGAACGTCGACAGATCGATCGTGCTGATCCTGGCCGCGATCGTCCTGCTGGCATGCCTCGGAATCTGGTGGCGCTTCGACAGCGTCCTGCAGAAGCGCAAGGAGACCAAGGCCGAACTGGTCGAGGCCGAGTTCGAGCGGCTCGACGCCGAGCCATCCGCAGGTGGCTTCCCTGTGCCGCCGCTCGACCTGCCGCACTACCACGGGGTAGAGCGCAAGGAGGTTCCCAGTGGGACTAACTGATTGGCTGAATCCCGTAAAGGGGTTCGGCGTGACCTTCCACACCATGTTCAAGAAGGTCGAAACGGTCAACTTCCCCGAGGAGAAGCGGCCCACGGCTCCGCGTTTCCACGGCCGGCACCAGCTCAACCGCTGGCCCGACGGCCTGGAGAAGTGCATCGGCTGTGAGCTCTGCGCCTGGGCCTGTCCGGCCGACGCGATCTTCGTGGAGGGTGCGGACAACACGGACGAGGAGCGGTTCTCGCCGGGCGAGCGGTACGGGCGCACCTACCAGATCAACTATCTGCGGTGCATCCTGTGCGGTCTCTGCATCGAGGCATGCCCGACTCGTGCGCTGACCATGACGAACGAGTTCGAGCTCGCCGACACGAGCCGTGAGAGCCTCATCTACACCAAGGAGATGCTGCTGTCGCCGCTCGGCCCGGGGATGGAGATCCCGCCGCACCCCATGCGTCTCGGCGAGACCGAAGAGGACTACTACCGGCTGGGACGGAACAATGGGTGAGACCATCACGTTCTGGGTGCTCGCGGTCCTCTCGGTGGCCGCAGCCTTCGGACTCGTGTTCAGCCGCAAGGCCGTCTACTCGGCGCTGATGCTGGGCATGGTCATGCTGTCCCTCGCCGTGCTCTACGCGATCCAGGACGCTCCCTTCCTCGCCGCGGTGCAGATCATCGTCTACACCGGCGCGGTCATGATGCTCTTCCTGTTCGTGCTGATGCTCGTCGGCGTGGACTCGGCGGACTCCCTGGTCGAGACGATCAGGGGCCAGCGCTTCTGGGCGGCCGTCGCGGGCCTGGGCTTCGCGGTCCTGCTCGCCCTGGGGGTCGGCAACGTGACCTTCGCCGCGCCCACGGGCATGGAGGCCGCAGTCCAAGCCGCGGGCGGCAACGTGCCCTCGCTGGCCCAGCAGCTCTTCACCAGATACGTCTTCGCCTTCGAGGTCACCTCCGCGCTGCTGATCACCGCCGCGCTCGGTGCGATGGTGCTGGCCCACCGTGAGCGGGTCCGTCCCAAGGCCACCCAGCGCGAGCTCGCCCGCGCCCGGTTCATCGGCCCTCAGCCGTCCCCGCTGCCGGGGCCCGGCACCTACGCCCTGCACAACGCGATCGACATGCCGGCCCTGCTGCCCGATGGCACGGTGTCGCCCAAGTCGATCAACCGAGTGCTCGCCCGGCACGACACGGAGGACGGCGTCAGGCCGACCGACCCGGAGAAGGCCGCGCTCATCAAGCAGGTCATCGAGAAGGACATCGTCGTGAAGGAAGCGCCTGAGCAGGAGGACGACAGGTGACCACTCACTACCTGGTGCTCTCCGCACTGCTGTTCGCGATCGGCGCCGTCGGCGTGCTGGTACGGCGTAACGCGATCGTGGTGTTCATGTGCGTGGAGCTCATGCTCAATGCCTGCAACCTGGCGTTCGTCACCTTCGCCAGGCAGCACGGCAATCTGGACGGTCAGATCATCGCGTTCTTCGTGATGGTGGTGGCCGCGGCCGAGGTCGTCATCGGCCTTGCCATCATCGTGATGATCTTCCGAACCCGCAGGTCCGCGTCGGTGGACGACGCCAACCTGCTGAAGTACTAAGAGGTGGCCGGTGCAATCTCCTGTTGAGATCATTCCGCACTCCAGTGGAGTGGTCGGGGTCTCCTGGCTGATGATCGTGCTTCCACTGCTGGGTGCCGCGATCCTCCTGCTGGGTGGCCGCCGTACCGATCGCTGGGGCCACTTCCTCGGCGTCGTCATGGTGCTGGCCTCCTTCGTGGTGGCCGTCGCCTCGTTCGTCGAGCTGCTGGGCCTGCCCGAGGACCAGCGCCGCATGGGGGTCGCGCTCTACCAGTTCATCCCCGGCATGGCCGACATGGGGCTGCTGATCGACCCGCTGTCGATCAGTTTCGCCCTACTGATCACGGGTGTGGGATCGCTGATCCACATCTACTCGATCGGCTACATGTCGCACGACCCCGACCGGCGCCGGTTCTTCGCCTACCTGAACCTGTTCGTCGCGGCGATGCTCCTGCTGGTGCTGGCCGACAACTACGTCGCCCTGTTCATCGGCTGGGAGGGCGTGGGTCTCGCCTCCTACCTGCTGATCGGGTTCTGGCAGCACAAGCCCTCGGCGGCGGCCGCCGCCAAGAAGGCCTTCATCGTCAACCGGGTCGGCGACTTCGGCCTGCTGATCGCCATCTTCACGATCTGGACGACGTTCGGCTCGGTCGCCTTCGCCAAGGTCTTCCCGCTCGCCGGTGAGGCCTCCAACGGCACGATGACCGCCGTCGGCCTGCTGCTGCTCCTCGGAGCCTGCGGCAAGTCGGCGCAGCTGCCCCTGCAGTCCTGGCTGCTGGACGCGATGGAGGGCCCGACCCCGGTCTCGGCCCTCATCCACGCCGCGACCATGGTCACCGCCGGCGTCTACCTGATCGTCCGGTCCGGCGCCTTCTTCGAGGTCGCGCCCACCGCGCAGCTGGTCGTCACCATCGTCGGCGTCGCGACGCTGCTCGCCGGTGCGATCATCGGTTGCGCCAAGGACGACATCAAGAAGGGCCTCGCGGGCTCCACGATGTCGCAGATCGGCTACATGATGCTCGCCGCGGGCATCGGCCCGGCGGGCTACGCCTTCGCCATCGCGCACCTGATCACGCACGGCTTCTTCAAGGCCAACATGTTCCTCGGCGCCGGGTCGGTCATGCACGGCATGAACGACGAGGTCGACATGCGCAGGTACGGTGGGCTGTTCCCGGTGATGAAGATCACCGCGGTCACCTTCATCATCGGCTATCTGGCGATCATCGGCTTCCCGCTGCTGTCCGGTTACTTCACCAAGGACGGCATCATCGAGACGGCCATCGAGCACAACCAGATCCTCGGCTGGCTGGCCGTGCTGGGAGCGGGTCTCACCGGCTTCTACATGTCGCGGATGGTCTTCATGACCTTCTTCGGCAAGAAGCGCTGGGCCGACGACGCGCACCCGCACGAGTCGCCCGCCGTCATGACCGTGCCGCTGATCCTGCTCTCCATCGGCTCGATCTTCCTGGGCGCCTTCCTGATCCTGGACAACCGGTTCATGAAGTTCATCGCCCCGGCCGTCGGCCTGCCCGAGGAACTGCCCTCGTTCCATCCCTTCAGCCCCGCCGGCCTCGCCACGCTCGCACTGGTCGCCGTCGGCGCCGTGTTCGCCTGGTTCCGGTACGGTGCGGCGGAGGTGCCCGAGGTCGCCCCGCGCGGTTCCTTCCTCACCACGTTCGCCCGTCGTGACCTGTACGGCGACGCCCTGAACGAGACGCTGCTCATGCGCCCCGGCCAGTGGCTGACCCGGTTCGCGGTCTTCTTCGACAACCGCGGCGTCGACGGGCTGGTCAACGGCCTGGCCGCGACGATCGGCGGGACGTCCGGGCGGCTGCGTCGCATCCAGACCGGCTACGTACGGTCCTACGCGTTGTCCATCCTCTTTGGTGCCGCCGTGGTCGTTGGCGCGCTGCTCTACGTAGGGAACATGTGATGCCCTGGCTCTCGACCCTGATGGCCGTGCCCGTTCTGGGCGCGGTGGGTGTCTCCCTTGTCAAGAGTGACAAGCTCGCCAAGCAACTGGCCCTCGCGATCTCGCTGGTCGTCCTCGTACTGACCGGCGTGCTCGCGGCCCAGTTCAACCCCACCTCGGGGACGCGCTTCCAGTTCGCCGAGGTCTACGACTGGATTCCCCGCTTCGGCGTGCACTACGGCGTCGGCGTGGACGGCATCGCGCTGGTGCTGATCGCGCTGTCGGTGGTGCTCGTGCCGATCGTGATCCTCGCCTCCTGGCACGACGCCGACGGCACCGGGGCCAACGCCCCGCCCAAGCGGTCGGTGAAGACCTACTTCGCGCTGCTGCTGGTGCTGGAAGCGATGATGATCGGCGTCTTCGCGTCGACCGACGTCTTCCTGTTCTACGTGTTCTTCGAAGCCATGCTGATCCCGATGTACTTCATGATCGGGTCGTACGGCGGCGCCCAGCGGTCCTACGCGGCCGTGAAGTTCCTCCTGTACTCGCTCTTCGGCGGGCTGCTCATGCTGGTCGCGGTGATCGCGCTCTACGTGATCGCCGACAAGGGCACCTTCATGTTCCCCGAGCTCATCGGGGCCATCCAGGACCCGACCACGCAGAAGTGGCTGTTCGCCGGCTTCTTCATCGCGTTCGCGGTCAAGGCGCCGCTCTGGCCGTTCCACACCTGGCTGCCCGACGCCGCCGCGCAGGCTCCGGCCGGCGCCGCGGTGCTGCTGGTCGGCGTGCTGGACAAGGTCGGCACCTACGGCATGCTCCGCTTCTGCCTGGAGCTGTTCCCGGACGCGTCGAAGTTCTTCACCCCGCTGGTGATCGTGCTCTCCGTCGTCGGCATCATCTACGGCGCGATCGTGGCCATCGGCCAGACCGACATCAAACGCCTCATCGCCTACACCTCGATCTCGCACTTCGGCTTCATCGCGATGGGTGTCTTCGCGATGACCGCGAACGCGGGTGCGGGCGCCACCCTCTACATGGTCAACCACGGCTTCTCGACCGGCGCGCTGTTCCTGATCGCCGGATTCCTGATCTACCGCCGAGGTTCCAGCCAGATCGCCGACTACGGGGGCGTCCAGAAGGTCGCCCCGGTGCTCGCCGGCACCTTCCTGATCGCCGGCCTGTCCAGCCTGTCCCTGCCGGGCCTGTCCTCGTTCGTCAGCGAGTTCATGGTCCTGATCGGCACCTACGAGATCCACCCGGTTCCGGCGATCATCGCCACCACCGGTGTGATCCTGGCGGCGGTCTACGTCCTGTGGATGTACCAGCGCATGATGACCGGCCCCACGGCCGAGTCCGTCAAGCTCTTTCCCGACCTGGACATCCGGGAAAAATGGGTCGTGGCTCCGCTGATCGCGGTCATCATCGCCGTCGGCTTCTTCCCCAAGCCACTGCTCGACGTGATCAACCCGGCCGTGGACAAGACCCTGTCCACCGTCCAGGTTGACCAGTTCACACCCGCCGTCGCTGACAAGAAGGGGGCCGGGCAGTGAACGGCACCACCATTCAGGCTCCGACGATCGAATACGCGCTGCTCTCTCCGATGCTGCTCGTGTTCGGCGCGGCGATCATAGGCGTGCTGGTCGAGGCGTTCGCGCCCCGCTACCTGCGCAAGTCGATCCACGTACCGCTCACGCTGCTCGCCCTGGTCGGCGCGTTCGTCACGACCATCCTGACGGCCCTGAATGGCCTGCCGACCGTCGCCGCCGCCATGGGCGCGGTCGCGGTGGACGGCCCCTCGCTGTTCATCTGGGGCGTCATCCTCATCCTGGCCTTCATCTGCACGCTGCTGATCAACGACGACGACCAGTTCGTCGCGCAGGCGGCAGCCGTACCGGGAAGCGTGGACGAGGAGGAGGCGGTCCGTCACGGATACGCCCAGACCGAGGTCTACCCGCTGATGCTCTTCTCGGTCGGGGGCATGCTGCTCTTCGCCGCGTCGAACGACCTGCTGGTCATGTTCGTGGCCCTTGAGGTCATGTCCCTGCCGCTGTACCTGCTCTGCGGCCTGGCCCGCCGTCGCCGCCTGCTCTCGCAGGAGGCTTCGGTCAAATACTTCCTGCTCGGCGCGTTCTCCTCGGCCTTCTTCCTGTACGGCATGGCCCTGGTGTACGGCTACGCCGGGTCGGTGGACCTGAAGACCATCAGCACGGCGATCAGCTCGGTCAGCGGCCAGGAGCCGCTGCTGCTGATCGGCACCGCGATGCTCGGCGTCGGTCTGCTGTTCAAGATCGGTGCCGCGCCCTTCCAGGCGTGGAAGCCCGACGTCTACCAGGGCGCGCCCACCGCGGTCACCGCCCTGATGGCCTCCACCGTGCTGGTGGCGGCCTTCGGCGCCGTTCTCCGCGTCTTCTGGGTCGCTCTGGGCGGCTATGAGTGGAACTGGCAGCCGCTCATGTGGGGCGTCGCGATCCTGACGATGATCGTCGGTGCGATCCTGGCCATCACCCAGACCGACATCAAGCGGATGCTCGCCTACTCCTCGATCGCGCACGGGGGCTTCCTGCTCACCGGTGTGATCGCGATCGGCACCATCAAGCAGGACCAGCAGGCCCTGTCGGCCATCCTGTTCTACCTGGCCGCGTACGGCTTCACCACGGTCGGCGCCTTCGCGGTGGTCACCATGGTCCGCGACGCGGGCGGCGAGGCCGGGCACCTGTCGCGGTGGGCCGGCCTCGGCAAGCGCTCCCCGGTCCTGGCCGGTATCTTCGCCTTCTTCCTGCTGGCCTTCGCGGGTATCCCGCTGACCAGCGGTTTCTTCGCGAAGTACGCCGTGTTCGCGGCGGCGATCTCCGGTGGCGCGCTGCCGCTGGTCATCGTGGGCGCGGTGAGCTCGGCGATCGCGGCGTTCTTCTACGTCCGCGTGATCGTGCTGATGTTCTTCAGCGAGCCGGCCGCCGACGGGCCGACCATCGCCGCACCCACCGTGGGGACCTCGGCTGTGGTCGCCCTCGCGGCAGCGGCTACGGTAGTCCTCGGAGTTTTCCCGCAGCCGGTGCTGGATCTGGCGGACCAGGCTGCGTCCGCGTTGTTCATCCGTTAGAGGAGTGCTAGGACCCATGGCTGCGCCACCCGTTATTGATCTGCCGTTCGTCGACGAGCGGTTGGCGCAGGACGTGGCCTCCGGATTGGCCGAGGTCGAAAGGCTGCTCCGGTCGTCGGTGGAGAACGAGGACGCCTTCGTCACGGAGGCGTCCAGGCACCTCATCGAGGCGGGCGGCAAGCGGTTCCGGGCCATGCTCGTGCTGCTCGCCGCCCAGTTCGGTGTCCCGGGCGCCCCGGGCGTCGTGCCGGGGGCCGTGGTGATCGAGCTGACCCATCTGGCGACGCTCTACCACGACGACGTGATGGACGAGGCCCCGGTGCGCCGGGGCTCTCCGTCGGCGAACGCCCGCTGGGACAACACCGTGGCCATCCTGACCGGTGACTACCTCTTCGCCCAGGCCTCGGAGATCCTCGCGGACCTCGGCGCCGACGTCGTCAGGATCCAGGCCCAGACGTTCTCCCGACTGGTCCGCGGTCAGATCCGCGAGACCATGGGTCCCCGCCCCGGCGAGGACCACGTGGCCCACTACATCGAGGTTCTGGCCGACAAGACCGGTTCCCTGATCGCCACCTCCGGCCGGTTCGGCGGCATGCTCAGCGGCGCCTCGTCCGAGGTGGTCGAGCGTCTGACCGAGGCCTGCGAGGCCATCGGGGTCGCCTGGCAGCTCGGCGACGACCTGCTGGACGTCGCCTCGGATTCGGTCGAGTCCGGCAAGACGCCCGGCACCGACCTGCGCGAGGGTATCCGCACCCTGCCCGTGCTCTACGTTCTCGCCTCCGACGCGCCCGAGGGCGCACGCCTGCGCGAGCTGCTGGCCGGTCCGGTGGCGGAGAAGGACATCGAGGAGACGCTCGGCCTGCTGCGCGCCGACTCCGCGATGGAACGCGCCCGTGCCGAGCTGGTCTCCTGGACCGACCGTGCCCGTGAGGCCCTCGTGGGACTTCCCGACATTCCGGCCCGCGCCGCCTACCTGGCTCTCTGCGACTACGTCATCGAGCGCTCCGGCTGACCTGTCGGCCATCGGCTCGCTGCTCGCGGGAGATCTGCCGACGCATCGGCGCGATCGCGGTTTCCCCCTCGGCGGTCCGGGCGGGAGTTTCGCCGGCGCACCACTGCGGTGGCGTCGATCTCGATCTCCCAGTCGGCCTGGGCCAGGCGGGAGATCTGGGTGAGGGTGTAGGCGGGGTAAGGCTCCGCGAAGAACTCCCCGCGCAACTTGACGATCGTCTCCAGGTTGGCCTCCAGGTCGGTAACCATGATCGTTACCTTGACCGAGTCGGCGAGGCTGGATCCGGCTTCGGTGAGCACGCGGTCCAGGTTGGCGAACGCCTGGCGTGCCTGCGGCTCGAAGCCGCCGCTCACGGTGACGCCGTTCTCGTCGAACCCGGCCTGTCCCGAGGCGAACACGAGGTCGCCGACCCTGATGGCCGGGGAGATGGCATCGGGCTCGTACCGGTCAGAGGCGATGCTCACTCGTCGGCGGATCATCTCTGACTCCTCAGATTTGCTTGTAAGTGCATGCAAATGTTGCATGCACATGTAGACTCCTGTCAAGCTGAAGATCGCAAGGAGAATCACGATGACCTGGGACCGTTTCGCCCTCTTGTACGCACGGGTGGAGGCCGATCTGGCCAAGGCGCTGCAGCGCGGGCACGGGCTCGGATTGTCCGAATACCGGGCGCTGGTCCAGCTTGCCGACGCCTCCGGCGGTGAGATGCGAATGCAGGAGCTGGCCGAGGCCGTCGGACTGAACCAGAGCTCGGTGACCCGCCTGGTCGCCCGCCTCGAGGAGGCCGGAATGACCAGGCGCGACCTGTGCCCGGCCGACCGCCGGGGCGTCTACTCGGTGATCACCGACGAGGGACGGGCACGCCTGGCCGAGGCCACGCCCACCTATGAGCGTTCCCTGGCCGCGGCACTGGAGCAGGCCGACGGCGACCCGGCGCTGTCGCGACTGGTCCTGGCGGTGCGGGGCTGAACGATTCCGTCGCCCCACCGGGGTAAAACGGGATCATGACAGATCTCAGCGGCGTCACCACGTGGATAGACGGCTACGTCCAGGCGTGGAACTCCAACGATCCGGCCCAGGTCGGCGCTCTGTTCACCGAGGACGCCGACTACTACACCGCGCCGTTCCGCCCGCCGTGGCACGGCCGCGAACAGATCGTCACGAACTGGCTGAAGAACAGGGACGAGCCCGGCGAGACCACGTTCGACTGGAGCCCCGTGACCGTCACCGACGAGGTGGCGATCATCGGGGGCACCACCTCGTACCCGGACCGCACCTTCAGCAACCTGTGGGTGATCCGGCTCGACTCCGGCGGGCGCTGCCGGGAGTTCACCGAATGGTGGATGGAGCACCCAGCCTCGGCGGCCGGATGAACGGCGGCGGAGCTTTTCCGGGGCGGAGCCCTTTCCTGCGACCGGGAGCTCCAGCTGCCCTGTGACGGATGCGAACGGGTGGCGTGGGGTTTTCCGGACGGTCAAGGGCTCCAACGCCTCACCGTTGGTCTGACGCGCGGGGCGGAGGTGTCTCAGACGGTCACGGGCTCCAGCGCCGTACGGCGGGCCTGATGGGCGGCGCGGAGGCTGTCCCAGGTGAAGAGCGACAGGGCGATCCAGACGATGGCGAACCCGATCCAGCGGCTGGGCGGCATGACCTCGTGCGCGACGAACACGCCGACGAGGAACTGCAGGACCGGGGCGATGTACTGGAGCAGGCCCATCAGGGTGAGCGGCACCCGGATCGCGGCCGAGGTGAAGCAGAGCAGCGGAACAGCGGTGATCACACCCGCCCCGACCAGGAGCATCGCGTGGCCCGGACCCGTGCTCCCGAAGGTGGCCGTTCCCTGCTGCTCCAGATAGAGCAGGTAGCCAAGCGCCGGCAGCAGCAGCACCAGGGTCTCGATGGTCATGCTCTCCGCGGCGCCGACCTTCGCGATCTTCTTGACGAGCCCGTAGGTGCCGAAGCTGGCCGCGAGCACCAGCGCGATCCACGGCAGCCGGCCGTAGTCAAGGGTCAGGACGACGACGGCCACGACGCCCAGCCCGACCGCGCCCCACTGCCACGGCCGCAGACGCTCCTTGAGGAGAAGAACGCCGAACAGGACACTGACCAGGGGATTGATGAAGTATCCGAGCGCGCTCTCGACCACGTGACCGGTGTTGACGGCGTAGATGTAGACGCCCCAGTTGACCGTTATGAGGGCTGCGGCGAGGGTCAGGAGGCCAAGCTTCCTGGGAGAGCGCAGGAGTTCGCCGATCCAGGACCAGTGGCGCCGTACCGCCAGGATGACCACGACGGCGACGAGGGACCACACCATGCGGTGGGCGAGGATCTCCAGGGCGCCTGAGGGCTTCAGGAGCGGCCAGTACAGCGGGAAGAGACCCCACATGCTGTAGGCGGCGATGCCGTACAGGACTCCACGGCGCGTTTCAGGCATGTAGCAATCTTTGCCCCTTACGTTCTTTAAGACAAGTTAGTCTTCCTTGCCGGATTGTTAAGGGCCGCTTACGGGAACATGGAGGTGTCCCAGACGGTTCTCTCCGGTGCAACGTGTTCCAGAGGAGGTTCGCAATGGGCTGGTTGTTCGGTAAGAACAAGACTTCCATGGTGTCCCCGGAGGACGCGATCCCGGGCCGCGCCGCAAGGATGACGGTGCCCGCGCGCCACATGGTCCTCGATGTCCCGCCGGCTCCGCCGTACCCCGAGGGAAGCGAGATCGCGGACTTCGGCCTCGGCTGTTTCTGGGGCGCCGAGCGCGTGTTCTGGCAGACCCCCGGCGTGGTGACGACCTCGGTCGGCTACGCGGGCGGATACACCCAGAACCCGACGTACGAAGAGGTGTGCACCGGCCAGACCGGTCACACCGAGCTCGTCCGCGTCGTCTTCGACCCGTCACGGGTGTCCTACGAGGAGCTGCTGCGCGTCTTCTGGGAGGGTCACAACCCCACCCAGGGCATGCGCCAGGGCAACGACGTCGGCACCCAGTATCGATCGGCGCTCTACTTCCACTCACCCGAGCAGGAGAAGTCGGCCCTGACCTCGCGTGACGCCTACCAGAAGGTGCTCACCGAGTCCGGCTACGACAAGATCACCACCGAGATCGCCCCCGCCGGCGACTACTACTTTGCGGAGCAGTATCACCAGCAGTATCTCTACAAGAACCCCGGCGGCTACTGCGGAATCGGCGGCACCGGCGTCTCGTGCCCGGTTGGCCTGACCTCCGGCGAGGCGTAGACCTGCGGAATCAGCTAGATCCTGGCCCTTGATCACCCGGAACATCCGGTGCCGATCTTGGGCCAGAGCCGTTTTCGGCGACAGGTATCACTACAGGGTTAAAGGCGATCCGCCTGCGGCGGCCCGCCGCGCGTCGGGCGGTTGCCGGCCGCGCTACAGGATTCCTCGGTCCATGGTCGTCCAGACCCGTTGCTGGCATCCGCGTTAGCAAGATCATCGCTCACGCTGTCCAGAGGCCTGTACCGACTACCGCTCCGCTTGCAGGATCTCCATCGCCTGGAGCACGTCGGTAATGACATGATCCGTGGCTGCGCCATGCCGAATTGTCGGACACTCTCAATACCATCAGCGCCATGAGAGCTTCCGGAACGTTTACCGTCAAAGCCTTCGCTCCGGCCGAGCTGGCGCCATCCCCGCCCGTGTCCACCGGAGTCGCGGTGGGGGTCGCGACGATGGAGAAACACTTTGAGGGAGATATCGTCGGCCACTCGGCGACCCTCTTCACTTCTGCGTTCGACCAGACAAGCGGCGTTGGCACTTATGTGGCAATGGAGTCCTTCGAGGGTTCATTGCACGATCGCGACGGGGCCTTCAACTTCGCGCATTCGGCGACGACCTCCGGCAGCGACCGCACCGACGAGTTCTTCACCATCGTGCCTTCAAGCGGTACCGGACAGCTGACCGGGATCACTGGTTCCGGTGGGCTGGCGGTCGAAGCTGATGGCACACATCGGATGTGGTTTGACTACGAACTCAGCTGAGCCGGCTACTGGCGCACCGTGGTGCCAGGCGCCGTACACCCAGGTCCTGTCGGTGCCGCGGGAGTAGGTCGCGGCGCTTTGCGGTCAGGACCTGGCTCAGGATCATCCAGTGTGGATCTTGGGCCAGCGCCGTTTTCGGCGAGACGCCACTGCCCGCGGTTCATTTTTCGCGTCTCCAAAGATTGCCCGCCGTCAGGTCGAGGTAGTAGACGCGTTCGCTCATGGAGCCGCGCACCAGGAAGGGGCCCTGCTTCGACCAGCCGAGGCCGATGTCGAGATAGTCGTCGCCGGGAAACTTGGGGGTGACGCTGGACACACGCCTGCCGGTCTCTGGGTCGAAGGTTTCGACACTCCCTTCATGGCCTCGGATGACCACGACGCGCTTTCCGTCCGGCCGGAGGTGGTACGTGTCATCGGGAGCGTCCTTGATCTTCCTGAGGGGAAGGCTCATCCGTGTCTTTCCCCGGTGGTCGAGCACGAGCACCTGAGAGGCCGTCGTGACCACGATCCCGCTCTCGTTGAGATCGTGGACCTGTTGAGCACCGGAAATCGACACCGTGGTCCAGGTCCTGGTGTCGATGATCTGAGTGTCGTTCTTGGACAGGGCGATATATCTACTCTGGCCGGCGAATGTGGCCGTGGGTATTTCGGTGTCAGCCAGGCTGCCGGTGAGGTGGTGGATGCCCTCGGTGTTCTGATACACCATGCGGCGATCGCGCCTGCTCAGGTAGACGATGGCCTTCTTGTCGGGGCCGCGCACGAACGGCGCCCGCTGGGGTGCGCCGCCTTTCCTGATGGTGTACGGCGCGGCCTGTGGGAATGGCAGCCCGTTCACCAGCCACGACCGGCAGGGGTCGTCCATCTGATCGAACCACGGACAGGTAGGCCCCTTGTATTTTTCCACCGTCGTGAACACGGCCATGTGCTCTGGGAACGACTTGGGCATCGAGTATTCGGGCAGTTCGCGCTCTGGTGGCTGCCCGGGAGCGAGCAGTGCGCCCGACAGCACGATTGCGGTTCCCGCGAGATAGAGGGTCCGTGTCGACCACCGGCGGATGGACAGCTCGGCCTGGGCCATGTCATCCGAGGCTTCGGGCATCGGCCTGGCGGTCAGGTTCCGAGCGGCACGGGGTACGGCTGCCGCCACGATAATCACGATGACGATATGGGTCAGACGCGCCGGAGTGGCACTCTGGTCCGTCAGCAGGTAGACGCCTGCCACCGCGGCGCCGGCCAAACCGAGCAGCCATGCCTTTCGATAGATCTTCGCGTCGTCGTGAGCGGGCGGCACCCCGGCCGGCAGTCGTACGTCACGGAAGACAGAAACGGCACACCAGCCCAGGACCAGATAGAACGGGTCATTGGTGAAACACGCCAAGGGAGCGGCGACGGCGAGCGCTGTCAGCCGCCACCGGCGCAAACCGGCGAAGTGGTCGATGACCTGGCGGGCATTGGCCGTTGTGACGGAGAGGTCGGTCAGTACGGCGAACCTGGTGAGCCGCTCCCCGGTAACCGGCACGGCCGCTGCCAGCATGGTGAGTACGGCGGCTGTCCAGAAAATTATCGGGGGTATCGTCACGAGGTGACACCATATATGGTTCTACATCGTGAATTCAGGCGACATATGGCAGCAATTCGGCGTCGCCACGTGGGTTTCTCCGCGTGCGCAGTTGCTGTTAAAGGTCGTGGTATCAAGCTGTTTGTCGCTGGTGGTTGTTGCGGCTGTCCTGTGGTGGTCGGGGGTGATAATCCCGCATATTCGCTGGCAACCCGAAAGCCTCTTCCTTCACTCTCAGGTGGACGAGAACGGGGTCCTGTACACCCGCTTGTATATCGAGCTTGAAAACGACGGACTGGCTCCCTTCACCCTCACCGGTATGTCGACGGAGATGCCGGGCTTCCTCCTGCTGCCTGCCGACGAGGCGAAGGACGAACGTGCCGTGGTCACCGTGGCGGGCGGGGACCAGGAGACCCTGACGAGGCGCATTGTCATCACCGACTGTGCGGCGGTGCCGCACGAGCCCCAGCCGATCAGCTTCACCTACAGAACCTGGATGGGCTCGGGGTCGGCGAAGGTGACGTGGAACTCATGGCATATGACGGGAGCCGCAGGTAGTCTCCCGGTCGCCTGGCAACGAGGTTTCGCCATCAAGGCCTGCAACGACGCGGTGAGCCCGGAGTTTCCCTGATGGTCAGCTCATGGGTGGACAACAACAAGCCTGGAAGGTTGTGCCGCATGCGACCCGTCGCGAAGATCGCCACCGGTTTTGTCTTCGCCTTCGGCGCTCTCCGTTTTAATGGCCTTGACCTGCTGTTCGACCCCGTCGGATGGGGCTTGTGCGCGTCCGGGCTGTTTCAGCTGCAGCGATCCGCCGACGACCTCTTCGGCCGGGCCGGGTTTTTTGCCGTCGCCATGGTCTGCATCTCGCTTGTCGCCATGCTCCGGCTCGACATGAACCCGAGCTATCCCCTGATGGTTTCCTCCGTCAAGCACGTGATCGGCATCGCCGGCACGGCCGGTGCCCTGATCGCCGTCTGGCTGTCTGTCGAGGCCGTCATCAGGCGGATCCGTCCCTGCGGAGACATCTCCGGGGCCGCCCTCCTCGACGTGCTGCGCTGGGCAGTGGCCGGTCTGGGGGTGCTGGGCATACTGGCCGAGTACGGCTACGCCGACCTGGGCTTTGTCCCGGCCATCGCCTGGTTCGCGGCCATCGTGGTCCTGATCGTCGTGCTCTACCGCTCGGCCCATCTGCCGTACCTCTCCCCGACATGGGAACCCGTGACGAGTTAGGCACGCGTGATCCCACCCGTAACCAGATCACGGGTGGGATCATCGGATACGGCCCCGGCCCGTCCGAGTGGGCCGTCTGTCAGGCGGGCCCGGTCCACGCGCGGGAGCAGTTTTTCGGATCCCGCCGTACGGCTCGCGATGCCGGCCGTGCCGCGGCGCGACCGGCATCCGTCTTGCGATCAGCCGCTACTTGTTGACGTGCTCGTACAGGTAGACGGCCGCCTTCTTGAGCTGGGCGGACGTGCCATTGGCGGTGCGGTGACCCTCGGCGATGCCGACAGCCTTCTTCAGCGTCGTGCTGCCGTGGACCTTGGCGGAGCCGTTGTAGACGCCATGGGCGTAGTTGAGCCAGGCGGCCAGCAGTTCACGGTCGATCAGCGCCTTGGCGGTCCTGCTCCTGGGGGCGAGGACCTTGTACGCCTTGCCGATGGAACCGGCATCGGTGACCTCGGGGAAGACCTTGCTGCCGTTCTGGGCGAGAGACAGGTAGCAGGCGAGGATCTTGTCGTCCAGCGTGCCCTTGCCGCGGAGCAACTCGGTGGCCCAACGCTTGGCGCTCAGCGGCTTGGTGCCCTTGCCCCGCCGGCACGTGTCCGGTAGCGGCAGAGGGTCGGTGACCGTACCGGGGTCGGTCGGGACGGGCGTCTGGCTCTGCGTGGGCGTGGGTGTGGGTGTCACGGTGGGCGTCGCGCTGGGCGTGGCCGTGGGGGTCGGGGTCGGAGTCGCGGTGGGCTTGAGCGGGAGGGCGGCGACGAGGTCGATTCGCTTGGTGGTCACCATGATGCCGCCGCTGCTGTAGGTGATGCTCTTGCCGGTGGTCTGCAGCTTCTCGACCCGCCCCTCGCCAGGCAGGTTCGGGTAGGCCTGCCGGACCAGCGCCAGGGCCCCCGCGACATGGGGTGCGGCCATGGAGGTGCCGCTCAGGGACTGGAAGGCGTTGCCGGGCATGGCGGAGTTGATACCTACGCCGGGAGCGAAAAGGTCGAGCAGAGGACCCCGGTTGGAGAAGGGAGCGGGCTTGTCGCGGTCGTCGGTCGCGCCGACCGCTACCACCGCGGAGATGCAGGCGGGGCTGGCCACGCCGTCCCCGTGCAGGTCGTTGCCCGCCGCTACGACGGTGGTCACGCCGAAGTCCTTGAGCCAGAGGATCTCCGACCTGAGAGCTCCGTAAGCGGGATCCTGGTCGCAGTTGACCTTGTGCTTCGGGCCTACGCCGAGGCTCAGGTTGGCAACTACGACGTTCAGCCCCGCGTGTACCTGGTCGACGTATTGAAGCGCGAGCTTCTGGTCGGAGGTGAAACTGAGGAAGCACGGTGCGAAGGTGGCCAGCTCCCGGCAGATGGGGCCGTTGAACCGGGAGAACACCTGGATCGGCAGGATGCCCGCTTCCGGCGCGACGCCGCTGGAGGGCGCGGTTCCGGCCTTCTTCCCGGCGGCGATGCCCGCGACGTGTGTGCCGTGGTAGCACTTGCCCGCGCCGTTCACGACGCATTTCGCGGTCTTGGCGTCGGCCGCGCCCACGCCGATCTGGGACGGCTGGCCGTTGGGGCACAACGAGTCGGCCTGGTAGAGCGGGTCGGGATCGGAGGTGGAGAAGCAGGCTTCGCGCACGATCCGCCCGGCGAAGAACGGGTGATCGCGGTCGATGCCGGTGTCCAGGATCGCGATGGTGGAGCCCTTGCCGGTCCAGCCCGCCTTGTTGGCCTTGTCCGAACCGATCAGCTTGGTGCTGACGTCGAGCGTCGCTCTGCTCAGCTCGTCCTTGTAGATGGCCTTGACCATGTCGTCGGCCATGGCCGCGGTGAGGGTCGGCTTGTCGACGGTGACAACGAGGAAGTCGCTGGAACTCGTCTTGTCGATGACCGTGGTCTCGCTCGATGCCGCTTCGAGGGCCTCGGCCACACGGGCGGCATAGCCCCTGACCTCGACGATCGCGCGTACCTTCTTGCCGTTGTTCACCTCGTCCAAGAGATTTTTCGCCACAGCCGGGGCAGCGACTGTGGCCTGAGCCGGCGCTCCGACCGCTAGCGCGGCCGTCGCGGTGATGACGAGCACGGCGGTGCTCGCCAGTAGAGACCGTAGTCTCACTGATCCTCCGAGGGGGGAGTGAACCGTCCTGAACCGGACGGGCTGAGGAAGAGGGAAGCCATCGGCAGGCAGAGGGAGCTGAACCGTGGAGATGCTCAGCTACACGATCGCCTCCGCTGTCGATATATGGAAATATCCCTATGCGCGTTAAACGCGAGGCTCAGAGTACTGAGGGGGACCGACAAAAAAGACATGACGTCTGGCCGGCCCGGATCTCGATGATGTGAACCGGTTCTCGTCCGGACACCTGCCGGACCTTGCGGCCTCACGCGGGCACGAATACAGCGGAAGAGCGCTTCAAGAAGAGCCGTCTTCCTTGAGGACAGCGGCGAGATTCTCGATTTCCGGGACTTGCGCGTGCCTTCCCGGGGTGAGTCGTTCGACAGTTCGACTTGCCCGGTTTGCCGACAGGCGACGGCAGGGCATTCTCTCCCGTGGTTCACCGTCCATCAGAATGTGTTCTGACTTGCGATGGCAGGGTGAGTACCAGTAACGCCGACGCCGTCACTTTCTCGGATCTGTCGAGAAATCCCCGAGCCGTCGCCGAACGCGCCGTACGCCTCGGTCGCGTACGCATCACCCACCGCGACGCCCCCGATTTCTACCTGACCGCCGCCGACCGTGAGGATCAACGCGGGCAGACGCCGGCTACCGCATCGCGCCTGTTCCTCGCCCTCATCAAGCACGATCCGACCGCCCGCACCCTGGTCATCGCCGTGCCCCCGAGCTCCTCGACGCGCCGCCCGCACGAGTGCGACAGTCACCGGTTCACGTGGTCGGCTCCGTGCCCCCGAGCTCCTCGACGCGCCGCCCGCACGAGTGCGACAGCCGCCGTGCCCTTCCATGGCCCGGCGTTCTCCCGCCGGGCGTTCGAGCCATGGGCCTGAGGCGCCTGAAAGCCCCAGGTTCACGCTGGTCAGCCGTCGTCTTGTGGGGGCTATGGGGCATAAATTGCCTTTCATCCCGATTGCGCCACTAGTGTTACCGGGTGGCTAAGGACGAGGAGATTCCGGACAGCGCAGGGCAAATGCACATCGGAACCGGCTCGATCCCCTCGTCCCGAGGTGCCCGGCAGTCCTGGCTCGACGCCCTACGCGGGTTCGCCGCGCTGATCGTCGTCTTCGAGCACTCGCTGGACGCCCTGCTGCCCGAGATCCGGGAATCGGTCAGCCCGTGGTTCGACTTCGGACAGTACGGCGTGCTGGTGTTCTTCCTGGTCAGCGGCTATGTCGTGCCGGTCTCGCTGGAACGCCGAGGCAGTGTCCGGGGATTCTGGATCACTCGCTTCTTCCGTCTCTACCCCCTGTGGGGGCTGGCAGCGGTGGCCGGCACCGTGTTCGGCATCGTCGGCGTCTACACCGTCCTGCCCTCCCAGGCCACCGGGCAGCCGGTGACCTTCGCACTGGCACACCTGACGATGCTGCAGGACCTGCTCCGGGTGCCCAGCGTCGTCAACGTCTTCTGGACCCTCTCGTACGAGATGGTGTTCTACCTGCTCGTGACCGCGATGTTCGTGTTCGGCGTCCATCGAGCCAGCGCGCGCACCTCGCTGACGTTCGCGGTGTGCGCGCTCCTCGCCGGCGCCCTCGTACCGGCGGGCTGGCTGTCCGACAACCTGGGACAGGGTGTGGTGGGGGACGCGGCCATCGTGCTCCTCGGCGGGATCGCCGCCGTTCTCAGCGCGAACCGTGGCGTACGGAAGTACGGTGCCGCCGTTCTCGCCGTCCTCGCCCTCCTGCTCCTCACCCTCGACAGCAGGGTGGGCGCGTGGCAGAGCCTGATCATCCTGGCCACCATGTTCGGCGGAACCGCCATCTACCGCCTGGAACGGTCGCCCGCCGAATGGGTGAGATCGCGCTGGATGATCGGTCTGGTGCCCGTCCTCTCGGTCATCGCGGCGGTGGTATTCGGACCGGGGTGGGGCATGTCGGAGGCCGGGCAGCAGGCGTTCAAGTGGAGCTGGTCCACCGCCGTCGCCGCGGCGTGGCTGACGTTCGCCGCCGGCCTCGTCCTGCGCCGTCGTGCGATCTTGCCCTTTTTCGTGTGGCTCGGCCTGATGAGTTACTCCATCTACCTGCTGCATCCCCTGATCCTGCAGGTCGTCAGGAGACTGACCGTGGATCCTTCGGGGATCTCGCTGCCGGTGCGGCTGGCGTGGGAGGCGATGCTCTTCACGACGGTGATCGGCTGTGCCGCGCTGAGTTACCGCTTCATCGAGAAACCCGCCCAGCGTCTCGGCCGCAGCCTCGCCGCCGCCGCCGGCGAGCGGGAGCGGAACGGGCCATCCCAGGAAGGCGCCTCCCGCGGGGATCGTTCCCTGATCGGCTCAAACAGGTCCTAGAAATCCCTCACAGTTCCTGATGGTTCCGTTGAGCGGTTCGTGCGATCTCTCCTTCCATCAGGACCGTCAGGATGGCCGTGTCGGTGCGGGATGTGTCGGTGGCTGACCATGGCTCTGCAGGCCGAGCGCGTCGATCCGGATGCCCGCCTCGAGCACGTCCTCGATCAGGCATTTGTAGGCGGCGGACATGTCGAAGTCGTTGAGCAGCAGGCTCGGGTTGGAATGACTATGGGAGGGCGGCGCCCAGCGCGGCCTCGAGAACCTGCGCCGACACCTGGGCCACCTCGTCGGGAGTACGGCCGAAGTCGCCGGTGAGGGACTGGGTGGTGAATCCCGACAGGTGTACGGCGACGGCGTCGACCAGCCACATGGGAGGGTCTCCCCGCCCGCCGCGGGCCTGCCACATACGGGAGGTGACGCCGACCGCGAAGAGCTTGCGGCTCTCCCGGCGCTCGGCGGCCGCCTGGGCGAGCTCGGGGGGAAGATCGTCCGGTTCAAGGGCGGCGAGCTCCCAGTAGATACGGCCGTTGCCGGCGTTGAGCCGGTGGACGACGAACAGCAGGTCGAGCAGCCAGGCTCGCAGGTCGTCGTCCTCGGGTGGTGCGGGGATCCGCAGCGCGTAGCTGCGTACGCCCTCCTTGATGGCGGCGGCGAAGAGACCGTCACGCGTGGCGAAGTGGCGGAACACCGTACGCCGGTTGACCCCGGCCGCCTCGGCCACGTCGTCGACGGTCGCGGCGAGGCCGCGGTCCGCCAGCACGCCCCGTGCGGCGCGAAGGATCCGCGATCGGGCGACGTCGCGTTGCTCGTCGGCGAGCGACGTTGCGATCACGGCGTCAGGGGTCATACGGCGATCGTACGGGGGTACTTGCCGCATGTCACTCATGAGTGACATCCTGACACCGCTGAGGGGCGAACGCTGCCGGAGGCATCGGGGTCGCTCAGCATCTCGACGCCCCGCCCCGGTCGAACACACCCTCGGAGCACGTATGACCGTCACCGGCCGCTTCACCAGTCCCGATGGCACCGTCCTCGACAAGGAATCCCTCCGCCAGAAGTATCTGGAGGAGCGCGACAAGCGGCTCCGTCCCGACGGCAACGACCAGTACCTCCGGCTCACCGGCCGGTTCGCGCACTACCTCGACGATCCCTACACCCCGATAACCGAGCGCGCGCCGAAGACCGACCACGTGACGGTCGCGTTCATCGGCGGCGGCTTCGCCGGTCTCCTCACCGGCGCGCGGCTGAGAGAAGCCGGCGTCGACGACGTCCGCATCATCGAGAAGGGCGGCGGCTTCGGCGGCACCTGGTACTGGAACCGCTACCCGGGAGCGCAGTGCGACACGGCGTCGTTCGTGTACATGCCGCTCCTGGAGGAGACCGGCCACATGCCGACGGAGAAGTACGCGCACGCGCCCGAGATCCTTGAACACTGCCGGCGCATCGCCGAGCATTACGGTCTGTACGACGACGCGCTCTTCCACACCGAGGTCGAGGACCTCGAATGGGACGAGGCGCGGTCACGCTGGATCATCCGTACCAACCGGGGTGACGAGTTCACCGCCCAGTTCGTCGCCATGGGCACCGGTCCACTGCACGTGCCGAAGCTGCCGGGAATCGCTGGGATCGAGTCGTTCAGGGGACATTCGTTCCACACGAGCCGGTGGGACTATGACTACACCGGTGGCGATCCCTCGGGCACGCCGATGGAGCGGCTCGCCGACAAACGCGTCGCCCTCATCGGAACGGGAGCGACGGCCGTGCAGTGCGTGCCTCATCTGGCGCGGGCGTGCGAGGAGCTGTACGTGTTCCAGCGCACCCCGTCGTCGGTCGACGTCCGCAACAACCAGCCGACCGATTCCGAGTGGTTCTCCCAGATCGCGACGCCGGGCTGGCAGCAGCGCTGGCTCGAGAACTTCACGGCCAACCAGACGAGCGCCGTGGCCGACGAGGACCTGGTGATGGACGGCTGGACCGACATCGCCCGGCGGGTGCGCTCCAAGATCATGGCGCTCCCGCCCGAGGACTTCACTCCGGAGAAGATGGCGGAGGCCTTCGAGAACTCCGACTTCGAGAAAATGGAGGAGATCCGCGCGCGCGTCGACTCCGTCGTCGAAGATTCCGAGACCGCCCAGAACCTGAAGGCCTGGTACCGCCAGCTGTGCAAGCGACCATGCTTCCACGACGAGTATCTGCAGGCCTACAACCTCCCCGGCACCCACCTCGTCGACACCGACGGCCAGGGCGTGGAGCGGATCACCGAGAACGGGGTCGTCGCCGCGGGCAAGGAGTACGAGGTCGACTGCGTCATCTACGCCTCCGGCTTCGAGGTCGGCACGGAATACACGCGGCGGGCCGGCTACGACCTGACCGGCCGCGACGGCGTCAAGCTCTCCGAGTACTGGGACGAGGGTATGCGCACCCTGCACGGCATCCACGTGCGCGGCTTCCCGAACGCCTTTGTCGTGCAGCCGACGCAGGGTGCGAACCTCATCTCCAACATCCCGCACAATCTCACCGAGGCGGGCAGGACGATCGCCCTGACCATCAAGCACGCCCTCGACAACGGATTCGACGAGATCGAGGTCACCAAGGAGGCCGAGGACGCGTGGATCGAGCTCCTGCTGTCGGGTACGGGCAGGTTGCTGGGTTCGCCGGACTGCACGCCGGGCTACTACAACAACGAGGGCCAGGACTCGGGGTTGCGGGGGCGGCTCAACGTCGGCTACCCGCAGGGGGCGATGGCCTACTTCGCCTATCTCGACAAATGGCGTTCGTCCGGTACGTTCGAGGGTCTCGAATTCCGGTGACGCACCGCGGGTAGCGGCGGCGACCCTCCTCGTCGGCGCACGCCCCGGCTGACGTGACGGTCAACCGGGCGGCCGGCGGCATGAGGCCTGAGGTGGTTCCGCGTTTTCCGGACGGCCACTTGGCGGTTGGTTACGTTGCGGACCGTCGGCTCAGGTACTCGTCGTGGACGTGCTGCGGGATTCGATACCGGAGAGTTGTATCCGAACTCGATGCGCCGGGCCCTGATCTCCTTCTGGCGGATCGCGCGGGAGGTCGGTTTATGCTCGGGGAGCGATTTCGGCGACAGGGGTCCGGATGTCCTTTCGACGGCTGCCACCCATCCTTGCCGCGCTGGTCTTGGCCGGGTCGGTGCCGCTGGCCTCGGCCGGGTCGACCGTCGTGAGCTGGCCCCGGCCGGGAACCACCTGCCAGGAGACGTCACACGGGGGCGTTCCCGCCTCGTTCGCGTCGCCCGTCGCGATGGACATGGGCGGCCACGCCGACGTGACCTCGGTGGCCGTGGGCGAGCTGGACGACCGGCCCGTCGTGATCAGCGCGGGTGCCGAGCACACCATCCGGATCTGGGACAGGGCCACCCTGGAACCGATCGGCGATCCGATCCCCGGCGACGGCCCGGTGGCGTACGGCACCGTCGACGGCAGACCCGTCATCCTCGGCCGGAGCAACGGGGCACTCCAGAGGTGGGACGCGACCACCCGGTCACCCGTCGGCGGGCCACTCCCCACCGGGCCGTTCCGTTCCATCGCGTTTGGCGAGTTCGATGGCAGGCCGATCGCCGCGACAGCGGGCACCGGCGGTGCCCACGTGTTCGACCTGGCGACCGGCCGCCGGATCGGCCCGCCCATCGGCACGGGGACCTTCAACTCCGTCGCGCTGGTCCGCGTCCACGGTGTCCTGCTCGTGCTGGCCGGGGCGACCGACACTGTGATCGCCTGGGATCCGGTCTCCGGAAAACCCGCCGGGGAACCGCTCGTCGTCCAGCCCGAGTTCGTCCAGAGCATGAACACGATCATGACGACCACGATCGGCGGCCGTCCGGTGGCCCTGATCCCCACGGCCGACCTCGGGGTGATCCGCTGGGATCTGATCACGCGTGAGGTGACCACCGACTCGCTGAAGGGGAGGTTCGGCCCCTCATCGCTCGCCGTACTGAACGGCCGGACCGTGTTCGTCTCGGTCGAAACCGTCGGGAGCATCGCCACCGACCCTTACGGGTCGAGGCTCCGAAGCCCGATCGCGGTCATCGATCCGGCCACCGGCGAGAGGCTTTCGTCATTCGAGATCCCGGGACACGTCACATCGCTGGCGGTCGGCGATCTCGGCGGCCGTCCCATGATCGTGTCCGGCGGGCGCGACAACACCGTCCGCGCCTACGATCTCGCCACAGGCCGGGAATCAGCTCCTCCCGCCACCGGAGGACCCAACGGTGACGTCTTCGGGGTGAACGGCGAGCTGCACGGCAGGCCGGTCGTGCTGGCCCACGGGGACGACGGCGAAGTCCTGGACGTGTGGGATCTCGGCAGCGGCAGACCGCTGGACGCCCCGGTCAGGTTGCCCGGGCGCGTCACCTCGTTCGCGACCGGCGACTACGGCGGACGAGCGGTGCTGGTCGCGGGGATCGGTTTGGGAGATCCCTCGATCCGGATGTTCGATCTCGCCAGTCGTGCGCCGATCGGCGAACCCCTCATCGGCTATGGCGACTTCGTCGGCGGGGTCGCGCTCACCGAAGCCGATCGCCGGGTGCTCGTGGTCGGAACGGGCGAGAGGGACGGCGCGGCCGGTGACCCCTCCACTCCGCCGGGCGCGGTACGCATCTGGGACTTTCCTTCGGGAGCGCTGCTGCACGATCTCGCCGTCGGAAACGGCCGGGTCGGACAGCTGGCCCTCATCAACCTCGCCGGTCGGCCGGTCGCGGTGACCTTCAGCGCCACCCGCGCCCGGCTCTGGGACGTCGGCGCGGGCAAACGGATGGCATCGTTCCGCATCGCGAGGACCGAGCACTCGGCCCAGGTGGAGATCGCCCGGTTCGACTGCACGACGGTCGCGATCGTGGCCACCGGCAGGACCGTGGAGCTCTACGATCTCGCCACGGGCGAGCAGGTCGAGCGTCCGTTGCTCGGCCACTCCAAGCAGGTCAGCAGAGTCGCCTTCGGACGGGTCGGCGGCGTTCCGATCGCGGTCACCCACTCGCCGCAGGACAGGAGTATGCGGGTCTGGGACCTCACGACCAGCCGGCAGGTCGGGACGCTTCAGCGTCCTTCCCGCTACCTCGGCTCCCTCTCGATGAGCTACCTCGACGGCCGCGCCGTGCTTGTCGGCGGCGGTCGCGAAGCGCTGTGGACCTGGGATCTGGGGCCGGCCGCGTAATACGGGAAGACCGTCCCATGATCATCGGAACGTCGTCGATGCCGTAACGAGCGCCACGTCCTACCGGCCGGCGCGGTGTCCACGCCCCCGGACGAGACGCTCGCGTGGACGCCGGGTTCGCTGTCGCCCTCTTCGTGCGGGCCGCCTCGCCAGAGCGGCTCCCGCCCCTCGAATCCGCGGAGCAGGATCGAAGAAGCCCGATCTACACGGTGAGCACGATCTTGCCGGTGGTGCGCCCCGTCTCGCCTCGCTCATGGGCCTTGGCCGCCTCTTCCAGTGGCAGTACCGTATCGATCTCGGCACGCAGCCCGCCCTTCTCGACCAGCGCGGCGATCGCCCTCATGCCGGCGTAGTCCGGCTCCACGAGCATGGACTCCGCGCGGATGCCCAGCTCCTCGGCCTGGGCATTGAGCCCTTCAGCCATGTTGGACAGCACGAGCGACACGATGACGCCGCCTTCGCGCAGGGTGCGCAGTGAACGCGGTCCGTAGTCGCCGCCCATGGTGTCGATCACCACGTCGACGTCTCCGACCGCCTCGGCGAAGTCCACGTTCCGGTAGTCGATGAGCTCGTCCGCCCCGAGGCCGCGCAGGAACTCGTGCTTGGCCGCGCTTACCGTACCGATGACGTGAGCCCCCCGGGCCTTGGCCATCTGCACCGCGAGATGGCCCACTCCGCCCGCGGCGGCGTGGACGAGCACCCGCTGCCCGGCCTTCACCCCCGCGATGTCCACCAGCGCCTGCCACGCGGTCAGCGCGGCCAGGGGGAGCGCGGCCGCCTGCACATGGTCGATCTTCCCGGGCTTGCGGGCGAACGTGCGGGCGGGTGCGGTCACGTACTCGGCGAACGCGCCGTGGCCGTACGGGTAGCGCAGCATGCCGAACACCTCGTCACCCGGCTTGTAGAGAGCTGTCCCGATTCCGACGGACTCGACGACACCGGAGACGTCCCACCCGAGGACGAACGGCGGGCTCCCCAGCAAGCCGCCCGTGGCGCGATGCTTCCAGTCCGTCGGGTTGACCCCGGCCGCATGCACCCGCACCAGCACCTCGGTCGGGCCCGGCGTGGGCCGCTCCACCTCTATCTCCTTCAGCACCTCGGGGCCACCCAGGATGTCCTGGCTGATCGCACGCATTGTCGTCGTAGTCATGACGACAAGCATTTCAGCGACCCGGCGGCATCGGAAAGTGGCCAGGTGATCGATATGCGAAAGGATCCGGCCAATCGCGTGCGCTCCCCTCCCCCGCGGACCGGGCCTTCGCCCAGCGGCTACTGCGGGATCGGCGGCACCGGCCTCTTGTGCCCGCATGAGACCGACCAGGACCACCGGCGGTAAGGGTTCGGTCCACGAGAGAAACCGCCACCGGGGGCTCATCCTCGTGAGGGTGGGAACGGCAGAGGAGAGGCCGGTAGGGATTGGGTGGACTGGTTGGATTCATGATTCGACGAGGTCTTGGCTCCCTCCGCCGCGATCTACTTGATCGCGACGGCGGGCACCGGGACCACCGTTTGATTCGCACCGCACCGCGAGCCGTCGTCACCGACGATCGACGCGGGGTGCAATCGAGGTCTTGTTGCTGACCTTCTCTGATGACCTGGCGAGCAGTGGCGATGCGACCACCTCTTGCCAGTGTCGCGAGCGACCTAGATCATTCCTGCATGCAAGACGTCAAGTGGAGCGAACGGCCGCCTAGGCGGTGGTACTTCGCAGCGCTCGCCGTTGTGACGCTGATCAGTTTGTACGGGGCCAGCGGGCCCGTCTGGAATTTCCAGCTCGTGTTGCTGATGCTTCCCGCCTGGATGGTGCTGGGCCTGCATTGGCTCGTCCGCACGGCCGTGGCGGTCGGGTCGATGGGGCGGGCAGCTGCACGCCGGCAGTGGCTTCGCTGGATGTCGGCACCGCTCGTCGTCCTCGGCTTGGTAGTGGTGCTCGCGGTGGACGGCCCGATGTGGGTGCGGTTCACTCTCTCCGAACCGAGCATGCAGGCATACGCGAAGACGATCGCTGCGGGCAATGAAATTGATCGGAGCTGTCGGTGGCTGGGGCTCTATCACGTCTGTTGGGGCGAACCCGTCGAAGGCGGCGCCCTGCTCGTGGTCGGGGACATCCCATCGATACAGACGATGGGGTTCGCGTGGCTCCCGGGTGGTCAGGAGCCGTCCGATGCGGGCTACGAAAACTACTACACCCCTTTCACCGGCACCTGGTGGGACTGGCAAGGCTGGGACAGCCTGTGATCTGACCACGGAGAGAATCGCTGGGGGGAGTCTCCCGAGTAGACGATCACGGACTGATACGGGTGGCGCGATCCTTGCCGATCAGCACCGTGAACCGAACCGGTCTCCGACCGGCTTCGCCGCCGTCGGGCGCCGGTGATCATTTCCGGGGTGCGCGGTGTCCGTCCGGCGTGTGGTCAGCCGCGTTCGTGGCCGATGACGGACAGCAGTTGGAGTTTCTCGTAGCTCTCGCTACCCGGTGATGCGGTGTGGACCAGCAGCAACTGGGACTGGTCGGGGTCGATCAGGATCTGGCAGTGCAGTTCGAGCAGGCCGAGCTGCGGGTGCTGGATGTGTTTGGGCGGGCAGTACGGACCCGCGACCGGGTGCTCGCGCCAGATTCCGGCGAATTCGGGGCTCTTGGCGAGCAGGGCATCGACGATCGCGGTCGCGCGGGGGTCCTTGCTGTCGCGCGTGTACACGCGGTGCAGGTCCGCCGTGATCAGCCTGCTGTGGGTCGGGTGGTCGTCCTCGGGGTAGATCAACCGGGTGGCGGGGTCGGTGAACCACCGGTAGTGCAGGCTGCGCGCCGGCCCGGTGTGCAGGCTCTCGTCGCCGACCAGTGCCTTTGACAACCGGGTCTGCTTCAGCGTCTCCCCGAGGTAGGTCACGACCTGGGCGGCTGCGTCTTCGAGTCCGTCGAAGATGCGCATCATCCCCGGGGTCAGGTGATCGGCGCGCAGGGCCCGTTGCGGGGTGGCGTAGCCGGCGAGGCGGAACATGTGGTCGCGTTCTTCGAGGGAGAGGCGCAGGCCACGGGCGAGCGAGGCGAGCATCTGCTCCGACGGGTGCGGCCCGCGTTGCTGTTCCAGCCTGCTGTAGTAGTCGATCGACATGTCGGACAGCACGGCGACCTCCTCACGGCGCAGCCCGCCGGTACGCCGCCGCCTGCCACGGGGGAGCCCCACGTCCTCGGGTTGCAGCGCCTCCCTGCGGGTGCGCAGGAAGTCGGCGAGTCGGGGCCGGTCCACGGTTCCGTTCTCCTCTCCCACGTTTCAGACGATGGCGAATTCGACACGGGCCGATTTCAGGAAGTGGATGTCGGCCTTGTCCCGTGCGGGCCTGCAGGGAGCCGGGCCGAGGCGGTTACCCATGCCCGGCGGCGCCGCGAGCCCGTCCGCCAGGTCGGTCACGGACATCTGCTCACAACAATTCCCTGGTCCGGAGTGTTTCCTCACGGTGCCAAGCGTCGCAGGTCCGGCACGCCGTATCCATGCACTGTCGATCCGGGGATCCGGGGTGAGCGGGTGCGGATCCACGGATCAGGAGAACATCCCCATACGTCAAACACCCCGTGCCAGATCACGTGCTCCGCAAGAGGTCGCGTGATCTGGCACGGGGAATCTCCGGTTCAGGCCGGGGAGGAGGTCAAGGCATCGAGGAGTTTCTCGAGACGAAGTCCAGCGCTGACCGTCCGCCGCCGGGAAGCACCTCATCCACTCAGTACGTCCCCGCGCCGCCGTTCTCGATCGCGGTCCCGGCCGTCAGCACCCGGTCGAGACGGATGGGCAGGTTCCGGTGGCGTATGCCGGTCGCGTGCCAGACGGCATTGGCGATGGCCGCCGCGACCCCGACGATTCCGATCTCGCCGAGGCCCTTGATCCCGGTGGGGTTGTAGGTGTCCGGGTCGCCGACCCAGCCGGCTTCGATGACGGGCACGTCCGCGTTGGACGCCACGTGGTAGCCCGCGAGGTCGCCGTTCACCAGGCCGCCGGACGCGATGTCCCTGATCCCCTCCTCGTGCAACGCCATCGACAGTCCCATGATCATTCCGCCGATGAGCTGGCTGCGCGCGGTCAACGGGTTGACGACCCGGCCCACGGCGAAGGTCCCGAGCATCCGCCGTACCCGTACCTCACCGCTGGCCACGTCCACCGCGACCTCGGCGAACTGGGCGCCGAAGGCATATCGTTCCTGCCCCCGCATGGCCATGACCAGCTCTGTCGTGTCCGCCCGGGCCGTTGTCCCCTCTCCCGGGATCTGGTCCACGTGGGCCAGTTTCTCCCGTAGCGCGGCCGCCGCCTCGGTGATCGCCCAGGCCCAGGAAGCGGTGCCCATGGAGCCTCCGGCGAGAAACGCGGGCCCGAAGTCGCTGTCCGCGATCTTCACCCGGACGGTCTTCAGGGGCGTCTCCAGCGCGTCGGCGGCGATCTGGGTGAGCGCGGTACGGGCGCCGGTCCCGATGTCGGCCGCGGCGATCCGCACCGTGAAGGTGCCGTCAGCCTCGGCGGTGATGGATGCCGAGGACGGCGCGGTCCCCGCGGAGTGGGCCGCCGCGGCCATACCGGTTCCGAGCAGCCAGCGCCCCTCCCTGCGCGTTCCGGGGCGCGGGTCCCGGTCCGTCCAGCCGAACCGGCGCGCTCCCTCCTCGAAACAGGGGATGAGGTTGCGGCTGCTGAACGGCAGCCCGGACGCGGGTCCGACCTCGGGTTCGTTGCGGAGGCGGAGCGCGATCGGGTCCAGCCCGGTCTTCTCGGCGAGCTCGTCCATCGCGGACTCGATGGCGAACGAGCCGGGAGCCCAGCCCGGAGCGCGCATGAAGGACGGGGTCGGCACGTCGAGCCGTACCACCCTGGTGCGGGTGCGCAGCGCGTCGGCGGCGTATACGACGCGACTGGGCTGCGCGCTCTGCTCCACGTACTCGTTGATGGTGGACGAGAACGAGGTGGCGTCGTGGTCGAGTGCCCGCAGCCGCCCGCCGGGCTCCGCGCCCAGCCGGATCCGCTGCGCCGTCGCGGGCCGGAACCCGACCAGCGAGAACAGCTGCCGCCGGGTGAGGACGACCCGGACCGGACGGTCGAGCACGGTGGCGGCCATCGCCGCGACTATCAGGTGCGGACGCATCAGGCCCTTGGACCCGAAGGCGCCGCCGACGTGCTCCGACCGCACCCGTACCGAGGTCGCGTCGAGGAAGAACAGCTTGGCCAGGTCCTGCGCGACGGCGTGGGAACCCTGGTTGGAGTCGATCACCTCCAGGCGGCCGTCCTCCCATCGCGCCACCGCGGCGTGGGGCTCCATCGCGGTGTGGTACTCCTCGGGCGTGGTGTACTCCTCGTCCACCACCACGGCGGACGCGGCCAGCTCCGCCTCGATGTCGCCCTTCTCCGTATCCGTCCGCGCCCGGGGTCCCCCGTCCGGCGCGTGCAGACCGGGGTGGCCCGAGGAGAAGACGACGTCGTGCGGTTCCTCGTCATAGGTGACGACGAGCGCCTCGGCGGCCGCCCTGGCCTGTTCCGGGGTCTCCGCGACCACCAGCGCCACCGGCCAGCCGACGTGCGGCACACGGTCGTCCTGCAGGATCTGCAGGGTCGCGTCGGGCCCCATCATGCCCACCCCCGGCTTCAGGCGCGGCGCGTTCTCGTGGTGCAGGACGGCGAGCACGCCGGGCATCGCGAGGACGGGCTCGGCGCCGATGGAACGGATTCGGCCGCGGGCCACGGTCGAGGTCGCCAGCCAGCCGTACGCGAGTTCGGCGAACGGGACCTCCCCGGCGTAGCGGGCGGCGCCGGTGACCTTGGCGCGGCCCTCCAGGCGGGTGCGCGAGGTGCCGACGGCACCGGAGGAGCCGGCGGTACGGGTGGGCGCGGTGGTGGTCGTACCGGCGGCGGCCACCGCGGTGGACGGGGTGGACACGGTCTGCGCGGCCACCGCGGTGGACGGGGTGGACACGGTCTGCGCGGTCATCGGGGTGGAGGGGGCGGACACGGTCTGCGCGGTCATCGGACATCCTCCTGTGTGAGCTCGGTCAGCATGGCGACGACCAGATTCCGGATCAGCGGCACCTTGTACCCGTTGTGCGTCAGGGGTCTGGCCGCGGCCAGTTCGGCGTCGGCCGCGGCGGCGAACGCCTCAGGTGTCGCCGGTCCGCCGGTCAGCGCCTGCTCGGCCTTCCGCGCGCGCCACGGCCGGGACGCGACCGCTCCGAAGGCGAGCCGCACATCCCGTACGGTGCCGTCCTCGACGTCCAGGGCGGCCGCGATCGAGCCGTTGGCGAACGCGTAGGACGCGCGCTCTCGCACCTTTCGGTAGCGGGAGCGGGCAGCCACCGGGGCGGCTGGAAGAGTCACTCCGGTGATCAGCGCGCCGGGCGGCAGGGCGGTCTCGCGGTGCGGGGTGTCGCCGACCGGCAGGTAGAACTCCGACAGGGGCAGCTCGGCGGGTCCGTCCGCGGTGTGGACGGAGATGACGGCGTCGAAGGCGGCGAGCGCCACACCCATGTCCGAGGGGTGAGTGGCCACGCAGTGCTCTGACCAGTCGAGGATGGCGTGGTTGTGATGCTCGCCCGTGAGTGCCGGGCAACCGCTGCCGGGCACGCGCTTGTTGCACGGTTGGGTCGTGTCGCCGAAGTAGCCGCAGCGGGTGCGCTGCAGCAGGTTCCCGCCGACGGTTGCCATGTTGCGCAACTGGCCGGACGCGCCCGCGAGCACCGCCTGGGCCAGCGCGGGGTAGCGGCGCCTGACCTCGGGGTCGGCGGCGAGGTCGCTGTTGGTGACGGTCGCGCCGATCTTCAGGGCCCCGTCGTCCGCGACCTCGATCCGGTCAAGGGGGAGCTCGCGGACGTCGATCAGCAGCGCGGGGTTCTCCACACCGGTCTTCATCAGATCGACGAGGTTGGTGCCACCGCCGAGGAAGCGGGCCTCGGGGTCCGTGGCGAGCATGGAGACCGCTCCGGCCACGTCGGTCGCGCGCATGTAGCCGAACTCTCTCATGCCGTCACCCGCGCGTCGGAGCCGCCGGCCGGGACCGTACCGCTGCCGGAGCCGCCGGCCGGAACCGTGTCGCCGGCGGATTCACGCACCGCCGCCGCCTGCGCCGCCGCTTCCGCGACCGCGCGCACGATCGACACGTACGCCCCGCAGCGGCATAGGTTGCCGCTCATCCGTTCGCGTATCTCGTCGTCGTCGAGTGGGGGTGGTCCCGTCTCGGGCCGGAGGTCGGCCGTGGCGGCGCTCGGCCAGCCCGCGGCGTGCTCCTCGATCACGGCGACCGCGGAGCAGACCTGACCGGGCGTGCAGTAGCCGCACTGGTAACCGTCGAAGTCGAGGAATGCCTGCTGCACCGGATGCAGCCGCTCACCGTCGGCCATGCCCTCGATGGTGGTGACCGAGCGTCCCTCGGCGGCGACCGCGAGCTGGAGGCAGGAGTTGGCCCGCCGGCCGTCGAGAAGGACGGTGCAGGCTCCGCACTGCCCCTGGTCGCAGCCCTTCTTCGTCCCTGTCAGATCGATGTGCTCTCTCAGGGCGTCGAGCAGGGTGGTGCGGTTGTCGACTGTGAGCGAATGCGTTTCGCCGTTGACACGTAGCGAGATGGCACTGGACTTTGTGGGGTTCATTACATCTCCTGAAGGTGAGGCGCTGGGAGGTCGCCGCAGGTGGCGGCCAGAGCGCCGTGCAGCCCGACCGTCAGGCCGAAATGTCCGAGGTGGTTCGTCGGTGCGCGGGCGGTCTCGGCTCCGACGGAACAAGGGAAAGACGATGACTGATCCTCATATGCACACCGGCGAGGGTATCTTTCCCGGATTCAAGGCTGTGGAGATCTTTGCACTCCAGCCCGCGGACCGTCGGCGCCGGTGGGGCGCTCCGTCTCCGAGATGATGACCGCGTGGCGCCCGTCGTCGGTGGGTGGCCGGGTGCCTGCCGGTCGGTGCGGCCGGGCCGGCGGAAGGGTTTCGGGGTGACGGCCCCACTCGGACCAAAAACTATTATCGTAAATCTGCGTCTGTTGATAGAGTTTTGGTGCTATTCCCGCAATGGTTGTCGTGCAATAAGCGTGCTTCTGGCTGGATCCTGAGGAAACTTGGTCGGCGTGAGGTTTTTGGTCTTATTGATTCGCGCGCTCCGTGGTCGGATGACCATCCGCGCGTGCGAGTTTTCTGGAATCCATCACGTGGGCATCGACATGGCCTATGCATTTAAAATTCATGAGGGAACCAGATGGTGACAGGTGATCGAAACGGCTCCGTGCCGGAAGAATTCCTGTCGACCGATCTGGCCCTTGAGATCGCCTGTGACGAGTCCGGCTCGGAGGGCGAGAAGCTCATCGGCGGAAATACCGATGTTTTCGCACATGCCGGTGTCCGTCTGAGCGTCGAATCGGCGGCGGAGTGCATCCGGGAGACCCGGGACAGAATAAGGTCTCCGGCAATGGAGTACAAAGCGAACCACCTACTCCGCGAGAAAAATCGGCCGGTCCTCAAGTGGCTGCTCGGGCCTCTGGGGCCGATTCACGGGAACGCGTATGTGCATCTCACCGACAAGACGTTCTTCGCCGTCGGCAAGATGGTTGACCTGCTCGTCGGGGAGGTCACTTACGCGGCACGTATGGGTTTGTATCGAGACGAGCAAGCCGAGGCCATGGCCGTCGTCCTGTACCGCGAGGGTCGGCGTGCGTTCGGGAGCGAACGGTGGAAGGCCTTTCTGGAGACGTTCAACGATCTGATGCGGGCCAGGACGTCTGTCGACTCGTTCTTCCGTATGGTCGACGTTCTGAGCCTCGCGGGCGCACCGGGCAGGGTCGGCGAAATCATGGAACTGCTCGGGCGGGCCAGGCCTCACGCCGACTCTTTCCGGGCGCGGCTTCTCGACAACCCGAAGATGATTCCGGCGCTGGACCCCTTGATCCCGGCCATCGTCCAGACCATCCTCCACTGGAGTGGAGATGGCGGCCCCGTATCCATCGTTCATGACGAGCACAACGCGTTGACGGAAGAGCGCATCGAACAGCTCAAGGAGATGTTCGGCAAGCCACGGCACGCCGTTCCCCGCCATTCACCGTCTGGTCGGCTGGCCAGTCTGAGGCTTGTCGACTCGCGTCTGGATCCACGGGTTCAGGTTGCCGATTTCCTTGCGGGAGTGGCGCGGAAGATAGCGTCGGACGAACTCAACGAACGAGGCGACGGGGAGCTCGTCGCGTTGCTGCGGCCGTATGTGGACGCATCCTCGATCTGGGGAGACGAACGGAGCTGGTCTCTGCTGGGACCTCCGTCTGCTTGATCCCAAGGCGCCGGGTCGATACGTCTCGCGAGGGCCGATCCGGGTACGGCGCCGCCGCCGGACCCCGACCGCTACGGAACCGTCACTCCGTAGCCGCGCGGGGAGCGGCCGAGCATGGCGAGGATCAGGTCGAAGCGGGTCGCGTCCTCGGGGAGGGCCAGACTCGGCTGGAACGCGGCGCCCGGCCTACGGCGTCGCTCGTCGTCCGGGATCGCCTGGACGATCGGCCACGCGGCCTCCACCAGCTCCGGCTCCGCGGTGAACCCGACGCCGAGTGACTGGGCGACGTCCCAGCCGTGCACCAGGTAGTCGATGAGGTGAAAGCCGATGGCCTGTGCCGCGGGAAACGTCAGCCCTCTCCCGAACTCGGGTAGTGCGAACGCTCGATCCAGCACACCGTCTTCCGCGAAGGCCGTCATCACGCGTTCGGCGGCACCGGTGTAGGCCGAGACGGCACCGTCGCCGAGCGGCTCGGCCCGCCACACGGCCAGATCGGCTCCGGTTCCCTCCGCCGCCGCGGCGAAGCCGTGGTGCTGAGCGGTCATGTGGGCGAGCAGATCGGCCAGTGTCCAGCCGGCGCACGGCGTCGGCCGGCCGAGGTCCTCGATCGTCACCTTGGCGACCAGGTCCACGCTCGCGCGCACCGCACGTCTGTCCAGTTCTCGAACGTCCATGAACGACTCCTCACATTGATAAACCTAAGCACATAATCTACACATGCTTATCATCTGTCAATGCGTATAATGTGTTGCCGTGACGGACCGCCCCGATCTGGCCGCGATGATCAGCCCGCTGAGCAGGGCGCTCATCGACGCCGAGCTGCCCGTGCTGCACGAGCACGGCCTGTCGATGTGGGCCTACTCGGTCCTGCTCGCGCTGGACGAACGGCCGCTGCGGACCCAGGCCGCACTCGCGGAGTCCATCGGCGCGGACAAGACACGCATCATCGGAGTCCTCGACGACCTTCAGCGCAGAGGTCTCATCGAGCGGACCCCCGACCCCGCCGACCGGCGTGCCCGTGTCCTGTCGTTGACCGCCGAAGGCCGCCGCATACGCGACTCCGCGCAGGCGGGCATCCGGCGCGGGGAAGAACGCCTGCTGGCACGTCTTTCCGCCGAAGACCGGCGTGGATTCCTGCGCGCCCTGCAGGCGCTCGCCGCCCTGTCTCCCGAAGAGATCGCCGGCGCCTAGCCACAGGGACGGGGTCACGCTGATGGGCCGGTGGTCCTGGAGGGACGGCGAGCCTGCCGTACCGACACGACGATTGTCGCGCTTACCGTCACAGCGGCCAGGAGAGATCCCGCGGCGGTCAGCGTCAGGCCGTCCGGATGGGTCAGGGCTTGGCCGCGCTGTGCCTGCCACAGCAGGAGGCCGATGACCCCGGCGTAACCGAGCGCGGCGACGATCACGAGGGCGGTGCGGGCCGTCATATCGTGCAGGACGGGGAAGCGGCGTGCGAGCAGCCGGAGTCCGACCGCGATCAGGGGGAGTGCCTGCAGGGCGTGCAGTCCGACGAAGTGCGCGACGCGGAGGTCGCCTGACCCGGTTGCCCATCCGGTCAGCGGCATGGTGGCGCCGCCGTCGAACCCGCCGACGGAGTGTGCCCCGATAGTGGTCGGTTTCAGCCCGTTCCTGAGCACTTCCGCCTGGTCCGGGGTTGGACTGGTCATCAGGTAGCCGATCGACATGCCGCCGAGGGACAGTGCGGTCCCGAGGGGGATCGCCCATGCCATCGCTCTGTCGAGCCGGCGCTGGAAGAGGAGGAAGACGCCCACGGCGAAGGTCATCAGCCAGCCCAGGTAGGCCGCACCGCCCATGATCGTGAAGAGGGTCCCGTCCAGCGGCGTGGAGAAGTTGAAGTGGCTGCGTACACCGCGCGCGGCCTGAAAGGTGATGACCGCGATCTCTGGGAGAAGGAAGCCCAGGACGACCACCGTGGCCAACCACCAGAGCGTTCGCCGCCATCGCTGGACCTTGCCCAGCATCCACGCCAGCGTGGCCGCGTACAGCGCGAAGGACACGGCGAACTTGAACGGCTTGAGCCAGACCGGCTCGCCGAGTACGGTGCGCTCGTCGATCACCATTCCGATGCCGCTTAACACGGTGAGTACGGTCATGCCCGCCGCGCACAACAGCAGCGGGCGGTGAATGGTCATCAGGTCGCGGCGGGCTTCCCGGTGAGGGTGGGGGCGGGTGAGCAGGTTCGTCATGGTTGACAGCCTGTTGAACTGGGCCGACGCGAACCAGAGACAAGGTCATCTATGGGATGTGACCTCATCACGATCAAGACTTTTCGCTACATAACGCATTTGGTCCAAGCGTCACTCGGAAGTCCGCCATCTCGTTGAAGAGAGCTTCGGAGGCTGCCGCGGAATCGGTGGCACCAGCGTCAAGCCGGTGACCCATCCGAATGAGTTCCTGCCGGACGCGACGGGTCCCGACCGGAGTGGCTCTTCGGGTCCCGCTGCACGGCCTGCTCTCATCTTCGGGGTGCGGGCTCGTGACGCGGTGGGGATGCAACGAGATCCGTCGCCCTTCCGGGTTTCAGGCGAAGCACCCAACGGGCGACCACCTGATGCTCTGGCTCCGCCACCCCGAATCATCGGACGGTCTCCAGGACCGATGTCCAGCCGGGGTGGTCCCCGGGCGGCCGAAATCGCCCGCGTGAGAGCGTTCTACAACGGCATCCGGTTCCACGACGGGCTGGACCACGTCACCCCGGACGACGAGCACGAGGGCCACGGACCGGCGATTTGCAAAGCCCGACAAGCAGGCCTTGAAGAATCCCGGCAACGACGCCTGGAATGGCACCGCATAAACCAGGGAAAACCATCCACGCGGGGAGTCGACGATGCCGGCTGAAAGAATCGCGATCTGCATCATCAAGTCGGCAACGCCTCAGCCTCATCCGATAGAGGCCAGACGCACACCAACCGGTGAATGTGAGGATTCTCGATGCCAAAGTTCATGGACGTCCACAGCGGCTTCGTCGGCGTCACCGAAGAACAACTGCGAGAGGCGCACGAGCGTGATCTGGCGATCGAGGAGGGCGAGGGCGTGCACTTCGAACGCGCGTGGCTCGACCCGGAGTCGGGCAAGGTCTTCTGCCTGTCGTCCGGTCCGTCGAAGGAAGCGGTACTGCGAGTGCACGATAAGGCCGGTCACCCCACGGCGGAAATCTACGAGCTGCCGATCGAGGTCGAGTAGCCGCTGTTTCGCGGTGTCGTTGGGATGACGCAAAATGGGCGGCCGCGCCCATCGATCTTTGGTCCGTCACTTGGCAGGCCGGCGCGGCACACGCGATGGCGGCCATGCTCGTTGTCACTGCCGGCGCGCATTTTGTCCCCACGAGGGTCACGGCCATGACCAGCCAGGCCGACCTGGTGCGTATGGTGCCACCATCCGTGCCGGACCCCGATGTCACCGCATCGGCAGCACCAGAGTCAAGCCGGGTGCCTCGGTCGAGGAGATGACTTCCCGCCACGGTGTTCGGGTGAAAGCTGGAGGCGATGAGGCTTCCGTGCTCGGGCCGCCGGGCATGAGGCGTCGGCAGGGCGCACGTTGCGGTACTAGATCGCTTGGGTGAAGCGGGCGAGCAGGTCGCGGAGGGAGTCGCGTTCGTCCGGGGTGAAGGCGTCGGCGATCCTGCGCTCGATGACCACGGCCGCCGCGTCCGCGATGCGTAGTGTCTCGCGCCCCGTGTCGGTGAGATGGGTCTCCAGCATCGTGCGATGCCACTGATGCGGGCCGCGCTCGATCAGGCCGTGCTCCAGCAGGTTCTTCAGCACGACGGTCATCGCCTGCGGGGTGACGAGGCACTCCCTGGCCAGGGCGGCTGCGGAGATGCCCGGGTTGTCAGCTAGCACGAGTAAGGCGGCGTACTGTGGCACGGTCAGTCCCGCGGTCTTCACCGCCGCGTGCTTGGCTGCCATGAGCCGCTGCTCGGCACGTTTCACGGGCAGGCCGAGCCGCTCCTCCGCAGGCATGTCCATGAGCGGAGCTTACAAGTCATCACTTGAATAAGAAGCTTGATAGGTATCAAAGCTTTGATAGCGTGTCTTCATGACCGTGATTCCGGAGAGCCACCTCGATCTGCTGACCCGCCCTCTGTACGCGCACCTGGCGACGTTGATGCCCGACGGCACCCCGCAGGTGACGCCGGTGTGGACCATCTGGGACGGCGAGTTCCTGCGCTTCACCACCACGACCGACCGGCAGAAGGGACGCAACGCGAGCGCTCGTCCTCACGTGGCCCTCTCGATCAACGACCCGGACCAGCCATACCGCTACCTGGAGGTCCGCGGCACCGTCGAACGGCTCGACCCCGACCCCGAGGGCGCCTTCTTCGACGTGCTGGCCAAGCGCTACGGGCTGGAGTACGAAGCGCCGGTCGGTGACGCCGAGCGCAGGGTGGTTCTCGTCATGAGACCCACCCGCTTCACCAGCCAGTGACACCATGGACGGAATCCTCACACCGACCTGATCGACGCCGGCGTCGGCCACCGGCGCGATCGGTGAGCGCTGCCCCGGCTCACGACGCGCGCTGACGGCGGGGCCGAGGGCCTCGCCGTACCCGATCTCACGGCAGAACGCAGCTTTTCGGATCATGCTCTACGGCTCGCGCTCAAGATGAGCATGTCCCGGGAGGCTCCGGTGGATGCGTACGTCCAACGCCCTGTCCGCTGGACGTGACCTGGTCGGTCGTCATCTACGAGGAGGCGCGTGGGGAAGACCGAGCGAGCGGCTGGCTTCCCTCGGCACCGTGCGGCGCTTAGGCGGCAGGCCATTAGGCTGAGCCCGTGACACCCAATGCTGACCGGGGGACGGCGTTGCGCGCGGACGCCGCGCGCAACCGCGCACGGGTGTTACAGGTCGCCAGGGAGCAGTTGGCCGCAGGCGACGACTCACTCATGCTGAACGCCATCGCCCGGCTCGCGGGAGTGGGCGTTGGGACCGTGTACCGGCATTTCCCCAACCGGCACGCGCTGTTGGAAGCACTGTCGGCGGACCGCTTTCAGCAGCTTGTCCGTGAGGCGCAGGCCGCGGTGGCCGATGAGGATTCGCTCGCGGGTCTGCACCGCCTCCTGCGGTTCGCTCTCGGGCTCGCGCTGGACGATGCCGGGCTCGCGGCGGTGCTCGGATCCGCCAGCGACACCGACGCGCAGACCTCGACGATGAAGGCCGAGCTTGACCATGCGGTCGCGGAATTGCTCGACCGAGCCCGCAGCGCGGGGGTCATTCGGCATGGCATCGAGGCGGACGACATCCGCCGCCTGCTCTGCGGCATCGAGCACGCGGTCCGCTCCGGCGACAATGACGCCAAGTACGCGGAGATCTACCTCGATGTTCTCCTTGAAGGTCTGCGCCCCCCGCGTTGACGGCGGTCCGTAATTCCCGGCTCGGAAGTTGGCTGCCGCACGCCCAATTCCTCTAATCGGATAGTAATCCGCTTATGCTACGGTACGGACCAGGAAGCGGATAGCTATCCGCTATTGACCGACTGGCGAAGGGCGGAGCCGTGGGCAAACGGGCTGTGGTGACAGCGGGGACCGGGGGAATCGGCCTGGAGACCGCGATGGGGCTGGCGGCGATCGGTTACGCGGTGACCGTGGTGGGCCGGAACGCCGAGCGGGGCGCCCGCGCAGTCGAGCGGATCGACGCGGTGACGGCCGGTCCGGAGGCGAGGTTCGTCGCCGCGGATCTCGCGTCGCTTGGTGCTGTACGAGCGCTCGCCGCCCGCCTCGCCGAGGAGGGGCCCTTGAACGTTCTGGTCAACAATGTCGGGGCGATGTTCGCGGACCGGCAACAGACGGTGGACGGGATCGAGGCGTCGTTCGCCGTGAACCACCTCTCCCCGTACCTGTTGACCGAACTGCTGCTGGAACCGCTCCGAGCCGCAGGACCAAGCCGGATCGTGAACGTCACCTCAGGTTCGATCCGGGCCGCCAAACGTTCCTTCGACGCCGTCGAGCCGCCGGGCGGCTACTACGGCTTCCACTGGTACGGCCGGGCGAAGCTCGCGAACCTCGCTTACACGCTGGACCTGGCAGAGCGGCTGCGAGATATGGGCATCTCGGTCTTCGCGGCCGATCCGGGCGGCGCGGCCACCGAGATGACCGACGGCAGCATGCGGTCGCCCAGGATCGTCTCGCCGGGGCTGCGGGTGCTTTGGCCGCTGGTCCGGCGCATCTTCGAATACGCCACGTCCGGCTCCGCGTCAGTGGCGGCACGGCCGTCGATCCTCGCCGCGGCCGACGCCTCACTCGACGGGCGGACCGGCCTGGTCATCGGATCCAAGGCCCGTCCTGTCACCCCCTTCGCCCCCGCCGCCGACCCACGAACGGCCAAGGCCGTCCTCAGGCTCAGCCGGCAGCTGGCCCCGCTCCGCCTGCCGGCGTGATCGCATGAAGTGAACCGCTACCACGCTACGTCTGCCACTTGCCGTTGACCATCAGATCCCGTCCTGCGATCTCGTTGACCTCGCGCCAGGCCTGGATCAGTTCCGGCAGGATGCGGAAGTACGGGCAGTCGCGCTGCTCGCGGGGGTCGAACCCGGTCTTGGCCGCGAACGCGTCGGCGACCTCGTCGGTGATCCCGTCGGCGACGACCGCGGATCCTTCGATCAGGACCACGTCGCGGGTCGGCCCGATCGTGAGCCGGACCCGGCCGCCGGCACGGAGATTGCGGGCCGTGGGATTGCCCGCCGCCGTCGAGATCAACAGCGTCTCGCCGTCCCAGAGGAACGACAGCGGCACCAGATACGGCGTACCCGCTCGGTCGGCGGTGGCCACCCAGGCGTCGACCTCTTCGTCGAGGCGGCGCCGGGTGTCCTGTATGCGCTGCGCGAGCGATCGGGGCGGGGCATTCATACGTCGGGTCTCCTGTTCCGGATACGGGTGAGGTGGGTCGGCGCGGCCCAGTACTTGGTCACGGCGCCCAACGCGAACTCAAAGGCAGGAAACAAGTACAGACCGGTCGGAAGGCGTTTCGACATATCTGTTGTTTCGGGGAGAGCCGGGCAGGGTGATGCCTCCGCACGGTGATTGCATTGCCGCCGGAGTCTTACCTCCGGGGGTCAGCCCCGCAGGGTGGTGATGGCCTTCTCGATACGCCGCCGGCGCGTCTCGGGCTTCTTCGCGCTCTCGATGGCGCGTACATGCTCACGTTTGTGGCTGTACGCGAGATCGTCGTACGCGGCGCGGGTGACGGGGTCGGCGTCCAGAGCCTGTGCGAAGTCCTCTGGCTCGACGACGACGCGCGGCTCGGTGTCGAGCTCCAATTCGACCTCGACCTCGTCGCCGATCGCAACACCTGCGGCCTGCCGGTTGGCATTGCTGAGACCGAGCAGGTGGCGGCCGCGCAGGAGGGCGACCCGGCTCTTCCAGGAGTGCCCGTTGACTGTGATCGTCACGGGCGGTCGCGGGCCCCCGCCGAGCGCTGCTATCACCTCGGACGGAACTTCTAGGCCCCGCATGGGCTCGGGTGGCTCAACGTGGGCCCGAAACTTCATGATCTTCTCCTGTTCGTCCTGCCGGTTCACCGGCACTCGGGGGCACAGCCGTCCGGGACGGCAGCGACAGCGCGCCCCGCCATCCCGGACGGTTGTGTGACAAAGTTCGCGGCTACTCCGCATAGGGCTGGTCGGTGCCCTTGGAGCTGTAGCCGAGGCTCCAGATGTAGCCGTCCGGGTCGGCGAAGGTGCCGCCGTACCCGCCCCACGGCAGAGCGCCGGCGGGCTTGAGGATCGTGGCACCGGCCTTCTCGGCCTCCGCCATGACCTCGTCGACCCGCGTCTCGCTGCGGACGACGTAGGTCAGGACCAGTCCGCTGAAGCCGTTGCCTTCCTGGTCCGTACCCACCTGAGCGGCCAGGCCTTCACGGCTGTAGAAGCCGACGGGCGAGGCGCCGTCCGATTCGAAGAACACCGAGATCCCGAAGTCGTTCTGGATCTTCCAGCCGAGCCCTTCGGTGTAGAACTGCTTGGCCCGATCCATGTCCCGGACGCCCAGAAGGATCGAGCTGACGTGTGCCTTCATGTCTTATTCCTTTACAGAGATGGTTATGCGGTGCATGGGTGGTCATGTGCCCGGCCGGGCACCCGGGCAGGCCCCGGACGCCACCCCGGCGCTTGTGTCACTTGACGGTAGAAGCGGCGGCCCGACCGGCGCTTCTTCAAACCTGACCGATGCCGCCGGTGATGATCGTTCCTTCCGTTGATGCCAGCGGTCGAGGGCCGCATAGGCGGGTCGCCACCGGTGCTGGTAGGCCTGACGCGCCGGTTCGGTGAGTTGCGACAGCAGTGCGGCGACGGTCTGGTCGCTCGCGCCGTCCAGGAGCCACGGCAGGATTCTGGGTACGGCGGGACCCATCCGCTGGGCGTGGATCCGCCCGAAGCGATTCCACTGCTCCTGGGTGACGGCCGCCTGAATCAGCGGAAGCGCCTTGTCCTCCTCGTGCCCGAGGTGTCCGGTGAGGCCGGTGACCAGGGAATCGATGAGATCCCCGAGCCGGTCCAACCCGTCCTCGGACGCGGCCAGTACCTCATCGATCGCCTCGATGACCTGGTCGATGGCGGCGTGTTCTGCCTCCATCGCCTCCAGCAGCGTCAGGTCGACCGGCCGGTCGGCCAGGATCCGGCGCAGCATGGGCCACAGCACGTCGTCCTCGGCGGTGTGGTGGATGCGCAGGGAGGTCTTGAACAGCTCCCAGCCGGCGGCTGTGCGCAGGACGGCGCCCGGGTCGGCGCCGACCCGGGTGGTGACTCTGGCCAGGTGCTCGGCTTCCCGGCGCAGCGCGTCATGCATCGCATACATCGCCGTCGTGTCGAGCGCGTCGCTCACGGCCAACTCCTTCGACGGGGCCACCACTTGCGGTCTTGGACGTCTCCCACTGTGGAGTGGCGGCGTGCCGGCATCAACGTGAGATTCCGAGCGATCCGATAACTCGGCGCTTATGACGCGACTAGGAACAACATGGAACTTAGGGACATCGAGATCTTTCTGACCCTGGCCGAGGAGCTGCACTTCGGCCGAACGGCCGCCCGGCTCCACGTGTCCCAGGCTCGGGTCAGCCAGGCGATCAGCCAGCAGGAACGCCGCATCGGGACCCCGTTGTTCGACCGCTCCAACCGCCGCCAGGTCCGCCTGACCCCGGTCGGCCGACAGTTGCGCGACGACCTGCTCCCGGTTTACGCGGGCCTACACGAAAGCCTCGAACGCGCCCGGATGGCATCCCGCGGCATCAACGCGCGGCTGCGGGTGGGCATGCTGCCCTTCAACGTCCACGACCTGCATCCCTACTGGCGGGCATTCCGCGACCGGCACCCGCAATGGGAACTGCAGTTGCGCCGCACCTCCTTCATCGACCCGTTCGCCGGGCTCCGCAACGGCGACATGGACGTACTGATCGCCTGGCTACCCGTGGAAGAACCCGATCTCACCGTGGGCCCGATCCTGTTCACCGACTCACGAGTCCTCGCCGTCTCCGCCGAGCACGAATTGGCCGGCCGGTCCTCCGTACCCCTGGAAGCGCTCGGCGGCCTCCCGCACGCCGCCGCCCCCCATATGCCGGACTACTGGGAGAACAGCTACCTCCCCTTCCACACCCCGCGTGGCCAGAGCATCGAACGGATCGAATCCATCACCAACCCCGACGAGCTGATCAACCTGGTCAGCACCGGCGAGATCGTCCACAATTTCCCCGCCCACGTCACCCGATATTGGGCGATGGCGCACCTGCAGTGGCTACCCATACCGGACATGCCACGCCTGACCTACGCCCTGATATGGCAGACCGAGGCCGAAACCGACCTGATCCGAGCACTCGCCCAGACGATCCACGACCTCGGCCCCGCCCACGGCTGAGCAACGTCGCGATCACCGGCAACATCCACCCCTCCGGGTTCGACACCATCAGGTGCGGCTGCATAAACGGTGTTCTGTTCTGTGTATACGCGCCGTCAAGCTCGTGTCGACAGAGGCCTTTTAAGGTCTCCCTGAACCGTTGAAACACACCTCACAGGGAGATCAATATGATCACGTTCATCATCAGCGCCATTATCGTCGGGGCGATCACCGGTGGCCTCGGCCGGCTGCTGATCCCCGGTCGCCAGGAGATCGGGATGGTGGCCACGATCCTCGCGGGCATCGTGGCCGCCTTTGTCGGCTCGGGTATCGCCTACCTGCTGGGCTTCGAGGACAAGACGTGGATCGTACTCATCGTGCAGCTCGTCCTGGCCGTCGTCTGCGTGGGTGTCGTGTCGAACGCCAAGGGCAACAAGCAGAGCAGGGCCTGACCCGGCCGTTTGCTCCCGCATTCTCATATGTCATTGCCGCCGACGCCGGGGGCGACCACGCGGGGGTTTCCGAACCCTGCCCGACAGGCATCCGCCGGTGGAACGCCATGATCACCGAGGCACCGGGCCGAGCTTGAGGGAGCGGCCTCTGCCGAGCGTGTGGACTATGGCGGCGATCCTCGCCAGGTCGTCCGTGGCGTTGTTGTCACACGGGTCGCCTCGGCCGGGTGGAAGGCGATGCGGTTACGAGGCAAGCGTCTCGACGGACACCTGCCAGAGCCGCGTGGCCGCCTCGGGGTCGAGTGCGTACGCCGCGACCCCCCGGCGGGTACCCGCCGGGTTCGGCTCCGCCTCGTTGCAGTCCTCGAAGTAGCGGCCGCCGACGCCTTCGAGAAGGGGTGACGTCGCGACCAGCACGGACGTGGCGGCGCCCTGCTCGGGCGTCTTCCAAACGCGATTCGCCGCAGTGCCGGCCTGGGCGATCATCCGGTCGAGGTCCTCCTGCGCGACGTGCCGCTGCAGGTTGGTCCGGATTCCGCCGGGGTGTACCGCGTTGACCGTGATGCCGTCGCTTGCCCAGAGCCTGTTCGCCTTGACCGCGAACAGGACGTTGGCCGTCTTGGACTGTCCGTAGGCGAGCCACGGCTCGTAGGCGCGGTTCCGGAAGTGGATGTCCTCGAAGACGACCGGTGAGCGCAGGTGCGCGCTTGAGCTGAGTGCTACGACGCGGGCGCCTTCGGCCGCCGCGAGCGCCCGGTGCAGTCCCGTGGCGAGCGCGAAGTGGCCGAGGTGGTTGGTGGCGAACTGGAGTTCCCAGCCCTCCGACGTGCGCGTCTCGGGCGACGCCATCACGCCGGCGTTGTTGATGAGGATGTGCAGCGGGCCGTCCCAGGCGGCGGTGAAGGCCGCGACGGAGGCCTGGTCGGAAAGGTCGAGGAGGGCGACGAGGACCTGCTTGTTGCCGGTGGTCGCGATGATGTCCTCGGCGGTGCGCTCGCCCGCCTCGAGGTTGCGGACCGCCAGCGTCACCTCGGCGCCCGCGCCGGCGAGCGTGCGGGCGGTCTCGATGCCGATGCCGGATGCTCCACCGGTCACGATGACGCGGCGGCCGGTGAGATCGATGCCGTCCACAACCTCGGCGGCGGTGGACTGCGCGGTGAACGGCGTGGCGATGGGTGTGGTCGCAGTCATGATCCTGCCTGTCTTGAGGGACGATGCGGACGGAGGGCCCAGCGGGTACGATGTGAAACGGAGGATCCTCCGCTACGTATGACTGTAAGCGGAGTATCCTCCATTTAGCAAGTCGCATCCCGACATGGAACAGTCGTCCACGGCATCCGAATGGACGGACGAGGAGGAGACACCGTGCCGGACCCCGGCCCCCGACCGCTACGCGCCGACGCGCAGCGCAACCGCGACCGGTTGCTCGCCGCCGCCGTACGCGCGTTCTTCAATGACGGGCCGGACGTGACACTCGACGCGATCGCGAAGGACGCGGGCGTCGGCATCGGCACGCTCTACCGCCATTTCCCCACCCGTGAGGCGCTCATCGAGGCGGCGTACCGCAACGAGCTCACCAAGTTGTGCGACGCCGCGGCGGAGCTCCTGCGGACCTTGCCGCCGGACGAGGCGATGCGCGCCTGGATGGATCACTTCGTCGACTACATGACGACCAAGCGCGGCATGGCCGACGCGTTGCGCGTGGTCATCGCGTCCGGCGGGGATCCGTACGCGGAAAGTCGTGACCGGCTGATCGCCGCGATCACGATGTTGCTTCACGCCGGTGCCGCCGCCGGAAGCGTGCGGTCGGACGTCGAACCGGTCGACGTGCTCGCCAGCCTGGGCGGGGTGTCCCTCGCCGCAGGTGCGCCCGCGCAACGTGATCAGGCCAGCCGCATGCTCGACCTGTTGATGGACGGCCTGCGCTACCGCGCCACCTCCACGCGCTGACACGAGACCCGGCCGCGCAGGCCGGGCGGCTTCGATGCCCCGGCCGCCACCGTTTCCGAAAAGGACGGTCAGTCGGCCTCGCGCAGTGCCTTCGCGAGTTCGTCGGGGGTGAGGCGGCGGGAACTGACGTAGTAGAGCACGGCCCCCGCCGGCAGTTGGGTTCGCCAGCTTGGATTGACCAGCAGCATGTCACCGGCGCGCGCGGCGAGCATGGTGGCGCCGTACCGCCGGCCGAGCAGGGTCTGGCAGCGGTCGACCAGCACCGGCCCCAGGAACTCCGGCAGCCGTACCGAATAGGTGTCGGCGCCGCCGTGGGTCATCAGCTGCGTGTAGATCTCGGTGATGCCGGGATCCTTCAGCTCCTCGGTGATCATATGAGGGCTGTGCCACTGGACGCAGCGCACGGCCTCGTCGACGTAGCGCAGATGCCGGATCCTGCCGATGTCGCGTAACGCGACGACAAGATGGGCGCCCTCGGCGACGTGGTCGGCGGTGACCGCGACCGCCAGTGCCTCGTTGTCGTCGCGGGCGTCGACCAGCACGCTGTACGCCCGCTGCACGCCGGCCCGGCGCAGCACGCCGTCGTCGGTCAGATCACCGCGTACGAACGCGACGTCGCGGTCGGACATCGGATGCGTCAGCACGTCGTCCCAGGCGCAGAGCACGACGCGACTCGAACCGTCGGCGATCAGCTCGTCCACCATCTGCTCGGTCCGTCCCGGCGTGTAGCCGAGCAGCACGATGTGGTTCGAGGTCTCTACCGTGATGGCACCCTGCATCCTTCGCCCCTTGGCTCGTTCCAACGCGGTCGACAACTTGGCGAAGACCGTCGTCAGCGTCGCGATGCCGCCGACGATGACGTACACGCCGACGGCATGGCCTCCGGCCGACTTCGGATACATGTCGCCGTAACCGACGGTCGTGGCGGTGACCACGAAATACCACCAGTAGTTGGCCGGCTCGGCGACCACGCTGTCCGCGGGCTCCACGAGCGTCATCAGGGGCCAGCTCGTGACGAACACGAGGCTGAGGACGAGAACCGGGGTCCACCACGTCCCCAGCGCCGCGACTCTGGCCAGCAAGCGGGCTAAGAAGACCGGCACGCTTCCTCCTGTGCGGAGCCCTCCGGTGCGGCCTGCACGGAACCCTCCGATGCGGCAACCTTAACCGGACGTGACTTGCCGAAATAGTCCCTGTGGCGTACGGATCCCTGTGCGTTCCGAGGGGCGGCCGGCGAACCGTGGTGAAGGATCGGCGGGCTGACGTCGCCGCGAGGATGGTGATCTTCAGAGGGGGCGCCGCGGGCGGCGTGCGTCACATCGTTTCGAGCCCGTTTCGTCCGACAGGCTCCGACCTGCCGGCGCCGCACGGATGCGGTGCGGCCTGCCCGAACCGCCTGACCGCCACATGCGCCTGGGCACGCGAACACTGGGACGAGCTTCTCCGCGCGTGCGAAGCACCACTGCCGTTCAACCGCGTCGGCTGACCGAACTTCGGCGAGCACCGGCCCCATGTCCGGTGAACACGTCCGAATGCATGGGGAAACGGCTCCGGCCGGCAGAGGCGTCAGCTGGACCGCTGAGCGTTTCTGCCGGCCGGAGCCGTTCTCGGGTCATGACGCGGCCACGCGTCGGAGACGTGGCCGCGTCACTGGGGTGTCAGATGGTTGGGATGTGTGGTCGGTGGGACGGTTTAGAAGGAGTGGCGGTAGTAGTTGCCCCAGTCGAAGTCGCGGGAGTTGCCCTCGCCGATGTGGGTGCGGAAGCCGTCGAAGCCGCCGCGGGCGCTGATGTTGAACTTCCACTCGCCGTGGCCGCCGGTGGAGAACCGGCGGGTGTGCCAGCCGCTGTTGTCGTGGTAGCTGAAGTCGACGTAGGTGTTCTGGCGGTCGCGGTCGTGGTCCCAGGCCTCGATGTCGAAGTAGTAGCGGCCGTTCGAGTAGTACCAGTAGCCCTTGTAGTTGGAGCGCTCGCCGCGGGATTCGCCGCGGCCGAAGCTGGAGTAGCCGGAGAACCAGTGCTTGGTGTACTGGGCCTGGGAGACCGAGGCCGTACCGGCGGTGGTGGCGGTGGCGGCCTGGGCGGGGGCGGCGGCGATGCCGGCCGCGAGTGCGCCGGCCAGGGCGGTGCCGACCAGGACGCTACGAAGCTTACGCATGGGGGATTTCCTTTGCGTGAGGGCGCTCGGGTGAGCGGGTGGGACCTTGCGTCCGGTGCGCTTCTTGGTGCTGTGCGCTCCGGACAGCACTCACATTAGGTGGGCCGAAAGTCCCGTTCTGTGTATAAACGCACGTTCAGGGCCGAGTGCGCACTACGACACATAAAAGGCACTTTTTCTTGGGCTCGGCACCGGTGTTCGAGCCGGGTGCACCTCAGCGGGAAGCGGCGGATGACGTGGCGAAGCCGCAGGTGGGTACGTAGAGGAAGAAGATCTCATACGTGCCTGATCGGGGGAGGGCCGATGTTGGGACTGTCTGACGGGGTCCGCGGGTGTCTGTTCGACATGGACGGTGTGCTCACCCGCACCGCGACGGTGCACGCCGCCGCATGGAAGTCGGCGTTCGACGAATTCCTGCGGAGATGGACCGATCGGACGGGAGAACCGTTCGTGCCGTTCGACGCGGTGGCCGACTACGACCGCTACGTCGACGGGAAGAAGCGGCTGGACGGGACGAGGAGCTTCCTGTCCGCGCGTGGCATCACCCTGCCCGAGGGGTCGCCGGACGATCCGCCGGACGCGCTGACCGTGTACGGGGTGAGCAACCGGAAGAACGCGCTCGTGCAAGCGATCATGGATAGGGACGGCGTGGAGGTGTTTCCGGGCTCCGTCCGCTATGTCCAGGCAGTCCGGGACGCGGGGTTGCGCAGCGCCGTCGTGTCATCGAGCGCCAACACGGCGCGGGTCCTCGATGCCGCCGGGATCGCCGAGCTCTTCGAAACGCGGATCGACGGCGAGGTGGCCCGGCGACGGCACCTCGCGGGCAAGCCCGCACCGGACATGTATCTCGCGGGGGCGGAGGCGCTCGGGCTCAGGCCTTCCGAGGCGGCGGTGTTCGAGGACGCGCTGGCGGGGGTGGCGGCCGGCCGCGCGGGAAAGTTCGCCGTCGTCGTCGGCGTCGACCGGACCGGGCAGGCGGACGCGCTGCGCGAGCACGGTGCGGACATCGTGGTCACCGACCTCGCCGAACTGCTGGAACTGTGATGATCCAGCACCCTTCCTTCACGGTCGAGCCCTGGTCGGTGCGGGAGCATCACCTCCACCTGGACGTGCTGGCACAGACCGAGTCGGTGTTCGCGCTGTCCAACGGGCACATCGGCCTGCGCGGCAACCTCGACGAGGGTGAGCCGTACGGGCAGCCGGGAACCTACCTCAACTCGGTGTACGAGCTGAGGGCGCTGCCGCACGCGGAGGCCGCCTACGGATATCCCGAGTCAGGGCAGACGGTGGTCAACGTCACCAACGGCAAGCTGATCCGGCTGCTGGTCGACGACGAGCCGTTCGATGTGCGGTACGGCACGCTGCACGAGCACGAGCGGGTCCTCGACATGCGCGCCGGAACCCTGACCCGCCGGGCCCACTGGAGTTCTCCGACCGGGGGCGAGGTGCGCGTCACCTCCACGCGGCTGGTCTCCTTCACCCATCGCGCGGTGGTCGCGATCGAGTACGAGGTCGAGGCCGTCGACCGGGCGCGAGGTGTGGTGGTCCAGTCCGAGCTCGTCGCCAACGAGACCGTGGCCTACACGGGGGACGACCCGCGCGCGGCCGCAGTTCTGGAGTCGCCGCTGGTTCTGGAGGAGAACATGGCGAAGGAGGAGATCTCGATCATGATCCACCGTACGCGGGCCAGCGGCCTGCGGGTGGCGGCCGCCATGTGCCATGACATCGACGGTCCCGAAGGCACGCGCGTCGAGGTCGAGGGTTCCGGTGACGTCGGCCGCGTGACCGTCGCCACGCGCCTGCAGCCCGGCCAGCGGCTGAGGCTGGTCAAGTTCTTCTCGTACGGCTGGTCGGCCAAGCGTTCCCGGCCCGCCATGCACGACCAGGTCGTCGCCGCGCTGGCGGCGGCCCGTCTGGTCGGCTGGGAGGGTCTCTGCGCGGACCAGCGAAGGTTTCTCGACACGTTCTGGGCCGGTGCCGATGTGGAGGTGGAGGGCGACGCCGAGGTGCAGCAGGCCGTCCGCTTCGGGCTGTTCCATCTGGTGCAGGCGTCCGCGCGGCTGGAGGATCGCCCCATTCCGGGCAAGGGGTTGACCGGTTCGGGCTACGACGGCCATGCCTTCTGGGACACCGAGATCTTTGTGTTGCCGGTCCTCACCTACACCTATCCCCGAGCCGCGATCGACGCACTGGCGTGGCGCAGGTCGATCCTTCCGATGGCGGAGGAACGCGCCGTCCAGCTCGGGCTGCGCGGGGCCGCCTTCCCCTGGAGAACGATCAACGGTGAGGAGTGCTCCGGCTACTGGCCGGCCGGGACCGCGGCGTTCCACATCAACGCCGACATCGCCGACGCGGTCAGACGTTACGTCGATGTCACCGGGGACACGTCCTTCGAGCGCGACACCGGCCTGCCGCTTCTGGTCGCGACGGCCCGGCTGTGGCGCGCCCTCGGTCACCACGACGCCGGCGGACGGTTCCGCATCGACGGAGTCACCGGCCCCGACGAGTACAGCGCCGTCGCCGACGACAACGTCTACACCAACCTGATGGCCCAGCAGAACCTGCGCGTGGCGGCCGAGGCCGCCGCCCGTCACATCGACCGGGCGCGGCAGCTCGGGGTCACCGTGGAGGAGGCCGCCACGTGGCGTGACGCGGCCGCCGCGATGTTCATCCCCTATGACGAGCTCCTGAACGTGCATCCGCAGAGCGAGGGGTTCACCAAGCACGCGATCTGGGACTTCGCCGCGACCAGGCCGGAGCAGTACCCCCTGCTGCTGCATTTTCCCTACTTCGACCTCTACCGCAAGCAGGTGGTCAAGCAGGCCGATCTCGTGCTGGCGATGCACCTGCGCGGCGACGCGTTCACGCCCGAGCAGAAGGCTCGCAACTTCGCCTACTACGAGGCCCTCACCGTGCGCGACTCGTCGCTGTCCGCGTGCACCCAGGCCGTGATCGCCGCGGAGGTGGGACAGCTCGAACTCGCCTACGGCTATCTCGGAGAGGCGGCGCTGATGGATCTGGAGGATCTGGAGAGGAACACCGTCGACGGGATCCACCTGGCGTCGCTGGCCGGGACCTGGATCGCCCTGGTCGACGGATTCGGTGGGATGCGCACCGGCGAGGGCCGGATACGCTTCGCCCCGAAACTGCCCCCGGCGATCACGCAGCTGACCTTCCGGCTGTGCTACCACGGCAGCCTGCTGCAGGTCCGCGTCACGCCGAGCTCCGCGACCTACCGGCTTCTCGATGGCCCGCCGCTCACACTGAGCCACCACGGTAAGGAGTTTTCGGTCGGCGAGAAGCCGGTCACCCGCCGGATACCCCAGGCACCGGTACCCGGATTGAGGGTCCGCCAGCCATCCGGCCGCGAGGTCGCCCCCCGCGATTCGAGCTGAGAGGGGGACCAGAGGACGGATCGATCGAGACAACCGATCGCTTCGCTCTTCGCCCATCGCTCTCCGCCGGAACCGAAGCGATCCGCGATGTGCGGCTCCGGCCTCACCGTGGCACTCACGTCCACTCGGCGACGGCGGCCACCGGCGACCGTTCCACCGGAGCGTGACCGACCGTCGTGCGGGCGGTGGATCCGGTGTCTCAGACCGTGACGACGACCTTCCCCGAGGCGTGCCCCTCTTCCACGTATCTGATGGCCGCCGGGATCTCCTCGAACGTGTAACCGCGGTCGATGACCGGAGTGATCTTTCCGTCCTCGATGAGCTCGGTCAGCGTCATCAGGTTCTGCCTGGTCTCCGTGCATCGGATCACGTCCGCCAGGGTCGTCCTCTGGGACACGAACGGCGACATCGCGAGCGCCGAGACCACGTGACCGACGGGTTGGAACCATCGGCTGCCCGGTCCGCCGACGACGACGTAGGTCCCCTTGGGGGTCAGCACCCGCCTGCACGCCGATCCCGAGCGACTTCCCGCGGCGTCCAGCAGAAGGTCGTAGCGCTGTCCGTTCTGCGTGAAATCCTCTGTGGTGTAGTCAATGACCTCGTCCGCGCCGATCGATCGGACCATGTCGACGTTCCGCCTGCTGCAGACGCCGGTGGTCTCCGCACCCAACGCCTTGGCGATCTGCACGGCGAACGTGCCCACGCCTCCCGAAGCCCCGTTGACGAGAACCTTCTGCCCCGGCTGAATCCGTCCCTCGTCGCGCAGGGCCAGCAGGGCAGTGCCGGCCGCCATCGGTACCGCCGCCGCCTGCTCGAACGACAGGTTCTTCGGTTTCGGCGCCAGTTCGGCTTCCCGGACGCATGCGTACTCGGAGAAGCCGCCCTGCTTGGGCATCGCGAACACCTCGTCGCCGGGGCGGAACTCCGTCACGGCCCTGCCGACCGCCTCGACCTGCCCCGCGATGTCGGCGCCCAAGATGCTGATCTTCGGCTTGCGCAGCCCGGGGCCGCCGCCCATCAGCCGCGAGATGAACGGCTCCCCTCTCATGAGGTGCCAGTCATAGGGCTGGACGGAGGTGGCGCGCACCCGGACCAGAACCTCGTCGTCGCCGGGCACGGGCCTGTCGATGTCGGTGAGATCCAGCATGTCGGGTGAGCCGTACGAGCGCAGGACGAACGCCTTCATCACATTCTCCTCATCCACCGCGGGCGCGGGTGTCAGCTGTGGCGCGGGTCCGCCGGGGACCGCCACATTCACAGTTCGACGTCGTGGCCGGCATCGAGACGGATCGGTGGCATCGCCAACCGGATGGCGATGAGTGTGTCTCTGACCACGTGGAATCAGCGTAGAAGGCCTGCGTGAAGGACTCATCGGCCGAAAGTACGCCTGATCGGTAGACGATCGGCCTACTGATCGTCGGCACGCCTGGCGAGTCCCCAGGAGCGCTGCTCACGGCCACCGGCCGGGTGATCGAACTCGCCGTGTCCCGCCGGATTCCCGAACCGTCGAGGAACGGGAACCCGTCGCCTCACCGTTCGGGAGCGTCACCGCACCCGCGTCAGTTCTTGACGCGGTTGGTCTCGTAGGCCCACATGGCGATCTCGACGCGGTTGCGGGCGCCGAGCTTGGCCATCAGGCTGGCGATGTGGGACTTGACGGTGCTGAGAGAGATGTAAAGCTCGTCGGCGATCTCGTTGTTGGTTCGCCCCCGTGCCACGGTGACGAGGATCTGTTCTTCGCGGCTCGTGAGTGCCTCGATGGGTTGCACCGGCCGTGAGGTGGGCCCGGACTGGGCGAAGGCGCCGAGCAGCCGTGCGGTGATGCTCGGGGCGATGAGCGCGTCGCCGTTGGCGGCGGCGTGGACGGCCTGGGAGAGCAGGACGGTGCCGGCGTCCTTGAGCAGGAAACCCCGGGCGCCGGCCCTCAGGGCGTCGTAGACGTATTCGTCGAGGTCGAAAGTAGTGATCACGACGACGGCGAGGGGGTCTTCGACGGCCGGTCCGGCGAGGAGGCGGGTGGCCTGGATGCCGTCGAGGCCGGGCATGCGGATGTCGAACAGGCACACGTCGGGGCGTAGGCGTCGCGCCAGCTCGACGGCTCGCCGCCCGTCGGCGGCCTCGCCGATGACGTCGATGTCCGGCTGGGCGTCGAGGATCATCGCGAGCCCAGTACGGACGATCTCCTGGTCGTCGGCGACGATCACCCGGATGCTCACGTCGCCGACCCGGTCCGGGGCAGTACGGCGGTCACGGTCCAGCCTCGACCGGGGTTCGGGCCGGCTTCGCAGGTGCCGCCGAGCAGGTCGGCGCGTTCGATCATGCCGATGAGCCCGTACCCCGGAGACGCGGCCGGGCGTGTGGAGCCGCTGTCGCCGTCGTCGCTCACGCGCAGGTGCACCGATGTGTCGTCGGCGGCGACACGGACCTCGATACGGGTGACGTGACGCGCATGTCGCCGGGCGTTGGTGACCGACTCCTGGGCGAGGCGGTAGACGGCGGCCCCGACCGATGGAGGAAGGTCGTCGAGGTCGCCGGAGATCTCCACGTTGACGGACGGACCGGAGCGGGTTCGGTCCGCGAGCTGTTCGAGGTCGGCGATGCCCCGGCCGGGTTCCAGGTCAGCCGGTTGGTCCCGGCGCAGGACGCGGACCATGGCGCGCATCTCGGCGAGCGCGCGCGACGCCTCGGCCTCGATCACGTGGAGTGCCTCGGTCGCGGCGTTCGGTCGCGACGCCGATGTGGCGAGGCCCGCCTGGGCGCGGATCGCCATCGCCGAGACGTGATGGGCGACGGTGTCGTGCAGGTCGCGGGCCAGTTGTTCGCGTTCGAGCAGCTTGACCTGGTCGAGCTCGCGCATCCTCGCCCTGGCCCGATACCGGAACGCCACGCCCAGGGTGATGGCCGAGAGCATGACGGCGAACGCGCCGACCACGTCGGCGGCGACGGTGCGGTCGGAGACCATCGAGAGACAGGCCGCGGTGATCATTATCGTCAGCCCGATCACGGCCTCGCGTCCGGACCCCCAGCGAAACAACGAGTACGGCAAGATCAACATATACGCCATCACGTACATCTCTGAAGGGGACCCGGCCACCAGCAGCGGGATCAGGTTCGTGGTGACGAAGCAGATCGCGACCATCAGCAGCGGTCTGCTCCGGCGCCACAACAAGGTGGGCACCAGCGCGACGGCGACAATAACCGAGACGACCCGCCACGGAAGATCCGGCCGCAGAACCCCTTCGAGCACCGCGACCGGCACGATCACCCCCACGAGCGCCCAGTCCCGCCACACCCGCAGCGGCGGATTGGGGGGACGGGGCTCGTCCCACACGGAGCGAGGAAGGGAGAGCACGTAAATATAGTCTGCTCCCTCGGCGCCGGCGTCTACTGGTTGTAGCGCGACATCCAGCCGATCAGCTCACCGACGGAGTTCGACATGATTCCGTCGACCCCGGCGGTGGTGAGCTTCGCCCAGTCGCCGGGGGTGTCGGCCGTCCACGCGACGACGGCGAGGCCCGCGGCGTGCATCGTCCGCATGAGGGCCGGTGTGACGAGGGCGGTGGCCGGCAGGAGCGCCTGGCCGTGGAAGGCCCCGACGTACGCCACCGGGTCGGCCGGCAGGCTGCCGCTGACAAGACCGGCGCGGGCGATGGACGGGTCGAGCTCGTAGGCGTACTTGAGCGGGACGGGGTCGAACGACTGCCAGACCGTGTGGCTCTGGAGGCCGTACTTCTGGACGAGAGCGGTCACGATCCGGACCTGGTCCTTCGTCCACCCGGCCTTGAGCTCGGGCATGACGGAGCCGCCGGTGCGCTGGGCGTACTGGAGGATCTCCTCGAACGTCGGGACCTTCGTGCCCGCGTACGCCGGGTCGAACTTCACGCCCGCGTCGAGCAGCTTGATCTGGGCCAGCGTGAGGCCGTCGACGCGGCCGGTGCCGTTGGTCGTGCGGTCGACGGTGTCGTCGTGCATGACCACCGGGACGTTGTCCTTGGTGAGGTGCAGGTCCAGCTCCATGTAGGCGCTGCCCAGCCTGTGACTCTGCACCTCCGAGACCAGGGTGTCCTCCGGAGCGGCCTTCGGGTTGCCGCGGTGGCCGATCGCCAGACCCGTGTGACCCGGTTCCACCAGCGGGATGACCGGACGCGGCGGCAGTTGCGTGACGGTGATGCGGCGGAACGACGCGGTGGCCTGGTCCATGATGAGCCCGAGGACACCGTTGCCGGTCCGCTGCAGCGACTGCGTCGTCTGGATCTGCCGGCCTTCGAACGTCCAGGTCGCGTTCGTCCCGTGCACCTCGATCGAGACGTCGAACGGATTCCCGTCGGCGACCGACCGCGGCGCGGGGCTCGCCGCGACGACACTCCAGCTGTTCGACGGCAACCTGTTGGCGAACTCCAGGCCGTTGCTCGCGGTGGAGACGCGGCGGACGGCGGCATGCGACCACGGGGACGTACCGGCCGGGTTCACATCGAGGCCGAGGCCGACCCAGCGGCTGTCGTTGACCGCCGAGTCGAAGCTGAGGGTGGCGTCGATCCGGAAGTCGTCGAGGTGCTGCCCGAAGGTCAGCATCGTGGTGCCCTTCGGCGAGGTCTGCTTCAACGCCCCGCCGGCGACCGTCCAGGTGCCGCTCTTCGGCGTCCAGCCGCCGGGGATGGTCGTGCGGGTGCCGAAGTCCTCGTTGATGAGGACCTCCTCGCGCGCCGAGGCGGCGGTGGAGGCGGACTGCACGGCCGACCGCGGAGCGCCGGCAAGGGCCGGGGCGGCGGTCGCCGAGGCCTCCTCGGCAAGCGGGTTGAGTGAGACGAGCGCGAGGCTCGCGACACCGGCCAGGCAGGCCGCGGCGAGACTCAGCCTGCGGAGAGGTCCGGGTGCGGACACGGGTGGACCGTCTTTCATGGGGGATGAAGGTCACTTCGACTTCATCGGTCGCGCATGAACCGTCAGTGCTGCCAAGGTGAGCCTGGACCGACGGAACGGCCACGTTCCCGGGAACAGGCTCCCGGGAACGGGCTCGGCGCGGTGGCCGCGAGCGCGTCGAGCGACCGGGTGCGAAGGCGGTGTCCGGCCGCCTCTGAGATCTCGACGTCCTGTGCGTGAGCCGCCGAGGCTGCGGTTCACACCGCCGTTGACCACGGCCACCGGCCCGGCCGCGACATCCACCGGCGCCGCGACGTCATCGGATCCCGCGTTCACCGGCTGACACGGATGCGGTCAGTCCTCGTAACCACCGGGAGCGCACAGGGTTTTGTTCCCTTGGGCGATTTCCTGGGCGTTCTCGGTGAGGCATTTGCGGTTGAGCACTGTGGACACTCCCTGAAGCGTCTTGGCCGTCTCGATCACGGTGTCCCAGTCGGTGCCGGGTTTCATCTTCAGGGTGAACGACTCCGTCATGTCCTCCGGATCAAGAACCTTGGACAGCTTCTGGTACGTATCGGAGGTCTCGGACAGTTTCTGGTCCATGCGGAGCAGGTTGGCGTAAGCCTCCTGCTTGTTCACGAAGGAGATTGCCTCCACCTGCGGCATGGTCCCGAGCGTCCGCTCGATCGCCGCCTTGTCCCGCGACGTGGTGGCCTTGCCGCCCAGGATGGGATCCGGCGGAGGACCCGAGCCGCCGTCGTCCACGGCGAAGCCGCCGCCGCCACACAGGACGAAAGGCGAGTCGTCCTTGCAGAGGAACACCACGATCTCGGGGTCTCCGGCGTGCCATGACGCCAGGTCGCCCACGGCCCCGAACGTGATCGGCTGCTCCTCGCCGGGACCCCGTGCGATCACCGTCGTCGTCACCATCACCGTCGCGACGACAGCGGCCGCGACGACCGCGGCCATCAGGCGCGGGACAGGGCGGAACCATCGCCGTGAGCCGGGCAGCCGGATCGGACGCCGAGTCGCGCGCTTGGGCTCCCGGGCGGCGCGGTGGAGGCGGTCGAGTGCGGAGGCGACGGCCTCGGGCCGTGGGGCGGGCTGGGCGTCGGCCCGGTCGCGGAGCAGGTTCATCTCATCCATCGTGTCGTTCCTCCTTGGTGGCGACGTCCGTGTTCAGCACTTCCCTGACCCGCTTGCGGGCCCGGTTCAGGCGGGACCCGACGGTGCCCGGGGGAATGCCCAGGGCATCGGCCGCCTCCGCGTAGCTGAGTTCGCCGTAGGCGATCAGGAGGAGTGCCTCCCGGTCGCCCGCCTTCAACACGGCGAGGGCGCCCGCCAGGCGGCGCTGCGCGAAGTCGGTGTCGGCGGGATCCGCTGCCGGCACACCCGCGCCGGAGGCGTCCCGTGCCCGCTCCAGGGCGCGATACAGGCGCACCTCGTCCCTGCGGTGTCTTCTGATCAGGTTGGTGGCGATGCCGAACAGCCAGGCGCGCGCGTCGCGACGGGACAGGTCGTAGCGCTCCCGTTGACGGAAGGCCGCGAGAAACGTCTCCGCCGCGATGTCGTCCGCGGCGGAGACACCCAGCCTGGCGGAGGCGTAGCGATGAATCGCGGCGAAGTATCTGTGGAAGATCTCGGCGAACCGTTCCGGGTCGCTCAGCGACAGCCGGATCACCTCGGCGTCGCACGCGGTGGCGGACTCCGCCGGTGCGGCGTCCCCGGCCACGCCGTCCGCGAAGAACGAGGGTGAAAAGACCAGGTCCTGAAGGGCGCGACCCGGCGGATGGTCGCTGTTGACTTTCATGCGAGGGATACCTCTCGTAGGGCAACGGACGCTGTTATTGCCCGCACCCCGCCGCTGTCTTCACGGAACCGGCTTTCGTGGCCCTCCGGGGTTTGCCGGTGGCGACGGCATGGGAAACGACGTCACCGCATGTCCACAGCCGCGAGATGGAGGACCTCCATGTTGCGATCGTGTCCGATGGAGCTCCGTTTTTACCTCGATGAGTTCGCTGTGCGAATCACGTACTGGATCGCGACCGGCCGCCGGATCGCGCTCCTGACCGTGTTTCACCGGACGTTGCCGGTGCCGCCGGTAAGGAACCGTGCTCGGACCGCAGGGTAACCGTCAGCGGAAGAACAGATGGAACGCCGCGTCTCGGGCCAGCAGGAAGCCGACGATGGCCAGTGCCCAGCTGACGGCCGCCGCGGAGTGTTTGATCATCCAGGTCCGCAGTCGCTCCAGTTTCGGATCCAGCCAACCCAGGACGACTCCGCGGAGAGCCAGGAGCACCAGCGGCGGAACGATCATGATGAGTACGTAGGTTGCGAGCAGCGGCACCCACTGCATGACAGGAAGATCGGAAGTCGTCATGATGCCGATCGCGGCGAGATACGGCACCATGGTCGCGACCTCGAGCAGTCCGGCGGTCAGTCCCAGCACGATCATGGCTCGCGGACCACCCGGCTGCGGCTCGAACCGTCGCTCGGGCTTGCCGAGCTTCTTTCGTCTCTTGGGATCGAACCGGAAGCTCAGCACGAACAGCGCCACGCCGAGGGCAAGCTGGACCCAGTACGCCGTGCGGCTGTGCAGGGCGTCACCGAAGTTCTCCATCACCGTGGACAGCCCCAGCATGAGCATGACGCCCACGAGGAAGTAGAAGACCGCCACGGTTCCGAGATAGACGAGCAGGCGAGTCACCGGCGACCGCTCTGCGGCGAGCAGCAGGTAGACGGGGATGCCGAGGGTGCCGAAGCTCGTGCTGTCGACAACCGCCAGGGCGGCGAGAGTGAGCAGCAAGCCCGTTGTCATGTGACGATTGTGCGATCGAAGACCGGATCGCACCTCCTCCCGGTTGTCGAACCCGGCGTACATCCAACGGACTACGCACTCCGCGATCGACCCACCAGTTCGCGGTGGAAGTCGCAGGTCGAAGCCTCGCGCAGTCGGTGGCGGGGCGGTAGGGACACCGCCGCGTGTGGATCGAACGCGTCAGGGCTGGGCCGGCGTCGCCAGGTGGCCGGATCGCATCGCGGCGATGACACCGCCGTCGACGAGCAGGTCGGTGCCGGTGATGAACGACGACTGCGGGCTGAGGAGGAACGCCACCGCGTTCGCGACGTCTTCCGGTGTGCCGACGCGGCCGGTCGCGGACGCGTCGACCAGCGCCTGGATGCCCCGGCCGAGCTCGCCCGTCAGTTCGCGCCGGCCCTGTGCGGTGGAGATGATCCCGGGGCTGACGCTGTTGATCCGGGCGCCGCGCTCGCCCCAGGCCGTACTCGCCGCCTGCACGCGGAGCTGGTTGGCGCGCTTGGCGATCCCGTACCCGGTGAGCGAGTCGGGAATCGCGTCCGGCTGGATGAACGGAAGGCCGCGCAGCTCCTCGATCGGCGCGGTCCGCAGAGCCGCTTCCTGCTCGGGCGTGAGCGAGGCCACCGCGTTGGCCGCCATGCTCGCGAAGACCACACCGGCGCCCCCGTCGGCGATGACCTGGACCATCTCCTCAAGCATGATCACGACGCCGAACAGGTCGACCTCCATGATGGGAGCCACCGGTGCTTGCGTCGCGTGGAGGCCGGCCGTGTGAATGACCTGCACGACCTGACCGGCCGCACCCGCGGCCTGGGCGAGCGCCCGCATCGACTCGCGTGAGGTCACATCGACCTGCTGCGAGACGACGTCGTAGCCGTCGTCCCTCATGGCTTCGCCGACCTTGTCCAACGTGGCCTCGTTGAAGTCCGCGAGCAGAACCAGGTGTCCGGTCCCCTGCCTGCGAGCGACGACCTCGCCCATCCCGCCCACACCGATGACCACGACGACGCGCTTCTGCATGAGGTGTCTCCCATGTTCTCAGCCACTTATTTGCGAGACAAACGGTCTCGTATATGCCCACTGTAGCTTGAGCCCATGACGACGGGAAGGCGTGGTCGCGCCCGCAGCGAGCAGGCGCGGCACGCGATACTCGAGGCGACCGCCACGCTGCTGGCCGCCTCCGGGTATGAGCAGCTGTCGGTCGACCGCATCGCGACGACCGCCGGTGTGGGCAAGCAGACCGTGTACCGGTGGTGGTCCTCCAAGAGCGCCGTCATCGCGGAGTGCCTGTTCGACGGGTACGTCCTGGCGGATCTCATCGAGCCGGCGAAGACCGGCGACGCCCGTGCGGACGTGCGGAGCTGGTTGCTGGCGCTCGTGGACTTCCTCGACGATCCGAAGAACGCCGCCCTGTTCCGCGCGCTCGCCGCGGCCGCGTCCGAGAACCGGGAAGTCTCAGACCGCCTGTACGAACGGTTCTCCGGCCCGCTGCACACCTCCCTGGTCGAGTGTCTTCGCGCGGGCATCCGCGCCGGTCAGGTCCGCGACGACGCCCCCGTGTACGCGGTCGCCGACGTCCTGATCGGAGCCGTCCTCCATCGAGCCCTGGCCCACATCGCCATTCCCCTCGGTACGGCGGACGGGGTCGTGGACGCGCTCTTCTCGGGCATCGCCACCGTGGGTCGCGAGTCCTGACGTGACGTCGAGTCCGGTGAGATCGGTCGACGTCCGTTTCATCTGACGGGTCCGCCCCCCTTGCGGCGTCAGGGCCGGTGAGCCGGCTCTTCGACCGATGAGTCCCGCGCCTGCCAGAGGCTCCACTCGCAGGAGCCACCGCCGGGGAACGGCTCACGTGAAGAAGAGACCGAGGAGCCGCGAGCAGCGACCCCCGGAACGGGGTCGCTGCTTTTTCAACAAGCGGGGCCTCAGCCGGCGGCCAGCGCCTTTTCGGGGAGGGGCGTCACCGAATCGCCGGAGGCCGCCACCGTTTTTTTGGACGGTGCCAGGATCGCGGCGATGACGCCGACGAGTGCGACCGCCGCGGCTACCATCTCCGCCGCCTTGAAACCGTCGACGAACCTGGCGGGCGAGGAGTAGTCGCCGTTCGCGATGAACACGGCGGCCAGGATCGCGACGCCGAACACGCCCCCGATCTCCCGCAGGGCGTTGTTGGTGCCGGCCGCGACCCCCGAGTCCTCGATCGGGACAGCGGCGACCACGGCGTTGGCGACCGTGGGGAAGCACATCGCGATGCCGATGCCCGCGACGATCAGCGGCACCACCAGGCTGCCGTAACCGACGCCCGGCTCGGTGGCCGCTGCCAGCCACGCCAGTCCACCGCCCTGGAGCAGCAGGCCGACCAGCATGAACGGCTTGTTGCCGATCCTGTCGGACAGGGCGCCCGCGATCGGCGCGACCAGCATGGGCATCGCCGTCCACACCAGGATGCGCAGGCCGGCGCCCAGGGGGTCGTACCCGAGGCCGGTCTGGAACAACTGGGTGATCATGAACAGGGAGCCGATGAGGGAGATCTGCTGGAAGAACACGACGGCGTTCGCCGTGGAGAACGCCCTGCGCTTGAAATAGGCCAGCGGCAACATCGGGTAGGGGGCACGCCGTTCCCAGGCGAGGAAACCGGCCATGAGGACAACACCGGCGATGAGAGCGCCGACGACCTCGCCGCTGCCCCAGCCGACGCTGGGCGCGCCTACCGGCGCCCAGGTCAGCGAGAGCAGGGCGAGCGCGGCCAGGACTAGGCCCACGAGGTCCAGTTGCGGCCGGGGGCCGCGGCTCTCGCGGAGCAGGAATGCCGACAGCACCAGGGCGACGACCCCGATGGGGACGTTGATCCAGAAGATCCACTGCCAGGAGATGCCCTGGATGATGGCACCGCCGACGATCGGGCCCGCGGCCACCCCCAGACCGGTGACCCCGCCCCAGATCCCGATCGCCGCACCACGCTTCTCGACGGGGAAGGCGTCACTGATCAACGTCAGGGTCAGCGGCAGAACGACGGCGGCGCCCACACCCTGTACGATCCGCGCCACGATCAGCGCGTCCACCGAGGTCGACAGCGCGCAGGCGGCCGACGCGAGGGTGAACAGGCCGAGACCCAGGACGTACATGCGGCGGCGTCCGAAGCGGTCACCCAGAGCGGCACCGGTGAGCATCAGGCAGGCGAACGCCAGGTTGTAGGCGTTGATCGTCCATTCCAGGTCCGACAGGCTCGCGCCCAGGTGAGCGCGGAGCGTCGGGAGGGCCGTGGAGACGACCACGACGTCAAGGGCGGTGATGAAGGTGCCGATCGACGCGAGGAGCAGGGTCCAGCCGGTACGGGTCGGCCGGGCGGTCGCGATGGCGGTCATCGGGCACCGCCGGCCCGACGCCGGACGGACAGCGGCACGGCGGGACCGGGGCGAACCGGATCCGCCGCGTGCGGCAGTCGAGACAAGGGAGTTTCTCCGTTCGATCATGTGAGAGGTGAGCCGGGATGCGCCGGTCAGCGGCCATATGCCGCTCGCAGTACCGCGGATTCGGTACTACGAATAAAGACCTCGTCCCGGCTGAAACCTCATCGCCTACGCGGACGGGAAACGCGCGGGTCAACGCCCGTGTCGATCAGGCACGGGCTGAGTCGTGTGACGCCGGCCCGGCCACGCCCAGGTCCCGGGGCAGGCCGAAGGCGGGGAACAGCGAGGGCTCGCGGAAGATGACCATCCGCGCGACCTTGTTCCCCGACATGGTGAGGACCTGAATGGCATGGGCACGGAACACCCCGTCCTCTCCGCGCCAGTACGTCGCCAGCGCGGGCTGTCCGTTGGCCGTGACGGGCAGCAGGCGCAGGACCCCGGGACCGACGAAGATCCTGGAGGCGACGAACCGGCCGACGGCCTCGTGCCCGGCGAACCACAGCGGCTCGGGCGGCATCTCCAAGGTCACGTCGCTGCGGAGCACGCGCAGCAAGGTGTCGATGTCGGCATTTTCGAAAGCCCTGACGTACCGGTCGAGCAGCGCTTGATGGTCCGCGTCGAGAGGTTCGGTGATGTCGTCCTCCGTGGGCGCGACCCGTTCGAGGTGGGCACGAGCCCGCTGCAGCGAGCTGTTGACGGCGGTCGTCGTCGTGTCGAGGAGCTCGGCGACCTCGGCGGCACGCCAGGCGAGCACGTCGCGCAGGATCAGCACGACACGCTGTTTCGGCGGCAGTTGCTGAAGAGCCACGACCAGGGCGAGCCGAACGCTGCCGCGGGAGACGACGATCGACGCGGGGTCGTTCGCTGTGGCGTCCGAGGCGGGGCCCGGCAGCGGCTGAACCCACTCGACCTCGGATCCCGGCAGACCGGACGTCTCATCCGGATCATCGCCGGGAGCGCCGAGCCCGGCGGGCAGGAACCGCCGGCTGCGGTGCTCCAGTGCGGTCAGGCAGACGTTCGTCGCGATCCGGTAGAGCCAGAAGCGCAGTGAGGAGCGACCGTCGAAACCGCCGTAGGCACGCCAGGCGCGCAGGTACGTCTCCTGCACCAGGTCCTCGGCGTCGTGCACCGAGCCGAGAATCCGGTAGCAGTGCGCCAGCAGCTCGGGCCGGTACGGGTCGGTCAGCCGGTCGAACCCCTCGGAGTCCACCGCACCCTCCCCGGCCTCACGACGATACGGCGGCGCCCCGTAGCGGGACGAACCGCGCCGCACCGGGACCTGGGCATCGCCCGTGGAGCAGGTCACGGTCGTGTCCTGGATCGTCATCGCGGCCGCCCGGCAGGCAGGTGGTCGGCCGGCGACTCAGGAATGTCGACGTGGTTGCCGTCCGGGTCCTCCAATGTCGCGATGGTGTCGATGCGGACATGTGTAATCGCCACTGCGAATCCTTCGTAGAGTCTGAGAAGCTCCTCCTCAGTAGAGACCCGATCCGTGGCGAAAACTCATCTCACCGCCGACGTTTGCCCTGTAGGGGTGCTGCGTGCCGTGGGCGTGGGGCACGCCTTCGCGGTGCCCGGCCGGGGGAGCGTCCGCGTGAAGTACCCGCGCACCATGAAGGCCCGCCTCTCATCGCGGGATCCTGCGATGAGAGGCCCTGCGCACCGCGTTGAATCCCGGCCCCGGATCGTTCGGCTCTCCTGAGGCCGATCCGGGGCCGGGGTTCGTCACTGCGACTGCTCGGCGACCTCCTCGGCGCTGAGACGGCCCCGCTCGGCCGCCGTCGTACGCAGCGCGGCGGTTGACGGATCCGCCGGTCGGCGCCAGTGCCAGTCGGAGGCCGCCTGGTAGGCGGCGACGACGGACAGCAGACGATCCTCCGCGTACGGCAGGCCGCCGAGGATCGTCCCCATGGGCGTGCCCGCCGCGGTGAACCCGATCGGGAAGCCGATCTCCGGCAGGCCGATGGCGTCGAACGGCGTCGGCGACGTCTGCACCACCACGTCGCACTTGTCGAACACCTGGTCCAGCACCCGCTCCAGCAACAGCAGCTTGGCCCGCTGCCCGGTGACGAGTTCGTTCGCGCCCAGCATCGCCCCCTGCAGCCAGCCCAGCACCGAGACTCCGAAACCGCGCAGGTCAGAACGGAGATACGGCATGAAAGGCTCGCTGCGTTCCGGCAGGCGGACGTTGTTGAAGTCGTTGCCCGACAGCAGAGCCCACTCGTCGGGGAACGGCACGTCGACGAGCGTGACCCCCCGGATCGCCGCCATGGTGCTCAGGAACTTCTTGCGCGCCAGGGCGGTCTCGGAGGTGCCGTCCGCGTAGCCGGGCAGCACCCCGATGCGGGTGTTCCACCGCAGCTTGAGCCGGTTTCCGGTGTAGACGGGGGTGGCCGCGTCGATGAGGTTGGGCACCTTGGGCAGGCCCTGGGTACGCGGGTCGGCCGGGTCCTCGCCGGCCATCGCGGTAAGCATGATCGCCGCGTCTTTGGCGTCCCGGGCGAGCGTGCCGGGATGGTCGCGGGTGTAGGAGAGCGGGATGATCCCGTACAGCGAGACCCGGCCCATGGTCGGCTTGAGGCCGGTGAGGTTCTGCGCGTTCGACGGCGCGGTGATGGAGCCGCCCGTCTGGGTGCCGGTACCGGACGTGGCCATCCGGCCGGCCACCGAGGTCGCCGTACCGGACGACGATCCGCCGGGGTCGACGTTCGGCTGGGACGGCGCCCACGCGTTGACCGTGGTGATCACGCCGGCCGGGGTCGTGGCCCGCGTGGTGGCCAGCGGGCCCATCTGCGTCTTGCCGAGCACGATCGCCCCGCCGGCCTTGAGGCGGGCCACGGCGGTCGCGTCGAACGGCGGCACGAAGTCCTTGAAGAGGAACGAGTTCGCCGTGGTGCGCACACCTTCGGTGTAGTAGTTGTCCTTGATGGCGAGCGGGATCCCGTGCAGCGGGCCGCGGTGGGGTCGCCGGGCGATGGTCTTCGCCGCCTCGCGGGCGGCGTCGGCGAGGACGGTGTTGAAGGCCAGATACGTCGTTTCGAACGCGTCGATCCGGGCGAGGTAGGCCTCCACCAGCTCCAACGAGCTGATCTTGCGATTACGGATCATCCAGGCGGCTTCGGCCAGCGTCAGCTCGGTCGGGTCGGCCATGGCCTGCGGGCGGGGCTTCACGTAGGCGTTGGGCGAGTCGAGGCCGCGGTCCTTGTTCGAGCCACCGGCCAGCGCCGGTGCGGGCAGAGCCACCGCGATGCCGGCGACCGCACCCACCGTCGCGGTCCGGGCCAGGAACGCGCGCCGGTTGAAGGTGAGATCGGAGGGCTGTTCCACTGTCTCTTCCATCGCGCTCACTTCCGCCACTCCAGGCTGATGGAGGGATAGAGCATCGGCGCACGTTGCTGGGACAGCGCGGCGGCGGTCGCGGGGTCGGCGGTGGGGTTGGTCCCTGCGGGGGCGGGAAGCTGGTAGGCGGCGAGCGTCGCGACCGTGCCGCGCATGAACGAACGGAGTGAGGCGAGCACCGAGTCACGGCCCGGCGATCCCGTTTCCGGGTCCGCCGTCGTACCGGGGGGCAGTTGGTCGAGATCGATGCCCAGTGAGGCGAGCCGGGCTCTGATCAGGACGTTGAGTTCGGCGTCAGTGGGGGCTGGTGGCGTCACAGGTGTTTCTCCCGAGGTTAGGAAGCCAGTTCACTGTCAGAGCACCCCATGTCGGCCGGATGACCCAAAGATCACAAACTCGTTAAAACGTGGTCGAATCGCCGTTTAGACGTAGGCGCATGCGAGGAGGGCGGCCGGCGGAGTCGTGCCGGGGCGGTGCCGATCTCCGCGACGAGGGCGGAGCCGGGAAGACTCCTCGCGGATCGGCCGTGGTCACCGGCGTTGTGCGCGCCACAGGGAGGACGCCAGCCAGAGGCTCCCCGCTGTGATCAGCAGGCCGTGGGCGATCCTCATCGCCGGGGTTCCGAAGAACTGCGGGATGAAGAGGGCGAAGCCGAGAGCGAGCGGGACGCCGCTCCAGCGGGGCAGGAGGCCGGATCGCCAGACGGCGACGGCGGCCAGGATCGAGCCGACCGCCAGCAACACCAGCCCGGCGCCGAACACGGTGATCGCGGCCGGGTTGTAGCGCACCGCTTCGGTCAGCTCCACCAGCAGCTTGAGGTTCTGCTCGTTGACGGCCCGCTGTCCGATGGCGTTCAGGCTGAAGTCCTCGGCTCCGAAGTACAGCAGGGTGAGCCCCGCTCCTATCCAGGTCACCACGACCGCGCGGGAGGCGAGCGGTTCGGCGACCGTCTCCCTCAGCGCGATGCGCAGGCCCAGCAGGCCCAGGGCCAGGAAGATGAAGCCGACCGCGCCGAACAGGTGCGCCGCGACCCAGGCGGGGGACGCCATCGCCTCCGCACCCTGCATCGACTTCTCGTCGGCGTAGGGCCGCACCAGCGGATAGAGCAGGAACAGGACGCCGGTGATCGCGAGGGACAGGGCTCCCAGGCGTGCCCGTCCTGCGGCGAGGGGGGAATTGCCGGTGTTCACGAGTTCTCCGATCGAGGGGAGGGATGAGCATCCGATGAGGTCGGTGCCCCGTTTCGAGAGCAATGCTCTTTTATTCGATCGATGATGTCAAGAGCAGTGCTCTCTGTTTGGATGGTCGATCTGATCCGGACGTCGATCCGAGGAGGGTTTCCTGGTGTCCGCCGTACGACGGCGCCGCGGTCAGGGGGAAGATCTTCGCGGGACGCGTGGCGTGTCCGTACGTGAGCGGATGGCCGCCCCTGCACGCAAATAAGCTCAGTGAAACTGTTAAGTTTAACTGTGTACTATTTCGGAGGTGAGTGATCTATCGCACGCGGAGGCAGTCGCCGAGGAGCTCCGAGCCGCGATCGGCCGGGCGGTACGTCGCCTCCGCCGTGAATCGGGAATGCCGAACCAGCAGGCTATGGCGCTGCGGCGGCTTGAACGCTGCAGCCCGATGACGGCGAGCGGTCTCGCGGCCGCCGAGCAGATCACGCCCCAGTCGATGGCGGTCACTCTGGCCGCCCTGCACGACCAGGGTTTTGTCGACCGCGTACCCGATCCGCATGACCGGCGGCAGATCCTGTGGTCGGTCACCACGCGTGGTCGCGAGGCGGTCGTCGAGGACCGTGCCCGGCGTGCTCGGTGGCTGGTCACCGCCATCGATGAGGAACTCACCGACGAGGAGACGGCTCGGTTGCGGGACGCGGCAAGGCTGCTGAACAGGATCATGGACAGGAGCGAGGCCGATGGCTCCTGACGAGCCCGACCCCGTCGTCACGGCCCCGGTCGAACGTCGGCAGGGCCGCGGGTCCACGCCTGTCATCGGCCGGCCCGTGGTGCGCGGTGGCCGATTCACGCATACAGCACAGATTCGTGCGGAGCAGAAGGAGACAGGGATATGCCAGATATGAACGACGCGATGTGGGCCGGTACGGTCGAGATCACCGGGGGCGGGCAGGCCGAGCTTGAGGCCTACCTGGCCCGGCCGCTCGGCGACAGCCCGCGCGGTGGCGTAGTGGTGATCCACCACCTGCCCGGATACGACACCTCCACCAAGGAGATCGTCCGCAAGTTCGCGGCGAACGGGTACGCGGCGATCTGCCCGAACCTCTACTCCAGGGAGGGCGCCGGCGTCAGCCCCGACGACCAGGCCGCCGCCGCACGGGCGAAGGGCGGTGTCCCGGACGAGCAGCTCGTCGGCGACGTGGCCGCGGCCGCGGCCTATCTCAACTCTCTCGACCACGCCAACGGCAAGATCGGCGTGATCGGATACTGCTCGGGCGGTCGGCAGTCCTTCCTCGCGGCCACCTCGCTGCAGCTCGACGCAGCCGTGGACTGCTACGGCGCGTTCGTGGTGAACGAGACTCCTCCGGAGTCCCCGCTCCAGATGAAGTCGCTGATCTCCAAGGCTCCCGACCTGTCCTGCCCGCTGCTCGGGCTGTTCGGCGCCGACGACGCCTATCCGGGACCGGAGGAGGTCGCCGCGCTCTCCGCCGAGCTGGAGAAGCTGGGCAAGGAGCACGAGTTCCACAGCTACCCGGACGCCGGGCACGCGTTCTTCTCGCCCGACCGGCCCTCCTACCGCCCCGCCGCCGCGGTGGAGGGCTGGAAGAAGGTCTTCGATTTCTTCGGCCGTCACCTCAGTGTCTGAGTAGGAGACCAGCATGTGCACATATCTCACCGAGAAGATCGAGCTCGACGGTGCCGGCAAGGGAGGCTCCGGCTGGTTCACGCTCAGCGAGGGCGCCGTCTACGTTGACCACCCCTACCACGCCTGTCACGAGCACACGGTGAACATCGACTTCACCAACCCGGCCGACGGTCCCTCGGCGCGGGTGGCGGTCGAGCTCACCGAGGAGTCGGCGCTGGCACTGGTCGAGGCCATCCAGAAGGCCCTGGCCGCCGCGCCCGCCGGGCTCGCCTCCGGTCGGCGTCACGTCACCTCGTCCTGAGCCGTCCCTTTTCCGGGATGCCGGTGAATGTGGTTCTGCTGGGCCTTCCGGTGAGCGTGGTGACACCCCGCCGCCGGAAGGCCGGCGACCATCGACCGGACGTCCCGTGGACGGTCCTCGCCGACCCGGAGGGCCGTCCTCACCCCACGCCGACACGGAGCCTCCTCGTCTGCGGAACGCGGTCTCTCGTATCCGCCCATGGTCGAGCGGCGGGAATCGCCTTCCCGGCGACGTCATTCCCGTGCTCCGAAAAAGGACCGGGGCTTCAGCCCCGCCTCCTGGCCGAAGGTTCACTCCTGCGGCACGTCCAGGGCCCGCCTGATGGCCAGGACGTCGGCGCCCAGCTCGGCGGGGGTGGCACCCTCGATGACGCGGCGCATGAGGGCCGAAGCGACGATCACCCCGTCCGCATGGGCGGCAGCCTCGACGGCCTGTGCGGGAGTCGAGATGCCGAACCCCATCAGGACCGGCTTGGTGGTCAGCTCACGCAGCCGGACGGCGACCGACCCGGCCGACTCGGCGAGCGCACCGCGCTCGCCGGTCGTGCCCATGACCGTGACGCCGTAGACGAAGCCGCGGCTCTCGGCGGCGATGCGCTCCAGTCGCGACGCGGTGGTACTGGGCGCGGCGAGGAGCACCAGTTCGATCCCCGCCGCGAGTGCCGCTTCGGACACCTCCCGAACCTCGTCGTACGGCACGTCGGGCACGATCAGCCCGGCGACGCCGACCTCGGCCAGTCGTCTGCAGAACTCCTCCGGGCCGGTCCGGTACACCACGTTGCCGTAGGTCATGATGATCAGGGGCGCGCCGACGTTCGCTCCCGAGAGTTCCTCCAGCAGCCCTCCCGGCGTGACCCCGCGGCTCAGCGCGCGGTCCGATGCCTCCTGGATCGTGCCCCCGTCCAGCATGGGGTCGGAGAACGGAAGACCGACCTCGATCGCGTCCGCGCCCGCCTCGGCGTACGCGCGGGCATAGTCGAGCCAGTCGGCGGTCACGCCGCCGGTGACGTAGGGCACCAGCAGGGCCCGTCCGGCGTCACGCCGCCCGCGCAGGTGTGCTTCCAAAAGGCCGGTGGTCACATGAGCCTCGCAAGCTGGTCGGCGTCCTTGTCGCCGCGGCCGGACAGGTTGACGAGCACCGTCGAACCCGACGGCAGGTCGGCGGTGCCGGCCGCCCGCAGCACCCAGGCCACGGCGTGGGCCGACTCGAGTGCCGGGAGAATGCCCTCCGTGCGGGCCAGCCGCGAGACGGCCGCCACCGCCTCGTCGTCGGACACGGTGACGTAGGAGGCGCGGCCGGTGTCCGCCAGATGAGCGTGCTCGGGACCCACCCCCGGGTAGTCGAGACCCGCCGAGACGGACGTGGCCTCCAGGATCTGGCCGGAGTCGTCCTGGAGCACATAGGACTGGAAGCCGTGCAGCACCCCCGGCTGCCCGAACGTCACGGCCGCGCCCCCTTCGGGCTCGACTCCCACGAGGCGTGCGGAGGTGTCGACGAAGCCGGCGAAAACTCCGGCGGCATTCGAGCCGCCCCCCACGCAGGCCACCACGACGTCCGGAACGGCGTGCGTGAGCAGGTCCGCGCACTGGCCGCGGGCCTCCTCGCCGATCACGCGCTGGAACTCGCGGACCATCCAGGGGTAGGGGTGCGGGCCCATCACCGAGCCGATGCAGTAGTGCGTGTCGTCCACCGCGCCCACCCAGTTCCGGAGCGCCTCGCTGCACGCGTCCTTGAGAGTCCGGCTACCGCTGGAGACCCCGATGACCCGGGCGCCCAGCAGCTCCATACGGAAGACGTTGAGCTGCTGGCGCTCCATGTCGCGCTCGCCCATGAAGACGGTGACGTCCAGGCCGAGGAGTGCCCCCGCCGTCGCGGTCGCCACCCCGTGCTGCCCCGCACCGGTCTCGGCCAGCAGATGGGTCTTGCCCATCCGGCGGGCGAGCAGCGCCTGACCGATCACATTATTGATCTTGTGGGAGCCGGTGTGGGCCAGGTCCTCCCGCTTGAGCAACAGCGTGACGCCGAGCTCGGCGGACAGCCGCGCGGCGGGAGTCACGGGGGTGGGCCGTCCGGCGTACAGCGCCAGCGTCTGGTTCAGTGCGGCGCGAAAGGCCGGGTCCGCCCAGGCTTCGCGGAATCCCCGCTCGAGTTCCTCGCACGCGGGGATCAGGGACTCCGGCACGAACCGGCCGCCGAAGCGGCCGAAGCGGCCCTCGGGACCGGGATCGTCCATGCCCGACCGGCGGGGTGGGGCGGAACTCGACTCGGTGTCCCACATCATGAGACTCATGGCTCTCCGTTCTAGAACTGTTGAAGCAGTATGGTCGAAGGGAACGGCCGTTGTAAACGGATTCGCAGTCCCGCGTGCGTCCCGGGCGGCGGGATCGGGCTTCGCACCGGGGACGGCCGCGAGCCGCCTGCCGCCGTGGTTTCGGGCCTTCGCAGCCGATCGCCGACGGGCGATCGCCCCCGTCCGACGTCGCGGGATACGATCAGCCTTCATGAAGGACGTGGGCGGGGTCAGCGGGGCGGTCCGACCGAAGTACCGGATCCTTCAGGATGAGCTTTCCGATCGGATCCGGAGTGGCGTCTACCGTCCCGGCCAGGCACTTCCACCTCAACGGAAGCTTGCGGAATCGCTTGGCGTCACTCTGATGACTTTGCGGCAGGCCCTGAGCGGCCTTTCCGATCAAGGGCTCGTCGTCCAGCAACCGGGCCGGGGGACGTTTGTCACCCCGCCCTTGGCGGCCTACCAGGTGGCGTCGCTGCGCAGCCTCGCCGACGAGTTGCGGGCCCAGGGCCGGACCGTGACCACCCAGGTGGTGTCGGTGCAGGTGCGCAGGCTGCCCGCGAAGGTCGTCGAGAACCTGGCGGTCGGGAGCGGTGCCCGCGGTCTCAGGCTTGAACGGATCCGTGCGGTGGACGGCCGCCTCGCCGTCCACCAGGTCTCCTGGGTGCCCGAACCGTTCGCCCCGGTGATCCGGCACGTGGATTTTGAGGTCACCCCGCTCTACCAGGCGTTGGCCGAGCTGTGCGGGGCGGCCATCGCCTCGGCGGCGGAATCGTTTCGCCCCGAGAAAGTGACCCCCCGCGCAGGGGAGATCCTGCGGCTTCCGGCCGGCAGCCCGGTCTTCGCCAGCGAGCGTGTCACCAAGGGCGTCGATTCGGCCGTTCTTGTGTACGACCAGGCGACCATCGACGGCAGTCGCCTGTCCATACGCGCGGAGCGGCTGGCCCACTCCATATCCCTCTCGTGGAACGTGTCCGGGTGATCTGCGCGCCCCGCTCAACGACGTCGCCGACGCCGAGATCCGCGCCGCCCGCCGCCCGCCGCCCGCCGCCGCCGCGACCGCTTCATCCGCTGACCGGCGGATCAGTCCTCGACGTTGATGCTCACCGGTGGAGTCCCGGCCCCCGGGTCACCGTCGGCGTCTGCGCAGGTCCGCCTTCCCGAGCGGTTTCGCTGTCGCGGACCAGCCGCGCGTACCGCAGCGGGGGCATCCCGACCGTGTTCGTGAAGTCGCGGATGAAGTGGGCCTGGTCGCTGTATCCGAGTTCCACGGCGAGGGCCGTCCAGTCGACGGTCAGTCCGGATCCCGCCCGTTCCGCGGCCTCGTGCATCCGGTAACGCCGGATCACCCATTTCGGCCCCACCCCCACGTATTCCGCGAAGAGCCGCTGCAGCCTTCTCGCGGATACGCCGAGGTGGCCCGCCAGGTCGCCGACCCGGACAATGCTGGAATCGCCTGCCGCCAGGGCGACCATCTCCGTCACCTCCTCGGCGGTGGCGTCACGCTCCGGCCGTGTCGCGCGGAGAAACTCGTCCACCGGCGCGATCATCGCCGCCTCGTCCGGAGCGTTCGACACGGCCCGCGCCAGCTGGGGACCGGCCGGCCCGAAGACGTCCGCCAACTCGAGCGTGCGGTCCGTGATGGTGGACAGCGGCGCACCGAGGAAAGGCCGGAATCCGCCGGGGTGGAACATCACGCCAAGGACCCGGCCCCTGCCGGTGAGCACCTGGTGGAACGGCTCGCGGATCACGCCCTTGACGTTCGCCCCATCCGGCAGGAAGGTCATGTTCACGGCGGGATGGGGCAGCACGCACTGCTCGTACGGCTCCCGCAGATCCCATTCGACGTGCCAGTAATGGGCGACGAACGGGGTGAGGTCATCCGCCGGTGGCCGGCGGTCGATGTGGAAGCGGGCGACGGCGTTCGTGGGATTGAGGATGCCCCGGGTGCCTCCGTACTGCGGTCGCATGTCGCATTTCTTCAATACGGGGACGATGGACGTCCATAGCGTAGCCGCCATGGAGTTTTACGAGCTGATGCGTGAGGCGGCCCGAGGCGCCGTCACGGTGGTCGAAGGGGTCAAGCCCGACCGTCTGGGCGATCCCACGCCCTGCGACGACTGGAACGTGGGGGCGTTGATCGAACATCTGGTCACCTGGGCCGGGCACGGCTCGGAGCTGGCCGCACGCAAGGAGCCCTTCGACGGCACGCCATACCAGGCCGACGTCGCGGAGCAGCTGGAGAGAACGGCGGCGGCCTGGGAGGAAACGGGCGCGCTCGAAGGAATGAGCTACATGGCCATGGCGGAGATGCCGTCCCTGGTCGTCGCGAAGCTGTACCTGACGGAGTTGGTCGTCCACGGCTGGGACCTGGCGCGAGCAACCGGCCAGGAACTGGTCGTGAGCGAGGATCTCGCGGCGGCGACCCTCGAAGCGGTGACGATGACGGCCGAGCAGGGCCGCGCGTACGGCATTCTGGGCCCGGAGGTGACCGTCCCCGCCTCGGCCTCCACCCTGGACAGAGCCCTCGCCATGAGTGGCCGCGACCCCCATCCGTCGTGAACGGCCAAATCGGTCCCGCCCTGGACGGAGTCCCGGCCATGAGCGGGCGCGACCCTCATCCGTCGTGAACGGCTAGATCAGCCCCGCCCTGGGCGGGGTCCCGGCCATGAGCGGCCGCGAGCCCTATCCGTCGTGAACGGCGAAAAAACGAGGAACGACTCTCCTGCCATCGCTCAAACCATTGGGCAGACGACGTTCGAGGCAGCGCACGGTGATCTTCGAAGCAGGCGGGCGAAGGCCACCACCGGCCTGGTTCCGCAGCGCGATGTGCCGGTGGCGGAGTGATGCACGCAGGGCTCAGGTTTTGCTTCTCCGTGTGGTGGGAGTCCGCCGATCCGCCTCATCGGCGAGCTGGTTCTCCACGATCGCGCACCAGCGGTGCCAACGCGCCAGATCAAGGTGCTCCTCGATGTCACCCACACCCGCGTCGGCCATGAGCTGATGATTGTCGGCCGCGGTCTCATGCGCGTTGACCAGCGCATGGTGGCCGTGATTGGCGAGTGATTCGCTGACCGCCAGAGTCACGGCCACCTCTCCCATCGTCTTCGGCCGGTTCAAAGGTCCGTTGCCGACACGGTTTCCGCAGAAGTCATGGTTCTTCGAAGCGTCACTCATAGTTGCTGAGTGCCCGCCAGATCGTAGATCTATCTGGGATTTCCGATTCAAACGCCGACACGCCGCGTATCGCCCTCCACACGGCGGCTCCGAAAAGGAGCCTGGACCAGGTGACACCGCGCTTGGAGACGGGGGAGCCGCCTTTCGCGAAGATTCTGGATGTGATCGATTCGGGGGAGGTCGCAGACGCGAAGACCATCACGTCGCGGTGCGCGGTGCGCGGTGCGCGGTGCGCGGTGCGCGGTGCGCGGTGCCGTCCGGTCCGTTTTCCGGCCGAGGTAGGTGAGGGGGCCGGGGTCGGCGACCGGGATCTCATGGAAACCCGCCGGACTCCGTGGTCTTTCCAGGGCGAATAACCTGCACGGCATGATTGAAGTGGAATTGCGTGGGTGGCATCCCGACGACGCGCCGGCCCTGCTGGACGCGTTCAGCTCTCCGGACATGGCGCAGCAGGCGGCGCGCCCGGTCGACACTCCCGCGGCGGCGCTGGAGTGGATGGGGTTGTGGGGGTTCCGGGACGACGCGAAGGCGTTCGCCGTGGTGGTGGACGGTCAGGTCGTGGGGAACGTCGCGGTGAGCAACATCGACACGCACGACACCGGTTGGGTGTCCTACTGGACGTCACCGCACGCCAGGGGGCGCGGAGTGGCCGCGGCCGCGGCCAGGAAGCTGGCGGAGTGGGCGTTCAAGGAGCGGGGGCTGTTCCGGCTGGAACTGGGACACCGGCTCGACAATCCGGCCTCCTGCGCGGTGGCGACCAGGGCGGGTTTCCTGGTGGAGGGGATCGAGCGGGCCAAGCTCAACTACGAGGGCGTGCGATACGACGTGGAACGGCACGCCCGGCTGGCCACCGACTGACTTCCCCCGACCTCCGCCGTCGTGAGGTCACGTGCTCTGATCGGGCGGTCGAGCCGGAGTGCCGTATCCCTGATCGGGCGCCTGGGCCGGGGACGTCACGGTGTTCTGATCTGGTTGGGCCGGGGACCTCACGGTGTTCTGATCGGGTTGAGCGGGGGACGTCACGTATTCTGGTCGGGTTGGGGCGGGGACGTCTTGTTCTGATCGGGCGGCCGGGCAGGGGATGTCACAGTGCTCTGAGCCCGGCGAGTACGTCGCGGAGAAGGCTCTCCCTGGGAGCCGTGACGGGGCCCGTGGGGAGCCGGACGGTGATCAGGCCGGCGTCGCGCAGGTCGCCCAGGAGCACCTGGATCACCCCGATGGGCAGGCCGGTCTCCGCGACCACCTCCACGACCGAGGTCGGCACGCGGCAGGTGTTAATGATCGACATATGTTCGGGGGGCAGGTCACGTCGCGTGGTCCTGGTCGCCACCACCATGGCGATCAGGTCGAACTGCGCACCGGTGGCCTTGGTCCGGCCCCGGGTGACCGTGTAGGGGCGGACGATCGGGCCCGCCTCCCGGTCGAGCCAGCGCTCCGTCATGGCGCCCCGCTGTCCTGCTCGGCGCGGTGCCATCCCTCACGGAACGACGTCAGCGCGCTGTTCGACGCCGATGCCGGCGCCGGTCTGGATCCCGGTTCTGGCGCTGGTTTCCGCGTCCGCTCCGGTAAGGAATGGCGGGTCCGCCGGGGAAGGCCGCCCGAGGCGACCTGCTCCACCTCGACCGAGTGGGCGAACCGGGGCATGGACGTCTCGGCCATCAGTTCGCTCGGCAGGAGCACGATCGCCGTGGTGCCGCCGAAGGGGGAGGAACGGAGGGAGACGCGGATGTTGTGGCGGGCGGCGAGCTGGGTGACGACGAACAGGCCGAGCCGGTCGCTGTCGGCCAGGTCGAACTCCGGAGGATTGGCCAGTCGCTCGTTGAGCTGGACCATGTTGTCCGGTGGGATGCCGAGCCCGCGGTCCTCCACCTCGATGGCGTAGCCGTTGGCCACCAGCTGGCCGTTGACGCGTACCGAGGTGTGCGGGGGCGAGAAGACGGCGGCGTTCTCCACCAGCTCGGCGATCAGATGGATCACGTCGGTGACGACAGTGCCGATCACGGCGGGCCCCTGCGGCACGCTTACCGCCACGCGCAGGTAGTCCTCGACCTCCTCGACGGCGGCGCGGACCACGTCGTAGATCGTGACCGGCACCCGCCAGCCCCTGCCGGGGGTCGAACCGGACAGGATGATCAGGCCCTCGGAGTGACGGCGCATGCGCGTGGTCAGGTGGTCCAGGCCGAACAGGTCCTCAAGGGTCTCCGGATCGCTGGCCCGCTGCTCCATCGCCTCCAGCATGGCGAGCTGGCGGTGCAGGAGGGACTGGTTCCGCCTGGCCAGGCTCACGAATACCTTGTTGAGGCCCTTGCGCATGTGGGCCTGGCCGACGGCGGCCTCGACGGCGGTCCGCTGCACCGAGGAGAACGCCTCGCCGACGCTGACGATCTCGGTGGTGCTGCCGTAGTGGAGTTCGGGCACCTCCGAGCGGACGTCCTCACCCCGGCGGAGCCGTTCGACCACCTCGGGCAGCCGCCGGTCCGCCAGGTCGAGGGCGGCCCGCTGGAGGCCGACGAGCTCGGCACTGATCCGGCGGCCGAACCGTACCGAGACGAAGATGGAGACCGCGACCGCGACCAGGCCGAGGCCGCCGGCGAGACCGATCTGGATCAGGATGCCGACGGCGAGCGGCATGGATCGTTCGGTGATGCGCCTGCTGACGTCTCCGCCGAGTTTGTCGAAGCTGTCGGAGAGGGGCGCGGCGACCGTCATCCAGAAGGTTTCCGGATTCGCCTCCGCGGCGATGGCGTTCTCGATCCGTTCGAACGAGGTGTAGGCGGGGGAGTCCTGCAACTCCCTGTACAGCCCCCGGAACTCCTCGTCGAACTGGTTGAACCCCACCGAATAGAGCAGCCTGCGGCCGGTGACCAGCTCCCTGAACTTGGCACGTTCCTCGTCGCCCATGACTTTCGCGGCCACGGCGCCGGAGATCAGCGCGGCCTGCTGGCTGAGCATCTCGCGGCTCCGCCCGACCATGACGACGGCCCGGGTCTGGTCGTTCAGCTCGGTGTCCGAGGACACCCGGATCCTCTCGTAGACCTCGAAGGCCGCCGCGATGATCGCGTTGTAGCCGTTCAGGGTCTGCAACGGGGTGGCGGAACGGGCGTCCACTCCGCTCCGGAGCTCGGTGACCCGGCCCAACATGGTCAGCAACTGGTGCAGCCGGTTCCACACGGCCGGACTCAGGCCCGTCTCAAGCGCGGGCGCCAGCCGTTCCAGCTCTGTTCGCGCGGCGTTCGTCCGGATCCGCTGGGCGTCCAGAGCGCCGCGCGAGATCATGTCGTCGCCCAGCACGGACAGGGAGAGCAACCGCTCGTGCTGGAACGCGGTGGTCATCGCCCGGGTGGGGACCACCCCGTACTGGTAGCCCTTGCTGGCGCTGAGTAACTGTTGACCGTCCTGGACGGTAAGGGTCGCCGCAAATACCCAAATCGCTATAAGGGAGACAATCGGCACCAGTAGCAGGGTGAAAATCTTAGCCCTGATCGAGTGTTTGCGGCTAGCCATAATGCCTCGCATTACCGATATGCGCGTTTAACGGTGGCGAAACCCTAGCAACGTGGATGATCGGCGACCAGACGTGCGGGCGATTTAGATCAAGAAAGGATTTATACCTTCATATTGATCTACGTAGTGATTAGGAACCACCAGCCCTCCCGGTACGTCTTTCTAGATAGAGAGGGGCATCCATGCAGAGGATCGCGGATCTGATCGGAGCGGAGGCGGACCGCGCGGATCAGGTGACATTGGCGCACGGTAATGAGCTGGAGAAGTCGGGGGCGGTGCAGCTGGTCAGGTTCAGCCCGCCGCTCGTGACCGCCGAGGTGGCCGACGGTGCTGCCTGCGTGGAGTTCCGGATCGTCGACGGAGCCTTGCGCTGGTACTGCACCTGCCTTGAGGGCCGGAGTGGGACCTTCTGCGCGCATTGCGTGGCGACGGCCCAGTCGGTCAGGGTAAGGGCGGACAGAAAGGCTTCTCCGGAAGAGCCGCCACCGGCACCGGAGAGCACGTTCCCGATCGCGTCGTAGGCCGAGTGGCCGCGGATCGGCGGGTTGGCCGGTCGCCGCGGAGTAGATGCCGGGGCGTCCGTAACATCGCCTACGGGCATGCCTGCAGTGCCATGCCGTGACACATATGACCGTTCGATCGCGCGTATGGCCACGCCTGTAACACCACGCTGTGTCACATATGGCCGTGCCGCCACATGTATGGCCTCGTTGCCGCGCCACGCTGTGCCAAGTAACGCCACGCCAGGCCGTTCGGCAGCGGTGATGCGTGTCAAGGGCTGCGCCGAAACAGCCGGACAGTCGCGACTTTTCGGTCATAGCTTCCGTGTCTCGACAGGGGGACGGGCCTGTCGCCGGCAGAGGACTGGACAGATATTGTCTGGTTGTCAGACAATCCTTCTATGAAACTCGCTGTCGTCGGAGCCGCCGTGCTGTGGGGCACCGCGGGAACCGCCGGACTGCTCGTCGCCGGGGTCGATCCGGTCTCCCTGGCCGCGGCCCGCCTGGTGATCGGTGGCCTGGTGCTCGTGATCGCCGCCGGCCCGGCGATGCGATCGGCGGCCTCACGTCGTATCGGCACCTCCCCGCGGGCCTCGCTCCGTACCGGCACGCCTCCGGTCTCGCTCCGTACCGGCACATCACCGACCTGGTTCCGTATCGGCTCCCTGGCACCGGCCTCGCTCCGCCTCGGCGCGCTCCTGCCGGCCGCGGTGGCCGTGGCCGCCTACCAGCTCTGCTACTTCGCCGCGGTCAGCCGGACCGGGGTGGCCATCGGCACCGTCGTCGCCATCGGCAGCGGTCCCGTCTTCACCGGTCTGCTCTCCTGGATGCTCGACCGGGTGCCGCCCACCCGGCGCTGGGCGGGGGCGACCGCGGTGGCGATCACCGGCTGCGCCGTACTCACCGGGGGAGGAGGCGAGGCACGGGCGGACGGCATCCTGCTCGCGCTGCTCGGCGGCCTGCTCTACGCGTTCTACGCGGTCACGGCGGCCCGGGTGATCAGCGGGGGAGCCTCCTCCGACGCCGTGATGGGGGTGATGTTCGGCGGGGCCGCGGTTGTCATGGTCCCCGTCCTGCTGTGGACGGGCACCGGCTGGCTCGCCGAGCCGCGCGGTCTGCTCACCGCCCTCTATCTGGGCTGCGCCACCACCGCGCTGGCCTACTTCCTGTACGGCAGGGGCCTGCGCACCACCCCGGTCGCGACCGCCGCGACCCTCGCCCTCACCGAGCCCGCGGTGGCGGCCCTGCTCGGCGTGGCGGTGCTCGGCGAACGGCTCACGCTCGTCTCCGTCGCCGGGCTGTTCCTGCTCGGCGCGAGCCTGGTCGCGGTGGCCCTTCCCGAACGCGTAGGCAGGACGGCCGGTGAGACGGTGCCGGTCGCGCAGTGAGCAACGCGATAAGCGACGCGGCAAGCAATAAAGTCGTCGGCGTGACTCTTCCGCTCCATCCCGTCTCCGCGGTCGGAGCGCTCGCCGACGCCCTGCGACGGCGAGTGCTCTCCGGCGAGATCGCGCCGGGCACCGCGCTGCCGGAACAGGAACTCTCCACCCTGTACGGCGTGGCCCGCCCGACCGTCCGTGAGGCGCTGGCCGTGCTCGTGCACGAGGGGCTGCTCCGGCGCGAACGCCACCGTAGCGCGCAGGTGACCCAGGTGACCGAGGCGGACCTGGACGACCTGATGTTCGTCCGGCGCCCGCTGGAGGACCTGATGGCCACGGCACTGGCCGGACGCCGGGTCGAGGAGGCCGATGGGGCGCTGGAGCGGATGGCCTCGCTGCCCGGTGACGCCCCCTGGTCCGACGTGGTGGCCGAGCACATGGCCCTGCACCAGGCACTGGTCGTCGCGGTGGGCAGTCCGCGGCTGGAGCGGCTCTACGCCGCCCTGGCCGTCGAGACCCGGCTCGGCCTCGTGCGGCTGCGCACCGTCTACTCCGACAGGGACCTGCTGGTCGCCGAGCATCGCGACCTGCTCGACGCGATCGGCCGGGGCCCGGCGGAGGCCGCCAGGAGGGCCGTCGCCGCCCATCTGGACCACAGCTGGGGCACACCTTAATCGCCGGTTAACCGCCGGAGTTACACGCTTCTCTTGCACCGGACACCCTGAAGTCGTCACAATCGCGGCCATGCACGGCAACTCAGTGCCGGACTCCTACGTTTATGTCACCGAAGAAGGCGTTACCCGCCATTACGCGGACGGCAGCGTCGACGCCCTCGCGTGGGAGGACGTCGTCGAGGTGCGGGTCGTGGGCGATACGGACTCGGACATCCTGTACATCCTCCTCGACCGAGACGGCCAGGGCTGCGTGGTGCCCAAGTCGGCGACCGACGCGTCCTTCCTCACGCGTCTCCGATACCTTCCCGATTTTGATCTTGACCGGCTGGGTGCGGCGGTGGAGGCTGCGCATGATGACTACGTCGTCGTCTGGCGCAGCCCGGAACCCCCTTCGACACTCCCGGATTTCGAATATGACTAATCACTAGTTAATCGGCTAAATGGGACGGACAAACCTACACGTTTGGACCGTTCCGTCAAGGTGTTTTCCCTGCTCAAACTTGGGCCAGTAGTGGACAGGAGGCGCTGTTCCCCTGGTGGAAGTTGATCACTAGTATTTCCATGGGTATCCACGCTCTTGATGCATTCGGGAAAGCTGTCAACCATTGAACCGGGATGGGCGTCTACTTATCCGTTAACGCTGGGGTGTTTGGGCGGAGTGATATGAGGGTGGGGCTTGAGGAGCCTGTTGTTGCGCTCCTCGACAACGCGGTACGCACTGCTCCGAGCATCTGGACGCGGTCCTATGCCCGGATCCTGCTGGCCGGTGATCTTGCATGCGCGGTGGTGGCCTGCGAGTCGGTTCTGGGAGTCCGGCTCTGGCTGGGTGCCTTCATCCCGGAGACGGAGGCGCTGCTGGGGCTCTGTCTCGCCCTGGCATGGCCGCTGGCTCTGGCGGCGGGAGGCGCCTACCGCAAGCGCACACACGGCGAGGGAACGGATGAGTTCCGAGCGGTTTTCGACGGCGGGATCGGTCTGACGGCCGCCGTCGCGATCGGGGCTTATGTCACCCAGACGCCGATTGCCCGAAGTTTCGTCATGGCCATGTTCCCGCTGGCCCTGATTCTCACGGTCTTCTTCCGATACCGGATGCGCAAGCGGCTCCACCGGCGGCGCGCCCACGGCGAGTACATGCGCCACGTGGTCGCCGTGGGGCACCGGGAGTCGGTGCTCGACCTGGTGATGCAGCTCCGCAGGCAGCCGCATCACGGCATGACCGTGGTCGCCGTCTGCCTGCCCTCCGGTTCCGACATGGTGGAGGTCAACGGAGTCCCGGTGCTCGGAGGTTTCTCCGACGTCGCCGAGGTGGTGAGCAGGGTGAACGCCGACGCCGTCGCGATCCTGGCCTGTCCGGAGCTGGACGGCGCGGCGCTGCGCAGGCTCGCCTGGGGCCTGGAGGACGCCCGCACCGACCTGTTCGTGGCGCCCGCGCTCATGGACGTGGCCGGTCCGCGCATCAGCATCAGCCCGGTGGCGGGGATGCCGCTGCTCCACGTCGAGCATCCCGACTTCCGCGGTGCCAGACAGCTCGCGAAAAGCCTGTTCGACCGGGTCAGCGCCGGTCTCGCTCTTCTGGTGCTGGCCGTTCCCATGCTGGTCATCACCGCGCTGATCCGTACGACGAGTCCGGGCCCGGCGCTGTTCCGGCAGATCAGGGTGGGCAAGGGCGGCAAGGAATTCCAGGTCGTGAAGTTCCGCACCATGGTGATGAATGCCGAACGACTCAAAATGAATCTCGAAAGAGAGAACGAGTTCGACGGGGTCCTCTTCAAAATCAGGAACGATCCACGGATCACCCGGGTGGGCGCATACCTGCGCCGTTACTCCCTCGACGAGCTGCCGCAACTGCTCAACGTGCTGCGCGGCGAGATGTCGCTCGTCGGGCCGCGGCCTCCCCTGCCGGAGGAGGTCAGGCAGTACGGCGAGGACGTTCGCCGGCGCCTCGTCGTCAAGCCGGGAATGACCGGCCTGTGGCAGGTGAGCGGCCGTTCCGACCTGAGCTGGGAAGAGTCGGTTCGTTTGGACCTCCGTTACGTCGAGAACTGGTCGCTCTTCCTGGACCTGCAGATTCTCTGGAAGACCTGGAGCGCCGTCACCGGCGGAGAAGGGGCCTACTAGCCGTGAAAGCACTCGTGCTCGCCGGGGGGTCGGGCACCCGGCTGAGACCGATCACCCACACCTCGGCGAAACAGCTCGTCCCTGTCGCCAACAAGCCCGTGCTCTTCTACGGGCTCGAGGCCATCGCCGCCGCCGGGATCCGGGAGATCGGGATCGTCGTGGGCGACACGCAGGCCGAGATCGAGGCGGCCGTCGGCGACGGCTTCGCGTTCGGCCTGCAGGTCACCTACATCCGCCAGCAGGCCCCGCTGGGGCTCGCCCACGCCGTGCTGATCGCCCGCGACTACCTCGGCGACGACGACTTCGTCATGTATCTCGGAGACAACTTCATCGTCGGCGGCATCAACGACATCGTGGACCGGTTCGCCCAGGAGCGGCCCGCGGCCCACATCATGCTCACCCAGGTCGGCGATCCCCAGCAGTTCGGCGTCGCCGAGCTCGACGCCCGCGGCAGGGTGGTCGGGCTGGAGGAGAAACCGCCCAATCCCAAGAGCGACCTCGCGCTCGTCGGGGTCTACCTCTTCACTCCCGCGATCCACGAGGCGGTGGCCGAGCTCAAGCCGTCGTGGCGGGGAGAGCTGGAGATCACCGACGCGATCCAGTGGCTGATCGCCGAGGATCAGTGGGTCGAGTCGACCGTCATCTCCGGCTACTGGAAGGACACCGGCAACGTCACCGACATGCTGGAGGTCAACCGGCTGGTCCTGGAGTCCCTGGACGCGCGCACGGACGGCACGGTGGACGGCGCCAGCCAGCTGATCGGCCGGGTGGTCGTCGAGGCGGGCGCCGTGGTCGAACGGTCCCGCATCGTCGGGCCCGCGATCATCGGCGCCGGAGCCCGGATCCTGGACAGCTACATCGGGCCGTTCACCTCGATCGCGGCCGACTGCACGATCAGCGGCAGCGAGATCGAATACTCGATCGTGCTGCCCAGATCCTCGATCTCCGGGGTCTCCCGGATCGAGGCGTCCCTCATCGGTCACGATGTCGAAGTCACCCCCGCCCCCAACACCCCCCGAGCCCACCGTTTCGTGCTGGGCGATCACAGCAAGGTTCAGATCAGTTCATGAAGGTCTTGGTCATCGGTGGGGCCGGATTCATCGGCTCCCACTACGTCCGCGCACTCGCCGCGGACGGTACGGCTGTGACGGTCATCGACAAGCTCACCTATGCCGGCAACCCGGCGAACCTGGAAGGTGCCGCCCACGACTTCGTCCACGGCGACATCTGTGACGCGGCCCTTCTGGCCGAGCTGGTCCCGGGGCACGACCTCGTCGTCAACTTCGCGGCCGAGTCCCACGTGGACCGGTCGATCGACGGGGCCGCGGACTTCGTGCGGACCAACGTGCTCGGCACGCAGGCGCTGATGCAGGCGTGTCTCGACGCGGGCACCCCGAGGGTGGTGCAGGTCTCCACCGACGAGGTCTACGGGTCGATCGACATCGGTTCCTGGAACGAGGACGCACCGGTCCGGCCGCGCTCGCCGTACTCCGCGGCCAAGGCGGGGGGCGATATGATCGCCCGCGCCTACGCGGTCACCCACGGCCTGCCGGTGTCCATCACCCGCTGCGGCAACAACTATGGACCGAACCAATATCCGGAGAAGATGATCCCCCTCTTCATCACCAACCTTCTCCGGGGTCGCAAGGTTCCGCTCTACGGCGACGGCGGCAACGTCCGCGACTGGGTCCACGTCGAGGACCACTGCGCGGGCATCCGGCTCGTCGCGGAGCTGGGCGAGCCCGGCGAGGTCTACCACATCGCCGGTACGGCGGAGCTGACCAACGTCGAGCTCACCACCCGGCTGCTCGCGGCCTGCGGCGTCGGCTGGGACATGGTCGAGTACGTCGAGGACCGCAAGGGACACGACCGCCGCTACTCCCTGGACGACTCCCGGCTCCAGGCACTCGGCTACCGGCCGGCCGTCCCGTTCGAGCAGGGGCTGACCGACACGGTCCGCTGGTACGCCGACCACCCGGACTGGTGGGAGGCCGCCGTCGCGAGCGAGCACGGCGGAAACGGCGAGCACGGCGAGCACGGCGGGGACGACGGGGACGGAGCCCCGCCGGGCGCGAGTGGCGAGCCGTCACGGGAGGACGTTCGATGAGCCGGTGGTTGGTCACCGGTGCTTCCGGCATGCTCGCGACCGAGCTGCTGGGCCGCCTGGCGGCCGGGAAGCACTCCGTCCTCGCGCTCCGCAGAGAGGAGCTCGACCTCTGCGACACGTCCGCCGTACGTCATCTGGTGTCGGCGTGCAAGCCGGACATCGTGGTGAACTGCGCGGCGTGGACGGCCGTGGACGACGCCGAGACGCACGAGGCGGAGGCGCTCGCCGTCAACGGCCTGGGGGTGCGGGCGCTGGCCGAGGCGTGCGCGAGCCTCGGCGCGCGGATGGTCCAGCCCTCCACCGACTACGTCTTCGACGGGACCGCGCTGGACCCCTACCCCGAGGACGCGGCGACCTGCCCGGTCAACGCCTACGGCCGCACCAAGCTCGTGGGCGAGCGCGCCGTGCTGGAGCTGCTGCCCGACACCGGTTACGTCGTGCGGACGGCCTGGCTGTACGGCGCGGCCGGCCCGAACTTCGCACGCACGATGGCCGGCCTCGAAAAGGACAGGGCGACCGTGGACGTCATCGACGACCAGTTCGGCCAGCCCACCTGGACCGGTGACCTGGCCGACCGGATCGTCCGGCTGGCACTCTCCGAGGCGCCGCCCGGCATCTACCACGCCACCAACTCCGGCCGGACGAGCTGGCACGCCTTCGCCAGGGAGATCTTCACGCTGGTCGGCGCCGACCCGGACCGGGTCAACCCGGTCTCCTCCAAGGAGTTCCCGCGCCCCGCGCGACGGCCGGCCTACAGCGTGCTGGGACACGACGGGTGGAGCCGGGCGGGGCTGCCGCCGATGCGGGACTGGCGAGAGGCATTGCGAGAGTCCGATGTTTTTGCCGGCGGTCAGCGGCGACGGGATCGCCGTGATGACCAGCGGTGACGGAGCCGCCGTGACGGTCGGCGGCGACGAGATCACCGCGGTCGGCCACGCGCGCGCGATGGCCGATATCCAGTCGAAGACGAGTCGAGCCGCGTTCAGCGGCGAGGGAGCATAGTGATGACAGCATGCCGGCTGTGCGGCTCGACGAGCCTGGCCAGCGTCGTCGACCTCGGGGCGACCCCGCCCTGTGAGCGGTTCCTGACCGCGGAGCAGCTTGAGGAGCCCGAGGTCACCTACCCGCTGCATCTGCGGGTCTGCACCGGCTGCTGGCTGGCGCAGATCCCGCCGATGATCACGCCGGAGGACACCTTCACCGAGTACGCCTACTTCTCGTCGTACTCGACGTCGTGGGTGGAGCACGCGCGGGAGTTCGTGCACGGGGCGGTCGACCGGCTCGGGCTGGACGACGACTCGTTCGTGGTCGAGGTGGCCAGCAACGACGGCTACCTGCTGCGGCACGTGATCGACCAGGGGATCCGATGCCTCGGCATCGAGCCGTCGAAGAACGTCGGCCAGGCGGCCAGGGACGGGGGCGTGCCGACGCTCACGGCCTTCCTCGGGCCGGAGACCGCCGACACGGTGCGCCAGGAGTACGGGCCCGCCGACCTCGTGGTGGCCAACAACGTCTACGCCCACATCCCGGACGTCATCGGCTTCACCCAGGGCCTGCGCGCCCTCGTGGCCGACGACGGCTGGGTCTCCATCGAGGTCCAGCACCTGCTCACCCTGATGGAGTTCAACCAGTACGACACGATCTACCACGAGCACTTCCAGTACTACACGGTCGCCTCCGCGCAGCGCGCCCTGGCCAGTGGCGGGCTGACCCTCGTGGACGTCGAGACGCTGCCGACCCACGGGGGCTCGATCCGCCTGTGGGCGCGGCCCGCCGAGGTCGCCGGCGAGCCCGGCGAACGGGTGGCCGAGCTGCTCGCGGCCGAGAAGGCCGCGGGGCTGCACGAGCTGTCCGGCTACGCGGAGTTCCGCGAGCGGGTGGCCCGCGTACGGCGGGACCTGCTGAAGTTTCTCGTCGGGGCCGCCGAGGAGGGCAAGACGGTGGTCGGCTACGGAGCACCGGGCAAGGGCAACACGCTGCTCAACCACTGCGGCATCCGGGCGGACCTGCTCTCCTACACGGTGGATCGCAACCCCTACAAGCACGGCAGGTTCACCCCGGGCGCGCGCATACCGATCCTGCCGCCCGAGCGGATCGCCGAAGACCGGCCCGACTACGTGCTCGTCCTGCCGTGGAACCTCCGCGAGGAGCTCATCGGCCAGCTGTCCTTCATACACGCCTGGGGAGGCCGGCTGGTCTTCCCCATCCCGAGCCTGGAGATCGTGGAGGTGAATCCGTGAAGGTCGTTCTTTTCTGCGGCGGGTACGGGACGAGGATGCGCAACGGCACGCCCGGTGAGGCTCCCAAGCCGATGCAGCTCGTGGGCCCCCGGCCGCTCATCTGGCATGTGATGCGCTACTACGCGCACTTCGGGCACAAGGAGTTCATCCTCTGCCTCGGCTACGGGGCGAACCACATCAAGGACTTCTTCCTGCACTACCAGGAGACGACCTCCAACGACTTCGTCCTGCGCGAGGGCAAGGTCGAGCTGCTGTCCACCGACATCTCGGACTGGTCGATCTCGTTCGTGCAGACCGGGATCGAGTCGCCGATCGGCGAGCGGCTCCGGCGGGTCCGCGACCGCCTCGACGGCGACGAGATGTTCCTGGCCAACTACGCCGACGTGCTCACCGACGCGCCGCTCCCGGAGATCGTCGACCGCTTCGCCAGGTCCGACGCCGGCGCGTCGATGATGGTGGTGCCTCCCTCGGACACCTTCCACTGCATCGAGCTCGGCGAGAGCGGGATGGTCGACGGGATCACCCCGGTCAGCCAGATGCCGCTCTGGGTCAACGGCGGATACTTCGTGCTCCGCCAGGAGGTCTTCGACCACATCCCGGAGAACGGTGACCTCGTCGCGGACGGCTGTGCCGAGCTGGCCAAGCGCGGCCGGATGCTCGCCTATCCCTACCGGGGATTCTGGCGGCCGACCGACACGGTCAAGGAGCGCTTCGCACTGAACGAGCAGTACGCGCGCGGCCTGCACCCCTGGGCACTCTGGGAGAACGCGTGAACGATCCGGACAGAGCGGGTAAGGAGATGCACGCGCTGGTCGAGCGCCTGCATCCGATCTGCCGCAGCATGACCGGCGACGGCGTCCGGCGCACCCTGGAGATCATCGGCGAGTCGATCCCGCTGGACGTGCACGAGGTGCCGACCGGGACGCAGGTGCTGGACTGGACGGTCCCCCAGGAGTGGAACATCCGGGACGCCTACGTCAAGGACGCCTCCGGCCGCAAGGTGATCGACTTCGCCGAGACCCCGCTGCACGTGGTCGGCTACAGCGTGCCGGTCGAGGCGACGATGCCGCTGTCGCAGCTGCGCGAGCACCTGCACACGCTGCCCGACCAGCCCGGCCTCGTCCCGTACCGGACCGGCTACTACGCGGCGAACTGGGGTTTCTGCCTCAGCGAGGACACGCTGCAGGAGCTGCAGGACGGCGAGTACGAGGTCAGGATCGACGCCACCCTGGCCGACGGGCACCTCACCTACGCCGAGCACGTCGTGCCGGGCGAGCTGGACGACGAGGTGATAATCGTCTGCCACACCTGTCACCCCGCTCTCGCCAACGAGACGCTGGCGGGCATCGCGGTGGCGGTTCAGCTCGCCCAGGCTCTCGCCGAGTCCCGCCCCCGTCACACCTACCGGTTCGTGTTCGCGCCGGGCACGATCGGGTCGATCACCTGGCTGGCCCGCAACCGGGACAGGGTGGATCGCATCAAGCACGGATTCGTGCTGGCCTGCGCGGGTGACCCCGGCCATCTCACCTACAAGCGCAGCCGCCGCGGCGACACGCTCATCGACCGGGCCGCCGCCCACGTGCTGAGCACCCGCGAGCACGAACTCCTCGACTTCACCCCGTACGGCTACGACGAGCGCCAGTTCTGCTCGCCCGGCTTCAACCTGCCGGTGGGCCTGCTGACCCGGTCCCCCAACGAGGCGTACCCGGAGTATCACACCTCGGCGGACGACCCCGACTTCGTCACTCCTGAGGCGATGGCCGACACCCTGGCCGCGGTGCGGGAGATCGTCGAAGTCATCGAGGGGAACCGCACCTATCTCAACCTGCAGCCGTACGGCGAACCCCAGCTCGGCAAGCGCGGACTCTACCGTTCACCGGCCCTGCACAAGGACAACAAGCAGCATCAGATGGCCATCCTGTGGATACTTAACTATTCCGACGGTGACCATAGCCTTCTGGACATCGCGGAGCGGTCGGCGATTCCCTTCGCCGCCCTGGTGGAGGCGGCACGGGCACTGTCCGAGGGCGGTCTCCTGGACGAGGCGACCCAGCAGCCATCACAATCCCATGGGGAGCGAGCATGAAGGCCATGAAGACCGCCGAGTCCTTCAAAGTCGGCGATCTGGTGGAGGTTCTCAGCGCGGAGGACATCCTGGCGACGCTTGACGAGAAGGGCGAGCTCGACGGGCTGCCGTTCATGCCGGAGATGCTGGAGTTCTGCGGCAGGAAGCTCACCGTGTACAAGGTGGCGCACAAGCTCTGCGACACCATCGACCGCACCGGCCTGCGCCACATGACCGAGGCCCTGCACCTGTCCGGCTCCCGCTGCGACGGCGCCGCCCACGGTGGCTGCCAGACCGCGTGCCTGTTCTACTGGAAGACCGCGTGGCTGCGCAGGGCCGAGGGCGCCCTGGACCCGCCGCCTCCGGCCAAGCCGGTGGACGTGCAGATCCTGCACCGCAACGCGGTCAGGGAGCCGTTCGACGACGGCGCGCCGCGTTACGCCTGCCAGGCCACCGAGATCCTCCGCGCCGCCCCCGGTCGCCTGCCGCTCAAGGACATGCGCCAGTACGTCTGGGACGTGCGTTCCGGAAACGCCACCACCTGGGAGACCGTGCGGGCCTTCCTCATCGGCCTGTTCAACCGCGTGCAGAGCCTGAGCCAACGCGTTCTGCCCAAGCGCCTCCTGCTGAAGGAGGGACTGGCCTGGGGGTTCCTCAAGGGCCGCGCGATCGGCGGCACCCCGGTGGCCACCCTCGACCTGCAGCCGGGCGAGTTGGTCCGGGTCAAGTCCAAGGACGAGATCGCGGCCACCCTGGACCCGAACCTCCGCAACCGGGGCATGGGCTTCGAGGTCGGCCTCACCGCGTTCTGCGGCCGGACCGCCAAGGTCGTCGGCCGGGTGGAGCGCTGCATCGACGAGCCGACCGGCCGGATGCTGGAGATGAAGACCCCGTGCATCCTGCTGGAGGATTTCGTCTGCCCCGGCGTCCCCAATATGAACTGCCCGCGAGGGCACCTGCCGTTCTGGCGCGAGATCTGGCTGGAACGGGTCGAATCGCGCTGACCCCCTGATGAACGACCCCCCGAGGAGAGACAGATGCTAGTGTCCATCGGCCTGCCGGTCTACAACGGCGCCGACGTCATGGAAGGCGTGGTCCGATCGGTCCTCGCGCAGCAGTACGGCGACGTCGAACTGGTCATCTCCGACAACGCCTCGACCGACTCGACCGAGGAGCTCTGCCGGGGCCTGGCCGCGCAGGACAGCCGCATCTCCTACCACCGCCAGCCCGAGAACCTGGGCATGCTGCGTAACTTCGACTACGCCATCCAGGTGGCGAAAGGCGACGTCTTCCGGTGGATCGGGGACGACGACCGGCTCGACCCGACCTATGCCACCAAGTGCGTCGACGCCTTCACCGCCGACCCCCGGCTGCTGATGGTCACCACCCAGATCTCCTACACCGACACCCGTGACGGCGTGGTGCGGACCCAGCGCTACGAGGAGGCCAATCCCGGCTTCGGGCTCGGCTCCGACGACCCGGCCGAGCGGGTGACCGAGCTGCTCCGCCTGCTCAACGAGAGCTACCTGATCATCGACCCGCTGTACGGCATGGTCCGCCGCGAGCCCGTGGCCGCGATGACCCGCCGCAACATGCCGCGTGAGGACCAGGTCTTCGCCACCCGTCTGGCCATGGCCGGGCCGTGGGAGCACATCAACGAGGTGCTGGCCGAGCGCCACTGGGACATCAAGCACCGCGGCAAGCTGGCCCGCCGCCTCGGCGTGCCCACCTGGAAGGGCTACTGCTCCACGCTGCTGCAGTGCCGCGAGACCCTGTTCTGGGCGCACGCCCAGGTCGAGGACGGCACGCTCACGGCCGAGCAGTACCGCCGGATCCGCAGCGCGGTCCGCGCCCTGTACGTGCGCAGGCACCGGCAGACCGCGGTGCGCCGGGTTCGCAAGGTCACCCGGATGGCCGTCGGCCGTTCCTGACTCCTCCGGATCGGTGTGGGGCGGGCAAGACACAGGGGTGTCGGCCCGCCAACCTTTCCCGCCTCGGCCGCGTCATGGATATGCCGGCCGCGGGTCGGTCCCGCCGGTTGCGCGGGCGCCGGTTGTATCGCGGTGGATCGATCGGACGATGTATTGGTGCTCCCCTGCGAATGTGACGGGGGAGTTGGTGGAGAAGTTGTTTTATGTCCGTGAATGGGGAGGCAGACTTGTCTTCCCGGTTCCGTCTTTGGAGATCGTGTGAAGGTCGTCCTGTTCTGCGGCGGGTACGGCACACGGATGCGCAGTGGCGCGCCCGGTGACGTCCCCAAGCCGATGCAGCCGGTGGGCCCTCGACCGTTGATCTGGCATGTGATGCGCTACTACGCGCATTTCGGCCACACCGAGTTCGTGCTGTGCCTGGGCTACGGCGCGCATCACATCAAGGACTTCTTCCTGCACTACGAGGAGACCACGTCCAACGACTTCATCCTGCGCGGCGGCCGGGTGGAGCTGCTGTCCACCGACATCTCCGACTGGTCGATCTCGTTCGTGGACACCGGCATCGACTCCCCGATCGGCGAGCGGCTGCGCCGGGTGCGCGGCCATCTGGAGGGTGAGGAGATGTTCCTGGCCAACTACGCCGACGTGCTCACCGACGCGCCGCTGGACGACATCGTGGCGCGCTTCGCCCGCTCCGACGCGGGGGCCTCGATGACCGTCGTCCCGCCGTCGGACACCTTCCACTGCATCGAGTTGGGCGAGGACGGCAGGGTCGGCGGCATCACCCCGGTCAGCGACATGCCGCTCTGGTCCAACGGCGGCTACTTCGTGCTCCGCCAGGAGATCTTCGACCACATTCCGGAGAACGGCGACCTGGTCGCCGACGGCTGCGCCGAACTGGCCAAGCGCGGCAGGCTGCTGTCCTATCCCTACCGGGGATTCTGGCGCCCGACCGACACGGTCAAGGAACGCGTCGCGCTCAACGAGGAGTACGCCCGCGGCGAGCGTCCCTGGGCACTCTGGGAGCGCGCGTGATCGGCCTCAGGTCGCCGGGGATCGCCAGGGTCGCCGCGCTCGCGGCGCACTGCGACGACCTGGCCATCGGTGCGGGCGGCAGCCTGCTCACGCTCTGCAGGGCACGGCCGGGCATCCGGGTGGACGCGCTCGTGCTCTCCGGCGGCGGCACCGAGCGCGAGGACGAGGAGCGCGCCGCGCTGGAGGCGTTCTGCCCCGGCGCCGACCTGCGCGTCACCGTGCTCAAGCTGCCCGACGGCCGGTTGCCCGCGCACTGGGACGAGGCCAAGGCGGCGGTCGAGGAGCTTCGGTCGAGGACCGATCCCGACCTGCTGTTCGCGCCCTGGAGCAAGGACGCCCACCAGGATCACCGCGGTCTGGCCAAGCTCGTGCCGACCGCGTTCAGGAACCATCTGGCGCTCTCCTACGAGATCGTCAAGTGGGACGGCGACCTCGCCGCTCCCTCGGTCTACCAGCCGCTCGCCCCGGACATCGCCGAGGCGAAGGTCAGCCTGCTGCAGGAGCACTACCCCTCGCAGCGGAGCAAGCCGTGGTATGACCGCGAGGCCTTCCTCGGGCTCGCACGCATCCGCGGGATCGAGTGCCACGCGCGCTACGCCGAGGCGTTCCATGTCAACAAACTGACTCTCGATCTGGAGAACTGATGCGGGTATTGCTGACCGGACACCAGGGTTACCTGGGCAGCGTCATGTCCCCGGTGCTCGCCGCGGCCGGGCACGAGGTGGTCGGTCTGGACTCCGGCCTGTTCGCCGACTGCCTGCTCGGGCCGGCTCCGGCCGAGATCGAGACCTACGCGGTGGACCTGCGCGACGTCGGGCCCGAGCACCTGGCCGGGTTCGACGCGGTGATCCACCTGGCGGCGCTGTCCAACGACCCGCTGGGCGCGCTGGCCCCCAAGCTGACCTACGACATCAACCACCACGCCTCCTCCCGCCTGGGCAGGCTGGCCAAGGACGCCGGCGTCAAGCGGTTCCTCTACGCCTCCACCTGCTCGGTCTACGGCGCCTCCGGCGGCGACAGCCTGCTGACCGAGGACGCGCCGCTGCGCCCGGTCACGCCGTACGCCGAGTCCAAGGTGCGGGTCGAGGACGATCTGCTCGCACTGGCCGACGACGACTTCAGCCCGGTGTTCCTGCGCAACGCCACCGCGTTCGGTTTCTCACCCCGGCTGCGCGCCGACATCGTGCTCAACAACCTGGTCGGGCACGCCTACCTGAGCGGCCAGGTCAAGGTGATGTCGGACGGCACGCCGTGGCGGCCGCTGGTGCACGCCGAGGACATCGCGGACGCGTTCGCGGCCTGCCTGGTCGCGCCCAGGGACGCGGTGCACGGTCAGGCGTTCAACGTCGGCTCCGAGCAGAACAACCTGACCGTCGCCGAGATCGCCGCCGAGGTGGTCGAGGCGGTGCCCGGCTCGGCCCTGGTCATCACCGGCGAGTTCGGCGCCGACCCCCGCTCCTACCGCGTCGACTTCTCCCGTATCCGTACGGCGCTGCCCGATTACGAGGCCGGCTGGACGGTCAAGGCGGGCGCGGTCGAGCTGATCGACGCCTACCGGCGCTTCGAGCTGACGCAGGACGCCTTCGTCAATCGGTTCACCAGGCTCGCCCGACTCTCCGCCCGGCGCGCGGACGGCACGATCGACGATTCGCTGCGCCCGTGAGGAGAAGGTCGTGACCGGCGAACAGGCCGCACAAACCCCGGCGGCTGTAGCGGCTGTGACGTCCACAGCGGCCGGCACGGCCGACCCGCCCCCCGCGTCGCTGCGCCGCAAGGCCGGGCGCGGGCTGGGCTGGAGCCTGCTCGGCAACCTGGTGATGAAGGCCGGGTCCTTTGTCATGGGCCTGGTGCTGGCCCGCCTGCTGGCCCCGGAGGACTTCGGCATCTACGCGGTGGCGCTGGCCGCGACCAACATCGTCATGGTGGTCAAGGACCTGGGCATCATGGCCGCGACCATCCAGTGGCGCGGTGAGATCGAGGAGATGGCGCCCACCGCGACGCTGCTGAACCTGTTCTCGGCGACCGCGCTGTACGGGGTGTTCTGGGTGGGCGCTCCATACTTCGCGGCCACCGCGGGCAACCCCGAGGCCACGCCGGTGGTGCGGCTGCTGACCGCGGTCATCCTGGTGGAGGCGATCACCGCCGTCCGGACCGGGGCGCTGCTGCGGCGCTTCCAGCAGGACAGGAGCAGCATCGCGATCCTGGCCGGGTTCGTGGTCAACGCGGGCGTGGCGATCGCGCTGGCGGCCGGTGGCGCCGGGCCCTTCAGCTTCGCCTGGGGCCAGGTGGCCGCCGCCGTGGTCACCGGCGTGCTCGTGCTCTTCTTCGCCAAGATGCCGTTCCGGGTCGGCTTCGACCGGGAGATCGCCAAGCGGCTGCTGCGCTTCGGCATCCCGTCGGCGGCCGGGATCGGCCTGGAGACCGTCCTGGCCAACGTGGGCTACGTCATCGTCGGCAACATCATGGGCAACGACCGCCCGTGGCTCGGCTACTACCTGCTGGCCTTCAACGTCTCCAGCTGGGTGCCGGGACTGGTCGGCACCGCGATCAGACAGGTGTCGCTGGCCGGGTTCTCCCGGCTGGCGGAGGGCGAGGACGACGAGCTCTCGCGCGGCGTGCAGGGCTCGGTCGCCCTGCTGTTCGCCACGGTGTTACCCCTGGCCGTGCTGATGGGAACGCTGGCGCACCCGATCATCCACGTCCTGTACGGCGTGGAGTGGAGCCAGTCGGCCGGTGTGCTGCGCTTCCTCGCGCTGCTGATGCTGATCCGGATGATGACCTCCTTCGCGCTGGACATCCTCAACGGCCAGGGCGCGACCCGCTCGACGGTGTGGATGAACATCGGGTACGGCGCCGCCATGGTGCCGACCGTCATCGTCTGCACACAGCTGGAGGGCATTCGCGGCGCGGCCTTCGGCCAGGCCGCCGCCGCGCTGCTGGTCGCGCTGCCGCTGGCGATCCTGGCCGTCAACAGGGCCGGGGTGCGGCTGCTGCCGGTCCTGCCCATGCTGGTCCGGCCGCTTGTCGGCGGTCTGGCCTGTTTCGGCGTCGCGATGGCGCTGGCCTACCTGACCGCCGGCAACGCGTTCGTCACGCTGTTCGTGGCGGGCGGCGCGGGCATGCTGACCTACATCGTGATCGTGGTGCCGCTGGACAGGATCAGGTCGTTTGCCGAGCGGGGGATTCGTCTGATGGCGCGCTAGCCCGGTCGCGCCGCCGCCGTACCCGGGCCAGCATGGCCGCACGCAGGGCGGGCCAGTTCCTGTGCCGCTGGAAGGGCAGCTCGAACACGGCCGCGAAGCCGCGCGCCACCAGCAGCGTCACCGGCACGCACAGCGCCAGCGTGGCCAGGAACGCCGGCGTGCCCGGCGGCACGTTCGGCGCGATGACCAGCGCGTGCAGCGCGACCACGATCGGCGCGTGGGTGAGGTAGAGGCTGTAGGAGAACGACCCGAGGGCGCGGAGCGGCCGGGTGTCCAGCACCCTGATCAGCGGCGCGGGACGGCCCGCCGCGATCGCCGCGAGCAGGCAGCCGACGGCCGGGCCGAGCGCCAGGTCCACCCAGTAGAAGTTCTCCGCGGTCCAGACCGAGCCGCGCGTCACGACCAGCACCATGACCGGGATCACGGCCAGCACGGACAGCCGGCCCCATGGCACCCGCAGCCAGTGGCCCCCGGCCACGCTCGCCACCACCGCCCCGATCGCGAACAGCACCGCGAACTGCGGCGTGAAGCGCATCAGCATGTCGACCGCGGGAACCGAGGGCGCGAGCAGGCCGATGGCCACCACCACGACGGTGACCGCGCCCAGCATCACGACCATGCCCGCCCGGCGCACCATCAGCAGCAGCAGCGGGAAGACCAGATACAGCTGGGCTTCGATGGCGATCGACCAGAACGCGCCGTTCGGGCTGGGCGAGCCGAACACGTCCTGGATCAGCAGCCCGTAGAAGAGCACAGACTTGGCGTTCGGCGCGCCCTGACCGGGCTGTGGGATGAGCGTCCAGGCGATGATGAGGCTCATCGCCAGAGCCGGCCAGTAGGGCGGCAGAACACGCCACAGTCGCCGGTGCGCGAACCTGCGGAGGCCGCCCAGCTCCCAGTTGCGCCGGGCGGGGGCCACCGCCAGTGAGAAGCCGGACAGGACGATGAACACCGCGACCGCGAAATGCCCATAAAGCAACCAGTCTGTCCATTTTGGGCCGGTATTAAGTGGGAAACCGGGGAACGACGACAGCCAGCAGTGGTGCAGCACCACAAACAGGGCCGCCAGCCCGCGGATCCCGTCCAGCCCGACGAGGCGTCTCTGCCCGTCCTGGCCCGGTGGTGCCGACTCGGTCGCCGCACCATCCGTCGCTGACGTCATGTGGTCCTCTCCCCCGACAAGCAAGTCCTCCGTAGGTTTATCGGAGAAGACGCACCGCGTATAACCGTTGCAGGGAGTGCGTAGGCTAGAAAGTCGGTGGATAGTTGGTAGGTCAGTGGATAGCTGTAGATGGTCACTGGTGAGTTGCGGATGTAACGATCAATAGGTGTAGGGCGATTCCTACCGTGTAGGGTCGGGGCCGCCCGAGGCGCTCCCGTGCGCCATGACACTGGGCGGGGGAACAGATGGAGTTTTGGAAGATCATCCTCGGCCTAGCTGCACGGAAGATGGTGGGGCCGCCGTTGGTCCTGCTCTCCCTTGCCGTGGCCGCGGCCTCTTTTTATTTTGTACCGGTCCACTACACCTCGAACGTCTTGATGGTCTTGACCACATCGGCCAAGGGGGCGTTCACGGATCCCACCAAGCCGGCCGGGCTGACCAACCCGCTGCTGCAGTTCAGCGACGGGCTCAAGACGACGGCGAGCATTTTGATCCAGTCGATGAACACACCGGACATAAAGAGTGCTCTTGGAGCGCCGGTGGGTGGCACGACCGACCTGGTGATCGACGACGGCCGCACCGATCCTGATCTTCTTGACATCAGTGGCCCGTACATCTACATCTCGGTGGACGCCAGGACCGCTGCGCAGGCCAGTAGCGTGGTGGACAAGGCCCAGACGATGATCCGCGAGTCACTGGACACCCGCCAGAAGAGCCTGGGCGCGCCGCGCTCCACTTTCATCATGGTGGCCGGGATCGTCCCCGCCTCCGAGCCGGAGATGGAGCTGGGCGGCAAGTGGCAGGCCGCCGCCGTGGCGTTCGTGCTGACCCTCGCCGGGACCTTCGGCATCGCGTACGCGTTCGCGCGCTCGCGGATGGTCAAGCGGCCCGTGCCGGTCTCGCAGCGGCCGGACCCGGACATCTCCCCCTGGCCGGACCGGGAGGACATGACCGCCACCACCCAGTGGCGTGCCGACCGGCTGGTGCGTAAGCCGTACCCGCCGATGATCAGCAACACGACCGTGGAGCGGGTGGACGAGGAGAGGGTGGACGATCTCCGCGTGGCGCCCGTCGTCCGCGACGACGACCGCTACGACGACGAGACCATCGTCATCGTGCTCTCCGACGGTGACGACGGTGTCGGGACGGGCGGCTGGGTCACCAAGAACGGCTCCGCTCCCGACGATCGGCAGTCCTGACTCCTTCATTTTCTCGCGACCTCGACACAGCGCCGCTCGGCGGTCCTACGGACCTCGAGGGGCGTGTTCGAGTGTGAAGAGATCATCATGCCGACCGCGTCCTGGCCGATCCCGTCACCGAAGGCCAGCGCGCCCGCCTCGTCCATCGGCCGGCGGTCGTAGCTGCTGTGGCAGATGAGCGGGCTGCTCGGCGGGCGTTGTTTCATGAGCTCGTCGGCGTAGACGCCGTACACGATGAACTCGGAGATGTGCAGTTGCTGGGTGAACGCGTCCACCCAGTGCTTGCCGGTGATCTCGGCGATGCGGTCCTGCATCGCCCGGACGACGACCGGGTCCCAGAAGATCAGCGCGTCCACGTAGTCGTTCAGCGGCGGGGGCGGCGCGGCGGGCAGGCCGAGCAGGTCGCGGGCCACCTGGTGCCAGCGCACGTGCCGGTCCATGCCGTCGTGCACCGCGTCCGGCTTGCGGAACAGCGACAGCTCGCCGTCCACCCGGAAGTTCGCGGCCTCGACCGGGCGGACCAGCACCACGTCGGAGTCGGCGAGCAGGATCGCGTCGGCGTCGATCATCCCGGCGGCGGCGATCTTGGCGGCCTGCTGCATGACCCAGCCGCGGACCGGTGGCCACGGATGGCCCGCGTTCAGCCAGGTGCCGCCGGGCATCCGCCAGTAACGGCGGGGCAACAGCTCGGGATGCGTCCAGATCCGGCAGCGGGGGCCCGCGTATCCGCTGAAGGCGCTCTTGTGGGCGGCCGGCACGATCACGTGATGCACGGTGTCATCGGAGGTGAACTCCAGCACCGACCGGTGCAGCTCGGCGAAGAAGGCTCCGTCGGGCTTCCACGTCGGCGTGATGACGGCCAGCTCAGTCATGGGCCGGTGGCCTCCAGTCTTTCTGACGCTTTTTCTGTCGCGAACGTGCGACATCGACCAATGTTCAACGGTGAGCGAACGGCTAGGCTATGCCCCCTGGGCAGCTTCTCATCTGCTATCGGCCTCATCATCTGATTCGTTACGGATAGGCGTAACACCACCCGCATCAAGCCGCGATAGAAATGAGAGGTTCGGGGAAGGAATCATATGGACTTCTGGGGGACGGTCCTCGTCCTGGTCCGGCGCTGGTATATCGCCCTTCCCATGTTGCTTCTGGGGCTGGGCGGCGCGGCGATGGCCTATCTGACCATTCCGCCGACCTACATCTCCAACGGTGTGATCGTGCTGAGCATCCCGACCACCGGAGGAACGGTCCCGCCGGATCCGAAGCTGCCCAACCCGATCACCAACCCGCTGCTGAACTTCGACTACGGCCTCAACATGACCGCCTCGATCCTGATCCAGGCGATGGGCTCCCCGGAGATGACCGCCGAGCTCGGGGTGCTGCCCGGCGACCCGACCTCCTACAAGGTCACCAACGGCAGCACCAACCCGGAGAGCATGGCCAGCAGCCCGTTCGTGTTCGTGGAGGGCGAAAGCGACAGCGCCGAGGGCGCGCGCCAGATGGTCGCCAAGGTGCTGGCCAGGACCAAGCAGGAGCTGGTGCAGCGGCAGACCAAGGTGGGAGCGCCGCGGCAGACCTTCCTCACCGCGATCGAGGTGGTCGCCCCGACGACCCCGCAGCCCCAGCTCGGCAGCAAGGCCAGGGGGGCCGCGGCGGCGGCCGGAGTGGGCGCGCTGCTGAGCCTGTGGAGCACGTTCGCGGTGGAGAGCTACCTGGTCGACCGGCAGAGGCGCAAGCAGTCAGAGCCGGGCAGGTCGTCCTCGGAGCCGCGCGGCGCGCAGCCCCTGGGCGCGATGCGATGACGACGGCATCCCCCCGGATCCAGATCGCCTCCCTGGACAGCCCACTGCAACAGCGCGCCGACGGCGCGACCCTGATGTGCGTCTACGTCATGGTGATTCTGCTGACCCCCGCCCGGCTGATCCTGCGCGGCCTGCCGATGTCGCTGACCCCGGCCGACGTGCTCGGCCTGTTCACGATCACGCTGTGGTTCTGCGCGCACTTCACCACCACGCTGGGCGTCGCCAAAGGCCCGAACGCGGTCCGCCGCGGCATGTTCACCTACGGCTTCGCCCTCCTGTTCGTGTACGGCTACGCGACCTTCGCCTACCTGCCCAGCGACGAGCTCAATTCGGCCGACCACTCGCTGGTGCTGGTCGTCGCCAACCTGGGGCTCGCGCTCGGGATGGTCGACGGGGTGCGCGGGCGCGAGCGGCTGGACTTCGTGCTGAAGGCCATGGTGGTCGCCGGGGTCGGGATGGCGTTCATCGGAGGGGTCCAGTGGATCTCCGGGATCGACCTCACCGTCTACATGGAACTGCCCATCCTCCACGCCAACGACGTCGTCGTCCAGGCGGTCGAGGCCAGGTCGGGCATCCAGCGGGTGCCGGCCACCACCGGCCACCCGATCGAGTTCGGCGTGATCATGGCGATGATCCTGCCGTTCGCCGTCCACTACGGTTTCCACGCCCGGGACCGGGGACAGTCCCCCCGCCGCTGGTGGATCGCCGCCGTGATGATCGCGATGGGCCTGATGTTCGCGGTCTCCCGCTCCGGCATCCTGGCCATCGCCACGGTCGGCATCGTGCTGTTCATCGGCTGGTCGGGCCGGCGCAGGCTGCAGGCGATGGGGGTGGTGGGGGCTTTCCTGGTCGTCGTCCAGGTGCTGTTCCCCGGCCTGCTCGGCACCTTCTACAACCTGTTCACCAGCATCGGCTCCGACGACAGTGTGCGCTACCGGGTGCACGACTATCCCAACGCGACCGCCGAGTTTCTGCGCCGCCCCTGGTTCGGCCGCGGCATCGGCACCTGGTACGCCCCGAAGCACCAGGTCTTCGACAACCAGTATCTGCTCACGCTGGTCGAGGCGGGCATCGTGGGCATCACCGTGCTGGTCGGCATCGTCCTGATCGCGGCGTACGGCGCGTCCAAGGCCCGCTACCTGAGCGTCGACCCCCGCGACCGCAACCTGGCCCTGACCCTCGCCGCGACCGCGATCGTGCCCCTGGTCGGCGCGGTCACCTTCGACCTGCTCGCCTTCCCGCAGGTCACCGCGCTGATGTTCTTCCTGATCGGCGCCTGCGGTGCGATGCTGCGCATCGTCGAGGACGAACGCAAACAGTCGCGGCAGCAGGCGCCGTCCGCGCCTAGGTAGGACAGGCCAGCGGCCCGACGGTGGAGGTGACGTTGTAGTCGTCGTCGATGGTGACCAGGGAGTTGCCGGACCAGTCGGTGTTGGCGCAGTCGATAGAGGCCGGGCCGAAGTCCCACGAGCGGTCCACCACGGCGTTGTTCCGGGCGACCGCACCGGGCGCGGTCCTGATCTGCACCGTGTACGTTCCACCGATCAGCAGATTGTCGGTGACCGTGACGCCCTGGGTGCGGTCGACCAGGAAGACCGGGGCGGTGTGCGACGGAGCCTTGCGCTGGTCGACCGTGTTGTGGTGGAAGGTGAGGTTCTTGCTGGCGCCGACACTCTGGATGCCGTCGGAGTGGTCACCCGAGTTGCTGCACAGCAGGACAAAAGAGTCCTTGATCGTCACATTGTCACCGGAGACGCTGAATCCGTCACCGTGGCCGCGGATGTGCACCCGGGTCGCGGTGAAGCCCGCGTCCAGGATGCCCGGCGCGGTGTCACAGCGGTCGGTCGGGCCGACGGTGGAGTCACTGACGTCGAAGGTGTAGCGCTTGTTGTCGTAGACGCCCATGATCTGGCCGTCGATCTGGCTGTTGGTGATCGTGACGTCATTGGCGGTGATCAGCAGGTTGCCGGGCACGTGCACGGCGTCGAGGACGGTTCCGGGCTTGGTGATCCGGAGCGTCTCGCCGTCCATGTTCAGCTTGAGCTCGGTGAGCTTCGTGCCTGGCGGCACGCCTGTGCACGCCGGGGTCGGATATTTGCCGCAGCCGGCACTGGGGCTGGGCGAGGGAGTCACCGTGACCGTGGGGGTCGTCGGCGGGCTGGTGGTCGGTGGCGGAGACGTCTGGGTGCAGGCCGTGGCGAGGAGCGCGCCGGCCAGTAGTGCGGCCATCAACGGCCTCCGCATGTGTGATCCCTTCACCGGCTGCTGACGTCCGTCGCCCACGATACTCGGGTACCGCGCCGGGCGAGCGCCTTGTCCGCGAGCAGCACGGCCAGGTAGCAGGCCGCGTCCAGCGGGCTCACCGACCGCCGCCGGACCAGCACGCCCAGCGCGCCCAGGCCCAGCCTGCCATCGGGGGCGGCGAAGCCCAGCTCGGTGAGCTGGCGGTTGCCCTGCCTGACCCTGACCCTGCGGCGCAGGTGCGCGCGGACGGTCCTGGCGGGCCGGACCAGCGACCTGGCCTCGGCCACCACCGCCCGCTCGGCGGGGGCGAAGTTGCGGTGCACGAGCTCGTCGTCGGCGACCACGTCGGGCATGGGGAAGACCCGTGCGTGGCCTCGCTCGTTCAGCGCGTACGCGCCGACTCCGGCCAGCGCCCGGCGCGGGCCGATCAGCCGGTCGTGCACCCGGTGCACGCGCCGTGCGACCGGACCCGCACCGGCCAGCTCCCAGTCCGGCGAGGGAGCGGCGGCCATCACCCCGGGTTCGGCCAGCGCGGTGGCCAGCGACCGCACCGAGGCGGCGGAGAGCTCCACGTCCGCGTCGAGATAGACGCGGGGGAACGCCCGGCATTCGGCGTCGCCGAGACGCAACGCGTGCGCCTTGCCCGGCACGGCGGTCTCGACCACCCGCACGCCCGCGCGCCTGGCCACCTCGGCGGTCCCGTCCGCGCACGCGTTGGCGACCACCACGACGTCGAACTCGCCCGGCGCGGCACCGGCGAGCAGCCGGCCCAGCGTGCGGCCGAGCACCGCCTCCTCGTTGTGCGCGGGGATCACCACGGCGGCCACCGGCGTCATTCGACGGCGGAATCGTAGGCGGCGATCAGGGCCTTCCTCGAGTGCTCCCAGGAGAGCGGGCCTCGCACCCGGGCCTGGCCGAGCTCACCCATCCTGCGGCGCTCGTCCGGGTCGTCCAGGAGCAGGGCGATCAGCTTGGCGAACTCCGACTCGTCGTTGGCGGGGGCGTACACGGCCGCCTCGCCCGCCGAGACCCGGGCCTCGCGCAGCTCGAAGGAGACGATCGGGCGGGCCATCGCCATGTACTCCATGACCTTGTTCATCGTGGAGACGTCGTTGAGCGGGTTGAGCGGGTCCGGCGACAGGCACACGTCGGCGCTGGACAGGTAACGCACCAGGTCCTCGTCCGGGATGCGCCCGGTGAAGTCCACGGAGTCCTCCAGGCCGAGCTCGCGGGACAGCTCCACCATCGCGTCGAAGGTGTCCCCGCCGCCGACGAAGGCCGCGTGCCAGTCGGTGCGTCCCTGCTCGTCGCGTAATTTGGCCAGCGCCCTGAGCGCGTAGTCCACGCCGTCCTGCGGGCCCATCACGCCCAGGTAGCAGAGCAGATACGGCTTGCCCTTCTTGAGCGACTCGTCCGGCTCGACCTCGTGGAACCGTTCGATCGCGGGCGCGCTACGCACCACGAACACCTTGTCCGGCGACTTGCCGCCCCGGCTGAGCGCGACCTGGCGGTAGCTCTCGTTGGTCGCGATGACCACGTCGGCGGCCCGGTAGGTCGCGCGCTCCATCCGGCAGACCGCACGGTAGAGGAAGTCCTCGCCCCGGTCGAACCGCGACAGGTACAGCTCCGGCACCAGGTCGTGCTGGTCGAACACGAACCGCGCCCCGCGCCTGCGCATCGCCCGGGCGACGAGGAAGAACAGGTCCGGCGGGTTGCACGCGTGCACCACGTCCACCTTGCCGACCCGCCTGGCCAGCCGGTAGGTGTGCCAGAGCGCGGAGCCGTACTCCTTGAGGTAGCCGAGCGGGCCGCCGGTGGCGGCGCGCAGCGGGTAGCGGTGGATCCGGATCCCGTCGATCTCCGCGTACGCCTCGGTGTCCCGCTTGGCGCCACGGGGGCAGATGACGTGGACCTCCCACCCGGCGTCGCGCAGCGCGGTGCTCTCCTGCCACACACGCCGGTCGAACGGTACGGACAGGTTTTCGACAAGAATGAGCGCCTTACCAGCCAAGTCCCACATACCCAGGTCGTTGCCGACGCGCTTCCGCGTCGGGCAGGCGGACGAGGTCGATGATCGCGCGGTCCTCGCTGCCGGCCAGGGCGGTCAGCACCGCCGGGTCCTTGCAGCCCACCACGCACACTTCCGCGTGGTCCAGCACGTCTTCGACCGAATTGCTCAGTAGATCACCCAGATGGGGCAACCTGCCCTCAATGTAGTCGCGGTTTGCCCCGATAAGCCGGGAAAGAGAGACATTCGCGTCGTAGATCCGAAGGTCGTATCCCTTGCCGAGAAGTCGCTCGGCCAGCTCGACCAGCGGGCTCTCCCGCAGGTCGTCGGTGCCCGGTTTGAACGACAGCCCGAACAGCCCGATCTTGCGTTTGCCGGTCACCGCGACCAGGTCGAAGGCGCGCCGCAGGTGCTCCTCGTTGGAGGGCAGCACGTGCGAGAGCAGCGGCACCGCCACGTCGGCGCGCCTGGCCGCGTAGACCAGGCCGCGCAGGTCCTTGGGCAGGCAGGAGCCGCCGAAGGCGAACCCGGGGCGCAGGTAGGCGGCGCTGACGTTCAGCTTGGTGTCGGCCAGGAAGATGTCCATCACCCGGTGCGAGTCCAGCCCCAGCGCGGCGCAGATCGCCCCCAGCTCGTTGGCAAACGCGATCTTCACTCCGTGATACGAGTTATCCGCATATTTCGTCATTTCAGCTACGGCGATGGGGACCCGGAAGACCTCGCCGGGCAGGCCGTCGTACAGGGCCGCCACCCGGTCGCCGCTGGCCGGGTCGAGCTCGCCGATCACGGTCTTGGGCGGGTCGAAGAAGTCCTTCACGCTGGTGCCCTCGCGCAGGAACTCCGGGTTCACCGCCACCCCGAAGTCCACGCCCGCGGTCAGCCCGGACGCCTTCTCCAGGATCGGCACCAGCAGCGTCTCGCAGGTGCCGGGCAGCATCGTGCTGCGGAAGACCACGGTGTGGCGGCCCTCGTGGTCGCGCAGCGCGGCGCCGATCTCCTCGGCCACCCGCTCCAGGTATTCGGTGGACAGGCTGCCGTTCGGCGCCGACGGGGTGCCGACGCAGACCAGCGAGACGTCGCTGGTCCGGATCGCCTCGGCCACATCCGAGGTGGCACGCAACGCGCCCGAGCTCACCACCTCGGCGGTCAGCTCGCCGATGCGCTCCTCGACGACAGGAGCCCTGCCGCTCATGATGAGCTCGATCTTGACGGGGTTCACGTCGACGCCGACGACCTCGTGACCCTGGGCCGCGAGGCAGGCCGCCGACACGCAGCCGACGTAGCCGAGTCCGAAGACGCTGATCTTCACTGTGGTAGCTCCTGGATCCGGCGTGATGGGAGAAGGAGAGCCGCGAGCGCGGCCCTGGCCGTACGGCTGCCCGCGAGCGCCCGCACCGACTGGCCCAGCACGATCGACAGGTAGTAGGCGAGCGAGGCGATCCGCCCCCGGCGGCGGCGGAACAGCCGCACCTTGTTCACAATGAGAAGAGCGGCGAGCATCGGGTTGGTCCCGGACTCGCCGCCGACATGTTCGATGACGGCCTCGGGTTCGTACCACAGCGACCAGCCGAGGTCGGCGGCGCGCAGCGCGTACTCGGTCTCCTCGCTGTAGAGCAGGAACGACTCGTCCCAGGGACCGAGTGCTTTGATCGCCTCGGCGTTCAGCAGCATCGCCGCGCCGGTCGCCCAGGCGAACGTGCCCGGCTGTTCGTAACGCCGGGGGTCGGTGATGACCTCGCCGAAGGCTCCGATCCTGCCGGACAGGGTGCCGCCGATCACCGCCTCGGCGAACGCGCCGTGCACGGTCGGGGCCCGTCGCAGCGACGGCTGCAGCGTCCCGTCCGGTTTGGTCAGGCGCGGTACGGCGATGCCGCGCCCCGGCACCCCGAGCGTCCCGGCCAGTACGGCCAGCGCACCCGGATGCATCTTGCAGTCGGGGTTGAGCACGAGCACGGCGTCGAGCTCGGACAGGTCCAACGAGGCGACTCCGGCGTTGATGGCGGCGGCGTACCCGGCGTTGCGGCCCGTCTGCACGATCTCCGCGCCCGCGCCCTTGGCGATCCGCACTGATTCGTCCTGCGACGCATTGTCGGCCACCACGACGTTGGTGAGGTTCACCCCTCGGGAGCCTTCGGGCAGCGCGCCCAGGCACTCGGCCAGGACGGCTGCGCTGTTGTATGTCACGATCACGATCGCAATGCGTGCCAGCCCGAAAATACTCATCTTCAAAGCGGTCTGCCCTTCGTCGTACAAACAGGGCAGCGGGCAATTCCCTCGCGCAGCCCCCGATCCACGTCCTAATGTCGTCCGAGGCGTGTGGAACGTTACCAATGGCGGCTTTCCCGAATCACCCTTTTAAGGGAAATCTGCTAAACGCCTGGTCAGCGCCCATTGGATATCTTTTCTGTGACCGGTCGGTTTCTATCGGTTTCTGAACCGCCTGACCGACCGCAGGAGGGCGGGCCCCACCGCCGATGATCTTACCGTGGACACCAGCGACTCCCGCGTCCGGCGCAGCAGCAGCCTGGCCCGGTTCCGGGTGACCAGGCCCTGGGCGACCATCGTCTCGCCGGTCTTGGCCCGCCGTTTGTACTCGTCGTCGCCCCGGCCGAGATCGATCCGGGTGATGCCCATCTCGGGTGCGGCGGCGATCAGCTCGCGGAGGAGCATCCAGCCGGGCGCGAGGTTGCCGAACGCCGGATCGTAGACCGGGAACCACCAGTGCAGCACGCCGCCGGCCCGCATGCCGAAGTGCGCGGCCAGCAGGTGCGGCCCCGCGTGCAGGGTGGACAGCACGCCGCCGAAGGAGGTGTCGCGGGTGTGCATCAGCCGCGTCAGCAACTCGGCCCTGCCCGGTTCGGCGAAGTAGTCCAGGGCCCCGGTGGCCTCGTACTGGGCACGCTTGAGCTCGATCACCCTGGCCAGCGACTCCGCGTCGACGGCGTCGGCCGCGAAGCGCACCTCTCCGTGGACGCGGCCCGCCTTGGCCGTACGGCGGCGGGCCTGCCCCATGTTGTCCTTGCCCGAGCGGGAGGCCCGGCCGAGGTAGCCGTCCAGGCCGCCGGTGACGTCGATGAACGGAGAGGGCCGCCGGGAGAGGATCCACGGCTCGGCTTCGGCCAGGCCGTCCACCAGGTGGTCGAACGCGAACGCGCGCACGCCGCCGGTGAGCAGGCCGCGGGGGTCGAACGTCGTGCCGGGGGCCAGAATCGGGCCCTGGAAGTCGGCGCCCGGCCAGCCGACCGGTCGCAGCGTCGAACCGTCCCGGTGGCAGGGCAGCAGCGCGGTCACCTCGCCGTGATCCTCGTGGTTCTCACGCTCCACCACGACCTGGACGGGGTTCGACACGTGCACCGCCGCTGCGAAGCCGGGGTGGAAGTACGGGCTGTCCAGCAGCGGGTTCTTGGCCCGGAGGGCGTGCCAGGCGTCCAGCTCCGCGCCGGAGAGGTCGGCGAAGTCCTTGATGATCATGTGGGTAGCGTCGTCCACCGCCGGGACGGTCGCAGCAACCAGACCACCGACTTCTGGGAGACCTTACGCCCGGCCGCGGCTCGTACGGACTCGCCGAGCAGGACCGCCAGGTAGTACGCCGCGCCCGCCAGCGGACCGCGGCGGCGACGGAACAGCTTCACCTTGTTGACCAGCAGCAGCGCGGCCAGCGTCGGGTTGACGCCCGAGTCGCCGCCGATGTGCTCGATCAGCGCGTCCGGCTCGTACCAGAGCGACCAGCCGAGGTCGGCGGCCCGCAGGGCGTACTCGGTCTCCTCGCTGTAGAGCAGGAACGACTCGTCCCACGGCCCGACCGCGCGGATCGCGGGCACCGAGATCAGCATCGCGGCCCCCGTCGCCCAGGCCACGGGGCCGGCCTGCTCGTACGCGCGCGGATCGGTGATCAGCTCGCCCAGGCGGCCGATCCGGCCCGCCCTGTCGCCACCGATGACCGCCTCGATCACGGCCCGGCCCACGGTCGGCATCCGCCGCAGCGACGGCTGCAGCGACCCGTCGGGGTTGACCATCCGGGGCACGGCGATGCCCACGCCCGGCCTCCGCAGCGCCGGGGTGAGCGTCGCGATCGACTTGGGGGGCAGGCGGCAGTCCGGATTCAGCACGTACACCGCGTCGAGCTCGGCCAGATCCAGCGAGGCCACGCCCGCGTTGATCGCGGCGGCGTACCCGGCGTTGCGGCCGAGCCGCACGACGTCGGCGCCCTCCCCGGCGGCGATCTGGGCCGAGTCGTCCCTGGAGGCGTTGTCGGCCACCACAACGGCGCTCAGCTCCACACCGTCCGATCCCTCCACGAGGGAGGCCAGGCAGCCCGAGAGCACGTCGGCACTGTTGTAGGTCACGATGACGACCGCGACCCTCGGAATATCGCGCATCTCAGCCGCGTACTCGCTTGACCGTCCGGCCGGCCAGCTTCCTGGCCATCAGCACCGGCGAGGGAGGCACGTCGAGCAGTCCCCGAGTCCACTCCGCGTCCAGGTCGCGCACCAGGCTCGTGCGCGGCTGCAGCCAGGTCCCGAGCCGGGCCTGGCCGCCGTCGCTGGTGTAGGCGCGGGTCACCCCGGCCCGCCGCAGGCGGCGCAGCACATGCCGGTCGTAGGAGCCGAACGGGATCGCCACCCGGGACACCGGCCGCCCGGTCAGCTCGGTGAGCGTCCGGTGTGACTCGGTCAGCTCCTCCTCGGCCTGCCGGTCGTCGATCCACCGCCAGTCCCGATGCGACCAGCCGTGGGAACCGACCCGCATGCCCGCTCCGATGAGGCGGCGCACGTCGTCCGCGGTCAGCCGTCCCGGCTTGCCGAGCAGCCCGGCCAGCACGAAGAACTCGGCGGTCAGGCCGCGGTCGAGCAGCCGGGGCAGTGCGATCGCGACGTCGGAGGTGTTGCCGTCGTCGAAGGTGACCCGCACGTCGTCGCGGCCGACCACGGCGTCGAGCACCCGCTCGAACTGCTCGATGCTCACCCAGGTGCCGTCCTCGCACGGATCGAGCTCCCGCTCGGCCGGTCCGATTCCGTGCACCGTCAGGTTGATAACCCTCCCCACGCGCGCCATGCCTCTTTTATCTAGGTGTGTACGGGTTCCGTTACGCGGTTATCGAATAAATTCGCGTCGTTCCGAAAATGTCGGTTTCGGTTGCCCGGCCCCGGGTGATCGTACGGAGATGCCGGAATCGGCCGGTGCCCAGCAAGAACGGCTCTTCGACCGGGTTGAAGTAGATGACCTTGACCGGGCGCGGGCTGCGGTCCACCGAGGCGAGCAGGTTCGTGATCGCGGCCGCGAAGATCTCACCTCGGAACGGGTTGTTCAGGAAGACCACGGTGACGTCGTCCGGGATCCGGTAGTCGAGCACGTCGGATTGGACCAGGTCGACCCGGTCGCTGCGGACCCGGAGCCGGGTCGACGCGAGGTTGGCCCGGGCCACCTCGGTCAGCTCCTCCGTCAGCTCGACGCCGATCACCTTGCGGAACGGGAAGCGGGCGGCGGCCTCCAGCACCATTCGGGCCTTGCCCGAGCCCAGATCGACGAAGACGTCGTCGGCGCAGACCTCGTGCGCCGGGAGGGCACGCCGGAGGGTGCCCCAGTTGGCGGGCGAGTAGTAGACGCGCTCGTGGTGGGCCAGCCCGAACTGGTCGAGGTGGGCGAACTCCGAGGTTTCGACGCCGTAGCGCCGGTCGAAGAGCAGGCGGCTCATCCGTTGGCGGGCCGACCGGATATTGCCAACCAGTAAACCGCTGAATGCCCCGCCGACCTCTTCGGTGGAAAGCTCCAGAAAAGGGACAGCATCCAGCAGAACGGTCACTTCGCCTCCACGAATCGGCTGGAACGATGCAGAGAATCTACCGCTGTCGCGCGGTGCGCGACAGCGGTAGCTCCATGAATGTCCCTGTCCACGAGTAAATCGGGGCCGATCTTAAATCAGGACGTAATCCCGTTATTGGCTGACCTGTTGCTATCTCGCTGCGTTCGTCCTCGAGAATCTCTCGATCGCCGAGGACGAACGCGACCGGACGGCGTCGCCCGTGGCTACTTGGGACAGGGCAGCGGTCCGACGGTGGAGGTGACGTTGTAGTCGTTGTCGATGGTGACCAGGGAGTTGCCGGACCAGTCGGTGTTGGCGCAGTCGATCGAGGCCGGGCCGTAGTTCCACGAGTCGGCCACCACGGCGTTGTTCCGGGCGACCGCGCCGGGCGCGGTCCTGATCTGCACCGTGTACGTTCCGCCGATCAGCAGGTTGTCGGTGACCGTGACGCCCTGGGTGCGGTCGACCAGGAAGACCGGGGCGGTGTGCGACGGAGCCTTGCGCTGGTCGACCGTGTTGTGGTGGAAGGTGAGGTTCTTGCTGGCGCCGACGGTCTGGATGCCGTCGGAGTGGTCGCCGGGGTTGCTGCACAGCAGGACGTAGGAGTCCTGGATCGTCACGTTGTCGCCGGAGACGCTGAATCCGTCGCCGTGGCCGCGGATGTGCACCCGGGTCGCGGTGAAGTCGGCGTCCAGGATGCCCGGCGCGGTGTCGCAGCGGTTGGTCGGGCCGATGGTGGAGTCGCTGACGGTGAAGGAGTAGCGCTTGTTGTCGTAGACGCCGATGATCTGGCCGTCGATCTGGCTGTTGGTGATCGTGACGTTGTCAGCGGTGATCAGCAGACTGCCGGGTATGTGCACGGCGTTGAGGACGGTTCCGGGCTGGGTGATCCGGACCGAGTCGCCGTCCATGTTCAGCTTGAGCTCGGTGAGCTTCGTGCCGGGCGGCACGCCGGTGCACGCCGGGGTCGGATAGCCCGCGCAACCGCTGCCTCCACCGGGAATCGGGGAGAGCGTCGGGCCCGGAGAGAACGTCGGGCGTGGGGAGAACGTCGGGCCGGTGCTCCGCGTGGGTGTCGGGCTCGGGCTCGGAGTGGGGGTCGAGTCGGGTGCCTGGCTCACACTCGGGTCGGCGCTCGCGGTGGGCGTCTGGCTCTCCGTGTCCGTCTGGTCGGAGGGGGTGTCCGGGATCGCCGTGGTGTCCGGGTTCGCCGTGGCGTTCGGATCCACCGTGTCGATCGGGGGCTCCGACGGCCGGGGCCTGGGAGGCCTCGTGTTCCACGGGTTCGGATCGCGGTCACGCCAGCGGAAGATGACGTCCACCCAGTAGTTGTAGCCCTTGGGGTTCGACTGGCGGGGGAACCTGCTGTCGCCGTATCCGAAAACCCCGGCATTGCGGGACGCCGTGTTCAGCGGGCCCGAGCGGGCGGAGGTGAAGCCCCTGCTGCCCACGTAGGTGCCGTTCTTGCTGTGATAGGAGACCGTGTAGACCTGATCGGCCTGGAGTTCCACGGGCTCGGCGAAGCGGGCCTCCTGCCAGCCGGACTCGCTCTCCTCGTCGAACCTGACGCTCGCCAGCCGCTGCCCGTCCGCGTTCCACAGGCTTCCGACGTGCCGGCCCTTCTCGCCCTCGGCCTTGTAGAACCGCACTCCCGCCACCGAGCCGTTCTCGGTCGGGGTGAAGCGCATGCCCAGCTCGACGGGCGCGCGGTCCGCGTGTTTCGGGACGTTCACCTCGGTGGTCGTGGACCAGAAGCTCGTCTCTCTGGGCGCCTGCTCCTCGAAGGGCTCCTCGGTGAACTCGGAGGGCTCTTCGGTGAATTCGGGCTGGTCCACGGCTGCCTGCTGCACGGTGACGGTGTCACCCGTGACGATCCAGGCCACCGGGACGGATGCCGCCAGCAAGGCCAAGGTCAGAGCCGGTAGGAGACTCCGGCGTGCTCGCCGGCGGCTGGGTAACCTGCCCTTGGCGTCGCCGCCGGGGTCTTGCGGGTTTGTACTGGCCATTTCGCTGACCTCCGCGCCGATGGGGATCGGCTCGATAATGTGTCTGTTTTTGCCCTTGTACAGAGGTCATTGTTACGGCTGGGACCCCGGATACGCATCGGCTTCGCGAGTATTAGCCCTTAAATGTCGCCAAATATCGACTTTATGTCTACGCCGCTTCTTGATATTCCCATGATGAATGATCGCTAAGTCATTGTCGGCAACCGAGATTCACACCGGGGCAACCGCGCGGGCATCCGGCTCGTCCTCGTCTTCGTCGCGGAGCAGGGCTCGCCCGGCGAGGTCTGCCACATCGCCCATGCGGCAGGCCGGTCGGCGTCGAGCTCACCACCCGGCCGCTCGCTGCCTGCGGCGTCGGCTGGGCCGTCGGTACGCAGGACTCTGAAACCGGGATCGACCCGCATACGGGACGGGACCGGCGGGTCCGGCAGGACAAAGGGGTCTCCGGCTCTCCACCGTGAGGCGCTTCCCCGGTTTTCGGCCGTGGAACAGAAAGGCCGGAACCCCGCAGGGCCCCGGCCTCTCCGTCGATCGGTCGATCAGTCGATGCGCCAGGTGTCGCCGGCGAGCAGCAGGTCGTCCAGGTCGCCCGGGCCTCGCTCGTCGATAGCCTCCTCGAGCTGTTCCGCCATCAGTTCGTCGTAGGACGGGCGGTCCACGCTACGGAAGACGCCGATCGGAACGTGGTCGAAGGCGGGCTCGTCCAGCCGGGACAGCGCGAAGGCCAGCGACGGGTCGGCGCGGTGGGCGTCGTGAACGAGGATCTCGTCCTCGCTCACCGACGACCTCGGGACGACCTCGATGCCGCCGTCGGCCGCACGCCGTACCGCCTTGGAGGCGGAGGCGATCGGCCGGCCGTGCTCCAGGCGCAGCGTGATGTCGTCACGCTGGGCCGGGTCCTTCAGCTGCTCGAAGGCGTTGTCGTTGAAGATGTTGCAGTTCTGATAGATCTCTACCAGGGAGGTGCCCTTGTGCTCGACGGCCTCGCGCAGCACCGACTGCAGGTGCTTGCGGTCGGAGTCGAGGGTCCGGGCCACGAAGGAGGCCTCGGCGCCGATGGCCAGCGAGATCGGGTTGAACGGCTTGTCCAGCGAGCCCATCGGGGTGGACTTCGTGATCTTGCCGATCTCCGAGGTGGGGGAGTACTGGCCCTTGGTCAGGCCGTAGATCCTGTTGTTGAACAGCAGGATGTTCAGGTTGACGTTGCGGCGCAGCGCGTGGATCAGGTGGTTGCCGCCGATGGACAGCGCGTCGCCGTCACCGGTGATCACCCAGACCGACAGGTCGGGGCGCGAGGAGGCCAGGCCGGTCGCGATCGCCGGGGCACGGCCGTGGATCGAGTGGAACCCGTAGGTGTTCATGTAGTACGGGAACCGGGAGGAGCAGCCGATGCCCGAGACGAACACCATGTTCTCGCGCTTGAGGCCGAGTTCGGGGACGAAGGCCTGGACCGCGGACAGGATCGCGTAGTCCCCGCACCCCGGGCACCAGCGAACCTCCTGGTCGGTCTTGAAGTCCTTCATTCCGAGTTTGATATCGGACTTCGGGACCAGGGACAGTCCCCTGCCGTTGGCGACGGCTTCGTGGGGAGCGGACAGGTCAGCACTACTCACTGTCGATCACGTCCTGAATCACGCCGGCGAGTTCTTCGGCCTTGAACGGAAGCCCGCGCACGCGGTTGTAGCTGATGATGTCGACCAGGAAGCGGGCGCGGAGCAGCAGCGCGAGCTGGCCGAGGTTGATCTCGGGGAGAAGCACCTTGTCGTAGGAGCGCAGAACCTCTCCGACGTTGGCGGGCAGCGGGTTGAGGTGCCGCAGGTGAGCCTGGGCGACCTTGCCGCCGGCCTTCCTGATCCTCCGTACGGCCGCCGCGATCGGGCCGTAGGTGGACCCCCAGCCGAGCACCAGCACGCGGGCGTCCCCGTCGGGGTCGTCCACCTCCAGCGCCGGGATGTCGTTGGCGATCCCGTCGATCTTGGCCTGGCGGAGCCGGACCATCCGATCGTGGTTGTCGCCGTCGTAGGAGATGTTTCCGGTGTCCTCGGCCTTCTCGATGCCGCCGATCCGGTGCTCCAGACCGGCGGTGCCGGGAATCGCCCAGGGGCGGGCGAGGGTCTCGGGGTCGCGCTTGAACGGCAGGAAGGTCACGCCGTCCTCGTGGTTCGGCCCGCCGGCGAACTCGGTGGAGATGTCCGGCAGCTCGGCCGCGCTGGGCAGTTTCCACGGCTCGGAGCCGTTGGCCAGGTAGCCGTCGGAGAGCAGCATGACCGGCGTGCGGTACTTCACCGCGATCCTGACCGCCTCCACCGCCGCGTCGAAGCAGTCGGACGGCGTGGCCGGCGCCACGATCGGCAGCGGGGACTCACCGTTGCGGCCGAACATGGCCATGAGGAGGTCGGTCTGCTCGGTCTTGGTGGGCATGCCGGTGCTGGGGCCCGCGCGCTGCACGTCCACGACGATCAACGGCAGCTCGGTGGTCACGGCCAGGCCGACGGTCTCGGCCTTCAGCGCCACGCCCGGCCCAGAGGTCGTCGTGACGCCCAGGGCTCCGCCGAAGGCGGCCCCGAGCGCCGCGCCGACGCCCGCGATCTCGTCTTCGGCCTGGAAGGTGCGGATGCCGAACCGCTTGTGCTTGGACAGCTCGTGCAGGATGTCGCTCGCCGGAGTGATCGGGTAGGACCCGAGGAACAGCGGCAGCTTCGACTGCACCGAGGCGGCGATCAGGCCGTACGCCAGGGCCTGGTTGCCGGAGATGTTGCGGTAAACGCCGGGGGCCAGCTTGGCCGGCTTGACCTCGTAGGAGACCGAGAAGGACTCGGTGGTCTCACCGTAGTTCCAGCCCGCCTGGAAGGCCGCGATGTTGGCCTTGGCGATGTCGGGCTTCTTGGCGAACTTGTTCTCGAGGAACTTGATCGTCGCCTCGGTCGGCCGGTGGTAGAGCCAGCTCAGGAGCCCGAGGGCGAACATGTTCTTGGACCGCTCGGCGTCCTTCTTGGACAGCGAGAAGCCTTCGAGGGCCTTGACCGTCAGCGAGGTCAGCTGCACCGGGTGGACCCGCCACTCGGCGAGCGAGCCGTCGTCGACGGGGCTGCCGTCGTAGCCGACCTTCTGCAGGTTGCGCTTGGTGAACTCGTCGGTGTTGACGATGATGTCGGCACCGCGCGGCAGGTCTCCGAGGTTGGCCTTCAACGCGGCCGGGTTCATCGCGACCAGGACGTTGGGCGCGTCGCCGGGGGTCAGAATGTCATGGTCGGCGAAATGCAGCTGGAAACTCGACACACCCGGAAGCGTTCCTGCGGGAGCGCGGATCTCGGCGGGGAAGTTGGGGAGGGTCGACAGGTCGTTGCCGAACTCCGCGGTTCCCGCCGTGAAGCGGTCACCGGTCAACTGCATGCCGTCGCCGGAGTCACCGGCAAATCGGATGATCACGCGGTCGAGTTGCTGAACCTGCTTGGTCACAGCTCAGTCCTCCTCGACGCGACAGGGCGCCGTTGCTGATAGCACATTCTTTTTTCCATGCTAGATCCTCGGGGTCACGCGTAGTCTTTCGCGTTCCACTCGGCGGAGAGGAGAGTGACATTTGTCGCACGTTCTCGGCGACCGCTGAGGTGGAGTCTGGGGCGCGAACGGTGCGGCCATTCCATGGCCTACCTGAAGGTCACGATCGCGAACAGTTAGCCCGACACAACCCGGCGACAAGCCGGCACAGGTCTATGTGCAGGCGGCCGAAAAGGACAGTTAGGGTCACGTTGCCTAACTATATGTCCCGCATACGGGCCGGTCTCATCACCTCTGGCTATGGACCCATAGCCAGAGGTTATGGCATCGCCTGCCTGTGGAGGGCGGAGGAGGTGCTCGCGGAGTCATATGTCCTGCCCGCCAGGGCTCCCCGAGCACCATACAACTCCGGAACGGTGACAAAGGTGTATCCCTCGGCCGTCAGACGCCGCAGGATCTCGGGAGTGGCGTCGACGGTCGCGCCGTGAACATCGTGCAGGAGGATGATCGCGCCGGGGACGGCTCTGGAGACCGTCCGGTCGGCGATGGCCCGGGGGTCCGCGTCGCGCTCGTCCTGGGTGTCGACGTTCCAGCGGATCACCGCGAGGCCCAGGGTGCCCGCGATGGAGGTGACCTGGGTGTCGGTCGCGCCGTACGGCGGGCGCATCAGCGTGGGAACCTGCCCGATCGCATGGGTGATCTCGCGCTGCGTGCGGACGAGCTGGTCGGCGATCTCGATGGGGGACATGGCCGTGAGGTCGCGGTGGGACCAGGTGTGGTTCGCCGCCAGGTGCCCCTCGTTCCGCATCCGCTGGAGCAGTTCGGGATGGGCCGCGGCGTTGGAGCCGAGACAGAAGAAGGTCGCCCTCGCGTTGTGGTCGGCGAGGATGTCCAGCAGCCGTCCGGTCTCGGGCCCCGGTCCGTCGTCGTAGGTCAGCGCCACGCACTTGGCCTTCGCGCAGTCCACACTGCCGGTCAGGGAGCTCGCGGCCCGGGGCTTGGCCGTGTTCTCCGCGTCGATGGACTCCTTCGGCGCCGACGCCGCGGCCGCCGGCTTCGTGGCCGCCCGCTGGGCCCGTAGCCCGGACGCCGACAGCAGTGTGTCCGCCTGCGCGTGGGACAGGGCGACCGCCACCCGGCCGAGGGACTCCGGTCCCACCTGACGGTCGTCGAACTCCACGACGAGCTCGCCGCGGGGGTTGAAACCGAGGGAGTCGAACATCTTCGGGTCCGGCCTGACCGAGGAGGGATTCGTCTCCGGTCCCCGCTGGGCCAGCTTGACCCTGACGAGGGCGGCCAGCGTGTTCAGCGCGGCCTTGTCCTTGAGCAGGCCGGTGGAGTCCAGGGCGCGTTTTGAAGTCCGGTCGTACCAGATCGTGGTCCGGGCCTCGGACCAGCTGGATCCCGTGGACGCCCCGAAGCGCAGCCGTACGCCGACGGCCTCGGGGGACACGGCGGAGAGTTGCCATTCCACGTTGAACTCGGGAGGGGGCAGGACGCCGGCCACGCTGCCGCTCCCGGGATCCCGGGGGTTTCCGGTGCTCCGGGCGGGCACGGTGGACTCGGTGAACCTGTTGAGCTCCTCGTTCACCGTCCTGCGAAGCTTCTCGTTGAGGAGGGGGGCGTCGGCCAGGGAGGGATAGACGACGTGCACGTGCCGGGTGTCGAGGTCGCCTTCCGACATGGTCTGGGTGCTCAGGCCGGAGACCTGGGAGGGGTCCACGTAGTCGATCAACGTGGGTTCGGAGGGGATGGGGCCTTCCACGCCGGGAGAGGTGCTGTTTATGCCACAACCGGCGACCGCTGCGGCGATCAACGCGATTCCTCCCAAGACTCGGGCTTTAGGCATAGATGTCACACTAAACGTGGGTTGATCCCATTTGCTCTGTTTTGGGGTTAAGTGGGCGCAGGCTTTAGCGGCGCGGCGGTTTGGCGAATCCGGCGGGTGACGGGGCCGGTGGATGCTGCTAATACTGCTAGTAGCCGACGGGCGGAGCGGGAGACCTTCGCGCGGCCGGGGCCTTCCTGAGAGGTGGAGCCATGGGCGGATATTTCAGCTCTTATGCGGCGGTCCTCGTGCTGTTCGCGATTGGCCTGGTGATCGTCGCGGGGGCCCTGTCCGTCAACCGGCTCCTCCGTCCGAGCCGCCCGACCCCGGAGAAGCTGCTCAGCTACGAGTGCGGCGTCGACCCGGTCGGCGGCGACTGGGCCCAGTCACAGGTCCGTTATTACGTCTATACATACTTGTACGTGGTGTTCGCGGTGGACGCGGTCTTTCTCTTTCCCTGGGCGACGATCTTCGCCGCGCCGGGCTTCGGGATGACCACCCTGGTCGAGATGTTCGTCTTCCTGGGTTTCATCGCGCTCGGGATCCTGTACGGCTGGCGCAAACGCGTGCTCACCTGGACCTGAGGGTCCGGACAGGTGGACGTGGACCTGAGGGCTCGGGCAGCCGGGCGAACGTGGACCTGTAGAGCCCGGGCGGCCGGGCGGACGCGATCGACTCCGAAGGAGAATACGGGCCATGACGGATCTCCCGATGCCCACGCTGGGGCCGGTCTCGCGGCTGGCCCCCAAGCCCATGCGCTTCATCCTCAACTGGGGGCGCCGCTACTCGCTGTGGGCGTTCAACTTCGGCCTGGCCTGCTGCGCGATCGAGTTCATCGCGACCTCGATGAGCAGGCACGACTTCATCAGGTTCGGCGTCATCCCGTTTGCCAACGGCCCGCGGCAGGCGGACCTGATGATCGTCTCGGGTACGGTGACCGACAAGATGGCCCCCGCGGTCAAACGGCTGTACGAGCAGATGCCCGAGCCGAAGTATGTGATCTCCTTCGGCGCCTGCTCCAACTCCGGCGGCCCCTACTGGGACTCCTACTGCGTGACCAAGGGCGTCGACCAGATCATCCCGGTGGACGTCTACGTCCCGGGCTGCCCGCCCCGGCCCGAGGCCCTGCTCCACGGCATCATGATGCTCCAGGAGAAGATCGCCGCCGAGAACATGGGCGAACGGTATGCCTGATCCCGGCGCGCGGATCCCGACGCCCGAGTTCCTCCGGCCGGACCCGATACCCGGGTCCCTCCGGCCGGACCCGATGCCCGAGCCCCGTCGGCCGGACCCGATGCCCGAGCCCCGTCGGCCGGACCCGATGCCCGAGCCCCGTCGGCTCGATTCCCGATCCCGATATCCGAACCTGACTCCGATGTCCGATCCTGATTCCTGAATCCGATGTCCGATCCGGCGAGGAGCCGAGCGTATGCCGAGCAGCGAGGGGTGGTGAGCGGCCGATGAGCGCCGGTCCGATCGAGGAGCGATACGGCACGCGTGTCCAGGTGTCGGAGTCCTTCGGCGAGATCACGGTCGACGTGGCCGCCGCCGACTGGGTCGATCTGCTGGAGTTCGTCCGTTCCCAGGGTTACGAGTTCTTCGACTGGCTGACCGGCGTGGACGAGCCGCCGGACGAGTTCGGGATCGTCGCCCACGTCTTCGACCAGGCCTCGCGCCGTCACCTGCTGCTGCGCACGCGGGTGCCGCGCGCCGACCCCCGGCTGCCCAGCGCGGTCGGCGTCTTCCGCGGCGCGAACTGGCACGAGCGCGAAACCTTCGAGATGTTCGGCGTGATCTTCGAGGGGCATCCGAACCTGATCCCGCTGCTGCTGCCCGACGGCTTCGAGGGATTCCCCCTGCGCAAGGACTTCGTGCTGGCCGCCCGGGTGGCCAAGGCCTGGCCGGGGGCCAAGGAGCCGGGCGAGTCCGATCACGGCTCGCCGAGCCGCCGCAAGACCCTCCCGCCCGGCGTGCCCGCGGACTGGGGGCGTGATGGCTGAGGTGCTCGACGTCGCGGTCCGGCTCGTTGTGATCATTGCGATCTTCCTGGTGCTGCCGCTGGTCGCCGGGCAGATGGAGCACAAGGTCATGGCGCACATGCAGGCGCGCCTCGGCCCGATGTACGCCGGAGGCTTCCACGGCTGGGCCCAGCTGATCGCGGACGGGGTCAAGTTCATGCAGAAGGAGGAGGTGATCCCCACCGCCGCCGACCGCCGGGTCTTCGTCCTGGCGCCCGGGGTGGCGCTGATCCCCTACCTCGTGGTGATGATCGTCATCCCGGTCGGCCCCGGGCTGGTCGGGGTGGATCTGGACGCCGGCCTGTTCTTCGTCCTCGCCGTGATGGGGGTCGGCGTGCTCGGCTCGATCATGGCCGGATGGTCGTCGGGCAACAAATACTCGGTCCTGGGCGGGATCCGCTCGGCGGCCCAGCTCATGTCCTACGAGCTGCCGCTGGTCCTCGCCGCCTCCAGCGTCGCGATGGCCGCCGGCACGCTCTCGCTGCCGGGCATCGTGGAGTCCTGGCAGTGGTGGTGGCTGCCCTGGCAGGCGATCGGCGGGGTGGTCTTCTTCACCGCGGGGCTCGCCGAGCTGCGCCGCCCGCCGTTCGACATGCCGATCGCGGACTCCGAGATCATCATGGGCCCGATGACCGAGTACACCGGGATGCGGTTCGCCCTTTTCATGCTGGCCGAGTACGCCGGAATCATTGTGATCTCCGCGCTCACCAGCGTATTGTTCCTGGGCGGCTGGCACGGCCCCTTCCTGCCCGGGCCCGTGTGGATGCTCCTCAAGGTGTTCCTCCTGGTGTTCGTGGTCATCTGGCTCCGGGTGAGTTACCCCCGGCTCCGTGAGGACCAGCTCCAGAAGCTCGCCTGGGTCGGCCTGGTGCCGCTGGCGCTGGTCCAGCTCGCGCTGACGGGGGTCGTCAGGGTCCTCGCTGGATGATCTCCGTTCGCCCCGCCGGATCGAGGCGGGCACGGCCGCGGGCCTGCGGGAGGGGCGCGCCGTTTCGCCGTACGGACCCTGCGGACCGCTGCGACGTTCGAAGTGCGCACACTGGGCAGGAAGGCACACACACGTGTGACATCACAGGTCAGGATGGGAATGTATGACCCTCGCGCTTGCCGTGGAGAGAGACGAGCTGATCGTCGACGTGCCGGAGCACCGGCCGGTACGGCTGCCGCTGGCCGGGCGGGACCGGGTGAGCACGCTGCTGTTCTTCGGCTACCCCGGTAGGGGCAGGACGAGGTACGGCCTGGCGATGCTCGACCAGTCCGGTCTGGTGATGCTGCAGGCGCCGGGTTCCCGTTCGCGCGGGGCGGTGCAGGCGTTCGCCGCGGAGAGCGGCCTGACGTTCGAGGCGCGGGTGTTCGACACGGCGCAGCAGGCCAGGGTGGCGCTCGCTCGCAGGTCACCGCGCTGGCAGGGGGTGACCTGGCGCAGGCCGCCCCCGCCCCTGCCCCGGATCCGGGTGCCCGGGGTGAGGAGCCTGCGTCCGCCGATGAGCTCGCCGAAGGTCTGGTGGCGCGAGCAACTGCTGTACGGGCTCATGTGGCTGGTTCTCGCCTACGGCGCCGCCTTCGTGGCGCTGGTCGTCATCAACATGACGGACACCCGCGCCGAGGTCACCCGGGGTATGGGCCCGCTCGGGATCGTGGCCCTGGTCCTGGCCGCGCTGACGGTCGCCGGCGCCGTCGTCGTGGTCGGCGTCGGCCGTCGCCGCAGTCGCAACCAGACCACCCAGGGACGCGTGCTCCGGCGCCTGGGCGACCCGCACTGCCGCCTGGTGGCCGTCCACGGCCGGTTGCTGCTGGAGACCGCGCGCAGGACCCGCGAGATCGACGCGTCCACGTTGCTGCTGTACTCGGTGGAGTCCGGGGTGACGGGGCTGGTGATGGGCGACGGGCTGTTCCACCTGCCGGGATACTGGGATCCCCGGGAGACGGAACGCTTCGCCACACGGAACGGGCTCGCCCTCACGACCCGCACGCTGAGCCGTGAGGAGTATCTCGACCTGACCGTCCAGATGAAGGACGCGGTGCCCTGACGTTCCAGGGGGCCGCCCGGTTGCGGGAAGGGGTTTCCCGGGCTTGACGGCAACTCGTCGGTGCATTCGACGCCGCGATGCAGGCCTTTCCGAAAGGCCATGATCGCGCAGCGCGCAGGCGGGTGAACAAGTATCGGCGCACTTTAAGGCCACCTCTACGCGCGTGCGCGAGACGGTGCGCCTGTCGCGGTTTAGGCTGGTGGCAGGACGCAAAGGAGATACCTGGTGACCGCTCAGCCACATGGCCCCGCCCCCACCCCGGTTCCTGAGCGCACGCCCAAGGCCATCCGCGCCGCGCTCGCGCCGCAGCACGTTGAGGCGTTCGACCGGGAGTACCGGGCGGCGATGGCCCAGGCGACCGAAGAACTCGACCTGGCCCCGGCCCTGGACTTCATTGAACGCTGGTGGCCGATCGCCGTGCTGTGCGCTCGGGGGGAATACCAGCGGGTGACGGAGATCGCCGCCGGTATCGCAGGACGCGCCGACCGTGGCCAGGACCTTGCGACGGTCTCGTGGGAGGTCGCTGAGACGCGGCTGCGCGCCCGGATCGCGGCTGGCGAGTAGCGGTAGGTGTATCGGGTCGAGCACGACCCCGACGTCCTGGCCCAGCTCGACGCGCTGCCCGTCGAGGCGCTGCCGTTCTACCTGGAGCTGTGCGCCGCGTTGGAGACCGCTCCGTGGGGGTTGCCGTCCGCGTCCGCGACCAATCCCGACGAGCCGTTGCGCTCGGCCGCGTTCGGCGACCACAAGCGTGGCCTTGCCTTCTTCCTCATCTTGGAGGATCAACGGCGGGTCGCTGTGATCAAGATCCTCTGGGTCGGCTGAGCCCGGTTGAGAGTAAGGGTTAACGGGTCGACGCGTTCGCCGAGGCCACCAAGAAGCTCATGCTGGACACACGTAATGAGGACCTGTCCCCATCTTTTGCGCTGATCGGATGGCAGCAGCCCGCCGCGAACGTGAAAGCCCACTGCCTGAGGTGCGCCCACCTGACGTGCATCTGGCTGACGCACGCCCGGCGCACGGGTCAGTGCACGATTCGCAGCATGACGTCGGCCGCGGTGGGCCTGTTGCCCGGCTGCTTGTCCAGGCAGGAGGCGGCCAGCGGGCGCAGCGAGACAGGCAGGGATGACAGGTCCGGGTGATGGTTGATCACCCGGTTCAGGATCGCGGGAATGGTGTCCTCCCCGAAGGCCGCACGGCCGGAACCGGCGAAGATCATGGTGGCCGCCCAGCTGAACACGTCGGACTCCGGGCCGACCGCGCTTCCCGCGAGCTGCTCGGGGGACATGTAGGCGGGGGTGCCCATGATGTTGCCCGACGTCGCGGTGACCTGGTCCAGGGCACGGGCGATGCCGAAGTCGATCACGCGCGGCCCGTCGGAGCCGATCAGCACGTTGGCCGGCTTGAAATCCCGGTGCACCACGCCCGCCCGGTGGATCGCGGCCAGCGCGCCCGCCGTGGCCAGGGCCAGCCGGGTCAGCCCGTCCTCGTGGCGCGGCCCCCGGTCGCGGATCAGCTCCTCCAGCGAGACGCCTTCCACGTATTCACTGACGATGTACGCCTGGTTGTCGTTGATGTTCACGTCGAGTACCCGGGCCGTGGAGAACGTCGCCACCCTGCGCGTCGCCTCCACCTCCCGCAGGAACCGTGCCCGCACCACCGGGTCGCCGCTGAAGCGCTCGTGCAGGACCTTGACCGCGACCTTCTGCCCCTGCGGGGTGAGCGCGAGATGGACCGTTCCCTGACCGCCCTCGCCCAGTTTGCCGATCAGCCGGTACGGCCCGATCCAGCCCTGGGGCCCCTGGGGCCGGCGGTCGTGGGCCTGGTGGTCCTGACCGTGATGCCGCTGGTTGGTGGGGGCCGGCACGCGATGAGCCTGGCCGGGAGGGACAGGTGTGTGGTGAGCCTGGCCGGGAGGGGCGGGTGTGTGGCGGTCCTGGCCGGGGTGACCCTGACCGTACCGGCCCTGGGGCCGGTCGTGCTGCGTCTGGGGCCGGTACGCGGGCACGTACGTGTCCGGGCGACCGGCGCGGGCGATGGAGTGAACGGAACCCGGTACCGGAGGCGTGCGCTGCTGGAACACGGCGCCCCTGATGATCAGCGCATGGCCCAGCCCGCCCAGCCAGCTGCCGAACAGCCCGATCGTCCCGAGGGCGTCCAGCCAGGCCGGGATCAACTCCGAGTCCTCGTAGGCCACCGCGCCGACCATGAAGCTCCCGATGCCGAGACCGTAGAGGACCGCGGCGAATACCAGCCAGGGGCTCCGCAGCCGGTATGCGGCATGGCCCATGATGACCGGGGTGCCGATGCCGCAAGTGAAGATGGGCACCAGCGTCCACACCACACTCCACCCCGTGTTGGATCGCGAGGGCGGCTGCGGATACCAATCGGGTCCGTACTGGTGGGACATGTCGCGAAGAATACGTATTTTTTAAGGTCCTCGTATCCCGCTTGAGATTGATTGGGCGATGAGGCTCAATAGTCGAACACACAGACTGTGGATAACTGCTGTGGATAACTTGGGAAGATTGAGGGCGATCCCTTTCCCGGGTCTGCCGCATTCCCGAGCGCCCCGCCGTACGTCATGATGTTGAGTTGTGGCACGCATACCAGGAGTGGGGTTGGCAAAGGGACTATCCATCACCCTTCGCCACATGCTGAGCCGATCCGTGACCCAGCAGTACCCCGAAGTCCAGCCGGAACTTCCTCCCCGGAGCCGGGGAGTGATCGGGCTGGTCGAGGAGAACTGCACGGTATGCATGCTCTGTGCCCGTGAGTGTCCCGACTGGTGCATCTACATCGACTCCCACAAGGAGACCCTCCCCGCCCCCGAGGGCGGCCGTCCCCGCGCCCGCAACGCGCTCGACCGCTTCGCGATCGACTTCTCCCTGTGCATGTACTGCGGGATCTGCATCGAGGTATGCCCATTCGACGCGCTCTTCTGGGCTCCGGAATTCGAGTACGCCGAGGGCGACATCCGCAACCTCATCCACGAGAAGGACAAGCTCGCGGGCTGGATCCAGGCCGTCCCGCCGCCGCCGGCCCACGAACTCAACGCCGATCCCCCGAAGGAGCTGTCGGCCGCCTCCCGCCCGGTCCGCTCCGGCGCGGGAAGGACGGCGCCCGGCGCGCCGCCCAGAACGGCCGCCACCGCCCCGGACGTCGCCCCGAGCAGCGCTTCCGACGCGTCTGACGCGGCCGCAGGCACCGCCGGCGATTCCGGTACGGCGAGCGGCCCCGGTACGGCGGGCGGCCCCGGTGCGGCGGGCGGCTCCGAGGCGGCCGGAACGGCACCCGGCGCGAAACCGGATAGGCCTGCTAGACCAGATAGACCGGTGAGGCCGGCGCGAGGGACTTCGGCGGGACATGCGAATGTCCGGGCCATCCGCCCGCCCGGATCCCTCCCGAAGAAGGATGATCCGCCCACGGGCGGTTCATCCACAGACGCCCCATCTGCAAGCGGCTCCTCCACAGACGGCCCGCCCGCAGGTGCGTCGTCCACAGACGGCCCGCCCGCAAGCGGCTCATCCACAGAGGGCCCCTCCGCAAGTGGCTCCTCCACGAGCGGTTCGTCCGCGGGTGAGTCATCCACAGAGGGCCCGCCTGCAAGCGGCTCATCCATGGGCAGCCCGCCCGTAGGTGGCTCATCCACAGATGACTCGTCCGGGGATGAGCCATCCATGGACGGCCCGCCCGCAGGAGAGCCATCCACAGGTGGCCCGTCCACGGACGAGTCATCCACAGGTGGCCCATCCACAGACGAGTCATCCACAGGTGAGTCGCCTACCGGAAAGTTATCCACAGGTAAAGGCGGCGTACCTCCGGCGGCAGGAACATCAGGGCAGACTTCGGCGACGGATCCGAGTGGAGAGCCGGAGGAGAAGCCGTGACCGAGGTGCCGTCCTATCTGCCGCCGACCGGGCAGGAGATCATCTTCCTTCTGCTGGGTGTGGTGGCCGTCGGGTCGGCACTGCTCGTCGTGACCACCAAGCAGGTTGTCCACGCGGCCCTGTGGCTGGTCGTCTGCTTCGGCGCGCTGGCCGGGTGCTATCTGATCCTGACCGCCGAGTTCGTCGCCTGGGTCCAGGTGCTGATCTACGTCGGCGCGATCGTGGTCCTGCTCCTCTTCGGCATCATGCTCACCCGCGCCCCGATCGGCAGGACCGCCGACCTCGACAGCCGAAACCGCCCGGCCGCCGCGATCGTGGCGATCGCCACGGCGGCCGTGCTGGTCACCGTGGTCATCGATGGCTTCCGCGCCGCCTATGCCCCCCTCGAAGCCGGTGGGGGGTCGGCCAAGGAGCTCGGCTCCAGCATCTTCCGCAACTGGGTGCTCCCCTTCGAGGTGCTCTCGATCCTCCTGCTGGCCGCCCTGATCGGCGCCATCGTCCTGTCCCGCACCGACATCCGCGGGAGGGACTGACGTGCACGTCGTCTATCCGACGGTTGTCTCGGCGCTGCTGTTCTCCATCGGCGTGTACGGCGTGCTCGCCCGTCGCAACACGATCCTCGTGCTGATGTCCGTCGAGCTCATGCTCAACGCCGTCAACCTCAACCTGGTCGTGTTCGACGTGTGGCTGCGTGACCGGCTCCACGGTGGCCAGGTTCTCACGCTGTTCGTCATCGTGATCGCCGCCGCGGAGGTCGGGCTCGGCCTGGCGATCATTCTCGCGCTCTACCGCAACCGCCAGACCATCGACCTCGACCGCCTCCGCACCCTGACCGAACCCGCCGATTCCGGCACCGACCCGGAAGGCGGCTCGGCCCCCGGCACCTCGGCCAACGCTCCCACCTCCGGCCCCGGCCCCGATGCCGGCCCGGCCCGGGGGGCGGCCCCGGCCGGCGCACCCAGCGGCATCGTCTCCCCAGGCAACCTCCTCGACAGCGCCGCCGGCCGGGCAGAGACCAACTCAGAACCGATCATCCGGCCAGGTGAAACCTCGTGATCACCATTGCCGCACTTGTCATCCTGCTGCCGTTTGTCGCGGCGGCTGTCGGGCTTCTCGGTTCCCGGTTTCCCCGGGGCCTCCGTGGCGGAGCCGCCGATGCGGCGGCGAATCGCCGGGCGGCCTGGATCGCCGTCGTGCCCACCGCGATCTCCGCGGTGCTGGCGATCTGGCTCGCCTACTCCAATTGGGCCGGCATGGGCGAGGGGCGCGGAGAGCTGCTCCCCGTCCCCGCCGGATCCGGGGGCTCGGCGGGGATCGAGGGCGTCACCGCCACGTTCGACGTCATCGAGACGGGCTCGGTGTCGATCTCGGTGGGGCTGCTCGTCGACGGCCTCGCCGCCTCGATCGCGGTGCTGGCCGCCGTGGTCGCGCTGGCCGTGCAGGTCTATTCGATCGGCTACATGCGCGACGACCGTCGTTACCCGTCCTACAGCGCGTTCATCAGCCTGTTCACCAGCGCCATGCTCCTGGTCGTCTACGCGGCGGACCTTCTGGTCCTCTACGTGGGCTGGGAGATCATGGGCCTCTGCTCCTACCTGCTGATCGGGCACTGGTGGGAAGACCGGGCCAACTCCCGGGCGGCGATCAAGGCGTTCCTCGTCACCCGGATCGGCGACGTCGGCTTCCTGTTCGGCATCTTCGTCCTCGGGACGGCGGCCGGCAGCTTCAGGATCGCCGACGTCATCGCCAAGGTTCCCGAGATGTCCTCCGGCACGATCATCGCCGCGACCATGCTGCTGCTCGCCGGAGTCGCGGGGAAAAGCGCCCAGGCTCCGTTGCACGTCTGGCTACCCGACGCGATGGCCGGACCGACCCCGATCAGCGCGCTCATCCACGCGGCCACCATGGTCGCCGCCGGCATCTTCATCGTCGCCCGGCTCTACCCGGTTTTCCTCGGTGCCCGACCCACCCTGGACGTGCTCGCGGTTATCGCCGCGCTCGGCATGCTCGGGGCCGCCCTCGCCGCCCTGGCACAGGATGACCTCAAACGCGTCCTCGCCTACTCCACGATCAGCCAGCTCGCCTACATGGCGGGTGCCCTGGCCGCCGGATCCGACCGTGCGGCGATCTTCCACCTGATCACCCACGGTGCCTTCAAGGCGCTGCTCTTCCTCTGCGCGGGAGCGGTGATCCACGCGGTCGGCTCCAACCTCATGAGCGCGATGGGAGGCCTGCGCCGGGAGCTCCCCATAACCTTCGTCACGATGACGATCGGCTTCGCCGCCCTGATGGGTCTGCCTCCGGCCAGTGGCTTCTTCAGCAAGGACGAGGTGCTGGTGGCCATGGAGCAGGCGCTGTCCAGCGGACCGCTCACCGACGCGGCGGCCCTGCTGCTGTACGGCTGCGCGCTGGTCACGGTCGCGGTGACCGGCGCCTACGCCACCCGCGCATGGCTGCGCACCTTCTTCGGGGAGCGTCCCATTATCGCCCTCCCCGAGCCCGCGCCCGGTACGGCCCACGTCATCGACGTTCACGAGGCACCGGCCACCATGCGCTGGCCGATCATGATCCTCTCCGTGCCGGCCCTGCTCCTGGGCTTCGTCGGGATCGCGGACGTCCACTGGGGCGCCGCCGCCCTCAGCGTCGTGATGGCGCTGCTGGGCGCGGGCGTGGTCTACGTCGTGTGGCGCAGCGACCCTCTGAGCGACCCGGCCCGCATGCTCGGCCCCTTCCGTGCCCCCTGCGAGCAGGCCTTCTACGTCGACTCCGTCTACAACGCACTGTTCGTCCGGCCGGTGCTGGACCTCGCCCGCCTCGTCGTCCGTACCGACGACCACCTGGTGGACGGCGCGGTGCGCGGCTCGGGCCGGGCGACCATGAGCCTGTCGAGGCTGGTGCGTCTGGTACAGAACGGCAACGTCCAGCTCTACATCACCGGCCTGCTCTCGGGTGTCCTCCTCATCGTGGCCTGGGCGGTGATCTTTAGATGATCTCTCTGCTCTTTTGGGGAATCGTGGCCGCCGTCGTGTTGCTCCTGATCCGTCTGGCGGTGATGCGCCGATGAGCGCGGACTCGATCGCGTCACCTGGGCGATACGCCCGAATCGTCGTGTCGCCGAGGCGGCATGCCCGAATCGTCGTGTCGCCCGGACAGCATGCCCGAATCATCGTGTCGCTCGGGCGACACGCCTGGATCGCCTCCCCGACGCCGGGAGAGGTGGCCGAGTCATGAGCTGGGTGCTGATCGCGCTTCTCGGGGTGCCGCTGGCCGGTGCCGCCGCGCTGCTCGCGCCGTCCAGGATGGACGCCGTGGCCAGGGGGCGGCTGCTCAGGGTGCACGGTCTGGCCGTGTCCGGGGTCACGTTCGCGCTGTCCGTGGTGCTGGCCGTCGGGTTCGACTACGGCGACGCGGCCCGGGTGCAGTTCTCGACGGACCTGGCCTGGATTCCCGGGCTCGACCTCAGGTTCCACCTCGGCCTGGACGGCATCTCGCTCCCGCTGGTCGTGCTGACCACGCTGCTGACCTTCCTCTGCTTCGTCTACCTGTGCTGGGGCAGCGCCGACGGCCCCGGGCAACTACTGCGGCCCAAGGCCGGCGGCAACCGTCCCCGGGCGCTGGTGTTCACGCTGCTCATCCTCGAAGTAGGCATGATCGGTACGTTCCTCGCACTCGACCTGCTCCTGTTCTTCGTGTTCTTCGAGGTCGTCCTCATCCCGATGTATTTCGTCATCGCCATCTGGGGCGGGCGAGCCCGGCGGGCGGCGGCGATCAAGTTCATCCTCTACACGCTGCTCGGCTCGGCCGTTCTCCTGCTCGGTCTGCTGCTCATCTGGGCGCAGACCGGGACCCTGGACATGGTCGCCCTCGCGCGGGCGCAGGGGGCGGGCATGTCCCGCTCGGTGCAGATCATCGCTTTCATAGCCGTCGGCATCGGCTTCGCGGTCAAGACCCCGATGTGGCCGCTGCACACGTGGCTGCCCGACGCCCATACCGAGGCGCCGACCGTCGGCTCGGTGCTCCTGGCGGGTGTGCTCCTCAAGATGGGCACGTACGGCTTCGCCCGCATCGCGATCCCGGTCCTGCCGGACGGCGCCGCGGCGGCCGCCCCCTGGCTCGGGGCCTTCGCCGTGATCGGCATCATCTACGGCTCCCTCGCCTGTCTCGCCCAGCGCGATCTCAAGCGGATGATCGCCTACTCCTCGGTCGGGCACATGGGCTTCGTGCTGCTGGGGTTCGCCACACTCACCCCGGTCGGCTTCAACGCCGCCCTGTTCGGCAACATCGCCCACGGCCTGATCACCGCCCTGCTCTTTTTCATCGCAGGAGCGATCAAGGAGCGCCACGGCACCTCCGTCATGCCCGCGCTCGGTGGCGGCATGCTGTCGCGTCTGCCGCACCTCGGCTCCCTGCTGACCTTCGCCTGCATCGCCTCCCTGGGGCTGCCGGGACTGGCGGGTTTCTGGGGCGAGATGCTCGCCCTCTTCGGTGCGTTCCAACCGGCCGCCGGCCTGTCCCGCTCCCTCTACCTGACCTTCATGGTCATCGGAGGTCTCGGCACCGTGCTGACCGCCGCCTACTTCCTGCTCATGCTCTCCCGGGTCACCCACGGCCGGGGCACCGAGACCATCCACGCCCCGGTGCTCGCCGCGGTGGGCGGAGGAACCGATCCCTCCCGGGTCGTGGTGGGTGCCGGAAACGCGCGCATGCGCGACGTCACGAGCTACGAGCTGGCCGCCTGGGTGCCGCTGGTCGGGTTGATCCTGCTGTTCGGTCTCTGGCCGAAGGCGCTTCTCTCCCTCACCGATCCGGTGGTCCACACCCTCCTGGGGGCGCCGTGATCCAGTCAATCGACTACTACGCGGTCGCACCGCTGCTGATCCTGGCCCTCACCGCCGGGCTCGTGCTGCTTCTGGATGCCTTCCTGCCTCACCGGCCGTATGTCCGGCGGGCGCTCGGCGGGGTCACTCTGGCCGGTGTGACCGGCGCCCTGGCCGTGGTGGTCTCCCAGGCCATGCGCACCGGAGGGCCGCTGAAGACCTTCTGCGTGCCGGACGGGCTGCTCGGCCCCTCCGGCGGCGCGGGCGGCGGGACCGCACTCCTGACGGCCCCGCCGGTGGCGGGCCAGGTCGCCGCGGCGCCGTGCTCGTTCGTGGTCGACGACTTCACGCTGATTTTTACGGGCCTCGCGCTGGCCGCGGGGATCGTCGTGGTGCTGCTGTCGGCGGCGGAGCTCGCCTCCGGAGACATCCCGGTCGGCGAATGGTACTTCCTGCTGCTCTGCATGCTCGCGGGTGCCGTCGCCCTACCCGCCTCCCGCGATCTGATCATGTTGTTGGTCGCGCTGGAGCTGGTCTCGCTGCCGGTGTTCGCGCTCACCGCGCTCAAGCGCTACGACGGCCGAAGCTCCGAGGCGGCGGTCAAGCTCTTCCTGGTCTCGGTGGTCTCCACCGCGGTGATGCTCTTCGGGGTCTCCCTGCTGTACGGAACGACCGGGACCGTCTATCTCGACCGCATCGCCCAGACCCTGCGGGAGGGCGTTCCCCCGTCCATCGCCGGTCTCGGCCCAGGCCAGGGCGTCGCCGGCGTCCACTCCTCCTCGCTGGAGATCAGCCACGACCTGCCCGTGGTGGTCACCGCGGCCGTGGTGCTGGTTCTCGCCGGGTTCGCCTTCAAGATCGCGGCGGTGCCGTTCCACGCGTGGGCGGGCGACGTCTACCAGGGCGCTCCCATCCCCGTCGCGGCCCTTCTCTCCGTCATCTCCAAGGCTGCCGGGTTCGCGGGCCTGATCCTCATCCTGGTCATCGCCCTGGGGAGCCAGGCCGCCACCTGGGTCCCGCTGATCGCGATCATCGCCGCGCTGACCATGACCGTGGGCAACCTGCTCGCCATGCGGCAGCGCCACGCCGTGCGCCTGCTCGCCTGGTCCTCCGTCGCGCAGTCGGGCTACATCCTCGCCCCCCTCGGCGTCCGGAACGACGAGGCGATGAGCGCGTCGATCGCCTACCTGGTGTTCTACGCGGCGATGAACATCGGGGCGTTCGCGGTGGTCATGCTGGTGTCGAGACGGTCCGCGCGAAACGAGCTGGACGACTACCGGGGCCTGGTGTTCCAGAACCCCGCGGCCGGGCTGGCACTGGCCTTCTTCCTGATCTGCCTGGCCGGCCTGCCCCCGGGACTGGCCGGACTGTTCGCCAAGATCGTGGTGTTCCGGGAGATCGTCGACGGCGGCGGAGGCTGGCTGGCCGTGGTGATGGCGGTCAACACGGTCATCGGCCTCTACTACTACGTCGCCTGGGCTGTGCGGATCTTCACTCCGGCCCCGGTGACCACGGGCGGCGTCACGGCCATGACCGCCGGGGCGGGCGGCAGCCGTACCGGGTGGGTGCCCGCGGGCGTGGCGATCGCGCTGGCCGCAATCATCGCGGTGGCGTTCTCGATCGCCCCCCAAATCGTGCTCGATCTCCTGCCGGCGGCGTTCATTACCCCGGGCTGAACACTCAGGGGAACGTTCGACCTGGCCGGAGACGTTGGACTGGTGAAACAGCATCAACCGATAAGGGGGATGTAGTGCACCACAACGGTCTGCGTACGGCGATCCTTCTCGGCGCACTGTCCGCGGTGATCATCGCGGCGGGAGCGTGGCTGGGAGGCGGTTCCGGCGTGCAGATCGCGGTTCTGATCGCGCTGGCGACGAACGGCATCGCCTACTTCTTCTCCGACCGTATCGCCCTGTCCGCCATGCGCGCCCGGCCGGTGGGCGAGGTCGAGCAGCCGACGCTCTACCGGATCGTGCGTGAGCTCTCCACCGAGGCTCGCCAGCCCATGCCCAGGCTGTACGTCTCGCCGACCATGCAGCCCAATGCCTTCGCGACCGGACGCAACCCCCGCAACGCCGTGATCTGCGTGACCTACGGGATCACCCAGCTGCTCGACGAGCGCGAGCTGCGCGGGGTCATCGGGCACGAGCTGTCCCACGTTTACAATCGGGACATCCTGATCTCCTCGGTGGCGGGGGCGCTCGCCACGATCATCACCTACCTCGGCTACGTCGGCCTGTTCTTCGGTGGCGGAGACGACGACGAGGGGCCAGGCTTCATCGGCGCGCTGCTCATGATCGTGCTCGGTCCGGTCGCCGCCGGAGTGATCCAGATGGCCATCTCCCGGTCCCGGGAGTACCAGGCGGACGAGTCCGGAGCCCGGCTGACGGGCGATCCGCTGGCCCTCGCCTCGGCGCTCAGGAAGATCGAGATGGGCACCCGTCAGCTGCCGCTCCCCGAGAACGGCCGCCTGGCCTCCGCCTCTCACCTCATGATCGCCAATCCCTTCCGGGGTGCCGGAATCGGCCGGATGTTCTCCACCCATCCACCCACGGCCGAGCGCGTCGCCCGCCTGGAGCGGATGGCGGGCTACCGCCGCTGACGCCGTCGCCCGGTCCCGCATGGCGGGCCGGGGACCCCTTGTCCTCCTCCGCCGTGGCCCAACCCGACAGCGATGATCATTCCGGCGGAAGCGGCGGGCAGGCGCAGCAACCTCATCGAGCGCCTCCTGACCTCTCGGACAGGGGGCCCGCCACGTACAGACTTACCGGACGCCGCGTGGGATGCCGGCCGACGGCGCCGTCACACATGTCGTCGGGATCAGGGCGGTCCCGATTTCAGGAATGGTGGGCTACCGGATTGGTCTCCTCCGGGGAGAGACCGGGGATGCCGTCGATGCTCTCGCGGTTGTTCTTGGCGCGGTAGGCGCGCTGCTGCTGGACCTCCTTGCGCCCCGCCCATTCGTCCAGGAGCGTCCGGTCCTCGTCGAAGGACATGAACGGCACCGAGAAACCGCAGGAGTCGGAGATCCGGTCGCAATTGACGATGATGATCGACCTGACGCCGGGGTGCGGGCCGAAATTCTTGATCAGCTCGGAGAACTCGGAGTCCTCCGGCACGACGACCCGGCCGGTGCCGTACAGGCGAAGAATGTTGGGGGGACCGGAGAAGGCGCAGAACATGACCGTGATGCGGCCGTTCTGGCGGAGGTGGGAGATGGTCTCCACGCCGCTGCCGTCCAGATCGAGATAGGCGACCGTGAGGTCGTCGAGGATGGCGAAGGTGTCGGCGTATCCCTTGGGGGAGACGTTGACGTGACCACCCTTCTCGGGGGCCGTCGCGATGAAGTAAACCGGCTGGGCTCCGATGAACTCACGTAGCCGATCGTTGAGCTTGTCGTGAATTTTCCCCATGAACATGAACATAGTTTGTCGTCGCTCACCTGACAGCCCCGGGTCCACAAGTTGCCGTTTCCGTCCACCGCCTGCCGGGAACATCGCCGTCTACCGCCTGCCAGGAACATGGCCGGTCAGGAACGCCGGCCGGTGGCGATGCCGACGAACTACGAGGCAGCGCTTCTCCACCCGTCACCCGGAGCCGACATCCGGCTCCCGTCGATTTCGGCGATCTCGCGGGCGACCCGTACGAAGTCCCGCACCAGCGGGGTTTCGTGATCAGCGCACCAGGCCACGACGACGGAGGTGGGGGGTAGCCCCGTGGTGGGGACGAAGGCCAGTCCCGGGCGCGCGTAGAAACGTTGCGCCGAGGCCTGCGCGAACGCCACCCCCGCGTCCATGAGAATCGACTCCAGGCATTCGTCCACCGTGACGACCTCTCGGCCGATGCGGACCGGGTGGCCCTTCCGCTGGTCCAGGGCAAGCCAGAAGTCACGACAGGGCTCCGGCGCTCTCCAGGCGACGAACGGCTCGTCGAGCACGTCCTCGACACTCACCACATCGCGACCGGCGAGGGGGTTGGCGGCGGAGACGATGAGCACACGCGGCTCGGTGAAGAGGGTCTCGGTGTGCAGCCACGGGATGTGCCCCAGCGGAGGCCGGGTCAGCGCCACATCGACATGGCCGGTGCCGAGTCCCGCGAGCGGCTCGCGGAAGTCGTACTGGTGCATCTCCACGCTGACGCCGGCATGGTGGTCGCGGAAGCGCCGTGTGATCAGCGGGGTGAGTTCGGCGGCGGCGTTGGCCACGAACCCGATCACAAACGTCTGTGCCCGTTCCTCGGCCACTCTCCGGGTGACCACGACCGCCTGCTCCCAGGCGGCGAGGACCGTACGGGCCTCGCCCTCGAACTCCTTGCCCGCGGGGGTCAGGATGACTCCGCGACTGGTGCGTTCGAACAGTCGCACGCCGAGGTGCTGCTCAAGACGGTGGATCTGATCACTGAGCGTCGGCTGCGAGACGAACAGGCGTGCGGCGGCCCGGCGGAAGTGCAACTCCTCGGCGACCGCGAGGAAGTAACGCACCAGCCGGAGGTTCTCGTCCACTCTTCCACGGTAGAACTCGTCCCTCGCGGACCCGATGCCGGGTGATAGACCGCGTCTATCACCCGGCCCGGATTCGCTATTGGACTTCGGCAGACGGCGTTCCTAGCGTCGGGAACGTACGGGGAACCCATCCGTGACCGGGTCCGGAGCGGGGAGGGACGTCCATGAGCACCACGGCTGTGGCCGACCGCTGGGCGGCGGAATTCCAGCGCGTCTCCGACGACGACGCCGAGCTTTCGGCGCACGGGAGGTATTTCTCGTGCGACTACCTGCTCGACATGGGCGAGCGAAGCTACATCGTGCGCGTCCACCGAGGAAAGATCGAGGAGATCGTCATCGACCCGGGCCCGCTGGAGGCCTACCAGTTCGCACTCCGGGCGAGTGCCGACACCTGGCGGAAGTTCTCTCAGGACCCGCCTCCGCCGATGTTCCACGGAATCTGGGCAGCCTCGTTCAGGGAGGACATGAGCCTTGAGGGCGACCTGCTCGTCCTCATGCAGAACCTGCGATGCCTGACCCGCCAGCTCGAACTGCTGCGCGTCACCGGCGCGCCGGTGTGAGGGGGAGACGATGGCACGGGGAGTCATTTCGCCCGTCACCGGGCACTACGTCACGATCGACGTACAGGGCGACCGATGCAAGGTCTTCTACCTGGAGAACGGCCGGGGCCGCCCGCTCGTCTGCCAGCACACCGCGGGCTGCCACAACCACCAGTGGCGCGACCTGCTCGAGGACGAGGAGATCACCCGCGACTACCGGGTGATCGCCTACGACCTGGCCCGGCACGGCAAGTCCGACCCGCCGCACAACACCGAGTGGTGGAAGGAGGAGTACAGGCTCACCGCCGACTACTTCGTCGACTTCATCACCGAATTCTGCGACGCCCTCGAACTCGAAGACCCGATCTTCATGGGCTCCTCGTTCGGCGGCAACGTCGCGCTGCAGCTCGCACTTCGCCACCCGGAACGCTTCGCCGGAGTCATCCCGGTCGAGGCCGCCGACTACTCACCCGGCTTCTACCTCGACTGGTGGCAACACCCTCACGCCAACGCCGCCCAGGTGTGCGCCAGCGGGGTCTGGGATCTCATGGCGCCCCAGTCGCCCGAGATGGATCGGCGGCTCACCTGGTTCTACTACAGCCAGGGCGCGGAGGCGTTCAAGGGCGATCTGTACTTCTACTCGGTGGATCACGATCTGCGAGGCCGGCTCCACGAGATCAACGGGGAGGAATGCCCGGTCGTGCTGATGACTGGAACCTACGACTACCTCACGACGCCAGGGGACAGCCGGCGCAGCGCCCAGCAGATCAAGGGCGGTCATTTCATCGAGATGCCGGACATCGGCCACTTCCCGATGAGTGAGAACTACCCGGTGTTCAGGATCTACCTTCAGGAGGCGCTGCGCCATATCGAGGGGGCGACGCCGAAGCGATAGGCCGGTCCGTACGCGGAGAGGTCCGAGACGCGACGGGACGACGCCGAAGAGACAAGCCGGGCCCGTACGCGGAGAGGTCCGAGACGCGCGAGATGCGAGACACGATGGGGCGACACCGAAGCGACAAGCCGGGCCCGTACATGGAGAGGTCGGAGACGCGGTGTGTGAGACGCGAGGCACGACGGTGAGGCCCGAGACGGGGGAGAAGAAGGCGGGCACGGTGGGAGGCCCGAGGCACAGGAGAAAACACGCGCCCTGATGGACGATGCCCTCAGCCGTGTGCCCCGGATGTGCCCTCCCGAGCAGAGCAAACCCTGAACATGCAGCCCAGAGCCCTGATTGCCCAGCCTGCTATCTGTAGTTCGTGAACTGAAGGGCGATCTCCAGGTCCTTGCCCTTGAGCAGGGCGATGACCTCCTGGAGCTCGTCTCTCTTCTTGGAGCTCACCCGCAGCTCCTCGCCCTGGATCTGGGCCTTGACGCCCTTGGGCCCCTCGTCCCGGATGATCTTTGAGATCTTCCTGGCATGATCCTGGTCGATGCCCTCCTTGAGGGTGACCAGAAGGCGGTAGTCCTTGCCTGACAGCTTGGGCTCATCCGCGTCCAGGATCTTGAGCGAGAGATTCCGCTTGATCAGCTTTTCCTTGAACACGTCAAGGACCGCGTTGGCGCGCTCCTCGCTGTTGGCTTTGATCTCGATGGCCTTCTGGCCGCCGGACCAGGCGATGGTCGCGCCGGTGCCCTTGAAGTCAAATCGGTGCCCGACCTCCTTGACCGTCTGGTTCAGCGCGTTGTCGGCCTCCTGGTGGTCGATCTTGCTGACGATGTCAAAACTGCTGTCGGCCATGCGTCGACTATCCTCTCTAGCTCTCTTGTCGACCCTAGCGCTTCGCTTATCGGCTCACGATGAAGGTGACCGTCAACATCGAGGCGACGGCGCCAAGGGGCCGATTTTCCTGCCCTCTCCACGTCGGATCGGGGCGAGGAGCGGCAGGGGCTCATCCCCGCGCAGGGCCGTCATGAGGGGCGATGTTGGTCGCAAAAGTCCTGGTTGGGCAGGCTATCGGCGGGGGGACTCCGCGGATGTCACGTCACGCCCCGAAGTCCGCTATTCTTCTTCCTGTCGCCGCCGAAAGCGGAGGACGCGGCAGGTTGCCCGAGTGGTCAAAGGGAGCGGTCTGTAAAACCGTCGGCTCAGCCTACGCAGGTTCAAGTCCTGCACCTGCCACACCAGCGTAAAGAGGCCCCTCACCAGCAGAGATGCGGTGAGGGGCCTTCTTCGTTCTTGATCCGTGAGTCCCCGTGATTCCCCGTTGTTTTCCGCGAGATCTGGCACGCCTGTGGCACGTGATCAACCCTCAGATCATGCGCGAAGGCGTTCGCTTCCTCGGCCTGATCTTCCCGTCGTCTCGACCCACCGCGAAGCGGCAGCGGGCCGGCGACGGAAGGGCAAGCCCGTCTTCGTGTGTTCGTTCACCGGCGGATGTTCCTCGATCATGAGATGCCAACGGTTACAGACGGGCTTGAGCCGGAGGAGTTGGCCTGCTGGGCTTGCCTGGGTCGCGGCAGACGGGATGATCAAGCCCACCTCAGCCACATACGACCCTGTGGTCGCGTACTGACGATCATCTCGGAGCCAAGTGCCCCCGCCGGAGGCACGGCGGTTTCAAAAGGGCGTAGGTCCCCAAACGATGTCCGTCCTCGCCCTGCGCCCTAGGCACGCCCGAATAGGGCAGGGTGGAGATCACCTTGGGAAAGATGAGCCCCACCCTGTCTCGCTAGCCGATCGTCTTAGTGATGGTCGACCACGCTCATGAGGTAGTAGTCGCCACGACCGCAGCCCGCAGCCCGCGGTCCGAAGTCCAGGGCTTCGAACTGAGAGTAGTGATGGTGTGCGCCACCGCAGAAGGCGCAGCACTCAACGATCACGAGCGTCCTCTTACGCCGACCTGCCGGAGGGTAGGCCAAGCCGACGACGGCCCGGATGGTCGGACATGACGTCGCCCATTGGACCGTAATGGGATCTTTAGCGGGGTCGGTCTCACCGTCGAAGGCATGGTGAGTAGAATCAGACATAGAGCTCCTTCGAAAACGATCATTTCGCGATGACGGTTTTGGGTCGGAGCCTCGGGCCTGGAGAGGGATACCGGAGTGCTGCTAACACTCCGCCTCACCAGGCCCTTACTCGTTCCCGGGTCGGGCCGACCTCGTCTCCAGGCGTCTGGGCACACTTATGCCGCCGAAGCCTCGGAGGGGTTGATCTACGCTCAATATAGGGCATGGGAGCCTCGAACACACTTCCACCGCGCCCGTGTCGTCACAGATCAGTTGCATGGCTAGGTTTCGCCCTTGCGCCGACGCAATGACTGTGACTCAGGCCACACGGCTGGCCTTCGAAGGTGAGCATGTCTCATGAAATGGGGCCGCGGCCCCCTTCCCGTTGACCGCGCCCCCAAAGAAGACGTGCATGCGCCTGCGGAATTTTGTTAAGTGACTACACAGAGGAGCCCTCTCGCTCCACTTCTCACCTAGATAGCCGCCAGAGCTACGAACGCCTGCCACGCCTGTTCAAATCCCAGTATTTGGCAAGCATCACGAGTTTCCGTTGCGTGCACGCAACGTACTGCCGTAGCCTGACTGCGTTCGACTAAGGCAAGGAGGTCACACATGCCACCGAGCGACAAAAGTCGTCAACAGGCACCAAACTCCTTCTGGGACTGGCTAGATCCAACCTCGCGAGGCCTGGGGTACACCTCTGAAGCTGCGCTTGCTCGAGCGCTTGAGATCAGCCCAACCACCGTGATGCGATGGCGTCAAGGCAGCAAGCCAAACATCCGGCAGCTTCTGACCGTGAGCCGCGTGTTTGGAGTGAAACTCGAACCGCTACTTGTGCTGGCCGGCCTAGTGCCGCCTGAAGCGGTCGGTAACACAGACCTGCCCGAGTCACCATCCTCCGTCACTCCTATTGAGCGAGCGATCATAGAGGCGGACCTGGATGAACATCTTCGCGAAGTCCTAGCCTATTACTGGAAAGAAAGAAGGCTAGAGGAGCTTAATCGCATAGAACGGCTCATCGCCTTACTGAAAGAAACAAAAATCCCACTTAGCGAAGAGCGCTATAGCGGAGATATCGGTAGGATATTTCAAACAAGTTTGTCGACCCAAGTATCCAAAGTAATCGCCGAGTGGACATCTCATCGAATGGGTGAGCAAGCTTCACGCAGGCGACGCAAGCCCTTTGAGCCAGATGCCCAATTCGTAACGAGATTCATTAGCAGAATCAGCGACAGCGTGAGAATTGTGGAACAGGAAAATGAATATTCATTTGAGGTTTTAACGGGCGGGAAGAAAACCTTGAAGGCGGGTCCATTCTCCACATTAGAGAATGCAGAAAGAGCACGCGAAGCTTTTTTGGAACAAGCAGGAGAAATGCTAAAAAGCAGACTTCCATAGTATTCTAAAGTCATTTGTCGATTTTATTTTTCCATCATGGAACCCTTGTTTGATAAGAGTCGATAGTAGCTCTATCGGAGAGGTTTTATCTCCTCAGTTGAATAGATTCAGGAGTATTTGTCCGGGCATTCAAGGTCCGGACGTCATTCGCGTACACCATCTCCAGATGGCCTTACTCGCCCACTAGTTCCCTGCCCGCGCGATGACGGCGCAGATTGACAAGGCTAATTCTGGGACGGAGATCCACGCTTTTCCTTCCTTCCCGTGTGGGCGTCAGCGTGATTACGCTTGCGCTGACGCCCGCTGGGTTTCGCTCTACAAGTAGACATGAGGTCAGAAGAGCGCCCACTCACCGCAGTCGATTGCTCGAATCAGGGCAGTGTCAGGGACATTGAGTTTTTTAAGTGCCAGCCCGATGGTGAGGGTATCCGCGAGGCGGACAAGCGGGAGCAACTGGTCGTCTGTGTGGATTGTGCCGCCGTGGCCAAGGTTATTGCGGACCTTGCCCATAACGTTCCAGACGTCGACGTCGCCACCCATGAAATCCAGCTCAGGTGGCAGTGAGGTGATCCGGGTTTGGATGCGATCACGCAGCTCTGGTGAGAGCTCATCGACGAGCTCGCGCAGCCGCTTGTTGAGCGGGTAGCCCGGTCGGTCATCGATCTGTTCCTTCACCCACTTCACCGTATCCGAGTCCGCTCCTGCCTGTGTGAGCTGCTCCAGGACAGCTTTACGCTGAGCACGGTGCTGTTCGCGAGTGACCGTCCCATCTCCTCGTTCGCCTGAGTGATAGCTCTCCAACGCCGGCACCAGCAGCAGCAGTCTGGACCGCAACGAGGTATCTCGTTGGTGAGGCTGATCCGCGAACACATCGAAGAACGTCTCGTGCTCCTCATGCAGCCGTTGCCACCTGTCGATCAGCGTAGCCAGAGAAAGACCGGTTGCTCCGAGTCGCAACAGGGTGGTGAAGAATCCGACTTTGGGTTCTTGTGCCTCGTACGGCTCCTGGGCGATGTCCGCGGCAAATAGTTGCGCTCGGTAGTTGCGCTCGTTCTTACCCTCCAGCGTGATCCAAGAGAGAGGTTGGCGACGTGCCGTGGCGAAAGATGTGATCTGGCGAACTGGATAGACGTAATCCTGCATCCACTGGCCTGCAGTACGGTACTCACCCTCCACCGTGATGTATGGGTGTGTCTTGACGTAGTACTCGTAATGATCGGTCATCTTGTTGATGGCTGTGTAGCCAAGAGTGATCTTGTCTCCGTTGAGGGCCGTCCATTCCTGGTCTACATCGGAGTTCCAGACCATTTTGAATTCTGTATCGGGAGCGGCGAGAGAAGCGGGCCTGTAGGTCTCTTTGATCGGAGAGGCACCAGAAAGCTCGGTGAGGCCGCCGACTTGGAAGGTGATCGAGCCGAATTTCGGCTGGTCCTGGCCAGATGGGAGCCCGAGGCCGACCAACGCTGTACCACCCGTTACCAGTGCCCGGTCGTGCATCCAGCGTGTGAGTGTGGCATCGAGCAGGACAACGTCATGGTTGGTTCGTAACTTGCCGCGCAAGAACGCCACACGCTCATCGACAGGTCCGGAGAAGACCTTGGTTCCCGGTGCGCCAGCGACCCAGTTGTCCAAATCGTACACATGACCTTTAGGGCGCTTCAATGGATGCAAGCTCACATCACCAGCGACGTTGCTGCCATCCACTGACCAGACACACGGGTATTCATCAGGTACCACCGGAAGCTTGCGCATCCAGTGAGATTAACCTTGATCGCGCCCAACTGCTTGATCACCAGATCAGCTTAGATAGATAACGCATCATTCACCTTGGCAAGCGAGTTAAGTATCGATCCCCGGGGCAGTTGCTCTCAGGCTGACCGCTAGATCGCTGATCTGGTCATGTAACATGCCGGGGACCCTGCCCCAGTACACCCCGAGGGTGTTCCCGGCTTTTAAGATCGCGTCGGCGACGTCGGCAGCAAGCTCAATGTGTGCGCCTTCCTGACGCGTGGAGTTCACCCAGAGTCCGCCGCCGTCTGCGGCAAGCTGATGCCGAGTGTTTGGGCCAAGCACCCACGGAGCGTGATGGGCTGCTCCACTCCACCGGCGATAAAGCTGCTTGCCCCATTCGCCAAAAGCCGAGTCGATCACCTCGGTGTGACCGAACGATTTGCCAACTACTAATTGGCCGCGGCGGCCCGAAGCGACAGTAAAACCGGCTCCTTCGATGATGGTTTTCAGGTCCTGCGGTGTCCGATGCGTCTGCCGGCGCTCGGCCGGATCGGCGGAGAGCTGCCACTGGTTATCGTGGTGAGCTGACCAAAGGATCAGCCGTGCGGAGCGCTCGGCGCGGTCATGGTGCGCTACGTCGGCATCGAGTAGCCATCGGACCAACGCAGTGCCTTCAAGGATCGAGCGGGCAATGGTGAATGCGGCGAATCCTGGCCAGTAGTCGGGATCGACCGACCCTCCGCGCGTCGCTACGTCGGGATAGGCATTGACCAGGGTCCGCAGGTGCTGCAAAACGCCCAAATTCGCATTGTAAGCGGACAGTTCGGCTACCTTGAGTATGGTTTCCCAGTTGGTAGCCGGTATTCCTTCAAGAGAATCAGGGCGCATCCACTGAAACGCAGGCGCGTCGTCGGATTTTGACGTATCGGAAATCCACCCCTGCCATATGTCCCTCATTACGGTGTAGGAGTCGTGTAATCCGTCGATGGCAGTGTAGTCACCCATGAATGTTTCTCTCTAAATCATGCTCATTTTCGGAGGTCCAAGTCCATCAGTAGGCATCATCAGATCAAAGTCAGCGCAGTACCATCAGCGTCGGGTGGTGGACTTTTAAGGCTGTAGCGGGGCTTGCGGTCATTGGGCGTCTTTGGCCAACGGACACCATCGGCCGCCAATTCCTCGGCGATCAGGAGTGGTCCCGTCATTATCTTCTCAAGGATTTCAGCCTGAGCCTGCTGAATTTCGACGAGGCGAGTCAGGACGGTAAGCATGTCGATGAAATCGCCCGTCCATTCGGAGGGCCAGGCATTGACATGGATATCGTTTAATGGTGAGCCAGCTCGTCCGCCTGGCTCCTTCTTACGATAGTTGAACCATGAGTTGATGACGTTCCGGCCCCCTACGGCGTACTCCCATACCTCTGGGAGTACTGGCCCGAACTCGCCATCTCCGAGAATGATGACCTGCCGTTCCGCATCGAAAGCAATGGTTTGCGGCATCGCGCCGATCGGGACACGTGATAGCGGTTGACGAGAATCACCGGTTGGGTAGCGGACAGATTCGGCAGGACGTTCCGGCCCAGCGAAAGCAATCCCATAGGTATGCAACCAGAGAACGTAGCTACCAAGCTCGACGGCGCTATTCCAGTAGGAGGCATTGGCGGTGATCGGCACGCGTATACCCGGAGTGGTGAGCTCGTCAGCGAAGGTAGCGGTAAATCGCGGGTGCGCAGTAATTCCTGCGATATAGGAAAGTACGTCCGTGGCCTTAACGTCAATTCCGAGTCGTGTCGACAGCGCCTGAATTAGTACCGGTGCAAGGTTCGGTGACCCATCCGGGTGGAGCAGCGGCATCGTGCGACCCCCCCGACCATTGAAGTAATCAAAATCGGGTATTAGCGCACTGAATATAAGTGCAGGACCTGTTGCGATGACTCTTCGATGTTGTTCGACACAGAATATCTGCCTCGGGATTCGTGCAGCCCACAGATCCTTGCGGGGCATGTCCATGAGGCGAGAATCAGCGATAACTCGTTGACGATCGAAGGCCCGATAGCCGACACGAACACTGGTCGCTGTAGGGTCGGATTCCCGACGGACTGTGATGCCGGTTGTCGAGTGAGTGTCGCTGCCAGGTAAAGGTGGTTTGGCTTTGTCGAGGTTCGCATCACGTCCCTCCTTGAATAAGAGGGATTTGCGGTCAGGGTCATCCTCACCGATGAGTTTTGCCCATCGCTCATCGAGAGTGTCGCGGCTGGGAGCGTACACCCACGTCCGGGTGGGAAAAATGCCGGGTGAGTACCAAGGCAGCAGATCATCTAGTGCCGGATAGGCGTCCCACTGGCTTGTGGCCGCGGGAGTAAGGGGAGCATCCCATTCCGTGCGGCAGTCGCGCCAGTTGTCGCCGTCGAGCTTAAGTTCGGCGAGTTGTGCGAACTTCTCGGCTTGGCGGCCATGGATGGCTCGGTAGTGGATTCGAGCGGGCTCATCCTTTGGAGTGCCGGCTTGACGGACGAAGATGCCGATCGCTAGTGGCTGGCGGACCCCAGGAAAGATCCGGGTGGGGATATCAGGAGTCTGACCCTCGGGAGTCAGGTCAATAATCCAGCCTTCGGAGGCATGCATGCGCAGATACTTGCGCATCCCCGTGAAGGCAGGTCCGGTGAGGTAGCCAGATGTGGTAACGAAACAAATGACTCCTGTCTCACCCTGGGACTGATTCGGGGTGGACTCCCATACTTTCCAAGTGGCCCAGCGCCAGAAGTAGATGTACGAATTCTTGAGTTTTGCCTTGAACCGGCTGCTGTTGGGCGCGTACCAATCTTCAAGGATTGGACGCCCACTCTTCCCGTTGCTACCGTTCTCTACCCAACCTCCCGCGCCATTGGCGAGCTCAGCATAAGGTGGGTTACCGATGACTACAGTGACAGCAGTGCTGGCCTTAATCTCATTAGCTCGCCGACGGGTCTGAGAAATGAGTTTCAGGGCATAACTGAGCTGTTCTTCGGCTGCATTTGGGTCGTCGAGAGTGTCGGTGACGTACAGTTTCATTCCTCCGTGTGGAGGTTGAGCGCCGTGCAATGCGAGCAAGTCGGCGGCACGCAATTCAGCCACTGCGTATGGCCCCATTTGCAGTTCGAAGCCGATTGTCCTCTCGGCGGCTCGCTCGACCTCGCCTCGTACTGAGCCGAGGCCGTCGCGGACGACAGCGTTGGCGGCAATCCGCTCAAGAACGGTCTGAAGGTAAGTACCGGTGCCCATTGCTGGATCGACCGTAAGTACATTCGGATCGGCGAAACCACGTGCCCTATCTAGTCGCGTGACGAGCACGCTTTCAGTAAGCCGGACCATCTGCTCGACCAGCTCGATGGGGGTGTAGTAGGAGCCGGATGCCTTGCGTAGCTCAGGATCATATTGATCCAAGAAGTGTTCATATAAGTGAAGGTAAGTATCACGCCGTCCGCGGCGTACGCGGGGCCAGTCGACTGCGTCGATGACTCGGGCGAGTAAATCGAGCGTGACTTTGAAGTCGGTCGCAACGTCGTCTGTAAGTAGTTGGAGAGCTTTTCCCATCAAAGAGTGTTCGGCCCGTAAGTCCTCGCCAATGACGTGCAAGCCCTTACCAGCCACAGCAATATCGTTTGTGCGCGCCAACAGCAGTGCAAAGGTGACGGTCTGGGCATAGCCATCGGCAAAAGTGGCGTCGTCCGCCTGGGGAAAAAGCATCTTGCGCCAGTCCTGAGCTAGACCTAGGAATGGCTGAATGGTCGCATCGGCACCGCCGCGTACGGCTGTACGCTCGGCCACTATCTGGTCAAGGACCTCGCCACGTAGCAGCCGCGTCAGCGGAGCGACGGCACGCACCAAAGCAGCGACGCTGGTTATCGGAGCTGGCTTCCAACGCAGGAAATCAATCAGCAACTTCTCGAATGCTGGAGGTGCAATGACCTTACCGCTGTCCAATTCGCCTACGAACTGGATCGGCGTATCGACCAGCTCGCTGTCGCGGTAGAGCCGCCACTCGGTGCCGTTGGTGTACAGCAGATTGGGCAAGTCCCGTTGCCGTTCCCACTGCCTTTTGTCATGTCCGCGCAGGCTGGAAGGGCCGATGGCCTTTCCAGGTGCCTTGACTTCGACGTAGCCGGTTATGGCTCCGTCGATGCTGACCCCGTAGTCGGGGCGCACCTGGCGTTGCGTATCGCGTACTTCGTCATGGAACGCGGCCGTGAGCTTGAGTTGTTTGCCGGCGGCACCCAGTAGCGCTTCGATTGGGCTGCGAATCGCCGCTTCGCGCTCACCCGGACCAGCGAGTTTGCTTGCGCAGGCAGCACCGTACGTACGGACGGCAAGGTCAAGCCAACTCAAAGCGTCCGTCATCCAAGCTCCCGGATCATGATGGGTCCGAAAAAACTACTTATGGATCCCGTAAGGTCCCAGTAGATCATCTTGGATTTCTGGCTCGTCCGCCAGGTGCTCAGGTCTCTATCCCTGCACGATGCGCAGGAGATCAACCACGTTCCCCGGTGAGCCAGGGTGAGGAACGAACCCTGGATCTTCGATCGCCCCCGACCATGACAAACCTCGGCCACGATGAGGCGATCGTTAGGGATGCATAAGGGCGGCGGTGCGGCCACGAGCCAGCGAGGACGTGGGTACGGCGCGGTGAGCGTGCGGCGACGGCCCGGAGTCCTGCGCGCGTGCTGGGACCGGCCCCCAGGCCGCATGCCCGGCGCGCGCTGGCAGGCGCAGGGCCGGGCGTCGGCGCGCAGCGCCGCCGCCCCTTGATACCTATGAGAACAATTCGGCAGTGTGTTGGCATGATCGAAAAAACTTCGGATTGCATCGAGGTTCGCGTCACTGCCAGCAGTCGGGATGAGGCCGATCGAATTTGTTCGGCAGTTGTGGAGCGTCGGCTAGCCGCGGGGGCGCAGATCGTCGCGCCGATCGAGTCCGCCTACTGGTGGGCCGGGGAGATCCAGCACTCCGGCGAGTGGCTGTTGCTGATGACGACCACCACCGAACGGTTCGAGGATCTGGCTCGGTGTGTACGGGAACTGCACTCCTATGAAGTGCCTCAGATCGTCGCCGTTGCACTCGTGGCCGGCACGGCTGACTACCTGGAGTGGATCAGGCGGGAGACGATCCCTCGTTCCGGCGCGTAGCGGCGATGTCGCCGAGAAGCTCGCGAACAGTGTGATCGGCGTGGGGAGCCAGGGCCTTCTCCACCGTGGCGAGGTGCTGAATTCCCCAGGTGGATTCGCTGCGTTGGGCGGATTCCAGGGCGCGGCGGGCGTACGTCACTCCTTCGGCAATGTCGCCGATCTGGAGTTGGGCCTGGGCGATGTCGGCGTAGACGATCGCCGCCTTCTTGTGGTCGCTTCCCTGGGCAACCGCGGACAGGGCGGTCTGTCCGGCTTCGATGACGTGATGTTCGTCGCCGAGTCTTACGTAGGTGGAGAGCTGGAAGGCGGCCATCCGGCCAGGGTCCAGGAAGCGGGTCCAGGCGCGTTCGCGGTGCGGGCGGGCTCGGCCGTATGCCTCTTCGGCTTGGTACAACACCTCGATGGCGCGGCGGTCGCCGAGGGCTGCCAGTTCTTCGGCTTCGCGGCTGAGAAGCCATGCGCGGGTGGCGTCGTCGCCCTGGGCGGGGAGGAACTGCTGGGCTTGGCGTATGGCTTCGTAGGCGGCTCGGCCCTCGACGGCGTACGACTTGTAGGCGTGGGTGCACGCCTGGATGATCTGGTGTCCGCTTTCCTTGGCGGCCAGGGCGGAGACGCGCTCGAAGGAGGCGGACTGTCCAGGCTGTTTGAGATCCCAGGCGATCCAGGAGGCGAGGGTGGCGGCTTCGCCGGCGGTGGCAGCCAGGCGGCGGCGGAAACGATCGGGCGGGCCGCTTTGGAGCAGGGTGCTGAGTTCGTTGATGTGGGTGGTGAGTCCCTGGTAGATGGCTCGGGCGGGGAGCACGTACTCCAGGCGGTGAAAACCGATGGTGCGTGCTTCGAGACGCTCGATGGTGTCGTCGTCCAGTGCCTGAGGTCCGGTCAGGGCGCGGGAGAGTCGTTCCCAGGGGTCGGTGATGGTGGCTGCGGCTTCGGCGGTCATTCCGGCAGCGAGGAGAAGCATCGTTCGACGGTCCACGTGTGAGTCCAGCCTTCCCACGATCCAGGCCAGCGTTGGTAGGTCGACGTCCCAGGGATCATCGAGCTGACGCGGGCCGACAGCAACAACGCTCTCCACGTTAAGCAGGGAGCTTGTTGGCGTTCCATCCCGAGACGGGATGACCGCGTCGGGATGAGTGGAGGTGGCGATCACTCGGGGTGGCGCGGTGTGGGTGGGGGCGAGTCCCAGGGCCATTCGGGCGGGGTTGGGCATGTCCAGGCCATCGGCGACGCGCTCGAAGACGTCGAAGGCGGTGACCTTGACGGCTCCTTTCATGATCTCGCTGATCTTTCCTTGGCTGAGATTCACAGCGGTGCCAATGCGGGTTTGGCTGACTCCGGCGTATTGGCGGATTAGGCGAAACACCTGGCCGATATTGCGGTTTTGGAGGGCCGTTAGCATTTCGGGACGCTGCCACAGCTCCGGCAGGATAACGACTGGTTTAGTCGCATCTGCGGGCATATGTGATGTCTCCCTTAGTGGCCTCGGATTACGGATATACAACGCTTGCCGCTGAGAGTTATCCCGTCAAGGGATATCGACTATTCAGGGCAAGGATTCCGGCTCGGGATGGGTTGGGTAACCCCAGGTGACGAACCTTGGTCCATGATTGCCGAGGATGAGCCGACCGACGAGGGTTGCGGTGCCTGCTGTGGTCGTGGCTGGCGTTGGATCCGCCGGAGCCGCGCAGATGTCGAATGCCGCATTAATGGCCAGGCGGTAAAGCCGGTCCGGATCAAGTGCTTTGACTGCATGGGTTCTGGCGAGGTGGCGGCCTGATGAGCGGGAATGAGATTCCGGCCGTCAGCCGGCGGAAAGCAATCACGCCTGTAAGAGCAGCTCGGCGCCTGCGAGATGAGCTTTCCGCGTTGAATATCGCCTCGGATGTTCACGACGGGTACGGCCTGGCGCTGGTGTCGGTCTGGTTTGGGCTGGTCGTGTGGACCGATGGCCGGGTGTTTCGCTGGTGGACGGGTCAGGAGATAGGGCGGGCTCGCCTTCGACGGTACGCCTTCTGCCCTGCGGGGGATCCGGTGACGGCCGCGCGCCGGGTGGCTGATCGCTGTGTCGAGCTTCGCAGGCAGGATCCTGCCCCGATTCCCGGCCCGAGCGGTTGTGATCCGCAGTGATCGAGCTGAAGGGCTGCCTGAGTCCGCACGTGTCAATGGCGCAGCGTGATCACACACGGCTGGCCTGGCTGGCTTCGGACAAGGGGGTGACACGTCTGCGGGTGATCACCTGGACTTGCCAGTGCCGGGCCACGCTGTATGAGCTGTGCCAGGCCGGAGGGCAGGGGTTCATCCGCCGCACGCTCCAGTTGGACGGCAGCCCAGAAGTTCACGAGACCTATCGATGGCCGATCCGGCAGGCCAGCGATATATGGAGGGCGTTGCTCTCCGGTGAGGCCCGATAGGCGGGCGCGGCGGCACGGCCGGCCTCTGTCTGTCGTGTCGCCGCGTTGCGGGTGAGAACTTCCTGTCGATCGAAGGGCTTCGCATCCACAACATGCGCTGATAGCCTGCTTGGCTAGGCAAGCATGTTGAATGTGAGGCTCTAATGTCGTTTGAGTACACGCCTCCCAAGTACGCGCAGTTGATCGCCGAGCTTGAGCGGCGCATCGACTCCGGCGAGTATCCGGTGGGTTCGCTGCTTCCCAGTGAACACACGCTCATGGCGGATTTCGGCATGGCGCGTCCCACCGTGGTCAAAGCTCTCGGCGTTCTGCGCGATCAGGGATGGATCGTCACCCAACAAGGCAAGGGCCGTTTCGTGCGCGGTCGCCCGGCGATCCCCAAAGACCAAAAGGCACGCACGGGTCGCGAGCTCCTCGACCGGACAGAGACCCAGGCCGCGAGCAAGCTGCTGACGGCCGGACCGGTGGAGGCTCCTAACCGCATCGCCGCTTATCTCGGCCTGGAGCCGAAATCCCCCATGGTGCTGCGCAAGATCCTGGTGGAACGCGACGGCGAACCTACCGAGATCTCCGCCACCTGGGTACCGGCCGGTATCGCCGAAGGTACGGCCCTGGCGGAGTCGGCCGATCTAAGACAGGGCCTCCGGCGCTACGTGGAGAGTGCGGCCGGCGTCTCCCTGGATCACATCATCGAGCACATCACCGCGCGCAACCCTACGGCCGAGGAACGCACGCTCCTGGGCGTGAAGAACTCGGCCGCGCTGCTGGTCGTGTACGCCGTCGCCTGCGATGCGACAGGCAAGCCATGGGTGGTCGTGGAGACCGTACTCCCCGGTGATCTTCACGAGCTGGAAGACGCCTACCCGATCCGGTAATCCAACTTTCCTCACGAAGCCCGCTTGGTGCACTTGACTAACCAAGCGGGTTTCGTGCTTAATAAAGATGCAACTTGGTCAGTCAAGCAGGCTGTCCAATCAAGAAGAGGAGTTGTTGCGCTATGGCCATCCAAGGCCCCATCCCGATCAACTTCCACCAGGTCTTCCCACACGGCTGCTACATCGTCGGCGAGGTCGAGCAGGTCAAGGACTTCGACGCCTCCAACAACGGACGCACCGTCTACGCCAAGGACAAGAACACCGGCGAACTCATCTGGCAGGTCGCCGTCATGGACGCCGACCCCACCGTCAAGGCCGGACAGAAGACGGTCTCGGTCAAAATCCTGTCCCCGGTGCAGCCGATCGTCCCGGCTGCGCTGCCCGGCCTGCCATTCGTACCGGTGGAGTTCGACGGCATGACCGCCACCGCCTACGTCGGCCAGAACACCGGTCGGCTGGCCTGGTCCATCCGGGCAACGGCGATGCACCCTCCCCGTTCGACCGCGGTTCCGGTCAAGGCTTCGAACGGTAAGGACGTGGCCGCGTGAGGAAACACCTGCCCTACACCCGCGCCGTGGTGACCCTGGATGAGGACGGCACCCGGCTCGACACCTCGTTCCGCACTCCCTACCTGTCGGTCAGTGCGCTGGGCGCTGAGGGGGAGCGGCCGTTCCTGCACCTGTCCTCCCGTGAGGCGCAGGTGGTCATCTCCACCACCGGCGGCGGGCCGGTCACCGAACAGGACATCACCCTCGCCCGGCAGATCGCCGACGCCGCCACGCGCTACCTGGCCGACTGCGAGCGCATCCACACCGAACAGTCCACCAACCCCGACCAGGCCGGCGAGTCCGAGCAGGGCAAGGCGGCCTGACATGAAGCGGGGCCGCTGGAACTGGCATTCCGGCGGCCCCTCGGTTCTCCCCAGACGCGAATCAAGAGAGGGCTCAAGCCTAATGTTCAAAAAACTGCCCGGCGACGAGGCGCGCACCCTCGTCACCACCACCCCCGACACCGCCATCGTCTTCCGCCCGGCCGTGGTTCGAACCCCGGCCATCTTCACCATCACCATCTTCCTGTGGCGGCTGTTGGCCGGAGTGATCCGGCTCCTCTGGCGTCACCCGATCGCGGTGACCGTGCTCGCCGTTCCCACCGTTCTCGGCGTCCTGTACGGCTGGCGCATCGCCGTGATCGCGGTCACCGTCCCCGTTTCGATCCTGGCTCCGTGGTTGTTCTTCGATCGGTCCTCGTTCAACCGCTGGATGGGCTGGCGACTGCTGGCCTGGTGGCGGCTGGTGTGGATCTACCGGCGGCACTGGCAACCGGTAATGGTCATCTCCGGACTCGGCCGTCACCTGCACGGCCGGGACTACCTGCCCCGCCTCGCCGGTGTCACCTGCACCTCGTGGGCCGACCTGGTCACGGTGAAGATGCTCACCGGCCAATCAGTCAAAGACTGGACCGACCGCATCGAGCACCTGGCCCACGGGTTCGGCGCCACCTCCTGCCGGGTGACCGTTGCCCGATCGGGCCGCCTGCTGCTGACCTTCCCTCGACGTGACCCGCTGGCCGTCCCCCTACCCGCCTTACCGATCCCGGAGGTGGTCTCGGTCGGGCCGGTCGAGATCGGCAAATGTGAGGACGGCACCCCGTGGCGGCTCACGGTCCACGGCACCCATGTCCTGGTGGCCGGCGCCACCGGATCAGGCAAGGGCTCGATCATCTGGTCCACCATCCGCGGCCTGTTGCCTGCGGTGCGGGCGGGCCTGGTCCAGGTCTGGGCGCTGGATCCCAAGCGCATGGAACTGTCCTTCGGACGCGACCTGTTCGGCGATCGCTATGCCGCGAGTCCGGCGGCCTGCGCCGATCTGCTGGAAGCGGCGGTGAAGATCATGCAGGAACGGGCCGATCGGTTCGCCGGAGTTCAGCGCAATCACACTCCCACCCTCGATGACCCGTTCGTCCTGGTGGTGGTCGACGAGGTGGCGTTCCTGACCGCTTATCAGTCTGACAAGGGTCTCAAGGTGCGCATCTCGGCTGCCCTGGCAACGCTGACCACCCAGGGCCGTGCGGTCGGGTTCGGTGTGATGGCGGCACTCCAGGATCCGCGTAAGGAGGTCATGAACGTCCGCAATCTGTTCCCCGACAAGATCGCCCTGCGGCTGGATGAGTCCGAGCAGGTGGACATGGTCCTCGGCGACGGTGCACGCAATAGGGGAGCGCTGGCCGATCATATCTCCCCGGTTCCTACGCAGGGGGCGGGCATCGGCTACGTCCGGTTGGAGACCTCACCCGATCCCATCCGCGCCCGTGCCGGCTACGTCTCCGATGCCGACATCCGCGCCATGGTCCGTGACTTCGCCGAGGGAGCAAACCGATGAAGATCATCATTCAGGGCACCCTCGCTGAGATCGACGCGATCCCGTTCCGCCTCCTCGGCGCTCTGTCCGACTCTCCGGCGCGCTTTGAGCTGGTGCTCTCCAACCTGGTCAACATCCGGTTGCGCCGTGACCCCTACAGCGCCTCTTACCGGTTCACCGCCGACGTGCTCGACCGAGAGGAGGACATGTGACCGACACCCCCGTCCCCTCGCCGCACGGCTCCGACCGCACCTTGCCCCGCCTCGTCCGTGACACCCTGCCCTTCGCCCTGGACGTCGCGGTGGAGGTCGCCAAGAACAACGGCGTCTGCATCCGCCCCATCGAACTGCGACGCCTGGACACCCACACCGGCATGACCGAGTCGTTCAACATCCCCTGCAGCGCCACCCAGGAAGCCAAGTGCCCACCGTGTGCTCAGCGCAACAAGCAGCTCCGCAAGGCCCAGTGCCGCGAGGGCTGGCACCTGGAGGCCGAACCGATCGCCGAACCCCACCCCTCCACCGAAGACCAGAAATGGCTGATCGAGTTCCGGGCCGACCTCCAAGCCAAGCGCGATGAGGCCGAGCGGGACGGGGAAGAGACCCTCGACTGGGACGAGGCCATCGCGGGCATCGACGCAGAGATCAACGCCGCTGGGATGCGCGGCAACGTCCTGGGCGGCCGAGCGACTCCCAAGCGCTCCCGCTCCACGCGGCGGCGCCAGGATGCCCCGGACCTGCCCAAGCGGGCCAAGCAGGACACCACCCTCGGGCGGACCTTCATCGCCTCCGATGGCAAGGTCTACCGGCCTTCCCTGTTCGTCACGCTGACCCTGCCCTCCTACGGGCGCGTGCACAACGGCGTCCCGATCAATCCGGCCACCTACGACTACGCGGCGGCGGCTCGGGACGCGCTGCACTTCTCCAAGCTCGTCGACCGGTTCGTGCAGAACCTTCGCCGGGTGGCCGGCTACGACGTGCAGTACTTCGCCTCCGTGGAACCGCAAAAGCGGCTCGCTCCGCATCTGCACATGGCCATCCGCGGCACCATGCCGCGCGCGGAGGTCAAGGCGATCGCTGCCGCGACCTACCACCAGGTGTGGTGGCCATCGGTCGATGAAGTCCGCTTCGACGGTGACCATCTGCCGCTCTGGAGTGAGCGGGCCGAAAGCGCTGAGCCCTACCTCGATGGACAGGCCGGCGACTACCTCGACCCTGCCACCGGAGAACTGCTGCCCACCTGGGACGAGGCACTCGACCAGCTCGACACCGACGAGACGGCCGAACCCCTGCACGTGGTCCGCTTCGGCGCTCAGGTCGACGTTCAGGGTGTGCTCGCTGGATCGCCCGACGCTGACCAGTGCCTTATCTATCTGTCCAAGTACCTGACCAAGAACCTCGGCGACCCCCTCGACCTCGACGACGTCGGCAACCATGCTCGCCGTGACCATGCCATCCGGATGATCGAGGCGCTGCGCTACGAACCCTGCTCACCGGCGTGCGCGAACTGGCTCCGCTACGGAATCCAGCCCAAAGGAGCCAAGGCGGGCATGCTGCCGGGCCGGTGCCGCGGCAAGGCGCACAAGGCCGAACACCTTGGTTACGCGGGCCGTCGCGTCCTGGTCTCGCGTAAGTGGTCCAACAAGACACTGCGCGAACACAAGCAGGACCGGCGGGCCTGGGTGCTCGACATGCTCGGCCTTCCCGACGACGCGGTGACCGACCCGCACCGCTACGTCTGGCGGCCGGTCTCCTCCAAGGATCCCAACCGCACCCCGCTGGCCAAACGGCTGCTGCGCGAGGTCGCCAACCGTCGGCGCATCCGCGCACGCCTGATCGAACTTCAAGCCAGAGCAGACGGAAAACCCACCCCAGGGCTTTCAGCGATTACAGGACTGGAGGTGGCGGCATGACCAGGAAGGCTACGCAAGATTCTGTCTCGCTCCTCCCCGAACTGGCGCGGGGCCGGCTGCTCACCGTTGAAGAAGCGGCCGAACGGCTGAACACCTCGGTCCGCTTTCCTCGTCGCCTGATCGAGGAACGCCGAATCATCTTCATTCACGTCGGACGCAACGTCCGCATCCCCGAAGCGGCGCTAGAGGCGTTCATTGCGGCGGGGCTGGTCGAACCGATCACCACCACACGACGTAGGAGAGCCGCGTAATGGCCAAGCGGAGTTTCGGCAACACACGAGAGCTGCCCTCGGGGCGGTGGCAGGCCCGATACCGGGGACCGGACGGACAACTGCGTTCGGCTCCGAAGACGTTCGCGAAGAAGCGGGATGCGGAACGCTGGCTCACGCTCAAAGAGGCTGACGTGGCACGCGGGGAGTGGATCGACCCTGATGAAGCGAAGATCACTATCAAGGAGTGGGGAGAGCGCTGGCTGTCCTCGGTAAGCCCGTCTCTCAAGGCCAAGACACGCGCCTCGTATGGCTCTCTCCTTCGGACACTCATAGAGCCGCGCTTCGGCAAAGCTGAGATTGGGCAGGTACGCCCGATCATGATCAATGAGTGGGTTGCAAGCATGATCAAGCGGGGACTCAGCCCTTCGCGGGTCCGGCAGGCATACCGGCTCATGTCCCAGATCATGACGGCTGCCGTGAACAACGAACTGATCAAGTCGTCGCCATGCCGGGGCGTACGGCTGCCCAGGATGCCCGAGACTGAGCCGCACATTCTCACAGGGGAAGAGGTGGAACGGCTGATCGCGGCCATGCGGCTGCCTCACGGTCTGCTCGTGCAGCTTCTCGCGTACGGCGGTCTTCGGATTGGTGAGGCATTCGCGCTGCGGCGTCGGCATGTCGAGATCAAGAGGGGATGCTTGATCGTCGCGGAATCTCTAGCGGAGATCGCGGGGCGGCATGTCTTCGACACGCCTAAGTCACATCAGCGCAGGGAGATCGCGCTTCCCGATTTCGTGATCATGGCGCTTGGGTCTCACCTGGATAGGTTGTCAGATGATCCCGACGCTCTGCTGTTCACGGGTAAGACGGGCAAGCCGCTTCACTACAACGCGTGGCGTCGCTGGCACTTCGATCCAGCAGTCAGGGTGGCCGGACTGGAGGACGTCACACCGCATGATCTACGCGCCACACATGCCACCTGGGTTGCTGACCGTCACGGCGTCATGGCGGCTGCTCGTCGGCTCGGCCATGCCAACGCGAGTGTGACCACTCGGCACTACGCGCGGGCCGTGGAAGGACGAGACAGAGAGATCGCGGAAGGGCTCGACATCGACCATGGCATGGAGAACGGCCCGAAAGACCATCTGGCACGTACGTGGCACGGAGAGGAGGACGAGGATCCTCCGGGCGTGCTGGCCAGGGTCTGACCAGGCGGGACGCGAAAATGCTGAAAGAACTACAAGGCATCTGTAAAACCGTCGGCTCAGCCTACGCAGGTTCAAGTCCTGCACCTGCCACACCAGCTTTTCCCAGCTCAGAGCCCCGCAAGGGGCTCTTTTGCTTTTCCGGGGTATGCAGCCGAATGCCGCTCTGAGCGGCCTCATGTCGGTGGTCGCGTAATATACGCGCAATGATCTTGAGGCCGTTTTCCCAGGTTGCGACGGGCTTTCAGAGCGGTTCAGGGGCGAGAGCCAGCCGGTGAAGCCGAAGAAGGCGGCTTCTAAATCAATGGCCCTCTCCAAGCGGTCGGCCTCATCCTGTCCCCTATGGAAGAACCAAAGCACAGGATCCGGGCGGTCCACACCGCATCCACGGTCACCGTCTACCAGGCCTACACCCCGGAGATCGGCCTCCCCGCCGCCCGTCGCGGACGCTTCCCCACCGCCTGGAAGCGAGACCGGATGACGTGGGTCAAACCATCGTTCCTGTGGATGATGTACCGCTGCGGATGGGGCACCAAGGAGGGGCAGGAGACCGTCCTCGCCATCGAGATCATCCGCGAAGGGTTCGAATGGGCCCTGCGCCACGCGTGCTTGTCGCACTATGAGCGCGGGCTTCATCCCGACCGGGATGCCTGGAAGCGGCAGCTGAAGTATGCGCCGGCCCGGGTGCAGTGGGATCCCGAACGCGATCTCCGCTTACAGCCGCTGCCCTACCGCTCACTGCAGCTCGGCCTCTCGGATGAGGGCGCACGCCAGTACGCAGATGAGTGGATAGTCGCCATCACCGACGTGACTCCGCTCGCTCGCGAGATCCACACACTCATGCGTAACGACGAGCCGGATACCGCGGTCCGGCTCTTGCCCGAGGAGCGTCCTTACCCCGCCGGGGACGAGCTTCTGGCTCATCTACGTCCGTAATCCGCTCATGACTCCTAAAGGCTGTCTCGTAACTCGGTGGGCGGACTGACGTTGGACCTGGTGTGCAGATGCTGTCGGCGGAGCGTCGTGAGCTCATCGAGGTGTTCACCGGGCTGAGCCCGGCCCAGTTCCGGCCTGAATTGATAAATACCTACCCCAGTAGGGCCTACTTGGCTGGAGGGTCGTTCTCAGCGATTGCCGCCTGGACCGCGAACTCCTCGTAGGTCCTGGGACGGATGGGCGAGAGCGATCGCCGCCGTACTGGTCTGAGGTGGGAGAAGTCGAAGCCGTCGGGCCACACGGTGGTCTCGTCGAACACCACGTGTTTCAGCGAGGCGCCCGTCAGAACGGCTCCGGTCAGCGTGGCTCCTCGGAGGTCGCCGTAGTCCAGGCGGGCGCCGCGCAGGTTGGCGTTCCGTAGCTCGGCCTTGGTCAGGTCGGTGCCCCGGAGGTCGACGCCCTCGGCGATGGCCCGGGTTAGGACGGCATCGCGCAGGTCGGCCTGGTAGAGGACCGCGTCGACAAGGATCGCCCCCGCCAGTCGCACTCCGGTGAGATCCGCACGAGTTAGGTCGGTGCCGACAAGGGAGGCTTCGGCCAAGTCGCTGAAATGGAGGTCCACGTCGTGAAGCCTGGCGGAGGCGAGGTTAGCCTTGGGCAAAACCATGCGGTCAAGGCGGAGCACCTGGTTCCGGACCGGGTCCCGGCGGCCGAGGACGGTCAGTGCCGCGTGGATGTCAGGGGCGCGGAGGGAGAGGTTGATAGCGCTGTCCGGTGCTGTGGTGGCGTGACACGCGTGCTGGATGTCTCGTTGGGGATCGCGGGCTCGGTTGCCGATGAACGCGGCGAGGATCTCCCCGATGACCCGGCGGTCGGTTGTAGAGGAGCGGGAGATACGTTCCAGGGCGTAGATGCCGCCTAGGCGAACGTCCACGCTCGAGTCACCCAGATGCGCGATGGCGGAGGAAAAGGACTCGGTGGCCTGCCCGTGGCGGCTGAGCTGTAATTGGCGCCAGGTGAGATAGGCGCCGATCAGGAGCACGAGGCCGCCGACGCCCTGAAGCAGGGCCGTGCGGATGTTGTTCACAGCAGCGGCGTAGTCGGCTGGCGGCTTTGCCGTACCCAGGTCCCATGCGAGCAGGTATCGGGGGAGGAAGACGGCGCCGGCCAAGGCGGCGAGTCCCAGGAGTGCGGCAAGGGTGAAGGGACCCGAGACCCGGGACAGCACGGAGGGGCGGGCGCCTGCAATCTTGTCCGTTCGCACGGGGTGACCGGGGAGAGGGGGGACGTGATCTTCGAAGCGCTTCATGGACTCACCAGAGATCGGCTTCCGGGGCCTCCAGTGTCGCGTGGGAACGGCCGTAACGGCCAGGGCATCCGAATGATCACGACTCAGGTGCATGCTTGGCTGAAGGCCGTCTCGTCGACAAGCTACACGGCAGCGTCGACTTTACGAGACAACCTTTAGACAGGTTCCAGCCGCACCACTGTGTACTGTTTGGCCAGCACAAACGGGCCTCTCAACAATCGAAACAACCTCGAAATGCCAAAGGGTCCCGGATGGTGTCCCGGGACCCTGGTCGTACGGTGTGCGTCTCATACGGTCAGTGCGTCACTGATCCGCTGGTTGGCGATCTCTTTGTGCCCGTCGAGGCACTTGGCGTAGATCCGCAGCAGGACATCCACGCCATGGCCCGCTCGTTCGGCCACGTCGGGGACGGAGACCCCCACGTTGAGCCAGAGGGAGACCGCCGCGTGCCTCAGGTCGTACGGTCTGCGCGCGAGGGGAGACGCGATCTGAGCGGGAGTAAGGGCGAGCGCCCGAGCCTCCTGCCAGACCTCGGTGTAGGCCGTCGAGCCGATCACACCGCCGCGCTCACTGCGGAAGAGCCGCCCGTCCGGGCCGGTCCCGTACTCCTCGATGTGCTGCCGGAGGATCTTCACCAGTTCGGGAGGGATCGGCACCGGTCGCACATCGGCACGGCCCCGATGCTTGAGGCCCCGTTCCTCGTGAGTACTTCCGCTGTCGGTCCACTTCGTGTTGACCTCGGGCCGGGAGACATCGATCGTCAACCGCCCCCAGCCTTTGGCAGGCAGATGGCAATCCTGGAGTCGCAGGCCGACCGCCTCAGCCGGACGCAGAGCCGCGTAATACATGCAGGCGAACAGTGCCATGAGCCGCCGGCCCCGATCGCGTACGCCCACGTAGGTCACCATCGTCGGGAGTTCCTGAGCCTGTCGAGGGTTGACCACAATGCGGGGATCAACGGTCTGGGACATCGCCGGGCACCCAAGCGTCCCATCGCATAGGGCGCCGCACCGCCATCCGGACTGCAGGTCAGCTCTAGATGGGTTTGAGATAGTTGGTGAGATAGGTCCACGACGCGGCGATGTCCTCACCGGTGCCGTGCGGCCGGCGCAGCTCGTCGACGTAGATGGCGATGTCGGCGAGCTGCCACCAGAGAGGATAGAGAGCGAGGCCGGCCGGTGTGACGGTCCGGCCGGTGGCCCGGGTGTAACGGACGAGTACGTCGTCGACGTCGCCGACCGGGTCATCGCCGAGCATGCGGGCGAGGGCGGGGGTGAGCATCCACAGGTCCCGCTCCGGCGGAGCGATCTGTACGGTATTCCAGTCGATGAGCCGCAGGCCAGCCGGGGTACGCATAATGTTCCCGGGGTGCGGTTCGCCGTGCGTGACCACCCAGACCGCCGCGGTGTTTCGTACTTGGTCGACCCGCCGGTCGAAGTCGGCGAGCAATTCCTGGACGTGCCCGGCATAGACGGACAGCAGCTTACGGACCGGCTCGGCATAAGGCCCGCCGGTCCACTCCCGATCGAGGTCCCGCAGCGCCTCCTCCAGCTTGTCCCGACCGGGCAGCACCAGGTCAGCCCGTAATACGGTGTCCGCCACGATCGGGGTTGCCTCGTGCAGCTCGGCCAGCAGGTCGATCACCTCGACGCGGTCCTCGAGCCGGTGCGCGCCGAAATGTCCGGCGGCACCCGCCACCATCGGAAACACCGACAGGGCGTATCGCGAGGTTAGCCGCCGGACCGCAGAGTCGGTCGCGGTCGGGGTCGGCGCGAGGACGAAGTCGAGCCCCGCGTCCCGGCGCAGCGCCAGGGCCGCACCGAACGATCGGCCGAGCCGGTCGAACGCATCATCACGTCCGGCGTCCTCGACGCCGAGGTCATCGACCTTGACGAACCACGCCGTCCCACGCTGATCCACAACCGACCAGTGGTAGCTACCTGCGCCTACCGGGAGATACTCAACCGAGTGGGGCTCGATGCCCCAGCCCTCGGTCAGTGCCGTCACCAGTTCGGCCTCCGCCAGACCCGCCGGTTTATCCCTCATGCGCCGGTATTCTGCCTCACTCGCCGCAGGGTCGCAGATCATTTCAGGGAGGGCTATTGAGGGAGAGGCCAGCGTTTTCGCGGAGGTCTGGCGGGCCGCTGGGGTAGGGGTGCCGACGGTACTTCAACTCGAGGACCTCGTTGCCGGAGGCGGTGCCGTCGAGCCGGTAGGGCTTCGGGACGTCGTCGAACAGCCGGGTGTCCTCGCCCGTAACGTAGGGGTACAAGCTCAGGTGCCACTCGTCGATCAGGTCGGCCGCATGAGCGACCGCCAGAGGCCCTCACCGGTTGAGTCGCCACAAGGCCGAGAACTGGGTCCCGCGCGGGTCTCTGATGACACCCAGCGCATAGACGGTCGTACCGATGACGGCAAGGTCGTTGATCTCGTACGGCAAGCCGTCGGTAACCGGTAGGAATTCCCTGGTCCAGCGGCCTTCGGCCAGGTGCCACATCTCGTCCTGCCCGTCGAAGACGTGTTGCGTCCGAAGGGTCGTCCAGAGGCCGCCGGAGCCGTCGGGTTCGGCATCGGAGAAGCCCCTGTTCTCCCTCGAAGCCGGCCCCCACGTGCATGTCCATCTGCCGTTGGCGTGGCGGAGCGCGACGGGCCTGGCCGGGCTCACCGGCTCATCGCCGTCCGGAGGGTGCTCGTCCCAGCGGTAGTCGCCCAGTACCCAGAACTCGCCGTCGCCCGTCGGCACGACGCCGCCCAGGAGCAGCCGGCCCATATCCGAGGGCAACGGCTTGGCATCGCGGGGCAGCGACATGGCGGGGAGCTGAACCTGCTGCCATGCCGTACCGGTCCACCTGGCCAGCTCCGCGACCAGTTCGTTCTCTCCCCGGGCGAAGAATCCGCCCAGCAGCCAGGGCGCCTGGTCGGTTCCGCTCATCCTGCCACCGCTCTCGATGGGCAACGGGGCGAGCTGCCAGGCCGTGCCGTTCCAGTAGGCCGATGTGGTGTGGTTGATCGCCCAACGACTGCGGGCGGCGTGCACGGAGCCGTTCGCCTCATCGAGTGGGGGAGATTGCTGCCGCCATGCCGCACCGTTCCAGAACTGCACGGGCTGGGCGAAGACCCATACATGTCGGGCGTCGGCGACCGAGTACGGCCACAGGGCGCTGTCGCCCGGCATAACCGGCAGCTCGGTCCACGTCCGGCCGTCCCACCGCATAAGGATGATCTTCGAGTCTTCGGCCGGGGGCAGGTGCATGGCCCACAGAGAGCCGTCAGCGGCTGTGCCGGCGTTCAGGCCCCCACCGGGCGCGCTCCACACCAGTTTCCAGCCGGAAGCCGCCTCCCGTGGGGAAAGCTGGTTCACCCGCCGGGGTGGGCTGGGGCAGGACCCCGTCGTTTCCAGGGGGTCGGCCATGGCGGTGGCCGAGGGGGGCGGCGTGACGGTGGGCCGTACAGGCGGTGGGTTGGCGCTGCAGCTTGCGACGAGCAGAGCCAGGACCAGGACTCGCTTCATATGTGAACAAGTCTGACAATGAAGGGGGCACCTTGCCAGCTGTCTCGTCTCATTGGAACCAGGCGGTCTCATCCAGCCAGCCGTCCGAGGATCCGACCGGCAGGCTCATCAGTTACACGCTCGGGGACGATCTTTACATGATCGATCTGGCCAAGATCCGGTAGCCCGCCGACGGCCCCCTCTGAGGTTCACCATCACAGCGGGCGGGGTTCTGTCGGTGTCGTAGGGCATGCTGCCTCCGGACACCCCGATGACGCGAAGGACACCATTGGCCCGCCTGCTCCGCCACCTCGACGACGAGCTCTACGTGCAGTACGGCGCGCTCTGTCTCTACGGCGGCATCGACTGCCCGGAGTTCCGCGACGATGAGTCGGAGGCCCTCCACTACACCGCACCCCTCCGCCTGGAGGCATGGGACGCCGAACCGCCGGACCCGGGGTCCTCCTGGAGGCCGATCGAGCAGCCGAACTTCACGGCCGAGACCGGAGTGATCCAGATGGGCGTGGTGGAGGAGAGCGGCCGTGAGTTCCTGATCGGCCCGCCCCTCTTCGAGTACGGCCTGACCGTGCACGTCGACGTCCCGGATGATGGCCGGTGGTTGTTTCGGTTCTGGCCGATCCACGATGTCTTCGACCCGCTCATTCATATGAAGCCGAGGGAACCGATCGGATCCGCGCCACCGCTGGAGCCCCGCCGAGCGCCCATCCCCGTCACGACGGCCGAGCAGTGGGCGGCCATGCGGCCGGACAGGTCCCGGCCCTCGGGAAGGAGCGTGCGGTGGGAGGCCACGCCGATCGCGGTGGGACTGTACGACGCGATTCGCCAACCGTGGTTGCTCGGCGAGGATCCGCTCTCCGGCGCGTTGAACCCCGATCATGCGCCTACCTTTCTGATGCCCTCCGAGGAACTCGACCTCCGGGACAAGAAGACGGGCGGCACCTACCGGATGTGGCGCTGGGAGAGGGATGTCGCCGATGGCGATCCGAAGGACGGCACCCTTCTGACGGGCAGGATCGTGCACGTCCGTGACTCCCACGGCCGCCGTGTCCTCGCCTCGGGCATCGTGACGATGCTCGGCGTGGATGACGGGCGTTACCTCGTCCGCGACGCCGAGCCCCACGAGGCCGCCCGGGTGCTCCGCTCCAAGGAGACCTGGCCGGACTGACCTCGTGGTTACGCACGTCCACGGCTGCCACCCGCACGTCAACCGGGTGATCATTCACGTCGCCTCACCGGTGGCACAGGGACGGGCACAGAGCGGTCGCGAGCTCCTGACCGACCACGCCCTGAGGCCGGGACCTGCCTTACGGATCTCGCCGGGTAGGTCGGAAACCCCATCGACCTTGGTCTTGGCATGGGCCTACCCTGGCCGTATGGCCCATGCCAAGACCTCATACGTCTGCCTGCCTTGCCGAGCCTCGTACAAGCAGCCCTACCCCGGTCCCGGCCACGACGACCGGTCCTGCCCGCGCTGTGCCGAGCCGCTGATCCACGTCGGTTCCGCCTTCGCGGCACCACGTCGGAGAGACGTCGCAGGCTGGCGAACGCTCTCGGTGCTGCTGCACGCGGGTGTTCGCTTCCACAAGAGCTGTTGTGGCGGCCCCGGCTACCGCCCGCGCACGCTCAGAGAGGTACGCACGCGGATGGCGCACGCCCGGACCACCGGGGAGCCGTTCGCCCGGGCGCTGGTACGCCGCGAGCTGCCCTAGGCGCGACAGCCCCGGCGAGATCAGCGCAGACGGCACCCGTCGAACCCGCCCGGGACACGCCCTCGGCAACCGCGGGTCGGGCGGTTGTTGTCAGGCTTCCTCATCTGGGTTCCCTGAGGCGGCCGGGTCCTTCGATGCCGGGTCCGCCAGGGCAGCGGTGAAACGCGCCGCGACCGTCGCGACCGCGGCACGGAGCTCCTGCCCGCCGTCGACGCGGAAGGCGAACGGCACGGTCGCCAGCCATTCCTGCGCGTACATCGCCGGATTGTTGGTGCTGCCGACGAGCACGCACCCGTCTCCCGATGGTTCGAGCCGTCCCATGGGAGGCCGGATCCACGGGGCCACCTCAGCCAGAGGAGCGTCGAACACAACGCGCGTGGAGAACTCCCACCCAACGCCCAGGTGCTCCTCCAGCGCTGCCACCGGGTCGAGGCCGTCGGGCAGCTCGAACCTGTGCGTGGTCTGCTGGACCGCGCGGACCCGGTCGACCCGGTAGGTGCGGATCGCGTCCGCACGATGGGAGTGACACAGGAGGTACCAGCGCCCGTAGCGGGTGACGACCGCCCAGGGATCCACCTCGGCCTCCCACTCGTTGCCGGACTCGTTCCGATACGTGATCAGCACGCGACGTCGGGCCGCGACGGCGGCGACGAGTGCGCTGGTGATGGCGGGATCCGGAGGGGCCGAGTAGTGGTCGGGCGCGGCCGACGCGTGCTCTCGCAGCGCCGCCGCCTGCCGGCCGACGGTCTCGGGCAGTGCCTGGATGACCTTGCCCAGGGCGGAACCGACGAGGTCGTCGACGTCGGCGGCTGTCGGCTGGCCGTCGAGCACCGCCATGACCAGACCGAGTGCCTCGGCCTCCGTGAAGACGACCGGAGGCAGCTTCGTCCCTCGCCGAAGCCGGTATCCGCCGTGGGGGCCCCGGGTCGACTCGACGGGGATGCCGGCCTCCCGGAGGATCCCGACGTATCGACGCGCGGCTCGCTCCGTGACACCCAGTCTCTCGGCGAGTTCGTCGGCCGTCGTGCCGGGGCGGATCTGGAGGATCTCGAGGGCACGCAGAGCTCGTGCGGTGGGGCTGAGATCGGTCGGCACACGAGCAGATTAGAAGCTCACAGAACAAACCGGAAGCAGAACGTCCGGAACTGGTCCTAGCGTGATCCCCATGACCGAGTTCCGCGAGCAGGACCTCACCGGAGCACGCTTCGAGCGCGTGAGCCTCCGGGGTGCCACTTTCACCAAGGTGTATCTCAACAAAGCCGACATGCACGCGGTCGACCTCACCGGGGCGCGGCTCCACGGCGTCCTGTTCAACGAGAGCCGGATGCGCGGCGTCGAGCTGATCGACGTCGAGATCAGCGGCGTGTTGCATAACGTCGTCGTGAACGGCGTCGACATCGCACCGCTCGTCGATGCCGAACTGAACCGTCGCATGCCCGAGCGGGCGAAGATGCGCCCCGACGACGGCGACGGGTTCCGTGAGGCGTGGGCGATCCTGGAGCGGCTGTGGGAGGGCACCGTCGCGCGTGCGAGGACGTTTCCCGAAGCGGCGCTCCACCGTGGCGTCGACGACGAGTGGTCCTTCATCCAGACTCTGCGGCACCTCAACTTCGCCAGTGCCGCCTGGGTGGACCGGATGATCCTCGGCAACCCCTCGCCGTGGCACCGGCTGGACCTGCCGTGGGACGAGGCGCCCGGGTGGGACGGCATCCCGTGGGACCGCGAGGCAAGGCCCTCGCTCGACGAGGTGCTCACGGTCCGACACGAACGCCAGGCGACGGTCCGCCGCGTCATGGAGTCGCTCACCGACGAGCAACTCGCCTCCGAGGTGACTCGCACCGAGCCGGGATGGCCCCAGGAGGAGGGCGTCCCGTTCAAGGAATGTCTCCGCATCGTCCTCAACGAGGAATGGGAGCACCGGCTCTATGCCGAACGTGATCTGACCGCACTGGAGAAAGAGAACTGATTATGGACATCCTGCTCATCGGCGGCCTGTGGCTCGACGGATCCGCATGGGACGACGTCGTGTCCGCACTTGAGCCGCTCGGCCACCGCCCCGTGCCGCTCACCCTCCCGGGTCAGGGTGACGGAACGGCGTCCGCCACGCTCGACGACCAGGTGGCAGCGGTGCTCGCCGCCGTGGACTCGGCGTCAGGAAAGCCCATGGTGGTAGGGCATTCCGCCGCCTGCACGCTGGCTTGGCTGGCCGCCGACGCGCGGCCGGAGCGGGTCGCGAAAGTCGTCCTCATCGGCGGCTTCCCGTCCGCCGACGGGGACTCCTACGCCGACTTCTTCGAGGTGAAGGACGGCGTCATGCCCTTCCCCGGCTGGGGCCCGTTCGAGGGGCCGGACTCCGCCGACCTCGACGAGGAGGCCAGGCGGACCATCGCGTCCGCTGCGATCCCCGTCCCCGAGGGGGTGGCCAAGGGCGTGGTGCGTCTGGCGGACGAGCGACGCTTCGACGTTCCGGTCGTGCTCGTGTGCCCCGAGTTCGCCCCTGCCCAGGCCAAGGAGTGGATCGACGCCGGTGACGTGCCCGAGCTCGCCAAGGCCAAGCACCTCGACCTCGTCGACATCGACTCGGGCCATTGGCCCATGTTCAGCGAGCCGATCGAACTCGCCCGGCTCCTCGCCGCGGCGGCCTCCGAGGCCTGACACGGAGCCGCAGCCGGGGGCCGGATCCGCTTCCGAGGCCTGACGTGGAGCCACAACCGGGGGCCGGATCCGCTTCCGAGGCCTGACGTGGAGCCGAGGCCCGGGGGGCCGGGCACGTCGCGCGCCATCGACGAGGAACTCCGCCGCAGGTTTTCCGACCGCGTTTCCCGACGCCGGGCTCACAGCGGTGATCGACCGGCCGGGCGGCGAGCGGTTGTGCGCGTCGAGCTCGCGAGCAGGGAAGAGAAGATGGAGCGCACGCGCGAAAGGACTCAAGGATGTCGTACGTGATCCGGCCCCTGGACGCCTCTACGTGGGCCGCCTTCGCGGAGCTCGTCGAGCGCAACAACGGGGTCTTCGGTGGGTGCTGGTGCATCGGTTACCACCTGGAGCGCGGCCAGAAGGAGATCAGCCATCGCGCGGCCAAGGAGGACCGGGTCCGGACAGGTCGCGCTCACGCCGCGCTCGTCCTCGACGAGGACGGCGCCGCACAGGGGTGGTGCCAGTACGGCAGCCCCGAGGAACTTCCCGGCATCAAGCACAGGCGCGAGTACGAGAAGGACACGCCGCCCCGTCCGGACTGGCGGATCACCTGCTTCTACGTCGACAGGAAACATCGCGGCCAGGGCGTCGCACGGGCGGCGCTGGAAGGCGCGCTCGATCAGATCGCCCAAGCCGGCGGCGGTCTCGTGGAGGCCATCTCCGAGGTGACCACCGGCCGCGAGGCGCCGGGCCGTTTCCTGTTCAGCGCGACCGTCGAACTCCTCGAGCAGTTCGGATTCACCCGCGGCCGGCAGGTCGGCAAGCACGCATGGGTCGTGAACAAGGTGGTCGATCCGGTGTGAGGATCCGCCACCAGGCCTCTGCCACGCTCTTCCCACTCTGCGGATTCCGCACGCCCATGCCGCAGAGCGTGTGCGTCGAGTCGGCCAAGCATCCGGTGGGTGCGGGTGTCAACCGTCTGCCTTCCATCGAATGTGACCTGAGCCATAACTAAAGTCAGTCGGACCGCGCGGAAACAGTATTGGATGCCCCGATCCCCGGACTCCTACGTTGGGAAAAGCAGCCTGTTCCATGAGGCGATTCGCCTCAGCACGTAAAGGGAGTCCTTATGATCGGCGACACGTTTGTCTTCGACTGCGTCTGCCACGTTTACGACTTCTCACCCGCGAACCAGCGTAAGGAACTGCGGGAGATGGAGCCGATGATGTACGGCTGGCGCATCGCCATGGACTCCATGAAGTACCAGCCGCAGATGGGCGAGTTCGCCGGTGACTTCGACTGGGAGACGAAGTTCACGACCGAGCAGATGTACGAGATGGAGTTCGTCCAGTCGCCGGTCGACATGGCGATGGCCTGCGCGGTCCCGGTGTGGGACTGGTTCCAGGACTCGTTCTCCTCCATCGAGGCGCAGCACGCCTTCGCCTCGGCGTACCCGGAGAGGGTGCTGCTCTCGGGCGGGGTGGACCCGATCCACCACGGTCTGCACGGAGCGAAGGTCGAGATGATCCGCCAGAGGGAGGAGCTGGGCGCCCGCTCGTTCAAGTTCTACAACGGTCACATCGACAAGTCGTGGCGCTGCGACGACCGGGAGCTCGCCTACCCGCTCTACGAGCAGGCGATGAACCTGGGCGTCGACGTGCTCCAGTTCCACAAGGGCCTCCCGTTCGGCATGTGGGACGTCGACGTCCTGCGACCGGTCGATCTCCAGAGGCCGGCTCGTGACTTCCCCGACCTGAAGTTCGTGATCCACCACCTCGCGCTGCCTTACTTCGACGAGGTCGTCTCGATCGCGTCGCGGTTCCCGAACGTCTACCTCGCCCTCTCCGGCGTCCTGAGCTTTTACAAGGTCGCGCCGCGTCAGGTGCAGGAGCAGATGGGGCGCCTTCTCATGGAGGTCGGCCCCGACAAGCTGATGTGGGGCTCCGAGGCCGCGATGACGGGCGCGCCGGCTCCGTTCCTCGAGGACTTCGTCAACCTGGAGATCCCGGACGACCTGCGCCAGGGCTACGGCTACCCGCAGATCACCCACTCCGACAAGGAGAAGATCCTCGGCCTCAACATGGCCCGCCTGTTCAACGTCGACGTCGAGGCGAAGAAGGCCGAGCTCAAGGCGCTCGGCGAGCCGGCGTCCCAGGTGAGCGGCGGGATCTGATGGGCGGCGCAGGCGTCGATCGCGAGGCGGTCGAGCGTCGTGTCCGATCGGTGGACCGGATGATGTTCGTCCACCGCGGTGGTGTCGAGCTTGCCGACGTCGACGACCAGGGCAACGTCGAGGTGAGGTACACCGGCATGTGCACCGGGTGCACCTATCGCCCCGTCTGCTCTGAGGTCACCGTACGGCCCGCTCTCCTGGCGATCGAGGGCGTCGTCTCGGTGAAGATCCAGGGCGGACGGATCGACGAAGGCAATCAGGCCCGCTTGGTGGAGGATCTGGAGAGGTGGCGGCGCGAGAACGATCAAGGTTAGTGGAGTGCCTCCGAACCTGGGTGGCTGGTGTTGAACGGCCTTGCAATGATCATGGTGGAGTGTCATACCCACGATCTGGCTGCCACCGGGGTCGGGTTCGCTCCAGAGGGGAGCAGCTAGGCCCTATCTGGGCTTTTTGCGGGCCCGGTGAAGGGACCAAGATTACTTGACGCGAAAAACGCCGGTCTCCCAGACCGGATGTTTCGGGGCGGACGCCGCTGCCGATCACGGGAAAACCCCGTCACCTTGTGTGCGGTGCCGCCGGCTGGGCGCTCTGATGCCGTACGGGCCGCAGGCCGCCGGAGGAATCCAGTGCGGCCCGGGCAGCACTGCGCATGTGGACGACCGCCGGGGACGCGTCCTCGCCTTCGCGCCAGGCGAGGGCGACGGTGGGGCTCTCCACATCGATGACCGGGATGAACCGGACGGGCCTGCCCTGGTAGTTGCGCTCGACCCACGCGGGTGCGATGCCGACGGCTTCGGCGGCGGCGACGAGCTGAATGAACTTGTCCATCGTTCGTACCCGGTGATGAACCACCGGTGGCACCATGCGGTGGCTCGCCGCGAGCCAGTAACCGCGGCAGATCTCGTCGGGGGTGTCCGTGGAGACCCAGGGCTCCTCAAGGATTTCGCCGATGGACAGGCTCGACCGGTCGCTGAGCGGATGCTCGTCGAAGAGGGTGGCGACCACACCCGGCTGCTCGAGCGGCATGAAGCTCAGGTCTTCCTCGTGCATCGGGAGCACGACGAAGGCGACGTCCGTCTCGCCGGCTCGCAGACCGGCCGAGGGCTTGTCGAATGTGTACTCGACGAACTCGATCCGGCTCCCGGAGGCGACCTGGCGGAATGCCCGGAGCACACGGGAGATGATGTCGACCTGGGTGCCGACGATCAGCCCGACCCGCACGACGGAGTGGACGCCCGTCGCCGCGGCCCTGGCGGCGTCGACGGCATGCTCCAGTTCGAGCAGGGAGGCTCGGACGTGAGGGAGGAACGCCTCGCCTGCCGGGGTCAGATCGACGCCCTTGGCGTGCCGGGAGAACAGCGCGACACCGAGTTCGGCCTCCAGCGCGCGGATCTGCGAGGAGAGCGCCGGCTGCGTGACGAAGAGTGACTGCGCGGCGCGCGTGACGTGGCCGTGTTCGGCCACGGCGATGAAACATTCGAGCTGGTGGATCCGCAGAGTCATCGGGTCACCTCCCCATTGTCCGCATCCCCCTCAGGATAGGCACGAAATGTGACAGGGGCGTTCCGGACGCCGTACGCGGAGGCTCGGAGCGCCGCCGCCCCGCCGCACGCGGAGGATCGATGCATGTCTGCCCCGCCGCCCGTGGAGGATCGGAGCGCCGCCGCCCCGCCGCACGCGGAGAATCGGGACGTCGCCGCCCCGAGACGTCGTACGTGGAGGCTCGGGGCGTAGCGGCCCCGGGTGCGGTCACACGTGGGAGGAGATCCACTCCACCACGAGCCCCGCGGTGGCCTCGCGGCAGTCGTCGCCGTAGTAGACCTCGAAGAAGTGCCCGGAGCCGTCGATGATCTCCAGGCGTGTCTCGGCGTTGCCGTGCTTCACGAGGGCGTCGCGCATCAGGACCGAGTGGTGCATGGGCGAGTGCATGTCGGCCGTGCCCGCGATCAGGAGGGTCGGGGCCTTGATCCGGTCGGCGTAGTTGATCGCGGCGTAACGTTCGTACGGCGTCGGGTCGATGTCGGGGTCGGCGCCGCCGAACCGTGCGACCAGGGCGTCGAAGCGGGCGGGAGCATAGGTCCGGGTCGCCCGGACATAGCCGAGGAAGTCGGTGACCGGGTGGACGGCGCCGACGGCCTTCACCCGCGCGTCCTTCGCGGCGGTACGGAGGCTGACCATGGAGCCCCGCGAGTGACCGGCCATCGCGATCCGGTCGGCGTCGATGCTCTCGTGAGCCGCGAGGTAGTCGAGCGCGGCGACGACGTCATCGTCGTCGTCGAGCAGGTCCATCCCGCGGTAGCGGATGGCCAGAACGGCGAAGCCGGCCTTCAGGAGCGCGTCGCGGATGAACCCGAGACCCGCGATGTCGCGGGTCAGGCCGGGGCAGAGAAGCACCGCGGGATGGGCGGAGGCGCCCTCGGGCAGGTGCAACTGTCCGTCCATGCCGGTGCCGGCGACGTTGATCGTGACGTCCATCGGATTACCTCTCGTGTTTCAGTGTGGGTCCGACCAGCCGACTTTCAGTGAGGGCTCGGACCGGCCGACTTTTCCGCATGGGTGGGCCGGTCGGCTTTCAGCGTGAATGGGCCGGCCCACCTTTCAGCGTGGGTCCGGGTCGATCGACTTGGCGTGGGGCCGGGCCGGTCGAGGCCGATCGGGGGAGTCTGCCAGGGTGGCTCGTGCCGGGTGTCAGCCTCGCTCATAGACCGTTTTTCCACCCACGACGGTCTCGGCGACCTTCAGGGACAGGAAGTCGGCGTCGGGGGTCAGCAGGGGATCACCGGTGAGCACGGCGAGGTCGGCGAGCTTGCCGGGTTCGAGGCTCCCCTTGAGGTGCTCCTCGCCGGTCGCGACGGCGTTGTTGATCGTCCAGATCCGCAGGGCGGTCTCGCGGTCGATCTTCTCCTCCGGCATGAGGACGCCGGCGAGCGTCTCCTGGGAGAAGGTCGCCCACAGCCCGAGAAACGGGTTCTCGGAGTCGTAGGCCACCGCCGGGCAGTCGCTGCCTCCTGTGACGAGGTGGCCGGCGCCGATCCAGGTGCGGATCGGCTGGCCCCAGCGCAGCACCGTTCGCCGGTGCTCGGTCGTGACGCCGGGGGGCTCCTCCAGGTGGAGGCTCTGCAGGGCCTGCTGCATCGCCGCCGAGCGTCCGGCTCCCACGTAGGACAGATGGGGGTTGGCGGCGATGGTGACCCCGAGATCCAGCAGCCGGCGCTGGTGGTCGGGGTTCACCAGCCCGAACGCGTGCTCGTACGACCACCGCGCTCCGTCGATGGCGTGCTCCCGGTGGGCCTCCTCCATGGCGTCGAGGAGGATCTCGATGTCGTTGCCGAGGTCGCCCGGAGTCCCGTGGATCGCGAAGGACCATCCCAGGCGGTTGCCCTCGACGAGCAGGGCCCGGATCTTCTCGGGATGCATCGACCAGTAGCCGTAGTTCTGTGCGACGACCTTGAGGCCGCCGATCCTCAGCCATTCGTCGCCGAAGCCCTGTTTGGGACCCATGTACGCGCGCAGGGCCGCGATGATCTGATCCGTCGGCAGATACTGAACGGGAAGCCCGAGAACGAGGTTGGTACGGACCGTCGCCTCGCCCCGGCGTACGAGCTCGACGTACGTGTCGATCTCCCGGGGGGCGACCCCCATGTCGCGGACGCCGGTGATCCCCGCGGCGTTGAAGGTGCGCATCTGCGCCCGGAGGGCCCTGAGGTTCGTGTCGACGTCGAAGTCCAGGAAGTCCCACATCTTGATGGGCTGCCCAAGGCGTTTCCACCAGTTCAGGCGTGCTCGGTCGCCGGCGCCGACGATGAGATGCCCTGTCGGAACACCCGCCTCGTCCCGCACGATGTGCCCGTCCGCGAGTTCGGGGTCGCCTTCGGGCTCCGGGGTGTTCGCGTCGATCCCCGCGAGTTCGAGCGCCCGGGTGTTGACGATGATGTTCCGGCCGCCGTCGGCCACGTAGACGGGGTTGTCCGGTGCCGCCGCGTCGAGGTCGTGTCTGTTCGGGAACCGGCCGTCCGTCAGCGCGCCACGGAACAGACAGGAGGTCGTGATCCATTCGCCGGGCCGTACCCGGCGGGCGCGCGCTGCGATCAGAGCCTGGATCTCGGCGATCGAGGTCGACGAGGCGACGTTGACCTTCGCTCCCGCCTCGGCGCTGTCGAGGCCGGCCATGAGCTGGTGGGTGTGGTTGTCGATCAGTCCCGGGATGACGCTCGCGCCGTGGAGATCGGACACCCGTGTCCCGCGTCCCGCCAACGGCAGCACGTCCGCATCGGTGCCCACCGCGACGATCCGGTCGCCTTCGACGGCGATCGCCTCGGCGATGGTGGACACGCCGTCGAGGGTGATGACGTGGGCGTTGTGCAGGACGGTGTCGGGGACGAGGCGTCCATCTTCGATCATCACGCTGTCTCCTGGTCGGACGGCTCCATGGCGGCCAGATCGGCCCTTATCGATTCGGCGGCGATGCCCTTGCCGATGACGACGACCCGTGTGTGGCCGTCCCCCGGTTCTCGGCGGGCGGCCGGCGAGGCGAGCACGGTCACGCGTGCTCCGACGCGGTGCAGCGCCACGTCCGCCTCGCCCTGCCGGATGAGCGCCTTGACCCGGTAGACGCTCGGCGGCAGGGCCTCCACCCAGGCGAGCAGCGGCTCAAGGCCGATCTCTCGGTCGACCTCCCACGCGACGCTGTCGTAGCCGGGCTCCGTGTGGACGGCCCGCCGCCGGGTCGAGATCGTGGGGACCCCGGCCACCTCGCCGAGGAGGCCGGCAGCCGACCGGCCCCCGTCGGACGGCAGGACGGCCGCGCGTGGGTTGAGTCTGGCCAGGCGTCCGCCGATGGCGGTGACCACCTCCGGCGCCACGAGGTCCGACTTGCCGACCACAAAGAGGTCGGCGCTGACGATCTGGCTGTACGCGGCCTCCGCGTCGGCGAGGTTGCGGTCGAAGTTCTCCGCGTCCACCACGGTGACGACCTGACTCAGCCGGAGGTCGGTGGGGAAGACTCCGTGTGCGAGGAGGTCGGCGACGCCCAGCGGATCCGAGACGCCGCTGGTCTCGACGACGATGGCGTCCAGCTCCGAGGCCCTCTGGGCCAGCAGGGCGAGCGCCCTGCCGACGTCGCCGCGGCTCTCGCAGCACATGCAGCCTCCGGGCAGCTCGATCACCGACTGCGCGGCCCCTTCCAGGAGCGCGCCGTCGATGCCGAGCTCGCCCAGCTCGTTCACGATGACCGCGACCCGGGTGCCGCCGCCCGCGTCGAGCAGCCCTCTGACAAAGGTCGTCTTGCCGCTGCCGAGGAACCCCGTGACGATCGCGACCGGCAGCGCCGTGGCCCCGGTCACCGGGGCGAGCACCTGGTCCGCCTTCACTGAGTCAGCCTCTCGGGTCTGGTGACAGCCGCCGGTACGCGGAGGCATGCGCGTCAGTGGCGAACTTATTGCGTCATAGCGATCATCGTCTACGACGCAATACATTCGTTTTTAGCGTCGCCTCATTCGAGAACCGTTATGACGCGCCCCGGTCGCTGTTCGGTCACCGGCCGGGGTGGAGGAGACGCGACTGCGGAATGACAGCCACGCCGACGATCTCGACCATTGCCTCGGGCTGCCAGAGGGCGGTGCAGCCGATGCCGGCCATGGCGGGGTAGGTCGGGCCGGCCAGTTCCTTCCACACCTTTCCGATCTCCCTGCCGTGAGCCTGGTAGTCCGGGATATCGGTCAGGTATATGGTCACGCTGACGAGGTCTTCGGGCTCGCCGCCGACCTCGCGGAGCGTGACGACGACGTTCGACAGCGCCTGGCGGAACTGTTCGACGATGCCGCCGGAGACGATCTTCATCTCCGCGTCGAGGGCCGTCTGGCCGGCCAGATAGAGCGTGTTCCCGGAGAGGGTCCCGTGCGAGAAACCGCTGGGGGCGGGCAGGGCATCGGGGTTGACGGCAACCGGTCGCATGGCGGTCTCCTTGCGCTGTGGGTGGGCCTGGCGAGGCATCCGAGCATTCGAGATTCTATTGACATTTTCTGACGCTCGTGAAGAATACGGCATACATATTGTCTCGTACAGACCTGATCGATCACTGCGAGGAGGCCGGTAGTGAAGCTGGCGACGCTTGCCGACCGCCACGGCGTGACCGCTGCCGCCATCTGGGTGGAGGGGCACTGGCGCCGGCTGCCGTTCCCCGATCTGAACGACCTCCTGACGCACACGGGCGCCGCGATCGACACGGTCGCCCACCTTGCCGAGGAACCTCTCGAAGGCAGGCGTCTCGCCTGCCCGCTGCCGCGGCCGGCGAAGGTCGTCTGCTGCGGACTCAACTACGCCGATCACATCCGGGAGATGGGCCGGGAGCTTCCGGCGCATCCGACCCTCTTCGCCAAGTACGCCGACAGCCTGATCGGCCCCGAGGACGACATCGCGCTTCCCACCGGCGTCGACGTCGACTGGGAGGCGGAGCTCGCCGTCGTCGTCGGAGCGGACCTCGAACGGGCGGACGTCGTCACCGCCGGTCGGGCGATCGCGGCGTACACGGTCGCCAACGACATCTCCGTGCGGGACTGGCAGAACCGCACCCTCCAGTGGTTCCAGGGCAAGGCGTGGGACCGCTCGACCCCGCTCGGCCCGGTGCTGGTCACCCCTGACGAGATCGACGTGGCAGCCGGTGTCGACGTGATCTGCCGGGTCAACGGGGTGCAGCGCCAGCGAGGCAACACCGGGGCCCTCGTCTTCGACCCGGCGGCGCTGCTGGCCTACGTCTCGACCTTCACCCGGCTGCGCCCCGGCGACGTCGTCCTGACCGGCACACCCGGCGGCGTCGGGATGGGGATGAAGCCGCCCCTCTACCTGGCCGATGGCGACGTGGTCGAGACCGAGATCCCCGGCATCGGCACCCTGCAGAACCGTTTCACGACCCGTTGAGGAGCAACACGATGGAACCCGATCCGAGCAAGTACGAACTCGAGGGCGACAACTCGATGTACGCCGGCGCGAGCGGCCTCGTCGTGCCGGTGGTGACCCGAGGGGGGCTGGAGGTGGGCGACACCGGCCAGTCCGCGGGTGCCACGCGCGTCTCCGGCGTCAGCGTCCAGCACACCCCCGCGACCAAGCTGTGGTTCGGCAAGGTCAGCAACGATCCGGGCTACCGGTCGGTGACGCATCACCACGGCGAGGCCGAGACCGGAGGCTACGTGCTCTCCGGCCGGGCGCGGATCTACTTCGGCGAGCGGTTCGAGGACTACACCGACATGGAGGAGGGCGACTGGGTCTTCGTCCCGCCCTTCATGCCGCACATCGAGTGCAACCTGGATCGCAACAAACCGCTGACCTGGATGACGACCCGCACGCCCGAGAACATCGTCGTCAATCTCGCGGACGTCCCCGACGCGGACCTGCGTGACTGGCTGGACCGGCCGTGACCAACCCCGCGGGTCCCACCAGCGAGATCTTCACGGCCGCCGTCACCCTGAAGGCCGCCGAGCCCGAGCACCTCGACCTCGCCTTCAGCGCCGTCACCCAGCCCTGCCCCTGGCCCAAGGCGTACGGCGGTGACATGGTCGCCCAGGCGGCGGCCGCCGCCATGCGGTCGGTGCCCGGGGGAGAGGGCGGCAAGACCCTGCACTCGATGCACTCCTACTTCCTGCGGCCCGTCGACATCGGCGCCGAGGTGCGCTACGAGGTGGAGCTGCTGCGCGACGGCCGCGGCTACGCCACCCGGCAGGTACGCGGCTTCCAGAACGGCAAACCGGTCTACGTCTGCCTGGCCAACTTCGCCGCCGGCGAGCCGGGCGGCAGCTTCACCGCCGATGCCCCGCTCGGCGTTCCCGCCCCCGAGGAACTGCCCGGCTCCGCGTCGTACCTCGCCGGCTTCGGGCTGGAGGGAACGATGACCGAGCAGTCGCGGGCCTACTGGGCCGGCGGCCGCGGCTTCGACATGCGCCACGTGCCCGGCCCCGTCTATCTCGCCGTGGAGGGGGAGCGGGTCCCGCACCAGGCCGTGTGGGTCAGGCCGTTCGACGCGCTGCGTCCCGTCGAGGGTCTCAGCGACGAGCAGCGCGACCTGGCCGCACTCGCCTACGTCTGCGACTACACCATCCTCGAGCCGGTGCTGCGGGTTCTCGGCCTCGCCTGGGCCGATCCCGGCCTGGTGACGGCGAGCCTCGACCACTCGATGTGGTTCCACCGCGCACCAGGCCCCGGCGTCGTCGACGACTGGCTGCTCTACGCGCAGGAGGCCGGCGCCGCCGAGTCCGGCCGCGGGCTGGCCACCGGCCGCTTCTTCACCCGAGACCACACCCACCTGGCCACCGTCGTCCAGGAAGGCATGATCCGCACCCCCAAAGGACGACCCTGATGGATCTCAGGCCCTCTGCCTACTCCGACACCTTCGCCCGTGACCACCTGCCGCCGTACGAGCAGTGGCCGGTGCTCGAGTTCACGACCGAGATGGTGCAGTACCCCGAGCGGCTCAACGCCGCGACCGAGCTCATCGACGTTCCGGTGGCACGATTCGGCGCCGGCCGTCCGGCCCTGCGGACGCCGGCGGGCGAGATCTGGACCTACGGCGAACTGCAGCGGCGTGCCAATCAGGTCGCGCAGGTGCTCACCGAGGACCTCGGCCTCGTACCCGGAAACCGGGTGCTGCTGCGATCGCCCAACAACCCGTGGACCGTCGCCGCCTGGCTGGGCGTTCTCAAGGCCGGCGGCATCGTCGTCACCACGATGGCCGCCCTCCGCGCCCGCGAGCTGGCCCCCATCGTCGAGAAGACCCGGCCGGCGATCGCGCTGGTCGACCACCGCTTCGTCGAAGACGTCGAGACCGTCCGCGACACCGTCAGCCAGGGGCTCACGATCATGGCGTACGGCGGTGAGGGGGCGGACGACCTGACGCGGCGGGCCACGGTGAAGTCCGGCGAGTTCGTGAACGTCGCGACCGCCGCCGACGACATCGCGCTCTTCGGGCCGACCTCCGGCAGCACGGGCGTTCCGAAGATCACCACGCACTTCCACCGCGACGTCCTCTCCATCGACAACACCTTCGGCCGCAACATCCTGCGACTGCGCTCCGACGACCTGGTCTCGTGCACCGCGCCGTTCGCGTTCACCTTCGGCCTCGGCATGCTCGTCGTCTTCCCCCTGCGGGTCGGCGCGTGCGCCTTCCTCACCGAGTCGGCCACCCCGGTCCAGCTGGCCGACCTCGTCGCCACCTACGGCGTGACCGTGCTGGCGACCGCGCCCACGGCGTACAAGCAGATCCTCAAGTCGGGCAACGCCAAGCGCCTGAGCAGCCTTCGCTCGGCCGTCAGCGCCGGCGAGCACATCCCGCGGAGAGTCTGGGAGCAGGTCCGTGACGAGCTCGGCCTTGAGATCATCGACGGTATCGGGGCGACCGAGATGCTGCACATCTTCATCTCCGCGCGGGGGGCGGACATCCACCCCGGGGCGACCGGGAAACCGGTGCCGGGCTATCGGGCGACCATCCTCGACCCGGACGGCGAAGAGGTCGGTCCCGGGGTGGAAGGCATGCTCGCCGTCATCGGTCCGGTCGGCTGCCGCTACCTCGACGACGAACGGCAGAGGCAGTACGTCGTCAACGGCTGGAACGTCACCGGCGACACCTTCGTCCGGGACGAGAACGGCTACTTCTTCTACCGGGCCCGCACCGACAACATGATCGTCTCCTCCGGTTACAACATCGGCGGCCCCGAGGTGGAGGCCGCGATCGACACCCATCCCGACGTCGTCGAGTCGGCGGTCGTGGCCGAGCCCCACGCCGAGCGAGGCTCGATCGTCTGCGCCTTCGTGGTGCTTCGCGAGGGCGTCGCCGGCGATGCGGCCAAGGTCCGGGAGATCCAGGACCACGTCAAGAGCCAGCTCGCGCCGTTCAAGTATCCGCGCGACGTCCGGTTCATCGACGCGCTGCCGCGCAACCGCAGCGGCAAGCTGCAGCACTTCGTGCTCCGCCACATCGTCGAGCAAGAGCAGGCCGACGTTCCTGCCGCCTCCCAGTGAAAGGAACTCCTTTGAAGATCGCCATCGTCGGCGGCGGCCCCGGGGGCCTCTACCTCGCCGCCCTGATGAAGGGCCTCGACGCCACGCACGAGGTCACCGTCTGGGAGCGCAACGCACCCGAGGACACCTTCGGCTTCGGCGTCGTCTTCTCCGACGAGACCCTGGGCGGCATCGAGAGCGCCGACCAGGTCATCTACCGGAAGATGGAGAGCCGGTTCGCCCGCTGGACCGACATCGACATCGAGTTCAACGGCCACCCCTTCACCGTCGGCGGACAGGGCTTCGCGGCGATGAGCCGCAAGGAACTGCTGCGGTTGCTGCAGGAGCGCGTCGCCGAGCTCGGCGTCACCGTCCGCTACCGCTCGATGGCGCCCGACGTGGACGAGCTCAGATCGGCGTACGACGTCGTCGTCGCCGCGGACGGGCTCAACTCCACGGTCCGGGCGAAGTACGCCGACTTCTTCGGCACCACCCTGGATCACCGGCGGAACAAGTACGTCTGGCTCGGCACCGACCTGGTCTTCGAGGCGTTCCAGTTCTTCGTCAAGGAGACGGAGTGGGGAACCATGCAGATCCACGGCTACCCCTTCTCGGAGCAGGGCTCGACCTTCATCGTCGAGATGCACGAGGACGTCTGGCGCCGCGCGGGGTTCGACCGGACGGAGAGCGAGGAGCTCCCGCCCGGCACCAGCGACGAATACGCCGTCGCCCGGATCAAGGAGATCTGGGCCAAGGAGCTCGACGGCCACGAGATCCTCACCAACAACTCCAAGTGGCTCAACTTCACCACCGTCCGGAACACCGGCTGGCATCACGGCAACGTCGTGCTGCTCGGCGACGCCGCCCACACCGCGCACTTCTCGATCGGCTCGGGCACGAAGCTCGCCATGGAGGACGCGCTCGCGCTCGCCGCGTGCCTACATGAGAACCCGACGGTCGAGGCGGCGCTTCAGGCGTACGAGAGCGAGCGTAAGCCGGTGGTGGAGTCGACCCAGCGGGCCGCGCAGGCATCGCTGGAGTGGTTCGAGAACATCGGCATGTACACCGGCCAGGAGCCTGCCCAGTTCTGCTTCAACCTGCTCACCCGCAGCCGGCGGATCACCTTCGAGAACCTCAGGGATCGCGACGCGGGCTTCGCGGGACTGATCGAGGCGGATTTCGCGAGGGTCAGCGGGAGCGACCAGGTCGCGCCCGCGATGTTCCAGCCGATCCGCATCGGCGAGCTGGAGCTGAAGAACCGCGTGATCGTCTCGCCGATGGACATGTACTCGGCGGTCGACGGCCTCGTGAACGACTTCCACCTCGTCCACCTCGGCTCGAAGGCACTCGGAGGCGCCGGGCTGGTGATGACCGAGATGGCGTGCGTCTCCCCGGAGGGAAGGATCACGCCGGGCTGCGCCGGCCTGTGGACCGACGAGCAGCGCGACGCGTACAAGAAGATCACCGACTTCGTGCACACCCGCAGCACCGCCAAGATCGGCGCCCAGATCGGCCACTCCGGCCGCAAGGGCTCGACCAAACTGATGTGGGAAGGCCTCGACGACCCGCTGACCGAGGACAACTGGGAGGTCATCGGCCCCAGCCCGCTCCCCTACGGCGCGGGCTGCCACATGCCCCGCGAGGCCACGCGCGCCGACCTGGACAAGGTGGTCGTCGACTTCGCCGACGCCGCGCGGCGCGCGGTCGACGCCGGCTTCGACCTCATCGAGCTCCACGCCGCACACGGCTATCTGCTCTCCTCGTTCCTCTCCCCGATCGCCAACAGGCGCGTCGACGAGTACGGAGGAGCGCTTCCGAACCGGCTGCGCTTCCCGCTTGAGGTCTTCGACGCCGTCCGTGCGGTGGTGCCGGGGCACATCCCGGTGACGGTCCGCATCTCGGCGACGGACTGGATTCCGGACGGCAACACCGAGCACGATGCCGTCGAGATCGCACGTGCGTTCATCGAGCATGGCGCGGCCGCCATCGACGTCTCCTCCGGTCAGGTCGCCAAGGAGGAGAAGCCCGCGTTCGGCCGCTCCTACCAGACTCCGTTCGCCGACCGGATCCGCCACGAGGTGGCCGCGCCGGCGGGGGCGAAGGTGATCGCGGTCGGCGCGATCAGCTCCTACGACGACGTGAACTCGATCCTGCTCGCCGGCCGCGCCGACCTGTGCGCTCTCGGTCGCACCCACCTCTACAACCCGCAGTGGACGCTCCACGCCGGGGCCGAGCAGGAATACCGAGGTCCGGGCGCAGACTGGCCGCTGCAGTTCAGGGCCGGCCGTCGCAGGCCGCCGACCTCGCGCACGGACAAGATCCCGCCGCGCCTGGCGCTGCTGCGAGCGGACCAGGACGACCAGGTCCACGTACGGTGGACACCGGACCGTGCCACGGGGTCCGCGTGAGGGAGACGGGAAAGCAGGGGCCGGTCGGGGTCCACCGCACCCGGGTGGAGTGGGTCGACACCGACGCGGCGGGCATCTACCACAACACGGCGGTTGTGCGTTTCGTCGAGTCGGCCGAGGCGGCGCTCATGCGCGAACGGGGGCTCCACGACTATTTCCCGAAGGCCCCCCGCGTGCGATACGAGGTGGAGTTCGAAGCCCCACTGCGGTTCGGTCAGGAGGTCACCGCCGTCGTCGAGCTGACCAGGATCGGCGCCTCGTCGATGACGTTCTCGTTCGAGGTCTGGGGTGAGGAGTTCGAGGGTCGGCCGCGGACGCGAGCGGCGCACGGGTCGTACGTCACCGTGCATGTCGCGGACAGCCACCGTCGGAGCTCCCGCTGGCCCGTCAGCTGGCGAGCCGCGCTCACCGCGTGATGAGCCCATACCCTTCCCCGTCCCGGGGCGAGCAGCGCTCACCACGTGACGAGCGCATGCCTTTTCCCGCCTCGGGGCGAGCCGCGTAACGGGCTCACACCCCCTCCCACCTCGGGGCGAGCCGCGTCAGGAGTGGATCGTCCTGATCGCGTGCTCTCGTGCAGGTCGGCGCAACAGCGCGTCGAGGTCGGCGAACAGGTTCTCGGCGCGACTGCCGATCCAGCCTTCGGGGAGCAGCTCGAACGGCAGGCCAGGATCTCGGTACGGCAGGCGACGCCACTCGGTGAGCATCGGAACGTAGATCTCGAACGCGGTCCTCGGGCCGTCGGCGGCTGCCGCGAACCGCTTCGGGGCGTCCTGGAAATGACAGACGAACTCGTTGTACTCCGACTCGATCGCATCGAGATCCCACCACTCGGCGACCCGCTCGCGAAGGTCGCCGAAGGCTCGGTGGTGCGCGATGAAGAGGTCGACGTAGCCGGTCAGACCCATTCGCTCGACCGTGCGGACCGCGTGCTCGTGGAGCGTTCCGGGCGCGACCCAGACTCCGGGCGCGGCTGTTCCGAATCCCATCTCGCCGAGGGTGGAGCGCAGGGCGTGACGACGGTCGCGCTCGGATTCCGGGATGGAGAAGACCACGAGGACAAATCCGTCCGTCAGCCGGGCTCTCGGGTGGGAGAAGATCCGCACATCGCCCTCGCGCAACAGCTCGAGGGCGCCGGGCGAGAGACTGTAGCCGGCGGTCCGCTCGATCTTGAGCGCCTCAAGCACACCGCGCCGCTTGAGGCGCGAGATCGACGAACGCACGGCGGCCGGGTCGACGTCCACGTCGCTCAGGAGCTTGACGACCGAGGCGACCGACAGCCAGTTGTGCTCGTCCCGGGCGTACAACCCGTACAGCGTCAAGATCAACTGACGAGGCGCAATCTCCGGCATGCGAAGAACTCTAAGGTGGAAGTGTCCGATCCGTAGCAATCGGCAACGGGCGTGGCTCGGCGGACGGTTCCCATCGATAACGGCGCCGGAACCGGAAGCCGGTGACTCTCTGCACCGAAGGGTGCGGCGGGCGCGGAGCATGGCCACGGCCCGGGACGCCGCCGGCCGGGAGGCGAGAGCTTTCAGGCACCGTATATCGCGATGCCGATTGTCGGTGCCGGGTGGGAGGATCTCCGCCATGACTGGATCAGACCCGAAGTCGGACCTCCACCGCTACCTGCAGACCGCCCGTGAAGCCCTGCTGTGGAAGCTTGACGGGCTCTCGGAATATGACATGCGCCGCCCGCTGACGCCGACCGGCACCAACCTGCTGGGGCTGGTCAAACACGTGGCCGGCGTTGAGCTGGGATATTTTGGCGGCACTTTCGGGCGGCCGTTCGCCGAGACGATCCCCTGGATCGAAGACGACGCCGAGCTCGGCGCGGACATGTGGGCGACCGCGGACGAGTCGCGTGAAGAGATCGTCGGGCTGTATCACCGGGCGTGGGCGCACTCGGACGCGACGATCGAGGCGTTGACGCTGGACGCGATCGGCCGGGTGGCGTGGTGGCCGGAGGACCGGAGTGAGGCGACGCTGCACCGGATCCTCATCCACGTGATCGCCGAGACGAACCGGCATGCCGGGCATGCCGACATCGTCCGGGAGCTCATCGACGGAGCCGTCGGACTGAGGAAGGACGGCGGCAACATGGCGCCGGGTGACCAGGCGGCGTGGGAGAGCTACCGCGAACGACTGGAGAGCGTGGCGCGGGAAGCCGGCCGGAGCTGAGCCTGCGCTCCGGCCGGGATGGTGCGAACTCCGGTCACCCCGGCGGGGGTGGTGCGAATTCCGGCCGCTGTGGATCAGATGAACTCCGGTCACCCCGGATCAGGGGGCGGCGAGTAGCCGTTCGCAGACGTCGAGCAGGCGTTGCCGCTGAGGCCGTGCCCGTTCGGCGAACCCCCGCTGCTCGGCGGCGTACTCGGCCCGCCCCTCGGGCGTCTCGATCCGGATCGCCCGATGGCCGAGCGAGCTCAGGTCGTACGGGCTGGCCCGCATGTCCACGGCGCGGATGTCACGGGCCAGCATGAAGCAGTCGGCGACCAGCTCACCGCTCACCAGCGGTGACAGCTTGTACGCCCACTTGTACAGGTCCATGTTGGCGTGCAGGCAGCCCGGCTGCTCCAGCTCCTCCTGCTGCTGCCGCGTCGGCTGCAGCACGTTGAGCGGACGCGCCTCGGGGGTGAAGAAGCGGAACGCGTCGAAGTGGCCGCACCGCACGCCCCGCTGCTCCACGACCTCCGCGATCTCCTCGCCGCTGAGCCGCAGCGGCCAGGAGTCGTGCCGTACCTCCACGGCCTTGTAGACCATCGCCCACTCGTGCAGGCCGAAGCAGCCGAGAAACGCCGGCCGTGCCGCGGTGGCGGCCAGCAGTCGCGCGATCCACTCGACGGCGGGCCTGCGCCTGTCCATCAGCGCCGCGGTGTCGAGCGTGACGCCCTCGGGGGTGTCGAGGTAGTCGCGGCCGAAGTCGTGCGCCCCCTTCAGCGCCACCCCGGTGCCCGGATGCCACTGCCGCAGCCGCGCCGGCCGGTGCCCGTAGTAGGTGAACAGGAAGTCCTCGATGGGATGGGACTCGCCTCGCGCCCTGCGCGCCAGGTGCGGCGCCGCCCATGCCTCGACACGTCGCCGGTGGGCCTCCGCCCGAGCCTGCCACTCCTCCGGCTCCAAAACTTCCACCGATGAATGGTATGTGCGGGCCGGTGGTGCCCGGCAGGCAGCCCGGATGTCCAGGCCGGATCCCGTTCCACCTCACCCGGCAGGCCTTGTACGGGGAGCGCATCCGATGACGTGATCACGCCGCGGACACCGTTCCCCCTCGTGTCGGATGTGGCCCGCTGAACACACGGTGACCTCGACTCATCCGCCCCAAAGACAACATGTGACGATTCCTTCAGTTTTGTAACGTTTGCAACGTTCCAAATGACTTGATGAAACTGGACCGTTAATGTCGCTGTCTGTCTGTGGAGGGGTTGTTTGCCCGGAAGCATTCGGGCATATCGGGGCAATTCGCCCAGGAGGATCCGTGGCATCTGTGTCGGACTGGTTTGATGCTGCTTACGAATGGGTCGTTCGCTCCACCTCCAACGGGAGTTGGCGAGACTTCATCCCGCTGGGCTTGGCGGGCCTGCTCGTCTGGGGCCTGTGGCTCTACCGGGTGGTGCTGTCCCGGCTGGCCAAACCGGTCGTGAACGGCTACCGGACCACGGTCTCCGTAGTCGTCCCGTCCTACCGGGAGGATGCCGAGATCCTGGTGCGCTGCCTGGCCAGCTGGCTCTCCCAGGACCCGCTTGAAGTGATCATCGTTGTGGACATCGCGGACACCGAATGCCAGGCCAAGCTCCAGGAGGTGACGGACCCTCGGCTGCGCGTCCTGGTGTTCGAGCATTCGGGTAAGCGCTCCGCGCTCGGGGTGGGCATCCGGGCGGCCCAGGGCGAGATCGTGGTCTTCGCCGACTCCGACACCTGGTGGCAGCCCGGCCTGCTGGACGCCGTGCAGATGCCCTTCGAAGACCCGACGGTCGGCGGGGTCGGCACCCAGCAGAACGTGTACCAGCGGACCACCAGCGTCTGGCGGCGCATCGCGGACTGGCTGGTCAACCTGCGCTACTACGACTACGTGCCGGCGATGGGAAGCAGGGGCGGGGTGGCCTGCCTGTCCGGCCGGACCGCCGCCTACCGGCTTTCGGCCATCCTCCCGGTCGTCACCCACCTGGAGAACGAGTTCTTCCTCGGCCGCCGGTGCATCGCCGGCGACGACGGCCGGCTCACCTGGCTCGTCCTCGCCTCCGGATACAAGACCGTGCACCAGGCCTCCGCCCGTGCCATCTCGATGTTCCCCGACTCCTTCAGCGCCTTCGTCAAGCAGCGCGTCCGGTGGAGCCGCAACTCCTACCGCTGCTACCTGACCGCGCTGTGGAAGGGGTGGCTGTGGAAGACTCCGCTGGTCACCAAGGTGACCGTGCTGCAGATCCTGCTCACCCCGGTGACCATGGGCGTCACGCTCGCCTACCTGTTCTTCAGCAGGCTGGAGCTCACCGCGGTGAGCATCGGGCTCGCGGTCGGCTGGCTGGTCCTGGGCCGGGGCATCCGCGGCTGGTCGCACCTGCGCCGCCACCCCTCGGAGATCCTGCTGCTGCCGCTGCTCTGCCTGGTGGTCATCATGATCGCGCTGCCGATCAAGCTGTACGCGTTCCTGACGATGAACAAGCAGGGCTGGCTCACCCGTACCTCCGACCAGGTGGGCGGGGCGGGCCAGAGCGCCGCCACGCTCAAGGGACTGGTTTGAGATGGCACGCGCCATCCCCGTCCTCCTGACCGTCGCGGCGCTGGCGTTCGGACTGGGGACCGGCCCGGCGGCCGCGGCCTTCCTGTCTCCCACCTCGCCGGACGGGCCGGACGTGGTCTCGGGGATCGACCCGGCTCCGGGGAGCGACGCGGATCCGGAGGACACCCCGGGTCCGGCGGACCCGGTTCCCGAAGCCAGCCCGACCCCGAAAGCCAGCCCGACCTCGAAAGCCGGCCCGACTCCGAAAGCCGGCCTGACCCCGAAAGCCGGCCCGACTCAGACAGGCGGCCCCGCTCCGAGAACCGGCTCGACCCCGAAACCCAACCCGGCACGCGGCCCGGCTCCGACGACCAGGCAGGCTCCCAAAAACGACAAGAAGCCGGCGGAGGGGCCGGCCCTGGTCGAGGACGCCATCATGGCGGACGACGCGATCCTGGCGGCCGGCACGATTTCGGCGGACGACGCCGAGACGCAGGCGACCCTGGTGGACGTCGAGGACCAGCGGATCGTCCAGACCCGTGCCGCGCTCACGGCCATGCTGCAGACCGGCGGCGTCGAGGCCGCCCAGCGCAAGCAGCCCCAGGTCTTCGCGTCGGAGCACGGCAGGACGCTGGTGCTGCCCGCGCGCAGCACCGAGACCCCGTACACCCTCAAGGATCTGGCGGCCGTCGAGAAGGGCCGGTATCTGCGGCGGCTGAAGGACGGCTCCTACCTGCTCGGCGTCCACGTCTTCGTCGCCGACGGGGCGCGCCTGCAGTTGCGCGGCCCGCTGACGCTGCGGATGGGCAGCCTGCCCGGCTCGTTCAGCTCGATCGTCGCGTTCGGCGGCAACATCGAGATCAAGGGCACCGCCAAGAGGCCGGTGCGGATCACCAGCTGGGACGTGCGGACCCAGAAGCCGGACCTGAACACGACCGATGGCCGCGCCTACATCCGGGCGGTCGGCGGCGAGTTCGAGATGAGCTACACGGAGGTCTCCCACCTGGGCTTCTGGAGCGGCCGTACCGGGGGCATCGCGCTCACCGGCACCGAGCGACCGGCCAGCGCCTACCGGCACCGGACAAAAGACCAGCGCCATCAGGACAAGCGGGAACGGCTGGCGAACACCCAGGAAGATCGGGGCGGGGGCAGCTTCGGCGACGTGGAGACCATTCCGGTCGGCCCCGGCACCGCCTCGCACGTGCTCGCCGACGAGCTCGTCTCCGGGTCGATCCAGCACAGCGTCATCACCGGCGACGCCTACGGGCTCTTCGTCTCCGGCTCGAACCAGACGCAGATCATCGACAACAGGATCGTCGACAGTCTGGTGCACGGCGTGTTCATGCACCGGTTCGCCAAGAACGCGACGATCGAGAGAACCAAGGTGATCGGCAGCGGCGGCGACGGTTTCGTTCTGTCGCGGGCGACCGTGAAGGTGCGGGTCAGCGACTGCCTGGCCGAGCGGAACGGGCGCAACGGCTTCACGCTCAACGGGAGCGCACTCGCGAGCGGCCCGTCCGCGAGCGGCGAGTCGCTGGCCGTCTACGGCGACAGCTCGGTCAGCAACAGCGTCGCCCGCGACAACAAGAGGTACGGCATCGAGGTGCTCGGCGGCAGCCGGCTGGCCGTGCAGACCAGCGAGGTCATCGGCGGCGACATGGGCATCGTGGTGCGGGAGGGCGCCAGCGAGGTGCAGATCTCGGGTAACAGGCTGGCGGACCAGCGCCGCCAGGCGATCGCGCTGCGCGACGGGGCGACCGGAGCGTATGTGGCCGGCAATACGGTTACGGGGACCGTAACCGGGGTCTATATGCGCGACTCCAATGGCACTATCGTCGGAAACAAGATCACGACCCTGCCGGTTCCCAAGGCTCACGGGATCACCGTGATCGGCGACGCCGGAGGCTCCGAGATCACCCGTAACACCCTCGTCGGCTGGGGGACCAGCGCGATCAGCACCGCGCGGGCCGCCGACAGGCTGAACAAGCACAACAACGACGAGGACCGGTGGGATGACACATCGTCGTTCTGGGTCAAGGCCAAACGCTACGTCAAGCCCATGAACGTGATCTGGGCCGGGGTCATCCTCCTGGTGGTCGTATCGGCGGTCCGATCCCGCGGCACCGTCATCGAACGGCGGCGACCCAGGGAGATCCGCAACCCCTACGCGCTCCAGAAGTTGCTCGAGGAGGGACGGCCCATCCTGCTGCGCCATGCCCCCTCGCCGGATCCGGCACCCGCCGTTGAGCTTTCCTCGCGGCAACGGGAGCCGGCCGGCTCGACACCCGTGGCAGGGGGCAGAGGATGAGCGGGCCACCCCGGCGGAGAGGCCGTACTCTCCTCATGGTCCTGGTGCTGATCCTGTCCGCGGTCGGCACCTGGACCTACCTCTCCTACGTCGAGGGCTCCGCCCCGCCTCCCGGGGTCAACGAGGTGCCCCAGGCGGAGGCGCAGCAGCAGTCGACCCTGGTCGACCAGGAGGATCTGCGGATCATGGAGACCCGCGCGGCGCTGGCCTCGGCACTGGCGCGGGGCGGACCCGCCGCCGCGGAGGCCCGCGTGCCGCACATCTCCAGTTCGGCCAACGGCCAGACGCTCGTGCTGCCGCAGCGCCGCGATCCGTACCGGGTCGCCGACCTGGAGCGTCTGGGCCAGGAGCTGTTCCAGAAACAGTCGGATGGCTCCTACGTGCTCGGCATCAACGTGTTCGTCGGTCCGGGGGCCAAGCTGGTGCTCCAGAACGCGACCGGCCCGCTGGTGATCCGGATGCACAGCGAGCCCGGCGCCTTCGTCTCGATCGTGAGCTTCGGCGCGAGCGTCCGGATCAACGGTTCGACGCAGAATCCGGTGCGGCTGACAAGCTGGGACCCGAATGCCAGGACGGCGGACACCAAGGTCTCCGACGGGCGCGCCTACCTGCGCGCGATCGGCGGGGAGCTCAAGGTGAGCCATGCGGTGGTGGAGTATCTCGGTTTCTGGAGCGGGCCGACCGGCGGGCTGGCGCTGACCGGCAGTGACCGGCCGACCCAGACCGCGGAGCGGGTCCCCGTCACCGCCCTCCCGAAGGCGCCCCTCCCGAAAAAGACGCCTCCTCCGAAGAAGACCCCCCTGCGGGAGCAGGCCGCCGCCCAGCCGCGGGTGCTCCTGCCCAACGGCCTCCTTGTGCCGGGCAGAGGCGTCGACGGCCAGGTCGAGATCACCGACGGAGCGGGCCGGGGGAGGGTCTCCTACCAGATGCCCGACGCCAACCTGGTCACCGGCGACATCACCGACACCACGATCACCGGCAACGCGTACGGAATTTTCATCACGGCCTCCAACGAGACCCGGATCACCGACGTCTCGATCACCGGGAGCCTGGTTCACGGGGTGCTGCTGCACCGGTTCGCGCGCAACGCCTCCATCGAGAACACCACCGTGACCGACAGCCGGGGTGACGGGTTCGTCCTGTCCCGGGGCACGCAGAACGTCACGATCACCGGTTCGAAGGCCGAGCGCAACGGCGGCAACGGCTTTACGATCAGTGGCCTGCCGCTGGCCCGGGGACCGTCGGCGTCCGGGGAGTCGCTGCGCAGTTTCGGCGGCAGCTCGGTGATCAGCAGCGAGGCGCGGGACAACGGCCACTACGGCGTGGAGATCCAGGGAGGCGTCGAACTCGCCGTGCAGACCACAGAGGTGATCGGCGGGGAGATGGGCATCGTGGTGAGCCAGGACGCCACCGGCGTCCGGGTCTCCGGCAACCGTCTCACCGGCCAGCGCAGCCAGGGGATCGTGCTCCGCGACGGCGTACGGTCGGCCCGGGTCAGCGGCAACATCGTACGGAACACCCAGACCGCGATCTATCTCCGCGACGCGGAGGCCACCATCTCCGGCAACACGGTCGAGTCCGCCTCACTGCACGCGATCTCACTGCTCGGCGCGGACGGAGGCACCGAGATCACCGGCAACACCCTGGGCGGTGCCGGCCGCAGCGCGCTCGACACCGGCCGCGCGACGGGAACCACGACCGTCACGCAGAACAACACCGGTGGCTGGCAGGACACGGCCAGCTTCTGGACGACGGTTGAGCGGCTCGCCAAGCCGATGAACCTGATCTGGCTGGGTGTGTTCTCCCTGATCGTGATCTCGGCGCTCCGGGCGGTGCGCGGCGACGGCCCGCGGGTCGGTCGCCGATTTGTCCATCCATACGAGAAGCAGACGCTGCTGGAAGGGCGACCGGCTCGGCTTCTGACGACCGACGCCGCCCCGACTCCGGCGGAGAGGAGCTGAGCGATGCGCCTGGACATCGACCGAAAGACTCTGGTGGGGATGCTGGCCGGAGCGGTCATCACGATGATCGTCGTGGTGCTGCTGCGCGGACTGTTCGGCGGCGGAGAAGGCCCGGGCACCCCGATCGAGGACATCCGGCCGAAGAGCGCGGGCACGCCTGCCTCGCAGGAGGACAACGCTTCGCAGCAAGAGGACGACGCTTCGCAGAAGGATGACAACGCTTCGCAGGTGGACGACGAGGAGGAAGACGTGGAGGAGTTCACCGCATCGCAGCAGCCGCCCGACATCGCCGTCCCCACCGGGGAAGGATTGATCGACTGCCCCGAGGCCACGGTGACCGTCGGCGACGCCGCCGGGCTCGCCGAGGCGTTGGAGGCGGCCGAACCGGGCACGGTGATCAAACTGGAGCCCGGTGTCTACGCCGGCCGGTTCGTGGCGACGATCCCGGGGACGAAGGCTGACCCGATCTTCGTCTGCGGCCCGCCCGAGGCGATCATCGACGGCGGCGGGGTCAAGAAGGGCTACGCCTTCCACCTCAACGAGGTCGACCACTGGCGGCTGGTCGGTTTCACCGTCCGCAACAGCCAGAAGGGTGTGATGGCCGACCGGACCACCAACACGATCATCCAGGGGCTGACCGTCCACGACATCGGGGACGAAGCGATTCACCTGCGCAACTTCAGCACTGACAACACCGTTCAGTACTGCATGATCTATGCGACCGGCCTGCGCCGGGAGAAGTTCGGTGAGGGCGTCTACCTCGGCACCGCCGAAAGCAACTGGGCGACCTACTCCGGCGGGAAGATGGACCGCAGCGACCGCAACCTCGTGCGCGGCAACGTCATCCGGTCCACCGCCGAGGCGATCGACATCAAGGAAGGCACCTCCAACGGGCGCATCGTCGGCAACATCTTCGACGGTTCCGGCCTCAGCGGTTCCAAGCACAACGACTCCTGGGTCGACGTCAAGGGCAACGGCTACGTCATCGAGGGCAACACCGGCAGCAACACCAACGCCGACGGCTTCCAGACCCACAAGATCGTGGACGGCTGGGGTACCGGCAACGTGTTCCGGGCCAACATCATCGATCTCGGCAATTCGGGCGGTGTCGGCATCAATGACACGGCCGGCGGAAACAAGATCGCCTGTGACAACAAGGTCACCGGCGGCATGCTCACCAAAAAAGATGTCTGTTCCTGAGCACGGGCTCGAGGACGAGTAGATGGGAAAGACAGACATGGGCGGAACCGAGCTCCCACGGCTGACTGTGATCGGAACCGGTTATCTCGGGGCGACGCACGCGATCTGCATGGCGTCGCTGGGGTATGACGTGGTCGGCCTCGATGTGGACAGCAAAAAAATCGAGCAACTGCAGTCCGGGGAGGTTCCGTTCTTCGAGCCGGGCCTGCCCGAGTTGCTGAGCAAGGCCCTGGCATCGGGCCGGCTCCGGTTCACCACCTCCTACGCGGAGGCCGCCGAACACGGCGACGTTCACTTCGTCTGCGTCGGCACCCCCCAGCAGCCGGGCTCGGACGCCTGCGACCTGAGCTACATCGACAGCACCATACGCAGCCTGGCTCCCCACCTGACCCGGCGCTGCCTGGTGGCCGGCAAGTCGACCGTCCCGGTGAACACCGCCGCCCACCTGGCCGACCTGATCCACGAGCTGGCCCCGGCCGGCGAGGAGGTGGAGCTGGCCTGGAACCCGGAGTTCCTGCGGGAGGGCTTCGCGATCGACGACACGCTCCGGCCCGACCGGCTCGTGTTCGGCGTCACCTCGGAGTGGGCGCGCGACCAGCTGACCGCGGCGTTCCAGCCGATCATCGACCTCGGTACCCCGGTGGTGGTCACCGATCTGGCCACCGCGGAACTGGTCAAGGTGGCCGCCAACTCGTTCCTGGCCACCAAGATCTCCTACATCAACGCGATGGCCGAGGTCTGCGAGGCCACCGGGGCCGACGTCCGCGATCTGGCCAAGGCGCTCGCCTACGACGACCGGATCGGCGGCCGGTTCCTCCAGCCGGGGCTGGGCTTCGGCGGCGGCTGCCTGCCCAAGGACATCCGCGCCTTCGCGCACCGGGCGGAGGAGATCGGCGTCGGCCAGGCCGTGTCCTTCCTCCGCGAAGTCGACGCGATCAACCGGCGTCGCCGTTCCCGGACCATCGACCTGGTCAGGGAACTGCTCGGTGGCCAGCTCGACGGCAAGAAGATCGCCTGCCTGGGTGCGGCCTTCAAGCCCAACTCCGACGACATCAGGGACGCTCCGGCGCTGGACGTGGCCCGGACCATGCACGGGCTGGGCGCCACCGTCCGGGTGTACGACCCGGCCGCGCTGGACAACGCGCGCCGCGCCTACCCGGAGCTCAGGTACGGCACGAGCGCGCTGGACGTGGCCCGTGACGCGGACGTGGTGGTCCTGCTCACCGAGTGGACGGAGTTCCGCGAGATCCAGCCCTCGGCGCTGGAGCAGGTGGTCAGGCACACCCGGATCGTGGACGGCCGGCACGCGCTCGACGCGGGCGTCTGGCGGGCGGCGGGCTGGGAGTACCGGGCGCTGGGCTGCCCCTGATCCGGATGACGGCCGGCCGTCATATGGGTCGGGGCCGGCCGGTGTGATCCTGATCGCGCGTCGGAATTCTCGCCACGGCGCCGGGGTTCCTCTACTGCTCACGCCGTAGAGAGCCGTAGAGGCCGCAGAGAAAGAGACGAAGGATGTCCGCACCACTTGAGTTCGCGATCGACACGTTCGGGGACGTCACCTTCGACGCGGACGGGAACCGGCTGCCGTACGCGCAGGTTATCCGCAACGTCGTCGAGGAGGCCGTGCTCGCCGACAGCGTGGGGATCGACGCGATCGGCATCGGGGAGCATCACCGGGACGACTTCGCGATCTCGGCACCGGAGATCGTGCTGGCGACGATCGCCGGCCGTACCGAGCGCATCCGTCTGGGCACGGCGGTGACCGTGCTCAGCTCGGATGACCCGGTGCGCGTGTTCGAGAAGTTCGCCACGCTGGACGCGGTGTCCCAGGGCCGGGCAGAGATCATCCTCGGCCGCGGCTCGTTCACGGAGTCGTTCCCGCTGTTCGGTTTCGACCTCTCGCAGTACGAGGAACTGTTCGAGGAGAAGCTCGACCTGCTCTCCCATCTGCTCAAGGAGGGGCCGGTCACCTGGCAGGGCCGGCTCCGTCCCGGGCTGAAGGACCAGCACGTGTATCCGAAGACGGAGTCCGGCCGGCTGCGCACCTGGATCGGAGTCGGCGGCAGCCCCGAGTCCGTGGTCCGCGCGGCGCGCTACGAGATGCCGCTCATGCTCGCGATCATCGGTGGTGCGCCGGAGCGGTTCGCGCCGTACGTCGACCTGTACCACCAGGCCCTCGCCCAGCTTGAGGTCCAGCGGTTGCCGATCGGCGTGCACTCGCCGGGCCACATCGCCGAGACCGACAAGGAGGCACGCGACGAGCTCTGGCCGCACTACCGGGCCATGCACGACCGCATCGGCCGCGAGCGTGGCTGGGGTCCCACGACCCGCGGCCGCTTCGAGGCCGAAGCCGACGAGGGCTCGCTCTACGTCGGATCGCCCGAGACGGTGGCCACGAAGATCGCAAAAACGGTGGGTGCGCTCGGCGTCGACCGCTTCGAGCTCAAGTACAGCTCCGGGACGCTCGCGCACGAGAAGCTCATGACCACGATCCGCCTCTACGGCGAGGAGGTCGTGCCGCGGGTGAGGCAGATCCTGGCCCAGACCCCGGCCGCGGCGGGACAGGCATGAACGACGCGTGATTCGGACGTGCGCACGGGTGTGAGCGGGACGTGATTCGGGTGTGCGCACGGGTGTGAGCGGGACGTGATTCAGGTGTGCGCCCAGGCGTGAGCGGGACCTGATTCAGGTGCACGCACAGGCGTGAACGGCACGTGATTCAGACGTGCACGAGGTGTCAACGCCGCGGCGCTTTCATGGGGACGTGACCGGAATGACCGGTCACGGATGACTCAGGAGGGGCTGAGCGATGAGCGCCATGCAGTTCGGCATTTTCACGGTCGGCGACATCGCGCCCGATCCCGCGACCGGGCGTGCGCCGACCGAGCACGAGCGGATCAAGCGGATGGTCGAGACGGCGCTGAAGGCGGAGGAGGTGGGCCTCGACGTCTACGCGGCGGGCGAGCACCACAATCCGCCGTTCGTGCCGTCCTCGCCCACCACGCTTCTCGGCTACATCGCGGCGCGGACCAGCAGGATCCTTCTGTCGACGTCGACGACGCTGATCACCACGAACGACCCGGTGAAGATCGCCGAGGACTACGCGATGCTCCAGCACCTCGCGGACGGCCGGGTCGACCTGATGATGGGCCGGGGTAACACCGGCCCGGTGTATCCGTGGTTCGGCAAGGACATTCGCGACGGGGTCGCGCTGGCGGTGGAGAACTACGCGCTGCTGCGCCGGCTGTGGCGAGAGGACGTGGTCGACTGGCAGGGCAGGTTCCGCACGCCGCTGCAGTCGTTCACCTCGACCCCGCGCCCGCTCGACGGTGTGCCGCCGTTCGTCTGGCACGGCTCGATCCGCAGCCCGGAGATCGCCGAGCAGGCCGCCTACTACGGCGACGGGTTCTTCCACAACAACATCTTCTGGCCGAAGGAACACACCCGGCAGATGATCGACCTGTACCGCACCCGGTTCGAGCACTACGGGCACGGGCCGGCGGACCAGGCGATCGTCGGGCTCGGCGGGCAGGTGTACATGCGGCGCAACTCGCAGGAGGCGATCGCCGAGTTCCGCCCGTTCTTCGACAACTCCCCGGCCTACGGCAACGGGCCGTCGCTTGAGGAGACCATGCGGCGGACGCCGCTGTCGGTGGGCAGCCCGCAGGAGGTCATCGACCGGACGCTCCAGTTCCGGGAGCACTTCGGCGACTACCAGCGCCAGCTGTTCAACGTGGACGGCATGGGCCTGCCGCACAAGGCGGTGCTGGAACAGATCGACTTCCTCGGCGAGGAGGTCGTCCCCGTGCTCCGTAAGGAGTTCGCGGCGATGCGACCGGCGCACATCCCGGACGCGCCGACACACGAGTCACTGAAGGCGGCGGAAATCGGATGAGGCGCACCATTGCCGTGGTGTCCGCCGGGCTCGGCCGCCCGTCGTCGAGCCGGCTGCTCGCCGACCGGCTGGCCGCGGCCGTCGAGCGGGAGCTGCACGAGAGGGGCGACGAGACCGAGGTGCGCGTGGTCGAGGTCCGTGACCACGCGCACGACCTGGTCAACAGCCTGGTCAGCGGCTTTCCGGCCCCGGAGTTGCAGGGCGCGTTCGACGTGGTGACCGGAGCCGACGGGCTGATCGCGGTGACGCCCACGTTCGCCGCCTCCTACAGCGGGCTGTTCAAGGCGTTCTTCGACGTTCTCGACCTGCTGGACGACAACGCGCTGGCGGACAAGCCGGTGCTGATCGGCGCGACCGGCGGCACCGCGAGGCACTCGCTGGTGCTGGAGAACGCGATGCGGCCGCTGTTCACCTATCTGCGGGGTGTGGTCGTGCCGATGTCGGTGTTCGCGGCTCCGGAGGACTGGGGTGGGGCGGCCGCCCCGGACCTCCTGGCCCGCCGGATCGACCGGGCCGCGGCCCAGCTCGCCGTGGAGATCCACCGGCGGGACGCGCCGGCCGTCCGCGACCCGTTCGAGCCGACGCCGTTCGAGGACCTCCTCGGCGCGGGCTGACCAGCAGTACCGTCCGTACGCTCCAGCACACAGGGGGTGGGCCGGCCCGGGATACCGTCCGTACGCTCCAGCACACAGGGGGTGGGCCGGCCCGGGATACCGTCCGTACGCTCCGGGGCCACCCGGGGACCTCCTCGGCGCGGGCTGACCTGGAACCGTTCGTAGGCTCCGGCGCCGCCTGAGGACCTTCTTGAGATGGGCCGACCTGGAACCGCCCGCAGCTTCCTGCGACGCCAGGGGACCTCCTTGACGTGGGCTGATCCGGAATACCGCCTATATGTCGGTCGTTGGTCGGTCTGGGGTATGCGGTCGGTTTCGGAGGGGGTCCCCGGTGGGCGAACGGCTGCGATTCGAGGTGCTCGGTCCGGTGCGCGCCTGGCGCGGTGACGACGAGATCGAGCTGGGCTCCCCGCAGCAGCGGGCGATCCTCGCGATCCTCCTGCTGCAGGCCGGCACCTCCGCCTCACCCGACCAGCTGATAGCGGCGATCTGGGGCGGTGCCGCGCCGCGTGCCGCGATCGGCATGGTCCGCTCGTACGTGTCCCGGCTGCGCCGCGTGCTCGACCCCGGCCACCCGGCCGCGGTGATCGAGTCGATGGGCGGCGGCTACGCGCTGCGCGCCGAGGACCTCGACCTCACCGAGTTCCAGCGGTGGCTCGGCGTCGCCAGGGAGGCCCGCCGCGCCGGTGACGTGCTCGCTGCGGCGACCGCGCTGCGCACCGCGCTCGGTCTGTGGCACGGCACGCCGCTCGCCGGTGTCAACGGTGACTACGCCGAATTCGAACGTACCCGGCTCGGGCAGTTGCGGCTCACGGCGATCGAGGACCTGGCGGCGGCCGACATCGAGTCGGGCCGGCACGTCGAGGCGGCCGCCGAGCTCGCGGAGGTGGTCGCTGAGCAGCCGCTGCGGGAACGGCCGCGCGAACTGCTGATGCTCGCCCTCTACCGGTCCGGCCGGCAGGCCGACGCGCTGGCGGTGTTCGAGCAGGTGCGGCGGTTGCTCGCCGACGAGCTGGGACTGGACCCCGGCCCGGACCTACGGGAGATGCAGCGGCGGATTCTCGTGTCCGACCCGGCGCTGGTCGGCCCCGCCGCACCGGCGCAGGCGGCCGCGTCGCCGCGTAACCCCACGCAGCTGCCACCGGACGTACCGGACTTCGTCGGCCGCGACGAGCCGCGGTCCCGCATGGCCGACGCCCTGACCCCGTCCGGCGCGAGCGTGCCGGTGATCGGTGTCGAGGGGCTCGCCGGCGTCGGCAAGACGACTCTCGCGGTGCACGTCGGGCACGCGGTCGCCGCCGGTTTCCCCGACGGTCAACTGTTCGTCGACCTCGGCGTGGCCATGGAGCCGCTGGCCGAGCTGCTGCGTGGCATCGGCGTGCCGGACGCGGGGCTGCCCGAGTCGTTCAGCGAGCGCGTGGCGTTGTGGCGGACGCTGACCGCCGGCCGCCGGCTGCTCGTCGTGCTGGACGACGCCCGCGACGCCGAGCAGGTACGGCAGCTGCTGCCCGGCTCCGGTGGGTCCGCGGTCGTGATCACCGCGCGGCAGCGGCTGTACGGCCTGGCGTACGTGCACTGGCTGAAGCTGGGCGGGCTGGGCGAGGACGACTCGGTCGCCCTGCTGGAACGGATCATCGGCGTCGACCGGGTGCGGCCGGAGCTGGCGGACATCCGCGAGATGGTCCGGCGCACCGCCGGTCTGCCGCAGGTGCTGCAGGTGCTCGGCACGCGGATCGCCTCGCGGCCGGGATGGACCATCGCGGAGGCGAAGCGGCGGCTCGGCAGGCCCGACCCCGGCTCGGAGGTGCTCCCGCCGGAGTGCGGGGCCATCGAGCGGCCGTACGCGTCAGCGATGGAGCAGCTGTCACCCGCGCAGGCGAGGGCGTTCCGGCTGCTCTCCCTTACGGACGGGCCGGACATCTCGCCCGCCGCCGCTTCGGCCGTGCTGGACCTGCCGCTCGGCGACACCACGGCGCTGCTGGAGTCCCTCGTGGACATGCACCTGCTGGAGTCCGGAGGCCTGGACCGGTACTACTACCACGAGCCGCTACGGGCGTTCGCCCGCAGTCGCGCGTTCGCCGACGACGGGCCCGAGGCGAGCCAGGCGGCGCTGACCAGGCTCGTCAGGTTCCACCGCTCCGAGGAGGGCCGGCTCCGCGCCGGTGTCTAGGGTCGTCCGGCGCGGGCGGGCCGGGGTGTGCGGTCAGAGGTCGCGCCACGTGGCCGAAGCGGTCGAGGGGTGCGTGGTCAGAGGTCACGCGCTACGTGGCCGAGGTGGTCGGGGCGGCCTCACCATGACCCACCCGACGCGTCCCGGGTTCATCCGCGACGCCTGATCCGCCGGTCGTCGGTTCACCGCCGTCGTCGGCGCGACCCGGTTTCCACCTGTCCGCCCCCGCTCGTCGTGTCGTGTTCCGTCATCTGTCCGGAATACGACACCCCTGAAGAAGCTCCCCGCCGCCGAGCTCCGAGCCGCGGTCAGGACGAGTAAAACCACAGGTCAATGCATCTTTCGCGGAGTCCGTACCCCGGTGAATCCATTCGTCCCCCGCGAGCGAATGTTAAGCCCTCATGACATTTTTCGCCCTTTATTACAAGCAAATGCAACATCCATTCACTATCCTCCCCGGGGGTTCCTAAAGATCCCTTATCACCCATTTTGCTTCCCCCCGCGGGCATCCCCATGCCCGTGAAGGAGATCGTGTGTTCACAGCCCGCCCCTGGCGAATGGCCCTGATCGGGACCATCGCCGTCGCCTTCCTGATCCCCCAAGGCGTGGCGTACAGCGCCACGCAGGCCGCACCCGAACTCGACAAGATCGACCGGGTGGTCCAGGCCGACCTGTCCACGGACGACAAGGCCACCTTCTGGGTCCGCCTGAAGGACGACGCCGACCTACGGACGGCGCGTACGGCGAAGACCAAGGCCGAGAAGGGCAAGCAGGTCTACCGGGTGAAGACGGAGACCGCCGCCTCCTCGCAGACGAACCTGCGCAAGCTCCTCAAGGCCGCGCACGCCGACTTCACCCCGTTCTGGATCGTCAACGCCGTCAAGGTGACCGGCGACGCGAAGCTGGCGGCCGGGATCGCCAAGCTTCCCGAGGTGGCGGCGATCGAGCCGTCTCGGGTCGTCCCGCTGCCCGAGCCGCAGCCGGCCAAGGCGGTCAAGGCGACCGCCGCCTCCGTCGAGTGGAACATCGACCGCATCAACGCCCCCAAGGTGTGGGACGAACTCGGCGATCACGGCGAGGGCGTCGTCGTCGCCAACATCGACACCGGCGTGCAGTGGGACCACCCGGCGCTGATCTCCCATTACCGCGGCGCGACCCCCGGTGGCAGTGTCGACCACGCCTACAACTGGTTCGACCCGGGCGGCGCATGCCCGACCGACGCGCCATGTGACGACCGGGGCCACGGCACCCACACCATGGGCACCATGGTCGGCGGCGACGGCGGCGCCAACAACGTCGGCGTCGCCCCCGGAGCCAAGTGGATCGCGGCGAAGGCATGCTTCGCCGTCGGCGGGTGCCCGGACTGGGCCCTGCTCGCCGCCGGCCAGTGGATGCTCGCGCCCACCGACCTGAACGGCCAGAACCCGCGGCCCGACCTCGCGCCCGACGTCATCAACAACTCCTGGGGCGGCGCCGGCCTCAGCCTCTGGTACGACGAGATGATCCGGGCCTGGGTCGCCGCCGGCATCTTCCCCGCCTTCTCCAACGGGAACGAGGCCCTGAAGTCGCCCAACCCCTGTGACAGCACCGGCAACCCCGGCGGGGACGTCGCCGCCTACAGCGTCGGAGCCTTCGACTCCAGCGGGCGCATCGGGGACTTCTCCTCCCGCGGTCCCGGCGAGAACGGCGAGATCAAGCCGAACATCACCGCACCGGGCGTGAACATCCGCTCGTCCTGGAACGACGGCGGCTACCGCCCTGACTCCGGTACGTCGATGGCCGGTCCGCACGTCGCCGCCACGGTGGCGCTGATGTGGTCGATGTCGCCCAGCCTGAAGAACGACGTCGAGAACACCCGAGCCCTGCTCGACGGGACCGCTGCCGACATCGACGACACGAGCTGCGGCGGCACCGCCGCGGACAACTACACCTGGGGCGAGGGCATGCTCGACGCCTACGCCGCGGTCAGGGCGACCCCGGCCGGAGAGCTGGGCACGCTGACCGGCACGGTCACCTCGGGCGGCACTCCCATGGCCGGCGTGACCGTCGGCGTCTCCGGACCGGTGAACCGTACGGTCACCACCGGGCAGGACGGGTCCTACACGCTGCCCCGCCTCCTGAGCGGCGACTACCAGGTCACTTTCAAGAAGTTCACCTACGACGACGTCACCGCGACCGTCACCGTCACGACCGACCAGACGGTCACCGAGGACGCGTCGCTGGTGGCGCAGGCCCTGAGCACGGTGTCCGGGACGGTCACCAGCGTCGGCCTGCCCCAGGTGGGCGCCACGGTCACCGCGGCGGGCACGCCGGCCGGCGCGGTCACCGACGCCCACGGCCACTACGAGCTCACACTGCCCCGCCAGGGCTTCGACCTGAAGGTCAACGCGGAGTCCCGATGCACGCAGAACGCCACCGTGCCCGTCACGGTGACCGGTGACCTGACCAGGGACATCGAGCTGACGAGCTACACCGACTCCTTCGGCTACACCTGCAGGAGCGGCACCGAGCCGTACGTCGAGGGCACCGTCAAGGAGCCGCTCGGCGGCGACGACGAGAGCCAGAGGATCACGCTGCCGTTCGCCTTCCCGTTCTACGGCAAGACCTACACCAGCGGCGCGGCCGGTACCAACGGGTTCCTGACCTTCGGCACCAACACCTACTCCATCCCGAGCAACACCTCTCTGCCCTCCGGAAACGACCCCAACGCCGCTATCTACCCGTACTGGGAAGACCTGGCGATGTGGGACGAGAGCGGGCTCTACACCGCCACCATCGGGACCGCACCGAACCGCACCTTCGTCGTGGAGTGGCGCAACGTGCAGTTCTACGACTCCGACGAGCACTTCTCGTTCGAGGCGCTGCTCGGTGAGGACGGTTCCATCGGGTACCGCTACCGCGGAATCGACACCACCCACGAGGCGGGCACGACCGCGACGATCGGCATCGAGAACGCGGACGGCACGGACGCGCTCCAGTACTCCTACCTCACCGATCCCAACCCCTCCATCGCCGACGGCCAGAGCCTGGACTTCGCCGCCCGGCGGCACGGGCTGGTGACCGGCGCCGTCACCGACGCCAACGACGGCAAGCCGCTGGCGGGCGCGACGGTCAAGGTGGGCGACGTCGCCACCCTCACCTCCGGAGCCGACGGCACCTTCTTCGGGCAGATCCCCGCCGGGGACTACCAGGTGGAGGTCTCGGAGGAGAACTACGGCACCCTCACCAAGGCGGTCACCATCACGGCCGGTGAGCGGAACCGGCTCGACACCGCCCTGGCCACCGGCCGGGTGACGGCGTCGACCGGCGAGATCACTCTCGTGATGCCGCCCTCCTCCACCAGGAAGGGCACGGTCGAGCTGTCCAACCTGGGGGCCGACACGGCGTACACCGTCGAGATCGCCCCCGGCCAGAGCGGGCTGAGCGTGACCCCGGCCAGTGGGCAGATCAAGGCGGGCGGGTCCGTGACGCTGCAGGTCACCGCGTCCAGCGCGGGTGTCCAGCCGGGCGGTGTCCGTACCGGCACGCTGGTCGTGCGCTCGGCGAGCGGCCGCAACCCGGCGTTCCCGATCACCGTGTCCGTCGTGGTGCCGAAGTTCCAGGTCGCCGTCGAGGCCGGTGGCGACAGGAAGGTGACCGACGCCGCGGGCGACGTCTGGGCGGCCGACCGGAAGTACACGCCGGGCGGCTACGGCTACGTGGGCGACGGCAAGGCGCACACCTCCGGCAAGGCTGTCAGGGGCACCGTCGAGCAGGCGCTCTACAGGAGCGCCCGCGAGGACATGCGGGAGTACCGGTTCGACAAGGTGCCCAACGGGGTCTACACCGTCGAACTGGGCTTCGCCGAGACCCGGAACAAGAAGCCGGGCAAGCGGGTCTTCGATGTCAGCATCGAGGACAAGATCGCGATCTCGGCGCTCGACCTCGCCCGGGAGGCCGGAGAGAACACCGCGGTCAGCCGCCAGTACACGGTGAAGGTCACCGACGGCCGGCTCGACGTGGGGTTCACGGCGCGGAAGGGCGATCCCATCGTCAACTCCATCCGCGTCAGCGAGCGTCCCGACAAGACCGCCCAATAGGCGCACCCACCGTCGACCGGCCCGGCCGGTAGGCGCACCAGCACGTCGGCCGGCCCGTCCTGACCGGTAGGCGCATCAGCACGTCGACCGGCCCGTCCCGCTTCGAGCGGGGCGGGCCGGTTCCCGTTACGGGACGGCGACCTCGGCAGGCTCCGCTTCCTCGTCGCCCGGCAGCGTGACCATCCGTGTCCGCGGCTCACCCCGGCGGAGCACGATCAGGCGACAGCCGGCACTCCACAGTCGATCGTTCTCGGCGCGTTCCCGTGCCGATCGGTTCTAGGACTCCCGTGCCCCGTCGTACGCCTCGCGTGCCTCGAAGACGTTGTCCAGCCTGCTCTCGACCCACCGGCTCAGCGTCCACACCTGCTCGGCGACCTCGTGGCCCATGGGCGTCAGCGAGTAGTCGACGCGCGGTGGGATGACGGGCTTGGCGTCGCGGTGGACGAAGCCGTCGCGTTCGAGGGCCTGGAGGGTCTGCGCGAGCATCTTCTCGCTCACCCCCCCGACCTGGCGGCGCAGCTCACTGAAACGGTACGAGCGCTCCAGCAGCGCGGCCAGGACCAGCACGCCCCAGCGGCTGGTGACGTGTTCGAGCACCAGTCGTGAGGGGCATTCCGCGCGATTGACATCCGGCGGCGGCACGAGCGTCGCGGACACCGGCTGCTCCCTTACGTTCATACCAGTAACTTACTTCAAGGTGGGTACTTACGACAACGACAGTACTGATCGTAGGGTGAGCTCCGAGTGCGGGACCTGCACTGATGAAATCCAACGGGAAGAAGCACTTCGATGAGCATCATCATCACCGGGGCGACCGGCCAGCTCGGCCGCATGATCATCGCGGACCTTCTTGCCGCCGGCGTACCGGCGGACGAGATCACGGCCGTCGCGCGCAGCGAGGAGAAGGCCGCCGATCTGGTGGCGCGGGGCGTCCGGCTGCACGTCGCCGACTACGACCGGCCCGAGACGTTCGCGGGGGCGTTCCGGCCCGAGGACCGGGTGCTGCTGATCTCCGGCACCGACGTGGGCAGGCGCACGGCCCAGCACGGCGCGGTGATCGACGCGGCGAAGGCGGCGGGCGTGGCACAGCTGGCATACCTCAGCGTGTTCGGCGGTCCCAAGGCCGACTTCCTGCTCGCGGGCGACCACCGCGAGACCGAGCGGATGATCCTCGACTCCGGCCTGCCGTACACCTTCCTGCGCAACAACTGGTACTCGGAGATGTATGTCGGCGACCTCCCCGGCACGGTGGAGCGCGGTGCCATCGTCACCAACGCTCCCGCGGGGAGCCGCATCGCCACCGCCCCGCGTACGGACTACGCCGCGGCCGCGGCGGTCGTCATGAACGACGACGGGCATCTGAACAAGGCGTACGAGCTGGGCGGCGACACGGCGTGGTCGTTCGAGGAGTTCGCCGAGGAGGTGTCGCGGCAGACCGGCACGAAGGTCGTCCACACCTCCGTCACCGCCGCCGAGCGCCAGGCGATCCTCACCGGCGCGGGGGTTCCCGCGGCCTTCGCCGAGATCCTCGTGGACGTGGACAACGCCATCGGCCGGGGCGCGCTGGCCTCCACGCCGGGCGACCTGTCACGGCTCATCGGCCGCCCGACGACACCGATCGCCGACTCGATCGCGGCGGCGCGGGCGTCCCTGGTGTCCTGAGACATCCGCCGGGAAAACGGTTCAGGGTGCCGTTCTCTCGGTCAGCGGGGCGCCGTGCCAGCGCCACCGCTGCGGTCGCGGACGGTCGGGGAGCTCGATGCGGCCCGTGGACCACAGCAGCGCGTGCCATGGGTCAATGGCACCGAGGTCGACCGCGGCCTGCGGAAACATTCGAGCGAGCACGCGTGTGCACACCTCGCGTGGCGGGTCGAAGGGGAGACCGAGGCCCTGCGCGATGTCCTGGCCATGGAGCAGGGCCTCCACGCAACCCATGGCGGCGAAGCCTTCGGGATCGGCCATCCCGGTGGGATGGTACGCCCGCGCATGCGGTGGGGTCGTGCGCACCGTCGCCGCCAGGATGCGTGCGCCGGTTTCGGCGAACTCCAGCACCTGGGCGGGAGAGGCTTCCTTCTCGGCGCCGGCCATGAAACGCACGTATCTGTCGGTGGGCTGTGCCACGAGCTGGCCGGCGTATGACATCAGGCAGTCGCCGATGTGGTCGGCGGTGTCCCGGCAGCTCCACTCCAAGGTGCCCGCCGGCACGGACCAGTCGCCGTCGGTGGCCGGGCTCAGGGTGGCGACCACGTGGGAGATCGCTGTATCGACGTCGTCGGCGGTGACCGTCATGCGGACCTCCACGGATCGGATCTCCCAAGGTCGAAACAATCTAGCCTGCCGGAGGCGAAGGCGGGGGCGGCCGGTCGGATGCGGCGGGCGACTGCCCGAGCGTGGCGGCGGTCAGCTCAGGCCGGTTTCGCGCAGGGTGATGTTGATGCGGCCGGCGTCCACGCCGCATCCGTCGGGTGCGGTGCCCGGATAGGTCGTGGTGACCCCGTGGTAGGCGAAACGGGAGGGGCCTCCGAAGACGAACAGGTCACCGGAGACGAGCTCGACGTCGGTCCAGGGCCGGTTACGGGTGTGGGTGTTGCCGAAGCGGAACCTGCAGGAGTCGCCGAGGCTGAGGGAGACGACCGGCTGGTCGGTGCGTTCGTCCTTGTCCTGGTGCATGCCCATGCGCGCGGCGTCGTCATAGAAGTTGATCAGGGCGGTGTCCGGCCGGTAGCTCTCGGCGGCGGCCGGGTCCCGATAGGCGTCGGCGAGCGCGGCACGGCCCAGGTCGGCCAGCCACCCGGGAAGGGGGGCGACCTGCCCGCCGCCGGCGTCGTCGGCGGTGCGGGTGTAGCGGTAGGGCTGCCAGTGCCAGCCCAGGCACACCGTACGCACCGACATCACTCCGCCACGGGGCAGCCGCGCGGCCCGCGCCGGAACCGGACCGCGAGCCCACGCGTGGCAGGCGACGGCCAGCCGCCGCTGCTGGGCGAGATCGAGCCAGCCCGGCAGGTGGAGCGCGCCGGGCGCTATCTCCCGGGGTCCCGTGCTGGGAAAGGAGAACATCAGGCCTGCCCGGAGTGCGTGTTCGGGTGATCGTCGCGCAGCGTGCGGAAGACGGACCAGGTGCCGCCGTCGCGGTGGGCGCCGCACAGGTGATCGAAGGTGCCGATGCCGCCGTGGGCGATCAGGTCATCGACGGCGAGGGAGGCGGTGGCGACGGTGCGGGCGGGGTCCCAGTCGGTGGACAGGGCCAGGCGGCGGCCCATCTGTACCCACCCCACGGGCCGGCCGGTCACGATCCACGCGTCCGGGGCCTGGGCGGTGAACCGGCGGGCCTGACGCAGCCAGGAAGCGGCCTCCTCGGGCCAGTCGAGGATGTCCGGCACCGTCCCGCCCCGCTCCCGCCACGCGGCGGCGAGTTGCTCCGCGGCCTCGCGCGAGACGGCGTCACGGGAGGAGCCGATCACCACGGTGAGCGGGCGGGGCCGCTTCTCCTCCAGCAGTCGCATGACGGCGGCCTGTTCCGCCCGGGTCAGCGGCCGGGGTGGCGGTCCCGCGAGCATTCCTCGCGCCAGGGGTGATGAGCCCGGGACCGTTCGGGCCGGCGGTCCTGCGAGCGTGTAGGTCTTGCCGCTCGTCATCGTTCTGTCCTCCTCCTTGCTCGATCGTACGGTCGAGCTCAGGTGGCGTGGGGCGGGCCTGCCGGTTCTGGGTCGAGCTCAGGCGGCATAGGCGGGCCCGCTGGTCATACGGTCGGGTTCAGGTGGCGTGGGGCGGGCCTGCCGGTTCTGCGGTCGGGCGCCGGCGGCGTAAGGCGAGCTCGCCGGTCGTACGGTCGGGTTCAGGTGGCGTGGGGCGGGCCTGCCGGTTCTGCGGTCGGGCTCAGGTGGCGTCGTGGAAGACGAGCCCGAGGGTGTGCCTGCTTCCGGAACGGATCGCTGACACCCCGTGTCGCACGGGAGAGGCGGACCAGCCGCGCTTGGACGCGACGGGCCGGTCGCGGGTAGTGAAGATCAGGCCGTGTCCCTGCGGGATGAGGGTGGCCGTCCCCCGGGACTGGGCCCTGGGACGCTGCTCGACCAGCAGGAACTCGCCGCCCGTGTGGTCCTCGCCCGGAGCGTTCAGATTGATCACGACCTGGAGAGGGAACACCTTCTCGCCGAAGACGTCCCGGTGCAGGGCGTTCCAGTCGCCCGCCCCGTAGCGCAGCATGATCGGCGAGGGCCGCCCCTGGCCGGCCTCGTGACAGATCGTGAGCCACTCCTCCAGGGTGTCGGGCCACTCCGCCTCGCGGCCGAGCTTGCCGTACCAGTCGCGGGCGATGAGCAGCAGCCGCGGATACAGCTCCTGGCGCAGCCTCTGGACGGGCTCGGGGAAGGGATGGTCGAAGTAGCGGTACTGGCCACTGCCGAACCGGTGGCGCCCCATGTCGACCGTGGAGCGGAACCGATCGGTCTCGTCGTACAGTCCGGCCAGGTCGGCGCATTCGGCGGGGGTGAGCAGCCGCGGCAGCAGCGCGCACCCGTACTCGTTGATCTCGCCGGTCACCGCCTGCCAGTCGGCTGAGGCGACTCGGCGGGCGAACACGTCCTCGCCGGGTTCGGTGGCGGTCTTCCTCTTCATGGTCGTGATGGCGGTCATGCCGCTGCCTCCAGGGTCAACAGGGTGTGCTTGGCCTCGGGTCCGCCGGCGTAGCCCCCGACGCTGCCGTCGGAGCGCACCACCCGGTGGCACGGCACGACGAGGGGCAGCGGGTTGGTGGCGCAGGCGGTGCCCACCGCGCGGACCGCCCGGGGGCTGCCGGAGGCGGCCGCGACCTGGGCGTAGCTCTCGGTGTGGCCGTAGCCGATGTCACACAGGTGTGTCAGCACCTCGCGCCGGAATCCCTTCGACAGCCGCCAGTCCAGCGGCAGGTCGAAACGGGTCCGCCGGCCGGTGAAGTACTCCTCGATCTGCCGGCTCGTCTCGTCCAGGCGGGCCGGGGCGTTCAGGATGCGGGGACTGATGCTGTCGGCCAGCTGCCGCAGGACGGCGTCGTGGTCCTGGACGGCGTAGGCGACCTTCACCAGGCCCTGGCCGGTGGCGGCCAGCAGGAGCCTCCCGACGGGTGTGTCCAGCGTGCGGTAGGCGACGTCGAGGATCCCCTCGCGCTGGGCCTGCTCCACGAGCCGTTCGTGCAGCCGGGCCATCGCGGGGGCGTCCTGGATGGGAAGCGCCGCGAACAGGCGCCCGGTCTGTGGGTCGGATGCGGTCATGATCGGGCCACTCCCCTCTAATCAGCAGGTCTCGGATAGGTGGTGCGCAGGGTCTTGATCCCGTCGGCCGCGGCCCTGCGCGCGGCGTCCGTACTCCCGCCGCACAGGTCGGCGATCTCCTTGTACGGCAGCCCGGCCAGATAGTGGTAGGCCACCGCCTGGCGCTGCCGGTCGGGCAGCGCCCTGAGCACCTGCCACAGGTCGCCGTCCCAGTCCTCCGGCCTGCCGGTGCGGCTGGGACGTTCCGGCAGCGTCTCCACCGGGGTGGGCCTGCGGGCGGCGGCCCGGGTGACGTCGATGGCCTTGCGATGGGCGATCGTCACCAGCCACGCCTCGACATTCGCGTCGGGCGGCAGGTCCGGGTATGCCTTCAGCGCCGAGAGAAAGGTCTCCGACCAGGCGTCTTCCGCCTCCTGAGGTCCGAGGACGGCCCGGCACACGCGCAGCACCACGGGACCGTAGTCGGTCACGATCTGCTCGAAGGGTTGCATGGTCACATCCTGTAGACGCCCCGGCCCATCGGAACGTGAGATCTTCACCCGGAGTCGGTCACGATCTCCTCGAAGGGTCGCACGGTCACATCCTGTAGACGCCCCAGCCCCTCTGAACGTGAGACCCTCACCCGGAGGGACATGATCTTCTCGAAGGGCCGTACGGTCACATCCTGGAGACGCCCCAGCCCCTCTGAACGTGAGACCCTCACCCGGAGGGTCACGATCTTCTCGAAGGGTCGTACGGTCACATCCTGCGGGCGCCCCGGCCCTCCGAAACGTGAGCGTTCCGGGCACGCCCGCCCTCCGAAACGTGAGGCCGCCGCTCAGAACAGCCTCGCCGCCTTCTGCTCGGCCGGCTCCTCCAGATCCAGCAGGAACCGCTTGCGGTCCAGCCCTCCGGCGTAACCGGTCAGGCTGCCGTCCGCGCCCACCACCCGGTGGCACGGCACGATTACGGACAGTGGGTTACGGGCGTTCGCGGCGCCGACGGCCTGCGCCAGCGACACATTGCCCAGCTGTCGCGCCAGGTCCCCGTAGCTGCGGGTCTCGCCGAAGGGGATCTCCCTCAGCAGCTGCCACACCTGCTGCTGGAACTCATCTCCCTGAGGCGCCAGCGGCAGCTCGAAGTGGGTCCGCTCACCGGCGAAGTACTCGCCCAGCTGGCGGCGGACCTCCTCGAAGCCCGACTCGCTGTAGGTGCCCCGCTCCTCGGGCTTGGGGCCCCGACGGTGCCGTTCGAAGTACAGTCCGCTCAGCACGCCGTCCTCGGCGACCGCGATCAGGTCGCCCAGCGGCGACGGGATGACGGTGTGGGTTCTGGCCATGATCGTTTTGTCCTTCCCGGAGCGGTGGGGCCGCCGATGCGGTCCTCTCATACCCTGAAGACGCCCGGGGGCCGGAAAACGTGAGATTGCGCCGCGCGCACCGTCGGCTCGGTCCGTGCGATCGGACCCCTGCCGGAGAAACGGGTGTGACCGGCTCACCGCCGGGAATCGGTCGGGACGCCGCCCGCGCCCGGTTCGGGCACCGGCGCGATCGGTCATGCCACGGTGTCTCCCTGCTGCGGGGCGGTTCGATACCCCGATGTTGTCCCCAGAACACTTCGATGACCGTCGAATCGAGGCGGGTCTAGCCTGGTCTTATGAGACAGCAGCCAACCGAATCCGCGCCACCCCAGGCCGTGGCCGGCGGAGACACCGACATCGCCGCGATCGGCGCGCTGGTCGCCGACCCGGGGCGCTGCCGGATCCTGCTCGCTCTCGACGACGGCCGCGCCCTGCCCGCCACCCGGCTGGCCGCCGAAGCCGGGGTCAGCGCCGCCACCGCCAGCAGCCACCTGGGCAAGCTGACAAACGCGGGACTGCTGGCGGTCGAGGCCCATGGACGCCACCGCTACTACCGCCTGGCCGGACCCGCCGTCGCACAGCTCATCGAGGCGCTGCAGCAGCTCGCACCCGCCGTGCCGATCCGCTCCCTGCGCCAGGGCACCCGCGCTCAGGCGCTGCGCCGGGCCCGCACCTGTTACGACCACCTCGCCGGACGGCTCGGCGTCGAACTCATGTCCGCGATGATCGAACGCGGGCACCTGACCGGCGGCGACGGCGCGTTCGACCCCTCTCGCGCCCAACGGGACCATCGCACCGGCTACGGCCACGACGTCGGTTACGCCCTCACCGAGTCCGGCAACGACTTCCTCACCGACTTCGGCCTGCGTATCCCCGCGCGCCGGCGGCTCATCGGCTACTGCGTCGACTGGAGCGAACAGCGCCACCACCTCGCCGGAGCACTGGGGCGCAGCCTGCTCGACCGGTTCACCGAGGCGGACTGGATCCGGCGGGCCGAGGCCACCCGCGCCGTCAACATCACCGACACCGGCCGGCAGGGACTGCACGACACCTTCGGCATTCGCCTGGAACGGCACGCCGAGCCGGCGCCGTGATCGGCGTTGCGACCTCACCTCTGTTCAATGGAGCGGACGGATCAAGAAGCAGACGGCACGGCAGGTCGTCACCGTGACCTCGCCTCCGTTCAATGGAGCGGGCAGACCAGGAGCACGGCACGGTGAGCCTTCATCGTGACCTCGCCTCCGTTCAATGGGACGGGCAGACCAGGAGCACGGCACGGTGAGCCTTCATCGTGACCTCGCCTCCGTTCAATGGGACGGGCAGACCAGGAGCACGGCACGGTGAGCCTTCATCGTGACCTCGCCTCCGTTCAATGGGACGGGCAGACCAGGAGTACGTCACGGTGAGCCTTCACCGTGACGGGCGCCGTGACCTCACCTCCGTTCAGTGAAGCGGGCAGATCAAGGAGTACCGGGCAGATGACTTTCCATGACCTCCACCACGGCGACAGGCCCCTGGTCCTTCCCAACGCCTGGGACGTGCCCTCCGCGCTGGCCTTCCTCGACGCCGGTTTCGAGGCGATCGGGACGACCAGCTTCGGGGTCGCCTCCAGCCTCGGCCATCCGGACGGCGGGCGGTCGATAGGGGAGGCGAACCTCTCCCTGGCCCGCCAGCTGTCGCGGCTTCCGTGTCACATCAGCGTGGACATCGAAGACGGCTACGCCGACGAACCGGGGCGGGTGGCCGATTACGTCGCCGAGCTCAACGTGGCGGGCATCAACATCGAGGACAGTTCCGCCGGGAAGCTGATCTCACCGGAGGCACACGCCGCGAAGGTGGCGGCGATCAAACGCCGCTGCCCCGACCTGTTCGTCAACGCCCGCGTCGACACGTACTGGCTTGGCGAGGACGCCACGGTCGGGGCGACGCTCGAACGCGCCGCCCGGTACGTCGAGGCGGGCGCGGACGGGGTTTTTGTCCCCGGTGCGTCGGAGCCCGCCGTACTGCGCGAGCTGATCGGGAACATCGCGGTTCCGCTGAACGTGCTCGCGATCCCCGCGCTCTCGCTCGGCGAGCTGGCGGAGCTCGGCGTGCGCCGCGTGAGCACCGGATCCCTGCCGTACCGTGCGGCGATTCATGCCGCCGTCGAGGCGGCAGGCGCCGTCCGTGACGGCCGGACCATCCCCGCCGCGACGCCGTACCCGGACATGCAGGCCCGGCTTGTCCGTTACGAGCGGACGGGGGGTTGATCCGGCCTGTCAACCGCTCGTGAACCACCGGCGTTCAGGTAAAAGAGAGTTCAGGTAAAAGGGCTCAGGTAAAGGAAAGAGGACGCGCGGCGCGTCAACAGCGCACCAGGCGACCTGACGCTTGATCTAACTTTGAATACCTAACCATCCGATTCAACTAAAGAGTGATGAATGCTGTCTCGTGAGGCAACTACGCGAATCCGAGAGGTCGTCTCATGTCGCATCATCTTGACTGTGAGCAGGCTCGCAGGGACTGTCGGCTCGACATCACTGACAATTACGTCTTTCGCGGTGAGACGGGAACCGTCTTCGTCATGGATGTCAACAGCTCGTTGGCGGGGCCCGGCGCGCAGCCGGGATTCCACCCCGAGGCACGATACGAGTTCAAGATTCATACGGACGGCGCGGCGGCCGAGGACCTCACCTATCGGGTGACCTTCGACCCGCGCGACGGGGCGGGTGAGCAGACCTTCGCACTTCACGTCCTGACCGGTCCGGACGCACGGGACGACGCGGCGATCGGCGATCATCTCGCCGAGGGGCGGACCAACAGCGTGGTCTCAGGCCCGGACGGTCTGCGGATGTGGGCCGGACAGGCCCTCGACCCGTTCTACGTCGACCTGACGCAGGTCCGCGCGATCAACGCCGCCGTCAAGAACGGCGCCAGGGTCGAACTGCCGGGCTGGGGCCCGAACGCGGCCAAGAACAGTTTTGCCGGCTCGACCGTCAACTCGCTCGTGCTGGAGGTCGCCGACCAGGATCCGCGCCTGGGCACGGGCCGGCACATCGGGGTCTGGGTCACCACGAAGCTGGCCACCGACGCGGGCGGCTGGCGGCAGATCAACCGAGAGGGCCACCCGATGGTCTGGCCGATCTTCCGTCCCGATGACAGCGAGTACGCCGGCGGCGCGAACAAGGTCCATCCCGCCGACGAGATGAACGGCGAGAGCGAGCACATCGCGCGGCTCGTCGCGGGGGTCGTCGCCACGAACGGCACCCTGGACGATCCGGTCGCCTACGGCAAGGCCGTGGCCCAACGCCTGTTCCCCGACCTGCTGCCCTACCGGACGGGCACCCCGGCCGGTTTCGGGTTCGCCGGGCGCAACGGGCGCACCCTCGCCGACAACGCACCCGAGGTGATGTTCTCCCTCGTCCTGAACTCGGCGATAAGCACCGGTCTCACGCCTGAGCAGTTCGCGGACACGCGGAGCAGCGGGTTCCCGTACGTGGTGGCGAAGCCGGCCACCACCGGGTGATCCACACACGGAGCGGCTGGTTAGCGTGCGCGGTGGTGATGCCGGCCACCGCCGGGTGATTCACGTACGGAGCGGCTGGTTCCCGTACGCGGTGGCGAAGCCGGGCACCGGGGTGACCCGGCCGCCGGGGCGGTTCACGCCTGCCCCAGGGGCCCTCTCGACCGGATGCCCGTCGAGAAGGGACAACTCCTCGACCTACGCATCTGCGTCGCGGGCGACCACCAGATCGCGGGCGTATTCGATGTCGGTGGCGGTGTAGCTGGGGATACTCCGGTCAAGGTGGCTGAGCAGGCCCATGAGGGCCTGCTTCTGCGCCAGGTGCCGCACGGGGACCTGATCAAGGTCCACGCTCATGAGCCAGTCGAACAGGACCACCGCATCGGCGGTCCATAGATTCAGCACAGTCCTGTCCGTGGCGGCCATTCTCAGGCCGGGCGTTCCGCTCATGCGAGCAACTTACTGTGGGACATAGGCGGAGTGATCCGCTTTGTCGACTCCAAAATATCGGCCACCGAGAGGCAGGTCCTCCACGGCCGGACGGGGCATCGAGGAGGGCGCGCCCACCGGCCGGCTCACTGGCTGAGCGCGTCCCACAGGGTGCCGAACTCCTCGGCGGTCAGGGAGTTGAGGCCGAAGTCGTCCGGGTAGATCGGGCCCTCGGCCAGGAACCCGTGCTCGTCCTCGATGTGGCTCCACGAATACCGGCGGGCAAGGCCGTCCGAGCCCAACTCGGCGTGCCGGACGGGCCAGTACTCCCCGCCGTCGTCGATGACGGTCTCGAACAGCCACACATGGCCGTCGCCGTCCACCCCGTGCCAGTACAGGTGAGGCCTGTCACTCTCGTCCAGCATCCGAATCGCGTCCCTGCGACGGTTCTGCAGCATCGTGCTCCCCAATATCAACGAGAAGGCACCAGAGTGCCGTACGCGGCGGCGGCGGTCTTCCCCGGAACGGGGTTTCGGGTGGTCGCGGGCCCGACCGGGGGCCTGCTTGTGGATCTACGGGCGGCCCTGTCCGAGAGCTCGGCCGAGGACCTGTCCGGCCGCCGTCCGGGGTGTTGATCGCGGGCTTGGCCCGGGGTCTCCCCGCGGTGGACGTGCGGCGATCCGGATGGTCCTCGATTGATTTCGCATCGCACTCCTGAGCCGTGTATGGTTACACCTGTCCGCAAGGCGAAAGCAACGCAGACAGGCCCCCTTAGCTCAGTCGGCAGAGCGTCTCCATGGTAAGGAGAAGGTCTACGGTTCGATTCCGTAAGGGGGCTCAAAGCCTAAAGGCCCTGACCATATGGTTGGGGCCTTCGGCTTGGATAGGCCCTAGTGGTCATCCAGAAAATGCTCGAGGTTCCCGGTGAATGAGTGGGCATACTGGGTAAAACTCAGAAGCGATGGCCCTGACCTGCACAAGTACGCAGGCACTCAACGGGTCGGGTATCCTTGCGGGGTCGGTCGATTTCGTCGGCCCCAAAGGCGGAGTAGCTCAGCCAGGCAGAGCAAACGGCTCATAATCGTTGTGTCGCCGGTTCAAGTCCGGCCTCCGCTACTACCCTCCCGGGTTCCCCTCACAAGGGACTCCGGCGTGGGTTGTCCACTGTCCCGAACGTAGAAAGGCACTCCCAAGTGGCTGCCACCGACGTTAGGCCCAAGATCACGCTGGCCTGCCAGGAGTGCAAGCACCGCAACTACATCACGCGGAAGAACCGGCGCAACGACCCGGATCGGCTTGAGCTGAAGAAGTACTGCCCTAACTGCAAGACGCACCAGGCGCACCGCGAGACCCGCTAAGTCTCTGCGAAGCCTCCCGCGTCTCCGTGGGAGATGGGTTCTTCAGTAACACTCGCATACTCAACGTAGACCGGCGTTCTCCTCGAGGGCGCCGGTTTGTCGTATCCGCACAGCATTCCCTTCCGAGTGTTGACCATGGTGGACAGCAGGTGCCCGAGTGGCCCGGGTTACGGTTTCCTGGTGGCACTCCGGGAGTGTGACCCCGAATATCATTCTGTTACTGTCGGCCTCACCAGCTCGGTATCCGCAAAGGAGCACGATGGCTCTGAATCGTGATTTTGTCGGGCGGGCGTCCGCGCCTTCCTCGCCCTACGAGGTCAGTCGCGTGAAGATCAAAGAGTTCGCGACGGCGATCGGCGACAACAACCCGATCTACCGGGACAGGGAGGCCGCCCAGGCCGCCGGTCACCCGGATGTGATCGCGCCGCCCACCTTCCCCATCGCCATCGGCCAGGACGCCGGAGCGCTTCTGGCCGATCCCGACCTCGGCCTCAACTTCGCCATGGTGGTCCACGGCGAGCAGCGCTTCGAGTACCGGCGGCCCATCCACGCCGGTGACGTGCTGGTCGGCGTCGCGACCGTGACCGACATCCGCAGCGTCGGCCGCAACGAGTTCATCACCGTGAAGAGCGAAGTGTCGACCGTCGAGGGCGAGCTCGTCTGCACGGCCTACAACACCATCGTCGAGCGTGGAGGGGCGGGCTGACATGGCCGCGACAGTCAGATACGACGAGGTCGAGACCGGCCAGCAGATCCCGGCCGCCGAATACCCGGTACGCCGGGCCAACCTAGTGATGTACGCCGGGGCCTCCGGCGACTTCAACCCCATCCACTGGAACGAGCGCTTCGCCAAGACCGTCGGCCTGCCCGACGTCATCGCGCACGGCATGTTCACCATGGCCCAGGGCGGCCGGTTCGTTACCGACTGGGCCGGCGATCCCGGCGCGGTCATCGACTACGGCGTCCGGTTCTCCTCCATGGTGGTCGTCCCGGACGACGACCAGGGCACCGTCATCACCGTGAGCGGGGTCATCGAGGAGAAGCTCGAGGACAAGCGCGTGGTGGTCGCGCTGACCGCCAAGGCCAACGACTCCCGGGTGCTCTCCAAGGCCCGCGCGGTGGTCCAGCTGTCGTAGAACGGCGCTCGGGCGGTCGTGGGCACGGCTCGCGGACCGGAGACCGAATCTTCTCCCGGTCCGTGGGTAGCGTCCGTACATGAACGAAGCACCATCTCACGTGACCGACCTCGCGGAGCAGTGGGCCGAGGCGCGAGCCGAGCGTGACAACGCCACGGCCGACGCGCTCCGCGGCGAAATCGAAGCCGAGGGCTGGCTCGTCCACGACACGGCGGGCGGATTCGAGCTCACCCCCCGGCCGCCCTTCGAAGTGTGGCCGACGGTGGGTTCCGTGCCCGAGACGGGCGGCGGGGCGAACGGGCGGGCCGCCTCGGCGGGCCCGGAGCCGACGAACCCCTCGGAGCCGACGAACCCCTCGGAGCCGACGAACCCCTCGGAGACAGCGGACCGCTCGACGGCGACGGACCGTTCGGAGGCGATCAACCGCTCGACAGCGGCTGACCGTTCGGGGGTGACCGATCACTCGACGGCGGCAGACCGTTCGGAAGCGACGGACCGCTCGGAGGAGACCGACCGTTCGACGGCGACCGACCGCCCGGAGACGACGGACCGCTCGGAGGAGACCGACCGTTCGAAGGTGGTGGACCGCGATACCTCCGCCGACCCCGGCCGGGTCGCCGAGGCCGCGGACCCGGGCAGCAGACCCGAACGACTCGGTGACCAGGAGGCCGGCCGGGTCGCCGAGACCCAGGCCGCACCCGCGCAGAAGCCTGAGGGCTCGGAGCTGGTCGGCCGGTCAGATGAGCCCGTCGGTCATCCCGAGCGGATGGTCTCCTCCCAGCTGCTGTGGGACGCGAGCCTGTCGGTGTCCCGGCTCGACGAGTCGATCACTCCCCCGGTCGGGGCCGCGGAGGCGGAGGTCACGCCACCGACCGTGACGGTCGGGCTCGTGGTCGACGGCTGGCCGGACGATCTCCGTGAGTGCGTGCGCGCCCTGGTCGCCCGGACCGAGGCCAAGATCCTCGCCCTGGATCTGGGAGACGTGGACGGCGCGGGGACGGTTCTGAACGAGCTGGTCAAGGAGTTCCCCCGCCGGGTGGAAGCCTGGCACGTGGCCGAGACGCCGCACTGGCGGGGAGGCACGGCAGGGTGGGGCGAGAGCCGTACGAAGCTGCTGAAACTCGATACGGCGGACGTGCACGTCGTGATGGAGACCTCCACGATCCTGGACGGCGACGCGATCACCCCGCTGGTCGAGGAGCTGAAGGACGACGTGACCGGGGCGGGCTGGAAGGGCGTGAACCCCCGCGAGGACGGGCACGAATGGGTGGACGCGGAGCCCGGCGAGGTCCGCGGGCTGCTCGGCACCCTGTTCGCGGTCAGGCGTGACGCCGCGCTCGCCGCGGGCGGCTTCCCCGCCGACGCCCGCTACTACCGCAACGCCGACCTGGAGTTCTCCCTCGCGCTCCCCGGCACCCTCGTCGCCCTCGGCAAGGATCTCCCGGTCCACCAGGAACGGCACCGCGGCTACCACGACGTCGATCCCGCCTATCGGGACAGGGAGTCCCGCCGGACCTACGACCGCGTGCTGGGGCTGCTCCGCGGCCAATAAGCTGGTCGCGAGTTTGGGCGGGATGTGGGGAAGCGCATGACTGAGCGGTTGGCGGGGGTACGGCTGGCGCCGTACACGACGTTGGGGCTGGGCGGACCGGCCAGGGCGTTCGTGACGGCCGAATCGGCCGAGGAGATCGTCGAGCTGGTGGCCGCGGCGGATCGGGCGGGCGAGCCGGTGCTCGTGCTCGGCGGCGGCAGCAACCTGGTCGTCTCCGACGAGGGCTTCGACGGGCTGGTCGTGAGCGTCGCCTCGCGGGGCGTCGAGGTCGACGGCGACCGGATCACCGTGCAGGCGGGGGAAGACTGGGACACGCTGGTGGCCCGGGCGGTGGCGGAGGGCCGGTCGGGGATCGAGTGCCTGTCGGGGATCCCGGGGCGGGTCGGGGCCACGCCGATCCAGAACGTCGGGGCCTACGGGCAGGACGTGTCGCAGACGCTCGCCGGGGTCCGGGTCTACGACCGCCGGACCGGCGAGCTGGGCGACCTGAGCGCGCGGGAGTGCGGGCTCACCTACCGGCACAGCGTGTTCAAGGAGGATCCCGGGCGATACGTCGTGCTGGCGGTCACCTACGAGCTTCCCAAGGATGAGCTCTCCGGGCCGGTCACGTACAAGGAGCTGGCCGTCCGGCTCGGGGTCGCCCTGGGCGATCGGGCGCCGCTGGCGGAGGTCCGCGCGGCGGTGCTGGAGCTGCGCAGGGGCAAGGGAATGGTGCTCGACGCCGACGACCCGGACTCCAGGAGCGCGGGTTCGTTCTTCACCAACGCCATCCTCTCCGCGGAGGAGGCGGCCGAGCTGGATCTACGGGCTCCGGGGTTCCCCCGCTGGGACATGCCGGGCGGCTCCGTCAAGGTTCCGGCGGCCTGGTTGATCGAGAACGCGGGATTCCCGAAGGGCTACCGGCGGGGCCCGGCTCGCATCTCCACCAAGCACACCCTTGCCATGACAAATCCGGAACTGGCGGCAACGACCACCGATCTTCTCGACCTGGCCCGCGAGGTCCGCGACGGCGTGTGGGAGAAGTTCGGCGTCACCCTCGTCAACGAGCCCGTGATGGTCGGCACCCGTCTCTGAGACCCTCAGCCCGGCGGTGATCCGTGAGGGCGGGGTTCTCGCACGGACGGTCTGCGCCCGTCCCTGAAACCCTCAGCTCGGCCGTGATCCGCAGAGGTGGGATCCCCGCACGCGGGAATCGGTGCAGCAATTAGGCTGTTAAGGTCTCATGGAAACACCCGAAGGGGAGTAGTCCCAATCGCGTGATCGACATGCTGGCGCCTCAGGGCGCCCGGTCACGCGGGCCTCGGATTCGGTTCGAATCCCAGGCGGACGAGACCTTCGGCCTGGCAGGCATACACCAATGCTGCCGGGCCGAAGCCGTGCCCGACTCCCCGGGTGCCCCCTTCTGGCCCGGCCGCGTGCGCGGAAGGGCATCTCGTTGGAAGCATTCTGGATCAGTCTCGCCGTGATCTTCGTCGCCGAGCTCGGCGACAAGAGTCAGCTCATGGCGATGACCTTCGCCACCCGGTTCAAACCCTGGCCGGTCCTGATCGGGATCACGGTGGCCACGGCGATCGTCCACCTGGTCAGCGTCGCGGTGGGCGGGCTGGTCGGCGATTTCCTTCCCACCACGGCCATCACGATCGTCGCGGGCATCGCGTTCCTCGGCTTCGCCATATGGACGCTGCGTGGCGACGAGCTGACCGACGAGGAGGCGGAGAAGGCGCAGCGCACCACCCGATCGGCGATCATCGCCGTGGGTGTCGCCTTCTTCCTCGCCGAACTCGGCGACAAGACCATGCTCGCCACCATCACGCTGGCCACCCAGCACGGCTGGCTCGGCACCTGGATCGGTTCGACGGTCGGCATGGTCGCCGCCGACGCGCTGGCCATCGTGGTCGGCCGGATGCTGGGCAAGCACCTGCCCGAGAAGGTCATCCGGTACGGCGCCGCCGCCGCGTTCGCCGTCTTCGGGATCATCCTCCTGGTCGAGCCCCTGGTCGCCTGATCAGGCCGGAGACTCTCTGATCCGGGACGATCCCGGGGTCGGCGGCAGTCCGCGCTGTGGTCCTACTTCACGAACCGCTGGATGAAGGCGAGGGCGGTGTCGGCGACTTCGCGCCAGCCGCTGTCGACGGTCAGCGCGTGGCCGCGGCCGGGGATCTCGGCGAACTCGGTCACACCCTCGTTACGCTGCTGCTTGTCGTAGGTGGCGTCGGAGATGGCTCGCGGGACGGTGTGGTCCTTCTCGCCGGAGATGATCAGTAGTGGTCCTCGGTCGGGGTTGGCGGTGTCGACCTTGGCCTCGGTCCAGGGATTGAGATTGGCGGTCGCCGCCTGGAAGAGCGGCGCGCCCGCCGCGGGGACGGCGAAGGTGTCGTACAGCTGTTTGGCCTCATCCTCGCTGACGGCGTTGGCGAAGGCGTAGCGGAACTGCTCGTAGGTCAGCGGCACGGCCCGGTGGCGGTTGGCGAGGTTTCCCAGCACCGGCAGGGAGGACTTCAACGCCGAGATCGGCAGTGGCAGCACTCCGCGGAACGGTGCGGCGTCGATGGCCACCGACGCGGCCGACAGGCCGCGGCCGGCGATGATCTGTGCGAGCAGGCCGCCGAAGGAGTGCCCGATGACAACGGGCCGCCTGTCGAGCTTGCCGATCACCGCGGAGTAGTGGTCGGCCACCTGGCCGACGGTCTTGTTGGCGAAGACCTCGGGGTGGGCGTTCGCCTCCTCGACGGTCTCGGGGTCGTCGGGCCATCCGGGGGTCAGCGGTGCGTAGCCGGCCTCCTCGAAGACCGTCGCCCACCGGTCCCAGCTGCTCGGCAGCAGCCACAGACCGTGGATGAACACCGCCGGGGTACGGCCTGTCGCGTTGGCCTGGTTGATCTCGTCTTCCGTCCAGGCGGGGATCTGTTGCGGGTGCTCGGACATGAATTTCTCCTTGATCGGGCGCGCCGGCGGCGGTGGGTCGCGTAGGCGAGACCCGTTGTCACGGGCCCGCGTCGTGTTCCGGTGAGCCGTCGGCGCTGAGGTCGTCCGGATCCTCTGGCGAGGGAGTGCTCATGCCAGAAGACCGAAGCAGGTAACTTCGGTGGTGAATGCGGAAATGGGCGGAACTCGTGCCGGTCGGTCCCGCGTTCCGTACGTAACCCTGGCCGAGCTGTGAGGGTCACTCGCTGCGGCAGAGGGTGCAATGCTCCGTGCAGCGATGGGACATGTGTGGAAAGCAGGGCCGGCCGTTCAGATCGTCAGGACGAGCCGTGAGCCGTCCCTGGCCGACACTAGGTTCTATCTGCCCCGATGGGGTCTGCGCGGTGTGCTGAGCTCTCTGCACGTCGTGCACAGGTTTTTCCCACGAGACTCTGACTTCGTCCGTTGAATACACTTATATAGCCCCATTAGTGCTATTTGAGTAGTGAATTGGGTGAACCCCTCAGTGCCGTCTCCTCTGACGGACCTTTCCTCCGAGGGCGCCGAGCGAGAAGGTCGGGAGATGGTGGCCGGATGGTCGTGGTCCTTGACGCTCAACAGGTAATTCCGGCCGATCGCGCCGAGGCGATCCGGGAAACGATCTGGAACACGGTTGTCCGAGTGGAGATCGAACACCATCCGGAGCCGGGCCGGATCGCCGCCCGCGGCACGATCACTGACATCGGCCGGCTGAACGTCTGCTCGATCAGCTCCAATGCGACGACGGTCCGGCGCACGCCCAGGCTCGCCAGCGACGATCTGCCGCCGAGCGTGTTCTTCGGACTACAGGTGTCCGGCTCCAGCATGGTCGTCCAGGGTGACCGGCAGGCGGTCCTGCGACCGGGTGACCTCGCCCTGTACGACACCAGCGTTCCGTACACGTTGGTCAACAAGGACGGCATTCATCAGCACTTCTTCCGTATCGCCCGCAGCGACCTGGCACTGCCGGCCGACGCGATCAGCCTGCTGACAGCGCTCCGGTTCAGCAGGGACGACCCCGTGGTCGACCTGGCCACGACCTATCTCCACCGGTTGGTCGGCCACCTGAGGGCCTCGGCCCTGCTCGTCGCGGATGCCGTCAGCCAGCCGAGCATCGAACTGCTTCGCGCGGCGATCACCACCCGGCTGCCCGACCCGCGCATGGCCCGCGAGCCGCTCGAAGCCACGTTGGAAGTGCGGATCATGGAATACGTGCGCGCGCATCTGGCCGATCACGATCTCACCGCGACGCGCATCGCACGGGAACACAGCATCTCGGTGCGGCACCTGTACGCGACCCTGGCTCGCTCGGGCATCACCCTGGGCGACTGGATTCGCGTGCACCGCCTGGAGCAATGCCGGAAGGACCTCGCCAGGCCAGGCATGAGGTCCCTGACCATCGCCTCGGTCGCGCAGCGGTGGGGTTTCGGCAACGCCAGCCATTTCGGCCGCGCCTTCAAAGAGGCCTACGGAATGTCTCCGCGCGAATGGCGCGAGCGCAGGCAGGGCGACCACGAGGGCGGGCGACGGTGACGGGTGGTGCCCGGCAACGTGCTCCATCCCACCTCCCCGCCGAACGCGGCCGGGTGATGCGCCAAGGATCCGAAGATCAACCGATCAGGGCGAGCCGTCGGCCGCGCTGAAGATCAGCCGATCAGGGCGAGGCGGTGAGCCGCCGCGGCGGCCTCGCCTCGGGTGGAGACGCCCAGCTTGCTCAGGATGTTCGAGACGTGAACGCTCACGGTCTTGGCCGAGATGAACAGCTCGGCGGCGATGTCGCGGTTGGACCCTCCCTGGGCGACCAGCCGGAGCACCTCCTGCTCACGGGGGGTCAGCAGGGTTTCCGCGACCGGGGCCTCCTCCGTGAGGGAGACCCCGATCCGGCGAGCCAGGGACTCGATCTCGGTGACCAACGGCTGGGCCGACAGCGCGAGGGCGATCGGATGGGCCGTTCGCAGCCGTACCGCGGCACAGTCGCGATCACCCGCGCCCGCCGCCGCTCGCCCCGCGTGGAGCAGCGACTTGGCGCGGAGGTAGGGGCGGTCCAGCCGTTCCCAGGCGGCTGCCGCGGCGTCGTGGTCGCGGATGAGGCCGAGCCGGTAGGCCTCGGCGACCGGGGTGTCCACGGTCATCGTGGCCCAGACCTCGTCGATCTGGGCGCGCAACGCCGCCACCCGCTCGGGCGCGATCGCCTCGACCGTCTCGCAGAGACCCGCCAGCAGGCCGAGCATCCGCCACCCCAGCATGGGCTTGCTCGTGATCCGGGACTCGCGCGCGATCTGCTCGGCCACCTCCAGCGCGGCCAGCGGCTCGCCGCTGAGCAGGTGAACGCCTATTTTGAGCCGGGCGTTGGCGATCACCTCCTGGGTGAACGTCTCCTGGACGCTGAGGGCGTCCTCGATCAGGATGGACCTGAGCAGGTCGATCTCGCCCCGTGCGACCGCCACGTCCGCGCGGACCCGCCGCAGATGATGCCGGATGCGCAGGGTCGGATCCATGGTGAGAGCCTGCTCGACGACCTCGACCGCCTCCCCGAACCTGCCCAGCGCCTCCAGCGCCTCGGCGCGGTTGTTGGCGATGAACGTGCCCGAGACGCGGTAGCGGCCGTACGCCTTGGCGAGGCGTTCCCCTTCGAGTGCCAGCTCGACCGCCTCGGCGGAGCGGCCCATGTTGTTGAGCGCGTCCACGTTGTTGGCGAGGGCGCGGAGGATGATGCGGCCGGAGCCGACGCGCTCGCCGATCGCCTGCGCGGTGGTGTTGACGGTTATCGTGACGTCGAGGCGTCCGGCGATCGAGTGGCTCAGGGCGAGGTTGAGCAGCAGGTCGGCCTCGAGAGAGTCGTCACCGTGCTTGCGGGCGATCCGCAACGCCTCCTCGGTGAGCGCGGTCCCCTCGGCCGTCTCGCCGCTGAATATCAGGAACGAGCCCAGCTTGGACAGCACGTGGGCGCGGTCCAGCCCGGGTTCGGGGACCAGCCGCTCGGCATAGCGGAGGTCGTCGAGCACCCCGGACCTCCGCTTGGACATCTTGAACAGCGACAGCCGTACGAACAGCTCGGCCACCCGCTCGGGCTCGGCCTTCTCGTCCAGCTCGGCCAGCGCCGCCTTGACGAACTTCATGCCCCGTTCGATCTCGCCGCAGCAGTTGGCCGCCTCCGACGCCTGTTCCAGGATCCTGGTGTGGTCCACGCCGATCCGCTCCGCGGCGTCGGGGACCTTGCTCCACAGCGCGAGCACCCGCTCCAGGAGCTGCATCTTCTCGTTGTAGGCGAAGGTCTTGGAGGCCTTGCCCGCGGCCTCCCAGGCGGAGACGAGGGCCCAGAGGTCGTCGCGGGCGGAGTACCAGTGGTGGGCGATCTCGATGGCGGCACGGCCGGGCGGGACCAGCGTGCGGTCCCTGCTGATCTCCTCGGCGTAACGGGCGTGCAGCCGCCCGTGCTCGCCGGGCAGGAGTTCGTCGTGCACGGCCTCGCGGATCAGCGAGTGCCGGAAGACGTAGGCGTTGCCGTCGGCGACCTGCAGCACGTTGGCCGCGACGGCGGTCCGCAGCGCGGCTTCCAGGTCGACGTCGGACAGACCGCTGACCGCGGCCAGCAGATGGTGGCTTGTCCGGAGACCGCCGGCCGCCGCGATGCGCAGCACCCGCTGGGTCTCGTCGGAGAGCTGCTCGACGGAACCGATGATCAGATCGTGCAGGGAGTCGGGGAAGGTGCAGTCGCCGCCGCACTCCATCAGCGCCTCGACGAACAGCGGGATGCCCTCGCTGCGCTGGAAGACCTTGTCGACCTGGGCGAACTCAGGCGCGGAACCGAGGATGCCGGCCATCTGGGCGGCCACCTCGGTCTGGGTGAGCCGGGGCAGGTCCAGCCGGAGGACCCCGTCCAGCCTGCCGAGCTCGGCGAGCACCGGACGGAGGGGGTGCTGGCGGTGCAGGTCGTCGGAGCGGTAGGTGAGGATCATCAGGACGGGCGCGGTGCGCAGGTTCCGGCTGAGGAAGGCGATCAGGTCACGGCTGGACCGGTCGGCCCAGTGGATGTCTTCGATGATCAGTATCACCGGGCGGCGTTCGGCCAGCCGTTCCAGCAGGGTGAGGATCTGCTCGAAGAGCCGGGCACGGGCGGTGTCGCCCTCCATGTCACCGCTCGGCTCGCCGAACTCGGGCAGCAGCCGGGCCAGGTCGCGCGCCCCGCCCTCCGGCAGCAGAGCAGCGACCTCCTCGGCGCTGGACTCGCGGACGAGCTGGCGGATCGCCGCGGTGAACGGCGCGTAGGCGAGACCCTCCGTGGACAGCTCCACGCAGCCGCCGATGAGCACGTGCGCGCCGTCGTCCGCGGCCCGCTCGGCGAAGCACCCGATCAGCCGGGACTTGCCGACCCCCGCCTCGCCGCCGAGCAGCACGGTCGCCGCAGCGTTCTTGCGCACTTGCTCGAAAGCCTCGGCCAGGTCTGCGAGTTCGGTCTTCCGCCCCACGAAGACAGGACTTACCGCCCGACCCATCATGTCTGCCAGCATGTCATGCCTTACCGATAGTCCTCTTCCTATTTATCGTTCGGCGAAACGGGATTACGGGGGCTGAGAGGCCCGGCCGGACGGGAGGAAGCGGCCGGGCTCTCGTGTGACGGTCATGCGGGGATGATTTTGCCGAAGAGGCTCCGGCGAGGCTTGGCCTCCGGGTGCTTCTTGGCGGCCTCATGGACGAGGCGGTAGTCGGCCGCCTCCTGGCGGAGCTCGGCAATGCGGTAGGCGATCATCTGGGAGTGAAGCTCGGGACCCATGTCAGGTTCTCCTTGAGTGTGTAACCGGGTGGTGGGGTCTGCCTTTTGTCGTTCGGCGAAAGGGGACTACGGGGGCTGAGGGGCCCGGCAGGGCTGGGGAAGGCGGCCGGGCTCTCCTGAGATGGTCATGCGGGGATGATTTTGCCGAAGAGGCTCCGGCGGCGCTTGGCCTTCGGGAGCTTCTTGTCGGCCTCCTGTACCTCGCGGACGAGGCGGTAGGCGTCCGCCTCCGCGAGAAGCTCGTCGAGGCGGTAGGCGATCATCTGTGAGTGGAACTCGGGGATCATTTCTGGTTTCTCCTTGAGCGTGTAACCCTGTGGTGCGTTTTCCCTACAGACTCAAGGTTCGTCCTAAGGCCCCCACCCCCACATCGGGCGGATGCCTTATCTCGGGCGGATCCCCGCCCTAGGAACTACCTAGGCATACCGATTCGCCGCCTTAGACGGGCCCGGGCGGGTCACGGCGGAGGGGTCTCACCGGTGGCGGGCGGTCGCGGGCGGAGATCTTTCGCGTCCGGACGCGGAGGGTACGGAGGCGACGGGACGGCGACATGTCCGGTCCTGTCGTTGAACCCGGCGAATGTTGACGAAAACGAGTGGTGGTGCTGGGCGAGGTCCAGTTTGGAAGTAATCACACCAGTCGGCATGCTGGGGTGGTGTCAACTATGACTACTTCGCTCGCCGACGTGGCTTCGTCCAACGTCACGCTGCGGACCTTCCTGCATGGCCTGCCCGGTGTCGACCGCGTGGGCGCCGACCAGCGGGCCGCGATGCTCGGAACCCGATCGATCAAGACAACCGCCAAGGCGGAGGCCATTGACCTGGCCATCCGCATGGTGGACCTGACGACCCTTGAGGGCGCCGACACGCCGGGCAAGGTCCGTGCGATGTGCGCCAAGGCCGTTCACCCCGACCCGGGCGACCCCTCGGTGCCGAAGGTGGCCGCGGTGTGCGTCTACCCCGACCTGGTGGCTCAGGCGGTGGACGCCCTGAAGGGGTCCGGCGTCAAGGTCGCCAGCGTCGCGACGTCCTTCCCGAGCGGGCGTTCCTCCCTCGACGTCAAGACCACCGAGACCGCGTTCGCGGTGGCGGCCGGGGCCGACGAGATCGACATGGTCATCGACCGGGGCGCGTTCCTCGCGGGCGACTACGTCAAGGTCTTCGAGGAGATCGTCGCGATCAAGGCCGCGTGCGGCGCCGCGCACCTGAAGGTGATCCTGGAGACCGGCGAACTCTCCACCTACGACAACGTACGGCGTGCGTCCTGGCTGGCCATGCTGGCCGGCGGCGACTTCATCAAGACCTCCACGGGCAAGGTCCAGCCCGCCGCGACCCTCCCGGTGACGCTGATCATGCTGGAGGCGGTCCGCGACTTCCTCGCCACGACGGGCCGCAAGGTCGGGGTGAAGCCCGCGGGCGGCATCCGGACCACCAAGGACGCCGTCAAGATGCTCGTCCTGGTCAACGAGACGGTCGGCGAGGGCTGGCTGAGCCCCGACTGGTTCCGTCTCGGCGCGTCCACCCTGCTCAACGACCTGCTGATGCAGCGCCAGAAGATGGCCACCGGCAGGTACGCGGGCCCCGACTACTTCACCCTGGACTGAGCGATGTTCGAATACGCACCGGCCCCCGAGTCCCGCGACGTCGTCGACATCCAGCCGTCCTACGGTCTGTTCATCGACGGCGAGTTCGCCGACGGGACGGGAAAGTCCTTCAAAACGATCAACCCCGCCTCCGAGGAGGTCCTGGCCGAGGTGGCCACGGCGTCCGAGGAGGACGTGGACCGAGCCGTTCGGGCCGCACGCAAGGCGTTCGGCACCTGGTCGGCGATGCCCGGATCCGAGCGGGCCAAATACCTGTTCCGGATCGCGCGCATCATCCAGGAGCGCTCGCGCGAGCTGGCCGTGCTCGAGTCCCTGGACAACGGAAAGCCCATCCGCGAGTCCCGCGACGTGGACCTCCCCCTGGTGGCGGCGCACTTCTTCTACTACGCGGGCTGGGCCGACAAGCTCGGACACGCCGGATACGGCGCCGACCCGCGTCCGCTCGGCGTGGCCGGTCAGGTCATCCCCTGGAACTTCCCGCTGCTCATGCTCGCGTGGAAGATCGCCCCCGCGCTGGCCTGTGGAAACACGGTCGTCCTCAAGCCGGCCGAGACCACCCCGCTGACCGCGCTGCTGTTCGCGGAGATCTGCCGGCAGGCCGACCTCCCGCCCGGCGTGGTCAACATCGTGACCGGCGCGGGTGAGACCGGCGCGGCCCTGGTGAACCACCCCGACGTCAACAAGGTGGCCTTCACCGGCTCCACCGAGGTCGGCCGTCAGATCGCCCGGTCGGTCGCCGGGTCGGGCAAGAAGGTCACCCTGGAGCTCGGCGGCAAGGCCGCCAACATCGTGTTCGAGGACGCCGCGCTCGACCAGGCCGTCGAGGGCATCGTCAACGGGATCTTCTTCAACCAGGGTCATGTCTGCTGCGCGGGCTCCCGGCTCCTGGTCCAGGAGTCGATCGCGACGGAACTGCTCGACTCGCTGAAGCGGCGGCTCGGCACGCTCCGCCTGGGCGACCCCCTGGACAAGAACACCGACATCGGCGCGATCAACTCCGCGGCCCAGCTCGCCAAGATCCGTGAGCTGTCGGACGCGGGCGAGCTGGAGGGCGCCGATCGCTGGTCCCCGGCGTGCTCGCTGCCGGACAAGGGCTTCTGGTTCCCGCCGACCATCTTCACCGGCGTCGCCCAGTCGCACCGCATCGCCCGCGAGGAGGTCTTCGGCCCGGTCCTGTCCGTCCTGACCTTCCGTACGCCGGCCGAGGCCGTGGAGAAGGCCAACAACACACCGTTCGGCCTGTCGGCGGGCGTGTGGACGGAGAAGGGCTCGCGCATCCTGTGGGTGGCGAGCAAGCTCCGCGCCGGCGTCGTGTGGGCCAACACCTTCAACAAGTTCGACCCCACCTCCCCGTTCGGCGGCTACAAGGAGTCCGGGTACGGGCGTGAGGGCGGGCGGCACGGGCTGGAGGCGTATCTCGATGTGTGACCATCACGGTTCCGGCAGGGCCAGACGCCGCGAACGCCGCGCCCAGAGCACGCGAGGCCACGACTTCGCCCGCGCCGGGCGTCCGAGGCTGCGGGGCTGGTTCGCCCACCGGTGCGGCGTGAGCCGTTGCGGTCAGATCTTCGTTCCGGCACGGCTGGCAGAGCAGGAAAGCATGTGGAGAGGGCCGGGAAATGAGTAAGACGGAGAGGCCGAGCCGGGCGCGAGCGAGCGCGGAACGGGCCGCCGAAGGTCCGGGCGAGCGTGCTCAGAGCCACGATTCCGTACGGCTGGCCGTGCGCAAGACGTACAAGCTGTACATCGGCGGGGCGTTCCCGCGTTCGGAGAGCGGAAGGTCCTACGTCGTGACCTCCTCCAAGGGCGACTTCCTGGCCAACGCGTCCAAGGCCTCCCGCAAGGACGCCCGCGACGCGGTGACCGCCGCGCGCAAGGCGTTCGGAGGCTGGTCCGGCGCGACCCCGTACAACCGGGGGCAGATCCTCTACCGCATCGCCGAGATGCTGGAGAGCCGCAGGGCCCAGTTCGTCGCGGAGCTTTCGGAGAGCGGGACGAAGAAGGCCGGGGAGGTCGTGGACGCGGCCGTCGACCGGCTGGTCTGGTACGCGGGCTGGGCGGACAAGATCGCCGCGGTTACCGGGTCCACCAACCCGGTCGCCGGGCCGTACTTCAACATCTCCTCGCCGGAGCCGACCGGCGTGGTCGCGGTGGTCGCCCCCGACGAGCCGCTGCTCGGGCTCATCTCGGTGATCGCCCCCGTGATCGTCACGGGCAACACCTGCGTCGTGATCGCCAGCGAGCGGGCGCCCCTGCCGTCGATCACCCTGGCCGAGGTGCTGGCCACCTCCGACCTGCCCGCGGGGGTGGTCAACATCCTCACCGGTTCGGTGAAGGAGATCGCCCCCTGGCTGGCCGCGCACATGGACGTCAACGCCCTCGACCTCACCGGGGTCGGCGACGAGAACCTGGCGATCACGTGCGAGGAGGCGGCGGCGGAGAACCTCAAGCGGGTCTTCCGTCCCACCGGGGCCGACTGGTCCGCCGACCCCGGCACCAGGCGCCTGACGGCCTTCCTGGAGACCAAGACCGTCTGGCACCCCACCGGCGCCTGACCGTCCCCACGGGCACCGGCGTGTGAACCGCCGGTGCCCGACCGCTCCAACCGGCGCCGGCGTGTGAAACGCCGGTGCCTGACCGTCTCGACCGGTATCAGCGTGCGAGTCGCCGGTGCCCGACCGCTCCAACCGGTACCGGTGTGCGAACCGCTGGAGCCCTGACCGTCTCGACCGGTACCGGTGCGCGAACCGCCGGTGCCGGTACGGCGGCGCCTCGCGCGGTCAGTCCCTTCCGAGCCAGAGGTCGGGGCCGAACACCTCGTAGTGGATGTCGGAGGCGGGCACGCCGCGACGGAGCAGCTGGGAGCGGACGCCGCGCATGAACGGCAGCGGCCCGCAGAGGTAGGCCACCAGCCGGTCGGGCAGATCGATCCGAGTCAGGTCGACGGTGCCGACGTTGGGCGCCGGAGAGCAGGAGCACTCGCAGGGCGTCTCGTACCACCGGTGCAGGGCGGCGCCGGGCAGGTCGTCGACCAGCTGCTTGAGCTCCTCCCGGTGGGCGTGGTCCGCCGGGGCGCGGTCGGCGTGGACGACGGTGACCTGACGGGCGGAGCCGGTGGCGGCGAGGTGCTCGACCATCGACAGGATGGGAGTGGCGCCGATGCCGGCCGAGGCGAGGAGCAGCGGGGTGTCACCCGGCGGAAGGACCAGGTCTCCGAACGGCGCGGAGATCGTCAGCACGTCCCCGACCTGGACGTTCGCGTGCAGCCAGTTGGACACCTCGCCCTCCGGGGTGTCGCCGCCGCGCACCCGTTTGACGGTGATCCGCCAGTCGTCCCGCTCGGGGGCGGACGACAGGCTGTACTGCCGGATCTGCCGCGCGCCGTCGGGCAGCGTGACCGCGACACTGATGTACTGGCCGGGCGTGAAGGACATCGGGACCGACGGCCGCAGCGTGAAGGAGAGCGCGTCCGCGCTCTGCTCTTGCCGCTGGAGCACGGTCGCCTGGAGCCAGCCCTCGACCGTGTTGCTGAGGAGCCTGGCCTCCAGGGCGATCAGCGCGTTGGCCATCAGCCAGTAGACCTCGTCCCAGGCCTGCGCGACCTCGGGGGTGACGGCGTCGCCGAGCACCTCGGCGATGGCGCCGAAAAGGTATTTGTGGACCACTACGTACTGCTCGGGGGCGATGCCGAGCGAGGCGTGCTTGTTGGCGATCCGGGAGAGCATCGCGTCCGGCCGCTCGTCGGGGCGCGTCACCAGGAGCGTGGCGAAGGCGGCGATCGATCCGGCGAGCGCGCTGCGCTGCTCGCCGTTGGCCTGGTTGCCCCGGTTGAACAGGTTTCGCTCAAGCTCGGGATTGTCGGCGAACATCGACGCGTAGAAACGCGCGCTGATGGTCTCGATGGCGCCGCCGACCACGGGCAACGTGGCACGGACGATCGTGGTCGATTCCGGAGAAAGCACAACAGCCCCCAAATTGGTAAATGATCTTCATGTTTGAACTCGTGCGTCATCGACCGGCCGCATGCCGGTCGATCACCCGAGGCTGAGCAGGACGGGCCCGGTCGGCGAGGCGACCAGGTCGTCAACGGTGAGCGGGTCCATCGAGGCGTAGAAGGCCTGCTGCGCGTTGCGCAGCGCGCCGCGCAGGCGGCAGGCGGCCCGCAGTGGGCACGGGGTCTCGCCCTCGCAGGTGACGACCTCCTCCTCGCCCTCCAGTTCGCGGACCAGCCAGCCCAGTGACGCCGTATGGCCGAAACCGGTCAGCTCCAGGCCGCCGCCGTTTCCCCGGCGGGCCTCCACCACCCCGAGGTGCTGAAGCCGGGCGATGGTCTTGGCGGTGTGCGTGTAGGGAACGGCCATCGCCTCGGCCACCTGCCGGGTGGTGAGGGTCTCTCCCCGCTCCATCACGGCCAGGCGCATGATGACTCGCAGGGCCAGGTCCGTGAACTTCGTCAGTCGCACGAACCGAGAGTATCAAATTGGACTATTGCGCACCAATTCGGGGCGTTTCAGTCGAGGGGGGCGTGGCGGAGCCAGGGGTGGGCGGCCTCCAGCTGTCCGGCGAGGGCCAGGAGCTGGGACTCACCCCCCGGGGCGGCGATGAGCTGGACGCCGATGGGCAGGCCGCTGGAGTGCCGGCCGTACGGAATGCTCATGGCGGGCCAGCCGGCCATGTTCCAGGCTCCGGTCACCGGGGCGTACGTCAGGTTGACGCGGACGTTCGCCAGGAGCCCGCGGCGGCCCCAGCGCTCCGCGGCCGGGGGGAGGGCGGCGAGCGTCGGGGTGATGAGCACGTCGGCGTTGCCGAACCACTGGTCGGCCCCGTAGGCGCGCCAGCGGTCGCGGCCCGCCGCGCCGTCCATCCCGAGCCTGGCGAGCCGCCGGCCGGCCTTCGCGAGGGACCTGGTACGGCGTTCCAGCTTGCGCGGGTTGAGCCCCGCCCCGTTCTTCCTCGCGCACGCGAACCAGGTGGCGACCGTGGCGGTGCCGAGCCACGTGGGCAGCCGCTCACCCTGGTCCACCATGGTGTGTCCCGCGGCGCCGAAGGCGTCCGCCGCCTGGATCACCGCCCTCTGGAACTCGGCGTCCACCGTGAATCCGGGCGGCAGCGGCATCGGCGCCACCGCGATCCGCAGCTTCATCGGCTCCGAGGGGACCAGCCCGCCGGGGTAGTCGTCGATGGCGCTGCCCACCCCGAGGGACTCGATCTCGCCGGGCGTCGCCAGGGACATGTCTCCCGCCATGACGGCCAGGGCCAGGGCGAGGTCGGCCACGGTCGTGGCCAGCGGGCCGTTCTCCGCCATCCCGTACCAGTCGTGCTCGGGCGGCGGGACCACATCCTGGCCGGGCTTGATCGAGACGACTCCGCAGCAGGCGGCGGGGATGCGCAGCGAGCCGAGCGCGTCGTTGCCGTGGGCCAGCGGCACCATTCCCGCGGCCACGGCCGCCGCGCTCCCCCCGGACGACCCGCCCGGAGTGCGCCCGAGGTCCCATGGGTTGCGTGCCGTGCCGTACACGCTGTCGGAGAATCCGGCCAGGCAGAGCTCCGATACGTTGGTGATTCCGACGACCACGGCGCCCGCCGCCCTGAGCCTGGCCACCACCGGATGGTCATCGGCCGCCGGCGCGTCCGGCGTCGCCGCGGAGCCGTTGCGTGACGCCTCGCCCCGGATCGCGACGTTGTCCTTGATCGCGATCGGCACCCCGGCGAGCGGCAGCCCGGCCAGATCCTCCCGGCCCTGTAAGGCCCGCGCCTCGGCCAGCGCCTGCTCGACGCGGACCTTGCGGAAGGCCCCGATACGCCCGTCGCGCACGGCGATCGCGTCGAGGTGCTCCTCGACGACCACGGGCGCGGTGACCTTCCCCCGTCGCACGGCCTCCGCGATTTCCGTTGCGGACACTCCAACCCACGACATGAACCGAGTGTGGTCCGGCAAATGCGGAAGGGGAAGCTTCCCACGTCTCAATCAGATGACTTGTCCGGCTCGTCCGCGTTATCGCGCTCAACCTGTCGGGGGTCGCGGCCCGCGCCCCTGAGCGCCAGGCGCAGTGCGTACTCCAGCTGCGCGTTGACGCTCCTCAGGTCGTCGGCCGCCCACTTGGCGACCGCCTCGTAGACGGCGGGGTCGAGCCTGAGCAGGATCTTCTTCCGCTCAGCCATAGATGCTGCCGGTGTTGATCACCGGCTGCGTTGCCCGATCGCCGCACAGGACGACCAGAAGGTTGGACACCATCTGGGCTTTGCGCTCCTCGTCGAGTTCCACCACGTTCTCCTCACGCAGCCGGGTCAGTGCGAGCTGAACCATGCCTACCGCACCGGCGACGATCTGTGTGCGCGCCGCGACGACCTGGGTGGCCTGCTGTCGGACCAGCATCGCCTGGGCGATCTCCGGCGCGTAGGCGAGGTGGGTGATCCGCGCCTCCAGCACCTCCACCCCGGCCAGCGTGGTGCGGTCGCTCAGTTCGACGGTGAGCTCGGCTGCCACCTCGGCGCCGTCGCGCAGGCTGGTGCGGCTCTCGTCGTGGGCGTCATAGGGGTGGGTGGTGGCCAGGTGCCTGACCGCGGCCTCGGACTGGATCGCCACGTACTGCTCGTAGTGGTCCACGGAGAACGCGGCCTTGGCGCTGTCGATCACCTTGTAGACGACGACCGCCGCGATCTCCACGGGGTTGCCGTCGGCGTCGTTCACCTTGAGCTTGGCCGTCTCGAAGTTGCGCACCCGCAGGGAGATCGACTGCTTGCTGGTGAACGGCAGCAGCCACTGGAAGCCCGCCCGGTCCACCGACCCGACGTAGCGGCCGAGGAACTGGACGACCCTCGCCTCGTTCGGGTTGATCACCGCGAACCCGGTGAACACGAACAGCGTGACGACGATCCACGCGATCGCGGCGATGGTCTGCGGCGTTGTCCCCATCGACATGGTGACCACGGCCAGAACGGCTCCGAGCAGCACGAGCCCGGCCAGGACGGCGAATCCACTTGTACGGAAAGCACGTCGTTCCATGAGTCCCTGCCTTTGATATCGAAGTGATATCACTACGATAGCGCGCGGTCGGACATACCGCCAGAGCCATGGGGGCTCGGAGGGCGTGGAGAGAAGGCTCGCAGGAACGCCGGATGAAGCTCTCGGCGGAGAGAGAAGCCCCGACCAGTACCGGGATGGGGTCGGAGGAGCGCCGGGAAACGGGTGGCGGGGTACCGGGATGGAGTCGGAGGAGCACGTGGGGAGAAGGGGGCAGGGCGTCGGGATGGGGTCGGGGGAGCGTTTGGGGCAGAAGGGTGACGGGCCGCCGGCAGGGGGTTCGGAGGAGCGCCGGGGGTCAGCGGCGGGGGTTGATGCGGCGGGTGGCGACGGCGGACAGGGGATCCTCCGGCCAGGGATGCCTGGGATAGCGGCCGCGGAGTTCGGCGCGGACCGCGCGGTAGCCCTCGCGCCAGAAGGAGGCCAGGTCGGCGGTGACGGCCGCCGGACGGCCCGCGGGGGAGAGCAGGTGGATCACCAGGGGGACCCCGGCGATGCGAGGGGCCTCGGCCCAGCCGAACAGCTCCTGGAGCTTGGCCGCCAGGACCGGCTGGTCGCCGGAGTAGTCGACCCTGATCCGCGACCCGCTCGGCACCTCGATCCGTTCGGGGGCGGTGTCCGCCAGGCGGACGCTCCACGGGACCAGACGGTGCAGGGCGGAGGACACGTTGAGGCGCTCCAGGTCGGAGCGGCGGTGGGCGCGGGACAGCTCGGGCTCCAGCCACCGGTCGGCGGCGTCGATCAGCGCGCCGTCGTCCGTCGCGGGCCACGGGTCGCCGAGCGTACGGTGGCAGAAGGCCAGGCGTTCGCGCAGGGCGACGGCCTCGGGCGTCCAGCGCAGGATCGACAGACCCTCGCTGCGCAGGCCGTCCAGGATGGCAGGGCGGACGTCGGCGTCGCGAAGCCGGGAGGCGGACAGCTCGATCGCGCCCAGCCGTTCCACCCGGCGCGCCGAGACGTCACCGCGTCGTTCGCCCGGCGGGACTCGCCAGCCGACCTCCTGCCCGCTGCTGTGGAGGGGGGCGGCGGCGAACCTGGCGATCTCCTCGTCGATCACCACCGCCTGCCTGACGCGGGCGGACGCGGCCCCGGTCGGGCGGTCCGCGACCGCCACGGCCAGCCACTCCGCCGTCCCCAGCCGCGAGCCCCCCGGCAGCTCGGCGGCGGTTCCCGACGCCATCAGATAGGACCCGCCTCTGCGCCGGGCCACCCGTTCGGGGTAGGCCAGCGCCACGACCAGTCCGGCCACGGCGTCGTCACTCGGCCCCGATCCCGCACCCCAGCCGGGCGGCACGGAGGCGCCGTTCTCGCCGGGAGGGCTCTGCCGGTCCTTGCGGGGGACGGCCCGGGCCAGCCGTTCCGTCTCCTGGCGCCACCGGGCGGAGAACCCGCCGCCACCACTGCCACCGCCCTGCCGGGCGGACCGCCAGACCGCGACCAGGTCGTCGCTCGCGTCCCTGGGAAGTTGCTCCGACAGCAACGCCACGACCTCGGCGGCCCGGGGGCCGACGTCGATCAGGGCCCGGGCCAGGCGGGGATGGACTCCGACGCCGGCCATCCGGCGGCCTCGGGCGGTGATCCGGCCGTACCGGGCGCCTGGAGAGCGCGGGCCGCTCGGGGAGCCCGAGGAATGCGCGGGATCCGAGGAGCGCGAGGGGTCCGAGGAGTACGCGAGGCCAGGGGAGTGGGAGCCGTCGGGCGAGCCGAGGGCGCCCAGGGCGTACAGGGTCCGCTGGGCGGCGTCCATCGCGGCGGGCGGAGGCGGGTCGAGCAGGGCCAGTCCGGTGGCGGCCGGGTCGCCCCAGCAGGCGGCCTGCAGGGCGAAGCCGGTCAGGTCGGCGAGGGCGATCTCGGGCTGGGCGTGCTCGGAGAGGCGGTCGTGCTCGGCCTGTGACCAGCATCGATACACCACGCCCGGTGCCTCGCGGCCCGCCCGCCCGGCGCGCTGGGTGGCCGAGGCCTTGGACGCGCGGACGGTGGTCAGCGAGCCGAGGCCGCGGGCGTGGTCGGTGCGGGGCTCGCGGGCGAGCCCCGAGTCGACCACGATCCGGACGCCCGGCACGGTCAGGCTCGACTCGGCGACCGAGGTGGCGAGCACCACTCTCCGCTCCGCGGAGGGGGACAGGACCGCGTCCTGGACGTGAGCCGGTGCCTGGCCGTGGACCTGGAGGACCTCGACGCCGGAAAGCATCGCGGCCACCCGGCCGATCTCGCCGACCCCCGGCAGGAAGCACAGCACGTCCCCCTCGTGCTCGGCCAGCGCACGCCGTACGAGGTCGGCGACGTGAGACAGGAAGGCCGGGTCCACCCGCAGGCCGTGGGGAGGGGTCACGGGTCTGGTGGGCGGAGCCCAGATCGGCGTGACCGGGTGCATGGTGCCGGAGGCGTGCACGATCGGCGCGGGGCCGTCGGGATCGTCCGAGGTACCGGAGTCCGCCGGGCGGTCCCGGGCGGCGGCGTCGCCGGAACCCGGGTGACGGGTCGGGGGAGTGGCGTCGCCGGAGCCGAGTAGCCGGGCCCAGGGGGTGGCGTCGGCGGTGGCGGAGGTGGCGATGATCCGCAGGTCGGGACGGAGGGTGGCGCGGACGTCGAGGAGGAAGGCCAGGGCGGTGTCGGCGTCCAGATGACGTTCGTGGCATTCGTCCAGCAGGACCACGTCCACGCCGTCGAGCTCGGGATCACGCTGGAGCCGCTGGAGGAGGACACCGGTGGTGACGACCTCGACGAGGGTCTTCGCGCCGGTCCTGCGCTCACCGCGGATCGAGAACCCGACCTCGTCGCCCACCTTCGACTCCAGCAGCCAGGCCATCCGCTTCGCCGCGGCCCGTACGGCCATCCGCCGGGGCTCGGCCACGATCACCCGCTTCGGCGCGGACCCGTCGAGGAGCCCGGCCAGCGCGAGCGGGACGAGGGTGGTCTTGCCGGTGCCCGGAGGGGCGGTGAGCACGGCGACGCCACGCCGGTCCAGAGCCTCGGTCAGCTCGGGCAGGACATGACGGACGGGCAGGTCGTACCAGTCGGAACGCACCCGACCAGTCTCCCCGAGTTCGGTGACCCGCAGGACGGCGCCGGTGTCCACCCCGGCGCCATGGAGATCCTCAGGGCGGTGGGCTCATATCTGCGGGCGAAGGCAACCGCAACTCATCGCCGGCCGGCTCACCGGTAGGTGGCCGGACGCAGGTAGGTCTGATCGACGTGGGAGAGCCGGTCGAGGGCCGGCGCCTTCGCACCGCCGATGCCCGGGGTCATCGGCGACGTCGCAGCCGTGTGCCACCAGCGGCGCGGTGAAGGCACCAGGGCATCCGAACCTTGCGTCGGATCGGATGCTTCAACGGCAGGGACCGCTGAACCCCGTGGAATCGATCATCTAGGGATCTTCCGGCCGGGCCGCCTGGAGATAGGTGAGGACCGCCAGAACGCGCCGGTTGCCGTCTTGGGCCTGGAGACCGAGCTTGGCGAAGATGTTGCCGATGTGCTTGACGACCGCGCCCTCGGTAATGTGCAGGCCCGCGGCGATGTGGGCGTTGCTCTCCCCGGTCGCCATCCGGCCCAGGACCTCGCGTTCACGCTCACTGAGCGTGTCGAGCGCGTGAGGGCGCCCGGAGGACATCAGGTGCCCGACGACCTTGGGGTCGATGACGATACCGCCGCCCGCGATGACGTCGAGGGAGTGCATGAAGTCGGTGACCCTGCCGACACGGTCCTTGAGGAGATAGCCGGCGCCGCCGCCGCGAGGCCCGTTCGCGGGCTCGGCGATCAGTTTGGCCGCGTAGGCGTCACCGAGATACTGCGACAGCACCAGGATGCCGATCCCCGGATGCTCGGCGCGGATCGCCAGCGCGGCCCGCAGACCGTCGTCGAGGTTACGCGGGGGCATCCGCACATCGGTGATCACGACGTCGGGACGGTGGTCGGAGACGGCCAGCAGCAACTCGTCGGCGTCTTCGGCCGCGTGCACGACCTGGTGGCCGAAGCGTTGCAGCAGGGCGGTCAGACCTTCCCGCATCAGGGCCGCATCTTCGGCTATCACTACACGCATGGTGCCATTGTGTGACATGTGATCAGTACGGGCGCGGGATGTCGGCGATGATCCTGGTCGGCCCGCCCGGTGGGCTGTCGACGATGAGCTCGCCGGACAACAGGGAGGTCCGTTCGTACATGCCGACCATCCCGGTGCCGTGCGCCGAGTTCGCGCCGCCGAGGCCGTCGTCGGACACCGTCAGCATGATCCGGTCGAACGTCGCTGCCAGCTCGATGTGAATGTGGTCCGGCGTCGCGTGCTTGATCGCGTTGGTGACGGCCTCGCTGGCGATGTAGTACAGCGACGACTCCACCGGCAGGGCGAAGCGCCCGACGCCCTCGGCGTCGACCGTGGCGTTGATGGGCACGCGCCGTGCCAGCTCGCGCAGGGCGGCGCCGAGCCCGTCGTCGATCAGCGTGCGCGGCCGCAGCCCGTGCACGACGTCGCGCAACGTGTCCAGCGCCAGCTCGGTCTCCCGCCGGACCGCCTCCAGCGACTCCAGCGCCGAGTCCTGCTCCGGCCCCGGCGGGAACGTCTCGCGCACATCCAGTTCGAGCATGCCCAGGCGCATCGCCGAGGTGGCCAGGTGCTGCTGGGTGCCGTCGTGCAGGTCGCGTTCGATCCGCTGCCGCTCGCCCTCGAACCGGTCGAGCTCGGCGATGTTGGCCCTGGCCAGCGATGCCACCTGCGTCTGCAGTTCCTCGGCTCGGGGCGAGAGCAACGCCGTGGCCAGCGCCCCCTGGACGTAGGCCAACAGCGTCACGGCGTACGGCGAGGCGACCACGATCAGCAGCCCCACCAGCACCAGGAGCGGCGCTTGTGAGGGGTTCTGTATCAGCGGCGTGTCCATGCCCGCCAGTACGAACACCGCCACGATCGCCGCGAAGACCAAGACGGTGCCTGTGATCAGGGCGACGAAGGAGAACAAACCGATCAGCATGTGCGCCAGCGCGAACGCGATCTCACGCCACAGCAGCGGCTCCTGCAGGCCGGGGATCCCGGCTCCCGGCGGGCGGCCGGGGATCGGCCGGAACCCGGCCAGCCGCACCCGGCGGCGTTCGGCGGTGGCGATCCAGCGCGCCCAGTAGGGGATGGTGCCGATGAACGTGAAGGCCGGCAAGGTGAAGATCCAGAGTATGGCGCCTATCGCCAGATACGCCAGCGACGTCCAGGGCCAGCGGGTGAACCAGAACCGGACGGGGGAATTTCGTAACGCGGCCAGTGCGGCAGAGTGGTACATGTCTGGAGAGGCTACGCATCGCGGGATCTTCGGGCAGTGAGGGTGCCCGGACTCTTCCGAGTGGGCTTTTGCCTACCTCGGCCCTCGACATACCTGTAGTGACCGCAGGCGGGGCCTTGCGGTGCGATGAACGCATGGCATCCACCCCCGCCACCACCTTGACCGCCACCGGCCTGCCCTCCACCCCCGCGACCGACCTGCGCCAAGCCCTGACACTGTGCGCCGTCGCGCTCGCCGGCCTGATGGCGGCCATCACTGCCCTGCGAGGCGATGCCCGGCAACTCCTCGCCCCCACCTGAACCCCGCCCGCCGGCCAGGAACACCCGATCTTGAGCGCTGACGTCGAACCCTGGTCCACACCGACGGCGCTCACCCGCGGCAGCCATCAACCAGGAGCTTGCCGGATGGCCTACTCCCAGACCCGTAAGGACCCTTCGTGCGAAAACCCGTTCTGATCGGCGTCCTGCTCGCGCTCCTTCTCCCCCTGCTCGCCGCACCACCCACGGCTGCGGCCTCGGCCATCGCCCCACCAGCGGCTTCCGCCGCGATCACGTGGACGCCATGCGCGGAGAACTCCGCCGTCGAGTGCGGCACACTGACCTTGCCCGTGGACTGGAACGCCCCGACGGGCGAGACGTTCGAGCTGGCGCTCGCCCGCCGCAAGGCCACCGACCCGGCCGCCAGGATCGGTTCCCTTGTCGTCAACCCCGGCGGGCCGGGCAGCTCCGGCGTCCGCGCCGTGTTCGAGGAGACGTTCGGCTTCACCTCGGAGCTCACCAGCCGCTTCGACATCGTCGGGTTCGACCCGCGCGGCGTCGGACGCAGCCATCCGATCCTGTGCTCGGTGGCCCTCGCCGGACAAGCGCCTGAGGTCATCATGCGCAGCCAGGCCGACTTCGACCGGTGGCTGGCCTACAACGAGCAGGTCAGGCAGGACTGTCGAGCCCGTACGGGGCCGCTGTTCGACCACGTCGACACCGGTAGCGTTGTCCGCGACCTGGACGCCTTGCGTGCCGCCCTCGGCGACGACAAGCTCACCTACTACGGCCTGTCGCATGGCACCCTGCTCGGCCAGCAGTACGCCGAACGCTTCCCCCACCGAGTACGCGCCCTGGCCCTCGACAGCAACTTGGACCACAGCCTCGACACCACCGCGTTCCTGAAGGCCGTGGCGTGGACCGCCCAGGACTCCTTCGACGAGTTCGTCACCTGGTGCGCCAAGGACACCGCCTGCGCACTGCACGGCCAGGACGTTCGCGCGTTCTGGGGGAAGCTGCGGGCCCGCGCCGACCGGGGCGAGTTGCACATGCCCGGCCAGCCCGACACGCCGCTTCCTCGGATGACCCTCGAAAACGAGGTGATCGGCGCTTTCTACGGGCCCTACTGGAAAGAACTGGCGGAGGTGCTGGTGGCGATCGACACCAGCACCGCGACCCCGCAACTGATGCCGGCGGCCCCCGCACCGGCGGAGGAGACGTACAACAACACCGTCCAGATCATGTGCCAGGACTTCGATCTGCCGATCCACGACTACCGCGAGTACTACAGCTACCTGCGCACCGCGGCCAAGATCGCGCCGGACATGCGCTACGGCCCTAGGGCGATGTCGCTGACCGTCAACTGCCTGGGCCAGCCCACCCCGATCCCAAACCCGCAGCGTCGCCTGCACGTTGATGCGCCCCTGACGCTGCTGCTCGTCAACGCTCTCCACGACCCTGCCACCGGATACCCGTGGGCGGTGAGTACCGCGCGGCAGATCGGCCGCGAGGCCAGGCTCCTCACCTACGAAGGCTGGGGCCACCACATCTACGGCCGGGGAGAATGCGTCACCAGCGCGTTCGACCGCTACCTGGTGTCGCTCACCGTGCCCGCCAAGGGGGCGCGGTGCGCTGCCGTACCGCCGGACCAGGCATCCAGCTATCCCGCCAGGTTCGGGCCGAAGAGCTGACTCGACACGGTTGCCGTGCACTGCCATGACCTGATCAAGCCGAGGTCGGCCAGGGCGACGACGGCCGCGGACACCGGGGAGAGCCTGGCCACAAGTGACCGTGGGCGAGGTTCAGGCGGGGGCCGTCTCGGCCTCCGCTCCGGGGCCGGGCAGCACGTCGATGTCGGTGGCGTGCATCGGCCGGTCACACACCGAGCAGTGCAGCTCGACGTGGCTGATCTCGCCGCAGGCGTGGTGCCGGTAGAGCACCGGTGGACCGGCCTCGCCCGCCGTCCACCGGTCACCCCAGCGCACCATCACCAGCAGCAGGTCGCAGAGCTCCAGGCCCTTGGTGGTGAGCGTGTACTCGTGGCGCGGGGGCCGGCTCGAATACTCCTGCCGCTCCAGCACGCCGTTCTCGACCAGCCATCTGAGCCGCTCGGCGAGCACCTTGCGTGAGATGCCCAAACCCTGCTGGATCTGCTCGAAACGGGTAATTCCTACGTAGATGTTGCGCAGGATCAGCGGCGACCACGGCTCGCCGATGACATCCATCGTGCGGGCGATCGAGCAGGCCATGTCGCCGAATCGGGTTCGCTGCATGGGTTCAGTTTAAGCGAGAGGGTTCCCTCAGGGAACGGTGCCCTGTTAGCGTTTCCCTGTCAGTTCCCTAAGGGAATGTATCGGAGGGAGTGCACCATGAACCGTCCCCAGGTCGTCTCGGCGCAGGAGTGGCAGGCCGCGCGGGAGGCGCTGCTGGTGAAGGAGAAGGAACACACCCGCGCACTGGACGCGCTGGCCGCCGAGCGGCGCAGGATGCCGATGGTCCGGCTGGAGAAGGACTACCGGTTCACCGCGCCGGACCGTACGGCGGTCGGACTCGCGGACCTGTTCCAGGGCCGCCGCCAGCTGGTCGTCTACCACTTCATGCTGGAGCCGGGCCAGGACTGGCTCTGCGGCGGCTGCTCCTCCTTCACCGACAACATCGGCGACCAGTCGCACCTCAACGCCCGGGACACCACGCTGATCCTCATGGCCCGCGCGCCGCAGGAGGAGATCGACCTGATCCGGCGGCGGATGGGCTGGACCGTGCCCTGGTACTCCTCCCACGGCAGCGACTTCAACGACGACATCGGCCTGGGCGGAGGCTTCGGTCTGAGCGTGCTGCTGCGCGACGGCGAGGAGTTCTTCCGCACCTACTTCACCAACGGCCGCGGGGTGGACCGGCTCCGGCTGGACTTCAACCTGCTGGATCTGACCCCGTACGGCCGGCAGGAGGTCTGGGAGGACTCCCCGGAGGGCTGGCCGCAGGACCCGACCATGAGCTGGCTGAAAATACGCGACGAATACTGAGCCCGGCATTTCCCCGCCGAGGGGCCGGACGACACCGCGTTCGATGCCCTCGCGCCGCCTTTCGTTTCGGGGATTCGGAGAGACGGGCCACGTGGCAATGAACACCGGCTTGGCACCGGCGCCAAGCCAGGTGACCCACCCGGGTGGAGCTCATGCCAGGCAGGAGGAGCCAAGCTCGGACGAGGTCTTCTGCACGTCCACGGCCGTTCGGGAGCCTTAGCCCAGGCAGTGGCGGAGCAGTCGCAGGCCCTCGTCGATTCGCTCCAGGGGGATCGCTCCATAACCGAGGACCAGTCCGGCCCGGTCGGGTTCGCCCGCGTAGAAACGCGACAGCGGGTAGACGGCGACGCCCACCGCGCGGGATCGCTGGATCAGCGTCCTCATGTCCGGCGCCTCAAGCGTTCCCGCGTCCGGGAAAAGCGCGCTCAGGTGGATTCCCGTCGCGGAGGGAATCGGGCGCAACCACCCGTCCGGTTGGGCGAGCAGTTCGATGATGCGCCGGTGCCTGGCTTGGTATTCGTTGCGCATCTTGCGGATGTGCCGGGCGAAGAGGCCCTCGTCGATGAAATGGGCGAGCGCCACCTGCGCGGGAAGTGAGGCGTGCCAGTCGGAGACGTACTTCGCCGCCCGCAACGCCCGCCGCAGGGAGGGCGGGGTGAGCAGGAAACCGAGGCGCAGTGTCGGCAGCATCGTCTTGGAGAAGGTGCCGACGTAGAGGACGCGCTCACCTGTGTCCAGGCTTTTCAGGGTTTCGAGGGGGCGTCCGCCGAGGCGGAACTCGCTGTCGTAGTCGTCTTCGATCACTGCGGCACCACGTCGTTCCGCCCAGGAAAGCAGCGCGATCCGCCGTGACAGCGACATCGGCATGCCCAGCGGGAACTGGTGGGACGGGGAGACGTACACCAGCCGGGCCTCGTCCGGGATCGCGTCCACGACCAGGCCTTCTGCGTCGACGGGTACGGGAACCACGCGTGCGCCCAGGGATTGGAGCAGCAGCCGAGGAGGTGGGTAGCCCGGTTCCTCGACGGCCACGCAGTCGCCCGGCTCGAGCAGCACGCGTCCGATGAGGTCGATCGCCTGCTGCGTCCCGTTCGTGATGACGATGTCGTCCGCGTCGGCCTGCACGGCCCGGGAGATCCCGAGGTGATGGGCGATCGCGGCGCGTAACCCGGTGTGGCCCGCGGGCTCGCCGTACATCGCGGCCCGTACGGCCGAGGGCCGCAGCTCCCGGGACATGAGGCGGCGCCAGCTCTCGAACGGGAACAGGCGGGCATCCGGTATGCCTGCCCGGAAGTCGTACGCCGGTTCGTCCGTCGGCACGGGCGGCGCGGGGATGTCATCCCAGCCGGGACGAGGGCGCAGGGCCTGCCTGGAGGAGGGCTTCCGCTGACGGGGGTCGTCCGTGGCGGCCCCACGCGCCCTGTCGCTGTCGAGGTCGCGCACCGTCGTGTTCCTGCCGGCGAGCTCGCACACATAGGTCCCCGCGCCGACCTTGCTGTCCAGGAAGCCCTCACCGGTCAGCCGGTCGTAGACGACTCCGACGGTGTTGCGGGAGACCTCAAGACGCCGTGCCAGCTCGCGTGTGGGCGGAAGCCTCTCCCCCGAGCGCAGCCGGCCATCGAGGATCGCGGCCCGTATCTGCCGGTAGATCTGCCCGGAGAGGTCGTTGCGCCCGTCCAGACTCACATGGAAATCCATCGCGTCGAATCTAAATTGGTCCGGTGCGAATCGTCAATTTTGGATCTTACGGTGGTCCTCTGGCCTTTTCTACGATCGTGGAGAACGAACGATTCAAGGGGGAGCTTTGGACATCCGGGACATCGATCGGCGGTCGCTTCAGATCGCCGGTGCGACCATCGCCCACGTGAAGGCCGATCATCTCGATCTTCCCACCCCCTGCGGTGACTGGACGCTTCGCGGCCTGCTCCGGCATCTCGTGAGCGAGAACGAGGGCTTCGCCGCGGCGATGGGAAACGGCTCGGCACCTCGCACGGTCTGGGACGGCGGCCGGCTGGGGGACGATCCGTATCGCGCGTACGAGGCGTCGGCGGAGCTCGTCATCTCCGCGTTCGCGCCCGATGACGCTCTCGACCGCGACATGGAAGTGCGCGAGTTCGGGATCTTCCCGGGGCGGGTCGCGCTGAGCCTGCACGCCGTGGACTTCCTCGTGCACGGGTGGGACGTCGCCGCGGCCATCGGCGTGCCGTACGAGCCGGACGACGAGCTCGCGGCCACGGCGCTGAAGGTCGCGTCGCGCTGGCCTGACGCGCCCGAGACGCGCGGCCCCGGTGCCGCGTTCGACACCCGCGTCGAGGTGCCCGCGGACGCCCCTGACTTCCAGCGCCTTCTCGGCCTTCTCGGTCGCTCTCCCCAATGGGCGCTCCCGTGCTGAGAACCGACTGGAAACAGGGGCCGACCACCGGCGAGCGAGGCGCGGTGCTTGTCAGCGTCACCGACTTCACCGCGAGCAGACCGCTGGACATGCCGGGGATCTTCCGGGCCGGACTCCGGCTGCGCCGCGAATGGCCGCGGTTGGACGGGGCGGTCGGCATGTGGCTGTGGGCCGAACCCCACCGGCTGAGATGCGGCTCGGTATCGGTCTGGGAGAGCGAAGAAGCTCTCCACCGGTTCGTGGCCTGGCCCGTACACGTGGACATCATGCGCAGGTACCGCGGGCGGGGGCAGCTGAGATCGACTATCTGGAGCGCCGAACGATTCGATGCCACGGCAGCCTGGAGAGAGGCCCGCCGATACCTGTCGGGAGCGAGAGAGCAGGGTGAGCCTCGCCGGTGAAATCGGACGCCGCGATGCCGGTCGCACCAGCATCAAGCTACGCGACCCATCTAGGTCCTGAAAAAGATCCTCCTACTGCTGGACAAACTCCACCGTCCAGCGGCGGAAGGCGTCAAGGCGGTCGATGAGCGTGTTGTCCAGATCAAAAAGGGTGAGCCGCTGTACAGCGGCTCACCCTTTTCGGACGGACGGCGACGACGTGGATTTCCCGTTCGCGGGTCTCGAAGGCTGGAGAGGGCGGAGGGCTAGGCGTTGGGGGTCAGGACGCCGAAGCTCACGAGGGCGATGATGAAGATGCCCAGGGCGATCCGGTAGATCACGAAGCCGGTGAAGCGGTGGCTGCTGATGTACTTCAGGAACCACGAGACCGCCAGGTAACCCACGATGAACGAGATCACGGTGGCCAGGATCGTCGGGCCCCAGGCGGGGGCGGCGCCATCGCCGATCTTGGCCAGCTCCAGGAAGCCGGCGCCCAGCACGGCCGGGATGGCCAGCAGGAAGGAGTATTTCGCGGCCTCCTCCCGGCGGTAGTCCAGCAGCAGGCCGGCGCTGATCGTGCCGCCGGAGCGGGAGACACCGGGGATCAGGGCGAGCGACTGGGCGAAGCCGTAGACCAGCGCGTGGGTGAAGCTGAGGTTCTTCTGCAGCGTGAGCTTGTTGCGGGCGGTGCGGTCGGCGAATCCGAGGACCAGGCCGAAGACGATCAGGGTGGCGCCGATCAGGCGCAGGTCACGGAAGGCGTTCTCGATGGAGTCCTTGAAGACCAGGCCGAGGACGACGATCGGGATGGTGCCGATGATCACGTACCAGCCCATCCGGGCGGCGTGGTGGCTGCGGAGGTCGGGCGTCCACAGGGCCCGGACCCAGGTGGAGATGATCTCCCAGAGCTCCTTGCGGAAGTAGATCACCACCGCGGCCTCGGTACCGAGCTGGATCACCGCGGTGAACGCGGCTCCGGGGTCGGGCCAGCCCGCGAGGGCCGACACGACCCTGATATGGGCGCTGGAGGAGATCGGCAGGAACTCCGTCAACCCCTGAACGAGCCCGAGGACCACTGCTTCGAACCAGCCGATCAACTTAAGCACCTTCCATACCAGCACGTGCGTGACTAGGCGAGGCTAGCGGAGGGACAGGGCGCCCGTAACTCGGTCATTCGGTTGAGGTCGCCGAGCGAGGGTGCGAGACCCGATTGAGACAGCACGGCTGGTCCCCGCAGCGAAGAAGGTCCGGTTCTGCGGTGAACCGGTCTACCGGATCATCGCGAACACGCGTGCCTCGTCGGCTCGAACGGCCGGCAGGGGAACGGCGGCTGCCCGCCGGCCGGCCTGAACGGTCATGCGTCGGCTTGAGCGGGTGCGTGCCGGTTCGAGCTTGCAGGTGCGTGTGTCGGCTCGAACGGACCGGCAGGGGGAACGGTGGCCCGCTCGCGGAGCGGGCGATGAACGATCTCGCCGAGAAGCCGGATCCCGGCGGACGGGGTGCGGCCCGCCTCGGGTAAGCCGCCGAGACCGAGCGGTCTTCGGCGGCTTACCCGAGCAGGTGCGGGCCGCACCCCTTGCCCGACTATCGAGTGATCTTGACGTCGTCCACTCCGGCCTCGACCAGCGAGGCGCCGGAGGCGTCACCGGCCTCGATCAGGATGCGGACACTCTGCCCGGCGAAGGCGGAGATGTTGGCCGTGGCCGTGGCCCAGGCGCCGTTGCGGTTGGCGGCCGCGCCGAGCTGCTGGAACACCTGGGTGGTGGTGGAACCGACGACCTTCACGCGCAGGAAGTCGGCGCTGGAGGCGTTGGAGCCGTGCGCGAGATACCAGGAGAACGACAGGTTCAGCGTTCCGCTCGGCAGGGTGATCGCGGGTGAGCGGACGCTCGTCGTGCCGCCGTCGAGGTCGTAGTCGCCGGCGGCCGTTCCCGCCAGTCGTCCGGTGACCAGGTCGTTGACGCCGCTGACGGTGGTGCCGAGCTGCTTGGCGCCGCTGGAGGTGGTGGCCGCGGGGTCACCGCGCTCCCACTGGCCGAGCGTGGCGGTGTCGGTGGCGCCGGGGTTGGTCGTCCAGCCGGTCGCCGTCTCGAAGGTGTCGGAGTAGACCGTCGTCGGCTGGGTGGGCGGGGTGCCCGTGGCGATCGTCCACACCGCGTTGGCGATCGCGTCGGCGTTGCGGTTGAGCGCGGTGTCGTTGATGTTCGCCGTGGTGTCGCACGCCCGGTGGTAGCAGGCGTCGAACGCCTGCCCCGCCGTACCGCCCCAGAGGGTCGCCTGGGCGCTGGACTTGATGCCCTCCGCGCCGGTGAAGGTGCCGCCCGCCGGGATTCCCACGCTGATGAACGGCCCGTAGTCGGAGCGGCCGTCGAAGTCGGTTCCGCGGGTGGGTACGCCGATCGAGGTGAAGTAGGCCTGGAGCGTCGCCTCCAGCTGCGCCGAGCCCGCCGGGCCGGGGCCCGATCCGGTGCCGTCGGAGTTGTCCCCGTCATAGAGGAAGTAGCCGGGGTTGGGCGAGCCGATCATGTCGAAGTTCAGGTAGCCCTTGATCTTCGTCCGCTCGGAGGAGGGAAGGTTGTTGACGTAGTACTGGGAGCCGCGCAGGCCCAGCTCCTCGGCTCCCCACCAGGCGAAACGGAGGTGCTTGGTGGGTGCCAGCGCCTGGCGGGAGACCTCGAGCGCGGTCTCCAGGATGGCGGCGCTGCCGGAGCCGTTGTCGTTGATGCCCGGCCCCGCGGTCACGCTGTCGAGGTGCCCGCCGACCATGAGGATGTCGTTCGGGTCGCCGCCCGGCCAGTCGGCGATGACGTTGTAGCCGGTCGCGCCGCTGTAGGTGAACGGCTGGAGGGTGGTGGTGAACCCGGCGCCGTCCAGCAGGCCCTTGACGTAGTTGGCCGAGGCCAGGTGCCCCGGCCGGCCATGAGCGCGGTTACCGCCGTTGGCGGTGGCGATGGACTGCAGCTGGGTCAGGTGTGCTTTCACGGCGGTCAGAGAGATGTCCGGTGGGACGGCTGCCGACGCGGCCGTTGTCGGTGCGGTGAGTGCCAGGGGGATGGCCAGGATCACTGCCATGCCCATGGCCTTCGGACTGCGCATCATGCTCCTCGGGTTGGGAGGGTGGGGGGTCCCCGAGCGGCGCGCATCCCTTGCGGGGATGCGCGCCGTACAGCGTGGTGGTGCGCTTAGACGGCCGCGCCCTCAGGCGCCTGTGCGGCGGGCTTCGCGGCGAGCTTGGAGAGCGTCGCGGCGGGGGCGGGGATGGAGGAAAGGTCATAGGCGAAGTACGCGGTGGCGTAGCCGATGGCCTTGGAGTTGCGGTCGAGCGCGGCGGCGTTGATGTTGGTGATGCCGTCGCAGTCGGCGTGGTAGCAGGGGTCGTAGGGGGCGTCCGCCGTACCGCCCCAGATGGCGGCCTCCTCGGCGGTCTTGACGCCCTCGGCGCCGGTGAAGATGCCGCCCGACGGGATGCCGTTCGCGATGAAGGCGCCGTAGTCGGAGCGGCCGTCGAAGTCGGTGCCCTTGAAGGGCAGGTGACGCTTGCCGTAGAACTTCTCGAGACGCTTCTCGATCTGGGCGGAGCCCGCCGGGCCGGGGCCCGCGCCTTCGGCGTCGGAGTCGTCACCGTCGTAGAGGAAGGTGACGTCGTTCGGCGAGGCGATCATGTCGAAGTTCATGTAGACCCGGATCTTGGCCCGCTCGGCGGGGGAGAGACCGGCGACGTACTGGTCGGAGCCGAGCAGACCCAGCTCCTCGGCGCTCCACCAGGCGAAGCGCAGCCTGTTCTTGGTGGGCACGTTGGCCAGCTTGAGCGCGGTCTCCAGGATCGCGGCGCTGCCGGAGCCGTTGTCGTTGATGCCGGGACCCTCGGGAACGCCGTCCAGGTGGGCGCCGGCCATGACGACCTGGTCCGCCTTGCCCCATCGGGATTCGGCGATGAGGTTCTTGCTCTGGCCGACCGTGGTCTTGGCGTCGACCTTCAGGTGCACGGTCGTGTTCGGGCTGTCGGCCAGATCCAGGCCGACGGCGGTGCTCGTCATCACGATCGGGAAGCCGAAGCGCCACTCGGAGATGTCGAAGAGGAGCGGGTCGGTACGGCCCGGCTGACCCTCGTTGAAGAAGATCACACCGCTCGCGCCGGCCGCCTTGGCGTTGGTGGCCTTGTCGATGAACGGGCAGGTGCCGCGCTGGAGCAGCGCGATCCGGCCCGGAACGAACCCGGCGAAGTCGGCGGTCTCGCAGCCGGAGGTGGAGGTGTTGGGGACCGGTGCCGGCGGGAGGATCAGGTCGACACCCTGGACCTGCGCCGTGACGTCACCCGAACCGGAGGAGATCACGGTCACGTAGTCGGCCGGGTTGGCGTAGGTCTTCACCTCGGGGGCCGTCTGCTGCAGCACCGAGGGGCTGAGCTCTTCCCAGTTGAGCGGGAACTCGACATTGGTCGTGGAGGTCTTGTAGCCCGCCTTGCGGAGCTTGTCCTGCACGTAGGCGAGGGAGGCCGCGTGGCCGGGCGTGCCCGCCGCGCGGTTGCCGCCGTTTGCGTTCGCTATTTCCTGGAAACGGTCCAGGTGCTTTTTGACGTTCGAACCCTTGATCTGGGTGGCGAAGACGTTGGCCAGGACGTCCGTGACGTCGATGGAGGTGGCACTCGCCGGAGGGGAGAAGGCGAGGGGGAGGGCGACGGCCGTGACCAGGGCGGCGGTCCGGACCATGCTGCGTCGTAACGTCAGGCGCATAACGCTCCTTGGGATGGAACGCAGGGAGAAATCCCTACAGGTACAAAGCGGAACGTACAGGCAGTAACCGTCTCCGTATAGGTGTTCTGTATAGATGTTCTGACCCCGAGTTGCGGTGAATGGTCGCGATCTCAACCCTGTCAGGGTTTTCTCAGGGATACTGAGGGAACGGGAGCATCTCCTCCATCCGTTGGATCGGATGAAGAACATCGATTCGGGGAGAGGCAACGTGCACCGTTCAAGAAACCACAAGATAATCGCCGGCGTCTGCGGCGGGATCGCGGACAGCCTCGGCTGGTCGCCCACGGTCGTCCGGGTGCTGTGGCTGCTGCTCTCGCTCATCCCGGGACCGCTCTGGGTGGCCTACGTCCTGATGTGGATCTTCGTCCCCAAGGCGCCCGCAGCCCGATACTGAAAATAAGCTGATGGCATGAGGCAACGACCCCTGTCCCTGATCCAGGACGACCTGGTCGACTACGAGAAGGCCATGGAGCGGATGGCGGAGCTGGTCGGCGAGCGGCAGCGCGACGAGCGCTCCGACACGCTCTGGCTGCTCAGCCATCCGCAGGTCTACACGGTCGGCAGGCGCACTCTGGAGCAGCACCTGCCCGACCCGTCCCACGGCATCCCCGTCCTGAGCACGGGACGGGGCGGCCAGCTCACCTACCACGGCCCCGGTCAGCTGGTCGGATACCTGATCGTCAAGCTCGGCGAGGACGAGGGGATCGTCGACTACGTCCGCGAGGTCGAGCTCAGGCTCGTCAGCGCGCTCGACGCGCTGGGTGTCCCGGCCGAACGCCGCGACACCCCGCCCGGCTCCGAGCTGCTCACGGGCGTGTGGACGAAGGAGACGGGCCGGAAGATCATCTCGATCGGCATGCGGCAGAGCCGCAGCGTGACCAGCCACGGGTTCGCCCTCAACGTCGACGGCGATCTGACCCCGTGGGACTGGGCGGTGGCCTGCGGCATGCCCGAGGTCGACATGACCTCCATGGGGCGGGAGGCCCCGGCCACCGCCGCCATGGATCGGGTCCGGGCGGCGGTGGCGGAGGCCTTCGAGGCGAGCTGACCGGCCTCCCGGCTTCCGGGCGGTTTCGAGGCGGCCCGGATCCGTTCTGGTCGGTCTTTGGGGTGACTCGTCCTCGTGGCAGGCCTTGAAGGCGGTACGGGTTCGCGCGGTGGCCGGTCCGGCCTCGGGGGGCGGGCCGGTCACCGCGTGACCGGATCCGGTCAGCCGATCGTCTCCTTGCCGCCCGGGTCCGCCGGAGCGACCGGGTCGGACGCGTCGACCGTACGACGCGGGCCGGTGAACCAGTGCTTGGCCGACAGCGCCCACCACAGGCCCACGGCCAGCACCATCGCGCCGACCACGATCGGCGCGTAGTTGACCGCGGTCCAGGTGAACTCGGAGCTGAACGGCACGGCGGCCGGGACCAGCGGCATGATGAAGTAGATCGAGACGATGACGATCTCGACGATGGCGATCCAGCACATGACCTTGTACTTCGACCCCAGCGTCCAGGGCCCCGGCTGGAACCGGTCGCCCATCCGCAGCCGAAGCCAGATCGGGATCGCGAAGGCGATGTAGAGGCCGATGACCGCCACCGACACGACCGCGTAGAAGGCCAGCGGCAAGCCACCGGGGGCCTCGTACAACGCGGGCAGGGTGAGGACCAGTGCGGCCACGCAGCCGAAGATGATCGCGTTGACGGGGGTCCGGTTGGCGTCCACCCTCGACCACAGGCGCCAGCCGGGGATCGCGCCGTCCCGGGAGAACGCGTAGGTCATGCGGGACATCGAGGTCACGCAGCTCATCCCGCAGAAGAACTGGCCGATGGTGGAGATCGCGAAGATCGCCGTGGCCAGGTTGCCGGGGAGCGCGCTGTCGAAGATGGCGCCGACGAAGCCGCCCGCGCCGTTGATCGCGTCCACGTCGGTGGCCGCGAACAGGAAGGCCAGCAGCAGGACCCAGCCGCCGATCGCCGAGTAGAAGATCGACTGCCACAGTCCCCTGGCGGCGGCGGTGGAGGCGCCCTGGGTCTCCTCCGACACGTGCGCGCACGCGTCGAACCCGGTGATCGTGTACTGGGTCAGCAGGAAGCCGAGCGGCAGCACGTAGAACCAGTAGGACGAGTCGGAGAAGCCGGAGTTGTTGATCGTCTCGGTGAAGACGAACGACATCGACTGGTGCGAGTCGGGACCGAAGACCAGGATCAGCACGACCACAGCCGCGCCGAACACGTGCCACCACACCGAGACGTTCTGCAGCGTCGCGATCAGCCGGTGGCTGAAGATGTTGATCAGGCCGTGCAGTACGAGGATGACCGCGAAGAGGATGAACGCGTTGGTCAGGGTGGGATCCCAGCCGGGGAAGAACCGGTTGAGGGTGATGTTCAGGAAGGTCGCGCAGCCGTAGTCGACCGAGGCCGTCACCGCGATCAGGCCGATGAGGTTGAACCACCCGGTGAACCAGCCGTGGATCGGCTTGCCCATCTTGGCGGCCCACCAGTAGATGCCGCCGGCGGTCGGATAGGCCGACACCAGCTCCGACATGCAGAGACCGATGATCAGAATGAAGATCGAGATCAGCGGCCAGCCCCACGAGATGGCGACGGGACCGCCGTTGTTCCAGGCCTGGCCGAAGGTGGTGAAGCACCCCGCCAGGATGGAGATGATCGAGAAGGAGATGGCGAAGTTGGAGAAGCCGCTCCAGGTTCTGGAGAGTTCCTGTTTGTAACCGAGCTCAGCGAGCCGCTTCGCGTCCTCGTCGACCGATGTTGGCTTGGTCATTCAAGCCTCCTTGCATGGTGGTGCGGGGGGTGGGGAGATCCGGGGCGAGAACCTCGGACGTCATCGATGAGCCGCCCGAACTCCGGGTCGTCCAGGTCTCGTACGGCTTGCTCGAACTTGTCGGCCGCCTCGGCGTCGTAGTCGAAGTCGGCGTCGGCCGCCTGCTCCTTCAGCAGTCCGTGGTGCACGGCGAACCAGAGCGTCCAGGTCAGGTTGGACATGATCAGGTTGAGCCGGACCCGGGAGGTCAGCCGCGACTCGTCCCGGCCGAAGTAGGCGCGGGCCAGGCGCAAGGTCAGGTCGGGGTCGTAGTCCGCCTCCGCGGCGATGTCGCCCAGCTCGAAGGCCGGGTCGTTGTTCCCGGAGAGCTGGTAGTCGACGATCCTGATCTCCGTGCCGCACCGGATGAGGTTCGCCGGCAGCAGGTCGTTGTGGCACGGCACCGTCGGCAGCGGATCGGCGGCCAGCGCGCGCTCGATTTCGGCCACCACCGGCAGCAGGTCCTCGTAACCCTCGGGTTTCGGAAGCTCGTGGGTATGACAGAGCGCGAGGAACTGGTCGAGCTTGCTGAAGATGGAGAAGTCGTTGACGAATCTGGGGCCGGCGTGCAGGCGGCGGCAGGCGGCCGCGATGGGACCGGTGAGCGTCCGCACGGTGTGCGCGTCCAGCGTGGTCCCGTCGAGATACTCCAGCAGCAGGGCCTCGGGCATCCGGTGCAGCACCTTCGGGCCGACCCCCGCGTCGGCCGCGCGCAGCGTGTTGGCGATCTCCTGGTCGAGGGGGATGCCGAGACCCGCCTCGGAGACCCGTGGATCGAGCACTCGCAGCAGCCATCGCTGTCCGTCGGCTGCGTCCAGCCGGGCGATCCGGTGGCTCAGCCCACCTTTGATCGGCGTCTCGATTATGGACTGTCCGGCCCATTTTCGGACGTCAGCGAGAGCATCTGGCATACGGCACTCCTTTGGCCTACCTTCGTACCATTGATCAGATTCTGAGTACAGGTTGTTACAGAGGGGTTGCCGGCCTTGAAACTTCCCAACTCTGCGCGAGCCGTCGTGATCGGTGGTGGGGTGGCCGGGTGCAGCGTGGCCTACCATCTGGCACGGCTCGGCTGGACTGAAGTGATCATGGTCGAGCAGCACGAGCTCACCGAGGGGACCACCTGGCACTCGGCCGGATTCGTGGGCCAGCTCCGCTCGACCGTCACCCAGACCAAAATGATTATGTATTCGGCCGGTCTCTATCCCGAGCTCGCCGACCTGACCGGATTGGACCCCGGCTGGCACGGAGTCGGCGGGCTCCGCCTGGCGACCACGCCCGAACGGGTGGAGGAGTCGCTGCGACTGGCCGGGGCCGGGGAGACCTACGGCCTGGGTCTGGAAGTGCTCTCCGGCGCGGAGGCGGGGGAGAAGCTCCCGCTGCTCGACACCGGCGACGTGCGCGCCGCGCTCTGGCTGCCCGGCGACGGCTGGCTTGATCCGGCACTGCTGGCCAGGGCCCTCGCGGCCGGGGCGGAGAAGTTGGGCGTACGGATCTTCACCGGGGTTCGCGTGGTGGGACTCGACGTGGCGGGCGGCGAGATCTCCGGGGTGCGCCTCGCGTCGACGGACGCTTCGGACGCTTCGGGAGCCGAGGAGTGGACGGTTCAGGCCGAGACCGTGGTCATCGCGGCGGGGGCCGCCAGCGGACGGGTCGGGAGACTGGCCGGAGTGGACATCCCGGTCGTGCCGATCAAGCACCAGTATGTCGTCACCGAGTCGTTCGACGTTCCCACGTCAACGCCCACGGTCCGGGACCCGGACAACATCGTCTATTTCCGGGAAGAGGCCGGCGGGATCCTGGTCGGGGGATACATCCGGACTCCGGAGATCTGGGACACGGCCCATCCGCTGGAGGAACCCCGGACGCTGTTCCCCGCTGATATGCCGAAATTTCAGGAATCGTGGGAGTCGGCGGTGCGGAGAGTCCCCTCGCTGGGCGAGGCCGCGATCGCGAAGGTCGTCCACGGGCCGGAGGCGTTCACCCCGGACGGCGAGTTCCTGCTGGGCGAGACCGCGGTCCGCGGGTTGTGGGCGGCGGCGGGATTCTGCGTCCACGGGCTGGCGGCGGCGGGCGGCGTGGGCAAGGTCATGGCCGAGTGGATCGTGGAAGGCTCGCCCGAGTACGACGTGTTCGGCATGGACCTGCGCCGGTTCGGCGGCCACGCCCGCTCTGCGTCATGGGCCCGCGCCAAGGCGCTGGACTCCTACTCGAAGTACTACGACATCGTCTACCCGGGCGAGGAGCGCACCGCGGCCCGGCCGCTGCGCCGCTCCCCGGCGTGGGTACGGCATGCGGAGCTGGGCGCCGCCTTCGGCGAGAAGTCGGGCTGGGAGCGGGTCAACTGGTTCGAGTCCAACGCGAGCCCCTCACAGGAGGCGGGCCCGTCGCAGGAGGCGCGTCCGGAGGGGTGGGCGGGCAGGATCTGGTCCTCGGCGGTCCGGCAGGAGTGCCTGGCCACGCGGGACGCGGCGGGACTGTTCGACCAGACGTCGTTCTCGAAGCTGGAGGTGTCGGGACCCACGGCCCTGACGGGGTTGCAGCGGGTGTGCGCCGGGCAGCTCGACAAGCCCGTCGGCTCGATCGTCTACACCCAGCTCCTGAACGAGCGCGGCGGCATCGAGGCCGACCTGACCGTCACCCGCCTGGCCGAGGACCGATTCCGCCTGGTCACCGGCACCGCCTTCGGCGTCCACGACGCCGCCTGGCTCCGCGGCCACGGCCTCGACGTCCGGGACGTCACCTCGGCCCACGCCTGCTACTGCCTCTGGGGGCCGCGGGCGCTCGACATCCTCGGCTCCGTCTCCGCCGACGACCTGACCTTCGGCTACATGAAGGCCAGAGAGATCAGTGTCGGAAACGTCCCCGTGCTGGCCCAGCGGGTGACGTTCGTGGGCGAGTTCGGCTGGGAGCTGTACTGCCCGTCGGAGTACGGGCTGACGCTGTGGGACACGCTCATGGAGGCGGGCGCGCCGTACGGCATGCGACCTGCCGGGTATCGCGCGATCGACTCGATGCGCCTGGAGAAGGGCTACCGCGTCTGGGGGCTGGACATCACCCCGGAGACCACCCCGTACGAGGGGGGCCTGGGCTTCGCGGTGGCCAGGGACAAGGATTTCCTCGGCCGGGCCGCGCTTGAGGCGGCCGCCCGGCGTTCCCCGCGGCATCCGTCCACCGAGGACGCGCCGACTCCGACCGGGGACGCGTCGGCTCCAGATCGGAACGCGTCAGTTTCGACCGGGGACACATCGGCTCCAGAACGGAAGGCATCGGCTCCGACCGGAGACCCCTCGATTCCAGACCGGAACGCGTCGGTTCCGATCGGGGACGCATCGGTTCCGGACCGGAAAGCGTCGGCTCAAGACGCGGACGCATCGGCTTCGGATCGGGACGCATCGGCTCAGGACACGGACGCGTCCGGCCGGCGCCTGGTCTGCCTCGTCCTGGACGACCCCCGCCAGGTGTGCCTCGGCGGCGAGCCGGTCCGGGTCGGCGGCCGACCGGCCTCGCGAGTGACCAGCGGCGGGTACGGCCACCGCGTTGACCGCTCGATCGCCTACGCCTACCTGCCGGCGGGGGCCGCCCCCGGCGATCGCGTCGAGGTCGGGGTCACCGGCACGTGGGTCGACGCCACCGTCACCGCCGAACCCCTCTACGACCCGTCCTCGACACGGATCAGGCGCCTTCCGGACCGGCCCCCGCTGGGGTGACCAGCCGAGTCGCCGGATATTCAGGGCGGATGCCTCCAGGGCGGAGAGGAAGCACCTTTTGTGTTCTCGCTTGGTGCGTGGGTTGGGCTCGGTAGGGCCGAGGTGTTCCGCGATAACCAAGCGGGGCATGTGTTTGTTTGAGCGCGGCAGGGCGTCGCCTCCTCTGCGCGGGAGGCTTCGGGGTTGCCCGGGCCGGTGAACCGCGAACCGACAGACCCGGCCGGAAGGCCGGGTGCTGGAATCCCCGGTTTGAAAACCGGGGGAGGACGTCAAACCGAGGCGGTCTCGATACTCGCCGAGACCGGGGGCTCCTCCGACGAGTCCTCCCGGGGGGATGCCGGTAGGTCCCGGACCCGGCGGACCGGGGAGAAGTAGAGGATCAGCGCGGCCAGCGGGACCCCCGCCGTCATGATCCACATCGCCGGGCGGACGCCGAGGGCGGTGCCGAAGGCGCCACCCAGCAGCGCGCCGAGCGGGATCGTTCCGTAGTTGAGGAACGCGGCGCTCGCGGTGAGCCTGCCGAACAGGGAGGGCGGGCAGTACGCCTGCTGGAAGCTCGACTTGATGACGTTTCCGGCCACCACACCGGCGGAGACGCAGAAGCTGCCGACGACGTACAGAAGCAGTCCCGCGCCGCCGACGGTGAGCGGGATGAGCAGGGCGAACACGGGGAGACCCAGTTCGAAGAGCAGCGTCGCGCGGGCGGTGCCGATCCGGGCGGCGACCCGGCGGGCGGCGAATGCCCCGGCGATGCCACCGGTGCTGGCGGCCGCGATCAGTCCGCCGACGGCGCCGGAATCGAGGCCGACGTCTCGGACCAGGAAGACCACCAGGATCGACTGATAGCCGACCAGCGCAAGGTTGGAGGCGGCCCCGAAGAGCGTCAGCGTACGGAACCAGGGATCGCGGGCGACCAGCCGCAGGCCTTCGCCGACCTCTCTGACCAGCGCCCTGGGCGGACGCTCGACCTTGGCGACGGGTGGTTCGCGGTGCCGGATGCCCGACAGGCAGAGCAGGGACACGAGAAACGTCGCGGCGTTGGCGAACAACCCGTTCACCGCGCCCGCCACCTGCGCGATCAGACCGCCGGCCCCGAGTCCGGCGATCTGCGCGGCGGACGCGCTCCCGTGCAACTTGGCATTGCCCTCGGACTGGTCGGCGGGCTCCAGAATGCTGGGGAGATAGGCGCTGTAGGCGGTCTGGAAGAACACGGCGGCCGTGCCGGCCAGCAACGTGACGGCCAGCAGCAGACCGATGCTCAGCCAGCCGTACCACGCGGAGATCGGGACACCGATGAACAGCAGGAAGGAGACGGCCGCGGCGGCCAGCATGATCGGCCTGCGGCGGAACCTGTCCACCCATACGCCGACGGGAAGGCCGATGATCAGCCAGGGCAGCCATGAGGCGGCGCTCAGCAGGCTGACCTCGAAAGTGCCGGCGTTCAGGGTGGAGACCGCGACCAGCGGCATCGCCACACCCGTGACGGACGCGCCGAACTTGCCGGCCGTCTCGCCGCACCAGAGCAGTCGGAAATCACGGTGGCGACGGAGCAGGCCACCGCGTGCGCTGTCGCTCATCGGGTGTCGCGTTCCTTCCGCGGGAATGACTGAAACTGCACGATGATGGGTAGCGCGCCCGGCTCGGGCTCGGCGCCCGGTGCCGGGAGATAGCGCTCGACGACGGCGGTCAGTTCCTCGTTCAGCGTCTTGAGCTGAGCCGGCGTCATCCGCAGGTCGCTCCAGGCGGAGAGGGTGCCGACGTTGCGCCATTCGTCGCCCCAGTCCTCGCCGATGTAGTCGATGACCCGGTTGAACTGCTGGTTCACCAGTTCGTGCAGGTAGACCGAGAGTGCGCCCCGGGTCTCGGGGTTGTCGCGGAAATCGACGGTGTTCAGCACGCTCTGCTGCTTCACCACTCGCCACCAGCGCTCGCGTTTGGTGCCCCGCCCGGTCTCCTCCTCGATGAAGCCGTGCTCGGCGAGGTGGCGCAGGTGCCAGCTGACGGTTCCGGTGTTCTCGCCGAGCCGCTCGGAGAGCCCCGTGGAGGTGGCGGGGCCATCGAGTTTCAGCAGCTCAAGCAGTCTTACTCGCAGGGGGTGCGCCAACCCGCGCAGGCTGCGTGCGTCGATGCGCCGGGTGGATTTGGCATGTTCGGGGGTGCTTTGGGGGTCGTCGGTCATGACAGTGACAATAATTTGCAGAGGACTCTCTGCATAGGGGTCTCCGCAGAGAACTCTCTGCAAGTTGTCGTCACCGCGCGAAGGCGTCGTGCGGTGACTCCACTACGCGGTGACTTAACAGCGCGACTCCACTACGCGGTGACTTAACAGCGCGACTCCGCTGCGGGGCGGCTCCGCGGTGGGGCGACTCCGCTGCGCGCTGGCTCCGCTGTGGGGTGACTCCACGGCGCGGGGACTCCGCTGTGCGGTGACTTAACCGTGTGGCGACGGTTCTAGACGGTGCCGAGGTCGGCGACGGTGCGGTGAACGGGGATGCCGGGGGTGGGAGACGCTCCGGTCCGGTTCACCCAGCAGAAGTCCACGCCCGCGGCCTCCGCGCAGCCGCCGTCGCTCACCGGTGAGTCGCCGACCATCAGGGCGTCGTCCGCTTTGGCCTCCAGCAGGTTCAGGGCATGGTGGAGCAGCTCGCCGTCTGGTTTGCGTAGTCCCACCTCGGGCGCGATCACCACGTGCTCGAAGAATCCGCCGATCCGGGTGCGGCTGAGCTTGGCCCGCTGAACGTGGGCGATGCCGTCGGTCACCAGTGCCAGCCGGAACCGCCGTGACAACCGCCGCAGGGCGGCGCGCGCCTCGGAGAAGAGGGTCACGTTGCGACCCAGCGCGTCTTCGAACGCGGAGGCCACCGGGGGCAGGGCGCCCATCCGGGCCCAGCGTTCCAGCCGCAGCTCGGCAAGGGTGATCCGGTGCTCGCGGTAGGCCGCCCAGAGCGGTTCGTTGGCAGCGTGAAACTGTCTCAGGAACTCGGATCGGCCGGTACGGAAGAACCGGCGGTGGATCTCGTGGAGGGCCAGACGCTCAGTCTGGGCGTAGTCGACCACGGTCCCGTCGAGATCGACGAGCAGGACCTGGTGTCGACTCTCCCTCGCCGAGCCCATCGTGCTCCGACAGCTGGAGAATCTTCTCGACCGTCACCTCGTCCGCGACATAGATGTGAGGAACGTCGACGAAGACCCTCATTGACCCACAGCTCACGCCGAGGTCACCGGCGACCTCGCTCTGGATACTACGCAGTGGCACGTAGTTCAGATAGGCCGTGAACGCGTTCTGCGACCGGAAGGCGGCGGTCATGACCAGCCGTCCGGCGCGGAGCCGGAAGGCCAGGCTGGTCAGGCAGGGAACCGCATCGGGAGACTCGCCCGGGACGGTGAGCGAGATCCAGCCACTCTTGGTGTACGGCTTGGCGCGGAGCACATCGGTGATCCAGCGGAGCTGGTCGACGCCGAGGAGCTGGCGGAGCCGCCCGCCGTAGCTGTACTTGAACGGCGGCACGACCGTCCGTTCGCTGAACTTGCTGGCGTACAGCGGGATCTTCCCCGCGTCGCCGTAGGACTTCAGGACCGGATCGTCCCAGGCCAGCCCGGTGATCTCGAACAGCACCGCCGAGGCTTCGATGATCGGGCCCCGGTCGTCCTCGGCGGGCCCGCCGTTGTTTCTCACGTGTCGCATCAGCCAGATCCACGTCTCCCCACAAGACGCGAATCTGAGGAGGTCGGGCATTCAGGTCTCCACATTGGGGAAATGGTAGGGATTGTGTGGGAGTCGGCGCTGCCGGGAGACATTGGCGCGTACGTAGTAGACGAAATAGTGGATCAGTGCGAGCAGTCCGATGATCACCATGAGCAGAGCCGCGTTGGGCTCGGCTCCGATCAGGCCGAGCACGCCGACCGCGATGTAGGAGCTGTTGACCAGGGCCAGCATCATGACGTTGATCCCGGGCCAGGCCAGTGGCGCGTAGGTTTCCGGATATCGGGGGTCAACCGGCAGGTTGGGGGTCCAGCCGAGGGCTGAGAAGTGGTCCTTGAGCTGGACGACGTAGAGCAGGCGAAAGTTGTTGAGGGCCCGCGCGGTCCTCATGTGCGCGTTGACCGCCTCGATCAGCCGCAGGAAGGGCAGCACGTTGAGCACCCCGAACCCGGCTACCGTCGCGAAGAGGTACGCGGGGACGGCGTGCCAGGTGGTGAGTGCGATCGGGCTGACCACCTTCGCGCTGACCAGCGCGATCGCGGCGGCGAACGGGGCGGCGAGCAGGCTCATGGAGAGCCGGGTCATCTTGATGCGCTCATCCTTGGCCGCGAGGTAGACCTGGTAGGTCCCGGTGAAGTCCACGGAGATGAGCGCGAGGAATTCCCTGGGTTCCACGGGTAGCTCGTCCAGCCTTTCAGGCAGGGACTCCGCGGTCATCCGAGGCGACATCTTTCGCATCGGGACCCCACTTTCGAGGGCTAGTGGATTTTCCCGGTAAGAAGATATTGACGCACTTGTCAGGCCAATGAGTGTGTTTTAGCGACATACGTCTCAGAACTTCTTGGAGGAAGATTCTCTCCGCCGCGGTGGCCTGACGAATGGGTCCGGCGGCTGATCTACCGGTCCTGCGACCTGGTCGAGATCCCTTCCACGCCGGCGACCGGCACCATCCTTGGCCCGTTGGCCCGTTGGCCCGTTGTCTTCCGTCGCCCCGGATCTTCTCCCCCTCAGGGAGTTCTGATCTCCTCTACCTCTTTCAGGGCGTCCTCCACGGAGGCATACATGGTGAAGTAGGGCAGGAGCCCGGTTGTGGCCAACATGTGGCGCAGCGTCCGCGTCACCCCGGCCAGAACCAGGCGATTCCCTGTCTCCTGGCTCCTGCGCAGAATCCACAGCAGTTCCGCCAGCCCGGTGGAGTCACAGAAGGTGAGCCCCGCCAGGTCGAGGATCAGCCATGGAGCGGTCTCCGGCTGGAGCGGGGTGCCGGGCGACGTCTCGAGAAAGAGCGAAGCCTGCGGCGAGAAGGTTCCAGGGGAGAGCGGTGAGGGGGCCTCAGGGGAGAGCGGTGAAGGAGCCTCGGGGGAGAGCGGCGAGGGCGTCTCCGGCGAGAAGGGTGATGGGGTCTCCGGGGAGAACGGTGACGGCGTCTCCGGTGAGAGCGGCGAGGAGGCCTCGGGGGAGAACGGTGACGAGGTCTCCGGTGAGAGCGGTGAGATGGCCTCGGGGGAGAACGGTGACGAGGCCTCCGGCGAGAGCGGCGAGGAGGCTTCGGGGGAGAACGGTGACGAGGCCTCTGGGGAGAGCGGTGAGATCGCCTCGGCCGGGAGTGAGAGCGGGGATGGGCCGGAGAGTGGAGACGGAGGCCCAGACGGAAGCGGAGACGCGGCATCGGCGCCCATGTCCCAGATCTGGGTGACCTCCCTCCGGAAGATCGGCGCGTAGTCGTAGTCGAGCTCCCCGGTTGCCCGGACCACGATGGCGGTCCCGTGCACACCGGACGAGATGGAGAGCGTGTTCGCACTCTCGGGTGGCATGGAAGGCTCCTTAGACCCGCGGTTCACAGGGCGGGCGTTCCCTCCGTCCTACCAGGTATGCAGATTTGGCAGCCCGGGACGGCGAGGAATTACAGTGTACCTGGGGGACTTCGTCCCATCCTGCGTACGGGGAAAGAGAACGGACCGTACCTGCCCCAGGTATGAACCCGTACGTCATTCGCCGATGAGCCGCTCGACGCCGATGCCGCTGATCAGCAGTCGCTCCTTGCGGTTGCCGAGCAGCTTCTGCGTCCAGCCGACGAAGCCGCCGTCGCCGACCTCCCTCCACTCGTGGGCGACGGTCGCGAACACCTTGAAACACAGCCCGGTGTAGTAGCCACGACCGCTTGCGCGGTCCGGATCCTTTACCACCAGGACGTCGGACCGCCCCGAGAGTGCCTTCTCGATCCCTTCGACCACCGGCGCGAAGCGTTCTTCAAGCATGGTCAGCCGTATCTCTGTGCCCTGGCCGCCGGCGGCACCCACGAGGTCGGCGGCGAGGCTCAGGTGCTCGATGGCGTGTTGCCGCTCGAACGCGAGGTTGCCCGTGTCGCGGCCGGCCGACACCAGGCCCAGCAGGGTGAAGTGAGCGCTCATGGAGGCTTGGCCAAACGACTGGGCACGTACCACGCGCTGGATCGCGCCGAGCCGTACGCAGTCGGCCGAACGTGGATCGTCCTGCGACAGCCGCTGGCGTCGCAGGGCCGCCTCCAACGCGAGGGCGTTTGTCGGGTCGGCTGCCACCTCGCTGCCCCGGATCGTCGAGACGACCTTGTTCTGATCGACCGTCGCGAGCACCGAGTGCGTTCCCAGCGGCGCGACCGGCGACAGCGTGACCATCTCGAACTCCGCGGGCATGGCGGACAGCAGGGCGTCCTCGACCTGGCGCAACCGGGCGAACGGGACCGCCGAGGGTGAGACGAAACGATCACTTTGGTGGCGGCGAAACACGTCCGCCGGTGTGAGGCCACGCGCGCGGACACGCATGGTCTCCAGCAGCAGCGTGGTCAGATCCGCTCCCGAGAGCCGGGCCAGCGTGTCGAGGACCGCCGCATCACCGGCCTGCCGCAGGATCCGGCCCAGCGCCGTGTCGTCGTTGTTTTTCCGGGAAGGCGGGGTGGCGTCGGTCATGCCTGTAACAGGTATCAGCGCACTCGGCGGTTCCGCAAACGACTTTCACGCGCGTACGGCATCGCACGCCACCCCTCTCCGCTGTCGTGCGATGGGCGAGATCGGAGAATTCATGATCGGTAGGACGTCGGTTCCGGCCGATGAGGTTCGACGGTCAGATCGTGTCCCAGGGAACGGTCTCGTAGACCTGGGCCAGCGTTTTCATGAGGTCCACGCCGACGGGGAAGGTCAGGTCGTCGATCTGTCCGACGGGGGCGATCCCTTGGGAGTTGGTGATGAAGGCCGCTTCGAAGGAGGGCAGGTCGGCAAGGCCCACCGTGCTCCGCCGTGACGGCAGGCCGGCGCCGTCCAACCTCGGCTCAAGCAGTTGCAGGGTGATTCCCTGCAGGGCGGGCGCATCGGGCCAGGTGACCGTGGTCCCGTCGAAGAACCCGATATTGGTGATCGCGCCCTCGGCGATGACCCCGCCGGGGCCGGTCAGCAGCGCCTGGTCGAAACCGTCACGTTCGGCCAGACGCCCGTAGTAGATCTGCCCGAAGCCGCCGATGTGCTTGATGTGCGGGACGGGGCGCTGGTAGGGGACGGCTTTGAGACGGTGAGGAGCGCTCGGCATGGTGGCCGGTCCGCGTACGGTGACCATGATGGAGACCGTGTCAGCCGTGTCCGGCCCGAAGACGTAGACCCGCACGGACGCGTCACTGATGTCGTCGCCGAGAGCGTGCCGGATGTGGTCGCGGACGCGGTCGTGGTCAAGCTCGGCGTCGAACAGTTCCCGGGTGGACGCGTCCAGCCTTTTCAGATGCAGATCCAGACCGCGCACCTTCCCGCTCCTGACCTGCATGGCAGTGAAGTGGCCGTAGTTGACGAGTGCGGGGAGGCGCAGTTGCTCGGCCGAGGCGGGCCGACCGTCAAACTCGATTCGCAAGATCGCTGGATTGCTCACGATTCTCACGATAGCCAGCGATGTGGACAATGCTCGGCGTGCGTCCGGCGGATGCCTGAGGGTCAGGTTTCGTGCGAGCTTGACGGGTCAGTCATTTTTGAAGGGGTCGTGCTCGGCCAGCAGTTTGTCCAGCCTGGCCTGGTCGACTCGGCTGACGACGGTGGCCTCCTCGTTCCGGTCCCGGACGCACTTGGCGAGGGTGAACGTCGAGGTCACCACGTAGAGCAGTCCGAGGCCCATGAAGGATCGGACCCATGTGGTCACGGGCAAGTAGGTGATGCCGACAGCGAGAGCCGTCAGGGACAGCCCGAACGAGATGACGGCCTGCACGTAGAACGCGGTCGTTGTCGTGGTTTTCACCTGTTGTGTCATGCATCCATCGTCGAGACGGTTCGCCCCAGGGGCATGAGCGCGACTACTTAGTTACCGGTGAGTACGAACGGGTCGACACGGTTGGGAACCCCGGCCTGGAGGGCCCGCGGTCGGTGGGCGCGCATCTGGCCGGTGCCGTCGAGAACGGTCGGAGACGGAGGCCTCATGCCTGTTCCCGGGCGGGGGCCTGCTCCGAGATCGGATACGTGACTCGGGTCAGCCGTTCGGATTCCGTCCACAGCCAACGCTGGAGATCGACGTCGTGGGAGCGGGCGGTGGACTCGACGTGGACGGGGAACCCGGTCCATTCGCCCCATCCGTCGGGGCCGTAGTAATCGCCGCCGCGAGCGGACGGGTCGATCGCGGCGCGTAGCGTCGTCAGGGCGCTCAGCCGTGCGTCCTGGACGAGCTTCGAGACGACGGGGGCCAGGAGGCGGTTCGCCCCCAGCCGGTTGTGCAGAGGGCTGTGGCGCATCAGGTCGGTCCGTGAACCCCCCGGATGCGCTGCCACCGCGATGGTCCGCGCATCGGTGGCGGCCAGGCGCCGCTGCAGTTCGTAGGTGAACAGCAGGTTGGCCAGCTTGGACTGGGCGTATGCGGCCATGCGGCGATACTTCCTGCGCTCCCACAGCAGGTCGTCGACGTCGAGGACGCCTTGCTTGTGGCCGTTGCTGCTCACCGTCACGATCCGTGAGCCGGGAACCTCCAGCAACAGGTCCAGCAGCAGCCCGGTGAACGCGAAGTGCCCGAGGTGGTTGACGCCGAACTGCAGCTCGAAACCGTCCTCCGTACGGCCGTAGGGCGGGATCATGATTCCCGCGTTGTTGATGAGCAGGTCGAGGCGGGGATGGCGGGAGCGGAGGTCGTCGGCGGCCTGCCGTACGGAGGTCAGGGAGGCCAGGTCCAGTCCCAGCGTCGTGACCGCGCCGCCGATCCGCGCCGCCGCGGCCTCGGCCTTGGCCGTGTCGCGGCATGCCAGCACGACGGTGGCACCTCGCTCGGCGAGCACCTTGGCGGTCTCGAAACCGATGCCGGTGTTGGCACCGGTGATCACTGCCGTACGACCGCGTAGATCGCCGATCTTGTCGGCCGTCCATCGTTCCGTCGTACGTGTTCGCTGCCTCATCAGGCGCTCCGTTCGTCATCAAATAACCGGAATGGCTATCCCGTTTTGACGATACGGAATGACCGTCCCGCTTGTCTAGAGGCTTAGAATCGGAGTCCTGTCCCGATTCGAGGGAAGTGGGCGGTGAGCGACAGCGACGGCGGATCCGCCCGGCCTCTGCGTGCGGACGCCAGGCGTAACCGGGCGCGGGTGCTGGAGGTGGCGGTCGAGATATTCGCCGTTGAAGGCCTGTCCGTGCCGGTTCACGAGATCGCCCGCCGGGCCGGAGTGGGCACGGGCACCGTCAGCCGGCACTTCCCGACCAAGGAGTCGCTGTTCGAGGCGATCGTCCTCGATCGCGTCGAGCGCATCGTGGGCCGGGCCCGCGAGCTCACGACGGCCCAGGATCCCGGTGCCGCGTTCTTCGAGCTGTTCACCATGCTGGTGGAGGCGGGGGCCACGGACCGTGGGCTGGCCGAGGGGTTCGCCGGCATCGGGTTCGACATGGACGCCGCCGCGCTGCGCGCCGGATACGACGTGATGGGCGTGATGCGCGAGCTGCTCGTCCGTGCCCAGCGAGCGGGGGCGGTGCGAGCCGACCTCGAGGTGGCGGATGTGAAGGCCCTCATGATGGGCTGTCTGGCCAGGGAGAGTGGCGCCATGGATGTCGAGGTGCGTAACCGCATGATCGCGATCGTCTGCCAGGGCTTCCGTCCCGCTTAGGCGCGGAACCGGCCGGATCGCATCCCTTTCAGCCTGAGGAGAGAGCGCGAATCCCTCCGCGCGGATCGCCGGGCCCGTCGTCAGGCCACCGCCAAGGTCATCTTGTCCCTACCGGTCCGCGAAGTCTTCATGGAAGTGGATGCCCTGGGGCAGTGCGGCATCCACTTCGCTTGACCACTACGGAACCCTTAGTCGTCCTTTTCTTTCTGTGATGACAGAAGGTCGTTGAGGAGCGCCGCGACTCCGACGGCGATGGTAGCGGGGACGGCGAGAGACGGATGGAGGATTACGAGACCCCCCGCGCCCAGTGCAGTGGAGACCACTGCCAACGGCCGCCACGAGAGGGGACGGCCGGGCTCACGGAAACGGCGCAGGAAGCGCCTCATGGAGTATCACCCTTTTCGGATAGCCGATTCTGTGAACATTTTTAGTTTTGCAATCCTTTGGGGAGATCGTATTCTCGATCTCTCTAGAGAACAACGCCCCTCCAGTCGCTATGACAAGGGCCATAACATGGTTGATCGATAATCCGGCTGATGTTATGGGCAACCCATTTGAAATAGGTGTTCATCGCGGGAGCGAGGGGTAAAAATCGTTCGAAACGAAGAAGCTACTTTTTTGTACCTACGGGGGCCAGGCGATGGTATGGAGGTTCGAGGGAGCGATCTTCCTCGGTCTCGATTCGCTGCCCCTGCGCCTCGACCCAGGCATGAAAGTTGTACGGATCGGGGAAGACTCCCAAGCACCAGTCCACCTGGCGGCGGGAAGAAGCAGCCCAGAGCACGGTCGCAAGCGACACCTCAAGGCAGGCGGCTCGGAAGGGGAACATCGCGGCGGTCCGCTTCACCGTGGACATCATTCTCTCCGCCTCGGTTACGGTGAGAGGTCTGCGATCGCGTCGACGGTGAATGCCCCTCGCCACCCCGTAGGTGATCCTGAACGGCAACGCCAGCAACAGGACCGCGAAGACCAGGAAAACCATGCCGGTGATGCTCGGTCTTCCCCCGAGTCGGCTGGCCATGGGGACGCCCGCAGGGTCAGTGCCTAGTGCGCCGTCAACACCGTCTCTGTGCGTTTCGGCGATTTTGTGCTCCTCCAGGAACTCCACTGTCGGCGGCCGTTGCCGATGGTCGGCCGACAGCAGGCCGGCGTGCCGCATGTCGTCGGCGAGCGCGGCGACATCGGCACGGAGGCGATCACGTGATTCAGCCGGATACTTGGCGGCGAGTGCGATCACGGCATCCTGCTGCGTCCCTCCGGTCTTGAGTACCTCCCAGACCATGGAGGCCGAGGCGTTCATCGCATGGCAGTCCTCGGTTCGCACGTCGACGATCACCATGCCGCGCTCCTCGTCGGCATGGTGGGACTGATCGGGCTTCGCATTCGTCTTCATGGTGGTCAGATACCGCGGAGCCATGTTTCCAGAGAGAGCAGCCGATTAAGCGAACCCAGGGGAACGGCGGCTCCTGCGTAGAGGCGGGTAAGTGTGGAATCCAACGCCACAGGGTCGACAATTCCGAGGGCGACCAGGCGAGACTCGGCCATGAGGGCGGTGATGTCGCGGCGGGCGCGCCGGGCACCGAGATACTCCTCGGCCTGGTAGGCGCCTTTGGTTCTCCTGGACAACACGGCGTGCGGGACGACACCGCTGAGCGCCTCCGCGAGCAACGGTTTGAATCTGGATGGGTCGGCCCGAAGGCGAGCCGGCACCTTCAGGCATGTGTCGACCACCGCGCTGTCCAGATAGGGAGCATGTACGGCGAGTCCGATCGTGGTGCCCAGCTCCCGCAGGAAGCGCTGCGCCTGTGCGGCCGCCCGTAGCTCGGCTAGTGCCGCGTGGTCTGCGGGCCCGGCTCCTTCAGGCATGTGCTTGACGGTCGCGGGATCTGTGGCTATCTCGCCGAGAGCGGTCCGCATGCGAGGCGTCAGCCATCCGGCCGACTCGCCCGAGACGCTCCACCAGGACACCGCCCGCGCGGGTGACGACGGGCGAGCGTGCGGATACGCCAGGTCTTTACCCAGTCCGCGCAGGGCATCGGCGGGAGTGGTTCCGGCCAGCCGTACCGCTCGAACGGCGAGGCCCGCTGCGGAGACCTTTCGCAACCGCGCCAGCGTGGCGCTGTCCCTGGCCAGCCTGAACACGGCCCCGGTTCGGACCAACTCGGCGAGGTAGGAGGGCGCCGGATGGAGCAGGGCGTCGGCGCCTTCACCCGTCAGGTGGAGAATGGAGCCGCTCGACCGGGCCCAGTGAAGTCTGAGCATCGCGCGCCGGTGTGCGAGCGCACCTACCGCGGGCCAGTCCATCCTGGGATGTGGCTTGTGCAAACCCTGGTAGGGAAGAGTGTTCGTGCTGCCATGGACCGTCGACAGGACGATGCGGTCATTCAGTGCGGAAGCGCGCACCGCCTCGGCTAGATCAGCCGCTGGCGCGGGCGGATAGTGGTAGACGACCGCCCTGACTTTCGAGGTGCTGAAGCGGGTGGCCATCAAGGCGAGCGACGTGGAGTCGATTCCTCCGCTGAAGTCCGAGGTGATGATGCCTGCCCGGCAACGAAGACGCACGCCGTCTGTGACGGCGGAACGCAGGGCTGCGACGCTCGCTGCGACGTCAGCATCCTTTTCTGGAAGGCTGGCATGATATTTCCGCACATGAAGCTGGCGTGAGATCGCGGAAAGGACGCAACCTCCTTCGATCTCTTCAACGTCCTGAAAAAACGTCCTCCCGGTAGTCATCGGGAGGACGTTGGGGCAGACGATCTGAATGGCGGCGGCAAGCGGATCGGGGCCCCTGCCGTGTAGTGCGGCGATCAGCGAGGCGTGCTGTGCGATGAGCGTCCGGTCGCCGCGTGTCGAGAAGTATGCGGTGAACTGGCCGGCGAGATCGGCATAGACCCGCACTTCGTCACCCCGGACGAGCACGCAGCCGTAGGCGCCGGAAAAGCGTGTCAGCAGATCGGGATCATCGCGCTCGATCGCGGTCGCAAGCCGGTCCTCGACCTGTGCCTGCGAGGCCAGGCAGTGTCCGAGCACGAGCAACCGGGCGGGGCCGTACTGCCCGGTCAGGACGTGTTCTCGTAGCCATGGGCCATAGAGTCGAACGCCCCCGACGCCAGGCCAGACGGGCGCACCGGGGAGATCGGGCTCATCAGTCAGACGGTCGCCCCTGAGGTGGATGAGGAATCCCGCCGAAATCGGCTCACCAGTAGTACTGGGAGTTCGCGTCGGCGTTGCCGCTTGAGGAGTTTCCACGGAACAAGTCCTTGATGCGCCCCAGATGAATGAGGCTGGGTGGTTCATAGGTGGGCTCCTGCGAAGGCAGAACAGTCTCGTCGGGAGACTGAACATCTGGCATGTCGACCAACCTCTTATTGAGAGTCGAACTCTGGATAGCTACGGACTCTACTAACAGGAACCCCGGTGATCCGGGATTTGCGGCATCAGTGCAGGTGACTTGTGAGTCCGAAGAGCAAGGCGCCTTGGGCCGATGAGTCCACATCTCCGAAATGTAAGCGGATCTTACGCGTCCACTCGGAACGATCCAAGTCGCGATTGCCTCGATTCAGCACTAGGGCCAGCCCAGGTGCGACCGTTCCCCCGATCACGATCGCATGCGTCTTGGCCATCTTGGAGGCCTCGATGAGTACACGGCTGAGTTGGGCGGCCGCACTCCGCAGCACCTCCAGGCAGATGGGGTCGTGAGCCTCTGCCCGAGCGATGAGTTGCTCAATGGACATCGGCGGCTCTGTCTGCTGGGCACGGCACTTGACGAAGGCCTCCTCCAGCAGGATTGAGGAGTTGACGTAACGCTCCAGGCATCCCCTCTCGCCGCACCAGCAGTCCTTACCCGCGAAGTCCGCTTTGAGATGACCCACGTTGGTAGCGCTGCCGTCTGCTCCCTTGTGAAGGAGGGGTCCCTGCAGTTGACCACCGAGAACGTGCGCTGAGATCTGGACGAAAAGCAGGGTTTCGTAGGGGTAGTTGTAGGTCTGTTCGTAGAGGGCTGCCACGCGCGCGTCTGTTTCGACCACCACCTTGATCTCGTCATCTGGCGGATGGGTGAGCTTCTCCGCGACCAACTTGCCGATCGGCCTGCTGTCCGCCCAGGGCGGCGCGGGTCCGCCGGGCATGAGGGTGCGTGGGTCCACGCTCCAGGGAACCCCCATGCCGATGGTGACGATATCCGAGCGGTGCTCTCCGATCTTTCCGACGATCTCGTGGATGGCATTCGCCGTCTCCGTCATCCATTCGTCACCGCCGGACACACCCAGATCGATTCGCCTGAAGCGTGTCTGATTGGGCGCCTCATGGACAAGGCGACTGGCCACCGTCACCTGCCGCAGGCCCACCGAGACACCGACGGCGACGCCCGTCGCCGCTTTATTGATCCGGAGTTCCCGCTTTGTTGTTTCTGTGATGATGCCTTCTTTGATCATTCCCCTGGCAGCGACCGACACCGTGGCGACCGACAAGCCGGTCCTTTTTGCCAGATCGGCCTGGTTGCCCGGGTTGCACATGATGGCCCTGATGACTTTGAGGCGACTTTCTTTTTTCGCGCTTTCCAAGTCGCACAGAAATTTTCGTGCGTTGTGCACGGGCGCCTCGCGGTCGGGAGTCAGAATTCTGAGGTGCGAGACCTCGATCGTGCCACACGTCTTTCGATTCGAAAAGGCGGCCAATTATGCCTCGGCGTCGAAGGCATGACGCGTCGCCCGACGGACAACGCGCCGTGAGACGGTGGATGGGTGGTCATCGGGCCGTGACGCAGACCCCCGCCTCGCGCCTACCCGGAGGCGGGAGGCGCGAGGCGGGAGGCGAGAATCAGGGGGCGCAGTCCCGGGGCTGCTTGCCCGGCTGGGCGCACCGGAACAGGGACGGGTTGATCACCGACGGCGGGCGCCACTCGTGCGAGGCCTGCTCGTAGGCATAGGCGTAGGCGAGGAGCTTGGCCTCGGTGTAGGCCGTCCCGAGGAAGGTCATGCCGAACGGGCGCCCGTTGGCCGGGTCGTATCCGATGGGCACGGCGACCGAGGGATACTGCGCCCGCGCGCCGATGCCCGCCGAGCCGGGGCCGACGAACAGGAGCGCGTCGAAACCGCCGGACTGCAGGGCCGAGTCGATGCGCTGGCGGGAGCCGGAGATGCCGTTGTCGCGGTCGGCCTCGTAGGCGGCCTTGGTCGCGGGGTCGTCCAGGTTGATGTTGTTCGAGGTCTCCAGCAGGGTCTGGCCGAACTTGATCGACCCCTCGCCGACGTGGGCGAGGTTGAAGCGCACGACGTCGTCCAGCGTCTTCATGGGAGAGCGGGCGGGCAGCCGGGCGAGGTAGGCGTTCAGGTCGCGCTTGAACTCGTAGTTCAGGATGCTCGCCGGCAGTCCGCCCGTGTCCACCGTCGCCGGGGCGACGGTGGCGCCCTGGGCGCGCAGCACGTCGACGGCCTTGGTGAAGGCGACGCCCTGGTTGCCGGTCGGCGTGCCGACGACGCCGATCCGCACGTTCTTGAGCGCGTCCTTCGACAGCGCCGCCGTGTAGTCGGTGCCGACGACGTCCTTGCTGGTCGCGGTCGCCGGGTCCTCGGGGTCGATGCCGGTGAGCGCGGTCAGCAGTGCCGCGGCGTCGTACACGGAACGGGCCATCGGTCCGGCCGTGTCCTGGCTCGCGGCGATCGGGATGATTCCGGTCCGGCTGACCAGTCCGACGGTCGGCTTCACGCCGACGAGCGAGTTGGCCACCGACGGGCTGAGGATCGACCCGGAGGTCTCGGTGCCGATGGTCACCGCCGCGAGCGAGGAGGCCGCCGCCACGCCGGAGCCCGAACTCGATCCGCTCGGGGTCTGGCTGACGTCATAGGGGTTGAGGACCTGTCCTCCGAGCCCGCTGTATCCGGACGGCATCCCCGCGGTGGTGAAGTTCGCGAACTCGGTCAGGTTGGTCTTGCCGAGGATGACCGCCCCCGCCGCCCGCAGTCGCTTGACGAGGAAGGCGTCGTCCTTGGGATAGGAGTTGGCCAGTGCCTGCGCGCCCGCGGTCGTCGGCAGCTGCCTGATGTCGGTGTTGTCCTTCACCAGCACGGGGATACCGTGCATCGGGCCGCGTACCCTGCCCCTGCTGCGGTCCCTGTCGGCCTGTTTTGCCTCTTCCAGAGCGTCGTCATTGAGCACCCGGACGGCGTTCAGGCCGGGGCCGCGGGTGTTGAGTGCTCGGATGCGTTCGATATAGGCGTTGACGAGCCACTCAGACGTGATTTTCTTCGCGCTCATGGCCTGCTGCAGCTGCGCCACCGTCGCCGTTTCCAGGTTGATGGAGAACGAGGGCTTGTTGGACGCGGCTTGGGACGGCGAGACGAGTGCGACCGTTCCCAGGGCCACGACGGTGGCGAACGACGTGACATACACGCTGGTACGGGAGGGTAGACGGCGTAATCCAGATCGGAAACCAGAACGATTCATTGAGGCGTACGTCCTTAGGGGGGTCCCATCTCGGCTGGACAGCCCGAGAAACCGATGATCACACAGGGATGATCAAACAGGAAGGGTGCAATGCACGCGTTATACCTACATTTCGGATGTGTTGCATCCGTCGCCGGTCCGGCGTGAACGGCGCTCATGGCTCGACGGCCGACGTCAACGGGGTCGGCGGTGGTCAGCCGAGATCGTGAAAGCGGATGCGACCCTGCCGAGCTATCTTGGGAGGGGTGGAAGAGAACCGTGCACGACGGATTGTTGACGCACTACGCGAACGTGGCGTGAACGGCCACCTGGCGAGGGTCGGGGTGTATCAGTTCGGGATACGCGTGTCACTGCCCGACGGGCGTGAGGCCGAATGGGACACCGACGGTACGGCGGGCCTCGAAGCTCAGGTGATGCGGAACGGCATGCTGGTCGGATTTGTACCCGTGATCGAGGGGTCGGAGGACTTCGACGAGCAGCAGGTCCTCGATGCCATCGTGCGGACCGACTACGACAAGCCCATCGCCCGGCAACGCTCGGTGGCTCCGCCACCGGCCCCGCCCCTGCCTCGGGTGGGCGGTGTCTTCCGTCGTTTCCTCGACGGCTTCCGTTACCGATGACGGTGCCGAGGGCGGTCTGACGGCCGATCCCGGCACGACGAACCGGGTGGTCGTGCCCGAGCGCATCGCGAGGCCGGGCACCTTCGAGGCCGGACGACAGTCGGCGGAGAGCCGACCGATGTCGCCGGCGGGTGAAGGTCCCATCCGAGGCCGGACGACAGTCGGCGGGGACCCGGCCGATGTCGCCGGCGGGTGAAGGTCCCATCCGAGGCCGGACGACAGTCGGCGGGGACCCGGCCGATGTCGCCGGCGAGTGAGGGCCCTACTTCTTCAGCTGGGCGATGAGGGTGGCCAGCGCGCTCCAGTGACGCTCCGGATGGCGGATCTCCTCGGGGTCGCCGCCGAACGGGTCCAGGACGACGGTCCCGGCGCCGAACTCCCGCAGCTCCTCCAGGTCGGCGCTGACCTGTCCGAGCGTGCCCTCGCCCGCCCGCCGGTCCTCGGCGGTGAGAGGCGTGTCGGTGAGACGCAGCTTGATCCGCGGGGCGAGGGCGACCTGCCCTTCGGCCCGCAGGCGGACCAGCGCCTCCCGGAACCAGGGCATGGTGAAGCTGATCGGATGCCAGGCGTCGCCGTACCGGATCGCGCGGCGCATGGCCGCGTCGCTGTTGCCACCGATCCAGATCGGCAGTCCGTCCGGCCGTGGCGCCGTTTGAACGCCGGCGAAGTCGGAGAACGACCCGTGATGCTCGGCGACGTCCTGGTTCCAGTGGGCGCGCACCGCCGCGAGGTAGTCGTCGGTCATCGCGCCGCGCCGGTTGAACGGCACCCCCAGCGCCTCGAACTCCTGTCGTGCCCATCCCACGCCGACGCCGAGGACAAATCTCCCCCCGCTGAGCAGGTGGAGGTTCGCCGCCATGCGGGCGGTCAGCAGCGGATGCCGGTACGGCATGATCAGGACCGTGGTGCCGAGCCGGATCCGCTTCGTGATGCCCGCCAGCCACGCGAGCGTGGTGAACGGCTCGTAGAACGGCGCCGGATACTGCTGGGCGACGTCGGGAGTCACCGTCACGTGGTCGGACACCATGAGCAGATCAAAGCCGAGCCCCTCGATGACCCGCGCCCACTGCTCCAGAGTGGCGGGGTCGGTACCCGGACCAAAATTTGGGACGTTCACGCCTATTTGCACTGAATACTCCATTTATCAATTGTTTGAGCTATCTGTCGCTTTATTTCGTCACATGCAAACGGATCGCATGGCGGTGTTCGATGTGATCAACCGGCCAAACCAGGATTCCCGGCTCCCGCTGTCACCCGGCTGACGCGTTCCGGTGGCCGCCACCGGTCGCCGCGTGGCCTGCTCGCGGAGCGCCGCCCAGAACCGCTCAGCACCCCGCTCGGAACCTCTGGGAGTCGAGCCTAAACGGTGCTTACCGCCATGTGAACGGACTCTTCGCGGCATTGCGGGAGTATCAGCGGGGATCCTTCGGTCTTTCCGCTCCATGACCGTGACTCAACCTTCCGGCTCCGTGACCGTGACTCAACGCGCGGAGATCGCCGGGCCGGATGGTCCGCCCGTCATGGGGTCCGGCCCCACCGCGCTCTGGAACGGGAACGCGGAGATCCCGACCCGGGAACGTTCTCAGTGCGAAGGCCGCCGGGCCTGCTCGGGTGGGGGCCGATGGGGGTCGGCGTGTGCCGCGGCCCAGTCGCAGATCGCGGCCAGCGGCTCCTGCAGCGTCTTTCCCAGGGCGGTCAGCGAATATTCGACGTGCTGCGGTGCGGTCTCCTTCAGGACGCGCCGCTCGACCAGCGCGTCGGACTCCATCCCCCGCAGCGTTTCGGTCAGGACCTTCTGGGTGATGCCGGGTAACCGGCGGCGCAGCTCGGCGTGCCGCTGAGGACCGGCCAGAAGCGCATAGATCACAAGCACCCGCCACTTCGCCGCGAACCGCTCCAGAGCCTGCCGGGTCGCGCAGCTCTCCTCCAGCACCTCTGGGATCACCAGGGCCATCGGACCTCCCCGTCACCGCGGCCGTTCGCCGGGCATGGGCACCGGAAAGTGCCTTCTGGCCGGTGAATTCGGCTCAGCCTAACGTCGAGATCAACGATACGCGCGGAAGGGATCTCCCCACCATGATGGACGACCGCAACCGCAGTGACATTCGCATGGAGAAGGTTGGTTTTGTCAGCGAGGGCATCGAGCTGGCCGGGATGCTCCGGCTTCCCGCCGCCGACGGGCCCGTGCCCGCCGTCGCTCTCACCGGGCCGTTCACCGGCGTCAAGGACCAGGTCGCCGGGGTGTACGCCGACCGGCTCGCCCGGGCCGGTTTCGCCACCCTCGCCCTCGACCACCGCGGCTTCGGTGAGAGCGGCGGCCGGCGGGGGCACGAGGACAGCCAGGGCAAGCTGGCCGACCTGCGGGCGGCGGTCGGCATGCTGATGGCGCGAGACGAGGTTGATCCGGACCGGATCGGCCTGGTCGGGGTGTGCCTGGGCGGTGGATACGCGGTGCGCGCGGCGGCGGAGGATCCGCGGGTGAAGGCCGTGGTGGGCATCGCCGGCGCCTACAACAGCCCGGCCTGGTTCGCCCGGCGGATGGGCCCCGGTCCCTATCGGTCGGCACTCGGGTCGTTCCTGGACCGCTACGACGAGTATCTGCCGGTGGTGGCCCCGTCCGGAGGCGAGGCCGCGATGGGAGGCGACGAGCCGTACGCCTACTACGGCACGGCCCGATCCGCCTCACCGCACTGGGAGAGCAGGGTGACGAGGGGATCTCTCCACTCGTTGATGACCTTCGACGCGCTCGGCGCCGCGCCGCTGCTCGCCGATACTCCCCTGCTTGTCATCCACGGCAAGGTCGACGCCTACTGCTCACCGGAGCTCGCCGCGGAGTTGCACGAGAGCACCGGCGGTGACAGGGAGATCGTCTGGCTGGACTGCGACCGGCACATCGATCTGTACGACGTGGAACCTCACGTCACCCAGGCCGTCGAGGCCGCCACCGCCTTCCTGCGTCGCCTGTGGGGGAGCACGGGTCGCGGCGCCCTTCTCACCGGCCCCCTCCACACCGCACCCGCCCGCTAACGGAGCAGACCTACGCCGCTGTATCCGTTGACGCCGGGGAGCTGGGGAAGGCCGGGCAGGTCCGCCTCCGGACGCCACTCTTCGGTGGGCACCAGGCCGGGCTCCACGAGCTCGAATCCGTCGAAGAAGCGCAGGATCTGTGCCCGTGGGCGGGGCGTCGCGGAGCCCGCGGACGTACGGGTGTAGAGCTCGCGGCCCTCGCGCAGCTTGTCCTCGTCGAGATCACCGAAGGAGAGGTGGCTGATCACCAGGCCGCTGCCGGGAGCCAGCCGCTTCCGCAGGGTCGCCATGACGCTCTCGGCGACGTCGTCGGTGGGAATGAAGTGCAGCACCGCGAGCAGGAGCAGGCCCACCGGCTGATCGAAGTCGATGTGCTCGCGGATCCGCGGGTCGTCGAGGATGGCCTCGGGGGTCCTCAGGTCGCCGTCCACGACGATGGTCTGCCCGTTGTCCGCGAGAAGGGCGCGGCCGTGGGTGAGCACGATCGGGTCGTTGTCGACATAGACGACACGGGAATCCGGGGCCGCGCGCAGCGCCACCTGGTGCACGTTCTCCTGGGTGGGCAGGCCGGCGCCAATGTCGAGGAACTGGCGTACCCCGTTCTCTACCAGCAGGTTCACGGCACGGCTGAGGAAGCGCCGGTTGGCCTGGACACCCTCCCTGACGTTCGGCGTGAGCTCGATGAGCTTTTCGGCCGCCGCCCGGTCGGAGGCGAAATTGTCCTTGCCGCCAAGAAGGTAGTCATAGATGCGGGCAACGCTGGGAACGGTCGGATCGATCCCCGCTGGTGCCTGTTCCGTTTCCATTTATACCGTCCTTTAATGGATTAATCAGACCCGTATTATGGCCCGCCGGGGTGAGCCGGAGAGTCCATATCCGGACAACGAAGCACATGCTCTTTCCGTCCCGGCGTCGGTGTTCACCCGCCGGAGGCGTGGAGTCGCTCTGCGGGAGGGGTCAGGGGGTGTCGAACAGGGTGCTGACCGATTCGCCGTCATGGATGCGGCGCATGGCTTCGGCGAGCGCGGGGGCGATCGACAGGATGCGCAGCTTGGAGCCGGGCTTGGGGTTGGGGAAGGGCACGGTGTTGGTGCAGACGATCTCCTGGACATCGGGCTGGTCGCCGAGGCGATCGATGGCTCCGTCGGTGAAGAGACCATGGGTGCAGGCGACGCGTACCGACTTGACCTTGCGTTCGCGGAGGCGGTCGAGCAGCTCGATGACCGTCGTGCCCTTGGCGATCTCGTCGTCCAGGACGATGACGTCCTTGCCCGCTACGTCGCCGATGATCGAGCTGATGATGACGCGGTCGTCGCTGAGCCGCTGCTTGGCGCCCATGGCGACGTCGACTCCCAGGAGGCGGGCGAAGGCCGCGGCCTCCTTGGCGTTGCCCAGGTCGGGGGAGACGATGACCGTGTTGGAAAGGTCGTACTGGCGGAAGTGGGCGGCCAGCTCACGCCGGGCGTGCAGGTGGTCGACCGGGACGCTGAAAAAACCGTGCACCTGGGGTGAGTGCAGCGTCATGGTCAGCACCCGGCTGGCTCCGGCGGCCACCAGGAGATCGGCGACCAGGCGCCCCCCGATGGAGATCCGCGGGGCGTCCTTCTTGTCCGATCGGGCGTAGGCGTAGTGCGGCATCACCACGGTCGTCCTGGCCGCGGAGGCTCCCCTGGCGGCGTCCAGCATGAGGAGCAGCTCGACGAGGTTCTCCTGGACCGGGGGCACAAGGGGCTGGATGAGAAACACGTCCCGTTCCCGGCAGTTGGCCTGCAACTGCACCTCCAGGCAGTCGTTCGCGAAACGCTTGACCCGGACCGGATGCAGCGGGGTCTCGAGGTGAGAGCAGATTTCGGCGGCCAGTTCGGGATGGGCACTACCGCTGAACACGGTGATGTCTCGCACGAGACGCTCCTTGCTTGTGGACCGGTTCCGGATCGGCCAGGCGAGCGGCATGTTACAGGTGGTCCATGCCCACCTCATCACTGGTGTGGGGGTGGGAGGCCATGATCATCTCCATGGAATCCAGGCGGTCGGTCGCCGGCGCGAAACGATTCGGGTGAGTCCGCCACGCGCTCATGAAAGGACATCGGCTGAAAATGTGGAGAGTTGATTTTTGCAGGCGTAGTGAAACGGATAGGGCCTCGGATCACGGACGATGCCCAGCCGAATCGATAAGCTGGAGGACAGGCGTCGCCGAGAGCCCGGCCCCTATTTCCTCGTCTTGAGGCGCAGTTCGTCTCGGAGATGGAAGGTCCTCGCCGGAGGCAGCTGTTCCATATTCGGCAGTTCGGCAAGTGCCGCCACACCTGCCGCGAGCATGAAGCTGATTCCCACGACGCCCATGGTGACCGGTCTGCCGAAGTGGCGCCATCCTTGGTTTCCCGCGGCCTGAAACCCTCCCACGATGAGAGCGATGGACCCCAAGCCAAAAAGGTGCAGGAGGATTTCGCGGTCGGTCATCATGCCGAATGATCGTAATGGCGATAATCGGGTGTGGCTGCCGTATTCAGCGAAGCCGCCGGGGAGGAGACGGAAAGGTCGCCTTCGGCCGCGGAGCGGTGAACGGGACGGCGCGCGTCGGGGCGGCTCGATCGGCCGGGTTCGTGCCGGCGGCGCCCGAACACCATGGCCGCCGTGCCCGCCGACAGGGTCTGGACGGTGCCTCCGCCGGCGAACGGCTCCGAAACGATCAAGGCATGGTCTGGAATCAGACTTTGAAGTATGGTCCCGCTGTGCGCCTCATCGTGCTCGGCATGACGCTCGTCCTTGTCGCCCTGGTGATCGGTACCGAGCCCGCACTGGCGCCACGACCGCCGATCAGAGCCGACCTGAGCGGCGGCGGCCATAGCGGTGCCGAGTCTCCCTCCGCCGTGGGAGCGATCTACTCTCCGGGAAGGATGAGGCCGGACTCGTAGGCACGGATCACGGCCTGGACGCGGTCGCGCAGGCCGAGCTTGGACAGCACGTTGCTCACGTGGGTCTTCACGGTGTGCTCGCTGACGACGAGATGCGCGGCGATCTCCGCGTTGGAGAGCCCGCGGCCGAGCAGTTGCAGGGTCTCCTTCTCGCGGACGGTGAGCACGTCCAGACCGGTGGGCGCGGGCTGCCGCCGTGGCCCCTTGCTCACCATGTCGCTGATCAGGCGCCGGGTGACCGAGGGCGCGAGCAGCGACTCCCCGGAGGCGACCACCTGTACGGCGTGCACGAGGTCGGCGCGGCGCACGTCCTTCAGCAGGAAGCCGCTCGCCCCCGCGTGCAGGGCGTCGTAGACGTAGTCGTCCTGGTCGAACGTGGTGAGCATGAGCACCCGGCACGCGGTCTCCGCGCACACCACCGCCGCCGCCTCGATGCCGTTCATGCGCGGCATGCGGATGTCGAGGAGGAGGACATCGGGCCGGTGTTCCCGTACGGCCGCGATGGCGGCGTGCCCGTCACCCGCCTCGGCGACCACCTGGATGCCCGGCTGGGCGTCGAGGATCATCGCGAAGCCGCCGCGGACCAGCTCCTGGTCGTCGGCGACCACCACCCGGATCGGTTCGTCGCCGGCCGTACCGTCTTGACTGCTCATCGAGTATTCCTTACGCATCGGGGCCCGTACGAGCGGTCTGTTCCGCGATCACGACGGTCATCGGCAGAGAGTAAACGGTCGCCGGCGGGGAGCGGGAGGAACCCCGTCACCTCCGCCCGCCCTCGATCCGTCCGCGAGGAGAGCCCGGAACCGGGGAGCAACGCGCTGAGCGCGTCCATGAGGTGGAACTGCCGCCGCAAAGTGTGGAGACTGGGGCGGTGTTCAAGACACTCTGTCCTCAGAACTACAACGAGGCGCTCTACGTCGGGCACTTCTTCCGTACGGGTGTTCCCGTGGTGATGGACCTCACCGAGATGCCGGACGGCGAGGCCAAGCAGTTCGTCGACTTCGCCGCCGGTCTGGTGTTCGGCAGGGGCGGGGACATGGACCGCCTGGCTCCCCGGGTCTTCCTGCTGATGCCCCACGGAATGGCCGCCCGCGGACCGGACGCCGATGAAGTCGATAAATTGTGACGTATGGAGATCTTTCTGGAGACCGACCGTCTGACGTTGCGTCGCTTCACCGAGGCCGATGAGGACAACCTGGTCGAGCTCGACGGTGATCCCGCGGTCATGCGTTTCCTCAACGGAGGCCGGCCCACTCCCCGTGACGAGATCCGGAGCAGGGTCCTCCCGGCGTTCCTCGGCTACTACGGCCGGTTCGAGGGATTCGGCTTCTGGGCGGCGGAGGAGAAGTCCACCGGCCGGTTCCTGGGCTGGTTCCACTTCCGGCCGCGGCTGGACGAGCCGCGAGACGGTGAGATCGAGCTCGGCTACCGGCTGCGCGCGTCCGCCTGGGGCAAGGGTTACGCCACCGAGGGGTCGCGCGCGCTGATCGGCAAGGGCTTCACCGAGCTGGGGGTGGAGCGCGTGTTCGCGGGGACGATGGCCGTCAACCTCGGTTCCCGGCGCGTGATGGAGAAGTGCGGCCTGACGCTGGTGCGCACCTATCACGAGGACTGGCCGGACGTCATCGAGGGTTCCGAGCATGGAGAGGTCGAATACGCGCTGACCAAGGCCGACTGGGAAGCGCGTCCCTGAGGTTCTCCCGCCCGGGCGGGGAGACGCCCCCGGCGCGAGAACGGCCGGCCGCCGGCTCGACGGGAATCGACCGGCTCCGCCCAGGACGGAAGGGCCCGAGCGGCCCTGATACCCGTCCGAACCAAGGCCGGTGTCACGGCCCAGGACGGAAGGGCCCAAGCAGCCCTGAGAACCCACAGCGCAAGATCCAGAATTTCCGTACGCCCCCATGCTGAGGAGCAGCGCCGTGCATTCACCACAGATTCGCCGGGCGACCCTCGACGACGCCGCCCTGCTCGCCGAGTTGAACCGCTTCGTGCAGGACATCCACGCGGAGCACCGGCCGGACCTCTTCAAGGGAGATCCGTCGAGCGAGGAGCTCACCGCAGGGTTCAGGGACCTGCTCGGCCGTGAATCGGTCCGGGTCCTCATCGCCGAACTCCCTGACGGCCGGCCGGCGGGATATGCGATGGCGACCCTCAACGAACGTACCGGCAGCGCGCTCACACACGCGGGCTCGTTCATTCTCCTGGACCACCTGGCCGTGGCCCCCGAGGCGGTTCGCCGCGGAATCGGGACCGCCCTGCTGAACGCCGTTCGCGAGACAGGCCGGCAGGCCGGGTGCACACGCTTCATGACGGAGGTCTGGGACTTCAACTCCACGGCGGTGGCCTTCTTCGAGGCGTCGGGCTTCTCTCCGGCGTGGCGACGGCTTGATCAGCCCCTGTGAACGGGGGAACCACCAGCGCCCTGGCGTGACGCACGCGCCTCTGCCGGGCCGATCACGGGCCTGAAGGCGTCTGCGCGCCCCGATCCGGCCTCCGCGTCGAATCGGGGTTCACATACGCGGGCCCGAAGGCGCCTACGTGCTCTGATCCGGCCTCTGTGCCGAACCGGGGCTCACGTAGTAGTGCACCAGGGCGTTCTCGCCCGCCGCGTTCAGCCAGTCGGCGCGGGCGCTGGCCACGCGTTGCCATCCGGCACGTTCGTACAGGGCGATGGCCGCGTGGCCGTCGTCGGACACGTTGAGCGTGAGGGGCAGTCCGAGGTCGCTCGCCTCCCGGCAGACCACGTCAAGCAGGTGGACGGCGTGTCCGTGGCCCCGCCCCCGGGGGGTGACGAAGAGCCGGGTGATCGATCCGACGACACCGGTCGGCGTGCCGAGGGCCAGGGCCAGGGGCGGTTCAAACGTTGCCACGTCAATGAAGGAGAGCCCTATGTGGCCGACGATGTCGGAATCCTCGACCGCCACCCACGCCCGAACAAGATCCAACGGTGTCAGCCATCCCTGAGGATCGGAGGGCCAGTTCACCGGGTAACCGTCGGACGCGTGCACCGCGGCGAGAGCATCGACACAGGCGCACAGGTCCTCGCTGGATCTTGGGCGGATCAAGGACGTCGTCATCGGGCAATCCTCGCAGAAAGGATTAAATGCCCAAATCGGATCAGGTGATCTGTTCTCCGTCCAGCTTCACGGCCTGCGCTATGTAGTCGCGGAGGGCGTCCCGGTCCATGGAATCCAGTTTCTTGATCTTGACGTGTCGCGTCTTCTTGCCCACGCCCGCCAGCAGGCCGTGGGCATCCTCGAACTCGGCGCCCCGCTCGAAGGCGAAGGTGATGTGCGTCTTGCTGGGGCTGATGATCGCCAGAGGCTTGTTGCCCTTCCAGGCGGGGGACCCGTAGATGATCGTCTCGGCCGCCTCCGGTGCGCACTCCGCCATGAGCTCGCGGAGAACTCTGACGATGTCCTGGTGCTCCGGGATGACCCTGGTCTTCACATATTCGTCCACGTCTGCGCTGCTCATGGACCCTCCTTTGAATTGCCTGGTTCGGGCCTGCCACGCGGCGTCCATGTCCCGGCGTGGTGCACCCTCCGCGGGCGCCTCCCGGCACCGTGGAAGCCGCGCCCGTACATAAAGCATTGACGGTGGGGGCGCTGTCAAGATACGTAGGACAACGCCGTATATGTCACTCCATACGGCGTTCGGATGGGGAAGGTCTTGGCCCGCTCCCCGTAGAGGGCGAATCGACGTATGCCGAGGTGCTGTGGTGACGGCGCCGTTCTCCGGTGCGGCCCGGATGTCTCCGTATGAAATTGATATGGGACAAAACTCGCGATAAAGAGAAAATTGGTCTGGAATGACACGGGGAGGCATTTTGACGAGGCTCGTACGGATTAACAATGAAAGGGTGCTCGCGGTCGACGAGAGGGGTGAACCAGGGGGAAAGCCGGTCTTCCTGCTGCACGGAACGCCGGGCAGCAGGGTCGGCCCGTTGCCGCGCGCATCGGTCATCTACCGGCTGGGGGTTCGGCTGATCACCTATGACCGGCCGGGATACGGAATGTCCGACCGCAGGTTCGGCCGGACCGTGGCCGATGTGGCGGAGGATGTGGCGGCCGTCGCCGACGCCCTGGAGCTCGACTCGTTCGCGGTGATCGGCCGGTCGGGTGGCGCGCCGCACGCGCTCGCCTGCGCGGCACTGCTGCCAGGCCGTATGACGAGGGCGGCGGCGCTGGTCACGCTCGCCCCGCCGGAGGCCGAGGGGCTGGACTGGTTCCGGGGCATGTCGGCGTCGAACGTGATCGAGCACACGACGGCGGCGAGCGGCTCCGGGCCGATCACGGCGCTGCTGGCCCCCGCCGCCGCCCGGATCAGGGCCGACCCGACCGACCTGGTCCCCGGGCTCGACGACGACCTGCCCGAGCCGGACCGGAACGTGGTGGCCGACTACGGCATCCGCAGGATGCTGGCGCACAACTTCGCCGAGGCGCTGCGCAGCTCGACCGCCGGATGGGTCGACGACGCCCTGGCCTTCTGCTCGCCGTGGGGCTTCGATCCCCGGAACATCACCGTGCCGACGCTGCTCTGGCACGGCGACGCGGACGTGTTCTCTCCCGTCGAGCACTCGCGCTGGCTGGGCCGCCGCATTCCGGGCGCCACCGTGGTCATCCAGAAGGGCGCGGCCCACTTCGGAGCGCTGCAGGTTCTGCCCGACGTGCTCGCCTGGGTGACGGAGGCGTGATCCGGGAGGGCTGATCTTCCAGGTCCCGCCCGGCGTGGTGGACGTGACCTGGAAGATCTTCCCGCGGCCCGGGCAGGTGGGCAGGCAGGCCTCGACCCGGCCGGCGCGTGGGCCGGCCTTCCGCTTCGACAGGACCCCGGAAAGCTACCCGGCCGGGCTCCACCTGCGAGGCGCGACCCTATGGCCCGGAAGCCTCCGGCCCACCTGAAGATCCGAATTTCGAACAGGCCCTAGCCGTGATCCGCGTGTAGGCCCAGAACGTCGTCGTAACCGTTGCAGGGGAGTTCGGCGAGCAAACCGTTGGCGCGCGCTGCGAAAAGGTGGGCTCCGCGCTCCTGCGAAAGGACGAGCGCTCGATGGGCGGTGCGCCTGGCGGACTGGACGTCGCCGCCGGCTCGGAGCGCCTTCGCACGGATGAGGAAGACCAAGCCCTCTGCATACCGTTCGCCGTACGTGTCGATGAACGTCGCGGCCTTGTCCAACGCGGTCATGGCGGCGGAGACGTCGTCGGCGCAAAGTCGGATCTCGGCAAGAAGCGCGTACCAGGTGGCCAGGTTCGATCGAGGTGGGTCGACCAGTGTGGTCTCGATGATGCGCTCCATCTCCATGGCCGACGTGACGGGGTCACCGCCGGACATGGCCTTCGCCCAATGCCTCGCGAGCCGCGGGTAGCTGCCGGAGAACGTGAAGGAGAAGTCCGGATCGGCGTCGATCGCCGTCTCAGCCGCCCGCAACGCCCAGGCGAAATCTCCCGCGGCGGCCGCCGCGGTGACAGCGAATGAGCCCCAGATGCTGATGGCATAGGGGTCGTCGCCGGCGTCGAGCTCCACCACGTCGAAAAGGTGGCGCGCGGCGACCAGGTCGCCGTGCAGCGCGGTGTTCAGCGCCAGCATGACCGGCGTCGTCATCTGCAGCCGGTGTCGCAGCGGCTCGGCGTCTCTCTCGGCACGGATGAGCGAATCGGACTGGCTCAGGTTCCGGTAGGCCTCACCGATGTTGCCTGAACTCCACTGGTGGACTCCCCAGGCGTGATGGCCGGAAGCCTGGACGACAGGGTCCGAGGAGCGCTGACCATGATCCAGCAGCCGGCGCGCGAGGCGCCCGGCAGCGTCGAGCTGGATGCCCTGGGCGTGAGCCAGGAACCGGGAGAAGAGGAAGCCGGTGGCCTCCCGTTCTCGGCCGAGCGACCGCGCGACCTTCTCGGCGCGGTCCAGATGATCCATGGTGGCTCCGACGAAACCGGCGTGGATACCCGCGACGGCGGTCAGCTCGGTGAGCGCGGCCAGCTCAAGGCCGGGGAGTCCGGCGCTGCGTGCGATGTGGGCCGCGGCGTCGAGGTGCTTCTCCGCAGTCTCGTAGGCGGATCGTCTTGCCGCGATGCGGGCCGCGACGATGAGTGCTTGCGCCGTCTGCTCCGGCTCGGCGAGCGGGCCCGCCGAGCACAGGTGGTGGGCGAGTGCCTCACCATGACGCTCGGCCGGTTCCTGGGTCTGCGCGAGCGCGGCCGCGATGCGCAGATGGAGGTGGCTTGCATCTGATCGGGACGTCGAGCGGGCCACCGACTCGCGGACGAGATCGTGCACGAACCGCCAGTCACCCAGGGAGCCGGAGGTCACCTCGACCAGGCCGAGCGCTTCAAGGGTCTCCAGGCGAGTGAGGCACTGCGACGCGTCGAGGCCTGATGCCCTCGCCAACAGGCGGGCGTCGATGTCGCGGCCCATCAGGGCTGCTGTTTCGATGAGGCGACGGTCCTCGTCGTCGAGCTTGCTCGTCCGGTCGCGGACGATGTCGCGCACCGTGGACGGGACGGCGGCCTGGGCTGCCGCCTGGTCGGACAGATGGTCCTCTTCGGCCAGGAACCTCGCGAGCTCGCGCACGAACAGGGGGTTGCCTTCGGTGCGGGCCTGGATGTTCCGCGCGACGCCGGGACTCGGAGACTGCCCAGTCTCCTGGTGGACCAACTCGGCGACATCAGATGGGCCGAGGGGACCAAGAGCGATGCGTCGGTGGCGGTCCTGGCGCGCGACCGCCGCCAACATGCGCCGCAGGTGTTGGCTGGGCGTCGGTGCATGGCCGCGCAAGGTGCCCATCAACACGCTCCTGTCCGGGAGCGACTCGGCCAGGTGCGCGAACAGCTGAAGCGAGGCCTGGTCCGCCCAGTGAAGGTCATCCACGACGACGACCAAGGGCTGACGTGCGGCGGCCGCGTTGAACAGTGCGACGACGCTGCCGTACAAACGGAATTGCGCTCCGGCATCCGGCCGCGCCAGGACTTCGGCATCGTGTGCGGGGTGCTGCAGCAGGTCGCCGAGTTCGGCGGTCCAACGCGCCCGGTCGTCCTCCGGCAGTGCCGCGATCAGGGCCTCGACGATCTGGACCCAGGGCCACATCGACGGGGCGCCTTCGCCCTCGTGGCATCGGCCCCAGAAGGTGAGGGCACCGTTCGCGGCGGCCTCGTCGGCGACTTCGGCAAGCAACCGGCTCTTGCCCACTCCTGGTGGACCCTCGACGAGTACGATCTGCGCTCGGGCGATGGCGGCCGAGTCGACGGCATGGCGGAGGAGGGCGAGCTCCTCTTGTCGACCCACGAGACGATCGGACCGGCTGTCGGAAGGTTTTCGCGCTCCGCTCGTGGAGTGCGCGCCGGACTTGGATCCGGGCGCGACTTCCGGGAGAAGGCCGGCGACGCGTGGTGTGAGGACAGCCCCGGCCTGTTGGAGAACCTGCCGGTGCGCCTCGCGGAGCGCTGGACCGGGATCGATGCCCAGCTCGGCCAGCCGTGCTCGCACCGTGTCGAACACGGACAGGGCCTCCGCCTGCTGTCCCGACGCTGCCAGGGTGGTCATGAGCGTCGCCTGAACGGTCTCGTCGAAGGGCGCGATCCATGCGGCGAGGCGCAGCGGTTGCAAGATGCGTTTGGCATGACCGCGAGGCACGATGGCGTGAGCGGCCTCGACGCAGGCGTCGAGCAGTTCGCGGTTGACGGAGGCGAACAGGGGATAGGCGGCGGCGCTGAGGGTCAGCCCGTCGCCCGCGGACCCTCGCCACCGCGACAGAGCCTCTTCGTAGGCATCGGCTCCCTCCTCGAACCGGTGAGCGTCCAGTGCGGCGCGGGCGAGGCCGAGAAGCCGGCGGAATTCGGTCAGGTCGAGTGCCACGTGGCTGTCATCGAACTGGTAGCCGCTGCTGCGGTGGTGGAGGTAGGAGCCGGGCGCCCGCGCGGGCAGATTCGGTTCGAGCAGCCGTCGCAACGTCCCGACATATTTTTGTACGATGTTCAACGCCGACGTCGGCATCTTGTCGTCCCAGACGAGGTCGATGAGCTCGGAAGAGCTGACCGGTCGACCCACATGCATCAGCAACAGGGCCAGCAGGTAGGTCTGCTGCCGCGGTCCGGTGTCGACCTCGACGCCGTCACGCCACACCCGTAAGGGACCGAGGACCTGGACGGTCAGCGAAGCGGCGCCGTCTCCCGGACGGGCCACGGGGGCGGCGGCGGGTACGACGGGCGTCGGTTCGGTTCCGATGCTTCGTCGGGAGGGGGAGGCGTCGGCCATCGAGCTCTTCCTCGGACTGGGTGGATGTTGAGGAAAGGCTACGCGCCGGCCTCGGCCGTTCGACTCCGCCGGGTAGGGCCTACTCGAAGGCCGGCGGCACCGCGTAGGCGAACATCATGATCTGAATCCCGAACAGACCCTAGAAGGGCTGAGGTTCCAGATCCCGGTTGATCCGGCGCCAATCCCTGAGGTTGCCCAGGGTCGGGTGGGTCTCGCCCAGGACCCGGGCCATCACCGGCAGCAGCCGTTCGCGCTGCCGCTCCGCCGGATCGGCCTGTCCGGATGTCCACAGGGTCACCGACAGGTTGGCCTCGCAGGCGAGCGCGTCCGGATGCTCGGACCCCAGCTTGACCCGTAGCGCGTCGAGGGTCTGGCGTTCGAGCTCCTCGGCCTTGGCGGTGCTCCCGTCGTCACCGAGGCAGTTCGCGTAGTTGATCGCGGCGGACAGGGTGAACGGGTGGGTCTCGCCGAGCTGCCGGCGCAGTCCGTTCAGGGCGATGTTCGACTGGGCGAGGGCCTCGCGCAGCGCGCCCGTCCCCCGGAGGTAGATCGTCAGGTTGTTGAGCGCGATGAGCGTTCCCGGATGGTTCTCGCCGAGATCCGCCCGGTATGTGCGCACGATCTCGGCGGCGAGGTTACGGGCGCCCACCTTGTCGTCCAGGGCGGACAGGCAGCAGGCGAGCTCCAGGGTCGAGGCCTGCGCGTCCGGAGTTCCGGGATAGTGCTGCTGGTAGCGGTCGTACGTCTCCTTGGCCAGCTCCAGCGCCTTCTCCTGGTCGCCGGCCCGGCGCAGGGACACCGCGAGGCTCTTGGCCGCCCGGAGCGTGTCGACGAACCGTTCGCCCAGCGCCTCCCGGTAGTGCTGCAGGCTGCCCTGCAGAAGCTCGACCGAGTCCCGGTAGAGGCCCACCTCGCGCAGGTCACGCGCGAGCTGGACGGCGGAGAACAGGGTGTAGGGGTGGTTGACGCCGAGCACGCGGGTCCGCCGCTGCAGGGTGTCCTCGTCGAGCTCGCGGGCGCTGAAGCCGTCGCCGACCAGCCGGTAGCACACGGCCAGGTTGTTGGCCGCCGCGAGCGTACGCGGATGGTCCTCGCCGAACAGCGTCTTCCACCGGGCATAGGTGACCTTGTCCAGCTCCAGCGCGCCCTCGTAGTCGCCCTCGGCGCGGAAGTCGGCCCCGAGCCCGCCCCGGGTGAGCAGGGTGTGGGGATGGTTCTCACCGACCACGCTCCGCTGCTGGTCGAGCACCCACCCATCCAGCTCCTTGGCCTTGGCGTAGTCCCCCTGGGAACGGGTCACGTTCGCGATGTTGAACAGCAGGTGCAGGCGCTGGCGGTCATGGATGCCGAAGATCAGCTCCCAGTAGTCCGCGAGGCGGTCGCCGAGGGAGCGCGCGGAGGCGAAGTCGCCGCGCTTCCACAGGTAGCGCACCCGATCGGTGAGCAGCTGGCGGGTCTCCTCCTCGGTGCACTCGGTGGCCCGGCAGGTCTGCAGGTGCTGCCAGATGAGGTCGTACCTGATCCAGTTCTCCGGGTCGTCCACGTCGCCCTGGCGCGGCCTCGCGCCGACGAGGATCCGGTGCACCTGATGGCAGACCTGCTGCTGCTCCTCCTCGCTCATCTGGCTGCGGATGACCGCCTGGACCAGCCGGTGCACCTGGATCGTGTTGTTGCCCTGGTCCACCTTGGCCAGCGCGAACCTGCCGATCTCCTGGATGACCCGGCCGAGGACGAGCTTCTCGCGCAGCGTGTCGTCGTACGGCAGGAGCGCCTCGACCATCTCGTCGCTGTAGAGGAGCTGCATCGAGATGGGCTCGGGGGCGAAGAACGCGCAGAGCTGGAGCAGCCGGACCGAGGCGGGCGAGCTCTCCTGGAGCTTGGCGAGGGAGAGGTTCCAGGTCACCGCCACCGGGTGCGGGTAGTCGGCGGGCTGGCTGAGCGACAGGACGCGGGCCGTCTCGGTCTCCAGCTGCTCCAGGAAGGTGCCGGCCGGCATGCCCGTCTCCGCCAGCCAGGCGGCGGCCTGCTCGACGGCGAGGGGCAGGTTGCCCAGGGCGTCGGCGACGCGCACCGCGTCTTCGGCGGCGAGGCCGGGGACGCGGCGGCTCAGGTGCTCCAGGCTCTCGTCCCGGCTGAAGACGTCGACCTCCAGCGGCGCCGCCACCGTCGACCACGCCTGGTTGCGCGAGGTGATCAGGACATGGCCCGACGAGCCGCCGGGGAAGAAGTCCCGCAGCTCCTCCGGCTCGCCGGCGTTGTCGAAGATCAGTAGCCAGCGTCCGTGGGGTTCCCCGCGCCGCAGTGCCTCGCGGACCGCGGTGACGACCTCCGCGACGTTCTCGCTGACGGGGATGCGCAGCTGCCTGGCGAGTTCCTCGAAGGTCGAGTTGATCCGCTCCCGGTCCTCGGAGGAGATCCACCAGACGAGGTCGTAGTCGGCGCGGAACCGGTGCGCGTACTCCAGGGCGACCTGTGTCTTTCCGACTCCGCCCAGACCGTAGAGCGCCTGGGGGAGCACCACGGCCGAGTTGCCGCCGACGAGCTGGCTGCGCAGCGTGTCGAGCGCGGCGCCGCGCCCGGTGAAGGCCGCGTTACGGGCCGAGACGTTCCACACGGTCGGCTCGCTGCCGGGGAAGCGCGCGCCGAGCGCGGTCGTGTCGAGCGCGGCGCCGTCCTCCGTCCGGCCGAAGGCCTTCAGCAGGGTCTCGGCGGCCGCGTGCTCCCCGATCCTGGTGAGGTCCGGCAGGGCGCGGTCGCCGAACGGGGAGGGATAGCGCGACTCCGTGACGCGTACGGGGATCAGCTCGACGCGGTTCGCGGATCCGGTGCCGGTCAGCCGCTGCCACACCTCAAGGGCACGGGGCGATCGCACGTACGCGTTGGACAGCACGACGATCGTCCGAGGCGCGTCCCCCGCGAAGTCGGCGGCGTTCTCGGTCTCGATGCCGCGCAGCGAGACGCGGTAGCCGTACCGGTCGAGCAGGGCCGCCATCCAGTCGGCCCACATGCGGTCCTCGGAGGCGTAGCTGACGTACACGTCGGTCTGGTACGTCGGGTCGCGGCGGACGAACGCCTTCAGATGGTGCAGCCGTACGGACTCCTCCATCTGCGGGAAGGACGTCACCGCGCCCTCGGTGACCGCCCCGGTGAGCCGTTCGAACGCGGCCAGTATGGAGCCCGGCCGGTTCGGCTCGTCCCCGAACGTCGCCAGGATCTCCTCGAACGCGTAGAAGGGTGTGTACGGAACCTCCACCGCGCCCCAGTAGTGGTTGACCTCCTCCGGAGTCATCCCCTTGGGAAACCGGTCGAACTTGCGCTTGGCGAGGTTGCGGCCCGCGTCGCACTTCTCCTTCTCGCCCGTGTCGATGCGCATGGGGACCGGCAGGATCCGGATGTTGCGGTCGCGGTAACGGTCGTCGATGTGCCGCGCCACCGACGAGGCGCCGTCGATGCCCTGGTCGGAGAGGGTGAAGCAGTCGACGAGGACGTCCGGCATCTGCACGGTGCAGATCTCCGCGATGTCGCTCAGCCCGGTGCGGCTGTCGATGAGCGTGTAGTCGTAGCAGGCCTTCATGTCGTCGCGCAGCGCGTCGAAGAACTGGCCGCCGCCCTGCCGCTCGTAGAAGTTGTCCCAGTCGAAGCTGGAGACCAGGGACGAGTAGTCGCGGTTCTGCCGCCCGGCCGAGACGAAGTCGAGGGTGCCCTCGCCGGGAAACTCGAAGTCGAGGGAGACGGCGTGCGGCTCGACCCTGGCGTATTCACGGTGCCAGTCGCGCGGCCGCGCCTCGTTCTTCATGGCCGCCCACTGGTAGGTGGTGATCAGATCGATCACTCCCGACGTGTTGGCGACCATCCCGTTGTCGAGAAAGGGCCGGAAGAACTTGTGCAGGCCGGGGGACTCCAGGTCCCAGTCGAGGACGAGCACCCTGAGGCCGCTACTCGCGAGGATCCACGCCGTGTTGGCCAGCGCCATCGTGCGCCCGGTGCCGCCCTTGTAGCTGTAGAAGGTGACGATCCGGCCCTCGCTCATTGTTTTACTCCTCCGGCCCGATGAGCCTGGGTCTGTCGACTTTGCCGCCCTCCGGCGGGTAGGCGGGGGCGTGCTTGAAGTACTGCTGGGCAGCGCGGTTCAGCGTGTCCGGCAGGTGGCTCTTGAAGGCGTCAAGGGTGGGGATGTCGGAGACCGCGGCGGGCTCGGTGAGCTTGTTGCCGAGGGCGGCGGTCAGGTGACTGCGCAGCTGCGATTCCCGCGCGACGGTCTCGGTGTCCTCGCGGTTCCACGGGACCATCACCGCGATCCACTGGCGGCCGGGCCGGTCGATGGGGCGCAGCGTCGCCCGGCACTCCTCGCGCGTGGTGGCCCACGGGTCCACCAGCATCACGCCGGGCGAGCGCGGCTCCTCGGCGGCGAGCGCCTCCGCGTGGTCCTCGAGCGATCCCACCTCGGGCAGGAAGCCCCGGGAACGTGCCAGTTCGGTGGCGAAGTCGGCCAGTGGCCGCATGCCGTTCCGGCTCCGGTACGGGTCCCACTCGTGCGGGGTCCTGCCGTAGTGGTAGGCGTCCCGGCCGTCGGGGAGGCTCTGCATGTCGGGCGCGACCACGGTGAGGGTCATCGGCCGCTCGGGGGTGTTGTCGGTGAACGCGCTGGGCATCTCCCGGTAGTCGTCCACCCGGCCCACCGGCATCGTGACCTGCTCGGCGACTTCGATGATCCGCTGTGCGAGCCGCAGGGTCGCGTCCTGGTACTGGTTCCGGTACTTGTTCAGCTTCATGATCCCGTAGAAGCCCTCTTCGGCGTACCGGGCGCCCAGGTCGGCGTGGTTGAACTGGATGTCCTCCGCCGCCTCCGGCAGCGCGACGCTCCGCATCGGCGTCCAGATGGCGGGCACGATCGCGGCGGGCAGCGGCTCCCCGTGGCCGTGGGTGCGGTCCAGGAAAGCGGCCCATTCCTTTCCGCAGTGCTCGCTCTCGAAGTAACGCGGAGAATAGAGCGGGACGAACACGCGGCACGTCGAAAGCTGTTTGGAGAGCGTGAGCGCCCAGTCGTCCCCGGTGCGCAACGCGCGGTCCATGTATCCGGCCGATCCCGCCGGGACTTTGGTGAGGTGCATGATGTGCCCGCACAACACCCGGAAGAGCTTCTCGACCCACTGGTTGGGATCGCCGCCCCCGTCGGTAAGGTCGTACGGCGGAACGTGCGCGTAACTGAGAAAGAAATACGGTCCGGCTGATTCCTTGTCGGCGGGCAAGCGCGGTACGGACATCCGCCTCCTTCCCCCCGGGATCTCACTATAGGAACGTGGCCTATGGCAGGAAAGTGCCACCGGGAAAAAATATAGGCGCAGGGCACAATTGCGGATCGCAACGCGAAGAATTATCGGGCGGTTTCAGCCCGCGATCCACTTCGCGTGGTGCTCGCGGGCCAGCAGCGCGGCCGCGGCCGCGGCCTCCTCGGACACGGGCTCGGCCAGCCAGGGCGCGACCGACCTGCGCATCCCCGCCACGAAGAGCTCGCCGAGCGGTGTCATCGACCCGGACTCCGCGAGGCTCTCGATCGCCTCGGCCGTCTGCTCCCGCCAGCGGGCGAACTGAACGTCGCCCCGGGCCGGCGCGACCCGCCGCCGCACCTGCCAGTAGTGGGTGACCGCGATATGCGCGTATGTCCCCTGGAGCAGGCCTTCGAGCGGCCTCGGGTCATCTCGCCAGGGCGCGTAGAACAGCCGGCTGTCCGACTCGTCGAACAGGCTCACCGCGTCGAGCACGGCGCCCAGCTTGACGTGCTGGAACTCGTGGATCATGAGGAGCGCGAGGGTCGAGGGGTCGGCGGGCAGGGCGGCGGCGATCGCGCCGAACGCCTGCCGCGCGGTGGAGCTTCGGTCCCCCGCCTTGCCCGGCGCCAGGGGCATCAGCGTGGTGAGCCCCTCGCGCAGGCCGGGCGCGTAGTCCGGGTGATCGGCTTCGACCATCGCCCAGGCCTGCTCGAACGCCGCCTGCCATGCCGCGGCGTCCTCCTCCGACAGGCGCGCGGTCGCGGCGTGCGCGTGGCAGTCGCGGAACGGGTCGGTGTCCTCCAGGGCGACCGAGAAGTCTCCCGCGGTGAGCCTGCGCAGGGGATGCCACACACCGGGCTCGCGGCCGGGCAGCGTGAACCGTCCCCCGGCGATGTCGAGGCGCGCCGTACGGCCCGCGCCGGCCTTGAGCACGCCCAGCGTGGGCAGGTGGATCGAGCCGTCAAGGATCTGCACGTCGATCGAGGCCTCGATGCCCGCCCGGATCGCGGCGGCGGCGGCGATGTTGGCCAGATGCCCGAGGTGTCCTGGCTCGCGCAGGCACTCCACCGCCCAGACCCGGACGTACGGGTGGGCGAGCACGGCTTCGACCGCCTCGCGATGCTCGGCGTCCAGCCGGGTGAGCAGCTCCCACGCGGCGCCGGTCTCGCCCCGGGCGTGGACGGCGGCGAGCAGCGCGCGGCGCAGGCTGCGCTGCGCCTCGGCGAGCCGGGCGACGTCGCCGGCGCCGCCGAAGCCGCCGGCGAGCGCGTCGATGGTCTCGTACGGCACGGTGTGAACGGGCATCTCGGTCCTACGACGGACGTGGGTGATGAGCGCGAGCAGGTCGTCGCTGTAGACGCTCGGATTGGCGAACCCGGAACCGGTCCGGAAGCGGTGGGCGTAGAGGCCGCCGCCGCAGCTGTCGACCACCGGGCAGGCGCGGCAGGTGTCGCACAGCCCGTCCAGGCCCTGCTGCCGGGCGAGGATGCCGGTGTGCCGGGCCACCGCGTCGAGGTCGTCCCGAAGCACGTGCAGCCCGGTGGCGGGCGCGCCGTCGTAGGTGGTCTTCAGCGAGTCGGCCTGTTCGTACGCGCCGTCGGTCTCGATCACCACCAGGTCGGACGGCTGGAGCCCCAGGGACTCGGTCAGGCTGGACTCGCCGCGGCTGGTCCTGATGATGGACTCGAACATCCGGACCGGGGTCCGGCCGCCCTCGGCGAACCAGGTCTCGAAGATCGCGATGAGCCAGTCGGCGTATGCCGTGGGCGTCGGCCGGGCGGGAGGGTCGTCCCAGGTCGCGTGGGGCAGGAGGAAGTCGATGCGGGGCGGGTCGAGATCGGCCAGACCGCGGTAGACGGCGATCGGGTCGTTGGCGACGTCGATCGTGCACAGCAGCCCGGCGTACAGCTCGGGCCGCCCGCGCAGCAACTCGATCGCGCGGATGACCCGGTCGTAACTGCTGCGCCCGTCGCGGTAGCGCCGGTGCCTGTCGTTGGCCGCGCGGTCGCCGTCGAGGGAGATGCCCACCTTCACGTCGTGCTCGGCGAAGACGTCCAGGAAGCCGTCGTCAAGCAGCACGCCGTTGGTGTGGATCCGCAGATCGAGCTCGCAGAGCGGGCCGACCTGGGTGCGTAGATCGCCTGCGATCCGGCCGAGCCGGTCGCGGCCCGCGAGCAACGGCTCGCCGCCGTGGAGGACGATGTGCACGCGGTCGAGCGCGTGCTCCTTGACATGCTCCGCGATGCGCAGCGCCGACCAGGTGATGATCTCGTCCGACATCACTCCGGGACGGCCGCGCCAGCTCTGGTCCGCATGTTCGTATACGTAACAGTGGTCGCATGCGAGATCGCACCGACTGTGCACTTTTAGTACGAATTGCCGGAATGGCACGAAGGGCCTGATCACGGCGGCCCTCCTCGGGGGATCAGATCGACGAGTTGAAGGCTGCCACGGGGACGGGCGGAACGGCGGAGGACGTGGGAACAATCCTGCGGAGAACATCGCCGAGATCGTCTTCGCGGACGAGAGACAGCGGCACGTCTCGAAGGTCTTTGATGCCAGTTGAGACGCTTGCTGGCTTCTCTTCCGTAAGGTTCATAACCCCGTGCCAATACTCGAACGAGCATTCGAAGAATGCTGCAGATGGGCGAGAATTCTAATATCGCCACGCTACCTTGGACGGCACAGGTGCGCGTAGCCTTCCGTGGAAGTTATTCCACCGGCTTGACCAGGTCAAACGCCGGGCATTCGACATCGGGTACGACGGATAACCAGACCCGTGACGGCACTCCGCCACCGTTTGGGAACCATAAACCATAATATTCCGATGTAAAAACCCTATCTCAACTATGAGGCGTGATCCAGAGCGCCGTCTCCCGAATCATCCCGTCGAAGGCGCTCCGTGGGCAACGGATACGCGGGGCCGCCGGAGTAGAGCGGGGGCCGTGTGGCGAGGTGTTCCCGAGGCTCATGCGGCGGGCGGGGTGGGGATGGTGGGGGGAGGACGCGGGTCGAATTGAGTGAAATGTTCTCACTGTCGGAAATGTAATTTATTGTTCGATTTAAGACATTATGTGAGGTAGTTGACCGGCGGAGCCGTCAGGCGCGCAATCGGGTGTGGACGATCATCGGAATATCGGACACCCGAGCAGTGCCCGGAGCCCAATGGGGGTGCACGGTGCCGGAGGCCGGGACAGGCGCCTGGATCGCCCGGTTCGCCGGCGAGCGCCGCAGGCGTTCGACGGTGCGTGACGTCTCTCACCGGGATCGGTGTGGCGGGTCGTGCCCTGGTTCACAACCGGTTCACAAATGGAACCAGTGGATGCGGCGGCACGTACTGCATACAAAGCAGGTCGCGTCGCGGTTGGCCCAGTCAAGATTGAGGAATGACATCCCCGTGGTCTGCAGCTTCCATCGATGAGACTCGAAGAGCTGATTTTTACACGTGTCACAACTCAAGTTCTGGCCATGGGGAAGCGTGACAGGCTCAGGCATGCTGATAATGCTAGCCATATTCATCGGGATGTGCGGTCACGATATATTTCGGTGAGTAGTTCGGATCGGAGCAGCTCACCGGCCGCCGGACCGCTGGCGTGACGCTTTTTTCCTGTCGCCGTCCGGCCTGCGGACATGGAGACCGATCCAGTGGTGACGCCTTCAGAGGCCGATCACCGTCGCTGCCACCGCCGGAAGCACTTTCCGATCAATGTGATCGGACCCGCTGCCGAATCCTGACCGTCTCCGCGACATCTGTCTTCATTTTTCCATTGGGCCACTTCATGCCTTCGCCGCCATTGATCAGAGCGAAGGGGAGTTCGCCGAGTCGGCGAGGACTTCGGATCGTCCCGCCGCGCCCGCGAGTGGGATCTCAGCCCCAGGGGGTGTTGTCGGTGCCGCCGCCACCGGTGGTGGGCTGGGGGGTCGGGGTCGGGGTCGGGCTGGTAACCGGTACGACGGTGTCCGCGGTCGCGGAGGTGGCGAAGACGCTGCCGGCGCCGATGGCGCCGATCGGAATCAGGGCGGCGAAAGCGAGGCGGATGACGAGGGAGCGGAAGGTGCTGTTCATAGCCTTTACCTCATGTCTTTTGGCGCTGACCTGCGCGTTTGTCGAATAACCAAAAGATATTCGGGGCGAACATCCGATCCCTATCCGTTCGCTTCTGGTCCGGCATCGACCGGCGATGGTGTGGCGTCAGGGGGCGATGGCGTGGCGTCGACCGGCGGGAAGCCTGGCGTCGGAGGGTGGGAAGCCCGGTGTGAAACCGGGGGAGCGTGCCGGGGAAGAGGCGGCCCGCGAGCGCTTCCAGGGCGATGGCGATCTCCACGGCTTCCTCGACGGTGGGCGCGCCGAGGACCGCGACCACGGCGTCGTCGACCAGGGCCGACTCGGCCTCGATCGCGCGGGTGCATCGCAGAGGGTCGAACGCCGGGCGCGAGCCCGTCGCCATCGTCGGGGCAGGCCACCGCTGTGTGGGCGGCGTCACCTCACCGGAGGATCCGGCGGAGGGGCGGACGAACGGCAGGCGCGCTCAAGCCCAGGAGCGCGTCGGGACGGCGGCAGAGGCACCGTCGAACACACCCGGGCGCGCTCAGGCCCGGGGGCGGGTCCCCCGTGGACCGGGGTGCGGATCCCGTCCGTTCAGGAGAGGCCCCCGACGTGCGCGAGAGCCTGCATCAGCAGAACGCCCTGCCCGCCGGGCATCTCCTGCTGCACCAGCGGGGAGGCCGCCTCCTCCGGCGTGAACCAGACGAGGTCGAGAGCGTCCTGGCGAGGGCGGCAGTCGCCGGAGACCGGGACGACGTAGGCGAGGGACACGGCGTGCTGGCGTGGATCGTGGTACGGCGTGACGCCCGGTGTCGGGAAATACTCGGCGACGGTGAACGGCTGCGGAGAGGCCGGGATGTGGGGCAGCGCCACGGGCCCGAGGTCTTTCTCCAGGTGGCGCAGCAGCGCGTCGCGGACACGCTCGTGGTGGAGCACCCGCCCGGAGACCAGCGCCCGGCTGACCGCCCCGTCTGAGGCGATGCGCAGCAGCAGGCCAACGCGGGTCACCAGGCCGGTGTCGTCGACCCGCACGGGCACGGCGTCGACATAGAGGATCGGCATCCGTCCCCGCACCGACTCCAGTTCTTCCGGAGCAAGCCATCCAGGTACGGTTTCGGTCTTTTCGAACATCTGCTGATCGTACTTCCCCGTTGCGCCGGTGCGGTTGGAGCTGGGCCTTCTCCGTGTCGCGTCCGATGGTCGAGCCGTTCCGTGATCGGCAGCCTCGGCGGCCGGGCCGAGCGTGGGCCGGCACGCCTCCGGCTCCGCGCACCTGATCCGTCAGAGATCCTTCCGCCCAGGCCGGATGCCGTTTCGCGCCCCGGCCCGACTTTCCCGCCACCGTGACCGAACCCTGCCCCGGCAGGACGGGCCCGCCCCTTGCCACGGCCGTTCGCCACCTCGCTGCCGACCCGTGATCTCTTCACGGAGAAGGGTCAGGCAACCCTGGAGGCCGGGGCCTTGAAGGTGTTGCAGACGTCGGGGGACTCGGCGTTGAAACCACGCGTCTCCCAGTAGACCCGGTTCTTGAATGTGCCGTTGCCCTTGGTCTCGCCTTCCATGGCGTGCTGGCCGATGAACCAGTCGGAGCCGTGCGCCTTGGAGTGGCCCAGCGAATCCCAGACGCTTCCGACGAAGGCGCCGACGAAGCAGATGTTCTGCAGGGAGACCTTGCTGCTCAGGGCGACGGCCCCGGCCTTGGACAACGTCTTGGCGGCTCTGGTCTCCTGCGGGAGGACGCCGATCAGCCGCTGGACGTGGTAGCCGTATCCGATGGAGAGGCTTTCGAGCATGCGCGGGCTGTCGAGCTCGTTTCTCACGCCGTACTCGGCGACCATCACGTAAATGGTCTGGTTGGCCTTGCAGTACATGCTGAACACGTCATCCAGCTGGTAGGTACCGCAGGCGGTCTTGGCCTGTGAACCGTACGTGACCTTGACCTTCGGCTTGCTGTACCGGATTCCGGCCTTTTTCAGCTGTGGCCCCCACGCCCTGTCGAGACACTCGGACATGTTCTCGAAATAAAGCTCGACGGAATCGAAATGGCCGCCGCTGATGCCCGGTTCATCGCAGGTCTGAGACGTGAATTTACCGGTCTTGTAAATCGGGTTCTTGGTGAAGGCGGCGCTGCCGCTCGGAACGGGTCCGGCCGAGTCCGCGCTCGCCGCACCGGTGAGCGGCATGCTCATAAGTACGCCGGCCATCAGGGCGACAGAAAGGGTACGCATGCCAGCAGACCTTACTGACGGATCCTCACAAAATGACCAATGGGTGAGGTGCCGTCAGCGGCCGACCGCGGCGGCGAGGGGCGCCGATGCCTCGCGGAAGTCGCCGTGGCTTCCCCGTGAGGTTGCCGGTACCTTATCCAGTCGTGGCGAAGTGTGATCTTTGCGAAGAGGACAGCGGCCAGAACAACATATGCGTCAAGCACTACCTGCACGACACACGGCCACCCGACGCGGAGCCCCTCGTCGTCAAAGGCGCGGTCGACCTCTCCGGAGCCGTGTTCGACTCACGGATCACCATCAGGAATGTGACCTTCGAAGGCCCGGTCGACTTCCGCGGGGCCGGATTCGGCGAGTGGCTGCAGTTCGACCACGTCACTTTTCTCCACCCGGTCCGGTTCGCGCATGCTCACTTCGACCACCGGGTCAATTTCAACCACGTCCGGTTCGCGGACGACGCGGAGTTCAGTGACGTCGCGTTCGCTCGATATGCCCGGTTCACCACGGTCGCATTCGAGGCTGAGGCGTGGTTTCAGCAGGCGGTGTTCAGCGGAGGCCTGCTGTTCGACGAGGTCGCTTTCGACCGTAAGGCGCATCTCAGCCGGGTCACCTTCGCCGGTACCACCGTGCTGTCGCTGACCTCGCCCGACGCCGACTTCAGCCTCTCGACGTTCGATCGCAGGGCGCGGATCGAGGTCGGCGACGGACGGCTCTCCTGCGACCGGACCGTTTTCGACGCCGGAGCCCGGCTGACCGCCTCGGGACCCGCCGACGTGACCCTCCACGACGTCCACTTCGGCGCCCCCTCCACGCTGTCCGCCGCGGCGGACACCGTGGGGAGTTGGCGGATGGCCGACCGCCCCCGGCTGCACAGCGTCATCGGCACCGACCTGGCCGGCCTCACGCTGTCGTACGTCGACCTGTCGCGCTGCTCGTTCGGCGGTGCCCACAACCTCGACAAGCTGACCGTCGAGGGCTGGCAGTCCTGGGGCCACTCGCCGCGCGGCTTCTGGGTGACCCGCCGGGCTGTACTGGCCGACGAGCGCAGGAGGCGCGCCCGATCGGGTTCGCCGCGCTGGGCGATTCCCGGCGACGACCCCGACGCCGTGATCAGCGCCGAGGTCCAGGGCGACTACCACGCGCTGCGCCGCATGTACGACGCGGCCAAGGACGAACCGGCCGTCACCGACTTCTACTACGGCGAGATGGAGATGCGCCGCCGCGGCCTGTGGCAGGAGTTCCGCATCCGGGTCCGCGAGCGCTGGTGGCGCGGCCTGACCGGTTCGTTCGGCGAATGGCTGCTGGTCTCCCTCTACTGGCTGCTGTCGGGCTACGGCGTCCGCGCCTGGCGGGCGCTCGCGTCCCTCGCGGTTGTCGTCGCCGTCGCGTCGGCGGCCTTCGTGAAGTGGGGCTTCCCCGGCAAATCGGTCGCGTACGGCGACGCCGTGCGGTTCAGCGTCCGAGCGGCGACATCGCTGCTGCGCGGCACCGACACCCTTCTCACCCCGGCGGGCGAATGGATCGAACTGGTCCTGCGCCTGACCGCGCCCCTCCTCCTGGCCCTGGCCCTGCTCGCGATCCGGAGCCGCGTCCGCCGCTAGCGGACGTGCTCCGCGAATCCGGTCCGTCATCGACTCGCGGCAGCGCGCGTTCATGGGAAAAGCCCTGTGCCGGTGAGGATCGCCCCCGGCCGTCCACGCTCGACTCCTCTCGGCGAGGTTGAGGTCCTGGCCGGCATGTCTTATACAACCATTGGGTTGTGCAATCATGTGGTTGTGACTAGGGTCTGGGCATGGCAGTCGTTGAAGACGAGTTGAGCCTGGTGTTCTCGGCGCTGGCCGACCCCACCAGGCGCGCGATCCTGGAGCGACTGGCTCATGGTGACGCGACGGTGAACGAGCTCGCCGAGCCGTTCGCGATGACGCAGCAGGCGGTCTCCAAGCACCTGAAGGTGCTTGAGCGTGCCAGCCTGATCACGCGGACCCGGGCCGCGCAGTCGCGACCCTGCGTCCTGGACGCGGAGCACCTCGACGCGGCCGCCGGCTGGATCGTTCGGCACCGGCAGATCTGGGCCGGCCGCCATGACCGCCTTGACGAGCACCTGGCCGCCCTGCAAGCAGGGCAGCGCCGGGATGAGGGGACGACATGACGACCGAGACCGGCGAGCTCACCTACCGGCGCGTGCACCGGGCGTCGCCCGAGTTGCTGTTCGACTGCATGACCACGCCCGAACACCTCGCCCATTTCTGGGGTCCGGCCGGGACGACCACGCCGGTCGGCAACATCACCGTCGACCTGCGGCCCGGTGGAGTCTTCGAGACCACCATGGTCAACGACGCGGACGGCAGCACGCACACCATGCGGGCCGTCTACGTCGAGATACGCCGTCCCGAGCTGCTGGTGTGGATCGAGCCCGGCGTCGAAGGCGGCATGCGGACCACGATCACCTTCGTCGATCTGCACGACGGGCGCACCGAGGTGGTCACCCATCAGACCAACGTGCCGGCCGCATACCTCAGCGCCGAGGCGAGGGCCGGCTTCGCCACCGGCCTCGACCGTCTCGACGTCTACCTGGCCGGTCTGAACGCCGGGCAAGAACACCGGCACGAATAGGGAGCACGGAATGCCGACAGTCACGTCAGCGGACGGCACCACGATCGCCTACGAGCGCACCGGCAGCGGGCCGGCGCTCGTCCTCGTCGACGGTGCCATGTGCTATCGCGGCGCGGGGCCGATGCGGTCGCTCGCCGCGCTGCTGCAGGGCGCCTTCACCGTTTACGCCTACGACCGCCGCGGCCGGGGCGAGAGCTCGGACACCATGCCGTACGCGGTCGCCCGCGAGGTCGAGGACCTTCGTGCCCTCATCGCGCAGGCCGGTGGCGAGGCACACGTCTACGCCATCTCCTCCGGTGCGGCCCTCGCCCTGGCGACCGCGGCGGCCGGCCCCGGGATCACCAAGCTGGCGCTCTACGAGCCACCGTTCATGGCCGAGGTCGAGGACGGCACCCGGATCAAGGAGTACACCCGACGACTCCACGAGCTGCTCGACGCCGGGCACAGGGGCGACGCCGTGGCACTGTTCATGACATACGTCGGCGTACCCGCCCAGGCTGTCGCCGGCATCCGGGCACAGCCCGGCTGGGCCATGCTGGAGGCGATCGCCCCGACGCTCGCCTACGACGACGAGGTGCTCGCCGGCGGTGGCGTGCCACGTGACCTGACGGCGACGATCTCCGTTCCGGCCCTGGTCCTCGCCGGTGGTGCCAGCCCGCAGAGCCTTCAGCGGGCGGCGAAGGCCACCGCGGACGCGCTTCCCACCGCGGAGCACCGGACGCTCGACGGCCAGACGCACGATGTGGCCCCGCACGCACTCGCACCCGTGTTGGCCGAGTTCTTCGGCGCCTGACCACGAGCGGGCAGGGTGCCTCACCACGGATGGGTGAGGTGCGTGGCGGTGACCGCGAGTGCCGGCGGTTCATCTCGGCCGCGATGAAACCCACGGCCTCGGCACCGCGCAAATAATCACGCCGGAGCCGGGCGCCCCGCCGGAGACATGGATCGGGGGGTTGCATCCCGTACCCGGGTACAGGGTTACCGTCGTGCGGGAACCGCTCGCAGGAGAGTCGGGCGGCCGTCACCTGGAGGGCTCATGGAATGGGCGCCGGCTGAATGCACGCTTCCGACCGAGGAACGGCCGTTGCGGGCGACGGAGTTCGACGAACTGTTCGCCTCCGCGTTGCGTGGACTGCAGCGCGTGGGGCCGACCCACCTGCGGCTCAGGCTGAAAAACGGAGCACAGACGGAGGAGGCCACGCGAGACCTGGTGGCCAGGGAGACGGGCTGCTGCTCGTTCTTCGCCTTCGTCCTCACCCCCGGCGATGATGGCCTGATCCTGGACATCGAGGTCCCCGCGGTTCACGCGAAGGTGCTCGACGGGCTGACGGCCCGGGCGATCGAGGCGGCTCCCCAGGTCGCGTCATGACTGTCCCGAGCTTGACGGAGACCTCGGTGTGACCCGACTCCACCGAACTCGGGGTGCGTGGCGTCCACGGGGCGAGGTGCATGAATACGCTCTCATGGAGAGAAGACACAGTGCACTCGCAGGATCTGGCCCGTTTTGGGGCCATTCCGACAGCTAACGGAGGAATTACCGATGCCGACCGTCCCGCTCCGTGAGCGCGCCTCGTGGAAGGCGCTTGAGCAGCACCATGCCGAGATCGGCGGTCGCCACCTGCGCGAACTGTTCGCCGAGGATCCGGAGCGTGGCGAGCGCATGACCGCTGAGGCGGCCGGGTTGTATCTCGACTACTCGAAGAACCGCGTCACGGACGAGACGCTGCGCCTGCTGGTCGAGCTTGCCCGGGATTCCGAAGTGGAGCAGCGCAGGGACATGATGTTCCGGGGCGAGCCGATCAACACCTCCGAACACAGGTCGGTGCTGCATGTCGCGCTGCGGATGCCGAAGGGCACCTCGCTCGCCGTCAACGGGACCGACGTCGTCGCGGAGGTCCACGAGGTCCTCGACCGGATGGCCGACTTCGCCAGGCGCGTGCGCTCCGGCCAGTGGAAGGGCCACACCGGCAAGCCGATCAAGAACATCGTCAACATCGGCATCGGGGGCTCCGACCTCGGGCCGGTCATGGCCTACGAGGCGCTCCGCCACTACAGCAAGCGCGACCTGACGTTCCGGTTCGTGTCGAACGTCGACTCCACCGACTTCGTGGAGGCGACCCGGGACCTGTTCGCCGACGAGACGCTGTTCATCGTCTCCTCCAAGACCTTCGGGACGCAGGAGACCCTCACCAACGCCCACTCGGCGCGCGACTGGGTCATCGGCCAGCTGGGTACGGACGAGGCGGTCGCGCAGCACTTCGCCGCGGTGTCCACCAATGCCGAACGCGTCGCGGAGTTCGGCATCGACACCGCCAACATGTTCGGTTTCTGGGACTGGGTGGGCGGGCGCTACTCGATGGACTCGGCCATCGGCCTGTCCACCATGGTCGCGATCGGCCCGGAGCACTTCCACGAGATGCTGGCCGGCTTCCACGAGATGGACGAGCACTTCCGCACGGCCCCGCTCGCGGAGAACCTGCCGGCGCTGATGGGACTGCTCACCGTCTGGTACGCGAACTTCTTCGGGGCGCAGACCATCGGCGTCATGCCGTACGAGCAGTATCTGAAGCGGTTCCCGGCCTATCTCCAGCAGCTCACCATGGAGTCGAACGGCAAGCACGTGACCCGCGACGGCGACCCCGTCGACTACGACACCGGACCGGTCTACTGGGGTGAGCCCGGCACGAACGGTCAGCACAGCTTCTACCAGCTCATCCACCAGGGCACGAGGCTGATCCCGGTCGATCTGATCGGATTCGGCGAGAGCCTCAACCCGCTGCGCGACCACCACGACCTGCTGATGGCCAACGTCTTCGCGCAGGCACAGGCTCTCGCCTTCGGCAAGACGAGGGAGGAGATCCAGGCCGAGGGCACCGCGCCGGAAGTCGTGCCGCATCGGGTCATGGAGGGTAACCGTCCCACCAACGTGCTGCTCGCCGAGCGGCTCACCCCGCACGTGCTCGGCGCTCTCGTGGCACTCTACGAGCAGAGCGTGTTCGTCCAGGGGACGGTCTGGGGGGTCGACTCCTTCGACCAGTGGGGAGTGGAACTCGGCAAGGCGCTCGCCGGCCAGATCGCCCCGCAGTTGGAGAGCGACGCCGAGCCGGAGCTCACCCACGACTCCTCCACCAACGCCCTCATCCGTCGCTACCGGGGGCTGAAGAACAAGAAGTGATCGGGCAGACCATGGGGCCGGCGCACTCCACCCGTCAGAACCGCGTCGCAGCGGGCTCTGAGCGCTCGATCATGCCGAGCGCGTGCGCGCGGACCCGAGGGGAAGGCCGCCGCGGACCTTCGCCGGGTCTTCCCCGCTGATCGCGTCCCGGATGGCGTAGCCGGACCGGCCTCTATGGCTGGACCGGCCTCCATATGAGGAAGCTGGACCGGCCTCCATATGAGGAAGAGCGGGTGCTCCCGAGGGAGTACCCGCTCTTGGCTTCCTACTGTCCGCTTCCCCTCGGCGGGGGGCGGAAGGCTGGTTGTCGGGGCGGTTCAGAAGGAGTGGCGGTAGTAGTTGCCCCAGTCGAAGTCGCGGTTGTTGCCCTCGCCGATGTGGGTGCGGAAGCCGTCGAAGCCGCCGCGGGCGCTGATGTTGAACTTCCACTCGCCGTGGCCGCCGGTGGCAAACCGGCGGGTGTGCCAGCCGCCGTTGTCGTGGTAGCTGAAGTCGACGTAGGTGTTCTCCCGGTCGCGGTCGTGATCCCGAGCCTCGATGTCGAAGTAGTAGCGACCGTTCGAGTAGTACCAGTAGCCCTTGTACTCCGAGCGCTCCCCGCGCGACTCACCCCGGCCGAAGCTGGAGTAACCGGAGAACCAGTGCTTGGCGTACTGGGCCTGGGAGACCGAGGCGGTGCTCGCCGTGGAGACGGCAGAGGCGGTGGCGGCCTGGGCGGGGGCGGCGGCGATGCCTGCCGCAAGGGCGCCGGCCAGGGCGGTGCCGACAAGGACGCTGCGAAGCTTGCTCATGAGGGGATTTCCTTCTGGTGAGTGCGCTCGGGGGAGCGGGTGGGGCCTGGTGTCCGGTGAGCTTTGTGATGGCCGCTCGTTCCGGACAGCACTCACATTAGGCAGGCACGACGTCCCGTTCTGCGTACAAACGCACGTTCAGGGCCGAGCGTGCACTACGACACATCCACGACCTTTTCCCGGAGCGATGCCGCCGCGCTGATGCTCCTGCCGGGAGCCGTGTCGGCCGATAGCGGGTCATAAATTCTTGACACGACATATATGTCGTGTAATCTAACTTTCATGAGGAACGAGACAACAGGTGCGACGAGCACGATCAGTCAGGTGTCGGTGGTCAGCACAGGGAGGGTGTCGATCCACCCCGAGCATGTGGGCCCCACCCGCAAGTCGATGTACTGGTGGCTGCTCACCTCGCGCAGGTGGACCGCTCCGTTGCCGATCAATGTCTATGTGATCGAGCGCGGCGATGGGCTGGTGCTGTTCGACACCGGTCAGGATCGCGCGTCGGTGACCGATCCCGGCTACTTCCCCGGCGGCATCAACGGCCTGGTGTACGACAGGCTGGCACGCTTCGAGATCGGCTCTGCCGAAACTCTCACGAACAGGCTGGCCGCCATCGGCTACGACATCGCCGACGTGCACACGGCGGTGCTCTCCCACCTGCACCAGGACCACATCGGGGGGCTGCGCGAGCTCTCCCATGCCGAGATCGTGGTCAGCGGTGAGGAATGGCGGTCCTTCAAAAAGCCCCTGCCGGAGCCGCGCGGGTTCCTGCCGTCCCACATCGACCTCCCCGGGCTGCGCTGGCGATATGTCGACCCCGGCCCCATCGACGACCCCGGGCTCGCGCCCTTCACGACCGGCCACGACCTGTTCGGCGACGGCAGCCTTGTCCTGCTGCCCACCCCCGGCCACACTCCCGGGTCGATGTCGCTGCTGGTCCGGGGCGCCGGACATCCGCCGCTGCTCATGGTCGGCGACGTGACGTACGACGATCACCGGCTGAGGGAGGGTCTGGTCCCGGGGGTCGGGGAGAGGCGGCAGCTGGACGACACCACCAAGGCGATCAACACACTGCGGGAGCGGAACCCGGGGCTGGTGATACTGCCGGCGCACGATCCCGGAGCGGCCGCACGCCTGGCCGCCGTGAGCGGGGCCTTCACCGGGAAACGGGAGGTGCGTTCGTATGCGACGGGCTGAAGAACTCCGGTACCTGATCCTGGCCGCCCAGCGAGAAGGCAACCGGCTGCTCGGCCAAGCCCTGCGGCCGCTCGGCATCACCTCCTCCCAGGCCGAAGTGATCCGCATCCTGCAGGATCGCGGGTCGCTCACCCTCAACGGTCTCGGTGACCTGCTGGTCTGCGAGAGCGGCAACAGCCCCAGCCGTCTGGTCGATCGGCTCGCGTCCGCGGGCCTCGTCAACCGCCAGGTGTCGGCACACGACCGCCGCCACATCGAGCTGTCCCTCACGGAGGAGGGGCTGCGCCTCGCCCGGCTGATCATCGAGATCGAAGAGGACCTCTACCGGTCCATCGATGCCGCGGCCGAAGGCCATGACCTCGATGAGATCACCGGATTTCTCCGGACCTTCGTCGCCGACCTGCCGGCCGGCCAGGCGCTGGCCCGTCGCGTCGCCACCGAACAGGAAGCTTCCCCATGACCATCCAGAGAGCGAACTGGCTCCCGAAGAGCCCGATTCCCGAACGGCCCGGCTTCCGACAGGCCTGGCTTCTGACCGGTCCGGCTCCCGAACGGCCCGGCTTCTGACCGGCCCGATCCCCGACCAGTCCGATTTCCGACCAGTCCGGCTCCCGAACGGCCCGGTCCCCGAACGGCCCGGCTCCCGAACGGCCCGGTCTCCGATCGGTTCGGCTTCTGAGCGAGCCGGCTTCTGAGCGAACCGCCATCCCGCGCCCGGCACGTGGGCGAGGGTCCGACCCGTCGTTTCCTGTCCCGTCGGCTCCGGTGTCCTACGGCCGGCGGGACAGGTGTCATGTGCCCTAGCCGTCCGCAGCGCGGACGATTCGGTAGCCGAGTTCGGCAAGTCGCCGAGTCATGTAGTCGGCATACCACTGCGGCCACTCCTCGTCGCGCCGGCCGCCGAGATCTTCCTTCTCGTGGATGTCGTGCGCTGTAGCTGCCTGGTTGAGAAGATCGAGAATGATCTCGGTCGTGTTGATGGGCTCCATTTGCCTCTCCTCACTGTGTTGTGTTCAGCGGCCGGGGGCGCGGGTGACGATCTCCTGAAGGGTCCACTCATTGCCGTCTGGGTCGGCGAACGAGGCGAAGGAGCCATAGTCGGCACGGTCAGGGTGCGGCCCGGAAACACGGTTCTCCGTACCGGCGTGGTGGAAGACGCCGTCGGCGTCGTGCCAGACCTCGCTGACGTCGGCGCCGCGGGCGAGCAGTTCGGCGCGGGCGGCCTCGATGTCGGTGACGATCAGGTGCAGACCCTGCGCCGATCCGGGAGCGGCGGCGGAGACGCCGTTCCCGAAGATGATCGACGCCTCCGACCCGGGCGGGGTGACCTGCACGACGCGGAAGCTGTCGCCGACCGGGAAGTCGGCGTCCAGGCGGAAACCGAGCTGCTCGTAGAAGGCCTTGGCGCGGTCGACGTCGGAGACGGGAATGACCAGAACTTCGAGCTTCAGATCCACGATGCGGTTCTCCTTGATGCGGTGGCCGAGGAACGTGGTCAGAGGTGAACCTTGGTAGAGCTATCGTCTCAGCCGACGATGCGCGAGGGGCTCTCGGGCGCGAGGAGTCCACGGAAGCCGTAGCCACCCGACGACGGAAACCCCGCCGCATCCAGAAGGCGCGGCGGGGTTTCCGGGACTCGCTTGACGGGAGTCCCGCCGCATCCAGGGGGCACGGCGGGGTTCCCCGGATTCACTTGATCTCGTAGGCCCTGATGACGGTCTCGGTGAAGGCGTTGCCACCGGTGTCGGCGGCCTTGACGCGCAACGAGGCGAACCTGCCGCGCGTGCCGGCCGGATGCCGGGTCTCGGCGGACCAGTCACCCTTGCCCGACGGATGCACCAGCGTGGACAGCCAGGTACGGCCGTCGTCGTAGGAGATCTCCACGGTGAGCGTGGTCACCTTCAGGTCGGGTGAGCCGTCCTGGCGCTGGAGGTGCAGCGGGATGCGCATGTGGCCCACGGCGGCGCGGTTGCGGTCGTCCAGCTCCGGGTCGATCTTGACGGCCATCAGGGGCAGCGCCTGCTGCTTGCCCGACACGGGCGTCTTCGACCTGAATCGCCACTCGGCGCTGACCTTGGTGGAAACCTTGGTCATGACCGGGTCGCGGTCGGCGGTCATGGTGAGCCGGTACTGGCTCTCCTTCTTGTCGGCGGGCACCTCGACGTTGCCGGGCAGGTAGTCGGCGGCGTAGATCTCCTTGCCGTCGCGGTAAAGCTTGGCCTGCGAGTTGAGGTAGCTGCCGACGGAGAAGCGTTCGGACGTGCTGTCCTCGAACAGCCCGGAGGCGAACTGCAGCAGGTTCTCCTCGCGCCAGGAGAAGTCGCCGCCCGGGGTGAGCCCGGCCGCGAAGACGCCGGTGTTCCAGCGTTCGGAGGTCTTCTGGCCGGCACGGTAGACGATGGTCTTGTCGTTCCTGTGGAAGAAGAACTGGTCGATGTTGTCCCAGGCGTCGGCCTTGTACTGGATGAAGGACGGGTACCAGCCGGTGTCGCCGGGCGTGTAGTACTCGGTCCGGTGGAACGGGAGCGAGAACTGGGAGACGCCGCCGTACGGCATCCACGCCAGCTCCGTCCCGTACAGCGCGGGCAGGGCGAAGTGCTCGCCCTGCTTGCCGTCCTGCTGGGTGCCGTAGGTGGAGGTGACCTCGGCGAGGTCGCGGCGGCGCGGGCGGTAGCCGGGGTCGGCGGGGATGCGCGGCTCGGCCTTCATCAGGTGGTAGAAGTACGGGCTGTCGTCGTAGGTGCCGTCGCCCTTCGGCTTGGCCCACTGCGTCCAGCGGTAGAAGGCGAACTTCTTGCTCGCCGTGCGGGTCGTGGGGATGGCCTTGACGCCTTCGACGCGGTCCGCGCCCCACAGGCCGCCGAGGTCGACGTCCACACCGAGGGGCTGCTTGCTGTCGACGAGCTGGAGCATGCCGAGCAGGCCGATGGCCAGCCGGGCCGTCGGCTCCTCCGTGCGCACATCCACCGGCCGGGCCTTGCGGGCGTCGGCGGTGAAGGTGTGGTCGGCGTTGAGGGTGAACTCCGGATCCGCGGCCATCACCACGGCGCCGTCCTGGTCGGCCATGAGGGCGACGACCGTGTAGCGGTGGCCCTTCTCCAGCCTGAGGTCCAGCGTGCCGCCGGAGATGTCGTAGTTGACCTGATCCTCGGCCTCGAGGTCGATCACCCCGGCGAAAGCGACCTGGGCGGGCTTGCCGTCCGAGCCGGTGAAGCGCAGCTTGAGCCCGCGCTTCTCCGGCCCGACCCGCATGCCGATGCCGGTGCGTACGGAGACCTCGGCGTTGGCGGCGATGACCGTGCCGCTGTACGTGCCGATCGCGCCCGGCTCGGCGGTCACCTTGACCTGCGCGGTGCCGTGGGCGGGGACCTCCACCGTGGTGGCGCCGAGCTTGAACGGCGTCGCCGTCTCACCCCGGCCGTCCTTGGCCGTCACGCTCAGGTCCAGCCGTACGGCGGCGTCGCCGTCGTTGCGGTAGGTGAGGGTGCTCTCGCGAGGCGTGGAAACGGGCAGCTCGATGTCCCCCATGCTCAGCGAGGCGGGCTCGGCCGTGACCTGCTGGGTGACGGCGCGGGCGACGTCCACGCGGCCGGAGCCCTGGACGTAGGCGCCCAGCTCGTAGCCGGGCGCGGTGGAGGCCATCAGCGCCGCCTTGATCTGGTCGGCCTTCCAGTCGGGGTGCCGGCCGGCGACGATCGCCGCCGCTCCCGTCACGTGCGGGGTGGCCATGGACGTGCCGCTCATCGCCGTATAGGAGTCGTCCACCGGGAAACCGGCGGAGGTGCCCGCGGCCCTGGCCGCGATGATGTCCACGCCGGGCGCGATCAGGTCGGGCTTGACCGCGGCGTCGCCGGCGCGCGGGCCGGTGCTGCTGAACTCGGCGACCGTGTCGTCGTCGCGGTAGGAGGCGCCGACCGACAGCGCGCGGTCGGCGCTGCTCGGCGAGCCGAGCGTCTGGGGGCCCTCGTTGCCCGACGCGATGACGAACAGGGTGCCGTACTTCTCCGACAGCGTGTTGACGGCCTGCTCCAGCGGGTCGTCGCCGGGAACGTCGGGGCCGCCGAGGCTGAGGTTGGCGACGCGGGCGCCGTTCTCCGCCGCCCAGGTCATGCCCTCGATGATCGCCGAGTCCGGGCAGTTTCCGCTCTGCTCGCAGACCTTGCCGATCAGTAGCTTCGCCTCGGGGGCGACGCCCTTGTTCTTGCCGCCCGAGGCGGCGCCGGATCCGGCGATGGTGGAGGTGACATGGGTGCCGTGGCCGTTGAGGTCGCGGACGTCGGGCTCGGAGGTGAAGTTCTCGGACTTGGCGACCAGGCCCTGCAGGTCGGGGTGGCCGGGGTCGTAGCCGCTGTCGAGCACCGCGACGGTGACGTCCTTGCCGGTGTAGCCGGCCGCCCATGCCTGGGGGGCGCCGATGTGCGGGACGCTGACGTCGAGGGACAGCTTGGCCTTGCCGTCCAGCCAGATCTTCTCTGGCCCGGCCGCCGCTCTGGCGGCCGGCCCTGCCAGGGACTTCCAGAGCGTGCCCGCGCTGGCGTGCGGCTCGCTCCGGGCGATGCCGTTGATCGCGGGCAGCGGGCGCCCGCCTGCGGCGCGCAGCGTGGCGGTGCCGGCGGGGTACGTCACGATCAGCGGGAGCGCCTGGCTGGCGGCGTCGTCGTAGCCGAACGCGGCGAGCTGGGTGATGTTGAACAGCCGGGGGTCGAGCTTGCCCGCGGCCAGGAGCGGCATCGCGTCCACGGGGACGATGCTGAGCCCGTCCTTGGCCCGGCGATGTATGAAGTTGATCTTCTCCCTACCGGGGCCCGGTTCGACGTCGAGCTGGTCCTGCTTGGTGGGGAGCGGGCGAAGGGTGACCTTGTCCCCGGTGATGAGGGTGATCGTCTTGGGCGGTCCGGCCTCCACGGTGGCCTGCCCGGCCGGGGTGGGGGCCGGGGCCGTGGGGGTGGGGGTGGGTGTCGCCTGGGCCGGCGTGGCGGCCGCTACCAGGGCCGCTACCACAATGCCGATAAGGGGGGTTCTCTGAAGCACAACCCGATTTCTAACTGTATGTGAACTTTGGTGGCAAGGTTGTTCCTGTGGCCTATTGCGGCAACTGCCGAAAGTGGCCAAGATCCTAGGCATGCTTGATGACGGCCCCGCGCTGGAAGTGGTGGGGATCAGCGCGTTCGACGAGCGGATCTATCGCGAGGTGCTGGCCTGCCCCGGCATCGCGGTGCAGGAGCTCGTCATGAGGAGCGGGGAGAGCTCGGGGCGCATCCAGACGTCGCTGAGCAGGCTCCGCACCAAGGGCCTGGTCAGCCGCCTGTGGGGACGGTCGCCCCGCTGGACGGCGACGAACCCGGGGACCGCCATCCGCTCGCTGGTGCGCGGCCTGCAGAGCGACCTGGACCGGCTCACCGACACGGCCGACCAGCTGGAGGCGGCCTTCCGTACCGTCGGCCAGGACCTGGAGGAGGGCGGCCAGTTCGAGGTCCTGGCGGGCCCCGACGAGCAGGCCCGATGGTACGTCCGGCTGCAGCAGGAGGCCAAGGAGGAGGTGCTGACCTTCGACCGGCCCCCGTACGTGCTGGACTATCACAACCCGGTGCAGACCGGCCTGCTCCGCAAGGGTGTCCGCTACCGGACCATCTACGTGCCGGAGGCGTTCGATCACGCGGGGGCGCTCGACGAGGTGGGCAGCCTGGTCAAGGCGGGCGAGGAGGCGCGGGTCCTGCCCGCGCTGCCGTTCAAGATGGCCATCGTCGACCGGTGGCTGGCGGTCATGCCGCTGCACATGGACCCGCCGCTGACGCGCGGGGTGCTGATCAAGGGGTCCACCATGGTGGTGGCCCTGGTCGAGCTGTTCGAGCGCATGTGGCAGGAGGCGCTTCCGATATGGCCGCCCACGCCCGGTGACGACGCGCCGGAGCCGGTCGGCGACCCCGGCCGGGGCGAGGAACAGAAGTGGCCGGAACTCAGCCCGGAGCATCGCCAGTTGCTGGCGCTGCTCTCGGCCGGGCTCAAGGACGACGCCATCGCCCGCCAGTTCGGCACCAGCCCGCGCAGCCTCCGCCGCCGCCTGCGCGGTCTCCTGGACGAGCTGAACGCCGAGACCCGCTTCCAGGCGGGGGCCCAGGCCAGCCGCCGGGGTCTCGTCTGACCTTCTCGCGCGACGGTGGCACCGCGCCGTACGGGGTGTTCATGCCCGCCTCGCGGTGTGCGGGGCGGGCTCACACATATCCGCTCCGTCAGGAACGGGTCCACTTCTGGTTGGATGCGCCGGTGCAGTCCCAGAGTTGGAGCTGCGCGCCGTTGGCGGTGTTGCGGCCCACTATGTCCACGCATCGGTTGGCGGCCGTGTTGACGAGGTCGCCTGCCGGGGTGAGCGTGAAGCGCTGGGCGGCGGTGCCGTTGCAGGTGTAGAGCTGGATCGGCGTGCCGTTGGCCGTGCCGGCCGCCGCGGCGTCCATGCACTTGCCCATCGCGCGGACCGTGCCGTCGCTGTTGACGGACCATTGCTGGGCGGTGCTGCCGTTGCAGTCGTACATCTGCAGTCGGGCGGCGTCCGCGGGGTTGGCGGCGGGGATGTCGATGCAGCGACCGCTCAGGCTGGACCTCAGCACGTTGCCGGTCCCGGGTCCGTCGTTGGTCCATGCGGAGACGCGGACGTAGTCGATCAGCATCGTCTGCGGGAACGTGGTGCCGGCATTCGGGTTGCCCGGCCAGTTACCGCCGACCGCCACGTTCAGGATCATGAAGAACGGGTGGTCGTAAACCCACTGGTTGCCGCGGATGTTGGCCGGCGTGACGCGGAAGTACTCCGAGCCGTCCAGGTACCAGACGATGAGGTTGGGAGACCAGTCGATCGAGTATGTGTGGAAGGTGTCGCCGAGCGGCGCGCCGATCGTGCGACCACCGCCGATGCCGCTGCCGCCGGAGTAGCCGGGGCCGTGCACGGTGCCGTGGACGGTGTTCGGTTCGTAGCCGACGTTCTCCATGATGTCGATCTCGCCGGTGTTCGGCCAGTTGCCGCCGCCGAGCATCCAGAACGCCGGCCAGATGCCCTGACCTTTGGGGATCTTGATGCTGGCCTCGAAGCGGCCGTACGCCTGGCTGAACCTGTCGGCGGTCAGGATGCGACCGGAGGTGTACTGGCAGGTGCCGTAGCTGCACTGGAGATTGGACGGGTTCTCCCGGCGGGCGGTGATGGCGAGGTGGCCTTGCCCGTCGTGGGACACGTTGCGGGTCGAGTTGGTGTAGTACTGCAGCTCGTTGTTGCCCCAGCCGCTGCCACCGGTGTCGAATTTCCACTTGGAACCGTCGATGGACGTTCCTGCGGTGCCGTTGAACTCGTCGGACCAGGTGACAGGGCCGATGGCGGCTTCGGCCCGATCATTGCCCGTGATGGCGACCAGGCCACTGGTCAGAGTGATGAGCATGGCCGCGGCCATGAGGAGGAGCCGGGGTTTGCGCATGGAAGCCTCCGGTCTGTGGTCCTGCGGGGCACGGGCTTCCGGTCCACGCCCTCACGGTATGGAGGCGCGCGCCGACGTGCCCTGTGCTGTCGGAAGTACCTTTACTAGTTAAATTAAGAGGATGTAACACCCGAGTCACGTATATTGTCAATAAGAAGCTTTACTTATTATTTGTATGGGTCATCGGTCCGGAGCAGGCATGTATTGCGCCTGGGGCCACCTCATGGACGGGCATCGGCTTCCACCTCGCCTTCCAGACCGTCGCCCGGCTGTTCGGCGGCGCAGGGGCCGTCTTCAACGTGACCGGATCCGGCATCCTGGGAATCGTCACCTGTGCGGCTGCCGTTCTCGCTCGGCTGGACAGCCGTGGAACGTCCCCACCGAGAACGGCTGAACCGGCCGGACCCCTGAACCGTCTGGAGAGGCGTCTCTCGCGCCGGAAGACAGGGGTACCGGGACGCGCGTAGCCAGCCCGTATGGTTCTCGCATGACTCAGAGCCTCCGGCTGGCGCCTGTCACCCCTGCCAACGTCGAGGCGGCCATCGCCGTGAAAGTCCGTCCCGACCAGGAGCGCTTCGTCTCACCGGTGGTGAAGTCGCTGGCCGAGGCCTACGTCCACCCGGAGGTGGCCTGGCCGCGCCTCATCCTCGACGACGACCTTCCCGTGGGCTTCCTCATGGCCTTCCTTGACATCGACTGGAACGGCGAGGGGGCCGACTTCCGGTCCGGCCTGTGGCGCCTCAACGTGACACCCGATGCACAGGGGCGCGGTGTCGGCCGTTTCGCCGTCGAATCGGTGGCCGCCGAAATCAGGCGTCGCGGCGGCAAGCAGATGTACGTCACGTGGGAGCCGGGAGAGGACGGGCCCGAGGGCTTCTACCGGAGGCTCGGGTTCCAGCTCACCGGTGAGAAGAGCGGGGGTGAGACGGTCGGGGTGCTGGATCTGACGCACGGTTCGTAACGGCGGGCACCGCGGCCACAGGAGGATCAAGGCCGGAGCGGCTTCCACCGGGGATGGCGGGCCCGGAAGGCGTCCCGGTAGGGACACAGGTCATGGGCGTTGATGGGGAGCCTGCCGACGCGGAGCACGGCGGTGATGCCCCGAGCGGCCAAGTGGGCGCGTTCGAGGCTGTCGCGCAGGTTTGCGTAGATCGGGCGCATGTCGTCGTGGAGTTGACGGCCGAGCGGTGTCAGGCGTACCCGGCGGTGGTTGGAGCGGTCGAACAGCGCGCCGCCCAGGCGGCGTTCCTGCTGGTTGATCGCCTGGTTGACGCGGGCCTGGGAGGCGTGGAGCCGCTGGGCGGTTCGGCCGAAGTAGAGCTCCTCGGCCGGCGCCAGGAGGATCTCGATGTCCCGTAGATCCGCCTTTGATCCTTTCGTCCAATAATCCGCATGTTATCGATGCGCGCACGAATCCGGCGTTGATCCAGACCCCGGCTCCACAGCAGGGTGGACGTATCCGAAAAGCCCGAATGTGACCGAAGGACGCCCGTCACATTCGCCCGAGCCCCGGTGTCATTGAAGTGTCGGGCCGCTTCCGGCTGGGTCATGGCAGCGGCGAGTCCGGCCCTCGCACCAAAGGAGAATCTCTGATGTCCACCGCTTATGTCATCGTCACCATTCTGGCCGCGGCCTGGGTGGGGTTCTCGGCCGTCTCGATCTTCATCCGCGCAAAGTGGGTTGTGGAGCCGCTGGCCGAGTACGGCGTTCCTCGCTCGTGGTGGCCCTGGCTGGGTACCGCCAAGGCCGCGGGTGCCGCAGGTCTGGTCGTCGGGTTGTTCGTCCCGGCCATCGGCATCGCCGCCGGCATCGGCCTGGTGGTGTACTTCATCGGCGCGGTCATCACCGTGATCCGCGCGCGCTCCTACAAGCACATCCCCTTCCCTCTGCTGTACCTGGTGCCGGTCGTCGTCGCCATGGCGCTGGGATCCGCCGCGTAAGGACGACTGACATCGGGTGATCCCGGCAGGAAAAGCCGTGGCGACCGCCGCGCCAAGCTGTTACGAAGGGCGGCGTACAAGAGGCCGGGCGAAAGGTGGCGGGCAACGTGGGCGCGGTCGGGAAACGCGTGATCGGCGATGTGCCGATCGTGGCGGAAGACCATGGTGGGCAGGGTGGGGACGTGCTTCTCCTGCACGGTGGCGGCCGGACACGCAGGGATTGGGACGTCCTGGCGGGGCTTCTCATGAGCGCCGGCTTCCGGCCGGTGTCCATGGACCTCCGCGGCCATGGTGAGTCCGGCGAGGCGCCGTGGTCGTGGGAGGAAGCGCTGGCGGACGTCGCCGCCGTCGTGGAGGAGTTCGGACTTCACCGGCCGGTGATCGTCGGGCACTCTCTGGGGGGTATGGTCGCCGCGCTGTGGGCCGGGGAGCATCCGGAATGTCCGCTCGCGGTCAACCTCGACGGTCACGGCAACCCGACCAGACCCGACCAGTTCCTCGGTCTGGACGAGGTGCCGGCGGCGCGTGCGTGTCAGGAGATGACCTCGTTTCTGAGCGAGATGGGGCAGGGGCTCCCCGAGTCGTTTCTCCAGGTCATGCGAGAGATAGACGCTCTCGACCTTTTCGTCGCCTACCGCGCCGCGCGTTGCCCGCTCCTTGTTGTCAGCGGTGATGCGACGGCCTTCGCCGGCATGTTCCCCGAGCATCTCGTCCCTGCCTGGAATGCGTACTGCGCGTGGGTGGAGCGCGAACTGGAGGCGGCCGTGCGAGAGACGTCGCTGGTGCGGACGGTGTCCCTGCCCACCGGACATGATCCACACAGGGAGGACCCGGAGGGGCTGCTGCGCCTCCTGATCGGAGGCCTCGATGCGTCGATCATGGCTTGATGGGGGGCTGAGCTGGGCAGGGAACCGGTCGTGAGGGACCGTTCGTCACCCCTCTCAACGGCCCGACCGATCAAGGCGTGACCCGCGCGGAAACCTTGACCTCCTCCCCGAGGCCGAAATACGGGGGCACCAGGAGGAGCGACGTGAAGACAATCGACGACGACATGCGCCTGATCGTGGAGACCGCGCGGCTGTCCTTCGTGGCCACCGTGTGCCCCGACGGCTCGCCCAATCTCTCGCCCAAGGGATCGATGCGGGTATACGACGACGAGCACATCGCCTTCATGGACATCGCGTCCCCGAACACGGTCGGCAACCTCGAACGCGATCCGCGTATCGAGATCAACTCGATCGACTTCCTCCGCAGGCGGGGCTACCGGTTCAAGGGCACCGCGGAGTTCCGCGAGTCCGGCGACCCCGTGTACGAGTGGCTGCACGCCTGGCTGCTCGACCTGAACGGTCCCGGCTACCCCGCCAATCGCGTGATTCTGGTGCGCGTGGAGAGGGCGCTGCCGATCCTGTCTCCGGCCTACACCTTCGGCGACGCCGACGAGAGTGATCTCAGGCGGGCGTGGGCGCACACGTACCTCGCCGACCTGGAAGAGGGATGATGAGCGGCCGGGAGACCATGACCGCGGCGTACATCACGCGGCCCTGCCCGGCGGACGAGATACGGATCGGCCGGCTCCGGATGCCCGAGCCCGGCTCGTCGGAGGTCCTGGTGAAGGTACGGGTCCTCGCGGTCAACCACGTCGACACCTTCGTCCGCTCCGGCGCCTACCGGACGCGCCTGCCGTACCCGTTTGTCATCGGCCGCGACCTGGTGGGGGCCGTGGCCACGGCGGCGCCGGGATTCGCCCCCGGCGACACGGTGTGGTGCAACAGCCTGGGGCTCGACGGTCGCCAGGGGTCCTTCTCCGAGTACGCCGCAGTGCCCGCCGACCGGCTCTACCCCCTGCCCGACGGCGTCGATCCGGAGAACGCGGCCGCCTCCCTGCACACCGCCGCCACCGCGCACCTCGGCCTGTTCAAGGAGGCGGGCCTGCGGATCGGGGAGACGGTCGTCGTGATCGGCGCGGGCGGCGGGGTCGGCACGGCCACCGTTCAACTCGCCGCGGCCGCGGGGGCGCGGGTCGTCGCGACCGCACGCCCGGACGACTTCGACTGGTGCCGGCGGTGCGGCGCCGACGAGGTCGTCGACTACCACGACCCGGATGTGTACGCGGAGATCGCCAAACTCGCCCCCGACGGGGTGGACGTGTTCTGGGACAACGGCGGCCGGCACCCCCTGGAGCGGACCGTCCCCCTGCTCGCCCGCGGCGGCCGGATGATCATCATGGCCGGCCTCGGCGCCACCCCCGTGCTGCCGGTCGGGCAGCTCTACACGCGCGACGCCAGCCTCCGCGGTTTCGTGATCAGCAACGCCACCGTGGCCGAACTCGCCGCGGCGGCCACGGCGATCAACCACCTCCTGGCCCGCGGCACCCTGGTCTCCCGGATCGGGACGCGGCTGCCGCTCACCGAGGCCGCCCGGGCCCACCGCCTCCAGGAAGGCGCCGAGCCCCACCGCCCCCGCGGGCGCATCATCGTCCTCCCGTGACGCGGTCCGTTTCCTGCGGTACGCGAGACGGGTCCGGCAGTGGGGCACGGTCGCTGAGAGACAGCCCGTGACGGCACCGGTCACGATCGGTCGAACGCCGATGGCCCGTGAAGATCAAAAAGTCCGGGAAACAACCGGTGGGCCGCCGTCGGTCACCCGTTGAGCCTGAGCTCGCCCACGCGCAGCCCGGCCTGGAACCGAGAGCCGGCCTCCAGCTTCGCCATCAGCTCCGCGACCCGTCTCCGGTAGGTGCGCAGTGAGAGGCCGAGCTGCCTGGCCGCGGTCTCGTCGGTGTGTCCCGCACCGAGGGCGCGGAGGATCGTCAGGCTGTCCGCGTCGAGGTGGGGCACGTCTCCATCGAGATAGGCGGCGAGGTCGGTGGCGGTCTCCCAGGCCGCTTGGAAGAGGGCGTACACGCCGCCGACCAGCGTGGGCGAGGTGGTCACCGTGAACTCGCGGAAGCCCGGCGCGTCACGGCCGGCGAGGATCATCACCCGCCGGTCGATGATGATCGTCTCGTGAGGAAGCGGGGTCGAGCTGATCCGGACCCGGGCGCCCTTCTCCATGACCTGGCGAAGGTGCAGTCTTGTCGCCTCGTCGGCCAGGGCGGCCGGGCTGAGGAGCTTGTTCACCGCGAAGCCGGCCTCGCCGCCCGCGCGGATCCGATCGCTGATCGCCTGTCGTGCCGCCGGCTGGGACCACGTGTCGAGGTCACGCGCCACGCACACGAACTCCTGCTGAGCGCCGGCGAACAGATGACCGGCCCGGGCGACGAGTTCCGTGTCACCGCGGACGGTGAGGACCTGGTCAGCGGTCATCCGTTCGTCACCCCCGTCATCGTGCGGGCGATGGCAGCTTGCTGCCACCGCGTTGGGCCACTGTACATAAACGGGGAAGGCTGACCGGCATGACGATGGACAGCGCACACTCAGGTTCGGCCACCCCCGCGGCTCTCTCGGGAAGTTTCCTCCTCGGCGGAGATCTCCCCGTACACCGGCTCGGTTTCGGGGCCATGCGGCTCCCGACCGGCAGTTTCCAGGGGCCTGCCCGTGACCCGGAAACCGGCGTCGCGGTGCTTCGCCGTGCGGTCGAACTGGGCGTCAACCACATCGATACGGCGTGGTTCTACCAAAGGGGCGGGGTGGTGGCCAACGAGCTCATCCGAACGGCGCTTGCCCCGTACGGAAGCGACCTGGTGATCGCGACGAAGGTCGGGCCGTTGCTCGGCGGCGAGGGGGTTCCGAGCGGTCAGGCCGGGCCGGACCAGCTCCGGGGCCTGGTGGAGGACAACCTGCGCAACCTTGGCGTGGACCGGCTCGACCTCGTCTATCTGCGGGTGGGTGGCATGACCGGCCCCGGTGGAGAGTCGATCGCCGCCCGGTTCGCGGCCCTCGCCAGGCTGCGCGAGGAAGGGCTGATCCGGCATCTGGGCATCAGCAACGTCGATGCCGCCCAGCTGGCCGAGGCGCAGGAGATCGCCCCGGTGACGGCCGTGCAGAACAGTTTTCACGTGCAGGACCAGGGTGACGTCAAGCTTCTGGCGCAGTGCGAGAGGGATGGGATCGCCTTCGTGCCGTTCTTCCCGCTCGGCGGTGGTCGTCGTCCGATCGACGCGGCCCGGATGGCACAGGTCACCGCCCGTCATGAGGCGACCGTCGCGCAGACGGCACTCGCCTGGCTGCTGGCGAGATCACCCGTACTGCTCGCCATCCCCGGCACCGGTTCCCTCGACCACCTGGAGGAGAACATGGGCGCGAGCCGTATCCGCCTGACGCCTCAGGACCTCGCCGCGCTCGGGGACTGACCACGTGTCTCGGAGACGGATGGTCTTGGCGCCGGGGCTCATGGAAGGGGAACTGGCCGAAGGCACGCTTCCGACGGGGTAGCCCCGCTAGGGGCGGCGGAGTCCGACGCGCCGTTCGCCTCGGCACCGCGCGGCCCGAAGAAGGCAACGAAGATCGGACCGGCAGGCCCCAAGGGGCCTGCCGATTTGCTGATACCTCGGCCGGCCCGGAGGTCAGCGCTGGGCAGCGGCCAGCTTCGCGCGGAGCGCCGCGGCTTCGGTGGGCACTCCCGGCGACTCCCAGAAGTTCTCGATTCCCCCCGCATAAAGGAAGCCGTACGAGGGGGTCCCCGGCTGGAAACGCCACCCGTCCGCGAGTGATCCCGCGTCGACGGTGTCGTAGCCGATCCGGTCGAGGAACGCGGTCGTCTCACCCTTCGCGCCGGCGTCGTCGCCCGCGATCGCCAGGGCACTGCGGTCCGCCGCGCCGGCGGGCCGGGCCAGCGCCCGCAGATGCTCGAAGTAGATGTTGTTGAAGACCTTGACGATCTTGGACGTCGTCAGGTGCTGCTGCAGCAGCTCGCTGGACGTGGTGGACTCGGCGTCGAGCTCCGGGAAGGCCCCGTCCCGCTGGGTGTAGTAGTTGTTGGTGTCGAGGACGGTCTTGCCGGCCAGCGGCTCCACCGGAACGTCGCGATAAGCCTTGAGCGGTATGCTGACGACCACCAGGTCGCCGGCCGCGGCGGCCTCGGCGGAGGTCCCGGCACTGGCCTTCGGCCCGAGCTCGTCGACCAGTTCCTTCAAGGTCTGCGGGCCGCGCGAGTTGCTCAGCACCACGTCATAGCCGGCCGCGACGGCGAGCCGGGCGACCGTGCCACCAATATTTCCACTGCCGATGAATCCAATGGTTGTCATGACAACCATTAACCTCCGTGCCGCACCCGACATTCCCCGCCGCTTCCATGGTCCGCGGGCAAGTCTTGGAAGGGATTCGGTCAGGAGGGGTGCCGCCGCCACGATCACCTAGGCTGAACGACCGTGGAGTATTTCGTCTACGGTCGTGACCGCCCCGGCGCCTTCGAGCTCAAGGTGAGCCTGAACGAAGACCACTGGTCCTTCATGGACGGGTACGGCGAGCTGCTGGTCGCCCGCGGTCCGACAATGACCGGTGACGGCGACGACGCCGAGTCGACGGGCAGCCTGCACATCGTCGACCTACCGGACGCTGAGGCCGCCCGCACGTTCGCCTACGAAGAGCCGTACTACCGCGCCGGCGCCTTCGAGTCGGTGCTGCTGTGCCGCTTTCGCAACGTCCTGGGCCGCACCATGTGGGACTTCACCGAGGCCGTCGACGGCTACAGCCGGTTCCTGGTGATCGTCATGGGTGAGTCCGACCTCGCGCCGGTCACGTCGAAACACATGATCGTGTACGGCGAGCTGCTCGCCCCCGACGGCGAGGCGAGGCTCGGCTGGGCAGCCACAGTGGAGGCGCCGGACCGGGAAACCGCCGCGACGCTACTGCCGGTCGGCGGAGACGGCCACACGGAGGTCCATCTCTGGTTCTTCGGAGGCAGACCCGTCAAGCGTTGCTGAAGGGAGCCGAACCCGCGCTGTCAGCTTGGGGTCATCCACTGACCTTGGCGTCCTGATCTGGGGAAACGGGAGCGCAGGTCAGGATAGGGCGAGTGACCGTGAGCCTCCATGAGTGACCGTGGTCTCCTGCCTGTTCCGGCACGCATCTGGCACGTGGATCATGGCCACTCAACGCGGATGAGATACACCTCGCGTTGTTCCTCCAGAACCATGTACGTCGCAAGGCCGCGCTCGCCGAAGGCGTGAGTGAGCATGTTGGCCTTGGGGTTGGCCGAGTTGTACGGCCGGCCGCTCCACGGTGCGGTCTCCAGGAGGGTGAAAAGTTCGGCGAGTGGGCGTAGGGCCTCCTCCGGAACTGCGGTGATCTGGTCCTCGGCGACCGGGTCGAGTGTGAGCTGGTACACCTACGGCTCGACTCCGCGAGCGATGAGAACCTCACGCCATGGCCTACCCTGAGGGACCGGCTCGCCGGCAATGATCTGTTCGGCTCTGATGTGCATCCGGCGACGTCCTTCGGGATCTCTCACCGAGTCGCATGCGGAAATCCACCACCGGTGGACGAAGCCGTTCAGCGCGCCGAGATCCAGGCTCACCCGGACCTCGTCGAGCACTGCCTTGAGTCCCGCGTCGAACGCTTCACGGTCCTGCGGCACGACCAGAGCGGCGCGGATGGCCCGCAGGTTCTTCTCCGGCATGGGCGGACCGGACGGTGTGAAGTCCTGCGGTTGCGCTGTCATGCTGAGGTCCCCTCTCCCTGTCATAGAGCCTACAGAGCCCAGCCGACACAGTTCGGGAACCTCGGCATTCGGCCGATGCTTGCGGGCGTCGTCGTGGACCGGCTGCGCGTAGGACTTCCCGCCATGGTCGCCGAGTAACCGGAGTTCGTCACGTTGACCTGCATCGCGAACCGGAGTCGTGTGGCCGCGTTAGGCCTGTGGCGCGGTGACCTGGGGGCCGTGACCGGGGGCGACGGATCCCTGCAGCACGAGGGCCGCCCCGCCGATGGCCGCGGCGTCGCGGGGGTTGCTCGACAGGTCGACCTCCACCGCGTGCACCCCGCGTGAGAACGCCCGCTCCGCGAGGCGGCGGCGGATCTCGCTGACGTAGAGCGAACCGGCGACGGCGAAGCCCGGCCCCGCGAGCACGAGCGTGTCGAGGTCCCAGATGTTGGCGAGCATCAGGGCGCCGTCGGCGAGGAGCAGGGCCGACTCGTCGACCAGCGCGCGGGCCTGCCCGTCGCCGTAGATCGCCGCACGGGCGAGGACGTCGAACGCCCGCGCGTCCGGGTCGTCAGGGCGGATCCTCAGGCGGTCGGCCAGGCCCGGCGTGGCCCGGGCACGCTCGACGAGCACGGAGGGCGCGGCGTACAGCTCGAGGCAGCCCCGGCCGCCGCAGTGGCACCGCTCACCGTCGCGGACCACCGAGACATGACCGATCTCGCCCGCGTTGGAGCTGGCGCCGCGGTGGAGCGCGCCGTCGAGGACGACCCCGGAGCCGATTCCCGAGTTCATGTAGAGGCATCCGAAGGTCCGCTCCCGCGAGACCTGCCGCCCCCAGAACTCGCCCACGGCGGCCGCGGCGGCGTCGCTGTCGACGAGCACCGGCACGCCCAGCTCGGCGGTCAGGGCCTGGCCGAGGTCGAGTTCGGACCACCGCTCCAGCCCCGGGAGCGCGAGGAACCTGCCCCGTGCGACGTCGACCGGACCCGGGCCGACGACGGCCAGCCCCGCCACGCTCTGCGGCGACAGACCCAGGCCCTGCGTGACGTCGCTGTAGAGCGCGGCCAGCTGGGCCACGACGTCCTCCGGCTTCTCGGAGGGAGGCGCGGAGACGAGCTCGCGCCCGACCGTGCCGCCACGCGTATCCGTCACGACGCACGTGAGAGTGTCGGCACCGACGCGGATCCCGACGCCGTATGCTGAGCGGGAGTTGATCACGAGCAGGGTCCGTGGCTTGCCACCGGTCGCGACCGTGGCACCGGTCTCGCGGACGACGCCGTCGTCGATCAGGCGGCGGACGATGTTGGAGATCGTCGGCTGGGTCAGCCCGGTCGCCTCGACGAGCTCCACCCGGCTGATCGGCCCGGAGGACCGGATGAGGTCGACGATGAGCGCACGGCTCCCGGGCCCTGCGGCCGCGGACTCTCGTCGGGCCACGCTCAACCGCCTCTCGCCCCGGCCGTGCGTACGGCAGCACTACGTTACAGGGCACGAGGTTAGTTCACGCAGGCAGTGCACGAGGGAGGGGCACCGATGGTCGCGGCATGGACGGGCACGGAGACACGTCCGCGGACGGGCACGCCGGTGGGTCTCGCCCTCGTACGCGACGCCGAGGTCCTCGGCGCAGAGCCGTTCTTCCACGAGTTCATCGCGGGCATGGAGCGGGTCCTCGTCCCCCTGGGCGTGCCCGTGCTCCTCCAGGTGGTCGCCACGATTCAGCAGGCGAGCGACCGGATGCGCGCGTGGGCGGCCCAGGGGCAGGTGCAGGGGATGATCCTGATCGACCTGCTTCCCGGCGACGAGCGGGTCGCGCTCGTCGGCGAGCTGGGCATGCCGACCGTGGTCATCGGCGACCCGGTCACCGCCGGGGGGCTGCCCGCGGTGTGGACGCAGGACGAGGTGGCCATGCGCGACGTCGTCGCCGCGCTGGTCGCGGGCGGGCACACGCATCTCGGCCATGTCGCCGGGCCCGCGGAGATGGCGCACACGATCATCCGCCGCCGCACGTTCCACGCCGTCGCCTCGGAACACGGGGTACGGACGACGACGTTCGACGGCGACTACTCCGAGGCGGCCGGGGTGCGCGCCGTCACCGCCCTCACGGGGATCGACGACCGGCCGACGGCGCTGGTCTTCGACAACGACGTCATGGCGCTCGGTGCGCTCCACGAGGCGCGCCGTCTCGGGCTGGGGGTCCCCTCCGACCTGTCTTTGGTGGCGTGGGACGATTCGGCTCTCTGCCAGCTCGCTGAGCCGCCGCTCAGTGCCGTCAGCCATGACGTGCAGGCACTGGGTGAGCTGGTCGGCGACGCCGTGGCCGAGGTGCTGGCCGGGGTGACGCCGTGCATGATCACGGCCGCGCCGGCGACGCTGGTCGTTCGTGGCTCGAGCATTTAATAGATTACTAATCTTTCTTATTGACTTCAGGGCTTCCCGTCCTGCACGCTGTGGTGCGAACAGCCTCTGCAATGTCTGCGCAACCCACGAGTAACCCCCGGGACACACGCCTCCCGACCACCCCCCGGAACATGAGCAAAGGAAGCCCCATGCACCGCACCATGCCTCGGGCCGTACGCGGGGTGGCCGCGTTCGCCGCCGGAGCCCTGCTTCTCTCCCTCGCCGCCTGCGGCTCCGACGACTCGGCGGCGGACCCGGCGACCGCGGCGAGCGGCGGCTCCATCGACGTCGTCACCCGCTGGACGGCGGGCAACTCGGCCGCCGCGGCCCAGAAGCGCGTCTTCGACGCGTTCACCGCGGAGACGGGCATCAAGATCAACCTCACCGAAGGCCTCGAAGCCATCGACGACCAGGTGGAGACCGCCGTGGCGGCGGGCAAGTCTCCCGACCTGGTGATCGTCAACCTGTTCGACAAGACGGTGGGCTGGCTGGACGCGGGTGTCACGGTCCCCGTCGACCAGTACGTCAAGGACTGGGGCCTCGCCGCCACGATGAAGCCGGAGGCCCTCGACGAGTGGCGGGTCGGCGGCGTCGCCGGCGGCGAGCTCCAGGGCCTGCCGTTCTCCGGGTTCAGCTGGCCGTTCTGGTACAACACCGATCTGCTGACCAAGGCCGGTGTCACGGAGGTCCCGAAGTCCACCGACGATCTCATCGCCGCCGCCAAGAAGCTGCGCGCCGCGGGCGTCGGGCCCGTCGCCGTCGGCGGCAACGACTGGAGCGGTCAGAAGCTCTTCTACCAGATCGCGCAGTCGTTCACCGACGCCGCGACGATGCAGAAGATCATGAAGGAGGGCGGCTACTGCGCGACGCCGTCGGTCATGAACGGCATCAAGCTCTTCACCGACCTGCGCGACGCCAAGGTGTTCGTCGACAACGTGGCCGGCCTCAGCTCCGACGACATGTACGCCTCCTACTACTCCGGCAAGGCCGCGATCATGTCGGCGGGTTCGTGGGCGTACACGGAGTCGAAGGCCTCGGGCACCGGGATCGAGACGCGTACGGCCCTCGGCGGCTTCCCCGTCCCGAGCGGCTCTGTCTACCCGAAGCCGACGGCCTACCAGGGCTTCACCGGCGTCGGGTTCATGATCACGAAGCAGGGCGCCGAGCCCGGCAAGATCGACAAGATCCGCCAGCTTGTGACGGAGTTCTACGGCCAGCCGGCCGTCGGTGACTTCGTCAAGGATGCCGGCATCCTGCCCCCGGTCACCGGCGACTTCTCCTCGTCCGCGACCGACCCGCTGCTGAAGGCCTCGCTCGGCCTCGACGCCGACGTCGACTACGCGGTCCTGCCCGACGTCTGGATCGGCTCCGCGTCCGACCCGATCACCCAGGTCCTGACCGGGGCCTACGGAAAGGCGACCCCGCAGGAGATCTGCGGGGACCTCGACACCGCGACCAAGGGCTGAGACCCGATCGCTGAGTGGGGCCGCCGTGCCAGGCGGCCCCACCATGCCCGAAGGAAACGCACGATGTCCCTGACCAGTACCCGCGTGCATTCGCCCCGGGTCCTCTGGCTGACCGTCCCGTCCCTCGTGTGGTTCGCCGTCTTCTCGGTCGGCCCGCTCGCCGCCATGTTCGTCATCGCCACGCTGCGGTGGAAGGGGCTGCTGTACGAGCCCACGTACATCGGCCTGGAGAACATCGGACGCGTCTTCGCCGATCCGACGTTCCACGCCGCGGTGCGCAACAGCGTGATCCAGGTCGCCATCGCGATCCCGGTGATGATCCCGCTGGCCTTCATGCTCGGTTACCACCTCACCACCAAGCCGCGCGGTTACCGGATCCTGTCGGTGCTCTACTTCTCGCCGGGCCTCATCTCCATCTCCATGACCGGGATGATCTTCTACGGGGTGCTGTCCCCGAACGGCGGGGTCAACGGCCTGCTGCGCGGCATCGGCCTCGACTCCTGGGCCACCGCCTGGCTCGCAGACCCGAGCACCGCGCTGCCGAGCCTCATCGCGATCGACCTCTGGCGTGGCATCGGCTGGACCGCGGTGCTGTTCGCCGCCCGCCTGGCGAGCCTGCCGGCCGAGGTGATCGAGGCGGCCCAGATCGACGGCGCCGGGCGGATGCGCATCATGTGGCGGATCGCCTTCCCGATGGTGAAGGACTACGTCCGCACGCTGGCGATGCTGCAGTTCCTCTGGACGCTGTTCACCTCCGCCGCCCTGATCCTCCTGCTCACCAAGGGCGGGCCCGGCACCTCGTCGACCACGTTGTCGTACCTGGTCTACGCCAAGGCCTTCTCCCAGCGGGATCTCGGTTACAGCCAGGTGGTCGGCGTCGTGCTGCTCCTCCTCGGCGTCGCCGGGATGCTCCTCATCCGCGCGCTGCTGCGCGGTTCCGAGAAGGACTTCCGATGAACACACCACGCCGTACCCGCAGCCCTCTGGCGACGGTCCTGTCCTGGTTGTACGTGCTGATCCTGGGGATCCCGCTGTACTACCTCGTGGTCAGCGCCATGAAGTCCAACATCGAGATCTTCACCCGGCCGTTCGCGCTGCCGGCGAACTGGTTGTGGGAGAACTTCGGCACCGCCTGGCAGACCGCCGACCTGGGGCGCGCCCTGCTCAACTCCGTACTCGTCTCGCTCGTGGCCATCGCGCTGACGCTGGGCCTCGCGGTGCCCGCGGCGTACGCGCTGGCCCGGACGGACAACCGGCTCGCCCGCGTGATCACGGGCACGTTCTCCGCGGGATTCCTCATCCCGCCGTTCGCCGCGCTGATCCCCACGGTGGTCCTGGCGATCCAGATGGGGCTCTACGGCACCCGCGAGTTCCAGATGCTGTTCCTGCCCGCGAGCGCGCTTCCGCTGTCGGTGCTCCTCCTCACGCAGTTCATGCGCACGGTGCCGCAGGCACTGGTGGAGTCGGCCGCACTCGACGGCGCCGGGCACTGGCTGCTGCTGACCCGGGTCTTCGTGCCCATCGCGATGCCGGGCGTCGTCAGCGTGACGATCCTCCAACTCCTCACGTTCTGGAACGAATACCTGTTCTCACTGACCATCACCGGCACCGGCCCGGACGTGCGGACGGTCCAGGTCGCCCTGCCGATGCTCGTCTCCGACGCGACCAACCTCGGCGTTCTCGCCGCCGGCACCGTGCTCACCGTCCTGCCGGTGTACGTCGTGTACTCGCTCATGAACCGTCGCATGCAAGAAGCACTCACCGCAGGGGCAGTCAAGGGATGATAGAGATCACCACAGAGGCAACCACCTCCGCCGCCACCCGGCTCGACCTCGGTGGCGAGTGGGAGCTGACCTGGTCGGCGGGCCCGGACGACGTCCCCGAGGCCGCCCGCACGGCGGCCATCCCCGCGCGGGTGCCGGGCGAGGTGCACACGGCGCTCCTCGCCGCCGGTCTCCTCGCCGATCCCGACGTCGGGTGGGGCGAGCCGGCGCAGCGGTGGGTCGGCCACTCGCACTGGGTCTACCGGCGCCACGTCCAGTGGGCGCCGACGCCCGGGGCCTGCACCGACCTCGTGGCCGACGGCCTCGACACGATCGCCGACGTCTACGTCAACGGCCGGCGGGTCGGGGCCGCGCGTGACCAGCACCTGGCGTACCGGTGGCGCGTGGACGACGCGCTGCTGCCGGGCGACAACCTCGTCGAGGTGCGCTTCGCCTCGGCCTGGGACGCCGCCCGCGAGCACGAACGCGAGCACGGCCCGCTGCCGAGCCCGTACGACGAGCCCTACCCGCACGTGCGCAAGTCCGCGGCCAACTTCGGCTGGGACTGGGGACCGCACTACGTCACCGCCGGCATCTGGCGCGACATCCGGCTGGAGACCTACGTCGGCCGGATCGACCACGTCCGGCCGCTCGTCCACCTCGACCCCGACCACGCCGTCGCCCACGTGACGGCGCACGTGCGGGTGGACGCACCCGAAGGCTCGGACGTGCGCGTCGACCTGACCGACCCGGAAGGACGGCCCGCCGGGTCGGCCGTCGGCACCGTCGTCGGCGACGAGGCGGCCATCGTCCTGCGCGTCGACGACCCCGACCTGTGGTGGCCGGTCGGCCTCGGCGCGCAGCCGATGTACCGCCTCCGGGTGGAGCTTGAGCACGCCGGCACGGTGCTCGACTCCACCGCCGTCCGGGTGGGCCTGCGCAGCGTCGCGGTCGACGAGACCCCGGACGAGCTCGGGACGCGCTGGGCGCTCGTCGTCAACGGCCGGACCGTGCGGGTACGCGGCTACAACTGGATCCCCGACGACACCCTCGCCAGCCGCGCCACGCCCGAACGGGTGGCGCGGCGGATCGACCAGGCCGTCGCGGGCAACGCCAACCTCCTGCGCGTCTGGGGCGGCGGCCACTTCGCGACCGAGGAGTTCCTCGACGCCTGCGACGAGCGCGGTGTCCTGGTCTGGCACGACTTCCTCTTCGCCTGCGCCGCCTACAGCGAGGACGCCGAGATGGTCGAGCTGGTGACCGCTGAGGCGGAACAGGCCGTCGCGCGGATGTCGGCCCACCCGAGCCTGGTGCTCTGGTGCGGCGGCAACGAGACGGTCCTCGGCTGGCACCACTGGGGGTGGACCGACCAGGTCGGGCTGCGCGGATGGGGCGCGCGCTACTACCTCGACGTGCTGCCGGGCGTCCTGGCCCGCCTGGATCCGACGCGGCCCTACGTGCCCAACTCGCCCTGGTCGGGCGCGGTCGACCGCGATCCGCTCGTCGACACGCACGGCCTGAGCCACCTGTGGGACGCCTGGAACGAGCGCGACTACGCCCACTACCGCGACCACGACCCGGCGTTCGTCGCGGAGATGGGCTGGTGCGGTCCCGCCGCGTGGACCACGCTCGAACGCGTCGTCGTGGGCGAGACGCCCGGGCCCGACTCGCCGCAGACCCGCCACCACCTGCGCGCGATCGACGGCGTGCACAAGCTGACCCGCGGTCTCCAACCGCACGTTCCCACCCCTCGCAGCGACGCGGACTGGCACTTCGCGACCCAGGTGGTCCAGGCCCGCGCGGTCTCGGCCGGCGTCGAGTGGCTGCGCTCGCGCGAGCGCTGCGGCGGGGTCGTCGTATGGCAGCTCAACGACTGCTGGCCGGTGATCAGCTGGTCGGCCGTCGACAGCGAGGGCATCGAGAAGCCCCTCTGGCACGCCCTTCGCCGCTCGTTCGCCCCCCGGCTGGCCACGGTCCAGCCGGTCAGCCCCGGGCCGACCCACGACCCCACCGGCGACGAGGGTCTCGTGCTCGTGCTCGTGAACGACGCGGACGCCACCTGGCGTCCCGACGTCCTCATCCGGCGGGTCGGGCTGGACGGCCGGGAGCACGCGCGGACGCGGGTACGGCCCGACTGCCCGGCCGGCGGCCTCGTCCGGCTGGCCGTCGACCCCGAGGTCGCTCGGCCCGCCGACCCGCGGGCCGAACTGCTCGTCGTCGACGCCGACGGGGTGCGGACCACCTGGTCCTATCGCCCGGAACGGGAAACGACGGCCCCGCGGCCCGAGCGCACCGTCGACGTCTCCGTTGTCGACGGCGCGCTGCACGTCACGGTCACCGCCGTGACCGTGCTGCGCGACGTGTGCGTGTCCGCCGACCGGCTCGCCGAGCCGCTCGGTCTGGAGCCGCCCTCGCTCGCCGTGGACGACGCCCTCGTCACGCTCCTGCCGGGCGAGAGCCATGTGTTCCGAATCATCCGCCGAGACGGCCGCGCGATCCCTTCGGACCGTGCCGCCGCTCTCCCCACCGCACTGCTCGACGTCTTGATCCGGTCCTTCGGGGAGGTCACCGGCTCCGCTGGGAATTCGCTCAACAAAGGAACCCCATGAAACAACTCCGAAGGACCCTCAGGGTCGCGCTGGGCGCGATACTCAGCGCCGTCGTGGTCACGGCGGCGGCGGTGCCGTCGATCGCGGCGGTGCAGGCGGCCCCGGCCGGTCGCCAGATCCACGTGGCCAAGGACGGAAAGGACACCAACGCCGGTACGGCGGCCGCGCCGTACCTGACGATCAACCACGCGGCGCAGGAGGCGCAGCCCGGCGACACGGTGGTCGTCCACGCCGGGCTGTACCGCGAGACGGTCAAACCGGCACGCGGTGGCAACGATGAGACGAGCCGCATCACCTACACGAACGCCGGCGACGGCGAGGCGGTCATCAAGGGCTCGGAGGAGGTCGACACCTGGGTCAGGCAGAGCGGCGACGTCTGGAAGGTCACCCTGCCGGCCACCTTCTTCGGCGACTACAACCCCTACGCCACCGGGCAGCCCCAGGGGGGCGAAGGCGGCTCCTTCCCGGGCTACACCGCGGGTGACGTCTACCTGAACGAGCAGGCCTACTACGAGAAGGCCTCGCTGGACAAGGTGGCGGCCGCGCCCGACACCTGGTACTCGGAGGTGTCCGGCGGCGCCACCGTCATCTACGCCAACTTCGACGGCGCCGACCCGAACGCCAAGCTGGCGGAGATCAACGTGCGCCGGCAGGTGTTCGCGCCGGACGCGTGGGGCCTGGGCTACATCACCGTCCACGGGTTCACCGTCAAGCACGCGGCCGGCACCTACTCCGACTTCCCGAGCAGTCCCTCCCGGCGGCAGGCCGGCGCCATCAGCGTCAACGGCGGACTGAAGTGGATCATCGAGAACAACACCGTCGTCAACGCGCGCACGATCGCCATCGACATCGGCCTCGGCTGTGACGAATGGGCCGGCAACCGGCCCGGCCAGACACGGACGAACTTCCGCGACACCGACAAGTACGGCTCGCACATCGTCCGCAACAACTACATCGCGAAGTCCGGCCAGTCCGGCATCGCGGGTGTCTTCTCCTGGAATTCCGACATTCAGTACAACATGATCGAGGACACGAACTACCGCGGCGAGTTCAGCGGCGCGGAGACGGCCCCGATCAAGGTTCACTACATGAACGAGGGGCTCATCAAGGGTAACTACATCAAGAACTCAAAGGGCGGCAACTCCGCCGGCATCTGGACGGACTGGGGAAACCAGAACGTCCGCATCACCGGAAACATCGTGATGAACAGCCCGTGGGGCTACTACGCGGAGGCCGTCCACGGCCCCATCCTCGTGGACAACAACGTCTTCATCGGCAACAGCGACATCCGGATGCTGGACGCCACCGGCGTCGTGTACGCCAACAACCTGCTCGTCGACAACGGCCGCATCAACGTGGACGGCGGCGGCAGGGACGCCTACTACTTCCAGCCGGGCACGATGAACGAGACGACCGCGCCCACCTCCGTCCAGAAGTTCTTCTGGTACAACAACCTGGTCCAGGGGTCGACGCTGCCGGCCGACGCCCCCGGCAAGACGCAGGTCAAGGAGGGCAACTCCACCGGCGCCCTGTCCGACATCCAGGTCACGGCGACCAACCGTGAGGTGAAGCTCGACTTCGACCTCGACGCCTCCGGCATCAGCGGCCTGACGCCCGTGACGAAGGCCCGGGTCGGCGTCATCCCGAACGCCGGCGAGAGCATCGCCGCCGACGTGACCACCGACTTCTTCGGCAACCCGATCAACGCCGGAAACGTCATGGCCGGACCGTTCGCCGGCGCGAAGGACGGCGCCAACTCCTTCACGCTGTGGCCGCCTGCGGGACAGACCGTGCCGACGCCGCCGGCCCCGCCGGTCGACGTGCCGGTCAACCTGTCGCGGAACCCCGACGCGAAAGCCGTCGCCTCCTACCAGGACGGCAACCTGCTCGCCGCGAACGCGATCGACGGCAACGGCTCGTCGCGCTGGTCCACCGACCACAGCAACGACCCGAACGCCTGGATCTACGTCGACCTCGGTGACAAGTACGACGTGTCCAGGGCCGTCCTGTCGTGGGAGGCGGCCTACGCGAAGTCGTACAAGATCCAGGTCTCGGACGACGCGGAGAAGTGGTCGGACGTCTACACGACCACGACCGGCGGTGGCGGCGTCGAGACCGTGCCGATCCGCAAGACCGCACGCTACGTCCGCATGCAGGGCGTCCTGCCGAACACGCCGTACGGATACTCCCTGTACGAGTTCGAGGTGTACGGCATCCCCACCGTGCCGGAAGCCCCGGTCAACGTCGCGCTGAACCTGCCGCCGTCCGCGTACACGGCGTCGTCGCAGTCCAACGACGGGAGCGGTGAGCACGACAGCCAGCCGCAGAACGACCGCTCCGCGTTCCGCGCGTTCGACGGCAACCCCGCCACGCGCTGGGGCTCAGGCGGCGGGGACGCCAACTGGATCCAGGTGGACCTGGGCAGGACGCACGTCCTCGACAAGGTCGTGCTCACCTGGGAGTCCGCCTACTCCTCCACGTACAAGATCCAGACATCGGAGGACGGTGGCAACTGGAAGGATGTCCGTTCCCACGACGACTCCTCGCCCACCGGCGACCACACGGACGAGATCGCGCTCGACCCGCCGGCGGAGGGCCGCTACGTCCGCATGCAGGGCACCAAGGCGGCGACGCAGTGGGGCCTGTCGCTGTACGAGTTCGAGGTGTACGGCACGGTGAAGCCGGCCGACACCGCCCCGGACTGGCCGATGTCGGCGCAGCTCCAGGTGAGCGCGGTGACGGGCACCTCGGCGACCGCCACCTGGCCCGCCGCGGCCGACAGCCAGGCGGTGACCGGCTACAAGGTCTACCTCGGCCAGGCACTGAAGACCACGCTGGGAGCGGACGCGCGCAGCTACGCCGTGACAGGTCTGGCCGCCGGCCGGACCTACACCGTGAAGGTGACGGCGCTCGACGCGAACGGCAACGAGAGCGGCGGCCTGACGAAGACGTTCACGACGTCCGGCAACCCGGCGACGAGGGCGCTGTCCACCTCCTACCCGCGCACCTACGCGGACTGGGAGGACGGCCTGCTCGCCGGCGACGGCAAGCAGGGCATCATCGTCTTCGGCGACCCGAACGACGAGACGGTCGTCTTCAACGACCGGGACTTCTTCATGGCACGGTCGGAGGCCCGTCCGCATCGGACGTTCAACGCCGTCAGCCAGGCGAACATCAAGAGGATCCGGGACCTGGTGATCGCCGGCAGGTACCAGGAGGCCAACCAGCTCGCGGCCGACGTGCAGGGATACCAGGGCGGCGGCGAGGGCAGCAAGCACCCGGGCTTCAAGATGACCCTCCAGTCGCCGGCCACCGGTGAGGTCGTCAACTACGTCCGGTCCACCGACTACTCCTCTGGCGTCGTCTCGGTGAACTGGAGCGACGACAAGGGCGACTGGAAGCGCGACTCCTTCGTGTCGCAGACGGACGGCGCCACCGTCCAGTATCTGCCGGCCCCGGCAGGGCAGAAGCTCGACGTCAAGCTCGGCCTGTCCATCGACCCGGGCATGAACCTGCTCAACAAGGGCCTGACGGCCGTCGACAACTCCACCGTCGACTTCCTCAACCTGCGGGTGAAGTACCCGAACGGCAGCTACAACGCCGGGTACGAGGGCGTCACGCGGATCGTGACGGACGGCGTCAAGACGATGTCCGGCACCGACGTGCAGGTCACGGGCGCGACCTACGTGACGCTGCTGTCGCTGACCCAGCGCTACGACGGCACGTACGAGGGCGGCGTCCCCGCCGAGCAGGAGTGGAACAAGCGGCTCCTGCAGACGAAGCTCGCGGCGCTCTCCGGCGACTACCAGACGCTGCTGAGCCGCCACGTGGCCAAGCACAGCGAGATCTTCAACCGCGTCTCCGTCGACTTCGGGGCGAGCCCCGAGGACCGCTCGAAGTCCAACGAGGAGCTGCTCGCCGCGCAGAAGACCGCGACGACGCCGAACCTGGCGCTGTTCGAGCGGATGTTCAACTCCGGCCGCTACCACCTGCTCGCGTCGAGCAGCCCGACGGCCGCGCCCGACCTGCTCGGCAACTGGACCGGCGACAGCAACGTCGGCTGGGACGGCTACTACCACCTGGACGCCAACCTCAACCTGCAGATCTCCGGCGGCAACATCGGCAACATGCCGGAGGCGATGCAGGGCTACTGGTGGCTCAACAAGCAGTGGCAGGAGGACTTCCGGACCAACGCCCAGAAGCTGCTCGGCACGCGGGGCATGCTGACGGGCGGCAACACGCCCAACGGAGAAGGCCTCATCTCCAACATCAACTTCGACTACCCGTACCAGTACGTCACGGGCGGCGAGTCGTGGCTGCTCTACCCCTTCTGGGAGCACTACCAGGTGACGGGGGACAGGAAGTTCCTCGAGGAGCAGTACTACCCGCTGATCCGGGACATGGGTGACTTCTACGAGGACTTCCTCGTCGAGAAGGACGCAGGCGGCAAGTACATCTTCGCCGGGTCCATCTCGCCGGAGAACCGGCCGGCCGGCGGCGTGCCGCTCTCCGTCAACTCGGTCTACGACATCTCCGGCGCCCGGTTCGCGCTGTCGACGCTGATCGAGACGAGCAAGCTGCTCGGCAAGGACCAGGACAAGATCGCGGTCTGGCAGGAGAAGCTCGACAACCTGCCTCCGTACCTGGTCAACAACGACGGCGCGCTGGCCGAGTGGGCCTCGCCGGACCTGGCGAACAAGAACAACTACCAGCACCGGCACTCCAGCGGACTGATGCCCGTCTGGCCCTACCAGGAGATCACGCCGGAGAAGAACAAGACGCTGTTCGACGCGGCCAAGGTGTTCCTGCAGAAGAAGGACGGCGGCAACTACGAGAACGCCGGCCACGGCCTGTTGCACGGTGCGCTGATCGCCGCCGACCTGAACAACGCCGAGTCCGTCAACGCGAAGCTGATGCGGTTCGCCAAGGACGACTACTACTACAGCAGCCTGTCGACGTCGCACTACAACAACCACGGTGTGTTCGCCACCGACGTCGTCAACTCCGTACCGACGATCATGATGGAGATGCTGGCCAAGACCGATCCCGGCACGCTGGAACTGCTTCCCGCGCTGCCCAAGGGCCTGAAGAAGGGCTCCATCTCCGGCATGCTGGGCAAGAGCCGGTTCAGCATCGACGACCTCGACTGGGACATGGACACCCGCAAGGTGAAGGTGACGTTGACCTCCGACGTCGACCAGAACCTCACGCTGATCCAGCGCGCCGGCATCGAGGCGATCACCAGCGCCGAGGTCCAGGTCCAGAACTCGCCGCTCGGCGGCATCGCCCGCGTCCTTCCGCTGAAGAAGGACCAGACGGTGACGCTGGAGCTGACGCTGAAGGACACGACGCGGGTCAACCTGGCCCAGGGCAAGACCGCGCGCGCCTCCTCGGAGTCCAGCGGCGATCTCGCCGCCGCCAAGGCGTTCGACGGCGACCCGGCCACGCGCTGGAGCGCCGATGAGAGCGCGGACAGCTGGCTCCAGGTGGACCTGGGCGGCATCTACGCCCTCAACGAGGTCGACCTGAACTGGGAGGCCTCCTACGCCAAGGGCTACAAACTGCAGGTGTCGATGGACGGAGCCAGTTGGAAGGACGTCCACACCCAGTCCGACTCACGCGGCGGCACGGAGAAGATCCCGGTGAGCGCGCTGGGCCGTTACGTGCGGATGCAGGGCGTGCAGAAGTCCGGCGAGTGGGGCTACTCGCTCTACGAGATGGAGGTGTACGGCCAGGAGGCGCCGAACATCGCCCTCGGCAAGACGGCGACCGCGTCCTCGGCGTCGAACGCCCAGCAGACCGCCGTCGCCGCCTTCGACGGTGACGGCACGACCCGCTGGGGTGCGAGCGAGAGCGCGGACAACTGGCTGCAGGTGGACCTGGGCGACACGTACACCGTCTACCAGGTCGCCATCAACTGGGAGGACTCCTACGCCAAGGGATACAAGCTGCAGACCTCTCCCGACGGCCAGAAATGGGCGGACGCGTTCACCGAAACCGCGGGTAACGGCGGCACGGACCTCATCGACCTGAACGCCGACACCCGGTACATCCGGATGCAGGGCACCGCGAAGGCCGGCCAGTGGGGCTATTCGATATACGAGATGAAGGTCTACGGCGCCCTCCCGGACACCGGGACCACCGTCCTCATCTCCGGGGTCGCGGACGGTGTCGAGTACGGCGACAGCCAGGACGTGACCATCGCCTGGGAGGTCGCCGGCGCCGGCGTCAAGACCGTGACCGGCACCCTGGACGGCCGGCCGTTCACGTCCGGGACCGTCCAGCCGCTCCACAGGCTGGCCCTGGGCGACCACACGCTCACCGTCACCGTCGAGGCCCAGCCCGGCGGCACGTACGAGCAGTCGGTGGCGTTCACCACCGTCACCTCGACCGACGAGATCTCCGCCCTGATCGAGCGGCTCCAGGCCGCCGGCCAGCTGTCGCCCACCGGTGCCGCGAAGCTCCAGGACAAGATCTCCAAGGTCATGGTCTCCGAGGACAAGGAACGCGAGCGCGACAAGAAGAAGATCGTCAAAAAGCTTGACCGCTTCATCGAGGCGGCCAACGACCCGAAGACCATCTCCGACTCGGCGGTGAAGGCGACGCTCATCCGCGACGCCAACGCACTGATCGTGGACAACGGCGGTACGCCCGTCGTCTGAGCCCGACCAGGCTTTCGCCCTGGTGCTCCTCCCGAAGGGGGTGCCCCGCAACCCGCGGGGCACCCCTCTCGTATTTCCCGCCGGGCCTCTGTCCAGCCGTTCGCGGACGCGGAGGCTGAGGCAGCGCTCAAGACCCTGATCATCGTGGACACCCCCGACGGGTGCCTCGGGTACGGCGGTGGTGCAGGTCTGTGGGCGGGTAAGTCCTGGTGAAGATGCTCTTTTTTATGGCGGGGTCGAGGTGCCATGGTGGCCTCATGGCAGATGAGCTTCGGGTGGAGATTCGTCGTTACGAGAAGGCCGATCATGACGCGGTGATGGCTCTGGCTCCGCGGCTCACGGAAGGGGTGGCCGCCTGGCGTGACTCCATCGCGGTAGCGGACGCCGCGTGTGGCTGGGTCAGGGATTCGGTGAGGAGAGCCGAGGACGACAGGACGACGGTGTTCGTCGCGGAAGACGCCGGCGGAGTCGTCGGATTCGTCAGCGTCACCGAACGATCTCACTTCACCGGCGAGACGGACGGTTACATCGGAGAACTCGTCGTCGCACACGGCAGGGAGCGGCTTGGTGTCGGCCGGGCGTTGATCGAGGCCGCCGAATCCTGGGCGAAGGATCGGGGGCATGCTCGGATCACGCTCGAAACAGGGGCGGCCAACACGAACGCTCGACGCTTCTACGCCGCTCTGGGCTACAGCGAGGAAGAGGTACGGCTGAGCAGGGCGCTCTGAATCGGAGACGGGGCGTCGTTCACCCGTGGCCGTACGGCCACCTCGCCCCGCAGCTCCTTCCCGGAGTCCGCTACCGCCGACACCTGCTCTGGCGCTACTCGCTCATTTGGACCAAGCCGGCCAACGTCGAGACTTCCGTGCCCGCGGAGGGGTTCTGCGCCACGCCACCGGCACGGCGGTCAGCGGGCATGGATTCCAGACGCGATCACTACGCCGGCAGCGTCGATTTTGACGCATTTATTACTAAAGGGTGTTGGGGAGGCCCTTGGTCGGGTCCCATGATCTTCGCCATACGGGCAACCTGCTCGCCGCCGAGCCCGGTGCGGGACTCAAGGACCTGATGACCCGGATGAGTCACGACACCGTACGCACCGCGATGATCTGCCGGCACGCCGTGCGGGGCGCCGGCAGAACGATCACGGACGCGATCGACCGGCAGGTCGTCGGGCGCGACGTCGAGCCGGCCACCGGGGAGTGGGGCGCACGGTTCAACACCACCCGCCCGCACCCGGCGATCGGGCACCTCCCACCCGAGGAGTACGAGGCCGTCTACTACGCTCGACACCACCCCAGCCAACTCACCGGAATCGGCCATTGAGGTCTCCGTCGAGCTCGGGGCGGTTCGGGTGGGATGCCGTACACACGTAGGCGTCTTTCGGAAGGTTGTCATGAACGCTCGATCGTTCCGGTTCGGGGTCAGTCTTCTCAATGTCGGTTCTTCCCGCTCGGGCTGGCGTGCCCGAGTCCAGGAGGCCGGGGATCTGGGGTACGACGTCCTGCAGGTGCCCGACCACCTCGGCGCACCGGCGCCATTCCCCGCGCTGGTGGCCGCGGCCGATGTGACCGGCATCCGGCTGGGGACGTACGTGCTCAACGTCGGCGTGGTGAGCCCGGCCTACCTCGCCCGGGACGTGGCCGACACATACCGGCTCACCGATGGCCGGCTCGAACTCGGTCTGGGCGCCGGCTACGTGCCGGAGGAGTTCGCGGCGGCGGGCCTGTCGTTCGGCACGCCGGGATCGCGTCTGCGCAAGCTCGAGGAGGTCCTCACGAGGGTTCGGGAGCTGCTGGCGGCCGAGGCCGACACGCCGCGACCGCCGATCATGCTGGCCGGTGCGGGCGACCGTACTCTCACGCTGGCGGCGCGTAGCGCCGACATCATCAGTTTTTCAATCGCGGCCGGCTTCGGCGCGGGCACCCCGGAGCAGGCTCTGGGCGCCCGCGTCCAGCGTGTCCGGGAGGCGGCCGGCGAGCGGATCGCCGACATCGAACTCAATCTCTTCGTGGCCGGCGTCGGCCACCAGGTGGCCGACATCGATCTCTCGGTGATCAGCTCGGCCACGGGCATGTCGGCTGGGCAACTGGCCGAGTTGCCCGGCGTCCTGGTCGGCTCGCCGAGGCAGATCGCTGACACCCTGCTGCGTTACCGCGAGGAGTTCGGCATCAGCTACATCAGTGTCCTGGAGGGTCACATGAGGACGTTCGCCGAGGTCATTCCGCTGCTGCGGTGACCGCGGATGTCCGTTCGGGTGTGGTGGACATCAATGCCGCGGATGTCCGTTCAGGCGTGATGGGCATCGATGCCGCGCCTGTCTCCGCGCCACCGGCGAAGCTGCGAACTCCAACAAGTGCGGCTGTTGTCGAACGGACCATTGTCCGTATCGTCGCCTGAGGTCGCACCCCGGGAATCCCCGATCCGCCGTCGCGGGCCGGGGATTTCGTCGTTCTCGGAGCGCGACCGGCAACGTGCCGACGCGAATCTCACCGATCACTCGGAGCGGGCCGGCTCTGAGGGGGCCGGAGACCGGCGGTCGTTTCCACCGCTGTCCGGGCGGCCGAGAGCCAGGCCGAGCGCGGCGAAGGCGAGCATCCAGGCCATGAGCGTCAGCCGGCCGACGGTGAAGGTGTCATCGCCGGACAGGAAGACACCGGGGAGGACCAGCAGGAAGACCGCCAGGCCGCAGGCGAGCGGGGTGTACGTGGCCCATCCCGTCCACTGTCTGGTCTTGACGGTGGCGATTCCGGCCAGGACGAACCCGATTCCGATGACGATGCTGGAGATGCCGTAGCCCGCGTCGAGGGTGTCGCTCTGGGACGTGGGATACGCGGAGTCCGCCAGCGCGATCGCGCCGGCCTCGCACAGGCTCAGCGCCACGAGACCCACCATCGCCGTCCACGAACCGGCGCGTCCCAGACCACCGCCCGCCGCGCCGGAGCGGATGAGCCCGAGCACACCGGCGAGCAGCAGCAGATGGTTGACGATGAGCAGACTTTCCGAGACGACGAAGGCCCCCGGGGTGTGGGGATAGCTGTACCGGTCGACGGCGACGGCGGGCGAGATCAGGAGGCCCACCAGCGCGACGAGCACGCCGATGACCGCGCCGGCCAGGCAGAGCCGCCCGGAGATGCGTACGAAGCCGGGCCGCGTCCCGGTTGCGGAGGTGATGTTCATATGCCGGACGGTAGGGAACGGCAGGCGCGGCGCCATCCGGGAAACCACTCAGCGGAGTACTCAGACCCACAACGCCCCGAGATCGCGGTTTACGATCACTCAATGGAGGACGGTGTCTTCGTCGGCCGGGCCCGGGAACTGGCGGACCTGGAAAGGCGCGTGGCCGCGGCCCGCGAGGGCGGTGGCGCACTGGTCCTGGTGGAGGGCGAGGCCGGTGCCGGGAAGACGGCACTGGCCCATTCGGTCGTGCGTCGCGCGCGGCGTGCCGGTGTGCGGGCGGCGTGGGGTTCCTGCCGCGAGGGCGAAGGCGCCCCGGCCTACCAGCCGTGGGTTCAGATCCTGCGCGGGCTGGGGCAGTCCTCCACGATGTTGCTCGATCCGGCTGTCACCGAGACGGGCAGCCGCTTCCACGTCTTCGAGGACGTGGTGGCAATGCTCCACGGCGCCGCTGGAGACGCGGGCCTGCTGCTGATCCTCGATGACCTGCACTGGGCGGACGTGCCGTCGATACGGCTGCTGGAGGCGGTCGCGTCGACGGTCGCCGATTCCAAGCTGCTGGTCATCGGGCTCTGTCGCACCCGCGACACGTCCCCGCACACCGAGCCGGCCGAGGCGCTGCGGCCGTTGACCAGGGAGAGGGCCACCACCCGTCTGAGCCTGGGAGGACTCGCCCCGGCCGAGGTCGCCGAGCTGGCCGCGCGTGTGCTCGGGCGCCGCCCGGAGCCTGCTCTGCTGAGCACGGTGAACGAGCGCGCCGAGGGCAATCCGCTGTTCGTGCTGGAACTGCTGCGGCTGGTTGAAACGGTCGGGAGCCTCGATCCCGGACTGCCCGGCGGCGTGCGCCACGTCGTCGGACGCCGCCTGGACGGCCTGCCGGCGACGACCCGCCGACTGCTGAGGCACGCCGCGGTTCTGGGGCGCGAGTTCACCGGCGAGGCGGTCGGCGCGCTTGTCGGCGAGGAGATCGAGGAGGTGCTCGACCTCCTCGACCCCGCACTCGCGGCGAACGTGATCCGCGCCGACGGGCATTCCCTGCGCTTCACCCATGTGCTGACGCAGGAGGTGCTGTACGCCGAGCTGCCCACCGTCGCGCGCCGTCGGCTGCACGCGAGGGCGGCCGACGTCGTCGGGTCGACGAGTACGGGGGAGATCCCGGTCGACGCCTTGGCGTATCACCTGCGCCAGTCCGCTCCGCTCGGCAACGCGGAGGAGGCGCTGCGGGTCACGCGTGCGGCCGCGACGAGGGCACGTGCCCAACTGGCCTACGAGCACGCGGCCTTCCAGTACCGCGCGGCGCTCGACCTGCTGGCGCTGGTGCCGTACGGCGCCGCCCAACGGCCGGAGCTGCTGCTGGAGCTGGCGCGATGCGAGTTCCGTTCCGGCGCGGTGGAGGAGGCGTGGCGGTCGTGCCAGGCGGCGGCCGACCTGGGGCGGGCGACGGGTGAGGGAGCGGTCGTCGCGGATGCCGCGACCGTGTTGCGGGGCATCTCCAACTCGCCGGTGACGGCTGCGATCCACGTGCTGTGCCGGGAGGCGCTGACCATGCTGGGCGGCTCCGACGAGGTACGCGAGGCGAAGGCGCTGGCTCAGCTCGTCATCACGGCGGATCCCTTCGCCGAACGCGGCGAGAGCGACCTGAGCCTGCGCGCCCTGCGCATGGCCGAGGCGACCGGTGACCCCGACGCCCGGTTCCTGGCCATGCAGGCGCGCTACACCGAGCTGGGCAACGGCCGGCACGTGCTGGAGCGACTGTCGATCGGTGAGCGCGCGATCCGGCTCGCGGGCGAGACCGGGTACTACGAATACGCGGCGTGGGGACACATCTGGCGGCTGGACGCGTTCTGGGAGCTGGGCCGTCGGATCCAGCTCGACGCCGAGCTGAAGGCGTTCGGCGCGGTCGTGGCGCAGCTGCGAGAGCCGCTGTGGCGGTGGAGGCTCATCGCGATACAGGCGGCGACGGCCCTGCTGGAGGGCCGCTTCGAGCAGGCGCGCCTGCTGGCCGACGAGGCGTTGGCGATCGGGTTGCACGGTGGACACGAGGGCGCGGAGTTCGTCCACCTGGTCTTCCGCTCGCATCTGGGCCTGCAGGACGGGACGGGGCTGGATCAGGTCGAGGCCGCTGTGCGCGGGTTCGTGGAGACCGGACCCTACCTGGCGCGGAGCTGGCATGCGCTCGTGCTCGCCGGCATGGGACGGCGTGACGACGCCAAGGCGCTCTGGGAGGCCATCACCCCCCATCTGGCCGCCTTCCCCCGCGACGCACCGGAGTGGATCGTCTCCGGGGCCGGGAACGCCCAGCTCTGCGTCGCGTTCGACGACCGCGTCACGGCCGCCGCCGTCTACGAGGCACTGCTGCCGTACGCGGACCGGCAGGTCGCCCCCGAGTCGCACACCCCCAGCTCCGGCCCGGTGTCGCTGTATCTCGGCATGCTCGCGACGCTCCTGCGGCGATGGGAGGCGGCAGAGGCGCATCTGCACGCCGCGCTGGCATCCTGCCAGGCGATGGGCTCGGCGCCGTACGAGGCGTACACCCGGCTGGAACTGGCCCGGATGCTTCGGCTGCACCCGCCGTCCGGCGCGGGCGCGGCCGCCGACGAGCACCTTGACGGCGCGGTGCGGATCGCCCGCCGCGTGGGCATGCCGTCACTGCTGGCCGACGCCGAGACGCTGCACGAGGCCCGGGGACGCGCGGGCGTGCTCACCCCACGCGAGGAACAGGTCGCCGAACTGGTCGCCGAGGGGCTCAGCAACCGGCAGATCGCCCACCGCCTGCGCATGGCGGAACGCACGGCGGAAAACCACGTCACGCACATCCTGACCAAGCTCGGCTTCGACTCCCGCGCCCGCGTCGCCGCCTGGTACACCGCGCGCCGGCACACGGGCTGAGTACCGGCCTGAGTGATCCCCCGGATGGCCACCGCCACCGCAGCGCCTAGCGTGACCGAGGGCGTCGGTCGATCGGCCGAGGGAGGAAGCGGCGTGATGCATGCGGTGATCGGCATTTGGACCGTGGACCCGGCCTGGCACGACGAGCAACGCCGCCTGCTGCGGGAGGAGGTCATCCCGCTGGTCACGCGCCAGCCCGGGTTCCTGGCCGGTTACTGGATGCACGATCCGGAGAGCGGCAGGAGCCACACGACGGCCATATTCGGCGACCAGGAGTCGGCTGACGTTTTCAAGGCACTCGTCGAGAGCGGCACCCGGCAGGCCGCCCGGGTCGGCCTCATCAGCACCGTTCTGACCAGCGTCGAGATCGTCGCCCACGCGGGCCGGCAGTGTGATGACGACGATGGGGATACCGGTGCCGGTGGGCTGATCAAAGGCCGACGGCCCGGCGGTCAGGAACGCGACCTGCGGTGGTAGGCCATGTGCGCGGCCCGGCCGGGACACTCAAGCAGCAAGGAGGACGAAGGGCCATCGGATGATGAGTGGACTGCTCACCGCCAGAACATTGCAGCAGCGGTTGTGAACGAAGTTTTAGCAGCGATCATTCATCGGTCCGTGATCCGACGCCGATCCAAAATTGCAGGGCCTGCGGCCAATGAAACGCGTGGCTTATGCAGGGCAAGGAATGGTGTGCCAATTAAGTTGATAGCGCTTGTGAGAGGTGTGTCGTTAGGCTCACACAGTGACCTACGAGCACCCCTTGGCATACCTGCTTGGTCTTGAAGGCGTCGCCTTGTTGCGTTCCTTCACCGGGCAGTTCGACCGCGCCTTTGTGGACTCACGCATCGCCGAGATCCGCAGGCTTCTCGAAGATGAGGCACTGGCGGAGGCGGCTGTGGAGGTCGCGCGCATAAACGCAGCGGAGGGATACCGCATTTGGTCTGGCACCTATGACGGTCCCAACGGTCTGTTCGACATCGACGAACCCATCATGGGGCGGATCATCGAGGCGTTGCCCGTGGGCGTCGCCTTGGACGCCGCCTGTGGGACCGGCCGGGTCGCGGCATTCCTGGCCGAGCGCGGCCATCGGGTTACGGGCGTGGACAGCTCGCCCGACATGCTGGCACGGGCACATGCCCGGGTGCCGCTCGGTGAGTTCCTGCTTGGGGATCTGCACCACCTGCCGGTGCCGGACGGCGCCATGGATCTGGTGGTGTGCTCTCTGGCACTGACGCACGTCCCCACACTGCAGCAGGTGATGGCCGAGTCCGCCAGGGTCCTCAGCCCTGGCGGACACCTGCTGATCTCGGACATGCACCCTGAAGGGGTCAGACGAGGCTTTGTTCCGTCAGTGCGGGGATCAGACGGGAAGCCGGGGCGGATCGCCACCTACCATCACTCGATCGGCGATTACCTGCGTGCCGCGCTATCGGCGGGCCTGCAGGTGCGCCGGTGCGAGGAGCCCAGAGCGGAGCGCCTTCAGCCACGTGAGGTGCTGTCCACGTCGGCGGCGGTAGCCGCTTGGGATGTCTGGCCCTGGTGCCTGACGGACCTGGTGCCCGAGGCGGCGGAAGCCGCCAACGGCGACGTGCCGACGATGGTCATTTGGCATTTCCAGCTGAGCGCCGGCTGAGCGCTGACGAAGCGCGGTTCGGCGCAGGGCTGCGATCCTCAGACCGTCCTCGCGCTCGGGGCGGGGGCGGCCCAGGGGGCGCTCCAATCGACGTCCTGGCCGTTGTAGCGGACTGTCGGGGTGCCCTGGACTCCCTGGGCGAGGGCCGCCATGGACAGCCGTTCGGCCTTGTCGGAGGTCTCCTTCGAGGAGAGGCAGGCGGCGAAGTCGGCCTGGCGGACTCCGGCCTTCTCGGCCAGAACCATCAGCTCCTGGACGGCGAAGCCGCCGTCCTGCGTCTCGCTGGGTTGCGCGGCGTACAGGGCGTCGTGGTAGGCGAGCCACTGCTTGGGGTCGGTGACGCACAGGGACGCCGTAAGGGCCCGATGCGAGTTCTCATGCATCGGAGGGTCCTGGAAGATCGTCATGGGGTGGATCAGCAGCGCGAACTCGCCGCGGAGGGCGGCCTCACGGGCCACTTTTCCGTTCCCCCGCTCGAACTCCTGGCAGACCGGGCACTGGTAATCCTCGTACACCTCAAGGAGCGGGTGTTCCACGCCTGGCTGGGCGATCATGACGCTGCCGTCGGGACGTACGGTGACCAGCGCCGCGAGGGACGAATGCGCCGAAGAGATGCCGGTCGCGTCCTGGACGTCGAGCAGGGAGTAGGCCACGAGGGCGCCGAACAGCCCCAGAGCCATGATCGCGGCGACGAGCCGGCGGGTTCTCATTGGCTTCGAGGGCACATCAAGGAGGCTCACGTCCTGCCATCTTTCCCTGGGCAATCGGCCGAAATGGCACTCTAGCGGTGATTTCGACCCACTCCTTTCCGAGGGGCTGCCGTCCCGCCGTCCGGTCGAGGGCCGGGCGTTCTTGTAGGGGCTGCCAGGCCTGGTCAAACGCTGTGACCGGAGTCGGCGAAAGGGCCTGATTGCCATGGGAGGCCTTGAGTCGCATGAGTAAGGAGGCGGGGTATGAGCGTTCTGGACGCATCCTGGCGGGTGTCCGCGAAGATGCCGAGCGGCGCAAGAGCGAGACGCCGTTGACGGAGTTTGCTCCATGGCTCGACAGGCGTTGAGCGGAGACTTTCGTCCGCGAGCTCCTGGCCGGCTCAGGTCCTTGTGTCAGACGGTGGCTGAGTCGGCCTGCCGGTTGTATGCGCTGACGATGGTGTCCAGGAGGCCTGGGAAGCGGTCCTCGAGATCTTCAAAGCGAAGTGCGGTCCAGCGACGGTTGCCGTCCTCGCGCTGGCGGATGATGCCGGCCTCTCGGAGCACCCGGAAGTGGTGAGTGAGTGTGGAAGGTGCGACGTCGACCGGGAAGGTGCCGCAGGCTCGTTCGGGATCGGCGCGCAGGGTCCGCACGATGGTCATGCGGGTGGGGTCGGCGAGGGCGTGTAGCACGTCCAGCACGTCGAACTCGTCGGCGTCCGGGTGGATCAGCGTCGCGCGACGGCCGTGTGATCGGGGCATCTCGCACCTCTCTTTCGACAATCATCGTACAGGGTGGTAAGACTTTCGTAGTACTACGAACGTCGAAATAGGAGTTCGGGATGCGCGCTTTGGTGATGACAGCACCGTCACAGGGATCGGACCGCACACAGATCCAGGAGATCGGCACACCCCGTCCGGGCCCAGGAGAAGTGACCATCGACGTCGCCTACGCAGGGGTGAACTTCCTCGACGTGATGGCGCGCCGCGGCGACGTTGGATACGTGCCTGCCTGGCCGTATGTGCCGGGGCTGGAGGTAGCCGGCACCGTACGCGAGGTTGGCGCGGGCGTCGGCGATCTCACCGTCGGACAGCGGGTGGCCGCGTTCACTCCAGGAGGCGGCCTGGCCGAGGTCGCACTCGCGCGTGCGGTGCTCACCGTGCCGATACCGGATCGGATCTCGATGCTCGCGGCAGCGGGCACCCCGATGATGTTCTCAACCGCCCTGCTACTGCTGACCGACTCCGCAAGGCTCGGCCCCGGTGAGAACGTGCTGGTGCATTCGGCCGGCGGTGGTGTGGGCAGCGCTCTCGCGCAGTTGGTGCCCGCGATAGGCGGGGGACTGCTCATCGGCACCGTCGGCCGCCCTGACAAGGTCGCCTCGGCGCAGAAGAGCGGCTACGACGTCGTGATCGCTCGTGGCGACGGTCTGATCGAGGCGGTGCGCGCGGCCACCGGAGGGAGCGGCGTCGACGTCGTCCTGGACCCGCTGGGCACCAGCATGCTCGATGTCGATCTGGCGGTCACGGCGCCCGGCGGACGGATCGTGCTGTTCGGCAACGCCGGCGGCGGACAGCCCGCTCCGCTTCCGCCCGCGGGCAGGCTCATCGGTGGCAACGTCGCGATCGGCGGGTTCAGCATCAGCAGTCTGAGCGCTTCCGCTCCCGAGCGTGTCGCCGCAGCCCTGCGCCGCATCCTGGACATGATCGCTACCGGCCGGCTCGACGTTGCCGTCACCGAGGTCGACTCACTCGCCGACGTGCCCGCCGTGCACCAGTTGCTCGCCGACGGCCATGGCAACGGCAAGTACGTGACACGAGTGACCTCCACGGAATCGTGACACGAGTGATCTTCACGGAATAGAGAATCCTCGCGGCACCGCCGCTGCCCGCGCTCGAGTTTCGGACGTCCACGCGGTGCAGGCCGATCCCATCCGGGATCACCGATCGGAGTCGGGAGACGGGGCGTCCAACGAAGATCTCATCGGGTCATCCCTGCGAGCGTCGCTACCCGTGCGCCGCCAGTCCGTACATCGCCGTGGAGAGCAGGCGTTCGATCAGGTCGGATGACCCGCCCGGCTGTTGCGCCGCCCAGGCCAGGCCGATGGCGAGCGCGATCACCTCGTGGACCGTGACGTCGGCGCGTACCTGCCCGGCTTCCTGCGCGCGCTCCAGCAGCCGTGCGCCGGAGGACTGCATGGCGGCGCAGGAGGCGTGCAGTTCGGAGCTCTCGTCGGCCGGCGCCGCCATGATCGACTGGGGTAGTCCCTGGTAGGTGCGCGTGCCGGCGGCCAGGTCGTTCAGCCATGTCAGCAGGGCGTCGTGCGGCGCGTGCGCGGGCTTCCTGGGAAACGACGGGCGGAGTGGCAACCGACATTGAGTTGCCGCACCCCGGCTGCCGCAATCCACGACGACTTCACCTCGGTACCTTCATGACACAGGGATACTCCGCAGTTGAGGTTGTCCAGGCCGACGCTGGTGACTGCAGAGAATCGGGGATTTGAACCACGTATGAGCGGTAAATCGGGAAAGACCTGATGGCCACCCCCCCACATCGGTGCACGCCACCCTCATGATCACTGACTGGTGGCGCTGACGAGTAGGGGCCCGTCGAGGATGCTCGGAGTGAACACTACGTCAGTGATCTTGGCTGCCAGCGAGAACACGCGCGAAATCCTGTCGGTGTACATGTCGTCCCACGTCGCCTCCCATGCCTCCTCATCCAAGGTCTCCGGAGGCAAGCCGGTTTCACGCATGAGCTCGTTGATCCGGTCCGGGTCGCTGCCCCACCGAGTGTCGGGCAGATGCGGCGTGAAACTGGTGACGACCTCGCCATCCACCGCGTACACGAACCTGTCCTCCGCATGATCGTGCCGCATGATGGCCACCACCTCACATCCCCGAGACAGCCCGCTCAGTGGCTCGGCCAGGGTCGCCCGCTGACCCCGCAGCTCGACGGCCACGCTCCACTCACCGACCTGGACGACCCCGACATAGTCGTCATCGGTCATCCCTATGGACTCCCAGACCTTCCCAGCGAGTTCGTGGAAGGTCATCTCCCGCCCTGGACGTCCGGCGGTCCCGAAGCGGTGCAGCACCTCGACAGGTTCGAGCCGGTGAAAGAAGGACACGCAGAAGATCTCGCCAAGCAGATCGTCGCGGTCTCCCGGGAAGGCTCCCAACCAACGGAACGGGGCGAGGGGATCGGCCACCGTACTCTCCTTCGATGGTTTACAGCTCGTGGCTGTTCAAGCCGCGACACCGTCTCCGACCCGGTGTGCGGCATGCTCGCGCCACCGTCACCATCATGATCATTACACGTGTAACGCACGTCACGGAAGCTGTGGCCAGAGGTCGAGCCGGCGATCGATCCGCGCTCTCACCCGTCCCTCCGTCAGCTGATCAGCGATCATCTTCATGGGCATGAGGAAGGTCTTGCAGATACGTAACGCGCACCTTTCGTACTGCTCCTCGCCTTGCGGCTACCGTTTCTCGGCCCTATGGAACTTGAGGAGCGCCGTGATTCTGTCGTAGTCACGCGCACCGTTCAGCTCGTTCAACAGATCATCAGGGCATAACTCGTAGGGGTCTCCCCACCAGCGGCGAGCCTTGCTGTCCCAGATCCGATAGCCGCCGGAAACGCCTCTGGCGACATAGCGTCTCCTACCCATAATTCGTCACCGTGCCATCCGCCAGTTCAAAGGGCAAGCGCGGCGATCAGCCACATTGTTCGATGGGCCGCGGCTGAGGAACGAGGCCCTGGACCTTCGATCGCCCCCAACCACGTGCGATGGTCGGCCATGCCGTGGCGATCGTAAAGAACTCCGGCCGAGGATCGTGCTCCGACTGGCGAAAGGAATGACGGCGTCAGGGGCCTCGGATATCCATCGATGATGGGTGAAATCTCGCTTGCCGGGATTCAGGGGGCAGGGGACACTGCGGTATGTATTCCTACGGGCGGTCCGATGAGCTCAACCAGGCCGTCGACGAGTTGAGCGTCCGCATCTACACGGCGTTGCGCGACGGTGGTCTCGACGCCGGACCCCTCGTTGAGCTGGCCTGCCTGATGGAGGAGTGGGGCGTGTCCACTGCTGTCACGCGGGAACTCCTCCAACGCCCCGCCACCGAGTTGACGGCCGCCGACCTGGCCCGGCTGGGCGAGGCCCTTCTCGATGGGATCGGCTTCGGGCCGACATTCGCTCTGGAACCGGGCCTGTTGGTGCCGCTGGAGGAGGCGCTGAAGGTCGTGGAGCGTGACGTCCGCGCTGCGGGGATCGCCGGGACTCTTCGGATGATCGTCCCCGACTGGGACGCCATGGGCATGGCATGGGTGGAGTTCGAGGGCATTTGCCAGGGCAACGGCCTCAGGCCCGGGACCGGGACATTCTGGTCTGTGGCCGACGCCACCCAGGAAGTGGTCATGGAGGTGATCTGGAGGACGTGGCCCGTCTGCCCGGTGCACGATCGGGGCCTGCACGCCGAACCGGAAGAGGGGATCGCCGTGTGGCGCTGCGCAGGCGGCGGAACGCACAACGTCGCGCCGGTGGGTGAACTACCGTCTGAACGCCGTTAACGGTTTGCTGATCATGTCGATAAGGTCAGGCGACCGGCGGCCCGTCCGGGCAGGCCGGCCCCGTGTCCTCACCTCCGGAGACAGGGTGTCGATGCATCTACATCCAGGCGAGACCGAGGCCGTCGGCTGGCGGGTGATGACCGTGCTCGACGCCGTCCGGCAACTGCGCGATGCATCACCCGACGTCACCGGACGTCCGCGGGTGATTGCGATCGACGGCCGGGGCGGCGCCGGCAAGACGACCCTGGCCGAACGGCTACGCAAGGTGGTGTCCAACTCCGCCATCGTGCACACCGACGACATCGCCTGGAACCACGCCTACTTCGACTGGGGCGACGTGCTCGTCGAGAACATCCTGCAACCCCTGCACCGGGGTGAGGCGGTGGACTTCCGCCCCGATGCCTGGACCACCCACGACCGGCCAGGATCGATCACCGTCCCCGCCGGTGCCGACTTCATCTGGGTCGAGGGCACCGGCATCATCCGCGAGGAGCTTGCCCCGTGGTTGGACGCCTCGGTGTGGATGCAGGGTGACCTCGATGAACAAGAGCGCTTGTTGGCCGTCCGCGACGGTAACTCCCCCGAGCAGTTGGAGCACGTGGCGAACTGGCTGCTGGAGGAACTGCCGTTCATGGTGCGAGAACAGCCATGGGCCCGAGCCACCATGGTCGTCGCCGGCCCCCCGCAGATCGACCACGACCCGGACACCGAGTTGGTCGTCGCCCCACCGACCAGCCTTTAGGTCGACCGACTCACCCTGCAGAAGGCGGGCGAGCGGTTCGAGATCAAGAACGCCGGGGTGGAGCGTCCCGAGTCATGCCCCGTGCTGATCGTCTCGGAGGTTTTCGCGCCGGCCGATGTCATACCTCGCCGGGGAGAGGGCTGAGTCCCCTTGTTCACCCTCCTGAAGGGCATGCAACGGGTACGGACACATGCGACCTGCCCTTGACCGTCGGGCGGCAGCCTAGGCCTTCGAGTCCGGCTTCCAGTCCTGGACGAGGAGCCCGAGCAGCACCTCGTCCAGGAACTCGCCCATAACCCAGGTCGAGCGGCGCAGCACGCCCTCGCGGACGAAGCCGTTGCGCTCGGCGGAGTGCAGCATCGCAGCGTTGTCCGACAGCGTCTCGATCTGCAGCCGCTGCAGGCCGCGCACGACGAAACCGTAGTGGCACAGCACCGCGACCACGTCGGTGCCGTAGCCCTTGCCGCGGGCGGACGGCAGCAGCCCCAGCCCGATGTGCGCGGACCGGTGATGGGTATCGATGCCCCACAGCGTCGCGGCGCCGACCAGCGTGCCGCCGTCCAGCTCCACCACGGAGAACGGAACGTGCCCTTGCTCCTTGTCGTCCACCACGAACTGCGAGTCCTTCGAGCCGGGCATGATCGGCCGCCACGGCCGGCTTTGGGCCCGCGAGGCGTTGACCACGTCGTCGGCGAGCTCGGTCTGCAGGATCGGGATGTCGTCCTCGTGCCGGGCCCTGAGCCCGACTTTGCTGCCTTTTAGCATTCAGGCTTTGTATCCGACCGGGCCGGCCGGCGGCAAACCGATAAGCGGTCGTCGTAGTTACCTACGGGGAGGAGGCCGAGTACCAGTGGTTGCCTCATGAGTCCTTAGTGCCCCTGGTTGACCGTGGTTCCCCGTCTGTTCTGGCACGTATCTGGCACGAAATCTCGATGTCGAGGGATTTCCTGACACTTCAAAAGGTGGCGGACCGGTCGGCTCGTGGCCGTTGGTGTACGTGCTGCTGCCGCAGGCGGAACCGCTTGCGTAGACTTGGGTCTATGACCGCTGGACATGCGCATGAGGAGCTTCACCATCTGGTGGACCGGCTTTCGCCGAACCAGGCGCGTCGTCTGCTGCGCCTGGTGAAGACGGATCCGGAACTGGCCGAGGCCGCGGAGGACCAGCCGGATGAGCCCGTTCAGCGTCGTCGGTTGTCGATTGCCGGGATTGGTGCGTCTGGGCAGGGCGATCTGTCGGAACGGGTCGAAGATCTGCTGGCGGAGCGGTTCAATCAGTCAATGTGAACGCCACGCTCTTGGACACCGGGCCTTTGGTCGCCGTCGTCGATCGAGATGACAAGCACCACGCCTCCTGGAGGAGCTAGAGGGACCACTGCTGCTGCCCTCGACGATCCTTATCGAAGCTGGTTGGATCATCAACAGGCATATGGGTTCCTCGGTACACGCGCAGTTCCTTGATCACGTGGTTGAAGAGTTTGAGTTGGTCGATCTGCTTCCTGCCGACGTACGACGCATGGCCGAACTTGTCCGGCTATATAAGGATGCTCGCCTCGACCCCGCTGATGTATCCGTGGTCGCCATCGCAGAACGTCTCGGCGTTACCCAGATCGCCACGATCGATCGCCGTGACTTCACCCTGATTCGGCCTCAACATGTGTCGGCGTTCACATTGCTGCCCGAAGTACTTGTCTGAGCGGGTTCAAAGTTTGGAGCGGGTGACGGGAATCGAACCCGCGCTGTCAGCTTGGGAAGTGCAGCGAGTACGGCAGGGTATGGCGGCTGACCTGCGGCTCGGGCTGGTCGTGAGTGACCGAGGTTGTCCTCTCGTCACCCTGGTTAATGGCCCGCTAATGTCCCAGTGATCAGCTCGTGACCTGTTTCGATGTCGGAAGGTCGAGGATGGTTGAAATGATCAACCGGATCCCGGTGATGAGTACAGCAGGTCCAAAGATGAACATCCACAACCCCGGTTCTTCCTCAATGAGCAGGTTGCCGAGCGTCGCCAACAAGACGTAGACGCCGATGGAGGCCGCAAGGTAGAGAACCTTGCGCCATGGTCGTGAGGATGTGACCAGCAGAGAGAAGACACTCATGATCACCGGGAGAGAGTAGACGATCAGCATGGAGCCGAGCATGAGATCTCCTTGCTAGCGAGTCAGCGCATCGTACCCACCTGTGATCATGTCACGCGCTCTGGAGAGCGGGGATACCGACCTGTGCGAACTGCCGGAGCATCGTGCTGAGAGCGGGTGACGGGAATCGAACCCGCGCTGTCAGCTTGGGAAGCCTCTATCGCACCGGGTCGTTGAGCTGGGAAACGCTGACCTGCAGGGGAGCGCTTCGAGTATCCGGCATTCCCCGTCAGTCCCCCTTGGTCACCCTCCTGACGGGCACGCAACGGGCACGCCGTCTGGGCCGGGGCCGCTTTAGCGTTCAACGTGGGCGATCGTGCCGTCACCTCCGCTCATGCAATCGTCGGCGAACCGGCACAGGCGATCGATCCAGCGTTTCGGCTCGGCAGGGTCGACGTTGAGCTCCTTCAGCCATGACTGTTCCCAAAGACCGCCCGAGACGAAGAACCGGGCAGCATGGTCGGTTCCTAAGCGCTCGTCCAGATGCAGGAGCGCGCCCATCGCCCAGGACTGCTCATAGCGGCACTCCGGACGAGGAAGGTAGCGATCGAGGTAGTCGATGAGAGGCCCCGTGTCCTCCGCCCTCCCAAAGCGGGCGAACGCGAAGCAGTACCCCTTGCCTGCATAAGGGCCGCCGCTTTCCAAAAGCAGTTCGCCAAGCTTGTGATGAAAGCGAGTGCGACGGTCAAGACCTATCAGGTAGGCGGCGACGAGACGGGGGCGCCAGTCCCCGCCCAGCAGTGCGCCAAGCTCGTCATCGGTGATCTCCTGCGCGTCACTCGCGATTGACCGAGCGAACACGGCAAGTTCAGGTCTAGACAGGCGGAGAAAATTACCGCCGAGCAGCTTCATGTACCGTCGCGATGATTTCCCCTCCGGAGTGACGCTTCCTTTTGTGGCGACGAAGCGGTGGATGAGGGGAGGCACCTCGGCGTTCCCGGCCTCGTAGCGCATGGGGGTATCTTCCCGTCTCCACACATCCCGTGGTTCTTTTTGGTCGCCGGCCTGTACCGGCATGCGAGGGGTGTGGCCTGGGCCTAATCCGTAGGTCCCCAAACGTTGTCCGAGGGCGTTCTGGCTCGTTTGCCGTGCGGCTCCTCAGCGGTCCGGCCGTTCATATCAGCCCAACCAGGTTCGTGACTGTCCATCGGGTTGGCTCCCAGGATGGCTTTCCCAGACAACCCATAGATCGCCTGCTCCAAAAGCGACACGCCAACCAATTCGATTGTCAAGCCAGCTTTGGAAATGTGCCTTCGGGGCTTTCGTAGTAGCGAGCGATGGAGGCGCGGTGAGGCAAGGCGCCGGGCTGGAGGTGGCGGGGTTCCAGTCGGACGCCGGTGTGTCGTTCAGCGAGCGCCAGAGCGCCCTCGATGTACGGCGGGAAGACCTCGCGTTCCGGGTCGAAATCCCAGATCATCCCCAGTTCTTCGAGGTCCTCCTTCAGTCGTTCAGGGGAGGTGCTGTCGCTCCAGTGGGCGTACATCGGGTCCAGCCGCGCGATGATGTGGCCGTCTACGGCATGGACGAAGTGGGAGTGGTGGTTGACATTCCGCGAGACGCTGGCGATCGACGTACCTTGCGACAGGGTGTGCACCACGTCGCGCAAAATTCCAGCATGGCCGTCCCACTCCGCCATGATCGATCCACCGGCGGCGCGGCCGACTTCGATAGTGGCGAAACCCTGCTGTTCGGGGTCCTCGGTCAGTCCCAGCCGGCGTAGCACCTCTTCAGGCGCGAGGTCGGCGATGAAGGTGAAGCAGAACGCCGCCGGTGCCCATCGAGACTGACCCCACCATGCGTAAACGTCCGTGGTCGCTCTACGGTCGCCGGCGACGATCACCGACTCCTCGGAAGGACGGATCATTCCATCGATGACCGGGTCGACGGGAATTCGGTGACTGCAGCCCTCTTCCGTCTCGTCGTACAAGGCCAGGTGCGTGGGACACGGCCACATACGACAGGTCGGACACGTCCTTACGCTATCGAATGTGCAGTCATCGCAGCCGCGGGGATATCGCCTGCGCGTGACATGGCGAGAGCAAGGGCGCCACTGGGCGATGGCGCCCAATTGGTGGAGGGCATCGACCCGAGCGACCGCTTGCACGGCCTTCTCTGATAATTCCGGCACAGAAACCTCTCGATAGTTCTGAAGGGGCGCAAGACGGCCTTCCTGATTATCCAGGGGCAGGAATGTCTGCGCCATCGGCCATGACTGGGGCCAGGCCACACGTGAGAACCGCAAATGATTCAGCTACTCGTGCGCTTACGAACCCGTGAGGCTCGGCCCGTCCTCGGCCACGAACTTCATCGCGCAAAATGCGACGCTGACAAGCCCCGATGCCCGGTGAGCCAGGGTGAGGAACGAACCCTGGATCTTCGATCGCCCCCGACCACGACAGACATCGGCCACCCCGTGGCGATCGTCGTGCCGCATCGGGGCGGCGGCGCGACCAGAGGCCGGCGGATGGCGTAGGTACGGCGCGGTGCGCGCGCAGCGCCGCCGCCCCTTGACCAATCCCATGGTCGGGGTGCCCGTCTGGTTGGCGGCAATCGGTCTGCTGCACCAGATCATGGACTGAGGTCCCAGAGCGGGGAGTCGTCGCGATCTGTAGACCTGATGGTCGGCGGCCCCCATGCCAAGATCAGCCAATCTGGCACGAATCTGGCACGCGAGTGAAAGGCAGTCGTGAAAACAACAAGGCCCAAGTCGGAACTGATGTCCTGACCTGGGCCTTCTAGCGTGGAGCGGGTGACGGGAATCGAACCCGCGCTGTCAGCTTGGGAATTGCAGCGCTCACGGGGAGCGCACCTCGGGTTGCCTGGTCGGCGGGGCTGCCGGGATGGCCGCGAGTGACCGTGGTTGACCCCTCGTTGCCGGGGTTAATGGCACGCTAATGGCACGACGATCAGGGGGCTGACATGGCGTCCCTCCCCGGACTCACCAGGTGGCTTGCAGATGATCAGTTGAACCGGTTAGGGCTGGTCTGGCGTAGTGAGCGCGAGATAGGTGTACGCCGGTAGCGCGGGAGACGAGAGCCAGAGCGCTGGCGATGGGGTCCTCGCTGTATCCGTCGCCGTCGTCATACAGGCCCAGGTCACGGACATCCGCAAGGAGCCGATCGGGATCGTCGCCCTCCCGGTAGCGGTAGCTGTACAAGCCGAACGTGGTAATCAGCCGCTCGTTCAGCCTGAAGGTGAAGTCCGAGTTCTCGACATCGGCGAACACCGTGGCCACGGCCGTACTCAATGACAACGGCTCGGCCACGTTGCTGACGTACTTGGTCGTCCATCCGGTGTCGGCCAGGACGGTTCCGCCCTGAGTGGCGTATGCGGCGACACTGAACTCGCCGAGAGTACCCGGGGTGACCTTGATCCGCCGCAGAGCGTCCGCAGGGGATAGATCACGGACGAAGTTGATGCACAAGACGGTGGTACCGACACCATCGGTCCACCGTTCGCTCAACCAGGCGTAGTCTGCCGCTGTCGCCCCACCCATGCGCGCCCCCTGAGTCGTCCAGATCGCCGCCAGCCTAGACAATCACGCGCGACGCGCATAAGCCGCCTGCCTGATCATCCCGGAGCCGGAGTGCCCCCGCCGGAGGCGTGGGTTTTCAGGAATAGAAGCCCTCCCAGTACTCCTCATGACTCTCGGTGAAGTCGTCGGGACGCATCTGGCGCAGCTCGCGATACCGGTCTACGTAGAAGTCGAGGGCTTCGTGAGGGTGCATTCGAAGGTGTCCTTGATGAGCTTGATGCCTCTGATCGTTTGGCCCTGGATAACGAGGTCGTCTAATCCGGCCAGTTCATCGCTCATGCGGTGATCCTGGAACCGGAACCACTGCTCCGGCAAACCGTTTCTCGGTCGGGCAGTCGGGCCTGACGCAGAGTGCTGGTGCTCAGCGTGAGTCGTGGGCGGCGGCGCGGCAATCTCGGCCGGGCCGTTAGATCAGTACGGCGCGGCAGGTGTGCGGCGGCCGGCCCGGTGTCCCGCGGCCGTCCGGGACCGGCCCCCAGGCCGCACGCCCGGACGGCGGGCGGTTCGCGGCTACGACCGTCATCAGGTCGACAGGGCGCTCCTCGACTGCGTCTAGCGGCTACGCGGACGCTGGCCTGTCAGGTTCGCCTCGATGTCCTTGCGGTGGGGAGCCCACGTTCACGACGTACAACCCGCAGGCTGGGAGAGCGGGTGACGGGACCGGTGTCCGTCAGAGCGGAGCCAGCTCAGACCGCCATGGGTAGACGCCGACCCCCCGTACAGAGGACCGGATCCGAATCCCAACCTGTGGGTGAGCGGTCCAGCGCAGTAGAGCTAAACGATCCACAACAGCGCGAAGACACATGCACCAAGGAAGGTCGCGAGCAGACCAGCCGCGAACAGGGTGACATGCGGCCTCCTCCTGGCCGCTAGCGCCACGAGCAGTCCGATGACCGGGATGCCTACACCCACAGCCAATGTACTCAGCCTCAGCACTACTTCAACGGCGTCGGGGCCCGGCGAGTGGCCGGCCCTGACCCTGCCGATAAACAGCGCCGAGGTCAGCCACGCCAAGATCGGTGTACTAAGCAGCCAGATGGCCGTCATGAGGAAAAGGGGTCTATCACTACGCCGCCTCGTACCCTTCGCCTTCATGATTCGCATTTTCCCGGCATATGCCGACACTAGATAGTGGCAAAGCACCTATCGCACCCGGACAGTCCGTCGGCTCCGCGTCTTCCGTTCACCTTTCTCGGTGCGAACGGGTGTGATGCTGCGTCGGCCGGCCTTCGGCCGGATCTGGGCCAGGGCTCCGAAGAAAACGAACCTCTCGGGAGTCCACGTCCACGGTCCACGACCTTCGCCATACGGGCAACACATTCGCCTCGCCGTCGGGTACGACGTTGCGGGAGTTGATGAACCGAATGGGGCACTCGACCACGCAGACCGCACTGATCTATCCGCACGTTGAGAACGGGCGGAACCAGATGATCCCCGACGGGATGGGGAAGCTCGCCGAAGCGGCCCTCAAGAAAGAAGATCCACCGGGATCGGGCACGTCACGTGCGCGGAAGACCAACCAGCCCGGCAAACAATCAAGGCCCGGGGCGGGAATCCATCCCTGACCTGGGCCTTTTCGTTTGGAGCGGGTGACGGGAATCGAACCCGCGCTGTCAGCTTGGGAATCATCTACTGACCTTGCTGCCCTGAACTGGAAAACAGGGGTACTGGTCAGAGCGGGTCGGGTGACCGTGAGTCCCCGTGAGTGACCGCGGTTCCCCGCCTGTTCTGGCACGCATCTGGCACGCGATCATGCTTGTGACCTTTTCCTTATCCTGAATTGTCGGTGGAACTCTGTAGCATCCAACGTCACCTGCGAAGGGATCATCATGGCGACGGCAACGTCACGCGACGGTACGCGGATCGGATTCGAGCAGACGGGAACGGGACCAACGCTCGTACTGGTCGACGCGGCAGGTGGATTCCGTGAGTTCGGCCCCATGAAGTCGCTCGCCGAACACCTTGCCGGCAGATTTACGGTCGTGATCTACGACAGACGCGGACGCGGCGAGAGCGGAGACACGCAGCCGTACGCGGTGGAAAGGGAGGTGGAGGACCTTGCGGCTGTGATCGAGGGGGCCGGAGGGCCGGCGTTTGTCCACGGGTTTTCCTCCGGTGCGGCTCTTGCCCTGCTCGGAGCGGTGGCTGGGCTGCCGATTTCGATGCTTTCACTCCTTGAGCCGCCGATCACCCTCGATAAGCCGTCGCAGGAAGGTGAGCTCGCGGCCGAGATCGACGCACTGGTCGCTGCTGGTCGCCGAGCCGATGCGGTCGAGCACTTCCACACAAGCATCGGCGTTCCCCCCGAGATGACCGCGGGTATACGGCAGGCTCCTTTCTTCCCGATGCTGGAGGGCATCGCGCACACCCTCGCTTACGACAGTCGCATGACTGAAGCCGTCTCTCCCGCCACACTTCGATCCGTTGTTGTGCCGACCTTGGTAATCAGCAGCGAATCCAGTGACGAACGCCTGCGCGGCTGGGCTCAGGGGACGGCGGCGGCTCTTCCTCAAGGTCGTCATCTGACCCTAAAGGGCGAGTGGCACGGCGTCTCCGATGACGTGCTGGTCCCCGCGCTGGCCGAGTTCTTCCTCCGTGGAGTCGCCTGAGAGGCGTGTGGGCGACATGAACCTCGCATGCGAGCGAGTGGCGCCCCTAGGAAGAATCAAGCCCAGGGTCCGGGGATTCCGTCCGATCTGGGCCTTGAAGTGTGGAGCGGGTGACGGGAATCGAACCCGCGCTGTCAGCTTGGGAAGCTGATGTTCTGCCATTGAACTACACCCGCAGCGAGCATGTCGCGAGACTACTGTAGCGGAAAGTGTGACCATCGTCGTCCACGGGGCTGAAGGTCGGCGGCCTGGTCGAGGCGGCGGCGTTGATGGGTGTTTGAAGGCGTGGCGTTGGTAGGTTGCTCCACGTGCTGCTTTCCGATCGTGACATCGTTGCTGAGATCGAATCCGGAAGGGTCGGAATCGACCCCTTTCAACCGGAGATGGTCCAACCGTCCAGCATCGATATCCGTCTGGACCGTTACTTCAGGGTCTTCGAGAACCATCGGTACCCGCACATCGATCCGGCGATCGAGCAGCCTGATCTCACGCGGTTGGTCGAGCCGGAGGAGGACGAGCCGTTCATCCTGCATCCGGGGGAGTTCGTCCTGGCCAGCACCTACGAGATCATCAGCCTCCCCGATGACATCGCCTCGCGGCTGGAGGGGAAGAGCTCGCTGGGCAGGCTCGGTCTGCTCACCCACTCCACGGCCGGCTTCATCGACCCGGGGTTCAACGGGCATGTGACGCTGGAGCTCTCCAACGCGGCGACGCTGCCGATCAAGCTCTGGCCCGGTATGAAGATCGGGCAGCTCTGCATGTTCAGGCTCAGCTCGCCCGCCGAGCATCCGTACGGTTCCGAGAAGTACGGCTCGCGCTACCAGGGGCAGCGGGGGCCGACGCCGAGCCGTTCCTACCTGAACTTCCACCGGACGCAGATCTGAAGCAGGCCGCTTCCCCCCGAACGCCCCGGACCAGCCGGGGCGGACGGAATCTTCAGGCTGCTCCGAGATGGCCGCAGGACAGGCAGGATCACCTCGGGGGCGGGCGGGATCCCCAGGACAGGCGGGCCGCCTCAGGGCGGGATTGCCTCAGGGCGAGCGGTCTCCCCACAGCGAACGGGATCCCGAGGTGGACGGGACCCCCGAGACGGGACCCCCGAGACGGACAGGATCGCCTCGGGATGGGATCAATGGCCGGTATGCGGGTTTGGAAGATCGTCGTGATGGAAATCACCGTGACCACCCGCGGATGACAGGCCCGTCCTTGATCACGACCCTGTGGATTTCAGGCGGAACGCGCGGCTGAAGCGGGGTTTGCGAGCGCCGCTAGGGCTCCGAGCTGGACCTCACCCCGGGGGAGAGTCCTATACGTGACCTGGCTTCGGCATAATGTGGCCGAAAACGAGCAAAACGGTCATCGGAAAGATGCCCTCAAGACTCCCTCAAGCCGAGTGTCGCTAGGTATACGCCAGGTAGCGACTAATGGAAGAGTAGGTGTCAAGCGGGTGAAGTTCGTATTTCCGCTGGTAACCCGTACCCTTCTCTGCGGACCATCCCCGCACATCTGGAGAACGACGTGCGCCTGCGTCTCACGCCTCGTGAGGACAGCTACTACGACTTGTTCGCCGACTCGGCGAACAACCTCGTCACAGCGTCCCGTCTGCTGGTCGAGATCCTCAGCGACGGGTCGGACAGGGAAGCCCTGGCCGAGAAGATGCGCGCTTGTGAGCACACCGGTGATGAGCGCACTCACGCGATCATGAACCGGCTCAACGAGAGCTTCATCACGCCCTTCGACCGCGAGGACATCTACCGTCTCGCATCGAACCTCGACGACGTGATGGACTACATGGAGGCCGCCGCCGACCTCATCGTCCTGTACCAGATCGACCACCTTCCCAAGGAGGTCATCCGCCAGGTCGAGGTGCTGGAACGTGCGGCCGAGCTGACCGCCGAGGCCATGCCCCGGCTGCGCTCGATGAAGAACCTCAACGAGTACTGGATCGAGATCAACCGGCTGGAGAACCAGGCCGACCAGGTCTACCGACGCCTTCTCGCCAAGCTTTTCGGCGGGGAGTACGACGCGTTGACCGTTCTCAAGATGAAGGAGGTCATCGATCAGCTCGAGATGGCCGCCGACGCCTTCGAGCATGTGGCCAACACGATCGAGTCGATCGCGGTCAAGGAAAGCTAAGTGGATCTCTCGCTAGCACTTGTCATCGGCGTAGTGGTCGTGGCGCTGGTCTTCGACTACACCAACGGTTTCCATGACGCCGCGAACGCGATCGCGACCTCCGTCTCGACGCGCGCGCTGACGCCGAGGGCCGCCCTCTTCATGGCCGCCGCGATGAACTTTCTGGGTGCCCACCTGGGCACGCAGGTGGCGGCGACCGTCGGTAAGGGCATCATCGACGCTCCCCAGGGAAGCCACGGTCTGGTGATCGTGGGGGCCAGCCTCATCGGCGCGATCGCCTGGAATCTCGTCACCTGGTACTTCGGTCTTCCCTCCTCAAGCAGTCACGCCCTGATCGGCGGCCTGGTCGGCGCGGCGCTGGCCTCGTCAAGCACCGTCCACTGGGACGGCGTGCTGGACAAGGTCGTCATTCCGATGATCCTGTCCCCGCTGATCGGCTTCACCCTGGCGGCGATCATCATGATCGGCATCCTGTGGGGCTTCCGCCGTTCCCAGCCCTCGAAGACCAACCGCGGCTTCCGCCACGCACAGACGATCTCCGCCGCGGCCATGGCTCTCGGCCACGGCCTGCAGGACGCGCAGAAGACCATGGGCGTGATCTTCCTGGCTCTTGTCGTCGGGGGCTACCAGAACGACGGCGACCCGATCCCGCAGTGGGTCATCCTCTCGGCCGCGACGGCGATCTCGCTGGGCACCTACGCGGGTGGCTGGCGGATCATGCGGACCCTCGGCCGCCGGATCATCGCGCTCACGCCCCCGCAGGGGTTCGCCGCGGAGGCCGCAGCAGCGACCGTGCTCTACACCGCGGCCATCGGCTTCGGCGCTCCCATCTCCACCACGCACACGATCACCAGCGCGATCATGGGCGTGGGCGCCACCAAGCGCCTGTCAGCCGTGCGCTGGGGTGTCGCGGGCAACATCGTGACCGCATGGGTCCTCACGATTCCGGCCGCCGCGCTGGTCGCCGCCCTGTCCTACTACGCGCTCCACTGGATGATCGAGTAATCCCCGGGGGGACTCGCGCGTTCCGTTGAGTGATCGAGGAGCCGTCAAGAAACTCCTGTGTTCCGTCGGGCGATCAAACATTCGTCGAGGAGCGTGCGCGCTCCATGCGGGGAACGGCGGAGGGACGTGCGCACTCCGCGGGGTGATCAGGGGGGCTGCGCGCTCCGCTGGATCATCGGGTAACCGTCGGGAACGCCGGTCGGCACCACGCCGACCGGCGTTCTCTCATTTCCGGCACATCTCTTATTTGCGATACATGACGTCGACGTCCCATTGGGTGAAGCCGAGCCCCTCGTAGAGGCGGATCGCTGCGGCATTGCTCTCGTCCACGTACAGCATCACCTGGGCCAGGCCCCGTGAACGCAGGTGGGTCAGGCCGGCGAGGGTGAGCGATTTGCCCAGCCCGCCTCCCTGCTCCGCGGGATCCACACCGACCACGTAGACCTCGCCGATCGGCTCGTGCCCGTGGCCGCCGTCCCCGTGAACCTTGGTCCAGTGGAAACCGGCCAGCCGGCCCCCAGCCGCCGTGCCGCCGTCCGCACTCGCCTCGGTTCCTCGTGCGTCGTCGCCGTCCGCGCCCCCCTCGGGTCCTCGCGTGCCGTCGCCGTCGGATCCGGTCAGTCGCTCCGCGAGGAAGAACCCCGCCGGGTCGAACCACGACTCCTGCTCACGCCGCTTCAGGTCCTCCAGCGTCAACGCCCCCTGCTCCGGGTGGTGGGCGAAGGCCTTGGCGTTGAGCGCCACCCAGGCCTCCTCGTCGGAGGATCCGGGCTCGAACGTGCGCAGCCGTACGCCCTCGGGGAGCATGAAGCCGGGAATCGGGGAGGACAGCGAGCGGCGCATCTGCCAGAGCGACCTGATCTTGGTGAACCCGTCCGACGTGGCGAGGGCCTCGGCCCCGGGGTGCCCGCCGTGCGCCCACAGGCGCAGGTGCCCGCCCGTCCGATCCAGTACGGCCCGCAGCAGGTGGCGCCCGTGACCCTGCCTCCGGAAGGCGGGATGGATCACCAACTCCCCGCTCGGGCCCTCGACCGGGTCGGTCGGGTCCACGTGCGCGTAACCCACGAGGTCGTCTCCGGAGTACAGGAGTACGGCCCCGGCCCGGTCGTCGCCGCCGTAGCGCAGATGGAGCATCACGTGCTCGTTGAGCGGCCGGACTCCGTCGGCTTCCGTGGCCGCCTCTACTATCGTGAGGACGGCGGCCACTTCGTGTTCGCCCAGTCGTCCTCTGTGTTCCACACGCGCGTTCATGTCCTGGACTCTAAGCGGACCACAGATTCAGCGAATCACCCGGGACTGGCAAAAGACGCCAGCTTTGGGGCCTATGAATCGTTATCTCTCGGACATTCCCTGCACAGATAGTCACCCTAGTGTCGTGGTCCATGATGTCTCGTTCCTTCCAGCGTTTGGCCATGGCCGGCGTTCTTGCCGGGGCCGGTTTGGTGCTCCTCGTAGGACCGGCCGAGGCCGGCAACAAGCCCCCCAAGCCCCCCAAGCACACCAAGACGGTGCCGGTCCGCCTGCTCTCCCTCAACGACTTCCACGGCAACCTGGAGCCTCCGACCGGCTCGTCCGGCCGTATGGTCGACGAGACCGGCGCCACCGTGGACGCGGGTGGCGCGGCCTACGCGGCCACGTACCTCAAGCAGATGTCAGACAAGAACACGCTGAAGGTCGCCCAGGGCGACCTGATCGGCGCTTCCCCCCTGATCTCCGCGGCCTTCCACGACGAGCCGTCGGTGGAGTTCCTCGGCAAGGTCGGCGTCACCGCCTCGGCCGTGGGCAACCACGAGTTCGACGAGGGCTACACCGAGCTCATGCGCATCATGAACGGTGGCTGCCACCCGGTGGACGGCTGCTCGCCCGCCGGTAAGTGGAAGGGCGCGAAGTACAGCTACCTCGGCGCGAACGTGCTCCTGAAGCGGCCGAACAAGGCCGCCGAGAAGGCGGCGCTCGACGCGCTCGGCGGCGGCAGCAGCAGCGCGCTGCGCTCGCTGCTGAAGAGCTACGGCATTCCGGCCCTGCCCCCGGTCGCCATCCGCTGGATGAACGGCGTGCCGATCGGCTTCATCGGTGTGGTCACCAAGACCACCCCGACCATCGTCACCTCCGAGGGCATCAAGGACCTGGAGTTCGTCGACGAGGTCAAGGCCGCGAACGTCGCCTCCAAGCTCCTCAAGGTCGTCGGGGTCAAGGCCCAGGTCGTGCTGGTGCACGAAGGCGACCAGGTCACCGCGGGCCAGTCGCCCGACGCCTGCGCCGCCCAGCCGGGTGCGGGCAACCGGATCGCCACGCAGGTCGACGCCGAGGTCGACATGGTCCTCAGCGGTCACTCCCACCAGGCCTACCTGTGCAAGGTGTCCGACCCCAAGGGCGGCACGCGCCTGTACAGCCAGGGCGGCTCGTTCGGCCGTGTGATCACCAAGGTCGACTTCCAGGTGGACGTCAAGACCCGTGACGTCGTGCGCTCCTCGGTCGTGGCCGACAACCAGATCGTGACCCGGACCGTCACCCCGGACCCGGAGATCTCCGCGTTCGTCCAGACGTGGAAGGACCGCGTCGCGTCGGTGGCCAACAAGCCGCTCGGCAAGATCACCGCTGACATCACCAACAGCGGGGCCGCGTCCGGCGAGTCCTCCCTGGGCAACCTCATCGCCGACGGCCAGCTCGCGGCCACCAAGACCGGCGGCAACGCCCAGATCGCCCTGATGAACCCGGGCGGCGTGCGTGCCAACCTCACCTACGCCGGCTCGGCCGTGGGCGAGGGCGACGGCGTGGTGACCTACGGCGAGGCCTTCACCGTGCAGCCGTTCAACAACCTCATGCAGGCCGTCACGCTCACCGGTGCGCAGCTCAAGACGGTTCTTGAGCAGCAGTTCACCGGCGGGCCCAACAACCAGGCCTTCACCAAGATCCTGCAGCCCTCGTCGAACTTCACCTACACCTACAGCACGAGTGCGCCGTGGGGTTCGAAGATCTCCAACATGAAGATCGACGGTGTCGCCGTGACGGACACCCAGAGCATCAGGGTCGCCGCCAACAACTTCCTCGTCGGCGGCGGTGACGCGTTCCTGGCCTTCCAGGGCGGCACCGACCTGTGGAGCGGCCCGCTCGACATCGACGCCTTCGCCGCCTACTTCGCGGCGAACCCGTCGATCACGCCCCCGGTCCCCAACCACATCACGGTCGTCCCGTAACCATCACGGGCACCACGGATAACACGTAGCCGAACGCGGAAGGCTCACCGGATTCCCCCGGTGAGCCTTCCGTACGTTCTTTGCGCGAACTGTCTCCTGCGCGAATTTTCTGCACATAATTTTGCGCAAATTTGCACGACTTTTTGGGGCCCTGCTAGCGCCGAGCGGTCTCGCGCTCCTCGGCGGCCTCGTTGCCGCGCTCGGGGACGAACCGGTAGCCGACGTTGCGGACGGTGCCGATCAGAGCTTCGTACTCGGCGCCGAGCTTGGCGCGGAGCCGCCGGACGTGGACGTCCACGGTCCGGGTGCCGCCGAAGTAGTCGTAGCCCCAGACCTCCTGGAGAAGCTGGGCCCGGGTGAAGACCCGGCCGGGGTGCTGCGCGAGATACTTCAGGAGTTCGAACTCCTTGAAGGTCAGGTCCAGCGCGCGGCCGCGGAGCCGGGCGGTGTAGGTGGCCTCGTCGATCGACAGGTCACCGTTGCGGATCTCGTCGGGAACCTCTTCCGCGGCGGACAGGCTGAGCCGGCCCACGGCCATCCGGAGCCGCGCCTCGACCTCCGCGGGCCCGGCGCTGTCGAGGATGACGTCGTCGGCACCCCACTCGGCGGTCAACCCGGCCAGGCCGCCCTCGGTGACGATCACCACCAGGGGACAGGCGACGCCCGTGGTACGGAGCAGCCGGCAGAGGCTCTTCGCCTGAGCGAGCTCGCGCCGCGCGTCCACCAGAATGGCGTCGGCGGGCGGGACGTCGATCAGCGCGGATGCCTCTGCGGGCGCGACCCGTACCGAGTGCAGTAGCAGCCCCAACGCCGGGAGCACCTCAGTCGAGGGCTCCAGGGCGTTGGTGAGCAGCAGGAGATTGCTCACGATGCCTCCTTCCCGCGTTATGTCGGCGGTAGCCGTACAAACACGTAAGGACCCGGGGGCTACGTCGCCCAGGTCCCGTAGTAGGTGAGGATAGCCCACGAGGATGAAGCATCCACGAAGCGTCCACCTGGTGAACATGTTTCCCCGGTGGATTCCCCGTAATGATGTGGTAACCGTAAGTGTCTGGGAGAGGTTGAGGTGCAGATGACGACGGGCGTGATTCGTTACTGGGCGGCGGCGAAGGACGCGGCGGGCGTCGCGGAGGAGCCCTTCGAGGCGGCGACACTGGCCGAACTGATGGCCAAGGTCACACTGGACCGCGATGAGCTCGCCCGGGTGGTGCGGCGGTCGTCGTTCCTGGTGAACGGTGATCCGGTGGGCACCCGGGCCCACGACACGATCGTCTTCGCGGAGGGTGCGACGGTCGAGGTGCTTCCCCCCTTCGCGGGGGGCTGATCGCCGGAACGCCCCCGGCGGTGCGGGAGACCGCGAGGGCCGAGCGGGAGACCGTTGGGAAAAATCCGGAGAAGGTCGATAGACAAACCCCCATATATATGGGGGAGCGCTACCGGTGGTGCGGCGTTTCAGACAAGATTGCTAGGGGATGTGCTGCGGTGGCATCCAGGCTGAATCCGCAGAACGAACAGGGAGTCAGATGCGCAAGCTGGTCGGTTTCCTGATCGTGCTGCTCGTTCTCGGAGTGATCCTGGACCGGGTGGCGGTCGTCGGAGTGCAGCGGGAGATCGCCACGCGGGCGATGGCCAAATACGACCTCGACACCCCGCCCGAGGTGACCATCTCCGGCATTCCCTTCCTGACCCAGGCGATCGCCGGACGATATGACGAGGTCAAGGTCGCCGCGGGCAAGCTGACCCTCGCCGGTGTCACCCTCTCCAGGGTGGACTTCACGCTGTACGGGGTCACCGCGCCGCTGGAGGACCTGGTGCTCCGCGCCGACCAGGTGGACATGCGCGCCGAACGCGTGGCGGGTGTCGTGGTGGTTCCGGTGACGACGCTGAACCAGAAGGCGCCGCAGGGGATCAAGGTCGCGGTCGACGGCGACGGGCTCAACGTCAGCGGAGAGATCACCTTCCTGAACCAGAAGGTGCCGGCGAAGGCCACCATGAAGATCGAGCTGGTCGAGGGCGGGGTGCAGTTCGTCGCCCAGAAGGTGACGCTGGGCGAGGGCATCTCCGTGCCGCAGCCCGAGCGGTTCATCACCTACAAGATCCCGATCAAGGACCTGCCCTTCGACCTCAAGGTCACCGGGGTGAAGGTCGTTCCCGAAGGTCTCCAGATCGCGGGCGAGGCCGCCGACGTCCCTCTTCATGACTAGAACCGGCCCGTGACTGAACCGAGGCGCTTCTCCGTACGTCGTGAGGGTGTGAGCCAGGCCGGAACCGCCGACGAGCAGCTCGTCAGAGCGCTCTTCGACGAACACGGCGGGCCACTCTACGGCTACGTCCTGCGGCTGACGGGGGACTCGGGGAGAGCGGAGGATGTCGTGCAGGAGACGCTGCTGCGGGCCTGGCGGCATCCGGACGCGATCGGCGGGGGCTCCATCCGCGCGTGGCTGTTCACAGTGGCCCGCAATCTTGTCGTCGACCAGCATCGGGCGCGCAGGTCGCGTCCTCCCGAGACGGGGGACGAGGCACTCGCCGTGGTGCCCGCGGACGACGAGCTGGACCGTGCCGTCGAGTCATGGGCGGTCGCCGAGGCGCTGGCCGCTCTGCGGCCCGAGCACCGCGAGGTGCTCGCCGAGGTCTACTACCAGGGGAAGTCGGTCAAGGAGGCCGCCGAGGCACTCGGCATCCCCGCCGGAACGGTGAAATCGCGCACGTATTACGCGCTTCGGGCGCTCAAGCTGGCGCTGGAGGAGCGGGGGCTCGCGCCATGATGATGACCTGTGACGAAGTACGGATGTCGCTCGGGGCCTACGTGCTCGGCGCGCTGGAGCCGGACGAGTGCGTGCTGGTCGAGGCGCATCTCGCCGAGTGCGCGGACTGCCAGGCGGAGTTCGACGAGCTGACCGGGGTGTCCGCGTTCCTCGGCAAGGTGTCCGAGAGCGACGTGGCGCAGGTGGGCAGGCCACCCCAGGTGGTGCTCGACCGGCTGCTCAGCGCCAAGGTCAAGCGGCACCGGATGACCCGGCTGATGCTCTCGCTGGCGGCCTCGGTCCTGGTGGTCGGGCTCGGCGGTGGCATATGGGCCGCGAACCGGCCCGCTGACGAGGCGGCGACGACGGCGGCCGCGCCCCAGCCGGCCGCGGGGAGCGCCGACTCCTCGACGGTGCATGGCAAGTCCGTTCCCGCCGAGTCGCCCCCTGCTTCCAAGGCGCCCACTTCCAGCCCGCAGATCATGCTGGACGCCCCCGGCGAGCCCGGTGAACAGTCCAGCCGACAGGGTTTCGGCGAGCTTAGGCCCGGAGATCTGAGGGTCGAGGGCGCGAGTGCGGACGGAACCGTCCGCGCCACGGTGACCGCCCTGGCGGGAACGGGGGGGACCACGGTCAAGGTCGTGCTCTCCGGGGTGGCCAAGGGCACTCGCTGCCGGCTGGACGTGATCGGATCCGGCGGCAACAGGGAGAGGGCCGGAAACTGGATCGTCGACAGGGTCGCCTACGACGAGTCGGACGGCTTCGCCACCACCACGATGCGGCCGCAGGACATCTCGAGGTTCGAGATCGCCACCACCGCGGGCCGGGTGCTGCTCTCGGTTCCCGCCCCCTAGGGACGCCGAGCCCGAAGCCGCCTCTGGCCGGAGCCGGTTCCGACGGTTGAGCTCGGGTCGCCTCTGGCCGGAGCCGGTCCCGGTGGCTGAGTCCTGGTCGACTCTGACGGAGACCGTTCCGGCCGTCGAGTCCGTGCTGGTCTCTGGCCGAAGCGCGTTCCGGTCGTTGAGTCCCGTCGCCTCTGGCCGGAGCCCGCTCCGGTCGTCGGGCCCGGATTCGCCTCCGGCCGGACCCGTGCGGGGAATGGCCGGCGGCGGCCGCGTGTTGTCGTGCTCTGTGACCGGATTGATCGTGGTGGTCGTCACGCTCGCGGTGGCCACGCTCGTGGGCGTGGTGATGCGGCGACGGAGCGGCGTGCCACGCGAGGTGAGGGGCGACGTGGAGCGGTTGACGTCCGGCGACATCCACGCCGAGCTCGGCGAGCGGGCCACGCTCGTGCAGTTCTCCAGCGCCTTCTGCCAGCCGTGCCGGGCGACCCGGCGGGTCCTCGACGAGGTGACGGAGCTGGTGCCCGGGGTGGCGCACGTGGAGATCGACGCGGAGTCCCGCCTGGACCTGGTCCGATCGCTGAACATCCTGCGAACCCCGACGGTCCTCATCCTCAACGCGTCGGGACACGTGGTGAAACGTGCCTCCGGCCAGCCGCGGAAGGCCGACGTGATCGGCGCCCTGGGCCTGGCGATCGGCGAATGAGCCGGGAGGCGAATCAGGGGATGAGCGGGCGGAGTGGGGCACCCTACCTTTGTGTGAACAATTCTGTCTCAGAAATTGGACAGAGATGTGACAGGCGGCGGAGCGCCGGGGTAGTGTCATGCGTATGAACTCCGGGACAGAGCTGCTGACGAAGCGGCGCGCGGTTGATTTCTGCCGCGTGACCACCGCGCTCTGTCGCGCTTCCTAAAGGGCGATCTCAAGCGGCCGTCGAGCCGCACCGATCTGCACAACCCTGCAGGAGCATCAAGCGATGCAAGCTGATCCCCGAGCACTCCGCTTCGCCGCGGTAGTCACGACGGTCGTTCTCGCACTCGTCCTGGTAACAGGCAGTGCGTGGCTGCTCGCCGTACAGGCCGTGGTGTTCGCACTGGGTCTCATGGGTGCCTCGCCGTACGGGATGATCTTCAAAAGGGTAGTGAAAAGCCCGCCCAAGGAGTTGGAGGACGCCGCCCCGCCGCGCTTCGCGCAGGGGGTCGGCCTCATCTTCGCCCTGGTGGGCTTGGTCGGATACGTCGCACAGATCGCGCCGCTGGCCTATGTGGCCACCGCCGCGGCCCTCTTCGCCGCCTTTCTCAACGCCGCTTTCGGTTTCTGCCTCGGCTGCGAGATGTACTTGATCATTCGCCGCCTACTGCCCGCCGCACGATAATTCCGGAGGATCTACATGAGCCGCTCTGCCGTCCTGGTCGACGCTGACTGGGTTGAGGCCAACCTCGACACCCCTGGTGTCGTTCTCGTCGAAGTGGACGAGGACGCCAGTGCTTACGACAAGGGCCACATCCGTGGCGCCGTGAAGATCGACTGGAAGCAGGACCTCCAGGACCCGGTCCGCCGTGACTTCGTGGACCGCGAGGGTTTCCAGGCGCTGCTGTCCGCCCGGGGCATCGGCAACGACGACACCGTGGTTCTCTACGGTGGCAACAACAACTGGTTCGCCGCCTACGCGTACTGGTACTTCAAGCTCTACGGCCACGACAACGTCAAGCTCCTCGACGGTGGCCGCAAGAAGTGGGAGCTCGAGTCCCGCGAGCTGGTCAAGGAGATCGCCGACCGTCCCACGACGAGCTACCAGGCCAAGGACCAGGACCTGTCCATCCGCGCCTTCCGTGACGACGTCGTCGCCGCGATCGGCAAGCTCAACCTGGTCGACGTGCGCTCGCCCGACGAGTTCACCGGCAAGCTGCTGGCTCCCGCCCACCTTCCGCAGGAGGCGGCACAGCGTGGCGGTCACGTGCCCACGGCCCGCAACATTCCGTGGTCCAAGACCGCCAACGACGACGGCACCTTCAAGTCCGACGAGGACCTGAAGGCCCTGTACGAGTCCGAGGGCATCGACTTCGCCAAGGACACCATCGCCTACTGCCGCATCGGCGAGCGCTCGGCGCACTCATGGTTCGTGCTGCACGAGATTCTCGACCAGGCAAGCGTCAAGAACTACGACGGTTCGTGGACCGAATACGGCTCGCTCGTCGGCGTGCCGATCGAATTGGGAGAGGCACGATAATGACTGACGGATGCGCTGCTCCGGAACAGACGGTTGCCATTCCGGCCGGGATCGATCTTTCGACCCAGGCCGTCATCCAGGGTGTGGTCTCGGGCACGGGTACGGCCTACGCCCGCCTGCTGGACCACGCCGGCGAGTTCACCGGTGAGGTCGTGGTGTCCGACGAGGGCATCTTCCGCTTCTTCGCCGCTCCCGGTGACTGGACCGTCCGCATCATCGCGGGCGGCGGCTTCACCAGGGACATCCCCGCCCAGGCCCGCCTGGGCGAGGTCACCCAGCTCGCCGTGGCTGTCTGACCCGAATTCAACCGGAAGGACCGGCATCCCGTCCGCGGGGTGCCGGTCCTTCCGCGTGTGCGGCTCACGCGCGGACCGGTTCGTACGGTCCGCGGGCCGGGTCGTACGTGTCGTACGCTCCGCGAGCCGGTCATACGGGTCGTACGGTCCGCGAGCCGGCGGGCAGGGGGATGGTCCCGATCAGGAGACCCTGCTCTCGACGCGCCGGAGCGCGTCGGTGTAGTCGGCCTCGGAGGACATGGCCGCCGCCATCCGCAGGTGAGGCAGGGCCTCGACGGGGCGGTTGGCCCGCTCCAGGGTCCTGCCGAGCAGGAACCTGGCGTAGTGGTCGCCGGGGGTGCGCTCCAGCAACGACTCCAGCGTCTCCCTCGCCCGGCCGAGCTGGGCAGAGCCGAAGTAGGCGCGGGCTGCCAGCAGGCGGACGGACGGGTCGTCGCCGTGCTCCGCCAGCAGCGGCTCCATGATCCGCAGGGCGCCGAGGGGGTCTCGGAGGTCCAGCAGGGATTCGGCGTGCCGCAGGCGCGTGACCTCGTCGGGGAGCTCGCGCGCCGGGACGGCGTGCCGTACCAGGTCGGCCAGGACCTCGGGCGACTGCGCACCGGCGATCGCCGACTCACCCACCACGAAGGTGGGAGAGGTGGTCACGCCGATGGCCTTGCCGCGCAGGAGCTGGTCGCGGACCTCGTCCGTCCCCTCTCCGGCGTCGAGCGCCTCGGCCATGCCGTCCAGGCCCGCCTCGGCGGCGAGCGCCGCCAGGGTGGCCCGATCGCCGATGTCGGAGCCGTCGACGAAGTAGGCGTGCATGATCCGCTCGACGAGCGCGTCCTGCAGCGCGGGACCGCCCCGGTCGAGGGCGATGGCGACCACCCGGTGGGCGTCGAACGTGCCGGCGGTGGCCGGGGCCATCGGGTCGATGAGGTAGGGGCGCCAGACGATCTCCACGTCCTCGTCGAACTCGGCCTTCTCCAGGCGCCGCTTGCCGATGTGGGCCCACGAGCAGACCAGGTCGGCCCAGACTTCGATGCGCTTCATGGCCCGTGTAACACCGGACACCCGTCGTTTATTTACCTGTCCTGCGATGGCCGATATGTCCGTCTATTTGCCCGTCCTGCGGCGACCGATGTGCCCGCCTCCAACGGCGAAACGATCAATATCGCCTTCCCGCGATGAAACGGTCCATATCGTCACCGTGTTCCGGGTAATCGGGCGAGTGTTTGGCCGTGATCGGGCATGGTGGGGCGCTAGCATGCCTCGGGTGTCCGGAACGACTGTTATGCCCCCGCCGTCGCCACCCGCCACTGTCCGGACGCTCTCCGCGTACGGACTTCCGGCGCACGCGCTCAGGATCCTCGGCTCCTGCGGCCTGTCACTGGTGCTCTGGTTCTCGGCGGGCAGGGTGGTCCGCGGAGCCCTGATGCTGGCGGGCAGCGAGGTCTCCCACGGTGACTATCGCCAGGTGCGGTTCGTCATCACGATGTTCGTCTTCACACTGATCGTGTTGAACGAGCTCATCGTCATGGTCGGCATGCTCCACTCGGTGCGCGGCGCGCTCAGGGAGATCCGGGCGCGGCGGGAGGGCGGCGAGGCCGACGAGAGCATGTTCGGCGCGCTCAACCGCGCCACGCTCGCCTTCGCCGCCATCTACCTCGCCTGGGGCTTCCAGAACCAGGACGCCAGGGACTTCATCGGGCTGGACTTCAACAGGTGGGTCGGCGAGGACGAGACGGCCGGAGACGGGCTCGTCGGGCTGGACCCGCGGGTCTCCCTCGCGGTCGCCGCGGTGGCCTATCTGCTCAAGGCGCTGTTCGGCTGGTTGCACGCGGGCGGCAAGCTCAAGGGCAGCGGCGTGCTCACCACCTTCTTCGAGCTGGCCTTCGCCTTCTACAGCCTCAACGCGCTGTTCGTCTTCACCAGCGCGCGGTCGGACTGGCTGGGGCACCGGGCCGCCGTGATGACGTTCACCGACTGGACCGAGCAGGCACGCGAGGCCATCCCGTGGTGGAAGGACTTCTGGGAGGCGGTCGGGGGGGTCTGGCCGTACTTCGTGGACAGCATGGTCGTCCCGCTCACCTGGCTCACGGTCGCCTCGCTCGTCTACGGCGCGTTCGCCGAGGACACCCGCGCGATCGTCCGGGGCACCCGGCTGGACACCGTCGCCGATCAGCTGGGACGGACGCATTCCCTCACCCGGAACACCATGACCCGGGCGACGGCCGGATTCCAGGAGCGCTGGGTCCCCCCGGCGAACGCCTTCCGGCTCGCCACCCGCGGCGGCGCTCCCCTGTTCGGCCTGTTCTGTCTCTGCTACGTCGGGATTCGCGTGGTGACCGACTACGCCGACCGGGGCGTGCGAATGCTGATCGGCAACGAGCACCCGTTCAGCTGGGTGGTGATCAGCGGTCCGGTGGAGTTCGTCGGAGACCTGCTGGTCATGGTGCTGACGGTCTGCCTGCTGGCGGCCACCTTCGACATCGCGGCCACCCGTAGCCGTGCGGCGGGGGAGACGCTCACCGCCTGAGGCGCGGCTCCCGGTCGTCGGAGGAGAGCCGCTCACCGCTTGCAACACGGCTCCCGGTCGAGCGGCGGGGAGACGCTCACCGACGGCGCGGCACCTGGTTACGCGGCGGAGGGCCGCTCACCGCTTTGAAGCGCGGCACCCGGTCGCGTGGTGGGGAGACGCTCACCGCTTGAAGCGCAGCACCTGGTCGGTGGGGACCGGCTCCCCCTCCGAGGGCTTGAAGATGTCCTCGACGGGCTGGTCCGGGATCACGTCGACCAGGTTGGGACGGACGTAGACCTCGACCTTCGAGGCCAGTGCCTTGGGCACCACGCCGATCAGTTCGTAGTGGTAGCCGGTGCCGATCCTCTGCTCCGCGGGCTCCTCCGGAAGGTCGTCCCGAGTGATGGCGGTCTGCCAGCTGCGGCCTTCGGCATCCCTGAAGTCGACCTCGGGGGTGCCGCGTTTGACCGCGCCCGCGGCGTCCAGGTAGGTCCGGGTCAGCTTGATCTTCAGCCACTGGCGGTCGGCCGGAAGGGGGCGCAGGCCGGGAGTGCCGTCCGCCGACTCGATCGCGGCCTTCCAGGACACCTGCATCAGCGTCGCGCTGCCGCCGGCGGCCACCGTGTAGATCCTGTCGTCGGGGTCTCTCACCTTGTAGGCGTCGTAGTTGTTCCAGGCGGGGAACGCCCCCGCCAGCACCACGGTCACGGCCGCGACGCCGACCCGGAGCACCGTACGGCCCCGCCGGCGCGGGACCGCCTCCTCCGCGACCGGGGCGGGCTCCTCCACGGGAGCGGCGAGAGGGGGCGCGGGGACGGCGACGCGCGGGGGTGGGAGGACGACGCGAGGGGGCTCGGGGACGGTGAAAACCGGTGGGGGAACGGCGGGGGCCGGTGCGGCGGGGGCCGCCGGCGGGACGGCGGGAGGGACCTCGGAGTCGGCGCTCCTGGGCAGCGGGGCCCCCGTGACGGCGGGGAACGGCTGGGTCGAGATCCCCGCCTCCTCCTCCGGACGCGAACGTGGCGGCCAGACCTGCTCGTCGCCGAACACCCGCTGGGAACGGGGTTCCCAGCGCCTGTCGGGCGGAGTCAGGCCGGGAGGGCCCAACGGGCCGGCGGCCGCTCCCGGGCGGGCCGGAGCACCGGGGGGCGCGCCGGGAACGGCCCTGCGGGGTGCGGGCGGCGGCGGGGGGAACATGGTCGGGGGCAGGCCGTCCGGAGACGGGGGAAACATGGAGGAGGGCCCGTCGGGCTCCTGGGGAGAGGTCCGGGTGAACCTCCGCGGACGACGCAGGGGCGCGGGGGGCCGCTTCTCCTGCGGGGTGAACCAGTCGCGCTGCTGCTCGTCCTCCGGCGTTCCGGGAAGTGGAGTGTCCATCAGAGCTTGACCGCCATCGTGTAGACGTCCTTGGCGGTGGAGACGAGGCGTTTCGCGGCCGCCTCGTCCAGGCCCAGGTCGATCTCGATCTCGGGCCCGTTGGGCTCGACGAGGAACGAGGCCGAGGGAGCGAGCACGATCCGGGAGCCCGGCAGCTCGTCGGGCGGGAGATCGAAGACGGTCACGCCCTCACCCCACCAGCCGGGCTGGATGTAGAGCTCGGTGATGGTCAGCGAGGAGTCCACCTTGTCCGTCGCCTCGTAACGGTGCCCGCTCTCCGTCAGAAGCACGGGGGTGCCCAGCTGCAGAGGCTTGCGGGCCGACGTGGCGCCCATCTCCACGATGATGAAGATCCCTTTTGTGGTCGCCCTTGTCTTCTCATCCGAGAAGCTCTTGGATTCGAGGGCCTTGGCGGCGCGCACCGTCTTGACCCGCGCGGAGAACCGGGAGGCGACGACCTCGTCGCCGACGCCTCCGGTCCAGGTGAGGGGGGTGTCGTGATCCGCTGCGGCGGATCCGAACGCCTGCAGGCTCACGGCCGCCGCGGCCAGGGCGACTCCGGCGAGGACGGTGCCCGCCCTGCGCCACCGGCCGGGCGGCGCGGGAGCGCGCTGAGGGGTGGCCGACTCGGACCGGGATCGAGTGACCGTGCTCATCCGGACGTTCCTTTCGGCTGGACGGGAAGGGTCACCTGGGCTGCGACGGTGAGCGGCGGCTTGGCGGAGCCGTCCTCGTCCTCGGTCACCAGATGCCAGCCCGGAACCAGGATGATCCCCTCCGCCGAGAACTCGAACGTGCCGATGTCCATTCTCACCCGTTCGGGCGCCCGTTGCCCGTCCGGTAGCTCGTATTTGATCACGACTCTGGTCGCCATGCCGGGCTGTAGCTGATTACTCTCGACACCCTCGGCCGAAGCGGACGCCGTCGGACCGTACTCGCTCTTGATCTCGGGGGTCATCTTGAGCAGGGATCCGGCGAAGAACGGGCTGTCTCCGCCCTTGTCGTTGGGCAGCCCCACCCGGGTGGTCGCGTCACCCTTGTTGGTGACCTCCATCTCGATCTCCACGAACCGCTTGCCCGGAGCGCCGAAAGAGCCGGGCTCGACGGTGGAGCGGGATTCGACGAACTTGGTGAGGAACTGCTCCTGATCCAGGCTCGCGCCCGGACCGAGTTGTTTGGGAGGCTTGTCCGGAGCGTCGCCGAATCCGCCGAAGGCCGCGACGATGCCCAGACCGGTGGCCACGACCAGAGCACCGAGTGGCACTGCGACCGCGCGCCGTCGTCGAGTACCTCTGGGACCGTCACCGGGGGCAGACGTCATGACAAAGGATGGTAATAGCTGACGTCCGCCTCATCTGCCTCAGTTGTCCCTTAAATGACAGCAAACGCGGGGAAATATGGAGCGGATTGGCGGGAACGCTGCCCGAATAGGAGGTCCAACTCTTACGCTGTCATCGAGGCTTCCGATGAGCCCGATGGCGGAGGTTCCGTGGCGGACGTGCATCCCGAGCATGCGCAGCTCCAGGCGGACCGGATCTACCTGGGCTGGCAGTATGCCTTGTTGCACCCTGATCCGGGTCCGGCTCCGAAGCGACCCTCCCCGATCGAGAACGTCGCCGAGCCCCTCGACACCGAGTGGGTGCGCAGGGAGCGGCTCAACGAGGACCTGCTGAACCGGCCGGTGAAGATCGTCCGCGTGTTCATGACCGCCCTCGCCGCACTGATCCTCGGCCTCGGACTCACCCAGATGCTGAGCTGGTCGTTCGCCGCCGCCGGGCTGATCGCCACCGGTGGGATAGCGCTGTTCTGCAGCTACGCGGTCCACCAGGGCGACAGGGCGGTCCGCCACCGGATCCGGCAGCACGAGGCGATCGGCGACCGGCAGCGGGAGGAGCGCGACAGGGAGCTCTTCCGTGCCCAGGAGGAGCACGCCGCCAGATACCGGGAGTGGGCCGAGAAGAAGGAGCGCCACGATCGCCAGCTGACCTGGTACGCCGTGGCCGTACCCGATGAGATCGACCGGATCGACGTGGCCGGGGGCACCCTGCCCGGCTGGTCGGCGCTGATCACCCTGCTCGGCGCGACCCGCCTCTACAGCGGCGGCCACCTGACCGTGCTCGACCTGTCCGAGGGCGCGATCGCCAAGGACCTGATCGAGCTGGCGCGCAGGGGCGGCGACGAGCCGCTGGTCTGGGTGCTGCCGGTGGACCTTCCCCGGCTCGACCTGGGCGCGACGCTGGCCCCCGAGGCGTTCGCCGACGTCCTCGCCCACGTCGTGAGCGTCAGCGAGGAGCACCGCACGACCAGGGACCTGTCGTTCGACAACGCGATCCTGGAGCGGGTCCTGGAGGTCCTCGGCGAGAACGCCACGATCAACCAGGTCACCGCCGCCCTGCGAGCCCTGGCCCAGGTCGGGGACCCGCGCGACGACCTCAAGTTCGGCCTGATCACCGCCACCCAGCTGGAGCGGATCGGCACGCTCTTCGGCCGCGGGGTCAGCGACCGCGTGGTGATCGAGCGGGCGTGGGCGCTGGAGTCGCAGCTGCGCAAGCTGGAGACCCTCGGCTCCGAGGCGGTACGGCTGCCGCCCGCGCGCCTGCGGGTCGTGTCGATGGACCGGCAGGCCGGGGTGTTCGGCAACCGCGTCCTCGGCACCTACGTGACCACCGCGCTCACCCACATCCTGCGCCAGTCGCCCGCCTCCGAGCGGCCCTGGTATCACACGATCATCGTCGCGGGCGCTGACAAGCTCAGGGGCGACGTGCTCGACCGGCTGATGGACGCTTGCGAGACCTCCAGGACCGGGCTGGTGCTGACCTACAGGTCGCTCACCCCGACCGTGCGGGAGCGGCTCGGCCGCGGGCACGCGGCGGTGACGTTCATGAGGCTGGGAAACGCCGAGGACGCCCGGGTGGCGAGCGAGCACGTCGGCACCGAACACCGGCTGGAGCTCGCCCAGCTCACCGAGACGATCAGCGCCGCCGGGGCCGGGCTGGACGGCGGTTACGTCTCCACCGTCGGCCAGACCGAGGAGGGCGAGGACGAGCGCGACCTGAGCCGTAAGGACCTGAAGGAGGACATCACCGAGTCCACCGAGTGGGGCCGGCGCGCGACCAAGGCGATGGGAGGGGAGACCGAGCGGGTCCTGCACCGCTCCAGGGAGTTTCTCGTCGAGCCGCACCAGCTGCAGCAGCTCCCCACCACCTCGGTGATCGTCACCGACGCCACCGCGCAGGGCCGCCGGGTTCGCCTCGCCGACGCCAACCCGGCGATACTGACCTTCCCCAAGACGACGCTGGGCGAGTTCGACGAGATCAAGGAAGCAGCGCTGGAACGGGTGGAGGAGGAAGAGCCGGAGACCCGCGAGCCGAACCCCTTTGAGGACGCCCCGCCCAACCTCGGACCGCCTCCGGCACGCCTGGACTGGCGTAAGCGTCAATGAAGCGTTCGTTTGCGGTAATGGCATGGTCAATGCGGAGGTGCGATCCCCGAGTGAGGTTCGACCTTGGGTGTGGGGGTGACCCGCCCCCGGTTCCCCGTCGGCCGGTACGGCGGAGCGATCCGTGAAGCGTCAACCCCCCGGCCTGGAGCCGGGTCCCCCGGGTGGAGACCAAATGCAGCCAAGCGTGTCCCGTCCGCCCCACACCTTGACCGGTCCCTGGTACAGAATCCAGGCGATCACGGCTCCCTCGCGCAGTTCCTCCGCCGAGTGGGACTTCGTCACGGTCCTGCCCGCGGTGCTCTCCGCGGCACAGCGCAACCGGCCCTTCGTGGTCGGCTGGCTCTCCCGGGGCTCCGGCGCGCCGCTGGAGCTCATCACCAACGCCGGGCCGCTGACCCCGCCGCGCCCGCCCCGCCGGGCCGCCACCGAGGCCGAGCCGGGCCCCAGCGGGCCCGAGCCGCTGCTCTTCCCCAGCGGCGCCCGGGGCGTGCGGATCGGCGAGGAGTGGCTCCGCGACCTGTCGGACCTGGCCTGGACCATCTGCCCGGGACGTCAGGCCCCGCCGCTCGGCGGCCGCCGCGAGCCGGACGCCGACGAGACCAAGCGGCCCACGCTTTTCGAGTCCACGCTGGTCACGCTGATGTCCCGGCCGTTCGCCTGGCTGGTGGTGGCCGAGCAGACCGACCTGCTGGACGCCGAGGTCTCGCACCTGCGGACCCAGCTCAACGTGCTGCGGCAGTACGGCGACGCCTCCGAGCGCTCGCGCTACGACGCCGAGCGGGCCGAGCGGCGCATGCAGGAGCTGGACGCCTTCCGCGAGGCCGGGCTCTGGAGCGTCCGGGTGATGGCCGGGGCCGCGAGCCCCGAGGAGCTCCGCCAGATCGCCCCCGTGCTGGTCGGCTCGGCCGAGATGAGCCACCACCCCTACCGCCTGCGCAGCGCGCTGTCAGGGCCGGTGTACGGCTTCGCCGAGGCCTTATCCACGACGCTCCAGGATCCGGCGGACGGCACCGCCGCCCCGTTCGCGGCCACCGCCGGGGCGCTCGCCGCGCTCGCCGGGCTGCCCCGCAGGGAGGTGCCCGGGGTCCGGGTGCTGGACGCGGGCTTCTTCGACGTGACCAGCGAGGCCGATGCCGTCCCCGGCGCGCCGGCTGTCGATCTCGGGTCGATCCTGGACGGACAGGACAGGGCGGTCGGCTCGTTCAAGATTCCCCTCGCCACCCTGAACCGGCACGCGTTCATCACCGGCGCCACCGGCTCGGGAAAGTCCCAGACCGTCAGGCACCTGCTGGAGCAGCTCACCGGGGCGGGCATCCCGTGGCTGGCCATCGAACCGGCCAAGTCCGAGTACGCCGCGATGGGCGGCCGGATCGAGCACCTCGCCCCGGTGACCGTGATCAACCCTTCGGCCCCCGACAGCGTGCCGTTCAGCGTCAACCCACTGGCTCCCGAGCCCGGCTATCCGGTCCAGGCCCACATCGACATGGTCCGGGCGCTGTTCATGGCGGCCTTCGACGCCGAGGAGCCGTTCCCGCAGATCATGTCGCTCGCCCTGCAACGGGTGTACGAGGCCAACGGCTGGGACGTGGTCACCGGCTGGGCCGCCCCCGGGGCGGCCGTGCGGCCCGCCGTACCGACGCTTGAGCAATTGCAGCAGCACGCGATGGACGTGATCAAGGAGATCGGCTACGGCAGGGAGGTCCAGGCCGACGTCGAGGGCTTCATCTCGCTGCGGCTGCGATCGCTGCGGGTCGGCTCCGCGGGCCGGTTCTTCGAGGGCGGCCATCCCGCCGACATCGGCGACCTGCTCCAGCGCAACGTGGTGTTCGCGATCGAGGACGTGGCCAACGACGAGGACAAGGCGTTCCTGATGGGCACGCTGATCATCCGGATCGTGGAGCACCTGCGGATGCGGGCCAGGAAGGAGCGGAGCACCGGGCTCCGGCACGTCATCGTGATCGAGGAGGCGCACCGGCTGCTCCGCGACCGCGGCGCCGGACGGGCCAGCACCCACGCCGTCGAGCTTCTCGCGGGCATGCTGGCGGAGATCCGCGCGTACGGCGAGGGCATCGTGGTGGCCGAGCAGATTCCCACCAAGCTGGTCTCCGACGTCGTGAAGAACACCGCGCTGAAGATCGTGCACCGGCTCCCGGCCGAGGACGACCGCCAGCTGGTCGGGGCCGCCATGAACCTGAGCGAGGAGCAGTCCCGGCAGGTCGTCTCGCTGCCGCCGGGCGTCGCGGCGGTCTTTGCCGACGGGATGGACCGGCCGCTGCGCATCCAGGTGCCGCTGGGTGAGGACCGCGAGCGACTGGTCCCCGGCCACATGCCGCCGATCTGCGGACGCCGTTCGGCGGCGTGCGGGCAGGAGTGCAGGACCGGCCGGGCGTGCACGCTGGTCGAGCTCCGCGAGGCCGACCTGCTCGCCGTCTCGCCCGAGTGGGCCTGGCTGCGGATCTGGACCGACACCCTGGTGCTGGCGTACTGCACCAACCGGCCGGTGCCGGGGGTGCCGAGGGCGCTGGCCGATCTGTGGGCCGAGCTCCCGCTGCGCAGGCGCGAATGCCTGCTGGCCACGGCGGCCGAACGGAGCGTGGGCCGCCGGGCGTGGTCGCTGCGGACCGTCAGCGACCCGGCGAAACTGACCGAGCAGGTCGCCAAGGTCGCGACCCGGCTGCTGGGTCCCGACAGGGACGCCGGCGAGCGGCCCGGCCCCACCTGGGTCATCCCGCAGATCCGCTGGCTGCACGAGGTGGACCGGCTCTTCCCCTACGGGCAGCCCGCGCCCAACCCGCGCAGTCCCGCGCCGGTCATGGAGTACGCGCTGTTCAACCGCCCGGCGGGCGGTTCCGAGCTGCTCGGACACCGGGCCAAGGCGCTCCGCCACCATCCGCTGTCCATGGAGGTGGACCGCAACCGGGCGCTGGCCTGGCGGGTGATCCTCGGCGACGACGAGCACGAGGGCGTGCAGCGCGACATCCTCACGGTGACGATCGGCATCGACCCGGACGAACGGCTCCGGCACGTGGCCCAGACGATGGGGGCGGGGTGGATGGAGAGCGTGCTGTCCTGGCCGCACCGGTTCGTGCTGCCGTTCGACGCCGGGACCGCGGAGCCCGCGGAGCTCGCCTTCGCCGAGCAGTGATCCCACGGAGACCACGGCGGGCCGCCGCGGGTCCGCGGGTTCGTACCGCTGCCGGCGGGCCGCCGTCCGATCGCCCATGCGTGCCGTTGCCCCGTGGCGGATCACCGTCCCGCCACACGCTCGTGCCGCCGCTCCACGGTGGATCGCCGTCCGTCCGCACATTCGTGCCGTGGCCCCGCGGTGGTCGGTAACCATGCCCATCCGCGGCTAGGATCCCTGACATGACCCAGCTTCCGCTGCGGGCGCAGCTCGCAAGTGCTCTCGGCCGGACGGCCGCGACCCTGTCCCGAGCGACCGGGCGCGGCGACGGATCAGTGATCGGTGGCCGGGTCAGCCTGGTCCTGGAGCCCGATCTGCTGCGCCAGCTCGCGCATGACCGCAAACTGGCGCTGGTGAGCGCCACCAACGGCAAGACCACCACGACCCGCCTGATCACCTCCGCGCTGCAGGAGCTCGGCGAGGTCGCCACCAACGCCTTCGGCGCCAACATGCCCGCCGGGCACGTCTCGGCGCTGTCGTCGGCCAAGGACGCCCCCTACGGCGTCCTGGAGGTCGACGAGAAATACCTGCCCGAGGTGATCGACGCCACGGGCGCGGGAGTCATCTGCCTGATGAACCTCAGCCGCGACCAGATGGACCGGGCCGGTGAGATCTGGCTGCTGGCCCAGAAGTGGCGGCGGGCGCTGGCGGGCAAGAACACCCACGTGATCGCCAACGCCGACGACCCGCTGGTGACCTGGGGCGCCTCCACGGCCGCCTCGGTGACCTGGGTGTCGGCCGGGCAGCCGTGGAAGGAAGACTCCTGGTGCTGCCCCCAGTGCGGCGGCCCGCTGGACCGCAAGGGGATGGAATACGTCCCGCCCGGCAGCGCCGGGACGGGAGCGAGCCCCGGCACGACGGAGAACGACTGGGCCTGCCGGGAGTGCACCTTCCGCCGGCCCAGGCCGTCCTGGGTCCTCGACGACGACGCGGTGATCGACCCGCGCGGCCGGCGCTGGGTGCTGGACCTCAAGCTCCCCGGCCGGGCCAACCGGGCCAACGCCGCGATCGCGCTGGCCACGGCCGAGGTGTTCGGCCTCCCGGTCGATCGGGCACTGCCCCGGCTGCGCGAGGTGACCTCCGTCGCCGGTCGCTACACGACGGTGGAGCGTGACGGCCGGCATGCCCGCCTGCTGCTGGCCAAGAACCCGGCCGGCTGGCTGGAGGCCTTCGACGTGCTCGACTCCTCGCTTCCGGTGATCCTCTCGGTGAACGCCCAGGGTCCCGACGGTCGCGACACCTCCTGGCTGTGGGACGTCGACTACCGCGTGCTGCGCGGCAGGCCGGTCTTCGTGGCCGGGGAACGGCGGCTGGACCTCGCGCTCCGGCTCGACGTCGCGGGCGTGCCGTTCCAGCTGGCGGGCTCCTTCGGACAGGCGCTCGCCGCACAGCCGCCGGGCAAGGTCGACGTGATCGCCAACTACACCGCCTTCCAGAACATTCGATCGGAGTTCGGTCGTGCAGTCTGACAGCGCCCTACGCATTGTCTGGATTTATCCGGATTTGCTGAGCACCTATGGAGACCAGGGCAACGTCCTGATCCTGGAACAACGGGCCCAGCGTCGTGGCATCCCGGTCGAGACCGTCCATGTGCGTTCGGCCGACCCGGTGCCCGAGGGCGGTGACATCTACCTGATCGGCGGCGGGGAGGACCGGCCGCAGATCCTTGCCGCCGAGCGCCTCCGCCGGGACGGCGGCCTGCACCGTGCCATCGCCCGAGGCGCGTCCCTGCTGGCCGTCTGCGCGGGTTACCAGATCATGGGCTCGACGTTCGGCGGCGAGGAAGGCCAGCCGGTGGACGGCATCGGACTGATCGACATCGCCAGTGGCCGCGGCGAGGGCCGCGCCGTCGGCGAGCTGGCCGGTGAGACGGACTCCGCGCTCGGCCTCCCGACGCTGACCGGCTTCGAGAACCACATGGGCGTCACCCGGCTCGGACCGGGTGTCCGGCCGCTGGCCCGTACGACGATCGGCATCGGTAACGGCGACGGCACCGAGGGCTGCTACACGGGCAGGATCGTCGGCACCTATCTGCACGGTCCCGCGCTCGCCCGCAACCCCGGCCTGGCGGACCTGCTGCTGACCTGGGCGGTGGGCGCCCAGCTCCCGCCGATCGACGACTCCTGGTTCGAGCGGCTCCGCGAGGAGCGGCTGGCCGCGGTGCTGCCCCGCTGACGGACTCTCGCCGGGCGGCCCGACGAACCCGCGCCGGGCGGCGGTGAGGCCGTCGTCCCGAGGGCGTGCCTGTGGTTCGGCTCAGGACCGGGCCGTGGCCGGCTCGGGTCTGGCCGGTCGGGACCGGGCCGATGCCGATCGGGGAAGGCCGGATCCTCCGTCTGGAGGCGTGGTCTTCCCGGTCGGCGGGTCTTTCCGGTCAGTAGACGAGTGCCTGAACGTCCTCGCCGAGGATCTCCTCGACGAAGGTGGGGGCGCCCGCGATGCGCACGCCCTCGATCACATCGTCCACCGTGATGTCCCGCCGGGCCGCGCACTGCGTGCACAGCGTCACCTTGCCGGTCGCCAGCACCGCGTCGAGCAGGTCGTCGAGCTGGGCCGCGTGCGGCAGCGTGAACTCCTTGGCCCGCCCGGGCAGGGCGAACCACGCGGACTCGCCTGTCAGCCAGAGCGAGACGGGAATCCCGCTTACCAACGCCGCCGCGGCCACCGTGAACGCCTGGTTGCAGCGTTCGGGTGACTCCATGCCGGCGGTCACTTTGATCACCAGTGATCGTGCCATGTCCTGAAGCCTATGCGTGTCCGTGTCACCGGCGCGAACCGCATCAGGACACCTTTAGGCTCGTTTTCATGGACGTTCCCGAGCTGCATCCTGACCTTGAGCCGATCGCCTTCCTCGTGGGCAGATGGGAGGGGGCCGGAGTCGGGGGATATCCGACCATCGAGAGCTTCAACTTCGGCCAGGAGATTGTCTTCGGCCACAACGGCAAGCCGTTCCTGAGCTACACCAGCCGCACCTGGCTGCTCGACGAGGCGGGTGCCAAGGTGCGCCCGCTGGGCACCGAGACCGGCTTCTGGCGTCAGCTGCCCAATCGCCAGCTGGAGGTGTGCCTGTCGCATCCGACGGGCATCGTGGAGATCTACGTCGGCGAGGTGGTCTTCAACAAGGTCGAGCTTCACACCGACGTGGTGGCCCGCACGGCCACCGCCAAGGAGTACACCGCGGGTCACCGCCTCTACGGCCTGGTCAACGGCAACCTGATGTGGGCCTATGACATGGCGGCCATGGGCCGGCCGATCCAGTCGCACATCTCGGCCGAGCTCAAGAAGGTGGGCGACTTCGTGCCGGACGAGGTCTGACGGATGTTCGGGAGTGTTCGCCGGGCCGACGGGAGCATCCTGCCCGGAAGCCCGGCTGTGACCGGGTGAAGGCAGGTGGACGCCCCGCCGGTGAGCCGTTCGGTGGTCCGGCTGGATACGCTCTGCGGGATGAGCACTCCTTTCACCCCTGACGTGGTCGAGGCCATCAAGCGCCACATGAACGACGACCACGGTGACGACGCGCTGCTGATCTGCAAGAGCCTCGGTGGGCAGCCCGAGGCCACCGGCGCGAAGACGACGGGAGTGGACACCGAGGCGATCGAGTTCGTGGCCGTGGTCGGCGGCGAGGACGTCACGGTCCGGGTCCCGTGGAGCACCACGCTGACCGAGCGCGCCCAGGTCCGCGGGGAGGTCGTCCGCCTCTACCGGGAGGCTTGCGCCGCTCTCGGCCTTCCGGCCCGCGGCGAGCACTGAACGATCCTGGAAAGGGAAGAACCCCGGGCCTGTTCCTCCTGCTTGGCAGAAGGGCCGGATGGACCAAAGGCGGGATGGCCCGCCCTCCGGCAGCCCGGGGTTCCGGTGTTGTCCTGGATTCGCCGAACGTCGCCAGACGTCCGGACAGAAGTCCGGAGCTGGGGCGCCCTAGCGGACAGCCACCTCGCTAGCCCAACTATGATTAACCATTGTTCGGACCACCTCCTTTCGGCGTGTCTGTACCGTATGAAATTCATCGGGCCAGGGCAAATGAATATTCGCGGCCCGGCTTCCATCTCCGTTCCGCCCCAGCTCAGGCCGGTGAAAAAGCTTGCGGGGAGCGGTGCGGGAGCGGCGTGGGAGCGCCCCGCGGACGGTCGCCGGTCTCCCTGCCGCCGACGCGGACTGCCGAGCCGGAGACGGTGCTCGCTCCGCCTCCGCGGCATCATCGGGGAGCCCTGCGCAGTGCCGGGGAAGCCTCGCTCTGGGAGCTCTGCCGCAGCACCGGGGCCCCGCTCTGGGAGCTCTGCCGCAGCGGCGGAGAGCCCGCTCTGGGAGCTCTGCCGCAGTGGCGGGGAGCCCGCTCCAGGAGCCCCGCCCTAAAGGACCGCGGCTTCCTCCAGCGTCCGTTTCATGTCCTGCGCACCCCGCTCGATGCGCGCGCGGGTCTCCGTCGCGAGCGCGTCCGGCAGCAGGTCGGTTATCCAGACGAGCCGGCTGCGATCCGAGCCTTCGGGGAAGACCTGGAACGAGGCGTGGTGATACGTGATGGGCTGCCGCGCGCCTTCGATCACCGCGTAGGCGAGCCGGCGTTTCGTGTCGTCGACATCGACGATCCGCTCGCGGATGACCTGGCCGTCGGGATAGATCAGAATCCTGATGTCGCCCTCGATGCGGGTGTCGGCGACGCGGTTCGGCAGAAGGCGCCGGTGCACCGCGCCCACATCGCGTATCGCCTCCCACACCTGCTCCGGGGACGAATTGATCACGACTTCTGCATGGATGGAAGCCATTTCCTGATCTCCTGGCTACGTGGTTCTCGATCATGTCTTCGTCATGTGCTGATGCCTTGAACGCGTCCTGCCGGCCTGCTCGCCGGGGCCGGGTCCAGGGCTGTGTGCCGTCGGGCCGGCTCGGGAACATGCGCTGGTGTCCTGACCATGTCCCGCCGGTCTGCCCACCGGGCTCAGGATCGTGTGTCGCCTTTGCCGTCGGGCCGGCTCGGGAACGCGCGTCGATGCCTTGAGGGCGTCCTACGGCCTGCTCGCCGGGCCGGGCTCAGGGCTTCTGCGTCGCCCGTGCCGCCGGGCCGGGCTCAGGGCTCTGCGTCGCCCGTGCCTTCGGGCCGGGTCAGGTGCTGGAAGGCTCGGTGCTGGTTTTCGGCGAGGCGTAGGCACAGGTGCCGCAGCTGGGTCAGCTCGGCGGGTGTGAAGTCCCGGAAGATGGCCGCCATGGCGGCCTGGGTCGGCCGGCGGAAGGATTCGATCCACGCCTGCCCGTCGGGGGTGATCTGGGCCAGGACGGAGCGCCGGTCGTGGCGATCGGGAACCCGCCGCACCAGCCCGTCGCGTTCGAGTGTGTCGACCAGCCCGGTGACGTTGCGGGAGCTCACTCCGGCCGACTGGGCCAGCTCGCCGATGCTGATCCCGTCGTCGGTCGAGGCGCTCAGGCGCATCAGGAGGTCAAGCGCCCCCGTACTCAGCCCGCGGCCCTGAGCTCCATGGGCACGCATGCGTTCGACGGCGTTGAAGGCGGTGCGGACGGCGGTCGCGGCTTCGAGGGCGAGAGTGTCGTCTCCGGCGGTGAACCGGGTCATGGCGGCCCTCGCCCCGGGGTCGAAGAGGGAGCCGCCGGGGTCGCTGTCGAAGTCGGTCGATGATTTATGTACGTCCTTCATAATGAAGGATAACTTTAATACGTGCTTCGCTAATTGTCGATCTCGAAGAACCTCCACCGGACTGCGTAAAGATGCGGGCCCCATCGCGCCCAGGTGCTCTTAGACTCTGGGCATGACCGAGACGTCGTGGCATGAGAAACTCCGGTCGCGCGGTTACCGGGTCACTCCGCAACGCCAGCTGGTGCTTGAGGCGATCAAGGCCGTGGACCACGCCACTCCCGAGGAGATCTGTGCCCGGGTGCGGGAGACCGCCCGTGGAGTGAACATCTCGACCGTCTACCGGACCCTCGAACTGCTCGAGGAGCTCGGCATGGTCACCCACACCCATCTCGGGCACGGCGCGCCCACCTATCACCTGGCCGCCGAGGCCAATCACGTGCATCTGGTCTGCGGCAACTGCGGGGAGATCAGCGAGGCCCGTCCGGAGCTGGTGCGGGCCTTCGTCGACAGCCTCGACCGGGAGCTCGGGTTCGCCACCGACGTGCACCACCTGACGGTCTTCGGCCGCTGCCAAAAGTGCCGCTGAGGCCTCGTAGTCTGGAGCCATGCGAAGCCCTCTGCTGGACACTCCCGGCGCGGTCGCGGCCGAGACCCCTGACGCCGACGTCGCCGGACACTACGGCGATCCGTTCGCCGAGCAGCGTGCGCTGCTCGCCGGTGAGGCGATGGTCGACCGGAGCAATCGTGAGGTCGTCCGGATCTCCGGACCCGACCGGTTGAGCTGGCTCAACAACCTGAGCTCGCAGAAACTCGACAACCTGAAACCCGGGCAGGCCACCCAGACGCTGCTTCTGGACGCCCAGGGCCGGGTGGAGCACCACCTCACGCTCGTCGACGACGGCGAGGCGGTGTGGGCGCACGTCGAGCCGGGCACGGCGGCCGAGCTCACCGCGTTCCTCAACAAGATGCGGTTCATGCTCAGGGTCGAGGTCGCCGAGGTGACGGACGACTATGCCGTGGTCTCCGTGGTCGAGGCCGAGCGGCTCACCCTGCCGGAGGGGGCCATCCTCGTCGGTGACGACGTGCTCCTCCCTCGCGACCTGCTGGCCGGGCGGCTCGGGCTGAAGCCTGCCGGGCTCTGGGCCTACGAGGCGCTGCGGATCGAGGACCACCGTCCCCGCCTGGGCTTCGAGACCGACCACAAGACGATTCCGCATGAGGTGGGCTGGATCGGCTCGGCCCTTCACCTGAGCAAGGGCTGCTACAAGGGCCAGGAGACCGTGGCCCGCGTGCACAACCTCGGCCACCCGCCGCGCCGCCTGGTCTTCCTCCATCTGGACGGCAGCGTGGACACGCTTCCGAAGCACGGCACCCCCGTGGTCCTCGACGACGGGGAAGTCGGCTTTGTCGGCAGCGCCGCCCGGCACTACGAGCTCGGCCCCATCGCGCTGGCCGTGGTCAAGCGGACCGTGCCGGTGGACGCCACGCTGACGGCCGGTGAGGTGGCGGCGACCCAGGAGGTCATCGTGCCGCCGGACGCCGGCCGCAACGTCCAGATCGACCCCGCACTGCGTCGCCGCATCCGCTGACGATCCCCGGGCCGCCGGGATCGTGTGCGAAACGCGAGCCCTCGGACTGTGGGACTGCGTGCGGAACGCGAGACCCAGGGTCGCCGGGATCGTGTGCGGAACACGAGCTCTCGGGCTGTGGGACTGCGTGCGGAACGCGAGACCTCGGACTATGGGATCGCGTGCGGAACGCGAGACCTTGGGCTGTGGGACTGCGTGCGGGACGCGAGACCCCGGATCGCGGGACTGCGTGCGGGACGCGAGACCGGCGGGCGTGATTCCGACCACGGGAAGGGCGTCTGCCGCCCTCATCCTCCGCCTCCGGCGGAACGGATCCGCTCGGGGCGTGGGGACGGCCGCGCCGCCGTACCGGATGACGGTACGGCGGCGCAGCCAGGGTCGATTCCCGAAAGAATCAGCTGCGGGCCCAGATGGCCCCGTAGCGGCCCTCCTCGACGTCCAGCTTGACGGGGAGGAAACCCCTGTCCTTCAAGGTGTTGAACCGGTTCTGGTAGCCGGCCGAGCTCATGTCCGTGAACTCGCGCCACATCGACCCGTCGTCCTTGACCCACACGGCCGTGTAGGTGTTGCCCGGGCCGACGGTGATCAGCGAGGGCTTCTCACCGTTGCTGGTGCGGGTGAGGAACTCCTGGTGGTGCTCCTGCGGGCTGAGGGCCGTGGTGACGGTCCAGGTGCCCGGAGCCTGCGTCCAGACCGCGATGTAGCGCGGGTCGTTGACGGTGCCGTAGGCGTTCAGCGCCGTGAGCATGTATCCACGCCTGGCGTTGGCCGCGTTGGCGGCGGCGAACTGGTCGGCGTTGAGGTTGTGCCTGGCGGTGAACTTCCCAGGAACCTTCTCGAAGATCGCGGCGAAGACCGCGGCGTTCCCGGATCCGCTGGCGCTCACCGAGGTCGGACGGTAGCCGTCGGCGACGCGAGCGTTGAAGCGATTCTGGTAACCGTTCGACCTCATGCCCTGGTCCATCACCCAAGTGGGCCCTGTGGTGGGGCTCTTCACCCACACCGCGCCGTAACGCGGTGCGGCCGCGTTGTCCACGGTGAGCGTGATCGGCCGGTAGCCCTGGTTGCGCAGAGTGGTGAGGTGCTCGGTCTGCTTCTTGGCCGTGACGTCGTGGTAGGCGGAGAAAACCGGTGCCTGCCTCGGCGCGGTGGCGGCGACCGGAGCAACCGGAGCAACCGGAGCGACCGGCGCGACCTGCACGCTTGGTGCGCTCGGTGCGTTGGTGGTGTTCGTCTGTGCGTGTGCGATGGGCGCTAGTGCGGTGACCAGCGCGGCGGCGGCGACGCAGGACTTGACGAAGATGCGCATGGACCCTCCCCGTGGGTGATGGCGGACTTGTTTCGAACAAGTCGCGACCCTACGAGTTAGATCTTGGATGCACCCTGCTTCTTTGTAGCCCTTTTAGATCTCCAGGACCAAAGTGATGGGTCCGTCATTGGTCAGCGTGACCTGCATATCTGCGCCGAACACCCCGGTTTCCACCCGGGCGCCCAGCTTGCGTAGCCCGGTGCAGACGGCCTCCACGAGCGGCTCGGCCACCGGTCCCGGCGCCGCGGCCTGCCAGGTGGGACGGCGGCCCTTGCGTGCGTCGCCGTACAGGGTGAACTGGCTGACCACGAGCAGTGGCGCGCCGATGTCGGAGCAGGACTTCTCGCCTGACAGGATTCGCAGGCCCCAGAGCTTGGCGGCGAGCCTGGCCGCCTCCGCCGGGGTGTCGGTGTGGGTCACGCCGACCAGGACCAGCAGCCCGGGCTCGTCGATCGCCCCGACCGTCACGCCGTCCACCACCACAGAAGCGGAACTCACCCGCTGTACGACCGCACGCATGGCCCCATCATCTCGCGCTCGTCGATATCCCTAGACTTGGGACGAAAGGGGATAAAATGTCTTTTGAGTCATTGGTTGTTGAGGTTGTCCGTTCGGGGTTCGTGGAATCGACCCATCGGGCGCGGATGCTGGCCGTCGCCTCCGACGGTTCGATTGTGCGGGCACACGGGGCGGTGGACGCTCTGGTCTCGCCCCGTTCGGCGATGAAGCCCCTGCAGGCGCTCGCCATGGTGCGCGCGGGACTCGCTCTGGAGGGGGAACTGCTCGCGCTGGCGTGCGGGAGTCACGATGGAGAGCCGTTCCACGTGGAGGGAGCCCGGAGGATTCTCTCCGGGGCCGGGTTGGACGAGGGCGCGCTGCGCTGTCCCGAGGACCTGCCCGGGGACGTCGCCTCCCGCGACGAGGTGCTGAGGTCGGGCGGAGACCGGGCCAGAATCTACATGAACTGCTCGGGAAAGCACTCGGCGATGCTCGCCACCTGCGTGGTCAACGACTGGCCGCTGGAGACCTACCTCGACCCGGCCCATCCGCTGCAGAAGGCCATCCGGGCCACGGTCGAGGAGCTGACCTGCGAGCGCGTCGCCGCCACGGGAGTGGACGGGTGCGGCGCCCCGCTGTTCTTCGTGTCGATGCCGGGCGTGACGCGGGCGTTCCGCGCCCTTGTCCAGGCCGAGCCCGGCACCCCCGAGCGCCGCGTCGCCGACGCCTTCCGCGCTCACCCCGAGTGGACGTCCGGCACGACCCGTCCCGAGGCCCGGCTGATGCGCGCGGTCCCGGGCCTGATGGTCAAGGCCGGTGCCGAGGCCTTCGACGCCTTCGCCTTCGAGGACGGCCGCGCGGGCACGGTCAAGATCGAGGACGGTGGCCAGCGGGCTCGGGGCCCGGTCACCGTCGCTGCGCTGGTCGCCCTCGGCTTCGAGGGAGCCGAGCTCGACGAGCTCGCGACCGGCGTACTGCTCGGTGGCGGCCATCCGGTCGGCGAGGTCCGCGTGCGCTGACGGTGGACTCGCGGCCTTGGCCCAGGGGATCCCGTTTCCGGCCGGTCCCGTTTCCGGCCGGTCCTGATCCGGAGCGGCTCTGTTCCCGACCCGACCCGACCTGACCCGGTTCGGTCCGGGCCGATCCTGTTTCCGGCCGGTCCTGATCCGGAGCGATTCTGTTCCCGCCCCGCCCCGACCCGATCCGACCCGACCTGACCCGGTTCGGTCCGGGCCGGTCCCGTTTCCGGAGCGATTCTGTTCCCGACCCGACCCGGTTCGACCTGACCCGATCCGGTTCGGTCCGGGCCGATCCCGTTCTCGGCCGATACCGGTTCGGGGCGGTCCCGTTCGGGAGCGCCCCGAACCGGAACGGTTCCCGCTCAGAGAGAGCGGAACTGGCGGGTGGAGGAGATGGCGCCCGAGGTCGTCATGGTGAACGTCCGCATCGAGTCGGCGAACTTGGACAGGTCCCATTCGGCCGGGCCGTGGTACCAGTACAGGTGGTCGGCCTGCCGGCCGTTGCCGTTCACCGAGGAGACCACCCGGGCCCAGCGGTCCACGCTGTCGAAGATCACGGCGTAGGGCAGGTAGCGGGAGAACAGCTCCACCCGCTGGGCCACGGGAACGTCGTCGCCGAGATGGCCGCCGGCCAGATACTCCCGGAAGCCCAGGGTGTGGGCGAGGGCTCCCGCGCCCTTGGAGGTCTTGGCCGGCATGTACTGGCCGCCGACGGCCAGGGCGGCGCCCGCGATGATCAGGGCCAGGCCGAGCAGTCCGTACGAGGTGAACCAGGCCAGCGCGACGGTGGCGAGTACTCCGGCCACGGTGAGCACCACGCCGAGGGTCGTCCAGCGGGTGCGGACACTGTCGGGACGGCGGGCGAACCAGCCCTGCGTGACCACGTCGCGGTAGAGCGCGTCGCGGACCTTGCCGAGCTTGTGACCGAACGAGCCCTGGAGGTGTGACAGCAGCACCGAGTCGCGGTCGTCGAAGATGGCGTCGTAGAGCGCCCGCTCGTAGGACAGCAGGGAGTCGACCGGGGCACTGGGCATCTGCACGAGCATCCAGTCGGGTGCGTCGTAGGTCTGCCGGGGCTGCTCGTCGATCCGGAGGTAACCCCGGACGGCCAGGTCCACGATCGTGGCGGTCACATCGATCACGTCGGCCTGCTCGTCCATGAGCGTGCCGATCTGGCCGGGGCGCACGCCGTCCGGCGGGGCGAAGTGGCCGTTCTCGACGCCGCTCTGCGCACCGGATTCGTGGCCGACCACGCGGTCGTCGCGGCCTCGTGTCCAGTAGAGGATGCCGATGCCGCCGAGCATCAGGATCACCAGACCGGCCAGCGCACCGCCGGTGACGGCATTCAGCGTGAAGGCGTTGGACAGCTCGAAGCGGCGCTCCAGGATCGGTGTGCCCTCCGTGGCACCCGTCGGATAGCCGACGACCACCGTGAGCACCTCACCGGCGCCGAGGCCCTGCTGGCCGAACTCGGCGGTGACGCCCGTGTGGTCCATCGAGGCCTCGGTGCAGGCGATCGCCGAGCTCAGCGGGCCCGCGAAGCAGGAGAGGCTCTGGAGCTGCGCCGGGCCGCTCAGCGTGACCTTGGCCTGCTCGACGGGGACGGACCAGCCTCCCACGGCGTACCACCGCAGTTCTTGGGCGGCGGCCAGCGGAGTCACCGCGCCCTTGACGTCGTATTCGAGATTGGCGGTGCCCGAGCCCTTCAGAACGATCGAGGCGCCGGCCATCGTGGCGTCGCCCTTGAGGTTGACGACCTGGTAGAGCCGGTCGTCACCGTCGTCGTAACGCGTCCGGTCGACCAGGCTCCGCGTCGGAGGGCCGCCTTCGAAGGTGACGGTCTCCTTGACGTGCAGCACGCCGTCCTGCCGCAGTTCGAGTTCGACCGTGTCGTTCGCCACCTTGCCGGCCTGGGCGGTCGTCGCGTTCGCGGCGCCGTTCGCGGTCGAGGTGTCCGCCGCGTTCGCGATACCGGCCAGGTTCGGGCCGTCCGCCGTGTTCGCGATACCGGCCGCGTTCGGCCTGTTCGCCGTGTTCGTTGCGTTCGCGATATCGGCCGCATTCGCGGTACCGGCTGCCAGGGCCGAGAAAGCGCTCATCGTCACCGCGAGAGCGACCATCGCGGTCACGCTCCCGGCTGCTCGGTACAAGGAAGATCCCGCCATGGCTGGGGAGCTTAGCGAGAACAGGGGACAGGCGAAGAGCGCTTTCTTCCATATTTTTCAGTCCATAAACACTTATAGATAGATATCCGCTAGATTGCCGCCCGAAGATCCATCCTTCTGGAGAGGCGGTCGTATGCGCCCCCGCGGATCGAACTCCCTGGCTCTTGGTGTCCTGGGTGTTCTCGCCATGACGTTCGCCGTGGTCGTGGTGGTCGCCGGGCTGGTCGGCGGCGAGGAGACGCAGGCTCCGGCCGGCCCCGAGACCGGTCCGGTGGCGACCGGAAGCGCCGAGCCCGCGCCGGACGGCAAGACCGAGATCACGCCGCCGACCTTCGAGCCCCCGCAGAAGCTGAACCTCGGCTGGCTGGGTGATTCCAAGGTCGCGCTGGCCGCGCAGGGGAGCACGGCCGTCGACCTCCGCTACATGCAGCGCACCGACACCGCCGCCCGTCTCAAGCGCAACCCGTTGTACGGCACCGGCCAGATGGGCTCCACGGCCTGCCGCGCACCCCGGCCCTCGGTTCAGCCTCGCGACATGCTCGGCTATCTCAATGCCGTCACCGGCTGCCTGGACCGGGCATGGGCGGGAAAGTTCTCCCAGGCGGGAGCGGTCTTCCTGCCGCCGCGCCGGGTCTACTGGTCCCGTCCCGGCCGTGGCCCCTGCGGCACCTACCCGGCCTCCGGCGCCGCCGCCTACTACTGCCCGTCCAACCGGGGCATGTACATCGGCCTGACCCATCTCATCCAGCAGACCGACCGGGTCGATCCCGCGGAGAATCACGTTCCCTACCTGTCGGTGCTCGCCCATGAGTACGGTCATCACGTGCAGTCCATGGCGGGCATCGGCGGGGCGTGGTGGTGGGAGGTCTCCAACAAGTCCAAAGCCGCCCAGGACGCCCATTCCCGCAGGTCCGAGCTCCAGGCCCAGTGTCTCGCCGGCATCTTCGCCCGCGCCGTCAGGGCTCCGCTCGGCGTCACCGCCGCCCGCTGGCAGGCTGTGCTGCGGATGGAGTACGGCCGCGGCGACGACCAGAACGGCCTGGGTCTGCGCGACCACGGCAACGGCGACCACTACGCGGGCTGGCTCCAGCAGGGCTGGAAGTATGCCCGGATCGGTTACTGCAACACCTGGGCCGTCGCCGCCTCACAGGTCAGCTGAGGCGCGGCTCTCGTCCGTGAACGGTCGTGGCGGTCGGGATGCGGCTCTTGCCGGTGAACGGGGCCGGGGGCTGTCGCGGTCGAGACCTGGCTCTCGTCCGTGAACGGTCGTGGGGTCGTGGCGGTCGGGATGCGGCCTTTGCCGGTGAACGGGGCCGGGGGCTGTCGCGGTCGGGATACGGTCCTCGCCCGCGACGAGCCCGGGGGTTGGCGCGGCTCGTAGTCCGATTTTTCCGCCGGCGCCCGATGCCGGCCCAGGGGTATGGCCCCCGCCTGGTTCCCGGGATGTAGGGACGGGGGCCGTCCGGCAGGACATCTGCCAGAGATGCGTGGGGCCCTCGTCCTGATGGGCGGTGCGAGTGCCCGGTTCGGCTTCGGGCGCGCTCGCAGAGGAACGGCCCGCCGGATTGCGGCTTGTGGTGGCACCGCATCATCGGATGATCAGGCGATGGCGCGGATCTGAAGTGGACGGGCCGTCCTACCCGGAGGTTTTGAGGGAGCGGCTGCGCAAGGCTGAGATAGGACGACCCGTAATGCCAGATAATGCCCATCCCATGTGCCGTTGGCAAGGGTTTTACCTGCACAAACTTGGATCTGTCCTCACTGTGGGGTGGGTGGGGCAGGTGTCAACCTATGAGACCTGAGGGTCTCCCGCATGGATGGGGCGCGATCCGGAAGCGCGGGTGAGGCTCCGGTCTCCATCCGGAGGCCGTCGGCGAATCGATCACCGTCCTGCCGCCGGATGAAGTGCCGGGGGTGCGGCGTCTCGAAGGAGAGTGGTTACGGGGCCTCGGAGGAGGAGATGCGGTATTTCGCGACCTGTGCGTCGCGGATCGCGGCCGTCTGCTCGGGCTCCGGACCCGCGTCGCGGAACCGATGGAGGTGCGCGTCCGACTCCCATCGTTCGTACACGTTGATCCGATCCGGCTCGATCGGGTCGGCTGCCAGCACAAAATCGAGACAGCCGGGGGTGGCACGCGCCTGTTCCATGGCGTCGAGACATCCGGCGAGATACTTGTCACGGACGTCTGGATCCACGTACAGCTTCCCGGACACGATGATCAAGAGGGTCTCCATGGCATCGGGTGGACGACACCGAACACGTTAGAGCCCCGCACCGACAGATTCAGGGGAGGTCGCGGGAGATGCCGTCGAGCAGCCACGCGAGGCCCTGCTCGAAGTTGTCGTCCATGCTGGGCAGGCCGTTCTTCATCAGCGGGGCGAGATTCGGGAAGTCCCCGCTCTCGATGAGGGTGCTGAGGTAGGGCTGGAGGACGGCGTCCCGTTCGGCCCGGGTGGACCCCTCGCGCCGGAGGGACTCCCGCTCCAGGCCCTCGCGCATCACGTGGCCGAAGGTGTAGTCGTCGACGGCTGTCAGGATGCGCCATTTCTGCTCGGCGTCGAGGTCCAGCTCGGCGAAGGCCGAGAGGGACTGTTCGGCGTGGCGCAGCCCGTTGGGCCCCACCCTGGAGCGCTGCGCGGCGAGGTCGACCATCCAGGGATGGCGTTGCATCACCTCGCGCGTGTTGCGGGCGATCGCGATGACCGCGTCGCGCCAGCCGACCGGCAACCCGCCCGCCACGGACATCTCGCCGGCGACCTCGTCGAACATCAGGTCGAGGAGATCTTCCTTGCGCTCGATACGGGTGTAGAGGCTCATCGTGCGCGCGCCGAGCTCGGCCGCCACCCGGCGGATCGAGACCGCGGCGAGCCCTTCGGCGTCCGCGATGGTGACGGCGGAGGCGACGATCGCCTCGCGCGTCAGTGCCGACCGGCGCTTGTTCGTCTCACGCGCCCACACCGGACCGCGCGCCTTCTCCGAAGCCTCTTCCACCCGGCCAAGTGTACGGCGTAGCGGTAAGCCGCTACACCGTACGAAAATCATGGCGCGAGGCGATACGCCGTACGAAAAATGCGCTACGGTGTACGAAATAGCGATACGGCGTACGGAAAGAGGTCATTCCATGGAGACGACGGTCGAAGCCCCCATGGGCTTCGATTCCGCCCTGCGGCGGACGGCCGTAGTGGTAGCACTCGGCGCGATCATGACGATTCTGGACACCACGATCGTCAACGTCGCGATCAACACCCTGGGCAGGGACTTTCACACCTCGCTGTCCACGATCCAGTGGGTGATCGCCGGGTACACGCTCGCGCTGTCCATGACGATCCCGATCACCGGCTGGGTGATCGAGCGCTTCGGGCCCAAGACGATGTGGATCACCGCGCTGGCACTTTTCATCGGCGGCTCGCTGCTGTGCGGGCTCGCCTGGTCGGCGCCCGCCCTCATCGCGTTCCGCGTGGTGCAGGGCATCGGCGGCGGCCTGCTCATGCCGGTGGGACAGACCATGCTCGCCCGCGAGGCCGGGCCGGGACGCATGGGGCGGGCGATGGCCGTGATCTCGATCCCCGGCATGCTCGCCCCGGTCCTCGGGCCGGTGCTGGGCGGCGTGGTCGTGGACCACTTCTCCTGGCGGTGGCTCTTCTTCGTGAACGTGCCGTTCTGCGCGCTGGCGCTGCTGCTCGCCGTACGGATGCTGCCGCGCGATGAGGAGAGGCGAGCCGGAGCGCCTCTCGACTGGGTGGGCCTCGCCCTGCTCTCTCCCGGCCTCGCCGCGCTGGTCTACGGCTGCTCCCAGGCCGGCGGCGGATCGGGCCTGACCAGCCCGAGTGCACTGGCGGGGCTGGCGGCCGGGGTGCTGCTGCTCGGGGCGTTCGTGCTCTGGTCGCTGCGCCGGGGCGAGCGGGCGCTGCTCGATCTGCGCCTGTTCCGGCGCCGGGCATTCACCACGGGTGTGGGGGCGCTGTTCCTCTATTCGGCGTCGATCTTCGGCCTGCTGATCCTGGCACCGCTGTACTACCAGACCGCCGGGGGCCACAGCGCGCTGGACGCAGGTCTGCTGATCGCGCCCCTGGGTGTCGGCGCGATCATCACGATGCCCGTGGCCGGGCGGCTCACCGACCGTTTCGGCTCGCGCGGGCTCGGGATCGCGGGCATCCTGCTCGCCATGGCCGGCACGCTGGTCTTCACCACGATCGGGGCCGCCACCCCGCCGGCGCTGCTCGCCGCCGCCCTGTTCACCGTGGGTCTCGGGCACGGCCTTGTCATCCCGTCGCTGGCGGCCGCTCCCTACCAGGGGCTGCCCAAGCAGCTGATTCCCGCCGCGACGACGATGAGCAACATCGCGATCCGGGTGGCAACCTCGTTCGGCGTCGCCGTCCTCGCCCTGGTGCTGCAGCTCCGCCTGCAGGCCGGGGTTCCGGGTGGCGATGGGACACTCGCCGGGGTGGCCGTGCACGGCTCCGAGGTCGCCGGCGCCGTGGCGCACGCCTTCGGGGGAAGCTTCTGGTGGGCTCTCGCCATCGGAGCGACGGCTCTCGTCCCGGCCGCCCTGTTGCCCCGGCGCGCAATCGAGGGTGTTCGCCGACGGTGAGAACCGCTCCTGGGTGTAATGCGTCCTCCCTGTCAACGAACTTCCGACATACGGTGATGAAATGGACAGCGAGAATCTCCTTGGAGAGTTCCTTCGCGCTCGGCGCGAGGTCACCACTCCCAGACAGGTAGGACTGCTGCACGTCGGTTCCCGCCGGACGCCGGGACTTCGCCGGGAGGAGGTGGCGATGCTGGCGGACGTCAGCACCGACTACTACATCCGCCTGGAACAGGGGCGCGAGCGCCATCCGTCCGAGCGGGTGCTCGGTGCCCTGGTACGGGTGCTGGATCTCGGTCCCGACGCCGCGACGCACCTGTACGAGCTCGCCCACCCGAGGTCGCGGCCGCGCGAAACGACCGCTCAGGTGGAGCAGGTGAGCCCGGACCTGCTACGGCTGATGCGGGGCTGGGCCTCCACCCCGGCGTTCGTGTGCAACCGCTGGATGGACGTGCTGGCAGCGAACACGCTGGCCACCGCACTCTTCAGAGAACTGGAGCAGGGGGACAACCTGATCCGGGCGGTCTTCCTGGATCCCGCCGCACGCACGTTCTACCGCGACTGGGAGAAGGTCGCCCGCGCCAAGGTGGCTCACCTCCGCTCCGCCGCGGGAGCGGACCTCGACGATCCCTATCTGGTCGAGCTGGTCGATGAGCTCTCCCTCGAAAGCGAGGAGTTCCGCCGGCTGTGGGCGCGCCATGACGTCGTCGGCAAGACCCACGAGGCCAAGCGTATTCACCACCGCGAGGTCGGCGATCTGACCCTTACCTGTGAGCTGTTCAACATCAGCAGCGCTCCCGGCCAGCAGCTGACCATCTTCCAGGCCGAACCGGCCAGCCCTTCCGAACATGCCCTGGCCCTGCTGGGCAGCCTCGCCGTCATGACGGCGTAGAACGGCATGCTCCATCCCCACGCGCCACGTCTGCCGTCCCCGCCATGCCGCTGGGCAGGCATTACCAATTTCGGCGATTCATGAGCTTTTGCCCTTCATCGGCTTGCGAGGACAGAGCTATGGCCCCTGTCGGGCTTCTGCGGCGTGACGGCCTGGTCGTCAGCGGATATCCATCCTGGAAGGAGACATGGTGAGGTTGAAATCGCGTGTGCGTGCGATCCTGCGCCTGCGTTCGATCCAGGGGCGGTACACCACGGCGGCGATGGCGTTGTTGCTGGTGGTGCTGGTCGTGGTGGGGGTGAGCTGCGATCTGGTGATCCGCTATCGCATCGAAGACGATGTGTTCAAAAACGCCGAGCGGGTGGCCAGCCAGTGGAGTGCGACGGCTCGGACCGGGGGGCTGCCGGAGATGATTCCGGCTTCGGGCGGGGTGGATCTGGTGCAGCTGGTCAATGCCCGCGGGACGGTGGTACGGGCGAGCCGGCGCGCGCGGGGGCGCGCGCCGTTGAGTGCCATCCGGCCGCCGTCCAACGACCGCTTCGAGCGGTTGCACGATAACGGGTTGTTGTTGATGGCGATTCGGGTCTCGCCGGCTCCGGATGCGCCGGTGATTTATGCGGGTAGTGCGGAGCCGCGGTTGTTGGGTGGGCATTATCTGGAGTTGTTCTTGGCGGTGGCGGCGTTGGTGTTGCTGGGTTTGGCGGGGTGGTTGACGTGGTGGGTGGTGGGTCGGACGTTGCGGCCGGTGGCGGCGATTCGGGCGCGGATGGCGGAGATCACCGGCAGTGATGTGAGTCTGCGGGTGCCGGTGCCGGCGGGTGAGGATGAGTTCGCGTTGCTGGCGCGCACGGCGAATCAGAGTTTGGAGCGGTTGCAGGAGGCGGTGGAGCAGCAGCGGCAGTTCGCCTCGACGACCTCGCATGAGTTGCGGACTCCGATCGCGGGGTTGCGGATGCAGTTGGAGGAGGCGTTGCTGTATCCCGATGAGGTGGATGCGGCCGACAGTTTGCGGGGGGCGTTGTCGGCGACGGGCCGACTGGAGGCGATTGTCAATGATCTGTTGTTGCTGGCGCGGTTGCGGGTGGCGGAGCCGGCGGCGCGGGAGTTGATTGATCTGGGCAAGTTGGTGACCGAGGAGGCGATGCAGGTTTCGCAGAGTGCGGGGGTGGCGGTGTATGTGCATGCGGCGTCGGGGGTGTGGGTGTCGGGTTCGCAGATCCGGTTGATTCGGGTGGTGGGTAATTTGCTGAGTAATGCTCGCCGGCATGCGGCTGCCAGTGTGGAGGTGTCGGTGGAGGCGGTGGATGGCCGGGCGGTGTTGGCGGTGGTCGATGACGGGGCGGGGGTGGCGCCGGCTGATCGTGAGCGGGTGTTCGAGCGGTTTACCCGCCTGGCCGATGGGCGGCGTCGGGATGCGGGGGGCAGTGGTCTGGGGTTGGCGATTTCCCGGGATATCGCTGAGGCGCATCGGGGGAGTTTGCGGATCGAGGACTCACCGCGGGGGGCTCGTTTTGTGTTGCGTCTGCCGTTGTTGCATGCTCAGAGCGGGATCGAGGGTCCGGCATCGATCGATGGCTACGGATCCACACCCACCGACCACACTTACCCCGCGTTGACCGGTCACGCCGAACCGGTCGGAGCAATGGACTCCGAGCTCTCGGGAACAGACCATCCCAGGCCGATGAAAACAAGCCACCCTGAGCCGGTGGCGACAGACCGCTCCGAGCCGACCGGAACGAACCGTCCCAGGCCGACGAGAACAAGCCGCTCCGAGCCGGGGGGAACGAGCTGTCCCGAACCGGCAAAAGCGAGCTATCCCCAGCCGTGGGGGACGAGCCGTTTCGAGCCGATGGGAACGGGCTGCCTCGTGCCGGGAAACCGCCGTCTGGCAGGGCTTGGTTCGCCGTACGTATCCAACCCCTGCACCGAGGCGGGAGCGGCCAGAGCGCAGTGGCGCCCAACGTCGCACCGGGGAACGGCACCCGACGGCGCGGAGGACTGACTAGTCCGCCACCTCGATACGGAGGCGGCGGAAACCCTTGCCCTTGCTCTCGATCTTGGCGACCCGGATGCGGCCGATCTGCTTGGTGGAGGCGACGTGGGTGCCGCCGTCGGCCTGGCAGTCGAGGCCGACGATGTCGATGATCCGGACCTCCTCGACCGTCTCGGGCACCAGGTTCGTGGCCGTCCTGATGATGTCGGGGATCGCGAAGGCCTCCGCGCGGGGGAGGACGCGGACGTCGATCCGGCGGTCGGCGGTGACCTCGGCGTTGCAGGCCTCCTCCACGGTCTCCTTGAAGCCGGGCGGCACCTCGGGCAGGTTGAAGTCCATCCGGGCGGTCAGTTCCTCCATGTTTCCGCCCGTGACGAGGGCGCCGAAGTCACGGAAGACCACCCCGCACAGCACGTGCAGGGCCGAGTGGGTCCGCATCAGGGCGGAGCGTCTCTCGTCTGCGACCGCCGCCCGCACGGTCGTCCCCGGCGGGGGGATCGGGTCGTCCTCGACCGGGATCAGATAGAGGTCGTCACCCTTGCGCACACCGCCGATGCGGGTCTCCACTCCCTGCCAGAGGAGAACTCCCCGATCCGCGGGCTGGCCTCCTCCACCTGGGTAGAATGCCGACGTGCTCAGAACGATCCCGTCGGGCGACGACGCCAGGACCACCGCTTCGAAGGAGCGCAGGTTCTGGTCGGCGAGTTCGAGTCGCCGCGTGCGCCCGTAGAGGTCACTACTCATGTCGGCAGCTTAAAGCTCTCCGAGGTGGCATGTACGGGCAGGTGCGCAGGCGACCACTCGTGCTCACCGTTGCTACGTTTGCGGCGATTTTCTATCTTATTTCGGGATGTGGGCTGAATGGCAAGCCCGTGTCGCCGACGCGCGATGCCGGGGCCCGGGTGCCCCTGGCCTCCACCCCGTCGCCCGTGCTGCGAGGGTCGACGGCCCCGATGGTCATGATCATCGGTGACAGCTTCACGGTCGGGTCGGGTCCGGTCCCGGGATGGGACAGCTACGCCGCGCAGACCGCGCGGGCGCTGGGCTGGCAGCTGGTCGTCGCGGGAGCGTCCGGAACGGGCTTCGTCAACCCCGGCCCGGTGGGCCGGACCTTCGAGATGTCCTTCGACAAGGAGCTTTCCTGGCGTCCGCCCCCCGACCTGCTGATCATCTCCGGCGGGCACAACGACCGCCAGGTCAGTCCGGGGACGGTTCATCAGGCGGTCGAGCGCCTGCTGGAGCTGGCCCGGCGTCGATGGCCGGAGACCAGGATCGTGGTGATCGGTCCCCTCTGGATGGCGAAGGCTCCCGACTGGAGCTACCAGGTGAGAGACGCCGTCGCGGTCGCGGCCGAGGAGGCGAAGACGCCCTTCCTGGATCCGCTCGGCCGGAGCTGGGGGAGCGGGACGATCCTGCCCGACGGTGTCCACCCCACCTACGAGGGGCACGAGAAGATCGCACACTGGCTGGTCGACGCGCTGCACAAATATGGGCTTGGGCCCAGCACCTGAGCGGAGGACGGACGGCTTCCCGGGATGCGCGGCGCGTCGTATACGCCTGCCGGAGCCGGGGTGAACCCGTGCGGGCTCGGCCGCCGTCTCGGTGAAGCCTTCCCGGCGGTTCTCGCCGTACGCGACGGCCGGGGCCGGGCGGACCCGGGGGCGGTCGAACGCCGCGTTCGACCGCCCCCGGGAAGCGGGCGGTGCGATCGTGCCACCGCCCGCTGTTCGCCGCTGACGCGCCGGCATCCGCTGTTCGCCGATGGCGGACCGCCGGCAGGGAGTACGGTCGCGGACCGCATCCCCCGCAGAGGCGTCAGGGCTGTTCGAGATGCTCGGGGAGCTAGGAGATGGTGGGGGTGGGCGGGGCGCCGGTGCCGTTCCAGGAGCCGATGAAGCCGAAGGTGGTCGAGCCGCCGGCGGGGACGGCGCCGTTCCAGGCGGCGTTGGCGAAGGTGAAGGCGGTTCCGGAGGCGGTGAGGGTGGCGCTCCAGGTCTGGGTGACGTTGACACCGGCGGGGTAGGTCAGGACGGTTCGCCAGCTGGTGACGGCGCCGGCGCACTTGACGGTGACCTCGCCCTGGAAGCCGCCCTGCCAGGCGTTGGTGGTCCGGTAGGTGGAGGTGCAGCCGGTGCCGGGGTTGGTGGGTCCGGAGGTGGTGGTGAAGGTGGTGCCGGCCGAGGCGGCGGAGGCGTTTCCGGCGGCGTCGCGGGCGACGACGTTGACGGTGTAGGCCGTGCCGGGGGTGAGTCCGGTCAGGGTGACGGAGTTGGTGGCCGAGGTGGCGAGCTGGGTGGTGCCCCGGTAGACGGTGTAGCCGGTGACGGCGCGGTTGTCGGTGGAGGCGGTCCAGGTCAGCGTGGCGCCGGTGCCGGTTATGGCCGAGGCGGCGGGGGTGCCGGGCCTGCTCGGAGCCGTGGTGTCACTCGGGTCCGGAGGAGTCGTCCCACCGTAGATCTTGGCCTGTACGGAGGTCTGCGCGATGCCGTTCGCACCGTTGAAGAGCCGCTGTCCCCAGCTGGTGAGGCTGGCGGCGTTGAAGTTGGTCACCTGGTCGAGATATTCGACGCCGCCGCCGTTGCCGCTCCAGGACCAGCCGAGGTAACCGATGCCCCTGGCCTGAGCCTGGGCCATGATCGTGTCTTCGTCGGGGTCGCCGTCGGAGTGGTTGAACCCGAACTCGCCGACCACCAGCGGCAGCCCGGCTGTCTGGAAGCGCTGCATGTAGTCGGTGACCTCGGCCGCCGTGTCGTACACGCCGTACATGTGGACGGAGAAGACCGTGTTGCGCTGCGGGTCGGCGGCGAAGACCGTGGCCGCGTTGTCGCGCATGGTGAAGCCCCAGTCCTGGCCCCAGTTGGGCGCGTCCGCCATGATCAGGTGCTGGAATCCGTTGCTGCGCAGCCTGGTGATGGCGGCGGAGGTGGCCTGGGTCCAGCCGGGGGTGGTCGCGTTGTTGCCGAAGGGCTCGTTGCCGACGTTGAGGACGACGTAGTCCTCCTGCCCGACGAGCGCGCTCTTCACACCGATCCAGTAGTCGACGGCCTGGTCCAGGGTGTAGGCGCCGCTCTGCTCGCCGTACCCGGTGGTGTCGTGGTTCTCCAGCACGCAGATGAGCTTGTTCTGCTTGCACAGAGACACAACGTTGGTCACGTCGGCGACGCCGTTGGCGGCCCAGCGACCGCCGCTGAGCACCACGCGCACCGTGTTCGCGCCGAGGGCCTTGATGGCGGCGAAGGAGCCGGTCTGGGTCGGGAACCAGGTGTGCGCGTGGCTGGTGCCGCGCATGACGAACGCGCTGCCGCTCGACTCGAGGATCTTCGTGCCGCTGACGTGGAGGCCGACGGCGGCGTGGGCGGGTGACATCGGGATGAGGAACGACAGAAAGAGCGCGAAGAGCATCGCGATTCGGATTCGCATGGCCTGCCTCTGTGGGTCGGACTCTGGAAGGAGGTGGCCGGCCGGGCGGAGGGGTCATCGCACCCGGCCGGGGCAGCGGGGGGCGTCAGCTCGCGGTGCAGCTCACCGGGACCGGGACGCCGTTGGTGCCGTTCAGGCTCGCGGTGAACCCGAAGGTCGTCGAGCCGTTCGGAGCGAGGTTGCCGTTCCAGGCCACGTTCTTGACCGACACGTCCGCCCCTGTCTGGGTGTGCGTGCCGCTCCACAGCTGGGTGATGGTCTGGCCGCCGGTGAACTTCCAGGTCACCGTCCAGCCGCCGATGGCCGAGGTGCCCTGGTTCTTGACGGTCACCTCGCCCTGGAAGGCGCCCTGCCAGGCGTTGCCGATCGTGTAGGTGGCGGTGCACCCACCGGTCGGAGTCGAATCCTGGGTGGTGGTGAAGGCGGTGCTCTCGGAAGCCTGCGAGGAGTTGCCCGCCGCGTCCCTGGCCACCACGCTGACGCTGTAGGCCGTCGCGGGGGCGAGGCCGACGAGGTCGAAGGTGACGCCCGGGGCCGTTCCGACCTTGGTCGTGCCCCGGTAGACGTCGTAGCCGCTCACGCCGACGTTGTCGGTGGAGGCCGTCCAGGCCAGTCTGGCGGTGCTCCCGGTGATGGCGGAGACGGTGGGTTTGCCCGGCCTCGCCGGAGCCGTCGTGTCCTCCACCGGGGGCGGCTCGTCACCCGGGGGGTTGCCCCAGATCTTCGTGGTGCCCGCGTAGAGCGTCATGTTCTGCACCATCACGGGAGTCGCGCCGGGAGTGGTGGCGACACCCGCATACGACCAGTCGTTGGACGGATCCCAGGTGCCGGAGCTGGCGAGACGGAACTGGACCTCGCGCCGGTGCTGTGACTGTCCGGCGGGGGAGATCGAGGTGCCGGAGCAGTCGATGGTGACGTAGTAGGTCTTACCGGACAGCAGGGTCGGCCCGGTCGGCGCCTTGCACTGGTTGTACGCGGAGGAGACCGTGACCTGGCTCGCGGTGGTGGTGCCGTCGAGGGTGAAGTAGTAGCGGAACGAGCCGTTGGTCAGCGGGCGCGCGGGCCAGCCGGACTGGTTCCTGACGATCGCCTTGATCTCGGTGAACGTCGAGCCCGAGGCGTTCACCCCGGCCTCCAGGAAGATCTCCGGGCCATCGGGGGTCTCCGCGACGGGGAAGTTCGCCGCCGGGGCTCCGCCGTACTCCCGGTAGAGCCGGGCGAGCGCGCTGGTGAAGCCCGCGTTGTAGTCGGTGGCGACCTCGTTCATCACGTAGTCGTCGCGCTTGTCGGTGTAGGCGTCGTTCGGGTCGGGCGGGCCGCCGACGAGCGCGCCGTACAGGGTGTGGCGGCTGGCGACCGGCGTGGTGAGCTGGTCGGTCCACGAGCCGTGCGCGGTGCGGTGATGGGGGCTCTTGGGAGGGTTGGCGCCGAACCCGATCATGTAGGAGGAACTGCGCGGGTTGTCGCCGAGGGCGTAGTTGATCTGCCTGAGCGCGAAGTCGTGGTATCTCGTCTTGCGCGCGGCCTCGGTGATGGTGTCGCTGTGGACCAGGGCCACGAACGCGGTGTTGGCCGCGTAGCGCAGCGATCCCCAGCGGTCGAGTACGGCCTGGCCGCCCGGGGAGTAGGTCACCCGTTGCCCGTTGACCCCGACCGTCCAGAAGTCGAGCCAGCGGTTGGCGTCGTCGAGGTATTTCTGCTTGCCGGTCAGCTTGTTCAGCAGCACGTAGGCGCCGTAGGACTTGTCGTCCCAGGCAATCGTCCACTTGTAGGACTTGGTCGTGGACTGCGGCTCGGTGCCGAGGTTGTCGTAGTAGGCCTCGGCCTTGGCCAGGTAGGAGGCGTCCTGGGTGGCCCGGTGCAGCCAGATGGCGCCCCAGACCAGCTCGTCGTTGAAGCCGCTCCACGACTGGTAGTACCCGGACGCGTCGGTGATGCAGTCGCTGTACTTCCTCCGCACGGTGTCGGCGAAGGTGTAGAGCTGCTTCGCGTGCGTCACTAGCGTGTCGGCATAAGACGGATTTGTCGGGCGGAAGACGATCGACGAGGCGGCCATCGCCGCCGCCGTCTCCCCGGCCAGGTCCGAGCCGCCGCAGGAGGCGTCGATCTTGTAGGCGGGCCGTTGCATCTGCATCGCCTCGGCGGGACCCCACCAGGCGTGGTCCGTGCCGCCGTTGCCGACCTGCCCGTAGAGCACGTTCGGCGACGGATGGGCCTTGATGAAGTAGTCGTTGACGAACTTGAGGTTGTTCAGCAGGTGGGTGAGCTGCCCCGAGGAGGCGTAGGCGTCCCGATACTCCACCGCGCCCCAGGCCAGCATCGTCGCGGAGGCCGCCATCGGCAGCCCGAACTTGACGTGGTCGCCCGCGTCGTACCAGCCGCCGGTGAGGTCGAGCCCGACGTCCTTGCCGTCGTCGAGCGCGGAGTCGCCGCGCCAGCCGACGCGGTTCCAGCTCGGAAGGTCCCCCGACTGCTGGGCCTCGTAGAACCAGATGGACTTCTGGAGCGCCTCGCCGTAGCTGAACGCGGGCGCGGCGGCCTGGGCGGCGGGCGCGTGCACGACCGTCAGAGCCAGCGGGGCGAGAACGGCCAGCACGGCCAAGGACCTCTTCACGACCCCTCCGAGTCCCGAGGGGTTCCCGGCCCGGGTGGGCGACGGACCGGCCCTGCCCGTTTCACAAAGGCCGGCGGGGACGCGATTCCCCCGCCGGATGAATCCGGCGGTCCCTTCGCTGGATCTCATGGGTGCCTCTCGGGGAAGTCTCGGGGAGAAGGTGGTGTTCGGGACGCGGCCGGTACGTCGGAGGTACCGGCCGCGTCCCGAGGTCTTCGGTCGTCAGAGGTGGTACTCGGGGCGCGGTGACAGGTCAGGGGTGCCGCCGCGCCCCGAGGTCTTCGGGGCCGGACCTCGCCTCAGGAGCGAGCGGGCCCGGTCGTACCCGGCTCCTCGGGAGGGAGCAGGCGGTGCGGTCGCACTCGGCTCCCTCCCGAGGAGGGGCCGCCCGGCTTCTCAAGAGAGAGCCGGGCGTGTCCGGCTTTTAGGGGAAGAGCCGGCCGTACTCGGCCAGGGCGACGGCCACGTCGACCTGGGCCCAGAAACGGTGGTAGTTGAAGGTCGGCGCGGGGCCGGTGCCCTTCAGGTACGAGTCGACCTTCGGCCAGTCCGGGTCGTTCTTGTAGAAGGACCGGATGGACATGAAGGTCGAGCTGGAGTTGATGACGTCGCCGTTGGGCATCTTGCCGGTCCAGCCCGCGGGGACGTAGACCGGGTCGTTGAGGCGGCTGTAGTCGGCCTTGGTCTCGGCGACCGAGACGCCCTTGGCGTCCTGGTTGTTCTGCCAGATGCCGTCGAGCAGGCCCTTGGCGACGGCCTTGGCCGTGGCGTTACCGGACTTGGCCGCGTAGTACGTCAGCACCTTCGCGTAGGAACCCGCCACGCCCACGTCGGTCGTGTAGTCCCTGATGCTCACGTGCAGTCCGGTGTTGGCGCCCGGGCTGCTCGCGTTCCAGGTGTCGGGCTGGCCGGTCCACACCAGCGTCGAGGGGATCTGGTAGGTCCCGTTGGCGTTGATCGTGGTGTTGTCTGTGGCCCACTTGACCCACTTGTCCAGCACGACCTTGGCGTCTGCGTTGCCGGTCGCGTAGTAGAGCTCCGCGACCCGCTCCATCGACCAGGCCTGGAAGCCGAACCACTGGTTGGACGGCGGGTCGTGGTAGACCGGCTGCCAGTCGTAGGCCATGCCGTAGAAGGTGGGCAGCGTGGACGGCGGGGCCGCGTAGTGGCCCTGCCAGCTGTTGGTGGCGCCACCGGCGATCGCGCCCTCGGTCGACTGCAGCCAGCGGTAGAACTCCAGCTGCCGCTTCGTGCTGGTGGTCCAGTCCTGTACGGCCGTCGCACCCTTGGGCTTGAGCGCGGTCACGTTGGACAGCGCCCAGGCGGCCATCGGGTTCTGGTAGCCGGAGTGGTTGTGGCTGGAGCCGATCCGCCAGGCCCAGCCGGCGGAGGTGTCGTTGGCGCCGCCCCAGGCGTAGTACCAGCTCATCAGGTAGGCGGAGCTGTCCTTGCCGGTGCCCGCCGCGCACGAGGTGCTGGTGCAGCCCTGCTTCTTGAAGTACTTGTCGTACATCGAGTAGCGCAGGTAGTCGCCCATCTTCGCGGCCTTGCCGACCGTGGTCGCGACATCGGCCGCCTTGCCCTGCTCGGTGGCCCAGGTGTGCGCCCAGTAGGCCACCTGGACGGCGCGGGCGTCGGCGTCGGGGGCGTTGGTGTACTTCCACTGCTTGGCGTAGCTGCTGTCCTTGGTGAACAGGTCCAGGTAGCCGTTCGTGCCGCCGTGCTTGAAGGTGTCACAGGACGGCTGGGGGATGGTCTCGAAGACCGACTCCTCCGGGCCGCGCTGGTAGGTGTTGATGTAGGCGGGCTTGGTGGTGCCGTCGCCGCAGCGGCCGAAGCCGTAGGTGTTGTCCACGTCGATCAGCCAGTGCATGCCGTACACGTCGCTGGTGCCGTAGGCGGTCTTCAACTCGTTCGCGATCGGGTCGACGCCGACGCTCACGCCGCCGTCCAGCGTGGACGGGTACTGCTTGACGTCGTCCCACTCACCGGCGTAGGTGGCGGGCTTGGCCGGGTTGTAGAAGGAGTTGGTCGGCTGGTCCGCGGTGGCCGGGATGATGTACTTCTCCATCGAGGCCCAGGCGGCGTTGAACTTGCTCCAGTCGCCGGTCACCTTGCCGTAGGCGGCCTCCAGCCAGAGGTAGTAGCTGTAGGCCTCGGAGGTGGTCTCGTGCCCGTGGTCCGGCGCCTCGACCATGAAGGTCTCGACGGAGTGGTACGGCACGCCCTGCGGCGAGAAGTAGCCGTTGGCCGGGTCCTTGAGCTTGTTGTACAGCGTGGTGAACCGCTGGATGTACTCGTTGTCGCCGCCCGTGCTGTCGTTGTCCACCTCGGTCGCGGTCGCCGTGGCCGAGGTGTGGCCGGTGGCGGTCGAGGTGAACACGGCGCTGCCGGAGGTCTGGTCGGCGTCCTCGGCGGCGGAGATCCTCACCGTCTGGGCGGTGTTCCAGTTCGACGAGGTGAAGGTCAGCGACGCGCCGGCGGAGGCGGTCAGGTCGGTGTCGCCGCTCGTCCTGGCGGTCGCCACGGTGACGTTCGCGGTCGGAGCCCGCGAGAGCCTGACCGACAGGTTCGCGTTCGAGCCCTCGGCGACGGCGAGCGTGGCCGGGGTGACGACCACCGCGGGAGTGGTGGAGGTGCCCGTGACGGTGATCCCGACGGGGGCGGAGGTCGTGACCGCGCCCTTGTCGTCGGTCGCCCTCGCGGTGATCGAGTAGCTGCCGGCCGCCACGTTCGCCCAGCTGTAGGCATAGGGCGAGGTGGTGTCGCTGCCCAGCAGGGTGGTGCCGTTGAAGAAGTCGACCTTGGCGACGGTGCCGTCGCTGTCGGCCGCGCCGGCGGCGATCGCCACGGTGGCGGGGGCGGTGAAGGTCGCGCCCGCCGACGGGCTGGTGATCGTCGCCGTGGGCGGCTGGTTGACGGGGGGAGTGGTCCCGCCGCAGGTGGTGCCGTTGACCGTGAAGGCGGTCGGCTTGGGGTTGGTCCCGGACCAGGTGCCGTTGAAGCCGATGCTGGTCGAGGCGCCGGTGGCGAGGGCGCCGTTCCAGTCCAGGTTCCTGGCGGTGACCGCCTGGCCGCTCTGCGCCCAGGTGGCGCTCCAGCCCTGCACGAGCTTCTGGGTGGTCGTCGGGAAGTTGAACCCGAGCGTCCAGGAGGTCAGCGGGTCACCCAGGTTCTTGACCGACACGCTGGCGGTGAACCCGCCCTGCCAGTCGTTGCTCGTATAGGTCACGTCGCAGGCGACGGCTGCCATCGCGGGCGAGGCTGCCAGCGCGGTGACCGTCCCGGCCGCCATGCTGAACAGCGCCAGCACGGCGACTCGTCTCCGGAAGCGTGGGAGCGCTCCCGCTTTGATGGGGAATCGATGCATTGAAAAGGGCCTCCATGGGTGGGCCCGGCGCGAAACCGCTGGTAGCGGCCTCACGCCGGATCGAGCAAGGGAGAGAGGGGGTGGGAGCGCTCCCATAAGGGATTCTGGGGACAGCAGACGGGATGTCAATGGCATGTGTCCCGGGTTACGCCGATGTTTCATGTGCCACACCCCCAGGCTGCTGTGATCCGAACGGATGATTTTGCCGATTTTGAAACTTTCAGGCCGAGCGCTTGCTTTGTTTCGGAAGCGGATGATCTCCGCCCACCGGATCGGGCGGCCTTCAACGGCCGGGACGATCCCCGGGCCGCCGGACGGGCGGCCCGTTCCCGTGAGCGGGAACCGTCAGGGGGCCACCTTCGGGCGGCCCGCCCGGTGCGAGCGGGCACCATTCGGCCACCGAAAAGGTGACTTTCGGGCGGCCCACCCGGTGTGAGCGGGCGCCGTCCGGCCATCGAAGAGGGTGAATTTCGGGCGGCCCGTCCGGTGCGGGCGGGAACCGTCCGGTCGGGACCTCCGGGCGGCCCCTCCGATCGCCGGAGGAGACCCGTCCTCAGCCGCCGGAGCGGGTGACGCTGGAGGAGATCCGTCCTCAGCCGCCGGAGCAGGTGACGCCGGAGGGTTGTCCCTGGGGGCCGTTGGCGGTGAAACCGATGACGACCGACTGACCGGCGGGAAGGTTTCTGGCCCAGTCGGGCCCCTTCGCCGTCCAGTTCGTCCCGCTGACCGTGACGACGGCGTTCCAGGCGCTGCCGAGCGTCACGCCGGACGGCATGGTCCAGGTGGACGTCCAGTTGTTCAGCGCCGAGCCTCCGGTGTTCTTGACCGTCAGTTCGCCCTGGAAGCCGCCCTGCCAGGAGTTGGTGAGCTTGAACGCGGAGGTGCACGAGGTCGGGGCGGGCGTGGGAGTGGGAGTGGGAGTGGAGCCGCCCCCGCCTCCGCCGCCGCCGCCGACCGGCGGGATCAGGTAGGGCTGGAGGATGTCCTGCTTGTCCTGGTTGATCGAGGTCCAGTCGTCCTTGGCGATGCCACCGGTGTCACCGGAGTTGGGATTCCACGACCAGTAGGTGAACGACATGCCGTTCACCCCGGTGCCCGTGTACTTCATCAGTTCCTGGAGCCAGACCTTGTCCACGGGTGCCTGGAGCGTGGTGCCGAACTCGCCCATCATGATCGGGGCGATGTTCTGCTTGTAGAGGTAGCCCCAGTACTTGTCCCAGATCGCCGGCATGTTCGCCGGATAGTTGGGCGCGTCGAACCACGTCTGGTGAAAGACCGAGGTGGCGTACTCGTGGGGAGAGTAGACCAGCCGGTTCGCCACGTTGAGCCGTACGGGGAACTGACCCGCCTTGGACAGGTTGCCGCCCCACCAGCCGCAGTCCTCGTCGTTGCTGGGATCGTTGTCCCAGACGTTGGACAGGCCGCCGCTCGGGCAGCTCACGCCCTCGACGAAGATCAGCCAGTTGGGGTTGACCGACAGCACCGCGTTGCCCGCCCGCTCGGCGGCCAGCCGCCAGTCGCGCGTGGTGTCACCGCAGCCCCAGCAGGCCCCGGTGGCGGCCGGGTTCGTGCCCTCGGCGTGCGGTTCGTTGTGCAGGTCGGCGCCGATGACGGTGGTGTTGCCCGCATACCGCTGGGCGAGCATCTTCCAGTCGTCGATCCACTTGCTCTCCGGCGTCGCGGCGACGTACCAGAGGGCCGACTGCCCGGCGGCGGTCGGGCGGTGCCGGTCGAGGATGATCCGCATGCCCTTGCTGCCCGCGTAGTCGATGACCTTGTCGAGGATCTGCAGCGGGGTGTTGCCGACCAGGTCGGGGTTGACGAAGTCGTTGATGCCGGTGGCCACCGCTCCGGGCTTGAGGGCGTCGTTGGAGAACGGCACGCGGAGGGTGTTGTAGCCGAGCGAGGCCATCTTGTCGAGCTGGCCCCTCCACGGGTTGCTCGCCCACAGGCCGTGGAACGTCTTGTTGTCGGTCTCCATGCCGAACCAGTTGATACCGGTCAGCCGTACGGTCGCCCCCGTGCTGTCAATGATCTTGTTTCCGGAAGTGCTCAGGTAGCCGGTACCGGTTCCGCCCGCGGCAGCCGCGGGGGAGGAACCGAGCGCGACCGCCAGCGCCGAGGTGGTCACGAGCGCCGCGAGCGCCGCCGACCACCTGCGAACACGCAGGACTTTCATAAAAGATGCCCTTCGGGGACGGGATCTGTTCACGGGACGGGGTCCCGCGATCGAAAGTGCGGCCGGTCGCGTTCGTCATGCTTCGGCGCTCACCCGGTGCGCGTCAACCGTCCGACGGGCCCCTCCCCGCCTCCGGAAGCACGCGCGACCCCCTCTAGCTCGCCCTGTACGGTTCCCGCCCCGGCGTCCGGGTCATGAAAGTTTCATGGAACCTGAGTGATCGTTCGTGGCCCGGACGGAGCCCTAGAAGAACACGTCCAGCACCAGGACCAGCACCAGCCCGGTCACCGAGATGATGGTCTCCATCACCGACCAGGTTTTGATGTTCTGGCCCACGGTGAGCCCGAAATACTCCTTGACCAGCCAGAAACCCGCGTCGTTGACGTGGGAGAAGAACAGCGAGCCCGCACCGATGGCCAGGACGAGCAGCGAGGTCTCCCCGGTGCTGAGATTGGCGACCAGCGGGGCCAGGATCCCGGAGGCCGTGACGGTCGCGACGGTCGCCGATCCCGTGGCGAGCCGGATGAGCACGGCGACCAGCCAGGCCAGCAGCAGCACCGAGAGCCCGCTGTTCTCCACCCAGCCGGCGATGAGGCCGCCGATTCCGGTGTCGATCAGGGTCTGCTTGAAACCGCCTCCGGCGGCCACGATCAGCAGGATGCCCGCGATCGGCGGCAGCGCCTGCTCCAGGGACTTCGCGATCGCCTTCCTGTCCATGGCGGCACCGCGACCGAGGGTGAACATCGCGACGATGACGGCGATCAGCAGGGCCACCAGCGGGGTGCCGAGGAAGTCGAGCACGGTGCGGGCGGCGTTCCCCTCGGGGGCGAGGATGTCGGCGAGGGCCTTGCCCATCATCAGGACGACCGGCAGCAGCACGGTGGCCAGGGTGACGCCGAACGACGGTCGCCGGGCGTCCTGCGCGGCGGGCGGAGCGTCGTAGAGCTCCGGCGCCGGGACGTCCACCCACCGGGCGGCGTACTTGGCGAACAGCGGCCCGGCGATGGCCACCGTGGGAAGGGCGACGAGCACGCCGAGGGCCAGAGTGAGACCCAGGTCGGCCTTCAGCGCGTCGATGGCGACCAGCGGTCCCGGGTGGGGAGGCACGAGTCCGTGCATCACCGACAGGCCCGCCAGCGCGGGGATTCCCACGCGGATCAGGGACAGTCCCGAACGCCGTGCGACCAGGAAGATGACCGGCATGAGCAGGACGAGGCCGATCTCGAAGAACATCGGCAGGCCGATCAGCGCACCCACCGCGGCCATCGCCCAGGGCAGGGAGCGAGGGCTCGACCGTCCGACGATCGTGTCGACGATCTCGTCGGCCCCGCCGGAGTCGGCGAGCAGCTTGCCGAACATCGCTCCGAGCGCGATGAGCGTGCCGACGCCGGCCGCCGTACTGCCGAACCCGCTGGTGAAGGCGTCGATGGTGTCGGTCAGCGACAGACCCGCGATGATCCCGACGACCAGCGAACCGAGGGTCAGGCTCAGGAAGGGGTGCAGCTTGTAGTACGTGATCAGCAGGACGATCAGCGCGATGCCGATGAGCGCCGCGGGGATCAGCCGGCCGGGGGAGACCGAGTCGGGTGCGGCGAGTGCGATCAGGACGGTGCGCATGTCACGCTCCTGGGTTGGCTGGGCTCTCGGGGCCCGATTCCGGATCGGCGGGGGGTGCCGAGTGCGACGGCGTTCCGGGAGGTGACGCCGGGTGTGGTTCCGTTCGCGAGAGCGGCTGCCGGGGTGATCCGGCCTGGAGGGGCGGTGACGGCGTCCGGAGGGACGGCGCCGCGGCGAGATAGGCCTCCACGAGCTCGTCGACGGGCCTGCCGAAGTCGAGGATGATCCCACCCTCGTCCGGTTCGAGGGGCTCCAGGGTGTCCAGCTGCGAGTTGACCAGCGAAACCGGCATGAAGTGCCCCGGCCGGTTGGCCACCCGCCGGCGTATGACCTCGGCATCGCCGTCGAGATGCACAAAAATCACCGCAGGCGCCGGAGCTCGCAGGATGTCGCGGTAACTCCGCTTGAGCGCGGAGCAGCTCATCACCCCGCCGGTGGCGGCGTGTTCGGCGAGCCAGGAGCCGACCGACCGCAGCCACGGCAGCCGGTCGGCGTCGTCGAGCGGGATGCCGGCCGACATCTTGGCGACGTTGGCCTCGCCGTGGAAGTCGTCGGCGTCCGCGAACGGCACCCGCAACCGCTGGGCGAGAGCGGCGCCCACGGTGCTCTTGCCCGAACCGGTCACGCCCATGACAACAAGCAGCGGCGCGGCGGAGACCGGATCGGCGGAGTTCGGGGCGGAGTCCATCGAAAATGCCTCTCGTGTCGAGCTTCGCGACGGCGTCACGTGCTGCATCTCATGTAACCAGCTGATGATCAGCCATCGCGGCGTCGGCGTCATCGCCCTGCCCATGGCTTCTGTCTCGTCACATATTTCGCGAAAGTTTCATCACTCCCACATCCGACGTGTTCGTATAAAAGAAGTGATTCCCCAGGTGGGGCCCCCGAACGCAGGTCGGCAGGGTAGTGGGAGATCGGTGCCCGCCTTGCGCATTCCTCGGAGATCACGATTATGGGAGCGCTCCCACACCGTTTCCCGGAAAGAGTCGTCCATGAGACATCGCCTGCGTGATCGCCGTCCCGGGCCGGTCCACCCGGCTGCGGTTCCAACGGCACCCACGCCGGTGCGGACCCGTCCCCGCGGGCCCTCACCCTCGACGACCCGCACCCTCGGCTGATCCATGGAGCGACGGCCGCCGGTCATCCCGGAGGCCGCCGTCCGCGGCGCTCACCCGGCCAGCGCGACCGATACGAACATGAGCTGCCTCTCCAGCGCGTGACGGAGCTCGTCGGGCAGGGAGCCCTCCCGGTGCCGATCGGCGATCTTCCCGCGGATCGGGGTGAGATCGCGCGAGCAGCAGACGCTGTTGGCCAGCACCTGCCGCAGGTCCAGGGCCACGTCCGGGCGGATCCTGCCCTCGCCTTCCCCCTTCGCCAGCAGCGCGTTGAAGCGCTGGACGCTCCGGTTGAGGCTCGGCGTCGACGAGGGGATCACCTTCGATCCGGAAGAGGTCTCCGTCGCCCGTTGCTCATGAGCGGTGGTCCGTGGCTCCGAGGGGGTGGTCCGTGGCTCCTGAACGGTGGGACTGGGAGAGGGCCGGGTGAAACCGGGATCGGGAGTCATGGCCGGTGCGGAGTGCGAGGCGTCGGAGGTGAGGGCCATGGGAGGGAAGGACCGGCTGCCCGCGGGGTTGGCGAGCTGGTTCCACACCAGGGCCCCCGCGAGCATCACCACGACCGTCGCCGCCACCGCCACCGCCCAGCTTATGATCTTGGTCTCGGCGGGCCTGCGGGCCGCGGCCAGGAACTCGGTCAGGCCGTCGGCCACCTCCTGGGCCTTCGGCCGCGTCTCGGGCCTGTGCGACAGGCAGATCCGGCAGAGCGTTCCGATCCCGGGAGGCAGGCCCGGGACGCAGATCGCGGGCGGAGGTCCCTCCCGCCGGACGTTCTCTATTTCCTCCCAGGTCCGTTCGGGGTACGGCGGGCTGCCGGTGAGCATCTCGAACAGCAGCACGCCGAGCGCGTAGACGTCGCTCGCCGGTTCCGCGGTCGTGCCGGTCAGCCGTTCGGGCGCCACGTAGGGAGGGGTGCCGTAGTCGGAGGTGGCGTCGTCGTCGTCCTCCCCGATGAACGCCGCGATGCCGAAGTCGAGCAGCTTGGCGCCCGCCGCGGTCAGCAGCACGTTCTCGGCCGTGACGTCCCGGTGGACGATGCCCCTCTCGTGGGCGGCGGCCAGCACGGTGGCCAGCCTGGTCGCGATCGTCGCGGCCTCCATCCACGGGAGCGGGCCCTCGGATATCCGGTCGGACAGGGGGCGCCCCTCCAGCAGGCGCATCACCACGTAGGCGGCGAGGCGACCGTGCGGGGTCACGGTCTCCCCGTAGTCGTAGACCTCGATCGCGTCGGGATGGATGAGACGGGCGGTGGCGCGGGCCTCGCGGCGGATGAGCTCCCGGCCCCCGCGATCGGAGCCGAGCTCGCCGTCGAGCAGCTTGACCGCGACCATCCGCTGCAGCGACTGGTCGAAGGCACGCCAGATCACGCTCATGCCGCCCCACGCGATCTGCTCCATCAGCAGGTATCTGCGGGTGAGCACGTCTCCCGAGCGGAGTCCGCCGAGTTCAGGCTGACTCACGGACTACCAGCTCTGTGGGCAGCACGGGGTTGTTCACGGGAGTGTCGTCCGCGCTCATCGAGAGCAGCAGCAACCGGGTGGCGAGCGCCGCGAACTCCTCCACCGGCTGGCGCACGGTGGTGAGCGTGGGCGAGGTTCGCCGGGCGATGGGGGCGTCGTCGAACCCGATGACGGCCACGTCTTCGGGCACCCGGCGGCCGGTGCGGCGCAGGGTCTGCAGGGCCGCCGCGGCCATCACGTCGGAGGCGGCGAACACGGCGTCGACGCCTGGCATCCTGCGCAGCAACCACTGCATGCCGTGCACGCCCGACGCGTGGCTGAAGTCGCCGTAGGCGACCGGCACGCCGGTCATCCCGGCCAGGGTGAGCGTCTGCATGAAGCCGTCGAGCCGGTCCCGCGCCGCGGGCAGGGTGGGCGGTCCCGCGATGACACCGATGGACCGCCGGCCGCCGAGCAGGAGGTGTTCCGCCGCCTGCCTGCCGCCGTCGCGGTTGTCCATGTCGACGTGGGGAAGGTCGATCCCGTCCGGCGGGCGGCCCGCGCTCCGTACGGGAATGCCCGAGGCGGCAAGCGTCACCACGAGCGGGTGTCTGTCCCGCGCGCTGATCAGCAGGACACCGTCGATTCCGCCGGCGACAAGCGGCGGCGTGGCGATGGTGGAGGTGGCCGCCGTGGCGGTCATCACGGCGAGAGGCACACCGTGACCGGTGAGCACCTCCTCCGCCGCAGTGATCATCCTGGCGTAGAAGGGCTCGGTGAACAGCCGGTGGGCCGGCTCACAGACCACTATCGCCACGACTTGGTCGGATCGCCGTCCGGCTCCGCCTCGGGGAGCGCGGTGTCGTACGTAACCTAGACGCGAGATTGCGTCATGCACCTGCCTACGAGTCGATGTGCTGACTCTGACTGAACCGGTGATCACCCGGGACGCAGTGGCGGGGGAAACCCCTGCTTCCGCGGCGACATGGGCGAGTGTGGGTAGATCGGCCATAACTTCCTCCACACCAAGATTCCGCACAGGTGGGAGCGCTCCCAATGAACGTAGCATTGTTTCGAGAGTGTCAAAAGATGTTTCCGAAAAATCACTACATGGGTGTCAGACTTCCTTGACACCCCAGTCAGGCGCAAGGGCCGACATGATGATCGAATCGTGCCACCGGTCTCCCTGGCGGAGCGCGTCACGACATACTCCCTCTTCAACAAAGCCGGCCTTGCGATAAACGTGGACGGCTCGTTCGTTGAAATCGAAGACCTCGAGGCTGATGCGGTGCAGCGAGGTGGAGGTGAAGGCGTGGTCGACCACGAGCCTGATCGCCTCGCTGCCGTACCCCTTGCCGAACGCGCGGGGACCGACCAGGGCGATGCGCAGGTTGCAGGAGAGGTTGTGGACGTCAAGCTCGTTGAGCACGACCTCGCCGACGTAGGAGTCGTCCTCGGCCGTGCAGATCGCCAGGTCCAGCCGGTCGTCGTGATCACCCCGTGAGCCGTACCACTGCTTGGTCGTCTCGTAGTCGGGCTGCCCGTGGGACCCGGTCAGCCGTACGGTCTCCGGGTCGTTGATGAGCTCCCAGAGGCCGTCGACATGCTCGGGGCCGACGGGCCGGAGTGTCACGCGCTCTCCGGACAGGGTGGGTTTGTTCGCGAACATCATTCGGTGTGTCTACCGGCCCAGGTCTCCCAGGGCAAGGGGGTTGACCCACCGGTCTGTTGACCGGTCGATCCACGAGTTGATTCACCGGTTGGTTCGCCGATCGATCAACCGGTCGTTCATCGTTCGTTCACCGGTTGATTCATCGGCGAATTCGCCCGTTCGTTCACCGGCCGATGCGCCGGCCCGCATTCACCAGGGACCGTAGGGGCCCTGGTTCCCGCCCTTGCCGATCCCCTTCACGGCGGGGCGCACGTCGGCCAGGTAGATGCCCGCGGCGATGACGGACGCGATGGTGAAGATGCTCAGCGGGTCGATGAACCCCACGGCGGCGGAGAATCCGAACAGCGTCGCCAGACCCAGGATGATCATCCACAGGTTCTTGGTCTGCTTGCCGGTGACCGCGAAGGCGCGAGCCGGAGTCTTGACGGCGTGAACGAGGGCCCAGACCGCCAGGGCGAACACACCGATGGCCAGGGCCGTGAAGATCAGGCCCAGAACGCCGTACACCGGGATCATCGTCTCTCCCAAACGCTTGCCTCAGGTAGTTCTCATCAGCCTAATGCCGAAAATCCCGTTCGTGGTGTCCTCGGTCCGGCGTGCTCGATCCGATACGGGATCGATGGGCGCGCCCAGGGACATAGCGGTCAACAGGGGACGCGGATGCCGAGCGGGGAAAGCCTCGCGCCCGGCGGCATGGTCGGGCGCGAGGACCCGGCACGGACCCGTGAAGTCGCGGACGACAGACGGGAAGACCACGTGCCGGGCGCGGCGGTCCGGTACGGGATCCGCGAAGTCGCGGACGACAAGCGGGAAAGACCCCGTTCCGGGCTCGGCGGTCCGGTGCGGACCCGCGAAGCCGGGGGCGCCGGATGTGAAAGACCCGCCCCGGTGCTGCCGGGACGGGTCTTCTGCGCCGGGGGGTTCGCCCCGCCGCGCCTCGTGGAGGCCTTTCACGCGCGAGGGCACCGGACCGGGCCCCGCCCGCCGGGTCACACGCGTTCGGACGGCGTGGATCAGGCCTTCGGCGTGGTGCCGGACTTCGGGGTGCGGGCGCGGTTGTTCTTCTTGGGCACCGCGTTGGTGCGCGGGGGCGCGGAGGCCTCGGAGACCTCTTCCAGCTCGCGGGCGGCTCCGCCGCTCGCCTTGGAGACGATCTTTCGGCCGTGGGTGGCGAACTCGTCGTAGAGCTTGGTGGCCTTGTCGGCGACCTGGTCGGCGTAGACGCGCGCCTTCTCGGGGAAGTGCTGGGCGTAGACCTCGGCCTTGCCGGCGAGCTCCTTGGCCTTCTCGGGGAGGTCCTTGGCGACCTCGCGGATCTCCTCGCTGCGCCCCTGCAGCTTCTGGATCCGCTCGGGAAGCTTGCGAAGCTCCTTGACGGCCAGGTCGCCCGCGCCGGCGACGGCGTAGAACGGCTTGGACTTGACGAGCTTCTCGACCTCGGTGGCGATGGGCATGGGTTAACCTTCCTTGGTTTCCTGTGTGACGTGACCGTTGCTCGGGGGAGTCTCGTAGGGCTTCAGCGCGCTGAGATATCCCTTGGGCAGTGGTGCCTCGTCGTCCGGCGAGGAGTCCGCGTCATCGCGCGGGGGCTCCGGTGCGGGGTGCGCTTTCTGGGAGGTCTGCGCATCCTCATCCGGAGCCTCGGCCCGGTTCTCCTTGCGAAACGACTCATAGATGTCGATCAGCACCTGGCGCTGGCGCTCGGTGATGAGATGGTCGGCCCTGATCGCTGTCAGCACGTCGCTGTCCGGCTCACGTGCTTCGATGAGGCCGGCCTGAACGTAGAGGGCCTGCGATGAGATCTGCAGGCCCTTGGCGATCTGGTTCAGGATTTCCGCGCTGGGCTTGCGCAGTCCCCGCTCGATCTGGCTGAGGTAGGGGTTGGAGACCCCCGCCGTGGCGGCGAGCTGGCGCAGAGAGATCTTCGCCACCGTGCGCTGCTCGCGGATGTACTCGCCGATCGAGCCGACCTTGGGTAGTGCCATGTCTTCAGTCTGCACGACGGTGCTTGCAATTGCAAACACAATAGCTAACAGTTGCAAGCATTTGGGAGTGAGATTAACGAGGGATCTGCTGGTCAACGAGGGATTGGTACAGGGACCGTGAAATTTGACCGGGTTTCCGGTCGCTGCCCTGCCGAAGCAACCCCTGCGAGTCGGCGGACCCGGCGATCACAGGTGGTCGGCGCATCGGCCGGTCAGTGAGGGATCAGCCAGAGCAGCGGGGCGGAGGAGGTCAGCGTGATGGAGAAGAAGACGATGCTGTAGCGGACGCCGACGGGCAGGGCGGGGCCGGGGGTGATGAGGCGCTCGACCCTGGCCATCACCGCGGAGGAGCCGGTGGCGCCCAGGGCTCCGTGCGGGGCCGGCACGGAGCCCGCCGTACCGAAGCGGAGGAGCGCGGTGGCCAGGCGGCGCGGGGAGCAGTATCGGCGGGCGACGTCGTCGGCGGCCATCTCCACCAGCAGGCTGACCTCGCTCTGGGCATCCCTGACCACCCGTGACCAGGGCAGAGCCCTGCGCAGTGCGGCGAACGGCAACAGCACCAGGTCGTGCCGCTCGCGGACGTGGGCGGCCTCGTGCGCGAGCACCGCGGTCAGCTCGGCCGAGGAGAGCAGCTTCAGGGTGCCCTCGCTGACCACGACCTGGGACCGCAGGCCGGGCACGCAGTAGGCGGCGGCGCCCGGGTGGTCGAGCACCCGCACGCCGGGGACCACGGGATCCTCGCGGGCGATCAGGGCGAGGAGGGCACGGTGGCGGTGCCGGGCGCGGGATGTCTGCGCGCCCGCGGCGAGGAGAACCACGATCAGTACGGCGAGCGCGGCCAGACCGGTGATGAGGGCGAGGATCCTCGGGGGGCCGTACGGCTCGGGCGGGCCGTGCCCGCCGAGCGCGGAGGTGAAGAACGCGTGGAGCCCGTTCAGCACACCCAGGCCATAGGGCGAGAGGGCGTAGGCGAGCAGCGCGCCGGTCCCGGCCAGACCCCAGGTCACCCCCAGCGCCTGCCACAGGACGATGGCCACGTGCGGAGCGCGGTAGGGCCAGCGCGCCCGGGTGAGCCGCCAGGCTCCGACCGTGCAGACCAGGGCGAGGGTCGCCAGGGCTGCAGCGGTCATCACTCGTCCTCCAGCTCCGTCTCCAAGCCCGTCAGGGCCTTGCGCAGGATCTCGGCCTCGGTGCCGGTGACGGCCTGGGCGAACCGGGTGAGGGCCGCCGACCGATCACCGGTCAAATCCAGTGCTCCCAGCATAAGCTCCGCGATGTACGCATCGCGGCTCTCCGCCGGTTCGTACCGCCATGCGCGGCCGTCGCGAGTGCGGACCAGGAAGCCCTTGCGGGTCAACCGGTCGAGCACCGTCATCACCGTGGTGGGCGCGAGGTCCCGGTCGGCGATCAGGCGCCCGACCTCCCGCGCCGTCACAGGGGATGGCTGTGCCCAGATGACGTCCATAATGCTGCGTTCCAGCTCGCCCAGACCTTTCACACAACCAAGCCTAACTCCCGCACCACGAGGGGTAGTACTACGGGTTGTCGAGTGATATGCGTCACAAATGTTTCACCATGTAGATGCTGTCGCGTTCGTCGCCGTCGGCGAGGCGGATCGACCGGGGGATACGGCCGACCTCGATGTAGCCCTGACGAGCGTAGAAACCCTCGGTTCCGGTGCCGCCGCGGACGGTCAGGTGCAGTGCGTCGAGGCCCAGATCCCGGGCGGCGACGTCGGCGGCACGGAGGAGGTCGGCCCCGTAGCCCCTGCCCTGGTGTTTGGGATGGACCATAACGCGCAGGAGCCAGCGCCAGTGCGCGTGCAGCCACGACCCGGAGTCGGCCAGGATCAGCCAGCAGGCGACCCGGTCCTCCGCGTCGAAACCGACCAGCAGGTGGTCGAGGCCGCCGCAGCGTTCGAACGAGGAGACCGCCGTCTTCCTGATGTCGTCGGCGGTGACCGGTGGCACGAACCCTACGGCTCCGCCCGCGTTGGTCACGTCGGCCCAGCAGTCGATGAGTTCGTCGGTCAGCTCGGTGGTGAGTTCGGGGCTCACCACAAAGCGCAGTTCGGCCATGCGGGGGATTTTATCCGGGGGCTCGAAAGAGACGGCGGCCGGGGACGAGGCCCGGGGGAACGGTGGCCGGGAGCTGGGACGCGAGGGAAACGGCGGCTGTGACCGGGGCACGTCGGAGATGGCGGCCGGGAGATACCGGGAACGGGGATGAGGTCTGGAGGAAACGGCGGGGATCGAGGTTCGGATCATCTGGGGGTGACGGCGGACCACGGGAGGGTGATCTCGCCGAGCCGCCACCGGGACCGCCCGCCCGACGGGGGATGCTCCGCCACCGGCCAGGTCCCGGCGAGCGTCTCCGCGGAGGCGATCCAGCGCTGGCGTGAGCCGTAGGAGCCGAGGGGGGCGTTGACCGCCCAGGCGTGGTCGAAGTCGCGGAGGAAGGCGTGGATGGGCTCGCCGGGGACGTTGCGGTGGATCAACGTTTTGGGCAGTCGTTCCGCGAGGTCGGACGGGCGGGTGAAACCGTCGAACCGGGCGGAGAGGGTGAGGGTCCGGGGTCCTGAGCGGTCCAGCGTGGCCCAGACCGCGCGATGGCCCACTTCCGAGCAGGTGCCCTCGATGATCACTCCGTTCGGGGCGACCCGCTCCCTGAGCATCGCCCAGTAGCCCCACGCCTCGGCCTCGCCGTACTGCCTGAGCACGTTGAACGCCCTGATCACCAGCGGAGGCCGGTCCACCGGCAGTTCGAATCCGCCCAGCGCGAAGGACAGCCCCGGGCGTTCGTACGGCTTGGCCGCCGCCACCCTGGCCGGGTCGATCTCGATGCCGACGACCTCGACCGACGGGCAGACGCCGCGCAGCCGCAGGAACATCTCCAGCGTCGTGGTGTGTGAGGCGCCGTAGCCGAGGTCGACCACCAGCGGGCGGTTCGCGCCGCGCAGGAGCCGGCCGTGGACGCCCGCGATCCATCGATCGGCGCGCCGCAGCCGGTTGTGTCCCGTCGTCCCCCTGGTGATCTCCCCGATCGGCTTCGGCACGATCAGACGCGGTGGATCTTGTGCTGCGCGGCCTGGGCGCGGGGGCGGATGACCAGGCGGTCGATGTTCACGTGGGCGGGGCGGGTCACGCACCAGGAGATGGCGTCGGCCACGTCGTCGGCGGAGAGCGGGTCGGGAACGCCCTGGTAGACGCGGTCGGCGGCGGCGGAGTCACCGCGGAAGCGGTTGAGGGAGAACTCCTCGGTGTGGACCATGCCGGGGGCGACCTCGACGATCCGGACCGGCTTGCCGACCAGCTCCAGCCTGAGCACCTCGGTCATCGAGGTCTGGGCGTGCTTGGCCGCGTTGTAGCCGCCGCCGCCCTCGTAGGAGACCAGCCCGGCCACCGAGGTCAGCATCAGCAGCACGCCGTCCCCCGAGTCGATGAGGCGGGGCAGCAGCGCCTGGGTGACCCGCAGCGTGCCGAGCACGTTGACGTCGTACATCTGCTGCCAGTCGGCCACGTCCCCGCTCGCCACCGGCTCCAGGCCGACCGCGCCGCCGGCGTTGTTGACCAGCACGTCGCAACGGTCCAGCGAGGCGGCGAACGCGTCCACCGACTCCTGGGAGGTAACGTCAAGGGTCGCCGCGCGGATCCCGGGCACCTCGGCGGCCAGTCTGTCCAGCCGGTCCCGGCGCCGCGCCGCGGCCACCACGTCGAAACCTTCGGCGGCCAGACGGCGTGCCGTCGCCTCCCCGATGCCACTGCTGGCGCCTGTCACCACAGCTGTCCTGTTCATGGCACCCAATCCTGCCAGGGCCACGGGGTATTAGCCCCGTGTGTCCGGATGACGGGAATGCCGCGAACAAGTGGTTGGTTGTAGCCCGTTCGGAGGTGGTGTCGGTGAGGCGACGGCGGGTCAGCCGAGTCGCGACGATCAGTATGCACACGTCCCCCCTGGATCAACCCGGGACGGGAGACGCGGGCGGCATGAACGTCTATATCGTCGAGGTGGCCAAGCGTCTGGCCGAGCTCGGAGTGGAGATCGAGATCTTCACCCGGCAGACCGCACGTGATTTACCACCGGTCGCCGAGATCGCTCCCGGCGTCTGGGTCCGCCACATCACCGCAGGTCCGTACGAGGAGCTCGACAAGGGCGATCTGCCCGGCCAGCTCTGCGGGTTCCTCTCGGGAGTGCTGCGCACCGAGGCCATGTACGAGCCGGGCCGGTACGACGTGATCCACTCTCACTACTGGCTGTCCGGCCAGGTGGGCTGGCTGGCCAAGGAGCGCTGGGGCGTGCCGCTGGTGCACACCATGCACACCATGGCCAAGGTGAAGAACCTCCTGCTGGCCGAGGACGACAAGCCCGAGCCGACCGCCCGCGTGCTGGGCGAGCAGCAGGTCGTGGAGGTCGCCGACAGGCTGGTGGCCAACACCCCGACCGAGGCCCAGGAGCTCGTCGATCTGTACGGCGCCGCCCCCGACCGCGTCGAGGTCGTCAACCCCGGAGTGAGCCTCAGGGTCTTCCAGCCCGCGTCCAAGGGCGCGGCCCGTCACCGGCTCGATCTGCCGCAGGACGCCCACGTGCTGCTGTTCGTCGGCCGCGTTCAGCCGCTGAAGGCCCCGGACGTGCTGTTGCGCGCCGCGGCCCGGATGCTCATCGACGACCCCTCGCTCCGGTCGAGGCTCGTCGTCGCCTGCGTCGGCGGCCCCAGCGGCAACGGCCTGGCCCGTCCCTCCTACCTCACCGACCTGGCCGCCTCGCTGGGCATCTCGGACGTGGTCAGGATCGTTCCACCGGCGCCCCAGTACGAGCTGGCCGACTGGTACCGCGCCGCCGACGTGACCGTCGTCCCCTCGCACAGCGAGTCGTTCGGCCTGGTCGCGCTGGAGTCACAGGCCTGCGGCACCCCGGTCGTCGCGGCCTCCGTGGGCGGGCTGCGCACCGCCGTACGCGACGGGGTGTCCGGTGTGCTCGTCGAGGGGCACGATCCTCAGGACTGGGCACAGGTGCTCACCAAGTTCGTCCAGCGGCCCGCCTGGCGGGAGACGCTGGCGACGGGGGCGGTGGCCCACGCCGCGGCCTTCGGCTGGTCGGCCACCGCGGCACGGCTCGCCGAGGTCTACGCCGGGGCGATGGCGAACCTGCACCGGATCCCCATCGCGGTCAACTCGTAAAACGCGTCCCGATCGCGGCCGGTCCGTGAAGCGGGCTCTGGCCGCGGCCGGTTCGCGAAGTGTCCCGATCATGGTCGGCCCGCGTGGCGCGTTCCGGCCGTGATCGGCTCGTAAAGCACGTCCTGGCCGCGGCCGGCTCGTGAAGCGTTCCGATCATGGCCGCTCCGCGTGGCGCGTTCCGGCCAGGGTCGGCTCGTAAGCGCGCCCTGGCCGCGGCCGGCTCGTGGGCGGGTCTCCGTCGCGTCAACTCGTAAGCTGTGGGCATGGGTGAGGCGGCTGTGGGCATGGGGATGGAGAGCCGGTCCCCGAGCGGCAATCGAGAGCCCGTCCACGAGGAGCGAGAGCCGGTCCACTATCGAGAGGTCGGTCCCGTGAGTGAAGCGATCGAGGCGGCGCTGAAGGGCGCGGAGGTCTCCTTCGAGCAGCCCAGGCCCGGAGCCTTCCTGGCGAAGCTCCCCGGCCAGCACAAACTCGCGACCATGGTCTGGCTGATCGTCGGAGACCAGGTCCTGCACGTGGAGGCGTTCTTCTGCCGCCAGCCCGATGAGAACCACGCGGAGTTCTACCGCTGGCTGCTGACCAAGAACGGCTCCATGTACGGCGTGCACTTCGCCCTCGATCCGGTCGGCGACGTCTACCTCGTGGGCCGGATCCCGCTCGAGGCGATCTCCGAGGAGGAGATCGACCGGCTCCTCGGGTGCGTCCTCACCTACTCGGACGAGGGATTCGACCGCGCTCTGGAGCTGGGCTTCGCCTCCTCGATCCGGCGGGAGTGGGAGTGGCGGGCCAAGCGGGGCGAGTCACTCGCCAACCTCCAGGCGTTCGCCCGATTCGCCGACCCCGGGCGTTGAGCCGCCCCTGGGGTTGCGCCGCCCCTGGGGGTTGAGCCGCTCCGGGCGTTGAGCCATCTCTGAGGGTTGAGCCGTCCCTGGGAGTTGAGCCATCCCTGAGGGTTGCGCCGCCCCGGGCGTCGAGCCGGCCGCAGGGGTTGAGCCGACCCCGGGCGTTGAACGGCCGCGCACTAAGCTAGCTTGCTTCCATGTCGACTTTGGTGCTGTTGCGGCACGGTGAGAGCGAATGGAACGCAAAGGGCCTGTTCACCGGCTGGGTGGATGTGGGGCTCTCGGCCAAGGGCGAGGAGGAGGCGCGACGCGGCGGACGGCTGCTGGTCGACGCCGGAGTGCGGCCCGACGTGGTCCACACCTCCGTGATGACCCGGGCGATCCAGACCGCCAATCTCGCACTGGGCGCCGCCGATCTGCTCTGGCTGCCGGTCTCCAGGTCCTGGCGGCTCAACGAACGCCACTACGGTGCGCTCCAGGGCAAGGACAAGGCGCAGACGCGCGCCGAGTTCGGCGACGAGCAGTTCATGCTCTGGCGTCGTTCGTACGACGTCCCCCCGCCCCCGATCGCTGACGACGACGAGTTCTCCCAGGCCGGTGACGCTCGGTACGCGCTGCTTCCGGGCGAGCTGATGCCGAGGACCGAGTGCCTCAAGGACGTCGTCGGGCGCATGCTGCCGTACTGGTACGACCAGATCGTGCCGGAGCTCGCGGCGGGCAAGACCGTTCTGGTCGTCGCGCACGGCAACTCGCTCCGGGCCCTGGTCAAGCACCTGGACGGAGTCAGCGACGAGGATATCGCCGGGCTCAACATCCCCACGGGCATCCCGCTCCAGTACGACCTGGACGGCGACTTCCGCCCGACCACCAAGGGCGGCCGGTATCTCGACCCCGACGCCGCCGAGGCCGCCATCGAGGCCGTGGCCAACCAGGGCAAGTAGGTCCCGCAGGCCTCCGGGTAGATCCCAACGGGGAAAACGGAAGCGGAAAAGGAGAAGGGCCCGCCGGCTCGGCGGGCCCTTCTCCTTCGCGACCCCGAGAGGCCCAGGGCTCTGGATGTTCACAGCACCCGAGGGGCCGGAGACTCTAAACGGTGGTGATGTCCTGCGGCCGGGAGCCCGTCACCAGGTAGACCACGTCGTGGGCGACGCGGACCGCGTGGTCGGCGTAACGCTCGTAGTAGCGGCCGATCAGCGTCACGTCGATGGCCGGCTCGACGCCGTACTTCCAGTCCTTGGCCATCAGGACCTTGAACAGCCTGCGGTGCAGCTTGTCCATCGCGTCGTCGTCGGCCTCAAGCTCCATGGCCGTGTCCACGTCGCGCGAGGCGATGCAGCTGCCGGTCTTGGTGATGAGGCGCTCGGCGATCTGGCCCATCTCCAGGATGGTGTCGCGGATCTCCGGCGGGATCGCCGACTCGGGGTGGCGCAGCCTGGCCACCTTCGCCACGTGCTCGGCGAGGTCGCCCATGCGCTCGAGGTCGGTGCCCATACGCAGGGCGGCGATGACCATTCGGAGGTCCACCGCCACCGGCTGCTGCCTGGCCATCAGTTCGAAGATCGATGTCTCGATCTCCGCGAAGATCCTGTTGACCTCTTCGTCCTGGGAGATGACGCTTTCGGCAAGGTGGAGGTCGGCGTCCAGAAGGGCGGTGGTGGCCCGTGAGATCGCCGACCTGACGAGGCGGGTCATCTCAACCAGTTGTTCGGTGAGGGCATCAAGTTCGTCGTGATAGGCATCGCGCATGAAAGCCACCGTATGTGCGAAACAATGAACGAACCTCGACCATAAAGTGAACTTTATGGGAAAGGCCTTGGTCATAGCCCCTGAGCTGCCCCGAAACCGAAAACACCCACCTACCATCAGGGACGTGAAGCCTACAGGAGGACCACGTGAGTGAGCTGATGGCGAGCCTGGCCGCGCTGGCCGGTTTTGTCGTGGGAGCACTGGCCGTGATGGTCGTCCGCCAGAACGTGGGACAGAGGCAGGTCATGACACCGACAGACGATGTCGAGCCCGGCGCGTTGCCCCAGGGCGTCGCCTCGGTGCTGGCTGTGCTGCCGTCCTCGGCGGTCGTGCTCGACAAAGAGGACCGGGTACTGCGGGCCAGTTCGGCCGCACGCGCGTTCGGGCTGGTCAAAGGCGACCACCTGATGGCGGCCGAGTTGCTCGCGATGGCCAGGCAGGTACGCAGGGACGGCGAGATCCGCGAGAGCGAGATCGAGGTGGCCGGGCACAAGTTCGGCCAGGAGTCGACCAACTTCGCGGTGCGGGTCGCACCGCTGGGTTCGTACGGCCAGGTGCTCGTGCTCGCCGAGGACCAGACCGAGCACCGGCGGGTCGAGGCGGTCCGCCGTGACTTCGTGGCCAACGTGAGCCACGAGCTCAAGACGCCGGTGGGTGCCCTGTCCCTCCTGGCCGAGACCATTCAGGACGCCGCCGACGACCCCGAGGCGGTCACCCGGTTCGCCGGGCGTATGCAACACGAGGCCGCACGACTCACCTACCTCGTCCAGGACCTCATCACCCTCTCCCGGATCCAGGGAGCCGAGCCCATCCCCACCCCGGGTCCGGTCCCGATCGACGAGGTGGTGCACGAGGCCATCGACCGCTGCAACACCACGGCGGCGGCCAAGGACATCACCCTGGTCGCGGGGGGCGTCGAGGGCCTGCAGATCTGGGGCGACGACGAGCTTCTCGTCACCGCGTTGCGAAATCTCATCGACAACGCGGTCGCCTACAGCCCCGAGCACACCCGGGTCGTGGTCAGCGCACGCGCGGCGGGCGCTCACACCGAATCGGTCGAGATCAGCGTGAGCGATCAGGGGATCGGCATCCCCGAGAGCGCTCAGGAACGAATCTTCGAACGGTTCTTCCGCGTCGACGCCGCCCGCTCGCGGGCGACCGGTGGCACGGGCCTCGGCCTGGCCATCGTCAAACACGTGGCCGCCTCTCACAACGGCGCGGTCACGGTGTGGAGCAAGGAAGGCTCAGGCTCCACTTTCACCCTCCGCCTGCCCGCCTTCGGCGGCATGGCGGTAGCCGCACCTGGCACTACTACGATCCCCCTGGAGGCCGCGCAGTGACTCGCGTGCTTGTTGTCGAGGACGAAGAATCGTTCTCTGACGCCCTGTCATACATGCTGCGCAAGGAGGGCTTCGAGGTCGTGGTGGCCGGCACCGGCCCCGAGGCGCTGGAGACCTTCGACCGCACCGGCGCCGACCTGGTGCTGCTCGACCTGATGCTTCCCGGCCTGCCCGGGACCGAAGTATGTCGCTCCCTCCGTCAGCGCTCGAACGTGCCGGTCATCATGCTGACCGCCAAGGACAGCGAGATCGACAAGGTCGTCGGGCTGGAGCTCGGCGCGGACGACTACGTGACCAAGCCCTTCTCCTCCAGGGAACTGGTGGCCCGCATCCGCGCGGTGCTGCGCCGCCAGGGTGACGTGGAGGAGCTGGAGACGGCCGTACTGGCCGCGGGGCCGGTCCGGATGGACGTCGACCGGCACATCGTCGCCGTCCGCGGTGAGCAGGTGCAGCTCCCGCTCAAGGAGTTCGAGCTGCTGGAAGTACTGCTGCGCAACGCCGGCCGGGTGCTCACCCGGGGCCAGCTCATCGACCGCGTCTGGGGCGCCGACTACGTGGGCGACACCAAGACCCTGGACGTCCACGTCAAGCGGCTGCGCGCCAAGGTCGAGGCCGATCCCTCCAACCCCCGCTGCATCCTGACCGTCCGGGGCCTGGGCTACAAGTTCGACCCCGCCGAGGCCTGAGACCCCGGGCGGGTCCGGTCCTGAGGCGGGCCTTCGGGCGTTCGCGCGCCCGGGGCCCCAGGCGGGTCCGGCCCCGAGGCGGGCGTTCGCGCGCCCGGGGCCTGAAGCCCGTGGCGGGTTCCGGTCGCGAGGCCTGAGGCCCTCAGGGCGGCCCGGCCGCGAGGTATGAGGCCTTTGAACGGCCCCGGTGGTCTCGGATGGCCTGGGGCGACCCCCGGGCCCACGGTGGTTCTGACAGACCGAAGTCGGCGACTCTTTCGAAGAGCCGCCGACTTCGGCGTTTCTGCTTTGGCGGGGTGCGCCCTACTCGTCCATGCCTTCCATGGAGTGCCCCATGTCCTCCATGGAGTCGGTGGAAGCGGAGGCGGAGGCGGTGGGCGTCGGCGTGGGAGCCGCACTGACACCCGGAGCCTGCGGCAGGCTGGTGAACTCGCGGCTACGGGTGATGACCGGAATCGTGAGGGGGACGAGCCCCGCGTTGGCGAACTGCAGCTGCACCTGGATGCTCTCGCCACCCCTGAGAGGCTTCTTCAGCCCCTCGATCAGGATGGAGGGAGTGGGGTTGCCGATGCTCACCCGCGTCTGAACGGGAAGCGTCACCGGAGAGCTCACCTTCGCGGTGCCCAGGGCGGAGTCGACCCCGATGCCGACGAGCTGGTCGGGGGCTTGGTTGGTGTTCACCACGGACAGGTAGAGCGGCGTCGCCGCACCCGCGGCGATCGTCGTGCCGGAGTCCGGGCCCAGGAAGAAGGCCTGGGAGATGTTGATTCCCTTCGCCTGGGTCGTCAGAGCCTCGGTCGGCGCGTAAGGCTGGTTGGTGATCGCGTCGGATCCGGCACCGCAGCCGGCCAAGGCCGGGGCGGCTGCGAGGAACGCGGCGGCGGCGATCACCCGGTGACGGCTGATGCGGGTCACGGTGCGAGTTCTCCTTGTCACACATGAGGTAGGGCAAGGGCAACCCTATCCGTCGCGATTCCCGGGTTTTCCGGTGGCCCACCTGATCGCCGGAAGACGAGGAACGCAGGTCATAGGTGCTTTTTAGACCTTTGATTCATACTGTTGAGCGCTTGTCAAGCCATAAGATGCGGCTTTGACCTGCAGTTATGGTGATTTCACTGTTCCGGGAGGCTGTGGATACGTGGTACTCTTGAGTACAGCGGAAGGGGTACTTGTCACATGACTTTCCAGGTCGGCGACACTGTCGTCTACCCCCACCACGGGGCTGCTCGGATCGAGGCGATCACGACCCGAACCATCAAGGGTGAGGAAAGGACCTACCTGGTTCTTAAGGTCGACAAGGGCGACCTTACCGTCCAGGTGCCGGCAGACAACGCCGAACTCGTCGGTGTTCGCGATGTCGTCGGACAAGAGGGCCTTGAGCGCGTTTTCGACGTGCTTCGCATGCCTCACACCGAAGAGCCTACGAACTGGTCCCGCCGCTATAAGGCCAACCTTGAGAAGTTGGCGTCCGGTGACGTCAATAAGGTGGCCGAGGTCGTTCGCGACCTATGGCGACGAGACAGGGAACGCGGACTCTCCGCAGGAGAGAAGCGCATGCTGGCAAAAGCACGGCAGATCCTGGTTAGCGAGCTCGCGCTCGCCGAGAAGACCAACGAGGACAAGGCCGAGGCTCTGCTGGATGAGGTTCTCAACTCCTGAACATGACATTTCCACGGGTGGGCGTCGGAGTCGACGTCCACCCGTTCGCATCCGGACGCGAGTTGAATCTCGCGGGCCTTCACTGGCCGGGCGAAATCGGCCTGGACGGTCACTCCGACGGTGACGCGGCCGCTCACGCCGCCTGTGACGCACTGCTGTCCGCGGCGGGTCTCGGCGATCTGGGCGGGCTGTTCGGCACTTCCGATCCCCGCTGGGCGGGAGCCTCCGGCGTCACCCTGTTGCAGGAGGCCGCCCGCAAGGTGCGCGCCGCAGGCTTCGAGATCGGCAATGTGGCCATCCAGGTGATCGGCAACCGGCCCAAGGTGGCACCCCGCCGTGCGGAGGCCGAGAAGGCGCTCAGCGCCGCCGTGGGCGCTCCGGTGAGCGTCATCGCCACCACGACCGACGGGCTGGGGCTCACCGGGCGTGGCGAAGGCGTGGCGGCCGTCGCCACCGCGATCGTGGTGAACCTCAACCCGCAGTCAGGCGTCTCTTAGTACGGAGCGTGAAAACGCTCCGGCGGGCGGTGCGGAATGCTCGTCGTACGTCCGAGGCGGTGGCCCGTTTCCTGGCGCGGTACGGGCCACCCCCTTTTTCCGGATGATCTGTGAATGTCCTGGGTAGCCCCCTAATGACCATGTCTCGCAACAGGGGGAGTCGGACATGATTGGATCGATTGTTTCGGCGATCATCATCGGGGCCATCATCGGGGCGTTGGCACGACTCATCGTTCCCGGGCGGCAGAACTTCAGCTGGGGCCTGACACTCGTCGTCGGCATCGTCGCGGCGCTCATCGGCACGCTCATCGCGAGCGCGCTCGGGTTCGCCAACACGCGGGGGATCGACTGGTGGGAACATATCCTCCAGCTCGCGCTCGCGGTGCTGGGAGTGTTGCTCGTGGTCCAGATGGGGGCGAGGAAAACCCGCTGATCAGGAATTTTTCCATCGACAGGAATAACCTTGACCTGGGGGGTATCCACCTTCTTGTGAGAGTGAAGGGATCACGCTCACTGGGAGGTTGTAATGACTATCGCGTCCATCCTTGGGGCCATCGTCATCGGCGCTGTCATCGGCGCCCTCGGGCGGCTGCTGCTTCCCGGTAGGCAGCCGATCGGCTGGATCCTGACCATCGTCGTCGGCATCGTCGCAGCGCTCATCGGTACCGCGATCGCGCAGGTCCTCGGCGTGGCCACCACGAACGGCATCGACTGGATCGAGCTCGTCATGCAGGTCGTCCTCGCCATCGTCGGTGTCGGCCTGGTCGCCGGCCTGAGGCGATCCAGGGTCTAAAAAAATCCAGAGTCCAAAAAACGGGATGGACCATCCCGGCCACCTCACCGAGGCATAACTGGACACCCTCCGGTCCGGAGGTGCCCGCGGTGACGCGCACGATGTCACCGCTTTCCAGGAGAACCCGCTCGGTCCCATCTGCACCGAGCGGGTCTCGGCCGTTTCACGCCGGTTCGAGGAGTGTTCCGAACCGGCTTCCGGCCGCTCCTGAAACGGGCACGGAGGTGAGCAATCGCCGGTCCGCAGCGGGGCGCCGCTCACCAACGTGTGAGCGAATAGCTGCGGGCCGGTCCAAAATCGCGCGGAAGCCGTCGGCGGACAGATCCGGCACCGTACGGAAGCCGCGGACGGGTAGGTCCACCACCGTGTGGAAGCCGTCGGCGGACAGGTCCAACACTGCCTGGAAGCCGCAGCCGGACAGATCCAACATCGCGTGGAGGCCGCCGTCGGGCAGGCTCCGCGGAGGAGAAGCCGCCCCTGCCCGCGGCCTCTCCCCAAAGGTCACCGCGCCCGGCTGTCCCTTCGGATCAGGCCGGGGACGCCGGAGACCAGGTTCTCATTCGACCGGGGGGATCGGGGTGCTGCGCATCCGTCCCGAAGGCGGGGCCACGGTGTCCTTCTCGCGTGATCCGATCCCGAAGTCCTCCTCGGGGTCGGCGGCCTCGACACCGTGCGCGGGATCCGGGGACGATCCGTCGGCCGTCTCATCCTCGTCGGCCGTCTCGCCCGCCGTGCGATCGGTCGTCTGATCGGGCATCGTGCGGATGGGCTGCGTGTCGGCGTCGCGGTCGTTCACCTCGGCGGCCTGCTCCGGCGCCTCCTCCGAGGCGTCGGTGCCGGAGTCCCAGGTCCCCACCCGCTCGCTGATCCTGCTGTCGGGCCCGGACTCTTCTTCCCGCTTCTCTTCCCGTTTCCGTACGGCGTCCTGTGCGGTCTGAGTCCGCGCGGCCTCGGGCGCGGCCTGCTCCCGTACGGCCTCCGGCGCGGTGCGGGGTGGATGGACGAGCATGTCGCCCTGGCGGGGCCGTACCAGATCACCCCAGCGCATGGGCTTGGCCGGCGGGGGGACCTGGGGGGCCGGGGAAACCTCAGCCACCTCAGCCACCTCGGCCACCTCGGGCGTCTCCGGGGCGGGGGTGGGACCGACCACCGGGACGCTCGCCGGAAGATCGTGGTGCGGGGCGGACTCCAGCGGAGGGGCGGCCTGCGGGTCGAGCATGATCTCGGCCGCGGGATGGTGGACCAGCTGGCCGGGGCGGACCGACGGGGCCTGCCGATCGTGCTGAACGGGCAGGTCGTGCTGGTCTCGCCGACCCGGCTGGTCGTGCCGGAGCGAACGGTCGAACTCGTCGTGCCGGACCGGAGGGACAGGCTCGTCGTGCTGGGCCGAATGAATCGGCTGGTCGCGCCGGACCGGTTCGTCGTGCTGGGCCGAATGGGCCGGCTGGTCGCGCCGGACCGGCTCGTCGTACTGGACCGGCTGGTCGCGCCTGACCGGGCGGTCGCGCTGAAGCGGGTCCGGATGGACCTGGAGGTCAGGGCGGCTCGGGCGGGTCCTCCACTCCGGCTGGGCCGGGTGTTCCGCGGTCGGCAGGTCCGCGTCGGGGAACGGCACGATGTCGCGCTCGTGGTCGGTCGGCGCCTCGTCGACGGCGCTCCGGCGCGCGGCGGCATGCTTGATCAGCAGGAGCCAGAGCCACAGGGCCACGACCAGGATCACCCAGGGGGCGACGGCGACCACGACGGCCGCCTGCCGTACGTCCATCGCCGCCGTGGTCCGCATGGCGGTCGTCACCTCGGCGGTGGCCGCGGCGGCGAACAGCAGCACCAGGATCACGCCTGCCTGAAGGCGGACCGGCCACCGCCCGCCTCTCAGCAGGAGCACGCCGATCATCGCGATGACGAGCAGCGCGTCGAAGGCCGCCGGGTAGAGATAGGCGAGGTTGGGGCGGGCCTCGCCGATGATGGCGAGGTCACGCAGGTCCTCGAAGGAGAGCACGCAGGCGGCGGCGGTGAGGGCGGCTACGCCGACTCCGGCGACGGCGATCCCGGCGCGTCGCAGGGCAACGGTCACTCGGCTCGGTTCGGCGGGTGCGGACAGGATTGAGGACGGGCGGGAGATCGAGTCTGCCGCCGCGGGAGATTTCACGTCCATGGCGTCTCGAGCCTACAGAATCAGCACGCGGAGTGATCGACGGAGTCGATCAGGAAGATCGGGAAAGTTGCCCGGGGAGAGAAGCCTGACGGGGGACGGGCGACGGAGCCGTCCGATGGCGTGCGCGTGGGGTGGCCGATCTTCAAGCATGCCGTACACGGCGGGGACGGAGGAGCCGCCCGGGCGGGGTGCGCTCCGATTCGCAAGAACCGGCCGTATGGGTGCGGTGGCCGGTCTGGCGTGTCATTTCTCACTGGGTCGATCTATCTGGTGGATCTTTAAGTGGGTATGACCGGCATTGGCCACTTAATGTCCACAAAAGACTCTGCAAGGAGGCTTCAACGTCGCGCAACCCGGCTTGTGAGGCGAGGTGAGGCATTAACCTGGCCTCGTGAGTCTGCACCTATACGACACCAGCGTACGTACGGTCCGTGAATTCGTTCCGGTCGAACCCGGCCGGGCCTCTATCTACCTGTGTGGTGCCACCGTGCAGGCCCCGCCGCATATCGGGCACATCCGCTCCGGCGTCAACTTTGACGTGCTCCGGCGCTGGATGACCCGGTCGGGCTACGAGGTCAACTTCTGCCGGAACGTCACCGACATCGACGACAAGATCATTCGAGTCGCGGCGACCGAGGAGGTGCCGTGGTTCGTCATCGCCGAGCGTAACCAGCGCGCCTTCACCTGGGCCTACGAGGTGCTCGGCTGCCTTCCTCCGACGGTCGAGCCGCGAGCCACCGGCCACGTGCCCGAGATGATCGAGCTGATGGAGCGGTTGATCGCCGCCGGTCACGCCTACGCCGCCGAGGGAGACGTCTACTTCGACGTCATGTCCTACGCGGACCGGTACGGCTCGCTGTCCAACCAGAAGCTCGAGAACATGCGGGCGGCGGGCGACACCGAGGCCGACTGCAAGCGTGATTCGCGTGACTTCGCACTCTGGAAGGGTGAGAAGCCGGGCGAGCCGACCTGGCCGACCCCGTGGGGCCGCGGCCGTCCCGGCTGGCACCTGGAGTGCTCCGCCATGGCGACGAAGTATCTCGGGTCGACCTTCGACATTCACGGCGGCGGCGTCGACCTGATCTTCCCGCACCACGAGAACGAGCTGACCCAGTCCCAGGCGGCCGGTGACGGCTTCGCGCGCTACTGGATGCACAACGGCATGCTCAAGATCGGCGCGGAGAAGATGAGCAAGTCGCTCGGCAACTCCCTGCTGATCCCCGAGGTCATCAAGAAGGTCCGCCCGGTCGAGCTCCGCTACTACCTGGCGGCCCCGCACTACCGGTCCCCGATCGAATACTCGGAGGAGGCGCTGTTCGAGGCCGCGACGGCCTACCAGCGCATCGAGGGCTTCGTCACCAGGGCGGCCGAGGTCATCCACGACGTCGACGCGCATGCGCCGCTGCCCCAGGCGTTCTCCGACGCGCTCGACGACGACCTGGCCACCTCGCAGGCGCTCGCCGTGGTGCACGAGGTGGTCCGTGAGGGCAACGTCGCACTGGCTCAGGGCAACAAGGAGCAGGTCGCCAGGTTGCTGGCCGAGACACAGAACATGCTCGACGTGCTCGGTCTCGACCCGCGCTCGGAGCAGTGGCGCTCCTCAAGCCGCGACACCGGCATGCGCGCGACCGTTGACGCGCTGGTCACCGTGGCTTTGGAGCAGCGGCAGGCAGCCCGTGCCCGAAAGGACTTCGCGGCGGCGGACAGCATCCGTGACCAGCTTGCCGACGCCGGGATTCATGTGGAGGACACCCCCCAAGGTCCGCGTTGGGAACTGTCGCGGTAAAAGCAGGCCGTACTCTAGTCAGCATGGCTGGTGGGGGTAACAAGGGGTCCGGGCGACCCGCGAAGAAGAAGAGTCCGAGCAAGGGCACCGGCGGCAATGTCCGCCGTGGTCTGGAAGGCAAGGGGGCTACCCCGCCGGCGCACCTGCGGCACTGGCACAAGGACAAGGCGCGCACCGAGCGGATCGATCGCGAGGAGAAGGGCGGCGGATCTTCCTCCGCCCGCCCCTCGATCTCCTCTCGCACCACGGTCCGCACGAGGCGGAGCGAGGACGCGCCGGAATACATCGGCGGTCGCAACCCCGTCGTCGAGGCGCTCAGGGCGGGTGTGCCCGCGAGCACGCTCTACGTCGCCATGCGCATCGACAACGACGACCGCGTCAGGGAGTCGATCCGGCTCGCCGCCAACAACGGCATCGCCATGTTGGAGGTCGGCAGGGACAAGCTCGACCGCATCACCGAGGGCGCGATCCACCAGGGCATGGCCCTGCAGATCCCGGCGTACGACTACGCCCACCCCGAGGACCTGGTCCGCATCGCCCAGGACGCCGGTGAGGCACCTCTGATCGTCGCGCTCGACAGCGTGACCGACCCGCGCAACCTCGGCGCCATCGCCCGTTCGGCCACCGCCTTCGGTGCTCACGGCATGGTCATCCCGTCCCGTCGTTCGGCCGGAGTGACGGGAGGCGCCTGGAAGACCTCGGCGGGCACGCTGGCCACCATGACGGTCGCCCGTGCGGCCAACCTCACCGCCGCGCTGCGCGAATATCGCGACGCCGGCCTGTTCGTGATCGGCCTGGACGGCGAGGGCACGGTGGACATCGGCGACAGCGATCTCCTCGACGGCCCGCTGGTCGTCGTCGTGGGCTCGGAGGGCAAGGGCCTGTCCCGCCTGATCCGCGAGTCCTGCGACATGATCGTCCGTATCCCCATGCAGGGTGCGGCCGAGTCCCTCAACGCGGGTGTCGCCGCGGGCATCGCCCTTTACGAGGTGGCCCGCCAGCGTCGTCGCTAGCTTTTCCGGGTTCGCCGCCCTGTCCCGGTGACGTGCGGGGCGCGGGCCGACTACACTCGTCTGGCGACCGTGCCGACGTAGCTCAATCGGCAGAGCAACAGTCTTGTAAACTGTAGGTCAGGGGTTCGATTCCCCTCGTCGGCTCGCATACAAAAGGCCAGGTCAACCAATCTCCGGTGACCTGGCCTTTTGCTGTTCACCGCAACTTTGTGATCTTCCGCGCCCGTTGCGTGCCCGATGGCTTCTCGTGCCCGCCTGCCCGTGCCTTCTTGAACGCCTGCCCGAGCGATGGCCTTGTCCCGGTCCTGACCGGAGTGCTGGTAGATCAGCGCCGCCCGCGTGGAGGAGTGCCCCATACGAGACATCAACTCTTTGAGACCAGCCCCGCTGGAGGCCGCCAGGGTGTCGCCGATGGCGTGACTGACGCTGTCTGACCGCCTTCGATGGAGCGGCGACCACGCCCTGCACCTGGATCGGCGCGCAGGCCGGACCATCCTTTTGTGGCTGCCGAGCCCAGGACGAGGAGGCCGCGTCAGACGGTCGGCGAAGCGGCGCCGCCTGCGCCCTTGACGCGGCGGGTACGGCCGAGCCGGTAGAGGACCGTGACCAGCGCGACGAGGACCAGGCCGCCGAGGCCGTAGCGGACGGCGTCGCCGAGGTCACTGGCGATCACCACGGTCTCCGCGCCGACCAGGACGGGGAGGAGCGCGGGGAGCTGGACGGCGGTGCGGGAGGCGGGAGCGGCCATGGTCTTCTCCTTGGCGGGTGGCGGATATCGGTCGTTCGAGGGCTTGGCTGCAGGAGAGCCCGTCCCCGGCCCGCGCGAGATGCCTGTCTGCCGAGAGATGGCGGTTCGTGCGGCGCTTTTTAAAGGTAACGCTACCTAGTTAGGATTACAACCTAGATAGGTACGACTACCCGCCTGGGCGCGCGAGGCTCCAAGGTCTACGGGTGCGGAGCCTCTCGCATTCGCTCTATAGATACTTGTGGTGTTCCGCAGGCCGTGCCGCTCCGCCAAGCGGCGATTGCTCACAGGGCGAGATCGCGGCGCCACCTGTGCAGAGTGATGTCATGGCCCTTGCGTTCAAAGGTCATCGGCTCCTCGTCGGCCATGTGAAAGCCGGTAGCCTGTGCTACCGCGACGCTTGCCGCGTTTGCTGGATCAATCCGTAGAACCAGCCCGCGCATCCCGAGCGAGGTGCGGGCGTAGCCGGCCATCAGCTCAACAGCACGAGCCGCCAACCGCTCTCTCCGGTGCTGAGCACCGATCGCGTAAGCAAGTTCGGCCACCCCGGGCTCATCGGCCGTACGGAAGAGCAGAACCTCCCCTTGTGCTTCACCGCCATCCCTAGTGATCGCGAGTTGCATGCCGCGATCAGCGGCACGCGCTCTACGCGACTGAGACAGGTACTCCTGAGCGGCGTCGAAGTCGAACGGCGAACGTAGGGGAGTCCAGCGAGCGACCTGTGGTTCGTCGAAAAGGGCGACCATGACAGGAAGGTCTTCGTCGGTCCACTCGCGGAGGTGAATCCCGAGGCCCGACAGCCGGATATCGGGAGGAAATGGACCTTCAGTACTATCTGGCGCCATCATGAAGTTGATTATGCTTGGAAACGCTCTGGCGGCTTTGCCTTGGAGCGCTTTCGGTAGGGTTCCAGCATGTCTGATCATCGTTTCGAGCTGGTTTGTGAGATCGAACCTCCTACCCGGCCGGACCTGACGCGGGTACGCCATCAGATCGGCGTGTTGAGCGCGGTGGCCGACTCGTTCCTGATCCCTGACAACCACATCGGGCGGGCGACGGTGTCGAGCGTGGCGGTCGCCCACGAGGTGCAGGCGATGGGCGCCCGAGGCATCGCCTGCCTGAACTCCCGCGACCGCAACCTGCTCGGACTCCGCAGGGACCTGCTGACGGCCTCCGCGTACGGGGTGGAGCGGTTCTTGTTCGTCTACGGCGACAAGCCCACCGTCGGCGGGCGCACCAGCGAGTTGACGGTGCGGGGCATGATCGAGGAAGCACGGGGCACGGCCGAGGACCCGGCGTTCGCCGGCCGTCGGCCCTTCCAGGTCGGCGTCACGTCCGGCCTGCGCCCGGTTCCGACGTGGAAGAGCGCGGCGGACTTCGTGTTCGTCCAGGTCAGCTACTCGGTCGATGCCCTGCTGCGCTGGCGCGAGAGCGTCTCCCTGCAGGTTCCCGTCTATGCCGGGGTGATGGTGCTGGCCAGCGCGGGTATGGCCCGCAACCTGGCGGCCACCATCCCGGACATCGACATCCCCGGCCAGCTGGTCGCCGACGTCGAGCGTGACCGCAATGCCGGGGTGGACGCGGCGTGCGAGCAGATCCTGGCCATTCGCGACAGCGGCGCCTTCGACGGCGTGCACCTGGTGCCGGTCAGCCGATATCGAGAGGTCGCGGCACGTCTCGAACGCGAACTGTGAACGCCCGGCAGCCATCCTGACGAGGCGTTCGAGCTCTGGCACGAGGAGTGCGCGCGGTCGCGTGACATCGTGGACGTCGTCGAGTCCCTCGACATCTGACATATCGGGAAATGCCCACCGGTCGGCGTATGTGCGAAGACGGCCTTGATCCTCCCTCCCCGAACTGTTGTCCCTCCGGGGTTGGACGAGGCCGGTGGGGAGATCCAGCGGGCGGGTGGCGTCGGTTGAAGTCGCTGCTGAGGTAGCCGTGAAACAGCGAGAACGGACCGACACGACTCCCGGGCTAGTCGTTGAAGTAGTGGCCTTCGTCGATGTCCGGGATCAGTGCGGGCCCCTCAGGCTTCCATCCCAGCCGGTCACGGGTCAGTGCGCTCGACGCCGGGTTGTCGATCGCCAGGATCATCATCGGCTACACCAGCAACCTCATCGTCACCCCGGCAGCGCGCGAACTGCGCCACCGGCACCCCGACGCCGCCGTGCAGACCCTGCATCTGGCATCGTCGAAGGCGTCGAGGACAAATTCGAACTCATCGCCGGCGGGCAGGCCGTATCCATCGTCCCAGCCGGCAGCCTCCACGGCAGCCCCCGCCCCGACCTCACCACGGTCCCCCTGCACGGACCACGGTCCCCCTGCACGGCGTCGAGCCGAGCCACGTCGTGCTGGCCACCCGTGCGGACGATCGCAACCGCCTCGTGGCCGCCTTCCGCAAATACGCCCAAGCCCACCTCGCCGGTCCCGATCCGGCCGAACCGGCAGGCGCCACTCCCGTACGCGCCGAGGGATGACCGGCCGTATCAACGGCTCGATCGGACACGGCCTGGCCGAAGGGTCATAGCGGGGCGCCGGGCGCGGCGATCATTGCCCTTCGTGGATGGATCGCTACTTTGTGTATGCATCCTGTCGATGCGCGAAATCGGAATCGTCCCGACTGACCGGAAGAAGGACATGCACAGCAACCGCCGCCCTGGCCCCCTTGTCATGCTCGTCTCAGCGTTGGCGATCGCCACCGTCTGCGCCCTCACCTCCGCGGCGGCGGCCGCGGCTCCTCCCATCGACGGCGTCGCCGCGGCCAAGAAGAAGGCCGAACAGTGCTCTTCGGGGGCGAAGCGGTGTGCCGAGAACCCCGACGGCGGCCGTAAGGTCAAGGACGAGGCCAGGCAGGCGCCGGACGACGCCGCGTCGGTCGCGGGCGGAACGTGCGAGGTGAAGCTGCCCCCCAAGCCCAGGGCCTCTGACGACTCCGCCCCGGCGACCGGTATGTGCAAGCTGGGCTCGTGACCTCCCTGAGTATCCGTATCCAGGGGATGCCGCCGCTCTCCGCCGCCGGAACTAGCCCTCGCCGAGCACGAGCATGATGTGCTCGTGCTCGCCGTGCCGGACCGTGCCGGTGCTCGTGAAGCCGCATTTCTCCAGCAGTCGCACCGAGCCGGTGTTGCCGGTGAAGGGGTCGGCGTAGAGCGGGCGGGTCTTCTCCTGCCGGAGAAAGAGCGTCAGTGCCTTGGTGCCGATGCCCCGGCCCCAGTATCGGCGGGCGAACACGTATCCGATGAAACGCGTGTCCTGCTCCCACCAGGACACGACATTGCCGGCCGGCTCGCCGTCCACGGTGACCGTCCGCACCAGGACGGTGGGATCTCCCAGGACCTTCGTGGCCCAGTGGGTCATGAAGGTCTCTCGATCCCGGGGCGTGAACTTCGACCGCCGGACCGTCTCGGGGTCATGCTCCTGCTCGAAGAACAGCTCCAGATCGGCTTCTTCGACATCTCTCAGCCGCACATCGTCGCTCATGCTGAGCGAGTCTGGCATCAGGGGGTGACAGTTCTCCTCCGCCGGCTGCTCCGGCGCGTGTGCACCCCCGCGGGGAGTGGCGTCGCGCCTGGAGTCCGCTCCAGGCCGGGTCACGATGAATCCGGCGCATCGTCGCGTGGCGCGACTTGACCTGGAGTGGACTCCAGCCTGCATCGTGGTTTCCATGACACACATCCCCCTCGCCCTGGGCACCATCCCGTTCGGCACCGTTCTCGACGACAGGGCCGTGTTCACGATCCTCGACCGGTTCGCCGAGGCCGGTGGCGCGCTGCTGGACACCGCGAACAACTACCCGTTCTGGAACGAGGGGGCCACCGGCGACGAGAGCGAGCTGGCCATCGGCCGCTGGCTGGCCGCCCGGGGCAACCGCGACCGGATGGTGCTGAGCACCAAGTGCGGCGGACGGCCGACCGTTCCCGGCGATCGGACCCTGGACTCCGCCGAGGGGTTGTCCGCCTCGGCGATCGCCGCGGCCGCCGAGGGCAGCCTGAGGCGGCTGGGCGTCGATCACGTCGACGTGTACTGGGCTCACATCGAGGATCGCTCCGTCCCCCTGGAGGAGACCTTGGGCGCCTTCGCCGAGCTGGCGCGGGCGGGCAAGGTCCGCGAGATCGGCGCGAGCAACGTGCCGGCCTGGCGTCTGGAGCGCGCCCGTGCGACCTCGCGGGCAGGCGGCTGGCCGCTCTACACCAACGTGCAGCTCCGGCACACCTACCTGCGGCCCCGGCCCGGAGTACGGCTGCCCGAGGCGGGCCACGTCCTGGTCCAGGACGACATGCTCGACTACCTGCGCTCGGAGCCCGGCCTGACCCTGTGGGCGTACAACACGCTCATGTTCGGCGCCTACACCCGCGAGGACCGTCCGATCCAGGAGATCTACGACCACCCGGGCACCACGCGCGGGCTCGCTGTACTGCGGGAGATCGCGGGCGAGCTGGGCGTGACCGTCAACCAGGTGGTGCTGGCCTGGCTGATCGGCGGAGACGTCACGACGGTCCCGATCGTCGGCGTGAGCTCCATCGCCCAGCTGGAGGAGGCCCTGGGCGCCCTGGATCTCAAGCTCGACGGCGAGCACCGCGCCCGTCTGGACGCCGCCCGGTGACGCGCCCGGCGGGCCGGGCCGCTGAAAGGCCGGTTCGATCCCGAACTTTCAGGTCGTTCGAACGCGGAGGAGGAGCGGCCGGTCGTACGGATGCCGGCCGTTCATCCTCGCGGGACTGCGGGGCTGCGGGGCTGCGGGGCTGCGGGGCTGCGGGGCTGCGGGGCTGCGGGGCCGTGGGGTCGGTTGCGGGTTGCGGGCTGCCGGGGTCGTGGGGTCGTCCGCGGAGCCGTGGGGCCGGAGGGGTTGAGAGTGTCCCGGCTCGGTCGTGCCTGGTAGGGGGCAGTTTCTGACCCTGGGTGCAGCACTGCCACCCTCTCAATGGATTCCTGACATACCATTACGAAATGGACAGCGACAAGCTCCTTGGGGAGTTCTTGCGCGCTCGGCGCGAGGCCACCACGCCGGTACAGGCGGGGCCGCTGAGCTCTGGTCCCCGCCGGACGGCGGGACTGAGCCGGGAAGAGCTGGCGATGCTCGCCGGCGTCAGCCTCGACTACTACACCTGTCTGGAAGAGGGATACGAAGGCCGCCCGTCCAAGCGCGTGCTCGGTGCCCTGGTGCGGGTGCTGGCCCTCGATCCCGAAGCCGCGGCGCATCTGCACGAGCTCGCCGACCCGGGAACACCGCAGGGCAGGACGATCGGCCAGTCGCAGCGGGTCAGCCCGGAGCTGCTGCGGCTGATGCGCGGCTGGCCGCGGACCCCGGCGATGGTGTGCGGTCTCCGGATGGAGGTGCTGGCCGTCAACCCGGTGTCCGCCGTGCTCTACCGCGGAATGAAGTACATGGACAACCTGCTCCGGATGGTCTTCCTGGACCCTGCCGCGCGCGAGTTCTACCGGGACTGGGAGCAGGTCGCCAACGCCAGGGTGGCCCACCTGCGCACCGCCGTGGGGCCGGACCTCGACGATCCGTACCTGACCGAGCTGATCGGTGAACTCTCGATGGAAAGCGCGGACTTCCGCCAGATGTGGGCCCGCCCCGACCCACCCGTCATCCCCTGCGAGACCCGTGAGACTAAGCACTTCTACCGCCATCGCGAGGTCGGCAACCTGACCCTGACCTGCGAGGTGTTCAACGTCAACAGCGCCCCCGGCCAGCAACTGATCACCCTTCACGCCGAGGCGGGCAGTTCTTCCGAGCACGCGCTGTCCCTGCTGGGCAGCCTGGCCGCCACGACGTTATGACGGTCTCCTCGCCGGTGGGATGTTCGAGATGCCGTAGCGGGACCGACCTCCTCTCCCCGGCCGGTCATCGGCGTGATGCCGGGCGGCATCGCATGCGTGGTCGCCGCGGACGAGAAGCCTGTCCGCCGTCCCTTCGGTCTCACCGTGGCCGGGGGACCTTGTCGCCCCGCCTGTCCTGCCACCGGGATCCTCGGGCAGGATCCAGCGTCCCATCCGGACCGTTCCTGGGAGCGATGCTGCCACCTTTTCGGCTTATACCAGGCGTACGGTTACAAAATGGACAGCGACAAGCTCCTCGGTGAGTTCCTGCGCGCCCGGCGCGAGGTCACCACTCCCGAGCAGGTGGGACTGCTGGACGTTGGTCTCCGCCGTACGCCGGGGTTGCGCCGGGAGGAGGTGGCGATGCTGGCCGGGGTCAGCACCGACTACTACGTCCGTCTGGAACAGGGGCGTGAACGCCGTCCGTCCGACCAGGTGCTGACCGCCCTCGCCCGGGTCCTGTGTCTCGGTCCCGACGCGACCGACTACCTCTACGAACTCGCACACCCCCTGGCACGACCGCACAAGCAGGGAAGCCAGATGGAGCAGGTCAGTCCGGAGCTGCTGCGGCTGATGCGCGGCTGGTCGCACATCCCGGCGTTCGTGACCGGCCGCTGGCTGGACGTACTGGCGAGAAACCCCCTGGGCAGCGTCCTCCACGATGGACTGGAGTACGCGGACAACCTCCTGCGGCTGGTCTTCCTGGATCCCGCCGCGCGCGAGTTCTATCCGGACTGGGAGCATGTCGCCAGGGTCAGGGTGGCTCACCTGCGCGGAGTCGCGGGAACGGACCTCGACCACCCGTACCTGATCGAGCTGGTCGGTGAACTCTCCCTCAAAAGCGCGGACTTCCGTCGCCTGTGGGCGCGCCATGACGTATCCGGCATCGTCAGTGAGGACAGGCGCTTCCACCATCGCAAGGTCGGTGAGCTGGACCTGACCAGCGAGGTGCTCAGCGTCGCCAGTGCCCCGGGTCAGCAACTGGTCATCTTTCATGCCAAGCCCGGCAGCTCCTCCGAACGGGCACTGGCCCTGCTGGCCGACCTCGCCGCCCTGACGCGATGAGGGTCACAACGTGACCGGTGGGCTGTGACCGGCGTTGGACGAGAGCTCGGGTGAAGGTGGTGAAGGCTGAGGGGAGGAGTCGAGGCCGGCGTCCTGGGCGGCGATGCGGCCCAGAGCCTTCAGAGCGTGTTCGGAAGAGCTTCCCGGCTCGGCGGACATGATGATGAGCTGCTGGCCGGGAGCGCCGTTGACGGTCAACGCCTCCCAGGAAAGAGCCAACTCGCCGACGTCGCCGTGGCGAAGCCGCTTGACCTCGCTGAGTCTGGTCCGCACATCATGGCGTGCCCACAGGCGACGGAAATGCTCGCTGTGAGTGGAGAGTTCCTCGACCAGCTGGGGCAGGAACGGGTCATGGGGGTTCGCTCCCACCGCGATGCGCAGCTGGGCCGTCTTGGCGCAGGCGGCCTTCTCCCAGTCCGCGTAGAAGTCCTTCGCCTGTGGGCTGAGAAAGATCGTCCGCAGGCAGTTGTCCTTGTGGGTGAGCCCCTTGTAGAGGGCCTCGGTCAGGGGGTTGGTGGCCAGCACGTCCAGCCGGCGGCCGATCACAAATGCCGGCGTGTGATTCCAGCTTTTCAGGAGCCGCAGCAGGCTCGGACTGACCTGCTCCATCCGGTTGCCCTGCCTGTACGGCCGTGCAAGGGGGTGCGTGAGTTCGTAGAGATAGTCAGTGGCGTCGGAGTCGAGACGCAGGACTCGCGCGAGGGCACCCAGCACCTGGTCGGACGGACGGCGTTCGCGTCCCTGTTCCAGGCGGACGTAGTAGTCGGTGCTGACCCCGGCCAGCATCGCCACCTCCTCCCGGCGCAACCCCGGCGTACGGCGGCGTCCGGAATGCTTCAGACCGACGTCTTCAAGGGTCGTGGCTTCGCGCCGGGCGCGGAAGAAGTCGCCAAGAAACTTGTCACTGTCCATCGCAACACGTTATGGGGGAATCGCGGCAGGAAGGTGGCCCCATTACTCCCACGCAGCGTGCTCCCGGCGAAAGTGGCACTCCATGACATGCCAGAACCAACCTTGAGGGGTAAGAGGGCGGAACCTGGGAGTAGCGCGGCCACCCTGTTAACGAATAAATGACATACCGTTACGAAATGGGCAGTGACAAGCTTCTGGGCGAGTTCCTGCGCGCTCGGCGCGAGGTCACCTCGCCGGAGCATGTGGGGATGCTGCGTTCCGGTCCCTCCCGGACGCCGGGACTGCGCCGGCAAGAGGTGGCGATGCTGGCAGGGGTCAGCACCGACTACTACGTCCGCCTGGAACAGGGACGCGAACACCGTCCGTCCGATCGGGTGCTCGACGCCCTGGTACGGGTGCTGAACCTCGGCCCCGAAGCGGCGGCGCACCTGTACGAGCTCGCCCATCCCGGGTCGCGGCAGCGCGCGACGACCCGCCGGACGGAGCGGGTCGACCCGGACCTGCTGCGGCTGATGCGCAGCTGGCCGCACACCCCGGCGCTCGTGTTCGACCGCTGGCAGGACGTGCTGGCCAGGAACCCACTGGCCGCAGCCCTCCACAGCGGACTGAAACGCACGGACAACATGCTCTCGCTGGTCTTCCTGGATCCCGCCGCGCGCGACTTCTACCGGGACTGGGAGCGGATCGCCTGCCTCAGGGTGGCCCAGCTGCGCGCCGCCACGGGAGCGGATCTCGACAACCCGTACCTGACCGAACTCGTCGGCGAGCTCTCCCGGGAAAGTGCGGACTTCCGCCGGCTGTGGGCGCGTCATGACGTGTACGGCATGAGCCGGGAGATCAGGCGCTTCCGCCACCACGAGGTCGGCGACCTGGATCTCGTCTGCGAGTTGTTCGGCATCGTCACCGCCCCCGGCCAGCAACTGGTCATCTTTCATGCCGAACCCGCCAGCCCTTCCGAGCAGGCACTGACAATGCTGGGCAACCTCGCGACCATGGCGTCGTGCGACCCCTGATCTCGGGTGCGTGCCACCGGCTCCGATGACGGGCTCGGAAAGCCGGTGACGCCTTCGCGGTCGAAAGCCGGTGACGCTTCTGCGGTCGCCTGACGTCGGCTGATCTTTTGTTCCCGGAGAGGCCGGGAGCCCCTGGCACCGGCCGATCCTCGTTGTCCAGCCGGACCGGTGGAAACGGGGAGATCTCGCCCGTATACGGGCGCGGGATGTCCGGTGCGATGCGCATAGGTGCGCGCTGACCGTGACGTCCTGCGCGTATGCGTAGATCGAGATTTTCTGTGTGATCTGTCGGATTTATGACCTTCAGTGAAGTGGCGACACGACCTCTAGATGCTTGCACGTTTTGTGATTGTCTGACTACTGTGAGCGAAAAGATCTTGGGGGTTTTCATGTCAACGGTATCTAAAGCCCGTTTAATACTTATGAGTCTCATGATGACGGGCGTCACGGTCGGACAGATGTCCGGCCAGATGACGACGGCCCAGGCGGACACCAGCACCGACACCACCGTCGCGAACGTGGAGGTCGGACTGGCGATCACGCTGACCGAGCTGACCCCCACGTTCACCCTGAGCGGCAACCCCGGTGACACGGTGACCGACCCGGACGCCGTCACCATGAGGGTGACGACGAACAACTTCGCCGGTTACACCGTCACGGTCCAGCCGACGGCCCCGAATCTCACCCCCTCGATCGGGTCCAACACCGACGTCATCCCGATGAACCTGCTGGAGGTCAGCGGACCGATCCAGGCGGGCGCCTACGTTCCGTTGAATCCCGCCGCCCCGGTGCAGGTGGCGCGGAAGGACGAGCGGTCGGTGGACGACGGCGACGTCATCACCAACGGCTACCGGATCACCATCCCCGCCGTCCGTCCGGACACCTACAGCGGCACGCTCCTCTACGCCGCGACCACCCTGTAGAGCACTCGCCAAACGACCGTATTAGGGGCTGTGCAGTGATCCGAACGTTTCGGCGCGTGATCGCCGCGTTCCTGATGGCCGGCGGCGTCGCGTTGGTGGCGTGCCCGGGAGCATCTGGAATGTCGGGCGCAGCCCCCGATCCGGACTTCTCGCTGATGGTGAGTCCGACGAGACTCGTCATCGAACCCAAGGCGATCGGTGATCGTCAGTCGTTCATGGTCACGAACAAGGGGCGGTTGCCGGTCGACATCGTCGTCAACCGGACCGACTTCACCATGGACCGGAACGGAAAGGTGATCTTCCAGCCGAGCTCCCCCTATTCGGCGGTGAACTGGGTGAAGGTCAGTCCCGGAGACTTCCGGCTGGCTCCCGGTGGGCAGCAGCGGGTGGCCGTACGGCTCGACCTTCCGGCGGAGCCCGAGAACGGAGAACACCAGGTCGCCCTCCTCTTCGTGGCGCCGGCCGGTCCCGGCGGCGGCAACATCAAGCTCAACCGGGCGATCGGCACGCCGCTCTACGTCACGGTGCCGGGGCCGATCGACACCTCGGTACGGGTCCACGGACTGAGCGTGCCGGAGTTCGCGATGGGCGGTCCCGTGGAGTTCGGGGCCACCGTCGACAACCTCGGAACCGTGCACCGGGACTTCTTCGGAAAGAAGAGCCTGAACGTCCGTGTGGACGGGCGCGACATCCCGTTCCCTGACTTCACCGTGCTCCGCGGGGCCAGCCGGGAGGTCACCGTCAAGTGGGAGGATCCGCCGTTCATGTGCATCTGTCACGTGACGGTGTCGGCCTCCGGGACCGACGGGACGTCCAGCCAGGCCAGAACCCTGATCATTTTCCCGGTCCACCTCCTCGCGCTGCTGGCCGGAACGGCGGTGGCGCTCTACGTCCTCGTGCGGCTGGTGCGGCGGCGATACCGGAAGCATCTGCTCGGGGCCGCGAGGGCACTGCACGAGCAGAACCGCGACGATCTCGACCAGAACGAGAAGGTGTAGGCCCGGGGGCAAGGACGCGCGGGTCCGAGGGGCAAGTCACACGAATCGGCTGCTTTTCACCAGGTACGGCAACCTCGGCGTGCGGGTGGGAGGACCAACAAAATAGACAGCGGGAAGGACCAACAAAGTAGATCCGCCGCCTGCGCACGGTTCTTCGTCACATACTGAGACGCTACATAAGCGCTATGTGACCGACGAGGGGCCCGGCGGTGACGAGAACGATCCTCCAGCGAGTCAGCGCGGGGCGCGGCAGCGAGATCGCAGGCGAGATCACGAAGGAAGAGACCGGTCAGTCTGACGTGGACGTCAGCGTGATCGTGCCTGTCCACAACTGCAGGCCCTATCTGGACCGGTGCCTGACGTCCCTGCTGATCCAGCGGGTCAGCCTGGAGGTCGTCGTCGTGGACGACGGTTCCACCGACGGCAGCGCCGAACTGCTCGATCTCTACGCCTCCTGCCATCGCGGCGTCGTCCGCGTCATCCGGCAGGCGCATTCCGGCGGCGCCGGCCGCCCGCGCAACGTCGGGCTCTCCCACGCCCGCGGCAGATACGTGTTCTTCTGCGACGCGGACGACTACCTCGGTTCCGAGGCGCTGGAGCGGATGCTCGCGATGGCCGACCGCAACGGCTCGGACATGGTTCTCGGGAAGATCGTCGGACACGGCCGCAAGGCGCCGATCTCGATGTTCCGCGAGAGCGCCGACCAGGTGCCGCTTGAGGACAGCACGGTCTACAACAGCCTGAGCTGCTTCAAGCTGTTCCGCAGGGAGATGCTGGAGCGGCATGCCATCGCCTTCGACGAGACCATGCTCGTGGGCGAGGACCTCATCTTCACCACCCACGCCTACTGCCACGCGGACGTGATCTCGGTGGTCGCCGACTACGACTGTTACCACCTGGTCGCCCGGCCCGACGGCACCAGCATCATGCAGCGGAAGGAGAGCCGCGACCCGGTCTCCTGGCTACAGATGATCAAGCGGCCGATCGAGCTGATGGTCGATCACATACAGCCCGGCACGCTCCGTGACCACCTCCTGCGGCGCCACTTCCGGATGGACGCCTTCGGCAGCCTCGGCAGGCCCTTCCTGGCGGCGGAGTCCGTCCAGCGCAAGGAGATCGTCGCCGAGGTGACCGACATGTGCGAGCGGTGGCTGACCGACGGGGTCCGCGCCCGGCTCCCCGCGATCGACCGGAGCCGGATCGCCGCGCTCGAGGACATCGACCGGCTGGTACGGCTGGCGCACATCGAGTCGGCGGTGGTCCGCCGGGAGCTCACCGGGCTTCGCTGGGAGCGCGAGGGCCGGCTGACCGTCTCCGGCAGGGTCGCGCTGAGCACGCTGGAGCAGGACGGACGCCCGGAGATCGTCGGGGGCGCCCTCGCCCTGGTGCTGCGGCGCAGACCCGGCGGCGCCGGGCCGCTCGCCGACCTCGTGGTCTCGGTGACCGACATCGTGGTCCCCGTGACGGGCGACTGCGAGGAGTTCACCGGGCTCGTCGATGTCGCTGAGCTGTCCTCCGGGGTCTGGGACGTCTATGTGAGCGTCGAGTTCGAGGGCGTTCCCCGTCTCGCCCGGCTCGGCGCCGACCGGGACGGGCGGATCGCCCAGCCGGTGGCCCACATGGTCGGCGACGTGGTCGCCCTGCCCTACTTCACCCGGCCCTACGGCAATCTCAGCCTCGACATCGGCGGTTACGTGGTCGGCGTCCCCGGGGGCGTGCGGCTGGCGCGCACCCGCTGGACGGCCGGAAACAGGCTGGTGCTCGACGGCAGGGTCACCGTGGGCACCGCCACCCCGGCGACGCGCGCCGTACGGCATCTGGTGTGGCGCGAACGGGAGTCGGGGCGGGAGCGGCGCGTGCCGGTCACGGTCAGGGCGGGCGGGGCGTTCACCATCCGGCAGGCGATGGGCCGGCTGGGGCCCGGCACCTGGGACGCCTACCTGGAGCTTGACCTGGGAGGGCCGCCCGCGCGCTTCCGGATCGAGGCGACGGCGGAGACGATCGTGCCGCCGCGCACGTGGTGGAGGGGGCTGGCCAGGTGGAGCGTCAGACCCTATGCCACGGCGGGAAAGGGACGGCTCAGCACGGTGGTCCGCACTTTCGGCCCCAGAACGCTGATCCGGCGGCTGCTCCGTTAACCTTTCGGCCATCGATGCGTTAATGCCAGTCTGTTGCAACTACAACCCCATGGCCTAAAGTAAGGGACGATTCCGCACTTTGGGGGCTTGTCGTGCATGTACCAGATGGCTTTTTCAACGTAGCCGTGTCGCTCTCGGCGGGAGTCGTCGCGGCGGCCGGTGTCGCGGTCTGTCTGCGCGGCGCACGACGCGAGCTTGACGACCGGACCGCCCCCATGGCGGGCCTGGTCGCCGCCTTCATCTTCGCCGTCCAGATGCTCAACTTCCCGGTCGCCGCGGGCACGAGCGGCCACCTCCTCGGCGGCACGCTCGCCGCCATACTCGTCGGACCCTATACGGCCGTGTTATGCGTGGCCGTGGTCCTGCTCGTGCAGGGGTTCTTCTTCGCCGACGGCGGTCTGACCGCTCTCGGCATCAACATCACGCTCATGGGCATCGTCGCGATCGTGGTCGGATGGTTCGTCTTCCGCCTGATCACCCGGGTCATGCACAGCAGGTCCGCCGTCGTGGCGGCCTCCTTCGTCGCCGCCCTGATCTCGGTGCCCTCCGCGGCCCTGGCGTTCAGCCTGCTGTTCTGGATCGGCGGCACCGCGCCCATCGACGTCGGCACGGTCGCGATGGCCATGGGCGGCGTGCACGTGCTCATCGGCATCGGCGAGGGACTGATCACGGCGGTCACCGTCAGCACCGTGCTGGCGATCCGGCCCGACCTCGTGTACGGCGCGCGGGGACTGGCCGCGCCGCTGGTCCTGCGCGGCGCCGGCGGCGACGTCACGGTGACCCGGGAGTCCCCGGCGCCGGTGGCCCCGCGCCGTCCCGGCTGGTTCCTGCCGGCGGGCCTCGCGGTGGTGGCGCTGCTCGCGGGCCTCGTCAGCTTCTACGCCTCCTCCTCACCCGACGGCCTGGAGCGGGTCGCCCAGGACAAGGGCTTCAGCGTCCAGGCCACCGACCACTCGCTGGCCGATCAGCCGCTCGCCGACTACGGCGACGCGGGAGGCATCCCGGTCGGCGTGGCCGGTCTGATCGGCGCCGGGGTGACCCTGGCGGCGGGCGGCGGGTTGTTCTTCGCGGTGCGTCGCCGTACCCGCAAAGAAGAGGTATCCGTCTAGTGGGTGCGGGTCATCATCATCAGCTCTACCGGGCCGGCGACACGCTGATCCACCGGTTGCCGCCCCAGTGCAAGCTGGCGGCGGTGGCCGGGTTCGCCCTGGTGGTGGTGGCCACCCCGCGCGAATGGTTCTGGGCCTTCGGGCTCTACGTCCTGCTCCTGGCCGCCGTGGCGCTGGCCGCGCGGGTCCCGGCCGGCTTCGTGCTGCGGCGGATGGTGGTCGAGATCCCGTTTGTGGTCTTCGCGGTGGCGATCCCCTTCATCGGGCTTGGCGAGCGGGTGTCCTTCATGGGGCTGTCGCTCAGCGTCGCGGGACTGTGGGCCGCCTGGAACATCTTGGCCAAGGCCACCCTGGGCGTGATCGCGAGCGTCCTGCTGGCCGCCACCACCGAGCCCCGGCTGATGTTGCTGGGCGCGCAGCGGCTGAAGCTGCCGCCGCTGCTGGTGCAGATCGCGATGTTCATGCTGCGCTACATGGACGTGATCCTGGATGAGATGCGCCGGATGCGGGTGGCCAGGGAGTCACGGGGATTCGTGGCCAGGGACGTACGGCACATCCCGGTGATCGCCAGATCGGCCGGGGCGCTGTTCATCCGTTCCTACGAGCGGGGCGAGCGGGTGCACCTGGCGATGCTCAGCCGCGGCTACACCGGCTCGTTGCCGATCATCCAGGATCTGTCCGCGTCGTCGCGGCAGTGGCTCATCGCCGGTATGTTGCCGGGCGCGGCGCTCGTGACGCTGCTCGGGACCTGGGGGTTGCTCGCATGACACCTTCTCTGGAGGTGAGCCGTCTCGCGTATGCCTATCCGGACGGCACGCAGGCGTTGTTCGGCGTGGACTTCTCGATCGGGCGCGGGGAGCGGGTCGCGCTGCTCGGCCCGAACGGCGCGGGCAAGACGACGCTGGTGATGCATCTCAACGGCATCCTGACCGCGGGACACGGCACGGTGACCGTGGCCGGGCTGCCGGTCGCCAAGAATTCACTCAAGGAGATCCGCAGGCGGGTCGGGCTCGTCTTCCAGGACCCCGACGACCAGCTCTTCATGCCGACCGTCCGCGAGGACGTGGCCTTCGGCCCGGCCAACCTCGGGATCACGGGCGAGGAGCTGGAGCGCCGGGTCAAGGACGCGCTGGACCGCGTGGGCATGCTGGAGACGATCGACCGGCCGCCGCACCATCTGTCCTTCGGCCAGCGCCGCCGGGTGGCGGTGGCGACCGTACTGGCCATGGAGCCGGAGATCCTGGTGCTGGACGAGCCGTCGTCGAACCTCGACCCGGCCTCCAGACGCGAGCTCGCCGAGGTCCTGAGGGGTCTCGACGTGACCGTTCTGATGGTCACCCACGACCTGCCCTACGCGCTGGAGCTGTGTGATCGGGCTCTCATCCTCTCCGGCGGCGTGATCGCCGCCGACGGGCCGACCAGGGAGATCCTCTCCGACGCGGAACTTCTCGCCGCTCACAGGCTCGAACTGCCGTACGGCTTCGCTCCACCTGAGGGAATTTCTGGTAAAGGATCATGAATGATCGTAGAGTTGCATGACCTCGCGCGCCGTGTCGGCGAAGTAAAGTAGGTCTGCCCCATGGGCGCGAGGAGGACTGATGAAACTACGGTTGGCTCGCCGCGCTGTTGGTGACGCCGTGGTGGTGGCCATCGAGGGTGAGCTTGACCTCTTCACCGCTCCTTTCCTGCGAGACGAGGTCCGCGACGCCATCAAGCTTGACGGCGCCTGGCTGGTCCTCGATCTCACGGCCCTGTCCTTCATGGACTCCAGTGGCCTGTCCGTGCTGATCGAGGCATGGCGGCTGGCCACGGGGGAGGGCGGCGGGGTCTCCCTGGCCGCGCCCCAGGCGCCGGTCGCGCGGATTCTGCGCACGACGGGGCTTGACCGGCGGATAAAGGTCTACCCCGATGTCGGCAGCGCCATCGGCGGAAATTTAGCCCACCCCGAGTAGAACTTCATTCGGTCTCCGCGTTAAAGTCCGCTCATGGACCTGAACGGAGCAGCAGCAATCATCTCGGGCGGTGCCAGCGGCCTCGGCGAGGCCACGGCCCGCGACCTCGCCGCGCACGGTGTCACCGTCGTCATCGCCGACCTCAACGAGGAGCGCGGCAAGTCCCTCGCCGACGAACTCGGCGGGGTCTTCGTCAAGACCGACGTGTCCGACGAGAACCAGGTGCAGGCGGCCGTGGACGCGGCGGTGGCGATCGGCAAGCCGCTGCGCGTCGTGGTGAACAGCGCGGGCATCGGCTGGGCCACCCGGACGGTGAACCGCGACGGCTCGCCCCACGACCTGGCCTCCTACCGCAAGGTCATCGAGGTCAACCTGATCGGCACCTTCAACCTCATGCGCATCGGCGCGGCGGCCGTCGCCAAGACCGAGCCGGTCGATGCTGACGGCCAGCGCGGCGTAGTGATCAACACCGCGTCGGTGGCGGCGCTGGAGGGCCAGGTCGGCCAGGTGGCCTACTCGGCGTCCAAGGGCGGCATCGTCGGCATGACCCTGCCGGCCGCGCGTGACCTGGCCGCCGTCGGCATCCGCGTCAACACCATCTGCCCGGGCATCATCGACACCCCGATCTACGGCTTCTCGCCCAACGCCGAGGAGTTCAAGGCCAAGCTCGTGGCCCCGGTGGTCTTCCCCAAGCGCATGGGGCAGGCCTCGGAGTTCGCACAGCTGGTGCGCTCCCTGATCGAGAACGACTACATGAACGCCGAGACGGTCCGTTTCGACGGCGGCATCCGCTTCCAGCCCAAGTAGGAGTCATCCGGTGTCTGACGCGTCCGGCAATTCCCCACAGATCTCTGAGACCGCTGCGCCTGGCGGTCCCACGCCGACTTCTGAGGCCGCTGCGTCCGGCGGTCCCACGCCGGCTTCCGAGGCCGCTGAAGTCCTGGTCGAAGTAGACGGCGGCGTCGCCGTCATCACGATCAACCGCCCCCGGGCCAGGAACGCCGTCAACGGCGCGGTCGCCCGGGGCATCGCCGCCGCGCTGGACGAGCTGGAGGAGCGCAAGGACATCAGCGTCTACGTCCTCACCGGCGCCGGTGGGACGTTCTCCTCGGGCATGGACCTGAAGGGGTTCCTGACCGGGGACTTCCCGGTTGTGAAGGGCAGGGGTTTCGGCGGCATCACCGAGGCGCCGCCGAAGAAGCCGATCATCGCCGCCATCGAGGGCTACGCCCTGGCCGGCGGCTGTGAGCTGGCACTGGCCTGCGACATCATCGTCGCCTCCGAGGAGGCCAAGTTCGGGCTGCCCGAGCCCAAACGAGGCCTGGTCGCGGGGGCGGGCGGCGTGATGCGGCTGCCGCAGCGCATTCCGTACCACATCGCGATGGAGATCGCCCTGACCGGTGATCACTTCCCGGCCTCCCGGCTGTACGAGCTGGGCCTGGTCAACCACGTCACGCCCGCGGGCGGGGCGCTGGCGAAGGCACTCGAACTGGCGAAGAAGATCGCGGGGAACGCCCCGCTGGCGCTCGCCGCGACCAAGCGCGTCATGGTCGAGTCGGCCGACTGGAGCAGGGACGAGATGTTCGCGAAGCAAGGAGAGATCATCAGCCCGGTATTCGGCTCCAAGGACGCGATGGAGGGCGCGGCGGCCTTCGCCGAGAAGCGCGCCCCCCAGTGGAAGGGCGAGTAGCCCTTCGGGTCCGCTCCGTCTGCTCTCCGCGCCGCCGGGCGCGATCCGTGGGACCCGTCGGGTTCGTGGGGTCGCGCCCGACGCGTTCATGATCATCTGAATCGGGTTGGGCCTGCCGGGTTCGCAGGGGCGCGGCCGGCGCGGTTGTGATCGTTTTGGATCCGTTTGGGTCTGCCGGATTCGCAGGTTGTGCCCGGCGCGTTCATGGCCTGTTGGGTTGGTTTGGGATCCGTCGGGTTCATGGGGTCGTGTCCGGCGCGTTCATGGCCAGGAGTGCGTACGGTAAAGGTGTGGGCGGGCGCGGCAAGGGCATTTGACGTCCACGCGCCGACTCCGAAGGCCAGGAGAGTAAATGAACGATCATGTGACCGGCACGCCCCCCGCAGGCCGGTCCTCCGGCGAGCGCTTCAAGCGCAGGGCCGGCAGCCTGGCCGCGGGCGCCGCAGGAGCCGCGATGCTCATCATCGCGCTGGTCGCCGTCATGTGGGCGGTCGAGGTCGCCGACTACGTGCTGCCCGGAGAGTTCGACGCCTACGGCATCAGGGCCTGGAATCCGGAAGGGCTGGGCGGCATCTTCCTCGCCCCCTTCCTGCACGCGGGCTTCGGCCACCTGATGGCCAACTCCGTGCCCCTGCTCATCCTCGGCTTCCTCGCCGCGCTGCGCGGGATCGCCCGGTTCCTGGGCGCCAGCCTGATCATCATCGTGGTCAGCGGTCTGGGCATCTGGTTCATCAGCACGCCGGGAAGCCTGACGGTCGGCGCGAGCGGGCTGGTGTTCGGCTACTTCGGCTTTGTCGTCGCCCGTGGCCTGTTCGACCACCGAGCCCTCGACATCGTGATCGGCATCGGCGTCGCGATCGCCTACTACTCGATCATCTGGGGCGTGCTCCCCGGTGAGTCCGGCATCTCCTGGCAGGGACACCTGTTCGGGTTGTTCGGCGGGGTGATCGCGGCCTGGATCGTGCGCCGCAGGCGCCGGGCGATCCTCGTCGACCACTGACCACTGACCACTGACCGTTGCCACCGCTACGGCCGCCGTGGTCGCCGATACGGCCGCGTCACCGTCGTATGCGGCGGTACGGGCAGTGTGAGCGATGCGGGCGGAGCGAACGGGTGGAAGGGGTACTGCCATGCCGGCGGCAGGCGACTCGACGGGTATCCAGAGAGTCCCGGGGGCGCCCGGAGAGCCCAGGGATTAGGGTCGGTTTGGAGGATTGTTCTCCAGGGGGGACCGATACGCGTGGGCGACGAGATTCCGACTGACAGCACGGCGACCGGCATCGTGGCGGCGGGCACCACGACAGCCTCCGAGGAGGCTGCAGGCGAGCCTCCAGGGCCGCGCAAGGGGCCCCGTGTGGTGGTCAGGCGCGCGCTCCCCACCGAGCCGGCCGTACGGGCGTCGGCGTCGCTCTTCATGACCGAGGCGGAGAAGCAAGGTATCCGCCCGTCTCGCCGCATGCTCTACGTCGGCTCCGAACCGGCCACCGGCGACGTCGCCTCCGCTCTGCGCGTCGTACCCGGTACGGATGTCCTCGCCCGCAGGAAGATGCTGCTCGCCGACGACGTGCCCGTGCGGATCGCCACCAGTTACTTCCGCCTCGACATCTTCGGCGGCACCCCGCTCGCCGCCCCGGATTTTGTGAAGCCGAGTCTGCAGGCCGGGATCGAGGCCCTCGGCCACCGCTTCGGTCACGCGGAGGAGCACCTCGTCGCCCGCCCGCCCACCGAGTTCGAGGCGGAGACCCTGCTGCTCGATCCCGGCGAGTGGGTCGTGCAGATCCTGCGTGCCGGCTACTCCGACGACGGCACCCCCGTGCACATCCTGGAAACGATCTGCGCCGCCTCCCGCCACATCTTCCCCATCGTCCAGGTCGCCGGCGCCGACGAGTTCTGAGAGACCAAGCTCGCGCGGAGGAGTCGCCACGGTCGCCGACGCGGTGGGTGAGGTGCCGGCCGATGACTGCGGCATCCGCTCACAGTCCGTTTCTGCCCGGGAGGTCGCGGACAGGCGTCGCCGTGCCGAGCGGGCCGCAGCGGATGGAACGGGCGAGGGGGCCGGGGTCCCGTTCGCCGGTGCGGGGTCAAGGTCGAGGTCGCGAACGCCTGCCCGGTGAAGGCAGGTGAGAAGTCGCTGTCTTCGGGGAGAATACCGTCGTGTGAATTAAATTCATGTCAGCGTGGGAAGTGAAGTTTCAGAGATCTTGTTCTGAGTGCCCGTGTTCGCTGTGTGACCGTGACTCTTTCGCGAAGCGTCGTGATCTCAGTGAGCGCGGGCACTCTCGCCTCCGTCGTGGGCCGGGAGTTCTCGCAATCCCAGGTTCTGCAGTATGTGGTCAGCATGCTTCGACTACATACCGTCCCCAAGGCGGAAGATGACCCTTGATTGGTGATTAACCGGGAACCTTAGGCGTTGTTATTGTTGTTGGTGTTATTGGTGCCGCCGCCGTGGCGGCGGTCGCAGTCACGTTCACGTTCACGGTCGCCGTCGCCCCAGGCGGTGAAGCCCGTGCCTGCGGTGACCGTGGTGGCGGCGGTAGCGGTGGCGGCGGTGGCCACCGAGCCCAGGCTGACGATTCCACCGGCCAGGGCCCCGCTGATTGCGAGCCCTGCTACGACGCTTTTAACATTGGACATTGCATTTCCCCCTTGAAAGGATCGGTCGTCTTTATTTCGACATTTCCAGAGTGCTTTGGACGATGTCTGGGATGACCGCTGGCAGACTATCCCTGTTTGCCATACTTTCCTCATGTATGGTGCGACAAACAGAGATTGACGACTTTTGCCACATCTCTACCGCTTTGTCGATAACATTCGATGCTTATAAATGGATTTGCTGTGAAATGTCTTTAATGTCAGATTTATCGTGTAGTTCGTAGGGGGATGCGCGGCCGGATCGGAAGGCGGGAAAGGGACGATGGGAGAGGCGGGAGAAGCCCGGAGACGGGCCAGCCCGTTCGATCACTTTCGCCGGATCAATCGGTGCGGCCGGCGGCCCCGCGGGAGGGAGATGCGGCGGGATGGTGGGTGTGATGGCGCGGGAGGTAATTCCTGGGCCGAGATCACCTATGGCCGCATCGAGGTATTTAAGTGACAATGTGATCAAAGCTGATGGTGTGAACCTGCCTGGCCTCGTGCCCGTACACGTTCCGCAAGGGCCACCACCGCCGGGCGCGACCCTCGAAAGGTGGCGCAGGTGAACCTGGGATCCCTGGAACGCGCGATCATGGACGTCCTGTGGGGTTGTGAGGAGCCGGTGCTGGTCCGCCAGTTGCAGGTCATGCTGAACGAGCGCGTCGAGCGTCCGCTCGCCTACACCACGGTCCAGACGGTCGCCGAGCGACTGGTCAGGAAGGGCCTGCTGATCAGGGCGTCCTCGAAGAACGCCTTCCGTAACGCCTTCCGCTACACCGCCAGCCGCTCCCGTGACGAGCACGTCGCCGGGCTGATGATCGACGCCCTGGCCGGCAGTCCTGATCGGGCTCCCGTGCTCTCCAAGTTCGCGCAGAAAGTGGACCTGGACGACGCCCTGCGGCTGCTGCACGAGCTCGCGCGCCGTGCCGGAGAGCAGGCCGTACCCGACCAGGATCAGGACAGGCAGCCGCAGCCCCTGTCCTGATTCCTACAGATGTAGGAAAGGGCGCCGGAAGTCTCGTCGCTCACCCGGTGTACCGGGCGTCGTTTGCGACCTAACGTCGTATTGCAGATACCGCCGACGACACACGACGGCGAGCGGGAATCCGACCGCCGTCTGCCCGTCCACCAGGAGATTCATTGATGCCCCGTGCCCTTGCGCCCCGCCCGTGGGTGCCTCCCGTCACCGAGGATCGAATCCGGTTCGTCTCGAAGGCCGTGACCGGTCAGGCCATTTCCTCGATCGAGACCGAGATCGAACGACTGGTGGACGAGAACCACCGGATCCACGATGTCGAGTCCATCAACCTGAACCCGGCCACGAACGTCATGAACCCGCGGGCCGAGGCACTGCTGTCGGCGAATCTCGGCTCGCGCCCCTCGCTGGGCTATCCGGGTGAGAAGTACGAGATGGGCCTGGAGGCGATCGAGCAGATCGAGATCATCGCCGCCGAGCTGGCAGGAGAGGTTTTCGGCGCGAGCTACGTCGAGGTACGTGTCGGCTCGGGGGCGCTCGCCAACCTCTACGCGTTCATGGCCACCTGCAGGCCCGGTGACACGATCATCGCCCCGCCGGCGAGCATCGGCGGCCACGTGACCCACCACGGGCAGGGCGCGGCCGGCATGTACGGGCTGAACACCGTCGCCGCCCCGGTCGAGGCGGACGGATACACGGTGGACGTCGACGCCCTGCGATCGCTCGCGGAGGAGACGCGGCCGAAGCTGATCACGATCGGCGGCAGCCTCAACCTCTTCCACCACCCCATCGCGCGGATTCGGGAGATCGCCGACTCCGTCGGCGCGCTCGTGCTCTTCGACGCCGCGCACCTGTGCGGAATGATCGCCGGCAAGGCCTGGCCGCAGCCGCTCGAAGAGGGCGCGCATCTGATCAGCATGAGCACGTACAAGAGCCTGGGGGGACCGGCGGGCGGGCTCATCGTCACCAACGACGCCGGGCTGGCCGAGCGCCTCGACGCGATCGCCTACCCCGGTCTGACCGCCAACTTCGACGCGGGCAAGACCGCGGCGCTCGCCATGACCATGCTCGACTGGAAGGCCGCGGGACCGGCCTACGCGCAGATGATGATCGCCACGGCTCGGAGGCTGGCGGCCGAGTTGCTCGCCCTCGACATCCCGATCTTCGCCGCCGATCGTGGCTGCACCCGGTCCCACCAGTTCGCGGTCATGGCCCACAGGTACGGCGGAGGCCAGCGAGCCGCCCGGCGGCTGCGGCAGGCGAACCTGCTCACCTGCGGCATCGGCCTGCCCGCGGAGTCGATCGACGGTGACGTGAACGGGCTGCGCATCGGCACCCCCGAGATCGTCCGGCTCGGGATGACCGAGGCGGACATGCCCGCCCTGGCCTCGTTCATCGCCCGCGGCCTGGATCCGTCTGTCGACCCGGAGACCGTGGCGCCCGAGGTGACCGAGTGGCGGCGGCGGTTCTCCGGCGTGCACTTCATCGCCGATCAGCCCGCCTGAGCCGGATCGGGGTGACGCCTCGCCCCCGGGCCGGGCGACGTTCGGCGATCCGGGCATGACGTGCGGCGACCCACCCAAGGGTGACGCGCGGAGGCCCAGGAGCGACGTGTGGAGGCCCGGGGATGACGTGAGGAGGCCCGGCATGACGCGCGGAGACCTGGGGGTGACGTGCGAGGGCCCGGGAGCGACGTGTGGAGGCCCGGGGATGACGTGCGGAGGCCCGGCATGACATGCGGAGACCCAGGGGCGAGGCGGTGCCTCACCCCTGGGTCGGGGCCGCGTACGACGGGCGTACGGGAAGAGCTGTGCTTCCGGCTCCCGGGCCCCGGCTGAGGACCCGAGGAACCGACCGAGGACTAGAGCCGCTCGACCACGTAGTCGACGCAGTGCGTCAGGGCCTCGACGTCACTCGGGTCGATGGCCGGGAACATCGCGACGCGCAGCTGGTTGCGGCCGAGCTTGCGGTAGGGCTCGGTGTCCACGATGCCGTTGGCGCGCAGGACCTTGGAGACCTGGGCGGCGTCCACGCTGTCGACGAGGTCGATCGTGCCGACCACGTTGGAGCGGAACTCCGGTCCGGCGAACGGCGTGGCGTAGGAGCTCTTCTCCGCCCACGTGTAGAGGCGCTGGGCCGAGTCGGCGGTGCGGGCGGTGGTCCAGGCCAGGCCGCCGTTGCCGTTCATCCACTCGATCTGGTCGGCGAGCAGGAACAGCGTCGCGACGGACGGGGTGTTGTAGGTCTGGTCCTTGCCGGAGTTGTCGATCGCCACCGGCAGGCTGAAGAACTCGGGAACGTAGCGCCCGCTCGCGGCGATCTCGTCGACCCTGGCCAGCGCGGCCGGGGACATCAGGGCGATCCACAGGCCACCGTCGGAGGCGAAGCTCTTCTGCGGGGCGAAGTAGTAGACGTCGAACTCGGAGGCCTCGACGGCCAGGCCTCCGGCGCCGGAGGTGGCGTCGACCAGGACGAGCGAGCCCTCCTCGCCGACGCGCCTGATCGGCATCGCGACGCCGGTCGAGGTCTCGTTGTGGGTGAGCGCGTAGACGTCGACGCCCTCCTCCAGGCGGGCCTCGGGGTGAGAGCCGACCTCGGATTTGATCACGGTCGGGTCGCCCAGCCACGGGGCCTTCGCCGCCACGGAGGCGAACTTGGAGGAGAACTCGCCGAAGTGCAGGTGCTGCGACCTCTCGCGGATGAGCCCGAAGGCGGCGATGTCCCAGAAGGCGGTGGTGCCGCCGTTGCCGAGGACGACCTCATACCCCTCGGGAAGCGAGAAGAGCTCTGACAGCCCCGCGCGGACGCGCCCGACGAGCGATTTCACCGGCTTCTGGCGGTGGGACGTGCCCAGCACGCTGGATCCGGAGGCCGCGAGAGCCGAGAGCTGCTCCGGGCGCACCTTCGAGGGCCCGCAGCCGAAACGGCCGTCGACGGGCTTGATGTCAGAGGGAATCACGATGTCAGCCACTTGACCAGCCTACTGAGCTTGCGGATTGGTCCAGGACTGGGTCCGGATTTTGAGATGAAATCTGTGACGGGACTTGACATCGGGCAGGTCCAGGACGCGAAAAAGCCGCCACACACCAGGGCACCGGGACACGAAACGGCTGTCGCCCACCAGCGCCCGGGACATGGAAAGGCTGTCGCCCACCGGGGGCCAGGGCGCGGAAGGCCGCACCGCCGGGGCTCAGAACGCAAAACGGCTGCCGCGCGAGAAGATCGCGCGACAGCCGTACAGGACACGATCAGGCTGCGTCGATGACCTCGGCGGCGCCGGGGACGTCGTTGACCGAACGCTGCGGCGGGCCCACGTAGTCTGCGCTGGGGCGGACGAGCCTGCCCGTGCGCTTCTGCTCGAGAATGTGGGCTGCCCAGCCCGCGGTGCGAGCGCAGGTGAACATCGAAGTGAACATGTGCGGGGGAACCTCTGCGAAATCCAGGATGACCGCGGCCCAGTACTCGACGTTGGTGGCGAGCACCCGGTCGGGCTTACGGGCGTGCAGTTCCTCCAGTGCGGCCTGCTCCAGCGCCGCGGCGACCTCGTAGCGGGGTGCGTCGAGCTCCTTGGCCGTACGGCGGAGCACCCGTGCCCGGGGGTCTTCGGCACGGTAGACGCGGTGGCCGAAGCCCATGAGGCGCTGGCCTTTGTCGAGCTCCGTCTGGACGTACCGCTTGGCGTCGCCCATCTTCTCGACGCCTTCGATCATGTGCAGCACGCGGGCGGGGGCGCCACCGTGCAGCGGTCCGGACATGGCGCCGACCGCACCGCTCATCGCCGCGGCGACGTCGGCGCCGGTGGAGGCGATGACCCGGGCGGTGAAGGTGGAGGCGTTCATGCCGTGCTCGGCCGCGGAGGTCCAGTAGGCGTCGATGGCCCTGACGTGCTTGGGATCGGGCTCGCCCCGCCATCGGACCATGAACCGCTCGACGATGCTGTCGGCCTTGTCGACCTGGCTCTGCGAGACCATCGGCAGGCCGAGGCCGCGCGCCGACTGGGCCACGAAGCTGAGTGCGGTCACGCTGGCGCGCGCCAGATCGGCGCGGGCCTGGTCCTCGTCGATGTCGTGCAGCTGGCCGAAGCCGTACGCGGGGGCCAGCATGGCCAGTGCGCTCTGCACGTCGACGCGGATGTCACCGGAGTGGACAGGAATGGGGTAAGGCTCGGCCGGGGGGAGCCCCGGCTGGAACTTGTTGTCGACGAGCAGGCCCCACACGTGTCCGTACGAGACACGGCCGACCAGCTCTTCGATGTCGACACCCCGATACCGAAGGGCGCCCCCTTCTTTGTCCGGTTCTGCGATCTCCGTCTCGAAAGCTACTACGCCTTCGAGCCCGGGTTTGAAGTCGGACATTCTCGGCCGCCTCCCTTTCTTGAAGTCAAAGCCTTGATGTCGAGATACCGGCGGGTCTTATTCAACCCCCTGGGTCGCGACGGTGTGCCGCCGGACCCGCCGAAACGCGATCGCCCCAGGTGGGGGCCGCCGCGTATGTTTTCAGCCGGGCACGGGAGAATACCTTCCCGTGGACGCCACATCGAGACCGCCCTCGCTGGCGGGACTTCGCCGCACCTATCAGGGTCTGCCTCTTCTCGAAGCAGATCTCGCGCCCAACCCCGTGTCACAGTTCGCCGAATGGTTCGGCGACGCCGTGGATGCGGGGCTCCCGGAGCCGAACGCGATGGTGGTCGCGACCAGCTCCGCGGGCGGGCGCCCGACGGCCAGAACCGTGTTGCTCAAGGGTTACGACGAGAACGGGTTCGTCTTCTACACCAACTACGAGTCGCGCAAGGGCCGTGATCTTGCGGAGAATCCGCGGGCCAGCCTGCTGTTCCCCTGGCACTCCATCCGGCGCCAGGTCCGGGTGGAGGGTTCGGTGGTCCGGCTGTCGCGCGAGGAGTCGGCCGCCTACTTCAGGTCCCGCCCGTACGGCTCTCAGATCGGGGCGTGGGCGTCGCGGCAGTCCGCGGTCGTGCACTCCAGGGAGGAGCTGGACGACCGCTACGCGGAGCTGGCGGAGCGCTGGCCGGAGGACCCGCCCGTGCCGGAGTTCTGGGGCGGATTCCGGGTGGTGCCCACGGAAGTGGAGTTCTGGCAGGGTCAGCTCGACCGGATGCACGACCGTCTCCGCTACCGCCGTTCCGGCACCTACTGGATCATCGAGCGCCTGGCCCCATGACATCCAAACCGCTCTTTTAGTGATATATCCACATATGTCTCATACGTAGGTGGAGGGAGCGGCGTGGGGTTCGGGGAGCTCGTCCGGAGGCATGGGGTGGACACGCGTCCGCTCGGCATTCTGGCCTACCGGCGGCTCTGGGCCGGCCAGGGTGTGTCGTTCATCGGCTTTCAGCTCACCTCGGTGGCGGTCAGCGCGCAGATCTACGACATCACCAAGTCGTCCTTCTGGGTCGGCATGCTCGGCCCGGCCAACCTGATCCCCCTGATCGTCTTCGGGCTCTGGGGCGGGGCGATCGCCGACGCGGTCGACCGGCGGCGGCTGCTGCTGGTCGGCGCGCTGATCGCCTGGAGCGCGACACTCGCCCTCCTGCTCCAGGCGGCCCTGGGGATGACGAACATCGGCCTGCTGATGGCGACCGTGGCCGTGCACGCCACCGGTTTCGCCATCACCGGGCCGACCAGGGGCGCGATCATCCCCAGGCTGATCCCCGTTGATCTCGTGCCGGCGGCCAACACGCTCAACTACCTGGTGAGCGGGGTCGGCAGCGCCCTCGGCCCGCTGATCGCCGGGGTCGTGCTCGCCCAGGGCGGTTTCACCTTCGCCTACCTGATCGACGCGGTGCTGTTCGGCGCGGGTTTCTACGCCGCGGTACGGCTGCCGCAGCTCAAGCCGATCGGCGAGATCACCCGCCCCGGCCTGCGGTCGGTCGTGGACGGCCTGCGCTACGTGTCCGGGCACCCGATCGTGATGATGTCGTTCGTCGTGGACATCATCGCCATGGCGTTCGCACTGCCCAGGGCGCTGTTCCCCGAGGTCGTGGCCGAGCGGTTCGGCGGCTCGCTGATCGCGTTCGGCTGGCTGTCGGCGAGCATGGCCATCGGCTCGGTGCTCGGCGGCCTGATGTCGGGCTGGGTGGGCCGGGTCCAGCGCCAGGGCATGGCGCTCACCTATGTGATCGCCATCTGGGGGCTCACCGTCGCCGCCGCGGGGCTCGTGGGCCAGTTGTGGCTGATGGTGGCGCTGCTCGCGTTCGGCGGAGCCGCCGACCTGGTCTCCTCGGTGTGGCGGCAGACGATCCTGCAGACCCACGCGCCCGACGACATGCGCGGACGGATGCAGGGCGTGTTCATGGTGGTGGTCGCCGGCGGTCCCCGCCTGGGAGATCTTCGGGCGGGAGGCACCGCCGCCTGGTTCGGGGCCACGGGGGCGTGGGTGGGCGGCGGGATCGCGTGCGCGGTCGTGGTGATCGCCGTCGGGATGAGCGTGCCGGCCTTCAGAAATTATCGTCCCGCGGTCCGGAGCCTTTGAGCGGCTTGGGAAGGATTCGGGGGGCTCGGATGTTGCCTTCTTTTGTCATCACAGGTGGTTCTCGCAATAGGGTACGGGGTCCGAGATCTTTCAGTTCAGCGCCGCCCCCTCGGGAACGTCGCGCGATGGACGTAGCATCGAGAGAGGACGGGAGGAACCTTGACCGCACACGGCTTGATAGACACCACCGAGATGTACCTCCGGACGATTTTCGAATTGGAAGAAGAGGGCATCGTCCCCCTGCGAGCACGAATCGCCGAGCGGCTTCAGCAGAGCGGTCCCACCGTCAGTCAGACGGTCGCGCGCATGGAGCGCGACGGCCTGGTCCGGGTCGAGGGTGACAGGCACCTGACCATGACCGATCTGGGACGGACACTCGCGACGCGCGTCATGCGCAAGCACCGCCTCGCCGAATGCCTGCTCACCGACGTGATCGGCCTGCCCTGGGAAGACGTGCACATCGAGGCGTGCCGCTGGGAGCACGTCATGTCCGAATCCGTGGAGGCGAGGCTGGTCAGCCTGCTCAACAATCCCACGGAGGACCCGCACGGCAACCCGATTCCCGGCCTTGAGGAGCTCGGCGTCACGAGCGTTCCCGACGGCCGTTGGGAGACCCTGCCGTCGATGGCCGCCTTGGCCGGACCCAGGGATATACCCGTTGTCGTTCGGCGAATTAGCGAACAAGTGCAAAGTGATCCGGCTGTGATGCTTAAACTCAAGCAAGTTGGGATACAACCCGGACGCGAGGTAATGCTCGCGGCGAGCGACGATGGTGTGCGGGTGACAGGTGACGACAAAGCGGACAACCTTCTTGCGGATCTCCCGCGAGACGTCGCCGCACATGTCTTCGTCTCCACACGCTGATCCAGGCCCCTCCGCTTGGTTGAATCCCCTGCGGGAGACCCTCCACTCCCCGGCCGAGACTGCAGCAGGAGCAACCGTGGTTCGCTTTGCGCATACCCGCCCGCGAGGGGCGGTCACCGGATGAAGCGGTGGGGGGATCTATCCCAGGACGCCGCCGATCATCTGACGGCTGGTTCCGTCCTGGATCATGCCGAAATGGCAGTGGTTGTCACCGACAGGTTCAGCAACCTGCTTTATTGGAATCCGTTCGCCGAGAAGCTGTTCGGCCGTCCCGGAACCTCGGGGCCCCGTGACCAGTCGCTCTCCCTGGGCATCATGGAGAAGGATCACCCGCTCGCCGTCGAGCTCTCCAAGCACGTGCTCAAGGGCGGCGTCTGGGAGGGCACGTTCGACGTCAGGCGCGGCGACGGGACGATCATCTACGTCCGCGCGCAGGCCGTGCCTCTGCGGCACCCCTCGGGGTCGGTGACGGGCATCGTCATCACCGCCCGTGAGGCGATGCGCAGCAACGAGCGGGAGAAGGACCGATTCGGTCTGCTGGAGCGGATCGGCGAGCGACTCGCGGGCTCGCTCTACGTCGAGGAGACGCTCAAGCGCGTCGCCGAGATGCTCGTCCCGCAGTTCGCCGATCACTGCTTCATCGAGCTGATGGAGAACGGGCGGCTGTTCCGCAAGGTCTCCACCCACGTCCTGGGCTGGACCCCCCCGCCCAACACGTGGGCGCCGATCGGCGCCGAGATCTTCTACCCGACGGGGCATTACGCGGACATCGCGCTGCGCCGCCAGGAGACGATCCTCGTGGAGGACTTCTCCCAGACGAACTATCCCAGCCCCGGCGAGTCCCAGACCCGCCTCTCCGCCGAGATCGGACTGACGTCGGCCATCGTGGCGCCACTGTGCGTGCGCGGTGAGACCCTCGGGCTGCTGTATCTGGGACTGTCCAACCTCACCGACCGGCGCAGCCCGCACTACGACGCCTTCGACCGCGACTTCGTCGGAGCCATCGCCACCCGGGTGGCACTGGCCGTGGACAACGCGCTGCTGTTCGAGGAGGAGCGGCACACCGCCGAGTCCTTCCAGAAATATCTGCTGCCCCGCGCGCTCCCGCAGCTCGACGGGCTGGAGATCGCGGTCCGCTACTTTCCCGCCGCACCCCTGGCCAGTCACGGGCAGGGCATCCAGACCCAGGTCGGCGGCGACTGGTATGACGTCATCCCGCTGTCGGCGGGCCGGGTCGGCATCGTCATCGGCGACGTCGAGGGCCGGGGCGCCAAGGCCGCGGCCGTCATGGGGCAGCTCCGCGCCGCCCTGAGGGCCTTCGCCCAGGACGACAAGCCGCCCGCGGAGATCCTCGCCAGGCTCGACGAGTGGACGCGCATCATCGCCACTCCCGAGCAGGACGAGAGCGGTACGGACATCAGCATCCCGCCCATCGTCACCTGCCAGTACCTCGTTTATGACGCCTGGTCGCGGCAGCTGTCGTTCGCCAACGCGGGCCATGCCCCGCCGCTGCTCCTCATCAACGGCGTCTGCACCGAGCTCGACATCAAGGAGGTCGGCCAGCCGCTGGGCGTGCGCGCCAAGGGCCTCCACGCCGACCTGGTCTACAAGGAGGAGACGCGGACGCTGCCTCCCGGCGCCGCGCTGCTGCTCTACACCGACGGTCTCGTGGACCGTCGTCCCGTGCGCGACGCCGACGGCAGGCATCCCAACGACGAGGAGACTCTCGCGCTGCTCTGCGGCAAGCTCGTCGAGGTCACCGACGCCGCGGCGGGGGACATCTCGGTGGAGGGCATCGCGGACGCCGCGACGGCCGCCGTGCCCGGCGAGATCGACGACGACATGGCCATCCTGGTGGTCAGGTCCGCCTCCGACGATCTCCAGGTCGAGGAGCGCACCTTCCCCGCTCAGCCGATCATGGTCGGTGAGGCCCGCCGGATGGCGGCGGAGGCGTTCACGGACTGGGACGTCTCCGAGGAGCGCGCCGAGCTCGCCTGCCTGCTGGTCTCCGAGGTGGTCACGAACGTCGTGCTCCACGCCGCCGCCGCCAGCATCCCGCGCCGGGAGCTGGCGATGGACGGCCCGCCGCTGCCGTTCGAGGAGTCCTGGGACGTCCCGGGCTTCGACGACGAGATCGCCAACGAGAAGGAGTTCACGCTCCGGATCCGCCGGGGCGGGGAGTCCGTCTGGGTGGAGGTCTTCGACCAGGACCTCCGGCTTCCCCGCATCCGCAGCGCGGGCGAGAACGACGAGGGCGGACGGGGCCTCTACCTCGTCGACCAGCTCGCCAAGCGCTGGGGCTCCCGTCCGACCAAGGAGGGCAAGGCCGTCTGGTTCGAGATTCCCACCAAATCGCGCTGAGCCCGGCGCGGCGGGTCGGAAGCCGTCTCCACCGGGTCGCGCCGAGGTCGGCATCGAGGGGCCAGAGGTCGTCTCCACCACGTCGCGCAGGGTCTGGCCCGGCAGGGTCGGAGACCGGTCTCCGTCAGGTCGCGCCGAGCCCGGCGCGGCGGGTGGGAAGTGGTTTTCGCCAGGTCGCGCCGAGCCCGATGCGGCGGGTCGAAAGTCATTTTCGCCGCGTTGTGTTGGGTTTGGTGCGGCAGGCTGGAAACCGTCTCCGGTAAATCGCGCCGAGCGGGGCGGAACAGGGCTGGAAGCCGCCTCCGATCGGTGCTTGACTCGGTGATATGGAGCTGGCCTTCGAACGACGCGGGATCGGGGCTCCCCTGGTTCTGCTGCACGGTATCGGGCATCACTGGCAGGCATGGCTGCCAGTGCTCGACCGGCTCGCCGCCAAGCGGGACGTGATCGCCGTGGACTTCCCCGGCTTCGGCGTCTCACCACCGCTGCCGCCCGGCACGCCGTACACGGCGGAGAGCCTCGCGGACGCGATCGAGTCCTTCTTCGCCCTGCTCGGCCTGCGCGAACCCCACGTGGCGGGAAACTCCCTGGGCGGCTACGTCGCCCTGGAGCTGGCCTCGCGCGGAGCGGTCCGTACGGCCACTGCCCTGTCTCCCGCCGGGTTCTGGAACCGGACCGAGCTGGCGTACGCCCGAGCCGTCCTCCGGGCGACCCATGCCTCGACCCGAACGATCACTCCCGAGCAGGCGCTCGCCGCCGCGTCGAACCCGCTGGGCAGGATCGCCTTCTCCGGCCTCCTGGTGGCCCACCCCTCCAGGCTCTCCCCGGAGGCGCTGCTCGCGGCCTGCCAGGCGCTCAGGGACGCCCAGGGATTCGACGACACCCTCGACTCGTTCGATTGGCTGATGCCCCCCGGCCCGCCGAAGGTGCCGATCACGATCGCCTGGGGCGAGCACGACCGCCTGCTGCTGCGGCGGCAGGCCGTACGGGCCGCCAAATGGTCGGGGCAGCGGGCGAAGCTGCTCAAGGGATGCGGGCACCTGCCGATGAGCGACGACCCGGAATTGGTCGCGAGCGTCCTTCTGGCCGCCTCGGAGTGAGGCGACGCGGACCGGGCCGGGCTTCGACGACTAGTCATCGTCGTCACGGTCGTCGTCACGGTCGTCGTCACGATCGTGACGACGACCGTCGCCGGGCTTGCGATCATCCGAGGCGAAGGTGAGCCCGGAGTCCTGCAGGAAGGAGATGAGGGGCCCCGTGGAGGCGAGCCTGCCCCTTCGCCGTGCTTCGACCAGATCGCGGCCAAGCCTGCTCAGCTCGTCGCGAGCGTCTCCGGCCTTGCCCTCCTGGATCTTCCTGGCCAGCCTGTCGATCCTCTCGCGGGTCTCGCGGGCCAGCCTGGAATTGATGCCGCCCTGGCGTTCCTGGTCGGTGACGGCACGGCTGAAGGCCGACAGGCGCGTCTGCCATCCCCCCGCTGTCGGCGACGGCGAACTCAGGACCGGGGGCGGGGCCGGAGTCGCCGACGGGCTCTGCGAGACGGTCGGTGGCGTGGATGGTGTCGTGAGCGGGAGCACGGCCGAGATCGTGGGCGAGGTCGCGGAAACGGGCTGCTCCGCCGGATCCGTCGAGGCCGACGCCCATAGGACCGCGACCACCAGGACGCCGGCCAGGCCCATCGCGGCACCGGCGCGCCGCCCCGGCAGGCGACTCCGCAGACGATCCGGCATGAGCTTCGCCGTCCACGCCGACGCCGGTGAGCCGGGCAGGGTCCACACCTCCGCCGGCGGGCCGAGCGTGGCTGTAGCGGTTGCGGGAGTTGCAGGGGTTGCAGGGCTTTTGGGAGCCGTGGGGAACGTCGCGGTGTTCCGGGCGGGCGGCATCACCTGGCGGGCGACCGTGGCCAGAACCTGCCGGACGACGTCTCCGCCGGCGGGCCGGACGGCCGGATCCTTCTGCAGCAGGGCCAGCACCAGTCTTTCCAGCTCCACCGGAATGTCCGGGCGGTACCTGCGGGGCGAATCCGGAAGGCTGTGAACGTGATGGAAGATCATTTCCGTCGGCGATCCGACGAACGGAGGCCGCCCGCACAGCAGCTCGTAACAGACGCAGCCAAGCGCGTACAGGTCGGAGGCCGCGTCGCCCGCCTCGCCGAGGATCTGCTCGGGGGACAGGTAGGCGGCCGTGCCGATGACGCTTCCCACGGAGGTCAGTCGCATCGCGGCCTCGTTCGTGCTCCGGGCCGTCCCGAAGTCGACCACCTTGAGCCGGCCGTCCGCGCTCTGGTGCAGGTTGGCCGGCTTGACGTCACGGTGCACGACTCCGGCCCGGTGCGCGGTGTCCAGCCCGACGGCGGCCTGCCCCACCAGGTGGCACACCGCGGGAATGCTCAACGGCCCCTTCTCCGCCAACTCGGTGGCGAGGTCGCGGCCGGTCAGCAACTCCATCACCAGGTACGGCCGGCCCTCGTGCTCGCCCACGTCGAACACGGTCACCACGTTGGGATGAACGACCCGCGCGGCGATCCGCGCCTCCCGGGCGAACCGTTCGCGCATCGAGAGGTCGGACACCTGCGGTGACAGGATCTTGACCGCTACCGGCCAGTCCCGTTTCAGGTCATGCCCACGCCATACCTCGCCCGTCCCGCCTCGGCCGATCAGCTCCGCCAATCGGTACCGACCGGCGAGCACGGCCGGCGTCCCTTCCCAAGCGCCCACGATTCCCGCCGTCGATTCCAAACTCCACAAATGGACGCCCAACCCTACGGGTGTTTCCCGGAGTCACACGACGAAAGCGCGGTGGGCACGGGGATACGACTCGCCTGACGCCTGCTTCCCGCCGGAGGAGGGGTCCGGCGCCGGAGCGCTCCGAGGGCGGCGTGACGCGGCGCCCGGGCGATCGGATTCCTAGCGGTTCTGTCCCCAGATGGCGAGCATCGCGATGACAAACACGATCATGACGCCCATGTAGGCGACGGGACCCATCCGGACGGCCCTGCGCACCCGGTTGAGGCCCCAGGCGAACAGGAACGCCAGGAAGATCAGCAGAATCAGTCCGCTGTCCATCGTCACCACCTTGGAGAGGCCTACGGTGACCAGTATGCGTCGGCGACGCCGATCGTGTGAGGAACCGGCCCTGTTCCCGGGAGGCCGTTCCGAAGTTTCCGGGCGGCTGTCACGAAACCTCCCGGATGGCCTCGCGCCGGTGGGTGGCCGAGCGCGGCTTCGACCTGCGTACCGGACAGGGCAGGCGCGTAGACGACACGCTTACGCGGTCTCCGCCTCTTCCTCCACCCCGGCCCGCGCGGCGAGTTGGTCGCGCACCCGGGACAGGCGGGTGATCTCCGCGTCGAGGGCGGCGAGCCTGCGCCGCACCACGCCGCTCGCCATGGAGCAGCCGGGACCGCCGCGCGGCGGCAGCGTGTCGCCGTCCAGCAGCTGCAGGCGATCGGCGCAGCCCCGTACGTCCTCGACGGTCAGCCCGAGCGACAGCAGCTCGCGGATGATGCGCACCCGGGACACCTCGCGCTGACCGTACTCCCGCTGCCCGGTCGCCGTGCGCGGGGGCGGGCTCAGCAGCCCGCGCTGCTCGTAGAACCGCAGCGCACGGGGCGTGGTACCCGCCGCGGCCGCCGCGTCGCCGATGCGCATCGGTCCTCCCAGCAAGCTCTACAACTCGACGATGACGGTGCCGAAATGCCGTCCCTCGATCATTTCCTGCAACGCCCGCGGTGCGCAATCGATGCCCGCGACCCGAACGTGCGGAAACGTGATGTCGCCCGCGCGCAGCCAGCCGCCGAAGCGTTCGAGCCACTGGGATCGCGCCTGCTCGTCGAGGCCCTGGAAGGCCCGCATCGAGATCCGCTTGAGGATCAGCCGGTAGGTGTCGAGCTCGACCGGCGCCGTCCCGCCCGTTCCGTGGGGCGACATCTGCCCGGACAGCGCGCCGACCAGGACGAACCGGGCTCCGGGCCGGGCCGTGGCCACCGCCGCCTGGAGCTGGTCGCCGCCGACGTTGTCCAGATAGACGTCGATGCCGTCAGGGGCGGCCTTCGCGAGCTGCTCCTCGATCGGCGCCGCGCCGCGGATCACGGCCGCGTCGTACCCCAGCTCGGAGATCAGCCGATCGGCCTTCTCCCGCGAGCCGGTGCTGCCGATCACCCGACCGGCGCCGAGCAGCCGGGCGATCTGCCCGGCCAGCGATCCGACCCCGCCCGCGGCGCCGGAGACGAACACCGTGTCCCCCGGCCTGACCGCGGCGTCCCTGGTCAGCGCCGCGTAGGCGAGCTCGCCCTGACCCAGATGCGCGACGGGGTCGGGCAGCGCGTCGCCCAACGGCGTGACCTGGCCGACCGGCACGACCGCGTACTCGCGCCAGCCCAGCCAGTGTGAGACCAGGTCACCCGCCCGCAGCCCGCTGTCCCCGGAGGCCGCCACGACCTCCCCGATCGCGGGCCCGAACAGGGTGTCGCCGGGGCGCAGCGGAGGTATGGGCGCCCCCTCCACGCTCCCGCCGATCAACGTGCGGAGCGCGGCGAAGACGTGGAAGAAACGATTGCGGACCAGCACCTGGCCGTCGTCCGGTACGGGCAGCGGGACGTCGGCGATGACAAAATGCTCCGGCTTGGGCAGCCCGTCCGGCACGGTGGTGAGCCGGATCTCTCTTGATATCTGCGGCAGAGGCGGCACGTTACGCTCCTCAGATCTACGACGGCCAGAAGGACGTCGCGACCCTAACCCCTGACCCGCGCGTCAGAGGCAACTCCACAGGTCGATCACCCGGTGATTCGTGATCGAAGTGAGCGTGGGCAGAGGGCGTTGTGTGCCCGGTGGTTGTTCATGCGGGGTAGGCGTGGGTCTCGGTGGCCTTGACCGCGGCCCAGATCTCCTGGCCCGGAGTCAGGTCGAGGTCGGCGACGGCGGCGGGGGTGACGTCGGCCGAGGCGATGATCGGCCCCTCCAGGTGGATGCGGACGTTGTCGCCGTGCCGTTCGATGCCCTCGATCGTGGCCTGCCACAGGTTTCGGGGGCTGCCGTCCGGGCGGGTGCGATACAGGGCGACGGCGGCGGGTGAGAAGGCGACGAACGCCGGGCCGTCGAAGGACTCGGCGACGCTGAAGGACACGTCGCCGACCGTGACCTGCCGGTCGGCGGAGACTCCCCGATACAGGTTCAGGCCGACCAGGCGGGCGACGTAGTCGGTGCGCGGGCGGCGGGCCACCTCCACCGGCTCGCCCTGCTGCACGATGGCGCCGTTCTCGATGACCACCAGCCGGTCGGCCAGGACCATGGCGTCCAGCGGGTCGTGGGTGACCAGGACGACGGCGCCGTCGAAGTCGGACAGATGGCGGCGGAGCTGGGAGCGGATCTCCAGGCGGGTGTGGGCGTCCAGCGCGGCCAGCGGCTCGTCCAGCAGGAGCATGCGCGGTCGCACGGCCAGGGCGCGGGCCAGGGCGACGCGCTGGGCCTGGCCGCCGGACAGCTGCCGGGGCCTGGCGTCGGTGTGCTCGGCGAGGCCGACGCGCTCCAGCCAGACGGCCGCGCCGCGGCGAGCGTCGGATTTGGAGGCGCCGTGACAGCGAGGGCCGAAGGCGACGTTGTCCAGCGCGGACAGGTGAGGGAAGAGCAGATACTCCTGGAAGACCATGCCGATCGGGCGGCGCTCGGTGGCGACCGTGTGCAGCGGCCGGTCGTCGAGGTCGATGTGGCCGGCCGACAGGGCGGTGAGCCCGGCCAGGGCACGCAGCGCGGTGGTCTTGCCCGCGCCGTTGGGGCCGAGCAGGGCGACGACCTCGCCTGCGGCGACGGTGAGGTCGATGTCCAGGCGGAAGCCGGGGCGTTCGACGATGAGGTGGGCGTTCAGGGTCACGGGCTGTTCACCCACCGATCACGCAGGCTGGCCAGGATGATCACAGAGACGGCCAGCAGGACGAGGCTGAGCACGATCGCCGCCTCCGGTTCGGTCTCCAGGGCGATGTAGACGGCCAGCGGCATGGTCTGGGTCTGCCCGGGGAAGTTGCCGGCGAAGGTGATGGTGGCGCCGAACTCGCCCAGGGCGCGGGCCCAGCACAGGACGGCTCCGGCCACGATGCCCGGAGCGATCAGGGGCAGGGTGACGCGGTGGAAGATGGTCCAGCGGGAGGCGCCCAGGGTGGCGGCGGCCTCCTCGAAACGCAGGTCGGCGGCTCGTAGCGCGCCTTCGACGCTGATGACCAGGAACGGCATGGCGACAAACGCCTCGGCGATCACGACCCCGGCGGTGGTGAACGGCAGGGTGATGCCGAAGGCGGAGTCCAGCCACTGGCCGACCAGGCCGCGCCGTCCCAGCACGAGCAGCAGCGCGACGCCGCCCACCACGGGAGGCAGTACGAGGGGGACGGTGACCAGGGCGCGCACCAGCCGCCGGCCGGGGAAGCTGACACGGGCCAGCAACCACGCGAGCGGCACCCCGAGCAGCAGGCAGAACAGCGTGGCCAGGGACGCGGTCACCAGCGACAGGCGCAGCGCCTCCAACACCTGCGGCTCGGCCAGCCGCTGGGGCAGCGTGGACCAGGGGGCACGCAGCAGCAGCCCGGCCAGCGGCAGCACCAGGAAGACCATGCCGACCACGGCGGGCAGGACCAGAACCCAGGGCAGGCGGCCCGACACGCCGCCGGACGGCCTGCTCGCCCGATCGGGGCGGCGCTGGGCTCCGCCCCGATCGGCAGGTGTCGCTGAGGATGTCATGACGAGGTCAGGGGGCTTCGAATTACGGACTCACCAGGTGAGTGTGGTCGGCGATCTCGACGACGACGTTGGTGGACTTGATCACGGCGACCGCCACCACCCCCACCTCCAGGCCCAGCTCGTCGGCGGCCTGACGGCTCATCAGCGAGACCACTCGATAGGGTCCGGCGGCGATCTCGACCTGGGCCATCACCGCGTCCCTGATCACCTCGGTCACGATCCCGCGAAAGCGGTTACGCGCCGAAGAACCCGAACTGTCCTCGGTCTCGATCTGGGAGCGCGCGAACGCGGCCAGATCCGCACCGGCCACCGTCCGGTGACCGTGCTCATCGCGGTGAGCCGGGAGCCGGCCGATGTCGACCCATCGCCGCACGGTGTCGGGGCTGACCCCGAGCAGCGAGGCGGCCTCACTGATCCGAAACGTCGTCACAAACAATCACCATACCTTCGCATATTCAGGCCCCGATACCCGGATTACATGGCAATCGAGCCAAGGCCTATTGCTTTCCCTGGCACTTGAGATATTGGCGGCGGTGCTCGGCCATCGCCACCGACCACCGCTCCGGATGACCGAACCGGGCGATGGCGCCCCGCCTCGATGACCCGCACCGGCCGATCCCCTGACCATCCCGAGGGCGGGTGACCTGGCACGGAGCCCCGAAGACACGGCGTTCCGGCCTGGCGATCATGGTGATCGACGGCTTCGGCATATTCGACCGTATCGAGGAATATCTCCTTCAGGGCCGAGTAAGCGTGATGTCGGATCTCATGGGATCGTTGCGCTTCATGAGCAGATCGTTGAAGGTAACGCGCGTCCTGCTGGTGGCAGCCTTCGCCGCCGGTCTTTCCGCCTGCTCCGGTGGGAGCGACCCCGCAGCGGGCACGGCGGCGCCCGTCGTCACCGTTACCGTCACCGCGTCGGCCACTCCTTCGACCTCTCCCTCCGATCTCCCGGACCCCTCGAACGCGGATTCCCCGGAGACCCCGCTTCCGGAGTCGCCGTCGATCTCGGCGACGCCGAGCGCGAGTGACTCGGCCATGGTCAGGGGGACCGACGCCGAGATCATGGGCCCGGTCACGCTGCTGGGAGCCAACTCGATCACAGTGACCCCCGATCACGGCGGCTCTCAGAAGGCCGAGCTCACGCCCTTCACGGTGGTGCTCGACCGGCGGGGGACGATCTGCACCGAGGGCGGGTTCCCGCACGAGTGCAGCGTGAAGCAGATGCGGAAGGCACTCACCTCGGGCGGTTCCCTCTACGCCAAGGTGACCATCAAGGACGGCGTGGCCACGCAGATCGAGGAGATGGCCAAGAAGTAACGGTTCTACGGGGAAGCCCCATGGCCCATCCGGTTGCCGACGCGGTCGCCGGATACGGTGGTTGCGGCGGCAGCGGAGAAGGGGCGTGGCGTGACAACGGGGGAAGAAGGCTTCGACCGTCGGATCGAACCGTTCCGGACGGAACTGCTGGCGTACTGCTACCGGATGCTCGGCTCGGCTCACGACGCGGAGGACCTGGTCCAGGACACATACCTGAGGGCATGGCGGGCGCGGGAGCAGTACGACGACACTCGCAGCTCACTGCGTACCTGGCTCTACCGGATCGCGACGAACGCCTGCCTGACCGCCCTGCAGGTTCGCGGCCGCCGGCCGCTGCCGTCGGGGCTGGTGGCCGCGTCCGATCCGCTCGGGCCGCTCGTCCAGGGAGAGCGCGTCGCCTGGCTCCAGCCCCTGCCGGACGCGTTGCTGGACGCGGGCGATCCGGCCGGGACCGTGGTCGACCGCAGCAGCCTGCGCCTGGCGTTCGCCGCCGCCCTGCAGCACCTGTCGGCACGTCAGCGCGGTGCGCTGGTCCTGCGTGACGTGCTCGGCTTCTCCGCGTCCGAGGCGGCGGAAATCCTCGGTACCACCGTCGTGTCGGTGAACAGTTCCCTGCAGCGGGCGCGTACCCGCGCGAAGGAGGTCGGGGTCCGGCAGGACCGGGTCAGCGAGCCGTCCGCGGCCGAGCAGCGCGCCTGGGTCGAGCGCTACATGAAGGCGTTCGAGCTCGCCGACGTCGAGGGCCTCAAGCGGCTGCTCATCGAGGACGTGATCATGGAGATGCCGCCGATGATCAACTGGTTCTCCGGCCGCGGCAACTACGGCCTGTTCATGGAGTGGGTCTTCGAGGCGGCGGGGAAGGACTGGCTTCTCAAGGAGGTCACGGCCAACGGCGGCCAGCCCGGATTCGCCGCCTATCGGCGCGTCGGTGACGGATACGAGCTGCACACCCTCCAGATCTTCACCGTCACCGCCGAGGGCATCAGCCGGAATTCGGTGTTCCAGGATTCCGAGGTCTTCGCGGCCTTCGGTCTGGCGGCCGGACTCGACGCCCAGGGGCTTGCCGACGTCGGGGGTTCCGCTTAGCCGGGTGAGAGGGACGACAGTTCGAGTCCGGCAGCCTCTCTGCCGAGCACGCCTCGAGATTTCCTGACCGCGGGCGCGATGAGTTCCGGCCCCGCCGCCGGTATGTAGTGACGAGTTCGCCGGAATACCCCGGGCGAGCCGATCACAAGGGAGAATCCGATGTCGAACAGCCGTGTGGAAGACGAGGCCGCGATCCAGGCCGTGCTGGCTGATTCCTACAAGGCGTGGGAGGCCGGCGACGCCGACGGCATGGTCGCCGACTACACCGCGGACGCGACCGCCATCATGACCGGCTCGCTCCGCGACAGCCGTGACGTGATCCGTCAGAACATGGCCCTGGGCTTCGAGGGGCCGCTCAAGGGCAGCTCGACCTACAACAGGCAGCTCGGTATCCGCTTCGTCGGCAGGGACGGCGCGATCGTCATCAGCGAATCCGCCATCCTGTTCGCCGGCGAGACCGAGGTTCCGGACGACCTGCGTAAGGTGAACGCGACCTGGGTCTTCGAGAAGCGGGACGGCCGGTGGCTGATCGCCGCCTATCACAACAGCCCGGTGTCGGCTCCTGAGCGGTGAGCCGCGACTGCGCGGCGCGAGGTGAGCCCCCGGAAGTGATGATCTATCCGTCTGCAGCGGATCGTCACTGAGCTCGGTACGGCGTGCCGCGTAGCGCGGGACGGCCACCAGCCTTGTCTTCGTCATGGAAATGCTTCGAAGAGAAGGGTGGTGGCCGTCCAAGGGACGATTCCCCTGTTACGCGGGCTCTGTGGGATGTTTGCGCCTCATGAGCAGATCGTTGAAGGCAACGCACGTTTTCCTGGTGGCCGCGCTTGTCGCCGGCCTCTCCGCCTGTTCGGGGGAGGGCGACTCCTCCGCCGCTTCCGCGACCCCGACCGCTTCGGCAACCCCGGCCGCTTCCGGCTCCGCGTCCGCCTCCCCGGCCGACTCCGAGACCGCCGCCCCGGACCCGGCCGCCTCCGCGGCCCCGACCGCTTTCGCGGAGCCCACGGCGGAGGCGTCGAGCGCGGATGCCGAGGCCGATGACACGAAGCCCGGCCTTTATCTGCTCGGCGTGATCAGCGCGACCCAGGGGGAGCCGGGCTCGATCACGGTGCTGCTCGACGAGGGCGAAGTCCAGCCGGTCGTGCTCAGCCGGACCGCGGTGGTGCTCGATGTGAAGGGCACGATCTGCAGCGGGGGCAAGCTCCCGCACAAGTGCACGGTGCAGCAGCTTGAGAAGGCGCTGGCGTCGGGCAAAGATCCCCGCGCCAAGGTGACGGTCAAGGACGGGGTCGCCACCCGGATCGAGGAGCTCGCCGGAAACTGACGGTACTCACCGGTCGATCAGGAGGAACGTGTCCGGCCGATGGGGAGGAGCGCCATCGGCCGATCCGTTGTGCACGGAGAAGTTGTGCACGGAGAAACGGTCGGCGGCTCGGCGCCGAATGTGGGGGAGTCGCGCGCCCTCATGCCGGGCACGTCATCACGGGCCCCCGACTCTTGATCGTTTTGTGATGTGTGGTGTCCGCCGCCCCGGGCAGCAGAGGGCTCGCCAGCCAAGCGAACAGAGAGCGTGGGACATGACAGTCACCGGCATCATCACCGCCATCGTCATCGGAGCCATCATCGGCGCCCTGGGCCGGCTGGTCGTGCCCGGCCGCCAGGGCATCCCGATCTGGCTGACCATCGTGATCGGCATCGTCGCCGCCCTCATCGGCACCGCCATCGCCAGTGCCTTCGGCGTCGCCAGCACCGGCGGAATCGACTGGATCGAACTCCTGCTGCAGGTCATCGTCGCCGCCGTCGGCGTGATCGCAGCGGTGAGCCTGTACGGCAGGCGCGGCGTCCGATAAACGCGATCATCAGCGCCCGCGCGCCTGCGCGATGAGCATGCGGTGCCCGTGATGGCCTCGCCCTGACAGACAGGGCGAGGCCCGCGGCTTTTCGAGGCCCGAGGCTGATCGTGCTCCAGGTCCGGCGCATCGGTGATCCGGCTGGTGAGCGGCCCGATCGTCTCCTCATTCCGGTTGACCACCAGATGGCCGGCGGTCCCTGGGCTCCGTCCAGGAAGCTCGAACGGATCCTGGAAATGAGCGCGCCATTCAGCGCCTCCCCCCTCGGCGCCGACCTCACGGCGACCGTGGAGCGGCAGCCATCGTTCGCGTTCTTGGCCTTCCACGTTTGTTTACCGCCGGCGCGGCGGGTAGGGCCATGAGTGCCCCACCACCACTGAAGAAAAGAGTCTGGCCATGACCGAAAACGTGTGGAACTACCGTCCCGAAACGTACAGCGGCGACCAGACCCTGGACCTGGTCGGGTTCGACGTTGAGGCCACCGACGGCAAGATCGGTTCGGTGGACGAGGAGAGCAACGCGGTGGGCGACAGCTACGTCGTCGTCGACACGGGTTTCTGGATTTTCGGCAAGAAGGTCGTCCTGCCGGCCGGTACGGTGACCCGGATCGACCCGCAGGAGCGCAAGGTCTACATCTCCCGTACCAAGGAAGAGATCAAGAACGCTCCTGAGTTCGACGAGGCCACCTACAAGGAGCCCGACTACCGCGACAAGCTCGGCGGCTACTACGGCCCCGGCGCCGGCACCGTGTAATCATTGGTCGTCGATGGGCTCTTCCTGCGAAGGAAGGGCCCATTTCGCGTTGGACGTGGGCTTGGCGGATTCGCATCACGATGCAGACGGTCTCGGCCGTGATCGCCAGAGCCCCGGAATCCATGACGTCGTCGCCGTGGAGATCCTAGTGATCCGGAAGTGGTGGGAGCCCCATGTCTCTTGGCAGCGGTCCTGGGTCCTGTCGATCTGCGTGTCGGTGCATGCGGACCCGCAGATGCATCTTCCGCCCTTGCATTCTCAACCGGCGCCCTTCCCGTCGTCCGGCTTCGTCGTCGTCCAACTCCTGGAAGATTCGCCGGTTGTCCCAGTAGTAGCGCTCCTGATCGGCTACTTCCTCCCCGGGAGAAAAGACGTCCTCGGCATCACCGTTTTCATCCAAGTCGCCTGTCATGCGGCACAGCTTACGGCTGCTGCGAGCATCGATAGGGCATTCGCGGCAAGTGCCGGAAACCACAGCCCGAACGAGATGGAGAACATCACGTGACAGGGTCGGGAGCGGGTAAGCGGTCAGCAGTCGTGGTCGGTGATGAAGGCACGCGGATCAGCCCGGCGTGATCCGCGCCAACGTCCAGCGCTGATCGCTCCAGGCTGTCATGCCGCGCAAACGCGACCAACTACGTCAGCGGATCTGGGCTCAGAGCACAACGCGAGCCGCGGCGGAGTCCCGCGCGTCCCGCGACCTGCGGAGGTCGCGGGTAACGACCGCTTTCTGCAGCCAACGGTCGGTCCCGTCGTAGCGTGCCGTGAAAGCGCGGCGGCCATGGACCGCGAGGTAATTGTCGACGACCAACAGCGTGCCCGCGTCGACGACCACATCCTGTTGCACCCGTTCCAATTCCGCCACCAGCTCCTTGAGCGCCCGTTCTGCTTCGGCGTCATTATCGCCGCAGCGCATGAAGAACGGGTCGATGCGCAGATACGGAGAGTCGGCGGCGCCGAAGAGCACCGCGACCGGCTCGGGGTCTTCCCGCATCGCGCGCATCCGCAGCAGTCCAGGGTGATCGGGCCACTGATCGGCGAGCTGCCGCAGATGCTCGTCGTCAGGCAGGATGTAGAAGCGCGGCTCGGCCAGTACCTGGCGGACGGCCGCCGGCAGGCGCACGTCCCGAACCGACGACAGGGTTGTCGGCACCCGGTCGTGGTTGCGGATACCGAAAAGGGCGAGGTAATCACAGCGATAGGGATGAAAAGCATCCTCGGTGTGCCATTCCAACAGCACGTCACTGCCGTGGCCGCTCTGCTCGTCTTCGTCGCCGGCGATCGGTAGCACGTTCTGGATCATGCGCCCGGATTGCAATGTTGGCCAGCTGAACACCTCGCCGAGGCATTTGCCGATCAGTGCGAGAAAGAGCTCTTCACGGCGGGTGCGTCCGGCGGCCGCGGCCTCGGCCCAGTTGCGAGGCGTCGGGCCGACAGCGGTGTCGTCGACGCCGAAGCCGCGCAACAGGAAGGCGGCGGCCGGGTCATTACGCCGAAAATCTTCCAAGAACCGATGCAACCCGATCGGTAAACGCGCCACCAACTCCCAGGCGTTGTCATGGAACGCCTGCCCACCGGGATCACCGTGCGCAACGTTCGGGTCGGCGAGCAGCTGATCCAGTGATGATTTTTCTTCGGCGGAGAGCTCGTAGCCAAGGATTCCCCCATGCTGACACATCAGAATCTTCCCCTCTGAATTGATCATGCACATGAACTCGCCGATCCGCACCCGACGGAGAACCAAGAGCGGAGTTGGCTCAGAAAGCTTTGTGGTGCCCGCCGGCGGGAGTCAGGCCGCCGACTTACCGATCTCTCTCTTCGAGGGCGTCCAGCGCTCCGGACCGGCCGCCGGCCGCTTCCCACCACGGAATGTGGTGGTCAATGGGGTCGATCGGCATGACGGCCTTGAACATGTCGTTGTTCAAATTCGCCAGCCGCGCATCATACGGTTTTCCGGCTGCGGAGAATGCGCGGTTGATTCCCGCACGTCGTCGCTCGATGGTCTTGGCGTGCCGCTCAAAAGTGCTGGCTGGTTGCAGCAGAAAGTAGGTGCGCCGATCACCATAGGTGTACCGCGGCGACGCCCCCGGGTAGCACGGGGCAAAGGAGACCAGGAAGAACAGTTCGCCCTCGATCATCGCGTACCATCTCTCATCCGGGCGCGGATCATCGGGAATATAGACGCTCGAGAATAATTCGGTGAGCTTCGCGTAGAAGCGCCGCGTCAGATCCCCCAGTGCGGTTAGCGTGGCACCGAGTGACGGGTCGTCAAAAGTAATGACCATGCCGTCGAACGAGTGCTCCTCAGCTGTACGGAAGAAATCCGCGATGATTTCCCGGTGCTGCGGCAACTCCTTCTCGACATCGACCGTGCGGATGGTTATATCAGGCCCCATCTTCGACGGTTTGGCAAACGGGCAGTATGTCTTCTGCACGATCTCGTCGAAACTCATGCCGGATTCCTCACCTCCTGGTTCGCAGAAGACACCGCAACCCGGCAGCCGGCGATGAAGAACCACAAGCCGGCGATCACGATGGCGATAAGGACGTAGAACATTACAGCCGGTGCGAAGTGCTGAAGGAGGAAGCCGCAGAGAATCGGGCCCAAGGCGATGCCAATGTGGACGAGGTTCTGCGCGCCGAAGTAGCTGCCACGCAGATTGTCCGGGGCGATGGAGTCGATGAAGGTGAACTCGGCGGGCACCACGATGACCTCACCGAGGGTGAAAATCACCACAGCGATGACGATGATGGCCGCGTTCGTGGACAACGACATCACGAACAATCCGACAGCGAATGCGGCGGACCCCACGATCAGCCATTTCAGCAGGTTATCCTGCCTCAGGCGGCTGCCAAGGACGTACTGGGTGGTAATGACCACCACCGCATTTGCGGCCGAGATGTAGGCGACCAATTCATAGGCGTTTTCGCGGGTTTCCACGAGGATGAGGTACTGCGACATGATGGTCAGCAACGGCCCGTACACCACAAGGCTGAGAATGCCGCCAATGGTGAAGTACGCCAGCCGGCGGTCCGCCCGCATCACCTTCAGCACTTCGCGGAACTTGGGCGACTCCTCGTCCTGCTCTTCTGTCACGGTTGCCGCCGCCGCTTCGCCGTCGACGGGCAGGAACCGGCGGCGGAAGATCATCAGTGGTAGCAGGGAGGCTCCGATGATGCCGACGCCGAGGATGAACGGCCCGCCGGAGCCGGCCGCGATCGTGGCGACGCCGATGAAAGGGCCCACCGCTGCGCCGATGTTCTGCAGCGAATAGCGCAACGAAAACACCTTGGTGCGGTTCTCGGGCGGCACCAGTTCGGAGAGCAAGGCGCTGCCGGTGACGCCCATGGACGAGGAGGCGACGTTGGCCAGCAGCAGCACGGCCGCAACGGCGAGCGGATTGTGGACGACCGTCAGGCTGAGGTAGAGCAGCATGATCGCGATATCCAGCACGATCATGAAGTTGATCTTCGTGACCCGGTCCGCGAGATAGCCGCCGTAGACGCTCACCAAGGTGCCGGCGAGCACGCTGCCGCCGATCACATAGCCGATGGTGGCGCCGTCCATGCCCACCGTGTCGTACAGGTAGATGGGCATGTAGGCGAGGATTGCGAAGAAACTCAGCGCTCGCGCCGTCGTGGACAGCAGCAGGATCTTCATCGCGAACGGGAGTTCCCGGATCATTTCCAGGAAATTCTTCATCGGCCGTCCTCTGATCCGATCATTTCGAGCGTGTTGATGATGGACTCCTTGATCTCGTTTATTCGGGTGTCATCGAATACCTGCGGATGGTGTCCGACGATGATTTCAAGTCGCCGGCCGGGAATGACCGTGACGCTGAGTGGATAATGGGAGACTCCCTTCGCGCCCTGGGTGCGTTCGCGCACCCGCAGTCCGTCGGTTCCGGTCTGCGTAAGGGCGTCGTCAGGGTAGTTCTGGAAGACGTAGCACGTGTCGAACAATTCGTCCGCACCGAATATCCGTTGAATTTCGGTGAGCTCGAAGGAACGGTGCGGGAACATTTCCAGCTGGGATTCCTGCACCCGGGTCATGGTCTTGCCGAGCGGTTCGCCCGGATGGACGCGCACCCGCAGCGGCACGGTGCTGATCAGCAGGCCGACCATGGACTCGATGCCGTCGAGGTCGGCGGGACGTTCGGAGACGGTGTTGCCGAACAGCACGTCGTCACGTCCGGTGAGTCGGCCGAGCGTGATGCCCCATGCCGTTTGCACGGCGGTGTTGAGGGTCACCCCGACCTGCGCGCACCGGCGTTGCAGCGAACCGGTCAACTCCGGCGACAGCGTGAGACTGGTGGTGCGCAGCGGGACGTCCGACGCCGGCTTGGCCGGATGAACCCTGGTCGGCCCGCTGACGTCCGCCAGGTACCTACGCCACGCCGAGACCGTGGCGTCGCGGTCCTGCGCCGCCAACCACGCCAGATAGTCCCGGAACGGCGGCACCGTCGGCAGTTGTTCGCCCCTGTACAGGGCGAACAGTTGCTGCCACACCAGCGACGTCGACCAGCCGTCGAGCAGGATGTGGTGGTCGCTGACGAGCAGCCGGTGTCGCTCGGCGGCCAGCCGCAGCAGCGTGAAGCGCAACAAGGGGGGGTTCGCCAGGTCGAAGCGTTGTGCCAGGTCCGCGGCGAGAATTTCGGTCTCCCCGCGCTCCTGCTCCGCCGGAGTGAGCTGGGACAGCTCATGCACGTTCCACGGCACATCCACCCGGTCCTGCACCACCTGCACCGGCATCTGCAGGCCGTGGTGGGTGAACCCTGCCCGCAGGTTGTCGTGCCTCATCAACAGCGCATGCGCTGCCTGCCGCAGCCTCTCGGCGTCCAATGGCCCGTCCAGGTCGAACAGGCTCTGGCTCTGGTAGGGATCGGGGCCGTCATCGATGCCGGCGGTGTAGAGCAGAAGACCCTGCTGCAGCGGGGCAAGGGGCAGGATGTCGCAAAGGCCGGGGTAGTCGGCCGCCAGTTGGTTGATGGCCGACTGCTTGACATTGACCAAACCGACGTCCGAAGGGGTCAGCCCGCCAAGCCCCGGGCGCTCGGCGAGGTCGGCCAGCGAGCTCAGCACGGCCATCCACCGGTCGGCGAGCGCGCCTACGGCGGCCTCGGTGAACCGTGTGGCGTCCCAGCGCCAGATCGTTTCCACCGCCTCGCCGTCTTCGGCCGGCAAGGCGTCGATCCGGAGGGCGTAGTCCGCGCCGTCATCGCCCCCGTGCTGTACGCCGGTCCTGCCGTGGGCCTCCTCGGCGGGCAGCAGCCGGAAACACACCTGGGAGCCTACGTACGTCGACGGTTGCTGTGCGGTCGTTGCGTCGGCCGGCAGCAAGGAATACGTGCGGCCGGCGTTCGGCACCGAGCGCACCTGCTCCTTGACCCGCTTGAGAGCACGAGCCAGGTCTCGTGGCTCGGCCAGGGCCTTGTCCACGTCTGGGATGCCCGGGTTGAGGCGCACCGGGTATGCGGTCGGCAGTCCTGCCGTGGCCATATCGAGTCGCAACCAGGCCCCGGCCTTTGGGAGGTATGTGCGGCGCCACTCGATCAGAGCAGGGGCGAGCGCGGCCAGCGCGATATGTTCCGGGTCGCAATGATAGAGGCTCGGCAGGTCGATCAGCAGCCGCTCGGCGTTCGTACCGGTGATGTGCCTGGTGATACGGCCCCAACGCCGGTCTACGGCGGGTTGGACGACGGACGCCGGATATGCCGGATCGGGAGTTCGCAGGATCTTCTGCCAGGCATCGATGCCTGCGGCCACCCCGGCCTCCGGTGGGAGCACCTCGGCATTCTGGGCAGCCCTGGCCACCAGAGCCTCGACCGTCTGATCATGGAAAACGTCGCGCGGGGTGATCTGGAAGCCTCCGGCGCGGGCCCTGCTGACGAGCTGGATGGATCGGATGCTGTCGCCGCCGAGGTCAAAGAAGCGGTCTTGGACGCCGACCGCCGCCAGCCCGAGCACGTCGGCGAACAGCGCGGCCATCGTCGTCTCCTGCGGAGTGGCCGGCGGCCGTCCCGCCCGGGAGGTGAAGTCCGGTGCGGGCAGCTGCCGGACGTCGAGCTTGCCGTTGGGGGTCAACGGCAAAGCGTCCAGCATGACGACGGCCGCGGGCACCATGTGGTCCGGCAGTCGCCGTGCCGCGTGGCGGCGCAGTTCGGCGGCAAGGCGGTGACTGCGATCGGCGGCCTGTGGGTCGTTGGCCAGTTCCCGCAGCGGCCGGTCGGCTCTGTCCGCGGCCAGGAACACGTCGGTCAGCCCGGCTCCCACGGTCGGCCTGGAGGCCAGGAACACCACGCCGAATCGGTCGCCGTCGTCGGTGTCGGTCCACGTCGGGTAGACGGCGTAGCCGAGCTTGGCGCCGACGTCGCACAGGGTCTCGGGGTCGACTCCGGACCGTTCGTTCGCCGCTGCGGACAGGTCACCTACCGGGGTGCCGGCACCGGTGGCCACCCGGTGGGCGGTCGTCACCTCGGCGGCCACCCGGTCGTTGGGGACGCCGGTGACGCGCAGCGCCTGCGGCCGGGTGCCTGCCAAGTGGGCGTCGACGTCCACCGCGCGGCTCCACGCCAGCTCGGGCACATCGGCGAGGGACATCAGGTCGGCTCCCCGTTTGTGCAGTACCACGTCGTAGCGGTAGTCGGTCAGCTCGTTGCGGAAGCGACCGCGCTTGAGCTGCACGTCCACACCGACGACATCCGGTACCCATTCGCCGATCCGCGCGAAGAACGCCGGATCCAGCAGCAGCTCGCTCTCCAGCTCCTGCTGGTGGGCGACGAGATCCCGTACGGTGGCCGGCGACTCCTCGGAGTGCGCGCCGTCGTGCAGGGTGACAGCGGTGAGGAAGGCACGCAGCAGCCGCAGATTACGGATGTCACCAAGGAAGATCCGTCCTCCGGGATCGAGCAGCTCCATCGCCTGGCGCAGCACGTCGATCAGATACTCGACGCTGGAGAAGTACTGCGCCACCGAGTTGATCACTACCGTGTCGAAACGAGCCGGCGCCAGCACGCCGACCTCATGGGCGGCCATGGTGCGCAGATCGACCCGATCGCGCAGGTCGGTGCCGCTGATCGTCGCGTCAAGGGCTTGGATCAGGGAAGCGGAGAAGTCCACACCGGCGTACAGGGTGCAGTGCGGCGCGACCGGGTAGAGGATCAGGCCGGAGCCGACACCGATTTCCAGGACCCTGTCGGGTCGCATGTCCAGGATGCGCTCGACGGTGGCCGCCTGCCACTGGCGCATATGCTCCAGCGGCAGCGGCTCGTTGTCGTAACTGGAGTTCCAGCCGGTGAAATCCTGCTCGGCACCGAGGTGCCGCTGCTCGCTGTAGCCCTGCTCGTGGATCTGCTGCCATCTGCCGACATGTTCGATGTCGGAAGCCCCGCCGCGTGCCCCGGAATCGGTGGCGGGCACCACGTAGCCGACGAGCTGCTGGTGCCCTGGGGTGTCTTCGCGGACGATGACGGCGGACTGCACCACCTTCTCGTGGTCGTTCAACACAGCGACGATCTCGCCGAGTTCGATGCGCATGCCGCGAACCTTGACCTGGTCATCGGCGCGGCCGACGAAGTCAACCTCGCCATCCGCGCGCCAGCGTGCCAGGTCGCCGGTGCGGTACATCCGCGCGCCGTCGGCTCCGAACGGACAGGCCACGAACCGCTCGGCGGTCAGGCCGGGCCGGCCGAGGTAACCGCGGGCCAGGCCGTGGCCGCTGATGTACAGCTCACCGGTGACGCCAGGCGGCACCGGGCGAAGCGCGGCGTCAAGGATGTACACCTTGGTGTTGTGCAGCGGACGACCCACCGGCACCGACACGTCCTCATAGCCGTCCGGGCCGCTGCCGCACTCCCAGTACAAGGTGTCGACGGTGGCCTCCGTCGGCCCATATGTGTTGATCATCCGGCGGCCTGGTGCCCACGCGGCAGCCAGCGCGGGCGGGCAGATCTCACCGGCGACCATCAGGTTGCCGCACTCCGCGAGCGCGTCTTCGGCCATCCCACCGAGAATGGTGGGTGAGAAGGTGATGTGGGTGGGCCGGTACCGGACCATCACCTCACGCTGCCGATCGCCGGAGAGCATCTCATCGGGCGAGGTGAGCACGACGGTTGCGCCGGCGAGCAGGGTGCAGCACAACTCGCAGAACGTCGGGTCGAAGTTGATCGAGGAGAACTGCAGGAACCGCGAGCCCTCCTTGAGCTGGAACCGCTCCAGGTAGCTGTGGGCGAGGTTGGGGATGCCGCGGTGCGTGACGGCAACGCCTTTCGGCCGGCCGGTGGAGCCGGAAGTGTAGATGACGTACGCCAGGTCTTCGGGACGGATCGCCGCGCGGCGATCCGCGTCCGTCGGCGCGTCCGCGCGGTGCTGAGCCAGTTCGCGTAGCGCGTCCGGATCGTCGAATTCAAGGCGCGGCACCTGCCGCGCATGGTCAGGAAGTTTCGCGACGACGTCGGTCATGGTCAGCAGCAGGACGGGGGCGCTTTCGGCGATCATGAAACCCAGCCGGTCCGGCGGATAGTCCGGGTCCAGCGGCAGATATACCCCGCCTGCTTTCAGAATGCCCAGCAGCGCGCACAGCAGCTCCGGACAGCGCCGCATCGCGAGTCCGACCACGTCGTCGCGGCCGACGCCGCGGGAGATCAACCAGTGGGCGATCCGGTTCGATCGGCGGTCCAGTTCGGCGAAGGTCAGTTCGGTGTCCTCGTGGACGAGCGCGACGACATCAGGGGTGCGGGCCACCTGGTCGGCCAGCAACTGCGGGTAGGTGGCGCCGGAGAGCTGCAGGTCGGTGTCGTTCCACGCGTGCAGAACCAGATGCCGCTCGGTCTCGCTGAGGACGTCGATCGCTCCCAGCTCCCGAGCCGGGTCATCGGCTACCGCGCGGAGCACTCGCAGCAGCCGCTCGACCACTGTCTCGGCCGTGGATCGGTCGAACAGATCGGTCGCGTACTCGATCTCACCGCTGAGGCCGTCCGGTTGCCCGTCCACCGTGAACCGCTCGGTCAGCTCAAACGTCAGGTCGAACTTCGCGGTACGGGTCGGCACCACTTCGTGCTCGGCCGTCAGCTCGTCCAGCCGCCACCGCGGTGCCACATTGTTCTGCAGCACCAGCATGACCTGGAAGAGCGGGTGGCGGCTGGTACTGCGGGCCGGGTTCAGCACGTCGACGAGGTAGTCGAACGGCAGATCCTGATTCTCGTACGCGGCCAGGTTGGACGTCTTGACCCGACCAAGCAGGTCGGCGAAGGACGGGTTGCCCGACGTGTCGGTGCGCAACACCAGGGTGTTGACGAAGAACCCGACGTTCTCGTCGAGCGCGCTGTCGGCGCGACCGGCCAGCGCGCTGCCCAGCGGGATGTCCGTTCCGGCGCCCAGTTTGGTCAGCAAGGTCGCCGTGGCCGCCTGCAGCACCATGAACAGGCTGACGCCCTCCTGCTTGGCCAGCTTCGTGAGCCGTTCGGCCAGCGCGACCGGCACCTCGAAGGGCACCACGTCGCCGCGGTAGGTCGCCATCGCGGGGCGCGGCCGGTCGATCGGCAGCTCCAACAGCTCCGGCGCGCCCGCGAGCTGCTCGCGCCAGTAGGCGAGCTGCCGCGCCATGAGGCTGTCCGCGTCGTCGGCCGATCCGAGCAGTTCACGCTGCCACAGCGTGTAGTCGGCGTACTGGACTTCCAGCGGCGGCGTCGTGGGCGTCGTGCCCGCGCGATGTGCGGTGTACGCATCGCAGAGGTCGCGCACCAGCGGCGCCAGCGACCACCCGTCGCTGGCGATGTGGTGGATACACAGCAGCAGCACGTGCTCGTGCGTGCTGGTACGGAACAGATCGACCCGTACCGGAATGTCGGCGGCGAGGTCGAAGAGGTGCCCCGCCGCAGCGTCGATGGCGGCCGGCAGTTCTTGGGTCGTGACCTCATGCACGGTGACCTCGACGGCTGCGGCATCGGAGGCCACCACCACCTGCTCGGCCCCGGACGGTCCATCCGCGAAGCGGGTCCGCAGACTCTCGTGCCGCCGCAGGAGGGACGTCACCGCCGCGCGCAGCGCGGCCAAGTCCACCTCCCCGGTCAGCCGCACCGCGATCGGCAGGTTGTAAGTGGAACTGGGACCTTCCAGCCGATGGAGGAAGTACAGCCGCTGCTGGGCGTAGGACAGCGGCAGCGAGGCGCCGCGGTCCATGGCGCGCAAGGCGGACCGCGCCTGCTCGGCACCGGCGACCTGCAGCGCCAGTGCAGCCGGGGTGCGCTCGTCGAATACGGCTCGGATCGGTATTTCCACGCCGAACTCGGCCCGGATGCGGGCGATGAGGCGGGTGGCGAGCAGCGAGTCGCCGCCATGGTCGAAAAAACCGTCGTCGGCGCCGACGTCGCCGATCCCGAGCACCTCACCGAACAAATCGGCCAGCGCCCGCTCCTGCGGGGTGGCGGGAGCACGGCCCACGCCGATACCGGAGAAGTCCACCGGCGGCAGCGCCTTACGGTCGAGTTTGCCGGCCGGGGTCAGCGGGAAGCGGTCCAACACCGCGATGCCGGCCGGCACCATGTACTCCGGGAGCCAGGTGCCGAGTGCGCGGCGCAGCTCGTCCGGATCGGGCGCTTGGCCGGTGGCCGGTACGACGTACCCGGTCAGCTGAGCCACGCCCGGGATGTCCTCGCGCACGACCACCCGTGCCTGGGCGACCTGCGGCAACCGGCGCAGTGTCTCTTCGATTTCGCCGAGCTCGACGCGGTGGCCGCGGACCTTCACCTGTTCGTCGGCGCGGCCGGCGAAATCCAGCGTACCGTCGGTGCGTTGCCGCACCAGGTCTCCGGTGCGGTACATGCGGCTCCCGGGCGCGCCGAACGGGCACGCCACGAACCGTTCGGCGGTGAGCGCACCGCGTCCGTGGTAGCCGCGGGCCAGCCCGTCGCCGGAGAGGTACAGCTCGCCCGTCTCGCCCTGCGCCATCGGCGTCAGGCATTCGTCCAGGATGTGGATGCCGGTGTTCCACAGCGGGTTCCCGATGGAGACGGGTTCGCCGGCGACCACCGGCGCCAGCAGCGACCAGATGGTGGTCTCCGTCGGGCCGTAGAGGTTCCACACCTCGGCCGCACCGGCAGCGAGGAAGTCGGCGAGATCCTGCGGCAGCGCCTCGCCGCCGCACAGCAGACGTCCCGTGCCGGGCAGCTCGTCCGGGCTCCAGCCGGCCTCCCGCAGCAGCTGCCACAGCGCCGGAGTGCCCTGCACCAGTGTCGGCCGGGCGGCGGCCAGGTACCGGCGCAGCGCCACCCCGTCCACGGCGGTCTCCCGCGGCACCAGGTGCACCACGGCGCCGTTGACCAACGGCAGGTACAGCTCCAACCCGGAGATGTCGAAGGAGACCGGGGTGGTGGAGAACACCACGTCACCGGAGTGCACCTGGAACAGATCCGACAGGCAGGCCAGGAAGTTCGCCAACGAACGGTGCGTGACGATGACGCCTTTGGGACGGCCTGTCGAGCCGGAGGTGTAAATGGTGTAGGCGCCCTGGTCCGGACCGTGGATGTGGCCGACCGGGTCGGCCGGCGCCAGGTTCTGCGGGTCCTCTTGCTCGTCCAGGTACAACAGCGCGGCCGCGTCGACGCCGGCCGGGCCGTCGAGGCCGGTCGCAACCTCGCGCGTCGTGATCAGCGTCCGAGGTGCGGCGTCGGCCATCATGTACGCGACCCGAGCCGGCGGGTAGTTCGGGTCCAGAGGCAGATACATGGCGCCGGCCTTCAGCGTGCCCAACAACGCGGCGACCAGGTCGGGACCGGAAGGCAGGTGGACCGCGACGATGTCTTCCGGTCCGACGCCTCGGCCGATCAGCCGGCGCGCGACCCTGTTGGCCCGGTCGTTGAGCTCCCCGTAGGTCACGACGGTGTCCCCGGCAACCAGTGCCGGTGCCTCGGGCGCGCGGGCGGCCTGCTCCTCGAACCGGCCGACGAGACCGATCGTCCGCTCTTCGTCGGTGTCGGTGGCGTCGAAACGCTCCGGTGGAACGGTCATGATGCCCGTTCTCCCGCCGTGCTGACCCGGCGTGCCGGAATCAAGTCCGTCCAGTTCTGCTCGATGTGCTCGACGCAGGCCGCCCGCTGCTGGGGCCCGAAGACGGTGTGCCACCCGGCGGGCACCTCGGCGAAGTCCGGCCACAGGGAGTACTGACCATCGGCATTGCGCAACACCCGGTACACGCCGGCGGCGTCCTCGAACGGATTGGTAGCCGTCGTGTCCATGCCCATCATTCCTCGTCCAAGTAGCCGATGATGCGGGCCGCCAGGTACGGGGCCTCCTCGATACAGAGCCGCTGGCCGTGGAACTCGGACTGCAACACCTCGACCGTCAGTTCGCCGGTGATGACCGAACGCCACTCGTCGAGCGTGTGGTTGTCCCCGGCCAGCAGCATGAGCATGTCGACATCGGCGGGCTCTGGGCGGTAGATGGCCAGCGCATGCGCGGCGTTCAGGAAGGAGGCGTAGACGCGACGGCAGAACGCCTCGGCGCGTTCGTCCGAACCCATGCCCGTGCCGAACACGGCGGCCGCCGCGTACCGCATCAACTCCTCCACGTCGGCGTCCTGCGAGGTCACCGCCGGAAACTGCCCCGTTGTGCCCGACATGCGCAGAACGCCGTCATAGAAGTCCACCAGCAGCTCGTTCTCCGGCGCCTCACCGGTGGAGTGCAGTTCAAGATAGCCATCGACCACGACGGTCTTGCCAAGGTTGAGCCCGCGATCGGCGGCGATACGGCCCAGCTCGACGCAGATCGCGCCGCCGCCGCAGGAGCCGAACAGGTGGAAGTCGTCGTCGCCGAATTCGTCCTGCAGCAGATCCGCGTAGAGCGCGGCCAACCCCTCCATGCTCTCCGGCACGTTCCCCGGGGCCTCGAGCAGCAGCGGGGACTGCAGCCCGTAACAGCCCCGGTCGGTGCCCAGTTCCCGGACAAGCCGGGCGTAGCCATCGACCATGCCGCCCCCGGCATGGATGAAGACGATCGGAGTGCGTGCGCCCGGGTTGCTCATGCGGATCAACGCACGTTCGGCGTTGGCGGCCTGCGGCTGCGCCTTTTCCGCGCTCAGTTTGGCGATGGTCTGGAACCGCAGCAGGTCGCCCATGTTGGTCTGCCAGCCAAGGCGCTGGTTGATCTGCTCGATGGTGACCAACGCCAACAGCGAGTCGCCGCCGGCTTCGAAGAAGTTGTCGTCTGCGGTCACTTCGCGTCCCAGCGTGGTGCTCCAGATCTCGATGAGCATGTTGCGCACCAGGCTCGGCTCCGATGGGCTCGCCGGCCGTTCGGTGATCGTCTGCGATGGATTCATACGCCGTGTCCTTTGTCGAGGGGCTCGAGGGTGTGTTGATCAGGCCGACACAGGACCCGGGCCGACCAGTTGCGACAGGTCGCGTCGCCCGTCCAGTTGGACGTGGGCCCGGTGCGGCCGGCGGTCGTTGCGGTCGTAGCGGGGCGTGAACCCGGTGTGGCCGTGCACCACCGGCCGGTTGCCCGGGAACGCCGGTTCGTTCAGCTCGCGGCAGGTCGCGAACAGGGTGAAGCCCTTTGTTCTGCGGTATTCCACTTCCACACGATCGAGCTCATGGGGCAGTCATTTCGTGCTCGACGAGGTCTCGCAGCGCTTGGGGACAGCGGAGAAACTCCCAGTGGTCTCCCTCGAGTATCTGGAACGTGGCCGCGGTGCACTCTTCCCAACCGGGCCACACGACGTTCGGGGGGACGACGCTGTCCTCGGTCCAGCCGATCACCGATACGGGAATGTCCCGGCTGGGCAGTGCCTCAGCCCGGTAGCCGCGCTGCACCCGCAGATCGGCGAGCATTATCTCCGCGACGAGTTCGACGAATTCAGGGTGCAGCCGTTGGCCCAGGGCCGTGCATCGGTCCTCGATCTCGGCGACCATGTCGACCTCGGCCAGGTCGACGAAGTTCAGCCTGCCGTACAGCCCCCGGTCCGGAGCTCCCCACCCGGAGGCGAACAACCGCCGGGGAGCCGAAAGCCCACGCTCCTCCAGATGCGCCGCGGTCTGTAGCAGGTACGGCACCGACCCACAGTGCCCGATCAGCGCGTACGGCCGGTCCAGCCGGTCGGCGATTGCTTCCACCAGGCCCTCGGCGAATTCCTGATGACTGCTGACCGTGTCCTCGTCGAACCGGTTCTCCCGTCCCGGTGGCTGCACAGCGCAGAACCGGCCCGTTCCGAACTCGCGCGGCCACCCGTTGAACGAGGTGGCTCCGGTGCCCGCGTACGGCAGACCGAACACCAGGAAATCCCCGTCGGCCGGGATGGGGCGCAGGGTCCACCGGGTCATGTCCGCGCTCCGAGGTGGACCACCAGGTCCATCCGGGTCATGCCGTTGATCCAGTTCGAGGTCAGGTGCGTGGGCTCGGAGGCGACCTCGAACCGCTCGACGTGCTCGGCCAGGATCTCGAACAGCACCGTCAACGCCGTCTTGGAGACCTGCGCACCAATGCAGTAGTGCGGTCCGGCGCCGAAACCCAGGTGCGGGCTTGCCCCCCGGTCGAGGCGGAACTCGTACGGGTCGTCCCACACGTCGTGGTCCCGGTTCGCCGAACCGACCCACCCGACCAGCCAGTCGCCTTCGGTGATCGCCGTACCACCGATCTCGGTGTCCACATTGGCCCGCCGCAGCAGGTGATGCGTCGGGGACGTCCAGCGAGTGCCCTCGTCGACCAGCGCGGGGATCAGAGTGGGATCGGCCCGCACCGCCGACCACAGGTCCGGTCGCTCGGCGAGGACGGCCACTATCTGGCTGGCCACGTGCGGTGTGGTGGCGTGCGCGCCCATCATCAAGCTGTAGCAGTTGAGCGCCATGTGCCACTCGGTCAGTGGCTCACCGTCCAGAAGCAACTCGGTCAGCGCGGTCATCACGTCGTCGCCCGGGTCACCGGCCCGCATCTTGATCGCAGCGCCGAACAGATCGAGCATGTGCACGTGCGCCTCTCGCGCGGCGATGTGTCCATCGATCCCACCGGTGAGGCCAGGCTCGTCGGGCGTGATGCTCACCGCCGACCATCGGGCGATCTCGGCACGCAACTCCGCGGGAATGCCCATCATCGGGGCCAGCATCGCCATCGGCAGGTAGTGCATCAGCTCGACGAAGTCGGCCTTTCGGTTTTCCAGCAGCGGTGCGACGACTCGGCCGACCTCTGCTCGGAGCTGGTCGGAGCACCGGCGGATTACCGCCCAGCCCAGTTTGCGCAGCACCGGATTGCGCAGCTGCCCATGCAAAGGCGGATCGGTGACGGTCATGGTCTTGCCGCGCGCGGCGTCCCCGATGCCCACCGAGCTGAGGATCGTGCCGTACTCGGAGCTGAATCTGCGGTGGTCCTTGAGCAGCTGCTCGCAGTCGGCATGGCGGGTCAAGGACCAGAACCCGGTCCCGTTGGGCGCCCGCTGCCACCAGACAGGCGATTCTTCACGCAGGGTCTGCCACAGGGTGTGCTGACATTCCTCGCGGAAGGGCGCCGGGTCGTAGAGGTCGACACCGGTCAACGGGACTCGTGCGTCGCGGGCGGGAGACGTGATCTTCATTTCCTGTCTCCGACCAGCTGTTGCTCGTCGACCAGTCCGGTGAGGGCACTGACGGTGGGCCGGTACAGGAAGTCTCGTGCACTGATGGTTATGCCCAGGCCTCGTAGGTGCTCCAGCATCCGGACGCTGCGCAAGGAGTCCCCGCCGAGGGCGTAGAAGCCGTCCTCGACGCCCACCTCGTCCAGTTCGAGCACGTCGGCCATCACCTGGGCGACCAGTCGTTCGGTGTCGGTCCTGGGCGCGACCATCGCGGGAAGGTCGAAATCCGCGCGGGCGGTCCACGGTTGGGGAAGGGCTTTCCGGTCGACCTTGCCGTTGGGGTCGAGAGGCAGCGTCTCCAACAACACGTAGTGCGACGGGGCCATGTAGGCGGGAAGCGCATCGGTGACCCAGCGCCGGAGCGCCGCGGCACTCAGCTCAGCCCGACCTGCGGGAGCGAGGTAGGCCACGAGCCGTTTGCTGTTCTCATCGTCACCAACGGCCAGCACCGCTGTCGCACCGACCGATTCGTGTGCCGACAGCACGGCCTCGATCTCGCCGAGTTCGACCCGGAAACCGCGCACCTTCACCTGACGGTCGGTGCGACCGATGAACTCGACCTCACCATCCTGGAGCAGCCTGCCGAGGTCACCGGTCCGGTAGAGCCGTGCACCCGGGGTCTCGGAATACGGATCGGGCAGGAAGCGCTCCGCCGTGGCCCCTCCGCGGTGGTGATAGCAGCGGGCCAAGCCACTGCCACCGAGATAGATCTCCCCGACCACGCCCGGTGGGAGCTTGCCGAGGTCGTCGTCGAGTACGTACATCTTCTTGTTGCGCAGGACCCGGCCGATCGGCACCCGCTCGTAGGAGCGTGCCGGATCGACCCTGTGCAGGGACGCGAACACGGTCGTCTCGGTCGGTCCGTACGCCGCGTAGAGGTCTCGTGACACCACTTCCGCCGCAGCTCGCACGTGTTGTGGTGAGAGCACGTCCCCGCCGGTGATCACAGTCCCGACGGCGCTGAACATCGCCACGTCGTGGTCCACGAGCAAGTGGAACAAGCCGGTGGTGAGGAACATCCAGTCTGGCCGGACCGTGCGCAGGGCGCCGCCCAACTCCGCGACCGAGATCTCCTCCTTGCTCAGGGCGGCGACGGTGGCCCCGCGGGCCAGCGCGCCCCAGATCTCGAACGTCGCGGCGTCAAAGGCGGTCGGGGCCAGGTGAGCGACGACCTCGCCCCGGCAGATCGCCAGTCTGCGGTCCGATCCGATGAAGTCGGTAACCGCGGCGTGGGAGATGCAGACGCCTTTGGGGATACCGGTCGAGCCGGAGGTGTACACGATGTAGGCGAGGTCCTCAGGACGGATGTCCGGTGCCGTCTCGTCGCCGCTGTCCGCTCCGGATGCGCCATCGGCTTTCACCGCGGTACGCATGTCGACCGCGGGGAACCCCTCGGGACTCTGTCCGCCGGCGGTGATGATGAGCGTCGCGCCGGAGTCGGCGAGCATGAGCTCCTGCCGCCGCAGCGGGTACTCCGGGTCGATCGGCACGTATGCTCCGCCCGCCTTGAGCACCGCCAAGGCCGCCACCACAAAGTCGATGGACCGGGGCACCGCGACGACCACTCGCGATCCGACCGCGACACCGTGCGCTCGCAACAATCCGGCCAGCGCGCCGGCCTGTGTGTTGAGGTCACCGTAACTGAGCGCGGAATTCCCCGCGGTGACCGCGACAGCGTTCGGGTCTTCCGCGACCGCGTCCTCCACCCACCGGTGGATGAGCTTGTGTTGCACCACCACAATTTTCCTTTCGTTCTCAGCGAGTCAGGCGCAGGCTCAGCGGGCGCAGGTCGGACCACACTTCTTCGATATGGGCCAGGCACTGTTCCTGTGAACCGGTGACGCCGGCTTCCCGCCAACCTTCGGGAACCGGCTCGCCAACCCGCCAGATGGAATATTGCTCTTCGTGGTTGCAGACCACCGTGTATCGCACATCGTTCTCAGGAATTGTGTCTCCGTTAGTAACAGGTTGAGGAGGCGTTTTATCCGCCGTCCAATTCACACCCATTCCCCCTTGAATTTAGATAAAGCCCGCAACCCTGCAACACGCAGGAACCGAATTTGTTGCAGAGGTCAATCCAGCACCCGTCCTGCCGGACGCAGCGAACGGTTCCCCCCCGTAGGAACGCGTCTAGTCAATCGCTTCAGGAAGCTGGGATCGACAATCACATCTCGCCGACCACGCGAACATATTACTTATGTGCAGCCCCCAGGCTACGATTTCGGACGCTATCACGCTGATAAGCCTCCGGACAATAGTCGACAGCATGCACGAATTCGAAGTCAGGACGTCTGCAAAATTATTTAATTAAGTATGTGATTTGGGTTTGCATGCGGGTTTGCGCTGGTAGGCGGAGTGCGCGTTGCGAAGTCCGCACTTTTTCCTGACAGAAAGTCACGATCCAGAGTCGGCTAGGTTGCGAGTTGGTCTCATCGGCTGGCCGTCTGAGAAATGCGGGCGGCCCCTGCGGCGAATTCTCGTTGCGAAAAGGCAATCGAAAACTCGCGGAAGAACCGTTGCGCCACGAGCGCTCTCACGGGACTGGCCACCGGACGACTTCTGGCACTCGCCCGATCACCCTGCGCACCCGGCCCGTACCGAGGCCGGCCACATCACGAAGATCACCGTTTGGCAAGCGGCAGATGCGCCATCGGCTGCGTGCCAGGTCAGCGCAGGAGAAGCCTCGAAAAGCAGCTCCTGACACCAAGTCCGCGCGACCCACCGCATCGTCTCCGCGCGCAACACGACTGCGAGGAACCTTCGCCGAGGTGCGGCCGGCTGGAGTGGATCAGCGCCCTTCGCTGACGCCGTTCTCGTTCCGTCGGGTGTGGCAAGGCCAATCGGACGTGGCTGTCGATGCCGGAGCCGAGCCGGGACCGGCGAGCACGCTGACCGGGCGGCGCGGGTGGGCGCGGTTCCGTAGCCGCCAGGCCCATCTCCCGCACCGTGGTCCCCTTCAAGGCCCTGCGGCTCGCCATCTCACCCGGGTGAGATGGCGAGCCGTGTGAGGCCGCGTCCTGCCGTTCGTCGCGATGATCGAGCCATGCGAATCGCCGTCGAAGACGTGACCTTCGCCCAAGGACGTAGAAAGGACGGTCCGGTTATGGCAACCCGAAAAATCGCGGTCGCGGTCGGAGTCTTATTCGTCTTGCAGATGGTCTCGGCCGTGATCGGGAACACCCTCACCGAGGGATTCATCGACGGCGACTCCGGCAGAACGGCGCTGACAGCCGGTGTGGCGTTCATGATGTGCTCGGGTCTGGCCGTGGTGGGAATCGGCCTCCTCATGTATCAGGTCCTGAAGGGATTCGACCAGAAGCTGGCCCGCTGGTATCCGATAATGAGGGTCGCCGAGTTCGCGGTCTCCGCCATCTGCGGCATCCACCTGCTGACTCAGCTGCAGGCCGTCCCCAATGCGATGTTGTGGGTATACATTCCCACGGCCATCGGCGGCCTGGTGTTCAACTACCTGCTGTTCGTTTCAAAAATAGTCCCTCAGCCCATCGCGGTCCTCGGGCTCATCGGCTACGCCCTGCTTCTGCTGGGAGTGCCGCTGGACCTCCTCGGCGTCCTGGACACGGACATGGGGATGGGCATGATCTTGCTGGTTCCGGGCGGATTGTTCGAAGTCCTGGTCCTGCCCATCTGGTTGTTCGCCAAGGGCTTCAAGCTGCCTCAGGTGTCTCAGCCGGCTCGGGTCGGCGCGGCGTAGCCAACCGGCACGTGTTAGCTCAGGCCCCGGCGGGATTTATCTGCCGGGGCTTTTTGCTTTTAATATGCAAAAAGCGCATCGCCCGGTCGGTGGCGTGCTTTTGGAGGGGCGTCTGTTCGGTCGCAGCTGAATGTCGAACGCGACGCCCAGAATGTCTTTCTGGTGTGATCAGGAGTCCGACAGGGCTTGGGCGAGGTCGCGGAGAACGGCGCGGTGATCGTCGGGGCTCCAGGCGAGGGCGAGTTCGCAGGGTGTCAGGCCCTTGACCGGGAGCGCGGTGATGCCGGTGCGCCGGTAGATGGCGGCGTTGCCGGCGGCGAGCAGGACGATGCCGCTGCCTCCTTCGACGGCGGCGAAGGTCTCCTCGGCGTTGTGGACGGTCGCTCCGATCCGTACGGGATGGTCGCCCCGTTCGGTGGCGGCAAGCCAGTAGTCGCGTAGTGGCCCGGCCTGCTCGGGAAGCGCCAGGAACGGTTCGTCGAGGAGTTCGCCGAACTCGACCTCGGCGCGATCGGCGAGCGGGTGGTCGTCGCGCAGAGCGACCCAGCGCGGCTCGGTGGCCAGGACCCGGATGGTGAACTGCTCCTGTTGCGGGATCGGCAACCACACCAGCGCCACATCGACGTCGGCTGTGGCCAGGCCCGCGGTCGCGTCCTCCCAGTTGATCTGGCGTATCTCCAGACGCCAGTTCGGGTGCCGTTCGGCGAACCGGGTCCGGGCCCGTTGCAGAAGGCCACGCCCGACGCTGGTGGACAGGCCGATGGTCAGCACGGCGGCCTCGGCGGCCGCCGTGTCGCTCACCAGACGCTGCGCCTCGTCCCAGGAGCGGATGAGTTCGCGGGCAGCCGTCAGGAGGACCTCACCGGGCGGGGTGAGGCGTACCGTCCGCCGGTCCCGGTCGAACAATCGGACACGCAGGCCGTTCTCCAGTTGCCGGATCTGCTTGCTGAGGGCCGGCTGGGACACGAACAGGCGCTCGGCCGCCCGGATGAAGCTCAGTTCCTCTGCGATGGCGACGAAGTACCGCAGATCCCGAATGTGCGCATCCATAGCTGTTGGTTATCACAGCAGATCTTGGACATGCCGGCCGGGGCGGCCGATGATTCGGGTTATCCGATAACGATCATTTGGAGGACCACATGGCCACCCTCACCCCTCACCTCGTAGTCCGAGACGTGGTCCGTGCCGCGCAGTGGTACGCCGAGGCGCTGGATGCCAAGGAGCTGAGCCGGGTTCCGCTGCCGGGCGGCAAGGTGATGACGATCGAGTTGGCGTTCGGCGACTCGACAGTGATGATCGCCGACGAGTTTCCCGACCACGGCATCGTGTCGCCGTTGACCCTGGGCGGCACCTACGGGGCGCTGCAGATCGCCACCGATGACGCCGACGCCCTGTGGCAGCGAGCCCTGAACGCCGGAGCCACGGTGTTCCAGCCGCTGGCCGATGCCTTCTGGGGTGAGCGGCACGGGCAGATCCTCGATCCGTCCGGCCATCGCTGGGGCATCTCGCAGCACCTGCGCGAGGTCTCTCCGGACGAGATCGCCCGCGAGGCCGCCAAGGCCTTCGGCGCCTGACCGCCCACTCTCGAAAACTGGAAGGACCGACCATGCGTTACCGACTGCTGGGCCAGACCGGCCTGCGGATTTCCGAACTGTTCCTGGGCGCGATGACCTTCGGCGAGCAGGGCGGAGCGGGGGCACCGATCGAGGAGTGCCGGGGGATCCTCGACGCGTACGCGGACGCGGGCGGCAACGTCATCGACACCGCGATCAACTACCGCGGCGGTGCCAGCGAAGAGATCCTCGGCGAACTTCTCGACGGCCGCCGCGACCGGTTCGTACTCGCCTCCAAGTACACGGTGTCGCGGGACGGCAGCGACCCCAACGCGGCGGGCAACCATCGCAAGAACATGACCCGTTCGCTGGAGACCAGCCTTCGCCGGCTGCGCACCGACTACCTCGACATCTACTGGGTGCACCTGTGGGATCGTCACACCCCGATCGAGGAGACCATGCGCGCCCTGGACGACGCCGTACGGGCCGGGAAGATTCTTTATATCGGGATCTCCGACACCCCGGCCTGGGTGGTGTCTCGCGCCAACACGCTCGCCGAATGGCGCGGCTGGACGCCGTTCGCCGGACTCCAGGTCCCCTACAGCCTGCTCAACCGCGACATCGAGCGGGAGCTGTTGCCAATGGCCGAGGCGCAGGGGATGAGCGTCGCGGCGTGGAGCCCGCTCGGCGGCGGTGTGCTCTCCGGAAAATTCACCCGGCCCGGCGGCCCCGAGGCGGGCACCCGGATCGCGGGCGACTCGATCACCGCGCACGACCTGGCCGTCGCGCGGGTCGTCGACGAGGTCGCCGGCGAGCTGGGTGTCAGCAGCTCGCAGGTGGCCATCGCCTGGACCAGGGCCCGATCCCGCGCGGTGCACCCCATCATCGGTGCGCGCACCGTCGAACAGATCAAGGACAACCTGGCCGCGATCGAGATCGTGCTCCCCGGCGAGGCGATCTCGCGACTGGAGGAGGCGACCGGCTTCACCCGCGGATTCCCCGCGGACTTCATCTCCCAGACCTCCGGCTGGGTGTTCGGCGAGGCCTCCCAGCGGGTCGACGGACGTTCCTGAAGTGCCCGTGATCGGGCAGGTGAGGAGTACGGCATGACGACCCACGTGTCCCTGGTCACGGGTGCCGGCCGCGGCATCGGCCACGAGGTGTGCCGGCAACTGGCCGACCTCGGCCACTCGGTGATCCTCACCGCCCGATCGATGCCGGACGCGGAGCGGGCCGCCCGGAAGCTGCGGGCACACGGGGCCGGGGTCCATCCGCTCCGCCTGGACGTCACCGACACCCGCAGTATCGCCGAGGCGGCCGCCGAGGTGGGCGAACGCTTCGGCCGGCTCGACGTCCTCGTCAACAACGCCGCGATCACCTATGACATCGGGCAGCGGGCCGCCACGGCCGATCTCCACGTTGTCCGGGAGGCAGCCGAGACCAACCTCTACGGTCCGTGGCGGAGCGTGCAGGCGTTCCTGCCGCTGCTGCGTCTGAGCGACCACGCAAGGATCGTCAACGTCTCCAGCGAAGCCGCCTCCCTCACCAACATGGGCGGAGGAACCCCCGCCTACACCGCCTCCAAAACCGCCCTCAACGCCCTCACCCGGATGCTCGCCGCCGAACTGCGCAACGACGACATCCTCGTCAACGCCGTCTGTCCCGGCTGGGTCGCCACCGACATGGGCGGACCGGGAGGACGCCCCGTCGCCGACGGCGCCGCCGGCATCGTATGGGCCGCCACCCTCCCCGACTCCGGCCCCACCGGCGGTTTCTTCCGCGACAGGCGTCCACTGCCCTGGTGACACGCCTTCCCCGGATCGGGACCCGCGGTCCGCGATGTGATGCGGGTCACTGTCACATCTCCGGTGGCCGAATCGTCCAGTCCCCGTAACCGACACCAAGGAGTGATCATGAGGGTTCTCGTCGCCGGATCCACCGGGGTCATCGGCCGCTCTCTCGTCCCGCTGCTCACCGCCGTAGGACACGAGGTCGTCGAGGTCTCCCGAAAGCACGGCACCGATCTGCTGGACCGTGACGCCGTCCGCAGGGCCGTACGGCAGGCGGCCCCGGACGCCGTCGTCCACGTCGCGACCGCCATCCCCGCCGCGATCAATCCGAGGACCATGGCCAGGGACTTCGCGCTCACCAACCGGCTGCGCACCGAAGGGCTGAGCAACCTCATCGACGCCGCGCCCGGTGTCCGGCTCGTCGTCCAGGGCCTGGCCTATCCCTACCGGCACGGGGAGGGTCCGGCCGACGAGGACACCCCTCTGCTGGCCGCTCCGCCGAGGCAGTTCGCCTCGTCGCTGGCGGCACTGACCGAACTGGAGCGGCTGACCGGGCAGGCCGACGGCCTGGTGCTGCGCTTCGGGCACCTGTACGGACCGGGTACGGCCTTCGACGCCCACGGCAGCGTCACCGCCCAGATCCGCCAGGGGAAGATGCCGATCGTCGGACGGGGGGAGTCGGTCTTCTCCTTCACCCACGTCCACGACGCGGCGACCGCGATCGTCGCCTCTCTCGACCGCGACGTGACCGGCGCACTCAACGTCGTGGACGACGACCCCGCCCCCGTGTACGAGTGGCTGCCGGCGGTGGCCGAGATGCTCGGCGCACCCGCTCCCAGGCGGATCCCCGTCTTCGCCGCCAGGCTCGTGGTCGGCGGCTGGGGCGTCACCTTCATGAACGAGTTGCGCGGCGCCGCCAACACCCGAGCCCGCCTCCGCCTGGACTGGCGCCCTCGGCACGCCACCTGGAGGCGCGGTCTGGCCTCCGAACTCGTCGCGGCATGATCTTCACCATGCACGTGTTCGAAGAGCACCGTCCCCTGCTGCTGGGCCTGGCCTACCGCCTGCTCGGCAGCATGTGGGACGCCGAGGACGTGGTCCAGGACGCCTTCCTGCGCTGGACCGCCGCCGACCGGGAGGAGGTCAGGGAGCCTCGGGCCTTTCTCATCACGATCGTGTCGCGACTCGCCCTGGACCAGCTGCGCAGTGCCCGGGTCACCCGCGAGGCCTACACCGGGCCGTGGCTGCCCGAACCGGTGGAGAGCACCGCGTTCGGGCCGCTGGACAGCGCCGAACTGCGCGACACCCTGTCCTACGCCACCCTGCATCTGATGGAGCGGCTCTCCCCGCCGGAGCGGGCGGTGTTCGTCCTGCGTGAGGCGTTCGACCACCCCTACGGGGACATCGCACGGATCGTTGGCGCCTCGGTCGCCAACTGTCGCCAGATGCACCACCGCGCGGCCAAGCGGCTGGCCGAGGGCCGCGACCGGTTCCACCCTTCTGCGAACGACCACGGGAAGCTCCTGGTCCGATTCCTGGAGGCCGCCCAGGGCGGAGACCTCGACGCTCTCACCTCGATGCTCAGCCAGGACGTCGTCGCCTGGAACGACGGCGGCGGCAAGGTCCGCGCCGCCCTGCGCCCGGTATCCGGCCTGGCCGGCGTCGTGGCCTTCATCTCCGGTCTGGTCCGCCGCTACTCGTTCGAGAGGGCTCGCCTGGTCGAGGCCAACGGCGGACCCGCCGTATGGGTCACCGTCGACGGCAGGGAGCAGCTCGTCACCGTCGACACCCGCGACGGCCTCATCCATGCCATCTACTGCGTCCTGAATCCCGACAAACTCACGCACTTCCATCGACTGCCGTGACGGGCGCCGGTTCCAGGCCGACGAATGATCGCATCACGATGCTCGCTACGTGCCTTTGCGTCACCCCGTCCCGGCTGGGAGTCCAGCGCATCAGAACAGCCAGTCACGTCAAGAATCATGATCACGTGTCTTGGCGCTACTTTTCGATGTTTCCGAGCCCCCGCGGCAGGCCCCCGCGCGGACGGCCCGGGTGGCGTCAGAAGCCGAAGGAGCGGCCGATGATCTCCTTCATGATCTCCGTGGTGCCGCCGTAGATGGTCTGGACGCGGCTGTCGACCCAGGCCTTGGCGACCGGATACTCCATCATGTAGCCGTAGCCGCCGTGCAGCTGGAGGCAGCGGTCGACGGTCTTGGTCTGCAGTTCGGTGGTCCACCACTTGGCCTTGGCGGCGTCGACGGCGGTGAGCTCCCCGGCGTTGAGGGCCAGGACGCACTTGTCCACGTAGTGGCGGGCGATCTCCACCTCGGTGTCCAGCTCGGCCAGGACGAACCGGGTGTTCTGGAAGCTGCCGATGTTGCTTCCGAAGGCCTTGCGGCTCCTGCAGTATTCGATGGTCGCCCGCAGTACGGTCTCCGCCACCGCCACGGCCATCACGGCGATCGACAGGCGCTCCTGCGGCAGGTTGCGCATGAGCTGGAAGAAGCCCTGGCCCTCCTGCTCGCCCAGCAGGTTGGCCGCGGGGACCCGTACGTTCTCGAAGAACAGCTCCGCGGTGTCCTGGGCGTGCATGCCGATCTTGTCGAGATTGCGGCCCCTGCCGAAACCCTCCATGCCCCGCTCGACGACGAGCAGTGAGGTCCCCCGGGCGCCCGCGGTGGGATCGGTCTTGGCGACCACGACGACCAGGTCGGAGTTGATCCCGTTGGTGATGAAGGTCTTCTGGCCGTTGACCACGTAGTGGTCGCCCTCGCGTACGGCGGTGGTCCGGATGCCCTGCAGGTCGCTGCCCGCACCGGGCTCGGTCATGGCGACGGCCGTGATCAGCTCGCCACTGGCGAACCCGGGCAGCCATCGGGCCTTCTGCTCGTCGTTGGTGAGATCCACGAAGTACGGGGCCATGATGTCGTTGTGCAGTGAGAAGCCCAGGCCGGTCGCGCCGATCCCCATGACCTCCTCGTCGATCACGGTGTTGTAGCGGAAGTCCGTGATCCCCGCCCCGCCGAACTCCTCCGGCACGCCGAAGCCGAACATCCCGAGCTCCCCGGCCTTCTTCCACACCTCGCGGGGGACGATGCCGTCCTTCTCCCACTGGTCATGGTGGGGCGCGACCTCGCGGGCCAGGAACTCACGCACGGTCTCACGGAAGAGCTGGTGCTCCTCCTCGAAGAGGTCTCGCTGCATCGTCTGCCTCCTACTAGGGGGTTCCAGGGACAGAATAAGATCCTGTTACTCCCTAGTACACCTGTACCCACCTGCCGGTACGGCTCGCGCCCCGTGAACGACACATCACAACTCCGCCACAGTCCCCTGGGTGTCTTCTCGTACCACTGCGGCGGGAGATCGCAGGGCAGTACGATCCAGTCCTAGTTGTGATGAGATGACCAGTTTTGTGACCAGGTCTTCGTGAGTGGAGTATCCAGTGGTGCGGTGGGGAGCAAGACTCCGTAGGACAGCTGTCGCCTCGGCCCTTGGGGTGACGGTTGGCGGTCTGGCAGTCCTGACTCCGGCTCGTGCCGCTGTAGAGGTGGAGCACTACACCTACGACTACACCTGTACTCAGGTCACGACTGCGGGCGGAAGGTTGCTCGGAACCGCTGGAACGAAGCCTCTCAGGGTGAAACTCTCGATTCCGAAGACCACGGCTATCGGCCAGGCCCTTCAGCTCAATTGGACCCTTACGGATTCGGCGACCAGCCCATCCTTTGTAGCGCCTGACGATTACGCTGCCGGTGCTCGGATTTCAGCCACGGGCTTGGTAAGCGTAACCGGAGCACTCAACGGGACCATTGAGTCGCTGGGCAATAAGGATCAGGTCGCGTTAAAGCAGGGCGATAAACTGGCACTCCCCGAGACGCTCCTTGGTGAATCTGGCACCTTTAAAGAGGGGGAAATCAAGGTTACGCCCGGTCAGCTGAAGATTGCTTTCACTCCGCCGAAAGCTAAGGCAGAGATCAACGACGCTACGGAGGATGAGACCGATCATCCTCCGATCCCTTTTCATGGTGAGCTCCCGATCAAGTACGGCGATGGTTGGGCCTACGCAAGCGGCCTCGATGACCCGAAGAGCCCTGCGGCAGAGTGGGCGAACGCCACGCGTGATCGGAATCTGGATGCTCACTACACCTCGGTCGGCAATACCGCCACTGCGAATATGGAATTTGTCGGCACAGGCGTAGAGTATATCGCTGAACGTTACAAGGATCATGGCTCGGTGTTGGTCGAGCTTTTCGAGGGTGATAAGCAAACGGCTCTGGACTCGGGAACTGTTGACGCGTCAAAGGTGTCTGAGGCCGCAGGTGCCGCATCGGCGGATAAGCGTCTAGCTCAGCAGGTTCTGTGGAAGTCGAAAGTCCTGCCTTACGGTAAGTACAGGATTAAGGTAACTAGCCAGGCAGGGCCAAACCAGTACACGCAAATTGACGGCTTCAATGTCATCACTGACACGCTTGCCAATCCTCCGGCATACTTCGACACGGTTTGCGATGCCCCAGCAAATCCGGAAATCGCAACGGTGAAGGTGGAGAAGGCTTCGGCTAGTCCTTCTCCGAGTCCCACCACTACGTCGCCGACTCCCACTCCGAGCAACACGAATACTCAGCCAGGCGGGTCGACCACCACCACCTCGACGCCCAAGCCGACCCTGACCGTGACGGCGACCGTGACGCCCACCAGGCCCACGCCGACCGCTCCCCAGGTCATCATCACGCCCGTTGGCGGTGCCCAGACCGGTGAGGCTCCCGACGAGAAGTCCTCCGGAGTGGGACTGCTCGGCCTCGGGACGGCCATGGTCCTTGGAAGCGTTTTCGGGGGAGTGGCGTTGAAGAGGCGGCGGGCGGCGCACGTGCGCGGCCAGGACTAAGTAGGGGGCGCGGGATGTACCCAGGATCTTCACAGGGCGGCCCCGACCCCTACTACGGGGGTGGCCAGCCGCCGCAGGGCGGCCAGCCTCCTCACGGTGCTCTTCCTCCCCAGGGCGGGGAGCTTCCGTACGGTGCTCTTCCCCCCGGCGGCCAGCTTCCCCAGGGCGCTTATCCTCAGGGCGGGGAGCCTCCGTACGGTGCTCTCCCCCCTGGTGGACAGCCTCCCCATGGGGGACAGCCTCCTTACGGCGGCCTGCCTCCCCATGGGGGCGACCCCACCCCGAAGCCTCCGAAGAACATGAAGCGCCTGATGATTCCCGCGCTGCTCGTGGCCGGGTCGCTCGGCGGGGTGGCCGTGGTCATGGCGGGGATGCTCGCCTACCTGGGCCCGGTGACCGAGGACGAGCCCTACGGGCCTCCGATCTCGGAGGCGGCGAACACCCTCGCGCTGCAAAATCCGGCCCCGGGAGAGCAGGCACCGGGCCAGCAGTCCCAGGACCTGAGCGGCCTGCCGGCCGAGGTGGGTCCGGGTGGGCTGGACGTGCCGTTGACGGCCGCCGCTCCCACGGCGCCTCCGCCCCTGCCCGTCGTCCAGCCCCCGGCGCCGTTGCCGAGCGCCGGCGTGAAGCCGTACAGGATCGCCATTTCGAAGATCGGTCTGCTGGCTCCGCTGATGGCTCTCGGCGTGGACGCCAAGAAGGAGATCCAGACCCCTCCGCTGAGCAAGCCGAACCAGGCCGGTTGGTACAAGAACGGGCCGATCCCCGGCCAGCAGGGGCCCTCGGTGGTCCTCGGGCATGTGAACACCCGCAGCGGGGCCGCCGTCTTCAGCCGCCTCAAGGAGATCAAGCGCGGGGACAAGATCAAGGTGTCCCGGTCGGACGGGAACACCGTGGAGTTCACGGTCGACGGGGTGGAGCAGGTCAGCAAGACCGCTTTCCCGGCGAAGCGGGTCTACGGCAACACCGGTGAGGCGACCCTGCGCCTGATCACCTGTGGCGGCGTCTACAACAGCAAGACCCACCACTACACCGACAACATCATCGTCTACGCGACCCTCTCCAAGACCAAGCGCGCCTGATCGGGCGCTCGCCGGCTCGGGCAGTCGTCACGCGGCACCGATGCTGTGTGCCTGGCCACGGGCCTGTCAGCGCGGGCAGTCGTCCCGCATGACTGTAGTGACGGTGTGCGCGTGCTCGTCAGCGTGGGCGGTCGTTCCGCGTGTCGGCAGTGACGGTGTGCGCGTGCTCGTCAGCGCGGGTAGTCCTTGAGCGTGATGGCGTTGGACAGTCGCTGGATGTCCGGCATCTCGCCGCTCTGGTCCCGTTGCCACTCGTTCATCCGCAGCGCGAAGTCCTGGTTCAGCTCGACGAACCCCCGCAGCTCCTCCTCGTAGCGGGCGAGCCCCGTCCGGTGGTCGCCGTCCGCGGCCATGAGCTCTCCGGCCAGGACGTAGGCCCCGACCAGCGCGAGGCTGGTGCCCTGGCCCGACAGCGGCGAGCCGCAGTAGCCCGCGTCCCCGATCAGTGACACCCGCCCGTTGGACCAGGAGTCCATGCGGATCTGGCTCATGGAGTCGAAGTGGAAGTCGGGCGCGTCCCACATGGCCTTCAGCAGCCTGGGGGTCTCCCAGCCGTCGTCGGCGAAGTGGTCGGCGATGATCTGCTTCTGCCGGGTGGTGTCGCGGCGGTCGTAGTCCAGCGGCGGTGACTCGAAGCCGAGGATCGCCCTGGCCTCGGTGTTGTTCCGCGCGCTGTAGAGGCCGGACATCTTGTCCGCCGTACGGTGGAACACCTGCCAGTGGTCCAGGTCCAGGAAGTTGTCGGTGGTGAAGACCGACAGGTAGGTGCCCAGGTGGGTGATGAACCGGGACTCCTCGCCGAAGGCCAGCGCGCGCACGTTGGAGTGCAGCCCGTCGGCGCCGATGACGAGGTCGAAGGTGCGCGGCTCGGCCCGTTCGAAGGTGACCCGCACCTCGTCGTCGCCCTGTGAGAGGGCGGTGATCGAGTCGTCGAAGAGGTATTCGACGTCGTCGCGGGTGGCCCGGTAGAGGATGCCGACCAGGTCGTCGCGGAGGATCTCCACGTCCTCGCCGTCGGTCGCGCCGCCGGTCAGGGTCTCCTCGGTGGTGCTGTACAGCACCTCGCCGTCGTCGCCGACGAAGCTCATCCCGCGCATCGCGGTGCTCGCCCGCCGGATGTCGGCCAGCAGCCCCATCCGTTCGGCGACGCCGAGTGCCGAGCCGCGGACGTCGATCGCCTGGCCCCCGGGACGGAGACCGGGGGACTTCTCCACCACGGTGGGGTTGAAGCCGTGGCGTCGCAGCCAGTAGGCCAGCGCGGGTCCGGCGATGCTCGCACCGGAAATGAGGACGTTGCCGTTTCTCACGTGGGGTCTCCTGGTCGATCTCGGGGAAAAGCGACCCGGCCGACCTGCGACGGTCATGCCGGGTACGCCGTACGCACATTGAATGTACGACGTACGCACAGATGGCGCAAGCGGTTAATCTTGAGAAATCCCTGATTGATCGTGTCATGCATCACGTCTCTGTACTAGTACAGGTGGTCGGGACGGAGTGCAGCGTCGGGTGCCGGACCGCTCGTGTCTTCCGGCTCACCAGGGAGTTCCACTATTCTCTGAGTGCGTCATCCTGTACTAGTACAGGGCACTTCATCCGAGAGAAGAGGCGACCGTGAGCCGGCCCGTTACGCAGCCCGATCCGCCCTATCTGCGGATCATCACCGAGATCCGGCGTCGCATCGCGACCGGTGAACTGCGTGCCGGTGACCGGGTGCCCTCGACCCGGCAGGTCGCCCAGGAGTGGGGTGTCGCGATCGCGACCGCCACAAAGGCGCTGACGACCCTGCGCCAGCAGGGCTTCGTCGAGACGGTGCCCCGGGTCGGCACCGTGGTGACCGCCCCCGAGTCCCGTCCCGGGCCTTCCCCCGAGACCGCCCCCGAGCCCTCCTCCGAGTCCTCCGAGCCTCGCCCCGAGACCGCCCCCGAGCCCTCCTCCGAGTCCTCTGAGCCGCGTCCCGAGACCTCCTCCGGGTCCCGTCCCGAGCTCCTCTCCGAGGTCCGTCCCGGGTCCCGTCCTCGGTCGAGACCCGCGCCGTCTCGGCCCGCCGTTCCGCGCCGCGCCGCCCACGAGCCCGATCAGGAGCTGACCCGGGAGCGCATCGTGCGTGCGGCGATCGGCATCGCGGACACCGAGGGACTGGCGGCCCTGTCGATGCGCGGCGTCGCGGCCAAACTCGGCGTCGCCACCATGTCTCCGTACCGTCACGTGAACAGCAAGGACGACCTGGTCCTGCTGATGACCGACGCGGTGGCCGGCGAGATCACATATCCGGAGGATCCCCCCTCCGGCTGGCGGGCGCGCCTGGAGGTGGCGGGGCGGTTGCAGTGGATCATGTACCGCAGGCATCCGTGGCTGGCGCAGGTCATCTCCATCACCCGTCCGGTGCCGCTGCCCAACCTGATGACGTACGGGGAGTGGGTCCTGAGCGCGGTGGACGGCCTCGGCCTCGATGCGGAGACCATGCTCAACGTGCACGTTCTGCTGTACAGCTACGTCCGGGGGATCGCCGTGAACCTCGAATCGGAGGCCCAGGCCGAAGCGGAGACCGGGATGACCGAGGAGGAGTGGATGGATTCGCAGGATGCCGCCCTCACCGCGCTCGCCGCCTCGGGGAGCGTCCCGACGTTCTCCAAGGTCGTCGCGGGCCTCGACGAGGGTTACGACCTCAACCTCGATGTGCTCTTCGAGCTGGGTCTGCAGTCGATGCTCGACGGCCTCGCGATCCTCATCCGGCGTTCCGGGACGTGAGTCCGCCCAGGCGGATCGCCGTGCCCGTGGGCGCCGTTCATCCGCCCCCGGGGAACAACGGAACAGCGGTTGGCGCCAAAGGCTGATCTTGCCGTCCAGCACAGCGATCTACGGCACTGCTGAGGTTCGGCAAAGCTCGGTTGAGCTGGTCGACGCGGGGCTACGGTCCGGCCGTGCCAGTGGAATTTCCGACTGACGAGCAGGCTGAGGCGTACGGGAAGTTCGCCGAGGAGCGGGGGCATGACGTCCTGGACGAGGACGTGGCCCGGGTCTCCCCACCGAAGCAGGCAGGCAGCGGCGGGGCCCGAGGGCCCTGGCCGCGTGCCCGCCGGGATGGTGTGTCAGACCATGGCGAGCCGGTCCACCAGCAGCTTCACCCTTGGCTCGGTGTCCTCCGGCGGCAGCCGTCCCGACCGGGTCAGGGTCGCCAGACCGTGCAGGCACGCCCAGAACACCTCGGTGAACAGCCCCGGGGCGACGCCGTCCCCGGCGACCTCGCCGAGGCTCTCCAGCAGCGCGGCGAAGGCGTCCTTGAGAGGTTCGGGGGTTTCCTCCTGTGCGTACGCGAGGCCGCCGTCGAGCTGGAACATGGCGTCGTAGACCGCCGGGTTGCGTTCGGCGAAGTCGAGGTAGGCGCGGGCGAGGGCGTACACCCGGGCGCGCGGGCCGTCCGCGGCGGCGGTCGCGGCCCGCACCGCCGCGGCCATCTCCGTGGCGCCCTGGAGGGCGACGGCGCCGATGATCTCGCGTTTGCCGCGGAAGTGGCTGTAGAGGACGGGTTGGCTGTATTCGATGCGCTCGGCGAGCAGGCGGGTGGTGACCGCGTCCCAGCCCTGCTGCTCGGCGAGTTCGCGGGCCGTCGCCACGATGAGGCGCTCGCGCTCCGCCCGTTCGCGCTGCTTGCGTTCCTGTACCGACATGGTGAGATCCTAGCACCGCTAGACAAGGGAGCGGCAGCAGTACTAGTGTTGCCTCATCGGCTAGCAGCACTAGATTTTAAGAGGTCATCATGCTCACCGCACTCGAGGTCGTCACCACCGTGGTCGTCGGCGTGATGGTGGGGGTGGAGTTCTCCGTCGCCTTCGTCATCAACCGAATCCTCAACGCTCTCCCGGAGGACAGCGGCCAACTCGGCCGCGCCCACGGGGGCCGGATGCTCGGCGCCGTGATGCCGGTCTGGTACCTCACTTCGCTCGCCCTTGTGGCGGTCTGGGCCATCGCAGGATGGCACCGGCACGGCACCGGCCTCGTCGTCACCGCCGGCGCGCTGCTGATCCTCAGCGTGATCATGTCGATCCTGCTGCTCGTTCCGATCAACAACCGGGGCAAGACGTGGACCCCTGACAACCGGCCCGCCGACTGGAAGGAGCAGATGAACCGCTGGGACCGCTTCCACTACGTCCGCGTCGCCGTCATCATCGCCGCCTTCGCCCTGCTGGTCGCCGCCCTCACCTGAGCCCGCGGGTTCACCCGCCCCGGTCGTCAGCCCCAACCGCTCGGCCGTGCGCCCGAAGTGCGGCACCGCCGCCTCCATCTCCATCCAGGACCCGGACACCAACACCCTCGAACTCCGCCGGTATCCCCAGGACGCGGGCGCCGGCGACACCCACTGACCGATGACGGCAGCTGTGGCCGGAGAGGCCCCGCCCTCTCCCGGACAGTCACGCATCCATGCACCATGCCGGGTCGCCAAGGCCACCGAGCACCTCACCACGCGTAGCCCCGCCCCCGAACAGGAGTCACCATGACCGTGGAACTGAATCACACCATCGTCCCCGCCCGTGACCCGCAAGCCTCGGCGCAGTTCCTGGCTGAAATCCTCGGCCTGAGGGTCGATCCGCCGGTGGCGCACTTCACGCCGGTCACGCTGGCCAACCGGGTCAGCCTGGACTACGACCGGCTGGACGACTTTGAGCCACACCACTACGCGTTCATGGTCGGCGAGCAGGAGTTCGACGCCGCCCTCGCCCGCATCCAGCACGGCGGAATCACCCACTACGGCGATCCCGCATGCCGAGAGATCGGGCAGATCTATCACAGCAAGCACACCAAGGGCCGCAGGGGCACTTACTTCCACGACCCCGACGGACACCTCATGGAAATCCTCACCCCGGGCGGCGCCGGGTCGTGAGGCACCGAGCGCGCCACGCTCCTGTCCGCCCTCTCCGCGCCGGTACGCGACATCTGGCACAGCAGCGGCCGCCCTCTCCACGCCCGCCACATCAGCCGCGTCCGCGCCGCCTGACCAGGCCCCATACGACTCACCGGGCTCCACCAAGCTCACGAAGACTCGCAAGGAGAAGAACAATGCCGCTGAAGAAGATCAACACCGTCCTGGCCGCCGCCTTCATCCTCTTCATCCTCTGGTTCGGGATGGAGTTCATCCTGAGCCCGGAGACGACGGCGCCGGGCTTCGGCCTGCCGAGCCGGCCGTCCGGCGACGGCGGCGGCTTCCTGATCATCAAGGGAATCCGCGACGTCGTCTTGGCCCTGGTCCTGGGCATCCTGCTGGTGACGGGCCACCGCCGGGCGCTGGGCTGGGTGCTGCTGGTGGAGGCCCTCGCCGCGTACGGCGACATGACCACCGTGCTGGCCCACCACGGCTCCGTGGCCACCGCGCTCGGCGTCCACTGCCTGACCGCGACGCTGATGGTGGTCAACGGCCTGCTGATGATGCGCGAGACCCGCAAGGTCGCGGCCGCTCCGGCGACGCTCGCTCCGCAGCCCGCCTGATCCCATCGGTCCAAGGCGGCCCGGACCCCGGCCGCGCTGAGACGGCTCGGGCGAGTCGCTCCCCGCCCAGGTCACGTCTGCGGGATACAACGGGGACACGGCTGTGACCGGGGATGTACGGGATCAAGCCCTCTGGAGGCCGTCGCGCGATCGTTGGTATACGGGGGAAGTTCATGCGTCGACTTTCTGGAAGGTTGCGTAGCTGGGGGACCGCTGCGCTGGGGGCGTCGCTGATGCCCTTGATCATGCTGGGGATACAGGCGCATGCCGTGTCGGCGACATGCGCCTGCCGAGTGAACGGTTCGGGGCCCGGTGCCTCAGGTCAGCCCGGCTCCACCGCCGCGACTGCCGTCGGCGACCTGACCGGCGTGAAGGACATCGCCGCGGGTGCGTTCCACAGTCTGGCCGTGATGGCCGACGGCACCGTCAGAACCTGGGGATACAACGACACCGGCCAGCTCGGCGACGGCACCACCGTCGACCACACCACTCCGGTGACCATCGGCGGTCTGACCGGGGTGAAAGCCGTCGCCGCGGGTGCGTTCCACAGCCTGGCCCTGATGGCCGACGGCACCGTCAGAACCTGGGGACTGAACGACTCCGGTCAGCTCGGTGAGGGCACCACCGACGACCACATCACCCCGGTTGCCGTCGACGGTCTGAAGGGCGTGAAGGTCGTCGCCGCGGGTGCGTTCCACAGTCTGGCCGTGATGGCCGACGGCACGGTCAAGGTCTGGGGGTCCAACGACTCCGGTCAGCTCGGTGACGGCACCGTCGTCAATCGCCTCATCCCGGTCACCGTGGGCGGCCTGACCGGGGTGAAGGCCATCACCGCGGGGTTCGGCCACAGTCTGGCCCTGATGGCCGGCGGCAGCGTCAGAGCCTGGGGATTGAACGACTCCGGTCAGCTCGGTGACGGCACCATCGCCAAACGTCTCACCCCGGTCACCGTCGGCGGCCTGACCGGCGTGAAAGACATCACCACGGGCTTCCGCCACAGCCTGGCCCTGATGGCCGACGGCACGGTCAAGGTCTGGGGGTCCAACGACTCCGGTCAGCTCGGTGACGGCACCGTCGCCAATCGCCTCACCCCGGTCACCGTCGGCGGCCTGACCGGCGTGAAGGCCATCACCGCCGGTCGTGGCCACAACCTGGCCCTGAGGGCCGGCGGCACCGTCAAGGTCTGGGGACTGAACGACCTCGGCCAGCTCGGCGACGGCACCGTCGTCAACCGCCTCAAGCCGGTGGCCCCCAGCAGGCTGACCGGCATGAGAGTCGTCACCACAGGCGCGTTCCACAGTCTGGCCCTGATGCCCAACGGCACCGTCAGAACCTGGGGATCCAACAACTACGGTCAACTCGGTGACGGCACCGTCACCAAACGCCTCATCCCGATCACCGTCGGCGACCCGACCGGCGTGAAACCGTCACCACAGGTGCATCCCACAACCCGGCCCTGATGCCCGACGGCACCGTCAGAACCCCGGAGTCCAACCGATCGGCATCGGAGGACTCCATGACGGCATCGGCCACCAGGACCGAGAGCTGCCCTTTTCCCGCAGCGCGGGCACGGGAGCGGTTCCGGAACGGAGCGGATCTCGATGGGAACCGGTCACAGGCTGATCGCCTCGGGCCCGACCAGCGTCTTGATGTCGGCGGCGAACGACGGCTCGGCTCTGACCGAGAACTCCGGCAGGGCCATGACCAGGGCCTTGGCGCCTGGTCGGTGCAGGTGGATCCGGACCGGCACCTTGCCCTGGTGGGTCTTGAGGATGTTGCGCAGCTCCTCGATCAGGTCCGGCGTGATGCGCTCCTCCCGCAGGGTGATCGTGATCGGGTGCCCGGAGTCGCTGGTGACGCCGGAGATGTCGATCGGGGTGAGGTCGTTGGCGAAGATCGAGATCGCACCGTCGCGGCTGCTGACCATTCCGCTGACCGACACGACGGCGTCCTCGCGGAGCTCCGGCGCGTACAGCTCGTAGTTCTTCGGGAAGAACAGGCACTCGACGGCGCTGTCCATGTCCTCGACAACGATGATCGCCCAGACCTTGCCGGCCTTGTTGACCCTCTTGTCGACCTTGGTGATGAGCCCGCACACCTTGGCGTCGGTGCGGTCCTGGCCGTTTTCGAGGAGGTCGACGATGGTGTGGCTTCGGTTGCGTGCCAGGAGTCGTTCGGTTCCGGCCAGCGGATGGTCGGACACGTACAGGCCGAGCATCTCCCGCTCGAAACCGAGCAGCGTCTTCTTGTCCCATTCCCCTTCGGGGATCGCGACGGCGAAGGTCTCGTCGAGGCCGCTCTCCTCGTCGCCGAACAGTGAGTCCTGCCCGTGGGCCTCGGATTTCTTGATCGGGATGACGCTGTCGACGGCCTGTTCGTGGATCAGCATCAGCGCTTTGCGCGGGTGGTCGAGCGAGTCGAACGCGCCCGACTTGATCAGTGATTCGATGAGCCGCTTGTTGCAGACCTGAAGGGGGACCTTGGAGAGGAAGTCGTTGAAGTCGTTGAAGGCGCCGCCGGTCTTGCGGACGTCGACAATGGCCTCCACCCGGTCCTCACCGACGTTGCGGACCGCGCCGAGGCCGAACCGGATCGCGTCCTCGCCGACGGGCGCGAAGTGCAGGGAGGATTCGTTGACGTCGGGCGGCAGCACCTGGATGCCCATCCTGCGGCACTCGGCGAGGTAGATGGCGGCCTTGTCCTTGTCGTCGCCGACGGAGGTGAGCAGCGCCGCCATGTAGTCGGCCGGGTAATTCGCCTTCAGGTAGGCGGTCCAGTAGGCGACCAGGCCGTATCCGGCGGTGTGGGACTTGTTGAACGCGTAGCCGGAGAACGGAAGCATCACGTCCCACAGCGCCTTGATGGCCTCGTCGGAGTAGTTGTTGTCCTTCATGCCGCGCTCGAAGAACTCGTACTGCTTGTCCAGCTCCGACTTCTTCTTCTTGCCCATCGCCCGGCGCAGCAGGTCGGCGCCGCCGAGGCTGTAGCCGGCCAGCTCCCGGCCGATGGCCATGACCTGCTCCTGGTAGACGAGCAGGTGGAAGGTCGTACCGAGGATCGGCTCCAGAGCGGATTCGAGCTCCGGATGGATCGGGGCGATCTCCTGGCGGTTGTTCTTGCGGTCGGCGTAGTTGTTGTGCGCGTTGGCGGCCATCGGCCCGGGCCGGTACAGGGCCAGGACTGCGGCGATGTCCTCGAATCGGGTGGGCACCATCAGTTTCAGCAGGTTGCGCATGGGGCCGCCGTCGAGCTGGAACACGCCCAGGGTGTCGCCGCGAGCCATCAGCTCGTACGTTTTGGTGTCGTCCAGGGGGATCTTCTCGGTGGAGATCTCCACCCCCCGGTGTTCCCTGATGATCTGGATGGCGTGGTCGATGACGCCCAGGTTTCGCAGACCCAGGAAGTCCATCTTGACCAGGCCCATGTCCTCGCACTGCGGGTACGAGAAACCGGTGATGATCACGCCGTCCTTGTCGCGGCGGTGCAGCGGGATCAGGTCCAGCAGCGGAGCGGAGGAGAGGATGACCGCGGCGGCGTGGACGCCGGTGTTGCGAATCAGTCCTTCGATGCCGAGACCGGTGTCGACGACCTTTTTGACGTCCGGGTCGCTGTCGTACATCGCCCGGAACTCGCCGGCCTCGCTGTAGCGCGGGTGGTTCTCGTCGAAGAGGCCGGTGAGCGGCACTCCCTTGCCCATCACGTCCGGCGGCATCGCCTTCGTGATGCGCTCGCCGACCGGGAAGGGGTAGCCGAGAACGCGGGCGGAGTCCTTGACGGCGGCCTTGGCCTTGATCATGCCGAAGGTGTTGACCTGGGCCGTGTACGCCGCGCCGTACTTCTGGGTGACGTAGTTGATCATGTCGTCGCGCCGGCGGTCGTCGAAGTCGAGGTCGACGTCGGGCGGGCTGACGCGCTCCGGGTTGAGGAACCGCTCGAACAGCAGGCCGTGCTCCAGCGGGTCCAGCTCGGTGATGCGGGTCAGGTAGGCGACGATCGAGCCGGTCGCCGAGCCACGTCCCGGGCCCACGGGAATGCCGTTGTCACGCGCGTAGCGGCAGATGTCGGCGACCACGAGGAAGTAGGAGTCGAATCCCAGGGGGGAGATGACGCCCAGCTCCAGCTCCAGCCGGTCGAGAACCTCCTGGTCGGGGTTGTCGCCGTAGCGCTCCTTGAGGCCCCGCTCGCACTCCTGACGCAGCCAGGACGCCTGCGTCTCGCCTTCGGGCACGTCGAACTGCGGCATCCGGTCGACGTGGGCGAAAACCTCGCTGTAGTCGCCGACGCGTTCAGCGATCAGCAGGGTGTTGTCGCAGGCGTCCGGCAGCTCGCGGAACAGCTCCCGCATCTCCTCGGGAGTCTTGAGGTAGTAGCCGGAGCCGTTGAAGCGGAACCGGTTGGGGTCGTCCTTGTTCTTGCCGACCCCGATGCACAGCAGGGTGTCGTGCGCGTCGGCCTGGTCCTCCAGCACGTAGTGGCTGTCGTTGGTGGCCAGCCGCGGTATGCCGAGCTCCTTGGCGACCCGGAGAAGTCCGTCGCGGACCTGGCGCTCGATGTCGAGGTCGTGGTCCATCAGCTCCAGGAAGTAGTTTTCCTTGCCGAAGATGTCCTGGTAGGCCGATGCGGCCTTGATGGCCTCTTCGTACTGGCCGAGCCGGAGCCGGGTCTGCACCTCCCCGGAGGGGCATCCGGTGGTCGCGATGATCCCCTTGGCGTTCTCCGCGATCAGCTCCCGGTCCATGCGGGGCTTGCCGTAGTAGCCCTCGATGGACGCCAGAGACGAGAGCTTGAAGAGGTTGCGCAGACCGGTGGCGTCTTCTGCCCACATGGTCAGGTGGGTGTATCTGCCGCCTCCGGAGACGTCCTTGCTGCCCTCGCCGTCGTCGCTGACGGCGCGTTGCCCGCCTGGCCCCCAGAAAACGGGCTTTTTCACGAACCGGGAGGACGGGGCGACGTAGGCCTCGATCCCGATGATCGGCTTCACGCCGTGGCCCGCCGCGACCTGTTGGAACTCGTAGGCGCCGAACATGTTGCCGTGGTCGCTCATCGCGATGGCCGGCATGCCGAGGCGTGATGCCTCGGCGAATAAGGGGCTGACCTTCGCTGCGCCGTCGAGCATTGAATACTCGGTGTGAACATGGAGATGCGCAAACGACTTGGTCACCTGTGCCCCTTTTCTGCAAGCTGAACGCCGGTTTCCGGCCCCGAGCTTACGCCCTTCAGCCCTGCGTCTCACCACCCTTCCCCTGAGCCTCACAGATGGGCATGGGTCGCACAACGGCCCTTGACGCATCCACCGGAATAGTCTTGCAAATATCGCGACGTACTCCTCTGACCTGGGAATATGCGAGTTTCCCCTGGTAGGCGGAGGTGCCTCGTACGGGGTCGGGCCCTGATCCGCGTCGCATCCGACCGACCGCCGGAGCCGGTGTGGCGGCCCCTCGCCGCGGTGCCGTCAAGGACCGTGTCAGAGGCCGCCATCAAGGATGATCTTGCGTGATGGTGATTGATCACAGCTTGGCGGCTTCGATGGGCCAGAAACCCGGGGCGGGCTGAAAATAGCGGTGTGGGCGTGCCTTCGTGGTTGACCCGCCGCGGCGCATCGAATGCGGACCCGCACGGGCCCGGTGCGACCGGATGGTGGGTCGCACCGGCTACCGCGGCTCACACCCGCCGAACGCCTTCGTAGGGGACCGCGATCACCACCTGGCTGCCATGTGCCACGGCGACTCTCCGATTCGGCAGGGTAAGGGCGTGTACGGAGTTGAGACCGGGCCCTGAGCCATTGGTCTTCTCCGGCGGGGTGGCCGATGCCTCCCCGCCGGGAACGGGGCCCTCTCCGAGCGACCGCCCGACGAGCGGCCCGTCCAGCTCCAGGTGGGTCCAGTCGCGCACTCTGATGCCGACCAGCCGATCGCCCGCGACCACCTGGATCATCTCGCCAACCCGCTGCAGAGACGCCGGTCGCTCATGTAGGTCGATCGCCTTCAAAGGGAGAAGCCATCGCTGCATGGACTTGAGATGCGGACGCTCCCCCGCACCGGGCACCTGGACGGATATGTCGGTCCTGTCGTCCGTCACGATCGTGATCCAGGCGCGGTCGCCGTTTCGCACGATCTCGTCGCCCAGCTCCAGCGGCTGTTGGATGCCGTCCCGGAGAGCCAGGACCCGGATCTCCGCCAACGCCGGGACATCTTCCAGCACGATCTGCCATTGGCGCAGCGGAGAATGACCGTAGTCGTAGCCGGGTGGAGGTTCGACCCATTTGATCTCGTGAATGTCGAGGACAGGCCGAAGCTCCTGGAAGCTGTCGCAGAACGTGTCGATCAGCTTCTGCATGCCGACGATCGGGGAGGTGGGGACCTCGGGCAGCGGTCCCACGACGTAAGTGCGCAGCCCCGCGCTGCTGTGGAGGACCACGAAGCCACTCTCTCCGGCGTTCATGCCGTCGCACACGATGGAAACGGACTGGTTGGGTTGAGCACGGGGCGGCAGATAGATCTCGCATCGTCCTTTGGGTTCCGCGGTGCTGGTCAGGAAGACGTTGACCGGGTTGGAGAGGACGACCGCCCCGAATGCCTCGCGGTCGTCCTGGACGAGGATCTCCTGGACCGTGAAGGTGCGGTCCATCGACCGCAGCGAGCAGTTGATCTCCTGTTTCCAGGTGCCCGACAGCGGGCCGGCGTCCGGCAGGAACTTCGGTCTGCGGCTGGGAGCCAATGGAAGCGCCCGGCCCCGGGCGGCGAATCCTTCCGCGTCCACCGAGAGGGTCATGGAGAGGGGGCTCGAAGCAGGGAGCGGATCGACCGTGATCGAGCCCGCGTAGGTCACCGAGCTCGTGGTCTGCGACACCTTGGTGAAGTCCGGGACCGTGATCTTGTTGATGGCCTCTCCGACCGAGTGCCTGATGACTTCGCTGATCGTGACCAAGGAGGAGATGGCGAGCGGCACCTGGAGGAAGGGAACGAAGAGGCCGGTGGTCAGGCTCGCGATGCCCCCGGTTCCGAGCCAGCAGCGGAAGGCGTCCCAGTCGGAGGCGTTACCCCCGACCGTCAGCGAAATGTCGATGGCATTCGTGGTGGTGCTCGCCGTGAAGACGGCGTCCACCGTGACGTCGATGCTGATGTCGACATCGCCGAAAAGCGTGGGACAGGCGTCTCGTTTCTCCAGCTCCGCGGTGGCCGAGACACCCCAGCGGCCCTCCGGGAAGGCGAGCCAGCGAGCGGCGGGCGCCCCTACGGCGATCGCCCCGTCTGGCGGCGGGGAAAGAGCCGCGCGAAGGCGCTCCAGGATCATCTGCGTGAAGAAGCCGGCCGGAATGTGAATCAGCCAGTTGTCCCCGCTCCCGACAGACGGGTCGTCCAGGATCCGCGGAAGGCGGTTCGCGCTGCTGCGGAAAAGGTCGTCCGACGCCGATGTGCCGAGCCTCAGGGTGACCAGACGCCCGCTGAAAACGAGTGCCGCCGCCTGCACGGACACCTCCTCGCCGACGGGAAGAGGAAGTGCGCCGATGCGCACGGGCACCTCGAGAACGGCGATCGGCCGGCCCTGACCGGTTCTGACGGCGACCATCGTGATTTCGAACCCCGCCGGCGTGGCGGCGGCCAGGAGCCACGCCACGGCCTTCTCCTCCGTCCCCGGGGCGTCCGGCCGGCCGCGTAGCTCCGCGACACTCACATGCCACAGCCGCAGCGGCGCTTCCAGCAATACCGTCCCCGGCGCAATCTGGAAATTCGCCGGCATACCCGGCACGACCGTGAACGTCTGGCCCCACTCCACGTCGCGGATCAGCCTGTCATTCCCGAGGGGTTCGAGCGTCGGTGTCGGTATCAGCGGAGAAGCGTTGGCTGCGAGGTTCACGAGCCCGGCGAACATTTCCGTCAAAACCTCGATCTCAATAATTGCCATGTTCTCGACCTCCAAGTTTGAAAAGCGCCGGCGTCGCGATCCCTCCGGCGGACCGCGACGCCGTCACCCCTCCGGGATTTCCAACGAGCATGCGGCAGCCTGATATCACTCCCGCGCCGCCGTTCTCCCCGCTTCACGACCCGCCGTGTCCGTCGAGGATTCGGCGGACACCACCGGGGTCCATATAGGAGCCTTGGGCCTGCTCTGCGACTGGGGACGGCTTCGGGAGCATCAGGCCATATCAGCTGGGCAGCCATATTCTGTTCCGCACGCCCGCGTTCTCCGCCTCTGTGAGAAGAACCATGGTCCCGGCGAACGCGGGCGTTTCGAGTGCGCGGGCCCCGGTGCCTCGTCCACGCGCGGAAATCCGTCATATACGGCCACATCAAATGATCACAAAAAATGATCGCTCGACGGTGCCGCCCGCTCGACTCCGTAGAACCTACCTGCCCATAAAAAGGCGGCGAATCTCCTCGGTGCTGGTCGGCGCAATTTGTGCGTGCTCTGAATTGGCGTGGTCGGTAAGCAGCCTCTGGAACTCGGCCGGATGGGCGCAGTCACAGATTTCCGCAGGAACGTCCGAAATCCTATGAAGCGTGTGCTGCGGATCGGTGGGAGCGATATAAGTCACTATGTCGCTATCGGTAGGCTCCTCGACCTGGGCGCCTATGATCTCGCCGCTCGCATCCTTGATGATGAGCATGTTTCTTGTCGCCATATCTATGCGTTCCCTCCGCCTGAAAGGGTGAACCATGTCGAGTTCCACCCCGGATTCGCGGTGTTCTCCACGAGGCAGTTGTACGACCATTCTGTTCCACCGTTGGCGTACAGAAATCGCTTTTGAAACCTGCCTGACTCGAGTTGGGTGATACCGGAAGGAGTGGGGAAAGTGTCGAAGGGCAGGGGATTTGCCATTATCCATTGAGCCCCACGGTCCCCTCCCGGCCATATTGTGACCCACGCGCTGGCGCCATTGGCCAGCCAGTAGCGACCTATATTGTTGAATGCCATGGCAATCCTTTCCGCAATGAATCCTGTTGATCTCCGTGTTGGGGATTTCCGGCGGTCGTTTTCGTGGAACCTCCGTCTTTTCGTGCTTCGCTGTTTTGGAAATCGACTCTTCGCATGAAGATGGTTCGATGACGACGTGGCCTCTTCTGTTCCTCCGGCTTCCCCCGAGCCGGTTGCTCATCCGCGGGGTCTTGTGCTTTCCCGGGTACGCATGCGAACCGGCCGGCACCGTCGGCAACGAGGCACTGTGGATGACAGCCAGAGATTCAAGGCCCGTCTCGGCACGATGTCTCCTTAGCTACTCGGGTGCAGGGGCCGGAACCTGAGAACACGGTGGGCCTGGATTGCCGTACCGATGACTTTGTTCTACGCGCATCGGCGGAGCGGTGGCATCCCCTCGTTCCAATGAGGAATCGGGTATTGACAGCCGCCGGAGAATTAAAGTAGCGATCATTCATTGATGTCCCGGACCCGGCGTCTTGGATCGGTCGCCCGGCTCATTCGTAACGCAGGGGTGTGCATGGATCTGGATCTCGGTCTGGTCGCCGACTTCTTGGTGCTCGTGCAGGAGAGGCACTACGGCAGGGCGGCCGGGCGGCTGCACCTGACCTCATCGGCGTTGACCAAGCGCATCCAACGCCTGGAAGGACAACTCGGGGTCGCCCTCGTCGAGCGAGGCCCCGCGGGTGTGATCGCCGTGACCTCCGCAGGCCGACGGTTCGCGATCGCCGCCGAGCCCTTGATCGCTCAGGCCGCCGACGCCCGCGACAGTGCCCGGGCCACACCCGCCCGCCACACGCTGAGGATCGGTGTCCCCGCCGGCCTCGGCGCGGTCCTGAGACACACCGACATGACCCGCATCGCCCAAGAGGTCCGTCTCAGTTTCCCCGAGACCCGGCTGGTGCGCCAGGACATCGCTCTTCCCGCGCTCACCCACTGCCTGTCCGAGCAGCAGGTAGACGTCCTGTGGACCATGGCACCCGTGCGACACCCTGCCGTGGACTCCTACCCCCTGACCACCAGTGCCCGTATCGGTGTGGTCGCCGCCCGGCACACTTTTGCCGACGCGGAAACGATGAGCGTGGAGGACTTCAGCGAGCACCCCATCCTGTACAACCCGGCCTGCGCCGACGAGTGGATGAACCAGTTCTGGCTCGAAGATGTGAGGCCACGCCACGAGGCGCGCCTGGTCGAGACCGACGCCAGGGACTTCACCCGGGTCCTGCGCCATACCGCCGATGGCACGGCCGTGATAGCCACCTTGGCGGAGATCGCTCCGCTTCTGAGCTCTGGCTTACGGGCGGTGACGCTGACCGGTGCCGCCCCTGTAGTCTTCCACGCCGCCTGCCGGCGTACCGACCGGCGTGGTGTCGTTCACGCCCTCGTGAAAGCCTTCCAGGCCGTTGGTCCCCGCCCGGTGTAGGCACGATGCGATGTCCGGTTTCACCCGCTTGGCGCTGGGCCCTGCTTGAGATCCAACGGCAGTGCACGGCGTGGCCTCGGGGAACTTCCCCGATCACCCCCTGATCGAGATTCAACGGCAGCGCACGGCGCCGGACGGCTTCTCATCGAGATGGTCTTGGCTGTCCGGCTCGTAGCCGCCGATCGTGGTTCGCACGGTGGGGGGGGGGCTGGTCATGGCCGACGGGTCTTCTGGCCGGGGATAATCGGTTGCCCTGGCCGGAATGTCGCTGGCAGGATCCCCGGCATGCCTACCTTCTCCGCACATGATGGAACCGATCTCGCCTATCACGTGTCCGGAGAGGGCGTCCCGGTGATCTGCCTGCCGGGTGGCCCGATGCGGGACTCCGCTTACCTCGGCGAACTCGGCGGCCTGTCCGCGCATCGGCGGTTGATCGTGCTGGATCATCGGGGCACCGGCCAGTCCGCGATACCGGAGGACGCCGCGTCCTACCGCTGTGACCGGCTTGTCGATGATGTCGAGGCTCTACGCGAGCACCTTGGCCTTGACCGGTTGGACCTGCTCGCGCACTCCGCCGGCGCGAACCTCGCGGTGCTGTATGTCGCCCGGCACCCCGAACGTGTCGGCAGGCTCGCTCTGATCACTCCGAGCACCAAGGCCGTCGGCCTCGTGACCACCGGGGAGGCTCGCCTTGAGACCGCGCGGCTCCGCAAGGACGAACCCTGGTTCCCGGTGGCCTTCGCAGCCCTTGAAGCGATCGTGACCGACAATGCCACCGACGACGACTGGAAGGCCATGGAGCCCTTTTTCTACGGCCGATGGGATGCGACGGCACAAGCTCATCTGGCGGCCGAGGACGGCCAGTGGAACGAGGAAGCCGCAGTCGCCTTCGGCGCCGAGGGCGCCTTCGATCCGGATGCCACCCGCACGGCACTCGCCACATTCGATGCGCCGGTGTTGCTGCTTGCCGGAGGGGTCGACCTGAACCCGCTTCCGAGCGTCGCGGCCGAGTTCGCCGAGCTGTTCCCGAACGCCGAGCTCGCCGTTCAGCCGGAAGCGGGCCACTACCCCTGGCTTGATGACGCCGACCGGTTCGTGGCGACCGTCGCGACGTTCCTGGAATAAAGATCGCCTGCCCGCCTGCCCGCCTGCCCGCCTGCCCGCCTGCCCGCGTGGCGGCGCGGCCCTGCCTGCCTGGCGGCCTGGCCCGTCTGCCCGCTTACCTCGCCTGGCCCGTCTGGCCGTCTGGCCGGTTGACGTCAGGGGCGGCCCGATGCCTCCAGCCGGTCGGCCAGTTCCCTGGGGCGGCTGAGGGCGATGGTGTGGCCCCCGTCGATCTCGTCGGGGACGATTCCCAGGCGTTCCCGGACGACGCGGCGCATGAACTCGGCCGGGAAGAAGCGGTCGTCGCGGCAGAGCAGGAACTTCGTCGGCACGGACGGCCAGGCGTCCAGCGGCCACGGCTTGACGAACGGGGTGGCCGACTGGTCGCGGCTCCTCCTCTTCGCCTCCGCCGCCAGCTCGGGCGGGACATCGTGGAGGAACAGGGCGATGTCGTCGTCCGGCGCCCGGCCGTCGCGCTCGTCCTGCTCGCGCCGTGCCCGTTCCCAGCCGGTGTTGGCCCACCAGTCGCCGGGCGGCTCGCCCGGCGACGGGATCATCGCCGTCAGCAGCACCAGGAGCCTGACCGGCACCCGCTCGCAGACCAGCGGCGCGGTGAACCCGCCGAAGGACTGGGCGACCACCACGAGATCCGTACGGTCGCCGATGGCGCCGACCACCACGTCGGCATACTCGGAGAGCCCGGCCGAGTCGTCGTCGCAGGGCAGGTCGGGCGCGACCACGTCATGACCGCGCGCACGCAACTCGGCGGCCGTCAGATGCCAGTACCACGAGTCGGACGCGGCGCCGGGGATCAGTACGTAGGTGGTCATGTCGGGAAGTCCTCCTGAGGGTTGTGCCATGGGCGGGCGTTCGGCTCCTCCGTCACGATCTGCCCCGGCGCTCGAAGTCCTCCACACCGGCGCCGCCGGGCAGGCGGGTCTGGAAATCGAGGACCCCGACCCAGGCGGGGCGGACGGCGATGCGGGCCATCCTCGTGCCGGGATGATCCACCGCCGCCACGTTGGCGGCGCCCTGTTCCGCCCCGGCGTACCGATGCTGGGCCAGCGCGTACTCCGGCACGATCCCCGCGACGTCGGTGACCGACGCCCGGCCGCGGATGAGGAGCACCGACGGCGGTGTCGAGGCGGCGTCGATGGTGATGGCGACATCGGGCCTGGCCCGCAGAGCGGCGATCTTGGCTGCTCCCGCGAACGTGGACATGACGACTTCGGTGCCCGTCCAGTGAAACAACATGGGAAACACGCGGGGCGTGCCGTCCGCCGCCACGTACGCCAGCCGCGCCAGTTCCTGTGAGGCGAGCAGACGCCGCGCCACGTCACTGTCCAGCAGGCGGACGTCGCCCTGCGGCAGCGTCATCACATCTTCGTGATCGTCGATCGTCATTGTCCGGGCTCCTCAACGGTGGTCGGCCGCGCTCATCGCGGTCGTCCACCGTTGAGACGGGTGAGGCCCCTAAAAGGGGTCGCCTAAAAGGGGTCGCCGTCCGGGGGCAACTCCGGCGGCAGGCCGAACGCGGTCAGCAGGTGCGGCTCGAAGACGGTGACCTCAACGATCTTCCCGTCCTCGATCCGCAGCACGTTGAGCACCTGGGCTCGGTAAGCGGGCGCGCCCGGCAGCCGGATGTACCCCGCCACCGCCGGCTGCCGGTTCGCCCGGGTGGGCACGTTCCGCCACCGTCCTCGATGCAGCGGCGAGTCGGGCCCGAAGGCGTGTGCGGCGAAGGCCCGGACCGCCTCGCGACCGGAGACCCAGAACGGATACGGAGGCATCGTCATCCGTACGTCCTCGCTCAGCAGCTCCACGAGGGCGGCCGGGTCGGCCTGTTCGTGGGCGTCCATGAAGCGTTGCAGCAGCTCCCGCTCCCGCGCGGTCGGAACCGTCGACGGCGCCCACTCCAGCCGGCGTTCAGGAAGGTGCGTCCTCAGGGTCGACCGCGCCCGTTTCAGAGCGCTCTTGACCGAGTCGACGCTCGTCTCGAGCAGCGCGGCGGTCTCCTTGGCCGGCCAGCCGAGCACGTCCCGCAGGATCAGCGCCGCCCTCTGCCCGGGAGGCAGGTGCTGGAGGGCCGCGAGGAACGCCAGTTCGATGGTCTCCCTGCCCACCGCGGCGGCATCCGGCTCGGCGTCGCCGGACGCGATCGGCTCCAGCAGCCGGTCCGGGTACGGCTGCAGCCACGGGATCTCGGCCGGCGGCGACGCTCCGTGCGGATCCTGCCCCGTCTCACGCGGTCGCGGATGGCGCGGGTGCCGATCGAGGAAGTCGAGACACGCGTTCGTCGCGATCCGGTAGAGCCACGCACGGAAGGTGGAACGGCCCTGGAAGGTCTCGCGCCCGCGCCACGCCCGCAGGAACGTCTCCTGCACCAGGTCCTCCGACTCCTCGAACGAGCCGAGCATCCGGTAGCAGTGCACCCGCAGCTCCCGCCGGTGGCGCTCGACGAGCTCGGTGAACGCCGGTTCGTCGCCCGCCTGGGCGGCGGCGACGAGCGCGCCGTCCTCGGCTCCCGCCTCGCCCAATGATCCGCCCCCCGAATGCTTCCACGACACGCCCACTCCGTTAGGACGGATGAGCGGCGAAAAAAGTGTCAGTCGGATGGCGACGGCCGGGCGCTCCTGGAGCCCGGCCGTCGTGGTGAGGCGGGGGTCAGGGCTGGGGAACCTCGGCGACGAGCTTGGAGGTCCAGGGGCAGAAGAAGCAGCCGGGCAGGAAGGCCCCGCAGGCCTCGTCGAGGTGGTCTTCGGTGTAGGACAGCGTGGCGTCGCAGACCTCGATGGCCATCTGGAAGAAATCGATCGTGCTCGGGTCGAGGTGGAAGCTGTAGGCGGGGTTGTAGGGGGCCGTTCTCTTGATGATCCGGCCCATGACGTGGGTTCTCTCGGTCTCCTTTCCGCTGAGGATCTTCCTGGCGTGCTCGATCTTCGCGGCGTCGGTGAGCTGGATGACGAACGGCTGGGGAGAGCCGGCGGTCGTCATCTTGAAGTAGGCCGGGGCGGCCGCGGCCCGCGAGGGCGAACCGGCCTCGACGGAATCGGCCTGGGCGGTGACGGGCATCGCGCAGGCGCGCGGAGCGGGCGCGGCCTGGGCGGGCGTGGCCATCATGGTGGCGAGCATCGCCATGGCGGCCAGGCCGCCGGTCCTGGTGAAGAAGCGTCGCACGGGTTCCTCCTGTGCCTTGCCGGGTCATGATCATCACGACCCAATCCCCTCCCTCTGCCGGCCACCCGGCCCCCACGCCGAGCTTGATCAAAAAAGTCCTGTCGCCTGCCGGAACTTTCCCGCCCTCCGGCGCCGTACGGCCTTCGCCATCTGGCCGGGTCCAGTTGCGCGATGTACGGGTTCTCACCGGCGAGCGGAGGCCGCGGGCCAGGTGAACCGTCATCCGTACGGCCCCGGTCGTGGCGGCCGTGCAACGGGTGCGGCGGGAGGGGGATCCGGGCGGCGCCCGCCCCTGATCGTTAACCGGACGGTCATCCCGGGTAGAGAGCTGTGTAGCTGTGTACGAGTTTGCCCCCCGATGGATCAGGAAACGGGGGCGTATTCAGTTGAGCGCTATGCGAGCCGGTCTGCTGGCCGTGGTCATCGGACTGGCGGGGATGGGCGCGGTCCAGCACACGAACCAGCACTCGAAGCCGACAGCCGATCGTTCCTCGCACTGGACGGCCAAGCGGCCCGGGAGCGCGGCCGCCAAGGGACACGGGAACCGGGCGATCAAGCACCACAGGGGCTCGGGCGCCAAGCATCACAGGGGCCGGGCGTTCGGGCGGCTTGAGGGGCGGCGGGCCAGACACTCGGGAGATCAGCGCTCGGATGACGCGTACGGCCGAAGATCGGGTGGACTGGGCGACATGCTCATGGGCCGGCCGTCGTCGCGCGACGAGGAGGCGGCGCCTTCCGACCGGGCATGGGATTCCTACCTGCAAGATCGCCGGCCGGACAGAAACTGGTCACAGGGGGCCGGATCCGGCCGTCATCGAGGTCGCCACGCCCGGGATCGGGATTTCAGGGGTCACCGGGACCGAGGAGCGGGCCGGGCTCATTCACGCAGGGGCGATCGAGACCGTCAGGAGCCGCGCGGCAACCGGGACCGCCGGTGGCCGCGCGACGAGCAGGAAGGTGAGGGGCGCTGGCCCTGGGAGGAGCAGGATCCTCAGAGGCCGGGTGACGAGCAGGAGGGGGAGGGGCGCTGGCCCTGGGAGGGACAGGAGGACGAGGAGGAGGGGCGCGGACCGCGCGATGACCGAGGTCGGTGGCCGCGTGGCGACCGGGGCGGTCAGTGGCCGCAGGACGGGCAGGAGGGGCGCTGGCCGCGCGATGCCCGGGACCGTCCGTGGCCGCAGGACGCCCGAGATGGACGCCGGTCACAGCGGGCCGGATCCGGCCGTCACCATCGAGGTCGGCAGGGCGGTCACCACGCACGGGGCGGCGGTCACCGGGGTCACCGATATCGATGAGCGGACCGGACTCACTCGTGCGGGCGGGTTCTCACCGGCGGTGCCGGTGACCGTGAGCGGAACGGGCTCACTCGTGCGGGCGGGTTCTCACCGGCGGTGCCGGTGACCGTGAGCGGACCGGGCTCACTCGTGCGGGCGGGTTCTCACCGGCGGTGCCGGTGACTGTGAGCGGAACGGGCCCATTTGCGCGGGCGGGCTCTCGTCAGTGGCGCCGGTGACCGTTCGGGCTGCCGGGGCCGCAGCCGGCTTTCACCGGCAGCCGGCGCGGCGGGACGTCCGGCCGCTCGGCGCGGGTCAGGAGGGAGATCGGTCGATCGTTCTCGTGCCGCAGGGCATGGCTCACCGTGGCGTACACCTTTATGGGCGTGCTCGGCACACTCGACGAGGTCAGCGAGATCAGTTGCATCAGCCGTAGCAGCGCGGGCGTGGGTTCGGCGATCGCCAGGTCGCCGCCCGTCGCCGCCATGGTGGTGTGCATGGTGGTCAGCGCCCGGAAGCCGCAGACGTCGCAGAAACGAAGAAGCCTGGCGTCCACGACCAGGTGATGAATGCCCCGGCCGAGCAGCGGAAAGACCACCGTGTCCAGCAGCGCGACGGTGCTGATGTCGAGCTCACCGTCAACCACGATCACGGCCGAGTCCTTGTGCACGACGGTGGGGTGGATCGACAGGTTCATGGGAGAAGCCCGTCGATCTCATCTGGGCTGTGGACGATCACCCACTCGCCACGGGAGTGTGAAAACTTAACCAAGGACATGCGGGAGTCACCTCCGCAGGAACGGCGGAAAGGCGGCCACGTCTCTGGACCTGCCTATACCATACATGCTCCTCGGTGAGACCCCCTCTGAGAGCATGCGAAGCTGGAAGTGTCGCCGAGGGCATTCCGTACCCGTCACGCAGACGTCTCGTCGCCGGTGATCGGTGGGTCGACCCCCCGGGAAACCAGGCGATCATGTCTTCGCCGTTCGTTGCCACATCCGATCCTCTCTGGCCGGACACGCTGCTGTCGCTGCTGCTGTCCACCGACACCGTCGAGGGATTCCTGCACGAGCTGACCCTGCTGACGGTGGCCGCGCTGCCCGAGGGCGGCATGTGCGGCGTCACCGTTTCCTACGACTCCCACGCCATGACCATCGCCAGCAGCGACGAGCTGACGACGGCCGTCGACCGGATCCAGTACCGCACCGGCGAAGGCCCCTGCCTGGACACCATGTCCACCGCCGTCGCCCACCACATCCCCGATCTCTCCGCCGAGCCGCGCTGGCGGGCATTTTGCACCGAGGCCTTCGCATCCGGCGTGCGCAGCTGTCTGTCGCTGCCGTTGCTCGGCCCGGTAGGGACCGTGGGCTGCTACAACCTCTACAACACCCACGTCTCCGCCTTCGACGACGACGCTCGAAGCAGGATGGGCGTCTTCACCGGCAACGCCGCGGGCGCCGTCGCCCTGGCGCTGCGGATGGCCGACCAGTCCAAGCTGAACGAGGACCTGCACGCCACCCTGGCCTCGCGGAGCGTCATCGACCAGGCGATCGGCATCGTGATGGCGCAGCAGCGTTGTCCCGCCCTGGAAGCCTTCGCCCTCCTCAGCCGGGCCTCCCAGAACCGCAACATCAAACTCCACGACCTGGCCGCCGAGATCGTCACCACGGTCGGCGGTCAGACCCCGGGCTCCTCCGCCTTCGAGCCCCCCGGCTGAGTCAACGTCGCACGTCGGGGGCGGCTCCTGCCCGCCGGTGATTCACGACGCCCTGGCAGAGCGCGATGTCCTGGCAAGGCGTGGCGCCTCGGCGAAGCGTGACGCCCTGGCGAAGCACGATGTCCTGGCAAGGCGCGGCGCCCCGGCGAAGCGTGACGCCCTGGCAAGGCGCGGCGCCCCGGCGGACGGGGCGGGCCGGGACCAGGGCGTCAGGTGCGCCTGCGGCCGTGCTCGGAGACGAAGATCAGTGATCGTCCCAGTGGCCGTCGTGCTGGACGTGGCGATGCCCGTCGTGGATGTAGTCCACGTGGCCGTCGTGCGGTACGGCGACGTGCCCGCAGCCCGACTTGTGCTCGTGGCTGTGGCTGTCGTGCGTGGTGTGACCGCTCGATTCGCATTCGTCGACGTGATCCTCATGGACCTGGTGCAGGTGACCGTCATGGACGTAGTCGACGTGATCGTCATGCGGCACGGCCACGTGCCCGCAGCCGGGCCCGTGCTGGTGATCGTGACCGGTGTGCTGACGATGCTCGGTGGAAACGCCCATGTCTACCCCCGTAAGACATGCCGCCCTAAGACGGCGACGAGTGTGGTGTAAGTACCCTGACAGAACGTTACTCTTCGTGTTTTGCCAGGTCACCGGGCTGACGGAGATCTTTGGGCAGGGCGATCTATAGATCTGCGGGTCTGCGCGAAACCCTGACCGCCATCGGCCGGACCCTCTACCGGAGATCGTCTGTCTCTGCCGTCCGGGTGCGGCGCGGGGCGGGTTGCGCCGCCTACTTGGCGAGCATGACGTAGAGACCGAGGACGATGCCCGCGGCCACGACCAGAAGGCAGAGCGCGGCTCCCGCCCGCCCCGCCGTATGCCCACTCGACAGACCGACCAGGGACAGCGAGAAGACAGCGGCCAAACCGGCGCCCGCCAGCAACGAGGCGACCAGAACCTTCCACAACGCGTCCAGATCGATATAGGAGTTCATGCCACGGGCTCCCTGACAGTCGGGACCGGAGCGACCCGCCCGGTCCATTCGTCGTTGACGTTGTGCGCGTTCACCGGCTGACGGCGCGAGGCCACATACAGCCCCCCCGACAAGATCAGCGCGACCGTGAAGACGACCGCCACCCCCAGCGCACCGCCGATCAGGTTGGCGCCGGCCCAGGCCAGCGCACCGACCGCGGCGGCGGCCGGAAGGGTGATCAGCCATGCGGCGGCCATCCGGCCCGCGACGTTCCAGCGGACATGGGCCAGCCGTTTGCCCAGGCCCGAACCGATCACCGAGCCCGTGCAGACGTGCGTGGTCGACAGCGGGAACCCGAAGTGGGACGAGGCGAAGATGACCGCCGCCGATGAGCTCTCGGCCGCGAAGCCCTGCGGGGTGTCGATCTCGGTCAGGCCCTTGCCCAGGGTACGGATCACCCGCCAGCCACCGAGGTAGGTGCCGAGCGCGATCGCGGTCGCGCTGGTCACGATCACCCACAGGGGGGTCCCGGCGTTCTCGTTGATCGTGCCGCTGGCGATCATCGCGAGTGTGATGATGCCCATCGTCTTCTGCGCGTCGTTGGTGCCGTGCGCGAGTGAGACCAGGGAGGCCGAGCCGATCTGCCCGTATTTGAACCCGCGGTCGCGGACCGTGTCGGAGATGCGTCTGGTGAGGACGTAGACCAGGTAGGTGCCGACGGTGGCCACGAGGATCGCCGCCAGGGGTGCCAGCACCGCCGGGATCAGCACGTGGGAGACGATCTCTGCGGTTTTGACCGCTGAGGCGCCCGCCGAGATCAGGGTGGCTCCGACCACGCCGCCGATCAGTGCGTGGGAGGAGCTGGAGGGGATGCCGAAGTACCAGGTCACCAGGTTCCAGGCCAGGCCGCCGACCAGGCCGGCGAAGACCACGGTGAGGGTGATGGCGCCGGCCTCGACGATGCCGGTCGCGATGGTCGCCGCGACCTTCAGGGACAGGAACGCCCCGACGAAGTTGAGTATTGCGGAGAGGGCGACGGCCACTTTGGGCCGTAGCGCCCCGGTGGCGATGGAGGTCGCCATCGCGTTGGCGGTGTCGTGAAAGCCATTGGTGAAGTCAAACGACAGAGCCGTGACGATCACGATGGCGAGCAACACGAGGTTCGCATCCATACCGGCATCTATGACACCTCGGTTGGCGTCTAATCACACGGCAGGGTCCTTCATCCAAAATTCATTCTCCCGTCGGCTTCGCGTTACCGTCGCCAAGCGCAGGTGGCATGGACGATCCTGCCCTCGCGGCCCCCTCGGGCAGGGGGTTCGTCCGCCGGCGGGTTTCTCGGAGATCGGCCGACGTGGAAAACTCGGCGTCGAGTACGGGGCTTTTGCCTCCTATCGCAGTAAGAGCGCCCCACCCCCCTTGGCATCCTCGACGACGAGTTGCGTCGGAACCAGGCTGCCACTTTTGACAGGAAAAAGCACCATGTCATCCACGCCGAGCAGCGTCCTCTACGTCACCGATCTGGCATACGAGGCGCAGGGGCGCCGATACTGCGACGAGGACATATACCTGTCCTCCCGGCTCCGTGAGGACTTCACCGTCGCACTGTGTCATCCCCGGGACGCGACCACGCTCATGGACTCCTTCGACGCCGTCGTGATCCGTAACAGTGGGCCGGTGCTGCACTATCAGGCCGAGTACGACGTCTTCCGGGCCCAGGCCCGGCAGCGCGGTACCCGCGTCTACACCCAGTTGACGGGCAGAGCCGACATGGCGGGCAAGCAGTATCTGGTCGACCTGAGCGCCGCCGGATTTCCGGTGATCTCGACGGTCGACCGCCGGGCGGATCTTCATCATCTGCCCGAGGTGGACGAGTACGTCGCCAAACCCAAGCTCGGGGCGGATTCCATCGGGCTGACGTTCGTGACCCGGGACGGGCTGGATGATCTGGGGTTCGACAACCTCCTGATCCAGCCGCGCATCCGCTTCCGGTACGAGGTGTCGTTCTACTTCGTGGACCGCGCTTTCCAGTACGCCCTGTACGCTCCCCGGCCGGATCAGCGCTGGCGCCTGGAGCGGTATGAACCGAGCGCCGCGGATCTGGACTTTGCGCAGTGCTTCGTCGACTGGAACACCGTCGACCGCGGCATCCAGCGGGTGGATGCCTGCCGTACCCCCAAGGGGGAACTCCTGCTGGTCGAGCTGGAGGACCTGAACCCCTACCTGTCCCTGGACCTTCTCGACGCCACGACCCGCGATGCCTTCGTCTCCGGCGTGAAGATCTCCCTCCACGGCCTTCTCGGCGACGCCCGTCCATAGCCGCGTCCTCCGGCCGGTGATCTTCGGTCCGGACGGGGCGGCTCCCGCCACCGGCGGCGGGTGCTGTCGAGGGACGTGGCCGGACGCCGAAGCATCGATGACGTCGGCGCCGTACGGGGTTACCCGGCGCGTACCCCCTGGAGGAAGGTCCCGGCCAGGTCCAGCACTTCGCTCGTGGCCGTGGCGGTCTGTGCGAGGTCGAGGAAGATCTCGTCGGCGCCCGCGGCGACGGCGGCCAGCGCGTAGTCGATGACCTGGCTGAGCGTGCCGGCGCTGGGAACCTGGTCGGGCTCGGCCTTGTGGTCGGTCAGTTTGGCGTTGATGCGGAGGACGAGGCGCAGGCTGGAGGGATCGCGGCCGGCGCCCTCGGCCGACCGCTGGGCGATCGTCCACAGGCTGGTGAGGTAGTCCAGGGGCCTGCCGACCCCCAGCCAGCCGTCGGCTCGCCGGCCGACGCGTCTCAGGCTTGCCGGGGTGTAGCCACCGAGCAGGATCGGCAGGCGAGAGCCCTGCTTGGGTTTGGGCAGGATCTTCGTCGGGGGGATCGTGAACAGCTCCCCGTTGTGTTCGATCACGTCGGAGAACCAGATCTTCTCCAGGACGTCGAGCGTCTCGTCGAGTCTGGCGCCCCTGCCCTTCCAGGGCACGTTCACGGCGGTGTACTCGTCCTCCAGCCAGCCCAGCCCGAACCCGGCGTCCAACCGGCCGCTGCTGAGCACATCCAGAGTGGTCAGGGAGCGGGCGAGGATCACGGGCGGGTACCACAGGACGTTGAGGGTGCTGGTGCCCAGACGGATCCGTTCGGTGTGGGCGGCGGCCAGGGTGAGCACGCTGAGCGGTTCGAGGAAGATGGCGAACTCGCGCGGCATCGTGCCGTCACCGGCGGGATAAGGGTTGCTGGGGTTGATCGGGTTGAGGATGCGATCACCGGCCCACAGGCTGTCGAAGCCCATTTCCTCGGCGGCCCGGCTTACCTCGATGATGGCCTCGGGGTTTGCGAATGCGCCGTATTGAGGAACGGCCAATCCGATACGCATGTGATCAAACTCCTGGATGTGGATCTCGCGCGATGGGCTTCGTCATGGTGCGCAGATCTTGTCTTGCGCACTGCGGGCACCCATGACGGGCGATGACACAAAGCACTCATAGCTTGTGTTTAGTGACGCAAATCATACATAGAGTACATTATGGTCGCTAATGGATCATTGGGCTCATTTATTAACTTATGCGGTTAAAACTCCCTCCGCCGATTGGCCGATCTTGGGAGATGGCGTACACAACGGTGAGTTCGCCTCGGACCGTTACCCCCCTGGTCACTCTGGGTATACGCGGTGATATCAATGGGTTACCCCACGAGACCGGAGAATGAGGGGTAATCGGGCGATGGGCAAGATAACGACGAATGTGCTGGTCGTTTTCATGGGGAGTGCGGCGATTTTCGCCCTCCCTCATGCGAGCCGGGCAGCTGAGCGGCTTGGATATACGGGCGGCGAGCACGCGTCGGCCGTTGTTCTTCCGCCCGTGAGCCGGGCGTTGGCGATGGCGCTTCCGCGCGCGGGTCAGGCGTCGGCGGCGGGGCTTTCACGCGAGGGCCGGGCAGCCGAGCGGCTCAAGAACCGGCGCGTCAAAGATACGCCGATCGTCATCGCTCACCGTGGTGCCAGCGCTTTCCGGCCCGAGCACACGCTTCTCGCCTACAGGGCCGCCATCCGGATGGGCGCCGACTATCTCGAGCTGGACCTGGTCTCCACCAAGGATCATGTGCTGGTCGCCCGGCACGAGAACGAGATCTCACAGACCACCGATGTCGCGAAACATCCCGAATTCGCCGCTCGCAAGACGACCAAGACCATCAACGGACACAAGTGGACCGGATGGTTCGTCGAGGATTTCACGCTTGCCGAGTTGCGCACGCTCCGAGCCAGGGAACGCCTCCCCAAGCGGCGACCGGGCAACGTGGCGTACGACGGAAAGGCGCTGATCCCGACACTGGATGAGATCGCCAAACTCGCGCAGAAGCGCGATGTGGGACTCTACGCCGAAATCAAGCATCCGGGTTACTCCGCCTCGATCGGGCTGCCGCTCGAAGCGCCGATGCTGAAAACCTTCAAACAGTACGGCTGGGACGACGCGAAGGATCCGGTGTTCATCCAGTCCTTCGAGGCGGACAGGCTCAAGGCGCTGAGGCCCTTCACGCGGTTGCGGCTCATCCAGCTGGTCGGTGCGCCCCGGACTCCGTCCGGCCAGATCAGGCTCGACTGCACGCCCATTCCCAACGCGCTGTTCACCCCGGAGGGACTGCGGCAGCTCGCCCAGTACGCCGACGGCATCGGCGTGACCACGACGTGGATCGTGCCCGCCGGTCCCGGCGGGAAGCTGGGGTCTCCCACCTCGCTCGTCCAGGACGCTCATCGTGCGGGCCTCCTGGTCCACGCCGCGACGGTTCGTGACGAGAACTCCGAGCTTCCGGCGCCCTACAGGCGGGGCGATCCCGGTGACCCGGCCTACCAACGGTCCAAGGGTGACGCGGCGGGCTGGCTGGAGCGGCTGTACGGGCTCGGGGTGGACGGGGTGTTCGCCGACGATCCCGGCATCGCGCGCGTCACACGAGACCGCCTGCTCGCCGGGGCCGACCGTCGAAGGCGCGCTTGAACGAAAGGATCAGCCCCGGGGCATGCAGGAGATCGATGGGGATTACTGTGGTCGGATGAGTAGTTCATCCTCTTTCCGGAAGGTAGCCCCCGAGGTCCTTGCGTTGAGAGCTTCGTCCTTCGGCGCCGAGGCGGCGGCGTACGCGGAGGAACGGCCCGACTATCCCGATGCCGCGGTGCTGTGGGCGCTCGAACCCGTTTCGGATCGTGCGCCGCTGCGCGTCCTCGATCTTGGAGCGGGAACCGGGAAACTGACCCAGGTGCTGCTGCGGCATGTCGCCGACGTCGTGGCGGTGGAGCCCGACGCGGCCATGCTCGACCAGCTCCGTCGCCGGGTGCCCGGCGTCCGGGCCATGGCCGGTACGGCGGAGAGGATCCCGCTGCCGGACGGCTCGGTGGACGCGATCCTGATCGGGCAGGCGCTGCACTGGTTCGACCTTGACCGGGCGATCCCCGAGATGACCCGCGTCCTGACACCGGGCGGGGTGCTGGCGGGACTCTGGAACCTCGACGACGACCGGGTCCCGTGGGTGAGGAAACTGAAGGAGCTCTCCAAGAGCTCGGTGTCGTTCGCCGCGTGGCGACCCGAGTCGATCTCCTTGGAGGGGCCGGGCTTCCAGATGGTCGAGAACACCCGATTCCCGCACAGTCAGTGGCGGACCGCTGAGTCGATGGCGGCGACGATCGCCACCCACTCCCATGTGCTGACCCTCCCCAGGGCCGAGCGCGCCGAGCTGACGGACCGGGTGGTCGACTATCTGCGATCCACTCCCGAAACCGCGTACGGCGAGTTCGAGTTCCCGATGGTCACGTCGGTGGTCCGAGCACTGCTCCGCTGACCGGTGGGAGCCGGGACCTCGGTGTGTCCCGCTCGGCGGCGACGAGCTCGCGCGTGGCCGGGGCGACCTCCTGGCCGAAGATCTGGACGGTGGCCGGGTCGTCGCCCATGACGATTGAGTTGCTTGACAACTCTTATTTATAAGAGATGTTTGGTAAAACAACGTATCTTCGGATGGACCCCACCCGGAGCGATCAGGCGGGTTCGGCGAGCAGGCGCTGCGCCACTTCCAGGTCCGTGATCAGCACGTTGACCCATCCGCCCCTGAGGGCGGCCTTGATCGCCGAGTATTTTCGCTGGCCCCCGGCGACCGCCACGCGCCGCTCGACGGCGCGGAAGGTCTCCACGTTGATCCCGACCACCCGGCGGTCGAAGGCGGAGTCGACCACGTTGCCCTCGGCGTCGAAGAAGTGCAGGCACACGTCTCCGACGGCGCCCAGCGAGCGGAGCTCCTCCTGGTCGGCGTGGCCGACGGCGTTGCCGCTGCGGAGCAGGAGGGGCGACGGCTCCAGGCTCCCGATGCCGACCAGCACGACGGTCAGGTCGTCCCACTGGGCCATCACCTCGACGACCGCCCCGTCCTGGAGCAGCGCGTCACGGACCAGCGGCGTGCCGACGACCCCGGCGGAGGGGACGAAGACGGGCCTGGCGCGGGTGACGTCGGACAGGCGGCTGATGAGCCGGGTGGCGTGGACCTGGGCCTCGGGGCTGCCGACTCCGCCGACGACCTGCATGACGCGGTCGGCGACCTGCGTGTTCTTGGGGTGCATCCGGTCGACGGCGGCCAGCAGCGTCTCGCTCCAGGAGGAGATCCCGATCACGTCGCCGCCCTTGAAGGTGGCGTCGAAGTAGGCGGCGGCCGCGGCGGCCAGGGCGGGGATGACGTCACCCTGCGCGCCACCGGCGTCCACGACCACGGCGTCGCGCATGGAGTATCGGCGCTGAAGATCTTCTTCGAGCTCGGTGTGCACGCCGTCGGGAAGGACCACCACGGTGCGGACGATGCCCCGGGTGATGGCCTCCTTGAGCAGGCGGGACACACGCGGCTGGGAGATGCTGAGCGCCGCCGCGATCTCGGGTTGCCGCATGCCCTGCTCGTGGTACATCCGGGCCACCCGCGCCAGCAGGCGCAGATGGTCTGCGGTCACCATCCGGCCGGAGCCGTGGACCCGCCCCAGATCGGGGACGACCATGCCCGCCTCCTAACAAACGTGTGAAACCGGCTCTGCCCTCACACGCGCGGCAAGACGCGACACCATGTGTGCGTGCCGCCGGACGGGAACGGCGCGACCACCTGTTCTTACCTGCGGCCCGGCCATTCAGCCTACCGGTTCACGTCGTCCACGCGCCCTGTGAGCTCGGGCATATGAGCCATATGGAATTCGAGCGGCGGGGAGACGGATGGCCGTCCCCCCGCCTCGTCCGCCTACTTCCTGCCGAAGACCCCGAACTCGTCGGCGTTCTCCTTGGTGACCAGTTCGCAGTCGATGGACTGCTTCTCCTCCTTGGCCGCCTTGCCCGTCTTGACGAACTGGTCGGCCTGCTCCACGGCGCTCTCGGCGCCGAGAGCGGCGGGCTGGAGGGCGGTCGCGTGCATCGTGCCCGCCTTGATGGCGGCGATGGCGTCGGGGCTGCCGTCGAAGCCGACGACCACGACCTTGTCGAGCCCGGCGGCCTTGAGGGCCGCCACCGCGCCGAGGGCCATGGTGTCGTTGCCCGCCAGGACGCCCTGGATGTCGCGGTTCTTCTGGATGATGGTCTCCATCTTGGTGAACGCCTCCTGCTGGTCCCAGTTGGCGCTCTCCTTGGCCACGGACTTCAGGTCCGGATACTGGGAGACCACGTCGGCGAAGCCCTTGGAGCGCACGCTGGCGTTGGTGTCCGACTCCTTGCCGACCAGCTCGACGTAGTTGCCCTTCTCCTTCATCGCCTCCACGAACGACTGGGCCGCGAGCTGGGCTCCCTGGGAGTTGTTCGAGACGATCTGGGCGGTCGCGACGCCGGTGGCGTTGATCTCACGGTCGATCAGGAAGACCGGGATGCCTCCCTCCGCGGCCTTGCGGACCGGGCCGATCGAGGCGTCCGCGCCGGCGTTGTCGAGGATGATCGCCTTCGCGTTGCGGGAGATGGCGGCGTCGATCAGCTCGCTCTGCTTGTTGGGGTCGTCGTCGTGCGAGGCCACCGACGTCTGGTACCCGAGCTCTTCGGCCTTGGCCTTGGCCGAGTCGGCCTCGGCCTTGAAGAAGGGGTTGTCGGGGGAGGGCGTGATGATCGCGATGAGCCCTCCCGCCTCGCCGCCGACGGCCTGGCCTGACTGCGTGGCCGCCCCGGCCTGACCGGCGGGGGCCGTGTCGGCCCCGCAGCCGGTCAGCAGCGAGCCGCCGACAAGGAGGGCGAGGGCGAGGACCGAGCCCCGCCGACGGATGGAACCAAGGATGGGAAAGGACATCTCCGACCTCCGAAAGGGTGGTGAACACTGCGATGTGAGAGGGGTGAGGGAGGACCGCCTACGGGTGCGGTCAATCCGGCTGTTTGCTCGCCACCACCGCCGACACGGCGGCTCCTCGTCGCTGGAACCGCTGCTGGCCCTGGTCGAGCACCACGGCGAGGATGATCACGGCTCCCTTGATGAGGATCTGCCAGAACGTCGACACGCCCAGGATCACCAGGCCGTCGGCGAGGAATCCGATGACGAAGGCGCCGACGAGGGTGCCCCGTACGGTGCCCCGCCCGCCGCTCAGCGCGGCGCCGCCGATGACCACCGCGGCGATCGCGTTGAGCTCGTACGTCTCCCCGGCCTGCGGCGCCGCCGAGGTCAGCTCGGACGCGATGATGAGGCCCGCGATCGCGGCGCAGGCGCCGGAGATCACGTAGACGGCCGTCTTGACCCTGCGGATCGGCACGCCGGACAGCTCCGCCGCCCGCTCGTTGCCGCCCGTGGCGTACAGCCACCGGCCGAAGGGGCTCTTGGCGAGCAGCAGCATGACGGCGATCGCGAGGACGATCATGATCCAGATCGACGTGGGAAGGCCGAGCGGGCGTCCGCTGCCGAGAAGGCCGAAGCCCGTGTTGCCGAGCTCGGGGTTTCCGCCCAGGTTGGGATAGGTCGAGCCGTTCGAGATGAGCAGCGCGATTCCCCGCGCCACGTAGAGCATCCCGAGCGTCGCGATGAACGGCGCCACCTTGAACCGGGTGACGAGGATCCCGTTCACCAGGCCGACCAGCATGCCGACCGCGACGCAGAGCACGATGACGGCCCACACCGGCGGGTAGGCGATCAGGTCGACGAACCCGAGGTTGAGACCCTGGAGCAGCTCGCCGGCGACGACGCCGGAGAGCCCGACGATCGAGCCGACCGACAGGTCGATGCCGCCCTTGAGGATGACCAGCAGCATGCCCAGGGCGATCACGCCGTTGATCGCGACGTGCTTGGTCATCGTGATGAGGTTCGGCACGGTGAGGAAGGAGTCCGACAGCAGGCCGAAGACGATGATCAGGACCGCGAGCGCGATGAACGCGCGCAGCTCGAACACGCCGTTCAGCAGCGAGAGGCGGCGGGCCTCGGCCGCGGCCTTCCCGGGGGTGGCGGGGCCCGGCGGCGGGGCGGTGGTGGTTTTCGCAGACGTCATCGCGCACCGCCTCCGGCCGCATCGATGGCGGCGCCGTCCGACACACTCATCAGTTCCTCCCGGGTTATCTCGCCGCGCCGAAATTCGCCGACGACGACGCCGCGGGCGAGTACCAGCAGCCGGTCGGGGATGTGCAGGGCTTCCTCGGCGTCCGACGTGGTGAAGACGACGGCCAGGCCGCGTCGGGCCTGCGCCGCCATGAGCTCGAAGATGTCCGCCTTGGCGCCCACGTCGACGCCGCGCGAGGGCTCGTCCAGCAGCAGCACCCGAGGGTCGGTCAGCAGCGCCTTGCCGATGACCACCTTCTGCTGGTTGCCGCCGCTCAGCGAGCCGATGGACGCTCCGGCGCCGCTCGTCTTGACGGTGACGTCGGAGATCATCCGTTCGACGGCGCTCCGCTCCCGCTCGCGGGAGACGAACAGCCGCCGGACGAACGTGCCCAGCCCCGCCAGGGAGAGGTTCTCCCCGACCGACATCGTCTGGACGAGCCCGTCGCGCTGGCGGTCCTCGGGGACCAGGATCACGCCCCGGTCGATGTGGTCGCGGATCCCGGAGTCCCCCAGCGGGACGCCGGAGAGCATGATCTCGCCCGACACCGGCGATATCCGGCCGGCGAGCGCTTCGAGCAGTTCGGTACGGCCCGAGCCCATCAGGCCGTAGATCCCGACGATCTCGCCTTCCCTGACGGTCAGCGAGAGATCGTCGATCGCGAGGCGGTCGGGGTTGGCCGGGTCCGCCACCACGAGGCCGCGCAGGGTCAGCAGCTCGTCCCCGACGACCGGGACGCGGTCCGGGAACAGGGAGTCCTGGTCGCGGCCGACCATCTGCTCCACGATCCAGCGGATGTTCACCCCCGCGGCGTTCGACGTGGCGACGAGCTCCCCGTCGCGCAGGACGACGACGTCGTCGGCGATCTCCAGGGCCTCGTCCAGGTGGTGGGAGATGTAGACGACCGCGACCCCGCTCGCGGTCAGCTCCCGGATGACCCGGAACAGGACCTCGACCTCCGGGGCGGTGAGCGCGGAGGTGGGCTCGTCCATGATCAGCACCCGGGCCTCCTGGAGGAGGGCCCGCGCGATCTCGACGACCTGCTGCTGGCCGAGCCTGAGATCGCCGACCAGCAGGTCGGGATCCAGGTTCTCCTCCAGCCTGTGGAGGATCGCGGTGGTGGTGGCCCGCTGGGCCGAGCGGTCGATCGACCCGAAACCCCCGCTGATCTCGCGGGCCAGGAACAGGTTGTCCTGGATGCTCAGGTTGGGGCAGAGGCTGAGCTCCTGGTGGATGATCGAGATGCCCTGGTCGGCGGCGTCGCGGGGAGACAGGAGCTCGGTCGGGGTGCCGTCGAGCTCGACGTGGCCGGTGGTGGGGTGCTCGATGCCCGCCAGGATCTTCATCAGGGTCGACTTGCCGGCCCCGTTCTCGCCGAACAGCGCGGTCACCCGCCCGGGAGCGACGCCGAAGTCGACTCCCCTGAGCGCGTGCGTGCCGCCGTACACCTTGGTGACGTCACAGGCACGCAGGACGTGGGTCGAGGCCTTCACGGTCCCTCCTCGATCGAGACCGGGGTGACGGTCACGGTGGTCGGGGTCAGGGGGCTGAAGGCGCCGACGAAGGTGATCTCCTTGCCGTCCAGGCTCCCCGCGTCCAGGGTGCTGAGCAGCTTCTGCCGCATCTCGTTGTTCAGGGCGGTGGCGGCGTCGGCGTACTCCACCTGGTTGAGGAACTGCCCGAAGGTGATGAACCCGGCCGCGTCGCGCAGCGCCGTGCCGTTGATGGCCGGGCCGACCTGCACGGACACCCGGGTGCCCTTGGGCAGGCCGGGCACGGTGACGCTCATCAGCCCGGACCTCACCTCGCCGGCCGTGCCGGTGGCCTTGACCGGGAAGCTGTAGAGGCCGATGCCCTGGTGATGGCCGTATTTCTCACCGGCCGCCTCCTTGTCGGCGACAAGGGCCTTGATCAGGACGGGAAGGGCGACGGCGTCCTTCTCGATCGCGGGGACGACCTTGCTCTCGTACGTCGCGGCCCCGTACGCGACCGGGTCGAACTTCTTCGGCGCCGCGGCCGCGGCCGTCTCCGGCGAGCGGTACTGGGTGCTGAACCCGATGGCCGCCAGGAGGACCACGGCGACGGCGACGGCGATCCATCGCGCCGGGATCCGCCTGCCGGACGCCTGCGCACCACGCTGTCGCGTTGTAGCCGGCATGCTCATATGCCACTCCTCTCGGTCAGGCTGCCGCCCGCCTCCCGGCCGGCGTGGGCGGGGACGGTCTCTTGGTTCGCGTGGGCGGGGAAGGCCGCCCGGGGGTGGGACCTCTCGACCGCCTCGTGCCACGCGGTGCGCCTGGCCGTACGGTCGGGCTCGCCGGTCGCCGGCCGGAACTCGTCCGCGGACCGCGGCCGGGCTTCGAGGTCGCCGAGGGTCCACAGGCCGGCGGCCAGCCCGGCGGCGTCGGCCACCCCGAGGGACGACAGGTCGTGCTCGCCGGAGCGAGAGATCCGCCGTCCGCTGAGGTCGGCCTGGAGCTGCATCATCCGGGCGCTGCGCGTGAGGCCGCCGTCGGCGAGGAGGAGCCGCACCTCGCCCACCGTCCGCTCGACCGCGGACACGACGTCCTCGACCTGGAAGGCGACGGCCTCCAGCGCCGCGGCCACCAGCTGGCCGCGGCGGGTCCCCAGGGTCAGCCCGCTCAGCACGGCGAGCGCGTCCGGCTCCCACCAGGGCGCGCCCAGCCCGCCGAACGCCGGGACGAAGTGCACGCCGTACGACGCCTCCTGCTCCGCCTCGTCCAGGAGGGAGCGGGTGTCGGTCCCGAACAGCTCGGCGAGCCAGCTGATCGTGCGGCCGGTCGCGCGGATGTTGCCCTCCACGGCGAGCACCGGACCGGTCACGTCCCAGGCGACGCTGCGGCACAGGCCGGGAGCGTCGTCGCACTCGCCGATCGCCATCACCGACGATCCGGTGCCGTAGGTGGCCTTCACCACGCCGGGACGCCACCCGCCGTGGGCGAACATCGCGGCGTGCGAGTCGCCCATCACGGCCAGGACGGGCACGCCGTCGGGGAGCGGCGCCAGGCCGCGGACCGGGGGGAAGGCGCCGCAGGAGGGCACCACCCTCGGCAGGACCTCGCGCGGCACGCCGAACAGCTCCAGCAGGGACTCGTCCCACTGCCTCCTCGCCACGTTGAGCAGCTGGGTGCGGGAGGCGTTGCCGACCTCGATGACGTGCTCGCCGCCGAAGCGGCTGAGCAGCCAGGAGTCGACGGTGCCCAGGCAGAGCTCGCCCGCGCGGCTGCGGCGGCGGTCCGGGTCGTGGGTGTCGAGCAGCCGGCGGGCCTTCAGCGCGGAGAACATGGGGTCCAGGGGCATCCCGCTCGCCGACCGCACGGACTCCCCGGCCCCCGTGGCCGCGAGCTCGCGGCACTCCGGGGCCGTGCGCTGGTCCTGCCAGCTGATCAGGGGACCGGCCGGACGTCCCGTGTCGCGCTCCCACAGCACCAGCGACTCGCGCTGGGTGCTGAGGCCGACCCCGGCGATCCGGGAGACGAGCGAGGGGTCGACGCAGTCCGCGACCGCTCGCCGTACGCTCTCCCAGATCTCCTCGGCCGACTGCTCCACCCACCCCGGACGGGGCTGGCTCTCGGAGACCGGCACCGCCGCGCGCGAGACGACCTGGCCGCCGGGGGCGACGAGCAGCGCTTTTGTCGAGCTCGTCCCCTGGTCGACGGCCAGGACGAGCGGGCCTGCGCTATCCATGAGCCAGCAGGTCGCGCACCGCGGCGGCGATGCCGTCGGCGGTGAGCCCGAAGTGGTCGAGGAGGAACGCGGTGTTCCCCGTGGGGGCGAAGACCCGGGGGATGCCGAGGATCCGCATGGGGACCGGATGGCGGGTCACGACGACGGAGGCGACCGCGGCACCGAGGCCGCCGCTGATCGTGGCCTCCTCCGCGGTGACGATGCCGCGGGTCTCCCGGGCGGCCGCCGCGATGGCCTCCTCGTCCAGCGGGTCGATGAAGGGCATGTTGAGCACGCGCACCGAGATGCCGTCCTCGCGCAGCGAGGCGGCGGCCTGCAGCGCCCGGGAGGTCAGCGAGCCGATGGCGATCACCGTGACGTCGTCGCCGTCTTGGAGCAGGACGGACCGGCCCGGTGAGAAGGGGGCGCCCTCGGGCGTCACCACGGGCACCTTGAAACGGGGAACGCGCAGGTAGGAGGGCCTGCCGGAGGCGGCGGCCCAGCGTACGGCGGCGCGGGTCTGCACCGGGTCGGCCGGTACGAGGACGTCCAGGTTGGCGATCGCGCGCATCCAGGAGAGATCCTCGATGGAGTGGTGCGTGGGGCCCAGCTCGCCGTACGCCATGCCGGGGCTCTGGCCGCAGAGCACGACGTGCGCCTCGCTGTAGGCGATGTCGGCCTTGATCTGCTCCAGGGCGCGGCCGGTCAGGAACGGCGCCGCCGCGCAGACGAAGGGGATCTTGCCCGCGTTGGCCAGCCCCGCCGCGACACCGACGAGATCCTGCTCGGCGATGCCGACGTTGATCAGCCGCCGGGGGAACTCCTCGCGGAAGGCCACGAGATTGCTCGAACCGACCGAGTCATTGCACACCGCCATGATCCGCTCGTCCTCGCGGGCCAGCGCGATGAGCTCGGCGGCGAAGTCCTGGCGGCAGTCGAAGGTCGCCTGCTGTTCGGTGACGGTCATCCGGCCAGCTCCGCGAGTGCGGCCTCGACCTGGTCGGGGCTGGGTACCTTGTGGTGCCACTCCACCCGATCCTCCATGAACGACACGCCCTTCCCCTTGATGGTGTTGGCGATGACCACCACGGGCTTTCCGGTGGTGGAACGATCCAGTGCCTTCAGGAGGGCGAGGTGGTCGTGACCGTCGACCTCGCGCACCTCCCAGCCGAAGCTGCTCCACTTGTCGCCGAGCGGATCCAGGCGCTTGGTGTCCTCGGTCCTGGCGCCCTGCTGCAGTCTGTTGCGGTCGATCACGACGGTCAGGGACGACAGGTTGTAGTGGGCCGCGGTCATCGCGGCCTCCCAGTTGCTGCCCTCCTGGAGCTCGCCGTCGCCCAGCACCACCACGGTCCGCCAGGGCGAGCCGTCCAGGTCGGCGGCCAGCGCGCACCCCGTGGCCACGGGGAACCCGTGCCCGAGCGCCCCGGTGTTCGTCTCCACCCCGGGAACCTTGATCTTGTTGGGGTGCCCGTTGAGCGCCGAGAGCGGGGCCATGAAGGTGTCCAGCTCGGCCATGGGGAAGAAACCGCAGTGCGCCAGGGTCGAGTACAGGGCCGCCGCGCAGTGCCCCTTGCTCAGCACGAACCGGTCGCGGTTCTCCCAGCGCGGCTTCTCGGGGTCGAGAGAGAGCACCCCGTAGAAACAGGCCACCAGGATGTCGGTCACCGACAGGTCTCCGCCGATGTGCCCCAGCTGGGCGCGGGCGATCATCTTGACGACGCTCCGGCGGACCTCGTGGGACACGCGGTCCAGCTCGGCGGCGGCCTCCTCGGGGCTCCCCGTACGGATCCGCCTGGATACCTCCCGGTATTCGGTGAAACGAGTGGGATCAGCCGGCAACATGATGCGTCCGTTCCTCAGGATGGTCATTTCTCCGGCGGCGGTGCGTGATCCGCCCGCCGCGGGAGGGTGGTGTCGTGGGGGAGCACGCCGTGATCCGCCCGCTCCGGGAGAGCGTCGTGATCCGTTCCCCTCGGGTGGGCGGCGTGTCCGGCCTGCTCCGGGTGGGCGTCACCGGTCGGCGAGGACGCTGATCAGGGCGCGCTGGACGATGCGCTGTGCCGCCAGGGCGTCCTGTGCCTTCTGCGCCGCGGCGAGGCCTTCGCGGTCCACCAGACCCAGGGCGCGGTGGATGCTCTTCATCACGCGGATGCCCGCTCGGGCGGCCTCGACCGAGTCCTCCCTGAAGGGGAACTGGTCAAGCTGCCAGACGCCCTCCCAGCCCGCGTCGCGCAGGGTGTGGAAGAACTCGAAGGTCTCGGTGAGATGGACCGAGCCGACGACCATGTCGTCGTCCCAGCCCCGGTAGTTGTCGTTGACGTCGATGGCGAACAGGCGCCCGCGCGATATCGCCAGCCGCGCCGCGTCCGCCGGCGACTCGCCGCCGTAGAGCGAGTGGCCGAAGTCGAGGAGGACGCCGACGTTGGGCAGTCCGATCTCCTCGATGCCCAGCAGGGTCTTGGCCATGGAGGAGAACACCATGCTGTTGCGCGGCTCACGCGGTTTGTACTCGATCGCGAAGCGCAGGTCGGGGAAGTTCGTCGCGAGCTCGCGCACCGCGTCGAGGGAGAACCGCCACAGCTCGGAGTGGTCGGACTGGAACGGGTAATCCCATCCGTCCTGGCCCGGCCAGAGCTTGACGTAGTCGCAACCGAGCTCCCTGGCCGTCTCCGCGCCCTGTGAGACCAGCTCGATGGCCTGCCGGCGCACCTGGGGGTCGGGGTTGGTGAACGCTCCACGGACAAAACGCCTGGTGTAGATCTCCGGTGTGACCGCGATGGCTCGCAGGCCGTTGCGCTTGAGCGCCGTCTTCACGTCGTCGAGTGGCAGGTCCGGGGGATCAAACGGGAACGTCAGGTCGACCACCGACAGATCACCGACCTGACCTGCGAGGTCAATCGCCTCCAGCGTGCTGACCGGCGGGCCGTATCCATCCGTCGCATATCGATCCACATACCGGCCGAAGTGCCAGATGCCTGCGCCGAAGGTCGGCTCTTGAATATCTATGCGTGAGTGACTAGACATAACCATGACGGTAGGATTAGCCGGACGTCTATGTCAACGAAATCTTTTAGCAACATAAGAATGAGTTTCGGAGCGTCCTATGGGGTCGCCGCCGCGAGCTGGGTCATGCTCTCCGGCTGCTCCGAGGCTTGGCGTCTTTTCCCACAGCTAACCACGCTTGACCTGGGCTTTCGCCAAATCAGACCATGTTTGACCCGGTCTTTCCCCGATGTCGGATGTCATTCTGATGATCTAGGTTGCAATTTCGGTCCGCCTATAATGAGGACCGCTTTGCGGCCTTGCCGCCTGCGTCGCTCGCGTCATGTGTCGCCGTGCGGCCCGTGCCGCTCATGCCGCTCGCGTCGTGTGCCGCTCACGTTGCGTGTCGCCTTTGCTGCTTGCGTCGCTCGCATGGCGTGCCGTCCGTGCCCGTTCGCGTGGCGGGTCGTTCGTGCCGTTCGTGCGGTCCGCGTCGCCTCGCCGACGGGACCGCTCCGCTGTCTCGCCGCCTGCGAGGGTCGCCGCCTGGGCCGTCCCGCCATCCGCGAGGGCCGCCGCCTCGCCATCCGCGAGGACCGTCGCCTCGCCGCCCGCGAGGGCTGCCATGTGAGTCGTTGCCCATGAGGGCCGCCTGTCCGCGCTGTCCCGTTGTCACCCGGGGGGCGCGATGTGAGCCGTTGTGGGGCTGTTGTGTAAGTCGTTACCCGTGAGGGCCGCCGTACTCCGGCTCGCCGTCCGAGGAGGCCGCCTGGCCTGCTGTTTGTCGTCCGCCGGGCGGGAGATCGGGCGCCGGTGGCTCCGGAGGGCTCGTCTGAGGCGGGGGCTCGGGAGGCTCTCCTGACGTGCGGCGATGTTTACTGTGTGATTGGTGGGAATTTGTGTCCGTTTAGGCGACTGACTCGCGTGGCTTACTCTCTCTTCGTAGTATCTATGCCAAACCGTGACCATGACCTGTAAGCCTTAGCAGCCGATGTAAACCGGTCGATCAACCTGGAACGGGGAGAAACTGTGCGGAAGTCCAAGACGCGGCGTCGAGTCGCGGTCAAGACAGCCGCGATCTCAGCAGTAGGCGCGGGCATCATTTTCGGTGCAGTGCCTGCGATCGCCTCCATGTCCGCTGCTCCCAAAGCCGTGAACTACACCTGCACGGTCGGGGGCACAGGTGCGTCGACCGTTCCGTACGCGTTCCAGATGGATCTCGCCGGCCCGTTGACGACGCCGACGCCGAACGCGACCGTCGTGGCGACGTGGAAGATCGGGCAGCCCCTCGCCTCCCCGTTCATCACCACCTCCGCGAGCATTCCGGCGACCGGTCGCCTCATCGTCGACGCGGACGTGGCGATCAACGGCGTTCCCCTCGCGGTCGCCTCGGAGCTCCGCGCGGTCGTCGCCACCGCCGCCCCGGCCGCGGCGACGGCAGGCCAGCAGCTGACGCCGCCCCCCATGCTCATCACGGTGACGCCCACGGCGGCCGGCGCCGTCACGCTCCGGCCGGACGCCTTCACCCTGCTGGTGGACACCGGGACCGGGACTTCCGAGACCGAGCTGCTCGACTGCAGCGTCACCGCGGCGGAGGCGGCCGCCGGGGCGACGGTGATCAACGTGCAGACCGCGGGCGCCTCGACCGGGCCCTCGTCGACCCCGCCTGCGACTCCGCCCACGTCGCCCTCGAACACGCCTCCGATCACCACGCCCGAGCCGACCGTCACCCTCACCAGGACCAAGACGGCGGAGCCGGTCAAGACGAACCAGATCGAGAAGACCCCCGACGGCGCAGCCGCCACGGGCGGCGGCGGGGACGCCGGGCCGGACGCCCGTCTCATCATGTTCAGTGGCGCGCTGATGGTGGCGTTCGCCGGAATCGGCGGGCTGGTGCTGCGGCGCCGTACCGCGACCCGAGGCTGATCGGGGTGGCCGGATGAGCACTCCGACGCCGGAAGGACGGCCGCCGGGGTATTCCGGGCCCGAGCCGCACTATCGGCAGGTGCCGGTCCAGCCGCCGTACGGGCACCCTGGTTATCAGCAGCAGGGCTACCAGCAGCCGGGATATCAGCAGTACGGCCCGCCGTACGAGGAGTGGCAGCCCGAGGCGCCCGTCGTCGCCGGCGGCCGGATCATGCGGTCGGTGCTCATCCTGGCGGGAATCGCCGGGGTGGTCACGGTGCTCGTCGGCATGCTGTTCGTGCTCGCTGCGCCCGAGGAGTACGGCCTGGCCGACCAGCGCACCACACTGCCGCCGCGGAGCCAGGTGAACGCCGCGGAACCGGTGAACCCGTACTTCCAGGCGCCCGCGAACGCCCCGCCACCCGTGCCGAGCCTCCCGGCGGCCCCGGCCATGCAGCCGTCGACCCCGGTGCGCCTGGTCATCCCGAGGCTCGGCGTCAACGCGCCGATCAAGTCCGTCGGGCTCGACAGGCAGGGCGCGATCGAGGTGCCGCCGGTCTCCGCCGCGAACCTGGTCGGCTGGTACCGTTCGGGACCCACACCGGGGGAGGCCGGGCCCGCGATCCTGCTCGGGCACAAGGACACGCGCTCGGGAAGCGCGGTCTTCACTCGCCTCGACGAGATCCGCAACGGCGACGTCATCGAGGTGCACCGCAAGGACGGCATCATCGCGGTGTTCACCGTGGGCGGTCTCGAACAGGCGGGGAAGACGACGTTCCCGACGCAGCGGGTGTACGGCGAATCACCCAACCCCCAGCTTCACGTGATCACGTGCGGTGGCACCTACGACCGCACGACCGGCCACTACACCGACAACGTCATCGCCTACGCGACCATGACGAGCACCCGCAAGGAATGAGCGCCGCCGGCCTGCCGGCAATCCACGCGGTCAGGAACGGCCGATGGGGAACGGCCACGGGTCCACGCGGTCGGGGCGGGCCGATGGGGCCGCGGGTCTGTCCGGTGGAGAGGGATCCGGGTGGGCCGGAGGCAGGCCTGTGGACGGCGTCCGCGCACGGTAGACGACGGGGAAGGGCCCCGGGTCTGTCCGGTGGAGAGGGATCCGGGTGGGCCGGTGGGCGGCGTTCACGCGTCCGCGCGCACGGTAGATGAAAAGTGATGGGTTGCTCCCGTGGTCATGCGGTTAGGCTGCCTCCGTGGTCATACGGATCGTCATCGCCGAGGATTCCCTGCTGGTGCGAGAGGGCGTGCGGCGGGTGCTCGACCTGCGAGACGACCTTGAGGTGGTCGCCATCTGCGCCGACCTGCCCGGCCTGCTGACGGCCGTCGGCGAGCACGTCCCCGACGTGGTGGTGACCGATATCCGGATGCCGCCCACGTTCACGGACGAGGGGATCCAGGCGGCCATCCGGCTCCATCAGACCCACCCGGGCATCGGAGTGGTGGTGCTCTCCCAGTACGCCGAGCCCGCGTACGCGACGCCGTTGCTCGCCTCCGGCAGCGCCGGGCGGGCCTATCTGCTCAAGGAGCGGCTCAGCGACCCCCGCGAGCTGATCGAGGCGGTTCGCTCGGTGGCCAGGGGCGGTTCGGTCATCGACCCCGCCGTGGTCGAGGCTCTGGTCGCCGACTCGATCCACGCGCGGTCCTCGCCCCTTGCCGGCCTGACCCCGAGGGAGCGTGAGGTGCTGGCCCACATCGCGCAGGGCAAGAGCAACGCGGCCGTGGGAATGGCGCTCTCCCTCACCGAGCGGGCGGTGGAGAAACACATCAACACCCTGTTTCCCAAGCTCGGCCTCGGCCCCGAACCGGACATCAACCGCCGGGTCATGGCGGTGCTGCTCTACCTGTCCGCCCAGGTGTGACAGCAGTCCCGCAGCGAGGCGTGCACCTGTCCGCTCAGGTGTGACAGCCGCCCGACAGCCGTCGGCATCAAGTGCGGGCACGTGTCCGTCCGTTCAAGCGGGTGGTCCCCGTGGTCGTCGGCACGGGGCGCGGGCCCGTATCCGTCCGCCCAGGTGGAACGGTCGCCGTGTGATCATCCGTACGGGGTGCTGGCACGCCGGGACCGTGGTGGTCACACCCTTGGAGCGCGCCTGGGGTTGGGGAAGACTGAAGAGGTGACAGCGTTGGGGAAAGGCGAATGGCCATCGTGACGGCGTCCACGGTTGACGTGCTCATCGTGGACGACCAGGCCCCGTTCCGGTCGGTTGCGCGCTCCCTCGTCCGCCTCCTGCCCGGGTGGCGCGTGGTGGGCGAGGCGGCTACCGGTGAGGACGCCTTCGAGATGGCCACGGCGGCCCGCCCCGGCATGATCCTGATGGACATCAACCTTCCCGGCATCAGCGGGATCGAGGCGACCCGCCGCATCCTCGCCCACGCACCCGAGATCACGATCGTGCTGCTGTCGACCTACGCGGTGGAGGACCTTCCTCCGGACGCGGGGACCTGCGGTGCCGTGGCCTATGTCCGCAAGGACGACCTCACCCCGGCGGTGCTGCGGGCCCTGCCCGTCTGAGCGCGAGACCTGTGGCGCCGTGGCCTGTGTCCGCAAGGACGACCTCACTCCGGCGGTGCTGCGGGCCCTGCCCGTCTGAGCGCGAGACCTGTGGCGCCCGTGGCCCATGTCCGCAGGGACGACCTCACTCCGGCGCCGCCGGATTCCATCCGTCCGATGGTGAGAGACCGGGGGAGGAACGCCCCGTCGATGAGGCCGTTGGAGGATTCGCCCCGCAGGACGCCGCGGGAGGACCTCCTCAGCGAGGGTTCAGGATCTCGGTGATCCGGAGGAACCCGTCTCCGCCGTGACCTCGTCCGATGGCGCGGCGCGCCAGGCCCTCGGCCGCACGCATCACACCCGCGTCGATGCCGTGGGCCTCGGAGGCGTGGACGATATGGGCCATGGACGACACCGCCGAGGTGATCGGGTTGCCCTCACCGGAGAACCTCCCGCTGTCCACTTCCTCCGCCTCCTGCTCGAAGAGCGGCGGAAGGATCGTGCCGATGCCCTTGGCGAACGGTGCCAGCTCCCGCGCGGTGATCCCCTCGGCCCTCGCCACCGCCAGCGCGTGCGCATAACCCGCCATCGCGGTCCAGAAGATGTCGAGCAAGGCGATGTCGTATGCGGCCGCCCGGCCGACTTCCTCACCGAGGTGGGTGTGGGCGCCACCCAAGGCGTCCAGCACCGGCCGGTGCCGGCGGTAAAGCTCCTCGGGGCCGCTGTAGATGAACGTCGCGGCCGGGGTCCCGATGGTCGTGGTCGGCGTCATGATCGCGCCGTCCAGGTATTCGATGCCGTGCTCCGCAGCCCAGGTCGCGGTGTTCCGGGCCCGGTCGGGGGTGTCGGCGGTCAGGTTCACCACGGTGCGCCCCTTGAGCGCGTCGGTGACCGCGTCGCGCCGCACGATGGCGTCCGCCGCGTCGTAGTTCACCACGCAGACCACGGTCAACCCGCTTGCGGCGACCGCCGTTTCGGGCGATCGGGCGCCGACCGCGCCCCGCTCGACCAACTCCCGATTCCTGCCCGGCGTCCGGTTCCAGACCGTGGTCCGCAGGCCGGCGTCCAGGAAGGCGCCGGCCAGGGCCCGGCCCATCGGCCCCAGGCCGAGCACGGTGACGGCAGACTGTTCGGTGTACGAGGTCATGCTTCAACTCCTCAAGACGAACCAGCAAATGGCGATGAGATGGGATGAGATGACGCGTAGCCGGGCACAGGACCCCAATGCCTGCGGAGTGACCGCCGCGATCGCCGTGATCGACGGCAAGTGGAAGACGCTTCTGCTCTGGCTCCTGGAATCCGGTCCGCACCGTCCCGGCGAGCTGCGCCGGCGGCTGCCGGGCCTCACCGAGAAGGTGCTGACTCAGACGCTCCGGGAGATGGAGACCGACGGACTGGTCCACCGGGAGGTGCACGATGTGCGGCCGCTGAAGACCGTGTACTCCCTGACCACGTTCGGCCGCGAACTCTCCGAAGCGCTGGCGCCGCTCTCCGACTGGGGACACCGGCGCCTGGAGAAGCTGGCCGAGTTCGAACCGGTCTCCTGATGCACCGCCGACCTCCCCGTCTCATCTGGACCTGACGGCCCGCAGGCCGCCCACGACCAAGCTTCAGGCCGTCCAGGTCCGCCGACAAGTACCCACAAAAAAGTGGCTACCGCAGGCGGCACGTGGGCCTACCGGGCCTGACCACGGCGGCCGGGCTAGGCCGGTTGAACGGAACTGCCTCAGATCGAACGGGGTACAACGGGACGGACCTCACTCCGGCATGGACCCCGCCCGTCTGAGGGCCAGCCGGGCCGCCTGACGGCCGCCCATGCCGTGAACGCCCGCGCCGGGCGGGGTGCTCGCCGAGCACAGGTAGAGCCCGGGCACCGGGGTCGCCCACGGGTGAGGCGAGTAGGCCGGTCGGCCCACGAACTGGCTCAGCCGCGCCGAGCCGCCCCCTATGTCGCCGCCGACCAGGTTGGCGTTGTGCGCCTCCATGGCCGCCGGGCCCATCACGCTCCGCGCCAGGACAAGGTCGCGGAACCCCGGTGCGAACCGTTCGATCTGGGCCTCGATCGCCCCGGTCATGTCCACCCCGGAGCCGTTCGGCACGTGGCAGTAGGCCCACAGGACATGTGACCCTGCGGGCGCGCGCGTGCTGTCGGCCACGCAGGGCTGGACGAGCAGGACGTACGGACGTTCGGGATGCCCTCCCCGCGCGACCGTCGCCTCGCTCACGGCGATCTCCTCCAGGGTGCCGCCGAGATGGACGGTGCCGGCGCCGGCCACGGCCGGGTCGCTCCAGGGGACGGGACCCGACAGCGCCCAGTCGACTTTGAAGACGCCGGGCCCGTACCGGTAGCGTTCCAGCCGCCGCCGGTAGCCCGGAGGCAGCCGGTGCCCCGCCACGGCGACCACCTGGCGCGGCGTGAGGTCGAGAAGGACCGAGGTGGCGTCGGGAAGCTCGTCCAGGCTGCGGACGGTCCGGTCGGAGACGACCTCCCCGCCGCTCCGCACGATACGGGCGACGAGAGCGTCGGCGAGCACCTGCGAACCGCCCCGGACCACCGGCCAGCCGACCCGGTGGGCCAGGGCCGCCAGGAGCAGGCCGTAGCCGGCGGTGATGGGCGCGCGGAGATCGAGCATCGAGTGGGCGCCCATGCCCGCGAGGGCCGCGCGAGCCTCCGTGGTGCGGAACGCGGAGCGGGCGAGCCAGGTCAGGGGCAGCGCGCCCGCTACCGCGAAGCGGGCCGCACGCAGTGGAGCCCTGGGCAGAGCCAGCGGGGAGAGCAGGGTGTCGACCAGCCGGCTGCCCCCGCGAGAGGTCGCGCCCACGGTGGCCCGCCAGGCCGCCGCGTCCCGTCCGAGCGAGCGCGCGGTGCGGTCCAGATCTCGATGGACGAGCACGGCGGAGCGCCCGTCCAGGGGATGGGCGGCGGGAACGGGGGGATGCGCCCACTCCACCGTGTCCTTCTCCAGGTCCAGCTCCCGGAACGCCGGGGAGGCCAGCGCGAGAGGCAGCACGGTGGCGCAGACGTCGTGGTGGAATCCGGGAAGCGTGAGCTCCTCCGTGCGCAGCCCGCCGCCGAACCGGTCGGCGGCCTCCACCAGCAGGACGCGCCGTCCCGCTTCCGCCATGGTGACGGCGGCGACCAGGCCGTTGGGCCCGGAGCCGACCACGACCGCGTCGAAACCGTCGGCCCGGCTCATGGGGCCTCCCCGGCGTCGGGGCCGTCGGTCCGGCTCACGTTCTTTTCAGAGTCGAGGCCGTCGGTCCGGTTCGCGCTCTTTCCGGCGTCGGGGCCGTTGGTTCGGCCCGTGCCCTTCCCGGCGTCGAGGCCGTCCGCCCGGCTCATGGGGCCTCCCCGATCGGGATCTCCCCGCGGACCGTCGTGCCCGCGCTCCGCTCGGACTCGACGAACAGCAGGCCGCCGATCGCGCCGAGGCGGTCGGTCATGTTCACGAAGCCGTGCCCCTCGCCGGTCCCGGCGGCGAAACCGAGGCCGTCGTCGGAGACCGAGAAGCGCAGCGTCTCGCTGTCCGCGTGGATCCGCACCTCGATGGAGGCGTCGGGTCCCGCGTGCTTGCCCGCGTTCTGGATGGCCTCCAGGCAACAGAAGTAGACGGCGGCCTCGATCTCCTCCGGATATCGGCGGGGCAGGTCCACGTCGACCTGGTAGGGCAGGGACACCCTCCGGGTGACGGAGCGCATGGCCTCGCCCAGGCCGTGGTTGCGCAGGAGCGGCGGGTAGATCCCGTGGGCGAGCTCGCGGAATGTCGCGTTGGTGTTCTGCACGTCGCTGTGCAACTCCTCGAGTAGCTCCGCGGCCAGGGCCGGGTCCTCTTTGATGATCTCGCGGGCCAGTCCAAGCTTGACAGAGAGGGTGACAAGGTGTTGCTGTGCTCCGTCGTGCAGGTCGCGTTCGATGGCCCGGCGGGAGGCGTCCGCCGCGGTGACGATCCGCAGGCGTGAGGCCTGCAGTTCCTCGTTGCGCTGGCGCAGCTCCTCCAGCGACGCCTGGAGCGCCGAGTCCAGCCGCATGTTGTGCAGGGCGAGCCCGACCTGCCGGGCGAGTTCGATGAGCACCCGGTCGTCCTCCTCGGTGAAGTCGAGCCCCTCGGGCGTCCGCCTCACCACGAGCAGCCCGAGCAGGTCTCCCAGGTGCGCGGCCGGGGCCACCCGTACCGGCGCCTCCTGCGGGTGGCCGGCGAGCAGGCCGGGCAGCCAGACCCCCATCCAGGCGGGTCCGCCGATCCGGGTGCGGCCGACGACGAGACGCTCTTTGTCGTTGAGGGTGATCTGCCCGCCGGGTCGCTCCGGCACGCTCACGGTCCTGTGCAGGAGGCCGTCGGTTCCGACCCAGACCTCCGCCCCCGCCGGGCCGAGGGTGGCCCGGAGCGACTCCACCAGCTGGAGCAGCAGCTCGTCGAAGGGGACGGCCCGGCTCATCCGCGCGCCGAAGGAGGCCAGCGCCTCCTCCGGGGTCTGACCGCGCCTGCCCAGCAGGGACTGGCCGAACGACACCAACCGGAACCGCAGGGGCAGCGCCAGCACGACGGCCGTCAGGGCCGCGACGACGCTGGCCACCAGAACCTCGCGTTCGGGACCGACGGGGGAGCGGGCGAGTCCGATGATCACGACCAGGTAGACCGAGACCACCAGCATGGCCAGCCCGGCGACGACCACGGCCTCGACCAGCGCCTGCTCGGCGAGCCTGGACGTCACCGGGAGCTGACTGAGAAGGAGTCCCGCCGGCATCACGACCAGGGCCGCGAGGATCCACGGGAGCAGCTCTCCGGGGGTGCCGAGCAGCATGTTCAGCGCGATCAGCACGGCGTCCGCCGCCGCGGTCACGACGGCCGCGGCGGCGACCCACTGCAGCGTGCGACGGCGTGCGGCCGGTGCTTTCGGGCAGCGCAGCGCCACCGCCCCGAGGGCGACGGCGCACGCTCCCAGCGCGGCCGCGATCAGTGGTCCCCGGTCGAGGGCCGTACCGGTGGCGAGCAGCCCGGCCGTCCAGCCGAGCCCGGCGACCGCCGCCCCCGCCGCGACGGCCCGGCGCGGCCACGAGCCGAGGACGCCGTCGGGAAGGCCGAGCCCGCAGGCCAGCCAGGCGGCGACCGCGAGCGGAGCGCAGGCGGGCCAGATGCCCGCCGCGGCCTGGGTCACGGCGATGAGGCCCGACGCCCGTGCCAGCGCGGGCCTGCCGGCCGTCAGGACGCCGAGGGCGACGAGCGCCCAGACGGCGGCCACGACGGCGGATGCGAGGACCATCGTTCACTCCGTTCGCAGGACGTGGCCGATGCGCAGCCGGGTGGCGACGCGACCCGGCCAGGCCGCCAGAAGGTTGGCGAGCAGGAGGGTCACCGGTCCGGCCAGGAGCAGCGCCCACAGGGCCAGCGGCGGCACGTAGACCAGCGGGGCGATGTCCGCGACGGTCCTCCACAGGGTGCGGCCGAACGCCACGCCGAGCGGCACTCCGAAGAGCAGCCCCACGACCGCCAGCAGCGTGGCCTGGGTGACCACCATCCAGCGGGCCTGTGGACGGGTCATGCCCAGCGCGCGCAGCACGGCCACCTCGTGCCGCCTCCGCCGTACGGTGGTCGCCAGCGCGTGGCCGACCGCCCCCACGGCGAGCAGTGCGAGGAACCCGGCGAGCAGGACGGGCAGGGACTGGACGTCACGGATCTGCGCCACCTGCGGGAGCGGTGCGGGTTCGGTGAACGGCAGGCCCCCGCCCCCGGGCGGAGCCGTGGCGGACTCCAGCCGCCGTTTCACGGCGGCGAGGTCGGTCCCGGGGCGCAGGACGATCTCCGCGCCGTGAAACTTGAACGCGAAGTAGGCCCCGGCGAAGAGCCGGTCGTATCCGGCCGGGATGACCCATCCCCCATCGGCATAGCCGTTGTGCGGTCCCTCCGGCATGAAGCCGATGCCGGTGACCGTCATCGTCACCGGCGTGGGACCGCCGCCCATCGGGACCCTGCCGCCGACGGCGACGCCGAGGGCGTCCGCGCTCGACGGCCCGAGAACGATCTCTTCCGGCGTCGCCGGCATCCGGCCTTCGAAAAGCACCACGGGCAGCGGCCCGCCCACCGGGTCATAGGTGTAGACGGTGACCGGTGCGCTCTTGGACCTCTCCGCCCCAGCCCCGGTTGCCGTCCCCGACCTCGTCGCCGGCACCTCCGCCTCCGCCACCGCGATCCTCGCGTCGTTGACCGCCTGAACGGCCGGGTCGCGGGCCACCGTCTCCAGCATCTGCCGGTACGACGGCACGAAGTCCTCGTTGTTGAAGCCGAGGAAGATCTCCAGCTGGTGGGTCTGTCCGAACCTGGCCGGGTTCTCGGTCGCGTCGCGAACACCGGCGGAGAAGGTGAACGCGGCGAGCACCCCGACGACCCCGGCTATGGCCCCCACCAGGGCAGGGCGGACCGGGACCGCACTCTTGCCGCGCCCCGGCTCCAGGGCGAAGCGGGCGCCGATCACGATCGGGACCGGCAGACCCGCGCGGGCCGCCGCCAGCGCCACCGCGGAGCGGCGTCCCGAGATCCTGCCACGCGTCGCGACCAGCGCGAGGGCGGCCGAGGCCGCGGATCCCGCCAGCACGAGGGCGAGGATCAATCCCCAGCCCGTCCCCAGGACCAGCCAGTCGACGTCGAATCCGGGACGGGGTTCGAGCAGGGACGCCGCGCCGATCGGCATCCACGTGGAGGCGATCGCGGCGGACACGATCCCGAGAGCGGTCCCGGCGAGCGCGGCGAGGAACGGCCCGGCCGACGCCGCGACGACCGCCTGCCGCGGGGTCAGCCCCACGGCGCGCAGCACCTGCAGGTCGGCCATGGTCGCGGCCGTGTACCGGGCCACCGACTGGCCGATCAACACGATCGCCGCGGCCAGCGCGGCAAGCCCGAAGGCGAGCAGGGAGGCGGCCTCGAAGTGGGCGACCTGGCGAGACGGTGCGATGATCTTCGTCTCGATGTTCCACATGTCGATGTCCGAGCGCTTCGAGGCGCGGACGAGTCCTTCGCGGAAGGCGGGGATCGCAGCCTCGCCGCCCTTCAGCCGGATCAGGGCGTTGATGTATCCCTTCGGGCCGACGATGTTCGCGCGATACCTGGCGAACAGCGCGGCCGAGGGGAGCACACCGCCCCTGTCCCCGAGCTTCTCGGCGAACCACGTCGAGCGGATGACGCCGACGATCGTGACGGGAACCGAGGGGCCGAGCAGCGGGTCGCCGCCGGAGGGATCGAAGTCGTCGCTTCCGGCCTGCTCCACCGACATCAGGCGCAGGGTCAGGCCGTCGCCCACCCCCCGGTGGTGTAAGGCGGGGAACCGCGAGCTGACCACGACCTCGTCGATCCGGGCGGGGTCGGGTAGCCGTCCTTCGAGGACGACGGGCCGTTCGATGGTCCGCAGGAGTTCGTCGTCGATCGGAGGGAACGCCGATACCTCCTCCGAGTTGGAGACGCCGTCCACGCCGAAGCCCGACACCGGAAACTCCGTGAGCGCCTCGACCTGCGGGAGCGCCCGGATCCCGGCCCAGTCGAAGCCGGGCTCGTTGGGGAGCACGGCCACGGTGGCGGGAAGCGTCAGGGCGGCGAGCCTGTCGACCGCGGTGCCGCCGCGGCGGGCGCCCGCGACCGAGGCCAGGACGGTCGCGGTGGCGAAGGCCACGAGCAGCGCGAGCACCACCAGGGAGCGCCAGCGCCTCCGCAGCTCCAGCCGGAACCAGGTGACTGTCACGACCATGATCGGTCACTCCGCTCGAAGGATCTGGCCGACGCCGAACCGCGTGACGAGCCGGCTGGGCCAGGCCGCCAGCAGGTTGGCGACCAGCAGCGCGCCGGGGCCGACCAGCAGCAGAGCCCACAGGGCGATCGGGGGTTGGTAGAACAGGGGCGTGTGGTCGGCCACGACGCGCCACAGCGTGCGGCCGAGCGCCAGGCCGAGGGGCACGCCGAAGGCGAGACCGACCAGCGCGAGCAGAGAGGCCTGCGTGACCACGACCCAGCGCGACTGCGTGCGGGTCAGGCCGAGTGCGCGCATGACCGCGATCTCGTGGCGCCGCCGGCGGATGGCCGTCGCCAGCGCGTGGCCCACCGCTCCCACCGCCAGGAGCGCCAGGAAGCCGCCGAGGAAGAGGGGCAGGATCCGCATGTCCTGGACCTCGGCGAGCTGGGTGGGCGGGTCCTGCGTGCCGAAGGCGACCTTCTCGCCGTCCTTGATCGCCTTTACGGCCGTCGTGAGGCGGACCTGGAGGGCGTCCATGTCCGCGCCGGGCCGCAGAGCGATCAGCGACTGGTGATACTTGAAGTCCGCGCCGAACAGCGCGCGGAACCCGTCCGCGCTGGTCCACGCTCCTGCGTCGTAGTCGTTGTGCGAGCCGTGCGGCACGAAGCCGATCCCGGTGACACGCAGGTCGCGCGGCGCCGTCTTCCCGGCCAGCCGTACGGTCGAGCCGACCTCGGCTTGCAGGTCGCGCGCGCTGGTGGGGGCGAGGACGATCTCGCCGGAGGACTCCGGCATCCGGCCCGAGACCAGGACGACGGGGAACGGGGCACCGACGGGGTGGTAGCTGTACACGGTGACCGAGACGTCATCCGCATCGAAGTTCGGGCCGTCACCTGTGCCGGGGTCGGGGTCGGCACCCGCATCGGAGTTCGGGCCGTCACCTGTGTCAGGGCTCGGGTTGTCACCCGTGCCGGGGTTTGGGTCGGCGCTGGTGTCGGGGTTCGGGATGGTGTGCGCCGCGGCGACCGAGACCCGGGCGTCGTTCACACTGAGGACGTCCGGGTCCCGGGCGATGACGGCCATGGCCTGTTCCGCGGGCGCCCAGTCCTGGCCGCCCTCGCCGAAGTAGGTCGCGACCTGGAAGGTCTGACCGAACCTGGCGGGATTGCCGGCCGCGTCCGCCACGCCCGCGGCGAAGGTGAAGGAGGCCAGCACACCGAGCACCCCGGCGACCGCGCCGAACAGCGCGGGCCGTACCGGAACCGAGGTGCGCCCGCGCCCGGGTTCCAGGGCGAAGCGGGTGCCGATCACCAGGGGCACGGGCAGTCCGAGGCGGGCCACGGCGCGGGCGACGGCGGATCGCCGCGGCGGCGCCTCCGAGCGCGCCGCGGCGATCGCGAGCCGTGCGGCCGCGAGGGCTCCGGCCAGCACCAGGAGGGGCACGATCACCCAGCCCACGGCGAGCACGAGCACGTCGACGTCGAGTCCCGGCGCGGGTTCGAGCAGGGAGGCGGCGCCGATCGGCATCCACAGGGAGCCCAGCACGGCACCGCCGACTCCTGCGGAGGCGCCCGCGACCGAGGCGAGGAACGGCCCGGCGGAAGCGGCGGCCATGACCTGCGGGGTGGTGATGCCGGAGGCACGCAGGACCTGGAGATCGCTTACGTTGGCCGTGGCGTAGCGGGCCACCGACTGCCCCACGAGGACCAGCGCGGCGACCAGGGCGGCCAGCGCGAACACGCCGAGCGCCAGGCTCTCGTAGGTGTTGACCCGCTGGCTGCGCCGGGCGTTGTCGGCGCCGTTCCAGATCTCGATGTCGGTCCGCCCGGTGACCTCGCTCAGGCTTTTGCGGAAGGCGGGCAGCCCGCTCTCTCCCCGGTCGAGGCGGACCAGCGCGTTGGCGAAGCCGTACGTGCCGGCGCCGAGGAAGTTCTTCGGATGGGCCGCGAAGAGTCCGGCCGAGGGGTGCATGTCACCCCTACCGCCCACCGCGTCGGAGTACCACGGCGAACGGATGACGCCGACGATGCGGGCCGGCACGAGAGGGCCGTGCGGGACGCCGTCGAAGTTGGGGTTGCCGGCCTCCGCCACGGTCATCAGGCGAAAGGTGAGCGCGTCCCCGACGCCGAGACCGTACGAGCCGGAGAATCTTCCGCTGATCACGACCTCGTCGGCGCGGGAGGGATCGGGCAGGCGCCCCTCCAGGACCACCGGCCGTTCGACGGTCCTCATCGCCTCGCCGTCCGCGGGCGGGAGGTAGCCCGCGTAACCGGGAAGCTCCTCGACGAAGAAGGGCGCGACGGCGAACCCGGCCACCGCCGCGACGCCCGGCAGCGCGCGGATCTTGTTCCAGTCGAACGCGGAGTCGTTGGGCAGGACGACGGCGTCGGCCGGCAGGGTCACGGCGCGCAGCCGTTCGATCGCGCTCTCGCCCCGCCTCGCCCCGGCGACGGCCGTCAGGATCGTGGCGGTCGCCAGGCCCACGAGCAGCGCCAGGACGATGAGGGGACGCAGGCGCCGCCGCAGTTCCAACCGCAGCCAGGCGGCGGCGATCGCCATGGTGCCCGGCCGTAGCGCATGGGAACTGCCCGTCCGGTGTCCGGTGACGGTCATGGCTCCGCCCCGCCGTCGCAGGTGAGGGCTGCCCGCCCGGTGGTGGTCATGGCTCGACCCGACCGTCGAACGTGAGGACTGCCTGCCCGGTGGTGGTCATGGCTCCGCCCGACCGTGGTGTGTGAGCGCTGCCCGTCCGGTGTCCGGTGGTGGTCATGGCTCCGCCCGACCGTGGTGTGTGAGCGCTGCCCGTCCGGTGTCCGGTGGTGGTCATGGCTCCGCCCGACCGTGGTGTGTGAGCGCTGCCCGTCCGGTGTCCGGTGGTGGTCATGGCTCGACCCGGCCGTCGCGCATGAGAACCGCCCGTCCGGCGCCCGCGGCGACGTCCGGGGAGTGCGTCACCATGATGATCGTCTGACCGTCGTCGTGGAGCCGCCGGAACAGCTCCAGGACCTCCATGCCGCCCTCGCTGTCCAGCGCGCCGGTCGGCTCGTCGGCGAGCAGCAGCGTCGGCTCGTTGACCAGGGCACGGGCGATCGCGAGCCGCTGCCGCTGACCGCCGGACAGCACCGCGGGCACCTGGTGCGTGCGGTCACCGAGACCGAGCAGGTCGAGCAGGTCGCGTGCCCGCGACTCCGCGGCCCGCCGTTTCATCCCCGCGAGCACACCCGGCATGATCAGGTTGTCCAGCGCGGACACGCCGTCGAGCAGGTTGAAGAACTGGAAGACGAAGCCGACGTGGTGCCTCCGGAAACGCGCGAGCCAGTTCTCGTCGCGGTTGTCGACGCGCTCGCCCGCGACCTCGACCGTGCCCTCGTCGACCGTGTCGAGCCCGGCGACGATATTGAGCAGCGTGGACTTGCCGCAGCCGGACGGGCCCATGACGGCCACGAACTCGCCGTTGCGCACGTCCAGGTCGACGCCGCGCAGCGCGCGGACGGGGGCGAGCTCCGCGGCGAACGTCCGCTTGGCCCCTCGGACCCGTACGGCGAGCGCCTCCACGGCGTCCTCGGGGGGCGTCGCCGTGACTTCGGTGGTGGTCATCAGGTCACCTCGAGGTGATAGACGTTGACGGGGGCGGAGCGGCCTTTCACCGGCTGGGCGCCGAGAGGTTTCCACGGCCACGGGCCGCCGCTGGCCTGGACGGTCGCCTCGGCCGCGGCCGTGCGGCCCGCGGGCCGGGCCAGGTCCTGCATGCGCTGGGCGAGGTTCACGGTGTCTCCCACGAGGGTGTACTCGACCCGCTCGTCGCTTCCGAGCAGGGCCGCCGCCACCTCGCCGGTGCACAATCCGATGCCCAGCCCGAAGGGGGCCAGACCGTCGAGCGCCCACTCGGCGTCCAGGGCGCGTTGCCGTACGTGCATGTCGCAGGCGGTGCGGATGGCCTGCTCGGCGTGCTCGGGCGACGGGTCGGGCGCCCCGAACACGGCCATCACCGCGTCCCCGACGTACTGCATGACGGTGCCGCCCGTGTTGAGGATCGCGGCGTTCATCGCGCGGCGGTGGGCGTTGAGCTGACCGGCGAGCACCGCGGGATCGGTTCGCTCGGCGATCGCCGAGTAGCCGCGGACATCGGACATGAGCACGGTGACGACGAGGCGTTCGGTCCGGGAGATCGCGCCCCGGTCGCGGAGCAGCTTGTCGGCGAGGCCGCTGGGCAGCAGGCGTGAGAGGGTCTCGCCCTGCTCCTCTCGGCGGAGGATCGCCGTGTGCAGCATGCGCAGCCGGCGGAGCGCGCCCTGACGGCCCGCGGTCGCGCCCTTGGCCAGGTCGAGGAAGAGCTGCTCGATGGCGGCGTTCACCGTCTCCGGGGTCTCTCCCGCCGAGGCGGCGATGGCCTTCACCGGGCGCCCCTCCGCGACCTGGCGGAGCAGGTCCTCCTCGGTGGCCGAGAGCTCGCCCTCGTTGCGCGCGGGAACGACGAGCTCCTGGACGATCAGCGGGTCGATCATGGAACCGCCGGTGGCGACCTCGCGGATCGCGCGGCCCAGGAGCCCGGCGTCGGAGATGCGGTCCTTGAGCAGGTAGGCGTACCCCGCGGCCCCGTCGTCGAGGAGCCGGATCGCGTACTCCGGATCGTCGTACTGGCTGAGCACGACCACACCCGTGCCCGGCAGGTGCCTGCGGATCTCGCGGGCCGCCTCGATGCCCTCGTCCTGGAAGGTGGGCGGCATCCTGATGTCGGTCACGATGACCTGGGGGCGCAGCCGTACGGCGCTCTCCACCAGCTCGTCGTAGTCGGCGGCCAGCCCGACGACCTCCAGCGCGGCGTCGCGGCCCAGGAGTGCGCGCACGCCTTCACGGACGATCAGATTGTCGTCGGCCAGCACCAACGTGATGCGATCCACGAGTTGAATTACATATCGGGACGGATCTCGCGTGAAGGGTGCTGGGACGACGGTTGAGGGGTGCTGGCACCCCCTCGTGTTCGCAGGGTGACGCCCTGGTTCGAGCGCGCCGCGGTTTCTACGGTCGTGTCATGGATCCCGCGCCGGCGGGTAACGAGCTCCCCTGGAGGGGAACCATGCGCGTCGAGTCGCAGGTGACGTCCCTGTCCTGGATTCCGTCCGAAGCCGTCAAGGGCTACACCAGGCCCGCGTTCACCGTGGGGATCGCGCACTACGACGACCCGCCCCCGGACAAGGTCGGCGACCTGGAGGCCCTGCGCGGAGCCGACGGTTTCCGCTTCGCCAACCGCCTGACCGCCTGGGCGGAGTTCGCCGACGGCCGCCTGACCGGTCACGGCGTCGACGGCGGTCTGGTCATGGGGGCGACGACCATGCGTCTGGGCCCGTTCGGCGTGACGTTCACCGCCTTCAGCCTGCCGGACCTGCGCCCGGAACCCGAGATCGGCGACGGCTGGGTGCGTTTCACGCAGACCGCCGGAGGCCGTACGGCGATGCCGTTCCCGCGCAGGATCTCGCGTCCGCCGTACATGCGGCTGCAGTCCCCGCTGGTGTGGACGACGCTCGCCCTGACACTGCACGCAGACGGCCGCGCTGAGTCGACGCTGGAGGGCGCGAGCCCGTTCCCCCGGCACTGGGTCTACGGGGCCGACGGCGTGCTGGCGCAGAAGGCGGGGGTCACCGACTTCGAGGCGTGGGCCGGCCAGGAGGGCGCGCACCGTACGCCGTGGGGAGACGAGGATTCCCCGGTCCTGGTCACCGCCGCCGAGACCGCCCTGGAACGTGAGATGTCGACGCTGATCATGCGCGGCGGGCACAGGCCGACGATCCGGTCCCTGGCCGCGGGGGAGGCCCTGATCCGTCAGGGGGACCCGGGCGACGCGCTGTTCCTCCTTCTCGACGGCGTGCTCTCCGTCGAGGTCGACGGACGCGGGCTCCCGGAGCTCGGCCCCGGCGCCATCCTCGGCGAGCGCGCGGTGCTGGAGGGCGGCCTCCGTACGGCGACGCTGACGGCGCTGACGCCGATCCGGGTCGCCGAAGCGCCCGCGCACATCATCGACAAGGCCGCCCTGGCGCGCCTTGCCGAAGGTCACCGGCGTGAGGAATCCCTCACGTGAGGCTTGTCCTGCTCGGGGTCCGGGGATCGACCCCCGCTCCAGGTCCCGCGTTCGTCCGGTACGGCGGGCACACCAGTTGCGTCGCCGTACTGCCGGACGACTCCGACGTCCCCGCGCTGATCCTCGACGCGGGCACCGGCCTGCGGGGGCTCCCCGACCTGCTCGGCGGGGCCGCGTTCCGCGGCTCGATCCTGCTGACGCACCTGCACTGGGACCATCTGCAGGGCCTGCCGTTCTGTCCCTCGCTGGACCGCCCCGACGCCCGCGTCGACCTTCACCTGCCTGGAAGCTCGTCTCCCCACCTGCCTGGGAGCGCGTCTCCCCATGAACCGTCAAGCCCGTCCCCCCGCGAGTTGCTCGCCCGGGTCATGTCACCGCCGCACTTCCCGATCGGTCCTGACGGCCTGCTCGGAACCTGGCGGTTCCTTCCCTCGACGACCGAACCGGCCGTCATCGAGGGATTCACGGTGCGCCGGGCAGAGATCACGCACAAGGGCGGGACCACCCACGGAATCCGGGTCGAGGGCGACGGGGTCTCGGTGGCCTACCTTCCCGATCACTCTCCCCAGCTGGGGTCGGCGGCGGCGCGGGGGCTCGCCGCCGGAGTCGACGTGCTCCTGCATGACGCCCAGTTCCTCTCCGCCGAGCAGGCGACGGCCGACGCCTATGGCCACTCCACCGTGGCGGACGCGCTGGCCTTCGCCGATCGCTGCCGGGCCCGCCGCCTGGTCCTGACCCACCACGCGCCGGGCCGTACGGACGGCGAGCTCGACGTCCTCGGCAAGGAACTGGCCGACGCGGACCGCCTCGACGTCGAGATCGCCCGCCAGGGCGACGTGCTGCACGTGCGCGGCCCCGGCGGTGAGCGCCCGCCTCGCCTCTCCGCGTCGTGAAACGGCTACGGGCCGGACACCGGCAACCTGTCATCCGGGCTCCCGGTGTCCGGCCAGGATCGTCACCGCGTTCGGGCCGTGGTGCGTCGCCTCGTCCTCCGCGGGCACCTCGACGGAGAGGCAGAACCCGGTCTGGCGCGTCTCTCGCTCACGGCGATCGGTCCGGTTCGTCTCTCGCTCACGGCGACCGGTCTGGCGCGTCCCCCGCTTACGGCGGCCGGTCTGTGCGCTTCCCGCTCACGCGACGGGTCTGGCGCGTTTCCCGCTCACGGTGACAGGTCTGGTGCGCTTCCCGTTCACAGCGATCGGGCGAGCCGGAATCCGAGGTCGTCGACGCGGAAGGTCGGGTGACTCTTGCGGCGGCACGACGCCCGGCATCCTCGGGGCGGGTCGTACGCACCTCCGCCGCGGAACACGCGGTACGGGCCGTAGACCTCGGGATCGTAGACGTCCCAGCACCACTCCCAGACGTTGCCGATCATGTCGTAGAGGCCCCACGCGTTCGGCGCCCTGGTCGCGACGTCGTGCACCTCGCCGCCGGAGTTGCCGCGATACCAGGCGATCTCGTCCAGCTCTCCGTAGCGGACGCCGGGGGTCCCGGCCCGGCACGCGTACTCCCACTCCGCCTCGGACGGGAGGCGATAGCCGCCGGCCTCCCCGTCGAGGAGCACGTCCTGCGCGTCGGGGTCGTCGCCCATCGAGTAGCAGGGCTGGAGGCCCGTCGCCTGCGAGAGCAGGTTGCAGAACCGGACGGCCTCCTTCCAGGAGACCTCGGTCACCGGCGTCCGCGGCCCCGCCGAGCTCGCGGGCGCCTCGCCGTGAACGGCGCGGTACAGCTCGCGGGTCACGGGATACGGCGCCAGCCGGAAGGCCCCGACCTCGACCTTCCACCTCGTCTCCGTTCCCTCGTCCCGCAGGACGATCTCCCCGGCGGGAATCTCGATCAAGCGCTCGGCGATCGCCTGGTGCGGCGTCGGCCCAAGGCTCATCGTGGGTCCTTTCCGCACGGTCGGCTCTGTGTCGATGACAGGCGGGCGCACCTGCCCGCGAACGCGACCACGCGTGCCATGGGGCGGGCTCGCCGGGTGCCGGCCACCGCTCCGCCGAAGACGCCCGCGCCTTCGGCGGAGGAGTGGATGCCGGTCACGGCTGGTCCTTCGCCAGCTTGTTGATGATTGTGAGCAACTCGACGCTGCTGTCCAGGCCGCCCAGCACGATGATTTTCATGTTGGCCCTCTCCTCGTCGTAGATCGTCTCGATGCGCAGGCGTCCGTCGTCGTGGGGGCCGTCTGCGGTGAGGGCCATGAGCATGGTGCTCAGGCGGCTCATCTCCTCGGGGCCGATCGCGTCGATCTGCACGATGCTGGACACGTCGATATGGCGTCGGCGTCCGGCCGTCTCGGTGGCGGGTGGTTCCACCGGGTGGCCGGTGAAGGCGTCCAGGTCCTCGCGGGCGATCCGGTACTGCTTGCCGATGCGGACCGCTTTCAGCCGCCCGTCCCGCACGTAGGTGCGCACCGTTTTGACATGGAGGCCGAGCAGGTTCGCCACCTGCTCGACCGAATACGGCGGTTGAGACACCTGACCCCTCTCACAGCACACCCAGTCATTCCCTAAACTACCCCATGATGATGAGGTTAGGGATTTATGGGGAAGTTTGAGGAAGGTTGCTCTCTGAGGCGGGGTCCCAGGTGGTCTCCGCTCAACCGCCGGTCAAGCTTCACGAGCCGTTCGATGCGACCGTTGGATTGAGGCGGTCCGTATCGCTCCGGCCGAGCAGCGAACGCCGCACGATGAGGCCGACGAGCGACAGGAGCACGGTCACCGCTCCGTACCAGGCGACCGTCGACACCAGGCCGAGCGGGGCGGCGAGTTGGCCGGCGATGACAACGGGCAGGCCGAAGGAGACGTACGCGACGACGTAGATTCCGGCGACGATCCCTGCCCGCTGGTGCGCGGCGGCGAGCGGGAAGATGAGGCGTAGCGATGCGGAGAAGGCCGCACCGAAGCCGACCCCGGCGATGACCTGACCGATGATCATGAGCGCTAGGCTTCCGGCGAGTACGCCGGTGACGATGCCGAGGGCTCCGGCGATGGAGGCGTAGATACCGATGAGCATCGCCCGCCGAGGGCTGAAGCGGGCGAATACGACTCCGGTGACCGCCGAGGTCGCCGGCGCGATGAATCCGCAGAGGCCGTTGAGCAGACCGCTGTCCAGCAGGAAGACGCTGCGGACGATGGTCGGTGCGAGTCCGAGGGAGAGGCCCGCGAGCATCCAGATCGCGGCGATCACAGGAGTGGCGGCGGCGAATTCCCTCCGGGCGACGGGCGGGACGGCGACCCGTGGGATCAGGGAACGCAGCGCTCCGGGCGCGCGGGTCACGGTCTCGGGAGACAGCGCGACGACGACGATGCCGAGGATCGTGACGATCGTGAGCACCGTGAAGATGAGGGTGTTCGCGATGGCCGTGAACTGGATGGCGATACCGGCGAGCAGCGCGCCGACGGCGAGGCCGCCGGTCATGCCGACGCTGCCGAGGATGGTGCCCAGTCTTTTCCGGCTCGGCGGGGCGAGTTCGACAAGGGCGGCCGTGAAGGCGCTCGTCGCCGCGCCGGTGGCCACGCCTTGCACGATCCGGGCGGCGATCACCCATCCGATGCCGGGTGCGAGGAGGAACATCACGATCGATGCGAGTTGAACGGCGAGTGCTCCGATCAGCACGGGGCGCCGGCCGACATGGTCAGAGAGCGACCCCGCCGTCAGGAGGGCGGTGAGGAAGCCGATCGCGTAGACCGCGAAGGCCAGCGTGAGAACCGCCGGAGGGAACCTCCACTGCTCCTCGTAGAGCACCAGCAGGGGAGTCGGCGCGCCCGCCCCGAGATACAGGCTGGTGAACGTGATCGCGCCGCCCGTGAAGGCCAATCCGGCGGGGAAGGTGGGGCGGCGCCGGGTGACGGGCGCGGGCGTGTCGGTGGAAGCCTCGGGCGTTGGCATGGAAAAAGCTCCTCGAAGAGACCGGGCGCGGTGGCCGGACAGCCGGTGGTGGCCCGGTTCCGTGAGCGGCCGGGCCGGAGAAATGATCAGCCGTAGCGGCCGGGTTGAGGGAACGGGCAGCCGTGGCGGTAGGGCTGAAGGAGCGGTCGGTCATAAGTGGCCGCGCCGGAAGAATGATCAGCCGTATCGGCCGGGCTGAGGGAACGGGCAGCCGTAGTGGTAGGGCTGAAGGAGCGGTCGGCGACAGCGATGGGGCCGGAGGAACGGTCAGCCGTTCGGCGGGTCGGCCCAGTCGCCGTTCGCGACGATCGCGAGGTCATCGGGGTTGAGGTTCTTGCCCGACGCGGTGTGTGGGCCGATCACCACGGGCTCCCCGGTGCCTCGTTCCACCAGACGTAGCGGTCCGCCGTCCTCGGCCTGCAGGTGCTTGTTGCCCCACTGCATGAGCGCGAAGACCGCGGGAAGCAGGTCCCTGCCCTTGTCCGTCAGGAGGTACTCATGGCGGGTGCGCTTGCCCGGCTCGCGGTAGGGCTGCTTCTCGAACAGGCCGATGTCGGTCAGCTGCCTGAGCCGCGCCGCGACGATCGCCTCGGTGGTCTTCGTCCGCCGGGCGAAGTCGTCGAACCGGGTTGTGCCGTAGAGGGCCTCGCGAAGGATCAGCATCGTCGACCGCGTGCCGATGAGATCCATCGCCATCGCGATCGAGCAGTTCTCGACCTTCCACGTGCTCCGGTCGGCTAGCACGCCTTCGAACGTGACTGTCATGACCTCTCCTGACTATTCACATTAGTAGTCAGAATCCTAAGATCTGGCTACCATACGGTCAAGTCAGCGAAGGAATCGTTCACCGTCGCCGGACTTCCGACGACGGTGGCGGTCTGGTCCGCGGTGAGCTCGGCAGGGACGTTCGTGGGCAGAAGGCCCGGCGGCATCCACTCCGGATTCCGGCGACCACTATCGTGATCACGACAAACTCACCGGAGGAGCCCCATGGCAGACCTGGATCGTGACGTCGACCGGCAGGATGAGGTGCCGCTGGTCGGTGACGGCGTCACGCAGGGAATCGTGCGGGTGGGAGACACCGTCCGGCGCCCGGTCCGGCCCTTCACCATGACGATCCAGGCATACCTGGCGCACCTGCGTGCCGCGGGCTTCGAGGGCGCCCCGATTCCCCTCGGCCTTGATGATCGGGGGCGCGAGATGCTCTCGTTCGTCCCCGGAGACGTTCCCCGTGAACCACTCCCGCCGGACACGGCGGGCGAAGAGGTTCTGGTCGAGCTCGCACGGCTCATTCGACGGCTTCACGACGCCGCCCAGGGCTGGACACCGCCCGCGGACGCGACCTGGGGAGGGATCCCCGGGACGCAGGGCGCGAGTTCGACGCCCGACGACGAGCCCCTGGTGGTCGGTCATCGCGACTACTGCCCCGGCAACGTCGTCTTCCGCGACGGGCTGCCCGCGGCTCTCATCGACTTCGATCTCGCCAAACCGACGACGAGGGTCTACGACATCGCCAACGCCGTCTACTACTGGGCGCCGCTGATGCACCCGAAGGACAGGTCGCCAGCCTTCGCGGACCTCGACATCCCTCACCGGGTCGCGGTGTTCGCCGACGCCTACGGCATGAACGCGAGCCGGCGCCACGCCCTGATTCCCCTGGCGACCACCATGATCCACCGTTTCCACGTCAACATGCGCGCCGCCGCCGAGATGGACCCGGTCTTCAAGCGTTTCTGGGACGAGGGCGCGAAGGATCGCCTGCCCCGGGCGGAAACCTGGATCCACGACGAAGGCCCGGCCATCACCGCGCGGCTCACCGCCGGCCTGTAGAAGACGAAGCCCCGGCCATCACCGGCCGGCCTGTGGAAACGGTGCCTCACCGTCCGGCCGGAGGGCGTGCCCGACGGCCGGCCGATGTGCTCGATCACAGCCGACCGTTGTGGACGGGACACGACAAAGGTTCTGTTGTAGCCTCTTAGTAACCGAACAATGCTCGGTTTCATTAGCAGGAGGCACTGTGGCAGAGGCGTACATCGTCGGGGCGGTTCGCACCCCGGTCGGTAAGAAGAAGGGCGGCCTGTCCACCGTCCACCCCACTGACCTGGCCGCGCACACCCTCAAGGCGCTGATCGACCGTACGGGAGTCGATCCGTCCGCGGTGGAAGACGTGATCATGGGCTGCGTCATGCAGTTCGGCCCGCAGAGCATGGACATCGCGCGCAACGCGTGGCTGTCGGCGGGTCTGCCGGAAAACGTGGCCGGTGTGACCATCGACCGCCAGTGCGGCTCCTCCCAGCAGTCGATCCACTTCGCGGCCCAGGGCGTGCTCTCCGGCACCCAGGACCTCGTCGTGGCCGCCGGGGTGGAGTCCATGAGCATCGTGCCGATGGGCTCCTCGATCAGCGCCGCGATGGAGAAGGGCATGCCCTTCCCGTTCGGCGCCGGATGGGTGGAGCGGTACGGCAAGCAGGAGATCTCCCAGTTCCGGGGCGCCGAGCTCATGTGTGAGAAGTGGGGTCTGGAGCGCGAGGAACTCGATCGGTTCGCCTTCGAGAGCCACCAGCGGGCGGCCAAGGCCATCGCGAACGGCTACTTCAAGGACCAGATCGCCCCGCTCAACGGCGTCGAGGACGACGAGGGCCCGCGCGCGGACAGCACGCTGGAGAAGCTGGCGTCGCTGAAGACGCTGCGGGACGGAGGCCGCATCACGGCCGCCACCTCCTCGCAGATCTCCGACGGCTCCGGGGCGCTCCTGATCGCCTCCGCGCAGGCGGTCCGCGACCACAACCTGACCCCCCGCGCCCGCATCGTCACCCTGGCGCTCACCGGCGACGACCCGGTCTACATGCTGACCGCGCCGATCCCGGCGACGCAGAAGGCGCTGAAGAGGTCCGGCCTGTCCATCGACGACATCGACGTCACCGAGATCAACGAGGCGTTCGCCCCGGTGCCGCTGGCGTGGATCAAGGACATCGGCGCCGACCCCGCCAAGGTCAACCCGAACGGCGGCGCGATCGCCCTGGGCCACCCGCTGGGCGGAACCGGCGCGATCCTGATGACCAAGCTCCTGCACGAGCTGGAGCGCACCGGCGGCCGGTACGGCCTGCAGACGATGTGCGAGGGCGGTGGCCAGGCCAACGTCACCATCATCGAGCGCCTGTGAGCGAAGCGCTCGTGAGCGAACGCCCATGAGCGAGGCGCTTGTGAGCAAGGCGTCGTACAGAAGTGCCCCGGTCCCGAATGGCGTTTTTCGGGACCGGGGCACTTCTTCTCAGCGACCGCCCTTGCCGGGAATCCGGCGCGGCTGCTGGGTAGGCCTCAGCGGCGTGCGCGGCATCGGCATGTGCCGAGGCGCTTCCGGAGGCAGGTTTCGCTCGGGCAGCGGGGTGTGGGTCTTGGTGGTCTTGCCCTTACCGCTGCGCTTTTTGCCGACGTGAATTCGCATATGGACTCCTTGAAGATTGTGACGACGCGGTGAAATCCCGGGTCGGAAACTCAGCTGCCGCGTCAGACGAACGGGCCAGAGCGCTGAGTGCGGGCGGATCAGCGAGGGCTGATCGACGCCGGCTCTTAGGAGTTAATCCACATGCCAAGACCGTACGACGGCCCTCTGAACGGTGCAACCTATTTATTTTCAGACCCGGACAGGACTTCGTTGGAAGCCTCGGCGTGAGCGGGGACTGCCGACAGGGACACGGGCTCCGGAGTGGATGCGGACGCGGGTTCGGGGAGCGTCGAGAGCGCGGTTCCGGCTTCCCGGTCGGACGCGTCGCGGAACACGCGATTCAGCGGTAGGGGGACCAAGACGGCCCGGCCCTCTTCGGAGGACGGGCCGCCCTCTGCCGTACGGAGGGTCCTGCTGGTTTTCAGGCTCTTCGCGCGGGCCCAAGGTTCAGAGGCAAGTCCCTCGGGGTCCCAGGCGTTACGGAAGATCGCCCACGCGGTCGACGATGCCACGAGCCGTCTGGGTCCATGCGACGATCACATGGCCCTCGGCGTACTGGCCCTGGGGGGACTGAGGAGTCCGCTCACCGCCCCCGATGAAGATGCTTCGGCCTCCGAGGAGATCCGATTGGTCGGTTCCGTGACGTCGGCCGTCTGGCAGCCGTCGCCGACAACCACTGAATGATCGAGGAGCACTCCGAATCGGCGAGAGCGAAGTCGCCTTCGACCACTGTCAGGCCCGGCTCTGTCCGAACCGGTGTCGAGTTCGGACAGGGAACGAGGAGGCGCCGGGTACGGCACGCGTGTGCGCGCCGTACCCGCGCCTCCTCAGCGGATCGGCCGGTGCACGTTCTCCGTGGCCGACGGGCCGGGTTCGGCGGCGGCGATCCACGGTCCCTCTATCGAGGGGTCGAGGATGCCCTCCTCCAGGAACGTGTAGCGACCCTCCAGCAGATAGTGCGCCAGCCGTACGTCGCGCGAGTCGCTGTTGTCCCACAGCCGGTCGAACAGTGCGTCGGCGCGGAGTCTGGCCTGGTGACAGAAGGTGTCGGCGATCTCGACGGGCCTGAGCCCCAGGTCGGCGGACTCCTCGCGGGCTCGGATGCACGTCGCGGTGATCGCGAACAGCTCCGCGCCCACGTCCACGATCCGGCCGAGGAACCCCTGCCGGTGTTCGAGCTTTCCCTGCCAGCGGGACATGCCGTAGAAGGTGGAGCGGGCGAGCTTGCGGCTGGTCCTCTCGACGTAGCGCAGGTGCTGGGCGAGCGGGCCGAACTCCGTGTAGGAGCCGGGCCGGTTGCCCGAACCCGCGACCAGCGTCGGCAGCCAGCGCGCGTAGAACCCGCCCGCCTTCACCGCGGCGCGGGCCTTGGTCCTGTTGTCCAGCGACGGGTCGATGAGCTCGCCGGCCACCGTCAGGTGCGCGTCCACCGCCTCGCGGGCGATCAGCAGGTGCATGATCTCGGTGGACCCCTCGAAGATCCGGTTGATCCGCACGTCTCGCAGCACCTGCTCGGCGGGGACCCCGCGCTCGCCCCGGGCGGCCAGCGACGCGGCCGTCTCGTAGCCGCGCCCGCCACGGATCTGGACCAGCTCGTCGGCCACCTTCCAGGCCATCTCCGACGCGTACAGCTTGGCGAGCGCCGCCTCGATCCTTATGTCGTTGCTCTCGTCGTCGGCCAGACGGCACGACAGGTCCATCACGGCTTCGAGGGCGTAGGCCGTACCGGCGATGAAGGCGATCTTCCGCGCCACCGCCTCATGATCGCCGACCCGGTGCCCCCACTGCACCCGCTCGTTGCTCCACTCCCTGGCGATCTTCACCGCCCACTTCGCGGTTCCCGCGCAGACGGCGGGCAGCGAGAGCCGTCCGGTGTTGAGCGTGGTCAGCGCGATCTTCAGGCCCTGGCCCTCGCGGCCGATCAGGTTCGCGGCCGGGACGCGGACGTCGTGGAACCTGGTCACACCGTTCTCGATGCCGCGCAGGCCCATGAACGCGTTGCGCCGTTCGACGGTGATCCCGGGACTGTCGGCCTCGACGACAAACGCCGAGATCCCCGTGCCGGTGCGGGCCATGACGACCAGCAGGCCCGCGACGACCCCGTTGGTCGTCCACAGCTTCACACCGTTCAGCACGTAGTCGTCGCCGTCCCGCACCGCGGTGGTGGCGAGCCTCGCCGGGTCGGAGCCGACGTCGGGCTCGGTCAGCAGGAAGGCCGACACCTCGCCCTTCGCGCAGCGGGGCAGGAATCTCTGCTTCTGCTCCGGGGTGCCGAACTGCTTCAGCGGCTGCGGCACCCCGATCGACTGGTGGGCCGAGAGCAGTGTGCTGAGCGCCGGGCTGTACGACCCGACCAGCATCAACGCCCGGCCGTAGTCGAGGTGGCTGAGTCCCAGCCCGCCGTACTCCTCATCGGTGGTGATGCCGAACGCGCCGAGTTCGGCGAGCCCCTTGACCACCTCGTCGGGCACCTGCGAGGTCCGCTCGATCAGGGCCGGATCCACCTGGGTCTCCAGGAACCGCCGCAGCGTCCGGAGGAACTCCTCCCCCCGCTTGGTCTCGGCCTCGGGCAGGGCGGGGGCGGGATGGACCAGGTCGAGGCGGAAGTTTCCCAGGAAGAGCTGTTTGCCGAAACTGGGACGGGACCATTCCTTCTCTCTGGCCTGCTCGGCGACCTCGCGTGCCTTGGCGTAATCGGTCATCGGGACCTCCTTGGGCGGATGATGCCGGGATTATGCCCAGGTGGCCGGTCCGGGAAGACGTTGATGCCGAGGGAGTTCAACATGGACGGAGGTGCCCTCGCCCGGGGCGGAGGTGATCCAGCAACGGCCGCCGTGCGCGTCGGTGATCGCCTTGACGATCGACAGTCCGAGTCCCGCGCTGCCCGGCAGCCGCTCCTCGCCCCGCTGGAAGCGGTCGAAGGCCCTGGCCACCTGATCGCCGGACATTCCTGGCCCGTCGTCGGACACCTCGATCAGCACGCCGCCGACCGGCGTCTGCGCGAGCCGTACGGTGGCCGTGGTGCCCTGGGGAGTGTGAGCCCGCACGTTGGCCAGAAGATTGACGAGGATCTGGCGGACGCGTGCCTCGTCGACGGTGGCGGACAGCGCGTCCGGAGCGTCGACGACGATCAGCGACCCGGGATCGATCGCCGTGTAGTCCACGCTCACGTCGCGGACGACCGCGGCCAGGTCGGTCTCCGACGGCTCCAGCGCCGCGTTCCGGTCCAGGCGGGCGAGTTCGAGCATCTGGCTGACGAGGTCGCCCATCCGCGTCGCCTCGCTCTCGATCCTGCCCATGATCCTGGGCAGGTCCTCGGTGCTCAGCGCGCCGCTCCTGTAGAGCTCCGCGTACCCCCGGATGGTGGACAGCGGGGTACGGAGCTCGTGCGAGGCGTCGGCGGCGAAGCGCCGGACGCGGTCCTCCGACGCCCAGCGGTCCCTGAAGGCCTCCGCGATCCGGTCGAGCAGGAGGTTCACGGCCGTCCCGAGCCGTCCGATCTCCGAGGGGCCCTCGGGCATGCGGACCGACAGGTCGCCGTTGCTGGCCATGCCGTAGGCGGCGCCTGCTATCCGTGCCAGCGGGGAGAGCCCCCTGGTGATCAGGGCACGGCCGATGAGGGCGAGCAGCAGGATGAGCACGCCGCCGGTGAGGAGTTCGGCGATGATGAGCCGGCGGACCGGCGCGTCGACCGACTCCAGGGGAACGGCGACGATCACCAACCGGTTGCCCTGTTTGGTCTCGGAGACCCTCGCGATCATTGAGTAGCCGCTCGAAGGGTCGAGGGTGAACCGGTCCTGTCTCGCCGCGTGATCCTTCATCCGGCTGAGGCCGAGGGCCTCGACCAGCCCCGGTACGGCCGCCGCCTCCGGGGCGTCGCCGTTGACCAGCCGGGTCCGTCCGGTGCCGAGGTTCATCGAGGCCACCGCGTAGGTGGATCCGGTCAGCGTCAGCGCGAGCCGCCCGTTGGGGGCCGCGGCGATCTTCTGGGCGGCGGTCGCGGTGGCCGCCCGCAGCTGTACGTCGATCCTTTCGAGCAGGTGCTCGCGCAGGACGAAGACGCTCACGCTGGACAGCACGACCAGCAGGATCGTGCTCACCGCGAGCAGGCCCGCGAGCAGGCGTGCTCTGAGCGACATCAGGGGGCCTGGGGCGGGCGCAGCGCGTAGCCGACCCCGCGCTGGGTGTGGATCAGGGGTGGGCCGAGCGGATCCAGCTTGCGGCGCAGGTAGGAGATATAGGTCTCGACGACCTGGGAGGAGCCCTCGTAGCCCCAGACGTGTTCCAGCAGCTGGCGCTTTGTCAGCACCAGGCCGGGATGCTCCATCAGGAAGGCGAGCAGGCGGAACTCGGTGGGGGAGAGGTCCACGGGAACCCCGGCGCGCCGTACCTCCCACCGTGACTCGTCGAGCTCCAGGTCCGCCACCCGGAGCACGCCGCTGCCCGGATCGTCGGAGACGGCGGTCCGGCGGAGCACCGCCCGGACGCGGGCGACGAGAGCCTCGACGGAGAAAGGCTTGGTGACGTAGTCGTCCCCGCCCAGCGTGAGGCCGCGCACGGTGTCGGTGGGGGTGTCCCTGGCGGTCAGGAAGATCACGGGAATGTGCTTGCCCGCCGCCCGGATCCTGCGGCACACCTCGAATCCGTCGATGCCGGGAAGCATCACGTCCAGCACGATCAGCGCGGGAGGATCGCGGTCCACCTCGGTGAGGGCGTCATCGCCGGTCTCCACGCCCGTCACCCGGAACCCGTGGAAGCGCAGGGCGACCTCGACGATGTCGCGGATGTTGGGGTCGTCCTCGACGACGAGGATGGCGTTTTCGTCCATGGGGGACCAATTCTCACCCATTCGTTCCCATGCGAAAACCGCCGCTTCCTTCATGATCATCACTTTTGGCTGCATGGATGTCATGAAAATGCCATGAAGCGGCGGGGCCACCGCGTCTTTGGTGACCCCACCGCTTCCCGATCAGCTCCCGGTGATCGGTGGCTCCTAGTTGGCTGGTGCGGCGGCCTTACGGGGCGCGAACACCGAGGCTGCCGTGGGGTTGGAGGAGGTCGCGGTGCCGATCACGAAGACCTTGTCGCCGGCGGACCCGGCGGACCCGGCGACCAGCTTGGAGAGGTCGGCGCGCGCGCCAAGCTTGTGAATCTTGGTGGCCTGGTCGATGTCCCAGGTCCAGGTGACCCCGTCCTTGCTCTTGACGGTCAGCGAGCTCTCGCCCTTGGCGGTGATCACGCCTCGCTGCCAGGTGCGGTTGACGAACTTCGAGTCCTTGCCGCCGACCGTGGCCTGCCCGTGGATCCCCATCATCCGGGCGCGCGCCTTGGGCTTGCGCAGCTTGCCGTTCGCCTTCGGAGGCCGGTTGGCGGTCGTGGTCACGCCGTTCGACGCGAGGCCGGCCGACGCGGACGACTCGGTGTCCGACTGGGTGGCCCAGGCGGAGGAGCCCATCAGCAGTACCGCCGCGGTGACGGCCCCGACGCCGATGGCGAGTTTCTTCTTCATCAAGCTCCTTCGAGGGTGTTTCCCAACGGGAGACGCTGATCAGACAACCGTCTCGCGCTGGGATCCTCGAAGGAGAAGCCTGGGAATTCCATGAGAACGAAGAAGAGGCTCGGAAATCTCAGGTGAGCGCCAACCGGCACGAGGCGCCGCTCTCGGCCTGTTCCCGGCCGTTCATGAGCGGCGCCTCGTCGGCGGCGGTGTCGCCGGGAGCTATTCGGGGACGCGGGCGACGCAGAAGACCGTCTGCCCGAAGGGCGGGCGGATGAAGCGCTCGATGAGGCGCGCCCGACGCCGATGGCGAGTTTCTTCTTCATCAAGCTCCTTCGAGGGTGTTTCCCAACGGGAGACGCTGATCAGACAACCGTCTCGCGCTGGGATCCTCGAAGGAGAAGCCTGGGAATTCCATGAGAACGAAGAAGAGGCTCGGAAATCTCAGGTGAGCGCCAACCGGCACGAGGCGCCGCTCTCGGCCTGTTCCCGGCCGTTCATGAGCGGCGCCTCGTCGGCGGCGGTGTCGCCGGGAGCTATTCGGGGACGCGGGCGACGCAGAAGACCGTCTGCCCGAAGGGCGGGCGGATGAAGCGCTCGATGAGGCGCGTCAGGGGGACCACCGTACGGTCGTAGATCTTGACCAGGCGGGGGTCGGGGTAGCCGACGCCGCCGCGGCGGACGGCGGCCCACCAGGCGATGCCGCCGAGGAAGTTGATCGGCTTGAGCACGTCGATGTCGAGGCCCGCCTTGGAGACCGTGCTGCGCAGGGTGGCGGGGGTGTAGCGCGTGACGTGGCCGACCTTGCGGTCGAAGTCTCCGTACAGCTGCATGTAGCCCGGGACCCAGATGATGATCCGGCCGCCGGGGACGGTGACCTTGGCGAGGGACCGCAGCGCCTCGACGTCCTCCTCGATGTGCTCCAGGACGTTCATCATCACGACGGTGTCGACCTTGTCGCCGATCGGGATCTCGGTCGGCAGGCCGAACTGCAGCACGTCGATGTCGTCACGACCGGCGAAGCGCTTCTTGAGCTGCTCCACGCAGTAGGGATCGAAGTCACTGGCCACGAGCCGGTCGAGGCGGGGCAGGAAGGCCTCGGCGAAGTGGCCCAGCCCAGAGCCGATCTCCAGCATGGACCGGCCCACGTGCGGGGCGACCATGTCGAGCTCGTACTGCCGGTAGTTCTTGGCCTCGTCCCCACCGAGGTGGTTTTCCAGGGCCTCGTCACCGGCCGCGGGTTGCACTACGCGGTCATACCCAGACATGCGGTTCCGTCCAGCTCGCTCACGGAAAGCGTGGCGCGAGGGCCACGGCTATGGACAGCCAGAGTCTAGTGGCGGTTCGGGCGGAGCGGCCCCCAGACGGAGCGTCGCGGCCTAGCATGGGCACCCCCATGGAAACTACCTTTGTCGGCCGGCTGGCGGAGACCGCACGGCTGGTTAGCCTGCTGAGAGAGTCTCGCCTGGTCACCCTCATCGGACTCGGGGGCATCGGCAAGACGCGCCTGGCGAGCCGGGTGGCCGAGGAGGTCGCGGCGGAGTTTCCCGACGGCCTCTGGATGGTCGAGCTGGCCTGCCTGACAGATCCGTACTTGCTGCCGGAGACGGTGGCGGGCGACCTCGGCGTGGCCGACCAGTCCGCCAGGGAGCAGGAGGAGGTGCTGGCGGAGTGGATGAGCCCGCGCACGGCGCTGCTCATCCTGGACGCCTGCGAGCACCTGGTCGACGCGGTCGCCCCGCTGGTGGACACCCTGTTGCGCGGCGCGCCCGGCCTCCGGGTCCTGGCCACCAGCCGCCAGCCGCTCGGGGTGTGCGGCGAGCACGTCTACCCCGTCCCGCCGCTCCCGGTCGAGGAGGCGGTGGCCCTGCTGCGCGACCGCATGGTCCCGTCCCGGGGCGCGGGCCCGCCCGGTGGCACGGGCGCGGATACGGATCCGTCCGGGAGCGCGGGCGACATGGCGCAGCTCTGCGAAAAGCTCGAAGGCATCCCGCTGGCGATCGAGATGGCGGCCGTACAGCTGCGCACCCGCTCGCCGGAGCAGCTCACCCGGCAGCTGGAAGACCGCTACCGCCTGCTGACCGGGGTCCGCGGGCCGGCACGGCACGAGTCGTTGCGCGCGGCGATGGGCTGGAGCCATGAGCTGTGCACGCCCGCCGAGCGGCTGCTGTGGGCGCGGCTGTCGGCGTTCGCCTCCGGGTTCGACCTGGAGGCCACCGAGTGGGTCTGCGCGGGCGGGCCGCTCCCGGCCGAGGCGGTGCTCGAAGCGCTGACCGGTCTGGTCGACAAGTCGCTGGTGCAGCGGGAGGAGCATTCCACCGGCGTACGGTTCCGCATGCTCGACACCGTCAGGGAGTTCGGCGCCACGTGGCTGCTCCGGCTCGGCGAGGTCGACGAGGTCCGGAGCCGCCACCGTGACCACTATCTCCGCCTGGCCGGGCGGCGCGCCGCGGAGTGGTCGGAGCGGCAGGTGGAGTGGTACGGGCGTATGCGTGCCGAGCGGCGCAACTTCCGCAAGGTGTTCGAACTGTGCCTGGCCGACCCCGAGTGGTCCCGGGCGGGTCTGGACCTGGCAGGCTCCCTGTGGTTCCTCTGGATCTGCTGCGGCATGCAGCGGGAGGGCCGCCACTACCTGGAGGCGGCGCTGCGGGCGGATCCCGAGCCCAGCCCGGAGCGGACCAGGGCGCTGTGGATCTGCGCCTGGGTGGCCGGGCTCCAGGGCGAGCTCGACGTCGCACAGGAGCGGCTCGCCCGATGCCGCGCCGAGGATCCCGAGGGGAGCGCCACCGGCTACGTCATCCAGTTGGAGGGCATGTTCGCTCTCATGCGGCGGGAGTTCCCCCGGGCGGGCAAGCTGCTGGGCGAGGCCATGGCCTGGCACGTGGCCAGGGGCGACGTGCTCTCCGGACAGCTGCCCTGTTACACGCTGGCGGCGCTGAGCCTGCTGGCGGCGGGCAGGCTGGAGGAGAGCGTGGCGAAGCTGTCCGAGGGGCAGGCGCTCTGCGAGGCACACGGCGAGAAGTGGAGCCTGGCCCAGATGGAGTACGTCTTCGCCTGGGCCGAACACTCCAGGGGCAGCACGCCCAGGGCGCTCGGTCACGCCAGGGCGGCACTCACCGGAGCGCGGCTTTTCGACGACCTGATCCTGACCGTCGCCTGTGTCGAGCTGATCGCCTGGGCCACGGTGACGGCGACGACCGCCGTGACGGTGACGGTGACGGCCGCGGTGATGGCGGGATCCGCCGCCAAGGCGGCCCGGCTCCTGGGCGCCGCCCAGACCATCCTGGACTCCTCGGGGCTACCGCAGTTCGGTTCGCCGATCTTCATCAGGATCCGGGAACGGGCCGTGGTCCAGGCCGTCAAGATTCTCGGTGGTGGAGAGTTCGACACCTTTTTCACTCAGGGGCGAGGGCTTGACCTGGCACTTGCGGTGAAATATGCACTGGAGGAGAAAGATCCGTAACCGATGGTATCCGATCGCATCGGATGGGTGACCGGTTCCGTGATTGGCTTGCCACCTCAGCGGAGGGGCTGGAAATTCGGTGGTGGAGACACGCGTGCGCCGGGGCAACGTCCCGGCGGAGACGAGCAGTCTGGTCGGGCGGCGGCGTGAGCTCGACGAACTCGCCGCGCTGGTCGGCAGATCACCGTTGGTGACCGTCACCGGGGTCGCCGGTGTGGGCAAGACCAGGCTGGCGATCAGGACGGCGGGCCGTCTCCGCGACTCCTTCGCCGACGGGGCGTGGGTGGTCGAGCTCTCCGCCCAGCAGAACGGCGACCTGATCGGTCACGACATCGCCGCGGTGCTCGGCCTGCGCGAGCAGGCGGTCCGGCCCCAGAGCGAGGTGCTGGCCGACTTTCTCGCGGACAGACATCTGATGCTGATCCTGGACACCTGCGATCACCTGATCGACGCCTGCGCCGCGCTGCTGCGCCGTGTCCTGGCGGACGCCCCGCACACGCGGGTGCTCGTGACCAGCCGCCGGCCGCTCGGGTTGCCCGGAGAGCGGCTCTTCCCGGTCGAACCGCTGCCCGTGCCGGAGGCGGGAGGCGCAGGCACGGACGCGGTGCGCCTGTTCACCGAGCGGGCTCACGCGCTGGTTCCCGGTCTCAGCCTCGATCCGGAGGCGGTGGCACAGGTCTGCCGCCTGCTGGACGGCATCCCGCTCGCCATCGAGCTCGCCGCCCGGCGGTTGCGGGCTCTGTCGCCACAGCAGATCGCCGAACGGCTGGACGACCGCTTCGCGCTGCTCGTCGGCGGGAGCCGTACTCCGTTCGGGCGCCACCAGACCATGCGCACCGCGGTCGGCTGGAGCCACGAGCTGTGCACGGCGGAGGAGCGTCTGCTCTGGGCCCGCCTGTCGGTCTTCGCCGGGTGGTTCGACACCGACGACGCGCGGGTGGTGTGCGGCGACGAGCGGCTCACCGGGTTCGAGCTGGCCCGGCTCGTGGACGGGTCGATCCTGATCGCCGAGGGGTCGCGCTACCGGATGCTCGCCACGATCCGCGACTACGGCAGGGAGTGGCTGCGGAGGCTGGGCGAGGAGGAGGCCTTCGTGCGACGGCACCGCGACCACTATCTGGCGCAGGCGCGCCGGGCGGAGGCGGAGTGGTACGGCCCGCGCCAGCCGCAGTGGGCCGACTGGGCCCACCGCGAGATGCCGAACCTGAAGGCGATCCTCGATCACGACGAGGAGTTCGACCTGGTGACGGCGCTCTGGTTCGTCTGGTGCTGCCTGGGCCGGGCGGAGCAGGGCCGCCACTACCTGGACCGGACGCTGGATCGGCGCCCGGAGCCGAGCCCGGGGCGGACCAAGGCTCTGTGGGTGCGCGCGTGGACGGCACTCGACGCGGGCGACACGGTCGAGGCCGGAAAGTGGGCGGGCGAGGCCTACGCGGCCGCGATGGCCGACGGAGACCTCGCCGCCGCGGGATGCGCCCGGCGGTGCGCCGCCGCCGTCGCCCTCGCCCGCGGGGACCTCGACGAGGCCGAGCGCCTGGCCACCGAGTCGGCGGAGCTGTTCGAGCGGGCGGTCCACTCCCACATTGGGCTTCCCGTCGCCGAGGTGACCCTGGCGGCGGTGCTCGACGCCCGGGGTGAGCCCGGCAGGGCCGTGGAGGTGCTCGTGCGGCAGTGGGGGCGGTGCGCGGAGCGCGGTGAGCTGTGGGCGAGGTCCCACGGTGATCAGGCCCGGTCGCTCACCGAACTCGGACGGGGGGAGTTCGACACGGCCGACGTCTACGCCCGGGCGGCGCTCGATGTGAAGTGGCGTCTGGGTGATGTGACGGGCAGCGCCATGATGGCCGATCAGCTCGCCGCCATCGCCACGGCCCGCGGTGACGGCCGGAGGGCCGCCGGTCTGCTCGGTGTGGCACAGCGGATGCGGACGGACGCGGAGCGGTCGCAGGGCGGCGTGGACCGGCGTCCCCGGCCCGAGGCGGTCCGGCGGGGCATCGCTCCGGAGCAGCCCCGGCGCGATCCGTACGGACTCCAGGCCTCTCGGGAGCACACCGAGGCCGAGGCAAGGGCCCTGATCGGCGACGCCTGCTACGACCATGCCTTCGCCCAGGGAGTGATCATGGAATCACCTGCCGCGGTGGCCTGGATCCGGGACATCTAGAAGGTCGACCGCCCTCGGTGGTAACGCGCACTCCGAGGTGATTGCGAACCATTTCCTTTTCATTGGTATTCGCGATTCTTGTGCGCTTTCTTCTGTTTGGCGGGATGCGCGGGTTGCCGGACGCCGAGCGGGGCGGAGCGTCGGGGATAGAGGGGAAGTTGTCAGAAGGTGCCGCCGCGGGCGGCGGCTCGCCGTGCCTGGTCCACATCGGGGGTCGAGCGCCGGGGTTTGCCCGTTCTGGCGTTGATTGGTGAATCTGCTGCGTTGTCTGTCAAAAAGTCGTAATTCTCGAGTTTCACGGCGCGCGGGGGGAAATCCGACCTAGACGCGGCTGTCAGATTTGCACTGGAGGAGGAGGAAACCCCACCCGTGGGCGGTCCGCCGACCGCTTCGTGATGCTGAGAAGGTGCGATTCCTCCAAGGTGGTATTTCCACCAGGTGGAAGGAGCGCGAGCCGATGGCACAGGTTCCATGGTGGCGCGGGAACCTCCCCGCGGAGACGAGCGGTTTCATCGGTCACGAGCGCGAGGTGCGACGGCTGCTGAAGCTCCTGCCGGAGGCACTGCTGATCACGGTCACCGGCTCCGGAGGCGTGGGCAAGTCACGAATCGCGGTGAAGGCCGCGGAGGAATGCCGTGACTCCTATCCGGCCGGCGCCTGGCTGGTGGAACTGTCCGGTGAGCACAACGGCGACCTGCTCGCCCACACGGTCGCGGCGGTCCTCGGCCTCCGCGAGCAGTCGGCGCGGTCGCAGATCGAGGTGCTCGTCGAGTTCCTCGCGGACAAGAGGTTGCTGTTGATCCTCGACGGCTGTGAGCACCTCCTGGCCGCCTGCCGCGGCCTCGTCGCCGAGATCCTGGCCGCCGCCCCCGGCGTGCGGATCGTCGTGACCTCCCGCCAGGCCCTCGAACTGCCGCAGGAGACGCCGCTGCCCGTCGAGCCGTTCGAGACGCCCGAACCGGAGATCGGGGCGCCGGGCGCGAACGACGCGCTCCGGTTCTTCCTCGACCGGGCCGGGGCCGCGGTGCCGGGCCTGAAGGTGGACGGGGCGACCCTGGCGGCCGCGGCGAGGATCTGCCGGCGGCTGGACGGCATCCCGCTCGCCATCGAGCTGGCCGCCGTGCGGCTGAAGACCATGACGGTGGAGCGGCTCGCCGACCACCTGGAGGAACGGTTCGACGCCCTGTACGACGAGCGGGCACTGCTCACCCGCCACTGGACCCTGCGCACCGCGATCGGCTGGAGCCACGAGCTGTGCGGCCCCGAGGAACGCCTGCTCTGGGCCCGGCTGTCGGTCTTCGCGGGAAACTTCGACGCGGCGGCCGCCGTGTGGGTGTGCGGCGACCGGCACCTGGTCAACGTGCGTGACCTCCTGGCCGACCTCGTGGAGAAGTCGCTTCTCATCCGGGTTCCCGGCGGCTACCGGCAGCCGGAAACGGTCAGGGACCACGGCAGGGAGCAGCTCGCCCGGCTCGGCGACGAGGAGCGCCTGACCCGGCGGCACCGCTACTACTACCTCGACCTGGCCCGCCAGGCCGACGCCGACTGGTACGGCCCCCGGCAGGAGGAGTGGGCGGACCGCCTGAATTTCTCGGTCACCAACCTCCGTCTCGCGCTCGACTCCGACTCCCCGTCCACCTCGCTGTCCATCGAGCTCGCGGGGACGCTCTGGATCCTCTGGTTCTGCCTGGGCCGGTTGAGGGAGGGGCGCTACTACCTGAAGCGGGTGATCGACGCCGCGCCCGTCACCGATCCCGGGCTGCCCAGACTCCTGTGGACCGACGGCTGCGTGGCCATCGCCCGGGGCGAGCTGGAGCTCGGCCGGCTCCGGGCGGAGGCGGCGCTGTCCGCGGCACTCGACTGGGGCGACTACGCGGCGGCCGGGCAGGCCCAGCTCCGCCTGGCCCGCCGTTCCCTGTTCGCCGGTTCTCTCGACGAGGTCGAGCCCGCCGTCGATCTCGTACGCGAATACTTCAGAAAGGCCGAAGCCGTGACCGTCGGTGAGCCGATCGCCCTGGTAACCCTGGCCACGGCCGCGACGTGGCGCGGCGAGTTCGCCAAGGTCGTCTCCGTGCTGGAGGAGGTACAGCGGCTCTGCGACACGCGCGGCGAGCTCTGGGTCCGCGCCTGCGGCGACTACGTGCTCTCCATCGCCCAGCTCGGCCTCGGCCGCGCCGCCGAGGCGACGGTGGCGGCCCGGCAGTCGCTCGACGTCAAATGGCGGCTCCGCGACGCCGTCGGCGTGGCGCTGGCGCTGGACCAGCTCGCGGTGATCGCCGCGGTCGAGGGCGACGGCCACCGTACGGCCAGGCTCCAGGGCTCGGCGGCGCGGCTGTGCGACACGTTCGGGCTGCGGGGCCTCGGCTCGAAGAGCGTGTCGGAGCCGAGGACGGTGGCCGAGCGCACGGCCAGGCAACTGCTCGGCGACGACACCTATGACGCGATCTTCGCCGAGGGCCACGACGACGACCTCGACTCCGCGATGGCCTACGCCCTCGGCTGACGGCTCTGACGGCTCTGACGGCTCTGACGGCTCTGACGGCTCTGACGGCTCTGACGGCTCTGACGGCTCTGACGGCTCTGACGGCTCTGACGGCTCTGACGGCTCCGACGGCTCTGACGGCTCCGAGAGGCTCATCGAGGGCTTCCGCCGGCTTCACGGACTCCGTGGACCTCGGACTCCACGGACCTCACGGGCTTCGGCTCCACAGAGCTCACGGGCTCCGGCTCCACGGATCTCATGGGCTTCGACGGCCTTTGCGAACTCTGTGGATTCCGATGGTCTTCCCATTGGGTGCTCCCATGCGGTGAAATCTGTCACGACATCCGCGAAGGAGCCCCGACGGACGACGATGAGGCGATAGCCCGCTCTCTGGCCGGTGACCTGGACGCCTACGAGGCGCTGGTCACCCGCTACAGCGCGCTCGCACACCGCACCGCGGCCATGCTCGGCGCCGGGGACGAGGCCGAGGACGTCGTCCAGGAGGCGTTCGTCAAGGCCTACCGCCACCTGGGCACCTTCCGCCGTGACGCGCCGTTCCGTCCCTGGCTGCTGCGGATCGTGGCCAACGAGACCCACAATCTGACCCGTTCACGGGGCCGTCGTGCCGAGCTCGTCGTGAAGCTCACCGAGGTCGATCCCGCGAAGGGAGAGGTTCCCGAGGACGCGGCCGTCGCGACCGATCGGCGGAGCCGGCTCCTCGAAGCGGTGCGCACGCTGCCCGAGCGGGAACGTCAGGCCGTCGTCTGCCGGTACTTCCTTCAGCTGTCCGAGGCCGAGACCGCCCAGGTGCTCGACCTCCCGATCGGTACCGTCAAGTCGCGGACCTTCCGCGGACTGGCCCGCCTGCGTGAGGGGGTGGCACGTGACCTCATCTGACGATCTCGAAGCCGGGCTCCTCGCCCTGGGGGAGACCCTCGACGTCCCGTCCCCGCCTCCCGCCGAGGTGGCGCGGGCCGTACGGGCACGCCTCGAGGCACTCCCGGTCGCGGACGGGCCGCCCGAGCCGGTCGCGGAGGCCGTACGGGCACGTCTCGGATCGGTCGAGGACGCTGACCGTCCCTCGCCGGTACGGCGGGCATGGCGCGCGCTGAGGCCCGGTGCCCGCCCGCGGAGGCGGGCGATCGTCTCCGTCGTCGCGATCCTCCTCGCCCTGTTCTTCGGCGCGACGCCCGCGGGAAGGGCCGCGGTCGTGGAGGTCCTGCGGTTCGCCGGGGTCGAGCTCAGGATCGGCGACCCCGGGCCGCTGCCGTCAGGGGTGCCGAGCCCGCTGCCGGGAGAGCGGAGGGTCACCCTGGAGCAGGCCCGCGAGCAGGTGGCGTTCGCGATCTCCGTCCCGTCCCGGCTGGGCGAGCCCTCCGAGGTCAGGGTGAGCGACGGCGGCCGGGTGGTGTCGCTGTTCTGGCCGGGCGTCAGGCTGGACGAGTACGACGGCGTCCTTCAGGTCGCGTTCCGCAAGGAGCTGGGACCACCCTGGCCGGACGAGGTCAGCCTCGGCACCTCGCAGGCGTGGTGGATTCCGGCCAAACACGGTCTGACCTACCTTCCCCGGGGCGGTGGCGAGGCCTCGGCCCGCGCCCGCCTGGCCGATCCCACCCTCATCTGGCAGCAGAAGGGGGTCGGCCTGCGCCTGGAGGGCGTCGGTGACCTCCAGGGAGCTCTGGAGATCGCCCGCTCAGCCCTCTGACGCCAGCCAGTCGTCGATCCCCTGCAGGAGGTCCTTGCGCACGGACTCCGGGGCCGCCGACGCCCGGATCGACTGCCGGGCCAGCTCGGCCAGCTCCGCGTCGGAGAAGCCGTACACCTGCCGGGCCAGCTCGTACTGGGGCAGCAGCCGCGCTCCGAACAGCAGCGGGTCGTCGGCGCCCAGTGCGATCGGCACGCCCGCGTCGAACAACCTCCGCAGCGGCACGTCCTCGGCGCTCGCCGCCACTCCGAGCCCGACGTTGGAGGTCGGGCAGACCTCGCACGTGATCTGCCGGCGGGCGAGCTTCTCCATCAGCCGCGGCGACTCGGCCGCCCTGACGCCGTGCCCCACCCGGTCCGCGCTCAGCACGTCCACGCATTCGGCCACGCTCTCGGCGCCCAGCAACTCCCCGCCGTGCGGCAGGGACAGCAGCCCCGCCCGCTTGGCGAGCCGGAAGGCCCCGTCGAAGTCGCGGGCCCGGCCGCGGCGCTCGTCGTTGGAGAGCCCGAACCCGACGACGCCCTGGTCCATGTAGTGCGTGGCGAGGCGGGCGAGCGTCTTGGCGTCGAGGGGATGGCGGGTCCGGTTGGCGGCCACCACGACCGCGACGCCTATCTGCGCGTGGTCGGCGGCCTTGTGCGCCGCGTCGAGCATCAGCTCCATGGTCGAGGTGAGCCCGCCGAACCTCTGCGCGTATCCGGACGGGTCGATCTGGATCTCCAGCCAGCCCGATCCCTCCGCCGCCTCGTCCTCGGCGGCCTCGCGCAACAGCCGGTAGACGTCACTTTCCCGCTGGAGACTCGACCGTGCGATGTCGTACAGCCTCTGGAACCTGAACCAGCCCCGCTCGTCGGTCGCCCGCAGCTGGGGTGGCCAGTCGTCCTCCAGCGCGTCCGGCAGATGCAGGTTCTGCTCGCGGGCGAGATCGATCAGGGTCGAGTGCCGCATCGAGCCGGTGAAGTGCAGATGCAGGTGAGCCTTGGGCAGCTCTCTGAGGGGACGTGGCATTTCAACATGGTGCCGCAGGTCTGACGTGCGCTGACAATTTTTGGTCTCAACCTGACGGTTCGTTCGCGAGGTGGGAAGATCGAGAGGAGACCTCGTCGATGAGGGAGGACGCCGGCATGCTTTCCAGAGCCGGGGCCTGGGGCTCCAACCAGAGGAATTCGACGAGGCGGTCTTCGGCGATTTTCCGATCACACGGAGTTTCGACTCCGGATCCGAATGAGTGGCCCCTGCCGGTTTCCACCGAATTTCCGTGCGCAAGAGCGCCGTACATGTCACAGATTGTGTTTCATTCATGAAAATCAGGAGTGTGACTCGCATTACAACAGGAGTGCGAATCCCATTACAGGTTAAGTCTTATCGAAGGAAATGTGAGCAACGGGGTTTCAGTGGGCACTGCCTACGTGCGACCGTAGGTGCACGTGTAGTCAGGACGACGCAGGGGCTGCCATGAGAGCGGATGTCTTCGTCGGCAGGAAAACCGAGCTGGCCGACGTCTCCACCCTGCTCGAAAGGGTGCGTCATGTCACGCTGACCGGTCCCGCCGGCGCCGGAAAGACCTGTATCGCGCTGCGCCTGGCCCGTGCTCTGGAACACGAGCTCCCGGGAGACGTCCATGTCGTCGAGCTGGCCGAGGCCCCGGCCGACCTGGAGGTCCTGACCGGCATGCTCGCCGACACGATCGGCGTTCGCAGGCAGCCGGACGTGCCCGTGCTGCGATCCCTGATCGACGAGCTCATCCCACGCCGCAGTGTGATCGTCCTCGACACCTGCGACCGCGTCGTCGGTGCCGTGGGCGTCCTGATCGGCCTGCTGCTGCGGTCGGTCGAGGGACTGCGCGTCCTGAGCACCAGCAGGCAGCGGCTGGGGCTGCCCGGCGAGCACCTCTACCCGGTCGGAGGTCTGCCCGACGCGGATGCCGCCCACCTGCTCGACATTCTCGCCGGCAGCCGGCTCATCGGGACGGACCCGGAGGAGCTCTGCAAACGGCTCGACAACCTGCCCCTGGCGATCGAGCTTGCCGCGGCCGGCCCCGATCCGGGGGAGGCCGACGTCTTCGCCACCGCCCCCGGCACCCGGCGGCACGGTTCGATGCGCGCCGCCTACGGCTGGAGCCACGAGCTCTGCAGTCCGCAGGAGCGCCTCCTGTGGGCTCGGGCGTCGGTCTTCTCCGGCACCTTCGACCTCGAAGCCGCGGAAGGCGTCTGCGCCGGCGGCGTCCTCGGAGCCGAGGAGGTTCTCGACGCCCTGCTCGGCCTGCTCGACAAGTCGATCCTCGCCCGCGAGGAGGGTGAGGGCGGCGTTCGCTACCGCCTGCTCAACACCGTCCGCGAGTTCGGCGCCGTCTGGCTGGAGCGCCTCGGCGAGACGGAGGAGACGGGGCGGCGCCACCGCGACCACTTCCTCGGCCTGTCCGCCCGCGCCGAGATGAGCTGGCAGGGCAGGCAGCTCGAGTGGTACCGGAGGCTGGTGCTCGAATGCGCCAACATGCGCGGGGCCATCGAATACTGCTACTCCCGGCCCGAGGAATACCGCAAGGGCCTTGACCTGGTCGGCAACCTGTGGTTCCTGTGGGCGTGCTGCGGCATGCAGGCCCCCGGGGACGATCTTCTCCAGCGTGGTCTGGAGCTTGACCAAACCCCCAGCCCCGAGCGGGTCAAGGCACTGTGGGTGCACGCCTGGGTCTCGATCCAGCGCGGCGACCTCGACCGGGCGGAGAGCATTCTCACCGAGTGCGCCGCCGAGGACGCCGACGGCTATGCCACGGCCTACGTCAGCCAGTTCCAGGCCCACCTGGCGGTCGTCAGGGGCGATGTGGTGGAGGCCCTCCAGCTCATCCAGCACGCCCGGGTGCGCCACCGCTCGACCGGCAACGTCTTCCCCGGCTTCCTGCCCACCTACACGGTCGTGGCCACCGCCATGATGCTCACGGGCCGTCATGACCAGGCCGTGTCCGTCCTCGAGGAGGGCCGCGAGCTCTGCGAGTCCTGCGGCGACTACTGGACCCTCATACGCCTGGATCTTCTCCTCGGCCAGGCCGAGCATCTTCTCGGCAACACCGCCTCCGCCGTCGTGGCCGCCCGCGGAGCTCTCCGGGGCGCCCGGCTGTTCGGAGACACGATCTCCCTCATGGAGGCGCTCGAGGTGTTCGTCGTGATCGCGGAGACCGACACGAACGACACGTTCGCCGCGACCATGTTCGGCGCGGCCCAGGCCGCCTGGGAGAACGCCGAGGTCCCGCCCAGCCGTTCGCCCATGATCACGAGCCTGCTCCGCAAGGCGGAGCTGAGGTTGCGCGGCCGAATGGGCAGGGCGGAGTTCGAGCGGCTGAACGAAGAGGGAGGGATGATCGGCCTTCGAGCCGCGGTGGAACACGCACTTCAGGGAGCTTTTTCTTGACCTCGCGCGGGAACCTTCCGGCCGAGATGAGCAGTTTCGTCGGCCGTGCCTATGAGCTGGAGGAGATCGGGAAGCTCCTCGCCCGAACCCGTCTGCTCACCTTGCACGGCTCCGGCGGGGTCGGTAAGACGCGCCTGGCCCTGAAGGCCGCGCAGAACGCGCGGAAGGACTATCCCGACGGCGTCTGGGTGGTCGAGCTGTCGCCGGAGACCAACGGCGACCTGCTCGCCGGCCGCATCGCCGGGCTGCTGGGCCTGCACCTGCAGTCCGGACACTCGGTTCTGGAGGCGCTCACCGAGTTCCTCGCCGAGCGGCGCCTGCTCCTGGTCCTCGACACCTGCGAGCACCTGGTCGGCCCCTGCAGCGACCTGATCGTCTCCATCCTGACCGATGCGCCCGACGTCCGGATCATCGCCACCAGCCGCCAGGAGCTCGGCCTCCCCCTGGAGGTCGTCATGGTCGTCAACCCCTTTCCCGTCCCCCCGCCCGAGACCGCCGACCTCGCCAGCTACGACGCGATGAGCCTCTTCCTGGACCGCGCGAAGGCCGTGGCCCCCGGGCTGCGCACGGACGAACGGGCCATGATGGCCGTCGCCCGGCTCTGCCGCAGGCTCGACGGCGTGCCGCTCGCCATCGAGCTGGCGGCCAGCCACATGCGCGGCCTGTCCGCGATCCAGCTCGCCGACCAGCTCGACGACCGGTTCAAGCTGCTGGCCGACGGTGACGGCCTCCTCATCCGCCACTACACGCTGCGCACCGCCGCGGGCTGGAGTCACGAGCTGTGCACTCCCGCCGAACGCCTGCTCTGGGCCCGTCTGTCGGTCTTCGCGGGTGCCTTCGACGTCGAGTCCGCCTGCGGCGTCTGCCAGGACGAACGCCTGCCCGACGTGCCCGCCGTGCTCTCCTCGCTCGCGACGAAGTCCGTTCTCGCGCGGGTGGGCGATCACTACCGCATGCTCGACACCATCAGGGACTACGGGCGTGACTGGCTGAACGAGCTCGGCGAGGGCAACCTCATGATCCGCCGGCACCGCGACCACTACCTGTCCACCGCCCGCCGCATGGACGCCGAGTGGTACGGCCCGCGCCAGCTCGAATGGGCCTACTGGGCGCACAAGGAGCTCCCCAACCTCCGTACGGCCCTCAACCGCTGTCTCACCGCCGGCAACCATCGGGCCGCCCTGGAGCTGAGCGGGGCCCTGTGGGTGCTCTGGTGCCATCTGGGCCTCATCCGGGAGGGCCGCTACTACCTCGACCGCGCGCTGGCCGCCTCCCCCGGCCCCAACCCGGCCAGATCCAAGCCTCTCTGGGCCGTCGCCCACCTCGCGCTCATCCAGGGGGACATGGTCCTGGCCCGCAGCCGGGCCGAGGAGTGCCTCGAGAACGCGCGGCGGTACGGCGACACCGACGCGGAGGCGAACGCCTACCTGCGCCTCGCCGGCAGTTGCCTGTTCACCGCCGACCTCGGCGGCGCGCGGGCGTACGCGCTGGAGGGAGCGGTCAAGTTCCGGGAGACGGACCCGGAATCCGTGAAAGGGCCGTCCATTCCCCTGCTCCTCGCCATGGCGGCCACCTTCGGCGGCGACTTCGACGAGGCGGTGGAGATCCTGCGGGAGGTCCGCCTCCGCTGCGAGGCCTGTGGCGAGCTGTCCCAGCGTTCGCTCTGCGACTACGTTCTCTCCCTCGCCCTTTTCAACCGGGGCGAGGTCGCCGGGGCGGCCGAGGCTGCCAGGGCGTCGCTGGAGGTCAAATGGCAACTGCGCGACGTGGTCGGCAGCGTCCTCGCCATCGACCAGATCGCACGGGTCGCCGCGGCAGCGGGTGACGGCGAGCGCGCCGCCTGGCTCCTGGGCGCCGCCCAGCGCATCTGGATCACCTTCGGCCTGCCCGGCCTCGGAGCCGACGCCATGACCCGCCCTCGCGAGAGCGCCGCGACCCGTGCCATGGACCTGATCGGCCCGGCCGCCTACGCCGTGGCGTTCGAGGAGGGCGCGACCTCCCACATCGAGGCCACCGTGGCCTACGCCCTGAAACCTCTGGAGATCTGACCCTCGGATCCACGGACCGGAGGCGCGGTTAAGGCGGCAGACGCCGCACGGAGATCTGCCCCTCGGATCCGAGGGGCAGGCGGCGCCCGCCGTATGGAGATCCGACCCCCGGATCCGGGGCGAAGGCACCCGCCGCGGGAAGACCCGGCCCCCGGATCCGCGGATCCGGGGGTGGTGAAGAGGCGGCGCCCGCCGCCCGAGCCCGATGATCGTCGCGACCCTCGGCCCGGGAGACGAGACGGACCTCGGGATCGATATCGACGAGGGCCGGGCCTCTCGCGTCCGGTACGGCTAGCGGCTCTCGCCCAGGAACTTGGCGATCCGGCCGACTCCCTCGATGAGGTCGTCGTCGCCGAGGGCGTAGGACAGGCGGAAGTAGCCCGGGGTGCCGAAGGCCTCGCCAGGGACGAGGGCGACCTCGGCCTCCTCAAGGATGAGCTCGGTGAGCTCGGCGGAGGTCTGCGGGCGCCTGCCGCCGAAGTCCTGGCCCAGCAGCCCCTTGACCGACGGGTAGACGTAGAACGCGCCCAGGGGCTCGGGACAGAGCACGCCCGGGATCTCGTTGAGCATCCGGACCATGGTCCGGCGGCGGCGGTCGAAGGCCTCGCGCATCTCGGCGACGGCCGACAGGTCGCCGGTGACGGCGGCCAGGGCCGCGATCTGGGCCACGTTGGAGACGTTGGAGGTGGCGTGCGACTGCAGGTTGGTCGCGGCCTTCACGACGTCCTTGGGGCCGATCAGCCAGCCCACCCGCCAGCCGGTCATCGCGTAGGTCTTGGCGACGCCGTTCAGCACGACGACCTTGTCGCCCAGCTCGGGAACGACGGTGGCGATGCTCGCGAACGTCGCGTCGCCGTAGGTGAGGTGCTCGTAGATCTCGTCCGTGACGACCCACAGGTCGTGCTCGACGGCCCAGCGGCCGATCGCCTCGACCTGCTCGGGGCTGTAGACCGCGCCGGTCGGGTTGGACGGGGAGACGAACAGCAGGACCTTGGTGCGGTCGGTGCGCGCCGCCTCGAGCTGCTCGACGCTCGCGAGATAGCCGGTGGTCTCGTCGGTCACGACGTCGACCTGGACCCCGCCGGCCAGCTTGATGGCCTCGGGATAGGTGGTCCAGTAGGGGGCGATGACCACGACCTCGTCACCGGGGTCGAGCAGCGTGGCGAACGCCTGGTAGACGGCCTGCTTGCCGCCGTTGGTGACCAGCACCTGGGCCGCGCCGACCTGGTAGCCGGAGTCGCGGAGCGTCTTGTCGGCGATGGCCTGCTTGAGCTCGGGGAGGCCGCCGGCCGGCGTGTACTTGTGGAACCGGGGGTTCCGGGCCGCCTCGACGGCCGCCTCGACGATGTAGTCGGGAGTCGCGAAGTTCGGCTCTCCGGCGCCGAAGCCGATGACCGGGCGGCCCGCCGCCTTCATCGCCTTAGCCTTGGCGTCCACGGCGAGCGTGGCGGACTCGGAGATCGCGGAGATGCGTGCTGAGATGCGAGGACGGGTCATGCGTCCATGTTTACAGATCCGCCCCGCCGTCTCCGCTCCTTATCCATGATGCGGACGGCGGGTCACGGTCCCCGCGCGCCGTTCACGATGCGGCCGGCCGGCCGCGGGCACCGCGCGCCGTCCATGAGGCAGACGGCGAGTGACAAGCCGTACAAGCCGTACAAGCACGTAAACGGGTCCTTGATCTGGGCAATCGGCCGCTGGTTCGACGTAGTGGCCATTCCGACGTAGAATCCGACGTGGTCTTTCCGCCGCATGCCTGAACCGGCGGCGTGAGACCGTGAGCCGCGACCAAACTTCGGTCCAACCGATGTATGGTGGTTCATGTCTTAGGGCACTAGCGCAATTGGTAGCGCACCGGTCTCCAAAACCGGCGGTTGAAGGTTCGAGTCCTTCGTGCCCTGCGAGGAGCGGTCCGCGCATCTGGCGTCTAGCGCGCCGCTGATATGCGTTGGACTCGACGGATCAGGTGAGGACTGTGGCGATCGACACGCGCGGCGAAACCGCAGACAAGCCGAGTGGTGAGAAGAAGGCCAAGCGCACTTCTCCCGCCCTTTTTTATCGGCAGATCATAGCTGAGCTGCGTAAGGTCATCTGGCCTACGCGCAAAGAGCTTATCTCTTACACCATCATCGTTCTGGTCTTCGTTGTGATCATGATCGGAATCGTGTCCGTGCTGGACTACGTGTTCACCGAGGGTGTGCTGAGAATCTTCGGCGGAGCCTGAACCGGCATCCGGCGGGTTGTCCCGCGGTCAGTCCATTCAGCCCATCGACGGAAAGAGAATGAGTCACCGTGTCCGAGTCTTCACAGTCGGCTGGCGAGTCCCGCGCGGAGCGCGTGGAGGAGCCGGAAGCCGTCGACGTTGCGGAGGGTTCGCTCGACGAGTCCGATGAGTCGGCCGTCGCTGCCGGATCCGACGTCGACGTCGACGCTGAAACCGAGGCCGAAGAGGCCGCGGCCGGCGCCGTCGACGAGGACGGTGACGTCCTTCCCGGCGCCGAGTCCGATGAGGACGACGCCGACGAGGACGACGACGATTACGACGAGTCCGATGAGGACGACGACGTGGCCGCCGAGGCCGCTGTGGTCTCGGAGGCCGGCGCCGTCGACGAGGACGGCGACGTCCTTCCCGAGGTCGACCTGGTCGAGGAGTTCAAGGACCACCTGCGGAGTCTGTTCGGCGAGTGGTACGTCATCCACTCCTACGCGGGTTACGAGAACCGCGTGAAGTCGAACATCGAGACCCGCACGCAGTCCCTCAACATGGAGGACTACATCTTCCAGGTCGAGGTGCCCACTCACCACGTGACCGAGGTGAAGAGCGGCAAGCGCCAGCTCGTCAAGGAGCGGGTCCTGCCCGGCTACGTGCTGGTCCGGATGGAGCTCACCGACGAGTCCTGGTCCGCGGTGCGTAACACGCCCGGTGTGACCGGCTTTGTCGGCCTGTCCAACAAGCCGAGCCCGCTGAGTCTCGAAGAGGTCGCCAAGCTGCTGGCGCCGGAGCCGTCCGAGGAAGTCAAGAAGTCGACCGCCAAGGCCTCGGCCGCGACCGTCGACTTCGAGGTCGGCGAGTCCGTCACCGTCATGGACGGCCCGTTCGCCACTCTGCCCGCGACGGTCAGTGAGATCAGCGCCGAGTCGCAGAAGCTCAAGGTGCTGGTGTCGATCTTCGGTCGTGAGACCCCGGTTGAGCTCTCGTTCAACCAGGTCTCGAAGATCTGACCGAATCGCATAAACTAAGTCGTTCGGGGGCCGTGCTTCGCGAAGCGCGGCCCGCCGACATGCTCCCCGTGTCTGCGTGGGAGCCGCACCAACCCGATTGAGGACCCGGAGAGAACCATGCCTCCTAAGAAGAAGATCGCGGCACTGGTCAAGGTCCAGCTTCCCGCTGGCCAGGCCACTCCCGCACCGCCGGTCGGTACCGCCCTCGGTCCGCACGGCGTCAACATCATGGAATTCGTGAAGCAGTACAACGCTGCCACCGAGGCCCAGCGCGGCAACATCATCCCCGTTGAGATCACCATCTTCGAGGACCGCAGCTTCGTCTTCATCACGAAGACGCCCCCGGCGCCCGAGCTGATCAAGAAGGCCGCCGGCGTGGCGAAGGGCTCGGCAGTCCCGCAGAAGGACAAGGTCGGCAAGCTCACCAAGGAGCAGCTGCGCCAGATCGCCGAGACCAAGATGCAGGACCTCAACGCCAACGACATCCAGGCGGCCGAGAAGATCATCGCCGGCACCGCCCGGTCGATGGGCATCACGATCGTCGACTAGCAGCACCCGATCATCCGGGCCGGGCGGTGAGACGGACCCCATCGGGATCCGCGACATCGGCCAGGAGTCCGGCAGCGACCGCGACCAAGAGCGCGTTCGTCACCACAACGTCGAAGTAAGTGGAGGGGCCAGGCGCTGGCCCGTACCACGGACACTCGGATTCACAGGAGTGAGCAAGTGAAGCGCAGCAAGGGATACCGCAACGCAGCGGCCCAGATCGACCTCGAGAACCTGTACAGCCCGGCCGAAGCCGCCAAGCTGGCCAAGGACTCCAACGTCGCCAAGTTCGACGCCACCGTCGAGGTCGCCCTGCGACTGGGCATCGACCCCCGCAAGGCGGACCAGATGGTGCGTGGCACCGTCATCCTCCCGCACGGCACCGGTAAGACCGCCCGGGTCCTGGTCTTCGCGACCGGCGACCGTGCAGAGGAAGCCCGCGCCGCGGGTGCCGACATCGTCGGCGCCGACGAGCTGATCGAGGAGGTGGCCAAGGGCCGCCTCGACTTCGACGCCGTCGTCGCCACCCCGGACCTCATGGGCAAGGTCGGCCGCCTCGGCCGCGTGCTCGGCCCGCGTGGTCTGATGCCGAACCCCAAGACCGGCACCGTCACCCCGGCCGTCGGCAAGGCCGTCACCGAGATCAAGGGCGGCAAGATCGAGTTCCGTGCCGACCGGCACGCGAACCTGCACTTCATCATCGGCAAGGTGTCGTTCGGTGAGCGTCAGCTCATCGAGAACTACGCCGCCGCCCTCGACGAGGTGCTGCGTCTGAAGCCGTCCGCGGCCAAGGGCCGCTACGTCAAGAAGGTCGTGTTCGCCACGTCCATGGGCCCCGGCATTCCGGTCGACCCCAACGCGACGCGCGGTCTGACCGCAGAGCTCGACGCCTGATCTCAGGCGCTTTTCGCGAAAGACCTCAACCGAATGGCCATTCGGTTGAGGTCTTTTTTCGTTTCTTCGTTCTTTCGGAGGACGCGCCCGAGTTTGCTGCCACGTAGTGTCGTAGACAAGTTCATCGGGGGACACGAAAGGGTGAAGACGAATGCGTCGATTGGCTCCCGCACTTGCATTGGGAGGGGCCGCGTTGATCGCGGTCGCGGGATGCGGTGCGCAGAGCACCAGCTCCCTCGGAAACGTCAAGCTCGCCGCCGCCGAGGCGGTGCAGCAGAGTGTGCAGAAGGCCGAAGCGGTCACCTCCTACTCCGGCGACGTGGTCCTGGAGGCCACCGGTGGTGACAAGGGCGCGAGCAAGATCCAGGGCAGCCTGCTCTACCAGAGCAAGCCTCAGCTCGCGACCGACATCAGACTGGACACGATCACCTACGGTGGCCAGAACGTGCCCGGCGGGGCGCGGGCCATCCTGTCGGATGACACGGTGTACGTGAAGTCGGAACTCCTCAACAAGTTCGCGGGCGCGACCAAGCCCTGGATCAAGGTGTCGCTCGCCGACGTCGACGCCAAGGGACAGGCCGGGATCAAGGGTTTCATGGACCAGGTCCAGCAGTTCGACCTCGCGAGCACCGTCAAGCTGCTGACCGTGTCGAAGGACGTCAAGGCGGTCGGCACCGAGACGGTCGGCGGAGTGGACACCACGCACTACAGCGGCACCTTCCCGGTGGCCGAAGCCGCCCAGGTGATCGACCCGGCCAGGAGCGAGCAGCTCCAGCAGGATCTCTCGCGGGTCAAGAACGTGAAGTTCGACTTCTGGTCCGACGCGCAGAACCTGCCGCGCAAGGTCACGCTGAGCGGCTCCGAGCAGGGGAACACGTTCAACCTGACGGCGTTCTTCAAGGGCTTCAACGAGCCCGTGGAGATCGCGGCCCCGCCCGCCGACCAGGTGGGCGACCTGCCGAAGAACCACATCGGAAACTGACGCACGCGCGGCTCGCGCCCCCGGCCCCCCGGCCGGGGGCGCGAGCCTTTTTCTTGATCTGGTCGAGCTTTTTCTTCGATTCGGTACGGGTTCCAGGTTTGATTTGGCACAAGTCCCGTCAGGACGTAAGCTGTCAACGCCGAAGACCGCCGGTCGTCATCGGGCCTCATGGCCTGATGACCCAAGGATCCACTTCAGTGGACGGCCTGCGCAGGTTGTGATGTGAGTTTTCATCTGGACTAATCCTCCTTATGTGAGCCCCGCGCGCCTGCGCCGGGGCTCGTTTGCTTTTAGGGGCCTTCACGCCGGCGGCACATCTGGAAGGAGGCCCATGGCGAAGGCAGAAAAGGCAACGGCAGTAGCCGAGCTCACGAGCAGCTTCAACGGCTCCAACGCTGCCGTTCTGACCGAATACCGCGGTCTCACCGTCGCCCAGCTCAAGCAGCTGCGCGTTTCTCTCGGTGAGAATGCGAAGTTCGCCGTGGTGAAGAACACGCTGACCAAGATCGCGGCCACTGAGGCCGGGTTCAGCCAGCTCAACGACCTGCTCGCGGGTCCGTCGGCGATCGCGTTCGTCAACGGCGACGTGGTCGAAGCTGCCAAGAGTCTGCGTGAATTCGCCAAGGCCAACCCCCTCCTGGTCATCAAGGGCGGCGTCGTCGACGGCAAGTCGATGAACCCGGCCGAGATCAGCAAGCTTGCCGACCTCGAGTCGCGCGAGGTTCTCCTCGCGAAGCTGGCCGGCGCCATGAAGGCGAAGCAGGGCCACGCGGCCGCTGTCTTCAACGCGCTGCCCACCAACATGGCTCAGCTGGCCGAGGCCCTGCGCGCCAAGCGCGAAGGCGCCGGCGAGTAGGTCCGCGCAAGCGGTCACAGGGGATTTAACGCATACCGCGGTCCCATTTCTTAGTAGTTAGATTCATACGGAGGAACCACCATGGCGAAGCTCAGCACCGACGAGCTGCTCGACGCTTTCAAGGAAATGACTCTCCTTGAGCTGTCCGACTTCGTGAAGCTCTTCGAGGACACCTTCGACGTCAAGGCTGCCGCCCCGGTCGCCGTTGCCGCCGCTGCCGCCCCCGGCGCCGCTGCCGAAGAGGTCGAGGAGCAGGACGAGTTCGAGGTCATCCTCGAGTCTGCCGGCGAGAAGAAGATCCAGGTCATCAAGGAGATCCGCGCCCTCACGAGCCTGGGCCTCAAGGAGGCCAAGGACCTCGTGGACGGCGCTCCCAAGTCCGTCTTCGATGGCAAGGTCAACAAGGAGCAGGCGGAGAAGGCCAAGGCCGCTCTCGAGGCCGCCGGCGCCGGCGTCACCGTCAAGTAATTCAGTTTCACCACGTAATTCGCTTCACCAGAAAAGGGCGGGTCCACCAGGTGCCGGTGGTCCGCCCTTTTTCTGTTTTCCCGCTTCTGTTCCGTGCCGGCAGACCTTCCGGCCCGGCACGGGAGGAGCGGTACGGGTGCGACGAGGCGCAAAACGGGTAGCCAAAGCCTTCCGTACGGATGTGCGCGGCGGGTTATGATCCGGCGACCGGGGGGCTCGTCGGTTGGGACGAAGGCTCCGTGCTCACCGGCCGGCGTTCCGGAGACCGTGCGATGGGAGAGAACGCATGGCAGTACATGCCGCCCGGCCCCGTCGCCCGCTGGGGATCGCAGGGCCGGTGCTGGGCGTGCTGATCGCGGTGCTGCTGGCCGTGGCATTCTGGGTCGGCAGGGACCTGGGCGCCGCCCAGGCCGCGGCCGATGACAGGCAGGCGGCGATGCGGGTGGCGGGGGCCCACGCGGTCTATCTGCTCTCCGTCAGCCACCAGAGCGTCGACGCGGACATCAAACGCATCCTGGATACTTCCACCGGCCCGGCCAGGACGGAGTACGTCAGGACCGCTGAGGCGCTCAAGGAGGCCACGGTCAAGGGCCGGATCGTCCAGGCGGGCGCGCTCCGTGCCACCGGGCTGGTCTCGCTCAAGGGGACCACGGCTCAGGTGATGGTGGTGGGGGACACGGTGATCCGGAAGGACGGCGATAAGAACGCTCCACAGGAGCGGTTCTACCGATGGAACATGGAGGTCACCAAGATCGGAGGGGTATGGCTCGTGTCAAAGGCGGAGGTGGTCCTGTGAGGCGTGTCTCCCTGTTGGTGATCGGGATGCTGACGGTCGTGGCGCTGGCGCTCACGGCCGTTATCTGGATCATGTTCACCGATCTGAACCGGCTGCGGACGGAGGAGACGGCAGGAGCGGAGGCGCTCGCCGCTGCCCGCTCGGTCGCCTCCGCCATGCTGTCCTACGACTATCGTACAATCGAACAGGATTTCGCAAGAGCAGGCGGTTATACCGCCGGTGGTCTCACATGGCACTACAAGCAGCTTGCCACAACTCTGGTGCCCCAGGCCAGAAAAGAACGGACCGTGCAGCAGGCGACGGTGTCCGGGGCGGGGGTGGAGTCGATAGGTTCCGACCGGGTCGAGGTGTTGTTGTTCATGAGCATGAGCACCGTGAGGACCCTCCCCGGAGAGAAGGAACCCCGGCGGCAGGTCAGTCAGAATCGGGCCCTTTTCGTCATGGTCAAAAAGGATTCTCGCTGGCTGGTCGCGGAGCTGTCCACGCTGCTCGGAAGCCCTCCGAGACCCTAGTCGGCGTGGCGGGTTACCCAATTGTTAGTAAAGCTTCGGTTTGAGATGTGTGCTGCGGGGGGTACATCAGCCACGGCAGCGTCGATCGTCAGTCGAACATCGGCTAGCGTTCGATCCGCCGTGTGACTGAGCGTCAGCCGCACCAGGTCGGGGTACCGTCTTGGACGCGGTGGTGTGCGCAGGTCATCCGGTGGGAAAACTCCCAGCATCTCGGCTATTGCTTGGCCGAAATGTCGGCTCGCGGGCTTGACGTTTCGGCGATGACGGGCGATGCTGCGACCAACGTGGAGCTTGCAGCGAGACTGAAGTGGACAGGTGTGTGCCGTTCGGCTACACTGCCCCTTTGCGCTGCCCTTTGACGACCCGCTTCTTTTGGTGCTCTGATGCATGGTCGTCTGGCGTGCGTGTAGTCAGTCCGCCGCGAGCCCTCGGAAGGACATCCTGTTGGCAGCCTCGCGCAACGCCTTCGCCGTACCCGCCGGTCCCCGTCGTGTGTCTTTCGCACGAATTCAGGAGCCGCTCGAAGTTCCTGACCTTCTCGCTCTCCAGACCGAGTCCTTCGACTGGTTGCTTGGCAACGAGAAGTGGAAGGGGCGGGTCGAGGCGGCTCGCCAGGCCGGGCGCAAGGACGTTCCGGCCCAGTCGGGTCTCGAAGAGATCTTTGAAGAGATCAGTCCCATTGAGGACTTCTCCGGAACCATGTCCCTGTCGTTCCGCGATCACCGGTTCGAGCCGCCAAAGTACTCAGTAGATGAGTGCAAAGACAAGGACATGACCTACTCCGCCCCGATGTTCGTCACGGCGGAGTTCATCAATAACACCACTGGTGAGATCAAGAGCCAGACCGTGTTCATGGGCGACTTCCCGCTCATGACCGGCAAGGGAACGTTCATCATCAACGGCACCGAGCGTGTCGTGGTCTCCCAGTTGGTCCGGTCCCCGGGCGTCTACTTCGACCGTAGTGTCGACAAGACCTCCGACAAGGACCTCTACGGATGCAAGGTGATCCCCTCCCGGGGCGCCTGGCTCGAGTTCGAAATCGACAAGCGCGACAGCGTCGGCGTCCGCATCGACCGCAAGCGCAAGCAGGCCGTAACGGTCCTGCTGAAGGCGCTCGGGTGGACCAGCGAGCAGATTCTTGAGCGTTTCGGACAGTACGAGTCCATGCGCGCAACCCTGGAGAAGGACCACACGGCCGGCCAGGACGATGCTCTGCTGGACATCTACCGCAAGCTGCGTCCTGGCGAGCCGCCGACCAAGGAGTCGGCACAGACGCTGTTGGAGAACCTGTACTTCAACCACAAGCGTTACGACCTCGCGAAGGTCGGCCGCTACAAGATCAACAAGAAGCTCGGAGTCGACAGCGAGATCACGCAGGGCACGCTGACCGAAGAGGACATCGTCGCCACCATCGAATACATCGTCCGGCTCCACGCCGGCGAGGTCTCGATGCCCGGCGCGAACCGGGAGATGGTCGTCGAGACCGACGACATCGACCACTTCGGCAACCGTCGCCTTCGCACGGTCGGCGAGCTCATCCAGAACCAGGTCCGTCTGGGCCTGGCTCGTATGGAGCGCGTCGTCCGCGAGCGGATGACCACTCAGGACGTCGAGGCGATCACGCCGCAGACCCTGATCAACATCCGTCCGGTCGTGGCGTCGATCAAGGAGTTCTTCGGAACCTCCCAGCTGTCGCAGTTCATGGACCAGACCAACCCCCTGGCCGGTCTGACGCACAAGCGTCGTCTGTCCGCGCTGGGCCCCGGTGGTCTGTCCCGTGAGCGGGCCGGCTTCGAGGTCCGTGACGTTCACCCGTCTCACTACGGCCGCATGTGCCCGATCGAGACGCCTGAAGGCCCGAACATCGGTCTGATCGGTTCGCTGGCCTCCTTCGGCCGCGTGAACTCCTTCGGATTCGTCGAGACGCCGTACAGGAAGGTCGTCGACGGCCGGGTCACCGAGCAGGTCGACTACCTGACCGCGGACGAGGAGGACCGGCACGTCATCGCCCAGGCGAACACGCCGATCGGCCCTGACGGAACGTTCCTGGAGCCGCGCGTGCTCGTCCGCCGTAAGGGCGGGGAGTTCGAGTCGCTGCGGGGCAACGAGGTCGACTACATGGACGTCTCGGCACGCCAGATGGTGTCCGTGGCGACCGCGATGATCCCGTTCCTCGAGCACGACGACGCCAACCGCGCGCTCATGGGTTCCAACATGCAGCGCCAGTCGGTGCCGCTGCTCAAGAGCGAGGCGCCGCTGGTCGGCACCGGCATGGAATACCGTGCCGCGACCGACGCCGGCGACGTCATCACCGCGGAGAAGGACGGTGTGGTCGAGGAGGTCTCCGCCGACTACATCACCGTGATGAACGACGACGGCACCCGCACGACCTACCGTGTCGCCAAGTTCAAGCGCTCCAACCAGGGCACCTGCTTCAACCAGAAGCCGATCGTCAAGGAAGGCGATCGGGTCGAGGTGAACCAGGTCGTCGCCGACGGCCCCTGCACCGAAACCGGTGAGATGGCGCTCGGCAAGAACCTGCTCGTGGCGTTCATGCCATGGGAGGGCCACAACTACGAAGACGCGATCATCCTCTCCCAGCGTCTGGTCCAGGACGACGTCCTCTCCTCGATTCACATCGAGGAGCACGAGGTCGACGCCCGTGACACCAAGCTGGGCCCGGAGGAGATCACCCGGGACATCCCGAACGTCTCCGAGGAGGTCCTGGCAGACCTCGACGAGCGCGGCATCATCCGCATCGGCGCCGAGGTCACCACCGGTGACATCCTCGTCGGCAAGGTCACGCCCAAGGGCGAGACCGAGCTGACCCCCGAGGAGCGCCTGCTCCGCGCGATCTTCGGTGAGAAGGCCCGTGAGGTCCGTGACACCTCACTGAAGGTGCCGCACGGCGAGCAGGGCAAGGTCATCGGCGTCCGCGTGTTCAGCCGCGAGGAGGGCGACGAGCTCCCCCCCGGCGTCAACGAGCTGGTCCGCGTCTACGTGGCCCAGAAGCGCAAGATCACCGACGGTGACAAGCTGGCCGGCCGTCACGGCAACAAGGGTGTCATCTCCAAGATCCTTCCGGTCGAGGACATGCCGTTCCTTGAGGACGGCACGGCGGTCGACATCATCCTCAACCCCCTGGGCGTGCCCGGCCGAATGAACGTCGGTCAGGTCCTGGAGACCCACCTCGGGTGGATCGCCGCCAGAGGATGGGATATCTCGGGCATCCAGGAGGCATGGGCCGAGCGGCTACGCGACAAGGGCTTCGCCCAGGTCGCACCGCGGACCAACATGGCCACCCCGGTGTTCGACGGTGCCAACGAGGAAGAGATTATCGGCCTGCTCGACAGCACCCTGGTCAACAGGGACGGCGGGCGCATGGTCGGCGCGAACGGAAAGGCCCAGCTCTTCGACGGCCGTTCCGGCGAGCCGTTCCCGCACCCGGTCTCGGTCGGTTACATCTACATCCTGAAGCTGCTCCACCTGGTCGACGACAAGATCCACGCTCGTTCGACCGGCCCGTACTCCATGATCACCCAGCAGCCGCTCGGTGGTAAGGCCCAGTTCGGTGGACAGCGTTTCGGCGAGATGGAGGTGTGGGCGCTCGAGGCGTACGGCGCCGCCTACGCACTCCAGGAACTGCTCACGATCAAGTCCGACGACGTTCTCGGCCGGGTGAAGGTCTACGAGGCCATCGTCAAGGGCGAGAACATCCCCGAACCGGGCATTCCCGAGTCGTTCAAGGTCCTCATCAAGGAAATGCAGTCGCTGTGCCTGAACGTTGAGGTGCTCTCCAGCGACGGCATGTCCATCGAGATGAGAGACACCGACGAGGACGTCTTCCGCGCTGCGGAAGAGCTCGGCATCGACCTGTCCCGGCGTGAGCCGAGCAGTGTCGAAGAGGTCTGATCCAGAAGCTGAGGAGGGGATTACAAGTGCTCGACGTCAACTTCTTCGACGAGCTTCGGATCGGCCTCGCGACCGCCGACGATATCCGCCAGTGGTCGCACGGCGAGGTCAAGAAGCCCGAGACGATTAACTACCGGACCCTCAAGCCCGAGAAGGACGGACTCTTCTGCGAGAAGATCTTCGGCCCGACCCGGGACTGGGAGTGCTACTGCGGTAAGTACAAGCGCGTCCGCTTCAAGGGCATCATCTGTGAGCGCTGCGGCGTCGAGGTCACTCGCGCCAAGGTGCGTCGTGAGCGGATGGGCCACATCGAGTTGGCCGCGCCCGTCACGCACATCTGGTACTTCAAGGGTGTCCCGTCCCGTCTGGGATACCTGCTCGACCTGGCCCCGAAGGACCTTGAGAAGGTCATCTACTTCGCGGCCTACATGATCACGCATGTCGACAAGGAAATGCGTGAGCGTGACCTGCCCTCGCTCGAGGCGAAGATCTCCGTCGAGCGGCAGCACGTCGAGCAGCGTCGTGACGCCGACATCGAGGCCCGGCAGAGGAAGCTCGAGGCCGATCTGGCCGAGCTGGAGGCCGCCGGGGCCAAGGGCGACCAGCGCCGCAAGGTCCGTGAGGGTGCCGAGCGCGAGATGCGGCAGCTCCGTGACCGGGCCCAGCGCGAGCTGGACCGGCTGGACGAGGTCTGGAGCCGCTTCAAGAACCTCAAGGTCCAGGACCTTGAGGGCGACGAGCTGCTCTACCGCGAGATGCGCGACCGTTTCGGCCGCTACTTCCGCGGTGGCATGGGCGCCCAGGCCATTCAGGAGCGTCTGACCAACTTCGACCTCGCTCTCGAGGCCGAGAACCTGCGCGAGACGATCCGCAGCGGCAAGGGCCAGAAGAAGGCCCGCGCGCTCAAGCGTCTCAAGGTCGTGTCCGCGTTCCTGAACACGCGCAACTCGCCCAACGGCATGGTCCTTGACTGCATCCCGGTCATCCCGCCGGACCTGCGCCCGATGGTGCAGCTCGACGGTGGCCGGTTCGCGACCTCGGACCTGAACGACCTGTACCGTCGCGTGATCAACCGGAACAACCGCCTCAAGCGTCTCCTTGACCTCGGCGCCCCCGAGATCATCGTGAACAACGAGAAGCGGATGCTCCAGGAGGCCGTCGACGCACTGTTCGACAACGGCCGTCGTGGCCGTCCGGTCACGGGCCCCGGCAACCGTCCCCTGAAGTCCCTCAGCGACATGCTGAAGGGCAAGCAGGGCCGGTTCCGCCAGAACCTCCTGGGCAAGCGAGTCGACTACTCCGGCCGTTCGGTCATCGTCGTCGGCCCGCAGCTGAAGCTGCACCAGTGCGGTCTGCCCAAGCAGATGGCGCTGGAGCTCTTCAAGCCCTTCGTGATGAAGCGCCTGGTCGACCTGAACCACGCGCAGAACATCAAGTCGGCCAAGCGGATGGTCGAGCGTGCACGCCCGGTCGTGTGGGATGTCCTCGAAGAGGTCATCACCGAGCACCCCGTGCTGCTCAACCGCGCGCCGACGCTGCACCGTCTGGGCATCCAGGCCTTCGAGCCCCAACTGGTCGAGGGCAAGGCCATCCAGATCCACCCGCTCGTCTGCACCGCGTTCAACGCGGACTTCGACGGCGACCAGATGGCGGTGCACCTGCCGCTGTCGGCCGAGGCTCAGGCCGAAGCCCGCATCCTGATGCTGTCCACCAACAACATCCTGAAGCCGGCGGACGGCAAGCCGGTGACCATGCCCACCCAGGACATGATCATCGGTCTGTACTCCCTGACCACGCTGAAGGACGACACCCAGGGCGGAGTCGGCGAGGGCCGGGCCTTCGGCTCGGTGTCCGAGGCGCTCATGGCCTTCGACCGCCGCGAGCTGGACATCCAGTCCAAGATCCAGATCCGGTTGAGGGGCGACGTCCCGCCGCCCCGCGAGTGGACGGCTCCGGAGGGCTGGGAGCCGGGCGACACCTACCGCCTGGAGACCACGCTCGGCCGCTGCCTGTTCAACCAGACGCTGCCGGCGAACTACCCGTACGTGAACGCGCAGATCGGCAAGAAGCAACTGTCGGTCATCGTCAACGAGCTTGCGGAGAAATACCCCAAGGTCGAGGTCGCGACCGCGCTCGACGCGCTCAAGGACGCCGGCTTCTACTGGGCGACCAGGGCCGGTGTGACGATCTCCATCGAGGACGTCATCGCGCCGCCGAACAAGGCCGAGATCATGGAGACGTACGAGCGCAGGGCCGACAAGGTCCAGCGGGAGTACGAGCGTGGTCTGATCACGGACGAAGAGCGCCGTCAGGAGCTCATCGAGATCTGGACGCACGCGACCAGTGACGTGACCGACGACATGCAGAAGGCGTTCCCGAAGACCAACCCGGTCTGGATGATGGTCCAGTCGGGCGCCCGAGGAAACCTGATGCAGGTCCGCCAGATCTCCGGTATCCGCGGTCTGGTGTCCAACACCAAGGGTGAGACGATCCCGCGTCCGATCAAGGCCTCGTTCCGCGAGGGCCTGTCGGTGCTGGAGTACTTCATCTCCACCCACGGACAGCGGAAGGGCCTCGCGGACACCGCGCTGCGGACCGCCGACTCGGGTTACCTGACCCGTCGTCTGGTGGACGTCGCGCAGGACGTCATCGTCCGCGAGATCGACTGTGGCACCGACCGCGGTGTCCCGCTGCACGTCGGAGAGCGTGACGCCCAGGGCAACCTGGTCAAGGCCGAGAACGCCGAGAGCAACGTGCACGGCCGCATCCTCGCCGAGGATGTGGAGGTCGACGGCAAGGTCATCGTGACCGCGGGTGTCGACATCAACGACATCCACGTCACCGCGCTGGTCGAGGCCGGAGTGGAGACCGTCAGGACCCGCAGCGCTCTCGTCTGCGAGGCCAAGATCGGTGTCTGCGCCACCTGCTACGGCCGGTCGCTCGCGACCGGCAAGCTCGTGGACGTCGGCGAGGCGGTCGGCATCATCGCCGCCCAGTCGATCGGTGAGCCCGGTACCCAGCTGACGATGCGTACCTTCCACACCGGTGGTGTGGCGGGCGCGGACATCACGCATGGTCTGCCCCGTGTCCAGGAGCTCTTCGAGGCGCGCGTCCCCAAGGGCGTCGCCCCGATCAGCGAGGCCGAGGGCCGGGTCCGCATCGACGAGACCGACAAGACCCGGAAGATCGTGGTCGTCCCGGACGACCCCGATGCCGAGGAGATCGCTTACCCGGTCTCCATGCGGTCGCGCATGATGGTCTCCGACGGTCAGCGTGTCGGCGTCGGTCACCAGCTGATCGCCGGTGCGGTCAACCCCAACGAGGTGCTGCGCATCCTCGGCCCCCGGGCCGTGCAGCTGCACCTGGTGGCGGAGGTCCAGCAGGTCTACCGCTCGCAGGGTGTGTCGATCCACGACAAGCACATCGAGATCATCGTCCGGCAGATGCTCAAGCGCGTGAACGTGCTTGAGTCCGGCGATGCCGACATGCTGCCCGGTGAGCTCGTCGAGCGGCCCCGCTTCGAGCGGATCAACCGCGAGTGCGTGGCCGAGGGCGGTACGCCGGCCTCCGGTCGTCCCGTGCTGATGGGCATCACCAAGGCCTCGCTCGCAACCGAGTCCTGGCTGTCGGCGGCGTCCTTCCAGGAGACGACCCGAGTGCTCACCGACGCGGCGATCCACGCCAAGTCGGACTCGCTGCTCGGTCTCAAGGAGAACGTCATCATCGGAAAGCTCATCCCGGCCGGTACGGGCATGCCCCAGTACCGCAACATCCGGGTCGAGCCCACCGAGGAGGCCAAGGCCGCGATGTACACGGTCGGCGGCTACGACGGCTCCGCGGCGGACTACACCTTCGGTTCGGGCTCTGGTGAGGCCGTGCCGCTGGAGGAGTACGACTTCGGTCAGTACAACCGCTAAGTGGTCATAGGCAGCGCCCGGTTCTCCCTTCGGGGGACCGGGCGCTGTTGTCTTGTCAGGGGTTTTTGAGTACCTTCGCCACCACCGCCCGGGTCCTTCACCGGCTCGGATCCCTCCGCGGAGATGTCCGCGCGCCGGGTCTCTTCCCGGGCGCCTTCACCCGCCGGCGCCCCTTCCCGGATCCTCGTCCGTCGAGTTCGGAGGCACCGTGTCCTTTCCTTGACCGGAATGTTGCGGCGAAAGCCGTGCGTTAATGAGGCGAACGGCTGGAGAAGTCCTCTGCGGCGGGTAAACTCAGCACGGACCCAACAGCGGTCGGCCGGAAACCGATCGCGGGAGTCACGGCACGAATACGGGCGCCGATAACGGCGCGCGGCAGACGTAACCGTTTTGACGTGTTGCGTTGGACTAGGTAGTCTTGCCCTTCGTGCCCGTGGCTTCATGGGCTCTCATGCGTGCGCGTCGACAGGTTTCCCGCGGGGAGTCGGCAGAGGCGCCGTATGGCCTCCTCCACTGGACTGGCCTAGCTGGGGTGTGGCGCGGTAATTGCGCGACACGCCCGACCGCGTGGGTCGGAGTGGACGGAAAACCCGCAGGTCATGACACCGGCAGTGCCTGCAAAATGCACGATATTCGAATAACCGGCAAGCACGAACGGAGACGCGGTGCCCACGATTCAGCAGCTGGTCCGCAAGGGCCGCCAGGACAAGGTCACTAAGACCAAGACCCCGGCGCTCAAGGCCAGCCCCCAGCGACGCGGCACCTGCATGCGCGTTTACACCACGACCCCGAAGAAGCCGAACTCCGCCCTCCGCAAGGTCGCGCGTGTCCGGCTCACCAACGGCATCGAGGTCACGGCCTACATCCCCGGTGTCGGCCACAACCTCCAGGAGCACTCCATCGTGCTCGTCCGCGGCGGTCGTGTGAAGGACCTGCCGGGTGTTCGCTACAAGATCATCCGTGGTTCGCTGGACACCCAGGGTGTCCGCAACCGCAAGCAGGCCCGTAGCCGTTACGGCGCGAAGAAGGAGAAGTAAGAATGCCTCGCAAGGGTTCTCCTGGCCGTCGTCAGCTCATGGCTGACCCGGTCCACAACTCGCCGCTGGTCACCGCCCTGATCAACAAGGTGCTCCTGGACGGCAAGCGCTCCATCGCCCAGTCCATCGTGTACGGCGCCCTTGAGGGTGCCAAGGAGAAGACCGGCAACGACCCGGTCGTCACCTTGAAGCGCGCGCTGGACAACGTCAAGCCCACTCTTGAGGTCCGCAGCCGCCGTGTCGGTGGCGCGACCTACCAGGTCCCGGTCGAGGTGCGCGCGGCGCGCAGCACCACCCTGGCCCTGCGCTGGCTGGTGCAGTACTCCCGCGCCCGCCGCGAGAAGACCATGACCGAGCGCCTCATGAACGAACTGCTCGATGCCAGCAACGGCCTCGGCGCCAGCGTCAAGAAGCGCGAGGACACCCACAAGATGGCCGAGTCCAACAAGGCCTTCGCCCACTACCGCTGGTAACAGCGGGTTCGACGAGACGACGAGGACGCGAGAGAAGTGGCCACCACGACCGCTCTTGACCTGGCTATGGTCCGTAACATCGGGATCATGGCCCACATCGACGCGGGCAAGACCACGACGACCGAGCGCATCCTGTTCTACACCGGTATCAACTACAAGATCGGTGAAGTCCACGATGGCGCAGCCACGATGGACTGGATGGAGCAGGAGCAGGAGCGTGGTATTACCATCACCTCCGCCGCTACCACCTGCGAATGGCTCGGCCACACGATCAACATCATCGACACGCCGGGCCACGTGGACTTCACGATCGAGGTGGAGCGCTCGCTCCGCGTCCTCGACGGTGCCGTTGCCGTATTCGACGCCGTCGCCGGTGTCGAGCCCCAGTCGGAGACGGTGTGGCGTCAGGCCGACCGCTACGAAGTCCCCCGCATCTGCTTCGTCAACAAGATGGACCGTGTCGGCGCGGAGTTCCACCGCTGCGTAGACATGATGATCAGCCGCCTGCACGCGACCCCCGCGGTCATCCAGCTTCCCTGGGGCGTCGAGGCTGACTTCAAGGGTGTCATCGACCTGGTGAAGATGAAGGGCCTGCTCTGGAGCGCCGAGGCGGCCAAGGGCGAGATGTACGACATCGTCGACATCCCGGCCGACCACGCCGAGACCGCTCGCGAGTGGCGCGACAAGCTCGTTGAGACCGTCTCGGAGAACGACGACGAGCTCATGGGCCTCTTCCTGGAGGGCATCGAGCCCACCGAGGAGCAGCTTGTCGCGGCGATCCGTCGCGCGACGCTGTCCAGCGCCATCAACCCGGTCCTGACCGGCACCGCGTTCAAGAACAAGGGCGTTCAGCCCCTGCTCGACGCGATCGTCGCCTACCTTCCGGCTCCCATCGACCTCAAGCCCTTCAAGGGCCACGCGGTCGGTAAGGAAGACGAGGTCATCGAGCGCCACGCGGACGTGACCGAGCCTTTCTCCGCACTTGCCTTCAAGATCATGAGCGACCCGCACCTGGGCCGTCTCACCTACATCCGCATCTACTCGGGCACGCTCGAGACCGGCACCGCAGTCGTGAACTCGGTGAAGGGCAAGAAGGAGCGGATCGGCAAGATCTACCAGATGCACGCCAACAAGCGCGAAGAGCGCCCGTCGGCCGTCGCTGGTCAGATCGTCGCCGTCATGGGTCTGAAGGACACCACCACCGGTGACACCCTGGCCGACCCGGCTCACCCCGTGGTCCTGGAGTCGATGAACTTCCCGGCGCCGGTCATCAGCGTCGCCATCGAGCCCAAGACCAAGAGTGACCAGGAGAAGCTGGGCACCGCGATCCAGCGTCTGGCCGAGGAGGACCCGTCCTTCCAGGTCCGTCGTGACGACGAGACCGGGCAGACGGTCATCTGGGGAATGGGTGAGCTCCACCTGGAGATCCTCGTCGACCGGATGCGCCGCGAGTTCCACGTCGAGGCCAACATCGGCCGTCCGCAGGTGGCCTACCGCGAGACCATCCGCCGCAAGGTGGAGAAGATCGACTACGTCCACAAGAAGCAGACCGGTGGTTCCGGCCAGTTCGCCAAGGTCATCATCGACCTTGAGCCGCTGGGCGAGGGCAACGACGGCTACGAGTTCTCCAACAAGGTCTCCGGTGGCCGCATCCCGAGGGAGTACATCCCCTCGGTCGACGCGGGTGCCCAGGAGGCCGCCCAGTTCGGCGTGCTCGCCGGCTACCCCATGGTCGGGGTCAAGGTCACCCTGCAGGACGGTGCCTACCACGAGGTGGACTCGTCCGAAATGGCCTTCAAGATCGCCGGCTCGATGGCCTTCAAGGAGGCCGCGCGCAGGGCGGACGCTGTAATCCTGGAGCCGATGATGGCCGTCGAGGTCACCACGCCCGAGGACTACATGGGTGATGTCATCGGAGACCTCAACAGTCGCCGCGGGCAGATCCAGTCGATGGACGAGCGCTCCGGTGCTCGCATCATCACGGCGCTCGTGCCGCTCTCTGAGATGTTCGGCTACGTGGGCGACCTCCGTAGCAAGACGCAGGGACGCGCGAGCTACAGCATGCAATTCGACTCCTACGCGGAAGTGCCTGTGCACGTCGCCAAGGAGATCGTCGCGAAGGTGCGGGGCGAGTAAGTCCAGCATCCGTTTCGGTGAGGGTGGCGAGGATATCGCCGCCCCACCACCGGAGGGGTGCGGGGCGAGTAAGTCCGGCACCCGTTTCGGTGTGGACGGCGAGAGATCGCCGCCCAGGCCGAGGGGTGCGGGGCGAGAACCTCTCGTCGGCCGGTTCCGGGAGGAACCGGCTTCCCCAAGCCCGAATAAAAAGACGCAAGTCAAGTCAGAATCTCTAAGGAGAGAGCAGTGGCCAAGGCCAAGTTCGAGCGGACCAAGCCGCACGTAAACATCGGCACCATTGGGCACATCGACCACGGCAAGACCACTCTGACCGCGGCGATCACCAAGGTACTCCACGACCGTTTCCCGAACCTCAACGAGGCGACCGCGTTCGACAAGATCGACAAGGCGCCCGAGGAGAAGGCTCGTGGTATCACGATCTCCATCGCGCACGTCGAGTACCAGACCGAGAAGCGCCACTATGCCCACGTGGACTGCCCCGGTCACGCCGACTACGTGAAGAACATGATCACCGGTGCGGCTCAGATGGACGGCGCGATCCTCGTGGTCGCCGCCACCGACGGTCCGATGCCGCAGACGAAGGAGCACGTCCTCCTGGCCCGCCAGGTCGGCGTCCCCTACATCGTGGTTGCCCTTAACAAGGCCGACATGGTGGACGACGAGGAGATCCTGGAGCTCGTCGAGCTCGAGGTCCGTGAGCTTCTCTCGGCTCAGGAGTTCCCCGGCGACGACCTGCCCGTGGTTCGCGTCTCGGCGCTGAAGGCGCTCGAGGGCGACAAGGAGTGGGGCGACTCCATCATCGCGCTCATGGACGCTGTGGACGAGAGTGTCCCCCAGCCGACCCGTGAGACCGAGAAGCCGTTCCTCATGCCGATCGAGGACGTCTTCTCGATCACCGGCCGCGGCACCGTCGTGACCGGTCGTATCGAGCGTGGCATCGTCAAGGTCAACGAGACTGTCGACATCATCGGCATCAAGGAGACCAAGACCACCACCACGGTCACCGGTGTCGAGATGTTCCGCAAGCTGCTCGACGAGGGCCAGGCGGGCGACAACGTCGGTCTGCTCCTCCGCGGCATCAAGCGTGAGGACGTCGAGCGCGGCCAGTGCATCATCAAGCCGGGCACGACCACCCCGCACACCGAGTTCGAGGCTCAGGTCTACATCCTGTCGAAGGACGAGGGTGGCCGCCACACGCCGTTCTTCAACAACTACCGTCCTCAGTTCTACTTCCGTACGACTGACGTGACCGGTGTTGTGACTCTGCCCGAGGGCACCGAGATGGTCATGCCCGGTGACAACACCGAGATGAACGTCGCCCTCATCCAGCCCATCGCGATGGAGGACGGACTCAAGTTCGCCATCCGCGAGGGTGGCCGCACCGTTGGTGCGGGTCGCGTTACCAAGATTCTCAAGTAAGACGATCGCGGAGTGGCGGTCGGCCCTCATCGCAGGGCCGGCCGCCGCACCACAAGGGGGTTCGTGCCGTAAGGCACGCACCTTCACAAAGTCCCACGAACCGTGATCTCGCAGTTGGTTCGGCCGCACGATGACCGAAGTAACTGCCAGATCACGGAAGAAAGCGCAGATCAACAGCGTCTGCTACGTGGGGTTTGGCAATGAACGGCGGCAACAGGCCGCATGTAACTTTTTCAGACGACAGCGAAGGACACCGAGGCCATTATGGCGGGACAGAAGATCCGCATTCGGCTCAAGGCCTATGACCACGAGGTCATCGACGTCTCGGCCAAGAAGATCGTCGAGACGGTGACAAGGACTGGCGCCAAGGTCGCAGGCCCGGTGCCGCTGCCGACCGAGAAGAACGTGTATTGCGTCATCCGCTCGCCGCACAAGTACAAGGACAGCCGCGAGCACTTTGAGATGCGCACGCACAAGCGGCTCATTGACATCATCGATCCCACGCCGAAGACGGTCGACTCGCTTATGCGACTCGACCTCCCCGCCGGCGTCGACATCTCGATCAAGCTCTGAGGGAACGCACTGACATGGCTAAGCAGATCAAGGGCGTCCTGGGCAAGAAGCTCGGCATGACCCAGGTCTTCGACGCAGACAACCGGATGGTCCCGGTGACCGTCGTCGAAGCAGGTCCGTGCGTCGTGACCCGCGTCCGCACCCCCGAGAAGGACGGCTATTCCGCCGTGCAGCTCGGCTTCGGGCAGGTCGACCCGCGGAAGGTCAACAAGCCGCTCGGCGACTACCTGCGCAAGCACGACATCACCCCGCGCCGGTATTTCACGGAGATTCGCACCGACGACGCCGGCAACTACACGCTCGGCCAGGAGCTTCTGGCCGACACCTTCGAAGCCGGCCAGTTCGTCGACGTGACGGGCAAGAGCAAGGGCAAGGGCTTCGCCGGCGTCATGAAGCGTCACGGGTTCAAGGGCCTGGGCGCTTCGCACGGCACGCAGCGCAAGCACCGTTCGCCGGGTTCCATCGGCGGCTGCTCCACTCCGGGCCGGGTCTTCAAGGGCGTACGGATGGCAGGTCGGATGGGTAACGTCCGCACCACCATCCAGAGCCTGAAGGTCCACGCCGTGGACGTCGAGAAGGGTCTCATCCTGATCAAGGGTGCTATCCCCGGCGCCAACGGCAGCCTGGTTCTCGTCCGTACCGCTGCCAAGAAGGGGGCTGCCAAGTGAGCACCATTGACGTCCTCGACGTGAGCGGGACGAAGACCGGCACCGTTGACCTTCCCGAAGACATCTTCGGCGCGAAGGTCAATGTTCCGCTGATTCACCAGGTTGTCGTGGCGCAGCTCGCCGCTCGCCGGCAGGGCACCCACAAGGTCAAGACTCGTGGCGAGGTCCGCGGCGGTGGCAAGAAGCCGTACCGCCAGAAGGGCACCGGTCGCGCCCGTCAGGGTTCGACTCGCGCCCCGCAGTTCGCAGGCGGTGGCATCGTCCACGGCCCGCAGCCGCGTGACTACAGCCAGAAGACTCCCAAGAAGATGAAGGCCGCCGCTCTGCGTGGCGCCCTCTCGGACAGGGCGACCGGGGGCCGCGTTCACGTGGTCAGCGGTCTGGTCGCGGGGGAGACCCCGAAGACCAAGGCGGCTCTCGAGTCGCTGCGCAAGATCACGCAGACTCGTAGCGTCCTGGTCGTTGTTGACGAGGGCGATGAGCTCACCTGGCTGAGCCTGCGCAATGCTCCCGAGGTCCACTTGCTGGATGCCGGGCAGCTGAACACGTACGACGTGCTCTGCTACGACGACGTCGTTTTCACTCAGGAGGCGTACGACCAGGTCGTCACGCGTCTGAGCAAGAGCGGGAAGGAAGACGCCTGATGGAGAAGATCGCCGACCCGCGCGACATCATCATCAAGCCGGTTGTCTCCGAGAAGAGCTACGGCCTGATCGACGAGCACAACAAGTACACGTTCCTGGTGCGGAAGACGGCCAACAAGACGCAGGTCAAGATCGCAGTTGAGAAGATCTTCGGCGTCAAGGTGGCCAGCGTCAACACCATCAACCGCCAGGGCAAGCGCAAGCGGACCAAGTTCGGTCACGGTCAGCGCCCCAGCACCAAGCGAGCAATCGTGAGCCTGGTCGAGGGAGACCGGATTGACATCTTCGGCCAGATCGGCTGACCCGCTCGCTCAGTAAGTACAGGGAGAGCGCCCCTTGCCGGTAGGCAAGGGGCATTCGACCAGATTAACCGACGAAGGATGAACGAATAAGATGGGCATCCGTAAACTCAAGCCGACGACCCCGGGTCGCCGCGGCGCCAGCGTCTCGGACTTTGCCGAGATCACGCGCAGCACGCCCGAGAAGTCGCTGCTTGCTCCCCTTCACAGCAAGGGTGGCCGTAACGTCCACGGCCGAGTCACCACGCGTCACCAGGGTGGCGGTCACAAGCGCGCCTACCGGATCATTGATTTCCGGCGCCACGACAAGGACGGGATTCCGGCCAAGGTCGCTCACATCGAGTACGACCCGAACCGTACCTCCCGTATCGCGCTGCTGCACTTTGCCGACGGGGAGAAGCGCTACATTCTCTGCCCGACCGGCCTCAAGCAGGGCGACAAGATTGAAAACGGCCCCACGGCCGACATCAAGCCGGGCAACTGCCTGCCGCTGCGCAACATCCCGACCGGTACTTTCATCCACGCGGTGGAGCTCCGTCCGGGCGGTGGCGCCAAGCTGGGCCGGTCCGCCGGTGCGCAGATCCAGCTCCTCGCCAAGGAAGGCCAGTACGCCACGCTGCGTATGCCCTCCGGCGAGATGCGCCAGGTCGACGTTCGCTGCCGGGCCTCCATTGGCCAGGTCGGCAACGCCGAGCAGGGCAACATCAACTGGGGCAAGGCCGGCCGTATGCGGTGGAAGGGCAAGCGCCCCACCGTCCGCGGTGTCGCGATGAACCCGGTCGACCACCCGCATGGTGGTGGTGAGGGTAAGACCTCCGGCGGTCGTCACCCGGTTAACCCGAAGGGCAAGCCCGAGGGTCGTACTCGTGCGGCGAACAAGGCCAGCGACCGGCTGATCATCCGTCGTCGGACCAAGCGGAAGAAGCGGTAGGAGCAGCCAAAATGCCACGTAGCCTTAAGAAGGGTCCCTTCGTGGACGACCACCTTCAGAAGAAGGTAGACGTCCAGAACGAGAAGGGCACCAAAAACGTCATCAAGACGTGGTCGCGGCGCTCCATGATCGTGCCCGACATGCTCGGTCACACGATCGCCGTTCACGATGGTCGCAAGCACGTCCCGGTGTTCGTCACCGAAGCGATGATCGGCCACAAGCTGGGCGAGTTCGCGCCGACGCGGACGTTCCGCAGCCACGTCAAGGAAGACCGCCGCAGCCGGCGGTAAGCGCCTGTCGAAGAAGGTAAGAGGAGTAAGCGATGGAAGCCAGGGCTCAGGTGCGATTTGCGCGCCACACGCCCATGAAGGCCCGCCGTGTGGTGGACCTCATTCGCGGGCTGCCCGCTTCGGAGGCGCAGGCCGTGCTGCAGTTCGCTCCCCAGTCGGCGAGCGAGACCGTGTACAAGGTGCTGTCCAGCGCCATTGCCAACGCGGAGCACAACTTCAAGCTCGACCGCGGCACGCTCTTCGTGAGCCGTGCCTGGGTCGATGAAGGCCCGACGCTGAAGCGGTTCCGTCCCCGCGCACAGGGTCGTGCCTATCGGATCAACAAGCGGACCAGCCACATCACCGTGATCGTGGAGTCCCGCGAGCCGAAGGGGAGGACCCGCTAGTGGGTCAGAAGGTTAACCCGCACGGGTTCCGCCTCGGCATCACGACCGACTTCAAGAGCCGGTGGTATGCCGACAAGCTCTACAAGTCGTACGTTGCCGAGGATGTGGCGATCCGTCGCATGCTCAAAAAGGGCATGGAGCGGGCCGGCATCTCCAAGGTGGAGATCGAGCGGACCACCGACCGGGTACAGGTCGACATTCACACCGCCCGTCCGGGCATCGTCATCGGCCGCCGCGGCGCCGAGGCGGACCGGATCCGCGGTGACCTCGAGAAGCTGACCAAGAAGCAGGTCCAGCTGAACATCCTCGAGGTCAAGAACCCCGAGATCGACGCTCAGCTCGTCGCTCAGGGTGTGGCCGAGCAGCTGTCCAGCCGTGTCTCGTTCCGTCGAGCCATGCGTAAGGCGATGCAGTCGGCCATGAAGAGCGGCGCCAAGGGCATCCGGGTGCAGTGCTCCGGTCGTCTGGGCGGCGCTGAGATGTCTCGTTCGGAGTTCTACCGCGAGGGCCGCGTGCCCCTGCACACGCTCCGTGCGGACATCGACTACGGCCTCTACGAGGCCCGTACCACCTTCGGCCGTATCGGCGTGAAGGTGTGGATCTACAAGGGTGAGGCTCCGACCAGCCGCGCCGAGCGTGAGGCGGCTGCCGCCGGCGCTCGTGCGGGCCAGCGCCGTGACCGTGACGACCGTCGCGGCCCCGGTGCGGGTGGCGGCGCCGGCGGCGGCGGTGACCGTCCCCGTCGTGGTGGCGGCCCCGGTGCCGGTGGCGCCCGTCGTGGTGGCGGCGCAGGCGGTGGCCGTGGCGACCGTGCACCCAGGACTGAGGCGGCCTCGCAGGCTGCCCCCGAGACCGGCCCGGCTGCGCAGCCGGGTGCTGAAGGGAGCTGACCATGCTGATCCCGCGCAGGGTCAAGCACCGCAAGCAGCACCGGCCCGACCGTCACGGAGCCGCCAAGGGCGGCACCAGGGTCGTGTTCGGCGAGTTCGGCATTCAGGCGCTTGAGCACTCCTATGTGACCAACCGTCAGATCGAGTCGGCTCGTATTGCCATGACCCGCCACATCAAGCGTGGCGGCAAGGTCTGGATCAACATCTACCCGGACCGTCCCCTCACCAAGAAGCCCGCCGAGACCCGCATGGGTTCCGGTAAGGGTTCACCTGAGTGGTGGATCGCCAACGTCAAGCCCGGTCGCGTCATGTTCGAGCTGTCGGGTGTCGCTGAGCCGGTGGCTCGCGAGGCCCTGCGTCGTGCGATGCACAAGCTCCCCATGAAGTGCCGGTTCGTTAAGCGTGAAGTAGGTGAGGCGTGATGGCTAAGGGCCTGACCGCCGGTGAGCTGCGGGTGGAAGACCAGGACACTCTGGTCAAGAAGCTGAAGGAAGCCAAGGAGGAGCTGTTCAACCTCCGCTTCCAGGCTGCGACCGGCCAGTTGGAGAGCCACGGGCGGCTGCGTGCCGTTCGCCGCGAGATCGCCCGTATCTACACCGTGATGCGCGAGCGGGAGCTCGGCATTGTAACGGTTGAGAAGGAGTCGATCGATGGCTGAGACCGAGACCACTGAGGCAACGACCGAGGCGCGGAATTACCGCAAGACCCGTGAGGGTCTGGTCGTCAGTGACAAGATGGACAAGACTGTCGTGGTCGCTGTTGAGGACCGCGTCAAGCACCCCCTGTACGGCAAGGTCATCCGTAGGACGACCAAGTACAAGGCGCACGACGAGGCCAACGCCTGTGGCGTTGGTGACCGGGTTCTCCTGATGGAGACCAGGCCGCTGTCCGCCAGCAAGCGCTGGCGCGTCATCGAGATCCTCGAGAAGGCCAAGTAAGCAACGCGCCTCGTGGGGGTGGCCCAGCCACCCCCACGGCGGTGTCCAAGGGGGCGAAGTAATCTTCGCCTCGCCTGCGACGGCGGTTGGTTCAGCTGACGTCGGAGGAAAAAGACCCCATCGGTTCCGCAAGGCTCACCCACCGGGTGAGAACCAGCGAGACAAACAGGAGTACAAGTGATCCAGCAGGAGTCGCGACTCAAGGTCGCCGACAACACTGGTGCAAAGGAAGTTCTTTGCATCCGTGTGCTCGGTGGCTCGGGTCGGCGCTACGCGGGAATTGGCGACATCATCGTCGCCACAGTCAAGGACGCCATCCCTGGCGGCACCGTGAAGAAGGGCGACGTCGTCAAGGCTGTCATCGTCCGCACTGTCAAGGAGCGCCGCCGGCCCGACGGCTCCTACATCCGCTTCGACGAGAACGCCGCCGTCATCATCAAGGACAGCGGTGACCCTCGTGGCACGCGTATCTTCGGTCCCGTCGGGCGTGAGCTGCGTGAGAAGAAGTTCATGCGCATCATCTCGCTCGCGCCGGAGGTGTTGTAAATGCCGAAGCTTCATGTGAAAAAGGGTGACCTCGTACTGGTCATCGCCGGTAAGGACAAGGGTGCCAAGGGCCGTGTGATCGCCGCCCACCCGCGCGAGGACCGCGTGGTGGTCGAAGGCGTCAACATGGTCAAGAAGCACTCCAAGGAGACCAACGAGGGCCCGCGCGGCGCCAAGACCGGCGGCGTGCAGACCATGGAGGCTCCCATCCACGTGAGCAACGTCAAGAAGCTCAAGGATGAAGAGAAGCCTGCCAAGGACGAGAAGCCTGCCAAGAAGGAGTCGGCCAAGGCCGCTTCTGACAAGTCGGGTGAGGACAACTGATGACCGCGAACACTGAAGAGCGGACCCTTCCGCGGCTCAAGCAGCGCTATCGCGAGGAAATCATCGCGAAGCTGAATGAGCAGTTCGGGTTCGAGAACATCATGCTGGTGCCCACGATCACCAAGATCAAGGTGAACATGGGTGTCGGCGAGGCCGCGCGCGACTCGAAGCTCATCGACGGCGCCGTCCGCGACCTCACCGTGATCACCGGTCAGAAGCCGGCGGTCGTCCGAGCCCGCAAGTCCATCGCCCAGTTCAAGCTGCGCGAGGGCATGCCGATCGGTGCGCACGTCACGCTGCGCGGCGACCGCATGTGGGAGTTCCTGGACCGGCTGCTCTCACTGGCGCTGCCGCGTATCCGTGACTTCCGCGGCCTGTCGCCCAAGCAGTTCGACGGCAACGGGAACTACACCTTCGGTCTCACCGAGCAGGTCATGTTCCACGAGATCGACCAGGACAAGGTCGATCGCCAGCGTGGTATGGACATCACGGTCGTGACCACCGCTAAGACCGACGACCAGGGCCGGGCGCTGCTGAAGCTCCTCGGCTTTCCGTTCAAGGAGGCCTGATCATGGCGAAGACATCGCTCAAGGTCAAGGCTGCTCGCAAGCCCAAGTTCGAGGTCCGGGGTTACACTCGGTGCTCGCGCTGTGGGCGCCCCCGCGCGGTTTACAAGAAGTTCGGCCTGTGCCGTATCTGCTTCCGCGAGATGGCGCACCGAGGCGAGCTGCCTGGTATCACCAAGTCGAGCTGGTAGCAGTCCGCGCGGAGAGATCCGCACGGCGCCGCCACCCCGTACCTAGAAGTCGTATTCACCGGACGCTGTTTCAAGCGCCCATGACCGCACCGTAGGTCCCTTGTGGAAACCGCGGTGAGGAAGGCCACCGGCCATGACGATGACTGACCCGATCGCAGACATGTTGACCCGTCTGCGAAACGCGAACTCGGCTTACCACGACACCGTGGCGATGCCGTACTCGAAGATCAAGGCGCATATCGCCGAGATCCTCCAGCAGGAGGGTTACATCCAGACCTGGACCGTCGAAGACGCCAAGGTCGGAAAGAACCTCGTGGTGGAGCTCAAGTTCGGGCCGACCCGTGAGCGATCGCTCTCGGGCCTGCGCCGGGTTTCCAAGCCCGGCCTGCGGGTCTATGCAAAGAAAGACAACCTGCCTCGAGTCCTGGGTGGACTGGGCGTCGCGATCATCTCGACGTCCGGTGGCCTCATGACGGACAAGCAGGCCGGCAAGCGTGGAGTGGGCGGGGAAGTCCTCGCCTTCGTTTGGTAGAGGGGAGAAATCACAGCATGTCGAGAATCGGACGGCTGCCCATCCCTGTACCGAACGGCGTGGACGTCGCCATCGACGGCCGGGACGTCACGGTCAAGGGCCCCAAGGGCACACTTTCTCACACGATCGCTGAGCCGATCGAGATCGCCAAGGGCGATGACGGCACTCTTGCCGTCACGCGCCCCAACGATGAAAACAAGGTTCGTGCGCTGCACGGCCTGTCCCGCACGCTGGTCGCCAACATGGTGCTCGGTGTGACTCAGGGCTACTCCAAGACCCTCGAAATCGTGGGTGTCGGTTACCGCGTTCAGGCCAAGAGCCCGACTCAGCTCGAGTTCGCTCTGGGCTTCAGTCACCCGGTGATCATTGACGCTCCCGAGGGTGTCTCCTTCCGCGTCGAAAGGCCGACGCTGTTCCACGTGGACGGCATCGACAAGCAGAAGGTCGGCGAGATCGCCGCAAACATCCGCAAGTTGCGCAAGCCTGACCCGTACAAGGGCAAGGGCGTGCGTTACCAGGGTGAAGTTATCCGCCGCAAGGTCGGAAAGGCTGGTAAGTAGGCATGGCTGGCAAGACTGCGTTCGGCAAGCACACGGCCGCCCGCGCCGTCTCGCGGGCCCGCCGCCACGGCCGAGTCCGCAAGAAGGTTGTTGGCACGGCCACGCGTCCGCGTTTGGTCGTCAACCGCTCCACGAGGCACCTCTTCGTCCAGATCGTCGACGACGCCCAGGGCCACACGCTGGTGAGCGCTTCCACCATGGACGCCTCCCTTCGTACGGCAGAGGGTGCCAAGACGGACAAGGCGAAGCAGGTCGGCGAGCTTCTCGCTCAGCGGGCCAAGGCAGCCGGGATCACCGCGGTGGTGTTCGACCGCGGTGGAAACCGCTACGCGGGCCGCATCGCGGCCCTCGCGGACAGCGCCCGCGAAGGCGGGCTGGAGTTCTGATGACTCCCTCCCGTGGATCGCAACCGATGGCCCGTTTTACGAGTGAGAAGAGGAACCACTAATGGCTGGAGCACCGCGTCGCGGTGGCGCCGCCGGTGGCGAGCGGCGTGACGGTCGTCGTGACGACCGTCGCGGTGGCAACGCTGACAAGGGCGTTTCGTACATCGAGCGCGTCGTAAAGATCAACCGAGTGGCCAAGGTCGTGAAGGGCGGTCGTCGCTTCAGCTTCACCGCCCTCGTCATCGTCGGTGACGGCAACGGCATGGTCGGCGTCGGCTACGGCAAGGCCAAGGAAGTGCCCGCGGCGATCGCCAAGGGTGTCGAAGAGGCCAAGAAGAGTTTCTTCAAGGTCCCTCGCATCCAGGGCACCATCCCGCACATCGTGCAGGGTGAAAGGGCCGCCGGGGTCGTGTTCCTCCGTCCGGCCTCTCCCGGTACCGGCGTTATCGCCGGTGGCCCGGTGCGCGCCGTACTGGAGTGCGCCGGCATTCACGACGTGCTGTCCAAGTCGCTCGGCTCGGACAACCCGATCAACATCGTGCACGCGACGGTGGCCGCTCTGAAGGGCCTCAGCCGCCCCGAGGAGATCGCGGCCCGTCGTGGCCTGCCGATCGAGGACGTCGCTCCCAAGCGCATGCTCAGGGCTCGCGCCGAGGGCATCGCAGAGGCCGCGGCGGCTAGGGCGGTGAGCTAGCCGATGGCACGCCTGAAGATTACCCAGGTCCGCTCGAAGATCGGCGGCAAGCAGAACCAGCGTGACTCGCTGCGTTCGCTCGGTCTGAAGCGAATCGGCGATGTCGTCGTCAAGGAGGACCGCCCGGAGATCCGTGGCATGGTCACCGTGGTGACGCACCTTGTCACCGTGGAAGAGGTCGACTAGACATGGCAGAAAACACTCCGCTCCGTATCCACCACCTGCGTCCGGCTCCGGGCTCCAACAAGTCGAAGGTCCGTAAGGGCCGCGGCGAGGCGTCCAAGGGCAAGACCTCAGGTCGTGGCACCAAGGGCACGAGGGCCAGAAACAAGGTCCCCCTCGGCTTCGAGGGTGGTCAGGTTCCGCTTCAGCGGCGTCTGCCCAAGTTCAAGGGCTTCTCCAACGCCCTGTTCAAGACGACCTACCAGGTCGTCAACCTGGACAGGCTCGGCGAGCTGTTCCCCGAGGGTGGGGACGTCAACGTCGAGACGCTCGTCGCCAACGGTGCCGTCCGGAAGAACCAGCTTGTCAAGGTTCTGGGAACCGGCGACATCTCCGTTGCGTTGAACGTGCAGGCACACGCCTTCTCCAAGAGTGCCAAGGAGAAGATCGCTGCTGCCGGGGGCTCCGTCTCCGAGCTGTAGGTATCACGACGCGGCGCGGAGGCTCATAATGGGCCTCCGCGCCCGTAGTGCGTTAGAGTTCGCTGGACAGTGGGCCTCGACTCATTTCCTTGGGTTCGCTGACTTGAGATGGCAAAGATGGATTACCCCCGCACCATCGCTGACCGACCTCGCCTTTTAGGCGCGCAGGAGGGACCGTGCTGACCGCGTTTACCCGAGCGTTCCGTACGCCGGACCTGCGTAAGAAGTTGCTCTTCACCTTGGGCATCATCGCGCTGTTCCGACTTGGGTCGGTTTTTCCGACCCCGGGTGTACATACCGAGAACATCAGCCGCTGTCTCACTCAGGCGCAGGCCGGAACCAGCGGCAACATTTATGGAATGGTGCAGCTGTTCAGCGGCGGCGCCCTGCTGAAACTTTCAGTGTTCGCGCTCGGCATCATGCCGTACATCACCGCGAGCATCATTCTTCAGCTGCTGGTCGTGGTCATCCCGCGTCTGGAGGCCCTCAAGAAGGAGGGCCAGGCCGGTCAGACCAAGATCACACAGTACACGCGTTACCTTACGGTCGGCCTGGCGATTCTCCAGTCGACCGCCTTCATCGCCCTGGCACGCAGCGGGCAGCTGTTCCCACAGTGTCGTGAAGACATTCTTCTCGACAAGGACAACGTCTTCTCCATCACGGTGATGGTGCTGACGATGACCGCCGGAACCGCCGTCATCATGTGGCTGGGCGAGCTGCTCACCGACCGTGGTGTCGGTAACGGCATGTCCATCCTGATCTTCACCCAGGTCATCGCGGTCTTCCCGTCCGAACTGGTGACGATCGCCCAGACCAAGGGTCTTTTCGTCTTCGCCGTGGTCATGGTGACCGGTATCGCGATGATCGCCTTGGTGGTCATGGTCGAGCAGGCCCAGCGACGGGTTCCGGTGCAGTACGCCAAGCGGATGGTCGGACGCCGGATGTACGGCGGTACCTCGACCTACATCCCGCTGAAGGTGAACCAGGCCGGCATCATCCCGGTCATCTTCGCCTCCTCGTTGCTGTACCTTCCGCAGCTGGTCACGTCGCTCTTCAGCAACGCCCAGGAAGCGCCGAATCCGATCGTCCAGTGGATCTCACAGGAGTTCGGCGGCGGCGGCACCACTCCGACGTACATGATCACGTTCTTCCTGTTGATCGTCTTCTTCACTTACTTCTACGTGTCCATTACCTTCAACCCCGTTGAAGTCGCTGACAACATGAAGAAGTACGGTGGGTTCATCCCGGGTATCCGCCCGGGCCGGCCGACGGCTGAGTACTTGAACTTCGTGCTCACGCGACTCACCGCTCCTGGCGCGCTGTATCTGGGCCTGATCTCCATGGTGCCGATCGTCGCGTTGGCGCTCGTCGGTGCGAGTCAGAACTTCCCGTTCGGAGGGACGAGCATTCTGATCATGGTTGGTGTCGGCCTTGACACCGTGAAGCAGATCGAGAGCCAGCTGCAGCAGCGCAACTACGAAGGCTTCCTGAAATAGTGCGTCTCGTCCTGGTCGGGCCCCCCGGAGCGGGTAAGGGGACACAAGCCCAGTTCGTCGCATCGAACCTGTCCATCCCGAAGATCTCGACAGGTGACATCTTCCGCGCCAATGTCTCGGGTGGCACGGAGCTCGGCAAGCTTGCCAAGGAATACATGGACCGCGGCGACCTCGTACCCGACGAGGTCACCATCGCGATGGTCCGTGACCGCCTCTCGGAGAGCGACGCGCAGGACGGTTTCCTGCTCGACGGCTTCCCCAGGAACGTGCCCCAGGCCGAGATCCTGAAGAAGATGCTCGCTGAGTTCGGGGTCGGTCTGGACCTCGTCTTGGAGCTCGTGGTCGACGACGAGGAGGTCGTCCGCCGGCTGGCAGGTCGTCGCACCTGCAGTCAGTGCGGTCGTATCTGGCATGTCGATTTCGACGACAAGAAGGACGACGTCTGCGACGCCTGCAACGGACGGCTTTACCAGCGGGACGACGACAAGGAGCAGACCGTTCGGCATCGGCTGGAGGTCTACCAGGAGCAGACCGCCCCGCTGGTGTCCTTCTACGCCGACGAGGGCATCCTGGTCGGCGTGGATGCGACTGGTCCGGTGGAAGAGGTCACCCAGCGTGCGATGGAGGCTCTGAGCCCGTTCGCCGATTAGAAATATTCGTCCGGTACGCCATCCATGGGTTCCCATGGGTGGCGTGCTGTCGTTTAGGGCAGAATCGGGGGAATTGAGCTCTCCGATCGCCCGTTGAACCACCCCAGGGGGTGTGCACGTGTTCAAAAAGAACAAGCATGGGATCCAGATAAAAACGCCTGAACAACTGGAGAAGATGCGGGCGGCGGGCCTGGTGGTCGGCCGGACCCTGCAGTTGCTCCGGGAGAGCGTCCGGCCCGGCATGACGCCGCTGGACCTCGACGGGATCGCGGAGAAGGCGATCAGGGACGAAGGCGCGATCCCCTCCTTCAAGGGGTACCAGGGCTTTCCGGCGACGATCTGCGCGTCGGTGAACCACGAGGTCGTCCACGGGATCCCGGGTGACCGGCGGGCCCTGCAGGAGGGCGACATCATCTCCATCGACTGCGGCGCCATCCTGGACGGCTGGCATGGCGACGCGGCCGTCACGGTCCCGATCGGTGAGGTCGACCCCAAGCTGACCGAGCTGATGCGGGTCACCGAGGAGGCCATGTGGCGCGGCATCGCCGTGCTCACCGTGGGCCGCCACCTGTCCGACATCGGCCATGCGGTGGAGAAGTACGTCCGTTCCCAGGGTCGCTACGGCATCCCGCAGGAGTACGGCGGGCACGGCATCGGCACCGAGATGCACATGGACCCTTGGGTCGCCAACCACGGCAAGCCGGGCCGCGGGCCGCGCTTCGAGCCGGGCATGTGCTTCGCCGTCGAGCCGATGGTGAATCTCGGTACGGACAGGACCAAGGTGCTGGCCGACGACTGGACCGTCATCACCGTCGACGGCAAGTCCTCGGCGCACTTCGAGCACAGCGTCGCGGTGACAGATGACGGCCCTCTGGTGCTGACCGCCCTTGACGGCGGAGCGGAGCGGCTTGCCGACCTCGCGAAAGATCCCGAACAGGTAATCTGACAAATCTGGTAGCACTGTCCAGCGGTGAGCGGATGTGTGGTTGACGATGGCGGCTGGTCCGAACACCCGGGCCTCGGACGGAGATCGCGACAAGGTCGCCTCGGTCCTGCGGGAGCACTATGCGCAGGGCCGGCTCACCGTCGAGGAGTTCGACGAGCGGCTGGAGCAGCTCTACACGAGCAGGACGTACGGCGAACTCGCCACGCTCACCTCCGACCTGCCCGACGTTGACCTGCAAGGGCTGTCCAACGCCTCTTCCCGCCTCTCAGAGCGAGGTGGGCGCCCCGGCGGGGTTCAGGCGAGCCACGGAGCCCTGAGGTCCATATGGGCCGTCTGGGCGGTCGCGAGCGGCGTCAACTGGATGGTCTGGTTCATCGTCGGCGCGACCGACGGTTTCGACTTCCCCTATCCGTGGCCGCTGTGGGTGATGGGTCCGTGGGGAGTGATGTTGCTCCTCACCACTGTTGTGACGGGCCGCGGCAGGGATCGCAACCCGTAATAATGCACGCTGGGCGTTGAGTGCGTATTCCTCCGCAGAGCGGCCTGTTGTTTCTTCCTAACGTGAGCGGTGTCCGAACGGCCGGACCCTTCACAGGAGGAAAAAATGAGCAAGGTACGTACCCTTCTCGCCGGAACGGCGCTGGCGGGCGCCCTCGCCGCCGGCATGGCGGCGGCCCCCGCGGCCATGGCCTCGACCCCCACTGCCGCTACTGCCGCCACGGTCGCCGCTCAGCAGGCCCAGAGCTCGTCCAAGCACTTCTTCGGCCCGTACTACTCCGGATTTGGCCGCGGTGAGAACTTCGGACACCGCTCCTCCTTCAAGGGGTACTACACGAAGGACGGCAGCGGCCGCTACTGGTTCTACGGGGACCTGGTCGACCGTGACCGCGACCGCCAGTACAGCTACGTGTGGTTCAGGTGGCACGACCGGTCCGGCTTCCACGCCAAGGTCTTCAAGACCCGCGGAAACCAGCACTTCGACAGGTTCGGCGGCTTCCGCAAGAGCAACGGCTTCAACGACTTCGACATCCGGGTCTGCGAGGGCACCAACAGCTCCGACGACTGCGGCCGCTGGGGCGACGCCTTCTAGGAGAGGATCGCGGCTTTCGGAGAATGCCGATCGATATTCCCCGGCGGGAAAAGCATGATCAGGGAATCGTGATCAAGACAGGTCGATCAAGGAAGTCCCCCGGCGCCAGGTCGCCGGGGGACTTCCTTGCGTCAGGTCCGGGACGTCGCGACTGGGGGCCGGTGGCCCGGCCACTGGCTTCGACCAGGTGAGATGTGCTTACAATGAGGGCACGATTATTCATGCGTCGTGCCGCGTTGCGTGTCCTGCCTTGGATCTGCGGTATCCTGAGTAGCGGTTGTGTCAAGGTACCGGCCGTGTGTTTCGCATTTCCTCGCCCGGTGCCGTACACTCCCTCTTCGGTTCACTATGACCATTGCGCGTCGGCGGTTTCGCAACCGCCGCTCTCAACGAAGCGCTGGGTCGCGGCTGCTTAGTGTTCCGAAGCCTCAGACGACCGATCAGTGAAACGCGAGGGACATGGCCAAGAAAGACGGCGCCATCGAGATCGAGGGCACTGTGGTTGAGTCGCTCCCGAACGCGATGTTCCGGGTGCAGCTCGACAACGGCCATAAGGTCCTGGCCCATATCAGCGGGCGGATGCGGATGCACTACATCCGTATCCTTCCTGACGACAGGGTTGTCGTCGAACTGAGCCCCTACGACCTCAGTCGTGGGCGGATCGTCTACCGATACAAGTAAGCGTCTGAGGGACGAATAAGACTATGAAGGTCAAGCCGAGCGTCAAGAAGATGTGCGACAAGTGCAAGGTGATTCGCCGGCACGGTCGCGTCATGGTGATCTGCGAGAACCTGCGCCACAAGCAGCGTCAGGGTTAGTCGCAGTAACAGGCCTTGCAGGAGTCCGCTCTCCGTAGCGGACTCAACCCATGTAGGGCCGTCAAAGTAATCGCGTTTCACACTTGCGTCGGCGGCTTCGGCCGTACCCCGCAGGAGACCCCCGGTCGGAGGCCGGGGCCCTCACCCCGGGCATGGGGAGGGGAAGTGAGGCGCAGGACCTCCGCCATAAAGAAGGAGAATGCCCGACCATGGCTCGCCTGGTTGGCGTCGACCTCCCCCGCGACAAGCGGCTGGAGATCGCTCTCACCTACATTTTCGGAATCGGTCGCACGCGCGCCCTGGAGACCCTCGAGGCCACCGGCGTGAACGGTGACCTTCGGGTTCACCAGCTCACGGACGAAGAGCTCGTGCCGCTGCGTGACTACATCGAGGCGAACTACAAGATCGAGGGTGACCTCCGTCGCGAAGTTCAGGCCGACATTCGTCGCAAGATCGAGATTCAGTGTTACCAGGGCATTCGGCACCGCCGTGGCCTTCCCGTGCATGGTCAGCGTACGCAGACCAACGCACGCACCCGTAAGGGCAAGAAGAAGACCGTGGCCGGCAAGAAGAAGCCCGGTAAGAAGTAGTCCGCGTAGCCGCAGGACCGAATACCTCAGGAGTGAAGGCAAAGAATGCCTCCTAAGAGCCGCCAGGGCGCACCCAAAAAGGTGCGTCGCAAGGAAAAGAAGAACGTCGCTCATGGGCACGCCCACATCAAGAGCACGTTCAACAACACGATCGTTTCGATCACCGACCCGAACGGGAACGTGATCTCCTGGGCCAGTGCCGGCCACGTCGGGTTCAAGGGCTCTCGTAAGTCCACCCCGTTCGCCGCGCAGATGGCTGCCGAGAACGCCGCTCGCCGGGCCATGGAGCACGGCATGCGCAAGGTCGACGTCTTCGTCAAGGGCCCCGGTTCCGGCCGTGAGACCGCGATCCGTTCGCTTCAGGCGACCGGCCTCGAGGTTGGCTCCATCCAGGACGTCACTCCCGTGCCGCACAACGGCTGCCGTCCGCCCAAGCGCCGTCGCGTCTGACGCCCAGGAGATATAGAAAATGGCTCGTTATACGGGTGCGGACTGCAAGCTCTGCCGTCGAGAGAAGACGAAGCTCTTCCTCAAGGGTAAGAAGTGCGAGTCCGCGAAGTGCCCCATCGAGATCCGTCCTTACCCCCCGGGTGAGCACGGTCGCGGTCGGCCCAAGGAGTCTGAGTACCAGCTCCAGCTTCGTGAGAAGCAGAAGACCCGCCGCATCTACGGCATCCTCGAGAAGCAGTTCCGCAACTACTACGAGGAAGCCAACCGCAAGGGTGGCAAGACCGGCGAGAACCTCCTCCAGATCCTGGAGAGCCGTCTCGACAACGTGGTCTACCGCGCCGGGTTCGCCGAGTCGCGCGACGCCGCTCGCCAGCAGGTCCGTCACGGACACATCCTGGTGAACGGCAAGAAGGTCGACATTCCGTCGTACCGCGTCCGCGAGCACGACATCGTCGAGGTTCGCGAGCGTTCGCGCAACCTCCTTCCCTACGAGGTGGCTCGCGCCACCTCCGGTGACAAGACGTTCCCGGCCTGGCTGGGCGTCATCCCGGACGCCATGCGCGTCCTGGTTCACCAGCTCCCGGTCCGTCAGCAGATTGACACCCAGGTCCAGGAGCAGCTGATCGTCGAGCTCTACTCCAAGTAGAAGCTCTTCAGGTGCCGTGCGGTTCGCCGTACGGCACCTATGCTGTTGTTCGAGCGGCGTCAAATAGCGGGCGCCGCCATGCAAGGGGAGATCTCACATGCTGATCGCTCAGCGCCCGTCCCTCCTCGAGGAGTCCCTCGAAGAGACCCGGTCCAAGTTCATCATCGAGCCGCTGGAGCCGGGTTTCGGTTACACCATCGGCAACTCGCTGCGGCGCACGCTGCTGTCGTCCATTCCGGGCGCGGCCGTGACCAGTATCCGCATCGAGGGTGTGCTGCACGAGTTCACGACCGTGCCGGGGGTCAAGGAGGATGTCACCGACATCATCCTGAACCTCAAGGACCTGGTCGTCTCCTCCGAGCACGACGAGCCCGTGGTGATGTACCTGCGTAAGCAGGGCCCCGGCGACGTCACCGCCGCCGACATCGCGCCTCCGGCCGGTGTCGAGGTGCACAACCCCGAGCTGCGCATCGCCACGCTGAACGGCAAGGCGAAGCTGGAGATGGAGCTGACCGTCGAGCGCGGTCGCGGTTACGTCTCCGCCGCGCAGAACAAGCAGCCGGGCCAGGAGATCGGTCGTATCCCGATCGACTCCATCTACTCCCCGGTTCTCAAGGTCACCTACAAGGTCGAGGCGACCCGTGTCGAGCAGCGCACCGACTTCGACCGTCTGATCCTGGACGTCGAGACGAAGCCGTGCATGAAGCCCCGTGACGCGGTGGCCTCGGCCGGTAAGACCCTCGTCGAGCTGTTCGGCCTCGCCCGCGAGCTGAACGTCGAGGCCGAGGGCATCGACATCGGCCCGTCGCCGACGGACGCGGCCCTGGCCGCCGACCTGGCGCTGCCGATCGAGGAGCTGAACCTCACGGTCCGTTCCTACAACTGCCTCAAGCGCGAGGGCATCCACACCGTGGGTGAACTCGTGGCCCGCAGCGAGCAGGACCTTCTCGATATAAGGAACTTCGGTGCGAAGTCCATCGAAGAGGTCAAGCAGAAGCTGCACGAGATGACGCTCGCGCTGAAGGACTCCCCGCCCGGGTTCGACCCCAGCGCGGTGGCCGGCGGCGGCTACGACGACGACGACAGCGCGTACGTCGAGACCGAGCAGTACTGAGTTTCGCTGAATAACGGGGGTCCACGGGCCCCCGGCCTGACCCCGGTACCTCATACGGCCGGGGCGGGTTAACTCTCAAGGAGAACGAAATGCCTCAGCCAGCAAGGGGTGCCCGCCTCGGCGGAAGCCCGGCTCACGAGCGGCTGATCCTGGCGAACCTCGCCACCCAGTTGTTCCAGCACGGCCGGATCAAGACCACGGTCACCAAGGCCAAGCGCCTGCGTCCGCTGGCCGAGCGGCTGATCACCAAGGCCAAGAAGGGCGACATGCACAACCGTCGCCAGGTCCTGACGGTCGTCCGGGACAAGAGCGTCGTCCACCACCTCTTCACCGAGATCGCGCCGACCTTCGCCGAGCGCCCCGGTGGCTACACCCGGATCACCAAGATCGGCCTTCGTAAGGGCGACGCCGCCCCCATGGCCGTCATCGAGCTGGTGACCGAGCCGCTGAACCCGGTCCGCGTCAGCCAGGCCGCTGCCGCCCCGGCCGCCGCTGCGAAGCCGAAGGCCGAGGAGGCCAAGGCCGAAGAGGCCAAGGCCGAGGAGCCCACCGAGGCCGCCGAGGAGCCGAAGGCTTCCGAGGAGACCGCTGAGGCGACCGAGGCCGCTGAGGCTCCCGCCGAGGAGACCGACAAGAAGGACAACGCCTGATCTTTCAGGTCCTGTGAACGGGCCCGGCAGCTCCTTCTTTCTGGGAGCCGCCGGGCCCGTTTCGTTTTCCGGGAGGAACATCGTGGTACGGCTGCGCCTGGATCTCGCCTATGACGGCACCGACTTCTCCGGCTGGGCGAAGCAGCCCGGACAGCGGACCGTCCAGGGGGAGATAGAGGAGGCGCTCGGCAAGATCCTCCGGCTTCCCGAGCCGCCGACGCTGGTCGTGGCCGGGCGTACCGACGCCGGGGTGCACGCGCGGGGCCAGGTCGCCCACGTGGATCTGGACGCCGGCGGATTCGGCGCGCTGGAGAACCGCTACCGCCGGGAGGAACCCACGGCGGCCCCGCTCTCCGATCCCGGATCGCCGGAGGGCGTTGATGAGCGGCTCCCTGCCCTGTTAAGAAGGCTGTCAGGGGTTCTGCCCCCCGATGTGCGCATTCATCGCGTCACGGTGGCTCCTGGGGGCTTCGACGCCCGGTTCTCGGCGATGTCGCGGCGGTACGCCTACCGGATCTCCGACGCGCCGGGCGGTGTGGACCCGCTCCGCCGGCGCGAAGTCGCCTGGTACAGCCGTGGCCTCAACGTCGACAGGCTGAACGCGGCCGCCGCCCACCTGCTGGGCGAGCATGACTTCGCGGCTTTCTGCAAGAAGCGCGAGGGAGCGACCACGATTCGTGAGCTGCAGCGGCTCGACTGGGTCCGCCAGGAGGGCATCCTCGTCGCGACGGTGGTGGCCGACGCGTTCTGCCACTCGATGGTCCGGGCCCTCGTCGGATCGCTGCTCCCCGTCGGGGAGGGGCGGCTTCCCGTGGACTGGCCCGGCGAGGTGCTGAGGAGCGCCGCACGGGATTCCAAGGTGCATGTCGCACCCGCACACGGTCTCTGCCTCGAAGAGGTGCTCTATCCGGAAGCGGAGGACCTGGCCCGGCGGGCCGTCGAGACCCGCCGGGTGCGCACGCTCAGCGTGTAGGGCGGACGAGATCGTCCGGGTCCGGGGGAGCGCGCTCGCTCAGTTTCTGACGCGGCGCTCCACGACCTTGGCGGTCTGGTCGCGGAAGGCGCTGCTGACCTTGCCCAGGCTCTTCTCCTTCGCGGTCGGCGTGTGGCCGTCGCTGAAGGTGGCGTAACTGAACACGATGTAGCGGCCCCACACCATCCCGGCCGCGTAACCGCCTGCGATGTGCACGCGTTCGGCTCCACTGCCGGCGTTGCCGGGCAGGCTGCGGAACCACAGGTTGTCTTTGAGGTCCTTGGCCTTGTCGGCCTCGATCGCGGACTCACGGGTGGGCAGTACGGCGATCCCCGTGGTCACCGCGTATTTCTTCTTGCTGTCCACATAGGTGGCCCGCAGCACCCGGCGGCAGTCCTGACCGTCCAGCGTGCGGGCGAACTTGCCGGCCGCGGCCTTCCGGCAGTCCTCGGTCAGATTGGTCTTGACCCGGGTGAACGTCGCCCCCGCCAGGGTCACCTTCTTGGTGAAGGCGTCGGGCACGGTCAGCTTGCCCGGGTCGGTCTTCTCGGAGTCGAGCATCGTGGTGTTGATCGGTTCGGGCTCCGGAACCGGATCCTGGGCGGGATCGATGATCTCGGGGGCGGGGATCGGAGCGGATGCGCTCGTCGGGTCCCCGGCACTGATCGACTGGTAGGCGAAGATCGCGCCGGTGGCGATGCCGATCACCACGACCGCGGCCACAGCCGCGATCAGCGCGGTGTTGCCCCGGCTGCGGGCCGGTTCGGCGGGCGGAGACGTCGGGGGCTCGGGGACGACGGCCGAGGCCGGGGTGAACGCGTCGCGCGGGACCAGGGCACCGGATGCGGGGGCCGGCTGGTTGATCGGCGTCGCCACCGGGAGGGGCGGGAACAGCGGCGGAAGCATCGGGATGCCGCCCGGCGGGGTGTCCTGGTCCACGGTGCCCGGAGGCGGCGTCGGCCTGCCCGAATCGGGAGTATGGAAGTCCGCCCCGGGGCGGTGGCCCGGAGCCTGAGGCGAGGCCGGGGCGTGGGTGACCGGTTCGAGGGGCGGCGCGGGCACCTGTGAGATCAGCTCCGGCTCGGACGTCGGGGCCTGCGTGACGGGCGCGGGCATGGGGGACTGGACGGTCGGCCCGGTGGACGGTGCCGAAGAGTAGGGGCCCGCCTCGGATGATCGCGGTGCGGTGGGGGAGTAGGCGCCCGGCTGCGGGGGCGAGGTCTGACCCGGGATAGAGGTCTGACCCGGGGTATAGGGGCCCGCTTCGGGTGGCTGCGGCGCGCCCGGGGGATGGGCGCCCGGCTGGGTGGCCGAGATCTGCCCCGAGGCGTACGGGCCTGCTTCGGGTGACTGCGGCGCGCCCGGGGGATAGGTGCCCGGCTGGATGGATCCCGGGGTGTGTGGGGCCGCTTCGGGTGATCGCGGTGTGGTCGAGGGGTAGGCGCCCGGCTCGGGGGACGAGGCCTGACCCGGGGCATACGGACCCGCTTCGGGTGACTGCGGCCGGCCTGCCTGCTCCTGGTGAGCCCGTACGGAGGACTCGGGCCCTCGGACGCTCTCACCGGGGTCGTCCTGGAAGACCGCGTCGGGCGGCCAGACGGCGATGTCGCCCGGCTCTCCGGGGCGGGCGATCGTCTCCTCGGGGTCGGACCAGACCGGCTCTCCGGTGGCCGCGGGCCAGTGGGTGTCCGGCCAGACCTGCATACCCGCGGCGGCGGCGGTGAAGGCCGGCGGCGGTTGCCACGGTGGGGCTCCGGGCACGATCGGCGCCGTGGGCAGCGGCGGGTTGTTCATCGGAACGGTGCCGGAGGACTCGTCGCCGGCCGACGCGCCCGGCCACGGCGGGCCGGAGGGTTCCGCGGGGGCGGAAGGGCCTGACCACCCCGGGGAGACCGGCTCCCGCGAAGGGGGAGAGGGGGGCGCCCATGTCGGAGGGTTGGACTCCGTACGGGGAGAGCCGGGCCATGTCGCGCCGGAGGGGTCCTGCGTCCCCGGGGAACCGGACCAGGCCGCACCGGGAGGCCTCTGGGGCGCCGGGGAGCCGGGCCGCTGCCCGGGCTGCGGAGAGCCGGGCTGCGGGGAGCCGGACCAGGGCGCGGAAGGCTCGGGCTCGGCCAGCCAGTCGTAGGGGGCGCCGTCGTCGCCGGGAACCGTCCACGGCTGGGCTGCCCCGGGTGCCGGCTCCGGCCATGCCGGGCGGACATAGGGCTGTTCGTCACCTGTGAGATCGGTCCGTGGCACGTGTGGCGAAGGTTGACCGAAACTCGGCGGTGGCGTCGCCGGTGCGGCCGAACCGTCGGCTTCACGTTCGTGCTCGGACCCGGATTCCTGGCCACGCATGTGTCGCAGCCTAGCGATAGCCAGAGATCGTCATGCGTGTATGGGCGTTCTCAGCCGTATCGCCCGACGGTTTTATGGGGCGAAAGTTCCTAAATGAGTGCTTCGTCACGGTCGCTTGCCCGTCAGTGAGCGGCCTTCGAGGGCCGGCGTCACGGTCGCGTCCGCGGCGCCGAAGGCCGCCTGGTTCAGCTTCTTGACCTCGGTCTTCTTCGGCAGGTGCCCGTCCTTGTACTGGAACCAGACCATCACGACGTAGTGCCCGTGCCTCCACTCGCCCACGAATGCCTCACCCGTGCCGAGAAATTTGGTGACCGTGTCCTTACCGGGCAGCGGCTTGATGTATTCCTCCCGCTCCTTACCGGTTCCGGCGGAGACGACATTGGCCGCCCCCGTCGACGTGCTGAGGTTGGCCACCCCCACGGTGCCGATGATCTTTCCCGAGGCGTCGCGGAAACTGGCCCGCAGCAGCTGGTTGCACTTACCACCGGTGAGAGCCTTCTGGAGCTTGCTGCCCACCACGGCGTCGCCGCACTTCTTGTCGGCCCTGCGCGTGGTCATCAGGTAGCTCTGCCCGCCGATCTTCACCTTCTTGTTCTTGAACACCTCGTTCAGGGTGAGAAGGAGGGGGTCGGTCTTACGGGCGGTGGCGAATCCGAACTTGTCGTCGGGGGTGTTGGGCGCCGGGGCGTTGGAGTCCGCGGCGGGGGGACTCGCCGTAGCGGTTGCCGCCGGGGAGTCGGAGTTGGCGAGCATGGCCAGGCCGATGCCTCCGGCGATCAGTACGGCGAGCGCACCGACGGCGATGTAAATCGGACGGCGGGAACGGGGGCCCTCGTCATAGGGGCTCCACCTCTCCTGCCGCGGCCGTTCCTGGCGTTGCGGCGGCGGCTGCTGTTGCCGCGGTGGTGAGGGTGGCTGCTGGGGCTGGGACGGAGGCGGCCACGCACCCTGAGCGGCCCTCGCCCCTTCGGGGGCGCGGTTGTGCGGTGAGGCGTCGAACCAGTGCTCGCCCTGCGCGGGCGGCGACGCGTCAGGCTGGTTGTAAGGCTGGCGGCGCGGCGGCTCCCCGGGAAAACCCATGCGCCGAGACTAGCCCTTTCGACAGGGCCGGTTTACTCAGGAGTAGCCGAAATCCTGGGTCCACCACGGCCCGATCGGGCCGTCCACGGCCCCGACGCCGGTGGCGGTGAGCTTGCAGTTGAGGATGTTGTGCCGGTGGCCGCTGGTCGCCATCCAGCTCCGCACCGCCTCATCGGCCGAGGTGTAGCCACGGCCGATGTTCTCCGCGCCCCCGTCGCCGTAGCCGGCGGTCTCCATCCGATCCCAGGGTGACCCGCCGTTCGGAGAATCGTGGGAGAGCTTGCCGCTGCCGGCCATTTCGGACGAGTGTGCCCTGGCCGACCGGGTCAGCCGCCTGTCGATCCGGAGTGGGGCGCATCCGTGCTTCCTGCGCTCGAGGTTGACGAGCCGGACCGCCTCGCTCTCCATCGCGGCCAGGGCGGGGGTGCCCCCCTGGTCGCCGCCGTTGATGACGGAGGAGAGGCCGTCGTTGGCCGAGCCGTCGATCGAGTTTTCGAGGCTCGGAGCGGAGCTGGGGCGTATGGAGCGGCGCTCCCGCGTCATCGTGGGCATGGCGGAGGGACGGGCGACCCGGACGAGGGGAGTGCGGCGGTCGGTGGCCCGCCCCGGCCTGCCCTGAGCGGTGGGTTTGGGCGTGGGTGTGGGTGTGGATGTGGGTGTGATCGGCTCGGCGTTCAGGTAGATCTGGTTCGGGGGCTCCTCGGCGCGGGTGCCCCGGCCGAGGACGAATCCGGTCAGCAGGACCGCAGCCAGGCACACGAACAGTCCCATACGGCGCAGGCGGGTCCGCTGGGTATGCCGGGGGTGAGGAGGCTGCCACATACCGCTATCAAAGATAGAGATGTTTGCAGTGGGGAAGAAGAGAATGCGGAGAACGTATCGGAACCGTTCTGTGAAGGCTCGTGGGCGACATCCCCCAGCACTGTCCGGTCACGGGTAGACTGCCAGGGACACCGGCGCAGAGTCTGTCTTTTGACCCGCACTCATCCGCGCCGGTATCCTGCTAGTTCGTTGTGTGCGAATTGGTCTCCTTTGCAGACCGATACGCGGCGCGTCCGGCGTCATCTCCTCAGTCTTTGGGAGACGGAAGGTCCGGGCTGTCGTGTGCCCGCACCTACCGACCAAGTTGCTGTCACTTCCGACAGCGCCGAAGACGCGAGCAAAGAAGGCATACGACCGTGCGCACGTACACACCCAAGCCCGCCGAAGTCGAGCGCCAGTGGCACATCATCGATGCCACTGACATCGTGCTTGGCCGGCTGGCCAGCCACGTCGCGATCCTGCTTCGCGGTAAGCACAAGCCGACCTTCGCCAACCACGTCGACACTGGTGATTTCGTCATCATCATCAATGCCGAAAAGGTTGCGCTGACCGGTAACAAGCTTGAGCAGAAGAAGGCGTACCGTCACTCGGGCTACCCCGGCGGTCTGCGTTCCGTTACCTACGGCGAGCTCATGGACAAGCGTCCTGATCGCGCCGTCGAGAAGGCCGTGAAGGGCATGCTGCCCAAGAACGCCCTCGGCCGGAAGATGATCAAGAAGCTCAAGGTTTATGCCGGTTCCGAGCACCCGCACCAGGCGCAGCAGCCTGTGCCCTTCGAGCTCACCCAGATCGCCCAGTAGTCAGCGGCTTGTCGCCAGCAGCGTTGGCCGATGGCCGACGCCGAGTAGGAAAGTTAGAGGAGAACCGTGGCTGAGCCCACCGGTGTCGAGACGCCCGTCGAGGGCGAGCAGGAAGCGTACTCCGCGGAGGAGTTTCCCTCCGAGTACACCTCCGAGTCCACTGCCAGCGGCGAGGCCGCCGTCCGTAAGCCCATCACCACGGGCAATTCGTACGGCACGGGCCGCCGCAAGGAATCCGTAGCCCGCGTGCGCATCGTGCCGGGCACCGGCAAGTGGACGATCAACGGTCGCACGCTTGACAACTATTTCCCGAACAAGGTCCACCAGCAGATCGTCAACGAGCCCTTCGTGGTTCTTGGCGCTGAGGACCAGTTCGACGTCATCGCCCGCATCAACGGCGGCGGCGTCACCGGCCAGGCCGGCGCTCTGCGCATGGGTATCTCCCGCGCGCTGACCCTCCTGGACGTCGAGGTCAACCGCCCGCCGCTGAAGAAGGCAGGCTTCCTGACCCGTGACGCTCGCGCCACCGAGCGCAAGAAGTACGGCCTCAAGAAGGCCCGCAAGGCTCCGCAGTACAGCAAGCGTTAAGTTGGGGCGCCTTTTCGGCACCGACGGGGTACGTGGGGTCGCTGGGCGCGACCTCACGGCCGAGCTCGCCATGGAATTGTCCGTGGCCGCAGCTCATGTCCTCGGCGATGCCGGGGCGTTCCATGCCAGCGTCGGGCGACGAGGTCGTCCGGTCGCCGTCGTAGGCCGGGACCCGCGAGCTTCAGGAGAATTCCTGGAGGCCGCTGTGGTCGCCGGCCTCGCGTCGTCTGGCGTGGACGTCCTCAGGCTCGGCGTACTGCCCACCCCGGCGGTCGCCTACCTCACCACCGCTCTCAGAGCCGACATGGGCGTGATGATCTCCGCCTCCCACAATCCCGCCCCGGACAACGGGATCAAGTTCCTCACTCGCGGCGGCTACAAGCTGCCCGACGCGATGGAGAACGAGATCGAGCAGCGGCTCGACGAGAAGTGGGATCGCCCTGTCGGAGCCTCGGTCGGCCGCGTGCGCGAAGCGTACGGCGAGGCCGATCGTTACGTGTCCCACGTGCTGTCCACCGTCACCGGTCGTCTCGACGGCCTGAACATCGTCCTCGACTGCGCTCACGGCGCCGCCCACATGGTGGCTCCCGAGGCGTTGCTGCGGGCCGGGGCCACGGTCGAGACCATCGGGGCCCGCCCCGACGGTCTCAACATCAACGCCGGAGTCGGTTCCACTCACCTGGACAAGCTCCAGCAGATCGTGGTCTCCCGCGACGCGGACGTCGGTATCGCCTACGACGGCGACGCCGACCGCTGCCTGGCGGTCTCGCACACCGGCGAGGTGATCGACGGCGACCAGATCATGGCCGTGCTGGCCACGGCCATGCACGCCGAGGGGAAACTGGTCGGTGACACCGTGGTCGCCACGGTCATGTCCAACCTGGGCTTCAAGATCGGACTCAAGAACGCCGGCATCGACATGATCGAGACCGCCGTGGGCGACCGATACGTCCTGGAAGCCATGAGGGCGGGCGGCTACAACCTCGGCGGCGAGCAGTCCGGCCACGTCCTCATGCTCGACCACGCCACCACCGGAGACGGTCTGCTGACCTCGCTCCACCTGCTGGCGGTCGTGGCGCGAGAGGGGAAGTCGCTGGCGGAGCTGGCCTCGGTGATGACCCGTCTGCCGCAGGTCCTGGTCAACGTCAGGGATGTCGACCGTGACAAGGTCTCGGCTCCCGCACTGTCCGCGGCGGTCGCCGCGGCGGAGGCGGAGCTCGGGGAGACCGGCCGGGTGCTGATCCGGCCGAGCGGCACCGAGCCGATGATCCGCGTCATGGTCGAGGCCGCCTCCGCAGAGCAGGCCGAGCAGATGGCGGGCCGCCTGGCGGACGTCGTCCGTACGGCCTGCGTCTGAGGCGCGGCCCGCTCCTGAAGCAGTTCGCGACCCCTCGCCGGGTGTGTCCAAACACACCCGGCGAGGGGTTTTTTGAGCCCGCGGTGGGCTGTCCTCTGAGCCCGTGGTGAGTTGAGAGCCGACAAGCCGACGGTGTGGCTGGTCGCCGGCAGCCGATCAGTCTGATTCGGCGAGACATGTCCGTGCCGTCTTGGGGCGCGCACGATGAGCGATAAATGCGCCTTTTATCGAATCGCGATAAAAATGGCGCGGGCACACTCGACGTGTCACCAAGATTGATCTCAGCGCCGGCCGCTGTGCCGCCGCTCCCTCGCCCTTGGGTCTTCGTGGGATGGCCGTCGGCGATATGGCCACGCGAAATAGGCAGAAACCATAGGAAGTATCTGGCATATCCCATGCCGCCACGCCGCCCCTTCGCGTTGATTGACACTCTCCGTAGTTGATCAGAGACTTTGAGTCGTTACGGCTAGATCTCTCGGGGGAGAGGATTTCGGAGCAGGCTCCGGCGAATTCGTCATCCTTCGTGACCAAGAGGTCAGCGACTGGATCACCACGTCGGCGATCTGGAGTCCGATGACCGCGGTCCACCCTGACCCTCAGGACGTTCGCAGATCGGGAAGCCGCGAACATCGAGATCGATCGGGGTATGGACGTGCCTTTCTTCATTGCTGCCCCCGGGCAGGCGGCGTGGATGCCACGTTTCAGGAAAGGGACCGCACGGGTCCTGGCCCTGGCCCTGACCTGCTCGGGGCTGACCGGCACGGCGGCCGTGCTGGCGCCTCGCCCCGCGTCGGCGGCCGGCACGGTCCTGTTCGACCAGCCGTTCCACAACAACACGGCCAACGGAACGGGCGCCGTGACGCTACCCGCCCTGCCGAGCGGCCAGTCGGGTACGAACTTCGCGTGCCTGAGCGCCTCCGGTAACACCAGCACCGGCGTCCTGCGCAGTTGCACCACCGACCCGGACCTTCCGGGCCTCGGCAAGCTGCGGCTGACGAACGCGACGACCGGCAAGGTGGGCGGGGTCTTCGGCGCCGTCAGCGTGCCCACCTCACAGGGCCTCGACGTGACGTTCAACAGTTACCAGTACGGCGGCGGCGGGGCGGACGGCATGAGTTTCGTGCTGGCGGCGGTCGACCCGGCAAGCCCCCAGCCCCCGGCGAACATCGGCCAGTCGGGCGGTGCGCTGGGCTACACCTCCTTCTCCGCGCTCCCCGGCCTGGCCTACGGCTACCTCGGCATCGGCCTCGACGTGTACGGAAACTTCAGCAACAGCGCCTACCAGGGAAGCAGCTGCACGAACCCGGCCTACATCGGGTCGGGCAGCGTCCGGGTGCCCGGCCAGGTCGTCGTCCGCGGGCCCGGCAACGGCACCGTCGGCTACTGCGCGATCAACAGCACCGCCACCTCGACGAGCTCCGCCGCCCTCGCGTTGAGGTCGATCTTACGTACGGCGGTCCCGGTCCAGGTCGGCATCAACCCCACCAACGCGGTCCTCACCACCGCCGCCGGCATGACGATCCCGGCCAACAGCTACCGGGTGCTGGTCACCCTGGTCGGTGGCGTGACCAAGACGCTGACCGGCACTCTTCCCTCGGTCACCTCGGGTCTCTTCCCGGCGAGCTGGCTGAACGCCAACGGGGTCCCCCGGCAGCTCGCGTTCGGCTGGGTGGCCTCCACCGGTGCCGTCACCGACTTCCACGAGGTCGACGAGGCCAAGGTCCTCACGATCAGCGCGGTCCCCGAGCTGACCGTCTCGCAGACCAGCTACAACGCCGCGACGCTGTCGCCGGGTGACGCCGTGACCTACACCGTCGTCGCGGGAGTCGCGGCGGGCATTCCGGAGACCTCCCCGGTCTCGGTGACCCAGACCCTGCCGGCCGGAACGGTGGCCGCGGGGGCGTACGGCACGGGATGGGTCTGCGCGGCGCCGTCCGGGCGGTCCGTCACCTGCACCAACAGCAACGGCCCGTTCGCGGCCGGGGCGACGTTATCGCCGATCACCGTGGTGGGCATCGTCACCGGGACCGGCGTCACGCCGGCGCTGGTTCAGACCACGACCGTGGCCACGGCGTCGTCGGTCGACGCCAATCCGGGCTACTCGTCGTCGACGACCGTCGGCACGCTCCCGTCGACGCCCAGCGGCATCACCCTGAGCTCGACCTCGGGATCGATCGCCGGCGGCGGCGCCGTGACCGTGAGCGGGACGAACATCTCCAACGCGACCGCCATCGAGATCGGCACCGCCGCCCAGCAGCAGGCCGGCACCCCCGTGGTCCTGCTGCCCTGCTCCTCCGGGGTCACCACCGGCTGTTTCGTCAACAACGGCAACGGCACCCTGACCATCCCCTCGATGCCGAGCCGGTCCGCCAGCGGGGCGGTGCGGGTCACCGTCGTCACCCAGGGCCTCGCCGCGTTCGCCGCGTACACCTACCTCGCCGCTCCCGCGGCGCCCACCGCACCCACGGCCACGGCCGGGGTGACCAGCGCGACGGTGAGCTGGACGGCGCCGGCGAACAACGGCAGCCCCATCACCGGCTACGTGGTGACCCCGTACAGGAACGGCGTGGCCCAGACACCGGTGGCCTTCGACGCCTCGGCCACCACCCGGACGCTGACCGGACTGACCGCCGACGTGCCGTACACCTTCACGGTCGCCGCGGTGAACGCGATCGGCACCGGCTCGGCCAGCCCGGCGTCCAACTCGGTCGTCCCCTACAACGTTCCCGGCAAGCCGTCCATCACCGCGGTCACCGCCGGATCCTCGTCCGCGACCCTCACCTGGACGGCGCCGGCGAACAACGGCAGCGCCATCACGAGCTACATCGTCACGCCGTACATCAACGGCGTCGCGCAGCCGACCCAGACGTTCGGCGGCACCGCGACCACCCGGACCGTCACCGGCCTGACACCGGGGGCCTCGTACACGTTCACCGTCACCGCTGTGAACGCGGCCGGCCCAGGCCAGCCCTCCGACCCCTCGACCGCGGTCGTTCCCAACCCCCCGCCGACCCTGCCCTTCCCCGCGCCGCCGGCCGGTGAGGTGGGAGCGCCCTACAGCGTCCCGCTGACCGTGAGCGGGGGCACCGCGCCGTACACCTGGTCGGTCGCCTCGGGCAGCCTGCCGCCGGGCCTCACCCTGAACGCCTCCACCGGCGTGCTGTCGGGCACCCCCACCTCGGCGGGCAGTTATCCCTTCACCGTGCAGGTGACGGACGCCAGCAACCAGAGCGCCACCAAGCCGGTCACCCTGGTCATCGCGCCGCCGCCGACGCTGACGTTCCCCGCGCCACCTGACGGAGAGGTGGGAACTCCCTACAGCATCCCGCTGACCGTGAGCGGCGGCACCGCGCCGTTCGTGTGGTCGATCACCGCGGGCAGCCTGCCGCCGGGCCTCACCCTGAACACCTCCACCGGCCAGCTCTCCGGCACCCCGACCACGGGAGGCGCCTTCAGCTTCACCGTCAGGGTGGTCGACGCCCAGAACCAGAGCACGACCAGGACGGCCAGCGTGACGATCGCGCCGCCGCCGACTTTCACATTTTCCTCGGTCCCGAGTGGTCAGGCGGGGGTCGTCTACAGCTTCCCGCTGACGATGAGCGGGGGGACCGCGCCGTACACCTGGTCGGTCACCGCGGGCAGCCTGCCGCCCGGCCTCACGCTGAACGCCTCCACGGGCCTGGTGTCGGGCACCCCGACGACCACGGGCAGCTATCCGGTCACGGTCCGGGTGACCGATGTCGATGGCCATTTCGATACCAGGTCGGTGACGTTCGTCATCACGCCCGGCCCGCTGGTCGTGGTCAAGACGGCCAACACCTCGTCGGCGGGCCCAGGCGAGACGGTCAACTACACGATCACCGTCAACAACACCGGGCCGAGCGCGTTCACCGGCGCGACGATGAACGACCCGCTGGCGGACGTCCTCGACGACGCGACGTACAACGGGGACGCGACGGCCACCGGCGGCTCGGTGTCCTTCGCCGGTCAGACGGTGAGCTGGACCGGGAACGTGGCGGCCGGTGCGACCGTGACTATCACCTACTCGGTCACGGTGAAGAACCCCGACACCGGAAACAAGGTGCTGGCCAACGCGGTGACCTCGCCGACGGTCGGCAGCACCTGCCCGGCCGGCGGCAGCGACCCCCGGTGCACCGCGACGGTGACGATCTCCGGGCTGTCCATCGTCAAGGTCGCCGACGCCGCGACGACGACTCCCGGCGGAACGGTCCGCTTCACCGTCACGGTGACGAACAACGGCCAGACCCCGTACACGGCCGCGACGTTCGCCGACTCGCTGGCCGGCCTGCTCGACGACGCCGTCTACAACGCCGACGCCGTCGCCACGAGCGGCAACCTGTCGTACACCGGCCCCAACCTGACCTGGACCGGAAACCTCGCGGTCGGCGCCAGCGCGACCATCACCTACTCGGCCACGGCGAGGAACCCCAACACCGGGGACAGGACCATGTCCAACACGGTCTCCTCGTCCACTCCCGGCAGTACCTGCCCGCCGGGAAATCCCGGCGCGCAGTGCACCGCCACCGTCACGGTCCTGATCCCCGCCCTGGTGATCACCAGTAGCGCGGACGTGGCCACCACGACGCCCGGCTCGACCGTCAACTACACGGTCACGGCCACCAACACCGGCCAGACGGCCTACACGGGGACCGGCTTCACCTTCTCCCTCGCGGGCACGCTCGACGACGCCACATACAACGGCGACGCCGTCGCGACGTCGGGCAGCGTCGTCTCCGGTCCCGACGGCGCCCTCACGTGGACCGGGGACCTGCCCATCGGCGCCTCGGTCACCCTCACCGCCTCGGTCACGGTGAACGACCCCGTCACCGGTGAGCAGGTGCTGACGACCTCCGTGACCTCCGCCGCGGCGGGCAACACCTGTCCGGTGGGCAACCAGGCCCCCGCGTGCTTCACCACCGTCCCGGTCCTGATCCCCGGCCTGACGATCACCAAGACGGCTGACGCGTCGACCACGACCCCCGGGTCGGTCGTCAACTACACGGTCGCCGTCACCAACTCGGGGCAGACGCCGTACACCGGGGCGACGTTCGCCGACGCGCTGGCCGGGGTGCTGGACGACGCGACGTACAACGCGGACGCCACCGCGACCAGTGGCTCGGTCGGCTTCGCCGGCTCCACGCTGACCTGGGCCGGCGACCTGGCGGTCGCCGCGACCGCCACGGTCACCTACTCCGTCACCGTCCTCGATCCCGACCCCGGGAACAAGGTGCTCTCCAACACGGTCTCCTCGCCCACCACCGGCAGCAACTGCCCCGCGGGGAGCGGCGACACCCGGTGCGCCGGCGAGGTGACGGTCCTCGTCCCGCAGCTGACGCTCACCACCCAGGCGGACGTCGCCACGACGACCCCGGGGAGCGTCGTCGAGTACACCACCACGCTGGTCAACACCGGGCAGACGCCGTACGCGGGCATCAGCGCCACGATCGACATCTCGGCTCTGTCCGACGACGTGACCTACGACGGCAACCTCACGGCCTCCTCGGGCAGCATCAGCCTGGCTCCGGACGGCTCGGTCGTATGGAGCGGGGACATCGCGGTCGGCGCGACGGTCACCATCGTCGGCTCGGTCACCGTGAACGATCCCGACACCGGCGACAAGATCCTGAGAAGCTCCGTCACGTCCGCCGCGCCGGGCAGCACCTGCCCGGTCATCGGTGCGACGTTGCCCGGCTGCTTCTCCGTCGTCACCGTCCTGGTCCCTGAGCTGACCCTGGACATAACCGCCGACACCCAGACCACCACGCCCGGCTCGACCGTGAACTACACGGTCACGGCCACCAACACGGGGCAGACCGCCTACACCGGCGCCTCGGTGACCAACCTGCTGGCCCAGGTCTTCAACGACGCGGTCTACAACGGGGACGCGACCGCGACCAGCGGCACGGTCGTCTTCGCCGGGTCCAACCTGACCTGGACCGGGGATCTCGCGATCGGCGCGAGCGCCACGGTCACCTACTCGGTGACCGTCCTCGACCCCGATCCCGGCGACAAGCGAATGGTCAACACGCTGGTGTCGAGCACGCCCGGCAGCACCTGCCCGGCCGGCGGCACCGACATCCGGTGCACCGTGACGGTGAGCGTCCTCGTACCGGCGCTGACCGTCGCCAAGACCGCGAACGTCACCACGACGGCGCCCGGGTCGACCGTCGGATACACGGTCACGGTCACCAACTCCGGGCAGACGCCGTACACCGGCTCCACCGTCACCGACGCGCTGGCCGGGGTGCTGGACGACGCGGTCTACAACGGGGACGCGACGGCCACGACGGGCACGGTCGGTTTCGCCGGGACGGACCTGACCTGGACCGGCGATCTGGCGGTCGGGGCGAGCGCGACGATCGCCTACACGGTCACGGTGCGGAGCCCCGACCTCGGAGACGCCCTGCTCTCCAACACCGCCGTCTCGGCCGCCACGGGGAGCAACTGCCGGGCCGGGAGCACCGACCCCAGGTGCGTCTCCTCGGTGCCGGTGGCGCGTCTCGTGCTGGAGCAGAGCTACACCCAGGCCGGTGCGACACCCGGTTCGACGATCACCCTCAATGCCACGTTCACCAACACCGGGCAGGTCCCCTACACGGGGATCGTCGTCTCCAGCCCCAGCGCCGGCACCGTCGACGACGCCATTCCCAACGGTGACCAGGTCGCGAGCTCGGGCACGCTCGTTCTCAGCGCCACCGCCATCACCTGGACCGGGAACATCCCCGTCGGGGGCGTCGTCACCGTCACCGGCACCCTGACGCTCAAGAACCCGCCCACCGGCGACCGGATCGTCACCGGCACCCTGGTCTCCGCCGCCCCGGGTAACAACTGCCCGTCGGGCGGCTCCGACCCCCGCTGTACGGCCCGCCTCGACGTGCTCATCCCCGGCCTGACGATCGTCAAGACCGCCGACACCAGTGCCACGGTCCAGGGAGGCACCGTCGGATACACGGTCACGGTCACCAATTCGGGACAGGCGCCGTACACCGGTGCGACGTTCACCGACGCGCTGGCGGGCGTGCTGGACGACGCGGCCTACAACGGCGACGCGACCGCCACGACGGGCACGGTCGGTTTCGCCGGATCGGATCTGACCTGGACCGGCGATCTGGCGGTCGGCGCGAGTGCGACGATCACCTACTCGGTCACCGTGGGCGATCCCGTCCTCGGGGACAGGTTCATGGTCAACACCGTCTCCTCACCCACCGCCGGCAGCAACTGCGCTGCGGCGAGCGGTAACCAGCAGTGCACCAGCAACGTGGCCGTGCTCGTACCGGCGCTGACGATCACCAAGGCCGCCGATCTCGAGGTGGCGGTGCCCGGAAGCACGATCACCTACACGATCACCGCCGCCAACACCGGACAGCTCCCCTACACGGGGGCGACGTTCACCGACGCGCTGGCGGGCGTGCTGAACGACGCGGCCTACAACGGCGACGCGACCGCCACGACGGGCACGGTCGGCTTCGCCGGATCGGATCTGACCTGGACCGGCGATCTGGCGGTCGGCGCGAGCACGACCATCACCTACACGGTCACGGTCGACAACCCGGCGACCGGCGACCTGAACCTGGTGAACGCGATCACCTCTGCCACCCCCGCCAACAACTGCCCGACGGGCGGAACCGACATCCGCTGCGGCGTCAGCATCCCGGTCACCGAGGCCACCACGCTGACGTTCGACAAGGCCACGAGCACCGCCTCGGTCGCGTCGGGCGAGTCGGTCACCTACACCGTCACGATCAGCAACAGCGGGCTGACACCGTACGTCGGCGCGACGTTCACCGACTCGCTCGCCGACGTGCTGGACGACGCGACCTACAACGGCGACGCCGCGGCCGGAACGGGCACCGTCACCTATACCGAACCCGATCTGACCTGGACCGGGACCGTCCCGGCCGAGGGGTCGACCACGGTCACCTACTCGGTGACGGCGAACCCCCCGGGCTCAGGAAACGGGCTCCTCTCCAACGCGCTGGTGTCGGACTCGGCAGGCGGCAACTGCGCCGTCGGGAGCACCGACCCCCGCTGCACCGAGACGGTGACCGTGGCGGGGCTGGAGCTGCTGGTCTTCGCCGACACGGATGACATCACACCGGGCGAGGTCGTGCGCTTCACCAACTTCATCACCAACACGGGGCAGACGCCGTACAACGGGATCACCGTCCTCATCAACGGGAGCGCCATCTTCGACGACGCCGTCCCCAACGGAGACCAGATCGCCACCTCCGGGTCGCTGATCCGGGGCGGCACCGGGCTGGTGTGGACCGGGGACATCCCCGTGGGCGGCAGCGTCGTGGTGACCGGCACGTTGACGGTGAACAACCCAGACACCGGCGACAGGGTGATGACCAGTGCCCTGTCCTCCGCGGCGCAGGGCAGCAGCTGCCCCGTGGCGACCACTCCCGGCTGCTCCGTCTCCGTCTTCGTGCTGATCCCCGCCCTGACGATCACCAAGGTCGCCGACAGGTCCGCGGTGGTTCCGGGAGGAGCGGTGGCCTACACCGTCACGATCGCCAACACCGGGGAGACCCCGTACGACGGGGCCACCGTCACGGACTCACTCGCCGGGGTGCTGGACGAGGCGACCTACAACGGGGACGCGACCGCCACGACCGGCACGGTCGGCCTCGCCGGTCAGACCCTGACCTGGACCGGTGACCTGGCCGTCGGGGCGACCGCGACCGTCACCTACTCGGTCACCACCGACAACCCCGCCCTGGGTGACAAGCTCCTGACCAACGCGGCCACGTCCACCGAGGTGGGCAACACCTGCCCGCCCGCCAGCGGGAACACGGCCTGCGACGCGAGAGTCGTCGTCCTCACCCCGATTCTGACGATCGCGAAGACCGCCGACAGGACCTCGGCCACACCCGGTGGGACGGTCACCTACACGATCACAGCCACCAACACCGGTCAGGTCCCCTTCGCCGCGGCGAACCTCTCCGACGCGCTGGCCGGGGTGCTGGACGACGCGACCTACAACGGCGACGCGACCGCCACGAGGGGAACGGTCGGCTTCGCCGGCCAGGCCGTCACCTGGACCGGCGGCCTCAACCCCGGCCAGGCGGTCACCGTCACCTACAGCGTCACGGTCGACAACCCGGGAACCGGCGATCAGAGGCTGACCAATGCCGTCACCTCCACCACCTCGGGCGCCACCTGTCCCGTCGGTGGCACCGACACCCGCTGCTTCAGTGAAGTCCTGATCTCCAGGATCACGATCACGAACTCGGCGGACGTCGCCACGACCACTCCGACCGGGGTGGTGCGCTACACGGTCACGATCGCGAACACCGGGCAGACACCGTACAACGCCGCCGCGGTGGACGGCCTGCTCGCCGGAGTGGTGGACGACGCGATCTACAACGGCGACGGGACGGCCTCGTCGGGCCAGCTCACCTTCGTTCCCGGGAGCGGCGAGGCGATGTGGCAGGGCGCCCTCGCGGTCGGCCAGACCGTCACCGTCACCTTCTCGGTGACCGTGCGGAACCCGGATCCGGGGGACAGGGTCCTGAACTCCGTCATGACCTCGGCCACCCCGGGGACCAACTGCCCCGTCGGCGGCACCGACCCGGCCTGCGCCTCGTCCGTGACCGTGCTGATCCCCGCCCTGGACGTCTCCAAGAGCGCCGACAGGGCCACGGTCACCCCCGGCGGCACCGTCACCTACACGATCACGGTCGCCAACTCCGGCCAGACCCCGTACACCGGGGCGACGGTGACCGACCAGCTCACGAAGGTGCTCCCGGACGCCGCCTACAACGGCGACGCGACCGCCACGACCGGCACGGTCGTCTTCACCAGCCCCAACCTGACCTGGACCGGTGATCTCGCCGTCGGCGCGAGCGCCACGATCACCTATTCGGTGACCGTCCTCGACCCCGACCCCGGCGACAAGCAGATCGTCAACAGGACGTTCTCCAACGAGCTGGGCAGCACCTGCCCGTCCACCGGGTCCACCCCGGCGTGCACGACGCTCGTCACCGTGCTCGTCCCCGCCCTGTCCGTCACCAAGGTCGCGGACACCGTCACCACCACGCCCGGCTCCACGGTCGGTTACACGATCACCGTCGCGAACACCGGCCAGACCCCGTACACCGGGGCGGCCGTCACCGACGCGCTCGCGGATGTGCTGGACGACGCGGTCTACAACGGGGACGCGACGGCCACGACCGGCGGTGTCGTGTTCGCCGGTTCGGACCTGACCTGGACCGGCGACCTGGCGGTCGGCGCGACCGCGACGGTCACGTACTCGGTCACCGTTCGCGCCCCCGACCCCGGCGACAAGGCCATGACCAACAGCGTCGCCTCGTCCGCGCCGGGCAGCACCTGCCCGGCAGGCGGCGGCGGTCCCGCCTGCACCGTCACCGTCACCGTCCTGATCCCCGGGCTGGCGGTCTCCACCACGGCGAACAAGGCGACCACGACCCCCGGCGAGAGCGTACGGTTCACGATCACGATCGAGAACACCGGCCAGACCCCGTACACCGGGGCGGCCGTCACCGACGCGCTCGCGGATGTGCTGGACGACGCGGTCTACAACGGGGACGCGACGGCCACGACCGGCGGTGTCGTGTTCGCCGGTTCGGACCTGACCTGGACCGGCGACCTGGCGGTAGGCGCGACCGCGACCGTCACCTACACGGTGACGGTCGACGACCCCAGCACCGGGGACAAGGTCATGAGCAGCGTCGTCGCCTCGTCCGCGCCGGGCAGCACCTGCCCGGCAGGCGGCGGCGGTCCCGCCTGCACCGCCACCGTCACCGTCCTGATCCCGGCGCTGAGCATCACCCAGACAGCCGACGTGGCGACCACGACCCCCGGGGGCACGATCGTCTACACGATCGCGCTCACCAACACCGGGCAGACGGACTACGCCGCGGCCACCGTCGTCTCCGCGCTCGACGGGCTGTTCCCGGACACGATCTACAACGGGGACGCGACCGCCACCACCGGCACCCTCGACTACACGGCGCCGAAGCTGACCTGGACCGGTGCCCTCGCGATCGGCGCGAGCGCCATGATCACCTATTCCGTCACGGTGAAGGACCCCGACCCCGGTGACAAGGCCCTGACCAGCAACGTGACCTCGCCGACCCCGGGCAGCACCTGCCCGGTGGACGGCACCGACCCCGCCTGCACGACGTTCGTGCGGGTCCTCGTGCCGGCACTGACGATCACCAAGGCCGCCGACACCGCCGTCGTCGTCGCCGGCAGCACCGTGCACTACACGGTGACGATCGCCAACACCGGAGAGACCCCCTACGCCGGTGCCACGGTCACCGACGCGCTGGCCGGCGTGCTCGACGACGCCGTCTACCAGAACGACGCGGCCGCCTCCGTCGGCACCGTCGTCTACGCCGCCCCGGTGCTGACCTGGAACGGTGATCTCGCGGTCGGTGAGATCGCCACGGTCACCTATTCGGTGGCCGTCACCTACCCCGCCTCCGGCGACCGCGTCCTGAACAACGCCGTCACCTCCGCCGACCCCGGTTCCACCTGTCTGGCGGGAACCGATCCCGGCTGCGCCGCGACCGTCACCATCCTCGTCCCGGCGCTGACCATCACCATGACATCGGACACCAACGGTGACATCGTGGCGAGCGGCACCGTCCACTACACGATCGTGGCCGCCAACACCGGTGAGGCCCCCTACGCCGCCGCGACGCTCAGCGCCCTGCTTGCGGGAGTGCTCGACGACGCGACGTACAACGGGGACGCGGCCGCCTCCGGCGGCACACTCTCCTTCGCGGGCACCACCCTGGACTGGACGGGTGCGCTGCCCGTGAACGCGACCGCGGTCATCACCTTCAGCGTCACCGTCAACGCCCTGGTCACCGGTGACGGGGTCCTCGACGCCCAGGTCATCTCGGCGATGACCGGCAGCACCTGCCCCGCGGGAGGCACCGATCCCGGTTGCTCCAGCTCGATCACCGTGACGCCCACGAGCATCGCCATGACGGATCTGATCAACGAGTTCACGCTGACGGGCATGCCGGACACGACCGTGCGCGGCACGGAGGTGGTGACGATGACCGTCACCACGAACAGCGTCAACGGCTACACCGTCACCGCGCAGGCGAACTCTTCCGAGCTCGTCCCCGCGACGCCCGGCGTGACCGACCGCATCCCGGTCGCGAACCTGCGCGTCCGCGAGAGCGGCACCTCGACCTTCTCGCCGCTCTCGGCGACGACCCCGGTCGTCGTCCACCAGCAGTCCGGTCCCTCGGCACCCGGTGGGGACGCCATCGGCAACGACTACGAGGTGGACATTCCCTTCGTCGCGGCCGATCGCTACTCCACAACGATCGACTACGTCGCGATAACCCCGTGACCTGCCATCTCCCTCCGTACCACCACAGACCATTCACCTCTGTACATGACCGAATCATTCACCTCTGTATGTGAAATGCGAAGGAGAAGCCATGACAGGCACCTCTCACCCCGGCGCCGTACGGCGTGCCGCCGTCGCCTGCGGACTCGGCGTGATCCTTGCCGCCGTCCTCGCCGGCCCCTCCTCGGCGGCGCTCTCGCCGGATCCGTCGCCGGGGGACGGCGGCAAGAAGACGGCGACCCGGGAGGAGGCCGGGGGTAAGGCAGCCGCCGGAGAGAAGGCGGGCGGGAGGGCAGCCGCCGGCGAGAAGGCGGATGCCGGAAAAGAGGCCGCCGGAGAGAGAGACGGTGGAGGAAAGGAGACCGGTGGAAAGGCGTCCGCCGCGAAGGCCGCCGCTGGGAACGTGTCCGCCGGGAACGTCCCGAGGCTGAGCATCAGCGTCGACAACGGCCGGACCGCCGCCCAGGAGGGGGACCGGCTCACCTACACCGTCACCGTCCGCAACATCGGCACTGCGGGCGCCCGAAACCTCCACCTCACCCAGAGCCTGCCGCCCGGCCTCAAGTTCGTCTCCACCGACGGGCACGGCGCGGTGCGGCACGGGCAGATCGTCTGGTCGGCGGACGTGAGGGCGGGCAAGGATGTCACCTTCCACACCACCGCCAAGGTGCAGGACACACCGGACCAGCTGTTGCGCCTGGCCACCGTCGCCTGCGCGAGCACCGGAGCGGACGCCAAACCGATCGTCTGCGCCACCCACTCCGACGAGCTGCCGGCCGGCGCCGCCGCGGCCGAGGCCGCCCGCCTGGCGGCCAACCCGGCAACGGGCACCCTGCGTTACGTCCTGATGGGGATCGGGCTGCTGATCGTGGCGGTGGCCGGAACGCTGGTCGCCCGCCGCGCGAGACGCCAAGCCCGCCTGCGGCTACCGTCCTGACCACGCTGGTCTGGAGCGTCACGATCTTTCTACGGGGTCTCGGCAGGCGGGATTACGCGGTCGCGGTCCGTACGGCCCGCGTCTGAACCATCCGAGCACGGCCCGCGCATCGGATGCGGGGGCCGTGCTCTTCTGTTCAGGAGTGGGAGCTGAGCTGGCCGTCCAGCGTCCAGATGCCGACCTCCACACCGGTCACCCTGCTCCGGTAAAGCTCGCGTTCGGCCAGGATGCAGAGGTCGCCCAGGCCGAGCTTGGCCATCACGTGATCGGAGAAGGGCGTCCCGGTTCCCGCTCCCGAAAGGAGCGACCGGAGGAAGCTTTCACCCCACTCGACGGTGTGGAGCACCCACGGTGCCTCCCCGATGATCACGAGTTCGAGGAGCTTGCTCAGTTTGTCGGCGTACTGCCTACGGAGCCGACCGTCTGAGAGTTGAGCGATGTGATTGCCCGTCTCGATCACAGCGGTGACGGGCAGGATGAGATCACACGCTCGTTTCTCCTCCAGCGCTCGCAGCACGTTCTTTCGGTCCTGATTCTTCCCCGGGACGTCGAGGAGGTTGCAGAGCACCGAGGTGTCGACGAACTCGACCCTGCGACCCACCGTTAGCCGATTCCCATGAGCCGGTCGAACTCGGTGAAGTCACGAGCCGGAGCAGAGCGGGGCTGCTCCAGAAGCCCGGATGTGACGACCGTACCGAGATCACCTTGAGCCATCAGGCTGGGATACCCGTCCACCTCCGGAAGTTTCCGAAGGTGGGAAAGACCGGTGTCACGGTCGCGAGAGCAGACGATGACATGTTGGTGGTCTTCCGGTCCCAGAGCCGAAAGCAGCGCGGGGCTGTGTGTTGTGAAGATCACTCGGGAGGCGTCTTCCTGTGTGGCCTGCCTGACCAGGTCAAGTATCTGGGTTGCCTGGGAGGGGTGCAGGCCGTTCTCCAACTCTTCGATCACCAGAGTCGGGGATCTTCCATCGCCTTCCGTGCCGCGCACGCCGAGATCGAGATCCTGTCCTTGGCGGAGCAGGCTCGTGGCGATGGCAGCGAATCTCAGCAGGCCGTCGCTCATCTCCCGGGCCGGGGTGATGGCCCCGTCCTCCCTGAGAGCCAGCATCACGTCGTTGAGTTCCGAACGGATCACCTCGATCCCCGTCACCTCGTGTTCGACGAGATTCTGCACGCGGGTGACGAGTTGCCGGAACCGCTGGGGATCGTGATCGGCCATGTGGCCGATCACGGCCGGGAGGTTCTCGGCGGTCCTGCGGAGTTTTGTGTCGCGACTGGGGACGTACTGCCGCATGAGGTGAGGAACGGGGTCCAGATGGAAGACTCCGCGAAGCGTCTCCAGGACGTCCTCCGCGGCCGCGCGGACATGGCGCTCGGCCTCCGTCTCGCCCGTCAATCGGAGAGGGAGCTGGCTGGTGAGCAGCCGGGTGGAGCGGAACGACGCTCTGGGGTCTCGCCCTCGGCGGCCGTTGTACCAGGTGGCGTCGATGCTGCCGGACCCGGGCTGTGCGTCTGCCGTCCTGAGAAGATCATGCATGTCTCGGCGTGATGGATTACGCGTCGAGCGGCTCTTTCCTGAAAAGCCGACAAGAGTTTCGCTGATGATTTCCGGCTCTGGACGGACCTGGATTGTGACGTCGAGATTTACCCAGAAGTAGCCTCTCTCGCCGACTCGATTGGCGGCAACGACGGTGCACCCCAACCGGAATCGGTCCGTCCCATGGGGAGGGCACCCCTCTATGCCTCCGCGTAGCGGCCCCTCGTCGCCTCGCCGGCTGTCGAGCGCATCCACAAGGTCCGCCCCGGTGGCCAGGCGGGAGAGCACCTCAAGCCCGTCGAGCGCGTTCGACTTTCCGCTGCTGTTGCGGCCGATGAGTGCCGTCATGCCGCCCAGGGGCAGAGTCGCCTCACGAAAGGTCTTGAACTCGATGAGGCGTAGCTCGGTCAGGAACGGCTTCATATCCGAACGCTACATGTGCGCCCCCGGCCGAGGGGGCGCACATGGCGGGAGAGATCTACTCGTCGCCGGTGAGGGAGAAGCTGCGCAGGCGCTGGCCCGCCCAGAAGACCGCACCGATGGTCACGATGAGGAGGGCCGGGATGGCGAAGCTGAGCTTTATCTCGGTGGTGAAGAACGCAGAGGACGACAGTTGGTCGGCGATCGACTGGGCCCACTGCTGGATGGAGAACTTCCGGGCGCCGGGCACGAAGTTGCCCACCACGCCCTCCCAGACGAGCGCGTAGATGATGCCGATCGTGACCGCGTGCCGGGTCAGCACGCCCAGCAGCATGAACACCGCCGCGTAGGCGATGCCGCCGATGAAGGAGCCCAGGGCGAAGCCGTACGCGATCCCGGATTCGAGGTTGACCAGCAGATAGGCCGCGATGAAGGTCGGCACGGCGGCGAACAGCGCGAGCATCGAGGCGGCGACCAGGAACTTGGTCTGGGCGATGACCGGCCGGGAGATCGGCTTGGCCAGCAGGTGGATGATCGTGCCGTCGTCGATCTCGGGGGCGATCACCCCGGTTCCCGCGATCAGGCCCAGCAGCGGCAGCATGGTGCCGATGGCGAAGGTCTGCATGAGCGTGACCGTGGTCCGCTCGTCGGTGACGCCGAGCAACCGCAGCAGGAGGGCCAGGCCGATCAGCACCAGGGGCAGCAGGATCAGCAGCCAGATCCGCCGGCGGCCGAGCAGCGCCCGGTAGGAGATTCCAGCGATGACACCGTTCATGGTCAGCCGCTCCTGTTGATCAGATAGGAGAAGACGCTCTCCAGGTCTTCGTCGGCCGGGGAGATTCGCCAGATCCGCACGTCCGCTTCCTTGGCGACCTTGGGCAGCAGCCGGGTGAAGCGCCGGAAGTCCACGGCCTGCACCTCCAGGCCCGCCTCGGTCAGGGAGACCGCGCCCGAGGAGACGTCGGCGATCAGGGCGGCCGCCAGGCGGCGGTCGTCGCTGGAGCTGACCCGGAACAGGTGCGGCCGGTCGGTCATCCGGCGGCGGATCTCGCGGAAGTCGCCCGAGGCGGCGTGGCGGCCGGCGACCAGGACCTCGATGTGCTGGGCGACCCGTTCCACCTCCTCCAGGATGTGCGAGCTGAACAGGATGGTCTTGCCCGCCGTGCCCATGTCGCGGACGAGATCCATCAGGTGCATGCGCTGGCGCGGGTCCATGCCGTTGAACGGCTCGTCGAGCAGCAGGACCTGCGGGTCGTGCACGAGCGCCGCCGCCACCTTGACGCGCTGGCGCATGCCCTTGGAGTAGGTCTCGATCCTGCGGTCCTTGGCGCTCTCCATCTCCACCAGGGCGAGTGCCTTGCGGGCGGCGTCGTCGGGGTTGGGGAGACGGTGGAGCCTGGCGCTGGACAGCACGAACTGCCAGCCGGTGAGGAAGCCGTAGACGGCCTCGCGCTCGGGGACCAGGCCGATCGAGCGGTAGATCTCGTGGTTGTGCCAGATCCGGGCGCCGTCCAGGGTCACGGTGCCGCCGGAGGGGGCCAGGAAACCGGCCATCATGTGCAGCAGGGTGGACTTGCCCGCGCCGTTGGGGCCGAGCAGGCCGGTGACGCCGGGGCCGACGGTCATCGTGATGTCGTTGACGGCGACCACGTTGCCGTACCAGCGGGAGACCTGAGCCAGTTCGATGTTCATCGCGAGGCCGCCTTCCGGTATCGCATGATCAGGGCTGTCACGGACAGGGCGATCAGCGCGAGCATGATCACTATCGCGACCACGGTCCCGGCGCCCGACGGGTAGATGCTGCTCTGCGCGGGCTTCGCCCCGAAGATCCCGACCTGCACGGCCGCGTCCACCAGGAAGAACGGGTTGATCAGCCAGGCCCACGCGGCGGCGGTGTCGTTGCCCATCGACTCCATCGTCGCGAACAGCACGGTGGAGACGGCGGAGGTGAGCAGGTAGAAGGCGATGACCGAGGCCACGCCCAGCCCGCGCCGGGGGGTGAAGGAGGCGATCGCCACGCCGATGCAGGCCAGCAGCACCGCGTAGCAGACCGCTCCGGCCATGCTGGTCAGGTAGGCGGCGGTGGGGGTGTCCCCGGGCAGGTCGATGAGCATCTCGCCGATGAAGAGCACGGTGAGCGGTACGGCCAGGAGCAGGAACATCGCCGTCGTCATCGCCGCGAGCTTCGCGCCGACGTAGTCCACCAGCGTCACCGGGCGCGACAGGTAGAGCGGCAGCACCCGGAAGCGCAGGTCGGGCGCCACCGTGTACGGCGCCTGCGAGGCCAGGAAGATCGCGAGTACGGCCTGCATGATGGCCGCGTACTCGGTGTAGCCCAGCCCCTTCTGCTTGACCACCGCCATGATCGCGATGGAGACGACCGCGGGCAGCATCATCACGCCCACGAGCAGGAAGGGGATGATCTTCGCGCGGGCCGTGCGGCCGAGCCCGAACACTCCGCGCAGGCTGTGCACGGTCAGCGCCAGGACGGCGCGGCCGCGGCCGAGCCGTGCCCCGTCGTAGTGGCGGTATCCGATGTCGTGAATGACACCCGTGGATTCAGACATTGACGGGCTCCCGGAAGACGTCCTCGATGCGCTGGCGGCCCTGTTCCATGCGGATGAGAGAGAGGTCGAGCTCGCAGACCGCGTCGCGGAGCGTGTCGAAGGTCTCCGGCGCGCGGACGTGGACCAGGAGCATCCGGCCGTGGAAGGTGACGGTCTCGCCCAGTTCGGTGAGGCGGGCGGCCAGGGCCTCCTGGCCCTCCTCCACCTCGACCGTGACGGTCTGGGTGCTCTGGGTGAACTCGCCGATGGCCGAGGAACGCAGCAGCTTGCCGCCGTCGATCACGATGACGTGGTCGCAGACCCGCTCCAGCTCGCCCAGCAGGTGGGAGGTGACCAGCACGCTGATGCCGAACTCGGAGCCGATCCTGCGGATCAGCGCGAGCATCTCGTCGCGCCCCTGCGGGTCGAGGCCGTTGGTGGGCTCGTCCAGCAGGACCAGGCGCGGGTCGTGCACCAGGGCCTGGGCCAGCTTGACCCGCTGTTTCATGCCGGTGGAGTAGCCGCCCATCGCGCGGTAACGCTCTTCGTAGAGTCCCACGTGGCGCAGCACGTCGGCGGCGCGCTCCCGGGCGGCGGTGCGTGTCAGGCCCGACATCTGGGCCATGTGTACGGTGAACTCGGTGGCGGACAGGTCGGGCGGCAGGCAGTCGTGCTCGGGCATGTAACCCACGACCCGGCGGATCTCCGCGCCTCGGGTCGTCACGTCCATGCCGAGCACCTGAGCGGTTCCGCCGGAAGGTTCGAGCAGCCCCAGCAGGATCTTGATCAGCGTCGATTTGCCCGCGCCGTTGGCGCCGACCAGGCCCGTCACGCCGGGACCGACGGTGACGGTGAGCTGGTCGAGCGCCGTTACCCGGGGGAAACGTCTGGTTAGTCCCTCGGTGGCGAGGATAGTCATGCTCGGACACTATCTACCGCGTGTCGTAAATTCCTCCGCCACACGAACGAGTTTCCCCTCCTCCATAAGGGCAGGTGCGACCCCTACTCGTGCGCGGGTTTCCGCCTTGATCGCCCCGGAAGTCGCATGTCGAACCGGGACCAGTAGGCCTTTTGGATGAGTAGCGTCACCATGCCAGAGATGATCATGCCTGCGATGTTCACCCCGAGCTGGATCGCCGATCCCGCCATGTCTCCCCAGCGGGCGAGCGCGCCGGCCACCGCGAAGTATCCGGCGGCGGGGACCGTGGTCACCGAGATGAAGACGCCGACCAGAGCCGATGACTTGCCCGCGGTGACGGAGAGCACCCCGGCGGCACCGGCGAGCAGCGCCACGATGAACGACCATCTGTCGGGTTTGACGATGAAGCCGATCTCCTTGTGGTCGATCAGAGAGGACGGTTCGATCCAGCCGAGCCAGTGGAAGACCAGGGCGCAGGCGAAGGTGGTCGCGATGGCGGATGCGAAACCGATGGCCAGCGCACGCAGGGCGCGGCCGATCAGGTGCCGGTCCTTCTGGATCAGGCCGAAGCAGATGGCCGCGATCGCGCCGAACTCCGGCCCGAGCACCATCGCGCCGACGATCAGGATCGGCGAGTTGACGATCACACCGATCGCCGCGATCTGCGTGGCGATCGCGAGGAAGGTCAGAAAGGCCCAGGTGAGCCTGGAGTCGTCCTCGACCCGCTGGGAGAACTCCGCCCAGACCACGGCGTCGTCCCCATCACCCGGTGCCGCCTCCTGGGCGTGATCGGCCGCCTCGGAGATCGACAGGTCGACCTCTTCGACCGCGATCGACCCCTCCGCGCACAGGCCGAGAGACCGGAGCCTCTCGATCACCTCGTTGGCGGCCTCCCGCGCGACGTCGAACTGGATCAGGTCGCCTCTGGGGGAGCGGGCCACGCCGGGCAGCACCACGAGGTTGGTGACGCCGACGGCCTCGTCGAGTATCTCCAGTATCCGGGTCGACAGCTCAGGTGGGCTGATCACGCGTAGATGGAGCACGACCCAACCCTAGGACCCGCGTCGCGGCTCGGCGGACGGGCCTCGGAGCCCGTCCGGGAGTCAGATGCGGCGGAGCCGTACGCGCTGGATCGAGTGGTTCGGGCCCTTGTACAGCACCAGGCCGGCCCGTCCCCGGGTGGGGGCGATGTTCTCCACGAGGTTGCGCTCGTTGATGTCGCGCCACACGTTCTCGGCGAACGTGGTCGCCTCCTCGGCCGACAGCTCGGCGAGATACTTGAAGTAGGACTTGGGATCCTCGAAGGCGGTCCGCCGGAGCTTGTGGAAGCGGTCCACGTACCAGTTGCGGATGTGCTCGACCTTGGCGTCCACGTAGATCGAGAAGTCGAAGTAGTCGTTGACCGCGAGCGCGGTGGGCGGGGCGGGCTGCAGGACGTTGAGGCCCTCGACGATGAGGATGTCGGGCCTGTGCACGGTCTGGGTCGCGCCGGGCACGATGTCGTACTCCAGGTGGCTGTAGACCGGAGCCGTGACCTCGGGCAGCCCCGCCTTGACGTCGGCGACGAACCTGACGAGGGCCCGCCGGTCGTAGCTCTCCGGGAAGCCCTTCCTGTGCGTGATGTTCTTCTCGGTGAGGACCTGGTTCGGGTAGAGGAAGCTGTCGGTGGTGATCAGTTCCACCCTGGGGTGTTCCGGCCAGCGGGCCAGCAGGGTGTGGAGCAGCCGGGCCGTGGTGGACTTGCCGACCGCGACGCTGCCCGCGATGCCCAGGATGTACGGCGCGGGCCGCTGACTGGCCCCGAGGAAGGTGTTGAGTGCCGCGCTGCGCTGCCTGGCCCCGGTGAAGTGCAGGTTCAGCAGCCGGGTGAGCGGCAGGTAGATGTCGGTGACCTCGGCCAGGTCTATCGGATCGTCGACGCCGCGCAGCTCCTCGAGTTCGTCCGCGGTGAGCGTCAGCGGCGTGTTCTTGCGGAGCTCGCTCCACTGCGCCCGGCTCAGTTGCACGTATGGTGACGCCGTGTCTAACCCGTTGGCCATGGTTCCGAAGCCTACTGATCGGCCGGCGGCGCCCTCAGGGGGGTACGGCGTTGCCCGATGCCGGGCAGGAATCTTGGGTTCCCACGGGGGTTCTCCATAGGCTCAGCGGCCGATCTCTCAAGGTGAAGGGGGTTGGCCATGTGCGGAATAGTGGGATACACCGGTCATCGTCAGGCGGTCGAGGTGGTGGTCGAGGGGCTCGGGCGGCTGGAGTACCGCGGGTACGACTCGGCGGGGATAGCCCTGGTCGGTGACGACGGCGACCTGATCGTGGAGAAAAGGGCGGGAAAGCTGGCCAATCTGCGGTCCATCCTGGTCTCCCGGCCCCCGGCGATGGCGACGGCCGGGATCGGGCACACCCGGTGGGCCACACACGGCGCGCCGACCGACCGCAACGCCCACCCGCACACCGACTGTGACGGGCGGATAGCGGTCATCCACAACGGGATCATCGAGAACTTCGCCGCGCTCAGGACGGAGCTGGAGAGCGAGGGGCACAAGCTCGTCTCCGAGACCGACACCGAGGTGGTGGCGCACATGCTGGAGGAGTTCGCCGTCGGCGGCCTGGCGGAGGCGATGCGCCGGGTGTGCCTGCGCCTGGAGGGGGCGTTCACGCTGCTCGCGGTCTCGCTGGACGAGCCGGGCGTGGTGGTGGGGGCGCGAAGGAACTCACCGCTGGTGGTCGGGCGGGGGGAGGGGGAGAACTTCCTCGGTTCGGACGTCGCGGCGTTCATCGCCTACACGCGCGAGGCGATCGAACTGGGGCAGGACCAGGTGGTCGAGCTGCGGACGTCGGGGATCACGATCACCGACTTCCACGGCCGTCCCGCCGAGACGAGGGATTATCACGTCAACTGGGACGCCTCGGCCGCCGAGAAGGGCGGCTACGACTACTTCATGCTCAAGGAGATCGCCGAGCAGCCTCAGGCCGTGGCGGACACGCTGCTGGGCAGGGTCGACTCGGAGGGCCTGCTGGTGCTGGACGAGATGCGGCTGTCGGACCAGGAGCTGCGGGACATCAACAAGATCATCGTCGTCGCGTGCGGAACCTCCTATCACGCCGGACTTATCGCGAAATATGCCATTGAGCACTGGGCCGGGGTGCCATGCGAGGTCGAACTGGCCAGCGAGTTCCGCTACCGGGATCCGATCCTCAACCGCGACACGCTGGTCATGGTGATCACCCAGTCCGGCGAGACCATGGACACGCTCATGGCCGTACGGCACGCCCGCGACCAGCGGTCGCGGGTACTGGCCGTCTGCAACGTGAACGGCTCCACGATCTCGCGCGAGTCCGACGCCGTCCTCTACACCCATGCGGGCCCGGAGATCGCGGTCGCCTCCACCAAGGCCTTCCTCACCCAGCTCGTCGCCTGCTATCTCGTGGCGCTCTATCTCGCCCAGGTCCGGGGGACCAGGTTCGGCGACGAGATCTCCCAGATCATGAACCGGCTGGCCGAGATGCCGTCCAAGGTGAACGAGGTGCTCGAGACCGTGGAGCCGGTCCGCGCGCTGGCCAGATCGCTGGCCACCGAGCGGTGCGTGCTCTTCCTCGGCCGGCACGTGGGGTTCCCCGTGGCGCTGGAGGGGGCGTTGAAGCTCAAGGAACTGGCCTACATGCACGCCGAGGGCTTCGCGGCGGGCGAGCTCAAGCACGGCCCGATCGCGTTGATCGACGAGGGGCTCCCGGTCGTGGTCGTCGTCCCGTCCCCGATCGGCCAGCGCGTGATCCACGACAAGATCGTGTCCAATATCCAGGAGATCCGGGCCAGGGGCGCCAGGACCATCGTCATCGCCGAGGAGGGCGACACGGCGGTCGAGCCCTACGCCGACACGCTGATCCGCATCCCGGCCGTCCCGACCCTGCTCCAGCCGCTGGTCGCCACGGTGCCGCTCCAGGTCTTCGCCTGCGAGCTGGCCGCCGCCAAGGGCCACGACGTCGATCAGCCCCGCAACCTGGCCAAGTCGGTCACGGTGGAGTAGGGGCGGGGTCGTCACGGTGATCGCCCACGGGCGCGTGCCCACGACCAGGGCGGCGATCGCCGCCGACCGGAGGAGGTCGGCCGGCGGGGAACCGCTCGGCAGGGGGAGGGAGCCCGGCCAGAGAATGTCGAGCGCGAAGACCGCACCGCCGGTGGCCGGCACGTGAGCGGAACGGGACCGGGTGGCGAGCACGGCCGCGATCACCGTCAGCGCGGCGGCCGTGAAGATGCGAGGGTGACCAAGCTCACATCCCGGGAAATAAAGATCTAAAAGGCCACCTTAGCCGGTCTCACCTCGGAGTTCGGGTTGCAATCCACAGCCTGTGGATAACTCCTATGGATTGCGAGTGCCCATAAGTGGGAAAGGAGTGGAGGCACTCTTTTGTCCGGTTAATTAGCGATTAATGCCATATAGCGGATTCGAGGGTAGCGGGTTAACGTGACGCGAATCCGTCGAACGGAACGGAAGCGGACGAATCTTCTCCCCTGGACGCCCTCACGGAACGTCGAACCGCACCCGTGATTTCGATCGTGACGCGCCCCCGAGCGCCGACCCCTGGACACCTCCACGCAACGTCGAACCACGCCCCTCGCCTCGGAAGCGGCCGATCGGAGCCGTGGGTGACGGGCCGGACGGTGGATGCCGCTCAGGCCCCCGGAGTCGCCCGCCGGCATATTTCCCCGACCCGTGACGGGGGCGTCGCCATCGCCTACGTGATCGCCGGAGGTTAGATTCGGTGGAATGCGGACCGCGTACACCTCCGACCAGATCAGGGCGGCCGAGGCGGCACTGATGGCCACCGTGCCCGAGGGCACCCTCATGGAGCGGGCGGCCACCGGGCTCGCCGTGATCTGCGCCAGGATGCTCGGCGCGGTGTACGGCTCCCGCGTCGTGCTGCTCGTCGGCAGCGGCGACAACGGCGGCGACGCCCTCTACGCCGGGGCGCGCCTGGCGTCCAGGGGAGCCAGGGTGGACGCGATCCTCGCCGGGTCGCGGGTCCATGCCGGGGGGCTGGAGGCCCTGCGCCGGGCGGGGGGCCGCACGTCGGACGCTCGCGACGACGCCGCGGTCCGAGGGCTCGTCGGGGCGGCGGTCCTGGTCGTGGACGGGCTGGTCGGGATCGGCGGGACCGGGCCGTTGCGCGAGCCGTACGCGACCCTCGCCGGGCTCGCGAACGACGCGCCCGGCGAGGTGATCGCGGTGGACGTGCCGAGCGGAGTGGACGCGGCCGACGGGCGGGTCGACGGGACCGCGATCACGGCGGACGCCACCGTCACGTTCGGGGCCTGGAAGACGGGACTGCTCGTCGATCCGGGCTCGCGGTACGCGGGGCGGGCGGAGCTCGTCGACATCGGGCTCGGCCCCTACCTGCCGGACCCCGACGCGTCCGCGCTGACCGACGCGGACGTGGCGCTGCGGCTGCCCAGACCTGACGCCACCTCCGACAAATACCGCCGGGGCGTCATCGGGATCGCGGCCGGGAGCGAGCGCTACACCGGGGCCGCGGTGCTGGCCGTGGGCGGGGCGATCCGGGCCGGGGCGGGCATGGTCCGCTACGCGGGCGTCGCCGAGCCGGTGGCGCAGGTGCGGGCCCGCTGGCCCGAGACCGTGATCACGACGCTCGCACCGGGGGAGGGGATCGAGGAGGTGGGCCGCGTGCAGGCGTGGGTGCTCGGACCCGGGCTCGGCACCGACGAGGACGCGCTCGCCATCGCCCGTTCGGTGCTGGCGAGCGATGTCCCGGTGCTCGTGGACGCCGACGCGCTGACGCTGGTCGCCAAGGACAGGACGCTGCTCCGCCGTACCGCACCCGTGCTGATCACTCCGCACGCGGGCGAGCTGTCGCGGCTGCTGGACGTGCCACGGGCGCGGATCGAGGCGCGAGGGTTGGAGCACGTACGGCGGGCGGCGGCGGAGCTGGGCGTGACCGTGCTGCTCAAGGGCTCGACCACGCTGGTCGCCGAGGAGGGGCGGCCGGTCAGGATCAACCCCACCGGCAGCCCGTGGCTGGCCACCGGCGGCACCGGTGACGTGCTCGCCGGACTCACCGGCACGCTGCTGGCCGCGGGCCTCGGCGGGTACGACGCGGCCTCCTGCGCCGCCTATCTCCACGGAATCGCCGGTCAACGCGGACCGCTCGCCGCCGGGGACGTCGTCGAGGCGATCCCCGAGGTGGTGAGATCGATCATGAATCGGCCCCGGGAAGACGGCTGACCTGCCAGACTGGAAAAATGAGCTCTCCGATGACTCCTGCCGAAGCGCGGGTGAACCTCTCAGCGATCAGGGACAATCTCGCGCTGCTCAGGAGTCACGCTCCGGGCGCCGAGACCATGGTCGCGGTCAAGGCCGACGCCTACGGGCACGGGCTGATCCCCGGCGCGCGGGCCTGCCTTGCGGGCGGGGCCGACCGCCTGGGCACCGCCTATGTCCGCGAGGCCCTGGAGCTGCGGGCCGCGGGGATCACCGCGCCCATCCTGTCGTGGATCATCCCGCCGAACGAGCCGCTGGACGAGGCGGTCCAGCAGGACATCGAGCTGTCCGCGGCCTCTCCCGGGCTGGTGGACGCGATCGCCGGGGCCGCGGGCCGCGCGGGCAGGGCCGCCAGGGTGCATCTGAAGGTCGACACCGGCATGTCGCGCGGCGGCGCGGCGCTCGCGGAATGGCCCGCGCTGCTGGACCGGGCGCTGGGCAGGCAGGCCGAGGGCACGATCGAGATCGTCGGGCTCTGGTCGCACTTCGCCTGCGCCGACATGCCGGGAGACCCCTCCATAGCGCTCCAGCTCGCCGCCTTCGACGAGGCCCTGGCCGTCGCCGACAAGGCGGGCGTCAGGGGCTCCCACATCATCAGGCACATCGCCAACTCGGCGGCGATCCTGACGCTGCCGCAGGCGCGCTACGACATGGTGCGGCCGGGCATCGCGACCTTCGGCCTGAGCCCCGTGCCCGAGCTCGGAGATTTCGGGCTGCGCCCCGCGATGACCCTGGTGGCACGGATAGCCCTGGTCAAGCGGGTGCCCGCGGATTCCGGTGTGTCCTATGGGCACCTGTATGTCACAGATCGGGAAACCACGCTTGGGCTGGTCCCCCTCGGGTATGCGGACGGGATCCTGAGGCACGCCACCAACCGGGCGGAGGTGCTGGCGGGGGGCCGGCGGCGGCGGATCGCCGGGCGGGTCTGCATGGACCAGTTCATGATCGACGTGGGAGACGACCCACTGGCGGAAGGTGACGAGGTGGTCCTGTTCGGTGACGGTTCGCAGGGCGAGCCGACCGCACAGGAGTGGGCGGATTCCCTTGGCACGATCACGCATGAGATCGTGACCAGGATCGGTTCGCGGGTTCCACGCGTTTACCGGTGAGAGGCGTTTCAGGGGGTCGCATGAGTGTCATCACACGGCGCAAGGTCGGCATCGCGGGCGCGGTCGTCGGTGTCGCGTCCGCCGGCGTGGCCGCCGTGGCCTTCGCCAAGCGGTATGCCGTCGGCCGCATCAGGCTCCGTCCCGATCTGGAGTCGAGCGAGCCGCTGGGCGAGCTGCGCGGGCGCCCCGTCACGGTCGCCACCTCCGACGGAGTGAAGCTCTACGCGGAGGTGGACGGCCAGGAGGACGCCCCGCTGACCGTGGTGTTCTGCCACGGCTACACGCTCAATCTCGACTCCTGGCACTACCAGCGGCGCGACCTGTGCGACTCCTACCGCCTGGTCCTGTGGGACCAGCGCTCCCACGGGCGTTCGCCGCGCACCATGGACGGAAACTGCACGATCGACCGGCTCGGCGACGACCTCGCCGAGGTGATCGAGGCGCTGGTTCCCGGTCCGTGTGTGCTGGTCGGGCACTCCATGGGCGGTATGACGATCATGGCGCTGGCCGATCGGCACCCCGAGCTGTTCCGCGACAAGATCAAGGGGGTCGCGCTGATCTCCACCTCCTCCGGCAAGCTGGCCGAGATCTCCCTGGGCCTGCCCGCGATGCTGTCCAAGGCCGTGCACAAGGTCACGCCGGGCACGGTGTCGATACTGAGCCGGGGCGGCACGCTGGTGGACAGGAGTCGCCAGGTGGGAAACGACGTGGCCTTCCTGGCCCTGCGTCACCTGGGCTTCGGAGACTCCAAGAGCGTCAGCCCCACGGTGGTGGACTTCGCGGAGTCGATGATCCGCTCGACCCCGTTCGAGGTGATCGCCGAGTTCTATCCGGCGCTGATGTCGCACGACAAACTGAGCGCGCTGAGCGTCCTGAACGACGTGCCGACGTCCATCATGGTCGGTGACAAGGACTGGCTGACGCCCGTCGAACACAGCAAGGCGATGGCGGCGGCGCTGCCCCGGGCCCAGTTCACCGAGGTGCCCAACAGCTCGCACCTGGTCCAGCTGGAGCGGCCGACCGTCGTCAACGACGCGCTGCGTGACCTGCTCAAGCGGGCGGTCGCGAACGACGCTGACGACACTGACGGCGCGAACGACATGAACGACACGGACGGCGCCGGTGACGCAGACGGCACGGACGGTACGGATGACGCAGACGGATCGACGGGAGTGACAGAGAAGTGAGAGTCGTGGCGACCGCGGAGGAGATGCGGGAGCTGGGAGCCGAGCTCGCCGGTCTCCTGCGCCCGGGGGACCTGGCGATCCTGTCGGGGCCGCTCGGCGCCGGCAAGACGACCCTGGTCCAGGGAATCGCCGACGGGCTCAAGGTGCGCGGCCCGATCACCTCGCCCACCTTCGTCATCGCCAGGGTGCACCCCTCGCTGTCGGACGGCCCGGCGCTGGTGCACGCGGACGCCTACCGGCTCGGCGGTGACCTGGAGGTCGACGACCTGGACCTGGACGCCTCGCTGGAGGACTCGGTGACGGTCGTGGAGTGGGGCGAGGGGTTGGTGGAGGGGCTCGCCGACGACCGGCTGGAGATCCTCATCGAACGCGGCGAGTCGGACGAGGCCGGTGAGGCCCGGACCGTACGACTTCGCGGGATAGGCGCGCGCTGGGAGGGTGTCGTCTAATTCGCCCCCGTAGGCAGGGGAACCCTGGCACCCTGGCACTACTTCCCATCTTGATATAGATCATCCGGGTCGAAGATCGACTATGGCGGGTTTGCCCATGTTTAATGGGGAAGAGGTGGGAAATCGTGCCGGGCGAGGGTCGTCGGCCGGAGTGCGAAGTGGAGTTCGACGGTGCCAGAGGTCAAGCATGTCGCGGTTCTAGGGGCCATCGCCTTTTTCGGGATGGTCGGATGCACGGCCGAGGCAAACTCGGGGAGCCCCACGGGGACGGCTACCTCGCCGGATCCGGCGATCAGCCGACAGGACATCGAGGTGCAGCTGCAACCGGCCCGCGCCAAGGCCGGAGACAAGGTGTGGGTGCTGGCGAACTGCCCGATCCCCCAGGGGGGACCCGAGCATCGGGGCACCGCCTCCTCCAAGATCTTCCGTATCCCGGTCACCCTCGATCCGATCCTGACGACGCCCACCCCCGACCCCTCGGCCACCGCCACACCCACGCCCCGACCGTGGGTCCGCGGCCAGGCCACGGTCGCGGCGGGCACCGCGGTAGGCGTCTATGAGATCAACGCCAGGTGCGACGGGACCAACGACACCGGCAAGGCCAACCTCAGGATCGTGGCGTCGACCACGCCGAGTGCCACCCCCAAGCCCAGCACCACCAGGACCATCATCAGCACCAGGGCGCCGGAGACGGGCGGCGGCGGCACCGCGGCCGGCGGTCCCGAGGACTCGAGCATGCCGCTCGGCATGACCGGTCTCCTGCTCGGCGCGGCGCTCGCGGGCGGCATCGGCTTCGCGGTCGTGCGTCGCCGCCGTTCGTAGATCTCGATGGCCGAACCCACTCGCTGGTCACGGATCGTCCTGGCCGGAGTCATCACCGGTGCCGTGCTGGTCGCGTTCAACAGGGTCGGCGGCGAGGAGGAGAAGCCGCCGGCCCGCGCCGCGGTCGTGCCCAGCCGCATCGACATCCCCTCGCTGGGCATCAAGGCGCCCCTGATGAAGCTGGGCGTGAAGGACGGCGCGGTCGAGCTTCCGCCGTACGAGAAGCCGCAGACCGCGGGCTGGGTCAAGGACAGCGCGGTCCCCGGCGACCAGGGTCCCGCGGTGATTCTCGGGCATGTGGACACCAAGACCGCCCCGGCGGTCTTCTACAAGCTCAAGGACATGCGGGAGGGACAGGAGATCAAGGTCGTGCGGAGTGACGGCAAGGTCGCCCGGTATCGGGTGGACTCCATCGAGCGGGTGAGCAAGAACGAGTTCCCCGCCGACAAGGTCTACCTTGAGGACGGCCTCCGGCTGATCACCTGCGGGGGCAACTTCGACTGGGACAAGCACGAATATCGCGACAACCTCATCGTCTACGCCACTCTCGTCAAGACCTGAGACGGCCCGTTCCGGCGCTTCCCATGCCTTGCAACGGTGCGATCTGACACTTCCCGCGTCTCACAAGGGCTCGTTTGTCGCTTCCCGCGTCTCGGGACGGCGTGCTCTGACGCTTCCCGCGTCTCATAACGGTGCGTTTTGACATTTCCCGCGCCTCGCAACGGCGTGCTCTGACACTTCCCGCGCCTCACGAAGGCATGCTCCGGCGCTTTCCACGCGCACAACGGAGTGCTCCGGTCCCGCCGGTTTCGGCCGGTCGGAGCGTGATCGCATCCGGCGGACCGCGCTCGGAACACGCCCCCGGACTCTCCCGCCGGGGCCGTCCCCGGCCCTTGTGGAGCAGGACGGATCCTTGCCCGTCGCAGAACGAGCTAGGCTAACTGTTCGTGCTGGTCCTGGCTTTTGATACCGCGACCCCCGCCGTCACCGCAGCGCTGCACGACGGCGAGAGGGTTCTCGCCGAGTCGACGACGATTGACGCGCGTCGCCACGGCGAATTGCTCGTGCCCACGATCGAGACGGTCCTGCGGGAGGCCGGAGCCTCGCTCCGCGACGTCACCGTCGTCGTCGCCGGCTCCGGGCCCGGTCCCTACACCGGGCTGAGGGTCGGCCTGATGACCGCTCAGGCTCTCGCGACGTCCCTGGGCGTCCCGGCGTACGGCGTGTGCACGCTCGACGCCGTCGCCTACGGCAGCGGGCTGACCGAGCCGTTCCTGGTGGCCACCGACGCCCGGCGCAAGGAGGTGTTCTGGGGCCACTACCAGGACCTCCGGACCCGGCTGTCCGGACCCGCGGTGGACAAGCCCCAGGAGCTTCCCGGGGAGATCCCGCTGGTCGGCGCCGGCGGGCGAATGTACGCCGAGACGGTCGGCGCCTCCCGCCTGCTGGACGCGCCCGACTACCCCTTCGCGGGAGCCCTGGCGGCGCTGGCCGCCGAGCAGCTCGGCGAGCGGGACGTCCGGGAGGTGGTCGAGAGCGGCACGCATCCCGTGCTGAGCCTGCCCCTCCCGATCTACCTGCGCCGTCCCGACGCCCAGGTGCCCTCGGCGTCCAAGAAGGTCTCCTCGTGACCGCGGTGCTGCGCCAGATGACCGTGGACGACCTGCCCTCGGTCATGAAGATCGAGCGGGAGACCTTCCCCGCGGACGCGTGGAGCGAGGGCATGCTCCGCGGCGAGCTGGGCGACCAGCCCAGGACGCGCCACTACGTGGTGGCCCTGGTGGACGACGAGATCGTCGGCTACGCCGGGCTCTTCGCGGCGGGGGACCAGGCGGACGTGCAGACCATCGCCGTCCTGGCCGAGAAGCAGCGGACCGGGATCGGCAGCGCCATGCTGACCGAGCTGCTGGCCGAGGCCGTACGGCGGGGCGCACAGTCGATCTTCCTGGAGGTGCGCGCCGACAACCCGGGCGCGCAGGCGGTGTACGGCGGTTTCGGATTCGAGCGGATCGGCGTGCGCCGCGGCTACTACGAGGACGGCACCGACGCGATCATGATGAAGAAGGACCTCAATGCGTGACGAACCTCTGGTCCTGGGCATCGAGACCTCCTGTGACGAGACAGGGGTGGGCATCGTCCAGGGGCACACCCTGCTGGCCAACACGATCGCCTCCAGCGTCGAGCAGCACGCCCGCTTCGGCGGGGTGGTGCCCGAGGTCGCCTCCAGGGCGCACCTTGAGGCGATGACGCCCACCATCGAGCGGGCCCTGGAGCGCGCGGGCCTGCGTTTCACCGACATCGACGCGATCGCGGTGACCGCGGGACCCGGCCTGTCCGGCGCGCTGCTCGTCGGCGTCGCCGCCGCCAAGGCGTACTCGCTGGGCCTGGGCGTGCCGCTGTACGGCGTCAACCACCTGGCCGCCCACGTGGCCGTCGACCAGCTCGAACACGGCGCCCTGCCCAAGCCGTGCATCGCCCTGCTGGTATCGGGCGGGCACTCGTCCCTGCTGCTGGTGCCCGACGTGGCCAAGGACGTCGTCTCGCTGGGATCCACGGTGGACGACGCCGCGGGCGAGGCGTTCGACAAGGTGGCCCGCGTGCTCGGCCTGCCATTCCCCGGCGGCCCCTACATCGACCGGGCGGCCCGCGAGGGTTCCGGCACGGCCATCGCGTTCCCCCGCGGCAAGCGCGACGACGGGACGCTCGACTTCTCGTTCTCCGGTCTGAAGACCGCCGTGGCACGGTGGGTCGAGGCCCGGGAGCGCTCCGGCGAGTCGATCCACGTGCCCGACGTGGCGGCGTCGTTCCAGGAGGCGGTCGTCGACGTGCTGACCCGCAAGGCACTGCAGGCGTGCGCGAAGTACGACGTCCAGGACCTGCTGATCGGCGGCGGTGTGGCGGCCAACTCCCGCCTGCGTGCCCTCGCCCAAGAACGCTGCGACGCGGCCGGAGTGCGGCTCCGCGTCCCCAGCCCGGGACTGTGCACGGACAACGGGGCCATGGTGGCCGCGCTGGGCTCCGACCTCGTGGCCGCCGGTGTCACGCCGTCCCGGCTGGACATCCCGGCGGACTCCTCCCTGCCGATCACCACCGTCCACCTGTGATCCCGGGTCGTCAAGGCATGACCATCGTTCACGTATGACCCTGGCGTCGCCGAGGCGTGACCACCGTGCACGGGTGATCTCGGCGTCGCCGAGTCATGATCGCCTTCCACGCGCGCTCTCCGCTCTCACACGGAGTGGAGGGTGAGCGTCGGGTAGTCGGTGTAACCGCGGTGGTCGCCGCCGAAGGCCGTGGTGAAGTCGGCCTCGTTGAGCGTCGCGCCCAGGCGCAGACGGATCGGCAGGTCGGGGTTGGCCAGGAACGACTTGCCCAGCGAGACCAGGTCGGCGCCCCGGCTCAGCCAGTGGGCACTGGCCTCGGCGGGATCGGCGAACGACGAGTCGTTGGCGATGAGCGTGTTCGGCCAGAGCGCGCGGATCCGCTCGTTGAGCTCCTCCGAGGGGCTCACCACGAGGTGCAGGTAGGCCAGGTCGAGCTCGGAGAGCGCGGAGACCAGTGCCGGGTAGACCTCGTGCATGTCGTCCTCGACCAGGTCGCCGGCGCCGTTTCCGGGGGAGATCCTGATGCCGACCCGGGATGCGCCGATCGCGTTCACGACCGCCTTGGCGGTCTCCACGGCGAACCGGATCCTGCCGTCCACGGACCCGCCGAAGCCGTCCTCGCGCAGGTTGGCGTTCTGTGACAGGAACTGGTGGATGAGATAGCCGTTCGCGCCGTGCAGCTCGACCCCGTCGAAGCCCGCCTCGATGGCGCGGACGGCGGCGGCGGCGAAGTCCTGAACGGCCTCCTCGATCTCGGAGGCGGACAGCTCCACGGGGACCGGGATGTCCTGCATGCCGTTCGGCGTGAACATCTGCGTCGCGGGCTGTACGGCGGACGGCCCGACCGGCAGTCCGCCGGTGTTGTCGGGGTGGCCGATCCGGCCGGCGTGCATGATCTGGGCGAAGATCCGGCCGCCCGCCGCGTGGACGGCGTCCGTGACCTCTCGCCAGCCGGTCACCTGCTCGTCGGTGTGCAGGCCCGGAGTGTTCATGTAGCCCTTACCCGCCTGGCTCGGCTGGATTCCCTCGGTGATGATCAGGCCGGCGGAGGCCCGCTGGGCGTAGTAGAGGGCGGTCAGAGAGGAGGGGATCCCGTCGACATAGGCCCGGGAGCGCGTCATGGGGGCCATCACGAGGCGGTTGGGCAGTTGAAGTCCGGCGAGCGTGAACGGTGAGAAGGACATGACCATTCCTTTCATGGCCGACCAACTTGGCCAGCCAATGAGCATTTATACAACTTGGCCGACCAACTTGCAAGCGGTAGGCTCAAGGGGAAACAGGAGGAACCTGACATGGCTGAGCCGCTGCTCATTGAGGGTGTCGACGAGATCGAGACGCGCGACGACGACGAGAACGACCTAAGCTGTCTGATGGCTCAGGCGGCGCGTGGACATCGAGTGCTGCTCGCCGGTCTTCTCGCGGAGGTCGACCTCTACCCGGGCCAGGAACGCGTGATGGCAGCCCTCTGGGACAACGGTCCGCAGTCACAGAACGCCCTGGCGAAGATCCTCGGCATTGACGTGTCGACGATGACCAAGAGCCTGCAACGCCTTGAGCGCAGTGGGTTCGTCAGCCGCAGCCCCTGTCCGACCAACCGGCGCATCAGCATTGTGGACACCACACCGGCGGGTGACGCGCTGCGGCCGGAGATCTGCAGGGTGCTGACCGAGGCCAACCGGCGGATGACCCAGGGACTGACGCCCGAGCAGGCCGGGGTGCTGTCGTCCCTGCTCGCCTTGGTCCGGGACAACCTGTGCCCCGAGGCGATGGCGGCCGCGGCCGCACGCCCGGCCGGAGGCAATCTCAAGGCGCGGCCCATCCCCTGACGGCCGGAACCGGCACGGGGAACACCACGTGACGGCAGGAGTTCGACGCGGGCGCATCGCCTGACCGCCGGAGCCGACATGGGGAACACCATGTGACAACTGGAGCATGCTGCGGGCGCGCTTCGTGATCACCGAAGTTTGCTGCGGGCGCACTTCGTGACCGCCGGAACTTGATATGGGCACATCGCATGACCGGCGGAGCTTGATGCGGGCGCATCGCGTGACCGCAGGGGGACGCGATGCGGTGGTCAGTCCTTGTCGGCGCGGGCGGGACGGAGAAGCGCTTCGGCGAGGGCCAGCATGGTCTCCTCAAGAGCGCCGAGACGGCGGGTGAGGTCGGTGCGGACGGGCTCCACGATCGCCCCGAGGGCCTCGGTGAGCTGGGCGCGGTCGGGCTGGGCGCGGAGCAGGTCGGCCAGCGGGACGAGGGCGGCCTCGGTCTGGGCGACGTGCTGCTCCAGGGAGTCGAAGCGCCTGCCCTGACCGTCGGTCTGGACGTCGATGAGCGCGCCGACGTTCTTGTGCACGTCGCCGATGTTGAGGGTGGCGGGCAGCCTGTCGACGCGCTCGTCCACGGACTCCAGGCGCTCGGCGGTCTTCTCCGCACGGCCGTCCAGTGCGCACAGGCGGGAGTCGATCACTTCGATCCGGCTGGTGACACGGCCCTCGATGTCGTCGAGGCGCTCGTCGATCGTGTCGAAGCGGCCGTCGACGATGATCTGGCGGCCGTCCAGCCGGTCGATGCGGCTCTCGACGCCGTCGGCCCGGTCGTCGATCCGGGGCATGAGCAGGTCGATCTTGCCGTTCGTCCGTTCGACGGCGGCGAGCAGGCGGTCGGTCGCACCGTCGACGGCCTCCCGCACGCTCGCGGGCAGGTCGAGCATCCCGGCCTCCAGGCGCCCGGTGCGCTGAACGAGGTCGGCCAGCGACCTGTCCAGGCGGGTGAACCGGTGGGCCGCGACCTCCATCTGGGAGTGGAGCCGGCCGAAATGCTCGACCAGCTCCTTCAGCCGGCCGTCGACGCCCTGGGTGCCGTCCACGACGGTCTGGAGGCGGATGAGCGCCTCGTCCACGCTCTCGCCGACGGTGCCGAGATCGGCCCAGAGACTCGGCAGCTCGCCGAGAGGGGTGACCCGGTCGCGGACGGTGTCGACCCGCTGGCCCAGGGCGCCGACGCGTTCGCCCACGGTGTCCACGTGGTCGCGGACCGCCTCGACGTGCTGGGCCAGGCCCTCCGCCCAGGCCGGAGGGCGGACGGAGATGTCGTCCAGGCGGCCGTGGACGGACTCCAGCGTGCCGCTCAGCCCGCCGAGCTCGCGCTCCCTTACCTCTCGCAGCAACCACTCCATGCCTTCGAGGCGCTGGCGGATCTCGTCCAGCACCGCGCCCTGGGTCCGCTGCTCGTAGACGTGGTCCTGTGCCGCGCGGGCGAGGAGCTCGCGCATCCGGTCGGAGATAGCAGTCTGACTGCCTGCCTGGAGCAGGGTGTGGTCGGAGTGATCCACCGAAAGCTCCTTCACTCGCCGACGGTCAGCCGCGCGGTGGGATTGGTTCATTTCGCTGTTGAACGCGGTCAAACCGCACGCGAGGGAGCGAACTCTCGCCCGGCAATCCTAGCCTTCTGATCAAGGTTTAACGAGGTCGAATTTGAAAGATCGTAATTGTCAATGAATTGTCCGAGTTTGCCGTTTCGGCTGGTCAGCATGGATCGCATATGAAGGCGAACGGCCTGTCGATGATTCGGGTAAGAATGACGACCGCGGATTTGTCTCCGGAAAGTCGTAGGTCTTTCCGCAATTTGTCGACATCGACCGCCGAGCCGCGTTTCTTGATCGTCGCATTGCCGACTCCGCGCTCGCGGAGCGCGGCCCGCAGCCGCTTGAGCGAGAACGGCAGCGTCTCGTGGACCTCGTACCGGGACGCCCACGGTGTCCGTACGGCGACGTCCCCGGTGATGTAGGCGATGTGCGGATCGAGCAGGTGACCTTCGACCGTCGCGGCGATCTCCGCGACCAGATGGGCCCGGATCGCCGCGCCGTCCGGCTCGTAGATGTAACGGCCGACCGGACCGTGTTCGGCCTGGCCCAGGTCGGGGTCGGGCGTCATCGTGTCGCCCGACGGCAGGATCGTGGCCCTGCGATCTGTCTCGCCCGCCAGGGCGCCGCACCAGATCACGGCCTCCTTGACGTCGCCCTTGTGGGAGACCCACTCGGCCTCCGCCCCGGCGGGGATGAACTCGTAGGGGATCCCGGGGGCGACCTTGAGGCAGGCCGACCTCGCCTTCGCCACCATCTCCAGCACGTCGGGCCAGGGAGGCGAGTAGCCCATGGGGTCGAAGGTCCTGCCCCGGGCGGTACGGCGGGCGGGATCGGCGAACAGGACGTCGAACGCCGCCGGGTCGATCGCTCCGGCGTCCGCCGTACGGACGGAGACCCGGTCGCCGAATCCCAGGGCCTCGGCGTTGGCCTGGGCGATCGCCGCGGTGAGGGGGTCGACGTCCACGGCCTCGACGGTGCATCCGGCCCTGGCCAGCGCGAGGAGGTCGCCGCCGATGCCGCAGCAGACGTCGGCGACCCGGGAGCCGGGGGCGACGCGACGCGTCCTGTGGTCGGCGACCTCACGGCGGGTGGCCTGTTCCAGACCGGCCTGCGTGAAGTACATGAGATCGGCGTCGGCGCCGAACTTCTCCCTCGCCCTCCGCCTGAGCCCGGCCTGGGTGAGCGCCGCGGAGGTCAGGCCGGCGTCGTAGATCTTCCTGAGCCGGGTCACCGCCGCCACCGGGTCGTCGCCGACGGTCTCGGCCGCGGCCGTCAGGGCCTCCTGGCCGCGGGGTGTCAGCAGCTCCCGGAATGCGTCAAGGTCCACGTCGTCTGACGTTACCGCCTGGCGGGGACGCGGCCTTCGCCTCGCTCCGGCATCCCGGCGGGGCCGGAGCGCGTGTTCCGCCGGGTTCCCCGGGGCGCCTCGGCTCCTCGGCGTCCTCCGGCGTTGCCCGGTATGTCGCTCGATGCTCCCCTGCGTTCCCCGATGTTCCTTGATGGTTCATCACCTACATGGGCAGGTGCTGCCAGGTGGGAAGGGTAGTTTTGAGGGGGGTTGTGCATAGCTTGACGTTCGCGTGAAGCGCAGAAGGGCCATCCCGTGTTGACTGTCAAGCCCTCCTTGCATACTGTTCCGTATTGGCACTCTCCCGGTGAGAGTGCCAGATACATGCGACGAGGCAGGTCTGACACCCGCGACGGCAGACCGCTGGTCGCCTCTTCTAGATCATTCAAATCTGAAGGGGAGGTCCGACGTGACGACCGCCACCAAGGTTCCCGTTAAGCCGCTCGGCGACCGCATTGTGGTCCAGCCGCTTGAGGCAGAGCAGACCACCGCTTCCGGTCTGGTTATCCCAGACACCGCCAAGGAGAAGCCGCAAGAGGGCAAAGTCCTCGCGGCCGGTCCCGGCAACTGGGACGACAAGGGCGAGAAGCGGATTCCGCTCGATGTCGAAGTGGGTGACGTGGTCCTCTACAGCAAGTACGGCGGCACCGAGGTGAAGTACAGCGGCGAGGAGTACCTGGTGCTCTCCGCCCGCGACGTGCTCGCCGTCATCGAGAAGTAGTTCCAGCTTCATAAAGGTGACGTATCGAGCCCCGGGTCGCGTGAGCGCCCGGGGCTTTGATGCGCCGACGTACTTATAGAGGGGATTGTTATGCCGAAGATCCTGTCGTTCGAGGAGGACGCACGCCGCGCTCTTGAGCGTGGTGTGAACGCCCTTGCGGACGCCGTGAAGGTGACCCTCGGCCCGCGCGGCCGTAACGTCGTCATCGACAAGAAGTTCGGTGCGCCGACCATCACCAACGACGGTGTCACCATCGCCCGTGAGGTCGAGCTGGAGAAGCCGTACGAGAACCTCGGCGCCCAGCTGGCCAAGGAAGTCGCCACCAAGACCAACGACGTCGCGGGTGACGGCACCACCACCGCGACCGTTCTGGCCCAGGCGATGGTCCGTGAGGGTCTGCGTAACGTCGCCGCCGGCGCCCAGCCGCTCTCGCTCAAGCGTGGCATCGACCTCGCGGCCAAGGCCGTCAGCGACAAGCTGATCGAGTCCGCCCGCCCGGTCGAGGACAAGAAGGAGATCGCGCACGTCGCGACGATCTCCGCGCAGGACGTCAAGATCGGCGAGCTGATCGCCGAGGCGTTCGACAAGGTGGGCAAGGACGGTGTCATCACCGTCGAAGAGTCCAACAGCATGGGCCTGGAGCTGGAGTTCACCGAAGGCCTCCAGTTCGACAAGGGCTACCTGTCGCCCTACATGGTGACCGACCAGGAGCGCATGGAAGCGGTCCTGGAGGACCCCTACATCCTGATCACCCAGAGCAAGATCGGCTCTGTCGCGGAGTTCCTGCCGCTGCTGGAGAAGATCGCTCAGTCCAAGAAGGCGCTGCTCGTCATCGCCGAGGACGTCGAGGGTGAGGCCCTCGCGGTCCTGGTCACGAACAAGATTCGTGGCACCTTCACCTCCGTCGCCGTCAAGGCTCCGGGCTTCGGTGACCGCCGCAAGGCCATGCTGCAGGACATCGCCGTCCTCACCGGTGGCCAGGTCGTCAGCGAGGAGATCGGCCTGAAGCTGGAGTACGTCGGTCTCGAGGTGCTCGGCACCGCCCGCCGCATCGTGATCACCAAGGACTCCACCACCGTCGTGGACGGCGCCGGTGACGCGCAGGCGATCGCCGACCGCGTCAAGGAGATCAAGCTCGCCATCGAGCAGTCCGACTCCGACTGGGACCGCGAGAAGCTCCAGGAGCGCCTCGCCAAGCTCTCCGGCGGCGTCTGCGTGCTCAAGGTCGGCGCGGCCACCGAGGTGGAGCTCAAGGAGAAGAAGCACCGTCTCGAGGACGCCATCTCCGCGACCCGTGCGGCGATCGAGGAGGGCATCGTCTCCGGCGGTGGCTCCGCGCTCATCCACGTCTCCAAGATCCTGGACGACCTGGGTCTGACCGGTGACGAGGCGACCGGTGTCTCCATCGTCCGCAAGGCGCTCATCGAGCCGGCTCGCTGGATCGCTGAGAACGCCGGTCTCGAGGGTTACGTCGTGACGACCAAGGTGGCCGAACTGTCCACCGGTCAGGGCTTCAACGCGGCCACCGGCGAGTACGGCGACCTGATCGCTCAGGGCGTCATCGACCCGGTCAAGGTCACCCGCTCGGCCGTCCAGAACGCCGCCTCCATCGCCGGCATGCTGCTGACGACCGAGGTTCTCGTGGTGGACAAGCCCGAGGAAGAGGCTCCGGACGCCGGTGCCAACGGCCATGGTCACGGCCACGGTCACTGATCTTCGTTGGTCCGTACGGCTCGCGTCCCCCCGAGGGGTGCGAGCCGTTCGCGTTTTGCGGTAAACCAAAAGGCCCTGCGAAGCGTCATGGCATGATGCGCGGAAGACCAAACGTCGTTCTAACAAATAGTCGGCTTATTTGGTAATCCAATGAAATATTGGTACAAATTCGAGTCGTTGCTGTCATCACTCGATTACTCCCCGTTATCGCCGCTTCAATGTGACCAATCCGTAGCCGTTTGCGATGACGACAGGCCATACCAGGGCGGGCATCATGCCTAACGTGACCGAGGGATGCGTCGCCGACGCCAAAAATGGGGTAAGGCTTGCGACGAGATCTGAAGGGACCGCCCATAGGGATGATCTCAAAGATCTGACGAGGCTCGCCGTTCAGGGAGATCGCACAGCGATCGAATCTCTGATCGCGCAGCTGAGGCCAATGGTTGTCCGTTATTGCCGTGGTCGTCTTGGCCGGGTTTCTGGCCAGTATCACATCGCGGACGATGTGGCCCAAGAAGTGTGTATCGCAGTGCTGTCCGCACTGCCCCGCTACCGGGACATGGGACGCCCTTTCGCGTCCTTCGTCTTCGGCATCGCGTCTCACAAGGTGGCCGACGCGTTGCGTAGTTCCGTACGATCCGCCGTACCCACCCAGGATCTCCCTGACGGGCCCGACGAGGGGCCCGGGCCGGAGGAGACGGTGGTGCGCTACATCGAGGCCGAGCACGCGCGCCGGCTGCTGTCCAGGCTCCCCGACAACCAGCGCGAACTGCTCATGCTCCGAGTGGTGTCAGGTCTTTCCGCCGAGGAGACCGGTAATGTACTGGGCATGTCACCAGGCGCGGTCCGCGTTGCCCAGCACCGGGCGCTGGCCCGGCTACGGGCGATGGCGGAGCTGGAGTCGATAGCTTGACCGTGGAGCAGTCGAGCGGTGATCAGAAACGAGAACCTGGAGCGCAGGGCGGGACTGGCGAGGACCCGGAGCGAGCACGATCATGACAACGGTTCATCCGCGACGTCCGGCTCGAAAGTACGGGCCGGACGAGGACCCGGCAGTGGCCGAGACCGACGCCGTCCTGGAGGCGCTCTCCCTCAGGAAGCCCGTCGCGAGCCTCGACGCCATGGTCGGGCTGCTGTCGGCGCTGATCGACGATGTCGATCAGCAGGGGCCTTCGGTGCCGATCACACCGCCCACCGATCAGCGGCGCTCTTCGGTGTCGATCACACCGTCGACGTAACCGCGGGCGTACTCCCAGCTCACGTAGTCGGTGGGGTTGGGCTGGTAGGCGGGTTCGTGCACCTGCGGCTGGCCGTTCTCGATCATCTGGCGCAGGTTGCCGCGCAGCAGCTCCCAGTTGAAGTAGTGCTGCTCGCCGCACTCGGGACAGTCGAGGACCAGGCCGAGCACGCCCTGGGGCTCCAGCAGGGATCGGAAGACCTCCACGTCGGCGAGGTCGGTCATGGCCTCGTCGCGCTCGTCCGAGGTCAGCGGCTCGGGATCGTCAGGCTCACCCAGCGCCGCCGCCGGGTCGTCGGGGTCATCCGCGAACGGGTCGCGAGGGACATCGTCGAGCACGATCCCACCTTATGGTCTGGATGTGACAGACAGGTTCTGAACTATACGAGCCGGGTGCTCGCGGGTGGGCTCCGGGTCGCACGATTGAAGCGGCCTGTGCGGGCCGGGTTCCGGAGAGCTTCGGGTCACATGATCGCGGGGGCCTGCGGGCCGGGCGCCCTGCGGCCTCTGAGGCGTACGAGCCACGTGTTGCAAGAGCCGGTCCCTGAGGCGTACGAGCTACGTGTGTTGCACGAGCCGGCCGCGGCGCCTCGGCGACGGGTTGTGTCGGCCTGCCGCGACGCGAGGCCTCAGGGGTGTGTCACACGAGCCAGCCGCGGCGCGAGGCCTCCACGCCCGCCTGGAACCGCGACTGCGCGCCCAGCTCGGCCATGGCGTCGGCGAACCGGGAGCGCACCGTCCTGACCGAGACCCCGAGCTGCCGGGCGATCATCTCGTCGGAGACCCCCTGACCGGCCAGCCGCAGCACCTGTATCACGCCGTCGCCGCGGTGCGTCCACGGCAGCGGTGCCGCGCGGGCCCACAGCTCCTCGAAGAAGGAGCGCAGCGCGGCCACCACCACGACGGCTCTGACCAGGTGGAAGTTGTAGGCGTTCTCCGCGAGGGTGCCGCCCCACTGGGCGGGCATGCCCGCGGCGTCGGCCCCCGCGACGAGGAACCAGCTCGGCACCACGTCGAGGGTGCGGACCTGGGCCCCCGCCCGCTCGAACTGGTCCAGCTTGTCGCGCAGGCCGGATATCCCCAGCGTGTGGACCGGGATGATGAACCGGGAGGAGAGCAGGTCGGTGCGCTGGGCCGCGATCCACTGGTCGGCGTACCGGTGCGCGAAGTCGTTCACCGTCCGCTTGTCGGGAATGGCCGACAGCAACTCCATCGGCGGCGTCTGGATCGCCATGCCGATCACGCTCTCGTAGAGCTCGTCGGCCCCGCCGACCAGGGTCACGGGGAACTGGCCGGCCTGGTAGTCGCGTCCGGCGTCGTACTGGTGGATGAAACCGCGGATCGACCCGAGCACGGTGTCGATCCTGCGGCTCTCCGCGGCCAGCCGGTCCAGTCGCTCGGCGACCAGGTGGCCGAGGGCCGTGGCGGGGTGCCGGGCGAGATACTCCCCGCCCTGCTCGTCGACCACGCCGAGCCTCACGAGGATGGCCAGCTCGCGGTCGAGCAGCTCCGGTGAGCCGTTGGTGGCCTCGGCGAGTTCGGCGCAGGTGGCGCGGTGCAGGCGCAGCACCGCGTTGTAGAGCGAGGTCTGGGCCGGGGTGAGACCCAGGGTCTCCAGCGGGTCGAGCGGTGCGGGTGTGTCAGTACGCATCGGCGAGGGGCTCCTGAAATGACACGGGTCTGGCGAGGATAACCCGGTGAATCATCCCTGTCCGGGCGTTGCTCCTAACTGATACGACAGTGTGTGCAACTTCGTGCAATTGCACGTTTGTACATTGCGGGTGAACCGATCGTGACGCAGGCTTGACGCAGCGTCGGCACCGGATACGAGTCACGTCGCCACCCGGACGCGGAGGGGGGTTCGGTGGCATGCCAGACGCCTCGTGCCGGTGCCGGTGATTCGGGAGGCCGAGCGGGTCACCGACCGCTCGGCCTCCCGCCTTTTCCCGAGGGTGTTCCGCGGATTCGGGCGGGCCGAGCGGGTCATCGACCACTCGGTCCCTCGGCTTTTCCCGGGGGTGTCCCGCAGGTTTGGCCGCAGACTCTAAACTGTGATCCGGGGGTCGGCGCCTTTCCCCATTATGAGAGCGCCGTGGTAGGAGGTTTGCAGATGGCCAAGTTCACCGAACCGGGGCTCACGTTCGACGATGTGCTCCTGGTGCCCGCCTATTCGGATCTGCAGCCGGGTGAGGCGGATACCACCACGCGCCTGTCGCGCGGGATCACTCTCCGGATCCCGCTGGTCTCCGCTGCGATGGACACCGTGACCGAGGCCCGGATGGCGGTGGCGATGGCCCGTCAGGGCGGCATCGGCATCCTGCACCGCAACCTCTCCATCGAGGACCAGGCCCAGCAGGCCGACCTCGTCAAGCGCTCCGAGGCCGGGATGGTCACCAACCCGGTCACCTGCTCGCCGGACGACACCCTCGCCGACGTCGAGCGGCTCTGCGCGACCTACCGGATCTCCGGTGTCCCGGTGACCGACGCGAGCGGCGTGCTCGTCGGCATCGTCACCAACCGCGACATGCGCTTCGAGACCGACCAGGGCCGTTCCGTGCGCGAGGTCATGACCCCGATGCCGCTGGTCACCGCGCCGGTCGGGGTCTCCAGGGACGGCGCGTACGAGCTGCTCAGGCAGAACAAGATCGAAAAGCTCCCGCTGATCGACGCCGACGGGCGGCTCCGCGGGCTCATCACCGTCAAGGACTTCACCAAGAGCGAGCAGTATCCGCTCGCCACCAAGGACGCCGATGGCCGGCTCGTCGTGGGGGCGGCCATCGGCGTCGGGGACGACGCCGAGAAGCGGGCGGCGGCCCTGATCGAGGCCGGCGTCGATGTGATCATCGTGGACGTCGCCCACGGTCACTCCAAGGGCCTGGCCGACATGATCGCCAAGATCAAGGCCAACAGCCGGGTCGAGGTGATCGGCGGCAACATCTCCACCCGCGCGGGCGCCCAGATGCTGGTCGACGCCGGGGCCGACGCGGTCAAGGTCGGCGTCGGGCCGGGCTCCATCTGCACCACCCGCGTGGTCGCCGGTGTCGGCGCCCCGCAGGTGACGGCGATCCACGAGGCCTCCCTGGCCGCCGGTCCCGCCGGGGTGCCGGTGATCGGCGACGGCGGCCTCCAATACTCGGGTGACATCGTCAAGGCCATCGCGGCCGGGGCCAACACGGTCATGCTGGGGTCGCTCCTCGCGGGCTGCGAGGAGTCTCCGGGTGAGCTGATCTTCATCAACGGCAAGCAGTTCAAGTCCTACCGGGGGATGGGCTCGCTCGGCGCGGTCCGCAACCGCGAGCGCGGCGGCACCTCCTTCAGCAAGGACCGCTACGCCCAGGCCGACGTCGGCACCGAGGACAAGTTCATCCCCGAGGGCATCGAGGGCCAGGTCCCCTACCGCGGCCCGGTCGCCGCGGTGGCCCACCAGCTCATCGGCGGCCTGCGCCAGGGCATGTGGTACTCCGGATGCCGCACGGTCGCGGAGATGCACAGCAAGTGCGAGCTCATGCCGATCACCTCGGCGGGCCTCAAGGAGAGCCACCCGCACGACATCCAGATGACGGTCGAGGCTCCGAACTACCACGGTCGCTAGGTTTCCGGAGGACGGGGATCCGCCGAGCTCAGCGAGCAGGCGAGCCACATCGGCACTGTACGGTCCGCGCCCACCTGGCGTGAGTATCCATACACGCATGAAGGAAAGACATATATATGACTCAGGTGGAGATCGGGCGCGGCAAGAACGGCCGTCGTGCCTACGCGCTCGACGAGATCGGCATCGTCCCATCCCGTCGCACCCGCGATCCGGAGGAGGTTTCGATCTCCTGGCAGATCGACGCCTACCGGTTCGAACTGCCCGTCGTGGTGAGCCCCATGGACAGCGTGGTCTCGCCGAAGACCGCGATCGAGGTCGGGCGGCTCGGCGGTCTCGCGGTGCTGGACCTCGAAGGTCTCTGGACCCGCTACGAGGACCCGACGTCACTGCTGGCGGAGGTGGCGGAGCTCAAGGGTGAGGCCGCCACGAGGCGGTTGCAGGAGATCTACAACGCGCCGATCAGGGAAGAGCTGATCGGCCGGCGCATCGGGGAGATCCGCGCCGCCGGGGTGGCCACGGCCGTCCGCCTGTCCCCGCAGCGCACGGTCCAGTACCACAAGGCCGTCATCGACGCGGGCGTGGACATCTTCGTGATCCGCGGCACCACGGTCTCCGCCGAGCACGTCTCCGGCAGGGCCGAGCCGCTGAACCTCAAGCAGTTCATCTACGAGCTCGACGTTCCGGTGATCGTCGGAGGTTGCGCCACCTACACCGCGGCGCTGCACCTGATGCGGACCGGTGCGGCGGGCGTTCTCGTCGGTTTCGGCGGCGGCGCCTCGCACACCACCCGCACGGTGCTGGGCGTGGTGGTGCCGATGGCCACCGCGATCTCCGACGTGGCCGCGGCTCGCCGCGACTACATGGACGAGTCCGGCGGCCGGTACGTCCACGTCATCGCCGACGGCGGCATGGGCACCTCCGGTGACATCGCCAAGGCGATCGCCGTGGGCGCCGACGCGGTCATGGTCGGCTCGCCGCTGGCGAGGGCCACCGAGGCTCCCGGCCACGGCTTCCACTGGGGGTCCGAGGCACAGCACCCCGAGCTTCCCCGGGGCAAGCGGGTCAAGTTCGACACGGTCGGCACGCTGGAGCAGATCCTGCACGGCCCCTCCTCCGTGGCCGACGGCTCGATGAACCTGATGGGCGCGCTCAAGCGCACGATGGCCACCGCCGGATACTCCGACCTCAAGGAGTTCCAGCGGGTCGAGGTCGTCGTGGCCCCGCACATCGGCTGACATCCCTTTCGAACGCCCGGTCTCCGCGGAGGCCGGGCGTTCGGCGTTTCCCCGCCCGTTTGTTGTCTCCCCGCCGATCCGGCGCCTCCCCGCGCATCCGGTGTTTCCCCGTGGGTTCGAAACTTTCACGTTCGTCCGGTGTTTCCTGTGGGTCCGGAGCTTCCTTGATCGCCCGTTGTCTTCCTGCGGGTATGGCGCCATCCGGCGGACCGGTCGCTCTCCAGCCCGACCGCGGTCCTCGGCCGTGAGGTGCGCTGCGCGGGAGGCCCTGAAAGTGACGTATAGGGGAAAATCTGTGAACATTCACATGTGTTGGATGATCAAGAACTCCGGATCGCCCTCAGAGACGGCCCCTTCCACGCCGCGCTCCGTGCGGCGGTGGAGGCACGCGGCCTGACCCTGAGCAGGCTCCGCCAGAATCTGGAGGAACGCGGCCTGCGGGTCGGGATGACGAGCCTGAGCTACTGGCAGCAGGGCCTGCGCCGTCCCGAGCGGCCCGAGTCGCTGCGTGCCGTACGCGCGCTGGAGGAGATCCTCGTCCTGCCGCCCCGCTCGCTCATGGCCCTCCTCGGCCCGCCCCGCCCCCGGGGTCGCGGTCCCGGAGAGCCGCCGCAGAGCACCCTGCCGTACTCCGCGATCATGGAGTCCTCCCACACCCTGTCGGCCCTGCTGCAGGATCTGGACGGGGTGGCCGACGACCGGCGCCTGCACATCGCCACGATGTACGAGACGGTGCAGGTCGGGCTGGACCGCAGCATCGTCCGGCGCGAGACGCTCCAGGTGGTGCGGGCGCACGAGGACGCCGCCGATCGTTACATCATGATCTACTGGGGCGACCTGGGATGCGACGTGGAACGCGTGCGGATCCGCGCGCTCGAGGACTGCAGGGTCGGCCGGGTCCGCCGCGACGGGCCGACCGCCCTGGTGGTGGCGGAGCTGTTGTTCGACCGGGTCCTCCAGACGGGGGACACCCAGGTGATCCGTTACGAGCTGGCCGACCCGAGCGGTGTGGAGACCGCCAGGTACGAACGGGGTTTCCGCTTTCCCGCCGGCCAGTACGTGCTCCGGGTGAACTTCACGCCCGCCGCCCTTCCGGCCGGCGTCCGCCGTTTCACCCGCCCCGATCCCGGTGCCCACGAGCACGACCAGGGCGAACTCGTCCTCAACGCCCACCACGCCGTCCACCTGGTGGCCGACACGCTCGAACCCGGTCTGATCGGCATCCAGTGGAACTGGCCGTGATCGACCCGTGGACGTGGCGGGCGGCACCGGTTGTGATCGGTCCGTTGGGACGTGGTGAGCGGCATCGCCGGTCGTGATCGGCCTGTTGGGACGTGGCGGACGACGACGCCGGTTGTGATCGGCCCGTCGGGGCCTGGCGGGCGGCATCGTCGGTCGAGACCGGCCCGTGGAGGGGCCGTCAGCGGTGATCGGCTCGCCGGGACGGCCTGAGCGGTGGCCTCACCGGGGCTCGGTGATCCAGGCCCCCTGCCGCATGACCCCGGCGACCTCCAGCTCGTCGGTGAGCACCACGAGGTCGGCCTGCTTGCCGACCGCCACCGAGCCCAGGCGGTCGGCGAGGCCGAGCACCCGGGCGGGGGTGAGCGAGGCGATCTCGGCCGCCTCGCTCAGGGACAGCCCGACCTCCCGGACGGCGCGCCGGAACGCGACGTCCATGGTCAGGGTGCTGCCCGCGATGGTGCCGCCCTCGGCCAGCCGTGCCACCCCGTCGGTGACGTTGACCTTCATCGTGCCGAGCCCGTAGACGCCGTCGCCCGCCCCCGCGGCCGCCATCGCGTCGGTGATCAGCGCGGTGCGGCCGGGGCCCGCGACGTCGTAGGCCAGGCGGACCATCGCCGGGTGCGCGTGCACACCGTCGTTGATCAGCTCGACCGTGACGCGCTCGTCCTCGAGGAGAGCGGCGATCGGTCCCGGGTCGCGGTGGTGCAGCGGCGGCATCGCGTTGTAGAGGTGGGTCGCGACGCTGCCGCCCGCCTCGATGCCCGCGATGGTCTGTTCGTAGGTGGCGTCGCTGTGCCCGAGAGCGGCGATCACGTTGTTCGCGACCGCCTCCCGGATGGTGTCCAGCGCGCCGGGCAGCTCGGCGGCGATGGTGAGCATCTTCACATGGCCGCGCCCGGCCTTGAGCAGCCCGGTGAGCTCCTGCGCCGACGGCTCCCGCAGCAGGGCCGGGTTGTGCGCGCCGCAGCGGGCACCGGAGATGTAGGGGCCCTCGAAGTGGATCCCGGCCAGCAGGCCCTCCTCGCACAGGTCGGCCAGGGCGGAGGTGGCTCTGGCGAGGTCGTCCAGGGCCGCGGTGACCAGGCTGGCCATGAGCGTGGTGGTGCCGTGCAGGCCGTGCAGGGCGGCGATTCGGCTCGCCTGCTCCGGATCACCCGTCGGGAAGGAACCACCGGCTCCGCCGTGGCTGTGGATGTCGACGAAACCCGGCACGACGTACCGGCCGCCGAGACCGTGGCCGGGGCCGGGGGCGGCGCCCTGGCCGATGTGGGTGATCCGGCCATCTTCGATGGTGAGCCAGCCTCCGTGGACACCTTGGGGGGTCACGATGCGGGCGTCGGTGAGTGTGATGCTCATGGAACCATCCTCTCCGGTTCTCGGGTGCCGGCCGTCATCGAATTTCCCCTGCGTGGAGACTCCGGGCTCCGGGTGCGGAGACTCCGGGCTCGGGCCGCCGGGGATATCAGGGGATGCCGGAGATCTCAGGGGGAGAGGATGACGGATCTGGTGAGGTGGAGCGGCTCGTCCGGGTTGAGCCCCCCGGCGTGTGCCCGTGCCACGGCCACCCGCTGGATCTTGATGAGCTCGGCCATGGGGTCGAGGGTGCTCTCCAGGAACGATCCGCCGGTGGCCTCGACCTCGCCGCGCAGCCCCTCGGGGGCCTCGCCGAGCATCCAGGTGATCCTTCCCGGCCCGGCGATGCTGATCGGGCCGTGCCGGTACTCCATCGCCGGGTAGGCCTCGGTCCACGCCCGGCAGGCCTCGCGCATCTTCAGCCCGGCCTCCAGGGCCAGGCCGTAGGCCCAGTCGCGGCCCAGGAACGTGAACTGCTCGGCGGTGATCAGCTCGTCGGGGAGCGGAGCGGAGAGAGCGCGCTCGGCGTCGGCGATCGCGTCGGTCAGGTCCTCGCCGAGGTGGGCGCGGAGCAGGGCGAGCTGGGCGGTGGCGAACCGGGTCTGCACGACCGATCTCTCGTCGGCGAAGTCGAGCACCACGACCTCGTGAGCGAGCCCCACGACCGGGGTGTCCGGGTCCGCGGTGATCGCGGTGATCCTGGTGCCCGGCGCCTTCGTGCCGATCTCCTCCAGCAGTTCCAGCACCTCGGTGGTGGTGCCCGACCGGGTCAGCGCGAGCACCCGGTCGTAGGAGCGGCCGGGCAGCGGCGCCTCGGACGCGGCGAACGCGTCGGTCTCACCGTGTCCCGCCCCCTCCCGCAGCGCCGCGTAGGCCTGCGCGACGAACCAGGAGGTGCCGCAGCCGACCACGGCCACGCGCTCGCCTCGCTGAGGCAGCGCGTCGGCCGGGACCATGCCGGCGGCACGACGCCAGCAGTCGGGCTGGGACGCGATCTCGGCTTCGGTGTGCGTGGTCACGCGTTACCTCCTGGAGCGGCCTGCTTCTGATTGGTTGTCGCCGGTAGCGAGCATAGTTATGCGGGCGGAAACCCGGACGAGGACGCTTACCGGCCGGACTCCATGAGCGCGAGGTAGCCGTCTTCGAGGGTCGGCTCGGACGGCTGGGCCGAAGGGTCGGGGGAGGCGGCCGCGAGGACCCTGTAGCGCGTTCCCCCGCCGTCGGGGCGGGAGCCCACGATCCTGCCCCGCGAGGGCGCGGGACCGGGAGTGGTCACCGTCCAGATCTGCCGGTCGGCCCGCGAGACCAACTCCCCGACGTCCCCCTGGAACACCAGACGGCCCTTGGCGAGCACGGCCAGGAACCGGCAGGTCTGCGCCACGTCCTCGACGATGTGCGTGCTGAGCAGGACGGTGCGATCTTCCGCGAACTCGGTCAGCAGACCGCGCAGCCGGATGCGCTCCTCGGGGTCCAGCCCGGTCGTAGGCTCGTCCACGATGAGCAGGCGGGGATCGGCGAGCAGCGCCTGGGCGATGCCGACCCGCCGCAGCATCCCGCCGGAGAAGCCCTTGAGCTTGTGGTCGGCGTGCTCGGTGAGCGCGACCGTCTCCAGCAGTTCGCCGATCCTGCGTCGCCGGAGGGAACGGGAGTCGAGTCCCTTGAGCAGGGCGATGTAGTCCAGAAACCGCCGCGCGGTCAGGTCGGGGTAGACCCCGAGCTCCTGGGGGAGGTATCCGAGCACCCGGTGTACGGCCAGGCGCCCGTCGGCGGCGGTGATGTCGTGCCCGCCGACGCGGACCGTCCCGGAGGTGGGCCTGAGCAGTCCCGCCAGGATGCGCATGAGCGTGGTCTTGCCCGCTCCGTTCGAGCCGAGCAGGCCGTACATGCCGGTCGGCACGTCGAGGTCGATCCCGTTGAGGGCGTGGACGTCGCCCCCGTAGGTCTTGGTCAGGCGGGAGATCTCGATGCGCATGTCAGGACTCCGTCCGGATGGTGTGGAGACGGGCGAGGAAGAGTACGGCCACCGCGAGCGCGATCATCACGCCGATCCAGAGGAAGGCGACGGCCGGTGTGGCCTCGGGCCGCAGGAAGTTCAGTGAGGCGCCGGGCGACGGGCCGTAGACGATGCCCTCGGGCGGCAGGATGACGTTCGGGGGAATCGTCAGATCCGAGCCGTAGTCGAGGAAGCCGTAGGCCACATACTCGTTTTTGGCCGCGAAGATGCTGCGGGACAGGGTCGGCATCATGGTGGCGGGGATGAGGTTCCCCCAGAACCAGTAGACGACGAACAGCACGCGGAAGAGCATGACCGGCATCAGCAGGGGCCCGGCCAGGGCGAGCGCCCCGAGGAAGAGCAGTCCGGGGACGATGGCCGTCACGAAGAACGTCACCGCCCAGCCCAGCGCCGCGGGCTCTCCCTCGGTGATCGCGTAGGCCACGGCCCGGCCGAAGTAGGCGAGCGTCAGCGGCACGGCGGTGGCCGCGCACGTGCCGAGATACTTGCCGATCAGACGGCCGGTGCGACCGGCCGGGGTCGCGTCCAGGACCCCGGCGACGCCGAGCAGCCGGTCACGGACGAGCCGGTCGGCGAGCAGGCATCCGTAGACGATGGGCAGCAGGGACATGAGCAGGGTGGCCGACGAGACCATCGCCGTCTTCGAGGTGAGCCCCTGGCCGAAGCCCAGGTCCAGCGTCACGTACGTCGAGCCGGAGGTGGCGACGGTCGCCGCGTAGGTCAGTCCGTAGACGATCCACAGGACGGGCCGGCGGATCTGCATGCGAAATTCGTACCGCATGGTCGCGATCATTCGGCCTCACCTCCGAGGGTCCGCTCGGCGTTGCCGAGCAGGGGCCAGGCCGCCGCGACGAGCAGCAGCGCGGTCGACAGCAGGGTCAGCCGGTTGGGCAGCCACTCGGCAGCGGCTCCCCAGCGCGTGGTGGGGAACAGGTAGAGCAGCCGGGGCACCGCGCTCTCCCGCAGAACGCCGGAGAACGCCTGCTCGAACACCCAGACGGACGCGACGACGGAGGTGGCGGCCGCGGCGCTGCGGAGGGTGACCGCGGCGAGCAGTCCCAGGGCCGACAGCCAGAGCAGGGGGGACAGCCAGGTGAGCTGGCCGGTCAGGCCCCCGGGTGCGCCGGGTATCAGCTCCCACCAGCCGGTGGCGACGAGCAGCACCGAGGCGGCCAGGGCGCAGAGAGCCGCCCATCCGACCGTCACCGTCAGGCGGCGCAGCAGGATCGGGCGATATCCCCCGGGCAGGGTGAGCAGCAGTTCCACGGCGCGATCCCGGCCGATCAGCGAGGCGGCCGTGATACCCGCCACGAGCGGGATTCCCGTTTCCACGGCTCCCAGGAGGAACCACGCCGTGTTCCCCTCCCGGGAGCCGAGCCACGTGCCGAACGCGGCGAGGGTCGAGATGAGGAGGACAAGGGCCGGGGGCGCCAGCAGGGCCGCGGGACCGGCTCTCCGTATCTCGTGCGACCAGAGATCGAGGGATTTCATAACCGGTGAGTTGCACGGGCCCGCCGGATCGGTTCACCTTTGCCCACGATCATCACGGCGGCGAGCGCCAGGGCCAGGGCGAGGACGACCGTGACCGAGTTGGTCGTCCAGAGGCCCTGGAGGCCCTCCAGGGCGGGGACGCCGGCGAAGGCCAGCGCGTGGACGCCCCACAGCGCCAGTGCGACGCCTGTTGCGCCCTCCGGATTCCAGCACACCGACAGCAGCAGGCTGAGCGCCGAGAGCGTCGCCATGGGTCCCAGCCACGTCGTGATCAGTGAGGTCAGTCCCAGGGGAGTCGCGTTCAGCAGGGCCAGCACCGCCGAGGAGAGCAGCGCCAGGATCAGGTCGCACCCGAAGACCAGGGTCACCCGTGCCAGGAGGATGACCCGTGGTGACGTCGGGGTGACGGCCACCAGTTCGAAGGCCCTGTCGTTTTCCGGGCCGTACGATCCGGCGACGCCGGCGGCGGCGATCAGAGGGACGATCAGGGCGAGCACGAACTCCGAGGCACCGCTTCTGGCCAGGGTGAAGCCCACACCGACCACCATGATCAGAGCGGAGGCCAGCCAGATCGCCGGATGCAGGAGCCGGGCCTCCATCGTCAGCAGCACCCACGCCCTGTACGGCCTCGGCCGGGCGGGTGTCTCCACGCGGTCGTGCGCGGCCCTCACCAGAACGGTTCGCACGATCTCCGGCCCGGGGGGAGGCGGAATGCCGTCGTGGATTCCCGACAGTTCAGGCCATTCGTTCATCGAGACACCCCCTCAGGGTCGTTCGGGCATGGTGCAGGCGGCTTTTCACCGTGCCGACCGGAATCCCCAGCACGTCGGCGATCTCCCGGTGGCTCAGGTCGTTGAGAAAGGCGAGCACGACGACCTCGCGTTGCGCCAGTGGCAGCCGTGCCAGCGCCGCCTGCACCCGGTCGCCGCCCACGGCCAGCTCCTCCGGCCCGGGCAGCGCGTCGACCATCTCCGCGCCGTCGGGCGGTTCGGCCGGGAGGGGAGGCGGGAGACCGCGTAGCCGGTTGTGCGCCTGCCTGCGCGCCACCCCGAACAGCCAGGTGCTCACGGTGGAGCGGTTCCGGTAGGTGCCCGCGGAGCGCCACACGGCCAGCAACGTGTCCTGGAGGATCTCCTCGGCCGTGCCCCGATCTCCGGCCAGCCGGTAGAGGAAGGCGAACAACGGCCTGGAGTATCGCTCGTACAGCTCGGTCAGCGCGCTCGCGTCACCGTCCGCCACCCGGGCCAGGACGAACGCGTCTGCCTCCTGGGCACGCGAACGACGGCCCGCGACGCCGAACCAGCGCAGCGCGATCGTCTGATCTCCCCCATCCACGACAGGTGTGTAGCGCGGGCACCGTCCCCGGGTTCACCCAAACGTTCGAGGATGTGTCCCGCGATCTCGCCGTGGCCGATCCTCGGCGCTCGATCTTCGAGCGGTCGGCCCTGGTCAGGTGGGGATTTTCCGCCGCAGGCGACAAGAATTGACGGAAAGGCCCCCCGCTGTCCACCGGCGTGTCGCCCGGATCCTGCCCGGCGTTCGCTACTGGTCAGTAGTGATGCTTATGGTTGGTGGGTAGATAGATGGCGTAATACGACAAGCCGGACTCCAGGGGGATGCAGCATGACGGCGCGAATGGGCACCGCACGGCTCGGTCCTGCCGAACGGACCGCCGCACTGAACCAGATGGCCGCCGAAGAGCTGGACGTCGTGGTGATCGGTGGCGGGGTCGTCGGCGCGGGGGTCGCACTGGACGCGGCCACCCGAGGGTTAAGCGTCGGACTGCTGGAGGCACGCGACTTCGCCTCCGGCACCTCGTCCAGGTCCTCCAAACTCATCCACGGCGGGCTGCGTTACCTGGAGCAGCTCAACTTCGACCTGGTGAGAGAGGCGCTCCAGGAACGGGCCCTGCTGCTCCAGCGCATCGCCCCGCACCTGGTCCGGCCGGTGCCGTTCCTGATGCCGCTCACGCACGTCGGCTGGGAACGGCCGTACATCGGGGCAGGCCTGGTGATGTACGACATGCTGGGCTTCTCCTTCGGGTTCACCCGGGGCGTTCCCGGGCACCGGCACCTGTCACGCAAGCGGGCGTTGCGGATCGCGCCCTCGCTGCGGCGGACGGCGTTCACCGGTGCGGTGCAGTACTGGGACGCCCAGGTCGACGACGCCCGCTACGTGGTGACCATGCTGCGGACCGCCGCGACCTACGGGGCCAACATCGCCTCGCGGGCGCAGGTGGTGGGCTTCCTGCGCGAGGGGGAGCGGGTCACCGGCGTCCGGGTGCGCGACCTGGAGGCCGGGCGTGAGCTGGACGTACGGGCCCGGCAGGTGGTCAACGCCACCGGGGTGTGGACCGACGACATCCAGGCGATGGTCGGCGGCCGGGGACAGATCCACGTGCGCGCCTCCAAGGGCGTCCACCTGGTGGTGCCGCGCGACCGGATCCACTCGCTGACCGGGATCATCCTGCGCACCGAGAAGTCGGTGCTGTTCGTGATCCCCTGGGGCCGTCACTGGATCATCGGGACCACCGACACCGAGTGGGAGCTGGACCGGGCGCACCCGGCGGCCTCCCGCTCCGACATCGACTACGTGCTCGACCACGTGAACGCGGTGCTCTCGGTGCCGCTGACCCGCGAGGACGTCGAGGGCGTCTACGCCGGGCTGCGCCCGCTGCTGTCCGGGGAGTCGGAGGAGACGTCCAAGCTCTCCCGCGAGCACGTGGTGGCCCATCCGGTGCCGGGGCTGGTCATGGTGGCCGGAGGGAAGTACACGACGTACCGGGTCATGGCCAAGGACGCCGTGGACGCGGTGGCACACGGCCTGGACCAGCGGGTCCCGCCCTCGTGCACCGACCGGGTCCCGCTGTCCGGGGCGGAGGGGTATCAGGCGCTGTGGAACTCCCGGCAGCGGCTGGCCCAGTCCTCGGGGCTGCACGTGGCCAGGATCGAGCACCTGCTCCAGCGGTACGGGTCGATGATCGACGAGATTCTGGCGTTGATCGAGCAGGATCCGTCGCTCGGCAAGCCGCTGACCGGCGCGGACGACTACCTCAGGGCGGAGGTCGTCTACGCGGCCAGCCACGAGGGCGCCCGGCACGTGAACGACGTGCTGACCCGGCGGACGCGCATCTCGATCGAGACCTTCCACCGGGGGCTGGACGTGGTCGAGGAGACCGCCGAGCTGCTCGCCGGGCCGCTGGGCTGGGACAACGAGCAGGTCAAGAGCGAGGTGAAGTACTACACGAAGCGCGTCGAGGCCGAACGGCTCTCCCAGGAGCAGGACACCGACCAGGAGGCCGACGCGATCCGCCTCGGCGCCCCCGAGATCGTGCCGGTGGCGAGCCCCGACCCGAAGCCCGTGTAGGTGTGCGGCTCCCGCCGTGAAGGCGGGAGCCGCAGGGGGAGTCAAGCGCCGTGGGTACGGCTCCCGCCGTGGAGGCGGGAGCCGCAGGGGGACCTAGCGGGTGAAGGCCTGGAACTCGGCGGCGCGCAGCTGGTCCCTGGCCGGGCTGGCGGTGGCGCAGTCGGTGGCGGAGTTGGGGTCGTTGTCCTGCTCACCGGCGTAGAGCGGGTTGCCGGTGCACTGGGTGGAGACGGCCCGCAGGGTCAGGTGGGTCGCCTTGGTGGTCGGGATCTTGAAGGACTCGATGACCAGGTCGGCGCCGCGAGGACGCGGCAGGCTGGTCTGGAAGGCGTCTGCGGGGCTGGTGTAGACCCGCTTGTAGGAGTCGGGGGCCGAACAGTCCTTCTTGGTGGCGTCGCAGGCCAGGACCTCGAAGGCGCGCAGGGCGCTGAAGCGGTTCTGCGTGCCGGGGTCGGCCGGGTCGTTGATGCTGGGCCGGAGCATGGCGCTGACCTGGACCCTGCGGACCTCCACGGGCTTGGTTCCGGCCAGGTCGACGGTGACGGACTTGCCCTTGACCGGACCGGTGAGCGAGGCCCAGTTCGTGGCCTCGGTCTCGTCGATCAGCTGGGCGTGGTTGACGCCGTCACCCGCCGCCGTCGCACCCAGTGCGGCGGAGGCGTGGTTCTTCGCCAGGGGCAGCAGCAGCGGCAGCTTCACACCGGGCAGCACCGCGTACTTGAGCCGGGTGTGCCCGAACCCGTTGCCCGTGACCACGAAGTCGTAGACACCGGGGGTCATCTCCACGGTGTCGCCGAGGTCGGTCGCCGGGTCGGTGTCGGCCACCGGCACGACGCGGCCCTCGTAGTCGCCGACGTAGAGCCTGAGCGCCGCGTCCTTGGCGTCCAGCAGCGGCTTGAGCTGCAGGCTGCCGTTCTTGCCCTTGGGGTCGACGAAGCTCGGGGTCGGGTCGGGGTCGTTGCCTCCCACGCTCGCCGCGCCCTCGCCGAGGCCGTGCTCGGCGAACGCCCGCCACATGATCGCCTGGTTCGCGCCGCCGAAGCGGATGGCGTCCGCCGCGAGAAGCGCGTCGCGGTGGTCGACGTAGCTGACCGCGCCGGAGGCCATCAGCAGCAGGGCGTCGAAGGAGACCTGCGCCCAGCGGCGGTTTCCGGGGCACTGGGCCACCGGGGTCCGGCCGTCGGCGCACGCCTTCTGCTTGGCGGGGCTGCCCTCGCCGTACCGCTGGATGAAGGCCTTGCGCACGTCGTACTGGGTGGCGGACCAGATCTCGCCGTCCGCGTGCACCTGCGTGCCGACGATGTCGTAGGAGATGTCGCTGTAGTTCAGCGGGGACTTGGACATGTCGTAGTTGCGGATGCCCGCCTTCTTGTCGCCGGTGACGTAGCCGCCGGTGACGTAGGGGGTGTCGCCCGCGGGACGGAAGCCGTACTCGTAGAGCTGTTCCATGGCGAACAGGTCGGAGGTGCTCTCGTTCATGGCACCGGCCTGGGCGCCGCTCCATCCGGCGTTCGGGCCGCCGATCATACGACCGGAGATCGCGTGGGTGTACTCATGTCCGATCACCGACATGTCGTAGTCGCCGTCCACGCACGGCGCGTAGAACGAGCCCGCGATCGGCTGCCAGAGATACATGTTGGTGATCGGCGCGACCCCGTCGGGGCCGGTGATCTGGTTGGCGTTGTCACGCACGCTGAGCACCCGGGCGCCCGCCTGCGCGTTGCCCCGCTCGGGGTCGCCGCCGAGGCCGCCCCGGTCGCCGTTGTCGCTCTGCATGTTCCAGGCGGTCTCGGTGAAGCCGAGCCGGTAGGACCAGTCGTGCATCCGGTTGTGCATGGCGTGCAGGTTCGCCATCGCGGCCTCGAGGTCGGCCTCGCCCGGCTGGTCGAACGTGGCCGGGTCGCACTTGGCCGTGTACCACTTGTTGGTCCAGGGGTAGGCGTAGGTCCGGCTCGGCGTGATCACGTTGCTGCGGGTGCCGACGCTGTTGGAGCTGCCGCTGGCCCGGTTCTCGACGGTCCTGGTCGCGTTGCCGATGCTGGTGTTCGTCGGCGCGCCCGTGACGTGGTCCACGTCCCAGGCCTTGCCCGTGCCGGGGTCGCCGCCGACCACGTAGTCGCAGCGGGCGCCGGACGTGTAGCACCACGTCTGGCGGGTGTCGGTGGAGGAGTAGTTGGCCGGCGGGTTGGCCGGGAAGGCCTCCCAGCTGGGGTTGTCCGGGGCGCTGCTCTGGTCGTAGTCGTGGTCCACGAGGTTCTCGCGGGTCAGGATCTCGCCGCTGACCGCGTCCACGTGGGTGGTGTAGCCAGCGGCCTCGCTCTCCGCATCGCCGATCAGGACGACCTGGAAGGCGTTGTGGATCCCGTCAGGTGCGGGCACCGCGACGGGGGTGGCCTGCTTGGTCCGTGCCGTGGCCAGGTCGATCCCGCCGTCCCTGGCCGCGATCTCCAGCGCCTGCTGCTCGGTGATGCCCGCGGCGGGGGGCGCCTCGGTCGAACGCGACAGGGTCGAGGTGACGTGAACGATCTTGCCGTCCTTCACGCCGACCGCGACCTGCCCGTCCACGCCCGCCGGCAGGCCGCCGAACTTCTGCCGGAGCAGTACGGCGTAGCCGTCCCCGATGGGGTTGACCGCGATCTTCTCCAGCCCGTCCACGGCTTCGCCGGAGAGGCCGAAGAGGGTCTCGTTCGCCTTGATGTAGGCCCGCGCGGCCTGTTCGGGGTCGGAGCCCAGCCCCTCGGCGAGGGGTGCGGAGTCGGTGATGACGGCCGGGGTGCCGAGGGTGTTCCACCGGATCGTCGCGGTGCTCGCGGATCTGGACAGCGAGACCGGGGGTGCGACGCTGCCCTGCCGGTTGTCCAGGTCCGGCTTGGCGCTCTGCTCGGCCTGGAAATCGTGGATCTTGGGGGACTGCCCGCCGGGTTCACCGTTGGCGATACCCGGAAGGGGAAGGGCGAGCACCGCGGTCGCGGCTGCGATGACGGTGATGCGTAACCAGGGTTTGGTCGACACCGATCCTCCTGCGTAGATCTGGCCGTCGTCGGCCATGCCACCTGTGGATCACAGGTGGTGCGCAAGAAGTAACACCGATCAAGAGTTCTGACAAGATCTTGTAAAGGATGATATGTCAGTGTAATAGGAGCTCCAGTGGTGATCGCCGAAAATCCCATGGAGTCCGGGATCTTCGCTGGTGAAGGGTGATTCCGGGGTCGGGGAACGTGCCGCCACGTACCCGCTCAGGGCCGTCGCCCCGGCGGCCGGGGCGGCCCGAGCCCGATCGCCACCGGCCCGCACCCTCACCCGTCAGTTCACCGACCAGCTCGGCGTCCCACCCGCCCGCCGGCTGCTGGAACGCCGCCTGGCCGCCACCCGCGCCCTGCTGGAGGAGACCGACCTGCCCGTCGAGACCATCGCCACCCGCGTCGGCCTCTCCTCGGCGGTCAGCCTCCGCCGCCGCTTCCACACCGCCCTGCGCACCACCCCGGCCGTTTGCCGCCGCTCCTTCCGCTGAAGGTCCCGGGCGGTTCCATCGTGATCACGACCGGGGGTGGCCATACTCGATCTTTACCGGGCCGGGAACGGACCCTGTCCGATCAGGCCGGAAGCGGGGCGGTCAGGAGAAGGGGATCCAGGCCTGGTCGGCGAGGCCGTTCATGTCGCTGACCTTCAGACCCAGATCGGAGACCGTCCAGAGGCTGTCGCCGATGACGATCGAGCGGCGGATGCCCGGGTCGTAGGGGGCGAAGTCGGCGCCGCTCGCGGGCTTGGGCTTGGGGTGGACGACGGTGCCGGTCCTGGTGACGGCGGAATCATCGATCTTGAGGACCAGGGCCGAGCCGTTGGTCTGCTCGGTGCCGTTCCAGGTGTTCAGCGGCAGGACGGCCGTTCCCGTCTTGGCCCAGTAGAGGAAGGCGTGCGGATCCCACTCGGCCTCGGAGCCGGAGTCCTTCTGGAACATCTGCGACAGGCGGCGCGGGTTGGCCGGGTCGCTGACGTCGAACAGCGAGACCTGGGTGCCCAGGGTGCGGCCCTGCTCGCTCGCCTCCTGGCCGACGCCGATCAGCCGTCCATCGCCCGCCGGGTGCAGGTACGCCGAGTAGCCGGTGATCTTCAGCTCGCCGGTCTTCCTCGGTGCGGCCGGGTCGCGCAGGTCGAGCGTGTAGAGCGGGTCGACCTGCCTGAACGTCACCACGTAGCCGACGGGGCCGATGAAGCGGACGGAGTAGATCCGCTCGCCGTCGCCCAGGCCGCCGACCTCGCCGACCTTGCCCAGGGTGTCGGCCTTGAGCACGTAGACGGCGCTGGAACTGCTCTGCCCGGCGGTCGAGGTGGTGGCGACCCGCAGATATCCCTCGTGCTCCGACAGGGAGTACTGGTTGAGCAGCCGGCCCGGCACCTTGCCCGAGGCGACGTAGCGGGGCGCGCCGGGCGCGGTGATGTCGAACCGGTGAACCTCGGTCTCCTCCGGCGGCTCGACCGGCGTGTCCGGGGGCACGGGAGTCGGCTCGGAGGCCGGGGGCACCGGGGTCGCCGTGAGGGTGGGGGAGGCCGGGGCCGCCGCCGGGGTTCGCGTGAGGGTGGGGGCGGGCGTGGGATTCACGGGGACCGGCGGCTCCGACGGCGTCGACTCGGACCGGGGCGCCGCCGGGGTCGCCTTCGGGAGCTCCGTCGCGGTGGGCGCCGACGGCGCGGAGTCGTCGATGATCGGTGTCCTGACCGTCCGGGGCCACCACCAGCGCGGGTTGCTGGTCACGTACAGGCTGCCGCCGGTGCCGTAGACCGTGTCACCGTCGGCCGCCACGCCGATCGGCGCGGTCTCGGCGATCCCGGTGACCCCCGGTGACAGGTCCAGGCTGTGCACGGTCAGCATCGACGTCCCGGTGTACTCGGCGGGATGGCTGATCTGCTCGCACCCGACCGACTTCTTCGAGGTCGTGCCGTCCGCGGCGGTCACCTCGAACGTCGGCAGCCACGCCTCGATCGGCGTCTTGGCCACGACGTCCATGTTCCGCCGGGTGCGCTCGCTCTCGGAGAGGCCGGGCCCGGCGTCGGGGAAGTTGATCTCGGGCTGGCTGCGGACCACGACCCGCACCGTCGAGCCGACCATCCTGGCGTCCACGTGGGCGCCGCTCGGGGTGAGCGAGCCGATCACCTTCGGCGCGCCGGACAGGTCGACGAGAACGTAACGGGGTCCGGAACTCGCGGGCCGCTTGGCCATCGCGCCGAACGGGATGATCCCGCCCCCGGAGAACAGCACCAGCGCCCGGTCCCCGCTGATCAACAGATCGGCCGGAGCCCAGGCCTGCTCGGTGTCCACAAGCTTGAGCGTGCCGGTGACCTTCCTGGTCGCGGCGTCCACCACCCGCAGCACGCCGCGGTTCACGGTGATCACCCGGTTGCCGTCGGTCTTCACCAGGTCCGGCTCGTCCACCCCGGCCTCGTGCACGTTCGTGGTCGAGTGCTCGGGCGCGCCCGACGCGTCCTTGGCCGCGGTGGCGTCCGAGCGCATGGCAGGGCGCGCGTCCGCATACATGATCATTGGGCCGCCGATGCCCCAGGGGCCGACGTTCTTCGCCGTCTCCGTCCGCAACCCGGTCAGCATGTCGTCGCAACCGCTGTAGGAGACCAGCTTGATGTTGCCCAGATCGACCGGTGTCGTACGGCTCGCGCCGGTCCTCGCCTCTGCCGACGGGCCGGTCCTCGCCTCTGTCGAACTGCACGCCGTGGCGAGCAGGGCGGCGGCGAGGGTGACGGCGCCGGCCGTACGGATCGATGTCCTCATGCCCCTACGACGGATCGCGCGGGCACTCGGTTCAACCCCCGAGGCGCGCTTCCACGCCGACCCTCGTCTCCGGCCGGCAACGCCGAGGGACGGTTTCACACCGGCCCTCGCCTCCAACCCACAACGCCGAGGGGCGCTTCCACACCGTCCCCTCGCCTCCGGTCCGCAGCGCCGAGGGCGCGCTCCCGCGCGGGCTCTCGCCTCCGGTCCGCGACCCGGAACACCGGCCGCCGTTCCGGGTAGCCAGGGATTGTCCCGCGCGATTACCCTGCGGTCATGGCTGTCACTCTTGGAGCAACGCGGACCCTCGACCCGAACATGATCGAGCGCATCGTCCGGCAGGTCACCTCCAGCGAGAAGACCCAGGAGATCGTCGCGCCGTTCACCGGCGAGCCCCTCGCCGAGCTGCCCGTCTCCACGGCCAAGGACGTCCAAGCCGCCTACGCCGTGGCCCGGGAGGCGGGCAAGGCCTGGGCCGCGCTGCCCGTGCGCGAACGGATCAAGCCCTTCCTCCAGCTGCACGACGCCATCCTCGACCGCCGCGACGAGATCCTCGACCTGGTCCAGTGGGAGACCGGCAAGGCCCGCAGGCACGCCTTCGAGGAGGTCCTCGACGTCGCGGGCTGCACGCTCTACTACGTACGGCGGGCGCCCGGCCTCCTGGAGCCCAGGTCGCGCGCGGGCATCTTCCCCGTCGCGACGAAGACGGCCGAGGTGCGCCGGCCCAAGGGGACCGTGGCCCTGATCTCCCCGTGGAACTACCCGCTGTCGCTCGGTGTCACCGACGTCGTCCCGGCCCTGCTCGCGGGCAACACCGTGGTCCACAAGCCCGACACCCAGACCGCCCTGTCCACGCTGTGGACGATCGACCTGCTGGTCTCCCTCGGGATGCCCCGCGAGATCTGGCAGGTCGTCCTCGGCGACCCCGCCGAGATCGGTGACGCGCTGATCGAGGACGCCGACTACGTGGCGTTCACCGGCTCCACCCGCGGCGGCCGGAAGATCGCCGAAGCGGCGGCCAAGCGGCTGATCGGCTGCTCACTGGAGCTCGGCGGCAAGAATCCGATGATCGTCCTCGACGACGCGGACCTGGACGTGGCGGCCCAGGGCGCGCTGCGCGCCTGCTTCACCAACGCCGGGCAGCTGTGCCTGTCCATCGAGCGGCTCTACGTCCACGACGCCGTGTACGACGCGTTCGTGGAGAAGTTCGTCCGCCAGACGCGGAACATGAAGCTCGGTTCCGGGCTCGACTGGAACGTGCAGATGGGCTCCCTGACCTCCCGGCGCCAGCTCGACGCGGTCGGCGCCCACGTGGACGACGCCGTCGCGAAGGGGGCCGAGGTCCTCACCGGCGGAAAGGCCCGCCCCGACATCGGCCCGCTGTTCTACGAGCCCACCATCCTGGCCGGTGTGGACGAGAGCATGGACCTGTGCCGCGCCGAGACCTTCGGCCCGGTCGTCGCGATCTACCGGTTCGCAGGCGAGGACGAGGCGGTCGAGAAGGCCAACGACACCGACTACGGCCTCAACGCCGCCATCTGGACCCGGGACCTGTCCCGCGGACGCGCGCTCGCCTCCCGGATCAACGCCGGAACCGTCAACGTCAACGAGGGGTACGGCTCGGCCTACGCCTCCTACGACGCGCCCATGGGCGGGATGAAATCCTCGGGGCTCGGCCGGCGCCACGGGACCGAGGGCCTGCTGAAGTACACCGAGGCGCAGACCATCTCCAGCCAGGCCTCCTGGCTGGGCTTCGAGCCGATCCTCGGCATGGGCTACGACAAGTACGCCGACACGCTCGCGGGCCTGCTCAAGATCATGAAACAGCTCCACCTGAAGTAAAACCCCGAGATCAGAGCCTCGGGAGCCGAGGACGGTGTGCGCATCGGCGAGATCTGGTCGTCGTCGGCATCACCCAGTCGGCCACCGCCCCCGTCGAGCCATGATCATCGGAAAGAGCGCCCTCGACGGTCACGGAGCTCCGGCGGCCACGGATCAGATCATCGCGTGGCAGAGGAGCTCGCGATCCTCGACGGGAAGTCTGCGCTGGAGACGGTGCGCGCGAATCAGGGAGTCCGCGATTTCACAGACCCGTGCGATTTCCACCTCCATCGGCGAGATCTCGGCCAGATGGTTGTCGTGCAGCCAGGTCACCACTTCCGCCCACGACCAGAGGCTCACGCGGGGACGCCGGACCTTCGGCGCGGGAAACCCGCCGGGGCCCCGGCGGCCGACGGACCAGTGATCAGCCGTGGCGAAGGTCCGTCCGGTCCGCTCGGCGATCTCGCCGAGCGTCACGAGATCCTCGCTCACTCCGGTGACCTCGACTCCCGCGGCCCGGCCCTGGGAGATCGCCGAGGCGATCGCCTCCACCGCTGTGGACGCCTCGCGGTCGAACGCGGCGACGCCGGGCCCGCCCGTGACGGGATCGAGCGACACCGTGGCATCGTCCCATCCCGCTTCGTACAGGACATCGATCGTCTCTTCGCCGATCGGGGCTGTGAAGTGCAGCTCGAAGCTGTAGGCGGTCATGAAACCCACTCTCCCTCCGATAGATCGTCTTCAGGGCCGTGCGGACACCGGTCGGCGAGACGGCGAAGGCGTCTGGCGTGAATCTCCGGCGAACGCGGGGTCGACCAGATGGATGTCGGCGGCCTGCGACCCCGATGTCCTCCGGGACGTGAAGCGCGTCCCCATGCGTGACCTCCGGCCTTTTCGATGATCCACCCGGCGGCGATCAGATGGTCGATCGCCGCTCGGATCTCTTTGTCGGGATGCCGAGCCATGTAGAGGTAATGATACATTTTGTAGAGCTAACTCTACACAGTGCGATAACTCGTTGGCCGGAGGGTGTTCGCCGGCGTTGGCGGTTCGTCATGAGGTCGAGCAGTATCCCCGTGTGATGTGGAACATTGATGAGTTCGTACGCGCGGCCGGGGTGACCGTCGACGAGCTGGCCGCCTACGTGGACGAGAGCCAGCGGGGTCTGCCGCCCGTCATCGGCCGCAGGCCCCCGCGCGAGCTGGCCGAGCGGCTCGGGCTCGCGCGGTGGATGCGAGACGGGGGGATGACCCCGGAGAGCTACGGGGAGTTCCTGCGCGCCTATCTCGCCGAGGGCACCAGGCTGCACCACCCGGCCTATCTGGCCCACCAGATCGCCTCGCCCGACTTCCCCGCCGCGCTCGCCGACTTCGTCCACGGCGCGGCCAACAACCCGATGGCGATCTACGAGATGGGCGCCTCGGCGGCGACGGTCGAGTTCGAGGTCCTGCGCTGGATGCTCGGCAAGGTCGGGTACGGCGAGGCGGGCGGCGGCGTGCTCACCCACGGGGGATCTCTGGCCAACCTCACCGCCCTGCTGGCCGCGCGGGCGGCCGCCGCACCGGACGCGTGGACCGACGGGGTCCCCGGCGACCTCGCCCTGCTCGCGCCGGAGTCGGCGCACTACTCGCTCACCCGCGCCGCCGCGATCCTCGGCCTGGGGGAGCGCGCGGTCATGCCGCTGGACGTGGACGGGCTGGGCAGGATCGACGTCGCGAGGCTGCCCGACGCCCTGGACCGCGTGCGCCGGGCGGGACGGCGGCCGATGGCCCTGGTGGCGAACGCCGGCTCGACCGGGACCGGGCTCCACGACGACCTGCGCGGGATCGGCGGGTTCTGCGCGGACAACGGCGTCTGGTTCCACGTGGACGGCGCTCACGGAGCCTCGGCGCTGCTGTCGGAGAAGCACCGGCACCTGCTCGACGGGATCGAGCTCGCCGACTCGCTGATCTGGGACGCGCACAAGATGCTGCGGACCTCCAGCCTGGCGGCGGCGGTCCTGACCAGGCGCGAGGGAGACCTGGACGCGGCCTTCCGGCAGCGGGCGAGCTACCTGTTCTACGGCGACCAGGGCTTCGACCTGATCGGCAGGACCGTGGAGTGCAGCAAGGCCGAGCTGGGTCTGAAGATCTTCCTCAACCTGGCCTGGCGGGGCGAGCGGGGCCTGGGCGACCACGTCGCGCGGCAGTACGCCACCGCGCACCGCTTCTGGGAGCTGGCTCGCGAACGACCCGGTTTCGAATGCCCGTACGAGCCGGAGAGCAACATCGTCTGCTTCCGGTACGGCACCGGCGACCAGGCCGGGATCCGCGAGCGCCTGATGGAGGACGGCGCGTTCCCCGTGGCCTCCACCGAGATCGGCGGCATCCGCCACCTGCGGGTCACCGTCATGGCTCCGGCCACGGACGACAAGACGCTGGAGGCCCTCCTCGACCGGATCGCGGATCGTGAACGCCCGGCCCGCAGGTGACGATCAACGGCACTTCCATCATCCAGATCAAGCTTGTCTGGTTTATGCCTATATATGTTTTTTAGTCCCTTTCTAGGGTATGTAGCCGCCGATTCAAGAGCGAGACATTCTCCGGCGTTCTCAGGCGGGCGAATGCCGACGCTCCCGCCCCGCACGGCCGATCGGCCGTAGCCGGGTGGTCGGCCTCAGGGCTGGGTGCTCGGGTGAGGAGTGATGAACGTGAATAGCAAAGCGCAGATGGCCCTGGCCGTCGCCGCGGGCTACGCCCTCGGCCGGCGTCAGAAGCTGCGGTTGGCCCTCGCGCTGGCGGTGGCCGGGGCGACAGGCCGGTTGGGATCTCGCCATCGCAGCCTGCTGCAGCAGGGGATCAAGGTGCTCGGTTCCTCTCCGGAGCTGGAGAAGATCACTAGCGGGGTTCGCGACGGCCTGATGGAGGCCGGCAAGGCCGCGGCCGTGGCGGCGGCGAGCAAGCAGATCAACTCGCTGAGCAACAGGCTCTCCGACCGCGCCGAGTCGCTGCGGAACCCCAGCCGGTCCGATGACGACGCGGAAGAGGAAGAGGCGGAAGGCGGGCGGGCGAACGGCAAGGCCAAGCCTCGGAAGGCGGCGAGCAAGTCTCGCAGCGCGGAACGGCCCAAGAGCACGAAGAAGCCCGCCGTCTCCGACGAGGACGAGGAGCCGTTGGACGACGAGGAGGATCTCCCCGACGAAGAGCCGCCGGCCCGGCGGGTGAAGGCCCGCAGCGGCGTGCGGCGCAAGAGCGCGGCCTCGTCCAGTTCCCGCGAGGAGGATTCGCAGGACGACGAGGAGCCGTTGGACGACGAGGAGGACCTCTCCGACGAAGAGCCGCCCGCCCGGCGGGCGAAGGCCCGTAGCGGCGTGCGGCGCGAGAGCGCGTCATCATCCACCCGGCCGGTTCGCCGGGTGCGGAGGTGAGTCGAATGACAGAGAAGCCGGAGAACGGGCCGGTCAATGGCCCGATAAAGGTAATCGTCCAGGAGTTGCCCCTGGACCAGCTCACCGAAGGGCTCCAGGACCTGGGCGCGGCCCTGGCCGAGCGGGCCCTGTCCTCGGTGACCGACAAGGTCGAGGGACTGACCGGCCGGCTGACCGACTACGTCGACGGCGACGGTTCGGGCCTGGTGAGCGCGCTGACAGGCGGCGGAGGCCTGGCGGGCCTGGCGGGCGCCTTGAAAGGCGGCGGAGGCCTGATGGACGCCCTGAAGGGCGGTTCGGGCCTGGTGAGCCAGCTTTCGGGATCGGAGGGGCTCATGGGCCGGGTGAAGGGGGTCGCCAAGCTGGCGAAAGGCTTCACGGGGCTGAAGTCCGCGCTGGGCGGCCAGGACGGAAAGGGCGGGAAGGGGGGCAAGGGCGGGAAGGTGAAGCTCATCAACATCGTCGAATCCCTCGACGTCGGTGCCCCGAGACGGGTCGTCTACAACCAGTGGACCCAGTTCCAGGACTTCCCGAGCTTCACGAAGAAGGTCAACAGCGTCGACCAGCAGACCGACGAGAAGGTCACGTGGAAGGCGCAGGTCTTCTGGTCGCATCGGACCTGGGAGTCGACGATCATCGAGCAGCTGCCGGACCAGCGGATCATCTGGCGGTCCAAGGGAGCCAAGGGCTACGTCGACGGTGCGGTGACCTTCCACGAGGTGACTCCTGATCTCACCCGCGTCCTGCTCGTGCTGGAGTACCACCCGCAGGGGCTGTTCGAGCGCACCGGCAACATCTGGCGTGCGCAGGGACGGAGGGCGCGTCTGGAGTTCAAGCACTTCCGGCGTCATGTCATGTCGCACGCCATCCTGCACCCCGATGACATCGAGGGCTGGCGCGGCGAGATACGCGACAGCAAGGTCGTCAAGGATCACGAGACCGCCCTCCGCGAGGAGAAGGAGCGTCAGGACCAGGAGGAGTCCCGGGAGCCCGAGGACGAGCTGGAAGAGGAAGAACTGCAGGACGAGGAGCCCGAGGAGGAAGAGCCGAGGGACGAGGAACGGGACGAGGACGAAGAGGAGCCCGAGGACGAGGAAGAGCTGGAGGAGGAGCGGGACGAGGACGAGCCCGAGGAAGAGGAGGAGCCCCGAGACGGGGAGCAGGACGAGGACGAGGAAGAGCCCGAAAGGCCGCAGCGGCGCGTGCGCCCGGTGCGGCGCCGGCGCGAGGACGCGGACGAGAGGCGTCGGCGTGACGACTCGGAGGAGAAGTCGCCTCCTCGCCGTCCTGCCCGCCGTACGGCCGCCGGCCGCAGCGCCTGACCCAGCGACCAACGGGCCCGCCGAATGAGAACTGGAGGACAGAGAGCCGATGACCATAGTGCAGCCTTCGGGGGGCGGAGCGGCAGGCCGCTCGTCGTCCTCGTCGTCGGGCCTGGCCGACGTCATCGACACGATTCTCGACAAGGGTCTCGTGATCGATGCCTTCGTCAGGGTCTCGCTCGTCGGCATCGAACTCCTGACGATCGACGTGCGTATCGTCGTGGCCAGCGTCGACACCTACCTGCGATTCGCGGAGGCCGCGAATCGCCTGGACCTCTCACAGACCGGCCAGAAGGGTCTTCCTGATCTCATCCAGGACATGACGGAGGGTGGGAGCAGGAAGAAGGTCAAGGGCGCGACCCAGGGAGCCCTGGACGCGGCGGGAGAGAAACTCCGTGATTTCATCGGCGGGTCCGACGAGGAGGAAGAGGAGTCGGTACCTCGCCGGAGGCGAAGGGGGGAGGACTGAGATGTCCAGCTCTACGGATAGGTCGAGGGCCGCCGGTCCCGAGCAGGCCGATCGGTCCGCGGTGAGCACCGGCTCCTACGTCTACGGAATCGTGCCGGTGGACGTCGAGCTCGACGACGCCCGCGGGGTGGGGGAGCCGCCCGGGCGGGTCAAGCTGATACGACACGGCGAGATCGCCGCCCTGGTGAGCGACGTCGCCACCAATCGCCCGCTGGGCAAGCCGCAGGACCTCATGGCGCATCAGCGACTGCTGGACTCCGCCGCGGCCGAGGTCCCCGTGCTCCCGCTCCGCTTCGGGGCGGTGATGACCGATGACGAATCGGTCGTCGACGAGCTGCTGACCCCTCACCACGACGCGTTCCTCGCCGGGCTGAAGGAGCTGGAGGGTCGGGCGGAGTACGTCATCAAGGGCCGCTACGCCGAGCGGGCGATCCTCGCAGAGGTGCTCGGGGAGAACGCCGAGGCCGCGAGGCTGCGCCAGGAGATCGCCGGTAAGCCGGAGGACGCGACGTGGGACGCGCGGATCCGGCTCGGAGAGGTGATCAACCAATCGGTCGAGGCCAAGCGCGACGCCGACACGCGCGCGATGGTCGAGGCCCTCGCTCCACTGTGCGTCGCCATCGCCGTGCGTGAGGCGACCCACGAGCAGGACGCCGTGCACCTGGCCGCCCTCGTGGAGACCGACCGGCAGGACGAGCTCGAACAGGCCCTGGACGAGTTCGCCCGTCGATGGGAGGGGCGGGTCGACCTGCGCCTGATCGGCCCGCTGGCGGCGTACGACTTCGTCATGACGCCACAGCAGGAGCAGGAGGGGGAATGACAGATGGACCTGATGAGTCTGACCTTCGGACTGCCGCTCATGCCGCTCCGCGGGCTCATCCGGCTCGCCGAGCTCATACAGGAACAGGTCGAGCTTGAGACCCGCAGCCCCGCGGCCGTCCGGCGCCACCTGGACGCGGTGGAGGAGGCCAGAGCGAGCGGTGAGATCTCCGATGAAGAGGCTGACCGGCAGGTGGAGCAGATCCTCGGCCAGATGATCGACCAGCCGGGCCCGCCAGGGTGACCATGCGGAGCCCGGACGGACCCGCCAGGGTGGCCACGCGGGACTCGGCCGGGCCCGCCGAGGTGATCATGCGGGTCCTGGCCAGGTTCGCCGGTGTGATCGTGCGCGGTTCGGCCGAGCCCGCCAGGGTGATCGTGCGGACCTCGGCCAGGCCTGTCGAGATGGTCGTACGGGCTTCGGCCGGGCCCGTCAGGGTGATCGCGAGGGTTTCGGCCGGATCCGCCGGATCTGCCGGAGTGATCGTGCGGGAAGGAAGCCGAGAGAGGAGATGATCTCGTGCCTGCCAAGCGCAGATCGACGGATGAGCGCGCCACAGGCGCGAACGTCTCCGATGATCTCTACGAGGAGATCGACGACGAGCCTTTCGACGAGGACGAAGAAGAATACGAAGACGAGGATGAGGTCGAGACGCCGAGGGCCAAGAGGTCCCGCGCCCTGTCGGCGATGTCGGCCGGCGAGTTCGGACAGCGTCACATCGCCGCTCTGACCGGGAGGCAGAGCGAGGGAGTCACGCAGGTGCAGCCGGCGGAAGACGGCTGGCTGGTCCAGGTGGAGGTCGTCGAAGACCGCCGGGTCCCGTCCTCGGGCGACATCCTGGCGCTCTACGAGGCCGAGATGGACATGGAGGGCAATCTCCTGTCCTACCGCAGGCTGCGGCGCTACAGGCGCGGCAGAGGCGACAGCAGTGAGGCGTCGTGAGATGACCAATCCAGCACGTTTCGGCCCCGGAACCTCTCCGGCCTACGGCGGGGGAGGCTCCGGGGGGCAGCGGTCGGGGTCGGGGTCGGCGAACCTCGGCGACATCCTGGAGCGGGTGCTCGACAGGGGCGTGGTGATCGCGGGAGACATCCGCGTGAACCTTCTGGACATCGAGCTGCTCACCATCAAGCTGCGACTGGTGATCGCCTCGGTGGACACGGCACGGGAGCTCGGCATCGACTGGTGGGAGCACGATCCGTGGCTCAGCTCCAAGAACCAGGACCTGATCGAGGAGAACCGCCGGCTCCGTCACCGGCTTGCCACTGTGGAGGGAGACGACGCCGTGGAAGAAGGCCACACCGTGCGGGAAGACCATGCCGTACGGGGAAACCACAGGGAGTATCGATCCCTCGATCCGGCGGAGGAGCGCGGGAGGAGACGCTCGTCCGGAGCGGAGAGACACCGTGACTGACTCGGGCACGTACGTCTACGCGGTCGCATGCGACGCGGGCCACGCCCGCCCGGCGAATCTGGTGGGTGTGGCCGGGGCGCCCGTGCACGCGATCACGCATGTCGGTCTCGTCGCGTACGTGAGCACCGTGTCGCTGGAACAGTTCGGAGAGGAGCCGCTCCGCCGCTCCCTGGAGGACCTGGACTGGGTCGGGGAGATGGCCCGCGCTCACCACCGCGTCGTGGAGGCGGTGGCGGAGAGGGTTCCGACGGCCCCGGTCCGCCTCGCGACCGTCTACAGCAGCGAGGAGCAGGTGCGCGATCTGCTGGAGCGGTGGCACGACGACTTCACGGAGGTGCTCTCCCACGTGTCCGGGCGCAGGGAGTGGGGAGTGAAGGCGTACGTGGATCCCGCCGCGGCCGCATCCGCACCCGCGCCGGCCGCGAACGGGGGTGGCGAGGGCGCCGCGGAGACGGCCAGGCCCGGGACCGCCTACCTGAAACGCCGCCAGGCGAACCTGCGCAACCGCGAGCAGAGGTGGCGCCAGGCGACGGCACGGGCCGAGCACATCCACGCGGCCCTGTCGGCCGTCGCCGTCGCGAGCCGGCTGCACCGGCCCCAGGACCCGCAGCTGTCCGGCCGGGACGAGTGGATGGTGCTCAACGGCGCCTACCTCGTCGACGAGGGCAGGGGCGAGGAGTTCGCGGCCGCCCTGGACGCCCTCCGCGGGCAGGACGTCGACCTGGAACTCACCGGCCCGTGGGCTCCCTACTCCTTCATCGCCCTGGAGTTCGACAGGGCAGATCTGGAGGTTTCCGGTGACGTATGAGACCTCGCGAGGTTCCGCACTGGCCGCCGAGGGTCGCCTTCCCGCCGAGCGCGTGGCCCTCGTCGACCTGCTGGACCGCCTGCTGGCGGGCGGAGTCGTCGTGAGCGGAGATCTTGTCCTCTCCATCGCCGACATCGACCTCGTACGGATCTCCCTGCGCGCGCTGATCATGTCCGTGCGGGGGGAGTCCGACACGCCAGACCAGGGAGACCGGTATGCGCCGACCTGGAAGTGAGCCGATCGTGAAGATCACCGGGCCGCTGGAGGACGCCCTGGAGATCGCCGAGCCGTCGGAGGACGCGGAGCGGCCGAACCGCTGGCGCCTCGGAACCGACCCCGAGACGGCCGAGCGCGATCTGTCCCGCCTCGTGCTGACCCTCGTCGAGCTCGTACGCCAGCTGGTGGAGCGTCAGTGCGTGCGGCGGATGGACCAGGGAGACCTGTCCGACGAGCAGGTCGAGACGCTGGGCCTGACGTTGATGCGCCTGGAAGACGCCATGAACGAACTGTGCGAGCGTTTCGGGCTGTCCCCCTCCGACCTCAACCTCGACCTCGGGCCGCTCGGCACCCTCCTGCCGTCCGACTGAGCTCCCTCCCCGCTGTCCGGCGCGCTAGGGGCAGGACGGAGCTCGATGCGTGAACCTGTAGGCCTACATCGGGCTAGTACCCGGTGTAGGCCTCAGCGATGGTGAGTAGGACACATATGGGCTCCCCCGACGTGATCAGCGATGAGAGGGACGACGCGTCAGTGATCGCGCAGTCCCTCGACGACCCCCGATGTTTCGGTGAACTGTTTCGCCGGCACGCCCCACCGTTGCACCGCTATGCCGCCCGTCGCCTCGGCAGCGATCTCGCCGACGACATCGTGGCGGAAACGTTCCACCTGGCCTTCCGGAAACGGGACGGCTACGACCCCGCTCGGGGCGACGCTCTGCCGTGGCTGTGGCGCATCGCCACCAACCTGATACGCCGCCATTACCGCTCGGAGGTGCGTCTGTACCGCGCGTTGGCCCGCACCGGCGTGGACCCGGTGCTGGAGAACCACGCCGACAGCGTCGCCGAGCGGGTCACCGCGGCCGCGGTGACCTCCCATCTGGCGGCCGCGCTGGCGGGCCTGCGCAAAGGAGATCGTGACGTCCTGCTGCTGACCGCCTGGGGCGAGCTCAGCTACCGACAGATCGCCGACGTACTGGAGATCCCCGTGGGCACCGTGCGCTCACGGCTGAACCGAGCCCGCACCAAGGTTCGAAACGCGCTTGGGGGAACCGCAGATGAATGAGAACGAACCACTGGAGGAGATGAGATCGCAGATCCCCCTGCGGGATCCCGATGAGCTGGCCCGAGCCATCGGCTGGCAGCCGGGGGAGCCGCGCGAAACGCAACGATCTCGTCGGGCATGGCGGGGGCTTCTTTTTCCGTCCGGCGCCGCGTCCGCGAGGATGACGCGGCGGCTGATCGCCGGCGCGGTGGTGACGGCGGGGTTCGTGACGGCCGCCGTGATCGGCCCGAGTCTGATGGCAGGCGGTATGGGCGGTGTGACGTCTTACGCCAGCTCGGCCATCGAGATCAAGCAGGAGGACGGTGAGTGGGTGGCCCGGATCAAGGATCCACTCGCCGAGTACGAGACGTATGCCAAGGCGTTCAGTGCTGTGGGGCTGAAGGTCCAACTGGAGCTCGTGCCGGTCTCACCAAGCCAGGTCGGAGACCTGGTCCTGACGCAAGAGGGCGGCATCAAACCGGCCGGAACGTTCGAAGGCGGACTCGAGCCGGAAGGCTGCAAGATCGGCGAGAAAGGTTGCCATCTGGCGTTTCGCGTCCCCATCGGCTTCGAAGGAGAGGTACGGGCCCAGCTGGGTAGGGCGGCGGAGCCCGGTGAGAGCTACCAGTCGGTCGGCCGTGCCGCCGCCGGGGGCGAGATGCTCGAGGGCTTCGAGGTGCACCACCAAGACCGTACGGTTGCCGAGGTGCTCGACGAGATGCACAAGCGCGGCCTGCGGGCCGTCTACCAGCTGGTGAAGAGCGATCCCAACGCCTCGGTGGCCGGTGACATCGACGGAAGGCTGGGCGTCTTCAGCCTGTCATACGAACCCATTTCCGCCGATGCGGTCGGCTCGGACTGGCTCGTATGGGAGGCACAGCCGCAGAGCGCGGGTGTGATCAGATTGGTGGTCACGCCGGAACCGCTGAAGCCCGTCGTCCCGGGGCCTCTCATCGGGGACGGCGCCCCCGGGTCCTGATCGGACGCGGCCCACCACAGGGTGCGGCTTGGGGTGCGTAGCCGCACGCGCCCCAAGCCTGTGAAGACGTCGTGGTGGAGTCCGGTGGTTTCGAGGTCGGCGTTCTGTCCTCCTTTTCAGATCGTCGTCGAGGCCGGCTGGACCGCCGCCCGGTACGGCGGGAGTTTCGACGCATGCCGAGTCGTTTTGGGTCTTGTAGGGGTCAGGGGCCGGGGTTACGATCCGCATAATTAATAGGAAACTTTCCTTTAGGAAAGAGTGTCCACATGCGCCGATTAGCCTCTGTACTGCTGATTCTCGCCATGGCGATGGCCATGGCCGCTCCGGCTGACGCCGCAACCCGTCTGACTGCGGCCTTTACCCTCACCGGAGGCCAGGGCAAGTTCGTGGTGAGCAACCCCGGCGCCACCCCGGTCACCGGCTGGTCGATCCAGTTCGACCTACCGGCCGGGGTCACCGTCAGCAACGCCCAGAACGCCACGACCACGCAGAGCGGCACGCGGGTCAAGCTCACCCCCGCCTTCTACATCAACACCGTGCGGGCGAACGGGAACACCGAGCCGTACAGTCCCACGGTCACCCTCAGCTCGCCGGTCCAGCCGACGAGCTGCTTGATCAACAACGCCAACTGCGACGGCAGCGGCGACCCGCCGCCGCCGGACGCGCCGGTGACCGCGACGTACGCGGGCAGCGGCACGCAGGGGAAGTTCGTGATCGCCAACAACACCGACACCGCGCTCGCGGGCTGGTCGATCCAGTTCGACCTGCCGGCCGGAGTCACCGCGAGCAACGCCCAGAACGGCTCGCTCAGCCAGAGCGGGCGTCAGGTCACGCTGAGCCCGGCCCACTACAACACGACGGTGGCGGCGCGCGGGACCACCGAGCCCTACAGCCCCACGTTCACGCTCAGCGCGTCCGCCGAGCCCGCGAACTGCCGGATCAACGACGTGAGGTGTGACGGTGCGGCGGACTCGCCGCCCGCCGCACCGGGGAACCTGCGCTCACCGGTCAAGACCACCAAAACCGTCTCGCTGGCCTGGGACGCCGCGACCGCGGGAAGCCTCCCGATCGTCGGCTACCAGGTCTACAACGGCGCGGGCCTCGCCGCGACGGTCACCGGCACGGGCGTGACCGTAACCGGCCTGACCTCGAACACCGGATACACGTTCACCGTCAGGGCCAAGGACCGCAAGGGAACCCTGTCCCCGGCCTCCGCCCCGCTCACGGTGACAACCAGCAACGCCGGTGACGACACCCAGCCGCCGACCGTACCGGCGAACCTGCGCAGCACCGGCAAAACCTCGGCGAGCGTCTCGCTGGCCTGGGACCCGTCGACCGACAACAAGGGCGTCGCCGGCTACGACGTCTACGCGGGAACGACCCTGAAGGCGACGGTGCCCGGCACCTCGGCCACGGTGAACGGGCTGTCGCCGTCCACCGAGTACACCTTCACCGTGAGGGCCCGCGACCTGTACGACAACACGTCGGCGCCCGGCAACGCGCTGAAGGTGAGCACCGCCGACATCATCGGCAGCGGATACGCCAGGATCGGCTACTTCGTCCAGTGGGGCATCTACGGCCGCCAGTACTTCGTGCGCAACCTCGACACGACCGGCGCCGCGGCGAAGCTGACCCACCTCAACTACGCCTTCGGCAACATCGACCCGGTGAACCTGACCTGTCTCCAGGGCGTCACCAAGGGCACCACCGCCAACCCCCAGGACCCAAACCAGGGAGACGGCTCGGGTGACGCGGACGCCGACTACGGCAGGCCGATGAGCGCCTCGCAGTCGGTGGACGGCGTCGCCGACACCGGCTGGGAGAAGCTGCGCGGCAACTACAACCAGCTCCGCAAGCTCAAGGCGAAGTACCCCAACCTGAAGGTGCTGATCTCGCTCGGGGGCTGGACCTATTCGAAGTACTTCTCCGATGTGGCGGCCACCGACGCGTCCCGGCGCAAGTTCGTGAGTTCCTGCATCGACACGTACATCAAGGGAAACCTGCCGCTGTACAACGCCGCGGGCGGGCCGGGCAGCGCCGCCGGGATCTTCGACGGCATCGACCTGGACTGGGAGTGGCCGGGCTCCGAGGGCCACCCGGGCAACCACATCGGCCCGAACGACAAGGCGAACAACACGCTGCTGATCGCCGAGTTCCGCAGGCAGCTCGACGCGCTGACCGAGGAGACCGGCAAGCGCTACCAGCTCACCGCCTTCACCCCGGCCGACCCGGCCAAGATCTCCTCGGGCTGGGACCTGCCCGAGGTCGCCAAGTCCCTGGACGTCTTCAACGTCCAGGGCTACGACTTCCACGGCTCGGGCAGCGACAACTCGTGGGAGCCGAACCGGGCTGGGCACCAGGCCAACCTGTACGCCGACACCGACGACCCCTACTCCTTCCACTTCAGCGTCGAGAACGCGGTCAACACCTACCTGCAGGCCGGAGTGAACCCGCGCAAGATCACCATCGGTCTCGCGTACTACGGCCGCGGCTGGCAGGGCGTCGCCGACGGCGGGAAGTCCGGGGAGTGGCAGTCGGCCACCGGCGCCGCGCCGGGCCAGTTCCCCGATGAGGCGGGCACCCGCGGCTACAGCAACCTGGTGGCCGGCGTGCCGGGATGCACGGTGCGGCACGACGAGCAGTCGGTGGCGACCTACTGCTTCACCGGCAACGGCGGCCAGTGGTGGAGCTTCGACGACGCGTGGTCGATCGCTCGCAAGACCGCCTGGCTGAAGAGCAAGGGCCTGCTCGGCGCGATGATCTGGGAGATGTCCGGTGACCCCGGCTCCCTGACCACCGCCCTGGACGCCGGACTGAAGTGATCCCCTCCCCGGCGGAGGGACCGGATTCCCCCGCCGGGGCGCAGGGCCGAGCCGTACGGCCGTAGCCCCGCCCGGCACCGAGACCTGTCGTGGCCCGCCTCCGTCCCCGGGGCGGGCCACGACAGCCTTTTTCTGTCTGATCGTCAGGAACTCGTCCTGATATAGCGTCACGTTCATGACCGAACTCGACAGCCGCCTCCGCGCGGTGTGTGATCTCTCCGTCGCAGACGTCCGTGAGATGGCCGGCAGGCACGAATACGACGGCATGATCCAGGATCTCTCGCCGGAAGGCGTCCGCTCGGGACTGGCCGCCCTGGGCGAGGGGCCGCTGCCCGACGACTCCTACGACGCGGCGCACCTGCAGATCTTCGAGGAGACCGTACGGGTCCAGTTCGGCGAGCTGGAGCTGTATCGCCGCAGCCCGCTCGATCACCTGAACAATCTCGATCTCGCCACCTACGACCGCGACTACGCCCCCGAGGCCGAGCGGACCGCCGCCAAACACACCCACCTCGCGCTCTGGCCCGAGGCCGTGGACCACGCGATCGCCTCGCTCGACAGGCTCAGCGCCCCGGTGGCGACCGCGCTGCTCGGGGCCGTACGCGGCCTGGCCACCGGGGTGCCGGCGGGCGCGGACGAGCACGCGCGCGAGGCGGCGCTGAAGGCTCACGCACGCCTGGTGGAGCACGTCGAGGAGGCCTCGCGTTCCGGCGACCCGGACGCGTCCCTCGGCGCGGAAGGGCTGGCCCGGCTCATGGGCGCGGGCGACGGCCTCCCCGTTGACCTGGGCAAACTCGCCGAGCGCGCCGACGCCGAACGCGACCGGCTGATGGCCCGGCTGACGGAGTCCTGCGCCAGGCTGGGATTCGCCGGACGGCCGCCGCTGGACGTCGCGCGCGAGCTGGTCCGGCAGCACCCCGGCATCGACGGCGTGATCGACGCGGCCAGGGCGGGCACCGAGAGGGCGATCGCGTTCACCCGCGAGAAGGACCTGGTCCCCTACCACGACGGTGAGTGCCTGGTCGGCATCGCGCCCGAGTCCCGGCGGTGGAGCATGGCGATGATGAGCTGGGCCGCGCCCGGCGAGCCGGACGCCCCCTCGTGGTACCACATCACCCCGCCCGACCCCTCCTGGCCCGAGCGCGACATCGAGGAGTGGCTGGAGGTCTTCAGCGAGACCACGCTGCCCGCGATCAACGTGCACGAGGTCGCCCCCGGGCACTTCTCCCACGGCCGTGCCCTGCGCCACGCCCGTTCCGACGTGCGGCGGACGCTGATGTCGATGGCCTTCGCCGAGGGCTGGGCGCACTACGGCGAGGAGCTCTGCGTCGAGGAGGGCTTCGCGCCCGAGGACCCGCGCTTCGAGATCGGTGTGTGGCTGGAGGCGCTGATCAGGGTGACCCGGCTGGCCTGCGCGATCGGCGTGCACACCGGCGCGATGACCGTCGAGGAGGGCGCCCGCCGCTTCGAGGCCGACACCCAGATCGCCGGTCCCGCGGCGCTGTCGGAGGCGGCGCGGGCCACCTTCGACCCGACCTACGGCCGCTACACCTGGGGAAAGCTGGAGATCCTCCGCCTGCGGGAGCAGGCCAGGGCCGAGTGGGGCTCCGGATTCACCCTCAAGCGCTTCCACACGGCCATGCTCGACCTGGGATCTCCGCCCCTCGGCCTGCTCGACCGCGCGCTCTGACGGGAGCCCCGGGATAGGATGATCTTGAGATTGTTTCCGTGGGTCACCGCCGGGACGGTGACCCACGGAGCGATTGCATGGGTTTTACCCGAGCCGGCGGTCTGAGGAGAACTCTCCGATCGCTGGGGGCGACCAGCGGGGTCCTGTGTTCCGGCATCGGCCCGTAGGCCGGTCGACCCGGCGAGGCGGTGCCTCCGGTGCCTTTAATGTCTCTGATGTCTCTGGTGTCGAATCCTGTTTGTCCTCGACTGGTGGTTGGCTTCGCGTTAGCTTGGTGGCCAACCGAGCGCTGGGTACGGTTACGGCTGGAGGCAGTGGGATGCGCGAACTGTCGGGAAAGATCGCAGTCGTTACCGGTGCGGCCAGTGGGATAGGCCGGGCACTCGCCCTGCGGCTGGCCGCGGAGGGCATGGCCCTGATGCTCGCCGACGTGGACCCCGGAGGTCTGGCGGAGACCGCCTCCCTGCTCGACGGGGTCTCCGACGGGGGCAAGATCCTCACTCAGATCACCGACGTCTCCGATGCGGCGGCCGTACAGCACCTGGCGGACCGGACCTTCGGCGAGTTCGGCGCGGTCCACGTCCTCTGCAACAACGCCGGAGTGCTGCAGGCCGGCCGGATGTGGACGAGCGAGCCCGAGGACTTCGCCTGGATGCTCGGCGTGAACCTCTGGGGCACGCTCCACGGAATCCGCGCCTTCGTGCCCCGCATGATCGCTCAGGACACCGAGGGCCACATCGTCAACACGGTCTCGGTGGCGGGGCTGTTCGCCATACCGTTCGCCGGCGCCTACTCGGTCTCGAAGTACGCCGCGCTCGCCGCCTCGCAGGCCCTCGCCCAGGATCTGGCGCTGGCCGGATCAAAGCTCCGGGTGACGGCGCTGTGCCCCGGCTGGGTCAAGACCGGCATCGGCCACTCCGACAGGGTCCGGCCGGAGAACCTGACGGTCGCGGAGCGCGCCGAGGACGAGGTGGCCGCGGCCGGCGTCGTCGACAACCTGGTGGAAGGCGGGATGGATCCCGCGGAGGTCGCGCTGGCCGCGGTGAAGGGGATCCGGGAGGAGCGTTTCCTGGTCTTCACCCACGCCGGGTACGAGGAGGGCCTGCGCGAGCAGGCCGAGGCGCTGATCGCGGGAGGACTGCCCTCGTTTCCCCTCCACGAGTAGCCGGTGGCGGGAGGGCCGCCCCCATTTCCCCTGCGAGGCGCTGATCGCGAGAGGGCTGTCCTCATTTCCCCGCACGAGTGGTTGATCGCGAGAAGACCGCCCCCGTTTTCCCTCCACGAGTGAGCGCGTTGACGAGCGCCGATAGACTGGACCCACCGCTTGAGTTTCCCTGGGGGTCTTTGGTGTCTGAGTTCGACACGGTCCTGGTCGTCGATTTCGGTGCGCAGTACGCGCAACTGATCGCGCGACGGGTGCGTGAATGCCACGTCTACTCCGAGGTCGTCCCGTCGACGATGCCGGTCGAGGAGATGATGGCCAAGAACCCCAAGGCCATCATCCTGTCCGGCGGTCCCTCGTCGGTCTACGCCGAGGGCGCCCCGGCCGCGCCCGCAGGCCTGTTCGAGACCGGGGTGCCGACCTTCGGCATCTGCTACGGCTTCCAGGTCATGGCTCAGGCGCTCGGCGGCGAGGTGGCCAGGACCGGCACCGCGGAGTTCGGCGGGACCCGGCTCGACGTGACCCAGGAGGGCGTGCTCTTCGCCGGGCTGCCCGCCGAGCAGTCGGTCTGGATGTCCCACGGAGACAGCGTCGCCGCCGCCCCCGAGGGCTTCGTCGTCACCGCCGCGACCGCCGGAACGCCGGTGGCCGCGTTCGAGCACCCCGAGATCGGCCTGTACGGCGTGCAGTTCCACCCCGAGGTCCTCCACTCGGACCACGGCCAGGCCGTGCTGAAGCACTTCCTCGACGCCGCGGGCTGCCGCCCCTCCTGGACGATGCTCAACATCGTCGAGGACGCGGTCGAGGCGGTCCGCGCACAGATCGGCCCCGAGGGCCGCGCCATCTGCGGGCTCTCCGGCGGGGTGGACTCCGCGGTCGCCGCGGCCATGGTGCAGCGGGCCATCGGCGACCGGCTGACCTGTGTCTTCGTCGATCATGGGTTGCTTCGCAAGGGCGAGGCCGAGCAGGTCGAGCGCGACTTCGTGGCCGTCACGGGCGTGAAGCTCCGCGTGGTCAACGCCCAGGAGCGTTTCCTCAAGGCGCTGAACGGGGTCAGCGACCCCGAGGAGAAGCGCAAGATCATCGGACGCGAGTTCATCCGGGTCTTCGAGGACGAGCAGCGGGCCATCCTCGCCGACGGCCCCGTCGACTTCCTCGTCCAGGGCACTCTTTACCCCGACGTGGTCGAGTCCGGCGGCGGCACCGGCACCGCCAACATCAAGTCGCACCACAACGTCGGCGGCCTCCCCGACGACCTGCAGTTCTCGCTGGTGGAGCCGTTGCGCGCGCTGTTCAAGGACGAGGTCCGCCGTGCCGGCGAGGAGCTGGGCCTGCCCGCCGCGATGGTCTGGCGCCAGCCGTTCCCCGGCCCCGGCCTGGGCATCCGCATCGTCGGCGCGGTCACCCACGACCGCCTGGAGATCCTCCGCGAGGCCGACGCCATCGCCCGCGAGGAGCTCTCCCGCGCCGGTCTCGACCGGGAGATCTGGCAGTGCCCGGTCGTCCTGCTCGCCGACGTCCGGTCGGTGGGCGTCCAGGGCGACGGCCGCACCTACGGCCACCCGATCGTCCTGCGCCCGGTCTCCAGCGAGGACGCCATGACCGCCGACTGGTCCCGCGTCCCCTACGACGTGCTCGCGCGGATCTCCACCCGCATCACCAACGAGGTCCGCGAGGTCAACCGCGTGGTGCTCGACGTGACCAGCAAGCCCCCGGGCACCATCGAGTGGGAGTGACGCGAGGGGCGCACGAGGCCATCGTGTAGCGCGGCGTGTTTTTGGTGCGGGCGGTGAGCTCTGGGGCTCCGGGGTCTTTCGGGTCTTCACGCTCTGGAAGGAGCCGCCTTCCTCATCTCACGTCGCCAGGGCGGCGCGAATTCCTGGGCCGCCCACCGGACCACTTCAGAGCCGACGGTTCGAAGCCGTCGGCGCTGAAGCCGTGGATCATGTCCCTCACCCGGCCCGCGCCGGTGAGCGGGGTGATTCGCGGGCCGTTTCCGAGTTGAAAGCCACTGCCATGACCCAGATCCCCGCTGACCCGACGGTCCTTCACCCGTTCCCCGACCAGCCGCGCGTGGTGCTGCTGAAACCGCTGGTGACCTCCGCACTCATCGAGGTCGGGGAGTACTCCTACTACGACGACCCGGACGAGCCGACCGCGTTCGAGACCCGCAACGTGCTCTACCACTACGGGCCGGAGAAGCTGATCATCGGCAAGTTCTGCGCGCTGGGCACCGGGGTCCGGTTCATCATGAACGGCGCCAACCACCGCATGGACGGCCCCTCCACCTTCCCCTTCCCCATCCTGGGCGGATCCTGGGCCGAACACTTCGACCTGCTCACCGGCCTGCCCGGCCGAGGTGACACCGTCGTCGGCAACGACGTCTGGTTCGGCTACAACACCATGGTGATGCCCGGCGTCCGGATCGGACACGGCGCGATCATCGCCTCGGGCGCCGTAGTCGTCGATGACGTCCCCGACTACGGCATCGTCGGCGGCAACCCGGCCAAACTCATCCGTACCCGCTACGACAACGGCGACATCGCCCGCCTTCTGGAGCTGGCCTGGTGGGACTGGCCTGCCGAACACATCACCGAGCATCTCCGGGTCATCATGTCGGGCACCATCGACGACCTCGAAAAACTCGCACCGCGAGCCTGACCCACAGCCGTCACCAACCGCTGCCTCACATCGGAGCGGGGCAAACCTCGTCTGATACAGGCGCTGACCGGGGTCAACCAGAAGCCGGCCCTCGCCGCCGCGGATCGAGACGGCCCGCGGTGAGGACGGCGAGCCGTTACTGCGGCAACGGATCATCAATGGTCACTAAAACCGTGTCTCATGTGGGAGTGACCGGTCGTTCGGTGCGTCATCGAGTGGATCCTGTCCGCGCTGTCTACAGTTGCGTTCTCGCCTCCTCAACCTGGCGCATGACGGCCTGGGCACCGCTGGCGTCGGCGATTGAGCCCGCCTCGTCGACCAGCGCCAAGGCGTGATCACGGCGGCCCTGTGCGGCTGTGACGTAGGCCAGCCCGACCAGGTTCGCGGCAACACCGGGCAATAGCCCGATTTCTCGTCGAAGCCGCGTCGACTCCTCCAAACGCTCACGCGCAGCGTCCAGCCGGCCGGCGAGGTGGTCCGCATATCCCAGATGCCGAAGCGCGTACGACATCGTGAGCTTGTCGCCGACCTGCGCCGCAAGTTCATATGACCGTTCGAGAAGGGGAACCGCGGTGTCGTTGTCCCGCATGGACATCTGGTGGTAGGTGCCGGCCCAGAACAGCGCCTCGCCTTCGCCTCGTACGTCGCCGAGCCCCTGGTAGAGCTCGGTGGCGCGCTGGAACAAGGCCAGTTCGTCGGGATTTTCGGTTCGCCGCTCATGAGAACGAGCCTGCATGATCCGGCCGCGTGCCAAGGCGAGATCGGCCTCGACCATGTTCAACTCCCGCTCCGCTGCGTCCAGCGCATCGGCATCGCCAACGAAGACGGCCCGTTGGCAAGCCAGCCTGGCCCGTTCGATTCGATCTTCTGTACTCATCGTCTTCCCATCCACCCATATGCGTCTGCGTGGCCCACTGCCGCACAACGCATTATTGGGTGGCCGGCTGCTGCGAGAACACCGATCCCTGGCGCGAGAAGTGGTCTGACGGGTTGTGTTATGCGGGTTCGGGCACGGATTGGACGGTTGCCGGCGACGACTCCTCGACCATCGGCGGCTTGAGGAAACCGGTCCCCCAGGCGACCGCGATGGCGACCACGGAGAAGATCAGACCGGTGATCACGGTGGCGGAAGCGCCGTAGTCGTCGATCGCGATATCACCGGCGAACGCGCCGAACGCGATGCCGACGTTGGCCGCGGAGACGGGCAAAGACTGCGCGAGCCGGCCACCGGGGCCGGCTATGCCTTCAACGCGTCGGTGATCATGAAATAAAGTGCCGTTGCGAGGGCGTTTCAGGTCGTTCGTCGCACATCGATGCTGAGCGCCCTCGCCCTATTTCCGTAGGGATCCCTTGGACTCCTTCATCTGGAGGATGTCCGGTCTCAGGCGTCCTACTTCCACTCGATGATCTGGAGGTAGTTCCCGTCGGGGTCGGCGAACGTGCCGAACCTGCCCTTCTCCCGGTCCTCGACCGAGATCCACTCCACGCCGGCCGCCTCCAGCTGGGCCTCCACGGCGTCGAAGTCGTCGACGTGGAAGTTGATGATCGTGCGACCCGGTTCACTGTTCTTCGCCTCGACGTCGTCGCGCCCGTCGATGACCAGCAGGAAGCCGCCCAGGTCGATCGCGCCCTCGCCGGTGGACTCCGGCGCCAGCGCCTTGATGTACCAGGCCCGCAGCTCGGCGGGACGGGTCGTGCCGAGCAGCATGCTTCCGAGCTTCAGCGTTGTCATGTCGAATCTCCTTGTTGTGTGATCGCAGGTCGCGGCAGAGGCCATCGCCACGCGTCCCGCGTGCTACTTGAAATCGCGTTCCGCTGCCTCGGCGGCGCGCTTGACGGCCGCCAGTCGACGGTCCCAGTCGGCCGCGAGCGAGGACATCCACCGCGTGGTGGCGTCCAGGCCGGCGGGCCGCAGCGAATACCTCACCTCGCGTCCGACCCGGCTGCCGACGACGAGTCCGGCGGCGTCCAGGACGGCGAGGTGCTTGACGATCGCCTGCCGGGAGACGGGGAGCTGCCCGGCGAGCGTCGTCGCGGTGGCCGCGCCCAGCGCGGCGAGGAGGTCGAGCAGCCGACGACGGGTGGGATCGGCGAGCGCGACGAGAACGCTGCTGACCTCCTCGACCGCGTCATCGGATTCCGCGCTCACACAGCCGACTCTTCGACGCGCTTCTTCGCCGCGTCGAGGACCTGCGGCCAGCCGCTGGAAAGGTCCTCGATCGTCCTGGCGCGCACCTCCTCGGACACGGCCAGCGCGGCGAAGCCGCTCTCGACCACGGTGAGGCGGGTCTTGTCACCCTCGGCGGACAGCGTGAACTCCACGAGGGTGCTGTTGCCCTCGGTGAGCTCCTGGCCGGGGGAGGCGGGGGCCCAGCGGTACGCGACGTACGACGGCGGCTCGACCTTCACCACGCGCACCGGGAAGTCGCCGTTCTCTGGGTTCTTGGCCATCGTCGACTCGCCCTCGACGGCGGTGGTGCCCTTGATGCTCTCCGGGTCGGCCACCCAGAAGCCGGGTGCGGACACCAGCGACCAGACGCGTTCGACCGAGGCGTCGATCAGGGTGTCGCGCTCGATCCGGTCTTCGTTCACGAGGAAACTCCTTCACATGCCGACATTAACGTGCAACCTGATTGTTGCACGTCGATCGACCATCGTGCAACTAGTAGGTTGCACGACGGTCGGGGACGCCGGAGATTGTCGAGCTCTGACCCGATCACCGACGCGAAGGTGCCCCCCGGAGACCTGCTCCGGGGGGCACGGGTTTTTTGTGTCGGATCTCCGAGAGGCATGAGCTTGCGTCTGTCAGCCTCGGAGCCCGCGGGATCGTGTCTGTCAGGCCGTGTGCCGTGACGTCACGGCCTTGGGATCGCGGTCAGGGCGCCGCGATGGTGTAGGTCGATCCTGCCTGGGTGGCGAAGGTGATGACGTTGCCGCTGACGGTGGGGGTCACGGTCCCGCCTCCGACCCGGTTGATCACGACGGTCTGACCCGGCCACGGGTTCTGCAGCTTGACGGTCTTGCCCGCCTCGCTCGTGATGTCGACGTAGGTGACGCGTCCGCTCTGGAAGGAGCTGGAGATCACCAGTGCGTCCTTCTCCCGGAGCTTGACGAAGCTCGCGTTCTTGTTCGTCGGCCACACCGGGAACAGGCGCACGATGCCGTCGTCGCTCTGCAGGAGCAGGTTGTTGACGGCCTCCGTCGCTCCGCCCTTCTCCAGACCGTGGAAGTTGTCGCGGATGCGCAGGTTGGCGGCCATCTTCGTGGTGATCTGGTTCTTGAGCTGGTCGATCAGGCTCTGCGCCGGGTAGCCCACCCGGGCCGCCTGGGTGAAGACCTTGGGGAAGCTGTTGTCCTGGCCCCAGGAGTTCATCACGTTCAGCGTGTTGATGGCGATCTGGCGGTCGGCGGCCGGGGAGTTGATGCCCAGCACCTCTCCCGGGTGGATGAACTCCAGGTTGACCGTGTTGTCGCCGGGGTGGATGTTGCGGGTGTCGTTACCCGTGATCGTTCCCGGGTCGGCGAGCGCGTAGACGGTCTGCCCGTTGTAGACGGTCGTCGGAGTCGCCGGCAGGTGCTGCAGGATCTGCGTCCACGTCGCCCTGTCCGCGGTGTCGACCCCCAGGTCGGTGCTCGCGTCGATGAGGCCCGTGAGGAGATACTTCAGCAGCCCGACGTCGGGGCTTGAGTTCTTTCCCCAGAGACCCTCGTGCGGGCCGGTGAAGAGGTTGTACCGCTGCGCGGCCGCGTCCCACTCCAGGTAGTTCTTGAAGAAGGCGGCGACCTCCTTCATGAAGGGGTAGGACTTCGTGGACAGGAAGTTCCTGTCCTGGGTGTAGTCGTAGTAGGCGACGAACTGCGACGCGGTGAACAGGGAGTTGCCCACCTGCTGGTGGTAGTTGTCGTCGGCCGTCGACCCGAAGGGCCCGATTCCGACGGGGAAGAGCAGGCCGCTCGGCATTCCGCCGCTCGGGAACCGGCCGCTGATGTAGCTCGGATTGACGCGGGTGAGGTCCTGCTGCGCCCGCCGCCTCGCCTCGGGGACGTACGCGAGGATCAGGTCGTAGTAGGGCAGGGCGAGGTCCGCCCTGTTGCTGGAGTAGGCGCCGTAGAAGTTGGCCACGAAGTTGTAGTTCAGGTGCATGTCGCCGCTGAACTGGGGTGAGTCCGTGGTGGCCCAGATCCCGTAGAGGCCGGGCGCGGTCTTGCCCGCCCTGCTGGAGGAGCCGAGCAGGTAGAGGGAGCCGTAGTAGTACTTCTCGAGCACGTCGTCGTTGAGATCGACGTACGACTTGAGCCAGTACTGCTTCCACCACTCGACGTGCTGGGCGTAGAGGGTGTCGAGCGACGCGGGGGTCTGGCCGTCGACGATGGTCCGGGCGCCGGGGGCCGGGTCGGCGGGGTTCTGGCCGCCGCCGGCGACGCTCGTCACGATGCGGACGGTCTGGCCGGGCTGGAGGTCGAAGACCATTTTCGCGGTGGCCCCGCTCGCGGACGGGCTTCCCACGAGGTTCGCGCCGATCGCGCGGGTGGCCAGTGACGCCCGGGAGACCCAGCGCGAGCCCGTGGGGGTCGCCCGCGTGGCCCACGTGGTGGTGCCCGACACGCCCGAGGTGTTGGTGAAGCCCGACCGGGCGTCCTGGGAGCCCGACCAGGTCTGGGCCTGCAGCTGCGTCGCGGTGGAGCCGTTGGACGTTATCTGCGTCACCACGACGTTGTCGTTGGCCGCCGTCCAGGTCTTCATCGTGACGGGGACGCCGCCGATGGTCATCGTGGTGTCGACGTCGCCCTTGAGGATGTTCTGCTCCTCAAGGAACGGGCCCGACGTCGGCGGCGGTCCCGAGCTTCCCGGGCCGTAGAGCTCCAGCTGGCCGATGCGGGCGCGGGGGTTCTGCTGGGAGTCGGAGGTCGTGCCCTGGGTCGGTTCGCTGATGCTCAGCCGTACGTAGCGGGCGCTGACGGAGGTGATCGTCTTGTCGGTGACGTTGGCCGTGTTGTTGACGACGGTGTCGGCCGTGGCCCAGGTCGTGCCGTTGACGCTGGTCTCCAGCACGAAGTTCTTCGTGTTGTTGGCCGTCTCACCGGACCGCGCCGCGCCGTCGTGCCTGACCACGTAGCGGGCGATGGTCTTGGCCGATCCGAGGTCGAGCCTGATCGACTGGGGTTTTCCGACCTCGGAGACCCAGCCCTCGTAGCCGGCGGCCCACTGCCCGTTCACCGCCCGGCTCGCCGGGAAGCTGGGGTGCGAGCTGGACGCCGTCGCCGACGATCCCAGGGCGAGGTTCGCCGAGGGCGTGCTGCCGCCCGCGGGCGCGATCGTCACGCCGCCGAGCGCGACCAGGGAGGGCGACGGGTTGCCGGCCCAGAAGTTTCCCTTGGAGATGTAGAACGTCTTGAAGCCGTCACCGCCGCCGGAGGTGACGCCGATGTCGCCGTTGCCGAGGAGCGCGGTGTTGGGCATGCTCCGGCTGACGGCCTCGCTGTACGCCTGGTTGGTCCACTGACCCTTGATGCCGGTCAGCAGTTGCTGGACCTCGGTCCACTGTTGCGTCGGTGTGGGGGTTGCCGCCTGCGCCTGAGGCATCAGCGCGAGGTTCGTGACAACCGAGACGGTGAGGACAACGGACAGGGTCCGCAGGGGGTGCCATCGTCGTTTACCGATCACGACATGTCCTTTCTCGATGAGATCGGGGACGTCGCCCCGATCGAGCCGGGTGCCGGCCGGTTCCGGGTGGACCCGGCCGTTCCCCGGCGGATCCCGGAGGCCGGCCGGTCCCCGGTGGTTGCCGGGTGCGGGCCGACTCCGATGGATCCCGGGCGCCGGCCGGCCCCGGTGGGTCCCGGTGCCGGCCGACGCCCGATGCCGTCGTGTCCTGCGGTCGTACGATCGTGCGGTCTAGCGGGGTGGTGAGGTCTCACCGGGCGGCCCCGGGGGAGGGGAGGCCGGTGCGACGTTGAGGTTGGACAGCACTCCGACGCCGGGCACGTGCCCGGCGGCCGAGGCGACCGGGGCGCCGAGACCGGCGAACGTGGGGTCGACGTCGAACAGGGCGATGACCGACTCGGCGGTGGCCGCCCCGCCGATGGACTCGCGGTTGGAGACCCCTCGTTCCGCGACGCGTACGCGGACGGGATCGCCGTCGAGGACCTCCATCGCCTGTCCCCAGAGCGCGCCGGACGCCGACTGCGGGGTCAGCCTGAGCAGCGCGACGGCCAGGTCACGGCGGCCGAGCTTGGCGAACCCGTTCGCCGTCACCCCCGGCCACGCGCAGAACGCCCCTCCCGCGCCGTGGTCCGGGCGGTCGGAGAACGCGGCGATGGGATCGTCCGGCGACAGGGCCCTCATCCAGGTGCCCGTCAGAAGGTGCTCGGTGACGAACGTGACCATGTCGCGGCGCTGGGTCTCGCTGAGGTCGTCGTGCATGGCGGCGGCCACCAGACCGAAGTCCAGGGAGTGGCCGATGGTCTCGACGCCGTCCGGGTGGCGGATCGACCAGCGTCCGCCCTCGACGTAGAGGTCGAGCACCGCGTCGGCGAGCGTGCGGGCCTCCGCCTCCGCGCGGACGGCGTCGTCGTCGCGGCCGCGGAAACGGAGCAGGGCCGCCAGCGAGCGCATCATGGCCACGTAGGCGGCGTTGAACGAGGTGACGACGTTGATGTAGTTGGGGACGCATTCGAGGAGCCGCCAGGAGTCGTCGCCGAAATCGGCCAGGACACCCCCGGTCGCCTCCCTGCGCCTACCCTTCCAGCCGTAGGCGAGCCGCTCCAGGTGGTCGGCGACGGTCGCCTCACCCACCCGCTCGTCGAGGAACGCGAGGTCGCCGCTGACGCAGATGTAGTGCTCCACCAGCCGGAACAGCGAGCAGTCGTTGGCGGCGTAGTAGTTGCCGAGCGGGCCTCCGTTCCTGGCGTCGATGCCGAACGAGTCTCCGTAGGGGCCGCTCAGGACACGTCGGAGCCATGACTTGAGCCCGGCGGGTTCCAGGAGCGCGTACATGCGGCTCCACTCGGAGTGGTCCCAGTAGAAGGTCGTCGTGGGACCGAGCCGGGGCCCTCCGGTGAGGAAGATCGGCTCAGTCGGGCTCGCGTACAGGTTGCGCATGTACAGCACGGTCAGCGCGCCCATGTAGTAGGCCCGCGCGAGCTCCGGATCGTCGGCTCGCAGCGCGGGCAGATGCCCGCTGAAGTCGTCGTTTCCTGGGGTGAACATGTTGTCCCAGTGCCGGCGCATTCCCTGCTCGGTGCCGCGGAGGGCGTCGGTGAAGGCGCGGGCCGTACGGCCTGCCGCGGCGGTGACGTCGGCCCGGTCGGTCCCGTAGGCGCACACGACACCGATGGTGCGGGTCTCGCCGGGGCCGAGGGTGAGGGACCAGATCGCCTGCGCGCCGCTTCCGAGCTCTCGGATCTCGGTGGGCGCCGTGTCGAAGGCGTAGGCCGCCCGCGCCGGTGAGCGCAGGTCGGTGACCGCGACGGCGCCGTCGGCGATCGACGAGCTCCAGCGGCGCGACAGCGACCAGTGCCGGGTCGTCGCCACCTCGCGGCCGTCGAGGACGAGGGTGACCTGCCGGTCGCCGAGGACGACCGAGACCGCGTGCCACCGCCCGGCGGTCAGGGAGGGGGCGTCGGCGTGCTCCCGTTCGCCGGAGATGCCGAACCAGAGCCGGCCCCCCTCGACGCCGAGCTGGAGCGAGTCGGGGTGGTTGCCGTGGGTGAGGATGACGCCGTCGCCCTCCGGCGTGGACGGGCGGAACTCGAAGCTCAGCACGAGACCGTCGCGCAGCTCGAACTCGTCGCCCTCCAGCGTCCGCTGCGTCGACGGCTCCAGCTCGGCGTCGCCGGCGAAGACGAAGACCGGGTCGCCGCCGGACGCGGGGAGGCACCGGATGCCGCGGATCGTGCCGCCGGCCGCGTCATGCCGGGGGAGGACCTTGTCCTGGCTGAAGTGCGAAGGCAGCTCGTACTCCAGCAGCATGGCCGCGTCGGCCTCGTCCCGCTGGATTCCGGGGACCCTCGGCCGGCCCAGGCGCATCCGCCGCGGTCCCGCGCCGAGCAGGTAGGGGAGGTGCTCGCTCCGGGCACGGGTCGTGTCGCGGATCCGTTCCAGGGTGACGAAGTCGTGGTAGTCGCCCTCGGTCCACGGAACGTCGTAGAGCCAGCCCCAGCCCACCTCCGAATGGGACATCATCGCGAACAGGTCCTGGCTGACCGTGCAGGTCCAGGGGACGGCCCGCTCGTTGGTGACGTCGACCTGCCAGAGCAGCAGGTTCTCCGACAGGGCCATGCGCGTGTCCGACCGTACGGTCACCTCGGCGGAGCGATGCTCCCGCTGCACGCCCCAGGGCTTCCACCGGTAGCGCTGCGCGGCGAGTGCGACGCCGTCGAGGCGGAGAACGCCGGTGTGATAGCCGAGGGAGAACGGCGGGGCCGCCACCCAGGACAGCGACGTGAGGTCGTGGTTGACGTGGCCCTGGCCGCGCTGGTTGCGCAGGGACGGCAGGTGCGCGAGCTCGGAGGCGTCCATCCACTCGCCGGCGACGTCGTCCAGGTCGGGGACGCCCGCGGGCCGCCCCTCGGCGGAGGGGCGGGTGGAGGGCGCCTCGCTGAAAGTGTCCGTTTTCATGGTCACTTCGACGACCCGGAGGTGAGGCCGGCGATGAACTGCTTCTGCACGAACAGGTAACCCACCACCGGCACGATCGCGGCGAGGAACATGATGCCGAACAGCTGTCCGTAATCCACGGAATATTGACCAATCGTCAGGTACAGGCCGGTTGTAATGGTCTGACCCTGTAGCGGGCCGAGAATGAACAGCGGATTCAGGAAGTCGTTCCAGATCCACAGCGAGGAGAAGATCGCGACCGTCGCCGTGGCGGGCCGGACCAGGGGCATGACGATTCCCCACCAGATCCGCAGCCCGCTGGCGCCGTCGAGGCGGGCGGCCTCGATGATCTCGTTCGGAACGGCTCGCATGAAGCCCACGTACACGAAGACCGCGAAGGAGAGGTAGCCGCCGCCCAGGTTGGAGAGGATCAGCCCGGGATAGCTGTGGTCGAGGCCGAAGAACGTCAGGATCTGGATGGTGGGCAGCAGGATGACCTGCGGCGGGATCATCAGACCGGCGGCGAGCAGGGCGAGCACCGCCGCCCGCGCCTTCGTCTTCCTCCGGGAGATGTAGAAGCTGAACGCGGAGGCGAGGGGGATGAGCAGCGCCACCGAGAAGACGACGTCGATCAGGGAGTTCTGCAGGCCGAGCTGGATCAGGCCGTCGGGCCTGGCCAGCGCGGTGCTCAGGTTGTCGATCGTCGGCGGGATCGGCAGTGCTTCGGGGCTTTCGAGGATCTGCGACTGCGTCTTGAAGGCGTTGACGATCGTCAGGTAGATCGGGGCGACGAACAGCAGGGTCACGACACCCGCGATGACGAGGCGTGCCCGGGAGCGCAGCACGTCGTTGATGGCGGTCAAAAGTTCACCTCACGGCGGCGAAGGAGGCTCGTGACCGACAGGGCGATGGCCGCGGACATGGCGAGCACCAGCATCGCGACCGCCGAGGCGTACCCGAAGCGGTTGTCGGTGAAGGCGAGCTTCACGATGTAGAGCGCGGTGGATCGGGTGGAGTTCGCGGGGCCGCCTCCGGTGAGGACGGTGATGACGTCGTAGAGCTTCAGCACCGTGATCAGCGAGATCGTGACGCTGATGGTCATCCCGGGAGCGATCAGCGGGAACGTGATCCTGGCGAACCTCTGCCACGTGGTGGCGCCGTCGATGGCGGCCGAGTCGTACAGCTCCACCGGGACTCCCTGCAGGGCGGCGAGATACACGACGGTCGTGAAACCGGTGAGGATCCAGGTGACGACGACGCCGATGGACAGCAGCGCGAGGTTCGGGCTGCCGAGCCAGGCGATCGGCGCGTCGATCAGCCCGATGCGCTGCAGGATGACGTTCAACAGGCCCTGCTGGGTCAGGATCGTCTGCCACACGAAGCCGACGATCACTCCGGACAGCACCTGGGGCAGGAACGCGACCGTCCTCATGACCCGGTAGCTCAGGTTGGTGCGGTTCAGCATCATCGCGAACGCGATGCCGATGGCGTTGGCCGCGATCGTGACCCCCACCGCGAGGATGAGGGTGAAGCCGAGGCTGGCGTGGAGCTGATCGTCCTGGACCATCTCGACGTAGTTGTCCAGGCCCACGAAACCACTGGTGGCCCGCAACGGGTTCTCGTCGGTGAAACTGCTTTTGAGGCTGAGCAGGAGCGGTAGCACGAGGAAACACAGGTACAGGCCGAAAGCCACGGCGGCTAATCCGAAGAGTCCGTTGTCTCTGCTTGCTCGACTCTTCCGAGTCCGCATGTCACTTCCTTCAGGCCCGTGTCGAGGACTTCGAAGGGAGGTGCCTCAACACGGGTCGTCGTTCGTTTGCCGATGGGGACTACTTGGTGGCGGTGTCCCAGGCCGTGTCGAGTTTGGCCATCTCGCCCTTGACGTCCGCGCTGGTGAACAGCGCCTGGCTGGCGGCGTAGAGCTGGTCGTTGAGGCCCGGCGGCATCGCGTCGTCGTTGCTGGCCCATCCGATGGAGGCGACCTTGGTGTTCTCGTCGGTGACGTAGGCGAAGGAGTCCTTGAACACCTGGCTCACCGTGACCTTGTAGTCGTCGAGGGTCTTGCCCTTGAGCATCGGGAACGCGCCGTCGCCCTCGATGAGCGCCTTCAGGTTGGCCGGGGCCAGGGACCACGCCTGGGCGAACCTGGTCGCGCCGGCCAGGTCCTTGGTCTTCGAGCTGATCGCCATGGAGCCGCCGACGGCGAAGGGGATGACCACGGAGCCGTCATCGGTGGGGACGGGGAACGCGCCGAAGTTGTCGGCGTTGTCCTTCGGGACGGAGCCCAGGAACCAGCTGCCCATCATGTACATGGCGGCCTTGCCACCGGTGAACTGCGTGATCGAGTCGGCGTACTTCACGCCGAGCGCGCCCTTGTCGAAGTAGCCCTCGGTGACGAGCTTCCGATACTTCTCGACCGCCGTGACGACGTTGGCGTCCGTGAACTTGACCTTGCCCGCGTACCGCTCCTGCAGCCACTGGGGGTTCTTGCCCAGAACGTCCGCGCTCAGGATGCCGACCAGCGGCATGCTGGCCGCGAACGGGTCACCGCCGCCCAGCTCCATCGGGGTGATGCCGGCGGCCTTGAGCTTGGCGCACACCGTCAGGAAGTCGGCCCAGGTCTTGGGCGGCTCCACACCCGCCTTGGCGAAGAGCTCCTTGTTGTAGAAGACCTCCGGGATGATCTGGGAGTTCGTGGGCGGGATGTAGACCTTGCCCTTGAGCGCGTTTCCCTGGGGGAGCAGGAAGTTGGCGTCCACCCAGGTCTGGTCGTAGGGGACGAGCAGACCGGCGCCGGCGAAGGTGGACGGGGTGATCGACTGCAGAAGGTCCGGGAACTGGCCGGAGGCCTGCAGCTGCTTGGCGTAGCCGTCCCTGTCGGTGCTCGGGGACGTGATCCGGTTGATCTTCACCCCGGGGGCCTCTTTCGAGGCGGCCGCGATCGAGTCGTTCCAGAAGGTCGAGTTGAGGCTGGGCGTCTCGAACGTCATGTAGGTCAGGGTGCTGGTGCCGCTGCCGGTGTCGCCGCCACTGCCGGCGCTCGTACAGGCGGTGGTCAGGGCGAGGGCACCGACAACGCATGTGGCGAGCATGGTCTTACGTATCAAGATCGTCCTCCTTCGGTCGTGTCGCACGGTTGAGTTTTTCGTCGAGCATGGTCCGGCGAGCTGTATGCAGGCACCTTGCGATAACGTTATCCCGAGAATAGGAAGTTTCGCCGTTGTGTCAAGGGTGTTGCCCGGATCGAAACTTGACGGGCACGGGCACCGATATCCGGGTGGATAGGTTGGCGCCCGGGAAAAAGGGGAGGATCGCAGCGATGACCGAGCGCACGGTTGAGGGCACCGCAGGGCGACGCCGTGGCAAGCGGCCCACCATGCTGGATGTCGCCCGCACGGCCGGAGTCGCGCTGCGCACCGTGTCCCGGGTGGTCAACGACGATCCCACCGTGGGTGAAGACCTGGTCAAACGGGTGCGCGCGGCCATCGTCACCCTCGACTACGAGCCCGACGAGCGCGCCCAGCAGCTGCGCCGGGGCGTCAGCGGCACCATCGGCGCCGCGGTGCGCAACCTCGCGGACGCCCACCCGGTGCTCAGCGCCATCGACCAGGCGGCGCGGAAGGCCAAGCTCACCGTGCTGGCCATGTCGACCGAGGACGAGGAGCAGCGCGAGCGCGAGGCGGTCATGTCCATGTGCCGCAAGCGCGTGGACGGGATCATCATTGAACCCATAAGCGCCAACCACCAGTATCTGGCGCCCGAGATCGAGGCCGGAATGCCCGTGGTGGCCTTCGACCGGCCGACCGGCGGGGTTCCCGCGGACGCCGTCCTGTCGGACAACGCCGCGGGCATCGGCACGGCCTTCCGCCACCTCGTCCAGCACGGGCACAACCGCATCGCCTACATCGGCGACCACGAGCGCATCTTCACCGGCCGCGAGCGCGCCGCCTCCTTCCGCGCCTGCGTCACGGCCAACGGCGGCCCGCTGGAGGGCATGGTCCACGCAGGGGCCGTCGAGCCCGCGCGCATCGCCAGCGCTCTGACCACGGCATTCGACGGTCCCACGCCCGCGACCGCCCTCATCACCGGCAACGTCGCCACGACCGTGGAGGTCCTGCGCTACCTCGGCGCCGACGCCGGCCGGATCGCGATCGTCGCCTTCGACGACTTCCTGCTGGCCGACCTCCTGCGCCCCGCCCTGACCGTCATCGCCCAGAACAGCGCGACGATAGGGCGGACGGCCATAGAGCTGCTCCTGGCCCGCGCCGCCGATCCCACCCGGCCGGTCCAGAGCGTGACGGTCCCGGTCGAGCTCATCCCCCGGGGGTCGGGCGAGCTCCGGCCGTAGGCCGGTCGGGCGCCCCGCGCCTCACCCCGTCGCTTCACCCCCGCGGCCGTCTCGCCCCGTCCCGCCGGTCTGCCACCCGCCGCCTCGTCCCGCGGGTTCGCCGCCCGCTGAGCCGCTCCGGAATCGGCCCGTCGTGCGCGATTCCCTCTCGCCAACCGCGCGCCGGGCAATGTTTCTGTCATGTCACAGAAAGCCTTTGCCCAAGGACTACCGGCCCCCATCGCGATAACGTTATCTTCACGTAGGGCGACCCCGCGCCGACCCGGGTTCGCTCCGCCTTTCGAGGGAGAGCTCCGGTGGGAGACGTACTGATCGACTTTGATGTCCCCGGCGAGATGCGCGACGGCACCGTCCTGCGCGCCGACGTCTTCCGGCCGACCCGCGACGGTCCCTGGCCCGTGCTGCTCGTGCGCTCGCCCTACGGCAAGCAGGACCCGAACATCTTCAGGATCCTGGAGCCCCTGGCCGCGGTGCGCCGCGGATACATGGTCGTGCTCCAGGACACCCGCGGGCGCTCCGGCTCCGACGGAGACTGGGAGCCGCTGACGAACGAGCGGGCGGACGGGCACGACACCGTGCGCTGGGCGGCCGCGCTCCCCGGCTCGAACGGGCTCGTGGGCATGTACGGCCCCAGCTACCTGGGCAACGCGCAGTGGATGGCGGCGGCGGACGGGCCGCCGGAGTTGAGGGCCATCGCCCCGGGGTTCACCTGGTCGGAGCCCTTCGACGGCCTGTTCGGCCGCGGCGGGGCGATCGAGCTGGGCCTCAGCGCGAGCTGGTCCCTCTCCCAGGGCCCCGACCTCCTCGCCCGCAGGTGGAAGGACTCTCCCGCGGACCTCCATCGCGAGCTCACCGCCCTGGTCTCCGAGATCGACGCCCTGGCGACCCGGACGTACTGGGAGCTGCCGTCCGGCGCGTTTCCCGCGTTCGAGCGGACCGGGGTCCCGGACCTGGGCTACCAGCGGGCCCTCGCCGATCCGGAGGCGGCGGCCGGCTGCCGCGTCGCGGGCACCTACGACCGGGTCGACGTCCCCGTCTTCAACGTCGGCGGCTGGTTCGACGTCTTCCTGCAGGGAACCCTGGACAACCACATCGCGATGATCGCCGCGGGCAGGCCGTCGACCCTGCTGATCGGGCCGTGGTCGCACCAGGGGCAGTCGGGCCGGCAGGGCGAGGTCAACTTCGGGGTGGCGGCCGACGAGGCGAGCATCGACCTCCGGACCTCCCTGGGAGACCTGCGGCTCGACTGGCTGGACCGCCGGCTGAAGCCGGGCCGTCCCGCGGCTCCGGACGGCAGACCGGTGCGGATCTTCGTCACGGGGATCAACCGGTGGCGCGACGAGGACGCGTGGCCTCCGGCCCGGAGCGTGGACACCCCGATGTACCTGCGCGAGGACGGCGGGCTCTCGTTCGAGGCGCCGCGTGCCGGCGAACGACCGGACACCTACCGGTACGACCCCGCCGATCCGGTCATCACCCTCGGCGGCACCCTGCTGATGTCCGATGAGTTCCCTCCCGGCCCCTACGACCAGCGCCGCGTCGAAGAACGGCCGGACGTGCTCGTCTACACCGGCGAGCCGCTCGACGCCGACCTCGAGGTGACCGGCCGCGTCCGCGTCTCGCTGGTCGCTTCCTCCACCGCGCCCTCGACGGACTGGGTGGCCCGGCTCTGCGACGTCGGCGTCGACTCCGTGTCGCGCAACCTCGCGGACGGGATCATCCGTGTCTCCGGCGTGCCGGGCGAGCCCGCGGAACACGAGATCGATCTGTGGTCGATCGGTCATGTGTTCTTCGAAGGCCATCGGATCCGGGTCCAGATCACGTCGAGCAACTTCCCGAGATGGGACCGCAACCTCAACACCGGCGAACCGGCCGAGGCGGCGACCGTCATGAGCGTCGCGGACCAGACGGTGTTCCACGACGCGGTCAGGGCATCAAAGATCGTCCTGCCGGTCGTGCCGCCCGAGGACCCCGCTCGCTGACGGCATCGCCCCCGGTTCACCGGTGCCGCCGCCCGTCGCGTAAAGTAGTCGAGGTATCGCGTAGAGCAACAGGTGAATGCTCTTTCTTCGCCGCCTTGCTCGCCTTCCCGGCCGGACCGTCGCCCGACCGGGGAGGCGAGGTGGGGAGTCGTACTGGTGAAAGGTAATCGTTCATCCAGTTTCGTTATGTGTGGGGCGGTAAGTTGGGGCGGGTGTCCACGTCAGCGATCGATGTCAGGTCCCCCATGACCACACCCCGCACCCGGCTGGCATGGCTGGACGCGCTGCGCGGGCTCGGTGCCATCGCGGTGCTGCTGGAGCACATGCTGCCCTGGCTCCTGCCCGCCCTCCCACGGCAGTACGTGTTCAACGTGGGGATGTACGGCGTCCTGGTGTTCTTCCTGGTCAGCGGCTACATCATCCCGGTCTCGCTGGAGGGGCGCGGCGACGTGCGGGCCTTCTGGATCAGCAGGCTGTTCCGGCTCTATCCGGTGTATCTCCTGGTCACGGTCTTCGTCCTGGTGATGGCCTTCTGGATACCGGTCCGCAACCAGGTGCCCCGGGACCTGTCGGCCGTGTCCGCGCACATCACGATGCTGCTGGACGTGGTGCACGTCGGCGGCCTGGCGGACACCATGTGGACGCTCTCCTACGAGATGGTCTTCTACCTCGTGGTCACCGCGCTGTTCATCGGCGGGCTGCACCGCCGGAGCGGGACCCTCGCCATCGGGTTCGGCGGCGTGGCCGTCGTCGCGGGGCTGGTGCTGTCGGCGCCGCTGCTCAAGGGCCCCTGGCCCGCCACCGTGTCATGCGTGATCTTCGTGGTGGGCGTGGTGTGCCTGGTCAGCGGCCGGTTCCGGGTCCCCGCCGCCTATGTCCTCGCCGCGACGGCCCTGGTCCTGCTGCTTTTCGCGGGCTTCGTGCCGTGGCTGGGCGCGGCGATCCTCGCGGTGATGTTCATCGGGACCGCGATCCGCCGCTGGGAGCAGGGGACGGGCGGGCTCTGGCCCGTCGCCGTCGCGACCGTGCTCGTGGCGCTGTCCCCGGTGTGGTCGATCCAGGCGGGCTGGTGGTGGGTCCAGCCGGCCGCGTGGTTCATCACGATGGCCCTCGCCGGCGGGACGTTCGCGGGCGCGATGGCCCTGCGCCACCGGACCCTGCCCCGTTTCCTCGTCTGGCTGGGCCTGATCAGCTACTCGGTCTACCTCCTGCACCACCCGCTGCTGAAGCTCACGTACGCCGTCGCCGGAGATGTGCGAGCCATGCAGCCGGTGGTGCAGGTGACGCTGTCGACAGGTTTTGTCGCGCTGGTGCTCGGTCTGAGCTGGCTCACCTACCGCTACCTGGAGCTTCCCATGCAGCGGCTGGGCAAGCGGCTGGCTCAGCCCGGGTTGTCGACCGGGGACTCCATGGACAGCTCCGGGTCCGTGGTGGGCGCGTCGACGAAGAGATCCTTGTCCAGCTCGGATCCCACCGGGTAGATGTCACCCGGCTCCAGACCCTTCGCGCCGCGCAGCGAGGAGACGGACACGACGTGGTAGCCCTGCTTCTGCAGCGCGACCAGGAGCTTCGGCATCACCTTGACGGTCTGCTCGACCCAGTCGTGCATGAGGATGACGCCGTCACGCTTGGCGTTCTTGAGCACCTCGTTGTAGATGGCCGTCTCGTTCTTGGTCGCCCAGTCGCGAGAGCCGCCGTTCCACAGCAGGATCGGCATCTTCATCTCGGTCGCGATCGCCTGCACCCGCGAGTCGAGCTCGCCGTACGGCGGGCGGATGATCGTCGGGTACTTCCCGGTGGCCTGCTTGACGATGGCCTGGGTCTTGTCCAGCTCCTCGCGGACCTTGTCCTCGGACAGGTCACGCAGGTGCGGGTGGGTGTAGCTGTGGTTGCCGATCTCGTGGCCCTCGACGACCATGCGCTTGGCGAAGGCCGGGCGCGACTTCACGTACTGACCTTCGAGAAGGAACGTCGCCTTGGACTTGTACTTCTTGAGGGTGTCGAGCAGTTTGTCGGCATACTTGCCGGGGCCGTCGTCGAAGGTCAGCGCGATGCACTTGACCTTCGCGCAGTCGACGGGCGCGACCGGGGCGGCGGACTTGGCCTTGTCCGTCGTCGTGGTCTTGGCCGTCGTGGTGGGCTTCGCGGTGGTGGTGGGCTTCGCAGTCGGGGTGGGCAGCTCCGCGCTCCACGCGGCTGTCGGTGTGGCGACCAGGGCGACCGCGGATACGGCGGCCATCAGCAATTGGGCTGGAGACTTCATGAGGGGGAGCTCCGGACGTTGCGGGTGATAACAGAGGGACAGAAGAAAGCATCGTATCCGGACACTTCGCCCAAGAGTCGGCTGTCCGGGCTTCTGCCAGCCGCCGTTCAGACTTCTGCCAGCCATTACTCAGGGTGGAATCTGCCCGAAAGTCAATAAAAGATCACAACGCGTGACGGCGGCCGCGACCGCGAGGATTCACCGTCGCGTCGGCCCGGCCGGTCGGGGCCAGGCGGCCCCCGTCCGATCGACTCTTTATGACACTTGGACTCATGGTGACGGAGAGTATCCGCTACGATCGCGGACCGTGAACGACTCGTCGGAACGGGGGGACGGCGATGACCGCGACCAACGGGCATGATCACTTCTTCTCCCCGACCGCGATCTTCCTCTTCGCAGGCCTGGGGTTGCGCATGATCGGTGGGGCGGTGGGTGCCCGGGTCGTCGTGGAGACCTCTGGCCCGCCCACCGCCTCGGCGGCGAGGTGTTCCTCGCCGCCGGCCCACCGCTCACCGGCGTCCATCTTCCGGTGTCCGCGCTGACGCCGTACGTCCAGGCCACACCTGACTGAATTGAGCGGTTCCATGAATACGCGTCCCGACGTCGACGTCGTGGTCACAGCCTTCGACTGCACGGAGACGGCTCTGGTCGAGACCGTGCGACATGTTCTCGACCAGTCACTGAACAACCTGCGGGTCCTTGTCGCGTTCGACGGTGAGGACGGCCGGCTCGCCGAGGCGCTCGCCCGGCTGACGGGGGAGGACCCGCGCGTCGTGCCGGTGCCGTACCTCTCGGACGAGGTGGGGCTCTCCGGCATGCGCGAGGCCGCCCTGAAGGTGTCGGTCGCGCCGGCGGTGATGTTCGTCAACGTGCTCAGCCTGCTGTACATGCACGCCTGCAAGAGCCTGCTCCTCGAAATCGAGGAGACCGGCGCGGACTTCGCGGTGGGGCAGGTCGGGCGCTGCCCGCCCAGGCGCAAGAAGATCAGATATCCCTCCGCCAGGTTGTTCTGCGACCGGATGACCATCGACGGGGTGGAGCGCAAACCGGCGTTCCTGACCGACGGCTTCGTGGAGAACAAGCTCTTCCGCCGCGATTTCATCAACGAGCACCAGCTGGCGTTCGACCGCGCCCTGCGGGACCCCGACCGGCTTTTCGCCATCGAGGCCTACCTGGCGAGCAAGCGGGTCGCGGTCGTGCCCTGGCCCGTCGTCCGGCAGACGGCGGAGATCGCCGGCACGAAGACGGGCAGGAACGGCCTCGACGCCTTCGCCGCGCGTCTCGCGGCGGAGCGGCGGGCGATGGCGTTCCTGAGAGGTGAGGGGCTCGGCCGGCTGGAGCCCCGTCTGATCCGGCGTTTCCTGCGGGCGGAGCTGGCTCCGATGCTGCGCCGCCTTCCCGGGCAGTCCGGCGAGTGGGTGACCGAGCTCCAGCAGATCACGGGTGACTACCTCGACGGTCTCCCGAAGAAGATGGTCCTGAAGCTGCCGATGATGCTCCGTATCTGTCTCCATCTGCTCCGGGAGGGGCAGGTGGAGGAGATCAGGGAGGCGGCGCGGCTGCTCCGCGTGTCCTCTCCGATCCCCCGCCGGGTCACGAAGATCGGCGATCGCGTCTACTGGGGCGTGCACGACCCCGCCGGTGACGCGCCCGCCGAGCTCGACATCTCCAGCCTGGAGCTCGATCGGAGACCGTTCTCCCGTGCCGCGATCAGGCATGAGATCGAGAGCGTGGAGCCCGGGGACCGGGGGGTGCGGATACGGGTGCGGACCTACGACCCCCTGGGCGTGCTGCCCGCGAAGGGGGCCTCCGGCGCGGTGGAGATCCGGGCGCCCGGCGGCGGACTGTGGCGGGTGCCGATCACTCTGCGACCGGCGGGCGAGCACTTCTGGAGCGAGTTCACGCTGAACCCGGGAAACGCGCCGCGTTCCCTGCGCGGCATCAACCGTACGACCGGGATCCGCCTGCTCATCCAGAAGAAGGGTGACTCGCACCAGGCGCCGCTGGTCGCCCCGGAACGGCCTCCCGTCCGCAGGGTCGTCTGTTCCCGGCGGCTGCTGCCCGATGCCGTGGTGACGCTCACCCGCATGACCACGACGAACAAGGTGGAGATCACCTGGACCTCCAGGAAGATCACCCATGCCTCGCGCCGCTGGAAGAAGTTGCGGACCGACATGGTGGGGCGGGTCAGCAACGGCAAGTCCAGGCTCGGCTTCTACCGGATCGTCATGAGGTTCGTCCCGCGGAGCAGGAAGCTGGTGCTGTTCGAGAGCTCGGAGGGCAGGGCCTACACCGGTAATCCCCGTTACATCTACGAGGAGGTCATGAGGCAGAAGATCCGCGTGCGCTGCGTGTGGTCATACTCCTCCAACCGCTCGCAGTTCCCGCCGGGCACACGCGTGGTGAAGCGGGGCGGCTGGAGGTTCATGTGGAGTCTCGCCCGGGCCGGTTACTGGGTGGAGAGCCACAACCTGCCCTACTGCTACGAGAAACGGCGCGGCACCCGCTACCTGCAGACCTGGCACGGGCAGACGTTGAAGACCATCGGGCTCAACACGCCGGGGCTCCGGGGGGACCAGTGGCCCGAGCGTCACCGATGGCAGCGGAGCGTCGATCGCTGGACGACGATCGTGGCTCCCTGCGAGGAGTACGAGCGGGTCTTCCGCGCGAGCACGGGTTTCTCCGGCGACGTCCTCCGGACCGGCTACCCCCGCAACGACGTCCTGGTGCGCTGCGCCGAGCCCGAGCAGCTCGCGGTGGCCAAGGAGGTCCGCGCCAAGCTCGGTGCCCGTCCCGGGCAGCGGGTGCTTCTCTACGCGCCCACGTTCCGTGATCGCACGAGAGGGGCCGGGACGTCGGTCCGGGTCGACCTGGACCAGCTCTCCGCGCGGCTGGGCGATGACTGGATCATCGCGCTGCGCGTTCACCCCTATACCCGGTACCAGCTTCCGCCGAGACTGCGCGGGTTCGTCGAGGACGTCACCGCCTACCCGGAGATCAACGATCTCATCCTGGCGTCCGACGCCCTGCTGACGGACTACTCGTCGGTGATGTTCGACTACGCGAACACCGGCAAGCCCATCCTGCTGTTCACCGACGACTACCACGAGTACGTGCAGAACGAGCGTGGCCTCAACCACCACCTGCCCGACATCGCGCCGGGGCCGATGCTGACGGAGACCTCCGAGCTGGCCGACGCCCTGGCGGACCTGTCCGCGACCGCCGCCCGGTATGCCGAGGCCTACGAGCGCTTCCGCAGGACCTGGTGCTCCTGGGAGGGCGGCGGAGCCGCCAAGGCAGTGGTGGACGTCTTCTTTTCCGACCTCAAGAACCTCAAGGGGTGACGAGTGTCCAAGGACATTTTCATTCTCGCGCCCAACATCGACAACCTCGGCGGCACCCAGCGGGTTTTTCACGTGCTGGCGCAGGGGTTCGGAGTCCGGGGCCACAGGGTCCGGCTGGTGGGCATCGAGCGGGTCCAGTCCCCGTTCGGTTTCGACGACGGCCTGGCGTACGAGAAGACGATTCTCTACCGGGAGAGACGAGGGCGTCGTGACACCCCGGCGGTGCTCCTCGCCGATGCGAGGAAGCTCCTCACCGAGCTGTTCGCGCAGGCGGAGAGCGGATACCTGATCCTCGGAACGCCCTGGAGCGTCAAATGGGCGTCGGCGGTGCCCGCACCGCACCTGTCCAGGATCGGTCAGTATCACTCCTCCTACGAGCATGCGAAGTTCTCCTCGCCCTCCCACCTGGAGCTCATCCGGCGGCTCTACCCCAACCTCGCCAAGTCGGTGTTCCTCAGCGAGGACGACGCCCGTTCCTTCAGCCGCCACCGGGTGCCGAACGCGCGGGCGATCGGCAACCCGCTGACCTTCGAACCCGAGTGCGTGGCGACCCCGGAGCGGAGCCGCAGGATCGTGACGGTCGGCAGGCTCGCCACCATCAAGCGCTACGACCTGCTCATCGCGGCGTTCGCCAGGGCGAGCGGCGAGGTTCCCGAGCGGTGGGAGCTTCACCTGGTGGGCGACGGTTACGAGGAGGAGCAACTCCGCGCGTGCGCGGCCGAGCACGGGGTCACCGACCGGGTCATCTTCCAGGGCCGGTGCAAGGACGTTCACTCGCACTACCGGGATGCCGCGATCTTCGCGCTCAGCAGCGAGCACGAGGGGCACCCGATGGCGCTGGCCGAGGCCGCCGCGCTCGGGCTGCCGACCGTCGCGTTCGGCGTCTCGGGCGGTGTCAAGAACCTTGTCGCCGACGGCGTCTCCGGGCTTCTGGCGCCCCCGGGGGACGTCGGAGCCTTCGCCGACGCGTTGGTGAGGTTGATGCGGGCACCGGAGCTGCGGGCGCGAATGGGCAGCACCGCCTGTGATCACGTGCGTAAGTTCTCCCTGGAGAAAATCCTCGACAAGTGGGACTCGCTCTTCGCGGAGATCCAGCGCTGACCTTTCCCATGCGTTTCCCCGGTGGAGGTCCGGCACCGGACTTCTTCGACGTGTAGCCCCGGTGAGGTCCGGTATCGACCCTCCGGACGTCATCCGGTCGTGGCCGGCGGGCCGTCCCGGTGAGACGGCGCCCTTCTCGGGATGATCTGCCGAATACAGCGAGAAGGCGACGGCCCGCGGTCACTACGGAGAGTATTCTCTCCGTCACGTTCTTTCTTCGGGGGGAGATCAATGGGACGCAAGCTGGTCACGCTGCGACGTATCGCCTCCGAGCGGCTGCCTTCCGCGTTCCGCGAGAGGTTCCGTGAGCGGTTCTGTGGGACCGAGGGCAGGAAACGGGTGTTCACCCGCGTCGCGAGGACGGCGTCGATCAGGTCGGCGGTCGCGGTCCGGCGGGGCGGAGGCGAGGGGGCCTCGGTGACGTACGCCGGTGTCCTCGACGGAGGCACCCTGAACCTCCAGGTCCGCCTCCCCTCCCGCGCCGGCCACGCGCCCGTGCGTGCGGTCAGGCTCGTGATCGGGCGAGGACATCGGCGGTGGCGGGGCGATCTCGACCTCGACGGCGACCTCGCCGGGGGCGCGATACGGCTGAGCGAGGACGGCGGCCCGCTGTCCCGGCTCGGCACGGGCCTCTGGCGAACCCGGATCGAGCTGACCCTCGCCGACGGCAGCGGCCTGGAGGCGCCCCTGCTCGGCCCGGTTGCGAACGTGTTGCCGGCGGGTCCGACCGTCGCGGCCCCACTCTGTCCCCTCACCGGCACGGTCTACACCGTCGACGCCGGTCTGACCGGGCACGTCACGATCTCAGCGTCGCGTCCCGCCCCGCAGGCACATGTCACCGGGGTGATCGCCGACTGGGACCGGGTGGTCGTCGAGGGGCGGCTCGGCGGAACCGTCCGGACCGCCGGCGCTGAGGTGCTGATGCGCCGCCTCGAAGGGAGAGGAGGGCGAGAGGCCTGCCACCGGCTTCCGGTGACGACGGACGGCGCGCTGTTCCGTTTCGAGGTGCCCGGCGACTCGCTGGCCGGAGCCGAGACGACCTGGGTCTTCGAGTTCGTCTCACCCCGGACCGGAACCCTCAGGGTCGGCCGCTCCCTGGATGATTTTCGCCACCCCCACCGCGTCGTTCACCATGAGAGGCGTCCTCTGGCGGCGTCCGAGAGATCCCTGCTCTACGTGCAGCCCGGATACTCCCCGGCGGGAAGACTCCAGCTCTCCTGCTCCCATTCGGAGGACCTACCGTGAAGATTGCCTATCTGCTGACCTGGGCGGACGCCATGGGAGGCACGGAGGCGGCGGTTCTCACCCTCGCCTCGCATCTCGCCGAACACCACGACGTCGAGGTGATCAGCGTCTTCCGCAGGGAGGCGGCGCCGTTCTGCGAGGTCTCGCCCAAGGTCCGCCTGCGCTACCTGGTGGATGAGAGGGGCCCGGTGCGGCGCCCCTGTCGCGAGACGACCATGGATGACGCCACCTGCGCCGCGCTCGCCGCGATGCCGAGCGAGCTCGTCGATCCCGCCTGGGAGGGCGCGTTCAACCGGTTGGCCGACGTGGAGGTGGAGCACGCGCTCCGCGGTCTCGACGCGGACGTCGTCGTGTCGTCCACGCCCGCACTGATGGCGCTTGCCGTCCGTCTCTGCCCGGAGCGCACGATCACCGTCCACCAGGACCATCGCTGCTCGGAGCTGAGAGGCCGGTCCGGCGAGCCGCTCCTGAGATTCGCCCCCCGGCTGGACGCGCTCGTCTCGCTGACCCACCGGACCCAGCTCTGGTGCGCGCAGTCCCTCAAGGACGCCGCGCCCCATCTCGCGACGATCCCGAACGCGCTGCCGAGCGGATACCGTCCGCGGTCCGGCCTGGACACCCGCACGATCGTCATCGCGGGCCGGCTGGTCGGTGAGAAGCGGATCGACCACGCCGTACGGGCCTTCGCCGGGATCGCCGGCCGGTTTCCCGGCTGGTCGCTACGGATCCTGGGAGACGGCCCCCTGACCGGCAGCCTGCGCCAACTGGTTCAGAGCCTCGATCTGGCGGACCGGATTCACCTGCTGGGCAGGTCTCCGCACATGGCGGAGGAGTGGTCGAAGGCGAGCATGTGCCTGCTCACGTCGACGAGCGAGGGCTTTCCGCTGGTGCTGACCGAGGCCCTCGCCGCTGGGGTCCCGGTGGTGGCCTACGACTGTCCCGGCGGAACGAGCGAGATCGTGCGGCACGGGGTCGACGGCTTCCTCGTGCCCGAGGGCGACATCGACTCGCTGGCCGTCGCGATGACCAAACTGATGGAGAGTCCCGGCACGCTGCGCGACTTCGGGACGGCGGCGCGGGAGATCGGTGCCCGGCTGTCGCCCGAGCGGATCACCGGAGCCTGGCTGGAGCTCTTCGAGAGGCTGGGCGCGGAGGGGGACGCGCGATCCGGGCGCAGAGCCGAGCGGATCGCCCGTCACGCCCTCCGGTCGGTCTCGGGTTTTGTGCCCGTCGCCTCCGCCGATCCGGAGCCGGGTGGAGGACCACAGCTGCGGGAGCTCGAAGCCGAGCTGATGAGGAAGGACCGGACCCTCACCCGCTCCGGCGCCCGTCTCTGCGTGATCCGCGACGACGTCACTCCCGAGGACGTCCTCCGGATGAACCTGGAGGCCGTGACGGAGGTCCTTCGCGACGCCGCCATCCCGTACGCGCTGGTCCGGGACACCGGGCCGCGCCATCGGATGGTCGTCGGGGAGGAACACCGGGCCGCGGTGCTCTCCGCGATCGCGCGAGAGTTCGACGGCAGGCCCGTCTACGCCCAGCCGCTCAAGCCGACGATGTGCGCTCCTCCGGTCACCCTGGCCGGACAGGTCGCCGGCTGGGGCGACGTCGGCGGTCTGCGGATCTACACGATCTACTCGGTCGCCTCGCGCGCCCTTCGCCACGGGTCGGCGTTCGGCTGTGACGTCGAGTTCTGGGCCCCGACCGCGGACGGAGGGCTGCGGGCCGTGCGCCCCACCCTTCTCGGCCGCGAACTGCCCCGCGAGGCGATGCGCCCGGCGAGACTCACGGTGGGAGAGCGGAGCCACCCCACGTACGAACCCTTCACGCGGCCCTTCGTGGACGACGTCACCTTTCCGATCGACGTCGTCTACACCTGGGTGGACGGCGCCGATCCGGGCTGGCGCGCCCGGCGGGACGAGACCATGACCGGCCGGAGCGCGACCGCGGAAGCGGTCACGAACACGTCCACGAACGCGGCCGACCGCGGCGACGGCCGCTACGCCAGTCGCGACGAGCTCCGCTACTCGCTGCGTTCGCTGGACATGTACGCGCCGTGGGTCCGTCACATCTGGATCGTCACCGACCAGCAGGTCCCCTCCTGGCTGGACACCTCTCATCCGAAGGTGACCGTCGTCGACCACAGGGAGATCTTCAGCGACGCCGGCGCGCTCCCCACGTTCAACTCGCACGCGATCGAGAGCCGGCTGCACGTGATTCCCGGGCTCTCGGAGAATTTCATCTACTTCAACGACGACTTTTTTGTCGGGCGCCCGCTGAGCCCGGACCTCTTTTTCCTGCCCAGCGGGATCCCCCTGTTCTTCCGGTCTCCGGCGACGGTTCTCCCGACGCCGATCCAGGAGGACGAAAAATCCTTCTACGCCGCCGCGAAGACGACGCGGGACATCATGGAACGGGAGTTCGGCTGCACGACGGCAAACACTTTCCTCCACGCGCCGTACGCACTGCGTAAAAGCGTGCTCTTCGAGCTCGCGGAGAGATTCGCCCCCGAGATCGCAGCCACGGGCCGGAGCCGGGTCCGCTCACGTGATGACGTCTCGGTGGTCTCATCGTTGCATCACTACCATGCCTTCCGCAGCGGGAAGGCCGTTCCCGGGGAGATATCCGTCGACTACATCGCCCTGGGGCAGCGCGATCACCTGCCCCGGCTGACACGGCTGCTGACCCTCCGCGATCGAGACGCCTTCTGCGTCAACGACGCCGACGAGAGTGACATGTCCGAGGAGGAGAAGCGCCGCGCGATCTCCATCTTTCTGGCGAGCTACTTCCCGGTCGCCAGTGAATTCGAGGTCGGCAGCCCGCGTAATCGGTCTCGTCGCTGAGCGGTCATATCGATTTCGCCATGGGGCGGGCCGTTTTGACGGAGGCCCGCCCAGGGTTGGGCAAAGAATCGGCCACGGAGGGGCAGGCTAGGTCATGGCGAATCCCCAAGAGAGGCATTCTGAGCGCGACTGAATGGACGCCCTCGACCGGAGGACTTTCTTTGAAAGCGCCACTGCTCAGTGTCGTCGTGCCGTTCTACAACGTGGTGGGTTACATCGAGGAGTGCCTGACCTCCCTCGCCGCGCAGACTCTCATGGACGTCGAATTCATCCTGATCGATGACGGCTCCATGGACGGCGGCGACGTGACGGCCAAGGAATTCGCGGCCCGGGACTCCCGGTTCCGGGTGCTGCGACAGGACAACCAGGGGCCGGGCCCGGCCAGGAACCTGGGGATCCGGCACGCGACCGGCCTCTATCTCGCCTTCGCCGACGGCGACGACGTCGTGCCGGAGACGGCCTACGAGCTCCTCGTCGGCTCGCTGGAGGAGACCGGATCCGACATCGCCTGCGGCGGGGTGCGCAGGATCACCCCCGAGGGGCTCGTCCCGTCCGCGATGTACGCCAAGTTGTTCAGGAAACCGGCACGGCGGACCCACATAGAGACCTTTCCCGAGCTGATCCGCGACCGGACGGTGTGGAACAAGGTCTACCGCCGCTCCTTCTGGGACGAGCACCGCCTGGAGTTCCCCAGCGGGTTCTACGAGGACGTGCCGGTCGCGATCGCCGCGCACGTCCTGGCGTCGAGCGTGGACATCCTGAACGAGGTGGTCTACCACTGGCGGCTGCGTGACACGGGCGACGCGTCGACCACCCAGCGCCGCATGGAGGTGGCCAACGTCGAGGAGCGGGTCGCGTCCCTGCGCGGGGTGCAGGGGTTCCTCGCCGAACGGTCGCCCCAGCTGAAGCGGGAGTTCGACGACATGGTCGTCTCCTGGGACCTGAAGTTCGTGAAGGACGCGCTGGAGGAGGCGGTGGAGGAGGGCACGCCGAACGACCTGGAGCGGCTCTTCGACGTCGTGGCCCCCTGCATCGACGCCCTCGACCCGTTGATGGTGTCCGCCCTGCCCGCCTCGCGGCGGTTGGAGCTGTATCTCCTGCACCAGCGGATGGCGCCCGAACTGCGCGAGGTCCGGAGATTCCGGCGGGAGGAGGAGGCGCGGGTCCTGCGCCGGGGGAGCAGGCCGCCCCGGTGGTACGCCGCCTACCCGTTTTTCGGGGACAGGTCCCGCGGCATTCCCGACCACCTCTACGACGTCACCCAGGAGCTGATCCTGCGGGTCCACACCGACCGGGTGCGCTGGTCGGGCGGGCGGCTCCTGGTCGAGGGGCAGGCCTCCATCAAGCGGCTCGACGAACGGCAGAGCCGGATCAAGGTGTGGATCGAGGGAAAGGGCAAGTCGGGGAAGGGCAAATCGCGGATCTCGCTGCCGGCCCGTCAGGACGGCGCCCGGTTCGTGGCCGAGGTCGAGGGGGTCGCTCCCGGCCGGTGGTCCGTGCACGCGGAGGTCTCGGCCAACGGGATGCGCCTGAGCAGCCTTCTCGGAGCGAGCCCCCGTCAGCTGCCCAAGGGCGGGCGTGCCGGGGTCCGGGCGGCGCTGGGCCGGGACGGCCGTCTGGTGGTCGTGGTCCAGTCCGATCTCTGAGTCACCGCCCACTCTTGGTCAAGAACCAGCATGGAGAATTCCAGGCGGTTGCAGAGAGTCACGAGTTGATGGCCGAATGTCGCCATGCTGGAAGGCATGAGGGCCTATTCGTTGAACGACGTTCACGCGACCCGGAAACGAAGAGACTCCTGGTGGACCGTTTTCCTGGTCGACCCGGTGGCGTGCAGGCTCACGCTGTTCGTCGCCAACCACACGGCGATCACACCCAACGGCCTCACCCGCCTGTCCCTGATCCTCGGGATGGTGTCCGCTGTCTGCTTCGGTTTCGGGCAGCTGGTCGCGGGGGCCCTGGTGTTCTACGTGAGTTTCGCGGTCGACTGCATGGACGGGAAGATCGCCCGGCTCAAGGGGACGGGGACCGCGTTCGGCCTCTGGCTCGACTACGTGGGCGACCGGGTCCGGGTGGTCTGCTGTGCCGCCGGCCTGGCATTCGGGCAGTACGTGACGACGGGGGACGTCGCCTACATCCTGCTCGGTGCCGGAGTGGCCGTACTGGACCTCTTCCGCTACGTGAACGCGCCGCAGATGAAGCGCGTGCGCGAGGTGGTCAAGGAGAACCGGCTTGAGCAGCTGGCGGCGGACGCCGAGGCCGCCGCGCTCACAGCGCTCCCGGAGAGCCGGGAGAGTCCGGAGAGCTTGGAGAGCCGGGAGAGCCTGGATCAGGAGATTCCGGAGTCGATCGAACGCGCGACACCCAGGGCGTCCAGGTCGACGAGGAGGGGCCGCCGGCTGGGACGGTTCTTCGCCCGCCATCGGGTGCGGAGTCATCTGATCAGCGGCATCGAGTTCCACGCCGCGGTGTTCGTCGTCGCTCCGCTGATCGGGGTGGCGGCGCTGCTACCCGTCTCGATCGTGGCGGGGGTCCTGCTTCTACTGAACGAGGTTTTTCTGATCTACCGAATGTGGCTGTTCACCCGGGTGGTGCCTGCTGCGCCGCACCCGCAGGAAGCGCCGCGCGTATCTGTTTGATCAAGCTCAACGGGGGTTCGTTGTCATGCAGTCCGACCGACCGATCTTTGTGATCGGATGCCCGCGCTCCGGCACCACCATGTTGCAGCTCATGCTGCACTCGCATCCGCGCATCGCGGTGCCTCCGGAGACGCGGTTTCTGGTGCCCGGCTACTACCGCAGGTTCTTCTTCGGGGACCTGCGCGAGCAGCACAACCGGCGCAGGCTTGGCCGATGGATAGTGAGCGACAAGGACACCAAGTTCAAGGAGCTCAAGCTCGACGGAGATCAGCTGATCGACGACATCGTCGCCGGACCGCCGACGCTGGGCTCGGCGTTCGGGATCTCCTTCCGCTCCTACGCCGAGCAGTACGGCAAGTCCCGCTGGGGTGACAAGCGGCCGAGCTACTACCACCACATCGACCTGCTGCTGAGGCTCTTCCCCGACGCCCAGTTCGTCCACCTGATCAGGGACGGGCGCGACTGCGTGGCGTCGCTGAAGGAGATGCCCTGGTACACCAAGGACGTCTTCCACGCGGTGACCAACTGGGCCGAGGCGATCGACTTCGGCCGTCACCACGCCAGGAAACTCCCCGCCGACAGCTACTACGAGCTGCGCTACGAGGACCTGACGGCCTACCCGGAGACCGAGCTCGGCAAGCTGTGCGACTTCCTCGGGGAGGACTACGACCCGGCGATGAGCGAGCCGTACCACGTGGCCCGGGTGGCCATCCCGCAGCACAAGGTCTGGCACAGCAACACCCACGGCGGCGTCACCACCGCCCGGTCGGGTTCGTGGAAGGCCAGGCTGGAGCCCTGGGAGATCTCGGTGTGCGAGACCGTGCTGGCCGACCGGCTGACCGCCAACGGCTATGAGCTGAGCGGCGCGCCCAAGGCGGAGAAGAGCCACGTCGCGGCGTGCGAGAAGGCGGCGTCCAAGCGTCGCTGGGCCCGCCGGCGCAAGGAGATCCGTGACCGCCTGAACCGGTTCCGCGAGCCGGGTCCCGTGGCCGCGCAGCTCACCACCAGGCAACTGGGCGAGCTGGCGAAGGTCTGATCATGAAATCGGATCGACCTATTTTCATCCTGGGCTGTCCCCGGTCGGGGACGACGATGCTGCAGCTCATGACGCACGCACACCCACGGATCGCGATTCCACCGGAGACCCGGTTCATGGTCTCCGCCTACCAGCGGCGACTCCAGTTCGGCAATCTCAACGACCCGGACCGCAGGCGCGAGCTGGCCGAATGGGTGGTCAACCGTACCCAGTCACGCTTCCACGAGCTGGGGCTGGACCGCGAGGAGGTGACCAAGCAGATCGTCGACGGACCGCCGACGCTCGGCTCGGCACTGGGCATCGTGCTGCGCGCGTATGCGATCAGGCACGACAAGCCGCGCTGGGGTGACAAGCGGCCGTCGTACTTCCAGTACACCGACGTGCTGCTGAGGCTCTTCCCCGACGCCCAGTTCGTCCACCTGATCAGGGACGGGCGCGACTGCGTGGCGTCGCTGAAGGAGATGCCCTGGTACACCGGGAGCGTCTACAGCGCGGTCTGCGCCTGGGCGGAGGCGATCGACTTCGCCCGGCACGGTGCGCCGAAGCTTCCCGAGGGCAGCTACCACGAGCTGCGCTACGAGGACCTGACCGCCGATCCCGAGTCTCATCTGCGCAGGCTGTGCGAGTTCCTCGGCGAGGACTTCGCCCCGGCCATGTGCGAGCCGAGCACGCTGGCCGGCATCGCCGTACCCGCGCACAAGACCTGGCACGCGCGTACGCACGACGAGGTGACCACCTCGCGGACGGGCACGTGGCGGGAACGGCTCGACCCCGGCGAGATCTCGCTGTGCGAGAGCGTCCTCGGGGACCGGCTGGAGACCTACGGCTACGAGCTCAGCGGGGCGCCGAAGATCGAGACCTCACGGATGGTCACCTACGAGAAAACCGCGGCCAAGCGGAAGCTGGCCAGGGTCAAGCGGGTGGCCTTCGACCGGTTGATGCGGCTCCGCGAGCCGAACCAGCTGGGTGCCCGGCTGACCTCCGGCCAGATCGTGCTGGCAGGGGTGCCGATGCCGCGCAACGAGCCCATCGCGGTCAACGGGTGACCTGCTCGAAAAGGGTCTCCCACCGGTCCAGAACCCGGTCCAGCCGGAACGCCTCGACGTGTGCGCGAGCGGCGGTGCCCAGCCGCCGCCGCTCCTCCGCCGAGGTCATCAGCGCGGCCAGCGCGGCCGCGAACGCCGTCACGTCGCCGGGGGGCACCAGCAGCCCGGTCTCCCGGTCGAGGACGAGCGAACGAACCCCGCCCGAGACGTCGAACGCCACCGTGGGCACACCGTAGGACGCCGCCTCGCCGATCACCAGCGGCAGCCCCTCGTGCTCACTGGAGAGCCCGAGCACCGACCCGTCCAGATATTCGCGCTCCATCCCGCTCGCGGCCACCGTTCCGCGGAACACCACCTGTCCGGCCACACCGCAGGCCAGCGCGTGCGCCCTGAGCCGCTCCAGCTCGGCGCCTTCACCGATCAGATGCAGCTCCCAGCCCGCGTCCACGCCGTTGGGAGGCACGTTGCAGGAGGCCGCGCCCTGGGGGTCCGCGCCGTCGGGAGGCACGCCACGGGAGACCGCTCCCTGGAGGTCCGTGCCGTCAGGGGCCGCGCTGTGAGAGGGCGCGCCCTGCAGGTCCGCGCCGTTGGGGAGCGCGTTGTGCGGGGCCGCGCCGTGAGAGGCCTCGCTGTGAGGGGCGGAGTCCTGAGGGGCGGAGCCCTGAGAGGCCGTCATCCGGCAGGCCTCCGCGAAGGCGGAGATCAGCCGGTCGAACCGCTTCACGCCCTCCAGCCTGCCGACCCCGAGCACCCGGCGGCGGGTCAGCCCGGCGGTCTGCGACGGCCAGGCGGGCAGCGGGTTCGGGATGGTCCAGGTGTTGGGCAGCAACGCGTGCTCGGAGAAGAGCCACGCGTCGTCCTCGCTGAGGAACACCGCCTTCTCCAGCCCGCCGTAGTGGCCCCGGACCGAGCGGAGGTGCCAGGACCCCCGTGCGTGCTCGTAGGAGCCGTGATACTGCCCGATCGGGAGCAGCCGCTCGGGCAGCAGCGGCTTGAGCCGGGTCACCACGCCGGGCGAGGAGAGCACCGCGAAGCCGGGTCCCACCTGGTGGAACAGCCCTTCGAGCATCCGGCGCTCGCGGCGCGCGCCCCGCTGGGAGACCTTGCCGATGGGCGTGTGGTGGATCACGTGACGGGTGTAGCCGGGCTGCTCCACGTAGCGGAACGGGATCTCGGCGCGGTGCAGCCCGATCACGTGCACGTCGTGTCCCCGGTCGGTCAGCCCCTGGGCCACGGTGTGCGTGACCCGCTGGATCCCGCCCAGCGTGTCGGCGTCCATACAGGCGAACACCACCGAACTCATCCGCGTCCCACTCATCCCGACCGCTCCAAATTCGTCCATGTCCCACTCACCACGGCCGCCCCAGGTCTGTCGGCGTCCCGTTCACCGCGACTGCTCCGGGTTTGTCGGCGTCCCGTTCTCCATGGCCGCTCCGGGTTCGTCGGCGTCCCGTTCACCGCGACTGCTCCGGGTTTGTCGGCGTCCCGTTCTCCATGGCCGCTCCGGGTTCGTCGGCGTCCCGTTCACCACGGCCGCCCCGGGTTCGCTCGCCCCGCTCACCACGGCCACTCCAGCAGGGGCAGCCGGATCGGGCGCCGCGTGGTGATGGGTGGCCAGACCTGCACGGGAACCTGTGCCTTGGTGGGTTCGAAGAAGGCGTCCACGACCTTCGCCGCGGCGTTCCCCTTCTCGTCGGAGCACCACATCCTGCGAAACTCGGCGTACTTCGCGGCGAACGACGCGGCCACGCCGTCCAGGTCGTTCAGCACGTGGATCAGTTCCTGGGTGGTGGTCAGACAGGGGCCGGGGGCGATCTCGGGCAGGTCGTAGTAGACCCCCCGTTCGACCCTCCGGTATTCGTCCCAGTCGTCGATCAGGAACAGCATCGGCCGGCCGGTGATCGCGTAGTCGCACATCAGGGACGAGTAGTCGGTCAGCAGCGCGTCCGAGGCGAGCATCAGGTCGTTGATCTCCGGGTACCACCCCGCCGGGCGGACGAAGTGGCGCAGGTGCTGCGGAACCCTGTAGCGCTCGACCGGGTGAGGGCGCAGGATCACCACCCACTCACCCGCCAGGGCCTCGGCCATCATGGTCAGGTCGGCCCTGACCGACCGCCCCGAGGACCTGGCCTGGTCCCGGTAGGTGGGTGCGTAGAGCAGAACCTTGGGCCCCCGCGGGATCTCCAGCAGGTCCTTCGCCCGCCGTACCGCCTCGTCGTCACCGTGGACGAGGACGTCGCACCGGGGCGAGCCGTACCGCAGGACGAGGCCCCTGTAGTCGTTGGCGGGCAGGAAGGTCCGCTCGAACTCGGCGCTCGGTGAGACCAGCGCGTCCCATCGCTCCACCGCGGCCCGCCACTGCGCTCGCGGCCCGGGGAAGTCGGCGCGCAGGTCGGGCGAGTTGAAGCCGGTCGACTTGATGCCCTGGCCGTGCCAGGTCTGCAGGTAGCGCGTCCCGGCCGGCTTGGGATAGGACAGCGGCATGCCGTGGCTGTCCACCCAGTAGCCCGCCCTGGCCATCGTCCAGATGTGGCGCCAGCTCATCCGCCGCACCAGCTTGGCGTCCGAGGGGAAGTTCCGCCGGGTTCTGGCGACCGACCAGACCATCTCCAGCGGCGTCCCGCGCCGCCTGAGCTCCTCGTAGAGGTAGCGCGGGCTGCCGGTGTATCCGGCGCCGACGTCGGACTCGAACAGCGCCAGGTTCTCGCGGGGCGACAGGAACCTGATCAGTCCCTTGTAGACGCGGAGCTTCACGTGCGGCCGGCCCAGGCGTTTCAGCAGCTTGACGTGGGTCCGCCAGAGCAGCCTGGGCATCTTCCAGACCGGGCCCTTCCGCCGCCACTGCACCCGCAGGAACGCGGCCTGCCCCTCCGCCCTGACCGTGACCTCGTGCCAGGGGACGACCGCCCTGACCGGGGCGGCGGCCGGGTCGACGAGCAGCTGGTCGGAGGTGACCCGGCCGTCGGCGCGGACGATCGCGATCCTCGGGTCGTAGCGGCCGTCGAAGCCCAGGCGGCCGTGCCGCAGCGTGGCGAGGTCGATCGTCGCCTCGCTCAGGTGACTGCCGTCGTCCTGTTCACGCGGCGTCAGCCGTACCTCATGGTTCTTGAGCCGCAGGAACGCGGACCAGCCCGGGTTGGCGGCGAGCACCCCGAACGGGTCGTAGGTCCTGATCGCCAGCGTGATCCGGGTGCCCTCGCCGGTGAAGGACGCCTCGTGGCGGAGCCTGGCCTCGGTGTAGGGCAGCTCGGCCATCCGGAGCGAGGTGATCTCCATCCCCTCGGCCGGGGCGGTGCCCCAGTAGGTCCGCCCGCCCTCCTGTACGGCGAAGCGTGGCGCGGCCCTCGGCCCGTTCAGGGACCGGGCGGCGACCAGGAGCTCGTCGGTCCGGCCGTCGAGGATGAGGCGGCAGCAGACCTGGACGACCGGATCCATCGACTCGAACGCCACCGGGTCCAGCTCCGCCAGGTAGGGACGGACCAGCGACACGAACTCCTCGGCCCATTCGACGTCGCGCGAGGGCAACGGGTTGAGATAGACCCGCAGGTCCTGGCGGACGAACCGGCGCTGCCGCTCGGGCACCAGGTGGGCGAGACCGTTGTCGCGCAGGATGGCGTCACTCAGCCGGGCCGCCCTGATCCGTTGCCGGACGTTGTCCATCTCCCTGATGCTGAGCGAGATCGACAGCCGCGAGTCGCCCTCCTCCACGGCTCGGTGCCAGAGGTAGACGACCCACGGGACCACGGCGAACCGCCGGGCGGCACAGTAGAGCTCGGCGGTGAAGACATGATCCTCGTAGTACAGATCGTCCCGAAACGGCAGCCGCCTGAGTAACTCGGCCCGGTAGAGCTTGTTGGTGCTGAAGGAGTCGAGGAACATCTCGGGCGCCTCGGCGATCCCCTCGACGGTCCTGCGTCTGGCGAACAGCTCGGGATAGTAGGGCCGTGTCTTGCCGTTCCACTCGTACAGCCGGGAGATCTGCCCGGTGACGAAGTCGGCGTCGGTCCGCTCGATCTCCAGCACCATGCTCTTGCAGGCGTGCCTGGGCAGCTCGTCGTCGCTGTCGAGAAACATGACGTACGGCGCGCGGGCCGCCTCGACCCCGTCGTTCCGTGGTGCCCCGCATCCGCCGCTGTTGACGTCCCGCCGCAGGTAGCGGATCCGATGGTCCTCCCGCTGGAGCTCCCGTACGACCCGTTCCGTGTCGTCGGTGCTCGCGTCGTCGACGATGACCACTTCCAGGTTCCGCAGCGACTGGCCGAGCACGGACCGTACGGCCCTGGGAAGCCGTGCGTCGTCGTTGTAACCGATAACGACCACGCTGCATTCTGGCGGATTGATCACATTTTGAGGTATTCCCCTGATTAAGAGGGGTGTTGTCCGGCTTGTTTAGTGATGACCGTGTTTTTGGTGTTGCGTGAACGAGAACGGTACGGCGCGATTCGGTCGATGTGGCGGCCCGCTCTGCTCAGGTATGCACCTGTTTCAACCCATACATGCCTCATGCCATGCATATGTCGTATTTCCGGTGTGTCACCATCGAAGTGTGCATCAGTCCATGTCACGCACGTTCTGGTCTACCGAGGACGTGGCTACCCCGGACGTGTTCGCATACTGGTCGGACGTCATCTGCGACACCCTCGTGCAGGTGGCGGCCCGTTCGACGAGCGAGGCGCCCTTCGCGGGCCGGATCGAGCACGCCGCCCTCGACGGTATCGGGCTGTCCACGGTGGTGTCCGGGGCACAGCAGGTGGTGCGTACGGACCGGATGATCGCCCGGGACCAGGAGGAGTTCCTGCTGGTCATCATCCAGACCGGAGGGCGGTCCCTGACCCGGCAGGACGGGCGGGCGGCCACGCTGCTGCCGGGGACGATGACCTTCCTGGACAGCACCCGGCCGTACACGCTGGAGTTCTCCGGGATCTTCTCCCAGCTCGTCGTCCGGATTCCGCGGAGGCTGCTGCCCGGCCGGGGGCTGACCGGCGCGACGGCGCTGGAGTTGGACGGCCGCGGGCCCGGCCGGCTCGTCTCCGACTTCCTCGTCGGTCTCGACCGGCAGCAGCGCGATGATCCGGCGGTGGCCGCCGTGCTGCTGCCGCACGCGGTGGGCCTGCTGGAGTCCGTCCTCGACTGGGCCACCCGCGGGAGTATCGCGCAGACGTCCGCCGCCGCGCTGGCCAGGGAGCGGATTCACCGGTTCGTCCGGGAGCGTATCCAGGACCCGGCGCTGGACGCGGCCACCGTGGCGGCGGGCTGCGGCCTGTCGCGCCGATCCCTGTTCCGGGCGCTCGCGGCCGACGAGGAGTCGCTCACCGAGCTGATCCGGCGCCTGCGCGTGACGCGTGCCCGGCGCCTGCTGCGCGACCGGCCGGATCTGCCGCTGGCGGTGGTCGCCGCGCAGTCCGGCTTCGGCGGTGCGGCGCAACTCCACCGGGCGTTCCGCTCCGTCGTCGGCATGACACCGGGGACGTACCGGGCGGCGGCCACGGACGGCGGGGCTTCGCCCGTGGTGGCCGGGCAGTGGGACTGACCTCCGGTACGACCGGTCGTCGGAGCGGTACCGTGCGGTGGCGACGAAGGATTCTCGCACGGTACCGCCGTTCTGGGCGGCGGCCTCAGACGCCGGAGGCGTCGTTCCCGGCCATCAACCGCCGCACGATCTCGATGAACCGAGGCGGCGGCGGGGGCTGCGGGCTGTCGATGAACTCGCCGGTCACCACGTCGTAGCGGGGGCCGGACGCCGGGTCGTACACGTGGTAGCCGTCCTCGCGCAGCCAGGCCACGTTCCGCTGAACGGCGGGCTTTCCCCACATCTCGCCGGTCATCACGGGGAAGAACGCGACCGGGTGGGTGGCGGCCAGCACCGTGGTGGTCAGCATGTTGGGTGCGGCGCCCGAGGCGATCACGGACAGGGTGTTCGCGGTGGCCGGGAGGATCACGGTCAGGTCGTGCCCGGCGGCCAGCGTGGCGTGGTTCTCCCGCGGCCAGGTGGCGGCCTCCTCCCCGGTGACGACGCGGTCCGCGAACAGGCCCACGGTGTGGGCGGGCAGGAAGGTCGTCGCGGTGCGCGTCATCAACACGGTGATCGAGCCCCGGAAGACGGAGCGCAGCGCACCGATGTACATCGGGAGCATGGCGACCGCCGCCGAGCCGGTCGCCCCGATGAGCAGCCGGCCCTCGAAGGAGGAGGGGGTGTCTTGGATGTCCATGTGAACAACCATGGAGAACCCGGAGGCCGCTGGAATGACCGGATGTGCCCAAATATGTGACGTCCCGTGCCACTGACGGAGGCCACCGACTGGCGGCGGCACCGCGCTCGCCGACAAGGTCACCGAGCGCTCCCGGATGTCGGCCCAGCGCCCCACCGGCCACGACCATCTGGACGACCACGACCACCCGCACTGACCCGCGTCCTGGCCGACCGCGAGTTCGGTACGGCTGAGCGCAGCTGAGCAGCAGCCGCATCATGGCTGAAAAAACATCAGCAGCGGCACCATGGCTGAAAAAACAGGGAAGGGTGGTGTGGTCGCCGGGCAATAAGGGGTGTCCTGTCCTTCCGGCAAGGGAGACCCTTGCAGATCGTTACTCCCGACACCGTCTCGGTCGTCGATCCCGAAAGGTTCGGCACCGTCTTCGACGCGTACTACGAGGAGATCCGCCGCTACATCGGGCGGCGGCTCGACCTCGACGTCGCCGAGGACCTCGCTTCCGAGACCTTCCTGATCGCGTTCCGCCAGCGCGGCCGGTTCGACCCCACGCGGGGCGCGGTCCGGCCCTGGCTGTACGGCATCGCCACCAACCTGATCGGCCGCCACCGCCGGGCCGAGCTGCGCCGCTACCGCGCCCTGGCCAGGACCGGCCCACCGCCCGACGAAGACGGTCATGATCAGCGGGTCGCCGAACGGGTCACGGCGGGGGTGACGGTCGGCCGGCTCTCGGGGGCGCTGGCGAGGCTGTCGAAGGGGGAGCGGGACGTGGTGCTGCTCGTGGCGTACGGCGGGCTGACCTATGACGAGGTCGCCGAGGCGCTCGGGGTCGCCTACGGCACCGTGGCCTCCCGGCTCAGCCGGGCCAGGGTCAAGCTGCACAAGTCGCTGGGAGTGGAGGTCTGATGAACGAGTTCAAGCTCATCGACGATGTGATGCCGGACGCCCCACCCTCCGATCCCTGGAAGACGGCCGAGGCCAGGGCCAGGGTGCTGAACGGCGGGCGCTCCAGGCGGCGGTTCGGCTGGACGGCCGCCGTGGTGGCGGCGGTTGCCACGGCCTCGGTCATCGTGTCGGTTGTGGTCGTGCCGCGTCTTGGGGCGCCCACCGTTTCCGCCGTGTCCGGTCCCCGGCAGGCACTGGACGCGGCGGCCGACCTGATGGCCAGACGTTCGGAGCCCGCGAGCGGTCGCTACTGGCGGGCGACGACGGAGATCACCACACAGGTGCAAGGCCCGCGCTACTCCGTGAACGAGCGTGTCCTCCAGACCCTGTGGCGAGGCGCGGGCCGACAGGTGATGAACGAGCGGCGACTCCTCGGCGTGCAGCCGGTCACTCCCGCCGACCGGGCCGCCTGGAAGCGCGCGGGCTCGCCGAAGCTGTGCGAGTCCGGCACGGAATGCGCAGGAGGCTTCATCAAGCCCAGTCAGACTGAGTACGTGCTGGATCTCCGGGAGAAGGCGACGCTGCTCCGGCATGGGCTGATCGGATTCGATCTGAAGGCCGCGGGGGTCATGAAGCTGCCCGGCGATCCCGCCGCGCTCAGGTCGGAACTGCTGAAGTCCTGGCCCGCCTACCGGAACGATCCGCAGAGTAGAAGTAAGGCTTTCCCGAGCATGTCCATGGACGAGTGGCTCTGGTCGGTGGGGACAAGTCTCCTGGAGGAGATGCCGACCTCCCCCGCGACGCGTGCCGCTCTCTACCGCATGCTCGCGGATCTTCCCGGTGCCCGGGTCCTCAGCCAGGGGGACGAGGTGACGGTGGCCCGGCCGTACCAGACCGGCTACGCGGAGGACCGTGTCGTGATCGATCGGGCCACCGGAACACTGTCGGCGATCCGGAAGGTGCTGGTGAGATCGGTTCCCCGGGACAAGGGCTCCGGTGTCGACCGGCCCGACCTACCCCTGGGGACGATCACCTACGAGGTCGCATTCGTGAAGGTGGGCTGGACCGACGACTCCTTCCAACTCCCCAGGGAATGCGCGTCAAATATCAATAAAACGGGCGGACGGTGCGTTCACTGACGTCGGCGGATCTCCTCGACGGAGAAACGGGTGGCGACGGCCCGGCCCCCGTTACGGGGCCAGGCCGGTGAGGTCAGCGGCGGCGCAGGGTCCGGCGGACCAGCCAGCCGATCAGGACGAGACCCGCCAGCGCGGCCACCACCGGGGCGACGCGTTTGAGCAGGGGGAGACCCGCGACCTCCAGGAGGTTGAGGGCCTCCTCGTCCGGCGAGAGGGAGGTGCGGGAGGTGCCCGCCGGGTGGGCCTCGCGGGAGACGGCCCTCTCCGTCGTGACGAACCCGTAGGACGAGGGCACCGCGGCGAGGTGGCGGACGGGCTCCTCCTTTTCGAGGATCTCCTCCTCGGTGACGTCGAGGCTCTCCGTGACCTCCGGGCCTTCCATGATCCTGGGGCCCTTCTCCGGGCTCTTCCCGGCCTGGCCTGAGGCCTCCGGCTCCGTCTCCGAGGCCTCCGAGCCGGTGCCCAGCAGCGTGGCCAGGTTGGCCGCGAACTTGTCGATCAGCTTGCCGCCGATCTCGGCCATCACCCCCCGGCCGAACTGGGCCGGGCGGCCGGTCACGTTGAAGGAGGTGTCGACGGTGACCCGGGTGTCCGTGCCCTCGGGGTGCAGCCGCGCGATGACCGTGGCCCCGGCCGTGCCCGAGCCCCTGTCCTCCTTGCCGGCGGCCTTGATGGTCAGGGAGTGGGCGTCCTTGTCCACGTCTTCGAACGTGGCCTCGCCCTGGTAGGTGACCGTGATCGGCCCGACCTTCACCTTCATCCGGCCGGTGAAGGAGTCGTCGCCCACCCTGTCAAGGGCCGCTCCCGGCAGGCAGGGCGCGACCCGCTCGACGTCGAGCAGCACCGACCACGCCTGCTCGACCGGCACCGGAACCGTGAACTCGTGCTCGAACCGCATCGCCATCGATCCGCTCCTTGTCGGTCGGCCGCTCCCGCGACATTCCGACCACGTACGGGAGCGCATCTACCAGTATGCCGCTATCGCAGGCGGGAAGCGGACCTCCCGCCTGCGGAAACGAGACTCAGCGGCCCGCGACCCCGATCGCCCTGTGGGTCAGCACCCGGGCCAGGTGGCGTCGGTAGTCGGGCTGGGCGTGCAGGTCCGACGGGGGCGAGGTGCCCTCGTCGGCCCCGGCGCAGGCGTCCCTGACCGGATCGTGCGCGCCGTTGGAACCGGCCGCCGCGATGCTCACGCCGCGTATCGCGGCCTCCACCGCCCGTGCTCGCACGGGTGTGGAGCCCATGTTGGTCAGCCCGATCCTGGCCTCCTCGATCGTCCCGTTGCTCCGCCGTACGGCGGCCGCCACGCCGACGATCGCCCATGACTGCGCGGTCCTGTGGAACTTCTCGTAGTGGAAGCCCCATCCGGGACCGAGCGCGGGCACCTTGACGCCGATCAGCACCTCGCCGGGTTCGAGCGCCGACTCCAGATAGTCGACGAAGAACTCGGCCGCCGGGATCTCCCGCTCGCCCTCGCCCGACCGGACGACGAACACGCAGTCCAGCGCCAGCGCGACGGCGGGCAGGTCCCCGGCGGGGTCGGCGTGGGCCATCGACCCGCCGAACGTGCCGCGGTGCCGTACGGCGGGATCGGCCACCGTGGCCGTCGCCAGCGCGACCAGCGGGATCCGCTCCCTGACCACACCGGAGCGCAGCACCTCGTCATGCGTGGTGAGCGCGCCGATGAACACGTGGTCGCCCCGATCCTCCACCCCGCGCAGCTCGGGCAGCCGCCCGAGATCCACCAGCGCGGACGGGTAGGCGAGCCGCAGCCGGAGCAGCGGCAGCAGGGACTGACCGCCGGCCAGCACCTTGACGTCGTCGCCGGAGGACGCGGCCTCACCCAGCACCTGGCAGGCCTCGTCCAGGGACGCGGGCCGGACGTAGTCGAACGGTGCGGGAATCATCGGTCTCCTCCCTCGGCTTCGGTTCCCCCGGCAGCCGTCGGCCCCACCCGGTCGGTGCGCTTCTCGGCTGTCCCCGGTTCTCCGCGATCGACGTCTCCGGCAAGTCCCGGTCCCACCCAGGCGGTGTTGCCCTCGGTGTTTCCGCCGGTGTCGCCGGCCAACCCCGGTCCCGCCCAGGCCGTCTCGCCCGCCGCGACGACGGTTCGCCAGACCCGCTCCGGCGTGCAGGGCATTCGCACGTCGTGCACGCCGTATGGGCGCAGCGCGTCGACGATCGCGTTGACGACGGCCGGAGTCGAGGCGATCGTCCCCGCCTCGCCGACACCCTTGACGCCCAGCGGGTTGCTGGTCGCCGGGGTCTCGGTCCGGTCGGTGGTGAAGTCGGGCAGGTCGGACGCCGACGGGATCAGGTAGTCGGCCATCGTCGTGGTGAGCATGTTGCCCTCGGAGTCGTAGACCGCCTCCTCGAACAGTGCCTGGGCGATGCCCTGCGCGATGCCGCCGTGCACCTGGCCCTCGACGATCAGCGGGTTCACCACGGAACCCACGTCGTCCACGGCCACGTAGGAGCGGATCTTCGTCGCGCCCGTCTCGGTGTCGACCTCGATCGCGCACAGGTGGGTGCCGTGCGGGAAGGAGAAGTTGTCCGGGTCGAAGGTCGCGTCGGCGTCCAGGCCCGGTTCGAAGCGGTCGGGAAGATCGTGCGCGGCGAAGGTGGCCAGCGCGAGCTCCTGGATGGTCTTGCCCGAGTCGGTGCCGCGGACCTTGAACGTGCCGGCGGCGAACTCGATGTCGTCGGCCGAGGCCTCAAGCATGTGCGCGGCGAGCTCCCGGGCCTTGTCCTTCACCTTCTCGCAGGCCTGGAGTACGGCGATGCCGCCCACGACCAGCGATCGGGATCCGTAGGTGTCCATGCCCTTGTGCGAGATGGACGTGTCGCCGTGCAGCACGGAGACGTCGTCGAACGGAACGCCCAGGGCGTCGGCCACGATCTGGCTCCAGGCCGTCTCGTGTCCCTGGCCGTGCGGGCTCGTCCCGGTGACCACCTCGACCTTGCCCGTGGGGAGCATCCGGACCGAGGAGTGCTCCCAGCCGCCCGCGCCGTAGCTCAGGCTGCCGAGCACGCGCGAAGGGGCCAGACCGCACATCTCGGTGAACGTCGAGACGCCGATGCCGAGCTGTACGGGATCACGCCGATCGCGCCGGTCGGCCTGCTCGGCCCGGAGCTTGTCGTAGCCGAACAGCGCCAGCGCCCTGTCCGTGGCGGCCTCGTAGTTGCCGGAGTCGTAGGTCAGCCCGCAGATCGTGGTGTACGGGAACTCCTCGTGGGTGATCCAGTTGCGGCGCCGTAGCTCGATCGGGTCGATGCCCAGCTCGTGCGCGAGCTCGTCCACCGCCCGCTCGATCGCGAACGTGGCCTCGGGGCGCCCGGCGCCCCGGTAGGCGTCGGTCGGCATTTTGGTGGTGAAGACGCCGGTGCAGGTGAAGTCGTAGGCGTCCATCTTGTAGATGCCGTTGTACATGAACGCGCCGAGGATCGGGATGCCCGGCGTGACCAGCATCAGGTACGCGCCCATGTCGGCGAGGAGGTCCACCCGGACGCCCCTGATGAGCCCGTCCCGCCCGGCCGCGATGGAGATCCGCTGGAGCTGGTCGCGGCCGTGGTGCACGGTCAGGTTGCCCTCGGTCCGGGACTCGGTCCACTTGACCGGCTTGCCCAGCCTCCGCGTGATGAGCAGGCCGAGCACCTCCTCCGCGGTGACTTGGAGTTTGGAGCCGAAACCGCCGCCCACGTCGGGGGCGATCACGCGCAGCTTGTGCTCGGGGATGCCGGTGGTCAGCGCGAGCATGACGCGCAGCACGTGCGGGATCTGGGTCGAGGAGTAGAGGGTGAAGGTCTCGCCGTCGGTGGTGGCCACGACCGCGCGGGGCTCCATCGCGGTCGGGATGAGCCGTTGCTGAACGTAGGTGCGGTCGATCACCACGGGGGCGTCGCGGAACGCCGCGTCGATGTCGCCTCCGGCGAACTTCCAGGTGAACGCCTTGTTACCGGTCTCATGGACCTTCGGGCTGCCCTCGGCGAGCGCCTCGGTCATGTCGATCACCGCGTCCAGCGGCTCGTAGTCGACCTCGATCGCCTCCAGCGCGTCGGCGGCCTTGTAGCGGTCGGTGGCGACCACGCAGGCCACCGCCTCGCCGACGTAGCGGACCTCCTCGACGGCCATGGGCGGGTGGTCCGGGATGACGATGTCCTCGGTGACCGGCCAGGCGCAGGGGAGGCTGCCCTGCTCGTCGGCGAAGTCCTGTCCGCTGTAGACGGCGACCACGCCGGGCCGGGTGCGTGCGGCGGAGGTGTCGACCCGGGTGATCCGGGCGTGGGCCATCGGGCTGCGCAGGAAGGCCACGTACAGCATGCCCGGGAGCTGGATGTTGTCGGTCCAGGTGGTCCGGCCGGTGACCAGCCGGGCGTCCTCCTTGCGACGGCGGGCCTTGCCGACCTCGTGCGCGCCGGTGGGCCGGCTGAGCTGGTCGCTCTCGGCGATCTGCTCGGCGATCAGACCGGCGTCGAGTTGCTCGCTCATGGCGTCCGCACCTCCTGCTCGGTCTGCTCGGGCATGCTCCGCTGAGACATCTCCCGGGCGCCGCGCCGTACCGCCCGGACGATGTTGCAGTAGCCCGTGCAGCGGCACAGGTTGCCCTCAAGCCCTTCGCGGACGGTCTCCTCCGACGGGTCGGGGTCGTCCCTGAGCAGGTCGATCGCGGCCATGATCATGCCGGGGGTGCAGTAGCCGCACTGCAGGGCGTGTTCCTCGTGGAAGGCCTTCTGCATGGGATGCCACTCGTTCCCGTGCGCCAGGCCCTCGATCGTGACGACGTCGTTCCCGTCGGCCTGTACGGCGAGCACGGAGCAGCTCTTCACGCTCATGCCGTCGAGCATCACGGTGCAGGCGCCGCAGTTGCCGGTGTCGCAGCCGATGGGTGTGCCGGTCTTGCCGAGCCGATCTCGCAACAGGTGAACGAGGAGAAGACGCGGCTCAACGTCCTCCTGGTATGTGATTCCGTCGACAGTGACGGTGATTCGGGGCATACATCCTCCAGGTGCACCCAGAAGAGATGGAGATGTGAAAGCCGACAATTGTGAACCTACGCCCCTTTAATTCATGGTCAACCCCCTACTTCGTACCCCCCGTCACTCTTTGTTCACCGTTGGGTGCGGGCGGATTGAAGCGGGAGTAGTCCTCGAACCTCCAGCGGAGCGGGCTGGATCCCCGGACATGGACGGCCAGATCCATCTCGAACTCGACCATCCGCTGCGCGCCGGGGACCTCGCCCGGATCCCAGTCGACGCGTGCGCGCCCGGTCAGGTGCAGCGCGTCGCCGCTGTCCCAGTCGAGGAAGAGCAGACCGCAGCTCTCGTCCAGCTCCAGATTCCCCAGCGTCATGTACATCGAGTTGCCCACGTAGTCCGGCCAGACCAGCCGGCGCTCGCCGACGACCCGGACGAACCCCGGGTTGCCGCCCCGATGCGACAGGTCGGCGCCGAGGCCGGGGGCCCGGGTGGCGACGAAAAACGTGTCGGCGCTCTCGATCCACGCCCGGTGCTCGCCGGTGAACGTCCTCGCCGAGGAGGAGCCTCCGGCGACGGGCTGTCCCGCCGACTCCTCGGTGATGTCCCGTGCCTGGATGTATTTGGGGCAGTTCGCATACGTCTGCTCCGTGTGGACGACCAGCAGGCCGTCCTTCCGCACGGCCTGGCCGTTGACCCGCATCCTGCGCCTGGTCCGCGGTTCGATCGCGAGCATCCCGATCTCGGCCTCGGCTCCCTCGGCCAGCCCCGCCAGCGGATCATGCTCGCCCGGCAGTGCGTCGATCACGATCGTCCGCTCGTCCACGGCCCTGGTGAATCCCTCGGCCCCCGTCAACGCGGTCGCCCAGAGCCGCTCGTCCCGCCCCGACGCCCCGATCACGAGCATCCGCTGCCGCTCGAGAAACTCGGCCGCCGCCGGGGGGATCTCCGGGTGCGTCCTGGCCGAGCCCCACTCCCCGGCTCGGACCCCCGCCCGTCGCTGTACCGCCAGCTCTCCCACGTGTTTCATGGTCGTTTAGAAGAAGCCGCAGGTGGGGGCGTCGGCGGTCGGCGCGGGAGAGGCGTCCGCACCGGTCGGCGAGGAGATCTCCAGGCGGATCCCGTCCGGGTCCTCGAAGAAGATGCCGCCCGAGGAGGAGCCCTCGCGGTGCGCGACCACGCCGTCGTGGTGAAGCGTGGCTCCGAGCTCCCGGATCACGGTCTCCGCCCTGCGGACCGCCTCGATGTCCGCCACCTGGAAGGACAGGTGATGAAGTCCGGGGGTTCCGGTGGCGAAGCGGCCCTCGCTCTGCTGCCAGAGGGTCAGCAGGAGCTTGCCGTCGAGGCCGAGGAAGGCGTAGCGCCGGTCCGCCTCGCCGGACTCGCCGAAGACCTCGAAGCCGAAGACCTTCAGGTAGAAGTCCTTGGACGCGTCGAGGTCGGAGACGTTGAGGCCGATGTGGCCCGTCTGGAAGGTCATCGGGCTTCCTCTCATCGCGACTTCTAACGGTCTGTTCCGTTAGAATGAATGAGGCAAATATAACGGAATAATCTTATTTTTACCGTTATAGATATGTGAGATGGGTCACCATCGCCGCGATGTCTCGATGATCCCGCCGGGACGATCCCCGGCCTCGGCGGCGGGTCCCGGCGAACGGGGCGGGGAGCCCGCGGGGCGGTGGAGAACCCTGGGGAGAGGTCGGTCGTCCCGATCCGCAGGGGGAAAACCCAGGGGGGCCGGCGTGAAGGTCAGTCGTCCCGGTGCTGGCGATAGTGACGGGCGGCGCGGGCCCGGTTGCCGCAGGCCACCGAGCACCACTCCTGGCGGGCGTGCTCCTTGACGAAATAGAGCACGCAGCGCGGAGCCGGACAGGCGCGCAGGTGCTCGCGGTGCGCCCCGGCCAGCAGCTCGACGGCCGACGCCGCGAGGACGGCGCGGAGGCGTGGAGACTCCGCCGTCCGGCCCGCGAGGACGTTTGTCGCCGTCGGATCCTCCCCGTCGGGCCATTCCAGTCGCGGGGCCATCGGCACGGCCAGCGTCGTGGCGTTGACCAGGGCGATCGACTCGGCGAAGCCCGGCAGCCGGTCGGCGTCGACGCTGCTCGCCGGGCCCGGCGCGACGGCCCTGGCGAACAGGGACCGTACGGCCTGCCGCAGCTCGACCACCTCGCACCGCAACTTCTCCGAGGCGATGAACGACTGGTCGAGCCCCAGCTCGGCGGCGTGTCCCCGGCCCCACTCGGTCATGCCCGCGACGTCCGAGAGCGTGTCCGTCAACCCCGCCCGTGTCGCGCGGAGCGTACTGACGAACTCCAGAGCCAACATCCCTGCAGTCTAACGCCTGATGCGCCATTTAGCCGTGAGATTTCCTGGCGTGACGGCCACACCCCGGCGCGCCCCTCATCGCTTACCGCGCCGTCGGTGGTGCGTCCGTGCCGGAGCTTCGCTCGATCTCACCTTCGGCCCATTCGGCCCATTCGCGTTGCATGGCGCTGAAGCGCAGGCCCCACTCCAGGGAGAGCAGGCCGAAGACCGACAGGTCGTCCTCGCCCTCGGCGACGAATTCGGTCAGCGCCTCCCATTTCTCGTGCTCCTCCGCCGAGATCTCGGCCTGCCGCCTCAGGTAGGCGCGTGCCTGCTCGGAGTCGACCTGGCCGAGGAAGAAGACGCGCAGCAGCATGTCGCTGCGCACGATCTTGCGGGGCTCGACCGCCGTCAGCCAGTGGTGGAGCTCGGCGAGCCCCGCGTCGGAGATGGCGTACTCCTTGCGGCCCCGCGGTCCCTCCGCGGCGACCGTCACCAGCTCCGCGTCCGCGAGGCGGCCCAGCTCCGCGTAGAGCTGGCTCTGTGTGGCGGGCCACACGTTGGCCAGGGAGATTTCGAAGATCTTGAGGAGGTCGTAGCCGCTGGCGGGATTCCTGGCGAGCAGACCAAGCAGCGCGTGTCGGAGGCTCATGGGAGCGATCTTACATTCCTGTGTTGACATGTCACCTCAGGAGCTTCTACGTTCGACCTGTCACAATAGGAACGTCGAAAAGAGCCTCCCATGCTTCGCAGCCTGCTCGGTTTCCTTCCGTGGATCGTCTACGCCGTCATCGCCACCAGCGACAACTGGCGCTACGGCGCGGTGGCCGGGCTCGTGATCGCCCTCGCGGTCATCGTCGTCGACCGCCGGGCGGGCAAGGACTGGGACCAGATGGTGATCGAGTCCAGCGCGGCGGTGTTCTTCACCGTGATCACCCTGATCTCCTTCGTCTCCCCGGACTCCCCCCTCATGCCGTACGGCCCGGCCCTGGTCAACGTCTGGCTCGGCATCACGAGCTGGGGCTCCCTGGCCATTCGCAAGCCGTTCACCCTGGGCATCGCCCGGAGCATGACCCCGCCGGAGGTGTGGCGGACGCCGCAGTTCTACCGCGTCAACGCGATCATCACCTCGGTGTGGGGCGTCTCCTTCATCGTCGCCGCCGTCTCACTGGCCGCCCTGCTCTACGTCGCGCCGCACGCGACCGCCGCCGTCCTCGTGATCAAGATCGTCACCTTCGTGGCGCCCGCCGTCTTCACCGCCCGCTACCCGAAAATCGTCGAGGCCCGCTACGCCGCCTGACCCCCGCCCCCGGCCTCCCCGGAGGCCCGTGACGTGGCCTGGGTCTCCGTCTCGCCGGTTTCCCCGAAGGCCCACCGTCTGGTCCCCGTACCCCGGCTTCCCCGGAGGCCCGTGACGCCGGCCTGGATCCCCGTCCCGCCGGCCTCTCCGAAGGTCCCGGCGCACCGCTTTCCCCGTCCCCCCGGCTTACCTGGAGCTCACCATGGATGTGTTCACCCCCTCCTACCTGGCAGACAACCTCGCCCCCGTCCCCGACGAGATCGGCGTCGCCGATCTGCCGGTCATCGGCGTCCTCCCCGAGGAGCTCACCGGCCGCTACTTCCGCAACGGGCCCAACCCGCTGCCCGGACAGGACCCGGGTCACTGGTTCACCGGGCACGGCATGATCCACGGCCTGCGGCTCCGGGACGGCCACGCCGAGTGGTACCGCAACCGGTGGGTCCGCACCCGCGAGTTCACCGAGGACGCCCCCTTCCTCGGCCCGGACGGCATCGACCTGACCGCCGTCCCCGCCAACACCAGCGTCGTCCGGCACGCCGGCAGGATTCTCGCGCTCGTCGAGAGCGGCCTGCCGTACGAGATGACGCCGGAACTGGACACGGTCGGGCCGTGGGACTTCGGCGGGCGGCTGACCACCTCCATGACCGCGCACCCGAAGCAGGACCCGGTCACCGGTGAGCTTCACTTCTTCGGGTACGGCTTCTTCGCCCCCTACCTGACCTACCACCGGCTGTCCGCCACGGGCGAGCTGGTGGAGAGCCGGGTCGTGGACGTTCCCGGGCCGACGATGATCCACGACTTCGCGATCACGGAGAACTACGTCGTGTGGCTGGACCTGCCCGTCGTCTTCGACATGGACCTGCTCGGGCGGGGCATGCCGTACCGGTGGGACGACTCCTACGGCGCGCGGCTCGGCGTGATGGACCGTGGCGGCCGGGTGACCTGGTTCGAGGTGGACCCGTGTTACGTGTTCCACGTGGGCAACGCCCGCGAGGACGCCTCGGGGCGGGTGGTGCTCGACGCGGTCCGCTACTCCCCGGCCGCCTTCGTGAAGACCTGGAGCCGGATCGGCGGCAGCGCCAATCCCGTCGCCGACGCGGACGGCGCGATGCTGCACCGATGGGTGCTCGACCCGGCGAGCGGCGCGGTCGGGGAGGAACAGCTCGACGACCGCGTCGTCGAGTTCCCCACCTTCAACGAGGACCGGCTCGGCCGGACCAGCCGGTTCCTTTACACGGTGTCGCGGGACGCGGTGGTGAAGTACGACACCGTGACCGGCGTCGGCCGTGCCAGGGATCTCGGCGCGCGGCCGGGTGAAGCGGTCTTCGTACCCGCCTCCGGCGCCCGGTCCGAGGACGACGGCTGGCTGCTGTCGATCGTCACCGATCACGCGGGAGAGGGTTCGGAGCTGCTCGTGCTGGACGCCGCCGACCTGGACCACGTCGCGTCGGTACGGCTCCCGCGCCGCGTCCCGGAGGGCTTCCACGGCTCCTGGATCGCCGATCACTGAGCCACGCCGACCCCGGTTCGAGGTCGGCGCCCTCACCGGGCCGGCGGCACCCGTCCCGGAACGACCCGGCCGAGCGGTACGCGTCTCCCCGACGGCCCCGCCGAGGTTCGAAAGACGTCCCGCCTAGCGCCGGATCACGCGGGCGAGGATGGCGACCAGACCGGCGAAGCCCAGGCCGCACAGGATGATCGGGAGCATGATCAGCGAGTCGACGGTCGGCTGGTTGATGAAGATGATCCCGGCCGCGATGAACAGCATGCCGCTGAGCAGGGCCATCCAGTCCGTGCGGTGCAGGCGGCCACGGCCGGGCCGGTCGATGTCAGGCCGCACGGCGCACCTCCACGTCTCCGATGCCCGCCTTGACGTTCAGGATGATGGTCGCCACGTCGCCCTTCGGGGTCACCTCGGGTTCGAGGATCTTGTTGTGCTGGATGTCGGCCCCTCCCTCCACCGCATGGTCGATTTTGACATCGCCCAGTTTGGTGTATCCGTTGACCTCGACCCTGGCCGTCGGCGGAACGATCACACTGATCTCGCCGACCGACACCGAGGCGTCGAAGACGGTCCGCGAACCCGGTGGGAGGACCAGTTCGCTCAGATCCAGGGTGCCGTCGCCGACGCCCACCGAGTAGCTTCTGACGACCTCGGAGAGCGTGGTCGGTTCCCAGTTGTAGCTGCCGAACTTCTTCGGCATCTCGGTGAACGTGGATCCCGCGACCAGGGCGATCGAGATGATGGTGCCGACGGCGACCAGGCCGGCACCCCGGCCGAACCAGGTGGCTACCAGAAGGCCGCCACCGACGACGATGAGCATCGCGCCACCGGCGACCGTCATGTTGATCGATCCTGAGGCGGACTGGATCGCCACGATGATCCCTCCAACGATCATGGCCAGAAATATGGTGAGGCTCCCGATGAACGACCTGGGCCGTCTCGGCTGGGGCGCCGTCCGCACCGGCGCGCCGCGCCCGGACAGGTCGTAGGGGGAGTACTGCTGATGCCGCCTGCTGGGATCCAGAGGCTGGTAGGGGCCGTAGGGCGAGAACGGCTCGCCCGAGGAGTCGAACGACGGCCTGGGACGATACGGGCTCGACGGCGCGTCTCCGTACGATCCTGCGGGCCCGGGCGATGGGGCGGAGGCGCCGAGCCCCGGCTCCTCCCGCTGCTGAGCGGGGACGGAGTCCGTCTCCGCAGTCGCGTCGGCGTGAGCGGGGGCCGAACGCGTCTCCGCCGTCATCGGGGCGTCGGCGTACGCGGACGCCCGAGCATCCATGTGTGCGGACGCCCGGGGGTCGGGGTGGGCGGCCGGGTACGGCTCCGCGACGGGCGAGCCGCCGGGATCGGAATGAAGATCCTGACCGGGCCCGGACGCGAAGGCGGCGTACGGCGTCGCGGACGGGTGGGAGGCACGACGGTTGCGTAGCCGCTCGGGCAGGGACCGGGCCACCGCCAGCAGATCGACGCCGCGCGCGTGGGCGGTGAGCAGGACGATGGCGAAGATCGTGCCGACCACGACCGTGCCGGTGCCGATGCCGCCCGAGGACACGTTGATGATCAGACCGAGGGCGAACACGGCGGTCAGCAGGGCGAGCACGGTCTCGCTGTCGAAGTCGCGCCGGGTCCACTGCTCCATGTAGCCGGGGGCGCCGCTGGTCTCGCGCATCAGCAGGAACGCCGCGATGTAGAGCATGATGCCGATCCCGGAGCCGAGGACCAGCACCGCGAAACCGACGCGGAACAGTACGGGGTCGATCCCGGCGTAGCGCCCGAGCCCGGCGCAGACGCCGGTGAGCATGCGCCCCTCGTCACTGCGCCGAAGATCACGAACGTCGCTGACGGCGGAGGTGGACGGCGAGTCGGACAAGGTGCTCGCCGGGTCCTGTGCGCTCCCGGTGTCGGTCATGTCCTTATCGTGGCCTTCCCGGGTGCTGATCGCATCCGGGACACCCCTGAGTCGTCCCGGAGGGGGCAGACCTCTCTCAGGGTCGTTTCAGGGGAACGCCTGATGCACAGAGAGGCCATTACGTGTGACGATGCTGACGATATGGCTGACCGACAGACAATTCGCGACGCGGCTCCCGTGACTCCCGAGAACCCGGCCGCCTTCCCCCGCCTGATGAGGCTGGTGCAGGGCAGGCTGGTCGCCGGGGTGGCACAGGGCGCCGCCGCCCAGCTACGGCTCGACCCGGTCGTGCTGCGGCTGGCTTTCGTGCTGCTCACCGTCCTGGACGGGATCGGAGCCGTGGCTTACGCGGCCCTGTGGATGTTCACCCCGCGCGAACCGTACGAGGGCAAGGAGCCTTCCAGGGACTGGAGCCAGCTCGCCGCCTACGTCGCGATCGGGCTGGCTCTGATGTCCCTGGGCTGGCTCACCGGCGCCTCGTCGGGCGGGATCGGCGCGTGGCCGATCGCCGTCGGCGGGATCGGCTCGCTGATCCTGTGGCAGCAGGCCGACCCTGACCGGCGCCGGCGCTGGATGGACACGACGGTCGGGCAGGTGCGTCAGAACCGGGTCCGCACCTTCGCGGGGCTGGTCCTCGTCGTGGTCGGCGCGATCGGCTTCCTGGCGGCCAACGACGAGCTGGACTCGGCCCGTCCCGGCATCGTGTTCACCCTGGTGGTCGTGGGCGGCGTCGCGCTGATCGCGACCCCCTGGCTGGCCGGCCTGTGGAAGGAACTGCAGCGGGAGCGCCGCGAGCGCATCCGGCAGGAGGAGCGTGCCGAGGTGGCCGCGCACGTGCATGATTCCGTGCTGCACACGCTGACGCTCATCCAGCGCAACGCCCAGGACTCGCGTGAGGTGATGCGGCTCGCCCGCTCCCAGGAGCGTGAGCTCCGGAACTGGCTCTACCAGCCCCAGCAGGACGCGGACGCGTCGGTGGCGGCGGCCGTACGCCGGGTCGCCGCCGAGGAGGAGGACGCGCACGGGGTGCCGATCGAGGTCGTCTGCGTGGGCGACGGGCCGCTGACGCCGGAATTATCCGCAATGATGCAAGCCGCAAGGCAAGCTATGGTCAACGCCGCGAAATACTCTGGGGCGGAGGTCATCTCCGTCTATGCCGAGGCCGAACCGGATGAGGTCACCATCTTCGTCCGGGACCGAGGCGTCGGGTTCGACATGGGAGAGGTGGCCGATGATCGGATGGGCATCCGCCAGTCGATCATCGGCAGGATGGAACGACACGGCGGCAGCGCCCGTGTGCGGACCGAGCCGGGCGAGGGCACGGAAGTGATGTTGACCATGAAGCTGGAGAAGGCGTGAGCGAGCGAGCCAGGAAGCAGCCAGTCAGGGAACGGCCCGCGGGAGGACATCCGGCGGGAGAGGGGCCAGGAGGCGATCGGTCGGCGGGACACCCGGGAGCCGGCCGACACGGCGATTCGCGACCGGCGAAGGATGACTCATGAGCACCGTCAAGGTCCTGATCGTCGACGATCACCGGCTGTTCCGTTCCGGCGTACGGGCCGAACTGGGCGATTCCATCGAGGTGCTCGGGGAGGCCGAGGACGTCGACTCCGCGGTCAAGGCGATCACCGAGCTCCAGCCCGACGTGGTCCTGCTCGACGTGCACATGCCCGGCGGCGGCGGCCAGGAGGTGCTCCGCCGGGTCCTCGGCTCGGGCTCCACGGTCCGTTTCCTCGCCCTGTCGGTCTCCGACGCGGCCGAGGACGTCATCGGGGTGATCCGCGGCGGCGCCCGGGGCTACGTCACCAAGACCATCAGCGGCAGGGAGCTCACCGACGCGATCCGCCGGGTGGCCGACGGAGACGCGGTCTTCTCCCCGAGACTCGCCGGTTTCGTGCTGGACGCCTTCGCCTCCAGCGAGGCCCCGCCGATCGACCCCGAGCTCGACTCGCTGACCCAGCGCGAACGCGAGGTCCTGCGACTGATCGCCCGCGGCTACGCCTACAAGGAGATCGCCAAGGAGCTGTTCATCTCGGTGAAGACCGTGGAGACCCACGTCTCGTCCGTCCTGCGCAAGCTCCAGCTCTCCAACCGCCACGAGCTCTCCCGCTGGGCCACGGCGCGGCGTCTGGTCTGATCCCCTATCTGTCTGGTCTGATCTGCCTGATCTGATCTGTACTATCTGTGACTTGTGTGCGACTCTGCGAAGTATGGGTCGCGACGTGCCAGCCATGGTTTTCAGCCGCGAGGACCGGAGACGCCACCGGGACAAGCTTCGCCGATCTCTTGACGTCCTGGCGCAGATGTTGCGTGAGTCCAGGTTCGAGGACGACCAGCCGAAGGCAGGGCTGGAGATCGAGCTCAACCTGGTGGACGAGCGGGGCGAGCCCGCGATGAAGAACACCGAGGTGCTGGCGGCGATCGCGGAGCCCGACTGGGCGACCGAGCTCGGCCAGTTCAACGTGGAGATCAACGTCGCGCCGGAGTCCCTGGAGGGGGACGGCGCGACGCGGCTGGAGAAGCTGGTCCGGGACCGGCTCAACCACGCGGAGGAGCGGGCCCACACGGTCGGCGGGCACATGCTGATGATCGGCATCCTGCCCACGCTGCGGGAGAGCGACGTGCATGAGGGCACGCTGTCCGCCAACTCCCGCTACAAGCTGCTCAACGAGCAGATCTTCGCGGCGAGGGGCGAGGACCTGCATCTGTCGATCGAGGGCGACGAGGTCCTTGAGACCTTCGCCGACAGCATCACCCCCGAGGCGGCCTGCACGAGCGTCCAGCTCCACCTCCAGGTCAGCCCGGAGGCGTTCTCCGCCCACTGGAACGCGGCCCAGGTCCTCGCGGGGCCCCAGGTGGCGGTGGCGGCCAACTCGCCGTTCCTGTTCGGCAGGAAGCTCTGGCAGGAGACCAGGATTCCGCTGTTCGAGCAGGCCACGGACACCCGGCCCGTGGAGCTGAAGACCCAGGGCGTACGGCCCAGGGTGTGGTTCGGTGAGCGGTGGATCACCTCGGTCTTCGACCTGTTCGAGGAGAACTCCCGTTACTTTCCCGCGCTGCTGCCCCTGTGCGACGACGTCGACCCCCAGGAGCAGCTGGCTCGCGGCGTGACCCCCGAGCTCGGCGAGCTGACCCTGCACAACGGCACCGTCTACCGGTGGAACCGGCCGGTCTACGCGGTGGTGAACGGGATTCCGCACCTGAGGGTGGAGAACCGGGTGCTGCCCGCCGGACCCTCGGTGGTGGACGTCATCGCCAACGTCGCGTTCTACTACGGCCTCATGCGCGTGCTTCCCCATGCCGAACGCCCGGTGTGGACGCGCATGTCGTTCGTCGCGGCCGAGGAGAACCTGCACTCGGCCGCCCGGCACGGGCTGGACGCCCGGCTCTACTGGCCGGGGCTCGGCGTGGTGCCCGCCTCCGAGCTGATCCTGCGCCGCCTGCTGCCGCTCGCCCACGAGGGGCTCGACCTGTGGGGGATGGACCCCGGGGTGAGGGACCGGCTGCTGGGAATCATCGAGCGGCGGTGCGTGACGGGCACGACCGGGGCGAGCTGGCAGACCGACGCCGTGAACGCGATGGACGACCTCGACAGGCATGAGGCGTTGCGCCGGATGACCCTGCGCTACATCGAGCACATGCACACCAACCAGCCCGTCCACACCTGGCCGTCGTTCTGACCCTCCCGCCGGCGGGAGGCGACGTGCCCGGAAGCCGCGGTACGCGGGAGGCGACGCAACCGGGAGCCGTGGCGCGAGGGGGTCCTGTGCCAGGGGTGACGCGACCCGGGGGCTCTGCGCCAGGGGTGACGGGACCGGGAGCCGAGGTGTGGGGAGACCGGGTACGGGACCGCACTCGCGCGAGAGCCTCCGACTTGTCACGATGGGGGCATGAGAGCCATTTCGCTTTTCCTCGCGCTGCTCATGGTCACGGTCGTGGCCTGCGGGAGTGAGCAGACGAACACGGACTCCGGCGTGGGCCCGGGCGCGGACTCGAGCACGGGAGCCGCCACACCCAGCGCGCGCGGGCAGACGTTTGAATCGGATGTCGAACTGGCCAGGGAGACCACCGAGGCGTACTGGAAGCAGACCTTCGCCGCCAGCGGGCTGACCTACCGCCCGGTCGAGGCCTTCATCGCCTACCAGGGACAGAACGGCCCGGCCTGCGGCGGCCAGCCGTCGGTCCCGAACAACGCCTTCTACTGCCCGGCCGGGCATTTCATCGCCTACGACGAGAGCTGGATGCGCAAACTCAACGAGCAGATGGGCGACGGCTCGATATACGTGATCATCCCGCACGAGTTCGGGCACGCCGTACAGGCGCAGCTGAACACCACCTCCCAGCTCAACGTGGAGCTGGAGCTCCAGGCCGACTGCTACGCGGGCGGAACCCTCGGGGCGCTCGTCAAGAACGGGACGCTGGACGCGGAGGACGGCGACGAGGACGAGCTGCTGATCAACCTCGCCGCGGCGGGAGATCCCACCGACGACTGGCTGCGCCCCGACGCCCACGGTACGGCGGAGCAGCGCCAGTCGGTGTTCGTCAAGGGCTACAACGAGGGCACGGCTGTCTGCTGAGATACACCCTGGCGACTACTCGGCAATCCGCCGGAAGGTTGATGTCACGCAGGTGCGATCCACCTAGGCTGAGGGCCGGTGACCCACCAGGGGGTGATGTCATGCGGATGATGATCCGCGAAATCGGCTGGGCCACGCGGGGTGCGTGCCGCGAGAGTGATCCCGAACTGTTCTTCCCGCTGACGCCGTCGGACGAGCACGAGACCCGGGCGAAGGCGGTCTGCGAGGGATGTCCGGTGCTCAAGGAGTGCAGGGCCTACGCGATCCGGGAGGGGGAGCCCGAGGGAATCTGGGGCGGCCTCACCGTGAAAGAACGGCGCAGCCTGCGGTTCCCGTCCGGATGGCGGCAGTCCGCCGCGGGGTGAACGCTTTCCGTCCGGATGGCGGTGGCCCGCTGAGGGACGAACGGCTCCCGTCCGGATGGCGGTAGCCCGGCCGCGGGGTGAACGGTCCCCGTCTGGGTAATGGCAGCCCGCTGGGCAGTGGCAGTCCGCCGCGGGGTGAACGTCGCTCGCGTAATCTCGAACCGAACCGGAGGGGGCGGGATGCGCGAATTCAGGCCGCGGGGCGCCGCGTCCGCCGGCGTGCTGGCCGGCGCGGTGGCCGTGCTGGCGGCGGCCAACGTGCTCAACAACCGGGTGGCGCCGCGTCTGGCGCCGCTGACCTCGGTCGCGGCCACCGGCGCGCTGCTCGCCCTGGCGCGCGGCTCCGGGCTCTCCTGGTCCGATCTGGGGTTCCACAGACGCGCGCGGGGCCTGCGGATCGGCGGCGTGCTCGCCTCCGCCGTCGCCGTGGTCTACGGTGCCGGGATCGCCGTCCCCGCCACCCGCAGGTTTTTCCGCGACGAGCGCGCGCTGTCCCTGTCCCGCGCCCGTGCGCTTGAGGAGGCCCTGCTCCAGGTGCCGTTCGGCACGGTCCTGCTGGAGGAGGTCGGCTTCCGCGGAGTGCTCCACGGCCTTCTCACCCGCTCCCACGGAGCCGGTACGGCCACCGCCGTCTCCTCGGCCCTGTTCGGCCTCTGGCACGTGCTCCCCGCGATCGACATGATGGCCGCCAACCCCGCGCTGAGCCGCCTGGCCGCGGGGGAGGCCCCCGCGGGGGAGACCTCGCGGGTGGTGATCGGGTCCGTGGTCGCGACGGGGTTCGCCGGGGTTTTCTTCTGCGAGCTGCGCCGGAGGGGAGGCCTGGCCGCGCCTTCGCTCTTCCACCTCTCGACCAACTCGCTGGGCTACCTGTTCGCCCGCCTCGTCCCACCGGAATCCGGTGGCGAGAAAGATCGTCTCACCAGGTCCTGAACCGGCCGCGCGCCGCCAGTTCGATCGTGACGACCACGGCCACGGCCTCCGCCGCCAGCAGCGCGACCAGCACGATGAGCTGCACCACCCCGGCCTGGAGCGGATCGGCGCCGCCGAGCAGCATCCCCACGAACGCCCCCGGCAGCGTGACCAGGCCCACGGCTCCCGTCTGGTCCAGCGCGGGCACCAGCGCCTGGGCCGCCGCCGGCCGGCAGATCTCCAGTGCCGCGTCCCGCTCGGACAACCCCAGCGCGAGCGCCGCCTCGACCTCGCCGCGCCGCTGGGTCAGCTCGTCCAGCGCCCGCCGTCCCGCGAGCGCCGTGACCGTCAGGCACCCACCGAGCAGGATGCCCGCGATCGGGATCACCGTGATGCCCTCCAGCGGGACGGTGCCGGTGCCGAAGAGCAGGGCGAGGACCGGCAGGGTCCCCGCGGCGATGGGCGCCGCGGCCCATCGGACGGCCGCCCCCGTGGTGATCCTGCGTCCCGCGGTCAGGCTCGCCACGCCGTACATGATCAGTACGAAGACCGTCACCGCGAGCGGTCGCTCGACGGCCCACACGATGATCAGCGACACCACGCCGAGCTGGACGACGGCGCGCAGGCATGACGTGAGCACGGCGCGCGCGTGCCCGAGGCGGCCGAAGTAGGCGACGGCGGCACCCGCGAGGGCCAGAAGGAGGACGACGGCGACGGTGACGGCCGACAGGTGGACGGTGTTCACTCAGATCACGGCTTCCCTACCCGGTTCTCCTCCGGAGAACTCAGGCGGTGGAGACTCGCTGGAAGCCCTCGACGTAGCGGCCCTCGCCGAAGCCCGCCTCACGGGCGGTCTGGGAGAACCGGGTCCGTACGAAGTCCTCGAAGCCCTCCACGTGGCCGGTCTGGCTCACATGGGCGCGCAGCGCGGCGAGCTTGCGGTCGAAGGTCTCGGTGATGTCGATGTAGTGGTCGGGGGTCGTGCCGCCGCTGAGCCAGACCTCGCGGACCGTCCACGCCTCCAGTCCCTCTTCGAGAAGGAGCGAGGGGAAGGTGTAGGGGTTGCGCGCGTCGGGGTAGACGGCGTCGAGGGTGGAGCCGCCGACCGCCCGGTGGTCGGGGTGGCTGGGGGCGATGAACCTGTAGTTGCGCTCCGGGGTATGAGTGATCACCAGGTCCGGCCTGACCTGGCGGATGACCCGGCAGATGTCGCGCCGCAGGTCCAGGCTCTGCACCACGGTCCCGTCATGGTGGCCGAGAAAGCGCAGGTCGGTCACTCCGACGGCCTTGGCGGCGTCGGTCTGCTCGGTACGGCGGAGCTGGGCCATGCCGCCGTTGTCCAGCTCGCGGTCGAAGCCGCCGGCGTCACCGTCGGTGGCGACGCAGTAGGTCACCTCGACGCCGCGGTCGGTGAACCGCGCGATCGATCCTGCGGCGGCGAAGTCGACGTCGTCCGGATGGGCGGTCACTACGAGGACCCGGTTGATCTCGTTCTCAGACAGCATGAGAAGCCCTTCTCCTTTTTCTGTTTTCCGCAGATCGTTTCTGTTTTCTGCAGATCGCTCGATCTTCGCAACCGCCGACGACTCTGTCCGCATTCCTTTCCATCCTTGGACTCGGTTGTCGGTGAGCCGCTCTAACCTAGATGACGTGTCGATCCCAGCCGTTTCCCTGACCCACTCGTTGCTCGACGGGCTCAACCCCCAGCAGCGTGAGGCCGTCGTGCACCACGGCAGCCCGCTGCTCATCGTTGCGGGCGCCGGTTCGGGAAAGACCCGGGTGCTGACCCATCGCATCGCCTACCTGCTGGCCGAGCGGGGCGTGCAGCCGCAGGAGATCCTGGCGATCACCTTCACCAACAAGGCCGCGCGGGAGATGAAGGACCGGGTCGACAAGCTCGTCGGCCCGCGCTCCGCGGCGATGTGGGTGATGACCTTCCACAGCGCCTGCGTGCGCATCCTGCGCCGTGAGGCCAAGCGTCTGGGCTTTCCCACGAGTTTCTCCATCTACGACCAGGCCGACTCCCAGCGGCTGATGGCGATGGTCTGCCGCGAGATGGACCTCGACCCCAAGCGCTACCCGCCGCGGTCCTTCTCGGCCCAGGTCAGCAACTTCAAGAACGAGCTGATCGACTACGAGACGGCGTCCGAGCGGGCCTCCACCCACCTGGAGCGCAAGCTCGCCGAGGCCTACCGCAGCTACCAGCAGAAGCTGACCGAGGCCGGGGCGATGGACTTCGACGACCTCATCATGCTGACGGTCACGCTGTTCCAGATCTTCCCCGACGTGGCCGAGCACTACCAGCGCCGCTGGCGCCACATCATGGTGGACGAATACCAGGACACCAACCACGCCCAATACACCTTGATCCGCGAGATCGCCGGCCGTCCCGAGGTCCGCACCGTGGACGGCGATCTGGTCAGGGAGGGCGGGGTCACCCCGGCCGAGCTGTGCGTGGTGGGTGACGCCGACCAGTCGATCTACGCCTTCCGCGGCGCCACGATCCGCAACATCCTGGAGTTCGAGCGCGACTACCCGGAGGCCAGGACGATCCTGCTGGAGCAGAACTACCGCTCCACCCAGACGATCCTGTCCGCGGCCAACGCGGTGATCTCTCGCAACGAGAGCCGCAAGCCCAAGAACCTCTGGTCCGACCAGGGCGCCGGGCCGAAGATCGTCGGGTATGTCGCCGACAACGAGCACGACGAGGCCATGTTCGTCGCGCAGGAGGTCGACAAGCTCACCGACGACGAGGGCATCGTGCCCGGCCACGTGGCCGTGTTCTACCGGACCAACGCCGCCTCCCGGGTGTTCGAGGAGACCTTCATCCGGACCGGCCTGCCGTACAAGGTGGTCGGCGGGGTGCGCTTCTACGAGCGCAAGGAGGTCCGTGACCTGCTGGCGTATCTGCGCATGCTGGCCAACCCGAACGACGTGGTGTCGCTGCGCCGCATCCTCAACGTGCCCAAGCGCGGCATCGGGGATCGGGCGGAGGCGATGGTGGAGGCGTTCGCGACCAGGGAGCGGATCCCGTTCTGGGAGGGGCTCCGCCGGGCCGACGAGGCGCCGGGCATGGCCACCCGGTCGCTCAACGCCATCAAGGAGTTCGTCGCGCTGATGGACGACCTGATGGTCAAGGCGGAGGACATGCCGCCGTCGCAGCTCGCCCAGGAGGTGCTGGCCGGCACCGGTTACCGGCTGGAGCTCACCGCCTCGGACGACCCGCAGGACGAGAGCCGCCTGGAGAACCTGGACGAGATGATCTCGGTGGCCTCGGAGTTCGAGGAGGCCAATCCCGAGGGCACGCTCGTGGAGTTCCTGGAGCAGGTCTCGCTGGTGGCCGACGCCGACCAGATCCCGCCCGCCGACGGAGGACAGGGCGTGGTCACGCTGATGACCCTGCACACGGCCAAGGGCCTGGAGTTTCCGGTCGTGTTCCTCACCGGCCTGGAGGACGGGGTCTTCCCGCACATGCGCTCGTTCGGCGAGCCCAAGGAGCTGGAGGAGGAGCGACGGCTGGCCTACGTCGGCATCACCCGGGCCGAGAAGCGCCTCTACCTCTCCAGGGCCGCCGTCCGCAGCTCGTGGGGATCGCCCGCGTTCAACCCGGCCTCCCGGTTCGTCGCCGAGATCCCGGCCGAGCTGGTCGACTGGCGCAGCGACCCCCAGAAGAGCGCCTGGAGCGCCGCCACCTCCCGCCGCGACTCCCGCCCCGCTCCCGCCAAGAAGTCCGGTGGCAAGCCGATCCCCAACCTGGCCCCGGGCGACCGGGTCACCCACGACTCGTTCGGCCTGGGCACGGTCGTGTCCGTGGACGGCATCGCGGAGAAGACCAAGGTCAAGGTGGACTTCGGCTCCAGCGGGGAGAAGACCCTGCTGCTGAACTACGCGAAGCTGGACAAGCTCTGAGGTTCGCGAGGACGGGCTCTGAAGTCCGTGAAGCCGGACGAGCCCCGAGGTTCGCGAAGCTGGACGGGCTCCGAAGTCCGTGAAGCCGGGCGAGCTCTGAAGTCCGTGAAGCCGGGCGAGCCCCGAGGCCCGTGAGAGCGGGCGAGTCCTGAGGGGCGCGAATTCGGAAGGGCTCTGAGGGCGTGGGCGGCCCTCAGAGCCGGTTCAGCGCTCGAAAAGCCGGATCACTGGGTCAGAAGCTGGGTGATGGGGTCCTCGCTCTGGTCCGCGCCGACGCTGAGCTCGTCGAAGTCGGCCACTGTGTCGGCGGGCGGAGCCTTGATGTCGGACTTCACGCCCCAGCCGGTGTAGCGGGTGTCGTTGACGTAGGTCAGCTCGGTGCTGTTGAGGCCCCGGGTGGACTCCGTGTAGGACGACACGATCCGGCGGACCAGCTGGTCGGAGCCGAGATAGATCTTCCACGTCACCGGGAGCGTGGCGGACCTGCCGGAGGGCTTCTTGCGCAGCATCGTGCGGACCGACGGGGAGATCCTGTAGAGCTCGGCCAGCGTGATCGTGCCCGAGTGGACCGTGGTCCGGGTGCCGTCCCACGTCCCGCCGGGCCGCTTGGCCGCAGTGCGGGTCAGGGTGCTCTTCAGCGTGGCGGGCTCGACGACGTTGATCATCTGCTGGTAGGGGCTGACCAGGGCGACCGCGTCGTTCTTGGTGCGCAGCCACTTCTTGCCCTCGGGCATGGAGTCGTCGAAGATTCCGCCGGAGGTGTAGGAGGAGCCCTTCACCGAGAGCGTCCGCGACGGGACGAACAGGCCCTGGAGGTTGCCGGCGCCCGTCGGCAGGCCGAACGTGGTGGTCAGGTCGGAGGCGACCATGCCGGACCTGCCGAACTCCAGCACACCACTGCGCCGCGTGAAGATCGTTCGATTCTTCCCGCCCTCACCGATGATCTTCGTGTTCTCGGCGAGCTTCACGCCGTGACGGACTCTGAACTGGCCCTTCAAAGCGGACGCCGGATCGGCGGGCGCGGTCTGGACGGTCTGGGTGCTCTGGGCGTTCGCCGGGGTCGCGGTCGCAAGCGCGGGAACGATCAGCGCCGCCGCGGTGGCGCCGGTCAGAGTGGCGATCATTCGCCTCATCTGGGGGGTCCTCCCGTATGGGTCCTCGCCTTCCTCGCGTCATCGCGGAGAAGTGAAGGAGATTCTCGCCTACATCGGCGACTCGGCGGATCAAGAGTTGATGAACGCGACGCGCCCGGCAGGCGATGCCTGCCGGGCGCGGGTCGTTCGGTAGGGCTCGCGATCAGTTGCGAACGGTGTTGAGGATGGTGAAGGGGGGTTCGATCTTCCCGTCGAACTCCAGCTCGCTCAGCTTGGCGACCTGGTCGGCGGGCGGGGTCGCCACCGTGACCTTGGAGCCCCAGCCGGTGTAGCTGGTGTCGACCGTGACCGGGTTCTTCGAGCCCGCGGGGTATGAGACCGTGAGCCGCTTGGCGAGCTTGTCGGCGCCGAGGTACAGCTTCCAGCTCATCGAGATCTTGGCGGTCGTGCGGGCCAGCGGGCCCCCGAGCGACGCCCGGAACCACGGCGAGACCTTGTGGAGCTCACCGAAGGTGATCTTTCCGGCGTAGGTGCCGGCCTGCTTCACCGTGGCGTGGCCGAGGAGCGCCTTGAGGGTCGAGGATTCGGCGACGTTGACAAGCTGGCTCAGGCTGCCCGTGGCGCCGAGCGTGGTGTCGAATCGGAGCCATGTCTTGCCCACGGGCAGAAACTCGCCGAACACGCCGCCGGAGACGTAGGTCGCGTTCTTGACGCGGACGACCCGCTCGGGATTGGTCATGCCGGTGAGCATCTTGGTCAGCTGATCGTCCTCGCTGGTCGTCGTCTCTCCGTTCAGTCCCAGATCGCTCGCCTTGACGCGCAACTGGGTCGTGTGATCCGACGCGCGGATTCCCGAGGCGCCGAACTGGAACACGCCGGTGCGCTTGGCGATAACGGCGTTTCCGGCGATGCCCCGCACTTTGGTCGTGTCGACGGTCTTCACACCGAGACCGGTTTTGAACTGACTCCTGAGCGCGGAGATCGGATCGGAGGCCTGCGCGGTCGCGGTCGATGCCAGTGCCGGAACGCTCAGCACGGTCATTGCGGCGCACGCCAGACCAGCGATGTGTCGCTTCAAAGGAAATTCCTCCTGATGGTTCCCTCCGCCCCGTCGGGGAGGGACCAGAGCATTCTTGCATGACAAGATCAGGGGATAATCCCGTATTCGGTGATTTATCCTGAATTACTTGTGCATATTTGGTGCAGACGCCTTCGTCGTTCGTCTGTTTCGCCGCAGGGCCTACTGGAGATGCCGAATTCTGTCTCCCCTTCATCACGGACCGTCATATTTCATTGGCGGTTCGCCGTATCAGAATGGTGTGACATTTTTCTATCGTTTCTGCGGTCATTCGCCCTCGGAGTGGCGGCGGAGCCATTGCCGGAAAAGGCGGTGAAAGCCTGTCTGCTGATCGGGTTCTCTCCGGGGCACGGGCCCGTGGACCCACGGCGTAGGGCTTCTTCGACGGCCGGCGGGACGGCGGACTCGGGGAAGCCGGCGAGGCGTCCTTCCGGGGGATGATCGCCGTTGAGGCGTGATTTGCGATGGTCGACGAGAACGGGAGAGGCTGGGCCGGTTACGCTGCGGACAGCTCCTACGTTGCGGGGGAGCGCGGACAAGGAGGTCTGCATGGATGTCGAGCCGAGGATTCGCGTCGTCATCGCCAAGCCCGGACTGGACGGGCACGATCGAGGCGTGAAGATCGTGGCACGGGCGCTGCGGGACGCCGGGATGGAGGTCGTCTACACGGGCCTGCACCAGACACCCGAGCAGATCGTGCGCACGGCCATCCAGGAGGACGCCGCGGCGATCGGGCTGTCCATCCTGTCCGGCGCGCACATGACGCTCTTCGCCAAGGTGATCGAGCTGCTGAAGGAGAACGACGCGATCGACATCGTGGTGTTCGGCGGCGGGATCATTCCCGAGGCGGACATGCCCGCTCTCCAGGAGATGGGCGTCGCACGGATCTTCACACCGGGTGCGACCACGCAGGAGATCGTCGAGTGGGCGCGGAGTGCGATTCCCACCCGCGTCTAGGATTCCGACCCGCGTCCGGGCCGTGTCCGCGAGGGGGCGATCTCCCCAAAAATCTCGGGATGCGATCTGGGACCCGGTTGCCTGGCCATGCCGTTTGGCGGGCTAGGCTTCATTGGCGCGAAAATACCGGGCTCCCCCTCAGATCATGGAGCCGGCCCGCCGACATCTATACACCAGCCGGACAAGCAAGGACGGACCCTCGTGGACCTGTTCGAACATCAGGCGAAGGAGCTCTTCGCGGAGTACGGCATCCCGGTGCCGCGCGGCATTGTCGCGCACACCGTGGAGGAGGCACGGGCGGCAGCCGAGCAGCTGACCGGCCGTGTCGTCGTCAAGGCCCAGGTCAAGACCGGTGGACGCGGTAAGGCCGGTGGCGTGAAGGTCGCCGCCGACGCCGCCGACGCCGAGCAGAAGGCCACCCAGATCCTCGGCATGGACATCAAGGGCCACACGGTCCACAAGGTCCTGGTCGAGGAAGCCAGCGCGATCGCGGAGGAGTACTACTTCTCCTTCCTGCTCGACCGCGCCAACCGTACGTTCCTCGCCATCTGCTCCGCCGCGGGCGGCATGGAGATCGAAGAGGTCGCGCACAGCGCCCCCGAAAAGGTCGCGAAGGTTCCGATCTCCCCGCTGGACGGGGTGAACCGCGCCAGGGCGCGCGAGATCGCCCAGGCCGGTGGCCTGCCGGAGGTCGCGCTCGACGGCGCCGCCGAGCTCATCGAGAAGCTCTGGTGCGCCTTCGTCGACGAGGACGCCTCCCTGGTCGAGGTCAACCCGATGATCCTGTCCGCCGACGGCCAGGTCAAGGCCCTCGACGGCAAGGTCACCCTCGACGACAACGCGACCTTCCGCCAGAAGGACCACGCGGCCTTCGAGGACAAGAACGCGGAGGACCCGCTGGAGGCCGCGGCCAAGGCGAAGGACCTCAACTACGTCAAGCTCGACGGCTCCGTCGGCATCATCGGCAACGGCGCGGGTCTGGTCATGTCGACCCTCGACGTCGTCGCCTACGCCGGCGAGGCCTTCGCGGGCCGGCCCAAGCCGGCCAACTTCCTCGACATCGGCGGCGGCGCCTCGGCCGAGGTCATGGCGGCGGGCCTGGAGATCATCATCTCCGACCCGTCCGTGAAGTCGATCTTCGTGAACGTCTTCGGCGGCATCACCGCCTGTGACGCGGTCGCCAACGGAATCGTCTCCGCCTTCGAGCTGCTGGATTCCCGCGGCGAGACCGTGCGTCTCCCGCTGGTCGTCCGGCTGGACGGCAACAACGCCGAACTCGGACGGCAGATTCTCGCCGACGCCAAGCTTTCCGGTGTCGAACTGGTGGACACCATGGACGATGCGGCCAAGCGCGCCGCCGAGCTCGCTGCGGTAGGTGCGTAATGGCTATCTGGTTGACCGAGAAAAGTAAGATCATCGTCCAGGGCATGACCGGCGGTGAGGGCACCAAGCACACCCGTCGCATGCTCGCCTCCGGCGCCCGCGTCGTCGGTGGTGTCAACGCCCGCAAGGCCGGCACCACCCATGAGGGTCTGCCCGTCTTCGGCACCGTCGCCGAGGCCGTCGAGCAGACCGGCGCCGACGTGTCGGTCGTCTTCGTGCCCCCGGCGTTCACCAAGGTTGCGGTCCTCGAGGCGATCGACGCCGAGATCCCGCTCTGCGTGGTCATCACCGAGGGTGTCCCGATCCACGACACCACCGAGTTCTGGGCCCACGCGATCGCCAAGGGCAACAAGACCCGCATCATCGGGCCGAACTGCCCCGGCATCGCCTCTCCCGGCGCCTCCAACGCGGGCATCATCCCGGCCGACATCACCAGCGCCGGCCGGATCGGCCTGGTGTCGAAGTCGGGCACGCTGACCTACCAGCTCATGTACGAGCTGCGCGACATCGGGTTCTCCACCGCGGTCGGCATCGGCGGCGACCCGGTCATCGGCACCACCCACATCGATGCCCTGCAGGCCTTCCAGGACGACCCGGGCACCGACGCGATCGTGATGATCGGGGAGATCGGCGGAGACGCCGAGGAGCGTGCCGCCGCCTACATCGAGCAGCACGTGACCAAGCCGGTCGTCGCCTACGTCGCGGGCTTCACCGCCCCCGAGGGCAAGACCATGGGTCACGCGGGTGCGATCGTGTCCGGCTCGGCCGGCACCGCGCAGGGCAAGAAGGAGGCTCTGGAGAAGGTCGGCGTCCGCGTCGGCAAGACCCCGAGCGAGACCGCCCGCCTCATGCGCGAGGTCATGCAGGCTCGCTAGTCCGGCCGGAGGTCGCGCAGGCCCGCCGGCCCGGTGAGGCCACGCGGGCCCGCCGGCCCTGTCAGCGGGCTTACGGGCGTCGGCTCGGCCGAGGCCCCAGGACCGCTGTTTCGACCGTCAGAAAGGCGTCCGGCACCCCGCCGGACGCCTTTCCTGCCGTATGGCGCGACACGCGGGAGCGAAGGAGTCTCTTCCGCCCCAAGATCCTGAGACCATCGACTATTGTGACGGCCCTTTTCGATCAGCTCCGGACGGCCCCCCGCAACGTCCTCAGCCGACTCCCCCTGCCTGGCGTCACGGGTGACGACGACGATGTCCGTCGGCCGCTTCCCGTCTCCGGGATGCTCGCCGCCGCCTGGACGCTCGGCGTGGGCCTGGCGGTGCTCACCACACTCACCCTGGTCGGCTGGGTGGCCTCTCCCCGGGGCGCTCTCGGTACCGGCCTGCCGGGAGTGTTCCGCACCGCGGCGCAGCTCTGGCTGGCCGCTCACCACGCGGGGTTCGCCATACCCGGCGGATCGGTCGGCCTGCTCCCGCTCGGGCTGATGGTGCTCCCGGCGTTCCTGCTCTACCGCGCGGGCATCTGGATGGCCCGCGACGCGGACCTGCGACTCCGCCTGCCCGCCCGCCTGCCCAAGAACACCCCCAAGGACGTGGCCAACGCCCGTCGCAAGGCCCAGCTGGTGCTGGTCGCCCAGGCCGGCATCTCGCTGGCGGCGCCGTACGCGCTGCTGGCCGGAATGATCGCGCTGGTCACCCGCAACGAGATCACCCAGCCCTTCCTCGCCGAAACGCTGATCAGCCACCTCGTGCTGGCCTTCCTCGCGGGCTCCCTGGCCACCGCCAGGACGATCGGACCGTGGCGCCTGATGCTGCGCCTGCTGCCCGAGCGGCTGCGTTCGGTCGTGGTCGGCTCGTCCGCGGCTCTGGCGATCATGCTCGTGGCGGGCGCCGTCATGGTGCTCGGCGCCCTCGTGGTGAACTTCGGTCAGGTCCGGGAGCTGTCCGGCATCCTGTCGCCCGGTTTTGTCGGCGGCCTGCTGCTCCTGCTGGTCCAGGGTCTCTACCTGCTCAACGCGGTCATCTGGGCGATGGCCTACATCGTCGGCCCCGGCTTCGCCGTCGGCACCGGCACGCTGGTCGCGCCGACGGGGGTGCAGCTCGGCACGGTGCCGAGCCTGCCGATCCTGGGTGCGCTGCCGGAGGCGGGCCCGACCCCGGCCTGGGTGATGGTGGTGATCGCGGTGCCGTTCATCGCCGGGGCCGTGGCGGGCATCCTGGTCGTCCGGATCTCACCCTCGCCCTCGTACGAGGGCGCGCCGCTGTGGGGGTTCGTCTGCGGACTGGTGACGGGCGCGGCGGCCGGGCTGCTGGCCGCGCTGTCCGGGGGTTCGCTCGGCGGCGCGCGGCTCGCCTCGCTGGGCCCGGAGGCCTGGCAGGTCATGCTCTCGGTGACGCTGGAGGTGGGTGTCGCCGCGGGGATCGCCGCGGGGCTGGCCAACTGGTGGCTGATCTTCCGGGGGCACAACGCGGCCGTCACCAAGGCCGCCGCGAAGGTCGGCACGGCCACCGCGCCGGTCCGTAAGGCGAGCGTCAAGCTCGCCAGGGCCGCCGGGTCGGTGGCCAGCAAGGTCGGGTTCGCCGAGTCGGAGGAGGCCCGCAGCACGCTCCCCGGCCACTGGCTGGACGCCACGGAGTGCGACACCCAGCCGATTCCGGTCATCAGGGACGACTGGGAGGACGAGCACGCCTCGGCGGCGGTGGAGAGCCCGCCGAAGGCACACCGTCCGGAGCCCCCGCGCCCGCCCCGGCGTGACATCGTCGACGAGTCCGACGACAAGGGCGGCCACGTCATCTACGTGGACCCCTACGCCTGGGACCGCGACTGAGAACCGCGCGGGTGAGCACGACAGGCACGTCATCCGCGGCGCCAGACGATCAGGATGATCCGCGACGATCCCTGTGACCTGCGGCCATGCGCTCGCGGCCCGCTGAACGGGGCCCTACGCGAGCTCTTGTGCGCGGCCGCTCCGTGTCCGGGCTCCTCAGGCTCCGAGGCAGGCGGGTCCCAGCAGTCGCTTGAGGTCGCCCACCAGAGACGGGGACGGCGACACGCGGAGGCGGTCGTCGAGGCGCATGACGGTGGTCTTGCCGCCGTTGTGGAGCTGCAGGTGCACCTCGGTGGTGCCGGGGTGGGCGGCGAGCACTTCCTTGAGGCGGCCGATGAGCGGGGGAGTGGCGAGGGTCAGGGCGAGGCTGACCGCCAGGGCGCCCCCGGCCTCGCGGCTCAGGTCGGGCGCGGTCACCTCCATGGCGATGATCTTCCCGACGTCTTCGCGCTTGTCCAGGCGGCCCTTGACGAAGACGATGGCGTCCTCGGCGAGCACGGTCGAGCAGAGCTGGTACGCCGAGGGGAAGATCATCACTTCGATGGCGCCCTCCAGGTCCTCCAGCATCGTCAGGACCCAGGTGTCACCCTTCTTGGTGACCTTGCGCTGGACGCCGCTCAGGATGCCGCCGACGGTGACGATCTGGCCGTCGGGACGGTTCTCCTCCTGGAGCGCGGCGACCGAGCAGTCGGCGCCGGAGGCGAGGAGGTGCTCCACGCCGAAGAGCGGGTGGTCGGAGACGTAGAGGCCGAGCATCTCGCGCTCGAACTGGAGCAGGGTGCTCTTGTCCCATTCCCCGACGGGGATCTGCACGTCGAAGGTCTGGTCCTCGGCCCCCTCCACGGCGCCGAACAGGGAGTCCTGGCCCTGGGCCTCGTTCTTCTTGATCCCGATGATGTTGTCGACGGCCTGCTCGTGAACCATCATCAGGCCCTTGCGCACGTGCCCGAACGAGTCGAAGGCCCCCGCCTTGATCAGCGACTCGATGACCCGCTTGTTGCAGACGACCATGGGGACCTTGTTCAGGAAGTCCTTGAAGTCGGTGAAGCGGGTCTTCTCCCTGCGCGCGGAGATGATGCCGTCGACCACGTTGCCGCCGACGTTGCGGATGGCCGACAGGCCGAAACGGACATCGGTGCCGCGCGCGGTGAAGTCGAAGTCGGAGTCGTTGACGTCCGGTGGAAGCACCTTGATGCCCATGCGCCGGCACTCGTTCAGATAGAGCGCCGACTTGTCCTTGTCGTCCTTGACCGAGGTCAGCAGGGCGGCCATGTACTCGGCGGGGTAGTTGGCCTTGAGGTAGGCGGTCCAGTAGCAGATGAGGCCGTAGGCGGCGGTGTGCGCCTTGTTGAAGGCGTAGTCGGAGAAGGGCAGGAGGATGTCCCAGAGGGACTTGACGGCGGCGGCCGAGTAGCCGTTGTCCTTCATGCCCTGCTCGAAGAACTCGTACTGCTTGTCCAGCTCCGACTTCTTCTTCTTGCCCATCGCGCGGCGCAGCAGGTCCGCTTTGCCGAGGGAGAACCCGGCGACCTTCTGCGCGATGGCCATGACCTGCTCCTGATAGACGATCAGGCCGTGGGTCGTGTCGAGGATCTCCTTGAGCGGTTCCTCCAGCTCGGGATGGATCGGGGTGATCTCCTGCTGGCCGTTCTTCCGCATCGCGTAGTTGGTGTGGGAGTTGGCGCCCATCGGACCCGGCCGGTAGAGCGCGAGCGCCGCCGAGATGTCCTCGAAGTTGTCGGGGCGCATCAGGCGCAGCAGCGACCGCATGCCGCCGCCGTCGACCTGGAAGACGCCCAGGGTGTCGCCGCGGGCCAGCAGCTCGTAGGCCGAGGCGTCGTCCAGCGGCAGGTCGAGCAGCTCGATGTCGCGGCCGGTGTTCACCTTGACGGCCTTCAGGCAGTCATCGATGATCGTGAGGTTGCGCAGCCCCAGGAAGTCCATCTTGAGCAGGCCGAGGGTCTCGCAGGTCGGATAGTCGAACTGCGTGATGATCACACCGTCGGAGTCGCGGCGCATGATCGGGACGTAGTCGGTCAGCACCTCCGAGGACATGATGACGCCGGCGGCGTGCACGCCGGTCTGCCGGATCAGGCCCTCCAGGCCCCTGCCGAGGTCCATCGCCGACTTGACGTCGGCATCCTCCTCGTACAGCTTGCGCAGCTCACCGGCCTCGTTGAAGCGCGGGTGGTCTCTGTCGAAGATGCCCGACAGCGGGATGTCCTTGCCCATCACCGCGGGCGGGAACGCCTTGGAGACCCTGTCGCCCAGCGCGTACGGATGGCCGAGGACGCGAGCCGCGTCCTTGATGGCCGCCTTCGCCTTGATGGTGCCGAAGGTCGCGATCATGGCGACCTTCTCCACGCCGTACTTCTCCGTCACGTAACGGATCACGTCACCGCGCCGGCGTTCGTCGAAGTCGATGTCGACGTCGGGCATGGAGACACGGTCGGGGTTGAGGAACCGCTCGAAGATCAGGCCGTGCGGCAGCGGGTCGAGGTCGGTGATGCCCAGCGCGTACGCCACCAGCGAGCCGGCCGCCGAGCCACGGCCGGGGCCGACCCGGATGCCGTTGGTCTTCGCCCACATGATGAAGTCGGCGACCACGAGGAAGTAGGAGGGGAACCCCATCTGCAGGATGACGTTCATCTCGAACTCGGCCTGCGCGCGGTGCTCGGAGTCGACGCCGTCGGGAAAGCGGCGCTCCATGCCCCGCCAGACCTCCTGGCGGAACCAGCTCTCCTCGCTCTCCCCGTCGGGGATGGGGAAGGTCGGCATCAGGTTCTTGAAGCCGAACATGCCGGTCGGATCGACCTTCTCGGCGACCAGCAGCGTGTTGCGGCAGCCCTCGGCCCACAGGTCCGAGGAGTCCACCGCGCGCATCTCGTCGGCGTCCTTGATGTAGTAGCCGCTGCCGTCGAAGCGGAACCGGTCGGGGTCGGCGAGCTGCTTGCCGGTCTGGATGCACAGGAGCGCGTCGTGGGAGGTAGCGTCCGACTCGTAGGTGTAGTGGGAGTCGTTGGTGACCAGTGGCGGGATGTCCAGCTCGCGGGAGATGCGGGTCAGGCCGTCGCGGACCCGGCGTTCGATGTCGAGCCCGTGGTCCATGATCTCGAGGTAGTAGTTGTCCTTGCCGAAGAGATCCTGGAACTTCGCCGCCGCCGCGACCGCCTCGTCGTACTGTCCCAGGCGCAGGCGGGTCTGGACCTCGCCCGACGGGCAGCCGGTCGTGGCCATCAGGCCCTCGGAGTGCTCGGCGAGGATCTCGGCGTCCATCCGGGCCCACTTGCGGACGAAGCCCTCGGTGTAGGCGCGCGAGGAGAGCTTCATCAGGTTGCTCAGACCCCTGGCGTTCTTCGCCCAGATCGTCATGTGGGTGTAATAGCCACCCGCGGAGACGTCGTCGCGCTTCTGGTGCGGCTCACCCCAGAGCACCGGCTTCTTCTGGTTTCTGGAGGACGGGGCGACATAGGCCTCGATACCGATGATCGGCTTGATTCCGGCGCCGGTGGCCTGCCTGTAGAAGTCGTAGGCCCCGTGCATGTTGCCGTGGTCGGTGATCGCGATGGCGGGCATGCCCAGATCGCCGACCTGTTTGAACATCTGCTTCAAACGGGCGGCTCCGTCAAGCATGGAGTACTCGGTATGAACGTGCAGATGCACAAACGAGTCGGACACCCAGACCGTCCTTGGTTGTCACAGGCATACAACGAAGTAGCTTCAGCCTATGGCGAACGCGGCTATGACCGTGCCCTGACCTCATATCCGATATTCGGCGGGGGCGATTCCCAGGGGTGTTCAAAGGGTTCGGCCGGCGCGCCCGGTGCCGTTCCGCGGGCGCCCGGCGTCAAAGCGAAACGGTGTTTCGCGGGCGCTCGCAAAACATTCCGCGGGCGCCCGGTGTCAGGACGAAACCCGGCTCGCGGAGGGACTCAGGGAGGGAAGGGGAACTGGATCTCGCCGGGCTGCAGGAAGCCCAGCCTCTTCTCCATCGCCCGTTCGAGCTGGTCCACGCACTCGTTCTGTGAGGTGACGGTGCCCGCGCCCCTGCGGCACTCGGTGTAGGAGGACAGCTCCTTGCTGAAGTAGAACTGCAGGATCGTCACCGACAGGCAGATCAGCAGTGCGATCGCCGACAGGATGATGCCCGAGACCGCGATGCCCACGGGCTTGGTCACCGAACGCAGCGCCTTGATCGCCCGGATCGAGGCGACGAGGGCGAAGACCGACATGACGAGTCCCGCCAGGGGGAGCACCAGCGTCATCACCACCGCGGCGAACGCGAGCAGCAGCGCCCGACGCCCCGCGCCCTCCGCTGGTCGTGCCTGGACGGGTAGTGTCACGTGAGCTCCTTGCATCGCGGGTTCGGACAGGCGGATACCCTGGCAACGGCGTGAGTCCCCGTCCGAATGGAGTGCTTCGGTGTCATCTCAGGCCGTTCGGCTTGTGGTCCTCGTGTCCGGTTCTGGAACCAACCTACAGGCCTTGCTGGACGCTGTGGCGGACGAAACCTACGGCGCCCGGATCGTGGCGGTAGGCGCCGATCGTGCCGGTATCGAAGGGCTGGCCCGGGCGGAGCGCGCCGGGATACCGATCTTCGTGGAGAAACTCGCCGATCACCCCACCCGGGAAGCCTGGGATCGGGAGCTCGCCGCGCGGATCGCGGAGTACAAACCGGACCTCGTGGTCTGCGCGGGTTTCATGAAAATTCTCGGCGCGCCGACGTTGAGCACCTTCCCGGTGCTCAACACCCACCCCGCGCTGCTGCCCTCCTTCCCCGGCGCGCACGGGGTCCGCGACGCGCTCTCGTACGGCGTGCGGATCACCGGATGCACGGTGATGCTCGCCGACGCCGGGGTCGACACCGGGCCGATCATCGCCCAGGCGTCGGTGCCCGTGCTCGACGGCGACGACGAGGAGACTCTGCACCAGCGCATCAAGGGCGTCGAGCGGAGCCTGCTCGTCGAGACCGTCGGCCGGATGGCCCGCGAGGGCTGGACCGTCACCGGCAGGACCGTCCGCCTCGGACGGTCCGGCTAACCTGGGCAGTCCAGTGAGCAGGGACTCATCGAGCTCGATGAGCAGGGACGATTCAGCGAACGAGCTGGGCTGTCACCGGAAAACCGGAACCAAACAGGAGGACCACGAAGTGACCCGCATCGCCATCCGGCGCGCGTTGATCGCGGTGTATGACAAGAGCGGGCTGGAGCAGCTGGCCCGGGGGCTCGACGCCGCGAACATCGAGATCGTCTCCACCGGGGGCACCGCCGCGAAGATCGCCTCCTTCGGCGTTCCCGTCACCCCGGTCGAGTCGCTGACCGGATTCCCCGAGTGCCTCGACGGCCGCGTCAAGACCCTGCACCCGCGGGTGCACGCCGGTCTGCTGGCCGACAGCGGCAACCCGGCCCACGTCAAGCAGCTCGAAGAGCTGGACATCGAACCGTTCGAGCTGGTCGTGGTCAACCTCTACCCGTTCCAGGAGACCGTCGACTCCGGCGCCTCCGCCGACGAGTGCGTGGAGCAGATCGACATCGGCGGTCCCGCGATGATCCGTGCCGCGGCCAAGAACCACGGCACCGCCTCGATCGTGGTGGACCCGCGCTCCTACGACGACGTGCTCGCCGCCGTGGCCGAGGGCGGTTTCACCCTCGCCGAGCGCCGCCGCCTGGCCGCCGTCGCGTATGCCCACACCGCCGCCTACGACACCGCGGTGGCCTCCTGGTTCGCCGACGTCTACGCCGCCGAGGAGGGCGCGTGGCCGTCCTACATGGGCGCCGCGTGGAAGCTCAAATCACCGCTGCGCTACGGCGAGAACCCGCACCAGGGCGCGGCCCTCTACTCGGGGCAGAAGGACGGCCTGGCCAACGCCGAGCAGCTGCACGGCAAGGAGATGTCCTACAACAACTACCTCGACACCGACGCCGCCTGGCGGGCCGCCTGGGACTTCGCCGAGCCCGCCGTCGCGATCATCAAGCACCAGAACCCCTGCGGCATCGCGGTCGGCGCCGACGTGGCCGACGCGCACCGTAAGGCCCACGCGTGTGACCCGGTCTCCGCGTACGGCGGCGTGATCGCGGTCAACGGAGAGGTGACCGAGGAGCTGGCCAGGCAGATCGCCGAGGTCTTCACCGAGGTCGTGGTGGCCCCCGGCTTCACCGCCGAGGCGCTGGCGGTGCTCACGGGGAAGAAGAACATCCGGCTGCTGGTCTGCCCGAAGGGGCCGGGCAACCTGGCGGAGTCCCGCCGGATCGACGGCGGCCTGCTGGTGCAGACCACCGACCGGGTGAACGCCCCGGGCGACGACCCGTCCGCCTGGGAGCTCAAGGCGGGTTCCGCGGCCTCCGCCGAGGTCCTCGCCGACCTGGCCTTCGCCTGGAAGGCCTGCCGCTCGGTGAAGTCCAACGCGATCCTGCTCGCCGCCGGGGGCGCGAGCGTCGGCGTCGGCATGGGCCAGGTCAACCGGGTCGACTCCGCGCAGCTCGCGGTCTCCCGCGCCGGCGACCGCGCCCAGGGGGCCGCGGCGGCCTCCGACGCGTTCTTCCCGTTCGCGGACGGCCTCAAGATTCTTATCGACGCCGGAGTGAAGGCGGTCGTGGAGCCCGGCGGTTCGATCAGGGACGAGGAAGTGATCGCCGCGGCCGAGGCGGCCGGGGTCACCCTTTACTTCACGGGCACCCGCCACTTCTTCCACTGATCTCCAATTGATGTACGGCCGCCGTGACGTGTGGGGCGGCCGTACATCGGAGACAGGAAAGTGGCGTATTGGACAGAAAATTTTGGGCGAAAAAGGTTTGACCCGCGGTTAGTGTGAAGCATTCCCTTCCTTCACCGCTATGGAGATCCCTCATGCCCTTGCTCGACACCGCCCTGAACGCTTTTGTGATCATGAACGGCTTCTGGGCCAGTCCCTGGCTGTTGATCATTCTCGCGGTGGGCGGGGCCTACCTCGGCAACCGGGCGATGGACTGGATCCCCTTCACGCGCAGGATCATCGAGCGGAGAGAAGCAGACCGCGGATGATCTCATGGAAGGATTGAATCCATGAGCGCGCAGATTCTGGACGGCAAGGCGACCGCAGCGAAGATCAAGGCAGACCTCAAGACCCGAGTGGCCGCGTTGGCGGAGCGGGGCATCGTCCCCGGGCTCGGCACCGTTCTCGTCGGCGACGATCCGGGTAGCCAGATCTACGTGGCGGGAAAGCACCGTGACTGTGCCGAGGTCGGCATCGCCTCCATCCGCAGGGACCTGCCGGCGACGGCCACCCAGGCGGAGGTCGAGGCGGTCATCGACGAGCTCAACGCCTCGGACGAGTGCACCGGTTACATCGTCCAGCTCCCGCTGCCCCGGCACCTCGACACGCTGGCGCTGATCGAGCGGATGGACCCGGCGAAGGACGCCGACGGCCTGCACCCGGTCAACCTGGGACGCCTGGTCCACATGATCGACGCACCGCTGCCCTGCACGCCGCACGGCATCGTCCTGCTCCTGCAGGAGTACGGCGTGCCGATCAAGGGCGCCGAGGTCGTCGTGGTCGGCCGCGGCATCACCGTGGGCCGCTCACTCGGCCTGCTGCTGACCCGCCGTTCCGAGAACGCCACCGTCACCCTGTGCCACACCGGCACCCAGGACCTGGCGGCCCACACCCGGCGCGCGGACATCATCGTCGCGGCGGCGGGTGTTCCTCACCTGATCACCGCTGACATGGTCAAGCCCGGAGCCGCCGTGCTCGACGTCGGCGTCTCCAGGGTCGACGGCAAGATCGCCGGTGATATCGCCCCCGACGTCAGTGACGTCGCGGGTTTCCTCACACCCAATCCCGGCGGTGTGGGCCCGATGACCCGGGCCCTGCTGCTCACCAACGTGGTCGAGGCAGCCGAGAAGCAGGGCCGGAACCAGGACTAGGACGCCCGGCGGTTCGCGGTCGTCGCGGTTGTCGTCGTCGTCGCCTGCCGGGGCTCCGGGGTGCCGGCCGCACGCTGCGGCGGCACCACCGGGGTGGGCCTGACCAGTCCCAGGGCGACGACCTCGTTTGCCAGCCTGGTGCGCCGGTTGGTGCCCTCCGGGATCCGGAACTTCTGGTAGAGGCGCAGGAGGTGCTGCTTGACCGCGGCCTCCGTCACCACCAGATCGTCGGCGATCTCCCGTGCGGTGGCCGGGGCGACAAACGCCTCGTCCGACAGCGCGGGACGGCACAGTGACGTGAGCACATCCACCTCTCGTCGTGTCAGCTCCGGTGCCGCGGCGCGGCGGAGCTCGACTTCGGGGGCGAAGTCCTCACGTGGGACCCCGCCGATCCTGCCTCGCGCGGCACCGAAGGACACGACGTCACCGTCGTCGAGCACCCTCCGGGCGATCGGCCTGCCGTTCACCCGTGTGCCGTTGCGGGACAGGCCCAGATCAACGACGTACAGGTAGGGCCCGCGCCGAACGAATTCCGCGTGCAACCGGGACACACTTGGATCGGTGAGCCGGATGTCCACTCCCCGGCCACGCCCGATCGTCGTGATCTCGGGGCGCAACGGGACCACCTCGCCAGTGTCCTCGATGCGTATGAACGGCCCCTCCACGGCAGTTCCTCCCCAGGTAGCCCGCCGTAACTATTCCTACAGCTCCGGCTTACCCAAACGAGGTGATGGGGAATCGCCTTTGCCAGAAGGAGAATCCTTCGTGAAATTGGTCTGGACCTCTCGGAAAGGTTTCCCCTGCTCACAGGTAGACTTCGGACACAGATAAGCGGAGGAAACACTCATGGCGGACAAACCCAAAAAAGGTCTCGCCGATGTCGTAGCCGCGTCCACAGCGCTCAGTGACATCGACGGCCAGGCCGGTCGCCTCTTCTATCGTGGTTACGACATCCACGATCTGGCCGGACGCACCACCTTCGAAGAGACCGCACACCTGCTGCAGTGCGGCAGTCTCCCCACGGGGGAGCAACTGGCCGCCTATGGGACGGAGCTCGTCCGGGGCCGCAAACTCGGCACGCTCGCCGAGGCCAACATCCCCGAGATCGCGGAGAAGCAGGCGCCCATGGAGGCGCTGCGCACGCTGGTCTCGTTGGCCGCCGGCGACGATCCGGACAAGGATTCCAACAGTCCCGAAGCCAACCTGCGCAAGGCCGCCCGGCTGACCGCGCAGCAGCCGATCCTCGTCGCCCGCTACCACGCGGCCAGGACCGGCACCACGATCGCCGACCCCGACCCCGAACTGAGCATCGCGGCGAACTTCCTCCTCCAGATCACCGGCCGTACCCCCGGTGAGCACGAGGTCGGGATCTTCGACGCCTGCCTGGTTCTCCACGCCGACCACACGATGAACGCCTCCACGTTCGCCGCCCGGGTCTGCGCCGCGACCCTGTCCGACATGCACTCGGCCATCGTGGCGGCCATCGGCACCCTCAAGGGCCCGCTCCACGGCGGCGCGAACGAGCAGGTCATGCGCACCCTGGAGTCGCTCGACCCGAGCGCCGTCGCCCAGTCCGTGCGTGACCGGCTCGCCGCCGGCGAGAAGATCATGGGCTTCGGGCACCGGGTCTACAAGACCGAGGACCCGCGTGCCACGCACCTGCGCAAGATGTCGCAGGAACTCGCCGAGGCCTCCGGAGACGACAAGTATTATCGGATGTCCAAGGAGATGGAGGAGGTCGTCTTCGAGACGAAGGGCCTCTATCCGAACGTGGACTTCTATGCCGCGACGGTCTACCACTATCTCGGCATTCCGACCGACCTGTTCACTCCGGTCTTTTCGGTCAGTCGCATGTCAGGATGGACAGCACACGTGATCGAGCAACACGCCGACAACCGTCTCATCCGTCCGGACAGCGAGTACATCGGCGAGCGGGACCAGAAGTGGAAGCCGATTGCCGAGCGATGAGCCGGGTGCGAGAGCGGAAGATGAGCCGGTGAACGTACAAGCGGCGAGAGCAACCGAAGCCCGCTGGGGGCCGTACCCACTGGTAGTGGTGGGTGCGGTCCTCGCCGTGGTCTTCGCCGTGGTGGCCGACGAGCCTGAGTGGGGCGGATTCTCCCTCGGCGCGGTCATAACGCTGGGAGCGCTGGCACGGCTGACCGGAGGCGGGCGGCTCGCCGTACGCCGCAGGCCGACCGATGTCGCCACGCTCGCGCTCCTCGGGATCGCGCTGATGGTGGGCGCGATCCTCCTTCAATATCCATGGCTTATGCCGCGATCGATCGGATGAAAGGGCGGATTGCGAGGCAATCTTGCCCGTCCGATAACCTCAACGGCCAGTGAGCCTCAAAAAGGACGTCTGGCCGGTTGTTAGTTCAGAAGGGGAATTACACGCATGCCCAAGATCAAGGTAGAGGGCCCCGTCGTCGAGCTTGACGGCGACGAGATGACCCGGATCATCTGGCAGTTCATCAAGGACCAGCTGATCCTTCCCTACCTGGACATCGACCTGAAGTACTACGACCTCGGGATCGAGCACCGCGACGCCACCGACGACCAGGTGACGATCGACGCCGCCAATGCGATCAAGCAGTACGGCGTTGGCGTCAAGTGCGCCACGATCACCCCGGATGAGGCGCGGGTCGAGGAGTTCGGCCTCAAGAAGATGTGGAAGTCCCCGAACGGGACCATCCGCAACATCCTCGGCGGCGTCATCTTCCGTGAGCCGATCATCATGTCGAACGTGCCGAGGCTCGTCCCCGGCTGGACCAAGCCGATCATCATCGGCCGTCACGCCTTCGGCGACCAGTATCGCGCCACCGACCTGGTGGTTCCGGGCGAGGGCACGCTGACCCTCACCTACACCCCCAAGGACGGCTCGGAGCCGGTCCAGCTGGACGTCTACGACTTCCCCGGCCCCGGCATCGCGATGGCGATGTACAACCTGGACGAGTCCATCCGCGACTTCGCCCGCGCCTCCATGCGGTACGGCCTGTCCCGCGGCTACCCGGTCTACCTCTCCACGAAGAACACGATCCTGAAGGCCTACGACGGCCGTTTCAAGGACATCTTCGCCGAGATCTTCGAGACCGAGTTCAAGGCCGACTTCGAGGCCGCCGGCATCACCTACGAGCACCGTCTGATCGACGACATGGTCGCCGCGGCGCTCAAGTGGGAGGGCGGATACGTCTGGGCCGCCAAGAACTACGACGGCGACGTCCAGTCCGACACGGTCGCCCAGGGCTTCGGCTCGCTCGGCCTGATGACCTCGGTCCTGCTCACCCCCGACGGCCAGACCGTCGAGGCCGAGGCCGCCCACGGTACGGTGACCCGCCACTACCGCGAGCACCAGAAGGGCAACCCCACCTCCACGAACCCGATCGCCTCGATCTTCGCGTGGACCCGTGGCCTCCAGCACCGGGGCAAGCTCGACAACACCCCCGCGGTGGTCGACTTCGCCGAGAAGCTGGAGCAGGTCTGCATCGAGACCGTCGAGAGCGGTCAGATGACCAAGGACCTCGCGCTCCTCGTCGGCAGCGACGCCAAGTGGCTGACCACCCAGGACTTCCTGTCGGCCCTGGACGAGAACCTGAAGAAGAAGATGGCCTGACTCACCGCCGGTGAGAAGCCTGTGAAAGGGCCGCCCGATGGGCGGCCCTTTTTCGTTTCCCCGCGTACGGACGGTCCGCCTGGACAACGTGTGGACGGCCGACGTTGTCAAGGGGTTGTGTCAACCGCGGCTCTGGGCTTCCAGACCGCTCCGCCGCCGCGTCATGCCCGGCCGCGCAGTGACGGTGCCGCGGCCGTGTCGCGATCCCGTGATGTGGGTCTGCCGGGCCGGGGCCGTGTCGCGACCCCGCCGCGAGGCCCCGGCCTGCCGCGGTCGGGTCACAGGGCCGTTCCGGCGCCGAGCACGATCGGGTCGTTGTCGGGAAGGCCGGCCACGCGGTGCGTCTGCCCGGTGATCGCGTCCACCCGGAAGAAGCCGAGAAGGTCGCTGCCGGTCTTGTCCAGCATCTTGACGACCACCTCGCGGTTGTTCAGCCAGCTCACGACCTCGGCCCTGGCGGGCTCGCCCGGGGAGGGGAGCGGGAGGCGCTTGATGACCTTTCGCGACGCGGTGTTGATGATGTGGAGGCTCTGGGGCTTTCCGGGTGAGACCTTCTCGGTCCCGACCGCGGCGGAGAACCTGCCGCTGGGCGCGTCCTTCCAGACGGGATACTGCCGGCGGAGCCAGTCTGAGGTCTTCTCCGCCGCCGACACCTGCTGGGCGGGCAACGGAGTCAGGGCTCCTGTCAGGAAGTCGGTCCTCAGCTGCCGCTTGCCGAGCGTGACGGTGAAGTGGCGGCCGTCCGCGGAGACGCTCACCAGCGTGCCGTTCTCCGTGTCGGCGGGGACGAGCACCGGCGACAGGTATCGCTTCATGCCGCTTCGCAGGTCGTAGGCGACATACCGGCGCTCCGCCGCGCTGAGGTAGGCGATGCGGCGGCCGTCGAGGCTGATGGTGGGATCCAGCTGCGGGTCGTCCCCGGCGGCGCCGTTCGCGAGCTGCTGCGCGGCGTCGGGAACGTTCACGGTCGACTCGCAGCGGTCCTGGCCCTCGCACGCCTTCGCGTCGGGTGAGGAGTCGTCCGTGTCTCCGCTGGAGATCAGGTTCAGCGTCCAGCCCGCACAGGTGATCTCCACGGCCGACGCCGTGGCCGAGTCGTCGGCTGCCGGGAGGACCTCGCCGGGGCATCGCCCGGGGACCGCGTAGCGGATCACAGCGGAGGTTTTCGGGGCCCGCCACGGCTGGGGGCCGGCGGCCTCCGTCGGGGCGGGGATCACCTGCATGATCTCCGGGTCCCTCGTCGAGAGCGGGTGGTTCTGCTCGCCCAGAGCCGAGTTCCACCACACCTCCCCCGACTGGAACAGGATGAACCCCGCGATGAGGCTGATCGGGATGAGGGCGGCGGCCGTGGTGAGGAGGGCTCCCCGGTTGCGGCGACGCCTGAGCGTGCGCATGGCCCGGGCGGTGAGGTCGGGGACCGAGGCCTCGCCCGCGGCCGTGGCCAGCCTCGCGACCAGACGGCCCTCGTTGCCCTTGGTGAGCGTGGACACCGCCTCGGTGATCTCCGCTTCCACGGTCGCCAGGGGCAGGCTGAGCAGGGTGGCCATCTCACCGCGGGATCTGCCGTCGTGGAGGCAGGCGACGACGAGGACCCGTTGCCGGGGCGGGAGCCGTACCAGGGCAGTGCTGCCCGCGGAGCTCGGCCGCTGCAGGAAACGGCGGTAGAGCGCGATCTGGGCGTGCGTGGTGGGGTTCTCCCACAGCGGCGGGGGCCAGTTGAGGCCGACGGTGTGGAAGGCACGCAGGGCGAGACGGATGGCCTGCTCGTGGCTGCCGGTGAGGAGGAGGGCGAGGCCGACGAGGGAACGCTGATCGCGCTGGACGAACTCGCGATAACCGATATATCGGCGCATGAGGGTTTTTGCTCCGGCTTGCCTGAGGGGACGGTCAACGGTAGCGATCTAAGCGGCTGGAGCGCCAGATTGGGGTGATTGTCGGAAATTAGGTAGGTGAGCGTGTCTGTGTGCTTCGTAACAGGAGGGCTGGGCGATGGGGCGCGGACTATGGGAAATGTGGGGTCACGTCGGGATAACACGGTGAGTGGGCAAGCTGTGGCACCGTAAAGTTTGGCTTGTCGGACATTACGAGATCCTGGGGACGATGATGCCGGATATCGCACCGCTGGAAGCGGGGGAGCCGCGCCAGGTGGGGCCGTTCCGCGTCGTCGGGCGGATCGGCGAGGGTGGCCAAGGGGTCGTCTACCTGGGGATGAACGCGTCGGGAGAGCGTGCGGCGATCAAATTGCTGCACGTGAAGTTCTCCGGCGACGCGATCGCCAGATCACGGTTCGCCAGGGAGGCGAGGGCGGCGCAGCGGGTCGCATCGTTCTGTACGGCGGGCGTGATGGACGTCGACCTCGAAGGCGACACCCCCTACATCGCCAGCGAATACATCGACGGCAGGTCGCTGCGCCAGGTCGTGGAGGACGATGGCCCGATCAAGGGCAACGCGCTGCAGCGGCTGGCGATCGGCACGGCCACCGCGCTCACCGCGATCCACCACGCCTCGATCGTGCACCGCGACTTCAAGCCGGACAACGTGCTCATCGCCGCCGACGGCCCTCGCGTGGTCGACTTCGGCATCGCCCGCATCATCGACTCCACCGGCACGATCACCAGCCGGGCCATCGGCACCCCGGCCTACATGGCGCCCGAGCAGATCTCCGGTTCCGACGTCGGCCCGTACACCGACGTGTTCGCCTGGGGCGCGACCATCGTGTTCGCCGCGACCGGCGAGACGGCCTTCGCGGGCGCCTCGATCGCGGTGGTGCTGAACCGCATCCTCAACCACGAGGTGGACCTCGGCGTCATGCCGGAGCCACTGCGGAGCGTGGTCCGCTCCGCGCTGTCCAAGTCGCCCGCCGTCCGGCCCTCGGCCGACCAGATCCTGCTCCGGATGCTCGGCCACCCCGAGACCGTGAACGCGTCACCCATGATCCTCAACCAGGGCGCGCAGGTCGCCGGCCCGGACCAGGACGACGCCACCAGCCCGATGCGGATCCCGAGCATCAGATCGGGCATCCCCATCCCGGGGACCAGACCGGGCGGCTCCGTCCCTTCCGTCCCTGGCGATTCGGCACTCCCGGTCACGGGATTCCAGGCGCGGCACCCCGGCTACGAGGCACCCGTCCAGGACGACCGCCGGGAGCCGCCCCACGGCGAGCGTCCGTCCTCTCCCGGGTACGGCGAGCGTCCGTCCTCTCCCGGGTACGGCGAGCGCCCGTCCTCTCCCGGACACGGGGAGCGGCGGCCTCCGTCTCCGGGGTACGACGAGCGTCCGTCACCCACGCTCCACTCGCCTTCCGGATACATCGAGCGTCCGTCGTCCCCCGGGGAGCAGCCGCTCCCGTTTCCGGGGTACGGCGAGCGTCCCTCATCCCCGGGCCGTTCGTCGTCCGCCGGGTACGGCGAGCGTCCGTCGTCGCCGGGCTACGGTGAGCGTCCCTCGGCTCCCGGGTACGGCGAGCGCCCGACGGACGTTCCTCCCCCGAGCTGGCAGTCGCTCGACGCGACCCGGGTCGGGGGTCCGGGCCCGGGCCCGGACCCGTCCAGGCGCTCACGCAAGGGCCGCTGGATCGCCGCGGCCGCGGCGGTGGCCGTCCTGCTGATCGGGGGCGTCGCCGCCGTCGCCGCCATGGCCGGGTGGCCGCCGTTCGGCGCCGAGGCCCAGCCCACGGGGGAGCCCGGCACCGGGGCGTTCACCTCCGTGGTGGACAAGGCGGCCAAGACCGGCAGGCTCACCATCGGCGTGCGTGACTTCCTGCCCGGCATCGCGCTGAAGAACAGCGACGGCTGGAAGGGGTTCGAGGTCGACCTCGCCCTCGAGGTCGCCCAGGCGCTGGGGGTGCCCCGGGACGGCGTGACCTTCCGGGCGACCAGCAGGGAGGAGCGGCCGAAGCTGCTGTCGAGCGGTGACCTCGACCTGGTCCTCGCGACGTATCCGATCAACGACAAGGACGACGTCACCTTCGCCGGACCGTACTATCTCGCCCACGTCGACGTCCTCGTCAAGGACGGCTCGCCGATCGCCACTGTGAAGGACCTGGAGGGCGGCCGCATGTGCCAACCGGCCTTCAGCCCCTCGGTGGCCGTCCTGCAGGGCGCGGTGGACCGTCTCACCCTGGTCCCCGTCCAGACCTACGCCGACTGCATGACCAAGCTGCTGAACGGCGAGGTCGACGCGGTTCCCGGGGACGACCTGCTGCTGGCCGGTTACGCCGACAGGGAGACCGTTCGCTACAAGGTGCTCGGCCTGAAGCTCACCGACGAACGCTACGCGGTGGCCCTCAAGAAGGGCGACGAGCGCACCTGCAAGGCCGTGCAGGGGGCGATCGTCGCCCTCTACAAGGACGGCACGATCGAGAAACTGCTCAACGAGCATTTCTCCAAGGTCGAGTTCGCCACCCGCGAGGACGGCCTCCCCACCATGGCCGCCTGCGCCTAGAGCCGCGTCCCGCCGCCTGCGCCTGGCGTCGCACTCCGTCACCTGGGCCGCCTCGATGCCTCTGGCTCGTCCGGGCCGGAGCCGCGTTCCCTCTCCGCCTTGGCCAAGGTCGCGCCCGCCGTGGCCAAGGTCGCGTTTTTTCCGCGCCCGGAGCCGCGTTCTTTCCCGCCTCGGCTAGGGCCGCGGTCCTTCCTCGTCCAGGTTCTCCGCGTCCGGGCGCGGAGAACCGCCCGAGTTTTCGATCTCCGCCGTCATGTCCGCGGCCCAGTCGCGCACCGTCTTGACCTGCCGGATGCCCAGGTCCAGGGCGTACTTCCCGAAGCCGACATTGCCATCGCCCTTGCGCTTCCAGATCGCCTCCAGGTCGGCCAGCTTGGCCTCGTAGACCTCGACCTCCCTGCGGAGCAGTGCCAGGGCCTCGTGCGGCTCCAGGGTGGGCAGCAGGAAGGCGCGGAGCAGCTCCTCACTGCGGTGCGACCGGGACGGCTCCCTCTCCAGCAGCCACTGCCGCAGCTCCCGGCCGCCCACGTCGGTGATCGAGTAGGTCTTCCTGCCCCGGGGACCCTCCTCCTCGACCGTCACCAGACCTTCCGTCGTCATCTTGTTCAGCTCCGGATAGATCTGGCTGTGCCGGGCCTGCCAGGCGTGGTTGATCGAGCTTTCGAAGAGTTTTGTGAGGTCGTAGCCACTGGCGGGGCCGGAGACGGTCAGCAGGCCGAGGAGCGCGATCCGGAGGGACATGCCTCCATCATACTTAAGGTTTGACATGTCAATACTGACACGTCAGTATCAACATGTGTCTACTGACGTATCGATTCCCCCTGTGAAATCCCGTTCCGGCGGCTCCGGTAACGGGCTCCTCCTGCTCGCCGTCCTCGGCGGAATGTTTCTCTCGATGCTCGACCAGACGATCGTCGGCACGGCCCTGCCCCGGATCACCCAGGAGCTCGGCGGCGCGGACCTCTACGTCTGGGTCGTGACGGCCTACCTGCTGACCTCCACCATCACGGTTCCCCTGTACGGCAGGCTGTCCGACACCTACGGCCGCAAGCCGCTGCTGCTGATCGGCGTCGTGGTGTTCCTGCTCGGCTCGCTCCTGTGCGGCATCGCCCAGGACATGGGCCAGCTGATCGGCTTCCGCGCGCTGCAGGGGCTGGGCGCGGGAGCGCTGCTGCCGCTCTCCCTGGCGATGGTGGCCGACCTGTTCCCGCCGGACAGGAGCGGCCGGGTGCAGGGCGCGCTCGGCGGGGTGATGGCGCTGAGCTACATCGCCGGGCCGTTCCTCGGCGGCGTCTTCACCGACCAGGCCAGCTGGCGCTGGGCCTTCCTGGTCAACCTGCCCATCGGGCTGGTCCTCATCGCGATCATCGTCGCGCGGCTGCCGCACGTGGCCGGGCAGGGGCGCGGCGTCCGCCCCGACTACCTGGGCATGGCCGTGTTCTCCGCGGGCATCGGCGCGCTGCTCGTCGGCCTGACCGAGAAGGGTCTGGACGACCACTCCTGGACCAGCGGGCCGGTGCTCTGGCCCATCGCGGCCTCCGCCGTGCTCCTGGCGGCGTTCGTCCTGGTCGAGCGGAGGGCCGAGCAGCCGATCATCCCGCTGGAGCTGTTCCGCAACCGGACCTACACGCTGGCCAACGTGGCGTCGTTCTTCACCGCGTTCTGCCTCTACGCCGGGGTGGTGTTCCTGCCGCGCTACTTCCAGGAGGCGATGGGGCTCACCGCCACCGAGTCGGGCCTGCGCATCTACCCGCTCATGCTCGGGATGGTGGTCGGCAGCATGATCGCCGGCGCCCTCATCTCCAGGACCCAGCGCTACAAGCCGTGGCTGGTCGCGGGACCGTTCCTCATCGCGGTCGGGGCGCTGCTCTGCGCCGGGCTCACGGCGGAGACCCCGACCCTGGTCCTGGCGGGGTGGATGGCGCTCATCGGCCTCGGCATGGGGCCGATGCTGTCCGGCCTGACCGTGGCGATCCAATACTCGGTCCCGCCCCGGTTCATCGGCACCGCCAGCGCGAACCTGACCTTCTTCCGGCAGGTCGGCGGCTCGGTCGCGCTGGCCATCGCCGGAACGGTCTACGCCTCGGTGATCAGGGAGGAGGCGCCCGTCCACGGGTTGAGCGCCGCCCACGCCGCCGCCACCGCGACCGTCGTCCCCTGGCTCGCCGTCGGCGGGGCGCTCATCGCGCTCGCCGCGCTGACCCTGCTGCCCGGAGGGCGCATCGGGGCACTCGCCGGACGACGGTCCGGCGTGGACGGGTAACATCCGAGCGTCACAATTCATCCTTCGAGTGGGGGAAGGTCATGGCCCAGAGTCCCGTAAAGGTCACCGTCACCGGCGCCGCCGGCCAGATCGGCTACGCGCTGCTGTTCCGTATCGCCTCGGGCCAGTTGCTGGGCGCCGACGTCCCGGTCAAGCTGAGCCTGCTGGAGATCCCGCAGGCGGTCAAGGCTGCCGAGGGCACCGCGATGGAGCTCGACGACTGCGCGTTCCCGCTGCTGAGCGGCATCGAGGTCACCGCCGACCCGAACGTCGCGTTCGACGGCACCAACGTCGCCCTGCTGGTCGGCGCCCGCCCCCGTACGGCGGGCATGGAGCGCGGCGACCTGCTCCAGGCCAACGGCGGCATCTTCGGCCCCCAGGGCAAGGCCATCAACGACCACGCCGCCGATGACATCCGCGTGCTGGTCGTGGGCAACCCGGCGAACACCAACTCGCTCATCGCCCAGCAGCACGCCCCGGACGTCCCGGCCGAGCGCTTCACCGCGATGACCCGCCTGGACCACAACCGCGCGCTGTCCCAGCTCGCCGCCAAGCTCCAGGTCCCGGTCACCGAGATCAAGAAGATGACCATCTGGGGCAACCACTCCGCCACCCAGTACCCCGACCTGTTCCACGCCGAGGTCGGCGGCAAGATCGCCGCCGAGCTGGTGGACGAGGCCTGGCTGCGCGACACCTTCATCCCCACCGTCGCCAAGCGGGGTGCCGCGATCATCGAGGCCCGGGGCGCGTCCTCGGCCGCCTCCGCCGCCAACGCCGCGATCGACCACGTCTTCGACTGGGTCAACGGCACCGAGTGGACCTCCGCCGCGATTCCGTCCGACGGTTCGTACGGCGTGCCCGAGGGCATCATCTCCTCCTTCCCCGTCGCCTCGCGCAACGGCAAGTGGGAGATCATCCAGGGCCTGGAGATCAACGCCTTCTCCCGTGAGCGCATCGACGCCTCGGCGCGTGAGCTCGAGGAGGAGCGCGCCGCCGTCCGCGAGCTCGGCCTCATCTGAGCCGCTGAGAAGGGGCCCCGGCGGACGCGGGTTCCGGGAACCGTCGCGACACCCGATCTGTTCGGGGGTCGCGGGGTTCACGGTCCGCGAGAGCCGGGGCCCTTCCGCGTCCACGGGGCCCCTTCCGTATCCACGGGGGGCTCCTTTCACGTCCACGGGGGCGTTTTCCGCGTCCACGGGGCGGGTGCGAAACGTCGCGGCGCGGCCGTCCGACGGCCCGCCGCCACCGGGGACGCGCGGCCGGCGGAACGAACTGGCGGCGTGTCGATCATCGCGCGGGAGGACGACTCGGCGTTAAATGATCACTGATGGTCGAGGGGGCCGGTGTTCAGGGATCATGGTGCGAGTACGGATCGTCGCCGGTGTGATCAGTCTTGTCCTCGCGGGAGTGCCGGGGGCGGCACCGGCGAGGCCCGGGGAGACGAACAGGAGCGGGGCCGACCTGTCGGTACGGCTGGCGGTCTCGCCGAAGCTCGCACAACCGGGTAAGCCGCTGACCTACCGGGCCGACGTGAGCAACGCGGGGCCCGAAGACGCCGTGCTGCCCGTGCTCGTCGTCCGGTTGCCCGCGGAGGTGCAGATCCTCGGCGTCGACGTCGCCGAGTGCCTGCCCGGCAGCACGGCCGGCGAGGTGGTCTGCGCCTCACGGCAGGACGTCATCGCCGGGGGCACCGGTGGGGTGACGATCAGCGGCATGGTCCGCCCGGCCGCGCGCGGCCCGCTCACGGCGATCGCGACGCTCTCCTCCGAGGTCGTGGACGAGAACGCGGCGAACGACTCCGCCCAGACGCTGACCTCGGTGGACGAGGGCACGGACCTGGCGGTCAAACTGTCGCGCAAGGTGCTTCACGACCGGCTGGTCACGGTGGGCGCCGTGGTCCGCAACCGCGGGCCCCAGATCGTCCGCGACGCCACGGTCTTCTTCGACACGGGGAAGGCACGTTTCCTGACGGCGCACGGGGCACGGTGCAACCCGTACCCCGGCTCCGTCGGCTGCGAGCTGCCCGCGGTCGGCTCGGGCGGGCGGGTGAGCCTCCGGCTCGCCTTCCACGCACGCGGGACCGGCCCGCAGGCCCAGGCGACCGTCTTCTCCACCCGCCTGGGCGACCGCCGCCCCGCCAACAACATGGCCAGCGTCAACCTGGTTCCGGCCGCACAGCCGTGTCCCACGGGAAACGTCCGGCATCGAACCGAGACGGACCCGGCTCCGGCCGCACGGCCGTGTCCCACGCGACAGGGCCGGCGTCAATCCGGGACGGACCCGGCTCCGGCCGCACGGACCAGACGCCCGCCCTCACGCGTGACCCGGCCGGTGAATGACGACGTGGGCGGCGGGCGGCTTGACGCGAGGCGCGGTCAGCGAGGCAGAACGCTCCAGGCGTCGGCGACGACCTCCCGGACGGACGGGTGCTCCGGCTTCCACCCGAGCTCGCTCTGGATCTTCTCGGACGAGGCCACCAGCACCGCCGGGTCTCCGGCGCGACGCTCCCGCACGACCGCCGGAATCTCGTGCCCGGTCACCTCGCGGCAGACCGACAGGACCTCCTGAACCGAGAAGCCGGTGCCGTTTCCCAGGTTGTAGATCTTGTGTTCGCCCGGTGAGCAGGCCTCCATCGCCAGCAGGTGAGCCCTGGCCAGGTCGGCCACGTGGATGTAGTCGCGCACGCACGTGCCGTCGGGGGTGGGGTAGTCGGTGCCGAAGACGCTGAGCGAGTCGCGCCCGCCGAGCGCGACGGCGAGGACGTTGGGGATCAGGTGGGTCTCCACCGCGTGACGCTCGCGGTAGACCTGTCCGTCCTTCGCGGTGTACGCGCCCCCCACGTTGAAGTAGCGCAGGCTCACCGCGGCCAGGCCGTACAGTCCGGCGAACGTGGTCAGCGCGGTGTCGACCGCGAGCTTGGACGCGCCGTAGGGATTGGTCGGCCGGGTCGGGTCGGTCTCCAGGACCGGGGAGCGCTCCGGCTCGCCGTACGTGGCGGCGGTGGAGGAGAAGACGATCCGCCCGACCTCGGCGGTCCGCATGGCGTCGAGCAGGGCCAGGGTGCCGCCGAGGTTGTGCGCCCAGTAGAGGCCGGGTTTCTCCACCGACTCGCCGACCAGGGATTTCGCCGCGAAGTGCAGCACGCCGTCCATTCCGGGCAGTACGCCGAGGGCATCGGTGATCGATCCCTCGACGAAGCGGGCGCCCGGCGGCACCGCGTCGGCATGGCCCGTGGAGAGATCGTCCAGCACGGTGACCTGATGACCGGCCTCGACGAGTTGCGCCGCCACGACGCTGCCTATGTATCCGGCACCTCCGGTGACCAGCAGCTTCACGGAGCCTCCTGTTTGATGTTGTTTGGACTTGTTTACTTTTGTATGGCTACCGCCAGCATATGCTGGCACATCAAATATCGGCCACCGCCGCGAAACGAGCGACGGCCATGACGGAGACGATCTCGTGAACAGCGTCGTGGCGAATATTGCCCTGGTCCTGCTCTTTGTGCTGATCGGGGGATTCTTCGCCGCCGCCGAGATGGCCATGGTCTCTCTCAGGGAGAGCCAGGTACGGCGGCTCAGCACTCGCGGGCGCAGGGGCGCGAGGGCGGCCAAGCTCGCCCGCGACCCCAACCGCTTCCTTGCGGCCGTGCAGATCGGCGTCACCGTGGCGACCATGATGTCGGCCGCCTTCGGCGCCGACACCCTCGCCAGGGACCTGCTCCCGGTCGTGGTCGGCTGGGGGGTGCCCTCGGCCGCCGCGGCCACGATCGCGCTGGTGCTCGTGACGCTGGTCATCTCCTACTTCTCGCTGGTGCTGGGCGAACTCGCGCCCAAGCGGCTCGCCCGGCAGCGGGCCGAGGGGCTCTCCCTGCTGGTCGCGCCGTTCCTGGACCGGCTGGCCGTACTGTCACGGCCGCTCATCTGGGCGCTGTCGAAGTCCAGCGACGGCGTGGTCAGGCTGCTCGGCGGCAACCCCGACACGGATCGGGAGGAGATCTCCACCGAGGAGCTGCGCGACATGGTGGTCGGCCACCAGGAGCTCACCGTGGACGAGCGCCATCTGATCGCGGAGGTCTTCGCGGCGGGCAAGCGGCAGCTCCGCGAGGTGATGCTGCCGCGCACCGAGGTGGAGTTCATGTCCGCCGACACCCGGCTGGCCGAGGCCGCGATCATGGCCGCGGCCATGCCGCACTCCCGTTTCCCCATCTACCGGGATTCCTACGATGACATCGTGGGATTCGTCCACATCCGGGACCTGCTGGACCCGGTGCTGACCGGGTCGATCGAGCCGATCAGCGAGCTGGTGCCGATCCGCCCGGTCAAACTGGTCCCCGCCAGCAAACGGGTGCTGGCCACGCTCTCGGAGATGCGCGACGAGGGCCACCACCTGGCGATCGTGGTCGACGAGTACGGCGGCACCGCGGGCATCGTCACCATGGAGGATCTGGTCGAGGAGCTCATCGGCGACATCCGCGACGAGCACGACGTGGAGGACGAGCAGGTCGTGCTGCCCGCGGGGGAGGTCGAGCTCGACGGGCTGGCCAACCTGGACGAGGTGGCGACCGAGACCGGGATCCGGCTGCCCGACGGCCCCTACGAGACCCTCGGCGGGTTCGTCATGTCGGCGCTCGGCCACCTGCCGGCGATGGGGGAGCGGGTGGAGATCTCGGGGTTCGAGCTGTCGGTCACGGACATGGACGGCCGCAGGGTGTCGCGGGTCCGCATCAAGCGGAGCACTTCCAGGCCGGAGACGCCCCCGGAGACTCCCGCGACTCCTGAGGGCTGATGGTGGAGACTCCTGCGATTCCCGACGGATGACTCCGGAGACTCCTGCGACCCCCGGCAGTTGAGTGCGGAGGCACCAACGACTCCCGGCAGCTGACAGAATTGCATGCTATGGCCAGTCCCCGTGTCTTGTCCGGCATCCAGCCCACCGCCGACTCCTTCCACCTGGGCAACTACCTCGGTGCCGTGCGGCAGTACGTCGCCATGCAGGAGGGCTACGACGCTTTCTACTGCGTCGTCGACCTGCACGCGATCACGGTGGACTACCAGCCGGAGGCGCTGCGCAGGCGCTCCAGGGTCGCCGCGGCCCAGCTCTTCGCCGCGGGCCTCGACCCGGAGCGGTCGACCGTCTTCATCCAGAGCCACGTTCGCGAGCACACCGAGCTGGCCTGGGTGCTGATCTGCCTCACCGGCATGGGCGAGGCGGGCCGGATGACCCAGTTCAAGGACAAGTCGGCCAAGTCGGGGGAGAGCTCGGCCGGCGTCGGGCTGTTCACCTACCCGATCCTGCAGGCCGCCGACATCCTGCTCTACCAGGCCAACAGGGTGCCGGTCGGGGCCGACCAGAAGCAGCACCTGGAGCTCACCCGCGACCTCGCGCAGCGCTTCAACCACCGCTTCGGTGAGACCTTCACGCTGCCCGAGCCGCACATCGTCAAGGGCGTCGAGAAGATCACCGATCTTCAGGAGCCCACGGCGAAGATGTCGAAGTCCTCCTCCTCGGCCGCCGGCATCCTGGACCTGCTGGAGCAGCCGGGGCCGCTCCGGAAGAAGGTCATGCGCGCGGTCACCGACGCCGGCTCCGAGATCCTCGCCGACGACGAGAACAAGCCCGGCGTCACCAACCTGCTGCGCATCCAGTCCGCGCTGAGCGGCACCCCGATTCCCGAGCTGGAGGCCCGCTACGCCGGGCAGGGGTACGGCACCTTCAAGAAGGACGTGGCCGAGCTCGTCGTGGAGACCTTCACGCCGATCCGCGAACGCACCGAGAAGCTGCTGGCGAACGAGGCGGACCTCGACAGGATGCTCGCCGTCGGCGCTGCAAGGGCCCGTACGGTGGCCGCGAGCACGATGGCCCAGGTCCGTGACCGGGTCGGTTTCCTGCCCTCTCTGACGCCCTGAGCGAGTTCGGTGGGTTCTCGCCCGCGTGCCGTCCTCCCGAAAGTCCTTCCGAGCTGTAAAACTCTCGCGTCCCCCTGCTTTTCCCCGCCGTTCGTGATCGGTGTGGTGGTGCTCGGGTAGGGGGCGCGGGTGACAGACGTGTGGGAGCGGATCGAGACGGTCCGCGCGTGGGGCAGGGTCAGACTCGGCACGGCCCGGGTCAGGTGGCCGTGGTTCGATCACCTGATCAGGACGGTGCGGCGCTACCAGCTCCAGTTCGGCGACCGGCTCGCCGGGGCGGTGACCTACTTCGCGTTCCTGTCGTTCTTTCCGATCATCGCGCTGGCCTTCGCGGTCTTCGGCTACTTCCTGGCCATCCGGCCGAACGCCGTCATGACGTTGCAGCGGGCCATCAACGAGTATCTGCCGGGTCTCGCCGCCAAGCTCCCGATCAATGAGATCGCAAGCTCACGGACCAGCGCCGGGGTCATCGGCCTGATCGGCCTGCTCTACACCGGGCTCGGCGCGATGGACGCCCTGCGCGGCGCGCTCCGCGAGATCTCCATGACCACGGAGGCGCCGCCCAACTTCTTCCTGGGCAAGCTCCGTGATCTGGCCGCCTTCATCCTGCTCGGCGTCACGATGGTCCTGTCGGTGGCGGCCGGTGGATTCGCCACCCAGGCGAGCGGGGTCGTGGCCGGATGGCTGGGCCTGTCGGGGTCGGCGGTCGTCGCCGACGTGATCTGGTTCATCGGCCTGGCGGCCGGAGTGCTGGCCGACGTCGTCGTCTTCCTGATCCTCCTGAGCTGGGTGGGTCGTTCGACGCAGCCGTTCCGCGTGGTGCTGCGCGGCGCCCTGCTGGGCGCGATCGGCTTCGCGCTGCTCAAGCAGCTCGCCGCGCTGATCCTGGCGGGTACCCTGCACAACCCCGTCTACGGGGCGTTCGCCGTGATGGTCGGCCTGCTGATCTGGATCAACCTCTCGGCCCGCATGATCCTCTACGTCGCCGCCTGGACCGCGACCGCCGCCTTCGGTCCTCCGCCCGACCCGACCCCGGTCCCCGCCACCGCCCTGCCCGCTTGACGCCCGCCTGACGCGCCGTCTCGGGCGGAGACCGTCTCCACCGGGAACCGCCGCGCCGTACGCCGGGGCGGCGGATTCCCGTCGGAGGCGACGGCCTAGCGGAAGCGCCGGCGCAGGCCGTACGCCAGCCAGATCGCGCCGCCGATCAGGCCCGCGCCGAGCACGTAGAGGCCCGGGGGAACGGACTCTTCGCCGCGCTTGGTTCCCGCCGGGTCGGAGACCGCGATCGGGACCGGCGTGGGCGTGGCGGGCGAGGCGGTCGGCATGGGAGGCGGGTCGGGGATCGGGTCGACCAGGTGCCCGACCGGGATCGCCTTGCCGCGGGTGGCGAAGCCCCAGTCGAGCAGGCTGGCGACGTCGGCCCAGAAGGAGCCGTCGTGCCGCATGATCGACACGATGACCGTGTGACCGTTCCGCTTGGCCGCGCCGACGAAGCTGCCCAGGGCCTTGGACGTCCAGCCGTTCTTGACGCCGATCATGCCCTTGTAGCTCCAGAGCAGCCTGTTGTGGTTGCCGATCTCGTAGTAGCCCTTGGGCGCTGGGAACTTGTCAGTCTTTGTGCTGATATATCGCCGAAAATCGGCATTCGCCAGGCCGGCTCGGGCGATCAGCGTCAGGTCGTAGGCCGAGCTGCTCTGGCCGGGCTTGTCCAGCCCGCTCGGCGTCTTGGCCACCGTGTCGTACGCCTGCAGGCGCTTGGCCTCGGCGTTCATGTCCGCCAGGGTCGTGGCCAGGCCGCCGTTGGCCTCGGCCAGGGCCATCGCGCAGTCGTTGCCCGACACCAGCATCAGTGCCTTGAACAGGTCCTCGACCGTGTAGAGGGGCTTGGGGACCAGGCCGACCGCGCTGCCCTCCTCGTTCACCGCGCGCCTGCTCGGTGTGATCTTCCGATCCTTGTCGAGCTTCGGGATGAGGGTGAGGGCGGTCAGCGCCTTGAGGGTGCTCGCCGGAAGGTAGCGCCCGTGGGCGTTCTTGGCGGCCAGCACCTCGCCGGTCTCGGCGTCCGCGACCACGTAGGACTGCGCGGTCGTCTTGGGAGGCGCCTTCACGCCCGTGGGGGCGATGACGCCCCGACCACCCAGCCTGGCGCCGCCGACCGGCTCGTTCTTGGCACCCCCGGGCTTGGCGCCCGAGGGCGCGACCAGGGAGCCGGCGTGCGCGGGGGCGCCCAGAAAGGTGGTCGCCGCGAGCAGCACCCCGACGGGCGCGACGTGTTTCATCCCCATAATGACCTCAGGGTAGCTTCGTACCGATTCGCATGCGGCGACTCATGCCCTGACCGGGGGTCGGCCACGCAACGGAATACTGACACCATGCAAATATCGCGAAAGATCGCCGGATTTCTGATCGGCCTTGCCGCTTTCATGATCTTTGAATGGATCACCCTTGGCTTCAACCTCGCAGACGGCCATCCGACGGCCTTCTACGTGGTGCACGGCATCCTGATCGCCGTCAACCTCGTGCTCGCGGTCGTGCTGGGCGTGATCGGTCTACGCGGACTGGCAAAGCGTCCGAAGGGTCCTGTGGTGTAGCTCGGCGGCCTCTTCGGCGGAGTTGCCGATGCTGGTGAAACCGAGCTTCCCGAAACCGGGGATCGCCCCGAGCAGGTGCAGCACGTTCCCGGTGCGGGTGCCGTCGTCGAAGCCGAGGCCCTCGTCCTGGATCAGTTTGACGACCTCTCCGGGGGTGCGACCCCGCAGGCAGGGGGCCGTGCAGTTGTCCGTCGCCATGTAGTACTTGGACTGCTTCCCGCACATGAGCGTGCCGGAGTCCGGATCGTAGGTCGCGCCGGTGGCGAGCAGCGCGGCGCCGAACGGGTGGGTGGTTCCGCCGATGCGCAGGTTGATCTCGCACAGCAGGGCCCGGTAGCCGGCGTCGGTCTTGATGGCGAAGAAGTCCACCCCGAACAGGCCCACCACGCCCCGGCTCGCGAGGACCCGGGCGATCCGCTCGGCGCACTCGCCCAGCTCGGCGCGGTACTCCGGCCGGGCGGGGAAGGTGCAGCCCTGGTAGACGTCCCCGTTGGGGCCGCCGAGGACCTGCTCGTGCGTGGCGACCACGTCGTAGGAGCCGCCGGGGGTGATCCTGGCCAGTGCGCTCGGGGAGTACAGGGGCCGGTCGTCGAGGAACTCCTCGATCACCGCCCCGCGCTCGGCGATCTTCTCGGCGAACGTCGTCCAGTCCTCGTCCGACGCGGAGAAGCTCGTGTGACAGGCGGTGAGCGGCCGATCGTCCTTGATCACGATGGCGTTGCCCAGCCCCGAATAGCTGTTGTTGAGCTTGACCATCAGCTTGTTCGACGGGGCCATGGCGCGGGCCGCGTGCTCCACCTCGGTCAGCGACCGCAGGCCGGAGAAGCCCCTCACCACCGGCACCCCGGCCTCCTCGCCGATCATGCGTCCACCGCTCTTGGAGCCCAGATGGGCCAGCGAGGTGGCCGGACCGTAGATCGGCAGGGCGAGGAGGTCGGCGATCCGCTCCTCGTACTCGCTGACCACGAACGGCACCATCCAGGCGTCCTTCGCGCCGTCGAGTGCCGTGCGGATCCGCGCGATGACGTCCGGACGGCGCAGCAGCGACTCGCTGAGCGGTTGCGTGTGCGGGTCATCCAAACTGATCATTTGCAGACGCGCGCGACCCTCGTCGGGATCGTCGAGGAAGTTCAGGTAGTAGTCCACGATCGCGCCGTCCACCGGCGTCGATGACAGGTAGACGACTTCCATGTCCGGCTGTTTCAGGGTGAGCAGGAGAAACAGCAACCGCTCCTCGTAGGAGCGGACGGCGGTGATTCTGCGCAGCTCATCCTGTGGAAGCGACAGCGAGGGGATGACCACCAAGGTCCCCTCGTCCGGTTCGAAGATGCTCAATCGCGACTGCCTCTCCCCGAATGGGATATTAGTGATCATATGCGGAGTGAAACATGCATTCTTCCTGTTTACATCACTCCGCCAGGTTGTATGACTGGCACCTGAAGTCACGCAAATTGCCAGGTCGGCCAGGTTTGGATGAGGCGCCGAGCTGTCGCGGGCGCGGTGACATGGCCCTGCACGGCCGCCGGTGGCCATCATCGCCTAGTCAATCCGGGTCATCTTCTCTGGTCCGAGAGGGTCAGAAGACAGAGAAGTGGGGCATGGGGCGACAAAACATTTGGCATAGATGTCGGCGAGCTGCCTGGCAGGAGGGATAAAGTCGATGTCATCGTCAGCGTGACGGCGGCCCCAAGACCATTGGCCTGCCCCCATCCACGTCGGCGGTTTTTCAGTCCGCACCGGCGTGGCTCGTGACACCCACTCCGGCCCATCGGTGCGGCGGTCGCTTTTTTCGAGGCTGCCTCATGGATCGCGTGATCCTGGGCAGTGGCACGGTGCGTCGACGATTCAGACCGCTGGCGCGGATGGGAAGGTAAGTAATGCGCGGGCGTAATTTGCTGGGAGAACTCGACACGTTCCTCGCCGGTCGCGAGCAAGAACTGATCGACTTCCGACGCGACCTGCACATGCATCCCGAGCTCGCCTTCGCCGAATATCGCACGACACAGCGCATCGCCGAGCGTCTGACCGCGGCCGGTCTCGTGCCCTCGGTGCTGCCGCGCGGCACCGGCGTGATCTGCGAGGTCGGCAGCGGCGACGGGCCGACCGTGGCGCTTCGCGCCGACATCGACGCGTTGCCCGTGCCCGACGAGAAGGACGTGTCCTACAGCTCGACGGTCCCCGGCGTGTGCCACGCCTGCGGCCACGACGTGCACACCACGATCCTGCTCGGCACCTCGCTCTTCCTCGCCCAGCAGGCGGAGGCCGGGCTGCTGCCCGGCCGGGTCCGGCTGATCTTCCAGCCCGCCGAGGAGCTTCCCGGCGGGGCCCTCGAGGTCATGGCCTCGGGCGGCATCAGCGGGGTCGACCGGATCTTCGGCCTGCACTGCGACCCCCGGCTGGACGTCGGCAAGGTCGGTCTCAAGGCCGGGCCGATCACCTCCGCCTGCGACAAGGTCTCGATCCGGGTGAGCGGTCCCGGCGGGCACACCGCCCGGCCGCACCTCACCGCCGACCTGGTCTTCGCGCTCGCCAAGATCCTCACCGAGCTGCCGGCCGCGCTGTCGCGCCGGGTGGACCCGCGCTCGTCGCTGAGCCTGGTCTGGGGCCGGGTCGAGGCGGGTTCGGTCGCCAACGCGATCCCGGACGACGGCATCGCCGAGGGCACCGTGCGCTGCCTGGACGAGACCGCCTGGCACGCCGCCCCCGACATGATCAAGACGCTGCTGGAGTCGGTCGCGAGCGCCTACGGGGTCGAGGCCGAGATGGACTACGTGCGCGGCGTGCCGCCGGTGGTCAACGACGAGGTCAGCGTGCAGATGCTGGCCGAGGCCGCGGAGGGTGTGCTCGGAGAGGATTCCGCGGTGCCGACGGAGCAGAGCCTGGGCGGTGAGGACTTCGGCTGGTATCTGGAGTCCATCCCCGGGGCGTTCGCCAGGCTCGGCACCCGCACTCCGGGGTCGACGCTTCTGGCCGACATCCACCAGGGCACCTTCGACGTGGATGAGAGCGCGATCGGCGCCGGCGTGCGCTTCATGGCGGCGACCGCGCTGACCGCGCTCTGGGAGGGGCGGCGACCCAGTGCCGCCGCCGAACCGCTCATGGCCCTGAACCTGGACAACTGACGTAGCACGGCCAGACTTTCCCGTCCGTAACACCTGCCACAGCGGTGACGGGAAACGCGTCCCCCGAAGAAAGGATCACCCTGCGCCAGGAGGTGGTCCCGGGTGGGTCCGGACGCCTCCGCAGGTCACAAGGTGGCGTGAGCTGCATAACGGACCTGTTGCGGACTCGTGCGCTGGTTTGGTCAACCCTCCCTGACCAACTATCTTCCGTGCAGGGTTGCCGTGCGTCTCTTCGCGCGTGCACAGAAACGCGAAGGGAGTCCATCTTGCTTCAGAACCGATTCGGCAAGCTGGCCGCAGCCGCACTGGCGGGCAGCATGCTCATGGGAGCTGCCGCGTGCGGTGGAAGCGAGGAGCCGGCCACGTCGGCCACCGCGGCCGCGCCGAGTGACGGAGCGAGCAGCGCGGCCCCGGCCGCGGCCGGCGCGAAGGTCGGTCTCGCCTATGACATCGGCGGGCGTGGTGACCAGTCGTTCAACGACGCGGCCGCCGCCGGCCTGGACAAGGCCAAGAGTGAGCTCGGCCTCGCCGAGACCAAGGAGCTCGAAGCCGGCAACGGCGAGACCGAGGCTGCCAAGGAGGAGCGGCTCCGTCTGCTCGCCGACGGCGGCTACAACCCGATCATCGCCATCGGCTTCGCCTACTCCGGCTCCTTGAAGAAGGTCGCCGCCGAGTTCCCGGACATCAAGTTCGCGATCGTCGACGACGCGGACGCCACGGGTGCCAACATCTCCAACCTGCTCTTCGCCGAGCATGAGGGTTCCTTCCTCGTCGGCGCCGCAGCGGCGCTGAAGAGCAAGAAGGGCCACGTGGGCTTCATCGGCGGCGTTCAGGTGCCGCTGATCAACAAGTTCGAGGCCGGGTTCGCCGCAGGCGCCAAGGCCGTCAAGGCGGACATCAAGATCGATAGCAAGTATCTGAGCCAGCCGCCGGACTTCACCGGCTTCGCTGACCCGGCCAAGGGCAAGACCGCGGCCGAGGGCATGTTCGACGCGGGCGCCGACGTGGTCTACCAGGCCGCGGGCGGCTCCGGCAGCGGCGTGTTCGAGGCCGCCAAGGCCGCGGGCGGCCTGGCCATCGGCGTCGACTCCGACCAGGCCAAGACCGCCGCCGCCGACCTGCAGGGCGTCATCATGACCTCCATGCTGAAGAAGGTCGACGTCGCCGTCTTCGATTTCCTGAAGAGCTTCGCCGACAACACGGTGAAGTCCGGCACCACGTCGTACGACCTCAAGGCCGGCGGCGTCGACTACTCCACCACCGGTGGACAGGTCGACGACATCAAGGCCAAGCTCGACGAGTTCAAGCAGAAGATCATTTCCGGCGAGATCACCGTGCCGGACAAGACCTCCTGAACTGGTACAAATAGGGGGCTCGGCGGACAAATCTCCCCGGGCCCCCTGTCCTGCTCTCACCATCACGTTCCGCAATCAAGGCCATCCGTGCGGAGGAGGCCGTCATCAACACCTCGACTCCGGCCGTCGAACTCGAGGGGATCACAAAACGATTCCCCGGCGTCGTGGCCAATCGCGACGTCTCCCTTTCCGTGTGGCAGGGCCACGTGCACGCCATCGTCGGCGAGAACGGCGCGGGCAAGTCCACGCTCATGAAGATCCTGTACGGCATGCAGCGTCCCGACGAGGGTGAGATCCGCGTCAACGGGACAGCCGTGACCTTCCGTACCCCCGGGGACGCGATCGCGGCGGGCATCGGGATGGTCCACCAGCACTTCATGCTGGCCGACAACCTGACCGTGCTGGAGAACGTGGTCCTGGGCAGCGAGCCTCGCAAGGCCGGGATCGCCCTCGACTTCGGCGCCGCCCGGAAGAAGATCATAAAGATCTCCGACTCCTACGGCCTCGGGCTCGACCCCGATGTCACGGTCGAGGACCTGGGAGTCGGCGCCCGGCAGCGGGTGGAGATCCTGAAGGTCCTCTACCGCGGCGCCCGGATCCTCATCCTGGACGAGCCGACCGCCGTGCTGGTGCCGCACGAGGTGGAGGAGCTCTTCGCCAACCTGCGCGAGCTGGTCCGCGAGGGCCTCACGATCATCTTCATCTCCCACAAGCTGGACGAGGTGCTCTCGGTCGCCGACGCGATCACCGTCATCCGGCGCGGCACGACCGTGGCCAGCGTGGTTCCCAAGGACGTGACGGCCAGACAGCTCGCCGAGCTCATGGTGGGCAGCGAGCTGCCCAGCCCGGAGACCCGCGAGTCCACCGTCACCGACGTGGTGGCGGTGTCGGTGCGCGGCCTGACCGTCCAGTCGCCGGAGGGCCGCCGCATCGTCGACGGCGTCGACTTCGACATCCGCAAGGGTGAGGTGCTCGGCATCGCCGGCGTCGAGGGCAACGGCCAGGCCGAGCTCGTCGAGGCCGTCATGGGCATGCGCGTCGCCGACGGCGAGATCCGGCTCGGTGAGCACGACATCTCCGCCTGGCCGACGTTGCGCCGCCGCGAGGCCGGCATCGGCTACATCCCCGAGGACCGGCACCGGCAGGGACTGCTGCTGGAGGCGCCGCTCTGGGAGAACCGGATCCTCGGTCACCAGACGCGGCGGCCCAACGTCAGGGGTTTCTGGATCGACCGCGCGGGAGCGCGCAAGGACACCCAGCGCATCGTCGATGAGTACGACGTGCGGACGCCGGGCATCGACGTGGACGCCTCGGCCCTGTCCGGCGGCAACCAGCAGAAACTGATCATCGGCCGGGAGATGAGCGGCGATCCGGTGTTCCTGATCGCCTCCCACCCGACGCGCGGCGTGGACGTCGGCGCCCAGGCCGCGATCTGGGACCACCTCCGTGCCGCCCGCGCCGCGGGCCTGGCCGTACTTCTGATCTCGGCCGACCTCGACGAGCTCATCGGCCTGTCGGACACGCTGAAGGTCCTCCTGCGAGGTCGCATCGTGGCGGACGTGGATCCGCGGAACGTGACGCCCGAGCAGCTCGGATCAGCCATGACGGGTGCTGGAGAGGCGGCATGAACATCCACACAGCGCGCGTGGCAGCCGGGGTGCTCGTATGAGCGGCCCCGCGAAGTCGACCTTCGCCGACAGGCTCCTCGGCCGGGTCCGGCTCAGAGGCCCGGTCGTCCTGGTCGCGCCGATCCTGGCCATCGTGTTCGCCGGACTGATCACCTCGATCGTCCTGCTGATCACGGGCGACCCCCCGCTGGACACGCTGCTCATCATGGTCGAGTACGGCACGCGGCCGCGGTCGATCGTGCTGACCCTGAACTCCGCGACGTACTACTACCTGTCCGCGCTGGCGGTGGCGATCGGGTTCAGGATGAACCTGTTCAACATCGGCGTGGACGGCCAGTACCGCCTCGCGGCGCTCGTCGCCGCGGCCGTCGGCGGCGCGGTCACCCTGCCCGCTCCGCTGCACGTCGCCCTCATCATCTTCGTCGCCATGGTGGTCGGCGCCGGATGGGCGTCGATCGCCGGCCTGCTCAAGGTCAGGCGAGGGGTCAGCGAGGTCATCTCGACGATCATGTTGAACGCCATCGCCACCGCGCTCGGCGCCTGGCTGCTCAACAAGGATCGCTTCGCGGTCGAGGTCTCGGGCAGCAACAACATCGGTACCAAACCGATCGGCGCGTCCGGTCAGGTGCCCGGCCTGGAGATCATCCCCGGCACCACGAGCAAGGTGTTCGGCCTCATCATCCTGGCGGTCGCCATGGGCATCCTCTATCACGTGTTGATCAACAAGACCCGCTTCGGCTTCGACCTGCGGGCCACCGGACGCTCCGAGTCGGCCGCGGTGGCCAGCGGGGTCAACGTGAAGAGGATGGTCCTGATCGCGATGATGCTGTCCGGCGCGATGGCGGGCCTGGTCGGCATGCCGCAGTTGCTTGGCGCGTCCTACAGCTACAGCCTGGACTTCCCCACGGGGCTCGGTTTCATCGGGATCGCGATCGCGCTGCTCGGCCGCAACAACCCCGTGGGCATCGCGTTCGGCGCCCTGCTCTGGGCCTTCCTCGACACCTCGTCGAACATTCTGCAGCTGCACGAGATCTCCCCGGACATCGTCCAGATCATGCAGGGCACAATCGTGCTCTCGGTCATCGTCGCGTACGAGCTCGTCCACCGTTACCAGATCTCGGCCGGGCAACGCCGGGTGAGCAGGCAATTGGCGAGCGCGACTCCCACCCAGGCTGAAGGAGCGTCGGCATGAGCGAAGGCGGTCTGGCCGTGGTGGAGGCCCCTCCGGTGGAGGAGCCGAAAAAGGCCAGGAAGTTCAAGTTCACCTGGCAGGTCATGCTCTACGCCCTCGGCGGGCTGATCCTCCTGCTGTCGTTGACCCGGGTCGTCACCGGCGCCGTCGACCTCACCTCGGCGGGGGCGATCAACGCCGCCGTCGCGCTGGCCGTGCCGATCGGCCTGGCCGGTCTCGGCGGCCTGTGGTCCGAGCGGGCCGGTGTGGTCAACATCGGCCTCGAGGGCATGATGATCCTGGGCACCTGGGCGGGGGCCTGGGGTGCGATCCACTTCGGCAACCCCTGGGCGGGCGTCCTGGCCGGCGCGATCGGCGGCGCCCTCGGCGGCCTGCTGCACGCGCTCGCCACCGTGACGTTCGGGGTCGACCACATCATCTCCGGTGTCGCGATCAACATCCTGGGCCTGGGCGTCACCCAGTATCTCTCCAAGGTCACCTTCGCCACCATGCCGGGCGGCGGCGACGCCCAGTCGCCGCCGGTGCCCAAACCGGGCGTTGTGAGCCTGCCGTGGATCGGGGACCAGCTGAAGGGACTGGAGGCCAAGCAGTGGTTCCTTCTGTCCGACCTGTCGGGCATCCTGCGCGGCCTGACCACAAACGTCTCGCTCCTCACCATCCTGGCGATCCTGCTGATCCCGCTGACGTACTACGTGCTCTGGCGCACGGCGTTCGGCCTGCGGCTGCGCTCCTGCGGAGAGAGCCCGACGGCGGCGGAGTCGCTGGGCGTCAACGTCTACTCCTACAAGTACGTCGCGGTGGTCATCTCCGGCGCCCTCGCCGGCCTCGGCGGCGCGTTCCTGTCGCTGGTGGCGGCCAGCGCCTACCGCGAGGGACAGACGGGCGGCCGGGGCTTCATCGGCCTCGCCGCCATGATCTTCGGTAACTGGCGGCCGGGAGGTCTGGCGGGCGGCGCGGTGCTGTTCGGCTACACCGACGGACTCCAGCTCCGCCGGGGCGGCGAGTCGGTGCACGCGCTGCTGCTGGTCGTGGCGATCCTGATCGCCGCCATGGCGGTCTACCAGCTCGTCAGGCAGAACCGCACGAGGGCGGCGCTGATCACCGGGATCGCGGCGATCGCGGTGTTCGTCCTGTTCTCGCTGACCGACACCATCCCGTCGGAGTTCACCTCGGTCACCCCGCACATCACCACGCTGCTGGTGCTGTCACTGGCCGCCCAGCGGCTTCGGATGCCCGCCGCCGACGGCGTGCCGTACCGCAGGGGACAGGCGAAGTGACCGTGCCGGCCGGCATGCCGTACCGCGGGGGGCGGACGAAGTGACCGTAGTGTGCGAGAAGTCCTGCAAGAAGCGGCGTAAGTGGCACGAGTCGTTCGCGACGTGCCCATGAGCGGATCGAGTCCGATGACCATCGACTGGGCAGCACTCAAGGCGGAAGCCGCACGGGTGATGACGCACGCCTACGCCCCCTACTCCAAATTCCCGGTCGGCGCCGCCGCCCTGGTGGACGACGGGCGGATCGTGTCCGGCTGCAACGTCGAGAACGCCTCCTACGGCCTCGGACTGTGCGCGGAGTGCGGGCTGGTGTCCGCGCTCCAGTCCTCCGGCGGCGGGCGGCTGGTCGCGTTCACCTGCGTGGACGGGCACGAGGAGCTGCTCATGCCGTGCGGCAGGTGCCGTCAGCTCCTGTTCGAGTTCGGCGGCCCCGAGCTGCTGGTGGAGACCGTCGACGGCCCCAAGCCGATGGCGGAGATCCTGCCGTACGCCTTCGGACCGGACAACCTGAGCCGGGGAGCCTGACCATGATCATCGCCACCACGCTGAGTCGAAGGACCTGAACGTGATCGACGTCGTCGTCGCCAAACCGAGCCGGGGGGCCTGACCATGGACGTGATCGACGTCATCGTCACCAAGCGGGACGGCCGCGAGCTGTCCACGGAGCAGATCGACTGGGTGCTCGACGCCTACACGAGGGGCGTCGTGGCCGACGAGCAGATGTCCTCGCTCGCGATGGCGATCCTGCTCAACGGCATGACCCGCCGGGAGATCGCCGAGTGGACCCAGGCCATGATCCGGTCCGGGTCCCGGATGGACTGGTCGGCGCTGCCCGGCCCCACCACCGACAAGCACTCCACCGGCGGTGTCGGCGACAAGATCACGCTGCCGCTGGCCCCCCTGGTCGCCGCGTGCGGCGGCTACGTGCCGCAGCTGTCCGGCCGGGGGCTCGGTCACACCGGCGGCACCCTGGACAAGCTGGAGTCCATCCCCGGCTGGCAGGCGTCCCTGTCCAACGACGGGATGCTCGACGTGCTCAGGAAGGCCGGCGCGGTCATCTGCGCGGCCGGAGACGGGCTGGCCCCGGCGGACAAGAAGCTCTACGCGCTGCGCGACGTCACCGGCACCGTCGAGTCGATCCCGCTGATCGCCTCCTCGATCATGTCGAAGAAGATCGCTGAGGGCACCGGGGCACTCGTGCTGGACGTCAAGGTCGGCTCCGGCGCGTTCATGAAGACCGTGGACCGGGCCCGCGAGCTGGCCATGACCATGGTCGAGCTGGGCACCGACGCCGGGGTCAACACGGTCGCCCTGCTCACCGCCATGGACCGGCCACTCGGCCGGGCCGTGGGCAACGCGCTGGAGGTCACCGAGTCCGTCGAGGTGCTCGCCGGCGGCGGGCCCGCCGATGTGGTCGAGCTGACCGTACGGCTGGCGCGCGAGATGCTGGAGGCCGGGGGCCTGACCGGGGGCAAGGACCCGGAGCAGGCGCTGAAGGACGGCTCGGCGATGGACGTCTGGCGCCGGATGATCAGCGCTCAGGGCGGCGACCCCGACGCCCTGCTGCCCAGGGCCGCCGAGACCATGGAGATCACCGCGCCCTCGTCCGGCGTGCTGTCCAGGCTCGACGCGTACGGCGTGGGCCTGGCCGCCTGGCGGCTCGGCGCGGGCCGGGAGCGCAAGGAGGACCCGGTGTCCTTCGGCGCGGGCATCATGCTGCACGCCAGGCCGGGAGACCTGGTCCGTGAGGGGCAGCCGCTGATGACCCTGCACGCGGATGAGACCGTCCGCTTCGAGCGGGCGCTCGCCGCGCTGGAGGGCGCCTACGTCATCGGCGAGACCGCCGACCCGGACCTGCTGCCCCTGGTGATCGACCGCATCACGGCCTGATCGCGTCTCGCAGCGCGCGCCGGCGGATCCGGGTGCGCTGGATGTGCCCGCCTCGGCTCCTGCCCGCCGGGTGAACCTGCCTGGCAGGGTGCCGTGGGCGAGCGGTCCCCGGGTGGCGACCGTTATCCCGAATGCCTCGGCTATCGGCATCGACTCACGTTCGATGTCGCGCCTCAAGGGCTATTTCGTAATTTAGTGCCGCGGTTCGGCAGGTGCCGTGTGACCTTTCGGTGATGGGGCTCGTCCCTGGAAGTATGAGCATCGACCACCGGCGGAGGCTGCCATCAGCGCGAGCATCGAGGAGCTCTATCGCGAGCACTGGCGCTTGGTTTACGGCTACCTGCTTCGTCGCACCCGCGATACCCACCTGGCCGAAGACCTGGCCCAGGCAACGTTCGTCAAGGCCACCCAGGCACTGCTGGGATGGCGTGGAGAGTCGGCCGCGGGCTGGCTGCTCAGCGTCGCGCGCAGTGTGCTCGTCGATCACGCCAGGCGTCGTCGAACGACCCTGCCGCTGCCCGCAGCCGAGGAGTTGGGCGTGGACGACTCCCTGCCCGACAGCGTCGCGGTCCGTGACGTGCTGTCTCGTCTGCCTGAGCCGTACCGGCAGGTGCTCACCTGGGTCTACCTCGACGGGTTCAGCCTTGTGGAGGTGGCCGCGATGACCGGCCGCACATCCGGGTCGATCAAAACAGCCCTGTGGCGCGCACGCGCCGCGTTCGCCGAGACCTATGGAGCTGACGGATGACCGCCGACGAGGATCTGCCTCCGATTCCCGCCTTCGACCCTCGCATGACGCGCCGTGCCGTGCGGCGAGGCCTGCTGCGCACCGCGTCGCGGACGATCGCACTGCTTCTGGCAGGGTTTCTCATACTCAATGGCGTTTCGGCGCTGATCCAGTTTCGCGGTGACAGGGACGACCGCATGCAGCGGGTGCTCGGGACGGCCTTCCTGGTCGCCCACCCCGACTACTCCTCGGGTCTGAGCTCGCTGGACTCGGATCTCACCTCGATGACGCTGACCATCGAGGCCGAGCCGCGCGAACCCCGGCAGTTGCCGTCCGAAGTCACCCGCAGACCCGGTGCGGTCAGCTTCGAGATCACCCAGAACCTGCTGGGCCACGTGACGGAAGGTGTGTATGGGCTCCAGTCGAAGCTGACCGAGGCGCTGGGGCAGACCGGTGAGCATGCCGGCTCCCAGCAGGAGGCGCACGGGCGGGCCGAAGGTGTGTTCGGTCGCCTGCCCAAGTCCCTGCTCGGCACCGCGGTGGTCGAATTCGAGAGGCCGCTGACCGGCGAGGAGTTCGAGAAGTTCTATCAGGAGCACTACGGAGACGAGGGCCCTGGGCCCGACCTCACTTTCCTGCTCTCACCGGCGGGCAGCGGTTCCACCTTTCGCATGCCCCTGGGGTGGAGTTCCTCCTTCTCGGTTTTCTTCCACGAGCCGGCGCCGGACCGGGAAACCGGACTGTCCACCTCCGGCGCGGAGGCGGTCAAGTCCTTCCAGAACTGGGTGGGGCAGCTGCGCGACCACGATGCCGCCAACCTCAAGGAGCTGGGCTTGAGCCTGGATAATCTCCGCAAAGCTTCCTCTGACGGACGTATCTACGGATATGTCACCGCCGGGGAATCCGTCGACGCCTTGCGGAAGACCCTCGACGATCCGAAGGTCCGCACGGTCCGCCTCGGCGACGTCGCCTTCGACCTCACCTAGAGCACCCGAACCGCCCAGGCCCTGCCCCGCGTCCGGATTGACCTCCGCCGCCGGACTCATGCTGCGCCGCCGTCTCACGGCTCGTGGGTTGCCTGCGTGAGCAGGTTCACTGCGTGCCCGGCGCAAGCTGCCATGCGCCGACCGGCGGGCGCACGTAGCGGCCGGGCTCGAACCGCCCCGTCTGCAGGACGATCTCCAGCGTCAGGGTCAGCTCGACGAACAACCGGTCGTAGCGGTGCTCCTCGGCCGGGTCGTGGGCGCCGTCGGTCCGGCCGTCCACGATGGCGGCGATGTCGCCGTACACGTCCAGGCTGCCGAACGGCGCCCAGCGGTCCAGGCCGGGGGCGCCACTCCCCACTCCCTCCGAGCCGTCCCACGTGGTGCGGGCACGGCGCAGCAACGCGAGGTGCTCCGGCAGGACATCGAACGGGAACTCCTCCGCCGGCATCTCCAGCGGGCTGCGGTATGTCATCCCGTCATCCTTCCACCCGGCCGCTCCGCCCTGGTCACGGCCTTGGGAAGGCGGTGCGCAGTCCGGGTCCGTTGATGACGAAAGCGGTCGCGGCGATGGCGAGGGCGCAGGTGGCCTGCATCATGACGAACCACGGAGGGAGGGCTCCGGGAATCAGGTCGATGGCGATGATCGCGATCGGCATGACGATCGAGATGATGCGCACGCGGAGATAGGCCCATCGTGCGCCCCGTGAGGCGAGGACGGTCAGCCAGTAGGTCACCGCGGCGCTCGCGAGCACTCCGGCCGACCGGCCCCACATGAACGAGGTCACCGTCTGTTCGCTGATCGCGAGGATGACGACCGTGATGAGCACCGCGGCGCTGAGCGCGCCGTAGGCCGCGACGAGGATCTTCGCCTTGCCGAAGGCTCGCCGGGTGCGTGGGTGGTTGAGGTGGACGGTCTCGGCCGTGGTGTGGCTGGTGGTTTCCATGTCTCTTCCCTCGTGTTGTCTGGCGTGGTGCCGACGTTAGGGAGCGCATGGGGTCGTGCGGTATGGGCCTGGACGTACGGGTGAGTGGGTCTGGCCCCACTTCAGAGCCGAGCCGGGAGGTGGCAGGCTCTGTGCGGTGCACAGTGGAAACACCAGGTCATACCGGCCGGGTCGGCGCGGTGCGGGAATAGCGGGTGCCACGGCCGGGGTTGCGAAGGAGAAGGAAAGATCATGAGACAGGTGGGGGCGTGGGCGGCAGGTGCCTGCGTGGGGTTCGGGCGAGCGTGCGTTGCGGTGGTCGTCAGCATGATGGTCCCGGCCGTGTGGGCCGCTGCCGTGGCGCTGTGGATCTGGTGGGGTGGAGGCGCGTGGACATGGATAGCGCCCTTCGTGTGGGCATGCATCGGCACGTTCGCCCTGTCGCGCCCGGTCTGCCGGATGTTCCGCTCCCTCGTCGCGAGATGGACGGCCACCGTCATTCCCGCCGGATACCGGCAGGCCGGGCCGGTGACGCGGATGTCCACCGGATACTGGTGGAACGGCTTCAGCTACGAGCGCACCAGGCGCGACGCCCTCATGGATCAGAGAATGCGGCTCTGGTGGAGAGACCCCGCCGTCTGGCGTGACCTGCGCTTCATGGGGATCGCACCGATCACCGTGGGCGTGATCGGTGCCATTCCGCCGGCCGGAGTCGCGGCGGCGGTCCTCGGGTTCTCCCGGCCGGAGCTCTCCGCGCGCCTCATCGGGGTGCTCGGCCTGGTCGTGGCGATCGCCGGCGCCCCGTACGCCTGGCGGGCCGTCGAGCCGGTGGCCGTCCGCTTCCTGCGCCCCTCGCCCGCGATGGCGCTGGTCGATCGGGTGGATGAGCTGACGGCCCAGCGCGCGGACACCACGGTCGCGCAGGCCGCCGAGATCCGCCGGATCGAGCGGGACCTGCACGACGGGGCGCAGGCCCGCCTGGTCGCGCTCGGGCTCTCTCTGGCGACCGCGGAGAAGCTGATGGAAACCGACCCCGACCGGGGTAAGGCGCTGCTGCGGGAAGCGCGGGTCGGAGCCGCCACGTCACTGACCGAGCTCCGCGAACTGGTCCGGGGAATCAGCCCGCCGGTGCTGAACGAGCGAGGGCTCGTCGACGCCGTTCGCGCTTTCGCCCTGGACAGCCCGCTCGAAGTGGCTGTCAGCGCCGACGTTCGGCTACGCCTGGACCCGCCGATCGAGTCCGCCGTGTACTTCGGAATCGCCGAACTGGTGACCAACGCGGTCAAGCACGCCCGGGCGACCCGGGCGCGGATCTCCATCGCCCGGGACGACACCGACCTCGTCGTCGAGGTCGAGGACAACGGCCGGGGCGGAGCCGACGTGCGAGCCGGCGGTGGACTCGCGGGACTGCGCCGTCGCCTCGCGGTCTTCGACGGCGCCTTGGAGATCACCAGTCCGGCAGGCGGTCCGACTCGCGCGAGGATGACGGTGCCATGCGAATCGTTGTAGCCGAAGACCTCTACCTCCTGCGCGACGGGATGGTCCGCCTCGTCGAGGCGTACGGACACCAGGTGGTGGCGACGGCGACCACCGGGCCCGAGACGCTCGACGCGCTGCTGACGTGGCGGCCGGATGTCTCCATCGTCGACGTCCGCATGCCGCCGACCCAGTCGGATGAGGGCCTGCGTGCGGCTCTCGCCGCCCGCGGCGAACTGCCCGGACTGCCGGTCCTGATCCTTTCTCAGCACGTCGAACAGCTGTACGCCCGCGAACTTCTGGCCGACGGCGCCGGTGGCATCGGCTATTTCCTCAAGGAGAGCGTCTTCGACGCCGACCAGTTCATCGATGCTCTGGAGCGCGTCGCCGGCGGCGGGACCGCCATGGACCCGGCCGTCATCGCCAAACTGCTGTCCAGCGGGTCCTCGAACCGGCGACTCGGAGGGCTCACCGAACGCGAACACTCCGTGCTCGGCCTCATGGCCGAGGGACTGTCCAATCAGGCCATCGGACAGCGGCTCTTCCTCAGCGAGAGCGCCATCGGCAAGTACACCACCTCCATGTTCGGCAAGCTCGGCATCACCGACGACGACAACAACAACCGTCGTGTCCTCGCCGTCCTCGCCTACCTGAACAAGCCCTGACGCGCCTTCAGGGCCCCGTGGAGATGCGGGTCCCAACCATGGCCGGGATTTCCCGCACTTCGACGACTCACACCCGGCTCGGCTCCGAGGGGGCGAAGATCTCACCGATCACGGCGCGATGGGTGGGCTGGGCCGCGGCATGGCGCGCATGGCCCTCCGCGGTGATGCAAACGAAGATCCCGCGGCGGTCGACGTCGCAGATGTCGCGGCTCACCAGGCCGGCCTTCTCCAGGCGGGCGATCAGCCGGGAGCATGCGCTCTGGCTCAGGTGGACCGCGTCGGCCAGCTCCTGAACCCGGTATTTCCTCGCGCCGCCCTCGACCATCCGCTCCAGGACCTCGAACTCGCTCATCCCGAGGTGGTGGCGTTCGGCGAGCTCGCGCTCCAGTGCACAGGCGGCCGTGGCGTGCTTGGCCAGCACCTCGCGCCATGCGCGGACCGCGTACTCCTCGCTCATGCTGCGGAGCATACCATGCATGAACATTAAATGCACAGGCATTAAATGCTTTTGCATTAGATGCACTTGCATGTAGTGTCGTCCACCATGACCTCTTCATCCCACGATGGGCGCTGGGACGCGCGCCTCTGGGCCGCGCTCATAGTGCTCTGCGCCGTTGTCTTCCTCGACGCTCTCGACGTTTCGATGGTGGGAGTCGCCCTGCCGTCCATCCAGGACGACCTCGGGTTGTCCACGTCCTCCCTCCAATGGGTGGTCAGCGGCTATGTGCTCGGATACGGTGGCCTGCTCCTCCTCGGCGGCCGGACCGCCGACCTGCTCGGGCGGCGCAGGGTCTTCCTGATCGCCCTCGCGGTCTTCGCCGTGGCCTCACTGCTCGGGGGCGTGGTCAACGACGGGACCCTGCTGATCGCGGCCCGGTTCGTCAAGGGCGTGAGCGCCGCCTTCACCGCGCCCGCCGCGCTGTCCATCATCACCACGACCTTCGCCGAGGGCCCGGCCCGCAACAGGGCTCTCAGCATCTTCACCGCCTCCGGTGCCAGCGGCTTCTCCCTGGGCCTGGTCATCTCCGGATTCCTGACCGAGCTCGGCTGGCGCTGGACGTTCCTCATGCCGGTCCCCGTCGCGATCATCGCTCTGGTCGCGGCCCTGAAGTTCCTGCCCAAGCACCGCGAGGAGAAGGCCGAAGGCGGCCACGACCTCATCGGCGCCGTGACCATCACCGCCTCGATGCTGCTGCTGGTCTACACCGTGGTCGAGGCTCCGCAGTCGGGCTGGGGCTCGGCGCGCACCATCGCCTCGCTGGCCGGCGCCGCGGTCCTGCTGGCCGCGTTCGTGGTGACCGAGCTGAGGGTCAAGCACCCGCTGGTACGGCTCGGCATCCTGCGCTCCGGCCCGATCGTCCGGGCCAACCTCGGCCTGGTGATCCTCTTCGGCTCCTATGTCGGCTTCCAGTTCGTGGCCATGCAGTACTTCCAGAACTTCCTGCACTGGTCCGCCCTGGAGACCGCGCTGGCCTTCCTGCCCGCCGGGCTGCTGGTGGCCGTGAGCTCCACCAGGATGGGCAAGCTGGCCGACCGGTTCGGAACCGCCCGGCTGATCGTGATCGGTGCGGCCGCACTGGCCGTCGGATACGCGTTCTTCCTCCGGCTGGACGGCAACCCCAGCCTGGCCACACTGATCATTCCCGGAATGGTCCTGCTGGGCATCGCCTTCGGACTGTCCTTCCCCTCACTGAACATCCAGGCGACCAACGGTGTCGCGGACGACGAGCAGGGCCTGGCCTCCGGGCTGCTCAACACCTCGGGACAGGTCGGCGGGGCACTCGTACTGGCCGTCGTGACGGCGGTCCTCACCTCCAACCCGGGCGCCGACCCGCTGGAGAGCTTCCACGCCGCGATCGCGGTCTCCGCGATCCTCGGCGTGGTCGGCCTGGCGATCGCCCTCACCGGCCTCCGCCGTTCCCGTACGGCCGTCGTGGCGGGGGAGGAGACCGGAGGGGAGAAGGTGCTGGAGACCGTCTGACGGGCCGGGACGGTTCGAAGACGGAAGACGCTCACCCGCCGCACGGGGACACGGGGACGCGGGGACGCGGGGACACAGCCTCCGTGGAGGCGGGTGAGAACGGGGAGACGGGACGCGGTCTCCCCCTGGGACGCGAAGTCCACCGCCGCCGGAATTCGGGGGCCGGCGGCGGTGGGATTCCGAGTCGGCGACGGCCTCGCCGTCCGCCGACATTCCGGCTCCCACTCCGATGCTTGACTCCTGTCTCGGCTGGCTGTCAAGATCTGGCCACAACAGATGCGGCGGCGAGGTGAACCTCTCCAGGCTACTGAGCATCTAACGGGGCAGGAGGCTCACCATGAACCGCACCCTTGTTCCCCGCACCCTCGTTGCGCTCGCGTTCGTTCCCCTCGCCCTGCTGATCGGCTGCAGTCCCACCTCGCAGCCCGTGACGTCGTCCTCCACCACCCCGGAGACCGCGGTCACGGCGACCTCGCCGATCCCCTCGCCTTCCGGCTCTCCCCCCGTCTCATCCTCCGCCGACCCGCCGATGACCCTGAAACCTCCGACGAGCACCGAGGAGATCAAGGTCCAGCACCCCGCCGCCGTGCCGCCGATCGTCACCGGGGCACGGTTCGCCGAGCACGGCGGATTCGACCGCGTGGTGATCGATCTGAAGGGTGACTTTCCCGAATACACCGTGAAATGGGTGTCCGAGCTCGTCCAGGACGGATCGGGTGACCCGATCGACGCCAAGGGCGGGGCATACCTTCACCTGTCGATGACCCCGGCCGTCGCGCACAGCGAGGCGGGCGAGCCGAGCTGGCCGGGTGGGCCGATCTTCCAGGCCGACCTCGGCAACGTCCAGCACGTGGTCAAGACGGGAGACTTCGAGGGCGTGGTGGGCGTGGGCATCGTCCTCGACCGCAAGGCGGCATTCCGGGTGCTGGAGCAGAAGGCCCCGAACCGTCTGGTCATCGACGTCGCACACTGAGACCCGGGTGGGCGTGGCACACCAAAACCGGTGACAGACTGGCCTGATGGTACGCAAAATTGACAGCGCGACGCGGATTCCGGTTCCGGGCGGCAAGGTGATCGACGAATACGTCGGCCGCGTCAACAGCGGCGACGACCGCGTCTCGATCGCGCACATGACGGCCCCGCCCGGATGGGACGAGCCGGCCCAGACGCCGGAGTTCGCCGAATACACGCTGGTGCTCAGAGGCACGGTCATCGTGGAGCACGATGAGGGCACGACCGAGGTCGGTGCCGGGCAGGCGTTCACGTGCGAGCCGGGGGAGAAGATCCGCTACAGCTGCGGCCCCGAGGGCGCCGAGTACGTCGCGGTCTGCCTGCCCGCTTTCTCCCCTGAGACCGTCAACCGCGCCGAATAGCCGCGAGGCGATCCCGGCGCCTGCTCGCCGGGATTTCGCGACCTGTCCCATCTCCCGACTTCCGCGACACGAATGTCCGAAGGCCGTGGCGTGGCCGCAACCCTCGCAAGATCGCTGATTAGGCCCCGACGGTAAGGTGATGAAATGAGTCAGCCACCCACTCTTGAGGAGATCCGCCGCGCTCCCAAGGTGTTGCTCCACGATCACCTTGACGGCGGTCTGCGGCCGGAGACCATCATCGACCTTGCCCGCGAAACGGGCTATGACGGGCTTCCCACGACCGATGTGGAGGGCCTGCGCGCCTGGTTCTCGGAGGCCTCGAACTCCGGCTCGCTGGAGCTGTACCTGGAGACCTTCGACCACACGGTCGGCGTCATGCAGACGCGCGAGTCGCTGGTCAGGGTCGCCGCCGAATGCGCCCAGGACCTGGCGGACGATGGCGTGGTCTACGCCGAGGTGCGTTACGCGCCCGAGCAGCACACCTCCACCGGCCTGAGCCTCGAAGAGGTCATCGAGGCGGTGCAGGAGGGCTTCAGGATCGGCTCCGAGGGACGCGGCATCCGGGTGGGCACGCTGCTCACCGCGATGCGCCACCAGGCCAGGTCCATGGAGATCGCCGAGCTCGCGGTCCGCTACCGCGACGTCGGCGTGGTCGGATTCGACATCGCCGGAGCCGAGGCGGGCTATCCTCCCACCCGCCACCTCGACGCCTTCGAGTATCTCCAGCGTGAGAACGCCCACTTCACCATCCACGCCGGTGAGGCGTTCGGCCTGCCGTCGATCTGGCAGGCGATCCAGTGGTGCGGCGCGGACCGCCTCGGCCACGGAGTCCGGATCATCGACGACATCACGGTGCAGGGCGACGGCACGGCCAAGCTCGGCCGCCTCGCCGCCTACGTCCGTGACAAGCGCATCCCGCTGGAGATGTGCCCGACCTCCAACCTGCAGACCGGTGCCGCGACCTCCATCGCCGAGCACCCGATCGGTCTGCTGCGCAGCCTGAACTTCCGGGTGACGGTCAACACCGACAACCGGCTCATGAGCGCGACCTCCCTCTCCGGGGAGTTCTCCAAGCTGACGGAGGCGTTCGGCTACGGCTGGGACGACATGCAGTGGTTCACGATCAACGCCATGAAGTCGGCGTTCCTGCCGTTCGACGAGCGCCTGGCGATCATCAACGGTGTCATCAAGCCTGGTTTCGCGCGGCTCAAGTGGCAGGCGTGAACGGGTTCGCACGAGTGGAGTAATTGGATGAATCAGGTGTTCCGGTCGAAGACCGCGCTGGTCGTCGGCTGGATCTGGATGGTGTTCGCCGCGTACAACGCGGTCGATCTGACCGTCCGCTACAGCGGGCCGGCCTCGATGGTCGCCGCCGTGGTGCTGGGAGTGCTGACCGTGCTGGTCTTCATCTCCTGCCTGCGCCCGGCGATCATCATGACCGAGGAGGGCGTGCTGGTCCGCAATCCACTCAGGAACGTCTTCGTGCCCTGGACGGGTGTGGACGAGATCACGGTCTCCCACGTGATCACGATCACCTCGGGGGATGACCGGGTCCGCTGCTGGACGCCGCAGACCACGGCCCGGGAGCGGGCGATGGCCGTGCGGAGGGGGAAGTCCGCGACCACCGGCGGTACCGGTGGCATCGGTGGCCGCTTCAGGACCGAGCCCGTGCGCTCGAAGGGTGAGCAGGCCGCCGCCGAGATGCTGGCCGGCAAGACCCACGCCGACTGGGTGGCCGAACAGCTCGAAGAGCGGGCCGAGGCCGCCAAGCGGTCGGTCGCCGCGACCGCCATGGGGTTGAGCTCCGCGGCCGCCAAGGAGCCGGTCACCGCGACCGCCGGTGAGCCGGCCTCGGAGACCGCCAAGGAGCCGGCGACCAGGACAGGGCTGATGAAGGTCACCTGGTCACCGAGCGCCATGGCCGCCCTGCTGGCCACGGCCATCCTGCTGGTCGCCGCCTTCATCGTCTGATCCCGGCATTCACAATCCGTCAGTGGCCGGCAGGCCGGGCCCCAGGCCGGGTCCGGGCCGCCAGACGGCGATCAGGCCCTCCGGAGTGACCGTCAGATGCAGGAGTTTCCTCGAAACGTCGTTTTCGAGCCCTGACTCCGATCGGGTTACAGGCCGAGGGCGGCAGGCAGGTCGGCCTTCAGGGCGTCGAGATCCCGTACGGCCTGCGTCCGGGCCTCCGAGACCTCGCCGGTCACCGGAATCACGACCTCCAGATAGCACTTGAGCTTGGGCTCGGTGCCCGAGGGGCGGATGACGACGCGGGTGCCGCCCGACAGGTGGTAGCGCAGGCCGTCGGTGGGCGGGAGGCCACCCGAGCCCTCGCTCAGGTCGTCGGCCGACTCGACCTTGTGACCGCCGAGTTGCGCGGGCGGGGTGGCTCGCAGGCGGGCCATCGCGCCGGTGATCAGGGACAGGTCCGCCACCCGGAACGAGAGCTGGGAGGTGGCGTGCAGGCCGTACCTGCGGGCCTGGTCGTCCAGGAGATCGAGCAGGGTACGGCCGTCCAGCGCGGCCTGCGCGGCGAGGCCGGCCACGGTCAGCGCCGCGCCGATGCCGTCCTTGTCGTGAACGGGCAGGCCCTCGTCCGAGCCGACGCTGTAGCCCAGCGCCTCCTCGTATCCGAAGACCAGGTTGCGTACGTCTCCGGCCCGGCCGGGCCCGCCTCCGGCTTTCATGATCCACTTGAAGCCGGTGAGGGTCTCGGCGTAGTGCACGCCGTACGATGCGGCGATCTTGCCGAGCAGGGACGACGAGACGATCGTGGTGGCCACGAGACGGTCCTCGCCGGAGGTCTGGCGGATCACGTGCTCGCCGAGGAGGGCGCCCACCTCGTCGCCGGTCAGCATCCGGTAGTCCCCGCCGGGCAGGGGCACGCCCACCGCGCAGCGGTCCGCGTCGGGGTCGTTGGCCAGTATCAGGTCGGCTCCGACGCGCCGGGCGAGCTCCAGCGCGAAGTCCATCGCGCCCGGCTCCTCCGGGTTGGGGAAGGCGACGGTGGGGAAGTCCGGATCGGGATCCGCCTGGACCTCGACGATCGCGGGGGCTTTGAACCCGGCGGACAGGAAGGCGCCGGTCAGCGTGGCAGCGCCCACGCCGTGCAGCGGGGTGTAGGCCACCCGCAGGTCACGGGCCTCGCCGATCGGGAGCGCGGTCACCGCCTTCAGGTAGTCGGCCACGACGTCCTCGCCCAGCGCGATCCAGGCGGGATCCGCGGGAGAGCCGAGGGGCAGTTCGGAGACCGGCCCCGTGGCGTCGATGGCGGCGGAGATCTCCGCGTCGATCGGCGGCACGATCTGGGAGCCGTCGCCCCAGTAGACCTTGTAGCCGTTGTCGCGGGGCGGGTTGTGGCTGGCGGTGACGGTCACGCCCGCGTCGGCGCCGAGGTGGCGGACGGCGAAGGCCAGCACCGGGGTGGGCAGCGGGAGGGGGAGGACCGAGGCGCGCAGCCCGGCACCGGTGAGCACCGCGGCGGTGTCATGGGCGAAGACGTCGGACTTGTGCCGGGCGTCGTAACCGATCACGACGTGCCTGCCGGGACCGAGGACCCGGGCCAGACCGGCGGCGGCGCGCATGACGGTGACCCGGTTCATCCGGTTGGGACCGGCGCCCAGCTCACCGCGGAGACCGGCGGTGCCGAACTCCAGCCTGGCCCCGAACCGCTCGCGCAGCGCCTCGTCGTCGCCGCTCTCCAGCAGCGCCGTGAGCTCCGCCCGGGTCTCGGGGTCGGGGTCCTGGGCCAGCCAGGAATGCGCGAGCCGTACAAGATCGCTGCTCATCGTCACCTCATGCTCGGGCGGAGAACCGCCGTGTGCTCGGGCGGGGGTCCGCGCCGCCGCTCGCCGCCCGCCGGTTTTCCTACGGACCTACAGTTTGCCGACGACCTTGGACAGCAGGACGCCCATGCGCGCGGCGGTGGCGCGGCCGACCTCCAGCACCTCCGCGTGGTTGAGCGGCTCGCCCACGAGGCCGGCGCCCGGGTTGGTGACCAGGGAGATGCCGAGCACCTCGGCGCCGCCCTCGCGGGCCGCGATGGCCTCCAGCACGGTGGACATGCCCACCATGTCGCCGCCGAGGATCCTGCACATGCGGACCTCGGCCGGGGTCTCGTACGTCGGGCCGCGGAAGGCCACGTAGACGCCCTCGGCCAGCGACGGGTCCACCTCGCGGGCCAGGTCGCGCAGGCGCGGGGTGTAGACGTCGGTGAGGTCGACGAAGGTGGGGCCGGTGATCGGGCTGGCGCCGCTCAGGTTGATGTGGTCGCTGATCAGCACCGCCTCGCCGACCTTCTGGGTCTCGGGGCGGAGTCCTCCGGCGGCGTTGGTCAGCACGATCGTGCCGGCCCCGGCCTTGATCGCGGTCCGCACGCCGTGCACGACCGGGTCCACGCCGCGGCCCTCGTAGAGGTGGGTGCGGCCAAGGAAGATCAGCGCGATGGTGCCCGACTCGGTGCGTACCGCGCGGATCCTGCCCGCGTGGCCGGCCACGGCGGGGGGCAGGAAGCCGGGCAGGTCGGTCACCGGGATCTCGGCGATCGTCTCACCGATCGCGTCGGCGGCCGGGACCCAGCCCGAACCCATCACCAGAGCGACATCGAAGGAGTCGACTCCGACGGCGCTTTTCAGCGCGGTCGCGGCCTCCGTGGCGAGTGCATAAGGGTCATCTGTCACTCAACGAGCGTACTCGTCGTTTTTCCTGGATCAGGCCGAAGATCGGGCGGGGATCGGACCGGTCACGGGAACGGCCGGACCGCCTCGCCCGGCGACGGAGTGAAGCGGGAGAAGGCGCCTGGCTCGGCTTCCGGGAAGCGGCCGGATCGCCTCGCCCGGCGACGACGTGAAGCGGGAGAGTGCCCGGCTCAGCTTCCGAGGGACGTGCAGGGGCGGCTGCGCAGTTCCTTGACATAATCGTCGGGCGCGCCGGCGTTCTCGGCCGCCTCGGCGAGGATGCCGAGATAGCGCGCCGAGGGCAGGCCGCCCTCGTAGCCGTCGAGCACGTAGAACCAGGCCACGACCTCGCCCTCCATGACCTGCACCCGGAGCTTGACCTTGTGGTAGAGGCCGCGCGCCGCGCCCTCCCACTGGTCGAGGGAGTTCTCGTCCCACTCGGGCACGTCGTAGAGGACGACAAAAACGTGGTCGTCGGGGTCCTCGACGATGGAGGCGAGCGCGCCCTCCCAGCCGAGGTCGTTTCCGCCGAAGGTCAGGCGCCAGCCCTGAAGCCAGCCGGACCCCCTGATCGGCGAGTGCGGGGCCCTCTGGGCCATCTGCTTCGGGTCCATGTTGCTGCCGTAGGCGGCGTAGACAGGCACGGTATCCAACACTAATCCAAGATCGGTCAGATGCTTGCTTCGCCTCGTCGTACCGTCGATTTCCTCCGGGTTTGGGGGAGATTTCGCGGTTTCTGAGGGGTGCCGAGCGTTGGCCGGTCCGGCTATGCGGGAGAATGGGGTACGTGACAAGGATCGTGATCATCGGTGGTGGGCCCGGCGGGTACGAGGCGGCCCTGGTGGCCGCGCAACTCGGGGCGCAGGTCACCGTCGTCGAACAGGACGGCCCCGGTGGGGCCTGCGTGCTCACCGACTGCGTGCCGTCCAAGACGATGATCGCGACCTCCGTGCGGAAGCAGGCGCTCCTCGACGCCAGCATGCTCGGTGTCCACTACACCGGCGGTCCCGACGGCGACGTCGGCGGCGTCATCGCCGACATGCCACTGGTCAACAGGCGCGTGAAGGATCTCGCCCAGGCGCAGTCCGCCGACATCGCCGCCCGGCTGTCCGCCGAGGGCGTCGAGGTCATCAAGGCTCCCGGCCGGCTCTTCGACCCGCAGACGGTCATGGCCGGAGACCGGACGCTCCAGGCCGACGTGGTCATCGTGGCGACCGGCGCGACCCCGCGCGTCCTGCCCGGAGCCGAGCCCGACGGCGAGCGCATTCTCAACTGGCGGCAGCTGTACGACCTGGAGGAGCTTCCCGAGCACCTCATCGTGGTCGGCTCCGGCGTCACCGGCGCGGAGTTCGCGGGCGCCTACCGGTCACTGGGCTCCGAGGTCACGCTCGTGTCCTCACGGGACCGGATGATGCCCAACGAGGACGCCGACGCCGCCGAGGTCCTCGAAGAGGTATACCGGCGCCGAGGCATGAACGTCATGGGCCGCTCCCGAGCCGAGTCCGTCAAGCGCACCGCGGGCGGCGTGGTCGTCACGCTGGAGGACGGCCGGACCGCCGAGGGCAGCCACTGCCTGATGACGGTCGGCATGGTCCCCAACACCGGTGGGATCGGCCTGGAGGAGACCGGGGTCACCCTCGACCGGGGCGGTTTCATCCAGGTCGACAAGGTCTCCCGCACCTCCGCGTCCGGCGTCTACGCGGCCGGTGACTGCACCGGCGTGCTGATGCTGGCCTCGGTGGCCGCCATGCAGGGCCGGATCGCGGTCTGGCACGCCCTCGGCGAGGCCGTGCAGCCGCTCCGTCTGGCCACCGTCTCCTCCACCATCTTCACCGACCCCGAGATCGCCGCCGTGGGCATCACCCAGAAGGCGATCGAGGCCGGCGAGATCGAGGCCAACGTGGTCAAGCTGCCGCTGGCCACCAACGCCCGCGCCAAGATGCAGGGTTTCAACGACGGCTTCGTGAAGCTGTTCTGCCGCCCGCACACCGGCATCATCCTCGGGGGCGTCGTGGTCGCCCCCCGCGCGTCCGAGCTGATCCTGGCGGTCTCGGTGGCCGTCCAGCAGAGGCTGACCGTGGACCAGCTCGCCCACACCTTCGCGGTCTACCCGTCGCTGTCCGGCTCCATCACCGAGGCGGCCCGCCGCCTGATGCAGCCGATGACCCCCAGCGGGATCTGACCGCTCATCCCGTCCGTCCGCTCACTTCCCGGCCGGCTCCGAGCGCGACCCGTCAGCGGCACCGGCGGGCGTTGAGCCGGGCGGCCTGGCGCGTCAGGTGGTCGCGCTCGGCGAGGTTGGGCGCCTTGTGGGCCGCCTCGGCGTACAGCCGTGCCGCCGTCGCCAGGTCGCCGTCGCGCTCGTGGAGGTACGCCGCCGCCGCGGTATGGCGGGGCAGCGAGTCGTCCAGCGCCGCGAGCGCCGCCAGGCCGGCGCGCGGTCCGTCGGCCTCGCCGACGGCCACCGCGCGGTTGAGCCGGACGACCGGGCTGTCGGTCAGGCGCGAGAGCTCGTCGTACCACTCGACGATCTGCACCCAGTCGGTCTCCTCGGCGGTGGGCGCGTCGGCGTGGAGTGCCGCGATGGCGGCCTGGGCCTGGAACTCGCCCAGCCGGTCGCGGGCGAGGGCCGCCTGCAGGATCTCGATGCCCTCGGCGATCGACTCGGTGTCCCACCGGCCGCGGTCCTGTTCGGCGAGCGTCACCAGGCTGCCGTCGGGCGCGGTCCGGGCGGCGCGCCGGGCGTGGTGGAGCAGCATGAGGGCGAGCAGCCCCGCCACCTCGGGGTGGTCGATCGCGGCCGCGAGCTGCCGGGTGAGCCGGATTGCCTCGGCGGCGAGGTCGACGTCGCCGGAGTAGCCCTCGTTGAAGACCAAGTAGAGGACGCGCAGCACGGTGGCGACGTCGCCGGGCTGGTCGAACCGCACGCCGGAGACGGTGCGCTTGGCCCTGCTGATGCGCTGCGCCATGGTCGCCTCGGGCACCAGGTAGGCCTGGGCGATCTGGCGGGTGGTCAGCCCGCCGACGGCGCGCAGCGTGAGCGCGACCGAGGACGACGGCGTCAGCGACGGGTGGGCGCACAGGAAGTAGAGCTGGAGCGTGTCGTCCACCGCGGGCGCGGGCCCGGGCGCCGGCTCCTCGTCGACGAGGTCCTCGCGCCGGCGGCGGGCGGTGTCCGCCCGGGTCGCGTCGAGGAACCGGTGCCAGGCCACGGTGACCAGCCAGCCCTTCGGGTCCCGAGGAGGGTCGGCCGGCCAGACGTGGACCGCCTTGACCAGCGCGTCCTGCACGGCGTCCTCGGCCGCCGCGAAGTCGGCTCCGCGGCGGACGAGGATCCCGAGCACGCTCGGCGTGAGGCTCCGGAGCAGGATCTCGTTCACTTCAGAGTGCACTCCGTGACGGTGGGCGAATGGGTCAGGAACGGGCGCAGCTCAAGCCACTCGTGGATCGGCTCCCCGCCGGCCCCGGGGGCGGCCGACAGCTCCCCGGCCAGCTCGATGGCACGCTCGTGGCTGTCGACGTCGATGACCATCCAGCCGGCGATGAGGTCCTTGGTCTCGGCGAACGGGCCGTCGGTGACCGGCGGGCGACCCTCGCCGTCGTACCGGACGAACATTCCCCCGGGGGCGAGCGCCTTACTGTCGACGAACTCGCCGGTCTCCTCGAGCCGGGCCGCGAAGTCGTTCATGTACTGCACGTGGGCCGAGATCTCCTCCGGCGTCCACCGCTCCATGGGTACGTCGTTGACCGCAGCCGGGGCGCCGCGATAGTGCTTGAGCAGCAGATACTTGGCCATCGTGTTTCTCCTCGGTGCTGGTGCGAGACCTGTTCCGGCCGCGTTCACCGCGGGGACGGAGCCGGTGACGGACTCTCGACATCACCGTCCGAATCTTTTCAGATTTCGCAGACGAACCGGGGTGAGCCGTCTCGCGGTGCCCGGGTGGTGCGGAGAACGGGGCTAGAGGGATCTGGTCTTGAGGCGGTCCAGGGCCGCCCTGCCGTCCTGGACGGCCTGAGCCACGAAATGCAGCTCCTCCCTGCGCTGGGCCACGGCCAGCGCGATCTTGGCAGCCTCGTAGGCGTCGATCGCGCGGCGCCAGTCCTGGTCGGCGGTCATGCCGCCACGCCCGCTGATCTGGAACTCGTAGTCGAGGCGGTCGATCTCCTCGCCCAGCCGGGTGATGTCCTCCTCGGCGTTGTGCCGTATGAGGGCGAACTGGGCGTTGCGCCTGTTACGCCGCTGGGTGCTGATCCCCCAGATCACCATGGTGAGCGCCAGGCCCATCGCGCTGAGCACGACCATGATGAGCCCGACCGACGGGCCACGGGGCGGGGGGCGCCTGTCCACCTGCGGCTCGGAGCCGTCATCCGGGAGGAAGCCGGTGTCGGTGGGCAGCCCGGCGACGCCCTTGGGGTTGCCCTCGGAACCGGTCAGGTCCGCGCCGTCGGCCTGGACGAAGGACGCCCCTTCGACCAGCGCGCCGGCGAAGTCGGTGCCGTCCAGCTCGGCCTGGGTGAACGTGGCCTCGCTCACGTCGGCGTCCTTGAACGTCGCGTTGCGCAGGTTCGACTGGCCCATCCTGGCGTCGTGGAGCTTGGCCCGGGTGAAGTCGGCCTTGCGCGCCTTGAGCTGGCCGGGAGTGCTCTCGTTGAGGTCGGCGTCGACCAGCTTGGCGTTGGTGAAGTCGGCCTGGGTCAGCTCGGCCCGGGTCAGCTTCGCCCCGCTCAGATCCGCGTACGGGAACTCCGCCTGCCCCGCCTCGGCGTCGATCATGATCGCGCCGCGCAGGTCGGCGTAGTCGGCGTGCAGCTGGCCGAGGTCGGCCTCGGTGAAGTCGGCGTCCCGCAGGTCGGCGTACTTCAGTGTGGTCTGGGTGAGGTTGGCCTGCTTGAGCGAGGCGCCGCGCAGGATCGCCCCGGTCAGGTCCTTCAGCGTGAGATCCACGCCGTTCAGCCTGGCCTCGGTCAGGTCGGCGCAGCGCAGGTCGGCGGGGAGCTGGGCGCCATGGGTGAAGTCCCTGCCTCGCAGGTCCGCGCCCTCGCCGGGCTTGCACGGCCCGGTCGCGGCCTGGGTGGGAGAGAACACGGTCCCCGACAACGCGAAGATCGCGGCGATGAGTGTCAGGGGGATGGAACGACGCACGGGTGCCTCCTTCAAAGCAGCCCCGATCGTGTCAGTGGATCATTGCATCCTGCTGGACACCCGCTTGCACTTTCCGTCATTCATCTTCAGTACGGCGTAGCCGCCGGGGGGCAGGCGCAGATCGCTCGCCACCTTCCTCTCATCCTCTCCGTGATTGATGGCGAACAGCCACTCGCCACGCCGTACGAGTTCCACGGGGGCCGGTTGCAGGCCCAGCAGGCGGGCGTAGGCGTCGTCGGAGAGCCGGGTGGAGAGGTAGAGGGCCGTGCCCGCGCCGTACCGGTTGCGGGTGATGGCGGGCAGGCCGGAGAGGGCGGCCGCCGAGGCGTGCGGGCCGGTGTAGAGGGCCAGCGCCTCCGCGCCCCGCAGGTGGACATGCTCGCTCCAGAACGTCGCGGTGTCCTCGGCGGGCTTGTCCCCGGACGGCTCGGAGTCCTCATCGAGGGAGATCGGGAGCTCGTTTCCGGATGGATCGAGAACCTTCCCGTGGACGCTCGGGAGTGTCCGGGCATGCTCTGGGTGGGCATGCCTGCCCCCGGGCGGTTCGGGGTCCTTCCCATGGGCGCTCGGGAGCGTCCGGGCGTGCTCTGGGCGGGCGCGTTCGTCCCCGGGCGGTCCGGTGGTCTCCGGGTGGGCGCGCAGGGGACCGCCGCCGGGGACGGACAGGGTCATCGCGACGTCCGGGGGCAGGGGATGGAACTCCTCGACCCCGATGCCGAGCAGGTCGCGCAGGGCCCCGGGGTAGCCGCCCAGCCGGACCCGGGCGTGTTCGTCGGCGACGCCGCTGAGAAAGGAGACCAGGAGCGTGCCGCCGCCTTCGACGTAGCGGCGGAGGTTCGCGGCGTCGGCGTCGGAGACCAGGTAGAGGCTGGGCACGAGCACGAGCCCGTACGCCGACAGGTCCGCCGAAGGATGGGCGAAGTCGGCGGTGACGCCGTGCCGGTAGAGCACCCGGTGCGCCTGCCGTACGGCCGCGAGGTAGCTCAGCTCCGCCGACGGCAGGCCCGGTGACTGCAGTGCCCAGCCCGCCTCGGCGTCCCACAGGATCGCGGCCCCGGCCTCGACCGGCGCGCGGACGGCCTCGTCGAGGGAGGGCAGGAGCTCACCGAGCTCGCAGATCTCGCGGAAGATCCGCGAGTCCGGACCGGCGTGCGGGACCATGCCGGAGTGCCAGAGCTCGGCTCCGCCCCGCGAGGCCCGCCACTGGAAGAACATCGCCCCGCGCGAGCCCCGCGCGATGTGCGACAGGCTCAGCCGGGTGATCTCCCCGGGACGTTTGGCGACCATCCGCGGCCCGGTGTAGGTCACCACCGCCTGCTCCGTCAGCAGCCACGGCCTCCCTCCGGCCCAGAGGCGAGCGAGGTCGGCGGCGAACGCGGTCTCCTGCGGGGGGTCCGCGGCCGGATAGTGGTCGATCGCGACCAGGTCCACCTCCTCGGCCCAGTGCCGCTGGTTCACCGGCACCCAGTCGCCGAAGACGAAGTTCGTGGTGACAGGGACGTCGGGGGTGAGCTCGCGCAGCACCGCCTTCTGCGCGCGGAAGTGGTCGAGCATCGCGTCGGAGACGAACCGCCGGAAGTCGAGAGCCTGGGAGGGGTTGGGCAGGTACTGGGTGGCGCGGGGCGGCATGACCTGCTCCCACGCCGAGTAGTGCTGGCTCCAGAACGAGGTGGTCCAGGCGTCGTTCAGCGCGTCGAGCGTGCCGTGCCTGCCGGCGAGCCAGGTCCTGAAGGCGGCGGCGACGTGGTCGCAGTGGCACGCGGTCCCGTACTCGTTGTGGACGTGCCACATCGCCAGGGCGGGGTGATCCCGGTAGCGCTCGGCGAGCGTGCGGGCGATCCGGACGGAGGCGTCACGGTACGGCGGGGCGCTCACGCAGTAGGTGTCGCGGCTGCCGTGGGTGAGCCGGACACCGTCCGCCGTGACGGTGAGCGCGTCCGAGTGGGCCAGGCCGAACCAGGGGGGCGGGGAGGCGGTGGGGGTGGCCAGGTCGACCCCGATCCCGCCCGCGTGGAGCAGGTCGAGGACGCGGTCCAGCCAGCCGAGATCGTGGACGCCGGGCGAGGGTTCCAGCCGGGCCCAGGAGAACACCCCGACGGTGACCAGGTTGACCCCGGCCCGCCGCATCAGCTCGACGTCCTCCTTCCAGACCTCCTCGGGCCACTGCTCGGGGTTGTAGTCCCCTCCGTAGCACAGCCCGTCGAACCCCTTCGGCCAGTCCACTCCGGGCTCCTCTATTTGGATGGAAACTAAACTAATTATCCATGGATCATCGGTCCGCCTCAAGTGCCGCGACCGCGCGAGGCCACGCCGCGACCCGGGTTCCGGCGGACTCCGCGCGACAAGCGCCGTGACCGCGCGAGGCCACGGTGCTACTCGGGTCCCGGGCGGGTTCCGTACGACTCATTGTTGACCGGTCATTCTTGATTGGGCTATCTTCGGGACGTGGCCAGAACCAAGGAGTTCGATCCGGATGCGGCACTTCGAGCGGCGCTGGAGCTGTTCTGGGAGCGGGGGTACGAGGCGACCTCGATGGCCGATCTCGTCGAGTACATGGGCGTCGCCCGGGCCAGCATCTACGCCACCTTCGGGGGCAAGCACGAGCTGTACCTGAAGGCGCTCGACCGGTACGCCGAGCTGGTCGACCCCCATCTGCTCGCCGGGCTGTCCCAGCCGGGGCCGGTGCTGCCCGCCGTGCGGGCGCTGGTCGAGCGGTTCGCCCGCGAGGCGGCCGGCGACGGCGGGCGCCGCGGCTGTTTTGTGGTCAACACGGCGGTTGAGCTGGCTCCGCACGACCCGCTCATGGCCCGCCGCGTGCAGGCGAGCTGGGATCACCTGGAGACCGCGCTGACCTCGGCTCTGATCCGGGCGCAGGCCCAGGGGGAGCTGGGCGAGGAGCGGGATCCCCGGGCGCTGGGCCGCTTCCTGCTCGTGCTGATGCAGGGGCTGCGGGTCGTGGGCAAGGCGGAGGCCGGACCTCAGCGCCTGCGTGACGCAGCCGCGCAGGCGCTGGCGCTGCTGGACTGACCGGACGCCGCCGGACCGGCCGGCGCGTCCGGCGGGGCCTGCCGGCGCTGCCGGTGTGACCGCTGCGGGCGACGGCGCGGTTGGACCGACGGCGCTCGCGGTAACGGGCGGTCTTCGACGTGGCGAGGTGCCTGCTGCTGCCCAAAAACAAGAACGATCGATCTCGAATTTTCGGACGCTTCGGAAAGGAATCATGGCGATCACGGAACCCGGCTCGCCGCCGGTCGGGCACGGCGCGACGGCGCAGCCGGCGGAGCCTGCGGAGCGGACCGGTTCGGTTCGGGCTTTCGCACTGCTCGGCACCGTTCAGACCACCCTGATCTTCACCATCACCTTGATCGCCGTACCGCTCCCCGAGATCGGCCGGGAGTTCCGGCTCGGCCCCTCCGGCCTCTTCATGGTCAGCACCGCGTACGGGCTCTCCTTCAGCGGGTTGCTGCTGTTCGGCGGCCGGCTCGCCGACCGGCACGGCGGTCGCGTGCTGTTCGCCACGGGGCTCGTCGTCTTCGCGGTGGCCTCGGCCGTCGCGGCGCTCGCCCCGGGCTTCGCGGTCCTGGTCGCGGCCCGTTTCGCCCAGGGCGTCGGGGCGGCACTCACCGCGCCGGCCGCCGTCGCCGTGCTTCGCGCGGTCCTCCCCGACCCAGGCAGGTACGCCCGGGCCATGGCGACCTGGGGTGGGTTGTCCGTTCTGGGCGCGACGGCCGGGACCCTGCTGTCCGGCATGGTCACCACCTGGGTGCCGTGGCGGTGGATGTTCGGCGTCGCGCTGCTGGTGAGCCTGGTCGCGCTGCCGCTGACGCCGCGATGGCTGCCCGCCGCCGCGCCGAGTGGACCGGTCGCACTCGATCTTCCGGGAGCCGCACTCGCCACGGCGGGGGTCACGCTGCTCAGCTACGGCCTGCTGTCGACAAGCGGGCACGCGTGGGCCTCGGCGGCGGTCCTGGTCCCGCTCGTCGCCGGCCTGACGTCGCTGACGGCCTTCGCCGCGGTCGAGCTGCGCGGCCGGGAGCCGCTCCTGCCTCCGGCGTTCCTCGCCGACCGGCGCCGTGCCGTCGCGTTGCCGGCGATCGCCCTCTCCGCCGCGGGAACCGCGATGGTCTTCCTTCTTCTCGCGCTGTACCTCCAGCAGATCCGCGGCTGGTCGCCGCTGCGGACCTCGCTGGCCTTCGTGCCCTACGCGCTCTCGCTCCTCATCGCCGGTCGGCTCGCCGGCCGGCTCATCGTCCGGTTCGGCGCCCGCGCGGTCGTCGGTGCGGGACTCACGGTCGCCGCCGGCGGGCTGTTCCTGCTCTCGGGGCTCGACCCGCGTACGGAGTACGTCACCGGTCTGCTGCCCGGCCTCGTGCTCCTGCCGGCCGGAGTCGCGCCGGTCTTCGCCGGGGCCGCGGTTCTCGCCGTCGCCGGGGTCCCACAGCGGCAGGCCGGCCTCGCGGGAGGCGTCATGAACACCGCCATGGAGTTGGGGCCCACGGTCGGGCTGGCTCTGCTGATGACCGTCGCGGCGGCCCGAACCTCGCACATCACCGTGGGGGGCGCGAGCCCGCAGGCCGCCACGACCGGTGGTTACTCCTGGGCGCTGGGCGCCGCCGGGTTCGCCTTCGCACTCCTGGCGGCGTCGACGGCCATCGGCGTACGGCCCCGGAGCGAGGAGTGACGCGACCTCGCCGGGCAGGGCCGTACGGCTCGCCCGCCGGACCTCGCCCGGAGGCGCGGGCTCCCACGACCCGCGCCGCCTGCTCCCTCGACCACCCATCGCACCGGCAAAAGGCGCGTCACCCGCGAACGGCCGCACCTTCGGCCGGCCATCACCCCGGCCGGGGGTGTGACATCCGTCGGCCCGCACCGCTCGCCTCTTCGGACGACGACGCATCGGCCGGAGGCACGACCTCCACCACCAGCCATGTCCGCGGCAAACCACCAACCTGGGAGTCACCATGACCGCTCGTTTCACCGGCAAGGTCGTCCTCGTCACCGGGGGAGGATCCGGCATCGGCCGGGCGATCGCCCTGGCCTTCGCGCGGGAGGGCGCGGCCGTCGCCGTGGCCGGACGCTCCGCCGAACCGCTGACGCAGACCGTGAAGCTCATCGAGGCCGAGGACGGCCGCGCCACGGCGATCACCGCGGACGTCACCCGGTCCGAGGACGTCGCGGCGCTCGTGACGCGGACCGCGGCCACCTACGGCGGCCTCGACGTCGCGGTGAACAACGCCGGCATCATCACCGCGTTCGGCCCCGTGGGCGACATCGACGAGGACCAGTGGTCCACGCTCGTCGCGGTCAACCTCACCGGCGTCCTGCTGTCGATGAAGCATGAGATCGCCCACATGCGCCGCAACGGCGGCGGCGCCATCGTCAACGTCTCCTCGAATCTCGGCGCTCACAAGCGGCTCGCGGGTCTGGGGGCGTACGTCGCGACGAAGGCCGCGGTCAGCGCGCTGACCCGCAACGCCGCGCTGGACCACATCCGCGACGGAGTCCGGATCAACGCCGTCAGCCCCGGCCCGATGGACACGCCGATGTCCTACCGGCCGGGCGAGACCGCGGCCGACCGCGACGCCCGGATGGGGGAGCAGTTGCCGGCCGGTCGGGTCGGCGGTCTCGACGAGATCTCCGCGGCGGTGCTCTATCTGGCCTCGCCCGAAGCGGGCTTCGTCGTCGGAACCGACCTGCTCATCGACGGAGGAGCCACGGCCTGACCCGCTCTCCTCGCCCGTCGCCGGCCGCCACCGGCATCGGGCCGGGGCCCCGGCGGGGCGTGTGCGCCCCGGACCAGGTGGTTCAAGACGATGAACATGGAAACACCTGGATGTCCGAGGCATTGCTGTCAACGCCGGATCATCGTCCGGCGGCAGGCGAGGAGAGTGTGTTGGAAAAGCCGGACTGGGCCGCGCCGCTGGCCGAGGCGTACGAGAGATCCCTCTCCTATCTGACGACTCTGCCCGATCGGCCGGTGGGCAGCACGACGGACAGGCTCGATCTTCGAGCGGCGCTCGGCGGCCCGCTGCCCGAAGCGCCCCAGGACGCGCGCGAGGTCGTCGCGAGGCTGGCCGCGGCGGCCGAGCCCGGTCTGGTGAGCACGCCGAGCGGTCGCTTCTTCGGGTTCGTGATCGGCGGAGCGAATCCGGCGGCACTGGCAGCGGACTGGCTCACCACCACCTGGGACCAGAACGCCTGCCTGTCCGCCCTCGCACCGGCCGCCTCGGTGGTGGAAGAGGTGGCCGGTGCGTGGCTGGTACAACTGCTCGGACTTCCCGCCCATGCGTCGACGGGGTTCGTCACCGGCGGCCAGATGGCCAACTTCACGGCGCTGGCCGCCGCCCGGCACGAGGTGCTGCGCCGGGAGGGCTGGGACGTCGAGGCCGACGGGTTGGCCGGGGCGCCCCGCCTGCGTGTACTGGCCGGTCGGCACCGGCACAACACCATCGACCGCGCTGTGCGCTTCCTCGGCCTGGGCCGCGCCTCGATCACCTCGGTCGACACGGACGACCAAGGACGGATGCTCCCGGACGCGCTGTCGGACGCGCTCGCCGAGAGCGGTTGCCCGACGATCGTCTGCACCCAGGCCGGTGGCGTCAACACGGGTGCCTTCGACCCCGTGGGAGACATCTGTGCGGTTGCCCACGAGGTCGGGGCCTGGGTGCACGTCGACGGCGCGTTCGGACTGTGGGCCGCGGCCAGTCCTCGGCTGCGGCATCTGACGGCGGGGGTGGAGCGAGCCGACTCATGGGCCACCGACGGGCACAAATGGCTCAACGTGCCCTATGACTCCGGTTTCGTCTTCTGCGCCCATCCGGGGGCGCACCGGGCCGCGATGGGGACACGGGCCGACTACCTCATCCACGGCGCCGAGGGGGAGCGCGACGCGCTCGACTACACCCCCGAGTTCTCACGGCGCGCTCGCGGGTTCCCCGTCTACGCCGCCATCCGGGCACTCGGCCGCGCCGGCGTCGCCGAACTGGTGGAGCGCTGCTGCGCGTTGGCCGGCTCGTTCGCCGAGCAGCTGGCCGCCCACGACGGCGTCGAGATCCTGAACGACGTGGTGCTCAACCAGGTGCTGGTGCGCTTCCTCGCCGCGGACGGCGACCACGACGGTCACACCCGCGCGGTCGTGGAGCGGGTGCAGCGGGACGGCACCTGCTGGATGAGCGGCACGACCTGGAACGGCCGGGCCGCGATGCGGATATCGGTGTCGAACTGGTCGACCGACCAGGACGACGTGGACAGGTCCGTCGCGGCGATCCTCCGCTGCGCCCAGCCGAACGCCGAGGGGTAAGAGACGACCCAGGCCCCGGCTCCTCCGTCTGAGGGCCGGGGCTTTTCGCTGCCCAAGCCGTGCTCCCGTCCTCGGTCCGGCAGGTCGATCCCATTGACGTTTGTTCGTTTGGACGTAAAACTAACTCAGCAACTGGAAGCCTGAAGCGCTGGAGCCCCCATGCCCTACCGTCCCCCCTTGATCGCGCATGAGTACTTCGTCGCCGATCCGCCGGCGCTGCCCGTCCGCTCGCACGGTGAGACGGGCCTGTCGGCGCTGACCGCGGCGGAGCCGGTGGCGTCCGACGCGACCGGGGTGATTTTGAAGGCCGTGACCTCCGCCGAGGAGACGCTTCTGGTCCAGGTGGGCGTGGCGGGCGAGGGCGTGATCCGGGTACGGCTCGGGCAGGACGTGGACGCGCGGACCCGGTCGGCGGCCGCGATCTCGATGGTCACGCCGGGTGAGTTCGCCGGGGCGCGGGTGGAGAGCGGCGACGGGACGATCCTGATCGACGCGGGCTCACTCCGCGCGGAGATCACCTTGGCGCCGTGGAACCTGAGGTTCACCGACGCGAGTGGAGCGCTCCTGCTGGAGCAGGACCGGGGTCACACCGACATCAGCGGGCGCCTGCGCACGCTGCCGTTCGGCCGGTCCAGCTCCGACGGCGCGGTGGTCGGCTACCACGAGAGCTTCGCCGCCGCCGCCGACGAGGCGTTCACCGGTTTCGGCGAGTCGTTCACCCCGCTGGACAAGCGCGGCCAGCGGCCGGTCATGTGGAACTTCGACGCGTTCGGCGCGGAGTCGCAGCGGGCGTACAAGAACGTGCCGTTCTACCTCTCCAGCCGGGGCTACGGGGTGCTGGTCGACAGCGGGGCGCCCGTGGAGTTCGACGTCTGCCAGTCCACGCACAGCTGCGTGCAGATCGTGGTCCCGGACGACCTGATCGACTACTACGTGATCGCCGGTCCCACCCCGCCCGAGGTGCTCGACCGGTTCGACCTGCTGACCTGCCGGCCGATGCTCCCGCCCAAGTGGGCCTTCGGCACCTGGATCTCCTCGGGATTCTTCGTGGACACCCAGGAGCGGGTGATGGCCAGGGCACGCAGGATCCGGGAGCGCGGGATCCCGTGCGACGTACTGCACCTGGACACGTACTGGCAGACGGACGGGCACTGGTCCGACCTGCGGTGGGACGCGACCAACTTCCCCGACCCGGAGACCATGCTGACCGAGCTGGACGGGATGGGCTTCAAGGTCTGCCTCTGGATGAACCCGTACATCTCTCACCTCAGCCCGGTGTTCCCCCAGGCCGCAGAAGACGGATATTTCCTTAAAAAGCCGGACGGTGAGGTCTACGTGGCCGACTGCTGGCACGGCTCCTACCCCGCCTGCGGCATCGTCGACTTCACCAACCCCGCCGCCGTGGAATGGTTCAAGGGACTGCTGCGGCCGCTGCTCCGCCAGGGCGTGCAGGTCTTCAAGACCGACTTCGCCGAGGGCGTGCCGCACGACGCGGTGGCGTTCAACGGCATGAGCGGCACCGACCTGCACAACGTCTACGCGCTGCTGTTCAACGACGCCGTCTCCGAGGCGACCCGGGAGATCGCCGGGCACGGCATGGTCTGGGCGCGCTCGTCGTTCCTGGGCGGCCAGCGGCACGCGGCGCAGTGGAGCGGCGACACCTACACGAGCTACCCGGCGATGGGCAGCACGCTGCGCGGCGGGCTGGCGCACGGACTGTCCGGCATCCCGTTCTGGAGCCACGACGCGGGCGGGTTCACCGGCCGCCCGACCGACGACCTGTACGTCCGCTGGACCCAGTTCGGCGCGTTCTCGCCCCTGCTGCGCCTGCACGGCACCACCAGCAGGGAGCCGTGGGAGTTTCCCGAGGTCGAGGCCCAGGCGGTGGAGGCGCTGAAGCTGCGCTACCGGTTCATGCCGTACATCTACACGGCGGCGGTCGAGGCCGCCAGGACCGGGGCGCCGATGATGCGGGCGCTCTGCGTGGACCACCCCGACGACCCGGTGGCCTGGCAGGCGGACCTGGAGTACCTCCTCGGCCGCGACCTGCTGGTGGCGCCGATGACCTCCCCCGAGGGAGTGAGGAAGGTCTACCTGCCCGCGGGCGAGTGGGTGGACCACTGGACGGGAGAGGTACTGGCGGGTGGCCGGTACGTCACGGTCTCCACGCCGCTGGACCGGATCCCGCTGTTCGTAAGGCACGGCGCGCTCATCCCGACCCTCGCCGACCCCGGCGACGCCATCGGGGACGGGTCGTTCGGAGAGATCGTCCTGGTCGGCTACGGCGTGGGCGAGAGCCGTACCACCGTCTCCGACCTCGAAGGAGACACCACGATCACCGCTGTCCCGGATGCGGACGGGCTGACGGTGACCGTGTCGGGGAGCGCGCGGATCGCGGGCGTCGAGCTGGTGGGGGCCGGCGTCCCGGTCGTCATCACCACCATCTAGGCATCTAGGAGAAACCATGTTCAAGGTGAGAACAGGCGTGGCCGTCGCGGCCATGCTCGTGGCGCTGGCCGCATGCGGCGGCACCGAGCAGGCGGCGGACACACCCGCCGCGACGGGCCCCCGCGTTCTGAAGCTCTGGCACTACGAGGGCGCCGACAGCGCGATGGGCAAGGCCTGGGCCGAGTCGGTCAAGCAGTTCGAGGCCTCGCACCCCGGCGTGACGGTCAAGCTGGAGGAGAAGGCGTTCGAGCAGATCCGCCAGTCCGCGGGCATGATCCTCAACTCCGACGAGGCCCCGGACGTGATGGAGTACAACAAGGGCAACGCCACCGCCGGGCTGCTGTCCAAGCAGGGCCTGCTGACCGACCTCTCACCCGAGGCGACCAAACGCGGCTGGGACAAGCTGCTCAGCCCCTCGCTGCAGACCACCGCGAAGTATGACGAGCGCGGTGTGATGGGCGCCGGCAAGTGGTTCGGCATCCCGAACTACGCCGAGTACGTGATGGTCTACTACAACAAGGACCTGTTCAAGAAGGCGGGCATCGAGGTGCCCACGACCTTCGACGAGTTCACCGCCGCGCTGGAGACGTTCAAGAAGGCCGGGACCACGCCCCTGGCCGTCGGCGGCGCCGAATACCCGGCGCAGCAGATCCTCTACCAGCTCGCGCTGAGCAAGGCGCAGCGGCCGTGGGTGGACGCGCTGCAGCTCTACAAGGGCAAGGTCGACTTCAAGGGACCCGAGTTCAAGTATGCGGCCGACACCTTCGCCGACTGGGTCAAGAAGGGCTACATCGGCAAGGACTCCGCCGCGATCAAGGCCGAGGACATGGGGGTGTCCTTCATCGGCGGCAAGTATCCGATCCTGGTGTCGGGCAGCTGGTGGTACGGCCGGTTCGCCACCGACATCAAGGACTTCGAGTGGGGCTCCTTCCTCTGGCCGGGTAACACGATGAACGCCGGATCCAGCGGAAACATCTGGGTCGTCCCCGAGAACGCCAAGAACAAGGACCTCGCCTACGACTTCATCGACATCACGATGAAGAAGGACATCCAGAACCTGCTCGGCAACTCCGGCGGCATCCCGGTGGCGGCCGACCCGGCCGCGATCACCGACCCGAAGAGCAAGGAGCTGATCGAGAACTTCAACAAGCTCTCGACCTCCGACGGGCTGGCGTTCTACCCGGACTGGCCGGCCCCCGGCTACTACGACGTGCTGGTCTCGGGCGTGCAGAACCTCATCAACGGCACCAAGACGCCCGACCAGGTTCTGGACGAGATCGCCGGGCCGTACAACGAGAACCTCGCCGACATCGGCAACTGACCGGACGTCGACGACCGGCAGGACGTCGGTAACGAACCGGACGTCGGTTATCGGCAGGACGTCGGCAACGAACCGGACGTCGGTTATCGGCAGGACGTCGGCTGCCGGCCGGACGACGGTGACCGCCCTTTTTTCGAGATCCGTGCCGCTCCGCCGCGGCACGGACCCGTACGCACAGAAACATATGGAGAGGTCCTCGTATGAAGAGGTCTCGTAGCAGCGGGTACTGGGTGTTCCTCCTACCGAGCGCGGTGCTCTTCACCGCGGTCATCGTCGTGCCGTTCCTGATGAACGTCGGGATCGGGTTCACCCGGTGGCAGGGGATCGGCGCGCCGAAGTGGATCGGCCTGGACAACTACACGCGGCTCCTCGCCGATGAGCGGTTCTGGGCCTCCTTCCGCAACAACGTCGCGCTGATCGTGGCGATGGCGATCATCCCGACGATCATCGGGCTGGTCCTGGCGGCGACCCTGTTCGACTACGTGGGCAAGAAGTTCGGCCCCCGTACGGCCAGCGTGCTGCGGGCGGCCTACTACCTGCCGCAGGTCCTGCCGGTCGCGGTCGCCGGAATCGTCTGGGGCTGGATCATGCATCCGCAGTTCGGGGCGCTCAACGAGCTGCTCAAGCTCCTGGGGATGGAACCGAGAAACTGGCTCGGCGACCCCGCCTGGGCGCTGCCGAGCGTCATGGCGATCATGGTGTGGTTCCAGATCGGCTACCCGGTCGTGATCTTCATGTCGGGGCTGCAGCGGGTCGACCCCACGCTGTACGAGGCGGCCGAGATGGACGGCGCGTCGTGGTGGCGGCGGTTCTGGCACATCACGCTCACGCAGATCCGGCCGGAGATCTACGTGGTCCTGCTGACCTGCACGATCGCCGCGCTGAAGGTCTTCGGACCGATCTTCGTCCTGACGCGGGGCGGCCCCGGCGGGGCCACGCTCGTGCCGTCCTACTTCAGCTACCAGAACTTCTTCGAGAAGGCCAACGTCGGCTACGGCTCGGCGATCGCCACCGTGCTCACCCTCGTGATCATCATGGTGACGGTCTTCTTCCTGCGGATTCAGGACAGGGAATCATGATCCGGAAATATTCGGTCCTGGTCTCGCTGGTCGTGCTGGCCGTCGTGATGCTGGTGCCGTTTGTCATCGTCACGCTCAACGCGGTGAAGTCTCCGGCGGACTACTCCTCGGGTGGGCCGCTGAGCCTGCCCGGGGAGCTCTACCTCGATGGGATCGTCCGGTTCTGGAACCGGGTGAACTTCGGCGGCAAGCTCTGGAACAGCCTGCTGATCAGCGGTTCGGTGGCCGTGCTCGCGGCGGTCCTGTCGGTGCTCAACGCCTACGCGCTCGGCATCGGCAGGGTGCGTGGCCGGATGTGGATCCTGGTCGTGTTCCTGGTGGCCAACACGCTGCCGCAGGAGGCGCTGGTCTACCCCCTGTACTACCTGTCGAAGCAGGTCGGCCTCTACGACACCAGGCTCGGAGTGATCATCATCTTCACGGTGATCCAGAGCGCCTTCGGGACCTACCTGCTCTCCTCGGTGCTCAGCCGGTTCCCGCGCGAGATCCTGGAGGCGGCGGCCCTGGACGGGGCGGGCAAGTGGCGGGCGCTGTGGCAGGTCGTGGTGCCGATCAGCAGGCCGACGCTGAGCGTCCTGCTCATCTTCTTCTTCATCTGGACCTGGAACGAGTTCTTCCTGCCCCTCGTCTTCCTCATCTCCAACGACAACCAGACCGTCCCCGTCGCCCTGGGAGTCCTGCAGGGGGACAAGATGATGGACGCCACGATGTCGAGCGCCTCGGCGCTGCTCGGCATCCTCCCGGCCATCGCCTTCTTCCTGATCTTCCAGCGGACCCTCACCCGCGGCGTGACCGTAGGAGCGATCAAGTAGTTCCCGCGACCACGCGCGACATCCCGTAAGCAACCGCAGGAAACGATCCGTAGGCAACCCCGCAGGCAATCTCTCGTGACACCACCCGCCGTTCAGGGGCGTATGGCGTCCCGAACCCGAAGCGCTTCGACCCCCTGACCTTGGAGGCGCAATGTCCTTTCGCACGTCACTGGTGGCGGCGGCCGTACTGACCCTGACCCTGGGGTTGACCACGGCTCCCGCCCAGGCGGCCTACGAGTATCCCTTCCGAGATCCCGCGCTGCCCCTGACCCAGCGGATCGACGACCTTCTCGGCCGGTTGACCCTGGCCGAGAAGGTCTCCTGGCTCCACCAGTACCAGCCCGCGGTGGACCGGCTGGGCATCGGCCTGTTCAAGACCGGCACCGAGGCGCTGCACGGCGTCGCGTGGTCCACCGACATCGACAACGGCGGCGCCGTCGTGACCGCGGAGGGAACCGTCTTCCCCCAGGCCGTGGGCCTGGCCAGCACCTGGGACCCGGACCTGATCAAGCGGGTCGGCTCCGCCGTCGGCGACGAGGCCCGGGGCTACCACGCGGAGAACCCCCGGCTCTGGGGCCTGCAGCTCTGGGCGCCGGTGGTCAACCTGCTCCGCGACCCGCGCTGGGGCCGCAACGAGGAGGGCTACTCCGAGGACCCGCTGCTCACCGGGGCGATCTCCACCGCGTACGGCTCGGGCATCCAGGGCGACGACCCCGACCATCTCAGGGCGGCCCCGGTGCTCAAGCACTTCCTGGCCAACAACAACGAGGTCCGGCGGGACACCACCTCCTCCAGCCTGCGCCCGCGCGTTCTCAACGAGTACGACATCCCGGCTTTCAGAGCCGCCGTCGAGGCCGACGCGGCCACCGGCGTCATGACGGCCTACAACCGGATCAACGGGCGGCCCGCCACGGTCACCGACCTCAACTCCTCCGTCGGGACCTGGACCGACAGGCCCCTGTTCAACGTCTCCGACGCCGGAGGCCCGAACAACCTCACCGGCTCGCAGGCCTACTACGCCACCCAGGCCGAGGCCGCCGCCGCGATGATCAAGGCGGGCGTCGAGAGCTTCACGGTGGACGACACCAACGCCGCCCCGACGGTGAGCTCGGTCAACGCGGCACTGTCGCAGGGCCTTCTCACCCCGGCCGACATCGACGGAGCCGTCCGCAAAATCCTGAGCATCCGGTTCCGGCTGGGTGAGTTCGATCCGGACGGCGGGCCGTACGGGAAGATCACCAAGGCCGCGGTCAACACCCCCGCGCACCAGGGGCTCGCCCGGCAGACCGCGGCGGAGGCGGCGGTGCTGCTCAAGAACGCGAACAGGACCCTGCCCCTCAAACCGTCGAAGAAGGTCGCGGTGGTGGGGCCGCTGGCCAAGACCCTCTACACCGACTGGTACTCGGGCAAACTGCCCTACCGGGTCACCCCGCTCGACGGCATCAAGGAGCGGGCCGCCACCGTCGACACCGAGGGCGTCGACCGGATCGCGCTCAAGGCCGACGGCAGATATCTCACTGCGGGCACCGGCGCGGGCGCCGACCTCAAGCTGTCGGCGACCGCGGCGGGCGCGACCGAGCAGTTCGACGTCTTCGACTGGGGGCAGGGCATCGTCACCCTGCGCAGCGTCGCCAACGGCAAGTACGTCAGCCGGGCGAACTGGTCCACCCTGGTCAACAACCAGGACCAGCCCACCGGCTGGTTCGTGCAGGAACAGTTCAAGCTTGAGGCGCAGGCCGACGGGACGACGCTCCTGAGATACGCCGGATACGAGACCGCCGAGTCCTGGTTCGGCCCGGACACCTACGTCAGGGCGGCGGCCGACGGCACGCTCAGCCTGACGACGGCCGCCGGCGCCACCCGTTTCACCAAGGAGACCGTACGCAGCGGGATCGACGAGGCCGTCGCGGCGGCGAAGAGCGCCGACGTGGCGGTGGTCGTGGTCGGCAGCATGCCGTTCATCAACGGCCGCGAGGCCCACGACCGGATGGACACCAACCTCGCCGAAGGCCAGGAGGCGCTGGTCGAGGCGGTCCGCAGGGCCAACCCGAACACCGTCGTGGTGCTGGAGAACAGCTACCCGACGACCATCGACCGGCTCCAGGAGAAGGTGCCGGCGATCCTGTGGACCACCCACGCCGGAGCCGAGACCGGCCACGCCCTGGCCGACGTCCTGTACGGCGACGTCAACCCGGCGGGCCGTCTCACCCAGACCTGGCCCAAGGGCACTGCCGCGCTGCCCGACATCCTCGACTACGACATCATCAAGACCGGCTCGACCTACCTGTACGGCAAGGGCGCCCCGCTCTACGCCTTCGGCCACGGCCTGAGCTACACCACCTTCGGCTACCAGGGGCTGAAGGCCGTCGCGAAGGGCGACGGCTACGAGGTGAGCGTCCGCGTGACCAACACCGGTCCCGTGGCGGGCGACGAGGTCGTCCAGCTCTACACCCACCAGCGGACGTCACGGGTGAAACAGCCCGTCAAGCAGCTCCGCGGCTTCCAGCGGGTGCACCTCGCGCCGGGCGAGTCGAAGGTCGTACGGCTCTCGCTCAGGACCGCGGACCTCGCTCTGTGGGATGTGACCCGGGGCCGCTTCGCGGTCGAGCCGTCCACCCACGACATCCTGGTCGGCTCCTCCTCGGACAGGATTCGCCGACGCGTGACCGTACGGGTGAACGGTGAGAAGATCCCCGACCGCGACCTGACCAGGGTCACCCGGGCGGCCGACTTCGACGACTACTCGGGGGTCGAGCTGGTCGACGAGACCAAGGTCCGCGGTGACGCGGTCGGAGGCTCGGCGGGCGAGTGGATCGCGTTCGAGGACGTGGACCTCGGCAGGGGCGTGACCGGCTTCAGGGCCGGCGTCGCCGCGACCGCCGCCTCCTCCGTCGAGGTCCGCCTCGACTCCCCGACCGGCAGGGTCGTGGCCACGGTCCCGGTGACCGCCACCGGCGGCGTCTACCAGTGGACCACGGCCACCGCCCCGGTCTCCGGGGCCGCCGGCAGGCACGACCTCTACCTGGTCTTCAAGGGCGCCCTGCGCCTCAAGGACCTGGCCTTCACCCGCTGACCCCTTCCGTACGGCTCGCGCCACGTGGGTGGCGGGGCGCGCGCCGTACGGAAGGTTCGCAGGACCTCATCGGCCAGGGGCGGGGACTGCCGCTGACGCAGGTGGTCACCCGGCAGGCCGTTGCGTCGCGCGGTGGGCAGGCCGCTGTGCCGGGTTCGCCTGGTGAAGGTCGGCGCCGGTAAGGGAGGTGGCCTGGACCGGGAGGCCGAACCAGGTGCGCAGGGCCTGCCGCAGCGCGTCCGCCCCGCCGGACGTGCCTGGGGCGGCGGCCCACGCGACGTACCCGTCCGGGCGGATCAGTACGGCGTCCGCGGGACGGTCCTCGCAGGTCGCGGTGACCGCGTCCACGCGATCCGCCCAGTCCGAGGCCGCTTCCACCAGATCGGCCCGGCCGGCCAGGTCCAGCAGGATCGGCCGGGCCGCGTGCATGAGGTCGGCGACCCTGGTCGGCCCGTTTTCGGTGGCCAGGGCGAGATTCGGCATCCAGCCGCCGGTGATCGGATGCGCGGAGCCGTCGGAGCGCATGTCATAGCGGACGTCCGCCCCGGACATGAGGTTCGAGATGCGCCGCACGTTGCCCTGATCGCCCAGCAACTCGGTGAACACCTCGCGCAGCGCGGTGATGTTCGGGCCGGGTGACAGCAGGGCGGTCTGCGCGCGACTGCTCATGATCACCCTTTCCGCGGCCGGGCGCCGCTCGCTCTGGTAGGTGTCCAGCAGGCCCTCCGGCGCCCAGCCGTTGACGTCGGCCGCCAGCTTCCACGCCAGGTTGATCACGTCCTGCATGCCCAGGTTCAGCCCCGGACCGCCCACTCCGGACTGGACGTGCGCGGCGTCGCCGACCAGGAAAACGCGCCCCTGCCGGTATCGGTCGGCCAGCCGTGAGTTGATGCCGTTCGTGTCCCTCACCGGCGGGGGTCCCTGACCGTCAGCCGGGTCGCTCATCGGCACGTCGACGCCGAGGACCCGGTTGACGGCCTCGCGCAGGTCCTCGACCGGCGTGAACGCACGGTCCTTGGCCGCCGGCCGGTCCCACTCGAAGACGGAGACCCGATAGACCCCCGGCTGGAACATCCCGAAGGCGAAGACGCCGTTCTCCGTACGGGTGAAGGTCGCAGGCCAGAGCCGTCCCAGGCCAGGCACCTCCAGCTCGCCGGTCCCCGGGACGGCCACCGGCGGGTGGATCGTGACCTGCCCGCTGCGCCCGACGAAGCTCTTGTCGGTGATGCCGGGAAACCCGATGCCGGCCTGCTTGCGAATGCCGCTGTGCCCGCCGTCGGCGCCGACCAGGAATCCGGCCGTCAGCCGGTAGGAGCCGTCGGGCCCTCGCACGTCGACGGTGACCCCGTCGGCATCCTGGCCCAGCTCCGTCACCTCGTGCCCGCGCCGGATCTCCACCCCCAGCTCGTGCGCGCGCTGTTCGAGCAGCTCCTCCATGCGATATTGCGGGACGGGCAGCGTGTACAGCGAGTTGCCGTCCCATTCGGACATGTCCAGGAACAGGGCCCCGAACTGGAAGTAGGGGGCCGGCGTCGGTGGTTCCGTACTCCGGCTGAACCGTTCGTACAGACCGCGGTAGTCCAGCATCTGCACAACGCGGCCGACCAGGCCGTTGGCCTTGGGTGACGTGTTCCGCTCCGGCAGGCGCTCCAGCACGACGGGACGCACGCCGGCCAGCGCGAGCTCGCACGCCATCAGCAGCCCGTTGGGGCCGCTGCCGACGATGACGACATCGGTGGTCTTCATGGCTCTCCTTGCTCGTTCCACTCGGATGAGGGCATGGCGAACAGGACCAGGTACCGGGGACGGTGCGGGTGAAGGGGCTCCCGCCGGGACGGCGTACCGAATACTTGGACTGCTCGTTCTAACTAATATTTGGTATTGTTAGACTCATGAGTCCAGAAAGTCAAGTGCCCGCCCGCCGCCCCGGTCGCCCGGCGAAGCGGCATTTGATCGTCGACGCCGCCAAGCGGGTGTTCCTGCGGCACGGCTACGTCGACACGAGCATCGAGGTGATCGCCGCCGAGGCCGGCACGTCGAAACAGACGATCTACAACCACTTCGAGGGCAAGGAACAGCTGTTCGCGGCCGTCGTCCAGGCGGTCCAGCAGGATGCGATCGAGGCCGCGGCGACCGCGTTCGCCGAGGAGTTCGAGGGCACGGGCGACATCGACCGGGATCTTCGCGCGGTCTTCCGCCTTATAGTGCGCCTGAACCTGAGCGGGGACGTCGCCGCGTTCCGCCGTCTGGTCTTCATCGAGCAGATGCGCCATCCCGAGCTGATGGAGAAGTGGACGCAGGCGCGACCCGCCTTCGAGCTCTCCCTCAGGGAGGAGATCGAGCAGCAGGTCCGGCTCGGCGTCCTCGACGTGGACAATCTGGATCTGGCGGTCCGTCAGCTCGTCATGCTGGTGTTCAACGAGGCGATCAGCCAGTCCCGGTACGGCCTGCGCGAGCTCTCCGACGAGGAGGTCGCCACGATCATCGACGACGGCGTCGACATGTGGCTGCGCTGCTACCGGACCCGCTGAACGCGACGGCGCCTACCGGGGCCGGTCCGCCGGAACGGACGAACCGAGCTCCGCGCCCGGGATGCGGTCACGTCCTCGCACTTGCCGTGCGAGGAGCCAGGCTCGTGTCTGAAATCGATCGCCGCCGAGATGTGTGGGGTCGTGTGGGCGAAGGTCGCGGTGCCGCAGATGCTGCCCATCGACGCGCAACGTGGCGATTGCGGCTCGGTCGGTTGCCTCCGTAGATGGGCGACTACTACGCGACCGCCTCCGGCATGACGTCGCTGTGAACTCGCCGGAGATACTCCAGCGCGTGCTCCGTGGCTGGATCGTGATTCAGCCGGTCGCGGTAGAAATGGAGGCGGTCCTCACAGTCGTCAACGATCTCGCTCCACGTTCGCGCCCAGATACGGACGCCACCCTCCCACTCGGCGATACAACCGGGTGGCCGATTCGGGGCTGTCGCGTCTCGCCGGACGATGTCATCCATTTCTGTGGAGACGATCCAGAAATCCCAGGTGGCTCGTGCATCCCGGAACTGGGGATCGTCGGCGACGGCCTGGGCATAACTCTTGATCTGACCGACCTCTGTCTGACCGATCTTCACCTTGGGGGCTTTGAGCTCGACGACGAGATGCTCGCGGCCGAAACTTCCTCGACGCGCCTTGCCCAGCATGAGGTCGATGATTCCCTGTCGACCGTCCTCCCTACGCACCGGGTCGAGCCGATCTGTTTCGGACTCTCGTCCCAACGCTTTCAAGTGACGGATGAGCACCGCGTCCAAGCTCTGGTCGCTGACCATCAATGCGTACGCGTCTCCGAACACCCATGTCTCGCGCTCAAGTATTTTGTGAAGCTCGCTCCGCTCCTTGACGGTTCTGCTGATCTCCGGTTCAAAGACGAGTTTCTTGAGCGCGGCGACAAAATCCAGTCTGTCGGCCACCTGTCCGGTCGCCTTGATTACGTCGGAGAGGCTTGTCCGTTGGAGAAGCCTCTTAAGCTCATCCTGCTCCGATTGCGGCAGGCGAAAAAGCTCGTCCAACACCGGATAGAGCCCACTTGGATCATGCGCGATGATTTCTTTGAGAAGCCGGAGGGTGGTCTTCCGGTTCTGCTGGGAACCTGGGAGACGGCGCGCGATGGTGGTCGCCACCTCGTCGAACATCTGTCGTTCGACCGCCTGTGCGGGTTCGGCGGGCTCCCCAGAATAGGGATAGACCTCCTCGCGTTTCCACTCCTGGATCAGCCTGGCTCTGCGCTCCCGGTCGCGCTGTCGGAAGTGCCCACGGAGCTTTTCCCGCGCGGCCTCCAAGAGGCTCCCGATCTCATCCATCTCCGCCATCGGTAGGTCGCCCCGCCGTTCGACGAACCCATCCCACAGGAGGTAGGCCGTGAAGTGGTATCCCGGAGCCTGGATTGCCGGGGAGATCTCATCCAGCACCACGCCGTTGGCGTCGCAGAGGGCCAGGACTCGGCCGACATCCTTGGGCCACTCGATGACGCGAAGCAGCGGCTCGGCATATTCGCCGGGGTCTGGCCATGACACCGGATACTGGGCCGTGTCAGCCCAGACGGTGGCCGGATCCAACGATTTCCCTTGATAGGTGATTGTCACATCAGGGTTGGCGGCGAGGAACGGTGCGAAAGTCGAGGCGAGTTGCTGAGCCGTGTCATCCTGGACCAGGCGTTTGACGAAATCCGCGGGCACCAATGCCTCGATCCGCGTTCCACACGGATCGTCTACATACTCTGGCTCGGAGATATCAAAATCAGCGGGCCGGTCGATTGTCCCGCCGATGACCGTGCGCTCGATTCGGCCGTCGAGCGCTTTCGCGACCGTGACCCAGCGCACCTGCTCTCCCAGCGCGAACGCGCGGAGCCTGCCCTGCCCGCTACGACCGTGCAAGCCGCGCTTCAGCTCGGGTGAGACCTTGGCCTTGGTCTTCCATGAACCGCCCAGGCCGCCGAAATAGCTCCCGCAGGAGGCGCTCGGCATCCCGTGGCCATCATCGGTGATATTGACCGACTCGACGCCGTCCAGCTCGTTAACGTCAAGGTCGACTGCAATGTGACAGGCCTCTGCGTCCAGTGCGTTCCAGATCATTTCCGCGACCGCGCCCACGGGATCCTTCAGGCGGGCGAGTCGGAGGAGATGATCCGGTTTGGCCTCGATGTGAACGGTACTCACACGGTCACTATCCCAGACGGCGTGCGAAATCATGCGCAAGATTGCTAAACGAAGCGGCTGGTCAGAGGAGGGGAACGCCGTCAAATGATCGCGCCTCTCCAACTGCTCGCTCCGTTGACATGAGAGGTGGTGCATTGATCCTTGGGGTGCCGTCGTATAGTGAACTGAACGTTCAGTTTTATTTCTGGAGGGGTCGCGACCATCGCTGGTCGTCCAGCGGAGGCCTCGGGATCGTTCGCCATCGGGAGCGACCTTCGCGGGCCGCCCAGGTCAGGGCCATCTAAGACTTCGGGGGGAGAAGAGCATGAGCGTCTGGTTTGTCACCGGGGCCTCGCGGGGGCTCGGTGCGGAGATCGTCCGGGAGGCGCTGTCGCGCGACCAGCAGGTCGTCGCCGCGGTGCGCGACGCCGAGACGGCCAGGAAGGAGTTCCAGGACGCCGGGGGCGAGCTCCTCGTCGTCACCCTGGACGTCACCGACGAGCGTCAGGCCCACGAGGCCGTGGCACAGGCCGTGGAGCGCTTCGGCAGGATCGACGTGCTGGTCAACAACGCGGGGCGCGGTCTGCTCGGGGCCGTCGAGGAGGCGTCCGACTCCGCGGTCCGCGCGGTCTTCGACGTCAACGTCTTCGGGCTGCTGAACGTGAACCGCGCCGTGCTGCCGGTGCTGCGCGGGCAGCGTTCGGGATACGTCATCAACATCGGCTCCGTCGGCGGGTTCACGCAGGGGCCGGGCCTGGGCATCTACGGCGCCACAAAGTTCGCGATCGAAGGCCTGTCGGAGTCCATGCGGATCGAGCTCGCCCCGCTGGGCGTGTCGGTCACGGTCGTGGAGCCCGGAGCCTTCCGGACCGACTTCCTGGACGATTCCAGCCTGCGGGCCGCGGAGGACGTCATCGACGACTATGCCAAGACCGCGGGCGCGATACGCGACGGCGTGGGCGAGCGCAACCACACGCAGCCGGGTGACCCCGCCAAGGCGGCGGCGGTGATCGTCAACCTGGCCTCGGTCCCCGAACCCCCGTTGCGTATCCAGCTCGGCGTGGACGCCGTCGCCAAGGTCGAGGCGAAAATCCAGTTCGTGCAGTACGAGCTGGACATGTGGCGAGAGGCGTCGGTCTCGACGAACTACGGCAACGGCGCCCCGGATGCGTGATGCCGAGGCGGACCGGCCCGGCCGGCTCGATCAGGTGGGCTGGACGGCCCCGATGAAGGCGGTCCGGTCCACCCGGCCGCGTAGCCTCCGGGCACAGCGGTCCGTGCTGACGGCGGCTCGCGAGCTGCTCGCCGAGGGCGGTCTGCCCGCCGCGACCATCGACGCGATCAGCGCGCGGTCGGGCGTCAGCAAGGCGACCATCTACAAGCACTGGCCCAGCCGCATCGCCGTCGCGGCCGAGGCGTTCGGCGCGGAGATGGGCGACGCCGTCCCGTTGCCGGACACCGGCAACGCCCTGGAGGACCTGTCCGAGCAGGTCCGCAGGGTCAGTGACTTCTATCAGAGCCCGTCCGGGGTGATCTTCGCGCAGCTGCTCGCGGCCTGCGTGACCGATCCCGAGGGATCCCGATACTTCCGGGAGTTCTTCCTGGCCAGCCGGAGGGAGGCCATCGGCCGGCTCTGGCGGCGCGCGATCGAGCGGGGTGAGGTGGACGCCGGGATCGACGTCGAGACGGCGACCGACCTCCTCTTCGGCCCGCTGATCTTCCGCCTGCTCAGCGGCCACGCGCCGCTCGTCAGGTCGGAGGCCGACGCCCTCTCCGCGGCCGCGCTGAACGGACTCCGGGCGAAGAGCCCGCCGCATCGAGATCAACGTGCGGCGGGCTCGACGGGCCTCGTTCCGGGCTCCGAGGTCTAGGACGCCCACTCCGTCGCCTGCGAATCCGCGAAGTCGGTGGAGAACGCGAGGTCCTTTGACGCTTCGAGCTCCTCGATGCGACCGGTCAGCGCGGCGTGCACGGACTGGTAGGAGTCGCTGCCGAGGGTGAGCCGGCGAGGGGCCGGTGAGACGTCGACCGAGGCGAGAATGGCGTCGGCGATCTTGTCCGGGTCGCCGGGCCCGTTGGCGGTGACGCCGGCCGGGGCCTCGACGTACGGGCGCATCTGCCCGACGGGGGTGTCCGCGTAGGCGTCGAGAGCCGGGGCGACATCCAGGGAGTGCCCGAACCCGGTCCGGGCGACCCCGGGCTCGACCAGCGTGATCCCGATGCCGAACGGGGCCACCTCCATGATGACGGACTCGAAGAATCCTTCAATGCCCCACTTCGTCGCATGGTAGAGGTTGCCGCCAGGGAAGGCCGCCTGACCGCCCGCGCTGGACAGCTGCACGATCCGGCCACCGCCCTGCGCGCGCAGGTACGGCAGCACCGCGCGGGTGAGCTGCACCGGCGCGAGAAGGTTGGTGGCGATCTGTGCCTCGATGGCCTCGTCGGTGAACTCCTCGGCCGCGCCGTACGTCCCGTAGCCGGCGTTCGACACGATCACGTCGATCCGGCCGAGGTCGGCGAACGCCTTCTCGACGACGGCTCGCAGGGTCGCGGTGTCGGTGACGTCCAGCGCGGCCGTCCACAGGCGGTCGCCGTACTTCTCGGCGAGATCGGACAGGCGCTCCGGCTTCCGGGCGGTGGCGGCGACGCGGTCACCGCGCTCAAGCAGCCGCTCGGTCATCGCACGACCGAAGCCGGACGAGGCGCCGGTGATGAACCAGGTCCTGGTGCTCATGTCTTCCCCTTGAACATATTTAATCCAACCGGATGGTTTTTTTAGTGTAGCCCTCGGGTCGGCAAATTTAAACCAGACGGTTGGATTGGTGCCCTGGGGCGTGCCCTACGGCTCCGCCGCCACCGGGACACGACCTGCGCAGAGGCGGGCAGGGCTCGTGAGCTCCCCGATCGGCGTCGACGGAGTCACGGAACACGAGCCTGTCGTTCAGGCGGGCAGCCGGAGGGTGAAGACCGAGCCCCTGCCGAGGACACTCGTGGCGGAGGCGGTGCCGCCGTGCGCCTCCACGAGCTTGCGGACGATGGAGAGGCCGAGGCCGCTGCCGCCGGTCTGCCGGTTGCGTGACTTCTCCGCTCGCCAGAACCGCTCGAAGACCAGGGGCAGATCCTCGGCGGTGATGCCGGCACCGGTGTCGGCGACGTCGATCACCACCTGGTCGCCCTCCTCGCGCGCACGCAGGCTGACGGTGCCGCCGGCGGGAGTGTGCCGTATCGCGTTGGACACCAGGTTGCCCACCGCCTGGCGTAGCCGTACCGGATCGGCGAGCAGCTCCGGATCGCCTTCGGAGCTCGTCGACAGCGTGATGCCCGCGGTGTCCGCGCTTCCCCGGTGCGCGGTGGCGACCTGGGCGAGCAGGTCGGCCGTGTTGACACGCTCTCGATGAAGCCTCAGCTCACCCGCCTCGGCCACCGCCAGGTCCTGCAGGTCGTCGATGACGTGCTGGAGAAGCAGGGCCTCCTCCAGAAGCGAGGACATCAGCGCCCGGTCCGGAGCGACGACTCCGTCCTCGGCCGCCTCCAGCCAGCCGCGGATGTTGCTGAGCGGGGTGCGCAGTTCGTGCGCGACGTCGCTGACCATCGCCTTGCGCAGCTTCTCCAGTTGCTCGCGCCGCTCCGACATGGCGTTGAAGGCCGTCGCCAGCTTGCCGATCTCGTCCGCTCCCGTGACCTTGACGCGGGCCGGGACCTCTCCCTCCTCCATTCGCCGTGCCGCACCGGTCAGCGCGCGCAGCGGCCTGACCAGCCGGATGCCGGCCAGGACGGTGACGGTCACCGTGATCAGCAACACCAGGGCCGTGACCCCGGCGATGCGGATCTGGTTGGCCGGCGAGAAGTCGAAGATCGTCGATGCGGAGCCACCACGGCTGCTGACGAAGAGAAGCACGGTCGGCGCGACGTAGGGCGCGAGCTGCTCGTGCCTGCTGTTGGTGATGCAGCTTGGCACGCTCCCCTCGCCATCCTGCGCGGGAGGGGCCGAGCGGCCGGATGTCGTCCGGCCGTTGCCCGGGACCGGGGTGCGCATCCAGCTCCAGGTGAAGTCCGGGCCGAGCTTGACGTTGGGTTCTCCCCGGTGGGCGAGGCAGGTGTTGACAAGCTTGTTGAGCTGGGTGAGCGCCTTCAACTCGGTGGGAGCGAAGCCGTCCAGGAGCGGACTGGGGCACCTGCTGGAGAGAGCCGGGTCGAGGTTGGGGGTTTCGACGTGCGGGCGCCCGCTGGGACTTTCGACGACCTTGGTGACGGCGTTGAAGGTGTCGCGCAGGCAGGCGGCGCGCCGCAGGGCGGCGGTGCGCAGCTCGTCACGCTCGCGGCGGGGGAGTTTGAACGGTCCGACGGCGCGCGGATCGATGCGGTCGGACGGCGAGCCGGTGGTCAGGGCGGCGTCGACGGACAGGGGCTCGATGACCGCCGTCGGCTTCGCGGGCAGCGAGGACGGCCCCGAGTCGGAGTCGAGGACCGTCCTGCGGTCCTCGGTGGTCAGCGTGATCCGGTGACCGGTCTGTTGCGCCAGCCGGCGTACCGTCTGGTCCGCGCCGCTCCAGCCGGAGTGGCCGGCCGCGTAACCGAGGAGCGCGTCGTAGACCCGGGCGTCGTCGGCGAGCGCCTGGCCCTGCTCCTGCTGGATCGCCACCGTGGTGCCCCGTACGGTCAGCCAGACGGTCGCCGCGATGGAGCAGACGGACACCAGCACCGACACCGCCAGCAGCCGCATGAGCAGGCTGCGGCGTAGCGGTACGTCACGGCGCATCGTGCAGGCCCTGCCGGTCGTTCACACCGTTTCCGGTGTCCACCGTGCCCCGCCGGCCATCCATGCCGCTCATGCCGTTTCCGGTGTTCTCGGCGTCCTCCGGATCCTGGGTGCCGCCGGTCAGCTTGTAGCCCACCCCGTAGACGGTGACCAGCCGGACCGGCCTGCGCGGCTCCGGTTCGACCTTCTTGCGCAGGTTCATCACGTGCACGTCGACGGTCCGGGAGGTGATGTAGCGGTCGAAACCGTGAAGATGCCCGAGGATCTGCTCCCGGGTGAACACCCGGCCGGGCTGCGTCGCCAGCAACTCCAGTATCTCGAACTCTCCGGGAGTGCACTCGATGCGCCTGCCTTCCACGCTGACCTCGTGGCGGTTCGGATCCACCGCCAGCGCACCCACCCTCAGCACCGGATCGGGCCCGGCGGCGACCGGACGGGTCCGCCGGAGCAGCGTGCGGACGCGCGCCATCAGCTCGCGCGGGCTGTAGGGCTTGGTCATGTAGTCGTCGGCGCCCAGGTCGAGACCGAGCAGCAGGTCGTCCTCGGTGGTGCGGGCGGTCAGCATCAGCATCGGCAGGTCCGACTCGGCCCGCAGGATCCGGCACACGTCCAGCCCGTCGACCTTGGGCATCATCACGTCGAGCACGAGGAGGTCGGGGAGCCGGCGGCGGACGGCGTCCAGCGCCGAGCGCCCGTCGTGCACGGCGACGACCGTATGGCCCTCCCGCTCCAGATAGCGACGGACCAGCTCGGCCTGCTTCAGGTCGTCCTCCGCCACCAGGACATATGCGCACATATCGCCGAGCTTAGGTTGGCCTGGACACCGCTATCCGCCCAGTGGGCCCTCGGTCGAGGCGAAAAAACGGGACGACCATGAGTTCCTGACAGGTTCCTAACATCTCCGGATAATCCTCGTCGGCATGCCGAAACTCCCGAGCTCTGTCCTCGGCCCACGCATCCGCCTGTCACGTGCCCGCGCAGAAGGGATCAGCGTCGGCGAGGACTGCCGGACGGAGGCCCTCGGTGGCGAATAGCGAAGCCGCGGACGCGCGGGAGAGCGTGCGGAGGGGGCGAAGGTGGAAGCCGGTCGTCGCCGGAGCGGTGGCGCTGGTAGCCGTCGCGGCGGCCGGCGTGGTCGCGGTCACGCTGGCCGATCGCGGCGGGAAGCCGGAGACGGCGGGAACCGTCAAGGCCCAGGTGGCGACCGCCTCCGTGGTCAGGACCAACCTGTCGGACACCCAGGCGCTCGTAGGCACTCTGGGCTTCGGCGTGGAGAAACCCCTGCGGGGCGCGGGGGACGGACTGGTCACCCGGTTGCCGAAGGCGGGCGCCTCGGTGCTCAGGGGCAGGCCGCTGTACTGGGTGGACGACCGGCCCGTGACGGTGTTCTTCGGTGACACCCCGCTCTTTCGCAAGCTGGGCGAGGAAGGCGTCCAGGGCCGTGACGTGACGGTGGTGGCGAACAATCTCAAGGCACTCGGCTACGACATCGGCCTTCTGCCGCCCCGGACGTCCGCCGTCACCGCGGCCAGGTCAGACGGGTATCGGACGGCCCTTCCCGGCAGGGACAAACTCCTCCTGCCGGGAGACGTTTTCACCGCCTCCCTCGGCGCCGCGCTCAAGCTGTGGCAGCTGAACTCCGGGCTGGAGCCGACCGGCACGCTGGACGTCGGCCAGATCGTCGTCCTTCCCGGGCCGGTCCGCGTCGGTTCGGTGAAGGCTCAGCTCGGGGACGTGGCCGCGGAGGAGTTGATGACGGTGACTCCGACGAAGAAGGTGGTGACCGTACCGGTGGACGCCACCGACGTGGGCACGATGCGTCCGGGCACGCGGATGACCATCGTCCTTCCCAGCGCCAAGAAGATCACCGGCAAGGTCACCGCGATCGGCAAGGACACGCGGACCAACGAGACGCCGGGCGGATCCGGTGCGCCGCAGCTGAACGTCACGGTCACACCGGACAGGAGCACGGACGTGAGGGCGCTGGACTCCGCGGCGGTGCAGGTGAATTTCACCTCCAACGTACGGCGGGGCGTGCTCGCCGTTCCGGTCGGCGCGCTGCTGGCCCTGCGTGAGGGGGGCTACGCCCTCCAGCTTCCCGACGGGAAGCTGGTCGCCGCGGAGACCGGGATGTTCGCCAAGGGGATGGTGGAGGTCAGCGGAGCCGGCATCACGCCGGGTCTGAAAGTGGTGACGAGCTCATGAGTCCGGCGCGTACGGGGTCCGCGCCGGACTCACCGGTCTCGCCCGTTGATCCGACGCGTACGGGGTCTGTGCCGGGCTCGCTCGTCTGGCCCGTTGATCCGGCGCGTACGGGGTCCGTATCGGCCACACCCGTCCTGCGCGTCCATCGGGCGAGCAAGGTGTATCCGGGCGGGGTCACCGCGCTGGACGACGTCTCGCTGGTGATCGAGGAAGGCGAACTGCTCGCCATCCTCGGACCGTCCGGGTCGGGCAAGTCCACGCTGCTGAACATCATGGGCACGCTCGACCTGCCCACCAGCGGCACCGTGGAGATCGGCGGGCAGAACGTCTCCACCCTGTCCGACCGCATGCTGTCCGCGCTGCGCGGCCGCCTGCTGGGTTTCGTCTTCCAGCAGTTCCACCTCACCGACGGGCTCAGCGCCGCCGAGAACGTGGCGACAGGACTGCTCTACGCCGGGGTGCCGCACCGCAGGCGTCGCCCGCTGGCGCTGGAGGCACTGGCGCGCGTGGGCCTGTCCCACCGGGTCGGGCACCTGCCGCACCAGCTCTCCGGCGGTGAGCGGCAGCGGGTCGCCATCGCCCGGGCCCTGGTCAACGAGCCCGCGCTGATCCTCGCCGACGAGCCGACCGGCGCCCTCGACACCGCCAACGGCCAGGCCGTGCTCGAACTGCTGAACACGCTGAACGGCGAGGGGTCCACCATCGCGGTCATCACCCATGACCGGGACATCGCGGCGAGGCTGCCTCGACGGGTGGAGATCCGCGACGGCCGCATCCTGACCGACACGCACTCCGGAGCCGGCCGAGTCATGACCGACACGCACCGCGGGGGCGGGACACGCATGACCGACACGCACCGCGGGGGCAGGACATGACGGACGTTCTCCCAGATCTTCCGGCCCAGGGGAGCGGCGCGGACGGCACCTCCGCGACCGTGGCACGGAGCCGGCCGATGCGGCTGGCGCCGACCGACGTGCTGCGACTCGGCCTGCTGGGCATCCGCACCCGGAAGACGCGGGCCGCGCTGTCCGCCCTGGGCATCTCGATCGGCATCGCCACCCTGATCATCGTGACGGGCATCCCGGCCTCCAGCCAGAAGGCCCTGCTCAACGAGCTCTCCGCGCTCGGCACCAACATGTTGCGCGCCGAACCCATGCCCGACCAGGACCCGCCGGTCCTGCTGCCGGAAGAGGCAGACGGCATGGCCGCCCGCATCGCGCCCGTCACGGTGGCGAGCGCGGTCGCCAACACCCACGCCGCCCTGGCCCGCTCGGACCGGGTGGACGCCGGCGACTCCGCCGGCATCAGCGTGCTCGCGAGCCGGACCGACCTGCTCGACGCGATCAACGGGACCGTCCAGGCCGGAAGGTTCCTCAGCGCCGCAACCGACGAGTTTCCCACCGTGGTTCTCGGCTACGTCGCGGCCGGCCGCCTGGGAATCAACGAGCTGACGCCCGGCAGGGAACCCCCGCAGGTGTTCATCGGCAGGCACTGGTTCACCGTCATCGGCATCCTCGACCCGATGCCGCTGGCTCCCGAGATAGAACGCTCCGTCCTGGTCGGCTGGGAGGCGGCCCGCCACCTCCTGCGCTTCGACGGCCACCCCACGGTCATCTACGTGCAGGCCCGGGAGGACGCCCTGGAGGACGTGCGGGCGGTGCTGCCCGCCACCCTCCACCCCGAGCTTCCCGGCCTGGTCCAGGTCAGCCGGCCTTCCGATGCCCTCGCCGCCAAACGCGTGACCGAGAACACCTTCTCCGCGCTGTTCCTCGGGCTGGCCGGAGTCGCCCTGCTGGTCGGCGGCATCGGGGTGGCCAACACCATGGTCGTCTCGGTGCTGGAACGCCGGCGCGAGATCGGCCTGCGGCGGGCGCTCGGCGCGTCCCGCGGCCAGATCCGCGCCCAGTTCCTCACCGAGTCGGTGGCGCTGTCCGGGCTCGGCGGCGTGATCGGCACCGTACTGGGCGTGTCGGCGACCCTCGGCTACGCCGCCTACCAGGGGTGGCCCCCGGTCATCCCCGCGGCAGCGGTGGCCGGAGGGATCGGCGGCGCCGCGGTGGTCGGCGTGCTGGCCGGGGTGTACCCGTCGATCCGTGCGTCACGGCTGACCCCCACCGAGGCTCTGGCGGCCCCCTGACCCGCAGAGCCGGTCTGCCGGTACTCGAACGCCGGTATCGGCAGCGGGCGGGTCATCAAGGGGCGTGGGCCGTACGACGTGCCGGGATCCGGTGAACCTCGGTGGTCACCGCGGCCGGTCCAGGTTCGCTGATGCCTCACCGTGAGCGATTCGTGCTCTGCCGAGAGCACAAGACCGAGAGCACAAGAAAATCTCACCGGTCCCTGACAGGTTCCTCACATCGGTCCTGCACTGTCTGGCGCATGACTTTTCCCACTGGTCGCATCATCGTCGCCCGGACTCCCGTGAAACGGGCCGCCGGGCTTGCCGCCGTGGCACTCGCCGGCTCCTGCCTGCTCACCGCGTGCGGCGGCGCCGACTCGGGCGGCAGCGCGGCAGCCAAGGACGACGGCGTCGCCTCGATAGTCGGCGAATCCCCCGGTGAAGCCGCCGGCAGCGGTTCCGGCACGGCGAACGCCGGCTCGCCGAAGAAACCCGCCGCGGACGCGAAACGCCCCCAGCTGCGTCTGGACAGCTCTCCGGAGGAGATAACGAAGTACCGGCAGGCGTACGCCACCTGCCTGAAGAACCACGGAATGCCGGCCAAGACGAACAGCGCCCCCAGCGCCGCGGCTCTCAAGGCGGCGGAAGCCTCGACGAAGGCGTGCGAGGACAAGGTGCCGCTCCAGCCGCCGGAGATGGATCCCAAGAAGAACCCGCACTACGCCGACGACGTCAGAGCTCAGGTGAAGTGCATGAAGGGTTACGGATTCAAGGTGCGCGTCGTTCCGGCCACCGGCTCGGACCCCAACGCGGTCTCCTGGACGTACGACAGCATCCCGGGGGATGGGGTGGACATCGAGAAGATCCAGGACGAATGCCGGGTGAAGGCCTTCGGGGGCGGGTAGGCGCCCGCACCCGGTCCCGCCGCCGGATGAAGGCCGCCGGATGGTGAAGGGCGGTCCCGGCTCCGGCGAGGACATCGTCGGGGAGGCGGTTCCGGCGAGGGCGTCGGGAAGGCGAGGGGACCGCTCTCACCTTCGGCGAGGGCGTCGTCGGGGAAGAGCGAAGGACCGCTCTAGCCTCTGGCGAGGGTGTCGTCGAGGAAGTCCAGGGACCTCTGCACCAGGGTCAGCATGTCGGTCACTCCCCTGAACACGTGCCCGGCGCCTTCCACGGGCACCAGGTCCGCGCGGACGCCCACGGCGCGGAGGGCGGCGGCGAGGTTCTCGCTCTCCGCGTAGGGGATGGTGGAGTCGGCGGTGCCGTGCATGAGCAGGAACGGCGGCGCCTGGTCGTGCACCTGCCTGACCGGACTGGCCCAGAATGCCGACTCCGGCTTCTGGGACGCCGTCCCGCCCAGCAGCCACACGCCCGGATCGTCGGGGTCCGATCGCGTCTCGTCCGTGCAGTCGGAGGGTCCGTACCAGTCCACGACCGCCTGGACGCGGGCCACGTCCAGCCTGTCGCCCAGCCCCGCGAGAGCCGCCAGCATGCCACCGGCCGACTCGCCCCAGGCCGCGAACCGGTCAGGATCCAGGTGCAGCTCTCCGGCGAAGGTGCGCAGCCACGCGATCGCGGCCCGCACGTCGTGCAGCTGCGCGGGGAAGACGGCCTCCCGGGACAGCCGGTAGTCGATCTCGGCCACGGCGTATCCCCGCGCCAGCAGGTGCTCGTGGAAGCCGACCGGCTCAAGGGTGTCGGGCAGGCTTGTGCGGCTGCCCTCGCGGAAGGCTCCGCCGTGTATCCAGGCGACCAGCGGCCACGGACGATCGGCCGTGGCCGCCGGGGGCACGTACAGGTCCATGTGCAGGGGGCGGTAGCCGGACACCCGTGCCACCGCGATGTTGGCGTAGTGCCGGACGCCGTCGGCCGAGATGGCAGGCAGGGGCGGCCGATCGTAGCGAGTGGAGTCGTCTCCGTAGACGCCGATGCGGGTCCGCGGAACGGGAACGACGATCTGATCCGTGTTCACGAGTGCTTTTCGCTCCTTGACCGAATAAGAAGTGATCTTCCAGGGCCGGGTTCGGCCGTCAGCCGTTCGGCGGCGCCGCCGCGAAGCTCCGGACCGAGCGCTCGGGCCGTTCCCCCCGCCTTGACCGACCACCTGCCGGACCGGCCGCCTCGACCGATCACGTGCCGGACCGGGACGCCGTCGAACAGCGCGAGCGGCGCATGCCCGAGAAAGCCCGCGTCGAGTGCGGTCGGATCCCGGCGATCAGAGACGTCACGTGATTATGCCAGCGGAAATGACGTTGGATCGGCGTATTTGTTATCTGCGCATATCCGCTTGCGCACGGCGAACGGCGTCACGTCCCCGACCTCGAGATCACCGGGCTCGTCGAGAACGCGGTTGTCCTCTCGGCCCGGGCGGTGATCCGGCCGTCGTCGAAGGGCGGCCGGGCGGCGGCCGGTCTTCTCCCGTCGCCACTCGTCCGGGGAAGGTTCAGGTGCGGTGCCGGGCGCGGAAGGCGGCGGCCTTGGCCCGGTTGCCGCACTCGCGCATGTCGCACCAGCGGCGTGAACGGTGCCGGGAGCCGTCCAGGTACAGGCGGGTGCACTGCTCCTCGTCGCACTCCCGGATCTCCCGGGCGAGCGGGCCGCCGAGAAGCACGACGGATTCTCTCGCCACGGTGGCCATCGCAGTCGCCAGGTCGCCCACGCGCCTGACGGAGGCCCCGTCACCGAGACGGACGCCCACCGGCATTCCGGCCGCCACCTGGTTGAGCAGCTCGCGATCCGCCCGGCCGTACCCGGTCCCGTCGCAGCTCGCACGGGCCAGCCGGTAGATCGCCTCTCTGAGGTCTCGCGCCGCGATGAGCGCGGTCGGATCCACGGGGGGCGGCGCGTCGAGCAGACCGGCCGAGACCGTCCATCGGGCCAGATCGTCCGGCGACTCCAGCAGTTCCCACCGCTCGTGTCGCCGGTGCCCGACGGTCCCCGCGAGGTCGAGGCCCGGGTTGCCGCTGATGAAGGTGAAGTCCACGGTTCCCATCGTAACCGCCTTGACAGGTTATAGGCCGCATTGCCAAGGTGGGTAACCGCATTGAGGGGTTATTTACCTGGGGAGAGTCCGTGCCCGTTCACGCAGACCAGGCGCCGGGGATGTCGCGCCGGAGGCCACGCTTCGGGCCGAAGTATCGCTGGGTCATCCTCGGCGTCGGCGTGGCCGCGCAGGCGAGCTTCTCCGCGATGTTCTCCGGCATCCCGGTCACGGCGATCACGATGCGGGCCGACTACGGCCTGTCGACCGGCGAGCTGGGCCTGGTCCTGGGCTGCACCGCGCTGGGCGTCGCGGCGTCCGACATCGTGTGGGGACTGCTGACCGACCGGTTCGGTGACAGGCGGATCCTGCTGACCGGCCTGATCTCCACCGGCGCGCTGCTCGTGCTCATGGGTCTCGCCGTCGTCCCCACCGGTGACGGGCCGCCCCCGACGCCCCTGCTCGCGGTGGGGCTGCTGCTCGCCGGTGTCCTCGGAGGCAGCGTCAACGGGTCGTCCGGGCGCGCGGTCATGACCTGGTTCCGGGAGGGGCAGCGGGGCCTCGCGATGAGCATCCGCCAGACCGCGATCCCGGCGGGCGGCGCCGTGGGGGTCGCCCTGATGCCGTGGCTCGCCGCGAGCCACGGTTTCCGCGCGGTCTACACCGTGCTGGCCGCGTTCTGCCTGGTCACGGCGGTGGCGACCTGGCGGTGGCTCCACGAGCCCAACGACGCGACCCCAGCCGGAGGGGGAACGGCCGGCGGAGAAGCGGTGAGTGTGGGCGCGGCGGGCGAGCCGGTGCGGGAGCGTTCGCCGCTCCGTCGCTGGGAGGTCTGGCGCCTCGCGCTGGCGAGCGCCCTGCTGTCCGTCCCCCAGATGGCCATCCTCACCTTCGCCGTGATCTTCCTGCACGACGCGCAGCACGCCGGAGCCTTCGCCGGCTCCCTGGTCGTCCTGGTGGCGCAGCTCGGCGGCGCGGCGGCGCGTGTCTGGAGCGGCCGGTACACCGACAGACACGGCAACCGCCGAGGCTATTTCCGGGCGACCGGCGCGCTCTCGGGCGTCGCCATCGCCTGCGCGGCCGTTCTCACCCTCGCGGGCGCACCCGTCCTCCTCGTCGCCTCCGCCCTCGCCGTCGGGGGAGTGCTCGCCAACGCCTGGCACGGCGTCGCCTACACCGAGATCGCCACCATGGCGGGTGCCGGCCGGGCGGGTGCCGCACTCGGCCTGGAGGGCACGACGCTCTTCACCGTGGGCTTCGTCGTCCCCCTGGTCATTCCCGTCCTGCTCGACCGGTCCTCGTGGACCGTGGTGTGGGCCGTCGCCGCGGCGGCCCCCCTGCTCGGCGTCCCCCTGGCCCCGGGCCGCGCACCCCGGAGCCGGTGACCGACAGCCTTCTCGGTCCGCGGATTCCCCGCTTGTCCTGTGGCCGCGAACCGCTCGTCAGGCCGGGGGCCGACGCCTTCTCGGCAGGGCTGATCGGACTTCCGGTGCAGGGTCAGGGACGGCTCGGACGGTGGATCGTAACGCGGCAGGCGTCACTCCAGCAGGCGGTCCCGAGGGAGGGCGCATTTTTTACTGGAGACTACTTGCGTTCTCTGCGCCTGATTATCTATAACTGAAGCGACAGGTTTTCTAGAGGGCAGGCTTGAGGATACCTGCCCGGTTCAATGGAGGTGGTACCGATGCTGCTGACGTCGATCGATCCGTTCGTCCAGGAGTTCGACCGTCAGTTCGACCGGCTCGCTCGGCAGGCCCTCGGACGGGGAGGGGGAGACGACGGCGCGCGGGGGGCTATGGCGCTGGACGGTGTCCGCCGCAAGGACGACGTTCTCCTCAAGTTCGACCTTCCCGGGATCGACCCGGACTCCATCGAGGTGACCGTCGACCGCGGCGTGCTCTCGGTGAGCGGCAGCCGCGAGGAGGAGTACGGCGACGATGACCGCCTGTTCGTGCGCGAGCGCCCGATGGGCACCTTCACCCGCCGCGTCTACCTCTCCGAGCATCTCGACAGCGACAGGGTCGACGCCGCCTACTCCAACGGCGTCCTGGCCGTGCGCATCCCGGTGATCGAGAGGGCCAAGCCTCGCAAGGTCGAGATCCAGAAGACCGAGAACACGTTCGCCCAGAAGTCGATCAAGGGCTGAGCGGCCGGGATTCGAACGTCGAACCGCGACAGGGTGGGTGCCGGAGTCCGGCACCCACCCTGTCGCGGTTCAGACGTCAAGAAAGGAGCGGTGATGGTCCGGCTGCCGTTCGACGACGAGCACGCTCCGCTGTACTCGGTTGGCCAGGTGGCCGAGATGCTCCACGTCCAGCAGGCTTTCCTTCGCCGTCTCGACGAACACGACGTGGTGCGGCCGGCACGCTCGACCGGCGGTCAGCGCCGCTACACCCGCCATGAGATCGACGACCTCCAGGACGCCATCGAGCTCGTCGGCGAGGGTATTAGCCTCGTCGCCGTCCGCCGGATCTTCGAGCTGCGGCACCAGGTCGCCGAGCTGAAGGCGGAGCTGGCCGGGGAACGTGCCGTCCGCGAGAAGCGGCGATCCTCTGATGAACGCAGAACGCGGGCTTCCGGGGATGTCCCTCCGCACGCGAGATCCCGGGGTCGTTGACCTGTTCGCCGCGCTCTCCATCCAGCGGACACGCCGGGCCGCGCGCTCCTGGCACCTGTGCGGGCCTCCGTCCGCCGAAGAGGTCGTTCTTCCGTCAGCCCTTGATGGCGCCGATGATCACTCCCTTGGTGAGGTGCCGCTGGATGAACGGGTAGACGAACAGCACCGGGAGCAGCGCGACGACGACGATGGCCATCTGGATCGCGAGGCTGGGGGGCAGGGACTGGCCGGCGATCGTGGTGTCTCCCGACTGGCCGACGATCAGGGACTGCCCCTGCAGCACGTACTGCCGGAGCACGACCTGCAGGGGCCACTTGGCGTTGTCGTTCAGATAGAGGACGGCGTTGAAGAACGAGTTCCAGTAGCCGACCGCGTAGAACAGGCCGATGACCGCGGTGACGCCCTTGGACATCGGCAGCACGAGTTTCGTCAGGATGCGGAACTCGCTCGCGCCGTCGATGCGCGCGCTGTCGGTCACCTCGGCGGGGATGTTCATGAAGAACGCCCGCATCACCACGAGGTTGAACGCGGCGACCGCGCCGGGCAGGATCAGCGCCCAGTACGTGTCGATGAGCCCCAGCGAGCTGATCAGCAGATAGCTCGGGATCATCCCTGGGCCGAACAGGAACGTCAGCAGGACGAGGAAGAGCAGCGGCCGGTGCATCAGGGAGCCCGGCCGGGACAGGCCGTAGGCGGCCAGCACCGTGACGGTCAGGCTGATCGCCGTGCCGACGAGGGTCACGCCGAGGCTGACCATGACCGACCTGCTCACCACGCCGCCGGAGAAGAGCTCCTCGTAGGCGGCGAGGGAGAGATGGCCGGGCACCGTGACCAGGCCCCCGGCCTCGGTGACCGCCTCCTGCGTGGAGAAGCTGGTCAGCACGACGAGATAGATCGGGAACAGGACGCACACCGTGATGAGCGTGAGGATGAGGCCCTTGAGGAGTCCGCCGGCGCGGCTCGGCCGTTCGGCCCAGGGCGGGAGAGTCGTCATGATCGTTTATAGATCCCGTCCTCGCCGAATCGATGGGCGACCTTGTTGGCCACCAGAATCAGGATCAGCCCCACCAGGCCCTTGACCAGGCCCGCCGCCGCGCCGTAGCTCCACTCGCCGGTCAGCAGCGTGCGCCAGTACACGAAGGTGTCCAGCACCTCGGCGGCGTCCCTGCCGACCGCGTCGCGCTGCAGGAAGAACTGCTCGAAGCCGACGTTCAGCGCCTCTCCGAGACGGAGGATGAGCAGCAGGACGATGATCGGGCGCAGCCCCGGCAGGGTGATGTGCCACAGTCGCCGCCAGCGGCTCGCGCCGTCGACGGCGGCGGCCTCGTAGAGGTTCTGGTTGATGGCCGCCAGCGCGGCCAGGAAGATGATCGTTCCCCAGCCGGCGTCCTTCCAGACCGTCTCCGCCGTCACGAGCGCGATGAACGTGTCCGGGTTCGTCATGAGGTCGAAGCCGCTGTATCCCTGGTTCCGCAGCGTCTGCGAGAGAACGCCGGCGCCGCCGAACATCTGCTGGAACAGCGTCACGACCAGCACCCACGAGAAGAAGTGCGGCATGTAGACGATGCCCTGGACGAACAGGCGCAGGCGGGGCCGCACCACGCTGTCGAGGAGCACGGCCAGCATGATCGGAACGGGGAAGTAGAAGATCAGCTGGAAGGTCGTGATCGACAGCGTGTTGAGGGTCGCGTCCCAGAAGCTCTCGTCGAGCAGCAGCCACTGGAAGTTGGACAGGCCGACCCACGGGCTGTCCTTCATGCCGACGTAGGGCGAGTAGTCCTGGAAGGCGATGACATTGCCGAGCAGGGGAACGTAGTGGAAGACGACCAGCAGGGCGATCGCGGGAAACGTCATCAGCAGCAGTTGCCAGTCACGTTTCAACCGGGAACGCAGTGGTGGGCGCGTCCGGCTTGTCCTGGCGGCCTTCTTACCGACATCCTTGGAGGTGCCGGCGCCGGCGGGTGAGGTCAGGTCACCCGCCGGCCCGGTCCTTAAGCGGTCGCTAAGCACGGCCGTTGTCCCGCAGGACCTTCATGTAGAAGTCGCGGGCCTCGTCGCCGCCGTCCCGCCGCCACTCCGTGACGATCTGCTTGGTGTCGCTCACCGGCCGGCGGCCGCGCATGATGTCGGTGAACTTGTCCTCGGTGGGAATCTGCAGGCCGGACATCTTGGACGGCCGCTGGACCCGGATCCCGTCGAACGGGATCTTCTCGATGTATTTGAAGCTGGCGTTCTGCCACTCCACGTTGAGCTTGACCGCCTCGGGGAAGGGCCAGTCCACGTACAGCGGGCGCCCGCCGAGGAAGCCGTAGGTGTAGGCGACCTCCTTGCGGCCGAGGTCGTTGACCTCCGGGATGCCGTTCGCTCCCCGGGCGAAGTGCTTGCCCTCCACGCCGAAGTTGGCGAGCTCGTACTCCTTGGTGCCGTACGGCGCCGCCGTCCAGTTGAGGATGGAGAGGATCTCCTCCACCTTCTCCTTCGGGAGCCCCTTCTTGACGAAGGTGAAGATGCCCGCCGCGGTGTTGTGATACATGATCGGCGTGCCGCCGTCGTGGGCGAACAGCGGGAAGATGCCCAGCGCGAAGTCGGGGTTCTTGCCGGTGTGCTGCTGGAGCAGCTCCTTCCAGCCGCCGAGCCCGTCGCGGTAGACGAGGATCTGCCCGGACCCGATCAGGTCTTTCTCGTTGGCGCCCTTGCTGCCGACGACGTTCGGGTGGACCAGCTCCTCCTTGTAGATCTTCTGCATGAACTCCAGCATCAGCTCGAACTCGGGCGTCTCGTACTTGTAGACGAGCTTGCCGCCCTCGTAGCGCCACTCCTGAGGGATGCCGAAGGTCGGCCACATCATCTCGTGGATGCTGCCGAACGCCCAGCGCTTCGCCTTGGGGTCGGTGATCTCCTTGCCGAGCCGGTAGAGCTCGTCGGCGGTCTTGGGAGTCGCGTTCCAGCCGTTCTTCTCGAACAGGTCCTTGCGGTAGAGCAGCCCGTAGGGGTACGGCTCCGTGGGGAACGGCACCGCCATCAGCTTGTTGTTCCAGACCGACCACTGCCACGCGGCGGTCGGCAGGTTGGCCAGCAGGGGGTACGGCTTGACCTTGTCACCCTGCAGGTAGGGGGTGAGGTCCTCGAAGGCCTGATCGACGGCGGTGTTGAAGTCCGCCATCTTCTCGATCTCCCAGCTCGGGATGACCATGATCTCCGGGACGTCCCCCGCGGCGAGCCGGGCGATCGCCTTGTCGCCGTAGACGGTGCCGTCGGTGATCTGGAACTCCACGGTCGCGCCGATGTCGGCGTTGACGGCCTGGAAGTAGGAGTTGTCCGCGAGGCCGGGCGGCGGCGGGCCCCACAGCGGCGTCATGGCCTTGTAGGTGCCGCCCTTGCCCGCCTTCTGGGTGAGGGCGGCGGCGGGGGCGGCGGGGTAGGTGGTGAAACCGCCGCTGACGTCGGGCACTCCGGGAAGGTTGGAGACGGTGCCGGGGAGGTCGGGTTTGACGCCGGCGAAGGCGGTGTAGGCGGGGGTCAGGGACGTCAGCGTGTCCGCCGCCGCCGCGGTGGCGCCTCCACCGCCAGGTCGGGGGCCGCTCGGCGCGGAGCACGCGCCGAGCAGGCCGCCGCCGGCGACCATCGCCGCGCTGAGTCCTACCAGACCGAGGAATCCACGTCTGCTCGTCGTCACGCCTCGGGGGAGATCCTTCACGGGGCGCTCCCTTCGTTGGTTCGACACCTGTCAGGGGGTGTCGGCGGGGGGTGGCTGTTGGTAGAATTAGTTCGTCTTTCGACCAAACAAATTAGTCGAGGGTGACCTCCGCCACAAGGGACCGTCGATCGCGGACCGCCAGGGTGGTGGTCACAGATTGGTGAACGATGGGGCATGATGGGGCCAGCCTGGCCGAGCGGGAGCGGGACTGACCTTGATCACATCTACGACTGACCCGCAGCCGGCCGACTTCGCCGACGTCCGGGCCACCAACCTCGCCGTCGTGCTGAGATTCGTCCGCGAGCACGCGCCGTGCTCGCGAGCCGACATCGCGGCCTCCACCGGTCTCAACAAGGCGACCGTGTCGAGCCTGGTCGCCGACCTGATCGACCGCCGCCTGGTCAGGGAGACCGGGCTGACCGAGAATCGCGTCGGCCGCCCGGCCACGATGCTGGTGCTCGACGGCTCGCCGTACGCCGCGATCGGCATCGAGATCAACGTCGACTACGTCACCGCCGTCGCGGTGGACCTGTCGGGGGAGAGGCTGCTGTCGTGGCGGCGTTCCTTCGCCGGTGCGACCGTCACGGCCGGTCAGGCCATCGCGGGAGTCGCGGCGATCGTCCGCCGGGTGGTGAACCGGATGGCCAAGGAGGAGCGTCAGGTCCTCGGCCTGACCGTGGGCGTGCCGGGACTGGTCGGCACGGACGGCACCGTGCGCATCGCGCCCAACCTCGGCTGGCACGACGTCGATCTGAGCGGCGACCTCGCGAAGGCCCTGCGCGACCCGGGGTTCTCCGTTCAGGTCGACAACGACGCCAACCTCGCGGCCCTGGCCGAGCATCGTTTCGGCGCGCAGGCGGGGGCGGCCAACCTGGTCTACCTCACCGGCGAGATCGGGGTCGGCGCCGGGGTGATCCTCGACGGACGGCTCCGCCGCGGCGGTCAGGGATACGCCGGGGAGATCGGCCACATCCAGCTCGACCCGCTCGGCGCCGAGTGCCGCTGCGGGCGCCTGGGCTGCCTGGAGGCCGTCGCCGGGATCGGGGCGGTGCTGGAGCACGCCGCGCTCTCCCCGGCGGAGGTCGAGGTCGAGCTCGACGAGGTGGTACGGCTGGCCCGCGCGGGCGACTCCCGCACGCTCAACGTGCTGGGCACCGTGGGCCGCAACCTCGGCAAGGGGGTGGCCGTGATGGCCAACCTGCTCAACCCCGACGTGGTCATCCTGGGCGGCTACTACGTGCCGCTGGCGCCGTGGCTGCTGCCCGAGGTGGAGGCCGAGATGCGGGGGCGCACGATCGCGCCGGACGTCGGGGGCTGCCGGGTCGTGGCCTCCACCCTGGGATATGGCGCGGCGGCGCTGGGCGGTGCGGCCAGGGTCCTCGACTCGGTGGATTCGGGTCGGTTGCCCCGCATCTCTTGACCTGAGCCTCACAGGAGTGCACCCTTCAGGGAAGCTTCGTTCGAAACACGCGTGTAACGAACGGAGCTTTCCTGGACCGATTATCGAAGCGCTTCGACAGAGGCGCGTTTTCACGGGCGCTAGTCGAAGCGCTTCGACGCTCTCAAAGGGATGGTCCCCCCAGATGAACGAACCGTTCCGCGACCCGGAGCTCCCCCTCGCCCGGCGGATCGCAGACCTTCAGGCCAGGCTGACGCTGGAGGAGAAGGTCGGGCTGCTGCACCAGTACCACGCACCGGTCGAGCGGCTCGGCCTGGGCCGCTTCCGCACCGGCACCGAGGCGCTGCACGGACTGGCCTGGATGGGACCCGCGACGGTGTTCCCGCAGGCGGTCGGGCTGGCGAGCACCTGGGACCCGGAGCTGGTCAGGCGGGTCGGCGAGGCGACGAGCGACGAGGTCGTGGCCTTCCACCACAAGGACCCGGACGCGGCCGGGCTCAACGTCTGGGCGCCGGTGGTCAACCCGCTCCGAGACCCCCGCTGGGGCCGCAACGAGGAGGGCTACTCCGAGGACCCGTGGCTGACCGGTGTCATGGCCACGGCGTATGCCTCCGGCCTTCGTGGGAGCGATCCCACGGTGCTGAAGACCGCCCCCACGCTCAAGCACTTCCTCGGCTACAACAACGAGACCGACCGCTGCGTCACCTCCAGCAACCTGCCGCCGCGCGTGCTGCACGAGTACGAGCTGCCCGCCTACCGGCCCGCTCTGGCCCAGGGGGCGGCGGTCGCCGTGATGCCCTCCTACAACCTGGTCAACGGCCGCCCGGCCCACCTCAGCCCGCTGATCAACGAGGTGCTGCGGGACTGGGCGCCCGACGACGTCCTGGTGGTCAGCGACGCCTACGCGCCCGGCAACTTCACCGGCCTGCAGGCCTACTACGACGACGTCCCCGAGGCCTACGCCCACGCGATCAAGGCGGGGCTCGACAGTTTCACCCAGGACGACGACCGGACCGAGGCCACCCTCGGGCACATCCGCCGGGCGCTGGAGCGGGACCTGCTCACCGAGTCGGACCTCGACGTGGCGGTACGGCACGCGCTGTCCATCCGCTTCCGGCTGGGCGAGTTCGACCCCGCCACGCCGTACGACGACATCACCGAGGCGGTCGTCAACTGCCCCGAGCACCAGGCGCTGGCCCGCGAGGCGGCCCGGCGCTCGATCGTGCTGCTGCGCAACGACGGCATCCTCCCGCTGACCTCGGTCAGGACGATCGCGGTCATCGGCCAGCTCGGCGACACGCTGATGGAGGACTGGTACTCGGGCACGCTCCCGTACGCCGTCACCGCCCGCGCCGGGCTCTCCGAGCGGTGCGAGACCCTGTTCTGCGAGGCCGTGGACCGGATCACGCTGTCGGCCGAGGGCGGCTCCGTCATCGTCGACCTCGACGGCGGGCCGCTCGGGATCGGCACGGAGCCGGACACGTTCGACCTCTTCGACTGGGGCGGCGGATCATACGCGCTGCGGGCCACGGCGACCGGACGCTACCTGTCGGTGGACGACGGCGGCGTGCTGGTCAACGACCAGCCGGGCCCCAGCGGCTGGGAGGTGCGCCAGACCTTCCGGATGGAGGACCGGCCGCGTGGCGCGCTGGCGCTCCGGCACATTTCCACCGGCCGCTACGTCGCGCTGGAGGGCGAGGTGTTCCGCCTGGTCGACGACGCCGACGCGGCCGTCTGGCTGACCATGGAGCGGATCGTCAACGGCGCCGAGGCCGCCGCCGCCCTCGCCGCGACGGTGGACGTCGCCGTGGTGGTCGTCGGCGACCACCCGCTGGTCAACGGCAGGGAGACCGAGGACCGCCTCGACCTGGCACTGCCCGCCGCGCAGCAGGCCGTGGTCAGGGCCGTACGCGCGGCCAACCCCAGGACCGTCATGGTGATCAGCAGCGGTTACCCGGTCACCTGGGCCGACGAGGACCTGCCCGCGGTGCTGTGGTCCTCGCACGGGGGCCAGGAGTACGGTCACGCGCTGGCCGAGGTGCTGTTCGGCGACGCCGACCCCGAGGGGCGGCTCACCCAGACCTGGTACCGCTCGGCGCGCGAGCTGCCCGACCTGCTCGACTACGACATCATCGCCGCCGACGCGACCTACCAGTACTTCAGGGGCACCCCGCTCTACCCCTTCGGCCACGGACTCAGCTACACCACCTTCGACTACGGCGACCTGACCGTGTCGGTGCTGGACGGAGAGGTCACCGCCTCGGCCACCGTCACCAACACCGGCTCCCGCGCCGGGGTGGAGGTCGTCCAGATCTACACCCACCAGCAGCGCTCCCGGGTCAAGCAGGCCCTGCGACGCCTGCGCGGCTTCGTCAAGGTGCGGCTCGCCCCCGGGGAGAGCACCAGGGTCGGCTGGACCTTCGACGTCTGCGACCTGGCCTTCTGGGACGTCACCAGGAACCGGTTCGTCGTCGAGGACGCACCCCACAAGATCATGATTGGCAGCTCGGCCCGCGACTTCCGCCTGAGCGCCCGCTTCCACGTCGAGGGCGAGGACATCCCGCCCCGCGCCGTCCTCGACGGCCCCATCCCCGCGGTGGACCACGACGAGTACGACTCGGTGGCGTTCGTGGACGCGGCCAGGGTCTCCGGCGACGCCGTACGGTCCACGGCCGAGGGGGCGTGGATCCTGTTCCGCTCGGTGGACCTCGGGGCCGGAGCCGCCTCCTGCGCGGTCCGGGCGACCAGCACCGAAGGCGGTGTGATCACCCTGCGGCTGGACGACCCCCTCTACGGGCCGGTCATCGGCGACATCCCCGTCCCCCGCGCGGGCCGCTACGACCTCGCCGAGTTACGCACCGGCCTTGCGGACGCCCGTGGAGTGCACGATCTTTATGTGGTGCTCGAGAATACGGGAATCACCGTGGCCACCCTCACCTTCGGGAAGGCCGTATGAGCGGTCGGGGGGTGACGATCAGCGAGGTCGCCCGGCACGCCGGGGTCGCGGTGAGCACGGTGTCGTACGTGCTCAGCGGAAAGCGGGCGATCTCGACCGACACCCGCCGGCGGGTGCTGGACAGCGTGAGGGCGCTCGGCTACCACCCCAACGCCGGGGCCAGGGCGCTGGCCAGCAAGCGGGCCAACGTCATCGCGCTGGTCCTGCCGCTGCGGGCGGGGATGCACGTTCCGGTGCTGATGCAGTTCGCCACGTCGGTGGTCACCGCCGCGCGGCAGTACGACCACGATGTGCTGCTGCTGACCGCCGACGAGGGGTCCGACGGGCTCCGCAGGGCGGCGGCGAGCTCGCTGGTGGACGGCCTGGTGCTGATGGACGTGGAGCTCCACGACAGCAGGGTGCCGCTGCTCAAGGAGCTCGCCGAGCCCAGCGTGCTGATCGGCTTCCCCGCGGACTCGGCCGGACTGACCTGCGTCGACCTGGACTTCGCGCGGGCGGGCGCGCTCTGCGTGGAGCACCTGGCCGAACGCGGGCACCGGGAGATCGCGCTGCTCGGCGCCCCTTCGGTGGTCTACGAGCGCGGCACCGGCTTCGCCCGCCGGACGAGGGAGGGGTTCGCCGAGGCGGTGGCTCGGCACGGCCTGACCGGAGTCGCGCTGCCGTGCGAGGAGAACTTCGACCAGGTGTCCGCGGAGATCGGGGAGCTGCTCGACACGAGACCCGGCCTGTCGGGGCTGGTCGTGCACAACGAGGCCGCGGTCAACCACGTGCTCGGGGCACTGCGCCAGTACGGCAGGCGGGTGCCCGGCGACATCGCGGTGGTGGCGATCTGCCCCGACGACATCGCGGAACGGTCCAGCCCGGCCCTGACCTCGGTGCTGATCCCCGCCGAGGAGGTCGGCCGCCAGGCGGTGCGGCTGCTCATGGAGAAACTCGAAGGCCACACCGTGCCGGAGGACACCCTGCTCCAGCCCAGGCTGACCGTGCGGAACAGCACCTGACCGAGGGCGAGGATCACGGGCCCCGTTCTTTCGGAACGGGATAACCGGGATGGCCCGAGGGTTAGGTCTCCGAGCGGCCCGAGGGGAAGGTCTCCGAGGACCCGGTCGCTTCAGCGTCGAGGGGGCACCTGGGGTTCGGTCCTCCGGGGCCGAGAGGACGTCACATGACGACGGGCGCGTTCCCGAAGGGGAACGCGCCCGTCTATGGCTTTCAGGAGTGACCGTCAGCTGTCATTCAGCGTCGGCTACCAGTCTCCGCCGCCGAAGTCGCCTCCGCCGAAGTCGCCGCCTCCGCCGAAGTCACCCCAGCCGCCACCGCCACCGAAGTCGCCGCCACCGCCGAAGTCACCTCCGCTCTCCGCGCCGCCTCCGTAGCCGCCGCCGTATCCGAAGCCGCCACCCATCATGCTGCCGATCATCGTGCCGACGAGCATGCCGGTCATGACGTCGCCGAAGCCGCCGTAGTAGCCCTGGGCGTAGGGCTGGTAACCCGGGCCCGCGTCGTAGTAGGGGCGGCGCTGGCCGTTGACCATGACCTCGCGGGTCTGCGGCTCGTAGCCGCGGTCGATGGCCTCGGCGTCGGCCGCGCAGGCGGGCACGTCGCGCAGCGCGCCGCCGGGCGGTGCCCAGCGCACGTCACGGACCGAGGGACCGTGCTGCGGGTTGAAGAAGCAGGGGGACCGCCGCTCGGGGACCGGCTGGTGGTTGACGCGGGCCTTCACGCAGGCGAGGGCGTAGCGGCCCTCCTCCAGCGCGGTGGTCACGCCGCGGAGGTCGTCGGCGCGCTTGACCGCCACGAGCTCCACCTTGGCCCGCTCGTAGGAGTCGAGCGCACGCTGCCAGTCCTGCTGGTGGTCGGCGCCGTCGCCGAGCAGCTTGACGTCGGTGTCAAGATCGGTGATCTCCTCACCGAACTTGGTGACGTCCTCGTCCACGGTCTGCTTGACCGCGGCCAGCTCGGCGGCCTCGCGGACCTCGCGGTCCTTCTTCTTCTTGCGGGAGTAGAAGAAGATGCCGGCGCCGCCGGCCAGGGCGAGCACGAGGATGCCGATCAGCACGCCCCCGCCGGAACCGCTGGAGGACGAGCTGGAGCCGGGGCTGGTGCTGTCCGCGTCATCCGCCAGCTTGACGAAGTTGATCACGTTGTCCGTCGGGCTGGTGGCCGTCTTGGCGCGGCCGAGGAGCTCGTCGACGTCGACGCCCTTGATGTTGGAGACACCGAACGGGGTCGTGCCGCTCATCAGCAGGATGGTGGACTTGCCGCCGACGTCCTTGCGGACCGCGGTCAGCAGCGTCCTCGCCTGCGACTGGCTGGTGATCGAGCCTTGAGGAAGCAGCCCGACGTAGACCGAGTCGGTCTGCTCGACGGCGCTGCGCATGGCGTCGACGGCGTTGGCCGGCAGGCCCGCCGCGGGGTCGGCGAAGAAGCGATCTCCGTCTTTCAGACCCGAGGAGATCGCACCGGGATCGGGCGCCGCGGCGCTGGCCGCGGGCGCGATCATGAAGATGGCGAGGAGCCCGATGAACAAGGCGATGATCGCAGCACCGAATCGACCCGGCGCGGTTTTTGTGATGGTCACGGCAGAAAGCCTCCTTCGTCCTGAATAGACGAATGAGTGGACGTCAGAGTTCCCTACGACTTGACCGTATCCCCTCCCGAGCCGCCTGTGGTGTCGAGATCGTCGTCAGTCTTATGTACTGCTGGTATATCCATTCTAGACGTAGCGTCAACATCGATTCTTCACGTTGGTCGGAACATCTGCTGATCTTCCGGTCAACGTGGAGGAATCTTGTCGAGAAGGACCATGGAACGGCTTGCCGCCGTCTCGCCCCTGGTCGCTTCGGCGCTGGTCGCGGCATACATGTCGCCCATGTCGGCGTCACGGCGCCCACCCCGCCCAAGCCGCCCGCCCATCCCGCCCAAGCCACCCGCCAAGCCCAAGTCCGCCCGCGGCGCGCCTCGGCCGCCGCGACCGCGTCCCAAGGAGACAGCGACCGAGGCATCGGTCGATCCAGGCGTGACAAGAGGCCGGGGCACTGCCCGGAGGCCACCTCGCCGAAGCCGCCTGTCCCCAGATCTCCTCACCGGACTCCGCGTCCGGCACGTCTCACGGTCGCATCGGAGCACTCAGGCCGCGGTCAGGCGCCCTTGATGTCGCAGATGGTCGCGCCGGCGGTGACGATCTGGCCCGTGGCGGCCGCCAGGCCGGTGACGGTGCCGGCCTTGTGGGCGGTGAGGGGCTGTTCCATCTTCATCGCCTCCAGCACCACGATGACGTCGCCGGCGGCGACGGTGTCGCCCTCGGAGGCCACGACCTTGACGATGGTGCCCTGCATCGGGCTGATCAGGCTGTCGCCGTCGACGGCCTTCTTCCCGGCCGCGCCGCCGCCGCGCCTGGGGGGCCGGGCGCCGGTCTTGGCCGGGCCGGCGGTGGCGAATCCGGCCGGCAGCACGACCTCCAGCCGCTTGCCGCCCACCTCGACCGTCACCCGCTCGCGATCGCCGTGCTCCTCCGCGGAGCCGATCTCCCCGTCATAGGGCGGGATGGTGTTGTCGAACTCGGTCTCGATCCACCGGGTGTGCACGGAGAACGGCTCGCTCGCGAACGCGGGATCGACCACCACCGCCCGGTGGAAGGGCAGCACGGTGGGCATGCCGTCGATCTCGTACTCGGCCAGCGCGCGGGCGGCGCGCTGCAGGGCCTCGCGCCGGGTGGCGCCGGTGACGATCAGCTTGGCGACCAGCGAGTCGAAGGAGCCCGGCACGGTCATACCGGCCTCGTAGCCGGCGTCCAGGCGCACCCCCGGCCCGGACGGGGTGCGCATGGCGGTGATGGTGCCCGGGGCCGGCAGGAAGCCGCGCCCGGCGTCCTCGGCGTTGATCCGGAACTCGATCGAGTGGCCGCGCGGCACGGGGTCGCCGTACCCGAGCTCCTCGCCGTCGGCGATCCGGAACATCTCCCGCACCAGGTCGACGCCCGCCACCTCCTCGGTCACCGGGTGCTCGACCTGCAGGCGGGTGTTGACCTCCAGGAAGGAGATCGTGCCGTCCTGGCCCACGAGGAACTCGCACGTGCCCGCGCCGACGTAACCGGCCTCGCGCAGGATCGCCTTAGAGCTCGTGGAGAGCAGGTCGAGCTGCTCGGCGGAGAGGAACGGCGCCGGGGCCTCCTCGACCAGCTTCTGGTGGCGACGCTGGAGCGAGCAGTCACGGGTGCTGACGACGACCACGTTGCCGTGGCCGTCGGCCAGGCACTGGGTCTCCACGTGCCGGGGACGGTCCAGGTAGCGCTCGACGAAGCACTCGCCCCTGCCGAACGCGGTGACGGCCTCGCGGACCGCGCTGTCGTAGAGGTCGGGGATCTCCTCCAGCGTGCGGGCCACCTTCAGACCGCGCCCGCCGCCGCCGTACGCCGCCTTGATCGCGATCGGCAGCCCGTTCTCCTTGGCGAAGGCGACGATCTCCTCGGCCCCGGAGACCGGATCCTTGGTGCCCGCCACCAGCGGGGCGCCGACCTTCTGCGCGATGTGCCTGGCCTGCACCTTGTCGCCGAGCGCGGTGATCGCGGCGGGCGGCGGACCGATCCAGGTCAGGCCCGCGTCGATCACGGCCTGGGCGAAGCCGGCGTTCTCGGCCAGGAAGCCGTAGCCGGGGTGGACGGCGTCGGCCCCGGTGTCGGCGGCGATCCGCAGCAGCTTGCCGATGTCGAGATAGGTCTCGGCCGGAGTCTGGCCGCCGAGCGCGTGGGCCTCGTCGGCGACCCTGACGTGGAGCGCGTCCAGGTCCTGGTCGGCGTAGACCGCGACGCTGGCCAGCCCGGCGTCCTTGCACGCACGCGCGATCCGTACGGCGATCTCGCCACGATTGGCGATCATGACCTTCTGCACCGACGTCGTTCCCTTCAAGTACGTGCGAACAGGGGCCGGCGGGCCTCCAACGGAGTGTAAGCGTCCCGGCGGCGGCCGGACCCCGCTGGGTCCCGCCCGCTGAGACTCGCATCACCGTTCATGAGCGCGAGCATGTGCACGAGCCGCCGGGGGCGCGTGATGTCTCGGGGAGGTCGCGGTAATTACTTCTCGCATCGCGAAAATTCAAGATAAAGAGGCGTGTTAACTCGTCCGCGTCCACGGGAAAGTCCATAGCCGCTCGGTATAACGTCGAAATCATTGTGATCCACTCCTCTATCGTGATTTCGTTTGGTGACCCCTCGACACCGATCCCGAAGGAGACGGGCATGAGCCAGAACTTGCTCGGCGGCAATCCCGCGGAAATGCAGCAGATGGCCACCCAGTTCACCCAGCAGGCGGACCAGGTGAGGGCCACAATGGCCGCTCTCGACCGGGAGGCCGCAAAGGTCGGCACCGCCTGGACCGGCCCCGGGGCCCAGCGTTTCAGCGAGGCCTGGCAGAACTACCGCGCGGCTTTCCAGCGTATGTCCGAGGAGCTCGCCGAGGCTTCCCGGGTCATCAACACCTACCGAGGAAACATCGAGTCCGCCACGCGTTAGGCGCACGACCCGGTTCGTCCGAATAAAACGCCCCGGTCCCCGCGGACCGGGGCGTTTCGCCGTCCGGTGGAGGCCGGGGCGGGTATCCGCCGACCGGTGAGGACCTGGCGTCCGCCGGTCCGCAGGGACCGGAGACCGGCTCGGAGACCGGAGCCGCGCCCGTCAGGTGATGGCGGTCTGGATGGGGACCACCGAGCCCAGGGTGACCAGCAGGCCGCGGCCGGGTGGGCCGCCGACCGCGCCGCGCGGCAGGCGGACGGTGAACAGGTCGCCGTCGGCGGGGCTCTGGACCGACAGCAGCAGGCCCGTGCGCGCCTTGCGGGCCTCGGCGACGAAACCGCGGTAGGCGGTGGCGAGGTCGCCGGTGGTGCCGCCGACGATGAGGCCGTGCTCGCCGTCCCTGCCCGTGCGCAGCACCTGCTCCAGGGCCATGCCGAGAGGCGAGTCGGCGACGATCAGCTCGGCGTCGTCGACGATCACGACGTAGCGCTCCTGCCCGGCGACGGCCTCGTTCAGGTCGCCGCCCGCGTCGAGTACGGCCAGTACGCCCGGCACGTCCACCAGCGTGCACAGCGGGCTGCGCCGGGGGGTGACGAGCACCGTCGGGGTGCCGCGGGAGAGCAGGGACTGGGTGGCGGTCAGCAGGGCCGAGGAACGGCCGGATCTGGGCGGACCCGCGATGACCGCGCCGGGGCCGTGGGCGAGCAGGTCGACGCCGAGCGGGGCCAGCGAGTCGCCTCCGGCGCCGAGCAGCGCCCACAGCGGGGACGGCGGCTGGAAGGAGGGCGCCAGATCCAGCGTCTGGGCCACGGTGATGCGCATGGGCAGCGCGTCCACCCGCATCGGGGGCTCCGCGGTGATCTCCTTCGCCGCCCGGGCCAGCGCCTGGAGCGCGGCGACCTGGGCCGGTCCCGAGGGATCGTCGCAGAGCAGGGCGATCTGGTTCTCGGTGACGCCGTGCTCGCCGATGGACAGCGCGCGGCCGGGGGCCATCGTGGCGGGCAGGTCCTTGACGGGGAACCCGGCGAGGCCGTAGTCGGCGGGGTCGGCCAGCCGCAGGATCAGCCGGTCGTCGAAGACCGTGGAGATCTGCCCGATCAGCGCGGACCTGTCGCCGGTCACCACCGCCCGCAGCCCGACCGCCGGACCCTCCCTGAGCAGTTGCATGAGCGACTCGATCAGCCGCCCGTAGTCGTAGCCCTCGAACGCGGCGACGAACCCCTCCCACCGGTCGAGCATCAGCACCAGCCACGGCAGCCGCGGCCCTCCCCGGATGGCGCGCAGCTCCGCCAGCGACGCGTATCCGGCCTCGGCGAGGAGCTGCTGCCGACGCCCGATCTCGGCGCGGAGCCGCGCCAGCAGCCGCTCCACCCGGTCGAGCTGGTCGCGGGTCACCACCGCCCCGCAGTGCGGCATCGCCATCAGCGGCAGCAGGGCCCCCGAACCGCAGTCGATCGCGTGCACGTGCACGTCGTCGGGGGAGGCTCCGGCGGCGATCGCCCCCGCCAGCGTGCGCAGCGCGGTGGACCGCCCGCTCCGCGAGGCGCCCGCGAGGAGCAGGTGCCCCCCGTGGGCCAGGTCCAGCGCCAGCGCCCGCCGGTCCTGCGCCCACGGCAGGTCGGTGACCCCGAAGGCGAGCGGCGGCACCTCCTCGATCCCCGCGCGGTACGGCAGCGCGTCGCCGGACAGGCCCGGGAACGCGGGGGTGACGACGAGGTCGGCGAGCGGCGGAAGCCAGGGGCTCGGCTGCTCGGGGATCCCGGCGATGCGGGCGGCGTCGACCAGGGCGTCGGTGAGCACGGACAGGTCGGTGACGGGGGAGCCGTCGAGGGCCGTGTCGGGCGCGGCCAGCGGGCGCCCCAGAGCCCGCCAGCCGACCTCGGTCACGCGGACCCGGACCTCGCTGGAGGCGCCGGGGCTCCGCCCGCCGATCCTGGCGGTCTGCACGGCCGTCGCCCCGCCCGCGCCGGACTTCACGTAGCACCGGCCGGGGGTGGACTTGGAGATGTGCGCGGCGTCGGGGCGGTCGATGACGTCGGCGGACTCGGAGGACTCGGTGACCCGCAGCGCGATCCGCAGCGAGGTGTTGGCCTGGATGTCGGCGGTCACCACGCCGCCGGGTCGCTGGGTGGCGAGGATGAGGTGGATGCCGAGCGAGCGGCCGCGTCTGGCGATGTCGACCAGCCCGGTCATGAAGTCGGGCAGCTCGCTGACCATGGCCGCGAACTCGTCGATGACCAGCACCAGCCGGGGCAGCGCGGGCGGCGGCTCCGAACGCCCGCGCAGGGGCCGGGACGAGGCTCCGCCGCCGGCGACGAGCAGGTCGCGGGAGGCGCGGGCCGTCTGGGCGTCGCGGAGCTCGTGGTAGTCCTCGATGTCCTTCGCCCCGTGGGCCAGCAGCAGGCGCTCCCGGCGGCGGATCTCCGCGGCCAGGGAGGCCAGGGCTCGCTGCGTCAGGTGGCCGTCGAGGTCGCTGACCATGCCGACCGTGTGCGGGAGCCGTACGCACTCCTTGAACGCGGCCCCGCCCTTGTAGTCGATCAGCACGAACGTCATCTCGTCCGGCCGGTTGGTCACCGCCAGCGAGCAGATCAGGGTCTGCAGCAGCTCGGACTTGCCCGCGCCGGTGGTGCCCGCGATGAGCGCGTGCGGTCCGTCCCGGCTCAGGTCGACCGAGAACGTCCCCTCGGGGCCGACGCCCACCACGGCCTCGGTGCCGCGGCCCCAGCGTTCGGCGAGGGCCGTTCCCGAGACCGAGGGCAGCTCCAGCAGGTCGAGCAGCCGCGCGGACCCGGGCAGGGCCAGGCTCGAGTCGTCCCTGCTGACGTCGCGGATCGGGGCCAGGGAGCGGGCGAGCCGGTCGCACCAGGAGGCCGACACCTGGTCGGCCAGGATCTCGCCGAGGTCGTCCAGGCCGCCGCCGCGCAGCCGGACCGTGCCGTCCGAGGTCACCGCGGCCACGGTGGCGCACTCCTCGGGCAGCAGCCGCTGGTCGCCGTCGACGGCCAGGGTGTAGACGCCCGCCCGGGGACCCTGGCGGAGCACCTGCGGCATGCCGGGCAGCGCGCGCAGGACCTGGGCGCCGTCCAGGACGACCAGCACGTCGTACGGACGCTCGTCGTAGACGGGGGCGGCCAGCGGCTGCTCCGCGCCGCCGAGGTCGCCCCAGCCGGTCGGGATCCGGCCGAGCTTCATCGCCGAGCCGTCGTCCTCGTCGAGACGCTCCTCGATCAGCGTGGCCAGCTCGCTCACCCGGCGGGCCGCGGCCTCGGGGTCGGCGCCGACCAGGGCCAGGCAGTCCTCGCCACCGCGCGGGGCGCAGTGCGGGAGCCAGCGGACCCAGTTCCAGCGCTCCTCGCCGTCGCCGTGCGCGGAGAGCACGACGATCGCCAGGTCACGCGGGCTGTGCAGGGCGGCGGCCTGGCCGACCAGCCAGCGGGCCAGCCCGGCCGTCGTCTCCCGGGGCCCGGTCAGGCCGGCGACGCCCAGGCGGCGCATGGCCAGCGCCACGGGCACCGCGTGGCAGGTGGGAGGGTCGGGCATCGGGGTCTCGATCGGGGCGGTGCGTTCGGGGGCGAACTCCAGGTCGGCGGGGAGGTCGGCGAGGCCGACCCGCAGCCGCAGCGCGTCGGGGTCGTGGTCGCGCCGTTCCCACAGCCGCCGCCGGGGGCCGGTCGCGGTGAGCAGCACCTCGGCGGGATCGGGCGCCGCCGTACGGCGGGCGGCCTCGTCGTCGGCGCGGGCACGGTCCACGGTGGCCTCGAAGGCCTTCATCCGCTCCCTGTACTGCTTGATCTGCTGGCGGTACTGCTTGCGGCCGTGCCGCTTGTCGCTCCACCACTGGCCGAGCATGATCAATGGGGTCATCAGCGCGAACAGCAGGAAGTACCAGGTGTTGAGAGCCCAGGCCATGATCAGTCCCAGCCCGGCGGGCAGGAGCGCGGTCAGCAGTTGCAGCCGCATGGTCTCGGCGCGTTTGGGCTCGGCCGGGACCTCGAAGCGCCGCCCGCCGCCCGGCGGCCGGAACCTGGGCGGCCGGTTGTAGGCGAGACCGCCGTCGGGCTGGGCGTCCAGGTGCGCGTCGGGAGGCTCGACGGCCTTGAGGGTCAGCACGGTCGCGCCGCAGGTCAGCAGGGCGTGCTCGGGCCACGGCTCCGCGTTTTCCAGGGGGTCGCGGTCCAGGCGCGGCGCATGGTGGGCGGCTCCCGGGGCGGGCTCCACGGTGATGGCGTCGGGGGTGAGCCGCACCACGGCCGCCTCGCCGGGCAGCAGGGGGTCGGGAACGGACACCGCGCAGGCGGGGTCGGAGCCGATGGTGTGGACGCCGAGGCTGAGGCGGTGCACGGAACCGGCGGCGGGACCGCCGACGACCCGGATCTCCACGATGCCGCCGGGCTCCTCGGCGAGGGTGATCCCGGCGAGGGCGCGGTCGAGGGTGACGAGGTCGCCGTCACGGAGCAGGCCGAGCGCGGGGGCGGTGGGTGCCAGGGGGCGGCCGTCCAGCCAGAGGGTGGGGGGTTCGGCGCCGGGGGAGTCGCGGCTCAGCCCGTAGGGGGCCTTGCTGCGTGTCAGGCGGACCACGTTGGTCGCCCGCTCGCCCGTCTGCCCGGCGAGTGACTCCGCGAGCCGCGCCACCGTGGTCGTTTCGTCGCCCTCGACCACGACATCGCGGTCGGTGTGCTCGCTGAGCACGGTGAGCATGATCCGCATCGCCGCTCCTCGGGTCAGGCCCCCGATCCAAGGTACATAGTGTGGGCGGCTCTGGAGAGGCTGTTTGCGGCAATGCCGTAGGTCACCGTCTGGTATGTGGAAAACGTCCCTGCCTGTGGACAACTGTCGGGCGGCGTTGGGCAGTTATGCCGTTCTAGATGGGCATTTGCTGATTTTGGCGCTTCTGACCAGCGAGGGCTTCGCCGTACGAGGCTGTGGAAAACTCTCCCGGAGCTGTGGAGTTCCGCCGGGCCCGGCTCCTGGCCTGGAGCTCGTCGGTCTTCTCCTCCAGCAGCCCGGCGTACGCGCTGACCTCGGAGGTCACCTCTGCCAGCCCGGTCGCCGCGCGGTGCAGGCTCCCGAGGACCCTTCCCGTCGCGGGCGCGGCGGCGATGCGCTCGGCCCCCCTTGTGATCCATCCACGGAGCAGGCGTTCGGCCATCGCCGTGAGGAGCCCGATACGTCCCGTGCCCGGCGCCCGGCGCCTGAACGACTTGGCCATAACTCAAGGATGGCACGTCTGAACGCGTTCGAGGCGATGAGAGGCACATGGGAAGCGCATGAGAAGCACATGGGAAGCGTATGGGAAGTGCACACCCCGCAGGGGAGAGGCGAAGGGCTTGTAAATGATGCGCGTAAATGGTGTTACAGCTGTTACGAGAGTTAATAACAGTCCTTATCACCTAGATAAGTATCCTGTCATCTAGCCAAAACGCCATGTTCTTCTGAGCTGCCGTTGACAGACGTGTTCCTATCAAACGAGCATGGGTACTGGCTTTTGTCCGACAGCCCGTCGGCATGGTGCGCATAATGGCGTAAATTCGACCAGTAGTCCCCATATTTATGATCACTCTGGGAGTCCCCCTACCCATGAGGACCAGTGAGAAGCCAACGGGCCGTGTCCCGGTGAACGCCGACAGGCAAATGTCGGCGGGCACCCTTTCAGGGCCTGCGTCGCGAAAACTTCCCGTGCCCCCACGCGAGCGCAAACCCGCTCTCGCGGCTCTCGCCATCCTGCTCATTCTGGGCGGCGCCCTCGCCACCACCCTGCTGGTCCTGCGCAGCGGAGACCGTGTCTCCGCGATCGGAATCGTCCGGCAGATCGGTGCGGGCCAGCCCTTCACCGCGGCGGTGATGAAAGAGGTCCAGATCGCCGACACCGGCATCGGCTACGTGGCATGGGCCGACCGCGCCCGCGTCGCCGAGAATTTCGCACGCGTCACCATCATCCCGGGCACCCTGCTGACCCGGGAGATGGTGGTCTCCGCCAGCAGGGAGCTGGGCCCGGGGAAGGCGCAGGTGGGTCTGTCACTCAAACCCGGCCAGTCGCCGGGGACCCTGGAGAGGGGCGATCGGGTCCAGATCGTCTACGTGCCCAGCCGGGGTGGCAACTCGACCGCGCAGAGCAGGGTGCTGGCCGAGAGCGCTCTGGTCGATCAGGTCGGGACGCCGGGCAGCAGCGGATCGACCGGCCGGGTCACGGTGATCGTGGACACCTCGATCTCGCCGACCGTCGTCGCCTACGCCTCCAGCGGCGAGATCGCGCTGGCCGAGCTGCCGGGAGCGCGCTGACGTGGCGCTCATCGTGCTGGCCGCCGACAAGGGCGCGCCGGGCGTGACCACGGCGGCCACGGCGCTCGGCGCGGTCTGGCCGCGCCCGGTGCTGCTCGCCGAGTGCGACCCGGCGGGAGGAGACCTCGCCTACCGCCTCCCCGCCGCCGACGGCGGCGTGCTCAATCCCAGCAGGGGCCTGCTCACCCTGGGCGCCACGGCCCGCCGGGGCCTGCACCCCGACCAGATCTACGAGCACACCCAGAAGATCATCGGTGGCCTGGACATCCTGGCGGGGCTGACCCACGGCGAGCAGGCGGCCGGGCTGACCTGGCTCTGGAGCCCGCTCGGCAGGGCACTGGCCGCGCTGCCCCATGCGGACGTGCTGGCCGACTGCGGCCGCCTCGGCGGGCACCCGCAGACGGCCGAGCTGACGGCCGAGGCCGAGCTGGTGGTGCTGTTCACCAGGGCGAGCCTGGACCACGTCGCGCATCTGCGGGAACGCCTCCAGGTGATGCCGCGCGACCCCCAGATCGGAGTCGTGGTGATCGCCGACCCCCGGCAGTACCGCACGACGATCGACGAGGTCCGCCGGATCGTCACCGCCACCGGCAGGAACGTCGCCTTCGTGAGCGGGCTCGCCCACGACCCCAAGGGAGCGGAGCTGCTGCGCGGCCAGTGGGGCGGACGACTGGACCGCTCTCTGCTGATCCGTACCGCCCGCGAGCTGGCCGGCCGTCTCACGGCACAGGTCCGCGCCCCGGAGCCGGCCCAGTGAGCCCGCGCGGTGGGACTCGCCGTACGGACTCGCGCCCCGGAGCCGGCCCGATGGGCTTCCGTGCCGCGGTTCGCCTCGTGAGCCCGCGCCTCGGAGCCCGTCCCATGAGCCCGCGCGTCGGGCCGTCGAGCGGAGCGAGGCCGTGACCATCGACCACACGCTGGTGAAGCGTTTCCGGCAGGAGGTCGGCGACCGGCTGGCCCACCAGCGCCGCCTGGACCAGGCCAACGGTCTGGTCCCGATGACCGGCGAGGACGAGCGCCAGTTCGCCCGCGCGCTGATCGCGCAGGTGCTCGAGGAGTTCGCGCGCGGTGAGATCGGCATCGGCAGGACCCCTCCCACGGCGGAGGAGGAGGAGGCGCTCGCCGCCGGGATCCACGCCGCGCTGTTCGGCGTCGGACGCCTGCAGCCGCTGCTGGACGACCCCGAGGTCGAGAACATCGACATCAACGGCTGCGACCGGGTCTTCGTCGGCTACGCCGACGGCCAGGAGATCATGCGCGAGCCGGTGGCCGAGTCCGACGAGGAGCTGGTCGAGCTGATCCAGATCCTCGCCGCCTACAGCGGTCTGTCCAGCAGGCCGTTCGACACCGCCAACCCCCAGCTTGACCTGCGCCTCCCCGACGGCTCCCGGCTCTCGGCGGTCATGGACGTGACGGTCCGCCCGTCCATCTCCATCCGCCGTTCCCGGCTGGGCAAGGTGTTTCTCAGCGACCTCGTGGGAAACGGCACCCTCACCCCGGAGCTGGGCCGCTTCCTCTCGGCCGCCGTGGCGGCCAGGAAGAACATCATGATCTCCGGCTCGACCAACGCCGGGAAGACGACCCTGCTGCGCGCCCTGGCCAACGAGATCTCGCCGACCGAACGACTGATCACCGTGGAGCGCGCCCTGGAGCTCGGCCTCGACCAGTTCTCCGAGCTCCATCCCAACGTGGTGGCCTTCGAGCAGCGGCTCCCCAACTCCGAGGGCCAGGGCGAGATCAGCATGGCGGAGCTGGTCCGCCGCTCCCTGCGCATGAACCCGTCCCGGGTGATCGTCGGCGAGGTCCTCGGAGACGAGATCGTCACCATGCTCAACGCGATGACCCAGGGCAACGACGGCTCGCTGTCGACCATCCACGCCAACTCCTCGATGGAGGTCTTCAACCGCATCGCCACCTACGCGCTCCAGGCCAACGAACGCCTGCCGATCGAGGCCACCCACATGCTCATCGCGGGTGCGATCGACTTCGTGGTCTTCCTGGAGAAGCGCAACGAGTACGCGGAGGGCGGCACGCTGCGCCGATTCGTGTCGAGCGTGCGCGAGGTGGCCGGCGTGGACGGCAGGGTGCTCTCCTCGGAGGTGTTCGCCCTGTCACGTGACGGACAGCTCGTTCCGCACGCCCCCCTGTCCTGCCTGGAGGAGCTCGCCCGCCACGGCTACGACCCGGGAGGCTGGGCATGATCCCCATCCCGCCGGGACTGTTCGACCCGCTGGTGCTGCTCTCCGGGATCGCGGTGGGCGCCGGGCTGTTCCTGCTCATCATCGCCCTGTACGGCATGCGTCCCCGGCAGGCCACCCCCAACAAGAAGGCCGGCAGGCGCGAGTTCGTCCGGGCGCTGTCCACCCGCTCCGCCGTGGGCGCCATCGCCGGGGTGGCCGTGCTCGTGGTGACCGGATGGCCGGTCATGGCGGTGGGAGCCGTGCTCCTGGCGATCGGATGGCGGGGCCTCTCCGGCGGCGCGGCCTCCGAACGCACCGCGATGCGGCAGCTGGAGGGACTGGCCGCCTGGACCGAGTCGCTCCGCGACACCATCGCCGGAGCCGCCGGTCTGGAACAGGCGATCCCGTCCTCGATCCGGGCCGCGGCCCCCACGCTCCGCCCGCACCTGCTGGCGCTGGTCGACCGCCTGCGCACCCGGATGGCGCTGCCCGACGCGCTCCGGCTGTTCGCCGACGAGCTCGACGACCCCTCGGCGGACCTGGTCGTGGCCGCCCTGATCCTCAACTCCAAACTGCGCGGCCCCGGCCTGCGCGACGTGCTCGGGGCGCTGGCCGTATCGGCCCGCGAGGAGCTCGACATGCGCCGCCGGGTCGAGGCGGAGCGTCGCTCCACCCGGCGCAGCGCGCAGATCGTGGTCGGTACGGCCGTCGCCTTCGCCGCCCTGCTGGTCGTGTTCAACCCCTCCTACGTCGAGGAGTACGACAACACCCTCGGACAGGCCGTGCTCGTGGTGGTCGCCGCGTTCTTCGGCGCCGGGTTCGCCTGGATGCGCCGCCTGGCCCGCTTCGACAAGCCCGCCCGCCTGCTGGGCCTGCCCTCCGGAGGTGAGGTGCGCGATGACTGAGGAACTGCTCGCCGGATCGGTGCTCGGACTGGGCCTCTTCCTGCTGATACGGGCGCTGTTCCCGGCCCGGCCCGGGCTGGTGACGCGGCTGCTGGCGCTGGACGCGGCCAGGGAGGGGACAAACGCCTCCATCACGCGGCTCATCCTGCCCGACGAGGAGGTCAGCGCGTTCCGGCGGAATCTGGGCGTACGGCTGGCCCGCTTCTACGCGGCCAGGGGCTGGGAGGTCCGTTCGGCCAGGGCGGATCTGGCGCTGCTCGGCAAGTCGTTCGAGGGCTTCCTGGCGACGAAGGTGCTGCTGGCCGTGTCCGGGCTGCTGGCCTTCCCGCTGCTGATCGGCTGGCTGGTGCTGATGGAGTGGGGCGTCTCGCTCACCATCCCGCTGTGGGCCGCGCTCATCGTCGCCGGACTCTTCTTCGTCCTGCCCGACCTGCAGATCAAACGGGACGCCGCCCGGATGCGCCGCGACTTCCGGCACGTCGTCGGATCCTTCCTGGACCTGGTGGCGATGAACCTCGCGGGCGGGCGCGGCGTGCCCGAGGCGCTGATGATGGCGGTCTCCGTGGGCAGTCCCGGGCCCGACGACGAGGGGGCCAACTGGGCGATGTCCCGGATCCGCGAGGCGCTCGGCAACGCCAGGATCGTCGGCATCACCCCCTGGCAGGCGCTCGGCCAGCTCGGCGACGAGATCAACGTCGACGAGCTGCGCGACCTGTCCGCCGCACTCGGGCTGGTCGCCGACGACGGCGCCAAGGTCCGTTCGTCCCTGACCGCCCGCGCCGCGACCATGCGGCGGCGCGAGCTCGCCGAGGTGGAGGGGAAGGCGGGCGAGCGATCCCAGTCGATGCTCGTCGCCCAGCTCCTGCTCTGCGCGGGCTTCGTGATCTTTCTGAGTTTCCCGGCCGCTATGAAGATGTTGGGGTCCTGACCATGCTGAGCCATCCATGGATCGTCTATACGGTCGCCTTCCTGAACGTACGGATCGAGAAGGCCCGCAACGCCCCCACCCGGGGAGCCTCCGCCGTCGAGTGGGTCATCATCACGGCCATCATCGCCGGCGTGGCGCTCGGTCTCGCCACCCTCATCAAGACCCTGGTCGAGGGGAAACAGGGCGAGATCGAGAACCAGTTCGGCAACGGCGGCGGCGGTGGTGGTGGTGACGGCGGCGGTGAAGTCGGCGACCAGGGGTAACGACCGGGAGCGCGGCGCGACCGTCGTCGAGCTGGCGATCATCATGCCGATCGTGCTGGCCGTCATCCTGCTCATCGTGCAGTCGGCCCTGTGGTTCCACGGCCGGCAGGTGGCCGACGCCGCGGCCAGGGAAGGGGCACGGCTCGCCCGGATCGACTCGGAGAGCTGGGAGACCGACGCGAAGGAGCGGGCCGACGAGATCCTCCAGGCGATCGGTCCGAAGCTTCTCGACGGCGCCACGGTCGAGACGTGGCAGGAGGGTGACCGGCGAGGCGTCGAGATCACCGCCACGGCGGTTCAGGTCGTCCCGCTGCTGCCCTCCACGACGTTCACCATCACCTCCCGCTTCGGCGGTCCCATCGAGTGCTTCCGTCCCGACGAGGACGACGGCGGTGAGGAATGCCCGTGATCCTCCGAGCTCTCTCCCGTCGCGCCCTTGTTCACGGACGTGATCACGACTCCGAAGGGACACGTGATCACGGATGTGATCGGGCGCGCGACCGGGATCACGACTACGGGCACGGACGCGGCCGGAGGCGCGATCACGGACATGAACGGGATCGTGACCGCAGACACGGGCGGGGGCGCGGACAGGGGCGTGGACGCCTGCGGCGTGACGGCGAACGCGGGTCGCTGAGCGCGGAGACGGTGCTGCTCGCCCCGGTCTTCCTGCTGTTCCTGCTCTTCCTGGTCGGTGCGGGAAGGATGGTGGAGGCTCAGGGCGAGGTCAACGGAGCGGCCAGGGACGCCGCCAGGGCCGCCTCCGTGGAACGCACGCGGTCCGACGCCGAGACCGCAGCCGATGAGGCCGCCAAGGAAGCGCTGTCGGGCGAGTGCGAGCCGGAGGTCAGCCTGGACGGTTCGGTATGGGAGGAGGGCGGCCGGGTCAGGGCTCAGGTGACCTGCTCGCTGGACCTGGCATTCCTCGGCTTCGGCGCGGCCAAGGAGATGACGGGCGACTCGGTGGTCCCGCTCGAGGTGTACCGGAGGATCGAGAATTGAATCTCCCCGAAGGCAGAACGCTGCCGCGTGCTTCCGGTGGACCCGCATGTCCGAAGGGGCGTGTCGACCCGGGGGAGACGCCGTCGCGGGCCTTCGGCGGATCCACAGGGTTGGGAGAGCGGGCCGAAACGGGGAAAGCGCTGCCGCGTGTTTCCGGCACGCCCGAGCGGGTGGGCGCCGGGGGGAGTCGCCGCGGTGACCGGGGGTCCATGTCGATCTTCACGGTGGTCTTCTCGGTGGTGGTCTTCCTGCTGGCGGGGCTTCTGGTGGACGGCGGAGCGGCCATCAACGCCCGGCTGCGCGCCGCCGACGTCGCCGAGCAGGCCGCCAGGGCCGCCGCCGACCAGATCGACGTCGAGTATCTCCGTGACACCGGCCAGGCCCGGCTGCTGGAGGACGGCGCGGTCTGCGACAAGGCCGAAGAGATCGTCTCCGCCCACGACGGCGACGACGTCCAGCCTCCCGAGTGCACGGTCAACCAAGGGGGGGCCCAGGTCACGGTGACCGTCTCCGTCAGCTGGAAGGCGTTCTTCCTGGCCGCCTTCGGCTTCCCCGGCGCGGAGATGGAGGCCACGGCCACCGCCGGTCCGGATACCGGGGAAGACCAATTGCCGTGAACCGCTGGCTCACCGGATGACCGGCCACGAATCTGGACAGGGAGGGAGAGAGATGCCCACGCGACAGCCCATGCGTATCAAGCCCAAGCGCACCCTGGGCGACCTGATGGCCGGACTCGGCGCGCTGGTCGTCCTGGCCGCACTCATCGCCGGAGTCCCCTACGCGCTGCTCCGGCTGGCCGGGCCGCCGCTCCCGCCCGAGTTGCTCAACCTCGACCTGCTGACCAGCCAGGTGGGCACGAGCACGATCACCGCGATCCTCGTGCTGCTGGTCTGGCTCGCGTGGGCGCAGCTGGTCGTCTGCGTGATCGTCGAGATCTACGCCGGGCTGCGCCGGGTCGGCATGCCGGCCAGGGTGCCGCTCTCCGGGGGCACCCAGCTGCTCGCCAACCGATTGGTCTCGGCCGCCCTGCTGCTGTTCACCGTGTCGGCGGTGGTCGTCCCGATCGCGAAGCTGACCGGCCCGCCCGCCCGCCCCGCCACCGTCTCGGCCGCCCTGTACGCGATGTCCGCGCCGGTCGGCGAGGAGCGGGCGCCGCTGGTGTCGGTGGAGAAGGCCAAGAAGGTCTACGTGGTGCAGCCGCCGCACGGACGTCACCACGAGAGCCTGTGGGAGATCGCGGAGAAGTGCCTCGGCGACGGGCGGCGCTATCCGGAGATCTACCAGCTCAACCAGCACAAGGAGCAGCCCGACGGCAGCCGTCTCCACATGGCCGACCTGATCAGGCCCGGCTGGGTGCTGGACATGCCGGACGACGCCAGGAACATCCACGTCGTCCCGGCGTCCCAGCCTCGTGACGACACCCTCAAGGACCACCGCACGAAACCCGCCGAACTGGACGGCCGCACCCAGACCTTCACCCCCGGCCGCTCGGCCTTTCCTGCGGAGTCCCCGCCCGAGGTCTCCGTCTCCCCGGACACCTCCGTCATCCCCGAGGGCGGATCCGGAGGCAAGGAGAGCGCTCCCGCCGAGCGCCGGGACCCGGGAAAGCCGGGAGAGGCGGCCGACCCCGGACCCACCGGACAGAACGCCGGGCAGAACACAGGACAGGGCATCGAGCTGGGGATGCTCGACTACCTGGCGGGCGCCTCGCTGGCGGCGGCGGGGCTGCTGGCGGCGCTCGGCCGCAGGCGCAGGGAGCAGCTCTGGCATCGGGCCTTCGGGCACCGCATCACCCGGCCGAGGGACGACGCCGCCCAGGCCGAGGTCGCGCTCCGGCTCGGCGCCGACGCCCCGGGCAGCCGGATGCTGGACATCGGGCTCCGGCTTCTCGGCAGGTCCCTCGCGGCCGAGAACCGGATTCCGCCCACGATCTACGCCGCCCACCTGTCCTCGCAGACCCTCGACCTGTGGATTCACCCGCCCGACCCCGAGGCCCCCGCGCCCTGGACCGCCCACGACGGCGGCCAGGTGTGGCGGCTCCCGGCGCACGAGGGCCGGATGCTCGACGAGCAGGCGCTCGCCGACGCGCCCGCGCCGTATCCGGGCCTGGTCTCGCTGGGCTCCAACGGTGAGGGCAGGGTGCTCGTCGATCTGGAGGCCGCCCACGGGCTGATCAGCATCAAGGGCCCCCAGTCCACCGCCGCCCTCGCCGCGCTCGCGGTGGAGCTGGCCACCAACCGCTGGTCGGACCGGATGCTCGTCACGCTCGTCGGCTTCGGTGAGGAGCTGACCGTGATCGCCCCCGAAAGGATCAGATGCGTGGGAAGCCTGGCCGAGATCCTGCCCGAGTTGGAGGCCAAGGCCGGTGATCGCGGCTCCGGCGGCGAGGTGCTGACCGGCCGGATTCACGGACGCGCCACCGACCCGGCCTGGCCGCCGCACTACCTGCTGTCCGCGATCGCCCCGAACGCCGAGGAGGGCCACCGCCTGGCGATGCTCGGCAGGAAGGGCACCCGCACGGCCGCCGGATACGTGATCGCGGGCGACGTTCCGCACGCCACCTGGAACTGGAAGATCGGCGAGGACGACCGGGCCGCGGTGGACGTGCTCGGGTTCGAGGTGGACGCGCAACTGCTGCCCCGCCGCCAGTACCAGGCACTGATCGACCTGTTCACGACGGCCGGGCGATTCGAGGGGGAGCCCCTGCTCGACGAGCCGGAACCGGTCACCCAGACGCCCTCGGTCGAGGTCCGGATCCTGGGCTCGATCGAGATCACCGGCCCGCCGCCCCTGGAGGAGGGCCGGGCGGTGCTCGCCATCGAGACGGTCGTCTACCTGGCGACCCATCCCGGCGGCGTCCACCCCGTCGTGCTCGGCGGCATCCTCTGGCCGCGGGGGGTGCAGTCCGTGGTCAGGGACGCCACGATCGCCAGGGTCGTCGCCTGGCTGGGCACCGACAGCGAGGGGCGGCCCAACCTCTACGCCGACGAGTCCGGGCGGCTCCGGCTGGGCCCCGAGGTGAGGACCGACTGGATGCTCTTCCGCGACCTCGTCCGCAGGTCGCACAGCGACCCCACCGGCCGCGCCCGGCTCCTGGACGAGGCCCTGAGCCTGGTACGGGGCCCGCTGCTGAACGGCCGCCCGCGCGGTCGCTACACCTGGCTGGCCGCCGACGACCTGGAGTACAACGTGATCGCGGGCGTCGCGGACGCCGCACATCGACTCTGCGAGGTACGGCTGGCCCACGGCGAGGCCGATGAGGCCGTGGCGGCGGTGCGGGCGGGGCTGCTGCTGGCCGCCGACGACGAGGGCCTCTGGCGGGACCTGCTGCGGGCCACCCATCTGACCTCCGATCCCGGCAGGCTGGCAGCGGTGGCCGACGCCCTGCACCGGCGGGCCGCCTCCCATCCGTACGGCGGCGGGATGGCTCCCGAGACCGAGGCCCTCATCGACGAGCTCCTGCCCTCGTGGCGGATGCGCTCGGCGCCGACGGCATGACCGGGCGAACGGGCCGGGGGTCCGAGACGGAGACCGACGACCGGACGGGGATCTCGCACGACGCCGTGCCGGATCGCCGGTTGGGCGACGCGTATGAGGTCGTGACGGGTCGCCGGACGAGCGACGTGTATGAGGTCGTGACGGGTCATCGGGCGAGGGGTGTGCGTGTGGCCATGCCGATTCGTGCATATCGGTGGTTCCGTACGGAGCGCGCTTTTAGCGTGATCGGTGTGCGTGCTGTGACCGCGCTGACCCTGGTCATGCTGACGGGCTGCTCCCCGTCGGCCGCTCAGCCGTTCACCCCGATCGATCTCCCGGCCGACGCCGGTGCCCAGGCGTCTCCCCAGCCGTCCTCGCAACAGGCCGTACCCACGCCGAGGGTGGAGACGGTCCAGGTCGCGCCCGGGGTGCGGATGGTGGTCGAATGGCCCGCCGCCCCCGACCAGGACGCCACCGAAATGATCAACGCCTTCCGCGACCTTCAGGGAGGGATGTTCAAGGCCGTCGTCACCGGCGGCCGGGACGTCGCCTATCTCGCGATCGTCGAGGACAAGGCGGTCAAGGACGTGAACTCGTGGGTGCAGGCGTTTCTGGACCAGCGGCGATCGGTGCGCGGGACCGTCCGGCTGTACGCGCTGGACGTCGGCCCGGTCAACGGCTCCGGGGCGGAGCTGAAGGTGTGCATGGATGAGTCCGGGATGCGCCTGCTGTACTCCGTGACGGGCAAGGCGGTCCCCAGTCAGCCGGTGTGGACTCGGAAGCCCTTCTTCCAGTCCGCGGGAATGCGGCGGGGCGACGACGGGGTGTGGCGGATCGCGCTGCTCCGGAATGCCGAACTTCCCAATGAACGCGCGAAGGGATGTCTTCGATGATCGGAAACGTGCTCGTTGCGGGGATGCTGCTGCTCGCCCCGATCCCCCCGGGAGGGACATCGGGCACCGGCTACCAGAAGGGCAGGGAAGCCGGGGTCATCCTGCGGGACTCCCAGATCATCGTCAGCGGAGACGGAGCCGGCGGCACGAGCGACGGCTACCGGGTCAAACGACCGTGCTGGTACGAGCCCGGTCTGAATGCCGACGACATGCTGAAGACACAGCGGGAGTCGAAGCCCTCCTGGATTCCCGCGACGGAGTGGGAGCGGCATCTGGAGTCCCTCAAGCAGTTCGAGGCCGAGGCCGGCAAGGAGGGACGCTGGTGGAAGCAGGCCTACAACGAGGCCGATCCTGACGCGGCCGCCTGCCTGATGGCGATGGAACCCTACGTGTTCGTGCCACCCGGAACGACCCCGCCCGGCGGGATCACCCTCGCGGAACTCGTCGACATCGCCCGGGCGGCGCTGACCGTGCCCAAGCCGAATGTCCGGCTCAACCCCGATGCCAAGAGCTACGTCAACCTGGGCACCTGGGTCTGGCTGGACAACGGCGGCGAGAACACCAGGTCCGTGACCGCGACGCTCCCGGGGGTCATGAGCGCGACCGTGGTCGCCACCCAGAGGAACATCACGATCGACCCGGGGACGAAGGACGATAAGCGTGCCGAGGTCAAGGAGGAATGCGGCCCGACCGGCACGCCGTACTTCAAGGGGGCGACGGAGGATGACCTCAAATGCGGCGTCGTTTATCTCCGCGCCTCGGTCGACCTACCCCGCGAGGTCTACGAGCTCACGGTGACATCCGCTTGGGACGTCGCGGTTCAGGACGACGTGGTGCCCTTCGCCTACGACCCCATCGAGGCGAGCGCCACCCGCGACGTTCCCGTGGGCGAGGTGCAGAGCACCGTCAGGAAGGGAACGCCGTAGGCGTCACCACCGTCCTTGCCCGTGCTCCGATCAGTGGGTGACGTCTCCCGCCTGCGGGTGAGGACACCCGGCCGGGGGACGTGGATCAGCGTGGGAGGTTCGCGTCGGTGCGAACGCGCGAATCGGGCCCGGCGGGGTGGGTGTCCCGCCGGGCCCGATTCTCAGGCGTTCGGTTGAGCCGGGGGCTCAGCCGGTGATGAGGTCCGAGCCCGGGTGGGGCTCAGCCGGTGATGAGGTCGAACTGCTCCCAGGGGCCGATGGCGTCGCGGTTGGCGATCAGCGGCTGGGCGCCGCCGCCGTCGGCGCATACGAGCTTGCTGTTGATCTGGGCCCTGAGGCTGACGGTGCCGCCCGAGTTGCTGATGAGCTGGAAGGTCTCCCAGGAACCCGCGGCGGCGGCGTTGGCGATCAGCGGCTGGGCGCCGGCTCCGGCGGCGCTCACGTACTGGTTGTTGATCTTCGCTCGCAGTGCGATGTTGCCGTTGCCCAGGTCGACGCGCTCGAACTGCTCGCCCGTCCCGATGGTGGTCTTGCTGGCGATCAGCGGTGAGCCGGCGGCCGCGCTGACGTAGAGGTTGTTGGCCTTGGAGCGCAGGCTGACGGTCGAGGTGGTGGACGGCTGCGTGAGGATCCGCAGGGCGTCGACCATGCCGACCGCGGTGGACTTGTTGACGATCCTGATCGTGTGCTGGCCGCTGGACAGGCCCGTCTTGCTGTAGACGACCTGCTGGGCCTGCCGGGCACCGGAGATGTTGAGGTTCACATTGGTCTGGAGGACGTTGTCGATGTAGACGTCCACGTTGCCCATGTCACCGTTGCGCTCCGAGAGATACTCGACGCCGGTCCCGGTGAAGGTGTACTGGGCGACCGCGCCCACGGTGTTGCTGTGGTGGGTGTCGTCGTTGTAGTCGCCGTAGCCCCTGCTGCTGGTGGCGTGCCAGTTGGCGTCGTAGGTGAGCTCGGTGTCGTTCACCAGGGCGTTCGACGTCGTCTGTCCGGTGCCCAGGGCGGAGCTGGTGTTGCTCAGCGTCTTGGCGCCCTGGTTGGCGGTGCCGGTCAGCCGCGCCGAGCTGTATCCGCTCAGCGGCTTGGCGGTCCGCTCCAGGACGTACACGGCGTTCGCCGCGGTGGCGAAGGAGACCTCGGCGCTCGTGCTGGTGGCGAGGATGGCGTTGTCGGAGGTGCGGCGCACCCGGACCTGCTGGGTGCCCCAGGGGTTGACCACCGTGGCCTGCTTGCCGTACAGGCTCTTGAGCCCGACGTACTTGATCTCGCCGGCCTCGCGCTCGGAGCTGACCTGGAAGCCGTCCTTGGCCAGGAGGGTGAACTTCCCGACGAAGGAGGAGTCGGTCGGCACCGCGGGGAACACCCGGATCTTGTCGTTGTAGCTCTGCATGAGCGACTCGTTCATGGCCGACAGGTGCACGCCGAGATACTCGAAGACGCCGTTGGTGTTGCTGGTCATGCCGTTGGTGTAGTTCTGGTACTTCTGCAGCATGGTCTTCATGCCCTGGTAGGCCTGGTCGCCCAGACCGAGGCGGGCCGCCTGGACCGCGTCGTTGGACCAGACGTTGCCGTAGGGGAACGGCCGCTGGTTCCAGGTGTTCACCGCGGTCTGGTAGTCGGGGTAGCCGATGCCGGTGACGTTGTACGGCCAGATCAGCTCGGAGGCGACGTTCTCGTTGTTCCTGGTCTGCGAGATCGGCGGCTGGTGCGGCTGGTAGGCACCGTTGACCACGGTGTAGGCGGTGATGTTGTTCAGGATGTTCTGCCAGTCGGCGCGCAGGCCGGCGTCGAGGCCGAGCTGCGTGCTGACCTGGATCGTCAGCGGGAAGATGCTGCGCACCGCGGCCAGGTCGGTGATCGCGTTGCGGACGTTCCAGTACGTCTCGTGGGAGTTGGAGTTGGCCATGTAGTACTTGCCGGTCGGCCCGTCGAAGGACAGCAGGCCCTTGTAGAGCTTCACGGTCTCCCGCATGTACGGGTACGCCACGTCACGCAGGTAGGTCGCGTCGTTGGTGTAGCGGTACTGGAGATACATGTTGTGGGCGGCCTGGTAGCCCGTCGTCAGGATGTTCTTGGTGTAGTCGCTGCCGACCGTGCCGCGCGCGTTGCCGTCCCAGCCCATGGTCTCCGGTACCCAGAGGGCGTCCACCCCGTACCGCGTCTGCGTGTACGACTTCAGCGCGTTGTAGTTGCGACTGTAGAGCTTGTTGAAGGTGCCCATCAGTTCGGTGTGGTTGGAGGCCAGGAAGGAGTTGTAGACGTCTCGCTGGTTCCAGTACCAGTAGGCGTTGCTCCACTTGGAGTTGTCCTGCGTGGCGCGGAACACCCCGTTGATGAAGTGGACCGGGTAGTTGCCGTAGCCGCCCGCGGCGATCATGTAGGTGCTGAGGTAGTAGACGTTCTCCATGTAGTCCGCGTCGCCGGAGGCGTTGGAGTACTGGACGAACGACTTGGCCCAGAAGGCGTGCCACCAGTTGCGGTAGTTGTTGAGCGTGTTGGTGTAGCCGGTGCTCTTGACCGAGGTGAGCTGGTTGCGGGCCTGCGTGACCGAGTCACGGTTGGGGGCGTTGATCCGGCTGGCGGCGGTGAACCAGATCGTGTAGCTGGAGGTGGGCGTGATGTTCAGCCGCACGTTCCTGCCGTTCACGACCTGGGTGGTGAAGTTCGCGCCCTCGACGGTGGCGGCCATGGTGTAGCCGAAGCCGTTCGCGTCGGTCTGGCCCCTGCTGAACCCGGCCACGTTGGCGTCGGAGAAGGTGGAGATCGTCCGCCAGGTGTTCAGGTCGGGCACGTCCGCGATGTTCTGGACGGTGGCCGGGTCCCACATGCTGAGGTCGAACGCCACGTTGGAGACGCCGGTGCGGCCGTCCTCGACGTGGATGCCCATGACCTCGGAGTTCGGCGACCCCATCACGGTCACGGTCCGGTTGGTGTCGTACTTGGTGGTGAGGGTCCCGTCGTACAGCGACAGCCGCTGCTGGAATTTCGAGTATCCGGTGTCCATGCTCGGGCTGGTGCTGAGGTTGGCCAGGCCGGCCGCGTAGGTCGACTGCTCCGAGAGGTCCACCCCCGACACCTGCATCGTCAGGCCGTTCTGGTTCCACGCCATGGCCCCGGTGCGGCCGTTGCCCACGGTCAGCCCGTAGAGGGGGTTGGTGTTGGGCCGGTTGTAGACGACGTCGTGCTTGGACATGTATGCCGGATAGTCCACGTTGAGCGCCCCGGCCGCCTGGTCGAAGGCCGCGTCGGTCGTCGAGGCCAGGGTCGGCGTCGCCTCGCCGGCGGCCACCAGACCGACGGCGAGAATTAACGGAGGCAGGGAACGTAACAGCCTCTTCAACATGGTTTTCCTCTCCTGCGGCCGGTCACCCCTCGCCGCGCCGCGGCCGTGGCCGCACGGAGCGGACGTCCTGGTCATCGCTCGGTCGCGCCGACGAGGGGTTCATACATTGGGGGGTGGTCGTGCGGTGCTTGGACTGCTGAGCGGGAAACAGCGATGGGGGTTGCGAAGAGGTCCGCGAGACCACACCTGGCCGGCAATCGGCGACCGGCGTCAGGCACGCTTTCGCGGACCTCTCCGCGCGGCGCAGACCCGATGCGGAAGCGGCGGCAGCCCCTGGATCGAGACGCCGCACAGTTCCGTTTTCAGACTGTCAGGCGCAGTTAACATTGGATGTCTTCAAACGTCAATAGTCCACAACGAGTCAGTGAATCACCAAAATCCCCCATAATGTCCCAAGAACAGGCGGTAAACAGGGCGTTCTTGCTGTCTACCTGCGGGTGCCGCCCCCTCGACCGGCCTCAACACCTCCGATGTATCGACTTTGCGGGAGTGAGGATGCTCGCGCCGGAGGTGCGGAGGGGCGCTCTGCCCTGCTGGGCGGTTATCAGGAGCCGCTCGGGCGATCGGCGGTGAGGCCCGCCGCGACGATGACACTCTCGCGGGAGAGCGGCGCCCGCGAGCCGGTCGGGGCGGGGATCCGCGTCTCGACCACTCGGAACGCCGGCGGTGCGACACGGCGTCCGCCGGGGTTCGATGAGATCATTCGGAACGCCGGCGGTGCGACACGGCGTCCGCCAGGGTTCGATGAGATCATTCGGAACTCCAGAGGTGCAGTGCGGCGTAGGCCCGCCAGGGCCGCCACCGTTCGATGTGGCTGTCGGGGATGCCCAGGCAGGCCATGGCCCGCCGCAGCCCGAGATCTCCGCAGGGCCACGCGTCCGGATCCCGCAGCGCCCGCAGCGTGATGTAACCGGCCGTCCACGGCCCGATCCCGGGGACCTCCAGCAGCCCGGCCGTGACCTCTCCCGGCTCCTGAGCCCCGTCCAGATCGATCTCCTCACCCGCCACCTTCGCGGCCAGGGCCTTCAACGTGGTCACCCGCCGACCGGTCAGCCCCAGCCCGCCGAGATCGGCGTCCAGGAGCTCCGGGGCGGTGGGAAACAGGTGGCTCAGCCCCTCCACGCCGGTGGGGCGACCGGCCCGGCCGGTGATGCGGCCGAGGAGGGTGCGGGCGCCGGCGACCGAGATCTGCTGGCCGACCACGGCGCGCACGGCCACCTCGAAGCCATCCCAGGCGCCCGGGACCCGCAGGCCGGGCCGGGCGGCGACGAGCGGGGCCAGGGAGGTCTCCCCCAGGGCGCCGGTGATGGACTCCGGATCGGCGTCAAGGTCGAGCAGGCGCCGGCAGCGGGCGACGATGCGGGCCAGATGGCGGGTGTCGTCGAGGCTCACGTCCAGCCTGACGTGACCGGGCGCCGGGGTGAGGGTGATCGTGCCACCCGGGACGGCGCGGCTGTAGGAGCTCTCGCCGACGTGCTCCAGCCCGGGAACGGCCCGTCCCCCCAGGAACCGCATCAGGGGCTCGGCGTCGTACGGCTCGCGCCGGTGCAGCCGGAGCGTCAGCGACCTGTCGGCGACGCTCCGGCCCGACGCGATCCGCAGCTCGCCGGGGGTGAAACCGTAGGTCTCCTTCATGGTCGCGTTGAACTGCCGCACGCTCCCGAACCCCGACGCGAACGCCACGTCGGTGATCGACAGCCCGGTCTCGGTCAGCAGCTGCTTGGCCAGCAGCAGGCGCTTGGTCCTGGCCACGGCCAGCGGTCCCACGCCGAGCTCGCCGGTGAACAGCCGGTGCAGGTGCCGTTCGGTGATGTGCAGCCGCCCGGCCAGCCGCGCGATCCCGCCGTCGTCGGCCACGCCCTCCTCGATCAGCCGGAGCGCCCGGCCGACCAGGTCACCCCGGTGGTCCCAGCCGGGATCGCCGGGGCTGAGCTCGGGACGGCACCGCTTGCAGGGCCGGAATCCGGCCGCCTCCGCGGAGGCGGCGTGGCGGTAGAACCGAACGTTGCGGGACGAGGGTGTGCGCGCCGGGCAGATCGGCCGGCAGTAGATGTGGGTGGAGGTGACCGCCGTGTAGAACCGCCCGTCGAACCGGGCATCCCTCGCGGCCACCGCGCGGTAACAGGAGTTGAAGTCGAGCTCTTTCACGGACACGTCGACGACGCTATCCGCAGCCCAGGTCCCATGACCGGCGGAAATCGGACCTGGCCCTCGGGCGGGGAGGGCGTCGGCTCCAGGCCGTCACCTCGGGGAGAGGTCGCCGTCGAGCCTCGCGGGAATCGGACCCGGTCACCGCGGGGAGAAGGCGTCGGCTCCGAGCCGTCGTCTCGGGAGGACACGGAGTCCGAGCCGTCACTTGGAGGAGACGCCGACTCCGATCTCGAACTCGCGGTAGACGCGGGCCCAGAAACCGTCGCGGAGCCAGACCCGGGCCTCGGGATACGGCCGCAGGGAGTGGCCGAGCTCCTTCTCCGCCTCGATGAGGAGCTCGGTGTCGATGACCGTGGGAAGGATCGGGCCGGGGAGCAGGTCGCGGATGTTGTCGCGGCCACGGGTGAGGATCCACTTCTGGGCCACGTGCTCGCCGACCTCCTCGACGCGCGGGCGGCTCGGGCCGAGCTTGGTGACCTGGCCCGCGGGGGCCTTGGGCTTGGCGGTGGCGGGGGTGCGACCGGCGAAGACCTGGGCGGGCGAGGGCGCGATCGGGGTGCTCGGGACCGGCACGGGCGCGGGGGCGCGGCTGAAGAAGGAGCGGAGGAAGTCGGCGCTGATGATCTCGACGGTGTCGGACTCCCAGACGAGGCGCTCGGCCTGGTTGGTGCCGTAGGGCGGCTCGACGCCCCACAGGTGGATCCGCACGCCGTACGCCTGGGCGGCCTCGACGGCCGGGACCATGTCCTCGTCGCCGGCGAGCAGGATCGTGTCGCTCACCGCGTGGTGCCTGGCCAGGGCCTCCAGATCGCTCCTGATCTGAGCGTCCACGCCCTTCTGCTGGCCCCGGGCGTTGAGGTTGCCCAGGCGCACCTTGACCCAGGGAAGCTGGGCGATGACCCGCTGGTCCACGGTCGGCACCCGGTCGCGGGCGGCGTCGTACCAATAAATTCTCAGCAGTTCACCGTGAATACGTGCTTCTGCATGCTTCTGCAAGGCCTGAATCAGCTCGTCGGCCGCAACCCGATACTCCTTGCGCTCCTTGGCGCCCAGAAGCACTTCACCTGCTGCGGCATACAGATACCCGACATCTACCAAGACGGCGTACTTCGCAGCAATGGGATGGGACGTGAGGTCCAGGATGGTCATGTCGTCCTCCAGGCCTCGGAACTAGCTGATCGGCTGACTATATGCGCCCATTTCTTAGATGGTCCCAACTCTCGCGTAAGTTGACACCCCGTTCTGGGATCTATCTCGGCAGGCCGCTTGATCTCCATGCGCCTTGTCCAGTCGGAAGAGGCTTTCGCATCTGGTGTGCTGGATTGCGCCAGGATTCCGTTTTCTGTACGGCTTTCGCCATCGGGGTCGCCCGTGATGCGAGCGCGATCACCAGCGCGGCGATCTCCTCTTCGCTCGCATCCCCTCGGATGATCTTCAAATGTCTCATAGTGGGATGTTCCCATGCTTCTTCGGCGGCAGAGTCGCGCGCTTGTTGCGTAGTGCACGCAATGCCTTCACGATCTGGAGCCGGGTTTCGGAAGGACGGATCACCGCGTCTACATACCCGCGTTCGGCGGCAAGATACGGGTTGGCGAGAGTGTCCTCGTACTCGGCGACGAACCGGGCCCGCTGGGCGTCCGGATCGTCGGCGGAGGCGAGTTCGCGCCGGTAGAGGATGTTGACCGCGCCCTGCGCGCCCATCACCGCGATCTGCGCGGTGGGCCAGGCGAGGTTGATGTCCGCGCCCAGGTGCTTGGAGCCCATGACGTCGTAGGCGCCGCCGTACGCCTTGCGGGTGATCACCGTGACCAGCGGCACCGTCGCCTCCGCATAGGCGTAGAGCAGCTTGGCCCCGCGGCGGATGATCCCGTTCCATTCCTGGTCGGTGCCGGGAAGGAATCCAGGAACATCGACAAATGTCAGAACCGGAATGTTAAAGGCATCACATGTTCGGACGAATCTCGCGGCTTTCTCCGATGCCGAGATGTCCAGCGTGCCCGCGAAACTCATCGGCTGGTTGGCGACGATCCCCACGGAACGCCCTTCGACCCGGCCGAAGCCCACGAGGATGTTAGGCGCGAATTGCGCGTGCACCTCCAGGAATTCGCCGTCGTCCAGGACGTGCTCGATGACCGTGTGCATCTCGTAGGGCTGGTTCGCGGAATCGGGGATCAGCGTGTCGAGTTCGAGGTCGTCATCGGTGGTTTCCAGGACCGGATAGGCGTCGAAGACCGGAGCCCCGTCCATGTTGTTGGACGGCAGGTAGGACAGCAGCGCCCTGGCGAACTCCAGGCAGTCGGCCTCGTCGGAGGCCTCGTAGTGGGCGACGCCCGACCGGGAGCTGTGCGTGTGCGCGCCGCCGAGCTCCTCGAACGTCACCTCCTCGCCGGTGACCGTCTTGATGACGTCCGGGCCGGTGATGAACATGTGCGACTTCTCCGACACCATCAGGACGAAGTCGGTGAGCGCGGGAGAGTAGACCGCGCCGCCCGCGCACGGGCCCATGATCAGCGAGATCTGCGGGATCACTCCCGAGGCGTGAACGTTCCGCTTGAAGATCTCGGCGTACAGGCCCAGGGAGACGACGCCCTCCTGGATGCGAGCCCCGCCGGAGTCGTTGATGCCGACCACCGGGCAACCGGTCTTCAGCGCGTGGTCCATGACCTTGACGATCTTCTCCCCGAAGACCTCGCCGAGTGACCCGCCGAACACGGTGAAATCCTGGGCGAACACCGCCACCGGGCGGTCGTCCACCGTGCCGTACCCGGTCACCACGCCGTCGCCGTACGGCCGCTCGTGCTCCATGCCGAAACTTGTCGAGCGATGCCTGGCCAGCTCGTCGAACTCCACGAAGCTGCCGTCGTCCAGAAACGCGAGGACCCGCTCCCTGGCGGTCATCTTGCCCCGGGCGTGCTGCTTCTCGACGGCACGGGACGGGCCGGCGTGGGCGGCCTCGTCCAGGCGGCGCTCCAGGTCGGCGAGCTTTCCTGCCGTCGTGCGAATATCAGGTTCGGCGTCTGCAGGCTCAGCGCTTATCGGGTCGTTCATCCAAGCAGGGTAACCGTCTGCTGACATGGAGAACTATCAGGGGAGGCCGTTCGTTTCGCCGGGGGGACATCTCATCAGTAACGGGCGATTCTGGAGAGTAGAGGCCATGGCGGACATCGTCGAAGCCGTACGCACGCAGGGACTGTTCAAGAGATTCGGGCAGCAGACGGCCGTCGGAGGTGTCGATCTCATCGTGCCGCAGGGCAGTTTCGCCGGGCTGGTCGGCCCGAACGGCGCGGGCAAGACCACCACGCTCAGCATGGTCACCGGCCTCCTCCGTCCCGACGGCGGCCTCATCCACATCGACGGCGTCGACGTCTGGCGCGACCAGGTCGTGATCAAGAGTCGCATCGGCGTGCTCCCCGAGGGCCTGCGCCTCTTCGAGCGGCTGTCGGGCAGGGAACTGCTGTCCTACAACGGCCAGCTCCGGGGCATCCCCAGGGCAGAGGTGGAGCAGCGGGCCGAGGGGCTGCTGAAGATCATGGATCTGACGGAGTCGGCCGACAAGCTCGTCATCGACTACTCCACCGGCATGCGCAAGAAGATCGGCCTGGCCGCCGCGCTGCTGCACAACCCCAAGGTGCTCTTCCTGGACGAGCCGTTCGAAGGGGTCGACCCGGTCAGCGCCAACACACTGGTCGAGGTGCTCCAGCGCTACACCGCCTCCGGATCGACCGTCGTCTTCTCCAGCCACGTCATGGAGCTCGTCGAGCGTCTGTGCGACTGGGTCTCGGTGATGAACCGGGGTCAGATCGTCGCCCAGGGCCCGCTGGAGACGGTCCGGGCGGGCCGAAGCCTCAACGAGGCCTTCCTCGGCCTGGTCGGGGTGCGCGACGGCGGCGGCGGAGAGGAGGGCCTGTCATGGCTGGGCGCGACCTCGAAGTGAACGCGGCGGGGCAGGACGGAGACGAGCGTGACGAGAGCGCGGCGGGACGGGGCGGAATGAGCGCGGGGTCATCGGCCGGCGGGAGTACGGCGGAGCCGGAGGACGGAGGTGCCGCGAGGCCGGCCGGCGGGGGTACGGCGGAGCCGGGCGGCGGAGGCGCGACAGGACCGGTCGGCGGGAGTACGGCGGGGCCGGGCGGCGGTGGGAGCGCGACCGTACGGGTGGGCCCCTCGGTGTTCGTCCGGCTCAAGCTCCGCCTCATCGCCGGGAACCTGCGGGGCAGCACCTCCCGCGTGCTCGGGTTCGTCTTCACCCTCGTCGCCGCGATCGCCGTGGCGGCCCTGGGATTCTTCCTGATGGCGTCGCTCCGCCTGGCGCCGGAGGACATCGCCCTCGACGTCGGGATCGTGCTGTTCACCGTTTTCCTGGTGGGCTGGACGGTCACCCCGTTGCTGGCGTTCGGCCTGGACGACACGCTCGACCCGTCGAGGCTGTCGCTGTTCCCGCTGCGGACCGGCCAGCTCGCGGTGGGCATGTTCGCCACGTCGATCACCGGTGTCTGGCCGATCGCCACGCTGATCATCATGATCGGGGCCATCGCCGGCCTGGCCACCGGCATCGGCGGCGTGCTGCTGGGCGTCGTCGCGGTGCTGCTGCTGTTCGCGCTCTGCATCGTCACCTCCCGGCTGGTCACCACGGCACTGTCCGGAATCCTGCGCACCCGCAGGGGCAGGGACGTGCTCGCCGTCTCGGTGGTCTTCTTCGTCCTGGCGGCCCAGCTTCCCAACCTGCTGCTCAACGGCGGCGCGTCGGGTGACCCGGTGGCACTGCTGCACGGCGGTGCCTCGTTGCTGCGCTGGACCCCGCCGGGCATGGCAGCGCACGCCATCGCCGACGGCGGTGTCACGGCGGTCGTCGAACTGGCCGTCCTGGCCGTCCTGGTCGCCGTGATCGGCCGGCTCTGGATCATGGCGCTCCGCAGGGCCCTGGTCTCGGCGGACGCCTCCACCGAGGGCGCCTCGGTCAGGAACTCCAAGGGACTGCTGGCCCGGGTGCTTCCCGACGGCCCGCTCGCCGCGGTCGTCACCAAGGAGCTCAAGTACGCCCGCCGCGACCCCCGTGGCCGGGTCGGCTGGTTCGCCGCCATCGCGGTCACCGGTGTCATGGCCTTCTCTCTGACCCGCGACCAGAACGGAACCGGAAGCATCGCCCTGGCGATCGCCCCGGCGTGCATCGGCGGGGTGCTGATCGGCCTGCAGTCGGTCAACTCGTTCGGCATCGACGGCCGCTCGCTGTGGATGAACTCCGTGGTCTACGGCACCGAGCGGGACTGGCGGACCGACCTCGCCGGGCGGCACCTGGCCGTCGCGACGATCGCGGCCCCGCTGCTCGCCCTGATCGCCGTGGTCGCCGCCCTCCTGGCCGGCGACCTCCTGTGGGCCGTTCCCGGTGCCCTCTCGGCCTGGGGCATCCTCGGCGTCGGGCTCGGTACGGGCGCACTGACCAGCGTGTTCCTGCCGTACACCGTGCCCGAGCGGCTCAACGCCTTCACCGGCGCGGCGCCGGGGCAGGGCGGCATCGCCTTCCTGGCGTCGTTCGGCGCGTTGTTCGGCGGCGCTCTGGTGGCGTTGCCGATCGCGCTGCCCGTACTGCTCGGTCTTCCCTGGGTCAGCGTGCTGGCGGTGCCGTACGGTCTGCTGATCTCCTGGGGCGGTCGCCGGATCGCCGGAAACGCGGCGTTCAGGCGGTATCCCCAGATCCTGGGGGCCATCGCGCACTCGGGCTGAATGGTCTAGTCCAATGGGTGAGACCGGTCTCCGCCGGAGAAAACGGACTAGGTACGCTGACGGGCATGGCCGCCACCGTGTCCCGCCAGGAGCGTTCCTCCGCTGTCACCGAGATGCCCGACGAGTTGCGCGCCGATGTGCGGCTGCTCGGAGGGCTGCTGGGGCAGGTCATCGCCGAGTACGGCGGTGATGACCTCCTCGCCGATGTAGAACGTCTGCGCAAGGCCGTTATCGGAGCCCGTCGCAGGGAGGTGTCGGTCGACGAGATCACCGCGATGGTGGCCGAGTGGCCGATCGACAGGGCGGTGCAGATCGCCCGGGCCTTCACCTGCTACTTCCACCTGGCGAACCTCGCCGAGGAGCACTTCCGGATCCGCACGCTCCGGGTCCGGGACACCGGCGAGGAACCGCTGCCGGAGTCCATCGCGCAGGCCGTACAGGAGCTCGGCGGCGAGAAGGTCGCCGAGCTGGTCGAGGGGCTGCGCCTGCACCCCGTGCTGACCGCGCACCCCACCGAGGCCCGCAGGCGCGCGGTGGTCACCGCGATCCAGCGGATCAGCGGCCAGCTCACCACCTACAACAGCTCCGACCGGGGCGCGGCCGAGCGGGCCGAGACCCGCCGGCGGCTGGTGGAGGAGATCGACCTGCTCTGGCGGACCTCCCAGCTCAGGTCCACCAAGCTCGACCCGCTGGACGAGGTCCGCACCGCGATGGCGGCCTTCGACGAGACGCTCTTCCGCGTGGTGCCGCTGGTCTACCGCTCGCTGGACGCCGCGCTCGGCGGAGGCGACGGCACCCGCAAGCCCAGGGCCCGTGCCTTCATCCGCTACGGCAGCTGGATCGGCGGCGACCGCGACGGCAACCCCAACGTCACCGCCAAGGTGACCAGGGACGCCGTGCTCATCCAGGCCGAGCACGTGCTGATCGCCCTGGAGAACGCCGCGCTCAGGATCGGCCGGTCCCTCACCCTGACCGCCGGCTACACCCCGGCCTCGCGGGAGCTGAGGACCGCGCTGGCCGGCGCCGTGAACGACCACCCGGACCTGGTCTCGGAGATGGCCACCCGCTCCCCGCAGGAGCCGCACCGGCAGTGGCTGATGTTCGTCGCCGCCCGCATCGGGGCCACCCGGCAGCGAGGCCTCGACATGGCCTACCGCTCACCCGAGCAGCTCCTGAACGACCTGCGGATCGCCCAGACGTCCCTGGTCGAGGCCGGCGCGAACCGGCAGGCGTACGGCGAGCTGCAGCACCTGATCTGGCAGGTGGAGACGTTCGGCTTCCACCTGGCGGAGCTGGAGGTCCGCCAGCACTCGCAGGTCCACGCCGACGTGCTGGCCGAGCTGGAGGCCGGACGGACCTCCGAGCGGACCGAGGAGGTCCTGGCCACGATCCGGACGATCGCCTGGATCCAGGAGCGGTTCGGCGTGACCGCCTGCTCCCGCTACGTGGTCTCCTTCACCCGTTCCGCCGACGACATCGCCGCGGTCTACGCGCTGGCCGAGCACGCGCTCGGCGGCCGGGCGCCGCAGCTGGACGTGGTGCCGCTGTTCGAGTCGGGCGCCGACCTCGCGGCGGCCCCCGACGTGCTGTCGGGCATGCTGAAGATCCCGGGCATCCAGGCCAGGCTGGCCGCCGACCGGCGCCTGGAGGTCATGCTCGGCTACTCCGACTCCGCCAAGGAGCTCGGCCCGGCCGCCGCGACCCTGAAGCTGTACGAGGCCCAGGAGGCGCTGACCGCGTGGTCGGACGAGCACGGCGTGCCGCTGACGCTGTTCCACGGCCGGGGCGGCGCCCTGGGCCGGGGCGGCGGCCCGGCCAACCGGGCCGTGCTCGCCCAGGCTCCGGGTTCGGTGGGCGGCAGGTTCAAGGTCACCGAGCAGGGTGAGGTCATCTTCGCCCGCTACGGCCACGACGCCATCGCCCGCCGCCACATGGAGCAGGTCACCTCTGCGGTGCTGCTCACCTCCACCCCGTCCATCGGCACCCGCACGGCCGAGGCCGCGGGGCGCTTCCGCGGCGTGGCCGAGCAGGTCGCCTCCGCCTCGGAGAAGGCCTACCGGCTGCTGACCGAGGCCCCCGGCTTCCCCGAGTGGTTCTCCCTGGTCAGCCCGCTGGAGGAGATCGGATCACTCCGCCTCGGCTCCCGCCCCGCCCGGCGCGGCCTCGGGGCGCCCCGGTCCCTCGACGACCTGAGGGCCATCCCGTGGGTGTTCGCCTGGGCCCAGACCCGGGTCAACCTTCCCGGCTGGTACGGCCTGGGCAGCGGCCTGGACGCCGTGATCTCCGAGTCCGGCCTGGACGAGCTGCGCGCCGCCTACCGCGAGTGGCCGCTGTTCGCCTCGCTGCTGGACAACGTGGAGATGTCGCTGGCCAAGACCGACCGGGACATCGCCGCCCGCTACCTCGCGCTCGGCGCCAGGGACGACTTCGTCGAGCAGGTCCTGACGGAGTACGACCTGACCCGCCGCCTGGTCCTGGAGGTCACCGGCCACAGCCGCCTGCTGGAGGACCGCAGGGTCCTGTCCCGCGCGGTCCAGCTCCGCGACCCCTACGTGGACGCGCTCTCCCACCTCCAGCTCCGCGCGCTGTCCACCCTCCGCGCCGACGACAACCTGTCGGAGGAGGAGCGTGAGCGCCTGTCCACGCTGCTGCTCCTGTCGGTCAACGGCGTCGCCGCCGGCCTGCAGAACACCGGCTGATCTCGGCCGGCTGACGGATGCCGTCCGGTGACCCGCGACCGCGAAACCCGGTGCTCCACGGGCCGGCGGTGGCGGGGTCGCCGGGTGGCCGCAAGAGCACGGGGGTGATCGGATGACGACGGAGGGCCGGGTGACCGGAGAATCCCGGATGATCCGCCTCGCCGTTCCCGGCGACAGGCCCGTCGTCGAGAGGATCGTCGAGGCGGCCTACCGGCCGTGGGCGGAGCTGATCGGCGTCCGGCCCAAGCCGATGGACGACGACTACGCCGCGCGGATCGCGGCCGGTCACGTCCACCTGCTGGAGGAGGAGGGCGTCGCCGGGCTCATCGTGCTGGTCCCCGAGGACGGCGTGCTGCTGGTGGACAACGTCGCCGTGGCCCCCGACCGCCACGGTCAGGGGCTGGGCAGGGCGCTCATGGCTTTCGCCGAGGCCCAGGCCCGTGCGGCGGGCCTGGGGGCGCTGCGGCTGTACACCAACGCTCTGATGGAGCCGAACATCGCGCTGTACGGACGCCTCGGCTACGAGATCACCGAACGCCGCCGGTCCGGGCCGCGTGACGTGGTCTTCATGAAGAAGCGGCTCGACGGCTGAGTTTTCATGACGAAGCGGCTCGACGGCTGAAACCACGCTCCCGGCGCTCTCCGGAGCCGGGCGGACGGCTCAGGTGGTGATCCGCTCCGGGGACGAGTAGATGTTGAAGCGCTCGTCCCGCAGGAAGCCGACCAGCGTCATCCCGAAATCCCTGGCCAGATCCACGGCCAGGGAGGAGGGCGCGGAGACCGCGCAGACGATCGGCAGGCCCGCGGTGAGGGCCTTCTGCATGATCTCGTAGCTGCTCCGCCCGCTCACCATCAGGATGTGCCCGCCCAGCGGCAGCCTCTCGCCCATCAGGGCCCAGCCGACCAGCTTGTCCACCGCGTTGTGCCGTCCCACGTCCTCGCGGAGCGCCAGGAGCTCGCCGTCCGGGGTGAACAGCCCCGCCGCGTGCAGGCCCCCCGTCTTGCCGAACACCCCCTGGCCCTCCCTGAGCCGCCGCGGCAGGCCGTACAGGATCTCGGGGGAGACGCGCAGGCCCTCCTGGGGCGGCAGCGGGGAGCAGCGGTCGTGCAGGGCCTCGAGGCTGGCCGTGCCGCAGACCCCGCAGGCGCTCGACGTCATGAAGTGCCTGTCGAGGGCGGGCAGGTCGGGCAGCTCCCCGTGCAGCCGCACCGTCACGATGTTGTAGCGCGCCTCGGGCGTGACGTCCTCGTCGGTGCAGTAGCCGATCCTGGCGATGCCGCCGGGCGTGACCATGCCCTCGCCGTACAGGAAACCGGCCGCCAGCTCGAAGTCGTGACCGGGGGTCCGCATGGTGATCGCGACCGTCTGCCGGGCCTCGCCCGCCTGGATGCGGATCTCCAGCGGCTCCTCGGTCGCCAGGTCGTCACGGCGTTCCCTGACCGCTCCTGGGGTCACCTCCGTGACCCGGGTCCGGGTGGTGGCCCCCGGCCTCGGAGGACCGGCCCGCTCGACGGGCCCGGCCCGCTCGACCAGTTTGAGCAGCTCGTCCATCTCGTCCATCTCGAACGGTTCGGCGAGCTCGTTCTGCGTGACGGGCACGTCCAGCTCGTCCAGCTCGAACGGTCCGGCGGGTCCGGCCCGCTTGACGGACCCGGTCCGCTCGGCCGGCTCGGCGGGCTTCCAGCCGGCCCGGTCACGTGGGTCAAGGCGTTCGCTCATGGTGTCCATCTTCCCGATCGGCCGATCACCCGGATAGGTCTTGGTTTCCTTCCCAACCTCTCAGCGGTCCGAAAAGTCCGGCTCTGTCTGTGATCTCCAACTACGGTCACAGTATTCCCTGGTCATTGCCTTAATTCGGTAACAGGGGGTCGTTAAGGGAGGCAAGATGGCTAAGTGCTCGACTCGCCCTTTACTGATCTTGATCGCCCGCCGCTGTCGCAGGCCGCTCTCACCCGTGCCCTGGTCCACCCGGGAAGCCTCTGGTCGGGCATCACCGTCGTCGGCCGGACCGGCTCGACGAACGCGGACCTCGCGCAGGCCGTCCGCGACGGCGCCCGGCAGGGAGCCGTCGTCATCGCGGAGGCCCAGTTCGCCGGTCGCGGCAGGCTCGGCCGGGTCTGGAGCGCCCCGCCGCGCTCGGGCCTGACCTTCTCCGTGCTCCTGCGCCCGGACCCGCCCCCGCTCAAGCAGGGCTGGCTGCCGCTGCTCGTCGGCCTGGCCGTCGCGTCGGCCGTGCGCAACGTCGCCGAGGTGGACGTCCGGCTGAAGTGGCCGAACGACCTGCTCATCGGGGAGCGCAAGCTCGCGGGGGTGCTCGCCGAGCGGGTGGACAGCGCGGTGATCGTGGGCGTCGGGCTCAACGTGAGCCTCCGCACCGAGGAGCTGCCGGTGGAGACCGCCACCTCGCTGGTCATCGAGAACGCCGCCTGCGTCGACCGCGACCCGCTCATCCGGGCCGTGCTGCGGGAGATCGAGACCCACTACCGCGACTGGTCGGAGGCGCACGGCGACGCCGACGCGTGCGGCCTGAGGGCCGCCTACCTCGCGATCAGCGCGACGATCGGCCGTGAGGTCCGGGTGGAGCTGCCGGGGGAGCGGGTGCTCACCGGGCTGGCCACGGGCATCGACCACTCCGGTCGCCTGCTGGTCGAGTCCAAGGGGGAAGAGCACACGCTGAGCGCGGGTGACGTCGTGCACGTCCGCCCTCACACCCCTTGACGTCCTCCCCGGTTTTGAAAACCGGGGATTCCAGCACCCGGCCTTCCGGCCGGGTCTGTCGGTTCGCGGTTCATCGGCCCGGGCAACCCCAAAGCCTCCCCGCGCAGACACGGCAACGCCCTGCCGCGTTCAAACACGCACATCCCGCTTGGCTATCGCGGAACGCCCCAACCCTACCGAGCCCGACCCACAACCAAGAGAAAACACAAGAAGCGCTTCCTCTCCGCCCTGAAGGACGGGCATCCAGGAAAGAATTCGGCGAAACGGTTACCCACGAGATGGAGGCAGTCGTGACGTGGGGCGCGCAGGCATGCCACGCTTTGCCCCATGAGTCTCCCTGATCGCCACATGACAGAGGGGGAGCGACGAATCCGGTCGTTCCACCCTCACTGGAAACGCCTCATCGTGCCCGTCCTCGCGCTGGTTCTCATCATCATCGCGTCCAGTGCCGTAATCTTCTTCATGCCCGCCTTCGAATATGACTTCTACGCGAACATCGCGGTGTTCGTGATCGCCGTGGGACTGCTGACCGTGTGGTCGTTCGTTCCGTACCTGCGGTGGAAGAACACCTCGTACGTGCTCACCTCGCACCGGTTCACGATCAGCACGGGCGTGCTGAACAAGTCCATCGACGACATCCCGATGACCAAGGTCAACACGGTCAGCGCCGACCAGAGTCTGATGGAGCGGATGCTCGGCTGCGGCACGCTCACCGTCGAGTCGGCGGCCGAGCAGGGCCAGATCATCCTGCGGGACATCCCCCAGATCCAGGACGTACGGGCCGAGCTCTTCCGCGCTCTCGACGACGCGACGGACGGCGAGCCCTCGGAGCGAGGCGGGCGATAATCGATGCGGCCTGACCTCCAGGGCCGGGGGAGAAGGAGAAGATGGGCCCAGAGGCATTGACGGGACGTCCGACGGCGGAGCAGATCGAACGCCTCTTCGTCGGCTCTCCACCCCTCTACACCCGGCTCCAGGTGGCCCAGCTCGCCGAGGTCTCGCAGGATCTCGCCGAGCGGATCTGGCGTGCCCTCGGGTTCGCCACCCTGCCCGATGACGCCGTGGCCTTCACCGACGCCGACGTGGCCGCGCTCAAGCGGGTCCGGGCGATGATGGACGGCGGGTTGCTGAACGACCAGACGATCATCCGGATGACGAGGGCGCTCGGTCAGACGACGGCCAGGCTCGCGCAGTGGCAGGCCGAAATCATGATCGGCGCCATGCTCGATCCCGGCCGGCCGCCCAACGACGCGGACCTGACGGCGATCATGGAGACCTCGCGGCGGCTGCTCCCCGACTTCGAGCAGCTGCTGGTCCATGTATGGCGGGCACAGCTGGCCGCCGCCGGGATCCGCCTGCTGGCCAACACCGACATCACCCAGGAGATCGTGCCCACCAGGCTCACCCTCGCGGTGGGCTTCGCCGACCTGGTCTCCTTCACCAGGGTCTCCCGCGAGCTGGATGAGCGGGGCCTGGCCGAGCTGGTCGAGGGGTTCGAGTCCCGGGCCTCGGACGTAGTCGCCAAGCACGGGGGACGGCTGGTCAAGACGCTCGGCGACGAGGTGTTGTTCACCGCCTCCGACCCGCGGGCGGCCGCGATGATCGCGCTGGGCCTCGTCGCCGCGAGCAGGAGGGAAGGCCCGGAGGTGCGGATCGGACTGGCCTACGGTCCGGTGCTGCCGATCATGGGCGACGTCTTCGGGACCACGGTCAACCTGGCGGCCCGGCTGACGGCCATCGCCCGCCCGGGCACGATCATCGTCGACGGCGAGCTGGCCGACGGTCTCGTGGACGTGCCGGACGTCGAGGTGGGCCGCCTGCGCAGGCGGCCGGCCCGCGGCATCGGATTCGTGCAGCCCTACGTGCTCCGCGCCGCCGGCAAGCCTTGAGGCGGGCTGTGCGTTGAGGCAGGGTTGTGCATTGAGACAGTGCGCGCCCCGGAGGGACAAACCCCCACAATCTAATGAGCGACATCTGTGGAAGCAGGGCATTCCGAAGATGGGGCATGATCTGAAACTGTTCGACCGGTAACCGAGCTCAAACGTTAGATGAGGTGCAGGACATGCCGTACACCGTGCAAGGCGTGATCGCACGTGGCAAGGGTGAGCCCGTCTCCCTGGAGACGATTCACGTGCCGGATCCCGGTCCCGGCGAGGCGGTGGTGAACGTTCAGGCCTGCGGCGTCTGCCACACGGACCTGCACTACCGCGAGGGCGGGATCAACGACGACTTCCCCTTCCTGCTCGGTCACGAGGCCGCAGGCGTGGTCGAGGCCGTCGGTGAGGGCGTCACGGAGGTGGCCCCGGGCGACTACGTGATCCTGAACTGGCGGGCGGTCTGCGGCGACTGCCGCGCCTGCCGGCGCGGGCGTCCGTGGTACTGCTTCAACACCCACAACGCCACCCAGAAGATGACCCTGGAGGACGGAACGCCGCTCTCCCCGGCCCTCGGCATCGGCGCCTTCGCCGAGAAGACCCTGGTCGCGGCCGGTCAGTGCACCAAGGTGGACCCGGCGGCCCCCGCGACGGTGGCGGGCCTGCTCGGCTGCGGCGTGATGGCGGGCATCGGCGCGGCCATCAACACCGGCGGCGTGACCCGGGGCGACAGCGTGGCCGTCATCGGCTGCGGCGGCGTCGGTGACGCGGCCATCCACGGCTCCTGGCTGGCGGGCGCCTCGAAGATCATCGCGGTGGACGTGGACGACCGGAAGCTCGCCTGGGCCAAGGAGTTCGGCGCCACCCACACGATCAACTCCCGCACCTCCGACGCGGTGGAAGCGATCAAGGAGCTCACCGGCGGCAACGGCGCGGACGTGGTGATCGAGGCGGTCGGCCGCCCGGAGACCTACAAGCAGGCCTTCTACGCCCGCGACCTGGCCGGAACCGTGGTCCTGGTCGGGGTGCCCACCCCGGAGATGACGCTGGAGCTGCCGCTGCTGGACGTCTTCGGCCGCGGTGGCTCGCTGAAGTCCTCCTGGTACGGCGACTGCCTGCCCAGCCGTGACTTCCCCATGCTCATCGACCTCTACCTCCAGGGGCGGCTGGACCTGGACCGCTTCGTCTCCGAGACGATCGGCCTGGGCGACATCGAGGCGGCCTTCACCAAGATGCACGCCGGCGAGGTCCTCCGTTCGGTGGTGGTCCTGTGATCGACAAGGTCGTCACCTCGGGAACGTTCTCGCTGGACGGCGGGACCTGGGACGTCGAGAACAACGTCTGGCTCGTCGGCTCCGCGCGCGAGGTCATCGTCATCGACGCGGCGCACGACGTCGAGGCCATCGCCGACCGGGTCGGTGACCGTGTGGTCAAGGCGATCGTCTGCACCCACGCGCACAACGACCACATCAACGCGGCGGCCGAGCTCGCCGAGCGGGTGGACGCGCCGATCCTGCTCCACCCGGCCGACCAGGTCCTGTGGGACATGGTCTACCCCGACCGGCCGTACACCCCGCTGAAGGACGGCCAGGTGCTCTCGGTGGGCGGGGTCGAGCTGACCGTGCTGCACACGCCCGGCCACGCTCCGGGCGCCGTCTGCCTGTACTCCCACGGGATCGGAGCGGTCTTCGGCGGCGACACCCTGTTCAAGGGTGGTCCCGGCGCGACCGGCAGGTCCTTCTCCTCCTTCGAGACGATCATCGACTCGATCCGGGAGCGGTTGCTGACCCTGCCGGGGGAGACGGCCGTGCACACGGGACACGGGGACTCCACCCTGATCGCCGAGGAGGCCAAGCACCTGGAGGAATGGCTGGCCAGAGGGCACTGATATCCGGCGGGGAAGCGCGGAGGGTGTGAGCGCGTCGAGGTTGTGTGGCACAGCACACATAGGCAAGCCTTACCAAATGCGTTACATTAGGCGTGCCTAACCTACATACGCTTCCCCTGAAGGGCCGCTTCCCCGCCATGTATGCATGCGTCTGCCGCGCGGTGACCGAAAACGAGGTTCATGACTGCATCGCCGCAGGTGCGAAGAGCGCACGGCAGATCCGGGACGCCACGGGCGCCGGTGGGGACTGCGCTTCTTGTGTGCGGAAGATCTGTGCGATCCTGAAGCGGTCTGAAGATTTGGTGCCGACCGCATAGCACGAGGAGCCCGCCATGCAGGGCGACAAAAAGATCATCGAATTGCTCAATGAGCAGCTTACGGCTGAGCTGACAGCGATCAACCAGTATTTCCTGCACGCCAAGATGCAGGAGAACTGGGGATATACCAGGCTTGCGAAGTACACCCGCGAAGAGTCCATCGACGAGATGCGCCACGCGGAGAAGCTCACTGATCGCATCCTTTTCCTCGAAGGCCTGCCTAACTATCAGAAGCTGGGCATCCTGCACATTGGCCAGACGGTCAAGGAGCAGCTCCGCGCGGACCTGGATGTCGAGCTCGAGGTTGTCACGCGCCTGCGGCCCGCGATCATCCTGATGCGCGAGAAGGGCGACCACACCTCGGCTCGCCTCTTTGAGGAGATCCTCGAAGACGAGGAGCGCCACATCGACTATCTGGAGACCGAGTTGGGGCTCATCGGCAGTCTGGGGGAGCAGCTCTACCTGGCTCGCTACGCCGAGCCGCCGTCGGCTTCGTGAGCCAATTGCCAGATCGCTCCAGTTTTGCCCCGAACGCGCCCTCCGGATCCCCATCTGGTAGGGCGTGTTCTGCTTTGTCAGCGAAATATTTGGCGAGCCTGTGCTTTCCAGGGACTTCCGAGGCGGGAGCGGTACTGCGCGGCCCTCAACCCTTGCGGGATGACTATCCGGGATTTATCAGTGTTTGCCCAGGTCAATGGATAGGTCAACGACGAGTCAAACCGCGCGCTGTACCCGGGAAACGATCCTCTAAGGTCCTACGATCGCAACATGACCTGTGTACTACTCGCCGAGGATGACACCTCGATCTCCGAGCCACTGGCGCGTGCTCTGCGCCGCGAGGGCTACCAAGTTGAGGTCAGCCCCGACGGCCCGCAAGCCCTAGAGCGGGCTCTGTCGGGTGGCATCGACCTGATAGTTCTTGACCTTGGCCTGCCCGAGATGGACGGCCTGGAAGTGGCCAGACGAATTCGCGCCGAAGGGCACGGCACGCCCGTGCTCATTCTCACTGCCCGTGTTGACGAGGTGGACACCGTTGTGGGCCTCGACGCCGGAGCAGATGACTATGTCACCAAACCGTTCCGCCTCGCGGAGCTCCTGGCAAGGGTCCGGGCTCTCCTGCGGCGCGGCACGTCCGAGACGCCCGTTGTACAGGGCGTGCGCATCGACGCCGACTCCCGTCGCGCGTGGATGGGAGAGAAGGAACTACACCTGACGACCAAGGAGTTCGACCTGCTCCGCGTCCTGGTCCGCGACGCCGGCAAGGTGGTCACCCGCGAGCAGATCATGCGCGAGGTGTGGGACACCAATTGGTGGGGCTCCACCAAGACACTGGACATGCATATCTCATGGCTACGCCGCAAGCTGGGTGACGATGCCGCCAAGCCCCGCTACATCACGACGGTTCGAGGAGTCGGCTTCCGGTTCGAACGCGAGTAGGGATGCGCCGCCGCCTGCTTGCTTCCACCCTCCTCGTCGCGGTCATCGGGGTGTTGCTGCTTGGCATCCCACTTGGCGTGGCCGTCAACCGGCTGATTGAGGAGGAGGCGACCCAGGAACTTTCCTCCCAGGCCAAAAGCCTTCTGGGGGAGGTGGAGTATGCCCGTATTCAGGACCAGCCCGTCGATCCCGAACAGCTGAGACGCAAATATTCCGATCGATACATCCAGATTTACGCGAAGGGGACGCCGCCTCAGGTGACGACGGTGGGCACCGAGCCCGTCGAAAGTCAGAAGATGACCGAGGACGCCCAGTCGGAGAACGGCGTGTACGTCGCGGTCAGCCGCGACAAGACGGAGGTGGAGCATGAGGTGCGGGCATGGCTTCTGCTCATCCTCGGGCTTGCCGCGGCTGCTCTCGCGGTCGCGGTGGGGCTCGCCATCGTGCAGTCACGCCGTCTGACGCTTCCGCTCAGTGACCTGGCGATGATCGCTGAGCGGCTTGGTTCAGGTGACGCCAGGCCGAGCAAGCACCGTTACGGCATCCAGGAGCTGGACCGGGTGGCCGAGGTGCTCGACCGCAGCGCGACCCGCATCTCCGACCTGCTGGCCAGGGAGCGCGAGTTCGCGACCGACGCCTCGCACCAGCTCCGCACTCCGCTGACCGGCCTCACCATGCGGTTGGAGGAGATCGTGGCGGCCGCGGACGAGCCGGGAATCGTCAAGGAGGAAGGCGAGGCCGCCATCGTGCAGGCCGAGCGGCTCACCGCGGTGATCGACGAACTGCTGGCCGCGGCCAGACGGCAGCGGCACTCGCAGGCCGAGGTGATCGAGCTTGACGCGCTGCTGGACCAGCAGCTCATCGAGTGGGGCCCGGCATTCCGCCGGGCCGGACGGAAACTGAAGCTGTCCGGCACCCGTGAGCTCCAGGCGCTGGGCACCAGCGGCGGCATCAGTCAGGTGATCTCGACCCTCCTGGAGAACTCGCTGGAACACGGTGACGGCACGGTGACGGTGACCACCAGCGACAAGGACAAGTCCGTCGTGATCGAAGTGGCGGACCAGGGCAGCGGCATCACCGACGACCTGGCCCCCCGGGTCTTCGAACGAAACGTGAGCGGGGGCGGCGGGACCGGTCTGGGCCTGCCCCTCGCACGGGCACTGGCCGCCGCCGACGGCGGCCGGCTGGAGCTCGTACGGCACCGCCCGGCGGCGTTCGCGTTCTTCCTGCGCCAGGTCGGCGACACCGGCAGGACCAGGGTGGTCAGCGGGCCCGCCTGACTCCCGCCCCACGTGGTCGTCTCACCCCGAAGGCCGGCGGGTCCGCCCGATCCCATTCCGTGTGGTCAGCGGACCTGCCCGGCCTCGCTTCGCGTGGTCATCTGATCCGAAGGCCGGCGGAGCCGTCCGATTCGGGTCAGGAGACCCGCCTGGCCTCGTGGGGAAGCTCCTTCGGCGGCTCCTCGGTGGCGGCGAGGAAGACCCACTTCTTGTAGGACCAGAACCTGAACAGCGTCGCGAGGGCGGTGCCGACCAGCAGGGCGATGTTGTAGCTCAGGGGGTCGTGGAGGCCCAGGGTGTAGGTGACAAAACCGATCACCAGGAGCGAGATCAGCAGACCCACGCCGTTGAGCAGGAAGAACAGGAAGTATTCGCGGGCGAGCCCGCTCTGCTCCCGATCCCGGAATGTCCAGTAGCGGTTGCCGAGGTAGGCGAGGGTGGCGGCGATGACCGTGGCCAGGACCTTCGAGGTCAGCGGACCCCAGCCGAAGCCGAACCGGAACAGGTTGGTGCCACCGGTGTCGATCACGAAGGCGATCGCCCCGATGGTCCCGAACTTCGCCAGTTCACGTGTCAGGCCGGCGAGCCGACCGTAGGCCTGTCGAAGGAACTCCACGTCTCCTGCACGGTCCTTTCCAGGTCGGCCGCCGATCCGCCCGGCGGGAGGACCTGAATCACTTTCCAGCCAGGCTACCGGTGCTCCGGGTCGATCTGTACGGGGTTGACCGGCTGTTGTGCATAACGGTCACTAAGAACATTTAGATGAATGTCACACAGTGACGGATAAATCCTGGTCTAGGACGTTACGCTGAGCCAACAGACCGCAGGGAGTCTCCGAGCGAGGCTCACCTCCTGCGATCGGTCCAGACGGATCGCCGCATGTGACGGCCACGAACCACGGGACCAACCCTTGCGCCGCCGACTGTTCGTTTTGATCTTTGTTCTGTCAGTGATGGCCGGTTGCGGTGTGCAAACCGATGGTCAGGTCACGATCCCCGAGACCGAGCCGTCATCGAAGACCTCCGCCCGTGTGGAGCTCGCCGAGGCGATGGACGCCTTCGGGGTGCTGAAGCAGCTTGACGACGCCTGGCAGAAGCGGGACTGCGCGGCGGTCGAGAGGCTGACCACCTGGGCGGAAAGTACGCTGGGCGGTCGTGCCTGCAAGGCAACCCGGAACGGCCGCCCAGCTCCCGCACGGAAGAGGTACACCGAGGCGGAGTTCTTCCTGCCCAACGCCGCCGACGAGGACCGATGGTTCGTCGCCCTGGCCCGCAAGCCCGATCCGGCCTACTTCCTGTTCGTCAACGAGGGTGACAACTGGAGGATCGGCGCGGGTCCCATTCTCGTGACAGGCAAATCACGCGAGCCGATCGAGGGCGCCGTGCCCACCGACGATCCCAGCACCGGGGTCAAGGCCCGCCTGGCCCCGCAGCGCTACCTGGCCTACCTGACCGACCCCGCAGGGGTGAGCGGGGTGACCTTCCCCAAGGGGGACGCCATCCGTGGGCTGTTCGACGAGCTGGTCCAGAGGGCGGAGAATGTGCGGCCCGACCGCCTCACCACGGATGTCCGCCTGCTCGACGGTCCGCAGCGGGCGCTGAAGCTGCCCGACGGGGGCGCCCTGGTCATCCACGCCCTGGAGATCGAATACCGGCAGAAGGCCGGGCCGGGCCGTTCCTCGCTGGCTCGCCCGCTCTACGGCAAGGGCGACCTGCGCGGGTTCACCGGCAAGGCCAAGCCCGCCGGGCTGACCGGCACCGAGGTCGTGCTCGTCGCCACCGAGATCACCGGTGGCACCAAGATGTCCACGATCGCCCTGCGCCGAGGGCTCGCCACCCTCACGGCCGACTGACCTCGCCGCCTGCGATCACGCCCCGTCTTCCGCGGGCGCTGTCAGGCCGGTCGCCCGGATCTCACCCCCGCCCGTTCCCGTCTTCCGCGGGCTCTGTCACGACCGGTCGCCCCGATTTCGCCCCCGCCGGGCGGGCCTGTGGCCGCCGTACGTCCTCGCCCGGCCTGACGTCGTACGGGGGCCGGTAAACTTGACCGTCGTGAGCAGCCCTTCTTTGGCCAGTCCCGTTGGACCCGTCGTCGGCATGATCGGAGCGGGCCAGCTGGCTCGGATGACCCAGCAGGCGGCGATCGCCCTGGGAATCGAGCTGCGGGTCCTGGCGAACTCGCCGGACGAGAGCGCCGCGCGAGTGATCGCCGATGTCCGGCTGGGCGACTACCAGGTCCTTGCGGACCTGCGCGACTTCGCCAAGGGATGTGACGTGCTCACCTTCGACCACGAACACGTGCCCACCGAGCACATCCGGGCGCTGGCCGAGGACGGCTTCGCCGTACGTCCCGGTGCCGACGCGCTCGTGCACGCCCAGGACAAGGCCGTCATGCGCGAGCGGCTGACCGCGATCGGCGTTCCGTGCCCGGCCTGGCGGCGGGTCGAGACGGCCTCCGACATCGAGGAGTTCGCCGGGGCGAACGGCTGGCCGGTCGTGCTCAAGGCGATACGCGGCGGTTATGACGGGCGTGGCGTCTGGGTCTGCGAGTCCGCCGAGGACGCGAGCGAGGTCCTGGCCAGCGGGGTGCCGCTGATGGCCGAGGCGTTCGTGCCCTTTGAGCGGGAGCTGGCCGTGCTGGTCGCCCGGTCGCCGCACGGGCAGGGCGTCAGCTACCCCGTCGTGGAGACCGTCCAGCGCGACGGCATCTGCGTCGAGGTGCTCGCCCCCGCGCCCGGGCTCGACCCCGAGCAGGCCGCGGTGGCCCAGCGGATCGCCCTGAAGATCGCCAAGGAGCTGGACGTGACCGGGCTGCTGGCCGTGGAGATGTTCGCCACCGCCTCCGGCCTGCTGGTCAACGAGCTGGCCATGCGCCCGCACAACAGCGGCCACTGGACGATCGACGGAGCCCGCACCTCCCAGTTCGAGCAGCACCTGCGTGCCGTGCTCGACCTTCCGCTCGGCTCGCCCTCGCTGTCCGCCCCCGTCGTGGTGATGGCCAACCTCCTGGGCGGGGACGACCCCGACGTCTTCTCCCGCTACGAGCACGTGATGGCCCACGATCCGGGGATCAAGATCCACTTCTACGGCAAGGAAGTGCGTCCGGGCCGCAAGATCGGCCACGTCACGGCCTTCGGCACCGACCTGGACGAGGTCCGGGCGCGGGCCCAGCACGCCGCCGTCTATCTTTCCGAGGGAAGATACACGTAAGCGAGCGACGGGCCGGAACGCCCCAGGACCGGGCGGATCGGCCGGAACCCCGTCAAGGTCGAGAGGGCCGGACAGGCGCGTCGTCGAGGCCCGGCGGGCATGTCGTCACGGTCGGGCGGGCCGGCTGACACACCATCATGGCGAACGCGGTTCGAGAGCCGCGGAGCGAGGAGATCGTATGAACACCGTCGGCATCGTCATGGGCAGTGACTCCGACTGGCCCGTGATGAAGCTCGCCGCCGAGGCGCTGGCCGAGTTCGGGGTGGAGTTCGAGGCCGACGTGGTCTCCGCGCACCGGATGCCCGAGGAGATGATCGCGTACGGCGCGCAGGCCGCCGGGCGCGGCCTGAAGGTGATCATCGCGGGCGCCGGGGGAGCCGCCCACCTGCCCGGCATGCTCGCCGCGGTGACCCCGCTGCCGGTGATCGGTGTCCCGGTCCCGCTGAAATACCTCGACGGCATGGACTCGCTGCTCTCCATCGTCCAGATGCCCGCGGGGGTCCCGGTCGCCACCGTCGCCATCGGCGGCGCGCGTAACGCGGGCCTGCTGGCCGTACGGATCCTCGCCACCGCGGACAAGGAACTGCGGGTGAAGATGGAGGAGTTCCAGGTCGCGCTCAAGGAGCAGGCCCATGCCAAGGGCGCCAGGCTCCGCGCCGAGGCCGCCGAGCTCAGGGCCTGAGATCTCTCCGCGCCCCGGCCCCCTGACCGAGGTCAGGGGACGGCAGGCGCTCGGCTACGTGGTTCTCCCCGATCTGGCGCAGGTCGGCTTCGATGGGAAATGTAACGGGTAGGTAAGGCTCAATAGGGAAGGAGGGCGATCTTCACGATTTTTGGAGGTTTGTCATGAGAAATGCGATACGCGCTGTCCTTGGACTCATGCTGGCCGTACTGGCCGTGCTGGGGAGTCTGGGGCCCAACGATGATCCCCGACCCGCCGAGGTCGAAGTGAGCTCCGGATCGTCCCGCTGACGCCCGGCGTGCAGGCACGCACATGCATGAAGATCGCCGCGATGGCGGCAGCGGTAACACGAGAGCACGCCACCGAAGCCGATCATTGAATCCGCTCAGAGCGGTGAGGCACTGATGATCAATTACTCGGGCCAGGCGGAGTTCTCGATGATCTCGACGAAGTTCGGGCGGACGAAGCCCGGGACGAACCGTTCCAGGACGTCCGCATTCACGTTGCCGAAGGTCGTCTCGGGCCGGTAGGCGTTGCCCTCGGTGAAGGCGCCCAGAATGCGGCGCTTGAAGTCGGGGCGGGGGTGGGCCGCGACGATCTCCGCACGGGCCTCTGCCGGGATCTCGTCCAGGGCGATGCCCAGGACGTCGGCCTCGACTCCGGTGGTGACCAGGGCGATCTCCGGAGCCATGTGGTACGGAACCTCCGGCGTGGTGTGCAGAGCGATCGCCTCCCACACGATGCGGGCGCTGTCCTCCGGCACGCCGTGCTCCGTCAGGAAACGCCGCGCCTCGTCCGCGCTGTCGATCTCGAAGCGCTGGCCGGTGGTCCGGTAGGTCTCGGTCAGGCCGAGGTCGTGGAACATCGCGCCGACGTACAGAAGCTCGGGATCGTAGGAGAGCCCCCGCCGTACACCGGCCAGCGAGCCGAACAGGAACACCCGCCGGGAGTGGTCGAACAGGAGCGGCGAGGCCGCTTTCCTGACCAGGTCGGTGGCGGCCTTCGCCAGGGCGCTGTCGGGAATTTCGATATCCGCAATACGATCGGGCATTTTCCGACTCCTCCGTGTGAGCTTGCGAGATGCCTCGCGAACGTGCAGCAACTCTTCGATGCTCTCGAAGTGCCGGTATGGCGGGCCATGTCTATCTGGACCAATACCCCATAGATTCGGTCATTAGGATAAAAACATGAGCATCGTGATGCTTGCCTATGACCGCGTGCGGCTCCTCGACGTCACCGGCCCCCTGGAGGTGTTCGCCACCTCCGGAATCCCCGTGATCCTGTGCTCGCCGGACGGGCGCGACGTCGTGACCTCGAGCGGGCTGAGAATCGGGGTGAACGCCGCGGTATCCGAGATCACCGGTGCCCACACCGTGATCGTCCCCGGCAGTGACGATCTGCCTGGCGGGGCCTTTCCTCCGGGGTCGCTCGACGGGGTGGCCACCCTGGCCCGCGACGCGCGCAGGATCGCCTCCGTGTGCACCGGCGCGTTCGCGCTCGCCGAGGTGGGGCTGCTCGACGGTCTGCGCGCGACCACCCACTGGCGGCACACGACCACGTTCGCCAGGCGCTACCCGCGCGTCGAGGTCGAGCCGGACGCGATCTACGTCCGTGACGGCCGGATGCTCACCTCCGCCGGCGTCAGCGCCGGAATCGACCTGGCCCTCGCGATGGTCGAGGAGGACGGCGGAGCCGACCTGGCACGGGAGGTGGCCAGGGACATGGTCGTCTTCCTGCAGCGCCCCGGCGGCCAGTCCCAGTTCTCGGTGGCGGCCCGTACGCCGAGAGCTCGCCACGACGGGCTGCGCCGGCTCCTCGACGCGGTGGTCGCCGACCCGGCGGCCGACCATTCCCTCCCCGCTCTGGCGGTCCGCGGCGGCTTCAGCGTCCGCCACCTGACCCGTCTCTTCCGCGAGCAGATCGGCGGCACTCCGGCCGCCTACGTGGAGTCGGTACGGCTTGAGGCCGCCCGAGCCCTCCTGGAGGCCGGGGAGACGGTGACCGCCGCGGCGGATCGTACCGGACTGGGCAGCGAGGAGTCACTGCGCCGTATCTTCCACCGCCACCTGGGAGTGGCGCCGTCCTCCTACCGCGCTCGCTTCCGCAGCGCCAAGCGGTAGGGGGACCTCTTTCACGGGGAGGACGTCCCGCAGCTCCAGGCGGTGGGGTCCTCCTTCGCGGGCGAGACGTCCCGCGGCCGGGAGCCCGGGGCGCCGCCTGCTGCTCGGCGCCGAACCGCCGAGGGGGATGTCACATTGCGTGATAACGGAGTGGATCACCCTGTCTCTGATTTCCGGCTAATCTTTCCCCTCTGGGAGGAGCGCATCCACCTCCTGGGCGAACAGGTTCTTCCGAGAGCGCGTCACGCCTGACATGGCCTGCATACTTCGGTGTACACATGGAGGCGCGTGCGCCGCCGCCTGCAAAGGGACACAAATGGCCGTTCGAGTTCCTCCCTCGGCTGCACCGGCCGACGACCGCCGGCCCTCGCCGTACGAGCGGCTGAAACAGGCGATTCTCGCGGGTGAGCTGGCCCCGGGCCAGCAGCTCGTCGAGACCCCCCTGGCGCAGTGGTGCCAGGTGAGCCGCACCCCCGTCCGGGAGGCGCTCACGCGGCTGGAGCAGGACGGGCTCGTGCTGCGCACCGACCGCGGGCTGGTGGTCCGCGAGCGGAGCCCTGAGGAGATCCTCGACCTCTACGAGACGAGGATCGTGCTCGAGGCCGCGGCCGCACGGGCGGCGGCGGCCCGCCGTTCCCCGATCGACGTCATCACCATGCGACGCGTCGCCGACCGTCTGGAGCGCCTCGACACCGGAGACGGGACGGAGATGGCGGCGGCCAATCGTGATCTTCATCGGGCTCTGTGGCGGGCCACGCACAACGAGTCGCTGATCGACCTGCTCACGCGGATCGACCTCCACCTCGCGCGCCACCCGGCGACGACCCTGTCGCAGCCGGGACGGTGGCACGAGGCGAACGGCGAGCATCGGGCGATCATCGATGCCATCGACGCGCAGGACCTCGACCTCGCCGAGAAGCTTGCCACGAAGCATTTCACCAAGGCTCGCGACCTGCGGCTCGCCCTGTGGGCCGCCGACTCGCAGACCTGACCTCGCCGGAGCGGGCCAGGACTTACATGATCTTGGGTGCGGCCCGCATGCTGCGGCATCGGGCTCGCCTGTCCCGGGCCGAACGCGATCCGGCAGCCGGCAGCGCGTTCAGTACGGCAGCCGCTTCCCCGACGGAGTTCGCAGGTCCAGGGAGACCTTGACAGGGCGCCTCGGGCGCTTGCGGATCTGGATCTGAGGCATCTTGCGGGACTCCTGTTGCGCGCTCGTACGGGCCGGACTTGCCGATTCCTGTCGTGGGGGGCCGTTTCGCCGCGGCGGATCATTCATGGGCGCTGGGTTCCGGGGGGTCTGGGAGGTGGGGGAGGACCGCAGAGGGCTCGTCCTCCGCTCCCTGGGGCGTCGCGGCGGTCCACCTCGGTTGCCGCGAGACGTCAAGGGGCGCGTGTACGGGCAGCTCGAACCAGATGACCTTTCCCGCGGGCGTACGGACGCTGCCCCAGCGCTGGGACAGCAGGTCGAGCAGGTGCATCCCGCGTCCTCCTTCGTCGTCCCGGGAGGCGTCGCGCATGTGGGGCAGGGCGGGGTTCGCGTCCTGGACCTCACAGCGCACGATCCCGTCCCGGAGACGGAGGGCGAGCCGGATCGGTCCCCAGGCGTGGCGCAGCGTGTTGGTGACCAGTTCGCTGACGAGCAGTTCGACGATCTCGCCCTGCTCGTCGGCTGCCCAGAAGGCCAGCTGGTTACGGACCAGATGCCGCGCCCGGGGCACAGAGGAGGAAACGGGAGAGAGCGACCATGAGATCTTCCGGATTCCGGGCTCCTCGACGGGGCCGGTGAAGTCCCTGAGGCTGCGGACAGCGATTTCACCGAGGTGACGTACGGTGGTTTCGAACTGGTGGCAGGCATGCGCGTAGCCGCCCCTGAGCGTGAGTGCGGCAGACCGAGGTGGCCTGGCGCTCCCCCGCCGGGCGGTGGGAACGATGAACGGATGTCCGTAAGATCGATGGTTCGGCATGTCCTGCCTCCGGCCGCTCGGTTACCCGTCGCGGTGATTTCCCGGTCGAGTTCACCGGCCCGATTCGACGGGTGACGGATCTCTCAACTGCTTCACCTTCCACGATCTCGCTCCGGACGCTCGCCGTCTTCGCGGGCAGCACCCATTGCGAACCCATGCCAGTGCAACTCCCGGCATTCCTGCTAGCTGCAATGCACGGCCGACTTCTCGCTGCGATCCTGGGAGTGTGGCCCTACGATGTCTCATCGTCGATGACAACGATCACTTTCTCGAGGTAGCCCGCGGACTGCTCGAACGAGAGGGGATCGCGGTCGTCGGCGTCGCGTCGACGAAGGCCGACGCCCTCCGGCTGGCCGAAGAGTGCCGGCCGGACGTCACGCTCATCGACATCGGCCTCGGAGAGGAATGCGGCTTCGATCTCGCCCGGCGGCTCGCGAGAGTGGGATACACGGAGCGGTCGAGCGTGATCCTGATCTCGGCCTACGCGGAGAGGGACTTCGCGGACATGATCGCGGCCAGTCCCGCCGTCGCATTCCTGCCCAAGCCTGATATCTCGGGAAAGGCGATCCGCGAGATCCTCGGGGTCGCGGGCACGGAGAGCGTGTCGGTCGGTGAGATTTCGCCGGACCCCGGCCGGGTCGTCTCCGAGGATGGGCCCAGATCCCCACTGTGAGGACTCGTGCGTGGGGTCGCCGGCCCTGCATTCGGCACGTGACCCCGATCGACCTGGGGTGATCACCCGCAGCGTCGGATCAGATATGGCTTCTGACCTGCAACGATGTGGTACGTGCGGAAAACGGGACTAGCGCGCTTCGAGGAAGGCGAGGACCGCGAGGACGCGTCGATGATCGTCTTCGGTCTCCGGTAGCCGCATCCTGGAGAGGATGCTGCGCACGTGTTTCTCGACGGTGCCCTCGGTGATCCAGAGCTGGTGGGCGATACCGGCGTTCGAGCGCCCCTCCGCCATCAGGCCGAGGACCTCGCGCTCACGCTCCGTGAGAAGTTCCAGCGGGTCGTCCCTGCGGCGGGCCGAGATGAGCTCCTGCACGAGGGCGGGGTCGACGACCGAACCGCCCTGGACGATTCGCCGGACCGTCTCGAGGAAGTCGGTCACGTCGGTTACCCGGCTCTTGAGCAGGTAACCGATCCTTTGCCCGGTGGCGAGCAACTCCATCGCCTGGTCGACCTCGATGTGAGCCGACAGCAGGAGAATTCCGATCTCGGGAAACTCCTGACGGATCAGGTAGGCCGCGTCGACGCCCTCCGTCGTGTGGGCCGGGGGCATCCGGATGTCGACGATGACAAGCTCGGGCTCGCGATCCCGTACGAGGGAGAGCAGCTCCGACGCGTCTCCGGCCTGGCCGACGATTTCGAACCCCAGCCGCTCGAACAGGCTCGCGAGTCCCTCGCGAAGCAGGACGTCGTCGTCCGCCAGCGCTATCCGTGTCCGGCTACCTTCCACCGCTCTCCCTCACCACAGATGTAGTATTGGGTGTTTTAACCATTATCGTCCGATTCTCCCCAGGCGATAGTTGACGGGGCCGACCATGAGGGAACGCACACCGGACGGACAGCCGAAGATGGGCGCGGGAGTGAGACTGACACGCCGTACGGCCATCGCGAGCGGCCTGCTCACGCTGCTGACCGGCCTGGTCTTCGCCGCGCTGCTGTGGGCGATCTCCGGCCTGCAGCAGGCGGTGGACGAGAGGAGATATACCCGGACGGCGCTCGTTGAGGCAGGCCAGCTGGAGAATCTCGTCAGCGACCTCGACACGGGGCAGCGCGGCTTTGTCATCACCCGGCAGGAGAGCTTCCTCCAGCCGTGGGAAGCCGCCCGGGCGGCCTTTTCCGGCCAGGCACGGGAGTTCGCGCGCTTCTCCTCCGATTCCGGGGACGGACGCCTGGCCCAGCAGATCATCCAGGCCGGTGAGTCCTTCATCCGCGACTACTCGATCCCGCTGGTCGAGGCGGCACGGCGAGGCGATCCCTACGCGTGGAGTCTGGAGGCGACGCAGGAGGGGGAGCGGCGTATCGACGCGCTGAGAGCCCAGTTCGACCGCTACGAGAAGGCCACGCGCTCCGTTCTCGGGACGCGCGAGGACGTCGCCAAAACCCGCGCTCAGCAGGTGATCGCCGGAACGTTGATCGGGCTCGCGGGTTCGATCCTCCTCATCGTCGCCTTCGCGGGATACCTGACGCGGGCGATCGTCCAGCCGGTTCGCAGGGCGGCCGTCGTCGCGGGCCGGCTCGCCGGCGGGGATCTCACCGCACGCATGCCCGAGACGGGTGTGGGCGAGATCGGCGAGCTTGAGGTCGCGTTCAACACCATGGGAAGCGCGCTGGAGGAGAGCCGCGACGAGCTCCGTCGAATCGTGCAGGAACAGGCCGCGCTGCGGCGCGTCGCGACGCTCGTCGCGTGCGAGGTGTCGCCGCCCGAGATCTTCAACGCGGTCGCCACCGAGATGGGCCAGATCCTGAAAACGGAATATGTCTCGGTGATCCGCTACGAGGCCGACGGCATGGGGAACGTGATCGGCAATTGGGCCGATCACGGCAGCCCTGAATGCGGACCGCCCGTCGGCTCGCGCTGGCCGCTCGATGAGGAGAGCGTCGCGGGGCTGGTGCTGCAGACCGGGAAGCCGGGGCGGATCACCTACGACACCAACGGCAAGATCGCCACATGGATGCGTGAGCGGGGGGTCAGCTCCGCGGTCGGCTGTCCCATCGTGGTCGAGGGGCGGATGTGGGGCGCTCTGGTCGCTTTCTCGACCGGGTCCGGGCCACAGCCCGAAGGTAGGGAGGAGCGCATGGCGGAGTTCACGGAACTCGTCGCGACGGCGATAGCCAACGCCGAGAGCCGGGCTCAGCTCACCGCCTCCCGTGCCCGCGTGGTCGAGGCCGCCGACGAGACCCGCCGCCGCATCGAGCGCGACCTGCACGACGGAACCCAGCAGCGTCTCGTCACGCTCGGGCTCGAACTACGCGCGGCGGAGGCCACCGCGCCACCCGAACTGGAGAAACTCAGGCAACAGCTCTCCCATACGGCCCAGGGCCTGGCGGGGGCCGTCGAGGACCTGCAGGAGATCTCGCGGGGAATCCATCCTGCGGTCCTGTCCAGGGGCGGCATCGGGCCCGCCCTCAAGACGCTCGCGCGCCGCTCCGCCGTCCCGGTCGAGCTCACCGTGAACACCGACCGGCGCCTGGCGGAACGTGTCGAGGTGGCTGCCTACTACGTCGTGTCCGAGGCGTTGACGAACGCGGCCAAGCACGCACAGGCATCCGTGGTGTACGTCGACCTCGCGATGGAGAACGGGATCGTCCGGATCTCGATTCGCGACGACGGGGTCGGGGGAGCGGATCCCGGCCACGGTTCGGGCCTCATCGGGCTCAGGGACCGCGTCGAGGCCCTCGGCGGCAGCATCGAGATCGTGAGCCCCGCGGAAGACGGTACGACGCTGTCCGTTCAGATCCCCGCCGAGAACGACTGACCGCAGCCCGCCCAAGCCAGGCCTCCATGCGTTTCCGCAGGCTGAGCGGAAACCCGATCACCTGCTACCGAGGGCACGATGGTGTTCACCCGGCGTGCCAAGCTCTGGCCTCGAGGGCGTTCAGAGTCGCCTCCGGCGATTGGCGGCGGGCTCAGAAAGTCTCAACGCAAAGGCATATCTCCATGTACATTTGATTCAGAGGTATGCATATATGGGAGGTGGCTTGTGAGCCGGACGATGATTGATCTGGATGACGACCTGCTGGCTGAAGCGGCCAAAGCACTGGGGACAGGCACGAAGAAGGAGACGGTCAACACCGCTCTGCGTGAAGTACTGGAGAACCGGCGACGAGCGCTGGCGCTCGCCCGGCTGCGTGGCGCTGCCGCCGAGGGCGCTTTCGATCTGGACGTTTTCGAGGAGAAGAGGAACTACCGAAGGTGAACGCCTCGCAGTTCCTGATAGACACCAGCGCGTTGGCTCGGCTCATGCACGGTGGGGCCGAGACCTACGGCTGGGACCAGGCTGTTACGGCAGGGCTGGTCGCGGTATGCCCCATCACCGAACTCGAGTATTTCTACAGTGCGCGGTCGCAGTCCGACCGTGCGCGGGGGATCGAGGATATGCGTCAGCTGTTCGGATGGGTTCCTGTCGATGATCGTGCGTATGACCGGGCATGGCAGGTCCAGGACCTGCTTACGGCGAAGGGGCAGCATCGTAGTGCGGGGCCGGTGGATCTGGTGGTGGCCGCGACCGCGGAGCTGCGAGGGCTCACATTGCTGCATCGTGATCATGACTTCGACCGCATCGCCGCGGTCACCGGTCAGGCACTCCAGTGGTACGGCCCCGAAGCAGGAAAGTAGTGCGAAGCGGCATGGGCGGCCGGGGGCGCGGCGGATACTGTGTAAGTGGACTACGCCGCCGAAGGACACATCACCGATCGCCCCCGGGACGTGGCGGAGATCTGCACCCGTTTCGAAGAACTCCGAGCGGAGATCCTGCCTCCGCGAGCGAGTATCGACCTCACGACGAAGGTGATGGCGACATGGACGCAGACCTGAGCAAGGCCGTCTGGCACAAGGCATCTCTCAGCAGCGGCAACGGCGGCGAGTGCGTCGAGGTGGCCGTGGTGGACGCCCTCGACACCGGGCACAAGGCGGACCTCGGATCCCTCTACGTGTTACGCGACTCCAAGAATCCCGACGGCCCGAAGCTGTTCTTCACCCGGTCGGAGTGGGACGCCTTCGTCGGCGGCGTGAAACTCGGCGAGTTCGACAACTGACGAAGACGGGGTGCCGGGGGTGGGGGAAGAGCTCCGGGCGGAGTGGGGGCCTCAGCGACTCGCTACGGGCGTCCGAGGGCGCGATAGTGCCAGCCGGCGGCGCGCCAGGTTTCGGAGTCGAGGGCGTTGCGGCCGTCAACGATCTTGCGGGTGGCGACGACGGCCCCGAGCTGCTCGGGGTCGAGGTCGATGAACTCCTGCCATTCGGTCAGCAGCAGCACGACGTGAGCGCCCTGGGCCGCCTCCAGGGCGGAGGCGCCGTAGGAGAGCTCGGGGTGGGCCCGGCGGGCGTTCTCCTGGGCGACGGGATCGTAGACCGTGACCTGGCCACCCTGCTGACTGATCTTGACGGCGACGTCGAGGGCGGGGGAGTCGCGGATGTCGTCGGAGTTGGGCTTGAACGCGGCGCCGAGCACGGTGACGGTGCACCCCTGGAAGGAGCCGCCGGCCAGCTCGCGGGCCAGGTCGACCATGCGGGCCCGGCGGCGCATGTTGATCGCGTCGACCTCGCGCAGGAAGGTCAGCGCCTGGTCGGCGCCGAGCTCTCCGGCGCGGGCCATGAAGGCGCGGATGTCCTTGGGCAGGCAGCCGCCGCCGAAGCCCAGGCCGGGGTTGAGGAACTTGCCGCCGATGCGGTCGTCGAACGAGAGCGCCAGGGACAGCTGCTTGACGTCGGCGTGGGCGGCCTCGCAGACCTCTGCCATCGCGTTGATGAAAGAGATCTTGGTGGCGAGGAACGCGTTGGCGGCGACCTTGACCAGCTCGGCGGTCGGGTAGTCCGTGATCACCATCGGGGTGCCCGCCTCGAGCATCGAGGCGTAGACCTCACGCATGATCTTCTCGGCCCTGTCGGAGGCCACGCCCAGCACGATCCGGTCGGGGTGCAGGGTGTCCTTCACGGCGAAGCCCTCGCGGAGGAACTCGGGGTTCCATGCCAGCTCGGCGCCCGAACCGATGGGTGCCAGCCTGGCCAGCTTGTCGGCCAGGTGCTGAGCGGTGCCGACCGGGACCGTGGACTTGCCGACGATCAGGCACTCGCGGTTCAGATACGGGGCCAGCGACTCGATCGCGGACTCCAGGTAGGAGACGTCCGCGGCGTACTCGCCCGGTTTCTGCGGGGTGCCCAGGCACAGGAAGTGCACGTCACCGAACGCGGCCGCCTCCTCGTAGGAGGTGGTGAAGCGCAGTCGCCCGTTGGCGAGGTTGCGCCTGAGGATCTCTTCCAGACCCGGTTCGTATATGGGCAGATCCCCGGCCTGGAGTCGACTGATCTTCTCCGCGTCCACGTCGAGGCTGAGGACTTCGAAGCCCAGCTCGGCCATGCATGCGGACGTCGTCGCACCGAGGTATCCGGTTCCCACCATCGTCAGGCGGTAGGCCACTGGTGCTCCCTTCGGTTCTGCCCAATTCTTTGCCGACAGAGTACCGGCATCTGACACTTGCCCTGCGCCACCTGCGCAAACAGGAGCAACACATATCACATTGGGTGGAGCGATCCATACATGGTTGGACGTCCTAATATTTGCCCATGAGCTTCCCCCTCTATGCGCTGCCCGAAGAGCACCAGATGCTCAGGGAGACCGTCCGTGACCTCGCCGACGCGAAGATCGCTCCTCGTGCCGCCGAGGCGGATGAGACAGGAGAGTTCTCCTGGGACGTCTACAAGGCACTCGTCGCGGCCGACCTGCACGCCGTACACGTCCCCGAGGAGTACGGCGGTGCCGGGGCCGACGCCCTCGCAACCGTCATCGTCATCGAGGAGGTGGCACGGGCATGTGCCTCGTCCTCGCTGATCCCCGCGGTCAACAAGCTCGGAACGGTCCCGCTGCTGCTGTCGGCCTCCGAGGAGGTCAAGCAACGCTACCTCGCCCCGGTCGCGCGAGGCGAGGCGATGTTCTCCTACGCGTTGTCCGAGGCGGAGGCGGGCAGTGACGCCGCCGCCATGAAGACCCGTGCCGTGGCCGACGGCGACCACTACGTGCTCAACGGCGCCAAGATGTGGATCACCAATGCCGGGGTGTCGGAGTACTACACGGTGATGGCCGTGACCGAGCCGGGCGTCGGCGCCAGAGGCATCTCCGCGTTTGTCGTGGAGAAGGGCGACGAGGGTGTCAGCTTCGGTGCCAAGGAGAGGAAGCTCGGCATCAAGGGCTCCCCGACCCGCCAGGTCATCCTGGAGAACGTACGGATCCCGGCCTCCCGGATGATCGGCGAACCCGGCACCGGCTTCAAGACCGCCCTGGCCACCCTGGACCACACCCGCATCACCATCGCCGCCCAGGCGCTCGGCATCGCCCAGGGCGCGCTGGACTACGCGGTGGGCTACATCAAGGAACGCAAGCAGTTCGGCAAGGCCATCGCGGAGTTCCAGGGCGTCCAGTTCATGATCGCCGACATGGCGATGAAGCTGGAGGCGGCCCGCCAGCTCACCTACGCCGCCGCCGCCAAGTCGGAGCTGGCCATGCACGGTGAGCCGCAGAAGGACCTCACGTTCTTCTCCAGCGCCGCCAAGTGCGCCGCCTCCGACGCCGCCATGGAGATCACCACCGACGCCGTCCAGCTCCTCGGCGGATACGGCTACACCAGCGACTACCCGGTCGAGCGCATGATGCGCGACGCCAAGATCACCCAGATCTACGAGGGCACCAACCAGATCCAGCGCATGGTCATGGCCCGCCAGCTCCTGAAGTAGGGCTTGAGCTGGGAGAGCTTTGATTTTCGAGGGAGAACCGCCCGGCTGCGAAAGCCGGGCGGTGATCCTTAAAAACGACTCTGTTCCGTCGCTGTTCCGTCAGAGACGGAACAGGTTTTATCGTCCGGGGTCATCGCCTCACATCCGGCATCATTCTTCATGAGCGAGACGGGGAACGGCGGCGTCCGGGAGTCGCGCGCTTTCGCCCAGGGCAGTTCGAACAACCATCCGGCTCGCATCTTCACCAGCGCCCGGTACAGCAACCGGCACAGCCACACCACGACCGCGCTCAGGATCACCGGTTCGACGACGGCGAGCACCAGCCGTAGCCTGCCGTCCATGTCGACGGAGAGCAGCGGGACCAGGGCCCGGTGCAGCAGCGCGAGCAGCGGCATGTGCATGACGTAGATGGGAAGGGTGCCGCGGCCGAGTGCCGCGAGGCGGTTCCCCAGCCAGACCCAACGGCTGACCAGGACCGCGGCCGTCACTCCGAGCACCGCCGCGAGGACGCAGGCCAGCGGCCATACGCCCGGCCAGGTGTCCGCGCCGGTGACCGCCATCGCCGCCAGAATCCCGATGTAGGACACGCCGAGCACCGCCAGGCGTGGCCGGTTTGCGACGGCGGCGAGCCGTTCCACGATCGGCCGGAAGTACATCCCGGCCAGGAAGAACACCAGGTTCTTGTACACGCCGCCTCGGTCGCCCGGCATTTCCAGCAGCCCTGCTGAGGCCGCCGCCGACAGGATGAAGGCCGCCCCGACTACCAGGCCCGCCGGAAGACGGCGCACGACCTTGGCGATGGCGAAATACAGGGCGAGCGCGTACAGGTACCACAGGTTGGACGGGGTGATCGTCAGCTGGGCCAGCAGGCCGAGGGGGCCGTCGGCGCGGGCGGTGTCGAAGTCCGGGACGAGCGCCAGCAGCACGGTGTGGATCAACAGCCACAGCACGTAGAGGTAGAGGAACCCGGCCACCTTCGAGCGGCCGAGAACCCGCCAGGGCCGGTTTACCGCACCGATGGCGAACATGCCGGAGATGGTGAAGAAGAGCGGCATGCGCAGCGGGAGCAACTGCTCGGTCACCGTGCCCCAAGCGCCGGGGACCGGGATCGGCAGGTGCCAGTCGATCTGCAGGTAGTGCTTCATGATGACGTGCCAGAGCACGACGAGCAGGATGCATGCGCCCTTGGCGACGTCGGGCCACGTCATCCGCTCCAGGGCTTCGCCGTCTGCGGGCCCTCGCGAGTTCGGGTCCGGCTCGATGGGTGGGCGGACAGCGAACACAGAAATACCTCCGGGGGGTTTAGATGTGCGGAGACAGCGCGCCCGGGCCACTGCGTGTGGTGGAGGAGTCTGTGCCGTCGAGGCCATGTATCGGTGGCCGTTCGGCGCCATCTCGATCGGCTTGTAGATCACCTCGTCGTCCTCGACGAGCGGCACCGTGATGGGAGCCGATGATCTTCCGCCCACTCAGGGGCGGAAATTTCCCTTACCTCGCGTGAACTAGGGAAAGGAGCCCTATCGCGGGGTGTTCCGTACTGTTACTGCGGGGTGTCCAGTACCGTTCACCGGTCCGGCGAGTCGTGATGACCGGGGTCGATGCGCCGCCTGGAGAGGGCGGAGGTTCGTGAAAACCGTCTGGTGCCGCATTCCTCAGTGAGGGTCGCGAACGCGCGGTCGAGAACCCGAAGCTGCCAGAGCGGCCTTTCCAGCCCTCGGCGCCCCGGGTCGGTGGGAACCTGTACTTCCGATGAGGAACGTTGCACCAGTGAGCCCGGTCCGCCGCCGGACCGGCGCGAGGGTGGAGATCCGGTTCTTCACTCGTGGGTGGAGAACCTGGCCTCAGGCGTCCCGTACGTCAGCCCGCCTCGCCGTAGAGGACGTCTGCTCGGCAATCGCCGGGGGACGAGACGGCGTTCCTGACCGCTTGCATCGCACGGCTCGTCGTCCTTCGGCGACACAGCGAGCCGGCGACACAGCGGGCCGGCGATGCGGCGGGCGGGCACCACGGCGGGTCGGCGCACGGCGGGCGCGTTCGGCCGGCTGCCCTCGGTGCGGGTGATGCTCATCGGCGCCTGTTCCGGTAGTGGTCGTTGATCAGAGCGGCGATGCCGGCGAGCGCGATCAGGCCGAAGGCGTTGGAGACGAGGATGCTGCCGATGGTGACCGAGGTGACCACGTTGACGACGGAGCTGATCACCACCACCAGCCACAGAACGGGACGCGCCTTGCCGCCGGGGATTTTGACGGCCTGCGGCGCCTGAGTGGTTTCCCGGGTGTAGATGCCGGCCATGGTGTGCTCCTTGTTCGATGCGATCGACAGGTCGTTTGCGATGCATCGAAATTTACGGATGATCACCACTGGCAGCGATCCCGTCAACGGGACAAACGGGGTACAGCCTGCTATACCCTCGGTCAGCGATCTACGACGATCTGGGCCGGGACCGGCAGGGTGGAGCCGGTCGCAATGTCTTTTCGCGAGGTCGGCAGCGCGACCGTGCGGCTCTGGTCCTCGGGAGGCCCGACGGGGAAAATGATCAACTCGGTCGCTCCGGCGTCGGCGAAGCGGCCTGTCGTTTCTTCGACCGCCGCCTCGTCGCCGGCGACTTGGGCCCCGCACCGTGCGCTCAGGCGCTCGTCGACGCTTCCGCTGAGGTGAAACCCGGTCCGGACGAAGTCTCCGGGCCGGGTTCACCTGTGCCGGATGGATCCCAGAAGAGGCATGCCGGGGTCGGTGCGGGCCTCGCCGCTTCAGTAGGGCAGTTGCTGCAGGGTCCAGCCGTTGCCGTCCGGGTCCTTGAAGGCCGCGTAGGAGACCGTCGGCTTCCCGGGCGCGCTCATGTCCTCGACCTCTCCGATCTCCACCCCCCGCTTGACGAGCTCCGCCCGCGCGGCGCGGATGTCCGAGACGACCAGGTGCAGGCCCTGGACCGAGCCCGGCGCCGTGTCGACGATCCCGACGCCGATGCAGATGGAGCAGGCCGACCCGGGGGGCGTCAGCTGCACGACGCGGAACGTCTCGCCGAATCTCTGGTCAAGGTCGGCGTTGAAGCCGAGCTGTTCGGTGTAGAAGGCCTTCGCGCGGTCCACGTCCGAGACGGGAATCGGCACCAGCTCAAGCTTCATGTCCATGGCAGAGGTCCCTTCGTGCGATCGATGCGTTCCCTTTCTACTGACGCGCGGGCCTGAGGGGGCCCGGATCGACGCGGCCGACCTGATTTTTCAGGAGATTTCCTGATCATCGAATCTGCCACGAGAAGTACGGAGTGAGCACTCACTCCTTATTGACGGAGTGAGTGCTCACTCCGTACCCTGGAAGCATGACAAACACCCCCACCCGGCGGCGAGCGCCGGGAATGAGCCCCGAACAGCGCAGAGCGATGATCGTCGCGGCGGCCCTGCCGCTGGTCGCCGAGTACGGCGCCGCGATCACCACGAGTCAGATCGCACGGGCCGCGGGCATCGGCGAGGCCACCATCTTCCGGGCCTTCACCGACAAGGAGGAGGTGCTCGCCGCGTGCCTGGCCGAGGCGCTGAGCCCCGCCCACGTGCTGAACGAACTGGCCTCCATCTCCCTCGACGAGCCGCTCGCGGTGCGACTGGCCGAGGCGGCCGAGGCCATGCGAGCCCACCTGGAGCGCATGGGCACCGTGATCGGAACACTGCACGCCTTCGGCCACCGTCGCCAGACCACCGATGAGCGGCCGGTGTCGAGCGGCCGGGGGGCCTTGATGAACGAGCTGCGCGACGGCGTGGCCGAACTGATCGAACCCGACCAGGCCACCCTGCGCCTGGATCCGGAAAAGCTCTCCTCGATCTTCCTGAGCATGCTCTTCACCCAGCGTCGCCGACTCGCAGACGATGAAGCCCCGGAGCTGACCCCGCAGGAAATCGTCGACGTCCTCCTGCACGGCGCCCTCAACGAACCCGGGACTCCGCGATGACCATCACCCTGAACCGGGCCGAGCGCGGCCCGGCCGGTCAGCCGCCGGAGGCCAGGGCCTCGGTCGAGTAACCGGCGATCTCCTTGTACCGCTGGGAGATCCGCGCCAGCTCCTCGGTCTTGATCACATCCTCGATCGACGTGAACGGCCGGTCGCCGGTCCGCTGCCACACCTCGTGAATGATGAGGTCGGGCGGCGTGCTCCGGTTGGCCAGCACGACCCGGGTCGTCGCCGGAAGCCGTTCCGCCTCATACGCGTGAAGCGCCGTCACCGCGTCCGGCGAGTCCGTCAGATGGCGGCGGAGCGCCCGCGCGTCGAGGATCGCCTGACCCGCTCCGTTGGAGCCGCGCGGCACCATCGGGTGGGCGGCGTCGCCCAGCAGCGTCACCCGGCCGAAGGTCCACCGGTCCAGCGGGTCCTGGTCGACCATCGGATACTCGAAAACGGTCTCCGCGGCGCGCATCATCGCGGGTACGTCCAGCCAGTCGAAGTGCCAGTCCTCGAACGCCCCGATGAAGTCCTCCAGGCGGCCCCGCCGGGTCCAGTCGCGCCGCTCGTCGGCGGGCGTCCTGATCTCGGCCACCCAGTTGAGGAGCTGGGTGCCGTCGGCGAAGTTCCTGATGGGGTAGGCGACGAGCTTGCCCTGGTCGATCCAGCCGGCCCGCACCATGCTCGCGCCGGACAGGAAGGGCCGGCCCCGGGTCACACCCCGCCACATGTTGATGCCGGAGTAGCGGGGCTCGCCCTCGCCCGGATGGAGCTGCCTGCGGATCGCGGAATGGATCCCGTCGCAGGCGATCACCATCCGGGCGCGGACGGCAGGCAGTTCGAGCTCGTCGCCGCTGGAGCGGAAGTAGGCGGTCGCGGCGTTCTCGTCCTGCTCGACGCGGACGCACCGGTGGTCCAGCAGCACCGCATCCTCCCCGAGCCGTTCCCGCACCGCCCCCAGCAGGACGTCGTGCAGGTCCCCCCGATGGATGGAGTACTGCGGATACTCGTAGCCGGCCTGCCGGCCCGAAGGCTCGCGGTAGATGAGCTGGCCGAACCGGTTGAAGAACACCGACTCCTCGGTGAGGACGCCGGCCCCGCCCAGCTCGTCGGCGAGGCCGAGCCGGTGGAGGACCCGCGTGGCGTGCGGCAGCAGGTTGATGCCCACCCCGGCCGCACCGATCTCGGGTACGGCCTCGTAGACGCGGCAGCCGATTCCCGCGTCGTGCAGTTCGAGCGCGAGCACCAGACCGGCGATGCCGGCGCCGACGATCAGGACCTCATCCTCGATCGAAGGGTGTGGAAAGGAACGTCGCGGCATGAAGACTCCTCGGCTCCTGCGCGGGCCTCGCCGCCGGACGGCTGGACGGGCCGATCCCGGCCGGACGGCGCTCGGCCGAGCACCGTGCACCTCGCGCCATGCGGACATACCCGCGATGTTTTTTCTGCTCCACGGAACACATGTCGGCCTCACCTCCACCGTACGCCCCTGGACCGGCCGACTCGGCGGCGCGCATCCCGCTGTGGATCAGAGCCAGCTCGGCAGGGCCGGCGGCCCTGCCGCGACGCTTTCGAGCCGGCCGGGCACGGGCCGTCCGAGCAGGTAGGCGGTGAGGTCCGCCAGCCTCCCGGAGACCGCCACGGGGGCGTCGCCGGACGCGCCGATCTCCCTCCGCACCTCCACGTCGGTCGCGTCAAGAACCACGCGGGGCGGGTCCGGGCGCCCGGAGAACGCGGGGGCGGCGTCGTCGATCAGCGCGACGAGAAGGGGCGCGGGGAAGTCGGCGAAACCGGTGCCCGCGAGGAAATCGACCGCGTGCACCCACACCTCCCGGACCCGCATCCAGGGCACCTGGGAGGCGGGGACGGTACGGCCGCGGGCGGTCCGCACCTGAGCGTCCCAGACGTCCTCGGGCATCTCCGCGAGCGCCCGGTCGAGCCGGGCGTTCGCGGCGGCCAGCTTCTCGCGCAGCTCGCCGGCGGACAGCCCGGCCCCCTTCTCGATGTCGTCCGCGCGCTGCTCGGGCGAGGCGTACATCGGCGTCGGCACCCCGGTGCGGGCCCAGGTCAGCAGGTTGACCAGGGCGTCCGCATTGCTCGCCACATGCGCGGCGACGTGGGTGCGCCGCCAGCCCGGCAGCGCGGAGGCCGCGTTCAGGTCCTCGTCGCCGATCCCCGCCATGGTCCGCTCGAAGAGCTCGGTGCCCTCGCGGACCCATGCGACCAGGGGGGCCACGGCCGTCATCGCACCTCCTGCCGGCAGGTGTTGCGGCACTCCCCGATCCCGGCGATCCGAGTGGTGAGCACCGAGCCGTCGGCCAGGTAGCGCGCGGGTTTGCGGGCGTGCCCGACCCCGCCGGGGGTCCCGGTGGCGATCACGTCGCCGGGCACCAGGGTGACGATCTGCGAGATGTAGGAGACCAGCTCGGCCGGGCCGAAGACGAGGTCGCCGACGTCGGCTCGCTGCACCGTCTCGCCGTCGAGCTCACAGGACAGCTCGGCGCTTCCGGCCGAGGCCCCGCCGCCGGTGCCGCCGGTGTCGTCGGTGACCAGCCAGGGCCCGATCGGGGTGGTCGCCTCGAAGGTCTTGCCCTGCAGCCACTGCAGGGTGCGGTACTGCCAGTCGCGGGCGGTCACGTCGTTGAGCACCGTGTAGCCGCCGATCGCGGCCCTCGCCTCGTCGGGGCTCGCGTTCCTGACCGGTGCCCCGATCACCACGGCCAGCTCGGCCTCCCAGTCCATCTCCTGCGAGGCCGCCGGAAGCACGATGTCGTCGTACGCGCCGATCAGCGCCCGGCTGAACTTCGCGAAGAGCGTCGGATGCTCGGGGAGCGTGCGGCCCATCTCCAGGATGTGACCGCGGTAGTTGAGCCCGACGCAGAAGATCTTCTCCGGCGCGAGCACGAGCGGGGCGTAGTCCAGCGTGCCGAGCGGATGCGAGGGACCGTCGGCCTCACGCGCCGAGGTACGCCAGTCGGGCCGCCGGAGCACCTCGACCAGGTCGGCCGCGCCGAGCTCGATCGCGGTGTCGTCGTCGAGACGCACCGCGCGCGTCGTGTCGCCGACGCGGATGGTGGCGAGCCTCATCGGGCCTCCCGCCCTTCGACTGCCTGCCGGGCCAGCCTGGTGAGGCCGAGCGCGTCATACACCGGCTCGTCGCTGAACCGGAAGAGGTCCGCCTGCGTGGAGGCCTCGATGGAGTGCTCGCACCAGGACGGCACGGCGAACAGGTCGCCCTTTTTCACGGTGAACCGCTCCTCGCCCAGGGTGACGGTCGCCTCGCCGTCGAACACCTGCCAGACGGCCGAGCCGACGATCCGCCGCGGCGCGGTACGGACGCCCGCCCGCAGCCGGTGGAACTCTGTGCGCATGGTCACCAGGGCGTCCCCGCCGGTGGTCGGGTTGCTGTAGCGCACCCCGGCGTGGCCGGGTTCGAGCGTCGTCGGGTGTCCCTCGTCGGCCAGTTCGAGCTGCGCGGTCAGCGCCGCGTCGGTGTGCGCCCAGCGGTACGCCATCAGGGGCGAGCTGGGCTGGTCCGCCGCGCCGATCGGACGGAGCCCGGGATGGCCCCAGAGCCGTTCGTTGCGGGATCGGTCCGGGGTCGCCGTGGTGCCCAGCTTGTCGGGCCCGAACTCGAAGAACCCGGCGTCGAGCTGCTGGACGAGGGGGATGTCCAGTCCGTCGATCCAGGCCATCGGCTGGTCGGAGGTGTTCTGGTGCTCGTGGAACGCCCAGCTCGGGGTGAGCAGCAGGTCGCCCCTGCGCATCGCCACCGGATCTCCCTCGACGTTGGTCCAGACCCCCTCGCCGTCGATGACGAACCGGAACGCGGTCTGGGTGTGATGATGCGAGGGAGCGGTTTCGCGCGGGCCGAGATACTGGATGGCGGCCCAGAGGGTGGGGGTCGCGTAGGGCTGGCCGGGGAGCCCCGGGTTGGCCAGGGCGATGGCCCGGCGCTCGCCTCCCCGTCCCACCGGCACAAGATCACCTGAACGCTGCGCAAGCGGGTACAGCTCCGACCAGCGCCACACGTACGGGACGGCGGCGGGTCGGGGACTGAGCGGCATCAGGTCGCTGCGCGTGGTCCACAGGGGGATGAGGTTGGCGGCGGAGAAGTCGCGGTAGAGCTCGTCCAGTGCCGTCTGATCTTGTTCAAGGGTCGTCACAGTGTCTCCCGTCAGGTCAACCGGCCCGGACGCGGCCCGTGTCGGCGTTTTGACCGTATACATACCGATCTCAGGGCGGAACTTTAGATCGCTAGAATTCCAAGATGCAGAATCGGCCGATGTATCCGCTCAAAGCGGTGGAGAACGCGCTGGTGACGATCAAGTTCCTGCAGGAGCGCGGCGAGGTCAGGGTGGCCGACGTCGCCGATCACCTGGCGGTGGCCAGGTCCACCGCACATCGGGTGCTGGCGATGCTGGTCTTCCATGACTTCGCGATCCAGGACGCGCGCAGGATCTACCGGCCGGGACCGGCGCTGCGGTCGATCCGGGAGACGGAGGTGAGCCGGCCCGATCTGGTCACGGCGGCCCATCCGCATCTGCGGGAGCTCGGCCGGCTGATCGCGGAGACCGTCCATCTGATGGTGCTGCAGGGCAACGGCGTCCGGTTCGTGGACGGTGTGGAGGGGCCGCAGGCGTTGCATGTGGGCAGCCGGATCGGGATGCTGCTGCCCGCGCACGCCACCTCCGGAGGCAAGGCGCTTCTGGCCGAGTTGCCGGAGGAGGAACTGCGCGCCCTGTATCCCCGCGGTGTGTCGACCGAGGCCTCGGCCATCGGTGATCTCGCCGCGCTCCGTCGTGAGCTGGACGGTGTCCGGCGTCGCGGATACGCCGTCAACAGCGAGGAGAGCGAGCGGGGCGTGCGCGCGGTGGGAGTCTGCGTGCGTGACGGCGCGGGCCGGGCGGTGGCCGCCGCGGCGATCGCCGTACCGAGCGTGCGCTGGCCGAAGCGCCGCCTGACCGAACTGGCCGTCCCGCTCATCGCCTCCGCCGCGCGGATCAGCGCGGCCCTGGCGGGTTGAGCCCACTCGGCCGAACACCCGCATGCCGCCGGTGACCGGCGGCATGCGGGTGCGAGGTCGACGAGGCCCACGCCGGACGCGACGGGGGCCTCTCTTCGGGTCTTCGGGCGGGCTTCACCGTCCCCTACAGCGACGAAGCCCGCGGACCCACGGGGCGGTTCTCGCGGTGGAAGGAACCGCGCGCCCCGTCGTCGACCCTGGTCGTCAGCTGGCGCGCAGCGGCGCGAGCGCGTTGCTCCACGCCACGACCTGGTCCAGGGTGGTGTGCAGCAGCTGGGCGTGGAAGTCAGCGGGCTTGAAGACGCTGTAGTTCTCGAAGTCGGTGGCCAGCGAGAACATCACCTGGGCGCGCACGTCGGCCATCATCAGCTCGCCCGCGATGAGGCGCAGGTGCTCCACGGCGCGAGCGCCGCCGACCGAGCCGTAGCTGACGAATCCGACGGCCTTGTTGTTCCACTCGGCGAACAGGAAGTCGATGGCGTTCTTCAGCGCACCGGACGTGGAGTGGTTGTACTCGGGCGTCACCATCACGAAGCCGTCGAAGGACCCGATCTTGGCGGCCCATGCCTGGGTGTGCGGCTGGGTGTACTGGCCCATCGACGGCGGCACCGCCTCGTCGAGGTGCGGAAGCTTGTAGTCGAGGAGGTCGACAAGCTCGAACTCCGCGTCGGTGCGCTGCGAAGCGATCTCGTAGGCCCACTTGGCCACGGCCTCGCCGTTACGTCCGGGACGCGTGCTACCGAGAATGATGCCGATCTTGGTCATTGCTGGTCTATCTCCTCTTACGGGATTACCGAGTCAGGCTGAGAAGCTTGCTTGCCGTAGCAATTAATCAGACTGACATTTGCTTTGTCAAACAAGTATCATGGTCCCATGACTTCTCCGACGCCAACACAGCGACCCCTCGCCAGGGATGAAGAAGCGGTCGTGAGGGCGCTGAGCCGGGTGATAACGGTCATACCTCGCGTGATGGACGCCGACCTGATGCGTGAGCAGCGTCTCCCGCTCAGCGAGTACATGGCTCTGATGTGGCTCTCGGAGGCCCCTCATCGTCGGATGCGGATGAGCGAGCTCGCGGCGGCGTGCGACCTGTCGCTGAGCGGGATGACGCGTGTCGTCACCCGGTTGGAGGCCCAGGGCCTCGTCAAGCGGGTCAAGTGCGCAGAGGACGCCCGCGGACTGAACGCGGTGCTCACCGACGCCGGTCTGGCCCGCCTCGAGCAGGCCTGGCCCACGCACCTGGATAGCGTGCGGCGCCACATCATCGACCATCTCGACGGGCTGGACCTCGTTCGGCTCGCCCGCGCGCTGGAGCGCTTCGGGACCGCTGTCGAAGACCCGCGAGAGCCGGGCACCGCGGGCGACGCCTCGGAGTAGCCGGGTCGGTGCCGGTGCGGCAGTGGGTATGGGCCGTGTCGTTCGGTGTCGTCCATGAACGGACGTCGGCCGCTTCGGGATGCTTCAGGCCTGGACGGGCGCTCCGGTCCGTGCGGGTTCGGCCTGCGGGCAGCGGAGGCCTCCCGCGTGAGAGATCACGGTGAAGGAGTCTTCCAGATCGGTGAGCTTGATGAGCCTCAGGACAACGGGCGGCGCATCGGCCAGCAGCAACGGTGTGCCCAGGTCGCGGGCATGGCGTCTGAGGACGATCAGGGCACTCAGGCCGCTGGCGTCGATGAAGGTGATCCCGGCTAGGTCGATGATGACCGCATCGGCGTGAATGTTGAGAATGTGGTGGACGTAGTCGCACAGGTCCGGTCTGGTGGCGAGATCGAGCTCACCCGCGACTGTGATCACTACGGAACCGTTCGCATACTCACTCGCGAGCTGTAGTGCTTTCATCGCCCACTTCCCCTGCAGGCATCACAGAGATCCGTGCCCGGCTGGGGCGCTCGAAGGCTTGATTTCAGCTCGCGGCGTCCCCTGCCACATCGCATCGACGCCGCGCGGTCCGAACGGCTTGAGGTCGCGATGCTCGCGCTACTTCCCGGTGGTGCAATTTGTCGCTTTCCGTAATGCTGTGACTTCGAAGCGAAGTGTAAGTGCCAAGCCGGATATCTGCTAGTCATTCATGGAAATGCGGCTGACACCGGATTCGATGCCTCCTTCCCCGGCTGCCCCGGAGCGGGGAGGAAACGCTCGTGACCTGCGGAGATGAAGCCGCATCGGCGGCCGGTGAAGCGGTCATGGCTCCCGTGGAGACCGGCTCGCCGACCCCTGAAGCCCGCTTGAGCTCGGGGAGCCCGTGGAGGCGGCCGGGACCGTGGAGAGGGGTCGGAAAGGCGATGGCCGCTTGAGTCCATGGAGCCCGCATGAGCCCGTAGAGGCGGCCGGGTCCTTGGAAGGGCGGGGCGGCTCAGGCGACGGCGTTGAGGGCCTCGCTCAGGCTGCCGCACGTCTCGAAGTGCCGGTCGAGATTGGTGATCGTCAGCAGATGGGTGATCATGCCGGGGCCGACCACCAGGATGAGACGCCCGCCCGCCTCCCTGACCCGGGTGAGCGTGCCCACCAGAATGCCCAGGCCCACCGAGTCGCAGAACGGCACCCCGGTCAGGTCCACCACCAGGGATGGGTGACCGGAATTTTCGAGGGCGCGGTCGATTCCCGCACGGAGTCGTGGAGCGACCGACATGTCCAGCTCACCCGTCGCCTGCACGACGGTGCTGGGACCATCACGCCACGTCTGAACATCGAACGTTGAAATCACGATCACCACCTCCGTGCGGGCTTACCTGCCCTGACGGAAGCCTGTTATGCGCCTGGCTCACTTTTTGCAGAACGCGAGGTAGAGAACGCCGCGACCTCGGTGGGGCGCTCCCGTCGATCTCTCCAGGGCACTCGCGATTTCCGCCGGACCTGATCAGGGCGCCCCAGAGCATTGGAGTCTCCGCCGGACCTGTCAGGGCACGGTCAACCGCCTCCGAGCATGCCGCGGCACGGATCGCGGCAGACCGTACGGCCCTGGTCGCGCGCTCTCGGCCGACTAACCCCGGCTGCCGCCGCGGGCGATTGGTTCGCGCTCTCCCATGTTCGTCACCTTGCTCGCCGGAGGCGCCTTGACGGTCACCCGGCTTCCCCACCCGGTGTAACGGGTCTCAACGCTGACCTGCCTGTCCTCCGCCACCGCCGCACTGACGTGGGTGCTCCCCGGATAAACGGTGACCAGTCGCTGAGGGAGCCCGTTGGCGCCCAGGGTGAGCCTGAAGCGCAGCACCGCGGCCCTGTCGTTCGTGGACACCCCGGCCACGCCGGCGCTCCGCATCCAGGGGGAGATCTTCTCCAGCGCGCCGAAGCTGATCGTGCCCGAGTAGGTGCGCCCCGTTCGCTTCCCCTTCGTGATCAGGGTCTTCAGGGTCGCCGGCTCGGCCACGTTCACCAGCTGGCCGTACCAGCCGCTGAAGCCGGCGTTCATGCCGTGCGGGTGCTTGACCCAGGTCTTGCCCTTCGGCGGCGTCCAGGGGCCGCCGGAGTAGTAGCTGGTGGTGCCGATCCTGATCGTCCGCTCCGGCTTGTCCGGACTCCATTGGAAGACGCCGGGTATCCCGGACATCTCATCGGTGGTGAACTTCGCGCTGACGTCGGAGGCGACGATCCCGGCCCTGCCGAACTGGAAGGAGCCGGTGCGCTTGAGGAGGGTCGAGTTCCCGGTGAACTCGACCAGGGTGGCGACGTCGGTGAACTTCACCCCCTTGCCCGCGACGAACTGGCTCTTCAACGTCTTGACCGGATCCGCGGTGGCCGCCTGGACAGGTGTGGCGGCCACGGACATGGTGACCATGGCCGCGGCGATGCCCGCGATCACTCGCTTCACGGCGACTTCCTCTCAGTCCGGTACGGGAAATGGAATCCTGCCGAACCTTGATCACAAACGCGTCTCAGAACGTGTCGGACCTGCGGAGCGGACACGCCGGTTCCGTCGCGGACGGCCAGTCGCCTGAGCTCATGCCGCGACCTCCCCGCCGGGCGGCAACGAGGAGTGCGATGGCGCTGGCCGCGTAGGCGATGGGCGCCAGCGCCCAGAGCCCTCCGTACGGGAGCGTGCCGAAGTAGTGGTCCGGCTGGCTGCCGGCGAGCATGTCCGCGGTGGCGTCCGCCGGCGGAAGGGTTATCGGCAGCGCTCCCAGCACGGGCACCAGATGGAGCAGGGCCAGGACGCCGCAGACTCCGCTGATGGCGCCGATCAGCGTACGAGATCTTGCCACGGCAAAGATGCTTATCAGAAGCGGCAAGACGCCGATGACGAAGACGTCCAGGCCTATGAGATCCCGCGCCGAGATCCCGACGAAGGAGCCGGCGATCACCGCCAAAGGCAAGCGAGGCGAGGCCCATCCGCCCTCCATCGTGGCGAGCAACGCCCACGGCACCAGCGAAGCGCCCACCGCCACCACGAACCACGCCCACGAACGACGGCCCGCCGGCACGTTCTTCCGCGTCAGCACCGGAAGAGCGTATAAGACACTTTCTGAAGTTGCCCCGGTATGGCTACGCCTGCCAGGCAAGGAGATGACCACAACGCTGGGTAGTTCGCGCGGATCAGGAAGGCTGCCTGGTCACTTCTTGCAGATGTTCTGGGTGGCGGTCTTGGCCGTGGGAGAGGCCGTGGGAGAGGCGCTCGGAGTGGGGACGGCGGTCTCTTTCACGGTGACCTTCTTGGCCGTCGGATGTTTCTGGCCGACGACCACTTCGATCCGGTCGCCGAGGGTCTCCATCAGGCGCAGGTCCGCCCCGGGGAGTGCGGCGGCCACGGTCCGTGCCGAGTCCTCGCGGCCGGGGCCGTACCGGACGACCGTCTCCTTGAAATCCTTCACCGGGGTGTTGCCGGGGGTCTCGGGGACGAGGAATCCGACCCTCTGCAGGTCGGCTCTCGTCTGTGCGCCCAGGCCGGTGATCATGGTGCCGTTGAGAACCCGGACGGCGATCCGCGCGGGCGGCACGGTCAGCGGGGTGGTCGAGGGGGAGGCCGCCGGGGTCGGAGTCGGGGTGGGCGTCGGCGCGGCGGGCTTGGTGAGCGTCTCGTCGGCGGTGATCCGGCGGAACAGCTCCTTGGCCCCCGCCTTGTCCCAGAGCACGGCGGACTCGCCGGTCGGCGTCTTGTAGTCGACGTCGGCGAGCGGGACGGTGGCGAAGGCCACGTCGTCGGTGGAGACGTTCTTGAGCTGGTCGGCGAGGCCGAGCAGGTCCTTGCGGAGCATGTCGTCCACCTGGAGCGTGCCGAGGGTGGTGTTGACGAAGGAGGCGAGCTTGACCGGGTTGGCCAGCGTGCCGCCGCTCAGAGCCTGGTTCAGCAGGGCTGAGATGACCTGCTGCTGGCGGTCGATGCGGTCCAGGTCGGAGCGCGCGGTGGCCCGGGTGCGGGCGTAGGCGAGGGCCCTGACGCCGTTGAGGGAGTAGGTGCCGGGCTGGAGCATGAGCGCGGTCTTGGGGTCGTTGATCGCTACCGGAGTGCAGACCGAGACGCCGCCGAGCGAGTCGACCACTCCGATGAAGCCGAGCACGTTGACCTCGACGTAGTGGTGGACGGTCAGCCCGGTGGCGTCCTGCACGGCCTGCACGGTGAGCTTCGGGCCGCCGAGCTGGTAGGCGGCGTTGAGCTTGTGCAGGCCCTGGCCGGGAATCGTCGTCCAGGTGTCGCGGGGGAGGCTGACCACGGTGACCTTGGTGTGGTCCTCCGACAGGTGGAGCACCATCATGGTGTCGGTCCGCTGGCCGACCTCGCGGCCCAGCTTGAGCTCGTTCTGCTGGCGGCGGGTGAGGTCGTCACGCTTGTCCACACCGACGACCAGGATGTTCATGGCGCCGGTGGACTGCGACCCCGCCACGCCCGCGTCGACCGACTTGATCGTGGTCGTCACGTAGTTGGTCAACGCCCATGACACTCCGGAACCACCCAGAACCGCGCACGAGAGCGCACCGGCGAGGAACAGCCCACGTCGCCGGGAACGCGCTCCCCTGACGGATCTGCGCTCACGCCTCGGGCTCACCCGGACGGCACCGTAGGCGTCGCCGCCCACCTGCACACCCGAGTCCTCCTCTTCCGGGTCGCGCATGCGTGGCCCCCTAGGCTCCAGCGGTCGATGAGGTACCCGTTCGTACAGTAGCGTGAGCGACGCCATGAAGCAGTTCCCCGACTCGCCCGCGCCGGCGTCGTCTCCCGAGACATCTCCCGAGGCACGTGTCTGGCCCCCCATTTCCATCGTCATCCCGGTGCTGAACGAGGAGCGCCATCTACGGGAGGCGGTGCGACAGGTCCTGTCGCAGCGTTACTCAGGCCCGATCGAGGTCGTGCTCGCGATCGGACCCTCCCGGGATCGCACCCAGGAGGTCGCCGACGCGATCGCCGCCGAGGATCCCCGCGTGGTCGTGGTCCCCAACCCGACCGGACGCACTCCCAACGCCCTCAACGCCGCCATCGGTGCGTCCCGCAACGGGATCATCGCCAGGGTGGACGGCCACGCCATGCTTCCCGAGGACTATCTCCAGATCGCGGTGGAGACCCTCGCGGAGACCGGCGCCGACAACGTCGGCGGTGTCATGGCCGCCGAGGGCGTCACGCCGTTCGAGCAGGCCGTGGCCCGCGCCATGACCTCCAAGATCGGTGTCGGCGGTGCCCGGTTCCACACCGGAGGCACCGCGGGTCCGGCGGACACGGTCTATCTCGGCGTGTTCCGCCGCGAGGCGCTGGAGCGGGTCGGCGGCTACGACGAGCACTTCCAGCGAGCCCAGGACTGGGAGATGAACCACCGCATCCGCGAGACGGGAGGCCTGGTCTGGTTCCAGCCCCGGATGCGTGTCTCCTACCGGCCGAGGCCCAGCGTCAAGGCCCTCGCCAAGCAGTATTTCCACTACGGCCGCTGGCGGAGGGTCGTCGCCCGCACCCACGAGGGCACGATCAACCTGCGCTATCTCGCGCCCCCCGTGGCCGTGCTGGCCATGCTCGCCGGTCTGCTCGTCTCCCCGTTCTTCTGGCCCGGCCTGCTGATCCCCGGCGGCTACGTGGCGGCGATCCTGGCCGGCTCCGCGGTGACCGGCAGCGGCCTGCCCACCGCCGCGCTCCTGCGGCTGCCGCTGGTGTACGCCACCATGCACCTGTCGTGGGGCTGGGGCTTCCTGACGAGCCCGAAGAAGCTCGGCAAGCCCTCCAAGGCGGCCGGCTGACGCGCGGTCGGGGGCCGTGGGGAATGCGGGGTTCACCGGATTCAGCGGCCTCGGGCCGAGGCGCGGTTGTAGGTGTCGTTCACGGCGTTGTTGAAGCGGGTCATGGCGTCCGGGTGGTCCGGGCCGAGCAGGTAGGTCTTCAGCTTGCGCCGGGTGCTCGCCAGGACGTCCTCGGCTCCGTGCTCCAGAGCCTGAAGTACGGCGGGCAGCTCGGCCAGGTCCTCGCCCAGAAGGTAACCGGCCTCCGAGCTCGGATACCGCTCGCGGAAGAGCCGTTCCGGCATTCCCGACACGTTGGTCACCATGTACGGCTTGCCGCTGGCGATGAAGTCCGCCACCACGCTGGAGATGTCGGTGATCATCAGATCGGCCTGGTTGAAGCAGTCGTAAAGGGGCGGCTCCTGCCCGGTGACGACCTGGTGCCTGATCGGCTGCGACCAGGCGGCGTCGGCGGAGTGCCCCATGGGCCGAGCCGTTCCGGCGGAGTTCCTGGCCATCGCCAGGGCGGTGCCCGCGGGGTGCCGGGCCATTGACCGGGACAGCTCCCGTTTTTCCAGCAGCGCGTGGATCTTCTGGTGTGCGCGGCGCGCGGCCAGGTTGCGATAGCCGGTCAGCGGGTGCGGCTTGTAGATCACCCGGAGCTCGGGGGAGTGGGCGAGCAGCATGCGGACGATCCCCGGGCCCATGGTGATGATCGAGGTGTGGAACAGGTCGTCGGTCCATCCCTCCCAGGTGGGCGCGTAGAGGACGGTGCGGTAGGGCAGGTCGGGTCCGCCGGTGCGGACGCCGCTGAGCTGGGGCCGTCCCACCTCGTACACGTTCTCGTCGCGCACACCCACCTGGGCGCGGATGTACCGGTCCCGGCCCGCCTGCCCCGCCACCCAGACCTCGTCGTAGACCTTGGTGAACGGGTTGAACGACGCCTCCTTGTCGCTGTCGCCGTGACCGACGAAGACGCCGCACAATCCCCGGATGCGGAGCATGTGGATGTTCTTGCCGACATTCGCCGGATACAGGCACACCCGCGCGGTGTCGAGCGCCGCGAAGCCCATCAGATCGGCCGCGGACGGGATGCAGACCACCGGCAGCGAGGTCTCCCCCAGCATCCGGAGCATGTCCCGCTCCCGCAGCACCACCAGCGCCCGCCGGTCGATCCGCTCCAGCGGGCGCAGCCACATGGTGGCCTGGTAGGCCGAGTCGTTCGGCCCGGAGAAGTAGAGGACCACCTCGGGCCGGTACTTCGAGAGGTGTTCGTCGACCGCCCGCAGCACGCCGGGCGTGTCCCTGAGCGGCCGGACCCTGCGCAGGTGGGGCAGGAGGGCGAGAGCGCCCATGAGTTCCAGGCCCAGCGCGATCGCCGCTCCGGCCGCGCCCTGGTAGCCGGTGCCGAGCGTCGCGCCCAGGGCGGCCCCGCCGACCGGCAGCACGTCGAGGTAGAGGAACCGCAGACCCTGGTAGTTGACGAGGATGTCCCTGGGCGGAGCCGGTATCTTCACCGCGTCGATGTTGCGGGTCAGCGCCGGCAGCCGGCTGAGGGTGCGGTTGTAGGAGATCGCCAGCCAGGTCTGCACGGCCCGCACGCCGTGCATGAGGAACAGCCCGACGGTCAGGGCCATGAACCAGGGTGAGTCGGTGCCCTCCGTCCGGGCGACGAGGAGGATCGCGGTCATCTCGCGGATCACGAACCGCAGCGTGACACCCAGGTGCGCCTGGCTCAGCAGGTCGACCAGCTGCCGGGCTCCGCGCCTGGCGGCGATCTCCGCCGCGTAGGACATCACGCAGAACACCAGGAACAGCCAGGGCTGGGGCCACAGGGCGGCAGCGACGAGCAGCGGGTAGGAGCCGAGCACGGCGGCGCCGACCAACCGGGTGCGAAGGTCACGCGTCATCTTCCGACGGTATCCCGTGTGCCGGTGTTTGCCCTGGTAGGCGCGCTGTGTCGGGTTGAACCGAGGTAGATGTTGATCAGTTGAAGTGTTGGGTTACGTCGGGGTGGACGTTGGATCGGCTGAAGTGTCGGGATACGTCGGATGGCCGCCGGCGAATCGACGTGTCAGCCCGCGTCAGGTGCCGACCGGTCGACACGGCAGGTCGTGTCGGGCGTCGACCGGTTGACGCGTCGGGTCGCGTCGGGTGCTGATCGGCCGGGGCGCCGGGCCGAGGCGAATGTCGATCGGCCGGGACGTCAGGTCGCGTCGAGGCGAACGTCGATCACCTGTCCGGTCAGGTCGGAGATGAGCACGTCCAGTGAGGTCTGGGCGACGGCGCGCGGTGAGAGAAGGGTGTGCGCCGGTTCTTCCCCGAAGGCGCGGGATCGCATCGGGGTGCTGGTCCGTTCCGGGTTGACGCAGTTGACCCGCACGCCGTACTCGGCCCACTCGTCGGCGAGGGCCTGGGTCAGGTTGACCACGGCGGCCTTCGTCGAGGAGTAGAGGCTGTAGTCGGCCCGGCCCCGCGTGTAGGAGGAGGAGGTGTAGAGCAGCAGGTGGCCCCGCGTCTCGCGGAGGTGGGGGATGGCGGCCCTGGCGATGTTGACGGGGCCGAGGTAGTTCACGCCCACGGTCTCGGCGATCGTGACGTCGTCGACCTTGCCGAGCTTGCCCATGTGCAGCACGCCCGCGGTGTTGACCACGTAGTCGATCCGCCCGGTCTCCTTGGCCGTGCCGTCGAGCGCGTCCTTCACCGCCTGGGCGTCCTCGACGCGCACCCCGTTCAGCGACCGGGAGAACGAGAACACCTGGGCGCCGTGGCGCTCGGCCAGGTCCACCACGTCGGCGCCGATGCCGTAGCTGCCGCCGAAGACCACCATGGTCCTGCCCTCCATAGCCCGGCGGAGGGCGAGGGGGGAGTGCGCGGGGGCGCTGCCCGCGGCGAGCTGGAAGAGCTTGTCGGCGATGAACACGTCCACCGGGTGGGTGACCTTCATGTTGTGCTCGCTGCCCGGCACGATGTAGATCGGTACGTCGGGCAGGTAGCGCAGCACCACGCCGCAGTCGTCGGTGGGAGGCCGCTTGTCGAAGTCGGGGTCGGCGAAGGCCCGCTCGTAGGCCTCACGGATCACCGAGAGCCGGAAGCACTGCGGGGTCTGGCCCCGGCGAAGCCTGGACCGCTCGGGGATGTCCCTGACGATCTCTCCGCGTGGTCCGGGGGCGGCCACCACGACCGTGTCGGAGCTCGGGATCGCCACGTCGACGGCCGAGTAGACCTTCAGGGCCTCCACGCACTCGGTGATGATCCGGGGCTCCAGCAGCGGGCGTACGGCGTCGTGCAGAAGCACGTCGCACTCCTGAGCACCCAGTGCCTTCAGCGCCCGCCAGGTGGTGTCGGGGCGGCTCGCGCCGCCTTCCAGGATCTTGCTGACCTTCCCGAAGCCGTTGCGGGCGACGATCCGCTCCACCTCCTCGGTGAAGCCGGGCGTCATCAGCACGATGATCTCGTCGATCTCCGGGGCGCCGTTGAACAGGGCGAGCGTGTGCTCGATGATCGCCTTCCCGGCGATCTTGATGAGCTGTTTGGGGGTGTTCAGGCCGACACGCTGGCCGACGCCGCCGGCCAGGACGACACCGACGGTCCGACGACGTGGTTCAAGAGCGGCCAATGTCAGCTTCCTTTGACGGTCTGGATACGGCGAGCGTAATGGTTCGGTACCCGATCGCCGGGCGCGCTCCCGTGCTATCCAGTCAAGATCTCGCTACGCTGAGTGCGCACTCCCCGATTCGTACGGTGATCCCGTCGGATACGAAGGAGCCCAGTTTGCACGATTCCCACGTCCTCCCGTCGTCCGAGACCTCCCAAACGACGGCCGTCGTGTTCGCCACCACCGGGGCGGCCGGTCTGCGCTGCGCCGACGGCACACTGCTCGACAGGCTGACGGACCAGCTCGCCACGCTCCCCGTCCAGGACGTGCACGTGATCACCCGGTCCGGCGACGTCACCCACGTGCCCGGCGGCACCCACATGATCGGGGCTGAGGAGCCGGCCGAGGGGTCACGGGGAATCGCCGACGACCTGCGCAGGATCGCCAAGGTGGCCACCGCGTCCACCGGCCCCGTGGCCCTGATCGCGGGCGACCTGGTGGCCCACACCGAGGCGCTGGCCACGCTCCTGGAACATCCCGCACGTGACACCGGCGCGCTGGTGACCGCCGACGGCGAGGGCGCCGGGTCGCTGTGCCCGCCGGTCAGGATCGAGGGCGGCCGGGTGGTGGCCGCGAGCACCTCCTTCCACGACGTCGAAGAGCCCAACGGCACCTTCAGGGGCGCGCTCCATGTCGGCGTGGCCGATCTCGGGCATCTCGCCGAGACCGCGGCGGTGCTGGCCGACCTGGCCGAGGCCGGCACGTTCGGCTCGATGGGCGACACCGAGGTCGGCGACCTGCTCCTGGTCGGGCTGGTCCGCTCGGGAGTCCCCGTGCGTGCGGCCGGGCTCGGGCGGCTGCACTGCGAGCGGATGGCCGAGCAGGCGGGTGCCGACTCGGCCGTACGGCGGCTGGGCGAGGTGGACGAGATCGCCGCCCGGTTGGATGCCGCGGTCAAGGGCAACGACGGCTTCTTCACCACATACTTCGTGAGCTCCTGGTCCAAACACCTGGTCAGGCTGGCCGCCCAGTCGCGGCTGACGCCCAACGCCGTCACCGGGATCTCCGTGGGCCTGGCCGTGCTCGCCGCGGTCTGGTTCTCGGTGGGCACGCGCCCGACCCAGGTCGCCGGGGCGATCCTGCTCTACCTGTCGTTCGTGCTCGACTGCGTGGACGGACAGCTCGCCCGCTACACCCGCGCGTTCTCCCCGCTCGGCGCGTGGCTCGACGCCACCTTCGACCGGGTCAAGGAGTACGCCGCCTACGTGGGACTCGCCCTCGGCTACGCGGCGGGGCTGGACGGCTACGGCGCCGGCGGCCCGGACGGCATCTGGATGCTGGCGGTGTCCGCGATGATCCTGCAGGCGCTCCGCCACATGATCGACTTCTCCTACGCGGGGGCCCGCGCCGACGCGAACCGGGTGGGGGCCGCCTGGGCCAGGACCTCCAGCTCGCTGTCCGCCGCGGCGGACACGGCCAGGCGGCTGCTGCCGATGCAACCGTCGCCGGGGCGGCGGCCCGTGGACGCCGGATACGCGGGAAACACGACCGGGATGCGCAAGGCCGGGCTGAGCGTGGGCGGCATGGTCGTGGGGCTCTCGCGATGGCTGGAGCAGATCTCCTTCACCCGCTGGCTCAAGAAGATCATCGTGCTGCCCATCGGGGAGCGGATGGCCCTGATCGCGGTGACCGCCGCGTTCTTCAACGCGCGGGTGACCTTCATCGCGCTGCTGAGCTGGGGCGGAGTCGCCGCACTCTACACACTCGCCGGCAGGGTGGGCAGGTCGCTCAGCGAATGATCGGAAACGGTGGGTCTCACAGTCCGCGGACCGGCGGGTTCCGCGGTGATCGGAAACGGCGGGCCCCGCGGCGAGCGGGGTGGAGGGCGGAGCGCGGCGAGCATTTCGCGAAGCGAGCGAGGAGACACATGCGATCATGACTTCCGTGCATATGACGCCGGTGCCGCGCGGCACCGTGGTTGCCTATCGGGACGACGGGGTGCTGTCCCGGGCGATGGGCACGCTGGTGGCGGGGCAGCTCGCGCCGCTGCCGCCCGCGCTCGTCGGGATCTTCGTGACCGGGGTGCTGCTGCTGGTCGGCGTGGCCGGCACCGACGGCCTGGCGGTGTTCGCCCCCGCCGTGGCGCTGCTGCTCGCCGGTCCCGGCAGCTCCCACCCGCACGACGGCCGGCTCGACTGGCTGGTCCCGCCGATCCTGCGCCTCACCGAGTACGGGTTCGTGGCCTCGGTGGGCTTCGCGCACGACGTGCCGCCGGGATTGATCTTCCTGTTACTCGGCGCGATGGCCTTCCACCACTACGACATCGTCTACCGGGTGAGGCAGCGCGTTTATCCGCCGCCCTGGCTGTCCACATTCGGTTTCGGCTGGGACGGCCGGATGCTGCTGGTCGCGCTGGGCGGCCTCGCCGGGCAGGTCACATTGATGTTCGCCCTGCTCTCGCTCTATCTGTGGTGCCTCTTCGCCTGGGAGAGCGTCACCTGCTGGCTGGCCGCTCCGCGCTTCGGGGTGGACGCGGCGGATCTGGGAGCACACGATTAAGAACATCCGGCAAACCCCCGATTACACGATCAGGGCCTAAAGGCAACTAACCTTTGGGGCCAGGAGTGCCCGTTGGGGGCTCACTTGGATGAGGAGTGCACGTTGCTGGGAATGGTGCTGGCCGCCGGGGCCGGACGACGCCTGCGGCCGTACACCGACACGCTGCCCAAGGCACTCGTGCCGGTCGACGGCGACACCACGATCATGGACATCTCACTGCGGAACCTCGCAGCGGCGGATCTTCGCGACGTCGTGGTCATCGTCGGCTACCAGGCGCAGGCCGTACACGAGCGTAAGGCCGAGTTGGAGCGGCGACACGGCGTGAAGCTCACCCTTGTGCACAACGACAAGGCCGAGGAGTGGAACAACGCCTACTCCCTCTGGTGCGCGCGTGACTACTTCGACCAGGGCGTGCTCCTGGTCAACGGCGACACCGTGCACCCCGTCTCGGTGGAGGAGACGCTGCTCTCCGCCCCGGTGACGAGCGACATCCTGCTCGCGGTGGACGACGTCAAGAAGCTCGCCGAGGAGGAGATGAAGGTAACCCTCGACGGGGATCGCCACCTCAAGCTGATCACCAAGCTGATGGACCCGGCCGACGCGGCCGGCGAGTACATCGGCGCCACGCTGATCCGCTCCGGCGTCGGCGAGCGCCTCGCCGACGCCCTCCAGGCCACTTTCGAGCGCGACCCGCAGCTCTACTACGAGGACGGCTACCAGGAGCTGGTCGCCCGCGGCGAGAAGATCGCCGTTGCCCCGATCGGCGATGTCCCGTGGGTCGAGGTCGACAACCACGACGACCTCGCGAAGGCGCGGGAGATCGCGTGCCGATACTAGCCAGGATGCTGCCGGCCCCCCTGACCGTCGAGGTAAGGCGGGGCGCGATCGCCCAGCTCGGCTCGCTGCTCGCCGACAGCCGGGTGGCGACCTCCGGGCGCGTGGCGGTGGCCGTGGGCACGGGCCAGGGAGACCGGATCGCCTCGGTGATCGCTCCCTCGCTCGGCGAGGCCAAGGTCTTCCGGGTGCCCGACGGTTCGGTGGACGCGGCGGTCTCGCTGGGTGCCGACCTGCGTAAGGGCGCCTACGAGGCGGTCGTCGGCATCGGCGGCGGCAAGACCATCGACGCGACCAAATACGCCGCGTCGCTCGCCGGGATCCCGATGGTGGCGGTGGCCACCAACCTGTCGCACGACGGGATCTGCTCGCCGGTGGCGTCGCTGACGCACGAGAGCGGCAAGGGCACTTTCGGTGTGCCCATGCCGCTGGCCATCATGGTGGATCTCGATTTCGTCCACGACGCGCCGCCGTCACTGGTCCGTTCCGGGGTCGGCGACGTGGTGAGCAACCTGTCGGCGATCGAGGACTGGCAGCTCGGCAACACCGAGCGCGGAGAGCCGATCGACGGCCTGGCCTGCGCGATGGCCCGCACCGCGGCGGAGGCCTTGATCGGGAGACTCGACTCGATCGAGTCCGACGCCTTTCTCACCGTGCTGGCCGAGGCGCTCATCCTTTCGGGGATGTCGATGGTGATCGCCGGGTCGTCCCGTCCTTCGAGTGGCGGAGACCATGAGATCCTGCATGCCGTGGATCAGCTTTTTCCCGGCACCTCCAATCACGGCGAGCTCGCCGGGATCGGAGCGGCCTTCTGTTTTTTCCTCCGCGAGGACTCTCGGAGGCTCGCCCAGGTCGTTGACTGCTTACGCGGACACGAGCTACCGGTCACCCCCCACGACGTGGGGCTGACCACTGACCAGTTCACCGAGGCGGTTATGCTCGCGCCCTCCACCCGTCCCGGCAGGTACACCATCCTTGAGCACCTGCGCCTGTCCGAGCCGGAGATTCGCGATCGGGTAGGGGATTATGTCCGGGCCATCGGTCGCTGAGCTCCGTGCGGTGGCCCAGCCGCACTCCACCATGGATCGCAACAGCGGCGAACACTGGGCCGGCGCGCTCTACATGCGCAAGCTGTCGATCTACGTCACCTGGGTTCTCGCCAAGACGCCGATCACGCCCAACCAGACCACCTGGCTGATGATCCTGTGCGGGCTGCTGGCCGGCGTGGTCCTCGCGCTGCCCGGTCTCTGGGCCGCGGTCGGCGCGGCGGTGTTGATCCAGATCTACCTGCTGCTCGACTGCTCCGACGGCGAGCTGGCGCGCTGGACCAACCGGACCTCCATCACCGGTGTCTACCTCGACCGGGTCGGACACTACTTCGCCGAGGCCGCCCTGCTCATCGGGCTGGGCTTCCGGGCGTCGGAGATCCTGCCCGACTGGTACACCGTGATCGGCGTCGCCGCCGCGCTCGGCGCGATCCTGATCAAGGCGGAGACCGACCTGGTCGACGTGGCCCGCGCCCGGGCGGGGCTGGTCGCCGCGACCGAGACGTCGGCCGAGCAGTTCCAGTCGCGCGGTCTGGGCCTGGCCCGCAAGGCCGCCGCGGCGCTGAAGTTCCACCGGGTCGTCCAGGCGGTGGAGCTGTCCGTCCTCGTCGTGATCGCCGCGCTCTGGGACGCCTTCAGCGGGGGCATGGCCGCGACGCGGGTGCTCGTGGTGGCCTGCCTGGTGATCGCCGCGCTGCAGATGATCCTGCACCTGATCAGCATCCTGATGTCCAGGCGGCTTTCATGAGGAACCGGATCGCGTGCCGGAACGTCGTAAGTGCTAACACCTTGCTGTTTGGTGGGTGTTTGTTGGCGATTCCGATACGCTTGTCCTCCGGTATAGCAGTAGGTGCTAGCTCCATCAGAACTGTCCGCCCCAGCAGACTCGGTGATCATGAAAGTATGCTCCGCACGTGCTCTCGACGCGTCAGGTCGATGACCCGTTGAAGATCTCGTGCGTCATCCTCACCATGGGTAACCGAGTCCCGGAGCTGGATCGGGCCGTCGAGTCCGCGCTGAACCAGGTCGACGGCGACGTCGAGGTGGTCATCGTCGGCAACGGCGCGGACGTCCCGGAGCTGTCGGTCAGCGTGCCCTCGGGCTCGTCGGCCTCGATCAAGACCGTGCGGCTGGACCACAACGCGGGCATCCCCGCCGGCCGTAACCGTGGCGTCGAGGAGTGCTCGGGCGACGTGGTGCTCTTCCTCGACGACGACGGCTGGTACGGCGAGACGAACCTGGTCTCCCACCTGCGTGAGCGCTTCTCCACCGAGCACGATCTCGCGGTCGTCTCGTTCCGGGTGAGGGACCCCGACGGCGGCATCGGCCAGCGCCGTCACGTCCCTCGCCTGCGTGCGGGCGACCCCGAGCGGTCCTCCCCGGTCACCACCTTCCTGGGCGGCGCCTGCGCCATCCGCCGTTCGGCCTTCCTCCAGGTCGGCGGGCTCCCCGAGCGTTTCTTCTACGCTCACGAGGAGACCGACCTGGCCTGGAGGCTGCTCGGCGAGGGCTACCGCATCGAATACGACGCCCAGACGGTCATGTACCACCCGCAGGTTCCCCCGACCCGCCACACCGACTTCTACCGCCTCAACGCGCGTAACCGCGTCTGGCTGGCCCGCCGTAATCTCCCCTGGCCCCTGGCCGGGCTCTACCTCCTCAACTGGGTCGCCCTCACCCTGCTTCGCGAGCGCTCGGGTCCCGCCCTGCGCGCCTGGTTCAAGGGTTTCACCGAAGGCCTGCGCGAGCCCGCGGGAGAGCGTCGTCCGATGGGCTGGAACACCGCCTGGCGCATGCTCCGCCTCGGCCGCCCGCCGATCGTCTGATCCCGTACGGACCGTACGGTCTGGCCGGTCGGAAGTGATCTCGTACGGTCCCGCAGGACCGGAGACGGGAACCCGAGTGGCCGGTTGGTTTCTGCCTCGGGGTTGTCGCTAGAGTTCGGTTTTCTGGCCCTTTGGGAGCGATGGCACCCGGGGCCGGAGTCCGAACGGCTGTTCATCGGCGTCGCCCGGCGCCCCGAAAGGTTCCGACGTGGACGTCTACACCCTCGGCGAGGCCTTCGGCGTCGTCACCAGCGGCCGGGTCCGTCACGAGCACGAGGCCAGGCTGGACGTGGCCGGGGCCGAGTTCACCGTCGCGGTCGGGCTGGCCCGGCTGGGGCACGAGGTGGGGTGGCTGGGCAAGGTCGGCGGTGACGACCTCGGCGCGCGGATCCTCACGGTGCTGCGCGGCGAGGGCGTGGACATCTCGGACGCGCGGGTGGACGAGGGGTCGCCCACCGGGATCCTCCTGAAGGAGTCGAGGCTGGGCCAGACGGCCAGGGTCACCTACTACCGCACCGGGGCCCGGCTCGCGCAGGGGAACGTTCCCGTGGACCGGATCGCGGCCTCCCGCATCTTGCACGTCAGCGGGATCACCGCCGCCCTGAACGCGCGCGACGCCATGCACGCCGCGGTCCGGGCCGCGCGGACCGCCAGGGTCCTCGTCTCGGTGGCGGTCGACTACCGGGACCAGCTCTGGCCCGATCTCCGGGAGGCCGAGGAGATCCTCAGCGTGCTGGCCTGCTCGGCCGACGTGTTGTTCGTCCGGCAGAGCGAGCTGGACCTGGTCAAGCCGGCGCTCAACGGCGACCGGGAGGTCATCGTGATGCGCGGCGCCCGAGGGGCGAGCGTCCGGGTGGACGGTGTCCGCCACGACGCCGCCAGCCCGTCCACACCCGTGGTCGACCCCAACGGCTCCGGGGACGCCTTCGTCGCGGGCTATCTCAGCGCGCTGCTGGAGCACCTGCACCCGGCCGACAGGCTGCGCAGGGGCGGCCTGCTGGCGGCCTTCGCGGCCTCCGGTCCCAGCGACTGGCAGGGTCTGCCCATGAGGGCCGAACTACCGCTGCTGGAGCTCGAAGCCTAGGGCTCCCTGAGAGTCAGCTGCCGCTGGAGCTCGAAGCACAGGGGCTCTCCGAGAGTCGAGCTGCCGCCGCTGGAGCTCGAAGCCCAGGGCTGTGAGGGCCGAGGCGCCACCGTTGGACCTTGAGGTCCAAGGCTCCCGGCTAGGGCTCCTTCGCCTCGCCGAGGGTCATGGAGAGATGGGAGACCGTGCTGGTCATCAGGGCGCGCTTGGGCAGGCCGAGCTCGCTCAGCTCCTTGGCGACGGAGTGGTTGCCCAGGCGGATCAGCGCGCCTCCGGGGCGCATGCGAACCCCGCGAGAGGATATCGACCAGGGAATGCGGCGGGTGACGCCGTCCTGATGGCTGTAGGCGTCGAGGACGGACGCCATGCCGTTGCCGGGCACCGGGGTGCCGGGTTTGATCAGCAGGTCCAGCACCAGCCGGCCGTCCTTGCGGACGATGCACCGTTTGTAGGGCGACGACAGGCGCAGGTTGATGTCGGCGAGCTCCTTGGGCAGGCCCCAGATCGTACGGCCCGCCTCCATGGTGAAGCCCTGGTCGACCGGGAGCCAGTGGATGAACGCTCCGGCGCCGAGCCTGTGCAGCTCCCACAGGCTCGCGCGCAGGCCCTTGCGGGGCGCCGGATCAGCACCGGGCGGCCGGATCAGGAAGGCGACGCCGAACTCGTGGTAGGTGCCCAGGTCGCCGTCGGTGTAGTCGGCGAACACCAGCGTGCACAGGGCCTTGCCGGGCAGCACCTCGGCGGTGTCCAGCCTCGAATAGGCGATCACGGCCCGTGCCGCGTCGGCCCGGACCAGGTAGGAGGCACTGCAGACCGCGGCGTCCCTGATGCGCACCGGCATGTCGATCTCGCGCCCCTGGATCAGATGGCGTGCCATGTCTCCAGTACACCAATCTCCGGTCTCCACGTCACTGGTGCGGAAGCAATCCTTCCCGGACCGAACGGACGGGAGGGGTCAGACCACCAGGGCACGGCGATGGGCGCGCGCGGGGGCGGCGCTCGCCGTCGCCCACTCCTCCAGTCGCCCGACGAACGCGCCCGAGTGGTCAGGCCAGTTGTAGTGGGACAGGGCTTCCGCGTAACCGCGGGCCCCCATCGCCGAGGCCTCTTCCGGGTCGTCCCGCAGCGCCAGTACGGCCTGCAGCGTCGCGTCCACGTCCCCGAAGGGTACGACGGTCCCGCAGCGGGCCCGGTCGATCATCGAGGCGGCCGTGGGGAGAGGCGTGGTGATCACGGGGATCCCCCGGGCCATGTATTCGATGACCTTGGTCGGCATCGACTGCCGGTAGTTGGGCACATCGTGCAGAAGAGACAGTCCGGCGATCGCCTTCTCGGCCATCCGCAGCGCGTGCTTGTTGGGCACGTAGCCGTACCAGTCGAGCAGGCCCTCCCGCTGCGCGTCCCTCAGCAGCGGCCGGATCTCCGCGTCGGCGGCGCCGATCAGGTCCAGCCTGATCCCGTGCGGGGCCAGGCGCCTGGCCAGCTCGATCAGCTCGATCGCGCCCCTGGCCTGGGAGAGGTGGCCCACGTAGACCACCCGGTTCCGGCCGGACGGCGAAGGCAGCCGAGGGGGCACGTAGGTGGTGTTGAGCACGACCGGATGGGTCTGGGCGAACCGCTCCTGGTAGGCCTCCTCGGCCAGGATCAGGTGCAGGCGGCGCTCCGCGCGGGCCTCGATCCGGCGGACCAGCGACGGCAGGATCCGGCGGAGGTACTCGGGGAGGTACGGCTTGGCCTCCAGCGCGGCGGCCGTGTCCTCGTGCACGTCCCACACCGTGGCGGGACGGCGCCTGGGGAGCCGGAACAGCAGCTCGATGTCATGGACGATCAGCAGGTCGGCACCCTCCACCCCGCGCTTGAGAGCCTTGCGGGCGGCCTTCAGCGCGCGCCGACGGCGACGGCCGACGGCACGGGGAACGTCGATCGGCCGGATCCGGGGATCGGGCGTGACGTTGCAGTCGGTGAAGGGCGCTACATAGGTGATCTCGTGTCCCGCCTCGAGGAGCGACCGGATCTGCCGATGCATGATCCGGGCGTCTTCGGGGTGATGGACAATTGTGCCGACACATACCCGCATACACCGATGCTGCGCGTCTCTTCCGTCATCACCGGATGTGTTGCGTTAATTACCGGGTAACTGAGGCTGAACTCTCCCTGGCGGCGGGCTCGTCCGGCGGCTTGGGGACGGCCTCCGCCGACGCCGACGGCCGGCGGTAGAGCCAGACCAGGCGGGGTTCGAGCAGCCACTTGAAGAGCGTGCGGGTCTCCGGCAGGCACAGGACGATGACCAGGGCCAGCGCGCTCGACGCGATCGCCATCACGCCCAGCGGGCCGTGCAGCCAGGGGAAGCTCAGCCAGTGCTGGTCCTTGGCGATGAGCACGATGACGCCGTGGAGCAGGTAGGCGTAGAGCGTGCGGGTGCCGAGGTCGGAGAACCAGGTCTCCCTCCGGGGAATCACCGCGAGCACGGCGAACGTCATGATCATCCCCGCGACCAGCATGGCGCCGCGTACGCCGAGACCCATCCACCAGGACATGTCCATGCCCTTGAAGCTGTAGCGGTAGTAAACCGGGGCGAGCTTGACGTGAGGCGCGATGAAGATCGCCACCCCCGCCGCCCCGACGAGGACGACCCCGCCCAGGATCCTGACCCAGATCGGCTTGAGCAGGTCGAAGTGTTCCGGCCTGAGAAGCAGGCCGAGCACGTAGAACGGGAGCAGGCCGAAGAAGCGGTCGATGCTGAAGTCGCCGCCGATCTCCGAGAAGCCCGCCATCATGTAGATGATCACCGCGATCAGCAGCGGCTGCCGCATCCGGGTCCAGATGGGCGTGGAGATCCGCCAGAGGACCAGGGCCAGCAGATACCAGTTCAGCCAGGCCGGGTCGATGATCGTCAGGGTCCACTTCTGACCCAGTCCGTAGCGGAGCAGCGCGTAGCCGATCTCGACGACCGCGTACGGGATCAGCAGGGTGTCGACCAGCTTGTTGATCTTGGCGTTGGAGTTCCAGAAGTTACGGCCGAGATAGCCGCTGACCAGCACGAACGCCGGCATGTGGAACATGTAGATGAATATGTATGCCGACTTCGCCGAGTGCGCGCTCAGGGTGGGCACCAGCGAGTGCCCGGTCGCGACCAGGGCGATCAGCACGAACTTCACGTTGTCGAGATACGGGTCGCGCTTCTTCTTGACCGGGGGAGCGGGGGGCTCCTCCGCCTGCTCCCGCTCCCGCTCGGCCCGCCACTCCCGCATCGCCTCGCGCTCGGGATCGGAGGACCGGTTCCAGAACGAGGGCTCGGCGTTCTGCCGGCCGCTGCTCTCCCAGTAGGAGAAGGGCCGGTCCGCCGGGGCCGGCGGCGCCTCCAGAGGAGGCAGCAGGGCCTCCCGGGGCTGCGGGAGGGGCGACCGCCGGGACGGCGGCGCCTCGGGGGAGACGCGAGGCGAAGGGGGCGCGCCCTCCGGGGCGCCTTCCTCGCGCCACGGGGACTCCCGCCGGTTCGGCCCGGTCGACTCGGGAGCCCACGCGGTTTCGTGGGTGCCCTGGGAGTCTCGCGACTCCGGGGGCTCCCGCCACGCCAGGGGCTCCAGGGGCGCGGAGGCGCGGAGCGGATCCGGGGAGCCGTAGGGGCGGCCCCGCTGGGGCTCGTGCGCCTGGTCCTGCCGTGGTCCGCGGGAGGCGTCCGGCGCGTCCGGCGGCTCCTGGTACGCGGGATAGCCCCACGCGGTGACCTCGCCGGGATCCTCTTCATCCGGCGCGTGCCCGCGCTCCTGCCGTCCGGAGGCGTACGGCAGAGCCGGCGGCTCCGGCCAGGAGGGCTGGGACGCCGGAGGCTGCCACGAGTGCTCGGGCATCGGCTGCGGGGCGGGGGTCCGGCCCTGCCCGCCGGTCGGCCTACCGGTGTCGGCGTCGGGGGCGCCGTCGTCCTGAGGGGCCGGTGTCGGGAAAGAAGGGCGGATGTCACTCACGGGGGAAACGCTCAGCCATCTGTCGGAGACCGGGAAGGAGTCGGCACGCTAGCGCGAAGGCGGCGGGGGATGGGGGCGAGTATGGGCTCGCCTCGCCGACCTGACCACCCTAAACCGATGATGAGCTCTCTGTCGCACGAGTACGCCGAGTTTCAAGGGGTTCTCGGTGAATCGTGACTGTCGGGAATCTGTCGAAGTCATGGCGCGGGTCGTCGAACTGCGAGGGCGCCGGGATCGGACGGCGAGGTTCGCCACCTGATCCCGGCGCCCTCGCCGCTCGATCGGCCGTCGTCGCCAGGGCCTACTGGCAGGGGTCGGTCTTGTTGTCGACGACCTGGTCCTTGAGAGAGTCCGGAATCTTGGTGGGGACCCGGACGCCCGGCCAGTCGGCGCCGATGACCAGCTGGAGGATCGGGCCGGTGGTGGGCGGCTTGGCGACCGGCGTGGGCGGCACGTAGGCCTCCGTGCTGATCGGCTTCACCTTGCCGGCGACCGGGGTGCGCTTCTCACCGGAGAGCCTGGCGGCCAGGGTGTCTCCGTAGGCGGCGCCCTCGGTGTCCTTCTTGGCGTACCGGAGCGTGGTGGTGGGCACGTTGCCGGCCACCGGGCGAGCGTTGCCGACGTTGGTCACCACGAAACCCTGGGCGGTCAGCTTGTCGGCCACCTCCTTGGCCCTGCCCGGCGTGTCGGTGCCGTTGAAGACCTGGACCCGGACCTGCTCGTTCTTGACGGTCGGCTTGGCGGGCCCGGCGGGGGCGGCGGTGGGGAGCACCTCGGTGTCGCTGCGGATCGCCTCGAACAGCTCGTTCGCGGCGGGCTGCCTCCAGACGACCCGGTTCTTGTCGTCGGGGTCCGCGCCCCACGGGACGGTGATGAACTTGACGCCGCTCGCGGTCAGGGCCTTGGCGCTCTGCGCGATCCGGACCAGGGTCTGGGTGTCGTCGGCCAGAGCCTTGTCCATCCGGACCGACTTCGAGGCGGCTCCGATGAAGGAGAAGAGCTTGCCGGGGTCGGTGAGCAGCGCGCTGCTGGTCGCCTTGTCCACCACCTTGCTGAGGAAGACCTGCTGGCGCTTGATCCGCTGGATGTCGCTGCCGTCGCCGTAGTCGCGCAGCCGTACGTATCCGAGGGCCTCTTCACCCTTGAGGTTGTGCCAGCCGGCGGAGAGCGTGAGCTTGGCCTTCTTGCTGTTCACCGGCTCCTTCAGGCAGATCCGGACGCCGTCGAGGGCGTCCACGATGTTCTTGAAGCCGGTGAAGTCGACCTCGACGAAGTGGTCGATGGGGATCTGGGTGAGGGACTCGAGCGTGTCGATCGTGCAGGTGATGCCGCCCTCGTTGTAGGCGGCGTTGATCATCTCGTGCCTCGCGGCGACCGGGACGCCGGTCTCGCCCTTGCACGCGGGCATGTCCACCACGGAGTCGCGGGGGAAGCTGATGAGCGTCGCCTTGTCGCGGTTCGGCGAGATGTGCATGAGGATGATCGTGTCGGTCCGCTTGCCCGCATTGATCATCTTCTGGCCGTACTGCAGGTTGTCGCCCTCGCGGGTGTCGGAGCCGACCAGCAGCACGTTGATCGCCCCGGTCTCGTTCACCGGGCGGTTCGCGCTGAGCTTGCCGCTGAGGTCGATCGTGTTGAAGCCGGAGAGGGTGTTCCGGTAGAGCGTGTAGCCGCCGAGGGTGCCGAGCACCATGACGCCGGTCACCGCGATGCTGACCCAGCCGCCCACTCCCAGCCCGCTCTTGCGGCCCCGCGGTGGCCCGCCGTTCGGAGGGAGATTCTCCGGAGGCGGTCCTCCGTCATCGCCCGCACGCCGGGAAGCCCGGCGGCCCGGTTCGGCCCCGCGGTCCTTTGCTCCGGCATGCCGGTGGTCGCTCATGCGATCCCCTCGCTTCGCGGCAACGTCCGGCGCTGTTCCAGGTCCTTCATCGCGCCCAAAGAGTAGGTCACGAGACGCGCGCCGACAGCTGCCATGACATGAATTTGCTCAAGACCGTCCCCTGACCGCCGCCATGCTGAACTGGCGGCCAGCATACTCAAATACGGACATTTCTTGGAATATTACGGAAATTAGGTTTACCTGCAACCAAGGCCGCAGCCAGGCACGCGGCCGGCACGGCGGGCAGGACGTATCGGTAGTCGAACTCCGCGACCGCGGGAGGCATCACCAGCAGCACCACCGCCGTCGTCCACGGCAGCACCCACGCCGTGGACTCCGGGCGGAACCGCCGGACGGCCGCGGCGATCGGCGGGATGAGCAGGATCACCAGCACCGCCGTTCCGGGTAGCCGAACGATGTCCTGATAGGTACGCATCCAGCCCGCGTAGGGTTCGACGATCCGGGTGGTGATCGGACCCCGCTCGTAGCGCCGGGCGGACTCGGCGCCTTCCGTGGCCGGGTAGCGGCCCGGCGGGGCCGGTGGTCTGTCCGGGAACTCGTAGTAGTCGTAGACCTCCTGGTCCGGATAGACCGGGCGGCCCCAGGTGAACGACCGGACCAGTTCCGAGGCGACCGAGCCCAGATAGTCCAGCGGCTGGCTCTGGATGGCCAGCGACGCGAACTGCCCGGCCATGGTGTCGGTCGTCCCGGTGAAGGTGATGCCGGGCAGCTTGACCAGCGGCGAGTCCTGGCTCCAGACGTACTCCTGCGCGGGAGGCCGCACGCGCGGGGGCCGGGGGTCGCAGAGCACGGCCAGGTCCGGCGGCGGCTTCATCACCGAGCAGTCGGCGAAGGTCATCGTCTTGGAGTAGAGGAAGACGCCGTTGGCGCCCACGATGCCGATCCGCTGGTAGGTCGCGTAGAACCAGGCCCCGTATCCCAGGATCGGCAGCGTCGCCGCGACCAGCATCACCCCGGCGGGCATCAGCACCCTGGCCGTGAACACCCGGCCCCGCTCCCGGTAGAGCATCCAGGCCGCGAAGAGCGCGATCATCGGCAGCCCGACGGTCCTGGTCAGGGTCGCCGCCGCGAGCAGCAGCCCGATCCCGCACGTCGTACGCCACCCGAGGGTCTGCCGCACGCCCAGGCAGACCGCCGACATGACCAGAACGGCGAACAGGGTGTCGGAGACCAGCAGATGCTCCAGCTCGATCTGGTAGGCGTCCAGCAAGGGGGGAACGGACGCTCCCACCGCGGCCCAGCCGGGGGCGCCCAGCCGCCGGGCGGTGAGGTAGACGAGCACGCCGACCATCAGCCCCAGCAGGTGCTGGACCAGCGTGACGAGGGCGAAACTGTGAAACGGTTCGAGGAGCCGCAGGAACATCGAGTATCCGGCCGGGCGGACCAGGTCGGGGCGGGGCCTCAGCGCGGTGACGATGTAGGTGTAGGAGTCGGGAAACCAGAGCGCGGGCCGGTATCCGAGCATGGTGATCACCCGCAGGGCGGCTCCGAGGCCCAGAACACCCAGGAAAAAACGGTGCCGCCGCACCCACCCCACCAATCTCCGCCCCCTTCGAATGCTGCGCGTACGCTACCGGGTTTCGCCACGCCGCCGCGCAGCCGCGTGCGTGTGCCACCGTCGCCCCGGCCTGCCACTACGCTCGGGGCACGCCATGAGGACCGGTCGGCTGGATCACACGCGCAGACCTTCGGCGGGCACGGTGCTCGCCGTGGTCTCGGTCGTGCCCGCACTCGGGCTGGCGGGCTGGCTGCTGGCGGGGCTGCCGCTGCTGCTGCTCGGCTGGTTCCGGCCGATCGCCGTGATCCCGCTGGGCCTGCTGGTCGCCGCGCTCCTTTGCCGGTACGGCCTGCGCCGCCTGCCGAGGACCGTCGAGGCGACCGCCCGGCAGACGGCGGCGGTGATCGCCGTGGCCCTGGCCTCGGGCATCTTCAACGGCCTGTTCCACAGCGAGCAACTGATCATCCGCCGCGACCCCTCCACGTACGCCCAGTACGCCCTCTGGCTGGCCGGCCACGGCTCGCTGCCGATCCCCTTCCAGGAGGCGGCCTTCGGCGGCGGCGATCTGGCGTTGCACTTCGACAGCATGGGCCTGTACGACTTCGGCGGCGCGATCGTGCCGCAGTTCATGCCGGGGTCACCCATGATCGACGCGGTGGGCGTCTGGCTGGGCGGCGTCCCGGGGCTCGTGCTGGTGCCACCGCTGCTGGGGGCGCTGGCCGTGCTCGTCTTCGCGGGGGTCGTCGCCCGCCTGGTCGGCGCGCGCTGGGCCCCTCTGGCCGCGCTGGTCTTCGCGGTCAGCCTCCCGATCCTCTACACCTCGCGGACCACCTTCAGCGAGATCCCGTCCCTGATCCTGCTCTTCGGCGGCCTGGCCCTGCTGCTCGACGCCGAGGCCAGGCTCCGTTCCGGCGTCACGGTCCTCGGCTCCCCGCCGATCCGTCCCCCGGGAGCGGAACCGATCGGTCTTTCCGGAGTGGAACCGATCGGTCTTTCCGGAGTGGAACCGACCGGTTCCTCCGGAGCTGAACCGACCGGCCTCTCGGGAACGGAACCGATCGGTTCCCCGGGAGCGGAGTCGACCGGCCACTCCGGAGTCGAACTGATCGATCCCTCCGGCGCGGAACCGGCCGGCCTCTCGGGAGAGGAGCCGGGCGGGATCCGTCCGGCACGGTCCGATGCCGTGGTCGGCGCGGTGCTGGCGGGTCTGGTGTTCGGGCTGGCCGTCCTGGTCAGGATCGACGGGCTGCGCGACGTGCTTCCCGTGTTCGTCTACGCCGGGCTGCTGATCGCCCTGCGCCGGATCGGCGCCCGAGACGAGGGGCGTCTCGGCGCTCCGCTGCTCTGCGGGCTGGCCGCGGGGACCGCTCTGGGGTTCGCGGCCGCCTACCTGCTCTCCAGGCCGTACCTGGACTATCTGTCGGGCTCCCTCAAGCCGCTGCTGGCGATCTGCGGCGCGGTCCTGCTCCTCACCCTGGTCGCCGCGGTCCTCGCGCCGCGAATCGCCGTGGTCCTCCGGCGGGTCGCCGGGATCCGGCGGCTGCCCGAGATCGCCGGCGGCCTGGTCGTGCTGGTCATGGTGGCCTTCGCGGTCCGGCCGTGGCTGCAGACCGTCACCCGGCAGCCCACCACGCCGGAGGACCGGCTGAACTACGAGTTCATCGAGAAGACCCAGCAGGTGAACGGGCTGCCGATGAACGGCGCCCGGCTGTACTACGAGGAGTCCCTCTCCTGGGTGATCTGGTACGTCGGGATCCCCGTGGTGATCCTGGCCACGCTGGCGGCGGCCGTGCTCACGCGCAGGCTGGTCAGGGGGGGCGAGTTCGGCTGGCTGCTGCCGCTGGCCATCATCGGCTGGACCACCTTCACCACGCTCTACCGCCCGGCGATCACCCCCGACCAGCCGTGGGCCTCCCGGCGCCTGGTCCCGATCGTCATCCCCGGCCTGATCCTGCTCGCCGTCTGGGGCCTGCGCTGGGCGCGGGACAAGGCGCGCAGATCGGGATACGGCCTGACCCCCCAGAAGGGCATCGTCGCCTTCGGCGCGGCGCTGCTTCTGATCCCCACGGCGCTCACCTCCGGCGGGACGGCGTTCACCCCGATCGAGCGCGGCGAGCGCGCGGCGGTCGAGGGGATGTGCGCGGCCCTTCCGGCCCGGGCCTCGGTGCTGATCGTGGAGCGGGTCACGGGTGACCGGCTCACCCAGGTCGTCCGGGGCACCTGCGGCGTTCCCACCGCCCGGTCCTCCATCCCCCTAAAGTCCGACGTCTCCCTCAAGCCCACCGTCGACCGCCTGATCGAGCGCATCCGCACCACCGGCCGCGTCCCGGTCCTGCTCGCCGCCAAGGCCGACCAGCTCTCCGCCTACGGCAGACCCGTCCAGATCATGGCTCTCAGCACCCGCCAGGACGAGCGCTCCCTCGTCGACCCGCCCAACGGCACCTGGTCCCTGGGCGTCAACGTCTGGATGGTCGTCCTGTAGAGGATGGCCATGCGCGCCGTGGGTTATGCGACGAGCGGGGATCCCATGTGGGTGCCCCGTGCGGACGAGAACTTCGGCGGGTTCGGCGAACTCGTGGACATCGGTGCTACTCGGCAACGGATTGACCGAAGGTCGGAAAGATCGACATAGTCGGGTCCATGCGCTTAAACCCCGAGATTTCCGAAGTAGAAGATCTGTCCTCTGGGGACTCGGGACTGCGGCCCCGGAGCCGGACATGGGCTGGGGTTCGTCGCGCGCTGCCGCCCGGCGTGATGGTCGTCGCGGTGGCACTCGGAGCGGCCGGGGCCGCGACGGCCGATGCCGAAGGTCGCCATGGCAGTCGGGGCCTCATTCAGGTGTCCCCGCCTCCGGCCGGTCCCTGGCCCCAAGACGGAGTGTTCGACATCTTTCTGTGCATGGACGGCAACACTCTGAACAGCTGCCGCAAGCGGGCGATCACACCGAAGCAGAAACGAACCATTGAGGCGAGGCTGCGGGCGATGCCCAAGGTGGCGGAGGTGAGGTTCGAATCCCGAAAGGAGGCGTATGCGAACTTCCGAAAGCAGAACGCCGACAACAAGATCCTACTCTCGGCCATCCAGGTTGAAGACATGCCGGAGTCGTTCAAGGGCAGGCTTTACCGGCGGGCCGACATCGTGCCGATCCGCTCCACCTTCGAGAAGATGGCCGGTGTTTCCAATGTCTTCACCTTGGGCGGTTCCTTCTGGAAGGGCAAAGCCGACGTCGAGATCGCGCTGTGCGGGCCGGCGGAGGCGTCCGGCACCTGTGATGGGCACGATGGCGCCGCTCCGTGGGACAAGGAGAGAATCGAGGCCAGGTTGGGAACGGTGGAGGGGGTCGAAAAGGTTTACTTCGAGGATTCCGAGCATGCCGCGAAGGTGTTCTCGTTCTGGTGGATGCGCAAGGCATCTGACCCTCAGGGGTTCTCCGAGTCCTACTACGTCAAGCTCGCCGATCCGGGTGATGCCCAGGTGCTGATCGACACGGTCAAAGTGATGTCGGGCGTCAGCTCTGCCAGGACTGTGGGCGAAGGTTGGTAGGTGCGGGACCTGCTCGGGGAGGTGAAGTGCGTTCGGCCTCCGGCTGGGCAGAGTATCCTCGCCCGACGTGAGCATGCCCGAGACGCCCGAGAGTGGATCAGCTGTGGACGCAACACCGTACGTGACCATCGTCCTGCCGTGTTACAACGAGCAGGACCACGTCATCGCCGAGGTCGAGCGCATCTGCGAGGCCATGGACCACAGCGGATACACCTACGAGCTCGTGGCGGTCGACGACTTCTCCACCGACCAGACCCTGGCCAAGCTGCAGGAGGCCGAGCCGCGGTTCCCGAACATGCGGGTCCGGGCGTTCCACCGCAACGGCGGGTCCGGAACGGTGCGCAGGATCGGCACGCAGGAGGCGCGCGGCGAGATCGTCGTGTGGACCGACGCCGACATGACGTATCCGAACGAGCGCATCCCCGAACTCATCCAGATCCTGGAGAAGGACCCGGCGATCGACCAGGTCGTGGGCGCGCGGACCACCGAGGAGGGCTCGCACAAGCTCCTCCGGGTGCCGGCGAAGTGGTTCATCCGCAAGGTGGCCGAGCGGCTGGCCGGGCAGAAGATCCCCGACCTCAACAGCGGGCTGCGGGCGTTCCGCAAGTCGGTCGCCAAGCCGTACCTGCGGCTGCTGCCGCCCGGTTTCTCCTGCGTCACGACGATCACGCTGTCGTTCCTGTCGAACCAGCACGACGTCTACTACCTGCCGATCGGCTACAGCAAGCGGGCGGGCACGTCGAAGTTCAGCTTCATCTCCGACGCCTACCGTTACATCCTGCAGGTGCTGCGGATGGTCATGTACTTCAACCCGCTCAAGGTCCTCATGCCGCCCGCGCTCTGGCTGGTCGGCATCGGCCTGGTCAAGGGTGTCGTCGACATCTTCCGCTACGGGTTCTACCTGACCAGCAACACCATCGTGATCTTCCTGTCCGGCCTGCTCATCGGCTCGCTGGCGCTGCTGGCCGACCTCATCGTGCGGTCCAGGAGCGAGTAGATGCGGATCGTGGTCGTCGGGCCGACCTACCCCTACAAGGGTGGCGGCGCCGCGCACACCACCGAGCTGGCGCACCGTCTGCGGGCCGCCGGGCACGACGTGGTGATCGAGTCGTGGCGGGCGCAGTACCCCTCCTTTCTCTATCCAGGGCAGCAGACCGTCGACACCCCCGACGGCGAGCCGTTCCCGCATGTCCGGCGCGACCTCGACTGGCGTCGCCCGGACGGCTGGGTCCGCTGCGGCCGGCGGCTCAGGAACGCCGATCTGGTGATCTTCGCGGTGCTCAGCCCGGTGCAGGTCCCGCCCTACCTGGGCATCCTGTACGGCCTGCGCCGCCGGACCAAGGTCGTGGCGCTCTGCCACAACGTCCTGCCGCACGAGTCCAAGCCGTACGACGCGCCGCTGATGAAGGCGCTGCTGCGCCGGGCGGATGTGGTGCTCGTCCACTCCGAGCGGCAGGCCGTGCTGGCCCGCGAGCTGACGCCCGCTCCCGTGCGGATCGCGGAGATGGCGCCGCACCTCCCGCCCCGTTCCGCAGAACGCGGGCCGGGGGAACCTGAGTCCGGGGAACGTCGTTCCGAGGAACGCGAGCCGTTGGGGCCTGGGCCTGGGGAACGTCGTGCCGGGGAGCTCGAGCCCAAGGAGGATGGCTTCGGGGGGCGCGGCCCCGTGCACGACCGGCTGCTGTTCTTCGGCCTCGTCCGGCCGTACAAGGGGCTGGACCTGCTGATCCGCGCGCTGCCCGAGGGCGTGGCGCTGCGGGTGGCGGGGGAGTTCTGGGGTGGCCTGGACGAGACGAAGGCGCTGATCGCCGAGCTCGGCCTGACCGATCGGGTGGAGCTGCGACCAGGCTACGTGGCCGCGGCGGACGTGCCGGGGCTGTTCGCGGACGTGGACGCGCTGGTCCTGCCCTACAGGAGCGGGACGGCCAGCCAGCAGGTGTGGTTCGGCCACGAGCACGGGGTGCCGGTGATCGCCACCCGGGTCGGCACGCTCGGCGACCACGTCACCGACGGGGTGGACGGGCTGCTGGTCGAGCCCGGCTCGGTGGAGGCGCTGCGCGCGGCGCTGGACGGGTTCTACCGTCCCGGCGAGCCCGAGCGGCTCCGCGCCGGGGTCAAGGCCGTCGACCCCGAGCCCTACTGGGCCTCCTACATCGAGGCGCTGGTCTCACCCTGATGCCCGGCTGCGGTCGGCCGGGCATCTGCTCCGGGAGACCGGGCGCCTCCTCCGTTGAGGCGGGAATCCGCGAAGGGGCCGGACAGGGTGTCCGCCCGGCTGAGCTGGGCGTCTGCCGGGATGCTGGGCGTTATCCGGCGGCGGGGTCCCGGGTCACCGGTATTCTTGGGCGTCGCAGCGTGTCAGACGCGTTAGGGCGCGTCAGAGGGCAGTGAGCGACATCGTGGTGCATCGACACGCGGTAAGTGACGTCGTGGCGGCGCGGGAAGCAGTGGGCGACCGAGGAGCGGTGGGCGACCGATGAGCACCGAACGGGTGGCGCAGCTTGAATACTCCGAGTTCCAGGCGGCGATGCTCGACGAGGAGAAACGCCGCCGCAAGGCCGCGAAGATCGTGGCGGTGCTCGGTCACTTCCTCGGCCGGGACAAGGACGTCCTCGCCGGGCTGACGGTCGCCGACATCGGGTGCTCGGCGGGGTTCATCGCCGACGAGCTCGCCGCGGCGGGCGCGAGCCGGACGTTCGGCGTCGACATCGACGTGCCGGGCCTGCGCAAGGCGGCCCAGCGGTTCGGTGAGCGGGTCGAGTTCGTGTGTGCCGACGGCACCGCCCTGCCCTTCCCCGACGGGTCCATCGATGTCCTGGTCTTCAACCACATCTACGAGCACGTGGTCGACCCGGACGCGATCATGGCCGAGATGCGCCGGGTGCTCACCGACGACGGCCTCCTCTACCTGGGACTGGGCAACCGGCTCGGGGTGATGGAGCCGCACTACAAGCTGCCGTTCCTGTCCTACCTGCCGCCCGCGCTGGCCGACCGCTACGTCCGGCTGTCCGGCAGGGCCGACAGCTACTATGAGCGCTACCGGACGCGTCGCGGCCTGCGCAGGATGGCGCGCGGCCTGCGTGTGTGGGACTACACCTTCCCGGTGCTCGCCACCCCGGCGGCGTTCGCCGGGTCCGAGCTGTTTCCCGGGGTGATCGGCCGTGTGGCCGGGGGCGTGCTCTCCCGGATGCCGCGGCCGGTCCTGCGCGCGCTGCTGCCGGTGGTGCCGACCTACCTGTGGGTGGCGACCAAGAGCGACCGCCGCCCCGCCGGAGTGTCCCTGCCGCAGCCGCCCGACCCGGTTCGCCCACTGTGAGCTCACGGTGAAACGTCTGGTCCGCGTCGCCCTGGCCTCCCGACCCGGTTCGCTCCCTGTGAGCTCACGGTGAAGCGCCTGGTCCGCGTCGCCTTCCTGCTTCTCGCGCTCGGGTTCGGCGCGTGGGCGGTGGCGAGCAAGTGGGACGAGATCCAGACCGGGTTCGCCCGGCTGTCGTGGCAGTCGCTCGTGCTGTCGCTGGTCGCGGTGATCGCGGCCCTGTGCGGCGGGATGATGACGTGGCGGGCGCTGCTGGCCGACCTCGGCTCGCCGCTGCCGTTCCGCGCGGGAGCGAAGGTCTTTTTTGTCGGTCAGCTGGGCAAATACATCCCCGGCTCGCTCTGGCCGGTGATCGCCCAGATGGAGATGGGGCGCGAGCTGGGCGTTCCCAGGTCACGCAGCGCCGCCGCCTTCTTCCTGACGCTGCCGGTGCAGCTCGCCAGCGGCCTGCTGATCTCGGCGGTGACGCTGCTGACCGCCCTGCCGGGCTCCGTCGCGCCGTACGCCTGGGTGTTCCTGCTGATCCCGGTGCTCGCGGTGGTGTTCGAGCCGCGGGTGATCAACGCGGTCGTCGGGTTCGGGCTGCGGAAGCTGAAGCGCGAGCCGCTGGAGCGCCCGCTCACCCGCAGGGGCATGCTCACCGCGCTGGGCTGGGCGCTGCTCGGCTGGACCGCGTACGGCCTGCACCTGGCGGCGATCATCCATGAGCTCGGGCTCTCGGGCGTGTCGATGGTCCTGTTCTCCGTCGGCGCGTTCGCGCTGTCCTGGTGCCTGGGAATCATGACGTTCGTGGTCCCCGCGGGAGCGGGGGTGCGCGAGGTGGCCATGGTGGCCGTCCTGGCGCCGGTTCTGGACCAGGGATCGGCGATCGCGGCGGCGCTCTGCTCCAGAATTGTGATCGTCCTCGGCGATCTCATCTGCGCCGGGATCGCAGGTCTGGCGGCACGACGTTCCGTTGACTCCCAGAGTGATTCCGTTCAGGGAAAAGCCGTGTGATTTCCCCCACGTTTTCAGAGACTCTGGCAATAGAGTTAATGGAAGAAGGGGACGGCTGTCCCGAGTGGATTTTGAGGGGAGCGATCCTTCTTGACGCCTCGAGTGCTCGTCGACGCGGCTGCGGTTCCGGCCGATCGCGGTGCGCTGATCAGGTACGTCGATGGACTTGTCGCCGCCCTGGACAGGGCGGGCGCCGATCTCGCGGTCGTCTGCCAGCGTGCCGACGCCGAGCGGTACGCCGGGCTCGCACCTTCTGCCCGGATCGTGCCCGGACCTCATGGGATCACCAACCGGGCCGCCCGGCTGGCCTGGGAGCAGACCGGCCTCCCGCTCCTCGCCCGGCAGGCCGGCGCACAGGTGATCCACGCCCCTTACTACTCGATCCCGCTCGGCTCGGGCCTGCCGACCGTGGCGACCGTGCACGACCTCACCTGGTTCACCGAGTCCACGCAGCACAACGCGGTCAAGGCGTCTTTCTTCCGCTCGGCGACCCGCACGGCCGTGCGGCACGCGTCGAGGGTGATCGTGCCCTCCAAGGCGACCCGCGACGAGTTGATCCGGGTGCTCGCCGCCGATCCCACGCGGATCGACGTCGCCTACCACGGGGTGGACCCGGTGCTGTTCCACCGGCCGTCCGAGCGCGAGATCAAGCGCGCCTCCGACCGGCTCGGCCTGCACGGCACCCCCTACGTGGCCTTCCTCGGCCCCCTGGAGCCCCGTAAGAACGTGCCAAACCTGATCCGCGGCTTCGTGCGCGCCGTTCAGGACCTTTCCGATCCGCCCGCCCTGGTGCTGGCCGGGAGCATCCGTGACGCCGACGTGGACGCCGCGGTGAGCGAGGTCCCGTCGACCGTGCGAGTGCTCCGTCCGGGCTTTCTCGCCTTTACCGACCTGTCGGGTTTTCTCGGCGGCGCGCTCGTGGCGGCCTTCCCCTCACGGGGCGAGGGCTTCGGGCTCCCGGTCCTGGAGGCCATGGCCTGCGGCGCGCCGGTGCTCACCACGCACCGCACCTCGCTGCCGGAGGTGGGCGGCGACGCGGTCGCCTACACCGAGCCCGACGACGTGAGCATCGCCGACGCGTTGCGGGCGCTGCTGTCCTCGTCGGAGCGCAGGCAGGCCCTGTCCACGGCGGGAATGACCCGGGCCAGGGAATTCACTTGGGAGGCGTCGGCGGAGGCCCATCTGCTCTCCTACCAACGCGCTGCCGAGTAGTGAGCTAGCCTCGCGGAATGATGGAGACCCCTTTGCCGGAGCTCGAGGCGATTCTCCTCGTCGGAGGACAGGGGACGCGCCTGCGTCCGTTGACGCTTGGCACGCCCAAACCGCTGCTGCCGACGGCGGGGGTGCCCTTTCTCGCCCACCAGCTCGCGCGGGCCAGGGCGTCCGGCGTGCGGCGCATCGTGTTCGCCACCTCCTACCGGGCGGAGATGTTCTGCGAGGCCTTCGGAGACGGCGCGGCGTTCGGGCTCTCCCTGGAATACATGACCGAGGAGACCCCGCTCGGCACCGGCGGCGCCATCCGCAACGCCGCCGAGGCGCTGAGCTCGGACCCGGACGCGCCGGTGCTGGTGCTCAACGGCGACATCCTGTCCGGCCACGACATTCGTGAGCAGGTCGGCATGCACGTCGCCCGGGGGGCCGCCGTCACCCTGCACCTGACCGAGGTGGAAGACCCCTCGCGGTTCGGCTGCGTGCCGACCGACGACGACGGCCGGGTGACCGCCTTCCTCGAGAAGACCCCGAACCCGGTCACCAACCGGATCAACGCCGGATGCTACGTCTTCACCCGTTCGGTGATCGACTCGATTCCGGCGGACGAGGTCGTCTCGGTCGAGCGGGAGACGTTCCCCAACCTGATCGAGAGCGGTGCCCTGGTGCTCGGTTACGCCGACGCGTCCTACTGGCTCGACGTGGGCACGCCCGCAGCTTTCGTCCAGGGCTCCCGTGACCTCGTCCTCGGCCGTCTCGCCTCGCCGGCCCTGCCCGGTCCCACCGGAGACTTCCTCGCCCTGCCCGGCGCCATGATCTCGCCCGAGGCCAAGGTCGGCGGAGGTTCGGTGATCGGGGCCCGCGCGACGGTGGAGTCCGGCGCGCAGGTCTCCGGCAGCGTGCTCGGCGACGACTGCGTGATCCAGTCGGGCGCGGTCGTGGTCGACTCGGTGGTCGGCATCGGCGCCCGCGTCGACTCTGGAGCGGTCCTGCGCGAGGTGGTGGTCGGTGACCGCGCGGTCGTCGGCCCGGGCAACGAGCTGCTGGCCGGTAGCCGCATCTGGCCCGGCATCGTGCTTCCCGAGTGCGCGATCCGCTTCTCCAGCGACGCCTGATCCCGTACGAAGATCATGAGAGAGCGTGAGTGGCGCTCCACGATGCCGCTCGACCTTGAGCTGACGCTGGGGCCGCACCGGCACGGGAACGGCGATCCCACCTGGAGAAGGACGCCCGACGGGAGCGTCTGGCGGACCTCGCGCACGCCCGACGGTCCCGGCACGCTGCGGGTGTCCGCCCGGGGCGGGCAGGTCGCCGCCACCGCCTGGGGGCCGGGAGCGGGGTGGCTGCTGGAGACGCTCCCCGCGCTGCTCGGCGTGGAGGACGATCTCTCGGGGTTCGTTCCCGAGCACGACGTCGTCAAGAACGCGGCCAGGCGCTACGTGGGGCTCAGGATCGGGAGGACGTCACGGGTGCTGGAGGCTCTTGTGCCCGCGGTGCTCGAACAGAAGGTCGTGAGCCTTGAGGCGTGGCGGGCGTGGCGATGGCTGCTCGGCCGGTACGGCGAGCCCGCGCCGGGGCCGGCGCCCGAGGGGATGCGGGTCTTCCCCGAGCCCGAGGTGTGGCGGGCCATCCCCTCGTGGGACTGGCATCGGGCGGGGGCCGAGGCCGTACGGGCGCGCACGATCGTGAACGCGGCGCGGCACGCCGTGAAGCTGGAAGCGGCCGGGGGCAGCGCCGACGCGGATCGGCTGCTGCGGGCGCTGCCCGGGATAGGGGTGTGGACGTCGGCGGAGGTGCGGCAGAGGTCGCACGGTGACGCGGACGCGGTCTCGGTGGGCGACTTCCATCTGCCGTCGCTGGTGGGCTGGTCGCTGAGCGGCCGGCGGGCCGACGACGCGGAGATGTTGCGGCTGCTGGCTCCCTACCGGGGGCACCGGCACCGGGTCAGCAGGTTGCTGGGGCTGGGCGGTGTGCGGCCACCCGCTCGGGGGCCGCGGATGCCCGCGCGAGACTACCGGTCGTTCTGAGGCCGTTCTCTTCCGAGGCCCCAGAGGGGGCGGCGGGCTGCCAGTCGCGCCCGTCGCGGGTGTCGGCTCCGATCAGTGGGGCAAGGACGGCGACGGCGGCGAGGGCGAGGAGAAACCAGATCATTTTCGGCTCCTGAGGCGGGTTCCGGTGCGATGCCTCTAATGTATGTATACGCAAGCATTTACGTCTATCGAGACTTGCTTGTGTGCACCGTTTAGCAGAACTGCATCGTCACGGGCTCTATTCCGGCTCTGTCCCCTATAACCCCCCGACCCGCCGCTCGATCGGTGGGCGCTCCGTCGTACTGTGCGGGAATGAGCGTGAACCCCACCGATAACGCGATGCGCCGGGCCCTGGCCAGGGCCCGCGACGGCAAAGCTCTCGACGTGACCGAAGCCACCGTCCTGCTCCACGCCAGGGACGAACACCTTGAGACCCTGCTCGGGCATGCCGGCCGAGTCAGGGACGCGGGACTGGAGGCCGTGGGGCGACAGGGAATCATCACCTACAGCCGCAAGGTCTTCATCCCGCTGACCCGGCTCTGCCGGGACCGCTGCGGTTACTGCACGTTCGCCACCGCCCCGCACAAACTGGAGAGCATGTTCCTCAGCCCCGACGAGGTGCTGGAGATCGCCAGGCAGGGCGCGGCCATGGGGTGCAAGGAGGCGCTGTTCACCCTGGGCGACCGGCCCGAGGACCGCTGGCACCAGGCCCGCGAGTGGCTGGACGCGCACGGCTACGACGACACGCTGTCCTACGTCCGCGCGATGGCCATTCGGGTGCTGGAGGAGACCGGGCTGCTGCCCCACCTGAACCCGGGCGTCATGACCTGGAAGGACCTGCAGCGTCTCAAGCCGGTCGCGCCGTCCATGGGCATGATGCTGGAGACGACCTCGCGACGGCTGTTCGAGGAGAAGGGACAGGCGCACCACGGCTCACCGGACAAGGACCCCGCGGTACGGCTGCGCGTGCTGGAGGACGCGGGGCGGACGAACGTGCCGTTCACCAGCGGGATCCTCATCGGCATCGGCGAGACGATCGAGGACCGCGCCGAGTCGGTGTTCGCGCTGCGCAAGGTGGCGCGCGAGTACGGCGGGATCCAGGAGATCATCGTCCAGAACTTCCGCGCCAAGCCGGACACCGCGATGCGCGGCATGCCGGACGCCGACCTGCAGGAGCTGGCCGCCACGATCGCGGTGACCCGGCTGGTGCTGGGGCCCAAGGTCCGGGTGCAGGCGCCGCCGAACCTGGTCGACTCCGAGTACGAGCTGATGATCAGGGCGGGCATCGACGACTGGGGCGGCGTCTCCCCGCTGACGCCCGACCACGTCAACCCCGAGCGCCCGTGGCCCCAGATCGAGGACCTCGCCGCCCGCACGGCCGCCACCGGGTTTACCCTGCGCGAGCGGCTGACCATCTACCCCGAGTACGTGCTGGCCGGGGAGCCCTGGCTCGACCCCCGTCTCAACGCCCACGTGGCCGCCCTCGCCGACCCCGAGACCGGCCTCGCCCGCGAGGACGCGGTCCTCGTCGGCCGCCCCTGGCAGGAGCCGGACGGAGGTTTCGTCTCCCTGGGACGGACCGACCTGCACACGGCCGTCGACACCGAGGGCCGGACCAATGACCGCCGCGACGACTTCGACAACGTCTACGGCGACTGGGAGGCGCTCAAGGAGCGTCTCCCCGCCGCCTCCTCGGTGGTCAGGGGCGACGTGCGGCAGGCGCTGCGGCAGGCCGAGAGCGATCCCACCCGGCTCACCGACGCGCAGGCGCTCGTCCTGCTCGACGTCGCGGGCGATCCCGACGGCATCGGGGCGGACGACGCGGCGCTGGAGGAGCTGTGCCGGATCGCCGACGGTCTCCGTAAGGAGGCGGTCGGCGACGACGTCACCTACGTGGTGAACCGGAACATCAACTTCACCAACGTCTGCTACACCGGCTGCCGCTTCTGCGCCTTCGCGCAGCGCCGTACCGACGCGGACGCCTACACCCTGTCGCTGGAGCAGGTCGCGGACCGGGCCTGGGAGGGATGGGAGGCCGGGGCGACCGAGGTGTGCATGCAGGGCGGCATCCATCCGGACATGCCGGGCAGCGCCTACTTCGACATCGCCAGGGCGGTCAAGGCCCGGGTGCCGGAGATGCACGTTCACGCCTTCTCGCCCATGGAGGTCATCAACGGCGCGAGCCGTACCAACCTGTCCATCGAGGACTGGCTGACCGCGGCCAGGGAGGCGGGTGTCGACTCGCTCCCCGGCACCGCGGCCGAGATCCTCGACGACGACGTCCGCTGGGTGCTCACCAAGGGCAAGCTGCCGACCAAGGAGTGGGTCGAGGTCATCTCCACCGCCCACAGGGTCGGCATCCCGACGACGTCCACGATGATGTACGGCCACGTGGACAACCACGCGCACTGGGTCCAGCACATCCGGCTGATCCGCCGCATCCAGGAGGAGACCGGCGGGTTCTCCGAGTTCGTGCTGCTGCCGTTCGTTCACCACAGCTCGCCCATCTACCTGGCGGGGATCGCCCGGCCCGGGCCGACCGCGCGGGAGAACAGGGCCGTGCACGCGCTGGCCCGGATCCTCCTGCACGGCGTGATCAAGAACATCCAGTGCTCCTGGGTGAAGCTCCAGGACGGACTGTGCCGAGAGGTGCTGCAGGGCGGGGTCAACGACCTCGGCGGCACGCTGATGGAGGAGACGATCAGCCGGATGGCGGGATCGGAGAACGGCTCCTTCAAGACGATCACCGACCTGGCGGCCATGGTGGCCCCGACAGGACGGAGGATCCGGCAGCGGACCACCTCCTACGGCGTGCCGGACGCGGACCGGGTGGCCGCCGCGGCGGCGAGCGACGGCGTCTGCCGTAGCGTGCGCACCCTCCTGCCGCTTGAGCGGTTGTAGCGGGATTCGTTCACGGTGAACTTCAGGCCCGTTGGAGTTCAATGAAAATCTAATGGGGGTCCGGTTGCGCGGCATGGGAGTGGTCCCAGGCTTCTCCCAGGCTTTATGGCCGGACCCACCGCCCTCGATCCCACCGGGAAAGGGTCGGCAGCCGTCGGGAGATAAAGCCTTCCGCATGGCGATGATCTACCAGGGCATTGTGGTCCGTTCCCGGTGGCAAGCCCTTGAGGTGCGGGCTTTCGGCGGAATGGCGCGGTCGAATGCGGTCGGACTCTCTCCTCTGATTCCCATTGGTTATCGGGGCGTCATCCGGTGTGCCCAAGGCTTTGAGCCTTTCTGGGCGGTCAATGAAGTTCCCTCCAATACCGTGGGATTCAGGTTCTGCGCCGCGTCGGTGTCGTCTCCGTCGTTTCCGTTCTCTTCATTGTTTTCGACACCGATTCGGCGTCCCGTCAGCCCGGGTATCGCCCAGGCGTGAACTGGTTTGACATGGAGTGATCCATCATGATCAAAGTCAGGAACGCTCTCGCAGCTGGAACGATGGTGGCGTCCGCTCTCATCGCACCCGTGACGATGCCGGCCCAGTTCGCCAGCGCCGACACCGTGGCCCGGACCACCTCCACGACCTCGACCTTCACCGCCCTCCAGAAGCCCTGCCGCAAGCACAAGAACCCCGACAGGTGCCGCCTCCGCCGCGGCGCCGGCCACGGTCTCGGCGGTGGCGGCGGCACGGGAACGGGCACGGGAACGGGCACCGGCAGGGCCGGCGGCATCGGCATCACCGACGACACCAGTCCCGCCAGCGGCGGGTCGGGCGGCAGCGGCGCCGGCGTCAACAACTGAGCGGCGGTATCAACGACCGACCCGTGGGCGGCGGCTCTCCGAGTCGCCGCCCACGCCGCGTCACCGCGCGTCCGTGAATTCCGCCGGACCGTTCGCCGTTTGACGGCCGGCGACGTGTGCGCCGGATCGGCCACCGTCGAATGCGGCGAACGCAGCCGAATACAGCGAACACGGCGAACGGCCCGGCGACCACAAGCCCGATGTCCTCAACAAGACGAGGAAAAGCATTCTCCGGTCGTTTGAGTAGTCAATGCCATACTCTTAGTCACGAAATCCTGCTTCCCCCTAGGTAGGAGCGTGTCGATGGACGGCTCGGACGGCCGGATCGTGGTTCTCGTGGTGATCGCGGTGATCCTTTTCGCTGTCGGGCGGCGCTTCCAGCGGACGATGGACACGTGGGCGGGATGGGGAAAGGCCGTCAAGGCGGCGGCGGACGCGGCGGAGAAGATCCCGGGGGCGAGATCGGCGGCGTGGGCGGCGGTCCGGAGCATGATCGTGGTCGGCCTGGGGGCGCTGATCCTGTTCGCGGTGGTCGCGAACGCGATCCGGTTCGGATGAGACCCCGGCCACGGGACGGCTCTCAGCGGACGACGAAGAAGTCGGCCGCCTGTCTCGGCGCGCGGTCCCGGGGCGGGGCGGCCGGATGGCCGATCGCCACGGCTCCCATCGGGTCCCAGTCGAGGGGCAGGTCGAGGACCTCCCTGACCACGTCGCGGCAGAACATGGTGGACGACACCCAGGCGGAGCCCAGGCCCTCCATCGCGAGCTGAACCAGGAAGTTCTGCACCCCGGCGCCCATCGCGACCACGAACATCTCCCGCTCGCTCGTGTTGCGCCGGTCGTCGCGGTAGGTGTGCGAGCCGTCCATGACCAGGCAGGGCACCGCGAGGTACGGCGCCGCGCGCAGTACGTCGCCACGCCTGATCCGCTTGGCGATCGACTCCTCGGAGAAGCCGTCGCCGCGCAGGTCGGTGATCCACGCCTCGCGCATGGCGTCGAGCAGCTTCTCGCGGACCCCCGCCGACTCCAGCAGGACGAACCGCCACGGGGTCGTGTGGTGCGGGGCGGGCGCGGCGATCGCGGCGTCCACCGCCCGGCGGACCCCGGCGCCGTCCACGGGCCGGTCGGAGAACTCGCGGATGGTCCTGCGGGCGAAGAGCACGTCGCGGGAGCCGTACCGGAACATGTCGTCCTCGGACGGGCGGACCAGTTCGCGGACGCCCGGCCCGTGCTCCTCGGTGGTGTACTCCGCCATGCCCCTGATCACGGCCACCGGGGTCTGCGCGAGCTTGCCCTTGACCAGGTCCCCGGCCGCGGCGAACTCGTCGGCGACGGCGGTCAGGGTGACCTCCAGCGCGTTGCCGTGGTCGTCGGACAGGCCCCGGTAGTCGAGTGCGGGGGTCACCCCCGCGATGCCGACGGCCATGTCGGTCTGGCCGTTGCGCCAGGTGCGGCCGAACGTGTCGGAGATGATCACGCCGACCGACACGCCGAGCCGTTCCCGGATGCCGGTGCGGATGGCCGCGGCGGAGGCGTCCGGGTCGACGGGCAGCAGCACGACGGTGCCGGGCTCGGTGTTGGAGGCGTCAACCCCGGCCGCGGCCATGACAAATCCGTGCGTGGTCTGCGCGATCACCGTCTCACCCCGGCGGGCGACCACCCGCGTGGTCTCGCCGGCGATCGCCTCGTTGCGGCTGACGCCCCGGAGGGTCCGGCCCTCGGCCTTGCTGGAGATCTTGGAGGTGACCACGAGGATGTCGCCGTCGCGCAGACCCGGCATCGCCGCGGCGATCAGCTCGCCGACGTCGTCGCCCTCCCGGACCTCGGGAATCCCGGGAATCGGGAAGATCTCCACCCTGATGTCGGAGGGGCCTTCCTTCCCGCGTCTGATCCTGCTCACCGGGCGTCCTCACCCTGCGGCGCGGTGCCTCGCCGGGCGGCGATCTCCGTGGCCAGGTCGAGGGCGGCCTGGGCGATGGCCCCGGCGGACTCGACGTCGTGCATGATCAGGGGGCGGGCCTCGACGAGGACACCGTCGAGGGCGGTCCCGGCGTCCTCCTCGGCGACCAGCCAGCCGTCCATCAGCGGCGAGCCGTACAGCTCCAGGACCGCCTGGGCGGTGGTGTCCACGCCGATCGCGGTGAGGCAGGCGTCGGCCATGCCCCGGACGGGAGCGCCGCCGATGATGGGGGAGACCCCGACGACGGTTTTGGCCTCGAGAGCCTCGCGAATGCCCTTGATCTGCAGGATCGTGCCGATGCTGACGACGGGGTTGGACGGGGGCAGGATCACCACGTCGGCGTCGGCGATGGCCTGGAGCACCCCGGGGGCGGGCTTGGCCTCGTCCGCGCCGACCAGGATGATCTGCTCGGCCGGGACCGAGGCGCGCAGCCGTACCCACCACTCCTGGAAGTGGACGGCCCGGCGGCCCTGCTCGTCGGAGATGACCACGTGGGTCTCGGTCCGGTCGTCGCTCATCGGGATCAGCCGCACGCCCGGCTCCCAGCGTGCGCACAGCGCCTCGGTGACCGCCGAGAGCGGGTATCCGGCGTCGATCATCTGGGTGCGCACGATGTGGGTGGCGAAGTCGCGGTCGCCCAGGCCGAACCACTGCGGCTCGACGCCGTAGGCGGCCAGCTCCTCCTTGACGACGTACGACTCCTTCTGCCGTCCCCAGCCCTGCTCCTCGTTGATGCCGCCACCCAGGGTGTACATCACGGTGTCCAGGTCGGGGCAGACCCGCAGACCGTAGAGGCTGATGTCGTCACCGGTGTTGCCGATGACGGTGATCTCTGAACTGGGAGTTACGGCGAGGAGGCCACGGAGGAAACGGGCTCCTCCGATTCCGCCCGCGAGGGCCACAATGCGCATGTCGTCCAGTCTTCCATTTGGTGGGCCTGGCCGTTCTAGGGGGCGTCCAGGGGAGTGTGGGACAGTCTTTTCATGATCGTTATGATCATCGTCCGCGCTGGCGAGGCCGCCTGGCCCAATGTCCGAAATATGGGGCAATAGGGTTCAATGTAGTACTTATGAGATTGGTGGGCTTCTTGAGACCACCGACACCAAAGTCGGCCATGTGCAAAACTGGCCCGGGTTTACCTAAAGACCCTATGGGGGTAGTTGTGATCAATGTCGAGGCAGGCCGGCTTCGAGAAGCGGCTGCATGGCTCATGGTCGCCGTCGCGTCTATGGGCGTTCTCGTCGGCATCGAACGGCTGCTGTTCGGCGGGTTGCCTTTCGCCCTTCGTGCGGTGGGATACGTGGGTGATCTCACTTCGCCGGTGGTCACGGCGCTGCTTGTCGGCGCGGTGCTGCTGGCCAGTCACCTGGGCCCGGTGATCACGCGGTTCAACCTCATGGTCTACGCGGCCGTGGGCACCCTTGGGCTCTCCGCGCTGTTCGGCCTGGTCGGACTGTTCGGCGGAGTTTTCAGCGGTGCGACGGACCTCATGCAGAAGATCGAGTTTCTTCTCCCCAGTCTTCCCGCACTCGGGTTGACCGTGGTCGCTCTGCTCTACCTGCTGCCGAAGGCGACTTCGGCCCGCGCCCCGGCAGGCGGCAACCGCTCCGAGGCGGCCTTCGGCCGTCCCCAGGAGCAGTACGCCTACGCCCAGGGGCAGGCTCCCGCGCATGGATACGCGCCTCCCGGACAGGCCCCCTCCCAGGGACAGCCACCCGCTCAGGGGTACGCGCCCTCCGCGGGACAGCCCTCCCAGGGCCAGGCTCCCGCTCAGGGGCACGCCCCTCCCGTGATGGGTCAGGCGCCCTCTCACGCACCCGCCCCGCAGGGCGGGCACGGGCATGTTCAGGGACAGCCACCCCAGCAGGGCTTCCAGCCGCAGGATCAGGCACCGCAAGGTGGGCACGCCTATGCGCAGGAGGCTCCGCCCGCTCCGGCTCCGGCACCCCACGTTCCGTACAGCCCGCCGGCGCTCCCGCCCGGGCCCAGCGCCGCCAACGCCTCCGAGACGTACGGTCAGCCCGCGGAGGGATACGGCCAGCCGCAGGGAGGCGCCTACACCCCGCCGGCGAACGACGGATACTCCCAGGCCGCCTACGCGCAGCCGTCTCCGGAGAGCCAGCAGTACGGCACCCAGCCGGGCGCCTACGCTCAGCCTCCCTCGGAGGGCCAGCAGTACGGCGCCCAGACCGGCGGCTACGCGCAGCCTCCTGCGGAGGGTCAGCAGTACGGGGCTCAGCCCGGCGCCTACGCGCAGCCTCCCTCGGAGGGCCAGCAGTACGGCACCCAGCCGGGTACCTACGCGCAGCCGGCTTCGGAGGGGCAGCCGTACGGCGCTCAGCCCGGCGCCTACGCGCAGCCTCCTGCGGAGAGTCAGCAGTACGGCGCCCAGCCGGGCGCCCACGCTCAGCCTCCCTCGGAGGGCCAGCAGTACGGCGCCCAGACCGGCGCCTACGTGCAGGCTCCGCAGCAGCCCGCCCCGCAGGCTCCGCCCGCTCTCCCGACCCCGCCGGCCGAGGTCTACACCCCGAGCCCGTACGTCGCGGCGGACGTCCAGCCGCCGGCCCCGCCCAAGCCCTACGAGCCGCCCGCGGCCTACGACCCGCTGAACTACTCCGCTCCCCTGGAGCAGTCGTCGGCCCCGGCCTACACGGACTCGCAGCTTCCGAGCTACGGACAGCACTCCGAGACCCAGCCGGGCTACACCCAGCAGCCCGATTCCCAGCGTCAGGGTTACGGGCAGCAGGAGCCTCAGGTTCCGGGTTACGGGCAGCAGGACTCGCAGAACTACGCCCAGCAGCCGAACGCCCAGCCTTCGGGTTACGGGCAGCAGCCCGAGACGCAGCAGATCCCCGGCTACGGACAGCAGCAGGACTCGCAGAGCTACACCCAGCAGCCCGACTCCCAGCGTCCGGGTTACGGGCAGCAGGAGCCTCAGGTTCCGGGCTACGGACAGCAGGACTCGCAGAACTACGCCCAGCAGCCGGATCCCCAGCTCTCGGGCTACGGGCAGCAGCCCGAGGCGCAGGCACCGCCGTCGTACGCACCGGCGGAGAGCCGCCCCAACCTGTCCTTCGAGAGCCAGTCGCAGTCGTCCTTCCCGCAGCCGCCGGAGAACTACGGCCAGCCGTTCCCCGGATACTCCGGCACGGAGTTCGGCCGGCCGGCCGAACAGAACCCGCAGTATCCGGCGCCGGCCCCCGATCCGGTGGACCTCCGCTCCCAGCAGATCGCCCAGGCATACCAGCAGGCGGAGAGCTACCAGCAGCAGGCGCAGGGCACCGAACCGCAGTTGCGGGTCCCGGATTACCCCGAACACACGGCCTACCCGGAACAGGCCGCCCCCCCGAGCAGCGGGAGCTACGACGACCCGTTCGGTCACCCGCAGACCCCGCAGACCTCCCAAACCCCACCGGCCGCGCAGCCATACCAGCCGCAGACCAGCCACCAGTGGGACTCCTCGGCCGAGGCGACACTCCGTTTCGACCCGAATGCCTACCAGGCGGACCCGCTCGGCGCGCCCGGCCCCGCATCCAGATCTTGGGACTCCCAGCCCATAGACCCCACGGCGATCTACAAGCCAGAGCGATCGGCCCAGGTCACGGAAGAGGAAACCCCCGATAGAGAGAGGGTGGGCCCCGGTCAGGATCAGAACATGTCCTGGTACGGTTCCGACCGCCGAGAGCACTGAAGGGCCAGGCGATCGTCACGATCGCATGGGGCGATCACCGTCGTGGCGAGCACACGACCCAGCACCGGGGAGAGCAGGTCTTTCCCCGGATACCGGCATGCCGCTTGACGCCACACGGGGCGCGCGCGTGTAATTACACACGTGTTGTTACGCCTTTCCTCTGGGTGGGTAAGAGGGAGGCGTTCATATGGGGGGCTCCATTTGCGGGCGTGCGGCAGGGAGGTGTGCAGTGACCGACCTGGTCATCGCACAGGACAGCATCGCTGAAGAGCAGCTTGGCTGGCAGGAACGCGCCTTGTGTGCGCAGACCGACCCCGAGGCGTTCTTCCCGGAGAAGGGAGGCTCCACTCGGGAGGCCAAGAAGGTATGCCGCTCCTGTGAAGTGCGTGCCGAGTGCCTTGAGTACGCACTTGAGCATGATGAGCGGTTTGGCATATGGGGTGGGCTCTCCGAGCGGGAACGCCGCCGGATCAAGCGTGAGGCAGTCTGACAGGCAGTGCGTGGCGTCCGTTGAGGACGCTTGACGAATATCTCCAGGGGTCACGTGGCCGGCCGGTCGCGTGACCCCTTTTTTGGATACGACTGTGTATATGACCAGGCATAAGACGTAGAGGGACATAGGGTGCCGTATCGTTGTCGCCGATCAGCACCCCCCTCTGAACCGCGGGACGTATGTCCATCACCGACCCCCCACGCACCCACCACACCGTCACCGCGATCGTCGTGTCCCACGACGGCGCCCGCTGGCTGGGGGAGACCCTTGAGGCACTGCTCAAGCAGACCCGGCCCGTGGACCGGGTCGTCGGGGTGGACAACGGCAGCAGGGACGGCAGCGCCGCACTGCTGACCGGTTCCCTCGGCCCGAACGCCGTGCTCACCCTCCCCCGCTCGACCGGCTTCGGCCAGGCCGTCGCCGAGGTGCTCGACCGCCTGGGACCCGGCGGGGGGCAGGAGTGGATCTGGCTGCTGCACGACGACTGCGCGCCGGACGCCCGAGCCCTGCAGACCCTGCTCTGGGCCGCGGACCAGGATCCCAAGGCCGGAGTGCTCGGCCCGAAACTCCGCGACTGGATGGACCGGCGGCTCCTGCTGGAGGTCGGCGTCACCGTCGACCGTACGGGCCGCAGGGACACCGGGCTGGAGGCCCGCGAGTTCGACCAGGGACAGTACGACGACGGCATCAAGGACGTGCTCTCGGTCTCCAGCGCGGGGATGCTGATCCGCAGGGACGTCTGGGACGAGGTGGGCGGGCTCGACCCCGCCCTGCCGCTGTTCCGTGACGACCTCGACCTGTGCTGGCGGGTCAGGGCCGCCGGGCACCGCGTGCAGAACGTCCCCTCGGCGGTCGCCTGGCACGCCGAGGCCGCCACCCGCCGCCGGCGTCGCATCACCGCCAGCGGTGACCACCCCCGCCGCCTGGACCGTCGTAACGCCATCTTCGTGGTCATGGCGAACCTGCCGTTCCGGCCCCTGCTGTGGGCGCTGATCCGCAACCTGTTCGGCTCGATCTTCCGTACGGTGCTGTTCCTGGTGGCCAAGCAGCCCGCCAACGCGATGGACGAGTTCGCCGCGTTCGGCTCGGTGTTCGGTCATCCCACCCGGATCATCAGAGCCAGGCGCGCCCGGGCCAAGGGGCGCAAGCAGAGCTACGCGGCGATCAGCCGGCTGCTGACCCCGCCGGGCGCGGGCTACCGGCGGCTCGCGGACCGGGCCCAGAGCTACCTCGCCGGGGCCGGTTTCGTGGAGTCGGCGGGCAGGCACCATCTCGTGGCCCCCACGCAGCTGGAGGAGGAGGGAGAGGAGCTGCTCGCCGATGCCGGGGTGCTGCAGCGAACCTTCAGCAATCCGGGCGTCCTGCTCTTCCTGGCACTGGCCCTGGTCACACTGGTCGCGGAGCGTGCCCTGCTCGGCGGCGCCAGGATGGGAGGCGGCGCGCTCGTCCCGGTGGTCGGCGGGGCCTCCGACCTGTGGAACCTCTATACCGAGGGATACCACCAGACGGGTCTGGGCAGCGACGGGTGGGCTCCGCCGTACGTCGCGGTGCTGGCCGCGCTGTCCACGGTGCTGCTCGGCAAGACCTGGCTCGCGGTCTCCCTGCTCCTGCTCGGCTGCGTGCCGCTGGCCGGGTTCTCCGCCTACGCGGCGACCCGGTCGTTGATCTCCGGACGGTGGACCCGCGTCTGGCTGGCCTCCTCCTACGCGCTCCTGCCCGTGGCCACCGGCACGATCTCCGCCGGACGGCTCGGCACCGCCGTGGTCTTCGTGCTGCTGCCCGTCTACGCGGCGCTGGCCACCACCGTGCTCGCGGGAGAGCGCCGCCGCGCCCGCCGCGCCGCCTGGGGCCTCGGTCTCCTCCTGGCCGTCGGTACGGCCTTCGCCCCGCTGGTCTACCCCCTCACCGCGATCCTCGGCGCGCTGGCCGCATTGGCCTTCCCGCGCAGGGGCGTCGTCGTCTCGGTGGTCATCGCGTTCGGGGTCCCGCTGCTACTGCTGTTCCCCTGGCTGGCCCAGATGGCCAGGAACCCGGGGCAGCTCCTGCTGGAGGCCGGGCTGCACCAGCCCGGCCTGGTCGACCCCCGGCTGCCCGCCGAGTCGCTGCTGCTGCTCAGCCCCGGCGGTCCCGGAATGCCACCGCTGTGGGTGACGGGAGGCCTCATCGCCGCCTGCCTGGGCGCGCTGCTGATGCGCCGCAACCGGATGATCATCGCGGTCGGCTGGGGCGTCGCGCTCTTCGGCGTTCTGGTGGCGATCCTGGTCAGCAGGACCCCGGTCACCTCCCTGAACGGCGATGCCCAGGCGCCCGCCTGGCCGGGAGTGCCGCTGGCCTTCGCCGCCACGGGCATGCTCATCGTGGCCGCCCTCACCGCCCACCGGATCGTCGAGTTCCACGCGGCGGGCGGGACGCGCAGGATCGCCGCACTGGCCGTCGTGCTCGTCGCGTTCTCCACACCGCTGCTCGCGGCGGGCATGTGGATCACCAAGGGCGTGGAGGGGCCGATCAGCGGAACCGTGCGCGAGGTGGTCCCCGCGCTGGCGGCGGTCAACTCCGCCGGCGGTGAGCGGACCCTGATCCTCCGCGCCAAGCAGGGCGCGCTGACCTTCACCGTGCTGCGTGGCCGGACCCCGGTGGTCGGCGAGGCCGACATCCCCGTGCCCGACGGCCCCCGCGAGCAGGTCCGCATCGCCGTGGCCGGGCTGGTGTCGGGCAGGGGCGGCGACGACGCCCGCGTGCTGACGACCCACGGCGTGCAGTACGTCGTGATGACCGCGCCGGTGGATCCGGAGATCAGCCACTCGCTGGACTCCCAGCCCGCCCTGGCCAGGATGAGCCTGTCCCGCACGGTCGGCGTGTGGCGGCTGGTCCAGCCCGCCACCCTTCCCCCTGCCCCGCCCGACGACCCCTGGCACAGTCGCTGGCTCTGGGCACAGGCCCTGATGGTGCTGGTCGTCTCGGTCCTGGCGGCGCCCGGCTCACGGACCGAGACCGACGAGCAGGTCCCGCAGGACAGGTCCGAGCCCGTGAGAGAGCTGGCAGCCCGGTGAAATCCCTGATCGAGAACAGGTTCGGCCTCCTGGTCCTCGTCCTGGTGGCCCTGCTCGCCCTGTACGGCGTGGCCTTCGCGACCCAGCCGAAGGCCGTCGCCACGCCCGTGCCCAAGGCTCAGAAGGTGCCCGTCGCCTCCGTGACGGCCGTCTGCCCCGATCCCGGCGAGACCGACGTCGGCGTGGTCACCCCGCCGGGCGGCCAGGGTCCGGGAGCCACGACGCTCGACGCGAAGGGCAAGACCCTCGCCACCCTGGACACCCCCGGCAACCTCTGGCACGAGAAGATCCCCGCGAAGTCTCCGCCCCTCGTCGTGACGGCCACCGGGAGCATGGCCGCGGGCCTGGAGGCGGCGCAGACCCGCGAGGAGACGGGGGGCGCGCAGCGGGGGCTGGCCGGAGTGCGCTGCGCCGAGCCGGTGGCGAGCACCTGGCTGATCGGGCCGGGACCGTCCGCGGCCGACGTCACGCTCCACCTCACCAACGCCGACCTCGCCCCGGCCATCGTGGAGATCATGGTCTACTCCGGCGAGGGCCCGGTGGTCGGCGACTCCGGCGGCGCGTTCACGATCAAGCCGGGCGAGAGCCGTACGATCGACGTCAGGGACCTGGCGTCCTCACCCCTGGTGATGGCCGTCGAGGTGCGCACCAGCTCCGGCAGGGTCACCGCCGCGGCCCGGGCGGTCATGAACAACGGGCGGGGCGTCGACTGGCTGCCGGTGTCCGCCGCTCCCGCGACCCGCGTCGTGGTGCCGGGCATCCCGGGCGGCGGCGGCAAGCGCGAGCTGCTCGTCGCCTCCATATCCGAGGCCGACACCCTGGTCGAGGTCAAGGCGCTCACTCCCGACGGCACCTACGCCCTCAAGGGCCGCGAGCTGGTCGAGGTGCCCGCGGGCTCCGTCGCCACCCTCGACCTGTCCAGCGGGATCGGCGGTCAGCCCTCCGCGCTCGTGCTCACCTCGGACACGCCGATCGTGGCCGGGGTGATCGTCACCGGAACCGGCGCGAGGAGCGAGGTGGCCTTCACCGCCGGGGCGACCCCGATCGACCTGGGCAGCGTGGTCGCCGACAACCGCACGGGCGGCAAGAAGAGCTCCCGGCTCCTGCTGACCGCGCCGGGGGCGGCGGGGAAGGTGAGCGTGCAGGTGGTGCCGCGCAAGGGCGAGGCGCCCCCGCCGTCCGAGGTGAACATCGCGGCGTCACGGACCAGGGAGATCAAGCTGCCCAAGATGGGCGACGCCTTCTCGGTGGTCGTGCTGCCGCTGCCGGGGTCGGGGCCGGTGTACGGCGGGCGGGTGATGGACGAGCCGGTCAAGGGCGGCCTCGTGCTGACCGCACAGCCGCTGGCCCCCGCCCGCCTGTGGGCGCTGGTTCCCCCGATCACCGAGTCGGTGGCGACGGTGCTGCCCTGAAGCCTTGAGGCGCTGAACCTCGGGGTGCCGGAGCTCAGGGGGCCCGGAGCGCCGGGGCCGGAGATCAGTCGTCGTCTTCGAAGCCGGGGTCGATCGACTCCGGGGACAGCCCCAGGAGCCCGGCGATCTGCTCGACCACCGCGTCGTGGACCATCGCGCCGAGGTGGTCGCGGTCACGGGCGCGGCCCTCCAGGGGGCGCCGGTAAATGATCACGACGGCCGGGCGGCTCCCCGCGGCGGGCTCGGACCGGCCGAACGGGATCGGCTCGCCGCTGAGAAGCTCGGGGCCGTCGCCCAGGTCGCTGATCGGCGGCACCTCCTCGACCGCGAACTCCACCGACGCCAGCTGCTTGGCCCAGCGGGGTTTGAGCCGATCCACGGCGTCCAGGACGAGGTCGTCGAAGCGTTCGCTGCGGGCCTTGGCGATCGGCACGTGGGAGGGCGCGAGCGGACCGCGCAGGCCGCGGCCGTGTCGGTCGCGTCTGCGGGGAGGGCGGGGACTACCGGGTGCCGAACTCACGGCCCAAGCTTAGACGTGCCTGGAGCGGGCGCGGGAAGAAGTCGCGGCGGGGAAAGTTCAATCAGGGGGCGTAAGCCGTACAGGCGGGTGGAAGCCGGGACACGTGTCCGAATTGTGGCGACACGCTCGTTAAGAGCGCTCAGATAGTGGCGCCTCGGACGCTTACCGGATACGGTCCCACCGTGAGCCCCGTCCGCCGCTGTTCCCGCACCGCGTGCAGTCAGCCTGCCGTTTTCACGCTCACGTACGTCTACGCCGATTCGACCGCTGTTCTCGGGCCCTTGGCGACGTACGCCGAGCCGCACTGTTACGACCTGTGTGCCGAGCACGCCGAGCGGCTGACCGCGCCCCGCGGCTGGGAGGTGGTCCGCCTGCCCACAGACGGAGCACCGCCGAGCACGGACGATCTCGAGGCCCTCGCCAACGCGGTCCGCGAGGCCGCCAGGCCCGCTCCGACCGACGGCACCGAACCGGTCGGCCAGGGGGTCGAGGTCGGGCGGCGAGGCCATCTGCGAGTGCTCCGTTCGGCTCAGCCCCAGCGCGACCGTTGACCCTACTAGTCTGGGATCAGCAGACACGACGTAAAGGGCGGAGCTGGAGTGGGCGACCTCGCCAAGATCTTCAAGGCGTATGACGTTCGAGGCGTCGTGCCGGACGAGTTCGACGAGGAGACGGCGGAGGCGGTCGGTGCGGCCTTCGTGGAGGTGACCGGCGCGCGGACCGCCGTCGTGGCCCACGACATGCGCGCCTCGTCGGGACCTCTGGCCGAGGCCTTCACCCGCGGGGCGACCTCGCGGGGAGCCGACGTCGTCAACACGGGTCTGGGCTCCACCGACCTGCTCTACTACGCGAGCGGCAGTCTCGCCCTGCCCGGTGTGATGTTCACCGCCAGCCACAATCCGGCCCGCTACAACGGCATGAAGATGTGCAGGGCGGGCGCCGTGCCGATCGGGAGCGACACCGGGCTCACCCAGATCCGCGACCGGGCCGCCGAGATCCTGAAGGCGGGCGACGTCGACGGCAACGGCCCCGTCGGGACCGTGTCCACGCGGGACCTGCTGCGAGGTTATGCCGACCACCTGCGCGCGCTGGTGGACCTGTCGGGCATCCGGCGCCTGCGGGTCGTGGTCGACGCGGGCAACGGGATGGGCGGTCACACCGTCCCGGTGGTGTTCGAGGGGCTGCCCGTCGAGCTGACCGCCCTCTACTTCGAGCTGGACGGCGACTTCCCCAACCACGAGGCCAACCCGATCGAGCCGGAGAACCTGCGCGACCTGCAGAAGGCCGTGCTCGACGTCGGCGCCGACATCGGCCTGGCCTTCGACGGCGACGCCGACCGCTGCTGGGTGATCGACGAGCGCGGCGAGTCGGTCTCCCCGTCCACGATCACCGCGCTGGTCGCGGCGCGCGAGCTCGCCAAGCATCCGGGCGCCACGATCATCCACAACCTGATCACCTCGCGGGGCGTTCCGGAGATCGTCGCCGAGCACGGCGGCAGGCCGGTCCGCACCCGGGTGGGCCATTCGTTCATCAAGGCCGAGATGGCCAGGACCGATGCGGTCTTCGGCGGCGAGCACTCCGCGCACTACTACTTCAAGGACTTCTGGTTCGCCGACTCCGGCATGCTGGCCGCGATGCACGTGCTGGCCGCACTGGGCGAGCAGGACCGGTCACTGTCGGAGATCCTCGCCGACTACACTCGTTACGCGGCCTCCGGGGAAATCAACAGCACGGTCGCCGACCAGGTGGGAGCGACCGAGCGGGTCCGTGAGACGTTCGCCGCCCGAGACGATGTCACCCTCGACGAGCTGGACGGTCTGACCGTCTCCGGCCCCGGATGGTGGTTCAACCTTCGTCCGTCCAATACAGAGCCGTTGCTCAGGCTGAACGCCGAGGCGGCCGACGAGATTCAGATGGCAGCGATCAGGGACGAAGTCCTCGCTGTCGTGAGGAGCTGAACGAGTGAAGATCGACGACTGGCTGCTGGAGATCCTGGCCTGCCCCAACTGCAAATCCCCCTTGCGCGCCGAACTCGAGACGGACGAGCTGTTCTGCACCTCCGCCGACTGCGGCCTGGTCTATCCGGTCCGGGACGACATCCCGGTGCTGCTGGTGGACGAGGCGCGAAAGTCGTGAACTGGGAGCCGGATCGGCTCGACGATCAGAAGCAGCTGACCGAGGGCGACCCGGCGGGCATGTTACGGGCGGTGGCCACCTCGGCGGCACAGGTCCGCACCTCCCGCCGCGCCGCACGCGAGGCGGATCTGTCGGCGCTGGCCAGGGATGGCCGGCCCCGTGCCATCGTGGTCGTGGGGATGGGCGGGTCGGGCCTCGCCGGTGACATCCTCAACGTGGTGTGCGGCCCCGGGGCCCCTCTGCAGATCGTGACCGTGCGGTCCTACCGGCTGCCCGGCTGGGTCGGCGCGACCGACCTGGTGATCGCGGTTTCATATTCGGGCAGGACCGAGGAGACGCTGGCGGCGGCGACCGAGGCCGTCCGCCGAGGATGCCGCCTGCTCGCCCTGGGCGCGCCCGACTCGCCGCTGCATGCGATCGCCCGCCAGGCGGGCGCGCCGTTCATACCCGTCGAGGGCGGCGGGCAGCCCCGCGCCGCCGTGTGGGCGCTGACGACCCCGCTGGTCGTCGCCGCCGCCGAGCTCGGCCTGATCGAGGCCGGCGAGGAGGTGTTCGAGGGCGTGGCCAAGCGTCTGGAGGACATCGCCCATCGCTGCCGCCCGGCGAGCGAGTCATTCATCAACCCGGGCAAGTCGCTGGCCATGGAGATCGCCGAGACGGTGCCGATGATCTGGGGGTCCTCGCCGCTGGCCGCCATCGCGGCCTACCGGTGGTCCTGCCAGCTCAACGAGAACGGCAAATATCCCGCGGTCTGGGGTGAGATCCCCGAGGTCAACCACAACCAGATGGCCGTCTTCGACGGTCCGCTGGCCGGGCGGGACATCTTCGCCGACGAGAGCGGGCGGTCGCTACGGCTGTTCGTGCTGCGTGACGTGGAGGAGCATCCGCGGGTCGCGAAGCGCCGCGAGACGTCCGTACGGCTGGCGCAGGATCGGGACGTTCCGGTCACCCAGATCCTCGCCGAGGGGACCCATCCGCTGGAGCGGCTCGCGACATTGATCGAATTGGGTGACTACGCGAGTACATACCTCGCTCTGGGGTACGGGATCGACCCGAACCCCGTGTCGGCGATCACAGAACTCAAGGCGAGAATTTCCCAATAGGATCCTGTCTCGACCTTTTCGGGACAACGTAAGTGGAGGTTCCCGTGAGTGCGGGCGGCGGTACTAGGGCGATCATCGCGGCACTGGCTGCGAACCTTGCGATCGCGGCGGCCAAGTTTGTGGCGTTCCTCTTCACGGGTTCGTCGTCCATGATCGCCGAGTCGGTGCACTCGGTGGCAGACTCGGGTAACCAGGCGCTGCTGCTCCTCGGAGGCAAGCGCGCGCAGCGGGCGCGTACCTCCGAACATCCCTTCGGGTACGGCCGGGAGCGATACTTCTACGCCTTCGTGGTGGCGGTCGTGCTGTTCACGATCGGCTCGGTGTTCTCGCTCTACGAAGGCTGGCACAAGATCAATGGCCCGCATGAGGAGCTTACGTCTCCGGTGTGGGCCTTCAGCGTGCTGATTTTTGCGATCATCGCGGAGGGCTTCTCGTTTCGGACCGCGATCAAGGAGTCCAACGCGGTCCGGGGCAACCAGTCCTGGGTGCAGTTCATCCGCCGCTCCAAGTCGCCCGAACTGCCGGTCATCGTGCTGGAGGACCTGGGCGCGCTGGTCGGCCTGGTTCTCGCGCTGTTCGGTGTGACGATGGCGGTGATCACCAAGAATGTTGTCTGGGACGGCATCGGCACCCTCGCCATCGGCATCCTGCTCGGGGTCATCGCGATCGTTCTGGCGGTCGAGACCAAGTCGCTGCTGATCGGCGAGGGCGCGGGCCCGGAGATCGAGAAGCAGATCCTCGGCGCGCTGGAGAGCACGCCCGAGGTCTCCCGGGTCATTCACATGCGCACGCTCCACCTGGGTCCCGAGGAGATCCTGGTCGCCGCCAAGATCGCGGTGGACCACGACGACACGGCCACCGAGGTGGCCCGCGGGATCAACGAGGCCGAGCGGCGCATTCGCGAAGCCGTCCCGATAGCCCGCGTCATCTACCTTGAGCCCGACCTCGACAGAGCCAAGATCAACGGCACCGTCTGACCCCGGCGCCTCACCCCGCCGGGGCGAGGACGCCCGGCTATCTCGAACGCGGAGGGGCTCCGACACCATGGTGTCGGAGCCCCTCCGCGTTCGTCCGGGTCCGCCCCGTGCGGCGTCTGAATCCCCATGCCCGGCCGGGCCTGGACGGCTCGAGTACGCGGCGGGTGCGAGGCGGCTCAGTCGCGCGGGATGACCAGGCCAGACTCGTAGGCGTGGATGACGGCCTGGGTCCGGTCGCGCAGGCCGAGTTTGGCCAGCAGCCGGGCCACGTGGGTCTTGACGGTGTGTTCGGTGACCACGAGACCGGCCGCTATCTCGGCGTTGGAGAGGCCCCGGGCGATCAGCCGCAGGACCTCGGTCTCACGCGGCGTCAGCGGGCTGCCGGCCGGAGGCGGCCGCCGCTGCCGGGAGAACTCGGCGATCAGCCGCCTGGTGATCCTCGGGGCGAGCAGCGCGTCGCCGCGGGCCACCGTCCTGACGGCCTCGGCCAGGTCGTTCGCCGGGACGTCCTTGAGCAGGAACCCGCTCGCCCCCGCGGTGAGCGCGTCGTACACGTAGTCGTCCAGATCGAACGTGGTGATCATGATGACCCTGGTGGTCTCGGTCTCCAGGATCCGGCGGGCCGCCTCGATCCCGTCCATCACCGGCATCCGGATGTCGAGGAGCGCGACGTCGGGACGGGTCTCCCGCGCCAGCCGTACGGCCTGCGCCCCGTCGGGGGCGGTACCCACGACGGTGAGGTCGGGCTGGGCCCGGAGCACCGCCGCGAACCCTCGCAGCACGACCGGCTGATCGTCGGCGATCAGCACGCTGGTCCGGTCGTCCGCCGGTGCCGTGCCGGGAAGACCGGCGTGATCGCCCGGGGACGTCGGGCCCGAGGGGGACCGGTGGCGGTCGGGGGAGGTCATTCCAGGGGGAGTCCCGCCTGGATGAGGAAGCCTCCGGCGGGACCGGGACCGGCTCTGAACCAGCCGCCCAGGGCCAGGGCGCGCTCGCGCATGCCGACCAGGCCGTGCCCGTCCGAGGTGCTTCCGGCCGGGCCGGGGCCGTCGTCGGCGATGCGCAGCACCAGCATCGCCGGGCGGTAGGTGAGCTCGATCGAGACGCGGGCGCCCGGAGCGTGGACGCGGGCGTTGGTCAGCGCCTCCTGGACGATCCGGTAGGCCGAGACGTCCACGGCCCGGGGCACGGGTATCCGCTCGCCGACCAGGTCCAGGTCCACCTGGCCGTCGTGCCGGTCGAGGAGCTCGGGGAGCCGGGACAGCCCCGGTTGCGGTGCGGTCTCCGGGGTCGCGGGGATGTCGGCGCGGAGCACCCCGAGCAGGCGGCGCATCTCGGTGAGCGTGGTGCGGGCAGAGGCGGCGATCTCCGAGAATTCCTGCTTCGTCCGGTCATCGAGGTTTTCGAGCGTGTAGGGCGCGGTCTCCGCCTGGACGGCGATCATCGAGACCGAGTGGGCCACGATGTCGTGCATCTCCCGCGCGATCCTGGCCCGTTCGGTCATCGCGGCCCACTCTCTGAGCGTTTCCAGGCTGTCGGTGCGGATCTCCTCGATCTCCGTGTGGCTCAGGTGCAGGTTGGCGAGCAGGGTCATGGCGCCGATCAGGGCCGCTCCGAGGAGAACGAAGGGATCCGTGAAGCCGGCGCCGGTGAGCCAGCTTGCCGCCAGGAACAGGACGACGGCCGATCCGCCGAGGTGCCACGTGGCGCGGCGGCCCAGCTGCCTGACGAGCGTGTAGAAGGTCAGCAGCCCGGACGCGAGCAGGGCGCCGGATACGGCGCCGGGCGCGACGCCGCTGAGGAGCAGGCCCAGGCCGCCGGCCAGGGTGAGCGCGACCACCGACCGTGGCGCGATCCTGCGGGCCATGTGCGGCACCGTCGCCAGGACGCCCATGACGGCCTGAACCGCCGAGGTGTCCTCGAAGGAGAGCCCGGTGAACAGGAAGACACAGAGGACGCCACCCGCCACGATGTCCAGAAACAGGAGCGAGGCGGGGACGGGTGGCTTCAGCTCCTCTACGGAGCGTTCTTCGGGAGACAGCGGAACGGCTGCGTTCATGCAATGAATTGTCGTGATCCGCAGGGTCCGCGTCGTCACTCCTAGGAGCGACGTTGGAGGAGGCGCAGCGCCTTCTCCTTCTCGAAGTCCAGGGCCCGTCGCGGGGCCTGGACGCGGCCGATCCGCAGTCCCAGCTCCCGTACGGCCTGCGCCACCGTGGGCTCGCTCAGCATCCGCAGCGCGAATGCCAGCTCGGCGGGGGAGATGTCGAACCTCTTCTCCAGCTCCAGGCTCTGGGCCACGGCCGCGAGCTCCTCGGGGCCGAACCGGCGGTGCGCGCCCTGGTTCCTGACCGGGGGGAGCAGGCCGAGCGCCTCGCGGTAGCGGAGCATCCGGGGGGACATGCCCAGCCGTTTCGCGGCCTCGGTGATGCGCATCGTCGAGCCCTTTCCAGGAAACCTTACATTCTTGTGTCAGGTTACCCCTCCAAAAGATGCGCGGAGCGGTATCACCCGCCTAAACTTGCACCGTCGACGTTTCCGGTGGAGCGGCGAGCCCGGCCCGAGATCGAAGCGAGATCGCGAGAACAACGCGATCGGCGAGGGTGCGAGGCGAGCGCGACCATCAATCAGAGGGGTAATACATGGACTTCAAGGTCGCCGACCTTTCCCTTGCGGCCTTCGGGCGCAAGGAGATCCAGCTCGCCGAGCACGAGATGCCGGGCCTGATGAGCATCCGTGCGGAGTACGCCGAGGCCCAGCCGCTGGCCGGTGCGAAGATCATGGGCTCGCTGCACATGACCATTCAGACCGCCGTGCTCATCGAGACCCTGGTCGCGCTCGGCGCCGAGGTCCGCTGGGTCAGCTGCAACATCTTCTCCACCCAGGACCACGCGGCCGCCGCGGCCGTCGTCGGCCCGAACGGCACTCCCGAGGACCCGCAGGGCGTCCCGGTCTTCGCCTGGAAGGGCGAGACCCTGGAGGAGTACTGGTGGTGCACCGAGCAGGCCCTCTCGTGGCCCGGCGGCGGCGGCCCCAACATGATCCTCGACGACGGTGGCGACGCCACCATGCTCGTCCACAAGGGCACCGAGTACGAGAAGGCCGGCGCCGTTCCCAGCGCGGTCGAGGACGACCCGGAGGAGTGGAAGATCGTTCTCGATCTGCTCAGCCGTACGGTCTCCAGTGAGAACCGGTGGACCCAGGTCGCCTCGGGCATCAAGGGCGTCACCGAGGAGACCACCACCGGTGTCCACCGTCTCTACGAGATGTTCAAGACCGGCTCGCTGCTCTTCCCGGCGATCAACGTCAACGACTCGGTGACCAAGTCGAAGTTCGACAACAAGTACGGCTGCCGCCACTCGGTCATCGACGGTCTCAACCGCGCCACCGACGTGCTGATCGGCGGCAAGGTCGCCCTCGTGGCCGGCTACGGCGACGTCGGCAAGGGCTGCGCCGAGGCGCTCAAGGGTCAGGGCGCCCGCGTCATCGTCACCGAGATCGACCCGATCTGCGCGCTCCAGGCGGCCATGGACGGCTTCCAGGTCACCACGCTGGACGAGGTCGTCGATATCGTCGACATCTTCGTCACCACGACCGGCAACTTCAACATCATCACGGCCGACCACATGGGCCGGATGAAGCACAACGCCATCGTGTCCAACATCGGTCACTTCGACAACGAGATCGACATGGCCGGACTGGCCAAGATCCCGGGCATCGAGAAGACCGAGATCAAGCCGCAGGTCCACACCTGGCGCTTCCCCGACGGCCGTCAGATCCTCGTGCTCGCCGAGGGCCGCCTGATGAACCTGGGCTGCGCCACCGGCCACCCCTCGTTCGTCATGTCCAACTCCTTCACCAACCAGGTGATCGCCCAGATCGAGCTGTTCACCAAGACCGACGCCTACCCCGTCGGCGTCTACGTGCTGCCCAAGCACCTGGACGAGAAGGTCGCCCGCCTCCACCTGGACGCCCTGGGCGTGAAGCTCACCACGCTCACCAAGACCCAGGCCGAGTACATCGGCGTGGACGTCGAGGGCCCCTACAAGTCGGACCACTACCGCTACTGATCGACTGTTCCACAAGGCCCCCGCAGCTCTGCGGGGGCCTTCGGGCGATATAGGGAGAAACGTGGACAGCGCGCTGGTTGCGGCGGGGGAGCGGCGGATCGGATGGGCGGCGCGGGCGATGCCGGTGCTCACCGCCGTCGGGGAGCGGTTCGCGGCCGAGCGGCCCCTCGAAGGTCTGCGGATCGCCGCGTGCCTGCACGTGACCGCCGAGACCGCCGTGCTCATGGGCGCGCTGAAGGCGGGCGGAGCCGAGATCGCGCTGGCCGCGTCGAACCCCCTGTCCACCCAGGACGACGTCGCCGAGGCGCTCCGCGACTACGGGGTCACCGTGCACGCGCAGGCCGGGGTGACCATGGAGACCTACTACCGCCACATCCACCAGGCGCTCGACATCCTCCCGGACATCGTCCTCGACGACGGCTGCGACCTGGTCAACATCCTGCACACCGAGCGCACCGAGCTGCTGGAGACGGTCTCCGGAGGCTGCGAGGAGACCACGACCGGGATCATCCGGCTCCGGCAGATGGCCGCCGAGCAGGCGCTGAGGTTCCCCGTGGTGGCGGTCAACGACACCCGGACCAAGCGGATGTTCGACAACCGGTACGGCACCGGCCAGTCCACCCTCGACGGCATCATGCGCGCCACCAACACCCTGCTCGCGGGCAAGACCGTGGTGGTCGCCGGGTTCGGCTACTGCGGGCGGGGCGTGGCCGAGCGGGCCAGGGGCCTGGGCGCCCGGGTGGTGGTCACCGAGATCGACCCGGTCAAGGCGCTGGACGCCTCCCTGCAGGGTTACGACGTGCGATCGATGGCGAGCGCCGCCCGCGCCGGAGACGTGTTCGTCACGGTCACCGGCAACCGCGACGTGATCAGGGGCGAGCACCTGGCGGTGATGAAGGACGGCGCGATCCTGGCCAACGCCGGCCACTTCGACGTCGAGATCGACGTCCGGGCCCTGGACGACCTGGCGCAGGCCGTGCACCGGGGCGTACGCCCCAACACCGACGAGTACGTCCTCGCCGACGGTCGCAGGCTCCTGCTGCTCGCCGAGGGCCGCCTGGTGAACCTGACGGCCGCCGAGGGGCATCCGGCCGCCGTCATGGACATGTCCTTCTCCGCCCAGGCGCTCGCCATCGCGTGGCTGGCCCGCGAGCGCGAGCGGCTGGCGCCGGGCGTCTACGACGTGCCGGAGGAGATCGACGTGGAGGTGGCACGGCTGAAGCTGGCCGCGGCCGGGATCGAGGTGGACGAGCTGACCTCGGACCAGCGGGACTATCTCCACTCGTGGCGGATCGGCTCGTAGCCCGCTCATGGCCTCGCGGTCCGCAGGCCGTTCGAGGTCGTTCAGCGGGCGGTTCCGTGACCGGGAGCCCTCGGGGCCCTTCATCGGTGTTCCGCGGGCCGTTCCGTCAGCTGTTCGGCGACCGGGAGCCCTCGGAGGCCTTCAGCCCCGCAGCGTCGCTCACAGTGAGGCCCCCATCTCCAGCATCCTGCGGATCTCGGCGCTCTGGGTGGCGGTGACGTCGTTGGCGAGCTCCTCGATCTTCGGATGTGAGCCGCCGATCAGGACCTGCTCGGACATCGTGACCGCGCCCTGGTGATGGGCGGTCATCAGCTGGAGGAAGAGCCGGTCGAAATCCTTGCCGGAGGCGGCCGTGAGAGCCTCGATCTGCTCGGGGGTGGCCATTCCCGGCATGCCCGCGTGGCCGGCGTGGTGGTCCGGCACCTTCTGGCCCTCCTGCTGCAACCAGGAGGTCATGTACTGGATCTCCGGCCCCTGGGCGTCCTTGATGCGCGAGGCCAGACCCTTCAACGCGGTGGAGTCGGCCCGGGTCGGGGCGAGGGACGCCATGTCGATGGCCTGCCGATGATGAGTGATCATGTTCTGGACGTACGTCACGTCCACCGCGTTGGGGGTGGGCGCGGGCACGGCCACGGCGGCCTCGCTCGGGCTGAGCGTCTTGGCGGGCTCGCCCGGCCGGCCGGGCGCGATGATCGGTGCCGTGGACAGCGCGGTGGCCGGTTTCTCAGCGGAGCTGCACGCGCTGAGAGACAAGGTGACGGCGACCATGGCGATAAGCGCGACGCGCACCCGACCTCCTTCTTGAAACTGCTGCGACGGAAGACCGTAACCTTTTTTGGGCCGATGAGTAAAGACGGCATGTCGGAAGCAACTACTGACACAGTGATGGCTTGCGTCACCGGTAGGACAGGATGAACTATTTAGGCATTTATGCGCACCTTATAGCGCATGTGTCGAGGAGGTTCACGAGTGTTCACCCCCCTCAGGAAGGGCCTGACCGGCCGATTCCTGGTCGCGAGCGGAGTCATCGTCGCGATGGCTCTGTCAACCGGCCCCGCACAGGCAGCGGACATCCCTGCGCCTGGCCAGATCGTCATGAGCTCGAACATCCAGCACGTCCTCAATGTGCCCAAGCCGGCAGAACTGACGAACATCCACACCGACATGGCGTTCCAGGGCAACTACGCCTTCGTCGGCAACTACAACGGCTTCTCGATCTACGACATCAAGAAGCCGGAGAAGACCTCGCTCGTCAGCTCGGTGATCTGCCCGGGCTCCCAGATGGACGTGATCGTCTCCGGGAACCTGCTCTTCGGCGCGGTCGACTCCTCCCGTAACGACGACTCCTGCAGCAGTGTCGGGCAGGCGGCGTCGGTCAAGGAGTCGTGGGAGGGCGTCCGGATCTTCGACATCAGCGACAAGAAGAACCCGAAGTACATCAAGTCGGTCGAGACCAACTGCGGCGCGCACACCATCACCATGGTTCCCGGCAAGGGCAGGGACCGTCGCAACGTCTACCTGTACGCCTCCTCCTACAGCCCCTCGGCGAGCTTCCCCGACTGCCAGCCGCCGCACGACAAGATCTCGGTCATCAAGGTGCCGCTGCAGAATCCGGCGGAGGCGGCGGTCGTCAACACCCCCGTCCTCTTCCCGGACGGCGGCAACCCCGGTGACCCGTCGACCGTGGTCTACCCCTTCCGCACCTCCGCGACGACCGGTTGCCACGACATCACCGCCTACCCGGAGAAGAACATCGCGGCCGGAGCCTGCATGGGCGAGGGCGTGCTCTTCGACATCTCCGACCCGGTCAACCCGAAGGTCACCGCGACGGTCCGCGACGACGAGAACTTCGCGTTCTGGCACTCGGCGACGTTCAACAACGAAGGCACCAAGGTCATCTTCACCGACGAGCTCGGTGGCGGCGGCGCGGCCACCTGCAACGAGGCGATCGGCCCGAACCGCGGCGCCAACGGCTACTACGACATCAAGCGCGGCCAGATGGTGTTCAAGGGCTACTTCAAGATCCCGCGTCACCAGGCCGACACGGAGAACTGTGTCGCGCACAACGGCTCGCTGATCCCGGTCAAGGGCAAGGACATCATGGTCCAGGCCTGGTACCAGGGCGGCCTGTCGGTCGTGGACTTCACCGACTCCTCCAAGGCCAAGGAGATCGCGTTCTTCGAGCGCGGCCCCGACAGCACCGCCTCCCCGCTGAGCGGTGGCTTCTGGTCGGCCTACTACTACAACGGTTACATCTACGCCAGCGACTTCAACCTCGGCCTCGACGTCATCAAGATCAACGATCGACGTACGGACGACGCCAAGAAGGTCAAGTACGACGGCCTCAACACGCAGACCCAGGCCTCCTACCGTGAGGGTGGTCGCGACGACCACGACGGTCACGGCGACGACGACCACAACGGTCACGGCGACGACGACCACGGTGACCACGGCGGTCACGGTGGCGGCCACGGCGGCCACTAGCAGTCCTTTGGGGCGGCGGGGACCTTGGTCCCCGCCGCCCCAAAAACCGTAAACTGTAAACTTTTCTGACACCTTAGTAAAGGTGTCAAAATATGCACTTCTTATGGCATGGCGGGTCTAGTGCACCTGACTGTCAGGACGGACAATCTGCATATTTGAATATGCAGACTGTCCCCCAGGAGGTGCCCGAGTGTTCGCTTCCCGAAGGATCGGCCGGACGTTGGTCGTGGTGGCAGCCGCCGTCGCGACGCTGATGTCCACGACGTCCGCCCAGGCCGTCGACATCCCGCCGCCCGGTGAGATCGTCACCAGTCCGAACGTCTCGCACGTGACGAACGTTCCCAAGCCCGCCGGGCTGGAGACCACGATCAACACCGACATCGCCTTCCAGGGTGACTATGCCTACGTGGGCAACTACGGTGGTTTCTCGATCTACGACATCAGGGACCCGAAGCGGACCAAGGTCGTCAGCAGCGTCGTCTGCCCCGGCTCCCAGATGGACGTGGCCGTCTACGAAGACCTTCTGTTCACCGCGGTCGACAACTCCCGAAGTGACGACTCCTGCAACAGCGTCGCCCAGCCCGCGACGGTCAAGGAGTCATGGGAAGGCGTCCGGATCTTCGACGTCAGTGACAAGAAGAATCCGAAGTACATCAAGTCGGTCGAGACCAACTGCGGCTCGCACACCCTGACCATGGTCCCGGGCAAGGGCAAGGACCGGCGCAACGTCTACCTCTACGTCTCCTCCTACAACCCGAACGTCACGTTCCCCGACTGCCTGCCGCCGCACGACAAGATCTCGGTCATCAAGGTGCCGCTGCGCGAGCCGACGGAGGCGGCGGTCGTCAGCGCCCCGGTCGTCTTCCCCGACGGGGGCAACGAGACCCAGCCGGGCCTGCTGCTGCCGACCAGCGGCTGCCACGACATCACCGTCTACGCGGAGAAGGACATCGCGGCCGGAGCCTGCATGGGTGACGGCGTGCTCTTCGACATCTCCGACCGGGAGAACCCCGTGATCACCGCGCGGGTCACGGACCCGAACTTCGCGTTCTGGCACTCGGCGACGTTCAACAACGAGGGCACCAAGGTCATCTTCACCGACGAGCTCGGTGGCGGCGGCGCGGCCACCTGCAACGAGGCCACCGGTCCGAACCGCGGCGCCGACGCCATCTACGACCTCAGGCGCGGCCGGTTCGTGTTCAAGAGCTACTTCAAGATCCCCCGCTACCAGGCCGACACGGAGAACTGCGTCGCGCACAACGGCTCGCTGGTCCCGGTCAAGGGCAGGGACATCCTGGTCCAGGCGTGGTACCAGGGCGGCGTCTCGGTCGTGGACTTCACCGACTCCGCACACCCGAAGGAGATCGGCTTCTTCGAGCGCGGACCGGAGCCCAACGGCGGCGGGGGCGGCATCTGGTCGGCTTACTACTACAACGGTTACGTCTACGGCAGCGACTTCCACAACGGATTCGACGTCATCAAGATCAATGACAGGCGTACGGATCCGGCCAGGAGCGTCCGCCTGGACCGGCTGAACGTGCAGACCCAGGCCTCCTACGGAGGGCACGGCCACTGATCACCGGCGAAGGGGTGGCGGGTCGTCCCGCCACCCCTTTTTCATGTCCGTACGGCGTGTGCTCTATCCGAGGAGTCCGTGTCCGTACGCCGTGCGCTCCATCTGAGGAGTCCGTGTCCGTGCGGTGCGCCTGTCTCGGGTATCCGTGACGTGCGGTGTGGCGCTGTCTCGGGCATCCGTGTCCGTACGGCGTGCGCCTTGTCTCAGGCCGGAGGGACGAAGCCGCCGGAGGTGGGGCCGGGCGCCGGCTCGGACGGCCGCGGCGCGGGTGGCGGGGCCGCGGGACCGGGCATCGGGCGGGCGGCGGCGGGGGGCGATGGGTGAGAAGGCGGTCGCTGCGGCGCGGGTGGCTGGAACTGCGGCCGCTGGGAGTTCGAATAGGGCTGGAGCGCATGGGGCTGAGACGACGGGTACGGCTGGGGCGCGTAGGGCTGGGACGACGGGTAGGTCTGGGGCGCGTAGGGCTGGGACGGGTAACCCTGGGGCGCGTAGGGCGGCTGCTGCGCCGGCCACTGCGGGGAGGGCCGACGCGCACCGGCCTGCTGCGCCAGCCGTACCTCATCCCGGCGGCGGCGCTCGGCCAGGACGGCGGTCAGGTAGGCGAAGGGCGGCACGCCCGGCGGTGGGGGCGGAGACACGAAGGCCGACATCTCGGTGGCGATGCGCACGCCCATCTCGTGCTGGACGGCGGGAGCCAGGTCGTGCCAGCGCATGAGATATTGCCTCGCGGTGTCCGCGATCCCCTCGGGCAGCCGCGACAGCTCCAGCGTCGCCGCCCACGTGGCGAGCTGCGGCGGCATGTCCAGTATCGGACCGTAGTTCCGGGGCGCGCGCTCGGAGATCACCATGGTGCCCGCGAAGATGTCGCCGAGCCGCTTGCCCTTCTCCGAGATCAGCGAGCTGATCAGGGCGGGGGCGCCGCCGAGCGTCCAGAACTCCAGGATTCCCGCCAGCCCGCGGAACAGGGCCTGCCGGAACCGCTCAGGGCTGCCGTCGTCGCTGACGACCCGGAGTCCGAGGGCGAGTTTGCCCAGGCTGCGGCCGCGCGAGAGCGTTTCGAAGGCCACCGGATAGCCGACGATCACGAGCACGGTGAGCACGAGATAGATCACCGCTGTCAGGGCCGGATCGGAGGTGAAGGACACGACGCCGACCAGGTAGGACGCGCCGAACAGCGTCACGAGCTGGACCACAATGTCGATCAGCAGCGCCGCGGTCCTGCTGGCCAGCTGAGCGACCCGGACTTCGACGATTACGGCTTCGCCGGTTACGACATCGGACACACTTAGCACCTTACCCATTCGGGACAGATTCCCGTCCTGGCCGCCCGCCTCGCCCACCTGTGCGGAACCGCCTGTGCCGCCGTCTATCCGTGCGGAGCCGCCCGTGCCGCCGTCCCGTGTGGAGCTGCTCGCGTTGCCTGTCCGTACGGGCTTTCGGCTCGATGGCCGGAGCCGCCCGCGCCGCCCATCCGTGCGGTCTCCCGTCGAGGCCCGCAGCGGATGACGTCGCCCACCCGTCGTGGGCCCCTGTCGCGATGCAGTGGATACGCTTTCCGCGTGGACATCGACGCTTTTGTCAGCGCGCACCGCCCGGTCTGGGACCGCCTTGAGGACTTGATCCGGCGGCGCAGGTCGCTGGACGGCGCCGAGGTCGACGAGTTGGTGGACCTCTATCAGCGGGTCGCCACGCACCTGTCCCAGGTGCGCTCCGCGTCCGCCGATCCGATCCTGGTGGGCCGCCTGTCGGCGCTGGTCGCCCGTGCCCGTTCGGCGGTGACGGGAGCGCACACCCCGGCCTGGCGGGAGTTCATCCGCTTCTTCACGGTCTCCTTCCCGGTGGTCGCCTACCGGGCCCGCTGGTGGTGGCTCGGTACCACCGCCGCGTTCATCCTGGTCTCCACCGTCGTCGCCGTCTGGGTGGCGAGAGATCCCGGCGTTCAGGCGTCGATCGCCACCCCGGCGGAGATCGACCAGCTCGTCAACCATGACTTCGCCGACTACTACTCGGAGCATCCGGCGGCCTCGTTCGCCGGTCAGGTCTGGACCAACAACGCCTGGATCGCGATGCAGATGATCATCATGGCCATCCTGCTCGGCCTGCCGATCCCATACATCCTCTGGCAGAACGCGCTCAACGTCGCCGCCTCCGCCGGGCTGATGGCCTCGCACGGCAAGCTCGACGTCTTCTTCGGCCTGATCACGCCGCACGGCCTGCTGGAGCTGACCGCGGTGTTCCTCGCCGGGGCCGTCGGCATGCGCCTCGGCTGGACGGTCGTCGACCCCGGTACGCGCAAGCGCGGCGAGGCCCTCGCCGAGCAGGGCAGGGCCGTGATGAGCGTGGCCCTCGGCCTGGTCGTGGTGCTGTTCGTCTCCGGCCTGATCGAGGGGCTGGTCACCCCTTCGGGCCTGCCCACCTGGGCCCGCATCGGCATCGGAGTGATCGCCGAGGTCGGCTTCCTCGCCTACGTGATCTTCTTCGGCCGCCGGGCCGTGGCCGCCCAGGAGACCGGGGACCTGGAGCGGGCTCCCGACCTCGCCCCGACCGCCGGTTAGGGCGCGTCCCGGCTCCGGGATCCGCCGGATACGGGGCGAGGGCGTGTTCGCGGTCGATCCCCATGCGGCCGGAGCGTGTCGCCGAAGAACCGGAGCGCGTTCCCAGAAGAAAACGGGTTCCCGGCGGAAAGGGGTGCCTCCGGCCGGAGCCGAGCCGTGCCTCCGGCCGAGGCCGTGCCCCCGGCCGGAGTCGTCCCCCGGCCGAGGGCATCGGGGTCAGAGGCGGCCCGCGGCCTTCAGGGCCAGGTAGGCGTCGGCCAGGGCGGGGGCGATCCGCTCGGGAGAGGCGTCCACGACCTCCACGCCCTGGCGGCGCAGCCGGGTGGTGATCCTGCGCCGGTCGGCGTTCTGGTGCTCGGCCGCCGCGGCGTTGTAGACCAGCTCGGAGGTGCCGCGCCCGGCCGCCATCGCGGCCACCTGCGGGTCGGAGACGGCGGCCAGGAGCACCAGGTGCCGTGAGGACAGCTGGGGAAGCACCGGCAGCAGCCCCTCCTCCAGCGACGCCGAGTTGAGATCGGTCAGCACGACGACCAGGCAGCGCCGCCTGGCACGGGTCATGACGGCCGCGACCATGCCGGCCGGGTCCGCCTCGATCAGCTCGGCCTCGATCGGGGCCATGCTGTTGACCAGCGACGACAGCAGTTCCGTACGGCCGGCGCCGGGGAGCCAGGCGCGCACCGTACGGTCGTAGGCCAGGAAGTCGACCCGGTCGCCGGCGCGGGAGGCCAGCGCGGCCAGCAGCAGCGCCGCGTCCATCGACCAGTCCAGGCGGGGCCAGCCGGGCACGATCGCCGCTCCGCCGTACGGGCCGGAGCGCCGGGGCGTCTCGCCGGCGAGGGGGATCGGGGCCGTGCCCACCCGGCCGGCCGAGGTGCGGCCGGTGTCCAGGACGATCAGCACCCGCCGGTCGCGCTCGGGCCGCCAGGTGCGGACCACGACGTCGTTGCGGCGCGCGGTGGCCCGCCAGTCGATCGAGCGGACGTCGTCGCCGACCACGTACTCGCGCAGCGAGTCGAACTCGGTGCCCTGTCCCCGGACCATCGAGGGATGCTGTCCTTCGAGCTCTCTGAGCCGGGACAGTTTGGCGGGCAGGTGCTTGCGGCTGAGGAAGGGCGGCAGCACCCGGACCGACCACGGCACGCTGTGCGAGCCCTGGCGGGCCGCGATGCCCATCGGACCCAGCGTGCGCACCGTGACCGTGACCGCCTCGCGGTCGCCCCTGCGGGTGGGGGACAGCGTCGTGACGAGGCGGCGGCGCTCTCCCGGGGGCACGTCCAGCGGCAGATGCCGTGGCGTGGCCCCGGCGGAGGGCGGCCAGGAGTCCCTGAGCACGCCCCGGGCCCGGCGGGATCCGGGATTCTCCACGATCAGCTCGACCGTGGCCGACTCGCCGAGCCGTACCAGCCGGTCGCCCGAGCGGGTGAACCGCAGCGGTCGCACGCTCCCCGCCAGCAGCAGGTCGACCGTGACCAGCGCCACGATCAGCAGCGCCACCCCGGCCACGGCCAGTCCCGGCCGGGGGGCGAACAGCACGACCAGGGTGCCCAGCAGGGCCAGCAGCGCGGCCCGTCCTGTCAGCGCCATGGGTCAGCGGGGGACGGGGACGGAGGCGAGGATGGCGTCGATGAGGCCGTCGGCGGTCGCGCCCTCCAGCTCGGCCTCGGGGCGGAGCTGGATCCGGTGCCTCATGGAGGGCCTGGCCAGTGCCTTGACGTCGTCGGGGGTCACGTAGGAGCGGCCGGACAGCCAGGCCCAGGCGCGGGCCCCGGCCAGCAGCGCGGTGGCGCCACGGGGCGAGACGCCGAGCTGGAGCGAGGGCGAGTGGCGGGTGGCCCTGGCGATGTCCACGATGTAGCCGAGCACCTCGGGGCCGACGTGCACCTGGCTGACCGCCGCACGGCCCGCCGCGAGGTCGTCGATGGTCGCCACGGCCTTGATGTGGGACAGGTCGCGCGGGTCGAATCCCAGCGCGTGCCGTTCGAGCACCGTGATCTCCTGGTCGCGGGGCGGCAGCGGCACCGTCAGCTTGAGCAGGAACCGGTCGAGCTGAGCCTCGGGAAGCTGGTAGGTGCCCTCGTACTCGATCGGGTTCTGGGTGGCGGCCACGATGAACGGGTCGGGCAGGCCGTGCGGCGTGCCGTCCACGCTGACCTGACGCTCCTCCATCGCCTCCAGCAGCGCGGCCTGCGTCTTGGGAGGGGTGCGGTTGATCTCGTCGGCGAGCAGCAGGTTGGTGAAGACCGGCCCCTTGCGGAACTCGAACTCCGACGTCTTCGCGTCGTAGATCAGTGAGCCGGTGATGTCACCCGGCATCAGGTCGGGCGTGAACTGCACCCGCTTGAAGTCCAGCGAGAGAGCGGCGGCCAGGGTCCTGACGAGCAGGGTCTTGGCGACGCCGGGCACGCCTTCGAGCAGCACGTGGCCCCGGCAGAGCAGTGCGATCACCATCCCGGTGATCACGGCGTCCTGACCGACGACCGCCTTGGAGACCTCGGCGCGCAGAGCTCCCAGCGCCTCCCGCGCACCGTTCGCGCCGGTCGCGCCGGCCTCGGCTCTGCCGGCGGAGGTCGTCCCCGCGAGCTCGCCGTTCTCCGGTGGTGTGGTCATGAGGTCTCCTTCCCCTGCCCCGGGACCGGAGTGGTTCCGAGGGATCCGCGGATGCTGTGAATTCCGGGGAGTCCGGGGGGCCCGGCTCGCTCGCTCACGACTCTCCAACCTGTCTTTCCAACATGTCCAGAAATGCGGCCAGGGCGACCAGCCCGGCCTCGTCGGCCGGCGGCGGGCCGTACAGGGCCGTGCCCACACGAGCGGCCGCCTGGCCGGTCCTCTCGGCGATCGCGTTGACCGTCGCGTCCGGCCCGGCCGCCGAGGGCAGCCCGAGCCGGGGGGTGATCCGGTCGGCGAAACCTCCGCGAAGGGCGGCGGCGGCCCGGTCACGGGCTCGCCTCGCACGGTAGAGCCTGGCACGGCCCTCGACCGTCTCGGCCGCCCTGACCACGACCGGCAGCCGTTCGGCCACCACCGGGCCGAGCCTGCGGCCTCTCCAGAGCGCCAGCAGGAACACCGCGACGCCTACCTGCACCACGGCCCATTTGACCCCGTTGGGGATCAGGTCGTAGAGACTCGCCTCGCCCGCGGCCTGCGGGACGGACTCGGGGGCCATCAGCCAGATCAGCGTCGGGCGGGCTCCGGCCAGGTTCATCGCCAGCGCGGCGTTGCCGTCCTCGGCGAGCCGCAGGTTGGTCATGAACTCGCCGTCGCCCACGACCGTGACCGTCCGCTCGCCGTCTCGCACGCTGACCAGGGTGGACCCCCCGTCGGCGGGGTAGCAGCCGATCGCCCCTGGGGGCCCGGTGAGGGCCACGCCGCCCATGTAGGCGCTGCCCGCCCTGGTCGCGGCCGGGAGCGCGCACTCGGGTTCGCGGGAACGCGACCGCGCCGACTCTTTGACGGTCACGCCCGGTGCGAGCACGTCCAGATGATTCGCCTCGCCGACCAGGAGCCGGTCGGCGGGCAGCGTGGTGAGCTGCCGGGCCTCGTCCTCGGTGAGGAAGGAGGTGTCGCCGAGCAGCAGCGTGGCGGCCGTGGGACCGCCGGTGGCCACGGGGACGGCCGTACGCGCCTCGGCGACGGAGGTGACCCGCACGACGCGCACGTCCCGCGCTCGCAGCAGCTGGGCCAGGCCCCTGGACCCCGACAGCGAGGTGCCGTCGGGGTCCAGGGGCTTGCCGCCCTGCTGCGAGCCGCTGAACAGCACGGTGACGACGGCGCCGGCGATCACGAGGAGGGCGATCAGCAGGATGCCCCGGCCGCCGCGCCAGAGGCGTCGCGCGGTCGGCGAGACGGAGGTCGACCCCGACTGCGGGGGTGCGGCGAGGCTCAAGACGGGACCGCCTTCGTGGCCGGGCCGAGCGTCGGCCGGGCCGTACGCAGGCGGTCGTCGAGGTCGCGCAGTATCGCGTAGGCCTCGGCGGTGCCCGGCACCTCGCCGTAGGTCACGTCGTCGAACACCCGGGCCGCGGCGGTGAGCTCGGCGGCGAGGCCGGGCAGGGCGCGCCCCGCCTCGGCGGCGAGCTCACCGGCGGTACGGCCGGGCGTGGAGTCGACGATGACGCGGTCTTCCAGGTCGCGGGCGACGGCACGGAGCCGCTCGCGGATCGCCTCGGCCCACCGGCCCTCCGCGGCCAGCCGTTCGGCGGCCTCGCGGTGCTCGGAGGCGGTGCGGCGGTGCTCCCCGAAGATCCCCGTCTGGCGTGCGGTACCTCCTCGGGTGGCCCTGAGCGCGATCATGACCACCGCGACGATCATCGCGATCACGAGCGCGATGAGGATGGCCCGCGCCACCACGCTGCCGGCCACGCCCACGGACGCCTGGTCCAGCAGGTCGTCCAGAAACTGGTTCACGGTACGGGTGACCCGGTCGACCAGCGACTCCTTGGCGTACTCGGACTTGAGCAGCTCCTGGATCGCCGCGCGCCGGGCCTCGCCGCGACCGATGTCGACGGGGTCGAGGAGGGAGATCAGGAGGGAGACCACGGCGATCCCTGACCGGGGTGCCCCGGCTGGACGGGGCCGCCGGGCGTGACGGACGGGTCCCACAGGTCGTCGGCCGTCGCGTGGACCCAGCCCTGGCGCTGCTGCTCGATCGCCGCCGTCTGAAGCACCAGGTCGAACGCCTCGGCGCGCATCCGCCGGTCGGCGTAGAGCAGGCCGTTGACCGCGGCCTGGAACGGGTAGGTGATCATCGCGCCCACGGTGCCGCCGATGGCGAGCAGGACCGCCGTGATGACCTGCGAGCCGGTGGAACCCTGGCCGAAGATGCCGATGAAGCTGGCGGTCAGGGTGAAGGGCAGGGAGATCACCAGGGAGACCAGCCCCGTGATGATCACTGTGAGTATCAGGATGCCGAAGGTCCGCCAGGAACCGCCGGTGACCAGGCGCCAGGACCTGCGCAGGGAGTCGATGACGCCGCGCCGCTCCAGCACCGCGACGGACGCCGAGAGGGCCAGGCGGGTGGTGACGAAGGCGGCGTAGGCGAAGAAGCCCACCATCGCCAGCACACCGACGACCGCCACCGCGAGAACGTCCGCCCCGGACAGGCTCAGCGCGACGAACAGCGCGACGAGCAGGCCCAGCGGCACCAGGAAGAGCAGGGCGCTGATGGCCACCAGCCCGAACAGCGTGGGCACCCGGCTCCGGGTCAGCCGCCAGGCCTCACCGACCGTGATCTTGCCGCCGAAGACCGCGCGGCCCAGTATCCGGGTCAGCACGCCGCTCAGCAGGGTCACCGCGACGAACTGCACGGCGTAGGAGATCAGGCTGCCGCCGTAGTCGGCGAAGCCCACCTCGGGGACGGTCCCGGCCTGCGACGGGTCCCTCAGGGGCGAGGCGGCCGAGCCCAGCACGATGGCCTGGCCGATCGCCACGGGGATCGCACCCAGCACGGCGGCGATCGCGGACAGGCCCAGGACGGCCTTCGGGTTGGAGCGGATCAGCTTGATCGCGCCGTCGAGGATGTCGCCCACGCCGAGCGGGCGCAGCGGGATGATCCCCGGTCGCATCGCGGGGGGCTGCCAGCGTCCGCCGTACTGCTGGCCGTACTGCTGCTGGCCATATTGCTGGCCGTACTGCTGGCCGGGCTGCTCGTACGGCGGGCCCTGCTGGTTGTACGGCTGCTGCGGGGGCGGGCCCTGCTGTCCGGGCTGTCCGGGCTGCCCGGGCTGCCCGGAAGGCGGCCCGGCGGGCGGTGGCGCGCCGGGGCTCTCACCCGGCGCGGTCCACGGCGATCCCGGGGCGTCGCCGTACGGCGGAGGTTGGTTGGGCGCCCAGCCGGAAGGCGTACCGGGAGTCGAGCCGTGACCATCTGACATATCCCAATCCTGGCATGTGGACACACCGATCGTGGTGATCGGGAGATCACGTAGAGATTTCACCCCCCTGGAGATCGACGGGAGATGCCAGAGGGATGGCCGAGAGACCACCGTTTACCGCAGACTGGGGATGTGACCACCTTCGCTTGGCGTCCGCAGTCGCTGAGACCGGAGATGGCTGTACGGGGGCACCACAACACGCTTTACGTTGCATGCACCTAAAATTCGTCATTTGGATGTCCGGTCGTCGGACGGTGTCATCCAGTAGTCGGACAAGGGTAATCTTCGACGACCGAGCGGTTTATCCCAAAAACTCCCAAACTGCGTAAACCGAATGAGGGGCCATGAAAGGACGCGTGCTGGTCGTCGACGACGACGCCGCTCTCGCCGAGATGCTCGGTATCGTGCTGCGCGGAGAGGGTTTCGAGCCTTCCTTCGTCTCCGACGGGGACAAGGCGCTTGACGCCTTCCGTGATACCCGGCCGGATTTGGTCCTGCTTGACCTGATGCTGCCCGGCGCGGACGGCATCGACGTGTGCCGTCGCATCCGGGCCGAGTCCGGTGTGCCCATCGTCATGCTGACCGCCAAGAGCGACACGATCGACGTGGTGCTCGGACTGGAGTCCGGGGCCGACGACTACATCGTCAAACCGTTCAAGCCCAAGGAGCTCGTCGCCCGGGTCCGCGCGCGGTTGCGCCGCACCGACGAGCCCACGCCGGAGATCCTGCAGATCGGCGACATCACCATCGACGTCGCCGGGCACTCGGTCAAGCGGGAGGAGGAGACCATCAACCTCACCCCGCTCGAGTTCGACCTGCTGGTCGCCCTCGCCCGCAAACCGCGTCAGGTCTTCACCCGTGAGGTCCTGCTGGAGCAGGTATGGGGCTACCGCCACGCGGCCGACACCCGCCTGGTCAACGTGCACGTCCAGCGGCTCCGCGCCAAGATCGAGAAGGATCCCGAGCATCCCGAGATCGTCGTGACGGTCCGCGGAGTGGGCTACAAGGCCGGTCCGGCCTAGGCCGGCGCGACCCGTCTCGGACCCGGGATGTCCTCTCCGCCGAAGAAACGCCGACGTCGCACCCTGCGCCAAGTGGCGCGGGGTGTGCGTCGGCGGACGCGCCGTGCCGCAGGAAGCGTGCGCAGGGTCTGGCGGCGCTCCCTGCAACTCCGGGTGGTCACCAGCACGATGGTCATCTCCATCGCGGTGGTCGCCGTGCTCGGCGTCTTCCTCATGCAGCAGATCATCTCGACCACGCTGGAGGCCAAGGAACAGGCGGCGAAGAGCGAGGCGCAGTCCGACAGGAACGCGGTGCTCGGATACCTGAGCCGGCCCGACGCCGACCCTGCCAACCAGCCCGCCGACTCCGGTGAGGCGCTCCAGCAGGGCGGCGGAACCCCCCTCAGCCAGGCGCTCGACGCGCTCGCGCAGCGGGCCGGATCCCGATACTCGGTGATCATCCGTAACGAGAACCGGCCGGGTGAGTCCATCGGCACCACGAACATCGACGAGGCCAGCATCCCGCCGAAGCAGCGCGACGAGATGTTCAAGAAAGCGGTCGGCGAGGACAGCATCTGGTACACCAGGCTCTTCTACAAGGGGCAGGAACCGGTGCAGGGCATGATCATCGGCACTCGCCTCGACACCAGCGGGACCGGCCTCGACGGCGCCTACGAGATCTACCACCTCGTTCCGCTGGACAAGGAGGAGCAGACCCTCTCCTCCGTTCAGCAGAAACTCATCGCCGTCGGCGCGAGCCTGGTGCTGCTGCTGGCCGCGATCGCCTCGCTGGTCACGCGTCAGGTGGTCACACCGGTACGGCTGGCACGGCAGGCCGCCGAGCGGCTGGCCGCCGGACGCCTGGACGAGCGGCTGAAGGTCCGCGGCGAGGACGACCTGGCACGCCTGGCCACCTCCTTCAACGAGATGGCCGCCAACCTGGCATTGAAGATCCACCAGCTTGAGGAGCTCTCCCAGGTCCAGCGGCAGTTCGTCTCGGACGTGTCACACGAGCTGCGCACCCCCCTGACGACCGTGCGCATGGCGGCCGACCTGCTCTACGACGCCCGCGAGGACTTCGACCCGATGGCCTCGCGGTCCGCCGAGCTGATGCAGAACCAGCTGAACCGCTTCGAGTCTATGCTCGCCGACCTGCTGGAGATCAGCCGCTACGACGCGGGCGCGGCCGACCTGGACGTCGACTCCGTGGACGTCAGAGACGTGGTGCTCCGCGCGGTCGCCGACTCCGAGGCGCTGGCCGAGCGTCACTCCACCCGCTTCGACCTGCGTCTGCCGGGCGAGCCCTGCATGGCGGAGATGGACAGCCGCAGGGTCGAGCGCATCCTTCGCAACCTGCTGTTCAACGCGATAGAGCACGGAGAGGGCCGAGAGGTCATCGTCTCGGTCGGCGCGGACAGGGACGCGGTGGCGGTGGCCGTACGGGATCACGGGGTGGGGCTGAAGCCGGGCGAGGAGAACATGGTCTTCGACCGGTTCTGGCGGGCCGATCCGTCCCGCGCGCGGACCATCGGCGGCACCGGGCTGGGGCTGGCGATCTCCCGCGAGGACGCGATCCTGCACGGCGGCTGGCTGCAGGCATGGGGAGTGCAGGGGGAGGGGTCGCAGTTCCGCCTCTCGCTGCCCCGGGTGTCCGGAACCGCGCTGAGAGGCTCACCGCTGCCGCTGGTCCCGCCGGAGGTGGAGATGCGGCGGACATGGCGGGGGCACATGACGCCGATGCTGTTGCCGGCGCTGGCCGACGGGGGACGCGATGTGGACTAGGCCTGGGCACCGAGTGGGAGCGGTGAGCCTGATCATCGTGCTGACCTGGGCGGGAACGGCCTGCTCCGTCATTCCCACGGGAAACAAGCCCATCACCGTCGCGGACGCGCGCAAGGGCAACCCGCTGGGTGATCCGTACGCGCGGGTCATCGCCATGCCGCCGAAGGGCGACTGGTCGCCGGAGAAGGTCGTCACCGGATTCCGGGCCGCGATGGCGAGCCCGGACGATCCCGAGCGTGAGGTCGCGCGCCAGTATCTCACCGACGACTTCGCCAAGCAGTGGAACCCGAAGGGCGATGTGCTGGTCTACGAGCACGGTGAGTACGAGAAGTTCTCGTCCGTGTCCGTGGGGGAGGACAAGGCCAGGGTCACCCTTAAAGGCGACATTACGGCGTATATCGGCCAAGATGGCCGGTATAAACCCAGTGGCGGGCCGCTGAACATGCCCTTCAGCCTTGTCAAGGGGCCGAACGGATGGAGGATCAGCGGAGGGCCCGAAGGGCTGGTGCTGTCGGAGTCCGACGTCGATCACGGCTATCGCCCCGTGGACCTGTACTTCCTGGACTCCGAGTGGAAGGGCCTGGTGATCGACCAGGTCCGGGTGCCGATCGACCCCACCGCGAACTCCGCCAAGACGGCGGTCGAGCGGTTGCTCCAGGGGCCGAGCAGCCTGCTCAAGGGCGCGGTGAAGACGGCCTTCGAGCCGGACACCAAGCTCATCGACGTCACCACCGAGGACAACCGCGTCATCATCAACCTGAACAAGCATGTGGCCTCCGACCTCATCGGTCCGATGGCCGCCCAGCTCGCCGGGACGCTCTCCACGCTCACCAAGGGGGGCTGGGGCTTCAGGGTGGAGGTGAACGGCGAGTCCTACTACTCCGACTCCTCGCTCCAGATCGAGGCACAGGAGCAGTCGGCCTTCGACCACTGGATGACCCCCCGTGACATCGCCCCGTTCTACCTGTCCGACGGGGGCCTGAGACTGCTGACCAGTGAGAAGGTCGGGCAGCCGGTGCCGGGCAGGGCGGGTGAGAAGGATGAGACCCGTACCCATCCGGCGATCAGCGACGAGAAACCCGCGCGGGTGGCGGCGCTCTCGAAGGACGGCAAGAGCATCTCGGTGGCGTCGATCTCCGCGGGAGGCGAGTGGCAGGAATGGGCCACGGGGGAGTCCCTCACGCCGCCCTCCTGGGACCGCTACGACACCCTGTGGACGGTGAACCGGCCCAATGACCACACCTCGGTGGTGATCCGGCACGACCGCTACAACAGGCAGCAGTATCGGGTGGCGGCCCCCGAGCTGGACACGGTCAACGTCAAGTTGCTCAAGATCGCACGGGACGGCGTGCACGTCGCGGTGGTCGTCAACGACGGGGCGGAAGAGCGGGTGTTGATCGGCACGGTCATCGGCCAGGGGAGCGCGACGCGTATCGACAACCTCCAGCCCGTGGTGCAGGGCAAGGCGATCAGGGATATCGCCTGGAACGACGGCAAGAGCCTCTACGTGCTCACCGAGAAGTCCGAGCTGCTGGAGGCCTCGGTCGCCGCGGAGGCCAAGCCGCTGCCCCCCGACCCCCGGATCGACAGCATCACCGCGCTGGACGGCTCGCTGCTGGCCGGCGCGGAGGACAACGGCAAACTGCAGATCCTCTACCGGACCTCCGCCAAGTGGGAGGAGCTGGTCAAGGACGAGGCCGGAAAGCCGGACTTCGTCGAGAACGGTCCAACCTCCCCGGTCTATCCCCTGGGCTGAGGGGGTTTCTCCGGAACGCGGGCCGGCCGTTCGCCCGGGCCGGGACCTTCTCGGAGTTCCCAGGGAATTTCCGTAGAATTCCCGCGGCCCCGGTGGGCCGGCTCCCCGGACCGGGCCGTCCCTTCCGGGGCGTCGGTGGGCCGAGCGCCCCTCTCCGGGCCGCGGAGCCGGGTTTTCTGGCCGGGTTTTCTGTCGGTGGGGCCTGACATCGTGAATGCGTGCCGACCGCTCTGCTCGACCTGCTCCTGCCGCCTCGTTGCGCCGGATGCGACGCACCTGGCGCCCTCGTCTGCTCCCGCTGTGCGGCGGAGCTGCACGGGGAGCCCGCGCACCGCATGCCCGTGCCCTCCCCGCCCGGCCTCCCCGAGTGCTGGTCGGCGGCCGAATACACGGGCGCCGCACGCCGGGCGATCATCGCCTACAAGGAGCGCGGCCGTACGGCCCTCGCCCATCCGCTGGCCGGGGCCCTGGCCCTGACGATCGCCACCGCGGTGGGCGAGCGCCCGGTCACGCTCGTGCCGGTGCCGAGCGCCCGCTCGGCCCTGCGCCGCCGCGGTCACGATCCGGTGACCCGGCTCGCGGACCTGGCGGCCGGATATCTTCGCGCGGCCGGTTGGCCGGTGTCCGTGGAGAAGATCCTCACCCAGCGCCGCCGCATCGCCGACCAGGCGGGGCTGAGCTCGCTCCAGCGGGCCGCGAACCTGTCCTGGGCGTTCACGGTGGCGCCCGGCCGCAACGTGTCTCTGTCGGATCACAGGGGCGTCTTGGGGCCGATCGTGCTGGTCGACGACATCGTCACCACCGGTGCGACGCTCGTCGAGGCCGCCAGAGCGCTACGGGAGACGGGCGTGCCGGTTCCGCTCGCCGCGACCGTCGCTGCGACACGCCGGAGAGATCAAAATAAGCGATCGTGACGGAGGGTGATCGACAAGTAGGTAAACGGCCTCACCGTCAGGACACAAGTCCCTGTCTCGATCATGGTCTTGCGGCTGTTCAACGGATGCGAGCAGCTCTCGGATATGGGGTGTGGGCTTCCAAAGTATCTACCTCCACCCTTCGAAGACCTCGCTGAGAATTACGCAAAGTGATCCTTTGGCCGCTCTCCAGGCTGACATTCGGCCTGGATACGGATAGCGTCTGAGCCATGGCACCCGCTCGGGTCCGTGGTTGCGCCGGACCGACTCCCGTAAGGGGGCCGGCCTGGCTAGCCGATGCCAGCCGCAGGCCAAACGGTCCACGTAAGACGACTTTTTGTCGCTCGATCACGGTGCGGCTTAGAGGTAAGTCCTGCCTTCCCGGGGAGCCAGATGTTCCTCGCCAGAAGAGAAGGGCATGTAGTGGCAAAGAGCTGCGAAACCCTCAGCAGGCGGATGTGGGGACGAAGACCAGGTCGGCCGAGCGGGTGTCGTAGTACCACCGTCGAGATTCGAAGGGGGGCTGTGCATGGAGATCATCGTCAAGGGTCGGCACACCGGAGTGAGTGACCGATTCCGAGACCACGTGAACACCAAGCTGGCCAGGATCGAGCGTTTGGACCATAAGCTCATTCGCGTTGACGTGGAGGTATCCAAAGAAAGCAATCCGCGCATCGTCGACCAGCGTGAACGGGTCGAACTCACCATCCACTCACGAGGGCCCGCCGTGCGGGCCGAGGCCTCGGCGGACGATCGTTTCGCCGCTCTTGACATAGCGCTCGGAAAGCTGGAAGGCAGACTTCGCCGTCTCGCCGACCGGCGGAAGATCCACCATGGCAACCACTGCCCCCCGTCGGTCGCCGAACTGACGGCCACCGCGCTGGCGGAGTCCTTCGAGGCCTCCGCCCCCCTGCCTCGCACCGCGCCTCAGGCGGATCAGGAGGTCGATCACGACCTTCCGGAAGACAAGACGATCATCCCGATCCAGATGGACGGCGACGGGCCGTTGATGATCAGGGAAAAATTCCATGAAGCCGACCCGATAACCATCGACCAGGCGCTCCTCGAAATGGAGCTTGTCGGGCACGACTTCTACTTGTTCCGTGACAAGGAGAGCGGGCAGCCCAGTGTCGTATATCTACGACAAGGCTACAGCTATGGCGTATTGCGACTCGTCGAACCTTGACGGAAGCGTTCGAAGATCCTCTCCGACCAACCCGCGGACCATGAAACCCGTGTAATCATGGCGGTCCAACGGCTCTGGCCCCCCGAGGAGGAGGCGTGACGGAACCCGACGATGCAACCAGCCCCACCGGACGCGGTGACCCCATCCGCGTGTTGATCGTTGACGATCATGCGCTGATCCGCCGCAGCCTGGAAATGGCGCTGGCAGCGGAGGCGGACATCGAGGTGGTCGGTGAGGCGAGCGACGGTCAGGAGGCGGTCGAGCTCGCCGATCGCCTCACCCCCGATGTCATGCTCATGGACGTCCGGATGCCCCGCAGGAGCGGTATCGAGGCCACACGCGCGATCAAGGCCTCGGTGCCGAGCACGCGGATCATCATGCTGACGGTGAGCGACGAGGAGGAGGACCTCTTCGAGGCGATCAAGGCGGGTGCCACCGGTTACCTGCTGAAGAACGTTCAGCTCGACGAGGTCCCCCAGGCCGTGCGCGGCGTTCACGAAGGGCAGTCGCTGATCAACCCGGCGATGGCCGCCAAGCTCATCACCGAGTTCGCGAACATGAGCCGCAAGGAGGCCGAGCGGCCTCCGCAGCTTCCCGTCCCCCGCTTGACAGAGCGGGAGATGGAAGTGCTCCGCCTGGTTGCCAAGGGAATGAACAACCGAGAGATCGCCAAGCAGTTGTTCATCTCCGAGAACACCGTGAAGAACCACGTCCGCAACATCCTGGACAAGCTTCAGCTCCACTCCCGGATGGAAGCGGTCGTCTACGCGGTCCGCGAGCGGATGCTCGAGATCACCTGACAGGCCCGGTGCGGTGACCCTTTTCCGGTCACCGCACCCGGGGCCTGAGGATCAGCGGGCCAGAGCCTGCTGCAGCGACACCGACAGCTGAGGATCCACCCGGTCCACGCGGACGCTGTCACAGCCGACCCAGGCGGCGGCCTCCCAGAGGGCGTCGGCCAGTGACTCGGCGCCCTTGCGCTGGTTGACGCCGGCCTCGAGGCTGACCTGGCGGCCGACGAGGGTGGAGCCCTCGCGGGCCGGATCGACCCTGCCGATCAGCCGGCCCCCGGCCAGGACCGGCATGGTGAAGTAACCGTGGACACGCTTCTCCTTGGGGACGTACGCCTCAAGACGGTGGTTGAACCCGAACACGCGGGCGGTGCGGGCGCGGTCCCAGACCAGGGAGTCGAACGGGGAGAGCAGGGTCGTGCGGTGACGGCCCCGGGGCTCGGTCTCCAGCGCGACGGGGTCGGCCCAGGCAGTGGCTCCGGCGGCTCCGGCGGCTCCGGCGGCTCCGGCGGCTCCGGCGGCCCCGCGGTCGGGCCATCCGGAGACCTGGACAGGGACGAGCCCGCCGGTGCCCTCGAGCAGGCACTGGTCGAGCAGGAGCGCCTGGGGAGCCTTCAGCCGGAGGAAGTCGACGAGGTCGGCGCGGGTGGCCACGCCGAGGGCGCGCCCGGCGATCCGGATCAGGCGGATGACGCACTCGGCGTCGGAGAGCTCTTCGGCCAGGAGATGCTCGGGGACCGCGCGCTCGGCCAGGTCGTAGACGCGGCGCCAGCCGACGCGGCGGGTGCAGACGACGTCACCGGTGTCCAGCAGCCACTCGATGGCGATCTTCGCGTCGGACCAGTCCCACCAGGGACCGCCCTTCTTGGCGCCGCCGAGGTCGGCGGTGGTGATGGGGCCGCTCTCGCGGACCTGCTCCAGGATCTTGTCGACGCTGTCGGGCAGCTCGTGCCAGCGGTATTTCCTGTCGCGGAAATGCCTGCGCCTGAAGGCGTACAGGGGCCAGTCGTCGATCGGCAGGATGCAGGCGGCGTGACACCAGTATTCGAAGGCGGCGGCCGGGTCGTCCCAATATGCCCGCTCGATCTTCTCCCTGCCGACGGCGCCGAGGCGGGCGTACGCGACGAGCTCGTGGGAGCGAGCCAGGACGGAGATCGTGTCGAGCTGGACGGCGCCCAGGCGGCGCAGGGTCGCGGGCGCACCGCCGCGGCGGGCCTCGGCGCCCAGAAACCCCTGGGCGCGCAGGACGATGCGGCGGGCCTCGTCGGCGGAGAGGGTGAGCGTCATGACCGCCTCGGGAGGAAACAGAACATCTGCATGACGCCGAGGCTAACGCGCCACACCGACAAAAACGCTATGCAGGTGTGTGGGTGCCGGGTCTCTGCTGCCCAGATGAGGTAAATATCACGATTCGTCACTCTTCCTGGCTATTGGTCGAGTATGCCTCCATGGCTCTTGCTGTACGGCGTTCGGGGGGCGTCGAGAACGACATCATGGAAGACCCGGAAGGTCAGAAGGAGGATCCCGCCCAGGGCGCAGACGATCGCGCCCATCCAGAACAGGAACCAGTTGGGGCCCAGGCAGAGGGCGACCCCTCCGATGGCGAAGCCCATCAGGATCACGGTCACCGCCAGCCAGGACGAGGCCCTGCCCCCGTGTCCGGCCTGCTGTGTGTCGTCGTAAGTGTCGTCGGCCACGACGGCGTCTCCTCTTCGGCACAGCGACACGCCCGCGTGTCGATTTCATCGCGGGCGTGATAAAGGAGTCATACCCCCTGAATCTGCCCGTACTCTCTCAAAGAAGAGGGCAAGGAACTCTATGGACGGCAAGAGCGTCTTTCAGGGTGGCTGTGTCTGGTGGCGGAACCGCCTACGATGGCAGCGGAGAACCATGTCTCGTCCTCAACCGGGCCCGTCCGGCCGTGGAAGACCTGCGAGGAGCTTTACCTAAAGTGCCAGCCTTTCTCGATAAGATTCTTCGCGCAGGCGAAGGCAAGCTTCTGCGTAAGCTCAAGCGGATCGCCGACCAGGTCAACTCCATTGAAGACGACTTCACGAGCCTGACCGACGCCGAGCTCCGCGCGCTCACCGCCGAATACAAGCAGCGTTACGCCGACGGCGAGTCCCTCGACGACCTGCTTCCCGAGGCCTTCGCCACCGTTCGCGAGGCCTCCCGGCGCGTGCTGAGCAAGCGCCCCTACGACGTGCAGATCATGGGTGGGGCCAACCTGCACATGGGCAACATCGCCGAGATGCGCACCGGTGAGGGCAAGACCCTCACGTGTACGTTGCCCACCTACCTCAACGCCCTCGCCGGCAAGGGCGTCCATGTCATCACGACAAACGACTACCTCGCCAAGCGTGACGGCGACGACATGGGCCGGATCCACCGCTTCCTCGGTCTCGAGGTCGGCGTGATCCTGGCGAACATGCCGCCCGACGAGCGCCGCAAGCAGTACAACGCGGACATCACCTACGGCACGAACAACGAGTTCGGCTTCGACTACCTGCGCGACAACATGGCCTGGTCGCTGGAGGAGTGCGTCCAGCGCGGCCACCACTTCGCCGTCGTCGACGAGGTCGACTCGATCCTCATCGACGAGGCCAGGACGCCGCTGATCATCTCCGGTCCCGGAGAGCAGTCCGGCAAGTGGTACGCCGAGTTCGCCAAGATCGTCCCCCGTCTCCGCAAGGGCACCGAGGGCAAGGACGGCGAGGAGAACACCGGCGACTACGTCGTCGACGAGAAGAAGCGCACCGTCGGCATCTTCGAGTCGGGCGTGGAGAAGGTCGAGGACTGGCTCGGCATCGACAACCTCTACAAGCCCGAGCACACCCACCTGGTCGGCTATCTCAACAACGCGTTGAAGGCCAAGGAGCTCTACAAGAAGGACAAGGACTACATCGTCGTCGACGGTGAGGTCCTGATCGTCGACGAGTTCACCGGTCGAGTCCTGCACGGGCGCCGTTACAACGAGGGCATGCACCAGGCCATCGAGGCGAAGGAAGCCGTCAAGATCAAGGACGAGAACCAGACTCTCGCCACGATCACGCTCCAGAACTACTTCCGTCTCTACGAGACGCTCTCCGGCATGACCGGTACGGCGGCCACCGAGGCCAACGAGTTCCACCAGACCTACAAGCTGGGCGTCGTCCCGATCCCGACCAACATGCCGATGATCCGCAAGGACCAGGCCGATGTGGTCTACAAGAGCGAGGACGCCAAGTTCCAGGCGGTCGCCGAGGACATCAAGGAGCGCTACGACCGGGGCCAGCCGGTCCTGATCGGCACCACGAGCGTGGCGAAGTCCGAGCGCCTGTCCAAGGAGCTCAAGCGCAGGGGCATCCAGCACGAGGTCCTCAACGCCAAGAACCACGCGCGTGAGGCGGCGATCATCGCCGAGGCGGGCCGTAAGCACGCGGTCACCGTGGCCACCAACATGGCCGGTCGAGGCACCGACATCATGCTCGGCGGCAACCCCGACTTCCGTGCCGACCTGGAGCTGCGCAGTCGCGGCCTCGATCCGGCCGAGACTCCGGAGGAGTACGACAAGGCCTGGGGCGAGGCGCTCGAGAAGGCCCGTACGGCGGTGCAGGCCGAGCACGACGAGGTCACCGAGCTCGGCGGCCTCTACGTCCTGGGCACCGAGCGGCACGAGTCGCGGCGCATCGACAACCAGCTCCGCGGCCGGTCCGGACGCCAGGGTGACCCGGGCGAGTCGCGTTTCTACCTCTCGCTCGAAGACGACCTCATGCGCCTGTTCAACTCGGCCAGGGTCGAGATGATCATGACGCGCCTGAACATCCCGGATGACGTCCCGATCGAGTCGGGCATCGTCTCCAAGGCCATCGCCTCCGCCCAGCACCAGGTCGAGCAGCAGAACTTCGAGATCCGCAAGAACGTTCTGAAGTACGACGAGGTCATGAACCGCCAGCGCAAGGTGATCTACGCCGAGCGTCACCAGGTGCTGGAGGGCGCGGACCTGCACGAGCAGATCCGCGGCTTCATCAACGACGTGATCGACGAATACGTCGCGGGTGCCACGGCCGAGGGCTTCGCCGAGGAGTGGGATCTCGACAAGCTGTGGAAGGCGCTCGGCCTGCTCTACCCGATCACCCTCACCGTCGGCGGGCTCATCGAGGAGGCCGGCGGTCGCGAGGACCTCACCGCCGAGATGCTCGGCGAGCGGGTGAAGGCCGACGCGATGGCCGCCTACGACCATCGCGAGGAGGAGCTCGGCGCCGAGGCCATGCGCGAGCTGGAGCGCAGGGTCATCCTGTCGGTCCTGGACCGCAAGTGGCGCGAGCACCTCTACGAGATGGACTATCTCCAGGAGGGCATCGGCCTGCGCGCGATGGCGCAGCGCGACCCGCTGATCGAATATCAGCGCGAGGGCTTCGAGATGTTCGCCCAGATGCTCGAGGGCATCAAGGAGGAGTCGGTCGGTTACCTGTTCAACCTCGAGGTCGAGGTACAGAGCAACCCGATCGTCGAGGAGCACGACCACGCCCACGATCACGCCGATGAGGACGCGTCGATCGCGGAGACCCGTTCGATCATCGCCCGCGGTCTGCGCGGCCCGGATCGTCCCGCCGAGCTGCAGTACACCGCACCTGGTGAGAGCGGCGAGGTGGAGCACACCCGGGTGAGCACCAAGGCCGAGCGCGACGCGTACGGCAACGTCGAGCGCAACGCCCCGTGCCCCTGCGGCTCGGGTAAGAAGTACAAGCGCTGCCACGGCGACCCCAAGCACGTCGAGGTCTGATCGCTGACCGGAGGGCCCGCACAATGTGCGGGCCCTCCGGCTTTTCACGATGGTCCCCATCCGGCGGCCGATCCGGTCTTCGCCCGGCATGGCGTCCGCCTGGCGCGCTCCGGCACGGCGTCCGCCCGGTACGGTCCGGCATCGGGGCCGGTGCGATTCGATCCGGTGCGAGGTCGGGCGCGGATCCGGCCCGATGTGTGGTCCGGCGCGGTCCGGCACTGTGCGCGGTCAGGGCCGGCGCGGCGTGCGGTCGGGCGTCGTCTCGAAGTCGGTGCACAGCCACTGCACGCCCCGGCGCTCCAGCCTCAGCGCCAGCACCCTCGACCGGTCGTCGCCGTGCACCAGGACGCACATCTCCACCACTCCGTCCTCGGGCTGCGACACGTGGAGCCTGCCTGCCCGCAGCGGGTGCACGGAGTTGATGATCTTCCCGCTCCGTACCAGCTCGGCGTGGGCTCGGTTGGTCATGTGGCAGGAGACGCTCGAAGGCGGGCGCCTGCCGGACAGGATCTCGGCGACGGCCTGCGCGAGGGCCCGTAGCCGCCGCTCGTCGGGGACCGCGCCCGGCGGTCCCCAGATCAACGGGCGCTGGACCTGGGGCTCGCTCGGCTCAGGCTCGAAGGCGAGGGCGAGCGCCCCCTGGATGTACGGCGGGGCGGCGGGGACGTCCCTGGCCGGACGGTCGTCGTCGTAGGGCGGCTCGGCCGAGGGGAACGGCGCGATCCGGGGGAGCGGTAACGGCCGTGGAAGGGGCGACATGGCAACTCCGATGGTGGTCGGCGAAATCTGACACCTCTAGGAGTTTCCGGCTCCCTGTCCAGATACGTCGCCCGCCAACTTCCTCGAATTTCCGGCCGCTTCGCCCGGTTGGGAAGAGAAAGTGACCTCGGGTTGGAGCGGTTCGCATCCGTGGGGGAACGGATTCCGGCCTAAGTCGTGGTCTCCGGCGGACAGCCGAAATATCGCTCCGGAGCCGGGCGGCCCGCTGCCGGGAGCATGTTCGGGAATCGGGCGGCCCGATGACCTGATCGTCTTCAGGGGCCAGGCGAGGCGTGCTCGGGGGTCAGGTAGCCCGATGCCCGAATTGTGCTCAGGAGCCGGACGGCCCGGTGTCCGGGCCGTTTCCCCTCCCGTTTCCTAATCCTTCGGATCCCCTCTGCGGACCGGTGGGCGGTCCGCCGGCGCCGGCCGTGCCGGACGAGGCGTCGGTCTCCCCGGGCTCGCGACCGGGGGTGGCGAGGTTCAGCTTCCTGATCAAAATCGTGAAGACCAGGTAGTAGACGACGAAGTAGACCAGTCCGAAGCCGATGATCAGGCCGAGTCTGTGGGTGTTGGATTTGCCCGCGTTGAGCAGCATGTCGATGGCACCCCCGGAGAAGGTGAACCCGAGCCGGGCTCCCAGCTCTGCCATCAGGGCCATCGACAGCCCGGTGAGCAGGGCGTGCACCGCCAGCAGCGCGGGTGCCACGAAGATGAAGGCGAACTCGATCGGCTCGGTGATGCCGGTGACGAAGGAGGTGAGACCGGCCGAGAGCATGAGGCCGCCGACGGTCGTGCGCCTGTGGGGCGGGGCGGCCCGCCAGATCGCGAGGGCGGCCCCGACCAGGCCGAACATCATCACGGGGAAGAAGCCGGTCATGAAGATGCCGGCGCCGTCCTGACCCGCGAAGTAGCAGTTCAGGTCACCCGTGGCGTCTCTGGTGGCACCGTCGACACCGGCCCTGCACGCGGGGAGGGTGAACCAGACGATCGTGTTCAGGAAGTGGTGCAGGCCGATCGGGATGAGCAGGCGGTTGGCCACGCCGTAGACGCCCGCGCCGACGGTGCCGTGGAGGGACAGCCAGTCGCCCATCGTGACCAGCCAGTCTCCGATCGGCCGCCAGACCAGGCCGAAGACCACGCCGAGGAGCAGCGCGACGACGGCGGTGATGATCGGGACGAACCTGCGGCCGCCGAAGAAGGCGAGCCAGGAGGGAAGCCTGATCCGGTGGTACCGCCCCCAGAGCAGGGCGGTGACGATGCCGATGACGATGCCACCCAGGACCCCCGTGGGGTTCTGCGTGCCGAGGTCGAGGTAGGGGGTGGGTTGCCCGCCGGGACCCACGACGGTCAGCGCGACCTTCTTGTAGACCGCGGAACCGGCCGGGGCGGCGAAGAACAGGGTCCTGGCGACCCGGTCGAAGACGAGGTAGCCGACCAGCGCGGCGAGCGCGGTGGAGCCGTCGGACCTGCGGGCGAACCCGATCGCGACGCCGATCGCGAACAGCAGCGGCAGGTTGTCGAACAGGGCGCCGCCCGCGGCGGCGAAGACGCTCGCCACCTGGTCGAGGAAGGCGTTGTCGGTCCGGCCGAGCAGATCCTCCTGGCCGACTCTGAGCAGGAGCCCGGCGGCGGGCAGCACCGCGATCGGCATCGTCAGGGAGCGCCCGACCCGCTGGAGAACCCCGAAGACCGACGACCACGCGGACGGCCCGCGCCCTACCGCTGCCGTGCTCATCCCGGGGCCCCCGCTTGTCGTCAGGCGCGGGGGATGGATGGGTGTCTATCACCCGGCGTGACGGATGCACAAGCACAGGGGAACGGCGGCGAGGCGGCCTCCTGCCGCGCGAGCCGTTCAGGCCGGCGTGACGGGCGGAGCGGTGGCCGGCGTGGCAGGCGGAGGGGCGTGCGGTGTGACAGGTGGTGCGGCGGGCGGAGCGGTGGCCGGCGTGGCGGGCGGAGGGGAGTCCGGTGCGGCGGGCGGAGGGGTGGCCGACGTGCCGGACTCGACGTCGGGCTCGGGTTCCCGGCCGGGGGTCATGATGTTCAGCTTCCTGATCAGGAAGCTGAATCCGGCGTAGTAGATCACCGAGTAGATCAGGCCCATCACGATGATGATCGGAACGCCCTGGGCGTTGGGGGCGGTGCCGTACAGGACGAGGTCGATCAGTCCCGAGGAGAAGCTGAAGGCGAGTTTGGCGCCCAGGGCGGAGGCGATCGCGAGGGAGATGCCGGTCAGGACGATGTGGACCACGAACAGCATCGGGGCCACGAAGATGAAGGCGAACTCGATCGGCTCGGTGATCCCGGTGAGGAACGCGGTGAGCGCGGCGGAGATCATGATCGAGCCGACCGCGGTACGGCGGTGCGGCGGTGCGGCCCGCCAGATGGCGATGGCCGCGGCGGGCAGGCCGAACATGAGGACCGGGTACAGCCCGGCCTCGAAACCCCCGTAGCCCATGGCGCCGTGGTTGAAGCAGACCAGGTCGCCGGCGAGCTGCTTGCCGTCGACCACGCACTCGGGCACCTGGGTCCAGATCACGTTGTTGACGATGTGATGCAGGCCCAGCGGGAGCAGCGCGCGGTTGACCATGCCGTAGATCCCGGCGCCGACGACGCTGTTCTCGGCGAGCCAGGTGCCGAAGGCGCGGAGCCATCCACCGATGATCGGCCAGATGAAGCCGAAGACCACGCCGAGGACCAGCCCGGTGAAGGCGGTGAGGATCGGCACGAGGCGGCGGCCGCTGAAGAAGGCCAGCCAGGTCGGCAGTTTGGTGCGGTAGAACCGCTGCCAGAGCATCGCGGAGACGAGGCCCATGACGATGCCGCCGAGCACCCGCGTCGGATTCTGCGCCCCGAGGTTGAGCACCACGTCGGGGACGCCGGGGTGAGCCGCGTTGAACACCTCCGTGGTGATCGACTTCTTCAGCTTGTCGTCGAACAGGTTGAAGAACATGGTCATGCTGACGGCGTGGAAGACCAGGTAACCGGCGAGCGCGGCGAGCGCGGTGGAGCCGTCGGCCTTGCGGGCGAACCCGATCGCCACCCCGATCGCGAACAGGATGGGGAGGTTGTCGAAGAGCGTTCCCCCCGCGGTGCCGAGGACGTGGGCCACGTTGTCGAGCAGGGCGTTGTCGGTCCGGCCCACGAGGTCGTCCTGGCCGAGCCGGAGTAGCAGGCCCGCGGCGGGCAGGACCGCGATCGGCAGCATGAGGGAGCGTCCCAGGCGCTGGAGCACGCTCATCACGGCGAATCCAGGCGGGGACGCGGCGGGAAGACCCGCGTCCGCTGAGGGGGGACTCATCGGACTTTCCTCCAGTGGGTGGGGGAGGGAGGAGGTCAGGTGCCTTCGAAGGTGGGAGAAGGATAGGCCAGGAGCCCTCGGGGGAGCGAGGCCAGGTGCCTTCTGAGGACGAGAAGGTCCGATCGGGGGCGGGGGCCCATGCCTTCGAGGGCGGAAGGCCCGGTTGGGGCGGGGGCCGAGGCACTGGAGGAGCGGAAAGGTCCGGTTGAGGGGCGAGGGAGCCGATGCCTTCGAGGGCGGGAGAGAAGGGAGCCGATGCCTTCGAGGGGTGGGAAGGTCCGGCCGGGGGTTCGATGCTTTCGGCGGCGGTGGGGGAGGGATCAGGTGCGGCGGGTCGGTATCTCCAGGATCGTACGGAGCTGATAGCGGTCGGCGCGGTAGGTGGAGACCCCGAGTTCCGCGCAGACGCCTCCGGCGAAGGAACGCCGCTGGAGCAGCAGCACCGCTCCGCCACGCGACAGCTTCAGCAGGTCGGCGTCGCCGGGATCGGCGATGCCGCCGTCGATGGTGAGCTCACCCGCGTCGAGCACCAGGCCGTAGCGGGTCTCGAGCAGGGCGTAGAGGGAACGGCCCGTCAGGTCGTGGGTGTCGAGGTCGGGCGCGAGGGAGACGGGGATGTGGGCCCGCTCGATGCACATGGGCTCGTCGGCCGCGGTCCGCAGCCGTTCGATGAAGTGCACCTCGTCTCCGGGCTGGATGCCGAGCTCCCTGGCGAGGTGCGCGCTGGCCCTGACCACCCGGCGGTCCAGGTCGCGGGAGCCGGGCTCCATGCCCCGGGCACGCATCTCGTCGCTGAAGGAGGTCAGCCGCAGGGCCATCTCTATCTTGGGGCGGGCCACGAAGGTGCCCTTGCCCGCGACACGCTGCAGCCTGCCCTCGGAGACCAGGTGGTCGACCGCCTGCCGTACCGTCATACGGGACAGGCCGAAGCGCTGGCAGAGTTCGCGCTCAGACGGGATCGCGGTGCCGATCGTCAGCTCGTTGCTCTCGATGAGGTCGAGCAGGATCTCCCGAAGCTGGAAGTACTTCGGCACCGGACTGTCCGGATCGATCTGGGCCACGGGATCCTCTCCTCTCGATCTGAGATGTACTGATGAGTTATGGTTCGTACTGGTCTAGTCCGGACTAGACCACAGGCCGGAAAAGAGTGTCAATGTACGGACCGGCGACGGATGGATAACGGCCCGGTCTCGTCCGTTCGAACCAAAGGATGAGCCCAGATGACGACCAAGATGCGCAGCGAGATCGCCGAGCAGCCTGCTGCGTTGCGAGCCACGCTGGACGCCCTTCTTCCCAGGGTCGGGGAGGTGGAGCGGCTCGCGGGGCAGACTCGTCAGCTGTTGTTCATCGCCCGTGGCACCTCTGACAACGCCGCAGTCTACGGCCGCTACCTGGCTGAGGCCCACACGGGCCGCCTGTCCACCCTCGCCGCCCCCTCCATCGCCACGACGTACAAGCGCAGGCTGGACCTCGACGGCGTGCTGGCCGTCGCGCTCTCCCAGTCGGGCAGGACCGAGGAGATCGTCGAGACCCTCGCCTGGGCCAAGGACTGCGGGGCCAGGACCGTGGCCATCACCAACGGCGGCGAGCAGAGCCCTCTGGCGCAGGTCGCGGACCTCGCCCTGTGCACGCTCGCGGGGGAGGAGAAGGCCGTTCCGGCCACCAAGACCTACACCACCCAGCTCGCCGCGCTGGCCGTGCTCGGCCTCGGCCTGGGCGCGGACGTCAACGCCGACGACCTGCAGCGCGTGCCGGACGCCGTCGAGAAGCTGATCACGGACCCGGGCGACCTGGAGGCGATCGTCGAGGGGCTGGCGGACAAGCCGGGCGTCGTGGTCTCCGGCCGCGGCCTGGCCTTCTCCACCGCGCTCGAAGTCGCGCTCAAGCTCAAGGAGGCGTGCTACCTGCACGCCATGGGCCTGTCCTACGCAGACCTCCTGCACGGCCCGATCGCCGTGGTCGACGCCGACACCCCGGCCATCCTGGTCGCGGCCGGCGAGGGCCCGACCCTGGCCGGCACCGTGGCGCTCGCCGAGCGGGTCACCGGTGCGGGCGCCTCAGCCTTCACCGTCGGCGGCGGCCCCGCTCTCTCCAGGGTCTCCACCGCCGCGCTGAACGGCCCCGACCTCCCCGAATGGGTCGCCCCGCTGGGGCTCATCGTCCCCGGGCAGCTGCTGACCGAGGCCCTCGCCCGCAGGCTGGGCATCGACCCCGACGCGCCCCGAGGTCTCAACAAGGTGACTCAGACCGACTGATCGTCCGGAGTCGTTTAGCCTGGTCGTGGCTCTGCGAACATGACCGATTACGACTGGAGGCCGACATGGCGGCTGATGCTGACGCGATCATCGCTGGACTCGGTGGTGCGAGCAACATCATCGAGATCGAACCGTGCATCACCCGGCTCCGCACCGAGGTGCGCGACGCCTCCAAGGTCGATCAGGCGGCGCTCAAGGCAGCCGGTGCGCACGGGGTGATGGCCGCGGGCAACGTCGTCCAGGTGGTGGTCGGCCCCGAGGCGGACACGATCGCCAGCGACATCGAGGACATCATCGGCTGAGCCGGCCACGGCCGTCCCCGTCCACCCGGATGGGGACGGCCGTGGGACGAAGACGGCCAGGGGGCGAGGACATGCCAAGGGGGTGCGATGACCACAGTTCTGGCCCCGGTGGCGGGGGCGGCCATGGGGCTCAGGTCGGTGCCCGACCCGGTGTTCTCGGAAGGTCTGGTCGGGCCCGGAATGGCGATCGAACCGGACAGGGAGCCGGGCCGGGTGATCTCTCCCATCGCGGGCACGATCGTCAAGCTGCATCCGCACGCGTTTGTCGTCGTCGGCGATGACGGCAGGGGAGTCCTCGTCCACCTGGGTATCGACACGGTGCAGCTCAGGGGCGAGGGCTTCGAGTTGCTGGCGGCCGAGGGGGACCGGGTGAGCGCGGGCCAGCCCGTGGTGGCCTGGGATCCCGCGGGGATCGAGGCGGGCGGACGCTCCCCGGTCTGCCCGGTCGTGGCGCTGGACGCGGTCGCCGGAGCGGTGGTCGGGGTCGCCGAGGGCGCGGTGAAGGCGGGGGACGAGCTTTTCGAGTGGGCATGATTTTCGGGCGGGCATTTCCAGCGGGTGTTTCGAGTTGGAAGGGGCGCGGGACGCGACCGGGCCCGGAAGACAGCCCGCCGGACCGGCGGGATTTTCGGGGCGAGTACGGTGTGTGACGCCGAGGCGAGCACCGGATCCGACGGTGAGGCCCGGTGAGGGCGCCGGGGCACGGCGGGACGGACGGGACGTGACGTGAGCGGCGAGGACCTGGAATCGGGCGCGACCATGAAGGCGGCGCTTTTCGATCTCGACGGGACGCTGATCAACAGTGAGCGGCGGAGCCTGGCCATGTGGGCGATGCTGCTCGACAACCACGGGGTCGCCCACGACGATGTCGTGCTGCGCGGGTTCATGGGGCGGCGCGGGCGGGACGTTCTGGCCGAGAGGGCCCACCTCTTTCCCGGTAAGCAGATCTCCGACCTGATCACCGAGGTCTTCTCCTTCCAGGATCATCCCGGCCTGCCCGACATCGTGCCGGTGCCGGGCGCCGCCGACCTGGTCCGCAGGGTCGCGGCGTACGGCTCGCCGATAGCGGTCGTCACCTCCGCCTCCCGGGACTGGGCGGAGGAACGCCTCGCCCAGGTCGGGATCCGCGACCTGATCAGGACGGTGGTGTCCGCCGAGGACGTGACCGTGGGAAAGCCGGACCCGGAGGGGTTCCTGCTGGCCGCGGCCCGTTTTCTGCTCGATCCGGCGCACTGTGTGGTTTTTGAAGATTCGATCGCCGGGATCACGGCGGCCAAGGCGGCCGGTATGGCGTGCGTAGGTGTGGCAACCACCCACGCGGGCACCGAGCTGACTGAGGCCGATCTCGTGGTCGCGGACCTGACGGGGGTCGAGTGGCCCCCGTTGACCAGCAAATGAGCCCGGCGGTCTAGACCGCCGGGTCGATTTCTCGCAGGAGGAACACGTGGCCGAGCGCCAAGTAATCGTCAAGGCCGAAGTCGGTCTGCACGCCCGCCCCGCGGCGACGTTCGTACAGACCGCGGCCAAGGCGTCGCTGGACGTCACCATCGCGAAGGGCAGCGGCCAGCCGGTGAACGGCAAGAGCATTCTCGCGGTCCTGGCACTCGACGTCCGGCAGGGCGACAGCGTGGTGATCAGGGCCGAGGGCGAGGGGGCCGACGAACTTCTGGACCAGCTCGCCGGCATCGCATCCGCTCCGTGAACACGCTTACGGGGGTAGGTGTGAGCCCGGGGATCGGTTTCGGCCCCGCCTATGTCCTCGCCGTCCCGGAGAACCTCGTTCCCGCGCCGGACGCCCGCCACGGCGGGGACGCCGGGGCGGAGCGGGACAGGGCGACGCGGGCGCTGGAGCAGGTCGCCGCCGACCTGGAAGCACGGGGGATCCGGGCGGGCGGCGAGGCCAGGGAGATCCTGAACGCCCAGGCCATGATGGCGCGCGATCCCGGCCTGGCCGTCGAGGTGGCCGTACTGATCGACGACGCGGGCGCCACCGCCGCCCGCGCGGTCTACGAGGCGTTCGGCAGGTATCGGGAGCTGCTCGCCGGGGCCGGGGGATATCTCGGCGAGCGCGTCGCCGACCTGGACGACGTCAGGGACCGGGCCGTCGCGGTGCTCGAAGGCCTGCGGATGCCGGGCGTGCCCGACCACGCCGATCACGCCGACCACACAGCGCGGCCGTACGTTCTCATCGCCCGCGACCTGGCGCCCGCCGACACCGCGATGCTGTCCAGAGACGTGGTGGCGGCCTTTGTCATCGAGCAGGGCGGGCCGACCAGCCACACCGCGATCCTCGCCCGTGCGATGGGGGTGCCGGCCGTCGTCGCCTGCCCGGGGGCCACCTCGATCGAGCCGGGCACGCCGGTGCTGGTGGACGGGTCCTCCGGCCTCGTACGGCCCGCACCCTCGGATGCCGAAGTGGCCGAGGTGACAAACGCCGCCGCGGCGAGGAAGGCCGTCCTGGCGGCCGCCAGTGGCCCGGGAGCGACCTCCGACGGGCACGCGGTGCCGCTGCTGGCCAACATCGGCGGGCCGGGTGACGTGGCCTCCGCGCTCGAACACGGGGCGGAGGGGATCGGGCTCTACCGGACCGAGTTCCTCTTCCTCGACCGGGCCACGGCGCCTTCCGGACAGGAGCAGGAGAGCGCCTACCTGGAGGTGCTGAACGCCTTCCCCGGCGGCCGGGTGATCGTGCGGACCCTCGACGCGGGAGCGGACAAGCCGCTCGCCTTCCTGCCGTCGAGGGGGGAGGAGCCGAACCCTGCACTGGGCGAACGCGGATTGCGACTTTTCAAATTAAATCCGGAAATCATGAACGAGCAGCTCGGCGCCCTGGCCAGGGCCGCGGCGCAGTCGTCGGCCAGGCTCCAGGTGATGGCGCCGATGGTGGCCACCGCAGAGGAGGCCGCCTGGTTCGTGGCCGCGTGCGGTGACGCGGGGCTGCCGTCGGCGGGCGTGATGATCGAGATCCCGTCGGCCGCCCTGCGCGCCTCCGACCTGGCCGCCGAGGCGGACTTCTTCTCCATCGGCACCAACGACCTGGCTCAGTACACCTTCGCCGCCGACCGCCAGCTGGGAGCGCTGACCATGCTGCAGGACGCCTGGCAGCCGGCCCTGCTCGACCTGATCGCGCTGGCCGCGGCGGGGGCGGGCGGGCGCGGCAAGCCCTGCGGGGTGTGCGGCGAGGCCGCGGGCGACCCGGTCCTCGCCTGCGTGCTGGTCGGGCTCGGTGTCACCTCGCTGTCGATGGCCCCTCCCGCGCTGCCCGCCGTACGGGCCGCGCTGTCGCGTCACGACCGCGAGCAGTGCGTGCTCGCCGCCCAGGCCGCACGGGCCGCGACCTCCCCGCAGGAGGCACGCACCGCGGCGCGTTCGCACCTGCCCGGCCTGGCGGGTCTGGCTCTCTGAGACCGGCGCCCCGGTCGCCGTCATGGTGAGGGTCGGACCTGGCGGGTCCGGTTCTGGGCGGTCGTGGCATCGGTCACGGCCATGATGAGGGTCGGACCTGCCAGGTTCGGTTCTGCGCGGTCGTGGTTTTGGTCGCTGTCATGGTGAGGGTCAGGCCTGGCGGGTTCGGTTCTGCGTGGTCGTGGTTTTGGTCACCGTCACGGTGAGGATCGGACCCGTCCGGCCTGGCGGGGCCGGTTCTCCGCGGTCGTGGCGATGGTCACCGTCACGGTGAGGATCGGATCCGTCGGACCCGATGGGTCCGGCCCACCGGGTCCGAGTTCCCGTCGTTCCCGGTCACTGTCGCGAGAAGATCGCAGCATCGGGTCCGTCGCGCGGATAGCGTTAGGGCCATGGCTCGGTGCATGCGTACGACTGGTCTCGCAGTGATCGTGGTGGCAGCATCGGTGGCGGCCGGTTGCGCCGGGCCGGGGGTGGCGGCCCCCGCCCCCCTCTCGCCCGCCGGAGGCCAGGCCGGCGCCCCCGCTAGCGCCGCCCCGGACGCGCCCGCGGCGGACGCGGCGCCCGCGACCTCCAAGCCCTCCGGGGTCAAGGGGGCCGTGGAGGGGGCGCTCGCGGGGCTGAGCATGGAGGAGAAGGTCGGGCAGCTCTTCATGCCCGTGCTGTACGGCCCGGCGTCCGACACGGTGTCGGGGGAGAACCAGGCGCGGTACGGCGTGGGCACGCCGGCCAAGATGATCGCGAAATACCGGCCGGGCGGGGTGATCCTGTTCCCCTGGGCGGACAACGTCAAAAACGTCAAGCAGATCGTCGCTCTGACCAACGGGCTGCAGAAGGCGTCGCCGGAGATTCCGCTCCTGATCGGCGCCGACCAGGAGAACGGTCAGGTCTCCCGGCTCGCGCCACTGGTCACCAAGCTTCCCGGAGCCTCGACCATCGGTTCCACCGGCGACATCTCGCTGGCCCGGAAGGCCGCCAAGGTGACGGGCACCGAGCTGCTCGCCCTCGGCATCAACCTCGACTTCGCCCCGGTCGCCGACGTGAACATCAACCCGCGCAACCCGGTGATCGGGCCCCGGGCGTACGGCTCGGACCCGCAGAAGGTCGCCTCGATGGTCGCCGCCGCGGTCAGCGGCTTCCACGACGCCGGGATCACCGCCACGGCCAAGCACTTCCCCGGCCACGGCGACACCAACGTGGACAGCCACACCGGCCTGCCGGTGATCCAGCACTCCCGGTCCCAGTGGAACAAGCTGGACGCGCCGCCGTTCGCCGCGGCCATCGACAAGGGCGTAGACGCGATCATGAGCGCGCACGTCGTCATGCCCAAGCTCGACCCGTCGGGTGACCCGGCCACGCTCTCCAAGCCGATCCTGACCGGGCTGCTCCGCGACAAGCTCGGATTCGACGGGGTCGTCTCGACCGACGCGCTGGACATGGCGGGTGTGCGCAAGAAGTACAGCGACGGGGAGATCGCCGTGCGGGCCATCCAGGCCGGGGTGGACCTGCTGCTGATGCCGCCGGACTATCCCGAGGCGTACCAGGCGGTGCTGGCCGCGGTGAAGTCAGGGAAGATCTCCGACGAGCGGCTCGACCAGTCCGTCCGGCGGCTGCTGAAGCTGAAGGCCGACCGAGGTCTGCTGGAGAAGACCCCGGTCGCCGACCCGGCCGAGGCCACGCGGGTGCTGCGCTCGGCCGAGCACCAAAAGGTCGCCCAGCTCATCACCGCGCGAGCCCGCTGAGTTCGGTACGGCCGCCGTCCGAGCATTGCCCGGCTCATCACCGCGTGAGGATGCTGAGTTCCATACGGTTGCCGCCCGTACGAGCCGGGACGATTGCCCGGCTCGCCACCGCGCGAGCACCCTGAGTTCGGTACGGCCGCCGCCCGGGCAGGCGGCGGCCGTACGGACTGGGACGATCGCCCAGCTCATCCCCGTAGAGGCTCGTTGAGTCCGTGCCCCTTTTCGGCTGTTCGTCGGCTACGCCTAACCTGGAACGGGTTTCGGCGGGAGACAGACGGTTCGGGGCCTGGAAGCGGGTTCGGGCGAGGAGACGAGATGCTCAAGGGTGTGCTCATCGACTGGGGTGGCGTGCTCACCACCGGTCTGTCCGATGCGATCGCGGAGTGGGTCGTGGCCGAACGGCTCGACGCCGACCACTACCGGGCCGTGATGCGGGATCTCATCATGCAGGCCTACGAGGGTTCCGCGAACGGCGAGAACGCGATCCACGCGCTGGAGCGGGGAGAGATCTCCGGGTTCGACTTCGAGCGGAGCCTGGCCGCCCGGCTGGTCACGACGGACGGGGTGCCGCCGGTCGCCGAGGGGCTGCTGACCAGGATGTTCGCCGGGTTCCAGCGGGTCGAGCCGATGTACGCCATGCTCCGCGAGGCCCGCGCCGCCGGGCTGCGGACCTGCCTGCTCTCCAACTCCTGGGCGAACGAGTATCCCCGGCAGGACTGGGAGGACTTCTTCGACGAGGTCGTCATCTCCGGGGAGATCGGCATGCGGAAGCCGGAGCCGAGAATCTTCGAGCACGCGCTCGGCAAGATCGGCCTGGCCGGGCAGGAGTGCGTGTTCATCGACGACATCGAGGCCAACATCACGGCCGCCCGCGAGCTCGGCATCGTCGGCCTGCACCACAGGGACCCCGAGCTGACCATCGCCGAGCTGGAGAAGCTCTTCGGCGTCTCCCTGCGCTGACGACCGCCCGTGAAGATCTCCTCCCGCTGAGGGTCGCCCCCGTGCCGAGGGTCACTTCCGGGGGCACCGGCATCCCACGGCGCGGTGAGCTCCAGAAGCCGGTCGAGGGCCGCTCCTGGGTCGAGGGCTGCCCACTCTGGCGGTCGTACTCGGACCGGCTCGCGGGGCTTCGTGCCTCCAAGCTCGCGACCAGGTCTCCGGGACTGGCACACTCGATGCGTGATCGGCGCCGAACCGGCGCCGATGTGGAAGAGATAGATCGAGGCATGGATGCGCGTCTACCTGCCGTGTACGCTCCCGGCGCTGGCCCGTGTGGTCACCGTGGGGGAGCTCGGCCCGGCCCCGCTGACCGGCTACGCGGTGACCCCCGCCCTGACCGAGTGGTACGCCTCGGGTGACACCGAGGAGCTGGAGTACGTCGCCCTGACCGAGGCGGCCAGAGCGTCCCTGCGGATGCTCGCCGCCGACCGCGCGGACGGGCTGGACGTGGCCGCGCGCCGGGTGGTCATCGCCGTCGACGTGCCGGAGGGCGATGTGAGCATGGGCGCCGACCTGGAAGAGCGCGCCCGGGTACGGCTCGCGGCGGCCATCCCGCTGGCGGAGATCGCCGCGGCTCACGTGGACGATCTGTCGGCGGTGGAGGACGTCGAGGCGGCCATCGCCGCGCTGCCGGCGGCCGACGGCGGTGACGACGACGCCCGCTTCGTCGTGGACGGCGCCGAGGCGAACGATCTCCTGTGGTACGCCACCCAGGAGATTCCCGAACTGGTCGCCTGAGAGATCCCCCGGAGGACCCACCCGCTCTCCCTGGCCCCCGCCCCTCGCCTGAGTGCCCATATCCCCTTTGCGGCGATTCTCTGCGTTTGGCTACCCTTGGAGGCAATATGAGACACATTATTTGGGACTGGAACGGCACACTTTTTCACGACATCGACGCCGTTGTCGGCGCGACGAACGCGGTGTTCGAGCCCTACGGGCTGGGCTCCTATGACGCGGACGGCTTCCGCGCGGTCTACACACGCCCGATCTGGAAGGCCTACGAGCGCATGCTCGGCCGCTCCCTCTTCGAGGGTGAGTGGGAGAAGCTCGACCTCGGTTTCCACGAGAACTACCACCGGCTGATGCTGGAGTGCGGTCTCGCGGCGGACGCGCTCTCCACGCTGCAGAGCTGGGAGAGAGCGGGCGGCAGGCAGTCGCTGCTGTCCATGTGGATGCACGACCGGCTGGTGGTCAAGATCGCCGAGCTCGGCATCGACCGGCACTTCACCCGGATCGACGGGCTGCGCGCCGTGCTCGACGGACAGCCCGCCCCCTCAGGCGGGCACAAGGCCGAGTCGATGGTGGCCCACATCGCGGCGCTCGGCGTGGACCCGGCCGACATCCTCGTGATCGGCGACAGCGTGGACGACGCGCTCGCCGCCCAGCACGTCGGGGCGCGGGCCGTGCTCTACACCGGTGGCATGACCAGCCGGGTCGACCTGGAGGCGTTCGGCGTCCCGGTCGTCGACACCCTCGCGAACGCGATCGACCACGCCTGAGAGCGCCGTCCGGAGGCCGGCCGAAGGGCGACCGGAGAGCCGGCGGATCGGTCGGAGGGCGACAGGAAGGTCAGCGGGTCGGAAGGGCTGGAAAGTCGGCAGGTCGGCTGAAGGGTCACCGGAGAACCGGCGGATCGGTCGGAAGGAGACCGGGAGGTCGGCGGGCCGGTTGAAGGGCCACCGGAGAGCAGGCTCGACCGGCGGCCCTTTCACGATCAGGATTCGAGCTGAGCCTCACCTCCCTCGGGAGGCTCGGGCTCCGGGCGTCCGATCAACAGTGTGAGGACCTTGAGCGCTCGTTCGCCGTGGATCTCCGAGAACGTCGCCACGCAGGCGATGACCGCGGTCAGGACCACCAGCACGGCGGTGACGCCGAGGGCGATCGCGATGATCGGTGTTGTGAGCGTCTGGGTGGCCAGCACTGCCGAGCTGACACCAGCCGCCACGCCCGTGGTGGGCATCCCCCACCTCAGGCTCACAGAACCATGATCGTGCTCCTCCGATCTGGCGCTCCTCTGTGCGTCCCTTGACGCGCATCACCCCGGGATCGCCGGTCTTACCTCCTGTATAACCCGCCGAGGGCGTGCCTGCGAGGCCCCAACCGCGTCGGAAGCCCGGAGGGGGCGGCCAAACCGTCCCGGCCTTCGGGATATCCGGGACCCGCCGGGGCAGGATGCCGGACAGGTCCCCTGGCGGCTCCCGTCCTTCCACGCCGCCCTGGGCTGTGCGTATCGGCGTGAGCCTGTTCCGCTCTGACGGATACCTGGTTCTGTACCGATCCCGCATACAACAACAACCAAGACAATTTGAGCCCTAACCTGGGCATCCGCACCCATTCCGGGAGGCCACAATTAGCCGCCTCGTTCTCTGGAACATCGATCTCACCCTGGTCGACGTGTCCATCGTCGCCCGTGAGGCGTACGCGGAGGCCTTTCACAAGGTGACCGGACGGCCCCTGGTGAAACTGAGCCAGCACAACGGCCGCCCGGACTCCGAGATCGTCTACGAGATGCTCGCCATCAACGGGATCGTCGCCGACGACGACCACCTCCCGAGGTTCCTGGACGCGCTGGCCGAGGCCTTCGCCGCCCGGCGCAGGCGATTGTCCAAGGACGGGCGCATGATGGCCGGGGCCCGGGACGCGTTGAAGGCCGTGGCGAGACTCGACGGCGTGGTCCAGTCGGTGCTCACCGGCACGATCAGGAGCAACGCCGTACACAAGCTGACGGCCTTCGGCCTGGACAAGCACGTGGACTTCGAGATCGGTGGCTACGGCGAGGAGGTCTACCCCAAGGCCACCCTTCTCCAGGTCGCGCAGGGCCGGGCCCGGCAGAAGTACGGCGGGATCTTCGACGGCGGCAACACCGTGATGATCGGTGACTCGGCCAGAGACGTCCAGGCCGCCAGGATCGCCGGGGCCGCGATGATCGGAGTCGCCTCCGGGCGCTCCCTCCCGGCCGAGCTTCACGAGGCCGGTGCCGACGTGGTCCTGCCCGACCTGTCCAACGCGTCGGAGGTCGTCGCCGCAGTGGCCGGGCTCACCTCCCCGGCGCGCAAGGCCGGCTGATGATCAGAGGCCTCCGGTAGCCGGCCCTTCTCAACGTCACCGAGGCGCGAGAAAAGGGCTATTTATGTGTCATAGTGCGCACTAGGGCTTATATGTGACTTTGTACGCAGAAAAGGACATTTAACCCATCTAGCTTGAGGATGCGCGTTGAGAACAGCGCGCACCACTCAAGGGGGAAATGACATGAAGATCACACGAAGCCTGGCGACGGCGGCCGCGACTCTGGCGATCGCCGGTGGCATCATCGCCTCCACCGGCGGAGCCGCCTCGGCCGCCACCGCGACCACCGCGAGCACCGCGGCCGTCTCGGCCGCCACGGTCAGCGCGAGCCAGACCGTGGCCGTGAGCACATCCAACCGCGGCGAGCGCTACCGCTTCGACGGGCACCGCTTCTACCGGTGGTTCGACGGTGGCTGGAGGGCCGTGTCCTTCGATTACGCCCGCTCCCACCACTACGACCGCAACCACCGCGACCGCGACTACGACCGCGACCACGACCGCCGCGACCACGACCGCCGCGACCACGACCGCCGTGACCACAACCGCGGCGACAGGCACTGAGAATTGTCGCGACAGGCATCAAGGATCAAGGGCGGGCCCGGTGTTACCACCGGGCCCGCCCTCACGTTGTCCGGCAGCGGATGCGGTGCTACCGCCCACCCTCACGTTGTCCGGCAGTGAGTGCGGTGTTACCACCGGGCTCGCCCTCACGTTCTCCGGCAGTGAGTGCGGCGATCGCTCGAACGGGCCTTGGAGCAAGACCCGGCTCCGATGTTCCTGATTCGCGGACTCCTGCCAGAGTCCTCGTCGGCAAGGACCTGCGAAGCCCTCCGCATCGACATACAGATCCTCTTCCGCGACCTCGGCATCACCGTCGACGTCGTTGCGGTGTGGACGACCTTCTGCCGATCCGGATTCTCAAGTTTCTAGGCGAGACGTGCGTAGACGATGACGTTGTTCGTGTAGTGGCCGCGCTGTTGGTCGAACGCACCACCGCAGGTCACCAGGCGAAGGCCCGCATGGTCGAGCGGTCCGTACACGCGCTGGGAGGGAAAGCTGCTCTTGGCCACCGACTCGACCGACTCGACCACGAACGTGGCGACCGAGCCGTCCGCGCGGCCGACGGAGATGGTGTCCCCGCCGCGCATCCGTCCGAGATCGTAGAAGACGCCCCTGCGCCCCCCGCCGTCGACGTGCCCGAGGATCACCGCCGCTCCACGCTCTCCGGGAGTCACCCCGCGCGAGTACCAGCCTGCCTGTTCGGGCCGCTCGACCGGAGGAACCTGCACCGTGCCGTCCGTGTTGAGGCCGAGCCGGCCGAGGGGCACGTGGACACCGATCTTCGATATGTCCAGGTGAAGCGGCTCGGACCGTACGAGAGCGGGGCCGGTCGAGGAGACATGGGACCGAGCGGTGTCAGTCGGATCGGACCGTGCCGAAGAGGAGCGAGCCGAAGGAGAACGGGTCGAAGAGGAACGTGCCGAAGGGGAACGGGTCGCCGGGGGAGAGTTCGTCCGCGCGGCCTCCGCCATGCCTTGCGCGGCAGCGGGCGGCGGAGCCGGTGGGCCTTCCCGGGGCAGGAGCCCACAGCCCACGAACACCGCGCCGGTCAGAGCGGCGGCGGCCGCCACGCCCAGAGCGTGGCGGCCGCCGAGTCGTACTCCGGACATGTCAGGCTCGGGTGCCCGCACGGCGGCGCAGCACCAGAGCGCCCATCCCGGCCCCCGTGGCGAGAAGGGCTCCGCCCAACGGAACCAGAGGGCTCCCGCCGGGACCTCCACCGGTCTCCGGAGCGCCCCTGGGGATGTCCTGGGCCGGTGCCGGGCCGGCCTCGGCGGGAACCGGAGCCGGAGCCGGGCGGCTGGACTGGGCGGGGGCCGGCACCGGACTGGGCTTGGCGGTGGCCGACACCTGTCGGGGCGCGGCGGCGGGCTTCGTGTCGTCGGCCATGGCCGGTCCGGCCATGGTGAGCACGGCGACGCCGAGCGCCGTCACGGTCAGGGCGGTACGGATGAACCGCATGCATTCTCCTCAGTGGCGGCATCGCGGAGACGGTCCGGCGATGCGCGCCGGGCACAGAAGTCGTCGGTTGGGAACGGCCTCGACGCTCCCAGGGCAATGTCCGCTGGTCATGACCGGAATGTCATGAGCGTGTAATGAATATCCGGATCGTAGGGAAGTGGTCTGGCCACAGCGGATACTCGAACGGTGGCCAGAGTGATGCTGATCGAGGACGATCCGTCCGTACGGGAAGGATTGCGCCTGTCGCTCAGCAGGCACGGGCACGAGGTCGACGTCGCGCGGACGGGTGAGGACGGGCTGAGGCAGCTGCTCGCCGCTCCCGCGGACATCGTCGTGCTCGACCTGATGCTTCCCGGAATCGACGGGTTCGAGGTGTGCCGCCGGATCCGGGCCGGCGGACCCACACCCATCGTCATGCTCACCGCCCGCGGCGACGATCTCGACGTCGTCAGCGGTCTTGAGGCGGGGGCGGACGACTACGTGATCAAGCCGGTACGGCCACGCGTGCTGGAGGCGCGGATCCGCGCGGTGCTGCGGCGCGGAGGCCCGGCGACCGAGGCCGGGACCGAGACCGAGATGGGGCCCGCGAGCGGGCAGGAGATCCACGGCGACCTGACGATCGATCGCGGCGCCCTCACCGTGTCCAAGGGCGACGTCCCGATCACCCTGCCGCCGATGGAGCTGCGGCTGCTGCTGGAGCTGTCGGCGGCCTACCGCCAGGTGTTCAGCCGCCAGCAGCTCCTGGAGTCGGTCTGGGAGCTCGACTTCCTGGGTGACTCCCGGCTGGTGGACGCGTGCGTGCAACGGTTGCGGACGAAGATCGAGGATGTCCCGTCCAAGCCCCGGTACATACAGACCGTGCGCGGGTTCGGATACCGGTTCGGACCTCTGTGAACCGTTCGCGGTGCGAGACGACGTGATGCACGGTGATCGAATGATCCCGGGCGATGCCGGCGGAGGGCGGCCCGGAACCTACGGAGGGTGGTCCACGACCGGCGGTGAGTCGCCCGGAACCGGAGGCGGGCGGTCCAGAAGACGGAGGCTGCGACTTCCGATCTGGGTGCGCGGATTGAGGGCCCGGTTGGTGATCGTCTGCGTGCTCCTCGCCGGACTCAGCGCCCTGACCGCCGCCGGGTTGATCTACCGTCAGGCGCGCGACCTCATGCTGACGCGTACGGAGGGGTCGGTCGTCAACGAGTTCCGGCTCCGTGTCGCGACCCTCACCGAGAACATGCAGCACCCTCCGGACCGTGCGGCGCTGCAGCAGCTGGCCAACGGTGTCGCGCCCTCGTTCCTGGAGGCGACCGGCGCCGCCGCCTACCGCGACTCGGGGCTGATCGCCTCGGGGGACGACACCGGCCCGATCACCTCCGCGCTGCGCCGTACCGTCGTCGAGCGGAACCGCCTGTTCTACCAGCGCGTCATCAGGTCCGGAGCCCCGTACCTCGTGGTCGGCACGCCGGTGATGCTGGGCAAGCAGGCGGCTCCGTCGGGTGTGGAGGTCTATCTGGTGACCCCGCTCAGCAAGGAGGAGGGAGACGAGGCCGCGCTGGTGACGGCGGCCCAGAACGGGGCGATCCCCGTCGTGCTGCTGGCCGTGGTGCTCGCCCTCGTGGCGGCGAGGGGCGTGCTGCGCCCGGTGCGCGACCTCGACCGGGCCGCCCGCAGGCTCGGCACGGGTGAGCTGGACACGCGCCTGAAGGTGAGCGGCGGTGACGAACTGGCCAGGCTGGTGAAGACCTTCAACGCCACGGCCGCCGCCCTGGAGACCAACGTGTCCGAGCTGCGCGGCATGGAGGTCAAGGCCCGCCGATTCGTCGCCGACGTGTCCCATGAGCTGCGCACTCCCCTGGCGTCCATCCTGGTGATGGCCGACATGTTCGAGGAGGAGGCCGGTCGCCTCGAAAGCGATCTGGGAAAGGCGGCCCGTCTGATGAACCTCGAGGTGGGCAGGCTGGTGAGGCTCGTCGAGGACCTCATGGAGATCTCACGGTTCGACGCCGGAGCGGCGACGCTCATCCTGGACGAGGTCGACGCGGCGGACGCGGTCCGCGCCTGCCTGCGCACCCGGGGCTGGACCGGCCGTGTCGACCTGGATCTTCCCCCGGGCATCCGAATCCTCCTGGACCCGCGCCGCTTCGACGTGATCGTGGCCAACCTCGTGGGCAACGCGCTCGACCACGGCGCGCCCCCGGTCACCGTACGGCTGCGCGCGGACGGTCCGGACGGAGCGGGTGACGTCGTCATCGAGGTCCAGGACGCGGGCAAAGGGGTGGACCCGCGGATCCTTCCGCACGTCTTCGACCGGTTCTCCAAGGCGGACGCGGCACGGGTGAGGTCGGAGGGGAGCGGCCTCGGCCTGGCCATCGCCCTTGAGAACGCGCGTCTGCACGGTGGCTCGATCGAGGTGGCCAATCGGGTGGGCGGAGGAGCCGTGTTCACGCTCTTCCTGCCGCGTCGCGCGGAGGCCGGCGGATCGTCGCGAGACGTGGTGGCCGGTGGGTCGTTACGAGGTATGGAGGCAGGTGAGCCGCCTCGGGACGTGGCGGACGGTGGACCGTCTCGGGACTCGGTGGCCGGTGGGTCGTTACGAGGTATGGAGGCAGGTGAGCCGCCTCGGGACGTGGCGGCCGGTAGATCGTCTCGGGGCTTGGAGGCCGGTGGGTCGTCGCGAGGTATGGACGCGGGTGAACCGTCTCCGGACACGGCGGCCAACGGGCCGTCTCGGGGCGCGGAGGCCGGTGGGCCGGCTCGGGGCTTGGAGACAGGTGGACCCTCGCGGGAGGTGGAGGACAGATGACGATCGCTCGCGCGTGCCGAGCGCCGGTGGTCCTCGCGCTGATGCTCGCGTCGCTGGCGGCCGGTTGCGGGATCACCCCGACCGGCGTCAGGGACGGAGGCGCCCCCGCTGTCGGGTTCCGCCCCAGCACCCGGCTCTACTTCGTGTCGGGCGCCCGGTTGCAGGCCGTGATCCGCCCCATTCCGTGGCCCCCGCTGAAGGAGACGCTCAATCTGTTGATGGACGGACCCAGCGCCGCCGAGCGCGGGCGAGGGCTCCGCAGCGAGCTCCGGCCCGGCGCGGAGACGCCGATCAAGGTCACCTCGGGCCAGGCGAAGGTCCGCATCTCGCTGCCCCGGCCAGAGCCGGCGGAGATTTCGGGGCCCGCACCCGTGCCTGCACCGGGGCCGGCCCGGCCGGTCCCGATGCAGGCATCGCCCGTACCTCGTTCGACACTGTGGATGGGCCAGCTCACCTGTACGGCCGCGAGCGCCCTGGCCGCGCGGACGAACATCGACCCCGACGCCGTCACCGTCACCATCCAGCAGGCGGGCGTCGCCCGGACCGAGTCCTTCCGGTGTTCGGAGTTCCCGCGCGGTTCGGAGTGACGCCCGCCCCCATGCGGGGGCTGTCCGCTCCGGTCAGGGCCGGTGAAGCCGGAGGGATGCTCGTCTCCGCGCCACCTCTGTCCGGTCAGGGCGGTGAAGCCGGAGGGATGCTCGCTTTCGTGCGGGGCTGTCCGCTCCGGTCAAAGGTGGTGAGGTCGGAGGGAAGCTCGCTCCCGCGCCGGGGTCTCCGCTCCGGTCAAGGGTTGGCGAGGGCGGTGAGGAACCGGCTCGCTACGGGCGCGGCCGCCTTGGCGCCCGCGCCGCCGCCCTCCACGATGACCGAGAACGCCAGGTCGCCCCGGTAGCCGATGAACCAGGAGTGCGACGGCGGCTGCTTGCCCGAGCCGAATTCGGCGGTTCCGGTCTTGCCCGCCGTACCGGAGGGGAAGGCGACCTCGCTCGCGGTGCCCTCCACCACCACCGCGGGCATCAGCGTGCGCAGCGCCCGCACCACCGCGGGCTCCAGTTTCCTCGGCTGGGCCGGCGGCAGCAGGGCCGCGTCCACCAGCCGGGGCGGGCGCCAGGAGCCGTCGGCGATCGCCGCGGCGACGGTGGCCATGTTCAACGGGCTCGTCAGGACGCGCCCCTGCCCGATCGAGGCCGACGCGAGGTCGGTGTCGTCCTCGGTGTCGGGAAACTGCGCCCGTACGGCGGGCACGCCGGGGTCCACCGGACCCCCGAACCCGAAGTCGGCGGCCACGGAGGCCAGCCGCCTGCCGCCGAGCCGGTCCACGCTCAGCTTCCCGAACGTGGTGTTGCACGAGTGCGCGAACGCCTCCCGCAACGGGATGGTGCCGTAGTCCTCGAACCCGGCGTTGTGGAAGGCGAAGCCGCCGATGTTCTGCTCGGCCGGGCAGGGCACGCTCTCGCCGGCGGTCATGCCGTCGGCGACCAGGGCCGACGCCGTGACCACCTTGAAGGTGGAGCCCGGAGGGTAGTGGCCCAGCAGGGCCCGGTTGAACCCGCCGGGTTTGTTGACCACGGCCAGGATCTCGCCGGTCGAGGGCCGGAGCGCGACCAGGGAGGCGGGCTTGTCCACCGCGTCCAGGGCCGCCGCCGCGGCGCGGTGGACCCGCAGGTCGATGGTGGTCCGCAGTTCCCTGCCCGCCTTCGCGCCGCCGGTGGCGAGCGTCGCGACCCGCTCGGTCCCCTGGAGAAGGTCCACCCGTGCCGAGGAGGTGCCGGTGAGGCGGGAGCCGTACCTCTCCTTGAGCCCTTCGACGAGCTGCTGCACCGAGCCCGGCGCGTCCGCGGTGTCGATCCGGGTCCCGTCGGCGGCCAGGATCGGCGCCTGCTCGGCCTTGACCAGCACGGTTTTGATCCTCAGGCCCGGCTTGAGCCGGGGGTGGACGGCCGCGGGGCTCCATTTCACCCGCCAGGCCCGATCGTGCTCGACCAGTGTCAGCGAGCCGTCGTAGGCCCAGTTCACCGGCCCGTCCAGCGTCGCGTGGAAGGCGACCTTTGAATCCGTGCTCCCGGTCACCTCGAAGCCGGCCCCTGACAGTTTCAGGTCGGTCCGGAAGCGCGTGTACCAACGGTCGAAGTCGCCCGGTGGCTCGACCGTGAGCGCCCGCATCGCCGGGTAGTCCTGCCGGGTCCAGGCGGCCAGGAAGTCGCGGGCCGTCTCCTCGGCCGATCCCGGGGTGTGCAGCGCCCACATACCCGCGCCGACCGCCGCGACCGGCACCAGCACCGCCACCACTGCCAGGTGTCTGCGTTTCATGAGTCGTCCCCCTTGTCGTCTCGCGGTCGAGAAGACCAGAAGGGTGGCATTTATGTCCAATATTGATATCTAAAAGAGGTTGATATCCGAATTGATATAGTCGCTGCTCATGGACCTGGTACGGCATCTGCGCTACTTCACCGTCGTCGCCGAGGAGCTTCATTTCGGCAACGCGGCGATCCGGCTCGGCATGGCCCAGCCACCGCTCAGCCAGCGCATCCGGCGATTGGAGGAGGAGCTCGGCGTACGGCTGTTCGACCGCTCCAGCCGTCACGTCCGGCTCACCGAGGCCGGGAGGCTGCTGCTGACCGAGGCCCGCGAGATCGTCGTGAGGGTGGACCGGCTGCGTGACCTGGCCGGGCGCGGGGAGAGCGCGGTGCTGCGGGTGGGGATCCCGCCCGACCTGGGATCCTCGGTGATCGCGGCGCTGATCGCCGGGTTCCGAGAACGCATGCCCGAGGTACGGCCGGCGCCGGCCGAGATGTGGAGCGCGGACCAGGTCGTCGCGCTCACCGGCGGCGCCCTGGACGTGGGCGTGGTACGCCACCCGGTGGCCGCCCCCGGGTTGAGCTTCGGCCCGGTGCTCGTCCAGCGCCCCGGCGTGGTGCTGGCCGAGGCCGACCCGCTCGCGGCGCTGTCGTCGGTGCATCTCGCCGACCTGGCCGGGCGGCAGCTCGTGCTCTTCCCCCGGGAGCCGGGGCTGCACGAGGAGACACTCGCCGAGTGCCGCCGCCACGGGTTCGTCCCGGACGAGGTGCACGAGGCGCAGACCCTCGGACTGGTCCTGGCCGGTACGGCCGTCGCCTTCGGGCCCCGGGTCGACCTGCCGGGACTGTCCTGGCGGCCGCTGCTGGGAAGCCCGCTCGCCTGGCGGGTGTCGACCGCCTGGCGGGGAGAGGCCGGGGACGCTGCCGTAACCTTCGGGGCGGTGGCCGTACGAGTGCTGAGGGAGAACGCGGGGATGACCGACGACGAGGCGGTTCCGCCGCGGAGGGTGCGGGCCAGACCGGCCTCCGGATTCCTCGCATGACCGCCATCGAGGGTCTGTTCCGCACGGCCGGGGTGACCGGGTCCCTGCACGTGGTGGACATCGACACCGGTGCCGAGGTCGCCCACGACGCCGACGAGTCCGTGGTCGTCGCCTCGGTGTTCAAGGTGGCGCTGCTGGTGGAGCTCTTCCGGCAGGCGGACCGGGGAGTGCTGGATCCGGCCGAGCGGGTCACGGTTATGGCGGACCGCCACACTGCCGGGCCCACCGGAGTGTCGGTCATGGCCGACGACGTGACGATGTCGCTGCGCGACCTGGCCTACCTGATGATCGCGGTGAGTGACAACACCGCCGCCGACGCCGTGATCGACAGGGTCGGCCTGCCCGCGGTCAACACCATGCTGGCCGCCTTCGGGCTGGACCGCACGTGGATCGAGCACGACTGCCGGGAGCTGTTCTCCAGCATGGTCGAGGACGCCGGGCAGGAGGAGATGTCCACCGACCCCGCCCTGATCTCCCGGCTCCGGGCGCTCGACCCGGCGCGCACGAACCGGAGCACCCCGCGCGACATGACCCGGCTGCTCGGCATGATCTGGCGCGACGAGGCGGCCTCCCCGGGGTCGTGCGCCTCGATGCGCAGGCTGCTCGGCCTCCAGGTCTGGCCGCACCGGCTCGCCGCCGGATTCCCCTACGACGACGTCGCGGTCAGCGGCAAGACCGGCACGCTGCCCACGATCCGCAACGAGATCGGCGTGGTGGAGTACCCCGACGGCGGGCGTTACGCCGTCGCCGTCTTCACCCGCTCGTACGGCACCGCCCAGAACCAGCCCCGCGCCGACGCGGTGATCGGCACCGCCGCGCGGGCCGCCGTGGAACGGTTACGCGGCTGATCCGTACGGCGTGTCCCCCCGATGACCGACACGCCGCGCGGACCCGCTGTGGAGCGGCCACGTGACTGATCCACAGCGTGTGCTTCCGCGGTGATCGGAGCGTCGGGTGGACCCGCTGCGGAGCGGCCACATGCCTGATCCATATCGTGTGCTCACGCGGTGGTCGGCACGCCGCGCGGACTCGCCGTGGAGCGGGTGTGCGGGTGTGCCCCAGGCGGTCGGCGGCGGTTACGTGGCCGGGCCACATCGTGTGCCCCGAGGGTATGTGAACCCCCGGGGATGACATTCCGCCCGCTCGCCGAGAGGATGGGGCCATGGTTGAGGAAGGTGCGCTGCTCTGGGAACCCACCCCGGAGGTCGTGAGGGACGCCAAGGTCACCCGTTACATGGAGTGGCTCGGCCGTCCCGGTGACTACGAGTCCCTGTGGCGGTGGTCGGTGGATGCCCCGGCCGAGTTCTGGACGTCGGTCTGGGACTACTTCGAGGTCGTGGGCGAGCGGGGTGACGGGCCCGTCATCTCCGGCACGATGCCCGGCGTCGAGTGGTTCGCGGGGTCGACGCTGAACTACGCGGCCAACGCGCTGCGCAGGGCCGCCGCCGAGCCCGACCGGCCGGCCGTGGTGTTCCGCGACGAGGCGGGCGGGCGGCGGACGCTCACCCTGGGAGAGCTGGCCGAGGAGGTCGCGCGGGTGCGCACCGGCCTGGCCGCGCTGGGCGTCGGCCGGGGGGACCGGGTCGCGGCGTACGCGCCGAACATCCCCGAGACGCTGGTGGCCTTCCTCGCCACCGCCTCCCTGGGCGCCATCTGGTCCTCGTGCTCCCCGGACTTCGGCGCGCCGAGCGTGATCGACCGCTTCACGCAGATCGAGCCGAAGGTGCTCATCGCGGTGGACGGCTACGACTACAACGGCAGGCGGTTCGACCGCTCCCAGGTCGTTTCCGACATCGCGGCCAAGCTGCCGACCCTGGTCGCGCGAGTACGGATATCCGCGACGGGCGCGGAAGAGACCTCGCAGGCGAAGAGGACCCCGGGCGCGAACGAGACCTCGGGCGGGAACGAGACCTCGGGCGGGGCGCCTGGCGCGGAGAGGCCGGGCACGAACGAGACGTCAGGTACGGAGGCGCCGGGCACAAGCGAGACGCCGGGCGAAGGCGATCCGGCCGCCGGAGACGGCAGCCGTACCCTGAGCTGGGCGGACCTCCGCGCCTCCGCCGGACCGCTGTCCTTCGAGCCGGTGCCGTTCGACCACCCGCTCTGGATCGTCTACTCCTCCGGCACCACCGGGCTGCCCAAGCCGATCGTGCACGGTCACGGCGGCATCGTGCTGGAGCACCTCAAGGCGCTCTCCTTCCACCAGGACCTGGGCGAGGACGACACCTTCTTCTGGTACACCACCACCGGCTGGATGATGTGGAACTACCTCATCGGCGGCCTGCTCGTCGGCTCGACGGTGCTGCTCTACGACGGGTCGGCCACCTACCCGGAGACCGGCGCGCTGTGGCGGCTGTCCGCCGAGGAGGGGGTCACCTACTTCGGCACCGGCGCGCCGTACGTGATCGCGTCCATGAAGGCGGACCTGGCGCCCGAGGGGCTGGAGAGGCTGCGGGGCCTCGGCTCCACCGGTTCGCCGTTGCCGCCCGAGGGGTTCGCCTGGGTGCACGAGGCGCTGCCGGACGTGCAACTCGGCTCGTTCTCCGGTGGCACCGACGTGTGCACCGGCTTCGTCGGCGCGGTCCCGCTGCTCCCGGTCCGCGCGGGCGTGATCCCCTGCTCCTGCCTGGGGGCGAAGGTGGAGTCCTTCGACCCGTCGGGTGCGCCGGTGATCGGTGAGGTCGGCGAGCTGGTGGTGACCCAGCCGATGCCGTCGATGCCGGTGATGTTCTGGAACGACCCCGACGGATCGCGCTACCGGGAGAGCTACTTCGCCGACTACCCCGGCGTCTGGCGGCACGGCGACTGGATCAAGATCCTCCCCGACGGAGGATGCGTGATCTACGGTCGATCCGACTCCACCCTGAACCGGGGCGGCGTCCGGATGGGCACCAGCGAGTTCTACCGCGTGGTCGAGCGCTTCGAGGAGATCGCCGACAGCCTGGTGATCGACACCGGTCAGCTCGGGCAGGAGGGCCGCCTGCTGCTCTACGTCGCCATGATCGAGGGCTCGACCCTGAGCGATGACCTGATCGCGCGCCTGCGCGGGGACCTCAGGGAGGCGCTCTCTCCCCGCCACGTGCCGAACGAGATCATCGAGGTCCCCGGCATCCCCCGGACCCTCAGCGGCAAGAAGCTGGAGGTCCCCATCCGCAAGATCCTCCTCGGCGTCCCCCCGGAGAAGGCCGCCAACCTCGACGCCATGGCCAACCCCGAGGTCCTGCGGCACTTCATCCCGGTCGTCTGACCTGGCCCAGTGGTTCGACCGCGCATTGCCGCGCCACAGTGAGGACCGAGAGACCCGCGCTGCGCGGGTCTCTCTTCTCGCTCATGCCGATTCAATCGGCGATGCTCGCCGACACGGAGTGAAATGGTTCGCCGTCCCCGTGGTCAGTGCCGTCGAGCCGCGCTGCTTCGGATGAGGCAGAACGGGTGCCCAGCCGGGTCGAGCATGACCACTAGATGAGGATCGTCCGGGTCCTGGTGCTGCGCCAGGCTGGCTCCCAGCAGCAACAACTGCTGGGCGACGGCGTCGGGATCCTCGACGACATACTCGAAGTGCGAGTGCAGCGGCACCTCGGGCGAGGGCCACGTCGGAGGTTTGTAGTCCGGCGCGGCCCGAAAGTTGAGCAACCGGCCCGCAGCGTCCACATTTGCCCCATCAGAGGTCTGACGGGTGACCTTTCCGCCGAGCAGGGTGGCGTAGAACTGCGCCATGACGTTCGGTTCCGGGCAGTCGATCGTCAGTGCCATCCACTCGACCAGCCCTCGCCGTTGCGCTTGACCCTCAGTCATGGCGGCCATCCTGACATAGCCGGAGATTGCGGACGTGATGGCACAGGAGGTGGGCTCTCCGTTCATGAACGGAGAGCCGCTTTCTCACTGATCAAGCTAGGTGCGCACGCTGGTGGCAACCGCTGCTCTCTAGGTGGTTTCTAATAGGAGACGTTCACTGTCGCGGTGGCTTTGCAGCTTCGGTTACCTGGGGTGTTATCGCGGTAGACGTCATAGCGCAGCGTGTCCGCGATCGGTGGCCTGTGGGTGAAGGTGAACGTGCCGTCCGCGTTTGTTGTGACGTTCGGCAGCACCGTGGTGGTGCCGTCCCACTGGCGGAAGGCGACGGTGAGCGGCTGAACGCCGGGTGCGGAGCCGTCATGCTCGGTGAGTTGGCCGGTGAAGGTGGTGATCCGGAGTCGCCGTGCTTGCTCCGGCCCGGTCACGACGATCTTGCACGATGGGAGTCTGGCGCCATGCAGTCGCCACAGGTGGAAACTGCTGTCGATCGTTTTCTCGACGACGGCGAACAGATCTGATCCGGAGAAGGCGAGGCCATGAGCCCATATGAGGGACTGGTCGAATAGTTGAGCCTTCGCCCCCGTGTCCACATCAAACAGCACCAGCGGCTCGTCATTCACGTTGTTTGTGTCTCGAAAGGCGGCCATCTGTGTACCGTCCGGGCTGACAGTGATGTTCCCGTAGCCGAGAACGCCCTCTTCTTTGCCGTAGGAGCGGGCCTTGGTGAGAGTGGTCAAGTCCCAGGAGTTGAGGTCGTTGGCCGATCCGGGGGTATATGCCGTCAAGCCGTCCGGGGCGAGAGCAACCTCGCCCCAGCCGTCCCACAAAGCGTAGTCATAGGAATCGATGGCGCCGCGCAGCGTGAGGGCGCCGTCCTGGAGGTCGTACACCTGCAGGTCCCAGAAGTCTGCCACCACCAGTGTGTTCGCTGCGGCGACGATCTGCGGCGGCTCGACGAGGCTGTCGGTCGGGATGGGGACAGGTTGCGGTACGGCGGTGGACAGGTCGAGGCCGAGGGCGCCGGCGGAACTGGCCGCGGGGCAACCGTGGGAGACCCACAGCCAGTTCCCGGACAGCGCGAGCCGGTCCGGACACGGGTACGCGGTCAGGTCGATCCGCCGGGTGATGGCGAGGTCGGCGGTGTTGATTTCGGTCACTTCGTGCGACCCTCTGACGGCTGCGTACAGGCGGGTGCCGTCCGGTGTGGTGACCAGGTCCCGGACTTCCGACAGGCCGGTGATGGCACCGGTAAGGGTGCCTTCGGTGTCTGCGACGACAATCCGGTCATCCGTGGCAACGAAGATTTTGCCGCCGCCGATGGCGATATCGCCTATGCCTGTGACGTCACCCAGGGAGGTGAGGGAGTCGGCGGCTGTGGCGACGGTCGCCTGGGTAACGATCAGGCCGGTCACCAGGGCAAGACCGCCGCATAACGCTGTGAGGCGCCGTGTGATTTGGATGAGCTTTCGTCTTCCTGATGTGCTGCTGGTCATTGGCCGCGATTGCGACATGAAGCCTCCTAGATTGTCACTGATGGGAACATTTGTTCGATATTGGTCTGATGCATTTACATGATCCAATAGGTGTCGGGCGCCGGATGATCACGAGAAAGGTCAGCCCGAGCCGTCACCTCCGGCGAGCTGCTCGCGCTCGGAGGCCGCCGCATCCCGAAGACTCCCGGGTGCCGACCGTCCACCCCCACCCGATGCCGCCCACGCCCCGGACGTCACTCCACAAGCGTCGGCTGCTATTCGTCCGGCGCGAGCTACAGGTCTTCGAAGACGGAGGTCAGATCCCCTGGGGGAGGCGGAACAGGCGGCCGGGGTCTCGGGCGGCCTTGATCTGGGAGAGGCGGGCGGCGTTCGCGCCGTAGTAGGCCGTGCGCCAGCCGCTGAGTCCGGAGTCGATGTAGTTCACGTAGGCGTGGTCGCCGAAGTGGGGGCGCATCGCGGTGTGCGCCTTCTTGGCCCAGGTCGCGGCTCCGGCGCGGTGGGCGTAGTACTGGACGCTGTAGAGGGCGGCCCGGTGCGGGAAGGCCGTGGCCTCGGGGCGGACCCGGCCGACGGCGCCGCCCAGGGCGTCCAGGAGCACGGTGTGGTTGCCGGGGCGGGCGACCTCGGCGACCAGGGCCTTGGCGCCGGCCTCGGAGAGCGGGCGGTAGGCCATGTGCGACTTGGCGCGGGAGTCGTCTCTGGACAGCTTGCCGCCGCGGGCCTGTCCGGGCAGGGATCCGGGCTGGTGGCACTGGGCGACCGAGAGCGTGGAGCAGCCGGCCATGACCATCATCGCGTGGCTGTAGGAGGTCTGCCGCACGGAGGAGGAAGAGGTCGCGCCGATCGCGTCCGCCAGCCGGTCGAGCAGCCGCTCGCAGGCGGCCCTGCCACCGAGGTAGAGCCCGACGATCTCCACGTCCAGCCCGTTCTCACGGCTCAGGTGCATGCCGGACCACATCGCGTCCGGAGTCGTGGGCGACCACGCCTGCCAGGCACGCAGGGCCTTGGCGGCCTTCGCCCACGGCCAGTGCAGGAAGAAGGTCGTGACCTCCCGCGTGGGGTGGGTCCGGAAGCCGAAGGAGACCGCCACACCGAGGTTGCCCCCGCCGCCGCCGCGCGAGGCCCAGTACAGGTCGGGGTTGTGGTCGGCGTCGCAGGTCAGCAGCCGGCCGTCGGCCGTGACCATCTGGACCGACTCCATCACGTCGCAGGTCAGACCGTACTTCCTGGACACCACGCCGATCCCGCCGCCCAGCGCCAGCCCGCTCATTCCCACCGTGGCACAGGTCCCGGCGGGGATGCTGACCCCGCTCGCGGCCAGCCTGTCGTAGACGTCGACGAGCTTGGCGCCGGCCCCGACGGTCGCCCGGCCCGAGGCGTGGCTCACCTTGCTCATCCGGGAGACGTCGACGACCAGGCCGGTCCCGGTGGACCAGCCCGCGTAGGAGTGCCCGCCGGAGCGTACGGCCAGCGGCACGTTCATCCGGCGGGCGAAGTTCACGCACTCGGCCACGTCGGAGGGATTGGCGCAGTAGGCCACACCCGCGGGGCGCACTCCGTCGAAGGCGGGGTTGAACAGCCGGCGGGCGCTGTCGTAGGCGGCGTCGCCCGGACGGATGAGCTTGCCGTCCAGCCCTCGTCCCAGCGCGTTCCAGTCCGGTGCGCCGGGGGCGGTCGTGGCGCCCAGGCTCAGGGCGGCCATGCCGCCGATCCGAAGGAACGTGCGTCGGTCCGGAACGGTCCGCATATTTTTCTCCCGGGGGTCAGGTGTCGCTGCCCGTTGAGACGATCGGCAGACTGCTTTGGTTGGTCACAGTCGCGTCACTTCGGAGAGCGAGCGTCCTGACCGCTTTCGGGGCGTGAGCGTTCCGATGGCGAACGCCAAGAATCCGGCTGACGGTCCGCGGCGTCTCCGGGGCGGAAATCACCCGTTCTTGGAGACGGCCCGAGACTCACCAACCGGCCGGTTCAACTGATCATGGTCGAGTCACCCCGTGGCGACTCGCAGGGCCAGGGCGGGGCACATCTCGACGGTTCTGCGGGCCATCCGGCGAAACTGGTTGGGGATGGCGTCACGGCTGAGCACCGGGTAGCCGTGCTCGTCGAGGTGGATGAGGTCGGGGGCGAGCTTGGCGCACAGGCCGTGTCCCTGGCACCGGGTCCAGTCCACGGTCAGCCGTACCTCGGGGTCGTTCTCCTGCGGGGGCAGGGGGAGCACGCCCTTGACGGGACGGCCGCACGTGCCGTTGAGGATGTGCTCCTCGATGTCGTCGGGGAAGGCGCCCAGCGCCGACAGCACGAACCTGGACGTTCCGTCGGGGTGGAAGCAGGCGCCCCTTCCCTTGACCCCGGCGGCCCTCTGGCGCAGCTCGTCCAGGGCCGCGGCCGACCCGTTCACGATCTCGGACATCGACCGCGCGATGTCCGGGAGCCCGAGCCGGCACGGCCCGCACTGCCCCGACGACTGCTCGGCCAGGTATTTCGCGACCCTGGTCGTCTCACCCAGCGGGCAGGTCTCCGTGCCGAGCGGCACGATGATGCCGGCCCCGAGCTGCCCGCCCGCGTCGGTGATGCCCTGCCGGGAGACGGTCGCCACGACGGCGGCGTCCGGGTGGAGCCACCCGCCGTGATACCCGCCGAGCAGCACGCCCTCGCCGAGCGAGGCCTGGCACGCGTCCAGCACGGCGTACAGCGGCGTGCCGGTCGCGACCTCCACCACGGCCGGGGCCTTGGCGGACCCTCCCACGGTGAGCAGGACCGTCCCGGGCTCGCGGGCCGTGCCGACGTCGGCGTAGCGCTCGGCGCCCAGGGTGGCGAGTACGGCGAGCTGGGCGAAGGTCTCGGCGTTGGACAGCAGGGTGGGAAGCCCGTTCACCCCGCTCTCGACGGCCCTGACCTTGCGGCCTGGGGGCTCGCCCACCAGTCCGTTCACCGACCGGACCAGCGCGCCGCCCTCGCCGGAGATGAACCGTTCGACGATGCCGACCACGCGGACCCGGTCGCCGACGCCCCGCTCCTCGACCGCGGCGGCGACCGAGGACTCGCCCATCCCGCCCTTGACGGTCGCGATCACGACCTGCTTGGCGTTGATGGCGCCCGCCGCGAGCAACGCGCCCTCGATCACCAGGTGGGGCGTCCGGGTGAGCAGCATCGTGTCCTTGCTGCTCGCCGGTTCGCCCTCGGCGGCGTTGACGAGGACGACCTTCTCCGCACGCTTGTCCATCACGGCGCGGAGCTTGCGGGCGAAGGGGAACGCCGCGCCGCCCCGGCCCCGGAGGTCCACCTCGTCGGCCAGCGCCGCGAGTTCCTCCGCGCTCATGCTCGCCGCCGTGCCGTGCATGGCACGGTGTGCGGCGAGATCCATCCTGCGGCAGTCCTCGAGCCCGGCGGTCAGCCGAGCCGGTCCCAGTTGACGCACGGGGGGGACTCGATAGGGAATCATCCAACGCCTCCGATCCGGTGAAGCTCGGGCGGATCCTCGCGCACCTGGCGGGGGATACGGCCGACGATGCTGAGGGGTGGTGCGACATCCGCGGCGACGGGCAGTTCCACCGGCGTCTCGATGTGTACGACGACGTTCCTGGGCTGGAGGGCGGAGATCATCCTGATCAGCAGGGCGGCGCCCACGGCGGTCAGGCAGACCACGTAGCTCCAGGTCACCCACTCGGCGGGCTGACGGCCCGCGGTGAGCCCGTGCAGGATGGACATCGGCCACGCCAGGTAGGCGGAGCCGTGCAGGAGCCTCCAGAGCCACGGCCTGCGGTTCGTCGCGAAGCTCGCCCTGGCGATCCCGGTCGCGAAGACCAGGAGCATCAGGTCGGAGGCGATCGCGCCGAAGCCGACGTAGAGGCCCGGACCGGCGGTCGCCATCGGGACCACGGCGGCGGCGGGGGAGACCCTGCCTTCCACGATCTTCATGAGCACGTGGGTGGCCAGGAAGCCCACGCCCACCATCGCGGCGGCCCGGTGGGCGAACTGGGTACGGATCCTCCCCAGGGCGGGAAGGACGACACGATCCGCGGAGAGCAGCCCGAGCGCCACGGTGATGGTCAGCGCGACGAGGGCCACCACGCCCGCGAAGAACGAGAGAACTCCACGGACGGCCGCGGCCATGTCCATGCCCACCGACGTGCGGGCCAGCATGAGCAGGGCGACCACGGAAAGCGTGGTCACGACGCCGAAGGCGATCCGAGCGGGCCTCTGATCGAGGCTGGTTCCGTCCTCTGACCGGGTATGACGTGGAGTCCGTCGGTTACCCACTAACGCCTCCTTTCTGGAGATTGGGGAATTACTGCGAATCGGCTCGATGACGTGTGCGGGGTGAGAGCGAGGTGCTCTCGGGTCCTGCGGGAATGCCGCGCCCCCGTCTCCGCTGGGACTTGGGTGAAGGACGCGGAGACGGGGGAGCGGCGGTCTGGGGGTGGATCAGCAGCGACGTCCCCGGTTGATGCAGTCCACGGCGGTCCGCATCAGCTGGTTCGACATCACGTTCGCGAAGTCGCCGTGGTCGGTGACGGGGTTGTGGAGCTGCTCGGGGAAGGCGTCCACGGCGAAGGACGCCGTGCGCGGGGTGGCGTAGGTCAGGGTCATCTGGAGCTGCGGGATCGCCTTGGTGCCGGAGGGGCAGGCGCCGCGCGCGTCGGGGAAGAGCACGTGGGTGCGGTGGTTGGCGCTGTCGGTGTTCTGGCCGTCCCAGCAGCTGGGGAACTCCAGGATCCGCAGGAGCTGGCTGCCGCGGGGGCAGAGCGTGTATTTGGTGGTCACCCGGTTGGTGAACCCGGTGCAGCTCCACTGGGCGCGGCCGTTCGCGCCGCCGTTCGTGGCGGCCTTGGCGTCACCGGTGATGATCCGGATGAACCTGGGCATCGCGGTGACCTTGGACACCGGGTTGCCCCGGAACTGCAGGCTCACCTGGCGGGGGGTCAGGACGGTGCCGACGTTGCCGTCCGCGTCGTCGACGTTGGCGTCGGTCGTACGGTCGCGCAGGACCGGCCAGAAGTAGGTCGAACGGTCTCCGGCCGCACAGGTGGTGCCCGCCGCCGCCAGGGACTGGTCGGTGGAGAACCCGTCGGTGGAGAGGTTGCCGACGTAGTCGTGCAGGTGGTGGGCTCCGTTGCTCACGCCCGGGGCCACGATGAAGTTGTCGGGGTTGTTGTGGCGGTTCTCGTTCCTGCCGCACCGGGAGGTGAAGGTGCCCGAGGAGCCGGAGCGCTGGGTCCGGACCGTCTGGACGTTCCGCTGGACCTGCCTGATGTCGACGAAGTCCTCGGCGAACGGCCCGAGATCGGCGCACTCCGCCTCTTCGCCCTCGTCATGCCCGGGGGTCGCGGAGGGCGTGGGAGTGGCGGTGGGGGTCGCGGAGGGAGGCGCCTGGGTGGGCGTACGGCTGGGCTGGGTGGGCCGGCGGCGGGAGAGCGACTCGTTGGCGGGCTCATCCTCGGATGCCTGCGTGGGGGTGGCCTCGGGGGACTCGGGGGTCTCGGGGGAGGGCGTCTCCGCGGGATCCGCGGGGGAGGCCTGGTTGACCGCTCCTCCGGCGGGGGGGAGATCCTGTGCGGCGGGGTCCTGCGCCGCGGGGTCCTGGTTCTGCTGGTCCTGACCTTGCTGGTCTTGACCCTGCTGGTCCTGGTTCTGGTCCTGGCCTTGCTGGTTCTGCTGGTTCTGCTGGTTCTGGTCCTGACCCTGTTGGTCCTGGTTCTGCTGCCGTTGAGCCTGGGTCTGACTCTGTTCGGCGGGATCACAGTGGTCACCGAAGGCGGGAACCGTACTCACCGTGAACGTGATGGCGGTGAGTGTGCTGGCCGCCAGTGCCAGTGCGGACATGGTGACGAACGCGCGTTTCAAGAGATTTCTCTCCTCACAGGTGTGTCGAGAGCAGCCGTGGCGGGCGGCGGCGACGGCGCCGGAGGTTCGGGCAGGATCGAGTAGTCGACCAGGCCCGTGCTCTCCAGCAAGGCCATGTGCTTCATGACCACGTTCACCGCCCGCTGGGCGAAGGATCGGATCAGGTCGTTACGGGTGCCGGCGCGTACGCCGGCGACCACCCCGAAGACCTTTCCGTGGGCCTGCCGCAGCAGTTGAGCGAAAGTGCGGTCGTATTCGGTGCCGGACAGGCCTGAGAGCTGTGCCATCCAGCCCTGCTGGTCGGCGTTGGGCTGGCTGGGCAGCACCACGTTCAGCCGGGCCGCGATGTCGCGGACTTCCTCGTCGAGCTTGAGGTGGTCGGTCATCAGATGCATGCCGACCTCCTTGACCAGCTTGTTTCCCGATCTCTGCTGGGCCTGCTGGCCGGTGGGTATCTCCCAGAGGCCGGCTTGGCGAACCTTGGCGAGGAAGTCGCGGTCGGCTGGACTCAGCGGCCCCTGAGGGGTCTGGGTCCAGCCCTGGAGGGTGGCGGAGGTGGAGGAGCCGCCGGGCGGGGTCAGCACCACGACCGCCACGGCGGCGATCGCGATGAAGATTCCGAACAGCAGGAACTCTCCGGTTCCGAGGCGGCGGCGCAGTTTTCTGAACATGGTCCGGCCCGGTCGCCTAGTAGCCGTCCGTGGCCTGAGACGTCCCAGCGCGCGGCCTACCGTCCGGCGCGCCGGTGAACCACGTGCCGCAGACCCTCTGGCCTGCGCCTTCCTCCGCGTCCTGAATGGTGATGGGAATCGCGTAAGCCTCTCCTACGGTGGAACCCCCGCCGCGTCCGGCGAGAAGGGGGAGGGCGAGGACAGTTCCGACCGGCCACGGGATGTGCCGCTCTGCCATGGTCTTTCCTTCCCCGAGGACCCGCTGGTGCGGGCGCACTTGGTGGGAGATACGCGGCGCTCCCAGGGGAGGTTCATAGGAAGTGATGAGATAGTTAGAAATGACTGGAGTTGCCAGAGTTGCAGACGTGACTGATAACGAAGGTGTAAAGATGTGCCCGTGCGTCGTCAACTCGACAGTCGGTTCGAGAGCACGGACACCGATGTCGTCCTGGTAGAAGGTCTGTACCGGGAGTTCGGTGTCCCCCTGCTCCGACATGTACGTAAGGCCACAGGCAATGATCTGCAATGGGCCGAGGACGTCGTCCAGGAGACGCTCGTCCGCGCCTGGCGCAACGCAGGGAGGTTGCACAGAGAGCCAGGGCTTCTATGGGCCTGGCTGCTCACCGTCGCCCGCCGTATCGTCATCGACGGTCGTCGCAGGCGAGGGGCTAGACCACAGGAGGTCGAGCCCCCCGACGCGAACGCCGTTCCCGTTCCCGACGGATCAGATCGAGCGATCGAGGCGATGATCGTCGCCGATGCGTTACGCGAACTATCTCCAGAACACCGTGAAGTCATCGAGCACACTTACCTACGGGACCGTACGATTAACGAAGCGGCGGAAATCCTTGGGATCCCGCCGGGCACGGTCAAGTCCCGGCTCTACTACGGGATCCGGGCTCTCCGAAAGGTCCTGAAGGAGAGAGGTGTCGCGAGCTGATGGTCCCCTCCCCGCACTTTGACGTGGCTGCATATGCCCTCGGGGTACTCGATCAAGAGGACCACGAGGTGTTCGAGCGCCACCTCATGGCGTGCGAGGAGTGCCAGATCGAGCTCCGGGAACTGAGTGAGGTTCCCGGATTCCTCGATGTGGTACGGCGGGACCGCTCCAAAAATCTGGACGACGACCGGACGCCACATTGACGTTTTGCCACTTTTCGGGTGGTATCAGGAGCGGTGCCGTGGCTCGGTCAATGGGGATCGAGCCAGGTTGCCGCTGGAGGTGTCGTGCCGCGGGCCATGCCCGGTGGGCGGAGTATCGGTGCCGGCGAGACCGAACTCGCCCGGTGGTGCCGCGACCTTTCCGACCCCACCCTGTGGGATGCTTGTCTCACCGCCTCCCCCCAGCAGGAACTCGCCGTCTCCGACCACGAGATCGCCGGTTCTCCGCCGGTAGTGGCGAGGGGCCGCGGGTCACATGCCGACTCGCGGCGATCAGCCGGACATCCGCTCACGCATGGCGAGACAGCCGCCGCGCGACGGGTCTGCCGCGCCCGGACAGCCGGGCGGTGGAGGGCTGAGTGGCTGAATCGGGCCGAGTACGGGTAATTCGTTCCATAGAGGCGCCGTACCTCGGAGGGTTTTCACCCCTTATGACCTTCCTCATCATGGGAACCATGGGATTAGCCATGTTTCCTCACCAAAATGTGCAACAACCCCTCACAAAGGAGTGAGAGCGACATGCCGCTCGACGAGGCGAAGGACGAGCTGCTGAGGAGTGCCGCCGAGATGTGCGCGCACACACCGGGCAGCGACCACGTGAGTGATGAGGAGGCACTCGCCTTTCTCAGGCTCTATTACCGGCATGTCGCCCCAGAGGACCTGCTGAGCCGTAACCCGGTTGATGTGTACGGTCCGGCGATGGCTCAGCGGCAGCTCGCCGAGAAGCGCCCCCAGGGACGTGCGCTGGTGCGGGCCTACACGCCGACTCTGGAGGAGCACGGCTGGGATCCGGGCGGCTCGGTCGTCGAGGTGGTCACCGACGACATGCCCTTCCTGGTCGACTCGGTGACGATGGAGTTCAACCGCCACGAGATCGGCACCCAGCTCGTCGTCCACCCGCAGATGCGCGTCCGCCGCGACATGACGGGCAAGCTGCTGGGCCGCGGCGAGGAGGACATCACCGGGCAGATGCTCGCCGAGTCCTGGATGCACTTCGAGATCGACCGGCAGAACGACCCGGCCGTGCTCAAGCAGCTCGAGACCGACCTGCAACGGGTCCTGGAGGACGTGCGCAACGCCGTCGAGGACTTCGTCAAGATGCGCGCCCTCGCCCTGCAGACCGCGGAGGACGTGTCGGTCAACCCGCCGCCGCTGGACCCCGCGGGGGTGGAGGACAGCCTGGAGCTGATGCGCTGGCTGGCCGACGGGCACTTCACCTTCCTCGGTTACCGCGAATACCGCCTGGAGGAGGGTGAGGAGGGCGACAGGCTGCATCCGATGTTCGGCACGGGTCTGGGTATCCTCCGCCACGACAAGGTGGGCTCCGACAGCTTCGCCGCGCTCCCTCCCGAGCTGCGTGCCAAGGCCCGTGAGAAGCAGCAGATGCTGATCATCACCAAGGCCAACACCCGCGCCACCGTGCATCGCCCGGCCTATCTGGACTACGTGGGCGTGAAGCTCTTCGACGCCTCGGGCGAGGTCGTCGGCGAGCGGCGTTTCCTCGGCCTCTTCACCCACGTGGCCTACAGCGAGTCGATCTCCCGCGTCCCGGTGCTCCGCCGCAAGCTGGCCGAGGTCCTCGAACTCGCCGGGCTGACCGCCGACAGCCACGACGGCAAGGACCTCATCGAGATCCTGGAGACCTTCCCCCGCGACGAGCTCTTCCAGACCTCGGTGGAACAGCTGCTGCCGATCGCGCTCGGCGTGCTCCTGCTGCGCGAGCGCAAACAGGTGAAGGTCTTCCTCCGCCCGGACGACTACGGTCGTTACATCTCGTGCCTGATCTACCTTCCGCGTGACCGTTACACCACCAAGATCCGCCTCAAGATGCAGGAGATCCTGCTCAAGGCGGTCGGCGGATCCTCCTTCGACTACAGCGCGATGATCGGCGAGTCGGCCCTCGCCCGGCTGCACGTGGTCGTGCGCGGCGAGCGGGGCAAGCCGCTGAACGCCGACGCGGTGAACGTGGAGGAGCTGGAGGCGAAGCTGGCCGCGGCCACCCGCTCCTGGGAGGACGACCTGGCCACGGCCATCACCGAGCTGAGCTCCGAGGAGGAGGCGCCCAAGCTCGTCCGCCGGTACGCCTCGGCGTTCCCCGAGGGCTACAAGGCCGACTTCCCGGCCCGGCTGGCGGTCGCCGACCTGCGTCGCCTGGAGGCGCTGGCCGGTTCCTCCGACGAGATCGGGATGAACCTCTACGAGCCGTACGACTCGCCGGAGGGTGAGCGCCGGTTCAAGCTCTACCGGATCGGCGGGGCGATCTCACTGTCCCGCGTGCTGCCGCTGCTCCAGCGGATGGGCGTCGAGGTGGTCGACGAGCGGCCCTACGAGATCGACCGTGACGGCCGCCCGGAGACCAAGGACGCCTGGATCTACGACTTCGGCCTGCGCTACACCCCCTCTTCGGAGGTGGACAGGGACGAGTTCAAGCGGCTCTTCCAGGACGCCTTCGGCGCCCTGTGGTACGGCCAGGTCGAGAGCGACGGGTTCAACGGGCTCGTCCTGGCGGCGGGACTGACCTGGGAACAGGCCGAGATCCTGCGCGTCTACGCCAAATACCTGCGCCAGGCCGGGACCACGTTCAGCCAGGCCTACATCGAGCGGGTGCTGCTGGGCAACGTACGGCTCGCGCGGCTGCTGGTGCGACTGTTCGAGGTCAGGCTCGACCCCCGGCGCTCGCAGGAGGTCCGCTCGGAGCTGTGCGACGCGCTGCAGGAGGAGATCCTGGGGGCCCTGGACGAGGTGGCCTCGCTGGACGAGGACCGGATCCTGCGGGCCTACCTGGAGATGATCAACGCCACGCTGCGGACGAACTACTACCAGACGACCGCGGACGGTCGGCGTAAGCCGTACATCAGCCTGAAGTTCGACTCGCCGTCGATCAGCGTGCTGCCGCTGCCCCGGCCGAAGTTCGAGGTGTTCGTCTACTCCCCGCGGGTCGAGGGCGTGCACCTGCGCTTCGGGAAGGTCGCCCGAGGCGGCCTGCGCTGGTCGGACCGGATGGAGGACTTCCGCACCGAGGTCCTCGGGTTGGTGAAGGCGCAGATGGTGAAGAACACCGTCATCGTCCCCACCGGCTCCAAGGGTGGCTTCGTCGTGAAAAATCCGCCTAAGTCGGGCACGCGGGAAGACACGCTGGTCGAGGGCATCGCCTGCTACCGGATGTTCATCTCCGGCCTGCTGGACATCACCGACAACCTCGTTGACGGCGAGGTGGTCCCGCCCGCCGACGTGGTCAGGCACGACGAGGACGACACCTACCTGGTGGTCGCCGCCGACAAGGGCACCGCGACGTTCTCCGACATCGCCAACGGCGTGGCCAAGGAGTACGGCTTCTGGCTGGGCGACGCCTTCGCCTCGGGCGGCTCGATCGGCTACGACCACAAGGCCATGGGCATCACGGCCCGGGGCGCCTGGGAGTCGGTCAAATACCACTTCCGCACGATCGGCGTGGACGTGCAGACCACCGACTTCACCGTGGCAGGCGTCGGGGACATGTCCGGCGACGTGTTCGGCAACGGCATGCTGCTCTCCCAGCACATCCGGCTGGTCGCCGCCTTCGACCACCGGCACATCTTCGTCGACCCCGACCCGGACGCCGCGCGCAGCTACGCCGAGCGCGCCCGGCTGTTCGCCCTGCCGCGGAGTTCGTGGGCGGACTACGACGCCTCGCTCATCTCCAAGGGCGGCGGCGTCTGGCCGCGCACGGCGAAGGCGATCCCCATCTCCCCGCAGATGCGCGCCGCGCTCGGCATCGCCGACGGGGTGAAGTCGCTGGCCCCCAGCGACCTGATCAGCGCCATCCTGCGAGCTCCGGTGGACCTGCTCTGGAACGGCGGCATCGGCACCTACGTCAAGGCGTCGAGCGAGTCGAACGCCGCGGCCGGTGACAAGGCGAACGACGGCCTGCGGGTCGACGCCTCCGAACTGCGCTGCAAGGTGATCGGCGAGGGCGGCAACCTGGGCTTCACCCAGCTCGCCCGGATCGAGTTCGCGCTGAACGGCGGGCTCGTCAACCCCGACTTCATCGACAACTCCGCCGGGGTGGACACCTCCGACCACGAGGTCAACATCAAGATCCTGCTGGATCGGGCGGTCCGCGACGGCGAGCTCACCGACAAGCAGCGCAACCAGCTCTTCCTCGACATGACCGACGAGGTGGCGGATCTCGTCCTGCGGGACAACTACGACCAGAACGTGGTACTGGCCGCGGCCCGCGCGCAGGCGCCGGAGATGCTGCACATCCACTCCCGCCAGCTGCGCAAGCTGGAGCGGGCCGGGCTGGTCAACCGGGAGCTGGAGTTCCTGCCCTCGGACAAGACGCTCGCCGAACGGCGTCAGTCCGGGCTCGGGCTGACCCCGCCGGAGTTCTCGGTGCTGCTGGCGTACACCAAGCTGGTGACCGACGCGGAGATCCTCGCCTCCGACCTGCCCGACGACCCCTATCTGGCGTCGTGGCTGGTGTCCTACTTCCCGTCGGCGCTGCGCAAGCGCCTCCGCACCTACATGGACGCCCACCCGCTCCGCCGGGAGATCATCACGACCGGCGTGGTGAACGACCTGGTGAACTCCAGCGGGACCACCTTCATGTTCCGCATCGGCGAGGAGAGCGGCGCGTCGGCCCCGGACATCGTCCGCGCCTACCTGGTCACGCGCGAGGTCTTCGACCTGCCGAGCTTCTGGCGGCGGATCGAGGAGCTGGACAACAAGGTGGACACCTCCACCCAGATCGCCATGGAGCTGGAGGCCCGCAAGCTGGCCGAGCGCGGCAGCCGCTGGCTGCTGGGCAACCGGCGCTCGCCCCTGGACCTGGCCTCCACGGTGAGCTTCTTCGCCAAGGGCATGAACGGGCTGGTGCCGCACCTGCCCAAGCTGCTGACCGGGTCCGACCTGACCGCGTTCGAGGACCGGCGAGACGGCTTCATCGCGCGGGGCGTCCCCGAGGACCTGGCCGAGCGGGTGGCCGCGATGGTTCCCGCGTACTCCACGTTCGACCTGGTGGAGGTGGCCTCGCGCACCGGCCGTCCGGTGAACGAGGTGGCCGAGGTCTACTTCGATCTGGCCGACCGGCTCCAGCTCTCCAGGCTGCGCGAGCGGGTCGTCGCGCTGCCCAGGGACAACCGCTGGAACTCCATGGCGCGGGCGGCCCTCCGGGACGATCTCTACTCCTCGCACGCCTCGCTCACCCACGACGTCCTGGTGCACAGCACGCCGGGACTGACCCCCGAGGAACGCCTGGCGCGCTGGACCGAGGCCAACTCGGCGGCGGTGGCCAGGGCCAAGCAGACCCTGTCGGAGATCTGGGAGAGCGACAACTTCGACCTGGCGACGCTGTCGGTGGCGCTGCGTGCGATCCGCACGCTGGTGGCCACCACCAACCTCCCGCACCGAGACGCCTGACCTTCGCGGGCTGGGCCCTCCCCACCGGACCGGTGGGGAGGGCCCAGCCCGGTGGCAGGTCAGGACCGGCAAGGGAAACGAGGAAGACTCAACCAGGCCGGGATTCAGCCCCGGCCGGGGTGCGGCCGAGGGGAGATCCCGCCTGGCCGGGATTCGGCGTGGCCGGGAGTTCGGGCAGAGGAGAGGATCCGGCCTGGCCGGGGCCGGCCCGATCTTCGAGCTCAGCTCACGGTCACCTTGGTGATGCCGCCGAGATAACCGATGACCTTGGCCGGCCCGCCGCTGTTCTTGGCCGGGACCGTGCTCACGTACAGCTGCGTCTCCACGGTGCGCAGCTCCTCGCGGACGAAACTGTCCGAGGTCAGCTTCGCGACGTCCGGCGGGATCCTGAAGTCCGACGCGCACGGTTCGACCTTGACCGTCTGGGTCGTCGTCCTGATCAGCGAGTAGAGGACCAGCGCGCCGCCGTCGGCGGTGCGCAGCGCGTGCACCGGATAGTCGCTCGCGGCGAAGATCGAGTCGTAGCCCAGGCACGCGTTCTTCTCGGCCGGGCGCTTCTCCGCGATCTCGTCGGCGTAGCCGGTGGTGTGCGGGCCCTCCTCGATCAACCCGGCGGCGAAGCCCTGAGCGCCCTCCTCGGCGGAGGTGGCGTGAAGTGGAGCCATGAGCCGGGGGCTGATCTCCACGGTCGTGTCCTCCTCGCCCAGCGCGGTCGCGTAGCCGTCCGCGTCCTTGACGATCGCCGGGGCCCGCGTCCCCACGTCGAGCAGCGAGGTGGAGCTGAGCCGCCAGTCGTCCCTGCCCTGCCTGATCACCGTCAGTACGGCGGAGCGCGCCTTGCCGGCCGAGTCCTCACGTCTGACGATCGCGGCGAACCAGGGGGCGCTCCCCTGCACCCTCGGGACCAGCAGGTCGGGTGCTCCCCAGGTGTAGTGGGGGAGCGCGTCGGCGGAGGAGCTGAAGGCGGCCGCGGTGAGGGCCTCCTGCCCGTCGCGGGTCTGTTCCAGGATGTTCTTGCGGTCGGCGTCCAGATGGGGCGTCGCCGCTCCCAGCACCCCGTCGGCGCTGATGATCCCCGCCAGCACCCTTCCGGCCTCGGTCAGCGTGACCTGGGGCACGGGAGCGGGAGGAGGGGAGGGGGTGGGGGCGACGACGGCCACGGATCTGCTGGCCGTGGGAGTCGGTTTGGGAGAGGCGTCGTCGCCCCCGCACGCCGATGTGCCGATCAACACGGCCAGGGCGAGCGAGAGCAGACCTCGTCGCCCATGTCCCTGCACGTCCGCCTCCCGATGGTCCCCGCGCGCCCATGCTAGCCATGGCGGAGGTGCTTGCCGTACACAATGGGGCTTGGTGGTCGCGTACCCTTTACAGACGTGGCACTCATCGACCCGGCAGAAGAGATAAACGAGCTTAGAGGCACGCTGAACAGTATTCAGGACGTGCTCGACCTCGACGCGATGCGCAAGCAGATCGAGGAGCTGGAGGACCAGGCAGCCGCACCCGACCTGTGGAACGACCAGGACCGGGCGCAGAAGGTCACCAGCAAGCTCTCCTTCCTGCAGGGCGAGGTCAACAGGGTCGAGTCTCTGGGACGGCGCCTGGAGGACGCGACCGTCCTCTACGAGCTGGCCGCCGCCGAAGACGACGAGGAGACCCGCGAGGAGGCCGACCGCGAGCTGGCGTCCCTGAAGAGCGACGTCGGCGCCCTGGAGGTCCGCACCCTGCTCTCGGGCGAATACGACGCCCGCGAGGCGGTCGTCACGATTCAGTCTCAGGCGGGCGGCGTGGACGCCGCCGACTGGGCCCAGATGCTCCAGCGGATGTATCTGCGGTGGGCCGAGCGCAGGGGTTACCCGACGGACGTCTACGAGACCTCCTACGCGGAGGAGGCCGGGATCAAGTCGACGACCTTCACCGTCAAGGCGCCCTACGCGTACGGCACGCTCCGCGGCGAGCACGGCACCCACCGCCTGGTCCGGATCAGCCCGTTCGACAACCAGGGCCGCCGCCAGACCTCCTTCGCGGGCGTGGACGTGGTGCCGGTCGTCGAGACGACCGATCACATCGACATCAACGAGGACGACCTGCGCGTCGACGTCTACCGGTCGTCGGGGCCCGGCGGCCAGGGCGTCAACACCACCGACTCGGCGGTCCGCCTGACCCACCTGCCCACCGGCATCGTGGTCTCCTGCCAGAACGAGCGCTCCCAGCTGCAGAACAAGGCGACCGCGATGGCGGTCCTGCAGTCCAAGCTGCTGGAGCGCAAGCGCCAGGAGGAGACCGCCGCACTGAACGAGATCCGGGGTGAGTCCACCACCTCGTGGGGCACCCAGATCCGCAACTACGTGCTTCACCCCTACCAGATCGTGAAGGACCTGCGGACGGGCGCCGAGGCGGGTAACCCGAGTGCGGTGCTGGACGGCGACCTCGACGGTTTCATCGAGGCCGAGATCCGGTGGACCCGTCGCCAGGAGTCGGGCGCCGACGACGCGTAGGCGGGCGCGAGAAGGCAGGCTGACGCCGCCTTGAGCGGCCGTGAGGCCCCCTCACAGGTGTTTGCGTACATCGTGAGGGGCGTCTCCGTGTCACGCGCTCGTAAGGTGCTTCAGGGCGAGGGTGAGAAAGAAGAGCGCGATCAACGCCAGCGAGATGAGCGCCGGCGTCATCCCTCCCAGGCCGTTCTGGTGCAGCCGCTCGCGGTTGGCGCGACAGCGGGGACAGCGGCCTTCGGCGACGGGGTGAGCGCACCCCGCGCAGACCAGGTCTTCACAGCTCATGAGGTCCTCCCTCTTCGAGGTCAGAACTACTTTATGCGGTCGTTACCGGGCGCCGAATCGTTTTGTTTCCGTTATGGACGTTCCATGCCAGTCTTCCCCCTAGACTGGGCTCCGGCCAACCGGAACGTCGATCCAGAGTAAAGACCGGCGCCCTCCGGCCGGCGCGAGGCGGAAGTGGACCTCTGCCACTCCCGAGACCGTCCTACCCCCTAGACTGGCATGCCGTGATGCGCCTGTGATCCATTTTGATAATGTCACCAAGGTCTACGTGAACCAGAACCGGCCCGCGTTGGACCACGTCAGCGTCGATGTCGACAAGGGCGAGTTCGTATTCCTCGTCGGCCCCTCGGGGTCCGGGAAGTCGACCTTCCTCCGTCTGGTCCTGAAGGAGGAGCGCCCCAATTCCGGCGCGATCCACGTGGCCGGCAAGGATCTTGCCCGACTGTCCAACTTCAAGATTCCGCACCTGCGCCGTCGGATCGGGTGTGTGTTCCAGGACTTCCGACTGCTCCCGAACAAAAACGTGTACGAAAATGTCGCGTTTGCTCTGGAGGTCATCGGCAAGCCCAGGAGATTCATCCGTAAGGTGGTCCCCGAGGTCGTCGAGCTCGTCGGCCTCGAAGGCAAAGCCCACCGGATGCCCGACGAGCTGTCCGGTGGTGAGCAACAGCGGGTCGCGATGGCCCGGGCGTTCGTCAACCGGCCGATGATCCTGCTGGCCGACGAACCGACCGGAAACATCGACCCCGCGACGAGCATCGGCATCATGAAGGTGCTCGACCGGATCAACCGGACCGGCACCACCGTCGTCATGGCCACTCACGACGCAGCCATCGTCGACTCCATGCGCAAGCGCGTAGTGGAACTGGAGGACGGCAAGATCGTCCGAGACCAGTCGCGTGGCGTGTACGGCCAGGCGTACTGACACCAGGACCGGCAAAAGCGACAGGAAGAGCATGCGGGCAAACTTCATCTTCTCCGAGGTCTGGATTGGCCTCCGCCGTAACCTCACGATGACGATCGCCGTCGTCGTGACCGTGGCGATCGGCATGGCGTTGCTGGGCGTTGGCCTGATGATCAGCTCTCAGATCTCCAGCATGAGGGACTTCTGGACGGACAAGGTCGAGGTCTCGGTCTTCCTGTGCAAGAAGAACGACGCCTTCCCGCAGTGCAAGACCAGCGGTGGCGTCAACGAGCAGGAGCAGGCGGATCTCAAGGCGGAGATCGAGGCCATGCCGCAGGTCGAGGCGGTCACCTTCGAGAACGCCGCCGAGGCCTACAAGAACTTCCGGACCCAGAACGCCAACAACACCGTGCTGCTCTCGGCGATCCAGGTCGATGACATGCCCGAGTCGTTCCGGGTGAAGCTCAAGGACCCCGACACATACGGGGCGGTGATCGAGGCGCTCAACGGCCGTCCAGGGGTCTCGAACGTGATCAATCAGAAGGAGCTCCTGGAGAAATTCTTCGGATTGCTGGAGAAACTCCGCTGGGCGGCCCTGATCATCGCGATCATCCTGGTGTTCGCCGCGACGCTCCAGATCGGTAACACGGTCCGGCTCTCGGCCTACAACCGAAGACGTGAGACGGGCATCATGCGACTGGTCGGTGCCTCCAATCTCTACATCCAGCTCCCGTTCGTGATGGAGGGCGTGATCTCCGGCCTGATCGGCGGTGTGGTGGCCGCGATGCTGCTGATCGTCAGCAAGGTGTTCCTCTTCGACGCCGTGCAGGTCGCCCTCAACAACAACAGCGAGCTCGCGTGGGAGACGGTCGCATCGGTGATCAGCCTCACGATGGTCGTCGGCGTGATCATCTGTGTGCTCGCATCCTTCTTCACGCTCCGCCGTTACCTACGTGTCTGACGCGCCGGTGACCGTGCCCACGGCGCCCGTGGCGTCCGCCGCGCGCTCGCGCCGGGTTCGTGTTCCGCGCTCGGCGCTGATCTCGTTTCCGCTTCCGGGCGCGGCTCACAGCCCCGGTCCCCGGTAGGCTCCAGGCATGCCACGTGAGATCGGGCGGAAGGTCATCGCCCAGAACAAGCGTGCCTGGCACGATTACCACATCGAGGACACCTACGAGGCTGGTCTCGTGCTGCAGGGCACCGAGGTCAAGTCGCTGCGTCTTGGCCGGGCCTCCCTCCTCGACGGCTACGCCGTCATCAAGGACGGAGAGGCCTGGCTGATCAACGTCCACATCCCCGCCTACACGATGGGGACGTGGACCAACCACGCCGCGCGCCGCACCCGCAAGCTGCTGCTTCACCGTAAGGAGATCGCCAAGCTGGTCTCCAAGACCAAGGAGGGCGGCCTTACGCTGGTGCCGCTCGCCCTCTACTTCAAGGACGGCAAGGCCAAGATCGAGATCGGTCTCGCCAAGGGTAAGAAAGACTGGGACAAGCGGCAGACGCTGGCTGAGAACCAGGCCAAGCGTGAGATGGCACGCGAGTTCAGGCACAGGAACAGGTAATTGTGACGGGGAAGGCTCGGCGTACCGCCGCCGCGGCGCTCGCGCTGGTGGCGATGGCTCCCATGCTGTCGGGGTGTTTGGAGGAGCCTTCGGCCCACGAGGCGGTGCGCGACTTCCTGGTCGGCTGGCAGACGGGTGACTACACCGCGGCCGCCCAGCGCACCGACGGGGACGAGAAGGCGGTCCGCAAGGCTCTGGAGGACGCCAAGCTCCAGCTTGACGCCGCCTCGTTCCGCTTCAACCTCACGGGGATCCGGGGCACCGGCGAGCAGGTCGAAGCCGACTTCAGGGCCGAGGTCGACCTGGGGGAGAACAACCCCCTCTGGGAGTACGACGGCAAGCTCCCGCTCCACCTGGTGGACGGCAGCTGGAAGGTGCGCTGGTCGCCCAGCGTGCTCCACCCCCAGCTGCACGAGGGGCAGCGCTTCGCGGTGGACGTCACCCCCCAGGAGCGCCAGCCGATCCTGGACCGCAAGGGCGACTCGCTCCAGGAGGAGGCAACCCTGTACGTGGTGAGCGTGATCCCGGCCACGTTGAAGAACGCGGAGGAGGTCTGCGAGCGGCTCTCCAAGATCACTGGATTTCCGCAGGACCGCCTGCTGAGCCGGATCCGCTCCGCCCGGCCCGACATTCCGGTGCCGCTCGTCACCTTCGGCCGCGCCCCGTTCGCCAAGCTCGGTGATCAGATCAGGGCCATCCCCGACGTCACCATCGCCCCGCAGCGGCAGTCGCTCAACCCCGACTCGCCCACCCAGATCGTCGGCAGCGTCACCGCGGTCACCCCGGAGCTCGTGCAGCAGCTCGGCGGCCCGCAGCGGGCCGGAGAGACGGTGGGCCGGAACGGGCTGCAGAAGGTCTACCAGGAGCACCTGACCGGCTCGACCGAGACCCGCGTGATAACCGTGGACCTCAAGACGATGGCGGTGACCGAGCTCAAGAAGTGGAAGCCCGACCGCTCCACCTCGCCGGTCCACACCACGCTCGACCGTACGGATCAGGAGACCGCCGACGCCGCGCTGCTCGGCGGAGGAGTCCCCGGCATGCTGGTCGCGGTCCAGGCCTCGACCGGTGAGGTGCTGGCCGTCGCCAGCACCAAGGAGTACAACCAGGAGAGGGACGCGCTCGCCGGGAAGTTTCCCGCCGGGAGCACCTTTTCGATCATGTCCGTCGAGGGTCTGATCAAGGCCCAGATGAACCCCAAGCAGAAGCTCGCGTGCCCCAGCGAGCGGAGTGTCGGCGGCGCCCGGTTCCGCCAGGCGGGACCGCCCGCCGGAGAGACGCCGAGCCTTCAGGCCAACTTCGCCACCGGATGCGTGACCGCGCTCGCCTCGCTCGCCCGAAAGATCGGAAGCGCCGATCTGACGACCAGTGCCGCGCAGTTCGGCATCGGGGCGCCGTGGACCCTGCCGCTGAAGACCTTCAGCGGTTCGGTGAACTCGATGAAGCCGCTCGCCACGGACGCGGCCACGGCCAAGGCCATCGCGGGCCAGAACGTCCTGGTCAGCCCGCTGTCCATGGCGCTGGTCGCGGGAGCGGTCGCCTCGGGCACCTGGCGGCCGCCCGTCCTGGTCACCGACCCCAAGACGCTCGACCCGTCGGTCAAGGCCGCTCCTTCCAAGGAGCCGGATCCGATCAAGATCGACGAGAAGACGGTCGAGACCCTCCGCACCTTCATGCGCTCCGGAGTGGTCGCGGGCTCCGCCCGTGCCGCCGCGGCCCCGGGCGATCCGGTTCACGGCATCGCCGCCGTCGCGACCCGGGATCGAAAGCCGCTGGCCTGGTTCGTGGGCTGGCAGGGAGACGTGGCGGTGGCGGTGCTGACGGCGAGTGAGGACCCCACGGCGGGGGCCGCCGTCGCGGGCCGGTTCTTCCGGGGACCGCACGACAAGCTGTGACTCTCCGAAATATTCTTTTCACCCTGAGCAACCATTGAGCACCTTGTTTGCGTCTTTCTTAGTGACTGGGCACCGCTTGGGGGGTTGCGGACTCAGTCGCTGTGATGAGGTCAGGGCTTCGATCTCGGGGGAGGCCCTGCCGTCCGGGCCGGCTCGACCCTGCCGGTCACACCCCGGGGACGCGGGTGGGTTTGCCGCGTCCCCGGGGTTCGGCACCCGGTTCCTCGCGCTCGGGTCTCCTGCCGGCTCTCGCCTGCCGGCTGCCGTCCCACGAATCCCTGTCGTCTCTTGTGATCTCGTGTCGTCGGAGGCTCATTCCGCCTCGTACGGCGCGCCCTCGGGAATTCAGTTGGCGTTACCACCGTTGTAACGGGTATCTTCGGATAGCTCGGCCCCTCGGGGTCGGGTTGAAAATTCAACAGGGGGGTGACTGGTTTCGACTTTGGCTTTGCAAGTCAGGTGAAGCGGGTCGAGGACTGCGGACATAACCTCGTTAACACTGTGACCGCGACCAACAAGTGCCAATAAGACGCACTCCGAAGTCAGCCAGGGCAACCTGGCACTCGCCGCCTAAGCAGCGAGTGACTTCTGCCAGCCCGGGAGCGCCTCCGGCCCGGATCTGGCATCGCTAGGAGGCTCAACCGATCGACCCGGCCACGGGGAAGATCGGGAAATCAAACAGTGGCTGAGCCTGTCGGCGTCTTGCCTGTGTGATCGCCGGGGCTGAGAAAAGCACAACAGGCTCCACCCGGAGAAGCCCTGTCTTGAAGTTGAAGGACGCGGGTTCGATTCCCGCCACCTCCACCCCCGTTCCATATTCGAAACGTATGGAACAGATCGCCCGAGGGCGGTCGGTAGGCGACATCGCCCACCGACCGCCCTCGGTTTTTTACTGCCGCCTCTGAGCACGCCGCGCCGATCTCGGAGATGCGTAGGCCCGGGGTCGGCGCCCGATGCCGGCGTGCTTGGAACGACGGCTATACGCCGACGAGGTCGTCGGGTTCTCTACTTGTCGTGACGGCGGCCGCTGAGGTCCTGCGCCGGGCGACGCGTCCCGACGCGCGGTAGCCGGCGGCCATGGCGGCGATGACGAGAAGAGTCTCGGCGGTGCCCCACGTCCAGGTGGACGCGCTGACCTGCTTGGCGGGGATCTTCGGCAGCTCCGCCGACGCCGAGGTGGCGTGTGCGGCGGCTTCGGCCTGGAAGGCCTGGTTGCGGGCCGAGCCGTGCAGGAAGGGAGCGACGAACAGCACCGTCATGCCGAGCAGCAGCTCGACCGCGAGCAGGGCGGGAAACTGCCGGAGGAGGATGGTCCGCAGGCGCCGCTGGTCACCGCCGGCACGCAGGGCCTCAATGCGGGGATGCAGCCAGAACTGGTTGAAGACGCCGAGCAGCAGCATGGTGCCGAAAATGAGGATCTTCACGCCCAGCACCCGGCCGTACATCGTGGTGAACAGCTGCGAGGGGCCGTCAACATGCCCCCAGTACAGGAACAGACCGGACAGCACGATCGCTGCCACGCAACTCATCGCCAGCACGGAGAAGCGGCGGATGGCCCCCGACCAGAACGCGCCCCGCACGGTCTCCGGAACTCCGCCGGGCAAGGCGAGCAGTAGCAGTCCGGCCAGCCCCCCGATCCAGGTCGCGCCGCCGAACAGGTGCGCCATCCATATCAAGGTCTCGAAACCGGTCCGGCCCCAGTCGTCGGGTGCCTCGGACGGGAACTTGGTCGTACCCAGCGCCACCGCGCCCGCGACCAGGCCAATGCCGAGCAGCCACGACCTCGCCCGGCCGCCGACTACCGCCCGGAACGCGAGCGGGGCGACCAGCACGGCGCCCACCAGTGCGAGGGTGACCTCCAGGCCGGACAGGAGCCCGGTGCCGCTGCCGTCATACAGCGAGTTCCAGGCTGCTGCGTAGTCGTATCCGCCGGACTCCGATGCCCCGTGCGCGAGATCGGTCAGCACCGCCGGTACCGCCAGCACTCCGAGTACGACGGCGGCTCGCGCCAGCCGCGCGGTGACGGGGGTGAGCGTATCGGAGCCGATCCGCCGGGCCACGGGTCCCGCGGCGAAAAGAGCCAGTGCGATCAGGCCGACGAAGCCCATGAGCGTGATCCATGTCGCCCAGGCCACCGCGGAGTCCGAGAAGGGGCCGAGTGGCGTTGGGGGTGGCGGAACCGCCGCGAGAGTTGGGAAAGACACAGTTCACCTCGGGTATGGCATCACCAGAAGATAGGGGCAACTTAGGTTAGGCATGGCTAACTTTTGCGTCAACGTGACGATTTTCACCGCCGCTCGGTGATCCGAGGGCGGCTCGTTTACGTAGAACCCACCTGATTACGTAGAGTCAGCCCGATTGCGTAGGTTCGGCCTGATTGCGTAGAGCTCGGATCGCCGAACCGGCCACCAGGAAGCGCCCGGCCGTCACCGTCGGCGCGATCACCGGCAACTCCTCGGACCGTCACAAGGTGGCTCACCGCTGCTTTTCCACTGGTCGTAGCCATAAGGGTTCAGGGTCGAGCTGTCGGCCTGGGTGCCGTCAGGGTCCGTATCATTTATGTTACGCGCCCTGAGGGAGGTGAGTTCGATGTCTGGTCTGTTCTGGGAGGACCTGCGGCGAGGTCTGGAAGACCCTCGGTTTCTCCGTGAGTACGTCGCCGAGTCGGTCAGGATTATGGCGACCGATGCGATCATCAACGCGCTCGATGAGGCTCGGGTGTCGGCCGGCCTGTCGAAGGCGGAGCTGGCGCGGGCGATTGGTGCCGAGCCGGCGACTGTTCGGAGGTTGTTCTCCTCCGGCAATGCCAACCCGACCTTGGGCACGCTCTCCGCCATGGCGGCGGCATTGGGGCTGCGCATCTCGGTTGAACCACTGTCCGTGGCAGATCGGGAGGCGGTTACCGAACCTCTTCTCTCGGGAAGCACGACGGAGGAGGGGGCGTACAGAATCGCCGAACTGCGCAATAACCGACGGCGGAAGTCTGTCTCTCCGTAGTGAGACCTTTGGACGAACGAGCGTGGGTTGCCGGACAGGTATTCCTTGCCGAGGTCTCACGCCGGGCAGGCCGGTACCGGATCCTCGTGATCCGGCACCGGGCCTCGCCGGATTCCGTCAAGACACGTCGACCCAGTCGAGGGTCCGGTTGACCGCCTTCTTCCAGCCGGCGTAACCGGTGGTGCGCTGCTCGTCGGACCACTCCGGCTGCCAGCGCCGGCCTTCCTGCCAGTTCTGCTTGAGTTCCTCGATCGACTTCCAGAAACCGACGGCCAGCCCCGCCGCGTAGGCGGCGCCCAGCGCCGTCGTCTCGGCCACGACCGGCTTGGAGACGGGTACGCCGAGGACGTCGGCCTGGATCTGCATGCACAGCTCGTTGGCGGTGACGCCGCCGTCGACCCGCAGGACGTCAAGGGTGACTCCCGAGTCCTGCCGCATCGCCTCGACCACGTCACGGCTCTGGTAGCAGATCGCCTCCAGCGTGGCCCGCGCGACGTGCGCGTTGTTGTTGAAGCGCGACAGGCCGACGATGGCGCCTCGGGCGTCGGACCGCCAGTACGGTGCGAACAGTCCGGAGAAGGCGGGCACGAAGTAGACGCCGCCGTTGTCCTCGACCTGCCGCGCGAGCGACTCGCTCTGCTCCGCTCCCGAGATGATGCCGAGCTGGTCGCGCAGCCACTGAACGGCCGAGCCGGTCACCGCGATGGAGCCTTCGAGCGCGTACACCGGCGCGTCCTCGCCGAAGCGGTAGCAGACGGTGGTGAGCAGGCCGTGGTTCGACCGCACCAGCTCGGTGCCGGTGTTGAGCAACAGGAAGTTGCCGGTGCCGTAGGTGTTCTTGGCCTCGCCCACCCCGAAGCAGACCTGCCCGACGGTGGCCGCCTGCTGGTCGCCGAGGTCGCCGGAGAGGGCCACCTCACCCTTGAGCGGGCCGTTTCTGCGGGTCATGCCGTACAGGCCGGGGTGGGAGGAGGGCTGGATGCTCGGCAGCATCTGCCGGGGGATGTCGAAGAACGACAGCAGCTCGTCGTCCCACTCCAGGGTCTCCAGATTCATGAGCATGGTACGGCTGGCGTTGGTGGGATCGGTGACGTGCACGCCGCCGTCCGTGCCGCCGGTGAGGTTCCACAGAAGCCACGAGTCGGTGTTCCCGAAGATCGCCTCCCCGGCCTCGGCCGCCTGGCGCACCCCGTCGACGTTCTCCAGGATCCACTGGATCTTGCCGCCGGAGAAGTACGTCGCGGGAGGGAGACCGGCCTTGTGGCGGATGACGTCGCCCCTGCCGTCACGGTCGAGCGCCGAGGCGATGCGGTCGGTGCGCGTGTCCTGCCAGACGATGGCGTTGTAGTACGGGCGGCCGGTGACCCGGTTCCAGACCACGGTGGTCTCGCGCTGGTTGGTGATGCCGAGCGCGGCGAGGTCGGACGCGGCCAGGCCGGCGCCGTTCAGCCCCGTCTCGACCACCGCCCGCGTGCGTTCCCAGATCTCCGTCGGATTGTGTTCGACCCAGCCGGCCCGCGGCAGGATCTGCTTGTGTTCGAGCTGGTGGATGGCTATCTCGTTGCCGCCGTGATCAAAGACCATGAAGCGGGTGCTCGTCGTTCCCTGATCGATTGCTCCGACAAAGTCAGGCATGGATGGTGCCTCCTCTTGAGGGTCGGCTTGGGGGAGAGGCTCTGTCCGGCTGATTTCAGGTGGGCTTGTAATCGGTGGGAGGAGCCACCCGCCCCGCCTCGGGTTCTTCCTCCTCCGGCAGGAAGCGACCCACCAGGGCCTGGTAGAGGCCCGCGCCGATCAATGCCCCGATCACCGGTGCCACGATCGGTACCCAGAAGTAGAGCCGGCCATACTGATCTCGCCAGGCGTTCTCGTAGCCGGTGAGGAACGAGGCGAGCCGGGGCCCGAAGTCACGGGCCGGGTTGATGGCGTAGCCCGCGTTGGTTCCCCAGGCCATGCCGATGCCCACGACGATGAGGCCGACGATGAAGGGGGCGAGGTTCGCCAGGGGGGCCGAGTTGCGGGTGTCGGAGACGGCGAGGATGAGCATGAGCAGGATCGCGGTGCCGATCACCTGGTCGCGGAACGCGCCCCAGGTGCCGATGGGCAGGGTTCCGTTGCCGGGCAGCGTGGAGAAGACGAGTTGTGTCTTGGTGGTCAGCCCGGGGTCGACCTTCTCGAGCACTTCGCCGTAATTGAAGCGGACGATGATCGCGGCCACGAACGCCCCGGCGGTCTGCGCCAGGGCGTAGGGAAGGACCTTGTACCAGGGGAAGCCTTTGAACGCGGCGAGGGCGATCGTGACGGCGGGGTTGAGATGGGCGCCGCTGATGCGCGCCGCGACGTAGACGCCCATCGTGACGCCGATGCCCCATGCCCAGGCGATGCTGTCGTGGTCGCCGATGCCGCCCCCCACGACCTGGGCCACGACTCCCGCCCCGAACAGGATCAGGATCATGGTTCCCGCGAACTCGGCCGCCATCTCGCCGAGCAGCCCGTGGGCCTTCAGGCGTCCGACGACTCCGCGGGCTTCCAAAGATTCCGCCATGTCTTCTCCTCACGGTGCAGTGCCGCGTCAAAGCCCGCGCCCGATCCCCGGGCTGGCCCGGGGTGCCGACGGACAGACCGTCGAGGGAAGCCGTCAATAAGGGACGAACCTCTCGGCTGCCCGGGACGTTAAGCGCGAAATAGGACGCGGTCAACGGCTGAGTGACTTTTATGTCAAATATTGGTCAGAAATATTGGTCATTAGTAACATTTCCTGACCGTGGAGGGGTCGGTCGCCTTTGATGGCGGGCAGGCGGGGGGTCTCACCGTGCGTGTCGGCATCGTCGGGTAAAGACCGCTTCAGGAGAAGGTCGATCGTCGCGGTTGACGCCTCCATGCGTGGCGGGGCCAGGGCGTCGTCCATGCGGATCGGAGGCCGGGAACGGACCCCGGCCGCGAGGGGATGCGCTCCGCCTCTGAGCGGTGGCCGGCCGGTCGTCGGAAGCGGTGCGGGCCTGATTACTTCGCTATTTCGGTAATGGGTGATCCGACCCCTGTCGGGGTACGAAGCTTTGCTTCGGCTGGAGATCGACCTGCAGGTCAAAGGGGGATGAGAAGCGTATCGCCGGTGCGCTTGGAGGATGATATGGGCCGTCTTAAGGTGGTCACGGTCGGTACGATAGTCGTAACGGCGGGTGCTGTTCTGTCCGGGTGCGGGTCGCAGGATGATGCGCAGGACAAAAGCCCCAAGGTTAATGCCGCGGCAAAGGCGTCGGCGGCCGCGGTCACACGGGCGAACCTCATCAAGACCAAAACGGCGGCGGCCGCCAAGGTCAAGGCCAACGAGCTCGGCCAGGTCCCCGTTCTCATGTACCACCGGATCGTCGACAAGCCGGGGAACCAGGACGACCGCACTCCCGAGCAGTTCCGCACGGAGCTCGAACGGCTGGCGGCGGAGGACTACGTCCCGGTCACGGCGGCCGAATACGTCACCGGGCGCATGGACATTCCGGCGGGAAAGCACCCCGTCGTCCTCACCTTCGATGACTCCTCTCCCTCACAGTTCGCGCTGGACGGGACGGGCGCACCCAAGGCGAACACCGCCGTCGCGATCCTCCAGGACGTCGCCCAGCGCCATCCGGGGTTCCGCCCGGTGGCCACGTTCTACGTGACCCGCGACATGTTCGGGATGACGAAGCCCGAGGAGCGGGAGCAGGTGCTGCTCTGGCTCGTCGGCAAGGGGTACGACATCGGCAACCACACGCACGACCACCTGAGCCTGCGCGGGAAGCCGGAGAAGGAGGTCGACGCCGAGGTGGCGAAGGGCCACCAGCTCATCACCAGCCTGATCAACGCGGTCCCGGTCACGATCGCCCTGCCGTACGGCAACCAGCCCAACACCAAGGAATGGGCGCTCAAGGGCAGCTCCGGGGGCGTCTCCTACGACTACGGCGGTGTGTTCCTCGCCGGATACACCCCGGCCATGTCGCCGTTCAACAAGGAGTTCGACCCGCTCGGCATCCCGAGGATCCGCTCGATGGACAAGAAGGGCGACTGCGCTCGCTTCTGCTCGGTGGCCTGGCTCGACTGGCTGAAGGCCAACGCCGACGACCGCTACACCTCCGACGGCGATGTGAAGACGGTCGCCTACCCCAAGTTCAAGGCGCCCTTCATGACCATGCGCTTCACCGACCGCGCCCTTCCCTACTGATCGACTGATCGCCTCTCGTACGGCCCCTGGAAGAGACCTTCCAGGGGCCGTACGAATTCCAGGGGCCACACGAGAAGACGGTCAGCTGCTGGGGAGCTCGCCGAGGATGACCGTGACGGTCGCGGTGGAGCCGTTGGGGCGCAGGAGCTGCACCTTGGCCCGGTCGCCGGGGTTGAGGGTGGCGAGCACCTCCGACAGGGCCTGAGTGCCCGTGAGGCGGACGTTGTTGATCGATATGATCACGTCGCCGACCCTGATCCCGGCCTTCTCCGCGCCGCTTCCCCTGCTCACCCGCACGACGCCGACGCCCACGGTCCGGCCGTCGATGCCGATCACGGTCTGCACGGTGACGCCGAGTGCGGCCCGGTGGGTGTTGGTGACCTTGCCGTCCTTGACGATCTGCGTGGCGATGTCGGTGGCGGTGTTGGACGGGATCGCGAAACCGATGCCCGGCGCCGCGCCGCCGCCGAGTTCGGGGTTGAGGGCGGCCAGGGTCGGGATGCCGATGACCTCGCCGGAGAGGTTGACCAGGGCGCCGCCGCTGTTACCCGGGTTGATCGCGGCGGAGGTCTGGATGGCGCCGGTGATCGTCGCACCGGGCGAGCCTTCATCTTCGGGGTCGTCGTCCTGGGGTTCGCTGACCGTACGGCCCAGCGCGGAGACGATGCCGTTGGTGACGCTGCCGGACAGTCCCAGAGGGTTGCCCATGGCCAGCACGATCTGGCCGACGCGTAGCTTGCTGGAGTCGCCGAACACGGCCGGGGTGAGCCCCTCGGGATCGTCCACCTTGATCACGGCCAGATCGCCGAGACCGAAGGACTCCACCAGCTTGGCCGTCCGGGGAGTGCCGCCGGTGGCGAGCGTGACCTTGAACTGGTTCGCCCTGCCGACCACGTGGGCGTTGGTGATGATGTGGCCCGCCCTGTCGTAGACGATGCCCGAACCGAGGCCGTTCGCCGTGGTGATCTGCACGATGGACGGCAGGACCTTGGTGATGACCCGTTCGTAGGCTGTCTCCAGGGCGACCGCCCCGGGTACGGCCTCGGCGGAACGGCTGGGCGAGGTGCTGGGCGAACCGCTGGGCGAGGTGCTGGGCGAGGCAGTGGGTGTGACGGCGGGTGTTTCAGTGGGTGGGCCGAAGAATATGTCGGCCGGTGGCGAATTCGCCCCCTGGCCGCAGCCGGCGAGCATCATGGCGGCTGCGGCGAGTAATGCGACACGTGACGTTGATTCCCCCATATGGGGGTATATTCCCAGCTCAGGACGGAAGATACGTCTCGCGTAGGCTGCTCCGGCTGAGTTTGCCGGTGGGTGTGCGCGGTAGCTGCTCCCGGTATTCGATCACGCGGGGATGCTTGAGGCGGGCCAGCCGGGGCACGCAGTGGGCCAGCAGGTCGGCGGTGAGGCCGGGTCCGGGGTCGGCGCCCGGTGCGGGCTGGACCAGGGCGACGACCCGGTGTCCCCACTCCGGGTCGGGGACGCCGATCACGGCCACGTCCGCCACCGAGGGGTGTTCGAGGAGGGCCGCCTCGATCTCGGCGGGATAGATGTTCACGCCGCCGGAAATGATCAGGTCGGTGCGCCGATCGCAGAGGAACAGGTATCCGGCCTCGTCCAGGTAGCCGATGTCACCCGGGGTGTAGAGGCGGCCGAGCATCGCGGAGGCGGTCTTGATCGGATCCTGGTGGTACTCGAACCGGTTGATGCCGCCGATGTAGACCAGACCGGGCTCGCCGGGCGGGAGTTCGGCGCCGTCGTCGTCGACGATCGTGAACGCGAGGCCGTCGACCGCCCGGCCGACCGTGCCGGGCCGCTCCAGCCACTCGGCCGAGGAGACCATGGTCGCCACGGCGGCCTCGGTCGAGCCGTAATACTCCCAGAGCACGGGACCGAGCCAGTCGATCATGGCCTGCTTGGTGGCCGGCGGGCAGGGGGCGGCGCCGTGATACAGGTGCGTCAATGACGATAAATCGTGCTTTTCCCTGATGGCGGGAGGCAGGGCCAGCAGCCGGTGGAACATGGTCGGCACCATGAACGCGTTGGTGACCCGGTGCCGCTCGACCAGTGCCAGCGTCTCCTCCGCGTCGAACCGCTCGGTCACCACGAGCGTGTGGCCGAACTGCAGCGCCATCATCGCCTGGCCGTACGGGGCGGAGTGGTAGAGCTGGGAGAGGAGCAGGTGCACGCCGTCGAAGGGCAGCGCGAAGTGACGCCAGCTCTTGCGCATCAGGATCGGGTAGAGGTCCTCGGGACTGACCTCGATCAACCGGCGCCGCACGCCCTTGGGCTTGCCGGTGGTGCCCGAGGTGTAGAGCATCATCGACCCGGCCCTGCGCTCCGCGGGCGGGGTGACGGGCTGCCCGTGGGCGAGCTCGTCGACCTCCAGGAACCCCTCGGGCACCGCCTGCGCGTACCGCTGCGAGCCGACCACCACCCGCGCGGCGCAGTCGGTGATGATGTAGCCGATCTCCTCGGCGGTGTAGTGCCAGTTCGCCGGGACGTGGTAGGCGCCGATCTGGTAGGTCGCGAGCATCATCGTGATCGCGTCGGCTCCGTTGGGCAGGACCGTCACCACGGCGTCGCCGGGGCGGGTGCCGCGGGTGACGAGGCCGTGGGAGACCTGATTGACCCGGTCGTGGAGCTCGCCGTAGGTCACGGTGGCACCCGCGATGACGGCGATGCGTCCGGGATCGGCCGTTGCGATCTCATAGAAGCCCCTCATAGGCGTGACCATACAGAACGACATTCTGTATGTGGAAGGGGGGACGCCATTGCCTGGGCTGGTGCACAGCTCGTAGCCGAAGCGTGATACGAGGGGGTTCACCGTTTGGGCACGGTGACATAACCTGACGCTCATGGCGGATGCTGGCGGCAACGCCTCCGGGCGCTCATACGAGAGATACATCCCGTCCTACGACGCGCCCACGGCGCCCATACCGGCCATTCCGGCCGAAGACGGCTCGATCGTCAGCCCGCGAGTGCCCCGCCGGTTCCCCATCGGGGACGGTGAAGAGGTCGTTCTGGTTCCCCGGCCCAAGCCCATTGGATCGTTCCCCTCGGCCGCCGCCGTATCCCCGTCGTGGTCCCCGCCGGGCGCGGAGACGTCGGGGACGCACCCGCGGGACGGCGCCGCGAGGGCAGGCGTGACCGGTGGACCTCGCAGACGCGGCGCTCTCGGCAGGCTGCTGATGAGGATCGGTGACACGCCGATCCGGACGGTCTACAGCGTGGGCGCGGCCGGTCTCGCCGTCGGCGCGGTCACTCTGATCTTCGTCCTGTTCTCCGGTGACGAGCCCGTCAAGCAGGTGGTGGCCCCCCGGGTGGAGGAACCCACCGCGGCAGCCAGGCCGACAGTGCTTCCGATCAAGCTGCCCGGCCTGCCCAGGGCGACCACGCTGAGGACGTTGCCGGGCACGCTCAGCCCGGTGGTGGGCGCGGTGACCGACGCCAAGGCCGCGATCACCTACTCGAAGCTGGGCGGTCCCTGGTCGATCAAGGCCGCCCCTCCGTTCTCCGTCGGCCAGCGGGTGGGCGCGGCGCGGCTGCCGCGCACGACGATCGCCTCCGGCCTGCTCCCCGGCGCCACGCCGGTCGCGGCCCTGAAAACCGACGCCGACTACCGCAAGGCGGCGCTGACGGCGGTGAGGTGGACGATCCGCAACCACCACCCCGCGGGCAGCAAGGTCGCCTGGACCGCCTCGCAGAAGCTGGCCACCGGCAAGGGATGGGTGCTCGGCTACCGGGTGACCTATGCGATAAGGGGCAGGAAGCACATCTCCCAGGCGGCGCTCGCGCTGCTCGACATCGGCCGCCGCAAGCCCGCCATGCTCTTCGTGACCGTGCCCGACACGCACAGGAAGCTCTGGGCCGACATCGCGCCCCTGATGGCGGGCGCCCGCGCCCTGTGACCTCCGAAGCCGTGACGGTGCGCGTCCGCGCACCGCGACGGGAAGCCGGTGAGGGCGAATGCCTGCGCGTTGCGGTGGGGAATGGTGTGATGGTGGGCATTCGCGCGTTGTGATGGAAAGCGTCGGGATCGTGAATTTCCGTGCATTACGGCGGGAAATGTTGGGATGGTGAATGTCTCCCGCGTTGTGATGGAAGCATCTTCTAGAATATGATTCTGCCACTGAATCGTGTCTGGAGGCTGTTATGGCGATCGGGTTGAGCGAAGAGCACGAGGCGCTCCGGGAGTCGGTGACCGGCTGGGCGGAACGAAACATTCCGTCCGGGGTCGTGCGTGCCGCCATCGCGGCCGAGAACGAGGAGCGTCCCGTTTTCTGGTCGGGGCTGGCCGACCAGGGCCTGCTCGGCCTGCACATCCCGGAAGAGTACGGCGGCAGCGGGTACGGCCTGCTGGAGACCGCCGTCGCCGTCGAGGCTCTCGGCGAGCGGGTGGCCCCCGGCCCCTACGTCCCCACCGTGTTCGCCGGCGCCGCGATCCTCGCCTCGGACGGCAAGGCCCACGCCGAACTGCTTCCCGGCCTCGCCGACGGCACGCTGACCGGCGCGGTCGCGCTGGCCGGTTCGATCACGGGCACCCGGGGTGAGGACGGCGCCCTGACCATCGGCGGCGTCGCCGAGCTGGTCCTGGGCGGTGCCCTCGCCGACGTCCTGGTGCTCCCGGTGGGCACCGACCGCGGCGAGGAGTGGGTCGTGGTGGACGCCTCGGCGGCGACCGTGACGCCGGTCAAGTCGCTGGACATCACCCGCGGTGTGGCCAAGGTCGAGCTGGAGGCGGTGGCCGTACCGGCCGGACGGGTCCTGGACGGACTGGAGGGCCCCGGCGTCCTCAACCTGGCCGCGATCCTGTTCGGGGCGGAGGCCGCGGGCGTCGCGTCGTGGTGCGTGAACGCCGCGTCCGAGTACGCCAAGGTGCGCGTGCAGTTCGGCAGGCCGATCGGGCAGTTCCAGGGGGTCAAGCACAAGGCCGCCCGGATGCTCGTCGCGCTGGAGCAGGCCCGCGCGACCGTGTGGGACGCGACCCGCGCCGCGGAGGGGCGGGGCGGATCCGAGGCGAAGGAGATCACGGCCGACGAGCTGGCCTACGCCGCCGCGATCGCGGGCGTGGTCGCCCCCGACGCGGCCGTGCTGTGCGCCAAGGACGCCGTCCAGATCTTCGGCGGCATCGGCTACACCTACGAGCACGACGTCCACCTCTACTACCGCCGCGCCCTGAGCCTGCGCGCGCTGCTCGGCTCCTCCGGCGAGTGGGCCGAGTCGGTGGCCGAACTGGCGCTGAACGGCGTGAGCCGGGCAATGGAGGTCGATCTCCCGGACGACGCCGCCGCGCTGCGCGAGGGGATCCGGACGGAGATCGCCGAGATCGCCAAGCTGGAGGGCAAGGACCAGAAGCGGGCGCTGGCAGGAGCCGGTTACGTCATGCCGCACCTGGCCAGGCCGTGGGGGCGCGACGCCAAGCCGCTGGAGCAGGTGCTCATCATCCAGGAGCTCAAGGCCGCCCAGGTCAAGCTGCCTCAGATGATCATTGGCGCCTGGGTGGTGCCGTCCATCGTCGCGTACGGCACGCCCGAGCAGCAGGAACGTTTCCTGCCGGCCACGCTGAGCGGTGAGATGATCTGGTGCCAGCTCTTCTCCGAGCCCGGCGCCGGTTCCGACCTCGCCGCGCTGCAGATGAAGGCGGAGAAGGTCGAGGGCGGCTGGAAGCTCAACGGCCAGAAGGTCTGGACCTCGGTGGCGCACTTCGCGGAGTGGGGCATCTGCATCGCCCGCAACTCCTCGGAGGGTTCCAAGCACGAGGGCATCACCTACTTCCTGGTCGACATGAAGGGCCAGGGCGTCACGGTCAGGCCGCTCACCGAGATGACCGGCGAGAACCTGTTCAACGAGGTCTTCCTCGACGACGTGTTCGTCCCGGACGATCTGGTCGTCGGCGAGGTGGGCCAGGGCTGGAAGGTCGCCAGGAACACCCTGTCCAACGAGCGGGTCTCGCTCTCCTCGGGCTCGGGCGGCACCGGTTCGTCGGTCTCCGACCTGGTCGGCCTGGCCGGACGGCTCGGCCGGGAGCTCACTCCGGCGGAGCGTCAGGAGCTGGCCCGGGTGGTCTGCGAGGGTCATTCGATCAGCGCGCTCGGCCTCCGGGTGACGCTGAAGCAGCTGACCGGGGTGGAGCCGGGCGCCGACGCCTCGGTCCGCAAGCTCCTGTCCACCTCGCACGCCCAGCACGTCGCGGAGTGCGCGGTCGAGCTGCTCGGCACCTCCGCCCTCATCGCCGCCGACATGAAGCTCGGCGACGCCGGTTACTGGAACCGCGCCGTGCTCTCCACCCGCGCCATGACGATCTACGGGGGCACCACGGAGGTCCAGCTCAACATCATCGGCGAGCGCATCCTGGGCCTGCCCCGCGACCCCGAGCCGGGCAAGTAGCCGGGTCGGCGCGGAGCGCTTCGACGGAGGTCCGGCTCGACGTCGCCGGCGAGCGCGGCCTCGGCCCGCCCACAACCGGGTCCCGGTTGTGGGCGGGCCGAGGCCGCGCTCTTTTTGAAACAAGTTCTTGTTGTTTTTTCTTACAGACAAAAGGTTCTGGACTAGAACGCGTTGCAGTTTGCTGGGCGTGAGTCGTACCGTGGGCGCATGCGGACACGTGTCACGGACATGCTTGGAATCGACCTTCCGATCTTCGCGTTCAGTCACTGCAGGGACGTCGTCGCCGCGGTCAGCCGCGCCGGCGGGATGGGCGTGCTCGGCGCGCTCGGCTTCAGCCCGGACGAGCTCGAGACGGAACTGAAGTGGATCGATGACCACGTCGACGGCAGACCGTACGGCGTCGACGTGGTCATGCCCGCCTCCTACGTGGGAGGCGACCTGAGCGTCGACTCTCCCGAGGATCTGGTGGGACGGCTGCAGGGGATGATCCCCGACGGTCACCGGAAGTTCGTCGACGACCTGCTGGCCGCGCACGGCGTCGCGGAACTGGCCGGCGTGGACGCGGGCAAGGTCCTGCTCGGCTGGACCGACGCCACCGCCCGGCCGCAGGTCGAGGTGGCGCTCAGGCACCCGATCGCGCTGCTCGCCAACGCCCTCGGCCCGCCCCCCGCCGACGTGGTCGAGCTGGCGCACGCCAAGGGCGTGAAGGTGGCGGCGCTGGCCTCCACTCCCCGGCACGCGATCAAGCAGGTCGAGGTCGGCGTGGACATCGTCGTCGCCCAGGGCACCGAGGCGGGCGGGCACACCGGTGAGATCTCCACGATGGTGCTCCTCCCGCAGGTCGTGGACGCGGTGGACGTGCCGGTGCTGGCCGCAGGTGGCATCGGCAACGGCCGCCAGATGGCGGCGGGCATGGCCCTCGGCGCCGAGGGCGTGTGGACCGGATCCATCTGGCTGACCGTCGAGGAGGCCGACACCTCCGAGGTGGTCAAGCAGCGCATCCTGAAGGCCACCTCGCGCGACACCGTGCGCTCGCGGTCGTGGACGGGCAAGCCCGCGCGGCTGCTGAAGAGCGAGTGGACCGAGGCCTGGGAGGCCGCCGACTCGCCCGGCACCCTGCCGATGCCCCTGCAGTACATGCTGATCTCGCCGGCGCTGCGCCGGATCGGCCGCTCCGACGCCGCCGAGCTGGCGACCTTCCCGGCCGGGCAGATCATCGGCGCCATGAACTCGGTGAGGTCGACCAGGGACGTCGTGTTCGGGATGGTCGAGGAGTACATCGAGGCCACCGAACGCCTCGGCCGTCTGACCCGGGACTAGCCGGGGCCGGTCCCGCGAACGGAACGGCTCCCGTGTCGCCTCCACGAGAGCCGTTCCCCCCTGATTACCGCCGATGTTGACAGTCAGGGGGGCGAAGCGGAGCGGTAGCGCGACCGTATCGGCGAGGAAGTGCTACCTTGAATACAGTTGCAGTTGTGGTACCCATGAAACTTTGTGTGCACCTGACGGGATGTAACCTTCAGGTGCATTTTTGTTTGCCGGTCATCTCCGGATGGGCTCAACGCGGCGACGCGGGATCCGTACAGTGCGGATTCCGGTTCTGCCCCCCTATCAAAGGAGATCGACATGGCTACTGGAACCGTGAAGTGGTTCAACGCGGAAAAGGGTTTCGGCTTCATCGAGCAGGATGGCGGCGGCGCTGACGTCTTCGCCCACCACTCGAACATCGCCACCCAGGGCTTCCGCGAGCTGCAGGAAGGCCAGAAGGTGACCTTCGACGTCACGCAGGGCCAGAAGGGCCCGCAGGCCGAGAACATCGTTCCCGCCTAATCGCAGCGCACTGACACGAGGCCGGGGCCCGCACCTGTACAGGTGCGGGCCCCGGCTCGTTCTGTGTGCCCGGCAGGAGACGGGGTCGAGGTGGTTCCGAGCGCCGGCCACGGCCGGGTGCTGGAATCCCCGGTTTTCAAACCGGGGAGGACGTCATACGGTGAGCCACTCGGTGGTGATCACTACGCCGTCGGCCCTGCAGTTGAGGCTGAACGGGCCGGTGGCCACGTGGTCGCAGGTGAAGCGGCCGAGCGCGTCGGTCGTGATCGTGAGCTGCCGTGATCCCAGAATCTCGATCTCCGCGGTCTGGGGTGGGATCAGCTGGCCCACGAGACGGCCGGCCGTGATCTCCAGATCGAGGGTGAGCCCATGTCCCAGGAACGTGAGCATCCGCGGCTGGCCGGTCCCTCGAACGGCCGCCGGCCGGTCCAGGGAGTCGAAGGTCAGCTCGGCGAGTTCGGCGTCGAGCGTGTTCAGCGCGTAGGCCTCGACGGCCGTCTGGAGCAGATGCGCGGGGACGGGGTCGATGATTCCGGCGGCGTGGCGGAGCATGTCCTCCAGCGCGTCCTCGTCGCTCACCGGGTCCCCTGCCCGGTCCTCGTCGCTCACCGGATCCCTTGCCCGGTCCTCGTCGTTCACCGGATTCCCTGCTCGGCCAGATGGGTACGGAGCCGCCGTAGACAGCGCTGCCTGATCGGGCCGATGCTCCCGACGGCGATGCCCAGCGCCGCCGACACCTCCTGGTAGCTGGGTGGCGGGGACGCCATCAGCACGCGCAGCAGCCGCCTGCAGTTCTCGCCGAGCTCCTGGAACGCCCTCCAGACCTGCCGGACCCGCTCCGCCTCCGCGGCCGCCTCCTCCGAGTCGATCACCGACTGCTCGGGCGTCCGGTCGTCGCCGGCCCGGTCGAGCACCTCCGGATCGTCGGTGGGCGCGAGACGGCGCGCCGCCTTGATCACCTTCAGGCACTCGTGCCGTGCCGTACTGGCCAGCCAGGATCCGGCCTTTTCCGGCTCGCGGATGCGGCGCAGGTGCTGCGCGAACCGGAACCAGGTGGTCTGGTAGACCTCCTGCCCATCGGCCTCCGTCAGCCCGTGTGCCCGGACGACGGACCACACCAGCGGGCTCAGGCCTTCCACGAGCGCCTTCCAGGCCGCCGCGTCTCCGCCGACGGCGGCCTGGAAGAGTTTGCCGATCGAGTCGCGATCCACGGCCTCACCCCTTGTATCCGGGATGTCATCGTATGTCGCGGGACCGGCCCGTAGATGTGTCATGAGCGAGAAGGAAGCTTCACCACCGAGGTGGGGCTCCAGGTGGTCGGCCGGAGCGCGGGAACGCAGCAGCCACGGACCTCGGCGAGCCCGGTGTTGGCCGCGAAGAGTTCCCTCGCGGCCTTCCGGGGATCGGTCTCCTTGTTCGCCGTCATGTAGTCGGCGATCATGCCGACCACCAGGGGGGTGGCGAAAGACGTGCCGCTCCACTGCGCCAGGCCGTCGAACCGGGTCGTCTCCACGTCGTCCGGCGTCGGGTGGCGTTTCTCGCTGAGCGCGCCGACGTGCCTGGGCCGCTGGCAGGTGCAGGCATAGGAGAAGCCGTACCGGCACGCGTCGTAGGTCGAGTGCTGGTACTCGTAGCGCACGGGCTCCTGGATGCCGGTGAAGGTGCTGACCAGCCCCTCTCCGGGCGCGTACACCTTGACCCATGACCCGTGGTTGCTGAAGCAGGCCCCGAACTCGCCGTCGCCCCGCAGCGCCCCCACCGACACCACCGCGTCCTCGTACCCCGGCAGCGCCGCGTAGGCGGCCGGCCAGAACGGCGTGGCGCTCGAGTTGTTCCCGGCGGCGGCCACCAGCAGGGTCCGGTCCTGCGCGCGCAGGGCCTCCATGAACGGCTCCAGCCCCTTGAGGGTGCTGTGGCATCCGTTCGGCGTCCCGGCGGAGAGACTGATGATGTCGGGCCATCCCCCGGAGACCGCCTCGAACAGCTTCCCGCCGAGTTCGTACTCGCTGATGGCGCCGGCGTTCTGGAGCGTGTTCCGTACGGTGATCCTCGTGTCGGGGGCCACCGCGGCGACCAGTCCGGCGATGAACGTGCCATGGCCGACGTACTGCTTGAGGATGCCCCTGTCGTCGATCGGATCCACCCTGCCGTCGCCCCCGATGGACCCTCCTCCCCGGTTGAGGTCGCCCTCGATGGACGACCCTTCCTCCCAGTAGGCCTTGTAGTCCCTCACGAGTCCGGTGTCGATCACCAGGACGGACACCGGATTGCCCGAGGGCAGGGCGTTCTGGACCACCTCCGGATTGCGCGGCAGAGCACGCGGCACCGGCTCGTCACCCGGGCAGCAGTTCACAGCGATCGTCACCATGTGGTTGCGGCTCACCAGCCGGCGCCCCGCCCGATACTCCTGGTCGCGCATGACGCGCAGGGCATCCGACACGTTCCGGTCGCTCCACCCCCCGCCCTCGCCCGGGTCTCCGACCTGGATCCGGGAGACTCCGCCCAGGTTGGTCTCCGGTCCGGCCCGGCGCACCAGTCTCTCCCTGCCGGGAGTCTCCCGGAATCTGTCGGCGACGGCGTCGACGACGAGGTGGGCCTCCTCGTCGCGGGCCAGGACGTAGCCCTTCTCGTAGAGGAACTCGGGGGCGTCGTCCGGTCCCGCGGAGAGGGGGATGTCCGCCATCGCCCGCTGGATCTGGTCGAACTGCTCCTGGAATCTGTCGGGCGCCATGTCACGGTCCTTCGCGAAGTGGATTCGTCGTCAGCAAGAGCCCGCCGATCCCTGGCTGATACACCTTCCTCACGTCTAACATCAATCCGTGACCGGGGGAAGCCCACCGATTCTCGACCTGCTCCCCCTCGTCTTCGCCCGGCCGAAGGACGCGCTTTCGGGGGCGCGGACCGTGCTGGAGGCCGGGCCGACGGCCCACGACGCCTCCGTCGCCCATCAGGTCATCGGGATCTGGGAGCGCGACTTCGGCGACCTGGGCGCCGCGCTCACCCACCTGCGACGTGCCCGTGCCCTGGCCGCCCGCTCCGGCTCTCCCGATCGGGAGGCCGACGTGCTCGCGACCCTCGGCGCGGCCCTCATGCACGCGGGCAGGACGCGGCACGCGATGAAGGCGCTGGACCAGGCGGTCGCGCGGGGAGCGGGCGCGACCCTCGCCCGCGTGCTGTTCCGGCGCGGCTACGTCTGGTGGGTCCTCGGGCACCACCGGCAGGCACTGGACGACCTCAGGCGGGCCATCCCCGTCCTGCGGCAGGCCGGCGACGTGATCTGGACGGCTCGCGCGCTCACCCTCCGCGCCACGGTCCACCTGGCGATGGGATCGGTCGAGCGGGCCGAGGCCGACTTCGGCAGCGCGGAGCGCCTGTGGGCCACCACCGACCAGGAGCACGACAAGGCGGACGCCGTCGAGAGCCGCGGTCTGGCGGCCTTCCGCTCGGGGGACATCCCCGCGGCTCTGCGCCTGTTCGACGAGGCCGCCCGGAGTTACGCGACGCTCGGCACTCCGATGTTCATGCTGAACATCCGGCGCTGCGAGGTCCTCATGGCGGCGGGGCTCGCGCGCGAGGCGCTCGACGAGGCCGACGGCGCGACGAACGCGCTGGACGGCATCGGCGGGCAGAGCACGCGCAGGGCCGAGCTCCTGCTCGCCGCCGCACGGGCGGCGAACGCCACGGGCGACGCCGCGACGGCGATAGCGCGGGCCACGGCGGCCATCGGCCTGTTCTCCAGCCAGCGCCGCGAGTGGTGGGAGGTGCACGCCCGGCTGGTGCTCATCGAAGCCCGCGTCGCCGGGGGACGGATCTCGGGGCGGCTGGTGGGCGATGCCGCCACGGTGGCGGCGCGGCTGTCGGAGCTGGGCTCGCCGAGCGCCGTCGAGGCGTCGCTGCTGGCGGGCCGTACGGCGCTCGCCCTCGGATGGGCGGACGACGCCGAGCGGCACCTGGTCGCCGCCGCCCGCGGACGGTCCAGGGGGCCGGCGTTCGCCCGAGTGGGAGGCTGGGCGGCGCAGGCCCTCCGGGCCGAGGCCGCGGGATCCGTCAGGGGAGTGCTGGACGCCTGCCGGCGCGGCCTCGACCTGCTCGACGAGCATCGGCTGACACTGGGCGCCTCCGAGCTGCGGGCTCGGGCGACCGCCCAGGGAGCGGAGCTGGCCGTGCTCGCCCAGCGGGTGAGCCTGCGGTCGGACCGCCCGCGGCGGTTGCTCGTCTGGAGCGAGCGGTGGCGGGCCACCGTGCTGACCGCCCCTCCCACGCGCCCGCCCGCGGACCCCGCGCTCCTGCGGGACATCACCGCCTTCCGGGAGATAACCAGCCGGGCGGAGGCCGCGCGGTCGGCGGGCGCACCGATCCCCGCGCTGGAACGCGAGCAGCGCCGCCTCGAACGGGAGATCCGCTCCAGAACGCTCCACATCCGCGGCGAGGGGAGGAGCGACGGTCGCCGGCTCGACGTGCGGCGGCTTCTCGACCGGATCGAGGACGGCAGGCTGGTCGAGATCGTCGCGGTCGACGGCGAACTGCACGTCCTGCTCTGCGGCGACGGGCGGGTGCGCGGGTTTCCCGCGGGACGGCTCGCCGACGCGATGGCCGAGGTCGACCACCTGTCCGCCGGCCTTCGGCGGCTCGCCCACACCGGAGACGCCGGCCGTCTCGCCATCCTCGAAGCCGGTGGCCGCCGTCTCGAGGAGATTCTGCTGGGCCCCGCCGTACGGCACCTCGGGACGGGCCCGGTCGTCGTGGTCCCGCCGGGCAGGCTGCACGGCGTGCCGTGGGCGCTGCTGCCCGCGCTGCGCGAACGCGCGTTCAGCGTGGCGCCGTCCGCGAGCTGCTGGCTGCGCGCCCGCGAGATCGAGCCTCCTCCCGAGGGACGGTTCGTGCTGGTCCGCGGTCCGGACCTGGCGACGGGCGGCGCGGAGGTGCCGCGGCTGGCGAGCCGGTACGGCGGGGCGACCGTGCTGGAGAACGGCACGGCGTCGGTGCCCGCCGTACTCGAGGCGATCGACGGTTGCCTTCTCGCCCACATCGCCGCGCACGGGACCTTCCGCGCGGACAGCCCGATGTTCTCCTCGCTCCGGATGGACGACGGCCCGCTCACCGTGCACGACTTCGAGCGCCTGCGCCGGAGCCCCCATCAGATCATCCTTTCGAGCTGTGACTCCGGCCGGCTGGCCTCGGTCGGGTCGGACGAGCTGCTCGGCCTCGCCGCGGCGCTGCTGCCGCTCGGCACCGCGGGGATCGTGGCGAGCTGCGTCCCGGTCAACGACGAGGCCGTGGTGCCGCTGATGCTGGCCCTCCACGAGGGGATGCGGGCCGGGCTGACGATGGCCGAGGCCCTTCGCGACGCGAGGCGGGCACCGCCGCACGACGCCGTCCACCAGGCGGCCGGGTGGGCCTTCTCCGCGATCGGGGCGGCCTGACGGCACCGCGCGGAGAAGCGGACGTCCCGGTCCGGGGAGAAACGTCCCGGCCCGGGGGAAACCGGCGGAGGTTCGAAGGAGTCTCGGCCTGGGGAACCGGCGGGGGTCCGGAGGAGCGCAGATCCGGGGGAACGGGCAGGAGGTCGGAGGGGTCTCGGTCCGGGGAGAACCGGCGGAGGTTCGGATGAGTCTCGGTCTGGGGGAACCGGCGGGAGTTCGGAGGCGCTCCGTCAGAACAGGCTTCCCAGCCCGGCCCGGTCACCGCTGCCGAGGCGCTCGTAGGCGCCGTACAGATGGTTGGCCACCGTACGGATGGACAGCGTGAGCTGCTCGGCGATCTGCCGGTTGGTCAGGCCCGTGGCGGCCAGGCCCACGATCTGCCGCTGCCGGGGGGTGAGCTCTCCCAGCGTGGCGTCGACCAGGACCGGGGTGCGTGCCCCCTGGCAGCGCCGGGCCAGCGTCGAGGCCCTGTTCCGCGAGGTGCGCGCGGCCCGGTGATCTCGGTGGATCATGGCCGCCTGCGCGGAGGCCTCGGCCGCGTGGAGCAGCAGGCCACGCTGTTCGAGCCGGTTCGCCACCCGGTCCAGGGACTGCCCGTCGCGCGAGATCAGCGCGGTCGCGTGGGTCGTCAGCAGCGAGGCGAGATCGCCGGGCTCCCGCCCGAGCCGCTCCGCGACCAGGGCGGGAGCCCCCAGCCGCACGGCGTCGTGCAGCGCGAACACGTCGTGCGGGGCGGCCACGTCGTGCGAGGCGAACGCGTCATGCGGGGTGGGCACCTCGTGCGGAGCGAACGCGTCGTGCGGAACGAACACGCCGTGCGAGGCGAACGCGTCATGCGGGGTGGGCACCTCGTGCGGAACGAACGCGTCGTGCGGAACGAACACGCCGCGCGAATCGAACGTGTCGTGCGGGGCGAGCACGGAGTCCTCCGTGAGAGATCGCAGTGCCCCGTCGATGTTCGCCTCGGCCGCCAGCAGCCACGTGCGGGCCGGGGAGGGCGCGGAAAGACCGGTCAGAGCCCGCCGTGCCGTCTCCAGGTCGCCGAGGTAGGCGGCGGCGTGGGCGAGCTCGGCCAGGCAGGCGGGGTGACCCTCATGTCGGCGCAGCCCTTCGCGGCTCCAGGAGAGGGCGTCGCGGATCTCGCCTCGCAGCCTGGCGAGCCGGGCACGGCAGGCGCAGAACTCCGGCATCGCCGGCTCGCCCCAGCCGGCGTCCTCCTCGGCCAGCCGCTCCCCGACGCCGACGGGGATCTCCCGGACATCTCCGCTCATGGAACGTTCCAGAAGCTCGCCGCACTCGAAGGCCAGCGCCGCGGCGAGATCCCGATCGGTACGGCGGAGCCTGTCGGCGCGTAACCTCCCGGCCCGGGCACGCAGCACCGGACCGTGCAGGGGATGGACGAGGCGGGCCGCCGACCGGTCGTCGACGTCGACGAGCCTCCTGGCCTCCAGGCGTTCGAGCACGGCCTCCGGCAGGACCGAGGCCTCCAGCGGCTCGCCGAACGCCAGCAGTTCCATCGCCTCCCGCTCCTCCGCGTCGACGTCGCCGATGGTGGCCTCCGCCAGCTCGCCGACACGCGAGGTGATCGGCACCGGGCCCCGCCAGGTCCACGGGCCGGCTTCCCCGGTCAACCGCCCGGTCGCGCGGACGGCGTCGACCAGCTCGCGCAGCAGCCGCAGGTCGCCCTGGCACGCCCGGTACAGACGACCGGCGGTGAGAGCCTCCACGTGGCCGCCCAGCTCCGCCTCGATGAGCCGGGTCCATGCCTCCCGGGGAAGGGAGTCCAGGGTCAGGCGCGGCAGGAGGTCGCCCGTCCAGAGCCGCGACACCGCTTCCGGCGCGCCGCCGTCCGGCCGGGCCAGGACGAGCAGGCGAGTCCGTCCGTGCACCGCCAGGTGGTGGACCAGCGTCGCCGAGGCGTCGTCGAGCAGGTGGGCGTCGTCCACGACCAGCACGCGCACCGCCCGCAGCGCCTTCGCCGCCTGGTGAAGGGAGATCGTGTCGGGCAGCAGGTGGGCGAACGCGGCGAGGGGGATCGACCGGGCTCCCGGCGTCCCGGCGACCATGACGTGCTCCATGCCTCGTACGGCCTCCGCCCCGAGGCGGGTCTTGCCGATCCCGGACAGGCCGATCACGGCGGTGCCTCGGTGGCCTGCGGAAAGGCTTCGCCGTACGAGCTCGAGTTCTTCGTCCCGGCCGGCGAACGGCCAGGAGGGCCAGAGATTTTCCACGGTAGTGGGAGCCGTGCTACTCACATCTGATACAGGCACGATTGAGTAGGTCTCGACCCATGTGCCCGCCGGATGACCGCCCTCAGCCTGTTCCCATGAACATTAACTACTGCTCTCTTCCTTCACAGCCCCCGCCGTCACTGCCGGCGGGCCTCGAGGCCGACCGGCTCGACGCGCTCATCGCCGGGCAGTTCATGTGGCTGAACGGCACGATCCTCCACTACTACTTCTTCGACGGGGAGACCGACGGATCCGTCATCGCGATCCCGGGAGAGGGCACCACACGCTGGGTGTCCTGGGTCGGCGGCAAGGACCAGCAGGACGTCGTCCGCGAGAGCTTCCAGGCGTGGAAGGACCTGGGCATCGGCCTGGAGTTCGCCGAGGTGACCGATCGGACCGAGGCGGAGATACGCATCGGCTTCCAGCGCGGCAACGGGTCGTACTCCAGGCTGGGGCGCAGCGCGCTCACGGTCGGGACCGACCAGCGCACCATGAACTTCGGCTGGAGCCTCACGCCCCCGGGCGAGCGGTCCACGGCCCTGCACGAGATCGGCCACGCCTTCGGAATGGTGCACGAGCACCAGAGCCCGTTCGCGGGCATCGTCTGGGATGAGGAGGCGGTCTACGCGGATCTGGCCGGTCCGCCGAACTTCTGGCCCCCGGAGAAGACGCTTAACAACATCATCAGCAAGTACAGGCCCAGCGATGTGAACGGCTCCGTCTGGGACCCGGACTCCATCATGGAGTATCCCTTCCACCCGGGCCTCATCCTGCAGCCGGAGAAGTACCGGGCGGGACTCTTCCCGCCGGGAAGGATCTCCGAGATCGACGCCGCGTTCGTCCACCGCTGGTACCCGCCGCTCGGAGCCGCCGAGCCGCCCCTGCTCGTCCCCTTCCGCTCGGTCCCGCTCGGCCTGGAAGCGGGGGCCCAGGCCGACTTCGTGATCGTGCCGGAGGCGACGCGCGACTACACCGTCGCCACGTTCGGCGAGAGCGACGCGGTGCTCGTGCTGTTCGAGGAGGTCGACGGGGAGCCGCGCTACCTGACCGGCGAGGACGACGGCGGGCGGCCGGACAACGCCTCCGTGTCGGCTCACCTGCTCAAGGGACGCCGCTACGTCGTCCGGGTGCGTCTGCACTCCGCGTGGGGATCGGGCCAGACGGCGGTCATGTGCTGGTGACCGTACGGCATCTGGGCCCAGGGCGCGCCCTCTTGCGCGGTCTGGTCAAGCGTCTATGCGGCGCTTGCCGTTGGCTGATGGGATGGCCTTCTTTCCCAGCACTCCGTCCCTCGCCAGGGGGTTCGCCTTCTCACCCAGTAGCTTGCCGACGGCCTGATGGGAAATACCGAGCAGGATGCCTATATCGCGCTGGCTGTAACCACGGGTCCGCATGCGCTGAGCGATCTGCCGGGTCCGCCTGCCTGCTTCCTCTCGTTGGCGCTCGGCTGTTTCCCGGGCCTGCTGGGTAACTGCCAGTTCTTCGGCCAGCTCCGCGTCGGCGAGGGTGATCTCGATGTCGCCCACCTCGGGCCCGTCGATCTCCAGCATGAGAGCGATCAAGTCGCGGGCCATCGCCTCGGCGTGGTCAAGCCGCTTCACTTGGGTGTGGTAGTCGCGCTTCAGTCCTGGTCCACCGACGACCAAACCCCACCAGCCTTCATCTCTGCTCGCGGTGACGCGATAGGTGCTCACTCGTCTTCACCCTCCTGCTCCTTGGCCTCGGCCACCATTTCCTCCCACGTGCGCAAGATGCCCTTGGCAGTGTTCTCCTTGATCTCGCTGTGGCGAGGAATCGGCACCGCATCGCCGCCGACGTACCACTCATCGTGATTGCCGCCATGCTTGATGGTGATCTCCAGGCCGTACTTCTTGGCGAGACGGGACATCCGCCGTTCAAGGTGACGCTTCTTCATCACGAGTCTAGGCTAGTGAAGTTGCCACCATCAAGGCAGCTTGAGTTGCCAAATCAGATGAATGCACTGAAAAGATCAAGATGGGTGGTGTGGTCCACTCTGGGCGGATCATCTGCCCTGGTAGATGGCGGGGCGCTTCTCTCTGAAGGCTCGGGAGCCCTCCTTGGCGTCCTCGGAGCCGATCACCGGCCAGCCGATGCCGTCGGAGACCTTCAGCGCCTCGGCCTCGGGCAGGCCCAGGGTCTCGCGGTAGGCGCGGAGGATGGCCTGTACGGCGAGCGGGCCGCACTCGGTGATCTGGGCGGCGATCTCCAGGGCGACCGTCAGCGCCTGCCCGTCGGGGACGACGCGGTTGACCAGGCCCATGCTCAGTGCCTCCTGCGCGGTGACGGCCCGGCCGGTCAGCAGGATGTCCATGGCGAAGGCATAGGGGATCTGGCGCGGGAGCCGTATCGCGGAACCGCCCATCGGGAACAGCGCGCGGCGGGCCTCGAACAGGCCGAGGGTGGCCGACGCGGCGACCACGCGCAGGTCGGTGCCGACGAGCAGCTCGGTGCCTCCGGCCACGGCGTAGCCCTCGACCGCGCAGACGATCGGTTTCGTGGGCAGCGCCTCGGAGTCGCGGAGCAGCCCTTTCCAGTGGTAGTCGGGGATCTCCGCCACCCGCCGCTGGACCCGGGGGTCGTTCGACGGGGTGCCCATGGCCTTCAGGTCGGCGCCCGCGCAGAAGGTCCCGTTCGCGCCGGTCAGTACGGCGACACGGACCTCGGGCTCGTCCGAGACGTAGGCCCACGCGTCGGCCAGGCCGACCAGCATGTCCGAGGAGAGCGCGTTCTTCGCCTCGGGCCGGTCCATGGTGACGACGACGATGTGATCGTCGCGCTCGATGCGGCAGTGCGGTGTGCTGATCGGCAGAAGTTCCACGGACGACCCCTGTTGCTCTAGCAAGCGATTGCTAGGGGATTGTAGATCCGTCCCGGCTCCCACCGCCAGCGGCCCGGTACGGCTCTTCGCCGGTGGGTTCGCGGGGACCGCGCCCGAATCCGGGGATCTCGAATCGTGCTACGAGGCGTTTTGCAAGATTGCCGACACGACCTACGGGATCGCGACGCGGCCTATGGGATCTCCGGCGCGACGGCCCCGGAGGCGACGCGCGGGGGAGATGGTCACGGCCTTCGCGACTACGGCGCCGATCTCCTGGGAATGAGGGCCGAGGTGAGCGTTCCCCGCGGCTCCGGGTGAAGCGGACCAAGATCGCACTCGGGTTCACAGTTTAGATCAAGCGATTGCTCGCCGCCTCTTCACCGGGTTAGTCTGCCCCTGCATACGAGAACAGATTCTTGTTCTATCCCTCCCGTACCGCCAGGGTCTTTCGCGATATCTAGAACGTGATTCACTTTGGTGGCAGGGAGCCTTTCGGCGGAGAGGATTTCCGATGGGCACGCTCGGTTTCTGGAGGCTGGCGCAGGCGGATCCGGACTGGATCGCCGCCGTGGACCCGGACGGCACCGAACACCGTGCCGGTGACCTGCTCGCCCGCGCCAACCGCCTCGTGCACGGTCTGCGAGAGCTGGGACTCAAGGCGGGCGACGGCCTCTGCGGCCTCGTGCCGAACGGCTCCGACGGGCTGGTGCTCTACCTGGCCGCCCTGCAGGCCGGCTGGTACTACACACCGATCAACTGGCACCTCACCGGACCCGAGATCGGCTACATCGTCGCCGACAGCGAGGCCCAGGCCTTTTTCATCGACGAGCGTTACGCGCAGGAGGGCCTGCGGGGCGTCACCGAGTCGGGCATCTCCCCGGAGCGCGTCTTCGCGTTCGGGCAGGTGGAGGGGGTGGCGCCCGCCTCGCAGCTGACGGACGGCCGGCCCGCCACCGCCCCCGCCGACCGTACGGCGGGCGCCACCATGCACTACACCTCCGGCACCACCGGCAAGCCCAAGGGCGTGCGCCGGGCACTGACCGGCCTGGACCCGGACGACGCCGCCGAGATGATGACGTTCTTGCCCAGCCTGTTCGGCATCACCCCCGGCAAGGAGAACGTCCACCTGGTCACCTCGCCGAACTACCACACGGCGGTCACCCAGTTCGGCGGCACGTCCCTGCAGATGGGCCACACGCTCGTCTACATGGACAAGTGGGATGCCGAGGAGACGCTCCGGCTCTGCGAGAAGTATCGCGTCACCAACTCGCACATGGTCCCCACCCACTTCAAGCGCCTGCTCGCGCTCCCCGAGGAGACGAGGGGCAAGTACGACCTCTCCTCGCTCCGGTGGATGATCCACGCCGCCGCCCCCTGCCCGGTCCCGGTCAAGTGGGCGATGTTCGAGTGGTGGGGCGACTGCATCTACGAGTACTACGCGGCGACCGAGGGCGGCGGCACGCTCGCCACCCCGGAGGGCTGGAAGAAGCACCCGGGCACCGTCGGCAACGCCTGGCCGATCAGCGAACTGCTCATCGTGGACGAGAACCTGGAGCCGGTCCCGACCGGGACCCCCGGCACGATCTACATGAAGATGATGGGCCTCGCGTTCGAGTACAAGGGCGACAGGGCGAAGACCGAGGCCAACCGCCTCCGGGACCATTTCACCGTCGGCGACATCGGCTATCTCGACGAGGACGGGTTCCTCTTCCTCTGCGACCGCAAGGCCGACATGATCATCTCGGGTGGGACCAACATCTACCCGGCCGAGATCGAGAACGAGCTGACGGTCCACCCGAAGATCGCCGACGTGGCCGTGTTCGGCATCCCCGACGACGAGTGGGGAGAGCAGATCAAGGCGGTGGTCGAGCTCATGCCCGGCGTCGTCCCCTCGCCCGAGCTCGTCGCGGAGCTCCTCGACTCGCTCAGGGGCCGCCTGTCGAAGATGAAATGGCCCAAGTCCATCGACTTCATCGAGGAGATGCCGCGCGCGCCCAACGGCAAGCTCCTCAAACGCAAGCTGCGTGATCCGTACTGGGAGGGGCGAGACCGTGCGATCTGAGAGTCACGGGCGCCGGCGTTCGGCCGACCGGGGAGATGCCGGGTTCGCGGTGCCCGGGCACCCGGCGTCGCGCCGGTGCCCCGCGGGGGACGCGATGCGCCGGCACCCGGCAGGAAACCGGCACTCAGTGGGGAAGGAAAGGCGCGGATGACCGTGGAAGCGCGAAATCTGGAAGCGCAGTATGTGCTGGAGTTCCCCGGAGGGTACACGCGCACGACGGGGCCGGTGATCGGGCGTTTCCTCACCGAGTTGAGGGACGGGCGCATCGTCGGGGTCCGTACGGCCGAAGGCCGGACGCTGGTGCCGCCGCTGGAGTACGACCCGGCGACCGGTGACGCCGTCACCGAGGAATTCGTCGAGGTCGGCCCCGGCGGGACGGTCGAGAGCTGGTCGTGGGTGCACGCCCCCAGAAAGGCCCACCCGCTGGATCGGCCGTTCGCCTGGGCCCTGATCAGGCTGGACGGCGCCGACACCGCGCTCGTCCACGCGGTCGACGCGGGTGACGTCAAGAGCATGCGTCCCGGCCTGCGGGTCCGCCCCCGCTGGCGGGCCGAGCGCACCGGGCACATCACCGACATCGAGAGCTTCGTGCCCGACGTCACCAGGATCGTGTCCGTGGTCCGCAGCGAGTACGTCGTGAAGCCGGGACTGGCGCTCGCCCGCTTCCTGGAGGGCGTCGCCGAGGGCGTTTTCGTCGGCGGCCGGTGCGGCTCCTGTCACAAGGTCTACGTGCCCTACCGGACCACCTGCCCCGAGTGCGGCGTCGCGATCACCGAGGAGGTCGTCCTCCCGGACACCGGCACGATCACGACCTTCGCCATCAACAACCTGCCCGACCCACGGGCCCCCGAGGTGCCGTTCGTCTCAGCCTACATCCTGCTCGACGGCTCCGACCTCCCGATGATCGCCCTGGTCGGTGAGATCGCCGCCCACGAGGTACGGCAGGGCATGCGGGTGCGGGCCGTGTGGGTCCCCGAAGAGGAGCGGACGACGTCCATGTCGAACATCAAGTGGTTCGCCCCCACGGGCGAGCCGGACGCGGAGCTGTAGATGCGGGAGATAGCGGTCGTCGCGTTCGCGCAGACCCGGCACAGCGCCACCGACGACGGGCAGAGCGAGGCCGAGCTGATCGTCCCCGTCCTGGACGAGGTTAGGGCCAAGACGGGGCTGCGCAGGTTCGGCTTCACCTGCTCGGGATCGTGTGACTACCTGGCGGGTGCGCCATTCTCCTTCGTCTCGGTGCTCGACGCGATCGGCGCCTGGCCGCCGATCTCGGAGAGCCACGTCGAGATGGACGCGGCCTGGGCGCTGTACGAGGCCTGGGTCGCGCTCCAGCACGGCGACATCGACTCGGCGCTGGTCTACGGCTTCGGAAAGCCGTCACAGACGGATCTCCGGGAGATCATGACGCTCCAGCTCGACCCCTACTACCTGGCTCCCCTCGGGCTCGACCAGGTCTCCTTCGCCGCGCTCCAGGCCTCGGCCGCCGGGGCCGGTCGCGCCGAGCTGGACGAGATCGTACGGCGCAGCCGTGCCGACGGCAGGGCGAACCCCTATGCCCTCGACCTGCCCGACCCCGCAGGGAACGACTTCGAGGTCGAGCCGCTGAGGCCGTACGACATCGCTCCGAGCGCCGACGGCGCCGCCGCGGTGGTGCTGGCGGCCGGGGATCTCGCCAGGGAGCTGTGCGAGAACCCCGCCTGGATAACGGGTATCGCCCATCGCATAGAGCCCCACTATCTGGGCATGAGGGATCTTGCCCGGTCGGCCTCCGCCGCCGACGCCGCACGCGCGGCGGGGGTCGGCAAGGGTCATGTCGACGTGGCTGAACTGCACACGCAGTTCAGCCACGAGGAGCTCATCCTGCGCGAGGCGCTGGAGCTCGGCGAGGACACGGTCGTCAATCCGAGCGGCGGGCCCCTCGCGGCGAACCCGGTCATGGCCACCGGCCTCATCAGGATCGGCGAGGCGGCCCAGCGCATCCTGGACGGCGGCGCGAGCCGTACCGTCGGACACGCCTCCAGCGGCCCCTGCCTCCAGCACAACCTCGTCACCGTCATGGAGGCAGACCATGAGCAGTAATCGTTGCGCGATCATCGGTGTTGGTCAGACCCACTACATGACCAAACGGCGGGACGTCTCCATGGCCGGGATGGTCCGTGAGGCGGCGCTGCGGGCCCTGGAGGACGCGGGGCTGACCTGGAAGGACATCGACGCCGTTGTCATCGGCAAGGCGCCCGACCTGTTCGAGGGCGTGATGATGCCCGAGTCCTACCTGGCCGACGCGCTCGGCGCCTCGGGCAAGCCGATGATGCGCGTGCACACGGCCGGTTCGGTCGGCGGGTCCACCGCGCTGGTCGGCGCCTCGCTGATCCAGGGCGGCGTGCACGACCGGGTGCTCGTGGTGGCCTTCGAGAAGCAGTCGGAGTCCAACGCGACCTGGGCGCTCTCCACACACCTGCCGTTCAGCGCCTCGCTGGTCGTCGGCGCGGGCGGCTACTTCGCCCCGCACATCCGCGAGTACATCCGCCGCTCCGGCGCCCCCGAGCACATCGGCCACCTGGTGGCGGTCAAGGACCGCCAGAACGCCCTGAAGAACCCGTACGCCCACCTGAAGATCCAGGGGATCAACCAGAAGATGGTCGAGTCGACCCCGATGCTCTGGGAGCCGATCCGCTATCTGGACACCTGTCCCTCCTCGGACGGCGCGTGCGCGATGATCCTGTCCGCCGAGGACAAGATCACCGACAGCACCCCCGCCTGGGTCCTCGGTACGGCGATGCGCTCCGAGCCGATCTCCCGCGCGGACCGGGACACGGTGAGCCCGCAGGCCGGCAAGGACTGCGCGTCCGACGTGTACCGGCAGGCCGGGATCACCGACCCGCGCCGGGAGATCGACGTGGCCGAGGTGTACGTGCCCTTCTCCTGGTACGAGCCGATGTGGCTGGAGAACCTCGGGTTCGCCGCCGAGGGGGAGGGCTGGAAGCTCACCGAGTCCGGCGCCACCGCCCTGGACGGCGACATCCCGTGGAACGCCTCCGGCGGAGTGCTGTCGAGCAATCCGATCGGCGCGTCCGGGCTGATCAGGTTCGCCGAGGCGGCGCTCCAGGTCAGGGGGATGGCGGGGGAGCACCAGGTGGACGGGGCCCGACGAGCCCTCGGGCACGCGTACGGCGGCGGCGCCCAGTTCTTCGCGATGTGGATGGTCGGCAGCGACAAACCCTGATCTCCCCCCAGGAGGGGCTCTATGGAGTTCAACCACGCAGATCTGTTCGAGGGCCTGGCGGACGCGATCGGGGACCGCACCGCCGTCATCTGCGGCGACAGCCGCATGACCTACGCCGAGCTGGACGCGCACGCCAACCGGCTCGCGCACTATCTGACGGCCCGGGGCGTCCGGGCCGGACAGCACGTCGGCATCCACCTGTACAACGGCATCGAGTATGTCGCGGGCGTGCTGGCCACGCTCAAGATCCGAGCCGTGCCGGTCAACGTGAACTACCGCTACGTCGAGGCGGAGCTGCTCTACCTCTACCAGGACTCCGACATCGTGGCGTTGCTGTTCGACGTGGAGTTCGACGACCGGGTGGCGGCGGTGGCCCCGCGGGCCCCCGAGCTGAAGCACCTGATCGCGGTGGGCGGCCGGTCCGGGATCGAGGGGGCGGTGCCGTACGAGGAGGCACTGGCGGGGCAGCCCGAGACGCGCGGATTCCCCGAGCGGTCAGGCGATGACCTCTACATCATCTACACGGGCGGCACGACCGGCATGCCCAAGGGCGTGATGTGGCGGATGGAGGATCTGTTCTTCGCCTTCGGCGGCGGCAACGCCTACGGCGAGCCGCGCGCCACACCGGACGAGGTGATCGAGGCCGCCGTGGCCGCCGGGCCGATGACGATGATGGCGGCGGCCCCGCTGATGCACGGCGCGGCCCAGATGGCCACCTTCATCAGCTGGTGGATGGGCGGCACGATGACCTACGTCCGCAAGTTCGACGCGGCCGAGGTGCTGCGGACGATCGAGCGGGAGAAGGTCCTCACGATGAACATCACCGGGGACGCGATGGCCCGCCCGCTGGCCGATGAGATCGCCACCGGAGCGTACGACCTGTCCTCGCTGTTCGTGCTCAGCTCCACCGGCGCGATCCTGACCGGTTCCGTGCGTGCCCGCCTGGAGGAGCTGCTCCCCGACCGGATGATCATGGATAGCTTCGGCTCCACCGAGTCCGGCTACACCGCCTCGGCCGTTCCCGGCTCCTCTCCCGAGTCGGGCCTGCGGTACCAGCCCAACCCCGTCGCCAACCTGGCCGTGCTCAACGAGGCGCTGGAGCCGGTCAAACCCGGCACGGACGAGCTCGGCACGGTCGCCAGGAGCGGCCGGATCGCCTCCGGCTACTACAAGGACGAGAACAAGACCCGCAGCACCTTCGTGACCGACAAGGACGGCGTCCGCTGGCTGCTCACCGGCGACATCGCCAAGGTCGAGGAGGACGGCACGATCGCGATCTTCGGCCGGGGCTCGGCCTGCATCAACACGGGCGGGGAGAAGGTCTTCCCCGAGGAGGTCGAGGCGGTGCTCAAGGGCCACCCGGCGGTCTTCGACGCGGTGGTCACCGGGATTCCCGACGAACGATGGGGCAACCGGGTCGCCGCCGTGATCGAGCTCCGTCCCGGTATGAAGCCGTCGGCCGAGGAGCTCGGCGCCCACTGCCGGGAGAAGATCTCCGGCTACAAGGTTCCCCGGACGTTCGCCTTCGTCGACGAGATGGTCCGCTCCCCGGCCGGCAAGGCCGACTACCGCTGGGCCAGGGAGACCGCCCAGGCCGCGCAGGACTGAACGCCCCCCGCAGGAGCGGTCAGACCCGGGCAACCCAGCCGGGCTAGCTGTCCCTGCGAACGAAGAATCGCCGAGCGGCGGCGGCGAATACGGTCGCCCACGCGGTGAGTACGGCCAGCCCCGCTCCTCGGCCGATCGCCATCGAGGGGTCAAGCGGCAGGTCGAGGAAACTGAGGGCCGCTTCGTGCGGGAGGAATCTCACCACGGCGGGCAGACTGCCCTGAAGCGCCGGCGAGATGAGGACGGGGGTGATGAAGAGCACGGCGATCGGGGTGACGACGGACCTCGAGACGCCCGCGAACCCGTACCCGATCACGCTGAGCAGAAGGTAGACCACCAGCAGGGCCGCGAGGCCGGCTGCCGCGTCACCGGCCGTGGCATCCCCGTTCCCCCATGCCGGGGCGTGCTGGAGAACGTATCCCGGCAGGACGACGGGGATCGACGCGAGCAGGCTGATCGTGGTGCTCGCGGCGAGTTTGGCGGCGAACAGCCGGTCGCGGTCGGGGACGGCGGTGAGGCTGACACGTAGCTGGCCCTCGCGATACTCGCTGCCGGCGGCGAAGACGGCCACCGCGACGAAGACGTAGACGGGCGCGAGCATGAGGGTGCCGAGCTGGGCGATCGGGACCGCACCGTCTTGTCCCGCGACCCTTACGGCGTCGGTTCCGGCGATGACGCCGAGCAGGGTGTTGACCGCGAAGGCGATGGCCAGGGTGATCCATGTGGCGGGGAGGGTCGTGATTTTCATCCGTTCGGCGGACAGGATGTCGGCGAAGCGGATCGACCCGGCCGTGTCCGGGGGGTGCGCGACCTGTCCGGCGGTCACCGCGCGTCCTTCCTGCCGAGCGTGAGCCCGGCGATGACCGCGGTCGCCACGGTCCAGCCGGCGAGCGCGATGAGGCCGTGCGCGCGGCCCGCGGTGAGCCGGCTCACGTCGGCGTCCAGCAGCAGGTTTCTGGCGGCGCTGAGCGGGAGCAGCGCGTCCAGGTCCGGTAGCGTGCGGGCGACGATCTGGGTCATCGTGACGACGGTCAGCGCCACGGCGACGACGATACCCGTGAGGGTGCTGCGGGCGATCAGGGTGATGGCGAAGACCGTCAGCGAGAACAGGACCGCGAACGCGACGAACCTGCCGTGACCGAGAAACGCGGCGCCGGTCAGGAGGAGATCGGGATTCCAGTCCTTGACCGCGTCGTACATGAACGCGGTGCTGACGCCCGCGATCAGGATCGCGAGGAGGAGCACGTACGACGCGGTGGCGAGGAGCTTCGCGGCGAGCATCCGGCCCCTCCTCGGCACGGCGAGCACGGTCAGCCCCAGTTGCCCGGAGCGGAACTCCTGCCCCGCGATCATCGCCGCGAGTACGGGCAGGAACAGGCCGATCTGGAGCGAGGAGGAGACAAGGAGATCGAGGATCGCGCCGGTCGCCGGCTGAGGCTGATCGATGAAGATTTCGATGGTCCCGTCAGGCGTGATGTTCGCCACCGCGTCGGCGAAGAGCCGCGCGGTCTGTAGCATGACCACCACCTGAAGGGCGAGGATGACGCCGGTGGCGATCCACACGCTTCGCAAGGTGAAGATCTTGGTCAGTTCCGCCCGGGTTGCCGCCGCCATCGTGTTCACCACTCCGCTCCGGCCCGGTCGCCGGTGAGAGCGAAGAACGCCGCCTCCAGCGACGCGTGTCCGGCGGTCACCTCCGCGAGCGAGCCCTGGGTGACGATCCGGCCGTGGTTGATGATGACCACGTCGTCGGCGGTGTCGGCCATCTCCGTCATCAGGTGGCTCGACAGCAGGACGGTATGTCCGGAGGCCGCGTAGCGGCGCAGGAAGTTCCGGGTCCAGCGGATGCCTTCCGGGTCCAGTCCGTTCACGGGTTCGTCGAGGACGAGGATGTCCGGCTCCCCGAGCAGCGCCCCCGCGATCCCGAGTCTCTGTTTCATGCCGAGCGAATACTTCTTCACGCGTTGTCTCGCCGCGTCGGCCAGGCCGACGAGGTCGAGCACCTCTCGCACCCGCTCGCGGGAGATCCTGTTCGACTGCGCGACCCAGGACAGATGGTCGATCGCGCGGCGCTCGGGCACCGGGCCCGTGCCATCTAGCAGTGCCCCGACCGTGCGGAGCGGGTGCGTCAGGTCCCGGTACCGCCCTCCGTTGATCAGCGCGTGGCCGTCGGTCGCCGCGTCCAGCCCGAGAAGGACGCGCAGGGTGCTGGACTTCCCCGCTCCGTTCGGGCCGAGAAACCCGGTGACCCGGCCGGGTCGTGCGGTGAAGCTGACATCATCGACCGCTTTTTTGCTCCGGTAATGCTTGCTGAGGCTGGAGACCTCGATCACTGCGCACCTCGTTCTGGAGTGTTTCCCCCAGCCTCTGACGGCGAGGCGCCGGCCCGCGTCCCCCGAAAGTGGACACCTCAGCGCTGCTCGTGCAGCAGTCCGGCCTTGTGGGCGAGCACCGCCAGGTGGGTGCGGTCGTTCACGCCGAGCTTGGCGAACATTCGCTTGAGGTAGGTACGCACCGTCTCCGGGCTCAGGAACAGCTCGTCGGCGATCCGCTGGTTCGAATACCCGCGCGCGACCAGCCGGATCACCTGTATCTCCCGCTCGGAGAGCGTCTGATCGGCGAACGCGTGCCGGTGCTCCGGAGTCCGCGGCGCGAACTGCCGGACGAGTCTCGCGGTCACCTCGGGGGCGAGTACGGCATGGCCCGCGTAGACCGTTCTCACCGCATGGAGCACTTCCGGCGGGGCGGCGTTCTTCAACAGGAACCCCGCCGCGCCGAGCGCCAGCGCCTCGTGGACGTACTCGTCGAGATCGAAGGTCGTCAGCATGATCACCCGGGTCCTCGTGGCCTCGGCGAGGACCCGGCGGGCGATGTCCAGCCCGCTGCCGTCCGACATCTGCACATCCAGCAGAGCGACATCCGGTTCCAGCGCGAGAATCAGCCGGGAGGCCTCCGACCCACCGGCGGCCTCTCCAGCGACGCGGAACCCCTCGGTCCGGTCGAACAGCTTCCGGTACGCGCCACGGAACCGGTCGTCGTCGTCCGCCAGGAACACGCCGATGGGCGCCGGTCCGGCGGCGGTCATGTCGCACCTCCCGGCGGCAGCCGTGCTTCGATCTCGAATCCTCGCTCCGGTAGGTTCCGGCACGTCACGGTGCCGCCGACCAGCAGAGCCCGCTCGCGCATCCCCCGCAGCCCGAAGCCGTCCGCGTCGCCTTCGCGCGTTCCCGGGCCGTCGTCGCGTACACGGATGACGATGACCTCGCCGTCCGTGCGCAGCTCCACCGCGCACGCGGACCCGGGCGCATGGCGTACGACGTTGCTCAGCGCCTCCTGGACGATCCGGAACGCCGCGGCGCCGACCGTGTTGTCAACGTGATCGGGCGTCGCGACTCGCGCGTCGACGCTCACACCGGCCAGGCGGGCCGCGGCGATCAGCGAGGGCACCGCCGAGATGCCGGGCGACGACGCGGCCGCGTGCCCCGGGTCGGTGCGGAGGGAGCGGACAAGTGACTGGATGTCCTGCAGCGCGATCCTGGCGTGCCCTTCGATGTCCGCGAGCGTGTCACGTAGTTCCTGTTCGCCCGCGTCCGGAAGGCTCCGTACCACTCCGGCCTCGGCACTGATCACGCTGAGGGCGTGCCCGACCACGTCGTGGACATCGCGGGCGACATCGAGGTGCACACGAGTCGCCTGCTCGTCCGCCCGGGCGCGTTCCGCCTCCCTGACGGACGCGATCTGCCTGCCGACGATGACTCCCAGCAACCAGGCCACACTCAACGCCGCGGCGGCGAGTACCAGGCGCTGCCCCGCCCCGCCCAGGTCCTGACTCGGGACGGCCGTCACGGCCGTCAACGCGGCGACGACACCGGCGGGGACGAGAACCAGCATCCGGTTTCGCGACGCATGGGTCAGGGCCACCGGGTACAGGCACCACGCCGCGGCGAGCATCGGATCCTGGCACACGCCCAGCACGCCGGCCGCGACCGTCGCCACGGCGGCCGCCGTCGCCGAGGAGGCCGGCAGCCGCCACCGCGACAACATCGCCGCCGCCGCCAGGACGGCCAGCGCTGAACCGATGACGGAACGCCAGGTCTCGGCCGCGCCGGCGATCGGAGGTATCCAGAACATCCCGACGATCACGAGCGCCGCCGCCACGTCCACCGGGAGCCGCCGCGAGCGATTCCCGGTGCCTCGCACGGCTGGATCAGGGCCTCGTTGGTCCTGTGTCACCGCGCCCCTTCCTGCTGCCCGGTTGACGTCACCGCCGGTCGACGGGCAGGGAACGACACCGGGCCGAGCACCGCGACAGTCCGCATCCGCACCGCCAACCCACTTCGAACGCTCTTCACGGGCGAGCAGGCCGAACGTCTTCGCCGCCGCCCCATGACACAGCACGCACGATACCGGGGTTCACGGCGGCCCTGCGGAAGTCGTGCGAGGGGTTCCTGGCCGGGGTGCCGCTGAGCGATCGGCCAGGGGAACGGCCGGGGGCGTGAGCGTCGAGAGGGCGGTCGTCCGGATGCGGAGCCGCTGAGCTATCGTCGAGCACAGCTCGGCCCACCCACCGGTGGCATCAGACGGTCACCGGCCCGAGGACCACGGCTCGGCGGAGAAGGAGCGCGGCACCGCCACTTCTGAGGAAAGCGCTTACCGTAAGAGAGTGACCCCGTACGCGACGGCGTGGTGGGCTCCGTGACGAAAGGCTCTGCGTTGATCCATTCATATGATCCCCGGACCGGCGAATCTCTTGGCGAGCCCCTGGCCTCGACCTCGGACGAGGAGGTGGACGCGGTCGTCGAGGCGGCCCGCGCGGCGGGGCCGGCCTGGCGTTCCGGCGACCGGGCCGCGGTGCTCGACGCGATCGCGGGCGCACTGGAGGAGAACGTCGAGTGGCTGTGGCAGGCGGCCGACGCCGAGACCGCGCTGGGAGAGGTCCGTCTGCGTGGCGAGGTCGCGCGGGCCGCCGGGCAGTTCCGGCTCTTCGCCCAGGTGCTGCGCGACGGCGGGTACGTCGAGGCGGTGATCGACCACGCGACGGCCCAGCCGCCGGTCCCCGACCTGCGGCGGATGAACCACCCACTGCCCGGCGTGGCCGGGGTCTTCGCGGCGAGCAACTTCCCGTTCGCCTTCTCGGTCGCGGGCGGTGACACCGCCTCGGCCCTGGCCGCCGGATGCCCGGTGGTGGTCAAGGCGCACGACGGCCATCCGCGCACGTCGGAGCTGTCGGCGGAGATCATCCGAGGCGCCCTGCCCGATCCGGCGCTGCTCGGCCTGGTCCGGGGGCTGGAGGCGGGCAGGCGGCTGGCCCAGCATCCGGCCGTCGTGGCCGTCGGGTTCACCGGATCCATTCCCGGTGGCAAGGCCGTGCAGGCACTGATCGCCGAACGCCCCGATCCCATCCCGTTCTACGGCGAGCTGGGCAGCGTCAATCCCGTGGTCGTGCTGCCCTCTGCCTCCCGTGAGGGGCTCGCCCAGGGGTTCGCCGCCTCACTGACCCTCGGCGTCGGGCAGTTCTGCACCAACCCCGGGCTGCTGTTCGTCCCCGACGACGTCGAGCTTCTGACCTCCCTCGCGGAGGCGGTCGCGGCGACCACGGGCGGGCCGATGCTGACCGAGCGGATGCAGGGCGGGTTCCTGCGTGGGCTGGCCCGGCTCGACGGGCTCACCTCACTGGCCGAGGGACAGCCCGGAGAGGGCGCCTTCGCGGTGACACCCAAGGTGTTCGTCACCGACCTCGCGGCCTTCGCCGGAAACCTTCAGGTCCTTTCCGAGGAGTGCTTCGGCCCGGCCGCCGTCGTGGTGGTCTACGGTGACCCGGCGGAGCTGCCCGCCGTACTGGAGCGGCTGGACGGATCCCTGACCGCCACGATTCACGCGACGGACGCCGCGGAGGCGCGCGAGAGCGCAGAGGTGCTGCTCCGGAAGGCGGGGCGGCTGATCTGGAACGGCTGGCCGACGGGCGTCGCGGTCCGCTGGGCCATGCACCACGGTGGTCCCTGGCCCGCCAGCACGGCCGCCACCCACACCTCGGTCGGCGCCGCGGCCATCCGCAGGTGGCTGGTCCCCACCGCCTACCAGGACTGGCCGGCCGAGCTGCTCCCGGTCGAGCTGCGCGACGACAACCTGCTCGGCATCCCCCGCCGCGTCGACGGAGTCCTCGTCGAGGGCCGCCCCTGACACCCCAGTCATCTTTTTGAGGCCCCGTACGGAATGATCCCCCATTTCATGCTACCAATGCTACTATTGGTAGCATGAGTGGTGGGACGAAGAAGTTCAGCGTCACGATTCCTGAGGAGCTTGCAGAAACGGTGCAAGCTCGCATTGGTAAGGGCAGCTTCTCTGCATACGTCTCCGAGGCGCTGGCCCGGCAGGTCGAGCGCGATAACCTCCGTGAGCTCGTCGTAGCCGCCGAATCCCAGCATGGTCAGGTCGATCGCGCTGCGGTTGAGACCAAACGGGCTCTCCTGCGGGAAGAGTCTCCTACTCAGAGTGCCGATCGCACCTCGGCTGCATGATGCCAGGGTCGCTCGTGCTTGACTGCGAAGGTCTGTCCAGAGCGATACTCCAGACCCCCGAGCTGACCGAATGGCTGATCGCGGCAGAGGAAGAAGATATCCGGGTCGTCGTCAGCGCAGTCACTCTTGTCGAGGTCTCTCATCCCACACTAAATCGGGCCCGCTATGAATGGACGCTGTCCCGGATGAATGTCGAACCGGTCACCAGAGACATAGCCCGTGATGCGGCCAGACTGCTTGCCGAGGCCGGGCTGCACGGACACAAATACGCTGTCAATGCCATGGTGTGTGCTACAGCGCTCCGTCTTCCCTCGCCCGTAACGGTGTTGACATCCGACACTGACGACATCATTGCGATCAGCCAGCGCCGCCTGCGTGCCGTAAAGATCTGAGTGCTTCGGAACATCTTGCCTGAAGGCGAGCGCGTTTTCCGCTCTCCCGGCCCGGATCCGTTCTTGGCATCCGCCGGATCCTCGGGGTGGCATGGAAGCCGGGGCGTTCGCCGACCGCGGCGGTCTCGCAGCCGCGGTCGGCGAACAGCCGCTTTCTACTGGACGGTCACCGCCACGGTGGCCGCCGCCGCCGGCGTGGCGGTCACGTCGGTGGCCGTCGCGGTGAGCGTGTGCTCTCCCGCGGCCAGGGCGGTGGACGAGGAACAGGTCCACGTGCCGTCGTCCGACGCGGTGGCCGTGCAGACCGGGGTCCCCTCCGCCGTCACGGTCACCTTCGCGTCCGGTTCGCTCGATCCCGAGACGGTCGGACCGGCTGCGACGGTCGCGCCCGCCACCGGCGAGGTGATCGTCACCGGCGGGGCGAACCGGGTGACGTCGGGAACACCGTCACCGCTGACCTTCACGACGACGCTGTGCACCGTCACCTGTCCGCCGCCGTTGCGGAGCCGGAAGTCGGCGTCGGAGTGCTGCTGGCCGCCGAAGTAGGCGTCGGGGGCGCTCACCGTCGCGGTCTTCCAGGTGTTGGTCCCGGTCAGCGGGATGCCGGCCGTCGACTTGTACGGGTCCGAGCCGCCGTTGTCGTAGTGCACGGCGAACGAGCCGGAACCCTGGTCGTAGTAGGAGATGGTGAACGTCGCCGAGTAGAACCCGGCATGGGCGATCGAGTCGTCGATGTCGAAGTAGATGTTGCTCTGGGTGCTGGTGCGTGCGGTCAGACCGTCGATCACCGAGGCGGTCGTCGGCCCGTCGAAGCCGCCAGAAGGCTTCTCGTCCTGACTCATCCCGTACGCGTGGTTGGTCGGTCCCACGACCGAGCCGACCACGGCCGTGCCGGGCGGCAGGTCGGAGGCGTTGAAGCTGACCGCCGCCGAGGCGTCGCCGGTGAGTCCGCTCGGGTCGGCCACCGTGGCGTTGATGGTCTGCTGTCCCCGGGTCAGTCCTCCGTCGGGGGCACAGCTCCAGGCGCCGGCGCCGTCCGCCGTCGCGCCGCACACGACCGCCGATCCCTTGTGCACGGTCACGACCCCGTCCGGGATCGTCGTGCCCGAGATGGAGGAGGCGAGCTTGACCGTCGCACCGCCGCGCGGCGTGACGATCACCGGTGCCGGCGGGAACACGCGCCGGTTCGGCACCCAGGGCCCCGTGACGGTCACGCCGACACTGTGCACGGTGATGCCGTGGTCGGCGTGCAGCCGCAGGTCGGCTCCCGCGTTCTGCGACCCGCCGAAGTAGGCGTCGCCGACGGGGACCTCGGCGGTCTTCCAGGTGTTGCTGTCGGTGAGCGCGATGCTGCCGGCGACCTGGTAGGCCTTCTGCGGCCCGGCGTCGTACTGCACCGAGATGGCGCCGGTTCCGGTGTCGAAGTAGGACACGGCCACCTTCCCGTCGTACGACCCGGTCGCGGCCACGTCGTTGTCGACGTCGAAGTACATGTCGCTGCCGTCGGCCCCCGTCCCGGTTCCGGTCGTGCGCGCGGTCAGACCGCTCACGTCGCCGGCCGTGGTGGTGGCACCGGCGGAGCCGCTGTAGTCGACCTGGGTCAGGCCGTAACCCTGGTTGGTGCCGCCGAGGACGGTGCCGACCGTGGCGGTGCCGGACTGCGCGGTCTTGTCGAGGCCGAGCTGCACCTTGCCCAGGTGGCGCGCCGCGGTCGGCGCGCTCCCGGTCACCTCCGCGAACGGCAGGCCGGTGGTGGGCGCGGAGACCTGCTGCACGAGGTACGACTTGTCCTTCTTCACCGGGACGGTGAGGATGTCCTGGCTGCTGGGCGCCACCACCTTGTGGCCGTTCTTGCCGTCGACGACCTCCACCTGCTGCCCCGGCCACGGGTTCTTCACCCGCAGTGTGCCGGAGGCGGAGGCCCCGGTCTCGATCACGGCGGTGACGAGACGGCCGTCCTGCACCTGGACGTCGACCTTGCCGTTGTCCCGGATGTAGACGGTGCCGCTGACGTTCCAGTCGGCCGGCCACGCCGGCGCGAAGCGGATGATGCCGTCGTAGTCCTGCGCGAGAGCCTCGTTGACCGCGGTCGCGACGCCGGACGCCTGCTCGATGTAGGGCTGGTAGCCGACGGTGTTGCCGAGGTCGGCGAACCCGTTCGGATAGACCTGGTGTCCCTCGGTGATCGAGATCAGGTTGCTGCGCACCTCGGCGGGGTTCTGCAGACGCGCCGCGTGGATCGCGTCCATCGACCAGTCGTTGCCGCCCTTGTTCGGGCGGTGGGCGTAGCTGCGCTGCTCCAGCGCGAAGAGGTTCGGATCCTGGTCGCTCACCGTGTTCCACGGCCAGAGCGGCTCCAGTTCGATGTTCTCGCCGTTCCTGCGCGCCGCGGCGGGCTCGTAGGAGATCGCGAGCACGTCGGTACCGGTAGCGTCCGCGGCGGCCGTCTCCGCCGCGGTGTAGTGCGGGTTGAGCAGTTGCTTGAGGGTGGCATCGGTGCGCGGGTACGGCGGGATCTGGGTGAGGGCCTTCGTGGCCTGCTGCACGAGGGCGGCGTCGGCCTTCTTGTCGGTGCCGAGCTCCTTCGCGGCCTGCTGGATGATCGGGAAGAGCGTCAGGTCGGCCGCGATGTCGGTGGTCGGGTCGTTGACGGACCACTGGGTCTCGTGCGCGTTGGCGTTCGCGTGCAGCAGGCCGTCCGCGCCCACCTTCTGGTACGCGAGCAGGAACACCGCCGTGGACTTGATGAAGGGCCAGTACTTCTTCAGCATCTTGAGGTCGCCGGTGGCCTGGTACTGCTGCCACATGTACATCGCCACTTCGGGCCCGCTGGTGATGTTCAGCGCGTTCCAGTTCGGTGCGCTCGCCTGGCTGCAGCTGCCGTTGCCGTTGACCTCGATGCCGTTTCCGTTGAAGCGCATGGTCTCCGACACGCAGGAGCCGGGAAGCCCGCCCATCGCCATCTTGGTCCACGCCTCGATGTCGGCCAGGTCGTCGGAGTACATGTCGAAGATCGGGGTGTTCAGGTCGTGGTTACCCGAGCTCATGTTCGCCGAGATCTGCGTGCGCAGGTTCCACAGCCAGTACGCCGACGGGTTCCAGGTCTGGGCGTCCCTGTTCCAGGAGAACATGTCCGCCTGGCCCGCCTGGCTGCCGGGGTAGATGCCCTCCCTCATGGACGCCGCCTCCTCGTAGAGGTAGAGCGTGCGCAGGTTCTCCATGTAGGCGGCGCTGCCGTCGGCCGAGTCCATCGTGACCAGGCCCGTGTGCCTCCAGTAGCGGTCCCACCAGCGGTCCTGAGCGGACGTCAGCTGTGACTCGGGGACGGTCGCGTCCTTGTCGATCAGCTTGCTCGCGGTCTTGGCGGCGTCGCCGCCCGTCCACGCGGGCGATGCCACGACGACGCGGAACGTCCCGTCCTTGTGCGGCTTGAAACTGACCTTCACCTGCGTCGGGCCGGCGACCGTGGTCGTCACCTGCTCGCCGCCCGCGGTGATGGCCGCCAGCGAGCCGAACGTCTTTCCGCTGCCGATCGAGGGAGCACCGTCCACCCAGGTCTCGGCGAGGGTGCCGATGTCACCGGACACCGCGGCGGCCGGCTTGCGGCCGGACCACAGGTTGATGGTGGCCGTCTGGGCGATGTCGGGGTTCGCGCCGGAGACCTCGACGATCAGCTCGTCCTTCTCCGCCGCCACCCACGCCTTCATCGACATGCCGCCGCCGGACTCGCGCAGCACGCCGTCCGTCAGATCCAGCCGTCCGCTGAAGTCGGCGGCGTGCGAGATCACCGACAGGCCCGGGATGTTGACCTGGCCGGGAGACTTGCGGTCCGGCATGGTGTCCGACCGGTTGAGCTGCGCGGTGAAGCCGCCCGCCGCCCATGCCGCCACGCCCAGCGACCCGTTGCCCAGCGGCATGGACCCTGTGGGATCCACGTTCGGCGATCCGAGCACGATGTCGGAACGGCTGACGACCCCGGCCGAGTCGAGCCGGAAGTTCCCGTTCTGCCAGGCCGTCATCGCCCCCGTCGCCCCCTCGGCCATGCCGGGGTTCACGATGACGATCCCCGCGAGCGCGGCGAGCAGCGCGGACCAGAGCGAGAGGATGCGCCGGAGCGGGACCCGGCGACGGCGGGGGGTGAACTGCACTATGCCCTCCAGGGCTGTACGACGCTCGACCAAAGGTCGAAAAGTAGTCCGATGAATGATCCGTGTCCGGGGATCAAACGAGCACTAAGTGACCAGATGTGCCGAGATGGCCCGATAACATCGGATGAATGTCCGTTCTAATCCATCCGCTGAGCCGCTGTAAAGACCCGCGACACACAAACGTCTCAGCTCGGAAACCTGGACGACCCGTACGCGGAGGAAGCGCACGGCCTCGCCGGCGTCTTCGGCCGCCGCGCCGTACGCGTTCGGGGGACCCGCTGCGGGCTCAGCCGGCGTAGCCGTCGAGGTTGTTCCGGAACTGCCGGTCGCCGGCCCTGTCCCCGTTGGCGGACCAGGTCATCGGGCCGCCGAGGGCGCGTCGGCCGCGGTTGCCCCGGGGCTTCCGGCGGGCCGTGGCGACGGCGGCATCGCGCCCGTCATCCCAGATGGTGCCGGAGCATTTGACGCACCGGCCCTTGCCGTGGGTCTTCATCGGACCCGCGTGGTACTTGACCTGACGGCCCTCGTTCCCGCCGCCCGTGTGTGAGCGTGCCCCCGCTTTCCGGGGGATCAACGGTTGATCATCCTGCCGAAGGGTCCGACATCAAATGACCGAGACGGTCGGATGGGTAACCCACCGGCTCGCAGGCGTCAGAGCGGGGAGCCGGACCGCCACCGCGAGGAAGAGGAGGGCCGGGCAGGCGTTGGAGCGGTGAGGGTCGCCGTAGGAAGCGCCGACCTCACCCGCTGCACAGAGCGGGCTCGACGCAGATCATGACGCATGCCCTGATGGGTCACGGTCGAAGGCGTAGGTCCGCTCGACGCGCGCGACCTCGACCCGGTAGCGGGCGTACCAGCGTTCTCGCCCGAGTCGCTGAGCTTCGAGGTGCTCAAGGTCGCCTTTCCAGGCTGCTATCGACTCGGCGTCCGCGTAGTACAGCACGGTGAGGTCGCCGCCGTCGCCGGCGGTGAGCGACTCGCGCCCGAGGTAGCCGGGCTGGGCAACGCCCAGCTCCGACATCCGGCGGCTCATCTCGGCGTACCCCTGGGGATCGATGCCGCTCGGCTCGGTGGTGATGATGACCGCGTAGTAGGGCGGCGTGGGACGTGACACGTAAGGAGCGGCCATGCCTCATGATATTGACACCGTGCCTCAGCCGATCCCGGGCCCTCGTGGGAACCCTGCACGGTTCGAAATCACGTACAGGCGGAGCCGCGTCAGCTGTTCACATGCCGTTTGTTGCGTTCCGGCGTGATCACGCCGACCATGGCGGATCATGAGCAACGCCGTGCCGGACGACGGCCACCAGCAGCATCACGGGCCCCTTCACGAGCTCGCCGAGCGCATTCATCACCACCACGAGGACGCCGTCCACCGCAGGGAGGAGGCGGAGCTGACCTCCGCCGCCGAACAGGCCGGATTCGACCTGGAGACCGACCTCGGGCACCCCATGCCCCATCCCGGCGGGGACGCGTTTGACATGGACACCGACCTGGGAATAGATCGCGATTCTCGATGAGATCGTCAAGGTGATCGGCGACGCCGCTTCTCCCGTCAGCTTCGGTAGTCCTTGAGCGTGATGGCGGTGGCGGCCTTGCGGATCGCTTCGGTGATGCGGCCGATGACGCGGTCGCTCCAGGACGCGGGCAGGTGGGGGAGCAGCCTGAGCATCCGGGTCTGGACCCAGATCTGTGCCTTGGACGTCACCACCATCCCCTTGATGTTGGCCTGCGCGAGCTTCTGGTTCTGGGTGACGAAGTCGCGCATCTCCTCCTCGTAGCGGGCGAACGCCGTACGGTGGTCGCCCGCCGCGGCGGCCAGCTCGCCGGCCAGCACGTAGGCGCCGACCAGGGCCAGACTCGTGCCCTGGCCGGATGCGGGAGAGGGACCGTAGCCCGCGTCCCCGACCAGCGCCGTCCGCCCGCTGGACCAGCGGTCCATGTGGATCTGGCTGATGGAGTCGAAGTAGAAGTCCGGCGCGTCCCACATGGAGTCCAGCAGCCGGGAGACCTCCCAGGCCCCTCCGGCGAAGGTCTCGGCCAGGATCTTCTTCTGCCGCGCGACGTCCCGGTGGTCGTGGTCGAGCGCCCCCGAGGCGAAGATGAACATGGCCTTGGCCTGGGCATCCTGCCGCGTGCTGTACATGCCGGTGCTCTTTCCCGGTACGGGATGCATGAGCTCCCAGCGGTCCAGGCCGAGGTGGTTGGGGACGGTGAAGATCGAGATGTGGTGGCCGAGGCCGCGGATGAACCGCGACTCGTCGCCGAAGACCAGTGAACGCACGTTGGAGTGGAGTCCGTCGGCGCCGACCACGAGGTCGAAGGTTCGCGGCGCGCTCCGCTCGAAGACGACGTCGACGCCGTCCTCGTGCTCGGTGACGGCGGTGATGGAGTCGTCGAAGATGTACTCGACGCCCTCGGTGATCCGCCCGTGGAGGATGCGGGCCAGGTCGCCCCGCATGATCTCGACGTCGTCGCCCTCGCGCCCGCCGAAGAGATCGGCGTCCATGGTCGCGAGCCGCCTGCCCTCGCCGTCGACCAGCGACGACCCGAGCATGTCGGTGCTCTCCCTCCGGATCTCGTCCAGGATCCCCATGCGCTCGACCACGCCGAGGGCCGCCCCGCGAATGTCGATCTTGTAGCCGCCGGGGCGTGGCGCCGGCGCCCGCTCCACGACGGTGGGGCTGAAGCCGTGGTGGCGCAGCCAGTAGGCCAGTGCGAGTCCGGCGACGCTGCCGCCGGAGATGAGGACGTTGAGGTTCTTCGGCACGGGGGGCTCCTGGGCGTCTCGGTCAGGCGAGCGGTTTCGCCGGGGACGTTGCGGCCCCTGCCTGCTCCACGAACTGTACAAGCGTTTGAAACGATCGTCTAGTACAAGTGTCCAAGACAAATGTTTCAGACTCCGATAGGGTCCGGGTCATGGGAAATCGTGAGGATCTGCTCGCCGGAGCCAAGCGCTGTCTGTACGAGAAGGGTTACGTGCGCACGACCGCGCGTGACATCGCCACGGCCTCCGGCGTCAGCCTGGCGGCCATCGGCTACCACTACAGGTCCAAGGACGCCCTGATGAACGCGGCGCTCTACCAGGCGTTGCAGGAGTGGGGGGATGAGATCGAACGGGCCTTCACCACCGAGGGCGTCGCCGGAGCCACTCCGGCCGAGCGCTTCGCGGCGACCTGGGACCGGGTGATCGAATCCTTCATCACCCACCGGCCGCTCTGGGTCACCCAGTTCGAGATCATCGCCCAGATCGACCACCTGCCGGAGGTGCGCGAACTGCTCGCGGCGGGAGTGGACGCGGCGCGCGTCGGGCTCGCCGAGCTGTTCCAGAACATCCTCGCCACGGGCGAGGGAAAGGAGGAGGAGCGGGCGGCGGTCGGCGCGTTCTACCAGATGATGCTCACCGGCGTGCTGGGGCAGTGGCTGATCGCCCCGGACCGTGCCCCCTCCGGCCGCGACCTGACCGTGGCGCTCCGGGCCGTCGCGGCGAACATCGGCTCGGCCGACGAGGCGGATCAGACGGGGCCGGCCGGCGAGGGACGCGCCTGACCGGGCGCGCCGGACCGAGCCCGCGATCCGTCAGCCGGATCCGGCCGGCGGGCCGGCCCAGGCGGGGCGGCTCCGTTCAGGACCGGAACGAGGAGAGGGCTCCCGCCTGAGGCGGGAGCCCTCCTGTGAACGATGGAGCGCGGACGGGCACTCCGTTCCGCCGTGTGGAGTCAGCCGGCCGCTCTGCCGTACGGAGTCAGCCGGCCGGTTCGCCGTGGAAGGCCGGCTGACGGTCCTGCCGTGCGGAGCCGGCCGGCCGGTTCGCCGTACGGGGTCAGCTGATCTCGCCGACGCCCGCATGCTGGGAGACCGACAGGCGCACCGACTCCGCCGGGTCGATCCCGGTGTGCAGGGTGGGGGTCCAGCCCGCGTCGGTGCCGAAGTCGGGGTCGTTGGCCGCGTTGTAGACGGCGATGAGGTCGATCGGGGTGACCCGGCCGCCGACGCGCAGCACGTTGCCCCGGGCGGTGAGGGTCGTGCCGGCCCAGTTGTAGAGAAGCTTGGCCGGGTCCACCGCGCGGCCGAGGCGGAAGAAGTTGTTCTCGGCGAAGATCTGCGACTGCACGCCCACGCCGAGCGCGTAGACGAAGGTCGAGGCGTCCGGCACCTCGTAGTAGTTGTTGTAGACGTGCACCTGTCCGAAGCGGACACGGGGGAGCCGCTGGAGCACGTCGTCGAAGTGGTTGTGGTGGACGGTGACCTTCAGCTTGCCCACGTCGGCCCCGGGGGTGTTGGTCGAGCCGATCAGCATCGTCTTGTCGTGGCCGGCGAACCGGTTCCACGAGGCCGTGACGTAGTTGGCGCCGTTGGTGATGTCGAGCTGCCCGTCGTGCACCTGGTACGGCCTGCCGAAGTACAGGGGCTGGCTCGAGTCGGGGTTGTCGCCGTCGGTGAAGGTGTTGTGGTCCACCCACACGTGCGTGGAGCCGGTCACCGAGATGTTGTCGTAGAGGGAGTTCCAGTTTCCCTCGGCACCGTCGGTCGGGTCCCACTGCGGGAAGCAGTCGGCGGTGTCCTCGAAGCCGATGTTGCGGACGATGACGTTGTCGGCCTTGTCGACGTGCAGGTTGACGCCGCGGATGCGCGCGTTCTTGCCGAGGCCGACGATGGTGGTGTTCGAGCCGACCTTGAGCTTGATGTTCGCGGTCTGCTTCGCGGCCGAGGCGGCCCGCGCGTCCTCCAGCGGGCCAGAGGGCTCGGTGGTCCTTCCCCACACCGCCGGGTCGTACGCGGCGAGGTAGGCCTGCAGGGTGTAGCCGCCGGTCGTGTAGTCGGCGCAGGTCTTGTCGGTGCCGATCGTCCCCTTCACGTAAATGATCTTCGGTGAGGGGGCGGCGAGCGCGGTGGCCAGCTGGGTCCGGGTGGAGACGGTGTGCACGTTCGAGGCCGGTGCGGCCGAGCCGCCGGTGGTGCCGGAGCCCTCGGCGGCCCAGCCGTCGTTCGCGGGCAGGACCTGGCGGCCCGGGTCCGTGTGCCGGCCATCCAGGGAAGCGGGACCGGAGCCGGTGGCGGCGGACGCGGGTGGGGTGGCGAGGATCGCCAGGGACAGAAGAGCGGTGAGCGCGACGGCTCGTTTCATGGGGATTTCCTCCACAGGTCAGGTGGGAGGGGAGGCTCCATACGGCCCCCGAGAGCCTTCCGGAAAACAACGGGCGGGCGCCCCCATGGTCAGGGGATGGGGGCACCCGCCCGAAGCGGTGGGTCAGCCGCCGTTGCGCTGCTTGTACGCGGCCTGCGCCTCGGTCAGCTTGGTCGCCAGCACGTCCAGGAAGTCCTTGGCGGGCAGGGAGCCCTGCAGGACCTTCTGGAACTCCGGCTCCGAGTCGGTCTTGGTGATCGCGTTGAACTCGGGCAGGTGGTACGGCAGCTGCACGATCTTGGTGGCCGGGTCGTTGAGCACCTTGACCGCCATGGAGACGTGCTGCGACTGCTGGATCCACGCCTCGTCGGCGACCTCGGTGTTGGCCGGGAGCACACCGGTCTGCTCGGCCCAGTAGCTGTTCATCGCCTTGGAGGCGGCGAACTCGGCGAACTTGTAGGCGGCGTCCTTCTGCTTGCCGCTCGTGAACAGGCCGATGCCCGCGACGGGGTTGGACAGGATCGCCTGCACGCCGGCGTCGGACTTCGGCACGGCCATCGCCGCCACCTTGTCCTTGCCGAGCGTCTCGACGTGGTCGGTGTACGACCCCAGGTTGTGCTGCATGATCGCGATGTTGCCGCCGTCGAACTGGGCGACCATCTTCACGTAGTCGTTGCTGATGTCGGCCTCGGGGGTGACCTTCTTGTACATCCCGGCGAGTTTTTCGAGCGCCGCCACGTTCTTCGGGTCGTTGACCGTCGCCTTGCCGGACGCGTCGAAGACCTCGGTGATGCCGGACTGGCCGTACATCACCTCCAGCATCTGGGCGATCGAGCCCGCGCCGCCGCGGATGGTGAAGCCGTAGCGGTTCTTGGCGGTGTCGGTCAGCTTCTCCGTGGCGGTGAAGAAGTCGCTCCAGTTCGTGGGCGCCTCCAGCCCGGCCTCCTTGAACCAGTCGGTCCGATACCAGAACACGCCCATGTTGGTGGACATCGGCACCATGTAGGTCTTGCCGTCGGGGACGGTCCCCTTGACCGTCGCGACGACCTGCTCGTTCAGCTTGCCGCTCAGCGCACCGCCGGAGAGCCGGTCGTCCACCGCGTCCAGTGACTTCTGCGCCACCAGGCTCGACAGCATCGCGGTGGAGACACCGCCCACGTCGGGCAGGCCGCCGCCGGCGATGGCGGTGTCATATTTCTGCTGCACCTGCGCGATCGGGATGCCGACGTATTTGACGGTGATCGTCGGGTTGGCCTTCTGGAACTCGGCGATGATGTGCTGCCACACCGGGGTACGCGCGGGGCCGCCGTTGTCGTCCCAGAACGTGATCGTGGTCTTGCCGTCGGCGGACTTCGTCTCGTCCGAACCGCAGGCGGCCAGTCCCGCGCCGAGCATGAGCGCCGTGGTCAGGATCGCCAGGTGCTTCGAGCGTGTGATCATTATTCGCTGCCTCTCTGTGTCATGTCCCCCGACATCGCTGTAACCGTGCAATCACTGAACTTCGCCCGCGACCTGCCCTTCACCACGAGACCTCCGGGTAGCCCTTCCGTCCTTCATCGCGAGATCTTCGACCCGCTCTTCACCGCGAGACCTCCGAGGCGAGCGACGCGGCGTCGGCACGGCTCAACCGCCCGTCCGCCACGACGGTGACGATCCTTCGCGCGAGGGTGCCCTCGATGAGCAGCGGCGTTTCCCACGCGAGTGCCGGGCCCGCTCCCGGGTACTCCACGACCCGGACGAACCAGGGGTCGTCCCGCTGGACGAAGACCAGGGTCCAGTCGGCCGACGCCATGGCGAGCCAGGGGGAGGTGGAGCCGTGCACGGCCTCCTCGCCGTCGGCGTCCTCGGTGAAGACCTGGCGATCGGCGGCCGATCCCGGCGCCCGCCAGAAGAACCCGCCGTATCCGGCTCCGGCGCGTCCCTTGGTGGCCGAGCTCCTGACCGGCAACGGCTCGCCGGTGAGGTTCGTCAGCGTGAAGGAAAAGTCGAGGGCCCAGCACCCGTCGAGCTCCACCGCCCGGACGCTCCGCGCCTCGCGGGCGATCTCGGAGCCGTCCGCCCCCTCCCAGGCCAGGGACTCCCCGAATCCGGAGGAGTCCCGCCAGGAGAATCCGAGATGCCGCTGCGTCCCGTGGTCCCCGAGCCAGGACGGTCCCCGGTCTTGGACGTAGGTGCGGCCACCCCAGAAGTTGCTGCCGCCCACGTCGGAGACCGCCACGCTCACCCCCAGGTGGTGCACGTGGTCGGCGGGGGCGAGTTCGGTCACGACCGTCCCGCCCAGGGTCCGTACCGGATGCAGGTAGGGCCGGGGTGACGACGTCGGTGGCAGAGAAGTCCGTACGACGTACTCGGCCACCCGCACCCCCGAGACGTCGATCCCCACCGTCTCGGCATCTTCGTCCCCGAAGGCCCCCGGCGTCCCGGGCCGGACGTCCTGCGCGGGTGTCTCGGGCCGGGCGTCCTGCGTGGCCGTTTTGGGCTGGGCATCTCGCGCGGGCGTCTCCGGCCGGACCTCTTGTTCGGTCGCCTCGGGCCGGACGTCCTGCGCGGGCGTCTCGGACATCGGTGTTCCCGGCGTCGGCACCCCTGCCGGTGTGAGGTTCCCGGCGTCTCGGACGGCCGGGGCCCACGGCAGTCCCAGCTCCGAGTAGAGCGCGAGACGCTCCGCGCTCGCCACCGTGACCTCGGCGATCCCGGGCAGCACCCGGCGTTCCTCGTCGATCTCCTGGAACCGGTCCGCGATCGGGAAGGGATCGGGCGCCAGCCGTACCGACTCCAGGACACGCATGAAGCCGGCGGTCCGCTCCAGCGGGACGAGCAGGTCCGCGCCTTCGCGGAGGTGGGCGACCAGGTTCTCCAGCAGGTCGGTCCTGGGGTACACCGTGGAGGTCCCGCCGAACTCGACCCGGTCCTCGGTGTAGGTCAGCCGGATCTGCCCGGTCTCGCCGTGCACGATCAGGTAGGGCTCGTGCCGCCGGTCCGCGCACAGGGTGACCGCCACCGTGACCGGGGTCCCGTCGTCCATGCGCAGCCGCAGGCACGAGGTGTCGTCCGCCTCGATCGTGTTGGCGCGGTAGAGCTCGACCTCGACGCCCTCGATGTCGCCTCCGGCGATGGCCAGCGCGGTCGCCGTGGCGTGCGCGAGCGGGTTGGTGAGGGCGCCGTCGACCACCGCCACCCCGTCGACCTCGCGTTTCCCGGCCCACGGGACCCGGCTGAAGTAGGAGTAGGGGCGCTCCCACGCACCCGCGGCGCCGATCCCGACGACCCGGCCGATCAGTCCGTCGGCGATCATCTTCCGGATCGCGGGGACCGCCTCGGAGCCGAGGCTCTGGAATCCCACCTGGCAGGCGAGGCCGATCTCCCTCGCCACCGCGACGATCTGCTCGTAGTCGGCGAACGTGGCGGCGGGCGGCTTCTCCAGCAGCACGTTCGACCCGGCGCGCAGCGCCCTGGCCGCGAGCCCGGTGTGGGTCTGGATCGGCGTGCACAGGATCGTCACCTCGGCGCCGGTCCGCCCGATCAGCTCGACCAGGTCGCCGGAGAACTCCACCCCGGCGGGGAGCCCGTCGACCGGCCGCACGTCGCATACTCCGACGAACTCGACCAGCCCGGCCTCGGACAGCCGCCTGAGGTTCTTAAGGTGCCACCAGCCGTGCCCGTGCGCCCCGGCGAGTATCACGCGAACCGGTTTCATTCCGTCACCTTCCAGCGCAGTCCCAGGCCGGAGTGGTCTCCGGCGCGCAGTTCGCACTTGTCGACCGAGACCGGGTACGGCTCCGCGAGGAGGCCGAGCGCTGCGAAGGAGGCGTCCTCGACCTCCTCGGCCATGCACGGCAGCGGCAGGGACAGCGCGAGCTGGCCGGAGATCTCCGGCAGCAGGTGCGGATAGACCGGCACCCCGAACGTCCTGGCCAGCTCGGCGATCCGGAGCAGCGGGGTGATCCCGCCCACCCGCACCACGTTCGGCTGGAGGATGTCGCACGCTCCGGCCATCAGCAGGTCCCGGAAGTCGTAGATGGAGTAAGCGCTTTCCCCAACGGCAATCGGGATGTCGACGGCGTCGCGCAGCCGAGCCTGCCCGACCACGTCGTCCGCCGGCAGCGGCTCCTCCACCCAGTGCAGTCCGTACTCCGCCAGCGCGGCGATCGCCCGCCGCGCTCTCGGCAGGTCCCAGCGCTGGTTGGCGTCGACCATGAGCAGCGTGTCGGGGCCGATCACCTCGCGGACCGCGGCGACCCGCGCCACGTCCTCGCTCAGCGCGTCCCGGCCCACCTTGATCTTCACGGCCGGGTGACCCGCCGCCCGCCAGCGCCGTGCCTGGGCGAGGAGCTCTTCGAGCGAGTAGTGCAGGTTCACGCCGCTGCCGTACACCGGCACGCTGTCCCGCCGCCGCCCGAGTGTCTCGACCAGCCCGGCCGCGCCGCAGCGCAGGTCCCACAGCGCCAGGTCCACCCCGGCCATCGCGATCGTGGTCAGACCGCCGCCGCCCGCCTCGCGCAGGTGCCGCCAGAGCAGATCCCAGACGACCTCCGGGTGCGGTTCGAGACCGATGACGGCCTGGCGGATCTCGTGGTCGAGCAGGGCCTGTACGGCCCGGGCCCCGATCTGCGGGGTCCACGAGAACCCGGTTCCCGTCCGCCCGTCGGCCAGCGTCAGCTCAACGGTGATCACGTGATTGGCGGGCACGTCGGCGCCCCACGGCCGGGGCAGCGCCACGGTCCTGAGCGTCGTCGTCAGATCTGTGATCACCGGTCGTTCGCCGCGTCGGGTTCGCTTCGTGCTCATTACTCGCTCACCACCCTTCCTGCACAGCTCCTCATCAGCCCTCCACCAGGGTCAGACCGGACTTGATCAACCGCACGAGCTCTTCGACGTGTTCGGGGGAGGGGTCGACCAGCGGCGGGCGGACCCCGCCCACGTCCAGGCCGCGGTGCCGTACCCCGGCCTTGACCAGGGAGACCGCGTAACCGGGCACCTTGGCGCGCAGCCGTACGAGGGGGGCGTAGAACTCCTTGATCAGGCGCTCGTCGCCCTTCAGGTAGGCGACGGCGATCTCGGGGGCGAAGCAGAACACCGCGCTGGAGTAGAGCTCCACACCGATGCCGCGGTAGGCGGGCATGGTCAGCTCGGCCGTCGGCAGCCCGTTGAAGAACAGGAAGTCCGGCCGCTCCTCCCGTACGGCCAGCACGATCCGCTGCATGCGGTCGATGTCGCCGACGCCGTCCTTGATGCCCGCCACGCCGGGGAGACGGGCCAGCTCGACCGCCTGATCGGGCTCCAGCACGACCGAGCCGCGCTGGTAGATGATCGTGGGCAGCACCTCGGAGACCGCCGCGACGTAGGCCGCGTAACCCTCGCGCGGACCGCTCGCCAGATAGGGCGGCATGAGCAGCAACCCGTCGGCGCCCGCGTCCCTGGCCGCGCGGGCCTGGGCGAGCGCGGTGCCGATCGGGCCGCCGGCGCCCGCCAGAACCGGCACCCGGCCGTTCACGGTCGCGGTCGCGATCCGTACGGCCTCCGCGTGCTCGGCCTCCGACAGCGCGGAGAACTCGCCGGTGCCGCAGGCGACGAAGACCCCGCCCGGATGGTGCTCCAGTCCGAGCCGCAGGTGCTCGGCCAGCACGTCCCCGGCCAGGGCGCCGTCGGTGCCGAACGGGGTGACGGGGAAGAACAGCACTCCGCTGAGGTTCATCTACGGGGCTCCGATCTCTGTGCGCCAGCTCCGCTTCGCCTGCCAGCCGAGCAGCCGTCCGGCCTTGGCCGAGGAGAAGGCGGGCGCCGAACCGGTCAGTCCGGCGGCGAGCCCCGCGGTGGCGGGGTTGATCCGGGGAAGAAGCTCGGCGAGGGGCTCGCGGGCCAGCGCGTCGGCGGCGCCCGCGAAGAACACCTCGCCGTTGGGCAGGTCGGGGAGCCGCTCCAGCAGGGTCAGCACCAGATCGGAGGCGTCGCGGGCGTCGATGTAGTTGAACAGCGACACCCCGGCGATCTCCGGCTGGTCCAGCCGCTCGGCCATGGTGTGTCCCGACTGGGTGGGCGCGCCCGCCCACTCCTCGGGGGCGACGACGAAGCACGGCCGTATCGCCGCCAGCTTCGCCTTCGAGGTGCGGGCGAACGTGGCCATCACCTGCTCGGCGACCAGCTTGGACAGGCTGTAGGCGTTCCACGGCGCGACCGGGTGGTCCTCGTCGATCGGCAGGTAGGCGGGGGCCCAGGAGGCCGTGCCGTACCCGATGACCGTGGGGCTGCTGGCGATCACGATCCGCTCGACCCCGACCGCGGTGGCCGCCTCGCACACGTTGAACGCGAGCTGGGTGTTGACCCTGTAGGTGAAGGCGTCGGTCCGGCTGAACGGGGTGGCGATCGCGGCCAGGTGCACCACGGCGTCCGGGCGGAACCGCGACATCACCTCGAAGGCCTCGCCCAGATCGGTCAGGTCGGCGGGGAGCACGGCGGAGGCCTCGGCGGGGGTGCCCGGCGCGGTGTCCACGCCGATCACCTCGTGCCCGGCGTCGGCCAGCGCGGTGACCACGCTCCGGCCGAACCGCCCCGCGCTCCCGGTGACGAGAGTTCGTGTCATTGGTCGTTCACCGCTCCTCATTCGTTGCGCCGACGATCTCGGTTCTCGGCCGGCCGTGGTCTGTCATCCCTTCACCGCTCCCGCCGACATGCCCTGCACCAGGTAGCGCTGGATGAAGGCGAAGACCAGCACGACCGGCACCGCGGCGACGACGCCGCCGGCGGCCAGGGCGCCGAAGTCCACGCTGAACTCGCCCAGGGTGTAGGAGAGGCCGACGGGCACGGTGAACTTCTCCTGGTCGCTCACGAACATCAGCGCGAACAGGAAGTTGTTCCAGCTGTGAATGAAGGCGAACGAGCCGACGGCGACCAGCGCCGGGCGCAGCAGGGGCAGCACCACGGCGAAGAAGCCGCGCAGCCGGCCGCAGCCGTCCACCCAGGCGGCCTGCTCCAGCTCCACCGGGACGTTCCTGATGAAACCGCTGATCAGGATGAGGGAGAGCGGCAGCTGGAAGACCGTCTCGGCGATCACCAGGCTCCACAGCGAGTTGACCAGGCCGAAGGTACGGAAGATCTCGAACAGCGGGATCAGCATCATGGCGCCGGGGATGAACTGCGTGCAGAGCATCCCCATCATGAAGAGCTTCTTGCCGCGGAAGTCGTAGCGGGCCAGGGCGTAGCCGCCCGCCAGCGCGATCACCGTGGTCATGAACAGCGAGGCGACGCCGACCATCAGGCTGTTCTTGAAGAAGATCGCGAAGCCGAGGTCGTTCCAGACGACCGCGAAGTTGTCGAAGGTGATCGGCCAGGGCAGCAGCGAGCTCGAACCCCTGGGCCGGAACGCGAACACCAGCATCCAGTAGAAGGGGACCAGCGTGAACACCAGGTAGAGCCCGAGGGGAACCCAGATCTGCCAGCGGCTGACCTTGTTCTTCTCCCCGCGCCCGGTTCGTGGGATCCGTGCGGGTGTGGACAGGCGTGGCCGTTCGGCCGTCTGGAGTGTCATGCCTTCGCTCCGAACTTGCTCATCCGCAGGTAGGCGATCGAGAAGAAGGTGAGGATCAGGAAGGCGGCGGTCGTCAGCGCCGCGCCGTACCCGAAGTCATGGGACTGGACGGCCTTGGCCGCCACGTACAGCGGCAGCGTGGTCGTCGCGTGCGCCGGGCCGCCGCCGGTCAGCGTGTAGAGCAGGTCGACGTTGTTGAACTCCCACACGCAGCGCAGCAGCGTGGACAGGATGATCGCGTCCTTGAGGTGGGGCAGCGTGATGTGGAAGAACCGCCGCCGGCGCGAGGCGCCGTCCACCGAGGCCGCCTCGTAGAGCTCCTTGGAGATGCTCTGCAGGTCGGCCAGGAGCAGGATGGCGAAGAACGGCACCCCGCGCCAGAGTTCGGCGAGCACGGCCGCCCAGAAGACGGTGTCGGGGTTGGCCAGCGGGGCGGAGCCGTACTGCATGAGCCCCATGTCGGCGAGGTAGCGCGAGACACCGGTCGTCGGGTTGTAGAGCAGCACCCAGATTCCGGTGGTCAGCACTCCGGAGACCGCCCAGGGAGAGAACACCAGGGCCCGGGAGAGTCCCCGGCCGATGAAGCTCTCGTTCACGATCAACGCCAGGGCCAGGCCGAATATCAGCTGCAGGAAGACCTCGACGCCGACCCACTTGACGCTGAAGCCGAGGCTCTGCCAGAACAGCGGATCCTCGAACAGCAGCCGGCGGAAGTTGTCGAGCCCGGCGAAGCCGTTGTCCCACGGTTTGGTGACGTTGTAGTTCTGCAGGCTGTAGTAGAGGACGCTGGCCATCGGGTAGACGAGAAAGCCGAGCATCGCGACCACGGCGGGGGCGATCAGCAGGTAGGGGGTCCTGGCGGCGCGGCCTGGACGGCGGCGTATCCGGGGATTCGCCGTAGTGATTGCCATGCCGGCAACTCCTTCCGATTCGGCGTCACGGGCTGCAACCGGTTGCATGAAACATTGCTGACATCTCCGAGCAACGTCAAGGGCTCAATTTGGTAAACCCTTTCCCAGCTGCTGGTTCGTCGGGATTTAAGGGGATTGAGGTGCACCAACCGGTCGTACGATGATCCGGGCGGTCGACGACTCGGCGTTGACAGCGATACAACCGCTTGCATTAATGTGCTGCAGAGCGCAACGAAGGAGCACAGTGGCAGCGACGATCAGGGACGTGGCACAGGCATCGGGAGTTCATGTCTCGACCGTGTCCCGCACCTTCTCCGCGCCTCACCTGGTGAACACCGAGACGCGCAGCCGCGTGCTCGCGGTGGCCGAGGATCTCGGTTACCGGCCCAACCGCGCCGCCCGCGCGCTCACCACCGGCAGGACCCACAACCTCGGCCTGATCGTCGCCGACATCTCCAACCCGTTCTTCCCGCCGTTGATCAAGGCGGCCCAGGCCCACGCCAGGGCGCGTGACTATCACGTGTTCGTGGCCGACACCGACGAGGACCCGCAGGTGGAGGAGGAGCTGATCCAGACCCTCACCAAGCAGGTCGACGGGGTCCTGCTCTGCAGCCCGCGACTGTCCAACCGGGTGATAGAGCGGCTCCACGCCGACGTGCCGTTCGTGGTGGTGAACCGGCGGGTGAAGGGGATGCCGACCATCCTGATGGACGTGGGTCAGGGCGCCCGGCTCGCGATCGAGCACCTGACCGATCTGGGTCACCGCCGGATCGCCCTGCTCTCGGGGCCGAGCGGCTCGTGGACCAGCGAGGAGATGCGCGCGGCCGCCACCGCGATGAACGGCGTCGACCTGGTGATCCTCGGTCCCAACGCGCCCACCGAGCAGGGCGGCCTCGCCGTCGCCGACGAGGTGATCGCCTCCGGCGCGACGGGCGTGCTCGCCTACAACGACCTGATCGCCCTCGGGCTCATCGAGGGGCTCTACGAGCGCGGCGTGCGGGTGCCGGCGGACATCAGCGTGGTCGGCGTCGACGACATCGTCTCCGGACGGCTGAACCGGCCCAAGCTGACCACCGTGGCCATGCCCACGGCCGCCGCGGGACGGATGGCCGTCGACCTGCTGCTGCAGTCCGTCAACGACGGCGCCGCCACCGCGCTGGCGACCCTGGAGACCAGCCTGATCGTCCGCGAATCCACCGGAGAGGCACGACGTTGACCGCCTCCCCGCGGCTGAGGCCCGGGGTTCCCACGCCCAAGGAGTTGCGATGAACGTCGAAATCACCCCGCCAGGCACCTGCCACGACCGCCGATCCAACCCGCGCGAGGAGTCTCGATGAACTTCGGAGCCACCCCGTCAGGGGAGCAGGTCGAGCGGCACGTGCTGACGAACGGGCGGATGCGCGCCTCGATCCTCAGCTACGGTGCGATCCTGCAGTCCCTGGAGGTCTCCGGGGTCGACGTGGTGCTCGGCTACACCGCCCTCGGCGACTACCTGACACGCAGCCGCTACTTCGGCGCGGTCGTCGGCCGGTACGGCAACCGCATCGCGGGCGGGCGGTTCACCCTCGACGACGTCTCCTACGAGCTGCCGGTCAACAACGGGCCCAACAGCCTGCACGGCGGGCCGGGCGGCTTCTCCAACCGTGTGTGGCGGGTGGACGGGGTCTCCGACTCGGCGGTGACGCTGGCGTACGTCAGCGCCGACGGCGAGGAGGGCTATCCGGGCACGCTGACCGTCTCGCTCACCTACACGCTGACCGAGGACGCGCTGCGGCTGGACTACCGCGCGACCACCGACGCGCCGACCGTGCTGAACCTGACGAACCACTCCTACTTCAACCTCGCCGGGGACGGCGACATCCTCAAGCACGTGGTCCGCATCGACGCCGACCGCTACCTGCCCGTCGACTCCACCAAGATCCCGACCGGCGAGCTCGCCCCGGTGGCGGGCACCGCGTTCGACTTCGCGACCCCGTACGAGGTCGGTGCCCGGATCGACGATCCCCTGCTGGGCGGCGGCTACGACCACTGCTACGTGCTGAACGGCGGCATCGAGGTCCTCGAACCGGTCAGCGGACGGGTCATGGAGGTCTCCACCACCGAGCCGGGCGTCCAGTTCTACTCCGGCAACATGCTGGACGGCATCGCCACCGCGTACGGCGCGCACGCCGGCCTCTGTCTGGAGACCCAGCATTTCCCCGACTCGCCGAACCAGGCGCACTTCCCCTCCACGGTCCTCCGCCCCGGCGAGGAGTTCGTCTCCACGACGAGCTATCGCTTCCGCTGACACCATCTGGCCGCGGCCAACCTGGCACCGTCGAAAGCGGCTTTTTTGAGGTAGTGGATAAAACGCATTTAATCGTCACCTCATATCCACCGCTCCAGTCATCGGATCTGTCTCCGGTAACCGGGAAGACGGCGTGACGCCAGGGGATTGAAGGCGCTTTCAAGGCAATCGGGGCGGGCGCCTGACCAGGATCGATATCGGCCGAGGTCATCGATCCGCGCCCGCCGGAGTGAGTTCCCCGAGTGGAGAGTGGGCGAACCTCAAGCCGTGTAAGTTCAACACCTTCGCCATCGACAGCCACACGCAGGCAAAGGTGCAGGGTGAAGGACAGACCGAGATCAACGTGGCAGCTCTACACCACGGCTTCCGGATCTGCCGTGGTGAGCAAGGAGATCCACGAGGCCTTGCAGGGCAAGTCGCCGATGGTGGAACTGGGAAACCTCATGCAGCGCATCGAGGACGGCGAGACGCTTCGACGCGACACCAGGCATCTGAGCAAGGAGCTGCACGAGGCTCGGCTCACCCGTGAGACGAACGAGTACCGCCTGTACTACGCCGTCAACCCCCGGGGGGAGCATGTGCTTCTCGCTCTCAAGTTCCAGCTGAAGGGAAGCTCGGGAGCTCAAGACCGAGCCATGGAAGTCGCGCGGGATCGGCTGACCGAGTGGCGGGGCAGGATATAAGGTGAACCCGATATGAGGAGGTCATGATGGATCAGCACATCGCCGATCTGCTGGGCATCGATCTGGACGACCCCGCCGTGCGCCGAGAGAGCGCGGCCGTTGAGCGTGACATGCGGCTGATCGAGACCCTCGTGAGGACACGCAAGCAGCTCGGCCTCTCTCAGGCGGAGGTGGCGAGCCGGATGGAGCGCAGCCAGCCGTCTGTCTCCGACTTCGAGCGCGTCGGCGGAGATCCCCATCTCTCCACGATCCGCCGGTACGCCCTGGCCATCGGAGCCGAGGTGCGCCACACGGTCTGCGTGACGGTGATCGAGCAACCCGCCACTCAGGCGCCCTCCTCGCTCATAGTTCACATGGAGGACGCCAGAGGGGAGTCATCCATGGCGACGCAGAGCAGCGCAACGAGTGCCATGGCGGTCAACCTGATTCACAGGAGCGCGTGATGCAGGCGTTTCTTCTCCTGTGCGACTCGGCTCAACCCGACCTGGCCACGGGGAAAATACATATGCTCGGCGCCGGTTGGTCGGTAACCGGACCCGCCGTTCCACCGATGACGATTGCGGTCTTTCTCCGCCTGTCCTGGGGTGAGGCGAGTTCGCCGCACGAATTCAGCCTGGACCTGGTCGATGATGACGGCAAGCCCGTGACGGCGCTCTCCCAGGAAGGCGACAGGCCGATTCAGTTCAGCGGGAACATCGGTCTGGACAACGCGGCGCAGGCGGCGGCCGACGAAAATCTTCGCAAGATAGGACTGCAGAGCAGCTTTACGGTGAACGTTCCGCCCCCGCCATTGAATCCGGGCTGTCACTATAAATGGATCTTCACCGTGGACGACAGAGAGCTGTCCAGCATCCCCTTCAGCATTCGGCCACTTCCGGAAGACTGAAGGGGAGGGCGAAGAGCCGGTGGGGCTTGATGCGGGCGGCTGTCAGGTTCTGGCCATCGCGCTCTCGCCGGTGAAGGCGGCCACGGCGCCCAGGCCGAGATAGACCACGCCGCTGGTGACATCCAGACGACGGCGGGCGCGGGCGGAGCGGCGGAGGCGACCGGCCATGGCCGAGGCGAGCAGGGCGAAGGCGCCGTCACTTGCCATGCCGAGGGCGATCCAGATCACGCCGAGCAGCAGGATCTGCGGGGCGATCGGGCCCCGGGTGTGGTCGGTGAACTGGGGCAGGAAGGCCAGGAAGAAGATCGCGGTCTTCGGGTTGAGCACGTTGACCACGAAGCCCTGCCAGAACATCCGGGACCGGGTCGCGAGCGGCGGCTCGACGGCCTCGTCCCCGCTCGGGCGGGCCATCAGCTTGCGGACGCCCAGCCAGACCAGGTAGGCCGCGCCGAGATACTTCACCACGGCGAACGCGGTCGCCGAGGTTGCCAGCAGGGCGCTGATGCCCAGGGCGGCGGCGGCCACGTGGACCACCGAACCGAGGTGGATGCCCAGCACCGAGATCAGCCCGGCGCCCCGGCCCTGGGAGACGCTGCGGGTCACGATGTAGAGCACCGCGGGACCCGGCACGAGCAGCAGGGCGAGGGTCGCGGCAGCAAAAAGGGCAATCGTCGTCAGATCCGGCATGGTCGGATTCTAGGCTCGGCCAATCCCCGACCGCCCCAGGTTTTTTGGCGGCTCCCAGGGGCCCTGGCCGCGGGGAGCGGACAGCACGGACCGCGTCGGGGTTCCGGTGGTGAACTCTCAGGGATTCTTCGTCAGTCGAGGGAGGCGACGCGGACCGCGTCAGGTTTTCGATGGCGGTTCATCCGAGGCTCTTCACCGCGCGGAGCAGGTAACCCGACAGGACGACGGTCCCGGCCAGTGCCTGGGCGACCAGGAAGCCGCCCAGTGCGGGTGGCTGGGCGGCCAGCGCCAGCATCAGCGGGAGGCATCCCAGCGCCGCGAGGTCCACGCCGTTCGTCGCCCACAGGAGCGGGCCGGTGGGGATCGTTCCGAAATAGGTCTCGATGAATGGCATCGAGTGGTCGACGGGATCGCGCCGCGCCATCCGCAGGCTGCCGGCGGCCAGGGCCGCCGCGCTCAGCGGCCCGAACAGCCACCACGGTCCCGCCACCACACCGGCCAGGGTCAGCCCGGTCAGGGCGAGGGCGAGCCAGACGCCGCTCAGCAGCGCGGGCAGCAGCGCCCGGGCGGCGAGGGCGGAACGGGCGTCGACGCCGAGCAGGCGTGCGAGGCCCGGGTTGTCCGCGTCGCGTCGCGCGCCCCAGGTGGCCGTCGCCGCGGCGGCCAGCGCACCGGCGAGCACGATGCCCGTCACGATCGCGGTGACGCCGCCGGCGGCCTGCGCGGCCAGGGCGGGCAGCGCGGCGGTCCCGGACAGTACGGCCAGCCGTCCGGGACGCCGTCCCAGGCGACGCCAGTCCTGCCAGGCCAGGGCCAGCGGGGCGGGAAGCGACGGCCAGGGCCGTGAGCGCAGGGTGCGGCCCCGCCAGTGGTTGTCCTCGGTGATCCAGGTCAGGGCGCCGGGATCCATGCCGACGGCGGCGCCGGCCACGTGACCCGCGCGGGTGGAGGCGTCCAGCACGCTCCGCGCCGGGATCCGCGCAAGCGACGACCACGCCTGCCGTACGAGCAGGATCGCCGTCGCGGCGGCCACGGCCGCGAGGGCCGCGCCGAGCGCTGCGGGCGCGGTCGCGACGGCGGTGAGGAACCGCCGCGCGGGACCCGCCGCGGACAGCGCCGTGACCACGGCCAGGAGCGTGATCGCGACGAGGGTCACGTGCAGCCACGAACTCCAGGCCTGCGACGACTGCGAGAGCACGGTCAGCGCCATGCCGCCGACACCCGCGGAGAGACCCAGGACCACGGCGGTGACCAGTCGTATCGTCAGCTGGTCGGGAGCGCCCAGGACGGCGAGCACGCCCACCCCGAGCGTGGCCCCTGCCAGTACGGAGATCACCAGCAGCAGCCTCGCGGTCCGCCCCAGCACGCCGCGGCGGTCCAGTGGGGACAGCACCAGCCAGGCGGCGTCGGGAGCCGGCACCGCGAGGGGGCCGATCGCGCGGGCGGTGGCGAGGAGGCCCGCGTAGGTCAGGGTGATCAGGGCGATCCCCGCTCCCGTCCGTGACGGGTCCGCCTGATGGACGATGGCCGCGAGCGCGGAGGAGACGGGCCGGGCCAGCACCGCGCCGAGCATCGCGAGCCCGAAGAGGGTGGTGTAGCGATCCAGCCAGCTCGCCGGAGTGCGGCCACGCGACCGGATGAACGCGCGGACGACGGGGACGGTGCTCATGCTCCGTGCCCCGCCTGCTTCGCAGGCTCTGCCTGCTTTACGGGCCTCGTCCGTTTCGCGGGCTCCGCCTGTTCTACATGCTTCGCCTGGTTCGCGGGCTCCGCCTGGTCCACGGGCTCTGCCTGTTCTGCCCCTTGCACACGTCCGTCCGTCAGCACGAACCGGCGGGCCAGGGTGGCCTCGGCGAGCTGAAGGTCGTGGGTCGCCATGACCACCGTGCCACCGGCGGCGGCGTACTCCGTCAGGATCGTCGCAAGACGTCTCCGGAAGGCCGCGTCGAGTCCGCGTTCCGGCTCGTCGAGCAGGAGCAGCCGACTCGGCCGGAGCAGGGCCGCCGCCAGCGAGAGTCGCTGCCGCTGGCCGGTGGAGAGGGTCAGCGGTGACGCGTCCGCACGCTCCTTGAGGTCGAACAGCCCCAGTGCCGCCTCGACCTCGAAACGGGGTGAGGCGTGGACGGTGCGCACCAGCTCCAGGTGCTCGCGGACCGTCAGCCCCGGGTACCACGCGGGCTCGTCTCCCGTCAGGACGACGTCCCGCCAGAAGGCGGAGTCGTCTCTCGGCGGGCCGCCCAGGACGTCGAGCTCGCCCGAGCCCGGTGGCTGCAAACCGGCCAGGCAGCGCAGCAGCGTCGACTTCCCCGCGCCGTTGACACCGATCACCGCGACGATCTCGCCGGGTACGGCCGTCAGATCGACGCCTGTGAGAACGGGATTGCCGCCGAGTTCCACTCCGACGCCGCGGACCATGATGATCGGTATGGGCACCGTTAGAGAGTAGCCACCGCGGGTTCTGCCCGCGAAGGCCGTCATGGGTGGATCGAGGCCGGGCGATTGGTTGCCACGGCCACCGCCTAGTGGATCGAGGCCGGGGGAATGGTCGGCTATGGCCACCCCGGCGGGCCGAGGCCGAGCGGTTGGCGCCACGGGCATCGCCCGGTGGATCGAGGCTAAGGGGTTGGCGCCGCGGCCACTGCCCGGCGGGACCGGGCCGGGGGAACGGTCGCTATGGGCTCTGCCGCGGCGGTTGTTCTGAGCGGGCCGAGGTCGCCAGCGTCGTCAGCAGGGCGGCGGTGGCCGGGGGATCCGGCGGCTCCCCGTAGGTGGCGGCGTAGACGTGCCGGATCGAGCCGGGGATCTCGGCCGCATTGACCTTCGGGTGGTGGTGCGCCCGCAGGGCGAGGCCGGGCAGGGCCGTCACCCCCATCCCGGCGGCGACCAGGGCCTGGACGGCGATGTTGTCGTCGGTGGTGAAGGCGATCTCCGGTTCGAAGCCCACGTCGGCGCAGAGATCGAGCAGGTGGCTCCGGCACCGTTCGCACCCCCCGATCCACCGGGAGTTCCGGTGGGAGAACAGGTCGCCGGTCCTTCCCGCGGTGACCAGGTAGCTGGGGTCGTCCAGCAGATGGGTCAGGCGGATGCCGTCGTCCTCCGGGTCGGTGTTGTCGTAGCGGAAGATGACCGCCACGTCCACGTAGCCCGCGCGGAGCATGCGCAGGGCGTCGGGCGGTTCGGTCTCGGTCAGCCGCAGCTCCAGGCCGGGGTGTTCCCGGGCGAGCAGGGCGGCGGCCCTGGGCACGAACGTGCCGAGGGCGGAGGGAAAGGCCGCCAGCCTGACCCGGCCCGCACGCAGGCCCACGTGCGCCGACAGCTCGGAGGCCGCGGAGTCGATGCGGCCGATGATCTCGGTGGCCCGCTCGGCCAGCATCTGGCCCGCCTCGGTCAGCCGGATGCCCCGGCCGGCCTTCTGGATCAGCTTGGCCCCGGTCTCGACCTCGAGCTTGGTGAGGTGATGGCTGACCGAGGGCTGCGAGTAGTGCAGTTCCCTCGCCGCCGCGGTGACCGATCCGGTCCGGGCCACGGCGGCGAGTACGCGGAGCCGGGTGACATCGAGCATCCATCAATTTTATCTATGGGTAACCAGAAAGATAGGCATTAGACCTTATGGGTCACTCGGCGCATTCTTGAACTATGGAAATCATGACACTCGCCCGTCCCGGCCTATCAGAGCTGGTCACGGCGGTTCGAGGGGTCACCCATCGGTACGCCGACCCCAGGACGACGGTTTTCGCCGTGGCCGACGTGTTGCGTGAGCGCCTGCCCTCTCCCGAGATCCTCACCGAGGCGGAACGGGCCGGGGACGCCGCCGGTTACGTGGGCCACACCCTGTACACCGAGGACGCCTTCTCGATCATGGCAGTGGTCTGGCTGCCGGGTCAGGAGACGGCGATCCACGACCACATCGCCTGGTGCGCGTTCGGGGTCCTGCAGGGCGCCGAGTACGAGACGCTCTACCGTTTCGACGGCGACCACCTGACCGAGATCGGCCGGTCGGCCAACCAGATGGGTCACGTCAGCGGCTTCGCCCCGCCCGGTGACATCCACCGGGTTCGCAACATCGGCGAGGAGACCGCGATCTCCCTTCACGTCTACGGTGCGGACCTCAGCGCCACTCCCACCAGCGTCCGCCACATCTACGACCTGCCCGTTCGCTGAGATCCACTCCGCCGTACGGGTACGGCCCACCGGCCGGCCGAGGCCTGCCCGCCGCAGGATCCGTCGGCCGCTGAAGCCCGCCCGCCGAAGAACCGGTCATCCCGCTGGGGCTGCTCGACGGTCGCGGGGCCCGTCGGCCGTCGAGGTCCGCCTCTCGCGGAATCTGTCAGCCGCCGAAGTTCGCCTGCCGTGGGGTCGCCGGCCTGCTGGGACCTGCCCGCCGTACTCGCGCTCCCCGGGGGCGGCTCAGCTTTCGACTTCCGGCTTCTTGTTCAGGCCGAGGCTGTCCCTGATGGCCTCCAGGCGGGCGGCGCCCTCGACGTCGATGGAGGCGCGTTCGACCTCGATCATCCGGGCCTCCACGGAGTTGGAGGTCAGCTCGGCCTCGCCGAGGGAGCGGGCGTAACGCTTCTCGATCTTCTCGCGGACCGCGTCCATGGTCGGGGTGTCCCCGGCGGGGGCGAGGCCGGACAGGTCGCCCATGGCCTTGTTGAGCTGCTCCTGCATCTTGGCCTGGTCGAGCTGGGAGAGCAGGCGCATCCGCTCGGCGATCTTCTTCTGCAGGGCCATGGCGTTGTTCTCGACCGCCGCGCGGGCCTGGCCGGAGGCCTGGGCGGCCCGTTCGTGCATCAGCTGGGCGTCCTGCATGGCGGTCTCGGCCGCCACCAGCCGGGAGGCGAAGGCGCGGGCCGAGTCCTCGTACGACAGCGCCTTGCGCTCGTCACCCGCGGTCCTCGACTGCTCGGCCAGCAGGATCGCCTGGCGGGCGTTGGCCTGGAGCTTCCCGGTCTCCTCCAGCGAACGGGCGAGCCTCATCTCCAGCTCGCGCTCGTTGCCGATGACCGCGGCGGCCTGCTGGGTCAGCCGCTGGTGCTGTTCCTTCGCCTCCTGGATCGCCTGCTCGATCTGGATCCGGGGATCGGACAGCTCGTCCAGCCGGCCGGACAGGGCGAAGACCATGTAGCGCCAGGCGCGGCGGATGACTCTGAACATGGGGGGCTCCTTATCGATCCAGCGCGTCGCGCGTGATCTGTTCGGTTTCGTGCAGGCCCTGGCGTACTCCCTCAAGGGCGTCGGCGAGCTCGTCCAGTGCCCTGGTCGGCTCCAGCGCTCCGGTCGCCGACATCGCCGACAGCTCCACCACGCGGGCGAGGAGCTCCTCGATGCTGATCGTGCTGGCCTCCATGCGGGCGAGCACCTGCTCGCGGGTCCCGGAGAGCCGGTCGACCACGGCCTGCTGGGAGGCCAGCGAGGCGAGGGCGCGGTCGATGTCCTGGACCAGCCCTTCCTTGGCGTTCTTCCTGGACCGGACCAGCCGCGCGTGCTCCTGCTTGAGCTTGTCGAGGTCGAACCTGGCGAGCGCCGTGCCGGTGAGCGAGGCCTGCTCGGCCAGCCGTTCCAGCGTGGCCATCGAGTCGTTCACCTGGGGCCGCATGAGCGCGATCCGCTCGGCCAGCGGGCCGCGTTTCATCGAGGAGCTCAGCTCGTCCAGGCCGTGCGCGGCCGAGCCGGCCCGCCCGAGCCAGTAGGCCTCCTGGCTCCGCGGGGTGATGACCGGCGCGCCGCGGTCCTCGTCCCGCCCCTGGACGGAGGCGATCCCCGCTTTCGCCAGCCAGACGGCGACCCCGACGAACCCGGCGGCGGCCGGGTGCACGCTGACGGCCCACGCGGCGCCGGCGGCGGTCGCACCGAGCAGCAGGCCCCACGCGTCTTTCAGTTCCTCAACGAAGCGAGTCATCAGAAGTTGGATATCACCGCGGTGAACACCTGGTCGATACTGCCAGGTTTGCGGGAGTCGTAGGCTGCCGCGCTGGTCGCCTCCGAGATCTGCGTGAGCACGCCGAGGTCGGCGTCCGCACCGTAGGCGATCGTGAACAGCCGGACCGAATCCTGGCCGGCCTCGGTGCGAAGGTCGGGGAGCAGGTTCTCCAGCGAGATGCTGTTGATGTCCTCGTTCTTGCCGTCGGTGAGGAAGACCACCGCGTTGATCGCGTCACCGTGCTGCAGTTCGCGCACGTGCTTGTAGGCGGCGAGCGCGGTGTCGTAGAGGCCGGTCCCGCCGTCGGGGGTCAGGCCGTCGAGCCTGGTCCGCAGGTTTTTGCGCTGGGCGTCGTTCATGGCGGACAGCGGGGACAGCTCCAGATAGTCCTTGTCGCCGTCGCGCGTCGTCGAGAACATCCACAGCCCCACCTTGTCGTGCGGGCCGAACTGGGGCAGCGCGTTGATCGCCGCCTGCTTGGCCAGTTCCAGCTTGTTCTTTCCCGTGTCGGGCACGGGGGCGCCCATCGAGCCCGAGACGTCGATGACCATGAGCACGTTCGCGGGCTTGCGCAGGTCGGCCCAGCTGGAGAGCACCTTGTCGAGCACGTTCGGGGCGGGCGGGCTGAGCGTCGTCTTGGGCTCGCCGGGCAGCAGGCCGTTCTCCTGGGTGATCAGCTTGCCGGCCTTGCCCTCGTACGACCGGAAGGCGAACTCGGCGAACTGCTCCTGCTGCTCCGGGGCCTGCAGATGGGCCAGGAAGTCGGCCGCCACCTGGCGCTTGGCCTCGTCCACCCACGGCTCGGTCAGCACCGCGTAGGGGTTGTCGGAGTAGAGGGTGCCCTCCTTGGGATAGATCGCCGCCAGCGGCACCTTGGGCTTTTCGTGCTTGCCCAGCGTCTTGGGGTCGCCGGTCGGGTTGCCCTGGTTGTAGTCCCAGACCGACTTCTCCTCCACGGCCACCGCGGAGATGTAGCTGAGGCCCGCCCCCGCGTCGTCCGCCCGCTGCAGGTTGGACAGGAACGTCAGCGTCGTGTCGCCGTAGTGCACGATCGAACGCTCCACGCCTCGCACGAAGTCCCTGGCCTTGGAGTCGGCCACGTTCTTCTCCGACAGGTCGCCGGACAGGCCGGTCGCCGCGAAGTAGGCGCCGACGGTGGCGTTCAGGCCGCTGGTGGAGAAGTTGGGGTTGGTCTTGCCCAGCCGGAAATCTCCCCACTCGGGATGGCCGTGCTTGGCCCAGGAGTCGGTGGAGAGCTCCAGCAGGTCGGACCAGCCGAGCTTCTTGCCCGGCCAGCCCAGCGCCTTGGCCATCGGCATGGGCATCGCGATGACCAGCGGCGTCTTGGCGATCGACGGGTTTTCGGCGGCGACGACGGAGGCCTTGTCGGTTCCCGAGATGCGCTGCTGGAGCAGGGTGATCCAGCCGTTGCTCGCGGGGGACCAGACGTCGGGCTGCGGGCCGTCCTGGCGCTCGTCCCAGCCCCGGGCCAGCGCCTGCATCGCGCCACCGCTGGCCTTGGTCTCAATGATCACATCGGCGCAGCGCCCGCCGACCTTCTTGCCGTTGTAGCCGGAGGCGATGCTCCGCAGCAGCTCGGCCTTCTCCGACGACGCGGCCACGGTCAGGGTGATCCCGTTGCCGTCGCACGCCTTGACCTGCTCGGACCCCTGAAGTTTGGCGGGATCCGTATCTGTGTCCGCGCCCGCGCTGAAGAATATCCGCAGGCCGACGATCAGAGCTCCGGCGAGAATGATCGCGATGATGAATGGAGCGTAGTTCCTGCGTCGGTGCGGCATCTGGTACAACCCGGCCTCCTGGTTGTGTCGGTACTTATCCGACGAATGAGCCGTCGCCAGAGTTCGTCGCAATTAAAAGTTAGAAATGACACTGGTAAAAACCTGGTCAATAGTGTCAGCTCGCGAGGAGTCGTAGGCGGCTCCGTCGGTGGCCTCGGCGATCTGCCTGAGCACTCCCTGGTCCGCGCCCTCGCCGTACCCGATGGTGAACAGGCGAACGTCCGGGTTGAGCTTGCCGAGCAGGTTGTCCAGGTCGCTGCCGCCGGTCTTCTCGTTCTTGCCGTCGGTGAGGAAGACCACCGCGTTGATCGCTCCGGCGTCCTTGGCCCCGCGCATCCGTTCGACGGCCGCGAGCGTGGTGTCGTAGAGCCCGGTGCCGCCCCCGGCGGTCAGCCCTTCCAGCTGGGCGCGGAGCTTGGGGCCGGTCTTCGACACGGAGTCGACCGGGACCAGCTCCAGATAGTCCTTCGCGCCGTCCTGCCTGGTGGAGAAGGCCCACAGGCCGACCTTGTCGTCCCCGCGGAACTGCGGCAGCGCGTTGACCGCCGCCTTCTTGGCCAGCTCCAGACGGCTCTCGCCGGTGCCCGAGGCCTCCTCCTCCATCGAGCCGGACTTGTCCACCACGATCAGCACGTTGGCCCGCTTGCGCAGCTCCGACCAGCTCGCCAGGACCTTGTCCAGGACGGCCGGGGTGGGCGGGCTGAGGGTGGTGATCTTCGCGCCGGGGTCGACGCCGTTCTTCTCGACGGCCTGGGGGCCCGGCTTGCCGTCGAAGGAGCGGTAGCCGTACGACTGGAACTTCGCCTGCACCGGCGGGCTGTGCAGGTAGGTCAGGAAGTCGTCGGCGACGGCCTTCTTGGCCGCGTCCATCCAGGTCAGCGGGACGTAGGGATGGTCGGAGAAGAGCGTGCCCTCCTTGGGGTTGACCGCCACCAGCGGGGTGCGCGGCGGCGCGTGTCTGCCCAGGGTGGCCGGGTCGCCCGAGGGATTGCCCCGGTTGTAGTCGGTGACCGAGTTCTCCTCGACGGTGATCGCGGAGATGTATGCCATCGACTCGCCGCGGTCGTCCGCGCGGAGCAGGTTCCCCAGGAACGTCATCGAGATGTCGCCGTAGTGCACGATCGACTGCTCGACGCCCCCGACGAAACTCCTCGTCTTCGCGTCGGCCACGTCACGCGCCGTCAGGTCGGAGGTGGTGCCGGTGGCGGCGAAGTAGGCGCCGATGGTGGCGTTCAGGCCGCTGGTGGAGAAGTTGGGGTTGGTCTTGCCCAGCTTGAACTGGCCCCACTCGGGATGGTCGTACTTCGCCCAGCCCTTCGGGTCGGCCGCCAGTTCGGCCAGCTCCGACCAGCCGATGGCCTTGCCCGGCCAGCCCAGGGCCTCCGCCATCGGCTTGGGCATCGCGAAGACCAGGGGCGCGGTCACGATCGGGACCGGTTTGCCGTCGGCGACCGGCACGGTGCCGTCGGCATTGGACGCCTGCTGGCGCAGGAGCGTCACCCACGCCGAGGCGGCCGGGGACCAGACGTCGGGCCGCGCGCCGTCGGACTGCTCGTTCCAGCCCTTGGCCAGTGCCCGCATCGCGGTGCCCGAGTTGGCCTCGTCGATGACCACGTCGGCGCAGCGCCCGGCCACGGCCCGCCCGCTGTACTCCTTGGCGACCTCGCGCAGGATCCCGATCTTGTCCTGGGAGGACGCCACCCTGATCTTCGTCGACTCGCCCGAGCAGGCACTCGGCTTGCTCTCCGCGCCGTTCTCCGCATCGCCGCTGAAGAACCAGCGCAGTCCGGCGATCAGCGCGATGGCGAGCACCACGGCCAGCAGGTACGGCAGGATGCGTCGGCGAGGTCGTGCGGGGGGATAGACCACTGAATGATCGTAGGAAGAAACGTTTTACCTGGAAAGAGGCGTACGCCGCCGGGTTGGCCGACACATCACGACAAAGCGGCTGTTATCGGATGTTGAGTATGCGCATCCCGGAGCCGCGTCGATCAACGCCATTGCCGGGCGCCGGATCGACCGGTACGCCCGCGCTCGACCCCGACCCCGACCCCGGTCTGGCTCCGGCCCGACCCCGGCCACGCCTCCGACTCTGGCTCCGGCCCCGCCTCCGGCCCGTGGTCCAGGCCGGGTGACATCCGTGCCGGTGGAAGAGCGGAAGGGCCTCACCCCGTCTGACGGGTGAGGCCCTTCCGCTGAGTCCGAGACGGCCCTGCCGGGCCTTCTCGCTAGACCGCCGTGGAGCCGTACTCCTGGAGGAAGAGCGCCTCCGTGGTAGCCGTACGGCGGAGCTCCTCGAGGTTCACCCGCTCGTTGGGCGCGTGGATCGCCGCGTCGTCGTCCTCGGCGCCGAAGAGCAGGATCGTGGCGGCGGGGAACTGCTTGACGAGCGTGGAGACCAGCGGGATCGAGCCGCCCGCGCCGACGTCGCGCGGCGGGCGGCCGTAGGCGCGCTCCATCGCCCGGTTGAGCGCCGTACGGGCCGCGCCACCGGTGTCGGCGAGGTAGCCGGTGCCCAGCGTGTAGTCGCTGACGCTGACCTGGGCGCCCCAGGGGGCGACCTGGTGGAGGAAGTCGACCACGGCGTTCACGGTCGTCTTCGGGTCACCCGCCGGAGGAACGCGCACGGTCACCCGGGCGCGTGCGACCGCCTGGACCGCGTTGATGGCGCCGGAGACCGTCGGCACGTCCAGGCCGGTGACCGTGATGGCGTAGGAGGCCCACAGCCGGTCGGCCAGCGAACCGGAGCCGACCAGCGAGACGCCGTCCAGCACGCCCGCCGTGGCCCGGAAGTCCTCCTCCGAGGGGCCGGAGCCCAGGAAGTTGCCGCGCGGCAGGCCGGGGACGCGGATGTCACCGTGATCGTCGTGCAGGGCGGCCAGCATCCGGATCAGCGCCGCGAGCGCGTCCGGGGCGGCGCCGCCGAACGAGCCGCTGTGCAGCGACTCCTTCAGGGTGCGCACCTCGACGGTGAAGGCGCCCATGCCGCGCAGCGAGGTGGTGACCGACGGGTCGCCCACCCGCGGGTTGCCGGTGTCGGCGACCACGATCGCGTCGGCGCGGACCAGCTCGGGGTTCTGGGCGACGAAGGCCTCGAGGCGTTCGCCGGCGTACTCCTCCTGGCCCTCGATGATGACCTTGACGCCCACCGGGAAGCGGCCCCGGAAGGCACGGAGCGCGGCGACGTGGGAGATGACGCCCGACTTGTCGTCGGCCACGCCGCGGCCGTAGATCGAACCGTCGATCTCCGTCGGCTCGAAGGCCGGGGTGCGCCACAGGGCGGGGTCGCCCGGAGGCTGCACGTCATAGTGCGCGTAGAGCAGCACCGTCGGCGCGCCGGGCGGGGCGGGGGCCTCGGCGTAGACGGCGGGGAAGCTGCCCTCCACCGGAATCTGCCGCACGTGGGGCAGACCCGTGCTGCGGAGCAGCTCCTCGGTCATGGCCGCGGCGGCGTACACCGCCTCCTCGGGATGGCCGGGAAAGGCTATCGAGGGGATGGAGGCAAGCCGCTTGAGGTCTTGGATCGCCTGAGGCATACCGGCGGCGACGGCGCCTTCGAGCTCATCGGGAGTCACGTCTTTCCCCGTATCTCAATATCTGGTGTGTCCGATCGGATCACAACCGGTGGGAGGGCTGCGGTGTGTTGTGCGCGGTGCGCTGCGCCTGATTCCAGCACACCGGGATTCCATCGCGCGAAACCGGGGGGCATATGGTCCGGACACTCCTGAAAATTGGTCGCGGATTTCGTTGTTGTTACACGAGGGATTTGCGGATTCCGGAGTTCTTGCACTCTGCTGCCACGTTTTCACTTGGCAAGGGCTGTTTTGGCATGCAGACTGTTGGGAGCCCAGCTCAACGAGGGAAGATTGTGATGACGCACCCTGAAAATGACGTGGCCTCGCTCATGCAGGCCGCGCAGGACAACCTGTGGATGCACTTCACCCGGCACAGCTCCTACGCGGGCGCCGAAGTGCCGATGATCGTGCGGGGCGAAGGCTCCTACATCTATGACGTGCACGGTAAGCGCTACCTTGACGGCCTCGCGGGACTGTTCGTGGTCCAGGCCGGGCACGGTCGCAGCGAACTGGCCGAGGCCGCCGCCAAGCAGGCTCAGGAGCTGGCGTTCTTCCCGCTGTGGTCGTACGCGCACCCCAAGGCCGTCGAGCTCGCCCAGCGCCTGGCCGCCGAGACCCCCGGAGACCTGAACCGCGTCTTCTTCACCACCGGTGGCGGCGAGGCCGTCGAGACCGCGTGGAAGCTCGCCAAGCAGTTCTTCAAAGTCACCGGCAAGCCGCTCAAGCACAAGGTCATCAGCCGCCAGATCGCCTACCACGGCACCCCGCACGGCGCCCTGTCGATCACCGGCATCCCGGCCTTCAAGGAGATGTTCGAGCCGCTGGTCCCGGGTTCGGTCAGGGTGCCCAACACCAACCACTACCGCGCCGACGAGATCACCGGCGTGCCCGGCATGACGCCGGAGCAGTACGGCTACTGGGCCGCCGAGCGCGTCGCCCGTGCCATCGAGATGGAGGGCCCGGACACCGTGGCCGCCGTCTTCGTCGAGCCGGTGCAGAACGCCGGCGGGTGCTTCCCGCCGCCGCCCGGATACTTCAAGCGCCTGCGTGAGATCTGCGACGCGTACGACGTCCTGCTCGTCTCCGACGAGGTCATCTGCGCCTTCGGCCGCCTCGGCACCATGTTCGGCGGGCAGAAGTTCGACTACGTCCCCGACATGATCACCTGCGCCAAGGGCATGACCAGCGGCTACTCGCCGATCGGCGCCATGATCGCCTCCGAGCGCCTCTTCGAGCCGTTCAAGACCGGCACCCAGATGTTCGCCCACGGCTACACCTTCGGCGGCCACCCGGTGTCCTCGGCCGTGGCCCTGGCCAACCTCGACCTGTTCGAGCGAGAGGACCTGCTCGGGCACGTGACCCGTAACGAGCCGGTCTTCCGGTCGACCCTGGAGCGTCTCCTCGACCTGCCGATCGTCGGCGACGTGCGCGGCTCCGGCTACTTCTGGGGCATCGAGCTCGTCAAGGACAAGGCCACCAAGGAGACCTTCAACGCCGAGGAGTCCGAGCGCCTCATCCGCGGCTTCCTCACCCCGGCCCTCTACGAGGCCGGCCTGTACTGCCGCGCCGACGACCGCGGCGACCCGGTCATCCAGCTCGCCCCGCCGCTCATCTGCGGTCCCAAGGAGTTCGACGAGATCGAGTCGATCCTCCGCTCCGTGCTGACGGAGGCAGGGAACCGGCTCTGAGCGCGCCGCCGTACGCGACCCGGCAGTTGGGGTGTCGTGTACGGCGACCGGCGTGCTGCCGCGGGCGGCCACCGAGCCGCGCACACGGCCCAGCGCCACCGAAAACCACGCACGCCGCTCGCGGTCTCATGACCCATGGCGGCCGAGCCACGTACGGGGCTCACGGCTCACCGAAGCGTGACCGTGCCCGCCTGAAAGTACGGGGCCCGCGGCTCACCCAAGCGTGACCGTGCCTCCCTGAATCGGGTGGTGACCTCCGCCCTGAAATTTTAAATCCCGAAAGGAACCGTTATGAAGATCGGCGTGCCTGCCGAGGTCAAGAACCACGAGTACCGCGTCGCCGCGACCCCGGCGGGCGTGCACGAGCTGGTTCGCCACGGTCACGAGGTCTACATCCAACGCGGCGCGGGCCTCGGCTCGCACCTTCCCGACGAGGACTACCTCTTCGCCGGCGCGAAGATCCTCGACACCGCCGACGAGGTGTGGGGCCAGACCGAGATGATCCTCAAGGTCAAGGAGCCGATCGCGGAGGAGTACCACCGCATGCGTGCGGGGCAGGTGCTCTTCACCTACCTGCACCTCGCGGCCGGCCGCGAGTGCACCGACGCCCTGCTCAAGCAGCAGGTCACCGGTATCGCCTACGAGACCGTCCAGGTCGGCAACACCCTGCCGCTGCTCGCCCCGATGTCCGAGGTCGCGGGCCGTCTGGCCCCGCAGGTCGGCGCCTACAACCTGATGCGCTTCAACGGCGGCCGCGGCGTGCTGCCCGGCGGCGTGCCCGGCGTGGCCCCCGCCAAGATCGTCGTCATCGGCGCCGGTGTCTCCGGCCTCAACGCGGCGCAGATCGCGGTCGGCATGGGCGCGGACGTCACCGTCCTCGACCTCAACGTCGACCGCCTGCGCTTCATCGACGCCATCTACCAGGGCCGCCTGAAGACCCTCGTCTCGACCTCCTACGCGATCGAGCAGGAGGTCCTCGAGGCCGACCTGGTCATCGGCGCGGTGCTGATCCCGGGCGCCAAGGCCCCGACCCTCGTCTCCAACGAGCTGGTCTCCCGCATGAAGCCGGGCTCCGTGCTCGTCGACATCGCCATCGACCAGGGCGGCTGCTTCGAGGACTCCCACCCGACCACGCACGCCGAGCCGACCTACCAGGTCCACAACTCGATCTTCTACTGCGTGGCCAACATGCCGGGTTCGGTGGCCAACACCTCCACCTACGCGCTGACCAACGCGACGCTGCCCTACGCGGTCAGGCTGGCGAACCTGGGCTGGAAGTCGGCACTGCAGCAGGACCCCGCCCTGGCGCTGGGTCTCAACACCCACGCGGGCAGGCTCACCAACGACCAGGTCGCGCTCGCGCTCGACCTGCCGTCCGTGCCGGTCTCCGCGGTCATCGCCGCCTGATCCGACACCCGTACGGGGCCCGCGCTCGCCCTTGGCGGACGGATCGAAAAAGCAGGGCCCCATGGTCGCACCCGTGACCATGGGGCCGTGCTTTTTCGATCCTTACGAAGGCAGGCCCGGCCGTCCTTACGGCGCCCGGCCCGAGCGCAGGGCGCGGGCGGTGATCAGGACGTGCTCGACCTCGGTGGGGCTCGGCCAGGGAGCGCTGCCGGGACGGAGCAGCGTGGCCCGGACCAGGGCCAGATGCTCGATCGCGCCCCGGGGCAACCCGCTCTGCTCGGTCAGCCAGGCCACGACGTCGGTGTGGTCGCGCAGCGGCCGGGTGATGAGATCCCAGGTGCCGAGGATCTCGGTCAGCTCGCCGACCTTCAGCGGAGTGCCGCCCCGCCGGGACACGGCGGCCGCGGCCAGCTCGGCGCGGGCGACCAACTCGGGCTCGGTGGTGCGGTCCCAGATCGGGGACGGCGGGTCCGACAGCCAGCGCTCGGCCTCCTGGGAGAAACCGGCCGCCGAGAGCAGCGAGGCCAGCTCGACCGCGGCCCGGTGGTGCCCGGCCCGGGCCGCCTGGCGGAACCAGTGCTGTCCGCCCTGAATGTCACTGTGCTCGGCGATGAGCAACAGCCCGAAGTTGAAGGCCGCCTCGGGGTCGCCGCCCGCCGCGGCACGGCTGAACCAGTGGCCCGCCGCCTGCGAGTCGCTCATCTCCACGCACACGAAACCGGCCGTCCGCTGATCGTCGATCCGCCCGGTGTGGGCGGCCCGCTCGAACCAGGCACGGGCGGCGCGCAGGTCCCCGTGGGTCAGCGCGATCCCGCCGAGCTGGGACGCGGCCCCGGGATGCTCGTTCTTGGCGGCCAGCCGGTAGAACGCCTCGGCACCCTCCGGATCCCGGTTGGCCTGCAGGAACAGGCCCAGGTGATAGGCCGCGTCGGCGTGGCCGCCCCTGGCTGCCAGCTCCCACCAGCGCAGCGTCTCCTCCTCCTCGCCGGAGGCGTAGGCGAGAAATCCCAGGTCGTTGGCGGAGGCGAGGTCGCCGTCCATCGCAGCCCTGCGGTGCCAATCCCAGGCGGACTTCGTCTCGCCGCCGTCCTCGCAGATCAGCGCGAGCCGCCGGGCCGCTGCCCGGGAACCCGCCCTGGCCGCCCTCTCGAACCACCGCCGGGCGGTCGGCATGTCACCGCGCTGCTCCAGCAGGAGCGTCGCCAGGTTCACCGCCGCCTCGACGTCACCGGTGTCCGCGGCGAGTTCGTACCACGCCACGGCCTCCACCAGGCTGCCGTGCTTCTCGTGCCAGATGCCGAGGTTGTACGCGCTGTCGATGTTGCCCCCGACCGCCGCCCGCTCCCACCAGTGCCGCGCCGCCGAACGGTCGCCATGCTGGGCGAAGTGGCGGCCGAGCAGGTGCGCGGCCTGAATGTCACCGCCGTGCGCGGCGAGCAGCAACTCGGTCTCGCGGTCCGTGTCGTTCTCGTGCTCGGTGCTCCGGGGGATGGGTATCAAGACCGCAGCCGTCTCCCGATCGTCAGGCCACCACCCCATGTCGCCCTCCCCGCCGACGATGCACAGCCGATAGCACACAGACTGTCACGTAACCATGCGACAGCGGAGCGTTATCACCGACTTCGGTCTTCCGGTGTGTCCGGAGAAACGCTCATTGGAGGACACGGAGGAACACTCGTCGGAGGAACGCTCAGAGGGCTTGGAGAGATGCTCATCAGAGATCAGAGGAAGTTGATGAAGCCCACGTACATTCCCATCGAACAGACGTAGCGCAACGATCCTGGAGATTGCGGATCAAGCCATACGGTGGCGGGCAGGGCCACGTCGCGGCCGTCGATCGTGAGCATCCGGGTGCAGCCGGGGGTGCCCATGAGGTGGAAGACGATCTCGGCGGGCATGCCCGCGCGGGCGGTCACCACACCCGGCCGGTAGCCGCGATCGGTGGCCCAGACGTCGATCCGCTGGGTGCCGTCGGCGCGCACGATCGCCGCCGCCACGGGCGAGCCGCCGGAGCCGGGAAGCCAGCCGCCCAGGCTCACCCCCGAGACGATCGTCCACAGGCCCGTGGCCAGCGCGACGATCCCCGCCAGCGCCGCCAGCCTGGTCGTGGCGACCCGTCGAAGGGCCAGGCCGAGCAGCGCGAACCCGGGCGCCGTTCCCACCGCGAACCCGGCCATCACCGCCGCCCCGCCCAGCGCGGATCCGCTGGAGACCGCCACCACCTCGGTGCTGAGCGTGACCCCGCAGGGCAGCAGGATCGTCGCCGCTCCCAGCATCACCGCCCTGACCCCGGGAGCGACCGCCCCGCCCCCGAATGCGATCGGGCTGGTCTCGGAGACGGGCGCCCTGACCTTGGAGGCGAGCGTCCCGTCCCCGGAGACGGCCGGTCCGGTCTCGCAGGCGGGTGCCCCGTCCCCAGAGATGGCCGGATCGGACCAGGAGGCGAGCGTCTCGTCTCCGGACGCGGCCGGCCCGATCCCGGAGACGGCCGGCCCGGTCCCTGAGGTCAGCGTTCCGTCCCCGGGGGCCGTGGCCCGTGAGGCGATCGTCCTGCCCCCGAAGACCGTGGCACGGAGGGCGATCACCTTGCCTCCGAAGGCCGTCGCCCGGGAGGCGACGTTCCGGTGCGGGGCGCACCCGACCGGCTCGCGCCTGAACATACGGGCCCCGAAGACCATGACCGCGATCCCCGCCACGACGAGCAACGCGGCCCTCACCTCGGGTCCCAGCTGTACGGCGGAGCCGACCAGGCCGAGAAGGGCCCCGGCCATCACGTGCGAACCGGAACGGCCGACCAGGAACAGCAAGACGACCGCCGGACCCGACGGCTCCCGGAACATATGGCGGTCCCCGACACAGGCGGGGCTTTCACGGGAGGTGAGCCCGGCGAGCAGACCCCCCTGCATCGCCGTACACGAGGCCGTGCCCGCCACCAGCCCGGCGGCGAGCCCCCCCGCGAACAGCGCGGCCAGGCCCGCGCTCAGCGGACGGCCAGAGTTGCGATCCAGATCCCCACGTAGCAAAGCTAACTACGCCAGATTGGAACCGACAGTAACAATATATTCACTTTGCGCTTATAGCATGCTCCCCTGGACAGAGTTGGGCCTGCACCCCGGGACGTAAAGAGCCTGCACCCCCGGAGAGGCGGGCCTGCACCCCCCCGAGGGTGTGAGCCTGCGCCCCCGAGGGTGTGAGCCTGCGCCCCCGAAGGTGCGGGCCTGCGCGCCCCCGAAGGTTGCGGGCCTGGCCTCCCGAGGGTGCGAGTCTGTGCCCCCGATGGTGCGAGCATGAGCCCCGAAGCGCGGGGCTGGGTCCCTGAGGGGGCGGGACCTACGAGACGCCGCCCCTCAGGACCGAGGTGTGCTCGAAGTACTCGTCGCTGCTCATCTCGCCGCGGGCGTACCGCTCGGCGAGGATCTGTTCCGCCGACGCGATCGTGCTGACCGGACCCGGCGGGGATGTGTGGTGGCCGGTCCACGGCCTCCACCCGTTGCGCCGGGCACGGAACGCCAGCGTCGCCAGCACGACCCAGAACAGGATCCAGAAGGCCGGAAACACCGGCCACCACATCCCAGGCCCCCACTGCGGAGCCAATGCGAGGACATCCATGCCCTACCTCCTTCGACGCTCTCCACATTCCTCCGGAAAGCCACGAAGGGAATCGCCCCGTCGTCTCATCTCGCTCTACCGCGCGGGGCGTACGGGTCCCGTCAGGGTCCACCCGGGAGTAGAGGTCTCGTTACGGGTCGCCAAGAGCTTGCGGGACGGTGAGGTTTGTTCCGGGCCGAGGGGAACGTGCGGGGTGGCGCGTGTTCCGGCTCGACGAGATCTTGCGGGCTTACCTGCCTTGTTACGGGTCGCCAGGAGCTTGGGGTGTTGCGGGTCGCCCAGGGGCTCACGGGTGTACGGGCGTCGTTACGAGTTGCCGGGATCTTGCGGGGGGATGGGGCTTGCCTGCGGGTTGCCCAGGATCTTCTCGAAGACCGAGGTCTCCAAGGTGAAGCCGACCGGCTCGGGGATGTGCAGCGCGGAGCCCACCGCGACGCGGGTGAGGGTCTGGTATTCCCCCTCTTTCGGATCGCTGAGGACCGTCACGGTGGCGGGCGTGGCCACGGGGTCGATAAGCAGCATCACGGGAACCAGTCCGGAGGCGTAGAGGTCGGGCTTGCGGTCGCGGTCGTCGACGACGCTTCCCGGTGACACGATCTCGGCGACCATGAGCAGGCCGGAGGAGAGCAGTTCGCGGGCACCCCAGCGGGGGCAGTCGGCGGGAGCCAGGACGAAGTCGGGCTCAACCGGATCGCGAGGCCCGTCGATGCAGACGTCGACGTTGCCCGTATACGCACGCCAATCGCGATCCATGATCAGTTGATGCATCTCGTATGCAAGAAGCATCGCAAGCCAGCCGTGCTCGGGGGTGCCCACCGGGCTCACTATGAGTCTTCCGTCGATGACCTCGGTCCGCAGTCCGGGAAGTTGTGGAAGCGCGTCGAAGAGCTCGCGCGCCGTACCTGGCAGGGGCTTGGACGCGGTCTCGGGTGAAGGCCGCAGTTGGGCGTGGCTCCGCTGCGATGTCATGGCCATGACCTTTCGTGTTCAAATGAACACGATGAGTTTCTCAGTCGGAGGGGTCGAGTGCGAGGTTTTCCCGGTATGGCGGAGGAGTTCAGCCCCAGCCGGGGCGGACCAGGCCGGACTCGTAGGCGATGACGACGAGCTGGGCGCGGTCGCGGGCGTGCAGCTTCATCATGGCCCGGCTGACGTGGGTCTTCGCGGTGGCAGGGCTCATGAAGAGTTTCCGGGCGATCTCGTCGTTGGTCATGCCCGTGCCGACCAGGGTGAGGACCTCGCGCTCGCGGTCGGTGAGCAGGCCGAGGTCGTGGCCGGAGCGGGGTTCCTTGGCGCGGCTGGCGTATTCGGCGATCAGGCGGCGGGTCACGCCGGGGGAGAGAAGGGCGTCGCCGGCGGCCACGACGCGGACGGCCTGGATGAGCTCGGCCGGTTCGGTGTCCTTGACCAGAAAGCCGCTGGCGCCGTTGCGGAGGGCCTCGAAGACATACTCGTCGAGCTCGAAGGTGGTCAGAATGATGATCTTCGGTCCCGGGGGCATCTCCCGGGTGGCGGTCAGCCCGTCCATGCCGGGCATGCGGATGTCCATCAGGACCACGTCGGGTTCGTGCTCGGCGGCCAGGCGCAGGGCCTGCGCGCCGTCGGAGGCCTCGGCCACCACGGTCATTCCGGGCTGGGCGTCCAGCAGCGCCCGGAATCCGGCCCTGACCAGGGCCTGGTCGTCGGCGAGGACAATCTTGATCATGTGGGCTCCTCCGGGGTCGACGGTCATACCTCGGCCTTGATCCTGCGGGTCGGGGTCGAGGGTCGCGTCTCAACCCTGGTCCTGCGGGTCGGGATCGGCGATCGCGCCTCAACCCTGGTCCTGCGGGTCGGGGTCGAGGATCGCGCCTCAACCCTGGTCATACGGGTCGGGGCCGGCGGTCGTGCCTTAATCCCGATCATGTGGACTCCTCCGGGATCGGCAGCCGCGCCTCGACGCGGAAGCCCCGTCCATGGTGCGTGGCGGTCAGCGTGCCCCCGAGGGCCGAGGCCCGTTCGCGCATGCCGGGGATGCCGTTTCCGCTGCCCAGGCTCTCTCCGGGGGTGTCGCCGCCGGAGTCGGTGACCTGGATGGTCAGCGCGCGGGAGCCGTACTCCAGCAGGACCGTGACCGAGGCGCCGGGAGCGTGGCGGGTGACGTTGGTGAGGGTCTCCTGCACGATGCGGTATCCGGCCCGTTCGACCCCGGGCGGCAGGGGCCTGACCTCGCCGGTGACCTGTTTGACGATCGGGAGCCCGCTGCGCTCGATGAGCTCGTCGAGCCGGTCCAGCCCGGCGGTGGGAGAGCGGGGCGCGTCGTCGCGCAGGACGTTGAGCACCGAGCGCATCTCGGTCAGCACGTCCTTGGAGGCCTGTTTGATCGTGGTGAGGGCCGTGCGCGCCTGTTCGGGGTGATCGTCGATCAGGTGCAGCGCGGTGGAGGCCTGCACGTGGATGAGGGAGATGTTGTGCGCCAGCACGTCGTGCAGCTCCTGGGCCATGGTCAGCCGCTCCTCGCTGGCCTGCCGCCGGGCCTCCTCCGTCTCCGTCCGCTCCCGTTCGGCCAGCCGTTCCTTCCTGACTCGTGCGAACTCCGCCACCGCCAGCACGATTCCCATGATCGCGGCCACCGCGAGGTTATGGAACCAGCCGGTGACAGGGTTCGGGGACAGCCAGTTCGTGTAGACGACGAAGAACGCGTAGGCGAAGGCCCAGGTCGCCGCGACCACGCGGCGGTGGCCGAGCCCGACGGCGTTGTACGCGGCGATGATCGGGCTGATGAAGACCGGGCCGTAGGCATGGCCCCGGAGGATGAAGACACAGGTGACGCCCACGGTGACGAGCAGGACGGGCACCGGGTGACGGCGCCGGGCGAAGAGGGCGAGCGGCCCGACCAGGAGCAGCGCGTTGCCGAGCGGATCCACCGGGACGCGTTCACTCTGGTTCCATTCCACCCCTTGGGTGCCCATGACCTGGACGAAGCCGGCGAACAGGGGGAGTATCCGTTCGATCCAGCGGGGTTTGGCGCGCACGCTCAGCACTTTACGGCCGCCCCGCTGACCTGTGCGTCCGTCCGGGGAGGAAGGGGAGACTACATCGCCAGTAGTAGGGAAAAGGTCGATAAATCGGACGGGCTGAATTGACGGGCAAAGGGCTGACAAGGCGGACGGCTTGAGTCAAGCTGTCTGCGGGAGGCCATAATGATCACTCATCGCATCGCCGTTCCCCTTGCCGGAATCCTGGCCGGGACCTCTGTCCTGTTTGTACAGCCCGCGGTGGCGTCACCGCCCGCGGTGGAGAAGAAACCCGTCGCGGAAGGGTATGGCGGAGCGGTTTCGACCGTCGACCTGGACGCGAGCAAGGTCGCGCTGGGGGTGTTGCGCCAGGGTGGCAACGCGATGGACGCGGCGATCGCCGCGGCGGCCACGCTCGGCGTGACCGAGCCCTACTCGGCCGGACTGGCCGGGGGCGGGTTCATCGTCTACTACGACGCGCGGCACAAGAAGGTCCACACGATCGACGGCCGCGAGGCGGCGCCGCGGGCGATGGGTCCGACGTCCCTGGAGGGCATCCCGTTCGAGGAGGCCGTGACCAGCGGGCTGTCCGCGGGGGTGCCCGGCAGCGTGGCGCAGTGGGAGCTGGCGCTGCGCAGGTTCGGCACGCTCTCGTTGAAGCAGGCGCTCAACCCCGCGATCGAGGTCGCCTCGAAGGGGTTCGCGGTCGATCAGACCTTCTACGAGCAGACCGCCGCCAACGCCGCCCGGTTCAAGGACTTCACCTCCACCGCCAAGCTCTACCTTCCCGGTGGCGCCCCGCCGCCGGTCGGATCCACGTTCCGCAACCCCGAGCTGGCCGAGACCTACCGGCAGCTCGGCAGGCGCGGTGGCGACTGGCTGTACGAGGGCGCTCTCGGCGCGGAGGTCGTGGCGACCGTCAAGGCTCCGCCGGTCACGCCCGGTTCCACCCGCAAGATACGCCCCGGCCTGATGGAGACGTCCGACCTGAAGGCCTACCGGGCGCTGGAGCGGCCGCCCACGAAGATGACCTACAAGGGCATGGACGTGTACGGCATGGCGCCCCCGTCCTCGGGAGGCTCGACGGTCGGTGAGGCGCTCAACATCCTCGAAGCCCTGCCCAGGATCGGCCTGCACGAGTATCTGGAGGCGTCCCGTCTCTCCTTCGCCGACCGGGGCAAATATGTCGGGGACATCCCGGGCGTGCCGCTGAAGGAGTTGCTGTCCGACGGGTTCGCCAAGGAGCGCGCCTGCCTGATCGGTGAGCGGGCGATGCCCAACCCGGCCCCGCCGGGCAACCCCGACGGGCGCTACGGGCCCTGCCCGGTCACGCCGTCGGCGCAGGCCACCGAGACGCCCGCCGAAGGCCCGGAGACCACCCACCTGGTCGTGACCGACCGATGGGGCAACGTGGTCGCCTACAACATCACGATCGAGTCGACCGGCGGCAACGGCATCGTCGTTCCCGGACGGGGCTTCCTGCTCAACAACGAGCTGACCGACTTCACCTTCGGCCCGGCCCCCGGCGACCCCAACCTGCCCGCGCCCGGTAAGCGGCCCCGGTCGTCGATGGCCCCGACGATCGTCCTGGCGGACGGCAAGCCGTTGCTCGCGCTGGGTTCTCCCGGCGGCGCCACGATCATCACCACCGTGCTGCAGATCCTGGTCAACCGCTGGGACTTCGGCATGTCCCTGCCCCAGGCGCTGGCCGCCCCCCGAGCCAGCCAGCGCAACACCGCCGATACCCAGGCCGAGCCGGACTTCATCAAACGCTACGGCCCCGAGCTCACGCTCAAGGGGCAGAGTTTCGCGCCGACCCCCGAGATCGGCGCGGCGACCGCCATCGAGTTTCTTCGCAATGGCAGGCTCCAGGCAGTGGCCGAACCCGTCAGGAGGGGCGGCGGCAGCGCCCTGGTGACGAGCGAGCGCCGCTAGGACCGTCACCGCTGATCGGCGAATTCGCCGATCAGCGGTGACGATTGCCGGTGCGGGCCGTGGATTCTCGGCGGGTTCGGGAGATCGCGACGAGACCCGTCACCCGCTGGAGGTCACACTCCCCGCCGGGCTCTCCGCGAACGCGAAACCGCCGGGCCTTCCATGAACATGAAGCTGTCAGGTCGTGCGTGGAACGTGAAAACCGTCGGGCCCTGCCGCGAACATGAAGGCCGCCGGGCCCTGACGTGAACGTGAAGCTGTCGATGCCCTCCAGGGAACGTGAAAGCTGCCGGACACTCCAGGGCACGCGAAAAGCGCCGAGGACCGGGCCGTCGGCGCTGTCGGTTGCTTGGCTGTTAGAGCAGCAGGTATGCGGCAATGACGACGATGACCAGCACCGCGACGCCCACCACTATCGGCAGGGTGTACGACCGCTTCTGAGGGACGGCCTCCGCCTCCTTGCCCTGCGCGAACGCGCGAAACGCCTGGGTGTTACCTGCTGGGTCAATCTGAGGATCAGACATGGGTCGACTTTAGCGACATCAGGTGTCCCCTCGACACCGATTTGTGGCACTTTTGCAGATACTCGTGACGCATGAGACCGGCGCGGAGGGTGAGGTGCGGTACTGCGGAGAGGACCGCCGGTCAGGGCGGATAGCGTGGGGGCATGTTCCGGATCCTGTTCTCTCCTCGCGTGATGGCGCTCCATCTGCTCGCGATAGGAGCGCTTGTCGCGTGTGGGCTGCTGGGCCGCTGGCAGCTCGGCGTCTTCGAGGATTCCGGCAAGCCCCTCGCGGTGAGCGACCCCGCTCCGGTCGCGGTCGGCACGCTCACGCAGGCGGGTCGGCAGATGACGACCGACGCGGTCAACCGTCAGGTGACGGCGGAGGGGACCTTCGACGCGTCGAAGCAGCTCCTGGTGGCCGAGCGGGACGAAGGTCTCTGGCTGCTCGTCCCGCTCGACCTCGGCGACGGCACCTCGATCCCCGTCGTGCGCGGGTGGGTGGCCGCGGCGGGTGATCCGGCCATCGCCGCCGTGCCGGCGGGCAAGGTGACGGTCACCGGGCGGCTGCAGCCCTCCGAGACTCTGGACAGCGTGGCGCGCAGGCCCCGGCAGCTGCCTCCCGGGCAGGTGATGACCGTGTCGTCGGCCGAACTGATCAACGTGTGGAAGGGCGTGAAGCTGCGCAACGGGTTCGTGGTGGCCGCCGGGGAGTCCCCCGCTCCGGCCGTCGCGGCCAAGCCGGTGAACATGCCCCCTCCGACCGAGCTGGGTGGGTTCACCTGGCGCAACCTCGCCTATGCCGCCCAGTGGTGGATCTTCGGGCTGTTCGCGGTCTTCATGTGGTGGCATTTCGTGCGCGACGCCCTGCGAGGACCCACGGCGGAGCAGAAGTCAGATCCCGAACCCGCCGCCGTGTGAGCCCCCCGACATATCGTTCCTGTGCCCGAACTCCCAGACCGAGGTAAATGACCGTGGAATCCGCCCTCAAGCCCTTTCGCATCCTGGCGTACATCGTCGGCACGATGCTGCTCGTCCTGTCCACCTGCATCGTGCTCAGGTACGGCTTCGGCATCGAGCAGCCTTCAAAGATCGTTTCCCCGATCCACGGCTTCCTCTACATGCTCTACCTGGTGGCGACGATGAACCTGGGAATGAAGGCCCGGTGGTCGTGGCAGTACATCGTGGGCGTGATGCTCGCGGGCACCGTGCCGTTTCTGTCGTTCGTGTTCGAGCGCAAGGTCACCCGGCGCGTGGAGGCCGAGCTCGCGGCCGCGCCCGCTGTCGGATAAGGGCCGCTGTATTCCGCGGGCCGCATGAAACAGGCCGGGACCTGCCCTGCGAAGGGCGGGTCCCGGCCTGCGCCGACTCAGCGGCCGAGGCCGCGCCTGCGAGAGCGCTTGAGCCGCTCGCGCTGGGACGGGTCGAGCATCATGTAGCCGATGACCGGGGCGGCGATGGCGCCCAGGATGACCAGCAAGGTCACGAGACCCGGCAGGAAGATCCACGACAGGACCACCGCGGCCCCAGCACCGATCGCGTACTTCTGGATGGGCGACATCCTCAACATCCTCCGAACGCGGGGCGGACGCCCCGTCTGTTGTTCATTGTGCGTCGCCTACTCAACGTGTGGGCTCACCGACAGGGTTCCAGCCGAGATATATCGTGATCCGGCCGAGGCCCCGGGGATGCGACGTCGCCCGGAAGCCGCGTGATCGGCCCGTTCCGAGGGTAGATGCCGCTGGGATCCTCCGGAGTCTCTCCGACGGCCGTGAGGTTCCCGGCCGTGATCTCGTCCGGATCGGCGCGTAGACGCCCGGCGGGCATGGATCCGGCGGGCGTGGATTCGGCGTGTCGGCTCATCCGTGATCACTGCGGCTGCCGCGGTCTACCGGCGATAGCGAAAAAAGAAGTTAACGCATCTATGGGCGTTTCGTGGTGATCGTTCTACGGAAGAGTAAGAAAGGTTGTCCATGCCGATCTGGACGGCCGGTTCGGTGCTTCGTGGGCAATCACGGTGATCATAGGGGGACGTGCTGTGAGCAGCACTGGGCAGGAGCCGGCGCGAGCCGAGCTCAGTGCGGTCGGGCAGGCGCTGGAGATCCTGGGGGATCGATGGGTGCTGCTGATCTTGCAGCGGGCGTTTCTCCTGCGAATCCGGACCTTCGCCGGGTGGCGGGACGCACTGGGCATCTCCGAGTCGGTGCTCGCCTCCAGGCTCAAGGAGCTGGTCGGTCACGGGATCTTCGAACTGTCGGCCTACCGGAATGGGCGGACCCGCTACGAATACCGGCTGACCGAGCGGGGACTGCGGTTGTGGACGCTGCTGGTGGCCATCCACACGTGGGAGCGTGACTGGGCGGAGCGGAGGCAACTGCAGCCGCTCCGCCACGACCTCTGTGGCGAGGACGTGAAGCCGTATCTCGGATGCGGCGCCTGCATGGAGCCGATGAGCGCCCGTGACACTCGGACCGAGCCCGGCCCGTCGGCCATCTTCTCCCGGATCGGCTCGTCCCGGCGGCATCGCCGTACGGTCCGATCGGTCGCGGAATCCGACCTGATCGGCTACTGCCCGGACTCGATGGAGATCCTCGGCGACCGCTGGAGCACGAGTATCCTCGCCGCGGCCTTCCTGGGGATCAGCCGTTTCGTCGACTTCCAGTCCGGTCTCGGCATCGCACCCTCGGTGCTCACCGACCGCCTGCGCCGTTTCGTCGAGCTCGGCGTCTTCGACCCCCCTCCCGACGGCTCCTACCGGCTCACCGACAAGGGCCTGGCCTTCTTCGAGGTCTTCGCCTTCCTGGTCGACTGGGCCCAGGGCGAGCTTCCCGGGCGCGAGGGCTCGGGGTTGTCCATCACCCACAGACCGTGCGGCGCCGCGTTCGACCCGGTCCTGTTGTGTACGGCCTGCGTCCGGCCACTCCGCCGCCGCGAGGTCCGCTTCATTTTGTCCGGCTGAGGCCTTCCAGGACCCGCTGGGTGATCTTGAACGCGTTCTTGAGCGTTCTGTGGTCGTCGTCCTTGGTACCGGGGCGCTGGTACTGGACGGCGACCACGAGGTTGGCCGCCCGGAAGACCACTCCAGTGTTGTAGGTGAGCTCGTTCGTGGTCTCGAACGTGTAAGCCTCCGCAGCGACCCCGGAAAGCGTCGTCACCGGCCTGATCTCGATTAGTGGAAGGCCCACATCTGTCTTGGTCGGGCCGCTGTCCTTCTTGAGGAATCGGCCGTAATCTTCGTCGGCTTCCGTGACGGAGGAGTACCGCAAGGCCTCGATCCGGAGTATCTCGCCGCTGTCTGGCCGACCCGGTTCAATGACCGCGTTCCATTTGCACTCACCGGTCACCTCCAAGGAGGGAATGGTCTCCAGCGACAGCTTGGCAGCCTGATCCCTGGAGATGAGCTTGCAGGGATCAAGCTGCTTGGAGAAGAAGGTGGGGAGCGCGACCGGGGTGATGGACGGCGTCGGTTCTGCCGATTCGGAGGAGCGGGGCCAGAGCCAGAAGGCGGCGCCTCCCAGGACCAGGACGGCGGTGACGGCCGCCGCGACGGCGAAGAGGCCGCGGCGGGGGCTCCGCTGAGCGGGGCGGGGAGCGATCCTCTCCAGCGTCAGCCGGACCGAGGTGGCGTCGGGGTGGTGGGCAGGTTCCGCCGCCAGCAGCTCGTCCAGCAGCGAGGTCAGCGGGCCCGAGCCGGTCGAGCCGGTGACGGGATCGGCCAGGGGCGTTCCGTCCGCCAGGCGGAGGCCGGCCTGGGACCCCGTATCCGGCATCCGGCCCTCGACGGCGGCGAACAGGGTGACGCCCAGGTCGCGCAGCTCATCGGCGGGGACGGGGGAGGCGATGCCGGTCAGCACGACCCGGCCGCCGGGGGCCAGCAGCACGGCGTCGGGGGTGGCGGCGAGGTGAACGCCCCGCTCATGGGCGGCGGCCAGGGCGTCCAGCACGCGCAGGCCGATCTCGGCCGCGCGCTCAGGGGAGAACGGGCCGTCGGCGCGGACCGTCTGGAGCAGTGAACGGCCCTCGACCGACTCCATGACCAGCCACATCCGGTCGGGAGTGGAGATCACGTCGTGGAGGGCGGTGATGCCGGGATGCCGCAGACCGGCCGTGGCACGGATCTGCTCGAGGAGCCGGTCGCGGTGTGGGCCCGGGGGCGGGAGCCGTACCTCGGAGATCGTGACGTCGCGGTGGAGCAGCTCGTCGCGCGAGCGCCAGCTCATGCCCGTGGGGTCGCGGCGCTCCAGCATGCGGTAACGCCCGGCAAGGAGATTGGGATCACTCATCCGGTCGCCTCGCCCGCGCTGACCGCCTCGCCCACGTCGGCTGCCCTGTCCACGCCGGTCGTGCTCTCCAGGACTGCCGGTTCACTCCTGCCGGTCGTCCCATCGCGTTTCCCGTGACGCGGAAGTCCTCAGTTCCGGTGATGCGGGAGCTTTCAGTTCCCGTGCCGGGGAAATCCTCGGTTCCCGTGACGCGGGAGTTCTCAGTCACGGCTGTTCAGCTCCTCGGCGACCTGGCGCGCGGCGTGCAGGGCGTGCTCGCGCAGCTCGGTGCTCGCCTTTTTGCCCTTCTCCGACACGTCGACCTTGATCAGCAGATTGCTCACCCGGAAACGGATGACCGCGTGGATCTCGTCCAGGGCGAGGACGTCGTAGGAGAACGCCTCCGCCCCGACCCGCCCCACGTTCCTGAGCGGGCCGACCGAGCCGACGAGGCCGGTTCCCTTGTCGGCGACGACCCCGGTGCGCTCGGCGATGAAGAACGCGTGGGCCGCGTCGGGGCCGCTCTTCCCCGGCACGGAGCCCTTGAGGCCGAGGGCGACACGGATGCTGCGCTTGTTGGCCGCCTTGTTGTTCCAGAGGCAGTACGGCTCGTCATCCGGTGGGGATGGCTTCATGGGGGTCTGGGACGCGTCCGGCACCACGGCCCGGCTCTGAGACTCCGTCAGCAGGGTGCACGGGTCGGGAGCGGTGGGGAAGCGCCCGGCACGGGGGTCGGGAGCGCCCGGCGAGGCCGTGGGCGCCTTGGACCCGTCGAGGGACGCCAGCAGCATGGCTCCGGCCGCTCCGATCGCGACCGCCCCCAGCACGACCCCGGCGATCAGCCCGGTACGGCGCGGCTTCGGCGGCGGCGCGATGGCCAGTGGTGCCACTGCCGGCGGGGCGGCCGCCACGGGCAGCACCCCCGGGTCAAGCCCCTGGGCGATCCGGTGCAGGGCGGTGCGGAGCCCGGCCTCTCCGGGACGCTGCCTGGGGTCCTTGGCCAGTACGGCGAGCAGCACGGGCGCCAGGGCGGCCGCCCGGGTGGGAAACGGGGTCTCCTGGGTGAGCACCGCGCCGAGGGTGGCCACCGGGGTGTCGCGCTGGAAGGGCCCCCGGCCCTCGACGGCCGCGTACAGGGTCGCGCCCAGGGACCACAGGTCGGCGGCGGGGCCGTCGCCGGTGCCGCGTAATCGTTCGGGGGCGATGTAGCCGGGGGAGCCGACCAGCGCGTCCGGTGAGGTGAGCTGGACCTCGCCCTCAAGCGTGGCGATGCCGAAGTCGGTCAGCAGCACCCCGCCGTCCTGGGCGAGCATGATGTTGGCCGGTTTCACGTCCCGATGCACGATGCCCCGGCTGTGCGCGAGGGCCAGCGCGTCGAGTACGGCCAGCCCGATCGCGGCCACCGACCGCGGCGGGAGCGGTCCGTCCGCGCGCATCGCCTGGCCCAGCGAACGGCCTCTGACCAGGTCCATCACGATCCACGGACGGCCGTCCTGCGCGATGACGTCATGCACGGCCACGATGGACGGATGGCTCAGCCGGGCGGCGGCGCGGGCCTCACGGAGGGTGCGTTCGCGCATCTCGACGCGGTGCGCCTCGGGCAGGTGCGGGTCGATCCGCACCTCCTTGATCGCCACCTCGCGGTGGAGCAACTCGTCGAGGGCACGCCAGACCACGCCCATCCCGCCCTCACCGAGGCGTCCGAGCGCGCGGTAACGGCCCGCGAGCACCGGGAGCGACGGGTCAGCCATTGGTCTTCAGGGACTCGGCGATCCAGCGGGCGACCTTCTCGGCGTTTTTTGTGATCTTGCCGTCGGAGTCCGTCTTGATGCCACCCCGCTCGTACTCGACCTCGGCGATCAGGTTGCTGACCCGGAGGACCACGGTCACCTTGTAGGACCCGCCGTACAGGTTGATCGAGTTGTAGCCGCCGAAGGAGAAGGCCTCCTCGCCTATCCCCTTCAGGTCCTTGGGCGGGGCGGGCTTCGGGGTGGTGAACTGGGCCTTGTCGACGAAGTCCTTCTTCTTACCGGCCAGATACTCCTTGGCCCTCGCCAGCTCGGAGCCGTCCTGCTTCTGGGCGACGAGCCGTACGCGGAGGTCGAACTTCTCCACGTTCGGCTTGCGCCAGTCGTGGGAGTTGAGCCAGTTGCACTCGGCGACCTCGACCTCCGAGCTCTTGAACCCCGGCACGACCTCGCCGGCCTGCTTGTCGTCGAGCAGGCCGCACGCCCTGGGAGCGGTGGCGAAGCGTCCCTTGGCCCCGGCGACCTCGGCGGAGTCGGCGACGGGATCGCTCTCGCCGGAGCCGCTGAGCACCGAGGTGAGCAGGATGCCGATGGTGACCGCCATGGCGATGAGCAGGGTGCCGGTCAGCGCCACCACGGAGCGGGGCACGATCACTCCGGCTCGCAGATCGGAGCGTTCGGTGGGGCCGGTCGGGGCCTGCGACGGAGAGGCGAGGGGAATGTCCCTCCTCGTTCCGGTGCCCGGGGCCGGTTCGCGCAAGGTGGGATCGTCCGGAAGGGACGGAGCGCCGGGCATGGGCGGGGCGGAGAAGAGAGGAGGGGCGTGGAGGGTCGAGGTCCGTTCGTAGGGACCCGGCGGGGCAGGCGCGGTCGCCTCCGGACCGGAGGATCCGGACGTTCCACGGTCCAGGGGTCCGGTCGCTCCGGGCGTCTCCGAGCCGGAGGATCCGGGCGTTCCACGGTCGGGGGATCCGGGCGTCTCCGAGCCGGAGGGGCCGGACGTTCCAGCGCCGGACGCGCCGGAGCCGAGGGGGCCGGACGTTTCAGGCGTTCCGGGGCTGAAAGGCTCGGATGGGCTGGACGTTCTCAGGGCGTAAGGCGTCGCGTCGCCGTTGAAGGGCCCGGGTGCGCCGGGCATCCTGAGGTTGAAGGGCGCCGTGTCAGGGCCGCCGGTTCCGAGCGCTTCGGAGTCGAAAGGCGCCGCGGCATCGGAGCCGAAGAGCCCGGGGCCGGTCGCCCCGGAGCCGAACGACCTGGGGGGCGGCGGAAACGCGCTGGAGCCCGGCGGCAGGGAGTTCTGCGAGGAGAACGGCGGGAACGCAGTGGAGCCCGGCGGCAGGGAGTTCTGCGAGGAGAACGGCGGCGGGGAGTTCTGAGAGGAGCCCGGCGGCGGGAACGACTCCCCGAAACGGGGAGGGAACGCCCCCATGGCGGCCCGGGGGACGGAGGCCTCGCCACGGCTCTGCGCGATGTCGAGCAGAGCCATACGCAGGAACCCGGGGGCGGGCCGTTGCGTGGGGTCTCCGGACAGCAGGCTGAAAAGGATGGGGGCGATCGGCCCCGCGTTCTCCAGGGCGCCGCCGGGCGACGGCGGGTGACCCTCGACGGCGGTGTAAAGGGTGGCGCCGAGCGACCACAGGTCGGCGGCGGGGCTCGTCACCCCCTCGGGAGCGGTGAAGACCGGGGACGGAAGGGTCGGCCCGGTGAGGATGATCTGGTCGTAGGGGCCGAGCAGCACCGAGCCCGGCCGTACGTCACCGTGGAGCATCCCGCGGTTGTGCACGGCCACGAGCTGGTCCAGCACGGCCAGGCCGACCACGGCGGTCCGTTGCGGCGGCATCGGCCCGAGCCGTCCGATCACCTGTTCCAGCGAGGCCTGCTCCAGCACCGACGGGACCTCCGTCCCGGTCTCGGAACTGAGATCGGTGGGCCCGCCGGCATGCCTGCCCTGTGATCTGGGGGTGTCTGGATGGTTCATCCGCCAGCCTTCTGCTTGTTCAGCGCGTTCGCGATCCAGGTGGCGGCGGTGTGGGCGCCCGCCCGGATCGAGGGGCCGTCCTCGCTGCCGTCCACCACGGTGTAGCCGACGTCGACGACCAGGTTGTCGACGCGGAGGACCACGAAGCTCTGTTCGAGCCTGCCGGTCTTCCGATTTTCGTAGACGTCGTAGCCGAAAGCCTCGTTCCCGACCGGTGCGACCGGCAGCGGACCCGTGGAGCGGGCCGAGCGGGCGCCGGCCTGGATATCCGACCAGCTCCAGGCGAGCTGGCCGCTGGGGATGGCGTTGTTGCGCTCGTTCACGAACAGTTCGTGAGCCTGGCGCGGGCTCTTGCCCCACTGCTTGTTCAGGCCCGAGGGGCGCACCTCCAGGCCCAGGCCGCTGACCGTCCACCGGCAGCCACCGTTGCTGGTCGGTTTTCCCTCGCCGGTCAGTGCCGGGAGCAACTGCTGGACACTGGCGACGGGGAGCAGCTTGCACAGGTCCACGGGGGTGGCGAAGGCGCCGGGTTTCTCGCTGAGCATGACCGGCTTCTCGACGACCGTACGGTCCGCCGACAGGTGGACCACGCCCATCGTGGCCCCGATGACCGCCGCGACCACCGCCACCTCGACGGCGGCCCACAGCGCCGCCCCCCTGGGCTGGAGGAGGGTCCGGAGGGCCGGAGCCGACGGGGGGCGGTGCGACGCCGCTGGGGGCACAGGAGCAGGCGCGGGTGTGGGTGTGGGCGCTGGTGGAGGCGTGGCGGCCGTACGGCCGGCGGCGAGCTCCCCCAGGGCGCGGGCCACGGTCTCGAAGGACGGCCGGGCCTCGGGCAGGGGGTCCAGCATGAGCATGAGCAGCGGGCCCAGCGCGCCCGCTCGCTCAGGCTGTCTGGCCGGTTCGGTGAGCACCCGGCTGATCGCCGCGATGGGAGTCGCGGCGGGGTGCGGCGGCAGGCCCTCGACGGCGAAGTAGAGGGTCGCGCCGAGCGACCACAGATCGGAGGCGGGAGTGCCGCGCTCGCCGCGCAGCCGTTCGGGGGCGGCGTAGTTGGGCGCGTCGACCAGGTGGCCGGTGCGCCCGGAGGTGACCTCGCCGTCGACGACGGCGAGACCGAAGTCGGTGAGGACCGCTCTGCCCGTCCTGGTGAGGAAGACGTTGGCCGGCTGGACGTCGCGGTGCACCATCCCGGCCGCATGGGTGGCGGCGAGCGCGCTGATAATGCCCACACCGACCCTGGCCGCCTGGTGGACCGGCAGCGGATGCCGATCGCGGACGGTCTGTTCCAGGGACGCGCCCGACAGTCGCTCCATGACGAGCCAGGGCCGCTCCTGCTCGATGATCACGTCGTGGACGGTGACGATCGAGGGATGCTTGAGCCGGGCGGCCAGGTTGGCCTCCCGGAGCGCGCCGGCGTAGGTCTCCTGCCGTCGGACGGGGTCGAGGTCCGGCGGAAGCCGTATCTCCTTGACCGCCACGTCACGGCCGAGCGTCTCGTCGGCGGCAAGCCAGACCGTGCCCGACCCGCCCTCGGAGAGGGGGTTGAGCAGCCGGTAGCGGCCTGCCAGCACTCGAGTGTCGATCCTGCTCACCCCGTTCGCTATCCGATCGCGGACAGCAACATAGTCACTTAGCGGCATATGGACCAATGAAGAGGGATTCCCTTGCGGGTTGTGTGCCCCCTGTACCCCTTACACCCCTCAACCTCCGGCATCCTCGGCGTTCGACGGTTCCCCGTGGAGCAGCGGACGCCGGATCTCGGACGGTCGCCGGAGGTCGGGCCGGTGCTCGTGGGCGCTCCACATGTGCCCGGTGGGGCGGCTTCCATGTTCGGCGGAATCGTTGCCTCTGACCCTGTGCGGACCGGCGCTGACGTCGATCACTTCGTCACGATACGAGGGGAGAATATCTAGTTGATGCCGGAACGAAGGCATCGATACGCTGACCGTCCCTTCGAGCCAGAGGAGGTGAGGAGCAGATGTTCGCCAACCCGGTCACTCGCTCCCGCCTCGGGCAACAGACCGCCTGAGGTCCTCGGGAGCGCATGCTCTCTGGAGTTCCCCTTGTCTGACCTGCTTTTCCGTCCGCTCGAAGCGGGCGAGTCCGACCTGTTCCACCGCTACGGCGCGCTGCCGGCCTCCGGTGTGGGCGCGCGTGCGCTCTCCTTCGAAGAGCTCGATTACCAACCCGAATGGGTCTGGGTCGCGCTGCGCGGCGACGAGGTCGTCGCCAGGGCGGGATTCTGGGGCCCGCCGGGCTCCAGGCATCCCTTCAGCCTCGACTGGTTCGACCCGGGTTCGGGCCCGGACCGGATCGAGGTGGGCGCCGAGCTGCTGCGGGCCGCCTACGCCGCGCTGGTCACGCCCGGATACACCGCGCCGTCCGGCGCGCGGCCGGACTACCACCTGTTCCTGCCGAGCGACTGGCGTGAACGCCCCGACGCGTTCGCCGACGCCTCCGACCGGATCGCCGCGGCCGAGAAGGCGGGGCTGCGTCAGTCCGTCGAGCGGCTGAACCTGCGCTGGATCCCCGAGTACGGCCTGCCGCCCAGGTCCACCCGGCTGACCTTCACCCCGGTCCTCGACGAGGAGACGATGGTGGACCTGCTGGCCAGGATCGCCGAAGGCAGCCTGGACCACTGGGACCAGCGCAACCTCGCGGAGAAGGGGCCGAGGGCGACCGCCCTGGAGACCGTGGCGGAGGTCGCCGCGATGCCCGGCGGGCGTGACCGGTGGCGGCTCGCCCGCGACGCGTCCGGGGCACTGGTGGGCATCGTGATGCCCACCCGCAACTCCAGGAGCGCGACGATCGGCTACGTCGGGGTCGATCCCGCCCACCGCGGCCACGGCTACGCCGACGACCTGGCGACCGAGGCGCTGCACATCTTCGTCGCCGAAGGCGAGCCCGAGGTGAACGACAACACCGACGTGGGCAACGCGCCCATGGCGGCCTCGTTCGCCAGGATCGGCTATCGGATCACCGGCCGCCGGCTGATCCTCGTCTGACCCGGATGGGGCCTCCGCTTCCGTGGAGGCCCCATATCCGGCAGGGATGCATCCGGGCGTGGGATAACGGGGCCTCCAGTCCCTCTGGTCCCTCGGGCTCTCCTCGGGGCCGACCCTGCTGGAAATCCACGTCTGGCAGGGCATGCGCCTGAGCGGAGAACGCGTCCGAGGGGAAGACCTGCGTTTGAGCGCGGACGTGCACCCCGGGGAGACATGCACCTGGGGATGCGCAAAACCTGCACAATTCACCGCAGTTCATCTGCACAGGTCCGGTCTACGCTGCCCGACATGGCAACTCCCCAGCAACGACGTGTCCTCGTGGTGGAGGACGACGAGACGATCGCGCGGGCCGTACGGCACCGGCTGGTCGCGGAGGGCTTCGAGGTTCAGGTCGCCGGGGACGGGGAGGCCGCGCTCGTGGCCTACGCGAGGACCGGGCCCGACGTGGTGGTGCTCGACAGGCTGTTGCCCGGACTCGACGGGCTTGAGGTGTGCCGCCGGATGCAGGCGGCGCGGCCGGTGCCGGTGCTCATGCTCACCGCGCTCGGCGAGGAGACCGACCTGCTCGTGGGGCTCGGGGTCGGGGCCGACGACTACATGGCCAAGCCGTTCAGCATGCGCGAGCTGGTCGCCCGGGTGCACGCCCTGCTGCGCAGGGTGGAGCGGGCCTCCCAGCTGGCCGTGGACGACACGGTCATCCGCGTCGCCGACATCGAGATCGACACCGCCGAGCGCCGGGTCTACGTGCGGGGCGCGGAGGCGCAGCTGACCAGGACCGAGTTCGACCTGCTCTGCCGCCTCGCCGAACGCCCCGGCCAGGTCTTCGAGCGGGAACGGCTGCTGGCGGACATCTGGGGCTTCTCCGAGGCCGCGGCCACGCGCACCGTCGACAGCCACGTGCGGGCCCTGCGCCGGAAGCTCGGCCCCGGCGTCGTCCGGACGGTGCACGGAGTCGGCTATGCCCTCGTCCGCTCGTGAACATCGGCCGTGCCGTCACTCGTCCGCGGACGTCGGTGGTGTTCTCGCTCGTGCGTCTCGGTTGAGCCTTCGCCTGCCCGTGGACGTCGGTCGTGTCCCTGTCCGTCAGTGGGCGTCGGTTGTGTCTTCTCCGTCCGTGAACCGATTCTCCTTTTTCTCACTCCAAGACTGGGATGCGTCAATCATTGAGACCCCTCGACTTCCTGGGCCGGATCAAGGTCAAGCTCGGGATGGTGATCCTGCTTGCCGTCGCGGCGGCGTTTGTCGTCAACGAGGTCGGCATCAACGCCGGCTACTCGCGAAACGTGCGCGTCGCGGTGGCCGGGGCGCTCGCCCTGATCATGATGCAGCTGCTCGCGCGGGGGATGACCAAGCCGCTCCGTGAGATGGCCGCCGCCGCGCAGACCATCGCCAAGGGCCGGTACGGCCTGCGGGTCACCGCGACCTCCCGCGACGAGGTCGGCGAGCTCGCCCGCGCCTTCAACGCGATGGCGGCCGATCTGGGCGAGGTGGACAGGCAGCGGCGGGAGCTGGTGGCCAACGTCAGCCACGAGCTCCGTACGCCGATCACCGCGCTCCGGGCGGTGCTGGAGAACGTGGTGGACGGGGTCTCCGACCCTGACCCCGTCACGCTCGGCACCGCTCTCGCCCAGACCGAACGGCTGGGCCGGCTGGTCGCGCAACTCCTCGACCTGTCCCGGCTGGAGTCGGGATCCCGGTTGATCGAGCTTGAGGACGTCGAACTCCGGGCGCTGTGCGACCAGGCGCTGCGGGAGGCCGTACTGGCCAGGGAGGGTGTCACGGCCCGCTGCGAGGTCCCCGAGGAGCTGAGCGTCCGCGCCGATTCCGACCTCCTGGCGCAGGTCCTGGCGAACCTGCTGGACAACGCGGTACGGCACAGCCCGGAGGGCGGAGTCGTGGTGCTGGCGGCGGCCGCCGAGGGAGACGGGGTACGGCTGCGCGTGACCGACAGCGGGCCGGGAATCCCGGCCGAGGACCGGGCGCGGGCATTCGAGCGCTTCTCCCGCCTGGACGCGGGCCGGGCGGCCGACGGCGGCGGCGCCGGGCTGGGCCTGGCCATCACCAAGGAGATCGTCGAACTCCACGGCGGCTCCATCCATGTCGAAGACGGTGTCGGTTGCCATGTGGTGGCCGACCTTCCTGGAAGGATCATGATGGACACCCCCCTGTCCTCTCCTATCTCGCCCGGCAGGGGTTCCCCCTCCTCGGCGGGGGACAGAGCCTCCGAGGATCTGACGGTCCCCGAGCCTTCCGACCCGGACACGGGCGACGCGCCACCCGGGGACGGCGAGACATCCGAGCCTCGCGAAGCAGCCGAAGCGGGCCGGGCGTCCGAGTCGCGTGATCTGCTGGGGACCGGTCATCGGTCCGAGTCTCATGACGTGCTTGGGGCCGATCATCGGTCTGAGCCTCGTGACGTGCTTGAGGTTGGTCATCGGTCCGAGTCTCATGACGTGTCCGGTGCCGGTAGTCCATCCGAGTCTCGTGACGGAGCCGAGGCCGGTGAGGCGTTCACGTCTCACGGAGCTCTGGTGACCGCCGGGGCGCCCGAAGCCCGCGCGGGATCCGAGCCCGTGTTCGCCTCCCCGGATCTCGAACCCTCCGTTTACGGAGCCGCGGTGCCCGCCGCGCGGCAGACGCCGCCGCCGCAGTTTCCCTCCAAGCCGATCCTCATGTCCGGCGGGGACGCGTACCGGTCCGGTGGGGTGCGGCAGGGGCGGGCGCGAAGCTGGATCGGAGCGTTCCTCGGGCTCGTCATCGGAGGTTTCTTCGGCCTGGTGTGCGGAGGGGTCGTGGGGGTCAGCCTCGCGATGCTGGATCTCAGGGTGGGCATGCTGATCGGTCTCGGCCTCGCCGTGGTCGGAGCGTTCATCGGCACGGTCATCGGTGCCACCACCCCGGGCGCCGCGCCCTGGGCCGGCCAGGCGCAGGTGCCGCTCCCGCACCGCCCCCCGGCGCAGGGGCCTGGCGCGCCGCTCACCGTACCGAGGCCGGGCCCGAGGGATTCGGAGAGCGAACCGCCCCTGGAGACCTCAGGAGAGACGGCACGGCCGCCGGGCGGCATGGGCGGGCAGACGGGCGAGGGAACGTCGGGGACGCCTGCGGCGTCTGAGCGGTCCGGGGCACCTGGCCCGTCGGTGGTGTCTGGAGCGTCCGGGGTGGCCGGCCCGTCCGGCACATCCGGGGCGTCCAGGATGTCCGGGGTGTCGGGAGCGCCCGGAGAGCTGAGAAGTCCCCGGGATCCCTCGGCCTTCGGAGGGACGGGAGGGTATGAGGCTCCGCCGATTTTCCCTCGGCCGGATCTGCCGAACACCCCCCGGTGGGTGCTGCCGGTGTCCGCGGCCGTCGGGCTGCTGGCCGCGTTCGCGGTGCCGTACAGCAGGGCCGGGCTGGGGCTCGTGCTCGTGGCCGTCGCCATGGGGGCGGCGGCGATCCCCGCGGTGCGCAGGAGGATCACTCCCTGGTCTGCGGGGATGGGGGTGGTCGCGTACGGGCTGGTCGCGGTCGCGATGTTCAGGGACGCGGACTGGCTCGTCGGACTGCTCCTGTTGGCCGGATTCCTGACGGCCGCGCTCGCTCTGTCGGGGGCCGGGCGCGGCTGGCTCGGGGTGGCCAGGGGCGGGGCGTCGGTGATCCTGGGGCTGTTGCCGGTGCCGTGGTTCCTGGGGCCGCAGGTCAAGGGGATGGCGGTCCGCAGGCGGTTGATGCCGCTCCTGGTCGGGGGCGGGCTGACCATCGTGCTCGTGGGAGTGTTCGGCGCGCTGTTCGCCTCGGCGGACGCGATTTTCGCCCAGGCCGTCCAGCGGGTGTTCAGCGCGCAGGACTGGGCGGAGACGGTGCCGCTGCGGATCCTGCTCTTCGCGGTCTTCGGGTTCGTGGTCGCCTCCGCGGTGCTCGTCGGCCTGCGACCCGTCGTCGAGCCCAAGGCCCCGGACCTGCGGGTCACGGTGAGCCGCGGTCTCTGGGTGACCCCGCTGACCGCGCTCAACCTACTGTTCGCCACCTTCGTGGGGATGCAGCTGACCGTGCTGTTCGGCAGTACGGACTGGGTGGCGTCGGCCACCGGACTGACCTATGCCGAGTACGCGCGGTCCGGATTCTTCCAGCTGGTCATCGTCAGCGTGTTCGTGCTGGCCATCGTGGCCGTCGCCTCGGGGGTGGTCGAGCTCAGGGGCGTCGACCGCTGGCTGATGGCGGGGCTGCTCGGCGTGCTCTGCGCGCTGACCATGGTCATCCTGTTCTCCGCGCTGCACCGGCTGGACCTGTATGCCGAGGTCTACGGGCTCTCCCGGTTGCGGGCCTCGGTGGAGGCCACGGTCTGGTGGCTGGGCGGGATCTTCGTCCTGGTTCTGATCGCCGGTGCCGTACGGCTCATCAGGCGGGGGCACGCGGGGTGGCTGCCCAGGGCCGTCGTCGTGATGACCAGTGTCGCGCTGCTGGCGTTCGCGGTGTGGAACCCGGATCTCCGGGTCGCGGAGACGCAGATCGCCATCCGCGGTGTGGACCGGATCGACCTGGACTACCTTGGCGATCTCGGTGCGGAGGCCGTACCCGCGCTGGACCGGCTGCCGGAGCCGTCCCGCAGCTGCGTGCTGGCGGCCGTGGTCAGGGCGAACGAGCTCGACCGGCCCGACCCGTGGAACGGCTGGAACCTCGCCCGGCGGCAGGCCAGGGAGGTGCTTGAGCGGCGGCCGGTGCTCAAGGTCGTCTCATGCCCGCAGACGTTCTACGGACTGGAGGATCCCTACCGGGGCTGAGCGACCTTCGCGGTCAGGAAGCCGGGTCATCGGGGCTGACACGCACCGATACGACACGATCAAGGGCGACAGGGGTGGACTCCTCGGCCACCTGCTCGCGATGGTCGTAGAACCACTGAGCGCGCTCTGCCTCGTCCATTGCGGCGATGTCCTGTGCGGTCGGTTCGTTGTCAGTCACGATGAGCCCTTTTTCGATGGTCAGCTTCGTGGGGATGAAATCGATTTGTCCGACATCTGGCCAAGAACGACCCGCCCTCATGTTCCCATCCCCACGGGCAAGCCTTCGCGCGACCTCACGAATGGTCCCGGAAGACCTCGGCCATTATGAACGGCCTCTATGGTCAGAGATATTCCGCACATGCCTGAAATATCGCCAGACGAGCTCGCTGGTTGGGGTTGCCGCCTTCAACTCGCGAGGCCCAGTGGGACGCAAGCCTGGCGGCTTGCCTGTCGTTCGGGTCGAGCGCGCCTAGCAGGGCGTGCAATGCTGCGGTTTGATTAGAGGAAGTGCCCGGAAGATCGTGCCGCCCGCTTTGAAGGGCGAGCTCTTGCACTTGTTTTCTCAGCTCTGCAGTGATGCGCCTGGAGTCTGTCGCCGCCAACGCTTCGCGGATCACGCCACTTCCGAGGTCCGCGATTTCCACTGCGATTCGCGCAGACAACTCCGCCGTCTTCCTGCGATGCCTATGTGGGTCAGTAACGATCTCCGCGATTTCCGGATCCATCAAGATGGGATGATTGCGGAGGTCCTCCGGCAATACCTCGCGAGGAGATTTCCGGATGATGTAGCCCTCATGAGGTTTCTTGGGCCACTCATCGCTGAGTCGCACTCCTGTGACCCGCTCAGCGAGCACGTAGGCGGCCTCCAGCCAGTTGTCGCCAGAGGAGTCTACCCGGCACGGCAGGTCTCCTATTAGGGCGTCCAGCACGCCGATTTCTGGCTCATCATCACTAATGTGTCTGACTCGAAGAGGATTGCCGCCGTCTCGGGAATACTGCCATTCAGGGCTGCTATTTCCGAAAACACAGAATGCCTCCCCGCCGACAGAGAGTTGACGCATGACCTCCGTAGCGGTGCTCTCCCGGCCACTGGGCTCGATTGCGATCGTCCATCCAGACCGGGCACCAAGGAGAATGATCGGGTCTTGTTCCTCGTCGGATGACGGACCATGCTGATCCCTGTACTCAGAGGCGTCAGAGAGGATCCACTTACCCACCGGCTCCACTGGATTTCCGAAACATGAAGCAACCTCCGTGAAATCCGGAATCCTGGTCCAGGAGATACAGGTATAGCTGCGTAGATTGAAATGGGTATCGAGCAGCTCCCGGTAGTGCTCCAGCTCTTCTCTGGCCATCGATGGTCATTCGTCAATCTGCTCGGCAAATGTTTGATCGTAGATGGGGCCGGGCTTCATTGCGACTGGACAAGTTTCTCGGATGAGGATCTGGGACGGTGGCCGACAACCGGTCCACCGGAAATGTCGACCCGTACAGGGACCGGCAAAATGGTACGGCTCCCACCTTCGCAGGCGGGAGCCGTACCGTGATCGGATCAGGGAACCCAGTGGTTGCCGGTTACGGTGATCATGACCTGGAGCTGGAGGCTGGTCGAGTAGTAGTCGCTGGACGTGAACGGGGTGTTGAGCATCTTGTTCCAGAGGGCGTCCAGCCAGGCCTGGCTGCCGGAGTCGGTCAGCGCCGCCACCGCGAACGGGGCGAAGAAGGCCGGCTCGCTGCCGCTGGAGATCTGCGTGCCGTTGAGCGAGTAGCCGACGGCGATCTTGTTCGGGTCGCCGCCGGTCTTGCTCTTGATCCAGGTGTTCAGCTTGCGCGCGGCGGCGAGCGACTTGGCGTCGCCGCTGGTCACCGCGTCGTTGCCGATCCGCCACGGGTCGCGGCAGGCGTTCCACCAGTACTTGCCGTCGCTGACGTCCTCCAGGACCTCGCCCGGGGCGGGCTTCGGCGTGGTGTTGGTGTTGACCACGAAGTCGGCCAGGAGGCCCGTGCTCGCGGCGTAGTTCGCCTGCTGGGAGGCGATCAGGTTCTGGTGGTTGGTGCGGACGGTGTCCCAGGTCGTGTCGCCGGTGGCCTTACGGAACGCCCGGAAGTGGTCGATCATCCAGTCCGACGAGCGGCTGATCCAGAAGTACTCGTCACCGGAACTGCTCCAGTCGCCGAGCTTCATCAGCTTGGTGGTCGGGTTGACCTCACCGGCCTTGATCGCGTTGATGTGGTTGATCGCGAGCTGCTTGTAGTTGTAGGTGCCCGTGCTGCCCCACTGCCGGTCGGCCAGGAGCAGGCCGTAGGCCACGTCGAGGTCGCCGTCGGTGGCGGAGTCGCCGCCGTTGACGCTCTGGCAGGCGGTGTTCTGCTCGGCGGCGAGCAGGCCGGGGGTGATCGAGGACGGGTGGGCCAGGACGTACTTCACCAGGCCGTCGAAGATCTTCTTGGCGTCCGGGTCGGCTCCGGCCATCGTGGCGGAGATGACCATGCCGTAACCCTGGGCCTCGGCCACGTACGGGTGGTCGGCGTCGGGGGAGATGATCTGGTACCAGCCGTTGCCGCAGTTCTGCTTGACGAAGGCGGCCTTCCAGCGGGTGTAGTAGTCGACCACCTTCTGGTCGAGCGTGGCCTGGGCGCCGCTCGGCCGCAGCATCCCGGCCGCGTAGGGGATCGTGTGAGCGCCGAACGGCACGCCGATGCCGCCGGTGGGCGGGGTGGGAGTCGGGGTCGGGGTGGGCGTCGGAGTCGAGCCGCCGACGGCGCCGTAGACCTCCATCCCGTACAGCGAGTAGCCGTAGGCGGTGCCGCGCGCCGTGCCGTACAGCCGCACGTAGCGGCCGGCGCCGGAGAGGGTCAGGTCGTCGGTGGCGCCGTCGCCGGTGGTGGTCGAGTAGACGTCGGCCCAGGCGGAGCCGTCGGACGAGGTCTGGATCTTGTAGGACTTGCCGTACGCCGCCTCCCAGGTCAGCTTGACCCGGGAGATCGTGGCGGACTGGCCGAGGTCGACGCGGATCCACTCGGGGTCGTGGGCCTCCACGGAGGCCCAGCGGGTGGAGGCGTTGCCGTCGAAGGCATTGGCCGCCACCAGCGTGGAGTCCTCGTTGGAGGAGGAGGTGGCCGGGCGGCCCTGGGACAGCAGGGAGTCGGCCGCGTAACTGGGTGCCGCCGCCACCAGCGCGAACACCGATGCGATCAGTGCCAGGGCCAGTGCCAGGACGAGGATGGTCGTGGGGCGTTGGAGACGGGGTCTCGCATGCACAGCGGATGCCCTCTCTGCGTCATCTAGTTAGGAAAGATTCCTAATTAAGAAAGGATGGCATCATTCCTGACATGTCGCGGTCAAGGGTCTGGGGGGCCCAAGTTTCCGCGACTTCGGAATGATTGAATCCGGTCATGGCATTCGATGTGTTGATCAGTGGCGGCTGGGTGCTGGACGGCACGGGCGCCCCGGCGTACCGGGCCGACGTCGGCGTCACCGGGGACCGCATCGCCGCCGTGGGCCGTCTGGACGGCGCGGAGGCCGCGACCTTCGTCGACGCCGCAGGTCGCCGCGTCATGCCCGGCCTGATCGACTGCCACGCTCACGGCGACGCCCTCGTCTTCGACAGGGGGGTGCAGCTCGCCGCGCTCCGGCAGGGTGTGACCACGTTCGTCCTCGGTCAGGACGGCCTGTCCTACGCGCCCGCGTCCACCCCGGAGACCTTCGCCTACGCCACCCGCTACTTCGCGGCCGTCAACGGGACCCATCCGTCGGCCGACGGGCCGCTCGGCGTCGGGGAGCTGCTCGCGGGCTACGACAGGGCGACCGCCCTGAACACCGCCTACCTGCTGCCGCACGGCACGATCCGCTATGACGTGATGGGCGCCGCCGAGCGGGTCGCCACCTCCGGGGAGCTGGCCGCCATGCTCGCCCACGTCGAGCGCGGCCTGTCGGAGGGGGCGGCAGGGCTGTCCACCGGCCTGGAGTACGCCCCCGGACGCTACGCCGACGCCGCGGAGATCGCCGCGCTCTGCGCACCGCTGGGCGCCCTGCCGTACGTCACGCACATGCGCGGGTACGGCGCGCAGGCCACGGAGGGCATGGCCGAGGTGACGGACATCGCCCGGCGGTCGGGCGCCGCCGTGCACGTCTCGCACTACCACGGCCCGGCCGCCACGCTCCTGCCCCTGGTCGACGAGGCACGCCTCGAAGGGCTCGACGTCACCTTCGACACCTACCCCTACCTCCGGGGCAGCACGATCCTGGCGATGGTCGCGCTGCCGGCGTGGCTACCCGCCGCCGACACCGACCGGACGCTGGAACTGCTGGAGTCCCACCCGATCGAGTGGGACGAGTCGCTCTGGCCGAGGATCACCTTCTCCCACGTGCCGGGGACCGAGTGGGCCGAGGGCCTGTCGCTTCCGGCGGCCGCCGCCGAGGCAGGGGTCGAACCGGGCGAGTTCTGCCGCAGGATCCTGATCGACACCCGCCTCGAAGCCGGATGCGTGCTGGCCCGCCCGGACGAGGGCCCCGAGGCCGAGGAGTCGGTCCGCACGATCCTGCGCCACCCGGGTCACACGGGCGGCTCCGACGGCATCTACGTCGGCGGCCACCCCCACCCACGCGGCTACGGGGCGTTCGCCCGCATGCTCGGCCACCACGTCCGCGAGGCCGGTGACTGGACCCTGGAACAGGCCGCCGTCCACCTCGCCTCCCACCCCGCACGCCGCTTCGGCCTCGGAGCCCGCGGTCTCATCCGCCCGGGACAGGCCGCCGACGTCATCGTCCTGGACCCCGGGACGGTCGCGGACAGGGCCACCTACGCGGATCCGCGCATCCTGGCCACCGGCGTCGACGACGTCCTGGTCTCCGGAGTCCCCGTCCTGTCCGGGGGGCGACTCACCGGGGCCACTCCGGGCAGGGCCCTGCGGGCCTGAGAATAGAGTCCACCAAAGCAATCAAAGGGGGCAGCGCGTGAAGGGGATCGTGGATCCCGAGAGGGCAGTGGGGTCATCGCTGTTCGGAGGGGCGTTCAGCTTCCCCGTGATGGTGGCGCACCGGAGCGCGCTGGAGCACAACATCACCACGCTCGCGGTCTTCGCCGAGCAGTACGGCCTGACCCTGGTCCCGCACGCCAAGACCACCATGTCGCCCGAGCTGATCCGGGCCCAGCTCGACGCGGGCGCGTGGGGGCTGACGGCCGCCACTCCCAGCCAGGCGCTCACCCTGCGCGAGTTCGGCGTCTCCCGCATCATCCTCGCCAACCAGGTCTTCGACCCGGCCGGACTCGACGCCCTCGCCGCCCGGCTCGCCGAGGACCCGTCGTTCGAGTTTCTCTGCTTCGTGGACTCGGTGGCCGGGGTGGAGACGCTGTCCTCCCACGCCGGGGCCAGGCCGTTCCAGGTGCTGGCCGAGCTCGGGCACGACGGCGGGCGGGGCGGCAGCCGTACGCTCGCGGAGTTTCTGGAGGTCACCTCGGCCGCGCAGGCGGCGGACGGCGTCGAGCTGGTGGGCGTCGCCGGATACGAGGGGGCGCTGGGGTCGGCCGCCGAGGTGCGGACCTACCTGCACCGGCTGCTGGAGGCGCTGGAGCACCTGCGGGTGCGCGACCCGATCCTGTCGGTGGGCGGCAGCCAGTGGTTCGACGTGATCGGCAGGGAGCTCGCCGCCTGCCAGGCCAGGGTCATGCTGCGCAGCGGCGCCTACGTCTCCCACGACGACGGCTACTACCGCGAGCGCACGCCGTACACCCGGATCGAGGGGGAGCTGCGGGCCGCGCTGGAGATCTGGGCGCACGTGCTGAGCATTCCCGAGCCCGGCCTGGCCATCGTCGGGTTCGGCAAGCGTGACGCGCCCTTCGACGAGGGGCTGCCCGTGCCGCGTGGGAGCATCGCCGACGCCACGGTGCTCAAGGTCCAGGACCAGCACGCCGTTCTACGGCTCGCGCCGGATTCCCCCGTGAAAGCGGGGGATCTGGTGTCGTTTGGGATCTCCCACCCGTGCACCGCCTTCGACAAGTGGCGGGTCATGCCGGTGGTGGACGACGATTACGTGGTCGTCGACTTGATTACTACGTATTTCTGATGAGGGGTGCTGATATGAGCGACAAGCAGGAGCTGCGGACGGACCAGGGCGCGGCGCCGATCGGGGCGTACTCGCAGGGCCTCGTGGTCGGGGACTTCGTCTACACCTCGGGCGCGGGCCCGCTGGACCCCCGGACCGGCGAGGTCGTCGGGACCGACGTGGCGGAGCAGACCCACCAGACGATGCGGAATCTCGGGGCGATCCTTGAGGCCCACGGTCTGGGTTTCGACGACGTGGTGAAGTCGACGGTGCACCTGCAGCACCTCAAGCGTGACTTCGCCGCCTACAACGAGGTCTACAAGTCCTACTTCACCCGCCCCTACCCCGTCCGCACGACCGTCGGGTCCGACTTGATGGACATCCTGGTCGAGATTGACTTCGTGGCTTACCGGGCGCGTTAGAGTCTGACCGACTTCTTGGGAGGGCGGCGGCTTGGACAGCTCGCTATACGTCTATGTCGAGGACGTACGCGGGGAGGGCCTGGAGGCGGTCCTTGACCGGGTCATCGGGTACGGCGTGGCGGGGGTGACCGTGGCCGCCGCCTATCACCGCGCCCGCGACGTCACCCCGCACGGCCGGCCCCGGGTGACGATCCGCAGGGACGGGGCGCACTTCGCGCCGCCCGAAGACCTGTTCGGCGGTCTCCGCCTGGTCCCGCCCGTCCAGGACGGGGCCGAGGAGGAGCCGCTGGCCGCACTCCGCCTGGCCACGGCCGAGCGAGGTCTCGCGCTGCACGGCTGGACCGTCTTCCTGCAGAACACCACGCTCGGCCTGGCCCACCCCGACGTGACCGTGCGCAACTGCTTCGGCGACCGCGGCTCGCCCACCGACCTGTGCCCCTCCCATCCGGACGTCCGCCTGTACGCGGTCGCGCTGGGCCGGGCGGTGGCCAGGCTGGGGGTGGACAGCGTGGTCGCCGAGGGGCTGCACTTCGGGACCTTCGGCCCCGGCTACCACAACGAGCGCAGCTTCGTCCCGCTCGGGCCCATGGACCTGTTCCTGCTCGGCCTGTGTTTCTGCGACTTCTGCATGCGCCGCGCGGCCGATCTGGGCGTCAAGGCCGAGGTGGCACGCGAGGAGTGTTCCAGGATCGTCGGCGGGGTGCTCGACGGCGACCCGCCCGCGCAGGGCGAGGTGACCCGGGCGGCGCTGACCGCCTACGCGGGGCCCGAGGTGGTCGCCTACGCGCGAGCCCGCTCCGAGGTGGTGACCTCGCTGGTCTCCAAGATCTCCACGGCCGTCACCGACGAGGGCTCCAAGCTCGTCTACCTCGACGCGACGGGCGCGTACAAGGGCTACACCGACGGCCTGCCCTCGCCGGGGCTCGCGGCGCACGACGCCTGGCAACTCGGAGTGGACCTGGTCGCCCTCGGGGATCTGGTGCCCTCGCTCGGCGTGCTCGCCTACGCCCGCGACGCGGCCAGGGTCGCCGACGACGTGAGCGCCTACCGCCGCTCGACGGGCAAGGACAAGGAGCTGCGGGTCGTGCTCCGGCCGGGCCTGCCCGACACGGACTCGGCCGATCGCCTCGCCGCCAAGGTGCGCGCCGTCCGGGCCGCGGGGGCCGATGCGGTCGACTTCTACGCCTACGGGCTCATGCCGTACCCGATCCTGGACCGAATCCCGGGCGCGCTCTCGGGCTGACCGATCCCGGACGCGCCGGTGAAGCCGAGCCGTCCAGGACCGCGCTCACCGCCTTCGCGGCGAAGTCGTCGTCGAGGGGGAGCCCCCGGAAGACCGCGCGTAGCCAGACCGCCCCGGCGAGCAGGTCCATGATCAACAGAGGGTCGGCCGTATCGGAGAGCTCGCCGCGCCGTCTCGCGCGGTCGAAGACGGCCTCCTCCCTCGCGAACCGGTCGGCGAAGAAGTGCTGGGCCGCGGTCGCGAGCTCGGGATGGTGTGCGGCGGCGCCGAGCGCGGCCACCGCGATGTCGGCCGCCGGAGGCCGGGTGAGCAACACGACCACCCTCTGGACGAGCGCCTCCAGATCTCCGCTGAGGCTGCCGGTGTCGGGCGGCTCCATCGCGAGCAGGTCGGCCTTGACCAGCGCGGCGGCGAGCAGCGCCGCCTTCGACGGCCACCACCGGTAGATCGTGGTCTTGTTGACCCCCGAGCGCTCGGCCACCCCTTCGACGGTCAGCCCTTCGTAGCCCTTGGCGGCGAGGAGCTCGAGCGTCGCCTGGAAGATCTGCTGTTCCTTGCGCGGTGCCATGTGCCTGCTTCCCTGCGCGATGCCGTGCGCTCTTCTCGGCCGGTGCTGTGTGTCATGCGCTGCTGTGCGTCCGAATATAGCAACGCAACGGTGCGTTGTGTTTTAATCGGGGTAACCCCTGGAGGCTCGTGATGACACCCATCGTCTTCGTCCACGGAATCCGGATCAGCGGGACCATGTGGGGTCCCGTCGTCTCCCGTCTCTCCCTCCTCGGCCGGCCCGCCATGGCCGTTGACCTGCCCGGACACGGCAGCCGCAGGGGCGAGCCGTTCTCGATGGAGGGGGCGACGTCGGCGGTCGCCGCCGCGATCGACGGGCTCGGCGGACGGGCGCTCGTGGCCGGGCTCTCGCTGGGTGGATACGTCGGCATCGCCACCGCCGAGCGCTTTCCCGAGCGGGTGACCGGGCTCGTGGCGATGGGATGCACGGCCCGTAACTCGTCGGCGCTGGGCGCCTACCGCTTCGCCGCCTCGTTCGCCGCACGGAACCCGTCTCTCGCGAACCGGATCAGCGCGTACGGCCTGCGCCGCCTGCTGCCGGGCCCCGTGGGGGAGGCCTTCGTGGCGGGAGGGCTGTCATGCGAGGTGATGCCGCAGGTCGTCGAGGCCGTCGCCGGGCACGACCAGTTCGCGGCACTGGCCGCCTATCCGGGGCGCGTATGGCTGGTCAACGGGACCCGCGACCCGTTCCGGGCGGACGAGCGCGACTTCCTCCGGGCCTGCCGGAACGGCCGGCTGATCCTGATCCCCCGTCGCGGGCATCTGGGTGTGATGGCGGCTCCGGGACCATTGGCCCGGCTGCTGGGAGACCTGTGTGATCAGGTGGAGTCGCCCGGGCGATGCGATCGGACGGAGGGAGGGCGGGGCGGTGTGATCGGAGGAGGCGGCGGGAGCGGTGCGATCGAGGGGTGTGATCGGATGGAGCGATCGGCTCCATCCGGAGCGGGTGGAGCGGCCGGGACGAAGTGACCGAGCGGTGCGGTGTGATCAGGGGAAGCGGCCGGAGTGACGTGATCGGGCGGCGTGGCGTGCTTGGGTGGAGCGGCCGGGGCTGCGCGATCGGGTGGAGCGGTGTGATCAGGTGGAGCGGCCGGGGCTGCGCGATCGGGTGGAGCGGTGTGATCAGGCGGAGCGGCCGGAGAACGCGGTCGCGATGCCGAGTCCCAGGTAGATGACCCCGCTGAGGCGACTCATCAGGCTCGACCGGTTCCGCATCCGCCTGCCGAGCGCTCCCGCGCCCGCGGCGTAGATCAGGTCGGTGATCAGCCCCAGGACCAGCAGGGTGCCGCCCAGGATGATGATCTGCAGCGGCACCGCGCCCGCCTCGGGGGCGACGAACTGCGGCAGGAACGCCAGGAAGAAGAGGATCACCTTGGGGTTGAGCACGTTGACGATCACGCCTTCGAGGAAGATCTTCCGCAGCGGCTGCGGCTCGGCCTCCCGGGTCTTGAGCTCCTGCCTGCTCGTCAGCGCCCGGATGCCCAGATAGACCAGGTAGGCCACGCCGGCCCATTTGATCACGTTGAAGAGCGTCGCGGACCGGGCGATCACGTATGAGAGCCCGGCGGCGGCCGCGGCGATGTGCACCATCGTGCCCGTCTCGACGCCGAGCGCGCTCGCGACCCCGGCCGCCCGGCCCTGTGCGATGCCCCGGGCGGCGATGTAGATGTGGTTCGGCCCCGGTACCAGGACCAGTGCCAGGGACGCGAGGGCGAATATCAGAAATGTGGACAACGAGACCATGCGCCCGACCCTAGGGGTCGCTTTGGTCCCGTGGTCAGGACCAATGGGGAGGTCCTTTTGTGGACCAATCGGCTCGCTGTCGGTGTGCCATGCCATACTCACCGACGTGGGGTGGCAAGGCGCGCAGAGCGCTCTAATCGGGCGATCGGCGGAGCTTGACCGCCTGACCGCGGTGCTCGACGCCGCATCCGGCGGGCTGGCCGGGGTGGCTCTGCTGGGTGGCGACGCGGGCATCGGCAAGACCCGGCTGGTCACGGAGTTGGCCGAGCAGGCCAGGGCGGACGGCTTCGCCGTACTCATCGGGCAGTGCGCCGAGCTCGGCGACGCCCTGCCGTACCTCCCGCTCGCCGACGCCCTGCGCGGTGCGAAGGGCGAGCTGCGGGAGGCGCTCGACGCGCGGCCGGTCCTCGGCAGGCTGCTGCCCGGCGGCACCGACCTCGGCCAGGAGAGCACGTCGGGCCTGACCCAGCAGCAGCTCTTCGGCTCGATGCTCGGATTCCTGTCCGTCCAGCCCGTGCTGCTGGTTCTCGAAGACCTGCACTGGGCCGACCAGTCCACCCGCGACCTGCTGGTCTTCCTCAGCCGGATGTTGCAGAGCGAGCGCGTCTGCCTGATCGGCACCTACCGGACCGACGACCTCCACCGACGTCACCCGCTGCGCCGGGTTCTCGCCGAGCTCAAGCGCCTCCCGTCGGTGACGGCCGTCGAGCTGAGTCCGCTCGACCGCGAGGAGATGACCGACTATCTGGTCTCGATCGGCGGCACCGACGCCCAGATGATGGGCGAGGTCGTCGACCGGGCGGAGGGCAACCCGTTCTACGCCGAGGAGCTTCTGGAGGCCGCGTCCGACGGGTCCTCGATGACCGACGGCCTGGCCAGCCTGCTGCTCTCCCGGGCGGAGCTGCTCTCCGACGCCGCCCAGCGGGTGCTCAGGTGCGCGGCGGTCGCCGGCCGCCGCGTCGACCACGACCTGCTCCAGCAGGCCTCGGGCCTGGAGAACCTCGCCTTCGACGAAGCCATGCGGGAGATCGTCTCGCGCGGGCTGCTCCGCCTCGACGGGGAGTACGGCTATGCCTTCCGGCACGCGCTCCTCCAGGAGGTCGTCTACACCGATCTGCTGCCCGGTGAGCGGACCCGGACGCACTCCGAGTTCGCCCGCCTGCTGACCCTGCGAGAGGGCGCGGCGGCCGAGCTCGCCTACCACTACCTGGCCAGCCACGACCTGGCCGGAGCCCTGGCCGCGTCCGTCGAAGCCGGGCGGCGGGCCGAACGCCTGGGCGCCCCCGCCGAGGCGCACCGTCACTTCGACCGGGCGCTCGGCCTCTGGGACCGGGTCCCCGACGCGGAGCGGCTCGCGGGCCTCGACCACACCGGGCTGGCCACCCGCAGCGCCGCCGCCGCGGCCGACAGCGGCGACAACCACCGGGCGATCTCCCAGCTGCGGCGGCTTCCGCCCTCGGCCGAGGTCAACGAGCGGCTGGCCTACTTCCTCATCGACGCGGACGAGGAGAAGGGGTCCATCGCCGCCGCGCACGCGGCGGTCGAGATGGCGCCCGAGGGCCCCGTGCTCGCCCGCGCGCTCGCCACCTACGCCCGCTCCCTCTACTGGAGCGAGCGACACGACGAGGTGGAGCCCCTCGCCACCCGGGCACTGGAGGCGGCGCGTGCCAGCGGCGCCGCCGACGCGGAGACCAGCGCGTTGATCACGCTGGCCTCCCTCGCGGCACTCGCCGACGACATCCCCCGCGCCACGGGGCTGCTCGCCTGCGCGACCGCGGAGAGCTCGGGCAACCTCGCCTTCGACCTGCGGGCGATCTTCACGTACGCCCGGGTCCAGTACGAGTACGGTGACCTCGGTGAGGCCGCCGTCACGGCCGACCGAGGTCTGCGGCTGGCACACGAGAGCGGGCTCAACTGGAGCACCTACGGCACCGACCTGCGCTTCCTGCGCTTCCTGATCCACTACGTGGCGGGAGAGTGGGATCTGGCGGAGCAGGTCGCCGCCGGCTTCGGCATCCGCGTCGGCACCCCCGCCGAGGCGGTTCTCTCGTCCTTCGCGCTCTTCGTCGAGGTGGCGCGGGGCCGGCCCGTCGTGGAGGAGCGGTTCTCCTGGCTGGAGCCCTTCTGGTCTTCCGACGTGCTGGTGTCCTACATGTCCCGCGGCCTGGCCGCCGAACACGCCCTGTGGCGGGACGAGCCCGAGACGGCGCTGGAGCACGTCCGCGCGGCGCTCGAAGGGCTCCTTCCCAACGATCCCGCCGTGATCCGGCTCTGGGCCACGGGCCTGTGGGCGCTGGCCGACCTGGGGCGGCCCTCGGAGGCGGACGCCTTTCTGGAGCGAGCCAAACTGCCCGCCGTCAACGGCCCCGGTTCCGGCGCCCGGGGTCCGCTGGGGCCGGAAGGGCTGGCGTGGCTGGCCAGGGCCGAGGCCGAATGGCACCGCGCGCACGGCCGCGTCGACGTCGAGGCGTGGCGCGCGGTGGTCGAGGCGTTCGACTTCGGATTCGTCTACGAGACCGCGCGTTCGCGGTGGCGGTTGGCCGAGGCGCTGCTCGCCTCCGGCGACCGTGCTTCGGCGCTGAAGGAGTGGGAGCGCGCCGTCAAGGACGCCGCGTCACTGGGCGCCCAGCCGCTGAGCGCCGCCCTGGCGGAGCTGGGCCGAAGGGCCCGGTTCACCTCATCGGAGCGGCCGAACCTGCTGACCGGAAGGGAACAGGAGGTGCTCACGCTGGTGGCCGAGGGCCTTCCCAACCGTGAGATCGGCGAGCGGCTGTTCATCGCGCACAAGACGGTGAGCGTGCACGTCTCCAACATCATGGGCAAACTCGGGGCCTCCTCCCGCACCCAGGCCGTCGCCGCGGCCCGCAAGGAGGGTCTGCTCTAGCCGCTGCGAGTGGCCAGGGCCAGATCGCGGACGACCTGGATGAGCTCGGCGGGGTCGAACGGCTTGGTGAGATAGGCGTCGACTCCGATGCCGAGCCCTCGCCGCTTGTCGTCCTCCTGCGCCCGTGCGGTGATCAGAACCACCTTGATGTGGCTGGTGCCCTCGTCGCATCGCAGCCTGGTGGCGGTCATCCAGCCGTCCAGCCTGGGCATCATGACGTCGAGCGTGATCACGTCGGGCATGACGTCCATCACCCGATCCAGGCAGTTCTGGCCGTCGAAGGCGGTCTCCACCTGGAACCCCTCCAGGGTCAGATTGACCGCGATGAGCTGCCGGATGACGTCGTCGTCATCCACTACCAAGACCTTGCCCAGAAGCTCGCCCACGGGCGTGAGGCTAACTCCTTCATCCACGCCACGCGCGGGTTTCACGGGATGTGTACACAGAGCTATCCACAGGCGACAGGTTTTCCACAGAATCTGGTTCGGATCCTTGGGGATCACCCCGTTCCGCCGATCCTGGGGCCTCGACCGTTCATCGAGCCCAGGAGGGCCTGCGTGATCACGACACTCATCACCGCCACCATCCTCGCGAGAGTCCTTGCCGAGGGCCCTCAGGCGCCTGTGGCCCATCCCTGTCCGGAGGTCGGCGAGGGCTGGGAGCAACTGCTCTCCGAGGCCGCGCTCCCGGACAACAGTTGGCGACGGTTCCTGGAGAGCATCCGCACCGCCCTCGTCGCCGCCTGCGAGGTCGGCCGGTCGGAGTCCGAGTCCGCGCCACAGTCCGGGTTCGTGCCGCAGGCCGAGCCCGACCTACAGCCCGGGTCCGCGCCGCAGGTCGGCCAGATGGGGCCTGGAGGCGCGCCGCAGGCCGGCCAGGTAGGATCCGGGGCTCCACCGCAAGCTGATCTGGCGGTACCGGGGGACATGCCGTGGGCCGGCCAGGCGGAGCCTGGAATCGGGCGGCGAACCGACCGGGCGGGATCTGAGGGCGTGCCGGCAGGATCTGGGGATGTGCCGCAGGCCGACCTGAGTTCCGGGGTCGCGCCGCAGATCGACCAGACGGGTTCCGGGTTCGCGGCGGGAGACGTCCGCGTCGATGCCGGACCATCCGCCACGGATGACGAGCGGGCAGGCATGGACGGCTCCTCCGTATCCGAGCCTCCCACCCGTTCTCGTCCGCCGGTTGTCGGTCCTTCCCCGAAGCCCAGTGCCTCATCGCCTCCACGACCAGAGACCTCCAGGACTCCGTCTTCACCCGTGTCCGCCAAGCAGTCGGAGGGGCCGTCCCGCATCGATCCGGCCGAACAGCTAGGGCGCACCTCCCGCCTTGAGCCCGCCAAGCGATCACAGGGGCCCTCTCGACTCACGCCCGCCAAGCGGTCACAGCCCCTGGACCACGGCCAGATCGCGGCGGTTGCGGCCCTCCGCCAGGTCGGCACGCCATACGTCTGGGGTGGCGGTTCGAGCGCGGGCCCGACCGGTGGCGGCTTCGACTGCTCGGGCCTCGCCCTGCACGCCTGGTCCAAGGCGGGGGCCACCCTCACCCACTACACCGGCAGCCAGTTCAAGCAGGGCCGCCGCGTGCCGTTCTCCCAGCTCCGCCCCGGCGACCTGGTCTTCTTCGGAGGGGGCGCGGGCGACCCCGCCCACGTGGGCGTCTACGTGAAGGACGGCGTCATGGTGCACGCTCCCAAGCGCGGCGACGTCGTCAGGACGACGAACTTCGCCGCCTCCGCCTACTACCGTCTCGGCTACCGGGGAGCCGTCCGTCCAGTCCCCAGGTAGCGCACCCTCCCCTGAGATCACTCGCATCACGCCGTGAGTGTCGATTCCCCCCAAGATGCTGGTAGCCTAATCACTCGTTGGCCCCCTTAGCTCAGGGGATAGAGCACCGGCCTCCGGAGCCGGGAGCGCAAGTTCGAATCTTGCAGGGGGCACCAACGCTTCATCAGGGAAAACCTGGCAACGACCTGCGGAAACGCGGGTCGTTTTGCGTTCCGGGGTGTGCCACCGGCTGCAGCCGTGTGCCACCGGAGTATCGATCTTGATGGTGCTGGACACGAGCCCCAAATGATCTCGTGATCTTTCGGTCGAGCTTCCACGCGCGTCACCCTCAGCCCCGTAACGTGGGCTCGAGGGATTTGGGGTGCCAGCTACATTCCGCCGTGGACGCTATCGTACGAAGTCGAAGGGGAGAGGTGTCGCAGATGAGTGCTCAGCCCATACACCCGCACGAGATTAGGGTTCCGCACACCATCGGCGGGATCTCGGACGCCTTGCGGGGCGGGCGTCGGGCGCAGTTCTTCGCCGAACTGCTGGAGGCTCAGCAAGGTGAGGAGCTGGACGGTGTCCTCGCTGCCTGGTGGGGTCGTGCGATGCTCGATACCGACCCTGACCGTGACCGAATTCACGCGGCCGCCGAGGCCGGAACCCTCCCCACGACGACCATGGAAGAGATCTTTCATCGGCGGCAGAATAACAACACACAGTGAGCGATGATGAGGCGGCCTCTGGCCGGTTATCCCATCGGAGGTCGTGAGCGACACCCTTGCCGATCCGAAGGTCTCTCCCGAGGCCTTCTCCGCTGTGGTTGCGCTCACGGTAGAAATCTGCGAGAACCCCTGGCTGGTGGGAAGCGACCATCTGGGCGAAGATCCGGACTGGCGGGAAATCATCATCCCCAAGGGGTACGGCATCGCCGAGTACCGGATCAATCGAGCCGACCACAATGTGATCCTGACGAGGATCGTGCTTTTCTAACAACCCTCATGCTGCGCGTAACCGGCGCTCTTCGAACTCCCCATCCGGCCATAGTGACAGCCCTGGCTACGTATGGGGAGACGTCATAGCAACCCGGCCTCCATCCCCTACTGCCTCGTGAACGACGACGCCGTGGGCGAAGGGCCAAGGCCCCGCAGGCTCCAGCGCACCCGGACCGGCTGACCGCCACACCTGCGAGGACCGGCTCGACGGCCCTCGCAGGTCCATGGCAGCGGAGGCGACCGGTGGTCGATCCGCCCGAAATGCCTGTTCGCTGACGGCGGCACTATCCTCTGGAAGGGGTGTCGGATGATCAGAGTGCTGCTGGCGGAGGATCTGCGGATCCTGCGGGAGGCGCTGGCCGGGCTGCTGCGGCTTGAGGGTGACATCGAGGTCGTCGCGGAAGTCGAGTACGGCGACGAGATCGTGCCCGCCGCCATGGACCACCGGCCCGACGTCGCGGTGATCGACATCGAGATGCCCCGCATGGACGGCCTGGACGCCGCCGCCGAGCTGCATCGATTGCTTCCCGACTGCAGGACCTTGATCCTGACCGCCGTCGGCAGGCCGGGCAACCTGCGACGCGGGATCAGCGCGCGGGTGTCCGGCTTCATACTCAAGGACTCGCGGCCGGAGGACCTGGCGGCGGCGATTCGCACCGTGGCCGCGGGCGGGCGGGTCATCGATCCACAGCTCGCCTACACCACCCTGGACATGCCGGAGAATCCGCTCACCGACCGCGAGCAGGACGTGCTCCGCCTGACGGCGGGCGGCGCGACTCCCCGGGAGGTCGCCGGGCGGCTCCACCTGACGTACGGCACCGTCCGCAACTATCTGGCCTCCTCGGTGACCAAGCTGGACGCGCGCAACCGGGTCGACGCCATCCGCATCGCCACGGAGGCGGGCTGGCTCTAGAGGGGCACCTCGGCGGTGAGCACGAACAGGTCGCCCTCCAGCCCGGCCATCAACCGCCCGCCGGCTTCCACGGCGCGCGCGGCCAGGTTGTCCAGCCCGGTTCCTCGCCGCGAGGACGATTCGGGCCGCTGCTCGACGCCGTCGTTGGACACGCGGAGCGTTACCATGCCGTCCTGCTGCGCGATCTCGACTCGGGCGAGCTCGGCGCGGGAGTGCCGCACGACGTTGGTCGCGGCCTCACGCAGCACGGTGGCCAGCAGCGTGTCGGCGTCGGCGGGCAGAAGCGGCGCCGCCACCTCGGCCGACAGCCTGACACCGGCGGCCTCCAGCAATGAGCGGGCGGCGGCCAGTTCGTCGGTGAAGATCAGCCGGGTGGGCGGGCCGGTGATGGCGCGCACCTCGCCCAGGGTCCGCTGTGCGATGGGCAGGAGTTCGCGTACCTCCCGGTGCGCCCGGTCAGGGGCGGACTCCAGGAGCCGAGCGGCGAGCTCACCTTTCAGAACGATCGCGGAAAGACCGGACCCCAGGAGATCGTGGACGTCCCTGGCGACCCGCAGACGGGCCTGCCGCACAGCCATCCGAGCGAGCCTGTCCCTGGTCTCGTTCAGATGCCTCGTCACCTCGGGCAGGCGGCACAGCGAGTAGACGAGGGCGGCCCCCATGACGACCCCGGACAGCCAGTACAGGCGACTGGTGATGTAGTCCGGGTCTGGGATGAGCACCAGGCCCAGCAGGCTCAACCCGCCGACGGCCAGTGACCGGCGCGGCCGCATCCGCACCATCGCGGCACCGACCACCAGGAAGCCGGGAGGTATCAGCGCCAGGCCGTACAGCGTGACGCCGGTGGCCAGGACGAGCGCATGCGCCGACAGGGTCCACGGCCAGGCGCGCGGGCTGGACGAGTCGCGGCGGGGTGCGCCGTGATAGAGCTGCAACCCGCCGGAGACGATCAGTACGGCGACCGCCACCGCCCATCCCACCGTGTCGGGAGAACGGTACTCCACCAGGTTGACGAGCGTGATGGCCGTGTAATCGACCACGATGAGGAGCAGGGTCCACCAGGCGAACCGGAACATGACCGGGACCGGCGCGCTTTCTGCCGGACCGGAGGCCGGAAGGGTCAGCCTGTGGGTGTCGGCGATTTCACGGGCGGCCGCCAGTGATCGCCGGGCCCGCCGTACGACCTCGGTCAGGCCCGTCCAGATCTCGTCGGGCCGGCGCACCTGGGATGTTCCGGTGGCCTCGGGGCTCGCCGTCATGGCGGCGCCGAGGCTGCGGACCGAGCCCACGATGGCCGAAAGGTCCGTTCCGATGGTCTCGCCCAACCTGTCGACGGTGTCCAGGCGGTCCCTGGCCACCGCGAGTGCGGCGAGCTGTCGACGTTGCGCGCTCGCCAGACTTACCCGATCGGCGAGCACCACCAGCGCGAACAGGCTGAGCCCGACGTTCAGATCGGTCACCGTCCGCGCGACGATGACTGCGGCGTCCTGGAGGTACAGGCATGAGATGCCGGTGTCGGCGACCATGACCAGTGCGAACAGCAGCCAGGACGCGGGGGCGGCCAGGGTCAGCAGCACGGCCGAGCCCAGGACACCCGCGATCGGACCCCAGGTGCCGCCGACGACGAGGAAGGGTCCGAAGGTCAGCACCGCCTCCACGGCCACCAGCAGGCCGGGGCGTGGCCGTTCGCGCAACACCAGCAGGCTGTGCACCGCGATCAGTGCGACGACCAGGGAAATAGCGATCACTCTGTGCGGCAGTGAGCCGGCGTTGGGGTGGACGAGCTGACCGAGCCTGGCGCCGAGCAGAGCGAGCAGCGCGACCGCGACCAGTGCCCGCACGACCTGCGGTTTCAGCTCCATACGCCCCCTGTGCAAAATGCATAAAAAGGATATGCATGCTGCGGATTCATCCGGTGCACCGAACACTGGTGACCGCCATGGCCGGGTCAGCAGTATGAACGCCATGACAGACAACACCGCAATCCGGCCCTATCGCATCGAAGTAGCACAGGCCGACCTTGACGATCTTCAGGAGCGGCTGAGGCGTACCCGCTGGACGCCCGAGATCCCGGGTGCGAACTGGAGCCGCGGCGTGCCCGTCGACTATCTCAAGGGCCTGGCCGACTACTGGGCCCGCGACTTCGACTGGCGCGCGGCCGAGGCCGACCTGAATCGGTGGCCGCAGTTCACCACCGAGATCCAGGGCCAGACCGTCCACTTCAAGCACATCCGCTCCGAACGCCAGGACGCCAGGGCGCTCCTGCTCCTGCACGACAATCCCGGAGCGACGATGGGCCTGCTCGACGTCCTCGAGCCGTTGTCACGCGACTTCCACCTCGTCGTGCCCGCCATGCCGGGCTTCGGGTTCTCCAGCCCGCTCACCACCACCGGCTGGACCGTCAAGCGGACCGCGGCGGCGTTCGCCGAGCTGATGGAACGCCTCGGCTACGACCGGTATGGCTCGCACGGCGGCGGTGGCGGCGCGAACCTCTCCGTCGAGCTCGGCCGTCAGGTCCCCGATCGGCTGATCGGCCTGCACATCAACGCCTACGTGGCGTTCCCCGGCGACGACCTCGAGGGTCTCACCGAGACCGAGCAGGCGCGGATGGCGGCCATCCAGCGGTTCATGCAGGACGGGTTCGGGTTCAACGTCATCATGTCGACCAGGCCCCAGACCATCGCGTACGGTCTGCACGATTCGCCCGTCGGCCAACTCGCCTGGGTGGTGGAGAAGTTCAAGGAATGGACCGACCCGAAGTCGGAACTGCCCGAGGACGCTTTCTCCCGCGACCGCATCCTCACCGACGTCAGCACCCAGTGGTTCACCGGCACCTCGGGATCGATCGCGCAGAGCTACTACGACGCGGCCCACGACCCCGGAGCCTGGGGGCCGAAGGAGCGGGTGACCGTTCCCACGGCGTGCGTGGTCACCCCCGGCGACGTCACCATCCGTCGTTTCGCCGAGCGTGACACGACGGTGGAACGGTGGACGGAGTTCGACAAGGGCGGCGCCTACGTCGCGCTGGAGCAGCCCGACATGCTGGTCGAGGACGTACGGGAGTTCTTCGCCGGCCTCTGACCCGGTCGGCCGGGGCGCCGCGCTCGGCACCCCGGCCCCCGCATGTGAAGCTTCGAATGGCTGTCACACTCCGCCGTTACCCGAATGTCCCCGGACAGCGTTTGGGGACCTATGAGGAGATGCTCGGGATGGGGCGCCGGTGCCCCATCAGGGAAAACCCAACAACGACCCGTGGAGACGCGGGTCGCTTCTGTTTCCGGGGTGTCTCGCCCGATGCCACGGGGGTCGGCCGCGTGTCATTGCTCGCTCGCCATATGCGCGCCGGATCGTGGGAGTGGCTGACGCGAGGGTTGGAGTCCGGCCGCTAGAGCGGGTTCCGGAAGTTCCGGTGAGGCCTCCATGGAAGACGAAATATCGTACGTTTAAATAGTCGAAGATTGAGGCCGATTCCGCTGCGCGTCAATGGCTCTGGGGGATTGCTTTTCCTCCTTTCTGGCGCTCAGTGGGATTTGGCGAATTGAATTCGGGTCGCCGATCTGTCGATGCGTGTTTCTTTTATTGAATTGTGCATTTGTGTACGTGGCGGCTCTCTTCGCCGTGAGGGCGGTGTGCCTTGGGCGGCTACGTGTTGCTGCTCCGTCCGTCACGCATGCCGTCCTGCCTGGGCTTCCTCCCGCGCCACCCTAGGACGCGGCCATACCGGGCAATCTGGAAAAAAGGGACTAAGCGGGTTAAATTGCCCTTGCTCTTCCTTCTCGTATCTACACATCCTTCCTTTCTTGCCCCCCATTCTGGCGGCTCCTCCCGTCGCGCGGCCCATGCGACAAATCCGACATTAAATATATTTCACAGCAAAAGCGTCAATAAGGGTCCAACAACCTCAATAAAGAGATAAGGAGACAGCAAAAGCTGTCGACCTCCGTTTGTCACATGACTTCAGAGGAAACTACGACAAGCAGGGACGATCCATCAGTGGTCATCTCCAGCAATTTCCAAGGAAATCTGGAAAATGTCGAAATCAGGGCAACTGATCCTTCAGGGAGAAAATGCAATGCCCAACGTCAAAAGTGTCATCGCAGGGCTCGCGCTGAGCACGGCCCTTGCCGGCGGAGTCGTGAGCCTGGGCGCCGCGACCACCGCCGCCAACGCCGGCACCGCCGGTGCCACCGCAGGTGCGAGCGTCATCAACTGTGGCGGCGGCGGTGGCTGGCGCCGCGGTTGCTGCCACCGCAGCTGCTGCCACCGTCACCACAGCTGCTACGAGCACCGCAACCACAGGAGGTTCCACCTCAACGTGAACCTCAACAACAACAACGTCAACGGCGCACGTGACGATGTCAACAACACCAACAACAACAACAACGTCTCGGCCGATGGGGACGGAGGCCGCGAAGACGGTGGCCGTCACCACCACCACCACGGCGGCTGCGGCGGCGGTGGCTGCTAAGTAAAGATCATTCTCCAGTTCGGACGCGGCATGTGGTCGAAGCACGTTGACCACATGTGACAGGACCCGGAGTTGCGAAGAACTCCGGGTCCGCGACGGAGGGGAAGAGTGCCCGTGTTCACCTGTGACCAGGGATCTTCACGAAAAACCATGGTCACATCGGAGGACACGGGCACTCAGAATGAGATCTCTCATCGGACGGGAGAACTTCTCCCGGGTCATCCGTTCACCATGCGGAGGGCCCCGGGCCGACGACCGGTGAGGCGGTCGAGGGCGGTGGACGTGGCCGTGTCGGCGGGGAGATAGACGATCAGACGCTGGTCGTCCGCGGAGGGTAGTTCGAGGGTTTCGTAGGCCAGGCGCAGTTCGCCTGCCTCCGGATGTGCCAGCCGTTCGATCCCCGTGGGCCTGGAGGAACTGGGCGCCCCCTTCATCCGGTCGCTGAAGGGGGCGCCGGCGGTGACGGCCAGCTCGGCGGTCAGTTCCGCCAGGTGAGGGTCGGCGCCGAAGGATCCGGATCTGAGGGCGGTGATCTGGGCGTCGGCGATGCGGTCCCAGTCGGGGTAGGCGATCTTGGCCCGGGGGTCGGTGAAGACGAACCGGACAAGGTTGGGGAACTGGGCGTCCAGGAGGCCGAGGGGGGCGGTCAGCCGCTCGTAGCCGACGGTGAAGGCGAGGACGTCGGCCAGCCGGTTGAGCAGGACGGCGGGGGCGGGCTCCAGCCGGTCGAGCAACGCCTGGACGGTGGGGCGCACCTCGCGGGCCGGAGGCTCGGATTCGGCTCCCGTACAGGGGAAGGGATAGCCGCTGGACGCCTTGGCGGCGAAGCGCAGGTAGACGCGCTCGTTGTTGGGCAGGCGCAGCGCGTCGGCGAGCGCGTTGAGTATCTGAGGGGACGGGTGTCGGTCGCGCCCCTGCTCAATCCGGGTGAGGTATTCGACGCTGATCCCGGCGAGCGTGGCCAGCTCGGCCCTTCGCAGGCCGGGGGTACGGCGTCGCGGACCGGTGGGGAGACCGACGTCGGCAGGGGTGACGGATTCCCGCCGTGCGCGGATGAATGCGGCCAGCTCGTTGTCGCTCACACCTCCGAATCTACCGACCGAGGGCGTACGGGATCGTGGCCCTGCCGGGGCCAGTCTTGACGCGGTCTCCCTACGCGGCGCCCGGCTCGGCAGATTGGGGGGCATGACATCGCATGCAACGACCCGAACCCCCCTCCGTATCGCAGTGATCATCAGCAGTGTCCGCGAAGGCCGGTTCGCGCCGGTCGTCACCGACTGGTTCGTCTCGCGGGCGGAGGCGCACGGCGGCTTCGAGATCGACGTGATCGACCTGGCCTCGGTGAACCTGCCCATGGCGCTCCCGTCCCGTGGTGGAGCCCCGTCCCCGGAGGCGGCCACGGCGCTCGAGGCCGTCAGCCCGCGGCTGGAGGTGGCGGACGCCTTCGTGGTGGTGACCCCGGAGTACAACCACAGCTACCCGGCGTCCCTCAAGAACGTGATCGACTGGCACTTCACCCAGTGGCAGGCCAAGCCCGTCGCCTTCGTCGCGTACGGCAGCGTCTCCGGGGGTCTTCGCGCGGTCGAGCACCTCCGTCACGTTTTCGCCGAACTGCACGCGGTCGCCATCCGTGACACGGTCAGCTTCCACGGCGCCTGGATCCAGTTCGAGGAGGACGGACGCCCCAAGGACCCGGAGACCGTCAACGCCGCCGCCAAGACCATGCTCGACCAGCTGACCTGGTGGGCCCAGAGCCTCCGCGAGGCCCGCGAGAGGCGCCCGTACCAGGCCTGAAGCCCGCGGCCCTGAGCCCCTGCCACCCGCGGTGTCTCGCCGGTGTCGGTGCCGCCGGCGAGCTCTTCGGTGAGGGTTGCCTCCCAAGCTCACGCAGGTATCGGCCAGACTGTGACCTCAGTGCAATTTTCAACTCAGGGGTCCTTCATCATGGAACAACGCGAACTCGGCCGGACCGGACGGAACGTCGGGGTCATCGGTCTGGGTGCCTGGCAACTGGGTGCCGACTGGGGAGACGTGAGCGAGGACGATGCGCTCGCCACGCTGACCGCCGCCGTCGACGCGGGTGTCACCTTCATCGACACCGCGGACGTGTACGGCGACGGCCGTAGCGAGCAGATCGTCGCCAAACTCATCAAGGAGCGCCCGGGGCTGACCGTCGCCACGAAGATGGGCAGGCGGGTCGCCCAGGAACCGTCGGCGTACACGCTCGACAACTTCCGGAAGTGGAACGACCGCTCACGCGCCAACCTGGGGGTCGACACCCTCGACCTCGTCCAGCTGCACTGCCCGCCCACGCCCGTCTACTCCACCGACGCGGTGTTCGACGCGCTCGACACCATGGTCGAGGAGGGCCGTATCGCCGCCTACGGTGTGAGCGTCGAGACCTGTGAGGAGGCCCTCACCGCGATCGCCCGCCCGAACGTGGCCAGCGTGCAGATCATCCTCAACGCCCTCCGGCTCAAGCCGCTCGAGCAGGTGCTTCCCGCCGCCCAGAAGGCCGGGGTCGGCATCATCGCCCGCGTCCCGCTGGCCAGCGGTCTGCTGTCCGGCAAGTACGACGAGCACACCACCTTCGGGCAGGACGATCACCGTAACTTCAACCGGCACGGCGAGTCCTTCGACGTCGGCGAGACCTTCTCCGGGGTGGAGTACGGCACCGGCCTCCAGGCCGTGCGCAGGCTCCAGCGGTTCGTGCCCGAGGGGATGACCACGGCACAGTTCGCGCTGCGCTGGATCGTCGACCAGCCCGGTGTCAGCGTGGTGATCCCTGGAGCGCGCAACGCCGTACAGGCCCGGGCCAACGCCGCCGCGGCCGAGGCCGCCCCTCTGCCGGCGGAGGCCCTGTCCGGAGTGATGGACGTCTACGACGAGCTCATCCGCCCGCAGGTCCACCACCGCTGGTAGAAAGAGCCGACGATCCGCTGCGGCTCCCGGGGGACATCCCGGTGACGACCTGGGGGGTCGGCGCCGGGCCTCGGGGGCACCGCAGCAGATCGTCCGCGCGGCACCGTCGTGCTGGGCCGCCGGGCCGTGCGCGACTGTTTCGACAGCCGTCGGTGACGACGGGGGGTTCAGCAGCCGGTGGTGACGGCAGGGATCCGGCCGGCATTCCACGGGGGGTTTCCGGCCCGGCGACTCTCATCGCCATGCGAGCCCGGTGATCCTCATCGCCATGCGAGCCCGGCGACCTTCATTGGCGTATGAGCCCGGCGATCCTCATCGCCGTATGAGATTGTGAACGCCTTCATTTCCGCATTGGCCGGGGTCAGGCCGAATCCGATATCGCCGTCATGAAATCCTGTGAAGAAGGGGGAGCCCGAAGGGGCGATCGGGATTGTCGGGCGGCGGTGCCGTACCGGATGGAGGCCCATGGTGAATGATCTCAACGAATCCGGTGTTTTCTTCATCGGCAATGCCACCATGTTGATCCGCTATCACGGATTCACTCTGCTCACCGATCCCAACTTTCTCCATCGTGGACAGCGGGCCTATCTCGGCTACGGTCTGAGCTCCCGGCGCCGGACCGACCCGGCGATCGAGATCGACCGGCTTCCGCCCCTGGACGCCGTGGTGCTGTCACACATGCACGGTGACCACTGGGACCGGGTGGCGCGCCGCGGCCTGAACAGGACGCTGCCGATCATGACCACGGTCCAGGCGGCGCGACGGCTCTGGGCCCAGGGGTTCGGCGCGGCCGTGGGAATGGACACGTGGGAGGACCGGCTGTTCGAGCGGGACGGCCACACGCTGCGGATCACCTCTCTGCCCGGCCGCCACGCGCCGAGGTCGGCACAGGCGCTGCTGCCCCCGGTGATGGGCAGCATGCTGGAGTTCGGCCGCGACGGCGGCCACACCGACCTGCGCCTGTACATATCGGGTGACACGCTGATGGACGGCTCCCTGTCCGAGATCCCTGAGCGGTTCCCCGACATCGACCTGGGCATCGTTCACCTGGGAGGCACCAAGCTCCTCGGTCTGCTGATGGTGACCATGGACGGCAGGCAGGGGGCCGAGTGGCTCTCCCTCATCCGGCCCCGGCGCGCCATGCCGGTGCACTACGACGACTACGAGGTGTTCGCCTCGCCGCTGGAGGACTTCCGGCGCGAGGTCGAGCGCATCGGCATGTCCGACCGCGTGCACTACGTCGGGCGAGGAGAGACGCACCCGCTGCCCGTACGGCCCGCGAGAGGCGATTCCCGCTGACACGGGGCGCATTGGACCGAAAGCGCCAAGAGATGGCATCGGGCGACGGCCTTATTTCAACGGTCTGCCATAAATGATTTTCGCGGAAATGGCCGAGTTAATGAGCGGCGACAACGGGGTACCGCAGTGTCCATCAGCAAAAGCATGCTGACGTGGCTGTTTTCCCACGGTTGGAGGCCACAGTGGATTCGTGTCGCAATGTATATGCGCGAGTGAGCAGGGGGAGTGCCGGAGCCGTTCTCATCGGGGTGTGGCTCGTGAGCGAGGTGCCATGACGACGTTCGAACAGTCTCGCGATGAGCCGCTGACCTCTCCGCTGGCGCCGTTGACGAGCGGCAAGGGCAGGATCCTGGCGGCATGGCTGACGAGTACGGACCACAAGGTGATCGGATACCTCTACCTGATCACCTCGTTCGGATTCTTCATGATCGCCGGGCTCATGGCCATGATCATCCGGGCGGAGCTCCTGCAGCCAGGGATGCAGATCGTCACCCATGAACAGTACAACGAGCTGTTCACCATGCACGGCACGCTCATGCTGCTGCTGTTCGCCACGCCGCTGTTCGCCGGATTCACCAACGTGGTCATGCCGCTGCAGATCGGGGCGCCCGACGTCGCCTTCCCCCGGCTCAACATGGTCAGCTACTGGCTCTTCCTGTTCGGCGGTCTCATGACCCTCGTCGGGTTCGCGACAAACGGCGGCGCCGCCAGCTTCGGCTGGACGGGGTATGCCCCGCTGTCCACCTCCACCTTCTCCCCGCAGCTCGGCGGCGACCTGTGGGTCATGGGCCTGGTGATGGCCGGGCTCGGCACCATCCTCGGCTCGGTCAACTTCATCACCACGATCATCTGCATGCGCGCCCCCGGCATGACCATGTTCCGGATGCCGATCTTCACCTGGAACGTCCTGCTCACCGCGGTCCTGGCGCTGATGGCCTTCCCGGTGCTGGCCGCCGCGCTGCTCGCCCTGGAGGCCGACCGCAGGTTCGGCGCGCGCATCTACGACCCGGGCACCGGCGGCGCGATGCTGTGGCAGCATCTGTTCTGGTTCTTCGGCCATCCCGAGGTCTACATCATCGCGCTGCCGTTCTTCGGGATCGTCACCGAGGTGATCCCCGTCTTCAGCCGCAAGCCCGTCTTCGGTTACATCGGCCTGGTCGGCGCGACCATCGCCATCGCGGGTCTGTCGATGACCGTGTGGGCGCACCACATGTTCGCCACCGGGCGGGTGCTGCTGCCGTTCTTCTCCTTCATGTCGTTCCTGATCGCGATCCCGACCGGCGTGAAGTTCTTCAACTGGACCGGCACCATGTGGCGAGGGCATCTGTCCTTCGAGACGCCGATGATGTTCGCCATCGGGTTCCTGGTCACGTTCCTGTTCGGTGGTCTGACCGGTGTCATCCTGGCCTCGCCGCCGCTGGACTTCCACGTGACGGACTCCTACTTCGTGGTGGCCCACTTCCACTACGTGGTCTTCGGCACCGTGGTGTTCGCGATGTTCGCCGGCTTCTACTTCTGGTGGCCGAAGATGACCGGCAAGATGCTGAACGACCGCCTGGGCAAACTGCACTTCTGGACCTTGTTCATCGGCTTCCACACCACCTTCCTGATCCATCACTGGCTCGGCGTCAAGGGCATGCCGCGCCGCTACGCCGACTACAGCCCGCTCGACGGCTTCACCGAGCTCAACATCGTCTCCTCGGCGGGCGCGTTCCTGCTGGGCGCCTCCACGTTGCCGTTCCTGTACAACGTCTGGCACACCGCGCGTCACGCCCCGCGCGTGACGATGGACGACCCGTGGGGGTTCGGCAACTCGCTGGAGTGGGCGACCTCCTGCCCGCCGCCCCGGCACAACTTCGCCTTCCTGCCGACCATCCGCTCCGAGAGGCCCGCCTTCGACCTGCACTACCCGAGGGCATCGGCGCAGGCCCAGCCGCGCCAGCTCGACCCGGCCGAGCCCGGCGAGTCGATCTGACCTCGGCGGCCTGACCCGACCTCGCCCGGCGCGGAGATCGGGCCTCGCCGGGCTCGACCCGGCGAGGAGATCCGGCCGTGTACGGGCCGCTTCACGACTCACACGGTCCCGGCCCTGGAGCGGTCCCGTTGCAGGGCTCGTGCGGCCTAGCCGAAGAGGTCGGTCTCGCGGCCGTCCTGGTCGAGCTTGCCGGGCTCTCCCGCGAGCAGGGTGTAGTACTCCGTCCCCAGCGCGGGCTGTCCCACGTTGTTGGACAGGGCGAAGAACGAGCCTTCCACGCTGAGCTGCGTGCGGTGCGCGCGGAGCGCGGCGAGCTTGGCCCCCAGATGTTCGGTCGCGTCGATCTGCGTGGTCACCTGCTCGTCGGGGATCCCGAAGCCGAAGTCCTCGGCGGACCTCACCCGGTCGAACGGCCCCGTGCCCGCCGCCCGCTTCAGCTCGGACACCGGCATCGCGGTGACGTAGAAGCGGGAGGGCTGCCACGGTTCGCCCGTGCCGTACGACGGGTCGCCGGCCTTCTCGAACGCCCGCCACGCCACCCGGTGGGCCTGGATGTGGTCGGGATGGCCGTAGTAGCCGTTGTCGTCGTAGGTGACGACGACCTGGGGCCGCACCTCCCGGACGATGCCGACCAGCTCGGTCGCCGCCTCGTCGAGATCGGCACGGAAGAAGCACGCCGGGTTGTCGTTGGTGGGAACGCCCATCATGCCGGAGTCGCGCCAGCGTCCGGCCCCGCCGAGGAAGCGGTGATCGTCCACGCCGAGAGCGGCGCAGGCCCGTGCCAGCTCGCCCTCGCGGTACGGGCCCAGCCGGTTCTCGCGGGCGGAGGCGAGATGCCAGGAGTCGGCGGGGATCACGTCGCCCTCCTCGCCGAGGGTGCAGGTGACCAGGCAGACGTGTGCGCCCTCAGCCGCGTACTTCGCCATCGTCGCACCGGTTCCGATCGACTCGTCGTCGGGATGGGCGTGTACGAAGAGAATGCGTTGGTCGCGCGGCATGGCTGATTTCCCCTTGTCCTTTCGGCTGCTGTCGTATTGCCTGCTTCCCGACGGGCGGCCGTCATCACTTGCCAACGGCCGCCTTCCCGCCGAAGGGCATGTCAGGCACACATGTCCTTCGTGTCAAGACGGCCGCGTGTTACCGCGAGGAAATTCACTTGGCGTCGACGTATCCGGTCGTGGCGGCCCGTATTCCGGCCTGGAACCGGCTTACCGCACTGAGATTCTGAAGCAGCGCGCCGATGTGGCGGCGGCAGGTGCGCACGGACATTCCCAGCCTGCGGGCGACGGCCTCATCCGTGAAACCCTGGGCCAGCAGATTGACGATTGCGTGGTGTATTTCGTCCGTGGCGCCCTGGTAACCCATATCGGAGGCGGAATAAGGCGTCGCCGAATTCCACAGGTGCTCGAAGATCTCGGCCAGGAATCCGACGACGGCGGTATCGCGGGCGGCGACGGCGCTCGACGCCGGTTCGGTCTCGCTCGGGTTGGACATGAACGCGATCGCACCATCGAAGATCACAAGGTGGTTGGGAAGCTGGGGCGTCGTGCGCACGCTGGCGCCGGCGGCGATGAGCTTCTTGATGTGTCCCCTGGTGGGAAGGTCGGCGCGGGCACTGTGCTGGTAGAGCATTCGCATGCTCACACCCCGCTCCAGCATGGCCAGGTTGCGCGCCAGCGTGTCGTCCAGGGAGGCGGTCCAGTAGGGGATGCTGGGCTCGATGCTCAGCACCTCGCGATGGCACGCCTCCGCGGCCATGTGCAGCGATCCGCGCACGGCGGCCTCGTCGGGCAGCGCCTCTATGGAGCTGGATGGTTTCTTGCTGCGTTGCGCCTCGTCATATCCGTGCATGAGGGAATGCATCTGCGTACGGATTCCGGTGATCAGATCGCGACGGTGATGAATCTCCGTCTCCATCGGAGATATCAGCGAGGCCGCCGCTATCTCCGGATTCACCGGTACGAGGTTCGAGAGGTGCCCGGGCTCCGGGCGGAGCAGATGGAGTTGTGTCAGCTGGTCTATGGCGTCCTTGACGATGCAGGGGTCCAGCTCAAGTTCTTTGGCGACGTCGTAGGCCGTTCCGATGTGGCCCTTGTGGAGTGCCTCGAAGTAAACCGAGGCCACGTCTTCGTCGAGTGCGCGCGGATGTTCCGGTTGCAAATGAGAGAGGTACATCGCTATCCCCGTCGTTCACCGAACATGCGGTAAGCAATCGTTCTCCCACCGTTTCCCCGGGGGGCCGGCCAAGAGGAACGACCTGCAGGTTCCATGTGGAGTGAATATGTTCCGATCGGCTCGCGTCACGGTGTCGGCCGGTGTGCGGGCAGGCCGATCGGACGGAGGATCGAGGTCGAGAGGGATGTACGGCCCCGGCCTTGAGCGCGCCCGGCGGAGGGACGCCTGGTTCCAGGCAGCGTTCGGCGGATGCTGCCACCGGTGCGGCCGGGGCCCGCCTGGAGATGAGCGACTCGCTTGGCAGGCGAAGCCGTAGCCACGCCTCCAGAGACGAAACCTGTACATCCGACAACCCACCCGCAAGCCTTCACCCCCTTGCAGCTCTTCTTGCCAGAGTGTGCCAGAAAATTGCACAGCATTGCTAGATAGTTGTGATGAACCGTCTGCTCTGTCTTCTCCCGCCCGTCACACCCGGCGTCGCGGTCCGGCGGGCTCCGGCCCCCCTCCGAGCGGTCGCCGCCATAACCGCACACCAGGCCGTTGGCATCATGTGATGGCCAATTGTTGCCAGCGTGCAGGGCCTGAAGGCCTTGATCAAATGGTTGACGTCGCCGTCTTCGAGAGTGTCTGATCGTTAGCAGTTCGCGGCCGACGAGTCCTGACGGGTCGCGACTACGGCCAATCCACGGGCGGGGCCGGGGGGCGCTTTGCTGGATTCCACATCAGAAGTACGGCGAGTTCACCATGTGCGGCCGCCGTACTTCGTCAGGCTCCTCCTCCGGCCGTGAAAGCGGCGCGGTCTCCTGCGGGAGTGAGAGTGGGCACGGCTCACGACCCCTCGCGGGGGTGAGCACAGACATGGCTCACGATCCCTCGCGGAGGTGAGAGCAGACATGGCTCACGCCGTGCCGTTCCTGAACTCCGTACGGGGGCCGAGGTCCCGTTACCGAAGATCCCCAGCCCTGGCCGGGCGACGACGCGCCGCCAGGCGAGTGCTCAAGCGGAGGTGAATGCCCGTGCCGCGACGCCTTCCCCAGAGGATCGCGACCGTCAGCGTCCTTACTTCTCCATTCGCCCAGCCGGGTGGGGGCGACGCCGGAGGGCTCAACGTCTACATCGTCGAGGTCGCCCGGCGAATGGCCGCGTTGGACGTCGAGGTGGAGATCTTCACCCGCGCGATCTCTCCCGACATTCCCCCGCTGGCCGAGCTCGTCCCCGGCGTGCTGGTCCGGCACGTGGCCGCCGGGCCCCCGAAGGAGCTCGACAAGAACGATCTGCCGGGCACCCTGGCCCAGTTCACCTCCGAGATGCTGCGTACCGGGGCCGCCCGCGAGACGGGCGGGTACGACCTCATCCACGCCCACCACTGGCTGGCGGGGCGGGTGGGATCGGTCGCCAAGCAGCGATGGAACGTCCCACTCGTACAGTCCATGCATTCGCTCGGCGCGGTCAAGAACGCGGCGATGGCGCCGGGCGACGAGCAGGAGCCCGCCAGCCGCATCGCGGGGGAGACCGCGGTGGTGGCCGCGGCCGACCGGCTCGTCGCCAACACCGTGCAGGAGGCGAACCAGCTGATCACGCTCTACGGAGCCGATCCGGCGAGGGTGCGGACCGTCAACCCCGGTGTCGACCTGTCCCTCTTCCGCCCCGGCTCGCAGCCGCAGGCGCGGCGCGGTCTGGGCCTGCCCACGGACGCCGTCGTCCTGCTGTTCGCCGGGCGGGTCCAGCCGCTGAAGGCGCCGGACGTGCTGCTGCGCGCCGCCGCCCAGATGATCCAGCACGATCCCGGCCTCGCCCGGCGGCTCGTCGTGGCGATCGTCGGCGGGCCCAGCGGGGCCGGGCTGACGGACCCGGATCATCTGGGCAAACTCGCCGCCGCACTGGGGATCACCGGTCAGGTGAGACTGGAGCCGCCCTGCCCCCAGCCGGAGCTCGCCGACTGGTACCGCGCGGCGACCGCGGTCGTGGTGCCCTCCCACGCGGAGACGTTCGGTCTCGTGGCCGTGGAGGCCCAGGCGTGCGGCACACCCGTGGTGGCCGCGGCCGTCGGCGGTCTGCGTACGGCGGTGCGGGACGGGATCTCCGGGGTGCTCGTGGACGGGCACGACCCGGCTCAGTACGCGCGGGTGCTCGGCGACCTCGTCTCGGCGCCGCGGCACCTGCGGATGCTTCAGAAGGGCGCGATCACCCACGCCTCCCGGTTCGGCTGGGAACAGGCCGTCGACGAGCTGATGACGTTGTACGGCGAGGCCATGGACGGGGTCCTGACGACCGTGGACGCGTGAAGGGGGACGGAGCCCTGAGAACTGTGAACGCGCGAAGGCAGACGGGGTCCTGACGACCGTGGACGCGCGAAGGGGACGAGGTTCTGAGGACCGTGGACGCGTGAAGGCAGACGGGGCCTGAGAACCGTGAACGCGTGAAGGGAGACGGAGCGAGGACCGTGGACGCGTGAAGGGCCGGGCGGCTGAGGCGGCGGGAGCCTCAGCCCGCGGGGCTCGCGGATCCGAGGATCAGGGCGCGTACGGCGGCCAGATCGGCGTCGCCGACACCGCCCGCGCGGAGATAGGCCTCGGCGTCGAGGGACTCCACCGTGGAGAGGATGATCTCGCGGGCGGAGGTGTTCGCGCGGTCGAGCAGCGCCTGGATGCGAGGGGCCTCGTCGGGCTCGCCCAGCTTGGCGTAGAGCGGTCGCAGACGGACGGTGCTCAGCTCGTAGTCGGAGGCGATGTCGCCGGGGGCGACCCCCGCGAGCATGAGCAGCAGCAGGGTGATGAGCCCGGTGCGGTCGCGACCCGCGACGCAGTGCAGGAGAACGCCGCCGGGTTCGGCCCGGGCGATCGCGGTGACGGCCGCGGCACAGCGCTCCGCCTTCCGTTCCAGGAACGGCCGGTAGTACAGGGGCGTGCCGTACACGCCCTTGCCCAGCCCGTTCCAGAACTCGGTGTCGGCGCGGTCGTCCAGGGGCACGCGCACGATGGTGAGCCCCGCCGGGCGGTCGTCAGCTGCGGGGAGGTGCTCGCCGTCGTTGCGGAGGTCGACGATCGTACGGATGCCGTAGTCGGCGAGCGCCGCCCAGCCGGCCGGGGTGAGGCGATGGGGGGTGTCGGAACGGACGACGGCGCCCCAGCGGGTCTCGCGGCCGTCGGCGGTGCGCATGCCGCCCAGGTCACGGACGTTGTAGCAGCCGTCCCAGTCGAGATGCCGGTCGCGGGTCATCCGATCGCCCCGGCGAGAGGCCCCTGGTCTTCCGTGAACCGGATGAGACGGCCCTCTGCGAAGTCGATGAGAAGCCCTCGGTTTTCCATGAGATCGCCCCCGGTCCGGTTCTCACGCCGGCATCCCGCGCTGCGTGGTCGTTCTCGTGTGGTCCCGGCACCCCGCACTACGCGATCGTCCCCGTCTGGCCGAACACCGGCGCGTCCAGGGCATATTCCGAAGCGGCCCAGACCATCAGGTCCTCGATGTGCAGGAGCATGCTCTCGGCCGTCTCTCCCCAGCCGGTCGCGTCACCCCACTGGAGGCTGAGAACGGCGCCCGCGCGGCGATGGAGCACCGTCAGCATGTATCTGGCGCCCAGCGGCCGGGGCGGGGTGAAGGTGACGGTCCTGTCGTCCGCGGTCACGTCGCCGGGGAAGCCGTCCTTCTCCGCCGGCCACACCGGGTTGAAGTCGTTCGTGACCGAGTCGTCCATGTAGCTGAACCGCGGATAGGCGACCCCGGTCTTGTAGAGGTCCTCAAGGATCTCCTCGCACATCCGCTCGGTGGCGTACGGGTCGGCGTTGGCGAACCGGTGGCCGTACAGCTGCTGGGCGGCGCAGTCGGCGAGGGCCCGGCGGTAGGAATCCGCCGCGTCCCCGCTCGCCGGCCCCGGGACGAGCACCGGCATCGTCATGGTCGCCTTCCGCACCGAACGTCTCGCGCCGGCGGAGAACCTGTTCGCCGAGATCGCGAACAGACCGGCCTGCGGTGACCGTTCCACCGCGCAGACGGCGGTGCCGAAGGCGAGGAGGAAGGCGGCGGAGGGGGACACCCCCGTCGCCCGCGCTATCGCCCCGGCGGCCTGCCCGGCCCGGCGGGAGATCAGCCAGCAGGAGCGGAACGCCCCCTGCTCCGCAGCGGATGGACCGCTGTGAGGGGTGCGGCCGTCGAGCGCCTTCCCGAAGCGGGACGCTCCCTGCTCCGAGGGGGGCCGCGGGCGGGCGGACGGTCCGCTGCGAGGGGTGTGGCCGTCGAGTGCCTTCCTGAAGCCGAGCAGCCGCTGCTCCCAGTACCCCAGGGCCCGCCGCTGGTAGACCAGCCCGGCCGGGGAGGTCTCCGACAGCGCGACGTCGATCGGCTGCTCGGCGCCTTCGACGCGTCCGGTGCGTTCGGCGCCGAACGGCTCGCGGCCCGCGGTACGCGACCTGATCGCGCGGGTCAGGTCGTCGCAGAGGACCCGCATCCCCCAGGGGTCGATCGCGACGTGGTCGACGACGATGTCGATCCGGCGCGCGAGCCCGCCCGTCGCGTACAGGACGACCTTGATGGGCCACTCGGCGCCGATCCGGAAGCACGTGCGCCGCCAGGGCGTGTCGAACCGCCGCCGGCCCGCCACATCCTCGTCCGTCACCTGGATCACGTCGTCCAGCCGCTCGTCGACCGGGCAGACGTACTGGCGGCTGCCCTCCTGGCCGGCGCGGTGGATCAGCGAGCGCAGTCCCTCGTGCCTGACGAGGACGTCGCGCACCGCCGTGACGACATGATCGACGGGCACGTCGCGTCCCGGTATCACGGCGCAGATGTTGTCCTCGAAGGAGGTGTCCGTGTCGGTGGGAACCCAGTGGACCCACTCCTGCTGGGCCCAGGTGAGCCTTCCGCTCCGTATCACCGATGAACTCGGTGACCATTCGGATTCGGTCATCAGAAGCCCCCGCCTTCGATTATCGACATTCTCCCTCGGCGGTCGGAATTCGAAATGGCGAATGGGAGGGAGAAACCGTCATGGTCGGCCTTCTGGCCTGTGCCCGGTGGAATTCCGGGAATTCACGGGATTTCCCGGGTTGTGAGCGCGCCGGCCAATAGTGATCACACACGCTCCGGGGCGGTGCGGTCAAGCTCCCGGGCCCTGTCTTCGCGTCTCGCGCGCTGGCAACAAGTGGCAGACCACATGATGTCAGCGGCATTCCGGGAGGCCGTTCGCGACTCCTTGCGATGTCAGGAACGGTCCACCCTGGTTATCGGCATATAAGCCATGAATGTTGACTGCTTGTGGGCATATGTAGGCGTCTGCCATTATTTTGTGGTGATTATGATGGATCGCCTTTCGGGGGGCGCGGCCTGTCGGCGGGATTTTGTCATGAGGACGGTTTCGCGACTCCCCTTATCTGCCGGTCCGGCCTTCGAAGGGTTTGTCGCGGCGGCCTCCGAGATCTCGGAGCCCTAGGAATGGAGACTCCCACGCAAGGCGACATCACCCCCAGGCCCGGTGGGATCCGCGAGCTGCCGCTCTCGTTCGGCCAGGAGCGCATGTGGTTCCTCGACCAGCTCGAGCAGACCGGCGGCGCCGCGGCCCACAACATCTTCATCGCCGAGCGGCTCCGCGGAACGCTCGACGCCGGAGCGCTGGAACGGGCGCTCGCGGAGATCGTGGCCCGGCACGAGGTGCTGCGGACCCGGTTCCCGAGCAGGGACGGGGCACCGGTCCAGGTTGTCGACGAGGTGGGCCGGGGGGCGGCCCCGCTGAACTTCGAGTCCCTGGACCTGACAGATCTTCCCGAGTCCGAGCGCGAGGCAGAGGTCCTGCGGCTCGTCCGGGAGCGGATCGAGCGGCGGTTCGACCTGGCGGGCGGACCGCCGCTCCGGACGGGCCTGCTGCGCCTGTCCGAGCGGGAACACGTGCTGTACGCGGTGTTCCATCACATCGCCGTGGACGGCTGGTCGGTGGGGGTGTTCCTGCACGAGCTGGCCTCGCTGTACGAGGCGTTCCTGGGTGGCGGCCGGTCGCCGTTGGCGCCGCCGCCGATCCAGTATGCCGACTTCGCGCTCTGGCAGAGGGAACGCGTCGAAGGGCCGGCCGGCGAGCGACCCGGACGGATCGAGGGACCGACCGATGAGCTGGCCGGACAGGTTGAAGGACCGACCGGCGAGCGGCCCATCCGGGCCGAGGGGTCGGCCGGTCAGCGGCCCGTCCGGGCCGAGGGACCGGCCGGTCAGCGGCCCGGACGCCTCGACGGGCAGGCGGGCAGGCAGCTCGACTACTGGCGGCGGCGACTGGCCGACCCGCCGACGCTCGAACTCCCGACGGACCGGCCGCGTCCCCCCGTCAGGACCACCGTCGGCGGCTGTGCCAGGCTCCGGCTTCCCCAGCCGCTGAGCGACGGGATCGACGAGCTCGCCCGGCGCACGCGCTGCACCCCCTTCATGGTGCTGCTCACCGTCTACCTGGTCCTGCTGTCGCGCTACTCCGGTCAGAAGGACATCTGCGTCGGGACGCCGGTCGCGGGGCGGGACCGGGACGAGCTGGAGTCGCTCATCGGGCTCTTCCTCAACACCCTCGTGATCCGCGGGGACCTGTCGGGCGATCCGACCTTCCAGGAGATGCTCGTCCGCGTCCGCACGGCGGCCCTGAAGGCGTACTCCAACGGCAGCCTCCCCTTCGACCGCCTGGTGAGCGAGCTCAACGTCCCGAGAGACCTCAGCCGCACCCCGCTCTTCCAGGCTCAGCTCGTCCTTCACGACTACCGCGGCACCACCCTGGTCCTGCCCGGCGTCACCGCCGACTTTCTCGACCTGGGCATACGGCCGGCGATGTTCGACCTGTCGCTGGAGTTCGGGCGGCAGGACGACGGCCTCGACCTCTTTCTGATCTACAACGCGGCGCTGTTCGACCATGCCACGGCCGAGCGTATGGCGGGGCACCTCGAGACCATGCTGGTCCGGGTGGTCGATGATCCCGGTCTTCGGCTGTCGGAGCTGGGCCTGTTGCCGGATGCCGAACGTGAGCGGGTCCTTCACGACTGGAACGACACCGCGGTCTCCCGCCCGGAGGCGACCCTCCACGATCTGGTCGCCGGCGAGGCCGACGCGGTCGCGGCGACGTGTGGGGGGCGGAGTCTGACCTATGCCGAGTTGGGGGTGGAGGTCAATCGGCTGGCCAATCGTCTGCGGCGTGGGGGGGTGCGGCCCGGCGTTCTTGTGGCCCTGTGCGTCTCCCGCTCGCTGGAGATGCTGGTCGGGTTGCTGGCGGTGATGAGGGCGGGGGGCGCGTATCTGCCTCTTGATCCGGACTATCCCTCGGAGCGGCTCTCCTTCGTCCTCCAGGACTCGGGCGCGGAGCTGCTGCTGACCGAGGAGCACTTGCGGGAACGGCTGCCCGGCGGTGCCGTTCCGGTCCTCCTCATCGAGGATCTCCAGGCGTTCGCCGGCGAGTCCGATTCCGCGCCGGCGCCGCTGGCGACGCCGGACGATCTCGCGTATGTGATCTATACCTCGGGTTCGACGGGTCGCCCGAAGGGTGTCGCGATCGAGCACCGTGCCGTGGTCAATCTGCTGCTGGCGATGCGGGACCTACTGGACGCGGGGCCGGGGCATCTCTGGTTGGCACTCACGTCCCTGTCGTTCGACATCTCCGCCCTCGAACTCTTCCTTCCCCTGGTCAGCGGCGGGCGCGTGCTCATCGCGGGGAGTACGGAGGCCGCAGATGCGCACGCGCTGGTGCGACTCATCTCGACGTACGACGTGACGCATGTTCAGGCGACGCCCTCGGGCTGGCGGGCGCTGCTCGACGCCGGATTCGATCGGCGGTCGGTGACCGCGTTGACCGGTGGTGAGGCGTTGCCGCCGGCTCTCGCTCGTGCGCTGCGGGGGCGCGTGGGGGCGATGTGGAATGTCTACGGTCCTACCGAGACGACGATCTGGTCGACCTGCGAGCCGGTGCCCGAAGAGCCGGGGATCGTGACGATCGGCAGGCCGCTGGCCAACACGCGGGTCTATGTGCTGGATGAGAGGTTCGATCCGGTCCCGGTGGGGGTGGTGGGGGAGCTGTTCATCGCGGGCGAGGGGCTGGCGCGGGGTTATCTGAATCGTCCGGCCCTGACCGCGGAGCGTTTCCTGGCCGATCCGTTCGGTCCTCCGGGGTCGCGCCTGTATCGGACCGGTGATCAGGTGAGATGGCTGGCTGATGGGCGGCTGGAGTTTCTGGGCCGGGCCGATGGTCAGGTGAAGCTCCGGGGTCACCGGATCGAGCTGGGCGAGATCGAGGCCGTACTGGAGACCCACCCCGCGGTCACTCGCGCGGTCGCGGCGGTTTTCGATGACACCTTGGTGGCCTATGTCGTCGGTGATTCGGCGGGCCTGCGTGAGCATGTCGCGCGCGCACTGCCTGCGATCATGGTGCCGGCGGTGGTGGTGCCGCTCTCCGCGTTGCCTCTGACTCCGAACGGCAAGCTCGACCGTAAGGCGCTGCCCGCGCCCGACCGGCCGTCGGCGGGTCTTGGCCGTCTGCCGGAGAGTCTTCTGGAACGGCGGATGGCTGGGATCTTCGCCGAGGTGCTGGGGCTGGAGTTGGGCGAGCTCGGTGCCGATGATGACTTCTTTGGTCTGGGTGGTCATTCGCTGTTGGCGGTCAAGGTCACGGCGAGGGCTGCCGCGCTGCTTGGTGTCGAGGTTCCGGTGAGGGAGCTTTTCACCCAGCCGACCGTCGCCGGATTCGCAGCCGCTCTCAGTGCCGCAGTGGAGGACCGTACGTCCGGCCATGCCCGCAGCGTCCCACTGCGCCGACGGCCGGACGGCACACCGCCGCCGCTCTCGCCTGCCCAGGAGCGGCTCTGGTTTTTGCACCGGTTCGACCCCGATGACGCGGCCTACAACATGTTCAGCGTGTGGCGTTTGCGCGGCGCGCTCGACACCGAGGCGTTGAGCCGCGCTTTCCAGGACCTGGTGGCGCGGCACGAGACCCTGCGGACGCGCTATCCCGACGTGGAAGGCAGACCGGTTGTGGTCGCCGAACCGCCGGGCGGACCAACGATTGAGCACGTTGACCTCACCGGACAAGAGCGTGCCGGGCAAGAGCGCGCGGAACAGGAGCCTCTGGGGCAAGGGCACGCGAGGCAAGGGCTTCTAGAGGAAGAGCGCGCGGAACAGGAATTTTTGGGGCAAAGGCGCGCGGGGCAGGGGCTTCTGGAGGAAGAGCACGCGGGACGGAAGCGTCAGGGAGAAGAGCACGCAGGGTCGGAGCTCACGGGAGAAGGTCGCATCGGAGACGGACTCGACGCGCGGGTGGAGGAGGCCAGGCGACTGGTCGCCGAGCGGACGAACGCTCCCTTCGATCTCACCGAGGCACCTCCGTTGCGTGTCAGCCTGCTGCGCCTGGCCGAGGACGACCATGTGCTGTGCGTCGTGCTTCACCACATCGCGGGCGACGGCTGGTCGCTCAACGTGCTTGGAGACGACCTGACCAGCCTTTATGCGGCTCATCGCAATGGGACCTCCCCGGAACTCGCAGAGCTGGGGGTGCGGTACGGGGATGTCGCGTTCTGGCAGCGGGGTCAGGACGACACGGCGGCGCTCGACTACTGGCGTGAGCGGCTCGCCGACCCGCCCGTGCTGGAACTACCGCTCGACCACGCCCGCCCGCGGGTTCTCGCTCACCGGGGAGGGGCTTATTCCTTCCGGCTGCCGGCCGGTGTCGCCGCGGAACTGGAGAGGGTGGGCCAAGGGCGCGGTGCGACTCTTTTCATGGTGCTGCTGGCCGCCTACCAGGTGCTGCTGGCTCGCCACAGCGGGCAGGACGACATCATGGTCGGCTCGCCTTTTGCCGGGCGAGACCGCGTCGAGTTGGAGCCGATCGTCGGCTACCTCGCCAACACGCTCGTCCTGCGGGGTGATCTGTCGGGCGACCCGTCCTTCACCGACCTTCTCGGCAGCACGCGGACGACCGTTTTGGAGGCGATGGCCCACCAGGACGTGCCGTTCGAGAAACTCCTGGCCGAGTTGGAGGTGGAGCGCGACCTGAGCCGTACCCCGCTCTTTCAGACCATGGCCATCTTGCACAGCCAGGACGGAGAGGGCGGAAACAGGGAGACCTTCGCCGATCTGGCGCTGGAGTTCTTCGACGCCGGGTATCGGCAGGCCAAGTTCGATCTCATGCTGGAGGCCTGGCGAAACGACGAAGGGCTCGACCTCTTCCTGATCTACAACGCGGCCTTGTTCGACCATGCCACGGCCGAGCGTATGGCGGGGCACCTCGAGACCATGCTGGTCCGGGTGGTCGATGATCCCGGTCTTCGGCTGTCGGAGCTGGGCCTGTTGCCGGATGCCGAACGTGAGCGGGTCCTTCACGACTGGAACGACACCGCGGTCTCTCGCCCGGAGGCGACCCTTCACGATCTGGTTGCGGGTGAGGCCGACGCGGTCGCGGCGATGTGCGGGGGGCGGAGTCTGACCTATGCCGAGTTGGGGGTGGAGGTCAATCGGCTGGCCAATCGTCTGCGGCGTGAGGGGGTGCGGCCCGGCGTTCTTGTGGCTCTGTGTGCGTCTCGTTCGCTGGAGATGCTGGTCGGGTTGCTGGCGGTGATGAGGGCGGGGGGCGCGTATCTGCCTCTTGATCCGGACTATCCCTCGGAGCGGCTTTCTTTTGTTCTTCAGGACTCGGGCGCGGAGCTGCTGCTGACCGAGGAGCACTTGCGGGAACGGCTGCCCGGCGGTGCCGTTCCGGTCCTCCTCATCGAGGATCTCCAGGCGTTCGCCGGCGAGTCCGATTCCGCGCCGGTGCCGCTGGCGACGCCGGACGATCTCGCGTATGTGATCTATACCTCGGGTTCGACGGGTCGCCCGAAGGGTGTCGCGATCGAGCACCGTGCCGTGGTCAATCTGCTGCTGGCGATGCGGGACCTACTGGACGCGGGGCCGGGGCATCTCTGGTTGGCACTCACGTCCCTGTCGTTCGACATCTCCGCGCTGGAGTTCTTCCTGCCGCTGGTCAGTGGTGGGCAGGTGCTCATCGCGGAGGTCATGGACGCGCATGCGCTGGTGCGACTCGTCTCGGTGCATGGTGTGACGCATGTTCAGGCGACGCCCTCGGGCTGGCGGGCGTTGCTTGATGCGGGGTTCGATCGGCGGTCGGTGACCGCGTTGACCGGTGGCGAGGCGTTGCCGCCGGCTCTCGCTCGTGCGCTGCGGGGGCGCGTGGGGGCGATGTGGAATGTCTACGGTCCCACCGAGACGACGATCTGGTCGACCTGCGAGCCGGTGCCCGAAGAGCCGGGAGTCGTGACGATCGGCAGGCCGCTGGCCAACACCCGGGTCTACGTACTGGATGAGAGGTTCGATCCGGTCCCGGTGGGGGTGGTGGGGGAGCTGTTCATCGCGGGCGAGGGGCTGGCGCGGGGTTACCTGAATCGTCCGGCCCTGACCGCGGAGCGCTTTCTGGCCGATCCGTTCGGTCCTCCGGGGTCGCGCCTGTATCGGACCGGTGACCAGGTGAGATGGCTGGCTGATGGGCGGCTGGAGTTTCTGGGCCGAGCCGATGGCCAGGTGAAGCTCCGGGGTCACCGGATCGAGCTGGGCGAGATCGAGGCCGTACTGGAGAGCCACCCAGCAGTCACTCGCGCGGTCGCGGCGGTTTTCGATGACACCTTGGTGGCCTATGTCGTCGGTGATTCGGCGGGCCTGCGTGAGCATGTCGCGCGGTCGCTGCCTGCGATCATGGTGCCGGCGGTGGTGGTGCCGCTCTCCGAGCTGCCTCTGACTCCGAACGGCAAGCTTGATCGTAAGGCGCTGCCCGCGCCTGACCGGCCGTCGGCGGGTCTTGGCCGTCTGCCGGAGAGTCCTCTGGAACGGCGGATGGCTGGGATCTTCGCCGAGGTGCTGGGGCTGGAGGTGGGCGAGCTCGGTGCCGATGATGACTTCTTTGGTCTGGGTGGTCATTCGCTGTTGGCGGTCAAGGTCACGGCGAGGGCTGCCGCGCTGCTTGGTGTCGAGGTTCCGGTGAGGGAGCTTTTCACCCAGCCGACCGTCGCCGGATTCGCAGCTGTCCTGGACACGGCCCTCCACGACCGGGCGGAGGACCGCACCCCTGCCCTCCCGCTGCAACGGAGGCCGGACGGCGCACCGCCGCCGCTCTCGCCCGCGCAGGAGCGGCTCTGGTTCCTGCACCGGCTGGACCCGGATGAGGCGGCCTACAACATGTTCAGCGTGTGGCGTTTGCGCGGCGCGCTCGACACCGAGGCGTTGAGCCGCGCCTTCCAGGATCTGGTGGCGCGGCACGAGACCCTGCGGACCCGCTATCCCGACGTGGAGGGCAGACCGGTTGTGGTCGCCGAACCGCCGGGCGGACCGGTGATCGAGCACCTCGACCTCACCGGGCAGGAGCATGCCGGGCAGGAACCTCTGGGGGAGGAGCACACGGGGGAAGAGCACACGGGACGGAAGCTTCTGGAGGAAGGGCACGCGGGGCAAGGGCACGCGGGGCAGGGGTTTCTGGAGGAAGAGCACGCGGGACGGAAGCTTCGGGGAGAAGAGCACGCGAGGTCAGAGATCCCGGGGGGAGGTCACACCGGGGAGAGGACCACGGCGAAAGAGCGTGTCGCGGAAGGGTTCGCGGGACGGGTGGAGGAGGCCAGGCGGCTGGTCGCCGAGCGGACCAATGCCCCCTTCGATCTCACCGGGGCGCCTCCGTTGCGTGTCAGCCTGCTGCGCCTGGCCGAGGACGACCATGTGCTGTGCGTCGTGCTTCACCACATCGCGGGCGACGGCTGGTCGCTCAACGTGCTTGGAGACGACCTGACCAGCCTTTATGCGGCTCATCGTGAGGGGATCTCCCCGGACCTCGCAGAACTGGGGGTGCGGTACGGGGATGTCGCGTTCTGGCAGCGGGGTCAGGACGACACGGCGGCGCTCGACTACTGGCGTGCGCGGCTCGCCGACCCTCCCGTGCTGGAACTACCGCTCGACCACGCCCGCCCACAGGTCTTCGCCCATCGGGGAGGATTCCACTCCTTCCGGCTGCCGGCCGGTATCGCCACAGAGCTGGAGAGGGTGGGACAGGAGCACGGCGCGACCCTTTTCATGGTGCTGCTCGCCGCCTACCAGGTGCTGCTGGCTCGCCACAGCGGGCAGGACGACATCATGGTCGGCTCGCCCTTCGCCGGGCGAGACCGCGTCGAGCTGGAGCCGATCGTCGGCTACCTCGCCAACACGCTTGTCCTGCGGGGTGATCTGTCGGGAGACCCGTCCTTCGCCGACCTTCTCGGCAGCACGCGGATGACCGTTTTGGAGGCGATGGCCCACCAGGACGTGCCGTTCGAGAAGCTGCTGGCCGAGTTGGAGGTGGAGCGTGACCTGAGCCGTACCCCGCTCTTTCAGACCATGGCCATCTTGCACAGCCAGGACGGAGAGGGTGGGAGCAGGGAGACCTTCGCCGATCTGGCGCTGGAGTTCTTCGACGCCGGGTATCGGCAGGCCAAGTTCGATCTCATGCTGGAGGCCTGGCGAAACGACGAAGGGCTCTCCCTTGTGCTCGGCTACGACGCCGAGCTGTTCGACGCGGTGACCGTCGTCCGCCTCGCCGAGCGGTTCGCCGTCCTGTGCGGTGCGATCGCGGCCGATCCCCATCGTCCCCTCTCCGCGCTGCCACTCCGTACGGCCGCCGATGACGCTCTGCTGCGCGTCCTCGAAGCGGTGACAGAGCATCCCGGCAGTTCCCTCGCACCGGCGCCGATCGGCGAGCCGATCACCGCTTACTCCGGCGATCCCCTCGTGTCGGAACCGATCGGCGAGGCGACTGCCGTTCACTCCGGTGGTCTCCCCGTACCGGGGTCGCTCGGTGAGGCGATCCCGGCTCACTCCGGCGATCCTCTTGTGTCGGGACCGATCGGCGAGGCGACTGTCGCTCATTCCGGTGTTCCCCTCGTACCGGAGCTGATCGGCGAGGTGATCGCCTCCCACGCCGATGCCACCGCGCTGAGCTGCGGCGACGAGACACTGACCTACGCGGGCCTGGAGCGCCGCGTAGCCTCGCTCTCGGTCGCGCTCCGCCGACGGGGCGTCGAGCGGGAGACGATCGTCGCGGTCCGCGTGAATCGGTCGATCGACGCCATGGTGGCGTTGCTGGCGGTGTGGCGGGCCGGTGGTGCCTACCTGCCCGTCGATCCCGAACTCCCGGAGGAACGGGCCGGGTTGCTCCTCGCCGACAGCGGTGCCGCGCTGGTGGTGACGGGACGGAACCTTGACGACCTGCCGGGAGATGTCCCGACACTGCGCCTCGACGGCTTGAACGGCCTGGACGAGCTTGACGGCTTGAACAGTCTGGGTGGCTTGGACGAGTTTGACGGTCTGAGCAGCCTGGACGGATCGGACGAGCTGGGACGTCTGGACGGATCCGAAGCGCCGGCCGGGCGGGAAGAGCCGCCTGAGCTTGGTGAGCCGGACAGCGAGAGGCCCGGGACGGAGCTCGAAGGGCCGCATCGCACCGACGCCGCCGACGCCGCGTATGTGATCTACACCTCCGGCTCCACCGGCCTGCCCAAGGGCGTGGTGGTGGAACACGGGGCCCTGGCCGCCCGGGTGACCTGGATGAGGGAGGCCTACGGTCTGGGGCCGGGAGACCGCGTGGTCCAGTTCGCCTCGCTCAGCTTCGACGCGCACGCCGAGGAGATCTACCCCGCCCTCGCCTCGGGGGCGACCCTGGAGCTCCTGCCAGAGGGGGCGGTCACCCTCCCCGAGGTCCTCGCCGGACCACGAGGGCCGGAGGTGACGGTCCTGGATCTCCCGACGGCCTACTGGCACCGGCTGGTCGACCAGATGGACGACGTGGCCTGGCCCGAACGGCTGCGGCTGGTCATCCTCGGTGGCGAGCAGGTGCACGCGAGCGCCGTGGCCCGCTGGCGGGAACGGTTCGGCGACGGGGTGCGCCTGGTGAACACCTACGGACCCACAGAGGCCACGATCATCGCCACCGCAGCGGACCTCGGCCCCGCCGACACCGAGGAACGCCCGCCGATCGGCCGTCCGATCGGCGGCGTGCGGGCGATTGTCCTCGACGCTCACGGCCACCACGTGCCACCCGGCGCGCCGGGAGAGCTCCTCCTCGGCGGCGCCGGACTCGCCCGCGGCTACCTCGGGCACTCGGACCTGACCGCCGAGCGTTTTGTGTCCGATCCCGAGGTCGGGCGGCTCTACCGGACCGGTGACCTGGTCCGCTGGCGCGCGGACGGGCAGCTGGAGTTCCTGGGCCGCCTCGACGACCAGATGAAGGTCCGCGGGTTCAGGATCGAACCCGCGGAGATCGAGGGGCGCCTGCTCGCCCGTCCCGGCGTGCGGCAGGCGGCGGTCACCGCCCACGATGACAGGCTCGTCGCCTATGTCGCCGGCTCCGTCGACCCGGCGGAGCTCCGGCGTCACCTGGCCGGGGGGCTTCCGCCGTACATGGTGCCCGAGGTCTGGGTGGTGCTGGACGAACTGCCGACGACCTCGGGCGGAAAGATCGACCGCAGGGCTCTCCCCGCGCCCGGCTTCGACGAGGACCGGCCGTTCGTGGCGGTCAGGACCGATGCCGAGGCCCTGGTGGCGAAGGTCTGGCAGGAGGTGCTGCGGGTCGACAGGGTCGGCGCCTTCGATGACTTCTTCGTGCTGGGCGGTCACTCGCTGCTCGCCGTACGGGTCGGCGCGCACCTGCGTGCGGCCATGGGGATCGACGTTCCCATCCGCGCGCTCTTCAGGAATCGTACGGTGGCCGACCTCGCGGTCGCGATGGAGGAGCTGCTCATGGAAGAACTGTCCGCGCTGACCGACGAAGAGGCCGCCCTGCTGCTCGACGAGGAAGCGCCGTGACCATGCTGTCGCCCGCCAAACAGGCGCTGCTGGCCCAGCGACTACGGCGCGGCGCCGCAGTCGCTCCGCCGTCGATCTCCCCGCGTCCGCCGGAGACGGAGATCCTCCCTCTCTCGTCGGGACAGGAACGGATCTGGTTCCTCGGCCAGCTCGACCCCGAGGACACCTCGTTCGCCATGTCCCTCGCTCAGCGGTGGCGCGGCCCGCTGGACGTCGCGGTCCTGCGCCGGGCGTTCGACGAGATCGTGGCCAGGCACGAGATGCTGCGTACCCGGTTCCGTGGCATGGACGACGCGGTCGGCACGGGCAACGCAGCCGGTACGGACGACCCGGCTGACGCGGTCGACACGGACACCGCAGTCGGCATGAACGACCCAGTTGACGCGGCTGACCCGGACACCGCAGTCGGCATGGACAACCTGGCTGACGCGGCCGACACGGACAACGCAGCCGACCCGGCTGACGCGGCCGACGTGGACAGAACAGTCGGCATAGACGACCCGGCTGGCGCGGCCGACATGGACAACGCCAACATGGACGCGGGCCCGGTCCAGGTTGTCGAGGAGCCGGGGCCCGCGCCGTTCGAGTGCCTGGACGTCTCCGAGGACGAGGCCCCGGCCGTGATCGCGGAGCGCGTCTCCACTCCCTTCGACCTGACGGCCGGACCACCGCTGCGGATCACGCTGCTCCGTCTCGGCGACGACGACCACGTGCTGAGCGTGGTGTGCCACCACATCATCGCCGACGGGGTCTCCATCAACCTGCTCCTGCGCGAGCTCGCCGTTCTCTACGGCGCCTTTCTCGCAGGCGAGCCGTCGCCACTGGGGCCGCTGCCCATCCAGTACGCGGACTACACGATCTGGCAGCGCGGTGAGCTTCAGGGGGAGAGCGCGCGACGCTCGCTGGACTACTGGAGTGAGCAGCTCGCCGGCGCCCCGATCCTGGAGCTGCCCACGGACCGGCCACGCCCCGCCGTGCACACCTCCGAGGGCGACACCCTGACCGGCGGCGTCGACGCAGAGGTGACCGCCCGCCTGGAACGGCTCGCGATCGCGGAGGGCGGCACGCTGTTCATGGCGCTGCTCGCCGCCTACCAGACGCTGCTCATGCGCCACACGGGACAGCAGGACATCTGCGTCGGCTCGCCCATCGGCGGGCGGCCCCACGTCGAGCTCGAACCGCTGATCGGTTACTTCCTCAACACCCTCGTGCTCCGCGGCGACCTGTCGGGGGACCCGACCTTCAGGGAACTGCTGGGCCGTACCCGGTCCACCGCGGTGGACGCCTTCAGTCACCAGGAGATCCCGTTCGAGAGGGTCATGACCGATCTCAGGATCGAACGCGACCTCAGCCGCTCGCCCCTCTTCCAGACCATGCTCATCCTGCACAGCCAGAACGACCCCGATCAGGTGCTCCCGATGCGGGACATCGAGGTCGAGGGGTTCGACACCGGATACCGGGCGGCCAAGTTCGAGGTGACGCTGGAAGCCTGGCGCGGCGCCGACGGCCTGACCCTCGGGTTCGGATACCGGACCGACCTGTTCGACCGGTCCACGGTCGAGGCGCTGGCCGACCGGTTCGTCCGGCTGCTCCGCGCGGTGGCCGACGATCCAGACATCCGACTGTCCGAGATCGACCTGCTGGGCGAGGACGAGCGGGAACGGATCCTGGGCTGGAGCACCGGTCCCGGCAGGCTTCAGCGGGAGACCATACCCGGGCTTCAGGAGAAGACCGCACCTGAGCTTCAACAGAAAATCGCACCTGAGCTTCAGCGAGAGACCGTACCCGGGCTTCAGCGAGAGACTGCACCTGAACTTCAGCGAGAGACCGCACCTGAGCTTCAGCGGGAGACCGTACCCGAGCTGATCGCCGCCGCGACGGCGGCGGCCCCGGGGAGGACGGCGCTGAGCCACGAGGGCGTCGAGCTGACCTACGCGGAGCTGGACGGGCGGTCCGACCGGCTCGCGCGGGCGCTGCGCGAGGCGGGCGCCGGGCCCGAGTCGATCGTCGGAGTCTGCCTGGACCGTTCGCCTGATCTGATCGTCACGCTGCTCGCGGTGTGGAAGGCGGGCGCCGCCTACCTGCCGCTCGATCCGGCCTACCCGGACGACCGGCTGACCTACATGCTCGCCGACAGCGCGGCCGGAATCCTGGTCGCCCCCGCCGCCACGGGCGCGCGCCTGCCGGAGATCCGGCGGCTCGACCCCAGCGACGAGCCGAGAGAGAGCGCGGCAGAGCTGCCCGCCTCCGCTCCCGACCGAGCCGCGTACGTCATCTACACCTCGGGTTCGACGGGCAGGCCCAAGGGTGTGGTCGTCACGCACCGGGCGCTGGCGGCCCGGGTCGGCTGGATGCGCGAGGAGTACGGTCTGAGCCCGGCCGACCGGGTGCTCCAGTTCGCCTCGGTCAGCTTCGACACCCACGCGGAGGAGGTCTACCCGTGCCTGGCGGCTGGCGCGGCGCTCACGCTGCTGCCCGGCGGGGGCGAGTTCCTGCCGGACTTCCTCGCGAGCGCCGAGGGCGCCCGGCTGACCGTGCTCGACCTGCCCACGCCGTACTGGCACGAGCTGGTCGCCGACATCGACGCCGTCGCCTGGCCACCCGGGCTGCGCCTGACGGTGCTGGGGGCCGACCAGGCGCAACCGCAGGCGGTCCGGGCCTGGCACCGGCGCTTCGGGGGACGGGTCCGGCTGGTCAACACCTACGGACCTACCGAGGCGACGATCATCGCCACCTGTGCGGAGCTCCGCGACTCCGACGAGCGTCCGCCCATCGGCCGTCCCATCGCGGAGACCTCCGTGTATGTGCTCGACGAGCGGAGGGGACTGGTCCCGGCGGGGACACCCGGCGAGCTGTACATCGGAGGCGCGGGCCTGGCCCGCGGCTACCTGAACCGGCCCGAGCTCACCGCCGAGCGGTTCGTGACCGATCCGTACGGCGAGGGCCTCCTCTATCGCACCGGAGACCGGGCCCGCTGGCGGCCGGACGGTCAGCTGGAGTTCCTCGGCCGCCTCGACAGCCAGGTGAAGCTGCGCGGCTACCGGATCGAGCTCGGCGAGATAGAGGCCCGCCTGCTTGAGGCTCCCGGCGTGGCGCAGGCGGTCGTCGTCGTGGACGACGGGGCGCTGGTCGCCTACGTCGTGAGAGACGCCGAACACGCAGGAACCGACGAGCACCGTGAGCTCGACGAACGCGCCGGACCCGACGGGCTCAACGAACACCGTGAGCTCGGCAAGCGCCGTGGGTTCGACGAGAGCCGTGAACTCGGCGAGAACGGCGAGTCGCACAGATCACGCGAGCCGCGCGAACCGCTTGAGTTGCGCGAGTGGCTGGCGTCCGCCGTCCCCGCGTACATGGTGCCGAAGGCGGTGGTGCTGCTCGACCGGCTGCCCCTGACCCCCAACGGCAAGCTCGACACGCGCGCGCTCCCCGCGCCCCGGATGGCGCGGGACGAGTCGGCGGCCGTTCCCGTCACGCCGGTCGAGCGCGTCATCGCCGGGATCTGGTCGCAGGTGCTCGGGATCGCCGAGATCGGGGCGGAGGACGACTTCTTCGAGCTCGGGGGACACTCGCTGTCGGCGACGAAGGCGATCGCCAGGATGCGCCGCGAGCTGGGCGGCGGCGTGTCCCTGATGGACCTGTTCCAGCACCCCACGGTGCGAGGGCTCGCCGCGCTGGTCGAGCGCCCCGGAGGAGCGTCAGGCGGTGAACCCGACGGCGCATCGGCACGCCCGCTGCTGCACGAGCTCACCCCGGTCCAGCGTCCGGGCACCGAGGTCGTCACCTACGTCTGCGTGCCCTACGGCGGGGGCAGCGCGGTGGTGTACCGGCCGCTGGCCGATGCGCTGCCGCCCTCCCACCGGCTGCTCTCGCTCGCGATCCCCGGGAACGACCTGGGACTCGAGGAGGACGCGCTGCCCTTTGAGGAGCTGGCCGAGCTCTGCACCGAGGAGATCCTCCGGCGGGTGCGCGGTCCGCTGGTCCTGTACGGGCAGAGCAGCGTCGGGTCGGCGCTCACCGTGGAGATAGCCCGCCGCGTCGAGGCCGCCGGACGTGAGCTGGAGGCCGTTTTCATCGGCGCGGCCTTCCCCTTCAGCCGGCCCACCGGCAGGGTGATGCGCGGGCTGGCCAGGCTCGCACGAGCCGCCGCCGTCTCCTCCGACCGCGCCTACGGCAACTGGCTCGCCTCCATGGGCGTGGACCTGAGCGACCTCGAACCCGAGCACGCCGTACGGATCGTGCGGAACATGCGCAGGGAGGCGGAGCGCGCCGAGGAGTACTTCACCGGCATCCTCGGCGCGGACGTGACGCGGCTGCGCGCCCCGCTGGTCACCGTGGCCGGCGACCGCGACCCCGCCACGGAGTTCCACGAGGAGCGCTACCGCGAGTGGCACTTCCTGGCGGACACCTCCGCGCTCGTCGTCATGAGTGAGGCCGGGCACTTCTTCCTGAAATACCGAGCTGCGGAACTCGCGCGGATCCTCGTCGAGACTCCTCGTGCACTCCCCTCGTGGACCCCGGAGATCCCCGCCGGCTCGGAGGGCCTGAAGGTTCCAGAGACCACGGTGTCGCGGGCGGCCCTGGACGACCCGGGGGATTTCGAGTCATCGGCGGGCGGCTCGAAGGTGCCAGAGAGCACCGTGTCCCAGGCGGCTCTGGGCAGCTCGGGGTCTCTCGCCCCGCGGGCGACCTCAGGCAACTCAGTGGCCCCGGAGGCCGCGAGGCCTCGGTCGGCTCTGGACGACCCGGGGGATTTCGCGTCATCGGCGGGCGGCTCGACGCCTCTGGAGACGCAGGGGACCTCCGGCATCCCCGCCCGGAGCGAAGGCGCGACGTGGTGGCTGGCGGGAGTGTCCCGGTACGGGCAGCGGGATCCCGCCGCGTCCCGGGCGCCGGAACCCGGGATGGGCCGGTTCGCGGCCGTGGCGGCCGGACAGCTCGTGTCGATCATCGGCTCGTCCCTCACCGAGTTCGCGGTGCCGATCTGGATCTACCAGACCACCGGGTCCGTCGCGAGCTTCGCGCTGTTCGCCGTACTCGCCCTGGTGCCCGGCCTGCTCGTGGCGCCGTTCGCGGGTGCGATCGTCGACCGGATGGACCGGCGCCGGGTGATGCTGGCGGGGGACATCGGGGCCGCGGGCAGCCAGCTCGTACTCGGTGTGCTGCTGTGGACGGGAAACCTTGAGGTCTGGCACGTCTACCTGCCGCTGGTGATGTTGTCGGTGGCGCTGACCTTCCAGCGGCTGGCCTACGGGTCGGCGGTCGCGCAGCTGGTGCCCAAACGTTTTCTCGGCCACGCCAACGGCGTCGTCCAGATGGTCAACTCCTCGTCGCAGCTCCTGGTCCCCCTGATCGCGGTCGGTCTCATGGCCACGATCGGGCTGGAGGGCATCGTCCTGTTCGACGTCGCCAGCTACGGCATCGCGATCGGCACGCTACTCCTCGTACGGTTCCCCGTCACGATGGCCTGGCGGCGCAGGGAGACACTCCTCGCGGAGATAGCAGAGGGCTTCCGCTACTCCTGGGGGAACCCCGGTTTCAGGGCCATGCTGTTCTTCTTCGCCGGGCTGAACGTCTTCCTCTCGCCTCTGTTCCTGATGGTCACACCGCTGGTGCTGTCGTTCGCGACCCTGGACGACACCGGCCGGGTCGCCTTCGCCTCCGGGGCGGCCGGGTTCCTCGGCGGCCTGATCATGAGCCTGTGGGGTGGGCCGCGCCGCCTGCGGATGCGCGGTGTGCTGCTCTGCACCCTGGCGCTGGGAGCGTGCTCCGCGGTCACCGGACTGCGGGCCGACCTCGTCGTGATCACCGTCGGGGCGTTCGGGATGGCCCTGTGCCTGACGCTGCTCAACGGCATCTACGCGACGATCGTCCAGGTGAAGGTCCCCCAGCGCTTCCACGGCCGGGTCTTCGCGCTGAACACGGTGATCTCGTGGTCCACGCTGCCGATCGGGTTCGGCCTCGTGGCCCCGGGGGTCAGCGCGCTGCTGGAGCCCATGCTCGCCGACGGCGGCACGCTGGCCTCGACCGCCGGGGCGCTCGTCGGCACCGGACCGGGACGGGGGATCGGTTTCATGTACGTCCTCTTCGCGATGGGCATCGTCGGCACGGCCCTCATCGCCCTGCGGACGCGCTCGCTCTCCGGCTTCGACCGTGACATCCCGGACGCGATCGCCGACGACCTCGTCGGGGTCGAGGCGATCGCCGGAAGGACTCCGCGTCCGGCGGAGAAGAACGTCATTGAAGACACCCAGCGGGTGACGGTCGACGTCGCCAAGGAGAAAATATGAGTCATCTGGACATCGCAGGCTCGGTCGATCAAGCAGGCTCGGTCGGTCAGGTCGGTCAGGTCGGTCAGGTCGGTCAGGTCGGTCAGGTCGGTCAGGTTGGTCAGGCGGGTTCAGCCGGTCAGGTCGGTCAGGTTGGTCAGGCGGGTTCAGCCGATCAGGTCGATCAGGTCGGTCAGGCGGGTTCAGCCGGTCAGGCCAGTCAGATCGATCAGGTCGACGCGGCCGGCGCGACCGATGCGGCCGGGACGGAAGGCATCTCGCCTTCCGGGACCCCGATGAGGGAGTGGCTGGCCGGGGCACTGGCCGCGGCCAGCGACGGGGAGGTCTCCGCCGAGGAGATCCTGAGCGCGGACTCCCCGTTCGTCGCCCTGGGGATCACCTCGATCGCCATGGTGCGGCTGGTCGACGCCATCGAGGCCGAGCTGGACGTCTTCATCGAGTTCGGGGGCGACACCTGGTTCCTCAAGGATCTGGACTCCCTGACGAGTTACCTCACCGGATTGGTTCGCACCTGAAGGACCGCGACCCCTGCTTCCGTCTCCAGGGCACGCCCATCCGGGAAACGGCCTCCGGACCCACCCGGTTTCTCCGCCGGGTACGGGGCGGGCCCCTGATCGTTCGGGCGTCGGCCGGCTCTCCCCGGCCTGCGAGGGATCAGGTTTCGGACTCGCCGGACCCGGCCCGCGATCGGTGGATCGCGAGGCTGGTGGTCTCCTCGGGATAGGGCGACAGCCGTACGGCGTCCTGGACGCTCATCCGGCCGGCGGCCACCTCCTCGCACAGCTCCGCGACCGCGCCGATCTCGGCGCGCTGGGTGACGACGAACGCGCGGTCCACCGGGTCACCGTGTCCCGGCACCACGGTGCCGTCACCGGCGAGCCCGAGCACGCCGTCGACCGTCCCCGGCCATTCGAGCGGGTAGGCGTCCCCGTACGCCGGTGGGGCGCCGTTCTCCACCAGGTCGCCGGCGAACACCACGCCGGCGTCCGGCACGTGGACCACCAGGTCGTTGCTGGAATGGCCGCGGCCGAAGTGGGTCAGGACGACCCGGCGCCCGCCGGCGACCAGCTCCGCCCGATCGGTCACGAGACGGTCCGGCAGCACGATCTCCGTTTTCGCGATGTCGTCGGCGATGCCGGCCTGCTCCTCCGTCAGGTAACGCAGCCTCCAGGCCTCCCGCGTCGTCTCTCCGTTCTCGATCAGATCGGTGCGGCAGCCCTCATGCGCCCAGACGGGACATTCCAGGAACGCCCGCGTGCCGAAGCTGTGGTCGAAGTGCGAGTGAGTGAGCACCACCGTCCACGGATCGCGGGTGATCCGCCGCACCTGTGAGGCGAGCTCCGCCCCCTGCCGCTCGTCCCCTCGCGTATCGATCACCAGGCAGCCGCCGTCACCCAAGACGAGGCCGACCGACAGGTCCAGCTCGGCATACCGCCGGACCAGTACCCGGTCGGCCACCTCGATCCATCGTTCTTCCATGGACGGCATTCTTTCTCACGACGGGAGGACGCCGGCCTCGGCGTTCTCCTTCGTCGAGGCCGGCGCGCGGAAACCTGACGCGCTCGGCACGTGGATCTCTGTCTACCCCCTCAGGTAGGTGACCACGGCCAGCACCCGCCGGTGGTCGTCCTCGGCCGGGGGCAGGTCGAGCTTGGTCAGGATGTTGCCGATGTGCTTGCCCACCGCGGCCTCCGACACCACGAGCGCCCTGGCGACGGCCGCGTTGGACCGGCCCTCGGCCATCAGCGCCAGGACCTCCCGCTCCCGGGGAGACAGCCGCGCCAGCGGGTCGCGGCGGCGGCGCAGCAACTGCCTGACCACCTCGGGGTCCACGACCGTACCGCCGCCGACCACGTTGAGCAGCGCGTCGACGAACTCCTCCACGTCGCCGATCCGGTCCTTGAGCAGGTAGCCGATCCCGGTGCCGTCACCGGAGTCCAGGAGTTCGGTCGCGTAGGTCTGCTCGACGTACTGGCTCAGCACGAGGACGGGCAGGCGCGGATTCTCCGCGCGGAGGGCGACCGCGGCCCGGAGCCCCTCGTCGGTGAAGTCCGGCGGCATCCGGACGTCGGTCACGACGACGTCCGGAGCGTGCTCGCGCACCGCCTCCATGAGTTTCCCGGCGTCGCCCACCGTGGCCACCACCTGATGCCCGAACCGCGTGAGCAGCCCGGCCAGCCCTTCGCGCAACAGCACGCCGTCCTCGGCGATGACTACCTTGAGGGATCGATCGATGCGCAAGGGATCTCCACACGGAGCAGGGTCGGGCCGCCGACCGGGCTGGAAAGCATCAGTCTGCCGTTCACCACCGAGACGCGGTCGGCCAGCCCCGCCAGGCCGGTCCCGGCCGCCGCGTCGGCGCCGCCCACGCCGTCGTCGCCGATCTCCACCACGAGGCGGTCGCCGTCCATCCGGCCTGTCACGGAGGCCTGCCGGGCGTCGCTGTGCCTGGCCGTGTTCGCCAGCGCCTCCGACACCACGAAGTAGGCGGTGGCCTCCACCGCCTCGGGCAGCCGCGACGGGAGCGTCATGGAGACCTCGACGGGGACGGGGGAGCGGTCGGCGACGTCGGCGACGGCCGCGGGCAGCCCCCGGTCGGTCAGGATCTGCGGGTGGATCCCCCTGATCAGGTCGCGGATCTCGGCCAGCGCGAGCTTCGCCTGCCCGTGCGCCTTGTGGACGAGGTCGGTCCTCTCGTCCCCGCGGGTGAGCTTGGCCAGGCCGAGCGTCATGGTCAGCGAGACCAGCCGCTGCTGGGCGCCGTCGTGCAGGTCCCGCTCGATCCGCCGCCGTTCGGCCTCGAAGGCCTCGACCAGCCGGGTCCTGGACCGGGTGAGCTCGATGACCCGCTGCGCCTCGTCGGTCTCCCGCGCGCCGAGCAGCAACCGGGCCAGTATGCCGTGGAGCACCGCCAGCGCCGTCAGCGGATAGATGAAGAGGGCGAGCAGGACGGCTCCCAGCAGCGCCGCGGCGAACGCCTCGGGATAGCTGTCGATCAGCCAGAACTTGAGCAGCCTGAACTCGCCCGATTCCTCCAGCGCTATGGGTGAGTACATGGCCAGCATGGGCCCGGCGATTCCGTACACCACGGCCAGGAGTTCCATCGGCCAGAGCACGGTGATCAGCAGGCCGGTGTAGGCCAGCTCCCGCCAGGTGGCCTGCTCACTGAACCGGAGCCGGGCCCAGGCGACGAGCCCCGGTTGGTCGGGCACGCGATGCGGCGATTCCACCGGCTCCGAGTCGATGATCCACAGGCGGCGCCGTTCCAGCGCGCCGACCGGGATCCCGCTGAGTCCCAGCACGACCAGCAGCGGGATGCCCACCAGCACCAGAGCCAGCAGCGCGCCGGAGATCAGGGACACCAGGACCACCACGAGCATGACCGCGCCGACGACGGCGCTCGTCATCAGGTAGGCGATCGAACGCCACGGCCAGAGCGTGACCAGCAGGTTTCGCCGGGTGAGTGCCTGCCAGGCCGCCTGAGATCGCACCTTATGACAGTACGGCCTGCGCGGGAGTGCCCCCCAGCGGGCCAGACCCCCTTCCGGGGTATGGCCAGGCATACCCCGAAGACTAGGTTCCGGCGTCCTGCGGCCGGCACCTCCGCGACGATGTCATTGAGCCATGAACGAGACAGCGGTGGTTCCTGACCTGCGGGCATTCATGGCGGTCGCTCTCCGCAAGCAGAGCGTGGTGGGCGCGATCGCCCCGAGCTCTCCGGCACTGGCCAGGGCGCTGACCGCGGTGGTGCCGACGAGCGGCACGCCGGTGGTGGTGGAGCTGGGGCCGGGCACCGGCTCCATCAGCGAGGCCATCCGGGCGCGGACGGCTCCCGGATCGCGCCATCTGGCCGTGGAGATCGAACCCGACCTGGTCGCACACCTGCGCAGGACCAAACCCTGGATGGAGACCATCCAGGGTGACGCGGCCGACCTGGGCGAGCTCCTGGCCTCCGCCGGGGTCGGCCGGGTGGACGCGGTGGTCAGCACGTTGCCGTGGTCGCTGTTCCCCGGCGAGCAGCAGGAGCGGATCGTCGGTGAGATCGGCCGGGTGCTCGCCCCCGGGGGAGCGTTCACGACCGTGACCTACCTGCACGCCGTACCGCTCGCCGGGGCCAGGGCCTTCCGCAGGCGGCTGCGGTCGGCCTTCGACGAGGTGCTGACCACCGGGCCGGTCTGGCGGAACCTGCCCCCGGGGATGACGTACGTGTGCCGCAGGCCGGCAGTTCATGTCTGACCTGCTCGGCCAGCTCTCCCCGCCGCTGCTGCTGGTCGTGGCGTGGGTGTTCCTGGTGGCCGAGGCCGGACTGCTGGTCGGCGTCGCGCTGCCGGGGACGAGCGTGCTCGTCGCGCTCGGGTACTTCTCCCATCTGGGCGTGGTGCCGCTGGGCGGGGCGATCGCGGTGGCGGCGTGCGCGGCGGTGGTCGGCACCCAGATCTCCTACCTGTGGGGGCGGCGCCGCGAGGGTGCTCCCTCCTTCCACCGGTTCGCCCCCGGCCGCTGGGACCGGCCGCGCGAGCTGCTCGGGAAGTACGGGCGCTGGGCGGTGGCGGGTGGCCAGTGGTTCGGCAGCGCCCGCACGCTGACCCCCCGGCTCGCGGGCTGGGCGGGCATGCCGTACCGCACCTTCGCGACCGCGAGCCTGCCCACCGCCTGCGCCTGGGCGGCGACGCTGGTGACCCTCAGCTACCACCTCGCCCCAGAGATCATCCAGCAGGTCACCACCCACCTGGCCGTCGCCGGACCGGCACTGGTCGCGGCCTGGCTCCTCATCGCCTGGGCGGTCCGCGCCAGGCTCAGGGCTCAGCGGTCACGAGTGGACCGGGCCGTGCCCTCCCCGGCCGGGGAAGGAGCACGATCTTGCCGTGAGCGTGCCGCCGTTCCGGCTCGCGGAACGCGTCCCGCGCCTGATCCAGTGGGCAGGCGCGGGCGATCGGCGCCTTGAGCCCCCCGCGCGCGGCGAGCCGGGCCGGCCCGCCGAGCACGACCGCGCACGCCGCGGCGCCTTCTCCGTCGGTCCGCGCACCGACCTTGGCGGCGGCCTGCCAGCCGCGGATGGTGACGATCCGCCTCAGGCGAGGACGCGGCCGACCATGCGTGCGTACATCCGGCCGGGGCTGGGGACCGACGACGGGTGCAGGAAGCCGGGGAGCATGGGGAGGTCCACGGCGAAGGGCTGCAGGCGTTCGTAGAGGACGTCGGCGCCCACGGGCCGGTTGTCGGGGTCCTTCTCCAGGAGATCCTCGATCAGGCGGTTCAGCTCGGCGGGGACGCCGGGGACCGCGGGCGGGCGCTCCTTCACCTGGCGCTCGAACACGACGTACTCGGTGGGTCCGGTGAACAACTGCTCGCCCGTCAGCATCTCGTGCATCACGCAGCCGAGCGCGTAGAGGTCGCTGCGGGGGCCTGACAGGCCGCTCTGGATCTGCTCGGGCGCCATGTAGGCGGGGGTGCCGAGGATCTGGCCGATCCGGGTGAACTGGGTGGAGTCGGCCTCACGGAGCATCGCGAGGCCGAAGTCCAGGACCTTGACGCTCCCGTCGGGACACAGCATCAGGTTCGTCGGCTTGAGGTCGCGGTGGTAGATGGACAGCGCGTGGGCGGCCGACAGGACGGCGCAGGCCTGGGCCGCGATCGCGGCGGCCCACGGGACGGGGAGCGGGCCGTGCTCGCTGACCAGGTCGGCCACGGTGACGCCCTCGATGAACTGCATCACCTGGAACAGCCGCTGGTCGAAGGTGCCGAAGTCGTAGAGCACCGGGGCGCCGGGGTGCTCCAGCTTCGCCAGGATGCGGGCCTCGCGCAGGAAGCGCCGGTTCAGCTCCTCGTCGGGGCCGGTGAGAAGCTTCAGGAATTTGACGGCCACCCTGCGGTCGAGGTGCTTGTCGTGACCGCCGTAGACGGCGCCCATGCCCCCCTGGCCGAGAGGGAGGTCGTCGAGTTCGTAGCGGTCTCCGATGACCATCGACCCTCCCAGACTTGCGGGCATCACACCCGTTGGTCGCACGGCCGGAGATGGCCGTCGACCAGTCCGTCAAAGCCTAGCCGGATCAGGGTTTCTCCCAGTGTTCTCGTCTCGCGCAGTCTGTCCTCCAATGCGAACAACTCGCGGAACGCCGTGCCGTACCGCCGCTGGTCGGGCAGGGGCAGCATCGGCACCCGCGCCCGCCGCACGTCGAGGCGGCTGGAGCTGGGATGGATCCTGGCCCCGTCCGCGGAGCGCAGGAAACCGGCCAGGAAGCCGGAGTCGAGCCGCTGCGGGTCCACGCGGTAGAGGGTGACCTGCGGGCCGAGCGCCGCACCGCTCTGTGTGATCATCCGTACGGTGCCCAGCACGGTGGTCACGACGTCACCGGGTTTGATCATGACCAGGGCCGGATCGAGGGTGGTCCGTCCGGAGGGGGACGTGCCCGCGGCGATGTCGTCGGCGGTCAGAACCGGGAGAGGACCCTCATCGGCGGACATCTTGGGCGGGGCTTGGAGAATGGCGATCAAACCCGCCTTGGCCAGCTCTCCGATGGTGGTGGTCGGCAGGTCCTGCCGTTCGTCGAGCAGCTCAAGGGAGGGCGGCGCGTCCGACAGCATGGCCGAGGTGCCCCTGAACCTGGCCAGCGCGTCGGTGAAGTCCCGCAGGAAGTCCAGGCCCCCCTGCTGCGGGCGATGCCTGGCCGGGTTGAGGTCCACCTCGTCGTCGAGCAGGTCGATGATCCGCACCGTACGGCTGTCGCCGGACAGCTCGGCCTCGGGGTTCTCCACGTAGGCGCGCCAGGCGGGCTCCACGATCGACAGGTCCTCGCTCGCGTCCACCACCAGGAGCTGGGACGGGGGCCGCGTGCCGTTGGGGCGGCGGAGCACCCACAGGTCGGGGCCGCCGGGCGCCAGCGTCACCACGGCCCGCAGCGCCCCGGCGCGGAGCAGGTTGCCCCGGATCCGCTTGCCGGGACGGCGGCTGGCCGCCGCGGTGGGCATCAGGATCGCCACCAGACCTCCCGGCTTCACGTGGGCCAGGCAGTGCTGCACCCAGGCGAGCTCGGACTCCCCTCGCGGCGGCAGGCCGTACTCCCAGCGGGGGTCGGCGGCCAGGTCCTCGTAACCCCACGCGCGCTCGTTGAACGGCGGGTCACAGATCACGGCGTCGGCGAGATCGCCGGTCAGGCCGTCCTCGCGGAGGGAGTCGCCGGCGACGATCCGTGACTCGGCGCCCCGGAGCAGCACCCGGACCGCGGAGAGCAGCGCGTTCGTCTCGTTGATCTCCTGGCCGCGTGAGGACTCCGCGTGCAGCAGCAGAGTCCCGACACCGCAGGCGGGGTCGAGGACGACCCCCTTCTCCTGGACGGCGAGCCGGGTCATGAGCTCGGCCACGTCGTCCCGGGTGATCGAGAGCTGGCGGGAGTGGGCCTCGACGTAGCGCTCGCAGAGGAACTCGAAGGCGTCCAGCGGCCCGCGCTCGGCGGCCAGCTCGGCGACCAGCCCGACGAGGGCGAGGTCGTCCAGACGCAGGTCGGGGGAGCCGGGAAGATCGGCTGTCACGGTGGCCATGCGGGAGAGGGACCTCGTGCCGTGATCGCGCCAGGCTCCGGGCTCGCGGTGCAGAAACAGCAGGAACGCGCCGGCCCTGCCCACCAGATCTCCCAGGCGCAGGTCGTCGACCGAGGTCCGCAGCCGCTGCCAGACCAGGTCACCGAGGGAGACTTCAAAAGATTTGCCATTTGCACGTAACCATGCGGCAATTTCGGGCAGGGAGAAGAGAGGGCTGGAGGCGGTGCCGCCCACGGGCTGGGGGAAGTCCTCATGGCGGCGGCGCCAGTTGCTTACCGCTGCCCTGCCGACTCCGGCGAGCCGGGCGATGTCGCCCGCGTTCACGGTGATGTCCTGGCGCTCCTCCATATTGGGTCACAGTAGTTCACTGTGCCGCAACGGTCTACAGGAACTTTGCTTGTGAAGTGCCTCAACCAATGCTTTACTGCCTTCATGGCACTGAACGAAGCATTGGCACTGCGCTATGCGGCTCGCTCTGATGTAGGCGTCCGCCGCGAGGCGAACGAGGATTCGGGCTACGCGAGCGCACGCCTGCTCGCCATAGCCGACGGTATGGGTGGTCATGCGGGCGGAGAGGTCGCCAGCTCACTCGCCGTCACGGCGATGGCGGCGTTGGACGAGAGTCTTCCCGAGAGCGGTGTCGACCTGCTGGCCGCGCTCAAGGACGCGGCCAAGGGCGTGAACCACACGCTGCGTGACATGAGCGAGCAGGATCCCACGCTGCGCGGGATGGGCACCACCCTGACCGCCATGCTCTGGGACGGTGCCACCTTCGCGCTGGCCCACGTCGGCGACTCCCGCGCCTACATGCTGCGCGACGGCGCCCTCTACCAGATCACCCACGATCACACCCTTGTCCAGTCGCTGGTGGACGAGGGGCGGATCACCCTGGAGCAGGCCGCGGAGCACCCGCGCCGATCCATGGTGCTGAGGGTTCTTGAGGGCACCGGCGACGGTGAGCTCGACCTCTCCCTGCGCGAGGCCTATCCGGAGGACCGCTACCTTCTCTGCTCCGACGGCCTGACCGCAGTGGTCGGTCCCGAGACCATGTTCAACACGCTGAGCGAGATCTCCGATCCCGACGAGGCCGCCCGGTGGCTCATCGACCTGGCCAACCGGGGCGGCGGCCCCGACAACATCACCTGCATCGTGGCCGACTTCTGCGCGCCGACCGGTGCCTCCGCGGTCCCGCTGATCGTGGGCGCCGCGGCGGAGAGGAAGTTCGCCGTCTGACGCCCGTCTCCCCCCGAAGAGGCCGGTGCGAGTCGTCCACACCGGCCCTCGCGATTCGGGCCGTGGGGGAGGGTCTCCCTCGAACGGATGGGCGGGCCGGCCCCCGGCCACGGGGCGTACGTTCCGTGGTGCCCGTACCGCCGTGCGGCGGGGTGAGGCCGGTCCCCGGCCGTGGGAGCGCGTCAGGGGCGCGGGCGGGTCACCAGGACTTGCCGGTGATGCGCTCGTACGCCTCGAGGTAGCGCGCCCGGGTGACCTCCACGACCTCGGCGGGCACCTCCGGCGCGGGCTCCTTCTTGTCCCATCCCGTGCCGGTTGCCCAGTCGCGGACGTACTGCTTGTCGAACGAGAACTGCGTACGGCCGGGCTTCCAGTCGTCGGCCGGCCAGAACCGCGAGGAGTCCGAGGTGAGCACCTCGTCGCCGAGCACGAGTGTGCCGTCCGGGGCCCAGCCCAGCTCGATCTTGGTGTCGGCGATGATGACGCCGCGCTCGGCGGCGAGCTCGGATCCCCGCCCGTAGATCTCCAGCGTGATCCGCCTGAGCTCCTCGGCGACCTCCGCACCCTCCTGCGCGACCACGTCGTCGAAGGTGATGCTCTCGTCGTGCAGGCCGAGCGGCGCCTTGGTGGTCGGGGTGAAGATCGGCTCGGGGAGCTGGGACCCCTCGACCAGACCGGGAGGAAGCGGCACCCCGGAGATCGAACCGGTCGCCCGGTAGTCCTTCAGGCCCTGTCCCGTCAGGTAGCCGCGGGCGATGCACTCGACCTGGACCATCTTCAGCTTCCGGCACCGTACGGCGCGTCCCTCGAACTCGGCGGGCACGTCGGTGGCCGAGATCACATGGTTGGGCACGATGTCCGCGAGCTGCTCGAACCACCACAGCGACAGCCGGGTGAGGATCTTCCCCTTGTCCGGGATGGGCGTGGGCAGGATCACGTCGTACACCGACACCCGGTCGGAGGCCACGAGGATGATGTCCCCCCGGTCCTCGTATACGTCGCGGACCTTCCCGGAGTGTAGAAGTTTCACGCTGTTCCCTGCTCTCGCGCGATCCCGTAGTCACAGGAGGACCGGTGATCGCTGAATCGACACGCTCATCGCACTCGATGACGGAGACCGTTCCGGTGGGCGCGGGGCCGACCGGCAACCAACAGACTAGTCGTCCGGCCGGGAGCGCCATCCCCGCAGGTACGGGGTCGGCGTCGTCACCGCGACCTGGACGGTTCTCCGGCGCCGGCCGTGCTTCCGGGAGCACGAGTGATCTCCGGAGCCCTCCCGCGCCCGGACCTCCGTGATCACGAACGCGGTCGGCCGCCGATCGTCTCCGGGACCATGAATACGATCGGCCGCCGGGCGTCCCCCGGATCACGGACAGGGTCGGCAGCCGGTCGCCTCCGGCCGGGTCCCGGCCGGGCCGCAGTGATCGGCGAGCGGGAGTTGCGGGGCGGGGAACAGGTCGCCGGTCAGTAACGCCGCCGCGTGCGTCGCGGCGGCGAGGATGTCGGCGTCGTCCGCCTCGGTCTCATGGGAGGCCATCACGGTGATGTGCACGCTGAGCAGGGCCATCCGAACGCGCAGGCGTTCCTGGAGAGGTGCGTCCGGACCCGCGATGATCCGGGTGGCCTTCTCCATCCGCTGCTGGATGGTGCCCCGGTCCGTATGCAGGGCGGCGCGTACCGCGGTCTGGTTGACGGCCGCGAAGCGCATGACCGGCAGCCCTCGGCCGACGGCCAGCGCGAGCCATCCGCCGAGAAGTTTCGAGGACAGCTGCGGGGAGGGCGGTTGGGCGGCGGCCCAGGCGAGCAGCTCGTCGAGCGCGTTCAGATGCTCCTCGAAGAGGCTGAGGATGATCGCCTCTTTGCTCGTGAAATGGTAGTAGAGCGCGGCCTTGGTGATGCCGAGTTGCTCGGCGATCTCGCGCATCGAGGTGGCGTCGTAACCGTGCTCGGTGAACAGGGCCAACGCGACGTCCCCGATCTGTGCCCGCGTGTCCTCGCCCTTGCGCCGCATACCCCTCAACCGTTCCGCCTTCTCCGTCTATGTCGTGATTTATTCCCATCCTCGCACATTTGCTAACCGGCCGGTAAGTAAGTACGGTACTTACCGGCCGGCTAGTTAAATTGAGTGGAGAAGGTGCAGTGGTAACGAAGGACGGAACGACAGGGGCGGCGGCTTCGCCGGTTTCGGCAGCGGAGGTGGCGGCGCCGGCAGAGGCGGGGGGACTGGGGTTCAGTCACCGTCAAATCATGATCACGATGAGCGGCCTGGTCATCGCCATGCTACTGGCGATGCTGGACAACATGATCGTCGCCCCGGCACTGCCGACGATCGTCGGCGAACTGGGCGGACTGGACCACCTGGCGTGGGTGGCCACGGGATACATTCTGGCCTCCACGGTGTCCACACCGATCTGGGGCAAGCTCGGCGACCTGTACGGCCGCCGCATCATTTTCATCTCCTCCGTAGTGATCTTCCTGGTCGGCTCGGTGCTCTGCGGCATGGCCCAGGACATGACGCAACTGATCGCCTTCCGCGCGATCCAGGGCCTGGGCGCCGGCGGTCTGATGGTCGGCGTCATGTCGATCATCGGCGAGATGATCCCGCCGCGTGACCGCAGCAAGTACCAGGGCCTGATGATGGCCGTCATGCCGGTCGCGATGATCGGCGGCCCGCTCATCGGCGGGTTCATCACCGACAACCTCGACTGGCGCTGGGCCTTCTACGTCAACCTGCCGCTCGGCGTGGTCACCCTGGTGGTCTGCTGGATCACCCTCGGCAAGCTGCCGAAGGGCACCGGCAAGGCTCGCATCGACTGGCTCGGCTCCGCACTGCTCACCGTGTGGATCACCGCACTGGTGCTGATCACCAGCTGGGGCGGCGTCCAGTACGACTGGGGCTCGGCACAGATCCTCGGGCTCGCGGTGCTCACGGTGGTCGCGTTCGTCGCCTTCATCGTCGTCCAGCGTCGCGTGGTCGAGCCGATCATGCCCCTGCGGGTCTTCAACAGCCTCAACTTCAACCTGGCCGGGGGACTCGCCTTCATCTCGGGCTTCGCGATGTTCGGTGCCATCGGCTTCCTGCCGCAGTTCCAGCAGTTCGTCCAGGGCACCTCCGCCACCAACAGCGGCCTGCTGCTGGCGCCCATGATGGTCTCCGCGATGATCGTCAGCCTGGGCGGCGGTCTGCTGATCAGCAAGACCGGGCACTACAAGGCCCTGCCGATCGCCGGCACCATTCTCATCACCATCAGCCTGGCGCTGTTCGCCACCATGGACGTCAACACCTCCACGTTCATGTCCGGCGTCTACATGGCGATCCTGGGCGCGGGCATGGGCGGGCTGATGCAGACCAGCACCCTCATCGCCCAGAACAGCATCGAACTGCGCGACATGGGCGCGGGCACGGGTGCCTCCACCTTCCTGCGCAACATGGGCAGCTCGCTCGGCATCTCCCTCCTCGGCGCGGTCTACGTCAACCACCTGACCGACTCACTGGCCGGAGCCGGAGTGAAGGATCTCGGCACCTCCGCCACCTCCATGACTCCGCAGGCCCTGCGCGACCTGCCGGAAGCGGCCCGGCACATCTTCCAGCAGGCCGTCACCGACGGCGTCACGGCGCTCTTCATGTGGGGCGCGGTGGTGGCCGCCGTCGGCATCGTCATCGCCGTGTTCATCCGCCAGGTCCCGCTCCGCGGCGGCCCCACGGCAGCGGTCAAGGAAGCGGAGCTGGTGGAGGCCAGCGCCTGAGCTGACCCGCGCTACTCCTCACTTCCTTAACCTCCTTATCGACGTCCCCGAAGAGCCGAGCAATCGACGTCCATGAAGAGACGAGCACACGGGCTTCGTCGGCCCGTGTGCTCGCCCTCGACGCCTGAGCCCCCTGGCCCGATTCGCAAGAAACACGCACCGGCGGTCATCTTCGCCGGGCGCTCCCGCAGGAAACCCGAAGTCCAGAGGGTCTCAGATGCTCGACATAGTGCTTCCCTCCGCGCCGCTCGCCGCCTACCTGGTCGTCTGGCTGGTGTCGTCGCTGGATCTGTTCATCCCGATCCTGCCGCCCGGCACCCTGCTGCTGGCCGGCGGCGCCCTGGCCGCCCAGGGCGACCTGAATCCCGTCCTCCTCGGCACGATCGGGGCCTTCGGCGCGTGGACCGGCGACCTGGCCGGTTACCGGATCGGCCGCCGGATCGCCCGCGGCCTGGCCCACCTTCACCCCGAGGCTCGCCCCCGGAAGAGTGAGTCCCGCTGGCAGGGGTGGATCATGCGGCACGCGTTCCTGGCGCTGCTGATCGCCCGCTACCTCCCGGCGGGCCGGACGGTCACCGCGACCACCGCGGGACGGCTGGCCCACCCCTGGCGGGCCTACACCCTGGCGGCCCTGACCGCCGAGCTCCTGTGGGCCGGTCCCGCGGTCCTGCTCGGCTACCTCGGCGGACAGTTCATCCCGGTGGAGGTCATGCTCGGCGCGGCACTCGGAGGAATCGTCCTCACCGTGCTCGCCGCCCTCCTGCGCCACCGGCGCACCGCCCGCCGTACCGGCTCGGCGATCTCGGAGTCGTAGTCGTCTCCGTCACGGTGGACCCTCCTGTCCGGGCTCTGAGGACAGGCGGCCGGCGGCGTGCTCGATGGCGGTGCTCACCCGGTCGGCGAGCAGGCCGACCGCGCCCACGGCCCGGGTCATCGGGTCGTCCTCGGCGCCGCCGAGGGCCTGGGATCGCAGGTAGGCCGTCTTCACCTCGGTCCACCTCCTGACCTGCTCGGGTGTCATGGTCCCCCTGAGCTCGGCCAGCTTGAGCAGGTTCGCCTCGGCCCCCGAGGTGAGGGTCTGGGCCTCGCCCAGATAGTGGTCGTCGATCAGGATCTCCAGCTCGGCGTCGTTCATCACGGGCACGACGCGGGCGGCGAGTTTGTTCATGTTGCGGTAGGACCCCTGGAGCTGGAACGGAGGCTCGGTCCGCGAGGAGTCGGCCTGGGCGGCCGAGGCGATGTAGGCCCTGTTGTTGGCCAGGACCACCCGCTGGATCCGCAGCAGCTTGCGCAGGACGGTGAGGATCTGCTCCAGCTCGACCGAGGAGTACGGGTGGGACAGCTGGTCGGCCCGGACCCCGGAGTCGCCCTGCGCCAGACGCATGAGGAGACGGATGTCGCCGCGGTCCCTGGCGGCGAGCGGGGCGAGGATCGGGTTGGACGTCAGCGCGTTGTCGACGTAGCTCAGCGCGAACAGCTCGTCCCTGCCCGACAGCACGTCGCCGAGGTTCCACACGTCGGCGCGGTTGGCCAGCATGTCGGGAATGCGGAACCGCTTGCCCGACTCGGTGTACGGGTTGCCCGCCATGCAGACCGCGAAGCGCTTGCCGCGCAGGTCGTAGGTGCGGGCCCGGCCCTCCCAGACGCCCTCCATCCGCCGCTGGCCGTCGCAGAGGGAGATGAACTTCTGCAGCAGCTCGGGGGAGGTGTGCTGGATGTCGTCGAGGTAGAGCAGCACGTTGTTGCCCATCTCCAGGGCGAAGGAGATCTTCTCGATCTCCTGGCGCGCCGTCGCGTCGGGAGCCTCCGCCGGGTCCACCGACGTCACCAGGTGGCCCAGGGCCGGACCGTTGACCTTCACGAAGATGAGGCCGAGGCGGCTGGCCACGTACTCCATGAGGGTGGTCTTGCCGTAGCCGGGCGGGGAGATGAGCAGCAGCATCCCCATCTGGTCGGTCCGCTTGGCGTCACCGGTCGCGCCGAGCTGCTTGGCCAGGTTGTCGCCGATGAGCGGCAGGTAGACCTGGTCGAGCAGCTCGTTGCGGACGAAGGAGGTCATGACCTTCGGCTGGAACTCCTCCAGACGCAGGCGCCCGCGCTCGGTGGCGACCAGCTCGTTGCGCCGTTTCTGGTAGGCACGGTAGGCGGGGACGCGGAGGTCGCGGAAGTGCCGGGTCCGGGCGAGGAACTCGTCCAGGCGCACCTCCAGCCTGCGCCCGGCGATCCGCGGATGCGCGCCGAGCAGGCCTTCGACCGTGGCGGTCAGGGCCGCCGACGAGTCGTGCCGCGACACCTCGCACAGCTGTACGGCCACCGCCTCCGGCAGCTCGGCCGAGGTCGAGGCCGAGGGCTCGAAGGCGCCGAGCCAGGCGCGGGCCAGCTGGTGGCGCCTGGGGAGGTCGTCCCCGAATGCCCGCAGATCGTCATCGAACTCCTTGCGCGACGGCCCCAGCACCCGGTCGAAGCGTTCCAGCAGCGACCGCGCCCCGGCGCTCGTCACGAACCCGAACGGCCGGCCGGCCAGCTCCTCGAAGAGATACTCCCCGGCCAGCTCGAATACGCCCTCGCCGTGTTGCCCCGCCGTACCCTCCTCGAAGAGGCCCTCGCCGCGCTGCCCCGCCGTACCCTCCTCCAGGCCGTGCATGAAGGTCGCGACGGCGGAGCCCAGCGCCTCGCGGGTCTCGTCCACCGCGTCCACCCGGCCGAACAGGGCTCGAGCCCGGGCCAGTGACACCGCCCGGGTGGTCCAGGTCAGGCGGGCGGCCTCGTCGGTGCCGAAGGCCCAGAAGAGCTGTGCGGCGGCTCTCGCCGCCGGGGGATAGCGGAGCAGGCCGGCGCCCGCGTGCAGGCGCAGCAGGGCGCTCAGGATCGCGGCGGCGTCATGGTCGTGGACGCCTCGCTCGTAGCCCTCGTCGTAGCGGCTCTCCGCCACCCGGCGGACGAGCGACTGCAGCTCGCCCTCGGTCACCGCCGCCTCGTGCAGCGCGTCGAGGGAGACCGCGGACTCGCCCACCTTCAGGGTGCCGGCCTCGGCCGCGGCCAGGATCCAGGCGGCCAGGTGCTCCCCCCGATACACCTCGGCCGACTCCGAGACCAGCAGCTGGTTCCAGAACGGCCGAGTCGCCGCGAAGGTCTCGTCGCGCACCGGCGAGCGGTAGTCGGTCCCCGTGACGGCGAACGCCATCCCGTCCCGATGGGGGACCAGGGTCAGGTCGGCCGCCTGGGTGTTGACCGCGAACAGGTGCCGTCCGAGCCGGATGGTCTCGCCGCCGTCGGAGTAGAGGTCCAGCCGGTCGCGCAGGGCGCGGCCCGCCTCCTGACGGGCGGATTTGATCCGGCCTTCGAGCTCCTCCGCGCGGACCTGGTCGCCCAGCGCGCGCAGCTCCCCGGCCACGCCCCGCAGCTTGACCACCATCGGGTCGGACCCGAAGTAGGTGTTGATCTCATCCGGTGACTTCAGCCCGGCCACCCGGCGTCGCACGCTGGACAGGATCCGCGTGGCGGAGTCGGCCAGGCGGTCGGCTCGGCGGGCGCGCTCGTCCAGCAGCGACTGCTTGCGCGAGGAGAACGCCTCGTAGACGTCCTCCTGCTTGGAGGTCAGCTGCTCCAGGAAGTCGTCGAACTCGGTGAAGCGCGACTCCAGGTTCTCCAGCTGGAGCATCAGCCGGCCCAGCTGCTCGTCGCAGCGCTCGGGGGTGTCGGCCATCGCCAGTGCCCCGGTGATGGCCTGCCCCAGCAGTGCGAACTCCGCGCCGAAGGCCGCCCGGCCCTCGCTCGCCAGCAGCTCCCTGCGACGCGCGTCCAGGGTGGCCCGGGCGCGGTTGACCCCGCCGAGCACCTCGCCGACCCGCTCCAGGATGGCCGTCCGCACGGTCGCGTCGGCGATGTCGAGCGTGCCGACCACCTCGATCACGACCTCAAGCCCCTGCGCCTGCCCGGCCAGTCGCTCGCCGATCGGCACGGCCTCCGCCACGGTCACGATGGCGCTCGCGTCGGAGACCAGCCGTTCGACCTCCGCGCGGTAGCCGGCGAAGGCGTCCTCGCCCTGCAGGAAGCCGGCCGCGCGCCGCGCGGTGCTGTCGAGTTCGGCGTCGAGTTCGGCGCCCAGCTCCTCGATCCGGGTGATGTTCACGTAACGCAGCTCGCGCAGGGTCACCAGACGCCCCTGGGCCCGCCGCAGATCGGCGAGCTGGGTGACCCACGCCTGGGCGGAGCGAGGCGCCTCGCCGCGTGCCCGCCGCACCAGCGTGGTGATCTCGACGGCGGCGTTCTCCAGCGCGGTCGCGGCCTGCTCGGTGAGCGACTGGACGTTCTCGAACTCGTCCAGCACCTGCTCGGCGCCGGCCCGCACGTCGGTCAGCGATCCCCGGAGCCCGTGCTCGCCCAGCCAGTGGTAGTGGTCGAAGATCCGGGCGCAGGCGGCGATCAGTGCTTCGAAGACGGGGATCGACGGCGCCATCTCGTCGACCATCCGGGCCACCGACAGGCAGTCGGAGATCCCGCGCACCAGCTCCGCGTTTCCGATCCGCTCCAGCGGACCGCTCCCCGTCGGCTGGGCGGCGGCGTAGACGTCCGACTGGTACGGCGTCTGCCAGACCTGCATCGGGTGGACGCGGGTGGGCTCGTCGGAGGTCGCCCTGAAGACGACCAGGGTGCCGTCGTCGAACAGCGAGTAGCCGTGGCAGGAGAAAGGCGTCGCCACCTGCTTGCGGATCACGTTGTACGGCAGCAGCAGCGACCGGCCCTCGCTCCGGGCGTGGAAGACGTAGAGCACGTCCTCGCCGTTGGCCGAGCGGATGACCCGCTCGAACTCCAGGTCGGAGACGTCGGTGTCGAAGGTCTTGCTGATCCCGGTGGACAGGTAGTAGCCGCCGGGGAAGATGATCCCCTGGTCCTCGGGAAGGCGCTGGCAGGCCTGGCCGATGCCGTCGAGGCGGACCACGCCCTTGGTCTGGGTGTTGAAGACCAGGTGCCGCCACCCGGCCTCCTTGTACGGCCGGATGCGCAGCAGGATCAGCGGGCCGATCCTGGCGTGGTACACATCGGCGTCCGCGAGGCTCTGCAGCGGCTCGGCGACGGGTTCGCGGTAGACGCCCTCGCCGCTCTCCGTGTTGTTCTCGACCTTGATGGTGAGGTCGCCGCCGATGGTCTCGACGAACACCTCGCCCTGGATCGAGATGTGCGGGTGGCGGCCGGGCACGTGGTCGTCGCGGGTGGCCGCGACCCACTCGAAGTCGTGGGACGGCGGGAACGTGTGGTCGCGCTCGCCGCGGTCGTCGATGTAGGTGAGCGTGCCGTCCACCCCGACCTGCCAGCGCAGCACACGCGTGTCCTGCGGGCCGGTCTGGAAGACGGCCAGCATCTTGCCCTCGATGCGGCGGAGCTGGACCAGCCGGGTCTCCCGGTAGTAGCGGTAGAGCTCGGCGAAGTCCCGCTCGAACTGCGGATCGCGGAACATCGGCGCGGGATCGAACCGGAACGCGTCCCCGTTCCCCGTGCTCCGTACGAACGTGTGCATGGAGAAGACGTCCTCGACGGCCGTCTCCGGTTTCAGCCCGATGAACACGTTGTAGCCGAACAGCATGAGCCCGCCGATCGACACGATGTCGCGGGGCACGCAGTTGTTCTCGGTGCGGATCCGTTCGGTGCCGATGAGGCGGAGCTCGGCCCCGCCGAACACCTCCAGGCGCTCGGCGTTGAGCGCCTCGGCCTGCCGGGCCAGCTCGGTGGCCTGCTCGGCGAGCCGGGCGCGGAGCACCTCGTAGGTGCCCGCGTCCAGCTCCGCCTGGCCGCTCGGCGCCCTGGTGGCCGTCTCCGTCGTCTCTGTCATGGACGGCGCCGCTACTTGTCGGAGTTGAGGGAGTTACCGGAGTGCAGGGCCGCGACCGGAGTCTCGGCGACGCCGAGTTTCTGCGCGTCGCTCAGCAGGTCACGCAGCCTGTCCGCGTCGGGGCCGCCCTCCTTGATCAGCTTCACCAGCAGCGCGGAGAGCGAGAGGTTCCGCACGTCGGCGGTGTCCAGCGAGCCGAGCATCCTGGTCAGGTCGGCGGGCAGGCTCGCCGAGCCGTCCAGGTACGGCCTGGCCAGCGTCTGAGCGGTCTCGGAGTGCTGCATGAAGCCGTCCACGCTCTTACCCATGGTGATCGAGCCGATCAGCCGGTCGAAGAACACGCTGTCGCCGCCGACGATGTCGATGTTGGCCTTCGACAGGCCGGCCGACAGTACGGTGGCCTGCGCCTCGGCGACCTTGAGCTGGACGTTGACCCCGGCGAGGCGGATCTCCTTCTCCGCGTCCAGCCGCAGACGGAACTCCTCGTGGATGCGGCTCGCGTCGTTGAACGCGGCCATCGCCGCCGCCTTCTCGGTGAGACCCTCGGCCTCGGCCTTGAGCTTCTCGCCGACCCCGGACGCGGCGGCCAGGGCCATGGCCTGCTCGCCCTCCGCCTCGGCCTTCAGCTTCTCGCGGATCGACGTGGCGTTCGCGAGCGCCTTGGCCTGGTCACCCTCGGCGGTCGCCAGGGACTTCTCCCGCTCGACCGTGGCCTCGGCGCGGCCGATCTTCTCGATCGCCGCGGCGTCCCGCTCACGCACCTGCACCTCGGCCAGGCCGACCGCGGCGGCCTCCGCCTGGATGCCCTCGGCGAGCCGGATCTTCGCGCGGGTGTCGAGCTCGGCGGCCTGCTGGCGTGACTCGGCGAGCACCAGGATCTCGCGTGCCCTGTGCTTGGACGCGGCCTCGGACGCCTCCGCCGCCTTGATGTCCTTGACCAGGCTCTCCTGAGCCTCGGCCTCGGCCTGGATGATCACGGCCTGACGGGTCCGCTCGGCCTCCTCGACCACCCGCAGGCGCTTGATGCTCTCCTCCTGCTCGGCGACCGTCTTCTCCACCACGATCCGCTCCCGGATCACCTCGGCGATGGAGCGCTTCTCGCCCTCGAGCTCCTTGTCCTTGGAGATGCGGGACAGCTCGGTCTCGCGCTCGCGGGAGATGACCTCCATCATGCGGTCCTTCTCGATCCGCTCGGTCTCGATGGCGATGACGCGCTCGCGGTTCTTCGACGCCACGGCGATCTCGCGGGCCTGGTTCTCCCGCTGGACGCCCAGCTGCTCGTCGGTGCGCAGGTTGGCCGCGTAGGCCTTGAGCCGCTCCTCGGCCTGGACCTTGGCGGTCTCCGCCTCCTCGCGGGCACGCATGGTCTCGACCTCGCGCTTCTGCTTGGTCTCCGCGTCGTGCTGGCGGCGCTCCAACTCGAGGATGGCCTCCCGCGCGTCCACGTTCTGGCGGGTGATCTCCTTCTCCTCGTGCCGCTGGTACTCGTTCGTCCGCACGTGCTCGATCGCGGTCAGTTCAGTGATCTTGCGAATGCCCTGGGCGTCGAGGATGTTGGCCGGGTCGAGCTTGGAGAGGGGAGTCTGCTCCAGGAAGTCGATGGCCGCGTCCTCGAGGCTGTAGCCGTTGAGGTCGGTGCCGATGACCTGGATGATCTGGTCGCGGAACTGGTCACGCTGGGTGTAGAGGTCCACGAAGTCGAGCTGCTTGCCGACCGTCTTGAGCGCCTCGGAGAACTTGGCGCTGAACAGCTCCTGCAACGTCTCCTGGTCGCTGGCCCTGGCGGTGCCGATGGCCTGGGCGACCTTCACCACGTCCTCGACGGTCTTGTTGACGCGGACGAAGAAGGTGATCCGGATGTCGGCCCGGATGTTGTCCCGGCAGATCAGGCCCTCGTGGCCGGTCCGTTCGATCTCGATGGTCTTCACCGAGATGTCCATGATCTCGGACTTGTGGAACACGGGCAGGACGACCGCGCCGGTGAAGGTGACGTCCACCTTGTTGATCTTGGAGACGATCAGCGCCTTGCCCTGTTCGACCTTGTAGAACAGGCGGCTGATCATGAAGAGCAGGCCGATGGAGACGAGAAGGATGACGGCTAGGAGGATGCCGAATCCGGTGGAGATGACGTCCATGTGGTCCCTCGGTTAAATAGGACGGTCGGGGTCGAGTTCCGCGGCGTACGGCATCACCCAGAAAAACTCGCCCGGGGAGTCATAGGCGAAGATCAGGGCGGTGCTGCCGGCGGCGAAGACGTCGTCACCGGTCTGGCGGACTTGCACGAGGGCGGAGGAACCGTCGGAGGAGGTGACCTCGGCCTGGCCGAAGTTCTCGCCGACACGACCCGTGCGGATGACGCAGGTACGGCCCACGAAGTCGGCCCGGGAGGGGACGCGCTCCTTCGGGATGACACGCCTCAGGAACAGCACGACCAGCCGGGTGAGCACCCAGGCGCAGAGCAGTGCCGCGATCAGTACGGCGATCAGGGCGGAGAGGCCGCTGAACAGAACGCCGCCCACCAGGCTGACGAACCACGCGATGACGACCAGCAGCGAGACGACCACGGCGACCGGTATTCCGCCGAGCCCCAGGCCTGCCGCCCATCCGGTGAAGCCCGTCGCTCCGGTTCCGTCACCGTCGAACTCGATCCCGCCGAATACGGCGATCAACCAGTAACCGAGAACAACCAGAAGCAGAAAGGTGAAAAGGACGGTCGGAAAAGCCAGTACGGCCTCGATGAACTGGGTCATCGGTGTGTGAGATCCCCCTGCCGACGTGCCTGACAATGCACTCCCCCGAGCACATGTGCATGACTATATACACATAAAGATCGAGTAAAGGGAATAGTTCCCTAAATTGGAGTTATGTCTGTCTGGGGCTCGCCGAGCGCCCCGGAGGCACGAAAAAGCCGAGGAGTCGGAGCCGGTGCTCCAGGTCCTCGGCTTCGGGGGAGAGGGTCAGGCGGGCCGGGTGACCATGTAGGCGAGACCGATGAGGATCACGACGGGAATGAGCCATACGATCGCCTCGATGGCGAATTCCTTGTACATGAGGACCATCCTTCGGAGTGGCAATCGGAGGGGAGCGCAGAACCGACGATAGCGGCTGCTCCCCGCCGCGACCAGAACCGGCCGATCACAGCTTTCAGAAGGAATGGAGGCGTGTCCCGCCGGGCAGGAGAAGGGCACTCGCGGATCGCGTGAAAACGGCCCGGCCTTTCCTCGATGTCGGGCTGTCCCCGAGCTGTGAGACCGGCGACCAAAGATACGAACGCCCGGTTTCTCCTCGGCGCTGTGCCGTCCCGAGCGATGAGACCGGTCGGCCCATCGGGGAGACGCGAACGGCCCGGGGTTCTTCTCGAAGGCGAGCCGCCCGCGACCTACGAGGGGTTGGCCGAACCGACCACCGTGGGAGTGCCCATGGCGGGGCCTTCGACCACGTCGGCGACCACGCAGGTGATGTTGTCCGGCCCCCCGGCGTCGCAGGCGAGCTGGATGAGCTGCCGGATGACCTCGTCGAGGTCGTCGAACTCGGCGAGCACGTGGCGGAGCTGGACGGCGTCGACCACCCCGGACAGGCCGTCGGAGCAGAGCAGGTAGCGGTCGCCGACCTCCGCGTCCCGCAGGGAGAGGTCGAGCTCGAGGTTGTCGCCGCCGTCCAGCACCTGGAGCAGGATCGAACGGTGCGGATGCCGGGCGGCCTCCTCGGGGGTGATCCGCCCGTCGTCCATCAGGGTCTGGACCAGGGTGTGGTCGTAGGTGATCTGGTAGAGATCCCCGTTGCGGAGGAGGTAGGCGCGGGAGTCGCCGATGTGGGCGAGGGCGACCCGCGAGCCGTTCCAGAGCATCAGGGTCAGGGTGGTGCCCATGCCGGTGAGGGTCGGGTCCTCCTTGACCAGGTCGCGCAGGCGCTGGTTGGCCTTGCGGACCCCCGCCTCGGCGGCGGCGGCCAGGTCACCCGGGCACTCCTGGTCCAGGGGCGCGATCGTGGCGATCGCCGCCGAGCTGGCGACCTCCCCGCCCACGTGGCCGCCCATCCCGTCGGCGACGGCGAGAAGCCGGGCGCCGGCGTAGGCCGCGTCCTCGTTGCCTTGCCGGACCCGGCCGACATCGGAACCTGCCGCATAGCGGAGCGTGATCATCTGCACACCACTGGAACGTCGAGTTGCACGAGCTAGCTGCTTTCGGACAGTTGTGAGGGGCATGGGGCGAACCGAGATGTTCCACGATCCACTGAACACCATGGTGGCGCAAGCGGCCTGGGGAAGTGTTGCCACATCTGTTGACAGCTGTGGTGGCGCGTAAGCTGTTCGATGCCCCGGGCAGTACCGGGAATTCCCCACCTTACGCATGGCTAGGAGACAAGGAAATGGCCGCGATCATTCAGGAGGCGGCGCGCCGCCGCACGTTCGCGGTGATCAGCCACCCCGACGCCGGTAAGTCGACCATGACGGAGGCGCTGGCGCTGCACGCGTCCGCGATCACCGAGGCCGGCGCGGTGCACGGCAAGTCCGGGCGCAGGGGAGTGACCTCCGACTGGATGGAGATGGAGAAGGCCCGAGGCATCTCCATCACCTCCGCCGCGCTGCGGTTCGAATACCGCGGCCACATGTTCAACCTGGTCGACACCCCCGGTCACGCCGATTTCTCCGAGGATACCTACCGGGTGCTGGCCGCCGTCGACTGCGCGGTCATGTTGCTCGACGCGGCCAAGGGCATGGAGCCGCAGACCTTGAAGCTGTTCGAGGTCTGCAGGCACCGCAAGATCCCGGTCATCACGTTCGTCAACAAGTGGGACCGGCCGGGGCGTGAGGCGCTGGAGCTGCTGGACGAGATCCAGGAGCGGACCGGTCTGAAGCCCACGCCGATCACCTGGCCGATCGGTAACGGCGGCTTCTTCCACGGGGTGGCGGACCGTGCCGCCGACCGTATCGTCCGCTACACCCGCACCCCCGGCGGCGCCACCAAGGCCATCGAGACCGACCTGAGCGCCGAGCAGGCCCAGGCGGAGCTGGGCGAGGACTGGGAGCGGGCCAAGGACGAGATCGACCTGCTCTCGGCGATCGGCTCCGATCACGACCAGAAGACGTTCGAGGCGCACGAGTCCACCCCGGTGCTGTTCGGCGCCGCGCTGTCCAACTTCGGCGTCGGCCGCCTGCTGGACGCGATGGTGGACATCGCCCCGGCTCCCACTCCCCGGCCGGACGTCAAAGACGACCCGCGCCCGCTGGACGAGTCGTTCTCCGGGCTGGTCTTCAAGGTGCAGGCCAACATGGACCCCTCCCACCGTGACCGGATCGCGTTCGTCCGGATCTGCTCGGGCAAGTTCGAGCGCGGCATGGTGCTGACCCACGCGGCCACCGCCCGACCGTTCGCGACGAAATACGCGCAGTCGGTCTTCGGCCAGGAGCGCGCCACGATCGACGAGGCCTTCCCCGGCGACGTGGTCGGCCTGGTGAACGCCAGCGCCCTGCGCCCCGGCGACACGCTCTACGACGGTCCCGCCGTCGAGTTCCCGAAGATCCCGAGCTTCGCGCCCGAGCACTTCTCCACCGCCCGGGTCCGGGACTCCAGCAGGTCCAAGCAGTTCCGCAAGGGCATCGAGCAGCTGGATGCCGAGGGCGTGGTCCAGGTCCTGCGGTCCGACGTCCGGGGAGACCAGTCGCCGGTGCTCGCGGCGGTGGGACCGATGCAGTTCGACGTGGTCAAGCACCGGATGGCCGTCGAGTTCAACACCGAGATCGCGATGGACAGGCTCGACTTCGGCATCGCCAGGCTCACCGATGCCGAGTCGGCGCCGATCCTGGCCCGCCAGCGCGGGGTGGAGGTCTTCACCCGGACGATCGACGGAGCCCTGCTGGCGCTGTTCACCGACGAATGGCGCATGCGAGGCGTGATGCGCGAATATCCGGACCTCGTTTTGAACGCCCTGCTCGCCGACACACGCGGCTGATCGGCCCGTACGGCCCGCAGCGGGGGATCCCGGTGCGGGCTGTACGTGGTGAAATATGTTCTTATGAGTGCGATTAAGTGGGGAATTCTGGCGACCGGTGGTATCGCCGGCACGTTCACCGAGGACCTGAAGCTCCTGCCGGACGCCGAAGTGGTGGCGGTCGGATCCAGGACGATCGAGTCCGCCCGGGCCTTCGCCGACAGGCATGACATCCCCAGGGCGCACGGCAGCTGGGCCGAGCTCGCCGCCGATCCCGACGTGGACATTATCTACGTCGCCAACACCCAGAACGCCCATTACGACGCCGTGGTGACCTGCCTGAACGCGGGCAAGGCCGTACTGTGCGAGAAGGCCTTCACGCTCAACAAGGCCGAGGCCGCCAAGCTGATGGACCTCGCGCGGGAGCGGAGGCTGTTTCTGATGGAGGCCATGTGGATGCGCTGCATCCCGGCCATCCGCAAGATCGCGGAGCTGGTCGAGGGCGGCGCGGTCGGGCCGGTCAACACCGTCCACGCCGACTTCGGGATCTCCTTCTCCGTCGGGCCGGAGCACCGGCTCCGCGCCCCCGAACTGGGCGGCGGCGCGCTGCTCGACCTCGGGGTCTACCCGATCTCCTTCGCCTACCTCATGCTCGGCGACCCCACCAACGTGCAGTCCTGGGCGCGGCTGACCCCCGAGGGCGTGGACGAGAACACGGGCATGCTGCTCGGCTACGAGAACGGGGCGGTCGCCCTGCTCTCCTGCGGTATCAGCACCTCCAGCCCGGTCACCGCGTCGGTCTCGGGTCCCCTCGGCCGCATCGAGGTGCCGAACGGCTTCTTCCACCCCGACACCTTCACCCTGTATCCCACGGACGGCGAGCCGCAGACCTTCCACGTCCCCTTCGAGGGGACCGGCATGCTGCACGAGGCCGCCGAGGCCATGCGCTGCCTGCGGGAGGGGCTGCTGGAGAGCCCGCTGGTGCCCTGGCAGGCCACCCTCGACGTGATGGGCATCATGGACGAGGTGCGCTCGCAGGTGGGAGTCCGCTACCCCGGCGAATGAGCCTCCGGGGGCGTTCGGAAACTCCGGGGCGATCCGGTGCTCTACCGGTTTGACGGCCCGGACGTGCTCCAGCGGTCCGACAGGGTCCAGGGGTGTCGCCCAGGCCGTCCAGACAGGGCCAGGGGTCCCGGGGTAGCCAGTGATCTAGACGCGGCGCCACTCGTGGCGGTCCAGGAAGGCGCGGTCACCCGTGGCGTACTCGGTGAAGGCGTCCTGGACCGCCTCCAGGTCGGGGACATGAGTACGGAACATCAGATCCTTGGTGCTGTCCCGGTATTCCAGCTCGTATCCCGAGATCTCCGGGGAGCTCTGGATGAAGTGCTCGCCGAAGACGACCAGCGCCATGAACGGGTTCTGCGGGGACAGGGTGGCGAGCGCGTCGGAGATGAGCTGGAGGTCGGGGTTGACCACGATCATCCCGTCGCCCGTGCGCATCTCCATGGCGGGGTCGACGCCCAGCGGACCCAGGTTGTGCACGAGCCCGCGCTGCGGGTCGTAGCAGACCAGCTCGCACTCGGCGGCCAGGGCGAAGGCCTCGCCCGACACCTCGTCGGCCCGCTCCAGGTCCACGGTGACCAGGGCGTGGGCCGGCGAGAGCTGCTCGGCCTCGGGCAACAGCACGGTGAACGCCGCCACCCCGGGATGCGCCGTCGCGGCCCCCGGCTCCCCACGGCGGAGCGCCTGATAGACGTTCTCCGCATACTCCTTGGTGATCGGCTTGGGCTCATGCCAGACGGCCAGTTCGAAGCTCACGCTCCCATCATCCCGCAGGCCGTCTTCTGGCCGTCCCCGCCGGTCACGCCGAACGTCGCCCTCCCCGAACTCCATCCAGGTCTTCCCCGCCCGGGGCCCAGAGCCCTGTCCTCGTTGGTCCAACCCTCAGGCCACATCCGGTCGCAGAGGAATCAACTGCCCGGCGGAAGGGCCGATCCCCGATCGTCGATTTCAAACGGGTCGCGGATCCGGGCGATGAGAGCCGTCGATGCTCTTGGGTTCCGGGATCGAATGCCTGGAGTCTCTGAGCGATCGTTTGGGCAACGGGGAGATGTGATGAGCCTATTCCGACCTGCAGTTCGCCGGTAAACTGCCATTGGCAATACCAGGCTGTATGTTCAATTGGCAATTGCCAATGATACTTTCTGCGATTTATGCCGGAGGCTTGTCCGCCGCGGGGACGCGGGACAGTTCGGCGGTGCAGAAGGCACAGCGCCGGGCATCGAGGGGAATGTCACTCAGGCACTCTGGACATTCCTTCTCGGTGGCTTTCTTGTTCCTGTCGAAGAAGGAGATGAGCCGAGTCATCGGCATCACGACCAGCCAGTAGACGACAGAGGCGATGATCAGGAAGCTCAGCAGGTTGTTGACGAAGTCGCCGTACTTGAATTCGGCGCCGTTGACCTTGAACGCGTACTCGGCGAAGTCGGGCCCGCCGCCGCCGGTGATCGCCGCGATCAGCGGTGTGATGAGGTCCTTGACGAGCGCCTGTACCAGTCCGCTGAAGGTCGCCCCGATCACCACGGCTACGGCCAGCTCGACGAGGTTGCCTCTCACCAGGAACTTCTTGAATCCGCCCATCCTTTGTGTCCTCCGTTCGCGAGAACGCTCGGACTACCCACATATGCGGCATCAAACGTCGAGGGTGCCGCTCTTCACGGCCTCGATAAAAGTGCTCCACTCCTCGTGGGTGAATGACAGAACGGGCCCGGTCTCACCGTCCTTGCTGTCTCGTACGCCGACCCAGCCGTCCTGCGAAGTGATCTCGACACACTGACCGTTGTTGCACTTGGATCGCCAGATCGCTCCATGGAACCGCGAGTCGCTGTCCATACGTCTCCTCCTGGAAAGATTGACGACTCTTCTGCGGAAGAGCGTCGCGCCGCGATGATTATAGTCTATTTTTACCTCACTGACTGTGATCGTTTATTGTGGTTACAGAGAGGCGTGTGCCTGAAGTGTTATAGGGGATGAAATTTCGTGACCATCCGGTGGAAAGGGAAAACGGCGCCGGCGGGATCCTCCGCCGGCGCCGCTCGATGGTCTCATGCTTCCTTTATGGGAAGTCGAGCCTACAGGGCGAGCTCCCCGTCTTTGATGCTATGTATGAAAGACTGGAATTCCGTCACAGTGAACTCCAGAACCGGCCCACTCTGGTTTTTGCTGTCACGCATGGCCACACCTCCATCGGGAAGTCTGGCGATTTCCACACAGGATCCATTATTGCAGCGGCTCGAGATCTGCCACTCAAGAGTGGAGAGCCCGGCAGATTTGGAAGACGTCATCGTCTCTCCGTGAGAATCGTTGGGATTATTTTGTCAGATGACAGAACGCACCGATAGGGCGGCAAATCTGTCATATGCCCCCGCGATGTGGATGGCTGAATCTTGTGGGCTCAGAGCCACTGCGCGAAGATGGTTGAGCGTTTCTCTGAAACGTTCAAGCTCTTTGTCTTTCTCCAGGTAGAAGCTACCCATGAGGGTGTCTAGATAGACTGTGTCACCGATCGTCGAATCGGAGAATTCCAGTAAATTAAAGGCACTGTCGAACCCCATGTGTGCGCCAACCTTAAAGGGAATTACCTGAATGGTCACATGCGGCAGCTTCGCGGTCTCTCCGAGGCGAGTCAGCTGATTCATCATGACATCGATCCCACCCACGTGGCGATGCAACACGGATTCATCGAGAAGGACCCAGTACTTCGGCGGATGGGATCCGTATAGGCGTTCTTGGCGTTTCATCCGATAAGTGATGCGTTCTTCCAGAACATCCGAATCTATGCTCGGCAGGTATCCCTTGATGATCGCGCGAGCGTAGTCCTCGGTCTGGAGGAGTCCCGGGACGGTCGTCGTCTCGTACTCGGAGATCGACGTGGCGTCGATCTCCAAGCCGAGGAAGGGGCGGAAGTCGACGTCCTCCGTTGCCTGCCACCACACCTGTTGCTTGGCTTCTCGCGCCAGGGTCATCAGGGCGTCGATCTGTGCCTGGTCGGTTATCCCGTAGAAAAGGCACAGGTCGCGGACGTCCCTGGGAAGCGCGCCGCGCTGGGCGGTCTCGATCCGGCTGATCTTCGCCGATGAGCACTCAAGTTGTTCGGCGGCTTCCTTGATGCTCTTGCCGGCCTGCTCGCGGAGCTCGCGTAGGCGATTGGCAAGTTGCCGTCGGCGCAGAGTGGGATTGGTACCGGCCATCGGCGCTTACCTCTTCTTCCCCAATGGTGTAGGCGGCTGCGGCCTTGCTTTTGGAAGTCTTCCCAGGTCGTGGCGATGGTAACAGCCAGGGGGCAGTATCGTCTGGTAATCCCGGTAGGTAGCCGCCAAGGGTACATTCATGTGGCAATTGCCAACGGTAGTCGTCGATGGCACAAGCCTGGGTACAAGAAGAGCAAGGCCCTGACAGGGCAAACCTTCAAGGGGGTGTGAGCCTTGAAGCAAGACATCAAGGTCCGGGGTGGCCATTCGATCAACGTACGAAGCTTAGTGATCATCGGTCTCCGAGCGCTAGGCAAACGGGTCTTTGGCGAGATCGACGTCTTCGCGTGGGTGCAGGGCTGGGAGATCGATCGGAGCCGGTGGTTCCGCAGGGTGTACAGGGACCCGCGATTCGACACCCTGCAGGAGTGCGGCCTCTGCCGGGGCGAGGGCCGGACCGACGCGGGCGTTTCGGCAGACACCGGGACCGGGATCGGCACCGGGGTCGGGGTCGGGGTCGGGGTCGGGGTCGGCACCGGGGCCGAGATCGAGGTCGGGGTCGAGGTCGGGGTCGGCGGGGCGGCCGGGGGCGCCGGGGAGATGTGCGGGCTGTGCGGGGGCGGCGGGCGGATCCGGCGGCTCAAGGCGGGGGTGCGTGATGAGGCGTGAGGAGCCCGTGGCCCAGCAGGTCTCCACGACGCGCCGGGCGGCCATCATTCCGGCGGCGCGGACGGGTCCGCTCGCGCTGGTCTGGTGGTGGCGCTACGAGATCGGACTGGCCCTGTGCGTGCCCGTCGCCGCCGTCTGGGCGATGGGCACGCTCGGCTGGTACCGGGTGGTCCCCGCGGTCGCGCTGCTCGCCCTCCTCGTGGGGGCGGTGCCGGCCGTGAGGGCCGGCGTGTGGGGGCGGATCCGGTGCGTGTTCACCGCGCATCGGATCCGTTCCGGCTGCGTGGAGGCGCTGGTCGTCAACCGGCGGGGCCGCGTCCCGCACATCCTGTGGACGGCGGCGACCCCGTTCGGGGAGCGGGCCTGGCTGTGGTGCCGTACGGGCACCACGGTCTCCGATCTGGAAGGCGCCACCGAGGTGCTGGCCGTCTGCTGCCTGGCGCAGATCGTCCGGATCACGGCACACCCCCGATATCCCGCGCTCGCGATCGTGGAGGTGGTCCGTGAGGAAAAGGTCTGGGCCGACGGCACGGGCAGGTACGGCCGGTGCGAATCTCCCCTGGTGGCAGGGCGGCACTGACGTGGCCCGGGCACGGACGACTACTATCGGCCCCGTTCGCGAGCGAGGTGGCCGGATGGACTTTCGTGTGCTGGGGCCGGTCGAGGTGATCGCCGACGACGGGACGTCGCTGGACATCGGCCCCTACCAGCAGCGGGCGGTGCTGGCCATGTGCATGCTCGCCGTACCCCGCCCGACCGGGCCGAGCCAGATGATCGACGCGCTCTGGGAGGGCGGGCCGCCCCCGGGGGCGCTCAACACCGTTCAGGCCTACGTCTCCAAGCTCCGCCGCGTCTTCGAGCCCGGCAGGCGGCGGCAGGTGCCCCCGGCGATCCTGGTCACCAGACCCGGCGGTTATGCCCTCGACATCTCCGAGACCGCGCTGGACCTGGGCAGGGTACGGCGGCACGCGGCAGAGGGCGGGCGCATGAGCGCCGAGGGAGACCACGAGGGAGCGGGCGGGCGGCTGCGGCTGGCGCTGGAGGAGTGGCGGGGGGAGCCGCTCGCCGATTTCGCGGACGCCTCCTGGGCGGCGGAGGAGATCATTCGGCTCACCGAGCTCCGGCTGACGCTGGAGGAGGACCTGGCCCAGGCCGACCTCGCGCTCGGCCTGGGGGCCACGCAGGCCGCCGGGCTGGCCCGGCTGGTCGCCGCCCACCCGTTCAGGGAGAGGCTCCGCGTGCTCGGCGCCCACGCGCTCTACCAGGCCGGACGGCAGGCCGACGCGCTGGCCGTGCTCGCCGAGGGGCGCAGGCTGCTGGTGGAGGACCTGGGGCTGGACCCCGATCCCCGGTCCAGGGAGATGGAGCGGCGCATCCTCGCGCAGGATCCGGAGCTCACTCCCAGAGTCCGGGTGACGGTGAGGGAGAGCGCCCGGCTGGTGGGCCGGGAGGCCGAGGCCGAGGTGCTGGATCTCGCGGTCAGGGGTGACGGGCATCGGATGGTGCTGCTCGCCGGGGAACCGGGCATCGGCAAGACCAGCCTGGCCGAGCAGGCGGCTCGGGCCGCGCGGGCGCGGGGGCACCGCGTGGTCTGGGGCCGCTGCTGGGACGGCACGGGCGCGCCGCCCTTCTGGCCGTGGACGCAGGCCGTACAGGATCTGGTCGGCAGGGACGGCGAGCTGGCCCAGCTCGCGGGGGGCGGGCAGTTCGAGCTCTACGAGGCGTTCGCCCGGCTGCTGAACGAGCACGGCCGGGTCCTGGTCGTCCTCGACGACCTCCAGTGGGCGGACACGTCGTCGCTCCGGCTGCTGGAGTTCCTCGCCGCAACCCGGCTCTGCCCGGAGCTGACCGTGGTGGCGACCTACCGCGACACGGACGTACGGCAGGGCGGGGCTCTGGAGCGCGCTCTCGGGGTGCTGGTACGGCTGCCGAACGTGCGGCGGCTCCTCCTGCGAGGTCTGGCCGAGGAGGGGATCCGCGAATATCTCGGCCGGGCCGGCGCGGATCCGGGCCGGGCCGCCGAGATGGGCAGGCTGACCGCCGGCAACCCGTTCTTCCTGGGGGAGGTCCTGCACCTGGGCGGGACCCCCGGGGCGCTGTCCGACGTCGTGCGGGGCCGGATGGCCGGTCTCCCGCCGGGCACCGAGGAGGTGCTGACCGTCGCGGCCCTGCTCGGCCGGGACGCGGCGATCGACGTCCTGTCCCGGGTGGCGGAGCTGCCCCAGGACCGGGTGTCCGACATCGTCGACGCCGCGGTCGGGGCCCGGCTGCTGGTCGAGGACGACGGACCGGCCTATCACTTCGTCCACGACATCGTCCGGGACGTGCTGCGCGAGGCACTGCCGCCGCTGCGCCGGCGGCGGCTGCACGCGCGGGTCGCCGAGGTGCTGGAGGAGCGGAGCGGGACGCGTCTCGAGGAGATCGCCCACCACTACCGCGAGGGGCTGCTGACCACCCGGATGGCGGGAAAGGCCATCGGCTACACCCGGCGCGCGGCGGCCCAGGCGATGGCCTGGTTCGCCCCCGAGGACGCGGTGGAGAACCTGGAACAGGCGATCGAGCTGATCGACCGGCTGCCCAGGTCCGACGACGCGCTCCGCTGCGACCTCCTCCTCGACCTGGCCGAGGCGCAGACGGCGGCGGGGATGAGCATCGCGGCCCACGCCTCCCTGGAGGCGGCCGCGGAGATCGCGGAGGGGCTTGGCGACGACAACCGGCTGGCCCGGGCGGCGCTGGGCTTCACCGACCCGATCTACCTGGCGATGTATGAGGAGGTGACCGGCGTCGACCGGCTCTCCGAGCGCATCGACCGGGTCCTCGCCTCCGACCTGGCCGAGGACTCGCCGTGGCGGGCGCAGTTGCTCGCCGCCGCCGCGCTGACCGGTTCGACCGCCCGGCCCGTCGAGAGCAGCAAGGAGATCGCACGGGAGGCGGTACGGCTGGCCCGCGCCGCCGGCGACGACCGGACCCTGGCCAGGGCACTGATCGCCTGGGAGATCCTGCTGCGGTTCGACCACGATCACGACCTCAGGCGGTCGATCATCGACGAGATCGTGGAGATCGGCCGCCGCACCGGTGACCTGGCCACCGAGTGGATCGGCAGGGAGGCCGAATACGTGGAGCTGACCGCCCAGGGCAGGGCGGAGCGGGCCGTCGAAGCGCTGGCCTGGCTCAGGGAGACCGCGGACCGGCTGCGGCTTCCCTCGATGGTCAGCCTGGCCGCCTGGCAGACGGCGGTCCGCGCCTACCTGGGCGGGCGCTTCGCCGACGCCCTCGCCGCGGCCGACGCCTCGGGCGCGGCCCATCCGGAGGGGGCGCTGGGCCGGGGCGACGCCCGCCTGCGGCGCGAGGTGTTCCGTTTCCTGGCCCTGCGGGCGGAGCACGCGCCGGGCGAGGCGCTCGCGCTGGCCGACGAGATGCTCGCTCACCGTCCGGGCCAGCGGCCCTGGCAGATCCTGCGCTGCCTGGCCCTGATCGACCTGGCGAGGACGGATGAGGCGCGTACGATCTTCGCCGGGCTCGCCCGCGACGACTTCGCCCCGATCGGCCCGGAGCTGGCCTACAGGTTCGTGCCGGACGCCGTCAGCGAGATCTGCGCGGCGCTCGGCGACGTGGCCGCCGGGAGGGTTCTGTACGATCGGCTCGCCCCGAACGCGGGCCGGTCGCTGGGCTGGTCGGTGACCGACCTGTGCCTGGCGAGACTGGCCCTGCTGAACGGCGACGAGCGGGCCCCGGCCCACCTGCGGGCGGCGGAGGTCTTCGTCGGTGAGGCCGGGCTGCGCGTGTACGAACCCGCACTCCGTTCACTGATGGGGTTTCATGTGAACCATGCCGGTTAGAGGTGTCCCTACCCCCCTCTGATCGTGCCGCTGGCAAAGGCGTGTCATTCCTTGAGTCTGAGTTCACCGTGACAGGAGTAGGAATGTGTGCATGGCTGGGAAAACATGGGGCATATTTGTCCACCGCTGAAGGGCGGTGCAATGATCGAGATCTGGCCGGGTGACCCCTATCCTCTGGGGGCGACCTATGACGGCGCGGGAGCCAATTTCGCGCTCTTTACCGAGGCCGCGGAACGCGTCGAGCTGTGCCTGTTCGACGACGACAACCAGGAGACCAGGGTCACCCTCACCGAGTGTGAGGGATACGTCTGGCATGGATATCTGCCGGGCATCGGCCCCGGGCAGCGGTACGGCTACCGCGTGCACGGTCCGTACGACCCTGCGAACGGGCAGCGGTGCAATCCCAACAAGCTCCTGCTCGACCCCTACGCCAAGGCGGTGGAGGGGGATGTGAAGTGGGACGAGGCGGTGTACGGCTACCGCTTCGGCCAGCCGGACAGCCGTAACGACGCCGACTCGGCCCCGTTCGTGCCCCGCTCCATCGTGATCAACCCGTTCTTCGGGTGGGGACACGACCGTCCGCCCAGCACGCCGTACCACAACACGGTGATCTACGAGGCGCACGTCAAGGGCCTGACCATCAACCACCCGAAGATCCCCGAGCGGATCCGCGGCACCTACGCGGCGATCGGCCACCCGGAGATCATCGATCACCTCACCTCGCTCGGGGTGACGGCGATCGAGCTCATGCCGGTGCACCAGTTCGTCACCGACCACGTCCTCGCCGAACGGGAGCTGACGAACTACTGGGGCTACAACAGCATCGGGTTCTTCGCCCCGCAGAACTCCTATTCGAGCACCGGCCAGCGCGGCGGGCAGGTGCTGGAGTTCAAGGCCATGGTGAAGGCGCTGCACGAGGCGAACATCGAGGTCATCCTCGACGTGGTCTACAACCACACCGCCGAGGGAAACCACCTGGGTCCGACGCTGAGCATGCGGGGGATCGACAACGCCGACTACTACCGGCTGGTCGAGAACGACAAGCGCTACTACATGGACACCACGGGGACCGGCAACAGCCTGTTCATGCGCTCCCCGCACGTGCTTCAGATGATCATGGACTCGCTCCGCTACTGGGTCATCGAGATGCACGTGGACGGGTTCAGGTTCGACCTGGCCGCCACGCTGGCGCGGGAACTGCACGAGGTCGACCGGCTGAGCGCCTTCTTCGACCTGGTCCAGCAGGACCCGGTGCTGTCGCAGGTCAAGCTGATCGCCGAGCCCTGGGACGTGGGTCCGGGCGGTTACCAGGTGGGCAACTTCCCCGCCCGGTGGACCGAGTGGAACGGCATGTACCGCGACACGATCCGCGACCTGTGGCGGGGCGAGCCCGCCTCGCTGCCGGAGTTCGCCTCCCGGCTGACCGGCTCCAGCGACCTCTACCAGGACGACAGCCGCCGCCCGGCCGCCTCGATCAACTTCGTCACCTGTCATGACGGGTTCACCCTCCAGGACCTCGTCTCCTACGACGGCAAGCACAACGAGGCCAACGGCGAGAACAACCGGGATGGCACCGACGACAACAGGTCGTGGAACTGCGGCGAGGAGGGACCCGCCTCACTGGCGATCGAGTCACTGCGCGAGCAGCAGAAGCGCAACTTCCTGACGACGCTGTTCCTGTCCCAGGGCGTGCCGATGATCTCTCACGGCGACGAGCTGGGCCGCACGCAGCAGGGCAACAACAACGTCTACTGCCAGGACAACAAACTGAGCTGGGTGGACTGGTCGGACGTCCGGGAGAACTGGCTGCTGCTGGAGTTCACCCGGCGCCTGGCCAAGCTCCGCGCCGACCACCCCGTCTTCCGGCGGCGCCGGTTCTTCTACGGCCGGCCGGTACGCGGCTCGGAGGACAATCTCAGCGACATCGCATGGTTCACCCCGAAGGGGGAGAAGATGACCGATGGGGACTGGAACGTGGGCTACGCCAAGTCGCTGGCGGTCTTCCTGAACGGCGAGGCCATCACCGAGCCGGACCGCCGGGGACGGCAGATCACCGACGACTCGTTCCTGCTCCTGTTCAACGCGCACCACGATGTCATCAAGTTCACGATTCCCAAGGACTACGGCGAGATGTGGCTGATGGAGATCGACACGGCGATGCCGATCACAGTTGACACCCGGATCTGCCGGGCGGGCGAAAGCGTGCCGGTCGTCGGCCGTTCGGTAAGGGTGTTGCGTCGTGTCTGAGCCGGGCGTGTCCGAGTCATCTGAGCCGTCGGTGTCCGAGTCGTTCGAGGAGCCGGTCCCGGTCTATCCGGCGCCGGCCTCGACCTACCGGGTCCAGCTGACCCCCGACTTCGGGTTCGCGCAGGTGGCGGACCTCGCTCCCTACCTGCGGGACCTGGGGATCAGCCACGTCTACCTGTCGCCGCTCCTGCAGGCCAATCCCGAGTCCAGGCACGGCTACGACGTGACCGACCACTCGCGGGTCCGGGCGGAGTTCGGCGGGATCAAGGGGTTGCGAGCGCTGTCGGCGACGCTGGCCGAGCACGGGATCGGGATCGTCGCGGACCTCGTGCCCAACCACATGACGATCCCGGTGCCGGAGTCGGGCAACGCGCAGCTCTGGTCGGTCCTCAAGGACGGGCAGGCCTCGCCGTACGCGTCCTGGTTCGACATCGACTGGGCGGACGGCAAGCTGAACATGCCGGTCCTCGGGGGTGACGACGGCCCGACGGCGGACGGCGACGTGCTGCGCTACCACGACCACGAGTTTCCCCTGCCCGACACGCACTACCGGCTGGTCGACTGGCGTGAGGGGCCCGGCTACCGGCGGTTCTTCGACGTCTCCTCGCTGATCGGGCTGCGGGTGGAGGATCCGGAGGTCTTCGACGCCACTCACGCCGTGATGCTCTCCCTGGTCGAGGAGGGGATCGTCCACGGGCTCCGGATCGATCACCCCGACGGGCTGGCGGACCCGCGCGGCTACCTGTCCCGGCTCCGGGCCGCCTCGGGCGTGTGGACCGTGGTGGAGAAGATCCTGATCGGGTCCGAGCAGCTGCCGGAGGACTGGGACTGCGACGGCACGAGCGGCTACGACGTGCTCAACCGGATCACCGGGCTGTTCGTCGACCCGGCGGGCAAGGAACGGCTGGTGGAGCTGTTCGTCATGCACACCGGCATGCCGACCGACTACGCCACGGTGGTCCAGGAGTCCAAGGCCGAGGTCCTCGGCCTGTTCTTCGCCTCGGAGATCGACCGGCTGCACGCCGTCGTCGGCTCCGACCGCGAGGCGCTGGTGGAGCTGCTCGCCGCGATGCCCGTCTACCGCGCCTACGTGGTGCCGGGAGAGCCGGTGCCCGAGGTCTCGGCCAGGATCGTCGAGACGGCGGGGCAGCTCGCCGCCGACCGGCTGCCCGAGGGCGCCCCGGTCGCGGAGGTCGTGAACGCGGTGCTGCACGGCCCTGCGGAGGCGGTCACCCGCTTCCAGCAGACCTGCGGGCCGGTGATGGCCAAGGGCGTGGAGGACACCGCGCTCTACCGGTGGTATCCGCTGGCATGCCTGAACGAGGTGGGCGGGGAGCCGGACCGGTTCGGGGAGTCCGTGGGTGACTTCCACACGTTCTGCCTGGAGATGTCGTCCGGCACGATGACAACCCTGTCCACGCACGACACCAAGCGTTCCGAGGATGTGCGGGCCAGACTGGCCGTGCTGTCGGAGCTGCCCGGGGAGTGGGCGGCGGCGGTCGGGGAGTGGTCCTCGAAGGTCTCCTTCGACCCGGTGCTCGACTATCTCGCCTGGCAGAACCTGATGGCGGCCTGGCCGATCAGCCAGGACCGGCTCTTCGACTACCTCTTCAAGGCGGCCCGCGAGGCGAAGACCTCGATCTCCTGGGTGACCCCCGATCCCGCCTACGAGGCGGGTATCCGCGACTTCGTCACCCGGGCCATCGGCGAGTGCGGCGCGTCGATCGCGGAGTTCGCCGACAGGATCGAGCCGTACGCCCGGTCCAACTCCCTGGGGCAGAAGCTCGTCCAGTTCATGTTGCCGGGCGTGCCCGACCTGTACTGGGGCAACGAGATCACCGACTTCTCCCTGGTGGATCCGGACAACCGCCGCCCCGTCGACTTCGACCTGCGCCGCCGGATGCTCGCCGGTGCCGGCGGCAGCGTCGCCGGTGGAGGCACCGCCGATGGCCCGTCGTGGGACGGGGCCAAGGCCGCCGGCCTGTCGCGGGACGCGGGCAAGACCGGCGATCTGTCATGGGACGAGGCCAAGCTGATGGTCACCACCCAGGCGCTGAACCTGCGCCGGCGACTGGATCCGGCCGCGCCGTACATCCCGCTGGAGGCCGACGAGCACGCGATCGCCTTCGCCCGCGGGGACCGGGCCGTGGCGGTGGCCACCCGGCTGCCGGTCGGGCTGGAGCGGCGTGGCGGCTGGGGGAGCAGTACGCTCACGCTGCCGCACGGAAGGTGGCGGGACCTGCTGTCCGGGGCCGAGCACACCGGTCGGATCCCCCTGGCGCACCTGCTGTCCATTCACCCCGTGGCACTCCTGGAAAGGGACTAGCCGATGTTCGAGGTATGGGCGCCGCATGCGACCGCGGTCGATGTGGAGATCGAGGAGACTCGCTACTCGATGTCCGCGGGGTCGGCCGGCTGGTGGTCGGTGGAGGTGCCGGGGGCCGGGCACGGAACCGACTACCGTTTCAGGCTGGACGGGGGCGAGGCGCTGCCGGACCCCCGGACCCGATGGCAGCCGGAGGGGATCTTCGGGCCGAGCCGGGTCTACGAGCACGACCGGTTCGAGTGGAGCGACGACCTCTGGCGAGGCCGGGGCCTGCCGGGGGCGGTCATCTACGAGCTGCACATCGGCACCTTCACCCCCGAGGGCACCTTCGAGGCGGCGATCGGCAAGCTTGAGCACCTGGCGGAGCTCGGCGTCGACTTCGTCGAGATCATGCCGGTGCCCCCGGTGCCGGGGGAGCGCAACTGGGGTTACGACGGCGTGGACCTGTGGGCCGTCACCGAGAACTACGGCGGCCCCGACGGGCTCAAGCGCTTCGTGGACGCCTGTCACCGGCAGGGGCTCGGCGTGATCCTCGACGTCGTCTACAACCACCTCGGCCCGTCGGGCAACTTCCTGGCCCCCTTCGGCCCCTACTTCCACTCCTCCGCCTCCTCCTTCTGGGGTCAGGCGGTCAACCTGGACGGTCCGGGCTCCGACGAGGTGCGCGGCTATCTCATCGGCAACGCGCTGCAGTGGCTGCGCGACTACCACGTCGACGGTCTGCGGCTGGACGCCGTGCACGCGCTGCACGACAAGCGGGCCGTGCACCTGCTGGAGGAGCTGGCCGTCGAGGTGGAGGCGCTGTCGGCGGCCGTGGGCAGGCCGCTGACCCTCATCGCCGAGTCCGACCTCAACGACCCCCGGCTGATGACCTCGCGCGAGGCCGGCGGGTACGGCCTGGAGGCGGCCTGGAACGACGACGTCCACCACGCCCTGCACGTGGCGGTGAGCGGTGAGCGGCACGGCTACTACGACGACTTCGCCGGGGCCCTGGCCAAGGTGCTGACCCGGGGATACTTCCACGACGGGACCTACTCGACCTTCCGGCACCGCTCCCACGGACGCCCGGCGAGCCATGTGCCCGGCTACCGATTCGTCTGCTGCGCGCAGAACCACGACCAGATCGGCAACCGGGCCGAGGGCGACCGCCTCGAGCCCGACGCGCTGAGGCTGGCCGCGGGGCTCCTGCTGACCTCGCCGTTCACCCCCATGCTGTTCATGGGGGAGGAGTGGGGGGCGCGCACGCCGTTCCTGTTCTTCACCGACCACGTCGAGCCGCAGCTCCGCGAGGGGGAGGCCGACCGGCGGCGGCGGGAGTTCGTCGGGTTCGGCTACGACGACTGGGCGGACAAGGCGCCCGATCCCGGGGAGGAGATGACCTTCCTGCGATCCAAGCTCGACTGGAGCGAGCTCGACCATGACGCCCACCGGGCCCATCTCGACTGGTACCGGGCACTGATCGCGCTGCGTCGCGCCCATCCCGACCTGTCGGACCCGAGGCTCGAGCGGGTCCAGGTCGATCACGGCGAGACCTGGCTGGTCGTCCACCGGGGCATGCTCCGCGTCGCCGCCAACCTCAGCCCGATCCCGATCACGGTACGGCTCTCGCCCGCTCAGATCCTGCTCGCCTCCGATCCGAGGACGACCGTGGACGGCGAGGAGTTGTCCCTGCCCGCCCGCTCCCTCGCGATCCTGAAGGTGACCTGACGCGGGGCGGGGGAGCTTATGCGGGGACGTGGTTCCGTAGGCGGAGCTCTTCGGGGTACGGCGAGAAGTAGGTCTGGTCCCGTACATACTCGGTGGCCTCGCCCCGTGCGTGATGGCGGAGCAGGGTCGCGGGCACGCTGAGGGCCACCAGGCCGGCCCGGTAGGAGGCGATGACCTCCGCCAGGTCGGCCCGCCTGGCCGGGTCGAGCGAGTCGCTCATCATGCCCATGCAGTGCTGCAGGACGTTGACGTTGCGGCCGATGGTGGCCTTCGTGGCGAAGGCCGTGCCGAACACGCGGGCGTAGTCGGCGGCGAGCTCCTCGCGGGGGCGCACGCCCGCCCGGGCCACGACGCGGCCGGCCTCGCCGTAGGCGACGGGGTCGTGGGCCAGGATCTGCATCTTGTGCCGGGAGTGGAAGGAGATCAGGTCGCGCACCCGCCAGTCGCCCTCCAGCAGCGCGCGCAGCCGGGCGTGCGCGAAGATCCGTTCCACGAAGGTCTCGCGGAGCAGCGCGTCGTTCAGCCGTCCCTCGTCCTCCACCGGCAGCAGCGGGTGGGCGTCGAGGATCCTGGCCGCGAAAACGCCCCGGCCCTTGCGATCCACGGCCATGTCCCCCTCGTAGACGGGGATGCCGTGCAGCCCGCAGCTGGGGCTCCTGGACTTGAAGACGTAGCCGTCCACGTCGAGGGTGCGGGCCCGCTCGGCGGACAGGGCCGCCATCCGGTCGGTGAGGTCCACCCGGGTCTTCCTGGTCACCAGACGCGGTCCTTCGGGAGAGCGCTCGAGGCGGAGGGTCTCGCGCGGGGTGCCGAGGCCGATCTCCATCTCCGGGCAGACACGCACCCAGTCGACGTGAGGGTCCAGCTCCCCGCTGAGGAACCGGTCGCGGCTGTGACCGCCGTTGAACCGCACCAGCTCGCCCATCAGGCAGCTGGACACCGCGACCCGGGGCCTGACGGCCTCGGCGATGTCGCCTGTCCGGTTCATATCGCTCATGTCATCTGCCCGACTCATGTCGTCTGTTTCGCCGGCCCCGCTCATGGCACTCGTGCCGCTCATCCCGCTCATACCCGCGCCCGGCCCGTCCTGCTCATGCCGTGACCGGGGGAAGGATGTTCGACAGGCGGCGCAGGCCGCGGGCCGTACGGGCCTTGATGGTGCCGAGCGGCACACTCAGCCTCTCGGCGATCTCCCGCTGGGTCAGCTCGCCGTAGTAGGCCAGCTCGATCGCCTGGCGCTGCGGTGCGGGAAGCTCGGCCAGCGCCCGCTGGACCTGGTCGCGGTCCGCCAGGCCGTCGCCGTGGGTCCGGCCGTCCGCACCGGCCGGATCGGCCACCACGTCCAGCGGGACCGTCTGCGGTGTCCGTATCCGCAACTGGTCGACCGCCCGGTTGTGCGCGATGCCGAGCAACCAGGCCGGGAGGTTGCGGGTGGGGTCGAAGCGGTGCCGGCACCGCCAGACCTCCGCGAACACGATCTGCTGCAGGTCTTCGATGTCCTGCTGAGGGACGAATCGCCGCAGGTAGGAGCGGACCAGTGACCCGTGCGTGTGAAAACACTCGGCCAGCGCGGCGTCGTCGCCCTCGGCGAGCCGGATGTTCAAGGTGTCTGTCATGATGACTCTCCCTTGCCATGAAAACCTACTCAAAACTTATTCATACTCGCTCACCCTTCGTGATCGCAAGCTGGGAGAGGGGCGCGTCACGAGACGGCGGGGCCCCGGGTGGTGAAACGCGGGTGGTCGGCGCGGTCGTGCGAAGGCCACGGGAGCGATGCCAGGGGGGAAGCCGGAGAGGCGAGACGTGAGCGATCGGCGGCGCGGTCCGTCAGGGCGGCCCGGCCCGGAGACGGCGGGCGCGGTGACAGGTGCAGGCCTCGAAAGGGGGAAGGCCGGTGCGGCGCGCGGTCAGTGGAGGGCGGCGCTGATCCGGGTGAGCGCGTCCCGGAACGACGTGACGCGGGAGACCGACGGCGGGAGATCGTCCCACCATCCCGTGCCGCCGACGATGACTCGGCTCGCGGGGCGGAGCAGGGGCAGCGACGCGAGCGGGGCCGGGTCGCCGGTCTCGGGCAGCTGGGACCAGACGAAGACCACCGCCGGGCCGAGGCGGCGCATCGCGTCGGCCAGGGCCGGATAGGGGATCCGTGCGCCCAGCACGCGTGTCTCCACGTGTTCGGCGGTCAGCGCGGCGGCCAGCGCGTAGATCGGCAGGCTGTGCTGCTCCTCCTCGGAGCAGGTGAGCAGCACCGGCCGGACGTTGATCGGCCGTGCGGGGCGTTCGATCAACCGGCTCAGGGAGGCCAGCAGCCGGTCGGAGAACAGGTGCTCGACCTCGATGCTCGCGCCGGTCTCGGCCTGGCGCCTGCAGATCGTCTCGAAAACCGGGATCACCAGCTCCTCCCAGGTCCAGATGACCCCGTGCCTGGACAGCGCCGCGCCGATCCAGTCGGACACGAGCTGGCTGTCCAGCATGATCGCCGCCCGAGCCAGCATCGCCACCGTGGGGATCTCGGGGCGCGGTGCCAAGACAGGCGGGTGCTCCTCCCGGGCCGCCCGGAGATCCGGGACTTCCCGGAGAGGGGCGGCCGGTGGGGTCCCGTCGCCTCTCAGGACCTCCCGCGCCGCGTCGGCGGCGGGCACGCCCGTCCGGATGAGCCGGTTCATCTCCTCGAGGCGCCGCAGGTCGCTCAGGTCGTAGCGGCGATGCCCTCCCGGGCTGCGGCGGCTGGGGCCGAGGCCGTAGCGCAGGTTCCAGGTCCGCAGGGTGGGGGCGGGCACGCCGAGACGCCGTGCGACGGCTCCGATGCCGTAGCCCGGCTCCTCTTCGGTGGTCACCTGACTCTGCTCGCCCATCTCATCTCATTCTCACAGCCCGTTCCGTGCCCGTGATCGCCCTACCAGGCTGCCAGACGGCGCGGGTGGACGTCCCCTGGACGTTTCTTCGGGCGACAGGTCCCGGCGGATGCAGTCACGGGAGCCGGAGTGCGCGAAAGGTGGCGATATGCGGCAAGCGAGGCTCCCAGGGCTGAGCGTACGAAAGGAGCCAACCCTGACAGGCGTAACCGATGAGGCCGGGGCGCGCGAATGGAGTGAGCTCTGGCGGGTGCAACCACCGGGGCTGGAGCGTGCGAAAGGGAATAAGCCCTGGTGGATGCAACCGCCGGTGCCGCAGGGCGCGAAGAGAGGATCATGATGGACACCGTCATCGTCTTGTTCAACCGCGATCTCCGGACGCACGACCACCCGGCCCTCGCCGCCGCGTGCGAGAACGCGCGCCAGGTGGTCCCGCTCTTTGTGCTCGACCCCGCACTGCCCACGGGCCACCGCTCGGCCTTCCTGTCCGAATGCCTCGCCGACCTGCGTCAATCGTTACGGGAGCGGGGAGGGGAGCTCGTGATTCGCCGGGGGGATCCGGTCGAGGAGACCGTACGGCTGGCAGGGCGGATCTCGGCCCAGGCCGTCTACGCCAGCCTGGACGTCAGCACGCTCGCGCAGCGTAGGCAGCGGCGGCTGGCCGAGGCATGTGAGCGGAGCCGGATGGAGTTTCGCGGGTTCCCCGGCGTGACGATCGTCGCGCCCGACGCGCTCAGACCTTCGGGCGGCGGTGATCACTACCGGGTCTTCACGCCCTACTGGCGCGCCTGGAGCGCCCATCCGCGGCGGGAGACGTTGAAGGCGCCCGAGGCGGTGCACGTTCCCGACGGTCTGGAGGAAGGTCTCCTGCCCGAGCCGGATCACGAGCCGTCCCCGCTGTTCAGGGGTGGTGAAACGGCGGCGCGCGAGCGGATGGGGCAGTGGTTGAAGCACTGCGTGGAGGACTACGCCGACGGCCACGACGATCTCGCGGGAGACCGTACCTCCAGGCTGAGCCCGTATCTGCACTTCGGCTGTCTGTCGCCCCTGGAGCTGGAGTCGACGGCCGTGAACGGCGACGCCTTTGTCAGGCAGCTGTGCTGGCGCGACTTCTTCCATCAGGTGACGGCGGCCTTTCCCGGCATCAACCGGGACGACTACCGATCACGCGGCCAGGAGTGGCGCACCGACTCCGGCGCCGCGCAGGCCTGGAAGGAGGGCATGACCGGGGTGCCGATCGTGGACGCGGGAATGCGGCAGCTGCTCACCGAGAACTGGATGCACAACCGGGCCCGCATGATCGTGGCGTCCTTCCTGGTCAGGCGGCTGCGTCTCGACTGGCGAGTGGGGGCCGACCACTTCTTCGAGATGCTGCTGGACGGTGACATCGCCAACAACTACGGCAACTGGCAGTGGATGGCCGGGACGGGCAACAACACCCGGCCCAACCAGACGGTCAACCACATCCGGCAGGCCAGGAGGTTCGACCCGGACGGCGAATACGTCCGCCGCTACGTGCCCGAGCTGGGCTCGGTGCCGAAGAGGGCGGTCCACGAGCCGTGGCGGTTGCCGGCGGGCGTCCCCGGCTATCCACAACCCCTGGTCTCGATGGACTGACGCGAATGATCCGGCAGGGGCGGAGGCAGGGGAGCGGGGCTTCATCCGGCAGGGGGAGGCATGGGGGTGAGGTCTGCTTTGGGCAGGCCGCAGGAGAACTGATTGAAGAGAAAAGTCGCATTAAATCCTGATTAGGGAGAAAGAGGCGACAATGCGCGACTGGGCAAGGGTGAGAGCAGGGATTGACCACGCCCGGGCGGAACGATTTGGCCCTGCCGCACGTCGCAAAAAGTGTGACCTCTTTTGAGAGCATCGACGATGACCTACGCGTCGTCCACGGGCGAGTGCGACAGCTGGAACAGCTGACCAGACGGCGTCAGGCGGTGGACGTTCAGCTCGACGAGGTCGGGCGGCTCATCGGCGACCTCGAAGCCGAGCTCGCCGAGGAGGAGCGGGGCGTCTCCAGGCTGGAGGGCGGTTTCTCGGCGTTCCTGGCCGGCCTCACCGGATCCAGGGAGGAGAAGCTGGCCGGGGAGAAGGCCAAGGCACTGGCCGTACGGCAGCGCCTTGAAGGGCAGCGAACCCGCCTCGAATGGCTGAACACCGACAGGGCGGCCTTGGAGGAGGCCCTGGCCGAGGTCGGGTCGGCCCCGGAGGAGTTCACCGAGCTGCTCGAACGCAAGGAGCGCATGCTGGTGGAGTCGAGCGATCCCCGGGGCCGCGAGCTGGCCGAGATCGCCCAGCGGCTCGCCGAGGTCGACGCCGACCTCCGGGAGCACGAGGAGGCCCACCGTGCCGGGGTCGCCGCCGCCCACGCGGTCGGTCAGGTCCTGCGCTGCCTCGGCGGCGCGCGCGGCGCCTCCACGTGGGACATGCTCGGCGGCGGTGGCGGCATCGCGGACATGATGGAGCGTGGCCACCTGCTCAACGCGGACGAGGCGGCCTGGCACGCCCAGCATCTCCTGGACGTCTTCGCCAGGGAACTCGTCGACATCGGCGTGCACGTCAGCCCGGCGCTTCCCAAGGTGGACACCCGCTGGTTCGCCGACATGTTCTTCGACAACATCGTCACCGACGCGATCAAGCATCAGCGGATCGCCCGCACGGGCGAGGCCGTCGGCGATGTCGCCGAATGGGTGGGAGGTACGGTGAACGGCCTGGCCGCCCGCTGCGGAGAGCTGACGCGCGGGCGCGACTCCTTCGTCGCCCGTCGCGAGGACGTCCTTACCGGCTGAGAGACGCCGCCGAAGTGGCCGAAGGGCGTCACCGATTCATCGGGGGCTCAAGGAGGTCGCCGGTCGGAGGGCGTCACCGATCGTCAAGGGTTTGGGGGCGCCGCGAGCCGGAGGGCGTCACCGGCTGTCGGGGCTCGGGGACACCGCCGACACGTGAATGGATGAGGGACGTCCCCGGAAGCACCGGAGCCGGCGGGACGGGTGCCCGCGAGGTCAGCTCCGGAGCTTCGGGAACGACTCCATGGTCAACGAGCGATCTCAGTGCTTGTGACCGACAGCGTCATGGTCGTGGTCGTGCTCCTCGTCCTCATCCTCGTCCGAGGGACCGTCGGAGGGCTCGACGCCCAGCACGGCCTCACGGGGCTCGATCTCCTCAACGTGCTCGATCAGACCCAGGACGTGGTCCGGCTCGATCAGCCACTGCAGCGCCGTGGCGCCGGTGTCGTCGGTGGAGACCAGCTCCGCCTGCTCCTTGCGCTCGTCATCGTCCAGATCGGCGTCCGGGTGGTTGATCTCCTTCAGCGCGGCGGCCTGCAGGCCCGCAAGGTCCTGCACCTCCACGGTAAGCTCGACAGTCAGACGCAGATAGCGTTCAGTGCCCGATTCATCACTCATGGTGTAAATCCTAGTGCCCTCGTAGGGTGCGATTGCCTAAGGAAGCTTCCACTCGACCGGCGTCGTGCCCTGCTGCTGGAGAAGCTCGTTGGTGCGGCTGAACGGGCGGGAGCCGAAAAAGCCGCTGCGGGCCGACAGAGGGCTCGGGTGGGCCGACTCGACGGCCGGGAGGTTGCCGAGCATCGGGCGCAGGTTGCGGGCGTCGCGCCCCCACAGAATCGCCACCATCGGCTTGTCACGAGCGACGAGCGCCTTCATGGCCTGCTCGGTGACCTCTTCCCAGCCCTTGCCCCGGTGCGAGGCGGACTTGCCCGGCGCGACGGTGAGAACCCTGTTGAGCAGCAGCACGCCCTGCTCGGTCCACGGGGTCAGGTCGCCGTTGCTCGGCATCGGCAGGCCGAGGTCCTCGGTGAGCTCCTTGTAGATGTTGCGCAGGCTGCCCGGAATCGGGCGCACATCTGCGGCCACGGAGAAGCTCAGGCCGATCGGATGACCCGGCGTGGGATAGGGGTCCTGGCCGACGATCAGCACTTTGACCTGGTCAAAGGGCTGTTGAAAGGCACGGAGCACGTTGGCTCCCGACGGGAGGTACTGCCTGCCTTCCGCCACCTCCTTGCGGAGGAAGTCGCCCATCTCGGCGATTCTTTCAGCGACGGGTTCGAGGGCCGTGGCCCACCCGGCTTCCACGATTTCATTCAAAGGACGCGCGGCCATGCCGAAAACCCTATCGAGGTTTGAGGTCCGGTACGGCGTGCGCCGGAAAACCGCGCACGCTGTACCGGACCTGCCCCTTTATTTCACCGAACCCGCCATCATGCCCTGCACGAAGTAACGCTGGAAGGCAAAGAACAAGATCAGCGGGATGATCAGCGACAGGAAGGCACCGGGCGCGAGGATGTCGACGTTGGTTCCGAACTGCCGCATCTGGGACTGCAGGGCCTTGGTCATCGGCTGGTTCTCGGTGTTGGCGAAGACCAGGGCGACGAGCAGGTCGTTCCAGACCCAGAGAAACTGGAAGATGCCGAGCGAGGCGACCGCGGGCTTGGCCAGCGGGAACACCACGGTCGAGAAGATCTTCCACTCACCCGCGCCGTCCATGCGCGCGGCTTCGAGCAGCGAGCGTGGAATGCCCGCGAAGAAGTTGCGGAGCAGGAAGATGGCGAAGGGGAGTCCGAAGGCGACGTGGAAGAGCACCACGCCGGCGATGGAGCCGAAGATGCCGATCGAGCCGTAGAGCTTCGCGATCGGGATCAGCGCGATCTGGATCGGCACCACCAGCAGGCCGATCACCACCAGGAACAGCGCGTCCCTGCCGGGAAACTCCATCCAGGCGAACGCGTAGGCGGCCATGGACGCGATGCCGATCACCAGGAGGGTCGTGGGCACCGTGATGAGCACGGTGTTCCAGAACGACGCGGTGAACCCGGTGGCCAGCAGATCGGAGTAGTTCTTGATGGTCCACTCGGCCGGCTTGGTGAACGCCGTCCACCAGCCGGTGGAGTTGTTGGCCGTCTCCTGGCGGAGCGAGACCACGAACAGGCCGAGGGTGGGAACCAGCCAGAACAGGCCGACCAGCACCAGCACCGCCTGGACGAGGCCGCCGCCGACCTTGTCCACGATCCGGCTGAGCATGTTGCGCGGTGGGGCGCCGAGACTGGAGGTCGTCACTGGTTGTCCCTCCTGAAACGGCGGATGTTGATAATCATGAAGGGCAGAACGAGGATCAGCAGGAAGATGGACAGCGCGCTGCCCAGCCCCTGGTTGCCTCCGCCGCCGAACGAGACCCGCCACATCTCCAGCGCGATCACGTTGGCCTGCGGCTGCACCGATCCCGGTGCGATGACGAAGACCAGGTCGAAGACCTTCAGCGTGTTGATGATCATCGTGACGAACACGACGAGCAGCACCGGGGCGAGCAGTGGGATGGTGATCTTGCGGAACACCTGCCATTCGGTGGCCCCGTCGATGCGGGCCGCCTCCAGAGCGTCACGCGGGATGGCCGAGAGCCCCGCCGCGATCAGCACCATGGAGAATCCGGCCCACACCCAGATGAACGCTCCGATGATCGCCGGAGTGATCAGCGCCGGGCCGAGCCAGGCGATCCCGTTGAAGGCCGCGTGGAAGTTCGACTCCGGCAGCCGCACCAGATAGTCGCCCGGAGCCAGCCCGGTGAAGCGGAAGGTCCCGTCGGCCCCGGTGGTGACGGTGGCCTTGACGGCACCGTTCTGCACCGCCTCGACGGTCACGCCCGTCAGGCCCTTCTCCGTGGGATCCACCTGGTTGACTGCGCCTCCGCCGCCCTGGGTGAAGTCCACCCACACGGTCCCGGCCAGTTCGCCGGGGCCCGGCTGGGACGCCTTCGCCGTCGCCGCGGAGGCGAGGGTCTCGGGCTTCACGCCGACCAGGGGGAGGAGCACGGCCTTGCCGGGCCCCGCGGGCTGTTTGGTCACCACCGCGCCCTGCTGACCGGCGACCGGCGACTGGTCGTTCTCCCTGGGCCGGGCGTCCGGGTAGCCGTCGGTGGAGCCGAAGACGTCCATCACCGAGGTGATGACGGCGTTGGCCACGCCCCGGTCCGGGGCCTGCTCGTAGACCAGGCGGAAGATGACGCCGGAGGCCATCAGGGAGACGGCCATCGGCATGAACACGATCAGCTTGAAGGCGGTCGCCCAGCGGATCCGTTCTGTCAGCACCGCGAAGAGCAGACCTATCGCGGTGACGAGGGCGGGGGCCACCGCGACCCAGATCAGGTTGTTCCTGATCGTGGTCAGGGTGGAGGAGTCATTGAAGATCGTCGCGTAGTTCTCGACGCCGACGAAGGTGTTCCCGTTGGAGTCGTAGAAGCTGCGGAAGATCGAGTAGATGATCGGGTAGATCACCATTGCGCCGAGCAGGAGCACGCCCGGCAACAGGAACCAGAGCGCCATCCTCGCCGGAGGACCCAGGGATCCGGCCTTCACGGGAGCCGGCTCGGGAGCCTTCTCAGGAGCCGCCTCCGATACCGCCTGCGATACCGGAGGCGGTGCCGGAGGGCCGTCTAACCGATCGGTCACGGCCTATCCCCTTACTTCCAGGCCTTTTTGGCCTCGTCTTCGAGCTTGCTCTGGATGCCCTTGATGTCGGCCGGGTTGCGGACGAAGTCCTGCAGGAGCTTCCACTCGCCCTTGCCGTCGGTGCCGCCGAAGGCGCTGGGGGCGAGGTCGGACATGTCGTAGCGGACCGCGTCACCGGCGGAGATGATCGTCTCGGCGAGCTTCTTGGTCAACTCGGACGGGTAGGTGTCGGGCGCGACGTTGCGGTTGGGGGAGAGGTAGCCGGGAAGCTTGGCCCAGATCTCGCCGCCCTCCTTGGAGGCGAGGAACTCCAGCAGCTCCATCGAGCCCTTGGAGTCCTTCAGCGCCACCGCGATGTCGCCGCCCAGCACGACCGGCTCGGTGTCACCGGCCTTCGGGAACGGGAAGTACTTGGCCTCCTCGCCGAGCTTCGCGCCGGACTCCTCGGCCGTGGTGCCCACGAAGTCGGCCTCGATCACCATCGCCGACTTGTCCTGGCCGTAGACCTGGGTCACGCAGGTGGGGAAGTCGGTCTGCAGGGCGCCGGAGGCGCCGCCGAGCAGGAACTCCTTCTTGCCGACAATCTGGCCGATCTTCTCCAGCGCGGTGGTCACGCTGGCGTCGGTCCACGGGATCTCGTGCTTGGAGAGCTTGGTGTAGTTCTCCGGACCCGCGCTGGAGAGGTAGACGTTCTCGAACAGGTCGGTCAGGGTCCAGCCGGACGCGCCGCAGAAGGAGAACGGCGCGGTGCCGGAGTCCGCGATCGTCTGGGAGGCCGTGACGAGGTCGTCCCAGGTGGCGGGCGGCTGCACTCCGGCGTCCTGGAAGGCCTGGTCGCGGTACCAGATGAGCGACTTGTGGGCCGCCTTCACCAGCACGCCGTACACCTGGCCGTCGGCGGAGCCGAGCTCCTTCCAGTACGGGGTGTAGTTGTCGTCGAGCTGCTTCTGCACCTCGGCGGTGAGCGGCTTGAGCGCCTTCTGGTCGGCGTACTGCTGGACCAGGCCGGGCTGGGGCAGGATCGCGACGTCCGGCGGGCTGCCGCCCTGGATGCGCGGGCCGAGATAGGCGCCGGTGTCCTCGCCGGTGGAGGCGTAGGTGACCTTGGCCCCGGTCTTGGCCTCGAAGGCCTTGAGCACCTGCTCGAAGTTGGTCTGCTCGGAGCCCGTCCACTTGGCCGCGACCTCGAGGCTCACGCCTTCGAGGGTCTTGGCCTCGGCGGGCGCGGAGGCGGGGGCGCTGCCGCTCGCGGCCGGGGTCGTGGGTGCCGCCGCCTCGCCGCCGCCGCATGCGGCGAGTGCGAGTGCGAGTCCGGCCGTCGTCGCCATGGCAATGGATTTGCGCATGCTGAACAAACCTCCTGTGGTGTCAAAGCCCCGGAATTCGGGAGAAAGTAATTCGGGAGAAGCGAAAGAGAGCGGAGGGCTGAATCGAGATCCGGGAGGGATGACGGCTCGCCGGGGGATCGCCCCGGGTTACTGAGCCCGGATGATCTCGTTCAGCTGGCCTTTCATGGAGGCGATGATGTCGTCGCCGGCCTCCTCGAAGGGTGGGGTGAGCGCGTTGGAGACCGCGCTGGCGATCACCAGGCTCACCTGGTTGTAGTTGGCACTGGCCGGTCTCGGCTGGGCCGAGAGAATGCTCTGCTTGAGGACGGGAAGGTAGGGGAAACGCTTGATCAGGGCGGGGTCGTCGTACAGCTCGGCCCACACGGGTGGGAACGAGCCGTCGGTGAGCACCCGCCGCTGGTTCTCCAGGCCGGTGAAGTAGCGGATGAACTCGACCGCCGACTTCTGCTTCTTGGAGTAGGCGCTGAGCGCGAGGTTGACGCCGCCCAGCGAGCTGGAGCCCGGACCGTCGAGTCCGGGCAGCCGGGTGACCGCGAACTTGTTCGCGACGGCCGAGTCGGTGGCGGGGCCGTACGCGTGCGGCCAGTTGCGGGCGAAGGCCAGCCTGCCCTCCTGGAAGGCCAGCCGGGACTCCTCCTCCTTGAAGGAGAGCGACTCCGGCGGGATCCAGCCTTCGCGGAACCCGCCGACCAGGAAGTCCAGGCCGGCCTTGGCCTTGGCCGAGTCCATGGTCACTTTTGTGCCGTCCGGGCTGAGGATCTGCCCTCCCGCCGACTGCACGGCCTCGGCGAAGTTGACGGTCAGTCCCTCGTAGGCCAGGAACTGCCCGGCGTAACCGCCGATGCCGTACTTCTCATGCAGCGCACCGGCCTGCTCGCGGAGCTCCTCCCAGGTCTTGGGGGGCTTGAAGCCCTGCTTGGCGAGCAGGTCCTTGCGGTAGTAGAGCAGCCCGGCATTGCTGGTGTACGGCACGGCCCAGAGCTTGCCCCGGTAGACCGCCGTGTCGACGACCGGAGGCAGGAACCTGTCGAGCTGGAACATCCCGCGTTCCAGCGGCAGGATCCAGCCCGCGTCGGCGAACTCCGCCGTCCAGACCACGTCCAGGCCGAGCACGTCGTAGCGATCGCTTTTGGCCTGGAGGTTGGCGACCATCTGCGCGCGTTGCTCGTCGGCCGCCTCGGGGAGTTCGAGCAGGGTGACCCGCTCTCCGGGATGGGTCTGGTTCCACCTGTCCAGCAACGGTTGCAGGTAGGCGGTCGTGTCCCGTCCGATCACGAGGGTGAACGGGCCGGTCCCCCCGAACCTCTCGGTCTCCTGCGCGCCCACCCCGGCGCATCCCACCGGCAGAAGCACGGCGAGCGCGATGGGAATGAGACGGCGCACTATGACCTCCAGATTTCGAGGTAGTTACATACGTGTTAGGTAGATGCATGCATGTTATGCATAGCGATAACATGAACGTCAACGGATTGACCCGTAACGCTCAGGTAACAAGCACTCCGAGGAGGTGGGGCGTGCGGCCGTTGCTGATGGCGCTCCTCGCGAAAGAACCTGCCCATGGTTACGAGCTGAAACAGGCGCTTGAGCAGATCTTCGGCAACGCCTATCCGTCGCCGAACATCGGGCAGATCTACGTTACGCTCGGCCGCCTGGAGAAGGACGGCCTGGTCCGCGTCGTGGACGTCGAACAGTCCAACCGCCCGAACAAGAAGGTTTACTACCTGACCGCCGCGGGCCGGGAGAGCCTCGACACGTGGGTGGACGAACCCACCGAGGGACCCCGGGTCCGGGACGACTTCTTCATGAAGCTGGTGCTGGCCCCGATGACCGGCCTCGCCGACAGGATGACGCTGATCAACCGCCAGCGCCGTCACTACCTCGCGCTGATCCGTGACCTGAACGAGCTCGCGGAGCGGATCGACCCCGAAAATCGAGTCGCGCTTCTCCTCGTGGAGGGGGCTATGCTCCACCTGCAGGCCGACCTCGACTGGCTCGAGCGCTGCCAGGAGGACCTGAGTTGACTTCCCCCGTGGTCGATACCGTCAATCTCGTCAAGATCTATCAGAACGGCGCCGTGCCGGTGCCCGCCGTGCGCGGAGTCGATCTGCGGGTGGCGTCCGGGGAATTCGTGGCGATCATGGGCCCCTCCGGGTCGGGCAAGTCCACCCTGGTCCACATGCTCGGCGGCCTCGAAGCCCGGACCAGCGGCGAGATCTGGCTCGACGGGCAGCGGGCCGACACTCTGAACGAGAGCGCCTGGGCACTGCTGCGCCGTAAGAAGGTCGGCTTCGTCTTCCAGTTCTTCAACCTGGTCGCCAACATGACCGTGGCCGACAACGTCGAACTGCCCGCGCTGCTGGCCGGGGCCTCCGCGCGTGAGGCACGCCAGCGCCGGCAGTATCTCCTCGGCGAGCTCGGCCTGACCGACCGCGCCGACGCCGCGCCCTCCCAGCTCGCGGGCGGCGAGCAGCAGCGGGTCGCGCTGGCCCGCGCGCTGGCCAACAAGCCGAGCCTGCTGCTCGCGGACGAGCCCACGGGCAACCTCGACAGCCGCAACACCCGCGACGTTCTCCGCCTGCTCGGTGAGGTCCACCGCGACGGCCAGACCGTCATCCTGGTCACCCACGACGCCCGGGTGGCCGGCCTGGCCGACCGGGTGGTCGCCCTCTTCGACGGCGAGATCGTCGACGACGGCACCATCGGCATGGCCCGCCGCCGCCCCAAGGCCACCGTGGGCGACGTCGTCGAGCTGAGGGGATAGCCGGTGCGCGTCTCTCGCTCCTGCCGTGCCCTCTCGCGGGCCGGATCCGCCGCTCCCCTCACGATCCGGCTCGCCCACCGGCACCCGGCGGAGACCCACCGCGTCCTCACACGGGCAGGGTCCGCCGCTCCGGGGCGGCCCGCCGGCCTCACTCGCGTGGGTTCGACCGGCTTCACCCGCGCGGGACGGGTCCGCTGAGATGAGCACCGTCCGGGCGTCCGTCAGATGGATCCGGGCCGACCTCAGGGCGCGGCGGGTGCAGGCACTGCTGACGCTGCTGGCCGTGGCGGGGATCGTCACGGCACTGATCACCTCCGCGACCCTGCTGGAAGACGGGACCAACCCGTGGCGGGGACTGTTCACGGAGTCCAGGGGCGCGCACGTGTGGATCCACACCAAGGACGCCCCGGACGTGGCCGCGCTGTCGCGGCTTCCGGGCGTGGTCCAGGTGGCGGGACCGTACCGGACGGCGCCCGTGACGCTCACGCTGGACGGCAAGAAGTCACCCGTGGCGCTGCGGGAGATGTCCCCCACTCCCCCCTCGGTGGCCACGCCGATGATCCGCGAGGGACGGTGGCTGCGCGCGGGCGACACCGAGGGCGTGATCGTCGAGCGGTCCTTCGCCACGGCGCTCAACCTGAAGGTGGGCGGTCCCTTCACCGTCACCGCGCTCAACGGCGCCTCCCACCCGCTCATCGTGGTCGGCCTGGCCGACACCGCCGACCAGGGCTTCTACCCCGAGTGGACGCCGGGCCTGGCCTGGACCCTGCCCGAGGTCCTGGCCAGGGTCGAGCCCGCCCTGGGCCGCAGCGAGTCGGTCACCGGGCTGCGCCTCGCCGACGGCGAGGCCACGCTGCCGGTCGTCCACGGCGCCGTCACCCTGCTGGACGAGGAGATCCAGCGGATGTCCACCTGGCGCGAGGTCCGCGCCTCCATGGAACTGGACAACCGCCTGCTCGGCCTGCTGCTGGCGCTGTTCGGCGTCACCGGGCTCGTCGCCGCCGCGCTCGCCATCGCCAACGCGGTGGGCGGGCGGGTGCTCGCCCAGACCCGCGACATCGCCACCCTCAAGTCCCTCGGCTACACCCGGAGCCAGGTCTTCGGCGTGCTCATGGCCGAGCACGGCGCGCTCGGACTGCTGGGCATCGCCATCGGTCTCGTCTGCGGCCAGCTCATCGCCTCGCTGACCCTGCACGGCACGCCGATCCTGCCGCTCTCCCCGATCCCGCTGCTCGCGATCACCGGTGGCACCGCCGCGGTGGTCCTGGTCGCGGTGGCCCTGCCCGCCTGGCGCGGCGGCCTCACCCCGCCCATCCCCGCGGCCACCGCGGGGCCGCCCCGGGGCCACCTGTCGCGGATGGCCAGGATCGCCCTCCTGGTACGGCTGCCGCCCGCCCTCGTCCTGGGCACCCGCGACGCCTTCACCAGGCGCGTCCCCGCGTTCCTGAGCATCTTCGGCCTCGCGGTCCCGATGATGATGATCACCATCGGCCTCGGCTGCTGGGCCACCCTGGACGACTTCCTGAACCACCCCGAACGGGTCGGCCAGGCGGCGGCGCTCATCGTCCGCCCGGACAAGCTCCCCGCCGAGGACGCCGCCCGGATCGCCAGGGCCGATCCTCAGGTGCTGGCCGTCTACCCGGGCAGCGAGGTGTCGGCCCTGGAGCCGGAGCAGACCAGGAGCGTGCTGGCCCGCGCGCTGGGCACGTCGGCCGACCCGTACCCCTTCTCGGTCGTGGAGGGGCGGATGTTCACGGCCAGGGGTGAGGCCGTCGCGGGACAGGGGCTGCTCGACCTGCTGGGCGTCAAGATCGGCGATCGGGTCCGCATGACGGTCGGCGGCACACCGCTGATCGTGCACCTCGTCGGCCGGGTGGTGGAGCCCGACCAGGACGGTGAGGTGCTCTCCTTCGGCATGGACAGTCTCGCCGCCAAGGACGCGGTGCCGCCGCAGTTCTACAGCCTGGTGCTCAGGCCGGGCGCCGACCCCGCCACGGTCCGGGCCCGGCTGCTGGCCGCCTCGGGCGAGGCCCTGGAGGTGAACCGGGTGGTCAACCCGGCCGAGCGGCTCGCGATCATCCGTGTGGTGATCGTGGCGTTGATCGCCGTGCTCTCGCTGCTGGGCCTGGCCAACCTGCTCACGGCGAGCGCCCTCGGCCTGCGTGATCACGCCTTCGACCTCGCGGTGCTCAAGGCGATGGGCCTCACCCCCCGGCAGGTGGCCGCGACCCTGGTCACCGGTACGGGCCTGCTCGCGGTGCTGGGCGTGGTCGCGGGCACCGCGGCCGGGGCCTCGCTGGTCGGCGGCCTCATCGACCTGCAGGGCTACACCAGCGGCGTCGGCGCGGGCATCGGCCGCACGCCCTCGACTCTGACGCTCGTCTCCGCGGCGGCGATCGCGGTGGGGGCCGCCCTGCTGGTGGCGTTGATCCCGGCCAGCAGGGCGGCTCGCGCCCAGGTGCCGGCGGGCATCAGATAGATCCCGCGCTCGCCGGCGGAGTGGTCGGGAGCGTCTTGGAACGACGAGAAACGGTACGGCCAGGCCGTACCGTTCCCTGTCGGATCTCGTTCGGAGCCGAAACCGAGCCGCCCCGCTCACACCGGGGCGGCTCGGGAAAATCTGCCCGGAGCGGGCCGGGTCCCGTTTTTTCCGGTCAGTCCACGTGCTTGAGGGAGAACCAGTAGAAGCCGTGACCCGGCAGGGTCAGCAGGTACGGCAGGGTGCCCACGCGGGGGAACGGCACCCCGCCCCTGGCCTCGATGGGCGTCATGTCCATGAAGCGGCGCAGGTCCAGCTCCACCGGCTGCGGATACTTCGACATGTTGTTGACGCACAGCATGATGTCGTCCCCCTCCTCGCGGATGTAGGTCAACACCGCCGGGTTGCTGGACCACAGCTCGCTGTAGGCGCCGGTGCCGAAGACCGGGTGGTTACGGCGGATCGCCAGCATGTTCCTGGTGAAGTGGAGCAGCGACGCCGGGTTCTTCCGCTGCGCCTCCACGTTGACCGCCTGGAAGCCGTAGATCGGGTCCATGACGGCGGGGAGGTAGAGGCGGCCGGGGTCGGCCTGGGAGAAGCCGGCGTTGCGGTCGGGGCTCCACTGCATCGGGGTGCGGACCGCGTCGCGGTCCTCCAGCCAGATGTTGTCGCCCATGCCGATCTCGTCGCCGTAGTACATGACCGGCGAGCCGGGCAGCGACAGGAGCAGGGCGGTGAACAGTTCGATCTGGTCGCGGTGGTTCTCGAGCAGCGGGGCCAGGCGACGCCGGATGCCGAGGTAGGCCCGCATGCGCGGGTCCTTGGCGTACTCGGCGTGCATGTAGTCGCGCTCCTCTTCGGTGACCGTCTCCAGGGTCAGCTCGTCGTGGTTGCGCAGGAAGATGCCCCACTGGGCGGTCTCCGGGAGCTTCGGCGTCCGCGACATGATCTCGGAGATCGGCTCGCGGCTGCCTCGCCGTACCGCCATGAAGATGCGCGGCATAAGCGGGAAGTGGAAGGCCATGTGGCACTCGTCGCCGCCGACCGAGGGGTCGCCGAAATACTCCACCACGTCCTCGGGCCAGCCGTTGGCCTCGGCCAGCAGGACCCGGTCCGGGTAGAGGCGGTCCACCTCGCTCCGGACCTTCCTCAGGTAGGCGTGGGTCTCCGGCAGACCGGAGCAGGCGGTGCCCTCACGCTCGAAGAGGTACGGCACGGCGTCCAGGCGGAAGCCGTCGATGCCCAGGTCCAGCCAGAACCGCAGAACCTCCAGCATGGCCTCCTGGACCGCCGGGTTGTCGTAGTTCAGGTCCGGCTGGTGGTGGAAGAAGCGGTGCCAGTAGTACTGCTTGCGGACCGGGTCGTAGGTCCAGTTGGACTCCTCGGCGCCGATGAAGATGATCGGTGCGTCGGGGTACCCGGTCGGGTCGTCGGACCAGACGTAGAAGTCCCCGTAGGGACCCTCGGGGTCGTGCCGCGAGGCCTGGAACCAGGGATGCTTGTCACTCGTGTGGTTCATCACCAGGTCGGTGACGATGCGCAGGCCGCGCTGGTGCGCCGACTCGATCAGCTGCACGAAGTCTCCGAGATCCCCGAAGTCCGGCAGGATCTTCATGTAGTCGGAGATGTCGTAGCCGCCGTCACGCAGCGGCGATTCGTACAGGGGCAGCAGCCACAGGCAGTCGACGCCGAGCCACTGGACGTAGTCCAGCTTCTCGATCAGACCGCGCAGGTCTCCGGTGCCGTCGCCGTTGGAGTCCTTGAACCCTCGGACCAGCACCTCATAGAAGACCGCACGCTTGTACCACTGGGGGTCCGCCGAGACGAAGTCCTCGGGAACGGATTCGGGAAGGGGGGATGCGTTCATCGTGTTCTCGCTCACGGTGATAAAGGGCAGGACGAAGTCACCGGATGTCCCGGCTGATGAAATTTGGTGACCGCGCCTGGGGGAGCCGTCATCCCTACGAGCTCCGTGCCCCTCGGCCGGACCGAATTTGTAATTCGGTGCCATCCGTTGTGGCGCTTTCTGGGCCGAACACTACCAGCCGCATGACATCTTCGAAGCCTGCGTAACGGGCTTAAACGCCCCGGCGACACGGAATATCCAGCCTGCCGCGCCATCTCCGCGTAATCGCCTTGATACTTACCGTTCTTTTCTGTGAAACACGCCACGCGCCGTGGCGATGACCTTGGGCGATACCCGAAGACCCGTCCGGCGCCCGTGTCTTCCGGAGCGCCGGTGAATACGGGCTTCGGCGACACCCGAGCCCCGTTCCACCCCACGGCGCGCGCCCGTCCGGGCCCCGCGTCGCGGATTCCCGGCACCCGGTTTTTTCCGTACGGCGCGCGAAGGTAAAGCTTTTGCCCCGCCGGGCGGCGCGGCCCTTCCGAAGGCCGGGGACGGCCCCGAGGGAGAGGTCGGAGCGGGCATGAGGGGCAAGCCGGAGCGGGCGGTGAGGAAGAGGAAGGGGCCGTGAGGGAGGGATCAGAGCCAGGGAGGGGTGAGCTCGGGGAGGCGGTCCTCGTAGTCGCCCAGCCAGGCTCCGAACAGCACCAGGCTCCGTACCCAGAACCGGTCGTTCCAGCCGTTGAACCGCGCCAGGGCGTCGGGGCCCTCGGCGATCACCACGTGGAGCTGATCCGACAGCAGCGAGGGCACGGCGGCCGCGACGCGGGTCAGCATCCGGTGGCCGTACTCCCTGGCGGGAGCGGCGGTCGAGCGGAGCGGCACCCTCTGAAGCGGCTGCTTGACCACGTTGGTGGAGGGCAGCGCGGCGACGCGAGGGTTGGCCGCGTGCAGGATCTCCCGGTAGAACCGCCCCTTGTCCTTGCGGGCCACGCCCACCGAGAGCGCCGCGTCGAAGAAGTCCGGATGGATGAACGGCGCCGCGAACGAGACCTCGGGGCCGACCAGGTTGACCGGGGAGCGGGCGATGCCCCGGGCCGTGCGGGTGTGCAGGACCGACAGCGGCAGCTCGGCCCGGTGACCGTTGAACATGGAGGTCGACTGGGTGAAGGCGTCCTCGACGCTGTCGGTGATCCAGGCGGAGGCCCGCTCGGACAGGAACGGCGCGGACGGGGCGCCCAGCGTCAGGGAGCCGAGCAGCGCGGCCTTCCGCTCCGCCTGCGAGGAGGCCTCCAGCGCCGCCCCGCTGATCATGAAGTTCTTCAGCAGCGGTCCCCCGGCCAGCCCGTCGACCAGGGTCCGCCCGGCCTTGTGCACCTCACGGGAGAACGGGGTGTACCAGGCGTGGTGCGGGGTGAGGAACTCCAGTCGCCGGGCCACGTCCAGCGCGTCGTCGGGATAGGCGGAGGCGTCCTGAGTGATCACGCGGTGCCGTACGCCCAGCTCGCGGGTTATCGCGCGGGCGAAGGTGATGTCGGTGTCGGTGCCGTCGTCCGGGCTCGTCGTCCACGACTCCACGTCGGCGCCCCGCGCCACCGCGACCGAGCAGAGCAGCCGCGAGTCGTAGCCGCCGCTGACCGGCACGAGCAGCGGCCGCCCGTCGAACTCCTTGTAGACCTCGTGCAGGATCTCCAGGATCTCCCCGGCGGTCCGGCCCGCCTCGTACGGCTCCTCGCGCAGCCACCGGGGCAGCCTGCGCTCGGTCGAGATCCGGCCCGTCGCCCGGTCGAAGATCAGCGCGCTTGATCCGCCCATCCTCTTGACCTGCGCGTACGGGGTGTCGTCGCGGAGAGGGAAGGTCAGCTGGATGATCGAGGCCCAGGCGTCCCAGTTGATCTCGTACGGCCGGCGCGCGAGGGACAGCAGGGGTTCCAGCAGGGAGGAGAAATAGACCGCCCCGCCCCGGAACAGGTAGTAGACGTCCACGAGGCCGAGCCCGCCGGCGTGCAGCGTGACCCGCTTCCCGTCGTCGATCAGGCCGGGCGTCTCGAAGTTCTCCGCCACGCCGATCCACGGTGCCGCCTCGGTGGGGACGCGCTCACCCCAGGCGAACGCGCAGGTCAGCGCGTCCCGCTGATAGGGCGGCAGCGGAGAGGAACTGCACAGCGACGCCCCCGCCGCACGAAGCGCGGGCGTGACGCGCGGTCCGGCCCTCCGCAGCGTCTCCAGGACGGCCTCGTCAAGGTGGCCGATGCCGCCGCAGACGTACGGCCTCACATTGAACGTCGGCCACTGCACCGTGCTGACTCCTCTGTGTCGAGATTGTCCAAAGGGTATCCTTTCGCCCGGCTTAGAAAACGGAGGACGACGTGGCGAGCGAGCAACTCGAGAGCACACGGCAGGCGTTACGGGAGGCCATGGCCCATGCGGAGCGGGCTGCCGAACTGGCTCGACTGCTCGACGAGGCGCAGGCGAGGACCGCCGACGCGGAGCGGGCGGCCGATGAGCTGCGTACGGTGAGGGATCGGCTGAGCGAGACGGAGGAGCGGCTCGAGGCCGCGAACGCGATCGAGGAGAAACTCCACAGGGATCTGGCGGAGCAGCGCTACCAGGCCGAGGTGGCGAAGTGGAAGCTGTCCTCGGTGCAGGTGGCCCGCTGGTCCCGCATCGGTGACGCGCTCAAGACGGGCAAGAGCAATCCGGTACGGCTGGCGCGCGGACTGCGCGGAGCCGCCAAGCCCGCCAAACGCCCGATCGCCCCCGAACGCCAGCCCGTCCCGCGCAGGAGCGGCGACAAGCCGGTCCCCGGCGTCTCCTTCCAGGCCACGACCTCGACCAGGACCGTCGGCGGCAAATCGGTCAAGCTCAAGCCCTTCCGCGTCCCGACCGGCCCGAACACCCGCCCGCACCTGACGGTGGCCGTCGTCGCCGAGCCCCACGCCGAGGCGCTGCTGCGCTACGAGTGGCGGCAGACCATCGGCTTCACGCCCCGGGACTTCGCCCGGGTGCTGGCCGGGGAGGTCCCGCACCTGCTGCTGGTCGAGTCGGTGACCGAGGGGCCGTGGGCCGAGGAGCTGAGCCGTCCGGGCGAGGGTCTGCGCGGGCTGCTGTCCTGGTGCGCGGAGCGGGGCATCCGCACGGTCTTCTGGCACACCAAGGGGGAGCCGGACCGTTTTGTGGCCGCCGCCAGGCTGTTCGAGCACATCGTCACCGCGCTGCCCAGGTCGGTGGGGCCGTGGAGCGCGATCCTCGCCGCCCAGGAGCCGGAGCAAGGGCGCAGGGCTCCCTCGCTGGGGATCCTGCCCTTCGCCATCCAGCCGCGCGTGCACAACCCGCTGCCGCTGGGCGGAGACCGGTTCGACCGGGTGCTCACCCTGCAGGAGCTGCTCCCCGAGCACCTGACGTATCCGGACGTGCTCACCTCCTATCGCTGGCCGGTGGCGGTGGACTGCCCGCCCGGCACCGAGTCCTGGCTGATGGCCGAGCTGGCCGCCTGCGGCACGCTGATCGGTACCGCGCCCGACGACCGCCGGGCCCACGTGGCGCTGCGCCAGGCCTACACCTCGGGCACGATGACCCAGAAGGTCGACGACCTTCTCGACGCGATCGGCCTGCCCAGCGGCCGGGCCACCCTGAACATCTCGGTGATCATGATCGACCGGGGCGACCTCGACCACACCCTGGCCCAGGTGGCGCCGCAGAAGGGCGTCGTCCAGCTGGTGCTCCTCACGGACGCCCCGGACGCCGAGAAGCGGGCCCGCGCCGCGATGCCCGACAGGGTGGACGTCGTGGTCCGCCGTACCGACCCCGGCCTCACCATCGGCGGCATGCTGAACCACGCCCTCGATCTGTGCCAGGGCGACCTGGTGGCCGTCATGGACGCCCAGGACGTCTACAGCCAGCACTATCTGACCGATCTCAGCAGGGCCTTCCTGTTCACCACCGCCGACATCGTCGGCAAGGCCGCCTACCACGCCCATCTGCGCGACGTCACCGCGACCGTGCTGCGCCAGCCCGCGGCCGAGTACTCCTACCTTCCCGAGATCGCCGGAGCCACCCTGCTGGCCCGCCGTACGGTCCTGCGCGGCCTCGGGTTCGCCGACGTCTCCGAGGGCTGGGCCGAGGTGCTGATGCGCCAGTGCCGCACGGACGGGGTCAAGGTCTTCTCCGCCGACCGGTTCGGCTACGTCTGCCGCCGTGATCACGACCGCGGGCTTCTCGACTCGGCGCAACTCGTCGAGTACGGCCCGGCCGACCCGCACGCCCTGATCTAGGCTGTCGGGCATGACGCCCGGCCGGCTCGGTGAGATCCTCGGCCTGCCGCCGATCCCGCAGGGGACGTGGGCCGAGGAGGCGCTCTACGTCTCCCCGGCCGCGTTGCGCCGCGGGGAGGCGCCCGGGGAGATGGCGGCGCGGCTCCGGGCGCTGCCGGGGATCGCGGATGTCCGGGTGCGGGCGGACGGGTTCCTGGAGATCGCGGTGACCGTGCCCGGGGAGCTCGTCGTGGAGCTGACCGGGACCGTTTCCCCGGACTCCCCGGCATCCACAGCACCTCCGGCATCTCCAGCGCTCCCTGACACGGCGGTGTCGCCCTGGACCGACGCTCCCGGGACGTGGAGCAACCCTGGATTTGTTGTGAAATACGCGCATGTAAGGGCGGTTGCCGTACGGCGCTGGGCGGCGGAGCTGGGGGTCGGCGGGAGGTTCCGGCCCGAGTCGCTCGACGGCCGATGGGACAGGGCGGTGCTCAGGCTGCTGGCCGAGGTGCACGGCAGGCGGGCGAGCCGGGACCCCGGATGGGCCGCCTACACCGAGCGGCTGGCCCTGGCCTACCACGACGCGTTCGAGCGGGCCGCGGTGCTGCCGATGGGAGACGAGGAGCCGTCGCCGCTCCACACCGCCCGGGTGGAGCTGGCGCGGGCCGTACGGGCCGTACTGGCCGAAGGTCTGGCGGCGCTGGGCGAGACGGCGCCCGACAGACTGTGATAGACCCTGCCAGAATGGCCCTCCCGAAACGAACCTTGGAGAACGGGTGAACGGCGCGCGGGACTGGGAGGCACGGGAGCCGCGCCGGCCCGGAGTGATCCGGCGGGTGCTGCCGACCGCGCTGGCCTTTGTGATCATCATCGGCGGAATGGCCTATCTCGGCGGTGACCTCCAGGAACTGCTCGGAACCGCGCCGGGTTCGCCGCGGTCGGCGGCGGCCACGAATCGCGTCTACGAGGAGACCGGCCCGGTCGACGCCCGCTGCGACACCCTGCCGGAGGACGTCAACGCCGACCCCGCGACCTCGCTGAGGGCGCTCTCGAAGTGCCTGGACCGGATGTGGGCCGCCACGCTGGCGCAGGCGGACCTCGACTACGAGCGGCCGCGGGAGGTGCGGCTGGTCGCCAGCCGGGACAAGGCCGCGTGCGGGATCGAGGACTACGACTGGGCGGGGATCTACTGTCCCCAGGGGCGCGTGGTCAACGTGCTGATCGAGGACTGGCACACCTTCCCGATGATGTTCACGCTCGCGCACGAGTACGCCCACCACATCCAGGAGATCAGCGGGATCGCCGACCAGCGGGGCTCCGAGGTCTTCGACGACGCATGGTCCCGGCGGCTCGAACTGCAGGCCGACTGCCTGGCCGCGGTGACGCTGCGGACCTCCTGGCCGAACCCGCTGGAGAACTTCCGGAGGATGGCCAGGGGCGACTCCGGCACGGCGGGCGAGTTGGAGGACGGCTACCTGCAGTCGCACGGTTCGGGTGCCAGCAGCGCCGCGTGGATGCTCCGCGGCGGGCAGGCGGGCACCATGGCGTCGTGCAATACCTGGGGTGCTCCCGCCGACCAGGTGTCCTAACGGTCAAATCATCACAAAACACAAAAATATATGGCTTAAGCACTCAATTGCGTAAAAAGTCCACGATTTTGGGGCTGATAGCGTCTCGATAGATGGGCACTCGTCCCACGGGGATCACCGGGTCCTATAGCCTCGATCGGGTGAGTCGATTCGCCCATCCTGCCGGTGACCGGCATGCCGAAGTGTTGCCCGAGGACCGCCCTCCGCACACACCTGCCGACCTGAACACACTCGACCCGACGATCTGGCCCCGAACGTCGAACCGCGCCGACGGCTCGATCACGGTCGGCGGCGTGGATGTCAGAGATCTGGTCGAAGCACACGGCACCCCGCTCTACGTGGTGGACGAGGAAGACTTCCGTTCCCGGTGCCGCGACTACAGAAGCGCGTTCGCCGGCGGTGAGGTCCACTACGCCGGCAAGGCGTTCCTGTGCCGCGAGGTCGCTCGCTGGATCATGCAGGAGGACCTCGGCCTCGACGTGTGCAGCGCGGGCGAGCTCGCCGTCGCGCTGAGCGTCGGATTCCCGCCCGAGCGGATCACCCTGCACGGCAACAACAAGTCGCTCGCCGAGCTGGAGAAGGCCATCGAGGCCGGGGTCGGGCACATCGTGGCCGACTCCTTCGAGGAGATCGCCCGCCTGGGCTTCCTCGCGGACAAGCACGGCAAGCGCCCCCAGATCATGATCCGGGTGACCGTGGGCGTGGAGGCGCACACCCACGAGTTCATCGCCACCGCCCACGACGACCAGAAGTTCGGCTTCTCGCTGAGCAGCGGCGCCGCGGCGGAGGCCGCCCGGCGGATTCTCGCACTGCCCCAGCTGGAGCTCGTGGGCCTGCACTCCCACATCGGCTCCCAGATCACCGACACCGCGGGCTTCGAGGTGGCCGCGCGCCGCCTGGCCACGCTTCTGGTGCAGATCAAGGAGGAGCACGGCGTCGTCCTGCCGGAGCTCGACCTCGGCGGCGGCTACGGCATCCCCTACGTCGACGGCGACACCGCGCTCGACGTCAAGGAGATCGCCGACAGCCTGCGGGAGATCGTCTCCAAGGTGACGAAGGCCGCGGGTCTGCCGGTGCCCAAGCTCACCGTCGAGCCCGGCCGCGCCATCGCCGGACTCGCCGGAATGACGCTCTACGAGGTCGGCACGATCAAGGACGTCGAAGGCCTGCGCACCTACGTCAGCGTCGACGGCGGCATGAGCGACAACATCCGCACGGCGCTCTACGGCGCCGAGTACACCGCGCGCCTGGCCTCCCGCGAGAGCACCTCGGGGCCGATGCTCTCGCGCCTGGTCGGCAAGCACTGCGAGAGCGGTGACATGGTGATCCGCGACCTGTGGCTTCCGCAGGATCTGGCCACCGGCGACCTGATCGCCGTCGCGGGCACCGGCGCCTACTGCCGTTCGCTCGCCAACAACTACAACTATCTCCCCAAGCCCGCCGTCGTCGCGGTCAAGGACGGGGGGGCCCGCGTGATCGTTCGCCGGGAGACCGAGGACGACCTGCTGAGAGGGCAGCTGTGAAACGACCTCAGACGGTGAGCGGCCGAGTGAGCGAAGCGAACGGGCAGGAGAGTGTGACCGAATGACACTTAAAGTCGCGCTTCTGGGATGCGGCGTCGTGGGCTCCCAGGTGGTCAGGCTGATGCACGAGCAGGCCGACGACCTCGCCGCGCGCATCGGGACCCCGCTGGAACTCGCCGGTGTGGCCGTGCGGCGGCTGGGCCGCAGGCGCGACACCGACGTGGACCCCGCCCTGCTCACCACCGACGCCGAGGCCCTGGTCACCCGCGACGACGTGGACATCGTCGTCGAGGTGATCGGCGGCATCGAGCCCGCCAGATCGCTCATCCTGGCCGCCATGAACAGCGGCAAGTCGGTCGTCACGGCCAATAAGGCGCTGCTCGCCGAGGACGGCGCGGCCGTTCACGGCGCGGCCAGGGCCAACAACGCGGACCTGTACTTCGAGGCGGCCGTCGCGGGCGCGATCCCGCTGATCCGCCCGCTGCGCGAGTCCATGGCCGGAGACCGCGTGCACCGCGTGCTCGGCATCGTCAACGGCACCACCAACTACATCCTCGACAAGATGGACTCCAGCGGGGCCTCGTTCTCCGACGCGCTGGAGGAGGCCCAGGCGCTGGGCTACGCCGAGGCCGACCCCACGGCGGACGTGGAGGGTTTCGACGCCGCGGCCAAGGCCGCGATCCTCGCCGGAATCGCGTTCCACAGCCGGGTGACGGCCGCCGACGTGCACCGCGAGGGCATCACCGAGATCACCGCGACGGACGTGGCCAGCGCCAAGGCGATGGGCTACGTCATCAAGCTGCTGGCGATCTGCGCCCGCTCCGAGGACGGCCGCTCCTTCGGCGTCCGGGTGCACCCGGCCATGATTCCCAGGACGCACCCGCTGGCCGGGGTCCGCGAGGCCTACAACGCGGTCTTCGTCGAGGCCGAGTCCGCGGGACAGCTGATGTTCTACGGCGCGGGCGCCGGCGGCGCTCCGACGGCGAGCGCGGTGCTGGGCGACATCGTGGCCGTGGCCCGCAACCTGCTGGCCGGGGCGCGCGGTCCCGCGGAGTCCACCTACGCCGACCTGGTCGTGCACCCGATGGGCGAGACCGTCACGCGGTATCACGTCTCCCTGGACGTCGCCGACAAGCCGGGTGTGCTCGCCCGGGTCGCCGACATGTTCGCCAAGCAGGACGTGTCCATCCAGACCGTCCTCCAGGAGGGGCACGGCGACGATGCCCAGCTCGTGCTGGTCACCCACCGGGCCACCGACGCCGCTCTCTCCGCGACGCTCGAGGGTCTGCGCGAGCTCGACATCGTCCGGGACGTGGTGAGCGTCATGCGGGTCGAGGGCGAGGGCGCCTCCTAGAAGTTCTCCCGGCCCTCCCCGTCCGCTCGGGGGAGGGCCATCCGCGGGACATGTGGCCGTGTAAGCGCCCTCCGTCCGCGCGAATCCGGCCGATGACATCCATGCCCAGATGCTTGGTAACAAGTTATTTGAGCAGTGCTATGGGCATATATGGTGATTAATGCCTATGTCCCTGATGCGTCGTCTATCGGATCGCCCCGTTGTTCTCCTCGGGGCGATTTGTTGCGTTTACGTCGGGCTCCAGTTGGCGATTCTGCCCAACGGCATGCCCCTCGAATGGGACGAGGCGGTCTACACCAGTCAGGTCGCCCCCGGCGTACCCGACGCCGTCTTCAGCGCTCCTCGCGCCCGGGGAATCACCTGGCTGGTCGCCCCGGTGGCCTATTTCACCAGGGATCCCGCCCTCATTCGCGGCTGGATGATCTTACTGTCCGGCCTCGGGCTCTTCCTGGCCTTCCTCCCCTGGGCCTTCCTGCTCAGCAGGCGGGTGCTGCTGCTCTCCGCCGCCCTGTTCGGCGGCCTGTGGGTCACCCTGCTGTACGGCGCGCAGGTCATGCCCAACCTCTACGTCGCCTTCGGCGCCGCCGCCACCGCGGGCTGCCTGCTGCTGGTGCTCCGGGGCGGCCCCGCCCGCGCCTCCCTGAGCCTCGGCGGCCTCGGCGTCTCCGCCGCGGCGGTGGCCGCGCTGCGTCCCAGCGACGCCCTCTGGCTCGCCCTGCCGCTGGCCGTCGCCAGCCTGCTGCGCCGCCGGATCCGGCCCGTCGTGGTGCTCTCCGCCGGCGTGGCGGCGGGGTTCGCCCCGTGGATCGCCGAGTCCTTCGTCTCCTTCGGAGGCCCGCTGGCGCGCTGGAGGGCGGCCGGTGAGGTCCAGGGCGGGCTCTCCCTGGCGCCTGGGTTCCTCCACGAGTTCAAGACGGCCAACGGACCCCTGTTCTGCCGCCCCTGCACCATCCCGCTGGAGAATCCGCAGTGGGCGATCTGGTGGCTGCTCCTGCCGTTGCTCGCGATCGGCGGGATCGTCGTCTCCCGCAGGGCCGCCCCCGCGACGGTGGCCGCGATCACGGGGTTCAGCGTGGCGGTGCCGTATCTGGTGATGGTCGACTACGGCGCTCCGCGCTTCCTGCTCCCGGCCTACATCCTGCTGGTGATCCCCGCGGCCGAGTGCCTGCTCTGGCTGGCCGGGCGGGCCCGTGTCCGGTATCGCTGGGTGCCGGCGGTCCTGGTGACGGGCGTCCTGCTGGCCCACACCGCCGTCCAGGCGGACGTCCTGGTCGATCTCGCCTACCAGCAGGACAGGCAGCGCGGCTATAACGCCGACGTGGTCAGGGACATGGGCAAGCTGGGCGTACGGCCGCCGTGCACAATGGTGGACCAGTTCGTCGATCCCGCGATGACCTTCGTCTCCCGCTGCGACACGCTCAACCTCTCCGACCACGGCAAGTCCCTCTCCGCCCAGATGGCGCAGGCCGAGCCTGGGCGGGTCTTCGCGCTCCTGACCAAAGGAGACCCGCCTCCCGAGGTGGCGGGCTGGGAGCGGCACGTACTGCGCGAACGCGACACGGAACCCCTCTGGGTCGCCTACATCTTTCGAAAGGACGACTTACGGTGAGGATCGCTCATTGGGCGGCAGCCCTGCTGGTCGCGCTGATCGCCGTGCCGGCGATGTCGGCCATGCCGGCACAGGCCTCCTCGGAGGCGACCGCGAAGCCGAAGAAGGTCAGCACGGTCGTCTCGCTCACCTTCGACGACGGGGACGTCACCCATCTGGCCGTGGCACGCATGCTGGAGAAGCGGAAGATGCGTGGAACGTTTTACATCAACACCGAGACCATCGGGGATGAGCTCAAGCTGACCCGCGCCCAGGTCGCCTCGATCGCCAAGGGGGGTCACGAGATCGGCGGCCACACGCTGACCCACGTCAGGCTCTCCGAACTCCTGCCGAGCGAGCAGCGCGTGCAGATCTGCGACGACCGCCGGACGCTGGCGGCGTGGGGCTACCGGGCCACGACCCTCGCGTATCCGTTCGGCGCGGAGGACGCCGACGCCAAGAAGGTGGCCCGCCAGTGCGGCTACGACGTGGCGCGCACGGTCGGCGGGCTCAAGGAGTGGGGATGCCCTCGCTGCCCGGCCGCCGAGGTCTCCCGCCCGAAGGACCGCTACGGAATCCGGACCCCGGGCTCGGTCCGTGACGACACCTCGCTGCGCGAGATCAAGCAGCAGGTCCTCGACGCGGAGAAGACCGGCGGGATCCTCCCCCTGGTGTTCCACCGGGTCTGCGCCGGCTGCGGCGTCTACTCGGTGCCCCCCAAGATCCTGGACGAGTTCCTCGGCTGGCTGGCCACCCGCAAGTCTCACGGCACGGTGGTCAAGACCATGCACGACGCGCTCGGAGCCAAGTACAGGCCCCTGCCGAGCCAATGACCCCGGCCTCCTCGCGTGTCCCTCCGTCACGATGATCGCGGCGGAGGGACGGGGGAGCGACGGTACTCGCGGGAACGGCGGTGTCTTCGGGACGGCGGCACCGCAGGGCACCTGAGAACGCCTGAGGACACGGCAGCCGGAGAGGCCGCCCCCGGTCAAGGGACGCGAGGCCGGGCTAGGTGGAGTCCCGTACCAGTTTCCGCAGGCGGCGGGTGGCGCGGCCGAGGAACGAGCGTTTCTGCGCGTTGCGCAGGGCCACGGCCTCCAGCCGGCGCTGTTCGGCCTTCTCCCGCCATCTGGAGGTGTCGCGCTGGCTCCTGGCCACCGAGGCGCGCAGCTCCTTGAGCTCGGCCCTGAGCGCCGCGACCTGCCGCTGGGCCCGTTCGGTCTCCCGCTTGCGGGACTCGGCCTCCGCGCGCCAGCGCACGGCCTCGCGGTTGCGGTTGGAGGCCCAGGCCGGGTAGGCCCGCGCCGCCGGCCGGAACTTCCACGACTCGGCGTCCAGCCAGGTCGCGCCGTAGAGGTCGGCGATCACGTCGTCCAGGGACTCGTCGTCGCGGGCGAAGCGCATCGCGCGGGCGACGGCGGCCGTCCGTTCCAGGCGGGCGGTCACGACCCCCGACTCGTTCTCCTCCAGCGCCACGAGAAGCAGGCCCTCGTCGTCCTTCTCCGCCTGCTCGACCAGCAGGGCCAGCGACTCGGCGCCGGGAACCCACCCGGCCGGGCAGGTGAGGCGGAACGGCGCGGGGGCCGACGTCGGGGGAACCTCCTCGGCGAAGGAGACACGGCTGTCGTGGGCGTACTGCCCCTGGACCAGCCGCAGGTCCAGCAGCGGATCGTCCAGCGGCGCCCGGCGCCCGCCGGTCAGTGACGACCACGGGCCGACCACCGTGACCCGCAGGTCGGGCAGGGTGCTCGCCAGCGCTCCGTCCACGCTCGCCCGGACGTCCTCGAAGGCGGCGCCGAGGGCGTCGACCACGACCTCGACGTAGGGGACCAGCCACTGGCGGCCCGGGTCCGAGCGCAGGTGCCGCCGGTAGGGCACGCGGTCGGCGATGAAGGGATCGTTGTGCCGCCGGACGTCCTTGGCCCTCCTCATCGCCGTCGTCGTGCCCAGGTGCCAGCTCAGCGCGCCGGTCTCCGGGACGAACACCGCGCCCGTCTGGGTGAGCCGGTAACCGAGCTCGGTGTCCTCACCGAGCGTCAGGGACGGGTCGGTCCCTCCCACGGCCCGGAACAGCGCCGCGGGCAGCGATACGGTCGCGCCCACGTGGACACGGTGGAGGAGCGCGCTGGGCGCGTCGCGGAAGCCGCGGTGTCCGGCGACGAGCTCGTCGATCCAGTCGTGCCCGTGGTCGGGGTCGGCCTCGAAGAGGGAGGCGGCCCTGTCCTTGGCGACGGCGATCTGGACCTCGGAGGGGGTGGGCGGGGTCCCGGCCATGGCGGTGAAGCGCAGCGTGCCCATGACCACCAGGTAGTCGGCGAGGTGGTGCCAGCGCATGTGCGCCTCGACGTGGTCCCGGTAGGAGACGATGTCGGAGTCCATCCGGTGGATCACCTCGCCGTCCGCGACGGCCGTGCCGGACTCCAGGGCCCAGGCGATGCCCCAGCCGCCGGGGGCGCCGCCGATGATCCGGGTGCGTTCCGGGGCGATCTCGGGAAGGCGGAGCGGGGGCGCGCTGCCGTCGTCCACGACGATCACTTCGAGAAGGTGCGCGGGGTAGGTCTGGGCGGCGAGGGCGGCCAGCGTGAGGTCGAGCTTCTCCTGGTTCTGCCTGGCGGGGATCACCACGCTCACCGACATGCGCGGCTCCCACGCGCCGAGGGCGGGCGGATCGAGCACGCCGTAGTCGTTGCCGGGGATCCGCGGTGCGTTCACGCCGGTGTGACCGGTACCCGTGTCGTGGTGGCCGGGAGCCGGTGGTGGGCTCACACCGAGGTGGCCGGGGTGTGGTGGCGCGCTCATGCCGGGGTGGCGGGGAATCGGCGGTGTGCCCACGCCGTGATGGCCGAGGGGCGACGGTGTGTTCACGCCGTCTCCACCGGGAGCTCCATGAGGGCGTTGGGCCGGAAACCGCGCCACTGGCGTCTGTTGCGCCGCAGGAAGGTGCCGATCGGCTCGCGCCAGGTGTGGTTGGCGGCGTTGCCGCGACGCAGGATGTAACCCAGACCGTGGGTGCGGTAGATCTGCCCTCCGGCGGCCTGTACGGCGTGCTGGAACTGGGCGTCGATCGTGCCCGGCATCGGCCTGAAACCGCCTATGGCCTCGAAGGTGGAGCGTTCGGCGAAGATGGTTCCCCCGGCGATGAAGTTGGTGATCTGCTCGGTGACCTGCTCGCGGTGGACGGTCACCCCGATCGACGCCAGATAGACGAACTCCGGGACCATGCCCACGACCTCGGCCCCCGAGTACGAATGAGCCAGGAGCAGGTCAGACAGGAAGTCCGGCCCGTACCAGTCGTCGTCGTCCACCTTGACGAGGAACGTTCCCGAGGCCCTGGCGGCGGCCTCGTTCAGCACGGTCCCGAACACGGTCTCCCTGCTCGCCTCGAACACGGTCACCGGCCGGTCGAAGGAGGCCAGTGCCGCCACCACGTCGGGATGCCCCGAGGGGATCCCGTGCAGGGTGAGGATCATCTCGAACTCGGCGCCGCGCTGCCTGGCCATCTGTTCCAGCGCGAAGCGCACCATCTCCGGGCGGCGGGTGGTGAGCAGTACGGAGATCAGCGGTGTGGGCGCGGCGGGGGCGCCGAGCTGCTCCCAGCGTGCGCGGACGCCGTGGGTGCGCAACGCCTCGCGCCGGAGCCGGATGCTGTGCTCCTCGCGTTCCAGATCGTCCGCCAGGCCGGGCTCGCCGACCGAGGTCAGCAGCCTGTCCAGTTCCGGCCCGAGAGCTCCCGCCCATCTCGGCACGGCGTCGGAGATCAGGGGCACACCGGCCGCCGCCAGCCCGGTGACGACCCGGAGCGCGGCCACGGGGCCGCTGTGGCTCCGCCGCCAGTCCACGCGGACCCCCCGGACTCGCCTGATCCGGTTCACGTCCACGTCGGTGACGCACCCGGAGGTGGCGAAACGGACGAGCGTCTCGCCGTCACAGGTGATCGCCCAGCGGCCGGATTCGACCGAAAGGTCGGCCATGCCGAGGGAGGGTACGGTGAGGAAGCCCATCGGGTTGACCGAGCGGTCGTCGACGGGCGGGATGGTCCGGGGCTCGGAGAGGTCGCCGAAGGAGGTCTCCAGGATCTTGGCCCCGCCGGGACGGCCGAGCTGCTCCCAGCTCATCAGCTCGGCGACCGGACGATCCGTCGGGATCTCGTCGCCGGCCCAGGGGTCCGGATCCTGACCGGTGACGCGCAGGACCAGGTCGCTGCCGCGCGCGCCGAACCGTTCGGGGACCGGGCCGATCGCGCCGGCCGGGGCCGCGTTCGGGTCGCCGGGACGCCAGTGGGCCGCTCCGGGACCGGACAGGCCGGCCACGGGCGCCGCGACGACGTCCAGCCGGTGCGCGGCGAACGCCCTGGCGGTCGCGGCGAGGGTCCGGCCGGCGGGCGTGGGCTTGGAGAACCTCGCGTGCACCACCCACGACGGCCGTTTCGGCTGGTGCACGCGTAGCTCGGTCAGCGCCCGCCAGCGATGGGCCGGGGTGGGGGACAGGACCGGCGCGGTGTACCACGGCGGAGTCTCCTCCACGGCGACGACGACCCGCGACGCCAGGGGGAGCAGGGACTGCAGGGACGCGGCCCTGCGGAGGTCGGTCGGCGTCCGGGCGAGCACCAGGATCTCGGCGGCGCTCCCGTCCGGCCGCGGGGCATCGTCGAGGTCCCCGTCGAGGTCCACCACCTCGTACGGTTCCAGCTCGGTGAACGTCTCGAAGCCGGCGTGGTAGACGAGGACGCGCTGCTTGCCGTTACGCTCCACGGCGGCGCGGACAAGGTCGATCAGAAGAGACATCAGCCGGTTTTCCCCTGGCCTATGGCCGTCGCGATGATCTCTCGCAGAGGGCCGCGCGGCCGCTTGCCCTCCAGTTGCCCGATCTCCGCCCGGAGGCGCTCGGCCTCGGCTCGAAGATCCTTGACCTCGCCCTCCAGCCGTTTCGCCTCGCGCCGCCACCGCGCCGATTCGGCCCGCCACTTCGCGGGATCCCCGGTGACGGGCTCGGCCTTCCCCGCGGTCGTGAGGCCGAACTGGTCCGCACCCGCCCAGAACGAGCCGAACAGTTCGTGCACCACGTTGTCGGTGGCGTCGGTGGCGTCGGTGGCGTCGGTGGTGAGGGCGTCGGCACCGTGGCCGCCGGCGATCAGCAGGGCCGCCCTGGCGAAGGCGGCCGTGCGTTCGAGCCTGATCGCCCTGACTCCCTCGACTCCCTCGTCGAGCACCACGCTCAGCAGGCCGTACTCCTCGCGCTCGGCGAGTTTCACCAGTTCCGCCAGGCTGTCCGCACCGAGAACCCACCCGGCGGGGCAGGTGAGGCGGAACGGCGCGGGGGCCGAGCTCCGGGGCGCCTCCTCGGCGAAGGAGACGCGGGGCTCGTGGGCGTAGAGGTTGTGCGTCAGGCGCATGTCGAGCAGCGGCTCGTCCAGGGAGGAGCGACGCCCGCCGGTGAGTGCCGACCAGGGGCCGACGACGGTGACGGCGACGTCGACGACGGTTCCGGCGAGCGCGGCGTCCACGGTTGCCCGGACGTCCTCGTAGGAGGCGTCGCGGGCGTCGACGACGACGTGGACGTAGGGCACCAGCCAGTGCCTGCGCGGGTGGGAGCGCAGCCAGCGCAGGTCGGGGATGAGGTCGGGCAGCACCGACCAGTTGTGCCGGTGCACCTCCTTCTCCCGGCGCATCACCGTGGACGTGCCGAGATGCCAGCTGCGGGCCTGCGGATCGGGGATGAAGACCGCCCCCGCCTGCGCGAGGCGGAAGCCGAGGTCGGTGTCCTCACCCATGTTCAGGGTGGTGTTCACCCCGCCCACCGACCGCAGGAGCGCGGTGGAGACCGAGGTGGTGGCGCCGGAGTGGAGCCGGTAGGCCCCCGCGCCCGCGTCCCGCAGCCACCGGGTCTCCTCCAACACGCCCGCTCTCCATGCGTGCGGAGCCGAGGTCTCGAACAGCTTCTCCGCGTCGCCGGCCTCGACGGCCGAGAAGACCTCCTGCGCGGAGGGCCCCGCCTCGTCGGGGGTGAAGCGGACATCGCCGAGAACGACGGTGTAGGAGGCGAGATGGTGCCAGCGCATGTGCGCCTCGAGGTGCTCCCGGTCGAGGATCATGTCGGAGTCGATCCAGTGCAGGACGTCGCCGCCCGCCGTCGCCGCGCCGGTCTGGCGGGCCCAGCCCCGCCCCCAGCGGCCGTCGGGCACCCGGACGATCCTGGTGTTCACCGGGGCGAGCTCGGGGATTCGCAGCGGCGGATCGCTGCCGTCGTCGGCGACGACCACCTCGGTCAGATGCGAGGGATAGCTCTGCGCGGCCAGGCAGGCGAGCGTGCGGTCCAGTGCCTCCTGGCAGTCGTACGCCGGGATCACCACGCTGACCGTCAGCCGCGGCTCCCCGTCGCCGAGATCGTGCGGCCATAGCGATCCGTAGTCGTTGTGCCTGATCCGGGCGTCGGCAACGGCGTCACGACCCTCCCGGGGGAGATGAGGGGCAGGGGCGCCGGGGGGAGCCTCCGTCATGCCTTCCCCTCTGCTTCGGCCCTGGCCTCGACCGCTTCCAGACGCGGCAGCAGCTCGTGGACCATCTCCTCCATCTCCTGACGCTGGGGCAGGGAGGTGAGCCGGTCCTCTCCGAGGGAGATCAGGATCGCCTGCAGATCCTCGTCGCGTTTGAGCTCGCGGCTTCTGAGCAACTCGACGATCTCGTCGAGCCGCCGGTCGAGCCGCGCTGTCACCGCCTTGACATCGGCCAGCTCGGTTTCGTACCGCTTGACTCGGTTGTCAATGCGCATGGCCTTGCCGTCGACCCTGCGGACGCTCATGACCGTCAGAACCTGGCAGGCGAGCACTACCGCGATCGCGCCGAGCACGACGGCCGCCGTCGCCGAGATGACATCCGTGCCCGTGAGCAGCGTCAACGCGATCAGCGCACAGAGGCCGATGCTTGCCGCCAGGAGTGTCAGTTTTCGGGGCGTGGGCATCCGCGCTTACCTTCCGTACCGCTTCTATCGAAAGATCTGTCGACGAGGTAATAATCGAGGCTATCTGTTGTTCAAGTGGAAATATGGCCACAAAGCGGAAACTCTGAGCTTCCCGTGACCTGGGTAACAGCTGTGAGTGATCGTTTGTAAGCGTCCTTGTCAAATTGTGGGCGCTCACGTCAAGTCGAAGTAGGACGAGACGGACGCCTCGGGCATCGCTATCCTTCGCTCGTGCCTGTACAGCCGACTCTCCCCCTCCCGACACCCGTCGGTTTCCTGCGGTCAGCGGCCGAGGGGGCGGCCGAGCTTTCGTGGACCGGGCAGGGCTGGCTGGCGGCCGGCGAACCGCTCGGTGACCGGCTGGACGCCGACGGCGTCGCCCGCCTGAGACCGCTGCGGGGACTGAACGTCCGATGGCCCTCCTCCCGGGTTCCGGTCGAGGTGATCACGGACCTGGCGGCGGCCGGGGTTCCGCTGCACGCCGCCGACACACCGGCGTGGGTGGAGCCCGAACTGGCCGGCCTGCTCGCCGCGTGGACGCCCGAGGAGGGTGACGGCGGCCGGCGGTCCGTGACCGACCTGCGGCGGGAGGAGCACAGCGTACGGCTGCGTCGCCACGGGCTCCGGAGCCGGGCCGCGGAGCCCGCGGTGGCCCTGCCCAAGGTGAGCGTCGTGATGTCGAGCATGCGGCCGTACCTGCTGGCCTCGGCACTCGACCAGATCGCCCGGCAGCGGCGGGTGGAGGTCGAGGTCCTGCTGGGCCTGCACGGCGTCCCCGCCGAGCACGAGGCGGTACGGCGGGCGGTGCGGGAGTTCGGCCTGCCGATCACCGTGGTCGAGGCCGGCGCGGAGATCCCCTTCGGGGAGGTGCTCAACCGGGCCGCGTCCAGGGCGAGCGGCGATCACATCACCAAGTGGGACGACGACGACTGGTACGGCCCCGAGCACCTGGCCGATCTTCTCCTCGCGCGGTCCCACACCGGCGCGGACATCGTGGGCACCACGGCCGAGTTCTTCTACCTGGAGCCGCTCAACGCCACGATCCGCCGTACCGACTACACCAGCGAGATCTGGTCCGAGCACGTGGCCGGAGGCACGATCCTGCTCGATCTGGCCAGGTTCCAGGAGCTCGGAGGGTTCCCCGCACTGCGCGGCGGGGTGGACGCCGCGTTCCTGAAGGCCGCCCACGCCGCGGAGGCGCGCATCTACCGGACCCACGGCCTCGGCTACATGCTGCGGCGCTCGGTGAGCACCGAGCACACCTGGCAGCTCTCCCTCGCCCATTTCCTGCGCGTCGCGTCGAACCAGTGGCGCGGTTTCCGCCCGAGTCTGATTCTGGAAAGACCATGACCGCACGGATCACCGGTAACGACTACCGGAGCCTCACACCCCCCGAGATCGGCGCCTGGACGCCGTCGCTGCGGGTCAGCGTGGTGGTGCCCGCCTACGGCGGCCAGGACAAGCTCGACCTGGTGCTCGCCGGGCTGGCCGGCCAGACCTACCCCGCCGCGCTGACCGAGGTCATCGTGGTGGACAACGGCAGCCGGCCGCCCCTGCGCCTGCCCGACCTTCGTCCCGCGGGGACCCGGTTGATCGTCTGCCCGGTGCCCGGCCGGGCCCACGCCCGCAACGCCGGCCTCCTGGCGGCCACCGGCGACGTGATCCACTGGCTGGACTCCGACGTGGTCCTGGACCGCAGGTCGGTCGAGGCGCACATGCGCTGGCACCACGCCGCGCCGTACCTCGTGGTGACCGGCTACCTGCGCTTCACCCCGGCGGAGCTGCCCGCGCCCGGCGTGGTGGCCGCGGCCGACGACCTGGCCAAGATCTTCGAGCCCGCCGAGCCGCACGCCTGGCTGGTCGACCTGGTCGAGCGGACCGGCGGCCTCGTCGACAACCCGCACCGCGCCTTCAGCCTGCACGTGGGCGGCGCCACCTCGGTCAACGCCGCGCTGCTCGCCCAGGCGGGGCCGATGGACGCCGACCTGATCCTCGGCCAGGACACCGAGATGGGCTACCGGCTGGCCCAGGCGGGCGCCGTGTTCGTGCCCGAGCCGCTGTCCCGCGCCTTCCACCTGGGCCCCACGATGCGGATGCGCGACAAGGCCTCGATCGACCGGGTCAGTCACGCGTTCGTGGCCGACCGGATCCCGGCCTACCGCTGGCTCCGTTCCCACCCGGCCAGGCAGTGGAAGGTGCCCTATCTGGAGGTGGTCGTCGACCTCACCGGCCGGCCGACCGGCGAGTTCGGCTACGACGAGGTCCGCGCCACCGTGGACGCCGTGCTCGCGGGCACCCTGCCCGACGTCGTGATCACCCTCACCGGTCCCTGGGACCGGCTCGGAGCCGAGGGGCGCGCGCCGCTGAAGGACCCGGACCTGGACCTCGTGCTGATCCGCGGCCACTACGCCCACGAGCCCAGGGTGCGCTTCTCGCTGGAGGCCCCCGACTCGGTACGGCCGGCTCCGCCGTATCCGGCGACCGGCGACGGACGGCCGACGGCCGCGGTGCCGTACCGGCTGAGGCTGCCCGCGGGATGGGTACCGGGCGAGGACAGCCTTGCGCGACTGCTCGACCTGGCCAGGGACGAGGGCTACGGCCTGGTCTCGGTGCTGCTGGCCGAGGGTCCCGTCGGCGCCGGAGGTGCCAAGGGCGTCAAGGGTTCCGAGAGCGCCGAGGATCCCGCGAGCGCCGAGGATCCCGCGAGCGCCGGGGATGCCAAGGGCGTCGAGGGTTCCGAGAGCGTCGAGGGCTCAGGGAGCCCCGGGAACGCCCGGGATGCCGAGGACCTCGGGGATGCCGGAAACGCCGGTGACGCCGGAGGCTCGGTCCGGGGAGATCGGCGGATCGTCGCGGCCAGGCTGGAGCGGGCGGCGGCGTTCGCCCGTGCCGAGATCGTGCTGGCGGAGGGTGAGGACCTCGACGACGCCGTGGAGGACGCCTTCGGGGTGCTGTGGGTGGACGGCGAGACCTACGGGTTCCTGCCCGAGGCCCGGCCGATCGTGGGCCGTCGCGGCTCCTATCGGGCCAGGACCGAGGCGGAGGCCGAGGTGGTCCGGCTCACCAAGGAGGCCGAACGGCTCCGCGGCCAGGTGACCAAATGGCGCGGCGAGGCGGGAACCTGGCGCAAGAGCGCGGTCGAACTGCGGCGCGAGGTCGGCGGCCTGCGCAGGGAGCTGGCCGCCGCGAAGAAGGTCGTCCAGTACGGCCTGCTCTCCTCCGTCAAACGGGCGATCACCCGTCGCCGATGACCACGCCGGCCCCGCCGGGAAGCTCCCCCACCGGGACCCGCGATCCGGGCCGATGCCGGCGATCACCGCGCGTCCGGTTCCTCTTACGAGACCGTGAGCCGGGTCGGTGCGAGTGTTCGTGCCACCGGGCGTCCGATCTCTCCCCACCGGATCCGCGAAGCCGGGTTCCGCTCGGTCGCTCAGCCGGATCGGGGCCTGGTGCGGAGCCTGCCGAGCCAGGACTCCGGCCTGGCCTGAGCGGGCTTCTGCGCCGAAGAACGGGCCGAGGCACCGGTCGGCGAGGGCGCATTTTGGGCCGGGGCGTCCTTGGCCGGTTTCCGCACGGGCTCCTTCACGGGAGCCGGGGGCGCGGTCTTGACCGGCCAGAACTCCGACCGGTCGCCGTGCCGTACGCCGTGGGTGGCCTTGATCGAGGTGACGACGTCGTCGGCGCCGAGCAGTTTCGCCCGGCCCAATGCCTCGGTCCGCTCCAGCGTCGCCGTGCCGTCGCCCGCGAGGTCGACGACGAGCATGCCCGGCCGGTCGCCCCCCTGCATCACGCCGATCATCCGCTCCAGCGAATCGTCTCCCAGCGGGACCGAGACCGGACCCGTGTAGCGGAACGGGATCGGGGCGGGGGTGCTCGCGACCGTGTCGGCCAGCCGTACCCGCTCGTCGTGGGAGAAGTGCTCACGCAGCAGCCGAAGATCGAAGAAGGGGTCGTCGATCACCGGGTGGCGGCCCTCCGGCAGCTGTGACCACGGGGCGACCAGGGTGACGATCACGTCGCCGGCCGTTCCCTCAAGGGCCGCGTTCACCGCCTTGCGCACCTGGTCTCCGGGCGCGTCGACGTGGAGCACCACCTCCACGTACGGCACCAGCCACCGCCTGCCCCGGTCCTTGCGCAGGTCACGGCGGAGCGGCACGCGCTGGGCGAGGTAGGGGGCGACGACCTGGACCGCCCGCTCCCTGTCCAGGCGCTGCGCGGGAAGCCCCAGATGCACGGCCTCGGCCGCCATGTCGGGAATGAAGACCACGCCCGACTGGGCCAGCCGGTAGGCGAACTCGGTGTCCTCGCCCCTGAGCACGGCGGGATCGACCCCGCCCACGGCGTGGAAGGTCTCGCGCCGCATCGACACCGTCGGCCCCGTGCACACGTGGTAGGGGTTGCGGCTGGCCCGCAGGCCGTTGGTGCGCTGGATCGTCTGCTCGGTGGAGCTGGCCAGGGCGTTCGACAGGTCGAAGATCGCTCCGAGCGAGCCTCCGCGTACGCCGTCGTGCACCTGGGAGGCCGAGATCGCCGGCTCCTCGATGAACTTCTTCGCGCCGATGGTCACCAGGTAGTCGGCCAGGTGATGCCAGCGGGCCAGCGCCTCGATGTGCTCCCGGCAGACGACCATGTCGGCGTCCAGGCGCTGGATGATCCGGCCCTCCGAGAGGGCGGCGCCGGTGTTGACCGCGTTGGCGGTGCCCCAGCCCGCGGGGTCGGCCATCTCGATCCGGGCGCCCGCCGGAGCGATCTCCGGCAGCCGCAACGGCGGACCGCTGCCGTCGTCGACCACGATCACCTCCATGAGGTGATCGGGATAGGTCTGCGCGGCCAGGGCGGCGAGGGCCAGGTCAAGCCTGTGCTGACCGCCGTACGCCGGAATGATCACGCTGACCGAGAGGCTCGGATCCCATTCGCCGAGTGCGGGCGGATCCAGGGGGGAGTAGTCGTTGTTCCGGATCGGCGGCTGGTCGATCACCGCTTCGTCCGTCATGTTGGGGTGCCCCTTTTGCGCGTATACGTGTCTGTCAACTCCTGTCAAGGGCTGATGACCCTACCGACCGTTGCTTAGAGTTTCCTGATAGCAAGACATCCGACTTGTCCAATTGGTGGACAACGCATCCCGCTGCCGAGACCGTTGCCCGTAGACTCGTTTCTCAATACCGCAGGTAGTAGGTCGCGCACGGTCTGTCCGCGCGCGGGAGGAGTAATCATGACCAGGGCGTGGCGTGGCCTCATCGAGGAGTACCGTGACCGACTTCCGGTGACCACGGCGACGCCCGTCGTCACGCTTCTGGAGGGCGGCACACCGCTCATCCCGGCGAACAGGGTTTCGGCGCTGACCGGCTGCGAGGTCTATCTCAAGGTCGAGGGTCTGAACCCGACCGGCAGTTTCAAGGACCGTGGCATGACCATGGCCATCAGCAAGGCCGTCGAGGACGGCGCGAAGGCCGTCATCTGCGCCTCCACCGGCAACACCAGCGCCTCCGCCGCCGCCTACGCGGTCCGTGCGGGCCTGACCTGCGCCGTGCTGGTGCCCCGAGGCAAGATCGCGATGGGCAAGCTGGCCCAGGCGCTGGTCCACGGGGCCAAGCTGCTCCAGGTCGAGGGCTCGTTCGACGACTGCCTCGACATGACCAGGAAGCTGTCGGAGAACTACCCGATCGCGCTGGTCAACTCGGTGAACCCGTTCCGGCTCCAGGGCCAGAAGACCGCCGCCTTCGAGATCGTGGACACCCTGGGCGACGCCCCCGACATCCACTGCATCCCGGTCGGCAACGCCGGCAACATCTCGGCCTACTGGATGGGCTACACCGAGTACGCCGGGGACGGCATCGCGTCCCGGACACCCCGGATGTTCGGCTTCCAGGCCAGTGGCGCCGCGCCGATCGTCAACGGCGCGCCGGTGACCCACCCGCACACGATCGCCACCGCGATCCGCATCGGCAACCCCGCCTCCTGGCAGCTCGCCGAGGCCGCGCGTGACGAGTCGGGCGGGGTCATCCAGGCCGTCACCGACCGCCGGATCGCCGCCGCCTACAAGCTGCTGGCCCAGGAGGAGGGCGTGTTCGTCGAGCTCGCCTCGGCCGCCAGCGTGGCGGGCCTCCTCCAGGCCCACGAGCAGGGACTGGTCGAGCCCGGCCAGCGCATCGTGTGCACGGTGACAGGAAACGGCCTCAAGGACCCCGACTGGGCCATCTCGGGCGCTCCCACCCCGGTGACGATCCCGATCGACGCCTTCGCCGCCGCCACCGCCCTCGAACTCGCCTAAGCGTTAGGCCTGAGCGTTAAGGAGTAGGGGCGTGATCCTCCTTTCGGAGGGATCACGCCCCGGAATCTCGATGACCGACAGCAGCAGAGTCGTCGTCCGGGTCCCGGCGACGTCGGCCAATCTCGGACCCGGGTTCGACACGCTGGGGCTGGCCCTCAGCCTGTACGACGAGGTCGAGGCCTCGCTCTTCGAACCCTCGGAAGATCCCGCCTCCCTGGGCGTCGCCATAGAGATCGAGGGCGAGGGGGCGGGCGAGCTCGACCTGGGCGAGGGTCATCTCATCGTGAGGACGATGCGCGTGACCTTCGACGAGATGGGGGTTCCGCAGCCGCGCGGCATCCGGCTGCGCTGCCTGAACCGCATCCCCCACGCCCGCGGCCTCGGATCCTCCTCGGCGGCGATCTGCGCGGGAATCCTCGCCGCACGCGCGCTGGCCGGCACGTCGTATCCGGCGAGTTCTGGCCGGTCCCTCGTGCGGCCCGAGTTCACCGATGACGACGTCTTCGCGCTGGCCACCGAGATCGAGGGCCATCCCGACAACGTGGCGCCGTGTCTCGCGGGCGGGCTGACCATCGCATGGACGGATCAGTCGGATGTGCCGCATATGGTGAAGCTGATTCCACATGCCGACATCCGGCCCGTGGCCATCATTCCCCGGAACAGGCTCTCCACAGAGATCGCCCGGGGGCTTCTCCCCAAGGACGTGCCGCATGTCGACGCGTCCGCCAACGCCGGCCGGGCCGCGCTGCTGATCGCCGCGTTGACCGGAAGGCCCGAAGCGAAGCTGCTACTGGCCGCGACGGAAGATCGTCTCCATCAAAATTACCGCGCGCCTGCGATGCCGCGGACCGCGGATCTGATAGAACGATTGCGCGGGATCGGCGTTCCCACGGTTGTCTCGGGAGCCGGTCCCACGATTCTTGCGTTTTCGACTGCGGATACGCAGGATTTGATCGCACCAGAAGTGGGTACTGACTGGCACATCCAGCCACTGGATGTCGAAACCCGCGGTGCTTGCGTTGTTTCTCCCGAGACACGCTGATACCTCTTCGACCTTCAGGGAATAGCTGTGTGCGCTGGTGATGTTAGGCTGATAGCCGCACCAGGTGCCCCGTGTTGGGTGCGTGCTTGTCAGTCACACATCGCTGCACCATGTCTTACCTCGTGAGACATGAGCGCCGCAGTGGCCTCCCCGAATCCGTCGCCTCCGAATGCTCCACATTCGGTTGGGGCAACGAGAGGCGGCGTTTTAGGGGACATGCGCGTTCGATCTACCTCGACATCTGGTTGCCGGTAGCAATCCGGGGGGTGTCCTCCAAGCCCCACCGCCGGCGAATCTCGCTGGTGGCGGTCTGGACAAGCCCTTCTCCGACAGTGGCGGCGGTTCTCATGGACCGTCGAGGATCGCAACGTGCAACCCGACCCGGTCTGTCCCACCGGGTTGATCGCACCACCGGGACGATTGGCTGATCATGGCCACGCCCGACCCCTGGGAAGGACCCATTAGTGAGCGACACCACCGAACTCCTCTCCGACACCGGCACACTGCCGGCGGCCGGCGACACCCCCATCCGCGCCGCGGCCAAGCCGCGTCGTCGCTCCGGCACCGGCCTGTCCGCCATGGTGCTGCCCGAGCTGCAAGCCATGGCGTCAGGCCTTGGCATCAGCGGGACCGGGCGGATGCGCAAGAGCCAGCTCATCGCGGCCATCCAGGAGAAGCAGGGCGTATCCACGGAGAGCGCCCCGGCTTCCACCCCCGCTCCCGCCGTCGTCAAGGAAACTCCGGCAGCCCCGGCCGCCGTGGCCGAGCCCGTGACCGAGCGGGCCACCGAGCGTCCGGCGCGCACGCGGAGGGAACGTTCCCGCCCCGTCGCCGTCGCCGCCGAGCCCGTTGTGGAGCAGCCGCCCCCCGCGCCTGAGCCCGTGGCCGCGGTCGCCGCAGCCGAGCCCGTCGTGGAGCAGCAGCAGCTCGACACCGTCCAGAGCGAAGGCCGCGCCGAGCGTGGCGAGGGCCGTCGCGAGCGTAGCGACCGTCGTGGTCGCAACAGCGAGCGTGGCGAGCGGACCAACGACCGGCGTGAGCGCGGCGACAGCCGCACCGACCAGCGCGCCGCCGACCCCGGCCAGAGCCGCGGCGACCGCGGCAGCGACCGTGGCGAGCGCCTCAACACCGACCGCGGCGAGCGTCTCAACGACCGTGGTGACCGCGGTGACCGTCTCAACGATCGCGGTGACCGTGGCGAGCGCCTCAACACCGACCGCGGCGAGCGTCTCAACGATCGCGGTGACCGCGGTGACCGTCTCAACGATCGCGGTGACCGTGGCGAGCGCCTCAACACCGACCGTGGTGACCGCGGTGACCGCGGCGAGCGGACCGGTGACCGTGGCGACCGTCTCAACGACCGTGGCGACCGCGGCCCCCAGAACCGTGGCCCGCAGGACCGCAACGACCAGCACGGCATCGGCGAAGACGACGACCGTCGCGGCCGTCGCGGCCGGTTCCGTGAGCGGAACCGTCGCGGCCGTGACCGCTTCGACAGCAACGAGCCCGTGGTGGGCGACGACGACGTCCTGATCCCGATCGCCGGCATCCTGGACATCCTCGACAACTACGCGTTCGTCAGGACCAGCGGCTACCTGCCCGGCTCCAACGACGTCTACGTCTCGCTGGCCCAGATCCGCCGCAACGGCCTGCGCAAGGGTGACGTCGTCACCGGCGCCGTCCGCCAGCCCCGCGACGGTGAGCGCCGCGAGAAGTTCAACGCGCTCGTCCGCCTCGACACGGTCAACGGCATGGACCCGGAGCAGGCGCGGCAGCGGCCCGACTTCAACAAGCTCGTCCCGCTGTACCCCCAGGAGCGGCTGCGCCTGGAGACCGAGCCGAACATCCTGACCACCCGGATCATCGACATGGTGGCGCCGATCGGCAAGGGCCAGCGCGGTCTCATCGTCTCCCCGCCCAAGGCCGGCAAGACGATGGTGCTCCAGGCGATCGCCAACGCGATCGCCCAGAACAACCCCGAGTGCCACCTGATGGTCGTCCTGGTGGACGAGCGTCCGGAAGAGGTCACCGACATGCAGCGGTCGGTGAAGGGCGAGGTCATCCACTCGACCTTCGACCGTCCGGCCGAAGATCACACCACGGTCGCCGAGCTCGCCATCGAGCGTGCCAAGCGCCTGGTGGAGCTCGGCCACGACGTCGTCGTGCTGCTCGACTCGATCACCCGTCTGGGCCGGGCCTACAACCTGGCGGCCCCGGCCTCCGGCCGAATCCTGTCCGGTGGTGTCGACTCGACCGCGCTCTACCCGCCGAAGCGCTTCTTCGGCGCCGCCCGCAACATCGAGAACGGCGGCTCGCTGACGATCATCGCCACGGCACTGGTCGAGACCGGTTCCAAGATGGACGAGGTCATCTTCGAGGAGTTCAAGGGCACAGGAAACCTGGAGCTCAAGCTCAACCGCTCGCTCGCGGACAAGCGGATCTTCCCGGCGGTGGACGTCGACGCGTCCAGCACCCGTAAGGAAGAGATCCTCATGGGCAAGGACGAGCTGCAGATCACCTGGAAGCTGCGGCGCGTGCTGCACGCTCTGGACATGCAGCAGGCTCTGGAGCTTCTCCTGGAGAAGATGCGGGAGACCAAGTCCAACGCGGAGTTCCTGCTCCAGGTCCAGAAGACGACGGTCAGCTCCGAGCGCGACTGACGGTCCCGCAACACCGATCATCTTGACGTACGGCGAACGCCCCGGTCACCACGACCGGGGCGTTCGTCGTCTCCAGGGTCTTGTGTGACCGGAGACTTCGGGATATCCCTACTTCAGAACGCCCGCCTGCCTCATTCTGCCCAGGCCGCACCCTCCAACAGGCTTGGATGGTCCGAGGCGAGGTCCGGGCGTCGGCCATAGCCGTGATCGCAGCTCGTGAAGACGGAGGGTGAGCGCATGGTGGCCGAGACCGCAGCAGGCCGACCGGTGACAGGGACGCCGCTCCGCCGACGCGTCCCGCTGGGGCCGAACGGGCCCGTGGGGATGCTCGTCGATCCGATGACCTGGCGGGCGGTGCCTTACCTTCTGGTGAGCATGTTCTACGGCATCGCCTGCTTCGCCGTCCTGGCGTCGGCGATCCTGCTCTCCCTGGTCCTGGCGATCGTGTGGGTGGGAGTGCCGCTGCTCGCACTGACCATGCTGGCCTGGCGCGGCGCGGCGACGCTCGAGCGCCGGTTCCTCCGGCTGGCCTTCGGGGTCGAGATCCCCGTTCCCTACCGGCCCTCCGAGGGCGACAACCTGTTCCTGCGGTGGAAGGACATGTTCGTCGACCCCGCGACCTGGAAGGACCTTCTCTATCTCCTGCTGCTGCTGCCGATCGGGATCGGGGAGTTCGTCGTCTCGGTGGTCCTGTGGTGCTTCGCGCTCGGCCTGACCCTCGCGCCGTTGCCCCTGCTGCTCCTTGGCAAGCCGATGACGCCCGGCGGTGAGTTGCTGATCGACACCGTGCCCGAGGCGCTGCTGTGCATGGTCATCGGAACCGGATTCTTCCTCGCCGCGCTCTACGCGACCCGGGGGATGGCGTGGCTGCACGCGCTGTTCGGCCTCGCGTTGCTGGGGACGGGGGAGAAGAACCGGCTGGTCGCCCGTGCGGCGCACCTGCGGGCCAGCAGGGCTCGCGGGGTCGACGCGGCCGAGGCCGAGCGGCGCAGGATCGAGCGCGACCTGCACGACGGCGCTCAGCAGCGGCTGCTCTCCGTCGCCATGGACCTGGGCCGGGCACAGGCCAAGATGGACTCCGACCCCGAAGGGGCCAGGGAGCTCCTGGCTCAGGCGCACACCGGCACCAAGGCCGCCATCGCCGAGCTACGTGATCTCGCGAGAGGGATCTACCCGGCGATCCTCACCGACAGGGGGCTGAGCGCGGCGCTCTCCTCGCTCGCGGCCCGTGCGCCCGTGCGGGTGGATCTGTCGGTGGAGGTGTCCCATCGCCCGCCGGCGGCGGTGGAGAGCATCGCCTATTTCATCGTGGCCGAATGTCTGACCAACCTGGCCAAGCACTCCGAGGCCACCGAGGCGTTCATCCGGGTCAGCCGCCAGGAGCAGCGGGTGATCGTCGAGGTGTACGACAACGGGGTCGGCGCCGCGGTGCCGCGTCCCGGGGGTGGTCTCGCGGGGCTGGCGGACCGGGCGGCGACCATCGACGGCACCCTGAGCGTTGACAGCCCGCTCGGAGGTCCCACGATGATCCGGGCCGAACTGCCCTGCGAATGGTGAGGGCCGAGCACATGCGGGTAGTGATCGCCGAAGACTCGGTGCTGCTGCGTGAGGGATTGGCCAGGCTGCTGGCCGACGGTGGGATCGAGACCGTCGGGGTGGCGGGGGACGGCCCGGGACTGGTGACCGCGGTGGCCCAGCATGAGCCCGACCTGGCGATCGTGGACGTGCGGATGCCGCCGACCCACACCGACGAGGGCCTGCGCGCGGCCCTGGAGGCCAGGTCGCGGCGGCCGGGACTGCCGATCCTGGTGCTGTCACAGTATGTGGAGGAGCAGTACGCCACCGAGCTGATCGGCGGGGGCGCCGCGGCGGTCGGCTACCTGCTCAAGGAGCGGATAGCGGACGTGGCGGAGTTCCTCGACGCGGTGCGCCGGGTGGCGGCCGGAGGGACGGTCATCGACCCCGAGGTGATCGGGCAGCTGCTGAGCCGCCAGCGCAAGGGAGACCCGCTGGAATCCCTGACCGCCAGGGAGGGAGAGGTCCTGGCCCTGATGGCCGAGGGCCGCTCGAACACGGCGGTCGCCGGGCGCATGCTCGTCACCGAGGGCGCGGTGGAGAAGCACATCTCCAGCATCTTCGCCAAGCTCCGCCTTGAGCCCGCCTCCGACGACCACCGCCGGGTTCTCGCCGTGCTGGCCTATCTGGGCAGGTGATCTCGGGCCCGCCTCCGACGACCATCGCCGGGTCCCAGCCTGTCCGGGCAGGGGGCCAAGATGAAGAACGGGTAAAGATGAGGTGCGGGGATCCGCGCCCGATGACGCCCGTGCGACCCGCCTGCGGACACGGGTCACGGCCGCCGGGGAATGTCTTGTGGCCTGGGATGGTTGGAGGATCTGGCACACTGGTAGCCGAACTGCAGTGGTTCCGGTTCCCGCCCGCGCGCACCTCGGTGTGCTCAGCGCGCAAGCCTTACAGGCGAGAGACAGTGGCGACCCGGCGACCGTGCTTTGGAGAGGATCAAAAAGACATGAAGCCTGACATTCACCCGGAGTACACCACCACCGTGGTGACCTGTACCTGTGGTAGCTCCTTCACCACCCGTAGCACCGCCAAGGGTGGCGCGATCCACGCGGACGTGTGCTCGGCCTGTCACCCCTTCTACACCGGCAAGCAGAAGATCCTCGACACCGGCGGCCGGGTGGCACGCTTCGAGAAGCGCTTCGGCAAGAAGCCCACGGCGGAGGCCGCAGCGGAGCCCACGCCGGGCCAGTAGCCTCGTCTCGACGCCGGCTCGGAACCACCCCTCCGTTTTTTGGAGGGGTGCACCCGGGTCGGCGTTCGTGGTGATTAGGCAGGCTTCAAAGCGCTTTCAAGGAAGGACGCACGGTGAACCTCGACGAGCTACTCAGTGAGTACGCCGAGCTGGAACTCAAGCTCGCCGATCCCACCGTGCACGCCAACCAGACGCAGGCTCGCACCTTCGGCAGGCGCTACGCCGAGCTGACCCCGATCATCACCACCTATCGGGAGCTCGAAGGAGTGCAGGACGATCTCGGAACGGCCAGGGAGCTGGCGTCCGAGGACCAGGCCTTCGCCGAGGAGGCCAAAGAGCTCGAGGCTCGGATCCCCGAGCTGGAAGAGAAGCTCAGGCACCTGCTGATCCCGCGTGATCCCAATGATGACAAGGACATCATCATGGAGATCAAGGCGGGCGAGGGCGGCGAGGAGTCCGCGCTGTTCGCCGGCGACCTCCTGCGGATGTACCTGCGGTACGCCGAGCGGATCGGCTGGAAGACCGAGCTCATCGACGCCACCTACTCCGATCTCGGCGGCTACAAGGACGTCACGGTCGCCCTGAAGGCCAGGGGCGACGAAGGCGTCTGGTCGAGGCTGAAGTTCGAGGGCGGCGTGCACCGCGTCCAGCGGGTGCCGGTCACCGAGTCGCAGGGCCGCATCCACACCAGCGCCGCCGGCGTACTGGTCTACCCGGAGGCGGAGGACGTCGACGTCCAGATCGACCCGAACGACCTTCGCATCGACGTCTACCGGTCCAGCGGCCCCGGCGGCCAGAGCGTCAACACCACCGACTCGGCCGTGCGCATCACGCACGTCCCGACCGGCGTGGTCGCCTCCTGCCAGAACGAGAAGAGCCAGCTCCAGAACAAGGAGTCGGCCATGCGCATCCTCAGGGCCCGCCTTCAGGCCATCGCCGAGGAAGAGGCCAACGCCGCCGCGATGGCCGAGCGCAAGTCCCAGATCCGGACGGTCGACCGCTCCGAGCGGATCCGCACCTACAACTTCCCCGAGAACCGCATCTCCGACCATCGCGTCGGCTTCAAGGCGTACAACCTCGACCAGGTGCTCGACGGTGACCTCACCGCCGTCATCCAGTCCCTGCTCGACGCCGAGATGGCGGAGAAGCTCGCCGCTCACTCATAGAACGCGCCCATGACCTTTCTGCTGGACGAGATCGCCCTCGCCACCGCCCGGCTCGCCGAGGCAGGTGTGCCGTCGCCGCGCACCGACGCCGAGGAGATCGCCGCGTGCGTCCACGGTGTGCGGCGCAGTGAGCTGCACATGGTGAAGGACTCGGACTTCGACGCGCTGTTCTGGGAGGGCGTCGCCCGGAGAGAGTCCCGCGAGCCGTTGCAGCACATCACCGGGCGGGCGTACTTCCGCTACCTGTCCCTGGAGGTCGGGCCAGGCGTTTTCGTGCCGCGTCCGGAGACCGAGGTCGTGGCCGGTTGGGCCATCGAGCGGCTGCGGGAGATGGACGTCGCCTCGCCGGTGGTCGTGGATCTCGGCACCGGTTCCGGCGCCATCGCACTGTCCATCGCCCAGGAGGTCGCCCTGGCCACGGTGCACGCGGTCGAGGTCGATCCGGACGCCTATCGCTGGGCCAAACGCAACATCCTGGAGCACGGTCAGGGCCGCGTCCACCTGCATCCCGAGGATCTGGCCGACGCCCTGTCCGAGTACAACGGCCAGGCCGATCTGGTGATCTCCAACCCTCCCTACATCCCGCCGGGCGCCATTCCCCGCGACCCCGAGGTCCGTGACTACGACCCGCACCGTGCTCTGTACGGCTCGGGCAGTGACGGTCTCGACGAGGTCAGGGCGGTCGAACGGACCGCCAGGCGGCTGCTCCGCCCCGGTGGGTTCGTCGCCGTGGAGCACGCCGACCAGCAGGGCACCCCGGTCTATCTGATCTTCTCCGAGGACAACGGATGGCGCGACGTCCGCAGCCGCCAGGACCTCACCCGCAGGGACCGCTTCGTCACCGCCCGTTTTGGCCAGGAATAGGATGGCATGGCGTGAGTGACCGTAGTGAGCCGGTGGACACGGCAGCCCTTGGTTCACTGATGGCTGGCCTTCGGGCGAGGAGGCCGCGAGTGAGCGAACCAGTAAACACAGCAGCCCTTGGCTCACTGATGACGAGCCTTTAGGCGAGGAGGCCGCGAGTGAGCGTAGCGAGCGAACCAGTAAACACAGCAGCCCTTGGCTCACTGATGACGAGCCTTTAGGCGAGGAGGCAAAGTGAGCCGTAGTTATGACTGCACAGACCCCGAGCAGCGAGCCGCCGGTCTGACCGACGCCGCGTCAGCCGTACGGCGGGGCGAGCTCGTGGTGCTCCCGACCGACACCGTCTACGGCATCGGAGCGGACGCCTTCACCCCGGCGGCGGTCACCTCGCTGCTGGAGGCCAAGGGGCGTGGCCGGGACATGCCGGTGCCCGTGCTGGTCGGGACCGTGCGGGCCGCCAACGCCCTCGTGGAGAACCTCGGCCCGTACGGCCAGGATCTCATCGACGCCTTCTGGCCCGGCCCGCTCACGCTGATCTGCCGCGTGAACCGGTCGCTGTCGTGGGACCTGGGCGACAGCAAGGGCACCGTCGCCCTCCGGATGCCACTGCACTCGGTCGCCCTCGACCTGCTCAAGGAGACCGGCCCGATGGCGGTCTCCAGCGCCAACCGGTCCGGCGCCCCGGCCGCGACCACGGCCGGCGATGCGGAGAAGCAGCTGGGCGACTCGGTCTCGATCTATCTCGACGGCGGCCCGTGCGACGACAACATCCCGTCCACGATCCTCGACCTGACCACGGCGGTGCCCCGGCTGCTACGCCGCGGGGCCATCTCGGTGGAGAAGCTGCGCGGTGTGATCGGTTACGTCGCCACCGATGGCGGATCCGAGTCCGACGGGTGACGTAGACCCGGGCGCTCCGGGCCGGCGTTCGGCCGGCGGGACCGGCCCGGGACGTCGGCCGTAACGCCTGGTCGGCAGGGATCGGCCCGGGACGCCGGCCGTAATGCTCGGCGGCGCGCCGCCGAGCGCCGCCCGGTCTGTGCCCGTGATCCATGCCGTCTGATTATCACCGTGACGCGCGGCGTTCTCCCCGGTACCGTGAAGTGGGCCGACACCCTCCGGGAGACGTCCATGGGCAAGTTCGAAGGAATGGACCCCAAGCTGGTCCGTGACCTGCTGTCCGAGGTGCAACAAGCCGCGGTGCGGATGCGGACCGCTGAGGACCGGGTCAACCACCTGATGCGTGGCGCCGGCCTGCCCGCGCTGTCCACGCACCACCCGGCCCAGATCGCCGACGACTGCGAAAAAATGGTCCGTGACGTCTCCACCCGCGTGGAGTTGCTGGAGAAAAAGGTCAGGCAGGAGGCCGGGGCCCCTCCCGGGGCGCCGAAGGCCGGAGACGCGGGATCCGATTCACCCAAGACCGAGACCGGTTCCCAGGGCGGTGGCGACAAGCCCCGCGTCGGCGACCAGTCGGCCGAGACCGTGCCACGCGACGATCCCAAGGATCAGCCCAGGGCGGATGCCCCCAAGGGCGGCGACGCGAAATCCGAGGCCGGTTCCAAGGGCGACGATGCAAAATCGGAGACCGGGTCCAAGGACCAGTCCACATCGGACACGCCCAAGGGCGACGACACGAAATCCGGGTCGCGCGACGATCCCAAGGATCAGCCCAGGGCGGATGCCCCCAAGGGCGACGACGCGAAACCCGAGACCGGTTCCAAGGGCGACGAGTCCTCTCCACGGGATGATCCGAAGGAGTCTCCTCGAACCGATCCGCGAGACGACGCGAAGGCGCCTCCTCAAACCGACGACCCCAAGGATCAGCCCCGATCGGACGCCCCCAAGGGCGACGACGCGAAACCCGAGACCGGTTCCAAGGACGAGACCTCGCCACGGGACGATGCGAAGGAGTCTCCTCGAACCGATCCGCGGGATGACGCGAAGGCGCCTCCTCAAAACGACGATCCCAAGCCGGACACCGGTTCCAAGGGCGATGAGATCTCCCCACGCGAGGGAGACGAGCCCAAGGAGATCGTGACGCCGGAGACGCCGGGTCCTGAGGCCGCGCAGGAGGAGCCGAGGGCGGATGACGTGCAACCGGCTCCGCGGGGCGAGGATTCGGAGCCGGTGCTTCCGGGGCCGGATGAGGGTTCTCAGGGTGACGGGCAACCTGTCGACCCCGCGCCTCGGGAGACGCCGAGCCCCGATGCCGCGCAGGAGCAGCCGAGGACCGACGACGCGCAGCCTCCCGCTCCACGGGTTGAGGATCTGGAGCCGGCGGTTCCGGGGCCGGGCGAGGGTCCCCAGGGCGAGGCGGTTCCGGGGCCGGGCGAAGGCCCTCAAGGCGGAGCGGCTCCAGGTCCGGGTGGGGGTCCCCAGGGCGGAGCGGTTCCGGGGCCGGGCGAAGGCACTCAAGGCGGAGCGGCTCCAGGGCCGCTTCCGGGTCCGGGTGAGGGTTCTCAGGGCGACGGGCAAACTGTTGACACCGCGCTTAGGGATGCCCCGACGCCGAGTCCTGACGCCCCGCAGGAGCAGCCGAGGACGGACGACGGGCGGACGCAGGTCGACCAGGTCAACAACCCGTCGCCGGGCACCGGAGACACCCCGACCGATGCCCCCGCGAACGACCCCGACGGCAAGGGCGACACCGGCTCCAAGGGCGACGAGCGCTCGCCCAGGGAAAACGGCGGCACTTCTGGCACCGACATCTTGGACACCGCGCAGAAGGACCATCCCGACGACATCGACCAGAGCGGCGACCTGAAAGCGAGGGTCGTGGAGGTCGACGGGGTGAAGGTGCTGCAGATCCCGCTCGACTCGCCCACGGCGGATGAGGTCAGCGAGCTGCTGAAGAACATCGAGGACATCCCGCCGCTGGAGATGCCCGGAGTCGACGGCGTCTCCGACATCGTGGGCCAGCCCGGCTGGGTCGAGCCGAACGAACCGCTGGCTTCGGCGAAGCCGGACTTCCCCCTCCTCGACACCGCCGAGCCGGCCCCCGGCCAGACGGTCCAGCCGCCGGACACGGGCGGGGACGTGGGCACGCAGTCGGCGGGTGCGGCTCCGGGGGGTGCCCCGGCTCAGTCGATCGGGACGGCCGCCCCCGGCGACACCGGGACGCAGTCGGCGGGTGCGGCTCCGGGAGGCGCGCCGACCCAGTCGATCGGGACGGCCGTTTCCGTGGATGCCGGGACGCAGCAGGTAGGGGCGGCTCCGGGGGATGTTCCGGCTCAGTCGATCGGTACGGCCATTTCTGTGGATGCCGGATCGCAGCCGGCAGGGGATGTTCCGGCTCAGTCGATCGGTACGGCCGTTTCCGTGAATGCCGGGACGCAGTCGATGGGGACGGCCGCTTCCGGAGACATCGGGACGCAGGCCGCGGGAGCGGCGCCGGGGGATGTTCCGGCGCAGGCCGTCGGGGCGGGGGGCGAGGGGTCGGTCGCGCAGTGGGCGAACGACGGCAGCGATGTCGTCTCGGCCAGAGCCGACCCGCTGAACGTGGAGGCGTTCAGGACGCTCGTCGACAATGTCAGCGATGTCGAGCCGCTGGACATGCCGGGCGTGCAGGTCGGCGGCGGAGAGACCGGGGGCGGGGGGTCGGTTGAGCAGTGGGCGAACGACGGCAGCGACGTCGTCTCGGCCGAAGCGGGTCCGCTGGACATGGACGCACTGAGGACGCTCGTCGACAATGTCAGCGATGTCGAGCCGCTGGACATGCCGGGCGTGCAGGTGCCCGACGGCGAGACGTGGGGCGAGGGCGCCTGGGTGCCCAGGGACATCGGTCCCGACGGCCCGGCGGACGATGTGGATCCGGGTGACCCGCTGCGGTCGATCCCGCCACTCGGCGGTGGGAAGTGAGGCCGGCAGTGAAGCTGACGGCGAGGCGGGCAGCGAGACCGACAGTGAGCGTGAGGAGCCTGTGATGTTCGTGGATCCACCCGCACCGCAGCCGCTGCAGCCGGGGGAGACCCCACCGGTCTCGGGAGGTCTCGGGCTGCCGTCTCCGGATACCGCCATGTCGTGGGAGTTCAACCCCGACTACCAGCGGCTGGTCATGATGTGGAGACAGGTGCTCCCCGTGCTCGACACGCTGACCGCCTCCCTGGACAAGGCCTACCAGCTCGCCAGGAGCAGGGACGTCTGGGACGCCCCCGTCTCGGGTCGCTACGTCGAGGACATGACCGCGTGGCGCACCCGTCTGGGTCTCTACCGGCAGGCGATCCTCACCTCGATCAGCGATCAGGCCGCCGACACGCCCAGGTGGATTCCCGCCGCCGCAGGAGCACCACACGCATTCTCATGACGACGCGCGTCTGACGTGGGAAAATGGGTCCGATCAGGCTTACAGTGGGGGTGAGTCGTCATCCCCAGGATGTGAGCCATGGGCGCAGAACCGTACTACGGGCCCGATTTCGGTCTCCTGCAGAGGCAGGACCCGGAGATCGCGGGTGTTCTCCTCGATGAGCTGGACCGGCTCCGCGGCGGCATCCAGCTCATCGCGAGCGAGAATCTCGCCTCGCCCGCCGTGCTCGCCGCGCTCGGCTCGACGCTCACCAACAAGTACGCCGAGGGATATCCCGGCAGGCGTTACTACGCGGGCTGCGAGGTGGTCGACCGGGCCGAGCAGCTCGCGATCGACCGGGCCAGGCAGCTCTTCGGCGCCGACCACGTCAACGTGCAGCCCCACTCGGGCGCCTCGGCCAACCTCGCCGCGTACGCCGCCCTCCTCCAGCCGGGTGACACCGTGCTGGCCATGGCGCTGCCGCACGGCGGCCACCTCACTCACGGCTCCCGGGTCAACTTCTCCGGCCGGTGGTTCGACGTCGTGGCGTACGGCGTGCGCAGGGACACCGAGCTGATCGACTACGACGAGGTCAGGGAGCTGGCGCTGCGGCACCAGCCCAAGATGATCATTTGTGGCGCCACGGCATACCCACGCGAGATCGATTTCATGGCCTTCAGGGGGATCGCCGACGAGGTGGGCGCCTGGCTGCTGGCCGACGTCGCGCACACCATCGGCCTGATGGCGGGAGGCGCCCTGCCGTCCGCGGTGCCGTACGCCGACGTGGTGACCTTCACCACGCACAAGGCGCTCCGCGGTCCGAGGGGCGGTGGCATCATGTGCACGCAGGAGCTGGCGGCCAGGATCGACCGGGCGGTTTTCCCGTTCGTCCAGGGCGGTCCGCTCATGCACGCGATAGCGGCCAAGGCGGTGGCGTTCGGCGAGGCGCTCCGACCGGAGTTCGCACAGTACGCGCGGCGGGTGGTGGACAACGCCCGGGTGCTGACCGACGCATTGGCGGCCGAGGGCATGCGGCCCGTCTCCGGGGGCACGGACAGCCATCTGGCGTTGATCGACCTGCGGGACGCCGGGGTCTCGGGTGCGGTGGCCGAGCAGCGATGTTCCGCGGCGGGGATCACACTGAATCGCAACGCGATCCCGTATGATCCGGAGCCTCCCACGGTGACGTCCGGAATCCGGGTCGGCACCCCCTCCGTCACGACGCAGGGGATGGGACCCGAGGAGATGAAAGAGGTGGCCTCGATGGTGGCGCAGGTCATCCGCAGCCCGGACACCGTTGGAGAGATAAGAAGGCGGGTCACGGCGCTGACGCAGGCCTATCAGGTATATCCCAGGGAACTATGAGCTGTTCTGTGTCGTTTTCCGGTCACAGTTGGCCGGACTATCCGCGAAACTAGGTCCGTGCGCGAATATCTACTTATGGCGCTGGTGGCGGCGGCGATGACCTATCTGCTGGTCCCGCTGGTCCGCGTTTTCGCCATTCGCATCGGTGCTATGCCCGAGGTCCGTGATCGTGACGTGCACACCACGCCGACGCCGAGGCTCGGTGGCCTGGCGATGTACGGCGGGCTCGTCGCCGGTCTGCTGATCGCCAACGAACTGCCCTACGCCGGAGGCAAGCTGGCCGAGGGCAAGACCGTGATCGCACTGATCGTCGCGGGCGGTCTGATCACACTGACCGGCTTCCTGGACGACTGGTGGGGCATGGACGCCCTCATCAAGCTCGCCGGACAGATCGGCGCCGCCGGCATTCTGGTCGCTTTCGGGATTAATCTGCCCTGGATTCCACTGCCCTCCTCGCTCGGCGGGACGGTGATCCTGGACTCCACGCTCAGTCCTCTGATCACGATTCTGATCGTGATCGTTATGATCAACGCGGTCAATTTCGTCGACGGACTGGACGGCCTGGCGGCCGGCATCGTCGGCATCGCCGCGATGGCCACGTGGACGTACTCCGTCGCCCTGTCCAAGGACTACGGAGACAGCAGCATCAACGTCACTGCGGTGATCACCTCGGTGCTCATCGGCATGTGCCTGGGCTTCCTGCCCCACAACTTCCATCCGGCGAAGATCTTCATGGGTGACACCGGCGCGATGCTGATCGGCCTGGTGCTCGCGTCCACGATGATCACGGTGACGCCGCTCGACTCCAGCAACATCAACCGGTTCCCGGTGGTCCTTCCCCTCATCGTGCCGATCGCGATCCTGGTGCTGCCGCTGCTCGACCTGATCATGGCGGTGGTCCGGCGCACGTCCAACGGCCTGTCGCCGTTCGCCCCTGACCGGGGCCATCTCCATCACCGGCTCCTGGACGTCGGCCACTCGCACCGGCGCAGCGTCCTGATCATGTACACCTGGACCTTCCTGTTCGCCTTCACGGTCGTGGGGCTGTCCATCGAGGGCGTCCCGCTCGTCCTGTTCCCGCTGACCGTGCTGCTGGCCGTCGGCGTGCTGGTGATGATGTCGCTGCCGCGCTGGCGTGCGCGCCGCGAGGCCAACGGGAATGGGGGGCCCGGAGCGCACACCGGGCGTCGCTCGCGTCATGGTGCGGTGCCGGCCCAGTCTTCTCCGCTTCCCCCGGAGGCGCCGGGTCCCCGGCCGGCCGCCGCAGACGGTGACACGGCTATGCTGTCCGCGCTCCCCGACCTGTCGCTCACCGCTCCCCGGCAGACTTTCTCAAACCCTGAGACGCGGCGCTGAACACCTTCTGGTAACCCAATGATCGTTTACTTGAAACGGCAGGTAAAGGCGGTCTTCCAGGAGCTTGTGATAGCTTTCACTAACAACGGCTCAACCAGATGAGCTTTACAAGGTAGCAATCGCTCGCTTGATAACCGAACCAGGAGCGCCGATGCAGGACAACGATCTCCGAATTCTCAGGGCCGCTGCGATCCCCACGGCCCTGGTCGGTCTGATCGCTGTCATCGTCGCCGCGTTCCTCTCGGGAACCAAGGGGGCGCTGGGCGCGGGCATCGGCGTTTTTGTGGTGGCGGCCTTCTTCACCATCAGCCTGGCCGCCGTCGCCTACGCGGCGCGGATCTCGCCCACGATGATGATGGCCGCGGCGATGGGCACCTTCTTCGCGAAGATCCTCGTACTGGCCGTGCTCCTGGAGTACTTCCAGGACGCCACGGTGTGGAACCCGAGGGCGTTCGGTCTGACCGTCATCGTCTGCACGATCTGCTGGACCATCGGTGAGGCGCGTGGCTTCATGCGACTGCGCATGCTCTACGTCGACCCCGAGGGTAAGGTTCCCGGACAGCTCGGGGAGAAGCGATGACGAGACATCGCATCCTGTCCCAAATGTCACATAGGCTCACCCTGGCAGACGGAGCGAGACAAGTCACCGCCGGGCATCCCGGGGCGAAAGCCCCTGAGGACTGGCTCGATATGACTAGTCACAGTTGCGCCTGCTATTGTCGCGTGCGCGATAAACGAAGGTAGAGGAACGTCCGCCGGAGCCGTCGCGCCCTGGCCTCTCCGCCCTTTTCGCGCCCTCCAGCCGGCTGACCTGTCCAAGGTGAGGCCGCTGGATCACCTCTTGACCAATCAATACGACGAAGGGACCGCCGAGTGAGCGCCGCGTTGACGCCTCTCGCCTCCGAGGAGTTCCAGGCTCCGGGGCTCGGCCTATTCGACTGGCCGCCGCTCGTCGAGGGTCAGGCCTGGTTCAACAAGCCGGCCCTGCTCGCGCTGATCGGCGTGGTGGTGGTCGTCATTTTCGCCTACAGCGCGTTCTCCAGGCCGAAGCTGGTGCCGAAGGGCATGCAGAACGTCGGTGAGATCGCCTACGAGTTCGTCCGCGAACAGATCGCCAAGCCGAACCTGGGCAAGGACAGCGACCGGTGGATGCCGCTGCTGGTCAGCATGTTCCTCTACGTGTTGGTCGTGAACCTGTTCGGTTCCCTCATATTCGTCCAGTTCCCCGTGATGTCGCGGATCGGTTTTGCCGCGATCCTCTCGATCGGTGTGTGGGTGCTGGTGATGTACCTGGGCATCAAGCACCAGGGTCCCATCGGCTTCTTCAAGAACGTGATGTTCCCGCCCGGCCTGCCGACGTGGATCTACTTCCTGGTCGCGCCGATCGAGCTCATCTCGACCTTCTTCCTGCGCCACATCACACACGCGGTGCGACTGTTCGCCACGATGATGGCCGGTCACCTGATCATTGCGCTGTTCTCCGAGGTCGGCTGGCACTTCCTGTTCGTTCAGCTGACCCCCCTCGGCGCCCCGATCGGTGTGCTCGGGTTCATCATGACGATCCTGCTCACCGCCTTCGAGCTGTTCATCCAGGCGCTGCAGGCCTACGTGTTCGCACTGCTGGCCGCCATGTTCATCAATGACGCGCTGCACCCCGCGCACTAAGACCTTTCGTTCCCACCGCTAAAACCCTCCGGTGGACATTCCACTGGTCGATAGAAAAGGAAACCTCAGCATGTCTGGTCTGCTCGCCGAAGTGACAGGCAACCTCGGTTCGATCGGCTACGGCCTCTCCGCGATCGGCCCCGGCATCGGCATCGGCATCATCTTCGGCCAGGGTGTGCAGGCAATCGCCCGCCAGCCCGAGGCCTACGGCCTGATCCGCCAGAACATGATCCTGGGCTTCGTGTTCGCCGAGGCGCTCGCGCTGATCGGTATTGCGCTCGCGTTCGCCTTCCGAGCCTGACACGACCAGCCTCGACGGAAGGCAGTACTTATGAATCTGCTAGCGGCAGAGGAAGCGACGAACCCACTCCTCCCACACGTGTCGGAGATGGTCGTCGGTGGAGTCTCATTCCTGATCGTCCTGTTCTTCGTCGGACGTCTCCTGGTGCCCCGTATCCAGAAGACGCTGGCTGAGCGTGTCGACGCGATCGAGGGCGGCCTGAAGCGGGCCGCGGACGCACAAGAAGAGGCTCAGCAGGCTCTCAAGCAGTACAGGGACCAGCTGGCCGAGGCTCGTCACGAGGCGTCTCGTCTCCGTGAAGAGGCTCGTGAGCAGGGCGCGCAGATCAAGGCCGAGCTCCGCGAGGAGGCGCAGGCCGAGGCCCGCCGTCTCATCGAGGCCGCGCACCTTCAGATCGAGGCCGACCGCCAGCAGGCGTTCACCCAGCTTCGCTCTGAGATCGGCCGCCTGTCGACCGACCTGGCCGGCCGTATCGTCGGTGAGTCCCTCGAAGATGAGGCGCGTCAGCGTCGCACCGTCGACCGGTTCCTTGAGGAGCTTGAGTCGACGAGCAACGCGGCGGTCCGCTGATGATGGAGCGAATCCGACGCAGTGTGCGGAGTGGTTCGCGAGGTACGAGCGGGCCGCGTAGTGAACGAGGAGCGGTGAGCGACCGATGAGGGGTCTGAGCAGGGCTTCGCTGGCCGAGGTCGAAGAGCACTTCAACGCGGTGGCGGGAAGTGCCGACCTCGGCACGCTGGCCGACGAGCTTTTCTCGGTCGCCGACCTGTTCGACCATGAGCACGGGCTCCGTCGCAACCTGTCCGACCCCGCCCGCCCGGCGGCCCAGAAGGCGCAAGTCGTACGGGTCCTGCTGGAGGGCAAGGTCAGCAACGCGGCGCTGGAGACGGTTGTCGCGGCCGCGTCCGCGAAGTGGGCGCGTTCCGGCGACCTGAGCGACGCGCTCGAGCGTCTCGGCGTCATCGCCGCGGCGGCCGAGGCCGAGGCGCAGGGCAAGCTCGACGAGGTCGAGGACGAGCTGTTCCGGTTCGGGCGCATCGCCGCCTCGAGCCTGGAGCTGCACCGGACCCTGACCGAGCCGAGCATCTCCGCTGAGCGCAAGAGGGAGCTTCTCGCCTCTCTGCTCGATGGCAAGGTCGCCCCCACCAGCCTCCGTCTGGTCACGCAACTCGTGGTTCATCCCCGAGGACGTAGCCTGGACAGAGGTCTGGAGGAGTTCGGCAAGCTGATCGCCGCCCAGCGGCAGCGGCTCGTCGCGGTGGTGCGCAGCGCCATCGAGCTCTCCGAGGAGCAGAAGCAGCGTCTCGCCACGTGGCTGCGCACCTCGTACGGCCGCGACGTTCATCTGAACGTCGAGGTGGATCCGCGAGTGATCGGAGGGTTCTCGGTTCACATCGGGGACGACCTCATCGACACCACCATCGCGGGACGAATCGAAGAAGTCCGCCGCCGGTTGGCCGGCTAGGCGAATAGGGAGACTGAAGAGAGATGGCGGAGCTTACGATCCGGCCGGATGAGATCCGGGACGCACTTGAGCGCTTCGTCCAGGCGTACGAGCCGGAAGGCGCCGCGCGCGAGGAGATCGGGACCGTCGTCGACTGCGGCGACGGTATCGCCCATGTCTCCGGCCTTCCCTCGGCGATGGCGAACGAACTGCTTGAGTTCGAGGATGGCACGCGTGGCCTGGCACTGAACCTGGACGTCCGGGAAATCGGTGTTGTTGTTCTGGGCGACTTCAGCAAGATCGAGGAAGGTCAGTCGGTCCGCCGGACGGGCGAGGTCCTGTCCGTGCCGGTCGGCGACGACTTCCTCGGCCGAGTGGTGGACCCGCTGGGTGTCCCGCTGGACGGCAAGGGCGCCATCGAGTCCGAGGGCCTGCGTGCCCTTGAGCTCCAGGCGCCCTCGGTGGTCCAGCGTCAGCCGGTGAAGCAGCCGCTGCAGACCGGCCTCAAGGCGATCGACGCCATGACGCCGATCGGCCGTGGCCAGCGCCAGCTGATCATCGGTGACCGTGGCACCGGCAAGACCGCCGTCGCCGTGGACACCATCCTCAACCAGCGCGAGAACTGGCTTTCCGGCGACCCGGAGAAGCAGGTCCGCTGCGTCTACGTCGCGGTCGGCCAGAAGGGCTCGACGATCGCCCAGGTCAAGGGCCGCCTCGAGGAGGCGGGCGCGATGGAGTACACCACCATCGTCGCCGCTCCGGCGTCCGACCCGGCCGGTTACAAATACCTCGCCCCCTACACCGGTTCGGCCATCGGCCAGCACTGGATGTACCAGGGCAAGCACGTCCTCATCGTCTTCGACGACCTGACCAAGCAGGCCGACGCCTACCGCGCCGTCTCGCTGCTCCTGCGCCGCCCGCCGGGCCGTGAGGCCTTCCCCGGCGACGTCTTCTACCTACACTCCCGTCTGCTCGAGCGTTGTGCGAAGCTCTCCGCCGACCTGGGCGCGGGCTCGATGACCGGTCTGCCGATCGTCGAGACCAAGGGCAACGACGTCTCGGCGTTCATTCCCACCAACGTCATCTCCATCACCGACGGCCAGTGCTTCCTCGAGACCGACCTGTTCAACTCGGGTGTGCGTCCGGCCATCAACGTCGGTGTCTCCGTCTCCCGAGTGGGCGGCTCCGCGCAGGTCAAGGCGATGAGGAAGGTCGCCGGCACGCTGCGTCTGTCCCTGTCGCAGTTCCGTGACCTGGAGGCCTTCGCCTCCTTCGCCTCCGACCTGGACGCGGCCTCCCGCGCCCAGCTGGAGCGTGGCCAGCGACTGGTCGAGCTGCTCAAGCAGGCCCAGTACAGCCCGTTCCCGGTCGAGAAGCAGGTCGTCTCGGTCTGGGCCGGCACCACCGGTGAGCTCGACGACGTCCCGGTCGAGGACATCCGCCGCTTCGAGACGGAGTTCCTGGACCACCTGTCGCGCGAGAACAAGGGTGTCTTCGACAGCATCCGCGAGACCAAGGATCTGTCGGACGACACGGTGCAGGCTCTCAAGGACGCCATCACGGAGTTCAAGAAGGGCTTCGAGACCTCCTCGGGCGAGCTGCTGATCAACGACGAGCCCGTCGAGGCGCTCAGCGCCGACGAGGTCGGCCAGGAAAAGATCACCAAGCGCGTCCGTACGGCAGAGAAGAAGTAGCCGATGGGTGCCCAGCTAAGAATGCTGCGGCGGCGGGTCAGGTCGCTGAAGTCCATGGCGAAGATCACGCGCGCTCAGGAGCTCATCGCCTCGTCGCGCATCGTGAAGGCACAGCAGCGGATGCAGGCGGCCGTGCCGTACGAGCGCGAGATCATTCGCGCCGTCACGGGTGTTGTCAGCAACACCGGCAGCATCGACCACCCCTTGACCGTGGCGAAGGAGCAGTCCACCAAGGCCGCCGTTCTCATCGTCACCAGTGACAGCGGCTTCTGCGGCGGCTTCAACGTGAACGTCCTGCGTGAGGCCGAGGCCCTGAGCAACCTGCTGAAGGACAAGGGCATCACGCCCACGCCCTTCGTGACAGGACGCAAGGGTGTCATCTGGCACACCTTCCGCGATCGTGAGATGGGCGGGCAGTGGACGGGATTCTCCCGTAAGCCCTCGTACGCCGACGCCAAGGAGATCGCGAACGCGCTGATCCAGGCGTTCTCGGCGGACGACGGCGTCGACGAGATCCACATCGTCTCCACCGAGTTCGTGTCCATGCTGACGCAGGAGGTCGTGGTCCGGCGGATCCTTCCCCTGGAGGTCGAGGAGACCACCGAGAAGCCCGGCGACACGCCGCTGCCGTACTTCGAATTCGAGCCCACCGCGGGAGACGTGCTCGACTCGTTGCTGCCGCGGTACGTGGAGTCGCGCATCTTCACCGCGCTGCTCCAGTCGGCGGCCTCGGAGGAGGCCGCGCGGCGCCGGGCGATGAAGTCGGCGACCGACAACGCCAATGACCTCATCGGGGACTTCACCCGTCAGATGAACCAGGTCCGTCAGGCCGAGATCACCCAGGAAATCAGCGAGATCGTCGGCGGCGCGAACGCGCTGGCTGACTCCGCAGCGGGGAAAGAGTGAAATGACTGCACAGACTGTTGAGACCGGCGTGGGCCGCGTCGCGCGCGTCACCGGTCCCGTCGTCGACGTGGAGTTCCCCGTCGATGCGATGCCCGAGATCTACAACGCCCTGAAGGTCGATGTCGCCCTCGGCGGCGAGACCAAGGTTCTGACGCTGGAGGTCGCCCAGCACCTGGGTGACAACCTCGTCCGCGCCATCTCCATGCAGCCCACCGACGGCCTGACCCGCGGTGCGGCGGTGTCCGACACCGGCAGCGCCATCTCGGTGCCGGTCGGCGACATCGTCAAGGGCCACGTGTGGAACACCCTCGGTGAGTCGCTGGACGTCGAGACCGCGTCGCTCAAGATCACTGAGCGCTGGGGCATCCACCGTCCGTCGCCCGCCTTCGACACCCTCGAGTCGCGCACCGAGATGCTGACCACCGGCATCAAGGTCATCGACCTGCTCACCCCGTACGTGCAGGGCGGCAAGATCGGCCTGTTCGGCGGCGCGGGCGTCGGCAAGACCGTTCTGATCCAGGAGATGATCCGCCGGGTCGCCCGTAACTTCGGTGGCACCTCGGTGTTCGCCGGCGTCGGCGAGCGCACCCGTGAGGGCAACGACCTCTGGCTGGAAATGGAGGAGGCCAACGTCCTCAAGGACACGGCGCTCGTCTTCGGCCAGATGGACGAGCCCCCGGGCACGCGTCTGCGCGTCGCGCTCTCCGCCCTCACCATGGCGGAGTACTTCCGTGACGTGCAGAAGCAGGACGTGCTTCTGTTCATCGACAACATCTTCCGCTTCACCCAGGCCGGTTCCGAGGTCTCCACCCTGCTCGGCCGCATGCCGTCCGCGGTGGGTTACCAGCCGACCCTGGCCGACGAGATGGGCGTTCTGCAGGAGCGCATCACCTCGACCCGCGGTCACTCGATCACCTCGATGCAGGCGATCTACGTCCCCGCGGACGACATCACCGACCCGGCCCCGCACAACGCGTTCGCGCACCTTGACGCGCAGACCGTTCTGTCGCGGCCGATCTCGGAGAAGGGCATCTACCCCGCGGTGGACCCGCTCGACTCCACCTCGCGGATCCTCGACCCGCTGATCGTCGGCGAGGAGCACTACCGCGTCGCCCAGGAGACCAAGCGGATCCTGCAGAAGTACAAGGAACTGCAGGACATCATCGCGATCCTCGGTATCGACGAGTTGTCCGAAGAGGACAAGGTCACCGTCAACCGGGCCCGTCGCATCGAGCGTTTCCTCTCCCACCCGATGTACGCCGCCGAGGCGTTCACCGGTCAGCCCGGAGAGAACGTCCCGCTGGACGAGACCATCGCCTCGTTCAAGGGTCTGTGCGCCGGCGACTACGACCACCTGCCCGAGCAGGCGTTCTTCATGGTCGGCGGCATCGAGCAGGCCGTCGCCAAGGCCAAGGAACTCGCCCGCTAGTCGCCTTCGGTGCCGGTACGGCTTGCCGTACCGGCACCTGGTTCGAAAGGAACTGGAGAGAAAGTGGCGAAGCTGCGAGTAGGCGTCGTCTCGCCGGAACGTGAGATCTGGTCCGGCGAGGCCGACATGGTGATTGCCAAGACTGTCGACGGCGAGATCGGTATCATGCCTAGACATGCACCCGTGCTCGGCGTTCTCGTCGAGGGTGGCGTGTTGACGGTCAAGCGCGGCGATGGTGAGTCCGACCTCGTCGCCGCGGTCCACGGTGGGTTTCTCTCGGTGGCCAACGACGAGGTGTCGATCCTGGCCGAAATAGCCGAGCTCGGCTCCGAGGTGGACGTCTCCAGGGCAAGAAACGCGCTGGAGCGTGCGCAGGCCTCGGTCGAGAGCAACCAGGAGGACGCGGACGCCGCTGTCGAGGCCAAGCGTGCCAAGGCCCGGTTGCGAGCGGCCGGCGAAGAAGTCGGATAAATTCTGCTTCTTAGCGGTACGGGTCTTGGGGGCGCGACATGGTGGTGCTGGACGTACTCATCGTGGTAGTGCTGCTCGTCGCCCTTCCAGCCTCCAGGGTGCTCGTTCTGACCCGCTCTCGCGGCTCGGTGCTGTGTTGTCTGCGCCCGATGTCGGGAGAACGAGGCTGGCGGGTGGGGGTGGCCCGATACGCCGACGGGCAACTCAACTGGATTCCGCTCATAGGTTTGCTTCCAAGGCCGCGCCACGTCATCGTGAGGCGCGGCCTTGTCGTTTCCGGGCGTCGCAAGGTCGGGCCCGGAGAGTTCTACGGGTTCATCGAGGGCGTGACCGCGCTGGAGTGCCGGAACGGGGAGAGCGCGTTCGAGCTCGCCATGGGCTACCGCGCCCTCACCGGCTTCGTCGCCTGGCTGGAGTCCGCCCCGCCCAGCGCCTACCTCGACGTCGCCTGACTCCTTCCAGCGCCTGCTCCGACGTCGCCTGACTCCTTGCCGTACGGCTCACGGGGCTCCCTGCCTACGGCTCCCGGGCCGATCGGGCGTGCCATCAGGACAAGATCCCTTCCTCTCGGTTACCGTGGATCTTCGTTGACTACCGAGAGTGTCTCATCGCTGACACTCGGTGTGTCGTGCGCGCCGGGCCCCGTCATGGCCGGCCCCGTCATGCCGTCCCCTCGTCCTGTCGCGAAGCGGACCGCACAACAGGAGGAAGGTCATGAACGTTCCGACGGCTCGTCATCAGAAACCGGCCCGGCTGGCGGCCTGCGCCCTCATACTCTGCTTCTGCGCCGTCTCGCCGGCGGTGGAGGCCCATGCCCTGTCCTCGGCGTCCTCGGCGTCCTCGGCGTCCTCGGCGTCCCCGATGTCCCCGGCGGCTCCGCCGGTCGGCAACGGCGGGTTCGAGACCCCGCCGACGACCGGGCAGGCCTTCCAGGACACGGGCAGCAGCCTCGGGGCGTGGAAGGTCACGGCGGGATCCGTCGATCTCATCGGCGTCGGCGGCCCGTTGCTGCCGGCCAAGGGGAAGCAGTCCCTCGACCTCACGGGCTACAGGCCGGGGACGATCGAGCAGACCATCCCCACGACGGCCGGGCGCTGCTACACCGTGAGCTTCGCCCTGGCCGGGAACACGTTCGGCCCTCCCGTCGTGAAGGCCGGATATGCGCGGGTCACGCAGGGGCCCCTCACCGTCCAGAAGAACTTCGCCTTCGACATCACCGGGAAGACGCCGCTGAACATGGGCTACGTCCGGGAGAGGCTTCACTTCTGCGCGGAGGGCCCGGAGGCGACCCTGAGCCTGGTGTCCACCACCAACGGGGCGTACGGCCCGGCGATCGACGACGTGACCGTCACTCCGCGACTCCGCTTCGCCGAAGCAGAGGCCGAGGCCGGGGCTGGAGCCGGGGCCGGGGTCAGGGCTGAGACGCCGCGACGGAACGGCTGACACCCCGCGCCGCGGGCCGGACGACGCACGGGAGTCCCGGCAGCGCCGGGACTCCGGGGCGAAGGGATCTACCGAGTACCGCCGGGCTTCCAGAGGATCTCGTCGCCGCCCGCGGCCACCCGGCAGAGGATGAACATCAGGTCACTCAGCCGGTTGAGGTATTTCGCGGTCAGCGGGTTGACGTCGTCGTGCGCCTCCAGGGCGGACCAGACGGTCCGCTCGGCCCTCCGGGTCACGGTCCTGGCCACGTGGAGCTGGGCGACGACCGGGGTGCCGCCCGGCAGGATGAAGCTGCGCAGCGGCTTGAGCCGCTCGTTGAACTCGTCGCACCGCTCCTCCAGCCATTCGACGTAGGAGGGCTCAACCCGCAGCGGCGGGAACTCGGGGTTCTCCACGATCGGGGTGCACAGGTCGGCGCCGACGTCGAACAGCTCGTTCTGGATCCGGACGAGGACCCGGGTGATGTCCTCGTCGAGGGAGCCGTCGACGGCGCCCACGGCCAGGGCCACGCCGATCGCCGCGTTGGCCTCCTCCACGTCCGCGTAAGCGGCCAGACGGGGGTCGGTCTTGCGGGCGCGGCTCATGTCGCCGAGCGCGGTGGTGCCGTCGTCGCCGGTGCGCGTGTAGATCTTTGAGAGCACAACCGGCTGGTCTCTGTCAGCTCGCGTCATAAGGCCCAGCGTATCGGCCGGTAAAATCCTCTGTTTAACCCGATAGTGGACAATATGATTTACCGATGGCTTCTGGTTTCTACCTGCGATTCCCTCACATAGCCCGTGAGACGCTGACGTTCGTCGCCGATGACGACGTCTGGGCGGCCCCCGTGAACGGTGGCCGAGCGTGGCGTCTCTCCTCGGACCGGGCTCCCGCGGGCCATCCCCGCCTCTCTCCCGATGGTACGAAGGTTGCCTGGACAAGCGTTCGGGAGGGCGCTCCCGAGGTGTTCCTGGCCGATCTGGAGTCCGTCTCGGCCGAACGGCTGACCTACTGGGGCGATTCCCGGACCCGTACGCGCGGCTGGACGCCGGACGGCAAGGTCCTCGCGATCAGCGCGACCGGGCAGCCGTTCGCCTCGCAGGCGTGGGTCTACGCGCTGAGCGACGGCCAGGCGGAAAGGCTGCCCTACGGCCCGGTCACCGATCTTTCGATCCTTGAGGACTCGGTGGCGCTGCTCACCGCCTCCCTCACCCGCGACCCCGCGACCTGGAAACGTTATCGGGGCGGTACGGCGGGGCGCCTCTGGGTCCAGCAGGCGGGCGGTGACTTCACCCGGCTGCTGGCAGAGCTGAACGGTCACTTCGCCAGCCCGATGCTCGTCGGCGGGCGTCTGGCCTTCCTCTCCGACCACGAGGGCGTCGGCAACCTCTACTCGTGCGCGCTGGACGGCACCGGACTGCGTCGCCACACCGACCATGACGTCTTCTACGCCCGGCACGCCACCACCGACGGCACCCGGATCGTCTACCAGAACGCCGGTGACCTCTACCTTCTGGACGGCCTCGACGACGAGGGGCGCAAGCTCGACGTCACGCTCGGCTCCCCGCCGCGCGGGCGGCAGCCGTACCAGGTCAACGCGGGCAGGCGGCTGCACGACCTGGTCGTGGACGCGACCGGGCGGGCCAGCGCGGTGGAGATCCAGGGTTCGGTGCACTGGGTGACCCACCGGGACGGTCCGGCGCGCCAGCTCAGCACCGGCCTGTCGGCGGGACGGCCCCGCCTCCTCGGCAAGGACCGGGTGGTGTGGGTCTTCGACGACGGCGAGCAGCAGGGCCTGGAGATCGGCCCGATCGGCGGCGGGGAGAGCCGCAGGATCGCCGCGGGGAAGCTGGGCGAGGTCGGCGATCTGGCCGTCGCGCCCGACGGGAACACGATCGCGGTGGCCACCAGGGACGGGCGGATGCTCCTGGTGGACGTGGCCTCCGGCGAGGTCACCGAGCTGGTCAAGGCCGAGGGCGAGATCGACGGGCCGACCTGGTCGCCCGACTCCGCCTGGCTGGCCTGGTCGCAGCCGGAAGGCACGCAGCTCCGCAGGATCCGGCTGGCCAGGATGGCGGACCGGGTCGTCACCGACGTCACCGACGGCCGGTTCGTGGACATCTCGCCCGCGTTCACCGGCGACTATCTGGCGTTCCTGTCGCGTCGGGGCTTCGACCCCGTCTACGACGCGCACTCCTTCGACATGTCCTTCCCGTTCGGCTACCGCCCCTATCTGGTGCCTCTGGCCGCGGCCACGCCGTCGCCGTTCGCGCCCAGCTCCGAGGGCCGGTCGGCAGGGGACTCCGAGGACTCCGAAGGTTCCGGCGAGGCCGGTGACGACAAGAAGAACAAGAAGGAAGACAGCACCGCGCTCACCGTCGACCTGGACGGCATCGCCGCGAGGGTCGTGCAGGTGCCGGTGCCCGAGGGCCGCTACTCGAACCTGCAGGCGGTCAAGGGCGGGTTCGTCTGGCTTCGCGAGCCGCTGGCCGGGGAGCTCGGCGAGGACAGGGACCGGGTGGGGGGTGACTCTCCCAGCCCCGCGCTGGACCGTTACGACCTCGGCAGGCGCAAGTGCGAGGAGGTGGTCGAGAAGCTCGACTGGTATCGGGTGAGCGGGGACGGCACCCAGCTCGTCGTCAGCGACAAGGGAACGCTCACGGTCCGTTCGGCCACCGGCAAGTCGTCCAACGGCAAGAACGGCGACGACACGACCATCGACCTGTCGCGGATCCGGATCACCGGCGACCCGCAGGCCTACCGGCATCATGCCTACACCCAGGCGGGCCGCCGGATGCGGGCCGACTTCTGGGTCGACGACATGGCCGACGTCGAGTGGGACGCCGTGCTGGAGGAGTACCGGCCGCTGGTGGATCGCGTCGCCACCGCGGACGACTTCGCAGACCTGCTCTGGGAGGTCCTGGGGGAGCTGGGCAGCTCGCACGCCTACGTCAGCCCCGCTCCCTGGGAGCACAGAGGGTTCGAGCCGGTCGGCATGCTCGGCGCCGACCTGTCGGTGAACGGTGACGGCCGCTGGCAGGTGGACCGGATACTCCCCGGCGAGTCCTCCGACGTGCACGCCCGCTCACCGCTGGCCGCGCCGGGGGCGGGAGTCCGGCAGGAGGAGACGCTGCTCGCGGTCGACGGCCGCCCGGTGCCGCCCGAGGGGCCCGCCCGGCTGCTGGTCGGCGCCGCGGACAAGCCGGTCGAGCTGACCCTGGGAGGCGGCCGGCGGGTGGTCGTCACCCCGCTCCGCGACGATCGGCGCCTCCGCTACCAGGACTGGGTGGCCTCGTGCCGGGCGCACGTCAGGGAGCTCAGCGGCGGCCGTCTCGGCTACCTGCACATCCCGGACATGGTCGCCGAGGGCTGGGCGCAGTTCCACCGCGACCTGCGCAGGGAGATGACCTTCGAGGGGCTCGTCGTGGACGTCCGGGGCAACCGGGGCGGTCACACCTCCGAGCTTGTCATCGAGAAGCTGATCCGCAAGGTCATCGCCTGGGACCTGCCCCGGGGCATGGCGCCGATCACCTACCCCGAGGACGCCCCGCGCGGGCCGCTGGTCGCGGTCACCGACCAGAACGCCGGATCCGACGGAGACATCGTCACCGCCGCCTTCAAGATCCACAAGCTCGGGCCCGTGGTGGGCACCCGTACCTGGGGCGGCGTCATCGGCATCGAGAACGGCCACCGCCTGGTCGACGGGTCGCACATCACCGTGCCCAAGTACTCGTTCTGGTTCGAGGGACTCGGCTGGGGAGTGGAGAACTACGGCGTCGACCCGGACGTCGAGGTCGACATCACTCCCGATGACTGGGCAGCCGGCCGGGATCCGCAGATCGAGGAGGCGGTACGGCTCGCGCTGGCCGCCCTGGAGGAGCGCCCGGCGGCGACCCCGCCGGACCCGGCGACCCGCCCCTCCCGCCGCCGGCCGGCGCTGCCGCCCCGTCCGTAGTTGACATTTGTCATCTCGATCACCTGAGAGACGCGGATCTCTCCGGTGATATCGGCGACTACCTGTCAAAAGGCAGGAAAGCGACGATTGTCCACATGACATTGCGACAGGGTGTGGACGCGACGAGCACCGAAGCCGCCGGCCTCGACAACGTGATCGAGGTCGGCGGGCTCCGGCAGAAATACGGTGACTTCGAGGCCGTGCGCGGCATCTCCTTCACCGTCGCGAGGGGCGAGATCTTCGCCCTGCTCGGCACGAACGGCGCCGGCAAGACGACCACGATGGAGGTGCTGGAGGGTTTCACGCCCACCACCGACGGCACCGTCCGGGTGCTCGGCCTCGATCCCGTCAGGGACCGGCGCGAGCTGCGCCTCCGTGTGGGGATCATGCTGCAGGAGGGCGGCTTCCTCGGCGACCTCACCGTGGCCGAGACCGTGGACCTGTGGAAGGGGATGAGCGAGGACGCGGGGCGTCCCGTCACCCTGTCAGGCACCACCACGCTGCCCGGGCGTCTCACCCTCATGGGCCGGGCCAAGGGAGTGGACCGGCGGACCATGGGGGCGCTGGAGCTGGTCGGCCTGGAGGGCAAGGCCAGGACCAGGGTCCGGCAGCTCTCCGGCGGGCAGAAGCGCAGGCTCGACCTCGCGCTCGCCGTGCTGTCGGCACCCGAGGTGCTCTTCCTGGACGAGCCGACCACGGGAATGGACCCCGAGGCCCGCCGGACCACGTGGAAGGTGATCGAGGACCTGCGGGCCGGCGGCACCACCGTGCTCCTCACCACCCACTACCTGGAGGAGGCCGAGCGCCTCGCCGACCGGCTGGCCATCATGCACGAGGGCCGGATCCGCACCTACGGCACGGTCGAGGAGGTGGTGGCCGACTCCGGCGACATCGTCGCCTTCCGGCTCCCCGGCACCACCTGGTCCTTCGGTGACCTGCCCTCCCTGGACGGCACCACCCCCACGCTGACCTACGCGGCCGGCGGCACCGAGGTCAGCTACACCTTGACCGGCGAACGGGCCGAGGTCCGCGCGCACGCCGCGCTCCGGCCGCTGCTGAGGTGGGCCGAGGAGCGGGACGAGAACCTGGAGCGGCTGGCCGTACGCAGGGGAACCCTTGAGGACGCCTTCATGCGAGTGGTCGGAGAGGTCCGATGAGCCGGGCCGGATCCGGCGGGGGAGGCGGAGCGGTCCGCGAGGCAGTGGTGACCGAGCAGCAGGCACAGCGCACGAGGAGTGGTGAGTGAAGATGAGGACCGACGTTCTGCACGCCGTACGGCTGGCGAGGATCGACCTGACCCTGGTGTTCAGGAACACCACCGTGCTGTTCACCGTGTTGCTGCTGCCGCTCCTGATGGCCTGGTTGTTCACGCAGGTCCAGGGGGCCCCCGAGATCTCCGGGGTGCCCAGCGAGCTCTACGTGCTGACCGGGGTGCCCGGCCTGATGCTGGGATTCGCGGTCTTCACCAACCTGGTCAACTCCTTCACGGCCCGGCGTGAGGAACTGGTGCTCAAGCGGCTGCGCGGGGGCCAGCCGTCTTCGGTGGCGGTCCTCGGCGGCAGCGCCCTCGGCTCGCTCGCGCTCTTTCTCGGCCAGGTGGCGCTGCTGGTGATCTGGATCAACCGGTCCGACGGAGTGCTGCCGGCCAACGTGCCGCTGCTGGTGCTCGCGGCGGTCCTGGGGGTCGTGCTGTTCGCCCTGTTCGCCGCCGCCTTCTCCGGAATCACGCCCAACGCCGAACTGGCCCAGGTCACGGTGCTTCCGGTGATCCTGCTCATGATGGTCGGCGCGCCGGTGGCCTTCTCCGTCGACATGCTTCCCGGCCCGCTGGGCACGGTCGCCACCCTGCTTCCGGTGACCCCGGTCGTGACGATCATGCGTACCGCCTTCCTCGGCCAGGATCACTTCTCCGGGAGCGGGGAGGTGCTGGGCATGGCCGGGCAGTGGGTGGCCGCGCTGCCCTCCCTGGGGATCCTGCTGGCCTGGATCGCGGTGGCGGCCCTGCTGGCCAGATGGCTGTTCCGCTGGGAACCCCGACACGGCTAACGTTCACTTAAATGGCGATAAATGATGATGAGAGCGTGGCGGGGCGCCTCAGGCGCTCCGTCCTTCGTTTTTTCCCCCGGGGCGGGAAGCGAACGCCCGTCGAGCGGCTCCGCCGGTTGGTCTTCTGGTCTCTGACCATCGGCATTCCCCTGGCGTGGGCCGGCGGTCTCAACGGAATCGCGAGAGGCGGACAGGCGGGTTCCGAGGCCGTCCTGACTCTCATTTTCGGATCGCTGGGACTGATCGTCTTCAGCGCCCTCTACCTGATGATGGTGAAGGCGGCCGTTGCCGGGATCACGGCCAACCGTGAGACCGCGGCCTCGGGCGTGCTCGTGATCGTCCTGCTGCTGACCCAGGAGACCTACCTGTGGACCTGGGGGCTGCTCGCCCCGGCCTGGGCGACGGGAGCGGCGCTCCTGCTGAACAAGGTCGGCACGCTCGTCGCCAGCCTGGGCGCGGCCGTGGTCGCGCTGCTTCTCGTATCGACCGGGGACGGCCTCGTCCCCGACCTCGGCCGCATGATGGTCACCCCGTACGCGGCCGATCACCTGGGACTCATCGGCCTCTTCGTCGGGACCACCCTGGTGATGCCTTTCACCAACCGGTTCCAGCTCTGGTTCTGGCAGGTCGTCAAACTGGCGGAGGAGGGGAAGGAGGCCCGGGCCCGGCTGGCGGTCACCGAGGAGCGGCTCCGGTTCTCCCGCGACCTGCACGACCTGGTCGGGCACAGCCTCTCCGCGATCGCGGTCAAGAGCGAGGTGGCCGTCAAACTGTCGAGCGTCGACGCGGAGCGGGCCGTCGCCGAGATGAACGAGGTGCGGGGGCTGGCGCGGCAGGCGCTGAAGGAGATCCGTACGGCGGTGCGCGGCTACCGGACCGTCGATCTCGACGCCGAGCTGTGCAGCATGACCGCGGTGCTGGAGGCGGCCGGCATCCGCTGCACGCTGGAGACGCCCCGGGAGCAGGTGCCCGACGAGCTTGCCACGCTGCTGGCCTGGGTGGTCCGCGAGGGCACCACCAACGTGCTGCGGCACAGCTCGGCGACCCGCTGCCGGATCGCGGTCGCGCTCCGCGACGGTACGGCCGTGCTGGAGATGACCAACGACGGGGTGGCGGTGCCGGGCGGGCGCGGCGGCACCGGGCTTGCCGGGCTGTCGGAGCGGCTGGCGACCGTGGGGGGAGCCGTCACCGTCGTCGGCGGCGGTAAGAGCGACGGTGGCGGAGAGTTCAGGCTGCGGGCGACGATCCCGCTGGAGGGAATGCGATGATCCGGGTACTGCTGGCCGACGACGAGCACCTGATCCGGGGGGCCATCGCCACCCTGCTGGGCCTGGAGCCGGACATCGAGGTGGTGGCCGAGGTGGCCAGAGGAGACCTGGTGGCGCAGGCCGTGCGGGATCGTCGTCCCGACGTGATCGTGCTGGACATCGAGATGCCGGGAATGGACGGGCTGAGCGTCGCCGAGACGCTGCCGGGCCACGCGATGGTGATGCTGACCAGTTTCGGGCGGCCCGGACACCTGCGGCGGGCGCTCGCGGCGGGAGTGCGCGGCTTCATCCCCAAGGACGCCTCCGCGGACGAGCTGGCCACCGCGATCCGCAAGGTCCATTCCGGCGGCCGCTATCTCGACGCGGAGATGGCGGCCTCGGCGATGATGGCGGGGGAGAGCCCGCTCACGGAGCGGGAGCGCGGGGCTCTGGCCCTGGCCGCGCAGGGCGCGCCGGTCGGTGAGATCGCCGCATCGCTGCACCTCACCGAGGGCACCGTCCGTAACTACCTGTCCAGCGCCATCACCAAACTGGGCGCCACCAACCGGATCAACGCGATCCGTGCGGCCCAGGAAAAGGGATGGCTCTGAACGGCATCTTCTCCTCCTCTTCGGGAAAGGGAAACTCATGGCCGTAATGAGTGTGAATCGGGACGCGTGTGGGGGACGCACCCACGTTCATACTGTGACATCGTACGAATACGGTGCGTGACCGACTGGCTGTGGTGGCGCACCGCCGTTATGCCTGGACGTGTCGGTTACACGACCAGGTTTGAGGAGGAGGCATGCGCGTCCCTGGTAACCCCGAGGCCCAGGTGGTCAGCGTCGGACACCGTCTCGACGTGGGCACCGTCGCCGGCGTACGCCCGCGGCTGCACGGAGCAGTCGACTCCGGCGAGGGCGACCTGATCGTAGATCTTTCCGGGTTGGAAATGATCGACGCCACCGGTCTCGGAGTGCTGGTGGGCACGCATCGCCGCGCTGTGGGCGCGGGACGCCGCCTTATTCTGCGAGGGGTGCCACCGCGAGTCATGCGGGTGCTGGCGGTGACCCGGCTCAACCGGGTTCTCACCGTTGAGCTCCCCGTGGCGGCGGTGGCCTGATCCCGGTCACCGCCGGTCTTCGGGACGCCGGCGGACCGGGCATATCGAGGAGGACGGGTTCATCCGAGCCCGTCCTCGTCCTCGCGGATCGTGCGGACGATCATGTCGCGAAGGACCGGTGGAAGATGTGCACGGCCGTGCTGATCAGGCGATCGGTCTCGGGAGGGTCGTCGGCCAGCACCCATTCGATGAGCAGTTCCTGAAGCGCCCCGATCATGCCCAGCGCGAGCAGGCGCCGGTTGATCCTGACCGCTTCCGGCCGGTCGGCGATGATCGTCTCGATCATGTTGGTGAAGGCCTCCACCGCCTGCTGGCGTGAGGTGATGAGGCAGTCTCCCGCCCGGCGCACCTCCAGGTGCATGATCCGGGCGCGGCGCCGATCCTCGGTGACGAAGTCGATGTATCCGGTGATGCCCGCCTCGACCCGGCCGAGCAGCGTGTCGGGGGCCTGTTTGACGGAGTTCGCCACCGAGACCAGCGTCTCGTGCACGCACCGGTCGTGGACCACCTGCATCAGTTCTGTGCGTCCGGAGAAACATTCATAGAAGGCGCGGTTGGAAATGCGCGCGGAGGCGCACAACTTCTCAATCGTGGTCTCCGGAAAACCAGGGTCGGAGTAAAGGGTGTACGCCGCGGAGATCAGGCGCTCCCGGCGCTCCGTCAGCCGCTCCTCCGCCGACATTCCCCTGTATGACCGTCCATTCATGTCAAGCCCCTGCCTTCAGTGTGGGGTTGACAAACAACTCGCTTTATCACTTCCACCTCATGGTCATGGCCCCCGGAATCCACCATTATGGGTGCAAGATCCTTTTTGCGGAAGGGTCAATGCGCTATTGCTTGCGTCGTCCATGCAAGAAGGTCACAAGCCTGACTAGTCGGTCAAGTTCCTTCCGGCCGCGAATGAACGAGGCGGGGGTCATTCCGGCGATGCGGGGCGCCGGTCCCGGACGTTCAACGGATGAGCAGGCCCCTGTCGAGGGCCGTGGTCACGGCGGCGGTGCGGTCGGAGACACCGAGCTTGCCGAAGACGCGCAGCAGGTGGGTCTTGACCGTGGTCTCGCTGATGAACAGAGCCCTGCCGATCTCCCCGTTGGTCAGTCCCCTGGCCACCAGGGAGAGCACCTCGGCCTCGCGCGGCGACAGTGACTCGGTCACCGGGGCTCGCATCCGGGTGACGAGCCGGGTCGCCACCGAGGGCGACAGCACGGTCTCGCCGCGCGACGCGGAGACGATCGCGGCCAGCAGATCGGCTCTGGAGGTGTCCTTCAGCAGGTATCCGGCGGCCCCCGCCTCGACCGCCCGCACGATGTCCTGGTCCGTCTCGTAGGTGGTCAGCACGATCACCCGGCTCTCCGGCCGGTTCGCGAGGATGCGCGAGGTGGCGCTCACCCCGTCGCCGTCCGGCATGCGCAGGTCCATCAGGATCACATCCGGCCTGAGCTCAGCCGCCCGCACGACCGCCTCGTCCCCCGACGCCGCCTCGCCCACCACGGTGATCCCCGGGTCGGCCTCCAGCATCCCCCGCAGTCCCTCGCGAACCACGGGGTGGTCATCAACGATCATCAGACGCAGCACGGTGATGCTCCTTGGCGGGAGGGTCGGAATGGTCGGACGGGGCGGGGCCGCCGGGCTGGTCGGCGGGGATGGCGGCCTCGAGGAGGGTGCCCCCGGACGGAGGGCCGGTCAGCGTGAGGGTGCCGCCCACCTGCTCGATCCGGGCGCGCATGCCGCGCAGGCCGTATCCCTCGGCGGTGGACGGATCGAAGCCCGTGCCGTCGTCGCGGACGGTCAGCCGGGTCGCCTCGGGGGTGTATTCCAGCGTCACCGCGACGGCCCTGGAGCGGGCGTGCTTCCGCACGTTGGCCAGCGCCTCCTGCGCCGCGCGGAGCAGGACGACCTCGACCTTGGTCGACGTGGCCCTGAAGTCGCCCCTGACCTCGAAGGCGGTGGACACCGCGAGCTCCTCGCCGAACTGCGAGGTGATCCGGCCGAGTGCCTCCTCCAGGGTGGCGCCCGACAGAGGGGCCGGGCTCAGCGCGGTGATCAGGGTGCGCGCCTCGGCCAGGTTCTCGCGCGCGGTCTGCACGGCCAGCTCGATCCGCCGTGCCTCGGGCTGCTGGAGCAGCATGATGATGCTGGTGAAGCCCTGGGCCAGGGTGTCGTGGATCTCCCCGGCGAGGCGTTCGCGCTCGGCCAGGGCCCCGCGCTCGGCCGAGAGCGTGGCCACCTCGGCCCGGCGGATCTCCAGCTCCTGGATGAGCGAGGCCCGCTCCCTGCTCTGGCCGACGATGTCGACGATCCAGGGACCGAAGGTCATCGCGAAGGTGAGGACGAGGATCGTCACCCCGAGGAAGACGACCAGCTCCTCCCGGGGTGGCGGGACGAAGAGGAACTCCAGCGCGGGGGCCACGTTGAAGATGATCACGGCGACTTTCGCCTGGTTTTTGGGGATCATCATGAAACACTGCGCGCACAGCGCGAAAAGGACGAACCTGGTGGGCGGGCAGATGGCGGCCACCGGAGTGAACAGCACGAGCAGCAGGACGACGTACGTCCGGCCCTCCCACGAGCGGTATCCCACGCCGACGGCTCGTCGCCCGAGGCGCACGTACGCCGTCACACACCCGCTGATCAACGCGATTCCACCTGCCCGCTCGGCGGTCCCGAGGGAGTCGTCGAAGAACACGAAGAGAAGGGCGACCAGGAAGGCGACGAGGTAGAGCAACTCCCACCCGTTCAGACGCATGAAGGCGTGCTGGCGCGGGGGCGGGGGGTTGTCCAGAGATATCACGATGGTCACTCTGCCATCTCGACGATCAGCGTCGTTCCCCCTCCCTGCGAACTCCGCACCCGCATCGAGCCGCTCGCCTGCTCCACCCGGCTCCGCATGCCGCGCAGGCCGTATCCGCCGGTGGTGGACGGGTCGAAGCCGCACCCGTCGTCGTGGACCTCCAGCGCCACCGTCTCCGGGCCGTAGGCCACCGAGACGTCCACCCGGCTCGCCGCCGCGTGTCTGCGTACGTTCGCCAGGGACTCCTGGGCGGCGCGGATGAGCACCACCTCGATGGGCGGCGGCAGCGGGCGTGACTCTCCGCGGACGGTGAAGGTCACGGTCATCCCCATGTCCTCCCTGAGCCGGTCGGCCAGCCGTACCAGTGCCTCGTCCAGAGTGGAGCCGTCCAGCGGTGCCGGGCTGAGCGCGGCCACCAGCGCGCGGGCCTCGGCCAGGTTCTCGCGCGCGGTCTGTACGGCCAGCGCCAGGTGGCGGGCCGGGTCGGACCGGGCCTCGGCGGCCTGGAGCAGCATGATGATGCTGGTGAAGCCCTGGGCCAGGGTGTCGTGGATCTCCCCGGCGAGGCGTTCGCGTTCGGCCAGGGCCCCGCGCTCGGCCGAGAGCCTGGACACCTCGGCCCGGCTGCTCATCAGTTCCTCGATGAGTTCGGCCCGTTCCCAGCTCTGTTTGGAGACCCCCTCCATCCAGACGCCGAACACCCAGGAGAAGACGATCACGATGAGGGTGACCGTCAGAAAACCGAACCAGCTGGGTTCCGGCTCCAGGAACAGGTAGCTGATGGCCGGGGCGAGGTTCAGCACGATCACCGCGATCATGGCCTGCCGGGTCGGGAACACCATGAAGCACTGCGGGCAGAGCCCGAACAGGGCGAAGGTCACGTCGGAGGTGATGAACGTGGCCAGGACGAACAGCAGGATCATGAGCGCGATGTAGACCGCACCGCGCCGCCGGTTCTCGGCCATGATCGCCGGGCGGCCGAGCACAAAATAGAGCGGCAGGATCGAGACCAGGCATGCCGCCACGATCACCCTGTCGCGTACGGGCAGGTCGCCGAGCAGGATGATCGTGGCGGGGGCGAGGGTCGCCACGAACAGGAGGATCTCCCAGATGCGCAGCGAGTCCCATAGGTGTGGCCCGGCTGGGTTGGTGACATAGCCGGGCCAACGCACATGGTTTACCCGTCGCGGCGGCTCTTCCAGCGGAACGTCATCAGGCACAGCACCAGTCCTCCGATGACCCAGGCTCCGAGGACCAGGGCGACTCGGTCCAGTTCGTATGATTTCGCGATTTCCAGCGTGGCGCCGGCATCACCGAGGAAAACCGAGCGGAAACCCTGGCACATCCACTTGAGGGGGAACACCGAGGCGATGTTCACCAGCCATGACGGGAGCTCGGTGATGGGGATGAACACCCCGGAGATGAACTGCAGCACCACGAACGGCATGGAGATCACCGCGCTGGCGCTCTTGGCCGATCGGGGCAGGCTGCTGACCGCGATGCCGAGCAGGGACGAGCCGAGCACCCCGAGAACGAACACCCAGGCGAAGGTCACCCACCTGCCCGCCTCCGACGGCAGCTCCAGACCGAACATGGTGACCCCGATGGCCAGCAGGATGACGACCTGGAGGAAGGAGATGAACAGGGTGTTGAGCGCCTTGCCCATGAAGTAGGAGCTGGGAGGCAGCGGCGTGCCGCGCAGCCGCTTGAGCGTGCCGTCGTCGCGGTCTCCCGCGATGTTGATGCCGAGGTTCTGGAAGCCGGTCATCGTCGCCGAACCGATCAGCGACGCCACGTAGAGCTGGGAGACGGTGAGCCCCGTCCCCTCCAGATCGCCCGCGAAGATCGAGCCGAAGATCACCAGTAGGACGATGGGGAAGGAGAAGGTGAAGATGACCGCGTCCTTCTCGCGGAAGAACATCCGGGTCTCGATGGCCGCCCGCGACAGCCCCAGCTGTGTCGCGGAAGGCTGCCTGGTACGGAGGGGAGGAGCGGGGGTTCGGGTCACGGTTTCGCTCACGGGACGGTCACCTCGGGGGGTCGGTCGACGCTGGATCGGGGGGTTGGGCTCGCGGGATGAGGCCGGTCACCCACGAGTGGAGCCGGTCTCTCGCGGGTGGGGCGGGTTCCTCGGGGGAGGCCGGTCGTCCTTGCGGCGGGGCCGGTCCTGCCCGGAGGGCGGATGTCGCTCCCTGTGAGGGCGGGCGGTGTCAGGCGGGAGCCTCGATGAGCTGGAGGTAGACGTCCTCCAGGGAGGGACGGGTCACGGTCAGCTCGGGAACCTCGCCGTCGAACCGCTGGGTCAGCTCCAGCACGGTCCTCGTCGGGGTGTCGGTCTCCAGCGAGCGGCGCTCACCCTCGTCGGACCAGCTCACCCTGGCCTTGGCGGTCGCCCGGCCTCCCAGGGTCTTGGGTTCGCCCTCGGCGACGATCAGGCCTCCGGCGACCACGGCCACCCGGTCGGCGAGCGCCTCGGCCTCGTCCAGATAGTGGGTGGTCAGCACGATCGTGGTGCCGTTGTGGGCCAGGCCCCCGATCAGCTCCCAGAACTGCCGGCGGGCCTCGGGGTCGAACCCGGTGGTCGGCTCGTCGAGGAAGAGCAGCTCAGGATTGCCGATCACGCCCAGGGCGACGTCCACCCGGCGCCGCTGGCCGCCGGAGAGCTGACGGATGCGCTTGCCGGCCTTGTCCGTCAGGCCGACCTGCTCGATCACCTCGTCCGGATCCTTGGCGTCCGGATAGTAGCCCGCGAAATGCCGGACGGTCTCCCGCACCGTCGCCTCGGCCACGTCGTCGGCCGTCTGGAGCACGATGCCGAGCCGGGAACGCCACTCGCGGGTCGGCTTGTCCGGGTCGATGCCCAGGACGCTCACCTCTCCGGCGTCCCGGGTGCGGTATCCCTCCAGGATCTCCACCGTGGTGGACTTCCCCGCTCCGTTCGGGCCGAGGATCGCGAACACCTCGCCCGCGCGGATGTCCAGGTCGATGCCGCCGACCGCCTGTACGTCGCCGTAGCGCTTGGTCAGGCCACGAACTTTCACCGCTGTCGTCATGGTTCAAATGTCGCGTCCGTACGGCTTCCGCGACACCAACGACCGGTGGAACCGGCTGTCCTCCATTCGGAGGACAGCCGAAGGACATCCAAGGACATCCAAGGACATTCGAGGACGCAGCCGGGGCGGGCGGCACCGTACGGGTCGACGCACGCCGTGACGGGCAGCCCGCCGGAACCCCTAGAACAGGGTGTCGTTGCGCTCGATGCCCCGTAGCTTGTCGTAGTCGAGGGTGACGCAGCCGATGCCCCGGTCGGCGGCGAGCACGCGCGCCTGGGGCTTGATCTCCTGAGCGGCGAAGATGCCCTTCACCGGGGCCAGCAGGGGGTCGCGGTTGAGGAGCTCCAGATAGCGGGTGAGCTGTTCGACGCCGTCGATGTCACCGCGCCGCTTGAGCTCCACGGCCACGGTCGCGCCCGTGTGGTCGCGGCAGAGGATGTCGACCGGGCCGATCGCCGTCATGTATTCGCGGCGGACCAGCGTCCAGCCGGCGCCCAGCGTGGTGATGTGCTCGGCGAGGAGCTCCTGCAGGTGGGCCTCGACGCCGTCCTTGATGAGACCGGGGTCGACGCCCAGCTCGTGGCTGGAGTCGTGAATGATCTCCTCCATGGTGAGGACGAGCTTCTCACCGGTCTTGCCGTGGGTCACCGTCCAGGTGCCCTCCTCCTCGCGGAGTTTGCACGGCGGATTCATCCAATTCAGTGGCTTGAACGCCCGATCGTCGGCATGGATCGAGACGCTGCTGTCGGCTTTTATGAGGATGAGCCGGGGCGCCATTGGAAGATGAGCAGTGAGCTTTCCCACGTAATCCACGCTGCACCGCGCGATGACCAGACGCATGAGCGAACCCTACCGGCCGGACGGGACCCAGATCTCCAGGATACGTCCGGCCGGGGAACGTGCGCCGGATTCCTCCGGCGCACGGGTCAGCGCACGACCTCGGAGAGTTTGACGCGGGCGCCCGTGCGCAGGACCGCGCGCTGGTAGATGCGGGATCCGAGGACGAGGGTGCCCGCGGTCGCCAGGAGCATCAGGACCGCGGCCAGGGCGATCTCCCAGGCGGCCACCGCACCGCCGGCCATCCGGACCGGCATGACCATCGAGGAGAACGGCGGCACCAGCGACAGGATGCGGGCCACCGGGCCGCTGGGATCGAAGGCCGCGTAGTAGGCGACCAGGTAGGTGGCCATCATGATCATCGTCATCGGGGTGAGGACGCTGCTCACGTCCTCCTGCCGGGACACCAGCGAGCCGAGCGCCGCCGCCATCGCGGCGAAGAACCCGTAGCCGAGGAGGAACCAGAACAGGGTGCTGATCACGATCCCCGTCATGCCCGGAGGCAGGTCGGCGGCGAGGCCGGTCGCCGCGGCGGCGCCGAGGCCGGCCACGATGACCACGACGAGGTTGATCAGCGCGAGCGCGCCCAGGCCCACGATCTTGCCGCCGAGCAGCTGCCAGGGGCGGATCGAGGTCAGCAGGATCTCGACGATGCGGCTCCCCTTCTCCTCGACCACTCCCATGGCGACATACATGGAGGAGTAGATGATCAGGAAGAACAGCACCATGACCAGAAGTGACGCGAGGCCGATTCGCACGCCCGAATAGCGGGTGTCCGTCCCGACCGAGACCTGTTCCAGAGGGGTGACCCGCATTGCCTGGGTCACCTTGGCGGGGTCGAGGCCCGCCTCGGCGAGTTGTCTCTGGACCTGGGCCGCCTGGTGCGCGTTCTCCAGCAGCAGGCCGAGCTCCCGGTCGACCTCGCCGTCGGCGAGGACCTTGCGATCGGCCACCAACGCGGCGTCCACGTCGCCGGCGAGCACCGCCTTGCTCGCGGCGGCCTCGTCGGGGAACTGCCTGACGGTGATCTCGATGTCCTTCGCCGTCTGGGTGAGCGCGGACTGCAGCGACTGCGACCCGGTGACCCCCAAGGTGTAGGAGTCGGGTCCGGCGAAGATCCGGGGGAGGAATGCGAGTGCGGCGACCAGCACGGCGCTCACCACGAGGCCGATGACAAAGGCTTTTGTACGGCCGCGCGTGACGATCTCCCGCTGCGCGACCAGCCACAGACTGTTCATGCCACAGCCTCTCTGAAGATTTCGGTGAGTGTGGGCCGCTGCCAGCCGAAGTGTTCGACCCTTCCCGCCTTCACGGCGAGGTGGAGGATTTCCTGGCCGTCGCCGTTCACATCGGTGAGAAGCACTTCGTCGCCGTTCTCGACGACGTTTCCCGGCAGGCCGGAGGTCCAGCCGGGGGTCGCGTCGCGGACGACCACCCTGAGCCGGCCGCGTCCCTCCCTGTCCCGCAGGTCCTCGACCGCGCCGCTGGCCACCATGCGACCGGCGGAGATGATGCCGACCGAGTGGCAGAGCCGTTCCACCAGGTCCAGTTGGTGACTGGAGAAGAGCACCGGCACGCCGGAGCGGCACCGTTCGGCGAGCACGTCGGCCAGCGCGTCGACGGCGAGCGGGTCCAGCCCGGAGAAGGGTTCGTCCAGGATGAGCACCTGGGGATCGTGCACCAGGGCGACCGCGAGCTGCACGCGCTGCTGGTTGCCCAGGGAGAGCGTGTCCACCGCGTCGTTGCGGCGCTCGGTGAGCGAGAGCCGCATCAGGAGGTCCTCGGTCGCCCGCCTGGCGTCGCCCGAGCCCATGCCGCGGAGCCGGCCGAAATACTCGATCTGCTCGGTGACCTTCATCTTCTGGTAGAGGCCGCGCTCCTCCGGCATGTAGCCGAACCTGCGACGTTCCTCGAACGTCAACGGCCGGCCGTCCCGGAGCACGGACCCGGAGTCGGCGGTCAGCACGCCCATCAGGATGCGCATCGTGGTGGTCTTCCCGGCGCCGTTGGCTCCGACGAAGCCGAACATCTCGCCGGGTTTCACGGAGAACGTGACCCCGTCCAGGGCGGTCTTGTCACCGTAGCGTTTGTGCAGATCGTCAATTTCGATCACGGGGGGATCCTTCGGTCAGTCGTCTCAGTACGGAGATGTATTCCTGGAACGCCCGGTGTCCCTCGTCGGTGAGCGCCAGCCAGGTGCGCGGGCGCTTGCCGACGAAGACCTTCTCCACCCGGACGTAGCCGGCCTCTTCCAGGGTGATGATGTGTTTGGAGAGCAGGGAGTCACTGACCTCGATCGTGTCGCGCAGGAAACGGAACTCCGCCTTCTCCGTGGCCGACAGGGCGGCCATGATCGACAGGCGGACCGGGGCGTGGATGACGTCGTCCAGGGCGTGCCGCGGATGCGAGCCGGCGCCGCTCATCGCCCCGCCCTCAGGATGCGCCGGCCGCCGTAGAGCGCGGGCAGGCCGGAGAGCACCGCCAGCACGATCAGCGTGGCGATCCAGACGCCGCCCGGATTCTCGGGGCGGAAGAACATCCCGAAGACGAACGTGACCGCGACGGAGACCACGTAGGCGACGGTCACCGGGGAGGTCGACTTGTTGACCCAGGTGACCTCGCGGTCCTGGACCTTCATGGTGCACATGTAAAAGGTGCCCGCGACCGCGAGCACCACCCAGATCACCCCTGCCGCCGCCTGTACCCACACCGGGCCGAGAGACATGGCCGGCCAGTACAGCATCGTGCACAGTCCCAGGGTTACGAAGATCCATCCGGCGACCCGCGCCGGCCGCCGGGTGTGGCGGTCGATCTCGCCGATCTGCCGGAGTGCGTCCGTCGGGTCAAGCCTGTCCTCCACGACTTCTCCTCCGCTCATCTCCTCAAATGGTAATTACTATTCAACTTTCGTTCAAGTACTTTCCAAAGGTTCTCTAAAAGACGAGTGTCGGAGAGGTGGGCTGTCCCCGGCTTTGGGGTACGCGGGGGGTCTCTGGGAGACTGTTGCGGTGCCGAAGCGGGCGATCGCCGGCACGGAGCGGATTTCGCGGGTGCGATGGGGAGAGCGATGACGAGCATCTATGGGACGGCCGGAGTGGTCGGGCTCGCCACGGCAGGCCTCGGGAGCCCCGATTCCTCCGTCCGTGCGAGGTCCGCCGTGATCGGCGCCGAGGCCGGACCGGCGTCGGCGCGCGGCCGGAGCTTCACCACCCGCCATGACCTCCGTACGTCCCGCGCCCCGCGCCGTCGATCTCCCCTCACCCCCGCGTCGCTGCTCGACCAGCTCGTCACGGCCAGGGTGCGGAGTCTCCGAGACCCGTCGTGAGCCCCCGCAAGGCCCGTCGGGCCGACCCCTTCGACAGGGGCGGAAACCGGGGGTCCTCCCGGCCCGTCGGCCAGTTCGTGCCCGGGGTCGACCAGGTGGAGGAGTGGCCCGACGGCGACTGGCACGTGCGCCGGGTCACCGGCGCCGGGGCGGACAAGGTCTACCGGTGCCCCGGCTGCGACCAGGAGATCAGGTCCGGCCTGCCCCACCTGGTGAGCTGGCCCGCCTGGTCCGGTGGGGAGAACGAGCGCAGGCACTGGCACACCGCGTGCTGGCGCAACCGGGTCAAGCGTGGTCCCGGCCGCAGCAGATATTGAGGAGACACATGGAGATCAGGGCCTCTACGGTGCTGCCCGCGCGCAGGGAACCGATCGAGTTGAACACCGGTGACGGGCTGAAGCTCGTCGGTGAGCTGGCCCTTCCCGCAGACAGGCCCCCGGTGGCCACGCTGATCTGCCTGCACCCGCTGCCCACCCACGGCGGCATGATGGACAGCCACGTCTTCAAGAAGGCCTCCAACCGGCTGCCCGCCCTCGCGGATCTGGGCCTGCTGCGGTTCAACACGCGCGGCACCACCTCCGAGCGGGGCACCTCCGAGGGCGCCTTCGGCGGTGGCGAGGCGGAGCGTCTCGACGTCGCCGCCGCGCTGGAGTGCGCCGACTTCAACGACCTGCCCCGGGTCTGGCTGGTCGGCTGGTCCTTCGGCACCGAGCTCGCGCTCAAGTGGGGTCGTGACCCGCTCGTGGAGGGCGCCATCCTGCTCTCCCCGCCGCTGCACCGCACCACCGACGCCGACCTCGACGCGTGGGCGGAGTTCGGACGGCCGCTGATCGCGCTGGTCCCCGAGTTCGACGACTACCTCCGCCCGGAGGAAGCCCGCGAGCGCTTCGCCCGGGTGCCCCAGGCCGAGGTCGTCGGCGTGGACGGCGCCAAGCACCTGTGGGTCGGCGAGCCGTATGTGCGGATCGTCCTCAATGAGATCGTCCGCAGAGTGAATCCGGCCGCCCATCCTCTCCCCACAGAGGTCGCCGACTCGTAGAATCTTGTTCGGTTCCAGCTCGCCGGCGTGTGCCGGGCCTGGCAGCCGATGGCGCATGTCAACGAGGAGGCGGCTGTGCAGGCGTTCGATCTTTCCGGCAGGAAGGCGTTCATCACCGGGGCGTCGAGGGGCATCGGACGGGCGATCGCACTCGCCTACGCGGAGGCGGGGGCCGACGTCGCGCTCGTCTCCCGGTCGGCCGAGTCACTGGCCGAGGTGGCCTCCGAGGTGAAGGCACTGGGGCGGCAGGCCGCCGTCATCCCCTGTGACGTCACCGACAGGGACGCCGTGGCGGCAGCCGTACAGCGGGGGATCGAGGAGCTGGGCCACGTGGACATCGTGGTCAACAACGCGGGCGGGTCCAACTTCCTCGTGCCGTTCAAGGACCTGAGACTGTCCGGCTGGGACAAGCTGATGAGGCTCAACCTCGACTCCGCCATGTCGGTCTGTCACGCGTTCGCACCGCACCTCACCGAGCGGGGCTCCGCCTCGGTGATCAACGTGGCCTCGGTGGCGGCCAAGGGCGCCCCCCTGCTGGCGGCCTACGCCGCGGCCAAGGCCGGAGTGGTCGCGCTGACCAAGACCCTGGCCCTGGAGTGGGCGGAGAGCGGGGTGCGGGTCAACGCCCTGTGTCCCGGCTGGACCGCCACCGACCTCAACCGCAGTCTCTGGGAGGACGAGAACGCCGGCCGGGCGACCGTCCAGACCGTTCCCATGCGCCGCTGGGGCACCCCCGAGGAGATGGCCCACCCCGCGGTCTTCCTCGCCAGTACGGCCTCCGCCTACATCACCGGCCAGGTCCTCTTCGTCGACGGCGGCGCCACCGCGATGTCCTGACGTCCTCCTCGGCGCTGTCGTGACCCGTCCCCGCCACGGGCGGGGTTCTCCTCGTCTGACACCCGTTGTGAATCAAGGGGTGTCAGACGAGGAATACCGGAATACGGTGACAGCGTGCACCTGTACACGCGATCGGCGGGCGAGGGACTTCCGGTCGTCCTCCTCCACGCCTTCCCCCTGTCATCGGCCATGTGGCTGGCCCAACGTGAGGGCCTGGCGGCCACCTGCAAGGTCATCACCCCCGACCTGCGCGGCTTCGGCGGCTCGGTGCTGGGCGAGGATGAGCCCTCCCTCGACGTGATGGCCGACGACGTCGTGCGCCTGCTGGACCGCGAGGGGATCGAGCGCGGGGTCGTCGGCGGCCTGTCCATGGGCGGCTACGTGACGATGGCCCTGTGCCGCCGCCACCCCGACCGGGTGCTGGGGGTGATCCTCGCCGACACCAAGGCGGACGCCGATCAGGAGGCGGCCCGGTCGAACCGCGAGCGGATCGCCGCCACCGTGCTCGACAGCGGCACCTCGGTCCTGGTGGAGGAGGTGCTCCCCGGGCTGCTCGGGCAGACCACCGTACAGCGCAGGGCGATGGTGTTCGGCCGGGTGCGCGGGCTGGTCCAGGCGGCTCCGCCGGGCGCCGTGGCCTGGGCGCAGCGAGCCATGGCGGGCCGCCTGGACTCCTTCGACACCCTGCGGGCGCTCAAGGTGCCCGTCCTGGTGATCGTGGGGGAGGAGGATGAGATCTCACCGCGCGCCGACGCCGAGGCGATGGTCGACGCCGTGCCCGACGGGCGGCTGGCCGTGATCGAGAAGGCGGGTCACCTGAGCGCGATCGAGCAGCCCGAGGCGTTCAACCGCGTCGTGGCCGGCTTCATTGGCGAGCTTGCCGGGGGATCACCACCTCGCGGATGAGCAGCGCGATCGCCGCGGCCACCGGGATGGCCAGCAGCGCCCCGACGATGCCCATCAGCGCGCCGCCGAACAGCGCGGCGATGACGGTGACCGCCGGGGCCACGTCCACCGAGCGCTTCATCACGCGAGGATAGATCAGGTAGTTCTCGACCTGCTGGTAGACCAGGAAGAAGATCGCGCAGGCGATGCCGAGCGTTCCCGACTGGAGGAGCGCCACCAGGGTCACCAGCGCCGCGCCGATCGTCGCGCCGACGAGCGGGATCAGGTCGGTGACCGCCACGATCAGGGCGAGGGCCAGCGCGTACTCGACGCCCAGGACGGAGAGGAACACCCAGGTGACCACACCCGCGATCACCGAGATCAGCAGGTTGCCGGCCACGTAGCCGCCGATGCCGTCGAGGATCTCGTCGCCGAGCGCCCGGGACCGCTCCCTGCGGCTGCTGGGCACGAGCTTGAAGAGGTAATCCTTGATCGAGGGCAGCGAGCCGAGGAAGTACAGGGTCAGGACCAGCAGCGTGACCCCGGAGAAGAACGCGTTGAACACCACCGCGCCCGCGCCGAGCAGGCCTCCCGCCACGGTCTGGGCGAGACCGCCACTGGTGATGTAGTCGCCGGCCCTCGTCAGGATCTGGTAGTCGCTGTCCAGCCCCCTGAGCGTGGGGTTGGCGAGCAGCTCCTTCGTGTAGCCGGGGACCGCGCTGACAAACGCGGCCGCCTCCTGGGTCACCGGCGGGACGATCGCCAGGCCGAAGAGCACGAAGAACAGGATCACCGCGCCGAAGACGATCGAGATCGCCCCGCGCCGGGCCATCCGCCGCCGCTGCAGCGCCTCGACGGCAGGGTTGAGCCCCACGGCGAGGAACATCGCCACCACGATCAGGACGATCACACTGCGGGAGGTGACCAGCGCCTGGGAGAGCGCCCACGCGGTCAGCAGGCCCAACCCGCCGGTCAGGCCGACCAGGAAGGGGTTGCTGGCCAGCGGCTGACCCGGCTTGCCGTACAGCGCCTCGTGCGCGCCGGTCGTGCTCTGCTCGCCGTGTGCCCCGTGGCCCGGCTTGTCGTGCCTCCCGTGCCCGCCGAAGGCGATCGGCCTGCCGTGCGCCTCATGACCGCCGGAGGTGACCGGCTCGTCGTGTGCGGTGAAGCTCGCCGGTCCGCTGGAGATCTCCGGTCCGCCGGAGGTCTCGGGGGAGGAGGGCGGGCCCGGGACGGACACCTTGGGATCGTCGGACACCTGGGACGCTTCGGGCACAGCTGCTCCTAGCGGAGTGGAGAGAGGTACGCAGAACCGTAAGGACGGTGTGAAGACAAGAAGCGTAAGGACGGTGTGAAGACAAGAAGCGTAAGGACGGTGTGAAGACAAGAAGAGAGCCTAGCGACCGTCTAGGTCGCCAGGCTCTCTCGTAGCCGTCGCCAACGCCCCGGAGTCAGCGGTGCCTACTCCTGCCACCACTCCGCGTCGTCGTCCTTCGTCTCCGCCTTGGCGGGAGCCGGGACCGGCTTCTCGCTGCCGTTGGCGGCCGGGATGGCCGGCTTCGGCGGGGCCGCGGTGATCGCGGGCTCCGGCTCGGAGGCCGGGAGCGGGGCGCCACCGAGCAGCTGGCGCAGCTGCGCGAGGTGGCTGGTGATGCTGTCGCGCTGACGGGTCAGCTCGTCGACCTGGCGCTGGGCGACCGAACGGCTCCGCTCGGCCTCCGACTTGGCCTCGGAGACGATCGACTCGGCGCTCGACTTGGCCTCGGAGACGACCTGGTCGGCGTTCTTGCGCGCGTTGGCGACCAGCTGCTTGGCGTGGCTGTCGGCCTCGCGGCGGGTCTGCTCGGCCTGCTGGGTGGCCTTGGTGGCGCGCTGCTCGGCGGTGGCCGCACGCTGCTCGGCCTCGGCGACCAGCTTCTGGGTGGCGGCCTGCGCGGTGGAGTGGCGCTCGGCTTCCTGACGCTCGGCGTCCTCGCGGCGGGCGGCGAGCTGGATGTCGAACTCGGCCTCGTCCTGGGCGCGCTTGGCCTCGGACTCCTCCAGGACCCGCTGAGCCTGGGCGCGCATCTCGTCGGCCTGGCGCTTGGCCGTGGTGAGGACCTCGTCGCGCTCGCGCTTGGTCGAGGCGCGCAGCTGGGCGACCTCGCGCTCGGTGGTGGTGCGCAGCTTGGCGATCTCGCGCTCGGCGTCGGCGCGCTTCTCGGCCACCTCGTGGTCGGCGGTGGCGCGCAGCTTGGCGACCTCGCGCTCGGTGGTGGAGGTCAACTCGTCCGACTCGCGGCGGGCGGTCGAGCGGATCTCCTCGGCCTCGCGCTCCGCGCTGGTGCGCATCTCGTCGGCCTCGCGGGTGGCGAGGGCGCGCTTCTCGGCCGCCTCGTTCTCGGCGGCGGCGCGCAGGTCTGCGGCGTCGACCTTGGACGCGGCCTTGATCTCGTTCGCCTCGGACCGGGCGGCCTGGACCAGCTCGGTGGCCTGCTCCTCGGCGAGGCGGAGCAGCTGCTCGATCCGGGCGCCAAGGCCGGAGTAGGTCGGACGCTCCTGCTCCTGCAACTGCCGCTGGGAGTCGGACAGGTCTCGCTGCAGACCCTGAAGCTGCTCCCGGGTCTGGCGCAGCTCGCCGTCAATCTGCTTCAGATGATCGTGAACCTGGTGCCGGTCGTAGCCACGGAGCACCACGTCGAATTCCCGAGCGGGGGCGTCTTCAAAGAAATTGTTGAGCTGGGCATCGATGTCGGACTGCATGGAGGCTCGATCCTGGGTTGTCGAGACGGCTACACGGGCCGGACGGGGGATTCGGACATCCGAGGCGGGAGCCGTGGCGGGATCCACGTCCGGTGGTAGGCCAGCGTACTCCGGTGACGCGGCCTTGGAGGTCTCGTCCAATTTTATGCACGACTTGTTACGTATGAACGTTTCTTGCATTTGACACGGCGCGTTTTTAATGATCTGGGGCCTGAACGAGCTCCGTGAGCATTCCCGCCACGTCCTTGGGGTGGAGGAAGGCGATGGAGGAACCCATCGAACCATGCCGCGGTTTTTCGTCGAGCAGCCGGATGCCCTTGCCGCCTATTTCCTCCAGGGCGCGCGCGACGTCCGGGACGCCGAACGCGACGTGGTGCACCCCTTCCCCGCGCTTGGCGAGGAACTTGCCGACCGGCGTGTCGGGGCCGAGCGGTTCGAGAAGCTGGATGTAGGACCCTCCCCCGTTGCCGTCGGCGATGTGCAGCATCGCCTCCTTGACGCCCTGCTCCTCGTTGATCTCCCGTGCCACCACGGTCAGCTCGAAGGTCCGCTCGAAGAACGCGATCTTCTCTTCCAGGTTGTGGCAGGCGATTCCCACATGGTCGATGCGCATGAACATAGGTCCAACCTCCATGGCGGTCGCTTGGGTACTCATGGGTATGGTGGCAAAGTCGCCGCAAGCCCCGTCAGGGAGGCCCCTTCTATGTCTGGTTCCGTCATTGTCGCCGGAGCTCGCACGCCCATTGGCCGGTTGCTCGGCTCATTATCCGGCCTTTCGGGTGCCGAGCTGGGTGGCATCGCCATCAAGGCCGCGCTGGAGCGTTCCGGTGTCGCCCCCGAGGCCGTGCAGTACGTGATCATGGGTCAGGTGCTCCAGGCCGGAGCCGGTCAGATCCCTTCCCGCCAGGCCGCGGTCAAGGCCGGGATCCCGATGTCCGTGCCGTCGCTGACGATCAACAAGGTCTGCCTGTCCGGGCTGGACGCCATCGCCCTGGCCGACCAGCTCATCCGGGCCGGTGAGTTCGACATCGTGGTCGCGGGCGGCATGGAGTCCATGTCGAACGCCCCGCACCTGCTGCCGGGCCTGCGCAGAGGCGTGAAGTACGGCGACGCCGGCATCGTGGACTCGATGGCCCTCGACGGTCTGACCGACGCCTACGACCAGGTGGCCATGGGCGAGTCCACCGAGCGGCACAACGCGCGCCTGGGCCTGACCCGCGAGGAGCAGGACGCCTTCTCCGCCCGCTCCCACGAGCGCGCCGCCGCCGCGATCAAGAACGGGACGCTCGACGCCGAGATCGTCCCGGTGTCGATCCCGCAGCGCAAGGGTGAGCCGGTGGTCTTCGCCGCGGACGAGGGCGTGCGCGCCGACACCACCGTCGAGGTTCTGTCGCGCCTGCGGCCGGCGTTCACCAAGGACGGCACGATCACCGCCGGCTCCGCCTCGCAGATCTCCGACGGCGCCTGCGCGGTGGTCGTGATGTCCAAGGCCAAGGCCGAGGAGCTGGGCCTTGAGTGGCTGGCCGAGATCGGCGCCCACGGCAACGTGGCCGGGCCGGACAACTCGCTCCAGTCCCAGCCCGCCAACGCGATCAAGCACGCCCTCGGCAAGCAGGGACTCACCGTCGCGGACCTCGACCTGCTGGAGATCAACGAGGCGTTCGCCCAGGTCGTCCTCCAGTCGGCCAAGGAACTCGGCGTCTCCCTCGACAGGGTCAACGTCAACGGCGGCGGCATCGCCGTCGGCCACCCGATCGGCGCCTCCGGCGCCCGCATCGTCCTCGCGCTCGCCCACGAGCTCAAGCGCCGGGGCGGCGGCCTCGGAGCCGCCGGGCTCTGCGGCGGCGGCGGCCAGGGCGACGCCCTGATCCTCCGCGTTCCCTCGGCCTGATCGTGGAGGTCTCCGACCTGATCGCCCGGGCCAGGGACGGCCAGCCGCGTGCCGTGGCCCGGCTGATCTCCATGGTGGAGAACGGCTCGCCCCGGCTCCGGGAGATCATGGCCGAGCTCCGCACGGACCGGCCGCACCGGGCCCGGATCATCGGGCTCACCGGCTCTCCCGGCGTGGGCAAGTCCACCTCCACCGGGATGCTGGTCCAGGCGTTCCGCAAGCGGGACAAGAAAGTCGGCGTGCTCGCCGTGGACCCGTCCTCTCCGTTCACCGGAGGGGCGCTGCTGGGCGACAGGGTCCGCATGCAGGACCACGCATGCGATCCCGAGGTGTTCATCCGGTCGATGGCCAGCCGCGGCCACCTGGGCGGGCTGTCGTGGGCCACGCCCCAGGCGCTGCGTGTCCTGGAGGCGGCCGGATGCGAGGTCATCCTCATCGAGACCGTCGGGGTCGGCCAGGCCGAGGTGGACATCGCCTCGCTGGCCGACACCACCGTCGTGCTGCTCGCCCCGGGAATGGGCGACGGCATCCAGGCGGCCAAGGCGGGCATCCTGGAGATCGCCGACGTGTTCGTGGTGAACAAGGCCGACCGCGACGGGGCCCAGGCGACGATTCGCGAGCTCCGCAACATGCTCGCCCTGGTCGAGCGGGCGTGGAGGCCGCCGATCGTGCCGACCGTGGCCTATCGGGGCGAGGGCGCCGAAGACGTGGTCAACGCCCTCGACGAGCATCTGGCCTACCTCGAGGAGTCGGGCGAGCTCGCCCGCCGTCGCCAGGTCAGGGCTCGCGACGAGATCGAGGCCATCGCCCTCGCCGCTCTCCGCTCCCGTTTCGCGCACCTGCACGGTGACAATCGCCTGGACGTCCTGGCCGACCGCGTCCTGGCCGGCGATCTCGACCCCTACACGGCCGCCGACGAGCTCATGGAGGCCATCGGCTGACCGGCCTCGGGTGCTCGCCCCGGTCCGGTCTCCGTTCGAGGTCACGGGCCTGAGGCCCTTTAGGCGAAGGCGGGGCCCCGGGCCTGTCATCGCCTAAAGGGCCTCGACGCCGGTCCCGCCCCGTAGGTCTAGGGCTCGTCGGCGAACTTGACGGTGACCTTGTCGAAGCCGAGGGTGCCCAGCATGCCCTGGAGCATGGCCTTGGTGTTCTGGTCGGCCCGGTTGCGCAGGTCACTGGCCTGGGCGGCCTCGGCGATCTTCTTCTCGGCCAGTACGTAGAGCTCCTGCTGGTCGGCGGGAGAGGAGGACAGGAAGTCCTCCACCCGGTCGAAGAGACCGCGCTGCTGGGCGTAGACGTAGGAGCGCTTGTTGTCGAGGTTGGGCTTCTCGAGCTGGGCGCGCGGCAGCTTGATCGTGACTTCCTTGCGGTCGGGAGACATGGTCAGCGCGCCGTTGGGCAGGCCGCCGAAGTCCACGTAGGCGTCCACGCCGCCCGCACCGACGAAGAGGGTCCGGCTGCCCTTGACGGCGTCGGGCAGGAAGGAGGCGTCCTTCTCCAGATCCACGACGACCTGGAAGTTGCCGGTGGCCGCCTCGAAGCGGCTGAGGTTGTGAATGGACTGCAGCAGCACGGGCTGGCTGCGGTCGATCGAGGTCTCGCCGAACGGGTTGAGCCACGACCAGGTCAGCCGGGCACCCACGGCAAGGATGATCACGACGACGAGCAGCCCGGCGAGGAAGCGCCAGGGGCGCCTGCGAGGCTTCGGAGGTGCCTCGGGCGGTGCTTCTAAGGGGGCTTTCACGCCGGTCCCCTTCCCTGGGAGGGTGCTTTCTCACGCGGAGCCTATGCTGATCTTGTCAGCTGCGTGGGAACGGGACCGTATCGGGTTTTCCCGAGGGGGACTTCCACGGGGTCGACGGCGGGAGCGCCGGGATCGGGGGAGTGACACCGGGCGCCTGGTAGGACGGTTCGGCCTGCGGAATCCGCGGGAACGGCACCGCCCGGCCGCCCCCGGCCCCCGGGCCCGGCGGCACTGTCTGAGTGGTCTGCCCCGCCTGCCCCCCGAAGTGAGTGCTTTGTAGCCGGCACTCGGTGAAGTCGGCGTAGTACAGCCGGAGCCAGTCGCGCCGCTGGTCCTCCGTGAGACCGGAGAACCACGCGGCGGCGTACTGGTGCTCGGGGAGCGGTCCGCCGGGGAGCGGCTTGCCGCGCAGCCACGCGATCACGATGTCGCGGTATCCGTTCGCCGAGGTGCCCTCGCACTTCGTGCCGAGACCCTCGACGAACTCGTCGGCCGCCCTTTCCGCGAACCCGGCGGCCAGGTCGTCCACGTGGATCGGAACCGTCCCCGGAGCGAGGGGCGCCTGGTCGCGCCGGGGGTGCTGCTCCAGCCGGGAGAACTCGCCGGGCGTCCCCGCCAGCCGGGATGCGATCTTGATGAACGCGGAGCCGAGCTCGGGGAGGCCGGCGTGCATTCCCGGGTGCACGCAGACCATGATCGGCCATTCCTGGCAGCTGTAGACCACCTGCTGGGCGGAGCCCGGTCCCGGCTCGGTGAACAGCCGGGCCACCCCGGTCCCGGCCGCCAGCACCGCGAGCAGCGCGGCGGCCAGGACCAGTGCCTGGCGGGTCACCACCGCGGCCCAGCCGAGCAGCAGGGCGGCGCTGATTCCCAGCAACCAGAGCGTCTGGTCGGTGAACGCCGCCGCGCTCAATCCACGGAACAGGTCGTACGGCTCCCGGGTGGCCGGGGTGAGCCGGTCGGCCCAGGGCGGCCCCTGGGCCAGCCCGGCGAACAGGCCGTAGCAGCCGAGCCCCGCGAGCGCCGGAGTGATCGTCCACGGCAGCAGCCAGCCGGTCACCCAGCCGATGACGACGTACAGGGCCAGCCCGGCCACGCCCATGACCAGACCGCTGGGCAGCAGCCGACCGGCCTGCTCGGTGATCATCGTTCTGATCGCCAGGACCAGCACCGTGGCGGTGAAGGCGCCACCGGCCACCACCAGGACCGCCAGCGGTGCGCGCACCGCCTGCCAGGGGGTCAGGGACCGCCCGCCGGTCCCGCGCCGCCTGCGCACCGCCACCCAGGCGGCGAACGCGGCGGCCACGGGTCCGGTGAGCCGGAGCGAGCCGATCACCGCGACGATGATGTTCTCCCACGCGCTGACCCCGGGAATCAGGACGCTCCACGCCGCGGCCACCCCCAGCACGAGCAGGACGGCGACCGCCATCAACCCACTCTGCTGGAGCTCCTCGCGCGAAACGCCCCTGTGCTCACGCACCGGCGGGCGTGGAAGGGATCCACGCCGTGCCGGCTGCGCCGAAGTCCGTGTGGCGTCTGAACGCCATTGAGTTGTCGTTCACCAAGCACCCCCCGTGCCGTGAATGTGCGGAAGCCGGTCCCCTCGGCACCGGTCCGGACCGCGTCCCCCGCAGGCCGGACTGAGTCTGCGCGGCCACTTGGCCACGGCCTCACCATTCGATGTGGGAACCATAACTGAGCGTGACGTTTGGCGTTGGTGTTCTTGGTGAAGCCGTCAATTTGATGACGCTACGTATATGGGCGAACCGGGATGAGGCCGCGCTACCGTAGCCCTGTGGCTACAGGTCAGTTGAATTTGCCGTTCGACCCCATCGAGCGCGCCGCGGAGACATGGCGCGTTCATTTCGGGCCTTCCTCCGCCATGGCCGCCGTCACATCGATCATGAGAGCGCACCAGATCCTGCTGTCGCAACTGGACACGCTGCTTAAACCACATGACTTGACCTTTGCCCGGTACGAGGCACTGGTTCTGCTGACGTTCAGCAAGACGGGGGCGCTGTCGCTGTCCAAGATCGGTGAGCGGCTGATGGTCCATCCGACAAGCGTGACGAACACCGTGGACCGACTGGAGCGCGCCGGCCTGGTGCGCCGCCTGCGCAATCCCCGGGACGGCCGCGGGGTGCTGGCGGAGATCACCGACCAGGGTCGCGAGGTCGTGCGCAAGGCGACCGCCGATCTGACGGAGGCCGATTTCGCCATGACGATGTACGGCGAAGCGGAGCGGGAGCAGATGTTCGGCCTGTTCCGGACCCTGCGCGTGGCCGCCGGAGACTTCGAGGGCTGACGCCCGGCTTCCGAGGCCGTCGCGGCCCCGGCGCGGTGCCACGGTTCCCCCATCGGCATAATGCTGGCCAAAAATTACTAGGACGTCCTAGTATTTCTCTGAGGCCACAAGCCGTGTAGGAAGCCGCAAGCCGTACAAGGGAGTTGGCTGATGGACGCCGAGAAGATCGAGGCGGGGCGCGCGCGCTGGCAGGCGCGGTTCGACAAGGCACCCAAGCGCGAGTCCGAGTTCCGGACGCTCTCCGGTCTCGACGTGGAGCCGGTCTACGGGCCCGAGGGCGACGACCCCCGTCTGGAGCGCATCGGCTGGCCGGGGGAGTATCCCTTCACCCGGGGCCTGCACCCCACCGGCTACCGGGGCAAGGCGTGGACCATCCGGCAGTTCGCCGGGTTCGGCAACGCCCGGCAGACCAACGAGCGCTACAAGATGATCCTCGGCGCGGGCGGCGGCGGCCTGAGCGTCGCCTTCGACATGCCGACGCTGATGGGCCGTGACTCCGACGACCCGCGCTCGCTCGGCGAGGTCGGCCACTGCGGCGTGGCGATCGACTCCGCGCTGGACATGGAGCTGCTCTTCGAAGGCATCCCGCTCGGCGACATCACCACCTCGATGACGATCAGCGGACCGGCCGTCCCGATCTTCTGCATGTACGTCGTCGCCGCCGAACGGCAGGGGGTGCCGGTCGGCAAGCTCAACGGGACGCTCCAGACCGACATCTTCAAGGAGTACATCGCGCAGAAGGAGTGGCTGTTCACCCCCGAGCCGCACCTGCGGCTGATCGGCGACCTGATGGAGTTCTGCACCGCCGACACCCCGGCGTACAAGCCGCTCAGCGTCTCCGGCTACCACATTCGCGAAGCGGGCTCCACGGCCGCGCAGGAGCTGGCCTTCACCCTGGCCGACGGGTTCGGCTACGTGGAGCTGGGCCTGTCGCGCGGGCTGGACATCGAGACCTTCGCCCCCGGCCTGTCCTTCTTCTTCGACGCGCACATCGACTTCTTCGAGGAGATCGCGAAGTTCCGGGCCGCGCGGCGGATCTGGGCGCGCTGGCTGCGCGACGTCTACGGCGCCAAGACCGACAAGGCCCAGTGGCTCCGCTTCCACACCCAGACGGCGGGGGTCTCGCTGACCGGGCAGCAGCCGTACAACAACGTGGTGCGCACCGCGGTCGAGGCGCTCGCGGCGGTGCTCGGCGGCACCAACTCGCTGCACACCAACGCGCTGGACGAGGTCCTGGCGCTGCCCTCGGAGAAGGCCGCCGAGATCGCGCTGCGCACCCAGCAGGTGATCATGGAGGAGACCGAGGTCGTCAACGTCGCCGACCCGCTCGGCGGATCCTGGTACGTGGAGGCGCTGACCGACCGGCTCGAGGCCGAGGCTGAGGCGATCTTCACGAAGATCCGCGACATGGGGTCGGACGGGTCGATGACCTCGGGGATCCTGCGCGGCATCGAGGACGGGTGGTTCATGTCGGAGATCGCCGAGGCGGCCTTCGACTACCAGCGCAAGCTGGAGAAGGGGGAGAAGAGGATCGTCGGGGTGAACTGCCACACGGCCTCCATCGACGAGCCGCTGGAGATCCTCCGGGTCAGCCACGAGGTCGAGCGCGAGCAGAACCGCGTCCTCGCCGACCGCCGCGCCGCCCGCGACCAGACGGCCGTGGACGCCGCGCTGGCCGCGATGGTGCAGGTCGCCAGGGGTGAGGGCAACATGATCCCGTCCATGCTCGACGCCGTCCGCGTCGAGGCCACCCTCGGTGAGATCTGCGACGCGCTCCGCGACGAATGGGGCGTCTACACCGAGCCCGCCCGCTTCTAGTGAGGGGGCGTCGGCGCAGTGACTGGGATACGGCAGGATTAGGGGTATGAGCCCAGCGGACTTCACTCGACCCGGATCGCTATACGGTGCCGTGGATCTCGGCGCCCGCAAGCAGGCGCTGGAGGCGCAGGCACGGCGGGAGAGCGTCGCACAGGAAACCGGTGGCGTTCCGGCGCCGGTCATCGATGTCGACGACGCCAACTTCGCGGCGGAGGTCGTCGAACGCTCCATGAACAGCCTCGTGCTGCTGGAGCTCACCGTGACCCGCGCCGAGCAGGCGAAGGAATACAGCCTCCTGCTGGAGAAGCTGGCCGCCGAGAACGTGGGCCGGTGGGTCCTGGCGCGGGTGGACGTCGAGGTCAACCAGCAGATCGCGCAGGCGCTCCGGGTGCAGAACGTGCCCGCCCTGTACGCCATCTTCCAGGGCCAGCCGGTGGCGGTCGTCCCCGGCATCGCCACCGAGCAGCAGCTGCGGGAGTGGCTGGTCCAGCTCATGGAGGCGCTGGCCCAGTATCTCCCGCCCGGCGAGGAGGCTCCCGAGTCTCCCGACGCGGAGGGGCAGCCGCAGGAGCCCCCCGTCGACCCGGACGTGCTCGCCGCCGAGCAGGCCATCGACGCCGGTGATCTCGAGGGCGCCGTGGCCGCCTACGAGCGGCTGCTGGCCCGTTCGCCGAACAACGAGGACGCGAAGCTGGGCCTGGCCGGACTGGGCCTGATCCGGCGGACCCAGGACGTCGACCCCGCCGACCTGGAGCGTCGCCTGAACGACCCCGCCGACGTCGAGGCGCACCTTCTGGCCGCCGACTTCGAGATGCTCTCCGGCGAGGTGGACCGGGCCTTCGACCGGCTCGTCGACGTGGTGCGCAGGACCTCGGGCAGCGAGCGTGACAGGGCGCGGATGCACCTGCTCGCCCTGTTCGACACGCTCCCCGCCGACGACCCGTCCATCGCCAGGGCCCGGAGAAACCTGGCCAACGCGCTGTTCTGAGCGCCCTCCACGAGGGGATCCGTGCGACCTCACGAGGCACGGCCCCATCGGCCGGGCCGGTTGCCGACTTCGGTGTTGATCGGTGGGCCGCCGGCGGCGCGGCCCACCTCCCGCCGCCGGGCGACGGGCCGCTCCGGCATGCCGGTCACCGGGAGGGGGAGCCCGATTGTGACCGCATTGGCAGCCTCGGGTCGGCCGACCTCGGCGCGCCCACCCGTCCGGGGATGGCACGATGGAGGTATCCCAACCAAGTCAGTCGCAAAGGAGCGGATTGACTGTGGCCACCGTGCCGAGTGTGTCTTACTCCATCACCGTGCGCCTGGAGGTGCCGGCCGGCGGTAAGGCAGTCAGCCAGCTCACCCACGCAGTAGAGTCCGCCGGGGGTGTGGTCACCGCGCTCGACGTGACCACCGCCGGGCACGAGACCCTGCGCATCGACGTCACCTGCGCCGCGCGTGACACCGATCACGCCCAGGCGATCGTGGACAAGCTGGAGGGCGTCGAAGGCGTCGTCATCCACAAGGTCTCGGACCGGACCTTCCTCATGCATCTCGGAGGCAAGATCGAGATGCGGTCGAAGGTGCCGCTGCGTAACCGTGACGAGCTCTCCATGGCCTACACCCCCGGCGTCGCCCGGGTCTCCATGGCCATCGCCCGCAATCCCGAGGACGTCCGCCGCCTGACCATCAAGCGCAACAGCGTCGCCGTCGTCACCGACGGTTCGGCCGTGCTCGGTCTCGGCAACATCGGCCCGGCCGCCGCGCTCCCCGTCATGGAGGGCAAGGCGGCCCTGTTCAAGCGGTTCTCCGACATCGACGCCTGGCCGATCTGCCTGGACACCCAGGACGTCGACGAGATCGTGCGGACCGTGCAGATCATCGCCCCCGGGTTCGGCGGCATCAACCTGGAGGACATCTCGGCGCCGCGCTGCTTCGAGGTGGAGCGGCGGCTGCGCGAGCTGCTCGACATCCCGGTCTTCCACGACGACCAGCACGGCACCGCGATCGTGGTGCTCGCCGCGCTCACCAACGCGCTGCGCGTGGTCGGCAAGGAGCTGGGAGACGTACGGATCACCCTCGCCGGCGCCGGCGCCGCCGGTACGGCGGTGCTGCGCCTGCTGTTCGCGGCCGGCGCCCGCAACGTGATCGTCTGCGACTACCTGGGCGCGGTGCACCGCGGCCGTGACGACCTGGACGACTCGCTCCAGTGGATCGCCGACCACACCAACGCCGAGGGTTACTCCGGTGACCTGCGCGGCGCGGTCAAGGGCGCGGACGTGTTCATCGGGGTCTCGGCCCCCGGCATCCTCAACGGCGACGACATCGCCACGATGGCCAAGGACGCCGTGGTCTTCGCGCTCGCCAACCCGGAGCCCGAGGTCTCACCCGACGCCGCCCGCGAGCACGCCGCGGTGGTCGCCACCGGCCGTTCGGACTACCCGAACCAGATCAACAACGTGCTGGCCTTCCCCGGGGTCTTCCGCGGTCTGCTCGACGCCCAGGCCACCGTGGTCAGCCAGGAGATGCTTCTGGCCGCCGCCAAGGCGCTGGCCGCCGTGGTCACCGCGGAGGAGCTCGGCCCGAACTACATCGTCCCCAGCGTGTTCCATCCGGACGTGTCGGGCGCCGTCGCGGCGGCGGTCCGGGAGTCGGCCGGGGGGCGGGCACGCACCGGCATGACCGAGGCCTGACCGCTTTCCGCCCGACCGCCTCTCCGGCCTGAAGACCGGAGAGGCGGCCCGCGATCCGGTGGGCCGTAAAGGCGGGTGACGGGTCGTCAGGGCTCGAGGCCGGGGTGCCGGCGGCGGCCGTACGGCGACCGCCGGATGGCGATCGGCCCGCTGGGGTTCCGGCGCGGCCAGATGGCGCCGTACCACCAGAACAGTCCGCCGGTCAGCACCAGGCCTCCGGCTGTGGCGATCTTGCCGATCAGATCGGCGGGCGGCCCCGTATAGGGAAGCCACCCGCCGGCCGCCTGACGATCCGCGCGGTAGTCCGCGTGCTGGTCGGACCGGCGCTTGCCGCACAGGGACCTGACGGTGCGGCTCGTGGTGCTCTGCTCTTCGATCCCGGCCGCGACCTGCGCCGATGCGCCTCGCGTGGCCCCGAGGGCCACGCTCCGCTCGCCGCTCGCGTCGATCGGACCGTTCGGAACGGCGGGCTTTTCGCGGTAGACGGCGGAGGCGGCCCTGCCGCCGGCATCCTCTCCGGCGGGTTTTCCGTCCGGACAGGCGGCGGCGTCCGTCCCGGACGTTGAGGGCGCGCCCACCGTGGACGCGAGGGCCATGCCGAAGAACAGCGCGAGCAGCAATATGGAGCCCTTGGACATCTGCAGCATTTTCCCTCCGATTCGCGATCTATGCTACCCAGAGTTTCTCATTGAGCACTCCAAGTAACATAACGCGAGGTTTGAAAGATCCGAAGAAGGAGGGGAGCAGCGCGATCCGGGGTTCACCCCTCATGATGGAGGTATGGCGGAGGCGATCTACGTCGGTGGACTTCTGGTGGCGACGCCGCAACTCGACGATCCCAACTTCCGGCGCAGCGTGGTTCTGGTGCTGGAACACGACCTCGACGGTGGCACCCTGGGCGTGGTGCTCAACCGGCCGAGCGACATCGCGGTGACCCAGGTGCTGCCCACCTGGGACACCATGGTCACCGGCCCGTCCGTGCTGTTCCAGGGCGGCCCCGTACAGACCGACAGCGCACTGGCGCTGGCCGCGGTTCCGAGCGGGCAGGAGCCGCTCGGCTGGCGGCGACTGCACGCGGGCACCCCGGCGGTGTCCAGACTCGGCACCGTCGACCTCGACGCGCCGCCGGAGATCCTCGCCGGAGAGATCGCCCAGATGCGGATCTTCGCGGGTTACGCCGGGTGGTCCGCCGGGCAGCTTGAAACCGAGATCGGCGAGGGCGCGTGGTACGTCGTGGACTCCGAGCCCGGCGACACCTTCCACCAGGAGCCGGAGTCGCTGTGGCGCGCGGTGCTCCGCCGCCAGCGCGGTGAGCTCGCCTACGTGGCCACCTGTCCCGACGACCCCTCGATGAACTGACGCCGCGTCACGGCGGGCCGAGGAGCTGAGGCCGTCCGCTCCCAGGGCGGTCGCCTGAGAGCGGGCCCGATCATCGCGTCGAGCTCGTCGCGGGCATTCCGACGCCGCCCGCATCACGGGCGCGACCATCAACGCGACGGCGGGTACGCGGCCCGATCGTCGGCATTTCATCGAGGCGACGGGCACTGACCAATGGCAGGACCGCCGTCGTCGGCGCGGTGGAACTACGGGCGGTCCCAGCCGGGGCGCAGGGAACGCTCGGCCAGGGCCAGCGTCGCCTCCAGCCGGGCCGCGAGGGCGGCGAGGTCGTCGACGCCCGTCGGCGGGCAGAACTCGAAGCCCACCCGGGCCACGGTGGTGGCGAGGGCGACGACGAAGTGGGGGAGGAGGTCGTCGCTGCCGGAGCCCTCGCGCCGGGCGATCTCGGCGATCAGTCGCCGCTCGTTCTCCATCACCCGCCGCATGCTGCCGGCGAAGAGCGCGGGGGTGTTGTCGATCACCTCGCGGGCCTTGAGGAATCTCGCCCTCTCGGCGAGGTCCTCCTCCTCCAGCATGGTGACCATCGCGCGCACGGCGTGCGAGAGCGCGGTGAAGGGTGACTCCTCTCCGGGGCGGCAGGCCAGCTCGGCGAGCATGGCCTCCTGCCCGTCGACGTGCAGGGAGAGGGCGACGTCCTCCTTGGTCGCGAAATAGCGGAAGAACGTGCGGGGCGAGACGTCCACGGCCGCCGCGATCTGGTCGACGGTCGTCGCCTCGTACCCCTGATCGAGAAACAGGTCGAGGGCCGCGTCGATGAGGGCCAGTCGTGTCTTCTGCTTCTTGCGCTCGCGTAGGCCGGGCTGACCCATGCTTGTCACCCCTTCGAAACGTGTAGTTCACAGTCTGCCATATGTCATCCTCTGTCTCATAAAAGGATTTGTCACATGTCATGAGCTGACATAAATTACCTGCGGTTGATGCCTCATGCGGGGGCAGATCGGATCACGAGGGGGACCCTTCCATGGCACAGGCCCAGACGGTGGCGGCACCACCGCCGTCGCACACAGGCAGGTCATCCAGGCAGGGTCACCCGTGGCTCACACTGCTCGCGGTGTCGCTCGGCGTGATGATGGTGATGCTCGACGGCACCGTCGTCTCCATCGCCAACCCCGTGATCGGCAAGGAGCTCAACGCCTCCCTCGCCGACCTGCAGTGGGTGACCAGCGGCTATCTGCTCGCGCTCGCCGTGTTCCTGATCACGGCCGGCAAGCTCGGCGACCTGTTCGGGCACAAGCGGATCTTCGTGATCGGCATCGCCGGCTTCGCGCTCACGTCCCTCGCCATCGGCCTGTCCGACTCCATCACCTGGCTGATCGCCTTCCGGGTGCTCCAGGGACTCTTCGGCGCGCTGCTGCAGCCCGCCGCGCTCGCGCTGCTCCGCGCCGCCTTCCCCGCCGAGAAGCTGAACATGGCGATCGGCGTCTGGGGAGCGACGATCGGCCTGTCCAGCGCCGCCGGCCCGTTCATCGGCGGTCTCCTGGTGGAGAACGTGAGCTGGCAGTCGGTCTTCTTCATCAACGTCCCCGTCGGCATCGTCGCCCTGATCGTCGGCCTCCTCGTGGTCAAGGAGAGCAAGGCCGCCTCCCTGTCCAGGATCGACTGGCTCGGCGTGGTCCTGCTCTCCGGCGCCATGTTCTGCCTGATCTGGGCGATCATCAAGGCTCCCGAGTACGGCTGGGGCGACGCCAAGACGCTCGGCTTCCTGGTCGCCGCCGCGCTGCTCGGCGCCGGGTTCGTCTACTGGCAGACCAAGGCCGCCGAGCCGCTGATCCCGCTCAGCCTGTTCAGCAACATCTCGGTCGCGGTCGGCACGGTCCTCATGATTCTGATGGCGTTCTCGATGTTCGGCGCGATGTTCTTCCTCACGTTCTACTTCCAGGGCGTGCACGGGCTCTCGCCGCTCCAGTCGGGCCTGCGGATGCTCCCGATGAGCGCCGGAATGATCGTCGCCTCGCCGCTGGCGGGCCTCGCCATCGGCAAGCTCGGCCCGAGGATCACGATCTCCGCGGGCATGCTGATCACCGCCGTGTCGATGTTCCTGCTCTCCCGCCTGGGGCTGGAGGCCGGCTATCTGGACAGCGCGATCCCGTTCGCGCTGCTCGCCTTCGGCCTGTCCCCGGTGATGGTCGGCGCCACCGAGATCATCGTGGGCAACGCCCCCGAGGAGCTCAGCGGTGTCGCGGGCGGCGTGCAGCAGTCGGCGATGCAGGTCGGCGGCTCGGTGGGCACCGCGGTGCTCGGTGCGATCGTCGCGGGCAAGGTGGCCGACGTGCTCCCGGGCTACTGGGCGGACGCCAAGCTGCCGGCGCTCTCCGCCGATCAACAGGAACTGGTCAACCAGGGCGCCTCGTTCGCCCAGGCCGGCGCCGCTCCCGGGACACCCGAGCCGATCATGCGGGCCATCGAGGGCGTCGTGCACCTGTCCTTCCTGGACGGCATGCACGTCGGCTTCACGGTCAGCACGGCGGTCGCCGTACTCGCGGCGCTGCTCGCGCTGTTCGTCAAGGCGGGCCGCAAGACCGACGGCGCCCAGGTCCACCTGGGCTGACGGCTCTTCCCGTACGGCCCCCGCGAAGGCCCCGCGTCTTCCCCCTCTGTACGGCTCCCGCCACGCCAGGCGGGAGCCGTAGCCGTTTCCGGAGGCAATTTCACGGGGGGCGGTTCGGAGATCTGGACGGAGACCCTGGTCACCCCGTCGGCCTGGGGCATCATGCCGGGACGGCGGCGCCTGCACGCGACCTCGGCGAGTGCCGACGCCGGAACCGCGGTGATGCGGGCTTAAAATCAGCAGGATGAGCACGAAGATTCTCCCAGAGACCGAGAGCGACATCCGGCCGGATCTGTCGCACGGCGACGGCGATCACGAGCGGTTCGCCCACTACGTCGAGAAGAACAAGATCATGGAGAGCGCGTTCAGCGGCACCCCGGTGCGCGCGCTCTGCGGCAAGGTCTGGGTGCCGAACCGCGATCCGCAGAAGTTTCCCGTCTGCCCCGAGTGCAAGGAGATCTACGGAGGGTTGCCCAAGGGCGAAGACAACAAGGAATGAGTGTTGTTCATGGGTGATCGCCACCGATGAGGCTACGGTCAGGTTGTCGCTGGGGAGCGGCGACCGATCAGTAGGTGTGACTTCTCGGGGGAGTTCATGGTCCGGCGTGCAATCGCCGTCATTTCGGTATGCCTGTTCACAGCGGGCGCCGCTCCTCCCATCCCCATCTCGGCGTCCGCTGTGCCCGGTATGTCAGAGCTGCCTGGATGTGTCCACCCCGCTCGGGTCATGGCCCCCGGACGAGGGGTCGAGCCGCATGCGCCGCCCCCGGCGGAGGTCGCCGAGATGCTCGCCGACTCGAGGCCACGCCGATCGAGCCCCCGCGAGCATCGGATCCCCATCACGGTTCCCACCTGGGTGCACATCATCACCGACGGTCTGCTGGGGGCGTCGGACACCGCGGTGCGCAACCAGATCGCCACGCTCAACGCCGCCTACTCCGGACACTTCGGCGGGGTGGACACCGGAATCCGGTTCAGGCTCGACGGGCTCACCCACACCACCAACGCGCTCTGGTTCCGTGACCCGCTCACCAACGAGCGGGCGATCAAGCGGATGCGCAAGGGCGGTCCGGAGACCCTCAACCTCTACGTCGCCCAGCTCGGCCAACTGGTGCTCGGCTACTCCACCTACCCGGCCTGGTACAAGGCCGAGCCCATGCTCGACGGAGTGGTCATCGACTGGCGCAGCCTGCCCGGCGGATCGCTGCGCAGCTTCGACCGCGGGTTCACGGGAGTTCACGAGATCGGCCACTGGTTCGGACTGCTGCACACCTTCGAGAACGGTTGCGCGTCGCCGGGCGACGGGATCGCCGACACCTCACCCGAGGCCGTGGCCACCGACGGCTGCGTGATCGACAAGGACACCTGCGAGGGCGGCGGGCCGGACCCGATCCACAACTTCATGGACTACTCCGACGACCGTTGCATGTCGGAGTTCACCGCCGGACAGGCGCTCAGGATGCAGGAGACGTGGTCCGCCTACCGGCGCGTGAAGACGGACATTACCCTTGACAGGTGACAGCACCGAAGACACTTGACACTCCATACACCCCCCCGCGGATCTTCGGTTCCGAATACCGTACGGCGTCCCTTGGCATACTGCTCGTCGTCACGCTGATCGCCTTCGAGGGCATGTCCGTCGGCGCTGTGATGCCCGCCGTCTCCAAGGACCTCAACGCGCTCGACCTGTACGGCATGAGCTTTTCCGCCTTTCTCATCGCCGGCCTGTTCGCCAACGTCGCCGCCGGGCTGTGGTCTGACCGGCGAGGCCACGCCCTGCCCTTCCTCCTCGGCGTGAGCCTGTTCGTGGTCGGAATGGCGCTGGCCGGCGCGGCCGGGTCCAAGGAACTGTTCATCCTGGCGCGCGCCGTCCAGGGACTGGGCGGCGGCGCGGTCATCGTGGCGATCTACGTGATGATCGCGCGTGTCTACGTCCCCGCCGCCCGGCCCAAGGTGTTCGCCGCGCTGTCGGCCGCCTGGGTGCTCCCGGCCCTGATCGGGCCCGGCGTCGGCGGGCTCATCGCCGAGACGGCCGGCTGGCGGTGGGTCTTCTACGGCATCGTGCCGCTGGTGATCCCGGCCATGGTGATGCTCCTGCCCGCGCTGCGCACCGGGCAGGGGCCGGCGCCCGAGCCCGGGACGGGCCCCCGATCCCGGCCGCTGGCGATGACCCTGTCGGCGATGGCCACGGCGGCCGGTGCCGGGGTGCTGCTGTACGGCGTGGACCGGCTGCACACCACCCCGGTGTCCGGCGGGATCGCCACCGTCGCCGGACTGGTCGCGCTGGCCGTGGGCCTGCCGAGGCTGCTGCCCCCGAAGGCGCTCAGGTTCGGCCGGGGCCTGCCCACCACGGTCATGATGCGCGGCGTGCTCTCGGCGGCGTTCTTCGGGGTCAACGCGTTCATCCCGCTGTTCCTCACCGAGGAGCGGGACTTCTCGGTCCTGAACGCGGGGATCGCGCTCACCCTCGGCGCCCTGGGCTGGACGGCCGGCTCCTACCTGCAGACCCGTCGCGTCTACGACCGGCCCCTGCTCGTACGGCTCGGCGCCACCGCGGTCACCACGGGAATCCTGCTGACGTCGCTCGCACTCGTTCCCGGGATCACCGGATGGGTCGTCGTGCCCGCCTGGGTCGTCGCCGGATTCGGCATGGGCATCGGCATCACCAGCGTCAACGTGACCGCGATGCTCCAGTCGCCCGACGCGGAGCAGGGCGCGAACTCCGCGGCCCTGCAGGTCGTCGACACCCTGGGCAGCGCGCTCACGATCGGCTTCGGCGGGGTCCTGGTCAACCTGATCGGCCACGACGACATCGCCACCGGCTACACCACGATCGTCGCCCTGATGGCCGCCGTAGGACTGATCGGAGTGACCGTCGCCGGACGCATGCGGGACGTCTCCTGACTCATTGATCCTCCTATAACGGCGAGCACCCATAGCCGGACCGCGCCCTGGCATGCATGGTAGGACGGTAGGACCGTGACCGCCGGGAGGAGGCGTCGTGCACGAACGACCTCGCCGGGCGCGCCCACCGGATGATTCCGGGCGGAGCGACGAGTGGCAGCGACCGCCCGAGGAGTCCGCGCAGGCGGGAAACCGGTCCGGCATGTCCTGGCCTCCCCGGATACCCGAGCCCGGGGACGACCTTCCGCCCTCGGCTCGCTGGTACGGCATGCCCGTGCCTCCGCCGCCGCGCCGGACCGGCAACCGGATGCGGCGCGTCCTGCTCGCGTCGCTCGCCCTGGCGGTCTGCGGGGGGATCGTCGCCGGAGCGGTCGTCCTGGTGCTGCGGGTCCTGCCTTCTCCCTCCTCCCCGGCCGGCAGCGTGATCGACACGGCCGCGGGCGTGAGCTATTCGCTGCCCGATGGCTGGCTCGCGGGGACGGTTCCGCCGGTCACCGCGTTCACCTCGGCGGCGGGCAACGGCGGGACGGCGACGGTGATGGTCAGGCCGGGAGAGCCGGTGGCCGATGTGCGCAAGGCGACGGTCGAGCTCAGCGAGCTGTATGCGCGGCTGCTGCTCCACGGCGACGAGGTGGAGGTCCTGGACGACCAGCCGATCACGGTGGGCGGGCGGACCGGCCACAGCCGCTCCCTGCGCGCGGTGTATCGGGACGTGGTCAATCGGCCGGCCTATCTCAATGTGGTATTTCTCACGGGTTCCGGAGGGCGCCCTGTCGTCGTGGTCGCCGTGGCCCAGCCGGACGACCTCAGGTTGCGGGCCGCGCTCGATGTGGTGATCTTGGGAATTCGCTGACGGCGCCGGGCCGGCCGGGCGGGGGCGTTCGCGGACGGTTCACACCGGCGTCCTCACGGCGCTCGCAGGCGCCCTGGCGGCCGTGCGCCGGGACTTTGCCACGTCCCCGCGAGCGGGCTGCCGAGGAGCGTTTCCAGGGTCGTCGGGAGGTGCTGCGGGCGCGGGAGGTTCCGGGTCGGCGGAAGACGTCCGGGGCGCCGTGAGGTTCCGGGGCGCCGAGGGCGTCGAGGGCGTGGCGCTGAGAGCGTCCAGGGGCGCCGGAGGCGCAGCCGTACAAGATCCGGAAATCTCTAGCACGCGGAGGCGACCTTGGCGAGGATCTCAGCGGATCGGCACGTCTTGTCGGTGACGCCGATTACGCTGATGACACTGTGAGCACTTTCGCCGCATCCCATCTGTCGCCCTCATATCCGGACCGTGCCGCCTGGGGCACCGCGCCGAAGCTTCGCGCATGGCAGCAGGAGGCATTTGACCTGTACTCCAGCCGTGAACCGCGAGACTTTCTCGCGGTCGCCACGCCGGGCGCGGGCAAGACGACCTTCGCGCTCCGCATCGTCAGCGATCTTCTGGCGCGGGGGATCATCCGGGCCGTGACCATCGTCACACCAACGGAGCACCTGAAGCAGCAGTGGGCGGATGCCGCGGCCAGGGTCGGCATCGCCATCGATCCCGAGTTCAAGAACAGCCAGGGCACGACCTCCCGTGACTACGTCGGGGTGGCCATCACCTACGCCCAGGTCTCCATGCACCCCGCCCTGCACCGCGCCCGGACCGAGGCCCGCAAGACGCTCGTGATCTTCGACGAGGTTCACCACGCCGGCGACGCGAAGTCCTGGGGCGACGGCGTGCGTGACGCGTTCGAGCCCGCCGCGCGGCGTCTCGCGCTGACCGGGACCCCCTTTCGGTCCGACGTCAACCCGATCCCGTTCGTCACCTATGCGGAAGACGGCGACGGCGTCCGCCGCAGCGTCTCCGACTACTCCTACGGATACGGCCCCGCCCTCGCCGACGGTGTCGTCCGGCCGGTCATCTTCCTCGCATACGCGGGTGAGATGCGCTGGCGGACCCGCGCGGGCGACGAGATCGCCGCGACCCTCGGCACCCCGCTGACCAAGGACCAGCTCGGCCAGGCGTGGAAGGCCGCGCTCGACCCGAAGGGCGACTGGATCCGGCAGGTGCTCACGGCGGCGGACAGGCGGCTGACCGAGGTCCGCAGGGGCGTTCCCGACGCGGGCGCCCTGGTCATCGCCACCGACCACGAGACCGCCCGCGCCTACGCCAAGCACATCCGGGCGATCACCGGAGAGGGCGCCACCGTCGTGCTCTCCGACGATCCGGAGGCGTCAAAGAAGATCAAGCAGTTCGCCGACGCCCCGGACCGCTGGATGGTCGCGGTCAGGATGGTGTCCGAGGGCGTCGACATCCCACGCCTGGCCGTCGGCGTCTACGCCACGAGCATCTCGACCCCGCTGTTCTTCGCGCAGGCCGTCGGTCGTTTCGTCCGCGCGCGCAAGCGAGGGGAGTTCGCCTCGGTGTTCCTGCCCTCGGTGCCGACCCTGATGGGGCTGGCAGGGGAGATGGAGACCGAGCGCGACCACGTGCTCGACCGCAAGCTGCCCGAGGAGGGGCTCGACGACCTCCTCCTCGAAGACGCCCAGCGCCAGAAGGACAATCCGGATGTCCTGGGTGACGAGCTGCCGTTCGAGACCCTGGAGGCGGTCGCCACCTTCGACCGGGTGCTCTTCGACGGCGGCGAGTTCGGCAGCGCCGCCGAGACCGGCTCCCCCGAGGAGGAGGATTTCCTCGGACTCCCCGGGCTGCTGGAGCCCGACCAGGTGCGGACCCTGCTGAGCAAGCGCCAGTCCGACCAGCTCAAGGCCAAGCGGAACAAGCCCGAGCCCAAAGAGCCTCAGATCACTCCGCACGAGCTCATCGCCAACCTCCGCAAGGAGCTCAACGGCCTGGTCGGAGCCTGGAACCACCGCACCGGGCAGCCCCACGGCGTCATCCACGCCGAGCTCCGCCGGGCCTGTGGCGGCCCGGCCATCGCGCAGGCCTCCGCCGAGCAGATCCAGGAGCGGATCGGCAAGATCCGCCAATGGGCCACCCAGCGGTCTCACTAGGGGCCACCCGGCGGGTCCAACGGGTCACCCAGCGGGTTCCCCATCAGGGGTCACCAGGCGGGGTTCCCAATGGGCCGTCCAGCGCGGTCCCACTAGGGGCCTACCCGGCGGTCCCGATGGCCACCCGGCGGTCCCGCCCAGGACGCAACCTGCTCAACGCAGGGCGATCGGTCTGCCGCTCCGGCCGTCGATCGCCCTGAGCTCCCCCGTGTCGAGCAGCGGCGGCGCGAGGGGCACCTTCATGGAGGCCACTCCGTCCGCCACGCTCACCGGGAGCGTCCTGGCGCCGGTGGGCCTGCGCTTCATGTCTCCCTCGTGCATCCAGACCTTGATCGCACGCTTCCCGTGGCGCAGGACGACGGTCGCGGTGCCACACTCGTCCGTCCTGGCCGCCCAGAACAACGTCATGCTGCGCAGCGTGCCCTGGTGCCGGGCCAATCGCGCCCGCTCAGGGGCGGGCAGCCGGGTGGGGCAGGATGCCGCCTGCCGGATACCTTTCGCCGCAGGGGTCGCAGGGGTCGCAGGGGCCGCAGAGAACGGGGACGCGGCGACCGGAGTCGGCTCGGGAGGCTGGGCGGCCGAACTGGCCCAGATCGTGGCCGCCTCCAGCGAGACCAGCACCATGACGCTCGTCAGCCGGATCAGCGTCCCGCCTCTGAACAGATTCCACAGGCACAGAGGGGTCAGGACCAGCCATGAGATACCGAGCACGAACACGTGAGATCACCACCGGTGGTATGAGGATTGCAACTCTCCGTGATACTCCTGTCGCACCGGGTCGCGACGGTGTTTAACCTTTCATATCCAATCGGTGATCGTGCGCATTCCAAGCGTTACGATCCTTGAAGTCGTCTGGCCCACGACCATCTCCGGCCCCCTCCACCGGCGCCCAGGTATTTTCGTTCGAAAGAGGTCGCATGTTGTCAGAGTTGATGCGCGTGGAGATCCGGGAGTACGTGGCTCCGATGTTCGAGCAGGTCATGACGAGGATGGACACCCTCGCCACCAAGGAGGAACTCAAGAAGGTCCAGGACGATGTGTCGGTCCTGAAGGAGGACGTGTCGGTCCTGAAGGAGGATGTGTCGGTCCTGAAGGAGGATGTGTCGGTCCTGAAGGAGGACGTGGCAGGTCTCAAGGAGGACTTCAGGGGCATGGACGGGAAGCTCGATCGGATCATCCAGTGGCTGGGGATGCCGCCGAGCTGAGGGCGTCGGTCAGGCCGAGCGGACCACCGGGGTGCCGGTGAGCAGGACTCCGGCGGAGTCGAGCTCGGACAGGGCGGCCTTGGTGGTCGGAGCGGCCACTCCGGCGGTCAGATCCAGCAGCACCTGTACGGCCAGGCCGTTCCTGGCCGCGTCCAGGGCGGTGGCCCGTACGCAGTGGTCGGTGGCGATGCCGACGACGTCCACCGTGTCCACCTGGCGTTCGGAGAGCCAGTCGGCGAGGCTCGAGCCGTCGGAGGAGGCGCCCTCGAAGCCGCTGTAGGCGGCGGCGTGGGCGCCCTTGCTGAACACCTCCTCGACACGTGCCGTGTCGAGGGCCGGGTGAAAGTCCGCACCCGAGGTGCCGGCCACGCAGTGGATGGGCCAGGTGTTCAAGTAGTCCGGTTCGGCGGAGAAGTGGGCGCCGGGATCCACGTGGAAATCCCGGGTGGCCACGATGTGGTCGTAGTGGTGTGAGGCGGCGTGCAGGGAGATGGCGGCGGCCACCTCGCTGCCGCCGCTCACCGCCAGGCTGCCGCCCTCGCAGAAGTCGTTCTGGACATCGGTGATGATCAATGCGGTGGCCACGCGCCCTAGTCAAACATGGTCGGGATCGCGGCGTAACCCCGGGACAGCTGATGGGCAGGGGCCGGGAGCTCGGCGACCGCGTCGCGGTGCCGCCCGCGGATCTTCTCCAGGGTCTCCCGGCCGACGACCTCGCCGTCCTTGACCAGCTGGACCTGGAGCGGGCGTGCATCCGCGGGCGGGTCGCCTGCGACGGTGACCAGCTCGGCGATCGCCGTTCCGGTGGCGTCGAGCTTGCGGAAGGCGTCCTTGCGACCGCCCCTGCTGGGTTTGCCCACCGACTTCTTGGCGACCGGCCGCATGATCCCGTCGGCGTCCTCGCGGGCCACGAGCTTGTAGACCAGCGCGGCCGTGGGCGAGCCGGAGCCGGTGACGAGCGAGGTGCCGACGCCGTAGACGTCCACGGGGGCGGAGGCCAGTGCCGCGATGGCGTACTCGTCCAGGTCGCTGGTGACGATGATCCGGGTCTTGTGCGCCCCCAGCGCGTCAAGCTGCTCGCGGACCTCGTGGGCGACCTGGGCCAGGTCGCCGGAGTCGAGGCGGACGGCGCCCAGGCTGGGGCCGGCCAGATCCACCGCGGTCCGTACGGCCTGCGCCACGTCGTAGGTGTCCACGAGCAGCGTGGTGCCGGTGCCGAGCGAGTTGATCTGGGCCTGGAAGGCCTGTTCCTCGGAGTCGTGCAGGAGCGTGAAGGCGTGGGCCGCGGTCCCGGCGGTCGGCACGCCGTACGCGTGGCCGGCCATGAGGTTGGAGGTGGCGGAGAACCCGGCCAGGTAGGCGGCCCGGGCGGCGGCCACGGCCGACATCTCGTGGGTGCGCCGCGATCCCATCTCGATGAGCGGCCTGGATCCGGCGGCGTGGATCATCCGGGAGGCCGCGGTGGCGATCGCGCAGTCATGGTTGAGGACCGACAGGATCACCGTCTCGAGGAGCACGGCCTCGGCGAACGTGCCCTCCACGGTCATGATCGGAGAGCCGGGGAAGTAACACTCACCCTCGGCATAGCCGTACAGGTGTCCGGAGAACCGGTAGTCGGCGAGAAACTCCAGGGTGCGCGCGTCGACCACATGGTTGTCCCTGAGGAAGGTGAGATCCTCGTCTTCGAAGCGGAAATGCTCCAGCGTCTCAAGAACGCGGCCGGTCCCCGCGACCACCCCGTATCGCCGTCCTCCGGGCAGTTGCCGCGCGAAGACCTCGAACACCGCGCGCCGCGATGCGGCCCCGCTGCGCAATGAGGCCTCCAGCATCGTCAGCTCATAGTGATCAGTAAGCAACGCACTGCTCATGGCCATCGTCATGAGTCGAAGACTAAGGCCGGGGTAGGGCAGACTGGTGAATGTGGGTAGCACCGCTCCAACGGAGGTCGAGCGTCCGTCAATCGACGTACGGCCCGATCTGCCATGGTTGACGATCGTCTGGAATGACCCCGTCAACCTGATGTCCTATGTGACCTATGTCTTTCAGTCCGTCTTCGGTTACTCGAAGGAGAAGGCGGAGAAGCTGATGCTGGACGTGCATCACAAGGGCCGGGCCGTTGTGTCCAGCGGTACCCGCGAGGAGATGGAGCGCGACGTGCAGATCATGCACTCCTACGGCCTGTGGGCGACCGTTCAGCGGGATTCATGAGCGGTCGGCGGACCAGGTCCGGCTCGTCGCGCGACGGGCGGCGTTCGAGCCTCCCGCGAGGCCGGCGAAGAGTGGTGGGTGAGAAGTGAGCTCGGGGTTCATGCCTGGACGCAGGGGCGGTGTGATCACGGTCTTCGACGCGGCCGAGGTCTCGATCCTGCGCTCGCTGGTCTCCCAGATCCTCGGCCTGATCGAGCCGGGGGAGACCGGAGACGACCCCCTGGAGCGGGCGCTCGGCATCGGCTCGTCCGAGCAGTCCACCGATCCGGTGCTGGCCCGGCTGTTCCCCTCGGCCTACGAGGATCATGAGCAGTCCGCGGAGTTCCGCCGCTACACCGAGGCGACCCTGCGCGACGGCAAGCGGGCCGACGCCCAGACCATGCTCGACAGCGCCGAGCCCGGCCGGGTGGAGCTCACCCAGGAGCAGGCGCAGGCGTGGATGCGCGCGCTGAACGACGTACGGCTGGCGCTCGGCACCCGGCTGGAGGTGACCGAGGAGATCCATGACGAGATCGCCGAGATGCCGGAGGACGATCCCCGCTACCCGGCGTATGTCACTTACGACTGGTTGACCTACCTCCAGGACACCCTGGTCCGTGCCCTTTGGTAACTTCCAGACATGCTCACCATCTCTCGGGAACTGGTTGACAAGATCATCGCGCATGCCCGGGCCGACCACCCGGACGAGGCCTGTGGCGTGATCGCCGGGCCGATCGGCTCGGACTCCCCCGAGCGGTTCGTCGCGATGGAGAACGCCGAGCGGTCGCCCACGTTCTACCGCTTCGACTCGCTGGAACAGCTGCGCGTCTGGCGGGAGATGGACGACCTCGACGAGGAGCCGGTGATCATCTATCACTCGCACACCGCGACCGAGGCCTACCCCTCCCGCACCGACATCAGCTACGCCTCCGAGCCGAACGCCCATTACGTGCTGGTCTCCACCCGCGAGGAGCTGGGGGAGAAGGCGGAGTTCCGCTCGTACCGGATCGTCGACGGGGTCGTGAACGAGGAAGAGGTCACGATCACTTTGGGGTGATCGGCGGCCCGCTGACCGATACGGCCGTGCGGGGATGGGTAAACTGGCAAGCATGTTGACCGCTGACCCGAGCCCGGAGGACGTCGTGCTCTCGCGTCCCGGTGCGTGGGCGCGGCAAGCGGATGTCGCGCCGGTACAGAACTTCCTGTTCGCGCACACCCCGTCCGTCGTCGTCTACGACTGTCGCTGACCCGGTATTCCGGAATCCTCCCGTGCCCGCCGGTGTTCTGAATCCGGTGGGCGGCACTCCCATGACGACTGACGACACAAGGAGATTGACCCGCGATGGCCATCGAGATCCGCATTCCGACCATCCTGCGCACCTACACCGACGGAGCCAAGGCCGTGGACGCCAAGGGCGCCACGCTGGAGGAGCTGATCGACGATCTGGAGGCCGGGCACCCCGGGCTGAAGGACCGTCTGATCGACAAGGGCGCGCTGCGCCGCTTCGTGAACGTGTACCTGAACGACGAGGACGTCCGCTTTCTGGGCGGGCTGGAGACCCCGGTCGCGGACGGCGACACGGTCACCGTCCTGCCCGCCGTGGCCGGCGGCGCCCGCTAGTCGCACAGCGCCGCCTGCCCCACCGGGCCGGCGGCGCCCGCTGATGTTCCCTGTTCGTTGGCACGATGCGGAAGCCGTACATCATGCGCTTTGACTCACTGATCGACTCGGTCGGCCGCACGCCCCTGGTCGGGCTGCCCCGGCTGTCCCCCTCGCAGGACGTGCGGATCTGGGCCAAGCTCGAAGACCGCAACCCGACAGGTTCGATCAAGGACCGCCCGGCGCTGTGGATGATCGAGCAGGCCGAGAAGGACGGGCTCCTCCAGCCGGGCTGCACCATCCTCGAACCCACGAGCGGCAACACCGGCATCTCGCTGGCGATGTCCGCCCGGCTCAAGGGCTACAAGCTGATCTGCGTGATGCCGGAGAACACCTCCGAGGAGCGCCGCCAGCTCCTGCGCATGTGGGGGGCGAAGATTATCTCCTCTCCCGCGGCGGGTGGTTCCAACGAGGCGGTCAGGGTCGCCAAGGGCCTGGCCGCGGAGAACCCGGACTGGGTGATGCTCTACCAGTACGGCAACCCGGCCAACTGGCGTTCCCACTACGAGTCGACGGGCCCGGAGATCCTTGAGGACCTCCCGTCCGTCACCCACTTCGTGGCCGGTCTCGGCACCACGGGCACGCTGATGGGCGTCGGCCGGTTCCTGCGCGAGCGCGTCCCCGACGTGAAGATCGTCGCCGCTGAGCCGCGTTACGGCGAGCTGGTGTACGGCCTGCGCAACGTCGACGAGGGCTTCATCCCGGAACTCTACGATCCCGATGTCCTGACCACGCGCTTCTCCGTCTCCTCCGCTGACGCGCTCCGGCGCACGAGGGAACTGCTGAGCACCGAGGGCATCTTCGCCGGTGTCTCCACCGGCGCGGCCCTGCACGCCGCCCTCGGCATGGCGAGCAAGGCCGTTCAGGCAGGGGAGCGGGCCGACATCGCGTTCGTGGTGGCGGACGGCGGGTGGAAATACCTGTCCACCGGCGCCTACGAGGGGACGCTGGACGAGGCCGAGGAGCGACTCGAAGGCCAGCTCTGGGCGTGACCGGCCCCGCCGCGAACGAACCCCGAGATGGATCCGGCTCCGGCGTGAACAGGCCCTGAGACGACAGAGCCGGGAGCGAACGGGCTCCGAGAAGAACGCGGTTCCTGGAGTGAACAGGCCCTGAGACGACGGGGTCGAGAGCGAACGGGCTCCGAGACGAACGGGCTTCTGATGTGAACGGGTCCTGAGATGACAGGGCCGACGACAAGGGCGGGCGTCCCCGATGGGGGCGCCCGCCCTTGTCGTCTCCGGTCGGCTGAGATCGCCGATCACCGGCTGGAGCCGCTTAGTTGAACAGGACCCTCAGGGCGAACGAGGAGTCGCTGCCGGACTGGGTGCCGCTCATGCCCACGGCGCGCAGGGTCTGGAGGTTGGCCTTGTCGTCGCCCTGCAGGCCCTGGAGGTAAAACTTCTCGACCTTGTCCAGGTCGACGTAGACCGCGAAGGTCGCCTCGTCGGCATTGGGGATCGCGATCTTGAAGCTCTCGCTGTCGCCCAGCGTGCCGTCCTTGGCGAGCTCGGCGGCGTAGTCCTGCGCGCTGGCCAGGACGTAGGTGCCGTCACCGGGAGTCTTGGCGAGCTGCGGGACGGCGGTCCCGGAGTCGGCCAGGAACTTCTCGATCTTGCCGACGACCTCCTGGGCCTTGGCCGGGTCGGTGACGATCCGGGCGCCGAACCTGGGCTGGTTACCGTCGAGGCCGGTTCCGTCCAGGGCCAGGGTGAGGTTCTTGCCGAGCAGCGTCGCCAGGTCGTCGGGGAGCGTCAGCCCGTACTTCTGCTGGGCCTGCTCGGCGAACTGCTTGAAGGACACGCCGCCGGTCTTTTCGGCCGACTTCATGATCTCTGCCCACTGTTTGCCGATCACGTCACCGAGGCCGGAGATCGAGACCGCACCGGCGGTGGAGGCCGGAAGCACGCTGATCCGGGAGGGCTCGGGGGTGCCCATGTCCAGGTTCTGCGCGCCCCGGCCGATGCCGGCCAGCTCGACGTAGTCGCCGTCGAAGCGGAGCGCGCCCGCCACGCGAAGGTTCTTGATCTGGGCGAGGGCGGTGTCGTCCGCGGCGGCCAGCTCGGGGGCGAGTGCCGCGATCTTGCTCGCGTCCATCCAGAAGGAAAGCACGCCGGTCTCGCCGAGGGCGCTCAGGTCCTCGGAGAAGTTGGCGTTCTCCGCCAGCGGCGGGGCACCGACGGCCTGGTCGGCCTCCGCCTGGGTGGGGGTGAGGAGCGCGTAGTCCTCGCGGAAGGCGATGCCGTACTTCTCCTCGCCCATCAGCTTGGCGATCCCCGTCTTGGCCGCGGCCTCGTCGGTGACCTGAACGGCCACCACGACGCCGGGCGTGGGGTTGCCCTTGGGGGGAGCGAGCACGGCCAGGCCGATGCGTTCGCCGAGCCAGGGCTGGACGTCGGCGGCGTAGTCGATCTTGCTGAGGTCCTGGTTGTCCTTCTTGATCAGGTCGAAGATGGCCGCGCGCGGGTCGTCGCCGCTGAAGGAGTCCTTGGTGACGGTGAACTTCCGCGCGATGCTGAACAGCGCCAGCTTCTGGTTCGCCGCCGGGTCGAGGTCGAGACGCACGTACCCCATGGCATCGCCGGGCAGGACATCGTGCGGCTGCGTGCCGCCGCCACTGAGCAGGTTGACCGCGAAGACACCGCCACCGCCCACGAGGACCACGATCAGCGCGGCGATCGCCGCGAGCAGCCAGCCCTTGCCACCCTTGCGGGTGGGCGGTGCGGGCGGCTGTCCGGTGCTCAGGTAGTCGGGGCCCTGCTGTTGCCAGCCGGCCTGCTGTCCGTAGGCGGGCTGCCCATAGGTCGGCTGCCCGTAGCCGGGCTGCTGTCCACCGGCCTGCTGGCCGTAAGCCTGCTGTCCGTAGGCCGGCTGCTGGTGACCCTGCTGGGTGTGACCCTGCTGGGTGTAACCGGGCTGGGTGTAGCCGGGCTGGGCCTGCTGGTAGCCCCCCGGGGGCTGCTGGGTGTAGCCGGGCTGGGCCTGACCCCCCGCGTTCTGCTGCGGGTAGCCAGGCTGCTGCGGGTAGCCGGGCTGGGGGTATCCAGGCTGGGCCGGCTGCGGGTAGCCGCCCTGCTGGGGATGGTTCTGGGCGTATGGCTGATCGTTCTGCTGCCCACCCTCGTTCCTGCGGTAGGCGATCGTCCTGTCGGATTGCTCATCCGGCGTAGGCGACTGGTCGGGGGGGTTATTGGCAGGCATGCTCACTCACAATGTGGGTTTCTCGGATATAGAGAAGTAAGTTAGTGCACATTGCTAGCAATCGGCTTGCATTGAACTAACTGCGTGATTGCTTCGTCTAAGCCGAATCAGGCCCTTCCAGGGCCTGGACCAGCTTCATCGGCACGATCCCGTCGTTTTCGGTGGTGGCCATGGCGTCTCGGAAGACCAAATCGCCCCCGTTGCAGAACGTCGTAGAAGAGCCGGAACATTGTTATGAACAATCGGCTCGCCCGGTCGCCCGGGTTGCGGATGGACCCCGGCATCATCGGGGGCCGCCATCCCCCGCCCCCCTGGAAAACCTCCCGAAGACCCTCCGCGGCCCTCCTCGCGAACCTCTCCGAGACCTGCCGAGAGTGGCTCCGAGAACCTTCCGGCACCTCCCTGAAAATGGTTGCCGGTCTTTTGGTGAAAGCACGTTTTCCCTGTTAGCGACACGTTTGAGAGGTCGGGGAGGCGAGGTTCACCCGGAATGGGTAGGGTGAGTTCTCTAGAACAAGGTTCGGGAGCGTGGATGACGAAGTTCGATGAGGCGACACGGGCCGTCCGGGTGGACGAGAACACCTACGACGTGTCGCTGGACCCCGGATACTCGGTCGGTGGTCCGCTCAACGGTGGTTACCTGATGGCCGTGATCCTGCGCGCCGTCGTGGACGCCTCCTCTCACGAGCACCCGGTGACCACCAGCGCGCAGTTCCTGCGCGCGCCCCGGCCCGGTCCCGCCCGGGTGCGGTTGGAGCAGATCAAGGCCGGTCGCACTGCCACGATGACCCGCGCCACCCTGATCCAGGACGACAGGTCCTTCATCGAGACCCTCGTCACAACGGCGACCCTCGCCGACGTCGTCCCCGACTGGATGGACGGTCCCTCGGCGGTCATGCCGCCTCTGGAGCAGTGCGTCAGGCTGCCCGATCCCAAGCCCGAGTCGAACATGACGCTCAACGAGCAGATGGAGATGGCGTTCGACCCGCCCACCATCGGCTGGCTTGACGGAAGGCCCACCGGACGCCCCGAGGGCCGCGCCTACTTCCGGATGGCCGAGCCGCAGGATCCCGACCCGTATGTGCTGGCCCTGGCCGTGGACGTGCTCCCGCCGGTGGTCTTCTCCGCCGGAGAGCGCGGCTGGGCGCCCACGGTCGACCTCACCTGGCACCTGCGCGCCTTACCCGCCCCGGGCTGGCTCACCCTGCTCGGCAGCGGCCGCATGATCAGCGACGGCTGGTTCGACGAGGACGTGGAGGTCCGCGACTCCACCGGTCGCCTGGTCGCGCAGTCCCGTCAACTGGCCCGGGTCGGGCGCGGCTGAGCCGGCGACGGCCGGAAGCCGGCGCGATCGGTCCGGGCACGGCGCCGCCCGACGGGGCCGCGCGCCGGCCTCTGGGCCGGGCACGGTGGAACGGCTATCCCTGAGATGAGAATCGTCGATGTGAGGATTCTTACCGTGATCTATCGGCCCAGGTCGCCTAACCTTGGGAACCGTGTCGCAAGCGAGTATTGGAATATTTGACAGTGGCGTGGGCGGTCTCACGGTGGCCAGGGCGATCATCGATCAGTTACCCAACGAATCGATCTTCTACGTGGCCGACACCGCGCGGCAGCCGTACGGCCCCAAGACCATCGCGCAGGTCCGTTCCTACGCGCTGGAAGTGATGGATCACCTCGTCGAACACGACGTCAAGATGCTGGTGATCGCGTGCAACAGCGCCAGCGCGGCAGTGCTGCGGGACGCGCGCGAACGCTATGACGTGCCGGTCGTCGAGGTGATCCAACCGGCGACGCGCCGTGCCGTACGGGCCACCCGCAACGGCAGGGTCGGAGTGATCGGGACCCGGGCCACGATCGAGTCGATGGCGTATCACGACGCGTTCGCCGCGGCACCCGACGTCCGGCTGACCGGAGTGGCGGCTCCCCGGCTGGTGGAGTTCGTGGAACGGGGAGAGACGATGAGCGACGAGCTCATCGAGGTCATCCGCGGTTACATGAAGCCGATTCTGGACGACGGATGCGACACGTTGATTCTGGGATGCACGCACTACCCACTGCTCACCGGGCCGATCTCCTACGTCGTGGGAAACGGGGTCACCCTCGTGTCCAGCGCCGACGAGACGGCCAAGGACGTCTACCGGATCCTGCACGACCGGGGCATGGCCGCCGTAGGGGGCGCGCCTGAGCACCGTTTCCGTGCCACCGGTGACGCGAGCGTCTTCGCCCAACTCGGACGCAGGTTCCTCGGACCTGAGATCGAGGCGGTCGAAGTCGCAGTAGTGGGGGATGTTTCCACCAATGGACTGGACGGTTCTCGTGAGGAAGCTCCGGTGATCTGAACCGAGGACCGAATGGGCACAGCGGATGAGCGGCGTGAGAAGACGCCGGTCACCGGTGCCCGAACTGTGACGCGTAGCGTCGCAATGGGAGAGTAGGAGGCCGCCTTGAAATTGACAATCATCGGGTGCTCGGGAAGTTTCCCCGGCCCGAACAGCCCTTCCTCCTGCTATCTGCTGGAGGCCGAGGGGTTCCGCATGCTGCTGGACTTCGGCAACGGCGCGCTCGGCGCGCTGCAGAGGCACATCGGTCTCTACGACGTGGACGCGATCTGCCTGTCCCACCTACATGCCGACCACTGCCTCGACATGTGTCCTTACCACGTGGTGCGCACCTACTCCCCGCAGGGCCCGCAGCCCCGGGTGCCGGTCTACGCTCCCGCCGACGCGCCGCAGCGGCTGTCGTCCGCCTACGCCATGCCCGACGAACCACGGCTGGAGACCGCCTTCGACTTCATCGGGCTGACGCCCCGGGTGTTCGAGGTGGGTCCGTTCGAGGTGACGGCCGCGCTGGTGAACCACCCGGTGGAGACCTACGGGTTCAGGGTCTCGTACGGCGGGCGCTCGGTGGCCTACTCGGGTGACACCGGTGAGTCCGCAGAGCTGGTCAAGCTCGCCGCGGGGGCTGACGTGCTCCTGTGCGAGGCATCGTTCCTGGACAAGCCCGACCTTCCCCATGATCTCCATCTGAACGGCCGGCAGGCCGCCGAGCACGCGGCGAGGGCGGACGTGGGGACACTGGTGCTGACCCATCTCGTGCCCTGGAACGACTGCGGCCAAATCCTGGAGGACGCCTCCCGGGGTGGGTTCGGGGGACGGACGGAGCTCGCACGGAGTGGGGCCACGTATGACCTAGGGTGAGTTTCATGGCTCGCGCAGATGGACGTTCTCCCGATCAACTCCGCCCCGTCACCATCACCCGTGGTTGGCTCGCACACGCCGAAGGGTCGGTGCTCGTCGAGTTCGGCGGCACCAAGGTGCTCTGCGCCGCCTCCGTGCAGGACAGCGTGCCACGCTGGCGCCGGGGCAGTGGCCAGGGCTGGGTCACGGCCGAGTACGCCATGCTGCCGCGGGCCACGAACACCCGTAACGACCGCGAGTCGGTGCGCGGCAAGATCGGCGGCCGGACGCACGAGATCTCCCGCCTGATCGGCCGCTCCCTGCGGGCCTGCGTCGACTACAAGACCCTGGGCGAAAACTCGATCGTCATCGACTGTGACGTGCTCCAGGCAGACGGCGGCACCCGTACCGCCGCGATCACCGGAGCCTACGTGGCGCTGGCCGACGCGGTGAGCTGGATGCGCGAGCGGAAGATGTGCAGCGGCGACCCGCTGATCGACTCGATCGCCGCCGTGTCGGTCGGCGTCGTCGGATCCACGCCGCTGCTGGACCTCTGCTACACCGAGGACGTCGCGGCCGAGACCGACATGAACGTCGTGATGACGGGATCGGGCGAGTTCGTCGAGGTTCAGGGCACGGCCGAGGGCAAGCCGTTCAACCGCGCCGCATTGGACGAGCTGCTCGACCTCGGCATCGCCGGATGCGCGGAGCTCACCCGTCTGCAGCGGGAGACGCTGGCGTGAGCGCGCGAGTGGTCCTGGCCACCCGTAACGCAGGGAAGATCGTCGAGCTCCGCCGGATTCTGGCCGACGCCTCGGTGCCCATCGAGATCGTCGGTCTTGAGGAGTTCCCCGAGATCGGCGACGTCGCCGAGACCGGCCTGACATTCGCCGAGAACGCCCTGCTCAAGGCCCATGCGGTCGCCAAGCAGTCCGGCCTTCCCGCGATCGCCGACGACTCCGGCCTGTGCGTGGACGCGCTGAACGGCATGCCGGGCATCTTCTCCGCTCGCTGGTCCGGCAGGCACGGTGACGACGAGGCGAACCTGAACCTGCTGCTCGCGCAGGTGTCGGACGTGCCGCGCGAGCGCCTCGGCGCCCACTTCGCGTGCGCCGCCGCGCTGGCCCTGCCTTCGGGGGAGGAGCGGGTGGCCGAGGGCGCGCTGTACGGCGTGATCATCGACGCGCCGCGCGGGAGCAACGGCTTCGGCTACGACCCGATCTTCGTGCCCGAGGGGGAGAGCCGGACGACCGCCGAGCTGTCGGCGCAGGAGAAGGACGCCATCAGCCACCGGGGCCGCGCCTTCCGCGCCCTGGTCCCGATCCTCGTGGAAACGGTCGGATAGCCGGTCCTCTCTGGACTGGAACGGGAATCGGCGAGGACCAGGATCGATCGACGCTGTGGAAAGCGCGGGGCCGCCGGGTTCCTTTCGGGGCCGGGCGGCGCGAGAGTCGGCGAAGATCGATCTACGCTGTAGAAGGCGCGGGGCAGCCGGATTCCTCCGAGGGCCCGGCGGCGCGAGAATCAAGCTCGATCGATGCGGCGGAGAGCCTGGCGCCCCGATGACGGCGGGTCCGGGCCGGGCTGTAATCGGCGCGTAAGATCTTACGGTCCCCGGGGGGCGTAGCGTCGGAGCATGAAGAGCAACAGGCGCACGCCCCTGTGGGCGGCGGCGCTGATCGGCCTGGTATCCGGTGCGATGGCGGTCGGGGTCTCCCTGCTGGTCGCGGGTGTGGTGAAAGCCTCGGCCTTCCCCGTCATCGCGGTCGGCAACGCCGCCGTCGACCTCACCCCGGCCGGGCTCAAGGACTGGGCGATCCGCGCCTTCGGGGAGAACGACAAGAACATCCTGCTGCTCGGCATCTTCGTGGTCGTCGCGGCGCTCGCCGCGGGCCTCGGCATCCTCGCCCTCCGCGAGATCCGGTACGGCCTGGCGGGCCTGGCCGCGTTCGGTGTCATCGGGATCATCGCCGTCCTGACCCGCCCCGGCGCGGGCGTCGTGGACGTCGTCCCCACGCTGGCCGGCGTCGGCGCAGCCATGTTCGCGCTCCACTGGCTCATCAACCGCGCCTTCGTCCCCCGCCCGTCCGTCTCCCGCCCTCCCGGTTCGGCTCTCCCCAGTCCTCCTGCCTCCGGCTCTCCCGTCTCCAACCCGTCTCCCTCCGGCTCGTCCTTCTCCGCGGAGAGCGGCACGGAGACGGCGGAGCGGCAGAACGCGCCGGCGCCGCCGATCATGCGGGCGGGCAACGACCTCCGTTCGTTCGACCGGCGAGGACTGCTGACCGGAGTGATCGGGGGTGCCGTCGTCGCCGGAGTGGCGGGGGCGGCCGGGCAGATGCTGTCGGGCCGGGCGGCGGTGAGCGCGGCCAGGGTCGACCTCACGCTGCCGCGACCCGCGGTCCCGATGGCCCCGCTTCCCGCCGGAGTCGACTTCAAGATCAAGGGGCTGTCGCCGTTCGTCACCCCGAACAATGACTTCTACCGGGTGGACACCGCCCTCATCGTGCCCCAGGTCGACCCCCGCAACTGGACGTTGAAGATCTACGGCCTGGTGGACCGGCCCGTCGAGCTCACCTTCGCCGATCTGATGAAGCGCTCCATCGAGGAGGCCGACGTCACGCTGTGCTGCGTCTCCAACGAGGTCGGCGGGCCGTACATCGGCAACGCCCGCTGGCTGGGCGTCCGCATGGCGGATCTCCTGCGCGACGCGGGCATCCAGAAGAACGCCGACATGCTGCTCAACACCTCCGCCGACGGCTGGACCTCCGGCACCCCGATCGACATCGTCCTCGACGGCCGCGACTCGATGCTGGCCTTCGGGATGAACGGCGAGGCGCTCCCCGTGGACCACGGCTTCCCGGTCCGGCAGGTCGTCCCCGGCCTCTACGGTTACGTCTCGGCCACCAAGTGGGTGACGGAGATCAAGGTCAGCCGGTTCGACCAGGAGGAGGCCTACTGGACGTCCAGGGGCTGGTCGGCCAAGGGGCCGATCAAGACGGAGTCGCGGATCGACCTGCCGCATGACGGCGACAGCATCCCGGCGGGCCGTACGGTGATCGCGGGCGTCGCCTGGGCGCAGCACAAGGGGGTGGACGCGGTCGAGGTGCGCGTCGACCAGGGGCCGTGGCGTCAGGCCCGGCTGGCCGAGGCGCCGACGGCCGACACCTGGCGCCAGTGGGTGATCGACGACTGGGACGCAGTCCGGGGAAGCCACGTCATCCAGGTGCGAGCCACCGACGCCACCGGCTACACCCAGACCGAGGCCCTGGCCGACGTTGTCCCGGACGGGGCCACCGGCTGGCACACCATCACCGTCGAGGTCGCCTGACCCCGGCTCCGGTTCCGGCTCCGGCCTGGGTCAGGTCCTGGCTCCGGCCTCGGTCAGGCGACGTGGGCGGCCAGGGTGACGCCGGTGAGGCGTTCGGCCTCGGCCCACAGGCGGGCGTTGGTCACGGGGTCCAGGGCCCTGCGGGGCGGGCGGGCGGTGACGGTGGGGCCGACCAGGCCGCCCCATCTGCCGGGACCGTAGTAGCCGCCGGTGACGGCCTCGGGGCTGGTGGCGGCGTACAGCAGTGGCTCGGTGCCCTGCTCGACGCCCTGCGAGGGCACGACGGTGTTGAGCAGGGCCTGCAGGCGCGACGGCCTGCCGCCTCCGAGGCTCGCGCCCGCCGTCTGGAGGTTGGTGAGGGTGTAGCCGGGGTGGGCGCCGTTGCTCATCAGGTTCCAGCCGCGCTGGGCGGCGACGGCGGCGAGGTGCCGGGTGAGCATGAGGTCGGCGAGCTTGGACTGGGCGTAGGCGCGGTTGGGGCTGTAGCGGCGCTCCCGCTGCAGGTCCTCGAAGGTGATCCGGCCGTAGTGGGCCGTGCCGCTGCTCATGGTGACCACGCGCGGCGCGGCGGCGGCGAGCACCGTCGGCAGGAGCCGGACGGTCAGGGCGAAGGGGCCGAGGTAGTTGCTGCCGAACTGCAGCTCGAAGCCGTCGGCCGTGGTCATACGGGTGGGCGGAGCCATCACCCCGGCATTGTTGATCAGCAGGTCCAGTGGGGTGCCGTCGGCGATGAGCCCGTCGGCGAACTCCTTGACCGAGGCGAGGTCGGCCAGGTCGATCCGGCGGATCTCAAGGTTGGCGTGTGGGTGCCGCGCCAGGATCTCGGCGCGGGCCTGCTCGCCCTTGGCGACCGTGCGGACGGCCATCACCACGCGTGCCCCGGCGGAGGCGAGGCGCCGGACGGCTTCCTTACCGGTGCCGCTGTTGGCACCGGTGACGACGGCGAACTTCCCGCTCTGGTCGGGGACGGTGTACATAGTGACTCCTGCGCGACTTGTTAGAGACTGGCGGTCTGTTGTTCTGAACATTAGCGGACCGGCAGTCTGTTAACAAGGGACCGCCGGTCTGTAGAATGCTGGCATGGTGACCTTCCAACGTGCACGCAGCGAGGAGCAGCGCGCGGAGCGCAGGCGGGTGATCCTGGACACCGCGGCCGCGATGCTGGCCGAGATGCCGGTGGCACAGGTGAGCCTCAACGAGCTGAGCCGGCGCGTCGGCCTGGCGAAGTCGAACGTCCTGCGCTACTTCGAGTCCCGCGAGGCGGTGCTGCTGGAGTTGCTCGACGTCGCCTTGCGAGAGTGGCTGGAGCAGCTCGACGGCGCGCTCACCGCCGCGGTCGACGCCGGCGCGGCGCCGTTCGAGCGCGGAGACCAGGTGGCCGCCACGCTCGCGACCTCGCTGGCGGCCCGCCCGGTGCTGTGCGATCTGATCAGCGCGCAGGCGGCGGTGCTGGAACGCAATGTCTCCCCGCAGATCGCCGCGCAGTACAAGCACGCCGCCGTCGCGAACGCGCACGTGCTGGTCCGGCTGGTGCGCGAGCACGTGCGGGAGCTCGGCGAGCACGACGCGATACGGTTCGCCGGCGCCGCGATCATGGCGACCGGCGCGGTGTGGATCCACGCGCAGCCCTCGGCCGCGATGCTGGCCGCCTACGAGGCCGACCCCTCGCTGGCGGCCATGCGACTCGACTTCACCGACACCCTCCGCGGGATACTCGAGGTGCTGCTCACGGGGCTGCTCGCCCGCCCATCCCGCTGAATGGGAGCAGTCCACCGCCATTCGCGCGTGAGCGCGCCAGGCGACCGGCAGGCGGCGGAGCGGCTAGGCCGATGTCCGCATCGCGGACATCGCCTGGGTGAGCCTCCCGAGCTCGTCCAGCATTCCGGTCGCCGAGGCGGACAGGTCGTCGTCGACGACCAGCCGGCCGTCCGCGTCGAGCTGCCTGCGGGTGAAGATGGTCACCGCCTCGCCGGCGGGCACCATGCGCAGGGTGGTGACCACCTGCTTCATCATCTGGACGGCGCGCAGGCCACCTGACATCCCGCCGTAGCTGACGAAGCCGACAGGCTTGTAGCGCCATTCGTGGTACAGGAAATCGATCGCGTTCTTCAACGGTGCGCTGAAGGCGTAGTTGTACTCCGGCATGACAAACGCGAACGCGTCCGCCTCGCCGATCGTGGCGCTCCAGTCCTTGCTGTGCCGGTGGAGGTAGTTTCCCGTGGCGGGGTGCTCGGGCTCGTCCAGGAACGGCAACCCCACCTCGGCCAGGTCGACGATCTCCACGGTGAATCCGCCGTGCTCCACGGCGTGCCGGGCGAACCAGTCGCCGATGTTCCGGCCCACCCGGCCCGGCCGGGTGCTGGCGACGATGACCTTCAACAGCGGCATGGCGTGCTCTCCCTCAAATTGTTTACGTGTAAACAGAGATTGCCAATGCTTTGGTTACATGTCAACCAGTGGCTAGGGTGGCTCCCATGACGGACCCGCGATGGCTCGACGAGCGAGAGTTCCGGGCATGGCTCGGCTACCGCCGGATGCGCCTGCTGCTCGACGCCCAGATCGCCCGTGACCTCACCCGCGACTCGGGTCTGTCCGACCCCGACTACGACGTGCTGTCGACGCTGAGCTCCAGCCCTGACCGCCGTTGGCGGCTCAACGCGCTCGCCGCGCACATGCTGTGGTCCAAGAGCCGCCTGTCCCGCCACATCAGCCGGATGGAGGAGCGGGGCCTGGTCACCCGCGAGAACTGCGCCACGGACGCGCGAGGTGCGATCATCGTCCTCACCGACGGCGGTATGCGCGCCATCGAGGCGGCGGCGCCCGACCACGTCGAGTCCGTCCGCCGCCATCTCATCGACGTGCTCACCGGCGAGCAGATCGAGGTCCTCGGTGACATCGCCGACACGGTCCTGCGCCACCTCGTCGATGAGCTCGGCACCGAGAAGGATGAGCTCGGCACCGAGAAGGCCGAGGTCGTCGGCACCGCTGCCGGCCCCGCTGTCGGCACGGCCCCGGTGCGCCTCTCAGGGGACGCGGAAGAACGTTAGGCCCCCGATCTGGCCAACTGGCCTGCGTCGTGCGGTCGGTCGCCTTAACATCGGGCTCTCGGTGACTGGGCGAGGGGGACCGCGTGACTGAGTGTTTTTTGCCTGCGGGCGTCTACAACCCCGTCGTGACCGCGGACGGGAAGCGGTGGCGGGACTTCGAGCTGGAGGCGCAGGTGCCGGTCGCGGCTGCGGGGCCGCAACAGACCGAGCGAGTACGGGAGCATGAGCGGGCACGGGAGCCCGAGCGGATGCGGGAGCCCGAGCGCGCGCAGCGGATGCAGTGGCGGCCCGCGGTGCTGGACCGGTGCAGGCCGTACGGCGTGGCCGGAGGGCTGGCGCGGCCCGACCCGCAGACCGAAGAGGACATGGTGCGAGCCGTGCCGGTGACCGAGCAGGGGGTCCCGCGCCGTTTCCCGGATCCCCGGGGCATGTGGATCAGGCTGATCAACGGGTCCGGGGCCGCGGAGGACCCGTTCAGGGCGACCAACGCGGTCGACTGCGCGCTGTCGGTGCTGTCCACCTGGCACGGCGTGCCGGCCGTGGCCGCACCCCGGCGGCCCGAGTACGACCGGGTCGGCAAGCCGCTGCTCAGCGGTGAGGCCGGTGGAGCGGCCAGGGCCGAGAGATGGCTGGGACAGCGGTTCCAGTACGTGGGGCAGGGGCGGCACGCCTACGTTCCGATCGCCCAGGCGCTGCTGGCCGGGGGACACGGGGCCGCCGCCATCATCATCACCCGCTGGCCGGCCGGTGGCAGCCACGCGTGGAACGCGGTGAACTTCGACGGAGAGGTGATCTGGATCGACGCGCAGCGGGGTCACATGGCGGTCGACCCGCCGTACGAATCGGTGACCGGCGTCTTCTGCGTCGTGATCGACAGGGAGGGAAGGCGACTGTGAATCCCGACCAGGCCAGGGCCGTCGCGGAGGAGTATTTCAACGGCGTCCGGAATCCGGGCTCCGCCACCGAGATCAGGATTTATGCCTTCAAGGAGGGATATGTCGCCTGGTCAAAGGAGCCCGAGGCCGACGATCCCAGCGTGCTGCCCGACACGGTCGGAGCCGGATGCGTGGTCATCGACAGGGCCACCGGAGAGCTTGTCATCCGGCCGCTTCTCAACCCCGAGACGGTGGCCGAGCAGTGGCCGGGGCGCCGCCCCCGATAGAAGACGCCCCGGCCACGGGGATGACTCCGGTCAGCCGGCGGCGAGCGATCCCACGATGGAGGCGCGCGCCGCCCTGCGGGCCGGAAGCACCGCGGCGAGCACCCCGGCCAGGCCGGACAGTGCCACGAACGCCAGAATCTGCAGGACCGGCAGCTGGAACGCGACGTCGGCGGCCAGTGTCTGCCCTGCGGCCCAGCCGAACGTGACGCCGAGCACCACGCCGACCAGCGCGCCGATGAGTCCCAGGATCAGCGCCTCGACGACGAGCATCCGCCGCAGCTGGGGCCGGGTCAGACCGAGCGCCCGCAGGAGCGCCGACTCCCGGGTCCGCTCGTGGACCGAGAGGGACAGCGTGTTGGCGATGCCCAGCAGTGAGATGAGGACCGCCAGGCCCAGCAGGCCGGTGATGATCATCAGCATCATGTCGAGTGTCTCGTCGAACGCGCCCCGGAGCTCGGTGGAGCTGGCGACCTTGGCCGTGGGATACGGCTGCGCCGCCGCGTCGACCGCCTTGCGGGCCTGTTCGGGGCTGACGCCGTCCTTGGCGTTGATCATCACCCAGCTGTCGTCGACCGGGCCGAAGTAACGGTCGAACTCCTCCGCCGGCACGGTCACGCCGGTCAGGTTGCTCTCCCCGGAGTCGAAGGTGCCCACGATCGTGAGGTCGACCGTGCCCGCCTCCGTGGTCCGTACCGGGATCCGATCGCCGACCTTGACGCCGAGCCGCTTGACGACGTAGTCGGAGACGACCGCGGTCCCGGGCTTGAGGACGTCGATCGAGCCCGCGTCGAGCTTCGGCCTGAAATCCGATCCCGCGGTGAACGCCCCGACCTGATACTCCTCGTCCTTGTCCCCGATCTTGGTGGAGGTCTCGCGGGACGCGACGACCGAGGTGAGCTCGGGTCTGGTCCGCAGGTCCTCGGCCAGGGCGCGGGGCAGCCCCGACCCGCGGTCCTGGGTCTGGACCATGTAGTCGACGGGAAACTGGTCGTCGAGCTGCTGGGTGAACGTCACCCGCATCGTGCCGGTGAGGACCGCGATGAGCGTCATCAGCGTCACGCCGACGGTGAGCGCGACGGTGGTGGTCGCCGACCGCTTCGGGTTGCGCCGGGAGTTGTCCACGGCGAGCCTGCCCGGCACCCCGAAGAGCCTGGTGGGCAGCCAGCCCACGAAGGCGCCGAGCGGCTTGACGATCACCGGCCCGAGAACCAGCACCGCGAGGAAGACGAAGGAACCGCCCGCCGCCACCGCGAGAAGCGCGGCCTCTCCGGGTCCCATGCCCACCCCGGCCACCGTGCCGCCCACGCCCACGACCAGGAGCAGCGCCGCGAAGATCACGCGGAACAGGCCGGCCTTGAAGGTGTGCTCCTCGACCTGCGAGCGCAGCGCCGCGATCGGTGCGACCTTCGTCGCCGACCGTGCGGGCAGCAGCGCCGCCCCCACCGTGACGACGAGGCCGATCAGCAGGCCGAGGCCGATCGTGCGCGTGGTCAGGGCCGCGCTCCCGGTGGGGGGCAGCGACGTGCCGGCCCCGGCGAGTACGGCGAGCGCCCCCGCGCCCAGCCCGTAGCCGAGCAGCAGGCCCAGCACCGACGAGAGGAGGCCGACCACCGCCGACTCCAGCACGATGGAGCCGAACACCTGTCCGCGCGTCGCCCCGATGCAGCGCAGCAGGGCCATCTCGCGGGTCCGCTGGGCGACCAGGATGTTGAAGGTGTTGTAGATGACCAGCGCGGCCACGAACATCGCCACCAGGCCGAACATCAGCAGCCCCAGCGTCAGCAGCTGAGTGTTGGCGCCGTTGCTCTGGGCCAGGTCGGCGGCGTACTGCTCCCCGGTCCTGACCTGGTAACCCGCGCCCAGGGCCGCGGCGACCGAACCGCGCACCGCCTCCTGCGTCGCACCCTCCGAGGCGAGGACGTCGATCTCCTTGAAGCCCTTCGCCCCGGTCATCGCCTTGGCCGTCTCGGTGGTGTAGCCGACCGCACCGCTGTAGAGGAGCTGCTGGTCGAGGCCGGCGTCGAACAGGCCCACCACCGTGAACTCGTGCCTGGCGTTCTTGGAGTCCAGCACCGCGATGGTGTCACCGATCTTGAAGCCGCGGGTCTCGGCGGTGTTCTCGTCGAGTACGGCCTGCGTCGCGGCCTTCGGGGCGGCGCCGCTGGTGATCGAGGTGCGGTTCAGCGAACTCTCGGGGATGGAGATGCCCGCCGTGGGGAAGTCCCCGGCGGCCTTGCCGTCCTTGCCGATCAGGGCGGACGTGCCCTGCACGAGCCCCTGCGCGTCGGCCACGCCGTCGGCGGCACGGATCTTCTCCAGTACGGCGCCGGACATGGGCCGCGCCACGCCGGTGCTCTCGTCCCGCACGGGAAGCACGGAGACATCGATCTTGTCCGCCGCCGCGGAGAACTTCTGGCTGAAGCCCACCTCGATGGTGTCGGTGAGCACAAACGTGCCCGCGATGAAGCCCACCCCCAGCGCGATCGCCAGCGAGGTGAGCAGCAGGCGCAGCTTGTGCGCCCGCAACCCGGCCAGGGTCGTCCTCAGCACCTCAGGCCTCCAGCTTGATCAGCATGTCGAGCACGGACTGCGGGCTCGGCTCCGCCAGCTCGCTGACCAGTAGGCCGTCACGCAGGAACACCACGCGTCCGGCGTAGGAGGCCGCGACCGGGTCGTGGGTGACCATCACGATCGTCTGGCCGAGCTCCCGTACCGACGTGCGCAGGAAGGACAGGATCTCGGCGCCGCTGCGCGAGTCCAGGTTGCCGGTCGGCTCGTCGGCGAAGATGACCTGCGGCTTGCTGATCAGGGCACGGGCCACCGCGACGCGCTGCTGCTGGCCGCCCGACAGCTCGGTCGGCTTGTGGCCGAGCCGGTCACGCAGGCCCACGGTCTCCACGACCCGGTCGAACAACTCCTTGTCGGCCTGACGTCCGGCGATCTCCAACGGGAGCCGGATGTTCTGCTCGGCGGTCAGCGTGGGCAGCAGGTTGAACGCCTGGAAGATGAAGCCGATCCGCTCACGGCGGAGCAGGGTGAGCTGCTTGTCGCCCAGCCCGGTGAGCTCCACGTCTCCGATGTGCACCTGCCCGGCGCTGACCGTGTCCAGCCCGGCCAGGCAGTGCATCAGTGTGGACTTGCCCGATCCGGAGGGGCCCATGATCGCGGTGAAGGCACCGGTCGCGAAGGAGACGTCCACCCCTCGGAGGGCATGCACGGCCGTGTCCCCCTGGCCGTACACCTTGGTCAGACCTCTGGCCGTCACGGCCGGTGCCGTGTTCTCCCGCGCGTTCCACGCGCCGACCTCTCCGGTGATGGTCACGTCAATTCTCCTCGGCAACGTATGCGTTATGGCTGGACAAACGCTATTGCTGGGGCGAATGGGATTCATCGGACTGGCGGACGGACTTCCCCTCCACCGCAGGACTCTTCCGGACGGGCCGGTCCTACCTGCGGGGTAGACCCGCCTCGGCCATTCGGCCGAGAGCTGCGGAGTCCGGGCTCAGACGAGGTTGTCCCCGGCGAGGATTCCGGCGAGGCCGAGGAAGCACGCGCCGCTGCCGGCATCGACCCTGCGCTGGGTCCGAGCCGGGATGCCGGTGGCTCCGAGACGGCTGCCGAGTCCGACGTAGGTGAGGCCGACGAGGAGTTCGATGCCGAGGTAGGCTCCGCCGAGCATGGCGAGTTGCGTGTCGGTGCCGCCTTTCGGCCCGCCGGTGAACTGGGGCAGCAACGCGGCGAAGAGCAGCAGGGCCTTGGGGTTGCTGATCGCGACGATGAATTCGTTGATGACCAGCGGCCGCAGACCCCTGCCGGCCGCGGGGGCCGAGTCGGCCGCCGCGGGTGGGGCCCGCCAGGCGCGCCGCAGACTTGAGAACCCGATCCACGCGAGGTAGACGACGCCCACCCACTTGATCACCGTGAGCGCTGTGGCCGATGCCGTGAGCGCCGCGCCGAGCCCTGCCACGACCAGCCCGATGAGGATGACGAAGGCGACCAGCCGCCCGCCGATTCCGGCGAGGGCGTACGCGGTGCCGTGACGTACGGCGTTGCTCAGGCCGAGGAGCTGATTCGCGCCGGGGATGAGGGACACGAGCAGAGCGGTAGGGATAAAACCAGCCCAATTGATCATAAATGTCCACTTTAGTACTCAAAGTGTAGATTATTGGGCTGGGCAATCGGGGACGGGCGGGCGGCCCGTTCGTCCCTAATCCGTTGAATGCGGCGTCACAAGTCCTGTCTCGTAGGCGTACACGACCACCTGGGCCCGATCCCTCAGGCTCAGCTTGGCCAGCACCCGGCCCAGATGCGTCTTGACCGTCGCCTCCGCCAGACTCAGCCGGACCGCGATCTCCGTATTCGACAGTCCCCTGGCCACCAGCACGAGAACCTCCCGCTCCCGCGAGGTCAGCCCGGTCAGCCTCGCCTGCTCGGCCGCCCCGGGAGAGGGAAGATGCACGGCGAAACGCTCCAGCAACCGCCGCGTCGTACTCGGCGCCACCACCGCGTCCCCGCTGTGCACCGAGCGGATCCCGCTGACCAGGTCCGGAGGCGGCACATCCTTCAGCAGAAACCCCGAGGCGCCCGCCTTCAACGCCGCGAACGCGTAGTCGTCCAGGTCGAACGTGGTCAGGATCAGCACCCGGGGCCTCTCGCCCGCCGCACAGATGAGCCGGGTCGCCTCCACTCCGTCCATGACCGGCATCCGCACATCCATCAGCACGACGTCGATCGCCGTCGTCCGCGCGGCCTCGACCGCCCCGACCCCGTTGGCCGCCTCCGCGACGACCTCGATTCCGGGCTGCGCGCTGAGAATCATGCGGAACCCGGCGCGCAACAACTCCTGATCGTCGACCAGCATCACGCGAATCACCTGCTCGCTCAAGCCGCCCGACTCTCCCCGATCTCACCCGTCGGCAGCCGGGCGGTCACCCGGAACCCGCCCCCCGTCAGAGGCGCGGCCTCCACGGTCCCGCCGAACATGGCGACCCGCTCTCGCATGCCCACCAGGCCGTGCCCACCCTCGCGCCCAGGTGCCGCGGCGCCACGACCGTCGTCGGTCACCCGTAAGAGCAGCTCACGCACGCCGTACTCCATCTCAACCGTGGCCCTGCTGCCGGGGCCGCCATGCTTGAGGGTATTGGTGAGCGCCTCCTGGACGATCCGGTACACCGTCAACTGCTCGCCCTCGGGAAGTTCCTGCGGGACGCCGGTGACCCGCAGATCGACGGGCAGCCCGGACGAGCACACCTGTGCCACCAGATCGTCCAGCTGCGACAGGCTCGGCTGCGGTGCGTACTCCTCGGGGCCGCTGTCGGTCCGCAGCACGCCCACCATCCTGCGCATCTCGGCCAGCGCCTGCCGCCCCGTGGCCGACACCGCCTGCATGGCCCTGCGCGCCTGCTCGGGATCGGTGTCGATCGCGTAACCCGCCCCGTCGGCCTGAACGATGATCACACTCACGTTGTGCGCGACCACGTCGTGCAGCTCGCGGGCGATCCGGGCCCGCTCGGCCGCCGCGGCCAGCCTGGCCTGCTGGTCACGCTCGTGCTCGGCCCGCTCGGCCCGCTCCTCCAGGCTCTCCAGATAGCGGCGGCGGGTGTTGGAGTAGATCCCCGTGATCCAGATCGCGACGACGAACACCGAGGTGTTGATGAAGCCGGTGAAGTTGGGATTCGCCGCGATCTGCCCGAAGGAGAGGAGGAGCCCCAGCTCGGCCACCAGGCCCGCGGCGACCGCCCAGCGCGGAGAGCAGCGGGACGCCACGCCGTACATGGCGATGAGCACGGCGAGGTTGAAAAAGAGGAGCGGGACGCCGAGGAGCCACTGGCCGAAACTCACCAGCGAGACGATCGCGAACACCGTCAGGGGACGCTTGCGCTGCCAGAACAGCGGCACGCTCAGCAGCAGCCCGAGCCCCAGAAACCCCGGCAACCCGAGGCCGAGACCGAGACCGCCCCAGGGCATCCTGTCGTCCACGACGACGAGCCACATGTTGAGCAGCGATACCAGCAGGAACGGTGTCAGCCACAAGGCGTCCACGGTCCCGGGATGGCGCCGACTCCAGGCGCGTAGTCTGCCGAACACATCACCACGATACGTAGGTGGAGATCAAAGCCCTTCCCCCTCAAGGGGGAACCTGATGTACGACCCAGGTCGCACATTTTGTCCTGCTTACGCAGTCTTTACGACTCTTCCGGAAGGATGCTTGCTGGGAGCACCCTTCGGGGTGAGTAAAGGGAGATTGTTTGTGGTGATCAATCACAACAACGCCGGGTCGCGCGGCGAGTGAGAACCGCCGCGCGATCCGGCGGCCCAGCCCGGTTCAGTGAGGATCATCACACCGGATCGCCGATCCCGTCCTTGACGGTGGAGTCCGGCGGCTTCGCCTCTTCGCGCTCGCCCATCTCGCTGAAGGCGGCGGCGTAGTCCTCTTCGATGGTGGATTCGCGCAGCAGTTGAATTGCTTTGCGGATCACCGCGGATCTCGATTTGGCGCGCTTCTGGTCCAGGTAGTATTCGATGAAGAATACGTCTTGGCTTGAAATGGTGACGCTGGTGTTTATTGGTTTGAGATCGACGGTGTAATCTTTAAGGCGGTTGTGGGGTCGACGAGATTCGAACTCGCGCTGGACGACACCTAAAATCGTTGCCTCTACCGTTGGGCTACGACCCCTATTCTTTCCTGCGAAATTATCTGTCTGTGAATGGCAGTTCGGACAGAGGAATCGCAGGTTTTCTTTTCTGTTGTCCAGCCAGTCGCCGCTGATGTGATCAACGTGCAGGGTCAGCCCCCGGCCCAGCCAGACGCCCTCGATCTTACAGGCAGCGCACTGGTACGGCATCCCGATTGCCGTCAGGGTCCGGCGAAGCTGGGAAGGGTCTGGTCGAGGACTTCCCTCGGGTCGCACGGTGAGAACCTGTTCCGGCCGACGGCGCTGGGGCGAGACCTTCCCCTTGTTCGGGGCGACCCTGCGGAAGTGAGAGGTGTCGATCCCGAAGCGCTTCAGCTGGCGGCTGATGTGGGCGTGGTTGCCGCCCGCGATGGTGATGCCGAGATGGCGGAGGACGTCGGCGATGCTGAGGGAGACGGCCGCCGCTGCGGCCAGCATTTCGGGGGTGTATTTGTATTTGATGGGCATGCCCCAAGGTTATGCAATGGGACCGACAATTCTTGGGGCATGCGCGGGCCACATTAAATGGCGAAATGGGGCATTTAATCGAGGCCGAGTTCGCGGCGCAGGCGGGCCACGTGGCCGGTGGCCTTCACGTTGTAGAGGGCCTTTTCGATTTTGCCGTCGGCGTCGATGACGAAGGTGGAGCGGATGACGCCGACGGTGGTCTTGCCGTACATCATCTTCTCGCCGTAGGCGTCGTAGGCCTTGTGGACCTCCAGCTCGGGATCCGACAGGAGGGGGAAGGTCAGGGCGTCGCGTTCGACGAAGTCGGCCAGCTTCTTCGGCTTGTCCTTCGACACGCCCAGGACCACGAAGCCGGCCGCGGTCAGGGAGGCGAGGCTGTCGCGGAAGTCGCAGGCCTGCTTGGTGCAGCCGGGGGTCATCGCGGCGGGATAGAAGTAGAGGATGACCCGCTTGCCACGGTAGGTGTCCAGGGACACGGTGGCGCCGTCGGCGGCGGGAAGCGTGAAGTCCGGGGCGGCGTCGCCGGGCTCGAGTTTCATAAGGTTTCCTCCGAGGAATCGTCCCCGGCCAACTTACCGGGCTGTCTGAAGTGTCGTGAGAGGGTCGGACCTGACAGACTGATCAATGTCAAGGGGTATGAGAGGAGAGCCATGGCGGACACCGATCCTGCGGAGCTGGAGCGGCAGATCGAGCGCACGCGCGGGGAGCTGGCCCAGACGGTGGACGCCATCGTGGACCGGGTGAGCCCGAAGCGGGTCGCGGAGCGGGGCGTGGCGAAGGTCAGGTCGGACGTGGAGCACTTCGTCGCGCAGGTCGGCGACCTGGTGAACGGGGCGGCGGCGCGGCCGGCCAGGTTCGAGGGTGAGCCCGAGGGCCTGTGGACGGACGAGCAGCCGAACCTGGCGCCGGTTCTGATCGGTGTGGGGGCGGTGCTGGCGATCGGCGCGGTGATCATGCTTTGGCGACGCCGACGGTAGGCCGGCGGTGGAGCGGCGCCCGTGGTGAGCGGCGCCCGTGGTGATCCGGCTTTTCGCGGTGGGCTGAGGATCCAGGGGCCGGAGGTTGACGGTGATCCGGCCTGTCCGTGATGGATCCGCCGGTTGAGGGTCGAGGGTCAGAGGAAGGTACGGCCCTCGCCTCGGTAGGTGGGGACCTCGTCCACGACCTTGTCGCCGTCGATCAGGTGCAGGCTGGCGAAGCGCTCGCAGAGTTCGCCCGCCTTGGCGTGACGGAACCAGACGCGGTCGCCGATGCGCAGGTCCTCGGCCGCCTGGCCGAGCAGGGGGGTCTGGACCTCGCCCGCACCCTCGTCGGAGTCGTAGCGCAGTCCGCACGGCAGGTAGGGCTGGGGCAGGCGGTTCTGTCCGGGGGAGCCGGAGGCGGAGTAGCCTCCGCCGAGGACGGTGACGACGTCGGGCGCGGGGCGGCGGACGACGGGCAGGGCGAACAGGGCGGCGGGGCGGCCGGTGAAGCCGCGGTAGAAGTCGAACAGGCGGGGGTGGAAGAAACCAGATCCCGCGGCGACCTCGGTGACGGCCTTCTCACGGACGGTCTTCTCGATGCTGCCGGTGCCGCCGCCGTTGACGAACTCCAGCTCGGTGACCTGGCGGACGGCCTGGACGATCCGGCCCCTGCGCATGATCAGCTCTCGCCGGGACTGGGCCTGCATCCAGCGGATGGCCTGTGTGAGGGCGGGGTTGCCCGGCGGGTCGTCGCCGACTCCGGCGATCTGCGCCTCGTAGGCCATGAGACCCACCAGCCGGAATCCGGGCCGCTTGGCGGTCGCGGCGGCCAGGTCGGCGGCCTGTTCGGGCTCGCGGATGGGGGAGCGGCGGACGCCCGCCCGGAACCTGCCGCCGAAGGCGACGAAGCTCGCGTCGATGTCCAGGCATACCCGGATCTCGTGGCGGTTGCGATTTTGGACGTCGGCGACCGCGGACTCGATGAGGTCCAGGTGCTCGATCCGGTCCACCATCACCGTGATCTCCTGTGCCGCGGTGGTGTCGGAGGCCAGTTCGGCCAGCGCGGCCCGGTCCGCGGTCGGGTATGCGACGAGCACGTCGCGCACGCCGGTGGAGACCAGCCAGAGCGCCTCGGGCAGGGTGAAGGCCATGGTCCCCGTGAACCCGTCCATGGCGAGGATCCGCTCAAGCACGGGCCGGGACCTGATGGACTTGCTGGCGACTCTGATCGGCTTGCCCGCGGCCCGCTGGACCATGCCGGAGGCGTTCGAGCGCAGGGCCGCGAGGTCGAGAACGGCGAAGGGCGGATCCAGGTGCGCGGTGGCCTGGTCGTAGCGCTGTCGATCGTCCATAACGGCAGGATAACCCGACCCGACAGAATATGAGCATCATTCATGTTAGGGATTCGGCGGTAAATTCTCCTGCCGGGACGATCCCGAGATCGTGCAAGTGGGCGATTGCACCCCGCCGGGGAACGCGAGGCCGCGTACACATGTCCGGGTGACGACTACTCTCCAGGAACCCCTGGCGGGCGCGGAGGCCAAGGCCGCCGGCGAACACCTGCACACGGTGCGTCGCAGGTCGGTGCGGATGCTGAGGCCGGGGAGGTCTCCGGCTGGCGTGGTGGTGGCTCTGACGGCGTCCGTCGTGCTGTCCGCCGCGGCCGTGATGACGGTCGGCCTGATGATGGGCTCGCCGGTCGGGCGGGTGCCGTACAGGAGGCTCGTCAACGGGCCCGGGGCGTGGAGCTGGTCGGATCCCGCAACCGTCGCCGTGGCATTTCTCCTGATCATGGTCGGGCTCCTGCTGCTCGGGCTGGCGGCGGTGCCGGGACGGACCCGGCTGGTGCCGTTGGAGTCCGGGGACCCCCTGACGGTGATGGGCCTGACCAGGTCCGGGCTCCGCCGTACGCTGCGGCAGGCCGCCGAGTCGGTGAACGAGGTGAGTAGGGCGCGGGTACGGCTCACGTCGCAGGACGTCGAGGTCACCGTGTTCACCGACGCGGACAGGACCGGACCGTTGCTGCGCCGGGTGGGCGCGGCGGTGGGCGATCGGCTGGCGGGCCTGGGCGCGATGTGCGGGGGCGAGGTCGTGGTACGGCTGCGCAGGAGAAGGGGCTGATGAAGGCATACCTGGGCAACCGGATCGGCCTGGCCGTCACCGGGGCGGTGCTGACCGGAGCCGGGCTCTACGGTTTCCTGCGGGGATGGGGCAGGATTTCCAGCCTGCCGAGTGGAGAGCGGATCCTGAGCCGGGAGTTCCCCGGCAGGCTGGCCGGGCATCCGTGGGCGGGGTGGCTGGTCTCGCTGACGCTGGTGGTGCTGGCGCTGCTCGCGATCCGGTGGCTGCTACACGCCGTCGGATGGAGGCGCTGGGGGAGGCGCACCAAGGCCGGGACCGCGATGCTCGTCGGTGCCCTTGAAGAAGTCGAAGGGCTCAGCCGTGCTCGCGTGAGGTTCGTAAGGGACGAGCGAGTTCGGATCAGGGTGAGCTGTACGCCTACGGCCGATGTCGGCAAACTCGTGACGCGGCTCAACAAGGGCGCCGTCGGCAAGGTTCGCGGGACGCTCGGGGATCCTGAACTGGGGGCGGTCGTCCGCCTGCACGTCCGCCGCCGCTGACCGCTCGCGCAGGAACCTTTCGCGCCGGGGCTCATCCTTCCAGAACCCTTCGTGCGGGGACTCCTCGCGCGGGGGCTCCTCGCGCCAGAACGCTGAGCGAGGAGAACTGTCGCGCTGCAGTCCCTCACGCTGGAATCCTTCGCGCAGGAGCCCCTCGCGTTGGAATTCCTCACGCGCGAGCCCTTCGCGCAGGAGTCCCTCGCGCAGGGTCCCCTCGCGGAACCCCTCGCGCTGGGATTCCTCGTGCCGGATCTCCTCGGGCTGGGACTCCTCGATCGGGGACTCCTCGTGCCGGGACCTGCCGTGCCGGGGTCGCCGGCTCCCGGCCTCCTCATGTTCGGGGCTCTCCTGCCGGGCGCCGAAGGCCAGACCGGCGGCCAGGCAGAGCAGCGGGAGGGCGGGCACGACGTAGCGGTGGTCGAAGGCCGCGATGAAGGGCGGCAGGATCAGCAGCATGGTCCCCGCGGCCCACGGCAGCAGTACGGCGCCGCCGAGCCGCCGCAGGCGCATCAGGACGCCGACGAGGCCCACCAGCAGGATCACCGCCAAGAACGGGCCACGCACGAAGCCGTTCTGCTGGTAGGCGCGCAGCCAGCCGGCGTACGGCTCGACCAGGGAGGGCGCGCCGGAGGTGCCCTGGTAGGCCGTCGTCAGCTCCTCGGCGGTCTTCCCCTGCGAGGCGACCCCCTTGGGGAAGGGTTTCGCGTCGTCGGGGAAGACATACGCGCTCTGCGGTCCGGGGACGGGGTAGACGCGGCGGTCCCAGTCGAATATGTGGGCCACGTCGGTCAGGCCCGCCCGGAGGAAGTCCAGGGGCTGGGCCAGGATGGCCTGGGTGGCGAAGGCGCCGGCGAGCTTGTCGCGTTCGGCCCAGGTGCCCTTGATCTTGTTCAGCGGGGACTTGCCGTCCCAGATGTAGACCGGCGGCGCCGCTCGTTCGCTCACCGGCTCCGTGGGGCAGAGCGCGGCCTCCGGTCCGGCGGGCTTGATCTTCGCGCAGTCGGCGAAGGTGACGGTGCGCGCCCACAGGAAGGCGTTGCCCCGGGTCAGCCCGTAGCTCCCGTACTCGGAGCCGAACCAGACGGCATAGGAGCCCAGGCCGATCACGGCGGCCAGCGTGGCGGCGGTGATCGCCTTCCACCCGGCCCGGCGGATCAGCATGCAGACCAGTGCCACGGCGATCAGCGGCAGCCCGATCGTCCGGGTGACGGTCCCCGCGGCCAGCAGGAACCCGGCGAGCAGCGCGATCCACACCGGCGGCCGCCGCCACCACAGCAGCAGCGTGACCGCGAGCACCGCCAGGAACTGGAAGAGCAGGTCCGCCATGACGAGGTGTTCGAGCTGGACCTGGTGGACGTCCAGCAGCACGGGCAGCGCGGCGAGTGTCGCGCCCCATCCGGGCAGCCCGCCCAGACGGCGCAGCAGCAGGTAGACGCAGACGGCCACGGCCAGCCCGAGCAGGTGCTGGACCACGACCACGGCCTGGACGCTGGACAGCGGTTGCAGCATCCACAGGAACAGCGAGTAGCCCGACGGGCGCGACTCCATGGGCCGGGGGTCGAGCCCGCCGCCGAGGTAGACGAAGGAGTCGGCCCAGAACCACAGGGCCGGCCGGTAACCCAGCACGGCCAGGGCCCGGAGCCCGCCGCCGACCAGCAGGGCGGCCAGGAAGAGCCAGTGTGCGCCGAGGAAGCGGAGCAAGCGCGGAGCGCGACTCGCCGGGGGCGTTCCCGTTGACACCAGAACCTCCTGAGTCTCTCCGACAAGGCCACCCAGCATAGGTGCGAGATCAGATGGTCTTGTACGAGATAGCGAAGGTTGCGGTGATTGGTCTGTTTGTCGAATGGGTGAATCGGTGGTCAGCGCGGCCGGCCGGCACGGGGTGTGGGCCGGCCGGCGGTCAGCGCGGGCCGACCGGCACCGGGTCTGAGCCGGTCGATGGCCGGCGGGGGCCGGCCGGCGTCAGGTGCGGGCCGGCCGCCGGTCGGCGCGGGCCGACCGGCACCGGGTCCGAGCCGGTCGGCGGCCGACGAGGACCGGCGGGCATGCGGGGCCGACCGGTCGTCGACGACGGTCGATCAGCATTCGATGACGTTCACGGCGAGGCCGCCGCGACTGGTCTCCTTGTACTTGTCGAGCATGTCGCGACCGGTGTCGCGCATCGTTTTGATCGCCTTGTCCAGGGACACGAAGTGCCGGCCGTCGCCGCGCAGCGCGATCCTGGCCGCGGCGATGGCCTTGATCGAGGCCACCGCGTTGCGCTCGATGCACGGAATCTGGACCAGCCCGCCGATCGGGTCGCAGGTGAGACCCAGGTTGTGCTCGATGCCGATCTCGGCGGCGTTCTCCACCTGCTCGGGGGTGCCGCCCAGCACCTCGGTGAGCCCGGCGGCGGCCATCGAGCAGGCCGAGCCGACCTCGCCCTGGCAGCCGACCTCGGCGCCGGAGATGGAGGCGTTCTCCTTGAACAGCACACCGATCGCTCCGGCGGTCAGCAGGAAGCGGACCACGCCCTCGTCGTCGGACTTCCGCGTGAAGCGGTCGTAGTAGGTGAGCACCGCGGGGATGATGCCCGCGGCGCCGTTGGTGGGGGCGGTGACGATCCGGCCGCCGGCGGCGTTCTCCTCGTTGACGGCGAGGGCGAACAGCGAGACCCAGTCCATCGTCTGCAGCGAGTCCTTGTCCGGGGACTCGCTCTGCAGCTGCCGGTGGAGCTGGTGGGCGCGGCGGCGGACCTTCAGGCCGCCGGGCAGCACGCCCTCCTTGGCGATGCCCCGCCGTACGGACTCCGACATGACCTGCCAGAGGTGGAGGAGCTGGGCGCGGATCTCGGCCTCGGTGCGGCCGAAGGCCTTCTCGTTCTCCAGCATCAGCCCGGAGATCGACAGGCCCGTCTCGCGGCAGTGGGCGAGCAGTTCGACGGCCGACAGGAAGGGGTACGGCACCACGGTGTCGTCCTGCTTGATCCGGTCGGCGCCCGTGGCGTTCTCGTCCACGACAAAACCGCCGCCCACCGAGTAGTAGACCTTCTCGCGGTGGGCCTCGCCGTTCTCCGCGAAGGCGGTGAAGCGCATGCCGTTGGGGTGGCCGGGAAGGGAGATCTTGCGTTCGAAGACCAGGTCCTCGCCGATGACGAAGGGGATCTCGTGGGAGCCGTACAGGGAGATCCTGCCGGACGTTCGCATGGCGGCCAGCCGCTCGTCCACGGTGTCGACGTCGACAAGCTCGGGCTTCTCGCCCGCCAGGCCGAGCAGGACGGCTTTGTCGCTGCCGTGCCCCTTGCCGGTCAACCCGAGCGAGCCGTACAGGATGACCTCGACCCTGGCGGTTTTCTCCAGGAGCCCATCCTCGTTGAGCCCCCGGGCGAACTTGTGGGCGGCGGCCATCGGGCCACCGGTGTGGGAGCTGGACGGGCCAATTCCGATCTTGAAAAGATCGAAGACACTGATCGTCATTGATCTGGTCCTTCACATCGCCGTGATCACGCGTACGCGTCGGTACGCGTGATCACGGCGCAAGATGGGAGATTTTATGACTCACCGGAGGTGAGCGCGGTGTACTCCTCGGGCGACAGCAGGTCGTCGGCGGTGCCCTCAATACGGATGCGGAACAGCCAGCCCTCGCCGTAGGAGTCGCTGTTGACCAGCGAGGGGTCGTCCACGACCGTCTGGTTGACCTCGACGATCTCGCCGCTGACCGGGGCGAAGATGTCGCTCACCGACTTGGTCGACTCGACCTCGCCGACCGCGTCGCCGGCGGCGACCGTCGTACCGGCCTCGGGGACCTGTACGAAGACCACGTCACCCAGCGCCTCGGCGGCATACGCGGTGATGCCCACGGTGAGGGTCAGGCCGTCGTCGACGCCGGCGATCCACTCGTGTTCCTTGGTGTACTGCAGGTCCTCGGGAATGCTGCTCACTTTTTCCTCCTGTAGAAAGGCAGTTCGACGACGTCGACTGCCTCGTGGCTACCCCGGATGTCCACGGCCAGGCCGGTGGACAGGCCGTTGTCCACATAGGCCATCGCGATGGGCCTGCCCAGTGACTGGGAGGGCGCTCCGCTGGTGACCTCGCCGACGACGCTGCCGTCACCGGCGACGACCACCGGATACCCATGGCGGGGCACCCTGCGGCCGGTCGCGATCAATCCGACCAGGCGGCGGGTCGGCGGGACGTCCTTGAGCGGTTCCAGGGCGGCCCGGCCGACGAAGTCGCCCGGTTTGTCAAACCTCACCACACGGCCCAGCCCGGCGTCGAACGGAGTGTGCTCCGCCGACAGTTCATTGCCGTAGAGCGGCATGCCCGCCTCCAGGCGGAGGGTGTCGCGTGCGGACAGTCCGGCGGGGATCAGGCCGTACGGCTCGCCCGCCTTGGTGAGCGCCGCCCAGAGCGGCTCCGCGTCACCGGCCGGGACGAACAGCTCGAAGCCGTCCTCGCCGGTGTAACCGGTGCGGGCGACGAGCGCCTCGCGGCCGGCCACGGTGGCGGGAAGCCCCGCGTAATATTTGAGCCCGTCGAGGTCGGCGTCGGTGAGCTCGCCCAGGATGGCCTGTGCCCGCGGGCCCTGGACCGCGATCAGCGCGTACTCCTCGGAGCGGTCGTCCACCGTCGCGTCGAAGTCCTTGGCGCGATCGGTGAGCTCGGCGGCGACGCGGGGATAGTTGGAGGCGTTGGCGACGACCATGAACTCGTCGGGGGCCAGCCGGTAGACGATCAGATCGTCCAGCACGTGGCCTTCGGCGTCGACGATCATCGTGTAGCGGGCGCGGCCCGGCTCGACGGCGGAGATGTAGCCGACCAGCGCGTAGTCGAGGGCCTCGCCGGCCTGCGGGCCGGTCACGAAGATCTCGCCCATGTGGGACAGGTCGAACAGTCCTGCCGCCTGGCGGACCGCGTTGTGCTCGGTGGACTCGCTGCCGTAGCGGAGCGGCATCAGCCAGCCCGCGAAATCGGTCAGCGTCGCGCCGAGGGTCTCGTGGACGCCGCGCAGCGGCGTAGGTCGGGACATGTTCGCACCTCAGGCAGGGGACAGATGAGAGCATCCTCCCCCTCTGTCATGGGTGCCTGAGAGTTTCGCCCGATTTTTGCCGGACTTTCACCTTCGGCGAGGCCGCGGGGCCTGCTTTCCAGAGGACACCTACCCGTACGGTCCTTTGCCTTGAGAGGTTCGCGGGGAGGGCTTGCTCCTTCAGGGGTCCTGGTCTGGCTGTCAGGACGCTCTCCCGCACGGGATTCATCGGTGTTGCGACCAGCCTAACGGCCCGCACCTGCCCGGCGAAATCCCCCTGCGGTGAGGCCCCCTTCCCGGCGCCTCCCCGTGCCTGGCCCGCCTTGCCGGCGGGTCGCTCCGCGCCCCGGGATCGGACATCGGGAAGGCGGGGTCAGGCGCTTTCGCCCGCCGTGAGCAGACCGTCGCCGGGGAGGTCGTCCTCGGCGGGCGCGTCCTCGGTCCGTACGGTGCGCACCGCTCCGCCGCCGGCGGCCGTCGCGGCCAGACGTTCCTCGGCGCCGTCGACGATCTGCAGGTCGGCCCTGGTGTGCGCGATGGCCGCGTCGACGAGCAGGGACACCAGGGGGTCGTTCTGCTCGCGGCGAAGGCGCGTCAGCGCGGCCAGGTCCGACAGGTATGCCCTGCGCTGCGCGGACACGAACGCGCCGAGGGACTCCGTGCCCAGCCGGCCGGCCGCGAGCAGCTTGAGGAACAGCTCGTCCCGGAACCCCGACGAACGGATCCACGGGGTGCCCGCCCACTCCCGGAGCTCGTCGGCGCCCGCCTCGGTCAGCTGGTAGAGCGTCTTGTCCGGGCGGTCGCTCTGCGCCACGTGGCTGCGGGTCACGTGACCGTCCCTGACCAGCCGTTCCAGGATCTGGTACAGGTGCCCGATGTTGAGACCGCCCCACTGGGGGCCGACCGCCGACTCGAACCGGGCCTTGAGTTCGTAGCCGTGGCTGGGCCCGTCGGCCAGCAGGGTGAGTACGGCATGGCTAAGCGGCATGGTTCCTACATTGCCACAGGGTAAGGGTTTCGCGGCCTTCATACATTGTGACAATGTATCGACCATGAGCGTTGACGTCAGCTTGAGAGGCATCAGCCGCGCCTACGGCTCGACCAGGGCGCTCGACGAGGTCAGCCTGGAGGTCGAGGCAGGTCAGGCGGTCGCGTTCATGGGGTCCTCCGGAGCGGGCAAATCCACGCTGCTCCATCTCGTCGGTGCGATGGATCTCCCTGACGGGGGCGAGATCCACGTGGCGGGGGAGCGGGTCGACATCCTCGGACGCAGAGGTCTGGACCGGCACCGGCGCCGCGTGGGTTTCGTCTTCCAGCGGTTCCACCTGCTTCCCGCCCTCAGCGTGCTCGACAACGTTCTTGCTCCCGTGCTTCCGCGGCGGGTGGACTTCGACCGCCGGGCGCGGGCCCGCGAGCTGCTCGGCTCGGTCGGGCTGACGGGCAGGGAACGGGCGCTGCCGGGAGAGCTGTCGGGAGGCCAGCAGCAGCGGGTGGCGATCGCCCGGGCGCTGATCGGCCACCCGCCCCTGCTCCTGGCGGACGAGCCGACCGGCAACCTCGACAGCGTCACCGGACAGGAGATCGTCGACCTGCTGTTCTCGATCCGGGAGGAGTACGGGATGACCATGCTGATCGCCACCCACAACCCGGAGGTGGCGGCGGCGTGCGACCGGGTGGTCCGGATGCGGGACGGCCGGATCGTCGGGGACGACCGGGTGACGCCCACCGAGGACGTGCTCGACCGGATCGGGCGTCTCGGATGATCCGCCTGGTCCGGGCACAGCTCCGACATCGGCTCGGCCGGGCCCTGGTGCTGCTGCTCGGCATCGTGATCGCGGCGACGGGCTTCACCGTGCTGACCGGGACCGCCGCGACCCAGCGCCTGGAGATCATCGGCACGGTGGAGAAGAACTTCCGCTCGCAGTACGACATCCTGGTCCGCCCGAAGGGCTCCGCCACCACGCTCGAACGCTCGCAGGGGCTGGTCCGCGCCAACCACCTGTCCGGCATCTTCGGCGGCATCACCATGGAGCAGTACGAGAAGGTCAAGGCTGTCAACGGCGTCGACATCGCCGCCCCCATCGCCATGATCGGCCACTTCGAGCAGATCGGGAGGTCCCTGATCGACGTGACGGACCTGCTGCGCCGGGGCGACCGCACCATGTTCCGGGTGGAGCGCACCCGCGTCACCGACCGGGGCCTCACCCGGATCCCGTTCCGGCAGCCGCAGTACGAGTACGTCACCCGCCGCCAGGTCGCGCTCAGCATGCACAAGTACAGGGAATACGACCGTCTCACCGCGGGGGCGTGGGAGAAGCTCGACGGCGGCCGGCAGGTCCGGTTGAGCACCTCGCTCGACTGGCCCCAGGGATTGGCGGCCAGCGCCTTCCCCTCCGAGCGGACGATCCCTACCAGTGGGTACTGGTCGCTGCAGAACGGCGAGGGACCGCTGTTCGGCCCCGGGCTGTGGGACCCGCCGCGCGGGCGGGCGGCGATCCGGATCGAGCAGGAATTCCCCTTCCTGCTCGCCGCCGTCGACCCGGTCGCCGAGGCCCGCCTGACCGGGCTGGACCGGGCGGTGGTGGAGGGGCGTTACCTCGGGTACGACACGCCCCAGGAGGTGTCGAGCGAGGTCAAGATGCTCGCGGCGTCCATTCCCTACGTCGACCAGCAGGACGAGATCGTGATCCGGCGACTGCCCGAGGAGGTGACGGAGAAGGTCATCCAGGGCATGCCGGCCAAGCGGTTCCTGTCCTACCTGGACACGCGGCGAGGCGAGGCGGTCAAGCGGACGACCATCGGCGCCGAACAGGTCTACGAGAAGATGCTCGACGACTGGACGGACTTCCCCCCGAACCAGTTCTGGCCGCTCAAGCGGTACTGGACGTCGGCGCCTGCCGAATACCGAGAGCGGGACGGGCGCAGGCTCGCCGCGCTCCCGGTGCGGAACGCCCCCGAGGCCTGGACGACTCCGTTGGTGAAGGAGAACAGCTCCCCGGAGAACAACGCCCCGACCGCCCCGGTCGGGGCGGTCGACACCCAGTTCCGCACCCTGACCTACCGGACGATCCAGGGCTGGGTCTTGGACGGACTCAACAGCCGCGTCGTCGGCAGGTTCGACCCCCGCAAGCTGCCGGGGTTCACCGAGCTGACCCGTCTGGCGATGCAGACCTACAGCGCTCCCGTCGCCCGGCCGGGCGACGACCGGACCGCGGCGTTGCTCGGGAACCGGACCCTGCTGCCCAACGACAACGTCGCCGGATACCTTCAGGCTCCGCCGCTGCTGCTCGTCAACCTCCAGGAACTGGAGAAGATCAACCGGAGGACCGAGGGGCAGCCCGCGCTGAAGGCGCCGCTGAGCGTGATCCGGGTGCGGGTCGCCGGTGTCACCGGGCCCGATCCGGTGAGCCGGGAGCGGATCAACCAGGTGGTCAGGGACATCGTCGCCGCCACCGGGCTGGAGGTGGACATCACGGTCGGCTCGTCGCCGTCGCCGGTAACGGTGGAGCTGCCCGCGGGGTCCTTCGGGCGTCCCGCGCTGACTCTCGAAGAGGGATGGGTGAAGAAGGGCGTCGCCTACCGGATCCTGGACGCCGCCGACCGCAAGTCGCTCGTACTGTTCGTCCTGGTCCTGGCCGTCTGCGGGCTGTTCGTGGTCAACGGCGCGGCGGCGGCCGTGCGGGCCAGGAGGTCCGAGCTCGGCGTGCTGGCCTGCCTGGGCTGGTCACGGCCGAAGCTGTTCGGGACCGTGCTGTCCGAAGTGGGGACGGTCGGGCTGCTGGCGGGCGTCGCGTCCGCCGCGCTGGCAGGCCCGGTCGCGTCGTGGTCGGGGGTGGCGCCGCCGGGGCAGCGGGCATGGCTGGCGGTCCCCGCCGCGATGACGCTGGCGCTGCTGGCAGGCCTGGTCCCGGCCTGGCAGGCCTCACGGGTGCCGCCCGCGGAGGCGGTACGGCCCGCCGTACGGCTGCCGCGCCGGGCGCGCTCGCCGCGCGGGGTGGCCGGGCTGGCGATGAGCGGGCTGACCAGGTTTCCCGGCCGGACCCTGCTGGGCGCGGCGACGCTGGCGGTCGCGGTCTTCGCGTTGACCGTGCTGCTCGGCGTCACCTACGGCTTCGAGGGCCGGGTGGTGGGCTCGCTGCTCGGTGACGCCATCGTGGTCCAGAGCCGACCGGCCGACTACGCGGCGATCGCGGTGATGTTCCTGCTCGCCGCGCTGGCCGTGGCCGACGTGCTCTACCTCGGTGTGCGGGAGCGCGACACCGAGCTGGCGGCACTGCGCGGGTCCGGCTGGACGGGCGGCGCGCTCGCCCGCCTGATCGTCCTGGAGGGGGCCGGCCTCGGCCTGCTCGGCGCGCTCGCGGGAGCCCTGGGCGGGGTGACGGCGTCGTTCGCGCTGGCGGGCGAGCTTCCGGCCGTGGTGATTCTGGGAGCGGGCGTGGCGGTGATGGTGGCCGTCGTACTCGCCACCCTCGCCTCGGTCGTCCCCGCCCTGCTCGTCCAGCGGCTGCCGTTGGCCCGCATCCTCGCCCAGGAGTGAGGAGGCGGAGATCTCGCTCAGAGGCGGATGTGCTCGACCAGGGCCTCGAACAGGGCGGACTCGTCCTCGGTCTCGGGGTGCCACTGGACCGCGAGGGCGAACGGGTGGTCCACCAGCTCGACGGCCTCGATCGTGCCGTCCTCGGCGTGAGCGGTCACGGTCAGGCCCGTCCCCAGGCGGTCGATCGCCTGGTGGTGGGAGTGGGCCACGTCCACGCTCTCGGTATCGAAGATCTTGGTGATCTGGCCGCCCGGCTCCAGCCGTACGGGCATCCGGCCGTAGCGACCGGGGGCCGGGGCATGCCCCTGGTGGCCGACGACGTCGGGAAGGTGCTGGTGGAGGCTGCCGCCGAGGGCGACGTTCAGGATCTGGAGGCCCCGGCAGATCCCCAGGAACGGGACGCCCCGCTCCAGGGCCGCCCGGGTCACCCCGAGCTCGGCCTCGTCGCGGAAATCACGGACGTAGCCGGTCCGCTCGTGCGGGATCTCGCCGTACCGCGCCGGGCTGACGTCTCCGCCACCGGCCAGGACCAGCCCGTCCAGGCGGCCCACCAGCGCGGAGGGGTCGCCCGCCGGGGGCAGGATCACCGGTTGCCCGCCCGCGCGGACCACGTGGTCGACGTAGTCGTACGGCAGGAGCGCGGTGTTCATCTCCCAGGCGGCGAACTTCGCGGGTTCGACGTAACAGGTGATTCCGATGACGGGACGGGCCATGATCTCTCTCTTACCGGATGCCGGGACGTAGGGCATCGTGCCCGCGTCCCGGCACGTTATCGATGACGACGATCTGACGTCCTCCGCGGCTGTGAAAACCGGGGATTCCAGCACCCGGCCTTCCGGCCGGGTCTGTCGGTTCGCGGTTCACCGGCCCGGGCAACCCCGAAGCCTCCCCGCGCGGACACGGCAACGCCCCGCCGCGCTCGAACAAAAACATGCTCCACTTGGCTGTCGCGGAACACCTCAACCCTACCGACCCCGACCCCACCCAGGGAAAACACAAGAAGTGCTTCCCGCCCGCCCCGAATATCCGGTGACATAAGACACCCCTGGGGGGGTGAGGTACGACATGCCGCCCCAAGACGGTGGCGTACGTCCCGAGCGGCTACATCGGGGTCACGTACGCGCCCGAGATGCCGCCGTCCACCAGGAACTCCGACCCGGTGATGAAGCTCGCGTCGTCCGACGCCAGGAAGGCCACCGCGGCGGCGATCTCGGAGGCCTCGGCGAACCGGCCGACCGGGATGTGCACCAGGCGGCGCTGCGCCCGCTCGGGGTCCTTGGCGAACAGTTCCTGCAGCAGCGGCGTGTTCACCGGTCCCGGGCAGAGGGCGTTCACCCGGATGCCCTCGCGGGCGAACTGCACGCCGAGTTCGCGGGACATGGCCAGCACGCCGCCCTTCGACGCGGTGTAGGAGATCTGGCTGGTGGCCGATCCCATCACGGCCACGAAGGACGCGGTGTTGATGATCGAGCCCTTGCCCTGGCGCTGCATGTAGGGGATGGCGTATTTGCAGCACAGATAGACCGAGGTGAGGTTGACCTCCTGGACCCGGCGCCAGGCGTCGATGCCGGTCTCCAGGATCGAGTCGTCGTCCGGCGGCGAGATGCCCGCGTTGTTGAACGCGATGTCCACGCTGCCGTAGGTGTCGAACGCGGTCTGGTACATCCGGATGACGTCACTCTCGCTGGTGACGTCGGCCTTGACGAACAGGCCGCCCACCTCGGCCGCGGCCGCGGATCCGCTCGGCTCGTCCAGGTCTGCGCACACGACGTGGGCGCCCTCCTCGGCGAACCGGCGTGCGGTGGCCAGGCCGATGCCGCTTCCCGCACCGGTGATGACGGCCACCCGGCCCTGCAAACGCTGCATATCTGTCAATCCTCCGAAATGAAGACGTTCTTGGTCTCGGTGAACGCGGACAGGGCGTCCGGGCCCAGTTCGCGTCCGAGCCCGGACTGTTTGAAGCCGCCGAACGGCGTCCAGTAGCGGACGCTCGAATGGGAGTTCACGCTGAGGTTGCCCGCCTCGACCGCCCGCGCCACCCGGAGCGCGCGGCCGACGTCCCGGGTCCAGATGGATCCGCTGAGTCCGTACCGCGTGTCGTTGGCGATCCGTACGGCGTCCGCCTCGTCGTCGAACGGCACCACCGACACCACCGGCCCGAAGATCTCCTCGGTGTACGCCGGGTCGTCCAGCGTCCGCGGGGTCAGGATCGTCGCGGGGAACCAGAAGCCGGGGCCGGACGGGCACGAACCCTGTAGGTGGGGGGTCCCGGTGACGAAGGAGGCCACCCGGCTGCGGTGCTCGGCGCTGATCAGCGGGCCCATCTCGGTGCTCTCGTCGCGGGGGTCGCCGACCTTGACCTTCAGCACCGCCTCGGAGAGACGCGCCAGGAAGTCGTCGTACACCGAGCGCTCGACCAGGATCCGCGAACGTGCACAGCAGTCCTGGCCCGCGTTGTCGAACACGGCGTACGGCGCGGTCGCCGCCGCCTTCTCCAGGTCGGCGTCGGCGAAGACCACGTTGGCGTTCTTGCCGCCCAGCTCCAGCGTGATCCGCTTGACCTGCCCGGCGCATTTCGCCGCGATCTCCTTGCCGACCTCGGTCGAGCCGGTGAACACGATCTTCACCACGTCCGGGTGGTCGACCAGCCGGACGCCCGCCACCTCCCCGACTCCGGGCAGGACCTGCAGCACCCCTTCGGGGAGACCCGCCGCGAGAGCGAGCTCGGCCAGTCGCAGGGCGGTCAGCGGCGTCCACTCGGCGGGCTTGACGATCACGGTGTTTCCCGCGGCCAGTGCCGGGGCCACCCCCCAGGTCATGATGACCATCGGGAAGTTCCACGGCACGATCACGCCGACGACGCCCAGCGGCTCCCGGAACGTGACGTCCAGCCCGCCGGGCACCGGGATCTGCAGGCCGTGGTTGCGCTCGGGCGCTCCGGCGTAGAAGTTCAGCACGTCCCGGACGTTGCCGGCCTCCCAGCGGGCGTTGCCGACCGTGTGCCCGGAATTGGCGATCTCCAGCTGGGCCAGCTCCTCGGCGTGCTCCTCCACCAGCGAGGCGAACCTCCGCAGCAGCCGGGCCCGGTCCCCGGGTCCGACGTTCCGCCAGGTGGTGAACGCGCGCCTGGCGCGCTCCACCGCCCGGTCCACCTCGGCGGCGTCCGCCATCTCGACGTCGGCGACGACCTCTTCGGTCGCCGGGTTGATGATTTTCACGCTCACATCCGTTCGAATCCCCTGAAAAGCTCCCAGTCGGTGACCGCCGCGTCGAAGGCGGCCAGCTCCACCCGGGCGTTGTTCGCGTAGTGCGCCACGACATCCTCGCCGAAGGCGGTCCTGGCCAGCTCCGAACCCTCCCACAGCCCCAGCGCCTCCCGCAGCGTGGACGGCACGGTGTCGGCGCCCGAGACGTAGGCGTTCCCCGTGAACGCCTCCTCAAGGGGCAGCTCGTGCTCGATGCCGTACAGCCCGGCCACGATCAGCGCGGAGACCGCCAGGTAGGGGTTGACGTCGCCGCCGGGCACCCGGTTCTCGATCCGCAGCGACTGCCCGTGGCCGACCAGGCGCAGCGCGCAGCTCCGGTTGTCCACGCCCCACTTGATCGCGGTGGGGGCGAAGCTGCCCGGCACGTACCGCTTGTAGGAGTTGATGTTCGGGGCGTAGAGGAGGGTGAGCTCGCGCATGAAGGCGAGCTGTCCGGCGATGAAGTGCTGCCCGATCCCGGACAGCCCGTGCGGTTCGGACCCGGCCATGATCGGCTCCCCGTCGCCGCTCCTGAGCGAGATGTGGATGTGGCAGGAGTTGCCCTCGCGCTCGTTCGGCTTGGCCATGAAGGTGATCGACCGGCCCTCCTGGGAGGCGATCTCCTTGGCGCCGTTCTTGTAGATGGAGTGGTTGTCGCAGCTGGCGAGGGCGTCCGCGTAGCGGAAGGCGATCTCGTGCTGGCCGAGGTTGCACTCGCCCTTGGCCGACTCGACGTACATCCCCGCGCCCTCCATGCCGAGCCTGATCCTGCGCAGCAGCGGCTCGATCCTGGCGGTGCCGAGGAGGGAGTAGTCGACGTTGTAGAGGTTGGCCGGGGCCAGGTCGCGGTAGCCGCGCCGCCAGGCGTCCTCGTAGGTGTCGTCGTAGACCACGAACTCCAGCTCGGTCCCGACGAACGCCCCCCAGTCCCGCTCCTGGAGGCGGGCCAGCTGCCTGCGCAGGATCTGCCGCGGGGAGGCGGTCACGTCGGAGCCGTCCTCCCACACCAGGTCGGCCATCAGCAGCGCCGTACCCTCCTGCCACGGCACCCGCCGCAGGGTGGACAGATCGGGCTTCATCACGAAGTCGCCGTATCCTCGTTCCCATGACGACATCGCGTAGCCATCGACCGTGTTCATGTCGATGTCGACCGCGAGCAGATAGTTGCAGCCCTCGGAGGCGTGGTCCAGCACCTCTTCCAGGAAGTAGCGCGCGGACAGTCGTTTTCCCTGCAGGCGACCCTGCATGTCGACCACCGCAAGCAGTACGGTGTCGATTCGTCCTGCCCGTACCTCGTCGTGAAGCTCACCGACGTCCACTGCGCTCTCCTCGCCGGAGTCCTTTGGGCTAGTATCAGACCATTGATGCATGAGGGGTCTCTTGTCAAGGGGGCGCGGGGGATTGGGCGGGATCTCGCGACCGTCAAGGGGGGAGGCAGGATGAGCGAGGTGTCGCGACTGGCAGCCGTACTGCGTCCCGTGCGCGGAGGCAACGCCTTCGAGGAGACCGTGGAACGCCTGCTCCAGGTCATCAAACTTGGCATGGTGACCGAGAAGCTGCCACCGGAGCGGGAGCTCGCCGTACAGCTCGGGATCAGCAGGGTCACCCTGCGCGAGGCCATCCGCGCCCTTCAGGAGGCGGGTTACCTCGACGTACGGCGAGGCAGGTACGGCGGCGCGTTCGTCACCTACGCCCCGCCGCCCCCGAGCCAGGTAGAGCTGCGCAAGGCCGTGAACGACATGGGCACCGACGACCTGGCCGACGCGCTCACCTTCAGGATGGCCGTGGACTGCGGCGCCGCCCAGGTGCTCGCCACCGCCGAGCTGAGCCAGGCGCAGCGGAACACGCTGCGGGAGCGCCTGATGGAGGTCAACTCCGCCGGGCCCGACGACTACCGCCGCCTCGACACGGCCTTCCACCTGGCCATCGCGGAGATGACCGGCTCTCCGCTGCTCGCCGCGACCGGCGCCGACGCCCGGCTCCGGGTCACCGACCTGCTCAACGCCATCCCGGTGCTCCAGCGCAACATCGAGCACGCCGCCACCCAGCACGAGGCGATCCTGGCGGCCATCCTGAACGGTGATCCCGACGCCGCGCGTCGCGCGGTGGCCGAGCACCTTGAGGGCACCGCGGCGCTTCTGCGCGGTTTCCTCGCATAAGCGGATCTCTCGCATAACCTGGGAGAGCAGTGGGGGATTTGTTCGGGCAACGCATGGTGGACACAGAACGGCTACCGCTGTTCTGTTTCTTCGCCGCGCTGATCGTCACCTTCGTGCTCACCAGGATCAACGTCCGGCTCATCCGCGCCAAGATCGGCTGGTTCCGCAACCTCAACGTCGGTGAGATGCACATCCACCACGTGGTGTTCGGCGTGGTGCTGACCCTGCTCGGCGGGGTGTCAGGTCTGATCATGTCGGACATCTCCGCCGGCTGGTACGCCGTGACGGCCGCCGTCTTCGGCATCGGCGCCGCCCTGATCCTGGACGAGTTCGCGCTGATCCTGCACCTGCGCGACGTCTACTGGGAGGAGGAGGGCCGCGCGTCGGTCGACGCCGTGTTCATCGCGATCGCGGTCACCGGCCTCCTCCTGATCGGCCTGCGCCCGCTGGGCTGGGAGAACTCCGACGGCACGCTCCGGGGAACGTGGATCACGGCCGGCTTCATCGTGGCCAACCTCGTGCTCGCGGTGATCACCTTGCTCAAGGGCAAGATCTGGACCGGTCTGGCGGGCCTGTTCGTCCCGGTCCTCCTGGTTCCCGGCGCGGTACGGCTGGCCCGCCCGGGATCTCCCTGGGCCCACCTGTTCTTCGCCCCCGGCGCCCGCCGTCCCCAGCCCCGCAAGATGGCCACGGCCGAACGCCGGGAAGAACGCTGGCGCCGTCCGGTGATCCGCGCCAAGATCGCTTTCCAGGAGTTCGTCTCCGGCCGGCACGACCTCCCCTCCACCCGCCGCCGATCCCGGCGCTGAGCACCTCGCCCGCCCGTGTAACGAGGAACTCTTCTCGCCAAGGCGGCCTCAACGCCGGCCGGCGGAAGCTTGAAAGCTCAGGCGGGCTTCGCCGTTGGGATGGGTTCCCATCTAGTGCCGCGTCAGGCTACGTTCGCCTTCTTGCCGCGAGCGTCTCCGCAAGGTCGTGGCTCGGGTGAACGTCGCGTGGCCGCTGGTCCCCGATCGCCGGATGGAGATGCGTCAGTCGGCCGACGGCGTGCCTGGCTCCCTGCTCAGTAAGATTCCGCGAGGTCCGAAGCCCGCCGAAGAATAGAAGCGGACGGCTTCCTTGTTCGGCGCGAAGATGCCGGCATAGACGATCGCGACACCGCGCTCTGCGGCGGCTTGCTCCGCCGCCGCCACCAAGGCCAACCCCACGCCCTGGCCGCGATGTCCGTCCAGGACGACAGTGTGGATCTCGGCCGCGCGGCGGGGAACCAGGATCTGATGGTCCGGGGGATCTGCCAGCAAGACCACCTCCACCATGCCCACCACCTCGCCCGCCGCTTCAGCGACCAAGATCACTACCTTGGACTCGACCGAGAGTGTCTCCTCGAAGTGCCCGCGCACGGTTTCGATGTCGGGCACGCGGTAGATGACCGGATCGAGTTGGACGTGCCTTTCGGCATTCGCGAGACGCAGGCGGACAAGCGCGGGCACGTCCTCGCGCTCGGCAGCCCTGACCAAGATCGCCATGAGCCGGATCCTTCCACCGCGCCCACTCAACCACAAGGCATGTGGGCCAGCTCAAGACGAGGCGAACGTTGCCTGAAGCGGCACCGGTCGCCTCGCGCATCTGATCGTCCGATGGCCTTCTCCACGAGCGGATGTCCTCTGGCGAGATGCCTGCCGGATTAGGCCGGTGGTGAGGCTGAGGGCTCAGGAGGGACGGCAAAGGTCCTGAGGCGCATAGTCGGCCGTTTATGGGGCAGTTGACGGCCCTTCCTGTCGAAGGGTGTGGATCATGGGTCTCATGGAGAAGCTCAACCTGCGTGCGATGAAGGCTCAGGCCAAGCTGAAGCTGGGTCGTCGCACCGGGAACCGCCGGTTGGCCGCCGAGGGCCGGACCGAGGAGGCCGAGGCGAAGCTGCTCAAGACCCAGGACGAGATCCTGGACACCGTGGCCGAGATGCGCAGGGAGTACGGCGTCAAGCGCCGCTGATCTTTAGAGCATCGCATCGAATGCCGGTGTTCCGTTGATCGGGGAGTGATCCCGATCAACGGAACACCGGCATTCGGCGATTCGGGCTGCTTTCCCGCCCTGCCGGTCAGGGGCTCGGAGTCCGCGGCGGAGGTGCCTGGAGCTTTCTCCGGGGCATTTCCGGATCCCTGGCCGTCAACTTTGGTTGACAGGATCGACCATGTCAACTTATGTTGACGTGGTCGGTTTTTGGCTGTGGAAATGGAATCGGGCGGAACGCCCGGGGTGAGCGCGTGCGAGGTAGACAAGAAGAACAGCGACCGGGGGCCGGTCCCTTCAGTCCAGAGGAGACCGCAGTGCCCGAGACCGCGTCCTGGCGGCTTCTGATCGGCTATATCCGGCCCCACAGACGGGCCCTGCTGCTGGGAGGAGTGCTCAGCCTCGTCGGTTCCGTGGCCGGGCTGGCGATGCCGCTTCTCGCCAAAACGGTGATCGACGCCTTCGGTGAGCAACGCTCCCTGCTCGGGCCGGTGCTCGGCCTGACGGCCGCGGTGCTCCTGGGCGCGGGCGTCGGCGCGCTCGGCAGATACGTGCTGGAGCGGATGGGCGAGGGCATCGTGTACTCCGCCCGGCGGAGCCTGGTGGACAGGATGCTGCGGCTGCGAGTGCCGCAGGTGGACCAGCTCAAGCCGGGGGACCTGCTGTCCCGCGTGACCTCGGACACCACGTTGCTCCGGGCGGTGTTCACCGACGGCGTCGTGGAGACGATCAGCGCGGTGTTCATGCTCGTGGGCGCCATCGTGATGATGGCGATCATGGATGGGCTGCTGCTGCTCATCACGCTGGCGGTCCTGGTCGTGGTGGGTTCGCTCGTGGGCCTGGTCATGCCGCGGATCCGCAAGGCCGCCATGCAGGCGCAGATCGCGGTGGGCGAGATGGGCGCGGTGCTCGACCGGGTGCTGCAGGCCTTCCGCACGGTCAAGGCCAGCGGAGCCGAGGAGCGGGAGATCGCCGCGGTGGGAGAGGCGGCCAGGGAGGCGCGGGACCGGGGCATCGCGGTGGCCTGGCTGACCTCGATCGCCGGGATCTCCGCGTGGCTCTCCGCGCAGCTCGCCTTCGTGACCGTGCTCGGCGTGGGCGGGGCGCGGGTCGCCGCCGGCACGCTTGAGGTGTCCTCGCTGATCGCGTTCCTGCTCTACCTGTTCTACCTCGTCGCTCCCATGGGCCAGCTGATCCAGGGATTCACGCAGGTGCAGAACGGCCTGGCGGCGGTGAAGCGGATCCGGGAGATCGAGGAGCTCCCGGCCGAGGAGCCGGACGACACGGTCTACCACGTCGGCAGGACCCCCGCGGGGGTCCGCTTCGAGGGCGTGGTCTTCCGCTACGGCGACGACCGGCCGATCGTCCACGACGACGTCTCCTTCGAGGTCCCCGCGGGCGGGCTGACCGCCCTGGTCGGCCCGTCGGGCGCGGGCAAGTCCAGCGTGTTCGCCCTGCTCGAACGGTTCTACGAGCAGCAGGCCGGGACGATCACGGTCGACGGCCGCGACATCAGGCAGTGGCCGCTGGCCGAGCTCCGCGCCGGTCTCGGCTACGTCGAGCAGGACGCGCCGGTGCTGGACGGCACGCTCAGGGAGAACCTCGTCTTCGCCGCGCCGGGGGTGGATGAGGCCGACATCTGGCGGGTGCTCGCGCGGACCCGCCTGGAGGACCTGGTCTCCCGGCTCCCCGAGGGACTGGAGACCAGGGTCGGCCATCGCGGGATCATGCTCTCCGGCGGCGAGCGACAGCGGGTCGCCATCGCACGCGCCCTGCTGCGCACCCCCCGGCTGCTCCTGCTCGACGAGGCCACCTCCCAGCTCGACGCGGTCAACGAGCTACGGCTCCGCGAGGTGATCGCCGAGGTGGCGACGGAGACGACCGTGCTGGTGATCGCCCATCGCCTGTCCACGGTGACCAGCGCCGACCGGATCGTGGTGATGGAGGCGGGCCGGGTGCGGGCCGTCGGCACCCACCGCGAGCTGCTCACCGACGACGATCTCTACCGCGAGCTCGCCGCCACCCAGTTCCTGCTCCCCACCTGAGAGCGTGATCTCCCCGGTCACGGTCCGCCGCTGGTCTAGTCCGCTCCTCAGGTTTGGCGCGAATTATGCAAATGTGCGGGGTGAGTAGGGAGATCGTTCGGACACGGGGTCCATTGGCTGATTCGCCACCGGGAAAACCGGGCATCCACGCCTGTGCGGAGCCTCTCCTTCGCGTGAGGGCGTCCATCGGACGCTTGCCGAGCTCGACCCCCCGGACTCGTCCGTGCGGGACGAGTGTGGGCGATGATCGTGACGGCGACCAGGGGTCGGGGGCATTTCAGGGTACGTCGCCCGGAGTGCCCCCTTCTTCTGATCCGATCTGACCTGTGGTTCTCGGTCTGATCTCTGTCCGCCGGGTTGACCTGTGGCCTTCGAGTGACAAATATGAATGCGTTCATTCAGGTCTGATGGGGAGGCTCGGCGATGACCGGCAGCCGGATCGTGCGCGCGCCGCGCGGCACCACGCTCACCGCGAAGGGGTGGCCGCAGGAGGCCGCGCTTCGCATGATCCAGAACAATCTGGACCCCGAGGTGGCCGAGCATCCGGAGGAGCTCGTCGTCTACGGCGGTTCGGGCAAGGCCGCGCGAGACTGGCGTTCCTTCGACGCGATCACCCGCACCCTGACCACGCTGGAGGGTGACGAGACGCTGCTGGTGCAGTCCGGCCGCCCCGTCGGGGTGTTCCGCACGCACGAATGGGCGCCGCGGGTGCTCATCGCCAACTCCAACCTGGTGCCCGACTGGGCGAACTGGGAGGAGTTCCGCCGCCTGGAGGCCGCGGGCCTGACCATGTACGGGCAGATGACGGCCGGGTCCTGGATCTACATCGGCACCCAGGGCATTCTGCAGGGAACCTACGAGACCTTCGTGGCCGTCGCCGCCAAGCTCGCCGCCAGGAAACCCCTCCACCGCGCCGGCTCGTCGGCCGACCTCTCCGGGACGATCACGCTGACCGCCGGGCTCGGCGGCATGGGCGGCGCCCAGCCGCTGGCCGTGACCATGAACGGCGGCGTGGTCATCTGCATCGACTGCGACCCGAGGTCGATCGACCGGCGGATCGAGCACCGTTACCTGGACGTGAAGGCCAAGGACCTCGACGAGGCGCTGCGCCTCGCCTACGAGGCCCGTGACCAGGGCAGGCCGCTGAGCATCGGCGTCGAGGCCAACGCGGCCGAGGCCGTTCCCGAACTGCTCCGCAGGGGCGCCGAGATCGACATCGTCACCGACCAGACGTCGGCGCACGACCCGCTCATGTACCTGCCGGCCGGCATGGCCTTCGCGGACATGGCCGCCGAGCGGGAGAAGGACCCTGCCGCCTTCACGCGGAGGGCGCGCGAGTCCATGGCCAGGCACGTCGAGGCCATGGTCGGCTTCCAGGACGCGGGCGCCGAGGTCTTCGACTACGGCAACTCGATCCGGGGCGAGGCGCAGCTCGCGGGCTACGCCCGGGCCTTTGACTTCCCCGGCTTCGTGCCCGCCTACATCCGGCCGCTGTTCTGCGAGGGCAAGGGCCCGTTCCGCTGGGCGGCGCTGTCAGGATCCGCCGAGGACATCGCCAAGACCGACCGGGCGATCCTGGAGCTGTTCCCGGACAACGAACCGCTGACCAGGTGGATCCGGATGGCCCAGGAGAAGGTCCACTTCCAGGGGCTGCCCGCGCGGATCTGCTGGCTCGGGTACGGCGAGCGCCACCTGGCGGGGGAGCGCTTCAACGACATGGTGGCCTCCGGCGAGATCGAGGCCCCGCTGGTGATCGGCCGCGATCACCTCGACTGCGGCAGCGTCGCGAGCCCGTACCGGGAGACCGAGGGCATGGCCGACGGCTCCGACGCGATCGCCGACTGGCCGCTGCTCAACGCCATGCTCAACGTGGCCTCCGGAGCCGCCTGGGTCTCCATCCACCACGGCGGCGGCGTCGGCATCGGCCGTTCCATCCACGCCGGCCAGGTCACCGTGGCCGACGGCACGAAACTCAGCGCCGAGAAGCTCAACCGGGTCCTCACCAACGACCCCGGCATGGGAGTGATCCGCCACGTCGACGCCGGTTACGACGACGCCGTCACGGTCGCGGAGGAGCGCGACGTCCGTATTCCGATGCGCGAATCCTGAGGACACGGCCTGCCCCGGGCCCCGTCTCGGTGTATGAACGACATGGGGCCCGGGGGAATGCTCGTGGGGTGTCGGGCGGTTGGAGGGGGCGTGGGGGACGGACTCGATCAACTTCTGGAGGGTCGGCGGCTGTCGCCCGTGCAGCGGCGGATCGCGCGCTACCTCGGAGACCATCTGGCCGAGGCCATCTTCCTGTCCAGCGTGGAGCTGGCCGAGCGGGCCGGGGTGAGCCAGCCGTCGGTGACCAGGTTCGCCATGGTGCTCGGGTTCGCGGGATACCCGGAGCTCAGGCAGGCGCTGCGACCCTTCGTCGTGGGCGGGCGGAGCTCGTCGCGGGCCAACGACCTGCAGACCGCGATCGACGTGGAGATCGAGAACCTGCGGAGCGTACGGCAGGGACTGGCCGACCCCTCGACCATCGTGGAGCTGGGCACCACGCTGGCCGGGTGCGAGCCCCTGCCGGTGCTGGGGCTGCGGGTGTCGAGCGGGCTGGCCACCACGTTCGCCTACTTCGCCCGCCGGATCCATCCCGACGTCCGCCTGCTGACCCACGGCGGCTCCGAACTCGCGGACGGGCTGCACGCCGCGCGCAGGGCGGGAGCGGGCTGGCTGATCGCGGTGATCCTCCCGCGCTACCCGGCCGAGGCCGTGCAGGCCCTCAAGAGCGCCCGCGAGATGGGTCTGCGGATCGCGGTGATCACCGATCGGTGTGACGTGCCGTTCGAGGCCGACGTGATCCTGGACGCCCCGGTCGGCGAGCGGCTGGTGTTCGACTCGCACGCGGCGCCGCTCGCCCTGGCCATGGTGCTGGTGGAGGCCATGGCGGACGCGGCGCCGCTGCGGACGCGGGCCCGGCTGGAGGAGTACGAACGGATGACCGACCAGGCGGGGGTCTTCACCGGCCAGCTCGACTGACCCGCCGGCCCCTGACCCGCCGGCCCCGGCGGGTCGTTCAGCCCGCGATGCGCTTCATCGAGCGGACCGCCCAGCCGAGGGAGAGCACGGCCAGCACGAGGAAGAGGCCGAAGGCCAGCGGGATCGAGCCGTCGGAGAAGTTGTCGGCGAACAGCGCCCGACCGGCCTCGACCGAGTAGTAGAGCGGGTTGAACCTGGCCGCCGTCTGCATCCAGTCGGGTCCGAGTGAGATCGGCAGCATCATGCCCGCGAGCAGCATCAGCGGCAGCGTGAAGAGCTGCACGACCTGCGACATGCCGCCCTCGTCGCGGATGGACAGGGCCAGGCCGTAGGAGAGGCTGGAGGCGAAGAGGCCGGTCGCGGCCATCAGCAGCAGCACGAGGAGCAGCGCCGGCAGGCTCAGCCGCAGTCCCATCAGTACGGCCACACCCATCACCAGGAGCGCCTGGAGGATGAGCACGATCATGTCCTTGAGCACGCGGCCGAGGATGATCGCCGGCCGCCACGCCGGGCTGACCGCCAGCCGCTCCAGCACGCCGTTGCGGGTCTCGTTGATCATGGAGAAACCGGTGAACAGCGAACCGAACAGGGCGACCATCATCATCACGCCGGGGGTGAAGACCAGCAGCGCGTTGGCAAGCGTCCCGCCGGAGGGTTTCCCGCCGATGGGCAGGCCGGTCAGCAGGGGAGCGAACAGCAGGAGATAGAGGATGGGCTGCATGAGACCGAACAGCGGCCATACCGGGTTGCGGCGGACATTTCCCAGCTCGTAGCCCAGAAACAGCATGGTGTGTCGAAACATGGGGGGTTCCTAAGGGGGTCGGACGGCGTCAGGCGGCGTCGCGGAGGGAGCGGCCGGTGTGCCGCAGGAAGACGTCGTCGAGCGTGGCCCGGTCGAGGGAGATGGACCGGATCGCCAGGCCGCCCACCTCCAGGGCACGGAGCAGCGCGGGCAGGTTGTGCTCGCCGTCGTCGAGGTAGGCGCGCAGGGCGTCGCCCTCCGCCTGGGTCTCCTTGATGTACGGCTGCGTGGACAGAAGCTCCCGGGCGGCGGCCTGGTCGTCGATCCGGAGCGTGACGACGTCGCCCGCCACCTCCTTCTTGAGCTCCCCGGGGGTGCCCTCGGCGACGATCAGGCCGTGGTCGATGATGACCAGCCGGTCGCACAACGCGTCGGCCTCGTCCAGGTAGTGGGTGGTCAGCAGCACGCTGGTGCCCTGGTCGCGAAGGGCGCGGACCTCGTCCCACAGGTTGGCGCGGTTCTGCGGGTCCAGGCCGGTGGTGGGCTCGTCCAGGAAGATCAGCGGCGGCCGGTTCACCAGGCCGATGGCCAGCGCGAACCGTCGCTTCTGACCACCGGAGAGCGTCTTCGCCGGGCGGTTCGCGATCTCGGTCAGGCTGAAGGTCTCCAGCAGTTCGTCCGCGCGGACGAGCGCCTGCCTACGGGAGAGCCCGGTGATCCGCGCGGCCAGGAGCAGGCTCTCGCGGCCCGGGGCGTTGTCGTCCACGCCTCCGGCCTGGCTGACGTAGCCGATCTTCTCCCGGACCTTGCCTGCCTCGTTCACCACGTCGTGCCCGGCCACCCGGGCGGTCCCGGAGGTGGGGGCGGTGAAGGTGGCGAGCATGCGGACGGTGGTCGTCTTGCCGGCGCCGTTCGGGCCCAGGCAGGCGAAGACCTCGCCCTCGTCGACGGTCAGGTCGATGCCCCGGACCGCCTCGACCTCCTCGGTCCTGCCCCGCCCGCGTTTGGCGGTGAAGGTCTTGCGCAGGCCGTGCGCTTCGATGATCATGATTCTCCGTTTCGGGGGGAGTTCCGGGCGCCGGAGGGCGCGTTCGGGAAGTGCCGGGAGCCGGGGGCGTTCGGGAGGATCGGGGGAGGCGGGGAAGGTGAGTTTCCGGGGCCGGAAGGGAGGGGCGGGGGGCTCCGGAGAGACTAGGACCCTCCTCCGCTGGAAACTCAACTGGTTTTTTCAGGGGAGCTTGCCGTTCCTGACCTTCTCCACGGCCTCGTCGAGCCAGGTCAGCTGGGCCTGGAGCTGGAGGACGTTGAGCCGCAGGCATTCGTCGATGTGCCGGGGGGCGCCGTGGGCCGTCTTGGCGCCCATGGCGCGTTCGGTCATTCCGATGGCGAACTGGAGCTGGGCGGCCCTGGCCTCCATCGCGGACTTCAGCTCGGAGGACGTCAGGCGGTCCATGAAGGTGAGCGCCACCTGGAACGGATCCACGATGGGCTTGATCTCCCACCAGTTGCTCAGCAACTGCCGCCCGAACTCGGCCCGGCCGACGGCGGTGATCGCGTAGACCGTCTTGCCGCCCTTGCCCTCCACCTCCCGCTCCAGGAGGCCCTCGTCGGCCATCTTGCCCAGTCCGTGGTAGATCGAGCCGTAGGCCACGTTGGCCCAGTGCTGGGTGCCCATGAGTTCGAGGCGGCGCCGTACCTCGTAGCCGTTCAGGGGGCCGTCGAGCAGTACGCCGAGAAGGAGGACGCGAGTGGAGGACATATTCAAATTTGTATTCAAGTTTGTATATGGTGTCAACCATGCGAGAGATCAGACGTGACGCCGACGGCGCCCTGCTGGGCTTCATCCGGCCGGTCGGCGAGGCGTGGGAGCCCGTGACCGTGTTCGGCTATCCGCTCGGGGAGCCGTGTTCGGAGGAGGAGGCGTTCGACGAGGTCCACCGCACCGGTCTGGAGGTGCTGATGCGCCGCTGGGAGTTCCTGGAGGACGGCGAGTGGTACCGGTGCGTGATCCTGGAGGCCGCGCCCGAGGAGGTCCGGATCCAGCCGAGCGATCACCGTTACCCGCACAACGTTTACGCCCTCACCCTGGAGCGCCCCGGGCCCGCGACATTCCGCCACGAGTAGGGTGGCCCGCATGTCTGAACGACCGACCGCGCTGGTCACCGGAGCCTCCAGAGGGGTTGGGGCCGCGATCGCGCACGCCCTGGCCCCGACACACGACCTGCTGCTCGGCGGCCGGGACGCCGAAGGGCTGGCCAAGGTGTGCGACGGCCTGCCGGGCGCCCGGCCGTGGCCGGTGGAGCTCACCTCCGTCACCGAGGCCGACGTCGCCGGGATCGACCGGCTCGACGTGCTGGTGCACAGCGCGGGCGTGATGGCCCTGGGGCGGATCGAGGAGACCCCGGCCGAGGTCTGGCGGCGCACGATGGAGATCAACGTGGTCGCGGTGGCCGAGTTGACCCGCCTGCTGCTGCCCGCGCTGCGCGCGGCGCACGGTCATGTCGTGTTGATCAACTCGGGATCCGGGCAGCGGTCCAACCCCGGCTGGGCCTCGTATTCGGCCAGCAAGTTCGCACTGCGCGCCCTCGCCGACGCGCTCCGGGCGGAGGAGCCCGGCCTCCGGGTGACCACCGTCTACCCGGGGCGGACCGCCACCGACATGCAGCGCGAGGTCCGGGCCCAGGAGGGCGGGGCCTACGAGCCGGAGAAGTACCTGGACCCGGACTCGGTGGCCCGGGCGGCGCTGGCGGCCCTGACGGCCTCCCAGGACGCCCACGTCACCGAGATCACCGTCCGTCCGTCGGGCGGGCCGGTGAGCTGAGACTGGAATCCCGCCGTTCTCTGAGATTTTTCGCGCACACGGTTCGCCAATGAATGATCCCATTCACATAATGGGAGGGTGTTCGACGAGATGTGGGGTGCCATCGAGCACCTCGGACGTGACGACCGGACCCGGGGCTACCTGCGTGACGCGTGGTCGCCCGCCGATCTGGAGCTCAGGCAGTGGTTCCGCCAGGAGGCCGCCAGGCGCGGTCTCGATCTGCGTGAGGACCGCAACGGTAACCTGTGGGCCTGGTGGGGGGACCCGTCGGAGCGGCCGGGCGTGGTCACGGGCAGCCACCTCGACTCGGTCCGGCAGGGCGGCGCCTTCGACGGCCCCCTCGGCGTCGTGTCGGCCTTCGCCGCCCTCGACATGCTGCGGGCCGGCGGCTTCGAGCCCGGCCGGCCCCTGGGGATCGCCTGTTTCACCGACGAGGAGGGCGCCAGATTCGGCGTCCCGTGCATGGGTTCCCGGCTGCTCACCGGAGTGCTCGACCCGGACAGGGCCCGTGGCCTGACCGACGACGAGGGCGACTCGCTGGCGGAGGTGCTGCGCAGGGCCGGGCGTGACCCGGATGAGCTGGGCCGGGACACCGAGACCCTGGGACACGTCGGCGTATTCCTGGAGCTCCACGTCGAACAGGGGCAGGACCTGGTCCACCGGGACGCGCCGGTCGGTGTGGCCTCGGCCATCTGGCCGCACGGCCGCTGGCGGTTCGACTTCCGCGGCCAGGCCAACCACGCGGGCACCACGCGTCTGGAAGACCGCGACGACCCGATGCTGCCCTTCGCCCGGACCGTGCTGCGGGCCCGCGAGGCCGCCGAACGGGGCGGCGTGGTGGCCACCTTCGGCAAGTTCCGCGTGTCGCCCAACAACGCCAACGCCGTTCCCGGCCTGGTCAGCGCCTGGCTGGACGCCAGAGGCGGCGAGGAGACCGCGGTCAGGGCGCTGGTCGCCGAGCTGGTCGAGTTCTCCGGCGCCGAGGTCAGCGCGGAGTCGTGGACCCCGGTCGTCGACTTCGACGTGGTCCTGCGCGAACGGATCGCCGCAACCGTCGGGGGCGCCCCCGTCCTGGCGACCGGAGCCGGCCACGACGCCGGGATCCTCGCGTCCGCGGGCGTGCCCAGCGCGATGGTGTTCGTTCGCAATCCGACGGGCATCTCACATTCTCCGGAGGAATACGCCGAGACGGCCGACTGCCATGCGGGGGTCACCGCTCTCGCCACCGCCCTGGAGGACCTGTGCAGGAGTTGAGCTACTGGTGCGAGCTGGCCTGGCTGCCGCCGGGCGAGGTCGCGGCGGGAGTGCTCGTCAGGGTCGAGGGCTCCCGGATCGCCGAGGTCACCCGCGGCGTGACCCGTCCCCCCGAGGGAGCCGTACGGCTCGGCGGGCTGACCGTCCCCGGCCTGGCCAACGCGCACTCCCACGCCTTCCATCGCGCCCTGCGCGGGGTGACGCAGCGGGAGAAGGGCAGCTTCTGGACCTGGCGCGAGCAGATGTACGGCGTCGCCGCGACGCTGGATCCCGACTCCTATCTCAAACTCGCCAGGGCCACGTTCGCGGAGATGGTGCTGGCGGGGATCACCTGCGTCGGGGAGTTCCACTATCTTCACCACACCCCGGGCGGCACGCCGTACGACGACCCGAACGCCATGGGTCACGCGCTCGTCCAGGCCGCGCGGGAGGCGGGTCTGCGGATCGCGCTGCTGGACGCCTGTTACCTGACCGGCGGCGTCGGCACCCCGCTGAGCGGTGTCCAGCTGCGGTTCGGCGACGGGGACGCCGACAGGTGGGCGATGCGGACGGAGTCGCTCACGAAGTGTTACCGCAGCGCGCGGGACGTGGAGATCGGGGTGGCCATTCACTCGGTCCGCGCGGTCCCCGCCGAGCAGATGCACCTGGTCGCGGAGTTCTCCCAGCGTCACGCGGTCCCGCTGCACGCCCATGTGTCCGAGCAGCGGGCGGAGAACACCGCCTGCGTGGAGAGGTACGCCGCCAGCCCGGTCCAGTTGCTGAGCGAGTACGGCGCGCTGGGTCCCCGCTCGACCGCCGTGCACGCCACGCACCTGTCCGACGTGGACATCGCGCTGCTCGGCGGCTGCCGTACCCACGTGTGCATGTGCCCGACGACCGAGCGCGACCTCGCCGACGGCATCGGCCCGGCCAGGGCGCTGTTCGACATGGGCTCGCCGATCACGCTCGGCTCCGACAGCCACGCGGTCGTCGACCTGTTCGAGGAGGCCCGCGCGGTCGAGCTGGACGAGCGGCTGGCCACCGAGCGGCGCGGTCACTGGTCGGCCGCCGAGCTCCTGGCGGCCGCCACCGTGGCGGGGCACGCCTCGCTCGGTTTTCCCGACGCGGGCATGCTCCTCGCGGGCGCCTGGGCCGACCTGGTGTCGGTGCGCCTGGACTCGGTCCGTACGGCGGGCGCGTCCCAGGCGGACGCTCCCGAAGTCGTGATCTTCGCCGCGACGGCCGCCGACGTGCACTCGGTGGTGTCGAGCGGCCGTCAGGTGGTCGTCGACGGCCGCCACGTCCTCGGCGACGTGGGCGCCATGCTCGGCGAGGCGATCGCCGAGGCGCGGGGTCTTGGAGGGCACAACGGGGAAAGGTAAGAGCGCCGCGGAGTGAGCAGGTCGGTTCGGAGACGGCGCCGGCCTCGTGGCGGACAAGGAGAGGCCGACGGCGGGAAACGGTAGGCGGGATGAGGAGCGGTGAACGACCTGTGAGCACTCTTTTCGATCAAATCGGTCTGCTCTACACCGGTGATCCGGGACGGGAGGAGATCGAGAACGCGGCCCTGGTGGTCGACGACGGCCGGGTGGTGTGGGTCGGGCCCGCCGGTGGCGCCCCCGGCGCGGACGAGCGGGTGGATGTGGACGGCCGATGCGTCATCCCGGGATTCGTGGACAGCCATGCCCACCTCGTCTTCGCCGGAGACCGCACCGCCGAGTTCGCCGCCCGCATGTCGGGAGCGTCCTACACGGCCGGCGGCATCCGCACCACGGTCGCGGCCACCCGCGCCGCCACCGACGTCCTGCTCGCGACGCGAACGGCCGCCCTGGTCGCGGAGATGCAGGCCCAGGGCACCACCACGGTCGAGATCAAGAGTGGCTACGGCCTCACGGTCGAGGACGAGCGCCGCTGCCTGGAGATCGCCCAGGCGTTCACCGAGGAGACCACCTACCTGGGCGCGCACGTCGTGCCGCCCGACGCGTCCTCGGCCGACGACTACGTCCGCACGGTGACCGGGGAGATGCTGGAGGCCTGCGCGCCGTACGCCCGATGGATCGACGTGTTCTGCGAGCGCGGCGCGTTCGACGCCGACCAGACCAGGGAGATCCTGCTCGCGGGGACGAAGGCGGGACTGCTGCCCAGGATCCACGCCAACCAGCTGGGCAACGGCCCCGGCGTGCAGATCGCCGCCGAGGTGGGCGCGGCCTCCGCCGACCACTGCACCCACCTGACCGCCGAGGACGTCTGGGCGCTGTCGTCGTCGGGGGTGGTGGCCACCCTGCTGCCCGGCGCGGAGTTCTCCACCCGCTCGCCGTACCCGGACGCACGGCGCCTGCTGGACGCCGGGGTGACGGTCGCGCTGGCCACCGACTGCAACCCCGGGTCGTCCTTCACCTCCTCCATGCCGTTCTGCGTGGCGCTGGCGGTGCGGGAGATGCGGATGACGCCGCTGGAGGCGATCAGGGCCGCCACGTACGGCGGAGCCAGGGCGCTGCGCCGCGGTGACATCGGCACGCTGCGGGTGGGATCCAGGGGCGATCTGGTGATTCTCGACGCCCCGGCCTACGTCCATCTCGCCTACCGGCCGGGGGTACCGCTGGTGGCGCAGGTCTGGAAGGAAGGCCGCCGCCTGGTCTGAGTCCGTATCCGACCCTGCCCGGCCCGTGTTTAAGCCACCGCGATCGGGGAAAGTCGCGGGCTTTGTGACGGTATGGACGAAGGCATCCTCCTTGAGGAGGAATCCGAAACCGTTCTCCAGGCGTACTTCTTGAGGGAATCTTTGCTCTGGCCCGTCCGTTGAATAGTCAAGCGGCATGTTCGTGCATGTAAGGGGCCATTGGCAGTGTGCGGATATGCCATAAGCAGGCGGAGCGAGGTGCCATCGGATGGCAAGGCCGACGGGGAATCGGACGCAGGACCAGCACGTCTCTGATCGAGACCTGCTCGGGACTTATCTGGCAGAAATCGGGCGTGTGCCTCTGCTGACCGCGGAGGAAGAGGTCGAACTCGCCAAGCGGATCGAGGCAGGTCTCTTCGCGGAACAGTTGCTGGACGGCGGGCTGGCGGAGCCGCGGGTCGCGGATGCCGCCGATGAGGAGCTTGAACGACTGGCCATTTCAGGACAGCGGGCCAAAGATGAATTCATCGAGGCCAATCTACGTCTTGTGGTGGCGGTAGCGCGCAAATATTCCGGGCGGGGAATGCCGCTCATCGATCTGGTCCAGGAGGGGAACCTGGGCCTGGTCCGCGCCGTCGAGAAGTTCGACTACCGGCGCGGTTACAAGTTCTCCACGTATGCGACCTGGTGGATCCGCCAGTCCGTGGGGCGCGCGATCCACGAGCAGGCCCGGCCGGTTCGCCTGCCCACCCACGCGGGTGAGCAGATGACCAGGTTGATGCGGGTCCGCCGCGACATGCTGGCCGAGCTCGACCAGGAGCCGACGGACGCCGACCTGGCCGCGGTGCTCGAACTGCCGATCGAGCGGGTCCGCGAGCTGCGCCGCTGGGCCTCCGACCCCGTCTCCCTCCAGCTCGGCGTGGGTGACGAGGACGAGACCGAGCTCGGCGACATGATCGCCGACGACACGTGGGCCAATCCGGAGCAGCAGGCCATGGACACCCTGGAGCGCGAGCGCCTGGAGGAGTGGCTGATCGGGCTGGAGGGCCAGACCCGCGAGATGCTTCGCTGGCGCTACGGCCTGATGGACGGGCGGGAGCACACGCTGACCGAGGTGGGCGAGCGCTACGGCATCGGCCGTGACCGCGCCCGCCGCATCGAGCGCGACGCCCTGGCCCGGCTGCGGAAGATGGCCATGGCCGCCTGAGGCGGCTCATCGATCGGGTATGGCCCGCGCGAGCCGTACCCGATCGAGGGCGCTCTGCCCTGCGCTCCTTTCGAAAGGGTGATCCGCCCTGAACGGGCCCGTGGGGATCGCTTCAGCCGCGCGGAGTCCACTGGGCGGTCCGGGAAGCGAGCGACTACGGTGCGCACGCCGTACGGCCAGATGTAAGGGCGCGGAGGTGGGCGGGTGGTACGGCCGGCGTATAAAAGCCCGCAACCATCGCGCCCGCCAGGCCGGAGGCCTGAGTCGCCGGAGCGCGACTGAGACGGCCGGCCGTACCGCCCCGCCCACCGGAGCGCATACGGTGACCGACCGTCCAAGAGGTGCCCGCATCAGAATGAGCAGAACCCCGGCCGAGCCTCATCACCTTACGGCTTGGCGTACTTCTCCAGGTCGTCGAGGATCTTTCCGGCGGCGGTGACGCCGATGCCGGTCATCCAGGTCTCGTCGTTCACGTTGTGGATCTTTCCGGCCTTGACCACCGGCAGGTTCTTCCAGAGCGGGCCCGCGATGACCGAGGCCTGGGTCTGCACCGCCTGGTCGCCGAAGGCGGTGTAGAAGAGCACGTCGCCGTCGGCCTGGGCGAGGTTCTCCTGGCTCAGCTCACCGAAGCGCTTGTCCTCGACGTCGGGCAGCATCTGCGGCGCGGGGCGGCCGAAACCGGCGTCGCCGACGACGATGCCGCTGAACGACTCGGGGCCGTACATCCGGATCGGGCCGGGCATGAAGCGCACGATGCTCACCTTGACCGCGTCGGAGCCGCCCAGAGCCCGCGCCCGGGCCTCGTAGTCGGCGAGAAGCTTCTCCCCCTGCGCCTTCTTCCCCAGCGCTTCGGCGTCGAGCAGGAAGTTCTCCTTCCAGGTGATCCCGACCCGGTCGGTGAAAACGGTCGGCGCGATCTGACTGAGCTTGGCGTACAGCGGTTCCTGCCGGAACTTCGAGCCGAGGATCAGGTCCGGCTTGAGCGCGGTGATGGCCTCAAGGTTGGGTTCCTGGATGGTGCCGACCACCTTGACGGCGTCAAGCGCGGGTCCCAGGTATTTCGGCCAGGTCTGGTTCGCGCCCGCCTGCGTCGCGCCGACAGGGGTGAAGCCCAGGGAGGCCAGGCTGTCGAGTTTGTCGGTGTCCAGCACGATGACCCGCTTGGGAGATTCGGGCACCTTGGTCTCGCCCATCGCGTGCTTGATCGTTCGGGTCGGGCCCTCGGCGGCCTGATCACCGCCGGAGGAGCCGCAGGCGGAGACGGCGAGGACGGACAGCACGACGGCGGCCGCGGCCCTGGCTATGCGGATGGTCATGGGGGTCCCCTCGATTTATTAGGTAAGGCATGCCTAAGCCTAGTTGTGGTCATCTCCAGGTCAAGACGGGACCTGTCCGAAACACCGGTGAAACACGGTGGGGCCGAGATTCACAGATGTGAAACACGCAGAGTCACGACCTGAAACGGCGGAAGAACACGCTTTGGCGCAACGTCAGTGCGCGGCCGGTCGATGGAGCCCAGGAAGCGATCACTGCGCCTGTGAAATCGGCCACACGCCATTTGTAAGGGAGGGTCGCGTCGAATGAAGATCGATAGCGGCACCACTGCCTGGATGCTCACAGCCACCGCACTGGTGTTGCTGATGACGCCTGGCCTTGCGTTCTTCTATGGGGGCATGACCAGGGCCAAGAGTGTCCTGAACATGATGATGATGTCGTTCGTCAGCATCATCACCGTCACTATTGCCTGGGTTATCTACGGGCACTCTCTGACTTTCACCGACAACGGCAGCGAGCTTGTCAACAAGTTCATCGGCGGCTTCAGCGCCCTTGGACTGCAGAGTTTGGTCGAAACGGCCACAAAGGACGACGGCACCGGCATGCCGAGCCTTGTCTTCTCGGCCTTCCAGCTGACCTTTGCGATCATCACCGTCGCGCTGATCAGCGGTGCCATCGCCGACCGGGCGAAGTTCGGCGCCTGGGTGCTCTTCAGCGCCGTCTGGGTGACCATCGTCTACTTCCCCGTCGCCCACTGGGTCTGGGGTAACGGCTGGTTGTTCAACCTCGGCATCGAGGACTTCGCCGGCGGCACCGTGGTCCACATCAACGCGGGAGCGGCGGCACTCGCCCTCGCGCTTGTGCTCGGCAAACGCGCAGGGTGGCGCAAGGAGCCGATGCGACCGCACAACCTGACCCTGGTGCTGCTCGGCGCCGGTCTGCTGTGGTTCGGCTGGTTCGGCTTCAACGCCGGCTCCGAGCTCGCCGTGGACGGGACCGCCGGGCTCGCGTTCATGAACACCCAGATCGCCACCGCGGTCGCCGCCGGTGCGTGGCTCGTGGTCGAGAAGCTGCGCGACGGCCACGCCACCAGCCTCGGCGTCGCCTCCGGCGCCGTCGCCGGTCTGGTCGCGATCACCCCCGCCTGTGGTTTCGTCGACCCCTGGGCGGCCATGGTCATCGGCCTGCTGGCCGGTGCGATCTGTGCCTACGCCGTGGGCCTGAAGTACAAGTTCGGCTACGACGACTCGCTCGACGTGGTCGGCGTGCACCTGGTCGGCGGTGTGGTCGGCGCGGTCTCCCTCGGTTTCCTCGCCGCCTACCCCTTCCTCGACCAGCAGAGCACCGGCCTGTTCTACGGCGGTGGTCTGAAGCAGTTGGGCCTGCAGGTTCTCGGCCCGGTCGCGGTCGGCGCCTACTCCTTCATCCTGACCTGGATCATCGCCAAGATCATTGACAAGGTGATGGGCTTCCGGATCGGTGCCGAGGAAGAGATCACCGGCGTCGACATCACCTCCCACGCCGAGACCGGTTACGACCTCGGCACCATCCACTCCTCGGGCGTGGCCGCCGTCAACGGACCGGTTCCCGCCCCGGCGTCTAAGAAGGTGGACGCATGAGACTCATCACCGCGATCATCAAGCCGTTCAAGCTCGATGACGTGAAGGCGGCCCTGGAGCAGTTCGGGGTCAAGGGAATGACGGTCAGCGAGGCCAGCGGATACGGCCGCCAGCGCGGTCACACCGAGGTCTACCGGGGCGCCGAGTACCAGGTGGACCTGGTGCCCAAGGTCCGCGTCGAGGTGCTCGCCGAAGAGGAGGACGCCGACGATGTCATCGACGTCATCGTCAAGGCCGCGCAGACCGGCAAGATCGGTGACGGCAAGGTCTGGTCCGTTCCCGTGGAAACCGTGATCCGGGTCCGTACCGGCGAGCGCGGACCTGAGGCGCTTTAAACGGTGAGAGGCGACACTCGCTCGTACGCCGCGGCCCGCAAGGAGCGGGCCGCGGACATCGACCGCTGGCTGACGGACCTGCTCCGGACCGCCTGTGGCACGCCGTACGGGCCAAACGGGGGAACGACAAGAAACGTTGACGAGCGCGGCGCCCTCACCGGGGTCGCGCTCGTCGCGGTTGGGAGCCTGGGGCGCTCCGAGCTCGCGCCGGGCAGCGATCTGGACCTGGTCCTGCTGCACAACGGGCGCGACGACGTGGCGCGCATCGCCGATCGCATCTGGTATCCGATCTGGGATTCCGGCGTCGGTCTCGACCACTCGGTCCGGACCGTCGACGAGGCCGCCAAGGTCGCCAGAGAGGATCTCAAGGCGGTGCTCGGGCTGATCCAGGCCCGGCACGTGGCGGGGGATCCCGAGCTGACGCGGTCGGCGCGCGAGATCGTGCTCGCCGAGTGGCGGGCCGACTCCCGGCGCCGTCTGGGTGAGCTGCGCGACGCGACGGACAAGCGGGCAGAGACGAGCGGTGAGCTGGCGTTCCTGCTCGAACCCGATCTCAAGGACGCGCGCGGCGGGATCCGCGACGTGCAGGCGATGCAGGCGGTGGCGGCGGCCTGGGTCGCCTCGGCCCCGGGCCCGAGGGTCCGCGAGGCCTATGAGCTGCTGCTCGACATCCGGCACGGCCTGCACCTGGTGACCGCTCGCGGTGCCGACCGGCTGGTGCTCCAGGAGCAGGACGCGGTCGCCGGGATTCTGGGCCTGCTCGACGCCGAGGCGCTGATGCGCAGGCTCGCCGAGGCCGCCCGGACGATCGGCCACGCCTTCGACGCCACCTGGCGCACCGTGGACCGGCTGCTGACGGGCCCCACGCCGAGAGGGCGCCGCCCGCTCGCGGACGGCGTCGTCGAGCACGGCGGCGAGGTCGTGCTCGCCCGCGGGGTCAACCCGCGCAAGGATCCGGTGCTCGTCCTGCGCGCCGCGGCCGCGGCGGCGGAGGCGGGACTGCCCCTCGCGCCGGCCACCATCACCGCGCTGGCCACCCAGTCGCCGTCCCTTCCCGTGCCCTGGCCGGACGAGGCGCGGGACGCGCTGGTGGCCCTGCTCGGCACCGGGCGCGCGGCCGTTCCGGTCTGGGAGGAGCTCGACCAGGCGGGGGTGCTGGTCCGGCTGCTGCCCGACTGGGAGCGGGTGCGCCATCGCCCGCAGCGCAACCCCGTGCACCGCTACACCGTGGACCGGCACCTGATCGAGGCGGCCGCCGGAGCGGCCTCCTTCACCCGTGAGGTGTCCCGGCCCGACCTGCTGCTCATCTCCGCGCTCCTGCATGACATCGGAAAGGGCTATCCCGGCGACCACTCCACCGTCGGCGCCGTCGTCGCCCGCGACATCAGCGCCCGGATAGGGCTGCCTCCCGCGGACGTGGACATCGTGGAGACCGTGGTCCGCCATCACCTGCTGCTGCCCGAGACCGCCACCCGGCGCGACCTGGACGACCCGGTGACGATCTCCCGGGTGGCCGAGGCCGTGGGCACGCGCGAGGTGCTCGAACTGCTGGCCGCCCTCGCGGTGGCCGACGGCAACGCCACGGGTCCCGCCGCGTGGAACTCCTGGAAGGCCTCGCTGGTCGCCGACCTCGTGCGCCGGGTCCGCTCGGCGCTCTCCGGCACCCCGCTGCGGCCCGCGCCCTCGTTCTCGGTCGAGCAGGCCTCCCTGGCCCGCCACGGCGGCGGCGCCGTACGGATCAACGGGGGAGCGGTCACCGTGGTCGCGCCAGATCGGGCCGGACTGCTCTGGCGCGCGGCCGGAGTGCTCGCCGCGCACCGGATGGTGGTCCGCGCCGCCTCGGCGGCCTCGGCGGGATCGACCGCCATGATCGAGTTCTCGGTCATCCCCGAGTACGGCTCGCCGCCCGACCCCGCGACACTGGAGGCCGACCTCCGGCTGGTCCTGGCCGGACGGCTCGACATCGAACAGCGCCTGGCCAGAAGGACCAGATCGCTACGCCCGACCCGGGTGCCCGTGGCGCCGCCCCGGGTGACGCTCGTGGACGACGCGTCCAACACGGCGACCGTCATCGAGGTGCGCGCGCATGATCGACCGGGACTTCTGTGGCGAATCGGTAGAGCATTTGGTGAATGTGGCCTTGACGTGAGGGCCGCACGTGTGGAGACTCTCGGCGCAGAGGCGGTAGACGTCTTCTACGTGGTTGACAGGGCCGGCCGTCCTCTGACGGACGAGGCTCAGCGGGTGCAGGTGCGCGACCAGGTGCTGTCCGCCCTGCGGTAACCTTCGTCAATCATTCAACCGTCTCCTTCGTAACGATTAAGTCCGGTATGTCGGCTTTGCCGAATCTTTCACGTGACCTTGTGGTCTGATGAATCCCACTTGTGTCGTGATGGTGAGGGGTAGCGAGAGCGGTGACGACGGCGACAACCGATAGCGGGGGTGCTCCGGCACACGACCGTGGCAAGCGGCCTGCCGCCCGGTTCGGCTTGAGAAACTGGCGCGTTCGCTCGCGCCTTACGGCGCTGATCCTGGTTCCGACCGTGGTGGGCGTCGTGCTCGCCGCCACCCGTGTCGTCACCTCCATTGACAGCGTGGCCGGATACCAGCGGACCGCTGCCGCGGCGGACTACTCGGGAGGGCTGCGCGACCTGGCCCAGGCGCTCGGACTGGAGCGCGACCGCGTTGCCTGGTCATTGTTCCAGCCCTCGAACAAGGGGCTGAAGGACAGCGCCGACGAGCAGAAGAAGACCGTCGACGCGATCGTCAACCGGGTCCGGCTCCAGCTGCAGGGGATCGACGAGTCCTACGGCCCCCGAGTGGCCAAGGCGGCGAAGGACGTGACCTACCAGCTCGCGGGACTGCCCGAGTTGCGCAAGGTGACCGGCACCGCCCAGGTGGAACGGTACAACCAGATGGTCTCCCCGCTGCTGCAGCTCCACGAGGAGCTGACCCTGGTCAGCGACGATTCGGAGATCATCGGTAACACCCGTGCGCTCAGCGCTCTGGCCCACGCCAAGGAGGAGATCTCCCAGCAACGGGCTCGCCTGCTGGCCGGCTACTACGCCCCCACGCTGATCAACCCGCAGGAGCTCGAGAAGTTCATCGCCTCCCGCTCGCGCATGCAGGAGTACGAGGCGGACTTCAGCGTCGAGGCGAGCCCGGACAACGGCCAGCTCTTCGTCAGCGCCATGCAGGACGAGAAGGTGACCCGCGCCGAGCTGACCAAGGCCAGGGCGATCTTTCTCGCGAGCGACCGGAGACACACCGGCCGGCTGATCTCCGATTTCAACGCCGTCAAGCAGTGGTTCTCGGACAACGGCACCACCATCGACCGGATCAAGAAGGTCGAGACCCAGGTCGCCAGTGACGTGGTCACCCGGGCCCGCGAGCTGGAGGACACCGAGCAGCGCAACGCGATCATCACGGCCGGGCTGATCCTGGTCCTGCTGCTCCTGGTCCTCGGTCTCACCGTCCTCATCGCCCGCTCGATGGTCCAGCCGCTGCGCCGCCTGCGGGTCGAGGCCCTGGACGTGGCCGGATTCAGGCTTCCCGAGGTCGTGCGCCGTCTCCGGGTCTCCGGAGACACCCAGACACCTGACATCGCCCCCATCTCCGTCGACACCAAGGACGAGATCGGGGAAGTCGCCAAGGCCTTCGACGAGGTCCACCGGCAGGCCGTCCGGCTGGCCGCCGAGGAGTCCGAGCTCCGCTCCAACATCAGTGCCATGTTCGTCAACCTGTCGCGCCGTACGCAGACCCTGGTCGAGCGGCAGATCTCGCTGATCGACGGTCTGGAGAAGGGCGAGGAGGACGGCGGCCGCCTGTCGGACCTGTTCAAGCTCGACCACCTCGCCACCCGCATGCGCCGCAACTCCGAGAACCTCCTGGTCCTCGCCGGTCACGAGCCGACCCGCAGGCGTAGCCAGCCGGCCAAGCTCGTCGACGTCGTGCGCGCCTCGCTGTCGGAGGTCGAGGACTACGAGCGCGTCCAGGTCAAGGTGCACCGCGCGATCTCGGTCGCGGGCAGCACCGCCAACGACATCGTCCACCTGGTCGCCGAGCTGGTGGAGAACGCCATCCAGTTCTCCCCGCGGGCCAGCCAGGTCGTGGTCTCCAGCAGCATGATCGAGGGTGGCGGCGCGCTGCTCGCGGTCAGCGACGTCGGCATCGGCATGACCAACGAGGAACTGGTCGAGACCAACCGCCGCCTGGCCGACCCGCCCGTCGTGGACGTGTCGGTGTCGCGGCGGATGGGCCTGTTCGTGGTCGGCCGCCTGGCGCTCCGCCACGGCATCCGCGTCCAGCTCCGCCCGCAGGAGGTCGGCGGCCTCGTCGCCATGGTCCTCCTTCCGCCGGAGCTCATGGTCGAGATGGTCCAGCCGACCCAGACCCCGTCGTGGGGCGTCAACCCGCCCCCCCAGCAGAGTTCGTACGGGCAGGCCTCCTTCGGTCAGACCTCCTTCGGTCAGACCCCCGTCTCGCGGGATCCCTCGTACGGGGATTCGTCCTTCGGTCAGCCCGCTGCCCCGCGATCCCTTTTCGGGGAGACGCCCGCTCCGCGGAGCCCCGCGTACGGTGAGTCGTCCTTCGGAGAGGCTCCCGCTCCGCGAACTCCTTTCGGTGAGCCTCCCGCTCCGCGAACTCCTTTCGGTGAGCCTCCGGCTCCGCGGGGCTCCGCGTACGGTGAGTCGTCCTTCGGAGAGACCCCCGCCTCGCGAATTCCCTTCGATGAGACCTCCGTCTCGCCGGGTTACGGGGAGTCGTCCTTCGGCCGGGCACCGGGCGCGGCCGACCCGCAGACACCCCCGTACGGCTCCACGTCGATGTCCGACGACCATTCGGCCTCCGGCCGGCAGGGGTTCCCGGCGCCCTCGCTCGGCGCCCCGGTGACCGGCGAGTTCGCCCTTCCCCGGCGCCCGGCGCAGGACACGAACGGCAACGGATCCACCCCTCCCACGGGGTTCCCCAGCTGGGGAGAGGCCTCGTACGACGACGCGGAGACCTCGTCGATGCCCGCGGTGGGATACTCCCCGCTCGAAGCCGAGCCGGAGGAGTTCCTGCCCATCTTCGCCTCGATCGAGTCGGCCTGGTTCCGCCGGGCAGACGACGAGAGCGAGCGCGAGGCCGTCGTCGAGGAGCCCGCGCAGGGAGCGGCGGCGCCGTTCCCCGGCCCGCTGGACTCCCCGGCCGGGTCCGGTCCGGCGACCGGCGTGCCGTTCTCCGAAACGATCCAGGGAACCACCGGCTCACCGGTTCGTGAGCCGGTGGCGGAGCCGATCCACGAGTCGCTTCGTGAGCCGATCCGCGGATCGGCCAGGGAGGGGGTTCCGGTGCGAGAGACCGGAAACTGGCAGACGCCGGCCGACGCCGGATGGCAGGCGGCGCAGGCGGCGGTTGATCCCGCCCTCGGCGGGGTCACCGCGGCAGGCCTGCCCAAGCGCACTCCCAGAGCCAACCTGGTGCCCGGCGTCGCAGCCAGTGTGCTGCCGTCCACCACCCCGATGCCGCCGATATCGGCGGACCGTGTACGTAGCCGCCTGTCGAGTTTCCAGCAAGGTGTGCGACGGGGCCGTGCTGAAGTAGATGAAGATGCCACCGGTAACCCGGGGGTCAAGGAGGAGGGTTCGTGACGACTCTGAGCCATGAGGCACGCAGGTTCGACTGGCTGATCACCGAGTTCGTCCGCGGTACCCCCGGGGTCGCGCATGCGGTGTGCGTCTCGGCCGACGGACTGCGGATCGCCAGCTCCGAGGGTTTTCCAACCGATCGAGCCGACCAGCTGGCCGCGGTCGCGGCCGGCCTGCTGAGCCTGACCGTGGGCGCGTCGCGCGTTTTCGAGGGCGGCGCGGTCACCCAGACCGTGGTCGAGATGGAACGCGGCCTGCTGCTGGTGATGGCGATCAGCGACGGTTCGGTGCTCGCCGTGCTGGCCTCTCCCGAGTGCGACATGGGTCTGGTGGCCTATCAGATGACCCTCCTCGTCGACCGGGCCGGCCAGGTGCTCACCCCGGCTCTCCGGGCCGAGCTGCAGTCCTCCCGGAGCCGATAGTGAGCGTGTTCTTCACAGGAGAGGGCCGTGCTCGGCGGTGACGGAACCGGGGACGAAGAGCCCCTGTTCCGTCCATATGCGGTCACCGGTGGCCGATCCGAACCGCGCTATCACATGGCTCTGGAAACTCTGGTCTCCTCCTCGTTCATCATGGAGGAGGATATGGCCCTGCTCACTCCCGAGCAGGATGCCATCATCAGGCTGTGCCGTTCGTTCCGGTCGGTCGCGGAGATCTCGGCCCTGCTGAGGATTCCGCTCGGCGTGGCCCGCGTGCTGGTGGCCGACATGGTCGATGAGGGCCTGGTCCGTATCCATCAGCCACGTCTCGAACAGGGACAGCCGGATCTCAACATGCTCGAAAGGGTTCTCAGTGGACTACGCAGGCTCTAATCACGGAGGCCTGACGTCAACGAAGATCGTTGTCGCGGGCGGGTTCGGCGTGGGCAAGACCACGTTCGTGGGCGCCGTGTCGGAGATCCTCCCGCTGACCACGGAGGCGGTGATGACCGACGCCAGCGCCGGCATCGACGACCTCGGCCTCACTCCGAACAAGGCGACGACCACCGTCGCCATGGACTTCGGCCGCCTTTCGCTGGACAAGGACCTGATCCTCTACCTGTTCGGCACCCCCGGTCAGCACCGGTTCTGGTTCATGTGGGACGACCTGGTCCGCGGCGCCATCGGCGCGGTGGTCCTGATCGACACCAGGCGGCTGGCCGACGGCTTCCCTGCGATCGACTACTTCGAGGAGGCCAAGCTCCCCTTCGTGGTCGGTGTCAACGGCTGGGACGGGCAGTTCCCGCATTCGGAGGACGAGGTGCGGGAGGCACTGGCGCTGGCCCCGCACATTCCCGTCGTGCGCACCGACGCCCGCTACCGCGACTCCGTCAAGAGCACGCTCATCACCCTGGTGGAGCATGTCCTGCGAGTCCGCGCGGCCTATGGCACGCCGGTCTAGGGAAACCCAGGGAAAACCAGGGAAAACAGAGCTCCCGCCGAGGCGGCCGTCCGCGAGTGTTCGCCCGCGTGACGGCCGCTTTTCGCGTCCGGCCTGACGCCTCCGGGCCGACCGGCCGGCCCGGAGGCGCCGGTCGGCCCGGGCCCTCGCGGCCGAGCGCTGGGATGCCGGGGAACAGCCGGTTGGGCCCCCACGGCCGGAGCGCTGGGACGTCGGGGTCGGTCGGCTGGATCCTCGCGGCCGGAGCGCTGGGACCTCGGGGTCAGCTGGGCACCCAGTCCTTCCAGACGATCCTGTTCGCCTTGATCCACTTCGCGGCCGCCTGGTCGGCGTTGAGGCCGTTGTTGGTCATGTCGTTCGCGACCGCGTTCTGCTGGGCGTTCGTCCACACGAAGTTGCGCACCAGTTCGTAGGCCCTGCCGCCGGTGTCGGCGAACCGCCTGCTCACGATCTTGTCGAGCAGGTAGGGCGGATAGTCGCACTTGACCTCGGCGGCTCTGGCGTCACAGCCGATCGCGTACGGCGGAAGATTGATCTTCACCAGTTTGGTCTGGGCGAAGAGCCACTGTGGTTCGTAGAAATACATCAGCAGCGGGGTACGCTGCTCGGTCGCTCGCCTGGCGGCGTCGATCAGGGCCTTCTCGCTGCCCGCGTAGACGACCTTGTAGTCGAGGCCGAGATTGCGGACCAGCGCCTCGTCGTTGGTGACGTATGAGGGGTCTCCGTCAAGGAGTTGGCCTAAATCGCCAGACTTATTCGTTTTGAATAGATGGGCGTACTTGTTGAGCTGCCGCCAGTCGGTGATATCCGGGTATCGGTCGGCCATCCATTGTGGGACGTACCACCCAATGGCGCCTTTGTTGCCATTTCTTCCAGCGGAGACCGCGACCTTCTTCTCCTCGATGTAGGTTTTCTTCTCCGCCTCGCGTCCCCAGTTTTCGACGATGACGTCGACCGTGCCCTTTTCGAGTCCCTTCCAGGATTCGGCCTCGTTGAGCGGCACTTCCCGCACCTGGTAGCCGAGCTCCTGGGTCAGGAGGCGGGAAAGGACCGCCGCGCTGGCCTCGTAGCCCGCCCACCCGTTGATGGCGATCTTCACGGTGCCGCCGGTCGCCGGAGGTCTCTCCTGCTCGCCGCTGCACGCGGTGAGGAGAAGGAGCGCCGCGGCTGCCGCCGCGAGTCGTCTTCTCACGAGGCCGGCCGATCGGTTGCTTGGGGACCCGGAAAAGCCCGGGCCGTCGGATAAGGCCACTCTCTCCTCCGAAGCTCGACGCCAGGATCCGCCGAGTGTAGCGAGGGCCGGCCCTCCGGCTTTCGCGCCGGGCATGAGGGGCCGCGGGGAGGCGTCTTCGGGAGGCGATCGTGTCTTCGGCGGAGTTCCTTGAAGCGGGATGGCCGCATGCGGTAACGTTCGTTTTCATCGAACATAGGTTCGAAATCGAGCCGATCGAACGAGGGTGAGTTTCGGCGATGCGACGGAGCCGCCGGCTCGGCGCCGACGGCGCGGGAGCCCCCCTGCTGTGCGGGGGTGGAGCGCCGATCCGCGCACCCGGCGCCGACGGGAGGCCTCTCGGGCGTTCGTGCCGGAGGGGAGGTCAGGGGCGCAGGGGGCGGGACATAGCGGAGATACCGCAAATAGCAATATTTTGATCTCCTAGAGATCGTTGCGACCCCTCCACCCTGCCGTCCGCCCGTCTGCGCGTCCGTAATGGAACGATGCAAACGGTCATATATATGGGATAAACACCCGATAATGGTATTTAGATGCCCAAATCCGGAGCCCTGGATCTTGGTTGGAGCTCCAGGTTTTGTCCTCTGTCGCCCAGTGAACCGGGCATTTGTTTGGGCTCGGTTCCATTGGCCTCGTGGGTTGAGATGTGCTCGAATTGCCCGGAGTCATGGGAAATTCGGCCAGGCGGCTCATCCACCGAGAGGCAGCGTTCGGTGAGTACACACAAGGTCCAAGCTTCGGGCAGCGGTCTGCGCCTGCGGAATTGGCGCGTGCGTTCGAGACTCGTCGCGCTCATCCTGGTGCCCACCGTCGCCGCGGTGCTGCTCGGCGGAGTTCAGGTATTCGCCTCACTGCGCGCTGCCACCGACTACCAACGGGTCAACGACCTCGCCAGGCTCTCCGACCATGTCGGCCAGCTCACCCATGAGCTGGCCTCCGAACGCGACCGCATGGCCTGGTTCATCGCCCTCGGCCGGCCGCAGGGCGGCGTGAAGATCGTGACCGACCGGATGAGCTCGGTGGACGGAGCGGTGAGGCGCGTCCGCGACAGCGGCACCCCGCTCATCGACGTGATGAGCGGCCGTACCAGGGACAAGGTCGAGACCGGGCTCGCCCGGCTGGACGATCTCCAGCCGTTGCGGGACCAGGCGCTGAAGTCGACGCTGCTGCCCGACGCCGCCATCGACGCCTACTCCCTGATCATGGCCGACCTGCTCTCCCTCCACGACGAGCTCGGCAGGGGCAGCGCCGACGACGTGCTCCTGGGCCAGGCTCTTACCCTGGGCGCGCTCGCCCGCGCCAAGGAGGCGCTCTCACTCCAGCGGGCCCTGCTCACGGTGGTGCTGGTCGCCGAGCGGTTCGAGCAGGGGCAGATGGAGACGTTCCTCGGCGCGCTCTCCACCGAGCGCAACGAACGCAAGACCGTCGCCGCCGAGGCCGGAGGCGAGGGCCGCCGCCTCTTCGACGAGACCGTCAACGGCAGGACCGCCGACCGGGCTGAGTTCCTCCGGGAGCTGATCCTGCTCCGCGCGGCCTCCGGCGCCCCGCTGAAGGGGCTGGACCTGGCGAAGAAGGACGACGCCAAGGAGTGGTTCGACGCGTCGTCGGTGACGATCGACCGGATGCGCGAGGTCGAGAAGCGGTACGCCCAGGACATCGTCGTACGGAGCCAGGAGCTGAGGAACGCCGAGCAGAGCCGTGCCCTGCTGGTCGCCGCAGTGGTCGCGGGCCTGCTGCTGATCGTGCTGCTGATCACCACCGGCGTGGCGCGCTCGCTGGTCAGACCGTTGCAGCGGCTGCGCAGGGAGGCGCTGGAGGTCGCCGGAGAACGGCTGCCCGCCTACGTCCAGCAGGTGCGCGAGTCGCGTGACGGTGAGCTCCCCGCCGAGGTGCCGTCGATCGGAGTCGTGTCCCGCGACGAGATCGGCGAGGTCGCGCGGGCGTTCGACGAGGTCCACCGGGAGGCGGTACGACTGGCGGGCGACGAGGCCAGGCTGCGCAACACGGTCAACGCGATGTTCGTCAACCTCTCCCGCCGGAGCCAGACACTGGTGGAACGCCAGCTCACCCTGGTCGAACGGCTGGAGCGCGGCGAGCGCGACGACCAGCGCCTGGCCGACCTGTTCAAGCTCGACCACCTGGCCACCCGCATGCGCCGCAACAGCGAGAACCTCCTGGTCCTGGCCGGGCAGGAGGTGGTGCGGCGCTGGCGTCAGCCGGTCGAGCTGATGGACGTGGTCCGGGCCTCACTGTCGGAGGTGGAGAACTACGAACGGGTGGTGACCCGGGTCAACTCCGAGGTCGCCGTGGCGGGCCCGGCGGTGAGCGACGTGGTCCACCTGCTCGCGGAGCTGGTGGAGAACGCGGTCTCGTTCTCGTCCAGGGCCAACGAGGTCGTGGTGTCCAGCAGCCCCATCGACGGCGGCGGTGTGATGATCTCGGTGGCCGACCAGGGCATCGGCATGACGCCCGACGAGATCTCCCAGGTGAACTGGCGCCTGGCCAACCCCCAGACCGCCGACGCCTCGGTCGCCCGCAGCATGGGGCTGTTCGTGGTCGGCCACCTCGCGCTCAAACACGGCATCCGCGTTCAGCTCAGCCCCCAGGAAACCGGCCTGAACGCCATGATCGTCCTTCCCGAGAGCCTCCTCGCCCCTCTCCCCGATGCCACCCCCCTCCCCGGCCCCCTCACCGGCACCGATGCCGCGCCTGCGCGGTTCGGCGGTCCGCTCCCCGCGGTTCCCCTCCTGGCGGCGCCGTTCGCTCAGGAGATGCCTGCCGTGCCATCGCAGACCTGGCCCGCGGGGATGGCGGAGCCGAGCGTGTGGAACCCACCCGCCGAACGGCTCACCTGGGCGGAGCGGGAGGACAGCCGGTTTCCCCAGCCGCCGCCCGGCCCGCTCGACCGTCGCCCCGGCGAGGCGAACGGCATCGGATCGATGCCGAACGGGGGAGCGTCGCCGCCGGATTCGGAGGACGAGTTTCTGCCGATCTTCGCCGCGGTGGAGTCGGCCTGGTTCCGCATCGCCGCGGATCTCGCGGAGAACCCCACCGGGGAGCCCTCCACCGCCGAGTTCCCCGCCGTGGATCCGGGCCGGGCCGTTCCCGCGGAGCCCCGGGCCGAGCCCGATTCCTGGTCGTCCCCCGGTGACAGCGGCTGGCGCGCCGCCCAGGCGGCGAGCGTCCCCACCTCCGGTGGGACGACCGCGTCGGGCCTGCCCAAACGGGCTCCCAGGGACAATCTGATCCCCGGCTCGGTGAGCCCGCTCAACGAGCCCCAGCCGCCCGCGGCGCCCATCTCGGCCGAGAAGGTCCGCAGCCGGTTGTCCAGTTTCCAGGAGGGCGTGCGCAAGGCCCGTAACGAGCTCCCGAACCGGGAGAATTAAACCGTGCCGGGTGAATACTGGAATGATCGACAGGGGTCTCGAGAGGGTCGTGGTCTGCCACAGGAAGACCCTCCCCGATATCGGCAGAGGTCCAGGGACGGTCATGTGCCGCCGCGGGAAGACCCTCCCCGATACCGGCAGAGGTCCAGGGACGGCCATGTGCCGCCCCAGGAAGACCCGCTCCGATATGACGCGCAGGCCGAACCTCCTGGCGACGACCCGTGGTCCGAGCCCCCGGCGTACAACTCGCAACAGGACGTGCCCCTCCCGTACGGCGCGGCATACGGAGAGCCTCCCGAGGAGGAGAGCTCGCTGGTGCGGATGTACACCGTCAGCCGCGGGCGGACCGCTCCGCGCACCAAGCTCGCCATGGAGGCCCTGGTCTCCTCCGCGACCACCGAGCAGCTCGGCCTGTCCTACATCCGCGAATACCGGGTCATCAGCGAGCTCTGCCGTCAGATCCGCTCCGTCGCCGAGATATCCGCCCTCCTCGGCACCCCCCTCGGCGTCGCGCGCGTCCTGATCTCGGACATGGAGTCCGAGGGCCTGGTCCGGATCCACCACCCCCAGATCGATGAGAGGGGCCCGGGGCCCGACCTGCTCGAACGCGTCCTCGGAGGTCTCAACAGCCTCTGACCGCCTCGTGGTCCGCAGCCCCATGGGGGCTCCGCGCGCCGAGGCGCACGGGTTATCCGGCGAGCCACCACCGGGCGGCGATGAGCTCGGCCACCAGCGTCTCGGTCAGGAGCGCGACGTCGGGGTCGTCGTCGTGGCGGTAGCGGACGGAGCCCTTGGCGTCGGGGAGCTCGCCGCCGACGGTGAGGACGGCGGAGCCGCGCTCGCGGATCCACTCCATGGCCTGGTCGTCGTAGGGGGAGCCGGGGAACAGGATGGCCCGGTAGTCGAGGGTCTTGGTCAGGTAGACGTCCACGTGGGACCAGTCGCCGGTCTCGCACGCGTCGGCCGCCCGGCGGGGACCCTCGCGGAACATCAGGGCGGACTGCTCGGCGGAGGACAGGCGTTCGGCGGGGGCGATCGTGTAGACGCCGTTCGGCCCGTCGAGCAGGCTCATCGCCGGCTCCAGCCACTCGCCGCGACGGTCCAGCAGGTCGGTGGTGGCCTCGGCCGTACGGCGCAGCAGGCCGGGCACGTCCAGGCGAGCCCCGTCCACGCCGGGCACCTTCACGCCGGGAACGTCCAGGCCGGGCATGGGCGTGCCCGGCAGGGACTCGGGGCCGGGGAGCGGGCCGGACGTGGTGGCGGTGAGGTGGTTCTGCAGGGCCAGGAGCAGGCCGATGGTGTGCTGGAAGGTCCGGCAGGACACACCGCCGCGCTCCTCGCCCGCGACCATGGGGACCACCAGGTCGGCGCCCTCGGTGATCGCGGAGCCGGGCCTGTTGGTCAGGGCGAGCACGAAGGACCGGCCGCGATAACGGGCGACCGCGTCGAGGGTCTCCCTGCTGCCGCCGGTGGCGGAGATCGCGACGACCAGGGTGTCCGGAGTCGCCGGATAGGACGCGGTGGCCGAGGCGTACTCGGCCACCGCGTCCACGCCCGCCGCCCGCAGGCGCAGGGCGGCCACCCGGGCGGCGTATCGGGAGCTGCCCATGCCGAGGAAGACCACCCGCCGGATGCCGGCCGGGATCCCGTCGAACGGGTCTCCGGTCTCCAGGGTGCTCGCCAGCGCGGCCAGCGCGGCAGGCTTGGCCTCCAGGTCGGCGAGGTACAGCTCGGGGTTCACATGCGCTCCTTCAACTTCAGCGTTGGACCATCGGTGCCGATTTCAGCGTCGGGTCATCGGTGCCAAGACCGATGTCGGGTCACCGGTACCACGACCGTAGGACGCCCATGGGTGCGTAACGCCAGCGGGGGAGGTGACCGGCGGCGTAGATGAGCTCGCGGCACTCCTGCTCGACCTCGAACGGGCGGAGCAGGGAGCGGTCCAGCAGGTCGGCGTGGCCGAGCTCGGTCAGGCGGCCGACATAGGCGGACTCCAGGGCGGCGCGGGCGCCGGCGGCCCATCCGGCGATCACGTGGGGGTCGGCGTCGCGGCGCTTGACGGCGACCTGGCCGACGTGTTCGAGGCTGGTGGTGAGCTGGGCGAGGTCGCGGGCGGCGGGCTGGAAGGGCTCCGCGCCGACGACCGTCGGGTTGCCGTCGAAGTCGATCACAGCGTAGCCGTCACGCCAGCGGAGCATCTGACCCACGTGCAGGTCGCCGTGGATGCGGATCAGCGGGGTGGCGCCGGAGGAGGCCAGCGGGGCGATCTCCGCGCGGAGTGCGCCGGCGTGGGCCGAGAGCCAGTCGCCGTCGTCACCGCCGGTCAGCGTGAGCGCCGTGTTCACGGCCTCTTCGGCTCGGGTGAACCACGGGTTCACCGGCCTAATGTCATGATGTCCGTGTTTGTCCTGTGTGTGCCGTACGGGGAACGTCGCGGTGCGCACGGGGTCGGGGAAGGTCTCGGACGGGGTGGCCATCGCCGCGTGCAGATCGGCGGAGAGGACGCCCAGGTCGGCGGCGAAGGACGTGCCGCCGGAGACGGCCTCGTCCACGCACCACTCCCAGCCGTCCACGGCATCCGGGAGGTAGGCGGTGACCAGGGCGAGCAACAGCTCGCCCTCATCGTCCCTGCGGGACACGGCCGCGTACGGCGTGGCCGTCGCGGTGAAGCCGACCGAGGTCAGGTGGGCGAACACGTCCGGGGTCGGCTGGGGTAGCGGGGCCGGAGGAGTGAGCCATTTCACGACCACGCTCTCGCCGACGACCACTGAGCGATTGGTCTGATCCACGTCGAACCCGCGTTCGCCGGCCGGATCATCCTGACGATTCGATGACGTTTGAGTACCACTTGAGAAACCGGAAGCGGCGGGTTCGGGAAGAGGGTGAAAGTGACGAACGATGAATGGTTCGGAAACAGCGCAGGTCAAAGCCTCAACTAGTTGGCTTGTTCGCCCGTCGCCGGCCTCCGGAACCGTGTCGAGTCGGTTCCATATTGAACATCGGTTCACCAAACAAACCAGGCTTTCCAGGGGCGGTGTCCCGAAAAGTCTTGCTCAAGTTATTCTTGGCTGCAACACTCCTGCTTTGGTCTGCCGTGTCTACTGCGACCAGTCTGCCCCCACTTACACTGAATTTTGAAGGAGAATGCGGCCGTGTCCCGTATCCGGTACACCCGTCGTTTTCCGGCTGCCGTCATGGTGGTCGGACTTGCGCTCGCAGCATCGGCCTGCGGCGGGGAGGCCGCAGACAACACTGCCGCCGTCCCTGCCGCCAGTGCCTCTTCCGCGCAGCTCAACCCGAACGCGGATCTTTCCAAGCAGAGCGTGGCCATCTCGGTGTGGCCCGGCTACACCCCCGAGGACCTCCCCGCGAAGGTCAAGGCCAAGCTCGGGCTGGACCTGAAGGTCGCGCTTCATGACACCAACGAAATCATCATGGCGAAGCTGACCGCGGGCACCGACACGGGTTTCGACGTGGCCTTCGTCTCCGGCCAGTACGCCCAGGCCCTCAACGAGGCCGGCCTGCTGGAGCCGATCCACCCCGAGCTCATCCCGAACCTTGCGAACCTCTACCCCGAGGCCAAGGAGCTCGCCTACGACAAGGGCAACACCTTCTCGGTCCCCTACACCTGGGGCACCACGGGCATCTGCTACCGCACCGACCTGGTGAAGACCCCGCCGACGAGCTGGGAGGACATCCTCAACCCGCCCGCCGAGGCCGTGAAGAAGGTCACGATGATGACCACCGAGCGCTGGCTGGCCCTGCCCGCCCTCAAGGCGCTCGGCTACTCGGTCAACACCAGGAGCGACGACGAGCTCGCCAAGGTCAAGGCGAAGCTGCTGGAGGCCAAGCCGAAGCTGCTCGGCTACGACGACACCACCTTCGGCGACAAGCTCAAGAGCGGCGAGACCGTGATGGCCGAGGCGTGGGACGGCTGGTGCCCGACCACCGAGAAGAACATCAAGTTCATGGTGCCGCCGGTGGTCAACGGCAAGGGGGGCAGTGACCTCTGGGTGGACACGATGGTCGTGCTGAAGTCCTCCAAGAACAAGGAGGCCGCCCACGCGTTCATCAACTACATCCTGGACCCGGAGATCCACGGCTGGGCCGCGGAGACGATCCTCTACAAGGTCCCGAACAAGGCCGCGATGGACTCCATCGACCCCGCGCTCAAGGCCGCCAACGCCCCGCTCCAGATGACCCCCTCGCAGCTGCTCGAGGGTGAGTCCATCGTCGACCTCGGCGAGGACTCGGTGAAGTTCACCCGGCTCGCGACCGAGGTCTCGGCGAAGTAGTGGCACGTTCCACCGTCTCCGGCGCGCCTGTGAAGTCACAGGCGCGCCGGTCGCGTGCCCTGGGACGGCTTGTCTTCCTGGGGCCGGGTCTGACCTACCTGATCGTTCTTCTGCTGGTCCCGCTGGCGCTGCTTCTCAGCTACATCCCCTTCCGCAGGGGCCGCTTCGGCGGCATCGTCTACGAGCTGACCGGGGAGAACTTCACCCGGTTGATCGATCCGCTCTACCTCGACGTCGTGCTCGGTTCGCTGAAGATCGCCACGATCGCGACGGTGATCGCCCTGCTGGTCGGCTATCCGACGGCGTACCTGATCGCTCAGCTTCCCCGGAAGTGGAAGACGATCGCCCTGGTCGCGATCGTGCTGCCGTTCTGGACGAACTTCCTGGTCCGCATCTACGCCTGGATCATCCTGCTCAGCGGCCCCGGCCTGGTGAACTCCACGCTCATGGACCTGGGGCTGATCGACAAGCCGCTGGAGCTGCTCTACAACCAGGGCACCATCATCACCGGCCTCGTCTACTCCTACCTGCCGCTGATGGTGCTGCCCCTGTACGCGGCGATCGAGAAGCTGGACCCGCAGCTCCGCGAGGCCTCGGCCAACCTCGGAGCCAGGCCCGCCCGGACGTTCCTCTCCGTGACGCTGCCGCTGACCCTGCCGGGCGTGATCACCGGGTGCCTGTTCGTCTTCGTGCCGAGCTTCGGTAACTTCGTCGTTCCCGAACTGCTCGGCGGCGGCCGTTCGATCATGGTCGGCAACCTGATCAGGGACCAGTTCCTCAAGGCGCGCGACTGGCCGTTCGGAGCCACCCTCTCGCTGGCGCTGATCGCCGTGCTGATCGTCCTGCTCCTCCTGCAGGCCTGGAGTGCCCGCCGTGCGTAGACCCCGCCTGATGTACGTCCCCTTCTGGATGACCTACGTCTTCCTGTACACGCCGATCGTGGTTCTTGTTGCGATGTCGTTCAACTCCGACGACTCGCCCTACACCTTCGGCGGCTTCAGCCTGAAGTGGTACGGCGAGCTCGCCTCGGACGCGAACGTCCGCGAGGGCCTGATCAACACGTTGATCGTGGCGGTCGGATCCACCGTGCTGGCCACCGCGCTCGGCACCCTGCTGGCCGTGGGCCTGGCCCGCCACAGCAGGTCACGGCTGCTGGACGCGATCAGCGTGATGCCGGCCGTCCTGCCCGACCTGGTGCTGGGCATCGGCCTGCTCGTGTTCTACGCCACGATCAAGGCGACCCTCGGCCTGTACTCGGTGGTGCTGGCGCACACGGTGTTCGGCATGGCGTTCGTGACCGCGGTGGTCCGGACCCGGCTCGCCAACAGCGACACCTCCCTGGAGGAGGCGTCCAGGGACCTGGGCGCGACGCCGTTCACCACGTTCTTCCGCATCACGCTGCCGCAGCTCGCGCCGGGCATCGTGGCGGGTGCGCTGCTGGCGTTCACGCTCTCCATCGACGAGTTCGTGATCGCGTCCTTCACCGCGGCGCCGCTCGAGCCCACCCTGCCCATCGTCATCTACTCAATGGTCCGCTTCGGGGTCACTCCGGAGATCAACGCGCTGGCCACACTGCTGCTCGCCGTGAGTTTCACCGTAGTGATCGCGGCGCAGCGGATGACCCGACTGACGGAGTCCCTGTCCTAATGTTGCAGATCACAGGTGTCAGCCGCCGGTTCGGCGACATCACGGCTCTGTCGGAGGTCTCCCTGGAGATCCGGCAGGGCGAGTTCTTCGCGCTGCTCGGTCCCAGCGGCTGCGGCAAGACGACCCTCCTGAGAATCCTGGCCGGCTTCGAGGCCCCCGACGAGGGCACCGTCACGCTGGACGGCGAGGACCTTCTCCGGCAGGCCGCGCACCGCCGGCCGGTCAACCTCATGTTCCAGTCCTACGCGCTGTTCCCGCACATGACCGTGGCGAAGAACGTCGCCTACGGCCTGGAGAGGGAGAAGCTGGCGGGGGCGGAGATCCGCCGCCGGGTGGGCGAGGTCCTGGAGAAGGTCGGGCTGGACACGATGGCCGGGCGCAAACCGCAGCAGCTCTCCGGCGGCCAGCGGCAGCGGGTCGCGCTGGCCCGCGCGATCGTGAAGCGGCCGCGCCTGCTGCTGCTGGACGAGCCGCTGTCGGCGCTGGACAAGAAGGTGCGCGCGGAGATGCAGCTGGAGCTCAAGCGGCTCCAGAACGAGGTCGGCATCACCTTCGTCGTGGTCACCCACGATCAGGAGGAGGCCATGTCCCTGGCCGACCGGATCGCGGTCTTCAGCGAGGGCAGGGTCCAGCAGGTGGACGCGCCGGTGGAGCTGTACGAACGCCCGCGCACCCCGTTCGTCGCCGGCTTCGTGGGGGCCAACAACCTCTTCGAGGGCAGGGCCTGCTCGGTCGGCCTGGCCAGTGACGGGCTCGGGGTGCTCCCCGGAGTGTCGACCCTGCCCGACGGGACGCCCGCGCTGCTCGCCGTACGGCCGGAGCGGCTCAGGCTGGACGGCCAGGGCGTACTCCGCGGAGACGTCGTCGACGTCAGCTTCTACGGCGGTGTCTCGCACGTCTCGGTCCGGGTGGCCGGGCGCTCGACGCCGGTTCTGGTGGCCACCCAGGGGGCCACCCAGGTCCAGGCGGGATCTCCGGTGGCACTCTCCTGGTCTGCCGGGGACGGAGTGCTGATCCCTCAGTGAGACGTCTTGAGCGGGTTGTTCGCCTTGAGCGGGTTGCCGGTCGCGATTCTGGCATAGGCCAGGATCAGCTCGACCGCCTCCTCCGGGCCGATCACCGGGTGGCGGGCCGTTATGCGGTAACCGTACGCATCTTCGAGCGCGACCAGGTTGCGGGCGATGACCAGCGCGTCACCGGTCAGGGTGAAGGTCCCCAGCGCGGCTCCGGTGTCCAGGATGCTCTGGTAGAGCGAGACCTGGCGGTCGTAGAGCGTGGTGAGCAGCAGCGCGTACATCCTGTTGCGGGCCGCGGCTCCGCCGAGCTCGTTGAGCAGCCGGACGTCCGGGTCGTCCGGGCCGTGCGGCAGACCCGAGCGGATGGTCACGACGAGCTTCTCGGCGGGATCGCGCATGCCGTTGATCCGCTTGAGGCGCTGCTCGTAGAAGCGCTCCATCCCGGCGTGGTGGGCGTCGACCAGCAGCTCGCCGAGGCGGGGATAGTGGTAAAGGACGGCCCCGGAGGTCAGTCCGGCCTCCTCGGCGACGTGGTTGAGATGAACTCCCTCGGTGCCGTACCGGATGATCGCCCGGTGCGCGGCCGCGATGAGATCCAGACGCCGATCCGCCCGCCCCTTGCGCGTCATAATTCCCCGCTCGTCGAAGACCATTCTCTGTGCCGGGGTCCATAGTGACCGTTTTCGGCCGGTTTTGCTAGCTAGACAATTGAATCGCTCTTCAAAAAGCCAACAACCTAGACGCTAGGAGGCGTGGTGTCTCTCACGATCCTGTTCATGCCGGAGAGTGCCTACGGGCCGACGAACAACTGCATCGGCATCGGTGACATTCTGCGTCGGCGTGGACACCGCGTCGTCTTCGCCGCTGAATCCTCCTGGAAGGGAAAACTGGAGGCTCTGGGTTTCGAGGAGGATCTGGTCGACCTCGCGCCGCCGTCTGAGGAGGAGCAGGACGCGGGACAGTTCTGGAAGGACTTCATCCGGGACACCGCCCCCGAGTATCGCAAGTCGACTCAGGTGCAGCTGGAGACGGTGACCAAGCCGATCTGGGACGCGCTCATCGACGGCGTGAAGTACTGCGAGCCGCAGCTGAAGGCGATCATCGAGCGTGTTCAGCCCGATGTCATCGTCGAGGACAACGTCATCACCTTCCCGGCGCTGCTGACGGCGGGCAAGCCGTTCGTCCGCATCGTCTCCTGCAACCCGCTGGAGGTGCGCGGCGAGGACGTGGCGCCGGTCTTCTCCGGGCTGCCCGCCGACGACCGTTCGGAGTGGGACGCCTTCCGCGCCGAGTACGACCGCACCCACCGTGAGATCTGGACGGCCTTCAACGAATGGGTCGTCGCCCAGGGCGCCGAGCCGCTGCCGGACCTGGACTTCATCCACGAGGGGGACCTGAACCTCTACGTCTTCCCCGAGATCACGGACTACATCGACGCCCGCCCGCTGCCCGCCTCCTGGCACCGCCTGGACTCCTCGGTCCGCGAGACCGACGGCGGCTTCGAGCTCCCCGCGTCGCTGGCCGACAAGGACGGCGCGCTGGTCTACTTCTCGCTCGGCTCGCTCGGCTCGGCGGACGTCTCCCTGATGCGGCGGGTCATCGAGGTGCTGGGCACCACCCCGCACCGCTTCATCGTCTCCATGGGTCCGCTGCACGAGGAGATCGAGCTCGCCGACAATATGTGGGGCGCCGAGTTCGTGCCGCAGACTAAGATCATTCCCCTGGTGGACCTGGTCATCACGCACGGCGGCAACAACACCACCACCGAGGCGCTGCACTTCGGCAAGCCCATGATCCTGCTGCCCCTGTTCTGGGACCAGTACGACAACGCGCAGCGTGTCCACGAGCTCGGCTACGGCGTGCGCCTGTCCACCTACGAGTTCACCGACTCCGAGCTGACCGGCGCACTGGAGCGGCTGCTCGGCGACACCGGACTCCGCGAGCGCCTGGCCGCCGCCGGCGAGGAGATCCGCCGGCGTGACGGCCTGCGCAAGGCCGCGGACCTGATCGAAAAGGCCGGCGCCTAAAAGGTTCCCCGCACGACCACGATGAGGGAAGTTCCATGGGCAAGTTGATCAACCCGGCAACCGGCGAGCTCCTGCGGGAGGTGGCCGACACCCCGCTCGACGGGGTGGCGGCCGCCGTACGACGCGCGCGCGCCGCCTTCGAGGAGTGGAGCGCGGCGACCCCGGCCGAGCGGGCCAGGGTGATGCTGCGCTTCGCCGACCTCGTCGAGGACGACGCCGAGGAGCTCACCCGGCTGGAGGTCTCCGAGACGGGCAAGCCCGCGACGGTGTTCCGCGACGGCGAGCTGCCGTTCGCGGCCGACAACCTTCGCTTCTTCGCCGGGGCGGCCCGCTCGCTGGACGGCACCGGCGCGGGGGTGCTCAGCTCCGGCTACACCTCGGTGCTGGTCCGCCGCCCGGTCGGCGTCGTCGGTTCGATCGCCCCGTGGAACTTCCCCCTTGTCATGGCCGTGTGGAAGATGGGCCCCGCACTCGCGGCGGGAAACGCGGTGGTCATCAAGCCCGCACCGCAGACGCCGGGCACCACGCTCAGGCTGGCCGAGCTGTTCGCCCGTGCCGGGGCGCCCGAGGGCCTGCTTCAGGTGGTTCTCGGCGACGCGGAGGTGGGAGAGGCCCTGGCCGGTGATCCGGGCGTCGACATGGTGAGCGTCACGGGCTCCACCGCGACCGGCCGCGCCGTCATGCGCGGGGCCGCCGGATCGCTGAAGCGGGTCCACCTGGAACTCGGCGGCAAGGCCCCGGCCCTGGTCTTCGGTGACGCGGACCTGGCCGAGATGGCCAGGGGAGTCGCGATGGGCGCGACGTACAACACGGGTCAGGACTGCACGGCCGCGACCCGCGTCTACATCTCCCGCGAGGTGTACGGCGAGGCCGTCGAGGCGCTTCGCGCGACGCTCGAACAGATCAAGGTGGGGGATCCCTGGGATCCGGCCACCGACATCGGCCCGCTGATCTCCGCGGGTCACCGCGACCGCGTGCACGGCTTCGTGGAACGTTCTGGCGCCTCCGTGCTCTGCGGCGGCGCCCCCCTGTCCGGCCCGGGCTTCTACTACCCGCCGACGCTGATCGCCGACGCCCGCCAGGACAGCGAGATCGTCCAGGGCGAACTGTTCGGCCCGGTGCTGGTGGCCCTGCCGTTCGACGGTGAGGACGAGGCGGTACGGCTGGCCAACGACACTCCCTACGGCCTGGCCTCCTCGGTCTGGTCCAGGGACGTGGCCAGGGCGCTGCGTGTCTCCCACCGGCTGGACGTGGGCGTGACCTGGGTCAACGACCACCTGCCCATCGCCTCCGAGGCGCCGCACGGCGGGGTCAAGGGAAGCGGCTTCGGCAAGGACATGAGCCAGGAGGCGGTCCAGGAATATTCGGTGACCCGCCACCTGATGATCAAACATCAGGCTCCGGAGGCCAGAGACTCATTCCGGCCCGCTTGATCTTTGATGTCGAAAATCCCTTTTGTGGGCTTTCGTCGGCATTTACTCCATTCGAAGTGACATAAAGGATGTGCTCAAATTGCTTCCGCCGCTTCCAAACCTGTCGAGGGGCTACGTAGGCCAGTGATGACACAAGACCGCCGGAGCCACCGCGCGTCAGGGGTGGGCAGTCGACTCCTGCCGGCGAACTGGCGTGTGCGTCCCCGTCTGGTCGCGCTGATCCTGCTCCCGACCGCGGCGGCCGTCCTGCTGTCCGGTCTTCAGCTGACCGCCTCGCTGTCCACCGCCGCCGAGTACGGCAGGATGACCGAGGTCGCCTCACTCGTCGAGGGTCTTGGCACCCTCTCCCACGAGATGGCAGAGGAGCGCGACCTCACCGCCTGGTACATCGCCAACAACCGCAACGCCACCCGGTTCAAGCGGGTCAAGGATCAGCAGCAGACGGTCGACCGGACCTCCAAGCAGGTTCTGAGCGCCATCGACGGCCTCGACGGCGCGCAGACGGCTCGCGTCCGCACCGAGACCTCCCAGATGCGCCGCTGGCTGGAGGGTCTCCCAGGTCTGCGAAAGCTGATCACCGGGAGCAATGTCCTTCCGCGCGCCGCCCTGGGCATGTACTCGCGGATGATCGCCGACTTCATCACCCTCCACGACGACCTGGGCCGCAGCGGCGGCGACGAGCGCCTCATCGGTGACGCGCTCGCGCTCGGTGCGCTGACCCGGGCCAAGGAGCAGGTCGCCAGGGAGCGGGGCATCCTGCTCGTCGGCCTGATCCAGCGGAAGTTCGACTTCGACGACCCGGCCGACTTCCTGGGGGCTTACAAGAGCCAGGAGAGCGAACTGGCCTCCTTCCGGGCGACCGCCACGGCCGACGACATCAAGCGCTTCCGCGACGTGGTCAGCGGCCCGAAGATCGACAGGGCCGACGCCATGCGTGCCCTGGTCATGTCCCGCATGCGCGAGAACAAACCACTGGCCAGGCTCGGGATCACCGAGTGGTACGACTCCTCCACCGCGATGGTGGACGCCATGCGGACCGTCGAGCGCGGCCTCTCCGCCGCGGTGGTCTCCCGCAGCCAGGAGCTGGAGAGCGCCGAACAGCGCAGCGCCTTCATCTCCGGTGCCGCGATCCTGGTCCTGCTGGTTCTGATCCTGCTGATCACCGCCTGGGTGGCCGGCACGCTGGTCCGGCCGCTGCGCAGGCTGCGGACCGAGGCGCTCGAGGTGGCCGACACCCGGCTGCCGGAGACCGTCCGCGTGCTGCGGGAGTCCGGCGACCTCGCTCCACACGTCGAGGTGCCCTCCATCGGAGTGGTCTCCCGCGACGAGATCGGGGAAGTGGCGCGGGCCTTCGACGAGGTCCACCGCGAGGCCATCCGGCTGGCGGGCGACGAGGCCCGCCTGCGGAGCAACGTCAACGCGATGTTCGTCAACCTCTCCCGGCGCACCCAGTCGCTCGTGGAGCGGCAGATCGACCTCATCGACGACCTGGAGCAGGGCGAGCAGGACGACGCCCGGCTGGGCAGCCTCTTCAAGCTGGACCACCTGGCCACCCGCATGCGCCGCAACTCCGAGAACCTCCTGGTCCTCGCCGGCCAGGAGCAGAGCCGCCGGTGGAGTGAGCCGGTCCCGCTCAGCGACGTCGTCCGCGCCTCCCTGTCGGAGGTCGAGAACTACGAGCGGGTGACCCTCCGGGTCGAGTCCGGCATCCTGGTCATCGGCCAGGCCGTCAACGACATCGTCCACCTGATCGCGGAGCTCGTCGAGAACGCGATCTTCTTCTCGCCGCAGGACACCAAGATCACGGTGACCAGCAACGGCAACGAGATGGGGGCCGTCATCCTGGCGGTCACGGACTCGGGCATCGGCATGAGCGAGGAAGAGCTGGCCGAGGCCAACCGCCGTCTGTCCGAGCCGCCCGCGGTGGACCTGTCGGTCTCCCGCCGGATGGGCCTGTTCGTGGTCGGCCGCCTGGCCATGCGCCACGGCATCCGGGTTCAGCTACGGCGTCCGGAGGTCGGCGGCCTGAGCGCCGTCGTCCTCCTTCCCGTGCAGGTGGTGGCCCAGCCCGAGCCGGCGATGGCCGGCCCCGCCGGGCAGTCCGGACTGTCCGCGTCGTTCGGCGCCCCGGCGAACCAGGCCCCGTTCGGCTCCGCGTCGAACGGCAACCAGGCCTCGTTCGGCTCCGCGTCGAACAACCCGGGTCTCTTCGACTCCACATCGAACAGCCCGATCCAGTTCGACGCCACGTCGAACAGCCTGGGGTCCTTCGGCGCCACGTCCGGCAACATGGACTCGTTCGGCCTGGCGTCGAACAATCCCGACCCGTTCGGCTCGGCGTCGAACAACCCGGATCCGTTCGGAGCCGCTCCGGTGCGCGGGGCACGGCCGCCCCAGGGACCTCAGGGGCCGCAGGGGCTCGCTCAGCCGCCGGTTCCGGCACAGCCGCCCCAGCCGCCCACTCCGGCGCAGGGGTCGAACAACCTCTGGTCGGCGCCGGTGGTGTCCGCCTCCGCGGTGGAGGATCTGTGGTCGTCGCCTTTCTCGTCGACCTCGCAGACGTCCTTCCCGCCGCCGGGACAGGAGGTCCCCCAGCCCGATCCGTGGGCGCAGCAGCGGGCGGACCTGGCGGAGGACACCCAGACCATGCCCGCGGTCGAGACGTCGGCGCCGGACTCGAAGCCGGACGAGTTCCTGCCGATCTTCGCGGCGGTGGGATCCGACTGGTTCCGCGGCAGCGACGCCGGAGCCGAATCCGAGGTCGAGCCGCTCGACTCCGCACCCGCGGACCCCGCGACTCCCGCAGCCGAGGCCGAGGCCGGTCTCCGGCCGCTGGAGCCCCGGGTCCGTCGGCCAGGGCCGCACGGCCTGGAGCCCCGACAGCCTAAAACCCCTCAAATCGGCGCTCAGGGCCCCGCGGGGCTCCGGGCCGCTCAGCCCCAGGAAGGTCCCCCGCAACTGTCACAGAGGCCGCAGCAGCCCCAGCAGACACAACAGCCCCGGTCGGCCGCGCCGCCCGTTGGCAGGCAGCCGTGGAGCACTCCCGCGGACCAGGGCTGGGCGGCCGCCGAGGCCGCCAAGAAGCCCGCGGAGGGTGGCACGACCGGAGCGGGTCTGCCCAAGCGCGTGCCGAAGGCGAATCTCGTTCCCGGATCCGCCTCCGCGGCGCCGGCGGCGCCGGCGGCCCCGATGCCGCCGATCTCCGCGGAACGGGTGCGCAGTCGTCTGTCCAGTTTCCAGCAAGGCGTACGGCAGGGCCGCGCTGAGATGAGCCAGCGGTCCAACGCCGTCGAGGGAGAGAACCAGTGAACAACCAACTCAGTCAGGCCGCCCGCGGCTTCAACTGGCTGATCACCGAGTTCGTCAAGGAGATGCCGGGGGTGGCGCACGCGGTGATCGTCTCCGCGGACGGCCTTCCGCTGGCCTACTCGCAGGGCTTCCCGAGGGATCGCGCCGACCAGCTCGCCGCGATCACGGCAGGCCTGATCAGCCTGACCCAGGGGGCCGCCCGGGTCTTCGAGGGCGGCTCCGTTTCGCAGACAGTGATCGAGATGCAGCGGGGTCTCCTGCTGACCATGTCGATCAGCGATGGTTCAGCGCTGGCCGTACTGGCTTCGCCGGACTGTGACATGGGCCTTGTGGCCTACCAGATGACGCTGTTGGCAGAGCGTGCCGGCCAGGCGCTCACGCCTGCGCTCCGCGCCGAGCTGCAGTCGGTTCAGCGATAGGGGGGTGATATGGACGCACCGGGTTGGCGTGGACCGGGGGAGGAGTCCCCTAACACGTCTCAGGCGAAGAGTGGGCGAGATCGTTTGATTCGCCCGTACGCTGTGACCGGGGGACGGACCGCCCCCCGGATACAGCTTGCTCTTGAGGCGCTGGTTTCCTCGGCGACGTTGGCGAACGTGGATATATCCACGCTCTCCACGGAGTACCAGGCGATCATTTCGTTGTCCCGGCAGGTGCGCTCGGTCGCCGAGTTGTCGGCGTTGTTGCGCATGCCGTTGGGTGTGACCCGTGTACTGATCGCGGACATGGCGGCCGAGGGCCTGGTGCAGCTTCACCAGCCGCAGCTGGATGCTGGAAAGCCGGATCTCAACTTGCTTGAAAGGGTGCTCAGTGGGCTTCGCAGGCTCTGACGCCGGATTGACATCGACGAAGATCGTTGTTGCCGGCGGGTTCGGTGTCGGCAAGACGACCTTCGTTGGTGCGGTCTCCGAGATCATGCCGCTGACCACGGAAGCGGTGATGACAGAGGCGAGTGCGGGAGTCGACGACCTCTCGCACATTCCGACCAAGCGGACCACCACGGTCGCCATGGACTTCGGCCGGGTTTCGCTGGACCGCGATCTGATCCTGTACCTGTTCGGTACGCCGGGTCAGCACCGGTTCTGGTTCATGTGGGACGACCTTGTGAAGGGTGCGATCGGTGCGATCGTGCTGGTCGACACCAGGCGGCTGGCGGACAGCTTCCCGGCGATCGACTACTTCGAAGAGGCCGGGCTGCCATTCGTCGTGGCGCTGAACGGTTTCGGAGGCTCACACGCTCACGGTGAGGAGGAGGTGCGCGAGGCCCTGACGATCCCCCCGCACATTCCTGTCGTACGGACCGACGCCCGGTCCCGCGACGCGGTGAAATCAACCTTGATCACTTTGGTCGAGCACGTCCTCACCCTCAGGGTCTGAAAGTTACAGCGTGGGCCCACCCCAACGGGTGGGCCCACGCTGTGTTTTCGGAGTGTCCGCAGTACCTCGCAGTACCTCGCAGCATCCCCGCAGCACCCCGTGGTACCCGCGCCAACCGGCGGGCCCCCACTGGCACCGGTCCCCGCGTCTCGTGGCGGGAGAACGGCCATCGGCGGGCGCACACCCCGGTTCGGCCCGGCGACGGCGGCCCGGACAGGCGGCACGTCGGCAGAGCCCGTACGGAGATTCGATCCTCCGCCGGTGACGGTGGTGGCCCGGACGGGCGGCGCATCGCCTACGGAAATCCGTTCCGCCGAGCCGCGGCGGTGTGAAAATTCGATGACGATTTGAATTCGTTTCGAACGCGGAACCTATTTCTCATGAAGATCTTTCTCATAAAGATCTTTGGTCGCATTCGGCCATTTGATTCGCGTCGGCGCGTGCAATCGAACAGCGCGTGATCGGGCGGTTGCGATCGAGTGAAAGAACGGGGCGATCGCGGATCGGCGGGGCCGGAATCAATGGCGACAGCCGAAAGCATGCCCGCCTCGTATAACCGGCGGACATGCTTTTGAACGTTCCATCAATAAAATTGTCCGCGAAGCAATCGCACGCGGTGTGAGCTGGGGGTTCAGGGGAATACGTGCCCGTCGCCGGCTGAGCCGAGATTCAGGCGACCATCACGCGAGGGCCGGCTCGACTCCCCTGACCAGGCGGCCGACCTCGGCGCGCAGGCGGACGAACTCCGGATTCTCCCTGGTGGTGATCTGGTTACGGGGACCTGGGAGGTTGACGCGCAGATCGCCGACGACCCTCGAAGGCGATTTGGACAGCACCACGACCCGGTCTCCGACGTAGACGCTCTCGTCGATGTCGTGGGTGATCAGGACGATCGTCATCTGGTGACGCTCCCTGACCTGCAGGACGAGATCCTCCAGGTCCTCCCTGGTCTGAGCGTCGACGGAGCCGAACGGCTCGTCCATCAGCATCAGCGCGGGACGGTAGGCCAGCGCCCGGGCGATCGCCACGCGCTGCTGCATGCCACCGGACAGCTCGAAGGGGTATTTACTCGCGGCGGCGGGCAGGTCGACCTGCTCCAACGCCTCCTGGGCGGCGGCCATGCGCTGCTTGCGGTCCATGTTCCGGCGGCGCAGCGGCAGGGCGACGTTGTCGGCCACCGACATCCAGGGGAACAGCGAACGGCTGTAGTCCTGGAAGACGACGGCCAGGTTGTCGGGCGTCTGCCGTACCGGGACTCCGCTGACTTCGATGGTTCCGCCGGTCGGCTTGATGAGCCCGGCGATGGAACGCAGCAGAGTGGACTTTCCGCAGCCTGAGGGGCCGACAATGCAGAGAAGCTCGCCCTCGGCGACGCTCAGTTCGAGCCCGCCGATGGCCCGGTGCGCTTTCTCGCCACTGCCGTAGGTGTGGGTGAGGTTGGCGATCTCAAGCAAGGTGATTCCTAGGGCGCGATTCGCTGGAGCTTGTGCGGGGACTCTATCGGAGGTCAAGTCCGCAGTCATGTTATGTCCGATTTATGCCCTTTTGTCATTTATCGTGACATATGTTCTAAATCGGAAATTTGATGCCAGAGTGGTAGAAGTCATTTCATAGACATGTATGTGCGCTACGATCCTGCCATTCTCTTTCCGAAGATCGTTTCTTCATGCTGTGCGGTCTTCTCTTGCTGTGCGGTCCTGGAGGATCCATGAAATTACGCTCATCCATCGTCGGAATCCTGGCGCTGGCGCTTATTGCAGCCACCGGATGCAGCGGCGCCGAGGAGTCCACCAAGGCCACGGCCGCCGGTGGGACCACCCTCGAGAAGACCAAAATCAACATCGGCACGATTCCGGTCGTCGACACGGCCCCGCTGCAGATCGCGATGGAGAAGGGCCTGTTCAAGGCCGAGGGCCTCGACGTCACGCTGACCACCCTCGCGGGTGGCGCCGAGGCGATCCCGAAGCTCAAGAGCGGCGCGCTGGACATCAGCTTCGGTAACTACGTCTCCTTCTTCAGCGCCGACGCCAAGGGCGTCATCGACCTGAAGATCGTCTCCGACGGCTTCCAGAGCGCCAAGGGGACGCACACCATCATGGTGGCCAAGGACAGCCCGATCCAGACCGTGGCCGACCTCAAGGGCAAGACCATCGCGGTCAACACCAAGCGCAACATCTCCACGATGCTGATCCGCGCCGCCGCCAAGGCGAACAACTTCGACCTCGACGAGGACAAGAACTTCGTGGAGTTCCCCTTCCCGGAGATGGAGGGCGTGCTGAAGGGTGGCAAGGCCGACGCCATCCAGCCCGTGGAGCCGTTCGGCACCTTCATCGGCCAGTCCATCGGCGCCCGGGTCATCTGGGACACCTCGCAGGGCCCGACCGCCGACTTCCCGATCGCCGGCTACGCGGCGACCTCGGAGTTCGTCAAGGCGAGCCCCAACACCGTGGCGGCGTTCCAGCGGGCGATGGGCAAGGCCATGGCGCTGGCGGCCGACCGGGCGAACGTGGTCGCGATCATTCCGAAGTACACCACCATCAAGGCGGACGCTGCGGCCAGCCTCGCCATCGGCGGCTTCCCCACCACGCTGAACGCCACCAGGCTCCAGCGGGTCGCCGACACCATGCACGAGTACGGCCTTCTCGATGAGACCCTCAACGTGCAGGACCTCATCGCGGCCCCTTCGGGCAAATGAACAGAACCCGTGTCATCCGAGGGGTGATCGGAGCCTGCGCGACGATGGTCCTGGCCGAGATGATCGTCCGGCTGGGGATCGTCGACTCGGAGGTCGTACCACCGATCTCCGAGGTGCTGCTCCGATCCGTCACGCTGGCGGGGGACCCCGTGTTCCTCGCCGGCGTGGCGGACACGGTCCTGGCCTGGTTGGTCGGATTGGTCCTGGCCGTCGTCGTGGCGGTCGTCGTCGGAGTGGTGCTCGGATCGGTCCCGTGGCTGAGCACGCCGAGCAGGATCGTGGTGGAGTTCCTCCGCCCGATCCCCTCGGTGGCGCTGATCCCGCTGGCGATCCTGCTGTTCACCTCCGAGACCGAGATGAAGATCTCGCTGATCCTCTACGCGGCGTGCTGGCCCATCCTGCTCAACACGCTCTATGCACTTCAAGACGTGGATCCCGTGGCGAAGGACGCGATGCGCAGTTTCGGCTTCGGCCCCCTGGCCGTGCTCTGGCGGGTCTCGCTACCCAGCGCGGCCCCGTTCGTGGCGACCGGGGTGCGTGTCTCCGCGGGCATCGCGCTGGTCGTGGTCGTGAGTGCCGAGCTCCTGAGCGGCGGCTCGAGCGGCCTCGGCGTCTTCCTCATCAACGCGAGCAGCTCCGGAGGTAACACCGACGTGATGCTGGCCGGCGCGATCTGGGCGGGAGTCCTCGGCCTCCTCGTCAACGCGCTGCTGGTCCGGGTGGAGCGCGGCGCCTTCCGCTGGCACTTCGCCCGCACCGAGAGGACGGCGGCATGAGCCAGGCCGGTACGGCGACGCATGACGACACCAGCCGGCACGCCCGTCCTCCGGGCCGGGCCGTCACGGCGGTGCGCGGCGTTCTCGTCGGGGCGTTCTCCCGGTTCTGGCTCGCGATCGTGTTGATCGCGGCCTGGGAGGTGGCCACCCGGATCATCCAGGAGAGCTACTTCCCGCCGCCGTCGGAGATCGTCGTGGCGATGTACGAGCTGTGGTTCTCCGGCCCGGCGAGCCAGCTGTTCCTCACCCAGGACGCGCTGGACGACTTCGGGCACAGTCTGTACAACCTCTTCGGCGGCTGGGTGCTCGCCTGCCTCGTGGGGGTTGCCATCGGCATCGCGCTGGGCCTGTCCCGCAAGCTGGCCGACTACATCGAGCCGATGATCCACTTTGGGCGGGCGATTCCGCCGCCCACGCTGATCTCCTTCTACATCGCGGCGTTCCAGCTCGGGACGCCCATGCAGGTGGCGACCATCGTCTCCGGCGTCATCTGGCCGGTGCTGCTCAACACCATCGACGGTGTCCGCACGGTGGAGCAGCTCCACCTGGACAGCGCCGAGGTCTTCGGCGTGCGGGGGGTCCGGAGGCTGCTGTGGATCGTCATCCCCGCCGCGGCTCCCAAGATCGTGGCCGGTCTCCGGATCAGTCTCGGCCTCGCCCTCATCCTGATGATCCTGTCCGAGCTCATCGGGAGCACCGTGGGCATCGGCTCGCTCCTCATCGGCGCCCAGCGCAGCTTCGAACTGCCCCAGATGTGGGCGGGAATCGTGATTCTGGGCGTACTGGGCTACCTGCTCAACGCCGTCTTCGTGGCGGTGGAGAAGCGGGCACTCAGGTGGCACCTGAGCTCGCGGGGGGCGACGTGAACCCCGGGCGGACATCGAGGCGGCCATGCAAGTACTGATCATCGGCGGTGGCATCGGAGGGCTCACCACCGCGCTGAGCCTTCACGCCGCCGGTATCGACTGCCTGGTCGCCGAGTCGGCTCTGGAGCTGCGCCCCCTCGGGGTGGGCATCAACCTGCAGCCGCACGCCGTCCGGGAGCTGATCGAGCTCGGCCTGGGGGACGAGCTCGCGAAGGTCGGCGTCCCGACGAGTTACCAGACCTACACGGACAGGTTCGGCGGGACGATCCTGGCGCTGCCGCGCGGAAGGCACGCGGGATACAACTGGCCCCAGTACTCCATTCACCGCGGGGAGCTGCAGATGCTGCTCCTCGCCGCGGTGCGTGAACGGCTCGGCCCTGGTGCCGTCAGGACCGGGCTGTCGCTGGAGGACTTCGAGCAACACTCGATTGAAACTGCCGGGAGCGCGGAGTTCACCGGGGTTACGGCGTCGCTGCGTGACGTGCGGACCGGCGAGCTTCTGAAGGAGACGGCCGACGTCCTCGTGGGCGCGGACGGCATCCACTCGACCGTGCGCGCCCGGCTGCATCCCGACGACGGACCGCTGATGTGGAACGGGATCCGGATGTGGCGGGGAACGGCCGAGGGAGATCCCTTCCTCGACGGCACCACGCTGATCGTCGCGGGTGCCATGGCGGTGTCCAAGTTCGTGGTCTACCCCATCTCGGCGCCGGTCCGGGGGAGAGCACTGATCAACTGGGTGGCCGAGGTGGCGATCGCCGAACCCGGCCCCCTTACGGCCGCCGACTGGTCGAGACCCGGCCGACTGGAGGACGTGCTCCCGCATTTCGCCGGCTGGCAGTTGCCCTTTCTGGACGTGCCGGCGCTTATTTCCGGTTCTGGGCGGATCCTGGAATATCCGATGGTGGACAAGGATCCGCTTCCCTGGTGGGGGACCGGCAGGGTCACTCTGCTGGGTGACGCCGCTCACCCGCTGTATCCGGTTGGTAGCAACGGCGGCTCGCAGGCCGTACTGGACGCCCGTGTTCTGGCCATGGAACTGGCCGGTGCGGCCGACCCGGCCGCGGGACTGGCCGCGTACGAACGGGACCGCAGAACCGCCACCACCAAACTCGTGCTTGCCCATCGTGAGCTGCCCATAGAGGAGACCATCACCTTGGTCACCGAGCGAGCGCCCGATGGATTCGACGACATCAAAGACGTGCTCACATCGAAGGAACTGACGGATATGGCCGCTGCCCAGCAGCGGATCACCGATATGGACATTAAAGCTCTTAACGACCGTTCCTCATGGAATGTCGCATATCAGGCGTAATAGTGATGATTCATCGTTTGAGCGTCGCAGGTACCAGGGAGCCGTCGATGAGGGAATTAGGCAGATATGGATGGAAAGTCCGATTTGAGGTACTTAGGGGCATTGGCCGAATTCAGGGAGCTGTGCTCCAATAACCCTCGCCCCATGGACGCGTCGGTGTCTCACACCTCCCAGGTGTTTCACACCGCTCAGGTGTTTGACGCGATCCTCTCCGTACCCGGCCGCCCGACGAGAGGCAGCGGATATCTATGAGGACAGCATCACCGCGTGAGGCCTCCGACATCGACAGGGCACTCGAAGCGTCCAGAGACCAGGACGAGGACAGGGCCAACGAGTACGGGGCCCCCGAGGTCCGGCGCGGCGGCAGGTTCGCGCTGCGCAACTGGCGTGTGCGATCCAGGCTGATCGCCCTCGTTCTCATCCCGACCCTCGCCGGAGTCGCCTTCGGCGGTCTTCGGATCGTGTCCTCGGTGTCCAGCGCCGCCGATTACGAGCGCGCGGGAGCGATCGCCGACTTCGCCATCCGCCTGAGCAACCTCACCCACGAGCTGGCACTGGAGCGAGACCTCTCCGTGCGCTTCATCGCCGAGGGGCGCCGCACGGCCACCACGCGCACGGCGATGAGGAACCAGCAGGCGGTCGTCAACAAGGCCGCCGCAGAGGTCCGGGCGAAGGTGGACTCGGTCGAGCAGATCAGCCAGGGCAGCTCGGGCGGGCAGCGCATCCACGACGAGATCGCCCAGGTGCGCAGCCGCCTGACGGAGCTCACCAGCATGCGCCAGGTCGTCGCGACCACCGAGATGCTGGCCCAGCCCGCCCTGGACATGTACTCGCGGGCGATCCTGGACCTGCACGCGATCCACAACGAGATCGGCCAGGGCGTCACCAACGACGAGGCCCTCACCGGCAGCGTCGGCGCGTTCGGCGCGCTGACCCGCGCGAAGGAGCAGGCCTCTCGCGAGCGCGCCGCCCTCGTGATCGTCATTACCTCCCAGCGCTTCGTCGGCGAGAGCTTCGACGCCTTCGTCTCCTCCCGCGCCCAGCGCGACAGCGAGCTCGTCACCTTCCGCTCCGAGGCCTCGCTCGCCCAGCGCCAGGCCTACGACGACACGGTGAGCGGCCCGAAGAAGGACCAGGCCGAGCAGCTCCGCGTCCGCGCGCTGATCGCCCCGACCCTGAGGCAGCTGCCGGGCGCCGCCCCCCTGCTGCCCCGGACACAGGCGCAGATCGACAAGTGGTTCAGCTCCACCAGCGACGTCATCGAGAACATGCGCGACGTCCAGAAGAGCATCGGCGAATCGATCGTCGTCCGGACCAAGGAACTCCAGCAGGCGGAGCAGAACAGCGCGCTGATCGGCGGGGCCGTCGTCACGGTCCTGCTGCTCTTCGTCCTCGCGATCACCGTCCTGATGGCCCAGTCGCTGGTCCGGCCGCTGCGCACGCTGCGTACCGAGGCCCTGTCGATCGCCGGTCGCCGGCTCCCGGAGACCGTGCAGAAGCTGCGGGAGGGCGGAGAGAACGCCGCTCCCCTGGAGATCTCCCCGATCGGAGTGGTCTCCGACGACGAGATCGGCCAGGTGGCCCGGGCCTTCGACGAGGTCCACCGCGAAGCCGTACGTCTGGCCGGTCAGGAAGCCACGCTGCGGAGCAACGTCAACGCGATGTTCGTCAACCTCTCCCGGCGAAGCCAGACTCTGGTCGAGCGTCAGCTCTCACTGATCGAGAGCCTGGAACAGGGCGAGCAGGACGAGGCCCGTCTCGGCAGCCTGTTCCGCCTCGACCACCTGGCCACCCGCATGCGCCGTAACAGTGAGAACCTCCTGGTCCTCGCCGGTCAGGAACCCGCGCGCCGCTGGAGCCAGCCGATCCCGCTGATCGACGTGGTACGCGCCTCGCTCTCCGAGGTCGAGAACTACGAGCGGGTCAACCTGCAGCTCTCCACCGGTGTGGCCGTGGTCGGCACGTCCGTCAACGACGTCGTGCACCTGATCGCGGAGCTCGTGGAGAACGCGATCTCCTTCTCCCCCAGGGAGACCAAGGTCATCGTGTCCAGCAACCGCATCGACGGCGGCGGCGTGATGATCTCGGTCAGCGACATCGGCATCGGCGTGACCCCCGAGGAACTCGCCCAGGCGAACTGGCGACTGGCCAACCCCCCCGTGGTGGACGTCTCGGTGTCCCGCCGGATGGGCCTGTTCGTGGTCGGCCGTCTGGCCCTGCGGCACGGTATCCGCGTGCAGCTCAGGCAGCAGGACGGCGGCGGTCTGACCGCCATGGTCCAGCTCCCCGAGAACATGCTCTCCGCCCCCGCCAACCGGCAGATGCCCGGCGGTCCCGGAATGTCGCAGAGCGGCGACTGGGCCGGATCCATGACCTCGATGGACCGGGCGCCGGTGATGGCCAGCCCCACCTCGCTCGACCCCGCCCAGCAGGCCTTCGCCTCGTTCGAGGCAGCCCAGCGCTCCTTCGACATCGGGCAGCAACAGCAGCAGCAGTTCAACTCCTTCGAAGCCCCGCGGCCCTCCTACGACAGCGGCCAGTACGGCAACGCCCGGCCGGCCCAGGGGCCGCCGAGCGGCACGCCGAGCTGGGCGAACACCTCCCAGGTGGAACCCGGACCGTGGCCGAACGACCCGATGCGCGGTGGTGACTCCGGGATCTGGTCCCAGACGTCGAACGCGCTGAACACGCCCGTACGCGGGGCGGACTCCGATGTCTGGTCCAACAACTCCTCGACGCAGGCCGTCAACTCCGAGGGATGGGGCAGCACCTCGATCCACGGTGGCGACTCCGTCGGATGGCCGTCCACGGGCAACTCGGGAATGTTCGAGCGACGTGGGTTCGACACCGCGGACAACACCGGCCCGTTGCCGGTGGTTCCCGACTCCTCACCCATGGAGGAGGCGCGGGAGGAGTTCCTGCCGATCTTCGCGGCGGTCGAGTCGGACTGGTTCAGGAAGGTCGAGCCCGTCGCGGTCGCGCCCGTCCAGGACCAGCCCGAGACGGTCAAGGAGACCTCCAGGCCCCAACCGCTGCCCCAGCAGCAACAGCAACAGCAGAAACCACAACAGCAGCCCGCCCCGGCACCGGAATCCTGGTCGTCGCCGGCGGACGTGGGCTGGCAGGCGGCTCAGGCGGCCAGCGAGCCCTCACTTGGCGGGGTCACCGGTTCGGGGCTGCCCAAGCGGGTGCCCAAGGCGAACCTGGTGCCCGGAACGGCCGCTCCCGATCTGAGCGCGGCCTCCCAAACCCCCATGCCCCGACCCGTGGTCTCCCCGGAGGCGGTGCGCAACCGACTGGCGAGCTTCCAGCAGGGAGTCCGACAGGGCCGCGCGGCAGCCAGGGGCGAAACAGGCGACGGGCAGCCGTATCCCGATTTCGGTCGAAACGTTGAAGGAAACTAGGAGGACCGATGACTGAGCTCATCATGGTCGCCAAGGAGGATGACACGTGCGCGAAATGAGCCAGGCCGCCCGGGGGGTCAATTGGCTGATCACCGATTTTGTGAGCAACGTCCCAGGCGTGGCGCACACGGTTGTGGTGTCGGCGGACGGTCTGCCGTTGGCGTATTCCGACGGGTTCCCCAGGGACCGGGCGGACCAGCTGGCCGCTGTGGCCGCGGGTCTGATCAGTCTGACCCAGGGCGCCTCGAGGGTTTTCGAGGGTGGAGCCGTCACACAGACCGTGGTGGAGATGCAGCGAGGGCTGCTCCTCATCATGTCGATCAGTGATGGTTCCTGCCTCGCCGTACTGGCCGCCGCCGACTGCGACATGGGGTTGGTGGCTTACCAGATGACGTTGCTCGTCGAGCGAGCCGGTCAGGTTCTGACACCGGCCGTCCGTGCCGAGCTTCAGTCTTCTCACCCTCGGTGATGGCGATGACGCTAGGAGGCTGCCGTGGCAGGCCGCGGTTGGACCGGTGAGGGTGACCCGTTGAGCGGGTCGCCTTATCAGGCGACGGACGACCCTTACCGTCAGCAACAGGGAAATCCCTACCAGCCGACGGAGGATCCTTACCGTCAGCAACAGGGGAATCCCTATCAGCCGGCGGACGAGCCCTATCGTCAGCAGGGGAATCCCTATCAGCAGACGGAGGACCCCTATCGACAGCAGGGTGCTCCTCCCTACCCGCAGACGGAGGACCCTTATCGTCAACAGGGTGCTCCGTCGCATCTCATGCAGCCGCCACAGGGGGAGCAGAGCTCCCTCGTCCGGCCGTATGCCGTAACCGGGGGGCGGACCGCCCCCCGGACCCAGCTCGCCCTGGAGGCACTGGTCTCCTCGGCGACGTCTGTACACCAAGATCTATCCACCCGCACTCCGGAGTACCAGGCGATCAGCGCCTTGTGCCGGCAAGTGCGTTCGGTCGCTGAGATCTCCGCGATGCTCCGCATCCCGCTCGGCGTGACCCGGATCCTGGTCGCGGACATGGCGGCCGAGGGTCTTGTTCAGCTGCATCAGCCGCAGCTGGACGCGGGCAAGCCGGATCTCAACCTGCTGGAAAGGGTGCTCAGTGGACTTCGCAGGCTCTAGCCGCGGCGGCGGCCTGACATCGACGAAAATTGTCGTCGCCGGTGGATTCGGCGTGGGTAAGACCACGTTCGTGGGGGCGGTGTCGGAGATCGTACCGCTGACCACCGAGGCGGTGATGACCGATGCCAGCGCCGGCATCGACGATCTCGGTCTCACTCCCAACAAGACCACCACCACGGTCGCGATGGACTTCGGCCGCGTCTCGCTGGACCGGGACCTGATCCTGTACCTGTTCGGTACGCCGGGTCAGCACCGGTTCTGGTTCATGTGGGACGACCTGGTCCGCGGCGCCATCGGGGCCATCGTGCTGGTCGACACCCGGCGGCTGGCCGACAGCTTCCCGGCGATCGACTACTTCGAGGAGGCCAAGCTCCCCTTCCTGGTGGCGGTCAACGGATGGGACGGGTCCTACCTGCACGGTGAGGACGAGGTGCGGGAGGCGCTGACCCTGGCGCCGCACATCCCCATCGCCCGGACCGACGCGCGTTCGCGCGACGCGGTGAAGGCCACGCTCATCACGCTGGTGGAGCACGCCCTCACCATGCGGATGGCCGTTCCCGGCTGGGGCCGCTAGGCGCCAAGGCGTCAGTCGCACCTCCCAACGAGATAGGCTGGGAGGTCGAGTCGCAGACCTGTAGCGCAGAGGCTGGCCAAATCACGTGTTCGAGACACTTTCCGACCGGCTGACATCGGTCTTCTCCTCCCTCCGTTCCAAGGGTCGGCTGTCCGAGGCCGACATCGACGCGACCTGCCGCGAGATCCGCATCGCGCTACTCGAGGCCGACGTCGCGTTGCCCGTGGTCAAGACGTTCGTCGCCCAGGTCAAGGAGCGCGCTCGGGGCGTCGAGGTCTCCCAGGCCCTGAACCCGGCGCAGCAAGTCGTCAAGATCGTCAATGACGAGCTTGTCGAGATCCTCGGCGGCGAGACCCGGCGGCTTCGCTACGCGAAGAACCCGCCGACCGTCATCATGCTCGCGGGCCTTCAGGGCGCCGGCAAGACCACGCTGGCGGGCAAGCTCGCCCGCTGGCTGCGCGAGCAGAACCACACCCCGCTGCTGGTCGCCGCCGACCTTCAGCGCCCCAACGCGGTTCAGCAGCTCGCGGTCATGGCCGAGCGCGCGGGCGTCGCGGTCTACGCGCCCGAGCCCGGCAACGGCGTCGGCGACCCGGTCGCCGTGGCCCGCCAGTCGATCGACCACGCCAAGCGGCAGCAGCACGACATCGTCATCATCGACACCGCCGGCCGTCTGGGCATCGACCAGGAGCTGATGAGGCAGGCCGCCGACATCCGCGACGCGGTCTCGCCCGACGAGGTCCTGTTCGTGGTCGACGCCATGATCGGTCAGGACGCCGTCTCCACGGCCCAGGCCTTCATGGAGGGCGTCGGCTTCGACGGCGTCGTGCTCACCAAGCTCGACGGCGACGCCAGAGGCGGCGCCGCCCTGTCGGTCCGCCACATCACCGGCAAGCCGATCATCTTCGCGTCCACCGGTGAGAAGCTCGAAGACTTCGACGCCTTCCACCCGGACCGGATGGCCTCCCGCATCCTCGACATGGGTGACATCCTCACCCTGATCGAGCAGGCCCAGAAGACCTTCGACGAGACCGAGGCCGCCAAGATGGCGGGCAAGCTCACCTCGGGCGAGGGCTTCACCCTGGAGGACTTCCTCGAGCAGATGATGATGGTCCAGAAGATGGGGCCCATCAAGAACCTGCTCGGCATGATGCCCGGCATGGGGCAGATGCGAGAGCAGCTCAACCAGGTCGACGACCGTGACCTGGACCGCGTCGCCGCCATCATCCGTTCGATGACCCCCGGCGAGCGTCAGAACCCGAAGATGATCGACGGCTCTCGCAGGGCTCGCATCGCCAAGGGTTCCGGCGTGACCGTGACCGAGGTGAGCGGCCTGGTCACCCGTTTCTTCGACGCCCAGAAGATGATGAAGCGGATGGCGGGCGGAATGGGCATCCCCGGCATGCCGGGGAGCCGCAAGGCGGGCAAGGCCGCGCAGAAGAAGGCGGCCAAGGGGCGCCGGGTCAGTGGCGACCCGCGCAAGGCGGGGCTGGCCAAGGGCGGGCCCGACTCGGCTGACGCCCCCGCCCCGAGCGCGGGCGGCGTCCTCGGAAACCTGGGCGGCAGGCAGCTCCCGCCGGGCCTGGAACTGCCGCCGGGCTTCGACCCCTCGAAGTTCAAGCTCCCCGGCCAGAAATGAGCGACGGGGGCTTTCACCGGCGGGCACGGTGGATCTGGGTGGTCATCGTGCTGGGTTTCATCGTCGTGACGGCCCTGGAGTTGCTCGGCGTACAGCCCAAGTAGGGCACTGAGTCTCAAACGGGTTCGAACGGCTCTCGGGTAGGTCGGTCCGGGCGGTTTGAGCGGGCGTTTCGGATGCCGTGGTGAGCCGGGTGGACCGTTCGGCTCCTCTGACGGCTCGGACGGATGACCCGGCTGGTGCGTGAGAAGGCGGCGGGGACCGCGGGAAACCGCGGTCCCCGCCTTCGTCGTCACATGCCCGTCATCGGTCTCGAGGCTCCCACCCGCCCCGAGACTCCCACCCGTTCCGAGGTCTTCTGTCACCCGGGGCGGGGGAAGGGGCCGGAGGCGAGAGCCGGATCGTGGACGGGGTCGCGGACGGGGCCGGGGGCGCGGTCGAGGCCGGGGCGTCGTTGACGCCGGTGTGGGTGGTGCCGGGGGCGTCGCCGGGGGGCATGTCGGCGAAACCGGCCGGGGTCGCCCTGATGGCGAGTACCGCACCCAGTACGGCGACGGATCCGGTCGCGGTCAGCAGCAGAGATCTCAGGGTGGTTGCCACGGCGGTCATTTAGCGCAGCAGATCGAGCCGTCCAGCACGCCGGACACACGCGAATTACCGAGATTTGCCCTCTGCCAGTCGTACGAGATGTCTGGGGATTGGCCAGGCACTGCCGCGCGTCTGGCACAATGGCATGTTGGAACATCGTGACACGTGGGTGCCCTCTCACCCCCGCGTGCCATGCCTGTCCCTCGATCGGTCCTCTCTTCGTGCCCCACTCGACGAGATGCCGTTCACCCACGCTCTAATGCAGGAGAGACCACACCAGTGGCAGTCAAGATCAAGCTCAAGCGGCTCGGCATGATCCGCAACCCGCAGTACCGCATCGTCATCGCCGACAGCCGCACCAAGCGTGACGGCCGGGCGATCGAGGAGATCGGCCTGTACCACCCGAAGGAGAACCCCTCGCGCATCGAGGTCAACTCCGAGCGGGCGGCTTACTGGCTGAGTGTCGGCGCGCAGCCGACCGATCCGGTGTTGAAGCTCCTCAAGCTCACCGGTGACTGGCAGAAGTTCAAGGGCGAGCCCGCTCCGGCTCCGCTCCTGGTCGCCGAGCCCAAGCCCGACCGTCACGCCATCTACGAGTCCGCGGCCAAGGAGGCGCTGTCCCTTGAGGCCGCCGCCACCACGCCGAAGAAGTCGACTCGTAAGGCCGCTGTGAAGGCCGACGAGCCCGTCGCCGAGGCACCGGCTGAGCCCGTCGCGGCCGCCGAGCCCGTCGCGGTCTCCGAGGAGAAGCCGGCCGTGGAGGAGAAGCCGGAAGGCGAGGCCTGAGGTGCTCGAGGAGGCCCTCGAGCACCTGGTGAAGGGCATCGTCGAACATCCCGACGAGGTCCAGGTTCACGGCCGCCGCATTCGCAGCGGGCGTGTGCTTGAGGTCCGGGTCCACCCCGAGGACCTCGGCAAGGTCATCGGCCGTGGCGGCCGTACGGCCAAGGCGCTTCGCACTGTCGTGAACGCTCTGGGCGACGGCAAGTACGTTCGGGTCGATCTGCTCGATCTGAACGAGGCCCGCTAGCCGACACGAGATCCACCAAGCGAACGGGTCACCCACCGAGCGTGGGTGACCCGTCTGCTTTCCATCTTCTTTTCGTGACACACAAATATTTGAGGAGGCGGGCGTGCAGCTTGTCGTAGGACGGATAGGCCGCCCGCACGGACTCCGGGGCGACGTGTCCGTGGAGGTGCGCACCGATGAGCCCGACAAGCGGTTCGTCGCCGGAGCGGCCATCGCCACCGAACCGGCGTCCACCGGCCCGCTGCTCATCGAGTCCGTGCGCTGGCACTCCGGAACCCTGCTGATCAGGTTCGAGGGCGTGAACGACCGCGACCAGGCCGAGGAGCTCCGCGGCACCATGCTCGTCATCGACTCGGCCGACATCCCGCCGCCCGAGGACCCCGACGAGTTCTACGACCACCAGCTCATCGGCCTCGCCGTGGTCACACCCGACGGCGAGCGGGTCGGCGAGGTGTCCGACGTGCTCCACCACGGCCAGGACCTGCTGGTCGTACGGCGCGGCAAGGCCGACGTCTACGTGCCCTTCGTGAAGGCGCTGGTTCCCGTCATCGACCTCGACAAGGGCATCCTCGTCGTGGACGGGCCGGCCGGACTGCTCGACCCGGATGCGATCGCCTGACATGCGTGTCGACGTCATCTCGATCTTCCCCGAATACTTCGCCCCGCTCGACGTCTCCCTCATCGGCAAGGCCCGCGAGCGCGGCATCCTCGACATCCATCTCCACCAGCTCCGCGACCACGCCCACGACGTGCACCGCACCGTTGACGACACCCCCTACGGCGGCGGCCCGGGCATGGTCATGAAGCCGGACCCGTGGGGCGAGGCCATCGACGCCGTCCTCGCCGCCGATCCGGCCACCCCGCCCAGGATCGTCGTGCCGACCCCCAGCGGAGTGCCCTTCACCCAGAAGCTCGCGATGGAGTACGCCTCGGAGCCCTGGCTGCTGTTCACCCCCGCCCGCTACGAGGGCATCGACTCCAGGGTCATGGCCGAGTACGGCTCGCGAATGCGGGTGGACGAGGTCGGCATCGGCGACTACGTGCTCGCCGGTGGCGAGGTGGCGGTGCTGGTGATGCTCGAGGCGGTCGGACGGCTGCTGCCCGGAGTCCTGGGCAATGTCCGCTCGGCCGTGGACGACTCGTTCGCGCCGGGAGCGATGGAGAACCTTCTCGAGGGTCCCGTCTACACCAAGCCGCCGGAGTGGCGGGGGCACGAGGTCCCGGAGATCCTGCTCTCCGGGCACCACGGCAAGATCGCCCGGTGGCGGCGGGACGAGGCGCTCCGCCGTACCGCCGCGAACCGTCCCGAGCTGCTGGCCATGCTCGATCCGGAGAGCCTGGACAAGCACGATCGGCTGATTCTGTCGGAGCTCGGACTCCCCACCCAGCCCTGACCTGCCCGTTCGATCGTCACGGCCTGGCCGTGGGCCGAGCGCCCAACCGGCGGCCCCGTCCGTCCCGCCTCGCCTTTCGACGCGGTCCGCCGAGGCGTTCGGACGGGTTGGTTTTCAGTCTGCCGCGAAGATATGGCAGACTGAAGCGTTGTCGTCGGTCGTTCACGGGTCGGCGCGCACTGCCGGGTAGAGCGACTCCGGCTTCCAGGAGACCATCCACTTCAGCACGTGTGTCCATCATGATGCCGCCTCATCGCGGTCGGGTGGACCTCCGCGTGCGCGCGTAAATGAGGTAGCACTGCCATGCACACGCTGATCAGCGAGCTCGAGAAAACCGCGCTCCGCACCGATGTCCCGGACTTCCGTCCTGGTGACACGCTCGAAGTTCACGTCCGCGTCATCGAGGGCAGCCGCTCCCGTGTCCAGATCTTCAAGGGTTTTGTCCTGCGCCGCCAGGGCGGTGGCTCCCGCGAGACCTTCACCGTCCGCAAGGTCAGCTACAGCGTCGGTGTCGAGCGGACCTTCCCGGTGCACAGCCCGGTCATCGAGAAGATCACCCTCGTGAGCCGCGGCGACGTCCGTCGCGCCAAGCTCTACTACATGCGCGACCTGCGCGGCAAGGCCGCCCGCATCCGCGAGAAGCGCGACGCGCGCTAGAGCGCCCGGTAGCCTTCGCCTGGCCCGCACCCTCTATTCTCTGGGAGCGGGCCAGACGCATGTAAGGAGGTTTGGCCTCCTATGGCAAGACGCATAGCTGTACGTACCCCACCACGCGAACGGTTGACCTCGGGCATCATCTAGGCTCGTCAGCGATGACTAGCGAAGACCGGGAGTACGGCGCAGCTTCGCGTCGACCTGTCGAGGACGAGGTGGACGTGGTCGCCGAAGAAACGCAGAAGCCTGCCAAGGGTGACAAGGACAAGAAAAAGGGCTCTTTCTGGAAAGAGCTGCCAGTCCTGGTCGTCGTCGCACTGGTCCTCGCGCTCATAATCAAGACCTTTGTGATCCAGGCCTTCTACATCCCCTCGGAGTCGATGGAGAACACCCTTCTCGTCAACGACCGGGTCCTGGTCAACAAGCCCGTCTACCGGATCCGTGACATCGAGCGCGGTGACGTGGTGGTCTTCTCCGGAGTCGAATCCTGGGACGGCGAGGTGCAGTTCGAGGAGCCGTCCAACCCGGTGGCCGGTTTCTTCCGCTGGGTCGGCACGGCCTTCGGCGTGGTGCCCGGTGAGAAGGACTACATCAAGCGGGTCATCGGCGTCGCCGGCGACACGGTGAAGTGCTGTGACGTACAGGGCCGGGTCACGGTCAACGGGGTCCCCCTCGACGAGGAGAGCTACCTTTACCCCGGCGAAAAGCCGTCCACATCGGAGTTCGAGGTCAAAGTGCCGCCGGGCCGCCTGTGGGTGATGGGCGACCACCGCTCTGTCTCCCTCGACTCCCGCTCCCACCAGGGTGACCCCGGTGGGGGGACGATCCCGGTGGACAAGGTGATCGGCCGGGCCTTCGTGATCGTATGGCCTTTCTCCAGGGCCACTATTCTTCCCATTCCAGACACCTTCAGCCAGCCGGCTCTCAAGGCCGCCTCCGCGGCGGCGGGAGCCGCTCCGCTCCTCGCCGGTTTCGCGGGGGCCGTGCCGTTGCTGCTGTGGCGTCGTCGCTGGCTTTCAAGGCGGTAGCCGTACCTCATGACCGTTGACCCCGAGGCCAAGAAGGAAAACGAGCCCGAGAAGGGCAAGAGGAAAAAGTCATCCGGAAAGGGCGGCCTGCGCGAGTCGATCTTCCTGCTCGTATGCGGTGTGGTGGTGGCGCTGCTGCTCCAGGCCTTCGTCTTCCAGTCGTTCTGGATCCCTTCGGAGTCCATGGAGAACACCCTCGTCGAGCACGACCGAGTGATCGTCAACAAGCTGCACGGCGCCTCCGAACGCGGAGACATCGTCGTCTTCAAGGGCTGGAACAACGAAGACACCATCAAGCGGGTCATCGCGATCGGCGGTGACACCGTGAAGTGCTGCGACGCCCAGAAGCGGATCACGGTCAACGGGGTGCCGATCGACGAGGGCGACTACCTGTACTCCATGGACTTTCCCTCGGGTGATCCGTTCGAGAAGGTCGTGCCCAAGGGGCGCCTGTGGGTCATGGGCGATCACCGTTCGGCCTCCGCCGACTCCCGGGACCACGAGGTGCACGAGGGGGACGGGACGATCTCCGAGGACGACGTGGTCGGTCGCGCCTTCGCGATCTACTGGCCGTTCTCCAGGGCGACCATCCTTTCGACGCCCGAGACGTTCACCAAGTCGTTCACCAAGGTGAGATAGCAGTACCGAATGCGCCGGATGGGGCGTACTCTCTGGGAATGGTTGCTCTGTCTGCCGTGGTGCCATGACGGTTGCGTTTCGCCCCAGACCCAGTGTGGTCCGGAGGGATTCGGGACTGTACGGCTATGAGCGGGCTCTCACGCGCCGCGGGCTGGGTCCCGTGGCGGGAGTCGACGAGGCCGGTAGAGGGGCCTGCGCCGGGCCACTGGTGGTCGCCGCGGTGGTGCTGGGCCGTCCGATCGACGGCCTGAACGATTCCAAGCTGCTGACGGCCTCCCGGCGCGAGGCGCTGTACGAGCGGATCACGGCGACGGCGGAGGCGATAGGCCTGGTGGTGATCCCACCGGGCGAGATCGACACGAGGGGCCTCCACAAATCCAACATCGATGGAATGCGCCGGGCCGTGGCGCGGCTATCCTGTGAGTTTGGTTATGTGCTCACCGACGGGTTTCCCGTCCCAGGGCTGCCCGTCCCGTCACTCGGCATATGGAAGGGTGACCAGGTCGCGGCCTGCGTCGCCGCAGCCTCGATCGTGGCCAAGGTAACACGAGACAGGATGATGATCGCGCTGGACGAATGCCATCCCCGATACGGCTTCGCCGTACACAAGGGGTATGGCACCGTAGATCATCGCAGGGCCCTTGAGACTTACGGCCCTTGTCCGGATCACCGTTTCTCCTTCTCGACGGTGGCGCGGTCAGGGGCGGGCGGGGTGATGGGTGAGAATGAAGTGGGGGCCGGTGTCGCCTGATCGGGCGGGCCGGGGAGGGCGTTTAACAGGAGGACCGGTATGAGCGCAGAGGATCTCGAGAAGTACGAAACCGAGATGGAGCTGCAGCTTTACCGTGAGTACCGTGACGTCGTCGGCTTGTTCACCTATGTGGTGGAGACCGAGCGGCGTTTCTATCTCACCAACTCCGTCGATCTGGACGTCCGCACAGCTGAGAACGGCGACGTGTTCTTCGACGTGAAGATGCAGGATGCCTGGGTCTGGGACATGTACCGGCCCGCGAGGTTCGTGAAAAACGTGCGCGTGGTCACCTTCAAGGATGTGAACGTCGAGGAGCTCGCCAAGCCGGACCTGCAGATGCCCAAGGAGGGCTTCTCCGGCTGAGACGTCCTTCACGAGTCCTCACCGGCCGATCGAGGGGCGCTGCCCGACGAGCGCGGCCCCGTAAGTTCTGGTCCGTATGCGCTGGGGCGCTTGGCGAGTGCCGCCTGCCGCGCCTGAAGCGCTGTTTGACGAGCGTTGCTCCGTAGGCGCTCGGTGCTCCGCGAGCACTTTTCGAGGAGTGCGGCTCGCGGTCGGCTGAGAGTTGTCCACAGGCGTGACCTCTGGTGGCTGTGTGTCCACAGAGCCGGATTCGGCTCCTCGGGGCCGTGGTGAACTGAGCGAAGGTCTGGAACCGGAGGTGGTTCCATGGCCACGAAGGATGAGCTCGGTAAGCACGGTGAGCAGGTCGCCGTCGACTATCTGCTGGCACACGACATGCAGATCCTGGATCGCAACTGGCGGTGCCCGGACGGAGAGATCGACGTCGTCGCCCGCGAGGGGCGGACGCTCGTCGTGGTAGAGGTGAAGACCAGGTCCGGCCGCACTCACGGCACCGCCTTCGAGGCGGTGACCGAGGCGAAGATCGCCCGCCTGCGCAGGCTCGCGGGCAGATGGCTGGGCGAGCAGGCCGAGGGGTTCGACGCGGTCCGCATCGATGTCATCGCGCTGGAGCGGTTCGCCGGAGACCTCGTCATCCGCCATGAGCGGGGGATGAGCTAGATGCCTCCGAAGACCTCTCCCGGACTGTCCTGGATCATCCGCCACCTCCAGGGGGTGGCGTGAGTGGCCGTCGCACGCACACACTGTGTCGCGCTGATCGGCGTGACAGGCCACCTCGTCGAGGTCGAGGCCGACGTGGGCAACGGCATGGCCGGTCTCCATCTCACCGGCATGCTGGACACCGCGCTGAGCGAGGCACGAGATCGAGTTCGCTCGGCCGTGGTCAACAGCCGTCACACATGGCCCGACGCGCGGATCACCGTCAGCCTGTTTCCCGCCAGCCTGCCCAAGCGAGGAAGCATGTTCGACGTCGCGATCGCCGTAGCCCTGCTGGCGGCGGCCGGAGTCGTGCCCATCGCCAAGGTCGCCGAGCCGTTCTTCCTGGGTGAGCTCGGTCTCGACGGCTCCGTGAGACCGGTGCGAGGCGTGCTCCCCGCAGTGCTGGCGGCCGTCGCCGCCGGCGCCCGCACCGTCGTCGTCCCCGCACGCAACGCCGCCGAGGCCGGTCTCGTGCCGGATGTGACCGTGATCCCGGCCGCCACCCTGGGGCAGCTGGTGAGCTGGCTCCGGAGCGACGATCCATTCGACGGCCTGCCCGCCGAAGGATCCGGCCCCGGCGGGGCAGGGACCGGCGCGCGGCCGGCCTCCTCCGGTGTGCCCGGATTCTCCCGGTCCTCGGGCGGGCCCGGCTCCTTCGCCGATCCCGGGTTCTCAGCCGGGCATGGAGCCTCCTCGGGCCCCGGCGCGATACTCCCCGACCTGGGAGACGTGGCGGGCCAGCCCCTCGCCCGCCACGCGCTGGAGGTCTGCGCCGCCGGTGGGCACAATCTCTGGATGCTGGGCCCTCCCGGCACCGGCAAGACGATGCTCGCCGAGCGATTGCCCACCCTGCTCCCGCCCTTGCAACTGGATCAGGCCCTTGAGGTGACCGCGATCCACTCGGTCGCCGGAGTGCTGCCCCAGGACCGCCCGCTGCTGATCCGTCCGCCCTTCATGGCGCCCCACCACACCGCGACCGTCGCGGCCATCATCGGCGGTGGCGGCGGGATGATCCGCCCCGGCGCGGTCTCGCTCGCTCATCGGGGAGTCCTTTTCATGGATGAGGCCCCCGAGTATCCGATGGCCGTGCTCGACTCGCTCAGGCAGCCGCTGGAGTCGGGCAGGGTGACGGTCTCCAGGGCACTGGGCTCGGTCACGTTCCCCGCCAGGTTCATGCTGGTCCTGGCCGCGAACAAGTGCCCGTGCGGGCAGCCGTCCGTCGCCAGTGACCCGTGCAGGTGCACTCCCACGGTCCGGCGCCGCTACCTGGGCAGGCTCTCCGGCCCGTTGCTGGACCGCGTGGACGTCAAGGTCAGCCTCCACCGGTCGACCAGGCGTGAGCTCCTCGCCGACCGCCGGTTCATCGAGTCGAGCCGGGTGGTGGCCGAGCGGGTGCTGGTCGCGCGCGAGCGTGCCGCCAAGCGATTGGCGAACACGCCGTGGCGGTGCAACGCGGAGGTGCCCACCCGTGCGCTCCACACCGAATACCGGCCGCCGCCGAAGGCGATGTTCCCTCTCCTCCAGCAACTGGACAGCGGCCGGTTGAGCGCCCGCGGGCTCGACCGGGTGCTCAAACTGGCCTGGACCCTGGCCGATCTCGGGGGCAAGAAGGAGCCCGAGCTCCACGAGACCAACTCCGCACTCGGACTGTGGCTGGGGGAAGAATGGTGAGCGACAGGCTCGCACGGGTCACGCTGCTGCGGCTGGCCGAGCCGGGAGACGCCGTGATGGGCAGGCTCGTCGCCTCCTACGGCCCGGAGGCCGCCGTCGGACAGATCCGTGAGAGGGCCTTGGATCCCGAGTTCACCCGGTGGTTCGTGAGCTCCCATCGCAGGAGTTCGGCCGGATCGCAGGATGGGCAGCCCGCCGCCAGGCTCGCTCGGATGCTCGCCTCCTGGTCGGCTCGGCTGGAGACGGCCGACGCCGTCAGAGATCTGGCCGAGGGCGAGTGGGGAGGCGCCAGGCTGGTGATCCCCGGCGATCCCGAGTGGCCGACCCAACTGGACGACCTGGGAGACTCCCGGCCACACGCTCTCTGGCTCCACGGTGAGGCCGATCTGCGATTCTCCTGCCTCCGATCCGTCGCGGTCGTCGGTTCGCGGGCCGCCACACCCTACGGGACGCATATCGCGGCGGAGTTCGGAGCCGGGCTGGCCGAGCGACATTGGGGTGTCGTTTCGGGCGGGGCGTACGGCGTCGACGGGGCGGCCCACCGTGGTGCCCTGGCAGGTGAGACGGCGACTGTCGCCGTGCTCGCCTGCGGCACCGACATCGCCTACCCCAGCGCGCACCATCAGCTGTTCGCGGCCGTGCGCTCGCAGGGCGTGCTGGTGAGCGAGTGCCCGATGGGCGCCCACCCGACCCGGCTGCGGTTCCTGGTCCGCAACCGGGTCATCGCCGCGCTGTCGCGGGGCACCGTGGTCATCGAGGCGGCCGTGCGCAGCGGGGCGCTCAACACCGCGAAGCACGCGATCGCGTTGAACCGTCACCTGGCCGCCGTTCCAGGGCCGGTGACCTCGGAGAACTCGGCCGGATGCCACCGGTTGATCCGTCAGGGAACGGCCACCTGTGTCACCGCTCCGGAAGAGATGATCGAGCTTGTCGGCGCGATGGGCGCCGATCTGGCTCCCGAGCCGCGTGGCCCGGTGCTTCCCCGGGATCAGCTGGACCCGGAGACGCGGCGGGTCCTCGAGGCCATGCCCGCCCGGATCGGGGTGGGCCCGGCGACGATAGCGGTGGACGCGGGCGTCGACCTGGAGACGGTGCTCTCCTGTCTTGGTGGCCTGGCCGCCGCCGGATACGTGGAGCGCGGATCCCGAGGCTGGCGCCTACGCCCCGAGCGTCCTTGACCTCTTCCCATGGCGGGTTCGCATGCGCATGACGATTCCCATGGGGGTTCGCATGCGCATGACGACCGGTCGCCAGGCATGACGACCGGCCGCAGAGGGGACGTGAGCTCTCCGGACATCGCCTTTGGCAATACGTTCCATCCAGCGCCTCCGATCCCGCCGGCTCACTCGGCCGGCCGGATGGCAGGAGGCATCGCCGTGCCTGGTGATGTTCATGGACGCCGGGGCCGCCGTCGTGTTCGATGGCCCCGGCGTCCGGGGTCATGGCCGGGAGGGGAGCAGCCTGACCTGGCCGTGGCCCAGCAGGAGCAGCGGGTCGAGATACAGGTGCTCGCGGAGCAGGCCCCAGTGCAGGCAAACGGCCGGGCAGTGTCCGCGAACGTCCTGCACGACGCCGATCACCTCGCCCTCGCTCACCGTCTGCCCGCGCCGTACCGACGGCTGGACGGGAAGATAGGTCGTTCGCAGGCCGCCTGCGTGGAGCACGGTGACCACGCCCCGCTCGGCGAGTGGTCCGGCGTAGCCGATGATCCCCGGTCCTGCCGCCCGGACCTCAGCGCCGGGCGTCGCGGCGAGGTCGACTCCCCGATGCCCGCTCAGCCACGGCTGCGGCGGCGGTGCGAAGCCTCGGATCACCTGGGGCCGGCCGGTGAGCGGCCACTCCCAGCGGGCGGAGGGCTCGGGTGCCCTCTCATGGCTCATTTCGCTGGTTAGGGTGTGCGGCCCCGCTGTTCCCGGTACGGCGAACAGCAGCGCGGACATCAGAGCTCGGACCCCGGAGGCGCGGAGAGAATTCACGCACCCGAGGATGGAGACCTCACGGGGACGCGAGCGGACCGAGTGGGGTTCTGTGGACAGGCGACATGGGGCTGTGGACCGACGAACCGGTCTTCTGAGAAGCGCCGGCCTGAGGAGAGAACCGATCTTCTGAGGCCGATCCGAGAAGCGCAGGTCTGGGAAACACCGGCCTGAGGGGTGGCGGTCCGAGGAGCGCAGGTCGAGGAAGTGCCGGTCTGAGGGATGGGGGTCTGGGAAGTGCCGGTCTGAGGGATGGGGGTCTGGGAAGCGCCGGTCTGAGGGGTGGGGGTCTGAGGGGTGGCGGTCATGGGAGGCGCCGGTCCGAAAAGTGACGACCTGAGGAACGTGGGTCTGAGAAGAGAGCCGGTCCAACCGGACCGGCCTACCAGACCGACCTGACCGAGGAGAGCGGCGTGATCGAGGAGAACATGGTGGAGGATCGCATCCACGAGCTGGCCACTGAGGTGGGGGTCGAGCTGCCATCGGTCAGGTGTACCGGGGACGACCCGGTGCTGCCTTCCGTCTTCCGGGTGGGTACCGCCGCCGCTGTCGCCGTTGGCGCCGCCACCGCCGCGGCCTCGGCTCTCCTGGGGAAGGCACGGGAGGCCGCGGTGGACGAGGCCCGGGAGGTCGTGGTGGACGTGCGGGAGGCCGCGGTCGCCTTCCGTGACGAGCGCTACTTCAGAATCGACGGCGCCACCGGGGAACTGTGGGCCGCGCTCTCCGGTGACTACCGGACCGCGGATGGCTGGGTCCGGCTGCACTGTAACTTCGATCACCATCGTGACGCGGTTCTCGCGGCGCTGGGGCTGCCCGCAGGGGCGGACAGGGACGCCGTCGCCCAGGCCTGCGCGCGCCGTACCGCCGTCGAGGTCGAGGAGTCCGTGACGGCCGCCGAGGGATGCGCGGCGGCGATGCGCAGCCGCGCAGAGTGGCGGGGGCACCCGCAGGCCCGTGTGATCGCCGAGTCGCCGCTCATCGAGCTGACCCGGATCGATGACACCGGCCCCGCCTGGCCCGGTGACGAGGGCCCACGGGAGCGGCCGTTGAGCGGGGTGCGGGTGCTGGACCTGACCAGGGTGCTCGCGGGACCGGTGGCGACACGTTTCCTGGCCGCCCATGGAGCCCAGGTGCTCAGGGTGGGAGCCGAGCACCTGCCCGAGGTCCCGGGTCTGGTGATCAGCACCGCTTTCGGAAAACGGTCCTGCCGGCTCGACCTGAGGACTCCCGCCGGAGCCGCCGCGCTGCGCGACCTGGTCGCTGGGGCGGACGTGTTCGTGCAGTCGTATCGGCCGGGCGCCCTCGAAGCGCTGGGCTTCGGCCCCCGGGAGCTGGCCGCGATCAGACCCGGAATCGTGTGCGTGGACATCTCGGCGTACGGCTCGCGCGGCCCCTGGGCGGGCAGGCGCGGGTTCGACAGTCTGGTCCAGATGGCGTGTGGCATCGCGCACGAGGGTGGCGGTGGATCGCGGCCGCATCCTCTGCCCGCCCAGGTCCTCGACCATGCCACCGGTTACCTGGCGGCATTCGGAGCGATGGCCGCGCTGTTCCGCCGCCCGGTCGAGGGCGGTTCGTGGCGGGTTCGGCTCTCCCTGGCCAGGACCGCGCAGTGGCTGGATGATTTCGGCCGGGTCGACGGGGCGGGCACGCCGGATCCGGACGTCTCCGATCTGATGGAGGAGATGGACGGCACCTTCGGCAGGCTCGCCTACCTCCGGCCGCCCGGCACGATCGACGGTGCCTCGCCGTACTGGTCGAGCCCGCCGCCCAGGCAGGGGGAGCATCCGCCCGCCTGGTGGTGAAGCCATGTCGGTGAAGCCCCGGTGGTGAAGCCATGGTCAGACCGGCCGCCGGAGTCATCGTGCTTCTCGCGGGGAGAAGTGGCGGAGCGGGGAGAGCCAGATCCACGGGATCGTGAGCAGGACTCCTACCGCGCCGATCCACAGCACCGGGCGCAGCCCCAGCAGGCTGCCGAGCAGGCCGCCCGTGAGGCCGCCGAAGGTGAGAACGCCCTGGATCGTGAAGGTCAACGTGGCGTTGACCCGGCCCATCAGTTCGGCGGGGGTCTCGCGAAGGGTGACGGCGCCCATGCAGACGGCGAAGAACACGACGGCCATGCCGCTGATCAGCGCGCTGGCGGACATGAGCAGGAACTTGCCCCACACCGGGCCGGAGGCGAGCGCCGCGACCACGAAGTCGATCGGGAACAGCAGTACGGAGTAGGCCAGCATCCGGTTCTCGCCGAACCTTCTGACCAGGCGCGGGGTGACGGCCGCCCCGATCAGGCCGCCGACGCCGAAGAAGGCGGTGAGCGCGCCGACCAGTCCCGCGGGCAGGCCGATCACGTCGAGGGCGTAGAGCACGAACAACGCCATGTACACGCTGCCGAAGAAGTTGATCGTGATTCCGCAGCCGCAGAGTGCGCGGAGCGTCGGGTGCCGGACCACCGCGTGCAGACCCTCGCGGACCTCGATCCACATCCCACGCGGGGGAGCGGGGGTGCGGTTCTCCGGTGCCGCGATCTTTCGGATCAGGAACGCCGAGACCAGGAACGACACCGCGTCGGCCAGGATCGCGAACGGCGCCGTGACCAACTGGACGAGCAGTCCGGCGAGTCCGGGACCGCCGACGCTGGCGAGGGCGTAGGCCGACTGGAAGCCTGCGAGTGCCTCGGTCCGCTGGCTCTCGTGGACCACCGTGACCAGGTGCGGGAAGTTGGCCGCCCGGAAGATCACGGAGCAGGTGCCGACGACAAACGCCATCGCGATCAGCCACGGCACGGTCAGCAGCCCGGCGATCCAGGCCGCGGGGATCGTGGCCATGGCCGCGGCCGAGATCACCTCACAGGCGATCATGACCGGCCGGTGCCGTCCCAGCCGGTCGGCGATGGCGCCCGCCTGGAGCCCGATCAGCAGGTAGGGCAGCGAGGTCACGGCGGTGAGGATGCCCATCTGGACGGGGGAGGCGCCGAGCAGGATGGCGGCGGTCAGCGGTATGGCCAGCCGGGAGACCTCGGCACCGGTCTCGGAGACGGCGCGGGCGGAGAGCAGCAGCCGGTAGTCGCGCTGTTTCTTGAGAGGGATCTGCTGGAGCACGGGGTTCACGGCGCCTTCCGGGGGGTCTGAAGGGAACGCTTCATATTTATGAAAGTAACCCTTCAGAGTTGTGAAGGCAATACTTCAGACCTGAAATGGGTACGGTCTTCCCATGACCCAGGTACGGAGGCCGCTCACCGATCCCACGGCGATGCGCGCGCTGGCGCACCCCGCGCGGCTCGCGATCCTGACCCGGCTCCAGGAGGGCCCCGGCACGGCGACCGAGGTCGCCGAGGTCGTCGGGGTCACACCGAGCGCGGCCAGCTATCACCTGCGAATGCTCGCCAAATACGGCTTCGTCGAGGATGCGCCCGCGCGCGGTGACGGCAGGGAGCGTCTGTGGCGCCACGGCGGCTCGGGTCTGACCGTCACCCCCGAGGTGGACGACCTCCCGGAGGTGCGCAGCGCCAAGGAACTGCTGATCAAGATCGTGCGCGACCAGGCGGCGGATGAGATGACCCGGGCGCTGGACAACCACGACAGGGAGTCCCAGGAGTGGCGCGATGCCTCGGTCTTCCACCGCACGGTCCTGCTGGTCGACGCCGAGGAGCTGAAGCGGCTGGGTGAGCAGATCGACGAATTGCTCGCCCCCTACCTGGTCTCCGTCAGGGACAGGTCCGAGGCGTCCACCGGGGTGCGGATCTCCGAGGCGCAGGTGAGTCTTTTCCCCCGCGTCGTACGCCGGCCGCATGGGCTGCCGCGAGAGGGATAGGGAGGTCTGACGCGCTGAGGCCGCTGAGGTCAAGGTAAGGCCCGTTAACGGGTAGACTTTTCGATGGCCTGTATTCATGGGCCGACTTCGCATGCCCCATAAAGAACCGCGGTCCCTCGGTCCGGGTGAGAGCCCGGCTGGATCCGGTTCGGGGTATCAGGGCGACAGCCGCAGGCTGTCGCGTCAAAACCGAGAACTGCGCCCAGCGATGGGCGCCCCGACCTGGAGGACAATCACATGTCCACCCCCGTCGTCACCATGCGACAGCTGCTGGAAAGCGGCGTTCACTTCGGTCACCAGACTCGTCGCTGGAACCCGAAGATGAAGCGTTTCATCTTCACGGAGCGCAACGGCATCTACATCATCGACCTGCAGAAGTCGCTGGCCTTCATTGACCGGGCCTACGACTTCGTCAAGGAGACCGTCGCGCACGGCGGCACGATCATGTTCATCGGCACGAAGAAGCAGGCCCAGGAGGCCATCGCCGAGCAGGCCGCGCGCGTCGGCATGCCGTACGTCAACCAGCGCTGGCTGGGTGGCATGCTCACCAACTTCTCCACCGTGCACAAGAGGCTCCAGCGTCTGAAGGAGCTCGAGGAAGTCGACTTCGACAACGTGGCCGCCTCGGGGCTCACGAAGAAGGAGCTCCTCATGCGCCGCCGCGAGAAGGAGAAGCTGGAGCGCACCCTCGGCGGTATCCGCGACATGTCCCGGATCCCCAGCGCGGTGTGGATCGTCGACACGAAGAAGGAGCACATCGGGATCAGTGAGGCCCGCAAGCTTCACATCCCGGTCGTCGCGATCCTCGACACCAACTGCGACCCGGACGAGGTCGACTACCCGATCCCGGGTAACGACGACGCGATCCGCGCCGTCGGCCTGCTGACCCGCGTCGTCGCCGACGCCGTCGCAGCCGGTCTCATGGCCCGCGCCGGTGCCAACCGCGGCGACGACAAGCCGGCCGTCGCCGGTGGCGCCGAGCCGCTGGCCGAGTGGGAGCAGGAGCTGCTGACCGGCAGCACCGAGAGCGTCGCCGAGGCGGCTCCGGCCGCCGAGGCTGACGCCGAGACCTCCGAGGTCGCCGAGGCCGAGGTTGCCGAGGCCACGGAGGCCCCCGAGGTCGCCGAGGCTGAGGTCGAGGACGCTCCGGCCGCCGAGACCGTCGCCGACGAGGAGGCCGCTCCGGCCGCCGCCGAGGCCGAGGCCAAGCCCGCCGACAAGACCGACGAGCAGGCGTAGTTTCGTCGCTTCGCCGTCTGTCGCTTCTTCTCGTACGGCCCGGCCGTACGAACCGCACGACCCTTCCGGGTGGGTGTCCTCACATGAGGGCACCCACCTGATCCACCCAGCTACCTGATCTCATGCCGACTTCTGAGATCAGTGATGATCCCGACGAGGAAAAGACAATGGCTTCCGTGAACATGGCCGACGTGAAGCGGCTTCGTGAGCTGACCGCCGCCGGCATGATGGACTGCAAGAAGGCTCTTGAGGAGTCCGAGGGCGACTTCGACCGCGCCGTCGAGATCCTGCGGCTCAAGGGCGCCAAGGACGTTGGCAAGCGCGAGGCTCGCACCGCCTCCAACGGCCTGGTCGCTCTGAAGCAGGATGGCGACTCCGCCGCCGCGCTGCTCGAGCTCAACTGCGAGACCGACTTCGTCGCCAAGGGCGAGCGTTTCCAGGAGCTCGCGGCTCAGGTCGTCGCGCACATCCTGGCCACCAAGCCCGCCGACGTTCCCGCGCTGCTCGACTCCGACCTCGGTGGCAGCAGCGTCAAGACGCACCTGGACGAGGCTAACGTCGCGCTCGGTGAGAAGATCGAGATCCGCCGTTTCGCGGTGCTCGAGGGCGGCTTCATCGGCGCCTACATGCACAAGACCGACCCCCAGCTTCCCCCGGCGGTCGGCGTTCTCGTGCAGCTCGACAGCGCGAACGCCGAGGTCGCCAAGGACATCGCGCAGCACGCCGCCGCGATGGCTCCGAAGTACCTCAGCTCCGCCGAGGTCCCCGCCGACGTCATCCAGAAGGAGCGCGCGCTCTTCGAGGAGATGACCCGCGAGGAGGGCAAGCCCGAGGCTGCCATCGGTAAGATCGTCGATGGACGGATCAACGGCTGGTACAGGGACTTCACCCTGCTTGAGCAGGCTTTCGTGAAGGACAACAAGAAGTCCATCGCGAAGTTCGCCGACGACAACGGTGTCAAGGTCCAGGCCTTCGTCCGCTTCAAGGTCGGCCAGGCTTAAATCTTGATCCAGCTCTCAGTAGAGCACTAAACGAGGAGGCCGCCGCCGTGCAGGAGAACCCGGAACCCGCTACGTCGGCGGTTTCGTCGTATTCGGACCCGCTTCGCTGGAAGCGGGTCATGCTGAAACTGTCCGGCGAGGCCTTCGCCGGAGGTGAACCGCTGGGCATCGATCCGGGCGTCGTGGGTCATCTCGCCGACTCGATCGCCGAGGCCGTCAGCGAGGGCGTACAGGTCTCGATCGTGGTCGGCGGCGGCAACATGTTCCGGGGTGCCGCCCTGTCCGAACGCGGCATGGACCGCGCCAGGGCCGACTACATGGGGATGCTCGGCACGGTCATCAACTGCCTGGCCCTCCAGGACTTCCTGGAGAAGCGAGGCGTCGGCACCCGCGTCCAGACGGCCATCACCATGCAGCAGGTCGCCGAGCCCTTCCTGCCCCGCCGCGCCATCCGCCACCTTGAGAAGGGGCGAGTGGTCATCTTCGGGGCGGGGCTCGGGTCGCCGTTCTTCTCCACCGACACCTGCGCCGCGCAGCGCGCACTGGAGATCGGTGCCGAGGCGCTGCTCAAGGGCACCCAGGTGGACGGCGTCTACGACGCGGACCCCCGGAAGAACCCCGACGCCGTCCGATTCGATCACCTCGAATATGGTGAGGTGTTGACCCGTGGTCTCGGTGTCATGGACGCCACCGCAATCAGCCTGTGTATGGACAACAGCCTGCCCATCGTGGTCTTCGACCTCATGGGTGAGGGCAACATCCTGCGGGCGGTGCGTGGTGAGAAGATCGGCACGCTGGTGAGTCCGGCAGGGAAATAGGGAGCGAGCCTGACGGAGCGAGCGGAGTGGTGCGCGACGTAGGAGCGTCCCGCGATGTGAGTGAGGAAGGTAAGCGACCCGTAGGTGGAGAGCGAGCCTGACGGAGCGAGCGGAGTGGTGCGCGACGTAGGAGCGTCCCGCGATGTGAGTGAGGAAGGTAAGCGACCCGTAGGTGGAGAGCGAGCCTGACGGAGCGAGCGGAGTGGTGCGCGACGTAGGAGCGTCCCGCGATGTGAGTGAGGAAGGTAAGCGACCCGTAGGTGGAGAGCGAGCCTGACGGAGCGAGCGGAGTGGTGCGCGACGTAGGAGCGTCCCATGAAGTGAGCGAGGAATGGTGAGTGACCGAGAAGACAGGGAGCCGCTGTGATCGACGAAACCCTCCTCGAAGCCGAGGACAAGATGGACAAAGCCGTGTCGGTGGCGAAGGACGACTTCGCCGGCATCCGCACGGGCCGGGCCACCCCGTCGATGTTCAACAAGATCACCGCTGATTACTACGGGACGCCCACTCCCATTCAGCAGCTGGCCTCGTTCCACGCCTCCGAGGCTCGCATGATCATCATCCAGCCCTTCGACAAGGGCTCGATGGGTGCGATCGAGAAGGCGATCCGCAACTCGGACCTCGGTGTCAACCCCGGCAATGACGGCGTGGTCATCCGCGTGTCCTTCCCCGAGCTGTCGGAGGATCGCCGCAAGGAGTACATCAAGGTTGCCCGCGGCAAGGCGGAGCAGTCCAAGGTCTCCATCCGCACCATCCGCCGCCACGCCAAGGAGACCCTCGACAAGATGGTCAAGGACAGCGAGGCCGGTGAAGACGAGGTGCGTCGCGCCGAGAAGGAGCTCGACGATCTCACTCAGAAGCACGTCGCCGAGATCGACGAGCTGCTCAAGCGCAAGGAAGCCGAGCTGCTCGAAGTCTGAGCCACGATCCTTGTCCCGCGTGGGCTTTTCGCGCGGGACAAGGATTTTGTGTATGAAAGTAGGACGCCTTGGAACCCGCGGCGGGTAGTAGCCGTACCGGCAGGAATCTTCCCGTTGCGATCGCGGTGGGTGCCACCCTGGGTGCGGTCACCATCGCCTCCCTCTACTTCGTAAAGGTGCTTTTCCTCGCCGTGATGATCGCGGCGGTGGGCATCGGCGTGACAGAGCTGGTCCGGTCGTTCGCGACCCGGGGAATCAACATTCCGTTGATCCCCGCCCTCGTGGGAATGACCGTCATGATCGGCGGCGCCTACTGGGGCGGGACCGCGTGGCTGCTCGGCAGCTTCGCGATGACGGTGCTTCTGCTGATGTTCTGGCGGATGTTCCAGGGCGTCGAGAACTACGTCCGCGACATCACCGCGACCATCCTGGTCCTGGTCTATCCCTCGCTGCTCGCCGGATTCGCGGCGCTGCTGCTCGCCGTTCACGGTGAGCAGGGCAACCGGGGTGCGGATCTGGTGCTCGTCTTCATCGCCACCACGGTCGCGAGTGACATCGGCGGATATTTCGCCGGAATCTCCTTCGGCAAGCACAAGATGTCCTCGTTGATCAGCCCGAAGAAGACCTGGGAGGGCTTCGCCGGCTCCGCGCTGGCCTGCATGGCCGTGGGCGGCTGGCTGGTGTCCTGGCGGCTGGAGGAGGACGTCTGGAAGGGCGTGCTGATCGGCGCGGTCGTGGTGGTCTTCGCCACGCTCGGCGACCTGATCGAATCGGCGATCAAGCGGGACCTCGGCGTCAAGGACATGAGCAGCTTCCTGCCAGGTCACGGCGGCATGATGGATCGCCTCGACTCCCTGGTCGTCGCACTGATTCCGGTCTGGGTGCTTCTCACCTTGCTGGTGTGATCCAGCGGCGGAGACCGCTCACCCCCTTATGAATTGAGCTCCGCTCGCCCATGGGGCGAGAGGAGGAGGCCGCCCACACCTTGCTCGTGGTCTGGGCGGCGGAGACGCTCACCCCACGTGCGCATCGAAGAGGCGGGGGTCGCTCACCTCGTCCGTGAGCAGGGGACGGAGACCGTTCACCCCGCCCGTGTGAGCCGGGCGGCGGACAGCCGGGGGACCAGCGCGCCGTATCCCTCCGCCGTGACCAGGCGCAGCTCGTCGGCGGTGATCGGGATCAGCCAGAGCCACTGCACGGCGTCGCCGCCGAAGGTGAAACCCGACAGCTCGGGTAGTCCCGGCAGCTCGGCCAGCATCATGACGCCGCTGTAGGCGGAGCCGAGGGGGAAGGTCTCCGGCCGGTGGTACCACTTGGCGGTGTGGCCGTGGCCCAGCCAGGTGACCGAGTGCCATGGATACTGTGCCAGCCAGAGGAACAGCCGGGCCGCGTCGCGTGCGTCACCGGGAGAGGCGACGGCGAGCTCCACCCGGGCGTAGGCCTCCGGCCTGTCGATGTACTGCTCCACGGTGGGCATCCGCTGGCAGCTCATCCCGACCGTGGACAGGATCGTGTGGTTCCGCCCCTGTTCGGGTGGGCGCTCGGTGATGCCCACCGTGGGCAGCCGGCCGCCTCCGGCGTCCCAGAACCTGCCGGCGGTCCCGATTTTCCGGTCCAGATGGCCCATCACGAACTGCTGGAACGTCGCCCAGGCGCCGTTGCCCCCGCGCCACTGCCAGTAGGCCTGCGCCTTGGCCAGCCGGGAGGCGAGGCCGTCGTAAGCCTCCTCCAGCGACCAGGCGAACGGCGACTCGCCCACCGCGTCCCGGGAGTAGCCCGGCATTCCCCTGCTCATGTCCGCCCAGCCAGGAATGACGGCGAGAAGCTCGTCGTTCTCGTACAGGGCGACGCCGTCGCCCTCCTCGAACCACAGCGGTCGCAGTGTGCCCAGCGGAGGCCTGCCGCCGGGGTGCCGGGTGTTCGCCCGGGGCACCACCGGAGGCAGCCCGGAGTTCATGCGCTCCAGGTCGATCTCGGCCGGGGCCGGGCCGTGGTTGGCCAGCCAGGCCGCTCCGTGCACCATGCCTCCGGACCCGCACAGGTAAGCTACCGAGGAAGTCTCGTCGCGTTCGACCACCAGGGTGCGGCTCCCATAGGGATTGACGTCGGTGAGTATGACCTCGACGCCGTCTCCCCGCTCTCCTGCGGGGCGGATTGTCGCCATACCTCCGGACTCTAGATCAAGGTTGAGCACCGCTTCGAGCATTCGTGTAACCGTCGAGAGAAGGCGTTGGACTTGTCGACTGTCAGCCCGCCCGGGGCCCCCGTACCCGGCCAGCTCACCTTCGTGGCGCGTCCGCGGGCCAAGCCCGCGCGTCACCTGGCCGATCTGACCATGGCCGAGCGCCGGGCGGCGGTCGCCGAGCTGGGTGAGAAGCCGTTCCGTGCCGATCAGCTCTCCCGGCACTACTTCGAGAAACTGAACAGCGACCCGAGCCTGATGACCGATCTGCCGGCCGCCGCTCGCGAGAAGCTCACGACCGCGCTGTTTCCCCCTCTCCTGACCTCGGTCCGGGAGATGACCGCTGACGGCGGCACCACCCGCAAGATGTTGTGGCGGCTGTTCGACGGCGCGCTGGTCGAGTCGGTCCTCATGCGGTACACCGACCGCACCACCATGTGCGTGTCCTCCCAGGCCGGATGCGGTATGAACTGCCCGTTCTGCGCCACCGGCCAGGCCGGTCTGACCCGCAACATGACCACCGCCGAGATCGTTGAGCAGGTCGTCGCCGGAGCGCGGGCGCTGGCCGCGGGCGATGTCCCCGGCGGCCCCGGGCGGGTCAACAACGTGGTCTTCATGGGCATGGGCGAGCCGCTGGCCAACTACAAGGCCGTGATCGGCGCCGTCCGCCGGATGGTCGATCCCGCTCCCGACGGCCTGGGCATCTCCGCGCGGGGCATCACGGTCTCCACCGTCGGCCTGGTGCCGGCGATCGGCAAGCTCGCCGACGAGGGCCTGCCGGTGACGCTGGCGGTCTCCCTGCACGCGCCCGACGACGAGCTCCGCGACACCCTGGTGCCGATCAACACCCGCTGGAAGGTCGCCGAGGTTCTCGACGCGGCCTGGGAGTACACGGCCAAGACCAAGCGCCGTGTCTCCATCGAATACGCGCTGATCAAGGACATCAACGATCAGGAGTGGCGGGCCGACCTGCTCGGCAGGCTCATCAAGAACCAGCTTGTGCACGTCAACCTGATCCCGCTCAACCCGACTCCGGGCTCGAAGTGGACCGCCTCCCGGCCGGAGGACGAGCGCGCCTTCGTCCGGCGCCTGGAGTCCCACGGCGTCGCGGTGACGGTCCGTGACACCCGTGGCCGCGAGATCGACGGCGCCTGCGGCCAGCTGGCCGCCGCCGAATAGCCGTTACTCCGCTGTCGCCCGGCACACCGTACGGCCGTGCCCCCGAGGCGCCGACCGCCGCTCGCGGGAAGGACCGCGAGCGGCGTTTCCCTGCCGCCCGGCATCCCGCCGCATCGCCATATCGCGATCAATCCGCAGGTAACCCAGCGACCAATCTGCCAGCAGAGCGGCGATCAATCTGCAGGCAGCCCAGCGACCGACCGGTCGGCTGCCGTCAAATTTGTTACTCAGCGTGACGAATGGGAGCCGGGGCCTCCGGCCTGGCCGGTCAGGGGCGGGTGCGGCGGAGCCTTACGTAGAACACCATGCCGGCGGCGGCCCAGAACAGTGCCGCCGCGGCGAGGCCGGGCAGGGCCCCGTCGAGCACTTTCTCGTTCGCCGCGCGCATCCAGAGCACGATCGGCACCGAGAAACGACCCACCGGGGTGAGGCTGATCAGCAGCAGGGCCACGTAGCCGCCGAACAGGACCAGCATCGAGACGGCGGGCGAGGGCAGGATCGCGTTGCTGGCCAGCGCGCCCAGTGCGGTCCCGACGCTCAGGCTGAGCAGGTGCAGCCCGATGCCGCGCATCAGGTCGGCGGGGACGGGCATGGCGGCGAAGCCGTGGATCAGCGGCAGCACGATCGCGATCGCGGCCATGCCGAGGTTGACGACGAGCGCGCTGATCAGGCCCGCCGTGATCTCCCGGACGGGTCCTCTGGCCGCCGTCATCGAGATCAGCCGCTGCGTCGGAGGTTCGGTGTCGAGCAGTCCCCGGGACGCCCAGGCGAAGATGACGATCAGCAGCCCGGCGGAGTCCGCGTAGGAGGACAGCTCGCTGCCTGGCGGGATCAGCGTGGAGTAGAAGAGGATCAGCATCGCGGTCAGCCCGATCATCGGCTGGAGCAGCCGGTGCGACCGGGCGTAGGCGGCGAGCTTGAAGCGCACGAGATGGATCATGAGGTCCGCCTGGTGAGGTAGCCGTCGGCGCGGAGTTTCTGCTCGACCTCGTCGGCGTCGTCGGCGTCCACGAGCACTTCGATGACCACCCGCCGTTCCCCTTCGCCGTTCTGAGGGGCGGACGGCCACTCGTCGCCCTGGGAGATGGACGGCTGTCTGTCGCCCTGGGACGGGGAGGCGGAGAGCTGCGGTGTCTCCACGCCGTCCGGGGGAGCGGGCGCCTGCCGGGTTTCCGCGCCGTCCCGGGGAGTGGATGCCGGTGACCGTTCGCCGCTCCGGGAGGTGACCGCGCCGTCCTCGACGAGCCAGTGGTCGGCGCCGGGAAAGTTCTGGAGCTGGTTCTGGTGGTCGCTGACCACGACTATCCCGCCGCTTGCGGCGATCTCGTCGATGATCAGGGGGAGCTCGGCGCGCGTCTGCTGGTCCAGTCCCGCGAAGGGCTCGTCCAGGATCAGCAGGTCCGGCGGTGCCATCAGCGACTGGATCAGCCCGACCTTCTGCGCGCTGCCCTTGGACAGGTCGCCGAGCGGCTGGCCCAGCAGGTGAGTCGCGTTCAGCCGAACGGCGAGCTCCTCGGCGGAGGCGGGGGAGATGCCCCGGATCCTGGACATGTGTTCCAGGTAGCCGATCACGGTGAAGGGCTGACCCACGGGGAACACGTCGGGGGCGTAGCCGACGACGCCGGGACGGCCGGCGATCGTGCCCCGGGAGGGGGGCATGATCCCGGCCAGCAGGCGCAACAGCGTGGATTTGCCCGCGCCGTTGCGGCCGGTGACCTCGATGACGGAGCCGGGATCGAGCGTGAGCTCGACGTCCCGCAGGACCCATGGACCGCGACGTGAGTATCGAAAGGACACGCTGGAGAGCCGCATAGGCCCGTCACCCTACCGCGATCACCTGCTTTTGGCGGATCTGTTCCGTCGGGCCGGAGCGAGGGGGAAGGCTTCCCGCTCCTGGTCGAAGCCGGCGGAAGCACGGCCATCGCGCGGGGTGTCCCGGGAGCCGGCGACGTGCTCGTCAGCCTTGGCGACATCGGACGTCCTGGATTGGACGAACTCGCACGGGACGGAAGCAGGCCCATCACGCGGGGACGGCGACTGCGGGTGTCCGGGACCCGGCGACGTGCTCGTCGGCCCCGGGGACGTCGCGGGCCGGACGAATCCGCGCGGAACTCTTTTTCGGGAGTGCCTATCGGGGCGGGCGCCTGACGCCTCGGGGGCCCGTCGCCATCCGCCGTCCGGCGGGCCTGCGGCGCGTCAGCGAGTGCCCCAGGAGTAGGTCTGCTTGTGAAGTCTGAGGTAGACGAAGGTCTCGGTGGCGCGGACCGCGGGGATGGCCCGGATCTTGCCGAGGATCTCCAGGAGGTGCTGGTCGCTCTCACAGACGACCTCGACCATGACGTCGAGGGATCCGGCGGTCAGGACGACATAGTCGATCTCCTTGATGGCCGACAGTTCGTCGGCCACCATCTCCAGATCGCCCTCGCACTTGATGCCGATCATGGCCTGACGGGAGAAGCCCAGGGTGAGCGGGTCGGTCACCGCGACGATCTGCATGACTCCGCCGTCGATCAGGCGCTGAACCCGCTGGCGGACGGCGGCCTCGGACAGGCCCACCGCCTTGCCGATGGCGGCGTAGGGCTTGCGCCCGTCCGCCTGCAGTTGTTCGATGATCTGCTTGGAGATCTCATCGAGGACGACGGGGCCAAGCCTGGCGTCGTTTTCGCGGCGTACCTTGGGCGGCGTCGTCATCCGCGCTCCCTGGCGTCATGTTGCGAGGCTGTTGCCGTCATGTTGCGGCTCCGATGCGACATGGTGTCAGTTCTGGGCCTTCTGTCAAGCGATTTCGTAGCAATTTGGTATCTTAACAACGAAATCCCTTGTCGCGAGGCTTCCTCTCTGTAAGAGTCGCGACAACTCAGCCCCAAGCGCAAGGAGGTCGACCTTGACCACCCCGGTTGAGAACCACGCACCCACTCACCTGCGGAATTACATCAACGGTGAGTTCGTGGACGCCAAAAGCGGCCGGTTCTCCGATGTCATCGACCCCTGCACCGGAGAGGCCTATCTTCAGGCCCCGATCTCCGGTCCGGAGGACGTCGACGCAGCCTATGCCGCGGCAGCCGCCGCGTTCGAGTCCTGGAGCCAGACCACGCCGGGCGAACGCGCCAACCTGCTCCTCAAGGTCGCCGACGCGATCGAGGCGCGGGCCGACGAGCTGAACGAGGCCGAGTGCCTCAACACCGGCAAGCCGCGCGCCCGCATGGCGGAGGACGAGACGCCGATCGCCGCCGATCACTTCCGCTTCTTCGCGGGCGCCGCGCGCACGCTGGAGGGGCCGACGTCGGGTGAGTTCCTCGCGGACCACACCTCCATGATCAGGTACGAGCCGATCGGCGTCGTGGGCCAGGTCACGCCCTGGAACTATCCGATGATGATGGCGGTCTGGAAGATCGCCCCCGCGATCGCCGCGGGAAACACCGTCGTGCTCAAGCCCTCCGACACCACCCCGGCCGCGACGATCAAGCTGGCCGAGATCCTGGGCGAGATCCTGCCGAAGGGCGTCTTCAACGTCGTCGCCGGCGACCGCGAGACCGGTGCCCTGGTCGTGGGACACCCGACCGCGCAGATGGTCGCGATCACCGGTTCGGTCGGCGCCGGCATGGCCGTGGCCAAGTCCGCGGCCGACGACCTCAAGCGGGTCCACCTGGAGCTCGGCGGCAAGGCCCCGGTCGTCGTCTTCGACGACGTCACCGACCTCAAGGCCGCCGCCGACGCCATCGCCACGGCGGGTCTCTACAACGCCGGCCAGGACTGCACGGCGGCCTGCCGCGTGCTGGTCCACGAGAACGTCCACGACGAGTTCGTGGCCGCGCTCACCGAGGCGGCCGCGAACACCGTGACGGGTGACCTGTCCAACGAGGACGCCCTGTACGGCCCGCTCAACAACGCCAACCAGCTGGCCCGCGTCTCGGGTTTCTTCGACCGGGTCCCTGACCACGCCAAGGTCCTGACCGGCGGCCACCGGGTGGGTGACAAGGGCTACTTCTTCGCGCCGACCATCGTGGACGGCCTCCACCAGGACGACGAGATGGTGCAGGACGAGATCTTCGGGCCGGTCATCACCGTCCAGACCTTCTCCGACGAGACCGACGCCGTGGCCAAGGCCAACGGCGTCAGGTACGGCCTGTCGAGTTCGGTGTGGACGTCGAACCACGGCCGGGCAATGCGCGTGTCAAAGCGTCTTGACTTCGGCGTCGTGTGGGTTAACACTCACATCCCTTTCGTCTCAGAAATGCCTCACGGAGGCTTCAAGCACTCTGGTTACGGCAAGGATTTGTCCGTTTTCGGACTGCACGATTACCTTCGCATCAAGCACGTCATGCACTACATCGGCGAATAGCCGCGAACAGAGGGATAAGCCTGGCATGACCGAAACCCAGGCGGGCATTGAGGCGGCCGCCGCCGCCTCCGGCTCGTCCAATGTGCCCGCCATCGAACTCGACGGGGTCGTCAAGGAATACCTCTCCCAGGGAGAGGCCGTCCGGGCGGTCAAGGGCGTCACCATGTCGATCACCGAGGGAGAGTTCTTCTCGCTCCTCGGACCTTCGGGCTGCGGTAAGACCACGACCATGCGCATGATCGCCGGGTTCGAGGATCCGACACAGGGCAAGGTGTGGTTGCACGGCCAGGACGTGACCAACGTTCCTCCCAACAAGCGCGACGTGAACATGGTGTTCCAGTCCTACGCGCTGTTCCCGCACATGAACGTCTGGGAGAACGTCGCCTTCGGCCTCAGGCGCAGGAAGGTGGCGGCCGACGAGATCAAGCGGCGCGTCGGCGAGATCCTGGAGATCGTCGACCTCACCGGCCGTGAGAAGCGCCGTCCCCGGGAGATGTCCGGCGGTCAGCAGCAGCGGGTCGCCCTGGCCCGCGCCCTGGTCAACAACCCCCGGGCGCTCCTGCTGGACGAGCCGCTGGGCGCCCTGGACCTCAAGCTCCGCCAGGCCATGCAGATCGAGCTCAAGCGAATCCAGCGCGAGGTCGGCATCACGTTCGTCTACGTGACGCACGACCAGAGCGAGGCGCTCACCATGAGCGACCGCATCGCCGTCATGAACGACGGCCAGGTCGACCAACTCGCCTCACCCCGCGAGATTTACGAGCGTCCGGCCACCCCGTTCGTCGCCGGATTCATCGGCACCTCCAACCTGCTCAGCGGCACCGTGGACCGGATCACCTCCGGCTTCGCCGTGCTCAGGCTCGGAGGGGAGGATCGGGTGCTCGTGGCCGGTGAATCACACCAGGCCGGAGACCCGATCGCCGTCACGGTACGGCCGGAGAAGATCAGGATTTCCACCGAGGAGCCGACGGGTGACGTCAGCGTCGTGCGCGGCACCGTCTTCGAAGTGGTCTATCTCGGCCTTTACAACAGCTACGCGGTAAGTCTGGCCGACGGTGCCGAGGTCACCGTATTCCAGCAGAACGCGGTCGACAGTACGAGCACGGCGGAGCGTGGCGATGCCGTCTGGCTGTCGTGGCAGCCGCAACACTCGTACGCAATCGGAAGTTGAGTCCTGCCATGCACGATTCCCGCACGAACCCCGCCTTTCTGCGTGGCATGACGCAGAGCCGTTCCGTCACCCGTCGTGACGCCTTCCGCATGGCGGGGCTGTCGGCCGCCGGTCTCGCACTGGCCGCCTGCGGTGTCCAGGGCAAGAAGGTCGCGGCGCCCCAGAAGGACGCCGTCGCCGAATACTGGGCCGCCCAGAAGAAGAACGGCACCCTGCGCTTCGCCAACTGGCCGCTGTACATCGACAAGGACGGCAAGAAGTATCCGTCGCTGGACCTGTTCACCAAGGACACCGGCATCCAGGTGGCCTACCAGGAGGCCATCCAGGACAACAGCACGTTCTTCGGCAAGGTCCAGCCTCTGCTCGCGGCCAACAACGACATCGGCTACGACCTGATGGTGCTGACCAACGGCCTCCAGCTGAGCAAGGCCATCGAGCTGGGCTACCTGGTCCCGCTGGACCACTCCAAGCTGCCGAACTTCGCCGCCAACGCGGCGCCGAAGGTCAAGAACCCGACCTGGGACCCGAACAACACCCACACGATCCCGTGGACGGTCGGCCTCACCGGCATCGCCTACAACCCCAAGTACGTGGACGAGGTCACCAGCATGGAGGACCTCTGGAACCCCAAGTACAAGGGCAAGGTCGGCATGATGCTCGACACCCAGGAGGTCGCGAACTTCGGCATGTTCGCCCTGGGCATCGACCCCGACACCTCGGGCGAGGCCGACTGGCGGAAGGCCGGCGAGAAGCTCAAGCAGCAGCGCGACGCGGGGCTCGTCCGCAAGTACTACGAGAACGACTACGTCGACGCGCTCGCCCGGGGCGACGTGTGGATCACCATGGCCTGGTCGGGCGACATCTTCCAGCAGGTCGCCGAGGGCAAGGACCTGAAGTTCGTGGTGCCCCAGGAGGGCGGCACGATCTGGACCGACAACATGTGCATCCCCAAGACCGCGCAGAACCCGCTGGACGCGCTGACGCTGATGGACTACGTCTACCAGCCCAAGATCGCCACCATGCTGGTGGAGTACATCAACTACATCACCCCGGTGCCCGCCACCAAGGACCTGGTCCTCGCCGACGCGGAGAAGGCCACGGGTGACGACAAGGCGTCGCTGGAGCAGATCGCCAACAGCCCGCTGATCTACCCCTCCGAGGCGGACCAGGCCAAGCTGCGGTCGTACAAGGCGCTGACCTCCGCGGAGGAGAAGATCTTCGAGAGCATCTTCCAGCCGGTCACGCAGGGCTAGAGGTCATGGAGCCGATCCGGCGCCCTGAGCGCCGTGAGCCTCGTGAGGTGAGCGACCGATGAAACGCTTCGCTCCCTACCTGCTCATCCTGCCCGGCGGCCTCTGGCTGTTGATCTTCCTGGTGGTGCCGATGGTCTTCATGGCCTCGGTCTCCACCCAGGAGGGCGACGTGGTGAACGGTTTCGTCCAGACGTTCAACTTCTCGGTGTACGGCGACGCGCTGGTGCAGTACCAGACGCAGTTCCTGCGGTCCGCCGGATACGGCCTGGTCGCGACGGTCATCTCCATCGCGATGGCCTACCCGGTGGCCTACTGGATCGCCTTCAAGGGCGGCGCCCGGAAGTCCACCTACCTGCTGCTGGTGCTGCTGCCGTTTTTCGTCTCGTTCGTGCTGCGCACGGTGTCGTGGAAGTTCCTGCTGGCCGACGACGGCATGCTGCTGTCCCCGATGAAGTCGATGGGCCTGGTGCCCGACGACTTCCACGTGCTGCAGACGACGACGGCGGTGATCGGCGGGCTGGTCTACAACTACCTGCCGTTCATGATCCTGCCGATCTACGTGGCACTGGAGCGGGTGGATCCCCGGGTGGTCGAGGCCGCCCAGGACCTCTACGCGGCCAAGCGCTCGGCCTTCGCCAAGGTCGTGCTGCCGCTCTCGCTGCCGGGCGTGTTCGCCGGGGTGCTGATGACGTTCGTCCCGATGACCGCGGACTACGTCAACGCCGGCATCCTCGGAGGCCCGCAGAACACGATGATCGGCAACATCATCCAGACCAAGTATCTGGTCAACAACGACTACCCGACCGCCGCCGCGCTGTCGTTCACGCTGATGGCGGTGATGCTGATCGGCATCTTCGCCTATGCCAAGGCGCTCGGCACCGAGAACGTGCTGGAGGCGGCGGCCCGATGACGAGCACGAGTGAAACCGGCGCGGTCGGCACCGTACCGCCCCCGCGCGCGTCCGGCACGACGTCCGGCGCACGATCCGGGCCACCGGTGACGAAGAAGAGCGGCCGGTTCGGTGACCGGCTGCTCAAGGGCTACGTCTGGCTGATCCTCGCCTGGCTGTTCCTGCCGATCGTGGTCATGATCGTGTTCGGCTTCAACGACACCCAGAGCAAGTCCAACGTGACCTGGCAGGGCTTCACCTTCAAATGGTGGGGCCGCCTGGGCGACTACCCCGATCTGACCACCGCGGTGTTCAACTCGCTCAAGATCGCCGTGATCAGCGTGGTGATCACGACGGTGATCGGCACGTTCATGGGGCTGGCCCTGGGCCGTTACCGGTTCCGCGGGCAGGGCGCGACCAACCTGGTGCTGTTCGCCGCGATCGCCTCGCCGGAGCTTGTCATGGGCGCCTCGCTGCTGTCGCTGTTCGTCAGCAGCGGCGTGCAGACCGGCTTCGTGACCGTGATCATCGCGCACGTGCTGTTCTCGCTGTCGTTCGTGGCGATCACGGTGCGGGCCCGGGTGGTCGGGCTGGACCCGTCGATCGAGGAGGCGGCGCGCGACCTCGGGGCGTCCACGTGGGTGACGTTCTGGCGGGTGACGTTCCCGATGATCCTGCCCGGCGTCGTCTCGGGCGCGCTGCTGGCCTTCGCGCTGTCCATCGACGACTTCGTGATCACCCAGTTCACCAGCGGTTCCGTCCAGACGTTCCCGCTGTGGATCTGGGGTGCCACCCGTATCGGGGTGCCGCCACAGGTCAACATCATCGGAACGCTTATATTCGCGGTAGGCGTCGTGATCGCCGTGGTCAACACGGTGACTTCCCGCCGCCGCACCTAAGCTGCCCTCAGCCCCGTGCCACCGAAGGGCGGCGCGGGGCTTCGGTGTATTCAGATCCTCGGCAGAGAACAGGGAGGCGAGATCGGACTCAGGCGGGGGGAACCCGCGCGTGATCTTCAAGGTCACGCGATACACATAAAAACAACCTGACTCACGTAGGGAAGTGAGATTTGTGGATCCGCTGAAGGCTCTTGCTGATGCGGAGCGCAAGCCGTACTGGCTCGACAGTCCGGCGAAACCTGAGCCGCTGCCGCGGCTCTTCGGAAACACGACCGCCGATCTCGCGGTGGTCGGCGGAGGCTTCTCGGGGCTCTGGACCGCCCTGATGGCGAAGGAGCGTGATCCGTCGCTCGACGTGGTCCTGCTTGAGGGACGCAGGATCGGCTGGGCGGCGTCCGGCCGCAACGGCGGCTTCGCCATGGCCACGCTCACCCACGGGATCGCGAACGGGCTCGAACGCTGGCCCGAAGAGATCTCCACGCTCGAGCGCCTGGGTGTCACGAACCTCGACGAGATCGGTGAGGCCGTCGCCAGGTACGACATCGACTGCGGCTACGAGCGCACCGGCGAGCTGCACGTGGCCACCGAGCCCTGGCAGCTGGAGGCGATGAGCGAGCACGTCGAGATCACCCACGAGCTGGGTGTCCGCTTCGACATCCTCGACCAGGAGCAGATCCGGGCGGAGGTGAACTCGCCCACGTACATCGGAGGCCAGTGGGAGCGCGACGGCTGCGCCATGCTCGATCCCGCCCGGCTGGCCTGGGGGCTCAGGCAGGCCTGCCTCTCCCTGGGCGTGCGCATCTACGAGCGCACGCCGGTCCGGGCCATGAAGGACTCCCAGGTGAGCATGGATCTGCTCACCCCCAACGGCACGGTCAAGGCGGGCAAGGTCGCCCTCGGCACCGGGGTGTTCCAGCCGCTGCTGCGGCGGCTGAAGCACTTCCTCGTGCCGGTCTACGACTACGCGCTGATGACCGAGCCGCTCTCCGCGGAGCAGATGGACGCCGTCGGCTGGCACAACCGGCAGGGCGTCGGCGACTCGGCCAACCAGTTCCACTACTACCGGCTGACCGACGACAACCGCATTCTCTGGGGTGGCTACGACGCGGTCTACTACAACGGCGGAAAGATCAAGCCGGAGTACGAGCAGCGCGACGAGACCTTCGTCAAGCTGGCGGAGCACTTCTCCGTGACGTTCCCCCAGCTCTCCGAGCTGCGCTTCACCCACAAGTGGGGCGGCGTCATCGACACCTGCAGCCGGTTCAGCGCCTTCTACGGCCAGTCGCACGGCGGGCGCCTCGCCTACGCCGCCGGCTACACCGGCATGGGCGTCGGCGCGACCCGCTTCGGGGCCAATGTCATGCTCGACCTGCTGAGCGGTGAGAAGACCGAGCGGACCGAGCTCCGGATGGTTCAGGAGAAGCCGGTCCCCTTCCCACCCGAGCCGGTTCGCTCGGCCGGGATCCAGATGACCCGGTGGTCGATCGCCCAGGCCGACCTCCACCAGGGCCGCCGCAACCTCTGGTTGCGGACCCTGGACCGGATGGGTCTGGGATTCGACTCCTAGGTTCTTCAGAGGGTGTTCCTCCGGTCCCGCCCTCCAGGCGGGGCCGGAGGCATCCGCTTCCGGCCGGTCGTGGGTTCGCGAGACCCGGCCCGATCGATCGTCTCCGGCCGCGGAGGCCCTGCGGGCTGTGCGGGCTGCGCGGGCTGTGCGGGCGCCTTCGCGTCCGGTGCGCGGGTTACGCGGATCACCGTGTTTGCGGCCCCGGCCCCTGGCCCCCGTGCGCGCTGTCAGGCGCTTTCACATTCGGCGCGCGGATCGCACGGATCGTCGTATTTCCGGCCCCCGGTCACCGTGCGTACCGTCGGGTGCTTTTGGCGTCCGGTGCGTAGGCCGTACAGACTTGGGGGTATGTCCGAGAAGGTGAAGTTCACGGTCGACGGCGTCACGCTCGTCGGCGACCTGCGGGTTCCGGCGACACCGGGTCCGCACCCCGCGCTTGTTCTCACGGGACCGTTCACCGGCACCCGGGACCAGGTCATCGGGCTGTACGCGTCCCGCCTGGCCGGGGCGGGATACGTGACGCTGGCGTTCGACCACCGGAACTGGGGCGAATCCGGCGGTGAGCCGCGCTGCCACGAGGACCCGCAGGGCAAACTGCACGACCTGCGGGCCGCCGTCTCGCTGCTCCGCTCGCGGCCCGAGGTGGACGGCGAGCGGATCGGCGCGGTCGGGATCTGTCTCGGCGGGGGCTACGCGCTCAAATTCGCCGCGTTCGATCCCCGGGTGAAGGTCTTCGCGGGCATCGCCGGGGCCTACAACAACCCCTACGGCATGCGCGCCGGAATGTCGCCGGGCGGTTATCAGGACGCGCTGAGCTCCTTCGCCGGGATACTGGAGCGCCAGGATCTGGGTGGTCCGGTGGAATACCTGCCCGCGGTGGCACAGGAGGGGGAGGCGGCCATGCCGTCCGGAGAGCCGTTCGCCTACTACGGCACCTCCAGGGGTGCTTCCGCGCACTGGCGCAACGAGGTGACCAGGGCCTCCGTCCGTGAGCTGATCACTCTGGACAACATGACCGGCGCCGACTTCCTGTCTCCCAAGCCCGGTCTGATCGTGCACGGGGTGGTGGACGGCTTCTGCTCGCCCGAGGGCGCGGAGGAGGCGTACAAGCGGATGGACGGACCCAAGAAGCTCGTCTGGCTGGACGCCAAGCTGCACATCGACCTCTACGACGCCGAACCGTACGTCACCCAGGCCGTGGAGGCCACGGCCTCCTTCCTCGGCGAACACCTCTGATCGCGATGTTCGTTCTGGGACTGGACGTCGGCGGCACGTCCTCACGCGCGCTTCTGCTCGACGCCTCGGGGCGACGGGTCGGGTACGGCAAGGCGGCGGGCGGCAACCCGGCCGCCCACGGGACCGAGGTGGCCGCCGCCAACATCGGCAGAGCGCTGGAGCCCGCCCTCCGCGGGATCGACCCCGCCCAGGTGGCCGGGGCGGTCATCGGGATGGCCGGGGCCGGGGCACTGGAGCGGGCGGTGTTCGACCTGATGTGGGCCTCGGCCGGGCTGCGCCCCGCCCCGCGGGTGACCGGCGACCTGGGCATCGCGTTCGCCGCCGGTACGGCGGAGCCGTGCGGCACCGTGCTCATCGCCGGGACCGGGGCGATCGCCGCCAGGATCGAGGACGGCGAACCGACGGTGATCGCCGACGGGCTCGGCTGGCTGCTGGGGGACGAGGGCTCCGGGTTCTGGCTGGGGCGGGAGGCGGCCCGCGTCGCCGCCCGCGCGCTCAGCCGGGGCGAGGCGGCCGGGCGGCTGGTCCGCCTGGTGGCCGCCGCCCTGCTGGACGAGGAGTCACTGCCGGACGCCGTGCACGTGGCGCGCGGACCGCAGGGACCGCAGGGACAAGGCTCTGGGAACGGTGCTCAGGAGGCGCAGGGGCGGCCTCCCGGGAACGGTGCTCGGGAGGCGCAGGGCCGGCCTCCCGGGAACGGTGAGATCCTGCGAGGCGGTGTTCCGGAGATCGGCGCCGGGGCCGCCGGAACGCTCGCGGGCATGCGGGCTCTGGCGATCAAGCTGGTGATCGGGGCGCAGTCGCGTCCCCCGCTGGAGCTGGCCAGGCTCGCGCCCCTGGTCAGCCAGGCGGCGGCCGAGGGGGATCCGGCCGCGCTGGAGATCGTGGACACGGCGGCCCGGCTGCTCTGCCGGACGGTGGCCGAGGTGCGCGCGGCGGAGGAGAGCGGCCCCGTCGTGCTGTCCGGAAGCGTGCTGACCAGCGAGGGGCCGGTGTGCTCCGCCGTACGGGAGCGGCTGGGGGCCTCGACGGTCCTGGCGGGGGACGGGGCAGGGGCGGCGGCGTGGCTGGCGGGCCGGGAGGCGTTCGGCTGGGATCCGGTGACCGCCGCGCGGCTGCACGAGCGGATCGTCTCGGGCGGGTGAGTCACGTCGCGCGCCGGGGCCGCGCCGTTCCGAGCGGGGGCCGATCGAGACGCCCCGGCATTTCCAGATCGAGACGCTCCGGCGTTTCCGGCGGGGCCGATCGAGACGCTCTGAGGTTTCCGATGGGGCTGATCAAGAGGCTCTGGGGTTTTCAGCGGGGCCGATCGAGACGCTCTGGCGGTGGGCCCACCTGGCGCCGCGACCTAATCCGACAAACACTGATAAAATGGTAGAGAATTCCACCAAGCGTTAGGGTCTGGTTTGTCGCGGAGGGTCGTCGGTACGGTCGCGGCCCTGCTGCTGGCCATATTCGCCGTCCTCTACGCGCCGCTCTCGAAGCCCGCGGACCACCACCCGGTCGCTCCTGACGCCGCGATAACGCTGGCCAGCGGGGTTGGGCTCTCTCCCGCGCATCTCCACCCTGCGACCCACACCCTGCCCCCGCCGGGCCTCGGGCTCGCGCCGCCCGGCACCGGAACGCCGGCCCCGCTCCTGTCTCCGGGACGGGGCCCCGCCACGCGGGCCGTGAACGATGACAGCAGTCCCCGAGCGCCTCCGTCAAACGACCTCTGAGATTCGGTTCCCAGGTCACTTGACGGAGGTTTTCCATGTTCCACGAATGTGTGTTCACCCTGCCCGGATTCTCCCTTCGAGGGGGACCTCATGGCACTGGGTGACGCTCTCATCGCCCTCGGCGGCTCGTTCCTGGCCGCCGGGATCATCGCCAGGCTCGGCACCCGGATCGGGTTGCCGACCATCCCGCTGTTCATGCTCGCGGGCGTCATCTTCGGCCCGCACACCCCCGGCCTCGCCCTGGTCGAGAACCCGGCGGACCTGAAGGTCATCGCCGCGCTCGGCCTGATCTTCCTGCTGTTCTACCTCGGCCTGGAGTTCTCCCTCGACGACCTGGTCTCGGGGGGCAGGCGGCTGGTGATGGCCGGGGTCGTCTACATCCTGCTCAACGTCGGCGGTGGTCTGGCCTTCGGATTCGCCGTCGGATGGGGGACCAGGGAGGCGCTGGTGCTGGCCGGGGTGATCGGCATCTCCTCCTCGGCGATCGTGACCAAGCTGCTCGTCGACCTCGGACGCCTCGGCAATCCGGAGAGCCGGCTCATCCTCGGCATCATCGTCGTCGAGGACGTCTTCCTCGCGCTCTACCTCGCCGTGCTGCAGCCGGTCCTCAGCGGCGCCGACAGTTTCGCCGCCGCCGCGATCTCCTTCGGCAAGGCGTTCGCCTTCCTGCTCGTGCTGACCGCCCTGGCCCGGTGGGGCACCCGGCTGGTCAGCAAGCTGGTGAACACCAGGGACGACGAGCTCCTCGTGGTGACGTTCACCGGTCTGGCGATCCTCACCGCCGGGGTCGCGGAGGAGTTCGGCGTCTCCGACGCCATCGGCGCCTTCATGATCGGCCTCATTCTGAGCTCGACCAAGGCGGCTCCGCGCATCCGCCGGCTCGTTCACCCGCTCAGGGACGCCTTCGCCGCGCTGTTCTTCTTCGCCTTCGGCCTGTCCATCGAGCCGGGGGACATGCTCTCGGTCGCGTGGCCGATCGTGATCGCGGTGGTGATCACGCTGGTGCTCAACGTCGTGGCCGGCGCGCTGGCCGCGAGGCTGAACTCCCTCGGCACGTCGGAGGCGGTCAACATCTCGCTCACCGTGCTCTCTCGCGGTGAGTTCGCCCTGATCCTGGCGACCATGGCTCTGGCCGCGGGCCTGGACGGCAGGCTCGCCCCGTTCATCGCCGGGTACGTGCTCGTGCTCGCCCTGTTCGGACCGCTGATCGCGAGCCGTTCCGAGCCGATCGCACGTCTGCTCCCCGACTGGGGACGGAGGGCCGAGAAGCGAGAACTCGTGCCCTGAGGGGTAGGACTCCGGAGTACTTCGGGGGTTGACCTGGCCGGGGGCAGAGGGAGTCTCCCGGTCAGGTGCCGAGAACCGGTGGAAACTCACCACCTCCGACCGGGAGGACCGGCTCGACCGGCTCGACCGGCATGCCACCGGTCGACGGGGAGAACCCCTCGGCCACGTCGGCGGCATGATCAACCCCCGAAGGATCTCCGAAGCCGATGGTCGCTTGGTGAAACGATCGCCCGGCGGCATCGTCCGGGCCGAAGGTAAATCCGATATCAAGCCAATTTTTGTCGGAATCCGGCCATCGGAGGGGGTGAAGTTGGATCGTTTGGCCAGATCGGCTATTACGTAGATGGTGACCACGCACCGTGTGATTGGCTCCGACCCGCCGCCTGACGCTCGACGCCGCTGTCGCGGAGCCGTCACGCCAATCGGTCCGCGGACACGGCGATGACGACGCGCGGAGTTCCGATCGACGCCGATGCCGTGGATGACGCGGCAGGCCGCCTGGCCGGCGTGGTGTCGACGACGCCACTCGAACGCAACACACGCCTCTCCGATGCGATGAGCGCCGAAGTGTGGCTCAAACGCGAGGATCTGCAGACCGTGCGCTCCTACAAGGTGCGTGGCGCGTTCAACTTGATCGCACAGCTCGACGACATCGCGCGAGCGGCCGGAGTGGTCGCCGCCAGTGCGGGCAATCATGCGCAGGGCGTGGCTTACGCCTGCTCGGCGCTCGGCGTTCACGGGCGGGTGTACCTACCGCGCACGACGCCGCGCCAGAAGCGCGACCGGATCGCGGCGCTGGGCGGCAGCATGATCGAGACCATCCTGGGCGGCGATACCTACGACGAGGCGGCCGCGGCCGCGGCCGCCGATGCCCGTGCCACCGGCGCGACGATCGTGCCGGCGTTCGACGACGCGCGGACCATCGCCGGCCAGGGGACCGTCATCCGCGAGGCGGTGGAGCAGCTCGGCGCCAGCCCGGATGTGGTCGTACTGCCCGTTGGCGGAGGAGGGCTGCTGGCCGGTTCTCTCACATGGCTGGCCCAGCGGCACCCGCAGACCCGCGTCATCGGCGTCGAGCCTGAGGGAGCGGCAGGCGTCGCCGCGGCACTCGCGGCCGGCGAGCCCGTCACCCTGAGCGAGATCGACACCTTCGTCGACGGCGCCGCCGTGCGCAGAGTCGGAGCCATCACATTCCCGATCATCGCGGCCTCGGGTGTTGAACTCGTCGCGGTGCCGGAAGGCCGAGTGTGCAGCGAGATGCTGGCCCTCTACCAGACCGACGGCATCATCGCCGAGCCTGCCGGTGCGCTCGCCAGCTCCGCCCTCGGAATGTCAACGGTCGAGATCCCAGACTCCGCCAGAGTGATCTGCGTGCTTTCCGGTGGAAACAATGACGTCAGCCGCTATGCCGAGGTTGTCGAACGCTCTTTGATCTACGAGGAGCGCAAGCATTATTTCCTGGTCGAGTTTCCCCAGGAGCCGGGTGCCCTGCGCCGATTCCTCGACGAGGTGCTCGGCCCCAACGAAGACATCACGCTGTTCGAATACGTCAAGCGCAGCAACCGCGAAACGGGCCCCGCCCTGGTCGGTATCGAGCTGGCCAGCCCCGATGACCTGCCGAGTCTGCTGAAGCGAATGGAGACCGCTCCGCCCCGGATCGAACGGATCGATGCCTCCAGCCCGCTCTTTCGATTCCTGCTGTGAGCCCCGGGAGCCGCGGCGCCCCGTTGCCGGGGTCGGCCATCGGGGTCGGCCGAGGAACATCGCCGACACCGGAGATCGGGCCGGATCTCAGCAGGCTTCTGTCTCCACCCGCCGCGACCCACTGTCGAACACGCCCTCAATGCTCAATTTCGATATAATTCCATATTGTGCGGGATTCGAGCCAGGCGTGGGATACCGCGACGATGGTCCTTGAGCTGCCCTCGCGTGCGGTGATCGCCCACCATGTGCACGACGAGCATCAGCTGGTGTATGCCAGCACCGGAGTCATATCGGTCGCAACGAGTGCGGGGAGTTGGATCGCCCCCGCAAATCGGGCGATCTGGATTCCCGCAGGGGCGAGCCACCAGCACCGCGTGTACGGACCGACCAGGTTTCACGGTGTCGGTCTGCCCGCCACGCGCAACCCCCTGGGCGTGGACGTCCCGGCGGTGGTCGAGGTGAGCTCGCTGTTGCGCGAGTTGATCATCCACTACACCGAGCAGCCGGACGGTACGGAAGAGCCTCGGCGTCGCCAACGGTTGCTGGCCGTGCTGATCGATCAGCTGGCCGCGTCGCCACAGCAACCGATCCGACTTCCCGCGCCACACGATCCTCGATTGATCGAGGCCTGCAGGCTGGTCGAGGAGAACCTGTCCACAACCTTCGATCTTGAAGACCTTGCTCAGGCGTGTCGCTCCAGTGCACGCACCTTGGCTCGACTGTTCCGAGACGAGATGCGGATGAGCTACGTGCAATGGCGAACTCAGCTACGGCTGTATCACGCCCTACGCATGCTTGCCGACGGAGCCCAGGTGAGCACGGTGGCGCACCGCTGCGGGTGGAGCACGGCGAGCACGTTCGTCGACGTATTTCGCCGCACCTACGGGCATACTCCCGGCGGGCGTCAGCGCGCCGAATAGGCTGCCCGGGCCGCACCTCGGCGAGTGCCGTACGGATGAGGCCTCAGGATGTCTCCTCCAGCGTCGCCGTACGGATGACGGCACCCCGGCGGCGACCGGGTGCCGGATCCGGTGACGGGGCCTCCTACGGCTTCCGGTTCGGTCCGATGATCGGGCGCAGGACGTCCAGCACCGTCGCGTCCTCGATGGTCGGGGGCGCGGGCTCGTCGGCTCCCTCGGCGATGCCGCGCATGGTCTTGCGCAGGATCTTCCCCGACCTGGTCTTCGGCAGCGCGGGGACCACGTCCACCTTCTTGAACGCCGCTACGGCGCCCACCTGATCCCGGACCGCCTGGATCAGCTCGGCCCGCAGGGAGTCGAGGCCGGTCTCTACCCCGCTCTTCAGCACCACGAAGCCATGAGGGACCTGACCTTTCAGGGCGTCGGCCACTCCGATCACCGCGCATTCGGCCACCGCCGGATGCGCGGCCAGCACAGCCTCCATCGACCCGGTGGACAGCCGGTGCCCGGCCACGTTGATCACGTCGTCGGTGCGGCCCATCACGAAGAGGTAGCCGTCCTCGTCCAGATAGCCGCCGTCACCGGTCAGATAGTGGCCGGGGAAGGCCGACAGGTAGGACTTCACGTAGCGCTCGTCGTCCTGCCAGAGCGTGGGAAGCGTGCCGGGCGGCAGCGGCAGCCGTACGCAGATCGCGCCCTCCTCGCCCGGGGCGCAGTCGGCGCCCGAGGGCGTGAGCACGCGCACGTCGTAGCCGGGGACGGGCACGGTGGGGGATCCCGCCTTGATCGGCATTGGCTCCAGGCCGCGCAGGTTGGCGGCGATGGGCCACCCGGTCTCGGTCTGCCACCAGTGGTCGACGACCGGGACGCCCAGTTTGTCCGACGCCCAGTGGTAGGTGTCGGGGTCCAGGCGCTCTCCGGCGAGGAAGAGCGTCCGCAGCGACGAGATGTCGTAGCCGCCGAGCAGGGCCGCGGACGGGTCCTCCCTCTTGATCGCCCGGAACGCGGTCGGCGCGGTGAACAGCGCGCTCACCCCGTGTTCGGCGATCACCCGCCAGAACGCGCCCGCGTCGGGGGTGCCGACCGGCTTGCCCTCGTACAGCAGGGTCGTGGCGCCGAGCAGCAGCGGGCCGTAGACGATGTAGGAGTGGCCGACCACCCAGCCGACGTCGGAGGCCGTCCAGAACACCTCGCCGGGGTGGATGTCGTAGACGTTCGTCATGCTCCACAGCAGCGCCACCGCGTGCCCGCCGTTGTCGCGCACGACGCCCTTCGACCGGCCGGTGGTTCCGCTGGTGTAGAGGATGTAGAGCGGGTCGGTCGCCTTTACCGGGACGCACTCGGCCGGTTCGGCCTCCGCGCTCGCCCAGTCCACGTCCCGGCCGGGCACGAGCTCCGCCGGGGCCTGCTCGCGCTGCAGGATCACGCAGCGCGCGGGCGGGTGTTCGGCCAGCTCCAGGGCGGCGTCCAGCATCGGCTTGTACGGCACGACGCGGGTGGGCTCGATCCCGCAGGAGGCCGAGACGATGACCGTGGGCTGCGCGTCGTCGATCCGGGCCGCCAGCTCCCTGGGCGCGAATCCGCCGAACACCACCGAATGCACCGCCCCCAGCCGCGCGCACGCCAGCATGGCGATCACCGCCTCCGGGATCATCGGCATGTAGATCACCACCCGGTCACCCCTGCCCACCCCGAGTGATCGCAGCACCCCGGCGAACCTCGCGACCTCATCGAGCAGTTCGGCGTAGGTGTGCTTCCCCGAGGCGCCGGTGACGGGGCTGTCGTAGATCAGCGCGACCCGGTCGCCGTGGCCCGCCTCGACGTGCCGGTCGAGCGCGTTGAAGCAGGTGTTCAGCTCCCCGTCGGGGAACCAGCGGTACAGGGGCGGGTTTCCCGCGTCCAGCACCTGACGGGGTGCCCTGGTCCAGGTGACCGCCTCGGCGGCCTCGGCCCAGAAGCCCTCGGGGTCGGTGATGCTGCGGGCGAAGGCGTCAGCGTACGGCATCTCGCCATCATCTCCCTTCCCCAACCGCTTGGTCGAGACATCCCTCCGCCAGGTCGTGCGCCGTTTTCCCGACGCCCGGCCGGATCACCTGGTCGGCGGGGACGCCTCGCCTGCCAGGTCACGCGCCCACGGCGGGTTGGCCCCGGCGACGGAGCAGGTGAGCGCGGCGACCCGGGAGGCGAAGGCGGCGGCGTCCCTGGCCTGGTCGAGGTCGAGCTCGTCGAGCCGGCCGCCGAGCCGGCCGGAGGCGTGCAGCCGGTGCAGGAGTCCCGCGGTGAAGGAGTCGCCCGCGCCGACCGTGTCCACCACGTCCGTGGGAGGCGCGGGCACGGTCGCCCGCTCGCCGTCGAGGGAGACGGTCGCGCCCCGGGAGCCGCGAGTGATCACGATCAGGCGGGCGCCCGCGGTGTGCCAGGCGTCGCAGATCCGCTCGAAGGGCTCGCCCGGGTGGATCTGCTCAAGGTCGTCGTCGCTCAGCTTGACGATGTCGGCCAGCGCGCACCACCGGGTCATCCGCTCCCGGTAGACGGCCAGATCGACGAACCCGGCGCGCACGTTGGGGTCGATCGAGACGGTGGCGCGGGTGGCGGCCTCGGCCAGCAGCTCCTCGACGGGTTCGGCGCCGGGGGCGCGGACCAGGGCCAGGGAGCCCGTGTGCAGGCAGGAGACGTCGCCGAGCCGCTCGGTGGTCAGCTCCGCCGCGGTCCACTGCCAGTCGGCGGAGCCCTCCGCGTAGAAGGTGTAGACGGCCTGTCCCGACTCGTCCAGGGTGGCCACCGCCAGCGTGCTGGGCTCCTCGGCGGTGACGGAACCGGTCAGATCGACCCCGGAGGCGCCGAGGTGGGCGCGGAACAGGGCGCCGAAGGAGTCGCGGGAGATCCGCCCGAGAAAGCGAGCGGAGGTGCCCAGGCGGGAGAGCGCCACGGCGGTGTTCGCGGGGCTGCCGCCGGGCAGGACGCGCAGGGCGAGCTCGCTCTGCGCGGTGCTGCCCGGCTCGCCCTGCGAAGGGCCGCCCGGCCTGGCCTGCGAAGGGCTTCCCGTGACGAAGGCGTCGGCGACGCACTCGCCGAGCACGGCGACCTGGCTGCGGGGCATGTGGCTGCCTTTCTGAACGGTCCGACAGGAGGCGCTCGTCGGCATCGCCGATTCGTCACGGCGATTGTCGCAGGCGCGGAGTCCGAACCGTTGCCGCGCCGGACCGGTTGAGCACGAGGGCCCACTCTGTCACCGGATATTCAGGGCGGATGCCCGTCCCTCGGGCGAGGGAGGAAGCACTCCTTCAGACCCGACTGAAAGGCCGGGTGCTGGAATCCCCGGTTTCACAGCCGAGGAGGACGTGAAGGTACGGCTGTGATCACGGCGCCCGAGGTGCCGTCGACGGTGATCATCTGGCCGGTGACGATCTGGTCGATCGCGTGGGCCACGCCGACGACCGCCGGAATGCCGTACTCGCGGGCGACCACCGCGCCGTGGGAGTTGGCGCCGCCCATCTCCATCACCAGGCCGCCCGCGGTGAGGAACAGCGGGGTCCAGCCGGGGTCGGTGGAGGGGCAGACCAGGATCTCGCCGGGCTCCAGATGGGCGCCGATCGGGTCGAGGACCACCCTGGCGACTCCGGTGACGTGGCCCGCGGAGGCCGGGGTTCCGGTCAGCGCGCCGTCCACCGGTGCATGTGTGGCGACGGCCTCCGGCTCGGTGCCGTCCGACAGCATGACGCGGGGCACATGCCTGCGGCGGAGCTCCCGGGCGGCGTCCTGGTGCCGTTCGGAGACGAGCGCGCGCAGTGCGGTGGGGCCGGAGGTGGAGTCGAGGGCGGCCCTGACCTCGCCGAAGGTCAGGAAGAAGATGTCGTCGGGCGAGGAGAGCAGGTCGCGGGCGGTCAGATCGGCGCCGATGATCCTCAGCTCGGCGCGCAGGGCCGCCAGCGCGGTCACCAGGTAGTACTTGGGCAGTTCGCGGAGGCCGGCCAGGGCCCGTGTCCGGCCCAGGGCGAAGCGGACGGTCCGGCCGCGGAGGCCGCCCGCGCGGGAGCTCAGAGTCTTGATCATGAGAGCGGCCTCGGCGGCACCCCTGGTGAACAGGGCGTCGGGGGACAGCGCCGGGTCCTCCAGCCGGAGGTAGTTGGCCAGGACCCCGATGATGTGCGTCGGGTCCTCCGACCAGCGCGGCACCCCGAAATCGATCTCGGCGACCGCGCGACCGCCGTAGACGGACAGGAACTCCCTCAGGCCCCGATCCACCACGCCGGGCAGCGACCCGTCGTGGAAGTGCTTGACGAGCTCGGCGGCGGGAGCGCTCAGCAGCAGCGATGTGGCGGTCTCATCCTTGCGGATCCGTTCGGCCAGGTGCCACAGGGCCAGGTCCATCTCGGTGGTCACGTTGTGCGGGAGCCCCCGCAGGACGGTCTGGAGCTCGCCGGGGCGGGCGCGGTCACCGAGAAGGCGGTAGGCCAGGCCGAGCATGGCGAACCCGGCCGCCGCCCCCGGAAAGATCTCCGGCAGCACCGGGATGACCTGGGTGCCCAGCACTCGTTCGACGCGGTCGAGCCGCTCCAGGGGCGTGGCGTTCGCCGGGGACACCAGCCGTTCGCGCAGAGCCGCCCCCACTTGATCCACGTGCCTGTGCGCCGACTCGGGCTTCAACAGGGCGTGTAAGGCGCGCGGCGGGATCCGGAAGCGGACCCCGAGCCTGACGAGCCGGCGCAGGGTGGGGCGCACGGAGCGCTGGGTCACGCTGAACCGCGGGTCGGTGAACAGGCCGCGCAGAACCTTGGCGGACCTGGCCTCCATCACGTCGAGCACCCTGGGGAAGAGCGCCCGGCCCACCCTGCCGCGGATCAGCCCGGTGGCGTCGATGAACAACCGCCCGCCCGCCTCGGCGAACAGCGGAGCCCCGGACAGCCGGTCGGGCACCGGAGCTCCCAGCATCTCGGCGGCGGACGAGGACAGCAGCCGGAAGGCCGACATGCCCATCGGGGTGATCGGCGCGTAGAGCCCCTGGGCCACGCTGAAGCAGAAGTAGATCCGGATGTCCTCGGAGGCGACGGATCCCGCCGCGCCGCCGGGGACGGCACGGGCATCGGTGACCCCGCGTGTCGCCCCTCCCTCCGGCGTGGAACCGAGCCCGATCGGGTGGTTTCCTCCGGTGGGTCCGGCGTGCCGGGGGATCGGGAAGAGGGTGGTGATCGGGCGTGACTGGGTCAGCCACAGGGTGCCGTCGGCGTCGATGGCCCACTCGGTGTCCTGCGGGGATCCGTAGTGGTCCTCGACCTGGCGGCCGAGGTCGGCCAATGCCCCTACCTGGGCATTCGTCACGCAGGCCTCCTCCATCGGGGCCTCGACGTGCTCGACGCCGCCACCCGCCAGAGACCGTACGGCCAGCCGCTTGTCGCCGAGCCGTCGTTCGGTGATCTGTCCGGTGGCGGTGTCCACCACGAAGTGGTCGGGGTTGACCGCGCCGGAGACCACGGCCTCGCCGAGGCCGGGGCTGGCGTCGATCACCGCCTCGTGGCGCCGCCCGGTGACCGGGTTGGCGGTGAACATCACTCCGGCGACCTCGGACTGGACCATCTCCTGGATGACCACGGCCAGCCGCACGGTGTGGTGATCGACGCCGTTCGCGGCGCGGTAGGCGACGGCCCGGTCGGTCCAGAGCGAGGCCCAGCAGCGCCGGACCGCGTCGAGCACGGCGTCGGCGCCGATCACGTTGAGGTAGGTGTCCTGCTGCCCGGCGAAGCTGGCGTGCGGCAGGTCCTCGGCGGTGGCGGAGGAGCGGACCGCGACGGGACCGTGCGCGCACCGCCGTACGGCGTCGGCGATGTCGTCCGGGACCGGTGCGGAGAGCACCAGGTCGCGGGCCCGTGCGGCCAGCGCGTTCAGGGCCGTGATGTCCCGGGCGGGCGTCGCGGCCAGCGTCGTGAGCACGTCTTCCAGACCGGCCCGCTCGGTGATCCGGCGATAGGCCTCGGTGGTGACGCACAGGCCGGGCGGAACGGGGAGCCCGGCGGTGGTGAGCACGCCGAGGTTGGCGGCCTTGCCGCCGACGAGGGGCAGCATCTCTGCCCCGATGTCATCAAATTTCAGGATGAGTGGGATGGACATGGGTGCGTCTCCTTGAGGCTTCGCCGAGCAGCGCCATCGCCCGGGTCACGAGCTCGCGTTCTTCGGCGGTCAGATGGGCCATGACGTCCAGCTGGGCGTCGGCCCTGGCGCGCTCGAACTCCCGCAGAAAATCCGTGCCGCGCTTGGTGAGGGCGATCCGCCGGGCACGGCGGTCGTGGGGGTCCTCGTGCCGGTCGACCAGGCCCCGCCGCACGAGCTGGTCGACCAGACGGCTGGTGGCCGAGACCGATCGGTCGATGCGTTCGGCGAGTTCGCGGAGCGTCGGGGTGGAGGGGTGATCGAGGACGTAGAGCGTGGCGATCTGGATCACGGAGGGCTCGTCGCCTTCGAATCCGCGCAGCAGGTGGAGCAGGAAGCCGGGGATCAGAGCCCGCCGGAAGTCTCCGATGTCGTCGGCCAGGCGGTCGCGCGCCGCGCTGGCCGTCGGCGTCATGGGGTCCACTGGATCCATCGGACAACTCCTTGCATCACTGCAACTAGTGCGTGTATGCAACGTTAATCCGAGTCGCCAAATAAGTCAACAGGTGATGAAATTAGACCACGGAACTCGATCGACTTCCCCATCGAGCGGGATGCGCGCGGTGACGCTTCGCCTGCCTGCGGCGGATGACGCTCGCGAAGCGTCACCGGCGCCGAAAAATCTTTGACGTCACTGTCCGTGGGCCGGCGACACGAGAGTCTCCCGGCTCAGAAATCCGCGGAGACACGCGCTTGATCGTTGATGATGCAACGGTCGCGTCCTACCGTGAGTATCTGCATCGACGCTCAAAGTAGCGAACTTTCGGTTGTGAATCATGAAAGGCCGAGCATTTCGCCGGTCCGGCAGGTCGGCTACTCGAATGGCGTCGGCCCGTGGCAGAGGCCATTGGCCTCGAATCGTCGCCCTATACGACCGGGACGGCTGGGAGATTCCGGGGCTCCCTTCGCCACGCCTTTCATGCATCGCCCGTAAATCATCGATTCCGAATGAGGTTCCGTATGAACAGGCACATCATTGGTCGAGTGATCGTCGCCCTGGTGACCGCGGTCGTGGTCGTGTCTCCGAGCACGCCGGCCGGAGCATCGGTTCGGGTCGCGGGGGACCCCCCGAGGCTTCCCAGGGTGTTCTTCGATATGGAGAGGGGCGGAGAACCCATCGGGCGCATCGTCGTCGAGTTGCGTAGCGATGTGGCACCGCGGACGGCGGAGAACTTCAGAGTGTTGGCCACCGGCGAGAAGGGCTACGGGTATGAGGGGTCCGGGTTCCACCGGGTGATTAAGAACTTCATGATCCAGGGCGGCGACTTCATCAACGGTGATGGAACCGGTGGTGTAAGCATTTACGCCGAAAGATTTAACGACGAGAATTTCACCCTCCGCCATGACGGTCCGGGCCTCCTGAGCATGGCGAACACGGGGCCGAACACCAACGGCTCGCAGTTTTTCATCACGACCGTGGCAACGTCCTGGCTGGACGGGAGGCACGTCGTGTTCGGCAGAGTGATCGAGGGCATGGACGTGGTGCGTACGATCGAATCCTCCCCGACCGACCAGGGTGACAGGCCTCTGAAGAACGTCGTCGTGAAGGACTGCGGAGTGCTGCCGAGCTGAGAGGGCACGGGTGCCGGGCCGCTTGGATGTCGCCGGCATCGGATGGCACCACCCGAGAGGGGCGGTCCCCTCGCCCCCATGGGAGTCGTTGTCGAACGTCACGTCCTTGAATCCGCATTCCGACCAGGTCATGCCGGTCAACCGGCCGGAAGGTGGCCGCTCCGGGGTTCGTGTCCCACCGGCCGCCGATGGGTCAGGAGCCGGGAGCGGGGAAGGGCGGGGCGAGGCTCCACACCCGTACCGTCTCGTCGCGGCTGCCGCTGACGGCGACGGGGGCGCCGCCGACCTGGCCGACGGCGACGGCCCAGACGCGGTCGGTGTGTCCGGTGAAGGGGGAGCCGACCCGCTGTCCGGTGAGCAGATTCCAGACCCGGACCGTACGGTCCTCGCCGCCGGAGACGGCGATCGGGGTGTCGTTCGCCTCGCCGAGGGCCACGGCCCAGACGGTGCCGTCGTGGCCGGTCAGCGAGTCGCCGAGCTGCCGTCCGCTGTCCAGGTCCCAGACCCGCACCGTGGCGTCGTCGCTGCCGGAGATCACGACAGGAGCGCCCTTCACCTGGCCGAAGGCCACCGACCTGACCTCGCCGGTGTGTCCGGTGAGCGGGTCGCCGAGTTGCCGGCCGCTGGTCAGGTCCCAGACGCGCAACGTGTTGTCGCCGCTGCCTGAGACCGCGACGGGCTCTCCGCCGACCTTGCCGTACGCGATCGACCAGACCGTGTTCGTGTGGCCGGTCATGGCCGCGTACAGCTGGACGCCCGTCGCGATGTCCCAGACCCGCACGGTCCGGTCCGCCCCGCCGGTGATGGCGACGGGAGCGCCGTTCACCTCGCCGATCGCCACCGCCTTGACATCCCCGGTGTGCTCGGTGAACGGCTTGCCGATCTCCTTGCCCGTGGTCAGGTCCCATACGCGGACCGTGTCGTCGTCGCTGCCGGTGAGGGCGATCGGCGCGCCCTTCAGCTCGCCGTACGCGATCGACCGCACCCACCCGGTGTGTCCGGTGAGCGGGTCGCCGAGCTGCCGTCCGCCGGCCAGGTCGAACACGCGGGTGGTGGTGTCGTCGCCACCGGTGATCGCCACCGGCGTCGCCTTCATCTGGCCGATGGCGATCGACCGGACGTCGTTGCTGTGATCGGCCAGTGGGTGGTCGTACAACGGGGTGCCGAAGGGCGCCGCAACCGGCCCCCCGGTCGCCGCGGGGGAGACGCTCGTGCCCGTGGACGGGGAGAGGGTCGTGCCGATTTCGGAGGTGCCCTGCCCCGTGACGGTCGTCTCCCGGAGCAGTGGCGGCAGGACCAGCGCCGCCGCGATCGCGACCACTCCCACCGCGGCGGCCGCCAGGGCACGGCGCGAGATCCCGCCCGCCCTCCGTGACCCCCCGGAGGGCACGGTCGCCGTCTCCGGAGGCGGCAGGAGTGAGGTCCCGGACATGGACTCGATGGGCGGTGCGGGCGGGGCCGCGGATGTGGATGCGGCGGGCGGAGCGGGCGAGGCCGCGGATTCGGCGGGCGGTACGAACGGTGACGCGGCAGGGAATCCGGGTGAGGACTCCCGCGCCGTCCCGGACGGGAATCCGGGTGGGGATTCCTGCGATGTTCCGGACGGGAATCCAGGGGAGGACTCCCGCGCCGTCCCGGACGGGAATCCGGGTGGGGATTCCTGCGATGTTCCGGGCGCGAATCCGGGGGAGGACTCCTGCACCGTCCCGGGCGGGAATCCGAGCGGGGACCTCTCCGATGTTCCGGGCAGGGGCGGGGCGGCGCCGTCGCCGGTGAGAATGCGGAACACGTCGGCGGTCGCGGGCCGTTCGGCCGGGTTCTTGGCCAGGCAGGCCGCCAGCAGCGGGCGGAGTATCTCGGGTACGCCGGACAGGTCCGGCTCGCGATACAGGATCGCGTTCACGATGGCGGGGACCGTTTCCCCGGGGAAGGCGCGATGGCCGGTCGCCGCGTACACCATCGTGCACGCCCAGCTGAAGACGTCGGCGCTGTACCCGGGCGACTCGTCGGTGAACTGCTCGGGCGCCATGTACGGCGGCGTGCCGATCGAGCCGGTCCCGGTGACGGTGTGGTCCAGGGCGCGGGAGATGCCGAAGTCGATCACCACCGGCCCTTCCGGGCCGAGGATGACGTTGCCCGGCTTGAAGTCGCGGTGCACGATCCCGGCGCGGTGGATCCCGGCGAGTGCGCTGATCGTGGCGATGGCCAGGCGGTCCAGGCCGCCGCCCGACCGTGGCCCGTCGGTCTTGACGAGCTGGTGCAGAGAGAGGCCGGGGACGTATTCGCTGACGATGTACGGCCGATTGCCGTCCAGTCCCATGTCGAGCACCCGGGCGGTGCAGAAGGGCGCGACCCGTCGTGCCACGTCGACCTCGCGCAGGAAACGCCGCCGGGCGTCGGCGTCGTCCGCCATCCAGGCGTGCAGCACCTTGACCGCCACGTCGCCGCCGGCCGGGGCCCGGCCGAGGTAGACCACGCCCTGGCCGCCACTGCCGAGACGGCGGATCAGCCGGTAGCCGCCGACCTGCTCCAAATCCTCCGGGCCGGGTGGGAGTGGATCCGACATGCCCACCTCTTCACGACCCCGTTGGAACGCAGCATGACAGGCTCCCCATGGTACGCGTCAGCGGTTTGGCGAACGGAGATGGGATCACCCTCGAATTGCTGAAAGGCGTTGCCGGGGTTGGGTCCTCGGTACGGCGTCGGCGGTCCGGCGAACGGAGATGGGGTCACCCTCGAATTGCTGAAAGGCGTTGCCGGGGTTGGGTCCTCGGTACGGCGTCGGCGGTCCGGCCGACGGTGAGGGGACCACCTTCGAACTACTGGAAGACGCAGCCGGGGTTGGGGACGTCTTCGGACAGCGGGCTTTGCGCCGGGTTCACGTAGAGGACGTCGAGCACGAGCGGCGTGGAGCCGAGGTTGCGGCCGACATGGACGTGATCTGCCCCGCTGGGCTCGACGAACGTGCTGCCGACGCCGTAGGTCTGGGTCTTCGTGCAGCTGGGGCCGGTGTGGGTGAGGATGCCCTGCTTCACCAGCGCGTGGAGCGTCCCGTCGTGGTAGTGCCAGCCGGTGCTCCCGCCGGGCTTGATGGTGATCTCCCGCAGGATGTAATCCTTTCCGGCCACGGTTCTCTGAGCGATGGTCTTGCCGGTGACCCCCATGGCCGGAGTGGCGATCGCGACCCCCGGAGACAGGGAGAGGCAGACGGCGGTCGCACCCGCGAGCGCGACCCGATGTGCAGTGCGCATGTGCTTTCCTTTCGAGCAGCCGAGAGGCGACTGAGAGGTGACACCGGTGTGCCGATCTCGAACAGCGGTCCACTCCGGGCCGTGCGATCGGCGGACCCGTGCCGAGCATTCGTGCGGGAGCGGTGTTCACGGTGCGTGACACCCGCCCCACCCCGAAGGTACAACACCTGCTCAGGACGGGGGTGCGGTGGATGGCGAATCGCCTACTCCTCGATGGTGATCCCCATCGCGCTCGCCAGGCTGTAGACCAGTCCCTGCGCGTCCTGGCTCTTGATGATCACGCCTCTGAGGCTGGTCACCCCGCCGATTTTCAGCAGCACGCAGTCGGCGAACCGGGCGCCTTCCATCTGCGCCCCGGAGAACTGGGCCTCCGTCAGGTTGCAGCGTTCGAACCGGACCCCCCTCAGATCCGCGTTCTGGAAGTTGATCTCCGGCATGGAGCAGTCGCGGAAGACGACGTTCTTGAACGTCGAGAACCGGAACGCCGTCAGGTCGGCGCGGCAGGAGTCGAACGTCACGTCCTTGAACCCGCACTCCGACCAGGTCATGCCGGTCAACCGGCTGGCGGACACCAGGGTGCGGTGCATCGAGGCCGACCTGGCCGCCATGCCCGACAGGTCGCAGCCCTTCAGCTCCACGTTGGAGAAGCCGCCCCGGCGCATCTTCGTCCCCGAGAACCGTGTGTCGACGAAGCGGCAGGTCTCGAACTCGACCGCGTCCGCGTCGCGGGACGACAGGTCGGACCCCCTGAACTCCAGCGACCGATACACCCCGTCGTCCTCGAGATCGTGCTCGGGGAGCCCCGCGGTGGGGAGCGACGCCGCCATTTTGGGGGCGAGGGGCTCTTTCAAACGCTGCGGCCGAGCGGGGGAGGTGCGAGGAGACATGCAGCGGAGCCTACTGAGTGCCGGTGACGGCCGTGATGACGCGCTCGATCACGTCGCTCCAGGGGCGCGCGGTCACCGTCGGGACGCCCGCCTTCGCTGCCTGCTCGGTGAGGCGATCACCGTAGAGGGCGCTCACCCGGGCTCGTTGGAGCTGCTCGCCGAGGCCGGGTTCGCGGCGCAGGTAGTTCGCCACGATCTGGGCTTCGTCGGGCTCGTGCAGGACCACGGCGGCGACCCGTCCCTTGGCGGGGATCCCGGCGAAGCCGTCGCGCGTGGCGAGGGAGGGCAGGAGGTAGTCTCCCTCGATGATCACCGGGGTGTCGGTCTCCAGGTGGTTTCCCACGATGGCGTCCACCGCGGGAACGAGCGCCTCGGCGACGGCGACCTGCAGATCGGCGATGTCCGCCGGGGGCAGCCGCGCGGCTTCGGGGTGGGTGCGCCAGTAGTGCAGGATCGGCTGCTGCTCCGGTGTGGTCATGGCCTGCAGCGCCTCGACGAGGTCGTCCACCTCCACGATCGGGACTCCGTAGTGCCGTGCCAGCGGATAGCTCACCCGGGTCTTCCCGGTCCCGGAGGCGCCGCAGAGGAGCAGGACACTCCAGCGGGGCCGACCGCCTCCGTCCATCGTGATGACGTCCCGATCCACATTCATCCCTCTCATTCGCGGTCACCGATTATCACCGGATGAGGAACATCACGTAAGGAGAGAACGACGGCCGGGCGGAAAGGTCCAGGGCCGTCGGACCTCAGAGGCTGCGGGCGGTGATGTCGCCGTGGGAGGTGGTGGCGCGGATGTCGAGCTCGACACCGCCGTTGTTCTTCAGGGCGTTGCTGATCCGGCCAAAGGAGGTACCGGCATCCAGCGCGGCCGAGACGCCCGCGGCGGCGGTGACCGAGATGTCGCCGGACTGGGTGCGCAACACGAGGGTGCCGCGCGCGGCCTCGGTGATGCGGATGTCGCCGCGTGCGGTGCTGACCTCGGCGGAGCCGCCGAGTCGGCCGATCTCCACGTCACCGTCGACCGCGGTGAGGCGGACGCTGGCGGCTTCGTCGATTTTGATCTGGTGGTAGGCGCCGTCGAAGGTGACCTCGCCCAGCCGGCCGACGCTGCGGAGTTCGCAGGCGGCGGTGGTGGCTTCGAGGTGGGAGCCGGTGGGCAGCTGGACGGTGATCTGGATGGATCCGGAGGGGCCGAAGAGCTGGTTTTTGGGCTGGGGGGTGTGGATCCGCAGCACGCCGTCGGTGTGGGTGACGGTGGTCTGCTCGGCGGCCTGGACGTCGCGGGTTTTGGCGGGGTTGGTGGGCAGGATCTCGACGGTGGTGTCGGGGCGGTCGGCGGCGATGAGCTGGAGGCGTCCGGCGGGGAGGTCGATGACGGTGGTGATCGGGGTGGGGGTGGCGAACTTCTGCATGATGCGCTCCTGTGCCTCGTTGTTTCTGACAATGGAAACGCTACGTTGCATTCCAGTACAAGGCAACATGTTCGTTGCGGATAATCGATATATTCGCAGGTGAAAGCGAGAAAATCGTTGCGATGACGTTGAAAGGAATGCAACAGTCATCTTCGTATGTGTTGCAATGGATTGAGAGTGAACGCTATGGTGGGGGCCTCAGGAACACGAAGGAGATCGCGATGCCGGGAGGCAGACTCACCCAGCAGGACCGCCAGCAGATCGCGCTGGGGCTGGCCGACGGCCTCGCCTACGCGGAGATCGCCCGAGGTCTGGACCGTCCCACCTCCACGATCACGCGTGAGGTGATGCGCAACGGCGGACCCACCGCCTACCGCGCCGACCTGGCCCACCGCGCCACCGAACGCCGCACCCATCGGCGCAGCCCGGCCGCGCCCCGGGGGCCGCAGGCGTCCCCGCAGCCCCACGGGCGCGACGCCGAGGCCGTGCGCGAGTACGAGGAGACGTTGACCACCGTCTTCATGCAGTCGGGCCTGCCCAAGATGATGTCCCGGGTGCTGGGCTGCATCTACACCACCGACTCGGGCAGCATCACCACGTCCGAACTCGTCCAGCGACTCCAGGTCAGCCCGGCGTCCATCTCCAAAGCGATCACGTTCCTCGAAAGCCAGGACCTCGTCCGCAGGCAACGCGACGAACGCCGCCGCGAGCGCTACGTCGTCGACGACGACCTCTGGTACCAGTCGACGATCGCCAGCGCCCGAGCCAACGACCTGCTCGTCGAGACCGCACGGCAGGGCGTCGCCATCCTCGGCCCCGGCACCCCGGCCGCCACCCGCCTCGAAAACACCGCCCGCTTTCTCGACTTCGTCACCGAGAGCCTCCTCCGCGCCGCGGAGCAGGCCCGCGAGGTCCTCCACACCAAGGCCGAAATCCCCGAGCCCAACGACCAGTGATCAAAAGTGCGGCCCGACTCTGCCGCGTTCCGGTGGGACCCCCTCACGGTCGAGACGGCTGTCCATGTCGAGGCAGAACCGGCCGCGGGAGTTGACGTGTGCCCCAAAAAGCGGAGACAGGGCGCGCCGGACGGACCGCAAGATGGCTCACTGCTGTTCTGCCCCTGGCCGTAGCCGGAGGAGTTCAGGGCCGAGATCCCCGAGAGTTCGCATGAACCGAAGGTTCTTCGGGTTCTATGAGTGGCCCTGGCCCTCGGGTTCGTACCGTACGGGCGTGTCCGTCGCCCCCGTGGGGAACTCCTCGAGGCCGAGCACCCGCAGCAGCTCCAGCCGCTCGCGCGTCTCGGCGTCCGCCGGGGTGAGCACCAGCAGCTGCTGGCCCTGGTCGGGAGTGACCAGGGTCTCGCAGTCCATCAGCAGGCGGCCCACCCGCGGGTGCAGCATGGTCTTGCGGTCGGCGCGCCGGACCGCCACCTCGTGCTCGGCCCAGAGCCGGCGGAAGTCGCCGCTCGCGGCCCGCAACCGGTCGACGAGTCCGGCGAACGTGGGATCGCCGGACCGGCGGCCGGCGGCCGCGCGCAGGTCGGCCACGAGCCGGCGGGAATGATATTCCTGCTCCTCGGGCGGGCTGACGGTGCGGGCGGCGGGATCGGTGAACCAGCGGTATACGACGTAACGCCGATCGCCGGAGAAGCCGGTGTGGTCGCCCGCCAGCAGGACGGCCACCCGGTTCTGGGCGAGGACCTCGCCCAGGTCGGACAGCACCATGGCCGGGGTGTCGCCGAGCAGGTCGAGCATGCGCATCAGGCCGGCGCGGGCGAGGCGGGCCACCCCGTCGGCGGGCGGGGGCCGGTGGCCGGCCAGGTGGAACAGGTGGTCGCGCTCGTCGTCGGACAGGCGCAACGCCCGGGCCAGCGCGCCGAGCAGCTGCGTCGAGGGCTGACTGCTGCGGCCCTGCTCGAGGCGTACGACGTAGTCCACCGACATGCCGGCGAGCATGGCCACCTCTTCCCGGCGCAGACCGGCGGTGCGGCGACGTGGACCGTCGGCGATGCCCACCTCGGCCGGGCGGATCGCCTCGCGGCGACGGCGCAGGAAGTCGGCGAGCTGTTCACGTTGCATGCCCTCATGGTCCCTCGCGGCGGGCGAGCCGATCCAGGGAGCGGCTCTCCCACGATGACCGCTCCGCTCCCGGATGTCACGGCGGGGGAGCAAAGTGGGTGACAGATCGACGACGAAGGAGAACACCATGCAGATGCGAACCCTGGGCACCACCGGCCCGGCCGTTTCCGCGCTGGGCCTGGGTGCGATGGGCATGTCGGGCGCCTACGGCGAAGCCGACCGCGCGGAGAGTATCGCCACCGTGCACGCCGCGCTGGAGAACGGCGTCACGCTGATCGACACCGGCGACTTCTACGCCATGGGCCACAACGAGTTGCTGCTCGCCGAGGCGCTGCGCGGCCGGGATCGGGACAGCTACAAGCTGAGCGTCAAGTTCGGCATGCTGCGGGGGCCTGGCTCCTCCGGGTTCGGCGGGTATGACGGCCGCCCCGAGGCGGTGAAGAACTTTCTGGCCTACTCGCTGACCCGGCTGGGCACCGACCACATCGACATCTACCGTCCCGCCCGGCTGGACCCGGCGGTCCCCATCGAGGAGACGGTGGGCGCGATCAAGGAGATGGTCGACGCCGGGTACGTGCGGCACGTCGGCCTCTCGGAGGTCGACGCGGCGACGATCCGCCGGGCGCACGCCGTGCACCCGGTCGCCGACCTGCAGATCGAGTATTCGCTGATCTCCCGCGCGGTGGAGGCGGACATCCTGCCCACGCTGCGGGAGCTCGGCATCGGCCTGACCGCGTATGGCGTCCTCAGCCGCGGACTCATCTCCGGGCACTGGTCCGCCGACCACATCGCCGGCCCCGGCGACAGCCGCAACTTCAGCCCACGGTTCTCGAGCGGGAACGTGGAACACAACCTCGCCCTCGTGGAGGCTCTGCGCCGGGTCGCCGAAGCGAAGGGGTGCACCGTCGCCCAGCTGGCCATCGCCTGGGTGGCCGCACAGGGCGAGGACATCGTGCCGCTGGTCGGAGCCCGCACCCGCGAGCGCCTGGCCGAGGCGCTGCCCGCGATGGACCTGAACCTCACCGCGGACGACCTCGCGGAAATCGAGAAGGCGGTGCCGCCGAGCGCGGCCCGCGGCGACCGATACCCGTCCGCGTTCATGTCCAACCTCGGCGTGGGCAACTGAGCCCGGCCCTCCGACGGCCGTGACGCTGTCACCTCCAACGGCAGGAGAGCCAAGCCGGTGATCAGTTGGTGTGGTCGCCGCCACCGACGACGGCGACCCGGTCCTGCACGGAGAAGGACATCAGACCGCGCCGGGCGAAAAACATGCAGCCCGCCAGGAGGGTCACGCCGGACAGCACGCCGCTGACGAAGGGCACCCATTCGACGGCGGAGGTCGCCGACAGGACGAGCCCGGCGACACCGAACAGGCTGAGGATCACACCGGGCAGGATGATGCTCCGTTGCTTCCAGGCCGGTGCCAGGGCGATGAAATGGACACCGACGACAAACGCGATCCAGGCGACGTTGGTCTCCTCGGGCCGGTCCCAGGCGCGGAGCACCGCGATCCCGCCGAAGAGCAGGACGACCTCGGCGACGACGACCAGCCAGTAGCCCCGGTTGAACATCCTCGCCGCCGGCGGTCCCGGAATGCCGGCCGGTTGGGCGCCGTCGGCCCTTCCTCTCCGGCCGGCGAGGACCCACATGGCGATGACGCAGGCGAGGCCGACGGAGGCGGCCACCCGAAGGACGATTCCGATCACTGTGTTCAGAGGGCTGTGTGCGTTGACGATCACAAAAACCGTCCCAAAAACCGCACCGATCAACATTCCGGTCATACGTTGCATGGCGCGAAATCCTGTAGGCCTCTTGATCAATGGCGGCCTCGGGGTGCTATGAGCGTCAGGACAGGAAGCTCGCGACGGCGTCGAGCCACGCGCGGGGCTGGTCGACGTGGGCCATGTGGCCCGCCTCCTCGATCACCACGGCACGGGCCGAGGGGATCAGCCTCGTGGTCTCGTCGGCCAGGGCAACGGGGAAGATCATGTCCTGCCGGCCGTGGAGCAGGAGCAGAGGGATGCCGAGGGCTGCGAGCCGCTGGGCCGCGTCCGTGTGACGGGCGGTGGGCAGGCCACCGGCTTTCCAGGAGCGCATCCACTCCCCGGAGAAGTGGACATCTGCCAGGCGATCCAGGTAGGCGGGCAGCATCTCCGGGCGCCAGACGTTCGCCGCCGCCCCCGCGACCGCCGCCGCGCGAGTGAGTTCGGGGCCGGACAGCGACGGGTCAGACCACACGGCGGACTCCGGGGCGCGCCGCTCCTCGCGTTCGCGCCAGCCGTCGAAGGCGTCAGGGGGCACTGGCAGAACGCTGCTGGAGGCGATGACGAGCCGTCGGACGCGTTCGGGCGCGGCCAGGACCAGGCGCTGGGCGATCAGTCCCCCGTAGGAGAAGCCCAGGACGTCGATCCGCGGGGTGCCGAACGCGTCCAGCAGGGCGACGAGGTCGGCGGTGGCCGCGGCGGGGGTGTACCGGTCATCGCTGAGGCCACGGGTGGAACGCCCGCAGCCGCGCAGGTCCGCCAGGGCCACCCGGTGGCGGCCGGCGAGCTCCGCGAGCGGTTCGCGCAGGTAGGTGTGGTCCCAGTCGGGGCCCCCGTGGACCACCAGCAGGGTGCGATCGGCGGGACCCGCTGTCTGCGCGACGAACAGTTCCACGACGGGTTCGGCGGACACGGCCACAACGCTCTCGGTGAACATCCGGCCAGTGTCCCCCACCGCGGGAAGGGCTCGGCTCACAGGAGCCCCGTGACGTCTATCCGCGGGTACGCCGTGCCCTGCTCCGCGTCCCGGCGGAGACGAGGGCCGTCGCGCCGAGGCCGAGCTCCACCCCGAGGTAGGCCCAGAAGGTCCAGTCGGTACGCGGGCGATCGAGTTTCAGGGAGGCCAGCCGGACCCCGGCCGCGCCGAGCCAGGTCACCCCTACGGCCACGTCGGCGGCGGGCTCCCGGCTGACCAGCGCCCATCCGCCCAGGGCGGCGTAGGTGCCGCCGAGCCCGGCCCGGGTCTCCGTCACGCCTCGCGCGCTCGCGGCAGGCAGGTCGAGCGCGGATCCCACGCTTTTCGGAACGACCATCCCGGCGACACCGGACAACATCAGTGCCGCGCTGCTCACACGCCCAAAATTCACTTACGTGACATTACAGCGGCGGGTACGGCGCGTGGCGACGGGGATGCCCGGGCCGGCCGAGACGCGTCCCCGACCTCGCCCACATCTTGCGCCGCCTCGCGGCGCAACGACCGCGGGCGGTATCGCCACCCGGTGGACAGAAGGATGAAAGTGGGGGCGCGAGCCACAATCCCCCAGTGGCTCGCGCCCCTACAACGCACGGTTCCGGCCCTCCAACGCGGCACCGTGCGGGCTTTTCCGCTCCGTCGTACCTCAAAGGAGTACGGCGAGCCGCGGTCATGATGATCGGCGGGGCTGGAGACGCGGCGATATGGCAGCTGACCGGCCGCAACCCGACTGAGGCCGGTCGCCGGCCATATCGCCGCGTCGGTCAGGAGGCCGGTCGCCCGACTTCCGCAAGGACGCGCTCAACGCGGTCCGCTGCGGCGACGATGTCGGATGCCGGGGTGATGGCCGTTCGCCAGGGGAACCAGAACCAGAGCACGCCCTTGGTGTCCGGCAGGGCCATGACGTTCTCGCTCAGAGCGGGGGCCGCGGGATTGATGACGGTGAGGAAGTGGGGCCGCCCCTTGACCGTGCTCAGCAGTACGGAGAACCTGCGGCTCTCCAGTTCGTTGCCGAGTTTGCTCAGGTAGTCGATGACCTGTTGCGTATCCACTGGCACAGGATGTCCTTGATGGGCTGGGGGGCTGATGGTTTACAGATTGACCGTCAGACGCCCCCGCGAGTGACACAGAGTGTGTCATCGGTGATTCTCTGTCAGATCGCGCGTACCCAGGCGGCGAAGCTGAGGAAGGCATCGGGTGGCGTCCTCTGGAGCCGCAGCAAGGTGATCAGCATTTCGCGGACCCGGGGATGCTCGCGAGTGTGCTGGGGCGCGATCTTCCGCGCCCGTTGCAGTGAGGCGAAGGCATCGTCGCGCCTGCCCGTCCAGAGCTGAGCCTGAGCCAGGTCGATGTAGTAGTGGGAACGCCGCTCCGCCGGTAGCGCCTGCGGTGGCGTCCAGTCTCCCGCCGCCCGCTCCGCGCGCTCGCCGTCCCCGAGCTCAACGGCTACGGATATCTCGTGGATGCGGACGGACGACGACCCGAAGGCCGTGCCGTGGTACACGCCCTCCGGCACGTGCCGGGCGCTCTCCCTCGCCTCGCCCAGGTGATCCCATGCCGTCGTGGCCTTGCCCGACCTTCCGGCCACCACCGCCGCGCGCATGTGCAGCGACCCGTAGGCGGCTGAGGCGGCGATTGACGTTCCCGGGTTCACCCGGGTCGCCGCCACCTCCAGCGCCCGGAGCGCGGGGCCGAGGTTGTGGTCGGCGAAGAACACCTCGGTACGGACGTAGGCCGCGGCGGCGCTCACCAGCTCGTCGCCGCTCATGGCGGCCGACCAGCGCATCAGCTCGATGATGCGCGACGAGAGATCGAGGTACTGGTATTTGAACGCGACCCCGTCGGCGGCCCGATAGGCCAGCGCGAGCAGTGTGGCGGCGCGCTCTCGCTCGTGACCCGTATGCGCGTGGAAGACCCGGATGAGCTCTGGAAGGAGGCTTGGGAGTGTCTTCGCGAGCTTGGTGTACTGGGACTCGAGACGCCAGGTGACCGCTGCCCGGACCGCGGGGTCCAGCTCTCGAAGCGTGCGGATCGGACCGTCCTCCGGCAGGTCGAAGGAGCCGATGATCTGCCGGATGCCGGGGATCGCGGCGTGCACGCGGCTGTCGCTCGGAGCGAGGCTCCCGGTGAGGCGGCTCGGGTCCACGTCGAGTGCGTCGCCGACGGCGATGAGGATGGCGGGAGTCGCGCGCCTGCTCCCTTGCTCGATCTTGCGGATGAGACTGGCCGACAGGTTCGCGGCAGCGGCGAGTTGCACCTGGCTCAGCCGGCGACCGGTGCGGGCAGCGGCTATACGCCTGCCGGTGGGGCTGAATTCGGGGAGAGACACATCAACTCCGCTCCGTTATATTTCCTTGGAACGGTACTCGGCGCAGACGTCTCGTATGAGGGGTTCGGGCCATTCATCGGCCCCGGCCGAGCAGCGCGGGCAACTCCGAAAGGGAGTCGATCCGCCGGTCGGCGGCCTCGATCAACGCGGGGTCACTCGCCCAGAGGTGCCCCCAGGGGCCGCGACGGATGGCGGCGGTGCGGAGACCGGCCGCTCTCGCCGGGAGGATGTCGTTGTCTCGGTGATCCCCCACGTAAACGATCTCCGCCGAACCGCCGGGAGCCATCTCGATGACCCGGCGGAAGAAGGCCGGATCCGGCTTGGCGACCCCCCACTCGCCGGACGTCGCGATCAGATCCACCGGCAGGTTCAGTTTCCGGAGCAGTTCGGCCGCCCGCGGGGTCTGGTTGCCGGCGATGCCGATCCACAGCCCGGCCTCCCGCAGGGCGGAAAGCGCGGGACGCACGTCCGCGTAAAGGTCGCGCTCCTCGATGTTCTCTCCCATCCCGGCGTCCTCACGACGCTGGCGCTCAAGATGAAGGTCGAAGCCGGGCCGGAAATACGCGAAGGCCTCGGAGTTGTCCCGCCCCGCCGCTGTCACGGCCCCAAGAACGGCGGAGAACGTATGGCGCGGTACGCCGATCCAGTCGGCCCACGCACCGAACTCCCGGCTGTCATCGAGCAGAGTCTCGCCGACGTCGAATACCACGGAGAGGATCACACTGCCAGCGTACGGACAGCGGTCTCCGTACGGTGACCGCGGAATCAACAAAATAAAGTTTCCATATTTACTGGACCTTGTCAGGAGTATGGCGGCGGCCGACCCGACCGCGCGTCCCAGCGGATGCGCGGCGCGATCGCGGAGGGGTCCGGCCGGTTCGAGGTTGTCGCCACGCGTCTCCGGCCGCAGGCAGACGGCGGCGGCTGTTCCGAAAATCGATCAGCACGGTGTGCTCACCGGTGCGTGGTCGTCGGCGCGGAACGTGTGGCGGTAGGTCGTGGGCGAGACGCCGGTCGTGGCCACCAGGTGCTGGCGCAGAGAGGTGGCGGTCCCGAAGCCCGCCTCGTCGGCGACGCGATCCACCGTTAGGTCGGTGGTCTCCAGCAGGCGGCGCGCGTGCTCGACCCGTTGCCGGGTCAGCCACTGGCCGGGGGTCATCCCCACCTCGTCGCGGAAGCGCCGGGAGAACGTGCGGACGCTCATCCGCGCGTGACCGGCCAGCTCGGCCAGCGAGAGCGGCCGATGGAGCTGATCGAGCGCCCATGCGCGGGTCGCGGACGTGGTGGCCGCCGACGGTTCGGGCACCGGACGCTGGATGAACTGCGCCTGGCCGCCTTCGCGCCACGGCGGTACGACGCAGAGGCGGGCCACCCGGTTGGCGACCTCGCTGCCGTGGTCGCGACGCAGGATGTGCATGCACAGGTCGATGCCGGCGGCGACCCCCGCCGCGGTGAGCACGTCGCCGTCGTCGACGAACAGGACATCCGCATCGACCTTGACCTTGGGGAACATCCGCTGGAAATGGTCGGCCTCGTTCCAGTGCGTGGTCGCCTGGCGGCCGTCGAGCAGGCCCGCGGCGGCGAGGACGTACGACGCGGTGCAGATCGACACGATGCGGGTGCCTCGCCGGAGGCGGGTGAACGCATCGGCCAGCGGTTCGGGGAGCCAGTTCCTGCCCTCCCCGGGGGCGCACGTGAACGGAGGGATCACCAGGGTGTCCGCCGTCTCGAAGGCCTCGACCCCGTGTTCCACGGTGACGGCGAAGTCGGCGTCCGTCGTGACCGGGCCGCCGTCGAGGCTGCAGGTGATCACCTCGTAGAGCGGCTCGTCACTCTCTCCGACCGCGGTGCCGAAGATCCGGACGGGGATGCTCAGCTCGAACGGATAGACACCCTCAAGGGCCAGTACGACGACGCGGTGCATGGCCGGATTCTTTCACATGTTGGCTATCTGGCCACTCGTCGGCGTCTGCCGATTCCAGCACCGTTGGTCGCACACCGCAGGGAAACCGAACGAGAGCAAGGAAACGTGACTATGCGCGCCATCGGTCAGGAGTCGCTGGGAGGGCCCGAAGTGCTGAAGGTGGTCGAGGTGGACCCTCCCGAACCGGGCGCTTCGGAGGTACTCGTCCGGGTCCACGCGGCCGGAGTCAACCCGACCGACCGGTGGAACCGGGCCACCGGGGGGCTGCTGGGCGGCTCGCCGGTCAGGCTGGGGTGGGACGTGTCCGGCGTGATCGAGGCCGTCGGGGTCGGCGTGACGATGTTCAAGCCCGGCGACGAGGTGTTCGGCATGCCGCGGCACCCGCGGGAGGCGGGCACGTACGCGGAGTACGTGACCTCCCCGGCGCGGCACCTCGCTCGCAAACCGGCCGGGCTCTCCCACGTGGAGGCCGCCGCGCTTCCCCTGGCCGCGCTCACCGCGTGGCAGGCGCTGGTGGAGACCGCCGACGTACGTCCGGGTCAGCGCGTACTGATCCACGCGGCGGCGGGCGGCGTCGGCCACCTCGCCGTCCAGATCGCCAAGGCGCGCGGCGCGTACGTCATCGGCACCGCCCGCTCGGCCAAGCACGCCTTTGTCCTCGGCCTCGGCGCCGACGAGGTCGTCGATTACACCCGGGTCGATTTCGCGTCGGCCGTCCGCGACGTCGACATAGTGATCGACACCATCGGGGGTGACTACGGACCACGCTCACTTCGGACCCTGCGTGACGGCGGCATCGTCGTGTCGCTCGCCTCACCGGCCGAGGCGTCTCTGGCGTCCGAGGCGCACGCGCTCGGTCTCCGGGCCGGGTTCATGATCGTCGAGGCCGACCACGCGGGGATGAAGGCGATCGCGGCGCTTGTCGAGACAGGACGGCTGCGCGTCGAGATCGACACGGTTCTGCCGCTCGAACAGGCGGCCAGGGCCCACGAGATCGGCGAGGCGGGCCGTACGACCGGAAAGATCGTCCTTAGCGTCGTCGGCGAGGACCCGTTCGGGTCGGAAAGATCATCCGACCTGCGGTGACGCGCCGGCGAACCGACCGGGGACCTCCTTCCGCCGGGTGCCGTCAGCGAGGCCGGCCGGTTGGCCGAAGAAGTTCATTTTGAGCGCCTTGCGGCCGTCCGTCGCGCAGGATGGTCGCGCAGGATGACGGTCATGGAATCACGGCGGTTTTATCACGGCACCGGCCCGGGACCGATCACACCGGACGGTTGCGCGGTCGACTACTACGCGATGCTCACGCCCAGCGGTGAGCCGGAGCGCGTTCACGCGGCGATCCCGGAGGGGGCGTCCATCCTGGAGCTCGGTGCGGGCGCGGGCCGGATCACGCACAGCCTCCTGGCCCTCGGGCACCAGGTGGTCGCCGTGGACGAGTCGCCCGAGATGCTCGCACACGTCAGGGGGGCCGAGACGGTCTGCTCCTCCATCCAGTCCCTGGCGCTCCACAGGGTGTTCGACGTCGTCCTGCTCATGTCGTTCGTGATCGAGACGGCCGACGACGAGCTGCGCCGGGCGTTTCTGAGGACCTGCCGCGAGCACGTCGCCGATGACGGGTGCGTGATCCTGCAGCGCCAGCCTCCCGGGTGGTACGACACGATCCAGCCCTTCGAACGGGACACCGGTGACGGCCGTACCGTCCGCATGACGGAGATCAGCCGACCGGAGCCCGGCCTCCTCGCCGCCACCATGGAGTACACGGTCGACGACCGGCGCTGGACCCACTTCTTCCTCAGCCGCCGCCTCGACGACGACTTCCTCGAGGCGGAACTCGGTGAGGCGGGCCTGACGATGTCCGGATTCCTGGACGGCGACCGCGGATGGGTGCGCGCGGTGCCGCGCTGACCTGTGCGCCCGGCGCGATCGAACCTCGGCGGATCCGGCGTCGAACGGATCCCGGCGTGGGCTAGGGCCGACGGGTGGAGGCGCGTCTGACCAGGTTCCAGGCGACCTCGGCGTCCCGGTCGGTGGAGGTGAGACGGCCGAGGGCGATTCGGGCGCAGCGGGCGCCCTGGTCGCGTAGTGACTGGGCGATGGTGGTGAGTCCGGCGGGGGCGGCGGCGTCGGTGTCGTCCCAGCCGCTGACGGTGACGTCACCGGGAACGGCGAACCCCAGGCGGGCGGCGGCGCGGAGAGTGCCCAGGGCCAGCTCGTCGCCCATCGCGGCGATGGCGTCGCAGGCGTCCGGGCCGGTGAGCAGCTCGGCGGCGAGCGCCTCGGCCTCGCGGGCGCTGTTGATCGAGCAGACGGCCACGCGGACCTGCGACCACTCGCCGCCGGCCTTGGCCCAGGCGTCGCGGAAGCCGAGCAGGCGCCGGCGGGTGACCCGGAAGGTCGCGGTGTCGGGGTCGATCCCGGACGCGGTGCCGGCGGTTGTGACGTCGGGGTCGGCTCCGGTCGCGGCGTCGGGAACGGTGCCCGCGGTCGCGGCGCCGAAGGCCACGGTGGAGATTCTGTCGCGGTCGAGCGGAAAGCTGAGCACCGCCGGTCGTCGCGCGCCCGCGAACACCTCGCGGCCCACGGCCTCGGCGGCGGCACGGTCGTCCACGGCCACGAAGGAGAGGCCGTCACGGCGCGGCCCGCCGTGGACCACGGCGGGCAGGCCGGTGGCGGCGATGGCGTCGATGACGGGATCGTCGTCGGCGGTGGTCCAGACGACAAAGCCGTCGACGGCCGCCTCGGTGACCCGATCGACGTCGGAGGGGCCTCCGGTGATGGGGACGAGGGTCAGCGCCATGCCGTGGTCGGCGCAGACTCCTGCGACGCCGGACAGGAAACGGGTCGCCTGCGGGTCGTCGAAGGCATAGGTGAGGTGTTCGCCGAGGACGACCCCCAGGGTGCCGGTACGGCCCCGGCGCAGCGAGCGCGCTCCGGGGTGCGGGCCGGGGTAGCCGAGGCGCTCGGCGGCCTCGCGGACCCTGGCCCTGGTGTCGGCGGAGACCCGCTCGGGCCGGCCGTAGGTGTAGGAGACGGTCATCACCGACACCCCGGCCGCGTGGGCGACCTCCACCATGGTCGCTCGCCGCCGGGCCGCCGTCTCGCTCATGAGCAGAGGATATCTATTCAGGATTATGATCTTTGTGTATCGTTACACGCATGCCGATTCCGAAGGGCGCCGTCCGCGCACGCACCGCCTGCGTAAGCTTCGCCGCCTTCGGTGGTTTCTGGGGTGTCTGGGGCGCTTCGGTGCCCGCGATCCGGGCCCAGGCGGAGATCGGTGACGGCCGGTTGGGGACGGCGTTGCTGTTCGTGGGTGCCGGGGCTCTGCCCACGATGCTCGCCACCGGAAGGGCGGTGGATCGCTGGGGATATCGGGTGACGGCCGCCCTGCTCGTGGTGCTCGGCGCGGTGGGGGTGGCGGTGGCCGCCACGGCACGAGACTTCCTGAGCCTGTCGGCGGGCCTGGCGCTGCTCGGCGCGTCCTCCGGTGCGGCGGACGTCGCCATCAACGCGGCGGCGGGCTCGGCCGAACGAGCGGCGGGAAGACCGGTCGTCATCCGCGCACACGGGTTCTTCTCCGCGGGGGTGGTGCTCGGCAGCCTCTCCACCGGGCTGCTGGCCGGTCTCGGGACACCGGGCATCGTGCCGTTCCTTCTTGTGGCGGCCCTCCTGGTGGGAGCGGGCCTCGCCGTCATGGCCGACGGACGGGCGGCCTCCGCGGTGTCGGGCGTGGACGGGCGGGCCGCTTCGGTGGTGCCGGACGCGGGCGGGCGGGCGGTCTTGGCGGGATCGGAGCGCGATGCGGCACGTGGGCCCGCGTCACGAGGAACCGGCGTGCGCCTGGTGCCCCTGCTGGTGATCGGAGGGCTGGGCGCCCTGGCCTTCGGTCTGGAGAACGCCCACCAGAGCTGGGGGGCGGTCTATCTCGCCGACATGCTCGACGCGGGTCCGGTGCTCGCCGCGGCCGGCCCGGCGGTCTTCGCCGCCATCGTCGCCCTCACCCGCTTCACGGCGGGTTCGGTGGGATCTCGCCGGGCCACACCCCTGCTCGTCGCCGGCGCCACGACGGCCGGCGTCGGAACCCTGGTGGTGGCCGTCGCCGATGCCGTGCCGATCGCCCTGCTCGGGCTCGCCCTGGCCGCGGCCGGTACGGCGGTGCTCTTTCCCACACTGATCAGCCTTGTCACCGCACATGTCGACGACGCCGCGCGGGGGCGGGCGACGTCCATCGTGACCACCGTGGCCTACCTGGGGTTTCTCGCCGGGCCGGTCTACGTCGGACGCTGGGCCGAGGCGACCGGCCTCTCCGGGGCGATGGTGGCGGTGGCCGCCCTGGCCGCCACCCTCGCCATCCTGGCCTGGCCGGCCCTTCGGTCGGTCGTTCACCCCGGCTCCTCGTGGGATGTGATCCCGGATGATCCCAACCTCGTCAGGAAGGCTCCCAGTCTTGACCCGTGACATCGCATCCCACCGGAGGTCGAGGAAGGTCTCCAGCGCCGACCCGTGACATCTCACATCCCACCGGAGGCCGAGGAAGGACTTCAGCCCCGGCCCGTGACGGCAGACCCCACCGGAGGCCGGGCATGTTTCGTGGCATAAACTCTGGGGCCGTTGTGTTCTGAACGGACGCACACCCCGAACGAACACACGCACTGACCGCTCGGCGGCCGCGACAGCGGTATCACCCCGGTCGAAGCCCGTCACCCCCGGCGGGCTTCCGAGCCGGGCGGAGTCTCCGTCTGGATGTTGGATGGAGATCCGTTGAAGTCGTATTTCGCCGTGCTCGGCTCGCCCGGAGCATGGCGCTTCCTCGTCCCCGCGTTCGTCGCGCGCCTGCCGTACGCGATGCTCCAGCTCGGCGTCCTTCTGCTCGTGCACTGGTCCACCGGTTCGTACGGCGCGGCCGGCATCGCCGCCGCCGCTGCCGCGGTGTCACCGGCGCTGGTCGGCCCGCAGACCGGACGGCTCGCCGACAGGTACGGCCAGGCGAAGGTGCTGATCCCGCAGGTCGTCGTGCACGCCGCCGCGCTGGGCGCCCTGCTGCTACTCGCCTCGGCACACGCCTCGGCGGTCTTGCTGGTGGTCGTCTCGGCGCTGGCCGGCGCCACGGTGCCGCAGGTCGGCTCGATGGTCCGCGCCCGCTGGGCGCACGTGCTCGGCGGCTCGGGCAGGCTGAGCACGGCCTTCGCCCTGGAGTCCATCACCGACGAGCTGACCTTCACCCTCGCACCGGTACTGCTGGTGGCCATCTCGACCGGTTTCTCGCCGGTCTGGGCGCTGCTGGTGGCACTGGTCATGGTCGTGGCCGGGACGCTCGTGTTCGCCGTGGTCCGCAAGGGCGCCCCCGAGCCGATGCCGGTGCGGGTCCGTTCCCGGTACGGGGTGCTGCGGCTGCGCGGCGTGGCCGTGCTCGCGGTGGCCTTCGTCGCCCTCGGCACCGTCTTCGGCAGCCTCCAGGTCGGCATCACCTCCTACACCGCGGCCCTCGGCCAGGCCGCCGCTGCCGGGCCGATCTACGCGAGCTTCTCCGGCGCCAGCTTCGTCGGCGGCATCCTCTACGGCGTGGTCAACTGGCGGATCGGCGCCCCGGCCAGGCTGGCCGCCACCCTCGGCCTGCTCTCCGCGGCCACCGTCGCCCTGACACTCGCCGGATCCATCCCGCTGCTGTACGGCGGGGCGGTCGTGGCCGGGTTTGTCATCGCCCCCGCCCTCATCACCGGCTACACCCTGGTGGAGGGCCTGATCCCGGCCGAGGTCAGGACCGAGGCGTTCGCCTGGCTCAACGGCTCCGTCGGCCTGGGCATCGCCCTCGGCGCGGCCATCGCCGGTCAGCTCGTGGACCGCTTCGGCGAGGCCCTGGCCTTTTTTGTCCCTCCGGTCACGACCGGCCTGGCCGCCCTGCTCGTGCTGGCCTTCCTGCGCAGCCTGCGGCCCGGAGCCGACCGCTCCCAGGCCCGCGAGCTGGTCATGACCGTCTGAGAGCCGAGTCCGTGAGCCGGTCACGGCTGCGTGAGACCCGGGCCTGTGATTTCTCGTGAATCGGTCATGGCCGTGTGAGGCTCGGGCCCGTGAGCCGGTCATGATCGTGCGAGGCTCGGGTCCGGGAGCCGACCGGGCACGTCGAACGCGTCGTCGCACCGGGACCGCCAAGGGCGTCAGGACCATCGAGGGCGTCGGGACCGCCAAGGGCGTCGGAAACGCCAAGAGGGACCGCTCGGAAGCGGTCCCTCTTTGGAGAACGATCAGGCCGGGAGGAGGGGGTCAGGCGCCGGCGGCCTGGCGGGCGCGGCGGGCCTCGCGGCGCTCGACGAAGCGGGAGGCGGAGGTCTCGATGCGGGCGAGGAACTCCGAGAGCTCGTCGCGGGCCTTCTCACCGTCGGCGTCGAGGTCCGTCATCTCGAACACGCCCCACTGGCGCAGGACGGGCATGAGGACGTCGTCGATGTGCAGGCGCAGGTCGTAGATACCGGCGTTGGCGATGGTCATCGCCTTGCGGGTGAAACCCTCGATTCCGGTGCCGGGCATCTGGAAGGTGGTGACCACGTCGGTCACGGCCCGCATGGTCTGGGCGGGGGCGAGCTTGAAGGCCGCGTTGAGCAGGTTGCGGTAGAAGAGCATGTGCAGGTTCTCGTCGGCGGCGATCCTGGCGAGCAGGCGCTCGCAGTTCGGGTCCTGGGAGGCCTTGCCGGTGTTGCGGTGGGAGATCCGGGTGGCCAGTTCCTGGAAGGAGACGTAGGCCAACGAGGGGAGCACGCCGTCATAGGAGTTGGTGAAACCCTCGCCCATGTGCACCATCCGGGCGCGCTCCAGCGCGACCGGGTCGACCGCGCGGGTGACCGTCAGATAGTCGCGGATGGCGACGGCGTGCCGGCCCTCTTCGGCCGTCCACCGGTGGACCCAGGTGCCCCATGCCGCGTCGCGGCCAAAGGTCGTGGCGATCTCATGGTGGTAGCTGGGGAGGTTGTCCTCGGTCAGCAGGTTGACGATGAGGGAGATCCGGGCCTCTTCGGGGATCTTCGAGTCGGTCTCGGCCCAGGCCTCGCCACCGAAGACGCCGTCGTAGTTCGTCCCCTCCGACCAGGGGACATACTCGTGCGGGAACCACTCCTTGGCCACCGCGTGGTGCCGGTCCAGCTCACCGGCGACAACGGGCTCAAGCTCCAGCAGCAGCTCGGTCTCACTGAACTCACGCATAAGGCTCTCCCTCACAGACTACGGAACCGTAACCTACGTTAGCGTAGGTTGATCGGAAGCGGTAAGCGAGATATGTCTCATTGGACGCCTATTGGCGGATTTGGCGAGGCCGCAGCCGGGCAGCCGGAACGGTCATGTGGAGTGGAGGCCGACCGGCTCGCGAGGGCGCCGGGCGTCGTCCGCGGACGGCTGGGCGGGGACCGTCGCGCGGGCGCCGAGGCGGTCGGCTCCAGGCGATCGGTGAGTGAGGGGGAGCGCGCTCTCGCGCTTCCGGTCGTCCGCGTCGCGGGGAGCCGGAACCACGCTCGCGCGATTCCAGCCGCCCACGCCGCGGGCGGCCAGGAAGATCAACACGATCTCGGTGAGCACCAGCAGGCGTTCGATCAGACCGTAGTATTCGGAGCCGTCGATCAGATCCGCGGTCAGTGAGCCCGGGTGAGCCGCGAGGAACGCCGCCAGGAACACCACGGACAACGCACTGACGGCCGACAGCGCCCGATCGCTGGAGCGGCGGCCGAGCATCCAGCCCGCGCAGGGCAGAGCGGTGAAGACCACCGCCGCCGACCAGCGGTGGATCTCCCCGCCGATCGACACGACGTCGGGCGCCGAGTCGGTGGGGAATCCCGCGGTGAGAAGGAGGCCCAGCGCGGCGGCGAGGAGCAGCACACGTGCCGCGGCACTGCGCGCCGGGTCCACCCGTGCCAGGCCGAACGCGGTCCACAGGGACCCCATGGCCAGCATGATCGTGCCACCGACCAGCGCCCAGGCGCTGGTGCCGACCAGTGCGTAGTCACTGATCAGGCCGCTCGCCGGGTTCACCGTGTCGGCCGCGGCCACGTGCGCGTAGGCCATCGCGGCCAGGGCGAATGCGGCCCCGGCCATCCCCGGCCAGCGTGACAGGGGGGTTCCGTTCATCGAGCCACCTCCTGGTAGATCGCCTCGAAGCGGGAGAGGGAGGCCTGGTGGTCGTGGGTCACCGCGATCGCACGGCTCGCGGCGCCCATGGCGGCGCGCAGGCCGGGCGAGCCGAGCAGGCCGGTCAGGTGGCGGGCCAGTTGCTGGGCGTCCCCCGGCGTGAACAGGTAACCGTTCTCGCCGGGCCGTACCAGATGGGGCAGGGCCATCGCGTCGGCGGCGACGACCGGCAACCCGGTGGCCATGGCCTCCAACGTGGCGATGCTCTGCAGCTCCGCGACGCCCGGCATGGCGAAGACGTCGGCGGCGGCGTAGGCCTGGGGGAGCATCTCGTCGGGGACGAACCCCAGGAAGATCACTCGGTCCCCGACCCCGATCCGGCGCGCGAGCTTCGCGAGCGCCTCCCGCTGCCCGCCGGTGCCGACCAGGGCGATCTGGGCGTCGGTGTTGTTGAGGACGTACGGCAGGGCGCGGATGAGCTCGTCCAGCCGTTTCTCCTCGTCCAGGCGTCCGACGAACAGCACGGTGTCCCGGTCGGGCAGGTCGAAGGCCTTGCGCGCCCACAGCTTGGGCTCGGCGCGCGGCTGGAACCTCTCCAGGTCGATACCGCAGGAGATGGGCTCCACCGAGCGGCTGAAGCCCTTGCCCATGAGCAGCCCCGCCGCGATCCGGGTCGGCGTGGTCACCCGGTCCACGCGGGAGAAGACACGGTTGAAGTCGCGCCAGGCGATCGCACCCGCCCGCACGCGGAGCCGTTCGGGGATGTGCGCGAACTGGAAGAGGTTGTCCGGCATGAAGTGGTTGGTCGCCACCACCGGGACGCCCTCGCGCCGGGCGGCGGAGATCGAGGCCCGGCCGACGACGAAGTGCCCCTGGACGTGGACCACATCCGGGGCGATCTCCTCGACAAGCCGGTCCAGCCGGGTCGGTACCGAGATCCGCATGGTCGGGTGGACCAGCAGCGGCGCTGAGCGCAGCCGGTGCACGGTCACCCCGTCCACGCGGTCGACCCTGGCCGGCCCCTCGTCCGAGGCGCAGACCACGTGGACGTCGTTTCCCCGTTCCGCCAGACCGCAGGCCAGCCGGTGGGTGAAGTAGGCGGCGCCGTTCACGTCCGGCGGGTAGGTGTCGGTCCCGATCATCACCCGGCGCGGCCGGGAGGCGAGGGAGCTGGGAGCGAGCGCGGGGGCGGCGACTGACATGACCATGGGGGCTCCGTTCATCGGGCTATCGCGTCGTGCGTGGGGGACATCGGGGTGGTGCGTGCCAGCGCGACGGTGCCGGCGGCGGTGAGCGCCGCCGCCGCCAGCGCGATGAGCATGCTCGACGTGCTGGTCGGCAGCGGTTCGCCGAGAAGAAGTGCGCCGAAGGCGACGGCGGTGAGGGGGTCGGCCACCTGAAGGGTGGCGAAGGAGATGCCGAAGTGGCCGACGGCATAGGCACGCTGCAGCAGGGCCAGCGCGATCAGGGCGGGCATCGGGACGGCGAGCAGGAACCAGGGCTCCCAGTTCCCGTCGACCAGGACGCGGGTGAGCGTGGCGGTCGCGCCGTACAGCACCCCTGCCGCCATGGCGAGCAGTCCGGCTCGCGCGGCCGGTGAGGCCTGCCTGGCGGTGATCCACAGCGCGAGAGCGGCGGTGGCCGCCCCCGCGAGCAAGGTCGCCGCCCCTCCCGTGCTGAGGTGGGGGTCGCCGGTGTGCTCGGGCACGACCAGCACCAGACCGATGAGCCCGATGGCGATCACGGCCGCGGCGGCGAGTTCGCCGGGCTGGGGCCTGCGGCGTTGCAGGGCGGCGGCGCAGGGCAGGGCGAACAGGAGGCTGGCCACGCCCATCGGCTGGACCACCGTGAGGGGGCCGTACTTCAGCGCGACGATGTGCAGGGCGGTGCCGACCGCGATGGCGAGGCCGCCGAGCAGCCATCGGGGACGCCTGATCAGGTGACGGAGGTTGACGTTGACCGTACTCGCCGCTTCGAACTGTTGTAGCGCGGCGCCGAGTGCGAAGAACAGTGATCCCAGCAATGCCAGACCGACCGCCAACACAGTCATGCGCACTCCTCTCAAGCAGATGAAGACATGGCGAGATGTCCGAAGCGCCTCGCTGAGGCGTCCGGATGTGGTCTTTCGGTGGACTAGTGGCAGCGTCCCGCGAAGGTGGCGCTCAGGCCATCGGGGTTCACCCTGACTTCGGGGCGAATTCCCTGAGATTCGCGTCGGGGCTGTTGACCTGCTGGCTTCGCTTATCGTAGTTTCGCGAGCATGGATCTGGTCGGAGCCTGGAAGCTGGTCGAGTGGCGGATCGTCAGTGCGGCCGGGCGGGTCTCACATCCCTTCGGCCCGGACGCGGTGGGCCTGCTCTGCTACACATCCGACGGCCACATGAGCGCGACCGTCGCACGGGCCGGGCGCGTCCCGCTGCCCGCGGAGACCGCTCGGCACGCGTCGGCCGAGGCGCAGGCCGAGGCGTTCGCGTCCTTCTTCTCCTGCGCGGGACGCTACGAGCTCCGAAACGGTCACGTGGCCCACGACATCGAGATGGCCCTCAACCCGATCTTGGTCGGCACCCAGATCCGCGAGCTGAACTTCGACGACGACCGGCTCGTCCTGGCCGCCGAGGAGAACGGCAGGTGGCACACGATGATCTGGGTACGTCCCTGAGCGCGGCCGGCACGCGCGGTGGAGGTCCGGCCGTCAGTCGTTCGAGGCGACCAGGACCGGCTCGGGCTCCCGGACGGTACGGCGTCGCCGTACGTGCCGGACGATCTCGACGAGCGCGGTGATCGTCAGGGCGATGCCGAGACCGAGCAGCAGGCCCTTGATCGGGTCGTTCTCGAAGGCCGCGCCGCCCACGTAGCCGATCAGCCCCGAGTAGATCGCCCAGGATCCGGCGGCGACGGCGTCGAAGAGGGCGAACGAGCGCCGGGGGTAGGCGACCGCGCCCATGGTGATGGTGCAGGCGGTCCGGCCGCCGGGGATGTAGCGGGCCACCACCAGGACGAGCCCGCCGCGCTCGGCCAGTGCCCTCTCCGCCCAGCCGAACGCCTTACGGCTGCGCCTGCCGTTGCGCAGCCGGTCGTTGGTGGTGCGCCCGATGGCATAGGAGATGTGGTCACCGGCGAACGCGCCCAGGGCGGCCGCCACGATCACCAGCGCGAGATTGGGCGCGCCGGTGGCGGCGGCGAACACACCCGCCGTGATGACGGACGTCTCGGCGGGGACCACGGGGAAGAACCCGTCGAGCATCGCCAGCGCGAAGAGGGCGAGATAGACCCAGGGGGAGCTCATCACATCGTGCAAGGCGTCAAGGATGGTCTGTGTCATGGTCGTGCTCCAGTCAGGGTCGGGGGGATCCACACAGCACGCTGCCGACCCGGTGATCTCAGGGCATCCGGGGAGGACCCCGGTGTTCGCTCGCCGTGTCCCTGAGTTCGCTCAGGGACCGTCGTGCCCTGAGCTCATCGGGGGATCGGTCCCATCGACCCTAGGAAGAGGACGAAGCACGGCACATCGCACGAAAGGTTGCCCCCACCCCCCACTTTCGTCAGGGGGCCCGTTACCTCGGGGGAGCCCGCGGTCCTGGCCCGGCTGGTCATCTCGGAGGGAGGAGCCGCTCACCTTGGGGGAAGGGGGCGCCACGGTCCTGGCCCGGCTGGTCATCTCGGGGGAAGCCGCGGCCCCGGCCCGGATGGGGGCACGCGGCCGGGCCCGGATCGCGATCCTCACCCGCCGGGCGGGGCCGCCGGGCTCAGTTGAGCCGCCAGATGGCGATGGTGAGCGATGCCGCGTAGGTGACCCAGAGGAGATAGGGCACCAGAAGCCAGGCGGCCGGTCGGCTGATCCGCCGGAACATCATGATGTTGACCACGATCGCGAGCCAGAGCACCGCGATCTCGGCGACCGCCAGGCCGTACCGCTCCGCGCCGAAGAACAGCGGTGTCCACGCCGCGTTGAGGATCAGCTGGGCCGCGTAGACGCCGAGCGCGGGAGTCCAGCCGCGCGCCGACCAGGCGAGCCAGCCGGAGATCGCGATCATGACGTAGAGCACCGTCCAGGCCGGGCCGAACAGCCACTGCGGCGGCGCCCAGGGCGGACGCTCCAGCGACATGTACTCGCTGCCGGCGTTGATCGCGGACAGCGATCCCACGACCGCCACCAGCACGAGTGCCAGAGCGAAGACCGGAAGCCCTGCCCAGCGTTTCGGTTGCCGTGCGATGACCATGAAACCTCCCTGCCCTTTCTTCGGGCCCACACGCTGATCGGTTTCATCCGCGGGGAAACCGATCCTGCGGAGGCCGGAGATCGGGGCCACCGGAGTGGTACGTATAGATCACATGACCGAAGCGAACGACGGCACGCGGGCGGGAGCGCTTCAACTGGCGGCCGCCGCGACAGTCGTCGCGGGTGTGCTCCCCTACATCGTTCTAAAGATCACCTGGTTGGCCGGCGGCAACCTGGGCGTCGAGAATCCAGCCGTGATCGAGGACGGCGGTTTTTTCGCCCTCAACCTCCTCACCTTCTGCATGGACCTGGTGGCGTTGCTGGTCGTGCTGGCCCTGGTCAGGCCCTGGGGCCGCCGGATCCCGGCAGGGCTGATCCTCCTGCCGATGTGGGTCGCCACGGGACTGCTGGTCCCCATCTCGATCCAGGCTCCGCTGGGCGCCCTGGCCGCGCTGTTCGGCGGTGCTCCGGTCATCCCGGGAAACCTGGTGGCCGGATGGGTCTACCTGGTCGTCTACACCGGGTTCGTCTGCCAGGGGCTGGGCCTCACGATCGCGTTCGTCCACCACGCCAGGCATCGCTGGCCGCTGGTGTTCGCCACCCGGGTCGAGGACGGCCCGCCGAGCCCGACACGGGAGCTGCAGGTCTTCGTGGCGCGGGGGACCGTGCTGGTCGCGGGGATCCTGGCGACTCTGAACCTGAGCTGGGTCCTCGGCTCTCCCCTCGGACTCCCGGCGGACGTGATCGCGGGGCGTTCCTTCATGTTCTACCTGGGGTACGGGGTGAACGCGGCGGTGGCGATCGCCGCGGCGGCGGGCCTGTGGATCGTCATCGGCCGGCGCTCCGGCAGGCCACTCTGGGTGCCGGTGACGCTGGCCTGGATCGGTTCGGGTGCCATGTTCGGATGGTCGATGTGGCTGATGCTCGTCGTCCTGACCCCGAACGGTTTCACCACCGGCGGCCCCGGCAGTGCGGGCGTGGTCAGTCTGGTGAGCCTGTTCACGCTGCTCACGGGTCTCGTCGCGGGTCTCACCGGCGCCTTCGCCCTGGCCGAGCGGGTCCGTTCTTAGGCGGCCTCGCTCCTGGAGTGTCTCGCCGGCGGGGAGAGGCGGCCCTCACCTGATCCGGGTGCCGGACCGGTCGGTGGTTTTTTCGCGCGTGTCCCGGCCTCGGGTCACCGCCATTCTCCCCGGTTCATCGTGAACTCTCCGTACGGCACGGTCCAGACGACCTCGTGGCCGATGCGGTGGCCGGTGTATCCGTCCTCGCCGTAGGCGGTGCCGTGATCGGAGCAGACGATCGCGAATCCCGGCCGCCGGGCACTCATGGCGGCGAACAGCCTGCCGATGTGCCGGTCCACGTACTCCAGCGCGGCGGCGTGACCGGCGTGGCCGTCGCCGCGCTCGCGGGTGCCCTCCGGCAGATGAAACCAGTTGGGCTGGTGCAGGGCCGAGACGTTGACGAACAGGAACACCGGTCCGGCAGCCCCCGCGACCGCCCGCTCGGCGCACTCGATCTGCGCCTCGAACGAGGTCGGCGAGGTGACCCCGAAGGACTGCTCCCAGTGGCTCTCGGCGAACATCCCCGGGAGGGTGGAGCCGAGCGGGGTCCGCTTGTTGAAGAACCCCACCCCTCCGATGCAGATGGTGTGGTAGCCGGCCCCGGCCAGCCCCTCGGGCAGGTTGGGCTCGTCGAACATCCATGTGCGCGGGACCGTCGTCTCGCTCCCGTGGAACGCGGCGGCGAACAGCCGGGGGTGAGGGCCGGGCGCGACGGGAGTCGGCAGGAACCCCGCCAGGATCGCGGCGTGCGCCGCGTAGGTGAAACTCCCCGGGCTGTGCCGCCGCTCCCACCGCCCGCCCGGCAGCGCGCGCTCAAGAGTGGGCAGCCGCCCGGCCGCCATCAACTCCTCGGCCACGTCGTAGCGGAGTGTGTCGAGGGTCACCAGCAGCAGGTCGTGGCTTCCCACGATCTCGTTCATGTCATGCATTCCGCTCCCTCTCGTCACCGGGGCCGTCTTTTTCCGGCACGTGTTGTGCGAGGGTGAGGCCAAGGGGCCAAGCGCCGGTGACCATGGCATCCTTCAGATGCTTGACCCTCGCCCCCGGACGAGCAAGCTCCTGAAAATCCGGCGAATCTGCCACGATGTCTACGGCTAGCCTGCCATGGATCTTGCGGCAGAACTGCCGTGCATACTTCGGCAAATCCGCCACTCCGTTAACCGCTGGCGACCATCCTGGCCCGGCTCACCCTCACCGGGGCGGGCGAGACGCAGGGTGTGCGCACGCACCTCATGAGGCTGGTCCGGATCGGCCGATCGACCGACCGGTGCGTGTCCTCGTACTCGCCACGAGCAGCGGTCATAACCAAAGTCCGCGCCGGCTGATCCGCGCTAAGCGGATCCGGCGGTGAGGGCGGCGGGGGCGGGGTCGTGGTGGAGGCGGCGCAGGACGCGGCGGAAGGCGTAGAGGGAGACGGCCACCGCCAGGCCGGTGATCACGGCCACGGCCGTGGTGCGGACCAGCAGGTAGGTGCCGACCGATTGGTGGACCAGGAGCCAGATGCTCACCGTGGAGTTGGTCAGCAGCACGAAGGCCCACAGCAGGGTGATCCGGGCGAAGAAGCGGCGAACCCGTTCGTGTTTCAGCACCGCCGAGGGCAGGTGGATGTAGTCGAGGGTCAGCTTCTGCACCAGCGGGCGGTTCAGCCGCACCGAGGCGAGGAAGACCATGCTGATGCAGATCGTCCCGAGCTCGGGCTGGAGGAGGAAGAACTTCATGCTCCCGCTCCAGAATCCGATCAGCGCCCGCACGGTGATCGCGATCGCGGCGAGGACCATCGTCCCGGGCACCGGGATCCGCCGGATCAGTCGCCAGCCCACCCCCGCGTACACCCAACTCACCGCGGTGATCAGCGCACCGTGCTCGCCCAGGAGGGCCAGCGCGGCATAAAAGACGGCGAGGGGGGCGACCACGCCCTCCAGGAGCTTGGGCACCGCTTGCCGAGCCAGAACCGCAAGGCGAGGAAGGACGACGGGCGGATAGCTCATGACACTCCACGGAACGGTGGATTACAGCAGAGGCTGAGAACTCGGGCCTACCCCGGTATGAGGCCGTCAGACGTGTCGGGCCTGCCGCATGGGCTTATGAGGGGGGATCAGCCCGGAGTATTTGCTGGCCACTCACCGTACCCGACCCGGATCGATGCCTTTGCTGGAACCGCTGAATACCCTGGCGGCCGCCCCGGACCGGGTCGCAGACCGTCTCGACGGGAACCGGCCGACACCGTTACGAGCTCTCCGGGGCGGGGCGTGGATCGCCTCTGCGGGAACCGGCCGACACCGTCACGAGGCCCCTACGGGCCGGGGCGTAGGTCGTCTCCGTCGGAATCGGCGAGCATCGCCTCCGCCGCCGGATCGAGCCGCGGATCGTCTTGGTTAACGGAAGGTTCGTCACTCGGATAACGGTTCAGAAACGGGAGCTTTCCCGAATGGGTCCAGTCCGCGACGATTGAGGCATGGCAGTGCGCGCGCACACGTCCGGCCGCTCGACCGATGGTGTTGCGAACGTGGCGGCCCAGCTCATCTGCTGGCCCGCCCTGGCGCTGAAACGCACTCGCAGGGGGCTGGGCTTCCGGGCCAGCGGCCGGGAGATCGTCAGGATGCGCGGAGACCACACCGCGGAGCTGCTGCTCACGACCCCCATGATCGACCGATGGGCCCGGGTGCTCACCGACTGCCACCGGGTCACCCCCGGCACGGACGCCGGATGGGTGATCATGACCATCGACAGCAGGGCCGACGCCGAGCTGTTCCTCTCGCTCGTCAGCGTGGCGATCAAGGTCAACCAGACGCCGCGGTGATCGGTCTCGATCCGAGGCCGATCGAGTGCCGGTCGGCCGGTCTCGCACCATGGCCGACCAGGCGTCGCGGTAACCGGCCTCGGGGTCATGGTCGGTCGCGGTGCGGTAGCCGGCCTCGGGCCAAGGTCAGCTGAGCGTCGCGGTGGCCAGCTTCGCGCCGAAGCCGAGGAACAGCATGCCCACTCCCGTGCTCAGCCCCGCCGACAGCTTGCGGCGCGCCCGGAACTGATTGGCCAGGAAGGTTCCGCCGAAGATCAGCGCCGACAGGTAGAGCACGCTGAACAGCTGGCAGATCGCGCCCAGGATCAGGAACGACAGCGCCGGCGTGCCGTAGGCGGGATCCACGAACTGGATGAAGAACGAGATGAAGAACAGGATCGCCTTCGGGTTCATCAGGCTGATCACCAGGGCCTTGCGGAACGGGTCCTCCTCGGTCCGCTCCGGCGCGGGGGCGGCCTCCGCGCTCGCGGGCCTGCGCCAGGAGCGCCAGGCTCCCCGCAGCATCTGGAACCCGATCCACGCCAGGTAGGCCGCTCCGGCGTACTTCACGACGTTGAACAGGATCGGTGTCGACTTCAGAAGCGAGGCGACCCCGGCCGCCGCGAGCACCATCAGGACGGTGTCGCCGATGAAGACCCCCGCCGCTCCGCGATACCCCTGCCGCACCCCACGCTGCGCGGCGGTGGCGAGCACGTAGAGGGAGTTCGGGCCGGGGAGCAGGATGATGAAAAAGGCGCCGAGGACATAGGTCCATAGATCGGTGATACCGAAGAACACGGTGATGCTCCAGAGGGCGTTACGGGATGCTTCGTCACCTTACTCCCAAAGGGTGCACCAAAAGACTCCCCGAAGGCGCCGTGGAGGGACTTCGCGGAAGGGCTTTCAGGGAAGGCACCCGAAGGCTCTTCGGGAGGGCTTCGGAGGGGGTCCGCCGCCCCGTCGGCATCGGAGGCCGTCGAAGAGGATCCGGCTCGCCAGATCTATTTACCTTTAATTCCTATCTATTTACTATGGAATAGCTCGGGGCGTACCGCAAGACGGTGAGTGAGGTCGTGAGATGAGCGAGACAGGTCCCCCGGCGGGTGACGACGGCCGGACGGCGATCAACGAGGACTGGGCGGCCACGATCGTCGGGCTCGTGCTGCTGGTGCTGGTGCTCACCGGGGTCATCCCCGTCGGGCTGGTGCCCTGATGAGTACCGAGGAGCGCCGGGACGCCCCGGCAGGTACGCCAGACGGTCTCGCGGCCGATACATCCGGCGGTCCCGCGGTCGGCACGTCCGACCGCCCTGAGATCGATGCGCCCGACGGTCCCGAGGTCGCCTCCGGCGCCGGATGGGTGTGGGCGCTGCTCGGCGTCCTCGTCGTCCTGCTCCTGGCCGCCGGCACCCGCTACCTGGACAGGAACGTACCCGACCTGCTCGCGGGCACCGCGCTGGAGGACATCGGCGCGGCCGTCGAGTATCCGGTGTACGCGATCATCCTCGGCCTGGTCGGCAACGCGATCCTGACCGCGACCGGGCTGCGCGACCGGCTCGCCGGCGGATTCCGCACCGAGTTCTTCATCAAGACGGGCCTGGTCCTGCTGGGCGCCTCGATCAACCTCAAGGTGATCGCCACGGCCGCCGGTCCCGCGATCATCCAGGCGATCGTGCTGATCACCACGGTGTTCCTGTTCACCTGGTGGCTCGGCGGCAGGCTCGGCCTGGACGACAAGCTCCGCGCGCTGCTGGCGGCCGCGGTGTCGATCTGCGGGGTGAGCGCGGCCATCGCGGCGGCGGGCGCGGTGCAGGCCAAACGCGAGCAGCTCGCCTACAGCGCCAGCCTGGTGATCGCCTTCGCCCTGCCGTCCATCTTCATCCTGCCCTGGCTGGCCGGCGTGTTCGGGCTCAGCCCCGAGGTGGCCGGGGCGTGGATCGGCGGCAACATCGACACCACCGCCGCGGTGACCGCCGCCGGTGCGATCGTCGGGGACGAGGCGCTCGCGGTGGCGAGCATCGTGAAGGTCACCCAGAACGCCCTGATCGGCGTCGTGACCATCGCACTGACCGCCTACTTCGCCTTCCGGGTCGAGCGCCGCGCCGACGCGAAGCGCCCGGGGCTCGGCGAGTTCTGGCGGCGCTTCCCGAAGTTCGTGCTCGGCTTCGTCGCGGCCTCCGTGATCGCCACCTGGTGGCTGTCCACGGTGAGCGCGGCGGACGGCAAGGCGACCATCGGCGTGGTCAACGACCTGCGGATCTGGTTCCTGATCCTGGCCTTCGTCAGCATCGGCCTGGAGTTCCGGGTGGCCTCGCTCAGAGAGGCGGGTTGGCGCCCGGTCGGTGTCTTCGCCGCCGCGACCGTGGTCAACGTGGTCGTGGCCCTCGGTCTGGCCCTCCTGCTGTTCAGCGGTTTCAGCGTCGCGTAAGGCCCGTTCGGCGGCTTCGCCGTCAGGTGAAGCCGGGGTCCGGTACGGCTCGCCGTACCGGACCCCGAACTTGTCTCGTCACGCGCGTCGCGGGTCCGGCCGAGGTTGTCCAGACGGCCGTAAGGGATGTTTCCGTGCGCGTCTCCATCCTTGGGCCGCTAGAGGCCGAAGCAGGAGCGGGGCCGGTGGTCGTGGCCGGGTCGCGGGTGCGGGCGCTGCCGGCGGATCGCGGGCTCAGCCGAGGTCGGCCAGGGGCTGGACCCGGTGCGGGACCACGGTGGACAGGGTGATCACCGTGCTGCTCCGCCGTACGCCGGGGATGGCCAGGGTCCGGTCGATGACCTCCTGGATGTGCTCGTGGTCGCGGCCGGCGACGCGGCACCAGACGTCACCGGGGCCGGTGACGATGTGCGCCTCCAGCACCTCGGGGATCGCGGACAGGGCGGCGGAGATGTCGGCGCGGGAGACCTGCTCCACCTCAAGGGTGGTGAACGCCTGGACGGGGTAGCCGAGGGCGCCGGGGGAGAGGTTCGGGCCGAAATCGGTGATCACACCGTCGGCGATCATCCGGTCGAGGCGGGCCTGGACGGTGCCCCGGGCGACGCCGAGGAGGCGGGCCAGCTCCAGCAGACCGCTCCTCGGACGCTCCCTGATCAGATGCAGCACCTTGCGGTCGAGGTCGTCCAGGCCGTTCTTCCCGGTCCTTCTGACTGTCAATCTGCCCACCTCCGAGGCGCCGCGCCGACCGTTAACTGCCAATCTGACAGTGAAATGACCAGTCTGTTGCACCATTTGTAGTCGCAATTAAGACTATGCCTTCATATATGGCACTCATGGAGGCGATCATGGCGCAGGAGCATTCCCATCCGTTCATCCCGTACCGGCCCGCGCGCTACCCCGAGCCGGAGATGGTGGCGCGGGGCCGGGAGTTCTACGAGCACATGGACCGGCGCCGGAGCGTGCGGTTCTTCAGCGACGAGCCGGTGCCGCGCGAGTGCGTCGAGCTGGCCGTCATGGCCGCGAACACCGCGCCGTCGGGGGCGCACCAGCAGCCGTGGAAGTTCGTGGTGATCGGCGACCCGAAGGGCCGGCGGCGGGTGCGGGAGGCGGCCGAGGTCGAGGAGCGGCAGAACTACGAGGGCGGGCGGCTGACCCCCGAGTGGCGTGAGGCCCTGGCCCACCTGGAGACCGGTTCCGACAAGGGCTATCTCGAAACGGTGCCCTGGCTGGTGGTCTGTTTCGCCGAGAAGTACGGCGTGCGCCCCGACGGCACCAGGGTCAAGCACTACTACGTCAACGAGAGCGTCGGCATCGCATGCGGGTTCTTCATCGCGGCCCTGCACTCGATGGGCCTGTCCACGCTCACCCACACCCCGAACCCGATGGCGTTCCTGACGGAAATCTGCGGGCGTCCCGGCAACGAGCGGCCCTACATCCTCTTCCCGATCGGCTACGCCGCGCATGACGCCGAGGTGCCCGATCTGGTCCGCAAGCCGCTGTCCGAGGCCCTCGCCGACGGCTTGGCCTGAGCGGACGGCTTGGCCTGAGCGGACGGTCTGGCCTAAGCCAGTGGTCTGGTCTGAGTCGACGGCCCGGTCCGAATCGGCGGCGGCCCGAGGGGAGGGGCCGGGGTCGGGGCGGACGGCTCCGGGCGAGAGGGCGGCCGGGATGGGACGGGGGCGGAGTCGCCACCCGGAATCGCCTCGACGGGCAGGCGCGGGGCGTCATCCGATCGCGGAATCCCATATTTGGAACGTGCCTAGCTGGATCGTCGGAAATCGACTTTTTTGGGCCTTGTGGGAGGAGTCTGTCAAAGCTACGATCACGGCAACTCTTAGGAAACTTTCCTAAAAGAAATACCGAATGGGAGTCCCCATGGCCCGTTCGCCCCCGGCAGCCTCGATTGCAGGCTGCGGAAACTCGATGGTGGCAGTTGTCACCGCAGAAGGTCCGACCGTCCGGACGTCTCATCCCCCCAGGTTCCCCCCTTCATGGGAGCGATCATGCGGCGCACCTTTCCCTTACTCTTCCTGACTGCGGCTGCAAGCCTCCCGCACGGGCCGTCCGTGCCCGGCGGTGCCAGCGCGGCAGCCGTCACGACCACCGTCACCGAGATCTCCGACCGGGATCGTGGTCCGAGGACAAGCGCACGCTCAGGGATGACATCACGGCGGTCCTGACCAGCCAGAACGTCCAGCCCGGCCGTTTCTCACCACCGCCGTGGATAACGGCCCGCGTTGATCGACGGCGTGGTTCCGCCCTCCCCCGGGCGGAGCCGTGGCCACCACGCCGTACGGCTTGCGCTCACGTCCGCCTCCAGCGCCCCCCACGTGGTGCAAGCCGTACGGTCACCCCCAGTGAATGCATGAGGTTAACGTGAAGTTTCGCGTCATCGCTCGATCTCTCGTCGCTCTGGCGGCCATCGTCCTGACGATGGTGATCGCCCTCCCGGCCCAGGCGGCCACCGCCACCGCCACGTTCACCAAGGGCTCCGACTGGGGTTCCGGCTTCGAGGGCAAGTACACGATCACCAACGGCGGCACCACCACCATCAACGGCTGGTCGGTCGCCTTCGACCTGCCCTCGGGCGCGAACATCGGCTCCTTCTGGGACGCCTCGATGAGCCGGAGCGGGCAGCGCTTCACCTTCACCAACGTCGGCTGGAACGGCACCCTGGCTCCGGGGGCGTCGGCGAGCTTCGGCTTCAACGGCAGCCCCGGCGGGATCACCCCGTCCAACTGCACGCTCAACGGCGTCGCCTGCGGCGGCGGCACCACGATCCAGGTTCCCGGTAAGCCCGGCACGCCCACCGCGACCGGCGGCGCGAACGCCGTCACGCTGTCGTGGGGGGCCTCCAGCGGCACCGTCACCGGTTACAGGGTCTACGAGGGCACGACCCTGAAGAGCACCGTCACCGGCACGAGCGCCACCGTCTCCGGCCTGGGCGCCTGCGAGTCGCACACCTACACGGTCGCCGCCTACAACGCCACCGGCGAGGGCACGAAGAGCGACCCGGCGAGCGCGACCACCACCGGCTGCACCGCCGGGGTGCCCGGCAGGCCCGGCACCCCGTCCGCCACGGGCAACTCCGGCAGCATCGCGCTGAGCTGGGGGGCCTCCAGCGGCACCGTCACCGGTTACCGGGTCTACGAGGGCACGACCCTGAAGACCACCGTCACCGGCACGAGCGCCACGATCTCCGGTCTGGGCGCGTGTGAGTCGCACACCTACACGGTCGCCGCGTACAACACGGCGGGCGAGAGCCCCAAGAGCAACCCGGCGAGCGCGACCACCACCGGCTGCACCGTCAGCCCGCTGCCCAAGCACTTCCTCACCGGCTACTGGCACAACTTCGACAACCCCGCCGTCGAGCTCAAGCTGTCGGCGGTGCCCAACGAGTACGACCTCGTCGCGGTCGCCTTCGGCGAGTCCACCGCCACTGCCGGTGAGGTCGTCTTCAGCGTCGACCCCGGCCTGTCGGCCTCCCTCGGCGGCTACACCGACGCCCAGTTCAAGGCGGACGTGCAGACGCTCCACTCACGCGGCAAGAAGGTCATCCTCTCGGTCGGCGGTGAGCTGGGCCGCGTCCAGGTGGCCAACGCCGCCGCGGCGACCAAGTTCGCCGACACCGTCTACGCCCTGATGCAGAGCTACGGCTTCGACGGCGTGGACATCGACCTGGAGAACGGCCTCAACGCCACCTACATGGGTCAGGCACTGCGGGCGCTGCGCGCGAAGGCGGGCGCGAACCTGATCATCACGATGGCGCCGCAGACCATCGACATGCAGTCCACCGGCGGGGAGTACTTCAAGCTCGCGCTGAACATCAAGGACATCCTCACCGTCGTCCACACCCAGTTCTACAACTCCGGCTCGATGCTCGGCTGCGACCAGATGGCCGCCTACTCGCAGGGCACGGTCAACTTCATGACCGCGCTGGCCTGCATCCAGCTGGAGAACGGCCTGCGCCCCGACCAGGTGGCGCTCGGCCTGCCCGCAGGACCCGGCGGGGCCGGCGGCGGGATCGTCGCCCCGTCCCTGGTGAACCAGGCGCTGACCTGCCTGGCGACCCGGACCAACTGCGGCAGCTTCGTGCCGCCGCGCGCCTACCCGGGGATCCGCGGCGCCATGACCTGGTCGATCAACTGGGACGCCTCCAACAACTGGAACTTCTCCAGGACCGTCAAGCCCCACCTCGCCACCCTGCCCTAGCCCTCCGCCACCTTCGGCGTCCCCGGACCTGCCCGGCACCTCACGACCCGGCCGGGCAGGCCCCGAACCTCACACCCTCAGCACCTCGCACCCCCACCACCTCGCACCCCCCAACCGAGGAAAAAACATGAGATTTCGACGAACACTGACCGCGGTCCTGGCCGCACTCGGCGTGTCACTCGGCCTGTCGATGGTCGCGACCCCCGCGTTCGCGGCGCCCCCCACCGCAGCCTTCACCAAGGTCTCCAACTGGGGTACCGGCTTCGAGGGCAAGTACACGGTCACCAACGGCGGCACCACCACGATCAACGGCTGGTCGGTCGCCTTCGACCTGCCCTCCGGGGCGAACATCGGCTCCTTCTGGGACGCCTCGATGAGCCGCAGCGGGCAGCGCTTCACCTTCACCAACGTCGGCTGGAACGGCACCCTCGCCCCCGGCGCGACCGCGAGCTTCGGCTTCAACGGCACCCCCGGCAGCGCCACCCCGTCCAACTGCACCCTCAACGGCGCGTCCTGCGCCGGCGGCACCCCGCCCAACCCCGGCACCCCGGGCACGCCCGGAGCCCCGTCGGTCACCGGCACCACCAACTCCTCGATCTCCCTGTCGTGGGGCGCCTCCAGCGGCACCGTCACCGGCTACCGTGTTTACGAGGGCACCACGCAGCGGGCACAGGTCACCGGCACCAGCACCACCGTCGGCTCGCTCGGCACCTGCACCTCGCACACCTACACCGTCAAGGCGTACAACGCCCAGGGTGAGTCGGCCGCCAGCGCCTCGGCGAGCGCCACCACCACCGGCTGCACCAACCCCCCGGCCGGCGGCAAGATGGCCGGCGCACCGTACCTCTACATGGGCTGGGGCAGCCCGCCCAACCCCGCCACGGTCATGAGCGCCACCGGCGTGAAGTCCTTCACCATGGCGTTCATCCTGTCCAGCGGCGGCTGCACCCCCGCCTGGGACGGTAACCGCCCGCTGACCGGCGGCGCCGACGCTCAGGCGATCTCGCAGATCAAGGCCGCGGGCGGCAGCGTCCAGGTCTCCTTCGGCGGCTGGTCGGGCAACAAGCTCGGCCCGAACTGCGCCACCCCGGCGGCCTTCGCCGGCGCCGTGCAGCAGGTCATCAACGCCGTCGGCCCCGCGGTCGTGGACTTCGACATCGAGAACACCGACGAGTTCGAGAACTACACCGTTCAGGACCGGATCCTCAACGGCCTGAAGATCGTCAAGCAGAACAACCCCAACGTCAAGGTCGTCGTCACCTTCGGCACCTCGACCACCGGCCCCACGGCCGCCGGCATCCGCCTGATCAACCAGGCCAAGGCGCTCGCCGTGCCGATCGACAACTACACGATCATGCCGTTCGACTTCGGCGGCGGCGCGAACATGTACCAGAGCACGGTCAACGCCTCCGAGGGTCTGAAGAACGCGCTGAAGTCCGCCAACGGCTGGACCGACGCCCAGGCCTACTCCCGGATGGGCATCTCCGGCATGAACGGCCTGTCCGACCAGCAGGAGCTGACCAGCCCGGCGACCTGGACCCAGATCACCAACTGGGCCAAGTCGAACGGCCTCACCCGCCTGGCCTACTGGGCGGTCAACCGCGACCGTCCCTGCCCGGGCGGCGGCGTGACCTCCACCTGCAGCGGCATCGCCCAGACCGACTGGGAGTTCACCCGCATCACCGCGGGCTTCTGACGACCACGGCCCGCACCCCGAGCGAGGGGTGCGGGCCGTATCCCCGTGTATCCCCGTGACCGTGCAGGTCACCCGGCCTTGAAGATCATCGAAAACCCCAGCATGACCGCAATCGAAGGGAGGCAGGGGCGTCCCGCTCTCGGCCGTGGCCAAGGGTCTCCGCCCTGGAATTCCGATGGGTCTCAGAAAACTCGTGGCGGTAGCCGTACTGGCTCTGAGCGGCACGATGCTGGTCGCATCACCAGCTCAAGCGGCCAATATCACGACAAATCCTGGATTTGAGAACGACCTGGCCGGCTGGACCTGCACGGCGACCTCGGGTGCTGCGGTCGTGTCCTCGCCGGTGCACGGCGGCACCAAGGCGTTGCAGGCGACGCCCGCGGGTAATGACACCGCGCGTTGCCAGCAGACGGTCAGCGTGAAGCCGTCCTCGTCCTACACCCTGTCGGCGTGGGTCAGGGGCGGCTACGTCTTCCTCGGCGCGACCGGCACCGGGACGACCGACCCGAGCACCTGGGGCACCCCCGGCGCCTCGTGGACCCAGCTGTCCAGGACGTTCACCACCGGCGCCTCGACCACCTCGGTGACGGTCTACGTCAACGGCTGGTACGGCCAGGGCACCTACCAGGCCGACGACTTCGTGCTGGACGGCGCGGCCGGTGGCGGCACCCCGCCCGACACCACCGCGCCCACCGTCCCCGCCAACCTGGCCGTGGGCAGCCCGACCGGCAGCTCGCTGAGCCTGACCTGGGGGGCGTCCACTGACAACTCCGGTTCGATCGGCCGCTACGAGGTCTCGCGCGACAACGGGACACCGGTGAGCGCGGGCACCTCGACGACCTACACCGCGAGCGGCCTGAGCGCGGCCACCTCCTACGGATTCCGCGTCCGGGCCTGCGACGGGGCGGGCAACTGCTCGGCCTACACCTCCTCGGTAAGCGGCAGGACGAACACCGACACCGGCCCGCCGCCGTCCGGCGGCACGATCCGCTACGCCCCCTACATCGACATCACGATGACGACCCCGTCGCTGACCGGCGCAGCCGCCGCGACCGGCGTGAAGAACTACACCCTGGCCTTCGCCCTCGGTGACAGCAGCGGCTGCAACCCCGCCTGGGGCGGCACCATCCCGATCAACGACTCGCGGATCATCAACGACGTCAAGGCGCTGCAGGCCCAGGGCGGCCAGGTCATCGTGGCCACCGGCGGCGCGATGGGACCCTACCTGGAGCACGTCTGCGGCACCTCGGCCTCGCTGCTCGCGGCCTACAAGAAGGTGCTCGACACCGTCGGCACCAACCACCTCGACGTCGACGTCGAGGCCTCGATCGACGCCAACAAGGTCAACGCCGCCCTCAAGCAGCTCCAGACCGAACGCGGCACGACGATCAGCTACACGCTGCGGATCCAGGGCCAGGACTACGGCGTGGACCCGTTCTCGCTGTCGATCCTCCAGGACGCGGCGGCCAAGGGCCTCAACGTGATCGTCAACCCGATGCTGATGAACTTCGGCTACTCGGGCAACTGGGGCGACGCGATGATCGCCGCAGCCCAGGCGACGCTCGGCCAGATGAAGACCGTCTGGCCCTCCAAGTCCGACGCCCAGCTCAGGAAACTGCTCGGCCTCACCCCGATGATCGGCAAGAACGACACCGGGATGACCACCACCCAGGCCGACGTCCGCAAGCTGCTCGCCTGGGCCAACACCAACCACGTCGCCTTCGTCGGCTTCTGGTCCAGCGCGCGCGACAACGGCGGCTGCACGGGCGGCCAGGTCTCACCGACGTGCAGCGGCATCTCCCAGTCGTCCTGGGAGTTCACCAACATCTTCAAGGGGTTCACCGGATGAATCTGCGGAAGCTCGCGGCGGTAGCCGTACTGGCCCTGGCCGGGACGATGCTCGCCGCATCACCCGCCCACGCCGCCAACATCGCGGTCAACCCAGGCTTCGAAAGCGGGCTGACCGGCTGGACCTGTACGGCGACCTCGGGTGCTGCGGTCGTGTCCTCGCCGGTGCACGGCGGCACCAAGGCGTTGCAGGCGACGCCCGCGGGTAATGACACCGCGCGCTGCCAGCAGACGGTCAGCGTGAAGCCGTCCTCGTCCTACACCCTGTCGGCCTGGGTCAGGGGCGGCTACGTCTTCCTCGGCGCGACCGGCACCGGCGGCACCGACCCCAGCACGTGGACGTCCTCGCCGTCGGCCTACGCCCAGCTGTCCACCACGTTCACCACCGGCGCCTCCACCACCTCGGTGACGGTCTACGTCAACGGCTGGTACGGCCAGGGCACCTACCAGGCCGACGACCTCGTGCTGGACGGAGCGGCCGGACAGGGACAGCCCCCGGCCGCGCCCACCGGCCTCACCGGCACCGGCAACGCCACCACCGCCTCGCTGAGCTGGAGCGCCTCCTCGGGAGCGACCGGCTACAACGTCTACCGCAACGGGACGAAGGTCGCCGCCGCAACCGGGACCACCTTCTCCGAGACCCCCGGCACGGGCACGCACTCCTACCAGGTGAGCGCGACCAACGCCTCGGGTGAGTCGGCCAGGTCCGGCGCGGTCTCTGTGACGGTCGGCACCGGCCAGCCGCAGCTCCCGTCCGTGCCGTCGGGGCTGGCCGCCACCGTCAGCGGTACGAGCGTCTCGCTGAGGTGGAACGCCTCCACGGGAGCGACCGCCTACAACGTCTACCGCAACGGGACGAAGGTCGCCGCGCCCACCGGAACCTCCTACACCGACACCCCCGGCGCGGGCACGCACACCTACCAGGTGAGCGCCTCCAACTCCGCCGGGGAGTCGGCCAGGTCCGGCCAGGTCTCCGCCGTCGTCAGCACCGCGCCGCCCCCCGGCGACCTGCCCAAGCGGGTGCTGGTCGGCTACCTGCACGCCTCGTTCGCCAACGGCTCCGGCTACATCCGGATGGCCGACGTGCCGAACGAGTGGAACGTCATCAACCTGTCCTTCGGCGAGCCGACCTCGGTGACCTCGGGTGACATCCGGTTCGCCCAGTGCCCGGTCGCCGAGTGCCCCAACGTCGAGTCCGAGGCCGAGTTCATCGCGGGAATCCGGGCGAAGCAGGCCCTCGGCAAGAAGGTGCTGATCTCGATCGGCGGCCAGAACGGCCAGGTCCAGCTGAGCACGACGGCCGCCCGGGACAAGTTCGTCCAGTCGATCGGAGCCATCATCGACAGGTACGGGCTGGACGGGCTGGACATCGACTTCGAGGGCCACTCGCTCTATCTCGACAACGGTGACACCAACCTCGCCAACCCCACCACCCCGGTGATCGTCAACCTGATCTCAGCGCTGAAGTCGCTCAAGGCCAGGTACGGTTCGAAGTTCGTGCTGACCATGGCCCCCGAGACGTTCTTCGTCCAGCTCGGCTACCAGTTCTACGGTCCGGGACCGAACGGCTCCGCCGACCGGCGCGCCGCGTCCTACCTGCCCGTCATCCACGCGATGCGCAATGACCTGACCCTGCTGCACGTCCAGGACTACAACTCCGGGCCGATCACCGGGCTCGACAACCAGTACCACACCATGGGCACCCACGACTTCCACGTGGCCATGACCGACATGCTCCTCGCGGGCTTCCCGATCGCGGGAAACCCGAACAACGTCTTCCCCGCCCTGCGCCAGGACCAGGTCGCCATCGGCCTGCCCGCCGCCCCCTTCGCGGGCAACGGCTTCACCACGGTGAGCGAGGTCCAGAAGGCCTTCGACTGCCTGGCCAAGGGAACGAACTGCGGGTCCTACCGGCCCCGGGGCGTCTACCCGAACCTGCGCGGCCTGATGACCTGGTCGATCAACTGGGACAAGTACAACGCCTTCGAATTCTCCCGTAGCCACCGGGCCTACCTCAACGGCCTGGGCTGAAAGCCCCTCGCCGCCGGGAGAGACGGACTCCCGGCGGCGAGGTTCCCCGGGGACGGTGGAGCCGGCCCGCTGTCCCCAATAGGGTTTTTGTTGGATGATGTTCCAGATATGTCATGATCACTGGAAGGCTAGACATGACCGGCACGGTGAAGTCGTTCAACGAATCCAAGGGGTTTGGCTGGATCACTCCAGACGACGGCGGTGAAGACGTCTTCGTGCACTTCTCCCAGATCATGACGCAGACCCTCACGACGCTCCTTGAAGGTCAGAAGGTCTCATTCACGGTCGCGGACGGGCCGACGGGCAAGCAGGCGACGGGGATCAAGCCTCTGTAGCCGGCTCCCACCGGGCAGGCGCGTGTCCCGAGCCACACGCCCACGGACGCACCGGTCTGGAATATGCCGATCTCAGGCCTGCCGGCCTGGAACGTACCGGTCTCGGAGCCGCCGCTCTGGGACGTACCGCCCGCAGGCGGATCCGTCTCGGACGTATCGGTCTGGAACGCGTCGGCCACGGGGGCACAGCCTCGGACGTCGCCGGAACGGATCGGCGCACGCGTCCGCGGCACCCCTTCGGAAGGCGCCATCGCTCAACGTCATCGCGGAAGTGCTCTGAGCGACAAAAGCTAGGAGACTGGTCTCTTTTTGAAGACCGAGTAGCTGGTCGGTCACAACTTCCGGCAGGCTGGTGACCGTCATGGACTACGCAATTCTCACGGGGTGCGTCCTCGTCACAGGTGTCGTGCTCGCTCTGGTTGCCCAATGGAAAGGCTGGCGCCCACCGCTTCTTGTCGTACTCGCCGTCGGAATCGCCTTCCGGGTGCTCATCATGATCACCTCGGCGAGGAGCGAATGGCAGCCGGTCGACTTCGTCAACAGCTTCAAGCCCGCGGGCGAGGCGATCCTCAACCACCAGGACCCCGTCCTCGGGAGCAACGGCGGCTGGCACTTCCTGCCGACCATCCCGTACGTCTATGGCCTGCTGCTCTGGCTCGGCATCCCGTGGGAGATCGCCGGGCGACTGGTCACCGTGGTGGCCGACATCGTGCTGATCCCGCTGGTCGGCAAGCTCGCCGGAGGCTCCAAGGCGTCACTGCGCGCCTTCCAGTACGCCTGCAACCCGGTGGCCATCCTCGTCGCCTCCGTCCACGGCCAGGTCGAGCCGGTCGCGCTGGTCTTCGGTGTGGCCGCGTTTGTCGTCGCCCGCGGCCCCGGGAACCCCGACCGGCCGGGCATGACCAACGACCTGGTCGCGATGGTGAGACAGAGCGTCTCCGCCAACGGCCTCGTCGGCGCCCTGCGCCACGCCGTCGGATCCGCCGGTGGCGTGACGCGCCAGGCTCTCGCCTCGCGTCCCGACGAGAAGCCCGTCCTGCGCCGCGCGCTGTTCGCCGGTCTGCTGATGGGCCTGGCGCTGTGCGCCAAGAGCTGGCCCATCTGGCTGATTCCCGGCATGCTCCTGTTCCTTCCGACCTTCCGTGCCCGAGTTGTCGCGTTCGTGGCCACCGGCATCGCGCCGGTCTTCTTCCTGGTCACCCTGCCGATCTTCGCCGGCACCCCGCTGGACCAGCTCCCCGAGGTCATCCGGGTGATCCAGGACGTCCGCCCGATCGTCGGAGAGTGGACCTACAGCGCCTGGCTGGTCGGCGGCGAGTGGACACTCGACCAGGGAATCGCCACGTTCGGCACGCGGCTGATCTACATCACCGTGGTGGTGGTGGCCTTCCTCTGGCGCCGCGCCGACCCGATCGACCTCACCATGGCCGTGCTGCTCGCCTTCATGGTCGTCACCCCGCGCATGGGCGCGCAGTACCTCCTGTGGTTCATGCCGTTCCTCATCGCCCGGCCCACCCGCTTCGCGTGGCTCGCCGTCATGGGGACCTCCTTCTGGGCCGCGTACGGCTACATCTACATGACCCAGTACCGGGGCGCCGAGTGGGGGAGCCTCCACGTGATCTGGGCCAAGGCCTCCATCGTGTTCATCCCGATCCTGACCATGGCCATGCCCTGGGGCCGCCGCGTCTCCAAGGCCTACGCCGAACCCGAAGGGACCCCACCACAGGCCTCCGTCCCCACGCCTGCCTGAATACCCCCGGCCTCGCGGAGAGGCGCTTTCGCGCCAGTCCAAGACCTACGCCGAATCCGAGGGCCTCCACCACAGGCCCCCGTCGACGACCCCGGCCTCGCGGAGAGACGCTTTCGCGCGAGGTCGGCGGGGTGCGCGGAGAAGTGGGTGCTAGGTTCCGGTGACTGTGACGAACACTGTGGAAATTCTGCGATACACCGCCTTCACCCATGAGCCGGAGGGCGGGAATCCCGCGGGGATCGTCCTTGACGCCGGCGAGCTCTCCGATGCCGAGATGCTCGCCGTCGCCGCCGAGGTCGGATACTCCGAGACGGCCTTCGTGACCGGCCGCGACGACGAGAGCCGCACCTTCCGGGTCCGATACTTCGCCCCCGCGGCGGAGGTCGACTTCTGCGGGCACGCCACGATCGCCACCTCGGTGGCCCTGGCCGAGCGCCTCGGGACCGGCCGGCTGGTCTTCGACACCAACGCGGGCGAGATCGTCGTGGACACCGAGATCGCCGACGACGTGCTCTACGCCACGCTCACCAGCGTGCCCACCCACTCCCGCCCCGCGAGCGAGGAGGCGGTGGCCGAGGTGCTCTCCGTCCTCGGCTGGTCGCACGACGACCTCGACCCCGCCTTCCCACCGCACGTCGCCTTCGGCGGGGTCGAACACCTCATGCTCGCCGCGGCGTCCCGGGAACGTCTGGCCGACCTCCGCTACGACTTCGACACGCTGAAGTCGGTGATGACGCGCAACGGCTGGACGACGGCGAACCTGTTCTGGCGCGAGAGCGACGAGCGGTTCCACTCCCGCAACCCGTTCCCGGTCGGGGGCGTCGTGGAGGACCCCGCGACCGGGGCCGCGGCCGCCGCCTTCGGGGGTTACCTCCGCGTCCTGGGGACCGGCTCCTCCGAGTTCACGATCATCCAGGGGGTGGACATGGGACGGCCGAGCACGCTGAAGGTGTCGATCGCCTCCCCGGACGGCCGTACCCGGGTGAGCGGCGGAGCGGTGGCGATGGAGGCCGTCTGACGCCGGCCGCGTTTCGCCGGCCCAGACGGCGCGACCGGCCCGCGTGGTCGGCCGCGCCGGTCGCGACCACTTCTCCGAGCGTTTCCGGGTTTTCGTGAACTTTCCCGCTGGCGCGGACGGTTCGCGGTGTGAGTGAATCGGATCATGGACGGATACCTGAAACGGATCGGCGCCACTCGTCCCGCGCGGCCGGACGCCGAGTCGCTGCGCGAACTGCAGCTGCTCCACCTGCTGACGGTCCCGTTCGAGAATCTGAGCGTCCATCTCGGCGAACCCGTCGTGCTCGACGACCAGGCCCTGGTCGAGAAGGTGGTGGACAGGCGCCGCGGCGGTTTCTGTTACGAGCTCAACGGCGCGTTCGCCGTACTGCTCCGGTCGCTGGGCTATCAGGTGGCCCTGCTGTCCGCCCAGGTCGCCGGCGACGGCGGTTCGCTCGGCCCGCCCCTCGCCCATGTCGCCCTGCGGGTGAACGGTCCCGGCTCCGGCCCCTGGCTCGTCGACGTCGGGTTCGGCAGGTTCAGCCACCACCCGCTCCGCCTCGACGTCCGCACCGACCAGCCCGACCCCGGCGGCACCTTCCGCGTCGTCGAGACAGCCGAGGGCGATCTCGACGTGCTGAAGGACGGTGCACTCGAATACCGCCTCGAACAACGGCCACGAGTCCTGGCCGACTTCGAGCCGACCTGCTGGTGGCACCAGACCTCGCCCGCGTCACACTTCACCCAGTCGCTCGTGTGCTCGCTGCTCACCGAGCGGGGACGCATCACGCTGAACGACAGGCTGCTCGTCGAGACCGTGGGAGGCGACCGCCGTGAGCGGCATCTGGACGGCGACGCCGCGACGCTCGCCGCCTACCGCGACCACTTCGGCATCGAGCTGACCCGGCTGCCCGCGCCCCCCGGTGGATCAGACGGCTGACGTCGAGGGCGCATCCGTACGGAGCGGCTCAGCCGATGAGGGATCCGCGCTTCGCCGCAGGACGCTCGTGTGTTCCCGGGGATGGTGTCCGGGTGCCCACGGCTGCGGCCCTCTGGGAGGTAGGTGCCCGGGCGTCTACGACCGGCCGACCAGCTTGCTCAGGGGCATGCCCGCCAGCCGCCGGACCTCGTTGGCCAGGTGTGCCTGATCGGCGTATCCACTGGCCACCGCCACCTCGGCCGGTGCGACGCCGAGTCTGGCCAGCCGTAGCGCACGCTGGAATCTGACCACCCGCTGCAGCACCTTGGGCCCGTACCCAAAGGAGCGCAGCGACCGGCGGTGGAGCTGCCGCTCACCGAACCCCAGATCCCAGGCCACCTCTCCGACGCTCCGTCCCGCCCGCAACGCCGCGGCGATCACCGGTGCGGCGGGGTCGGGTTCGGGCGTCGCGCGCAGCCGTACGGCCAGCGCCCGCTGCATGGTTCCGGCGATCAGCTCCGGCGTCACGGCCGGCGCCTGCCGCGTTGCCTCGGTCCGGTCCGACCGTACGGCCGACGCCTCCAGGAGAGCCTCGTCCGTCAACTCGGTCAGCACGCCCAGCTCGGCCAACGGCACCCGCAGATCACGCAGGGCGTCGACCGGGACGCCGAAGACCTCGCCCACTCTGCCCGGCCGGAACCGGATCCCCGTGTAGCGGTCGCCGGGGGACATCAGGACGTGCATCGGCCCGGTGTCCGGCCCCGCGACGTGCGGTCCCTCCGGACCCCAGATCAGATCGACGCAGCCGTCGGGCACGACCGGCTGTGTCCCGGCCGAGGTCGTTTCCTGCGTCCAGAGGCAGGCCACCCGCCCGGCCATCTCCGGGGCCGGCGCCCACTCGCGATACATGACCTCAGGCTACGCGCGGGGGACTCGGCCCCGTTCCCCCGTCAGGAGGGACAGCTCCGGAGATGAGAGCAGCGGCCCAGTCGCCGTCGGGATCGCTGTCGACCAGCAGGGTGCGGGCCAGCAGGCTGAGCGGGATGGCCAGGAGCGCGCCGAGCGGGCCGAGGATGAAGGTCCAGAGAATGAGGGACAGGAACGTCACCGTCGTGGACAGTCCGACGGCGTCCCCGAGGAACTTGGGCTGGATGAGCGACTGCACCACGAAGTTGATCAGCATGTAGGCGATGATCACGAAGATCATCGTTCTCGGTCCTCCCTCAAGCAGGCCGAGCAGGGCCGGTGGGACCAGTCCGATGACAAAACCGATGTTCGGGATGTAGTTGGTGATCAGCGCCAGCACTCCCCAGAGCAGAGGGAGCGGCACACCCAGCAGCCAGAGCGCGGTCACGTCCAGTGCGGAACAGACCAGCCCGAACGCCGTTGAGACCAAGAGATACCGCCGGGTCTTCTGGGCGAAGTTGTCGAGTGCGCCGATGAGCCTCGGCCTGCGAGCCGCGCCCATGGAGAGGATCCGTGAAAGCGCCTGTGCGTCCAGGCACATCGCCAGGAGCAGGACGACGATGAGGATCAGACCGGAGAACACGTTGAGCAGTCCGGAGACGACCCCCTGCGCGAGTTCGAAGATCTTGCCGGGGTCGAACGACTTGAGCGCCTCGTTCATCTGCTGGGTGCCGATTCCGAGTCGGCCGGCCAGTTGCTGCGCTTCGACGATGAGCTGGTTGAACTGGGTGTCGTAGGTGGGGGCGAGGGCGGCCATCTGCGCGATGGAGACGGTCAGGATCGCCACCATGCCCAGAAGTACGACCAGCACGATGGTCAGCGGGACCGCGACCAGCGTCCACCCGGGCGCGCCGCGTCTCTGCAGCCAGGTCCTCACCGGGGAGACCGCAAGAACGAGCACCAGGGCCAGCAACGTGGGGCCGACGATCGACCCGACTTCTCTGATGCCCGCCAATGTGACCACCGCACCCGCGGTGCAGAGCAGCACGACGAGTATTCGGGGCATCGGCCTTTGGTCCGTCATACCGGGTCCCTACCCCTGGAGGGGAAAACACGTCTCCTGTCGTCCGGTCTCTGATTTGACGAGGGCGGACGTCATACATAGAGTTCACAGGCCCGAGGGGGTTGGCGGAGATCGCCAGGACCTCGGGAGCCCCTCTGATCACCTTCCTCCGTTGGGACGCGTGCGTCCCGCCGAAGTCCAGTTTGACAAGGACAAGGTGTCGGAGTAAGTTGGAGGGGTTGCCCTGGAAACAGGGTGGTCGAGATCCTAACGGATTCGACGGGACAAGCGGAAACGGTGTGTAAAGCGCTGGTTTTCCTTAAACCGCCTGATCCTGGTAAGATCGGAACACAGCACAACAGAACGAACGCCCCGGACGTCGGGCCCGTAACAGGGTCGGCGGAGGGTGTACGCGTCCGTTTCTTGAGAACTCAACAGTGTGTTAAAAGCCAGTGCATGATGCACAACCCCGTTCATCTCACCCCTTTGGGGTGGGGGACGGATTCCTTTGGTTGATACATCCGCTGTCATCGTGCGCCATCTGTGGTGCGGGGTGAAGTGGGTGCTTTCAGCTGGGGTGAACTTTTTCAGACATTGTTTGGAGAGTTTGATCCTGGCTCAGGACGAACGCTGGCGGCGTGCTTAACACATGCAAGTCGAGCGGAAAGGCCCTTCGGGGTACTCGAGCGGCGAACGGGTGAGTAACACGTGAGTAACCTGCCCCCGACTCTGGGATAAGCCCGGGAAACTGGGTCTAATACCGGATATGACACCTCCTCGCATGGGGTGGGTGTGGAAAGTCTTTTCGGTTGGGGATGGACTCGCGGCCTATCAGCTTGTTGGTGGGGTAACGGCCTACCAAGGCGACGACGGGTAGCCGGCCTGAGAGGGCGACCGGCCACACTGGGACTGAGACACGGCCCAGACTCCTACGGGAGGCAGCAGTGGGGAATATTGCGCAATGGGCGAAAGCCTGACGCAGCGACGCCGCGTGGGGGATGACGGCCTTCGGGTTGTAAACCTCTTTCAGCAGGGACGAAGTTGACGTGTACCTGCAGAAGAAGCGCCGGCTAACTACGTGCCAGCAGCCGCGGTAATACGTAGGGCGCAAGCGTTGTCCGGAATTATTGGGCGTAAAGAGCTCGTAGGTGGCTTGTCACGTCGGGTGTGAAAGCTTGGGGCTTAACTCCAGGTCTGCATTCGATACGGGCTGGCTAGAGGTAGGTAGGGGAGAACGGAATTCCTGGTGTAGCGGTGAAATGCGCAGATATCAGGAGGAACACCGGTGGCGAAGGCGGTTCTCTGGGCCTTACCTGACGCTGAGGAGCGAAAGCGTGGGGAGCGAACAGGATTAGATACCCTGGTAGTCCACGCTGTAAACGTTGGGCGCTAGGTGTGGGGACCTTCCACGGTTTCCGCGCCGTAGCTAACGCATTAAGCGCCCCGCCTGGGGAGTACGGCCGCAAGGCTAAAACTCAAAGGAATTGACGGGGGCCCGCACAAGCGGCGGAGCATGTTGCTTAATTCGACGCAACGCGAAGAACCTTACCAAGGCTTGACATTGCCCGGAAACACTCAGAGATGGGTGCCTCTTCGGATCGGGTGACAGGTGGTGCATGGCTGTCGTCAGCTCGTGTCGTGAGATGTTGGGTTAAGTCCCGCAACGAGCGCAACCCTTGTTCAATGTTGCCAGCAACACCTTCGGGTGGTTGGGGACTCATTGGAGACTGCCGGGGTCAACTCGGAGGAAGGTGGGGATGACGTCAAGTCATCATGCCCCTTATGTCTTGGGCTGCAAACATGCTACAATGGCCGGTACAGAGGGCTGCGATACCGCAAGGTGGAGCGAATCCCTAAAAGCCGGTCTCAGTTCGGATTGGGGTCTGCAACTCGACCCCATGAAGTCGGAGTCGCTAGTAATCGCAGATCAGCAACGCTGCGGTGAATACGTTCCCGGGCCTTGTACACACCGCCCGTCACGTCACGAAAGTCGGCAACACCCGAAGCCCGTGGCCCAACCAGCTTGCTGGGGGGAGCGGTCGAAGGTGGGGCTGGCGATTGGGACGAAGTCGTAACAAGGTAGCCGTACCGGAAGGTGCGGCTGGATCACCTCCTTTCTAAGGAGCACTTGGCCGCGCAGCGGAAGCTGCGGGGTCTACGCCGTGTTCGTGAGCGTTCGTCTCACGCATGGCACGCTCATTAGTGGAGCACTGGCTAATCGGATGATCTGGGTTCGCCTGGGTCGGTTGGTACCGCCTGAACCCCCTTGCGGGGTGCGGGAGTGGGAAGACCGGCTAGGGAATCGAGATGGGTCTGGACACACTGTTGGGTCCTGAGGAAACGGGCCATGTCGCAGCTGCCGCCGTCGGGTGGCGGCTGCGATGCCTGCCCTGCGATGTTGATCGCGGGTGGGTGCCGTTGTTCCTCGTGTGCGGGACCGCTCTCCGATCACATCGGCTCACATCTTGCATGTGGGTGTCTGGTGGTCGGGTGGATGCGGTCGCTGTTTGTTGTTTGAGATTTGCATAGTGGACGCGAGCATCTTTGTGGCCAAGTTTTTTAGGGCACACGGTGGATGCCTTGGCATCAGGAGCCGATGAAGGACGTGGGAGGCTGCGTTAAGCCCCGGGGAGTCGCCAACCAGACTTTGATCCGGGGATGTCCGAATGGGGAAACCTAGCACCAGTCATGTGGTGTTGCCTCCGCCTGAATGTATAGGGCGGCTGGTGGTAACGCGGGGAAGTGAAACATCTCAGTACCCGTAGGAAGAGAAAACAAATAGTGATTCCGTGAGTAGTGGTGAGCGAAAGCGGATCAGGCTAAACCGTTCGCGTGTGATAGCCGGCAGGCGTTGCGCGGGCGGGGTTGTGGGACCCTCTTATGGTCTCTGCCGAGATCATGAACAGTAAGAAATCAGTGGGATAGTCGAAGCCTCTGGGAAGGGGCGCCGTAGACCGTGAGAGTCGGGTAGGCGAAATCCTGTTGACTGTTTGAGGGGATCCCAAGTAGCACGGGGCCCGAGAAATCCTGTGTGAATCTGCCAGGACCACCTGGTAAGCCTAAATACTCCCTGATGACCGATAGTGAACAAGTACCGTGAGGGAAAGGTGAAAAGCGCCCCGGTGAGGGGTCGTGAAATAGTACCTGAAACCGTGTGCCTACAAGCCGTAGGAGCGTAAACAAGGCTTGCCTTGTTTGTGATGTGACTGCGTGCCTTTTGAAGAATGAGCCTGCGAGTTATGGTGTGTGGCGAGGTTAACCCGTGTGGGGGAGCCGTAGCGAAAGCGAGTCTGAATAGGGCGCTCTTTAGTCGCATGCTGTAGACCCGAAGCGGAGTGATCTAGGCATGGGCAGGTTGAAGCGCGGGTAAGACCGCGTGGAGGACCGAACCCACCAGGGTTGAAAACCTGGGGGATGACCTGTGTTTAGGGGTGAAAGGCCAATCAAACTCCGTGATAGCTGGTTCTCCCCGAAATGCATTTAGGTGCAGCGTTGCGTGTTTCTTGCCGGAGGTAGAGCACTGGATGGCTAATGGGCCCGACAAGGTTACTGACGTCAGCCAAACTCCGAATGCCGGTAAGTGAGAGCGCAGCAGTGAGACTGCGGGGGATAAGCTCCGTAGTCGAGAGGGAAACAGCCCAGACCACCGACTAAGGCCCCTAAGCGTGTGCTAAGTGGGAAAGGATGTGGAGTCGCAGTGACAACCAGGAGGTTGGCTTAGAAGCAGCCACCCTTGAAAGAGTGCGTAATAGCTCACTGGTCAAGTGATTCCGCGCCGACAATGTAGCGGGGCTCAAGTACACCGCCGAAGTCGTGGCATTCACACAATAGCTGAGCCTTTGTGGTTTAGGTGTGTGGATGGGTAGGGGAGCGTCGTGCGGCCGGCGAAGCAGCGGAGTGATCCAGCTGTGGAGGCCGTGCGAGTGAGAATGCAGGCATGAGTAGCGAATCAGAAGTGAGAAACTTCTGCGCCGGATGACCAAGGGTTCCTGGGCCAGGCTAATCCGCCCAGGGTAAGTCGGGACCTAAGGCGAGGCCGACAGGCGTAGTCGATGGACAACGGGTTGATATTCCCGTACCCGCTACGATGCGCCAATACTGAATCCAGTGATACTAAGGGTCCTTAAGTCCCCTGCACGCACCCTTCGGGGTGTTTGGGGTGAGGCCGAACGCCTGACCTGAACTGGTAGTAGGTAAGCGATGGGGTGACGCAGGAAGGTAGCCCAGCCCAGGCGATGGTAGTCCTGGGGTAAGCATGTAGGGAGGACCGTAGGCAAATCCGCGGTCCATTGATCCTGAGATGTGATGCCGAGCCGATTGTGGCGAAGTGGGTGATCCTATGCTGCCGAGAAAAGCCTCTAGTGAGTGTCGTGGCGGCCCGTACCCCAAACCGACTCAGGTGGTCAGGTAGAGAATACCAAGGCGATCGGGTGAACTGTGGTTAAGGAACTCGGCAAATTGCCCCCGTAACTTCGGGAGAAGGGGGGCCTCCGCTGGTGATCAGACTTGCTTTGTGAGCTGGTGGGGGTCGCAGAGGCCAGGGGGAAGCGACTGTTTACTAAAAACACAGGTCCGTGCGAAGTCGTAAGACGATGTATACGGACTGACGCCTGCCCGGTGCTGGAACGTTAAGGGGACCGGTTAGCGCATCTTCGGGTGTGCGAGGCTGAGAACTTAAGCGCCAGTAAACGGCGGTGGTAACTATAACCATCCTAAGGTAGCGAAATTCCTTGTCGGGTAAGTTCCGACCTGCACGAATGGCGTAACGACTTCCCCGCTGTCTCAACCGCAGACCCGGCGAAATTGCACTACGAGTAAAGATGCTCGTTACGCGCAGCAGGACGGAAAGACCCCGGGACCTTCACTACAGCTTGACATTGGCGTTTGGAACGTCTTGTGTAGGATAGGTGGGAGACGGTGAAGCTGTCACGCTAGTGGCGGTGGAGTCATTGGTGAAATACCACTCTGGTCGTTTTGAACGTCTAACTTCGGTCCGTGATCCGGATCAGGGACAGTGTCTGGTGGGTAGTTTAACTGGGGCGGTTGCCTCCTAAAGAGTAACGGAGGCGCCCAAAGGTTCCCTCAGCCTGGTTGGTAATCAGGTGTCGAGTGTAAGTGCACAAGGGAGCTTGACTGTGAGACCGACGGGTCGAGCAGGAGCGAAAGCTGGGACTAGTGATCCGGCGGTGGCATGTGGAAGCGCCGTCGCTCAACGGCTAAAAGGTACCCCGGGGATAACAGGCTGATCTTCCCCAAGAGTCCATATCGACGGGATGGTTTGGCACCTCGATGTCGGCTCGTCGCATCCTGGGGCTGGAGTAGGTCCCAAGGGTTGGGCTGTTCGCCCATTAAAGCGGTACGCGAGCTGGGTTTAGAACGTCGCGAGACAGTTCGGTCCCTATCCGCTGCGCGCGCAGGAGACTTGAAAGGAGCTGTCCCTAGTACGAGAGGACCGGGACGGACGAACCTCTGGTGTGCCAGTTGTTCCGCCAGGAGCATGGCTGGTTGGCTACGTTCGGAAGGGATAACCGCTGAAAGCATCTAAGCGGGAAGCTCGCCTTGAGATGAGGTCTCCCACCACGTGAGTGGGTAAGGCCCCCGGGAGACGACCGGGTTGATAGGCCGGAGGTGGAAGCATGGTAACGTGTGGAGCTGACCGGTACTAATAGGCCGAGGACTTGACCACAAAGCAACAGTGCTGTGTGTGTGAATGTGGTTGTCGCTGCGCTCTGTATCCTCGCCGGGTCCGGAGCAGCGCGTGATCGGTTCATGGTATGCAGATTGTGTTGCCCGCGTCCACTATGTGATTCTGAAACAGCAAACACCGCCGCCCGTGGCAGCATTAGCGGGCGAAGACGTGTGGTTGATTGTTTAATAGGGTTACGGCGGTTATGGCGAAGGGGAAACACCCGGTTACATTCCGAACCCGGAAGTTAAGCTCTTCAGCGCCGATGGTACTGCACCGGGGACGGTGTGGGAGAGTAGGTCACCGCCGGACAATCTTTCACAGGAAAGGGTCACCCCATGTTGGGGTGGCCCTTTTCTGCGTTCACCCACCAGCATGACCTGGAATCACCTGCGTTACTCGGAAGGGGGTCCTGCCATGCGGCGTGGACCCCCTTTTTTTCGTGTCCGGGGGAGGGGGTTGTACCCGTGGGGCGCGGACCCCTTTTTGTGTTCCTTCGTGTTCCTTCGTGCCGGGGAGAGGGGCAGGCACCGCGGGGTGGACCCCCCCTTTTTTTTCGCGTTCGAGGGGATGATCCGCTGTTGGCGCCCCCCGGCCCGATGCTCTCCGGCCCGGCCGTACTCACGCATGCCTTGGGACGATCACACAGCGCAACCAGCAGAACCAGAAAGCGGCTTCAGTAGGGGGTCGATGAGGCTTGCCTCTTCTCAACCAGCTGATACTCGTATGCGAAGGGCAGTAGACCGTCGGAGGTAGGTCTCGGCCTGGTAGGTCGAGTGTGTTGCGTCGGGGCGTTCCCGATTGGGCTCGTCAGCCTGTTCTTGCTGGTGGTAGTCACCCGGGACGTAGGCAGAGCGAGGGTCTGGGTAACTTCGCGCAGCCGGCGTAAACCTGAATCTGAATGTGTCCCCGAAGGAATGCCCGGGGGCACCCGCCCAGCGCAGCATCGGCCGCGACCCATGGACCGCGCGCACGTCGGCGCGTCGGCATGCCGGATACGAGGCATTTCGGCATGCCAGGGAAAGGATCACATGGCGAAGATACGTCCGTTCCGCAGCGAAACCAGTCCCGAGCAGCTCACCGACCTACGGGAGCGGCTGGCCAGAACGCGGTTCGCGCCGGCACTGTCTGGACAGGACTGGACGCACGGCACGCCACCCGGCTACCTCGCCGAGCTGCTGGAGTACTGGCGCACCGAGTTCGACTGGGGCGCGGCTGAGGAGCGACTCAACGCGATTCCCCAGTTCCTCGCCGAGGTCAACGGCAATACCCTGCACTTCGTGCATGCCAAGGGGGTGGGGCCGCGCCCGTTCCCGCTGCTGTTCTCGCACGGCTGGCCGGGTTCGTTCTGGGAGGTGCAAAAGATCATCGGGCCGTTGACCGACCCGGCAGCGTATGGCGGGGACCCGGCCGACGCGTTCGACCTGGTCGCGCCGAGCCTGCCCGGCTACGGCTTCTCCCCACATCCCGGCACGCCCGGGATGACCCCGACGGCCATGGCGACCCTGTTCAACCAGCTCACGACCGAGGTGCTCGGCTATTCGCGCTACGGCGCGCAGGGCGGCGACTGGGGCGCGCAGATCACCAGCCGCCTCGGCCGCGACCATGGTGACACCGTGGCGGGCATCCACCTGAACCTGATGGGGGCGACGCCGGTGCTGGACGAGAACTCGGCCCCGCTCACGCCCGCCGAAGAGGCGTTTGTGGCCAAGGCCGAGCAGTTCTTCTCCGAGGAGGGCGGGTACGCACAAATCCAGGGCACCCGGCCGTCCACGCTCGCTGCGGGACTGTCCGACTCTCCCGCCGGGCTGGCCGCGTGGATCGTGGAGAAGTTCCAGGCGTGGAGCGACTGCGGCGGCGACGTCGAGTCGGTGTTCAGCAAGGACGAGTTGCTCACCGACATCACTCTCTACTGGCTGACCAACTCCATCGCCACCTCCACCCGCCTGTACTACGAGACCATGCACACCGAGGGCATGCTTGGCAGGTCTGTGCCCGGTTATGTCGATACGCCGACCGGGTTCGCCTCCTTCTCCAAGGACAACTTCACGCCGCCCGAGGAGTGGGTGCGGCGCTGCTACCGCCTGACCCGGTTCACGGAGTTCGACCGGGGCGGTCATTTCGCGGCATTGGAGCGGCCGGAGGAGCTGGTCACCGAGATTCGCGAGTTCTTCCGGCCGCTACGAGCCTGACCAGGTTGAACCGATCGCTCTGACGCGCACTCTCATGGCCGGGAACGCCCGGCTCCGGAGAACGCGGAGCTGCGTGAGCGGGTGGCTCGACGGGAATGGCGGGTGTCGCACAAGGGCCCGCACCGCATGGTGCGGGCCCTTACTTCGTTCGCAGGCTGAACGAACGAGTCCCGGCTCACCCGAGCCGGGACTCGCGGAATCACAGGGGGTCGGCTGAAATCCGGCCGAGGCAGACGGGAACGGTCAGGGAGCGGTGACGAACAGACCGTCGCCCACGGTCCGCTCGGCTCCGTCGGACGGCCGGTTGACGGCCTTGTTCCCGATGACCATCGCGCTCGAACCGCCGCCGTCGAAGTTGATGGCCTGCTTGGCGCCCAGCCAGCGCATCAGCTGGGCCGCCTCCACCATTGAGGCGCCCACGGTGACACCCGGGTTGCGGCCGTCGACCGTGGCCATGATCAACCCGCCGGACTTGGTGATGCCCACCATCGTGCGCGGGTGGCGGCGGAGCATCATGTTGAGCGAGGCCTGCCCGTCGGCCAGCGCGGTGATCCGTACCCGGCCGTTCCTGACCAGCCCGACCCCGCCCCCCATCACGTACGTGTCGGGAGCGAGCGGCACGGCCTTCTGCGTCCGCAGGTCAATGACCTTGTTGTCCACCTTCATCGTCCAGGTCTCCAGGGCGTGCTCCTGGAGCCAGAGGGCCATGAGGCCCGTGCCGTGCAGCACGTAGTTGCCGCGCGCGACGACGCCGCCGGCCTGGCGGACGTTGACGACCTTGCCCTGGGCGGCGTTGACCACGACCTCGATGCCCCCGTCGGCCAACGTCTTGGCGCCGAACTCCTCGGTGTAGAGGACGAGCTCGTCAGGGCCCGCAGCCCGGTTGATGCCCTGGATCGGGGTCTTCGTCCCGTCGGAGGAGATCGCGGTGACCGCCGTCTTCAGCTCGGTGATCCGGGCCTTGCGTCCCTCGGTGATGACCAGGCCGGTACGGCCGGGCACCGCCTCGCTGAGGAGCCTGCCGCCCACCACGGACACTCCCATCGGGTCACCCTGAAGGGTCTTGGCCGTGTGGATGTTGAAGAAACCGCCGTTGACTCCGGCGAGGGCATGGGTGAGCTTGGACATGGAGCCGACGGTTTCGCGTGCCGCCACGCTCTTGCCGACGCTGGTCCTGAAGGATCCCTTGAAGACCTTCGGGTCCACCATCAGGACGCGCATGTCCCAGGGGCCGGTGGTCTCCGTGCCGTCGTCACCGAGGTAGTCGGCCTTGGCCTTGATGCCGTACTCCTTGAGATCCTTCACCATCGCGTCGGCCTTGGCGCGCTGCTTGAGCGTCCACAGCCCGATCCGGACCATGTATCGCTCCACGGCCGGGGCGTCCGCCGCGGCGGGCTGTATGACCTGCACAATGCCGGGGGTGAATCCCGCGGCCTCCACGGCCGCGGCCTGCGTCTGCGCGGTGGCAAGGCCGCCGGCATCGTGTCCATTGGGCATCATCACCGACACTGTCCACCCCTGGGTGGATTTGCCGTGTGTCACGCTGAAAAGGTCAATTCCCGGAGCCACACTGCGTTGCTTTTTGACAGGAGCCATGCCCGTGCCGAGCGGGAACGCCGATGAGGGAAACCGTAAACTCGCCTGGTCGGCTTCGGCTGGAATCGCTGTGGCGGCGAGCGCCATGACCGTAAATCCGATGACGATGCGTCGCGACATGTATGTCTCTCCCGTAAGTGACCTGACTTCGGTGCACTATCGTGTCGAGATCTACGTGCCAAGGGGAGCGAAACACGCGAAACGACCCAAGAAAGTGTTGTTCCCCATGCAAGATCATATGAAAAAAGTGGAACTCGCGTGATCCATGACGGCCCCAACCGGGCTATCCGCCCTGGTCAATAGGGGTTAGTCCCCGCTGTTTCGCCGCGAGGACGAGAGCGCGTGGCGCTACGGTGCAGTAGGCCGCGTCCCTTCACATCAAGCGGCACATCTTTCCGAGAGGCAGCCGTCATGGGGCTGAGCATTCTCATCGTGATCATCGCAAGCATGGTCCTCGGTTTCATCTTCGGTGTGATCCTGGCGCGTCCGCGCCGCTGGGATCTTCACATCTGTGCAGGTGACACCATTCACATGGACCCCGCCTCCGACAGACACGGTTAGTCAGGCGCGGATAACACGCGCAGGAAATCACACAGGTAGTCGCAGGTGCGGGCCGTACGGAATCCAGATTCCGTACGGCCCGCACCGCCGTTTCCGCCCAGGCCGTTCAGGCCGTGGAGTGATACACCTTGCGGAGGGTCTCGTGGACGATCCAGATGGTTTTGGCGCCGTCGGCGAGCAGGCAGACCGAACCCGGGACGAGCTCGATGGTCGCGCCTCCCTCGACCTCCACGGTGGCACGCCCGGACAGGACCACGAAGATCTCGTCGCGTTCCACATCGGTCACCGTTCCCGGGGTGATCTCCCAGATGCCCCGGCTCTGTGTGCCGTCCGGCGAGGACCACAGCTCGATCGAGGAGACGCGCGGTGAGCCCGCGAGAATCTGGGCGGGGTCCAGCTCGTCGGGTGACAACCGCACGTCGCCGGTCGGGACGGCGAACGCGCCGGCGGCGGTGACCATGCGAGCCAGGTCGGCGGTCTCGGGGACGAGGATCTCGGGCATGAGGGCCTTTCAGCGGGGGTTGTCTCTCCGGAAGGATTCCAGCGCCAGGAGGGCGACGTGGAGGGAGAGGCAGGACTCGACATCGTCCAGGTCGGTGTCGAGGATGCGTTCCAGCCTGCGGAGCCGATCGTAGAAGGCGGGCCGCGACAGGTGGGCTTTCTGGGCGGAGACGGCCTTGTTGCGGCCGGCGTCCAGGTAGATGCGCAGGATCCGGGTGAGGTCGCCACCGCGCTGGGCGTCGTGCGCCAGCAGGGGGCCGAGCTCACGTTCGGCGAAGGTCTGCAGGCGGGCGTCGTCGCGTAACAGGTGGAGCAGGCCGCGCAGGCGAAGGTCGGGCAGGCGGTAGAAGGCCCGGCCGTCGGGCTGCCTGACGGCTACGTCGGCGACCTGCTCGGCCTCCAGGAAGCTTCGCCGTACGTCACGGATCGACTCGACCACCGAACCCGCGGCGAGGACGAAGGGAGTGGTGAAGGCCTTGCGCAGGTGGTCGGCGAGCGCGGTCAGGGTGGGCTCGGCGAACGTGCGTGGAGGCAGGGGGAGCAGGACGCCGACGCGGTTCTGGTCCAGAGCGCCGATCAGGGCCGGAAGGCGGGCCTCGCGGCAGGCCGCGGCGGCCGCCTCGGCCAGCTCACCGAGCCTGGCGAGCTGCTCCTGGCCGTCCAGAAGGCTCTCCGACGCCTCGGCCAGGCGGAGCACCACACTGATCAGTTTGCGGCCGGTGAGTGGCACGCCGACCGCGCGGGCACGGGCCGCGGCCTCTTCCGGGTCGGCGTAGGCGTGGGTCAGGATGCCGGTGATGATCGTGCCGTGGGCCTGGCGTTCGAGTGACTCCTGGTGGCGCTCCAGCAGGCGGCCCAGGGCAAGGGTGGTCGCCGCGCGCTCGGCGAGCACGATGTCGCGGGGACCGGGCTCGGCGTCGCAGAGCAGGATCAGCCGGCCCCAGTCCTGTCCTCGTGCGCCGACCATGGTGACCAGCCAGCCGGAGGTCGCGTCGTAGGCGGTGCGCAGGTCGGGTGCCACGGCGCGGGAGCGGGTCTCCCAGCTGGCGAGCAGGTTGCCGGTGTCGCGTCCGGCGGTCTCGCAGGCCAGGACCTGGTGGGCGAGGTTCTCCAGCAGGACCGGCCGCCCGGACAGCCGGGCGACCTGACTGAGCACCTCGGCGGGGGACGCGCCCTCGACCGACAGCTCGGTGAAGACCTCGTGAAGGTGCTCGGAGGCGCGCAGCTCCTCCAGCTGGATGTCGATGATCCGGGCGTGCACCGACTCGGTGATCTGCACGAACGGTGTCTCACGGGCCAGCGTGATCAGAGGCAGGCCGTGCTCCTCGGCGGACCTGACCACGGAGTGGGGCAGCTCTCCGATGAACTTGCGGCCCATCTCCACGATCAGTCCGGACACGCCCACGGCGGATAACTCGGCGATGTATTCGGCAAGTTTTCCGGGGTCGTCCGGAAGGGCGATGCCCGTGGTGAGCACCAGCTCGCCCCCGCGCAGCAGGTGCGCGATGTCGGTCACCTCGCCCACGTGGACCCAGCGCACCGGGGTCCCCAGCCGATCGGCTCCCGCGACGACTCGGGGGTTGCCTCGGCGGACGCTGTCCAGCGCGAGAACATCGGCGATTGTAGGGAGCACACCCCGAGAATATCTGATCAGATTGTAAGTATGAACTGCACTTGATTTACATACTGTTTACATCGGGCTGTATCGCAGCAGGTTGGCGGAGCATCGCATGACGCCGGGCCGCAGGGCGTGACGTCGCGACTGGCAGGAAGTTGGTACGAAAGCGAGCCCGTCCGGCCGACCGGGCGGCGCCGGAGAGGTGGTCCGGCCGATCGCTGCGGCCCTCGCCGGAATGAGTCACTCCGCGCCGGCGTGCTCGTCGTCACGGGACGCCTCGGGCGATCGCAACGGCGACGCCGCGGACTGGGCGCGGCGGTTCAGGCGCGCTTCGAGGCCGTCGAGGATGCAGCTCAGGCCGAACTCGAAGCCGAGGGCTATGGAGGTGTTGATGTCTATCGCGGCATAGCGGGCGCGCAGTTCGGGATAGTCGGCCGCGGCCTTCTCCACCGTCGGCCGCGTGGTCTCGTGCCATTCGGCGATGGTCATGCCCGATCCGGCCAGCGCGTTCAGCAGGGAGATCTCCGGCACGGTGATGCCCGCCACGTAGGACAGCAGCGTCGAGGCGGCGTAGTCGCGCTCGAAGTCCTGGAACCCGGCCCGCGCGAAGGTGCCGCTCAGCCGGCTCATGAGCTGCATCGCGTTGGGGCCGACGGCGGGCATCGTCCCGACGAGGGGCATCGCCCAGGGGTGCCGGAAGAGTGCCTCCCGCATCCCGTATGCGAAGAGGGTCGCGGCGTGCCGCCAGTCGGTCGTCTCGTAGGTCTCCAGGAGCTTGAACTCGCCGTAGAACTCGTCCAGGACCAGTTCGAGCAGCTCGTCCTTGTTGGCCACGTGCCAGTAGATGCTGGTGGCCCCCGAGCCGAGTTTGGCGCCCAGGCGGCGCATGCTCAGCGCGTTCAGCCCTTCGGCGTCGAGCAGTTCCACGGCGGCGCGCACGATCTGTGTCCGGCTGAGCGTCGGACTCTTGCTGGTGCGGGGCTCGCGGGTCCAGACCGAGCTGAAGGGCTGTTTCACGGCTCCAGTATAAATTCACTCGCACGATGTACGAGCTTGTCGTACGCTGTGCGAGTGATATCGAACACTGTGCGAGTGGAACGCGACCCCCGGCGTTGGTGGATCCTTGGAGTGCTCTGTCTGAGCCTGCTGGTCCTCGTGGTGGACAACACCGTTCTGAACCTGGCCATCCCCGCCCTGATGACCGACCTGGGGGCCAGCCCGTCGGACATCCAATGGATCATTGACGCCTACGTCCTGGTCTTCGCCGGCCTGCTGCTCACCGCCGGCAGCCTCTCCGACCGCTACGGCCGGAAACGTTTCCTGATCATCGGCCTGACGCTGTTCGGCGGCGCCTCGCTGATCGCCCTGCTGGTCACCGAGCCCTGGCAGCTGATCGCCGCCCGCGCGCTGATGGGTGTCGGCGGCTCCATCCTCATGCCGAGCACGCTGTCGATCCTGATCACCGTCTTCGACGATGAGGAGCGCCGCAAGGCGATCGCCGCGTGGAGTGCCGTGGCCATGGTCGGCGTGATCGCCGGTCCCACGCTGGGCGGCTTCCTGCTCGATCACTACTGGTGGGGCTCGATCTTCCTGCTCAACGTGCCCATCGCGGTCGTCGCGATCATCGCGGCGGCGTTGCTGATGCCCGAGTCGCGCGGTCCGGTCCGGCGGCTCGACCCGCTCGGCGTGCTGCTGTCCACGGTCGGCATGAGTGCCCTGGTCTTCGTGGTCATCTCCGTGCCGGGCGCGGGCCTGACCGCGCCCGCGACGCTGGTCGCCGCGGCGCTGGCCGTGCTGGGGCTGGGGGCATTCGTGCTCTGGGAGCTGAGGTCGGCCCATCCGATGCTCCCGCTCGAGCTGTTCCGCGACCGCAACTTCAGCGGGTCGTCGTTCTCGATCGTGCTGATGTCGTTCGGCACGGGCGCGCTGCTGCTGATGCTCACCCAGTATCTGCAGTTCGTGCTGGGTTACGACCCCATGAAGGCCGGTCTGGCGCTGCTGCCGTACGCCGTGGCCGCCGCGCTGTTCAACGGGGTCGGCGCCGGTCTCGGGCAGAAGATCAGCAACCGCGTGCTGATCGCGGTCGGGTTGAGCGTGATGGCGCTCGGCTTCGGCGTGCTCGCCTTCATGACCGGCGAGACCGGGTACGGCATGCTGATCGCCGCTCTCATGCTCATGGGGATCGGCGGCGGCCTGGCCGGACCCGCGGCCTACGCCACGCTGATGGGGGCGGTGCCGCCCGCGCACGCCGGTGTGGGATCAGCCCTCAACGACACCGTCCAGCAGGTCGGAATGGCGCTGAGCGTCGCCGTGCTCGGCAGCGTGCTGGCCGCGACCTACACCTCGTCGATGCCTCCGGAGGCCCCGGCCGTCGCGCGGGAGTCGATCGCCGGCGCGATTCGGCTCGGGGATCCGGGACTGATCAGGACCGCCCGGGACATGTTCGTCTCGGCCATGTCGTTCGGCTCCTGGGTGGGCGTCGGGTTCACCCTCGCGGCCGCCCTGCTGGCGTTCGTGGTGTTGCGGCCCGCTCCCCGGATCCGTGCCGACGCGGACGCGGACCTGGTGGAAGCGGGGCGCTGAGGGCTCCCGAGGACGTCGATCCTGCGCGTCCGCTCCGTCGATGGCCGATCTGCCGAGCAGGTCGGCCATCGACGCGGATGACCGTACGGGGTGCCGGGGCCGGGGAGGCTCGTCGAAGCCCCGAATCATTCATGTATTTCAGGTTGTTTTAATAGGAAATATGAGTGACCATGAAGATGGCGAGGTCGGATGACCGCCGATGCTCGGCGAGGAACCTGGGGGGTGCTTCGCTCGAGCCCCTGTACGGCTTGCGCCTTCCGTCGCAGGGCGCAAGTCGTACAGGCCTCGTCCGGCGGGCGGGGCCTGCGGGGCCGTCCATCTCGCCGGAGGGGGCCGATTGCGGGAGGATGGCCTGGTCGATCCGTCATTGGGGAATCCCCGAGTGTGACGTGAAAGACAGGGTCTGACAGTGTGACGGGTTTGATGGCAATCTTCCGACAGGGTGTCGGTAGGAGTGGTAGCCCGAAACCGCGATAATTGATGTATGTCGGATCTCCTTGCGCGCCATCGCGCGGTAATGCCCAACTGGCTCTCCATCTACTACGACGAGCCCATCGAGATCGTCGGGGGCAAGGGCAACCGGGTCGTCGACGCGGCGGGCAAGAGCTACCTCGACTTCTTCGCGGGGATCCTGACCAACATGATCGGGTACGACGTGCCCGAGGTGCGCGAGGCCGTCGAGCGCCAGCTCGCCACCGGCGTCGTGCACACCTCCACGGTCTACCTGCTCCGCGGCCAGATCGAGCTCGCCGAGAAGATCGCCAGGCTGTCCGGCATCGAGGACGCGAAGGTCTTCTTCACCAACTCCGGCACCGAGGCCAACGAGACCGCGCTGCTGCTGGCGACCTACGCGCGCAAGTCCGACCAGGTGCTCGCCATGCGGCAGAGCTACCACGGCCGCTCCTTCGGCGCGGTCAGCGTCACGAGCAACCGCAGCTGGAAGAACAACTCGCTGTCGCCGCTGAACGTGCACTTCCTGCACGGCGCCGACCGGCATCTCACCCAGTTCAGGGGGCTCTCGGACGCCGACTACATCAAGGCCTGCGTCGACGACCTGCGTCACGTGCTCGCCACCGCCGTCTCCAATGACGTGGCCGCGCTGATCGCCGAACCGATCCAGGGAGTGGGCGGCTTCACCATGGCCCCCGACGGATTGTTCGCCGCATACAAGGAGGTCCTCGACGAAGAGGGCATCCTGTTCATCTCCGACGAGGTCCAGACCGGCTGGGGCCGTACCGGCTCGGCGTTCTTCGGCATCCAGAACCACGGCGTCACGCCGGACATGATGACCTTCGCCAAGGGCCTGGGCAACGGCTTCGCGGTCGGCGGCGTCGTCGCCCGCGGCGACCTGATGGACAGCCTCCCCGCGGTCGGCCTGGCGACCTTCGGCGGCAACCCGATCTCCATGGCCGCCGCCAACGCCACCCTGGACTACGTGCTCGACCACGACCTGCAGGCGAACGCGGCCAGGACCGGCGCCCTGATCATCGACGGCCTTCGCGAGGCCGCGCCGCGCCTGCCGATCGTCGGCGACATCCGTGGCAAGGGCCTGATGTTCGCCGTCGAGCTGGTCGATCCGGCGACCGGCGAGCCCTCCACCGCGCTCACGGCCCGGTTCATGGAGGAGTCGAAGAAGGCGGGTCTGCTCGCCGGCAAGGGCGGCCTGTATGGCAACGTGCTCCGCATGGCCCCGCCGCTCACCCTGACGGAGGCGGAAGCCGCCGAGGGGCTCGCAATCATCGTCAACGTGCTCGAAGTCATCAACGCTGAGGTCGTCTCGTCGTGAAGAACATCACCCACTGGATCGCCGGGAACCCTGTCGAGGGTTCCGGCCGTACATCCGAGATCTTCAACCCCGCGACCGGAGAGGTCAGCGGGCAGGTCCACCTGGCGTCGGTGGCCGAGGTCGACACGGCCGTGGCCGCAGCCGCGGCGGCCTATCCCGCATGGCGGGACTCCTCGCTGGTCAAGCGGTCGCAGGTGCTGTTCCGCTTCCGCGAGCTGATGTACGCCAACCGCGACGAGCTCGCCAGACTCATCTCGGAGGAGCACGGCAAGGTCCACTCCGACGCGCTGGGCGAGGTGGCTCGCGGACTGGAGGTCGTGGAGTTCGCCTGCGGCATCCCGCACCTGCTCAAGGGCGGGTTCTCCGAGGGCGTCTCCACCCGAGTCGACTCCTACTCGATCCGGCAGCCGCTGGGCGTCGTCGCCGGGATCACCCCGTTCAACTTCCCGGCGATGGTGCCGATGTGGATGTTCCCGATCGCGATCGCCGCGGGCAACGCCTTCATCCTCAAGCCCTCGGAGAAGGACCCCTCGGCGTCGCTGCTGATGGCCTCGCTCTGGAAGCAGGCCGGGCTGCCGGACGGCATCTTCAGCGTCGTCCAGGGTGACAAGGTGGCGGTGGACCGGCTGCTGGAGCACCCGGACGTGCGTGCCGTCTCCTTCGTCGGGTCCACGCCCATCGCCAAATACGTCTACGAGACCGGCACCTCCCACGGCAAGCGGGTCCAGGCCCTCGGCGGCGCCAAGAACCACATGCTCGTCCTCCCCGACGCCGATCTCGACCTCGTCGCCGACGCCGCGGTGTCGGCGGGCTTCGGCTCGGCCGGCGAGCGCTGCATGGCGATCTCCGTCGTGCTGGCCGTGGACCCGGTCGGAGACGAGCTGGTCGACAAGATCGTCTCCCGCGTCTCCGAGCTGACCATCGGCCCCGGCGACGATCCCGCCTCCCAGATGGGCCCGCTCGTCACGCGGGTCCACCGCGACAAGGTCGTCTCCTACCTCGACCTGGGTGTCGCCGAGGGCGCGAAGCTCGTTGTGGACGGCCGCCGGACCCCGGTCCTCGCCGGGACCGCTGCCGAGGACACCCCCGGCTTCTGGCTCGGCCCCACGGTCCTCGACCATGTGCCGGCCGGTTCCCGGGTCCAGCAGGAGGAGATCTTCGGCCCGGTCCTGACGATCGTGCGCGTCTCCTCCTACGAGGAGGGCGTCGAGCTGATCAACGGCGGCGAGTTCGGCAACGGCACGGCCATCTTCACCAACGACGGCGGCGCCGCCCGGCGCTTCCAGAACGAGGTGGAGGTCGGCATGATCGGCATCAACGTGCCGATCCCGGTGCCGATGGCCTTCTACAGTTTCGGCGGATGGAAGTCCTCGCTGTTCGGCGACACCCATGTCCACGGAACCGAGGGCGTGCACTTCTACACCCGTGGCAAGGTCGTCACGTCCCGCTGGCTCGACCCGAGCCACGGCGGCGTCAACCTCGGGTTCCCGACCAACAAGTAGTCCCCCGAGGATCCCGATCGACAGGTGGTTCCCAGGGATCTCCGACCAACACGTAGTCCCCCCCGAGGACCCCGGTCGGCGGGTGATTTCCAGGGATCTCCGACCAACACGTAGTCCTCCCCGAGGACCCCGGCCGGCGGGTGATTTCCAGGGTCCCCTGGCCGACAGGCGGTCCCGAGGATTCCCGAACGACAGGCGGTTCCCAGGGATTCTCGGCCGACAGGCGGTCCCCGAGGATCCCGACCGGCAGCGGGCCCCTGGCCGACGGATGGTTCCCGGCACGGCGGTCACCGTGCCTCGCGAGAGAGCCCTTTCGCGAGGCACGGGCACGGGTGGCGCGGAAAGCGGCCGGGTCAGATGGGTTCGCGACCCTCCGGAACGGGGGCGGGCCGGTAGGCTCCGGTCAGGTTGGCGGCTACGTCGTGAGGGGACTTCGTGGGCAGGGACAGGCTCCGCCGTACACGTCTCGGAGCGCTGCTGGGGGTGGGCGGCCTGGCGCTCGCCGCCTGCACCTCGGCGGGAGCCGCGAGCGTGGTCCGGCCGCCGGGGAGCCCTTCGGCCACGACCACGACCACGCCGGGAGCCGGCTCGGCCACCCCCGGGGTCACCCCGTCCACCCCCACCCCGACTCCCTCGGCGTCCATCGGCAAGGGCGAGGGCACGCTTCAGGTGCTGACGTACCAGGGGCATGTCGAGTACGGCGGGACCAGCACGCGGGTCAACTGGGTCACGCCCTTCGAGAAGGAGAGCGGATGCCGGGTCGTGAAGCTCGACCGGGTCCGGACGAGCGAGGAGATGGCCGCCAAGCTCCGCGGCGGCACCTACGACGTCGTCTCGCCCTCTCCCGATCTGGCCGGGCAACTGGTGGCGGAGGGCAAGGTCGCGCCGGTCGACACGTCGCTGATCCAGCCCTACAAACAGATCCCCAAGCGGTTGCGCGATCTGCCCGCCATGCAGCGGGACCACAAGGTCTACGGCATCCCCTACCTCTGGGGAGTCAACCAGATGATCTATGAGGGGGGCGGCCCGAAGGGGCCCGAAGCCCTCTACGGCGATTCCCCCGTGGCGATCAGGGACACCCCGCTGAGCATCGCCGACGCCGCGCTCGTGCTCAAGAAAACCCAGCCGGATCTGGGAATCGAGGATCCGTTCCAGCTCACCCCCGTCCAGCTCGACGCCGCCGTGAACCTGCTCACCGAGCACGACGGTCCCGACCGGGTCTACTGGCAGGACTCCCTGGATGTGATCCGGCCCTTCTCGGCGGGGACGATACGGCTCGCCGAGGCACTGCCGTACCACCTGGACCTCTTCCAGCGTGCGGGCCGTCCGGTGAAGACCCCGGCCAGGGCGCCGATGACCGGATGGGTCGACTCGTGGATGCTCACGGCCAAGCCCACCAGCCCGAACTGCGCCTACGAGTGGCTCAACTGGATGAGCTCGGCGGACGCGCAGCGCGCGGCCGCCGCCTGGACGGGGCTCGCACCGGCCAATCCGGAGGCCTGCACCGGGCGTGCCCAGCGCATGTGCGAGATCTACCACGCCAAGGACGACGACTGGCTCCGGCGTGTCTTCTTTGCCGTCCGCCCGACGAAGGATTGCGGCGGCCAGGGCGGGGAATGCACTGATTACATCGACTGGACCGAACGCTGGAAGAACCTCGTGAAATGAGCGGGTGTCTCCAGACCCACGTTTGACGAGCTGCGGACCCGCCCCCCTCACCGGGTGAGGGTCCGTCAGGGGCGCTCCGGGTGTTCCCCCGACCCCGGAGCGCTTCGTCTTCCCCGAGGCATGTCTGCCTTCCCTCGAAAACACGACGATTTTCGTAGTGATCATCTCATTTGACGATGGATTCCATGGCAAAATCATGTTCCGACTATCGACTGGTCGACCAGTCAGTGGGTAGTCTTCCCTCATGAGAATCCTTCTTGTGGGAGCGGGCGGCGTTGGTTCGGCCGTGGTTCCGATCGCCGCGCGCCGAGATTTCTTCGAACACATCGTGGTGGCGGACTCCAAACAGGGCCGCGCCGCCGACGTGGTGGCCAAGATCGGAGATCCGCGGTTCAGCGCCATCGGGCTGGACGCCTCCGACCGGGTCGCGGTCGAGGCGGCCCTCGCCGAGCACCGCTGCGACGTGCTCTTCAACGCCGTGGACCCCCGTTTCACCATGCCCCTGTTCCAGGCGGCGCTCAACGCCGGGGCGCACTACCTCGACATGGCGATGTCGTTGTCGAGGCCCCATCCCCGCAGGCCGTACGAGCTGACCGGCGTGAAACTGGGCGACGAGCAGTTCGAGCTGACCGAGGCCTGGCGTGGCGGGGGGCAGCTGGCGCTCGTGGGCATGGGGGTGGAGCCGGGCCTGGCCGACGTGTTCGCGCGGTACGCGTCCGAGCACCTCTTCGAGAGCATCGAGGAGATCGGCATCCGCGACGGGTCGAACCTGGTGGTCGAGGGCTACGACTTCGCGCCGACCTTCTCCATCTGGACGACCATCGAGGAGTGCCTCAACCCGCCGGTCATCTGGGAGAACGGTGACTGGCACACCACCGAGCCGTTCAGCGAGCCGGAGATCTTCGACTTTCCCGAGGGCATCGGTCCCGTCGAGTGCGTGAACGTCGAGCACGAGGAGGTGCTGCTCGTTCCGCGTTACATCGACGCCAAGCGGGTGACGTTCAAGTACGGCCTCGGCGAGGAGTTCATCGGCGTCCTGAAGACCCTGCACAAGCTCGGCCTGGACAGCGCGAGCAAGATCCAGGTCGGCGGCGTGGAGGCCTCACCTCGCGACATGGTCGCGGCCAGCCTGCCCGATCCGGCCACGCTGGGCGACCGGATGAGCGGCAAGACCTGCGCCGGCACCTGGGTGAAGGGCATCGGCAAGGACGGGCAGCCGCTCGAGGTCTACCTGTACCACGTGGTCGACAACGAGTGGTCGATGCGGGAGTACGGTTGCCAGGCCGTGGTCTGGCAGACGGCCGTGCACCCGGTGGTCGCACTGGAGCTGCTGGCGAACGGCGACTGGTCGGGCACGGGAGTGCTCGGGCCGGAGGCATTCGACGCCGTGCCCTTCCTGGAGCTGCTCAACGCCTACGGCTCGCCGTGGGGCATGCGTGACCAGACCCGTGAGGTCCTTCTCTCCGCCTGACCATGCCTTTCTGAGCCTCTCACCGCCCTGGATCGATCACCGCCCTGGACCGATCACCGGCTTGGAGCCTTTCACCGGTGTGGATCGCTCGCCGGGCGGATCGGTTTGGGAGCCCGGCCCGATCATCGGCAGACCGGCTCGGGTCGATCGTCTCCGACTCCGAGCGGAGCCGGTCGTCCGTGATCCGGCCACGCGGACAGGGGCCGGACGGCCATCGGTTTCACCGGGTAGCCGCCGGAACGCTCCGTGCCCTTCCCCGCTCCGGCGGGGGAGGGCACATTTGTCTTCTTCTGCTCTTTTTCTTATGTCTTCTACTATTTGCGCGTTCTGCCGTTCCGCTGAAAAGGTCGTCTCAGAAGAAGGCCACGCGCCGGGGGAAGGGATGGACGTTCGTCTGTGACTCCGGGAGGAGCGCATCCGCGCATTCCGGGCAGGCGAACAGAGCTCTGTTGTCGGGTAGACGGCCGATCCTGATCCGCGGACGCGGCCATTTCTTGTGGCAGGCCACGCAGGCGTCACCCTCGCACTGAGTGCGGCTCAACCCCTCAGGGTCGAACGTCATCATGCCTCGTGCCGTTCTCGTGGGCCCCCAGTTCATCACGCTTCCCGTCCTGATCGCGCACTCTCGTATCGGAACCGTTATAACGCCGATAGGGCGTGTGATCGCTTTGGTGGGTGTCAAGCGGTGGTTAAATTGCTTCCTTTATCGGTGCCGTACAACGGCAAAAAGGGGCACTCGGCACAAGCCGGGTGCCCCTTATGAGGGGGTCTAAACCGTCATACCTCGCTGATCGCCTTCTCCAGAATTGCCAGGCCCTCTTCCAATAGGTGGTCGGGCATGACCAATGGGGGAAGAAATCGCAGGACGTTGCCGTATGTGCCGGCGGTCAGAACCAGCAGTCCCTCGGCGTGGCATTTCTTGGCGATCTCCGCCGCCGCGGTGGGGTGCGGATCCTTGGTGCCGGGAACGATCAACTCGATGGCGATCATGGCGCCGCGGCCGCGCACGTCGCCGATCGCGGGGGTCTTCTCGGCGATGGAGCGCAGCCGGGGGAGCATGATCTCGCCGATGCGGCGGGCCTTGCCGGTCAGGTCGTCGGCCTCGATGGTCTCCAGCACGCCCAGAGCCGCCTCGCAGGCGAGCGGGTTGCCGCCGTAGGTGCCGCCCAGGCCGCCCACGTGGACCTTGTCGAGGATCTCGGCGCGGCCGGTGACGGCGGCCAGGGGAAGGCCGCCCGCGATGCCCTTGGCGGTGACGATGATGTCGGGCACGATGCCCTCGTCCTCGCAGGCGAACAGGTCGCCGGTGCGGGAGAAGCCGGTCTGCACCTCGTCGGCGATGAAGACGATGCCGTTCTCCCGGCAGAACTCCGCGATCTTCGGCAGGAAGCCCTTGGCGGGTTCGATGAAACCGCCCTCGCCCGAGATGGGCTCGATCACCACGGCGGCGACGTTCTCCGCGCCGATCTGCTTGGTGATCTGGTCGATCGCCTGGGCCGCGGCCTCCTCGGCGCAGTTCTCGGGGCCCGTGGGCCAGCGGAACGGGTAGGCCAGCGGTACCCGGTAGATCTCAGGGGCGAACGGGCCGAACCTGTGTTTGTACGGCATGTTCTTGGCCGTCAGCGACATCGTCAGCAGGGTCCGGCCGTGGTAGCCGTGGTCGAACACGACGACCGCCTGGCGGCCCGTGGCGTGACGGGCGACCTTCACCGCGTTCTCCACGGCCTCGGCGCCGCTGTTGAGCAGGAAGGTGCGCTTCTCGTGGTCGCCGGGGGTGAGCCGGTTGAGCTTCTCGCAGACCTCGACGTAGGACTCGTACGGGGTGACCATGAAACAGGTGTGGGTGAAGTCCGCGACCTGCCTGCGCACCCGCTCGACCACGCGCGGGGCGGAGTTGCCGACGCTGGTCACCGCGATGCCGGAGCCGAAGTCGATCAGTGAGTTGCCGTCGGCGTCGACGACGACGCCACCGCCGGCGTGCGTCACGAAGACCGGCAGCGTGGTGCCGATGCCGGGTGGGACGGCGGCCTGCTTACGCGCGAACAGCTCGCGAGACTTCGGGCCGGGGATCTCGGTGACGACGCGGCGCTCCTGAGGAAGCGAGGGGCCGCCCGCGATGACGGTGCTCATGGTGTGACGGTATGTCGCGCGTGTCGGTGTGCCGATGCTGCACTATGGCAAAGTTGTAGGGAACACACTGGCCGTAACGTACAAACGGGGGTGGTCGTGGCACCGACGCTCCGCACTGTTGTACGACGCCTGTCGCTCAAGCTCGGCGTGCTCTCGGGACAGGACGCGCTCGACCGGCCGGTGCGCTGGGTGGCGGTCAGCGAGCTGGAGGATCCGACCCCGTTCCTGGAGGGCGGCGAGCTGGTCCTCACGACGGGCATGCGCCTCGACGCCCGCAACGCGGGGTCCTACGTCGACCGGCTGGTCGGCAGGGAGGTCACCGGGCTCGGCTTCGGCATCGGCCTCGGACACGAGAAGATCCCGGCAGCGTTGGTGGACGCCGCGGCACGGGCCGGGCTGCCGCTGATCGAGGTGCCGCGAGACACCCCGTTCGTCGCGATCGGCAAGGTGGTCAGCGAGCTGCTCGCCGCCGAGCAGTACGACGAGATCAGCCGCGCCTTCGCGGCCCAGGGCCGTCTCACCCGCGCCGCCCTCCGCCCCGAGGGGCCGCAGGCGGTGATCGACCGTCTTGCCCGCGAGCTCGGCGGCTGGGCGCTCCTGCTCGACGAGGCGGGAGCCGTACGGCATGCGACGGGCAGGGGTGCGGCCGTCGCCGCCGAGGGCCTCCGTCCCGAGCTGGAGCGCCTGAGGAAGTCCGAGGGCAGGGGCGCGCCCGCGAGCCTGGCGCTCTCCACGCCGCTGGAGCACGTCATCGTGCAGCCGCTCGGAGCCCGCCGGATCAGGGGGTTCTTCGCGGTCGGCCTGGAGCGGCCCTTCACGCCGGTCGCGCACACCGTGGTCAACGCCGCAGGGTCCCTGCTGACGCTCGCCATCGAGCACGGCGGGGAACACCTGGCCGCCGAGCGCCGGGTCCGCTCCGCGGTGCTCCGGCTGCTGCTGGCCGGGCAGGTGCAGGCCGGGAGGGAGACGCTGGAGCTATTGGGCGACGGTTTCCCCTGCGGGCCACTGGTGGTGATCGCCGCCGGGGGAGACGGGGAGGCGGTTCTGGAGGCCGCGGGCAACGAGTTCGCGGCGGCCGACGAGGACCGGGTGGTCGTCGTCGTCCCGGCGGGCAGGGCCGACACCGTGGTTTTGGCACTCCGGGATCACGGCCCGCTCGGGGTCGGCGCCACGGTGAGTCCCGAGGATCTGCGCACCGGACTTGAGCAGGCGGATCGGGCACTCGCCTCGGCCAGACGCGGGGCCGTGCCGGTCATGCGCTTCGCCGACCTCGCGGGACAGAGCCTGATGTCCCTGCTCGACCCCGACGTGACCGCGGCGTTCTCCTCCGCGCTGCTCGCCCCGCTCAGGGAGCACGGCTCCCGAGCGGACCTGCTGGCCTCTCTGCGCGCCTATCTGGAATGCAACGGCCACTGGGACGCGGCGGCCCAACGGCTCGGGGTGCACCGGCACACCCTGCGCTACCGCATGCGCCGCGCCGCCGAACTCCTCGGCCGGGACCTCGACGATCCGGCGGTCCGCGCCGAGTTGTGGGTCGCGCTGGCCGTGGCGGACTGAACGGTCCTCGCGCCACGAATCAGGGATTACGGGCTGGGACGCGGAGCCCGAGACCTGATCGGGACGCTCGGGGCCGGGACGGGGCGCGCGGATCACGGTGGTGCGGCCCGCGCCGAACGGCAGATCACAGAGAGTCCCGGCGAGCCCTTCCTCACCGCCGGACGCCGGATCAGGACTTGTCGGCCAGATAGCGGGAGACGGTGGCGCGGGTGACCGCGTCATAGGTGCCGCTGTCACGCAGGTGCCCGGCGCGCTCAAGGCTGATGGCGCCCTGGGCGGCGGCCCACAGGGCATCGGCGATCTTCCTGGGCTGGATCGGGATGATGTATCCCGCCGAGATGCAGTCGGCGATCACTCGGTCGAGGACGTTGAGCGCGGCACGGGCGAGCGTCCTGGCCCGCTCGCTCGGCGCGAAGCCCGGGATCGCCCGCTCGAACATCAGGGCGTAGTAGCCGGGCTCGGCCAGAGCCGCGTCCCGGTAGGCGGGACCGAGCGCGCTGAGGTGCTCAAGGGCGTTCTTGCGCGGGGGCACGGCCTCCAGGCGGCGCCGGAACCGTTCGAAGCCCTCCAGGTAGAGCGCCTCGGCGAGCCCTTCCTTGCTGCCGAACATGGTGTAGATGACGGTCGTCGAGCATCCGGCCTCGGTGGCGATGCGGCGCATCGACAGGCTCTCGGGCCCGATGGTGACGAGAAGCTGGCTGGCGACGTCGAGCAGCTTGCCGCGGAGCTCGTCCTGCGAGGCTCGTTCGCCCAGTAGATAGGCACCCTGAAGGCCGCGCGGCGCCGAGGAGGTCATGCGCCCACGCCCTTCCGTCTCAGAGTTCCTTCGATGACTTAGCCACGCCGGAGATGATTCAAACCGGTGCCGTGTAAGGAATATCCCTTAATGCCCATGTTTTTGTTACAGGGCCGGGCGGGAGGCTGTTTTATGCGTAACGGCGCGCCGGTGCAGATCTCTTGTGCGAAGTGGAGCAACGCCACGTCCGGGCACGTGGCATACCGTCGGGGCCATGGACGTGCGCCCCTTCTGGCTCGCCGGTCGCCCCGCCACCGGGGACGCCGAGCTGACCGTGACCAACCCGTATGACGGCAGTGTCGTCGCCGTCTGCTCCGTGCCGACCGAGAGTCAGGTCGCCGAGGCCGTCGCCGCCGCCGCGGCCGTGCGGAAGGAGGCCGCCGCGCTCCCGATCCACGTGCGGGCCGAGGCCCTCGCCCACGTCTCGCGCCGTCTGGCCGAGCGCGCCGACGAGATCGCCCACCTGATCACGGAGGAGAACGGCAAACCGATCTTCTGGGCCCGCGGTGAGGTCAACCGCGCGATCTCCACCTTCCGGTTCGCCGCCGAGGAGACCCGCCGCCAGGGTGGCGAGACCATGCGCCTGGACACCGAGGCCGCCGCCACCGGCCGCCTCGCCTACATCTCGCGCGTCCCGCACGGCCCGATCCTGGCGATCGCGCCGTTCAACTTCCCGCTCAACCTGGTGGCCCACAAGGTCGCCCCTGCCATCGCGGTCGGCGCCCCGATCATCATCAAGCCCGCTCCGGCGACGCCGGTCTCCTCGCTGGTGCTGGGGGAGATCCTGGCCGAGACCGGGCTGCCCGAGGGCATGTTCTCCGTGCTTCCGGTGCCCAACGACCGTGCGGCCGGCCTGGTCGACGACCCGCGCCTGCCGGTCGTCTCCTTCACCGGCTCCAGCCCGGTCGGCTACGCGATCATGGATCGCGTCCCGCGCAAGCACGTCACCCTGGAACTCGGCGGCAACGCCGCCGCGGTCGTGCTCGCCGACGCCGATCTCGACTGGGCCGCCTCGCGGGTGGCGCTGTTCTCCAACTACCAGGCCGGGCAGAGCTGCATCGCGGTCCAGCGGGTGATCGTCGAGGAGTCCGTGCACGACGACTTCGTGTCCAGGCTGGTTCCGGCCGTCGAGGCCCTGGTCACCGGAGATCCCGCCGACGAGAAGACACAGGTCGGGCCGTTGGTCTCGGTCGCGGCAGCCGAGCGGGTGGAGCAGTGGGTCAACGAGGCCGTCGCCGCCGGCGCCCACCTCCTGACCGGCGGCACCCGCGACGGCGCCACCGTCGCGCCGACCGTCCTCACCGATGTGCCGCGGGACGCCAAGGTCTCCTGTGAGGAGGTCTTCGGCCCGGTGATGATCATTCAGACCGTGTCCGGGGTGGACGAGGCGTTCGCCGCGGTCAACGACTCCAAGTACGGCCTGCAGGCAGGGGTGTTCACCCGCAGCCTGGACAACGCCTTCCGGGCCAACCGGGAGATCGAGGCCGGCGGTGTGATCATCGGCGATGTCCCGTCCTACCGCGCCGACCAGATGCCCTACGGCGGGGTCAAGGAGTCGGGAGCCGGCCGCGAGGGCCTCCGCTCGGCCATGGCCGACTTCACCTACGAGAAGGTCATGGTCCTCACCGGTCTGACCCTCTGAAGTTCTCTGAAAAACCGTCGCCGGTCACTGAGCGGGGGTGGGCCCTGTCCTGCGCGCCCACCCCGGCCGGTGCCGGGGATCCTCGATGAGCCACCGGACGGTCTGCAGCCCGTCCGGTGTCAGCGGGCTCCACCGCCGGACCGGGTTCATCAGGCTCGCCTGTGAACCACCGTGGTCACGGGGTGACTCTGCCCAAGATGCAGGATCAGTGCCCGAGCAGGCCACCGGCGAGCTTGGTGAGGTCCTGAGGGTTCAGGCCAAGCTTGCTCAGCTGCTCCATGTGCTGGTCGGTGTCGATCTGCGGGGGCAGCTGCTTGTCGGCCTGCTGCGCGAGGGCGTTGTCGCCACGGCTGCGGAGCATCTCAACGATCTTGCTCTTTTCAATCTTCATGGTGATGCCTTTCTGAGGATCACGGATTTCCGAGGATCGCCGACGGTGGTCGCCGGGACCGCCTGATGAAAGGCGGTCACGTTGCCGGACGACCTGCAGCCGAACGACGGCTGCGGTCAACGATCGGGGCGTTTCTGAGCCGATGGTGCAGATCGTGAATCCTGCAGCCGACATCGTCGACTCCCCCCGTGGTGACCTGCCCCGGTTTATGTGGCGCCACTCCGTGAGGCGCCGTCTTGATCCTGAAAACCTGATCATCCCGCTTTGCGAATCGTTGATCCGCGTCCTCGCCCGCAACTCCCGTGGGGCTACGAGTTCTGGGCGGTGGCGTAGAGCTGCTTGGCCGACTCGCCGAAGTACGGCCCGTACATGGTGCGGCGGTCGTCGCTGTATTTGAAACTGCTCACCGAGGTGAGCGTGCCGCGCCCGGTGGCGGGGTCGAAGCCGCTCAGCCAGGGGCCGCCGCTGGACCCGGCGGTCATGTCACAGCGCAGGCCCTGGTCGTTGGTCTGGTCGTTGGGATCGTCGCGGAGCGAGCCGGCGCAGTAGACCAGGTGCTCGCCGTTGTAGGGCGAATCGGCGGGGAAGCCGAAGCCGTAGGTCTGGCGTCCCCTGGGCGCGCCGAAGGTGATGTCCTGGCCGCCTACGGCGTCGCCCAGGTGCGTGCCGTTCCTGGGGTTGACCGCCACCATGCCGACGTCGTGGCTGTCGTCCGCGCTGCGCGACCACGAACCCGCGACGAACATGCGGCGCGCGGTGAACTGCCCGTAGGGCTGACGCCCCGCGTCATAGCCGGGGACGAAGATCCAGTTGTCGGCCCACGCGCCGGTGCCGTCCTTGACGCAGTGCCCGGCGGTCACCACGAGATCCTTGTTGGCCCCCTTGACCGAACTCGCCGAGCACACGAAGTCCGTTCCGCCGAGGGTGAGGAACACCCGCCCCGTGGTGCGGGCCACGGAGCCGCCCGCGTTCCAGCGGGCCCCGCTGATGCGGGCCGCGGAACCGCGCAGGTGTCCGCGGGCCTCTCCGGTGGGGGCGGCCCGATGGCCGGCGGGGGCGGCCCGGTGGCCGGCCGGGACGGTGGGCCACTCCGCCATCTCGATCGTCGCCTTGGACAGACGATTCGGGACGGTGGGCTGCCCGGGAATCCCGGCGGTGAGCCCGAGCGGACCGGCCGGGGCGATGGACCGACCTGACGTCCCGGTCGCCGCCCTGGGCGGACCGGCCGGGGCGGTGGGTCTGGTGAGTCTCCCCAGCATCCCGGTCACGGTCCCGAGCGGATCGATCGGGACGGCGCCCGCCATCCGGCGAGGGGTCCAGTAGCTGAGCACACGACGCCGGTCCGAGGTGCCGGGGGCGGTCATGTGCTCGACGACGTCTGATCTGCCGGGGGCGGCTACCGAGGCCTTCCCCGCGGGCTGGACGGGCTGGGTGGGAGTGCTTGCGGCCTGCTGCCTGTGCTCCGTGGCCGTGGCGCCGATCATGGGGGCGCACAGCAACCCGGCGACGAGCGAAGCAGTCGCAAGCAGGGGGAGGCTCGGGGTCATGAATCCCGAGTTTGCACTACCGCATGTGTTCTTGCGACTACTTTAGGTAAATCTTCTAGGGAGTGCCGGTGCTCTGCGCGGCCTGGTAGACGGCTCGCGCGTCGGTCCCGAAGTAGGGGCCGAACATCCATCCGGTGGCGAAGTTGTACTTGAAGCTGTTCACCGAGTTCAGGGTGCCCAGGCCGGTGCTCTCGTTGAAGTTGAGGAACCAGGGCCCGCCGCTTGATCCGCCGGTCGTGTTGCAGTTCATGCCGATGTCACGGGACATCAGGATGTCGTCGAAGGCCCGCCCGCTGCAGTAGATCAGCTTGGAGCCGTCGTAGGGACTGGCCGACGGGTAGCCGAAGGAGTGCATCTGCTGCCGCCGCGACTGGTTGAAGGAGACGCCCTGGCCGCCGACCACGTCGGTCAGCGACTTGCCGTTCAGCGGCGCCACCACGGCGGCGGCCACGTCGTAGTTGATGTCCTCACCGTTGTTCCACTGCGGGGTCGTGTAGAGGGTGGTCGCCACCCACGTGCCGTACGGACGGTCGCCGTCCTGGTAACCCGGCACGAACACCCAGTTGTCGTGGAAGGCGCCGCCCATCCTCACGCAGTGCCCAGCCGTGATCACGGTGCTCTTGTTCTCACTGGTCACGGCATTCGCGGAGCAGGAGGCGTTGCGGCCCTGATAGACGAAGAAGACCCGCCCGACGGTTTTCGCGATCGCTCCGCCACGGGTCCACCGCGCTCCGGTGGAGGCGCGGGCGAACGCGGATCCCCGGGCGACCGCGACGGTGTCGCCGTCCGGTGAGGTCGCGGGAACGGAGACGGGGTCGGCCGCGGTCTGAGCCGCGATCGCCGCCGCGGCGAGCCGGATGCCCTCCTTTTTGGGGGCGAGGGTGTCAAGCGGCTGGGCCGCCTCCATCTTCGCCTCGGTCCAGTAGTGCTGGACCGTTTTCTGTTCGGTCTTCGTGTCGGCGGCCTCCTCCTCGACCGGCTTGGGGGCCGCGGCCGCCGTGGCGGCGCCCGCGGTCGTGCCCGCAGCGGCGCCGATGGTGCCCGCGCTGGCGCCATGTGCGACCGCCGTGGAGAGCAGAGTGCTGCCCGCGACGAGGGTGAAAATAGGGACCAAGTGTGCCGTGCGACGCATTTGTACCTCCCGAGACCTGATGCTGTTTCGGGAAGCTAGTGCGCTACGTATCCGCATTTCTCCGGCTTTACAACAATTGATATAGGTAGATTCGGACTTAAATAGCGCCTTTCATCGCGCGTTCCACGCCTTACAGATTTCGGTCCGATTGGACAGCTGGACGTCAGCCGAGAGAATGGTGCGGTGCAGCCAGACACCGTTCGTTCCGTCGTCCTGCTGGGCTCGACCGGCTCCGTCGGGACCCAGTCCCTTGATGTCATCGCCCGTAACCCCGGCGGGTTCCGGGTGGCGGCGCTCGCCGCGGGAGGTGGCCGGATCGATCTGCTGGCTCGCCAGGCGGCCGAGTTCCGGCCCGACGCGGTCGCCGTCGCCGACGTCGACGCCGTACCCGCGCTGCGGGCGGCGCTGGCCGCGCACGGCGTGACCGCCAAGGTGCTCGCCGGGCCCGAAGGGGTCGCCGAGGCCGCGGCCTGGCCGTCCGACATCGTGCTCAACGGCATCACCGGCGCCCTGGGGCTGACGTCGACGCTGGCCGCGCTGGAAGCGGGCAGGGTGCTCGCCCTCGCCAACAAGGAGTCCCTGATCATCGGGGGGCCGCTGGTGAAGCGCCTGGCCAAGCCGGGGCAGCTGATCCCGGTCGACTCCGAGCACGCCGCGCTCGCCCAGTGCCTGTGGGCCGCCGGTCCCACCGGTCCCGCCGCGTCGGCCGTGCGCCGCCTGCTCGTCACCGCGAGTGGCGGCCCCTTCCGCGGCAGGTCGCGTTCGGAGCTCGGCGACGTGACCCCGGAGCAGGCCCTGGCCCATCCCACCTGGTCGATGGGCCCGGTCATCACGGTGAATTCCGCCACGCTCGTGAACAAGGGCCTGGAGGTCATCGAGGCGCATCTGCTCTTCGACATCGGCTTCGACCGGATCGACGTCGTGGTCCATCCGCAGTCGGTCATCCACTCGATGGTGGAGTTCGTGGACGGCTCGGTCATCGCCCAGGCCAGCCCGCCCGACATGCGGCTGCCCATCGCGCTCGCACTCGGCTGGCCGGAGCGGATCGCCGACGCCGCCCCCTCGGTCGACTGGACCAGAGCCCACACCTGGACCTTCGAACCGCTCGACGACGAGGCCTTCCCCTCCGTCGCGCTGGCCCGTCACGTCGGTTCCGCGGGCGGAACGGCCCCGGCCGTCTACAACGCCGCCAACGAGGTCTGTGTGGAGGCCTTCCTGGCCGGCCGGCTGCCGTTCCTCGCGATCGTGGACACCGTGGCCGCGGTGGTCTCCGAACACACCGTCACCGCGGCCGATTCGGTCGCCGAGGTGCTCGATGCGGACACTTGGGCACGGGTAAGGGCACGGGAGCTCACCATGACTGCCTAGACTGAGGAGCGTCGCCGACTCTCAAGGGTTGAAAATGACTTCTGTTGCTCTCGGGATCCCGTCCGTCAGGACCAGGCCGATCGCCGAGCGACGTAAATCTCGTCAGATCATGGTCGGTTCCGTTCCGGTGGGTGGGGACGCGCCGGTCTCCGTGCAGTCGATGACCACCACGGTCACCGCCGATATCAATGCAACGCTCCAACAGATCGCCGAACTGACCGCCTCGGGCTGTCAGATCGTGCGGGTGGCCGTGCCCACCCAGGACGACGCCGACGCGCTGGCCACCATCGCGCGCAAGTCGCAGATCCCGGTGATCGCCGATATCCACTTCCAGCCCAAATACGTCTTCGCCGCGATCGCGGCGGGCTGCGCGGCGGTCCGGGTCAATCCGGGCAACATCAAAAAGTTCGACGACAAGGTCGGGGAGATCGCCCGGGCCGCGTCCGAGCACGGGGTGCCGATCCGGATCGGCGTCAACGCCGGCTCGCTGGATCCCCGGCTGCTGGCCAAGTACGGCAAGGCCACCCCCGAGGCGCTGGTGGAGTCCGCGCTGTGGGAGTGCTCGCTGTTCGAAGAGCACGACTTCCGTGACATCAAGATCTCGGTCAAGCACAACGACCCGGTGGTGATGGTCCAGGCCTACCGGCTGCTCGCGGCGCAGTGTGAATATCCGCTGCATCTCGGTGTCACCGAGGCGGGCCCGGCCTTCCAGGGCACGATCAAGTCCGCGGTGGCGTTCGGGGCGTTGCTGGCCGAGGGGATCGGCGACACCATCCGGGTGTCGCTGTCGGCGCCGCCGGTGGAGGAGGTCAAGGTCGGCAACCAGATCCTGGAGTCGCTGAACCTGCGCGAGCGCGGCCTGGAGATCGTCTCCTGCCCGTCGTGTGGGCGGGCTCAGGTGGATGTCTACACGCTGGCCGAGCAGGTCCAGGCCGGGCTTGAGGGGCTGAAGGTGCCGCTGCGGGTGGCGGTGATGGGGTGTGTGGTCAACGGTCCCGGTGAGGCGCGGGAGGCCGATCTCGGGGTCGCCTCGGGTAACGGCAAGGGCCAGATCTTCGTCAAGGGTGAGGTCATCAAGACCGTTCCCGAGTCCCAGATCGTCGAGACCTTGATCGAGGAGGCCCTGCGCCTGGCCGAGCAGATGGGCGTCGACGTCGATCTGGACGACGACGACGCTCCCGGCCCCCAGGTCGTCGTCCGCTAGCGGCTCCGCCCCGAGGCCGACCGGGCTTTCCGCGATCAGGAGCAGCACCTGCCCCTGATCCGACCCGGTCACGGCTCGGGGGCCCTCGCCGGGGACCGCTGGTCGCCGGCGCCTCCGGTGACGCTCCGGGGTGAAGTGCTCCCCGCGGACGAATCCAAAGAATTCCACACAGTGCGGGTCCGTGCCTCTGCGCGGGCCCGCACTGTCGTTACCTGCGGCCGGTAGGTCTTTCGATGAAACCGTTTGCCGTGACCATCGCCGTATGCTTACACATGGCAATCACTTGACTACACATTGGTAAGCATCTGGTTGTGTCGCGGGTGGGTCGTGCATCGCACGGGAGACCATCGCCTCTGCCGTATAAGTAGGGGGGATTCCACCGTGAAGAGGCTTGTCGGGATTGTCGCCGGCATTGGGATGCTGGCCGTCGCCGGAGCTCCACAGGGGGCCACGGCCCAGGAGCGGGCCGCGTTGGTCTGGGGGCCCTGCGAGAAGGAGAGCAAGCCCGTGTCGCCCGGGAATTCGCCCGCCCCCGCCGAGCCGGCGGGCAGCAGGGAGGAGTGCGCCACCCTGAGGGTGCCGCTCGACTACAGCAACCCGGATCAGACCATCGGCATCGCCCTGAACCGGATCAAGGGGAAGACCTCGCGAGACCATCTGGGCGCGCTGCTGGTCAATCCCGGAGGCCCCGGGGCATCCGGCCGGAGTCTGGCCAAGACCGTGGCCGCGGGCCTTCCCGCCAACCTGGCCGACAGGTTCGACGTGATCGGCTTTGATCCTCGCGGGGTGGGGCACAGCGAGCCCGCGATGAAGTGCATGGACTTCGAGACGTATTACAAGGCGCCCGGCCTCGACCATGTGCCGGCGAACAAACAGGAGGAGTCCGCCCTGATCGACCGGGCCCGCCAGTACGCCACGGCGTGCGGTGACCGGTGGGGCTGGCTGCTACCCCACATAAGCACCGAGAACTCCGCCAGAGACCTCGACGAGATCAGGGCGGCACTGGGCGAGTCCAAGATCAGCTACCTGGGTTACTCCTACGGCACCTACCTCGGCGCGGTCTACGCCACGCTCTTCCCCGACCGGGTCAAGCGGCTCATCCTGGACAGCGTGGTGGACCCCCGGCAGGTCTGGTACGGCTCCAATCTCATTCAGGACGCCACCTTCGACCGACGGCACCGAGACTTCCTGAGGTGGACGGCCCGTCACAACCGGGTCTACAGACTCGGCTCAACGGAGAAGGCGGTCTCCTTCGCCTGGTACGCCATGCGTGAGCGGCTGCGCACCCGCCCGGCCGCGGGGGTGGTCGGCCCGAGCGAGTTGGACGACGTCTACACCGTCGGCGGCTACTCCGACGTCATCTGGCCGCAACTCGCCAAGGCGTTCTCCGCCTACGTGAAGAAGGACGAGACGGCTCTCCTGCTCAGCGCCTACCGCCAGCACGCTCTGAACGACGCCAACGACGAGAACAACTACGCGGTCTATCTCGGAGTGCAGTGTCACGACGCCGCCTGGCCGCGTGACTGGGCCCGGTGGCGGACCGACACGACCAAGCTGCACACCAAGGCGCCCTTCCTGACCTGGACCAACGCCTGGTACAACGCGCCGTGCGCGTTCTGGCCCGAGAAGGCCGGCACACCGGTGAAGATCCAGGGCAGCAAGAAGTTGCCGCCGATCATGCTTGTCCAGGCCGAGCGTGACGCCGCCACGCCGTACGCCGGGGCCGTGCGGATGCGCAAGCTGTTCGGCAGCGCCCGGTTGCTGGTCGTGCCCACCGGTAACCACGGGGTCTCTCTCGCGGGAAACCGCTGCGTGGACCGGCGTCTGGCCGCCTATCTCAAGGACGGCACCCTGCCCGGTGCGGCCGGACATGCGGCCAAAGGCCCGGACGCCCGCTGTGCGGGCACTCCCGCGCCGGTGCCCGTTCCCGTGCTCTCCAAGTCGTGACGGCGGAGTCCGGGTTTAACGGGTAGATGAGAGGCTCTGTGTTGGTTCCTGCCAAAATCGAGGGGGTCGCGTAGGCTAAACGGGTGATGCTGCGCACAACGGCGTCGCGCGTGCTCGACGACAACGATCGTGACGAGGTTTTGGCGCTTCTTGACGCCGATCCCGTCGGTAACGTCTTCGTCGCTTCCAGGGTCCGTTCCGTCGGACTCAATCCGGCCAGGCTTGGTGGCCAGATGTGGGGATTCGGGCCGCGCGGTGGCCTGACCTCCCTCTGCTACGCCGGGGCCAACCTGGTCCCGGTGAACGCCGGCCCAGACGCCGTCCATGCCTTCGCCGACCGCGCCCGCAAGCAGGGCCGCCGCTGCTCCTCGATCGTCGGCCCGTCCGACGTGGTGGAGCTGCTCTGGGAGCGGCTCGCACCCTACTGGGGCACCGCCCGTGCGATCCGGTGGGCGCAACCGGTGATGGTGGCCACCGGGCCTTCCCCGGTCCCGATCGACCCGTTGGTCCGCAGAGTCCGGCCCGAGGAGTTCGAGACCCTGCTCCCCGCCTGCGTGGCGATGTTCACCGAGGAGGTGGGCGTCTCCCCGGACGCGGGGGACGGCGGCGCCCTCTATCGCTCCCGGGTCGCCGAGCTGATCAGGATCGGCAGATCCTACGCGCGGATCGAGGACGGCCGTGTCGTCTTCAAGGCCGAGATCGGCGCGGTGACTCCGCTCGCCTGCCAGATCCAGGGCGTGTGGGTCCACCCCGACCTGCGAGGCCGTGGACACGCGGTGGCCGGGATGGCCGCGGTGGTCAAGCACGCGCTCGACTGCTTCGCGCCGGTGGTCTCGCTGTACGTCAACGACTACAACCTCCCGGCCAGGGCGGCCTATCGCAAAGCCGGATTCAAAGAGGTCGGCACCTTCATGTCGGTGCTCTTCTGAAGCCCTCGGCGCCGACCGACCCTGCCCGCGAACGGACATGGCCTGCAAAACCGTCGGCCCGGCCTGTGCAGGTTCAGGTCCCGCACCTGACACACCAGTAGAAACAGCCCTCTCACCAGCGGAAACGCGGCGCGGGGGCTGTTCTCGGATGTTCGGCTGTTCATGGTTGTCAACGGCGTTCCACGGCTGATCGTTTTTGACGATCCGGCGATGGAGACGCGGCTGGCACCATTGAGCGGTGTCGAACATCTTCACGGACTTCATCCGGGTCTACGCGCAACCCAATCGGCGAATAGACGAGGTCGAGGCACAGTGGATCACCTGGCAGCTGCTCGGGCCGCATGGTTCGTACCACGTTCCCGTTGTGATCCGGTGCGCGCCGGCGGGGCAGTACGTCGACATCCAGTACGGCTCGGGTAAGAGCCCCGAGATCGTGGACTTCTGCGAGAACCACGTGGGGTACTGGCGATACCAGACGATCTGGGGCCGGCACTTCGACGAGGGCGGCACCCAGGACGAGATCTGGCGCGACGACGCCAACGAAGGCCCCCGGCGCCACTGCCGATACGGCTTTGACGAGGTGCGCGTGATCACCACGGGTGAGCGGCCTGCCGTGGGGGAGCAGGAGCGGTGGCAACGTGGTTGCGACGGCTCCTGGCGGCTGCCGATCGCCGGCAGCTACCGCACGGGCAACGACCGCTACGCGTACGTCGGCTCGGACGCCACTCCCACGACGAAACCGCCCGTGCCCACCCCGACGGCGTTGCCCACTCCGACGACACCGAACGCACGAGGAGAGGCGCTGGCGGGTATCGACCCACCCTGGCTGGCTCCGCTCGCCGACGAGCACCCGGGCGTGACCCTGATCGAGTATCGCTGGCGGGGACGGGTGGTGCACCGCGCCCGCGAGGAGGACGAGGAGTGGGGTCGTTCCTGGGAGCACCGCTGCGCCGACGACTGGGACAACTGCCTCGACCCGGACTTCCTCCGCTTCGTCGGCGCAACCGACCTGCTCGTCTCCGAGGAGGTGTATCGCCGTGACGACCTGGCACCGGGTCGGTGACGAGGGCGACCGCAACATTCGGTGAATCCGGAAACGGCGCCCGACCAGGTGTTTCCCGGGGTTTCGAGGCCGAACTACGCGAGGGCGACGACGAGGACAACCACGGACCGGATGGTGGTCACGATTGCTCGCGCGGCAGCTCGACAGCGATGGTGAGGCCGCCCTCCTCGCGAGGGCTGGCGGTCACGGTGCCGCTGTGGGCCTCGGCGACGACCCTGACGATCGACAGCCCGAGGCCGCTGCCGCGGTCGGAGCGCAGCCGGTCGCCGTGCAGCCGCCGGAACGGCTCGAAGATCGTCTCGATCTCGTAGGAAGGCACGGGGAGCCCGGTGTTCGCCACCATCAGTTCCACCCGGTCGGCCCGCTGCCGGGTGGACACCCACACCTCGCCGCCGGGGTGGTTGTGCCGTATGGCGTTCTCCACGAGGTTCTGCGCGAGCCGCTCGACCAGCACCGCCTCACCGGCGGTCGGCGCGGGATCCAGCAGCCGGTGGACGGTGACCTCGCTGTCCCCGGCCTCTTTGGCCGCCAGGTCCAGCACGTGCTCGACGACGTCGGCCAGGTCGAAGGGACGCCGGTCGAGAACCGTGCGCTCGCCTTCCGACAGGGCGAGCAGCGCGTCGATTAGCCGCTCGTGCCTGGTGTTGACCATCAGAAGGGATTCCCCGAGGCGCCTGACGTCCTCGGTCGCGTCGGGCCGGCGGACCGCCACGTCCACGAGGGTGCGGTTGATGGTGAGCGGGGTGCGCAGCTCGTGTGAGGCGTTGGCGATGAAGCGCCGCTGGCCGTCGTATGAGCGGGCCAGACGGCCGAGAATGCCGTCGACGCTGTCGGCGAGCTCTTTGATCTCGTCCTCCGGTCCGTCGTGGGCGATGCGTTCGGCGAGATCATGGCTCTGCGCGACCTGTCGCACGCTCTCGGTCACCGATCTGACGGGGCGGATCACCCATCCGGCGGCCCGCCAGCCGGCCGCGGTGGCGAGGCCGCCGGCCGCGAGGAGCCCGAGGCCGCCCACGGTGAGCACGTTCTTGACGGTGTCGCGCTGGTAGACCCGCCTGACCTGCGCGACCCGCTGCTGGGCCACGTAGTACGCATCGCTTTGCCCCGACGAGTAGAAGATCTTCAAGACGGCCGGATCGGTGGGCGGGGGCAGGTACCTCTTGCCCGCGACCGTGATGGACGTGGGCTGGCGTAGCCCGTCACGGGGTTCCAGGCTCTGCCGGACGACAAAGGAGACCGCGACCAGCAGCACGGCGCCGGCGAGGACGAATACCGCGCCGCAGGCGAGGGCGAAGCGCAGCCGTACGCTCGTCTTCACGGGATGCGGTATCCGGCCCCGGTGACGGTCTCGATGACCGCCGGCTCGCCGATCTTGCGCCGTAGTTTCATCATCGTCGTCCTCACGGTGTTGGTGAACGGGTCGATGTGCTCGTCCCACACCTTCTCCAGCAGCGTCTCGGCGGAGACCACCGCCCCGCCGGCGCGCAGCAACTCGGCCAGCACGCCGAACTCCTTGCGGGCGAGCGGCACGTAGCGGCCGTCCCGGAACACCTGCCGGTGCGCCCAGTCCAGACGGATGCCGGCCCGTTCCAGCAGCGGGGGGTCGGCCGGGCGTACCCGGCGGCCCAGCGCGTGGACGCGGGCGACGAGTTCCTCGAAGGCGAACGGCTTGGGCAGGTAGTCGTCGGCGCCGAGGGACAGGCCCTCCACCCGGGAGCGCAGGTCGCCGGACGCGGTGAGCATGATGACGCGTACCAGCGCGCCGTCGGTCACCAGGGCCCTGCACACGTCGTCACCGTGCATGCCCGGCAGATCGCGGTCCAGGATGAGCACGTCGTAGTCGTGGACGCGGAGCCGCTCCAGGGCCGACTCGCCGTCGTAGGCGATGTCGACGGCGAGTGCCTCGCCACGCAACCCCTCACCGATGGAGTCGGCGAGCATGCGCTCGTCCTCGGCGACCAGCACTCGCACGGCAGCTCCTTGATCTTGAGATCGCACCAGCCTGCCAGAGGCGGCATAACGCGGACATAACCGGATTCGGTGACGCCAAGGTTATCGAGCGATCGCTGGACTGCCCTCGCCGCGCCGGGAACCGCCCGGCGCTTGATCGGGGGCTCGACCATGCTCGTCTCTACCGTCGGCGTCCAGGTCGTCCACACCGTGGACCAGGGCAGGCCGTCCTTCCTCCGCCGGTTCTTCGCGACCGGCCACGGGGTCTTCGCCATCGCGATCGTGCTCGCGGCAGCGCTTCGCTGCCTTGTCATGCTGGGCTACGACACCGCGCAGCTCTACTGGTACGACTCCTTCACCTACCTGGACACCGCCGTCCACCTCCAGCCCTCCGGGGCGTTCCACCCCGCTGGGTACTCCTTCTTCCTGCGGCTGCTCCTGCCGTTCCACAGCGTCGAACTGGTGGCGGGCGTGCAGCACGTCATGGGGCTCGGCATGGCTTTGATGATCTATCTGGTGCTCCGCCGCCGGTCGCTTCCCGGGTGGGGGGCGACGCCGGCCACCCTGCCCGTGCTGTTCGACCCGGCGTTCCTCAGGCTGGAACACGCCGTGCTGTCCGACACACAGGTCACCTTCCTCATCGTGTCCGCGCTGACCGTCCTGCTGTGGCGGACCAGGCCGTCGGTGCGCGCCTGCACCGCGGTGGGCCTGCTGCTGGCGCTGGCCGGGCTCACCCGAACGGTCGCGGTGCCGCTGCTCGGCCTCGTCCTGATCCATTTGATCATCCAGCGGGTCGGCCGCCGGCAGATGATCGCACTCGCCGTCGCCGGGCTGCTGCCTCTCGCCGGCTACGCGGGCTGGTACCAGGCGCATCACGGCCGGTTCGCGCTCAGCGGCTCGGACGGTGTGGCGCTCTGGGCTCGCACGATGACGTTCGCCGACTGTTCGGTGATCAAGCCGCCGGTCGAGGAGGCGAAGCTCTGCCCGAACGGCACCGTGGTCGACGCCGCCTCGGAGTACGTGTGGGCCGCGGACGCCTCGCTGAACAGGCTGCCGGGCGACCGCTTCTCCCACAACGACCTGGCCCGTTCCTTCGCCCTGCGCGCGATCGCCGCGCAGCCGCTGGACTACCTTGGCGCAGTCGTCCACGACACCTCGCTCGCCTTCGCGTGGACCCCGGTACGCCACCCCCTGCGCGTCTCGCCCGCGCTGACGTTCCCTCACGGTTCGTGGCCGCTGCCCGGCTTCCCGCTGATCGACAAGGTACGCGGGGAGTACGACGGCGACATCCGCGGAATGTCCTCCGTCGAGCCGTATGGGAGCGTCCTTGCCGCCTATGCCCTTCCCGCCGTGCTGCACGGCCCGTTGCTCGGCGCCATGCTGCTGCTGGGCGGCCTCGGCTCGATCGGCCGGCGGCGGGCGGCGTTGCTGCCGTGGGCGACGGCCGCATTCCTGCTTGTCGCGCCCATCGCCGCACTGGACTTCGACCACCGCTACGTGCTGCCCGCGATCCCCATGGCCTGCCTCGCCGCCGCACTGGGCGCCACGAGCCTGGCCGCGCGGCTGCGCCGGATTCAGTCGTCGGTCATCGCCCGTCGACACCGGCCCGGCGGTCAGACGAGACGTGCCGGCCAACCCGGGCGAGACGCTTGAGGCCCGCGCGGATGGGCGCGGGTTCGCGGGGTGGGCTGAGCCTTGGCTCACTGCCCGGGACGTTGCATCGCCGATCGCGCGAGGCGGAGAAGGCCGGCGCGTATCCGTTTTTCGCCCAGCTCCGGCAGGAGCGCGGATACGTGCTCGGCCGACAAGGCGGCCAGCACGGCATGGGCGGCGTGTTCGGGGTCGGGCGTGGCGCTGAGCAGGATCGCCAGGTGGCGGTGCCAGAACCGGTAGGCCCCGATCCGGTATCGGGCACCGGGTGACGCGGTCTCCGACATCCGGATCAGATCCAGGTATTCCAGCAGATAGTCGAAATAGGCGTCGATGAACGCGGCGAGCCGCTCGTCGGCTGCCGCTCCGAGGCCGAGTGGTGGCGGTCCATGCAGGATCGCCTCCTGCAGCACGCGCTCCCGGGCGTCCAGCAGGGCGACGGCCAATCCGGACTTGTCGCCGAACCGGCGGAACAAGGTGCCCTTGCCGACACCGGCGGCCGCGGCCACCTGGTCCATGGACACCGCCTCCACGCCCTGTTCGGCGAACAGCCGGGCCGCGGCCTTCAGTACGGCAGCCCGGTTGCGTGCCGCGTCCACCCGCTCCTTGGGGGGTGGCGTGCGCAGCAGTTCCAGCGGCATTGCAGAATCGGACTGCGGTCCGTTATTGTCATGAGCCACAACCGGACTATAGTCCAATTGTCTTGGAGGCAGTGGCATGACCGCTCTCATCACCCGAAACGAGCTGCAGACAGCGATCGACGCGGGCACCGTGACCGTTGTCGACGCACTCGGCGGAGACTACTACGCACAGCAGCATCTGCCCGGCGCCCTCGCGCTGGTCAGGGACGAGGTCGACAACCTGGCGCCCTCCCTGCTCCCCGACCTCGACGCCGCGATCGTCACCTACTGCTCCAACCCGGCATGCCCCAACAGCGGCCAGGTCGCCGACCGGCTCACCGCCCTCGGCTACACCAACGTCCGCAAGTACCGCGAGGGCATAGAGGACTGGGCCGGCGCCGGTCTGCCCATCGAATCCGCCTGATCCCTACCCGGTGGAGGGGCAACGCGAGAAGCGGTGCCCCTCCACCGGTGGTCGCACATCTCCGCGTCACGCCCGAGCCGGGGTGACCCGCTCGGTGGCCAGGCCACGAATCCGCGCAGCTCAGATGTCAGGCGGCCGGGGGCGGCTTCGAAAGCATTGCCCTCAACCCACCTCGTGACAGACCCTAGAGGCTGCGCACCAGCCGGGTGACCAGGTGTTCCAGCTCGGCCTCGGGGTCGGCGGTGAGACCGGCGTGAACCGGGCCGGTCTGCACGATCGTGCTGCGCGGGGCGGTCAGCCAGCGGAACCTGCTGCCCAGCGGCTCCCCGGTCAGCGGCCCCGCGTCGTCGGTACAGGAGCGCTGGTAGGCGCCGAGCGCGTGCCGTACCCCGTCGACGTCCACCCCGGCGTCGAGCGCGTGCAGCCGTATCTCGTCCAGCTCCACGCGCGCGCACAGGTAGCTCCGTGGCTGGCAGTAGAGCAGCACCCCGGCGTTGATCAGCTCGCCCCGCTCCACGCGGGGGATGACCCGGATCACCGCGTACTCGTAGACGTCTCTCACCGGTTGCCCTTCCAGAACGCGCCCACGGAGCCGGTCTTCCTCTCTTGCCTGGCCGTGACCGAGGGCTCGGGCAGCCAGGTGCGCGGCCCCTGCGCGCGGGCGAGCAGGTGCTCGACATACGCCTGCCGTACGGCCTGCGCCCCGTCGAACCCCGGCTCGTCCTCCAGCCACTCGTCGGGAACCTCGTCGACCACCCCGTCCAGAAGATCCCTGGTGATCAACTCACTGAACTCGGCGTCGACCTCCGCCACCCGGGTGGCGAAGGGGGCCAGCACGTGATCGCTCGCATCGTAGCCGCGCAGCGGGTCGGCGGTGGGCCAGTTGTGGTGGAACCAGAGCGCGGCGCCATGGTCGATCAGCCAGACGTCGCCGTGCCAGAGAAGCAGGTTCGGGTTGCGCCAGCTCCGGTCCACGTTGTGGATCAGCGCGTCGAACCAGAGCAGCCGGGAGGCGAAGTCCGGGTCGGGGGGCCAGGTGAGCGGGTCGAAGCCGAGCGCGGCGGGCAGGAAGTCGATCGCCAGATTATGGCCGGTGCTGGCCTGGAGCAGATCCTGGATCTCCTCGTCGGGCTCGCGGGCGCCGAGCTGCGGATCGACGTCGACCACCTTCAGCTCGGGGGTGCGAAAGCCGAGCCGCCTGGCCAGCTCGGCGCAGATGATCTCGGCGACGAGCACCCGGCGACCCTGCCCGGCACCCCGAAATTTCACGACGTAGGTGCCGAGGTCATCCGCCTCCATCACCCCGGGAAGCGACCCGCCCTCGCGGAGCGGCGTTACGTAACGGGTGGCCCTGATCTCTTCCAGCACTTCGCCAGGCTACCGCGTCGTTCTGGTGCCGCCTTGGCGTCGGGAGGATGCCGGACGGTGGAGCGTGCCGGCAGGGCTCGCGGTCACCGCACAATGAAGATCCGTGCGATGAGGCGTCGGGGAGGACGTCAAATCTTGGCGATGACCTCCTCGGCGAAGCGTTCGATGGTGGCGACCTTGAGCTCGATGCCGTCGCCGTGCTCGGCCTTCTCCTGCGGCGTCGCCAGCCACCAGGGCGCGACCAGCGTCCCGGTGACGCCCTTGTCGGCGAAGCGGCGGTAGGTGGCCGCGTCGGGCATGACCGCGAGGGGCGCGATGATGTCCAGGTCGTCCTGTGCCCTGCCGTACTCCCTCAGGTAGCGCCGCAGGTCGGCGATGACCGCGTCGAGCTGCTCCTCGCGGTAGACGCGGTTGCCCATCCAGCCGTCGCCGATCCTGGCCGCGCGGCGGAGCGCCGCCTCGCTGTCGCCGCCGACGAAAAACGGCACGGGCTCCGCGGGGACGGGGGAGATCGACAGCGGGCCGTACTCGAAGTGGGTGCCGTGGTGTTCGACCGATCCGCCCGCCCAGAGCTCGCGCAGGGCCGGGATCATCTCGTCCAGCCTGCGGCCCCGGGTGTGGAAGTCCTGGCCGGTCTGGACGAACTCCTCCTTGCACCAGCCGACCCCGACGCCGAACGTCACCCGGTCCCCGGACAGTACGGCGGCCGTGGAGACCTGCTTTGCGACGCTGAACAGGTCGCGAGCCGGGGCGACGTAGACGTTCGGGGCGAAGCGCAACGTCGAGGTGACCGCGGACATCGCGCCGATCGTCACCCACACGTCCGGCCAGTGCGTGTCGGCGTTCCAGCGGGGCACGCCGGTTTTCGAATAGGGATAGGGGGAGTCGAAGTCGGCGTAGAAGATGTGGTCCGACAACGTGAGCGTGTGGATGCCGCAGCGTTCCGACGCCCTGGCCAGTTCGACGAACTGGCCGGTCTCGACGAACGACGCTCCAAGCCAGAACTGCATGGATCCTCCGCGAGCCTGGAAATGATGAAATTTCGAGAGATGTCCCTCGGCGCAGCCGGGGGACATCTCCGGACACCGGACCGGAGATGCCGATCCCGGACGCCTGCGCGGGACGGCCGACCCGGGATGGGGATCAGCCGGAGAACTCGGGGATGACCTTGGTGGCGAACAGTTCCAGGTTCCGCTTGACGGTGTCGAGCGGCAGGACGCCCTGCTGTCCCTGCATGAACAGGCCGAACCACTCCAGGTCGGGCATCCGGTCGAGCATGCGCTGGATGCCGCGCTTGACGTCGTCGGGACTGCCGAGCAGAGCCATCTCGACCTCGTTCATGCGCTTGTAGTCGCCCTTCTCCGGACTGATCGGCTTGTGGCTGTCGTCCTCCTCCCGGCGGAGGACCTCCAGATAGCCGAACGGGCCGAAGAAGGCGGCGAAGTCCTTCTGCATGCCCTTGCCGTAGGTGGCGATGGCCTCCTCGCGGGTGTCGGCCATACCGATGATCTTGAGGATGCCCGTGTGCTCGCCCAGCTTGTAGTCACGACCGCACTTGGCCGACTCCTCCTGGTAGAGCCTGGCCTTGGCGGCGTGCTCGTCGGGGTTCGGGGTGAACATCCACGGCAGGATGTCCTCCTGCGCCGCCCGGATCACCGAGCGGTCGGAGATGGTGAACGGCTGCCACAGTTCGGGATACGGATTCTGGTACGGCTTGGGCCCGACCGAGACCGCGTGAATCCTGCCCTGGTCGTCCACCTCGCCCGGCGCGCCGAACTTCCGGGTCCACTCCAGCGCTGGCCAGCCCTCGATGCCGTCGAACGGTGCGGGCACCTCGTAGTCGAGCACGTCGGACCTGTAGCGGAGGGTGTCCTGGGTCCACGCCATCTTCATGATCTTCAGGACCTCGCCGAAGACGTCGAAGTTGCGGGTGTCGGTCCGGGAGCCGTCGGAGCGGGCGGCGGTGGCCTGCCAGCGCTGGCCGAGCACGTTCATCCACCGGTTCTGGTAACCGCGGGCCACGCCCAGGCGGAGCCGTCCCTTGCTGAAGTGGTCGAGCAGCGCCACGTCCTCGGCCGCGCGGATCGGGTCCCAGGCGGGCAGCACGATGCCCAGGGGGGCCAGCAGGATGCGCTCGGTCCTGGCCGCCAGGTCGGTGAGGAACATCAGCGGGTTGACCGAGAACTCGAAGCCCTCGGAGTGGAAGTGGTGCTCGGTCATCATGAGCGCGTCGAAGCCGATCCGGTCGGCGTGGATCGCGATCTCACGGACCTCGTGAAGCAGCGCCTGATAGGACTCGACGTCCCGCCCGATCGGCCGCTTGGCGACCGCGTTCTCCTCGCTGGAGTATCCGGAACCGGGAATCTGCGGGTTCATGAATATCGCGAACTTCACGGCAGCCTCCTTAGCCAGTTCGTGACGACGGCGAGGAACTCCCCCGGACGTTCCTCGTGCAGCCGGTGGCCGCTGCCCTCCCAGGCCACGGCCTTGGAATGCGGATCCTTGAACAGGCTCGCCTCCCACGCCGCCTGAACGGGGTCGAACCAGAACGTCAGCACCGGGCAGGTCCGGCGTGACAGGTATTCCTCGGTGTTGGGACGCAGGCCGAGGGCGTCCGGGCCGTCGAACATCGCCTCGAACGCCTGGAGCAGCACGTGCGGGGGCGTGGCGACGATCCGGCGCCGATGCCACTCGCGCAGCCATTCCGGGGTCGCCGCGGAGTGGGTCCATTCGTCGTTGCGCAGGCAGACCGCCAGGGTGTCCTCGCGCATCCGCTCAATGATCGCGGGGAGGTTGCGGGCCCTCGCGCCCGCGAAGCCGTACCCGGGGTCGACCGTGACCAGCGCCTTGATCAGCGAGGGATATTCCACGGCCAGATGGGAGACGATCTGCCCGCCCATCGAGTGACCGATCGCGACGCACGACTCCACGCCGAGGGCGGCGCAGAGCAGGGCGAGGTCGTCGGCCATCTGCGGCGGGGTGTTGCCGGACTCCGGCGCGGAGGAGTAGCCGTGTCCGCGCACGTCCACCGCGATCACCCGGTACTGCCTGGCGAGAGAGGGGATGTGGTGGACCCACTCGTGGGAGTCCGATCCCAGGCCGTGGACGAGCAGCAGTGTCGTGTCTCCCGAACCGTCGTCGGTGTGGAACAGCCGCACGTCGCCCAAGTCCGTGAACGCCATAAGCACCCTTCCGTGAGGATTGCCGTACTGATCGGGGCTCGTCGGGTGGCTCTGCCCCCGGTACGCGTCGCGAACGCCCTGTCCTTCGTCATCGTCACCCGTGAGGCGAGCAGGCCACCCCAGGAATGATAACCGAGCAATCGCTTGGTCTAGCAGTGGATTCGCCCGGTGAAAAGAACGCCGTGCTCACTGTCGCAGACGGCGAGGACGAGGAGGTCGTGATCCGTCACGCTTCGGGAGGGGGATGCAGGGAGGAGCGTGTCGCGGCCGGGCTCCATGATCAATTTGGAGGAGAAGGAGTTTGCCATTCGGGTGATGTACCGCTCTTTTTCCTGACCTGAGCATCACATCAGTGTCACGGTGAGGGACACAAGGGCTTCATTTCCGTTGACTGTTGGGGATAGGTCTTCTTGAGTAAGAGGGATGGCGGTGAGGGGAGGCTCGCGTGCCATATGCGCAGCCGCTCAAAACGGGGGATCCCGCAAGACTTGGTGAATACGAGATCGTCGGCCGCTTGGGTGAGGGCGGCCAGGGGGTGGTCTATGTAGGGGTGCGTCCCGAGACGGGTCCGGAGCCGTACGCGGTCAAGCTGCTGCACGGCCCGGTCGGGGACGAACAGGAGGTCTTCCTGCGCGAGGTCGAGCTGGCCAAGCAGGTGGCCCGGTTCTGCACCGCCCAGGTGATCGACGCCGGGCTGGACGGTGATCGGCCCTACATCGTCAGCGAATACGTCGACGGGCCCTCGCTCCACCGCGAGGTGGCGGTCAGCGGGCCCCGCGAGGGAGGCGCGCTGGAGCGCCTGGCCATCGGCACGGCGACCGCCCTGTCGGCCATCCACCGTGCGGGGATCGTGCACCGTGACTTCAAGCCGCAGAACGTGCTGCTCGGCCCGGACGGGCCGAGGGTCATCGACTTCGGGCTGGCCAGGGCACTGGACGCGGTGGCCACACAGAGCGGGCGCGGCGCGGGCACCCCCGCCTACATGGCGCCCGAGCAGGTGAAGGGGGCCGAGATCAACCCGGCGGCCGACGTCTTCTCCTGGGGCGCCACGATGTGCTTCGCCGCCAACGCGCACGCGCCCTTCGGGCAGGATTCGATCGCGGCCGTCCTGCACCGCATCCTCACCGCGTCCCCGGAGCTGGGCCGCCTCGACGGACTGCTCGGCATGCTGGTCGCCGACTGCCTGGCCAAGGATCCCCGCAATCGCCCCACCAGCAGGGAACTGCTGCTCGCGCTGCTCGATGACGACGACGGGCGGTGGGCGGGGCTCCGTTCCCCGTCGAGCGCGGATCTGACCGTGCAACCCGCCCGGAGCACCCCCGACGCCCCCTCTCAGCCCTCCCAGCCCGTACGGCTCGCGAAGTCGGCCTGGTCTGCCAAGTCCGTCCGGTTCGCCGCGTCCGCCGCGTCCGCCACGTCCGCCCGGTCGGCCTGGTCCGTCAGGTCCGCCGAGTTCGCCCGATCCGGCGAGTCGAACGAGCCGCGGACCTATCCGGGGCGGGCGGCCACCAGGGCCTCGGTCGCGGTGTCGGGGGCACTGCTGGTGAGCGCGGCCGTGCTGGTGGGGGTGCTGGTCCCGGCGCTGAGCGGCGACGGCGGCGTGGTCGGGGACGGACAGACGCTGCCGGTCGTCGAGACCAGCGCCGAGGCCGAGACCACCCCGCCGACGGACAGGGCGACCCGCCCGGCCAGGCCCTCGCAGAGGGCCGAGGGCCCGTCCGCGCTCCTTCCGCCCCCTGCCGTCCCCGCGACCTCGGCGCCGGCACCGGTCTCGGGTTCGGTGTCCGTGCCCGTGCTCGTCGGTTTGGATCGTTCTGAAGCGTTGCGTCTGATCAAGCGGGCCGGCCTGGTCGCCGGGACGGCGACGTCGGTCGACTCTGACCAGCGGGTCGGTCAGGTGCTCAGCAGCCGGCCGGAGGCGGGAGCCACGGTGAAGCGGGGGACCAGGGTCAATTTTGAGTTCTCAGCGGGGGTGCGGGTGCCCGAGCTGGCCGGTCTCAGAAGGCGGTCCGCCGAAGCGGCGCTGACCGCGGCGGGACTGACCACGGGTGGGGTGACCGCGCGCTGCTCGACCCAGCCGGGCGGACAGGTGCTCGCCAGCACCCCGGGCGCGGGCAGCCATGTCTCCTCCGGCAGCGCGGTCGCGCTTGTCGTGTCCAAGCGCGGAGCCGAGGTGCCCTCGGTCATCGGTCAGAGTTCCGCGGCGGCGTCGAGCGCGCTGAGCGGGGCCGGATTCGCCGTGCGGACGCGACCGCGGCTGGTCGACGACCCGTCGAAGGCCGGCGTGGTGCTGTCGCAGAACGTGGCGCCCGGCACCTGCGCGCAGCCGGGTGCCACGGTCGCCATCGTGGTCGGCGTCGAGGGCCAGAGCGGGCCGGGGCCGGGGCCGGGGCCGGATCCGGGTCAGTCCTCCGCGACGCCGGGCTCAACGGGCCCGCAGAGCCCGACGGGCTCCGCGCCGGTGATCCCGGGGCAGAATCCTTCCGGCGATTGACGGTCGGCTCGTTCGAATCGCCGACGCATCATGGGTGGGAATGCGGCTTTATGGATATCGCGGATGCGGCGTCCATGGATACGGTCGGCGGATTGATAGCGTTCCACGGCGAGTCGCTGAGAGACATCGCGTCGTGAGCCTCTATAGCATTTCCAAAGTTCAGGGTGTAGGCCATCCCCTCGAAAAGGTCGGAAGCCTCTTTTCGGGCATTCAAGCAATGCGTATTAATTGGGGATTTCATGCGACGTCTCTTATGCTTAACCACCGCCGGGCTTTTCCTCGCCGGCGGTACGGCTACCGCAGCCACCCAGCCATCGGCTTACGAATCCAATTGGTCGATGGGCAAAGCGGTTACACCGCAGTCTCTGTCCAGCCCGCAGTGGGCCGGGCCCGCCTCACTCATTCAGCCTCCGCCTCAGCCGGGTCCGCCATGGTCCCACCCGGATCCGCCACGGCCGGGCCCTACCTGGCGCCCGGACCCGCCGCGCCCACCGCACCCGGGCCCGACCTGGCGTCCGGACCCGCCACGACCGGGCCCGACCTGGCGTCCGGACCCGCCGCGACCGCCGTGGCCGGACCCGCCGCGACCGCCATGGCCGGACCCGCGGCCGCCGCGACCGCCGTGGCCGCCGCACCCGGGTCCGACGCAGGGCTGGCCGAAGGAGCTCACCCTGACCGTCGCGAAGACATCGGTCCCGCCGTTCAGGCCGCGGGTCGTCCGGCTCAGGTGCGACCCGCCGTACGGATCGCACCCTCGTGCGGCCGAGGCGTGCGCCCTGCTGAACAGGGCGCAGGGTGATCCCGACAGGATCAGGGCGCGGCAAGAGTTCTGCCGCAGGGATTACGACCCCGTCAAAGCGACCGCGACCGGCGTCTGGAACAGACGGCCCATCCGGTATGAGCGGACCTTCAGCAACCCGTGCGTGATGCGCAACGCGACCGGCGCGGTCTTTTCCTTCTAGCGCCTTTTCCGTGAATCGTCGGGCGGTTCACTCCGTTTGATCGCGCGTGCTCGACGTCTGGGTCAGCGGGAAGCCGCTGACCCAGACGAGAGAAGATCAGATGGCCTTGCCGGGTAACGGTGAGCAAGGCGACCAATGATCTGATGCGATGGCAGCGCGCGGTAACCCCGGATTGGGGCGTCATGGCTGTTTATGCGGTATATCTCGCTATGACGCTCCGGTCCGGGCAGACCGGTACATGACGTAGAGGTAAGGCCGGGCGCTTCCCGCGCCCGAAGAGCGATCGGTCCGCGATGAGGGCGCAGGTGCGTTCTTGTCCTGTCGATTCTGAATCCTGATGATGCCTGGCGACGTGACGCCAGATCTCCGACGAGTACCCGGCCGGGGCGTGAAAGCACCGCACCGCCTGTGACGGGGAGAACCCGGGCTCGAATCGAACGCCGGCCAGAGCGGATGCCGCCGGCCGTTGGTCCGCGGCAACGCCGCCACAAGCCGCTTGAGCTCCCTCGTCGCCGTTGCCGCGGTTCGGAGCCCGGTTGATGACGGGCAGACCTCCGGCAGTCCTCTGACGGTGCCCGAGGGCAGGGCCCGCTCGCTGCGATCGTCTCCGGACCGGTCCGGTCGATTGCCGGGTCCGGCGCTGGTCGCGGTGACGGCGCCGGCATCAAACCCAGGCCTGGCATGCCCGCCCCCGGCATGGATCTCAACCGCGATCTCAACATGTCGCCGGAGTGCCGATGATCCCCGGTGAGCCGCGAAGTGCTCCGCCTCTGCTGAGGGGCCGCTGAGCCCGCGATCGTTCACGGATTCCGAGAGGGCATCCGGCGGAGGTATTTCATCAAGACTTGCTTTCTTATCGAACCTGTATAAAACCTGATTTCATATTGAATCCCGACAAGAGGGGTGAATCATATGAAGAGGTGTGAAGATTTCGTTTTCATGGTATTTATTTGCTTTTTCTCAACTGTACTAACGGGTGATGTCCCATGTTTTGAGGGTACTTTCTGGCTGATCGCCACTGTAGTGGTGCGACCGATCGGGATTTCCCGTCATTAGGACCATCGGGGGAATTAAGTGCTTTATCGGAGAAGTAGATGGACATCAAGTCCCATCTCCGGAAAATACGTCGAAGCCCTGGCTGTAGCGGCCATGGCCAGCGCCTTCGTAATCTCATCGACTGAGGTTCCGGCAGAGGCTGCCGGGCAGACGGGAGCGACCGACTCCCGTGTCGGGACCGGCAGCAGCAGTCAGCTTCCCGCTTCCTTCACGTATCTCGCCGGGGGGAACGCCCTCCGAGCGGGCGGCCACTGCGGATGCCGGGGGAGGCACTGCAGGTGCTGGAGAAGGCATCACTGCACGTGCTCAAGGCACCACTGCGTATGCAGGAGAAAACACCACACCTTCGACGTCAACCTCAACAACAACGATACGAACGGCAAGAGCCGTCGCCGTCGAGCGGCTCCGATGGCCTCTGTAGAGCCTCCGGTCGCTCCTGGCGCCGGTCCTTTCGCCGGTCCTCTCGCCGCTCCTGCGGGTCCTCCCGGCCCTCCGGGGCCTGCGGGGCCTCCAGGCCCTCCCGGTCCCGCGGGTCCGGCCGGTCCTGTCGGCCCGAGGGGTCCGGTTGGTCTGGCGGGTCCCGTCGGTCCGAAGGGTCCGGCCGGTGCCATTGGTCTGGCGGGTCCTGCCGGTCCGGTCGGTCTGGCAGGACCGGTGGGCCCCGCTGGTCCGAAGGGCCCGGCCGGTGCCGTGGGTCCGGTAGGTGCCAAGGGTCCGATCGGTTCCAAGGGCCCGATCGGCGCCGTGGGCCCGATGGGTTCCAAGGGCCCGATCGGCGCCGTGGGTCTGGCAGGTCCTGCCGGTTCCAAGGGTCCGGTGGGTGCCACCGGTCCCAGAGGTTCGGCGGGTGGCATCGGTGTCAGCGTTTTCGCGGCCCCTCAGCCTCTCTGCGCGATGTCTTTCACGAGCGCGGTCCCTCTGGTCTCCGCGGTCCCTGTGTTTCCCATGGGTGCCGGCTGTCTTGAAGCCAGCTGTGTGCCCTGCAGGTAGGACCCTTTCGGTCCGATGAGGCGTCATGTGAATCGGTGCGATATTTGGCTCGGCGATACATTGGCCGCATATCGCAATAGGGGCAAAGCTATCTATTTGAGGCTTTCGTGCGCCCCACCCTGAAATCAATATCTCGCAAGATCGCTCGAACGGGCGATCGGAGTCTCCCTCTCGGAGCCGTTCCGCCGAGGTGGGGGATTGTGGAAGGTGGCAAATGTCGCACCCAGTGCTAACCGGGTGCGACATTTGGCATTATGGCCATAAATAAACATATGTTCTGAGCGCATACCGGCGTCTGACGGTGGCAGGGTCCTGGCGCGGCTGGGATCCCGCGAAGCCGGCTGAGGGCGGCCTGCGTCCTCGGTTGCCCGAATGGGATTCTATAGAACGTGTTCTAAAGTGGGCCCATGACGATCGAACTCGCCTCCGCCGAGAACGCCGAGAATCCCGGGTCCGCCGAGGGCACAACGGGCGCGTCGGCCGCCGGGGAAGGGTTCGCCGCGCTGGCCCTGCTCGCCCAGCAGGCCCGTGACCTCGTCGACGCCGTCGTGCTGACGGGGGCTCCGCAGGACGAGATCGTCGAGATCACCGCCGAGCTGGCCGTCCTCACCGACCGGCTGCGCGCCCTGCGGCGAACCTCGCGGCATCCCCTGACGTTCGATCCCGAGGGCGTGCCCCGGCACGCGGGAAACGCGGTCACCGGCTCGGCCAACCCGTACGCCCTCCCGCTGGTCTCCCAGGTCACCCCGGACGGGACGATCCGCGCGGAGCTGAGCTTCCGCCAGGTCCACGAGGGCCCGCCCACCTCGGTCCACGGCGGCGTCAGCGCCATGATCCTCGACCACGTCCTGGGGCAGGCCGTCGCGGTGGCGGGCGGTGCGGGGATGACCGGCACCCTCACCCTACGCTACGTGCGCAGGGTCCCGTACGGCGAGCCGCTGGTGGCGACCGCCGAGTACGTCCGATCCGAAGGCCGCAAGTCCTGGGCCGAGGGCCGGATCGCCCTCCCCGACGGCACGCCCCTGGTCGAGGCCACCGGCCTGTTCGTCACGCCCCGGGCATGGAGGGAAGAAGAGGTGACCGGGGCTCAGTAACCCGCGCCGGTGAGCATGCCGCCGTCCACCGTGAACTCGCTGCCCGTGCAGTAGCTCGCCCGGTCGGAGGCGAGGAAGGCCACCACGTGGGAGACCTCGACCGGCTTGGCGAAGCGTTTGATGACCATGGATTTCATGAACGCCTCGCCGTCCACCTCGGCCATGAGGTCCGGATCCAGTGCCATGGAGGTGGCGATGGCACCGGGGTGTACGGAGTTCACCCGGATCTTGAACTGTGCGAGCTCGCGGGCCGCGGCCTTGGTCACGCCGCGCACACCGAACTTGGAGGCGGAGTAGGCGGACAGGCCCGCCGCGCCGATGAAGCCCTCGATCGAGGAGATGTTGACGATCGAGCCCCGGCCGGCGGCCCTCATGGGCGCGATCACGGACTTGACTCCGAGCCAGGTGCCCTTGAGGTTCACGTTGAGGACGTGGTCGAACTCGTCCGGCGTCATATCGGTGATCCGGCGAAATTTCATGATCCCGGCATTGTTGACCAGGACGTCGAGCTTGCCGTACGTCTCGACGGTGATGCCGACCGCGCGTTCCCAATCCTCGGCCTTCGTCACGTCCTGATGAACGAACAGCGCCCCGGTGGCCTCCGCCAGGGCCTTGCCCTCCTCGTCGAGCACGTCGCCGAAGACGACCCGGGCCCCCTCCTGGAGCAGCAGTCGCACGTGGGATTCGCCCATGCCCCTGGCCCCGCCGGTGATCAGCGCGACTTTTCCGTCCAGAAGGCCCATCTCAAGCTCCTCGGATGACTCACTGCGAAGGCGGGTCGCCCCGTTGGGTGAGCGTGCCACCGGCCGCTGATCGTCAAGCTAGCGAACGCTTGGTCGGCTCACAAGATGCCGTCCGGCGCGGGCTCGTCCATCGCGGGCTCGTCCATCGCGGGTTCGTCCATCGCGGGTTCGTCCGGAACCCGCGCTCCGTCGCCGGTCACCTCCGACGGGGAGACGCTGGGATCCGGCTCGCAGGGGGGCAGGTCGAGCTTCACGTCCCGGGACTGCGTTTCGCCCGCGGGGACGGTGGCGATCGTCACCAGTCGCTGTACGGGCTCCCCGCACTCGGGCAGCGCGGCGAACTCCCCGGTGACCCTCCGCGTGTATCCGGTGTCACCGGACAGCCGCAGAACCCGCGTGCTGTCGGTTAGCCTGCCGCCGGCCTTCTGGGCGAACCCGAGCCGTACGGTCACCGCCGAGGTGTCGGGCGTCCGTACCTGGAAGGAGACCGCGGTGCCGTTGAAAGAGGTGATCGAGACCGTCGGAGGCGCGCACTTCGGCCCCTCCACCGAGACCTCCTTGACCTGCGTGCCGTTGGCCGCCGGCCGGTCGGTGACGACGGCGATCCCGAACAGCGCCCGCTCGCCACAGGCGACCTTGGCGGCGGGGATGGAGAGGTTCACGCTGTAGCCGGTCTTTCCGGACAGCGTTCTGGCCCGGGTGCCCAGGACCACGGCTGTGCCCTCGTCGTCCTCGTCGCCCCTGCTCTCCCTGCGGGTGAACGTGGCGGTGAGCCGTACCTCACCCGGGCCGTCCGCACGGACCCGGACGGTCGCCGCGGCGCCGTTCCAGGTGACGATGTCCACGTTTTCGACCGAGGGAGCGGGGCACGGCTCGCCGCTGACCTTCATCGTGCGGCTCCGTACGCCCTCGGCGGCCTGGGGCGAGGTGGAGACCGTGACCCGGCGATAGAGGGTCTGCCCGCAGGCCGGAGCGGTGAAGGTGTGCGGGACGGTGTGGGAGTAGGTCTTCAGCCCGGCGAGGGTGAAGGTGCGCGGCGGTGTCTCCTTGAGCCGGTCGGGGTTCGGTCCCTCGGCGAACCCGATGGTCAGCACGACGTTCGCCGAGGTGGAGGCCCGGAGGTCGACCGTGGTCCCGTTTGCGTCGATCCCCATGATCGACAGACCGCTGACCGTGTGTACGGTCGGCGATCCCGAGCCGGTCGGAGTCGGGGCCGAGGTCGGGGTCGGTGCGTCCGTGGCGCTCTTCGACGGGCCCGGGCTCTGGGTCTGGCTCTTCGACGGAACCGGAATCGGGACCGGGGCCCGCACCTGACTCTTCGACGGAGTCGGCGCGGGATGGTCTGCGTCTGTGGAATTCGCGGGCAGCCGGGCACGGCTGGTGGAGCCCGGCCGGGGGCTGATGATCGGCTCCGGCGGCGACTCCACGTCCTGGCTCTGCCCGGCAGGGACGTCCCCGTTCACGGAGGGGCTCGACGGAGTGAAGATCGTGTCCGCGGAGAGCCTGTCGGGGGCCTGGTTGGCGGCCACCAGCCCGACCGTCACCGCGACGGTGATCACGCCCGCTCCGGCCAGCATCCGGGGACCCAGCCGGGGGCGGCGCATCCTCCCCACCCGGCCGATCACGCTCTGGGCGACCGAGGTGCTCGCCTCCGGCCTGGGCTTGGCCAGGGGGAACGCCAGCGCCAGCAGCGTCGCCAGCTCGGCCAGATGCCGCCGCCCGCGCTGCTCCCACTCCGGTCCGTAGGCGGACAGCGCCGCCAGCTCCAGCTCGGAGAGGAACGCCCGCGCCGACGACGGCCGGTCCATCGGGGCCTTGGCCATGCCCCACGCGACCAGTCCCCTGACCGAGCTCGGCACGTGCTCCACCGGCACCGGTGTGTTCTGGTGCTGGTACATCAGCGCGGCGTGATGGTCGGCCGTGTACGGCCTGCGCCCGGTGAGGCATTCGAAGAACACGCACGTCGCCGCGTAGACATCGGTCGCCGTGCTCGCCGGGGCGCCCGTCCACTGCTCGGGAGCCATGTAGGGCGGGGTGCCGGCGGGAGCGTCGGACTCTCCGACGTGGGTGGCGATGCCGAAGTCCGTCAGCTTGCTGGTGCCGTCCGCCTGGATCAGCACGTTCTCCGGTTTGTAGTCGCGGTGCACGACCCCGGCCGAGTGCGCGAAGGCCAGGCCGAGCAGCGAGCCCTTGAGCACCGTCAGCGCCGCCTCGGGGCTCGTGCTGCCGTGTTCGGCCAGGATCTTCCTGAGCGCGACCCCGTCCACGAGCTCCATCACGATCGCGGCTTCGAGCACGTCCTCGTAGTACTCGTAGAACTGGACCACGTTCGGGTCGCGCAGTTCCACCATGACGTGCGCCTCGTCGCGGAAGCGCGCCAGGAAACCGCGGTCGTCCTTCAAGGCCGCGTTCAGGTATTTGATGGCCACGTAGGCGCCGGTGGCGGCATACGTGGCCAGAACCACTCGTCCGCCGCCGCCGGCGCCGAGCTCCCGAATCTCGCGATATCCCGGAACCATTCGGTCCCCTTCCGAGTGCCGTCGCCTTGTTTGACGGTCTCACCCATACGCTTGGTTGTCACGATCCGAGAAATTTGGCGGAGAGTGATATGAAAAACATGCCGAGTAGCCGTTCTGGCCACATAGTGAGCTTTGATCGGCGGTCAGGCAAGCGCTGGGATTCAGGAAGGCCGGAGCGGTATCGCGACGCGTTGGAGTCGTTGACCTATCGAGCCGGCAGGGAGCCGTAGACGGCCTCGGCGAGGCGGTAGGCACGGAGGCTGCCCGAGACCGCGCCCGCCATCTTGTTCATCGCGTAGGCCATGCCCAGGCGGTGTTCGACATCGCCGAGGCCCAGGGATCCACCCATACCGGTATGTCCGAAAGCGGACTCCACGCCCCCCGCCGGGGTGAGGAAGGTCAGGGACGGGCGCATGTAGCCGAGGCCGAAGGAACTGTCGATGAACAGCACCCTGTCCGGGCCGTCGACCCTCCTGCGGGTCGCGTCCCTCAGGGTCTCCGCGCGCAGGATCCGCCCGGCCGCCAGGTCGCGATAGAAGCCCGCGAGGCCTCGGGCGGTGGCGACGGCGCCCATCGCCGGCCAGCCCGCACGGAGGATGACCGGGTTGTTGCCGCCTCCCTGAAGCCGGTGGATCGGCGGATTGCCCAGCGCCCGGTTCATCAGGCTGTCCTTGTCCTGGGAGGCCCGGGACATCTCGTAGATCGGATCTCCGGGGCCCTGTCCCGGCAGCTCGGCCGCGGCGCTGTCCGGGCCGCTGTCCGTCGCGGGCCTCCTCCGCTCTCCGGCGGACAGCCGCGCCGCTCGCGCCGCCACGTCGTCCGGTGCGCCGACCCAGAGTTCCAGCCCCAGAGGCCCGGCGATCTCGGTGGCCACGATCTCGCCCACGGTCTTGCCCGACACCCGGCGAATCACCTCGCCGACCAGGAACCCGTACGTCAGCGCGTGGTAGCCGTGCGCGGTTCCCGGCTCCCAGATCGGCGCCTGCCCGGCGAGGCGGTCGGCGATGGCGGGCTGGTCCTCGAACTCCTCCAGCGGGACCTGCTCCTCGATCATGGGCAGCCCGGCCTGGTGGGTGAGCAGGTGTTCGACGGTGACGCGCTCCTTGCCGCCCCGCGCGAACTCCGGCCAGACCTCCGCGACCGGAGCGGTGACGTCGAGCAGCCCGCGCTCGGCCAGCAGCAGCGCCGCCGTCGCGGTCACCGCCTTCGTGCACGAGTACGTCAGCACGGGGGTGTCGCTCTCCCAGGCCCGCCCGCTGTGCCGGTCGGCGACCCCACCCCACAGGTCCACGACGGGCTCACCGTCCAGGAAGACGGCGAACGCCGCGCCCAGCTCCTCTCCGTCGGCGAAATGCCTGTCGAACACCTCACGCACCCGGGAGAACCGGGGGTCGCACGTCCCGTGAACCGTCGTCATGACCCGTCCTTACAAAAGTGAGCACTTGCTTGGCGGTCGAGCCTAACAACCGGGACCGTTCCGGCCCGGGAAAGGGTTCGGGATCCGTTCGGCGTCGGCGCCCAGGGCGTCCTGATCCGAGTGGCGAGGGTGCCGGGGTCCTCACCCCGTTCGTCCGTCGTCGTCGACGGTGGTTCATCACGACCGTCTGGGCCCGGAGGCAGGTGAAAAGGTCACCGGGAAGGACATTTGTCCTGGGGTATTCGGGATCGATGGATCTGCTGGAGAGATCCGTCCCCTGGCAGCGTGGCGGACATGAGAGAAAAGGTGGTGGGTGCCGCGGTGGCGGCGACGATCCTGCTGTCGGCATGCGCGGACGTGCCGGCGGGACGGGCGCCGGAGCGGGCCCACGAGGACGTGGTCCGGACGGACGCGGGGGCCGTACGGGGAACGGTGACCGGCGAGCACCGGATCTTCCAGGGGATTCCCTATGCGGCTCCGCCGGTGGGGGAGTTGCGGTGGAACTCGCCGGCGCCGGTGAGAGCCTGGAGCGGAATCAGGGAGGCCACCCGGCCGGGCAGCATGTGCCCGCAGGTGGGAAGCGACTACGCGAAGGTGGCCAGCTCCGATGAGGACTGCCTGTTCCTCAACGTGACGGCACCGCGCACACCCCGGCGGAACAGGCCGGTGATGGTGTGGATCCACGGCGACGGAGCCCTGGGCTCCGGCGACCTCAGCGATGTGCGCCGGATCGCCACCCGGGGGGACGTGGTGGTCGTCACGATCAACTACCGGCTCGGGGTGTTCGGCGGTTTCGGGTATCCGGGGCTCAAGGGGTCGGGCACGTACGGCCTGCAGGACCAGCAGGCGGCCCTGCGCTGGGTTCGCCGCAACGCCGCCGCGTTCGGAGGGGATCCGGCGAACGTGACGGTGTTCGGCGTCTCGTGGGGCGCGCTGAGCATCGGTGGGCACCTGACCTCGCCGGGTGCCGAGGGCCTGTTCGACCGGGCCGTCATGCAGAGCGGCGAGAGCATGATGGACATGCTCGCCGGCAGCATGGGCGAGGGTGTCCCCGCTCACCCGTCCTACGTCTGGCGCACGGTGGCGGAGGTGGAGGGGATGGGGACGTACGTGGCCCCGCGGCTCGGGTGTGAGGACCTCCGCTGCCTGCGGGCCCTTCCGGTGGAGAAGATCCTCGAAGTGCCGCAGATCATGAACATGTTCCAGACCTACGCCTATGGAAGCGAGACGCTGCCCAGGCTGCCGTCCGCGGAGTTCCGGGCGGGCCGCGTCCACCGGGTCCCGGTGATCTCGGGGGCGACCCGGGACGAGCACCGGCTCTTTGTCGGGTTGTTCCACGACGTGGCGGGCAAGCCGGTTACCGCCGGGCAGTACGGCAGGCTGCTGAAGACCGCGTTCGGCGAGGACGCGGCGAGGGTGCGCGCGGAGTATCCGGTCGCCGCGTACGGCTCACCGGGGCTGGCGTGGGCCGCCGTGACCACCGACCGCATGTGGGCCAGGGCCACCTTCGAGCAGAACAGGCTGCTCAGCGGGAGCGCGCCGACATACGCCTACCAGTTCGCCGACCGCCGGGCCCCGATGTTCCTGCCGCTGGGGACGGACTTCCCCTGGGGGGCCTACCACGCGGGCGACATGCCGTACCTCTTCACCGAGAGGAAGGCCGCCTTCACCCCGGCCCAGCGGAGGCTGTCCGACCAGATGATCGCCTACTGGACGAACTTCGCCCGCACCGGCGACCCCAACGGGGAAGGACTGCCCCGCTGGGAGCGCTTCGACCGCGCCGCCCCCGTCCCGCACACCCAGTCACTGGAGCCGGACGCGATCAAGCCTGTCGACTACGCCGCCGACCACAACCTCGACTTCTGGCCGGCACCGGGCAGCTGACGTATCTGAACGTATCTGACACTGCCATGGTCGAGACGCTGACCAGGGGAAACCCTCACCGGCGTTTCACCTCGACCATGGCGGTGTCTTTTCGTCTACGGCTTTCTTTCGGTCCGTAGTCGTCCGGCACCGCATCTTCCGTTGTCTCCAGTCCTCGACATATCGACGTCTTCCTTACTAATTGACGTGATATAAGTTCTACAAATCATTCGTCGACAGAAATTTTGGTATGCAAACTATTCATAGTCGTGCAAGATTTTTCATGGTGGCCATGGCGGCTGTCGTCACCCTGGTTTTTGTCATCTGCGGGCTGAACGCCCTCACTCCCCGAGTCGCTCTCTCCGCTTCCGTGGATACCGCCGTGAGCAAGAGCAAGCAGTCGGTGACGACCTCGGTGTCGAAGGTCAGCGGAAAGTCCTACCTCAGGGTGCAGTTGACCAGCAGGTATGGCACCACCAAGCGGTTCACCGTGAAACAGCGCGTCTGCGTGAAGAGCGCGTGCCGAACGGTCACGACCGCCCTTTCCGTAAGCGCGGGCAAGACGGCGTGGCAGGGAAAATACCTCGGTACCAGCACGTACAAGAAGAGTGGCGCCCCCTCCGTGTCGGCGGCGACGCCCCCGACGCCGTCTCCCGCGCCCAGGGTCACCAAGACGGCCACCGTCACCACGGCTCCAACTGTGACCGCTACGGTCAGGGAGACGGTCACCGTGACCAACACCGTCACCGCTACGGCCACCGCCACCGCCACGGTCACCGCCACGCCCACGGCCACCGCCACCGTCACCGCTACGCCCACGGCCACGGCCACGGTGACGGTCACTGCCACGCCCACCGTTACCGTGACCGTCACCGAAGAGCCCGGTACGGACCCTGAAGAGCCAGGGCCCGATCCCGAAGAGCCCGGGACGGACCCTGAAGACCCAGGGACGGACCCCGAGGAGCCTGAGACGGACATCCTCTGCGGGGCGTCCGCCAACCTCTATGGGTTCACATACTGCAGCACGGGAAACAGGGTGCTTCCTCCCGCGGCGAACGCCTGCGCTGCATTCGCCTGCATCGACTATTTCCCAAATGGGAAGGGCTACCTGGTCATGTGTAAGGACGAGATGGTGAGCCTGTCAGGTGGAATCAAGGGGGCCTGCTCTTCTCACGGAGGAGTGCTCCGGACGATCTATCGGACCGCCGCGTAGGCCGTATTGCGGAATGTTCATAAAGGACGGGCGTGGTGTCTCTGCCGACCTCGTTGGCCCGACCCGTCGTGCGGGATTCGTGAGCGGCTCGACCGGGGCCTGAGAATGCCCGTCCTTGCTGTTTCCGGGCCGCGATGCTCCGCCGCTTCCAGGTTGTGAGGCTTCGCCGCGTTTCGTTTCCCGGGTGGTCTGGCTGTCGTCCCAGGTGAATGGGATTCCACGGGTCGCGGGTGTCCTTTTCCGGTCGGCGAAGTCGGTCGGAAAAGAAGCCGTGGGCCTCCCTGTGTCAGCGGAGGCCCACGGCCGGGGGTGCACCTGATCGGCGAGAGGATCGGCGCCTATCGCCGATCAGGCGGGTTCAGAACCTCAGGGGTAGGAGACGAGCTTGGACGGGATCGTCGCCGTGCCCTGGGCGGGACCGCCGACGCCGTTGATCACGTGGTTGATCTTCCCTGCGCCTCCGAGGGACACGGTGAGCAGGCTGTGGAACTTGACGCCCGGCTTCACCGGCGTCTCGAACGCGCTCTCCACCTCGATCGTCGGGTCGACGTTGAAGTAGACGTAGCTGCCGAGACCCCAGCCCTCGTGGGTGTTGACCGCCGGGCCGACCTTGTAGGCCGCCCATCCCTTGCTGGTGCCGTTCATGTAGGCCGCCTGGTTCGGCGGGTCGTACGCCTTCTCGTTCTGGAAGAAGATCGTCCGACCGCGCTCGCCGTACCACTCCACGTCGTACTTGCGGAAGTGCTCGACGAACAGGCCCGTGGCCAGCACGTCGTCACCGTTGACGATCAGGCCGGTCTCGGCGGTGTTGACGTTCCAGCCGATGCCCGCGCCGTGGTCGCCGCGCCACAGCCAGGTGTGGTCGATGATCACGTCGTCGCTGTTGACGACCACGCTGGTGGTGGCGTTGCCGGCGAAGGCGCCGCCGATCCGGACGAACACGTCCTGCATCGTGGTCGGGTTGGCGGCGTGGTCGGCGCTCGACCCCTGCGGGCCGATCTCCAGGAGCACGTCGGACTTCTGGGTGCCCGCGTCGATCAGGAAGCCGGCGAGCTTGACGCCGTCCACGTCGGCCACCTTGACCGCGCTGACGCCGCCGCCCGGGATCAGCGTGGCCAGGCCGAGGCCCAGGACCACGGTGTTCGCGCGGGTCACGTTGATCGGCTGGCTGAGGTTGTAGATGCCGGGGGTGAGCAGCAGGTTGAGGCCCGAGCTGAGCGCGGCGTTGATGGTCGCGGCCGAGTCGCTCGGCTTGGCGACGAAGAACTGGCTGAGCGGGAGCGAGGTGCCGGGAGTGGAGCCGTTCGCCCAGCTCACGCCCCGCGCGTTGGTCCGCATGGACGGGACGAACACCCGGTAGCCGCTGGAGTCCGCGTAGAGGTACGGCTTCTCACGGCTGATCGGCGTGGTGTCCAGCGTCGTGTAGGACTGGTCGAGGAAGTTGGTGGCGGGAGCGCCCGTCACTCCGGAGAAGACCATGTTCCACACGCCGTTGACCCAGCCGCCGACGGAGCTGTCACGGGTGTACCACTGCTGCTGTGAGTACGGGCCGACCGCACCGTCGATCTTGCTGTCGGCGATGTAGCCGCCGCTGGCCCAGCCGTAGCCGCTGGGCGCCAGGTTCAGCGCGCCCTTGATGTGCATGCGGCGGAACGGCGCGGCCTGGGAGACCGCCCACTGGTTGGTGCCGCCGGGAGGCTGGACCGACAGGTTCTCCGTCGAGCGCCAGAAGTTCTGGGTCGCGTTGCCGCCGAACCAGCCCGCGTCGACGGTCACGCCGCTGAGGGTGACGTCGTCGGGGTTCTGGCCCAGGCCCATGATCGAGGTGTAGAAGCCGACCTTGGCGTTCACGTTGTAGGTGCCGGGCTTGAACAGGAAGGCGTGGCGCCCGGTGCCGAACTGGGCCGACTCCTGCTGCTGGAAGACCGTGTCCAGCTGGCTCTGGATGCTGGCGGTGGACATGGACGGGTCGAAGACGTGGACGTTCGGGCCCAGGTCCCCTCCGCCACCGGTCGGCGGCGGATCCGTCGGACCGCCCGTCGTGGTGGTGTACACGGCGAACTCCCACAGCGAGTATCCGTAGGCGGTGCCCCGAGCGGTGCCGTTCATCCGGACGTACCGGCCGGAGCCGCTCACGTCGTAGGACTGGTTGCCGCCGGTGGCGCCGGTGACGGTCTTGAGGTCCGTCCAGGTGGTGCCGTTGGCCGATGCCTGGAGCTTGAAGGCGGTCGCGTACGCGGCCTCCCACCTCAGGTCGATCTTGCAGATGTTCAGTGACGAGCCGAGGTCCACCTGGACCCACTGCGGGTCACCGGCGGCGCTGGACCAGCGGGTGCCGTTGTTGCCGTCGAAGGCGGCGGAGGCTGGGGTGCCGGCGCCCTGGATCGACGATGCGCCGGCGGTCTTGTTCAGTGCGGCGTTGGTGGTCGTACACGCTCCGGTGCCCGGGTCGGTGCCGCCGGAGGTGCCGAGGACCTGGAACTCCCACAGGGAGTATCCGTAGCCGGTGGCCCGCGTGACGCCGAGCATCCGGACGTACCGGCCACTGCCGGTGACGTCCCAGGTGTCGGTGCCGCCGTCGCCGCCGGTGACGGTCTTGAGGTCGGTCCAGGTGGTTCCGTTCGCGGATGCCTGGATCTTGTATCCGCTGCCGTAGGCCGCCTCCCAGTTCAGGACGACCTGGCTGATGCCGGCCGAGGCCCCCAGGTCCACCTGGAGCCATTGGGAGTCGGTGTTCGCGCTGGACCAGCGGGTGCCGAGGTTGCCGTCGAAGGCGGCGGAGGCAGGGGTGCCGGCGTTCTCGGTCGATGAGGAGGTCGCGGTCTTTCCTTGCGACAGAAGCGTTGCCGCGAAGGCGGAAGTGGACGGTACTGCGATCAGAGCTGCCAGGAGCGCTAACGCGGTCCATAAAACGGCAGGACGGAATAGACCTCTCATGCTTGTCTCCACAGAGGATCCGGGGGGTGAAAGGGGTCTAACGGCAGGCAGAAACTCGACTTACGACACGCTGTAATACATACCTTATTTTGCTATTTAATTTAACTCATAGGAAACAACAGGGTCAATAGGAAGGTGGTCGCGGCTGCTCGGGCAGGGAGGGGGTTCCGTGTCGATCTCGGACACTCCGCGCGAGGGATACGCCCTGGGTGTGGGGTCGCGCCTTCAGGCGCGCGGAGGGCCGCTGAACCGGGCGTCCGATGCCGTCTCGCCGCTTCCGCCGTGGCGCCGGCGTCGAACCGGGCGACCCGGCGCGCCCCCGGCGGCGAGCAGCGGCTTCAGCAGCCGCGCGTGGTTCTGTTCCTCGGCGACGAACAGGCGCACCGCCTTCGCATAGGCCTCGTCGCCCACCCCGGCCGCCTTGGCCATCAGGTTCGAGCCGTCGCCGTCCTCGCCGACCTGGAAGCGCTGCAGGCTACGCAGCACCGAGCGGTCCAGGCGCGCGCCCCGCCCCCAGTCGGGATCATCGCCGAGCCTGCGGTGCTCGGCCTCTGCCTCGAAGTCCCGTACCCACTCGTCGGCGTCGCGCATACCTGTCGTCATGCCCCGCAACCTAAGGCGGACATGTGCAGAAACGACTGTCCTTCTGTAGAGGATTCGGCGGGCTTTAGCCGGTATGGGTCTATTTGAGCGGGTCGTGCCCCCAGTTCATCAGGGAGTGACGCCATGGAGTCGCCTGGACGTCGCCAGACGGTCGCTGCGCCAGGTGCCGACGGATGTAGCCGGTGACCGTTCGCATGTGGGCGTAGTCATCCTCACTGAGGTCGCTGTTCCCCTTCTTGAGGATCTTTGCGATCCGGCGGCCGGACTCGTGCCCGATCGACTCGGCGCCGCCGGATTTGGCTCCGACGGCCTTTGACTCCCGCGTGCCGAGCCAGCGGTCGAGTTCCGTGGCCGTCATGTTGACCGCCTGGTGGAAATCTTTGGCCGTCTGTTCTCTGTCGTCAGTCATGGTGACCCTTTTTGCGTAGCGCCGACGGCTTGTGTACGGCGCTTTTGCCGCTCCTGTCGCTGCGGACGCGGTACTGGGGATCCTCGGGCGAGGCATCTACGGTGCGCCCGGATTCCTCGGTCCTCTCGGTGATCTTCTTTTCCACCTTGCCCGAGACGGAAGAACCGTGGCTTCTCCAGGTGACCTCGTCGCCCACGGCTGGTTCGTCCTGCTTTTTCTTATTGCCCATAGAGGTTTGAATACCCGTCCCTCGAAAGGAACAAGCATTTATGTGTAGACCATAAACGTCTTATTGGACGGTCGGTTACGCGCTGAGGCCCTCGTCGAACTCGGGGGAGCCGGTCTCCACGGTGAGCACGATCTTGCCGGTGGCGCGCCCCGCTCGGGTGCCTGGGCCGCCTTCTCCAGCGGCAGCACCGTGTCGATCTCGGCGCGCAGCCTGCCCCTGTCGGCCGGCGCGGCGATCGCCTTCGTGCCGGCGTGGTCCAGGCGGTCGTCCAGCGGGGCGCCGTCACTCGGCGTGGCGCCGGTGTGTGCTGGATCACACCACGTGCGGCGAACCTTTCCGGACGCGAGTGGATCTCAGGGATGTGAAAAACTTCAAGCGTTTCCTGCTCGCCGGTGGCGTGGCCACGACCGTCGTCCTGTCGTCCGGAGTTGCCGCCAACGCCGCGGGTTATCCGAACTACCCGGCCCCGAAGACCTTCGGCACGACCTTGCAGGCCGATCCCGGGCACGACTTCACCAAGCACATCAGCCCCCGCCGCAACGGCATCCTGCGCGGCTGGGTCACCCACGTCAGCGGCACCACGGTCGAGTACGAGCCCATCAAATGGAAGAAGGGCACCCAGACCGAGGGCTGGTTCGTCGGCCCGCCGGAGAACGACGCGATGGCCTACTCGTCGCGCGTCGCCAAGGGCGTCATCTTCCTGTCGGCGTCCGGGTGCAAGGTGTCCGGCGGCGAACCCACACTGGCCCGGAGCACCGGGCTCGGCGCCAAGCGCTGCTCGCGGACCGTCCTGCTCAAGCGGTACGCCCGCAGCGGTCAGCCCTCACTGATCACCGTCTACCGCGGCGAGATCGTCAAGGTTCAGGAGATCTTCACCCCCTGACCCTCGCGGGCGTGACCTGACCCGCGTCGTCGAGAGAGCCCGCGCGCCTGGCGGACGCGGGGCGAGGCAGGCCCGCGCGGGTCTCGGGGGGCCGTGTGCGAGGTGATCCGGCCGGAAGGCAGAGTTGACCTGTGGCCGCCGCGACCTCGCGGTGGGCGGAAGGAGAGACGACCATGCGCGCACGACGGCTCGAAGAGTTGCTGGGCATCGAGCATCCGATCGTCCTGGGCCCCTTCGGCGGGGGACTGTCCACGGTGTCGTTGGTCTCCACCGTGTCCGAGAGCGGCGGGCTGGGCTCGTACGGCGCGAACAACCTCGCACCGGAGCAGATCACCGGAGTGGTCGGGGAGCTGCGAGCCGCCACCGCCCGGCCGTTCGCGGTCAACCTGTGGGTGCCCCAGCCCGGAGAGCGAGACCGGCCCGACGACCTCGCCAGGCATGTTGAGCGGCTCCGGCCGTACTACGAGGAGCTGGGCGTGGACCCGCCGGACCTCGACGGACCCTTCGGCCAGGACTTCGACGCCCAGATCGAGGCGCTGCTGGCGGCGGAGCCTCCGGTGATCAGCTTCATCATGGGTGTGCCGCCGGAGCGGGTGATCGCGGAGGCACGGCGACGCGGGATCGTGACGATCGGCACGGCCGCGACGGTCGACGAGGCCGTCGCGATCGAGGAGGCGGGGCTGGACGCCGTCATCGCCTCCGGCAACGACGCCGGTGGACATCGGGGTTCGTTCCTGCGCCCGGCGGAGGAGTCGTTCGTCGGGACGTTCTCCCTCGTGCCCCAGGTGGCCGACGCCGTCTCCGTTCCGGTCATCGCGGCGGGAGGGATCGCCGACGGCCGGGGTGTCGCCGCCGCGCTCACCCTCGGCGCGGACGGCGTGCAGATCGGAACCGGCTTCCTGGTGACCGCCGAGTCCAGCGCGAGCCCGGTGCACAGGGCCGTCCTGAACAGTCCCGAGGCGAGGGTCACCGTGCTCACCCGGCTGTTCTCCGGGCGTCACCTCCGCGTGATCCCCAACCGGTTCGTCCGGGAGATGGCGGCGTTCGAGGCCGAGGTCCCGCGGTATCCCTTCCACAACGCGCTCATGCAGCCCATCCGCCGGGCCGGAACCGCGGACCACTCCAGCCTGCTGTCGGGCCAGGCGGCCGCGCTCGCCCGCCCGCGTCCCGCCAAGGACTACTTCGACGAGCTCGTCTCCGACGCCGAGCGGATCCTGCGGGATCGCGTCTGACCTGTCTGCCGCGTACCCGGGTGCCGTTCGGAGAGACCGAGCCGTGTCGGGATACGTTGAGATATGGACTCTGGTTTCAGCTATTTCGCAACAGACGATGCAGTTGATCCCGCCGGGGTCGCCCAGGTGGTCGAGCAGCGGGGTCATTCGATGCTCCTGTTCGCTGAACACACGCACATCCAGGCGGGCGCGCCCCTCATCCGAGAGGGGCTCCCGCAGCCCCGCAAGTACTGGCACACCTACGACTCCCTGGTCTCGTGCACCGCCGCGGGTCTCGCCACGACGCGACTGCGGGTGGGGACCGGCATCTGCCTGATTCCCCAGCACCACCCGATCAGCCTCGCCAAGTCGGTGGCGAGCGTCGACGCCCTCACGGGCGGACGATTCGAGTTCGGAGTGGGGGCGGGCTGGAACGAACCCGAGATGCGCAACCACGGGGTCGATCCGGCGCGCCGTTTCGCGCTGACGAAGGAGTACGTCGAGGCGATGCAGCAGATCTGGACCCACGATGAAGCCGAGTACCACGGCGAGTTCGTGTCGTTCGATCCACTCTGGTCATGGCCGAAGCCGGCGCAGCGACCGTACCCGCCGGTGCTGGTCGGCGGCACGGGACCCAAGGTGTTCGACCGGGTGCTGGCCTATGGCGACGGTTGGTTGCCGACGTACGGACCGGGCATCCTGGAGCGGGTGCCGGAGCTGTTCCGGCGCGCAGAGGAGGCGGGGAAGCGGGTGCGGGTGGTGATGATGGCCATCCCTTCGGATCCCAAGGTGATCGAGGCCTGCGAGCGGGCGGGGGTCAGCACCGTGCTGTCGACGCTGCCGTCGGCCGGTCTGAGCCGCGTCGAGCTCCAGATGGACGCCTTCGAGGCGGCCCTCGCGGAGATGCTGGGGGAATGATCCCGGGGCTTTCCGGCCGGGACCACCTCGTCAGGTGCCGGAAATCCGCCTCCTCCATGACTCCGCCGGCCGATTCCCATCGGGCCGTGTCCGGTATCGTCGCCCGCCGTCGAACGCGCAGGTCACGAAGATCCACAACGGGTCGGCCAACGGAGTCTTCCATGGGCGGAATGGTCCGGCGGGCGGCATGGTGGGAGAGGGCGCGATCCCGATACCGTGGGCGATGTCGCGAGATATGGAGGAGCCCATGGCAGGCGGACCCCTGCAGCCCGGAGATCCACGCACGCTGGGAGACTTCCAGGTCGTCGCGCGGTTGGGCGAGGGCGGTCAGGGGATCGTCTACGAGGGCCGGGCAGTCGGCGGTGACCGCGTCGCGATCAAGGTCCTCAAGAACGGCGCGGACCCGCAGACCCACGCGAGACTGGCCCGCGAGATCGAGTCCGCCCAGCGGGTGGCCCCATTCTGCACGGCCAGGGTGCTCGCGGCCGACCTCGACCGCCCCGACCCGTTTGTGGTCAGCGAGTTCATCGAGGGCCCGTCCCTCGCCGAACGGGTCCGCGGGAGCGGCCCGTTGCGCGACGGCGACCTGGACCGGCTCGCGATCGGCACCGCCTCCGCCCTGGCGGCCATCCACGGCGCCGGGGTCGTGCATCGTGACTTCAAGCCCGCGAACGTGCTGCTCGGCCCGGACGGGCCGCGCGTGGTCGACTTCGGCATCGCCCGGCCGCTGGACGCCGGCACGGTCGCCTCGGGGATGTCCGGTACGCCGCCGTTCATGGCGCCCGAGCAGCTCAACGGCGTCTACGCCTCGACCGCTGCCGACGTGTTCTCCTGGGCCGCGACCATGGTCTATGCCGCGACCGGCCGCGCCCCGTTCGGGCACGAGGTGATCGCCGCCGTCTTCAACCGCATCCTCAACCATGAGCCCGACCTGGTGGGCGTCCCCGCCGGGCTCCTGGAACCCGTGATCGCGTGCCTGTCCAAGGACCCCGCCGGCCGGCCGTCCGCCCGCGACCTGATGATCCGTCTTGTCGACCCGAGCGTCTCCACGGTCGCGGTGCCCGGCGTCGGCCCCGTGCCTCGCGCCTACGTCCCCACCGACTGGCAGGTTCCTACCGGTTCGCCCCCGCCCTTCGCCTCCACCCCTGCCTCACCCTTCGGCCCGACCTCGTCCCCGGACCCGACCGCGCCCCTCGGCCCGGGCTCGACCTCCATTCCGACCTCGCCCTTCGCCCCCGGCTCGACCTCGCTCCTCGACCCGCCCCGCTCGGTCCCCGATCATGGCTCTGCCGGCGGGCGCCGCCGGGTGCGGAGCGGCGTACTGGCCGGGCTGGCCGCCGTGATCGTCGTCCTGGGAGTGGCCGGCGCGCTGCTCGTGAGAGGCGCGCTCGGAGGCAGCGGCGGCGAAGGCGCCGTGAACGCCGACGCGATCGCGACGGAATCGCAGGGGCAGGGCGTCTCCGCAGATCCGGGCGGTGTCACGGGTACGGGAGGCACGAGCACGGACCCCGAGCCGGGCACCGGAGGCGTCCCCGGCCCCAGCGCCTCGGCCTCCTCGGGCGGGGAGCCCCGGGCGGGTGGCACGGTCCAGGTGCCCGAGGCCTTCGCGGGCACCTGGTCGGGTGACGTGACCGCTGAGGACGGCCGCGCCTATAACGCCACCATCGTTCTGACGCCGGGCGAGAGCGAGGCCGCCTGGCAGGGAGCCGACGGCTGCAAGCAGCGGGCCACGCTGACCAGGGTCAGAGACGGGAAAGTGCTCGACCTCACCGTGGAGCAGAAGTACCCGTGCCCGGGCAGCGACATGACCTTGACACTGACGGATGCGGGCACGCTCGGGTTCATCGGCCAGGACGGCGGCAGCAACGCCGACTACCGCGGGGAACTGCGCCGGCCCTGACCGGCCGGTCCGCGCCGGTGGATCAGTCGGAGCGGACGAGCTGGAAGGAGTAGGGGCCGGTCTTGGCGGCCGCCGAGCGGATCACGAGCGCGTAGCGGCCGTCGCCGTTGGACAGCGCTATCGGGAGCTCGTACCCGCACAGCGGGATCGGTTGCCGGGCAGTCGCGACGCTCGTCTCCGCCGCGTCGACCAACTCCATTTCGATGGCGAGGCAGGAGCCCGCTCCACCGAGCACCTTGATCGCCGAGGCGCCGTCGGCGTCGAACTCGAACCGGTGGACCTCTCCACCGGCCGCGAGCCTCCCCGCCCCCGCGGGGCTGCCCTCGCCGATCTTCAGGCCGAGCTTCACGGGGAAGGAGCGGACCTTCACGGTCGCGAGGCGGAAGGAGTACGGGCCGATCACGTTGGTGTCGCCGGTGATCTCAAGCCGGTGTGCGCCGGCCTTGCTCAGTTTGAAGACCCAGTTGCCGCCGCACAGGGAGAGGTTGTCCAGGCCTTCCGGCTTGCCGTCGATCTCCGCGATCACCTGGACCTTGATGCCGCCGTCGCACCGCATGTCCGCCACGTAGAACTCCCGGGCGCCGCCCAGGTCCAGCGTGAACGTGTCCTTCTGGCCGGCCCGGGTCAGCTCGGCGGAGACCGTGTCGCCGTCGGCGAGGGTGCCGCCGGGGGCGACCGTCCTGGCCTGGCCGGAGCCGCCGGAACTCTGGCCGGAGCCGTCCGGCGCGGCCGAGGGGTCCTGTGTCGGCGGTTCCTGTGACGGCTGGGAGTCAGCGGTGGGCGGGGCGGTCGCCTCCGAGGTCGCGCGGACGGGGGCGGCGGAGGTGGCGGTCGCGTCACCTCCGCCGCCCGGCGCGCCGCATCCGGCGAGCAGGACGGCGATGAGCGATATGCCCAGCAGACGGGCGGCGCGGGCGACGGTCACGGAGGTGACCGGGTGGTTCGTCATGTCCACATCGTGCCGAAGCTTGCTTACAAACCGATTGCCGGTCACTTACGGGACGGGTCCGCGAGGTCGGGTAGGTTCTCGTGAGTGATTGTCCTTCTGCCCGGTGTGGCGCTCACCGACCACGTGTTCACCGTCCCCCTTGACCACGCCGATCCGGACGGTGCGACGATCGAGGTCTTCGCCAGGGAGGCGGTGGACCCGGCCAGACAGGGCGAGGACGTGCCGTGGCTGGTCTTCCTGCAGGGCGGCCCGGGGGGAAAGTCGCCGAGGCCGACCGAGGCCGACGGCTGGCTGGGACACGCGCTGAAGACCCACCGGGTGCTCCTGCTCGATCAGCGGGGGACCGGTCGCAGCACCCCCCTCACCGCCAAGACGGTGACCGGCACGGACGCCGAGCGCGCCGCCCACCTCAAGCACTTCCGCGCCGACTCGATCGTGGCCGACGCCGAGCTGATCCGGCGTGAGCTCTGCGGCGACCGCCCGTGGGAGACCCTCGGGCAGAGCTACGGCGGGTTCATCACGCTGACCTACCTCTCCCGGGCTCCCGAGGGGCTCAAGGCCTGCTACGTGACCGGAGGCCTGGCGGGGCTCGAGGCCACCGCCGCCGACGTCTACTCCCGCACCTATCCCCGGGTCCGGGCCAAGGTGGACCGCTACTTCGCCCGCCACCCCGCGGACGCGGGACGCCTGAAGGAGATCGCCGACCACCTGCGCCGCGAGAAGGTCCTGCTTCCGGACGGCGACCTGCTGACCGTGCGCCGCCTGCAGAGCATGGGCATGTGCCTGGGGATGAGCGACGGCGCCGGATACCTGCACTGGGTGCTCGACGAGGCGTGGACCGGTGGGAAGCTCTCCGACCTGTTCCTGTACGAGGTCATGATGGCCACCGGCTTCGTCGGCAACCCCCTTTATGCGGTCCTGCACGAGTCGATCTACGCCCAGGGCGCCGCCACCGAGTGGGCCGCGCACCGGTTGCTGCCGGAGGAGTTCCGCGAGGACGTCGAGCCGCTGCTGCCCACCGGAGAGATGATCTACCCCTGGATGTTCGACGAGATCGCGGCTCTACGCCCCTTCAGGGGCGCCGCCGAGATCATCGCCGCCGACTCCGACTGGCCCGACCTCTACGATCCGGTACGGCTGGCCGCCAACCGGGTCCCGGTGGCCGCCGCCGTCTACTACGACGACATGTACGTCGACGAGGGCCTGTCCATGGAGACCGCCCGCAGGGTCGGCAACGTGCGCGCCTGGGTGACCAACGAGTGGGAACACGACGGCGTCCGCGTCTCCGACGGCAAGGTCCTCGCCCGCCTGATGGACATGATCAACGGCGTCCACGGCTGAACGCCCGCGCCCCTTCGGGGGCTGGGAAGGCGAGACGCGGAGCCGCTCTTGCGCGTGACGTGATGGACGCCCTCCGCATCCCCTCGGGGATCGGGAGGACGCCGACCTCCCCTCGGGGACTCTGGGGGAGGCGCGGATGTGCCTCACGGGTGGCGTGGTACGGCATGCCGCACCGCGCCACCCGCGGGTTCCGGTGGGGAAAATCGTCCCGTCGACCGGCCGGCGGGGTCTTTCTCAGGTGGGCGGTGCCTCGATCAGCGGCAGCCGTACCTGGAAGCGGGTGTTCCCCGGTTCGGACTCCACCCGCAGGTCGCCGCCGTGACGGCCGGCGATGATGCGGAAGGAGATGTCCAGGCCCAGACCCGTGCCCTCGCCGACCGACTTGGTGGTGAAGAACGGCTCGAAGATCCGCTCGCGCAGGTTCTCGGGCACGCCGGGGCCGGTGTCGCCGATCTCGATCAGCGCGACCGTGTCGTGTTCGACGGCCGTGCGCACGGTGAGCCTGCCGGTGCCGGCCATCGCGTCCAGGGCGTTGTGGATCAGGTTCGTCCACACCTGGTTGAGCTCTCCGGCGTAGGCGGGGAGCGGCGGCAGATCGGGGTCGTAGTCCGTGGCCACGCTGATCCCCGGCGGGATCTTGCCCCGGAACATGGTGAGCGTGCTGTCCAGGAGCTCTCGCACGTCCACCGTCTGGTACGGCGTGCGGTCCATCTGGGAGTACTGCTTGGCGGAGGCGATCAGCGAGGAGATCCGCTCGGTCGCGTCGGTCACCTCGTTCAGCATCTGGGAGATCTCGGTGGCCTGGGAGATCCAGTGCACCGCGCCGTCAAGGAACTCATCCCCGACCAGGGCGCGGATCTGCTCCAGGGTGTCGACGCCGAACCTCGCGCTCACCAGCGGCGACGCGATCTCCCAGGCGTCCTCCACCCCGGCCTCCTCCAGCGCGTCGGACAGCTCGTCCTCGGCGTCGGAGATCTCCAGCGGGGACCGGCTGGAGGTGTCGGAGGCGCTCTCCGCGCACTTCTCCTGGATGTCGATCAGCGTGCGCAGCCGTTCGGGGTCGATGCCCGCCCCGATCAGCCCGGCCAGCCGCCTTCGCGACGTCTTCACCTTGTCGCGCAGCTCGCCCACCGCTCGCACGGCCGCCGCCGCCGGGTTGTTGAGCTCGTGGGTGAGCCCGGCGGTGATCGTGCCGAGCGCGGTCAGCCGCTGCCGCCGGTCGACGAGCTCGCGCTGTGCCATCCCGCCGATGCGCGCCCCGTCGAGCAGGTGCACCGCCATCGGGAACCACTCGTTGAGGATCTGGCCGTACCTCTCGGCCGGAAGCACGAAGAACCGGGAGGGCTTGGTCGCGTTCAGCGAGTGAGGGTAGGTCTGCGGGGCGCGGTCGCCCATGTAGGCGGAGATGGCGCCGCCGTAGACCCCGGGCTGGGAGGTGGGACTCATCGGGACCGGCCCGGCGGGGGTCTCGACGAGTATCATCACCTCGCCCTCGATGAGGACGACGAAGAACTCGGCGGGGTCGCCCTGCTTCACGATCTGCTCGCCCGCGTCGAAGTCCTGCTCGGCGCCGTAGCCGGCGAGCGCCTCCAGCTTCTCGTCCTCGAGCTTCTCGAAGAGGAACAGCCCCCGGAGCAGCTCCTTGTCGACCGGGCGGCCGCCCTGGCCGATCCGGCGGCCGAAGACGCCGTCTTGTTCCGTCATGTCTTCTCCAGGTAACGGTGAACGAGTGCCACGGCCATCGCACCCTCGCCGACCGCCGAGGCGACCCGCTTGATCGAGTCGGCCCGGACGTCCCCGGCGGCGAACACGCCCGGCACGTTGGTCTCCAGATGGTACGGCTCGCGCCGGAGCGGCCAGTTGCGGGGGCGGCTCTCCGTGGCGGTCAGGTCGGGCCCGGTGAGGACGAACCCCTTGGCGTCGCGCTCGACCGTGTCACCGAGCCAGTCGGTGAAGGGCTGGGCGCCGATGAAGACGAACAGCCACTCGGCGTCCGTCGTCCGCTCGCCGTCCGGGCCCTTCAGGGTGAGCCGTTGCAGGTGCCCGTCGCCCTCCGCGCCGACCACCTGGGTCTCGGTGTGTATCTCGATGTTCGGAATCTGCGCGATCTGCTCGATCAGGTAGTGCGACATGGTCTTCTCCAGGCCGTCGCTCCTGACGATCAGGTGCACCTTGCTGGCGAACCCCGACAGGTAGACCGCGCCCTGTCCGGCCGAGTTGGCCGCGCCGACGATGTAGACCTCGCGGTCGCGGCATTCGGCCGCCTCGATCATGGCGGCTCCGTAGTAGCAGCCGCTGCCCATGAAGTCGTCGAGGCCCGGGGCGTTCAGCCGCCGGTAGGAGACGCCGGTGGCCAGGATGACGGTGTGCGCGGCGATGCTGCCGCCGTCGGCGAAGCCGACCACCTTCGTCTGACCCTTGACCTCCAGGCTGGTGACCTTGCGGGCGGTGAGCAGCTCCGCGCCGAACTTCAGAGCCTGACGACGGGCGCGGTCGGCGAGCTGGGAGCCGGAGACGCCGTCGGGGAAGCCCAGGTAGTTCTCGATGCGGGAGCTCTGACCGGCCTGCCCGCCCGAGGCGTGCTGCTCGACCATCACCGTGCTCAGGCCCTCGGAGGCGCCGTAGACCGCCGCGCCCAGTCCGCCGGGGCCGCCACCGATGACGATCAGGTCGTAGAAGTCGGTGGCCGGAGCGGTGGACAGGCCGACGGCCTCGGCCAGCTCGGAGGTGCTCGGCGCGATGAGCTTCCTGCCCTCCGCGGTGATGACCAGCGGCAGCTTGGACGGGCTGATGTTGCTCGCCTCACCGGCCGCGGCGAGCAGCTCGCCGCCCTCGGGAGTGTCGGCCAGCAGCCACCGGTAGGGCACCTGGTTACGGGCCAGGAAGTCGCGGACCTTGTAGGACCGCGACGACCAGCGCGCTCCCACCACCCGCAGCTCGTCGGTCTCACGCCGGTCCGTGCGCTGCCAGGCGTCGAGCTGGGCGTCCAGCACGGGGTAGAACTTCTCCTCCGGCGGGTCCCACGGCTTCAGCAGGTAGTGGTCGAGGTCCACCACGTTGATCGCCTGGATCGCGGCCTCGGTGTCGGCGTAGGCGGTGAGCAACACGCGGCGGGCGTATGGATACAGGTCCATGGCCTGCTCCAGGAACTCCACGCCGTTCATCTGCGGCATGCGGTAATCGGCGAGGAACGCCGCGACGTCGTCGCCTCTCAGCCGCAGGTCACGGACGCTCTGGATTCCCTCGGCCGCGGTGTCGGCCCGGACGATGCGATAGGACTGGCCGTAGCGGCGCCGTAGGTCACGTGCCACGGAACGCGAGACGCCCGGATCGTCGTCGATCGTCATGATGACCGGCTTATCCATATGCTGTCTCCCCCAAAATGCGACAGTCTCCTTGAAAGAATGTCATATCTATTTTCCAGCAATCCTGCCATCAGTAGGTGAGCGGCTGGTTAAGATCTGGCCCCCCGACGGCGCGGAGCAGGGCGGCCGGGCGGCCGTGACCGGCGCGCAGGCGCTTGAGCTCGGGGTCGCCGGCCCAGATCTCGCGCAGGGAGTCGTGCCCGATCCGGTCGGCGATGATCTCCATGGCGATGTCGTTCCTGATGTATTCCGCCGCCATCAGGACCACGGCCGGGTCCTCGGTGTAGACGCCCCAGGCGGAGTCGTCCACGAACCCGCCGATCAGGGTCTCCCGCCGGTCGCCGACGATGACCAGGAGACGGTAGCCCAGGTGTTCCAGGGCCACGGCGGGAGGAGGGAACCGGTGCTCGTAAAGGTGCCCGACCGGGTCCGGGGCGGGTCCGAAGTGCATCACCGAGGTGTCGACCCCGCGCTCGACCGCCAGTTTGGTCAGGGGGGACAGCCGCTCCATCTCCTGGGGCCAGATCGACAGGAACAGGTCGGTGTGCGATCCGGCCACCACATCCTCGGCCCGGGTGAGCAGGGCCCTGGCGTCCTTGAGGTTGTGGGTCAGGTGAGCTTCGGGGGGTGCCATGATCCTCGGCAGCGAGGACTCCAGGGACTCGATCGAGTCGTCGAACTCCCGGCGCATGCGCTCCAGCAGAGACCGGGGCGGCAGCGGCAGGTAGTCGGTGGCGTCGTCGGAACCCCGTAGTTCGTAGGCCGCGCCCTTGGCCACCAGCTTGCCCAGCGTCTCGTAGACCGTGCTGCGTGGCACGCCGGAACGCTTGGCGACCTCGTAGCCGTTGAGCGGCTTTCCGGCGCCGACCAGGGTGGCATAGGCCTTGGCCTCGTAACCCGACATGCCCAGGCGCTGCAACTGCTCCACCACGTCCCGCATCGCAGTTATGGTACGGCTCTCGGTGGCTTTTTAGTGCCGTCCTAAAGCACCTGATTTAACTTCATTTGCGCCATCTCACGCCATGGGCCGTGAACATGCCATCGGAGCTGGTGAGGAGCTTCCGGTCGCCCGGCCGGAAATCGTTTCCCGTTATGGACGTTTCCGTCGAGCCGGTCGAGCCGGCCGTCGCTCACCTTGCCGGAGGGAAACGGGAAACCGCTTTCTCAGGGACGTGAAGGGTTACCGCGGCCGGGTGAACCGATCATGGGAAACGTTTTCCGATTTTCACAGAAACCGAATCGGATTCGCTAATCAAGATCTTGGGTGGCCGGAACGCGGAAGGCCGCGAACACCCCCGGCAGGGTGTTCGCGGCCTCGTGCAGAGCCTCGCCGTAAGTGTCGGGATCAGACCTGGCCGGCCGCCGCCAGGGCGGTGCAGCAGGTGTTCACGATGAGACGGGTCACCTGGTAGGGGTCCACGTTGGCGTTCGGGCGACGGTCCTCGATGTAGCCCTTCTTCTCGACCCCGACCTGCCACGGGATGCGGACCGAGGCGCCGCGGTCGGAGATGCCGTAGCTGAACTCGCTCCAGGGGGCGGTCTCGTGCTGGCCGGTGAGGCGGTCCTCGATGCCGGCGCCGTAGTATTTGACGTGCTCGGCGGCGTTGGCGGCCAGGGCCTCGCAGGCGGTGATGATCGGGTCGTAGCCCTCGCGCATCGCCTTGGTGGAGAAGTTGGTGTGCGCACCGGCGCCGTTCCAGTCGCCCTTCACCGGCTTGGCGTCAAGCGTGGCGGCGACGTTGTAGTCCTCGGCGATGCGGTAGAGCAGCCAGCGAGCGATCCACATGTGGTCGGAGGCCTCCAGGGGGCCCGCCGGGCCGATCTGGAACTCCCACTGGCCGGGCATGACCTCGGCGTTGATGCCGGAGATCGCCAGGCCCGCGGCCATGCAGTAGTCGAGGTGCTTCTCGACGATCTCGCGGCCGAAGACCTCGTCGGCGCCGACGCCGCAGTAGTAACCACCCTGCGGGGCGGGGAAGCCGCCGAGCGGGAAGCCGAGCGGGCGGCCCTCCTTGAAGAAGGTGTATTCCTGCTCGATGCCGAACCACGACTCCTGGTCGGCGAACTTCTCGGCGACCTCGACGAGGGCGGCGCGGGTGTTGCTGGCGTGCGGCGTCATGTCGATGTCGAGAACCTCGCACAGCACCAGCACGTTGCTACCGCCGCGGATCGGGTCCGGGCAGGTGAAAACGGGCTTGAGCACGCGGTCTGACGAGGAGCCGTCGGCCTGGTTGGTGCTGGACCCGTCGAAGCCCCAGATCGGGAGCTCGGCACCATCGGCCAGAACCCTGGTCTTCGAACGAAGCTTGGCGGTCGGCTTGGTGCCGTCGATCCAGATGTATTCGGCCTTGAAGCTCATCGGCGGATTCCTTGAGAGGGAGGGGCTGCTGCCCATCAAGAATCGCAAGTCGCGATTTCGCGACTGTTGCCCGTATGTGAACAGGATGTTACCCCGGGTCGTTTGGGCAGGCAGATGCCTTGTGAAAATAATGCACACTGCTGTTTCTGGGCTGTGAACTGGTTGTTTGCGGAGCAGAAGCAGTGAATCGGTCGTTTGCGGAGCGGAAGGGGACGGTCATCCCGGCTGGGACGTCCGTTCCCTCCGCGGCGTCAGTCGTACGAGATGCCGAAGACGCGGGCGGAGGCCGATTCCTGGGCGAGACGGCGCATCACGTCGAGGACCCTGCCGTACACCACGGTGCCGATCACCAGGGCTTCGACCGCCGCCTCGCGCGGGCCGTCGATCGGGATGCTGTTGATCTCATGTTCGGTGACGAGGCCGATGGCGACCTCGGCGTAGGGGCGCAGGGCCTCGCCCGTGGCGGGCATGCCGAGCCGGCGGAGAGTGAGGATGGCCTGGGCGAGCTCGTCCCGGGTGGGGGCGTCGGGATCGACCTGCCAGCCGAGATCGCCGATCAGGCCGTCGGCCTCGGCGCGGGCGCGGGTCCATTCCTCGTCGGCCGTGTGGAGTTCGACCACGGGGGCGAGGGCGTAGTGGGCGGTGCCCAGCACGTGGTGCATGCTCAGGTTCTCGTCGTCCACGGCGGCGAGCACCTTGCGGATGGACGCGATGGGCAGCCGGCCGACCTCCAGCAGGGCGCGGATCAGCCGCAGCCGCCGCACGTGGCGCTCGCCGTACTCCGCCCTGGTGGCCGAGGTCTGCTCCCCGCCGGGGAGCAGACCTTCGCGCAGGTAGTACTTGATCGTGGGGATGGGCACGCGTGATGCGGTGCTGAGCTGGGATATCCGCATCATTGGATAGTACAGCTAGCCAAATGCTAGGGGAGTCGTGCCACGGCTCCGAGGATGCCCGGCCGGGTGAAGTCGATCGGGACGTCCTCGTCGAACTCCGGGCGCCAGGCCTCGACCGGGACGATCCCCGGGGGCAGCACGTCGAGCCCCTCCAGGTAGGCGGCGATCTGGTCGGGACTGCGCGAGGTGATCGATCCGGTGGCGGTGGAGACGTAGACCTCCTGCGCCTTCTCCTGCGTCTCCTGGCCGGAGTAGCCGGCGAAGCCGTGGGACAGGACCAGGTAGCTGCCGGGCGAGAGCGCCTCGCGCACCGAGGTGACGATGGCGTCGGCGTCGGCGTCCTCGGGGACGAAGTGCAGCATCGCCAGCAGGATCAGGGCCACCGGCCGGTCGAAGTCGATGGTCGCCCGCACCTCGGGGTGGTCGAGCAGGGCCTTCGGCTCGCGCATGTCCGCCTGGATCACGGTGGTGCGGGGATTGTCGGCCAGCAGGGCCCGGCCGTGGGCCAGGACGATGGGGTCGTTGTCCACGTAGGTGACCTGGGCGTCGGGGATGATCCGATGCACGACCTGGTGGACGTTCTCCTGGGTGGGCAGGCCCGAGCCGATGTCGAGGAACTGGCGTATCCCCTGGCCGGCGAGCTCGGTCACCGCCCTGCGGAGGAAGGCGCGGTTGGCCTGGGCGATCATCCGCATACCCGGAACGACCTCGATGAACTTCTCGGCCGCCTCGCGGTCGGAGGCGAAGTTGTCCTTGCCTCCGAGGTAGTAGTCGTACATGCGGGCCACGCTCGGCACCGTGGGATCGACTCCCTGGGGCAGCTGCTCCTCGGGCACGGTGCTCTCCTTATGTCCGCTTGATCAGACTTAGTGGAGATGCTAGGGGATCATCGGCCCATGATGATCCCGACTCAGGTCTCACTTCGGAGTGAGGGGCGGACGTCGATGACCGTCATGCCGGCGGCCAGCGCGGAGTTCACTCCCTCGTCGGTGTCCTCGTAGGCGACGCAGGAGTGCGGGTCGACGTCCAGGAGCCGGGCGGCGAGCAGGTAGACGTCCGGGGCGGGCTTGCCGTGCCGCACGTCGTCCCTCGTCACCACGGCGTCGAAGAGCGGGAGAAGGCCGGTGACGCGTAGGGTCTCCTCCACCGCCTGGCGGGCCCCTCCCGAGGCCACCGCCATCGGCACCCGGCCCCGGTGGGCCTCGGCGATCGCGCTGACCTGACGGTGCGGGGTGACGGTGTGGATCAGCCACTGGTAGGCGTCCAGCGCCGCCGCCCGGACCGCCGGGTAGTCCAGCTCCGCGCCGGTCTCGGTCTCCAGCTCGGCCAGCAGGCGGTCGCCGGACAGGCCGGTGCGGGCGCGGTACCAGGCCGGATCGAGCTCGATCTCCCAGCCGGCCAGCGCCGTCCGCCAGGCGTTCTCGTTGGCGGAGAGGGTGTCGGCGAGGGTGCCGTCGCAATCGAAGACGAGCGCGGTGTACGGCATGACGGGCTGAAGTCGCTGATCGAGCATGGTCGCCTAACGCGTGACGATGAATCGGGCCAACCCTACCGCGCACCTTAACGAGCAAGCGCTTGACCAAATAAAAGGATGATCCCCGGTGCCTTGACGCCGGGCGGAGTTAATAATAATTTTCACCCAATCGCTTAACGGTGAAAGGAATGCCTGTGGCAGCAGGAGCCCTCGGGCGGATCCAGACCGAGACGCCCTCCCTGCCGGAGGCACTGCGCCGGGTCGGCGAGGCCATCCTGGCCGACCCGGCGGAGGCGGCCCGATCCACGATCATCACGCTCGCCGAGCGGAGCGGCAGCTCGCCCGCCACGGTCACCCGTTTCTGCCGGGTGTTCGGCTTCGCCGGGTACGCCGGGCTGCGGGTCGCGCTGGCGACCGAGAACGGGCGCGCCGCGCAGGCCAACTGGGACGCGGGGGTGGGCCACGAGATCGGCCCGACCGATCCGCTCGACGTGGCGATCGGCGTGATGGCCGCCGCCGACTCCCGGCTCATCCAGGAGACCGCGGCCCAGCTCGACGCGGAAACCGTCGCCAAGGTCGCCGACGCGATGGTCGCGGCGCGGCGGGTCCTGATCTTCGGGGTCTCCACCAGCGGGGCGGTGGCCTCCATGATGGGCGGACGGCTCCGCCGGATCCGGGTTCCCTGCTGGAGCCACGCCGACGCGCACGAGGCGCTCGCCGACGCCGCGCTGCTCGCCGAGGGCGACGTCGCGATCGGGATCTCCCACCAGGGGCGCACCCGGGAGGTCCTGGAGTCGCTCGCCGAGGCCGGAGACCGGGGCGCGCTGACCGTCGCGGTGACCTCCTTCGCCCGGTCCTCGCTGGCCGAGCTGGCCGACCTGGTGCTGACCACCGCCAGTCGCGAGACCACCTTCCGACTGGGCGGCCTGGCGGCCGTCCACTCCCAGCTCTTCGTCCTCGACACCGTCTACGTCGCGGTCGCGCAACGCACCTACGAGCAGACCAACGAGGCGTTCGAGTTGACGATCCGGGCACTGGAGAGCCACCGCGTGGAGAGGAGCTGATCGTGGACATCGGAGCCGGCGACTACGTTCATGAAGTGAAGGCCCTGATGGACGAGGTCGTCCAGACGCAGGGGACCGCGGTCAAGAAGGCGGCCGCGTTGATGATCGGATCGCTGCGGGACGGCGGGGTGATCCAGGCCTTCGGCTCGGGGCACTCCGAGGCGATCGCGATGGAGATCGCCGGGCGCGCGGGCGGACTGGTCCCCAGCAACCGGCTCGCGCTGCGCGACGTCGTCCTGTACGGCGGGGCGCCGGTGAGCGTCCTCGGAAACGGGGCCGAGCTGGAGCGCGACCCCACGATCGCCCAGAAGATCTACGACCTGGCCCCCGTCCAGCCACGGGACGTGTTCGTGCTGATCTCCAGCTCGGGGGTGAACGGCTCGGTGGTGGAGCTGGCCTCCATCGTCAAGGAGAAGGGGCACGACCTGATCGCCCTGACCTCCGTCCAGCACAGCACCGCGATGACCTCCCGCCACCCCTCGGGCCGCAAGCTGTTCGACCTCGCCGACGTCGTGCTCGACAACGGCGCCCCGTACGGCGACGCGGTCCTCCCGCTCCCGGACGGCGGCGTGTTCGGCGCGGTCTCCACGATCACCTCGGCGCTGCTGGCGCAGATGGTCGTGGCCGAGGTGGTGCGCGGCCTGATCGAGGAGGGTCAGGAACCGCCGATCTACCGGTCCGCCAACGTGATCGGCGGCGACGAGCACAACCGGGCTTTCGAGAGCCGCTATGCCGGAAGGATCCGGCGAGGTGCCTAACCACCCCTCCAGGAGGAAGCATGACCCAGTTATCCAGGCGTGAGCTCCTGCGCAGCGCGGTCCTGGCCGGGATCGCCCTGCCTGTCCTGTCCTCGTGCGCCAGTCCAGTAAGCAACAGCGGCGGTGCCTCCTCGGCTCCCGCCGCCGGTGCCACCAGCGCGGCCAACCCGCTCGGGTTCGCCACGGACAAACCCCTGGAGATCTGGGTCTTCGACGGTGGCTTCGGCGACGGTTACGCCAAGGACATCCACGAGCCGCTGATCAAGGCGAAGCACCCCACGCTGGAGATCAAGCACAACGCGACGAAGGAGGTCGCCAAGACCCTCCAGCCGCGCTTCGCCGGCGGCAACCCGCCGGAGTTCATCAACAACTCGGGCGCCAACGCGATGGACTTCGGGGCACTGGTCCAGGACGGTCAGCTCGCCGACCTCACGCCCCTGTACGACGCGCCGAGCTGGGACGACCCCGCCGTCAAGGTGCGCGACACGATCGACCCCGCAGCCATCGCGTTCGGCACCTACGACGGCAAGCCGTACGTCCTCAACTACGCCAACACCGTCTGGGGCATCTGGTACTCGCAGAAGCTCTTCGACGACGAGGGCTGGCAGGTCCCCAAGACCTGGGCCGAGTTCACGGCCCTGTGCGAGACCATCAAGAAGGCGGGCAAGACGGCGCCGTTCACCTACGCGGGCAAGCACCCGTTCTACATCTACGAGGCCATCCTGACGCTCGCCGCGAAGATCGGCGGCAAGGACGTGCTGAAGAACATCGACAACCTGGAAGACGGCGCCTGGAAGGCCGAGCCGGTCAAGCAGGCCGCGACGGCCTTCGCCGAGCTCGGCGCCAAATACCTGCTCCAGGGCACCGCGGGCCTCGACCACATCCAGACGCAGACCGCGCAGAACAAGGGCGAGGTCGCCATGCTGCCCTGCGGCTCCTGGCTGGAGAACGAGCAGAAGGACTCCACCCCGGCCGACTTCGGCTACGCGGTGTTCCCCCTGCCGGACTTCGGCCCCTCCGACGCACTGCCGTACGGCACCATGCACATCCAGCCGGGCGAGGAGTACGTCGTGCCGGCCAAGTCGGCCAACCCCCGGGCGGGGCTGGAGTACATGCGGGCGATGCTCTCCAAGGAGGGCGCCGGCAAGTTCATGGAGCTGGTCTCCACGCTCACCGTCGTCAAGGGCGCCGGGGAGGGCCAGACGCTCAAGCCGGGCCTGAAGAGCGCCTCGACCGCCCTGACCGCGGCGGGCGACAACGCCGTCTGGTTCCTGTTCCGCAAGTGGTACGTCGACATGCACGACGAGGTGGCCGCCGCGTCCGGGCAGCTGATGAGCGGCAAGCTGACCGTCGACGAGTGGACGGACCGCGCGCAGAAGAAGGCCGACTCGATCAAGAGCGACTCCTCGGTGAAGAAGTTCACGAGGTGACGGCGGCGCGTCGTGCGTACGGGAGGTTCATGAGGCGACGACGATGCACCACGCGTACCGAGGTTCATGTGGTGACGGCGACGCATGACGCGTACCGGGGAGGTCCAGGCGGTGACGGCGAGCGGGAGGTTCACGAGGTGACGGCGACGTGCCGCGCGGGCGGATCGGACGAGGAACGGTAACCCACCGATGAACTACGGCAGGATGCGGTTCGTCACCGGGTTCCTCGCGATCCCGGTGGCGCTCTACGTGATCTACGTGATCGCCCCCTACGCGCAGGCCTTCTACATCGCGTTCACCGACTGGCGCGGGGTGAGCGCCAGTCCGCGGTTCGTGGGTACGGAGAACTTCCGGAGGCTCGCCGGCGACGGGATCTTCTGGCAGGCCGTCGGTCACAACCTGCTCCTGCTGATCCTGATGCCGCTGCTCACCCTCGTGATCGCACTCTTCTTCGCCTTCCTGCTCAACGCGGGCGGGCGGGGCGGCACCGGGGGCATCTGGGGGTCGAAGTTCTACCGGGTGGTGTTCTTCTTCCCCCAGGTGCTGGCCATCGCGGTGGTCGCCGTCCTGTTCCAGCAGGTGTTCAGGCCCGACAAGAGCGGCATGCTCAACGCGCCGCTGATCGCCCTCGGGCTTGAGCCGGTCGGCTTCCTGTCCGACACCGACGTCGCGTTCTGGTCGATTCTCGGCGTGCTGGTCTGGCAGGCGGTCGGGTTCTACGTGGTGCTCTTCTCGGCGGGCATCGCCTCCATCCCGCGTGACATGTTCGAGGCGGCGGCGATCGACGGGGCCGGGGGAGCGCAGCTGTTCTTCCGGATCACGCTGCCCCTGCTCTGGGACACCATCCAGGTCGGCTGGGTCTATCTCGGCATCGCCGCGCTGGACGTCTTCGCCGTCGTGTGGGTGATGACGGCGGAGCAGGGCGGTCCCGACCACTCCACGACGGTGATGGCGGCGGAGATCTACCGCAACGCCTTCCAGTACTTCAAGTTCGGCTACGCCTCCGCGATGGGCGTGGTGCTGTTCTTCTTCACCATCGGGTTCGCGGCGCTGGCCCTGCGCCTGTCGCGGCGTGAACGAATCGAGTTCTAGTGGCAGAGGCGGCGATTTCCCGGAGCCGGGCACATGTCCGTGAGGAGCGCAGAAAGCGGCTGGGACCGCTGTCGGTCCTGACCCACCTCGCGCTGCTGATCTGGACGGTCCTGGTGGCGGTGCCGATCGTGTGGACCTTCCTCGCGTCGGTGAAGAGCGAGGACGAGATCTTCGGCAACGCCTGGTCGCTGCCGGCCTCCCTCCGCTTCGACAACTGGGCCCGCGCCTGGGAGCAGGCGCACATCGGCCAGTACATGGTGAACAGCGTCATCGTCGTGGCCTTCAGCACGTTCGGCACGATGCTGTTCGGCTCCATGGCCGCATACGTGCTGGCCCGCTACAGGTTCCGCGGTAATCGCGCGATCTATCTGCTGTTCGTCTCCGGCCTGGCCTTTCCCGTCTACCTGGCGCTGACCCCGCTGTTCTTCGTCGTGCAGAACATGGGGACGATCCCGCTGATCGGCCAGTTCATCGGCCTGAACACGCGCGGTGGGCTGATCCTGGTCTACATCGCCTACTCGCTGCCCTTCACCGTCTTCTTCCTGGCGGCGTTCTTCAGGACGCTGCCGGGGGCGGTGGCCGAGGCGGCCTTCGTGGACGGGGCCTCGCACGCGCGGGTGTTCTTCCAGATCATGCTGCCGATGGCCAAGCCGGGCATCGTCAGCGTGACCATCTTCAACGTGCTCGGCCAGTGGAACCAGTACCAGCTCCCGCTCGTCCTGCTGACCTCCGACAGGGAGAAATGGGTGCTCACCCAGGGCATCGCCGACATCTCCACCGCCGCGGGCTACGACGCCGACTGGTCGGCCCTGTTCGCCGCGCTCAGCATGGCCATCCTTCCGATGCTGATCGTTTACACGCTCTTCCAGAGTCAGATCCAGAAGGGCCTGACCGCGGGGGCGCTCAAGTAGTCCCGATCTTCTTAAGAGTCGTTTAAGGAGATCATCGTTGGTGGTTAAGGGGGAATGGGTTGACCGATGAGGCGTATTGGCGGTTAGGTTAGTTAGGAAAGCTTCCTAACGAGCGGGCGGATTCCTCGCCTCCGGTCGTTCCTCCACACCCCTTAATGGAGAGACACGTGCCCATCTCGTCAGATCCCCGCACCAGCCGCCGCGCCCTGCGTCTCCTCGCCTCCGCCGCGGCCGTCGTCCCGGTCCTGACCTCCCTCGCCGGTGCCGGACACGCGGCCACGCAGCCGCTCTCGCCGGCCGCGAGGGTGTCGTCGGTGTCCGCGGCCGCCGCGGTCGATCTCACCGACCCGCGCAAGAAGGACATCGCGATGCAGCTGGTGTCCAGCGCGGAGAACTCCACCCTCGACTGGAAGGCGCAGTACAAGTACATCGAGGACATCGGCGACGGCCGCGGCTACACCGCCGGGATCATCGGCTTCTGCTCCGGTACGGGCGACATGCTCGACCTCGTCGAGCTCTACGCCGCGCGCAAGCCCGGAAACGTGCTCGCCAAGTATCTGCCCGCCCTGCGCAAGGTCGACGGCACCGACTCGCACACCGGCCTGGGCTCGAACTACACCAAGGACTGGGCCACCGCCGCCAAGGACACGGTCTTCCAGCAGGCGCAGAACGACGAGCGCGACCGGGTCTACTTCAACCCGGCGGTCACGCAGGCCAAGCAGGACGGCCTGCGCGCCCTCGGGCAGTTCGCCTACTACGACGCCATCGTCATGCACGGCGGCGGGAACGACCCGCAGAGCTTCGGCGCGATCCGCAAGAACGCCCTGAAGAAGGCCAAGCCGCCGGCGCAGGGCGGCGACGAGGTGAAGTACCTGAACGCGTTCCTCGACGCGCGCAAGGTCGCGATGAGGGCCGAGGAGGCCCACGAGGACACCAGCCGGGTCGACACCGCGCAGCGGGTCTTCCTCAACAACGGCAACCTCGACCTGAACACCCCGCTGTCCTGGAAGGTCTACGGAGACCCCTTCAAGATCAGCTAGTTGAGCTCCCCCGGCGAGCGGGCCGAGCCTCGCTCGCCGGGATGTTTCTGAGGGCCTCGCGGCGGCTCAGGCCGGTGATGCCCATGTGGTCGACGTAGTGGACGACCTCGCCGGGGTTCGTCTTGGCGTATTCGCGCAGGGCCCAGCCGATCGCCTTGCGGGCGAAGAAGTCGTTGTCTGACAGGCTCGGCTCGATGCAGGCGTAGAGCAGACCGGTGTCGGTGGCGGCCTTGAACCTGTTCTGGGACAGGATGGCCGTGCGGCGCTTCCAGAGGTCGTCGCCGTGGGCCCAGTCCAGCATGAGCGAGCGCATGGTGTCGGGGAAGGCGGCCAGAAGGCCGCCGACGCGGTGAACGGCGAGATCGTCGACGTAATCCCACCAGGCTCCGCTGACGATCATCTCTTCGTACATCGGAAGCGCGTAGAGCGTCTGGAAACCCCGGTACGGCCGGAAGCCGGTCAGCTCGATCGCCGCATAGCGCTCCTCGCGGTATTCGGCCTCCCGCCACAGGGTCAGGGTCGCCTTGCGCCATTCGGGCGCCGTCTCGATGGGGTGCTCGAGGAAGGCCCTCTTCAGTGCGGCGCGGCGCGGCATGGCCTGTGCCCCGAGGAACGGCATCTCGGACTTCATGTAGGCCTGCATGGCCTGTGCCTTGGCGGGATCGGCGGCGTCGGCGAGTGCCATTCGCACAGCCTTCTGGAGAGGCGTCATCCGCGGTGGCTGCTCCGCTCGCCGGTCGCCACGCCGTCGAACAGGACCGTGATGTAGTGCTCGGCGAGGCCGGCGGTGTTGAGGCGGCCACCCGGGCGGAACCAGCGCACCGCCACCCAGATGGTGTCGCGGATCATGCGGTAGGTGAGCTTGGGGTCGACGTCGGCGCGGAGCTGGCCGGCGGTCTGGCCGAGCTTGATCTGCTCGACCCACATGCGCTCGACCTCGTCCTCGGCCCGGACCAGATAGTCGAAGCGGTCGCCGGGCAGGGAGCGCAGGTAACTCCAGTCGTTCTGCATGACCGTGATCGCCGCGCGGTGTGGTTCGAGCGTGCTGAACCCGATGCGCACCATTTCTGAAAGAATCGTGCGGGGGTCGCCGTCCTGCTCCAGAGCGACGCGGTAGCGGCCGACAAGGTCGTCGAGGAAGGTGGTCAGCACCTCGTCGACGATCGTCTCCTTGGAGTCGAAGTGGTGGTACAGGCTTCCGGACAGGATGCCGGCCTCCTCCGCGATCTCGCGGACGGTGGTCGCCTGGAAGCCTTTCCGGGCGAAGAGCTCGGCGGCGAGCTTGACGAGGTGGTCGCGGCGCTCTGAGGCCGGGCCGGATGAGGCCGCGCGTTTCGTCGTGCCCTGGCGCTTGACCGGGGTCGCGGTCGCGCCGGAGTTCTTTCGCGTGTTCACGTCCTCCATTATGAGCCCTTGCGCAATCGCTTGTTCACATAAACGCGCCAGCTCATCCCTGCCTTTGCCTGTAACCAAGCGCTTGCTAAGCGTGCCGCGAGGCCGGCGGCGGGGGCGGCGCGGAGCTCCTCAGCGGGAGGGCCGTCTGCCGCGGGCGGTGCGGAGGCGGTGGAGGTCGATGATCGGCTGCAGGAGCCAGAGCCAGATGGCGACCAGGGCCACCGCGCCGCTGAAGATCACAGCGGCGGTGTCGTCGATGACGACATCGACGACCAGTGCGATCGCACTGGCCATGGACACCATCAGGAAGACCAGGCCGACGAGGCCGATCCGGTTGGCCCGGCGGAGCATCGTCTCCTTCAGCGAGGTCCGGAACAGCAGGCGGTGCTGGGCCGCGGGAGCGATGAAACACACCGAGGCCAGGGCGCCGCTGAGCAGCGCGACGAAGAACAACCGGTAGCCCAGCGGGCCCACCTCGGAGAATCTCTGCTGGAACGGCAGAATGAGCAGGAAGGCGAACAGCACCTGGATTCCGGTGGTGGAGACGCGTAGTTCCTGCAGGAGTTCGATCAGCTCCCGGTCGACGCGTTCCTTCCCGCTCTCGCCGGGTTCGGATCTCTCGGGTTCGGGGTTGCGACTGTCCAATTGACTCACCCGGACCCATTTTATAGCTGTGCGCAGTTGTCAACCTCCCGCTGGATTGAGCTTTACGCGACGATCGCATGACCTGGATGGTCTTGCTTTCGCCGTGAGGGCTTGACCGGGGAGGCCGGGATCCGGGCGGGCCCGGCCCCGAGGCCTCGGCGAACGATCCGGTTCGCAACCGCGCCGCGGAAGCATCGGAAGGCCGCGGTCCCGTGTCCCCGCCCCTCGCGAGGGGCACCTGTGATCTGCAGGCGCACGGTCGAAGGCCCATGGTCAGCCCACTAGCAATTAGGAAAGTTTCCTATTAGATTTGCGCCCAAGCCTTTGGGAGCGCTTCCTCCGGAGGTGCCGAACAACATGTTGTCCGCGCGTCTTCGGCATGAGATGCCGACCGGCCGTGAGGCGGAGGAGGGTGCATGAAGCGCGGCCAAGAGCTGCTTCGTCTGGCGGAGACGGTTGTTCTCCCGGGGTTCGTGGGAAAGACACCGCCCGACTGGATCCGCCGGCGTCTGGCCGACGGAATGAGCGGTGTGGTGCTCTTCTCCAGGAACATCGCGACCCCTTCCCAGGTCGCCGACCTCACGGCGGCGCTCCGCGCGGAGAACCCGCAGGTCCTCGTCGGCATCGACGAGGAGTCCGGTGAGGTCACGCGGCTGGAGGCCGCCGCGGGAAGCACCCGGCCGGGCAGCTTCGCCCTCGGCGTGGTGGACGATCTCGAACTCACCGAGGAACTCGCCCGGGACCTCGGCCACGACCTCGCGCTGGCGGGGATCAACCTCAACTTCGCACCCTCGGCCGACGTCAACTCCAATCCGGATAACCCGGTCATCGGCCTGCGCGCCTTCGGGGCCGATGCCGACCTGGTCTCCCGGCACACCGCCGCCTGGATCAGGGGCCTGCAGTCCGCCGGCGTCGCCGCCTGCGCCAAGCACTTCCCCGGGCACGGCGACACCTCCGTCGACTCCCACCACGGCGTCCCGCTGGTCGCCGCCACCATCGAGGAACTCCACGAGGTGGCGCTGCGGCCCTTCCGCGCGGCCATCGCCGAAGGCGTGCGCATGGTCATGACCGGGCACCTTCTGGTCTCCGCCCTCGACGCCGAGATGCCCGCCACGCTCAGCCGCCCGGTGCTGCACGACCTGCTCAGGGTCGAGCTGGGTTTCGAGGGCGTCATCGTCACCGACGGCATCGAGATGGCGGCCGTGTCCGGTCCCTACGGCATCGGCGGGGCCTCGGCGCGGGCCATCGCGGCGGGCGCCGACGCGATCTGCGTGGGTGGCGAGCACGCCGAGGAGCACACCGCGATCGAGGTCCGCGACGCCCTCGTGGACGCCGTGATCGAGGGATGGCTTCCGGAGGAGCGGCTGGCCGACGCCGCCCAGAGGGTCTGCGAGCTCGCCCTCTGGAGTGCGTCCGCCGTGCACCGGCCCCCCGTGCCCGCCCGCCCCGGCGACGTCGCGATCGGTCTGACCGCGGCCCGCCGCGCCCTGCGGATCACCCGCCGCTCGGCGGACGTGGTCCTTCCCCTGCTCGCCCCTCCCCACGTGGTCGAACTGGCCCCCGAGATGAACCTCGCCATCGAGAAGAGCACCCCCTGGGGTGTCGGCGAGCCGCTCGGCAAGCTCCTGCCCGGTACCACGGTGACCCGGCTGGGCGCCTCGGCCGCCACCGGGAGCGCGATCGAGGCGGCGCTCGCGGCCGCGGCCGACCGTCCCCTGGTGATCGTCGTTCGCGACGCCCACCGGCACCCGTGGCAGACGAGCGCGCTGAGCCACCTGCTGGCCGCCCGCCCGGACGCCATCGTGGTCGAGATGGGGCTGCCGGGCCGTTCGGACCTCGGTGCGGTTCACATCGCCACCCACGGGGCCTCCCGCGTCTGCGGTCAGGCCGCCGCCGAGATCCTCGCCGGCGACACCCAGCCCTGACCTCGTCACGGTCCCCGTCCCCGTTCTTGTCTCTGTCCTCTCGTCCCTGTCTACGTTCCCCTCCCCTCCCGTTCCCCTCCCCTCCCGTTCCCCTCCCGTTCCCCTTCCGTCCCCGCCTTCGTCCCCGTCCGACCTCGACCTCACGCCCCGCCCGCCCTGCCCCGGGCTCTGCCCCGTCTCGCCCCGACCGTGCCCTGCCTCCGCCCCCGCTTCGCCTCGTCATCGAGGAGGTCGTCGCACGTCCGGGGCAGTGACGGGCGCCGTACGTCCGATTCGTCGTGACGGGATTCCGCCCAGCGGCGGATCGCATCTGGACATGACAGGTGAACAGCCGGGAAACTCTGCATGATCACGGCGAAAGGGACCTTGTCATGAGCGGGATCTGCGATGGGCGTGTAGTGATCGTTACCGGGGCCGGACGGGGCATCGGGCGGGAACACGCGCTGGAGTTCGCCCGGCAGGGAGCGAAGGTCGTGGTCAACGACCTCGGCACCGGGCGGGAGGGCTCCGGGCGGTCCGGCGGCCCCGCGCTGGAGGTGGTCGAGGAGATCCGCGACCTGGGCGGCCAGGCGGTGGCCAACAGCGACGACGTCGCCGACTGGGGTGGTGCCGCGCGACTGGTCAAAATGGTGCTGAGCGCCTACGGGCGGCTCGACGTGCTGGTGAACAATGCCGGGTTCGTCCGCGACCGGATGCTGGTCGAGATGACCGAGCAGGAGTGGGACGACGTGATCCGGGTGCACCTCAAGGGCCACTTCCTGCCGCTGCGCCACGCCGGGGCGCACTGGCGGGAGCGATCGAAGGCGGGCCAGGCCGTGGACGCGCGAGTGATCAACACCTCCTCCGGGGCCGGACTGTTCGGCGGCGTCGGCCAGGGCAACCACTCCGCGGCCATGGCGGGTATCACGGCACTCACCCAGGTGGCCGCCGCCGAGCTCGGCCACTACGGCGTCACGGTGAACGCGATCGCCCCGGCCGCGCGCACCCGGATGACCGAGGAGGCCTGCGCCGCCGTGATTCCCGGGAGCGGGTTCGACGCCATGGACCCGGCCAACGTGGCGCCGCTGGTCGCCTGGCTGGGTTCGGCCGAATCCGCCCACGTCACGGGACGGGTGTTCGAGGTCGAGGGCGGGGTCATCTCCCTCGCGGACGGCTGGCGGCACGGGCCCCGAGTCGACGGCGGAGCGCGCTGGGAGCCGGCCGAGGTCGGTGACGCGGTCGCGAAACTCCTCGTCGACGCCGCCGAGCCGGAGCCCGTCCGCGGGGCGTAGCCGCCGGAGTGCCTGCCGTGGACGGCATGGACGGCGGCGTACGGCACCGGCACGGTGAGCGTGCAGAATACTGTGGGACCATTCCATGCCATGCGCGTATACCTGGGATTAATCGCAAAACGGGCCGGTTCCGGTGTTCCGGAAGCGCTGGTGACAAAGGCCAGGAATTCCATCGGAGAAGTGTTTCCGGTGCCGGCGGATACCGTGACCTCCGCCATCTGGCGGGGGCCGGACGCGGTTCTGCTGGCCTGGTCCAACGAGGGTGACGCGCATCGGAACCCCGGATTGCTTCTTGAGGCGAACGGACACGCCGTCGGCGTGAACGGCTATCTGGCGGGCCCCGCGGACGGGGCGAGACTGCTCGCCGGAGACCGCGCGGACACGCTCGGAGGTTGCTTCGCCGCGTTCCGTGCCGGGGCCGGAGAGTTGTCCGCGATGACAACCGTCACCCGGGCCTGTCCCGTCTTCTACGCGGAGAGCGACGAGGTCCACGCCGTCGGTAGCCGGGCGCTCCAGGTCCATCTGGTCACGCGTGAGGGCGTCCGATGGAACGCGCTCGGGCTCCAGTCCATGATCCGTCAGGGCTATTTTCTGTCCGACGAGACGCCGTTCGAAGGTGTCACGGTGCTGCCACCCTCATCTGAGCTGCGGGTACGGAACGGAATCCGGGTGATCAAGACGGAGGCGCTGCCGCGGGCGGAGGCAGTACCGGGTGACGCTCGCCTGAAGCGTGCCGGAGTCGAGGCGCTCGCGGGCGCGCTGCTCGCAGCCGTCGAACCGGTGCGGAACGCGGCGGAACCGGTCAACCTGGCGCTCACCGGGGGACGGGACAGCAGGTTGATGGCGGCGCTGCTGCACGCCGCGCGGATCCCGTTCAGGGCGACCACCAACGGCCTGGACGATCACCCCGATGTGATCATCGCGCGGCAGATCGCCCGATCCCTGCGGATCGAACATACGGTGATCGCGCCGAAGCAGACCGAGAAGAAAGACGCGATCCTGGTCGATCATCCGCTGACGCGGACCCTGGAGACCTTGCGCACATGCGAAGGAATGACTTCGGCATACGAGTCGATTGTTGGTTATCTGCCGTATAGCCCGAAGCCGACGATGAATGGGCAGAGCGGGGAGATTCTGCGGGGAGGATTTCTCTACAGTCAGGGAAATCTGGCACCGAAAGCACTGACCCGGCGAGTGGACGCGTTTTTTCTCAAGGACGACGCGCTGTTCACCGACGAGGCCAACGCGCACGCGCGGGAACTGGCCGCTCCGTGGCAGGCGATGGACCAGTGCGGGGCACTCGACCACCTGTACGTCACGCACCGGGTGGGGCGCTGGCACGCGAGCGCCCGGGCGGGCTCCCTGCGCCGAGGCGATCCCGTGCAGCCGTTCCTCGACAACCGGGTGGTCCGGGTGGCGCTGGGGCTCGACCCGCTGTGGCGGCACTCGGAGGAGGTCGTTCACGACCTCATCGGCACCCTCGCCCCCAAGCTTCGCGGGCTTCCGCTCGAAGGCAGTCCCTGGCGGTTTCGCAAGGATCTCCCGCCCACCTTCGCGCAGCGTCTCCGGTCACGGATCAGGCCGGTTCCCGAGGCGGCCGCCAAGAAGGTCGGCGGCTGGAACTGGCGCACGTCACCGGGGCCGGTGCTGTCCGCCGTACTGAGAGACGGCATCGATCTGGACGTGCTGTCCGCCATCGTGCGCCCCGACGCCGTGAAGACGATGCTGGACGCTCCCGAGTTGAAACAGCCCGCCCTCGTCTGGAACCTGTACACCGTGAGCGCCATGCTCAACGGCCTCAACCTGGACGGCGAGCCGGTGGCACTCGAACCGATCCGGGTGACCGTCCCGAACGGCACGGGGTGATCGCACCTCTCGACTCCGGTGGTCACGGGCGCGGCGTTTATTGACTCGACCGTCGCGGGCGCACGCCTCTACCATCGCGAGGGCTTATTTGAGAGGAATTTTCAGATCATGAACCCGATCGGTGAGAACGAGATCCGCGAATCCTTCGTCAACTGTTCCAAGGGCGAGGCTCGCAGGCTCAACCTGCCCAGGGACCTGTCCGAGCTCCACTGGGAGGACCTCGACTTCCTGGGCTGGTGCGATCCGGGCGCACCGGACCGCGGCTACGTGGTCGTCGAGCGGAACGGTGAACTCGTCGGTGTCACGTTGCGCCTCGCGCAGGGGACGCGCAGGAGCTTCACCAAGAGCGCCATCTGCTCCGTCTGCGTGACACCCCACGCCGGAAACGGGGTCACCCTGTTCACCGCGTCCAGAGTCGGCGCGGCGGGCCGCCAGGGCAACACGGTCGGCACCTACATGTGCGCCGACCTGGCCTGCTCGCTCTATGTCCGGGGCAAGAAGCAGACCGGGTACGGCATGCGGTTCGAGGAGACGCTCACGCTGGAGGAGCGGATCGCCCGCACCGCCGTCAACCTGGAGAGCTTCCTGGACAAGATCCTGGAGGACAACGTCGGTTCCGCGGCGGTCTGAGCCGCCGTGGCGGCGATGTCATGTGAGGCGCCTCAGGGTCGGAAACACGCTGTGGGTAAGGTCGCTGGTGTCTTGTTGGTACTGACATCGGGGGATATCTCGTGGGCGTCTCTGCGGCGTATGTGACTTTCGCGGACGAGAAAGGAACCGACGACGAGAAGGAGATCGTCCTCGCGGCCTGGGCCGATGCCGGGATCACCGGGCGCATCGTGCGCTGGGACGACCCGGAGGTGGACTGGGCCGCGTTCGACGTCGTCGTGGTCCGCACCCCCTGGGACTACGTGCTCCGGCGGGCGGAGTTCGTCTCCTGGGCCTACCGCGTCGAATCCGTCACCCGGCTGCTCAACCCGGCCGCCGTGCTGGAGCGCAACACCGACAAGACCTACCTGCGTGACCTGAAAACGCCGACCATTCCCACCTACTGGGTCGCGCCGGGCGAGGCCGTGGACCTCCCGGTCCTCGACGAGTATGTGGTCAAGCCCGCGATCTCGGCGGGGGCCCGCGGCGCGATCAGGACCGGCGACCGGAGGAAGGCCGAGGCCCACGCGGCCCAGCTGGTCGCCGGAGGCCAGACCGCGATGATCCAGCCCTACCTCGACATGGTCGAGGCCGAGGGGGAGACCTCGCTGCTCTACTTCGGCGGCCGGTTCAGCCATGCCGTACGGCGTGGTCCGATGCTGGCCGCGAACGTCACCGGGCTGGACGGGGAGAACGTCCACGCCGAGCTCCGCGACCCCGACCCCGACCAGCTCGCCCTCGCCGAGCGGGTGCTCGGCGAGTTTCCCGACGTGCTCTACGCCCGCGTGGACCTGGTCCGCCTCGCGGACGGCACCCCCGTGCTCATCGAGCTGGAGCTCACCGAGCCCTACCTGTTCCTGCGGTACGCGCCCGAGGGGGCGGCCAACCTCGCCCGCGCGCTGGCCGAGGTCACGGCGGGCAACCGCGTCTGACCGCGTCTGATCGACAAAGGGGCCACCGGTGCCCCTGGGCCTGTGTCCCGCATGCGGCCCCGGTCGACCTGGGGCGATCGCCGACGGCGTTGGATCGGATATGGCCGCCGACCTGTAGCGGCACGTGCGAAAACGGGCCCGACTGGGGCCACCGGTGCCCAGGGACGGGCGGCGCCGGCCTAGCTGTGAGCGGAGATGCCGCCGTCCACCGGGATGATCGCCCCGGTCAGGTAGGCGCCGGCCCGTGAGGCCAGGAAGATCGCAGTGCCGGCCATGTCCTCGGGGCTGCCGATCCGGCCGAGCGGCACGTGCGACTCGATCGCCGAGCGAGTCGCGGGATCGTCGAGCGCGAAGGCCATCATCTTGGACTCGAACGGCCCCGGCGCGATGGCGTTGACCGTGATCGACTCCCTGGCGAGCCGCTGGGACAGGTGCCGGGTGAGCATGTGCACGGCCGCCTTGGCCGCCGAGTAGGCGTAGTTCTCCAGGGAGGGGACCCGGATCCCGTCGATCGACCCGATGTTGATCACCCTGGCCGGGTCACCGGGGCTCGCCGCGGCGCGGAGCAGCGGCAGGAACCGCTGGGTCAGGTAGAAAACGCCCTTGACGTTGATTCCCCAGAGCTTGTCGAAGGCCTGCTCCGGATACTCCTCCAGCGGCGCGCCCCAGGTCGCCCCGGCATTGTTGACCAGCACGTCCAGCCGGGACTCCCGGGCCGAGACGGCCTCGAAGAGCGTGGAGACGCCGTCCTCGGTGGACAGGTCGGCGGGTACGGCGACGCACCCCAGCTCGGCGGCGGTCTTCTCGACCTCGGCCGCCTTTCGCGAGGAGATGTACACCGTGGCCCCCGCGTCGACGAACCCGGCCGCGATCATCCGACCGATCCCGCGCGAGCCGCCGGTGACGACGACGGTTTTGCCTTCCACCGAAAACAGAGTCATGTTCTGTAGCATGCCGTACCCCTGGTTGCCCCGTCCATACCGACCGGTTGGTTCCGTGACCTCGGAAGATGAGCGTTATTTGTGCCGCGGTGAGTTGAAAAAATATATCGCGAGATGAAACAAGAGTGAAACAATCTTCCATCTGTCGTTGACAGTCCGTTCTCTATGGTGTGCCTTCGTCTACAACGATTCACGGATGCGAAGGTGGGCGGACGATGACGAGAGTGGGCGCGCGCCTGGCGGCGCTGGGCCTGACGCTGCTGCTGGTGGCGTTGCCCGCCGCTCAGGCGCAGGCCGCACAGCGAGCACGGACCGAGCGGCAGGTGCCGCGGGCCGAGCAGTCGCAGGCCGTACGGCAGGCACAGGCCGAGCAGGCAGAGACTGGGCAGGCACAGACCGAGCGGGTGCGGACCGGGCGGGAACGAGCCGTAGGGCAGGCGCGGGCCGCGCGGGATCCTCAGCAGGGTAAGAAGATCGTCCGGCTGGGTGTGACGCAGTCCGTGGACTCGATGAACCCGTTCCTGGCCGTCCGCCTGGTCTCGTCCTCGATCCACCGGTGGATGTACGGGTATCTCACGGTCCCCGACTCCAAGACCCTGAAGCCGAGCCCCGACCTGGCCGAGTCGTGGGAGACCTCGGACGACAAGCTGACCTGGACCTTCAAGATCCGCGACGCCAAGTGGTCGGACGGCAAGCCCGTCACCGCGCAGGACGCCGTGTGGACCTTCAACACGATCATGACCGTCGACGCGGCCAAGCAGGCCAACGGCCCGGCGGTGGAGAACTTCGAGAGCGTCACGGCGCCCGATGACCGGACCCTGGTCATCAAGACCAAGAAGCCGCAGGCCTCGATGCTGGAGAACCCGATCCCGATCATGCCCAAGCATGTCTGGGAGGGCGTCGGCGACATCGGCGCGTTCGAGAACGACAGGTATCCGGTGGTCGGCAGCGGCCCGTACATCGTGGTCGAACATCGCAAAGACGCCTACGTCAAGCTGAAGGCCAACCCCGGCTACTGGCGCGGCGCCCCCAAGATCGATGAGCTGCACGTCATCTTCTACCAGAACCCCGAGGCCGCGAACGCGGGCCTGAAGAAGGGCGACATCGACCTGATCGGCCGGCTGAACGCCCCGCAGTTCGAGGCGCTGGCGGGCGACCCCAACATCGTGCAGTGGAACACCCCCGGCCGCAGGGCCGCCTACCTGCAGCTGAACCACGGCGCGCAGACGATCGACAACAAGCCGGTCGGCGACGGTCACCCCGCCCTGAAGGACCCGAGGGTACGGCAGGCCATCCACTACGCGATCGACAAGCAGGCCCTGGTCGACCAGGTGCAGAACGGTCTCGCCACACCGGCCGACGGCTCCATCGTGCCGCCGATGTATCAGGAGTTCTTCTGGAAGGCGGAGGGCGCCGACCTCGTCACCTACGACGCCGCGAAGGCCAACCAGATTCTCGACGACGCCGGCTACGCGAAGGGCTCCGACGGGATCCGGATGATGCCCGACGGCAAGCGCAAGCTGGAGATGCGCTTCAGCATCCACACGGACACGCCCGTCGAGGACAAGCTCGCGCAGTTCCTGACCGGCTGGTTCAAGGACATCGGCATCGCGCTCTCGACGAAGAAGCTCGACTCCAACAAGTTCACCGAGGAGACCGGGTTCACCGGCCTCTTCGACATCGCGATCAGCGGCTGGTCGGTCAACCCCGACCCCGAAGAGGTCCTGGCCACCCACCTGTGCAGCCGCAGGCCCACGGCGAGCGGCGAGGGCGGCGGCACCGAGTCGTTCTACTGCGACCCCGAATACGAGAAGCTCTACCAGCAGCAGCTGAGCGAGCTCGACCGGCCCAAGCGCGTCGACCTCATCAAGCAGATGCAGAAGCGCCTCTACACCGACGCCCCGGTCATCGCCCTCTACTACCCGAACAACCTTGAGGGCTACCGCAAGGACCGGATCGCCGCCATCACCCCGATCCCCGAGGACAAGGGCATCCTGTACGGCGGAAGCGGCTACTGGCCCGTCTACTCCCTGCAGGCGGCGGCCCTCCCGGCCGGTCCGGCCGACGACGGCTCCAGCACCGGCCTCATCGTGGGCGCCGTCGCGATCGTCGCGGTCCTGGCCGCGGGAGGCTTCCTCCTCGCCAGGCGGCGTCGTTCCGTGGCGGACGAGCGCGAGTAGCACCTCGATGACACTGCCTTCCGAGGTCGATCCCGGTACCCCGTTCGACGTCGAGCCCGCCGCCGGTCCGGCGGCGGGTCCCGGCGGGGAGCGCGGCGCCCGCCGGACGGTGCTGCGCTACGCGCTGGCGAAGGCCGGTGGGGCCGTGCTCAGCATCGGGATGGTCATCGTCGCGACGTTCTTCCTGTTCCGGCTCATCCCCGGCGATCCCGCGATCGCCTACACGCGCGACGTGCCGCTCAGCCCCGAACAGCTCGACCTGCTGCGCCACCGGATGGGACTCGACAAGCCCCTGATGCAGCAGTTCCTCGACTTCGTGGGGCGGACCCTCACGCTGGACCTCGGCACGTCCTACGAGTACAAGCGCCCGGTCACCGAGCTCATCGCGGACCGGGTGGGCCCCACCTTGGTGCTCGTGGGCACCGGACTGGTCATCGCGGTCAGCCTGGGCCTGTGGCAGGGCACCAGGGCGGCGTGGAAGCACGGCAGCCGGTTCGACCGCTTCTCCACCGGTCTCTCGCTCGTCCTGTGGTCGGTGCCGACCTTCTGGCTGGGACTGCTGCTCCTCATGGTCTTCGCGGCCGGGGTGGGACCGATACCGGGGATCTTCCCCACCCGGGGCATGGAGGACGTCGACGCGCCCGACGGTCCGCTGTACCTCCTCCACGTCGCACATCACCTGGTGCTGCCGTGCCTCACCCTGGTCGCCGTGGTCTACGCGCAGTACCTGCTCGTCATGCGCTCCTCGCTGCTCGACGAGATCGGCCAGGACTACGTGACCACCGCCAGGGCCAAGGGACTGCGCGACGACCAGGTACGGCGGCGCCATGCCGTGCCCAACGCGCTCCTGCCGACCGTGACGCTGGTGTTCATCCACATCGGGTTCGTGGTCGGGGGAGCGGTGTCGGTGGAGACCGTCTACTCCTGGCCGGGTCTCGGCCTGCTGTTCTACGAGGCGATCCAGGGTCCGGACTTCGCGGTCATGCAGGGGACGTTCATGGTGGTCTGCACCGCGGTGATCGTCATGAACACGTTGGCCGACGTGGCCTACCACGTCCTGGATCCGAGGGTGAGGTCTGCGTGAACATCACCTGGACCCGGCGCAGGACGGCGCTGTCGCGCTTCTGGCGGGACTACCGCCGGCAGCGGGCCGGACTGTACGGCGCGGCGATCCTGATCGCCGCCGTGGCACTGGCCCTGCTCACCCCGCTGGTCACCGACCCGACCGGCATGGACGTCACCAGGGCGACGGGCGCCAAGATGGCCGCCCCGAGCCTGGACTTCCCGCTGGGCACCGACGAGTCGGGCCGGTCCGTCCTGCTGATGACACTGTGGGGCTCGCGCGTCTCGTTGCTCATCGGTTTCATGTCGGCGCTGCTCAGCATGACCATCGGCACGGTGACGGGCATCGCGGCGGGTCACTTCCGCGGCTGGACGTCGGCCGTGCTGCTGCGGATCACCGACTGGTTCCTGGTCCTGCCGTCGCTCGTGCTGGCCCTGGTGCTCGCGGCCATCCTCGGCGGCGGCACGTCCACGATCATCCTGGCGATCGGCGTGACCTCCTGGGCCTCCACGGCGAGACTGATCAGGGCGCAGACCCTGTCCGTCGAGGCCAGGCCGTACATCGAGCGCTCCAGAGCCCTCGGCGCGGGACACTGGCACATCATGACCAGGCACGTGCTCCCGAACGTCGCCCCGCTGGTGCTGGCCAACACGACCCTGCAGGTGGCCAGCGCCATCGTCGCGGAGTCGACCCTGGCCTTCCTCGGCGCCGACTCGGGCAAGGTGTCGTGGGGCGGCATGCTGCGCGGCTCCTATGACTGGGGCGCCGCCACCTCCGGCGCGTGGTGGTACGTTCTCGCGCCCGGTCTCTGCATCGTCGCGGTCGTGATGGCGTTCACGCTGTGCGGCCGGGCGCTGGAGGCCGTACTCAACCCACGCCTGCGGGGGGTCTCCCGATGAGCCTGCTCCAACTGCGCGACGTCGCGGTCACCTACAGGGTGGCCTCGGGCGAGGTGCCCGCCGTGCGCGGGGTGTCGCTGGACCTGGCGGCGGGACAGGCGCTCGGCGTGGCGGGGGAGTCGGGGTCGGGGAAGTCGACCCTGGCCATGGCCCTGCTGCGGCTGCTTCCCCGGGACGCGCGGGTGACCGGGGAGATCCTCCTGGACGGGGAGGACGTCCTCACGATGAACTGGGGGCGGCTGCGCGCGGTGCGCTGGGCGTCGGCCTCGGTGGTCTTCCAGGGGGCACAGCACGCCCTGAACCCGGTGCGGCGGATCGAGCAGCAGATCGCCGAGCCGCTGCTGGTCCACGGGATGGCGACCCCGGCCGAGGCGCGGCGGAAGGTGGGAGAGCTGCTGGAGCAGGTCGGCCTGCCCGCCTGGAGGGCCCGCAGCTATCCGCACGAGCTGTCCGGCGGGCAGCGCCAGCGCGTGATGATCGCCATGGCGCTGGCCTGCTCGCCGCGCCTGATCATCGCCGACGAGCCGACGACCGCCCTGGACGTGATGATCCAGGCACAGGTGCTCGCGCTGATCCGCTCGCTCATCGCCGAGCACGACATCAGCCTGATCATGATTTCTCATGACCTCTCGGTCCTGGCCTCCATGTGCGACCGGCTGGCGGTCATGTACGCGGGCCGGGTGGTGGAGTCGGGCCCCTCGCACGAGGTCTTCCGGGACGCGCGGCATCCCTACAGCCTGGCGCTGTCGGCGGCCTTCCCCACGGTCGGAGACCCCGCCTCCCGGCGGGCGCCCAAGGGCCTGGGCGGCGATCCGCCCGACCCCATGCACCTGCCCACCGGGTGTTCCTTCCATCCCCGATGCCCGGTCGCCCTGCCCGAGTGCGCGTTCCAGGAGGTCGAGCTCTGGGCCGCCGGCGAGAGCCGCAGCGCCGCATGCGTGCACGTCCGGCCCGAGGTCGTCCAGCCGGCCGGACCGGCCGAGGACCTGGAGAAGCAGAGCGTCCCGGTCACGCGACCGGTGGAGGAGAGCCGGTGACCGATCGGCGTGAGAACCATGAGAACACTGTGAAGCGCGGAGCCTCGGCCGTGCGGCCGGCGGAGGAGAGCCAGTGACCGATCGGCGTGAGAAGACCGTGAAGCGCGGGGCCCCGGCCGGGCGGCCGGGCGGCGCGGGAACACCGGAGAGCGTGACGTCCCCACCGGTGACCGACGAGGGAGTGCCGGTGACCGAACGGCGTGAGAACACGGTGAAGCGCGGCTCCCTGCTCGAAGCCCGGGACCTGCACGTGGAGTTCGCCTCGCGCGGGCGGCGCGCCCGCGCGGTGGACGGGGTGAACCTCGCGGTGGGCGAGGGGGAGATCGTGGCGCTGGTCGGCGAGTCCGGCTGCGGCAAGACGACGCTGGCCCGCACCCTGCTCGGCCTGGAGCGGCCCACCTCGGGATCGGTCCTGTACGGCGGAGCGCCGCTGTCCTACTCGTCGCGCGCGCTGAAGGCCTACCGCCGCGAGGTGCAGCTGGTGCTGCAGGACCCGACCGGGTCGCTCAATCCCCGGCACACCGTCTACGAGGCGGTGGCCGAGGGGCCGCGCATCCACGGCATGTCCGACGAGCGGGAGCGGGTCGTGTCGGCGCTGGCGAGGACGGGGCTCCGCCCCCCGGAGCGGTTCCTCCACTCCTACCCGCACGAGCTGTCCGGTGGCCAGCGGCAGCGCGTCGTCATCGCGGGGGCCCTCGCGCTGGACCCCCGGGTCCTGGTCGCGGACGAGCCGGTGGCCTCGCTGGACGCCTCGGTCCGCGGCGAGATCCTCGCCCTGCTGCTGAGGCTCAGGGACGAGCTGGGCCTGTCCGCCCTGGTGGTCACCCACGACCTCGGGCTGGCCTGGAACATCGCCGACCGCGTCGCCGTGATGTATCTCGGCAGGATCGTCGAGTCGGGGCCCGTCGAGCAGGTCCTGAGGTCGCCGACCCATCCCTACACGCAGGCGCTGCTGTCGGTGCTGCCCGAGTCGCCGGCGCCCGTGGTGCTGAGCGGCGAGCCGCCGGACCCGACCAGGATCCCCGGGGGCTGCCGTTTCCACCCGCGCTGCCAGGTGCTCGCCGCGGGCGCGGCGGCCAGGGCCGGGGTGGACGGGCGGTGCAGGTCACAGCCCCTGGCGATCCTTCCCGTCTCGCCGCTCTCGGCGGATTCCCACGCCGCCTGCCACTACGCCGGGGCACGCCTGGAATAGTCCACCCAAGATCCCGCTCCCGGTGTACACCGGCCCACTCCGGGCAGACCTTCCCGCATCGGGAAGGAGAAACACCCATGTCAGAGCCTGATGAGGATAGACCGCTCGCCGATCGCCGGGAGAATCCGGAGGTTCACGACGAGCCGGACTTCGCCGGGGAGTTCGCTCCGTCCGAGACGGATCCGGCCAACCAGCCCGAGGACGATCCGGACGACCGGGTGTACGGGGAGGACGAAGGGTACGAGAAGCCGACCGAGTGACGCGGGCCGCCCGGTCGCTCGGCGGCCGGGCGGTTCGTCTCCGGTCAGAGGCCGGGAAGGCGGCCGTTGCGGAACAGGTCGACGAAGAGCTGGTGGTCGATCCTGGCCTGCGCGCCGTAGGAGTGGGCGAAGCCGACGAGCATGCCGGTGAAGCCGTCGAGGTCACCGCCGATCACGGCCATGATCGCGTCCTCGGTGGAGAAGTCGACCAGGTCGTGACTGGACTCGTCGTCGGCCACCGAGTGCATGCGGGCCACGGCCCGGCCGAGGTCGCGGATCACCGAGGCGAGCTCGTCCGGCTCGTTGACGTCGCCCCAGTCGAGGTCGGCGGAGTAGGGGGAGACCTCGGCGACAAGCTGGCCGACGCCGTTCAGCGTGGTGTAGCCGAGCCAGGGGTCGGCGTAGGCCTGCAGGGCCCGCTGCGACTCGGCGGTGCGGTGACCCTGGTGCTTGAAGTAGCCGTGCACCTTCTCGTCGACGATGTGCCTGGCCACGGCCGGGACCTGGGCCTGCTTCATGTAGAGGATGACGTCGTTCTCCAGGGCCTGGGTATGGCCCTCCAGCAGCATGTTGTAGGAGGGCAGCCCGGCCGAGCCGATGCCGACGCCCGTGCGGAGCGCGAAGTCCTTGATCGTGTGCTCGACCTTGGAGACGGAGGGGGGAAGGGTCGTCAGGTAGTCCTGGAACGCCGCCTCCACCAGCTCCCTGGTCTCCTGGTCGACCGGGTAGCGGCCGTCCATGACGGCGAATCTGCGGTCGAAGTTCTCGACCGTGGTCTCCAGGTCCAGCAGCGCCACGCGGGTGTTCAGGCGGGCGAACTGCAGCACCCGGTGGAGGGTGCCGGTGGTGGTCTCCAGGGTCAGCGAGCCGATCGCGTCGTCCCCGCCGTCCGAGATGCCGGTCAGCTCGCCGACGTAGGAGCGGGCGAACTCGGTCACCAGACCGGTGATCACCTCGTCGGAGAGGGCCTTGGCGTACCCGATGAGCGCGATGCTGGCCACGAACCGCTTGAGGTCCCAGACGTAGGGCCCGACGTAGGCCTCGTCGAAGTCGTTGACGTTGAAGACCAGGACGCCCGAGGCGTTCATGTAGGTGCCGAAGTTCTCGGCGTGCAGGTCACCGTGGATCCACACCCGCCGGGTCTGACTGTCCAGGAAGGCGTCGTCGGCGAACGTGCCGGTCATGTCCGCGTAGAACAGGGCGGCGCTGCCACGGTAGAAGGCGAAGGGAGTGGCCGCCATCTTCCTGAACTTGCGCCGGAAGGCCGCGGGGTCACGCTTGATGGAGTCGCCGAACTCGGTGATCAGGACGTCGAGGATGTGCGCCGAGCGCCCACTGGTGTTCATGATGCGCAGGGTAGGCGCAGAGTCCGGGGCTCCGCCATATCCGAGGTATTACAAACCTGGAACGCGCCAATCGCCGATCCCGCTCCCATCTGCGGCTGATCGCCCCTGCCGTCGGGCCTCCCGACCGGCGCCCACGCGTGGTGGCCGGACGCGCGTGAGACGCATATCACCGCGAGACGGAACCGGCCGCCGCCCCGATTCGGGCCCGCCGCCGTCTTGCCAGGGACCGTACGGCGTGCAAACCTGAAAGAGTTCTTTTGAAAGAGTCCTTTCAAGTTGGAGTGATGATGAGTCATCCCCAGCCTCGGCGTGTCAGTGACGTCGACGCTCTCAAGGCGCTCGCACACCCGCTGCGCGTCTCGCTGCTCCATCACCTGCTCGCGGTGGGTCCGCGCACGGCCAGCGAGTGCGCCGAGGAGGTCGGGTCGACCGGCTCGAACTGCAGCTGGCACCTCCGTCAGCTCGCGAAGTTCGGGTTCGTCGAACGTGTCGAGACGGGCAACGGCAGGGAACGCCCGTGGCGATCCACCGAGGTCGGCATCGACATCGGAGCGTTCGACGAGGACCCGGCCGTGCGCACCCAGCAGGACGCGCTGCTCGCGTTGCAGCTCAACGAGGACAACCGGCTCATGCAGCGGTTCCTCGACCGGCAGCACGAGCTCCCGAGGGAATGGCTGCTCGCCTCGGCGATGCACGGCTACACGCTGAACGTGCGACCCGAGGAGCTGACCGGGCTGCTCGGCACGATCGACGATCTGCTGCGGCCCTATCTTGTCGCGGTGCGTGAGGACGCGCCGGAGGGCTCGGCCCCGGCGCACGTCGGCATCCGGGCGTTCCTCCGATGAGCGGGCCGCTGCGCGAAAGAGCGTTCCTCCGTCTGTGGATCGCGGGATTCATCTCCGAGATCGGCGACTGGATGCTGCTGGTCGCCCTGCCCGTCTTCGTCTACCAGCTCACCGGCTCCGCCGCGGCGACCGCGACCACGTTCGTCGTGGCGCTGCTGCCGAGCCTGCTGCTCTCGCCCGTGGCGGGAGTATTGGCCGACCGGTGGGACCGGCGTCGCCTGATGCTCGGCGTGAGCCTCGTGCAGGCGGCGGCCCTGCTGCCCCTGCTGGCCGTACACGACGCCGGGGACCTGCTGCTGATCAACGTTGTCATGGTCGCGCACGCCGGCCTGGCCATCCTGTTCGAACCCGCCAAGAACGCCCTGCTGCCCACGCTCGTCAAACCCGACCAGGTGGCCGCGGCGAACGGCCTGATCGGCCTGAACAGCAATCTGGCGCGGCTGATCGGCGCGTCACTCGGCGGGGTCATGCTCGGTTTCTTCGGGCTGGCCGGTGTGTTGCTGGCGGACGTCGTCTCGTTCCTGCTCGCCGCGTTGCTGCTGCTGCGTCCGTTCCGGGCCGACGCCGCGAAACGCGAGCATCCGCCGGTGTTCCGGGCCTGGCTGGAAGGGCTGAGGGAGATCCGGGACCGCGGGCCGCTGCGGGTCATGCTGGGGGTCGTCGGCCTGATGGCGGTGAGCCAGGGCATCTTCGTCGTGCTGTTCGTGGTGTTCGTGACCGACCGGCTCGGCGGCGGCGAGGCGGAGATCGGAGTGCTGCGCGGCGTCCAAGCCGTCGGCGGCGTGCTCGGCGGCCTGCTGGTGGGCGTGCTGGCCCGGCGGCTGCGGGCGGGCCGGCTGCTCGGTCTGGGTCTGCTGGTGTTCGGCCTGATCTCCGCGATCGGCTGGAACGGCCCGTACGTGACGACGGCACCGGCGTTCTACCTCGTCCTGTTCGCCGTCATCGGCGCACCGGGCGTCATCGCGGGTGCCGGAATGATGTCCGTTCTGCAACTGCACACCGCCGACGAGACACGGGGGCGCGTGCTGGGCAGTTTCTTCAGCCTGAACGACGGCTTCCAGGCGCTCGGAATGATGCTCGCCGGCGTGCTCGTGGTGCCCCTCGGCCTCACCGTGATGCTCAACGTCCAGGCGGGGCTCTACGCGCTCGCCGGACTTGTCGCGCTGTGCCGGTGGTGGCAGGAGAAGCCCGGGGACGACGGGCACGAGGAAACGGAGATACGGACCCAGGTGGTTCCGGAACCACGGCCGGTTCCGGAAGCCCAGCGGGGCCGGGAATCCCAGGCGTTTCGGGGATCCGAACGTGAGGGATGACACCCGACCCGCCTCCCGGTCTCCGGCCGGTCCTGACTACCGTGGCAGCTCTTGACGCCGATCAATCTGTAAATAAAGCTTACTAATCATTGGCCCGAGCCCACGGAGGACGTCATGAGCCTGGTCGCCCCGCCCTTCCCGGCTCGTCGACGTCCTTCCCGGCTCGCCTGTCTCGCCGGGGCCGTGCTCCTCGTGGCCGCCGCCGGTCTCGCGGTGATCGCGGTGACGCAGCCGGCCCGCGCCCAGCCGGCCCGCCTCGCGGTCTCGATGAGCGAGGTCGTGCCGGCGCCCGTCTCGGTGCAGCCGTCCGGCGGCACGCCGTACACGCTCTCGCCGGACGCGGGCATCTTCCCCCAGGCAGGCTCGACTCCGGCCGCCGACGTCGGCGCCTACCTGGCCGGTGTTCTCCGCCGCTCCACCGGATACGCGCTGCCGATCGCGCCGGCCGGATCCGGTGCCCCCGCCAGAGGCGTCTCGCTGCTTCTCGCCGGCGCCGACCCCGCCGTCGGGGCGCAGGGGTACCAGCTCGACGTGACCGCCGACGCGGTGGTGATCCGGGCGCAGACGGCAGACGGACTCTTCAACGGCGTGCAGACGCTGCGCCAGCTCCTGCCGCCGGAGATCGAGAGCGCCGTCGTCCGCCCCGGCCCGTGGGCCGTGCCCGGCGGGAGGATCGTGGACTACCCGCGGTTCGCGTATCGCGGGACGATGCTCGACGTGGCCCGGCACTTCCACCCGGTGGCGACGGTGAAGCAGCACATCGACCGGATCGCCCTGTACAAGATCAATTATCTGCACCTGCATCTCTCCGACGACCAGGGCTGGAGGATCGTCGTCGACAAATGGCCGAGGCTGGCCACCTACGGCGGAAGCACCCAGGTCGGCGGCGGGCCGGGCGGTTACTACACCAAGGCCCAGTTCCAGGAGATCGTCGCCTACGCGGCGCAGCGGCACATCACGATCATCCCGGAGATCGACCTGCCCGGGCACACCAACGCCGCGCTCGCCTCGTACGCCGAGCTGAACTGCAACGGGGTCGCCCCGCAGCTCTACACCGGCACCGCGGTCGGGTTCAGCTCGCTCTGCTCCTCCAAGGAGAACACCTACACGTTCGTCAACGACGTTCTCACCGAGCTCGCGGCGTTGACCCCCGGCCCCTACCTGCACATCGGCGGGGACGAGGCGGACGCCACCTCTCCCGAGCAGTACGGGACGTTCATGAACCGGATCCAGCCCATGGTGACCGCCAAGGGCAAATCGGTCATGGGGTGGCACCAGATCGGGGCGTCGGCGGTCCAGCACTCGCCCGGCCGCATCGTGCAGTACTGGGGCCTGAACACCTCCGACGCGCTGGTGAGCAGCGCCGTGTCGAAGGGGGCCAAGGTGGTCATGTCACCGGCGAACAAGGCCTACCTCGACATGAAGTACACCGCGCAGAGCCCGGTCGGCCAGGACTGGGCCGGCCGGATCGAGGTGCGGACGGCGTACGACTGGAATCCGGGCACCTACCTGAGCGGAGTGCCGGCCTCGGCCGTGCTCGGTGTCGAGGCGCCCATGTGGACGGAGACGATCGTCACCGAGGACCACATCGAGTACATGACGTTCCCCCGGCTGCCGGCCATCGCCGAGCTCGGCTGGTCACCGTGGTCGACGCACGACTGGGACGCGTTCCGGCTCCGCCTGGGCGCCCAGGGCCCGCGCTGGACGATCATGGGAATCGACTTCTACCGCTCCCCGCAGGTGCCGTGGGGCAGTGGCCCTCCGACCACCCCGGCCGGCAGGTACGAGGCCGAGGGCGCGACGATCTCCCGTGGCGTGGCGGAGTCCAACCACGCGGGATTCTCCGGCACCGGGTTCGTCAACTACGACAACGCGGCCGGCGCGTACGTCCAGTGGACGGTCAACGCCGCCCAGGCCGGTCCGGTGACCCTGCGGTTGCGATACTCGAACGGCACGGCCGTCAACCGGCCGATGGACATCACGGTCAACGGCACGCCGGCCGCCACCGGGCTCGCCTTCGCCGGTACCGGCGCCTGGGCCACCTGGCAGACCAAGACGCTGACCGTCAACCTCAGGGCCGGAGCCAACACCATCCGGGCGACCGCGACGACCGCCGACGGCGGACCCAACGTCGACTACCTCGAGGTTCAGTGACGGGCCGGGGCACGCCGAGCCGGGCGCGGCGGAGATCACCGAAGCCCCTCTCGGGTGAACGTGCGGTTCACGCTGCGAAAATGGGTCGTTATGAAGACGTTCTATCCACCGATCGAGCCGTACGACTCCGGTCTGCTCGACGTCGGCGACGGTAACGAGATCTACTGGGAGGTCTCCGGCAGCCCCGAGGGCAGGCCCGTGGTCATGGTGCACGGGGGACCCGGTGGCGGCTGCACTCCCAACCACCGCCGGCAGTTCGACCCGCAGGCGTACCGCATCGTGCTGTTCGACCAGCGCAACTGCGGGCGAAGCCTGCCCCATGCCGGCGACCCGGCCGTGTCGCTGGAGCACAACACGACGTGGCACCTCGTCGCCGACATGGAACGGCTCCGCGAGCACCTGGGCATCGACCGCTGGATGGTGTTCGGCGGGTCGTGGGGGAGCACGCTGTCGCTCGCGTACGCGCAGACCCACCCCGACAGGGTCGCCGAACTCGTGCTGCGCGGCATCTTCATGCTGCGGCCCTTCGAGCTCCAGTGGTTCTACCAGGAGGGGGCGTCGCTGGTCTTCCCGGATATCTGGGAGAGCTATGTCGCACCGATCCCGGAGGAGGAGCGCGGAGATCTGATCGCCGCGTTCCACGCTCGGCTCAACGATCCGGATCCGGAGGTACGGCTGCCCGCGGCACACGCATGGAGCGTCTGGGAGGGCTCGACCATCACCCTGCGACCGGCCCCCGAGATCATCGCCGCGCATTCCGGCGATGACTACGCGGTCGCCTTCTCCAGGATCGAGAACCACTACTTCATCAACGGCGGGTTCTTCGAGGAGGATCAGCTCATCCGGGATATCGACAAGATCCGGCACATTCCCTGCGTCATCGTGCAGGGCCGGTACGACATGTGCACTCCGGCCAAAACTGCCTGGGACCTTCATCGCGCCTGGCCGGAAGCCGAATTCCACATCGTCGACGATGCGGGGCACGCCTACTCGGAGCCCGGCATCCTTGATCGCCTCATCGAGACAACCGACCGCTTCGCCCTCCACCGGAACTGACACGATCCGCCATGTGCGGCTTCGGCTTCACCGTGACACTCATATCCGTGGCCTTCGGCGGCATCGTTTCGGTGACGGCTCCGCCGGAGCAAGATACGACCGGGAAACGCGCCGATCTTCCAGGTGCAGGCCGTCTCGCTGCACGATTCGCATCGCGGCTCGGCCGTATGTGGTGAGGTGGCGTCTGGTTACACTCGACACATGAGCGTGATGCGTGAGGAGCTTCACCACCTGGTGGACCGCCTGCCCGAGGAGAAGGTGGCTCCACTACTTCGTCTTGTCCGAGACCAGCTCGACGAACAGCCCGTTGTCCGCGATCTGCCGTTCATCGGAACACTTGAGGCCGAGCCGGATTTCGCGGAACGCTCTGAAGAGATCTTGCGCTCGGAGGACAATCACTCTTCGTGATTGTCATTGATTCAGGACCTTTGGTCGCAGCGGTCAATATCCGGGACAACCATCACGAAATCTGCGCCAGGCTTCTGAGGACTCATCCGGGTCCGCTTCTCGTTCCCGTCACGGTTGTCACGGAAGTCTGCCAGCTCATCGAGAAGCGTCAGGGAGGCAAGGCGGAAGCGGCTTTCCTGAGGTCTTTCCAATCTGGCCTGGTTCTGATCGACCTCATCAACGAAGACCTGGATCGAATGATTGATTTGGTCGAGATATACGCCAATCTCCCGTTGGGCGCTGCTGATGCCTCCGTGATCGCGGTGGCTGAGAGGCTGGGGTTGGCTGAGGTGGCGACACTCGATCGTCGTCATTTCACGGTCGTGCGTCCCCGGCATTTAGCCGCGTTCACCCTCTTGCCCGAGCGGCTCTGAGTACGAGACCTCTCCGACCACGCGTCAGAACGAATCCACCGTACTTGTCGAAATGGTTTTCACTGCTCTGGAAAAACCGGTGATTGAGAGGTGAATGAATCGCCTCTATCCGCAGAATTATGGGCATCGCGGAGCGGGTAAAAAACGTTGTGGTATCCGTATGTGCTCTTTATGGGCCTCTACGTTCAAAGCGACATTCGTGGTCATTTCCCAGCGCTGCCGGCGGTGCGGAGGGGTCCTCACCGGGCGAGCCGTCTCGACCCTCGTATTGACCTCGGCTTCATCTTGAAGAGAAGATGGCGCCACACAGTGGAGGGGAGTACTCCTTCGCGGCCGCGTCGTCAGCACGGACCAGCTGGTCCCGGCGCGGTCGGCTCGCATAAGGAACGAGCGGAGAAGACCTCCGACAGACGTACCAACGCCAAGTCGGAGGAACAAGCATGCCACCACCTATGTCCGTGCCCGCATGGGTCTGGGCCGCAGCCCTCGCGGGGCTGCTCGCGCTCATCCTTATCGATCTTTTTCTGGTCGATCGGAAACCCCACAAGGTCACCGTGAGTGAAGCGGCGAAGTGGGTCACGTTCTACGTCGGCTGCGCCGTGGCCTTCGGGATCGGCGTCTGGATCTTCGGGGGCAGCGAGCACGCGGCCGCCTTCGCCACCGGATACATCACCGAGTATTCGCTGAGCGTCGACAACCTCTTCATCTTCATGATCATCATGGCGAACTTCGCAGTACCGGCGATACACCAACACCGGGTTCTGCTCATCGGAATCATGATGGCGCTGGTCATGCGCGGCATCTTCATCGGTCTGGGCGCACAGGCCGTGCAGCACTTCAGCTGGATCTTCTGGCTGTTCGGCGGAATCCTCATCTACACCGCCTGGAAACTCGTCTCCAGCAAACAGGAGAATGAGGAGTACGACCCCAACGGGGGCCTCGTTCGGCTGGTCCGGAAAATGTTTCCTGTGACGAGCGAATATCACGGGTCACGACTGACGATCAAGCAGGACGGACGTCGCTGGGTGACCCCGATGTTCATCGTCATCGTCGCCATCGGCGGGGCGGACCTCGTCTTCGCCGTCGACTCCATCCCCGCCATCTTCGGCATCACCCAGGACGCGTTCCTGGTCTTCGCGGCCAACGCGTTCGCCTTGATGGGGCTCCGGCAGCTCTACTTCCTCCTCGGCGGACTGGTGGAGAAGCTCGTCTACCTCTCCCGCGGGCTGGCGGTGATCCTCGGTTTCATCGGACTGAAGCTGGTGATGCACGCCCTGCACGAGAACGAGCTGCCGTTCATCAACGGCGGCGAGCACGTCACCTGGGTGCCGGAAATCAACAACTGGGTCTCGCTCGGCGTCATCGTGTCGGTGCTCGGCATCACCACGCTGGCCAGCATCCTCAAGACCCGACGAGACGAACGAGCGGGCGGTGGCGACGAGGCCACCGCTGATGAGAGCGGAGTCACCCGTACCGGAGAAGCCGATAAAGCACCGCGCTGACGGGGTCGCATCCCGCCGGGCGAGATTCCGGAGGCAGGTGACCTGGCGCGGGAGTCTCGGAGACGGGGTGCCGTCGATGGGCTGAAAGTCGATGTGCTGAAAGGAGGGAGCGCGGGCTTCGGCTCGCGCTCCCTCGGTTCGGCGAGGTGGTGAGACCTCAGCGGCGGCCGAAGTCGACCCCGGCGGCGTCCTTCAGGTTCTGAGCCGCGTCGAGTGGCAGGAGGTAGCCCTTCCGGAGGTTGTTCGCGTCGGCCCGGACGACGGCGGCGACGTACAGGCCCCGAAGGTGGTAGAGCTGCTTGAGCCGGGCCTGGTCGAAGGGCACGTGCGTGCCGAACAGCCGGCAGAACGACTCTCCCGAGTTGTCTCCGTTGTTGAGGGCGGTGGGCGCCGCGACCTGGGAGAGCCGGATGCCTCCCTGGGCCAGGCCCAGCTCGTCGCGGACCTTCGTGCCGTCGGGGTTGAACCGCAGCGGGGGAGCGGCCGGGGGAGCGATCCCGCGCTCGACCCAGCGGGTCAGGTGATCGTAGGCGGCGGCGATCACGTGGTTCAACGGCACGCGGCTGAACGGCGGCTGGTCGCAGGTGTAGGTGGGGGCGCTGCCAAGGTCGCGGGTCAGCAGCGGGCGCCGGTACTCCTGGCCGGTCCAGCCGGAGTGGGCCGCGCCGGCGACCTCCCAGTGGCGGAACCGGTCACCGTCCGCACGATGGACCGGTGATCGCACATCGGTCTCCGACAGCACCTGGAACACCGGTTCGGCGCCGACGCGGGTGGGCGCGCTTCCGACGATGTTGGCGAACCCGTCGAAGACGCTCTCGATCTGGGGTAGTACGGCGTCGTAGTACACGGTCATCCGGCTCGCGGACTGCGAGGCGCCGACGGCCAGCACCGTGTCCACCTTCAACCGGCCCAGGGGAGCAGTCCCGCCCCGCGCCCGGATGGCCTTGGCCGCCTGGGAGAAGATGTCGTAGGAGAGCTCGTCGGCGGTGAAACGGCCGCCGCCTGTGACGTCCAGGTCGCCGTAGCGGGCCGGGCTCCATCCGCGGAGCTGGTCGACCCCGACCCGCTGCGCGGAGACGCCGACCCACGCGTACCCGGAACGGGTGATCTGGTCGGGGCTCCACAGCGCGTCGAGATCGTACCCGGCGGTCACGTTCTGCCACTCGGCGAGTACGGTGCCGTTGAAGGTGGTCTGGTGGGCGGGGCGGCGCACGATGACCCGGGTCCGGTAGGGGACGTCCGAGGCGAGCAACTGGCCGGTCGTGTTGTAGGCGTCCGCCGCACCGGAGAGGTAGAACTCCTGCTCCACGTAGCCGCGGGCGGCCAGGTTCACGTCGGTGGACATCCAGGGGTAGGTGTTTCTCACGTCAGGCGAGGCCGGGTCACCGGGGACGGAGCCGGGAACGGGCCCGTCGACGATCGGCACCGAGACGGGTGCAGGAGCTGATCGCGGTGTTTGTCGGGCGTGGGCCGGTCCGGTCGCGAACCCGGCGACCACGATGCCTGCCACCATGACTCTGACCATTTTCACCAGCGAGACCATGCTTCACATCTCCTTCCGGCACGGCCGGGCGGGCGGCCGCACCCAGGGATGATCTCCGGCGGAAGGTCGTTCGGCATCGGTGAAATCACCGGTCTCTCGCCGTTTCATCCGTGTCCCACGCCGGGCACCCTTGGCGATCAGCCCTTTCCCGGCATGGACGGCATCGGCTCACCGAGGTCTCACGGCGGGGTCGAGGAGACCTCAGAGGTCCAGGTCGGAGCGGCCGAAGCGGTCGCGCAGGAAACGGCCCTGGTCGCGCAGGGACTGCTCGTCGCCCCGGTGTACGGCCTGGGCCACCTCGTGCAGCTTGGCGTCCAGCAGGTCGAGCTGGACCAGAAGCTCCTCGTGGGCGCTGTGCTCGCGGTCGGCGCTCCGGGTGAGGGCGTAGGTGCGGGGCAGGTTGGCGTAGGACTCCAGGCTGGTGGGAAGGTAGGCGCGGATCGTCTGCGAGACGATGTGCAGGTGGTCGGGGGAGGTGGTCAGCACCTCGGCCCGGCTCAGCACGCCGCCGAGCACGTCGGCCAGGTCGCGGAGCCTGGCCCGCACGTCCTCGGGGAACCGCTGGGAGCCGTCGACCTTGCGCAGCAGCGCGTCGAGGTCCGCGCGGAGCGCGCTGGTCTCGACCTCGGCGTGGGAGACGGCCAGCCTGATCCTGTCCGGCGGGGCCAGCAGCGCGCCGACGCCGTACAGCCCGACGACCACCACCGGCCAGAACGCGCCGGCCAGGCCGAGGAAGTGCGCGCCGAACCCCACCAGCGCCAGTACGCAGCCGGCGATGTTCTTGGTGGAGCCGAGATATCTCAGCACCCGGTCAGCGATCACGGTGACTCCCGCCGCCTGGGGGAGGCCGGCGACCCGGTCCCTCCGGAGGTTCGTGTGGCGATTACTGGTAACCACGGATCTCCTTGAACGCCGCGGCCAGTGACCCGGTGCGGGCGTCGAAGACGGCGCCGCGGGTCAGCGTGGCGATCTTTTTCATCTCGTCCACGTCGCTCTCGCCGAACAGCACGACGAACGTCCGGACCTTCTGCTGCGCCTCGGGCAACGTCCGACGGAACGCCTCGAAGTCCTCGTAGGAGGAGCCGTCGGTGTTCTCGCCGTCGGTCATCAGCACGACGGAGGTGTAGTGGCCGTCGCCGCCCGTGGCGGCTTCCCGGTAGGCGGCCCGGAGCCCGTCGTAGATCGCGGTCCCGCCGCTCGCCTGGAGCTGCTCGGCGTAGGCCTTGATCTGCGCCAGGACCGGCTCCGGGTCCCGCTCGGGAAGCACGAAGGGTTCCGGCTGCCCGGCGGAGTCGTTGAACGGGATCAGCACGACGTTCTCGCGGTTGCGGAAACGGGAGAACGTGCCGGATGCCGAGGTGTCGGCGCCGGTGAGCGTGACCAGTGCCCGCCGCAGCGCGTCGATCCGCTCGCCCTGCATCGACCCCGAGGTGTCGAGCACGAACAGCGCCCGGGCCGGGACGCGCACCTCGTCCAGGTAGGCGGTGATCAGCCCGTCGGCGGCGGCCCTGCGGTTGGGGAACGGCAGCTCCAGCAGCGGGGCCGAGCCGAACTCGGGGCCCGGACGGACCTCGGGCACGATCGGCCGCCGGTGGGTGGTGGTCATGATCTCCTTCTGCGCGGCGGGCGTGCGCAGCCAGGAGGTCAGCTTGCCGTACAGGTCCTTCTTGTCGGGCTTGGCCGAGGCGAGCAGGGTCAGCGGATAGTCCGCGGTGACCACGCCGTCGCTCGGGTAGATCACCGTCAGGCCCTTCAGCCCGAGCAGCACCGACTCGTAGTTCACGATGCCGTCGACGCCGCCCTCGCGGGTGTAGGCGTCGGCGAGCCAGCCGGACGACCCCGCGGTGAGCCTCTGCGCGGAGAAGAACTCCTTCAGCTTCGGCGTGACCGCGGAGACCTGCTGGGTGCTCAGCGCCTCTCCGGCGTCCGACAGCGCGGCGGCCACGCCGACCAGCGCGGAGAAGCCCGAGTTGGAGGAGGCGGGATTGGTCATGCCGAAGGTGAAACGGCCCTCGCGCGCCGCGGTCGCGATCTGCTCCCAACTCACGGCTCCGCTCTCCCAGCCGAGCTCCCGGGCCTTGGCGGTCTTCAGGCCGAGCAGCACGGGGGAGGCCATGATCTTGGTCTCGGTGGACAGCCGGGCGGACGCGCCGTCGATCAGCGACAGGTAGCGGTTGGAGGAGAACCAGATCGCGTCGTAGGAGCCGTCCGCGCCGCCGCTCGCCACCTGCTCGGCGCCGTCCAGCGTGCCGGTGTAGGAGATCTTGACCTTCACCCCGGAGCGCTGCAACATCGGTTCGAGGTCCTTGACCTCGCTGCCGGCCAGGACCCGGAGCACGTCGGGGCCGTCCTCCGTGCCCGACGCCTCCGAGGAGCACGCCGCCAGGGTGGCCGCGCTCAGCAGCGTCAGGGCGGCCACGGCCAGCCGTACAGCCAGCCGTACGGCCGGCCGGATGCCCCGGCGGACGCCCGCGGGATGGACGGCGCTCACGATGTGGCCTCGCGGTTGGCGCGCTCCAGGTAGGTCTTCGCGTTGTCCAGCTCGACGCTCAGGCTGCTCACGGTGACGGCCATGTTCTCCACGGCCTGCGACCGGAACGAGTCGATCATGTCCATGGTGGCGTAGACGTTGTCGAAGGCCCTGCGCAGAGAGTCCATGTTCACAGTGGTCGAGGCCGCCTGCGTCTGGATGGCGCCCGCCTGGGTGCGGAGCATCTCGCTGGTGGCCAGGATCAGGTCGCCGGTCGTGGCGTTCAGCGCGGTGATCTGATCAAGCACCAGTTTCTGGTTGGCCAGGGCCTGGGCCACGGTCACCGCGGTGCGCAGAGCCGAGATCGTCGTGGTGGTGGCCCGGTCCACGCCCTTGCTGAGCTCCAGGTTGTTCTTGCGGACCAGGTCGAGGGCCAGGTAGCCCTGAACGGAGACCGCCAGCTGGGTCAGGATGTCCTGGTGCTTCTGCCGTACGGAGAACAGGGCGTCGGAGCGGAGCGCGGTCGCCTTCTCCGGGTCGGTCGCGTCCAGGACCAGGAGATGGTCCTCTAGGGCGGCGTCGAGCGCGGCGGCCATCACCGCGTACTCCTGCAGGCGGGTCATCGCCTCCCAGAGGTTCGCCTTCTCGCCCTCGATCGCGGCGTTGTCCTTCAGCAGCTCGTCCTGGCCGGACTTCAGCGCCCGGATGATGTCGTCCAGGTGCTTCTGGGCGGACTGGTACTTCGCGAAGTAGTCGCGCAGCCGATCCCCGAACGGGATCAGCCCGAGCAGCTTGCGCGGGCCGCTCGCCGCCTGCTTCGGGTCGAGGTCCACCACGGTACGGCGCAGTGCCACCAACTGGCCCGCCACCCGGACCTGAGCGTCGGCGCCCTCTCCCTTGGCCGAGGCCAGGGCCGCCACCGGACGCTTCAGCATCCGGTTGGCCACCTGCGAGGCGGAGCGGATCTCACTGTCGCCCATCGAGGAGATGTCGTGCACCTTGCGGGTGAAGTCCGGAACCCGGGGGTCCATCGTGGCCAGCTCCGCGGCGAACTCCTTGGCCTTGGCGGTGAGCTCGGCCTCGCGGCCGTCGGCCAGGGGGAGCATGGTCGCCGCCTTCGAGGTGGACACGGCGGCGACGGGGGCGGGCGGGGTGAGCGTCAGATCGCTCTCGGCCATTGTCAGGACCCTCCTTCGGTCTGAGGGACGGAGCCGCTCTCGTAGAGGCGCTCGATGCTTGTGATGAGCCCCTCCAGGTTTTCGTAGGTGGGCGGCTCGACGACGTCCACCAGGTCACGGGCCACCGGGGCCCGGTGCTTGGCGACCAGGTCGGCGAAGGCCTTGGGGTCGGCGGTGCGGAAGCCGTGCTGCGCGGCGAGGCTCCGCAACTCGGGATCCTCGGTCAGCAGCCGCCCGACCTCGCTCGCCTGGGGGGTGAAGGGGACCAGCGTGTGCTTGCTCAGTACGGTCGGCGCGGGATAGAGCAGCCGCATCGTAGGGAGGATCGAGCCGTCGCCCGCGAACACGTGGGAGAGGTACTGGGCCTCGTAGATCATGACCATCGGCGTCTTGCCCGATCCCATGACCAGGTAGTCGGTGAAGGGAGCCTCGGAGGAGGACTGCGAGTAGCCCTGGTCGAGGAAGATCGGCGCCACCGCCCCGGCCACCTTGGGAATCTGGGCCGTGGTGGTGACCACGTCGTCGCCGTTGGCGACGTAGCCGGCCATCGCCAGATACATCGCCGCGGAGTTGGAGGTCCTGACGTCGGTGGTGGTCATCAGCACCCGCTTGCGCGCCGGGTAGGTGGTGTTGCCGGGCAACCTGTCCCAGCGGGTGCCCTTGGCCACCATGTCCAGGTATTTCTCCATGTCGAATACCTGATAGCCCTGGCCGGAGTCGCGCACCAGCCCGGCTTTAGTCAATATGTCGACAATGGGCTTAAATGTCGCAATCGCCATGGGCGAGTAGAAGGGCGAGAAGGTCTGGGCGACCTTCCGATCCCGCTTGATCTTTTCGGCGGGGAGGCTGGAGGGAAACGCGAACGCGTAGTCGTCGAGCTTGACCTCGGTCGCGATCTGCCGGGATCCGGCGGTGTCCACCTCGACCCGTAGCCCGTGTTTTTCGAACGCCGCGCGCACCCGGGGATCGTCGAAGAACGGCTTCTTCTCCGAACCGATCACGCCTCGCACCGTGACCGGGCCGTCGTCGCCCCCGTTGCCCAGGACGACCGCCACCACGACCACGGCGCCGAGGAGGAGTGCCAGGACGATACCGATGGACCGTTTCACCGCACCCCACTCCCGTAAAAATCTTTCTGCTTGGAATTATGCGAGGGGAGGAAATGGGGTGCGCACCGAAGCCCGGGGTACGCGCCAAAGTTAAACGCCTGTTCATTAATTCGTCATTCGAAATAGGGCGGCCGATGCGATTGAGCTCACGGCCGGGCGAGTGGGGCGCCACGAGTCGTCCGGGAGGCCTCGGGGTCGCCGCACCGGCTCGTCGGCCCGGCGAACTCCCCCTGGCCTCCGAGCCCGTCATTCCTCCGGTGAGACGGGCACCACCATCAGAACGCCGGGCAGTGACTTCACCGCCGAGGTAAGCGCACGGGCGAGGGCCGGATCGGAGAACTTGACGTAGAGGGCATCCGAGAAGGTCCCGTCTGACGCATGCTCCGGGTTGGAGAGTTTCGCGAGTTTCAGGACGTGGCCGGAGTCCTCGAAGTAGATCTTCTCCACTCCTGGCAGGTCCCACAGCCGGGCGACCACGGCCGCCTTCTCCTCCTCGGTGATCGCCCCCGTCGCTCCCGCACGCCTGTTCCGCCGGCACTCGGGCATGGCCGAGAACGTGGGTCCTTCCCCGCACAGAAGGATCCCGGCCTCGGCCCTGCCACCCCAGAAGGTCACCGGACGGCGCCACACACCGGAGACCCCCGGGACCGGTCCCATCTTCTCGGCCACGGCGGGGAAGTCCTCGGCGCGACGGAGCGTGCCACGCAGGGTGTCGCCGAGGAAGGCCTGATCTCGCCCCCAGCTGTCGTCTCCGATCCCCTCGTAGCTCCTGCGCCACCGGTCATACAGTTCCTCACCGCTCCGCACCTCGACCGACATCACCTCTGGCAACGCCCGGAGCATGGTCTCGGCCTCCCGCAGTCGCCCAGCGGCCGTCGCCGCAAGGCCGGGACATTCGGCGGGCGTGCACAGGGACACCTCGAATCCGAGTGACGGGGAGAGCGCGACGTCCGGTGGAGGCTGGGGCTGCCAGGAGCGCTCGTACAGATACCAGCCCCCGCCCGCGGCGAGGCCGAGCACCACCAGCACCGCGGCACAGGCGGCCAGCAACCTGGTGTGCGCCGCCATCCAGGGACCGAGCCTCGGCTCGCGATCGGGACCGTCACCCCCGAAGGACAGCTCCTCTTGCTCCATTCGCCTCACTATGTCGATTTTTAAGTTCCGGTCAAGCTATCGGCCTGCTCGTAATGGTGGGCGCCGTTGCCGATCGTCGTCGATCCCCGCGATATTCGTAACCAGAATGGCGGCGGATCGAAACCCCCGGTAAACGCCTGGCGGGGCGACGGTCGACAACCGGTATCCGATCGAGAATTTCAACCAGGGCTTCAACGACGGCGATTCGTGTGCCGTACCGGCGACATCGGACTCCGGCTCGTCTCTCCTTTCTGAAGCTCCTGAAGCGGTGCCGTCCTATGCCGGGTCCGGCGCGGAGGCCCGTGAGAGGAGATAGTCCGGCCAGCTGCCGTGCCGGCTGATGTCGGTCGCCTCGCCGGTGGCATAGGCCTCGCAGAGGAACCCGTGCGCCGTGCGCCCGCCGTCCAGCCGGACCGTGCCGAGGCTGAGGGGCGGAGCGATCCGGGTCAGCAGGGCGCCGAGTGCGGAGGGGCTCAGACCGTACAGCTCGACCTCGACGGGCACCCCGCCGGTGGTGACGCGGACCAGGCCGGGACGCGCCACCTCACCGCCGTTCAGGGCGTAGAGGCGGTAGAGCGGAGCGGTCAGCGCGGTTCCCAGGGCGGTGGCTCCCAACGCGGTGAGCTCGCCGTGCAGCGGCTGGCCGGAACGGTGCGCGCCGACCACCGCGAGCACCGGCTGCGTGCCCGGGGTGCGGCCGCCAGGTGCGACGGGCTCATCGTTCCACGCGGACGGAGGGCTGGAAGATGCGGCGGACCCGTCGTTCCACGCGGGCGGAGGGCTGGAAGGCGCGGCGGGTCCATCGCTCCGTGCGGACGAGGGGCCGGAATGTGTGGCGAGCTCATCGGTTCGCGCGGACGAGCGGCCGGGAGGCGCGATGGGTCCTCCGGTCAGCGCGTGGAAGGCGGCGGCGGGTCCGGCCAGCAGTTCGTCGGAGCCCGCGGGACCCAGCAGGGTGATGCCGTGCGGCCGGCCGGTCGCCGTCCTCCCCGCGGGTACGGAGATCGCGGCAAGATCGAGCAGGTTGGTGAACGTGGTGTAGTGCCCCAGGACAGCGTTGCGCTCGATCGGGTCCCGGAGCATCTCCGCGACGGTGTAGGTCGTGGGCACGGTCGGAACCGCCAGCACGTCCATCGAGGCCCAGGCCTGCCTGGTCCGCGCGCGCAGCGCCCGCAGCCGGTACAGCCCCTCGAAGGCGTCCACCGCACTGAGGTCGCCACCGTTGCTCAGCACCTTCAGGGTGACCGGATGCACCCGGTCCGGGTTCCGGAAGACGAAGTCGCCGACCGCGGCGACCCTTTCGGCGAGCCACGGCCCGTCGTACAGCAGTCGCCCCGCCGCGAGGAACGGATCGAGATCCACCGGGACCAGCCGATGCCCGAGGCCGGCGAGCCGTCGCACCGCCTCCTCGAAGGCCACCGCCGCAGCGGTGTCGCCGAAGAACTCCGGGCTGTACGGCACCCCGATCCGCAGGGGCCGCGCCGCGGGCGGCACGGGCGAGGGCAGGGGAAGCACGCGAGACCAGGGGTCCGCGGGCTCCTGCCCGGCGATGACGGACAGTACGGCCAGCCCGTCGGCGACCGACCGGGCGAACACGCTGGGGCAGTCCAGCGACGCGCAGGCGGGCACCACGCCGAGCGTGCTGACCAGCCCCCGGCTCGGCTTGACCCCGACGGTGCCGGTGAGCGCGGCGGGCACCCGGCCGGACCCCGCCGTGTCCGTGCCGATGGCGAACGTGACCAGCCCGGCGCCCACCGCCACCGCCGAACCCGAACTGGACCCGCCCGAGATCAGTCCCGGCACCAGCGGCGACTCGCACGCGCCGTACGGGCTGCGGGTGCCGGACAGGCCGGTGGCGAACTGGTCCAGGTTGGTCTTGCCGACGAGCAGGGCACCCGCCTCCAGCAGCCGGTCCACCAGCGGGGCGCTCCGGTCCGGGACGTAGGCGTAGTCCGGGCAGGCGGCGGTGGTGGGCAGCCCGGCCACGTCCACGTTGTCCTTGACCGCGAACGGGACGCCGTAGAGCGATGGACGGGAATTCGGGTCCGGCCACCGCAGGGCCAGGGCGGCCGCGTCGCCGAGGAGGTCCGCGGCCGGTCGCAGGGTGATCCATACGTGGTCGTCGCCCCGGGCCGCGATCCGCCCGAGCACCTCCTCGGCGACGTCCGCGGGGCACGCCGATCCGGTGCGGTATCGATGGGCCAGGCTGTCCAGGTCAAGTGGGGTCATGTGCCTTTCCTGTGTTCGGCGTGCCCGGCGGTTCCCGCTGTGGCACGTGGGCCGCGGCCCCACGGATCCGCCGGCCCGCGACTCGTGTCCACGAGTTCGCGGGACGCGTTTCGCGAGGGCGTGAGGCCGCGGCCCGTGTTCACGACGCGGCGGGGGCTTCTACCGGGGCGGGTTCCGCGACGGTCTGCTCGTCCTTCGCCGGCTCGGCCTTCCTGGGGCCGAGGAAGGCGAAGGCGAGGAGGACCAGCCCGGCGAAGAGGTAACCCAGCGAGACCTGGTCGTTGGCGTTCCACTCGACCCTCTCGCCGTGGATCAGGCCGACGAAGGCCAGCGCCGCACCGGTGAAGGCGTAGCCGGCGGCCCACACGAACGACCGGTCGATGATGAAGGCGGTGATCGAGCCGAGCACCAGCCCGGCCAGTACGGCGCCGCCGCCGAGCAGGGCCGTCCCCTCGTAGACCGTCCCGCTCTGCGCGATGGTGGCGTACCCGACCTCTCTCGCGGTGGTGCCCGCCGCGGCCAGGGCGTTGTCCATGTAGCCCTGTGCCCAGGAGGCGATGTTGGGGATGATGGCCATCACCACGGCCACCGCGTGCGCCTTGGGCACCGACTGGAAGGCCTGGGCGCCGATGAGCAGCCCGATGTAGAGCAGGATCGGCACGATCGCCGGTGCCGGCAGCACCGCGCCGAGCAGCGCGAACATGCCGAGGAAGCAGAACAGCGCGATGACGACGCCGCTGGCCATCGAGTAGCTGGTACGGCCGCCCGCCGACTTCCAGCCCGGGTGGCCGATGTAGACGGCGGGCGGGAACGGCGAGCCGAGCATCGAGCCGACGACCGCGCCCGCACCGTCCGCCAGCAGTACCGACCGCAGGTTGAACGAGTCGCCCGCCGCGGCGGCGCTCTCCACGTTGCTCATGCCCTCGGTGAAGTTGTAGATGCCCAGGGGGATCGCGGTGGCCAGCAGCGGCGAGACCTGACTCAGCCCGTCGAGCAGCCGGTCGATGTTCAGCGACGGCAGGCTCACCGCGATGTTCTCGGCGGCGGCACCGACGTCGGCGGGGTTCATGTAACCGCCCGCCCAGGCGATCGCGGTGCCGACCAGGAGCGCGGCCAGTCCGACGGGGATGTTGCCGGGCAGCTTTAGGTCGGTGAAGAAACCGACCAGGATGATCATGAGCACCGGCAGCGCGATCCAGGCCGCCTCCCACATCTGGGCCGCGGGCCGCATCGAGATGAAGGCGATCGAGATGCCCGCCAGGGTGCCGAGCATGGCGGCCCGCGGGGTGAAGCGGCGGATGTACGGCCCCACGAAGGCGCCGATCAGCACGATGACGCCGATGATGAAGCTCCAGGCCAGCCCCGCCGCCCAGGCCTGCAGGGGGTTCTTGGTGGCCAGGTAGGTGGGCAGCATGATCACGAAGACGACGATGAACATGTGCGGGACGCTGGGGCCGTACGGCATCGCGCACACGTCGTCGCGGCCCTCGCGGCGGGCCAGCCGCCGGGCCAGATAGGTGTAGTACAGGTTGCCGATCAGGAGCTGTATGCCCATGGCCGGGAGGATGACGCCGAAGACGTCCGAGCCGGGCAGGTGCACGACGCCGAGGCAGAGGCCGCTCAGCACCAGCACGTTGACCATCACGTTGAAGGCGAGTCCGAAGAAGGCGTTGGTGTCCCCGCCGACCCACCAGGGCAGTTTGAGTCGAGCGGGACCGGTTGTCGTGGTCATTGGTCAGCTCCGCGCTTCGAGTGCCTTGAGATAGTTTCCGGAGGGGGCGACCCAGCCGAAGATGCCGCCCTGAGCGGCGATCATTTCGAGCCCGTATCGCTGGAACTCGGCGAAGTACGAGCCCACGCAGTCGGACAGCACCAGGCACTCGTAACCCCGGTCGTTCGCCTCGCGAACGGTGGTGTGCACGCACACCTCGGTCGTGACGCCGGTGACGATCAGGCTGCGGATCTCTCCCGCCTGCAGCACCCGCTCCAGGTCGGTGGCGTAGAAGGCGCCCTTGCCCGGCTTGTCGAGGACGAGTTCGCCGTCGGCGGGGGCCAGTTCGTCGATGATGTCGTGGCCGTACTCGCCCCGGATCAGGATCCGTCCCTTGGGACCGGGATCTCCGATGCGCAGTGACGGCGCGCCGCGACCGAGCTTGGCGGGCGGGCAGTCGGACAGGTCGGGCAGATGCCCCTCACGGGTGTGGATGACGGTCATCCCGGCCTGCCGGGTGGCGGCCAGCACCTCCTGGAGCGGCGGGATCACCCGCCGGAGCATGGCCACGTCGTTGCCCAGGGTCTCCCCGAAACCCCCGGGCTCGACGAAGTCCCGTTGCATGTCGATGAGTAGTAGCGCGGTGTGTCGCGGGTCGAATCCGTAGATGTACGGCTCGGCTTCGACGGCAAGCGGATCGGACACGGGTGACTCCGTTCCTCAGGTCCTCCTTTTGTCGATTGTCGACAGAATTATGTCGATCGCCCTTTCCTCTCGTTACACCTGTGTTAGCCGCCGTCACTCCCCGCTTGGTCGCGGTCTGTGCCGGGCCGGTCGGCGCCGGGGCGGGCCGGCCGATGGAGGCGGGTCAGCCGATATAGGTGCGTGCGCCGTGCCGGGAGAGAGCGTCGAGAACGATGGCCGGGTCGCCGGAGGCGATGGCGTCGAAGAGCCGCCGATGCCGCTCCACCCCTTCGGACGGGGCACGCTGCTCGGCCTCCCTGCGCAGGTTCGCGGCCATGTAGAGCTGCAGTTTCAGGATGACCGGCTCGTACGCCATCAGCAGCTGGCGATGGCCCGCCAGCGTGACCAGCGCGAGGTGGAAACGCCGGTGCGCCTCGTTCTCGCTGAGCGGGTCGTCCGCCCGCACCGCGGACGCCATGCCCTCCAGGGCCTGGGCCAGCCCGGTCAGGCTATGTGCGCCGGGAAGGGGCAGTGCGATCTCGACCGCATAGCGCTCCAGCACGTCGCGCAGCCCGAAAAGCTCGTCCACGTCCTCCCGGGACAGCTCGGTGACCCGGACCCCGCGCCGGGGCAGGTGCTCCACCAGGCCCTGCTGCCCGAGCGAACGCAGTGCCTCGCGCAACGGAGCCCGGCTGATGCCGAACCGCTGGGTGAGCTGTTCCTCGATCAGCCGCTCGCCCGGGGCGAGGGCGCCGGAGAGGATCTCGTGACGGAGCCGTCGCACAGAGAGCTCAACGAGGCTGGGGTGTTCCAGCACGTCGTCCGGTTCCACCCGTCCAGCTCCTCTCGCCGTTGGGACAACTCTCTCAGAGATCGTGAGAGTTCCCGTTCCCGGGATGGCGACCCTTGTATGGCGGGTTCCGGCGCGTCGTACGGGCTACGCGGAGGGGCTCACGTGTGGAACCGGCCGTAGCCGCCCCTGAAGAACACCAGCGGCCCGCCGTCGCCGTGGACGCCGAGATCGTGGACCCTGGCGACGACGATGACGTGGTCACCCGCCGGATGCTCCGCCTCGATCGAGCAGTCGATCCAGGCCAGGGCATCACTGATCATCGGGTTGCCGCCGGGGGACTTGGTCCACTCCAGGCCGGCGAACTTGTCGCCGCCCTTGCTCGCGAGCGCCGCGCAGACCGATTGCTGGTGCTCGGCGAGCACGTTGACCGTCTGAGTCCTGGCGGCGCGCAGGCGTGGCCAGCTCGTGCTGGTGTGCGCCACGCAGAAGGCGACCAGCGGCGGGTCCAGCGAGACCGAGGTGAAGGAGTTGGCCGCCAGGCCGCACGGCTCGCCGCTGTCGGGGTCGATGGCGGTGATGGCCACGATGCCGGTGGCGAAGTGGCCGAGAACGGTGCGGAATCGCCGACCGTCCACGGACCGGGCGGAAGACTCGGCATGGAGGTCGGTACGGCTGTCGTCCACGGGCTGGGTGGAGGAGTCGGCACGGGGGCCGGTACGGCTGTCGTCCACGGGCTGGGTGGAGAAGTCGGCATGGGGGCCGGTACGGCTTCCGGCTCCGTCGGGCTGGCCTGGGGGAAGGCCGCTGTGCATGGCGACTCCGTTGACGGTGATGCCGTGCCCGTTCGAGGTGACGTGTGGGTGACCACAGATCTCCGGCGACCGGGCCGCGTGGGTGCCCATGATCGCACCTGCCTCCTCGGTCGTCTCCGGTCGGCCCCCAGGGAGTCCGGTGGACGGTGGGCTCCATCGCCCGGAGTCATGATACCAAGCGCTTGCTACGAACCCGGGGGGCGAAAAGCCGGGAGCGCCGGGAAAGGCGTCGGGCGGTCCGCTCGCCAACCGGTGGCCGCCGGCGTGACGCGAGGTGGTCCCGCCAGGGCGACGTGAGTCTGGAGACGGCGCGGACACGTCTCGTGAGGGTCGGGCCCCATGGCGCGACGCCGTCTTGTGGGGCCGGTCCTATGGCGCGAGTAGGTCTCGTGGGGAGGACGGCCCCATGACGCGGACGCCGTCTTGTGAGGCGGGTTTCCCACGGCGCAGGCGCGTCTCGTGGCGCGGACGCCGTCTTGTGGGGCCGGTCCCATGGCGTGGGCGCGTCTCGTGGGGAGGACGGCCTCATGACGCGGACGCGTCTCGTAAGGAGAGAGGCAACGCGGAGGTGTCTCATGAGGAGAGAGGCGGCGCGGCGCTCGGGGGCGCCGGTCTCATGACGCGGGCGCGACCCACGACGGGGGCGGTCTCATGACGAGAACGCGCCCTGGCGGGCGTGGGGGACCCGCCAGGACGCGTTCCGCCCCGCCGCGGCGGCTCGAGGACCCCGGCGAGGGATGGGGTCCTCGGCCGCTAGTCGCGTGCGGAGTCGGGATGAGGAGAGGCGCGGACCTGGGATTCCAGCCCCTCCTCGATGGGGTCGTCGTCGGACGTCGGCCGCCGGTAGAGATCTGAGATGAGATGCGCGGCCCCGACCGGATCATCGGCCGGGTGGGAGGCCTCCACGCCGTCCTCGTTCCAGATGAAAAGTCCGTCTCTGCACCACACGGTCAGATCGGTCTGCACTGAAAGCACGGACATCCCATTCGCATTGCTCTGGTAGGTGTGAGTGAATCCCTGACGATGCAACGCGTAACGCAGTAAACGCGTTGCCTCGCGGGGGTCGCGCCACGGCAGAAACGGCGTGCCCGCCTGGGCCGACAGCACCGGTCTCCGCCCCATCGCCGACCTTTCGATGGATTTGTACCAACGATTGGATAATGCGGGTCTTGGGAGGTTGGGTCAAGGGGCTGTTCCCCACTAGAACCAGATCGTCTAGTTTTGTTGGCACAAAGGGGACCAAATGGCACGGTCAACGCTGTATCAACTGGTGGCCTCCGATCTTCGGAGGACCATCTACTCCGGTGCGCTCGGACCGGGGGATCAGCTGCCGACCGAAGTGGAGCTCATGCTCACCCATCAGGTGAGCCGCAACACCGTGCGGCTCGCCCTCGGTGAGCTGGTGAACGAGGGTCTGGTCACCCGTACCCCCCGCCGGGGCACCGTGGTCAGGGAGCGCCGCCCGCTGCTCATCCACCCCCAGAGAGAGCTCCAGCCGCAGCCCGAGGAGACCAGGGAGGCCTTCGCCTGGGCCGTCTCCCAGGAGGGGCGCGCACCGAGCCAGAACATCGAGGTGGCGATCGTGCATCCGATCGAGGAGATCGCCAGCAGGCTGGAACTCCAGGATGACGAGCTCGCCGTGGTCCGCCGCAGGCTGAGATTCGTGGACGGCCAGCCGTACAACACCAACGACTCCTATTTCCCGCTGGCGCTGGTCGCCGATTCCGAGATCGCCCGTCCCGGCGACATCATGCGCGGGGCCAACAAGGTTCTCGAGGAACTCGGCCATCCTCAGGTCCGGATGGTCGACGACATCTGGGCGCGGATGCCCAACAGTTCGGAGGCCGAGATGCTCCAACTCGAGCTGGGTACACCGGTCGTCGTCTACGTCCGGGTCGGATACGACGAGAGCGACACCCCCGTGCGGGTCGCGGTGTCGGTCCTTCCCTCGGACAAACACCTGATCAGATACGAGCTGGAAAGCCGTTGACGTCCCCGTGACCGCCCGGACGGGCCGGCCCCATCTCCGCCCGCGCCGCGGGCGAGCATCGGGCCGCGCTCGCCGGGCGGCCGGACGCGGTCCCCTTTCCCCGCTCGCCTCAGGCCCCTAGGCGCATCGCCTAGCCCGGCATGGATGCCGTGCGCCACGGTCCGGCCACGTTCCGTGTCATTTCATGCACCGAGTGCAACGAAGGGATGAATCATGCACTCAACCACCGTCAATCCCACCGTCACGCGCAGGCTCACGCTGCGCAGAGCTACGAACGACGATCTGCGGGGAGTGCTCGCGCTCCTCGCCGAGACCGCCGGATGGCTGAACGGCCGCGGCGTACGTCAGTGGCCCGCGGGAGGCTTCCCCGCCGAGCGCATCAGCCCGCTGATCGAGGAGGGGGTTCTGTATCTGCTGGACGGCGAGAGGGGAGAGGAGGGACCGGCGGCCACCATCGCCCTGGACGGCCACGCGGATCCGGAGTTCTGGGCCGCGGAGGACGCCCCCGGGGCGGCCCTCTACGTTCACAAGCTGTCCGTCGCGCGCGACTACTCCGGCCGCGGTCTGGGGGAGGCGCTGCTCGACTGGGCGGGCCTGAGGGTCCTGACGACGGGCAGGCGCTGGCTCCGGCTTGACTGTTCCAAGGACAACTCGAAACTGCAGGATTACTATCGGGGGCAGCGTTTCGCCCACCTGCGCACGGTCGATCTGCCGCACCGCGCGTCGGGGGCCCTGTTCCAGCGGGCCGGGGGCCTGCGTGGCCGGGCATCCGGGACCGGGCTGCCGTTCGTGGACCGTCGCGGGCTACCCGTGCCGGAGCATGTCTGAACCACGGCGATCCCAGGACAAAGTCATCCGATAGCCTCACTTCATGACCGGATCCTTGCTTGAGGTGATCGCACTTGACGTGCGTGACGCCGTCGCGGCCGAAGAAGGCGGCGCAGACCGTCTGGAGATCGTCGTCGACATGGCGTCCGACGGGCTCACCCCGGCGGTGGAGACGGTCGCGGCGATCTCCAAGGAGTGCGCGCTGCCGCAGATGGTGATGCTGCGCGGCGATGCGTCGTTCCTGGCCACGCCCGAATCGCTGGAGGGCCTGCGGCGCGATGCCAAGGCCCTCTCCGAGGCGGGCGCGGCCGGGTTCGTGTTCGGCTTCCTCGACTCCGCGGGGGCGGTCGACCTGGCCGCCACCGAGGCGCTCATCCACGCGGTGACCCCGCTGCCCTGGACCTTCCACCGGGCGGTGGACCACGCGGCCGACATCCAGGCGGGCTGGCGTGCCGTCCGCCTGCTGCCCAACCTCGCGACCGTGCTCACCTCGGGTGCGCCCAGCGGCGTGACGGAGGGGCTGCGGGTGCTCAAGACCCGCTGCGAGGCCGGCGACGGCCCGCTGATCATGGTGGGTGGCGGCCTGAGGCCGGGTCACGTCCCGCTCCTGATGGAGTACGGCGTGCGGGCCTTCCACGTCGGCAGCGCCGTACGGGCCTCGTGGTCCGACCCGGTCGACGCGCGTCTGGTCCGCGACTGGCGAGCCCTGATCGACTGAGGTGTGGTCGGCCGCCCGGCACCGCGCGGATCTGAGGATCCGAACCGCGGGGGAACGGCGACCCTTGGAAACCTTGCCCCCGGAGCGTCGCGGTCGTGAGGACGACACCGGATAGGGCAGGTCTTCCCGATTCGGGCGTCTCCCCGGACCACGTCTTCCGATCAGGTGTTTCCCAGGGCCAGGTCTGCCCGGCGGAGGGCGGCGGCCATCGTCTTGACCGTGGCGGGCTCGTCCATCACGCCGCCCCCGGCCTCCCGCTGCTCCTGCCAGGCGCGCACCCGGTGGGAATACTCCTCGTACCGGGACAGGTGGAAGGCGTAGACCGCGGCGTAGCGGCTGACCAGGTGCGACGGATGCATGTCCCAGCCCTGGTAGAACCCGTGGCTCAGCGAATGCCCGACCATCCCCGCATGGCGTCGCCACAGGTCCCGCACGACCTGCCCGTCGTCGGAGGCGGGGAAGGCGGCCAGCGAGCCGTCCGACAGCTCCACCCCGGTCCCGGCGAAGGCGGTCTGCATGACGTGCCGGGCGTGGTCGCAGGCCGGGTGGTCCAGCCGCTGCTCGTGCGGGGGCAGGGAGCAGCTCGCCGTGTAGTCGAAGACGCCGAAGTGCGCCGCGGCCAGCCTCCCGTCGAGAAAGGGGACCAGGTCCGCGTCGAGGAACGACACCGTCTGGGTGGCCTCCACCTGGATCTCGAACCTGAGGGTTCCCGCGCCGAGACCCAGGCCCTTCTCCAGCGCCTCCAGGCAGTCGGCGAACTGGCCGAGATAGGCCCTCATCAGCACCTTGGGGAAGGTGACGACAAACCCGTCCGGCAGGGACCCGACGCGTTCGATCACCCCGGTCAGTAACCCGTCGAGGGTCCTGACACTCCGGACCGGATCGCCGTCGGCGAAGGACTTCACCCGCGGTCCCCACCTGCGCGGGAGCATCCCGTTCGCGTGCAGGTCCGCGACCGCCTCGGCGGCGCCGGCGACGTGGCCGTCCTCCTCCTCGGGGCGCAGGCCGTATCCGTCCTCGAAGTCCACCCGAAGGTCCTCGATCGGCTCCCGGGCGAGCTTCGCCGCCACCCTCTCGTGCACGGCACCCACGATGCGCTCGTCCGTCTCGAAGAGCTCCGCCAGGTCGTTCGCGGGCAGGTGCCGCTCGAACAGGTCCAGCGCCGCGCCTCCCCACGCCGTCACCGTCCCGGCGTCGAAGCGGTCGGCCGGGACGTAGACGGTGTGCACCGGCTGCCACTCCACCGCCGCGGCGGGATATCTCGTCTCCTGCTCGCGGTGGGTCTGCTCGAAGCCGGGGATCAGGGCGAGCGGATCGGCGAGCGTGACGCGCATGCTGGTGCTCCTCGTGAACGTGTCGGCCGGCCGTACCCCGGCATTCCGACGACCGGCCAGGCACTCTAACGGCCGGTGCGCGCCGAGGCCAGGCACCCAATGGAGCCGGGGGAGCGCGCGCTACCGGCCGGAGGCGTGCAGCATGGCGGCGAGGCCGACCAGCTTCACGCGTTCGCCGCGGTCGAGGGACTTCGCCAGGGCGGCCTCGGCCGCCTCGATGGCCAGCCAGTGCTCGTAGGTGATGGGCAGCACGCCCCGGGAGGCGAGAACGGTGTCCAGGTCCGCCTGCCGTACCGGCTCACGGCCGGCGAGGTCGGCGAGGAGGGTGCGGACCGTCTCGGCGGCGTCGGACTTGTTGGTGCCGATCACGCCGGTGGGGCCGCGCTTGAGCCAGCCCGCCACGAACTCGCGGTCGCGGCCCTGGATCCGCCCGGCCTCGTTCGGCACGGTCATGGTGGCCTCGGAGAAGGGGACACCGGGCAGCGGCACGCTCCGGTAGCCGACCGAGCGCAGGACCATGCCGACCGGGATGGTCTCGAACTCTCCGGTGCCGACGACCCGGCCCTCGGTCAGCCGGGTGCGTTCGAGCTTGAGCGCCTCCACCCTGCCGTCACCGAGGATCTCCACCGGACGCATCCAGAACCGGACGTCCAGCCGCCGGGGACGGCCCACGGGACCTCGGGCGGCCCAGCTCTGCAGGACCTCGACGTTTCCCCGGACCTGCCGTGAGGCCGCCGTGACGTCCGCCACGCACTCCTCCGGCCGTACGTACACGTCCGCGTTGGCCAGCTCGCCCAGCTCCCGCAGCTCCTTCAGGGTGAACTTGGCGTGCTCGGGCCCCCGGCGGCCGATCATGTGGATGGCCTTGACCTTGCTCTCCGCCAGCCTGGTCAGCACCTCTTCCGGCACGTCGGTGGCGCGCAGCTCCTCCGCGGTCTTGGCGAGGACGCGCACCACGTCCACGGCCACGTTGCCCACGCCGATCACCGCGACCTCGGAACTGTCGAGGACAAAGCGGTCGGCGGGCATGTCGGGATGGCCGCAGTACCAGTTCACGAAGTCGGTGGCGGCCACACTCCCCGGCAGGTCCTCGCCGGGTATGCCCATCCGCCGGTCCACCATCGCGCCGGTGCAGTAGACCACGGCGTCGTAGCAGTCGAGCAGGTCCGCCACGTCGATGTCCTTGCCGAGCTCGACGCCGCCCAGGAACCGGACGTTCGGCAGCTCCAGGACCCCGCGCAGATAGCCCGCGATCGACTTGATCGACGTGTGGTCCGGGGCCACGCCGTACCGCACCAGCCCGTAGGGCGTGGGCAGCCGCTCCAGCACGTCCACCTCGACGTCGCCGGAGGCCTGTTTCATCAGCGCCTCGGCCGTGTAGATCCCGGCAGGCCCCGATCCCACAATCGCGACTCGGAGTGACACATCGCCTCCTCGGCGTTGGATGTCATGAACGCGATTCCCTATTCGATTCTGTACCAACGGGGGCCGCTCGGCCAGGATCGCGCGCCGACGTGATCGAATCGTCCACCGCCGAGGGTCCCGTGCCGTCGTCCGCCAGGCCCGGGAGAGGCCGGCCGCCGCAACCGGTCGAACCTGTCCTGACGGGTCCGTCGAAAGCCCCGGCAGGCTCACGAACAGGGCATGGCCCGGCGATCGCCTCATCAAGGACTTCCAAGGCTTTCTGCGCATTACCGCAGGTCAGGTATACTGCGCGTAGCCACAGGACAGTTTGATCGGGGGATCGGTGGCTTTGGTGGAACGGAATTACACGCTTGACTTCCTTGCGGGAGATCGCCGTGAGAAAGCCATCGTGCAACACATGGTCGTCTCGCTCTTCGCGGGAATACTGCTCGGCGTCCTGGGGGCACTGCTCTCCTACGGACCCGAGCCGCTCTACGGCGTCTACAGCCCTTACGCCTACATCCTTCTCATCGTCATAGTGGGACGGAGCGCCGCCGGTTTCGGCTGGGCGTTGCTGGCCGGTGTGCTCGCCGCGTTCGGACCGCTCGTCTCACTGCTGACCGTCTCCATCCTCCATGTCGAGGACCAGTTCAGGGGCCTCGGCGGCAGCGGCACCGTGATGAACCTCATGTTCGTCACCCTCGCGCTGTTCGGGGTGCTCGCCTACTTCACCCGGCGCGACGACCTGTGGGGAGACCTGGCGGGCGGCGTGCTGGCCGGGCTCGTCGCGGTCGTGGGCATGGCGAGCACGTTGCCCGGCAGACCGGAGTACGTCCCGGCGTTCTGGCCCTGGAACGTCGCGATCGTCGGCGTGCTCATGCTGGGGCTGGTGCTCTCGCTGCGCAGGGGCTGGGGATGGATCCGCTCCGGGGCGATCGCACTGGTCATCGCATCGGCCAACTTCCTCGCCGCAGGCTTCTGAAGCGGCCAACGCAGACAATCGGCTTGCACCACTCGATAGCCTGTAGGACATCGTTTCCCTGCTAGCTAGGAGTAGCCGTGCTGCTGCGCATGTCGTCGTTGTTTCTTCGAACCCTGAGGGACGACCCGGCAGACGCGGAGGTCCCGAGCCACAAGTTGCTCGTCCGCGCCGGCTACGTCCGCCGTGTCGCACCCGGCGTCTACTCCTGGCTGCCCCTCGGCAAGATGGTCCTGGAGAACGTCACGCGCATCGTGCGCGAGGAGATGGATCGCATGGGCGGCCAGGAGGTCCTCTTCCCCGCGCTCCTGCCCCGCGAATACTACGAGGCCACCGGTCGCTGGACGGAGTACGGTGACACGCTCTTCCGCCTGAAGGACCGCAAGGGTGCCGACTACCTGCTCGGCCCCACCCACGAGGAGATGTTCACCGACATGGTCAAGGGGGAATACGCCTCCTACAAGGACTATCCGGTGACGCTCTACCAGATCCAGACGAAATACCGCGATGAGGCCCGTCCCCGGGCGGGCATCCTGCGCGGTCGCGAGTTCGTCATGAAGGACTCCTACTCCTTCGACCTGGACGACGAGGGTCTCAAGCACTCCTACGAGCGGCACCGCGAGACCTACATCAAGATCTTCGACCGTCTCGGCATCGGCTACAAGATCTGCTTCGCCACGTCCGGCGCGATGGGCGGCTCGGCGTCGGAGGAGTTCCTCGCCCCCGCCGTGACCGGCGAGGACACCTTCGTGGCCTGCCACCACTGCGGCTACGCGGCCAACGCGGAGGCGGTCACCACCCCCGCCCCCGCCGCGATCACCGGGGAACGGCCCGCCCAGCGGGTGCTCGACACCCCCGGGACGCCGACCATCGAGTCGCTGGTCACCTACGTCAACGAGCACCACGGTCTCAACGTCACCGCCGCCGAGACGCTCAAGAACATCGTGGTCAAGGTGACCAAGCCCGGTTCCGACAAGCCCGAGACACTGATCATCGGCGTGCCCGGAGACCGTGAGGTCGACTTCAAGCGGCTGGAGGCCTCTCTGGCCCCCGGCGAGCCCGCCATCTTCGAGGCCGAGGACTTCGCCAGGCACCCCGGCCTGGTCCGCGGCTACATCGGCCCGCAGGTCCTCAAGGGCCTCGGCATCCGCTACCTCGTCGACCCCCGCGTGGTCGACGGCACCGCCTGGGTGACCGGTGCCAACGAGCCCGGCAAGCACGCCGTGGACGTCGTGGCCGGCCGTGACTTCGTCGCCGACGGCACCATCGAGGCCGCCGAGGTCCGCACCGGCGACGCCTGCCCGGTCTGCGGCTCCGCCCTCTCCATCGACCGGGGCATCGAGATCGGTCACATCTTCCAGCTCGGCCGCAAATACGCCGACGCCGCCAAGCTCGACGCCCTCGGCCCCGACGGCAAGCCCATCCGCGTCACCATGGGCTCCTACGGCGTCGGTGTCTCCCGGGCCGTGGCCGTGATCGTCGAGCAGAGGCACGACGAGCTGGGCCTGGTCTGGCCCCGCGAGGTCGCCCCCGTCGACGTTCACGTCGTGGGCACCGGCAAGGACGGTCAGATCGAGGCCGCGACCCGGCTCGCCGAGGAGCTCGAGGCTCGCGGCCTGCGCGTCCTGGTCGACGACCGGGCCGGAGTTTCCCCGGGGGTGAAGTTCAAGGACGCCGAGCTGCTGGGCATGCCGACGATCCTGATCGTCGGCCGCGGTCTCGCCCAGGGTGTCGCGGAGCTGCGTGACCGCGTCACCGGCGTCAAGGAGGAGATCCCGATCGCCGAGGCCGTCGACCGCGTCGTGGCCGCCTGCCACGCCTGCCACGCCTGACCTCCGGCGCCTCCGGCGTCTTCGCGCGCAAATCCCGGCGTTTTCGCAGGAAGAGGAGCGGCCCACCCGTCACGGGTGGGCCGCTCCTTCGTCCGCACGGCCCTGCCGTCCGTATCGCGCGGTCGTCTGCGCGGTTTGCGCACAGCGCGGCCCTGTCGTCCGTACGGTCCGCCCTGCCGTTCGTACGGTCCGCGCCGGTGGTGATGGGGCCCGGTTGGGGGCGCGTCGGCATCGGTGGCGACGCGCCGTGAACGTCCGCCGATCAGCGTGCTCACGGGGAAGATCAGCGTGCTCACGGGGAATTCGCCGGGCAGGTCGACGGTCGCCTGTTTACGGCCGTCAGGGGTCCTCGCGACCTGAAATCTGCGATCGCCGAAACCCTGCCCGATTCCAAGAAGCCCGTCAGCGGCGAGTGCTGCTCCCGAGAGTCTTACGCCAGTGGAAGCCCCCGGGGAGGTTGACGCTCAGCGTGCGGCGCCCGTCGGCCGTCTTGGTGACGCGGAAGGCGCGGTTACCCCAGCTGTGGCCCACACCGCTTCGCGAAAGATTGACGCGGAACGGACCGAACTTCATCGACTTCCTATATCCCCAGCCCATTGCTTCCTCCCTAGACGTATTCGCGGAAGTTCAGCTACCCACCAGGCTCGCAATAAACGCAGCAAATATGGCTGCTTACGGTAAATGCGACAATCATTGACAAAGAGAATTTAAACGGAGATAAGGGATTTAGTGTGGCAAAACCGGAAGTAAGCCGCGATCGCCGCGACGTGATCGCCGGCTCACCGACGTGATCGGTGCTTCACCGAAGCCGCCGGCTCATCGAGGCTGTCGGCTCACCGACGGGATCTCCCGTTCACCGGCGGGCCGCCGCTTCACCGCTGGGGTCGCCGGCTCGCCGGGCTCACTGTGAGGGGGCGGCGCTGCTTGACGGGGCCGTCGCCGGGAGGGCGGGTTTGGGGGCGGGGGGCATGCCGGGGAAGGCCGCGATCTCCGGGCGCAGGCCGTACGAACGGGTGGTGCACTCCTGCATGGCCAGCGCGGACATCTGGCGGACGGCCGCGTCGGTGGACGCGGTCAGCTCCAGGTATGCGGTGGTCACCCCCTCCTCGACCAGCACGGCCAGCTCCACGGCCTGGGCCGGGGTGGACGGGATGACCGGCAGGTCATAGGTCGCGGTCGGCTCGGCGGGGGTGCCGCCGCCAGAGATGATCAAGGTGCGGAGCCGGTCGCGGCGGGCGCGGTGGGCGTTGAAGGCCGCCGTCGCGATGACGCGCAGGTTTCCCGTGGTCCTGGCACCGATGATCCCGTAGGCGTAGACGGCCGCGTGCTCGGCCGCCAGAGCCGTGTCAAGCTCCTGGCCGGCCGTCACAGGGACCTCGAGAGGGCCATGGCGTGTGCGGCCTCACAGGCGCCGATGGACGCGATCAGCTGGGCCAGCGCGGGGGAGACCCCGGCGAGCTGGCGGGGGCGGAGCGCCGCGGCCTTCTGCTCCAGGTCGCGCAGGCTCCGCAGGGTGGGCCTGCGGCTCGGTGAGGGGGTGGCCGACGGCGAGGGCGGTGTGGCGGCGGGCGAGGGCGGCGAGGAAGGCACAGCGGCGGAAGAGGCGCTCGAAAGGAGCTTGTCGCGGAGTCTGCGGCGGAGCTCGGCCAGGTGGGCCTCGTGCCGCTCGGCGAAGGGCGCGAGCTTGGCGGAGGCCGCCGAGGCGTACAGCGCGACGGTCCGCTCCTTGCCCGCGATCAGCTGGTTGAGCAGCACCGTCTCCGGATCCGGGGGCGCGGCCACGACGGGTTTCGGCTCCTCGGAGGCGCAGCCCGCCACCGTCAGGGCGGCCACCCCGAGAGCGCTGCCCCGTAACAGGGTGCGCCGGGAGACGGAACGCACGGGCGACCTCCGGTTATGACATGGGTTGCTGACGCCTCTAACATCGTACGGGCATGGCATCACAGTCACCTCGCTTCTCGGACGGCGTCGCCACACCGAGTGGCGCTCTTTCTACGCCCTGGTGTGGATAGGCTGGTTAATCGCATGGGCGAGGTCCGCCCGGCTGAGATCGTGACAATGGGAGGTCGGCATGGGCAGCGCCACATCCCGCGACCGCCTGATGGAGCTTCTGGAACCTGTCGTCGAAGCCGAAGGGCTCGACTTGGAGGACGTCACGGTCACACCGGCGGGCAAGCGGCGGTTGCTGCGTGTCATCGTCGACCGTGACGGCGGTGTGAGCCTGGACGACGTCGCCGAGGTCAGCCGTGCCGTCTCCGAGACGCTGGACGCCGGCGACGCGATGGGTGCCACCCCGTACGTGCTGGAGGTTTCCTCTCCGGGGGTCGACCGCCCGCTCACCGAGCCGCGCCACTGGCGCCGCGCGGTTAAGCGGCTGGTCAAGGCCGACCTGCGAGACGGCACCGCCGTGGAGGGCCGGATCGTCGTCACCGACGAGACCGGTGTGGAGCTGGACGTCGACGGCGCACCGCGCCGCATCGACTATCAGGACCTGACCCGAGGACGGGTGCAGGTGGAATTCCGCCGGCTCGACGACGCCGAAAACGACGGCGAAGACGGCGACGAAGGCTAAGGGGGAAGCCTCGTGGACATTGACATGAGCGTCCTGCGCAGCCTGGAGCGGGAGAAGGACATCTCCTTCGACCTGGTCGTCAAGGCGATCGAGGACGCGCTACTGATCGCATACTTCCGGAGCGAGGGCGCCGCCGCCAAGGCGCGCGCCGAGCTCGACCGGAAATCCGGGCACGTGACCATTTTCGCGGCCGAGCTCGACGACGAGAGCGGGGAGGTGCTCAGGGAGTTCGACGACACCCCGGGCAACTTCAGCCGCATCGCCGCGACCACGGCCAAGCAGGTCATCCTGCAGCAGCTCCGCGACGCCGAGGACGAGATCAACTTCGGCGAGTTCGCCAGCCGTGAGGGCGAGCTCGTGGCGGGCGTCATCCAGCAGGGCAAGGACCCCCGGGTCGTCCTGGTGGACCTGGGCAAGATCGAGGCGGTGCTGCCGCACAGTGAGCAGGTTCCCGGTGAGGAATACGTTCACGGCGACCGCATCCGCTGCTACGTGGTCCAGGTCAAGAAGGGCCACAAGGGCCCCTCGGTGACCCTGTCGCGGACCCATCCCGGTCTGGTGAAGAAGCTCTTCGCCCTGGAGGTCCCGGAGATCGCCGACGGCACCGTCGAGATCGCCGCGATCGCCCGCGAGGCGGGTCACCGCACCAAGCTCGCGGTCCGCTCGCGGCGTCCCGGCGTGAACGCCAAGGGCGCCTGCATCGGCCCGATGGGCTCGCGCGTGCGCAACGTGATGGCCGAGCTGCACGGCGAGAAGATCGACATCATCGACTGGTCGGACGACCCCGCGGAGTTCGTGGGGAATGCGCTCTCTCCGGCTCGCGTTTCGCATGTCGAGGTCATCGACGTCGACGGCCGCGCCGCGCGTGTGACGGTGCCGGACTACCAGCTCTCCCTGGCGATCGGCAAGGAAGGGCAGAATGCCCGGCTGGCCAATCGCCTCACCGGCTGGCGCATCGATATCCGCCCTGACACCCAAGCGGGGGACGCGGCCGGTTCCGCAGATGCATCCACACGGTAAGCTGGAATATGGTGGCCAAGCTTCCCCACTGAGAACATGTGTGGGGTGCCGGGTTCGCACGGTTTCTTCCGAGCTGCTCCGCCTGGTGATGGTCGAGGGCGTTATCGTCCCTGACCTGCGACGACGGCTCCAGGGGCGTGGTGCTTCGCTGCATCCCTCCTTGAGCTGTTTGGATCTCGCTGAGCGTCGACGGGCGTTTCCGCGTGCGTTTCGCACTGCGGTCCCGCTCGATCTGTCGCAAGTGCGAGGTCATCTTGAAGAGCTGCAGACTGAAAGGATCGGGTGAGATGGTTACCAAATGTCATGTAGGACGCCGATTTGATGGGCTGGTCAGATAGCTATGAGCGCCTGATGAGCATGCGGCGATGAGTACGTCTACGTAACGACGGTCCGGCGGCACTGCCTCCCGGGCCGAGACAAGGGAGTGTAGTGGCGAAGGTCCGGGTATACGAGCTCGCCAAGGAGTTCGGTGTGGAGAGCAAGGTCGTTATGGCCAAGCTCCAGGAGATGGGCGAGTTCGTGCGTTCGGCGTCCTCGACTATCGAAGCACCGGTAGTCCGCAGGCTCACGGAAGCTTTGGGCGGTCCCACCAAGGGCTCGTCCGACAAGGGCGGTAACAGAACGCCCAGGCCGCCTCAGGCGGCCCCCAGGCCTGGCGACAGCCAGGCCGGAAACGGTGCCACCGCGGCACCGACCTCAATCCCCAAGCCGGGACCGGCCCCCAGGCCGGGACCGCGACCGGGTCCCGCACCGGCTCGCCCTGCGACGCCGGCGGCTCCCGCGCCGCAGGCCCCGCCGGTCGTGCCCCAGATTCAGCCCGAGCAGGTGCAGCCGCAGCAGGCTCCGCCCCCGCAGGCTCCGCAGCAGCCCTCACCGGTTCAGGCACCTCGTTTCGAGGCGCCCCGCACCGATGTCGGCCGTCCCGCGGCCGCCGGCCCCAAGCCCGGCCCGCGTCCGGCTCCGCGACCCGCACCCGCGGCTCGCCCCGAGGCGGCGCGTCCGGAAGGCCGCCCCGCGGCCGGCCCCGGTGGAGCCCCCTCGGGCCCCCGCTCCGGTGCGGGCGCTCCCGGTGGTCCGGGTGCCAAGCCCGGTCCGCGTCCGGGCCCGCGTGGCCCGCGTCCCGGCAACAACCCGTTCTCGTCGAACGCCAGCGGCATGGGCCAGGCCCGTCCGCCGCGTACCGGCGGCCCGGGTGGCCCCGGCGGCCCTCCCGGCCCCGGTGGTCCCGGCGGCCGTGACGGAGCTCCCGGCGACAGGGGCCCGCGTCCCGGTGGTCCTCGCGAGGACCGTGGTCCCCGCGACCAGAATCGCGACAACGCAGGTCCCCGTCCGCCCGGCGCTCGTTCCGGTCCGCCCGGTGCGCCCGGCTCACGTCCGGGCCCCGGCGCGGGTGGTCCGCGTCCCGGTGGCGGCGGCGGCGCGGGTGGTCCGCGTCCCGGCGGTCCCCGTCCCAGCCCGATGATGATGCCGCAGGGTCGTCCTGCCGGTCCCGGTGGCGGCGGTGGCGGCGCAGGCCGTCCCGGCGGTGGCGGCGGTGCGGGTCGTCCCGGCGGCGGTGGCGGCGCAGGCCGTCCCGGTGGCGGCGGCGGTGGCGGTCGTCCCGGTGGTGGCGGCGGCGGTTTCGCCGGTCGTCCCGGTGGTGGCGGCGGCGCAGGCCGTCCCGGCACCAGCACCGGCGGTCCCGGTGGCGGTGGCGGCGGTTTCGCCGGTCGTCCCGGTGGCGGCGGTCGTGGCCGTGGTGGCGGCACCGCAGGTGCCTTCGGCCGTCCGGGAGGACGTCCGACCCGCGGTCGCAAGTCCAAGCGTCAGCGGCGTCAAGAGTTCGACAACATGCAGGCCCCGGCGATCGGTGGCGTGCAGGCTCCCCGCGGTGGCGGTCAGACGATCCGTCTGTCGCGCGGCGCCTCCCTGTCGGACTTCGCCGACAAGATCGGCGCGATCCCCGCGTCCCTGGTGCAGATCATGCTGCACCTCGGCGAGATGGTGACCGCCACGCAGTCGGTCAACGAGGAGACGCTGCAGCTTCTCGCCGCCGAGCTGGACTACAACCTGCTTGTGGTCAGCCCGGAGGAGGAGGATCGCGAGCTTCTCGAGACCTTCGACATCGAGTTCGGCGAGGACGAGGGCGACGAGTCCGATCTCGTCGCGCGTCCGCCGGTCGTGACCGTCATGGGTCACGTCGACCACGGTAAGACCAAGCTGCTCGACGCCATCCGCAACACCAACGAGGTGGCGCGCGAGGCGGGTGGGATCACCCAGCACATCGGTGCTTACCAGATCACCACCGAGCACGAAGAAGAAGAGCGGAAGATCACCTTCATCGACACCCCGGGCCACGAGGCGTTCACCGCCATGCGTGCCCGTGGTGCCAAGGTCACCGACATCGCCGTCCTGGTGGTCGCGGCCGACGACGGTGTGAAGCCGCAGACCATCGAGGCCCTGAACCACGCCCAGGCGGCCGACGTGCCGATCGTGGTCGCGGTCAACAAGGTCGACAAGGAAGGCGCGGACCCGGGCAAGGTCCGGGCGCAGCTCACCGAATACGGTCTGGTCGCCGAGGAATACGGCGGCACGACCATGTTCGTCGACATCTCCGCCAAGAACGGGACCGGCATCGAGAACCTTCTCGAGGCCATCCTGCTCACCGCGGATGCCGAGCTCGACCTGCGGGCCAACGACACGATGGACGCCCAGGGCGTCGCCATCGAGGCGCACCTCGACAGGGGCCGCGGCCCGGTCGCGACCGTGCTGGTCCAGCGCGGCACGCTCCGCGTCGGCGACTCGATCGTCTGTGGCGAGGCCTTCGGCCGCGTCCGGGCGATGCTGGACGACAAGGGCGAGGCCATTCTTGAGGCCGACCCGTCGCGTCCGGTGCTGGTCCTCGGTCTGACCGCGGTGCCGGGAGCCGGTGACAACTTCCTCGTCGTCACCGACGACCGGATGGCGCGCCAGATCGCCCAGCAGCGTGCGGCTCGCAAGCGCATCGCGGACATGGCCAAGTCCGGCCGTCGCCGCACCCTCGAAGAGCTCTTCAGCGAGATGGAGAAGGGCCAGATCGATGAGCTCAAGCTCATCATCAAGGGTGACGTCTCCGGTTCGGTCGAGGCCCTCGAGGACGCGCTGCTCAAGATCGACGTCGGCGAGGAGGTGCGCCTGCGGGTGCTCCACCGTGCCGTCGGTGCGATCACCGAGTACGACGTCAACCTGGCGGTCGCCGACGACAACGCGGTCATCATCGGCTTCAACGTGCGCCCCGAAGTCCGGGCGCGCGACCTCGCCGAGCGCGAGGGTGTCGACATCCGCTACTACTCGGTCATCTACCAGGCGATCGAGGAGATCGAGGCGGCCCTCAAGGGCATGCTCAAGCCGGAGTTCGAAGAGGTCCAGATGGGCACCGCCGAAGTCCGCGAGGTCTTCAAGGTGCCGAAGATCGGCAACATCGCCGGTGCTCTGGTCCGCTCTGGCACGATCGTCCGAAACAGCAAGGCCCGGATCATCCGCGGTGGCGTTGTCATCTCCGACAACCTCACCGTCTCCTCGCTGCGTCGCTTCAAGGAGGACGCGACCGAGGTCCGCGATGGTTACGAGTGTGGTATCGGTGTCGGCTACAGCGACATCAAGATCGACGACGTCATCGAGACGTTCGAGATGCGGGAGAAGCCGCGCGTCTGATGTCTCGGATCGGCGCGGGTGACCACTCGCCGGCCGTCGGTTCTCACCCCAGGGTGAGGGCCCTCGGCCGGCGGGTGGCCCCGCGCCATCGGTGGCACGGTGACGTCCGTGGCGAGTAAATATGTATGTAGGCGCCCTGACAATGGACATTCTGCTCGGCGACATTCATTCGCTGAAGGAGAAGCGCTCGGTGGTGCGTCCCATCATCGCCGAGGTGCAGCGACGGTTCCCGGCCGTGGCCGTGGCCGAGACCGGCCATATGGATCTGCACCGCCGTACAGAGATCGGGATCGCGGTCGTATCCTCCACCGCCGCCAACTGCGGCGCGGTGATGGACGACTGCGAACGTCTGATCGCCTTCCATCCGGAAATCGAGTTGCTGTCCGCCAGGCACCGGCTCTACAACGAGGACGAGGACTAGCTACAGAGACGACCGGTCGCGGGGCAGTCCTTCGCGGTCGGTCGTCACTGTGAGAAGGGGGGAGCGATATGGATGTCGCACGCGCACGTAAGATCGCCGACCGGATTCAGCAGATTGTGGCGGAGATGCTGGAGCGCCGGATCAAGGACCCGAGGCTGGGTTTCGTGACCATCACGGACACGCGGATCACCAACGACCTGGGTGATGCCACGGTGTTCTACACCGTGTTCGGCTCGGAGGCCGAGAGGACCGACTCCGCTCTGGCGCTGGAGAGCGCCAAGGGGCTCATCCGCTCGGAGGTGGGCCGTCAGACGGGTCTGCGTCACACGCCGACGCTGACGTTCACCCACGACCCGCTCCCTGACACCGCCCGCCACCTCGACGGCCTGCTCGCCGAGGCGAAGGCCAGGGACGTCGAGATCGCCAAGCGGGCCGAGGGCGCGCAGCACGCGGGCGAGGCGGACCCCTACCGCAAGCCCGACGAGAACGACGACGAGTTCGAGGACAGCGACGACGAGCCCTCGGAGCGCGCGGGACACTCCGCGACGTGATGCCCCAGCTGCGTGACGACGGCCCGGTGTCCGGTCGAGACTGGGACCGGGCCGTCGAGCTCATCTCGTCCGCGGACGAGATCGCGCTGGCCTGTCACGTCTCGCCTGACGGCGACGCGCTCGGCTCCATGCTCGCCCTCGGGCTGGCCCTGCGCGCGGTGGGCAAGCGCGTCACGGCCTCCTTCGGGGAGTACGGGACCACGGTGCCCCGGCTGCTGCGTTTCCTGCCCGGACAGGACCTCCTGGTCGGGCTCGACGACTACCCGGCCGCGCCCGAGCTGATGATCACGTTTGACGTCCCCACCGTCGGCCGGCTCGCCATGCTGAGCGGCAGCGCGGGCAGGGCCCGCGAGCTGATCGTGGTGGACCATCACCCGTCCAACACCCGCTTCGGCACGCTCAACCTGGTCGATCCCGGCGCCGCGGCCACCGCGGTGCTCGCCGAGGAGCTGCTCCACCGGCTCGGCCTGCCGATCGACAAGGTCATCGCGACCTGCCTCTACGTCGGACTGGTCACCGACACCGGCTCGTTCAAATACTCCTCGACCACCCCCGCGGTGCATGCCATGGCCGCCCGTCTGGTGGCCACCGGGCTGAACACCGAGGAGATCGCCAGGGATCTGTGGGATCGGTCCCCGTTCGCCTACCTCAGGGTGCTCGGCACCGCCCTCGACAGGGTGACGCTGGAGCCCGAGGTGGGCGGCGGGCTGGTCTGGACGTTTGTCACCCGGGCCGACCGAGCCGCGTACGGCCTGCCGTACGACGAGGTGGAGGGGATCATCGACGTGGTCCGGCGCACCGACGAGGCGGACGTGACCGCGGTCCTCAAGGAGGACGACGACGGCGCCTGGCAGGTCTCCACCCGGTCCAAGGGCGGGGTGGACGTCGCACGGATCTGTACCGCGCTGGGCGGTGGCGGGCACACCAAGGCCGCCGGCTTCACCTCCCATCTGCCCGTCGAGGAGACGATCGCGAGTCTCCGGGCACTCTTGTAGAAGGCCTTCCGCAAAAGGTCTTTCCAACCGACATCCTCCCCAGGGCCGAAGCCCGGGGTCTCCACAGGAGGAACTCGATGAGTACGGCTCGCGTCAAGCGCACCCCGCCGCCGAGCGGGCTGATCATCGTGGACAAGCCCGCCGGCTGGACCTCGCACGACGTCGTGGCCAAGCTCCGCGGGATCGCGGGCACCCGCAAGGTCGGCCACGCGGGCACCCTCGACCCGATGGCCACCGGCGTACTGGTGGTGGGCGTGGAGAAGGCGACCAGGCTTCTGGGACACCTCGCGCTCACCCAGAAGGGGTACGACGCCACGATCCGGCTCGGCCAGTCCACCAACACCGACGACGCCGAGGGCGAGATCATCGCCACGCTCTCCGCCGCGGACGTCGCCGAGGAGAGCCTCAGGAAGGGTGTCGCCACCCTCACCGGCCCGATCATGCAGATCCCGCCACAGGTCAGCGCCATCAAGGTGAACGGCGAGCGAGCCTACAAGCGGGCCAGGGCGGGCGAGGAGGTCGAGCTCAAGTCGCGCCCGGTGACCGTGTCGGCCTTCGAGATCACCGATATCCGCCGCCACGGAGACCTCGTCGACGTCGACGCCTCGGTGTCCTGCTCAAGCGGCACCTACATCCGGGCCCTGGCCCGTGATCTCGGCGCCGACCTGGGGACCGGCGGTCACCTGACCGCCCTGCGCCGCACTCGCGTGGGCCCCTACGACCTGTCGATGGCTCACACCCTCGAAGAGCTCTCCGCCGACTGCGTGATCCTGCCGATGGCCGACGCGGTCGCGGCGGTCTTCCCGCGGCGCGACGTCACCGCCGAGGAGGCGAGCTCCGTCGCGCACGGCGGGCGGCTGCCCTCGGTGGGGCTGGGCAGCGGCCCGATCGGCGTGTTCGGACCGGATGGCACGCTGCTGGCCCTGGTCGAGGAGCATGGCGGGATCACCAAGTCCCTGGCCGTGTTCGTCTCCTGACCGGGACCCCGCGTGGGGTCCCGGTCTTCGCCGGCCTGGCCGTCCGCGCTGCCCGATCGCCCGTGAACGGTGCCGGACGAGGGTCGGATGTGCCCGATCGCATGGGTGGGGTGTCCCGGACGCCGGTGTGGCCGATCACCCGTGAACGCCGGCGTGCTTGATCGCCCGTGAACGGTGCCGGACGAAGGTCCGGTGTGCCCGATCGCATGGGTGGGGTGTCCCGGACGCCGGTGCGGTCGATCACCCGTGAACGCCGGCGTGCTTGATCGCCCGTGAACGGTGCCGGACGAAGGTCCGGTGTGCCCGATCGCATGGGTGGGGTGTCCCGGACGCCGGTGTGGCCGATCACCCGTGAACGGTGCCGTATGAGCGCCTGTACTTGGCCTCGCCGCCGAGGTCAAGAGCCTTTTCGCCCTGCTATGACCTCCCCGATTGGAGAGAAGGCCGGGGAGCATGGCAGGCTTTAGGGGTCGATCCGCTACGAGGGGAAGAGGCTGCGGTGCGAGGATGGCACGGATTGGACGACGTGCCCGAAGACTGGGGCAGGTCCGTCGTCACGATCGGCGTCTTCGACGGCGTGCACCGCGGTCATCAGCAGATGGTGGCCCGTGCCGTCGCGATGGCCGGTGATCTCGGAGTGCCCTCGGTGGTGGTGACCTTCGATCCGCACCCGGAAGAGGTGGTCAGGCCGGGCACCCACCCGCCGCGGCTGACAACGGCCAGGCACCGCACCGAGCTGCTCGCAGATCTCGGCGTGGACGCCGTGTGCGTGCTGCCGTTCACGCTGGAGTTCTCCCGGATGAGCCCGGACGAGTTCGTGCAGATCGTGCTCGTGGACCGGTTGCACACGGCCGGGGTCGTGGTGGGAGAGAACTTCCGCTTCGGGCACAAGGCCTCCGGTGATGTGGAGACGCTCCGGACCCTCGGGGAGAAATACGATTTCGTGGCGGAGGGAGTTCCGTTGGTGAGCAATGGAGAGACCATCTCCTCCACCCTCATCCGTGAGCAGCTGGCCGCCGGTGACATGGAGGCCGTCGCCGTCACGCTCGGCCGCCCGCACCGGGTGGAGGGCGTGGTCGTCCGGGGCTACCAGCGCGGACGCCAGCTCGGCTTCCCGACGGCCAACGTGGAGTCGCCGGAGTTCACCGCGATCCCCGCCGACGGCGTCTACGCGGGCTGGTTGCAGGGCATCTCGACCGGTAACCTGCCGGCCGTCTACGACGGCGCACGCTGGCCCGCCGCGATCTCCGTGGGCACCAATCCGACCTTCGAGGGTGTGCCCCGCACGGTCGAGGCCTACGCGCTCGACCGCGACGACCTCGACCTCTATGGCGCCCACGTGGCGGTGGACTTCGGCTCGCGGCTCCGGGGAAACGTAAAATTCGACTCCATCGAGACGCTCATCGAGCAGATACACGCGGACGTCGACCAGGTCCGCCGCCTGACCGCCTGATCATGTGACCGCGCGGCTGCGCTGCCCCGTGACCATGTGGTCGTGCGCCCACCCGGCCGTGTGATCGTCGTGTGATCACGCCGTCGTATGGCTGTGCGGCCTGAGCCGCCACCGCCGCCCGTCCGCACGATGTGCGGGACCCTGAGGACGGGTGGTAATCTGGCGTGTCAGCTCTGTAACCGGCGGTTTTACAGCCCCGGTGCTGATCTCGCCACGGCGACTGTAGGCACGCATGGTCGTTCGGGCATCTGAAATCGCGCGTGCCCGTAGAGGTTCAAGGAGACACGTGTCGCTCGACACCGCCGCAAAGAAGCAGATCATCGGTGAGTACGCCAAGGGTGAGACCGATACCGGTTCCCCCGAGGTGCAGATCGCGCTGCTCAGCAAGCGCATCAGCGAGCTTACCGAGCACCTGAAGCTGCACAAGCACGACCACCACAGCCGCCGCGGTCTGCTGCTGCTGGTCGGTCGCCGCCGTCGTCTGCTGAAGTACCTGCAGAGCAAGGACATCGCGCGTTACCGTTCGCTCATCGAGCGTCTCGGCCTGCGCCGATAGAGTTGTGAGGGAGCGGCGTTCGCGCCGCTCCCTTATCTCATCTGGGTGAGCGTCGGCGCGTCGCGCCATGAAGACACGCACCCAGTGAGCAAACTGAATAGCCGAGACAGTGCCCCGCGTCCGCAAGCAAGCGCGCCCCACGGCGTCGGAGGGCCGGTCCTCGGTAGTGGCCCCCGGTCATCATGGCGTAAGCCGTACGGAACCGGGCGCTTCGATCGAAGACCGGCGCTGCACCTACGGGGAGCCGGCAAGAAGACGACTCAGGTGCGATACGCGCGCCTGGGGGGACGCGGGCGACCGAGCTACAAGGAGGTCCCCCGTGGAGGGTGTCCACAGCAGTGAAGCCGTTATCGACAACGGCTCTTTCGGTACGCGCACCATCCGGTTCGAGACCGGGCGGCTCGCACGCCAGGCGGCGGGTTCCGCCGTTGTTTACCTGGACGACGAGACGATGGTCCTCTCTGCGACCACCGCCTCCAAGAATCCCAAGGAAAACCTCGACTTCTTCCCCCTCACGGTGGACGTCGAGGAGCGAATGTACGCCGCGGGCCGCATTCCCGGATCGTTCTTCCGGCGTGAGGGCCGTCCTTCCGAGGACGCCATCCTCACCTGCCGCCTGATCGACCGGCCGCTGCGCCCGTCGTTCGTCAAGGGCCTGCGCAACGAGATCCAGGTCGTCGCCACCATCATGGCGCTCAACCCGGACCACCTGTACGACGTGGTCGCGATCAACGCCGCGTCCCTCTCCACCCAGCTGGCCGGGTTGCCGTTCTCCGGCCCGATCGGTGGCGTCCGCGTCGCGCTGATCGAGGGTCAGTGGATCGCCTTCCCGACCCACTCGGAGCTGGCGAACGCCACCTTCGACATGGTGGTGGCCGGTCGCGTCCTGGAGGACGGTGACGTCGCGATCATGATGGTCGAGGCCGAGTCCACCCGTGACACGCTCAAGCTCATCGCCGACGGCGCCGTCGCGCCGACCGAGGAGACCGTGGCCCAGGGCCTCGAGGCCTCCAAGCCGTTCATCAAGGTGCTGTGCGACGCGCAGGCCAAGATCGCGAAGGTCGCCGCCAAGGAGACCCGCGATTACCCGCTGTTCCTCGACTACCAGGACGACGTCCTGGAGGCCGTGACCGGCGCGGTGAAGAGCGAGCTCACCGCCGCGCTGACCATCGCCGCCAAGCAGGAGCGCGAGACCGAGCTCGACCGGGTGAAGGCACTGGCCGCCGAGAAGGTCGCCGCCGACTTCGAGGGTCGCGAGAAGGAGGTCAGCGCCGCGTTCCGCTCGCTGACCAAGAAGCTCATGCGCGAGCGGGTCATCGCCGAGGGCATCCGCATCGACGGCCGTGGCGTCAAGGACATCCGCCAGCTGAGCGCCGAGGTGCACGTCGTGCCCCGCGTGCACGGTTCGGCCCTGTTCGAGCGCGGTGAGACCCAGATCCTGGGCATCACCACCCTGAACATGCTCCGCATGGAGCAGATGATCGACACGCTCAACCCCGAGCGCACCAAGCGCTACATGCACAACTACAACTTCCCGCCGTACTCCACCGGTGAGACCGGCCGCGTGGGCTCGCCCAAGCGCCGGGAGATCGGCCACGGCGCGCTCGCCGAGCGGGCACTCGTCCCGGTCCTGCCGGCTCGCGAGGAGTTCCCCTACGCGATCCGCCAGGTCTCCGAGGCGCTGGGCTCCAACGGCTCGACCTCGATGGGCTCGGTCTGCGCCTCGACGATGGCGCTGCTCGACGCGGGCGTCCCCCTCAAGGGCATCGTCGCGGGCATCGCGATGGGTCTCATCCACGAGGGTGGCGACTACGTCACGCTGACCGACATCCTCGGTGCCGAGGATGCCATGGGCGACATGGACTTCAAGGTCGCCGGCACCAAGGACGTCATCACCGCGCTCCAGCTCGACACCAAGCTCGACGGCATCCCCGCGTCGATCCTGGCCGCCGCGCTGAAGCAGGCCAAGGGCGCCCGTCTTGCCATCATCGAGGTGATGCGGGAGGCCATCGACTCCCCGGCGGAGATGAACGCGACGGCTCCGCGCATCATCACGATCAAGATCCCGGTTGACAAGATCGGAGAGGTCATCGGCCCGAAGGGCAAGATGATCAACCAGATCCAGGACGACACCGGCGCCGAGATCACCCTGGAGGACGACGGCACCATCTACATCGGTGCCACCGACGGCCCGTCCGCCGAGGCGGCCAGGTCGGCGATCAACGCCATCGCGAACCCGCACATGCCGGAGATCGGTGAGCGCTACCTGGGCACGGTCGTCAAGATCGCTGCCTTCGGCGCCTTCATCTCCCTCATGCCGGGCAAGGACGGGCTCCTGCACGTCTCCCAGATCCGCAAGCTGCACGGCGGCAAGCGCATCGAGAACGTCGAAGACGTCATGAACGTCGGCGAGAAGGTCCAGGTGGAGATCGCCGAGATCGACTCCCGCGGCAAGCTCTCCCTGGTGCCCGTCGAGGTCATCGAGAAGGAGTCCGCGGCCAAGGCCGAGAGCGGCGCCTCCGAGGACGAGCCCGAGGCCGCGCCGGCTCCCGCCGCCGCCGCCGACGACCGTCCCCGCGAGGACCGGCCCCGTCGCACCCGCACCCGCAGCAGCAGCGGTGGCGGTGGCGGGAGCAGCAGCAACGGCGGCGGCCGTGGGGGAGAAGACCGCAACTCGTGATAACCACCACTCTGCACCCCGGCAAAGACGGTGTCGGGGTCGTGCGGCGCACCGTCCTCCCCGGTGGGCTCCGGGTGGTGACCGAGTCCATGCCGACCGTGCGTTCAGTCGCGGTCGGCATGTGGGTCGGCATCGGATCGCGGGACGAGTCACCCGAGCACATGGGGGCCTCGCATTTCCTTGAGCACCTGCTGTTCAAGGGAACGCCCACGCGGGACGCTCTGGAGATCTCCGCAGCCATCGAGGGCATCGGCGGTGAGATCAACGCCTTCACCGCCAAGGAGTACACCTGCTACTACGCGCGGGTCCTCGACGAGGATCTGCGGGTGGCGATCGACGTGCTCGCCGACGTGGTGACCTCCTCGCTCATCACCCCCGAGGATGTCGAGGCCGAGCGTGGCGTGATCCTGGAGGAGATCGCCATGCACGACGACGATCCCTCGGACGCGGTGCACGAGCAGTTCTCCGCGGAGCTGTACGGCGACACGCCCATCGGCCGGCCGATCCTCGGCACGGTCGAATCGATCAACGAGGTCACCCGCGACCGGATCGCCGAGTACTACCGGCGTTACTACCTGCCGACGCACACCGTGGTGTCGGTGGCGGGCAACATCGATCACGAGCAGGTCGTGGCCCTGGTCGCCGCGGCCTACGAGCGGGCCGGAGCCCTCGGCGGGGACGCCTCGCCGGTGTCTCCGCGCCTTGCGGGCCCCGAAGTCGAGGCCCTCTCCGGCGTCAAGGTCGTGCACCGGCCGACCGAGCAGGCCAACCTGGTCCTCGGCACGACCGCGCTGGTCCGCACCGACGAGCGCCGCTTCGCGCTCGGCGTGTTCAACGCGGCGCTCGGCGGCGGCATGTCCTCGCGGCTGTTCCAGGAGATCAGGGAGAAGAGGGGCCTCGCCTACTCGACCTACTCCTACACCTCCGCTCACGCGGACACCGGCCAGTTCGGCATCTACGTCGGCTGCCTGCCGTCGAAGATCGACGACGTGCTGAAGATCTGCCGGGAGGAGGTGCTCCGGGTGGTCGCCGACGGCCTCACCGAGGAGGAGATCTTCCGAGGCAAGGGCCAGATGCGCGGCGGTCTCGTGCTCGGCCTGGAGGACACCGGCTCCCGGATGTCCCGGATCGGCAAGGGCGAGCTGGTCTTCGACGAGCTGCTCTCGGTCGACGACGTTCTCGGCAGGATCGAGGCGGTGACTCCGGAGGAGATCGCGGAGGTCGCCGCAGACGTCCTCACGCGTCCGATGTCCCTCGCGGTCATCGGCCCCTACGAGGACAAGGACTTCGGCTGGGTCCTGACCGGCTGACGGTCATATCAAGAGCGGCCCCGGCGCCTTCGCGCCGGGGCCGCTCTTTGACGCGGCTCCGCCGTACCGGGAAGCCGGTGGTCCCTGAAGATCCGGCGGGGGCGGACGGTATAACCTTGGGGCCGTGATCAGGGTTGGAGTTCTCGGCGCCCGCGGGCGTGTCGGTATCGAAGTGTGTAAGGCCGTCGAGGCGGCGGACGATATGGAGTTGGTCGCGGCCGTCGACAAGGACGACCCGATCGAGGGGCTTGAGGGCTCCGAGGTGGTGGTGGACTTCACCCACCCCGACGTGGTCATGGGCAACCTCGAGTGGTGCATCTCCCACGGCATCCACCCGGTGGTCGGCACCACGGGTTTCGACGCCGGGCGTCTGGCGACCGTCAGGGGCTGGCTGGACGCCAACCCCGGCACCAACGCGCTGATCGCGCCCAACTTCGGCATCGCGGCGGTGCTGATGATGCACTTCGCCCAGCAGGCCGCCCGCTACTTCGACTCCGTCGAGATCGTCGAGCTGCACCACCCGAACAAGGCCGACGCCCCCTCCGGAACCGCTCGCCGTACGGCCGAGCTGGTCGCCGAGGCGCGACGTAAGGCCGGGGCCGGGCCGATGCCCGACGCGACCAGCGCGGAGCTGGACGGGGCCCGCGGCGCCGACGTGGACGGCGTTCGGGTGCACTCGGTGCGGCTGGCCGGGCTGATCGCCCATCAGGAGGTGCTCCTGGGCGGAGACGGGGAGATCCTCACCCTCCGCCACGACACCATGAACCGCTCGTCGTTCACCCCGGGCGTGCTGCTGGGCGTGCGCCGCGTCCGCGAGCTTCCCGGCCTGACCCTCGGCCTGGAGCCCCTCCTCGACCTGTAAGACCCGGAACGCCTCCGGCGCCGCTATATCCTCCAGTTCTATGACAAGCACTCGATCTTCAGCGTCGGCTGGGGTCCGCTGGGCGCGGGCGGAGGAGCTGGCCGGGCTGGTGGGGGTGGAGGTCGCCGCGGACGGGGTCTTCGCGCAGGTGGGCATCGTCTTCCCGCCCGGGACCACGATGATCGAGGAGACCGACGACCCGTCGCGGGTCCTGGTGGCGGGGAGTCCGCCGGTGGGGTTCGCCATGTTCGGCTGGATCGACGGGTCGCTCCACCTCGATCAGCTCGCCGTCCATCCCGATCACGGGAGGCAGGGCATCGGGGGGCGTCTGCTGGAGGCGGTCTGCGACCACGCGGCCTCGGAGGGCTGCGCCGCCGTGACGCTGACGACGTTCCGGGACGTGCCCTGGAACGGGCCGTGGTACGCGCAGCGTGGCTTCGCCGTGCTGGATCCCGCGGAATGGGGCCCGGAGCTGGCGGCACTGGTGGTGCACGAGCGGGAGCTGGGCATCGAGCTCGCGCCCCGCGTCGTGATGCGCCGGATCCTCTGACGCGCCGGTGGTCAGGGCCGGGACGACTGGCTCTCCGCTCGGGAGCGCTTGAGAAGGCTGGGATCCCCGCCGAGAGCGTCAGTGAAGGCCGTTGAAGCTCAGGAGAGGCTCGGCTGAAGCGTCGGAACCGATGGTGAAGGCGTCGGAGTGCGAGCTCGGAGCCACGCTCAAGATCCTCGCCGACCACGTCAACGGCTACGCGGCCCGCGTCGGGCTGCCGCATGCCGCGTGAGAACTTGGCCCAGACGTCCAGAACTCAGCGACCAGGGATCCCCGGAACCGATGGTGGCGGCGTCGGAATGCCGGAACCGGTGGTGACGGGCGTCAGATTGCCAGGCCGATGGCGAACAGCAGGCCGAACAGGAGCTGGAAGCGGCCGGTCTGCTGGAGGGTGGCGATCAGCGCGGGGCCCGTGGCGCCCTCCCTGACGGCCTTCACCGGGATGAGGGCGAGGGGTGCGGTGAGCACGGCCAGTGCCGCGAACGGGTGCCACAGCGCCAGGATCAGCGCGATGATGAGCGGCAGGGTCAGGCAGAGGGTGTAGAGGACGCGGGTGCGGCTGTCGCCGAGGACCACGGCCATGGTGCGTTTCCCGGACGGGCCGTCGGTCACGATGTCGCGCAGGTTGTTGACCACCAGCAGCGCACAGGCCAGCAGACCCGCCGGGACCGCGGCCGCCACCGCCGGCCAGGGCAGATATTCGAGCTGTACGAACGTGGTGCCCGCCACCGCGACCAGACCGAAGAACACGAACACCGAGATCTCGCCGAGCGCGCGGTAACCGTAGGGAGCCCGGCCGCCGGTGTAGAACCAGGCCGCCGCGATCGACGCCGCGCCCACCAGGAGCAGCCACCAGGCCCCCGTGACCACGACCAGCACCAGCCCCGCCACCGCGGCGGCCAGGAAACAGCCGAACGCGGCGACGAGGACCTGACGGGGCGACGCGGCACCCGAGCCGACCAGGCGCATCGGACCGACCCGCTCGTCGTCGGTGCCGCGCACGCCGTCGCTGTAGTCGTTGGCGTAGTTCACGCCGACCTGCAGTGCCAGCGCCACGAACAGGGCGAGCAGGGCCCGCCACCACACCGCCCCTTCGTATCCGATCGCGACTCCGGTGCCGACGGCGACGGGCACGACGGCAGCGGGAAGGGTGCGCGGACGTGCTCCGGCGATCCACTGGCTCGGGGTGGCCATGGTGTTGCGATTTCCTCTCGAGCTCAGCTGATGTCGGTGGCCAGGCGGATCATTCGCACCGACCGGCCCATGTCGAGGACCCGCTCGGCGCCGTCCACGCCCCAGCCGGCCGACTCCAGGAAGCCTCGCACAGCATAGTTGTCGGCGAACACCCAGGTCACGACGGTGCGATAGCCATCGTCACGGAGGTAGTCGATCGTTGCGTTGAGCAGCCGGCTGCCGTGACCGCGCCGGACGTAGTCCGGGTCGATCAGGAAGGTGAGCAGCTCACCGGTGGTGTTGAGGTCGAGGTCGGGATCCTCCGCCGGCGCGTGCGAGGCCAGGCCCGCGAGCTTCTCGGCACCCGCCATCGCCGCCACGGCCTCGATTCCGCCGGGACCGAGCGCGGGGAAGGCGTCCGTGTCGAGGAGGACCTGCTCCACGGCCACCAGCACCCGATGCCGCGGGGTGGGGGGGAAGGAGATCGCCTCGTCCCACTGTCGTTGCCACATGCTCTCGGCTGCCGGGCCGGTCATCTGCTCGAGCGGTCCCTCGGGAAGGAACTCCCGGTAGCCGAATTTCCACGCGCGGATCTGGGTGCCCGTCACCGCGGCGACATCCTCGCGCCGAGCCGCCCGCACGCCTACGTCTGCCATCTCGGCCCGCTCCTTCTCTGCCGTCTGCCGTCGCCTCTAAGCACTGCCTCGTGGATCACGTGCCACGCGAGCGGGCATCAGGCGGGTGGATCTGTGAGGCAGGCTCTTACACCGTATCGGGGAATCCGACTCACGGATGACGTCAACCTGTCTCTGCTTGTCGTCGTGCCCGATATGCCCTTGTCTTGGTGCGGTTGCCACAGACCCTCATCGAACACCACGAGCGCGAACGATTCTTCGACGAGTCGATGAACGCCCACTGACAGGTGCTCTCCGTGCAGACCTTCAGCCTCGGCCACATACCGTCCGCGCGCACGCTCATCACGGCGGCCGCGATCCTCGCCAGGCCGCCGGGAACCCCTGTCTCGACGGGCTCGAGAACCGGCCCGTCGGCCGTCAGGACGACCCGCAGGGGAAACGCGGGGAACGTGTGGGGCGACTCCGGCTCGTGATCGTGGTCGTGGTTGTGGCGGAGCGCCACGCGCAAGGTCTCCCGGAGGCCGACGGCCACGGTGAGGTCCTCGTCGCGGGCCGTGTCGTCCGGCCCGATCAGGTCCCGCTTGTGGAGCCACGCGGCCAGCGCGGCGGGGGAGGGCACGGTGTCGCTGTCGCTCTCGACGTCATAGGTGTTCACGAAGTCGCACACCAGGTCGGAGGGATTGGTCATGGATAACTCACCTCTTCGCAACCACTGTACGCCAATAGGGGGTTGTATTCGATGCGACACCTGCATAGCGTTTTAAGCGGTGTCTAATTGGAGGTTGTCATGTGGTATCTGGCCTATCTCGCGCTCCAGCAGAGTCAGAGGCGGGATCCGTACCGAAGAAAGAATCATGATCGCGAGGATGTGGCGCGGCTGGACGAGGGCCGAGGGCGTCGTCCCGCCTGATCCGGATCCCCGGGCGGTCAGGGGGCGTCCAGGGCCGTCGCCAGCCGTCTGACCCCCTCGACGAGTTCCGCCACGTGAACGGCCGCCGAGTGGGTCACCCGGATCCGGGGGCCCGGCGGCTCCGCCGAGTAGTAGATGCGCCCGGAGCTCACCAGCGCGCCTGCCCGGCGGGCCGCCTCCACCACGGTCTCCTCGTCCCGGTCGGACGGGAGCCGTACCCACATGTGCAGGCCGCCGCGGGGGACGAGGTGGATCTCGGCGGCGGGCATCTGGGCGGTCAGGGCGGCGGCGAGGGTGTCCCTGCGGATGGTGAGCTCGGTGCTCAGCGCGGACAGGTGACGCCGCCAGGCGGGTGAGCTGACGAACTCCAGTGCCGTCTCCTGGAGCGGTCTGGCGACGAAGAACGACTCCACGACCTGGGCGGCCCGCAGCCGCCGCGCCGCGGGGCCCCGGGCGAGGACCCCGGCGACCCGCATGCTGGGCGACAGGACCTTGGTGAGGGAGTTGATGTGCACGACCGTGCCGTGGGCGTCCAGCGCGATCATCGGCGGCGGGGTGGGGGCCGCCGTGAAATACCGGGCGTAGTCGTCCTCGACGACAAACGCCCCCGCCGCGCGGGCGATGTCCAGCACCTGCCTGCGCCGCTCCAGGGTGAGGGTGGCGCCGGTGGGGTTGTGCAGGGTCGGCTGGCAGAAGAAGACCCGCGCGCCCGTGACGGCGAACGCCTCCGCGAGCAGCTCCGGTATCACCCCGTCGCGATCCATCGGCACGGCCGTCGCACGGAGCCCGGCGGCACGGGCGGCGGCGAGGGCGCCCGGATAGGTGGGGATCTCGACGAGAACGGGGGTCCCGGGGGCGGCGAGGGCACGGAAGGCGTGGGTGAGGGCGGACTGGCCGCCGCTGACGATGAGGGCGTCCGACGGGGTGACGTCGCCGCCGACCTCCTGGGAGAACCACCGCCGGAGCCCGGAGACGCCGGTCAGCGGAGGCAGCTCCCAGACGTCGGGTCGGCGGAGCGCGCGGGAGGCGGCGGCGGAGAGGGCCTTGGCGGGACGCAGAGCCGGGTTGAGATAGCCGCCGGTGAGCGGGATGACGCCGTCCGGCGGGGGAGTGAGCAGACCGCTCACCCCGGTGTCGTCCACCATCCGGTCGCCGAGCGCCACGGTCTGCCAGGACATGTCCACCGTGTCACCGGCTCGCATGACGGGGGGAGCCACGTAGGCCCCGCTGCCGGGTTTCGTGATCACCCGCCCCTCCGCGGCGAGCCGGCCGAGCGCTCGCGACACGGTCACGGGGCTCACGTTGTGTAGCCGTACCAGCTCCCGGCTCGACGGTAACCTGTCGCCGGGCCGTAGCTGTTGCATCTCTTCTCGCAGCATGGCGGCCAAACGGACAATACTGCTATCGTCATTCATGAAGGGCAAGAATAGCGCTATCGTGACAAATCCAGTAGCGGTCGAGGCGCGCGGCACCTCCTCGACGGCTGTCTCCCCGGGCTCCCCCGGCTCCCCGGAGAGGGGACCTCGGGGATCGGGTCCGAGGGGATCGGCGCCTCTGAGCGCGGCGTGGCGGGGGACCCTGCTCGCCGGTCTGGGGGTGCTGTCGTTCTCGGGGTCGTTCCCCGCGGCGGTCTTCGCGATGGAGGGATTCGACCCCTATCTCGTGGCGATCGGGCGGGCCGCCGTGGCCGCCGTCGCCGCGGTGGCGTTCCTCCTCGTCGCCAGGGTGCCGCTGCTGCCGCCCAGGTCCCAGCTGCGGCCCTATCTCGCCATCGTGGCCGGTGTCGTCTTCGGATTCCCGGTGTTCAGCGGGCTGGCCCTCCACGCGGGCGCCAGCACCTCCCACGCCGCCGTGGTGATCGGGTTGCTGCCCGCCGCCACCGCGGCCTTCGCCGTACTGCGGGCGGGAGAACGGCCGAAGCCGCTGTTCTGGGTGGCCTGCGGCCTCGGAGCCGTGGCGATCACGGCTTTCACCCTGAGCATGGGCGGCGGTCATGTCACCGGAGCCGACCTGCTGCTCGTCGGCGCCCTGCTGTCGGCCGCCGTCGGCTACACCGAGGGGGGCCGTCTCGCCCGGGAGACCTCCGGCTGGCGGGTGATCTCCCATGCCCTCGTCCTCGCCGCCCCGCTGACCGTCCCGATCACGGCGGTGCTGATGCTGACCACCGACATGCGGCCCAGTGCGGTCTCGCTGGCCGGATTCGCCTACGCCGGCCTCATCTCGATGTTCCTCGGCTTCATCCCCTGGTACGCCGGCCTGGCCGCGGGCGGGATCGCCCGAGCGGGGCAGACCCAGCTCGCCCAGCCGCTGCTGACCCTGCTGTGGGCCTGGCTCCTGCTCAATGAGGGGTTCGGTCTGGCCACGATCGGGGCGGCGCTGGCCGTACTGGCGTGTGTCGCCATGACGCAGCGGGCACGCTCTTGAAAGATGTGACATTCAGGCACAGGATGTGAGCTGTAGCTGTCACAAAAGGGGTGAAGTCATGGCGGACCTGACGATTCCGGAGGGCGGGTTCTGGCCCGCTCCCGAGATCCCACAGCCGAACATCTACCCGATGGAGTGGCGGGTCGAGACCGAGAAACTCGCGGCCATCTACGAGAAGTCCAAGCGCGTGGTGTGGAACCCCGCCGATCTGCCCTGGGACGATCTCGACCCGAACGACTTCACCGTCGAACAGCGCCTGGGGATCATGTACTGGTTCTCCGTGCTCGCCAACTTCGACGCCTCGGGGCCGGCCGTGTTCGCCCGGGCCACCATCCAGGCGTTCGAGAAGCACGAGGAGGATCCGGTCCGCAAGTGCTTCTTCTCGATCACGCGTGACGAGATGAACCACGAGGAGTGCTGCCAGCGCAGCATCGCCAAACTGTGGCCGGGCGGGCCGCTCAACTGGACCCCGGTCACCGACCTGGAGAAGGCCGCCCACAACAACATCGGCTGGCTCTATCACAACGGCGGCCGCTACTGGACGGGCTACAGCAGCGCGGTCGGCAAATACAGCCTGCCGGTGCTGTTCACCAGCTTCATGATGGGGGAGATGGCCGCCTCCACCCTGTTCCGGGGCATGGCCACCGGCGCCCAGCACCCGGTCTTTCAGGACATGTTCCAGCGCATCGGCCGTGACGAGTCCCGTCACCTCCAGATCTGCATGACCATCCTGGAGAACGAGTGGCCGGGGCTCACCGACGACACCCGCTCGCTGATCACGCGCCAGCTCCGCGCCGGTTTCGTCTTCCTCTCGATGATCCTCTGGGAGCCTCCGGGCGGCTTCTGGGAGCTTCCGCCGTACTTCCTGCACAACCACCGGGTCCTGATGGACCACGCCCGCGACGCGGGCCTGGGCGTGCTCTCCTACGAGGATCAGGCCGACAACTGGCGCGTGGCCATGGCCAAGATCCGCGTCATCGTGGAGCGCTGGGGCATCGAGTTCCCGGCCATCCCCGAACTCGACATCGAGGGCGTCGAGGTCGGCTTCCTTGACCCCGAGGACATCATTCCGGTCTTTTAGATCTTCGGAGGGCGCCGGACCCGCTCGTCGAGTACGGCCGGCGGGAGCCGGAGAAGTGAGGACAGTGTTCACCATCGGGGGTGGCACCGCCGCGTCGGCGCGGCGGTGGAGCTATGCCGTCCTGGTCTTCATGACCCTGGCGGCGGGTGCGATGGACGCGGTCGCCTTTCTGGCGCTCGGCGGTGTCTTCACCGCGAACATGACCGGAAATCTGATCCTCGTCGCTCTTGCCGGCGGAGAGGACTGGGAGGTCCGGGCGCTCCGCGCGGGGCTCGCGTGCGTGGTCTTCGCGGTCGGGCTCTACGCCGGTTTCAGGATGCCCGCCCTCGGGCGGGGGGGCGAGCGGTGGCCGCTGGCCGTCACCCATCTGCTCTGGGCCGACCTCGCGCTGCAGACCGCCTTCCTCATCGGCTGGATACTCTGCGAGACCGCACCCGGAACGCTCCTGACGCTCGTGTTCATCGCGATGGCGTCCTGCGCCATGGGCATCCAGGCGGCGGCGGCCCACCGCGTCAGCATCGCCGGCATCACCACCACCTTCGTCACCGGCACTCTCACCGCCCTGACCGAGTCGCTGGTGTCGCGCAACGGCGATGTCGCGCATCGCGCCGTCATCGTCCTGGCCCTCGTCTGCGGCGCGCTCTGCGCGTCCCTGCTGCTGCACTTCGCGCGGGTCTGGGCGGCCGTGGTCCCGCTGGTGTTCATGTTCGCCGCACTCATGATCGTCATGACGCGCCTGCATACGCGAAAACCGAGCCTTGGCAGAGGGTAAATGATTTTCTTCCGTCCGGCCCGATGTTCTCCGGGCAACTCGTCGGGGAGCCGGCCGTCGGCGGAGACTCGGCCGACAAACAGGGGCGGAGAACCGATCGCTGCCCCTATTGTCGCAAAGTACCGGAGCAGACGGCCGGAGATCTCCGGTGACGCGGGTCAGTGGCGCAGGGAGGACATGTCATGGGCGGAAGCCTTGCGGTTGGAGATGTGGTCGAGGATTTCGAGCTTCTCGACGAGACGGGGACACCGCGGCTGCTCAGCGAGTTTCTGGCCAAGGGGCCGGTGGTGCTGTTCTTCTATCCGGCGGCCATGACGTCGGGATGTACGGCGGAGAGCTGTCACTTCCGGGATCTGGCGGCCGAGTTCGCCGCCGTGGGTGCGACCAGGATCGGGATCAGCCGTGACGCGGTGGACCGGCAGGCAAAGTTTTCAACGGTCAACCAACTGGGATACCCGCTGCTGTCCGACCCGGAAGGCAGCGTGGCCCGGCAGTTCGGTGCCCGCCGCAACATCGCGGTGGGACCGTTCCTCACCCGCCGGATGACCTTTGTCATTGACTCGGACCACCGTCTCCTTGAAATAATCCACAGTGAGGGCCACCCGGAGGCCCACGCGGACAGGGCCCTGGAAGTCCTGCGATCGCGGGCGGGGACATGACCGGCTAGAGAGGCCCTCGCCGCGTCTACCTGCGGAGACGTCATTCTGTTCTGCTCAACAGAACATAACGCAATGATGTTTTATTCTCAGAAACATGGATCTAACGTCGATCTCATTGACGGTTGACTTCGCATCTCAGGGTGGCGGTCCCGGCTTTCAATGTGGAGACGACAATGACGATCACGCAGCACGGACGCGAGCAGAAACAGCTCAACAAGCTGTATGAGGATTTCGACGCTATGGGCCTGATTCCGCTGTGGACTATACGAGACAACTTGATGCCCATGTCCCCGTGTCCACAGGCATTGCCCCACCTGTGGCGGTGGGCGGACCTGTTGCCGCTCGCGAAGCGTTCGGGGGAGTTGGTGCCGGTCGGGCACGGCTGTGCGCGGCGCGCGATCGCGCTGTCCAACCCCGGACTGCCGGGCCTGCCGTACGCGACCCCGAACCTCTGGGCGGCGATCCACTACCTCGCCCCCCACGAGGTCGCTCCCGCCCACCGGCACAGTCAGAGCGCGTTCCGCTTTGTCATCGAGGGTGAGAGCGTCTGGACGAACGTGGACGGCGACGCGGTGGCGATGCGGCGCGGTGACCTGCTGCTCGCTCCCAGCTGGACCTACCACGAGCACCACAACACCACCGACCGTCCGATGACCTGGATCGACGGGCTCGACATTCCCCTGGTGAGCAGGCTGGACGCGAGCTTCTTCGAGTTCGGCCTCGACACCCTGGGCACCTGCGAGACCCCGAAGCGCTCGCGGGGTGAGCGCCTGTGGGGGCATCCGGGACTGCGTCCGATCGGCCAGCCGGATCGGTCCAACTCTCCGCTGATGGCCTACCGCTGGGAGCACACCGACGCGGCACTGGCGGCCCAGCTGGAGTTGGAGGCCGAAGGCGCCTCCTCCGTCATCGAGCCCGGTCACGCCGGAGTCCGTTTCTCCAATCCCAGCACCGGAAAGGACTCGCTGGTCACCATCCGTACCGAGATGCACCGGCTGCGGGAGGGCACCCGGACCGCTCCGGTCAAGACCGTCGGCTCGGCCGTCTGGCAGGTGTTCGAGGGTACGGGCGTCGCCACCGTCGGCGACCGGCGGTTCGAGCTCTCCAGGGGCGACCTGTTCGTGGTGCCCTCCTGGGATGAGCTGGTGCTGGAGGCCGGCGACCGCCTGGATCTCTTCCGCTTCAGCGACGAGCCCGTCTACGAGGCACTCGGCCTGGCCGACACCTACCGTGGAAGGTCCGCCTAGCGCCCGTTCCGGGTTCGGATCATGGGAAGGCCCCCTTCGCCGTCGGTCAGGTCGCCACGGGTCGGGTGACCGGTCCATCGCACCCGCCCGGCGGCCCCGCCTCAGTCCGCCGGGACCCATCGGAAGTCGTCCGCGGGATCCCGGGCCGGGGCGAACCAGCGCAGGTAGGGGTCGGCCAGGCCGAGCAACCGATCATGGTGGTGATCGGCACCGCGCAGGCTGGCTCCGACCAGGTACAGGGAGTTGCGCCGGGCGAGGGGGCCGCGCAGGGCGGCGACGTCGAGTGCGGTGGTCGCCAGCAGGCCGGGCGCCTCCGCGAAGACCCATGCCACCGGGCGCAGGCGGGCGGCTTCGTGGAGCTGGGCGACGAAGGCGGCACGAGCCTGGGTGGTGAGGTAGCTGAGCAGCGACGCGGTGAACACGACCACCGGCTCGCGGCCCGGAAGCTCGCCGAGTATCCGGGCGGTGTCCGTGGTCGCGTCGCCCGTCACCACACTCGCGGCCGAGGTGGAGGCCGCGAGGTCGATGGCGCCCCGCAGAGTCGCGAGCTCCCCGGTCTGCTCGGGCCAGATGAACGCCTCCAGCCAGGCTCGGGCGTCGAGGTCGGACAGGTCGATCGGATGCCGGTCGATGCCGAGTCGCCGGGTGATCCTCGGCGGCGTCCCGAGGAGGCCGGCGCCGGATGAGCCCCGGACCTCGCAGGACACGACGACCGGGGAAGCGCCGGTCCCGGTCGTCGCTTCGCCGTCGAGACGGTAGTCGTAGTGGTCGAACAGCAGGTTGAGCCCGGCGCTGGCGCCGAGTTCGACGAAGGCGACGGGACCCGGCCAATGGCGGTGGACGTGTTCGACGCCGAGACGCAGGGCGACGCATCGGCGGATCTCGTTGGTCTGGGTGGATCGCCGCGCCAGAAGGCGAGCCAGCTCGTCGTGATGCCGGTCGCAGAAGGCGGAGAACGTCGGCACCAGGTGGTCGTCGACCGCTCGGCGCCCACCGTGGATCGGGTAGTAGGCAGCCAACTCCGAGTCTCGGCGTGACGCGAGAAGCAGGTTCACCGCGGCGAACAGGAGACTGGGGCGGCGCTGCTCCTCCGGTGTGTCGAGAAGAAGAGCGAGAAGGCCGTCGTCACCCGCCACGCCTTCACTGAGGGTCTCGTACACCGGGGAGCGACCGGCCCCCTGTGTCGCACCGAAGAATCGGAACAGCCGCCGGAGCCGTTCGGCTTCGGCCGCTCTCCCAGGCCGCTCGTGTCGCGTCCCGGTCATCGCGTGCTCCCTGCCGGCGCGGGGACTCACTCGGTGGAAGCCTGATCGCCGGCACTCGGTCGGCCTCGCGTCACAACAGCGTTCTACCATCCCGAGCGCTCCCGAGGCCGATCGCCCCAATGTGATCACGACTCCGGGACAGGCCCTGGCACCCCGCTCACTCCAGCTCGGCGAGGAACGCGTGCAACGCCCGGTGATAGGGCTCGACGGTGGTGAGGTCGGCGTACTCGTCGGGGCCGTGCTGGCCGTCGCCGCCGATGCCGAAGATGACGGCGTCGATGCCGCGCTGGTAGTAGAACCGCCCGTCGGCCGAGCCGTGCTTGCGCAACAGGTCGCCGGAGAACCCCTGGTCGCGGGCGGCCCGCTGGAGGGCGAGCACCTCGCGGCTGTCGTGGCCGGCGTGGTGCGGCGGGTCGATCCGGCCCACCGTGACGGTGACGCCGGGTTCGCAGAAGGCCGCCAGGTACGCGGCCGCCTCCTCGGTGGTCCTGCCGTCGAAGTCGGCGTCACCCGGCGGGAAGCGGATGTCGAGCCATGCCTCGGCCAGGGCGGGGATCTGGTTGTGCGCCCGGTTGGGGGTCTCGACCCTGGCGACGTTGACGGTGGTCCGCCAGGTCTCCTCGGCCGGGTCGGGGTACCTCGCCAGCACCTTGTCGACCGTGCGCAGCAGCTTCGTCAGGGCGTTGTCGCCCAGCCACGGGTACGCGCCGTGCGCGGAGCGCCCCTCGGCCCGCAGATCGGCCGCGGCCACCCCCTTGGAGTCGGTGACCACGCGCAGCCCGCTCTGCTCCCCGATGACGGCGAAGTCGCCCTCCACCCCGCGTTCGAGCTGGTGCAGGGTGCCGTCACGGCCGCCCACCTCCTCGTCGGTGACCAGTTGCAGCCCCAGCGGGTACGGCAGGCGCCCGGCGGCCTCGCGGAACACCTGCGCCATCACCAGCCCCGACACCTTCATGTCCTGGGCGCCGCGGGCGAAGAGCCGGTCGCTCTCGATCCGCGGCCGGAACTGCCGCTCGGGCGCCGGCACCACGTCGAGGTGGGCGTTGAGGATCATCCGGAAGCGCGGCCGTACGGCACCGCGGTAGACGAGCGCGCTGGGCTTGCCGCCGGACTCGAACCGCTCGACGGTGAACCCCTCCCCGACGAACGCCAGAACCATCTCAAGGGCCTCACGCAACCGCTCCGGCCGCTCAGCGGTCGACGGCACCGCCAGCAGTTCTCGCGCGGTCACCAGGAATGATCGGAGTTCCATACCCCAAGCCTTTACCACGACGGGCCCGGACGCACCCCGGGCGCGGGGCCCCGCCGGAAAGCGGGGCCCCGCGCCCGCGCCGCGAACCTCGGCCTCACTCGCCCAGGGCCAGCCGGGCATGCTCTGTCGTGCGCCGCAGTTCGGCCACCAGGCCGGGAATCCGGTCCTTGGTGAAGCGCACCGAGGGCACGGCGATCACAATCGCCGCGACCGGCTCTCCCGTCGCGTCGAGCACGCACCGGCCGATGGCGCTCACTCCGCTCTCGGTCTCCTCGAGGTTGAATCCGTAGCCACGCTCGCGAATCGCGTCCAGCTCTCTCACGAACCGGTGGAACTGCACGAGAGACAGCTTCTCCTCCCCGCAGGCCGGCGCTGTCGTCGTACGCGCCGTCGTGTCCTCGGTGAGGTCTCCAACGGGCCGCGTGAGCGCTTCCGCGCCACCCTCGAGGTACAGGTTCGCGAGTTCCTCGCGGTCGAGCTCGGCGAGCAGGGCCTTGCCGCCGGATGACAGCGCGGCGGGCAGGATGGTTCCTCGCCGATCACCGATGTGAAGCGTCTGCGTGCTCTCGACGCTGGCAAGGAACCTGGTCTGCGTGCCGACCCGGACCATGAGGTTCACGGTCTCGCCGATGCGGTCGCAGAGCACGTCCATGGACGGCAGCAGTGCTCGCCGGAGGCGCTGGGCGGCGGACCCGCCGACGAGGTGGGCCGACAGACCCGGTCCCGGAACGTAGCAGCGATGTTCGTCCTGCCTGGCGAAATCACGGTAAACCAGCATGGCCAATAGCCGATGGGCCGTGGAGGGGGCGATTCCAAGGTCCTCCGCCGCCTGGCGGACACGGAGCCTTCCCTGGTCACGCAGCATCTGTACCAGGAGCAGAGCGTTGTCAACCGAGTCGAGAGCGTAGGAAGGCTTGTTCTTCATTACAGAACATTCTATTTCTCTCAGAAAAAGCTTTTCTAAAGTCGGCCCCATGCGGTCGGCAACCGACCTTTCGAAGAACAAGGCCGGGTCACGGAACCGAAAGGAAGGCAATCGGAAGGCCGACGGCCTTCCACCACGGGTCCACCGGTCAGGTGATCATGTGGCCGGCCGGGACCGTGCCTCGGTGGCGGCACCGTCGGAAATGATCACGTTTTCATCGGCGAAGAGGAAGGCGCCGTGGGTCTCCGGGACCAGGGCGAGCCCGATGAGGGAGATGAGGATCAGCGCGGAGACGGCGGTCGCCGCCAGCGAGAGACTGCCGCCGAACCACTGGGTCGCGATCACCCCGGTGGCCAGGGGTCCGGCCGCGGTGAGCAACCGCCCGATGCTGTTGGTCACCGCTATCGCGGAGGCTCGCACCCCGGGGCCGAACAGTTCGGCGAAGTAGATCGAGTTGCCGGAGAGCATCCCGAAGACACCGAACCCGACGACCGGGAGCAGCCACAGGTACGTCGCGTACGTGTGGACGAAGGGGTAGAGCAGGCCGACGCTGAGAACGGCCAGTGCGAGGCTCATCAGATACGTTCGCCTACGGCCGATCTTGTCGGCGATGAACCCCCAGCTCGCGTAGCCCAGCACCCCGCCGAGATTGAGCATCGCCGTCGCCTGCGACACGTATCCGATCGCGGCGGGGCCCGTGACGCCCTCGCCGGTGACCACCGTACGGACGATCTGCGGGGTCCAGGCGGTGACGTTCCAGAAGGCGAACAGCGCGCCGGCGGCGATGACCGTGCAGGGCAGGGTCCGCCCCAGCAGGGGCGGGGTGAACAGCCGGACCAGCACGAACCGGTCCGAGGCCTTCTTGGCGGCACCCGCCTCACGCTCCCGTTTACGCCTGGCCCGCTCGGCCCTGACCTCGACCATGGACTCTGGCTCGTGCACGTAACGCCGGATGAACAGGACCAGCAGGGCGGGGACCAACCCGGCGGCCAGCGTGGGCCGCCAGCCGAAGCCGCCGATGAAGTTGTAGACGACGGACGCGAGGAAGAAGCCGAGAGCGAGACCGGACATCATGATTCCGGTGGCCTTGGCGCGATGGCGGTTGTTCCACGCCTCGGCGACCAGCGCCGCGCCGACGGGAAGCTCCACGCCCGAGCCGACCCCGGCGAGGAACCGCAGCGCGGCGAACTGCCAGTACACGGCGGCCAGCGTGGCGAGCGCGGTGAACACGGAGTAGGTCAGCACCCCGACGATCAGCACCCGGACCCGTCCGATGTAGTCGGCCAGCGTGCCGAAGAACACCGCCCCCAGAGCCCAGCCGACGAGAAAAACGGTGACGGCGAGACCGCTGTAGAAGGAGGTCTGCGCGGGGGTCGGATCGCCGATGCCCGAGTTGACGAGGAGATCGGCCGTGGCCGGGCCGGCGACGAGGGTGAACAGGCTCGAGTCGAAGCCGTCGAGGGCCCACCCCGTCGTCGTCGCGAACAGCACGACCCACTGGTAACGGGTGATCTCTTGGCGCCAGGGGGGCGCACCGGTGGGAACCGCAGCCATCCCGGAGACCCCTCCTACGAAGCCGGCCGGGGGATGCCGGCCTCGGCGCGCCGCAGCGATCCCACGACAAGCCGGTCGATACTGAGCTCCAGAGCCTGGTCCTCATCGAGGGATCGGCAGGCGAGCAGTATCTCCCTGATTTCCACGTGCACGCGCGGGTGACGTCCGCGCAACGTGACGACGCGCTCGTCGACGTCCTTGACCAGTGCCTCGGATCCATCGACCACGCCGTTGAGCAGGCCGAGTTCGAGCGCTCGGGCCGCGGTGACGGGCTCGCCGGTGGCGGTCAGCCAGAAGGCCTGCCTCTCGCCCACGATACGGGGAAGCCAGGCCAGGACCAGGGCGGGGGCGAGCCCGATGCCCACCTCCGGAAACGAGAACCGGGCATCCGCGACGGCCACCGACACGTCGCAGGCCGCCAGCAGCCCGACACCGAAGCCGGCCGCGTCGCCTCCCACCTCCGCGACCGTCACCAGCCGCGTCCGCCGCAGGGCGCGGTGCACGCTCACCAGCACCTTCGCCTCCTGCCGCAGCTCGCCGGGCGTCGAACCGGCCCGCTCGCGGCCCAGGCAGAACGCCTTCCCCGTAGCCCGCAACCGCAGCACGTGTGCTCCGTCCGGTGGCTGCCGCAGGAGCCGGACGAGTTCCTCGCAGAGTTCGACGGTCAGGAGATTGCCGGGAGGCCTGTCCAGTTCGGCGACGAGGACGCCGTCGACCGGGGCCGACACGGTGAGGCCGGCCATCAGTTGAGCCTGTCCGTGTCCACGTCGCCGTACCAGTCGACGTCGCTGTCGGCTGTCCGGACGGTCACCACGCGGACATTCGTGAAGTCGTCGAAGGACTCCCAGCCGCCTTCCCTGCCGATGCCGCTCTCTCCCACGCCGCCCCACGGCGAGGACGGATCGAGCCGGTGATGGTCGTTGACCCACACCATGCCCGTCTCGAGCCGTCCGGCCACCCGGTGCGCCCGCGCGACATCACGCGTCCAGATCCCCGAGCCCAGCCCGAACGGCGAGTCGTTGGCCAGCGACACGGCCTCGTCCTCGTCCTCGAAGGGGATGACGACCACCACGGGGCCGAAGATCTCCTCGCGCGCGACGCGCATGTCGTTGGTCACGTCGGCGAGCACGGTCGGTTCGACAAAAAAGCCGCCGGGCAGTCCCGGCACATGGGCGGCGTGACCGCCCGTGGCCAGCCTCGCGCCCTCGTCGAGGCCGATGCGTACGTAGTCGAGGATCCGCGCCTGCGCGCGCGCCGAGATGACGGGGCCGAGCTGGGTGGACGCCAGGGCCGGATCCCCGATGCGGACCGAAGCGGCGATCTTCGAGAGGGACTTGATGAAATCGTCGTAGATGCGGCGCTGAACGAGCAGCCGGCTGCCGGCGATACAGGTCTGACCGGCCCCGATGAATCCGCCGAAAGCGGCCCCCCGGGCGGCGGCCTCGACGGACATGTCGTCGAACACGAGGACCGGGGTCTTGCCGCCGAGTTCGAGGGTCGCCTTGGCGAATCGCTTCGCGGCGGCGAGCGCGATCGCCCGGCCGGGCTCCGTACCGCCCGTGAAGACGACCTTCTTGACCAGGGGGTGTTCGGTCAGCGCGGCGCCCGCGGTCGGCCCCAGACCGGGGACCACGTTGAGCACGCCGGCCGGGATGCCGGCGTCGTCGGCGATCTCACCGAGCAGGAGGGCGGTCAGCGGCGTCTGCTCGGACGGCTTGAGAACCACGGTGTTGCCGGTTGCGAGCGCCGGGGCCAGGCTCTTCGAGGCGATCATCATCGGATGGTTGAAGGACGACAGGATCCCCACCACACCGAGCGGGAACCGGTTGGTGTACGCGTGGTAGTCACCGCGCAGCGGCACGACCGCGCCTCGATCGGCGAGGAGCAGCGCCGCGTTGTAGCGGTACCACTCGGGAAGCCGGGTGATCTGGGCCTTCGTCTCGGTGATCGGCCGCCCGTTGTTCGTCGTCTCCAGGCGGTACAGATCGGCCATCCGGGCCTCGATGCCGTCCGCGAAGCGGTTGATCAGGCGCGCCCGGTCATGGATGGGGAGGTCTCGCCACACGTCCGACTGGAATGTCTCATGGGCTACCCGGACGGCCCGATCGATGTCCTGCTCGCCGGCACCGGAGACCTGGGCGAAAACCTCGCCGGTCGCCGGGTTCGTGACATCGATCGGGGCGGCGTGACCCTCGACCACCTGGCCCCCGATACGCAGTCCTGCCGCTAGTCCGCAGGGCAACTCGCTGTTCTCGGTCACGGTCATAAACGATCTTCCTAACCGGTGTTCCTTCCAAACTCGTATACATAGACTGTAAATCGGTATACGGATAGAACGTACCTTGTCGCATTTGATGTGACAAAGAGTGCAATCAGGTTAAAGCTGCGATTCTTGTGGATGAAGTGAATACTGGGTGGTGGGCGCCCATGACGGACGCCCACCTCCGGGGCGGTTGCTTCATCGGCGGACAAGGTGGTGGGACAGGGTGTCGGAGGAGTCGGCGGCGGGCCGGGTCACCCGCTCGTTGCGTCAGCGCCTGCTCACCGGTGAGCTCAAGCCGGGCGCGCCCCTGTCGCAGTCCCGCATCGCCGCCGAGTACGGCGTCAGCCGGATGCCGGCGCGAGACGCCCTGCAGGTCCTGGCCGCCGAGGGGCTGGTGGACCTCGACGCCTTCACCGCCGTCGTGCGCGGCCTGTCGATCACCGAGCTGCAGGAGCTGTACGAGCTCCGCGAGGCCGTCGAGCCCGTGCTGACCCGCATCGCGGTGCCGAACGTCGGGCGGGCCGAGGTCGCGCAGATGACGACGCTGATCGAGGTGATGGAGTCGAACCCGCCGGCGGTCGACTGGCTGGCCGCCAACGCGACGTTCCACGCGCTCGTCTACTCCCGCGCCGATCGAGCCCGCATGATCGAGCTCACCGAGCAGCTCAGGCGCCTGACCGACCGCTACGTCTACCTACACGTCGGGGTGTTCGGCGACACCGACCACATCCACGAGGAGCACCGGCAGATCCTTCACGCGGTCCGGAACGGCGACGCCGCCGGGGCCGCCGAGTTGACGCGTCTGCACATCGCCACCTCCCACGAGTTCATCCTGCGCTACCTGCTGGACCACGAGCACATGCCGCTGGGACACGGGAAGGGCAACCGGGCGACCCAGCCGAGGTGATCTCTGCCGTGGTTCCGTGCACGCGGTATGTCCTTCTTATCGGCAAGGCCTCTCGCTCAGCCGCCGTGGAACGGGTCCGTGACGCCTTGGCAGGCGACGGATGGGCATGCCCCGGGCTGTCATGACTCGGGTTGTGACAATCGCCAAGCCGTAGAGGAATCAGCGGCGGTGAATACTCGATGAACGACTCCAGAGGGTGATCAGCCCGTCTCGCCGTGGCCGTCTCCGATGTCTGCTTCCGCCGTCTCTGGCCATTCTTCGGGTTGTGACACGTATGTGCCGCGGTGGCTGACGGTGAAGACCCAGCCTTGGTCTCGCAGGAACGCGACGGAGTTCCGGACGGTGACCTTGGCGACGTTGTACTGCTTCATGAGCATTTTCTCGCTGGGGATCGGGCGGTTCGGCCGGAACTCGCCCTTCCGGATCCGCTCGGCGATCTCGTTGGCGATCTGCTGGTAGAGCGGTGTCTTGCGAGGAGCCCGCGGGACATCCGGCTCGCCGACGAAAGTTCCCTCGCCCTGGACCGTGTAGACGAGACCTTGCTCTCGGAGTTCTCGTGCGACACGGCGAGCGGTCGTGCGGGCGATGCCGTACTCGCTCTCCAGCTCAGTTTCGCTGGGCATGGCTTCGCCGGGAGTGATGTCGCCACTGGTGATTCGTCCACGAATCACGTCCGCTATCTGCTTATAGACCGGTATGGGACCGTCTCGATCAAGCACAGTTGAACACTAGACCAATACATACGTATACCCACAAATCAGACGTTCAAAGAGACGTTGAGATACGAGTTAGTAGACCGGCGTGGACGAGATGACTTATAGTTCACGGGGTGATCGGAAGGGAGCCAAGGGTGACTGAGGTGCTGGAGGAGCGGCATCACGGGCACCACGTGGGGTTGCTGCAGGCAAAGCATGAGCTGATCGACTGGCGGCCGGCGCTGTCGCGGGCCGGTCCGGCGCGGGTGAAGGAACACACCTGTGACTGCCGGGCGACCTTCTACGAGCTCTGCCAGGCGGGCGGGCTGATGTTCATACGGCGGACACATCGGCTGAGAGGAGCGGTGGACGTGCACGAATCACCCTGGGTGGTCGCGAGGGACACACAGGCGCTCTGGCTCCGTCTGCTGATGGGCAGCGCCCGTTGACCGCTCAATAAGCGTGCCCGGTGGCGGGAAGCGGGTGGGCTTCCCGCCACCGGGCACCTCACAGCTCCCTGCCTCCTCGGCGGGCCCATGACGGTCGAGGAGGCAGGGCGGTGGTCCCGTATCGATCCGTGGAGGGACGGTACGGGACCACCGATCGAACCCCCGGCGGGAATCCCACTTCCCACTTCCCGCCGGGTGCGGATGGCGGTCTCGCGTCGGCAGGGGGCGCGGGACCGCCATCAAGAAACCAACCGCCATCAAGAAACCAACCGCCATCAAGAGCCCAGCCGCCGTCAAGAACTCAGCCGCCGTCAAGAAGCGAGCCATCGTCAGGAAACCAATCGCCGTCAGGAAGCGAAGCGTCAGGACGCGCATGAGCGGACCCGTCGAGGAGCGGCATATCGGAAAGGGAACCGCCACGGCGCGGGCCGTCAGGAGGCGATCCGGCGCCATGCGGTGTCGGTGACGATCACGTGGTCGAGGAAGCGCAGGCCCAACGTCTCGGCGGCCTCGCCCAGGCGGGCGGTGACCTCCAGGTCGGCCGGGCTGGGGTCGAGGGAGCCGCTGGGATGGTTGTGGGCCAGGCCGAAGGAGGAGCCGCCCGAGGTGAGAACGGCGCTCATGATCTCGCGGACGGGTGCCGGGGCGTGGTCGCTGCCGCCCTCGCTGACGATCGTCTTGCGGGTCACCGCGCCGCTCGGATCGCAGACCACGACGACCACGCGTTCGTGGCTGAGGCCGCGCAGGAGCGGGGAGGCGACGGCGGCCAGGTCTCCCGAGGATCTGACGCGGCGGCGCTCCGGCTCGGACTGCGCCTGCCGTACGAGATGGAAGGCGGCGATGACCCGGGCGGCCTTCGCGGGACCGATGCCGGGGACGGACATCAGGCGGTGGGCGTCGGAGCGGGCCAGCCCGCGCAGGTCGCCGCAGTGGGCGATCAGGTGGGAGGCGAGCTCGACCGCGTTGGTGCCCCGGCTGCCCGAACCGATCAGCAGGGCGAGCAACTCCCGGTCGGCCAGCGCGGTCGCCCCCCTCGACAGCAGTCGCTCGCGAGGCTGGTCATTGGGGGACATGTCCTTGACGCGCACTCGGCACCTCCGGCTCGGGAAACCAGACTGGTTCTACCAGGTGGCGCAGACAATCCGGCTCCGGAAGATCGTCCACGGTTCTGGGCCCTCGCCGGGCGATCGTCCATGGGCGCCGGTTTCGGAAAGAGGCGCGTGCCGGCCCGTCAGGAGGGCGAGCAGTCGTTCGGAGGACATGCCCGGCCCGTCGGAGGGCGAGTCGGTCGCTCGGGACGTGCCCGTCCGTCGAAGGATGATCACCGGTCCATCAGAGGCGGGTGGCTCGTCAGGGTGCGGGCGACTCGGTCAGGAGGTGAGGGAGTGGGAGTAGACCAGGCGGAAGCGGTCGCCGGGGATGACGATGTCGCTGGTCTCGACCGGGCGGTCGCCGGCCCAGTGGGTGCGCTCCACGTGAAGGACGTGGACGCCCGCGGGCAGGGCGAGGGCGTCGCTCTCGGTGGGCTGGGGGACGCGGGTGTAGACCTGCTCCACGATCTCGGTGATCTTGACCCCGAGGGCGGACAGGCGGGGGATCAGGCCGCGGGGGTTCTCCTCGACGACGGGCTCGCCGAACTCGGCGGGTTCGTACGAGGTGGCGAGCTGGACCGGCTTGCCGTCGCCGCGGAAGACGTAACTGGTGCGGGTCACCGCGGCGAACTCCTCCAGGCGGAGGCGCTGGGCGATGTCGGGGGTGGCGTCGGCGGGCTCGGTCCGCCAGTCCCAGGTGGCCCGGGTGCCCTGCGACTGGATGTCGGCGCCGAAGGGGGCGTGGTGGTCGTGGAAGCGCCAGCGATGCAGGGGGAGCAGCATGGGCTGGGCCCTGACGTAGTGGCCCGAGCCGACGCGACCGACGATCAGACCTTCGGCGGCGAGCACGCGCAGCGCGTGGCGGGCCGCGGTTTCGCCCACCCCGTATTTCCTGGTCAGCTGAGCACGCGAGGGAATCGAGGCGCCGGGGGAGAGAGAGCCGTCGACGATCTGGCGGCGGATATCCGCGACAACGCGCAGGTAGACCGGATCGGAGCTTGCCACGTGTCCATCCCTGGGTTCGACAGGCGTCGTCCCATCCTGTCGTATTCGGCGCACAACTCAGGGTAATGGAGGCAATTTGGAACTCCAACTTTGAGAGTGCTTCCGAAAGTGGCGAAAAATATCTCAGAGACCGTGTAACACCCACGTAAGGACCCACGATTGAACGGTAGAGGTCGTCGATGTGTGTACCCCCGAGCACATATCGGCGGCCTCTTTCATGTTCAAGCTGACTTGTCGTCGCAGCTTAAAACGGACAAAAATATTATTACCTCCCGTGTTCGGGTGCGAGGGGGCGGGCGTGGGCCCGTTCGGGCGGGGCGGCGGGGATGTTCGCGCCGTCCGGATGACCGTCGCGTCGGGCGGGGCCTCGGGTGGTGACGGCGGGAAGAACCAGCCGGTCGATCGCCTCGTCCTCACGGATCTCCGGTGCGGTGTCCCCGGAGTGGCAGGGGCAGGTGAGAGCGTGATCCGCAGAGCGGGTCGAGATCAACGGACGGGCCGCTCCAGCGTCTTATATCCGCCTGTACGGTGTGTAGAGGGCCACTTGGGGGGATATTCGCTCTTTGGGTCATCGGTGGACGGAGGCTAGGCGGGGTGGCGGCGTCTACCGTTTCCATGGATCCAGGTAGCGTTCGGTCTATGGCAGCGCCAATTCGAACCTCCGACGCCCCCTTCGGCCGCATGCTGACCGCCATGGTCACGCCGTTCACCAGTGACGGTTCGGTCGACTACGAGGGAGTGCAGCGCCTGGCCACCTACCTGGTGGACGAGCAGCGCAACGACGGCCTGATCGTGAGTGGCACGACAGGTGAGTCTCCGACGACCTCCGACGACGAGAAGGAGCGCATCCTGCGTGCCGTCGTCGAAGCGGTCGGCGACCGCGCCGTGGTCGTGGCGGGAGCCGGCAGCAACGACACCCACCACAGTGTCGAGCTGGCTCTGGCCGCCGAGCGCGCCGGGGCCCACGGTCTCCTGGTGGTGACGCCTTACTACAGCAAGCCGCCGCAGGAGGGGCTCTTCCGCCACTTCACCGCCGTGGCGGACGCCACCGGCCTGCCGGTTATGCTTTATGACATTCCTGGCCGCAGTGGCGTGCCGATCCTGACCGAGACGCTGGTACGGCTTGCCCGCCACGAGCGAATCATCGCGGTGAAGGACGCCAAGGCCGACCTGTTCGCCGGGTCACAGGTGATGGTGACCACCGGACTGGCCTTCTACTCGGGCGACGACACGCTCAACCTGCCGTGGCTCTCGGTCGGGGCCGCGGGGTGCGTCAGCGTGATCGGGCACGTTGTGGGCGCCGAGATCGCCGCGATGGTGGAGCTGTACCGCTCGGGAGACGTCTCGGGCGCGCTCGCCCTTCATCGCAGACTGCTTCCGGTGATCTCCGGAATCATGACGCAGGCCGGTGGTGCGATCATGGCGAAGGCGGCGTTGACCCTGGTGGGGCAGCCTGTGGGACCGCCGCGACTGCCGCTGGTGGAGGCCACCGAAGAGCAGGTGGCGCGACTGCGCGAAGACTTGATCGCGGGCGGCGTGAAGCTGTCCGACGAATTTGGTGCGTAAGTAAGTACGAGAAAGAACGTGGCGGCCGTCAGTGGCCGCAGTGGAGAGGAACGGGAGTTTGAGAGACAGAGGACATAGCGGTCCGCTGGGGGACGGAGTGCTGGGCGAGGGCGTAGTCCTTCCGTCCGGGAAGTCCGCTGACGCGTGCACGACGTATGAGAGAGGTGTGGCCGAATGAGTCACCCGCACCCCGAGCTCGGGCCGCCGCCGGCGATGGCCGAGGGCGCACTGCGCATCATCGCGCTGGGCGGTCTCGGCGAGATCGGCCGCAACATGGCGGTGTTCGAATATGACGGCCGTCTGCTGATCGTCGACTGCGGGGTACTGTTCCCCGAGCCCGACCAGCCCGGCATCGACCTGATCCTGCCCGACTTCGAATACATCCGGAACCGTCTGGACGACATCGAGGCCGTGGTGCTGACCCACGGGCACGAGGACCACATCGGCGCCGTGCCGTACCTGCTCCGGGAACGTCGCAACATCCCGCTCGTGGGTTCGAAGCTGACGCTCGCGCTGATCGAGGCGAAGCTCACCGAGCACCGCATCCAGCCGACCAAGCTTGAGGTCGTCGAGGGAGAGCGTCACCGGTTCGGGCCGTTCGAGTGCGAGTTCTTCGCGGTCAACCACTCGATCCCGGACGCGCTGGCCGTCGCGATCAGGACGCCCGCGGGCATCGTGCTGCACACCGGCGACTTCCGGATGGACCAGCTGCCCAGCGACGGGCGACTGACCGACCTGGGCGGGTTCGCCAGGCTCGGGGCCGAGGGCGTCGACCTGTTGATGTCGGACTCGACCAACGCCGAGGTGCCGGGCTTCGTCACCAGTGAGCGGGAGATCGCGCCGGTCATCGACGAGGTGATCCGCACCGCGGAGAAGCGTGTGATCGTGGCGAGCTTCGCCTCCCACGTCCACCGCGTCCAGCAGGTCATGGACGCCGCGGACCACCACGGCCGCAAGGTCGCGCTGGTCGGCCGCTCCATGGTGCGCAACATGGGCATCGCCCGTGATCTCGGTTACCTGAACGTTCCGCCGGGTCTGATCATCGATCCCAAGGATCTGGAGTCCTACCCGCCGGAGGGTCTGGTGCTCATCTGCACCGGATCCCAGGGCGAGCCGATGGCGGCGCTGTCGCGCATGGCCAACCGCGACCACCCGATCCGGGTCGCCGAGGGTGACACCGTGCTGCTGGCGTCCTCGCTGGTGCCCGGCAACGAGACCTCGGTCAACAACGTGATCAACGGCCTGGTCCGCTGGGGCGCCCGCGTGGTGCACAAGGGCAACGCGAAGGTGCACGTCTCCGGCCACGCCGCCGCGGGCGAGCTGCTCTACCTGCTCAACGTGACCCGGCCGTCCAACTTCATGCCGGTGCACGGCGAGTGGCGGCACATGCGGGCTCACGCCAAGCTCGCCGCGCTGACCGGGGTGCCCGACGATCACATCGTGATCGCCGAGGACGGCGTCGTGGTGGATCTGTTCGACGGCCGCGCGAAGGTCGTGGGTGCGGTCCCCGCCGGTTACGTCTACGTGGACGGCACCTCGGTGGGCGACGTCACCGACTTCGCCCTGAAGGACCGTCGCATCCTGGGCGAGGAGGGCTTCATCTCCGTCGTCATCGTGGTCGACTCCGCCACCGGCAAGCTCGCCGGCGGTCCGGAGATCCACGCCAGGGGATCGGGCATCGACCCGTCGATGTTCGACGCGATCCTGCCGGAGGTCGAGAGGGCCCTGCAGGACAACGCGGCCGACGGGGTGGTGGACGTCCAGCAGGTTCGCCGGGTGGTCCGCAGGACCGTCGGGCGCTGGGTGAGCGACACCTACCGTCGCCGCCCGATGATCATCCCCGTGGTGATCGAGGTCTGACACCTTCTCGCCGTGCGGCGGTTCCCATCGCCGCACGGCGAGGGTGCCGGCGATAAGAACCGCCGCACGGCAAGGGCACCGGTGATGTTTCCCGCCGCCGTAGGACAGGGGCGCCGGTGATGCTCCCTGCCACCAGGACGCCGGCGATGCTTTCCACCGCTGTGGGACAAGGGGGCCGGTGATGCTCCCTGCCACCAGGACGTCGGTGATGTTTTTCGCCGCCGCACGGTAAGGGCGCCGGTGACGGCCCTGCCTCGGCGAGACGAGGGCGCCGCGCGGTTCCACCCCAGAAGGGCGTCGGTGATGGTTCCTGTCGCCGTACGTCCGTCCTATCGCCGTGCGGCGAGGGCGTCGGTGATGGCGCGCAGGCGGCCGGCCGAGGCGAGGCCCCCGTGGTAGATGTGAAACTCCTCGGCGCCCGCACTCGCGTAGCGGTCCATCTCCTCGCGCATCCCGACCGGGTCGGCCGGGCGCGGGGGCAGCGCGAGCACGTAGGCCCCGATACGCGTCCCGGGTGAGGCAAGGTCGCGCAGGCGGGCCAGCTTCTCCGCGGAGGGCTCGACGTCGCCCCAGCAACTGCCCACGAGCGTCCGCACCGATGACTTCGGTCCGGTCCAGGCGAACGGGCCCGTCGCCCAGGGGTCGGGGCTGGCGTGCAGGGTGACCGGCAGCGCGCCCGCCTCCGGGACGACCAGCCGCTGGAGCTCCTCGGCCAGTCCGGTCCGCACCTCTCGTACGGCGGCCGCCAGGTCGCCCAGCGCGTCCTCGACCGAGTCCGGAGAGCCGTCCACCCCGGCCCGCACCAGCGGCGCGAGCCCCCACGGGTACCGCCCCGCGCAGGCCGCGCAGAAGCACAGGGAGAGCAGGTCGGCCTGGACCTGACTCCAGTCGGCGCCGTCGGTCTTCTCGTGCGTGCCGCCGTGGCGGAAGCCCATCGGGCCGCACGCCTCCAGGATCACCGCGTCCGGCTCGCCCAGCTCGACGATCTCCCTGACGAGCGTGCGGCAGTAGTCGGCGACGTCGGAGTGGGAGGGGCAGAGCGCGTAGGGGTAGGTGTCGCCGAAGGCGTTGCGGACCGTCAGGTCGGGGTCGGCCGAGCCGAGGGGGGAGCTGTGCGTGAGCACCACCCAGGCGTGCACGGCCAGGCCCTCGGCCCGCAGCAGGTCCCGCGCCCGGATGAAGGCATCGGGCGAGGTCCACGACGGGGTGGCCGGGACCAGCCGGCCGGTCCAGGCGGACGGACGCACCGGCACGTAGCAGGCGGCACGCGCGTCGACGAGCCGGTGCGTCGGATGGAACGGGGTGGCCGCCCGGACCGAGTGGTAGGAGGCCGCCAGCGCGACGGCGTCCACGCCGAGCGCCGCGAGCCGGGCGGGCGCGGCCGGGTCGCCGAGGACGTCCCAGGGATAGGCGTAGATCACGTTCATGTCGTGTCCTCACATGTTCGCCGTACGGCGATGCGGGTGATCCCTGCGATGCCGCGCCGTCCGCCGTACCTGCCCCGGATCGGTGGGTAGGCACGGTCTCGGGCGGAGGAGATCACCCCGCCGCATCCGCTCCGGATCGGAGAACGGGCACGGCCGTGGGCAGAGGAGATCGCCTCGCCGCATCCGCTCCGGATCGGAGAACGGGTACGGCCGTGGGCGGAGGAGGTCGCCCCGCCGTACCCGCTCCGGAGCGGGGAGCGGGCACGGTCTCGGGCGCAGGAGATCACCAGCGGGGTCTGGCCGCCGAGAAGGACGGGTCGAAACGGCGCATGTAAGAGGTGTCGTCGCGGGCGGTGACGCCACATTTGAGGTACTGCTCGTGCATCACGGCCAGTGCGTCGCGGTCCAGCTCTATCCCCAGGCCTGGTCCGGTGGGCACCGGCACGGCGCCGTCGACGAAGCGCAGGGCGCCGGGGGCCACCACGTCCTGGCCGTCCTGCCAGGGGGTGTGGGTGTCGCAGGAGTGGGCGAGGTTGGGGATCGTCGACGCGAGGTGGGTCATCGCGGCGAGGCTGATGCCGAGGTGGGAGTTGGAGTGCATGGACAGCTCGATGCCGAACGTCTCGCACAGCCGGGCGAGCTGGGTGGAGCGGACCAGGCCGCCCCAGTAGTGGTGGTCGCAGAGCAGCACCCCGATCGCGCCGAGCCGGATGGCGGGCGGCAGGTGTTCGAAGGTGACCACGCACATGTTGGTGGCCAGGGGCATCGGCACCTCTGCCGCGACCTCGGCCATGGGGCCGATGTCGCCGGTCGGATCCTCCAGATACTCCAGCACTCCGCTCAGGGCCCGGCCCACCTCGATGGAGGTCTCCGGCGACCACATCGCGTTCGGGTCGAGGCGCAGGGGATGGTCGGGAAAGGCGTCGCGCAGCGCGAGGGTGGCCTCGATCTCCTGCTCGGGAGGGAACACGCCCCCCTTGAGCTTGATCGACTGGAAACCGTACTCACCGATCAGCAGCCGGGCCTGCTCGACGAGGCCCGCCGGATCCAGGGCGGCGCCGAAGCGGTCCGCGGGCTCGCCGGGATGCCCGGCCCACTTGTAGAACAGATACGCGCTGTACGGCACCGCGGACCGGACCGAGCCGCCGAGCAGGTCCGACACCGGGCGCCCGATGGCCTTTCCCCGGATGTCCAGGCAGGCCACCTCGAAGGGGGAGAAGACCCGGTCGACGCTCTTCTCCCTGGTCGCGACGCCCGTCAGCCCGTGCAGGTCGGTGACGGCCTCGCCGACCGAGGCGCTCACCCGCGCGTAGATCTCGTTGGTGGAGTGGACGTCCAGCCCGAGCAGTTCGCGGGCCGTGGCCCGGACCTTCTCCAGGTGGCCCAGATCGCCGTAGGTCTCGCCGAGGCCGGTCAGTCCCTCGTCGGTGACGACCTCGACGATCGTGCGCAGCGCCCACGGCTCGTGCACGCCGGCGGCGTTGAGCAGGGGCGGGTCACGGAAGGCGACGGGGGTGACCCGGATCTCCTTGATCAGCATTCGGTCTCCTGGACGTGACGTCGTGTCCGGACCCGCGTCCGGAGACGATTCTCGGTCAGCATTCGGTCTTCTGGACGTGACGGTGCTTCAGGACTCGCGTCCGGAGACGGTCCTCGGCCGGCATTCGGTCTCCCGGGCGTGATCGCGCTCCCGGGACCCACGTTCGGATCAGCATCCCGCGATCTCCGCTCCGGTCGTGATCAGGCGTTCCAGCCGGGAGAGGTGCTCCGGGGTGGGGTCGGTGAGGGGGGCGCGGACGCCGCCCACGTCGAGGCCGCGCAGCCGTACCCCGGCCTTGACCAGGCCCACGGCGTATCCGGGGACCAGGTCGCGGAGCTCGACCAGCGGCAGGTAGAAGTCGGTGAGCAGCCGCTGGACGAGCTCGTCGTCGCCTCCCGTCACGGCCTTGTTGAAGGCCAGCGCGACCTCGGGGGCGAAGCAGAACACCGCGCTGGAATAGAGCGTGACGCCCAGGCCGCGGTAGGCGGGGACGGTCATCTCGGCCGTGGGCAGGCCGTTGAAGAAGGTGAACTCGCGGCCTGTCGTCCGCCGTACGGTCAGAATGATCCGCTGGAGCAGGTCGAGGTCGCCGAACCCGTCCTTGATGCCGATCACGCTGGGCATGTCCGCCAGCTCGGCCGCCGCGGCGGGGGTGAAGCGGGCGTTGCCGCGGTGGTAGACGATGATCGGCAGGTCGGTGACGGCGGCCACCTCGCGGACGTAGCGGACCAGGCCGTCGGCCGGGGCACCGACCAGGTAGGGCGGCAGGAGCAGGAGGCCGTCGGCGCCGTTCGCGGCGGCGGCCTCGGCGCATGCCCGGGCGAAGGGCAGCGCGCCGCCCGCCCCGGCGAACACGGGCACCCGGCCGGTGGCGGTCGTGGTGGTGACGGAGACGACGCGGGCGTACTCGTCGAGGCTCAGGGCGTGGAACTCGCCGGTGCCGCAGGCGGTGAAAACACCTCCGGCCCCGGCTTCGACCCCTTGGCCGACGTGTTCGGCGAGCACCTCCTCCGCCACGTCGCCGTCGGCCCCGAAGGGCGTCACAGGAAAGAAGAGAACACCATTGAGACGCATGTCCCACCCTTGTCATCGCGGTCGTTCACTTGTTTCGCCCACCGGGAGGAAGAGGAAGCGGGAAGGCCGAGGCCGGCGCTTCCGGGCACGCTCATGCCCGTTCCCGGTGAGGAGAGGTCAGGGAGAAGGCCACCCGGTGGGGGGGAGTCCGGGAGACGGGAAGAGGTCCCCCGAGGGGAAGAGGCCGGGGGACGAGGAGAGGTCACCCGGGAGGAAGAGCCCGGGATACGGGGAGAGGTCCCCCGAGGGGAAGAGGCCGGGGGACGAGGAGAGGTCACCCGGCGGGAAGGGGCCGGGGGACGGAGAAGAAGGGCCGGGGGAGAGGTCGCCCGGTGGGAGAAGGTCAGCGGATACCCTCGCGGCGCAGCGTGGCGGAGAGTTTGCGCGTGTGCCTGACCACCGCTTCGGTGATCTTCTCGACCTCGCCGGGTGGCAGGTCGGAGGGCATGGAGCAGCTGATCGCGTCGGTGGCCGGGATGCGGTAGTCCACCGCGCAGGCCACACAGGCCACGCCCGGGGTGCCCTGCTCGTGCTCGAAGGCCCAGCCCCGCGTGCGCACCCGGTCCAGCTCGGCGGTGAGCACGGCGAGGTCGACGATCGTGTTGTCGGTGATCGGGGAGAGAGGGCTGGGCAGCAGCGCGGCCACCTCGTCGTCGGTGAGCTCCGCCAGCAGGACCTGACCGAGCGCGGTCACGTGGGCGGGAAGGCGCCGTCCGACACGAGGGATGACGTGATGCACCTCGCGGGACTCGCGACTGGCCAGGTAGAGCACGTGCGCGTCGTCGCGGCGGGCGAAGTGCACGGTGCGCCCGATCTCGGCACGCAGGTCCTCCAGGGTCTCCTGCGCCAGCGGCAACGCGGGGTCCTTGTCCAGGTAGGCGGTGCCGGTGAGCAGCGCGTGCGGGCCGATGCCGTACGCGGAGCGGACCTCGTCCGCCTCGATCCACTTCAGCTCCAGGAGCGTGCGCATCAGGGCGTGCAGGCTGCTGCGTGGATAGCCCACGCGCTGCTGCAGCTCGGACAGGTTGAGTTTCACCGGTGAGGCGGCCAGGGTCTCCAGGATCCGTACCGCCCGCTCCGCGGACTTGACCAGCGACGGCTCCATGCGGGTCCCATCTCCGTGGACGTGTGCCATGGCTGTCAGGATATTGGATGCCATCCATATACATGGACAAGCACGTGGGTGAGTGTGCGGACGGAAGCATGAACAGGTGTGTGGACGGATGCGCGGACGAGGGCAGGGACCGGAGCGCGGACAGGCATGCGAGCGAGGACACGAACGGGCATGCGGATGAGGCCCCGGACGGGTGCGCGGGCGAGGACGGGGGTGCGGGCGGACGCATGAGGCTCCCTAACCCTTGATGGCGCCGCTGGTCAGGCCGCGCATGAACTGCCGCTGGAAGATCAGGAACGCGATGATCGACGGCAGCAGCGCCAGCAGGGACGCCGCGAGCAGCACGCCGATGCCGGACTCCTCGTCCGCGCGCAGCGATCTCAGCGCGATCGGCAGCGTCCACTGGCTCGACTCCGTGGCCACGATCAGCGGAAGCAGGTACTGGTCCCAGATCATCGTGAAACCGAACACGCCGATCACGCCGAGCGCGGGCCTGCACAGCGGCAGGATGATCGTGAAGAACGTCCGCAGCTCGCCCGCCCCGTCGATGCGCGCGGCCTCCTCCAGCTCGACCGGCACCTCCTTCATGAACTCGGTCATGACCAGGATGGAGAAACCCCAGGCGCCGACCGGCAGGATCATCCCCGCGTAGGAGCCGATCAGGTCGAGATGGAACGGGGGCACGTCGGCCAGCACCACCGAGAGCGGGATGATGATGACCTCCTCGGGGAGCATCATCGTGGCCAGCATGATCAGCAGCACGATCGTCATGCCCCTGAACTTCTTGCGCGCCAGGGAGTAGGCGGCGAAGACGCTGACCAGCATCTGCAGCAGCAGCCCGAACCCGACCACCACGAAGGAGTTGAGCAGGTAGCCGTAGACGCCCATCTCGCCGGCCCGGAAGAAGTTCTTCAGGGTGAAGCCGTCCGGCACTATCGAGAAGCTGGTCGGGTCGAGCGTCTCGCCGAAGGCGCTGACCAGCAGTCCCACCAGCGGGCCGGTGAAGACGATGACCATGCCCCCGTAAAGCACCGTCTTCACGATGGTCGCGAGCGGTCCGCGCCTGTCCTCCAGGCCGAGTGCGGTGTCGAGTCTCATTTCGGCTGCCTCCTGCGCAGGAACTGGACCAGCAGGGTCAGCAGCAGCGTGGCGACGAACAGCACGATCGATCCCGCGGCCGCGACCCCGAGATCGCCTCGTTGCAGGCCGAGCTTGTAGATCAGTGTCATCAGCACCTCGCTGGAGCCGTTGGGCCCGCCGTTGGTGAGGACGTAGACCTCGACGAACACCCGCAGGCCCCGGATGGCGGCCAGGGTGAACAGGATCCAGAACACCGGGCGCAGCGCCGGCAGCGTCACGTGCCGCAGCCGCCGCCAGGTGGACGCGCCGTCCACCGCCGCGGCCTCGTAGAGCGTGCGGTCCACCCCGACCAGTCCGGCAAGGAAGATCATCATGTCGTACGGCGTGCCGCGCCAGATACCCATTCCCATGATCGACAGCAGGGAGGAGTCCTCGCTGGCCAGGAACGGCTGCGGGCCGATGCCCAGCCAGCCGATGATGGTGTTGAGCATTCCCGTGTCGCCCGGGTGATACATGATCCGCCAGACCTCGGCGACCGCGGCCATCGTCGTCACCACGGGCAGGAACGCCGCGGTCCTGACGAACCACAGATACCGGGCCTTGCCCTCGATGAGGAGCGCGAGCAGCAGGCCCAGGACGAGTGAGCCGACCGTGGTCCCGAGCGCCAGCGCCGTGCTGTGCCACATGGCGCTGACGAACGCGCCGTCGGCCAGGATCGTGCGGTAGTTGTCCGTGCCCACCCACTCGTCGCCGAGATACGGGCGAACCTCGAAGAAGCTCATCCGCAGGCCCTCGAACATGGGGATGAACTTGAAGTAGAGGAACAGCAGCAGCGCGGGGGCGAGGAAGAGCCAGGCGGTCAGAGTCCCGGACCGGCGTCCCGGCAGGGGCCGGGGCGTCGGTCCGGACGGAAGAGTCGTGGTCATGAGGCGTGCTGGGTCTGCAGTTCCTGGGTGAACTTGCCGTCGAGTGCGGTCATCGCCGCCGTGACGTCGGCGGAGCAGTCGGCCCAGACCGTGTTGATCGCGTCAGCGGAGATCTGCCGGAACGGCGTCCAGTTGGGCACCGGCTGGCTGTACTTGGCATCCTTGTAGGAGTCCTGGAAGACCTTCCAGCGCGGGTCCTTCCGCTCGGCGGCGAGGTCCACCCCGCTGTTGATCGGCAGGCGGACGATGGGGCCGGGGGCGTCGCCGTTCATGCCGACCCGCTGGCCCTCGGGGGAGACCGCGAAGTCCACGAACTTCTGCTGTGCGGCCTCGTCGCCGGAGCCGGCCATCATGTAGACGTTCTCGCCCTCGCCGAGGGTGCCGGGACCGCCGGACGGGCCCTTGGGAACCGGGATGACCTCGATCTTGTCGGTTCCGACGTTGGTCACGAACCTGGCCAGCACGTAGGGGCCGACCAGGTAGATGCCGCCCTGGCCCTTCTCGAACACCTCGTGCGTGACGGTGGTGTCGTTGCTGACCGCGCCCGGGTTGACCGTCTTCGCGGTGCAGAACTGGTCCTGCAGCCACTTCACGGCCTCGACGGCCTTGGGATCGGCCATCCCCGGCGCGAACTTGCCCCCGCCGGTGGGCCTGAGGAACTCGCCGCCGTTGGCGTAGATCAGCGATGAGGCGTACCAGGACGCGTACCCGCGTGTGGTGGTCGCGGGGATGACAAAGCCCGAGGTGTCCTTGGCGCCGTTGCCGTCCGGGTCGTCGTCGGTGAACGCCTTGGCCAGCTTGGCCAGGTCGTCCCAGCTCTGGGGGACCTCCTGGCCGACCTTCTTCCGCCAGTCCGAGCGGACGATCAGCGCGAACGCCTGGGCGGAGAAGGGCGTCCCGTAGAACTTGCCGTCACCGGCCTGCGCCGCCTTCCAGGCCTGCTCCGAGATCTTGTCCGCACCGGCCAGCTTGGCCTTGTCGACCTCGCGCAGCCAGCCCTGCTGCTGCATGTTGCCCAGCTGGGCGGTGTCGTTGATGACGATGTCGGGAAGCTTCTTCTGCGCCGCCTGCTGCTGCAGCTTGGTCTCGAAGTCGTCGAAGAGCGCGACGACCTTCGCCTTGATCCCGGTGGCCTTCGTGAACGCCGCCGCCAGCTTGTCGGCGGTCTTCGCCGAGTCGGACGCGGGGACCTGGCGGATCCAGATCTCCAGCCCCTCATCGGAGCTCTGTGCGGACGAGCAGCCCGCCAGTCCCATGGCCATGGTCATGGCCACGGCAACGGGGACCCCGAGCAGACGACGTGACATCAGACCGCCTCCTGTTCACATATGTGGATGGCTTATGTGGATGTGTCACCTGTCCAGCAGAAGGTAGCCAGTGATGCAGATCACAGTCAACGGTTTGCTTCACTGAATGATGTTCATGGATGTGAATCTCGTCCGATTTGTGGATGATGAGCGACGATGTCAAGCACGACGGAGGAGATGACCATGCGTGTTCTCGTGACAGGTGCCGCCGGGATTGTCGGCACCATGCTCCGGCCCCGCCTCGCGCGGCCAGGTCGGGTGCTGCGCCTGTTCGATCTCGTTCCGATCGACCCCGGTCCCGGGGAGGAGGTCGTCACGGCCGACCTGACCGACGAGGCCGCCGTCCGGGCGGCGATGGAGGACGTGCAGGCGGTGCTCCACCTGGGCGGGCTCAGCCGAGAGCGCCCATGGGCCGACACCCTCCACGTGAACATTCACGGCACCTACGTCCTGCTCGAGGCGGCCCGCCAGGCCGGGATCCGGCAGGTCGTGCTGGCCGGCAGCCACCACGCGGTCGGCTTCCACCCCCGCACGCCGTCCCCCGCGCAGCCCTCCGGCACCGTACGTCCGCCCGCTGCGGCGCGGCCCTCCGAGGCGGCCGCGCAGCCGTCCGGCATGGCGCAGGCGCCGGACGCCGAGGCCCCGGGCGGCGCGCCGGAGGGTGGTGCGCCGGACTACCTGTTCCCCAGGCCGGACACCTTCTACGGCGTCAGCAAGGTCGCCGCCGAGGCGCTCGGCAGCCTCTACCACGACCGGTTCGGCATGAACGTCGTGGTGATGCGGCTGGGCTCCTGCGCCGAGCGCCCGGTCGACACCCGGGCGTTGTCGACCTGGCTCTCACCCGGCGACGGCGCCCGGCTGGTGGAGGCATCCCTCGTCGCAGGCGGTTTCCACGTGGTGTGGGGCGTCTCGGCCAACACCCGCCGCTGGTGGTCGCTGGAGGAGGGCCGGGCCATCGGCTACCACCCCGAGGACGACGCGGAGTCGTACGCCGCCTCCCTGATCGCCGATCACGGCGAACCCGACCCCGCCGACCCCGTACACGCCCTTGTCGGCGGTGTCTTCTGCACCCGCGAGCTCGGCGGCATCTGGTGACCTGACGAACGGCCCGCGGTCGATTCCCACCGCCCGGGATTTCGGCCCGCCGGGAAAGCACGGGATTTCGGCTGGATGAGAAAGAGTCTGACCGTTCGATTGTCCAGGCTAGATCATTTGGTGTAAACATCCATAAATATCTTTAAGAAACCGTATGCGGTCGTTCCATGAGGGCGGAAAGGTGTGAAGTTCGATGGGCGGCACCGAGGGATGGGCGGTCAGTGTCCCCGGGGGATACCGCGTCGGTGAATGGCAGGTCGGCAGGCCCATCGCCACGGGGAGCTGGGCGAGCGTTTACGAGGGACGGCACGAAGGAGAAGGCGAGACGCGCTCGGCGTTGAAGTTCCTTCCCACCGGCACCGTCACGCGACGGCAGTTGCGGCAACTCCAGGACATGACGCAGCGGGAGATACGCCTGCACCGCAGCCTCCAGCACCCTCGCCTGATCCGGCTGCGGGAGACGCTCGTCGTCGACGACGCCGAGAACCCCGAGCTCGACGGCGCGTGCGTTCTGGTGATGGACCTGGCCGAACGGTCGCTGGCCGACCTGATCGGACAGGGGGCTCCGGTTCCCGACGCGCCGAGGCTGATCGCCGAGATCTGCGAGGGGCTGGCGCACATGCACGCCGCGGGGTGGGTGCATGGGGACCTCAAGCCGAACAACGTGCTCATGATGGCCGACGGCTCGGTGCGGCTCGCGGACTTCGGCCTGACCACGGAGATCGACGGGACCCACGGCTACCTTCCCCCGGCGGGATCGGTGGACCACGTTCCCCCGGAGCGCTGGGGTGAGCCGCTGAGCGAGCGGGGACACGCGGTATGGACCTCGGCCGACATCTGGGCGCTGGGCGTGACGGCCTGCCAGCTCCTCACCGGCCACCTCCCCTTCAGCGCCCCGACCGCTCGCGCGCGCTACGTGGCCGCCACCGAGTACGCGGCGGGCGATCGGCCTCTGGCGCTCCCGGCCTCGCTGCCCGAGGCCTGGCGCTCCTGGGTGAGCGACTGCCTGGCGCCCAACCCGAGGTCCCGGCCCGGCGCTGCCCTTCAGCTCTACCGGGCGCGGATGCTGGCCGGAGCGGTCGGGGTTCCGCTCCGGCGAGCGCGCCGCCGGACGGCGGGGGTGATGGCCCTGGCGCTTCTGGTGCTGGCCGGCGTCTCGGGGGCCGGGATGGTCTCCCCGTCCGTGGCCGACCCGTTCGGGCGATGGCTGCGCACCGGTTCCGACATCCCCCCGCAGTACCGCGCGTTGATCGTCGAGGCCGGCACCATGTGCTCCGAGCCGGGCCTGAGCCCGGCGCTGATCGCCGGGATGCTGAAAACGGAGAGCGACTTCGATCCGAATCTGTCCGACGTCGACAAGGACGAGTACGGCATCGCGCGCTGGACGCCGTCGGTGCTGCAGTTCTACCTGCCCCCCGCCTCCAGGGGCACCACCCCCTCCCCGCCGCTGCCGCCCGAGGTCAGCATTCCCGCGGTCGGCCGCTACCTGTGCGTACGGTTGCCGCTGCTGACCGGGGTGCCCGGGGACCCCGGGCTGCTGGGGGCCGTGGCGTTCCGCTCCTCCGGAGAGGTGGTCCGCGAGGCGATGGGCGTCCCCGCGCGCTTTCGGGCCTACGCCGAGCGCGTGCGGAAGAACCGGGCCGCGTACGAGCCGTGATCACGGGTTCAGCCGATTCAGGTGCTCCTCCCTCACCAGGTCGAAGCGGAGGGCGATGGAGACCAGCGCGGCGCGCTGCCAGTCCGCCTTGCGCGAACCGGACAGCGGTTTGACGCGCAGTTTCGTGCGCGCCAGGTAGTCGATGTGGAAGTTGACCGCGGCCCGGGTCAGCTCCACCCCGTCCGGGACCCCGCGCAGCCGTTCCAGCACTTCCGGCACCGTCGGGATGACCGAGGACGAGCAGTCGCGCAGGCGTGGTTCACAGAGCGCGACCAGCACGAGAAAGTATTTCGCCGACTCGTCCACGGGAAATCCAGAGATGGTCGGCTCGCCGACCGCCTGGGTTTCGGACATGTCGAAGTCGACAAAACTGTGCTGCGAGGCGAAGACCAGAAAAGAACAGGGCCCGTCCGCCACGGGGAGCACCACGCGGGCGAACTCGAACGGTATGGGCGCCGCCACCCGCCCCGGGGCCACCTTGAGGAACTCCCCTCCGCCCTCGGGGTTCTCCACGACCAGGGTCGAATCACGGCTGAGGTTGGTGAGGAGCCAGTAGTCCTCAACGGCCCGGATGATCCCGGCTTGCCGGGAAACTCCCGGATGCTCCAGCGGAAAGTCGACCGGGGCATTCACCGCTCCGCGCCCGAAAGTGGCCTCACGGCCCGGAGAAAGCTCAATGACAGCCGGCCCCGAGCTTGGTACTTCGGCCTGAAGGAGGACCGTCTGCATTTGTCGCGCCTCCGCAGCACCCTGGAACCTTGCAGGTTCCCAGAATCTAAGCCTATGCCGAACAATGTCAGTGTCTGTGCCGAATTTCGGTGTATTAAGCGCATTGGTGCGCGAACGGGTGCTGATCATCGGGGGCCGAGAGGAACGGCGCGGGCAGAGAGCGGCACCCGATGTCACCACCGCCGCGAACCGGGAGGGCGGGGCCCTTCCCGGCCGAGCCGGCGGCTGGTCCACGTGGGCGACCAGCCGCCATCACCGCGGTGGCGAAAAAGCCCCGTGTCTCCTCGCCCCGTCCTCCAGGCGGGGCGGGGGGACACGGAAAGCCGGGCCCGGGCCGTGGCCGGGAGTGCACGCGGAAAGCAGGGCCCGGCTCAGGCCATGGCGGGAGCGCGCAGGGGAAGCCGGCTCGGCCATGGCGGGGGTGCACAGGGGAGGCCGGTCCCGCCGGGAACGGGACCGGGGTGCAGATGGAGGCCCGGATGGCTGACGCCGTCCGGGCCTCCGGGGTGCGCGGGGCAGGGGGTCGTTGTATGCTCACATTGTTCTATGTAGCAGCTTGTTATTTCATGTAATAGAACAATGGAGGGTCAATGGAGGTACGGCACGCCACGGCGCCCGACCAGATTCCCGGCGCGACGACCGACTGGCTGCGTGGCCGGTTCCTGGCGGAGCAGCTCTTCGTGTCCGGGGAGATCCGCCTGCTCTACTCCCACGAGGATCGCATCGTGGTCGGCGGCGCCCTGCCCGAGGACGGGCCGCTGACGCTGCACAGTCCCGATCCGCTCAGATCCGAATACTTCCTGGAGCGGCGCGAGCTCGGCGTGGTCAACGTGGGCGAGGCGGGCGTGGTGACCGTGGACGGCACGCCGTACCCGCTGGCGCACAGGGAGTGCCTGTACGTCGGCCGCGGAGCCCGCGAGGTCCTCTTCGAGGACGGCGCTTTCTATCTGGTCTCCACCCCCGCGCACGCCGACCTCCCGACGGCCAGGGCAGGGCTGGAGGACGCCGAGCCCGTACGGCTGGGCGGCCAGGAGGGGTCCAACGACCGCACGATCTACAAATACATCCATGCCAAGGGCATCCAGAGCTGCCAGCTCGTGCTCGGCGTGACCGTGCTGGAGCCCGGCAGCATGTGGAACACCATGCCGTGCCACACACACGAGCGCAGGACCGAGGTCTACCTCTACTTCGACCTGCCGGCGGAGCATCGGGTGATCCACCTGATGGGGCGGCCCGACGAGACCCGGAACCTGGTGATCGCCGACCGCCAGGCGGTGATCTCGCCTCCCTGGTCGGTGCACTGCGGCTTCGGCACGTCGAACTACTCCTTCGTCTGGGCCATGGGCGGGGAGAACCAGGCCTTCGAGGACATGGAGCAGGTCGCGATCGGTGAGATGCGCTGATGTTCTCCCTTGAGGGCAGGACCGCGCTCGTCACCGGCGCGCGGACCGGGATCGGGCGGGCCCTCGCGGTGGGTCTGGCGACGGCGGGAGCCGACCTGGTCCTGCACGGTCGCAACGACGACCTGGACGAGGTCGAGGCCGAGGTGCGCAAGACCGGCAGGCAGGTCTCCCGGTGGATCCTCGACCTGTCGGACCCCGGGCGCATTCCCGAGGCGGCGGAGCGGCTGGGCCGGATCGACGTGCTGGTCAACAATGCGGGGATCATCCGTAGGGCGCCGGCGGCCGAGCACCCCTACGCCGCCTTCCGCGAGGTGATCGACGTCAACCTCGACGCGGTCTTCCTGCTCAGCCAGGCCATCGGGGCGCGGATGCTGGCCCGGGGATCCGGAAAGATCATCACGATCGCCTCCATGCTGTCCTTCCAGGGAGGCGTCAACGTCGCCGGCTACACCGCGGCCAAGCACGCCGTCGCGGGGCTCACCCGGGCCCTGGCCTGCGAGTGGGCGGCCTCCGGGGTCCAGGTCAACGCGATCGCCCCCGGCTACATCAAGACCGGCAACACCGAGCGGCTGTGGGACGACCCGGTGCGGGAGCCCGAGATCAGAGCCCGCATCCCCGCGGGCCGCTGGGGCGATCCCGAGGATCTCGTGGGCGCCGCCGTCTTCCTGGCGTCCAGCGCCTCCGACTACGTCAACGGCCATCTGCTGGCGGTTGACGGGGGCTGGCTGGCACGCTGACCAGTAGGCTCACGAACGTGGTCAGGGAAGGCAGTTCTATCGACAAGGCGCTGGCGGTGCTGGAGGCGATCGCCGAGCACCACCGCGTGACGGACATCGCCGCCGCGACGGGGGTGTCCAAGTCGACCGTCCATCGCATCCTCCAGTCGCTCGTCGAATGGGGTTTCGCGCGAACCGACGGGAACGGGGGCTACGAGCCGGGCCCCCGGATCCTCACGCTGGCAGGCCGCGTCATGAACCGGTTCGACCCGGCCCGCCAGGCCTCCCAGGCGCTGCGCACCCTGCACGACCGGATCGGCTACACCACGCACTTCGCGGTCCGCAGCGGCGACGAGGCGGTCTACGTCGACAAGCTCGAGGGGCGCCGGCCGTACCAGATGCCCTCGCGCATCGGGATGAGCCTGCGCCTGCACTGCACCGCGATAGGCAAGGCCGTCCTCGCCCAGCTCGGGGCCGACGAGGTCCGCTCCATCGTCGACCGCACGGGCCTGCCCTCCGCGGCTCCCAACACCCTGACGACCGTGGAGGGTCTGCTGGCCCACCTGGTGGACGTGCGTGCCCGCGGCTACGCGCTGGACGACGAGGAGAACCTCCCCGGCATCCTCTGCGTCGCGGCCCCGGTCTTCGACCACACCGGTCAGGTGCTCGGCGGCATCTCCATCTCCGGCCTCGCGATGGACATGAGCATGGAGGACCTCGAGCGGTTCGCCCCCGACGTCGTCGCCGCCGCCCGCGAGGTCTCCCTCGCACTCGGCGCCCCCGACCCCGTCCTCAACCGCTGACGCGTCCTTGACCCCCGACCTGGGACAGGTTTCCGGCCGGTCCGGTGTGGCGGGTTCTCGATCTTCTGTGGTCCGGGGTCCTTTCCGGGGGCGGAGCGGCTCCGCTTCCCTGCGGGTTCGGTGTGGCGGGTTCTCGATCTTCTGTGGTCCGGGGTCCTTTCCCGGGGCGGGGCCGCTCCGCTTCCCGGAGGGTCCGGTGCGGCGGGTTCTCGATCCCGCGCGGTCCGGGTTCCTCTCCGGGGCGGAGCGGCCCCGTTCTCAGCCGTGGGTCATGACCGCAGCAGGTTCTCGATCTCCTGGGGCGTCGCCTGCCGTCCGGTGCCTCCCCGGCCCGAGAGGCTGATGGCCGAGGCGGCCATGCCCGCCCTGACGGCGTCGGCCGGTGACGAGCCCCGTGCCAGGAAAGCGCAGGCGGTTCCGGCCAGGACGTCCCCGGCGCCCGTCTGGTCGACGATCAGCTCCGCGCGGAAGGCGGGAATCGGCACCGGCTCGCCGTCTCCCTCCGCCAGGAGCACGCCGTTCTCCCCGAGGGTGACGGCGACGGCCGCGGCCCCCAGATCCAGGCAGGCGCGGGCGACCTCGTAGGGATCGGTGAGTTCCAGGAGGGGGCCGCTGTCTCCCGGGCAGGAGATCTTGACCAGGGAGGCGTGCGGGGCGATGTCGCGCAGGACGGAGACGGCCTCCCCGGCGGTGGTGAGGCGGGCGCGGAAGTTGGGGTCGTAGACGATCCGCCCGGAGGCGGACTTGGCCGCGTGCCGTACGGCCTCCGCGCAGGAGCCGGAGATCGCGGCGGTGACGCCGCTGAGCAGGACCACGCGGGCGGTGGTCACGGGAGAGCGGTCCACGTCCTGGAGGCTCATGCGTGAGGCGGCGCTGCCGTGCCGGAGATAGACAAAAGCGCGCTCACCCGACGGGTCCGCGCCGATCGCGTAGGCGCCCGTCGAGCCCTCGCCCCGGACCATCCAGCGGGAGTCCACGCCGTGCCCGTCGGCGAAGCGGATCAGGCGCTCGCCGAACTCGTCGGTCCCCACCCGGGTCACCAGCGCCACGCGCGCGCCCTGCGCGGCGGCGGCCACCGAGGCGTTGAGCGCGTCACCGGAGAAGGACAGGTGAAACGTCCGGGCCTCGGGCAGGGCATGGTCCGAGGAGAACTCCACAAGCGGCTCGCCCAGCACGACCACGTCCATGACGGCTCCTTGTTTCATGTAATGGAATGTGGTCTCATGTTATGCAACATTATGAGCCTGGAGGATTCAGTATGCCGAACATCACTGTTGAACTGCTGTCCGGCCGGACGCCCGACCAGCGCCGTGAGTTCGTCGCCGCGGTGACCGAGGCGGCCGTGGACATCCTGAAGGCCCGTCGCGAGTCGGTGCGCATCGTCTACTGGGAGATCGAGAAGTCCGACGTGGCCAACGGCGGCATCATGGAATCCGACAAGTAGACGTGAGGGAAGGGACCGGGTGAACCCCGGTCCCTTCCCCTTTTCCCTTTCCCGATCACGACCCCCGGTCATGACCCCCCGATCTTGGTCTCTCTTCCGTCCCGACCCCGGGGACCCGGCCCGGCCCCCGGGCCCGGATTCGACCGGGACCCGGCCTGACCCCTCGGATCCGGTCAGGCCAGGTCTTCCGCGGCCGGACGGCGGACGTCAGATGGTCGCGGTGGCTCGCTCGGCCTCCGGGTCGCTGCCGAGGGAGTCGACGAGGGCGTCGCTGTCCTCGCGGTTCTCCGGCTTCAGCAGCCCGATCGCCACGTAGAGGACCAGCGAGGTGACCAGCGGGACGCCGACCACCATCGCGGTGTCCGTGGATTCGACGATCCACTTGACGTAGGCCCAGACGGTCAGGCCCGCGGCCCAGGAGACGAGCGCCGCGGTCGGGCCGCTCCGTTTGAACCAGGGCAGCATGCCCAGCATCAGCGGAATGGAGATCGGCCCCATCGTGGCCGCGACCAGGTCCACGACGATCTTCAGGACGACGCCCTGGCCCTCGGTCAGGATCGCGATCGTCATGCTGATCACCACGAAGGTGACGGTGGTGATCCGGGCGAAGGTCAGCTGCGCGTTCGAGGACAGCTCACGCACCTTCCGGACGATCACCGGTGCGATGTCCCTGGTGATGACCGAGGAGATCACGTTGGCGTCGGAGGCGACCATGGCCATGGTGTGGGAGAAGAAGCCCGCGAGCACCAGGCCGATCACACCCTGCGGCAGCAGGACCTGCGCCAGCCGTACGTAGGCCTCCTCGGCGTTCGCCAGGCCAGGCACGATGAGCGGCGCGGCGAACATCGGGATGAACAGCACCAGCGGCCAGATCAGCCACAGCGCGCTCGACAGCAGGGCCGAGCGCTTCGCCGCCGAGCCCGAGGGGGAGGCCATGTAGCGCTGGGCCAGGTTCCACATGCCGCCGTTGTACTCGAAGGTCTTGATGAACAGCAGCGCGAGGAAGAACGTCGTCGTGTACGGCCCGGCGAACAGGTCGCCATGTCCCTCGGGCAGCTTGTCCCACATCGTCCACAGCGTGGCGACGCCGTCCAGCTGGGTCATGATCGCGATGAACATGGCGATGCCCGCGATGCCCTGGATGATGAACTGCCCGAAGTCGGTCAGCACGTCCGCCCACAGGCCGCCGGCCGTGATGTAGACCAGCGTGACGGCCCCGGTGACCAGGATGCCCCACAGGATCGGGATCCCCGCGAACCCCTTGAGCAGGATGGCGATCGCCACCCACTTGGCCGCGATGTCCACGACCTTCAGCAGCGCGCCGCTGTAGGCCAGCGCCTGCTGGGTGGGCAGGTTGTAGCGGCGGGCGAGGTACTCCAGGGGGGAGACCACGCCGTGCTTGGACCGCAGCCGGTTCCACCGGGCCGCCCAGACGAAGGCGCCGATGCCGACGCCGATGCCGATCGTCAGGGCCCACCAGACGTACATGGCCAGCCCGTAGTTGTAGGCGACCGCCGCGAACGCCACGAACATGATCGCGCTGTAGCCCGACATGTGGTGGGAGATACCGGACAGCCACCAGGGGATACGGCCCCCGGCGGTGAAGAAGTCGGCCACGTTCTTGATGCGGCCCTTCGACCACACGCCGATGCCGATCATGACAAGGAAGTACGCGCCCAGAACGGACCAGTCGAGTGCGGACATGCGTCTCCTCCCAACGCTCTGTTGGTGAGGAGGTTCTACTACATGAAACGCAATGTCAATACATGGGACAGAACGCGCTTTCCGTTGTCATTAAAGAGACCGGGAGGCACCTGCGTGCTGGCTGTTTCGGGCGGGGAGGAAGCTCTTCTTGTGTTTTCTCTTGGCGTGTGGGTGGGGCTCGGTAGGGTCGAGGTGTTCCGCGATAGCCAAGTGGGGCATGTTTTTGGTTGAGCGCGGCGGGGCGTGCCGTGTCTGCGCGGGGAGGCTTCGGGGTTGCCCGGGCCGGTGAACCGCGAACCGACAGACCCGGCTGGAAGGCCGGGTGCTGGAATCCCCGGTTTTCAAAGCCGAGGAGGACGTCAAGGTCAGGATGACGAGCACGAGCGCGGCCGAGACGGCGTAGCCGATCCGGTTGCCGTGGTCGTGAAAGGCGTTACCGGCCAGCGCGCCGATGCCGAGGTAGGTCGCCGCCCACACCGTGCAGGCGGTGGCCTCCCAGGCGATGAACCGGAGGTAGGGCATCCTCAAGGTTCCGGCGACGATGGGCACGATGGAGTGCAGCAGTGGCACGAACCGGCTGGTCACCAGCGCCCATCCGGTTTTCTGGCCGTTCGCGAGCCGCTCGGCGTGGTTCCAGCGGCTTTCGCCGAGCCTCATGCCGAGCCGTGAGTTCCTGATCCGGGAGCCGAACCGGCGACCCAGGAGGTAGCCGGCCGTCTCGCCCAGCATCGCCCCCGTGGCCGCCGCGGCGACCAGCGCGAGGTATTCGGCGGGGGAGCCGGCGGTGGTGCCCGAGACCAGCACCGCGACGTCGCCGGGAACGAGGAGGCCGATGAAGAGCGAGGTCTCGGTCATCATGAACAAGAACGTGGTGAGCGCGACGACCGCGAGCGACTGCGCGGCGAGGGTGTCGATGAGGCTCAGCGGTGAGATCATCGCGCACCGCCGGAGCGCGGGGGGCACGACTTGCATGACGAGTGCACGGTGTGCTGTCCTTCCATGGGACGTAAGTACTGGTCAGCACGGTTCCGCGGTGTCATGGGTTGATGCTCGGCCGCGAGTCGTGCGTGGTACGCGAACCCGGCTTGCCGGCCGGGTGAGAAGAGAGCCCGTCGTGGGTCGTCGAGTTGCCGCTCGGCGACCCACGCTCGTTTAGTCGATCTCCTTCAGCAACCGCTCCACCTCGGTGAGGCGTGCCCGGAGCTCGGCCAGTTCTTCGGCCGCGCGGATCTGGGCCATGACGGCCTCCTGCGCCAGCATCCGGTAGCTCTGGTCCTTGGAGGACTCGACCTTGACGCGGTAGGTCGTCAGGGCCTGCTTCGCCACCACGGCGAGGAAGATCAAGACGATGACGACGATCACGAGGGCGAAAAGGTTGTCAAACATCGTGGTCACCGCCCGACAGGGTCTTCGCGGCCTCGGCCACGGTCTGCGGCGTCAGCACGAACGCGAACTGCGCCAGCTCGTAGAACTTCATCGCCTTTCCATCCTCCGACAGCTCAAGTGATCCGTTCACCAGTCCCGCCGCCTCCAGTTTGCGTAGATGCACGGTGAGAAGCGGTCTGCTCATGTTCATCTCCCTCGCCAGCTGGCTGACGTACTGTCTGCCGCCGGCCAGGACCGCGATCACGCGCAGCCGGTGTGGGTTCGACAGAGCGGAGAGCGCCGCGAGGAGCGCGTCACCGCTGACGTCATTCGGCGTTCTCACCACCTCGACCTTTCATGTGTAAACAAAACATTTCATGAGGTTCTAATAGTTGTCAACGGCAAACATCGGGAGTCAGGTGATGGGAGCCGGGATGCAATGTCCGTTCGGGCACGCTTCGCGCCGCTCCGGCGAGTCTCCGCCCGATACACCATTCGCCTCGCTAGCCTCCCTACCATGGCCACCCGTACGTCTAAAGGCGCCTCAGGAAAGCCCCCCGGCAAGGGGTCCTCTGGTCGGTCCGGGTCTCCCTCGGCCCGTACGGCTCCGGCCAAACGGGCGTCCACCACCCGGGCGAAGACCACCTCCTCGGGCCGGGCGAAGACCACGACCTCCTCGGGCCGCAGACCCCCCTCGCCGCAGCATGATCCGATCACCTGGGTGCTCACCGTGATCGGCAAGCTGTTCATGGGGATCTGGATGCTGCTCGCCGGGAGCATCGGCGGCGCGGCGCGCGCCCTGGGTCAGAACGCGCGCGAACTCGACCCGGTGCACCGCAGGGACGGGCTCGGCCTGGCGGTGTTCGCCGGGGCGATCGTGCTGGCCGCCATGACCTGGCGTGAGGACGTGGGCACGGTCTCCGGCGTGGTCAACGACGTCATGCACGGCGTCTTCGGGTCGCTGACCTGGCTCATCCCGGTCCTGCTCGTGCTGTTGGCCTGGCGGCTGCTGCGCCACCCGGACCAGAACGCGGACACCGGCCGCATGATCATCGGATGGTCCGCCCTCACCGCGGGAGTGCTCGGCATCGTGCACGTCGCGCAGGGCACGCCGTACCCCTCGGGGGGCGGTTCCGACGGCATGGACAAGGTGTCGGCCGCCGGCGGCATGATCGGCTTCATCGTCTCGGCGCCCCCGGCCAGCATCCTGCCCGTCTTCATCACCATCCCGCTGCTGCTGATCCTGTCCGGGTTCGGGGTCCTGGTGATCACCGCCACCCCCGTGCACCGGGTCCCCGAGCGGCTGTCCGAGATCAAGCACATGCTCTTCAACCGGGAGACCCCGGCCACGCCCCGCACGCCCAGGAAGCGGCCCTCGCGCAAGAAGCCGGCGAGCGAGGGGCCCATCGGCGACAACGTCAAGCCGTACGACACGCCCGTCATCACCGAGTCGCCCGGCAAGATCGCCGAGCACTCCCCGGAGATCGTGCCCGGCCTGGCCGAGGAGGACGAGGAGGAGGCGCCGGTCCGCAGCGCGGAGCCGCCCGCGCCGACCCCGGCGCCGCGCAAGGTCGAGCAGCTCGTCCTGTCCTCGCAGTCGGGGCCGTACACCCTGCCGGATACGCAGCTCCTGCGCCCCGGCAGCGCGCCCAAACCGCAGACCAAGGCCAACACCGTCGTGGTCAACGCGCTGACCAGCGTGATGGAGCAGTTCGCCATCGACGCGCAGGTGATCGGCTTCACCCGGGGCCCGACGGTGACGCGCTACGAGATCGAGCTCGGCCCCGCGGTCAAGGTCGAGAAGGTCACCGCGCTCACCAAGAACATCGCTTATACGGTCAAGTCGGCAGATGTTCGGATCCTGAGCCCGATCCCCGGCAAGTCGGCGATCGGCGTCGAGATCCCGAACACCGACAAGGATCTCGTCTCGCTGGGCGACATCCTGCGCTCCCCGGTCGCCCAGGCCGACCACCACCCGATGATCGTGGGTCTCGGCAAGGACGTCGAGGGCCGCACGATAGTGGCCAACCTGGCCAAGATGCCCCACCTGCTCATCGCCGGAGCCACCGGCGCGGGCAAGTCGGTCTGCGTCAACGGCCTGATCACCTCGATCCTGATGCGCGCCACCCCGGACGAGGTCCGGATGGTCCTGGTCGACCCCAAGCGGGTCGAGCTGAGCGTCTACGAGGGCATCCCGCACCTCATCACGCCGATCATCACCAACCCCAAGAAGGCCGCCGAGGCCCTGGAGTGGGTGGTGGGCGAGATGGACCGCCGCTACGACGACCTGGCCGCCAGCGGTTTCCGGCACGTCGACGACTTCAACAAGGCCGTGCGCGCGGGCAAGCTCGTGCCGCCACCGGGCAGCGAGCGGGTCTACACGCCGTACCCCTACCTGCTGGTGATCGTCGACGAGCTCGCCGACCTGATGATGGTCGCCCCGCGAGACGTCGAGGACTCCATCGTCCGCATCACCCAGCTCGCCCGGGCCGCGGGCATCCACCTGGTGATCGCCACCCAGCGCCCCTCCGTGGACGTGGTCACCGGCCTGATCAAGGCCAACGTGCCGTCCCGCCTGGCGTTCGCCACCTCCAGCCTCGCCGACAGCCGGGTCATCCTGGACCAGCCGGGCGCGGAGAAGCTGGTCGGCCAGGGTGACTCGCTGTTCCTGCCGATGGGCGCGAGCAAGCCCATGCGCCTGCAGAACGCCTTCGTCTCCGAGAAGGAGATCGGCGAGATCGTCGCGCACTGCAAGACCCAGATGCAGGCCGAGTACCGCCAGGACGTCACGGCCGCGGCCTCCGTCAAGAAGGAGATCGACGACGACATCGGCGACGACCTCGACCTGCTGGTCCAGGCGGCCGAGCTGATCGTGACCACCCAGTTCGGGTCGACCTCGATGCTCCAGCGGAAGCTGCGGGTGGGCTTCGCCAAGGCGGGCCGCCTGATGGACCTGCTGGAGAGCAGGAGCGTGGTCGGACCAAGCGAAGGGTCGAAGGCACGCGAGGTTATGGTCAAGCCCGACGAGCTTCCAGGACTACTCGCCGACCTGCGTGGACAATGACGCACCCCGCCGTACGGCTCCCATTTGGTTACTGATTGAATGGGATCCACTACGCAGCGTCGGGGGCTGAAGGGCGTGCGCTATGGGTATTGGCAGCGATCTGGCGGAGGCCCGCCGGTCGATGGGACTGACCGTCGGACAGCTGAGCGAGCGCACGCGCGTTCGTGAGGCGATGATCCACGCGATGGAGAGGGAGGACTTCTCCCTCTGCGGGGGTGACTTCTATGCGCGGGGGCACGTTCGCAACGTCGCCAGGGTCCTCGGACTCGATCCCGAGGCCGCGGTTCACCGATACGACGAGCAGCGCGGGGACGTGCCGCCGCCGGTGCGGGCGGCCAGAGTGTTCCAGGCCGACACACCGATAAAGATCCACGAGCGCCGCTCGCCCAACTGGACGATGGCCATGGCGGTAGCGCTGATCATCCTCGCGGTCTTCGGCGTGGTGAAGACGATGGGCGGGCAGAGCGCGCCCACGGCGGAGATCTTCCCCGCCCCGACGAAGATGCCGCCGCCGTCCAAGGCGGCAGACCCGCGCCGGGCCGCGTCGCTGGCCGCCGAGAAGCGGGGCGAGCTGGTCGTCGTTCAGGTCAAGGCGAAGCGCACGTCCTGGCTCGACGTGAAGGACGGGGGCGACCACGTGCTCTTCTCGGGCATGCTCAAGGCGGGCAGAACTTCCGTCTGGAAGGCGAAGAAGAAGCTGAAGGTCACCTTCGGCGACGGCGGAGCCGTCCTGCTGCAGGTGAACGGCAAGGACATGGGTGCTCCCGGCCGTGCCGGGGAGGTTCTCAACCGTTCTTACGGGATCGCGGAACCCCGGAAGCCCTAGCCGTTCGCACGGTTGCAACGGGGTTGGAATGGGGGAGGTGCATCGGGTAGTGGCCAACTCCCGATACCGTAGTGTTCACCATGTCATCCCGCCGAACCGCATCGCTGATCACACTGGGCTGCGCGCGCAACGAGGTCGACTCCGAGGAGCTCGCCGCGCGTCTTGAGGCTGCCGGCTGGCAGGTGGGCGACGACGACCCAGATGTCATCGTCGTCAACACCTGCGGCTTCATCGACTCAGCGAAAAAGGACTCCATCGACACGCTGCTCGCCGCGGCCGACTCCGGGGCCAAGGTGGTCGCCGCGGGCTGCATGGCCGAGCGCTACGGCGACCAGCTCGCCGACGCGCTGCCCGAGGCCACGGCTGTCATCTCCTTCGACGACTACACACAGATCGGCAGGCGTCTCGACGACGTGCTGGCGGGCACACCGCTCGTCCCGCACAGTCCCCGCGACCGCCGGACCCTGCTGCCCATCTCCCCGGTCGAGCGCGCCGCCGCGCCAAAGGTCAACATCCCCGGCCACGGCGAGCTGCCCGAGGGGGTGGCCCCGGCCAGCGGCCCCCGGCCGCTGCGCAAGCGCCTGGGCGACGGCCCGGTGGCCTCCCTGAAGCTGGCCTCCGGCTGCGACCGGCGCTGCACGTTCTGCGCGATCCCGGCCTTCCGCGGCGCCTACGTCTCGCGCAACCCCTCGGAACTCCTCGGAGAGGCCGCGTGGCTGGGCGAGCAGGGCGTCAAGGAGCTCGTGCTGGTCAGCGAGAACTCCACCTCCTACGGCAAGGACCTCGGTGACCTGAGGGCGCTGGAGAAGCTGCTGCCCTCCCTCGCCGCGACCGAGGGCATCGAGCGGGTGCGCATCAGCTACCTGCAGCCCGCCGAGCTCCGCCCGGGGCTGCTGGAGATGATCGCCTCCACCGAGGGGATCGCCGCCTACTTCGACCTCTCCTTCCAGCACGCCAGTGGCTCGGTGCTGCGCCGGATGCGCCGCTTCGGCGATCCCAAGCGCTTCCTCGACCTCCTGGAATCGGTTCGCGAGATCGCTCCAGAGGCGGGGGTGCGCTCCAACTTCATCGTGGGCTTCCCCGGCGAGACCGAGGAGGAGTTCGCCGAGCTGGTGGCCTTCCTCGAGGAGGCCAGGCTCGATGTGATCGGCATCTTCGGTTACTCCGACGAAGACGGCACCGAGGCGGCGTCACTCCCCGGGAAGCTGGACCAGGAGACCATTGACGCTCGCGTGGCCGCGCTCACCGAGCTCGCCGAGGAGTTCATGGCCCAGCGGGCCGAGGAGCGGATCGGCACCGAGGTGGACGTCCTGATCGAGGAAGACCTCGGCGACGGCGGCTACGAAGGCCGTGCGGCCCATCAGGGGCCCGAGGTCGACGGTTCTGTAACGGTCCAGGGCATCGGCCTGGTGCCGGGTCAGATCGTCCGGGCCGTTGTGGTCGACTCGGAAGGGGTCGACCTGATCGCACGGATCAAGGCGGCCACATGAGCGCGCCACCGGGCCGGGAGGGCGTATGACCAACCCGCCAGAGACGGGCACCGATTCGACCGCGGCATCCATGGCCCCCAAGGTGAGCGCCTGGAACATCGCCAATGTTGTGACGGTGATACGACTGGCGATGGTTCCGTTCTTCGTGGTCTGCCTTTTCCTGCCGGGATCCGGCTGGCGAGCCGCGGCTCTGGTGGTCTTCATGGTCGCCTCGCTCACCGATCTGCTCGACGGTGAGCTGGCCCGCCGCTACGGCCTGATCACCGATTTCGGGAAGATCGCCGATCCGCTCGCGGACAAGGCCCTCATCGGTGCCGCGCTGATCAGCCTCTCGATCCTGGACGAGCTTCCCTGGTGGATGACCATCGTCATCCTGGGCAGGGAGCTCGGCGTCACCATCCTGCGATTCGCGGTCATCAGGCACGGGGTCATCCCCGCCAGCTACGGTGGCAAGGTGAAGACCGTCCTGCAGATCGCCGCGATCGTCTCCTACATCTGGCCGGGAGTGCCGGAGCCGATCCGCTGGATCGTCATGGGCGCGGCGGCCATCGTGACGGTGGGCACCGGGCTCGACTACGTGATACGCGCGATCAAACTGCGTCAGGTGGCGAAGCAGGCGCGGGCCCGATGAGTCACCGTCTACTCGCGACCACCAACGTGCTCTCGCTCCTCGTCCGCGAGGGGGAGACGGTGTCGGTGGCCGAGTCGCTGACCGCCGGCCTGATCGGTGCGGCGCTCACGGCCCCCTCCGGGGCCTCTGCCGCCTTCGTGGGCGGGGTCATCTCCTACGCCACCGAGCTCAAGCATCGCCTGCTGGAGGTCCCTGCGGGCCTTCTGGAGCGCGAGGGAGCCGTGCATCCGGAGGTCGCCGCGGCCATGGCCGACGGCGTCCGCCGCCTCACGGGCTCCACGTACGGCCTGGCGGCCACCGGAGTGGCCGGTCCGGAGCCGCAGGACGGTAAACCGGTGGGCACCGTTCACCTTGCCGTTAGCGGCTCAGATGGGCGGGTATGGCACCGAGATCTACACCTCGCCGGGACGCGTGAGGAGATTCGCGAATGGACTGTGAACGAGGCCGTGGACCTGCTCCAAGGCGTGCTGGAGGCGAGCGTGGGGGAACATTCCGGATGATTACCGCGTTACGTCCCCAGCGAACATGCCCGCCATGGTCTGCCGTGGTGTCAGTGGTTACGGGTACGGTGGAACTGTGAGTGATGTAAAGGTCAAGCGATGATGACGGCGAGGAGTATGTACCAAGGGTCGCGTTCAAAGAACGGGCGGCACGAACCGGTCGCGCGGAGTGTTGTCAAGGCATCCGCGCCGGGGAGGGAGCGACAGATGGTCCTGCTGCGTCAGCTGCTCGGTGACGTGCTGCGGCGGCTGAGGGTGCGGCAGAGTCGCACCCTGCGTGAGGTGTCCACATTGGCTCGTGTTTCTCTCGGATATCTGTCCGAGGTGGAGCGCGGTCAGAAGGAGGCCTCCTCAGAGCTGCTCGCGTCGATCTGCGGTGCCTTGGGCGTGCCGCTTTCACAGGTGCTGCGTGAGGTTTCTGATCAGTTCGCGTTGGCCGAGCTGCAGCATGCCCCGGTGCTGGCAAATGATGTCCCCGAGCGGGAGCGTCTGCCGATTCCGGAGACCGTGCCGCCAGGTGCCATCCCGGACTCCGTCTTTCCCGAGGTCAACGACATGGTCGCCGCCTAGTCGGTCGGTTCTTCCGGCTGGCAGTGGCCGCACCAGATGATCAGCCGTTCCTGCGGCTGTGCACCCATCTCCCCACGACTGATTCGACGCCCGCAGCGCAGGCATGGCCTCCCGGCCCTGCCGTAGACCCAGGTGCCCCGTCCCGGACGGAGGTCACCGGTCGTCACCCTGCTCGGACGTTCCTTGTTGGCGTCCATTAACCGGTGCGCCAGCGTCACAATCGTTCCCAGGTCTTCGATCATGCCCACGGGCCGCCATGGCGAGACTTTCGCGAGGAACAACGTCTCCGCCCGATAGATGGTGCCGATCCCCGCCAGATTGCGCTGGTCCAGCAGCGCCTCCCCGATGCTCGTCTCCGGCTTCCGCGCCAGCCGTCGCACGGCCTCGGCCTCATCCCAGTCGGCCCCCAGCAGGTCGGGTCCGAGATGCCCGACGAACCGGGTCTCCTCATTTACCGGGACCAGGTCGACCATGCCGAGTCGCACTCCCGCCGCCTGCCACTCCGCGTTGGCGAGCACCAGACGGATCACGTCGCCCGGGGGCAGCCGACGGCCGGCGGGTGAGATCTGCCAGCTGCCCTCCATCCGGAGATGGGTATGAACGGTCAGCCCGCCCTCGACGCGGGTGAGCAGGTGCTTGCCGCGTGAGACGGTCTCCAGCACGGTCCGGCCGGTGAGGTCGGCCGTGGCGTGGCGTGGCACGCGGAAGTCGGAGCGGGTCAGGACCCGGCCGTCGAGCGCCAGGCCGAGCCGTCTGGCGGCGCGGTAGACGACGTCACCCTCGGGCATGGGACCCGCCGAACGGCACGAGCGGCCCAAGCGGCACGACCCGGGTGGCCACCGCTCGGATATGAGGCCGGCACGATGTGACTCGGGTGCGGACCCTGAGCGGCACGGCCCGGGAGGACACGGCCTGGATACGGGACCGGTGCGGTACGGCTCGGGTGCGGGACCTGAGCGGCACGGGTCTAGTCCCAGGCGGCGGGGTCGGCGGACAGCTGCCGGACCCTCTCCGGGAGGGCTCCGGTCGCCACGTTCTCCAGCGTGACCTCCTCCAGGATCGCCCTCTCGTTGGCGCGCAGTGCGATCCAGACCTGCTGAAGGGATTCGGCGGGGCCGCGGTAGTCGACATGCTCGGGACGCTCGCCCCGCACGTTGGCCAGCGGGCCGTCCACGGCGCGGATCACATCGGCGAGACTGATCTCGGCGGGCGGACGTGCCAGCACGTAACCGCCCTCGGGACCACGCTGCCCGCGGACCAGTCCGGCCCGGCGCATCTGAAGCAAAATGTTTTCCAAGTATTTGGGAGGCATGTCCTGCTCTTTCGCCAGCTCACCCACGGTGGTAGGTCCGTCACCCGCGGCGGCGAGTTCGGCGGCGGCACGTAGGGCATAGTCGACACGAGCGGATAGGCGCATGTAACCGATTATCCCGCCTGCTATTGATTCCTCATGCGCGAGGCCCGCGCAAAATGAAATCTCGGCCGTCGCCTTCGGCGATCACAGGGCCCCGCAGCCACGTGTCGCCGGGCCCGGGCGCGTGGACGACGTAGTGCTGTGGCGCCATGGCGGAGGTGCGGCCCTGGAGCAGGGCGAGACAGGCGGCGTGAATCTCCTCGGGCGTTCCGGAGGAGACATGGCAGGTCAGACGCCCATTGGCGTCGTGGATCACCCGGTGAGGCCGCCCGCCGACGGCCTCACCGACCAGCCGCTCGACCGCGTCGAGGTTCACCCAGCAGGAGTCGATGTGGACCCAGCCGGGGCCGTACGCGACGGGGGCGACCCCGGCGATCGCCAGAACATCCGGCAGATGAACAATTCGGTCCCCGGCCCTGATCAGCAGCTTGACGAGCCCGGTCCCGAAGGCCTCCGCCTCCGTACGCGTCATGACCCGGGGGTCGATCCAGAACGTCAGGTCCACCTCCTCGTCCTCCAGCCGGTTGGCCCAGAGCGCGAGGTGCGCGGGGAGCGAGGCGGCCGGCAGCCAGTCACACTCGATCTCGGCGGACGGCGCGGGCTCGTGCGCCGAGACGGTGACCCCGCTCATGTCGTTGAAGACGCAGTCGCGTGCGAAGTTCACGCCCCGCTCGGCGTTGACGGTCTCGATGACCTCCCAGAGCGCGGTGGAGTCGAACCGGCTGTGCTGGTATCCGGTGAGTGAGGCGGTCCGGAAGCGGCGGATCGCCTCGTCGAAGGTGGAAACGTCGAGGTCGGCGGCCATCAGGGCGTCCTGGGCCAGCGGTCCGACATAGTCGCGCAGTTCGGGACGGACCCGGTTGCTCGCCAGCGAGGCGATCACGCAGGTCCGCTGCGCGTTGCGCAGGCCGATCAGGACCCCCAGCGCGGCGAGGACGACCGCGGAGCGGCTGGCGCCGGTACGGCTCGCGACGGCGCCCAGCGCCTCGCCCGCCACCGCGGAACGGACCCGGAGCCGGGGACAGATCGCGTCGGCGTCGGGCACCTCGTCGATGTCGATCGCGAACATGGACTGCGGCACCCGCCGAAGCTGGGACTCCCAGTGCCGCAGGGCCGCCGCGGTACGGCGCTGGGAGAGCGGGCCTCCCTCGGCCTCGGCCAGTTCGAGGGGCTGTGTCGGGCATGGCGAGAGTACGGTGCCGCCCCGGATCAGGCGCTCCCACTCGCGCATGACGGTGGCCAGGCCGATCGCGTCCACCGAGGTGTGGGGAAGCACGAAGACCGCCAGGCGTGGCACGTTCCGCTCGGTGATCACGGCGACCCTGATGGGAAGCTCCGCCTCCACGTCGAACCGGGTGCCCTGCATCCGCAGGCCGACCTCCTCGGCGAGGCCGGATCCGCCTTCGCCGGGCTCGGCGTCGTGCACCTCGATGGGGAGCGCGCCCGAACCGCTCACGCACTGGGTGCCGGAGTGGATGGTGGCCCGGAGACCCTCGTGCCGGGAGAGCAACCGGCCGACCGACGCGGCGACGGCATCGAGGGTCGTGCCCGCCGGAAGGCGTTTGACGACGCGGAAGTTCATGTGGAGCGGCGGGTCGCGGAGCACGCAACGCGCCATGTTGGCCTGTCCCATCGTGACGGGGCCGTAGCGGGTCGGCTGTCCCGTGTATTCGGCTGCGATCGTGATGACGGTATCCATGTCCAGACCTGCCTCGCCACGCGCGGCAAGGGTCTTACTAAAAAGAACCTTTACCGTTTTCGGGAGTGTTCCATGCGGTGGGCGAGCGTCGCAAGACTTGCTTTCCGGGCACAAGGCGGATACGGGGAGACGACACGGTGGCGCGGAGGAAACCCCAGGTGGGAGAGGTTCTCGGGACCGAAAACCGGGAGCGGGGCGGCCGAAAAGCCGGAGGGCCCGAGGGGTGGGCGACGCGGGGCCGGGGCCGCCGGGCGGGGGAGAACTCCCGGTGCGGCACGGCGGGGGGCACCCCCGTGGCCCCCCGCGAGGCCTCCACGGGGCTAAACTATCAGGAAGCTTTATTAATGAATAGAACCGCTATTTTTGATTGAATATAATTACGACGGGGAAACGGCGACAAGAGAGCATGCGTATGGAGCGACGTCCTGGCGTGCCCAGGCTACTGAGGGAGATCAACGACAGGGCCGCCCTCGAGCTTCTGCTCGCCTCGGGACCACTGACGAGAGGCCAGATCGGGGAGCTCACGGGCCTTTCCAAGGTGACCGCGTCACAGACGCTCGCCCGGTTGGAGGGGCGCGGTCTGGTCGAGGTGGCAGGGGAGCAGGCCGGGGGTAGAGGGCCTAATGCGGCGCTTTATGGGATTATTTCCTCCTCGGCCTATGTGGCGGGCCTGGACGTCGGACCGGAATTCGTGACGACCGCCATCGCCGATATCCACGGGGAGATCGTGGCCGAGGTGAAAGTCGCGCCGAATGGGCACGACGATCCGGTCGCCCTCGTGCACAGTGCGGTCGTCAAGGCCTGCCGGTCGGCCAAGGTGGCGCTCTCCAAGCTGCGGGCGGTCGTGATCGGCACCCCCGGTGTGGTCGACCCCCGGAGCGGGGACGTGCGGTTCTCCTTCGACCTGCCGGGATGGCACGAGGGCATCCATGAGCGACTCGCCCGCGACCTGCGCCGCGACGTCAAGATCGAAAACGATGTGAACCTCGTCGCCCTCGCCGAACGCACCCTGGGCGCCGCCCGTGACGCCGACGACTTCGTGCTGCTCTGGGTGGGCCGCGGCATCGGCCTCGGCGTCGTGCTCGGCGGACGGCTGCACCGCGGCCGGTCGGGCAGCGCGGGCGAGATCGGCTACCTGCCGGTGCCCGGCGTGCCCCTGGCCGAGGACGTGCGAGCCGTGCCGGGAAGGCTGCCCTCGCTCGCCGGTGGCCTGCAGTCCCTGGTCAGCGCCGAGGCGGTGGCCGAGCTCGCCGAGACGTACGGCTTCTCGGGCGGCAGCGCCGCCGAGTGCGTGGCGGCCGCGGTCAAGGCGGGAGAGCGGGGAGAGCCCCTGCTGAACGAGATCGCCGGACGGCTGGCGCTGGGTGTGGCGTCGGTGTGCGTCGTGCTCGACCCCGGGCTCGTGGTGCTCGCCGGAGAGGTCAGCCAGGCGGGCGGAAGCGCTCTCACCTCCAGGATCGAGGAGGCGGTGGCTCGCATGTGCCCGATCCGCCCGCAGGTGGTGCCCACCGCGGTGGCCGGTAACCCGGTGCTGCGCGGTGCCGTTCTCGCCGCCCTCGACCAGGCCCGTGAGGAGATCTTCGCGTCCTGAGGACCCACCGGAACGGACTCCTCAAGCGTGCCGTGAGGGCGTGGCCTTCGCCCGGCTGCCGACTCTTGTCCGTCGCGCGGATGCAGTGGGTCTACGCGGCGAAACGTCTCGGAGGGATCGACGTCTCTCGCCCGTGAGAGCTCTCCGGTGTTGAGTTGCTACAGAAGGTAATGGACTTGCTATTCATGCATGATACTATGCATCTATGAGGGCACCCCCTCCATTGCTGCTGCCGTTGCTTCGGTCCGATGCCGTCGGCGAATTACTGGCCTGGCTATACCTCCACCCGGAAGACGAATACTCAACAACCGATCTTGCCGCACGTGTGGGCACATCCCAGTCGACCGTGAGCCGCGAGATGGATCGGCTTGTAGATGCTGGGCTGATCATTGAGAGACGACACGGAAACCTGCGCCTCATACGTGCGGACATGGACACGATCGTCGCGAAACCGCTGGCCGACCTGCTCGCGGTGACCTATGGTCCAGCCGCTATCCTGCCGCCCCTTCTCCAGCCGATATCCGGCATCGACGAGGCGTATATCTATGGCTCCTGGGCTGCTAGAAACGCTAATCAAGCGGGTTCTGTGCCCCGTGACGTCGACGTTCTCATCGTGGGATCCGCAGACGAGGACAAACTCTACGACGCGGCACGGAGCGCGGAGCGGATCCTCGGCCGCGAGGTGAACATCAGCCGGATCTCATCGGCGTCGTGGACCGACGACACGGACAACCCGTTCCTGACGTCCTTGCGGAGCAAACCTCTGTACCCCCTGATTCAGAAGCGGATCACCACATGAGATGGATGCAGGGACGCGACCGGATCGACGCGATGCTGGCCGCGGGGCAGTTGGAACGGGTGCCGGCGAGCCGGGAACACGCCGATACCTTGATCGCTCAGGCCAGGCGTCATGTCGAGCTCGCCCGCACAGGTGCCGAAACGGATCCGACAGGCGCATATCAGCTTCTCTACGACGCCTCCCGAAAAGCACTCGCCTCCATCCTTGAGAATCAAGGACTGAGGGCCACCAGCAGGGGCGGGCATCTGGCCGTACTGGATGCCGTCACAGCCCAGCTGGATCCACCGCTCGGGCAGTCGCTCCGCTCGTTCGACCGCATGCGCCGCCGGCGCAATGGTGCCGAATACCCTCGATCCGATACTCCGGAGATCATTCCCGATGACGTCACCCACGACATGGTGAAAGCCGAGGAGTTCCTGACACTCGCGACCAAGGTGCTGGATCAGATGAGCCCATACTGAATCCGGCAAGAACCGCTCGCCCCGGACAACTTGACGTGCGGTGCGTATGGTGGCGCTGGATGCTTCCGGCGAGATTGCCGGCCCCGAGACGTCCAGGCCGGTGCTCGGCCAGGCGATGCCTGGCCGTACGGCGAAGGCAGGGCATATTGGCTGTTGATCTCGACGCCAGAGAGGGGAGGGCTGTGAACGAGCTGACCTCCGACGGTCGTTCCGCGACCGAAGATGTCCGCGAAGCGCGTGTCATCGCTCAGCGTCTCCACCGCATGGAGCTGGCTCGAATCGCAGCCGAGAGGCTGGCCAACGATCCCGCAGACAGAGCCGAGGCGGAAGCGATCATGAGGGACACGGAGCATCTGCGTGCGTGGTGACGTACGAAACAAGTCGAGCTAGCTCCCCTGTTATGACCTCGCAGCGAGCTGGGATCGCGGCAGAGGAAACGGGTGACGTAGGGCTGTCAGCTTGGCGACCCTCTTCCACGATCAGGGATTCCTCGGAAGGCAGGGTCGCTTCAGGGGGAGCTGGTCCGGGCCGTCGAGGAGTGGCCGGCCAGGAGTTCGGCCGCGGCTCGGCCGGAGGCGGTCGTCGCGCCGTACGTGGTGATGTGCGTGCCGCCGGGTGTCTCGGGCCCCGGCAACCCCATCTCCACCACGATCGCGTCGGGGCGCCGCGACAGCAGGGCGTCGAGTCGGGCTGACAGCCAGGCGTGCCGGTGGGCGTCGCGCACGACGATCACCAGGGGGCGGCTGTCGGTCTGTGGCGGAAGCGGGTCCTCGGCGCCGAGCCGCATGGCAGTCGTGCCGGGGAGCAGTTCGGCCAGCGGCGCGGCGACGCCCCAGGGGGTGGCCCGGTCGATGGCGATGTTCGTCTCGGACACGAACTCGATCACCTGCGGGGCCGCGGACAGCGGCAGCCCGTCGCCACGGACCCGCACGGCTCGCCTGGCGGCCGCGAGACCGGCCGATTCCGGCGTCTGGGCGACGGCCGAGGCGGCCCGGCGCCGCTCGGCCGACCACGCGGCCAGGCGGCGGACCCGGGAGGCGGCCTCGGCCAGACGCTCCTCGGGGAGCGTGCCGTCGATCACGGCGGCCATGATGGCGTTGCGAATGAATCCGACCACTCCGGCCCCCTTGCGCTCGCCACCCACGCAGATCGCGTCGGCCCCGGCGGCGAGGGCACGGACGGCCGCCCCGGTCACGCCGTACCGCTCGGCGACGGAGGGCATCTCCACGCCGTCGGTCACGATCAGCCCGTCGAAGCCGAGCTCCCGCCGGAGCAGCCCGACAAGGATGCGGCTGCTCATGGTGGCGGGGGAGTCGGGGTCGTAGGCGGGGACGAGCAGGTGGCCGGTCATCACGGCCTGGACCCCGGACTCGATGGCCGCCCGGTACGGCGGGAGCGTGGTGACGGCGAGCTCCTCGGCCGAGGAGGACACGGTCGGCAGGCCGGTGTGGGAGTCCGTCGCGGTGGCGCCGTGGCCGGGAAAGTGCTTGGCGCAGGCGGCCACCCCGGCCGACTGGAGGCCGGTGATCCACGCGCGGGCGTGCCGGGCGACCAGCAGGGGGTCCGCGCCGAACGCGCGGGTGCCGACGACGGGGTTGTCCAGGTCGGAGTTGACGTCCACCACGGGGGCGTAGTTCAGGGTGATGCCCGCGAAGGCCATGTCCCGTCCGACCTCGCGGGCGACCCGCTCGGTCAGCTCGGGATCGTCCACCGCGCCGAGCGCGAGGTTTCCAGGCCGGGAGCTGCCGGTGAGCGCCTCCAGCCGGGTGACGTCGCCGGCCTCCTCGTCGGTGGCGATCACCACGTCCGGGTTCTCCGCGCGCAGGGCCGCGGTCAGTGCCCTGATCTGCGCACTGTTTACAAGATTGCGGGAGTAGAGCGCAACCCCGCCGAGACCCTCGCCGAGCCGCCTGCGCAGCCAGTCGGGCACCTCCGCACCCACGAACCCGGGCTGCAGCACGGTGCCGGCAAGTCCGGCGAGTTCGGGGCTTCCCCCACCGAGTTCCCCGCGAACGGTCATCGACGCCTCCAGGTCGGTTCGCCGCAAGCCGCTTGTCTCGGGCGTAGCACATGTGTAGCATTCAAACGCTGGAATAGACAGGAAACTTTCCTAATAAATGCCTGTTCGGGGTGACCGGCGCCCCCGTCGCCCGCCGAAGAGGAGTCATCCACGAGGGAGACGGACACGATGTCGCACGCCTCTTTCGACCTGCGGGGGATCCCGCTGGTGCTCCACCTGAACGGCCCCCTCGACGTTCCGGCACTGCTGAGCGCATGCGCCGCCGTCGCATCCCGGCACGCGGTGCTCGGCCGGGTCCGGGTGACCCGGACGGAGACGTCTCCCGAGCGCTACCCCGAGGTCGCGGCGGCGGAGGCCGCTCGCCCGTTCGACCTGGATCGCGGCCCGCTCGCCCGGTTCACGCTGGTCACGGTGGGGCAGGATCGCAACCGGCTGATCTTCACGGCGCACGGCCGGGTGTTCGACGCGAGCTCCAAGGACATCCTGGTCCGCGACCTGGCCGACGCCTACTTCTCGCGCGCCGCACTGCCCAGACTGCCCCTGCCGTACGGCGAGCGGTCTGCGCCCCGGGGCGACCTGCCCGCACGGCAGGACGAACCCGCCGAACCCCCGGCAGAGTTCTCGATGGGGCCCGACGGAACCGCCGAGCCTCCCGCGGGACCCGCCGAGTTCCCGGCTGAGCCCGCCGGACCCGCTCGACCCGTGGCCGAGTTTTCGGCTGAGCCCGTTGGGTCCGCTCGACCCGTGGCCGGGTCCTCGGCGGGGACCGCGGAGGCCGCGGCGTTCTGGAGTGAGCGCGTCGGTGAGTCCGCCGAGCTGGTCCTGCCCGGCCTGCGGGCGAACCCGCACGACGTCGGTCCCGGCGAGATCGTGGAGATGGTGCTCGGCCGAACCGAGTTCGGGGGCTTCGCGGCCGCGGCCGCGGCACTCGGCGCGACCCGGTTCGAACTGCTCCTGGTCTCCCTGGGCGTGCTGCTGCGCCGCTACGGCACCACCGGCTCGCCGCTCGCCCTCGACCTCGGCACTCGGACCGGCGAGACGCGGGACCACATCGGGCCGTTCGTCGCGGAGGTGCCGTTCGTCCCGCACCCCGGCCCGGACGAGGATCTGCCGGCCCACCTGCGTACGGTCCAGGCCGAACTCCGCGCCCTGTACCGGTTCCGGCACCTGCCGCCGGAGAGGACCTCCCGGCCGGTCCTGTTCAGCTACCGCAGAAGGGCGGCCACCCCTCGTTTCCACGGGGTCGGAACCGGCGTGGAGTGGACGGTCTTCAACGGTGTGGCCCGTGGCGCGCTGCACATTCAGGCGGTGGACGCGGACCGGAGCCTCACCCTCGGCCTCCGCTTCAACCCCGCCGCGATCGACCACGACGACGTGTCCCAGATCGCGAGGTATCTGCGCACGCTCCTGCGCGCCATCGCCGCCGAGCCCCGCGCAAGGATCGCGGAGCTTCCCGCGCCGGTCGACCCCGAGTCGTACGAGGAATCCGTGGCGGCGGATCTGCCGGTTCGCCCTGAGCCGTGCGAGGAGCCCGTGGCGGCGGGTCCGTCGGTTCACCCCGAGTCGTACGAGGAGCCCATGGCGCTGGGCCTGTCGGTTCACCCCGAGTCGTACGAGGAGTCCATGACGGCGAGTCTGCCGGTCCACCGCGAACCGGACGAGGAATCCGTGGCGGCGAGTCTGCCGGTCCACCGCGAACCGGACGAGGAATCCGTGGCGGCGGGCCTGTCGGTTCGCCCTGAGCCGTGCGAGGAATCCGTGGTGGCCGGCCCGTTGTCCTCGGATGGGGCGGAGGGGCCCGTGAGGACGCAGATGCGTGAGGTCTGGCAGGAGATCCTCCGGCCGATGACCGCGAACGCGTTCTGATCGCATGCCGACGGCTCACGCCCGGGGATCACCCCGGGCGCGAGCCGTGTCGTATAAGTCGGACCAGACGCCGGATCAGACGCCGAGCAGCTCGGCGGCGGCCTGGGCGTTGGCGCGGGCGGCACCGTACGTGGCGAGGTAGGTGACGCCTTCGGGGCGCCAGATCGGCAGGCCCATCTCGACCACGGTGGCGTCGGGGCGGGCGGACAGCAGCGCGGACACCACCGATCGGCTGGCCTGGTAGCGGTGGGCGTCCTTGACCACGACGATCAGGGAGCGGCCGGCGGCGCGCTCCAGGATGCCCGGCACGTCTGCGTCCTCCGGCTTGACCCGGAGGACCTCCGCCTGCGGCAGCAGGGGAGTGAAGCCCCACGGCACGTCGCCGACCGCGATGGTCGGCGGGGTGTCGACCTCGACCACCAGGGGGTTGATCAGAGGGGACGCCGATCCGGTGAGGCTGATCGCGCGACGGGCGGCGGCCAGGCCGATCACGTTCTCCTCGGCCTGGCCCGTGTGGGGCGTGCCGAACCAGGTGCGCAGGCGGGCCACTCGCTCGGCCGCCGCCTCCAGGCGGGCCAGGGGCAGCCGCCCGTCCAGCACCGCGGCGACGATCTCGGAGGTGATCCGGCGGATGTCGTCCTCGGTCGGCAGCGGGCCCAGGCAGAGCAGGTCGGCGCCGGCGGCCAGGGAGAGCACCGCGCCGCCGGCCAGGCCGTAGGTGTCGGTGACCGCCTTCATGTCGAGGGCGTCGGAGATGACCACGCCGTCGTAGCCCAGCTCGCCGCGGAGCAGACCGGTCAGGGCGGCGGGGGAGAGCGTGGCGGGAATCAGGCCGGTGACGGCGGGGACCCGTACGTGCGCGGTCATGATCGACTTTGTCCCGGCCGCGATCGCGGCGCGGAAGGGGACGAGCTCGCGTTCGCGCAGCAGCTCCAGGGAGGCGTCGACGAGCGGGATCTCCAGGTGGGAGTCCTGACGGGTGGCGCCGTGGCCGGGGAAGTGCTTGACGCAGGCGGCCACGCCCGCCGACTGCAGGCCGTGGACGGCGGCGACGGTGTGCCGGGCGACCAGGGCGGCGTCCGACCCGAACGAGCGGGTGCCGATCACCGGGTTGTCGTCGGCGGTGTTCACGTCGGCCGAGGGGGCCATGTCCAGGTTGACGCCGCAGCGGGCCAGGTCGTCGCCGATGGACCGGTAGACGCGCCGGGTCAGCTCGGCGTCGTCGACGGCGCCGAGGGCGGCGTTGCCGGGATAGGGGCTGCCCACGTGGTAGGCGAGCCGGGTGACGTCGCCGCCCTCCTCGTCGAGCGAGATGACCGGCTCGCCGGCCTCGCGCAGGCGGGCGGTGAGGGTGGAGAGCTGGGCGGCGTCGGCGACGTTGAACCCGAAGAGGGTGACACCGCCGAGACCGTTCTCCAGATCACGCAGGACCCACTCGGGGACGGTGGTGCCCTGGAACGCGACGAGCAACGTGCCGGCCGCGAGACGGTGCAGCCCCTGATCGCTGTGTTCCGCGATGAACTCAGACATGGCGGTATGTAGTTCCTTACCTGAGATAGGGGGGTGTCGGATAGGGAAAGGGCTGGTACGGCTCGCTCCTTGTGGGTGCGAGCCGTACCAGCACCAGGGGGGTCAGCCCTTGACGGCGCCCGCGACGAGGCCGGAGACCATTCGCCGCTGCACCAGAAGGAAAAAGATGATCACCGGAATGGTCATCAGGGTGGAGGCGGCCATGATGCCGCCCCAGTCCACCGACCGCTGGCTGACGAAGTAGCGCAGCGCCACGGGCATGGTGTAGGTGCCCTGGTCGTTGATCAGGGTCAGCGCGAACACGAACTCGTTCCAGGCGGTGATGAACGAGAAGATGCTCGTCGCGACGAGACCGGGCGCCACCAGCGGGAACAGGACCCGCCAGAAGGTGGTGAACCGGCTCGCGCCGTCGATCCAGGCCGCCTCCTCCAGCTCCCTGGGCACCGCCGCGACGAAGGTGCGGAGCATCCAGATCGCGAACGGCAGCGTCATCGCGATGTTCACCACGATGAGCCCGAAGAGCTGGTCGTACAGGCCCGCCCGCCTGACCATGATGAAGAGCGGGATGAGCAGGGCCTCGCCCGGCACCATCTGCACGATGAGGAGCAGGACCAGGAACGAGGCGCGTCCGCGGAAGCGGAAGCGGGCCACGGCGGTCGCCGCGAGCAGGGAGAAGACCGCGCCGATGAGCACGGTGCCGAGGGCCACGATGGAGCTGTTGAGCAGGTAGCGCCAGATGGAGTGGCCCGCGACGCCCTCGGTGAAGACCCGCTTGACGTGGTCCAGGGTCGGGTCGGTCGGGAACGGGATGAAGTCCGTCGTGAAGATCTGCTCGCTGCTCTTGAACGCCGTGGTCACCATCCAGTAGACGGGGAACACCGCGAACACGAACACCACGACGGCCGCGGTGTTGAGACCGAACTTGCCGAGCTGCTTGCGCTGCTTGAGTTTCCTGCCGGCCTGGAGCTGCCCGGACCGCCCGGGTGTCTGGAAAGTGGTCATCGCACGTCCTCCGTCTTCACGATCTGGCGGACGTAGAAGAAGGTGATGACGAGCAGGATCAGCGTCAGCACCACCGCGATGGCCGCTCCCATGCCCATCTTGGGCGGCGCGCTGAAGGCCTGGGTGAAGGCGAACAGCGACAGGTTGAAGGCCTCACGGTTGGACGTTCCGCCCGCCAGCACGAACAGCTGGGTGAAGACCTTGAAGTCCCAGATGATCGAGAGTACGACCAGCACCGCGAAGACCGGCTTCAGCAGCGGGAAGGTGATCCGCCAGAAGATGCGCCACGCGGAGGCGCCGTCCATCCGGGCCGCCTCGTACAGCTCCTGGGAGATGCTCTTCAGCCCGGCGAGCACCGAGACCGCGATGAACGGGAACGACGCCCAGACCACCGCGACGATGAGCACCATGTAGATGGTGAGCGCGTCGTTGAGCCACGGCTCGCCGGTCCAGTCGGAGCGGCCGAACAGCAGGGAGGAGAACCAGTCGGGGAGCATGTTGAGCGCCCAGTTGATGACACCCGACTCCGCGTCGAAGAGCCAGCGCCAGATGATCGCGGTGGCGATCTGAGGAGTGGCCCACGCCGCCATGATGCCGACGATGAGGAAGGTCGACATCTTCTTGCCGAGCTTGTGGAGCAGCAGGCCGACCAGCGTGCCGAGCGTCAGGGTGAGCGCCACGGTGACGACCGCGAAGACGACGGTGTTGCGGAGAGAGGTCCAGAACAGTTCCGACTCGAACAGCTTCTGGTAGTTCTCGAAGCCGACGGACTCGGCCGGGACGCCCCGGATCTGCCGCAGTCCCACGTTCTGGAAGGACATGACGACCATCTGGTACAGCGGGTAGAGCAGCAGGCCGGCGATGACCACGAGACCGGGGAGGAGCAGCGCGTAGGGGACCACCCAGTCGGGCAGTCCGCTTGGCTTGCGCGGGGGTTTGCCGGTGTGGCGCCCCCGCGCCGGGGCGAGGGACGAGCCCCCGTCCCGGGCGACGGTTGAGGTGTTGGCCATGGCTACTGGTTCAGGATCTCTTCGAGTTCCTTGTTGGCGTCGGCCAGAGCGGTGTCGACGTCCTTCTTGCTCTCGATGACCGAGCGGGCCGCGGTCTGCAGGACCGCCTTGGTGTCATTGGCCTCGGCCCAGTTGGTGTCGTTCGGGAAGCCCTTGGCGACCTTGAAGGTCTCGGCGAACGGCGCCTGCACGGGGTCGGCGGCGTATTCGGCCAGCGCCTCCGGATACAGCGGCAGGAGACCGCCGTCCTTGGCGTAGCGGGTGCCGAACTCCTTGCCGGCGGCCAGCTTCACGTACTCGCCGGCCAGCTCGACGTTCTTGGCGTCCTTCCAGATGGCGATGTCGTTACCGCCCTGGAAGGCCGGAGCCGGGCCGCTGCCGTCCTTGGCCGGGAGCGAGAAGAAGCCCATCTTCGCGTCGTCGACCTTGCCGCCGCTCTGCTCCTTGATGGTGGTGATGTCCCAGCCACCGGTCACGTACATGCCGACCTTGCCGTTGGCGAAGCGGGTCGCGATGTCCACGGAGTTCTGGGTCAGGGCCGACTTGCGCGAGACACCGTCCTTGACCACCAGGTCGGTGTAGAACTGGAAGCCCTCCTTGAAGCCGGGCTCGGTCAGCTTGCCGACCCACTTGCCGCCCTCGAACGCGGCGAAGTCGCCACCGGCCGACCAGACGAACGGGGAGAGCGACATGTTGGCGTCGGAGCCGCCGTTGAAGGCGAAGCCGTCGACGTCCTTGCCCTTCTCGGCGACGATCTTCTTGCCGGCCGCGACGAGGTCCTCCCAGGTCTTGGGAATCTCGATGTTCAGCTCTTTGAACCAGTCCGTGCGGTAGAGGACGGCGCGGGTGCCGCCACCCCACGGAGCGGCGTAGATCTTGCTGTCCACCGTCTCGTATCCCCACAGGTTCTGCGGGATCTGCTGGAAGTCGGGGTTGCCCTTGACGACCTCGGTGATGTCGGTGAGGGCGTCCTGCGCGACCCAGGCGGCCACCTGGTCGTTGCCGAACTCGGTGACGTCCGGACCCTCTCCGCCGGCCAGTGCGGCGGTCCACTTGGCCTGCGCGTCCGGCCACGGCACCCACTGGACCTTGACCTCGGCACCGGTGGTCTCCTTGAACTTCGCGTTCAAGTCGGTCATGAGGGCGTTCTGCTTCTCGTCCGGAGCGCCGAGGCGCCACACGGTCAGAGTCTGGCCGGCGAACTTGGGGCCGGAGGCGGCGGGAGCGGACGCGGCGGACTCGGAGGTCGACGCGGGCTCGCTGCTGCCACAGGCGGCGAGGCCCAGGGCGAGGGCGGCGGTGGTGGCCGTCGTGGTGGCGATTCTCGCGAACTTCACTGGAGGTCTCCCTTTCAGGCTTTCGCCGGGGTTTGCGCTCATCTGTTATCGGCTGGGGTCCCCGCGACCCTCTGTGCTCGCTGGGAGCGATCGGAGCTGCCACAACCCGCGGCTTGGATTGCCTGCCTGCGGGCTGACCCTCGTTAAACTAACAAGAAACTTTCTTAAAAGAAACGATCGTTAGCGGATCGTGACGGGGGTTCGATCCCGTCCCGGCGCCCTGGTTTCGGTGCTCCGGCAGGCCCGGGAACAGGCGCTCTCTGAAACGGTGTGAGAATTACCGGCATGCGCGACATCGTTTTGATCTCTGACCCCCGCGTCTCCTCGATCCCCGTCGAGGAGTCCGGAGAGCGGTTGATCGACGTCCGGGGGCGGTTGCGAACGGACGAACGGCTGGCCGATCCCGAGGGGGCCTTCGCGCACCTGCGGGAGGGGCTGCTGGGCCGGCTGGAGGGCGCCCAGGCACAGCTTCCGCCGGGATACCGGCTCCTGGTCGTGGAGGGTTATCGCCCGCTGGCGACACAGCAGCAGATCTTCGAGAAGTACTCGGCGGAGTTGCGGGCGACATTTCCAGAAATGTCGCCCGCCGAGATCCGGGTGGCGGCCAGTCGCTACGTCTCGCCCGTCGAGGTGGCCCCGCACACCGCCGGCGCGGCGGTGGACCTGACCCTGTGCACCGAGGACGGCACCGAACTCGACATGGGCACGCCGCTCAACGCCACCCCCGAGCAGAGTGAGGGCGCCTGCTACACCGACGCTCCAGGGCTGTCACCCGAGGCCCGCCACCACCGCAAACTCCTCGGCGTCGCCCTCGAGTCGGCGGGCCTGGTCAACTACCCCACCGAGTGGTGGCACTGGTCCTACGGCGACCGCTACTGGGCCATGACCACCGGAGCCGCCTCCGCCCTCTACGGCCCCCGCCTCCTCTGACCCTGTACGGCACCGCCGCCTCTGCGGCGCCCGGACTCCGTACGGAACCGGCGCCGTTTACGGCCTCCGGCTCCGCACGGCACCGCCGCGATCACGCGCCCTCCCCGCGCCCGCCGACCCGGCGCACGACACGCAGCAGGTACTCCCTGCGGTCGAGCGGGTCGTGGTCCGACCTCGGCCGCGTCGGGATCGTGCCGCGGACCGGCCGGTAGTGGTCGAAGGCGCACTCCAGCACGCCCTCACCGCTGGTCAGCGACGGCAGCTGCCGCTCCAGCCCGTGCACCGAAGCGGCCGGGATCTCACCCTCCACCAGATACGACGAGCCCCGCGTCACCGAGGTCTGCGGCACGGCGCGCAGCCGCGCGAGCACGGGCAGCACCGATCCGAACACGTCCGCCGGCAGGTCGAGGTGGAAGCGGTGCATCGGCTCGTGCACCCTGGTGCCGGCCCGCGTGAGCGCGCTCATCAGAACCAGCGGCGTCAGGTTGCGGAAGTCCCCGGCGGTGCTCGACATGCTCTTGTCGAAGACACCGTGGGAGTGGCTCTGCCGCGCCGCATACCCGGAATGCGTCAGGGTGACCGTGCAGTCGGTGACCTGCCATCCGTAGAGCCCCTGGTTCAGGGTCTCCCGCACGGTCTCCTCGACCGCCTTGATGAACGAGAACGGCATCGACCCGAGCTCGACGCCCAGCCTGAACTCCACGCCGGTGTCGATCGGCGCCGGCTCGACGCGCAGCCCGACGGTCGCGAGGAACGGGTTGGACTCGGTGTGGAGGATCTCGGCGGCCGCGCCGGTGCCGACCGGCCGTTCAATGTGGATGGTCGTCGTCTCGCGGAAGGTGACGTCGACGCCGAAGTCCTCCGCCAGCGTTGCCTGGATGACCTCCTTCTGCACCTCGCCGTAGAGCGAGACGGACGTCTCCTGCCGGAGGTCGTCCTGTCGCAGGTTGATCAGCGGGTCCTGCTCGGCGAGCTGGGTGAGCGCGAGGTGCAGTGCTCCCCTGTCGGTGGGTCGACAGGGGGCGACGATCGTTTCCAGGGTCGGCGGGGAGAAGTGGTGGCCGTCCGAAACCGTCGTGCGCGGCATGCCGATCGGATCCCCGATGCGGATGTCGCCGAGTCCCCAGAGTCTGCCGATCTGTCCCGCGGCCACCGAGTCACGCGACAGGTCCGAGCCGTGCTCGAAAACGCTGATCGCGGTGACCTTGCCCTCCTCGTCCTCGCGGAGGCGCAGCCGGTCCCGCACGCGTACCGTTCCCGAGAACATGCGGACACAGGCGATCTTCTCCCCGGCCGGACCGCGTTCGACCTTGAAGACGGTGCCCGAGATCGGGCCGTCGGCATCGCCTTCTGCCGCGGGCAGCAGCTCGGTGATGCCGGCGATCAGCGCGTCCACGCCCGCGCCCGTGATCGCCGAGCCGAAGAACAGCGGATGCACCAGTGCCTGTCCGGTCTGCGCCGCGAGTCCGGCGCGGAGCCGGAGGTAGGGCAGGGTCGCCTCGTCGTCGACGTACGCGGTGAGGAACGCGTCGTCGTGGTCGGCCAGGAGGCCGACCAGACCGGACGTGAAGCCGGCGTCGGCGGCGCCGTAGGGCACGGAGAGCGCGCCGCGGGTGCCCATCCCGAGGACCGAGCCCATGGAGATGCTCGCCGGGGCCAGCTTCTCGGTGATGCTCCGCACCACGCGTTCGTACTGGGCGCCACCGCGGTCGATCTTGTTCACGAAGACGAGGGTGGGAATGCGCAGCCGCCGCAGGGTCCGCATCAGCACGCGGCTCTGCGCCTGTACGCCCTCCACGGCGGAGACGACCAGCACGGCGCCGTCGAGCACGTTCAACACCCGCTCCACCTCGGCGATGAAGTCCGGGTGGCCGGGCGTGTCGATCAGGTTGACCGTGACGTCGTCCACGACGAAGGAGGCGACGGCGGACTTGATGGTGATGCCGCGCTGCCGTTCCAGCGCCAGGGAATCGGTCTGGGTGCTGCCGTCGTCGACGCTGCCGATCTCGTCGATGACGCCGGCGGCGTGGAGCAGCCGCTCGGTCAGGCTCGTCTTGCCGGCGTCAACATGCGCCAGAATTCCCAGGTTGAGCGTTCGCACGAAGTGTCATGTCCTTGAGATAGATGGCAATTCCCTCCTGGATGGACATGAACGCTCGGCGCATGGTGGTGGCTCCTCGGTTGATCGGCTGTCATCGGCAGTCCAGCAGACGGCCGTTCCGGACGGCAACCGATTTACCAGCCGCTCAGCGGCGGCCCGCACGACTCGGCCGTCGCCGAAAGCGGTGTGCGGCAGTCGCGTCTGTTACCGGGGCCAGGGCGGGCGGGGGCGTTCATCTGGATCGCCGGCAAACGGCGGACCGCCGGTCATCGGGGGTGAGGATGAAGGTTCGCGGTGTCGGCGAGGCCCGGCGCGGAGAAGGCTCTCGGCGCCGGGCCTCGCGTCCGTCCGGGGTCAGCTCGCCGAGACGGAGAAGCTGTTGGTACGGAAGTCCATTCCGCCGCTGGACGACGTGATCTCGTAGCCGAACTGGACGTCGCCCAGGGTCACGTCACCGAACCAGTTGCTGGTCCTGAGCCAGGTCAGGACCGCCTTGATGTTCACGGTCCCGGAGGTGGCGTTGCCCTGCCGGACGAACGAGAACACCTGGTTGGAACCGTTGGAGCCGCGGTAGATGTCCCAGGTGTGGCCGCCGACCGACGCGCTCGTCTGCCGTGACCCGATCGGGCCCACCGGGCCGTACTTGTTCATCCAGAGCATGATCTCGTAGGTGTGGCCGTCACACCAGATGTCGTACGCCGTCGTGTACGCGCCGCCGTTCGGCACCGTGACGTTGAAGCTGCTGCTCACGGTGCCCAGGGCGCTGATCTTCCGGTTCACGTTCCTGGTGGCGTTGGGGTAGGACTTCACCCCGCCGGTGTTGGGGTGGTTCGCCCAGACGCCCCAGTTGCTGGATGAGTTCGCCCAGATCGTCTGCGGGCCCGCGCCGCCGCCCCAGATGTTGTTGTAGAGGGTGTAGCCGTTGTTGGTCCACGTGGCCCACTGGGCCGACGAGGACCAGACGGCGGCCTGGGCCGGGTTGGCGAGCAGCCCGACGAGCACCACGATCATGGATGCCGGAACGAGAAGACGTAACGTCCTGAGCATGATCTTCCTCTCCCGCTGTTGTCCTGCCGACGGCCGGTGCCCTCCGCCTCGCTGTCGAATTAGAGGTGTCGAAGCGCTTCGACGATATTTCGATGTGATCGGAACCGGTTCCGTCTGGAGTGGGGTTACCGTAGGCCCGCGCAGGGGCGTGGACAACGCAGGATGGAAAGCCTTTTCCGGCAGGCCAGGTCAGGCGGAGAGCGGCGGCGGGCGCCCATGAAACTTCCAGCGATCCGGTCACGCCGGACGCGCGCCGAACCGGCTCAGGTCGCCGAAGAGATCGCCTCGACGGCGTCCTGGCGCAGGTGGCGGCTCACGTCGCCGATGAGGTCGACGTGGACGCGCCGCTCCACGAAGCGCCACCGCCCGTCGCGGCGCTCGAAGCGGTCGTGGTACCGGCCGCCGGCGATGGGTTGCAGGGGCAGGTCGGGCAGCGCCTGCATCGCGGTGAAATACGAACGCGAGGTCGCCGTGCCCTCCTCCTCGTCGACCTCGATGATCAGATTGGTGGTGACGTGCCTGGTCCGTGGTGTGCCGTCGGTGTAGACGATCAGCGTGTCGTGAAAACTTCTCTCGATGGCGTCTCGGCCGCTCACCGGTGCGGTGCCGCCGGAGAAGGTGGCGTCGGCGAGCAGGGAGCCGACCCCCGCGAAATCACCGTCGTCTACGAGCTCGGCGTAGGTTGCGATCAGGTTCTCGATGGCCCGGTGGCTCGACGGCGGGTCGACGGGGGTGGGTGTGGACATGATTGCTGCCTCCAGGCAGGATAGATCAATCGGAGGTTGCCTCCGCTTAATTATACGGAGGCGACCTCCGTTTTGCAACGAGCCCCGAGGCAGACGCCCGGGGACGGAGTATCGGCGCTCCGAGCCGAGGAAGGGCCGAACGATGACGAGGAACGAGACCGCCGCGGCGGGCGCCAAGCCCATGCGGGCGGACGCGCGGCGCAACTACGACCGGCTGGTCACGCACGCCAAGGCGGCATTCCTCGAACAGGGCACGAACGCCTCTCTGGAGGACATCGCCCGCCGGGCGGGCGTCGGCATCGGCACGCTCTACCGCCACTTCCCCCACCGCACGGCGCTCATCGACGCGGTCTTCCAGGAGGAGGCCAACGCGCTGATCGCGCTGGCGGACGAACTCACCGACGCGGACGACCCGTTCGAAGCGCTCGCCATCTGGTTGCGTGCCGTCCTCACCCGCCACAGCGCGTACCGTGGCATCGCCGCCGCGCTCATGGAGCCCGACCGCGATCCGGAATCGAACGCCACGTCGGCCTCGTCCATGATCCCCGTGCGCGGGGCGGGCGGTGTGCTCCTGGAACGCGCACAGCAGGCCGGGGCCGTCCGCAGGGACACCGACATCTTCGACCTGATGCGACTGGCCGGCGCCATCGGTCTTGTCGCCGAGAAGGCTCCGGAGGATCCCGGACTGGCCGACCGGCTGCTGCTGCTGGCGGCGGACGGTCTACGCGTACGAGCCTGAGTCGCTCTGCCGTCTCGGCCTCGCACTCTGTCCGGGTCGTAGATTCGCAAGGAGCGGACTTGCCGGATGCCTCCCGGGGCCACGGCCTCCGAGGTCCGTACCTCATCTCCATGTTCTAGAGGTCGGGGAGAGGGGTTCTCCAGCGGAGGGGGTGGCCGGGGGTGGTGCCGATCAGGCGGCCGGCGTGGGCGGTGAGGACGGTGCAGTCACCGGCGGTGCAGAGGTCGGTCCACTCGGTGGGGGTCGGCAGGGGCATCCGAGTGCGGATCCGGCCGGTGGGGTCGACGATGTGGAGACGGGCGTTCAGGGCGGTGAGGGCGATGGCGCCCGCGCTGTCGTCGACCCGGGTCCATTCGGAGGCCTCCGCCGGGAGACGCCACAGGCCGCCATGGGCGGTGACGGCCCACAGGTCGCCGTCCACCAGGGCCAGCCCCACCCCGCCCGATGGTCCCTTGCCGAGGACCGTCCAGGGGGCTTTCGCACCCGGGTCGCGGTAGACGAGCCGGTTGTCGCCGGTCAGACCGTACAGGCCGATGGGCCTGGTGGCGGACGCCTCTCGCGGGGTGGCCATGGCGACGACGCCGCCGCCGGAGCCGATCCGCTGCCAGCGCAGGTTCTGGCCGGAGACGTCCCGGCGGTACAGGACGTCGTCCACCCCCACCCCGTACAGCTGGGAGTCGCACACGGTCAGCGCCCGGATCGAGTCGCGGGGGCCTATCACCTCCCACCCGTTCACCGGGGAGGCCAGCCGGTTCAGCACGTTGCGGGTGATGCGGTCCACGGCCGGGTCGTGCAGGGTGTTGCCCCAGTTCACGGTGGAGGCGGTGAACACCGTCCCGGCACCGAGGCCGAAGACGCCCATGGTGGCCATGCCGCCCTGGCCGTACCGGTGCCAGTGGCGCAGGTCGGCGGTGGCCAGGACGACGAAGGACGGCGGGGTGCCGTCGCGCCCCGTGGCCACCGGAACGCCGTCCACCTCCGTGAAGTCGCAGGCGTCCGTCTCGTAGCCGATCGCGCCCCGGCCGAAGGTGTCGCCCTCGCCCAGCTTGGTCCCCTCGAAGACCCAGTGCTCGGGGAACCGGGTGGTGTAGGACTCCTCGTGCATCAGCTGCATGTACGGCCCCCAGGTGCCGGCGCCCCGCCGGAAGCTGACACCGGTCAGGCCGTTCTCCGGCCGGTTCACCGGCGCACTGGACCACTCGACCGTGGTGAGCCCGGGCTCCACCGTGGACATCGGGTCGGCGACCGCGTCGCGGTAGCAGACCATGGTCCGCCCGTCGTCCTCCAGCCGGAACTGCCACCAGCAGGTGTTGCCGGAGAACACCGCCAGGTTGCCGCCCCGGCGGACGAACTCCTCGACGTTGTCGCGCATCTCCGCCGACCAGTACTCGTCGTGGCCGTTGAGCACCAGCAGCCGCCTGCCCGCGAGCAGGTCGGGTCCCTCGTGCAGGTCGAGGCCGGAACAGTAGTCCACGTCGTATCCGGCCGGGCCCAGCCAGCGGAGCATGCCCTCCTCCCAGCGTTCGGGAGGCGGGCCGCCGCCCGGCCGGTCGAAGGAGACGCGCGAGGCCCGGGTGGGCTGCTCGCTCCAGTAGATGGACTCGCCGGGGATGCCCGCCCGGTTGTAGGCCTGCCAGGTCGGGAACGGGATCGACAGCAGGATCGGCGAGCTCGGCCGGGCGGCCCGTACGACGAAGTAGACCTCGCAGACGTCCTCGTCGGCGGTGAACACCGCGCGGTAGAGCGAGCTCGGCCAGTCCTCGGGCACGTCGAGGGTCCACAGGGGAGCGCCGAACTCCCCGTCGAGCACGGCCAGGTCCGCGGCCACGTCCTCCACCAGCACCGAGCCGCGGAGGGGAGCCCGGGACGCGCGGGCGAGATGGAAGCGGAGCTCGCCGCCCCGGACGCAGGAAGTGGCCTCGGCGTAGGCGTGGACCGTCATCCGATGGGCTCCAGCACCTCGTGGAACGCCGCCTCGACCATCAGCGACTCCAGGTCGAACAGGTAGCGCTCCATGGTCTTGCGGGACATGAAGCGGGTGTCGGCGGTGAGCGAGACGCCCAGCCCGCCGGGTTCGCCGCTCACGTGCAGGCAGAACCGGCAGTTGAGTTTCTCCTGGCTGAGCGGCCAGGTCAGGGTCGTGGCGTCCATTGCCCGCCGTACGGTCCGCTCGTCGTGGGAGGGGTCCACCCGGTCGGCGAGGCGCGCGTCGTTGAAGCAGCAGTAGGGGTGGATCGGCGTGCCCCGCTCCAGGCTGACCTGTGCGGTCAGCCGGTCGCGGTCGCGCGGGTCGTGGTAGGCGGAGCGGTAGGCGCGCAGCGAGGCGGGCCTGGCCGCTCTCAGCAGGTCGCGGAAGCTGTTGACCCGCAGGTCCAGCACGAAGAGACCCTCCTGGGAGAGCGTGGTGACCACGTTCGCGGTGTCGCCGCGGAAGCGGTTTCCCACGATCGGCAGCATCGCGCACATGTCATGGCCGCCCGCGCGGCCGGCCAGCGCGGACGTGGCTGCCAGCAGCACCGTCGAGGTGCTCATGGTGTTCGCGGCGGCGACTTTCTGGAGGGCCAGCTCCAGCGCCCGGGAGACGAGCTGCGCCCGCCAGACGGGGGGATTCTCGGGTGCGTCCGCAGGCTGGTCGAACATGGTCGGCGGGATGCGCCGATACTCGCTCTCCCAGTACGCGGCGGCGGCCCCGGCGACCTTCAGGCCCCTCTCCGACTCCTGCCGGCGAGCCAGGTCCAGTGGCGAGGGCGGAGGCGGACCCGGCAGGGAGCCGCGGAGCAGCAGCAGCCGCAGGTCCGTGATCGCGATCGCGGCGCCGAGGCCGTCGGCGGCCAGGTGGCAGAAGACGAGCACGATGTGGGTGACCTCCCCGCCGGCGAGCACGAGCCCGACCCTCAGCGGCCACTCGCCTTCGTAGTCGAAGGCCGTCTCCGCCAGCGCGTCCAGCAACTTCTCCGGGTCACCGCCGGACACGGTGACGGGGATGGCGCCGGTGGCCTCCAGCGCCTGATACGGCCCCGCCCCCGGGTACGGACCAGTCCTCAGCCGGGTCCGCAGCGACTCGTGCCGTTCGACCAGCGCGCCCAGGAGCTCGGCGGCCCGTTCCACGGTGAGCGGCCGGGCTCGTTTGGGCACCGCGAGCACGCGGCCGAAGTTGAAGTAGTGGTCGTCCGGCGCCGTCTTCTGCATCGCGTCCCAGATGGCCCACTGCCCCCAGGTCAACGGTGCGATCTCCGATCGGCTCCCCGAGAACCGGATGTCCATGTGCTTCTCCAGGTTCAGGAATCGGAGCGGTGAGCCTTGATGTAGCGCTCCAGCACGTCCAGGTCGTCCAGCAGCTCGAACCCGTCCCCCGCCAGGTCGATCTCCACCTCGAACTCGTTCTCCACCGCGTCGATCAGCCGCATCTGCGCCAGGGACGTTATCCCCAGCGCCGACAGCGGGACCGCCGCGGCCATCGCCTCCTCGGCCGTGACCGCCCCGTCCGAAGCCGAGGCCACCATCGCGGCCAGCCGTTCCCTAACCATGCCGAGCTCCTTTCGCGCCGTCCCGGTCGTCATCCGCCGAGAGCTGGATCCGCTTGTCAGACACCTGTGACCTCCGGGGCGGGCCCCGTGACAGCCTCCGCGCCGGTGTTCCGGGCGCCGAGCGGGCGCATGTCGGTCCAGACCTTGTCGATGTGGGCCAGACAGTCCTCCTTGCCGCCGGAGAAACCGTCGGCCCGCCAGCCGTCCGGAAGGTCCTGGCCCGCGGGCCAGATCGAGTACTGCTCCTCGTGGTTGACCACGACGCGGTAACTCACTTTCAGCTCCCCGTTTCCATGAGGCGGACGGCCTCTTCGTCGGACAGTTCGGACAGCTCGGCGACGAGCAGCTCCTCCACGGTGACCGCGAGCCCGGCCACGGTGCTCCGCGCGAACAGCGCGCGGATCGGCACGTCCACCTCGACGGCGGCACGGAGCCTGGCGATGACGCGGGTGGCGAGCAGCGAGTGCCCGCCCAGGGCGAAGAAGTCGTCGAAGGCGCCGACCCCCTCGATCCCCAGCACCTCGCCGAAGACCTCGGCGACCAACTCCTCGGCGTCGCCGCGTGGAGGGGTCTTCGCCCGGATCTCGGTCACGGGAGCGGGCAGCGCGGCCCGGTCGAGCTTGCCGTTCGGTGTCAGCGGCAGGACGTCGAGACTCACCCAGTGCGCCGGGACCATGTAGGCGGGCAGGCCGTCGGCCAGGTGCCTGGCCAGCTCCTCGCCTCCGGCCGTGCCGACGGTGTAGCCGACCAGGGTCTCCTGGTGTACGGCCACCGCCGCCTGGCCGACGCCGGGGTGGGCCAGGAGCCGTGCCTCTATCTCGCCGAGCTCGATCCGGAAACCGCGGACCTTGACCTGGCCGTCCTCGCGGCCGAGGAACTCCAGCTGCCCGTCGGCCCGCCAGCGTGCCCGGTCGCCGGTCCGGTAGACCCGTTCGCGGCCGAGAAGGGGGAAGCGTTCGCCGGTCAGCTCAGGCCTGCCGAGATAGCCGCGGGCCACCCCGGCTCCGCCGATGCACAGCTCGCCCGGGGCCCCGGGCGGTACGGGCTCACCGCGGTCGTCCAGGACCAGGACCCGGGTGTCGCCGATCGGGGTGCCGATCGGCTGCCGCCCGGGGGAGCCATCCAGCGTGGCGGCCGTGGCGATGATCGTCGCCTCGGTGGGGCCGTAGGTGTTGACCAGCCGGATCCGATCTCCGAAGCGCTCACGCCAGCGGGTCACCGCGGCCTCGTGCACCTGCTCGCCGCCGAGGATCACCAGGCGCAGGGCCGGGGGCCAGGAGATCTCGTCGATCTCGTCGACCAGCGCGTGCCAGTAGGCCGTGGGCAGGTCGAGCACGGTGACCTGGTCGAGGTGGTCGGGCAGGGTGACGCCGCCGTCGGGCAGGAGCCGCAGCCGGGCTCCGGCGGCCAGCGCCGGATAGATCTCCTCGGCGTGGGTGTCGAAGCTGAGCGAGGCGAACTGGACCACCCGGTCGCCGGGGTGCAGGCCGTACGCCTGGCGCATCCACGCGACGCGGGCGGCCAGGTTGCGGTGCTCGACCACGACGCCCTTGGGCGTGCCGGTGGACCCGGAGGTGTAGATCACATAGGCGGCCTCACCGCCCGGCACCGTCACCTCGCCGACCATCGAGTCCGGCGCCGGTACGGTCGCCTCGCCGATCGGCGGGCCGGGCACCAGGTCCGGTGTCCTGCCCGTCACCGGATTTGGCGTCCGGCCGGTCACCTCGTCGGTCAGCGGGCCGGGTACCGGATCTGGCGTCCGGTCCGTCGTCTCGCCGGTCAGCGGGCCGGTCGGCGCGTCGGCCGTGCGTGCGAGCGGGGTGGTGGAGGGCAGGCGGCCGACCAGGTCCGCCGAGGTGAGGACGAGGGAGGCGGCGCTGTCGGCGAGCATGAAGGCGAGGCGCTCGGCGGGGTGCTCCGGATCCAGCGGCAGGTAGGCCGCCCCCGCCCGCCAGGTCGCGAGCAGGGCGGCGACGGCGTCGGGCGATCGGTTCAGGCAGACGCCGACCACGTCACCGGGTACGACGCCGCGCGCCCAGAGGAGCGCGGCCAGCTCGTCCGCGCGGGTGTCCAGCTCGGCATAGGTCAGCGCGGCGTCCCCGCACTCGACCGCGACCGCGTCCGGCGTGGTCCGTACGGTCGCCGCGAACAGGTCCTGCACGGCGGGGGCCGCGGGTTGCGCGGGGCCTTCCGAGAGGTGCAGGAGCAGCGCGTCGTCGTCGGCGGTGCGGAGCGGCAGCCGGGAGATCTGGTCGCCGGACGCCCCGGGCAGTGCGGTGAGGAGCAGGCGGAACCGCGCGGCCATCGCCTCGACCGTGGCCCGGTCGAACAGCTCGGTGTCGTAGACGAAGGTGAGCACCAGCTCGTTCTCGTCCTGCCAGGCCTCCAGCATGAGTTCGAGCTTGGCCTGCCGCATGCCGTGGTCGAAGCCCGTGGTGGTCAGCCCGGCGAAGGCGTCGAGGGGGCGGCCGGAGTCCTGGGTATGAAGAATGATCATGGTCTGGAACAGCGGGGTCCGGGTGAGGTCTCGTTCGACCCTCAGCGCCGTGACCAGCTCCTCGAACGGGATGCCCTGGTGGGAGAAGGCGTCCAGGACGCGGATCTGCGTCTCCCGGAGCAGGCCGGAGAAGGTGGGGTCGGCCGACAGGTCGCCGCGCAGGACCAGGGTGTCGCTGAGGTAGCCGACGACCGGTTCGAGCTGGACCCGGTCCCGGCCCGCGGTGGCCGCACCGACCAGGATGTCGCTCTGACCGGTGTGCCGGGACAGCAGGACCTGGTAGGCGGCGAGCAGGACCATGAACATCGTGGCGCCGTGCTCCCTGCCCAACCGGCTCAGGGCGGCGACCTCGTCCGCGGCCAGCCGGATCGTCGCCACGTCGCCTCGCCGGGAGGTCCCGGCGACGCGCGGCCGGTCGACCGGCAGGTCCAGCGGGGTGGGGTCGGCGAGCATGTCCCGCCAGTAACCGAGCAGGTCGCCGGTGTCGCGCTCGCGCTGCCAGCGGGCGACGTCGCCGAACTGGAGCGGCACCGGGGGCAGCGCGTTCCGGCCCGAGTAGAGGTGCGACAGTTCGTCGAAGATGAGGTTGAGCGACCAGCCGTCGCCGAGGATGTGGTGGAGCGTGACGCACAGGACGTGGTCGTCCGCGGCGATCCTGATCAGGGTGACGCGCAGGGGCGGCCGGGAGGCCAGGCCGAAGGGAGTGTTGGTCAGGGTCGCGACGCGTTCCAGCGCCTCGGCCTCATCCGCGGCGGTCGTCTCCTCGACGGCCACCGGGCCCGGCGGGTCGATGACCACGACCGGTGCGCCGTCCACCTCGGGGAACCGGGTGCGCAGGCTCTCGTGGCGGGCGACCGTACCGTCCAGCGCCCTGCCGAGGGCGTCGCGGTCCAGCGGTCCTCGCAGCCGCCTGACCAGGCACATGTTGTAGGAGGCGTCGTCCGGGTCGAGCCGGTTGAGGAACCAGAGCCGTTCCTGGCCGTAGGAGAGCGGCGGGGTGACTCCCTCCGGCCGTGGCCGTGGTCCGTCCTTCCGCCCGCTCCTCACACCGGTGATCGGCTCCGGCCACGACCCGTCCGTCTCGCCGGTGATCGGCCACGGCCCGTCCGTCTCCCCGCCTCCCGCGCCGGGGGTCGGTTGCGACCCGTCGGTCTCGCCGCCTCCCGTGCCGGCGATCAGCTCCGCCAGCCCGGCGGCCGTCGGACGCAGGAACACCTCCCGGACCGGGAGCTCCACCCCGGACAGCGCGGTGAGCCGTGCGGTGACCATGGTGGCCAGCAGGGAGTGCCCGCCGAGCGTGAAGAAATCGTCGTGTGCCCCGACCTCCGCCCCCCCGAGCGCCTCTCCGAGCACCTCGGTGAAGACCTGTGCGACCAGCCGCTCGCCCGGGGTCCGGGGCGGGGTCACGCTCCGCTCGGGCCCCGCGCCCGCCTCCGGGAGGGCGTTCCGGTCGATCTTCCCGTTCGGTGTCAGCGGCAGGGCGTCCACCGCGACGAACACGCTGGGCACCATGTAGCCGGGCAGCTGACGCCCGGCGTGTTCCCTGAGCTCGTCGAGCAGCCTCGCGACCCCGTCACCGTCAGGGGACGACGTGGTTGTCCGGGCATGGTCAGGGGACGCGAAGGTCCGGGCGTCGCCTGAGGACGACGGGACGATCCCGGCGACCGGGGCGGTCGTGGGGATGAGCGGGGTCACTGGGGACGCCGTGGATGTCGTGGCGATCATGGGGGTCGTCGAGGACGCCGTGGTGGTTGTGGGGATGTTCGCGGGGGCCGAGGGAGCCGGGGGAGTGGCAGCCGGCACGGCGAAGGCCACCAGCCGGTCTCCGCGTACGGCGACCACCGCCTGCCGTACGCCGGGATGGGCGTCCAGCACGGCCTCGATCTCGCCGAGCTCGATGCGGTGGCCCCGGAGCTTGACCTGGTTGTCGGTCCGGCCGAGGAACTCCAGGGTGCCGTCGTTCCGATGGCGTGCGCGGTCTCCCGTGCGGTAGACCCGCGAGCCGGCGGGACCGGGGACGAAGCGTTCGGCGGTCAGGGCCGGGCGTCCGAGGTAGCCGTCGGCGACTCCCGCGCCGCCGATGAGCAGCTCGCCCGGCACGCCGATCGGGCAGGGATGACCGGCGGGGTCAAGAACGTGGACGGTGGTGTTGGCGATCGGGCGGCCGATGACAATCTCGCCGGGGTTCTCGGGGACGTCCCAGGCCGTGGACCAGATCGTGGTCTCGGTCGGGCCGTAGACGTTGACGAGCCGGTCGACCCGGGGCCTCAGTTCGCGCGCGAACCGGGGAGGCAGCGGCTCGCCGCCGGTCAGGCCCACCACGCGTGGCAGGTCCCCGGTGAGCAGGACCCGCCACCCCGACGGGGTCGCCTGAACGTGGGTCACGCCCTCGTCCCGGACCAGGCGAGCGAGCCGTACGCCGTCCCGCGCCGTCTCCGCGTCGGCCACGACCACCCGCCCGCCCGTCACCAGCGGCAGGTACAGCTCCAGGGCGGAGATGTCGAACGACAGCGAGGTCAGCGCCAGCCACACGTCCCGAGGCGAGGATCCGACCAGGGTCCGCATCGCGAGCAGGAAGTTGGTCAGCGCGCGATGGGACACCACCACGCCCTTGGGCCGCCCGGTGGACCCCGAGGTGTAGAGCACGTAGGCCGTGTCGTCCGGACGGGGTCGTCCGGGTGCACCGGTCCCCGAGCGGAGAAGGCCGTCCGGGCGAGGCCACTCGGATGTCCCGGTCCCAGGGAGGAGGTCGTCCGGGCGGGGCTGCTGAAGTGTTTCGGTCCCCGGGGCGAGGTTGTCTGGGCGCTTGAGCGCCCCGGTCTCCGGGGGGAGGTTGTCCAGACCGGGTCGCTCGGGTGTCCCGGTCCCAGGAAGGAGGTCGTCCAGGCTGGTCAGGACCAGTACGGCCCCGGAGTCCTCGATCACGTACGAGACGCGGGCCTGCGGATAGTCGGGGTCGACGGGGAGGTACGCCGCACCGCTCATCGCCACGCCCAGCAGCGCGACGAGCATGTCCGTGCCGCGTTCCATCTGGATCGCGACGAGGGAGCCGCGGCCGATCCCCGCGGAGGCCAGTCGCCCGGCGAGCTCGGCGGCCAGTCCGGCCAGCTCGGCATAGGTCAGTGTGCCTGCCGCCACCGCGTCCGGGGTCGCCGCGGCCTGTTCGAGCAGCAGGTCGACCAGCGTCACCTCCGGCAGCTCGGCCTCTGTCTCGTTCCACCGCTCCAGCAGCCCGAGCTCCGCGTCCGGCAGCATGCGCAGCGACCCCACCCGCGCCTCGGGATCCGTCACGACGGCCGCGAGCAGCTCCTTGAACCGGTCGACCAGCCGCTCAACGGTCTCGCGGTCGAACAGGTCGGTGCTGTAGATGACGGTGCCGAGCAGCCGGCCGTCGTCGATCGGGGTGAGATCCATCGACAGGTCGAGCCGGGCGGGGAACCAGCCGTTGGGGAAGGGCTCGGCGTCGACTCCGGGCAGGGGGTCGGTCGCGTCGCCGTGGGTGTGGAAGGCGAACAGCGTCTGGAACAGCGGGGTACGGCTGAGATCCCGCTCCATGTCGAGCTCGGCCACGAGGCGCTCGAAGGGGACGTCCTGCCGGGAGAGCGCGTTCAGCACGACCTTGCGGGTGCGTTTGAGCAGGTCGCCGAAGGTGGGATCGCCGGACAGGTCGCAGCGGAGGACCAGCGTGGTCGAGAGGAAACCGATCATGGTTTCGAGCTCGGTGCTCCCGCGGCCGGCCGACGGGGTGCCCACGCAGAAGTCGGTCTGGCCGGTGTGCCGGGCCAGCATGACCTGGTAGGCGGAGAGCAGCACCATGTACGGCGTGCAGCGGGTGCGACGTCCGAGGGCGCCGATCGCGGCGGCGAGGTCGGCGTCGATCTGGAACTCGACCTCGCTGCCCGCGCTGGTTCGCTGGGCGGGACGCGGCCGGTCGGTGGGCAGTTCCAGGGGAGGCACCCCGGCCAGCTGTCCGGCCCACCACTGGAGCTCGCGGAGTTCGGAGCCCGACGAGTGGAGGAGGCGCGTGTGCTCGCCGTACTGCAACGGGAGGTCGGGCAGCGGCGCGGTGCCCCGGCTTCCGTAGTGGGCGGCGACCTCGGTGCGGAGGATGTTCAGCGACCAGCCGTCGCCGTTGATGTGGTGCAGGACGACGCAGAGCACATGCTCGTCGGGGCCGATCTCGATGAGCGACACCCGGAACGGGGGCGCGGCCGCCAGATCGAAGGCGGCGTTGGTGAGCGTGGAGACCAGGGCGAAGGCCTCCTTCTCGCCCGGAGCCGTCAGTCGCTCCAGGATCACCGGCGAGGGTGGGTCGACGATCGCCAGGGGCTCTCCGGCCACCTCGCGGAACCGGGTCCGCAGGCTCTCGTGACGCGTCGCCACGGCGGTGAACGCGGCCTCCAGCGCGACCGTGTCAAGACGACCTTTCAACTTGTAAACATAGGAGGTGTTGTAGCTGGGGTCGCTCGGGTCGAACCGGTGAAGAAACCATAACCGCTGCTGGCCGTATGACAGCGGGTACTCGGCCGCCGGCTGGCGGAGAGAAATGATCTCTGGCTCGAACACGCAGAGCTCCTTCGTCGACCGCGGGCTCGTTATTTGCGAAATGACGGCGAAAGCCGGTGCGTGAAAATCCGTTCTGCGTCAGCTTCGCCGAATCAAGCAGGGATTTGGAAGGGTTGTTTCTGGAAAGAAACCTTCCAGTTAGTGCACTGAGGGGTCAGTGTTACACCTCCGCGCCGGGGGCGCAAGACCGGTCCAACCAGTGGTTTCGCCGCCCTTTCATGCCTCTGCGAGGGGCTTGCGAGGCCAAGGCGATCATGTAAGACTGAACCTTGGTCTAAAATAGTAAAGATTGTTTCCTGTTATGACTCTACCGCTTGTACGTGTTGAGCTCATATACATCCGACCTTTATGGAGGTTCACTTGGTGAACCTGACCGTCCCCCAGTTGCTCAGAGACCGAGCCCTCACCGACCCCGACGGGGTCGCGCTGATCGTTCACGGTTCGGTGCCACTCACTTACGGCCAATGGCATGAGCGATCCACCGCGCTCGCCAACAGCCTGGTCGCGCGCGGTGTGACCAGAGGCGACCGAGTGGGCCTGGTGTTCGGAGGCGCGGACTGGGTGGACTACGCCGTGGCGTTCTGCGGGGTGCTGACGTCGGGAGCCGTGGCCGTACCGCTGTCGGATCGCCTCTCCACCGCTGACCTGCGCTTCATGCTGGAAAACTGCCGCGCGACCGGAGTGATCCACGCCGGCGGGCTCACCGTGCCCGAGATCGGCTGGAGCGCGACGGTCGCCGGTCTGCATGCCGAAACGTCCTATGAGACGGCCGATCCAACGCCTCCCGAACCCGGGGATCTCACGGTTTCCGGGTCCGAGCGGTCCACGGATTCCGGGTTCGGAGGCTCCACGGCCGAATCCGAGCGGCATGTAAGTTTCAGATTCGGAGACCTAGGGGACGTCGAGTCCGCGCACCTCAAGGATCCCGAGCCCGGAGATCTCGCGCAGATCCTCTACACCTCGGGCACCACGGGCCGTCCCAAAGGGGTCTCGGCCACTCATGCCAATCTGGCCTACGGCTGCGGTGCCAAGCGCCGTCCGTTCGCGCATTCCACGCACCTCGTCCACGCCTTCCCGATCGGCACCAACGCCGGGCAGACGATGCTGATCAACGCGCTCGACGCGCACCCGGCCGTGGTGACGCTGCCGCGCTTCACTCCCAGCCGATTCGCCGCGCTGATCGAGTCCTACCGCGCGGGAACGGTCTTCCTCGTCCCCGCGATGGCCATCGAGCTGATGAAGGCGGGCGTGGGGGAGCGGCACGACCTGTCCGACGTCCTGCTGCTCGGCTCGGCCGCCGCGCCCCTGCCCTCCGCCGTCGCCCAGGCGCTGACCAAGGCCTTCCCCAACGCGACGATCACCAACTACTACACCTCGACCGAGGCCGCCCCGGCTCAGACGATCATGATGTTCGATCCGGACCGGCCGGGAAGCGTCGGCCGTCCGGTGGCCGGGGGACGGGTCAGGATCGCCACCGCCGAGGGCGAGCCGCTGGCCGCGGGGGAGACCGGCGAGGTCTGGATGCGGTCCCCGGCGGCGCCGCGCGCCTACTACGGCGATCCGGAGAGCGGGACCTTCCGCAACGGCTGGGTGCGCATGGGCGACCTGGGCCGCATCGACGCCGAGGGCTACCTCTATCTCGTCGACCGCGAGAGCGACGTGGTGAAGTCCGGCGCCTACAAGGTCTCCACGATCCACGTCGAGGAAGCCGTCTACCAGCACCCGGCCGTGATCGAGGCCGCGGCGTTCGGGGTTCCGCACCCCGTGCTCGGAACGGTCGTCTCCGTCGCCCTGGTCACCAGGGTTCCGCTCGCGCCCGAGGAACTGCGGCTCTTCCTCATGGACCGGCTGGCCTCGTACGAGCTGCCCGCGCACGTCGTCACGGTCGACACCCTGCCCCGCAACGACGGAGGCAAGGTCGACAAGCGGGCCCTGCGCCGGGCGACGGAGAACGCGTGATGGCCGAGGCCGCGTTCGCCGGACAGGGAGCGGAGGTCACCTTCACCCAGCAGGGAATGTGGGTCACCGAGCAGAACGTGAGCGTGGGGACCGCCTACCACATGCCGCTCATCGTCCACCTGAACGGCGAGCTGGACGTCGGCGCGCTGCTGGCGGCCTGCGCGGCGGTGGTGGACCGGCACCCGATGCTGGGCAGCGTGGTGACGGAGGTGGACAACGGGCTGCGGCTGGTGCCCGGCGCCCAGGTTCCCGTACGGCATGCGTCGGCGCAGGACGTGCACGCGGCGGGCATGCACACGGCGCAGGACATGCGTGCGGCGCAGGACGTGCAAGCGGTGGAACAGGGTACGCAGGCCGTGGAACAGGACGTGCACGCGGTGGAACAGGGCGCGCAGGCCGTGGAACAGGACGTGCGCGCGGCGGCGGAGCAGGGAGTGCACGCGGCCGTGCGGGAGGAGATCCTGCGCGAGTTCGACCTGGAGAAGGGCCCGCTGGCCAGGTTCACCCTCTTCGAGGCCGGCCCGGAACGGCACCTGCTCCTCTTCGTCGCGCATCACCTGGTCTTCGACGGCCAGTCCAAGGACATCCTGGTACGCGACCTCGCCGCCCTCTACAACGGTGAGCCGCCACCCCCGCTGCCCGCCGTCGACCACGGCAGGGCCGAGCGCGACCGGGTGGCCTCCATGCTCCCGGCCGCCAGGGAGTTCTGGAAGCCCAGGTGGCGCGATCCGGGCGAGACCCTCGTACTCGGACAGTCGCTGCGGTCGCGGCGGGCGGGCGAGGGCCGGGTGGTGCGGTTCACCGCCGACCCGTCGATCCCCGGACTGACCCGGTTCGAGGTGCTGCTGGCCGCGCTGCACGTCTGCCTTCTCGGATACGGCAACGCCGAGGTGACCACCGCCGTCGATCTTTCCACCCGGCCCTCCGAGGCGGCGGGCCACATCGGCCTGTTCGTCAACGAGCTGCCCGTCGCCTCCAGCCCGTCCCCCGAGACGACCTTCCGCGCGTTCGCCACCACCCTCCGCGCCGAACTCCGCGAGGTCTACCGGTTCCGGCAGGTGCCGCTGTCTCGCGCGATGCCCCGCATCCGGCCGCACGCCGCGCTGGTCCCCGTCTCCGTCAGCTACCGCACCCGCCACGACCCCGACCCGGTCTTCACCGGGCTCGACGCCTCGGTGGAGTGGACGGTCTCCAACCACGCGGTCCGCGGCGCGCTGCACCTGCAGTGCGTCGACGGCCCCGGCGGGCTGGAGGTCGGCCTGCGCCACGACCCGGAGGCCGTTCCCGGCGCCGACAGGGTGGCGACCGACCTGTGTCTCCTTCTGGAACGCGCTATTCACGATCCCGACCAGCGACTGAACGAACTTCTGGAGAACGAGATGGCTTCCGTCACCACGCTGACCGACCAGGTACGTGAGATCTGGGAGGAAGTCCTGGGCATCTCGCCGATCGAGGACCATGACGACATCTTCGATCTGGGCGGTCACTCCCTGACCATCACCCAGATCATCGCCCGCATGCGCAAGCGCCTGGACGTCGAGGTCTCGCTGGACGACTTCTTCGACAACCCGACGATCGCCGGGGTCGTGGAGTCCCTCGCCGACGAGACCGGCAACGACCTCACCGGCACCGACGGTGACTGAGATCCTCGACGGGCTCCGTCTCTCCCGTCTCGGAGACGACGACCTGGAACTCCTGCTGCTCGTCCGGCATTTCGAGCTCAAGCTCCTGGATCTGTACGGCAGGGGCGATCTCAACGGCACCACGCACACCTGCCTCGGCCAGGAATACGTCCCGGTCGCGCTGCGCCCGCTGCTCGGCGAGGACGACCACGTCTTCAGCAACCACCGCGGCCACGGCCACTACCTGTCCAGGTTCCGCGACCCGCACGGGCTGCTCGCGGAGATCATGGGCAGGGAGGGCGCGGTCTGCGGCGGCGTCGGCGGCAGCCAGCACATCCACCGGGACCGCTACCTGTCCACCGGCGTGCAGGGGGAGAGCATGCCGGTCGCCGCCGGGGTCGCGCTCCACCTCAAACGGGCCGAGCCCGGCGCGATCGCCTGCGTCTACATCGGCGACGGCACCTGGGGCGAGGGCGCGGTCTACGAGGCGCTGAACCTCGCCGCGCTCTGGCAGCTTCCGCTGCTGGTCGTGGTGGAGAACAACGGCATCGCCCAGTCCACGCCGACCACGTCGCAGATGGCGGGTACGGTGGCCGGCCGGGCGGCGGCGTTCGGCATCCGGCACCACCTGGTCGTCTCCACCGACGTCAACGACATCCGGCTCTCGCTCGAACCCCTCGTCGCGGAGGTGCGGGAGGGCCGGCCGCTGGTGGTCGAGTTCGTGACCCACCGGCTCGGCCCGCACAGCAAGGGCGACGACGTCCGCCCGGCCGGCGCGATACAGGCCGCCAGGGACAACGACTGGTACGGCCGTTACGCCCACGACCACCCCGAGCAGTTCCACCGGCTCGACGGCACGGTGAAAGCCCAGGTCCAGGGCATCGCCGAAGAGGTCGCCGCGCGCCCGCTCTCCCGCCGGGAGGAATCGTGCGCGTAGCCGAGAACCTCAACGCGGCCCTGCACGGGTTGCTGGACGACGACCCCACCGCCTACATGCTCGGCGAGGACATCCTCGACCCGTACGGCGGCGCCTTCAAGGTCACCAAGGGCCTGTCCACCCGTTTCCCCGGCCGCGTGATCGGCACCCCGATCAGCGAGGGCGCCCTGACCGGCGTCGCGGCGGGACTGGCGCTGACCGGCAACACGGCGGTGGCCGAGATCATGTTCGGCGACTTCGTGGCACTCGCCTTCGACCAGCTCTGCAACTTCGCGAGCAAGTCGGTGTCGATGTACGGCAGGCGGCTGCCGCTGCGGATGGTGGTGCGCTGCCCGACCGGCGGCGGCCGGGGCTACGGTCCCACGCACAGCCAGAGCCTGCAGAAGCACTTCGTCGGCATGCCGGGGCTGTCGCTGTACGAGATGTCGCCCTTCCACGACAACCGCGCGGTGTTCGCGGCGATGCTGGAGCGGGGCGAGCCGTGTGTGTTCTTCGAGGACAAGGTCCTCTACACCCGGCAGATGGACCTGGTGGACCCGCTGTTCCAGGTGCGCGGTGACGACGACCTGGCCGTGGTCGAGCTCCACGACTCGGACGACTACCCCGACTGCGTGATCATCGCTCCCGGCGGGATGGCACACCGGGCCCTGGCCGCGATGCGCTCCCTGCTGGTGGAGCAGGAGATCTCCTGCCGCCTGCTGGTGCCCTCCCGGCTCTACCCGCTGGACGTCGAGAAGCTGCTGCCGTTCCTCGGGGACGTCGTCCTGGTCGCCGAGGAGAGCACCGCCGGCGGCACCTGGGGCAGCGAGGTCGCGCACCTCCTCCACGACCGCCTCTGGGACCGCCTGCGCCGGCCCGTCCGCCTCGTCCACTCCCGGGCCGAGGTGATCCCCACCGCCGCGCACCTCGAAAGTCAGGTGCTGGTGGGGGAGTCCACGATTCACCACGCCGTACGGGAGGCCCTGCGTGGCTGACATCCGCGTCCCCAAGCTCAACAACAACGACACCGAGTATCTGATCGTTCAGTGGCTCGTCGAGGACGGCATGTCCGTCGGCGCAGGAGACCCGGTCGCCGTCCTGGAGACCTCCAAGGCGGCGGACGAACTGGAGGCGGAGGAGTCCGGCTACCTCCACCACGCCGCCGCGCTCAACACCTGGATCGCTCCCGGCGCGGTCCTGGCCCGCGTCACCTCCGAGGCGACCCCGGCGCTCGCCTTCCCCGAAGTCCCGGCAGCCGGATCGGCCGCCACGAGCCTCGCCGCACCGGAGAGCACGGTTCCCGCGAGCACGGTTCCCGGGGCTGCGGTTCCCCAGGGCACGGTCCTCGGGGCCGCGGTTCCCGAGCGCGCGGTTCCCGAGAACACGATCCTCGATGCCGCGATCGCTGAGCGCACGGTCTCTGAGGCCGGGGTCCTCGGGGCCGCGGTTCCTCAGGGCGCGGTTCCCGAGAGCGGGACCTCCAAGACCACCGCACCGGACACCCAGCCGACCGTTCGGCCGGCTGTTCGGCCGGACGTCCAGCCGGCCGTTCAGCCCGTTGTCACCGACCTCGCCCGCGCGGCCATGGAGGAGCTCGGCGTCTCCCACGACGAGGTCGTGGCCCTGGGCCTGCGCGTCATCCGCCGCTCCGATGTGGAAGCCCTGGCGGCCCGCCGCACCGGAGCCGGTCACACCGGATCCCCCGCCGCCGGCCGTGCCGAAGCCCCGGTCGTCCGATCTCGGCGGCCGGTTCCCCATCGCCGCACCCACGTCCCGGCCATCACCCGCACCGAAGCCCCGGCCGCCGCCGGTGACGCGGCGGGTACGCACCGGCTCTCCAGGGTGCAGCGAGCCGTCGCGCGCGCCGTCACCGTCTCGCACGACACGATTCCCGCCGCCTACACGGTGATGAAATTCGAGGTCGGGCCGTTGCTGGAACGAGCCAGGGGACTGACCAGGGAGGTTCGCAGGCCGGTCGGGCTCGCGGAGCTGTTCGTCCAGGCCGTGGCCGGGCTGCACCCGGCGTTCCCGCTGTTCTTCGCCTCGATCGACGGGGAGGTGGCGCGGCCCGCGGAGGCTCCGCGCGTCGGCGTCACGTTCGACATGGGCGAGGGTCTCTACGTGCCGGCCGTCCATGACACCGGATCGCTCCGGAGCATCGCCGACACGCTCATGCGCTACCGGCTGGCCGCCACCGAGGGCGACTTCCGGGAGAAGGACCTCGCCGGCGCCAACATCGCCGTCACCCTGCACACCGACGCCGACGTCATCCTCGCGATCCCCTTCATCTTCCCCGGGACGGTCTGCGCGCTCGCGATCACCTCGCCGCAGCAGGAGCTCGTCCTCGGCGAGGACGGCGCCGTGACGGCGAGGACCGTCGCGAACATCGGCCTCGCCTACGACCACCGACTGATCAATGGCAGGGACGCCTCGCGCTTCCTCGCCGCACTCCGGATCGAGCTGAAGTCATGACGGAGACAACCCTCTCGGACGCCAAGCGGGCACTGCTCGCGCAGCGACTCCGGCGCCGGGGCGAGTCCCAGGCCATCACGGTCCGGGACCCCGGCACGACCCCGCCCCTGTCCCACGCCCAGGAACGCCTGTGGTTCATGGAGCAGTATCGGCCGGGCACCACCACCTACACGGTTCCCGTCGCGGTGCGTCTGCGCGGAGACCTGGACGCCGACGCGCTGCGCCGGGCGCTGGACGAGATCGTCAAGCGCCACGAGGCCCTGCGGATGCGGTTTCTCACCACCGAGGACGGCACCCCCGAGCTTGTCATCGACGAGCCCCGGCCCGCCGAGTTCCGCGTCACCGAGGCGCCGGACCTGGACGCCGTGACCGAGCTGCTCGACGCGGACCTCGCCACCCCGTTCGACCTGGAGCGGGGCCCGCTCTTCCGGACGGTGCTGGTACGGCTCGCGCCCGACGACCACGTGCTCCTCATCGCCGCCCATCACAGCGTCACCGACGGCTGGTCCAGCGATGTGATCATCCGCGAGCTGCTCGCCCTGCACGACGGCAGGACCCCGCCGCCCGCCCCGGTCGGCTACGGCGACTACGCCATCTGGCAGCGGGGCCGTGACCACCGCCGGGAGCTCGACTACTGGCGTGACCGGCTCGCCGGGCTGCCCGCCCTCGAACTGCCCACCGACCGGCCTCGCCCCGCAGAGCAGCGCCACGAGGGGGCCGCCGTCGGCGTCCACCTCGACGCCGACCTCACCCGGCGGCTGACCGAGCTGGGCGCGACGGCCGGTGCCACGCCGTACATGACGTTGATGGCCGCCTTCCAGGTCCTGCTGGCCCGCTACTCGGGGCAACAGGACTTCGCGGTCGGATCCCCGACCGCGGGCCGGGGGCTGCCCGAGCTGGACGGTGTCGTCGGCATGTTCGTCAACACGCTGGTCATGCGCGCGGACCTGGCGGACGACCCGTCGTTCGACACGTTCCTGGCCCGCACGCGCGAGGCCGCGCTGGACGCCCTCGCGCACCGGGAGCTCCCGTTCGACCAGCTGGTCGGCGAGCTGAACGTGGTCCGCGACGTGAGCCGCTCCCCGCTCGCGCAGGTCATGTTCGCACTGCAGAACTTCAAGGCGGGCGAAGAGGACGGGCGCGTGTCCTACCTCGCGCTCCCGGCCAGGACCACCCGCCACGACCTCGGCCTGTATCTGTTCGAGAGCCCGGACGGGCTGTTCGGCGACATCACCTACAGCACCGCCCTGTTCGACCGGGAGACCGTGGAGCTGCTGGCGTCCCGGTTCGAGACGCTGCTGCGCTCGATCGTGGCGGCTCCGCAGACGCGGGTGGGAGAGCTGTCGCTGATGTCCGGCGACGAGCGGGACCTGGTCCTGGGCTTCGGCGCCGGTCTCGCCCCCCAGCCGGCCGGCCACGATCTGCTCCACGACCTCGTCACCGCCCAGGCCGCGCTGACCCCCGGTGCGACGGCCGTGGTCTGCGGTGACGCGGCGGCCCCGGACGCGGTGCGCGGCGGCTCCGTGAGCTCCGGTACGGCGTCCACGGCGCGCGGCGGCTCGCTGACGTACGCCGAGCTCGACGAGCGCTCCACCCGGATCGCCGCCCTGCTGAGGAACCGGTACGGCGTGGGCCCCGACACCAGGGTCGGCGTCTTCCTGGAGCAGTCGACCGACCTCGCGGCGGCCGTCATCGGCGTCATGAAGGCCGGTGGCGCCTACGTGCCCCTCGATCCCAAGCAGCCCCGCGACCGCCTGGCGTACATGCTCGGCGACGCGGGAGCCGTCGCCGTCCTCACCACCTCCGCCCTGCGCGACCTGGTCCCCGACGCGCCGGTGATCTGCCTGGACTCCGAGGCGCTGGACGAGACCGGGTTCGAGCGCCCCGAGGTCTCCCCCGACCACCTGGCGTACGTGATCTACACCTCGGGCACGACCGGGCGGCCGAAGGGCGTCGGGGTGCAGCACCGGCAGGTGCTGAACTACCTGGCCGGGGTCAGGGAGCGGTTCGAGGTCGAGCCCGCGGCGGTCTACACGCTGCTGCAGTCGCTCTCGTTCGACTTCGGGGTGACGATCTTCTACCTGTCGCTCCTGACCGGCGGCGAGCTGCACCTGGTCGATCCGCAGACCCCGGCCGAGGAGCTCGCCGGGCAGCTGAGCCGTACCGACTACCTGAAGATGACCCCGTCCCACCTCGCCTCGCTGCTCACCGGGGTGGACGCGGCCGAGCTGCTCCCGCGCAAGCTCCTCATCCTCGGCGGCGAGGCGTCCACCTGGAGCTGGGCCAGGGAGCTGGCCGCGCACACCACGGTGGTCAACCACTACGGCCCCACCGAGGCCACGGTCGGCATCTCCACCTATGCCGTCACGGGGGAGGAGGAACGGGCGCTGAACCTGCCGATCGGCAGGCCGCTGCCCGGAGCCGGGGTCTACGTGCTGGACGAGCACCTGCGGCTGGTCCCGCCCGGCATGACCGGCGAGATCTACCTCGGTGGTGACCGGCTCGCCCGGGGATACCTCGGCCGGCCCGGACTGACGGCCGACAGGTTCCTGCCCGACCCGTACGGCGAGCCCGGCGCGCGCATGTACAGGACCGGCGACCTCGGCCGCTGGCTGCCCTCCGGCGACCTGTGCTTCCTCGGCCGCAGGGACCTTCAGGTGAAGGTCAGGGGCTACCGGGTGGAGCTGCCGGAGATCGAGTCGGTGCTCACCGACCAGCCCGGGATCGCGTACGCCGTCGTCGAGCTACGCAAGGACCGGCTGATCGGATATCTGGTCGGAGACCGGATCAGCGTGAGCGAGCTGCGGACGCGGCTCGGCGAACGGCTTCCCGAATACATGATCCCCGGACGGTTCGTCTGGCTGGACGAGCTGCCCCTGAAGTCGCACGGCAAGGTCGACCGGGCCAGGCTGCCCGAGCCCGACGAGGAGCGGCCGGACCAGCAGGCCGGATTCGTCCCGCCGGGGACGCCGCTCGAAGAGGCGATCGCGGCGGTGTGGGCGAAGGTGCTCGATCTTGCCCAGGTCGGCGTCCTGGACGACTTCTTCGACCTGGGCGGACATTCGCTGCTCGCCGCCCAGGTCGTCGCCCGCATGCGGAAAATCATCCCCGCGGGCGGGCGCCAGGTGACCATCCTGGACCTGTTCAAGCAGAAGACCGTCCGCGAGCTCGCGGAGCTCATCGAGACGGGCGACAACGGGCCGCGCATGTTCCTGCACCGGCTCACCCCGGCGCGCACCGCCACCTCGACCCTGGTCTGCGTGCCGTACGGCGGCGGCAGCGCGGCCATCTACCAGCCGCTGGCCGACACCATGCCCGCGGGCTGGGCGCTGCACGCGGTCGCCGTCCCCGGCCAGGAGATGGGGCTGATCGAGGAGACCCGGCCCGTGGCCGAGGTCGCGCAGGGCTGCGTGGAGGAGATCCTGCAGGGGATCAAGGGTCCGCTCGCGCTGTACGGGCACTGCGGGCTCGGCGTCATGCTGACCGTGGAGATCGCCCGCCGGCTTGAGGCGGCGGGCCGTCCGGTCGAGGCCATCTATCTCGGTGGCATCTTCCCCTTCGCCCGGCCCGCCTCGGTGCTGACCTGGCTCTCGAACCTGACCGACCGCCTCCGCAGCGACCAGATCTGGGCCAACGCCCTGCAGGCCGCCGGCCTCGACGTGGAGGACCTCGAACGAGACCAGCTCGCATTGATGATCGACAACCGCCGCAAGGGCACGAAGGAGGCGGAACGCTACTTCACCCGCCTCTTCGAGGAGGGGATCGAACCGCTCAAGGCGCCGATCATCTCCGTGGCGGGCGACCGTGATCCGGCCACCGAGTTCTACCAGGAGCGCTACCGCGAGTGGCATCTCCTGGCGGACTCCACCGCCGTGGTCGTGCTGGACGAGGCGGGCCACTTCTTCCTGAAGTATCGGGCCGGGGAACTCGCCACCATCGTCACCGGCACCCATCTGGCCATCGCCTCCGGCGACACCGCCGGGCTGGGCCGCACCGAACGGTCCACCTGGTGGCTCGAAGGCGTCTCCACCCAGAACCGTTCCGTACAGGGCGGCTCCGCCCACCCCGTGCCCGCGCGATCGGCGCCTGCGCCGTCCGCGCTCACGCGACCCGCCTCCGCTCCGGATACGGCGGCGCGGTCCGGTCCACAGCCGAGCATGAAACGGTTCGCCACCGTGGCGGCGGGACAGCTCGTCTCGATCATCGGGTCGTCGCTGACCGAGTTCGCCGTCCCGCTGTGGATCTACATCAACACCGGCTCGCTCGCCAGGTTCGCCCTGTTCTCGGTCCTCGCGCTGGTCCCCGGCATGCTGGTGTCCCCCATCGCGGGCGCCCTCGTCGACCGCTACGACCGGCGCAGGGTCATGCTCGCCGGGGACATCGGCGCGTTCGGCACCCAGCTGTGCCTCGGGGTCCTGCTGTGGACCGGAAATCTCCAGACCTGGCACATCTACCCGCTTCTGGTCCTGCTGTCGGTCGCGCTGACCTTCCAGCGCCTCGCCTACAACTCCTCCCTCCCGCAGCTGGTCCCCAAGCGTTTCCTCGGTCACGCCAACGGGGTGGTGCAGATGGTCACCGGCACCGCCCAGCTGGTCGTCCCGCTGATCGCGGTCGGTCTGATGGCGACGATCGGGCTGGAGGGCATCCTCGCCCTGGACGTCGGCTCCTACGCCTTCGCGATCATCGTGCTGCTCTTCGTCCGCTTCCCGAAGAGCATGGGGTGGAAGCGCAGGGAGACCCTGGTCGCCGAGATGGTCGAGGGCTGGAAGTTCTCCTGGGGCAACCGGGGCTTCCGCGGCATGCTGTTCTTCTTCGCGGTGCTGAACATCTTCCTGTCCCCGCTGTTCCTGCTCATCTCGCCGCTGGTCCTGGGCTTCGCCACGCTGGAGGACGTCGGCAGGATCGCGTTCGCCGGAGGTCTCGGAGTCTTCCTCGGCGGCCTCGCCATGACCGTCTGGGGCGGGCCCCGGCGCCGGCGACTGCACGGCGTCATGATCTCCACCCTCCTCCTCAGCGTTTTCTGCCTGATCACGGGCCTCCAGCAGAACCTGCTCCTGATCGCGATCGGCGCCTTCGGGATGTCGTTCTGGCTGACCATGCTCAACGGCGTCTACGCCACGATCGTCCAGGTCAAGGTGCCCCAGCGCTTCCACGGCCGGGTCATCGCGCTCAACACCCTGGTCGCCTGGTCCACCCTGCCGATCGGCTTCGGGCTGGTCGCTCCGTACGGCAGCGCGCTGTTCGAGCCGCTGCTCGCGCCGGACGGCCCCCTCGCCGGCACCGTCGGCCTCGTGCTCGGAACGGGGGAGGGACGGGGCGTCGGCCTGATGTACGTCCTGTTCGCGGTCGCCATCGCCGTCACGGCGCTGGTCGCCATGCGGACCCGGACGCTGTCGCGGTTCGACGTGGACGTGCCGGACGCGCTCCCGGATGACCTGGTCGGTTTCCAGACCATCCAGAAGCGCCTCGAACAGGAGCCCCGCGAACCGCTCGCCGAGGCGGTCGCCGTCCGGAGCTGACCTCACCGCGGCCGCACCGGGCGAGGACCTCGGCGGTGCGGCCGGGAGGAGTTTCTCAGCGGGGCAGCAACCGCCGCAGGAACTCCTCCAGCGGTGCCACGTGCCGGTCGGGGTGGCGCCACTCGGCGAGGAGGTCCTCAAGGAGATGCAGCTCCTCGGTGAGCACGCCGTCTCTGAAGACGCGGATCACCGGGTGGATGAAGGCGCTCTCGGCCGCCCTTGACGGCACCGGGTGGGGTCCGGCCGGATACGTGTTCTCACCCCAGCGCAGGCCCACAGTGATCACGTCTCCGAAGCGCTCGACCGCGTAGTCCTCGGGCAGCTCCTCGTAGCGTTCGACCCCTCCGTCGGTGACCACCAGCGCGTCGATCAGATACTGGCACTGGGTCCACAGGGCCGAACTCCTGTTGAGCCGGTCGAGGATCGACCCGGTCAGCTCGTCGAGGGAGACGGTGGCGTGCGGGAGCCGTATGCCGTCGTAGCGCTCGGCGAGCAGGCGATCCATCGTCCGCAGGTTGTAGCGGAAGCCCTCGATGAACGCGGAGGACGCCCGCTTCAGATCGCGGGCCTGCATCAACGTGCCCGCGAAGTAGAGGTTGTCGAGGTTGGCCGACTCCCAGTCCGCCCGTATCTCGGGCAACTTCCCGCAGGGGGCCATCTTCAGGCCGTCGGCGAACATCTCGGTGTGCATCCGGAAGCCGGTGCAGCGCAGGACGGCGTCGTATTCCAGCGTCGCGGTCTCGCCGTCGGCGTGGCTGTAGGTGATGTCGACGGTGTAGGTCTCACCGTCGAACGCGATCCGGTCGACCGTGCAGTCCAGCACCGCGTGGAGCGCCTTGAACTGGTAGCTGTCGAACAGCGCGCCGTACATGCCGTGCACGTCCCCGGGGCGCCGGGTGTTCCAGGCCAGCTGGACCGGCCGGGGGCTGGCCAGGTGGATCATCGACGCGTGACCGATGAGCTCGTGGGCCGTCTCGAACGCGGAGTTGCCCTTGCCGAGGATCAGCACCCTCTTGCCGCGGAACTGCTCGGGGTCGACGCTCATGTCCTCGTACCCCTCGGCGTACTCGATGCCGGGGATGTCGGGAATGTTTGGCGCGCCCCATCCGCCCGCCCAGATCAGGCACTCGGCCCGGAGCTCGGGGCCGGCGGCCGTCTCCAGCCGGAACCCGTCCTCCTCCTTGACCACCCGTTCGACCCCGACACCGAAGGCGATTCGCAGGTCGTGGGTGGTGTGGAAGTCGTGAAGATAGCGTCGCAGGTCGTCGGGGGAGGGGAAGTAGTCGTCGCTGTACTGCGGGAACAGCAGCGACGGGTCGTCGCTCAGCAGTGAGTTCCAGTCCCAGCGGAGCCGGATCTCCGGGTCGTCCGACAGGGTGTGCACCTTGTTGAGCGAGATCAGCCTGCGGTGCCGGGGGAACCGGCTGAAGAAGTCTCCGGCGGAATGCTTCCGCTCCACGACCAGATAGTCGGCACCCCGCTCCTGCAGGAAGTAGCCGATCTGCAACCCGGCCGGACCCGCGCCGACCACGACATAACGATGCTCCTGGATCACGGAGAACCTCCTGGGGAGATGCGCGCTTTTCTGGAGATACCCATCCACAGCTGTCGGCCATCCGCCTGCGCGCCGAACCTCCGTTCACATCTCAGTGATCCACAAGCTGTGCCCCGGAGGTCCACGGTAGGAGACCCGGACGGGATTCGGGAAGACGGAGGCATATATTCGGCCGCGCGAAACCGGCGACGAGCGGAGGTCCAGAGGTCCTTCCAATGTCTCCGGGACGGCGTCGTCAGCGCCGGTGACCACGTGTCGACCAGAGGTCGATGGCGACGGCCGACGAGTATTTCCAGGGGCTTCTCAGGCCCGTAGCCGCAGCCCCCGGGGAGTCGGGTGGAACCCGGCCGCCTCCAGCGCGGCTCCCAGCGGGGAGTCGTTGATGGCCGTGCCATCCGCGCGCTCCACGGTGAGCTTGCCGAGGGCGCCGTCGCGCACGGCCAGCGCCAGGGCGTCCACGGCGGGCTGGAGGCGGTCGCCGTCGACGAAGGAGAGCAGGGTCTTGCCGCCGCGTTCGACGTAGAGCACCAGGTGCCCGTCCACGAGCACGACGAGTGATCCGGCCTTCCGGCCCGGCTTGTGGGACACCTCGCCCGGATGGGCGGGCCACGGCAGGGCCGCGCCGTACGGGTTGGCGGGGTCGGTCGCCGCCAGCACCACCACCCGTCGCGTGTCCTCGACCGGTCTGCGCCCGCTCCACGGGTCGGGCGTCGCGGTCGGCGGTGACATGAGGGTGGCGCGCATGCGGTCGACGGCGCCGGGGAGGGCGAACTGGGCGCCGCCCAGACCTTCGACGAAGTAGCCCCTGCGGCACCGGCCGCTCTCCTCGAACGCGCGGAGCACCTGGTAAACGGCGGCGAACCCGCCGGGCAACCGCTCGGCGGTGACCGCGCCCCTGGTCACCACCCCGTGCCGTTCCAGCAGCACCTCGGCCTGGGCGTGTGCCCGCTGGGTCGTGTCGTCGGCCGGGCCGGGCAGCAGCCACCAGCGCCCGCCCACGGTCGGAGGTCCACTCCGGGTGGGCAGCACCGCCCGCCGTCTCCGCGTGGGAGCCGGGCGGTGCGCGGGACGCCCCGTGCCGAGCGTGGTCCGCAGCGGGGCCAGCGTGTCGCCGGTGATCCGCCCCGACCACACCAGATCCCACACCGCCGCGGCCAGGGCCAGGTCGCCGGTGACCGAACCGGTCAGGAGAGAGCCGGTACGGCTCGCCAGCTCGCGGAAGAACAGCGCGCCTCCGCCGCCGAGGACCTCCAGGATCGCCTCGTGCACCGGGGTCAGGGTGATCTCGGCCGGACCGGGCATCAGCAGGGGGGCGGTGTCCGCGAAATACAGCGCCACCCAGCCGTCTCCGCCCGGCAGCGATCCCTGCCCCGCCCAGATGACCTCGCCCGAGGACGTCAGCTCGTCCAGCAGGGACGGGTCGTAGCCGGGAACCCGCGACGGCAGGATCAACGTCTCCAGCGCCGACGCGGGCACCGCCGCACCCTGCAGCTGCTCGATGGCGCCCACCAGCGCGTCGATCGGCGGCCTGCCCCTCTGCGGGGAACCGGTGATGCCGTGCCAGGCGGGGGCGAAGGCCGCCAGGGTCTCGGCGGAGACCGGCTCCACCTCCTTGCGGAGCCGGGCCAGGGATCTGCGGCGCAGCATCCGCAGCACCCCGGCGTCACACCACTCCTCACCGCGCCCGCCGGGCCGGAACTCCCCGTTCACCACCCGCCCGGAGGCGGCCAGGCGACGCAACGTGTCGGTGACGACCGCGGGGCCGAGGCCGAACCTGGCGGCGGCCGTACCGGCGAGGAAGGGGGTGCGGGTGCGGGCGTGCCGGGCGACGAGGTCGCCGAGCGGGTCCTCCACCGGCTCCAGGAACACGTGCGGCACCCCCACTGGCAGCGGCACGCCGAGCGCGTCACGCAGCCGGGCGGCGTCCTCGATCGCCGCCCACTGCTCCTGCCCGGCCAGCCGCACCCTGATCGCCCGCCGGGCGGTCTCCAGCTCGGCCAGCCACGCCGGATCGCCCTCGCGCAGGCTCACGTCGGCCGCGAGCAGCGGACCGTGCGAGCGGAGCAGGTCGGCCAGGGCCTCGGCGTCACGGAGCGGACGGTCCAGCCGGGCCAGCTCGCGCTCGGTGTCGGCGATCACGTCGGGATCGAGCAGCTCGCGCAGGTCCGCCTGGCCCAGCAGCTCGGCCAGCAGGCTCGTGTCGAGCGAGAGAGCCTGGGCGCGGCGCTCCGCCAGGGGGGCATCCCCCTCGTACATGAACGCGCCGATGTAGTTGAACAGCAGCGATGCCGCGAACGGCGACGCCTGGGAGGTCTCGACCTCGACCAGCCTGACCCGCCGCGCCGCGACGTCCTGCATGAGCCGCACCAGCCCCGGCACGTCGAAGACGTCCTGCAGGCACTCGCGCATCGTCTCCAGCACGACGGGGAACGACCCGTAGCGGCTGGCCACGTTGAGCAGATGCGAGGCCCGCTGCCGCTGCTGCCAGAGCGGGGTCCGCTTGCCGGGCGTGCGCCGCGGAAGCAGCAGCGACCGCCCCGCGCACTCCCTGAAGCGCGCCGCGAACAGCGCCGAGCCGCCGAGCTCCTCGGTGACGATCTGCTCGATCTCCTCCGCGTCGAAGATCGCGACGTCCGACGGGGGATCGGAGAGTGTGTCGGGGATGCGCAGGACGATCCCGTCGTCGGAGTGGATGGCCTGCACGTCGACGCCGTAGCGCTCCCGCAGCCGCCGCCCGATCGCCAGCGCCCACGGCGCGTGCACCCTCGCGCCGTACGGCGAATGCACCACGACCCGCCAGTCGCCCAGCTCATCGTGGAACCGCTCGACCAGCAGCGTCCTGTCGTCCGGGACGTATCCGGTGGCCTGCCGCTGCTCCGCCAGATAGGACAGCAGGTTGGCCGCGGCGAACTCATCCAGCCCCGCCGCCCTGATCCGCCCCAGCGCCCCGTCTCGCGCCGAGCCCGGCGCCCCATCCGGCGTTCTGTTCAGCGCCGAGCCCTGCGCCTCGTCCAGTGCCGAGCCCTGCGCCCCATCCGGCGTTCTGTTAAGTGCCGAGTCCTGCGCCCCCTCCAGCGCCGAATCCCGTATCTCGTCCCGCGCCTTTCGTGCTGAGTCCCGCGCCTTGTTCGGTGCCGAGACTTGTGCCCTGTCCTGCACGGGCTCTTCCCGCTTCGCCGATCGCCCGTCCGAGCCGGGTTTCGTCCCGGGGCCCGCGTCTGTCGTGGAGCCCTGCTCGGCTCCGGCGTCCGCGCCCGCCGCGGACATCTCGCGGAGGAACGCGCCGATCGCCCTCCCCAGCTCCGCCGGGCGGCCCGCGGTGTCGCCGTGCCAGAAGGGCAGCTTGCCCGGCTGCCCGGGGGCGGGGGTGACCAGCACCCGGTCGGCCGTGATCTCCTCGATCCGCCAGGAGGTCGCGCCCAGCACGAACACGTCTCCGGCCCGCGACTCGTAGACCATCTCCTCGTCCAGCTCGCCCACCCGGGAGGACTTCTCCCCGACCAGGAACACGCCGAACAGACCGCGGTCGGGAATCGTGCCGCCGTTGGTGACGGCCAGCCGCTGAGCTCCGGGACGACCCTGCAGCGTGCCGGTGACCCGGTCCCAGACGATGCGGGGCCGCAGCTCGGCGAACTCCTCGCTCGGATAGCGCCCGGCGAGCATGTCGAGTGTCGCCTCCAGCGCGCTCCGGGGGAGGGTCCGGTACGGCGCGGCGCGCCGTACCACGCTCTCCAGCTCGTCCACCGTCCACTCGTCCAGTGCCGTCATCGCCACGATCTGCTGGGCGAGCACGTCGAGCGGGTTGCGCGGGTAACGGAGATCCTCGATCTCCCCACTTCTCATCCGCTCGGCCACCACGGCCGTCTGGACCAGGTCTCCGCGGTATTTGGGGAAGATCACACCCCGTGAGACGGCTCCCACCTGGTGCCCGGCCCTGCCGATCCGCTGCAGGCCGCTCGCCACACTCGGCGGCGCTCCCACGCAGGCCACCAGATCCACCGCGCCCATGTCGATGCCGAGCTCCAGGCTGGAGGTCGCGACCACGGCGGGCAGCCGCCCGGACTTGAGCGCCTCCTCGATCTGGGACCGCTCCTCCTTCGACACCGACCCGTGATGGGCTCGCACGATCTCCGGAATCACACCCTTGGCCGCCCCCGCCTGGGCCATCATCGCCGCCGGGGTGGAGATGGATGCCGGAGGGACGGGGAACCCCTTCGCCCAGTGCACCGGCTCCGCCGGCCCCGCCGTCTCGATCGGCTCCGCTTGACCGGTCGGCACCGCATATCCGGCTTGCCCGATCGGCCCTGTCGGTCCGGTCGACTCCGCCTGTCCGGTTTGTTCGGCCGACTCCATCGGCTCTGCCTGCCCGGCCTGTTCTGCCCACCCGGCTGGCCCTGCCTGTCCGGGCGGCATGGTCCGCCCGTTCGGCCCCACCTGCCCGGCCTGCTCCGGGTCGCCGGTCCGGCGCTCCCAGGCCAGCTCGTTGAGACGGGTGCAGAGCCGCTCGGCCTGCCGCCGGGAGTTGGCGAACACGATCGTCGAACGGTGGTTGCCGATCAGGTCGAACAGCCGCTCCTCGACATGCGGCCAGATGGACCGCCGGGCCGGGGGCTCGGCCGGCCACAGGTCGTCATCGGACCCGGTGGGGGAGGGGGGCGTGTCGAGCTCCGTCATGTCCTCGATCGGCACGATCACCTCGACCTCGATCATCTTCTCCGAGGGCGGCTGGACCACGGTCGCCGGGCGGGGGCCGCCGAGGAAGGCGGCCACCTCGCTCACCGGTCGCACGGTCGCCGACAGGCCGACACGCTGTGCGGGCCGGGCCAGCAGGGCGTCGAGCCGCTCCAGGCTGAGGGCCAGGTGCGCGCCGCGCTTGGTGGCCGCCACCGCGTGCACCTCGTCGATGATGACCGTCTCCACACCGCGCAGCGCCTCGCGGGCCTGACTGGTCAGCAGCAGGAACAGCGACTCGGGGGTGGTGATGAGGATGTCCGTGGGTTTGGCGGCGAACCGGCGCCGCTCCTCGGGAGAGGTGTCGCCCGACCGGATCGCCACCGAGATGTCCGGCACCGGGAGGCCGAGCCGCCGTGCGGTCTGCTTCAGCCCGGCCAGCGGCGCCCGGAGGTTGCGCTCGACGTCCACCGCCAGGGCTTTGAGCGGTGACACGTAGAGCACCCGGCACCGTCGTACGGGCTCGTCCTTCTTGGAGCGCTTTCGCCCATCCTTGATCTCCGCGGCGGGCGCGTCGGTGACGGAGGACTGCTCCGACGCCAGCCGGTCGAGTGACCACAGGAAGGCGGCCAGCGTCTTGCCGGATCCGGTGGGCGCGACCACCAGGGTGTTGTCGCCTCGGGCGATCGACGACCAGGCCCCCTCCTGGGCGGCGGTGGGCGCGGCGAAGGCCCCGGTGAACCAGTCTCTGGTCATCTGGGTGAAGTGACCGAGCGCCCCGTCACCACTCGCAGGCCCGTGGTCCGCCTTGCTCATCACGCGCCCCCCTTGTGCCGGCTCGACCGCTCCATCCGGGTCACGGCTCCATACTGCCTGCCCCCACCGACAGAATCCGCCACCGGCAGCCGGGCCGTACGAGGTGAGAGCACCGACGCGCCCGCGGTGAAGCCGGCACCGCCGTCGCTGGGTATGCATCCTTATAGCTGGATTTGCGCCCTTATAAACGGGCATTTCCCTATAAATCGCCGAAGGTTCGAGTCATCATGAGGTGGCCGCCGGGATAGGTTGGCCCTCTCCGGTCTCATAGCCAGAGGTTTGACGAACATACGACGTAGTGAACGGTGAGCTAACGGTGAGCATCGACTATCCGGCCATCGAGGCGGCACGCGAGCGGATCAAGGCAGAGCATCTGAGGGAGGATCGCCCGCAGAGCAGCGCGAGAGGCCTGCACCACTTCGCCCTGATCTCCTCAGACGTCGAGACGACGATCGCCTTCTATCAGGACCTCCTGGAGTTTCCCCTGACGGAGATCATCGAGAACCGCGACTACCAGGGGTCCAACCACTTCTTCTTCGACATCGGCAACGGCAACCTGCTGGCCTTCTTCGACTTTCCCGGCCTGGACCTCGGTCCCTACAAGGAGGTCCTCGGCGGGCTCCACCACATCGCCATCTCCGTGGAACCGGCGGCCTGGGAGCGACTGCGGGGCAAGCTGGAGGCCGCGGGCGTGCCGCACCAGGTCGAGAGCGGTGTCTCGATCTACTTCATGGACCCCGACGGAGCTCGCCTCGAACTGCTCGCCGACCCGCTCGGCGAGATGTACGGCTCCCGCGTTCTCTGACGCGACCCCGCCTTCTCCGACGTCTCGACGGGCTCTGGCGGGCGTTCCGAAAGGTTCTGGCGGCCCGGCGGGGTTTCGATCGCATCCGTCGCGGGCGGCGGTTCCATGCTCGCTGGGACCCATACTTGGGGTATGCGCCTGTCGGAGTTCTGGAAGCGGATGAAGCTGCACTTCGGCGATCCGTACGCTGAGTCGTGGGCTCGCGACTATGTCATCGCCGACCTGGGCGGACGGACCGCGTTCCAGGCACTGGCCGACGGCGTCGCGGCCAAGGAGGTCTGGCACGCGGTGTGCGGGGTGACCGACGTCTCCCCCAGGTTGCGCTGAGGGACGACACCAAGATTTACCGGGTCGGATACGGCGTTGTGCGGTGCGGTGGCTTGCCGGCTCGGATGCGCTGAGACCGCGCGCCGGATGGGTTCCCGTCCGGTTGCGCCAGGGCCGGCGCCGGGGGTCTTCCGCTCGGTTGCGTCAAGGGTGTGCCGAGCGGTTTCCAAACTCGGCCAGGGTCGAGGGGGCTCCCGCTCGGTTGCGCCAAGGGTGTGCCGAGCGGTTTTCGAGCCCGGCCGCGTCAGGAGCCGACGGTGAAGGGTCCCCGGCCCGGTTGCGCTAGGGATTGGCGCCGAGCAGCTTTCCGACCGAGTCGGCCACGTGAGCGGGATCGTCGGCGCTCTCCTGACCGGCCGGCGACCACAGAAACAGCCAGCCGTCCCTGGCCGGGGTGGCGAAGACGATCGTCTGTCTCCCACTGCCCGGATGCCACACCCAGAGCACGGGATCGTCGCCCCCGAGCATGCGGCTGACCAGCCCTCGCTCGGGCAGTTCGGCGGCCAGGGACTCAAGATGGGCTAGGCGTTGCTGCGTAAACGCGCTGGGCACTTAGGGCACCTCGGGATCCTTTGCCTTCAGGATCACCCCAGGTCAGCTCGGTGACAACAGGTCCGGCGGAATTCCCAGGAATGTCGCTTCCAGGACGGGGCTCGCCGCCTCCTGCGCGGGGCTTGCTGTTGTTTGCTGTGACTTGCTGTGGGTTTTGCCGTGGCTTGTGTCCGGGCTTGCGTGGCTTGGATCGCCCCGGAAACCCCGCCCTGCGCCCCCTGGGAACACGTGATGCCATTGGGCTACGATCGAACAGTCGTTCGGCTATATTGAACATGCCGTCGCTCGTGGCGTGCCCTTCCAAAAATGTCGGTGGCACCCCGTAGCTTTCTGGCAACCGATTCAACCCGCAACCCTCCAGGGGGCTTCCATGGCAGCTAACGACCGCGAGAAGGCGCTCGAGACCGCGCTCGCTCAGATCGAGCGTCAGTTTGGCAAGGGCTCCGTCATGCGACTGGGCGATGAGGTCCGTGCGCCCATCGAGGTGATCCCGACCGGTTCCATCGCGCTCGACATCGCCCTCGGCATCGGCGGATTCCCGCGCGGTCGTGTCGTCGAGGTCTACGGCCCCGAGTCCTCCGGCAAGACGACGGTCGCCCTGCACGCGGTGGCCAACGCCCAGCGCGGAGGCGGCATCGCCGCGTTCATCGACGCCGAGCACGCGCTCGACCCCGAATACGCTCAGAAGCTCGGCGTCGACACCGACGCGCTGCTCGTCTCCCAGCCCGACACCGGAGAGCAGGCGCTGGAGATCGCCGACATGCTGATCCGGTCCGGTGCCGTTGACCTGCTGGTCATCGACTCGGTCGCGGCGCTGGTGCCCAAGGCCGAGATCGAGGGCGAGATGGGCGACAGCCACGTCGGCCTCCAGGCTCGTCTGATGTCCCAGGCGCTGCGCAAGATCGCCGGTGCGCTCAACAACACCAACACCACCGCGATCTTCATCAACCAGCTCCGAGAGAAGATCGGCGTCATGTTCGGCTCGCCCGAGACCACGACCGGTGGAAAGGCGCTGAAGTTCTACGCCTCGGTCCGTCTTGACATCCGCCGCATCGAGACGCTGAAGGACGGCACCGAGGCGGTCGGCAACCGCACCCGAGTGAAGGTCGTCAAGAACAAGATGGCCCCGCCCTTCCGGGTGGCCGACTTCGACATCCTTTACGGTGTCGGCATCTCCCGCGAGGGTGGCCTGATCGACATGGGTGTCGAGCAGGGCTTCGTCCGTAAGTCCGGCGCCTGGTACACCTACGAGGGCGACCAGCTCGGCCAGGGCAAGGAGAACGCCCGCACCTTCCTGAAGAGCCACCCCGACATGGCCAACGAGATCGAGAAGAAGATCAAGGAGAAGCTGGGCGTCGGCCCCCGCGTCGACACTCCGGCCACTCCGCCGCCCGCCGCTCCGGCTCCGGCCGCCACATCCGGTCGTGGCGCCAAGGCAGCCGCCTCCAAGCCGCTGGTTGACGTCAAGCCGGGTGACGTCTGATCTGAGCTGATAAACGATGATGGGACCTGACTCCGGTCCGGCCGACGCGGCCGGGCCGAGAGACTGGGGCGCCTGGCCCGACGTTCCGGAGGCCGGTTCCTCCGGGGCGAGCAGGCGAGGAAGCGGACGGTCGCGGCGTTCGCGCAGAGATCAGCCGGGCGCCTGGGAGGGATTCACCGGCGGCAAGGACGCGGGCGGCAGAAAGCGGTCGCGAGGCGACTCTCAGGGGATCGTTCCCGACGGGCCGGACGAGGGATCACCGGCGAGCCGGGGGCCCGCCGCCGATCCGCAGGCGGTGGCACGAGGGATCTGCCTGCGACTGCTGACCATGGCGCCGCGCACCCGGGCTCAACTCGCGGAGGCACTGCGCAAGCGTGAGGTGCCCGAGGAGGCGGCCGAGGCCGTGCTTGAGCGGTTCTCCGAGGTCGGGCTCATCGATGACGAGGCTTTCGCCGCCGCATGGGTGAGTTCGCGCCATGCCGGGAGAGGCCTCGCCCGCAGAGCCCTCGCCTCGGAGCTCCGTCACCGCGGGGTGGACGAAGACGTCGTGAAGGAAGCGGTGGAGCAGCTCGACCCCGAGCAAGAGGTGGAGACCGCCCGCCGCCTTGTGGAGCGCAAGCTCTCGGCCACCCGCAATCTGGAGCCCGCGGTCAGGACCCGGAGACTGGCCGGAATGCTTGCCAGAAAGGGATACGGTCCCGGCCTGGCCTTTAGGGTGATCCGTGAAGCCCTGGAGGACGAGGAGCCGGAAAACCCTACTTTTTCCGTAGATACGGACTATCCGCTCGACTAGCCCAAAGCTGTTTAACAGCGGGTCTTTGCTTGCTCGTTACCTCTCTGACGCTTAATCTCAACGACAGTGAGGAGTTACTCCGCGCAGTGCGGATTGTCATAGCGGTGTTTTACGGATGAGCTGGCTTGGCGGTGCGGGCGGGCGATGGACCGGCGGGAACAGCCGGTGCGGAGCCGGTCCTAGGTTGACATCTGTCCTGATGGCGCCACCGTCTGTGCTTTCCGTGCCGTGGGTGTGACCCCTCGCGTGCTTGTTGTCTGCGACGCGAGGAAGGTGAGGCGCGTATGGATCCGGTTGTGGTCGTCACGTTGGCAGTAGTGGCGGTTGTGGCTCTTGCCGTGATGACGATAACCGTGCTGATCGTGTTGCTGCGTCGCATCGGCGAGGCCGGCGGCAAGATCAGTGGTCCCTCCCCCGAGCAGGAGGCGGAGATCCTCGCCGAGCTGGAGAAGGCCCGGAGTGAGGCCGCCGATATCCGCGCCAAGGCGGAGAGCGATGCCGGAGAGATCCTGCGCAGGTCCGAGGCCGCGGTCGAGGCCGCAGCCGAGCTGCGCAAGGAGGCGGAGGCCGAGGGCCGGGTGCTGAAATACGAGCTCAAGGAGTTCCGCTCCGACCTTGAGCGCAGGGAGAACCGGCTGGCCGAGCGTGAGCAGCGCCTTGACGAGGAGGCCAGACGCCAGGCCGAACGGGCCCGCAAGCTCGCCGAGACCGAGACCGAGCTGGCCGACCGCCGCGAGGACCTCGACCGGGTCTCCCAGGAACGCAAGGCCATTCTGGAGCGAGTGTCCGGACTCACCAGCGACCAGGCCAGGTCGGAGCTGGTCAGGGAGATCGAGAACCAGGCAAAGCGCGAGGCCGCGCTGATCGTCAGGGAGATCGAGGGCGAGGCCCGCAAGGAGGGCGAGAAGCGCGCCACCAAGATCGTCACACTGGCGGTCCAGCGCGTGGCCACCGAGCAGACCGCCGAGTCCGTCGTCAGCGTCCTGCACCTGCCGGGTGACGAGATGAAGGGCCGCATCATCGGTCGCGAGGGTCGTAACATCCGGGCCTTCGAGTCGACCACCGGGGTCAACCTGATCATTGACGACACGCCCGAAGCGGTGCTGCTGTCATGTTTTGATCCGGTCCGCAGGGAGACCGCCCGGCTGACGCTGGAGAAGCTCGTCCTTGACGGGCGCATCCACCCCCAGCGCATCGAGGAGGCCCACGAGCGCAGCAAGGCCGAGGTCCAGGAGCTGTGCGTGCGCGCGGGTGAGGACGCCCTGGTCGAGCTCGGCATCACCGAGATGCACCCGGAGCTGATCACCCTGCTCGGCCAGCTCCGCTACCGCACCTCCTACGGTCAGAACGTGCTGGGCCACCTCATCGAATCCGCCCACATCGCCGGGATCATGGCGGCTGAGCTACGGCTGGACGCGACGCTGCTCAAGCGCTGCACGGTACTGCACGACATCGGCAAGGCTCTCACCCACGAGGTCGAAGGCAGTCACGCACTCATCGGCGCCGAGATCGCCAGGCGTTACGGCGAGCACGAGGACGTCGTCCACGCGATCGAGGCCCACCACAACGAGGTCGAGGTCAAAACCGTCGAGGCGGTCCTCACCCAGGCCGCCGACGCGATCAGCGGCAGCCGTCCGGGCGCCCGGCGCGAGTCGCTGGAGGCCTACGTCAAGCGCCTGGAGCGTCTGGAGGAGATCGCCGTCTCCTACGAGGGCGTCGAGAAGGTCTTCGCCATGCAGGCGGGCCGCGAGATCCGGGTCATGGTGAAGCCGGAGGCGGTCGATGACATCCAGGCCCAGGTGATCGCCCGCGACGTCGCCAAGCAGATCGAGGAGGAGCTCACCTACCCCGGCCAGATCCGCATCACGGTCGTCCGCGAGTCCCGGTCCACCGAGTTCGCCCGATAGCGCGCCGCATGCGGCCGACGACACCGGTCGGGGCCGCGCGACCAGGGGCGCCCAAGGGCGTCAGGGCATGGGAGGCCCGCCGATATGCGACCCGGGTGTCAGGTACGGCGGGTCTGCCGGTAGGCGATCCGGACGTCAGGCGCGGAAGATCTGCTGGTAGAAGGCGAGCTCGGTGGCCAGGGCCGCGCTGCGGGTCTCGGCTCGGCGGAATCCGTGGGCCTCGCCCTCGAAGGTGAGGTAGGTGCAGGGGACACCGCGTTCGGCGAGGGCGTCGGCGAAGGCCTGGGACTGGGCGGGGGGAACCACCGGGTCGGACAGGCCCTGCAGAAGCAGCATGGGGCAGGTCACCCCGGCAACCCGCCCGAGGGGTTCGCGTGAGCCGTACAGGGCGGGGTCGGCAGGGCCGACGAGCCACTCGACGTAGCGGGACTCGAAATCGTGGGTGGTCTCGTTGAACGGGAGGAGCGAGCTCACCCCGTAGTAGGAGACGCCGCCGGCGAACGCGCCGGACGCGCAGCAGGCCGCCATGACCGTCCAGCCGCCCGCGCTGCCGCCCCGGATCGCGATCCGTTCCGGATCGGCCAGACCTTCTCCCGCCAGCCACTCGGCCGCGGCGATCGAGTCCTCGACGTCGACCACGCCCCACTGGCGGCGCAGCCGTTCGCGGTAGGCGCGGCCGTAGCCGGTGGAACCGCCGTAGTTGAGATCGAGCACCCCGATGCCCCGGCTGGTGAAGAACGCCTTCTCCAGATCGAGCGCGCTGGTGCTGTGCCCGGTGGGACCGCCGTGGACGAACACGACGTACGGCGGGGCGCCCTCGCCGCGGGCCCGTGGGTTCGACGGCGGATAGACGAACGCGTGCACCGGGCGGCCGAACCGGCCCTCGATCTCCACGGCCTGGGGGCGCGGCAGGTAGGCGGTGTCGGGCAGCACGTCGACGTCGCGGCGGAGCTCCTCCACCTGCCCGGTCATGGTGTCGACCCGGACGATCGAGCGGGGCAGCGCCGGGCCGTACCCGATCGCGACCAGGGAGTGTCCGTCGGTGGCCAGGACCGGATCCCAGCCGTCATAGGGCACGTCCAGGTCGCTCAGCACGCCGCTTCCCGGGTCGAAGACGCCCAGCCGCAGGTTGCCCTGCCCGTGCAGGACCGCGAGACTTCCGTCGGCCAGCACGGCGTACGGCAGGGCGCCGAGCTGCCACAGGGGCCCGGCGAACTCCTCCTCCACCGGGTAGAGCGCCTGGGACGCCGTGCCATGTATCTCCACCTGGTAGAGGTTCCACCAGCCCGACCAGTCGGAGATCAGATAGAGGTGCCGCTCATCACGCCACTGCGGGGCGAGCACCGACTCGGCGGAGCCGCCCTTGACCGTCCAGGAACTGCCGTCGGACAGGCGGGCGACGCGCAGCTCGGTGCCGTTCCACGGCATGCGCGGATGGTTCCAGCAGACGAAGGCCAGGTGCTCGCCGTCGGGGGAGATCGTGAGGGAGGCGTAGAAGTCACTCCCGCTGACCCGCTCACGTGGCTCGGCCTCGCCGTGCAGCGGGATGGACACGATCGAACGGCTCACCCGGCCGTCGGGGTGGTGCCGCTCCTGGACACACCAGATCAGCCCGTCATGGACGGTCATCTCCGCGTAGCGGAGCCCGGCGCGGAGGTCGGGCTCCGGGGTGATCGGCCGGGGCTCGGCACCGGGTGCCAGCAGATAGATCCGCTGGTCGCCGAAGTTCGTGAACAACACGCCCTCGCCGGGGACCACCGCGTAGGAGCGCCCGCCGTACTCGTGGACCCGCGTCCTGGCGCTCCACGGCGCGGCCAGCAGCTCATGATGCGTGCCGTCGGCGCTCCGGTGCACGATCGTGGTCCGCCCGCCCTCGGTGGGGCGGTCCTCGGTCCACCACACCTCTTCGCCGAGCGTTGTCGGGAACCCGAGGCGTAGCCCTGACCGGGCCACGCCGGAGGTGGAGATCGGAGAAGGCCAGGTGGAGTACGGCAGGACGACCTGCTCGGGGGACATGCCGCAATCCTGCCCGATAACGCGCCGCGTGTCGCCGGTATGGCGCTCATCCCGTGTCCGCAGGTGTCTTCACGTGAGGCAGGGCTCGTGTCCGGGGCGGAGAAGAACGCGATGAAGACAGTCATCGCATGGGATGGATCGCATATCCGGAGGTGGGTGGGAGAGCGGTGAGAACGGCTGCCCTGCGCCCACGCTCCGGTTCGCCCCCTCCGGGGAGGTTTTCCCGCCTCCCCGGAGGCTGCTTTTCCCAGCGGGTGATCGGGGAGGCGGGAAACGACGGGGAGACGGGGGAGCAGACCTCAGTCGACCGCTATGGCGGCACCGCCGCCGGCGCCGACGACCGCCCCGGGCGGGACGATGGGCCGGGCCGAGGTCTTCCGGCTGCGGCGGCTGCGCTTCTCCAGCGCGGTGGCCAGGGCGCTGAGCGTCATGTTGAGGCCGACGTAGATGATCCCGATGACGATCGCGGCGGGGATGAGAGACCCGAAGTTGATAGCAGGGATGATCTTGAAGCCCATGTTCAGCAGATCGACGTAGGCGATGATGTAGCCGAGCGCCGTGTCCTTGAGCAGCACGACGAACTGGCTCACGATCGCCGGCATCATCGCCGTGACGGCCTGCGGGAGCAGGACCAGACGCATCACGCCGCCCTTGCGCAGCCCGATCGCGTAGGCCGCCTCCGCCTGCCCCTGGGGCACGGAGCGGATGCCGGCGCGGACGATCTCGGCCAGCACCGAACCGTTGTAGAGCGTCAGACCGGCCACGAGCGCGATCAGGGTGTAGTCGCCGCCCCCGAGCAGGCTGGGCAGGAGATAGAAGATGAAGAAGATCAGCAGCAGGAGCGGGATCGCGCGGAAGATCTCGACGATCGCGCCCGCGGGCACCCGGACCCACTTGTGATCGGAGAGCCTGGCAATGCCGAAGACCACGCCGAAGACGAGCGCGAACACCGCGGCGAGCCCCGCGGCCTTCAGGGTCCCGAGAAGGCCGGGAATGATCTGTTCCACCCAGGTGGAGGGTTCGAGGAACGGCTGCCAGATCCTGCCCTCCCACTGGCCCTTCGCGTCGAACCTGGCATAGACGAAGTAGGCGATCGCCACCAGCGCGACGGTTGCGAGCAGGGTCAGGACGTTGTTGCGCAACCGCGCTCGCGGCCCCGGCGCGTCGAACAGGACACTCGCCTGGGAGCTCATCGGACCACCGCCAGTCGGTTGGCCAGCCAGCCGGTGAAGAAGCCGATCGGCAGGGTCACCACCATGAAGGCGACGATGATCCCCAGGAAGATGGGGATCGAGGCGCCGGTCGTGTCGAAGGTTTCCTTCATTTTGAACGCCGAGTCCGCCAGATAGCCGCCCGCCATCGCGACGGTGGTGTTCTTGATCATGGCGATGATCACGCTGCCCAGCGGGGCGACGACCACACGGAAGGCCTGCGGAAGGATGATCATCCGCAGGGACTGGAAGAAGGTGAGCCCGATCGCGCGGGCCGCCTCTGCCTGTCCCAGCGAGACCGTGTTGATGCCCGAGCGCAGCGCCTCGCAGACGAAACTCGCCGTGTAGGCCGACAGCCCCAGCGTCACCAGCCAGAAGGCGTTGCTGCTCGGCTCGTCGGAGAAGGCCAGGCCGAGGGTGTCGCTGAGACCGAGCGCGGAGAAGGCCAGGACCAGGGTCAGCGGCGTGTTCCGCAGGATGTTGACGTAGGCCGTTCCCGCAGCCCGCAGGACCGGCGTCGGCGAGACCCGCATGGACACCAGAATCGTGCCGAGGATCAGCGACAGGATCGCGCAGACGACGGCGATCTGCACGTTGTGCAGAAAACCTTCCAGCAGGGCTGGCGCGTATTTGATCAGTTCATCCATCGTGCTCCACCAGAGGACGGCAAGCGGCCGGTGCCCGGAAGGCCGGGCCACCGGCCGCTAGGTGAGGGATCGGACTAGGCGCAGGGCTCGAAGGTGGGAGGCGCGGTGGGCAGCGTGAGGCCCTCGGTCGTGCCGAACCACTTGTCCAGCAGCTGCTTGGCAGTGCCGTCCTGGTACATCTTGGTGATCGCCGCGTTGACGGCCTCGCAGGTCTTGGTGTCGCCCTTCTTCAGGCCGACGCCGTACTTCTCGTCGGTGAAGGGGTCGCCGAGGACCTTGAACTTTCCGCCGGACGCGGCTGCCTGGGTGGCGAAACCGGCGAGGATGAGGTCGTCGGTGGTGACGGCGTCGAGGTTGCTGCCGCTCAGCTTGGCGACGCACTCCGAGTAGTTGGCCGCGCCGACGAGCTGGGCGTCGAGGTCGAGCTTGCCGTCCGGCGGCGGGTCGGTGATCCGCTTGTAGGAGTTGGAGCCGGCGGCCTGGCAGATCCGCTTGCCCGCCAGGTCGGTGGCCTTGGTGATGGTGGTGTCGTCGGCGCGGACCATGGTGTCCTGGTGGGCCACGATGTACGGCCCGCCGAACGTCACCTTCGTCTTGCGCTCGTCGGTGATGGAGTAGCTCGCGACGATGAGGTCCACGGTGCCGTTGGCGAGGAAGGGCTCACGGTTGGAGGAGGCGGACTCCTTCCATTCGATCTTGACATCCTCGCCGCCGCCAAGCTGCTTGACGATGTATTTGGCGACGTCGACGTCGAAGCCCTCGGGCTCGGCACCCTTCTTCAGGCCGAGACCCGGCTGGTCCCACTTGGTGCCGACGACAATGGTCTTGGCGCCCTTGACCTTGTCGGCGACGTTGGCGTAGGTCTCGTCGCCGCCACACGCCGCAAGGCCCATGGTGAGCGCGCTCGCGGCTGCAATCGCCACACCAATACGTAGTACTCGCATATTTCCGTTACCTCTTCTTCTCTGGAGGGTGCAGCCGGCTGAGAGAGCTTCAGTGAGTGAGGATCTTGGAAAGAAAGTCCTTGGCCCGATCCGTCTGGGCGTTGGTGAAGAACTCCTCGGGGGTGTTCTCCTCCACGATCTGGCCTTCGGCCATGAACACCACGCGGTTCGCCGCACGGCGGGCGAAGCCCATCTCGTGGGTGACGACCATCATCGTCATCCCCTCCTGGGCGAGGCCGATCATGACGTCGAGGACCTCCTGGACCATCTCCGGGTCCAGCGCGGAGGTCGGCTCGTCGAACAGGATCATCTTGGGATCCATGGCCAGGGCGCGAGCGATGGCCACGCGCTGCTGCTGGCCTCCCGAAAGCTGCGCGGGGTACTTCGACGCCTGGGCGCCGATTCCGACCCGCTCCAGCAGCTCCATGCCCCGCTTTTCGGCCTCGGCCTTGGCGATGCCACGGACCTTGATCGGTCCGAGCGTGACATTCTCAAGGATCGTCTTGTGCGCGAACAGATTGAAGGACTGGAACACCATCCCGACCTCGGACCTGAGTTTGGCCAGGGTCTTGCCCTCCACCGCCAGCGGCTGCCCGTCGAAGGTGATCGTCCCCTGATCGATCGTCTCCAGCCGGTTGATCGTCCGGCACAGGGTCGACTTGCCGCCACCGGAAGGGCCGATGACAACGAGGACCTCCCCCCGGGAGATCGTCAGGTTGATATCGCGAAGGACGTGCAGGCTGCCGAAATGCTTGTTGACATCCTCGAGCACGACCAGAGGAGTCTTGTCCCCGTTCTCCGTCATGAAGTACAACGTAATTCTGTAAGGCCACCTGGGGCTAACCCTGGGATACCGATCGGATCACAGCCTGCTCACATCCCGGCAATTTGGTCCTGACCGATATCCCCGGGGCCGGTCAAGGTGATTGATCCGTCCGTGATGGACAAGGCCGACCGGAGCGGGTTTCGAGACACCTGGTCGCGCCGATTCCCTTTAATACCCTTCTTCGGGAGAAGACCACCGATCTCTCGGGCGAGGCTCCGGAGTTCCGGCGCGGCGAAACCTCTGACGTACGGTGCCTGATCCGTTGCTCCAGGTGTGGGGAGTGCCGGGCCGTACCCGAAGGTCGGCGGAGCGCCTACCCTTGTCTTGAGATGACTGTCACCGTGGAGAGCACCCGCACGTACGAGGTTCGTACCTATGGGTGCCAGATGAACGTGCATGACTCCGAGCGCCTGTCAGGCCTGCTGGAAGACGCCGGATACGTTCCGGCCGCCCAGGGTGAGACGGCCGACGTGGTCGTGTTCAACACCTGTGCCGTGCGGGAGAACGCCGACAACAAGCTCTACGGCAATCTCGGGCACCTGCGTCCCTCGAAGATGAGCAACCCGGACATGCAGATCGCCGTCGGCGGCTGTCTGGCGCAGAAAGACCAGGGGGAGATCGTCCGCAAGGCGCCCTGGGTGGACGTGGTGTTCGGCACCCACAACATCGGCTCGCTGCCGGTGCTGCTGGAGCGGGCGCGCGTCCAGCAGGAGGCCCAGGTCGAGATCAAGGACTTCCTGGAGACCTTCCCGAGCACGCTGCCGACCAAGCGCGAGTCCGCCTACGCCGCGTGGGTGTCGGTCTCGGTCGGATGCAACAACACCTGCACGTTCTGCATCGTGCCGGCGCTGCGCGGCAAGGAGAAGGACCGCCGGCCCGGCGACGTTCTCAACGAGGTGCGGACCCTGGTCGACCAGGGCGTGCTGGAGATCACCCTCCTGGGCCAGAACGTCAACACCTACGGGGTGGAGTTCGGCGACAAGCTCGCCTTCGGCAAGCTGCTGCGGGCCTGCGGCACCATCGAGGGCCTGGAGCGGGTCCGTTTCACCAGCCCTCACCCGGCCGCGTTCACCGACGACGTCATCGCGGCCATGGCCGAGACGCCCAACGTGATGCACCAGCTCCACATGCCGTTGCAGTCCGGCTCCGACCGGGTCCTCAAGGCGATGCGCCGCTCCTACCGGGCCGAGCGCTACCTGGGCATCATCGAGCGGGTCCGCGCGGCCATGCCCGACGCGGCCATCTCCACCGACATCATCGTGGGCTTCCCCGGCGAGACCGAGGAGGATTTCCAGGGCACCCTCGACGTGGTGCGCGAGTCGCGGTTCGCCAACGCCTTCACGTTCCAGTACTCCATCCGTCCGGGCACCCCCGCCGCCACCATGGACGACCAGATCCCCAAGGAGGTCGTGCAGGAGCGTTACGAGCGGCTCGTCGCCCTGCAGACCGAGATCGCCTGGTCGGAGAACAAGAAGCAGGTCGGCCGGACGCTCGAGGTGCTGGTGGCCGAGGGGGAGGGCCGGAAGGACGGGGCGACCCACCGCATGTCCGGTCGTGCCCCCGACAACCGCCTGGTCCACTTCGCACCGAACCTGCGGGACGGTGCCTCCCAGACCGAGATCCCGCGTCCCGGCGACGTGGTGAGCGCCGAGGTCACCTATGCGGCGCCTCACCACCTGGTGGCCGACGGCCCCGCCCTGAAGCTTCGCCGTACGCGTGCGGGCGACGCCTGGGAGGCCAGGCAGGGCGTCTCGGCGACCGCGGGCCCCGGGATCATGCTCGGCATGCCCTCGGTCGGCCGTCCCGCCCCGCTCCCCGAGGCCTCCGGCTGCTCCGTTCCCTCCTGAGCGGTCCACATTTTCCGAGCGATTCGGATCTTGAGTAATCCGGGTGAGGGAGTGGGCCCGGGACGAGATGAGGTCGGGGGGCGCCCGCGTCGAATGTCCCGGTGAAATCGGTGATACGGGTGATCGTCCCCGCTCCTGCCAGGGCGGATGTCCACGAAGATCATGTGGATTTCCCCATGGATGACAACCCGTGATCCGCCCGTGATTGCTGCGCGAGCATTTCCCTGCTGTGGCTAATGTGGTTCAGCACCCTCGGAAGCCGTGGAGGTTTCCCCCCGAGAACCGCAGGGAGTCTGTCCCCATGCACGTCCCTCCATCTCCGGGCCATCCCGGAGAACCCGAAGCATTCACCGCCCCCATCGGACAACCAGAAATCCTCACCGGCCCCACCGATGAGCCCCGTTCACGTCGGAAGAGCCGCAAGAGCGGGAGAAGCGGCCTGGCCATAGCCGCCTTCTCCTTCCTCGGCGCCGTCATCCTGGGCGGAGGCATCGTCTACTTCGTGCTCAGCGGCGCCGATGACACGCCGGCCGGTCCCGGCGCCGTCTCGGTGTCGCAGCCACCCCAGAACTCTTCGGAGGCCCAGCCGAATCCCGAACCGGGCGAGAGCTCGGAGGGGGAGGCCGACGCCCCGCCGGACCAGGAAGGCACCTCACGTGCAGACGCCGGCGCGGATGCCGGTGCGGACACTGGCGTCGGCACCGGCACCGGCACCGGCACCGGCACCGGCACGGGTGCCGGTGCGGACACCGGAGCCAACGCCGGAGAGACGGGCAAGAGCGACTCCGGCCCCAAGTCCACCGCCGATGCGCCCGCGGCCGACAAACCGGTGAAGGAGCCGCAGAGCAACCCCCAACTGGTCACGGACGGGCAGACCGACCCCCGCTCCGACGGCGGCACCGGTTACGTCGCGCCTCAGGGTCCCGTCGCCGGTTACTGATCCCGCCTCGGCCCGTTGACGCCGGGGCACGGGCTTCTCCGTCGTGCCCCGGCGTTCTCGCGCTCTCGGAGTGAGCGGCCACCGCCCTGCCCCGGCGTTCCGTGCTCCGGGGTGAGCGGTCTCTCCCGTGCCCCGATGCTCGCGCTCCCGGGGCGAGCGGCCTCCGTTAGTCTGACGAGGTGCTTGTCGCCGCGGCCGTGTGCCCGCACCCTCCGCTGCTGATCCCCGAGCTGGCCGGCGCCGCCGCCGTGGAGCTCGATGAGCTCCGGGCAGCCTGTGCATCGGCGGTGAGCGCCCTGCGCGCCGCCGAACCCGACGTGATCGTGGTGGTCGGCGGAGCCGACCTGGCCGGGACCTACGGCGCCGATGCCGCGGGGACCCTGGCGCCCTGGGGCGTCGACGTCCGGATCGGCGAGGGCGAGCCCGTCCTGCCCCTCTCCCTGTCGATCGGCCGCTGGCTCCTCGAAAGGGAGCACCTGGCCGCCGCCGAGTTCCACGCGGTCCCCTCCGACGCCACCTCGCAGAACTGCGCCGCGCTCGGCAGGCGGCTGGCGGACATGGCCGGACGCGTGGCGATGCTTGTGATGGCCGACGGCTCCGCCTGCCTCACCGAGAAGTCTCCGGGGTCGCTGGATCCTCGCGCGCTGCCCTTCAACGAGGCGGTCGTCGAGGCACTCGCGTGCGGCGAGGTTCCGGAGCTCGACCCTGCCCGGGCAGCCGAGCTGTGGTTCGCGGGCCGCGCGGCCCTCCAGGTCCTCGCCGGAACCGGAAGCTCCCTCAACGGTGACGTTCTCTACGACGACGCCCCCTACGGGGTCGGCTACTTCGCCGTCCGCTGGACGGAGTGATCCGGACTGCTCGCCGGGGCCCGGCGGCAGTCGCGTGCCGCGGGACAGGAAGAATCCGGATCTACGAGGAGTTCTTCCTCTGAAGAGGTGTTCGCCCGTGGTCACGGCGACGGCTGGAGATCACGCTTGAGGCATCGGAAACGACCCGCTCTCGAAGGGACATATCCCACATGGCAGGAACAGTGGCGTTCGGGAGCGTCCCGACGCGGCAGGGGGACCTGTTCGTCGCCGTCACGGAGGACGGTGTGGCGTGCGTCGGCTGGGGCGACCGGGGCGGCTGGGGCGAGGGCGGCAGGGCCAAGGCCCGCGTGCTGGAAGGGCTCAACCTGCCCGAGGTGGACGATCCCGGCAGGACGGCAGCGGTGCTCGGCGAGCTCGGCGACTACTACGCGGGCAGGCTGCGGGTCTTCAGTGTTCCGGTGGACTGGCGGCTGACCTCGCCCGTGCAGCGCAAGGTGCTGGGCACGCTGTACGAGACGGTCCCCTACGGCAAGGCCGTGACCTACGGCGAGCTGGCCACTCGCAGCCAGACGGGTGTGCCCGCGCGGGCCATCGGATCGATCATGGGCGCCAACCCCATCCCCATCATCGTGCCGTGTCATCGGGTGGTCGCGGAGAACGGGCTCGGCGGGTTCAGCGGGGGCGAGGGCGTGGAGTCCAAGCGGTGGTTGCTGACCATGGAGGGCTACCTGCAGCCGACACTCGACTGGGACTGAACCTCCGCACATCGGATCGACCGTGAACGTCGGATCCGCCGCCCGTCGCGGCCGACCGTGAACGGCGGTCCCGCTGCCGCCCGTCGTGATCGACCTTGAACGTCGCGCGTCGGGATCGGCCCCGGGCGTCGGACCGACCTCCGCACCCCCGGCGAGTTGGCACACTTGTCCCCGTGCGTCAACTACCAGTCATCGCCGTCATCGGACCCACCGCGGCCGGAAAGTCCGACCTCGCCGTGGATCTCGCCCTCCAACTGGGGGGCGAGGTCATCAACGCCGACTCCATGCAGCTCTACCGGGGAATGGACATCGGGACGGCGAAACTGTCGGTGGCGGAGCGGCGCGGGGTTCCGCATCACCTGCTCGACATCTGGGACGTGACCAAGGCCGCGAGCGTGGCCGAGTACCAGGCGCTGGTCCGGCCGTTGATGGACGACATGCTGGCCAAGGAGATCGTGCCCATCCTGGTCGGCGGATCCGGGCTGTACGTACGGGCCGCACTCGACGATCTGGAGTTTCCCGGTACAGACCCGGAGATCCGTGCCCGGCTGGAGGCGGAGCTGGAGCGCGAGGGCCCGGCCGCCCTGTACGAACGGCTCAGGGAACGCGATCCGAAGGCGGCCGAGACGATCCTGCCGAGCAACGGCCGCAAGATCGTCCGTGCGCTGGAGGTCATCGAGTTCTCCGGCCGGCCGTTCTCGGCCACGATGCCGTCCTACGACGCCCTCTACGAGAGCGTGCAACTGGGGGTGGAGGTGCCGAGGGAGGTGCTGGACGCCCGGGTCGAGGCGCGGGTGGAACGCATGTGGGAGGCCGGGCTGGTGGACGAGGTCCGGTGGCTCTCCGCGCAGGGACTCGCCGGAAGCCGTACGGCCAGCCGCGCCCTCGGCTACGCCCAGGTCCTGCGGTTCCTCGACGGCGAGTGGAGCGAGCAGGAGGCCAGAGAGGAGACGATCCGCGCGACGCGCAGGTTCGTCCGCCGCCAGGAGTCGTGGTTCCGCCGCGATCCCCGGGTGATCTGGCTTCCCCAGCAGGCTCCGGATCTCCTCGACCGGGCACTCGCCGCGGTGCGCCGGTGATCCACGCTACGGCGTCGAGAGTCCCGGCCGGCGATCGGTGGTTCCGCCGGCGCCCGGCAGCCCCGGTGAGTCCTGGGCAACCCGGGCAGCCCGACGGCTCTGGTGATCTCGGTGGTTTCGTTGACGTCCGGCAGCCTCGGTGACTCCCGGGAACTCCGGCGGTCCGGCGGCTCCGGCAACCCCGGCGGCTCCGTCGACATCCGGTGGTCGCCGGCGGCTCCCGGGGGCCCCGGTGGCGCGTATGGCGCCGGGAGCAGCGTGGATAGAGTTGAGGGATGCGATTCGTAAAGGGACATGGCACCGAGAACGACTTTGTGATCCTTCCCGACCCCGAAGGTGAGCTGGAGTTGCCCACGACGCTCGTGGCGGCGATGTGCGACCGGCGCGCGGGGATCGGCGCGGACGGCGTGCTGCACGTGGTGCGGACGAAGCACAGTCCGGAGGTGGCCGATCTGGCGGATGACGCCGAGTGGTTCATGGACTATCGCAACGCCGACGGCAGCCTCGGGGAGATGTGCGGGAACGGCACCCGGGTCTTCGCCCGCTACCTGGTCGACATGGGGCTGGCCCTCCCGGGTGAGTTCGGCGTGGCCACCCGCGCGGGGGTCAAGCGTGTACGGCTGGCCGAGACCGGCGACGTGAGCGTGGAGATGGGCCGGCCCCAGGTGCTGGGCCGCAGCCATACGAGCGTGTCCGGCCATGAGTACGAAGGACTCCACGTCGACATGGGAAACCCCCATCTGGCCTGCGTCATCGGTGATCCGGTGACCCAGCTCGACCTGGGCCGCCAGCCCGCGTTCGATCCCGAGAGATTCCCCTCGGGGGTCAACATCGAGCTGCTCAACCCGGTGGGTCCGCGCCGGGTCGTGATGCGGGTATTCGAGCGAGGCTCGGGCGAGACGCGGTCGTGCGGCACCGGCGCGGTCGCCTCGGCCGTGGCGGCGGCACACCAGGCCGGGGAGAGCACCGGCACCTGGGCGGTCGAGGTGCGGGGCGGCACCGTCACCGTCACCCTCGACGAGCACACCAGCCACCTCGCGGGCCCGGCGGTCCTGGTCGCCTCGGGGGAGCTCAATCTGTGAGAGGGGTCCGGCGGCCTGGTTCTCTCCACCGGACAGTCGGTACCGTACCAAACACTGTGTGTCACCGTTGCGCGTTCCCTTCACAAGGCGGAGCCCGGGGTTCGCACGCGGAGAAAACCGATGAAATGGACTCGGCTGAACCGGTCGAATTGCTCATCCGGCCCGGATAGCCGAGTAGTCGTTTGGGGCATGCTCGCCGACCTGGCAGACTGACGTCTCATGGACGTGGACATCTGGGCCTGGGTTGGCGACACCCAGCGGCAACTGCACGAAGCAGGAAACACCGGTCTGGCTATGGCGATCGGAGATGTGCCCGCGCAGGCGCTGGAGGGCCGATACTCACAGCTCGACGTGCTCGCGCCCGCCATCGCACAGCAGGCGGAGAACCTCGAACTGCCTTGGCTTGAGTTCTACGCCCGCTACTGGCACCTGATCGGCCGCATCGGCGATCGTGCTCAGGGAGCGGTGGCGATCGCCGACGCGGAGACGCTGGTCGAGTTCGCGAAGCGCGACGATGTCCGTGAATGCCCGGCGGCGCCCGGCGCCGTCGTGGCGCTGACCGTCGCCCAGACGAACGCCGACGGCGCCGGCTACGCGGCCGAGCGGCTCGCGCTCCTCGCCGCGGTCGACATCGAGCCCGAGGCGCTGGCCTTTTCCGCGATCGCCGAGCAGTACGTCGCGGCGCTGGTGGACGCGGGCCGCGTCAACGAGGCCGTCATCCACGCCGAGGCGGCAGTGGCGGAGCTGGGCGGCGCGGGCCGTGAGGCGAGCTGGGAGCTGGGGGCCGCCTCGGCCCGCGCGCTGCTCGCCGCCGGTCGCGCGGAGGACGCGCTCGTCGCGCTCGACGCCGCGGCCGGATTCAAGCCCGACGACCCGGTGGCCAAGGAGCACAGGGAGGGCGTGCTCCGTGCGCTCGTGCTCGCGACCCTGGGCAGGGTGCAGGAGTCCGTCGACGCCCTGCCCGACCTCGACGTGGTCGGCGATCACCCGCGCGACTGGGTCGAGTGGGCGCACGCCATCCGCCGGCTCACGGGGGCCGCGCAGATCACCAACACCTGGCAGCTCGGCCGGGTGCTCAAGCAGTGGATCGACTACTTCGCCATGATGGGCGGCTACCGCGCGCGGGTCGAGCTCGCGCTCGTCGCCGGCCACCTGGCCATCGCCCGCCAGGGTGCCTGGCAGGCCCGGCTGCTGGCCGACATCGCCGAGTCGGCGGCCGGTGAGCTCAGGGAGCCCGGCGACATCGCCGAGCGGATCGCGGCCCTGCGCACCGCCGCGGACGAGGTCGAGCTGCCCAAGGCTCCCGGCCCCCAGGCCGAGCTGGTCGGCTACTTCGACGCCTCCGACGGGTTCAACGCCGACCCCGAGCGGTGGGTGGAATGGCTGACCCCCGTGTCCGGCAAGGACCTGGAGGCCACCCGCAGGCACACCACCACGCTGGGCTTCCTCGGTTATCCGGCCAAGGGCGCCGACATCTACTGGACCATGCTGGTCGAGTCCGGCACCATCGAGACCGCCGACCCGCAGGACGCCTCCTACCTCACGGGCCTGCTGATCGAGGCCCGCCAGGACGAGCGCCTGGAGCAGATGGCCGAGCGGCTCCCCGACGCCCAGCGTCACCTGGCCCTCGGGCGCCTGCACCGCGCGCGGGAGCGCTGGGAGCAGGCCGCGGCCGAGGGTGAGGCGGCGGTCGCCGCCGGTGCGGGCATCGAGGCGCGCCGTCTGTGGTCCGCGGCGGTGCAGCAGACCGACGACAACGCCAAGGGCGCCACCATCCTGCGTGAGGTCCTCGACTCCGCGGAGATCGAGGGCGAGGACATCTGGCGGATGATCACGATGGCGACGGCCGCCGAGGACTGGGAGACCGTCCGCCTGGGCGCCGCCAAGGTCGGCATGCCGCTGAAGTCCACCGAGGGGCCGATCGAGGAGGAGATGGGCCTGGTGCGCCTCATCCTCCCCGCCCCCGACGGCACCCAGCGTCAGGTCATCAGCCTGCGCACCGGTCCCGCCACGGCACGGCTGGCCATTCCGCAGCCTCCCGGCATGGACTACAACGCGGGCGACCTGGTCGTCTTCGAACCGCAGCTGCTGGAGCCGATCCCGGAGAGCGCCGAGGAGCAGGAGAACTTCGTCCCGCCCTTCGCCGCGGTCAGCATGCTCCGCCCCGGCGGCTACACCAGCTGGTTCTTCGACGGCGCCGCTCCCAGCGAGTCCGACTGGACCGAGTTCAACGAGGTCCTGGCCGAGCGCGGCTGGCCGATGTGGGTCTACAGCGACGACAACTACACCGTGACCCACCCGACCTCGGGCGAGCCGCTGCCCGGCGTGTTCGGCTGGATCGCGGTTCCGCCGGACGCCAGCCCGGTCGAGGTGGACGCGCTCCTGGACGACGCCACCGAGCGCTGGGTGCACCCGCTGGCCTGGCTCGAGCTCGCCAAGGCCGTCGACGTCGAGGTGGAGCGGCACGAGCGCATCACCAAGGAGTACGGCCTGTAGGCCTTGGCCGCGGGGCTCGCCGCATCCCGTAGAACCGGTCCGAGGTTCGCGCGGAGCCCGGACGCCACCTGAGAACACGACACCGCCCGTGGGGGAACACCCCCGCGGGCGGTGTTCTCTCTCAGCTCTAGAATTTGCTTCGGTATGTGTCGCCGGGCAAAGGAGAAGCTGGATGCTGGACCGATTCCGGTTGGACGGCAAGGTCGCGATCGTCACCGGAGCCTCCTCGGGGCTCGGCGTCGCGTTCGCGAGGGGCCTGGCCGAGGCGGGCGCGGACATCGTGATCGGTGCACGCCGTAAGGACCGTCTGGAGGAGACGAAGGCACTGGTCGAGGAGACCGGCAGGCGGTGCGTGGCGGTCGTCACCGACGTCACCAGGCCCGAGGACTGCCAGGCGCTGGTCGAGGCGGCGGTCGCCGAGCTGGGCGCGGTGGACATCCTGATCAACAACGCGGGTGTCGGTACGGCGGTGCCCGCGCTCAAGGAGACTCCCGAGCAGTTCCGCCAGGTCGTCGAGATCAACCTGTACGGCACCTACTGGATGGCGCAGGCCTGCGCCAGGGTCATGAGGCCGGGCTCATCGATCATCAATGTCGGCAGCGTCCTGGGTGAGACCACCGCCGGCCTGCCCCAGGCCGCCTACAGCGCTTCCAAGGCGGGTGTCCTCGGGCTCACCCGTGACCTGGCCCAGCAGTGGACGGGGCGGCGCGGCATCCGCGTCAACTGCGTCGAGCCGGGCTTCTTCGCCTCGGAGATGACCGAGGAGTACGCCGAGGGCTATCTGGCCCGGCAGCTCGAGAACCGGGTGCTGATGAAGCGGCCCGGCGATCCGGCCGAGCTTGTGGCGGTGGCGATATTCCTCGCCTCCGACGCCGCGTCCTACGTGACGGGAGCGGTGATCCCGGTGGACGGCGGCATTCTGATCACCTGAGCTGTGTGGGTGACCGTTCCCGGGCGGTCGGGTGAGGTCGTCGCTCCCGTTCTCGGGAGCGACGACGGGGCGCGCGCCGTCGCCCTCCGGGAGCGGGTGTCATGCGGAAAAATTTGTCGCACCGCAGGTAATCGCCCATGAGCAGACACCCTGCCCCTGAATAGGGTGTCTGACGTGGTGATATGCCCCGCATGACATCGTGAGACTGATTCGCGGCGTCGCAGTTCGCTCATTCCCCGAAAGACTGGGTGAGGCTTTTACGATTAAGAGCGATCTCTAGGGTAATTTGCCACCTCAGAGACAGTAATTATGTGTGAAGGGTGGCAGGGTGCGGGCTGCGCTGGGACGAGGTGTGGCCGTCGCGACGATCACGTTCGCATTGGCGGGCTGTGGTCTCACCGAGGGAGGGTTCAGCGAGCAGCCTCCCGGTAACGGAGCCGGCGGGAAGTCCGCCGCGGCGGCACTCAGAGAGCTGAACGCATTGCCGGTCAAGGGGCGGGCCCCGATGACCGGGTACGACCGGGCCGAGTTCGGGCCCGCGTGGAGCGACGTCGATCGCAACGGCTGCGACACCCGTAACGACATTCTCAAGCGAGACCTGACGGACGAGACCTTCAAGAAGGGCGACGAGGACTGCACCGTGCTGAGCGGAGTTCTCCACGATCCGTACAGCGGCAAGACCATTGACTTCAAGCGCGGTCAGTCGTCCAGCATGGCGGTGCAGATCGACCACGTGATCGCGCTCGCCGACGCCTGGCAGAAGGGCGCCCAGCAGTGGCCGGAGAGCAAGCGCAAGGAACTGGCCAACGACCCGCTGAACCTGCTGGCCGTGGACGGGCCGCTGAACAGTCAGAAGGGCGCCGGCGACGCGGCGACCTGGCTGCCGCCGCGCCGCGCCTACTGGTGCACCTATGTCGAGCGCCAGATCGAAGTGAAGGCCAAGTACGAGCTGTGGGTGACGTCCGGAGAGAGGGACGCCATGCAGAAAGTGCTCAAGGCCTGCTGATTGAGAGCGCCCTGCAGGGAGCGCTCAGGAGTTGCCGACCGAGGACTCCCCGCAGAAAGTGCTCAAGGCCTGCCGCGCGAGCACTCCCCGCAGGGAGCGTTCAAGGTCTGCTGATTGAGAGCGTCCTGCAGGGAGTCCCCAGGGGTTGCTGCGCGAGGACGCCCTGCAGGGAACGCTCAAGGGCTACGGATCGGCCCTCTTCCGCCGATCAGCCGTGGTGGCCGCTGTCGTCGTGGCCCCCGCTGTGACGGCCCCCGCCGTGGTGGCCGCTGTCGTCGCGGCCGCTCTTGAACTTGATGATCTTTCCGGTCTTCGTCGAGACGTAGACCTCGTACTCCCGTCCGCCCTTGCGCAGTTCGAACTTCCAGGTGCGGTAGCCGTGCTCCACCTCGCGCTCGGCCTTGGTCACGCGCGCGCCGGGGACGCGCTTCTTGGCGATCTGCAGGGCCCTGCTGTAGGAGATGGTCGCCGCGCCGGCCGGTGCGGCGGCGGCCGTGGCCGTGACGGTCCCGGCGGCGGACGTGATGGTGGCCGTCTGCTGCGCGGCGAGGGCGATGCCGCCCGAGCCGGCCAGAAGGGCGGCGGTTCCGAGGGTCGCGATGGTCATTCTGGTGATTTGTTTCATGGGTCCAGGTTCGTCGCGATCACGATAGGGGCGCGCTAAGCCTCCGCTAAGAACAGGATCACGCTTGCGCCGCCCTCCGGGGAGCTTCGCAGAGACAGGGAGCCGCCCGACGACTCCGCCGTGCGGCGGGCGATGTCGAGGCCGAGCCCGGTCGATCCGGCCCCGCTCTCCCCGCGTTCCAGGGAGGTGTGCGTGGCGAAGCCCGGCCCGGCGTCGGCGACGGTCAGCAGAGCGCCGCCGGGCGCGGGTTCCAGCCGTACGGTGAACGGGACCCCTTCGGGCGTGTGCGCGAACACGTTGCCGAGCAGCGCGTCCACGCACGCGGCGAGCTCGTCGGCGGCCACCGCGACGAGGAGCGGGCCGGATGCCAGATGGAGCGCGAAGTGCCGCGACTGGTCCTCGGCGAGCACCGACCAGAACGCGACCCGGGCCTCGGTCACCGCCACCGCGTCACACTCGGCCCGGTCCCGCGCCCGCTGCCTGGCCTCGGTGATGACCGAGGTGACGGCCCGTTCCAGGGCGTCCACCCGGGCCTCGATCCTGGCGGCCCCCTCCGGGTCTCCGAGGGACTCGGTCTCCAGCCGCAGGGCGGTCAGCGGGGTGCGCAGCCGGTGGGACAGGTCGGCCACGTTCTCCCGTTCCTCGGCGAGCAGGCCGGTGATGCGTCCGGCGAGGTGGTTCAGGGCGAGACCCACCGCGTGGACCTCGGGCGGACCACCGGGCACGGTCCTGGCGGACAGATCGCCGGAGGCGAGCCGGTGCGACACCCCCGCCAGTGACGCGATCGGCCTGATCACCGCGCGGGCGAGCCGGTCGCCGACCAGGATGCCCAGCCCGACCAGGACCAGGCCGAGCGCCGCCAGCCCGGCCCACACCTGTGCCACGCCCCTGGCCAGTTCCGCGTCGCTCAGGAACACCCGGACCACGGCGGTGCCTCCCGGAGCTCCCTGGACCGCGACCAGGATCTCCCGCCCGCCGGCGACCGCGGCGGTGACGCTGTGGCCGCGGGACGCCAGTTCGACGGCGGTGGATCGGGGGGCAGCCGCGCCGATCACCTGGCCGTCGGGAAGGAAGACCGTGACCGGGTGCGTGGCACGTTCGGCGGTGAGCCGCAGGATCTCGGTGTCCACCGTGCCGACCGCCACCGCCACCGAGTCGGCCTCACCGCCCGCCTCGCTCACCGCCCCGCTCTCGGCCACCGTGCGGACCAGCAGCGCGAGCGGGACCAGCAGGGCGATGAGAACGAGGGAGGTGGTCGCCGCGACCAGAAGGGCCAGCCAGCGCCTCATGCCGGAGCGGCCAGTCTGATGCCGACGCCCCGTACGGTCTGCAGGTAGCGGGGGTCGGAGGAGGTCTCACCCAGCTTGCGGCGGAGCCAGGAGAGGTGGACGTCCACGGTCTTGTCGGCTCCGCCGTACGGGATCTGCCAGACATGGGTGAGCAGCTCGCGTTTGGTGATCACCTCGCCCGGCCGGGCGGCCAGGTAGTGAAGCAGGTCGAACTCCTTCGGACTGAGATCCAGCGGCACGCCGTCCAGGGTCGCCTCCCGGGTACGGGGGTCCACCCGCAGGCCGCCGACGGTGACCGAGCTGTCGGCGCGGCTCTCGCCCGCCCGCCGGAGCACGGCCCGGATCCGGGCGTCGAGCTGGGTCGAGCTGAACGGTTTGACGATGTAGTCGTCGGCCCCCGCGTCCAGCAACGTGACCATCTCCGCCTCGCCGTCCCGCGCGGTCGCCACGATCACCGGGATCCGGCTCACCGCACGGAGCATGCGCAGCAGGTCGAGGCCGTCCATGTCGGGCAGGCCCAGGTCGAGCACGATGAGGTCGGGACGTTCCTCGACGGCCAGCCGCAGACCGTCGAGAGCGGCGGAGGCGGAGGACACGGCATGGCCGCGATCACGCAGGCCTCGCGTCAGCGAGGTACGGATCGCGGCGTCATCCTCGATAAGCAGCACATTGGACATTTGCCGCCACGTTAGTACCGTCTTGACCCGCGCCAAAAGTGCGTTAGCTGCGCCTTAACCCTGTCTTATCGTTTGCGGTGGGAAAGTGGACACGTGCGCAGGCGTCTTCCCCTTGTCGTGGCAGGTTGGCTGATCACCGGATTTCTCGCGACCGGAGCGGGAGTGGCGGTGATCGGCCTGCTCGGCGAGCCACTGACGGGCTCCGCCCTCCGCCCGCTCTCCTCAGCCGAGATCGACGAGGCGCTCGCCGGCACCACGCCGCAGGCCGTCGCCGGGCCTGCGGCCGATCCCGCATCCACCCCCACCTCCCCGGCGCCGTCTACTCCCGCGTCTTCGGCCTCGGATCCGTTCTCCGCGTCCCCGGATCCGTCCCCGTCCTCTTCCTCTTCCTCTTCCGCGTCCGCCGCGCCGGTAACCGGCAGAAGCGGAGTGATCGACACTGCGGGCGGGAGCGTGATCGCCCGGTGCGAGGACGGCCTGGTCACGCTCCGGGCGTGGAGCCCGGCGCAGGGCTTCCACGTGGAAAAGGTCGAACGGGGACCGGCGGACAGGGCCCGTGTCGAGTTCGAGTCGGACGAGACGAAGGCCAAGGTCGAGGTGCGCTGCTCGGCCGACGGATCGCCGGTCCACCGGATCCACGACTGACCCGCTGGAGTATCGGGAGGAAATGGCCGGAAGTACGGTCTGGGCCGCCGTGAACCCTACTTTCGATCGATTCGGCCTCGGAACGGTGACCGCAGAATCAGACCCATGCCGCATGAAACGCTCCCCCCGACACCGGAGGCCACGGGACAGGGGCACTCCACAACACCGGAGGCCACGGGGCGGGGACAGTCCTCGGCGTCGGAAGGCATAGGCCCGGGGCCGTCCTCGGCGCCGGAAGACAGGGGATCGGGTCAGTCCACGACGACCTCCTCCGGCCGGCCGCGTGTCGCCGCACTCGACGTGCTCCGCGGGTTCGCCCTGTGCGGGATTCTGCTGGCCAACGTCAAGCCGATCGCCCACATGGTCCACACCCTGCAGACCACACAGGCCGTGGTGGTGGCGGGCCCCGACGACGCCTGGCTGGGGCTCTTCGTCGACCAGCGCTTCTTCCCGATCTTCTCCCTGCTGTTCGGCGTCGGGTTCTCGCTGCTGCTGGACTCCGCGGGGCGTCGCGTCCCGCGCCCGCGGGTGCTCCTGCTGCGCCGGCTTCTGGTGCTGCTCGCCCTGGGCCTGGCCCACATGTTCCTGCTGTGGCGGGGCGACATCCTGACCGTCTATGCCGTCGTCGGCCTGCTGGTGCTGCTGCCCTCGACCTGGCTGCCGCGCTGGGCCGTCGCGGGGCTCGCCGCCGTTCTCATCGCGACGCCGCTGATCCTCGGCAGCAACGGTGTGTCACTGGTGCCCGGGCTGTTCCTGCTGGGCTCGGCGCTGACCCGGTACGGCGTGATCGACCGGATCGAGCGCTCCGTCCGCGTCCCGGCGGCACTGGGCCTGGTCTTCGCGGCGGGGGCGGTGCCCGCCGTGTGGTTGCAGATCGAGTCGGGGGCCGCCGGCGCGGACGATTTCGGCTCCTGGTTCGGCCTCGCCGGGTTGCTGATGGCAGGTGCGTACGTGTGCGCCCTGCTGCTCCTACTCAGAACGCCGCTCCGGCCGGTGCTCCAGGGGGTTTTCGCACCGCTGGGCCGGATGGCGCTGACCAACTACCTGTCCGCCACGATCCTCGTCCTGGTGGCCGCCCGCCTCGTCGGCAGCTCGCCGGACGGCTGGTCCGGGGCAACTGTTCTCCTGATCGCCGCGGCCATTCTCGTCCCCCAGTGGCTGGTGTCCACGCTCTGGCTGCGCCGCTACCGCCAGGGCCCCCTGGAATGGCTCTGGCGGTGGGCCACCTGGGCCCACCGCCCACCCCTGCGCCATATCCCCTGATCGGCGCCACCCTGGAGTGATCAGCAGCGGTGAGGGACACCGCGGCCCCTGCGCCGACCGGCCCGGTCGGCGCACTCGGGTGATCAGCCGCAGCTGCTGGTGGTCCCGTCCTTGTCCTTGAACGCGGGGGCCTCGTCGGCCACGGTGACCGAGAGCTGGGCGGTCGAGGCGACCAGGCTGCCCACGGGAGACTTGGCGACGCTCTCGTCCACCACGATCCCGCGCTCGCCGAGCAGCTCGTAGGTCTTCGGATCGAAGATCAGATCCTGCCGGACCCCGTCCAGGCCGGCCCGGCCCACGCCGATGCCCTTGCGTCCCGCCGCGTCCTCGGCGGTCTCGATGACGTCGACCCCGGGGATCGTGCCCACGGCCTTGAACAGCGCGGCCCGCTGCGCCGGGGGCATGTAGGTCTCCCTGAGCATGTCGCCCGCCGCGGTGAAGGCCGCCCCGTCCTTGGAGCTGCCGCCGCGGTCGCCGGTGTAGAGGTGGGCGCGCATCCCGTCGGCGTCGGAGGGAAGGTTCTTCAGGCTCGCGTAGTCGGTTCGCATGTAGTCGGGGATCTTTGTCCCGCAGGTGGGCAGCGGAAGTTCCGCCGTGCCGGTGTCCTCGTAGGCCTGCTCGGGGATGGGCCAGCCCGGATACGCCTTGGGCTCCAGGTATTGGATCGTCAGCGCGCCGTCCCTGGTGCCGTCCGCCGACTGCCAGATGACCCGCTTGGTCCGGTAGAGGTAGCGGGTCTGCTCGCTGTTCTCACCCGTCTCGCCGACGACGGCTCCGCCGCCGAAGGAGCCGTACATCGTCTGCGACTCGACCTTGATGAACTGGTCGTTCCGCGGGGTGAGGTCGGTCCTGGAGGCGGCTTTCGCGGCCCTGTCGAGCACCTCGCTCGCCGACATGTTGACGATCTTCGGCATCGTCACCACGGCTTCCTCGGCCTTTCCCGAGGTCCCGGTGCCCGGGGACTGCGCGAGCGTGACCGCGGTCGCGCCGACCGCCACCGCGAGCGCTCCGGCCAGCACCATCGAGTACGGCCTGCGCCAGATCGCCTTCACCGTCTTCGGTCTCGCGGCCGCGACCAGCCCCCGCCGGGCCGCGGCCTTCGCCTCCTGCTCGTACGGAGGCGCGTCAGGGCGGATGTCGGCCATCAGCCGGATCTCATCGTGGTTCATGCGTGCGACTCCAGGGAACGGCGGATCTTGGTCCGGGTGCGGGAGAGCCGGGATCGTACGGTCCCGATCGGAATGCCGAGTGCCTGCGCGGCTTCCTCGTAGGTCAGGTCGGCCCAGGCGACCAGCAGGAGCAGGTCCCGCTCGGCGGAGCCGAGCCTGGCGAGCGCGGCGGCCAGAGCGGGCCGGAGCCGGGCGGCGGTGAGGCGTTCGGCGCTGCGATCCTCGAACTCGGCCGCCCGTTCCGGGGCCTGCCGGGCGAGCGCCTTGAGCCTGCGGGTCTCGGCCCTGCGGTGGCCGGAGATCAGCTTGGAGGCGATGCCGTACAGCCAGGGTCTGGCGTCGCTCCGGGTGAGGTCGTACCGGGCCCTCTTGCGGAAGGCCACGAGGAACGTCTCGGCCGTCACGTCGTCGGCCGTGGTGACGTCGTTCAGCCGTCGTGCCGCATATCGGTGAATCTCATCCGCGTGGCGGTCGAAGAGCCCGGCGAACCTGTCGGGGTCCGCCAGCGACTCCTTGACCAGGGCGGCGTCATCGGAGGGCGGGGGCAGTGTGGGCGTCTCCGCCCGGTGGGGGAGAGCCGACGTCACCACCCGTTTCGTCCAGTCATCGAGAGGGGTCCTTTCGCGGGGCGCGTCCGCGCCCTCATCCCCTACTCCGCCGCTCGCCCCCATCCGGTTCCGCCCGCTTCCATGAAATTTCAGGCTTTCGCGGGGGGCGTCTACGACAAGTGTTCCATCGACCCGGAAACCATCGGGTCGAACGGGCCGGTTCCCGAGACCGGCATGCTTTTCGCCGATGCCCGGTCGCCGCCTGGCGGGGCGAATCCTGCGAGATGTTCACCTTTGACGGTCATCAGCCGGGAGAAACCTGGCCGATCAGCCGGAGAGCGGCGTGTCTACTGGCAACGGCACTCCATGGTGTGATGGCTTGGTGACATACAGCGAATTTTGCTGGTCGACACCATCGCGATCGCCTCCGCACCCTCATGTGCCGGAGTGGTTGGCATTCAGAGCCGGGACACGTGCCGCCAACCCTCGCCACAACGGTGCGGAGCCTCATCCAACAAGAAGGAATTCCGCATGTCTTCCCGCACCTGTCGCACCGCCTTGGCGCTGGCCACCGCGGCCACCGCAATCGCCGTCCCACTCACCTTCACCCTTACCGCCCATGCCGCCTCGCCTCCTCAGTCGTACCGGTGCCTGGAGGGACCGCGCGTCGGCAGCGTCACCATCAACGGGGCTGTCAGTCCCTCGACCGTAGGAAGCGGTTGCACCACCGTTTTCGGGGACGATGGCGTGATGTTCTTCGCGAACAACCCGGAACCGTTCCTCTGCAAGGGCGTCATCTCGATCGATGGCACGGCCGCGGGCGAGAACTGCCAAACGCCGGACTGATCGTCACGTGTGGGCGGGCTCCCTCGCGGTGCCACCCCCGCACAATGATTGTTTCCCGGCTGCCGGATCCGGCAGACCAAGGATCAGCTGTCCGGATCCGGTAGACCGGGGATCAGCCGAGTCTGCCCGTTGGAGATCGCCGAGGGCACGAGATGGGTGACGCCCCCCGGCTGAGAAATGCCCGTCCTGACCTCCTGCCTGACATGAGCGCCGGAGACGTCTCCCGTCGCATCGATCGCGCTTCACAGTCCCACCTGCCACGGCAAGCCCCGTGCGCCGATTTTCCCCGCTGCCCGCAGCCCTGCGGTACTAGGATCCGCATTCGGTAAAGCGGCGCAAAAGGGAGAGTCAATGAACGCCCAAAAGGCTGGCGGCAGACGGTGGCTGTTAAAGGCTTTCGTGTTGGCGATCGTCGCGGTGGTGGTGTCCGGCTTCGTTCTCAGCGGGTGCACGCGAGTGAGCACCCAGCCCGACGAGGTGGTGCTGCATTACGCGGGCGGTGTCTTCGAGGCCATCAAGTTCGATGAATGCATCAATCCCTCCAGCGGTGCCACGCTGCTCGGCCCGGGTGACACGGCGTATTCCTATCCGTTCGGCCAGCGGACCTTTGACTTCTCCGGATTGGGCGACGCCGAGGCCAAGCCCCTGTCCGTCGTCTCGAAGGACAACGTCGAAATGACGGTGTCCGGGGTGGCGACGTTCACGCTGAACACCGACTGCAAGACGTTGCAGCAGTTCCACGAGAAAATCGGCCTGAAGTATCACGCCTACTACGAGGGCGGCGAGTCCGAGGGCTGGCGGCAGATGCTCAACATCTACATGCGGGTGCCGCTGGACCGCGCGATGGACGCCGCGTCGCAGGAGTTCGAATGGCGCGGGCTGTTCAACGACCCGAACGTGAAGCAGGCCTGGGAGGCGAGGGTCGGCGTGCTGGCCCGGCAGTTCATCAAGGCGGCGGCCGGGGCCGACTACTTCTGCAACCAGAACTACGCGGGCGTCGGCGAGTGCGCGGACATCTCGCTGACCATCCAGAAGCCCGAGCCGCCGGAGGCCCTGGTCAGCGCGCTCGCCTCCGAGCAGGCCGCGAAGGCGGAGAACGCGGCCCAGCTCCAGCGCAACGCCAAGGTCCGCACCGAGATCGAATCCATCAAGGACCTCGTCAAGGTCCTCGGCCCCTCGGGCGCCGTGCTCTGGCAGGCCATTCAGAAGGGGCAGGTCTCCGTGGTGCCGGTTCCCCAGGGCAGCAACCTCAACATCACCCCGCCGAAGCCCTGAGCGACGGCCACTCGGCCCGCTCACCCCTTCGTTCGTCGCGCTTCACGCACCGCCGTCCGCGGGGCCGGGACCCAGCTCGGCCCCGAAGTCGTGTGCGATCTTCCGCATGCCCTCGGCGAGGTGCTCCCGGTCGAGTGCGTTGATCCGCTCGGCCGGGCCGGACACCGACAGCGCGGCGACCGTCCGCGCCCCGTCGCGCACCCCCACGGCCAGGCAGTGCACGCCGAGCTCCTCCTCGCCCAGGTCCATGGCGTACCCCCGCTCGCGCACCCGCCGCAGCTCGGCGAGCATGCCGGGCAGGTCGGTGATCGTGTTGGCGGTCCGCCGGGGCATGCCGGTCCGCCTGATCAGGGAGGTCACCTCGGCGTCGGCGCGGTCGGCCATCAGGACCTTGCCCACCGCCGTGCTGTGCGGCAGCACCCGCCTGCCCACCTCGGCGAACATCCGCAGCCGTCGCGGCGAGGGCACCTGGGCGACGTAGACGATGAAGTCACCCTCCAGCACCGCCATGTTGGCCGTCTCGCCGGACAGCTCGACCATCCTCGTCAGGTACGGCTGCGCCCAGACGCCGACCATGCGCTCGGCCACCCCGCCGAGCCGTACCAGCGCACCGCCCAGCGCGTAACGGCGGTCCGACTCCTGGCGCACGTAGCCCCGCACGAGCAGCGTGCGCAGCAGCCGGTGGATCGTTCCGTACGGCAGGCCGGTCCTGGCCGCGATCTCCGACAGTCCGGCCTCGCCGTCCTGCATCGCCAGTGCCTCCAGCACGTCCAGCGCGCGGTCGACCGACTGCACCGTGCCGATGGGGCTCGCTCCGTTCGGGCGCGCGGCAACCGGCAGCGGGCCGTCTTCTCCGTGCCGCCCGTCCTGCCCCGCCCTTCTGTCCGCCTGTTCTCCGGTTCCTCGCTCGTCGGCCGGTTCGCCGGGGCGCACTCCCACAACCATTCGTGCCTCGGGCCTCTCGCGGGGTTCGTGGGTCATCAAATGCACCTCCTTGAGCTGATGACCGGGCTGGTCAACGCGGGGCCGTCGGTGCGCGGTGCGTCACCTTGAGCCCTGCCCTTCAGGCCGGGGTCGTTGACACGCGTCCGAGTCCTCTGAGGGAGGCGTCCAGGACCTGGGCGGTGTGCGCCACGGGGATCTCCTGGGCGCCCCGGCGGCGGATGGCCGAGGTGATCTGCATGGTGCAGCCGGGGTTGGCCGAGACCAGCAGGTCGGCACCCGTGGCCAGCACCCGTTCGGCCTTGCGGTCACCGAGGTCTCGGGCGGCCTCGGGCTGGAACAGGTTGTAGGTTCCCGCCGAGCCGCAGCAGATGGCCGACTCGGAGATCTCCTTCAGCTCCAGACCGGGGATGGCGGTGAGCAGCTCACGGGGCTGGGACCGTATCCCCTGCGCGTGGGCCAGGTGGCAGGCGTCGTGGTAGGCCACGGTGAGCGGCAGCGGATGCCGCTCGGCCACCGGGCCGAGCTCGACGAGATACTCCGCCAGGTCGACGGTCCGGATCGCCTGCGCCCTCCGGGCCCATTCGCCTTCGAGGATCTCGGCGTAGTCCTTCATGGTCGAGCCGCATCCCGCCGCGTTGACCACGATCGTGTCCACGCCGGCCCGCTCGAAGGTGGCGATCGTCCGTCTGGCGAACCGTTTTGCCTGCTCCTCCTGGCCGGAGTGCAGCGACAGCGCCCCGCAGCAGCCCTGCGACGGCGGGATCACCACGTCGCAGCCCTCCATCGCGAGCACCCGGACCGTGGCCTCGTTGACCTGCGGGAAGAACTCTCCCTGCACGCATCCGGTGAGCATCCCGACCGTGGCCCTGCGCGAACCCCTCGCCTCGACCTTGTGCGGCAGCCGCACCCTCGCCGAGACCGGGGGCGCGAGGTCGGCCATCGCGGCCAGGGACGGGTTGATCCGCTCCAGCCTGGGGATGATCTTGCGACGGATCCCCCCGCTGAGCCGCAGCGGCAGCCGCATCGCCCGCAGTCGCCGGGGATAGGGGAACAGCTGGAAGACCACCGCCCGCAGCGCCCGGTCGTCAGGCTTCCTGACGTGCTCGCGCTCGACCTCGGCCCGGGTCTGCTCGATCAGCCGGTCGTAGCGCACCCCGGACGGGCAGGCCGTCACACACGCCATGCATCCCAGGCACGCGTCGAAGTGCCCGGCCATCTCCGGGGTCATCGGGGTGCCCTCGACGTGCTGCTTCATCAGGTGGATCCGGCCGCGCGGGGAGTCCATCTCCTCGCCCCACAGCACGTATGTCGGGCACGACGGCAGGCAGAACCCGCAGTGCACGCAGTCGTTGATCAGCTCGAGGTCCACGTCAGATCCCTCCCACGAACCGGCCGGGGGAGAATCTCCGGCCGGGGTCGAACCGCTCCTTGACCCGCCGCATCAGCGGCAGCGCGCTCGCCGGGCCCCAGCGGTCGACCCGGAGCGTGAGCTCCCGCGGCGCGGCGAGCACGGTCAGCCTGCCGCCGAGGTGGCCGAGGTCGTCGCGCAGGCCCGACACGAACTCCGCGAACGCCGGTTCGCCGACGTCGGAGGGCAGGGCGATCATCAGGACCGTCGAGGCGACCGACCCGCGCACGCGTGCGGGCAGCTCGCGGGCGGTGATCGCCCGCAGCGCGGTGTGTGCGAGGGCGGGCGGGATCCGCAGTTCGAGAAGCACGTCCTCGCCGGGCGGCGCCGTCCACCAGCCGGGGGGCTCGCCGGCGATCCGCGCGATCCCGTGTTCGCCCATCAGCGTCTGTACGGCGAGGGCCCGGCCCTGGGCCGCCGTCCCCTCGACCAGGGCGGCCACGGTGGCCTCGCCCCGGGCGTCGGGCCAGTCCAGCTCGATGGCGCTCGGCTCGGCCTGGGACGCCGCGAGCTCGGCGACGAGCGCCTCCAGCCCATCGGGGGAGTCGCTCCCACCCGCCCCTCCGGATGCCGCAGGCCCGGACACGGGCAGTTCCGCGGTGATCCAGCGACGGTCCACCGGGACGGGGTGGAGGCGGAAGGTGGCCTCGGTGATGATGCCGAGCGTGCCGTACGAGCCGCTGAAGAGCTTGCCCAGGTCGTAGCCCGCGACGTTCTTGACGACTTTGCCGCCGGACCGGGCGACCGTGCCGTCCGCCAGCACGACGGTGATGCCGATCAGCAGGTCACGGGGCACGCCGTACCGGAACCTGCGGGGGCCGGCGGTGGCGGTGGCGATCGTGCCGCCGACCGTGGCGCCGTCGAGCGGGACGTCGAGGGCGAGCTCCTGGCCCCTGCCCCCGAGGGTCTCGGCGAGGGTGTCCATGGTCACGCCCGCCTGGGTGCGGACGATCAGGTCGCCGGTGGCGTGTTCCAGCACCTCGTTCAGGCAGCAGGTGTCGATCAGCAGGTCACAGCGCTCGGGCGGGCTGCCCCAGTGCAGTTTGGTGCCGCCGCCGACCGGGACCACGGCGAGATCGTGTTCGGCCGAGACCCGCATCAGCGCGGCGACCTCCTCGGTGGTCTCGGGCAGTGCCACCCAGCGAGGGGGGACGCCGGCCACGGCGTCGCCGGGATCCGCCTCCCGGATCGTCACGCCCGTCTTGTTCAGGGCCTCCGCCTCGTGCCGCAGTGCCTTCATCAGAAGTGTTCCGCCTGTCCTGACTCGACCAGCGGGTGCACGCCCTTGCGGACCCCGGGGACCTCACCGCACAGCCGCGGGGTGGGGAAGATCTTGCCGGGGTTCGACAGGCCCCGGGGGTCGAAGGCGCAGCGCACCAGCTGCATGGTGTCGAGATCCTCGTCGGAGAACATTCTCGACATGTATCGGGACTTGTCCACGCCGACGCCGTGCTCGCCGGTGATCGACCCGCCGTGCTCGATGCAGAGGTCGAGGATCTTCCCCGAGACGATCTCGGCCCTCTCGCCCGCGCCGGGCTCCGCGTCGTCGAACAGCACCAGGGGATGCAGGTTGCCGTCCCCGGCGTGGAAGACGTTGGCCACCCGGATGCCGTGCTCCCGCGACAGCCGGTCGATGCTCGCCAGAACCTCGGGCAGCGTGGTCCTGGGCACGACGCCGTCCTGCACGATGTAGGCGGGGCTGATCCGGCCCACCGCGGCGAAGGCCGACTTGCGGCCCCTCCAGATCGCGGCCCGCTCCGCCGGGTCGTCGGCGATCCGCAGCTCGAACGCGCCGCTCTCCTCGCAGATCCGCGTCACCTCGCCGAACTGGTGCGCGACCTCCTCGGCGGGACCGTCCAGCTCCACGATGAGCACCGCACCGGCGCCGATGGGATAGGCGCAGGCCACGGCCGCCTCGGCCGCCTCGATGGCCAGGGCGTCCATCATCTCGATCGCGGCCGGCACGATGCCGCCGCCGATGACGGCCGACACCGCCTGCCCGCCCTGCTCGATGTCCTTGAACGCCGCGAGCAGGGTCGTCACGGTCTCCGGCGCCCGCGTCAGCCGTACGGTGACCTTGGTGGCGATGCCGAGCGTGCCCTCCGAGCCGATGAAGGCGCCCAGCAGGTCGTAGCCGGGATCGCCGTCCGACAGCTCGACGATGTCGCCGTCGGGGGTGACGATCTCCAGGGCGAGCACGTGGTTGACCGTGAAGCCGTACTTCAGGCAGTGCGCACCGCCGGAGTTCTCCGCCACGTTGCCGCCGATGGTGCACACCTGCTGGCTGGACGGGTCGGGCGCGTAGTAGTAGCCCAGGCCGCGGACGGCCTCGGTGATCGCCAGGTTGGTGACGCCGGGCTCCACCACGGCCCGCCGGTTCGCCACGTCGACGGAGAGGATCCGCCGCATCTTCGAGGTGACGATCAGCACGCCGTCGGCCCGCGGCAGTGCCCCGCCCGACAGCCCCGTCCCCGCGCCGCGAGCCACGAACGGCAGGCCGTACTCGTTGCAGACCCTCACCACGGCCGCGATCTGCTCGGCGGTCTCCGGCAGTACGACGATGCCGGGCATCACGCGGTGATGGGTCAGTCCGTCGCATTCGTAGGTGCGCAGCCGTACGGGATCGGTGATCACCGCCCCGTGGCCGAGGAGCTCCTCGAACCTGCGGGCCGGCTCTTGCAGCGTCATCGTCGACATCGTTCCTCCTCCGGCGTGCGCGGGACCTTGGCAGCGCCCGTGCCCTCGTTACCCATGCCTATTGGTCGATCGAGGACATTGCTCTCTTATCGCATTCTCGCTCAGTACGGAACAACGGCGCCCCTCTCCTGCCGAGCGGTCTCTTCCGGCAGACCGGGGGAGTGGGGGTCTCTGATCATTCGATAGGCGGACCGGCGGTCCGCCTGCGGCGCCGCCCGGAGGACGTCGTGCGCGCGATGACCGGCGCGCAGGTGGAACCGTCCCTTGATCATCGTGATCAGGACGCCCCGGGTCCACCCCTCGTCCGCCGCCTTGCACGCGTAGAACTCCCTCGTCGTCCTGTCGCCGGGCATGTCCAGCAGGACGACGTGGTGGCCCCAGGGGAGCGACCGCCCGGTCGCCGGGACGCATTCGGGCCAGGCCGCCGCGAAGGCCCTCATGTAGAGGAGGTTGGTCCGTGAGTAGGCGCCGGCCTCGGGAAACGCGGCCCGGAGATCGGCGGACAGCCGGACGACCACCGCGGCCCAGTCGTCGTCCGGCTGCCGGTCGAGGATGTGACGGCCGATCCGCCAGTACTGGCGGATCAGCTCGGCGTCGGCGGCGAGCACGGCCCGCGCGCGACTGCCGGTGATCTCACGTGTGACGGCGTCGAGCAGGTCTCCGTAGCCGGCGGGGTCGCCGTCCGTGCCGTTCCTGTGATCGCTCATGCACGGAAAATAGCGATCCTCGCCCGGGTGCGCATCAGGCCCGAACGGGGTGGCAGGGTGGGGAATCCCCCTCTCGGGAGGAGGATTCCCCATCACCGGATCGGTCATGTCACGGCATACGGGCATAGGCGGGGAGGGTGAGGAACTCCACGAAGTCGTCGTCCAGGGCGACTTCCTTGAACAGGCCGGTGGCCTGGGAGTAAAGAGTCTCGTCGTAGCCGGGTTCGGCCTTGATCTTGGCGAGTTCCTCGTCGATGATGCGCTCGACGAGCTCCTTGGTGACCACGGCGCCGGTGTCGGCGAGTTTGATGTCGTTGTGGATCCACTGCCAGATCTGCGAACGGGAGATCTCGGCGGTGGCGGCGTCCTCCATCAGGTTGTGGATCGCCACCGCGCCCAGCCCGCCCATCCAGGCGGCCAGGTAGCGCAGCGCCACGTCCACGTTGTTGCGCAGGCCCGTCTCGGTGATGTCGCCGGGGGTCTCGGAGACCGCCAGCAGCTCCGAGGCGGAGACGGAGACGTCCTCACGCAGGCGGTCGAGCTGGTTCGGCCGGTCCCCGAGGACGCCGTCGAAGACGTCGCGGCAGATCGGCACCAGGTCGGGGTGGGCCACCCAGGAGCCGTCGAAGCCGTCGCCGGACTCGCGGGTCTTGTCGGCGGTCACCTTCTCCAGGGCGACCTTGTTGACCTCGGGGTCGCGCCGGGAGGGGATGAACGCGGCCATGCCGCCGATCGCGTGGGAGCCGCGCTTGTGGCAGGTGCGGACCAGGAGCTCGGTGTAGGCGCGCATGAACGGGGCGGTCATGGTCACCGCGTTGCGCTCGGGAAGCAGGAACTCCCGGCCCCGGGTGCGGAACTTCTTGATCACACTGAACAGGTAGTCCCAGCGTCCCGCGTTGAGGCCCGCGGAGTGGTCGCGGAGCTCGTAGAGGATCTCCTCCATCTCGAAGGCCGCGGGGTAGGTCTCGATGAGGACGGTCGCCCGGATCGTGCCCTGGGGGATGCCGAGCAGGTCCTGAGCCTTGACGAAGACGTCGTTCCAGAGGCGGGCCTCCAGGTGCGACTCCAGCTTCGGCAGGTAGAAGTAGGGGCCCTTGCCCTTGGCGATCTGCCTCTGCGCCGAGTGGAAGAAGTAGAGGCCGAAGTCGACGAGCGAGCCGGAGAGCGGGACGCCGCCGAGCGTCAGGTGCTTCTCCTCCAGGTGCCATCCGCGCGGGCGCACCACGACGGTGGCGAGCTCGTCGTCGGGCCTGAGCGCGTAGCTCTTGCCGCCGGCCTCGAAGTCGATGGTCCGATCCAGGGCGTCCCGCAGGTTGAGCTGGCCGCTGACGGTGTTGTCCCAGGTGGGGGCGTTGGCATCCTCGAAGTCGGCGAGCCAGACCTTGGCCCCCGAGTTCAGGGCGTTGATCGTCATCTTCCGGTCCACCGGGCCGGTGATCTCCACGCGGCGGTCGACCAGTCCGGGGGCGGGCGGGGCGACACGCCACTCGGACTCGCGCACGTGCCTGGTCTCGGGCAGGAAGTCGAGGGTGCCCCCGGCCGACAGCTCCGCCTGGCGGGTCTGACGGGCCTCCATCAGCTCCAGGCGTCGCGCGCCGAACTCGTGCTGGAGGGTGGCCAGGAAGGCCAGCGCCTCCGGCGTGAGGATCTCGTCGAACCGGTCCTGCAGGGGGCCGCTGATCTCAACGCCGTCCATGAGCCCTCTTTCCGTATAGTGGAAAAACTCTTCTGAATTGTGGAATCAACGCTACGTTACGATCACTTCTCGGTCAAAAGCGGGGGGGACCCCTCAGGAGCGCCTCAGGGCAGAACGGGGGAGCCCTCAGGGCGGTCTCAGGGCAGCGCGAGGGGCTTCCCTGATGAGGCGGGCGGGCATGCTCGGCCACAGTGGGATCACCCCCCTCCGCCGAGGGATCGGTACGGAGAAGGAAGCGGAGAGCTTCCCGAAACTGAGGACTGAGCTCATGAAGAAGACCATGCTCGCCGCTGGAGCGCTCCTGGGCTCGGCGCTCGTGCTTTCCGGCTGCCGGCTCGATGTCAACGCCTTCGGTGACGAGGAGCAGGCCGTCTCCTCCTACGACGTCAGCGGTACGGTGACCGCCCTGAACGTCTCCACCGGCTCCGGGGAGATCGTGATCAACGAGTCGAAGCGGTCCGGCGTCCACGTGACCGAGACGATCCACTGGCGCGGGGACAAGCCCACGACCGAGCACCCCCTCGACGCCGACAAGCTCACCCTGCGTTACAAGTGCCCGGAGCCGGACGGGAACTGCTCGGTGGACTACAAGGTCGAGATCCCGCAGGGCGTCACGGCCAAGCTGGACGCCGGCTCGGGCACCATCACACTGCGCGGGCTGACCGGGGGAGTGAGCGCCTCCACCGGATCCGGGGACATCGAGGCCAACTCCCTGGGCGCCAAGCGGTTCGTCGCCGACACGGGCTCCGGCCACATCAAGGCGAAATTCACCGTCATGCCCGACAACGTCGACCTCGAGACCGGCTCGGGCGACGTCACCGCATGGCTGCCGCAGGGCGCCTACAACGTGACCACCAGGAGCGGATCCGGCGACCAGACCGTCGAGGTCACCAGGGACCCCTCCGCGCCCCGGACCGTCTCGGTGCAGACCGGCTCCGGCGACGCCGAGGTCCTGCTCCCCTGAGCCGCGGGTGACGCCGAATCCCCGCCTGCCGAGCCGGTCCGGCGACGCCGAGGTCCCGCTTCCCTCAGCCGGTCCCGCGACGCCGAGATCCTGCCTTTCCGAGGCGGTCCGGCGGCTCCTCCCCGGTCCGGACAACGGATAACCAGGTGATGCCGGGAGGTTCGCATGGCACCATCAGAGGGAAGAGACCCGGGGTGTTCGAGCGTTGACTCCTGTGAGTGAACACATCCGAACCACTCGCATACGAACAAAGCCTGAAGGAGAACGACATAGACACTCGTGAGCCGCTGGACATTGATCGGTTCGACGATCTGCTGGAGAACGGCGGGATGGATCTGGCCGAGCGCCAGGCCCTACGCCGGGTGGCGGGGCTCTCCACGGAGCTCCAAGACGTCACCGAGGTCGAATACCGCCAGCTGCGGCTTGAGCGGGTCGTCCTCGTCGGCGTCTGGACCTCGGGTACGGCGATCGACGCCGAAAACTCCCTCCTGGAGCTCAAGCTTCTCGCCGAGACCGCGGGTTCGGAGGTGCTGGAAGGTCTGGTCCAGCGCCGTCAGAAGCCCGACACGGCGACCTACATCGGTTCGGGCAAGGCTCAGGAGCTCGCCGACATCGTCGCCGCCACCGGCGCCGACACCGTGGTGTGCGACGGCGAGCTGAGCCCCGGCCAGCTTCGCCAGCTTGAGGAGATCGTCCAGGTCAAGGTCATCGACCGGACCATGCTGATCCTCGACATCTTCGCCCAGCACGCCAAGAGCCGCGAGGGCAAGGCGCAGGTGGAGCTCGCACAGCTCAACTACCTGCTGCCGCGCCTGCGTGGCTGGGGTGGCAACCTGTCCCGTCAGGTCGGCGGACGCGCCGCGGGCGGCGTCGGCATGGGCGGTCGTGGTCCCGGTGAGACCAAGATCGAGCTGGACCGCCGCCGGATCCGCGAGCGGATGGCCAAGCTGCGCCGTCAGATCGGCGAGATGACCACCTCGCGCGAGACCAAGAGGTCGCGGAGGCTGGAGCGCGAGGTTCCGGCCGTGGCCATCGCCGGTTACACCAACGCGGGCAAGTCCTCGCTGCTGAACCGGCTGACCGGTGCCGGCGTGCTGGTCGAGGACTCGCTGTTCGCCACGCTGGACCCGACCGTCCGCAGGGCGCACACCCCCGACGGCCGCCTGTTCACGCTGGCCGACACCGTTGGGTTCGTCCGGCATCTGCCGCACCAGCTCGTCGAGGCGTTCCGTTCCACGCTGGAGGAGGTCGGCGACGCCGATCTGATCCTGCACGTGGTCGACGGCGCGCACCCCGACCCGGAGTCGCAGCTCGCCGCGGTGCGCGAGGTGCTCTCCGACATCGAGGGCGCGCGTGACATCCCGGAGCTCGTGGTCATCAACAAGGCCGACGCCGCCGACCCGGTGGTGCTGGCCCAGCTGACCGCCCGCGAGAAGCACACCGTCGTGGTCTCGGCCCGCACCGGCGCCGGGATGGACGAGCTGATGGCCATCATCGAGCGCGAGCTGCCCCGCTTCGACCAGGAGATCAGGCTGCTGGTGCCGTACCAGCGCGGTGATCTGATCTCCCGGGCCCACAAGGAGGGCGAGGTCCTCGACGTGGAGCACACGGAAGAGGGCACGATCCTGCACGCCAGGGTTCTGCCCAGCCTCTTCGCCGAGCTGGAGAAGACCTCCAAGCCCGTCGAGACCGTCGAAGCGGTCTGATCCGTTCCGCACACCGCCGCCCGCCTGTGCCGCGCCTCTCCTCGGAGGCCGGCACGGCGGGTGTCTCATGTCCGGCCCGTGCCGCGCACCGCTTCAAAGGCCGGACGGGTGCCCCGCTGTTCGGCTGTGCCGCGCGTCGTTTCAGGGGCCGGACGGGTGTTCCGTGCCGGGCCTGTGCCGCGCACCGCTTCAGGGCCGGACGAGTGTGCCGTTTCAGGGGCCGGTGAGGGGGGCGGTCTCGCGGCGGAACATCACCAGCGCCACGTCGTCCTCCCGGGCCCCGAACCGCCGGATCAACCGGTCGCAGAAGAGCTCCAGGTCGTCCCCCGTGCTCTCCGCCAGGTGCCGTACGATCTCCAGGCTCTCGTCGAGCAGCTTGTCGCGATCCTCGATGAGCCCGTCGGTGAACAGCAGTACGGAGCCCTCCTCCGGCAGGGTCAGCCGGTCGACCCGGTAGGTCTCCTGCGCCACGCCCAGCAGGAGGTTTCCCAGCCGGTGATAACCGGCCTCGCCGCCGTGGATGAGCAGCAGCGGGATGTGGCCCGCGTTGGCGACCTCCATCTCCCCCGTCGACGGGTCGATGATGAGCAGGCACACGGTGGCGGTCATGCGAGGGTGATAACGCCGCAGCACCTCGTTCAGCAGGGCCATCAACGCGCCCAGGTCCTCCGTGCCGATGACGGAGGCGCGCAACGCGTGGCGGAGTTCCGCCATGACGGTCGCGGCCCGCAGGGAGTGACCCTGGACGTCGCCGATGGCGATGAGCACCCGCTCGCCCATCCGCAGAACCTCGTAGAAGTCGCCGCCGACCTCGATGTTGTCGACGGCGGGCTGGTACCGCCAGCTGATCGTGAGACCCGGGGTCTCGGGGAGCTGCGCGGGCAGCAGGCTCCGCTGCAGGGTGAGGGCGATCGCGTGTTCCTCGGCGTACGCGCGCAGGGCGTCGACGGCCAGCGCCAGGGCCTGACCGAGCTGGCGCAGGGTGTTGGACTCATCGGCGTCGAGCGGTGGGACCGCCTCCACTCCGAGGCAGGCGGGTGGCCTGCCGAGTTTGGTGCGGCAAAGCATGGCCGAGACGTCGCCGTGGATGTCCGTGTCGGGCATCAGCTTCGTCCAGTCGGCGGCCGGCACCGTGAAGACCTGGGTCCCCGCGGAGCTGCCCAGAGACATCGCGCTCAGGGAGAGCAGCGCGTTCGTCGCCGCGGGCTTGGAGACGGCGCTGTTCGTCGGCGGCTTGGCGGAGAACCGGCGAATTCGGCCGTCGGGTGGGAGCGCGAGCGTTCCCGCGGGCCGGCCGAGGATCCTGCAGGCGCCCTCGACGGCGATGGCGAGGAGCTCGTCGAACGTCTCGGCGGAGTTCATCGAGAGGGTGACCTCGGTGAGCGCGGCCAGCCGCTCGGCCATCCGCTCCGCCCGTTGCCGCGCCCGGTAGTAGCGCAGCGTGGCCTCGATCGTCGCGGCGAACTCGTCGGGCTCGACCGGCTCCGCCAGATAGGCGTCGGCCCCGCGTTCGAGTCCGTGGGCCCGGTCGGCGGGAGTGATCGCCGCCCCGGAGATCTGGATCACCGGTATCGAGGCCGTCGCCTTATCCGCCTTGATCTGCTCGCACACCTCGTAGCCGCTGATGTCGGGTAACCGCACGTCGAGGATGACCAGATCCGGATGGAGTTCCCTGACCTTGGCGAGCGCTTCCAGGCCCCCGGTGGCCTGCACGACCTGATGTCCCGACCGGCGCACCCAGCTCGAGAGGATGTAGAGCTTGGTCGGTGTGTCGTCCACGACCAGCACGGTCGCCGCGCGCTCTTTCATCTCGGCGCTCCGGGGCGTTTCGCCCGTTCTTCGGCGGGCTGTCCCTCATCGCCGCGTTCCAGGGCGTTCCGCATGCTCTCCAGGAGGTTGTCCCTGCGCAGCCCGTGCTTGGAGATCATCGCACGGGCCTCCTGCGGATACTGACGTGAGGTGGCGACGGTCACGACGATCACCGGAACCTCCCGCAACCGCTCGTCGTCGGCCATCCGCGTCATCAGGGCCACGCCGTCGAGCCGGGGCATCATCAGGTCCACCAGGGCCAGATCCGGTGGGTTCGCCGCCATCATCTCCAGCGCCACCAACCCGTCGGGGGCCTCGTCGATGTGGGCGGCGAACCCGGTGAGCATCCGCCGGACGGTGGCGCGGAACTCGTCGTCGTCGTCGGCGAGGAGCACCCGGCCGACCACGGGAGCCCCGTCGTGGCGATGCGGCAGCCGCAGGGTGACCGTGGTCCCGGCGTCGACGCCGGTGGTACTGGCCAGCTGCAGCGTGCCGCCGAGCGCCTCGGCCAGGCGGCGGGCGTACGGCAGGCCGAGCCCCGTGCCCCGCGCCCGTCCCTGGATCGGCCCTGGCACCTGGAAAAACTCCTCGAAGACACGTTCCACGTGCTCCTCGGGGATGCCGATCCCGCTGTCCTTCACCTCGAAGACCATCTCGTGGGTGGTGTCGTCGAGGTTCACCGTCAACCTGACCTCGCCCTCCTCCGTGAACTTCAGCCCGTTGGAGAGCAGGTTGCGCAGGATCCGGGTGAGCATCACCTCGTCCACGAACATCTCCGGCGCCGCGTCCGCCACCTCCACCGTGAGCGCCACCTCGTCGTTGCCGGACGTGGGGCGCAGCGTCATGCGCAACCGCTCGGCCAGCGCGACCAGGTCCACTTCGGACGACTGCGGATCGATGCGTCCCGACTCGGCCTTGGCCATGTCGAGCAGCTCGCTCACCAGTGACAGGAGCGTCTCCGCCGAGGAGCCGATGAGCTGTAGCTGGTGGAGCTGCTCCTTGGCCAGAGGCTCCCCGCCGGGACCCACCAGGAGGCGGACCAGCCCGATGACCGAGTTGAGCGGGGTCCGGAGCTCGTGGCTGACCGTGGCCCAGAACCTGTTCTTGGCGTCGCTCGCCTCCCGGAGCTGCCCGGACTTCTCGTCCAGCTCCGCATAGAGCGCCACGACGCCGCGGTTGGTCTCCTCCAGCTCCTCCGACAGCTGGTTGTACAGCGCCAGCACGCCCTGGTTGGTCTCCTGCAGCTCGGTGTTGAGATGCAGGACCTCCTCCAGGGTCTCGGCGAGCTCGCGGTTCTGCTGGCGCAGCTCGTCGAGGGCGGTCGTGGGCGCCAGCCTGGCGAGCTTGGTGCGGATTTCCTCTCCCGACGGCCTTGGCTGGCCGGACGGGAGTCGTTTGAGCATGCTTATCCTGCCCTGGGCGGGATCGAGCTCGATCAGGTCGACGAGACGCCCCGCCAGCGTCACGCCGTCCGAGGGACGGAAGTCGGTCTTCGCGGAGAACTCGATCGTGATGAGCAGACCGTTCTGATCCAGCAGGAAGACGACCGACGCGTCGATGCCCTCGCCGAGGACCTCTCGTCCGATCTCGCTCAGCGCCGTGGCCACCCGGATCTGGTCCTGGGCCTCCAGCCCGACCGTCTCCGCCACCTCCCGGCCCAGCCTGCGCATGACGAACACGTCCTGGTCGTCCTGGACCCGGAGACGGATCAGCTCTTCCGCGGTCACGGGTCCGGCCTCACCGCGATCACGCTGGCGTCGTCCCTGCGCGTGCCCGCGTCGCGCAGCAACGTGGCGGCGACGACGGAGGGGACGCGGGTGACAAGTCCGGGATAGGAGGTGATGTCCCAGCGCTCGGAGAGCCCGTCGGAGTGGAACACGACCACGCTGTGCGGCGGCACGGTGTATTCGTACTGGCGCAGGGTCCTGGCCTGGTAGCCGGCGATGCCCGGAACCGAGATCATCCCCTGGCGGCCCTCCTGGTGGACGATCCACGCGGAGATGTTGCCGACACCGGCGAAGCTCACCGTGCCCGCCTGCCCGTCGATCCGGGCCACGCCGACCGCACCGCCCCTGGTCTGGCCGAGACCGTCGTGAATGCGTTCGAGGACGGTGACCGGGGAGCGACCGTCCGCGTGCTCAAGGAACAGCCGCACCGCCTCCCGCGAGGCGTGGGCCGCCGCGGTGCCGTGGCCGAGCCCGTCGCAGAGCATCACCGTCGTCGTGGCGCCGTTCTCGATGATCGCGAAGGCGTCGCCGCAGACGATCTCCTCACCGATCGGGCGGGTCACGCCGCTCGCCCGCGACGCGGGTCGCGGAGCGTTCTGGGCGATGAAGTACATGCCGAGCACCGTGCCCCGGCCGGGCAGGGAGTGGACCTCGTATCCGCTGGCCATCCGCGCGATGCCGCCGAGGCCGATGCCGAGCGTGCCCGCGGTGGAGTAGCCGTCGCGCAGGGCACGGGAGACATCGTGCATCCCCGGCCCCCGGTCGATCGCGATGACCTCGATCGCCGAGTCCAGCTCGGGGTGCAGCCGGATCAGCATGACCCCCTCGACAGCGTGTTTGACCAGGTTCGACGCGGCCTCGCTGACGGCGACGGCCACCCGCCCGGCGTCCTCCTCGCCGAACCCCCGGAGCTCGGCGAGCTCGACGGCGGAGCGGCGGAGAGAGCCGATCGCACTGGCGTCCTCGGTCCTTATCCAGACGTCGTTCTGAGAGCGGATCACCGACCCCATTTCGTCACCGTGATCAGCGTCCCCTCTCCTGGGGCGGACCGCAGGTCGAACTCGTCGACCAGGCGGCGGGAGCCGCTGAGGCCGAGGCCGAGGCCGCCGCCGGTGGTCCACCCGTCGGTGAGGGCCTGCGGGATGTCGGGAATGCCGGGCCCGTCATCGCTGAAGGTCAGACGCAGGCCCCGCCGTACACCCTTCTGCACGATCTCGATCCGTACCTGCCCGCCCCCGGCGTAGACCAGCGCGTTGCGGGCCAGCTCGCTGGCCGCGGTCACCACCTTGGTCTGGTCGACGAGGGAGAGCCCCATCTCCACGGCGGCGGTCCTGACGTGCTGGCGCACCATGACCACGTCGCTGTTGCTGTTCACGGGCAGCTCGTCAACCGTCGTCACCGCGTGGCCGAGGCGATCTGGACGGTCTCGATGTGGTTCAACAGGGCGACGCCCTTCTCAAGATTGAGCGCGGTGCGCACCCCGCCGAGCGAGAGGCCTAGCTCCACAAGGGTGATCGCCACCGCCGGTCGCATGCCGACGACGACCGTCTCGGCGTCGAGCATCCGGGAGATCCCCGCGATGGTGGCCAGCATGCGGCCGATGAAGGAGTCGACGATCTCCACGGCGCTGATGTCGATGATCACTCCTCGGGCTCCGGTCGCGACCACCTGCTCCGACAGATCCTCCTGGAGCGCGAGCACGCTCTGGTCCTGGAGGTCGATCTGGATGGAGACGATGAGGATGTCCCCGAGCTTGAGGATGGGCACACGGTCCATCAGTCCTCCACCGTCCGTACGGCGATGCGGGATCCTCCGCGCTTGGTGAACTCGACGCCGCTCGCACGCAGTGTGTGGGCGAGCGCGTCGGCGAGCGTGGCCTTGGTCACGATGTCGCCGAACTCGATGCCCAGGGTGACGATGGTGTGGGCGATCTGCGGGCGGATGCCGGAGATCACGCACTCCGCGCCCATCAGCCGCGCCGCCACCACGGTCTTGAGCAGGTGCTGGGCGACCTGGGTGTCCACGGCGGGCACGCCGGTGATGTCGATGACCGCGTGCTCCGAACCGGTGTCGACCAGGATCTGCAACAGTTTCTCCATCACCACCTGCGTTCTGGCCGAGTCGAGCGTGCCGACCAGGGGGACCGCGACGATGCCGTCCCAGAGCTTGACCACCGGGGTGGAGAGCTCCAGGAGCTGCTCGGCCTGGTCGAGGATGACCTTCTCCCTGGCCGTCGCGTAGCTCTCCACGGTGAAGAGCCCCAGATCGTCAATGACCCGGGAGAACCAGATGAAACCTCTCAGCGCCTCGGGGGAGGCGTCCTCCTCGACGCTCTCGTAGAGGGCCTCCTTCAACCCGAACACCACGATGGCGGTCTCGGTCGAGGTGAACCCCTGGCGGGCGCGGGTCCGCGAGAGCTCGGCGAGCAGACCACGCAGATCGCTCAGATCGCCGGAGTCGCCGAACGACTGGCGAAGCGCCTGGTAGAGCTCGCGCAGCTGGCCCGCCAGACTGCTGCGGTCCACCTGGCCGCCGGAGGCGGAACCGGCTATCTCGAGCCAGCGTTTGAAGACACGGTCCTCGTTCTCCTGGAGAAGCTCTTCGATGCGACGCCGACCGGCGTCCGCGGGGATGGACAAGATGACTCCCATACGTGCTGCCTGTGGATGGCTAGCACGAAAGATTACATGAAACGCCCTGCTTAGGGCCTGTTTGGGGGTTCGGCGGGGTCTGTTTCGGTCGGAGATCGAACAGGCCGAAACGCAAGAGCGGGCCGATCGATCCCGCTGCTCACTTCGAGAATCTTTCCAGTGATATGGCTCCGGCGGGAGAGGTCGGGAACAATGGAACCGTCGCCACCTTCACGGTCCGGGCGCGGACACCACGTCGACGCCCGCCCGGGTCACCGCGTCGGCGTCGGCCGCGTCAGTATCCGCCGGTATCACATCCATGTCGATGCCGCGCCCGAGCGGATGTCGCGGCCCGCACCGCCGGCCCGGCTCGCGCCGATGATCGCGGCAACCTGATCGACGACGCAGAATCGGCTCGGGGTCACCGTTCGATCGCCCTGATTAACAACTTAGACTGATCGCGGGTCGCTGTTCAATGGGTTGGCTTGCGCTGAAAGAGCTTCATGGGCTGAACTGTAGGAGCGCCGAAACCGTACAAAAGCCACTAAAACGACAGTGGTCGACCAAGGTTTGGATTGCTAACATAAGGCAAATCTAACGAGATGCTATGACGCAAGTTGCTCCGGCGACTACTGTTACAGGCGAGGAAGAAGTAGTCTGAGCTGTGAAAAGCCGCTCAGGGGCTTGATATGACCGGGGAACCGTAGGTCAGAAGTGGTTGCGGTGAGGTGGCGTTCTTCCTCATTAGCCTGTACAACGAGCTGACTTGTGAAATAACGTAACTGAACTGAAATCGCCCGATCATGATCTCGGCGATACTGTCGCCGCACAACAGATACGCGGATGAGAGCAGGAGACCCCCGATGTCGTCCGTACTCAGAGCGGGCCTGATGGGCACGACGCCCGGCAGTGTCTGGGTCGGCTCCTCCCGCCCGGCAGTGGTCCCCTCCCAAGTATCTTTCCCTGCACACAAGGCGGTGATGCGATGACGGTCCGCCTTCTGACCAACATTGGCCGGCTCTGGACCGGCAATGACGTGTTCAGCAACGCGGCGATCCTCGTTCACAACGATCGAATCGCCTGGGTCGGCCGCGCGGCCGACCTGCCGCAGAGCGTGCCCGGCGTGGTGGACGACATCGTCGATGTCGACCACGTCGAGAACCTGGGCGGCGCGCTGGTCACACCTGGTCTGATCGACGCCCACACACATCCGGTCTACGCGGGCAACCGCTACGCCGAGATGGCCATGCGCTCCAGCGGCTCCACCCCCTCCGCCATCACCGCGGCCGGCGGCGGCATCGGCTCCACCGTCACGGTGACCCGCGGCACCGACCCCTGGACCCTCTGCAACGGCGTGCGCGAGCGACTGCACGACTGGCTGCTCAGCGGCACCACCACCGTCGAGGCCAAGACCGGCTACCACCTCACCCGCGACGGCGAGCTGGCCGACGTACGGCTCCTGCGCGAGCTCGAGAAAGAGCCGATGATGCCGCGGGTGCACGTGACCTTCATGGCCGCGCACGTCGTCCCGCCGGAATACTTCGGCCGTCAGCGCGACTACATCGAAGCCGTCGGAGCCTGGTGCGCCGACGCCGCCGCGGCCGGCGCCGACAGCGTCGACGTCTACTGCGACGAGGGCCACTTCACCACCGAGGAAGCCCGCTGGGTCCTCGGCTCCGGCCGTAACGTCGGCCTGCTGCCCCGCGTGCACGCCGGCGCCTACAGCCGTCGCGGCGCCGTCCAACTCGCCGCCGAACTCGGCTGCGCCTCCGCCGACCTCCTCCACCACACCACCGACGAGGACATCGCGATCCTGGCCCGCTACGGCGTCCCCGCCGTGGTCTGCCCGGGCACCGCGCTCCAGCGTGGCAGCCTGCCACCCGTCCGCCGCATGCTCGCCCAGGGTGTCACCGTGGCACTCGGCAGCGACCACAACCCCGGCCACTGCGGGATCACCTCGATGTCCCTGGTCATCAGCCTCGCGGTGGCGGCCTTCGGCATGAGCGTCGGCGACGCGCTCCGCGCCGCGACGCTCGGCGGAGCCACCGCCCTCGGCGCTCCCGACCGTGGTGTCCTCGCTCCCGGCCGCCTGGCCGACATCGTCCAGTGGGACGCCGACCACGAAGGCGCCTTCGCCTGGGCCTTCGGTCTCAAGCCCCGCCGAGTCTGGCGCGGCGGCACCCCCGTCCAGTAACACCGCGATCCCCACCCGGCGGCGCCATCCGTACGCGACAGCGATGGCACCGCCGTCCGGTGCCGGCACGAGCACCGGCGCGCCGTCGCAGATCCGGACCGGCGCGTCCGGCGGCCACGGGATCGCGAGGCCGTACGGAGAACGACTCCGCGGTGACTTTTGTATCCCTCAGGTGATCTCCCCTGGATAGCCTCTGGATATGTCACCACCGGTCACCGTCGTCACAGACTCCACGGCGTATCTCCCACGGGAGGAGGTCTCCCGCCTGGGGATCGTCGTGGTGCCGCTCCAGGTGGTCGTGGACGGCCAGGCGCTCGACGACGTGGTGCAGATCGACAGCGCGGAGATGAACGACGCGCTCAGGAGACGGGTTCCGGTGACGACCTCCAGACCCGCCCCCCAGCGTTTCGCGGACGCCTACGAGGAGGCGGCGGCCCGGGGCGCGGCCGGCGTCGTCTCCATCCATCTGTCGGGGGAGATGTCGGGCACCGTCCAGGCGGCCCGCGCCGGAGCCGAGAACTCGCCGGTCCCGGTCGACGTCATCGACAGCAGGTCGATCGCGATGGGCCTCGGGTTCCCCGTCCTCGCCGCCGCGGAGGCGGCGGCCCGTGGCGCCTCCCCGGCCGAGGTGGCGGACGCCGCCCGCCGCTGCATGGAATCGGTGCGCAGCTTCTTCTACGTCGACACCCTGGAGCATCTCCGCCGGGGAGGCCGCATCGGCGCGGCGGCGACCCTGCTCGGATCCGCCCTGATGATCAAACCGCTCCTGCACATCTCCGACGGTGTGATCGTCCCTCTAGAAAAGGTCCGCACCGCGAGCCGGGCCATCGCCCGCCTCGAAGACCTCGCGGTCCAGGCCGCGGGCACGGCTTCGGTGGAGGTCGCCGTCCAGCACCTCGACGCCCTGCCCCGCGCGGAGGCCCTGGCCGCACGGCTGCCCCGGCGCATCCCCACCCTCGTCAAGGTCACCGTGGTCGAGGTCGGTGCGGCCGTCGGCGCCCACGTGGGCCCCGGCATGCTCGGACTGACCCTCTCCTTCCCGTCTTCCCGGTAGAGAACCTGCACCCGGGTTGAGGCGGGTGCGGCGGCGGGGCTGCCGCTGCTCGCCGGCCCGTCGCCGTGCTGCTGCGGTCCACCGATCCGCGCCCGTGCATCAACACCTAATCTGGGCTACCCGGTCTCATCGTCGCTCTCCGCGGAGAGCGACAGGATCACGCGCGAGCGAATTCGCGGGTGCCACGACGGTTCGGAGGGTGGTCATGAGCGAAGCCTTGTGGATTGTGGACATCGACGGCACGCTCGCCCTGCGAGGAGACCGGGGCCCCTACGACTGGGAGCGGGTGGGGGAGGACCTCCCGAACCCGCCGGTCGTCACGATCGTCAGGGCGCTCATCTCCGCCGGCCATCCGATCGCGTACGTGTCGGGCCGGATCGAGCGAACCCGGCGTCGCACCGAACGCTGGTTGCGAACCCACGTCGGGCACTTCGACTCCGCGGAGGGGCTGTGGCTGAGGCCGAACGGCGATCGCCGGCCCGACACCGTCTGGAAGGCCGAGGTCTACCGGGAGCACTTCGCCGGCAGGGAGGTCGCCGGAGTCATCGAGGACCGGGTTGGCGTCGTGAGGATGTGGCGTTCCCTCGGACTCACCGTGCTCCAGGTAGCGGACGGAAACCACTGATCAGGGCCGAGCTCCGGCGATGGTGCTCGCCCGGCGCGGTCGAGGGATATTCGGTGGCATCGTCCTTGCGGCCGGTCGTATCGTGCGGGCTTGGGATCGGCGAGACAGAGCGGGCGGTATGAAGACAAGGCTGCGGATGTTGCGTGTCGGTGACCGTGGATGCGCGTGGACGGCCAGGATCTGCCATGTGAAGGGCGAGGTCGACTGCCATCGGAGCATCCGCCTGCGGGTGTGGGGGGCAGGGAAGAACAGCCGGGCGCTGCAGGTGGACCTGGTGTCGAAGTTCTGGCCCGGACCGTGGGGAGCGTGCGCGACCGACAACGCCTACCCGACGTCGAAGGATGTGCGGGAGGTCGTTGACTACGCGCTGGAGCATGGTTGGGAGCCGGACGCGGTCGGCGGGACGTTCTCCCTGACCGAGAGCGAGCACGCCATGGCGTTCGAGCTCACCGACTTCCTGATCACCGATCGGATGCGGGACCCGGACGCGCCGGATCCAAGCGCGCGGGTGATCCATGCGTATGAGCAACGAGGTGGTTCCGCCGCCTGAACCACAGAGCCGGTGGCTCAGCGCGTCCTGCGGTAGTGGGTCATCGGCCCGAGCAGGCCGGGCACCACCTCGAACGGGGTCATGCCCAGCCGCTCGACGACCGCGACCGACGCGGCGTTGCCCGCGTCGACCTCGGCCAGCACCTCGGGCAGCCCGAGCAGGCCCAGGGCGTGCTCCACCACGGCGCGGGCGGCCTCGGTCGCATATCCCCTGCCCCACGCGCCGGACTCCAAGCTGTAGAGGACCTCGAGTCCGAGATCCTCCAGCGGCCGTAGCCCGGCCGTGCCGACCAGGTCGGTCCCGCCCGCCTCCCGGATCACCCAGAGACCGTACCCGGCCGCGGCGAAGCTTCTCAGGCTGTCCTCGACGGACTCGGCGATCTCCGCGGGAGACAGCACCGCCCCGTCGAACAGGAACTTCCGCACCTCCGGCGCGGTCCAGTGAGCCAGCAGCACGGCGTGGTCCTGTACGGTCACCGGGCGCAGGACCAGGCGTTCCGTCGTCAGAAGGTGGTTCACGGCCGCAAGATTACCGACCCTGTTTTTCGCGGCCGTCAGACTACCGCCCCTGTCTTTCGCGGCCGTCAGACTACCGACCAGCTTGCCGACCCCGCCCGGCTCCGTTTCCTGGCGGCGTTCACCGGAACCGTCTTGGCTACGCGCCCCGGCGGCACTCGTCGGGCAGACGGCCCCGGCGTGGGCGCCGACTCGACGGACTCGATGGACGACATACGCGGCCGGGTCGTGAACGTGACCGAGCCGGTGGTGCGGCCTGTCCACAGTTCCGCGGTCCGGCCGGTGGTTATCCACAGAGTCGAATTCGGTCGGGATTCGTTTTACGGCGCCGCCGTAGCGTCCTGGGCGTGCGGACCACCGGTGAGACCTCCGAGCGATTCCGAGCCGAGTCGCGGCTGCGGATGCTGACGGGGGCCGACGCCCCCGATGACGGGGCCGGCTCATCCGGGCCGCTCCGCGTAAGCTCGTCCCGGCTGGAGGACTCGGCCCGTCCTGACGATCGCGGCGATTCGACCGGTTCGGCCCGCTTCTCCGGTACGAATGGTTCTGCTCGCTTTGACGATTGGGCGGGGCCGGAGGATCCGGCTCACCGTGACGGACCCTCCGCCCGTATGCGCTCCGCGCCGATTCCACCCTCCTTTCACGCCCTCCGTAAGGTCGTCGCCGCACAGGGGCCCGCGCTCGGCCCCGGCGGTCCCGGATTGCGGATGCTCCTTCTCATCGCCCTGATCGCGGCCGTCGTGGGAGGCGTATACGCCTGGCAGTCCCAGCCGAAGCCCGAGCCGCTGCCTCCGCCCGCGCCGCTCTCCGGGTCACCCCTCTCGACACCCGTCTCCGCCTCACGCCCACAACCCACGCCCGCCGTCGAGCTGACCGTTCACGTGACCGGCAAGGTTCGCCGCCCTGGAGTGGTCACGCTGCCCGGTGGTTCTCGAGTCACCGACGCGGTCCAGGCCGCAGGGGGCGTTCGCAAGGGGGCCGCCCTGGGGCCTCTCAACCTCGCACGCAAGATCATCGACGGCGAACAGATCGTCGTCGGGTCACCCGGCCCGGGCGTCGTGGCGGCGCCCGCCCCGGTCGACCCCGCCACGGCTGTCATCGACCTCAACACCGCCACTCCCGAACAGCTCGAACAGCTGCCGGGCGTCGGCGAGGTGCTCGCTCGCCGCATCGTCGAATACCGCGACAAAAACGGCGGCTTCCGCAATGTCGAGCAGCTCCGGGAGGTCAGCGGCATCGGAGATCGAAAGTACGCCGAGATGAGGGAGAAGGTCCGCGTATGACCCAGTGCTCATGTCGATGGCGGGCCCGATCTGAGTCGGTGCGTCCGCCTTCACCCCGAACACGGATGCGGGCCCGGGCTGCATCCTCGTCTCATCAGCGTGGGCCGGGGCCATGACGCGGTTCAGCGCGTCTGCCGTGGTCCATGACGGTGATGTCGCGGAGAAGGGCTGGCGCGCACACACCCTTCACCTGGTGCTGCCGGCTCTTGCCTCATGGGCCACCGCCCTCACCTTGCTGGACTGCTCCACCTCGGCCGGTGCGGTGGCGGCCGTGGTGGCGCTCGCGGGCATGCTCGTCGTGGTCGTCATGGTTCCCGCCGAGGGAATCGCGGGCTGGCGGAACGTCGTGGTGGCGGTGCTGGGATGCGTGGCCGCCGTCGCCGGGACGACGGCCTTCCGGGTGCACGCGGTCAGCACGGGACCGGTGGCCGAGCTGGTGGAGCAGCGGGCCTCGACGGTGATGGAAGCAGTGGTGACCGACGATCCCCGGGCGTTGCCGCAGCACGGCGGGCTGTTTCGGCGGGAGGGCTTTGTGGTCTCCGCTCGGGTCGAATCGATCGGGGCGGGGGCGGACAGGGTGGCGTTGCGGGCTCCGGTGGTGCTGTTCGCCTCGGGAGGGGAGTGGCGTTCACTGCTGCCCAGCCAGCGAATCGCGGTCACCGGGCGGTTCGCCCCGCCCAACCCCGGCGAGCTGCTCGCCGGGATAGTGCTGGTCCGGGGGCCACCGCGAGTTCTGAGCGGGCCCTCGTGGATGCAGGGAGTGGCCGAGGCGCTCCGGTCAGGCTTGAGGGAAGCGGCCGGAGTGCTGCCAACGGCCCAGCGCGGTCTGTTGCCGGGCCTGGTGGTCGGTGACGTGTCGCGCATGGACGAGCAGGTCAGAGCCGACTTCAAGGAAGCCGGGCTCAGCCACCTCACCGCGGTTTCCGGAGCGAATCTGGCGATCGTGGCCGGAGCCGCGGTCGCGCTGGCCAGGACGGCGGGGCTCCCTCTCGCGGCCAGGGCGGTGCTGGCCGCGCTGGCCATGCTCGCCTTCGCGGTGGTCGCCCGCCCATCGCCCAGCGTGCTCCGCGCCCTTCTTATGGGCGGCGTCGCAGCCGTGGCGCTCGGCACGGGCCGTGTGCGTGACGGTGTCGCGGCCCTGTCGGCGACCGTCCTGGGGCTGATCTTCTTCGACCCGGCCCTCGCCCGGTCCTACGGTTTCGCCCTGTCGGTCTGCGCCACCGCGGGCATCCTGGTTCTCGCTCCCCGCTGGCGGGATCGGCTTTCGAGGCGAATGCCGCGATGGGCCGCCGAGGCGACCGCCGTGGCGGCGGCGGCCCAGGCCGCCGTCACCCCGGTGCTGGTCCTCATGTCGGGACAGCTCACGCCGGTGGCGATCCCGGCCAACCTGCTGGCGGGTCCCGCCGTCGCACCCGCCACCCTGCTGGGCGTCGTCGCGGCGCTGGTCGCACCGGTGCACATGGGGACCGCTCAGCTGCTGGTCCGCCCGGCGGGTCTGGCCACCGGATGGATCATCGGGGTGGCGGAGCACGCAGCCGGACTCCCGCTGGCCGTGATCCCATGGCCGGGTGGTGTCACCGGGCTGATCGCGCTGGCCGTCGCCGCCCCGGTCGCGGTGCTGGCGCTGCGACATCGGCGGCCGCGCTGGATCCTCCTGGCCGTGGCGGGAGGAGCGATCGCAGCGGTAGCCGTGACCGCGCCGATCGTGACCCGCTGGCCGCCCCGAGACTGGTTGCTGGTGATGTGCGACGTCGGCCAGGGAGACGCGCTGCTGGTCGCGGCGGGGCCCGGCCGGGCCGTGGTGGTGGATGCGGGGCCCGACCCGGTGCTGATGGATCGGTGCCTGCGTTCGATGGGTGTCAGAGAGGTGCCGCTGGTCATCCTGACCCATCCGCACGCCGACCATATCGGTGGGCTGGACGGGGTTTTCCGGGGGCGGGAGGTGGGGGCGGTGGTCGTGACCCCACAGAGGGTCGGGGATCGCGAGAGCGCCAGGCTGAGCAGTGATCTGGCCCGTCACCGAGTCGTCGAGTGGGCGGCCCGACCGGATGCGGGATGGCGGTTGGGCCCCTCCGAGCTCACGATCATCGGCCCGCCGGCCGAGACGTCCCCGCAGGGGGCGGGAGAGGGGGCGGACGTCAACAACGCCAGCGTCGTGGTGCACGTGCGCTGGGCGGCCGGGGCGGCGCTACTCAGTGGTGATGTTGAGACCGAGGCCCAGGCAGAGCTGCTGCGGCGGGGCCTGCCCCCTGCCGAGATTTTCAAGGTCCCTCATCACGGATCCGGTCGATACGATCCCGCTTTCTTCGCGGCGTCCGGTGCCCGTGCGGCTCTGATCAGCGTCGGAGCGGACAACGACTACGGCCATCCGGCCCCGTCGACCCTGGCCCAGCTGCACCGGCTCGGTGCGCGAATTTATCGGACGGACCTGTCGGGCGACCTCGCCGTGGTGGCCCGCGACGGAGCCCTGTCCGTCGTCTCCCGCGGTCACTAGCCCGGCTCATCCCATGGGCACGGGATGAGCCGATATCGGTGGCGATCAAGCGGCGGAAGACTGGCCAGGTCCGCAAAAGGCGCCGCTTGACGACGGATGCGGGTAGCAGTCAACGATCGAGATGCGGGTAGCAGTCAACGATCAAGAAGCTCAGCAGCGTTGACGGGTTCGAGGAGCACCCTTCCGGGGCGTGAAGACAGACAGGGCCAGGTCGTCGAGCGTTCGCCGGACCACGTCCGGGCCGGGTTTCGCCGAGGTCCTCTCAGCGGAGCCGGGTGGCGATGAGGATCGCGAGGACGGCGAAGATGATCCCGCCGATCAGGCCGACGGCGTTGATTCCGCTGGCGAAGGCGTCGTGCGCCGCGTGGACCAGGCCGGTGGCGTCTACGCCGGGCAGGTCCGCGGCGGTGGCGGTGGCGCCGGCGACGCTTTCGCGGGCGTTCTGCGCTGCTTCGGCGGCCATGCCGGCGGGGATGGCGTCGGCCATGCGGTGCCGGTAGATCGCGGCTCCGACGGTGCCCAGGATGGCCAGGCCCAGGGTTCCGCCGAAGTAGTTGCTGGTCTCCGACATCGCGGCCGCCGCTCCGGCCCTTTCCGGCGGGGCCGATCCGACGACGATGCCGGTGCCCAGGGCGAACAGCGGGCCGGTCCCCAGGGCGAGGACGGTGATGGCGATCACTGTGAGGCCCAGTCCGTTGGTGCTGTCGAGCCGGGTGAGCAGTGCGGCGCCGACGGCGGAGAGCGCAAGTCCCGAGGCGATGGCCGTCGGGGGCGCCACCGATCGGGCGATGACGGGGGTCAGCGTGACGCCGAGGGCGACGGCGAGTCCCATGGGCGCGAACCACAGTGCGGACTCGGCCGGTGAATATCCGAGCACCGTCTGCAGATACTGGGTGACCAGCAGTCCCGTTCCGGCCATGGCGACTCCGGCGAGTGCCAGGGTCGTCAACACGAGGCTGAGGGAGCGTTGGGAGAGCAGGCGCAGGTCCAGCAGCGGATCGTCCAGTCGTAGTTGCCGGCGCACGAAAACCACCCCGCACACCGCTCCCACGACGAGTGCGGCGATGGGCATGACCGTGGTCGTGGTGTCGGCGACGAGGCGCTTGATGCCGTAGGTGATCGGCAGGATCGCGGCCAGGGACAGGGCGACGCTGGTGAGATCCAGCCGCCCGGCGTCACGATTGCGATGTTCGGGCAGCAGCACCGGACCCACGAGAACCAACACGCCCATGAGCGGTACGGCCAGCAGGAACACCGAGCCCCACCAGAAGTGCTCAAGGAGCAGCCCGCCGAGGACCGGGCCGAGAGCGGCACCGGCGAACTGGCAGGTCGCCCACACCGCGATGGCCACGCCTCGCTGCGTGTCGTCTCGGAACATGTTGACGATCAACGCCAGGGTGGAGGGCATCAGCGTGGCGCCGGCGATCCCGAGCAGCGTCCGCGTCGCGATCAGCATTTCAGGACTGGTGGAGTAGGCGGCCGGCAAAGAGAGGAGGGCGAACGCGCCCCCACCGATCAGCAGGAGTTTGCGGCGGCCGATTCGGTCGCCGAGCGTTCCCATCGTGATGACGAGTCCGGCGACCATGAACCCGTAGATGTCAGTGATCCACAGCTGCTGGACGCCGCCGGCCCCCAGATCCACGCTGAGATGGGGGAGGGCCAGGAAGAGCACGTTGATTTCCAGGGCCACCAGCAGGGTCGGCAAGACCAGTACGGCCAGCCCCAGCCACTCTCTCCGCCCGGCTCGCAGACCGGTATCCGTTGACGTCGTGTCATGCATGGCGCTCCCTTTCCTCGTCCACGGGGGACCGATGCGATGCCGTACGGGCACCGCTCGCAGGAAAGTCGGAGCGGGTGGTGGGTTCTCGACATCGGCCACGACGTCAAGACGTTGTTGGCCGGAGCCGCTTCAGGGCACGCGTGCCGATCCGTTGTCAGGACGGTCGTGAGCCGCGTGGATCCCGTGCGCGTGGTTCGAGGGGGAGCGGATCGCCTCGGCTGCGGCGGCACATACGGGGATCACGGCGTGATCGGTCTGGTGCTGCGGCCTTCGCCTCGCGGTCCGCGCCTCGGCCAGGGGTCGGTCACCGTGCGGCCAAGGGGTGCGGAGTCGCGGTTGTGATAGCTGTCCCAGATGTCGCGGACAGGCTCGCCCGACGCGCCGTTTTCGTAAGAAGGATCGGCAGACGGTCATGGCGCGGGCATGGGACCTAGCGCGAGGCCTTGGCCGGGCGGCGGAACTCGGTGTTCACGTCGGCGGCGTAGACCGAGCGGCTGCAAGGAGCGCAGCGATACATGATGGGACCCTCGTCGAGGGTCGTTCCGCAGCGCGGGCAGGCGTGGCGGCAGGTAGTGGACTTCGTCATTGTTTTCACCTCCTGTGTGGTTATAAGACTGCCTCCTCTCGCCTGCATTCCGATTGCGAACGACTTGACGGTTGGGATCCGGTCGCCGACACGTGGCATGCTCTCGACATGGCGGCAATCGATCCAGCACCCGTGATCCTGATCCTCGGCGATGAGGAGTTGCTCGCCGACCGCGCGGTGAGCGAGGTGATCGCGGCGGTCAAGGCGGCGGACCCGACCGCCGAGGTGCACGACCTGCCCGGTTCGAAGCTGGAGCGCGGAGAGCTCACCCGGATGACGTCGCCTTCGTTGTTCGGCGACAGGTCGGTGGTGGCCATCCGCTCGGCCCAGGACCTCGTCAAGGACGTCATCGCCGAGGTTCTCGCCTATGCCGCGCATCCGGGAGAGGAGACCGTGCTGGTTCTCGTCCATCCGGGAGGGGTCAAGGGGAAGGCCCTGGTCGACGGGGTGAAGAAGGCCGGCGCTCAGGTGGTCACCGTCACCAAGCTGACCAAACCGGCCGAACGGCTCGCGTTCGTCAAGGCCGAGGTGAAGCGGGCCGGGCGGACCATCGGCGGTGACGCCGCCGCGGCGCTGCTCGATGCCGTGGGAAATGATCTGCGAGAGCTCGCCGCCGCCTGTAGCCAGCTCGCCTTCGACACTCCGGGTAAGACGATCGACGAGGCCGCGGTGGCCCGTTATCACCGGGGCCGGGCCGAGGTCAGCGGGTTCACCGTGGCCGACTCGGCCGTGGAGGGCCGGCTGAGCGAGGCCCTGGAGCAGCTGCGCTGGGCGCTGGGCACGGGAACGGCTCCGGTCCTGCTGGTGAGCGCGCTTGCCGGGGGGTTGCGGTCGTTGGCGAAGGTGGGCGACGCCCCGCGCAATCTGCGGGGCGGTCAGCTCGCCAGTCACCTCGGCATGCCGCCCTGGAAGATCGACCGGGTCCAGCGGCAGCTGAACGGATGGGGTCCAGACGGTCTCGCCCGTGCGATCCAGGCCGCCGCCGTCGCCGACGAACAGGTCAAGGGCGGCGGTGCCGATCCGGCCTACGCACTGGAACACATGATCCAGACCGTCGTCGCCAACCGTAACGGTCGTTGAGGTCTGGATCTGAGACCGGGACCGTCACCGGAAACCGACGGTGAACGCGTACGAGTCGGCGGACGGGCTGCGCGGCCTGAAAAATGCGTGGTGTGGGTGAGTGGTACCGCCTACGCTCGCAGTCGTGACAGCGGACCAGGCGCCCGGCGCTTCAGGAACCCACCCCGGCGGCGCGGAGTTGCTGATCCGGTGGGAGACGGACAGCGACCATCAGGACGTGCGCGAGCTTCATGAGCGTGCCTTCGGAGACGGTCAGCGGGTTCCCGATCTCGCGGACGCGCTCCGCGCCGCAGACGCGCCCCTGCCGCCGATGTCCTTCGTCGCCACGCTCGGCGACCGGGTCGTCGGTCACGTCCTGCTGAGCGCGAGCCGGCTCGACGCCCCGGCCAGGATCGTGGATGTTCTCGTTCTCTCGCCCTTGGGCGTGCTCCCGGAGTTCCAGCGCAGGGGTATCGGCAGCCGGCTTGTCGGGCACGCCCTGGCCGCGGCCGATCGGCGGGGAGTGCCGTTGCTCTTCCTCGAAGGCTCGCCGCACTACTACGGCAGGCGCGGCTTCGAGCGTGCCGACGCGGTGGGTTTCCGCTCGCCGTCGCTGCGTATCCCGGCTCCCGGGTTCCAGGTCGCCCGGCTGTCCGCCCATGAGCCGTGGATGACCGGCACTCTCGTTTACTCCGAGATTTTCTGGGCCCTGGACTGCGTCGGCCTGCGCGATCCCGATGCCGGAGCCTCCACGCCCGTCAAGTGATCACGCGCGTGTTCCTCCGGTTCCGAAGCGCCGGATGACGGACAGCGGCTCAAGGGTCTCCGCGGCATGGAGAACCGGGCCGCGGCCTCCGCGAGGAGGTTCGCCGGCCGTCGTGGAATGCCGAAACGCCGCACCCCTGGTGGGGATGCGGCGTCCGCGGGAACTCGGTGTTACTTGGCGGCCGACAGTTCGGCGACGCGCTGGGCGATCGCCGACTTGCGGTTGGCAGCCTGGTTTTTGTGGATGACGCCCTTGCTGGCAGCCTTGTCCAGCTGGCGAGAGGCGACGCGCATCAGCACAACGGCCTCGTCGGCGTTGCCCTGCTCGGCGGCCTCGCGGAACTTACGGACAGCCGTCTTGAGAGACGACTTGACAGCCTTGTTACGCAGCCGGGCCTTCTCGTTCTGCCGGTTGCGCTTGATCTGGGACTTGATGTTCGCCACGAAGAAGCCTCGGTGAATGTCGTCGGATGGGGCGCGCGGGCAGAGAGGGCGCGCCACACGCAGTTGATTAGGCTACCAACATCACAGGTCGTCGCTCAAATCGACAACCTGGACAGAGGGATGCCTGATCAGTTTACCGTGTGGTCGTCATGGGTGTGACCAGAATCGGTCGTACTCCTTCCAATCTTCCTCGGTGGCGGCGAAGTCGACGTAGAGCGCCAGCCCGAACCGCTCGCGTGGCACGCCGTGGGCGGTCAGTGCGAGTCGCGCGCCCTGGGCCGCGCCCTCGACGCTCTCGGCCTCGTCGAGCCACGAGAGACCGTGGTCGTGGTAGGCGGGGGCACCGATCAGAAGGGTCTTCTCGTCGGAGACGAGCTCCAGCGCCATCGTGGCCTGCCGTACGACGTAACCGCCGTAGGTCCCCTTGAAGGGGAGATAGGTGTCGTAGGTCATGATCGCCACCTGGTCGGTGAGGGCCGCGACCTGGCGGAAGTAGTCGGGTGACCAATATTTGTCGCGGCCGACGACGGCGCGGAGGATCGGACGGGTGAGGGGGAACGGCTCGATCTGCGGGGTCGAGGTGGAGAGCAGGTGGTTGCCGATGATCGCGCGGGTCTTGGTCAGCAGGTCGAGGAACTCGGTGTCGCCGCTGCCGATCGGTTCGAAGTTGTAGTGCACGCCGTCGAAGCCGAGCGCCATGATCGTGCGCACTCCGTCCAGGACCCGCTGCCTGGTGGCCGGGTCGTCGAGGTCCAGGGTGCCGTCGACCTTCTGGCCGAGCCAGGGTGACACCCGGACCTTCGGCAGCTCGGCGCGCCACCACTTCAGGAAGTTCGCGGCGTTGGGATAGAGGGCGGGAGGCAACGTCCCATCGGAGTTAAATGGTCCTGAATGTACGTATACGTCACTAATCCCCGTCTTTCGAAGTCGCGTAGCCAGCTTCTTCACATCGTCGGCGGTCTTGCGGCCGTCAACCCATGCGTGGCCGAGCCACAGGGCATCGTGGCCCGTCGTCTTCGCCCATGAAGCGGGTGTCCCGGTAAACTGGATTGAGAGGATGGCCACGGCCACCCCTGGCAACGCAAGGAGCAAGGCCGCCACCGTCACGAGAAACCGCAGGCCGCGCCGTGCTCTGGTCCGGGCAATCACCCGGACATGTCACCATGGAAGACGGCTGGTATGCCAGTCGTCGATCGTCATCAATCCCGTCGAAACGGACACCGGTGCGCATTCAGCCTGGCCAGACCGATCCCGCGGTGATCCGCAACTTCTGCATCATTGCGCATATCGACCACGGCAAGTCCACGCTCGCCGACCGTATGCTGCAGATCACCGGCGTCGTCGACGACCGTTCCATGCGCGCCCAGTACCTCGATCGGATGGACATCGAGCGCGAGCGCGGCATCACCATCAAGTCGCAGGCGGTCCGGCTGCCCTGGAAGGTCGACGAGACCGACTACGTGCTCAACATGATCGACACCCCGGGGCACGTCGACTTCACCTACGAGGTGTCCCGGTCCCTCCAGGCATGCGAGGGCGCGATCCTGCTGGTCGACGCGGCCCAGGGGATCGAGGCGCAGACGCTGGCCAACCTCTACCTGGCCATGAACAACGACATGACGATCATCCCGGTGCTCAACAAGATCGACCTGCCCGCCGCCCAGCCGGAGAAGTACGCGGCGGAGATCGTCCATCTCCTGGGTTGCGAGCCGGAGGACGTGCTGAAGGTCTCCGGCAAGACCGGCATCGGGGTCAGGGAGCTTCTGGACCACGTCGTCAAGAACGTTCCGGCTCCGGTCGGCGCCGCCGACGCCCCCGCCCGCGCGCTGATCTTCGACTCCGTCTACGACTCCTACCGTGGCGTGATCACCTACGTCCGGGTCATCGACGGGCACCTGGGCAAGCGCGAGCGCATCATGATGATGTCCAGCGGCGTGAACCACGAGACCCTGGAGATCGGGGTCATCTCGCCCGAGCCGAAGATCGCGGACAAGGGTCTGGGCGTCGGCGAGGTCGGTTATCTGATCACCGGCGTGAAGGACGTCCGTCAGTCACGGGTAGGTGACACGGTCACCTCCGGCACGAGGCCGGCCGATGAGGCGCTCGCCGGTTACGACCATCCCAAGCCGATGGTGTTCTCGGGCCTCTACCCGATCGACGGTGACGACTACCCCGAGCTCCGCGAGGCCCTGGACAAGCTCCAGCTCAACGACGCCGCCCTGGTCTACGAGCCGGAGACCTCGGCGGCCCTCGGGTTCGGCTTCCGCTGCGGCTTCCTCGGCCTGCTCCACATGGAGATCGTCCGTGAGCGGCTGGAGCGCGAGTTCAACCTCTCGCTCATCTCCACCGCGCCCAACGTGATCTACCGAGTGATCATGGAGGACGGCAAGGAGATCGTCGTCACCAACCCCTCGGAGTTCCCCTCGGGCAAGGTCGACAAGGTCTTCGAGCCGATGGTGAGGACAACCGTCCTGATCCCGTCGGAGTTCATCGGCACGATCATGGAGCTCTGCCAGAACCGCCGCGGCACCCTGATGGGCATGGACTACCTGTCGGAGGACCGCGTCGAGATCCGCTACGCCATGCCGCTCGGCGAGATCATCTTTGACTTCTTCGACCAGCTCAAGTCCCGCACGCGCGGCTACGCCTCGCTGGACTACGAGCCCACGGGCGAGCTGGAGGCCGACCTGGTCAAGGTCGACATCCTGCTCCAGGGCGAGGCCGTGGACGCCTTCAGCGCCATCGTCCACCGTGAGAAGTCCTACGCCTACGGCGTCGAGATGGCCAAGAAGCTCCGCGAGCTGATCCCCAGGCAGCAGTTCGAGGTGCCGATCCAGGCCGCCATCGGCGCCCGCGTCATCGCCCGTGAGAACATCCGCGCCATCCGCAAGGACGTCCTCGCCAAGTGCTACGGCGGTGACATCTCGCGGAAGCGCAAGCTGCTGGAGAAGCAGAAGGAGGGCAAGAAGCGGATGAAGATGGTCGGCCGGGTGGAGGTCCCCCAGGAGGCCTTCGTCGCCGCGCTGTCCACCGAGTCCTCCGTCGACAAGTCCAAGAAGTAGGCGGCCGGCGCCTTCAAGAAGGTCGGGCCTCCTCGAAGGCCCGCGGGCTCAAAAAAGCGAGCAGGGGCGGTACGGCGGGAGCGAACCCGCTGTGCCGCCCCGCTGCGTCCGCGCCTCGGCTCACGTGCCGCAGGCAGAACCCGTCCCCGTGAGGCGGGGACGAGACCGGAGTCCGGGGGATCCCGTCGGGCGTGGATCCGCGGGGTGACGGAGAAAGAACGTGCGGGCGGGGCCGCAGGTCGACCCAGGACCTGCGGCCCCGCCCGGTTGTGGGAGGCCAGGGGTCAGCGCAGGATGCTGTAGAGCGCCGAGGTGAGCGAGGCCTTGGTGTCGTCCTGGTCGATGGACCACATCATGGAGCCGCCGAGACCCTTCAGGCGGATGTAGGCCGCCTTCTGGAGCACGGTGGCGGGGTCGTCGTAGGACCAGAACTCATTGCCGTCGTAGATGGACACGGTGCCGGTCAGCAGGTCGCGGTAGCGCTTGCCGGGCTTGTTCACCAGGTCCTTGTAGTCGTTGGTTCCGGGGGCCCAGACACCCGGTGCGGGGCCGGTGGCGGTGCCGTACAGGCCGTTACGGCCACCGGTGACGCCGGTCCAGCCCTGGCCGTAGGCCGGGATGCCGACCACGATCTTCTTGGCCGGGGCGCCGCGGTTCAGATAGTCGCGGACGGTCTGGTCCACGCTGTACTTCACCGGGTTGGGGTCGCGCCGGTCGGTGAGAAGGTTGCCGTTGTGACCGGTGATGGTCTCCCACGGGCCGTGCAGGTCATAGCCCTGGACGGTGGCGAAGGTGAGCTGCTTGAAGACGTCGCGGACCTCGAAGCCCGCGTCGATCTTCGCCGCGGCGGCGGGCAGGAAGGCGGTCAGCTCGGTCTGCCGGTTGAACTCGTTCATCTGGCGGCGCAGCTCGGTGACGAACAGGGTGAAGTTCCGCTTGTCCTCGGGCCGGATGACGTTGCCGACCTCGCCGGAGGAGCCGGGCCACTCCCAGTCGAGGTCGATGCCGTCGAAGACGCCCGCGCCGGTACCGGGTGCGGTGCCGGGCAGGTTGCCCTTGAGCCACAGGTCCACGCAGGAGGAGGCCAGTCTGGCGCGCCCCGCGGGGGTCAGCACCGCGTCGGAGAAGTATTTCGAGCCGGTCCAGCCGCCGAGGGAGATCAGGGCCTTGAGACCGGGGTGCTTGGCCTTGAGCTTCTTCAGCTGGTTGAGGTTGCCGTTCAGCGCCTGCCCCGCGGCGTCGGCGACGCCGTCGACGCTCTGCTCGGCGGTCAAGGGGCGCTGCCAGTCCGCCCAGGCGTCGGCCGAGTAACAGTCGCCGTCGCCGTTGACGAACCCGAAGGCGTAGTTGACATGGGTCAGCTTGGCGGCCGCGCCGTTGACGTCCATGTCCTTGACGTTGTAATTGCGGCCGTAGACGCCCCACTGGATGAAGTAGGCGACCCGCTTGAAGCGATCATCGTGGTTCTGGCTGCTCTGGGTGTGATTTTTGGCTTCGGCCTGGGCCGGGATCGGTACGGCCATCGCCGCGAGACCTGCGGCGAGAGTGGCCGCGATCATGTGTCGGAGGAGTCTCTGCACGGGCTTCTCCACTGCTTAGAGTAGTAACTTATAGGAAACTTTCCTTTAAGTTTTCCCGGATCGTAGACCTGGCCGATCTATGCGTCAACGGTCTGCAGGAATTTGCTGCGTAGTCGGCCCATTACTTCGATACCTTCGTGAAATATGGAGCAGGCTTTCTGCAACCGATGCGGCACACAGCTGGACGGGCTGCCGCTATGTCCCCGATGCGGGACCCCGGCCCACGAGCCACCGCCGTCCACGGAGCCCGATTCCGCCGACCGGCAGCAGCCGCCTCGGCCACCCTGGGAGCAGGATTCTTCCGTTCCACAACAGCCTCCACCGCCCGCCTGGGCGCAGGAGCCCTCGCCGTCCGGCTGGGGGCAGAGTCCCGGGGTTCCGCAGTCTCCGCCACCCGCGTGGGGGCAGGATCCTCCTGTTCCGCAGTCCCCGCCGCCTGGGTGGGGGCAGAATCCTTCCGTTCCGCAGCAGCCCTCGCCGTCCGGCTGGGGGCAGGATCCCTCGGCTCCGCAGCCCTCGCCGTCTGCCTGGGGCCAGGATCCTTCGACTCCGCAGTCATCACCGCCCGGGTGGGGGCAGGATTCTTCGACTCCGCAGCCCTCGCCGTCCGCGTGGGGCCAGGATCCTCCTGTTCCGCACCAGCCTGCGCCGTCCACTTGGGGGCAGGACCCCTCGGTTTCGCAGCAGTCCTCGCCGTCCAGCTGGCAGCAAAATCCCTCTGACTGGCAGCAGCACTCGCAGGCCCTGCGGCCCGAATCTCCCGCGGGGCATCAGCTTCCATCGCACGACGCCGCTGACCGGCAACCCCCGCAGCACGGTCCCTCCGACTGGCAGCAGCCCACGCGGCAGCCCGCACAGCAGACGTGGGAGCAGGGACCATCGCAGCCCGCCTGGCAGGAGCCGCAGCCGGGCAACTGGGCTCCGCCGCCCCAGCCGGAGTGGGAGAGAGGCGAACGGTCGGAAAAGGGACGCAGGACGTGGCTCGTGGTCGCGTCGGTCCTGGTGGTGATGATCGCCGCCGGGATCGCGTGGTTCGTCGCGCGGGACGACGGCCCGAACCTGGTGACGGGTGTCGAGACGGCTGCGACTTCGGGGCAGGAGTCCGAGGCCGGATCGTCCCAGGAGGCCGAAGACCCCTCGAAGAGCGCCTCCCCCGAGAGCGAGAAGCAGGCTGAGCAGCAGGCCAAGGTGCTGGACGCCCTGCTCACCGACAGCAGAGGCTCCAGATCGGGTCTCGGCCCCGCCCTCAACCAGCTCCGTTCGTGCACCGACACGGCCCCGGCCCTCGAGACGGTTCGCCGGGTCACCGACGCCCGCCGCGAGCAGGTGGTTCAGGTCAAGGCGCTGGACACCGGCGCGTTCGACGGCGGAGACACGGTCAAGAACCGCCTGACGGAGGCTCTGACCGCCTCGTTCAACGCCGACGAGGCGTTCCTCACCTGGGCGACTCGCCAGGACGCCGATTGCGACAAGGCATGGAGCGGCGACAAGGACTACCAGCGTGGTCTTGCCTTCTCCGGCAAGGCGACCGCCGCCAAGCGGAGTTTCCTGGAGCTGTGGAACCCCCTCGCCCAGCGCTACAACCTGCCCAAGCGGGCCGAACACGAAATCTGAGACACCCGAGACGCATGGAACTCCGGGGTGTGTACGGCCGTCCGCCGCACGCCCCGGAGCCGTTCTGCCAGGCGAATAGGCGGCTCGGAGCCGTCCTCGCGGTCCCGCGAGGACGGCTCCGAGCCCAGGGTTGAGGCCGTACCGGGCCCGCCCGGTGGTCGCGCCGGGCATGGCGGTGGCCGTATCAGGCCCGGCGGTGGCCCGTACCGGGCACGGCACGGGAGACGGCAGACTTGCACCGTGCCATCCACACTTCCCGACGGCGATCCCGTACCGGCCTCAGGCAGGCTTCCCGACAGTGCGCTCCAGGGGCTCGGCGGACGGCCCTTCGGTTTCTACGTCCACGTGCCCTTCTGCGTGACCCGCTGCGGTTACTGCGATTTCAACACCTACACGGCGTCCGAGCTCGGTCCCGGCGCCTCGCACAAGGACTACGCCGACACCGCCATCGACGAGGTACGGCGGGCGCGGGCCAACCTCGGAGACGTGGACCTCCCGGTCGAGACCGTGTTCTTCGGCGGTGGCACCCCGACCCTGCTCGCGGCCGGTGATCTGGTCCGGATTCTCGGGGCGATCGAGGAGGAGTTCGGGCTCGCCGCCGGTGTGGAGGTCACCACCGAGGCCAATCCCGAGTCCGTGGACCCCGCCTATCTGGCGGAGCTGCGCGCCGGCGGGTTCAACAGGATGAGCTTCGGCATGCAGAGCGCCCGTGAGCACGTGCTCCAGGTGCTGGACCGCCGGCACACGCCGGGCCGCCCGGCGCACGCCGTACGGGAGGCGAGGGAGGCGGGATTCGACCACGTCAACCTGGACCTGATCTACAGCACACCGGGGGAGAGCGACGACGACTGGCGGGCCTCGCTGGCCGCGGCGATCGAGGCCGGGCCCGATCACGTGTCGGCCTACTCGCTGATCGTGGAGGACGGCACCAAGCTGGCCGCCAGGATCCGCCGGGGCGAGCTGCCGATGCCCGACGACGACGTGGCCGCCGACCGCTATCTCATCGCCGACGCCATGCTGGCCGAGGCCGGGTTCGAATGGTACGAGGTGTCCAACTGGGCGACCTCCGAGGCCGGGCGCTGCCGGCACAACCTCCTCTACTGGACCGGCGGCGACTGGTGGGGGGTCGGCCCCGGCGCCCACAGCCATGTCGGCGGCACCCGGTGGTGGAACGTCAAGCACCCCGCCGCCTACGCCCAGCGCCTGGCCGCCGGCACCTCACCCGCGCACGCGCGGGAGGTGCTCACCCCCGAGGACAGGACGGTGGAGCGGTTGATGCTGGAGCTCAGGCTCGTCCAGGGCTTCCCGCTCAAGGAGCTCGAACGGCCGCCGGTGGTCGCACGGGCGCTGGCCGACGGCCTGCTGGAGGTGGAGCCGTTCAAGAAGGGCCGCGCGGTGCTCACGCTGCGCGGGCGCCTGCTGGCCGACGCGCTGGTCCGCGACCTCACCTGAGCGTGTGGGAACCTGAGCGCGGCGACCGGCGCGTCAAGGGCCCGGTGAGGGCCGGACGGGGGCATGCGAGAGGCGCCGGCCGGGTGACCGGCGCCTCGCAAGACGCGTCCTGAGCCAGAACACGGCGTTTCGTCAGCTGACGAAACGGATGTTCATTGGATAGCGGTAGTTCTCGCCCCGGTTGGCCGCGATGGCGGCGATGATCATAAAGATGATCGATCCGATCCAGACCACGAACATCAGGATGAAGCCGATCAGCACGAACGCCAGAATCCAGGAGACGGCGTAGGCGATCATCAGGGTGAGCTGGAAGTTGAGGGCCTCGGCGGCCTGGTCCCGTACGTAGGGGGCCTCGTCCTTCTTGGCGAGATACACCACCAGTGGGCCGACGAACCAGGTCAGAAGACCCAGCAGGTGGGCGAGCATGGCCAGGGTGGTGTCGTCGCTGCCGGGCCGCGGGCCGTACGTCCCCGGAGGCGCCTGATACCCGTAGCCGTACGCGCCGGGCTGGGGATAGCCGGCCTGGTGGCCGCCCTGGTATCCGCTCTGGTAGCCGTGGCCGCTCACGTCGTACGGAGGGACCGAGGGAGGCGGGTAGCCGTATCCCTGGCCGGAGGGCGGCTGACCCTGACCGGGTGACGGGTAGCCCTGGCCCTGCTGGTGGTAATTCTGGCTCTGCTGGGTGTGGCTCTGGCCCTGGCCGGGCTGGGGGTAGCTCTGGCCGGGTGGCGGGCTGAACTGGGGGTAGCCCTGGCCCTGCTGGGTGTGGCTCTGGTCCGGGTCGGGCTGCGGGTGACTCTGGCCGGGTGGGGAAGGCCGGTCGATGCGCCGCGTCCGGTCCTCGCCCGCGGACTCGCGCGGTGGATCCTCGGGGTTCTCGCTCATGGCCCCTCCTGGTGGGTTTAGGGACTAGCCATCCTCGCCGGGAACCGTCACAAAGTCGATCAATTCCTCGACCGGGCCGAGGAGCTCCGGCTCCAGATCGGCATATGTCGTGACCGATCCGAGAATGCGGCGCCACGCGTCGCCGGGCTCCAGTTTCCAGCCCAGGGCGGCGATGACGCCTTCCTTCCAGGGTACGCCGCGTGGTACCGACGGCCAGGAGGAGATTTTCAGCGCGGACGGCCTGACCGCCTGCCAGACGTCCACGAACGGATGCCCGACGATCAGCACGTGCGGTGAGGAGACCTGGGCGGCGATCCTGCTCTCCTTCGAGCCGGGGACCAGGTGGTCGACGAGCACGCCCAGGCGCCGGTCGGGGCCGGGGCCGAACTCGTCGACGATCGAGGGCAGGTGGTCGACACCTTCGAGATACTCCACGACCACGCCTTCGACCCGCAGGTCGTGGCCCCAGACCTTCTCCACGAGGGCGGCGTCGTGGATGCCCTCCACGTAGATCCGGCTCTCCTTGGCGACCTGCGCCCGCAGACCCTCCACCGCGATGGAGCCCGAGGCGCTCCGCCTCGGGCTCTGGGGCGCGGCGGCGGGACGGACGAGCGTCACCACCTTGCCCTCCAGGAGGAACGCGGCCGGCTCCAGGGGGAACAACCGCCGGCGCCCGAACCGGTCCTCCAGGGTGACGGCCTCCTTGTCGCAGGCCACCACGGCACCGCAGAACCCGCCGTCGGCGTCTTCCACGACCAGATCGAGCTCCGCGGGGACCTGAGGGATCTTCCCCTTCAAAGGACGTCGCCAGTTTCCCGCCAGCACGTCACGTTCGTACATCACCGACCGCCCACCACCTCGCGCCAGGAACCAGATGGACGTTAGCAAAAGCCGGGATCACCCGCCGTACGGTCCCTGAGGTCCCCACTGCCCCGCCGACGCGGCCTCGGCCTGGCGCCTGCGGGCGCCGCTCCGCCTCACCAGCACGACGATCGTCACGATGACGGCCAGCAGGAGCCCGCCGCTCGGCACCGCGAACAGGGCGATCACCCCGCCCAGCAGCGAGTCGGTGGAGAGCTCCCTGCCCACGCCGAACTCGGTGCCGGCCGCCTCGTCGGCGGTGCAGGTGAGCCGGTAGTCACCCGCCTTGTCGACCCCTACCAGCAGGCCCATCTCCCAGCTGACGCCGTTGACGGTGACGGTCTGCTGGCCCTGGGGCCGCGTGAGCGTGGCTGTTCCCGGACCGCCCTGGAACGCACACTCGAAATCGGTGGGTCCGGTCGTGGAGACGTAGATGACGGAACCGGCCGCGGGGTCGAGTTTGACCGTGACGGTCTTGCCCGAGCCGAAGGACGAGGTGGGCAGGACGTCCCCGAGCGCGCCGAAGACGCCGCCGACGAAGCCGCCGATGCCGACGACCACGCTGAGCACCGCGACAAGCCAGACGCCGACGATCCAGCCGATGCTGGGCTTGATCTTCGCCATGGGCGAAGGGCCCTGGGGGGTGCCGTAACCGGGACCGGGAGGGGCATAACCGTAGGAGGGGCCGTTCTGGTACTGCTGCTGGCCATATGGCTGCTGAGGAACGCCGTAACCGGATGCGCGCGTGGATGCGTCACCCGAAGAAGGACCGAAATCGTGGGACATGTGCCAAATTGTGGTTGGTGCCGCTTGGATAGCGATAGCAGTTGACTTGACGACGGCTTGGTCCGATCATCTGCCCCTCCTGTTATCGCACCTCGCGGCCGTGGGCCGTACACTTGGCACTCGGGAACACTGAGTGCCAGACCTGTGGTTTCCCCCTTCGGACGCAGGCAGGGAGGTGAGCACGTTGGTCGACGACCGGAAGCTCGCGGTGCTTCGCGCCATTGTCGAGGACTACGTGTCCACCAATGAGCCGGTGGGTTCCAAGGCTCTCGTCGAGCGGCACAACCTGGGTGTGTCGCCCGCGACCATCCGCAACGACATGGCGGTGCTGGAGGAGCAGGGCTACATCGCCCAGCCCCACACCAGTGCCGGCCGGGTGCCCACCGACAAGGGCTACCGGCTGTTCGTCGACCGGCTCTCTCAGGTGAAGCCGCTGTCGAGCGCGGAGAGGAAGGCCATCGAGACCTTCCTGGCCGGCGCCGTGGACATCGACGACGTCGTCATGCGCACGGTACGGCTGCTGGCGCAGCTGACCCGTCAGGTGGCGGTGGTGCAATACCCCACGCTGACCAACTCCACGGTCCGCCACGTCGAGCTGGTCCCGCTGAGCGAGCGGCGGCTGATGTTCGTGCTCATCACCAACACGGGACGGGTCGAGCAGCGCGTGGTCGAGCTGCACGAGACGGTCGACGAGGCCCGTGTCGCCCATCTGCGGGCGATGCTCAACTCCTCCCTGGACGGATGCGGTCTCACCAGCGTCCCCGACAAGGTCGTCGATCTGCCCGCGCGCCTCGCGGCCGAGGACAGGCCGCTCGCGGCGACGATCCTGTCGGTGCTGCTGGAGTCCCTGGTGGACCGGCACGATGAAAAGATTGTTTTTGCCGGGGCCGCCAACCTCGCGGGGGCCGACTTCACCGTCGGGCTCCGTGACGTGCTGGAGGCCCTGGAAGAGCAGGTCGTGCTCATGCGCCTGCTCGGCGAGACGTCCGATCTGTCAGCGCTGACAGTGCGGATAGGCTCGGAAAACCCCTATACCGGACTCCAGGGCACGTCGATCGTCGCGGCTGGATACGGTTCAGGAGACAAGCAGCTGGCCCGGCTCGGTGTGCTGGGTCCGACGCGAATGGACTACCCGGTCACGATGGGCGCGGTGCGCGCGGTGGCACGTTACGTCAGCCAAATTCTGGCTGCATCCTAAGAGGTCAACTAAGTGGCTAAGAGTGACTACTACGGCACCCTCGGGGTGCGTCGTGACGCCAGTGCGGAAGAGATCAAGAAAGCCTACCGGCGCCTGGCGCGGGAGCTGCATCCCGACGTGAACCCCGACCCTGAGACCCAGGAGAGGTTCAAGGAGATCACGCAGGCCTATGAGGTCCTGTCGGACTCCAACAAGCGGCAGATGTACGACATGGGCGCCGATCCGTTCGCCGCGGGCGCGGGTGCCGGGGCCGGCGGCTTCGGTGCGGGTTTCCCGTTCAGCGACATCATGGACGCCTTCTTCGGCGCGGCGGGCGGCGGTGGCCGCGGCCCCCGTTCACGGGCCCGCCGCGGGCGCAACGCCACCATCCGGGTCGAGCTCGACCTGAGCGAGTCGGCCTTCGGCACCACCCGCGAGCTGGTCGTCGACACCGCCGTGCTCTGTGAGGTCTGCACGGGCTCCGGCGCGGCGGCCGGCACCCACCCCGACACCTGTGACATGTGTCACGGCCGCGGTGAGGTGTCCCAGGTCACCCGGTCCTTCCTCGGCCAGGTCATGACCTCCCGGCCCTGCCCCCAGTGTGGCGGTTTCGGCTCGATCATCCGCAACCCCTGCCAGGAGTGCTCCGGCGACGGCCGGGTTCGCACGCGGCGGACCATCAAGGTCCGCATCCCGGCGGGCGTGGAGGACGGCACCCACATCCAGCTCGCCGGTGAAGGTGAGATCGGCCCGGGCGGCGGCCCGCCCGGAGACCTGTTCCTGGAGATCGTCGAGCGCCCGCACGACATCTTCGAGCGTCGGGGCGACGACCTGCACTGCACCGTGCAGATCCCGATGACCGCGGCCTCCCTCGGCACCATCCTGACCATGGAGACGCTCGACGGTCCCGAGGAGCTGGACATCCGGCCAGGCACGCAGTCGGGCCAGACCATTCCGCTCTACGGCCGCGGCATCCAGCACCTCAACGAGAGCGGCCGGGGCGACCTGCTGATCCACGTCAACATCGAGACCCCCTCCCGCCTTGACGCGGCACAGGAGGAGCTCATGCGCGAGCTCGCCAGGCTCCGCGGGGAGGAACGCCCGCCCGGCAAGTTCGCCCCCGGGCAGCAGAGCTTCTTCTCCCGCCTGCGAGACGCGTTCAATGGCCGCTGAGCGGGGCCCCTCCCGGGCCCGGCCGCACGGCTCCGACGGCCGATGACGGCTCCGGTCTTCCTGGCCGAGGCCGCCGATCTGGCGCTGGCGGAGTTCACGTTCGGCGGCTCGGAGGGACGTCACGCGGCGGCCGTACGGCGGTTGCGAGCCGGAGAACGGCTCGATCTGACCGACGGCGCGGGCGCCGTGGCCGAGTGCGTGGTCCTGTCCGCCGACAGGGACTCGCTCCGGGTCCAGGTGCTGCGCCGCTACGACGTGCCCGCACCGCGCCCTCGCCTGGTGGTGGTCCAGGGACTGCCCAAGGGCGACCGGGGGGAGCTGGCCGTGGAAATGATGACCGAGGCGGGAGCCGACGTGATCGTGCCCTGGGCCGCGGCCAGGTGCGTCACCCAGTGGAAGGGCGAGCGGGCGGCCAAGTCGCTGGCCCGCTGGCGGTCCACGGCGCGGGAGGCGGGCAAGCAGTCCCGCCGCTTCCACCTGCCCGAGGTGCTCGAACTCGCCACCACCGCGAAGGTCGCCGAGCTGCTTTCCGCGGCGGCGCTGGGCATCGTGCTGCACGAGGAGGCGGCCTCCCCGCTCTCGACCCTGCAGCTTCCCGGCGACGGCGACATCGTCGTGGTGGTCGGTCCCGAGGGCGGGGTCTCCGCAGAGGAGATCACCGCGTTCCACGAGGCGAAAGCCGTACCGGCGCTGCTCGGGCCGACGGTGCTGCGCACCTCGACCGCCGGGGTCGCCGCGGTGGCGGTGCTCCAGACGCGCACCGGCCGCTGGTGATCTTTCCGCGGTCCGGACGGCGCCCTCTCGTGACGGAGCCTCCGGCCAAGGCCGCGGTGGTCTGCACCCACTCCATGCCCACTGCGAGAGAAGGTTTCCCGCGCGGGGCGCGGCCGTGACACCGGAGCGCCTTCGCGCCGGACCCTAGCTGCCCGCGGGGGTGGGGACGGGCGTGCTCGCCTCCGTCGGCAGCGGGGGCGGCGTGTCGTCCGGCGGCGGGCACTCCGCGATCGGACATGGGTTCACCGGGGAGACCGAGGGCTCCAGAAGCGTCGGGGTCGGCGTCGGCGTCGGGGTCTCTGTCTCCTCGCACTTCTCGGGGGTTTCCTCGGGCGGGACCGGCTTGCTGGTGGAGGTCGGACAGGTCGGCGAGGGCGTGGCCTTGACGGTGGGCCTCGGCGTCGGCTTGACGCTCGGGGCGAAGCTCCTGGACTGGGTGGGCAGGGGCGCCGGCGCGGTCGACTTGATGACGGGCGGCGGTGGCTGCACCCCCTGGTTCGACGGAGGGCGTGAGGTGGCGGAACCGTCCGCGGGCGGGGTCGTCTCGGTGTAGTTGACCTCACCGGTGCGGAACTGCGGGATCACCTGCTCACGGAACTGCGGGACCACCATGACGACGGTGGCCGCGACGAGGACGACTCCCGCTACAGAGGCTCCGGCGCGCCACCACATCAGCCCGCGGAGCCCGCGCCTTTCTACGCGAGCGCGGATGATCTCCAGTCCATCCGGGGAGGGAACGACCGAGTTCGCCTCCGCGCTGAGGGCACGGCGAAGCAGCTCGCCGTACTCATCCGGGGAGTCGGTCATGACAGTTGCTCCAGTGATGTTCGTAGGGCGGCCATCCCGCGAGCCGTGTGACTCTTGACGGCGCCTTTGCTGATGCCCATCGCATGGGCGATCTGCGCTTCGGACAGATCTCCGTAGTAGCGCAGAACCAGTGCCTCACGCTGGCGTGTGGGCAGACCGCGGAGCGCCTCGATGACGGCGGACCTCTCGAACTCGCCGATCGCCCCGTTCTCGGCGCTCGGCGCGTCCGGCATGCCCTTGGGCGCGTATTTCTCCACGACCGCCCGGTGCCGAAGCACCGAGCGCGATCGGTTGACGACCGATTGGCGCAAGTAGGCGAGAGCCTTGTCGGTGTCACGCAGTCTGCGCCAGGCGCCATGAATGGCGACGAACGCGTCCTGCACGACCTCTTCCGCGGTTGCCATATCGCGGACGAGGAGGACGGCGAGACGCACAAGAGACCGATAGTGCGCGCTGTAAAGCGCGGTAACGGCCATATCGGCATCCCACCCGACGGGCACCGCCCCGAGCGACCTGTCGGCCACGAGAGTCTCGGTGGTCACATCAGTGGGACGCGCGGCCTTCCCAGACGGTTTACGTTCTTCCGGTTCATTAGGGGGCATGAGCCAGTCGTGTCCTCGCCAGGCGGCCATATCGTGCTAGTCACAGCGGTCTGTCATCGTTGAAGTTTTGCATACTCACCTTATCCGGGTGGATCTTTGTTTGCGGACGGCTAACCATCACCGATTCGCAACGTCCTCGGGGGTAGGGTGCCTGCATGGTAAGCGAAACCGACTGCCTATTCTGCAGAATCGTCGCCAAGGAGATCCCGGCGGAGATCGTCTACGAGACGGATCGCACGCTGGCGTTCCGGGACGTCAACCCGCAGGCGCCGACCCACGCGCTCGTGATCCCCAAGGACCACTACCCGGACGCGGCGGCTCTGGCGGCCGCCGACCACGGCCTGGCCGACGAGGTGCTCAGGACGGCGCACGCGGTCGCGGAGCAGGAGGGCGTCGCCGGCTCCGGTTACCGGATGGTCTTCAACACGGGCCCCGGGGCAGGCCAGACCGTCTTCCACGTGCACGCGCACGTCCTCGGAGGGCGCGGGCTGACCTGGCCGCCCGGGTGAAAACCCGAAGGCACGATCCTGTCGATCACGGATACGATGGCGTTGAAGTCCTACGTCGATATCTGGAGGCGAACAGGCCGTAAGGCCCGCCCATGTCCGAGACATACGATTCCAGCAGAACCCCATCGCCAAGATCCAAAGGTCCAAGCCGGACCCAGGCAAAGGTAGTGATTCCGGACGATCATTCGATGGTCAGCCTGCTGGGCTCGCGCGACGAGCTGCTGCGCGTCATCGAGGGCGCCTTCCGCGCCGACATCCACGTCCGGGGCAACGAGATCACCGTCACCGGCAGCCCGGAGGAGAGCAGCGCAGTGGTGCGCCTCTTCGAAGAGCTGGCCGAGCTCGTCCGCGGGGGCACGGAGCTCACGGCGGACGCGGTGGAGCGCAGCATCGCGATGCTGCGCATGACCTCCGACCGTCCGGCCGAGGTGCTCTCCCTGGACATCATCTCCTCGCGCGGCCGGACCATCCGGCCGAAGACCGTGAACCAGAAGCGTTACGTCGACGCGATCGACAAGTTCACCATCGTCTTCGGCATCGGTCCGGCGGGCACGGGCAAGACCTATCTCGCCATGGCGAAGGCCGTAAGGGCACTGCAGGACAAGAAGGTCACCAGAATCATTCTCACCCGCCCCGCGGTCGAGGCGGGCGAGCGGCTGGGCTTCCTGCCCGGCACGCTCTACGAGAAGATCGACCCCTACCTGCGTCCGCTCTACGACGCGCTGCACGACATGCTCGACCCCGACTCGATCCCCCGGCTGATGGCCGCGGGCACGATCGAGGTCGCACCCCTCGCCTACATGCGCGGCCGCACGCTCAACGACGCCTACATCATCCTCGACGAGGCGCAGAACACCTCGCCCGAGCAGATGAAGATGTTCCTGACGCGGCTGGGCTTCAACTCGAAGATCGTTGTCACCGGTGACGTCACCCAGGTCGACCTGCCCAACGGCACGCAGAGCGGTCTGAGGGTGGTGCAGGATATCCTCGAGGGGGTCTCCGACATCCACTTCAGCCATCTGACCAGTGCGGACGTGGTACGTCACAAGCTGGTGGGCGACATCGTGGACGCCTATGGGCGTTACGACGAGATTCAGCGGCAGAACGCGCCGCAGGCGATCAAGGGCGTCGTCAAGCGCTCCCGGGAGAGAACATGAGCGAGCAATGAGCACCGAGGTCAACAACGAGTCCGGCGTCGAGATCGACGAGGGGCTTATCGTCTCGCTGGCCGGGCACGTGCTGGAGCGGATGGGCATCAACCCGCTCGCCGAGCTGTCCATCCTCATCGTCGACGAGGAGGCGATGTCGGTGCTGCACGAGCAGTGGATGGGTGAGCCGGGCCCGACCGACGTCCTCGCCTTCCCGATGGACGAGCTGCGCCCGGGCCCCGGCCCCGGGCCCCGGCACGAGGGGGACATCCCCACCGATCCCGCGCTCCTCGGCGACGTGGTGCTCTGCCCGCAGGTGGCCGCCAAGCAGGCGGCCGAGGCCGGGCACAGCACCGAGGCGGAGCTGGAGCTGCTGTGCACGCACGGCATCCTCCACCTGCTCGGCTACGACCACGCCGAACCTGACGAGCACAAGGAGATGTTCGGCCTCCAGGGCGAGCTTCTCGAGTCGTGGCGGGAGGTGCGCCCCCAGCGGTGAACATCACCAACGGGTGGTTGTTCTCGGCCGTCTTCCTTGTCGTGGTCGGCGGGTTGATCGCCAGCGCGGAGACGGCCCTGACCCGGATCTCACGGGTGCGCGCCGAGGAGTTCGTCCGTGACGGGCGCCGGGGCGCGGTGCGCCTGCAGGCGATCGTCGCGGACCCGCCGCGTTACCTCAACCTGCTGCTCCTGCTCCGGTTGAGCTGCGAGCTGCTCGCCACGGTGATCGCGACGCTGCTGTTCATCGACTGGCTCGGTGACCAGGGCTGGGCGTACGCCGCCGCGGCGGCGATCATGATCGTGGTCAGCTACGTGATCGTCGGGGTCTCTCCACGCACCCTGGGCCGCCAGCACGCCGAGCCGATCGCGCTCGCCAGCGCGCCTGTGGTGTACGGCCTGACCCGGATCTTCGGACCCCTCCCCAAGCTCCTCATACTGCTCGGCAACGCCGTGACGCCCGGTAAGGGCTTCAGGGAGGGGCCGTTCACCTCCGAGGCCGAGCTGCGGGACCTGGTCGACCTGGCCGAGGAGCGCAGGGTCATCGAGCCCGACGAGCGGGAGATGATCCACTCGGTCTTCGAGCTCGGCGACACCCTGGTCCGCGAGGTCATGGTGCCCCGCACCGACATGGTGTTCATCGAGCGCGGCAAGACGCTGAGCCAGAGCCTGTCGCTCGCCCTGCGCAGCGGCTTCTCACGGATTCCCGTGGTCGGCGAGAACGAGGACGACGTCATCGGCATCGCCTACCTCAAGGACATCGCGCGCCGGGTGCAGGACACCGGGGACGACGGTCGTGCCGAGTCGGTCGAGTCGATCATGCGTCCGGCCACCTACGTGCCGGAGAGCAAGCCGATCGACCAGCTCCTCCGCGAGATGCAGGCCCGCCAGATCCACCAGGCCATCGTCATCGACGAGTACGGCGGCACGGCCGGTCTGGTCACGATCGAGGACGTCCTGGAGGAGATCGTCGGTGAGATCGCCGACGAATACGACCAGGAGGCTCCCCGGGTGGAGTCGCTCGAGGACGGTTCGGTCCGGGTGACCGCCCGGCTTCCGGTGGGCGATCTCGCGGACCTGTTCGCCGTCGAGCTCGAGGTGGACGACGTGGAGACCGTCGGCGGCCTGCTCGCGCACGCGCTGGGCAGGGTGCCGATCGCCGGTTCCGAGGCCGTGGTGGAGGGGCTCAGCCTGACGGCCGAGAGCCTCGCCGGGCGCCGCAACCGGATCGGCACGGTTCTCGTCAGGCGGGTCGCTCAGGCTGAGCCTGACTCGGTTTCGGCTTCCACCGAGCGGAAGTGACGGCAGTACGACCGATCTTCTCCGTGTTGCTCACTTAAGGGCGTTCTCAGCCGTGTCGTGTGGTTGAGGGCGCCCTTAGGCGTTTCCTGATGATTGCCGCTTTTGCCAATGGGGAAGGGAGGAAAGCGGGCGGCGGGGACAAAAACCCCGCACGTGACATCGGGGGAATTATCATGGCGCGGAGGACGTGTATTGCCGCTTTAGTGGTGATCTGTGGGCTTTTATCGGGTTCTTTGGTGAGCTGCGGTGCCGACAAGATGGGGCCCGGAACCGCTGCGAATCCGGGCGAGGAGTTGGCACGGCTACGAGGACTGCTGAAAGAACCGAAGGAACTCCCGGACGGTTTCTCCGCCCGGCAGCGTGACGGGTGGAAGACGCCTTTCCGGCCGGTCGGCAGTGACTGCCGGCTCGTTCTCGACACGGCCGGAGGCAGTCCGCCGCAGTGGGCTCCGGGGGCCCGGGTCGCCGTGACCTACCCGGGCGACAAACTGGGTGAGCTGGCCGGAGTCGGCCTGGCGTCATACACGGGCGACGACGCCAAGCTCCACTTCGCCGAGCTCACCAAGGCGCTGGGCAGCTGCCCGGTGGCGGCGAGCCCCCGGGCGGGCAAAATCACCTCCTTCAGGGTCTCCACCCTGAAGCTGGGAGGGGTCGGCGATGAGGTGCAGGCCAGGCGGCTGAGAGGCCGGCTGAACGGATATCCCTACGAGATGCACCTGGTCTTCGCCCGGGCGGGGAGCACGCTGGTCTCGCTGGTGCACGCCGGGATCTCGCGCGTCGACGTCGGACGCACCCGGCAGCTCGCCCACTTCCTGCTCGACCGGGCCGGGGCCTGACCCGGCCGCTCTGACGGGGCTGTGGTCTGGCCCGCAGGACTGTGGCCTGACCAGGACCGGCCTGACCGGACCGCGGCCCGACCTGATCGACCTGACCGGTTCGAGGCTGACCTGCCCGGATTGCGGCCTGGCCGGGGTCGCACCGCCTCCCACGAGCTGAATACTCTTGTGCCGTGAGTGACGCGACCCTCGATCCCGAGGACAACAAAATCATCGTTCTGGCCCGTTCCGCCCGCGCCCGCAACGGCACGGCCGAGGGTGCGGCCGTGCGTGACGAGACCGGCCGGACCTACTCGGCGACGAATGTGGCGCTGCCGTCGCTGACGCTGTCGGCACTGCAGGTCGCCGTGGCGATGGCCGTGTCCAGCGGCGCCGAGTCCCTGGAGGCGGCCGCACTGGTCACCGCGGGAGACGGGCCGGCCGACGCCGACGCGCAGGCGGTCCGCGATCTGGGCGGCAAGACACTGCTCGTAGCCGATCCCGACGGCACAGTGCGCCAGAGCTGAGAGCGGTCGCTCCGGCGTCTCGCGTCGGGAGTGAGACCGGTTTGCGACGGTAGGCGTGTCAGGGCCCGGGGCCGGTCGCTCCGGCGTCTCGCGTCCGGCCGGGGCCGGTCGCGATGGCGTGTCAGGTCAGGGTTCGGGGCCGGTCGCGGTGGCGTGTCGCGTCAGGGCCGGGGCCCGCGGCGATGGCCTGTTGTGCCAGGGTTGGGACCGTCGCGGCGGTGGATGCGTCAGAGCTGAGGTCGACATCGGCGACAATGGTTGACGTGAGTTCCTCAGCTGCTGATTTCCATGCCGGTTTCGCCTGCTTCGTCGGCCGGCCCAACGTCGGCAAGTCCACGCTGATGAACGCGTTGGTCGGCACGAAGGTGGCGATCACCTCATCCAAGCCCCAGACCACCCGCCGCGCCATCCGCGGCATCGTGCACCGCCCCGACTCCCAGCTCATCATCGTGGACACGCCGGGCTTCCACCGGCCGCGCACGCTGCTGGGCGAGCGGCTGGACAGCCTGGTGCTGTCCACGCTGACCGAGGTCGACGTGATCGGCTTCTGCGTGCCCGCGAACGAGCCCATCGGCAAGGGCGACCGGTTCATCGCGGAGAAGCTCGCCGCGATCAAGAAGACCCCGATCGTCGCCGTGGTGAGCAAGTGCGACCTGGCGAGCCGGGAGCAGATCGCCGAGCAGCTGCTCGCGGTCTCCCGGCTCGCGGAGTTCGCCGAGATCGTCCCGGTCTCGGCGAAGTCGGGGGAGCAACTCGACGTGCTGGCCGACATTCTGATCAAACGGCTTCCGGAGAGCCCGCCGCTGTACGCGGGTGGTCAGCTCACCGACGAGCCCGAGCAGGTGCTGGTGGGCGAGTTGATCCGGGAGGCGGTCCTGGAGGGCGTTCGCGACGAGCTGCCGCACTCGATCGCGGTCGTCGTCGACGAGATGGCGCCCCGGGAGGGTCGCGAAGATCTACTCGACATCTACGCGCACATGTTCGTCGAGCGTTCGTCCCAGAAGGCCATCGTGATCGGGCACAAGGGCAGCCGGCTCAAGGACGTCGGCAGCCGCGCCCGCACACAGATCGAGGCGCTGCTCGGCACCCGGGTCTACCTCGACCTGCGGATCAGCGTCGCCAAGGACTGGCAGCGCGACCCCAAGCAGCTGCGTCGCCTGGGCTTCTACGACTGACGTCTCGTATCTCAGCCCTCACGATCCATGCCCATGTCTCATGATCCAGGACTGACGCTTGGCGATCGATGCCGAGGCCTCACGCCTCGATCGACGGCTGACGCTTCACGATCGACGTCCTACGGCTGACGCTTCACGGCCGCCGCCTCGCCCCGCAGCAGGCGCTGCCGCAGCTCCACGGCGTCCCGGCCGAGGGCGGAGACCAGGGTGCCCGGTCCGGCCAGGGGAAGAACCGCCCAGCCGTCGCCGATGACCGGCTCGGGCGCCCGTCCGGTCATCAGGGTGCTGCCGACGCAGCGGGCGTCGCCGTAGACGGCCGGGCTGCCGTCGATCGCCGGTTCGCCCACCACGAACTCCTGCCGGAGCAGCGGGCCGCCCGCGAACGTGGCGTCGAAGCGGGAGTGGCAGCTGCCGGGCTGCTCGCCGTACCTGCCGAAGACGATCTCCTCGCGCCAGAACACCCGCGTGTCCTCGGCGAGTTCCAGCCGTACGACCATGCGGTGCAGGCAGCCCACGGCCAGCACCGTCGGCTCGGGCGTGAAACGCAGCGACGCCCCCGCCCCGACCCGGGCGGTGACCGTCATCAGTGACTCGCCCCCGGCGGTGCCGGGCAGCACCAGCGTGCTCGCGACCGACCGTACGTCCAGCGTGGTGCCCGGTGCCACCTCGATGTCGAGCGCGAGGTCGTCACCGCCGAGCGGTCCCGCCGCGGTGGACACCAGGTGCACCTGACCCGGCCCGGTCCTGCGCAACGTGATCGGCGGATCGGACCGCATCGTGGCGAGAAGGGTCCGGCCGTCCGCGTCGCGTTCGGTGACGATCGCCGCCCGAGCCCTCATCGAGCGCCGGGGGGCCGATCCCTGCCCTGATCGCCGAGGCGGGGTCGCGGTGATGCCGCCGAGGGCGGGCGGGACCGTGTCGCCAGGATCGGGAGAGACCGTGGCGGCGCCGTTGTGGCCGGGCGGGATCACGGTGGCGTTGTCGGGGCCGGGGGAGATCAGGACGGTGCCGTCGGGGCCGCATGAGACCCCGATGACGTTGTCGAGGCCGGGCGGGGTCGGGGCGGCGCCGGGGGCGGGATGGTTTTTGGTTATTTCGATGAGAGTGGTGGTTTCTGGTCTGGCGTTGCCGGAATCGGGTGGGGTCGCGGTGACGCCGTGAGCGGGTGAGGTCATGGCGAGCCGGTCAGGCGGGGACATGGTCGGGCTCGTGGCCGTGGTCAGGCTCGTGGCCGTGGTCGCCGGCCCAGGACTCGACGATGCCGCTGACCCACGTCGCGACCGCGTGCGCGCTCGGCTCCTCCCTGACCGAGGTGAACAGCACGGGCTTGCCGTCCCGTACGGCCGCCGCGTCGCGGGACATGACCGTGAGGTCCGCGCCGACCATCGGGGCGAGGTCGATCTTGTTGATCACGAGCAGGTCTGCCGCCGTCACGCCGGGACCACCCTTGCGGGGGACCTTGTCGCCGCCCGACACGTCCAGCACGAAGATCTGCCTGTCGGCCAGGCCTCTGCTGAAGGTGGCGGTGAGGTTGTCGCCGCCGCTCTCCACGATCACCAGGTCGAGCGGGCCGAACCGCTCCTCCAGGGTCTCCACCGCGTCGAGGTTGGCCGCGATGTCGTCGCGGATGGCGGTGTGCGGGCAGCACCCGGTCTGCACCGCGGCGATCCGCTCCGGATCGAGCACGCCCGCCTTCCTCAGGAAGTCGGCGTCCTCGGTGGTGTAGATGTCATTGGTCACCACGCCCAGGCGCAGGCTCTGGCCGAGGGTCCGGCACAGCGCCGCGGTCAGCGCGGTCTTGCCGCTGCCGACGGGGCCTCCGATGCCCAGGCGCAGCGCCCGGCCGTGCGGGTCGGCCGCGTGATGGTGGTCGTCGTGGTTGGCGCCCATGGGGTCACCGTCCTTAACTGGTCAGGAGACGAAAAGCCTCAACTCGGCGCGGATATGATGTTCGGCGAGCAGGTCGAGCGCGGGGGCGGCGTGCGCGGGCAGCGCCTCCCAGTCGGTGGGGGTGGTGGCCGCGACCCGTTCCAGGTCCGGAGCGAGGCCGGCGAGGAGGCCGTGGACCGCGACCGGGTCGAGGCCGAGCAGCCGTACCGCCGCGGTGGCCGGGCCGGTGACGGCGGTGTAGGCGGCTGCCAGAGCGGCCTCTCCGGGGACGCATCCCGCCGCGGCCGCCACCGCGCCGAGTGCCACCGGATGATGGGCGCCCTGCGGCAGGCTCTCCGCCAGGACGTCGAGCACCGGTGACGGCCAGATCCGCCGAGCGGTCCGCAGCAGCAGCCTGCCCTGCGTACGGCTGGCGTCCCGCTGGGCGGGGGAGGAGGTCCTGGCGTCGGCCTCCGCGTTCAGCCGGATCCATCCCGTACGGCTCGCGGACGATCCGTACTCGCAGGCCGCCGCCGCGAGAGCGGCCGTCACCAGGCCGGTGGTGGCCAGGCGCCCTCGCAGGAACGCGGCGAGGCTGGGCAGGTCGTGGATCGCGCCGATCCTGACCGCCTCCTCGACGCCTCCCGAGTGCCCGTGACCCCCGGCGGGGAGCCGGGAGTCGGCCAGCAGCAACAGCGCGGCGTGCATCAGAGGACGCCCCCCGAGTGTTCCTGACCCCCGGCGGGGAGCCGGGAGTCGGCCGGCGGCAGCGGCGCGGCGTGCATCAGAGGACGCCTCCCGAGTGTTCCTGACCCCCGGCGGGGAGCCGGGGGCCGTCCGGCAGCGGCGCGGCGTGCATCAGAACAGGAAGTAACGCTGGGTCATGGGCAGGGACTCGACCGGGGCGGGTTCGATCAGGTCGCCGTCCACGCGGACGGCGAAGGTGTCGGGATCCACGTCGATCCTGGGCATGGCGTCGTTGAGCGGCATGCTCTCCTTGCCCCGGCGGCGGACGTCGGCCACCGGAAGCAGGCGCCGCCGTACGGCCAGCCGGTCGGCCAGGCCGTCCTCGATCGCCAGTGGGGCGACGAAGTGGACCGAGGTGGCGGCGGCGGTGACGGGGGAGGCGCCGAACATCGGGCGGGGCATGACCGGCTGGGGGGTCGGGATGGAGGCGTTGGCGTCGCCCATCTGGGCGTAGGAGATCACGCCGCCCTTGACCACCAGGTCCGGTTTGATCCCGAAGAAGGCGGGGTCCCACAGGACCAGGTCGGCCAGCTTGCCGACCTCGACCGAGCCGACCTCGCCGTCCAGGCCGTGCGCCACCGCCGGGCAGATCGTGTATTTGGCGACGTAGCGCCGGGCACGGAGGTTGTCCGCGCCGCCGTCGCCCGACAGCGCGCCCCGGCGGCGCTTCATCACGTGCGCGGTCTGCCAGGTCCGGATGATCGTCTCACCCACCCGGCCCATCGCCTGGGAGTCCGAGCCGATCATCGAGATCGCGCCCAGGTCGTGCAGCACGTCCTCGGCCGCCATCGTGGACGGCCGGATCCGGGACTCGGCGAAGGCCAGATCCTCGGGGATGGAGGGGTTGAGATGGTGGCAGACCATCAGCATGTCGAGGTGTTCATCCAGCGTGTTGATGGTGTGCGGGCGGGTCGGGTTGGTCGAGGAGGGCAGGATGTTGCGGTAGGAGGCGACCTGGATGATGTCCGGCGCGTGACCGCCTCCCGCCCCCTCCGTGTGGTAGGCGTGGATCATCCGGTCGCCGATCGCCGCCAGCGTCGACTCCACGAACCCGGCCTCGTTCAGGGTGTCGGTGTGGATCGTCACCTGGGTGCCGGTGGCGTCGGCGACCGACAGGCAGGCGTCGATGGCGGCCGGGGTGGTGCCCCAGTCCTCGTGCAGCTTGAAGCCGGAGGCCCCGGCGCGCAGCTGCTCGTACAGGCCCTCGCTGCTGACCGTGTTGCCCTTGCCGAGCAGTGCGACGTTGATCGGGTAGGAGTCGAGGGACTCCAGCATCCGGGCGAGATACCAGGTGCCGGTCACCGTGGTGGCCTTGGTGCCCTCGGCGGGTCCCGTGCCGCCGCCGACGATGGTCGTCACCCCCGCGGCGAGGGCCTCGTCCAGGATCTGCGGGCAGATGAGGTGGACGTGGGAGTCGATCGCCCCGGCGGTCAGGATCTTCCCGTTGCCCGAGAGGATCTCGGTCGAGGGGCCGATGACCAGATCGGGGTGGATGCCGTCCATGGTGTCGGGGTTGCCGGCCTTGCCGATCGCGACGATCCGGCCGCTCCTGATCCCGATGTCGGCCTTGACCACGCCCCAGTGGTCGAGGACCACCGCACCGGTGATCACCAGGTCGGGCGAGCCTTCGGCCCTGGTGGTCCTGGCCTGGCCCATCGACTCCCTGATGACCTTGCCGCCGCCGAACACGGCCTCGTCGCCCGCCCCCGAGGGACCCATCGACAGGTCCTCGGTGACCTCGATGAGCAGGTCGGTGTCGGCCAGCCTGATCCGGTCGCCGACGGTGGGGCCGTAGAGCGCGGCGTAGCGTGATCGTTCAATGAACATGGGGGCTCCCGTCGAGAGGTCCGGCCCACTCGGAGCGGAGCCCGGGGACGATCCGGTTCCCGGCGATCGGCACGAGGGTCACGTCGCGCTCGACGCCCGGCTCGAACCGCGCCGCCGTGCCGGCGGGAATGTCGAGGCGGGTGCCCCAGGCCGCCTGGCGGTCGAACGCCAGACCGGGGTTGCACGCGGCGAAGTGGTAGTGCGACCCGACCTGGATCGGCCGGTCGGCGGTGTTGACGACGCGGACGGTGACGCGCTCGCGGCCCGGGTTGAGCGGGATGGGCGCCTCGCCGTACTGGATCTCACCGGGGGTCATCGGCGCTCACCGCTCCTTGGGAACTCGCCGGGTGCCGATCTTTGAGGATCATGGGATCGGCTGGTGGACGGTGACGAGCTTGGTGCCGTCGGGGAAGGTGGCCTCGATCTGCACCGAGGCCAGCATCTCGGGCACGCCGTCCATGACGTCCTGCCGGGACAGGACCTTGCGGCCCGCCTCCATCAGGTAGGCGACGGTCTGCCCGTCTCTGGCCCCCTCCATGAGGAAGGAGGCGATGATCGCGGTGGCCTCGGGATGGTTGAGCCGGAGGCCCCGGGACCTGCGGTCACGGGCGACACCGGCGGCGACGTGGATGAGCAGGCGTTCCTGCTCGTGTGGTGTGAGCCGCATTCCCGGACCATAAGAACCGACGGTTTCCACAATGTTGCACGGCGATGTCGAATCGGTTTCCACGTGCCGCATGTCCAAAATATGGAAAAGGGAGGGGGTGAAGCCGCCCTATGCCCGCCAGGCCGAGCCGGTACGGCCGCCGCCACCATGACTAATTAGCATATTTAAGCTCTTTGCCCGTTTTGGTGATGAAACTGGCATGAAGCGCCCTGGCGAAGAGCTGGCGGATGGAGCTCGTCGTCTGGCCTGCGTGCATCAGAGGTCCGTTTCTACTGCTCGCTGTCATCTGAGCTGGCGATTTGTCCGTACAGGTTTGTGCCTATTCCTCGCGATGCACTTGTACTGCCGCTTTCTGTCACCGCGGTGATATTCCGGTAAGCCGCAATTAACAAATGCGATCTCAACGGGAAACCTCACTCAGTCACCTTGGCGGCAGATAGATCGGTGCGGGGGCCGTACCGGCAAGGAGGAAAGTCATTGAGGAATTCAGTCTGGCGCTCCGGTGTCGCCATCGCGGCGCTGGCCACCGCCCTCACCGCGTGTGGCGGCGAATCCCCGGCGAGCGAGAGCGCCTCGGTCGCCGGTGGCGCCGGCGACACCATCAAGGTCGGCATCCTGCATTCCCTGAGTGGCACCATGGCCATCAGTGAGGTGACCGTCAGAGACGCCGAGCTGCTCGCCATCGAGGAGATCAACGCGTCCGGCGGCGTGCTCGGCAAGAAGCTCACCCCCGTCGTGGAGGACGGAGCCTCCGACTGGCCGACCTTCGCGGAGAAGGCCACCAAGCTGATTCGCCAGGACAAGGTCGCCACCACCTTCGGCGGCTGGACCTCAGCCAGCCGCAAGGCGATGCTGCCGGTCTTCGAGCGGAGCAAGGCCCTGCTCTGGTATCCGGTGCAGTACGAGGGACTGGAGAGCTCGCCGTACATCTTCTACACCGGCGCCACCACCAACCAGCAGATCATCCCCGGCCTGGACTACCTCAAGGAGCAGGGCAAGAAGAAGATCTTCCTGGTCGGCAGCGACTACGTCTTCCCGCGCACCGCCAACAAGATCATCAAGGCGTACGCGGCGGCGAACGGGATGGAGATCCTCGGCGAGGAGTACACCCCGCTCGGCCACACCGAGTACAGCACGCTGACCAACAAGGTCGTCCAGGCCAAGCCGGACGCGGTCTTCAACACGCTCAACGGCGACAGCAACGTCGCGTTCTTCAAGCAGCTCAACAGCGCCGGGATCACCGCGCAGGAGATGCCCGTGCTGTCGGTGAGCGTCGCCGAGGAAGAGGTCAAGGGCATCGGCGTGGACAACATCGCCGGCCACCCGGTCGCCTGGAACTACTACCAGACCACCGAGACCCCGGCCAACGAGAAGTTCGTCGCCGCGTTCAAGGCCAAGTACGGCGCCGACAAGGTGACCTCCGACCCGATGGAGGCCGGATACAACGCGGTCTACCTCTGGGCGGCGGCGGCCAAGAAGGCCGGGACCGTGGAGGTCGAGGCCGTCAGGAAGGCCGCCGGGGGAATCGCCATCGAGCGCCCCGAGGGCCTGGTCACCATCGACGGCGAGAACCAGCACATGTACAAGACGGCCCGCATCGGGGTCATCCAGCCCGACGGCCTCATCAAGGAGGTCTGGAACTCCGGCGAGCCGATCAAGCCCGACCCCTACCTGAAGGGCTACCCCTGGGCGAGCGGTCTGGCCAACGGCTGACGCCTCCCCGCAGACCGGCTTCGGATCCGGGTCGTACCTGATCACGGGCAGCACCGTGACGCGCCCACAACGCGGCACGGCCCGGTTCCGGAGCCACACACTCGTAGGAAAGGGGACACCGGTGGAGGCATTTCTCAACCAGCTCCCGATCGGCCTGTCCATCGGCGCCGTGCTGCTCCTCATCGCGCTCGGACTGACGTTCACGTTCGGCCAGATGGGCGTGATCAACATGGCCCACGGCGAGTTCATCATGGCCGGGGCGTACACCGCCTACCTGCTGCAGGACCTCACCGGCCGGATGGCCGTGATCGTGGCCCTGCCGGTGGCGTTCCTGGTCGCGGGACTGATGGGACTGATCCTGGAGCGGACCGCGATCAGGCACTTCTACGGACGCCCGCTCGACACCCTGCTTCTCACCTGGGGCGTCAGCCTCGTGCTCCAGCAGCTCGCCCGCGACCTGTTCGGGGCGCCCAACGTCCAGGTCCAGGCGCCGACCTGGCTGCAGGGCGGGATCGGGCCCCTGCCGTACAACCGGCTGTTCATCTTCGCCCTCGCGCTCGCCACCGTCGTCGGCATCTGGGCCTACATGAACCGCACCGGCCAGGGCCGCCGGATGCAGGCCGTGATGCAGAACCGGCAGCTCGCCGCGGTCAGCGGCATCAACACCGGCCGGGTGGACCAGCGCACCTTCTTCATCGGCTCGGGTCTCGCCGGAGTGGCCGGGGTGGCGCTCACCCTGATCGGCCCGGTCGGACCGGCGCTGGGCACCTACTACATCGTCGACGCCTTCCTCGTGGTCGTCGCCGGAGGGCTCGGTCAGCTGCGCGGAGCGGTCATCGCCGCCGCGGGGCTCGGCCTGCTCAACTCCTACGCCGAGTTCTGGAGCGACGCCAGCCTGGCGAAGGTCATCGTGTTCGCCGCGATCGTCGCCTTCCTCCAGTTCCGGCCGCAGGGACTGTTCGTACTCCGATCGAGGGCGCTGACATGAACCTCGCACGCCTCAAGGGACCGGGTGTCTTCGCGGCGGTGGCCGTGCTGGCCCTGGTCGTGGCCCCGCTCCTGCTGGAGCCCTTCCGTCTCGGCCTGCTGGCCAAATATCTCTGCTTCGCGATCGTCGCCCTGGGCATCGGCCTGGCCTGGGGACAGGGCGGCATGCTGGCGCTCGGCCAGGGGGTGTTCTTCGGGCTCGGCGGCTACGCGATGGCCATGCACCTGAAGCTGGTGGACGCCCAGGGAGACCTGCCCGACTTCATGGTCTGGAGCGGGGTCGAGCAGCTGCCCGCGCTCTGGAAACCGTTCGCCAATCCGGTGTTCGCGCTGGCCATGGTCGTCCTCGGGCCGATGCTGATCGCGACGGTGCTGGGCCTGCTGGTGTTCAGGCAGCGGGTGCGCGGCGCGTACTTCGCGATCCTCACCCAGGCGCTCGCCGCCGCGTTCGTCATCCTGCTCGTCGGCCAGCAGGGCCTGACCGGCGGCACCAACGGCCTGACCAACTTCTTCGACCTGTTCGGCCAGGACCTGGCGGCCGACTCCACCCAGCGGGGACTGTACTTCGCGGTCGCGATCACAACCGGGCTGCTCTATCTCGGTGCGCGGCAGCTGGTGAACAGCCGCTTCGGGCGGTTGCTCGTCGCGGTCAGGGACGGCGAGGACCGCGTCAGGTTCCTCGGCTACGACCCGGCCAGGGTCAAGACCGTCACCTTCGCCATTTCGGCGGGTATGGCCGGGCTCGCGGGCGCGCTGTTCGTGCCCGTCGTCGGGATCATCTCGCCGGCGCTGCTGGGGGTGGTCCCCTCCCTCGAACTCGTCGTCGCGGTCGCGGTGGGCGGCAGGTTCGCCCTGGCCGGGGCCATCCTCGGCGCGGTTGTCATGGGATACGCCAAGACATCCTTCAGCGAGCAGTTCGCCGACGGCTGGCTGTACCTGCAGGGCGCGCTGTTCATCCTCGTCATGACCCTGGCCCCCAAGGGGATCCTCGGCCTGGCGGCGTCGGCCCGCGAAGCCCTGGCGCGGCGGCGGACGGCCCGGAGCGGCGATCCCGAACCCCCACCCGCGGACGCCCCCGGCAGAAGAGTCATGGAGGAGGTCGCGTGAGCGCGATGATCGAGGTGCGCGGGCTGTCGGTGGTCTTCGACGGCTTCCGGGCCATCGACGGCATCGACCTGACCGTCGAACAGGGTGAGCTGCGGTTCCTGATCGGGCCCAACGGCGCGGGCAAGACCACGCTCATCGACGTCATCACCGGTCTCACCCGCCCGACCACCGGCGAGGTCGTCTTCGACGGGCGCAGCCTGGTCGGCCTGCGCGAGCACCAGATCGTACGGCTCGGCGTCGGGCGGACCTTCCAGACCTCGGTGGTCTTCGAGGAGCTCACCGTCCTGGAGAACCTCGATCTGGCCGCGTCGTTCCGGCAGCCGCTCTGGTCGCTGGCGCGGCGGAGACGAGGCGTTTCCGACGCCGTCGCCGAGGCGCTGGAGATCACCGAGCTCGGACCGCTGGCGGACCGTCCCGCCGGGGTGCTCTCCCACGGGCAGCGGCAGTGGCTGGAGATCGGCATGCTGCTCACCCAGGGGCCCAAGCTGCTCCTGCTGGACGAGCCGGTGGCCGGAATGTCGAAGGACGAGCGGGAGCGCACCGGCGAGCTGATGACGTCGGTGGCGCGCGACCACACGGTGATCGTGATCGAACACGACATGGAGTTCCTGCGCAGGTATGCCTCGCAGGTCACGGTCCTGCACGAGGGCAGGGTGCTCATCGAGGGATCGGTCGATCAGATCCGCGACGACCCGCGCGTGCAGGAGGTCTATCTCGGAAGGAAGCCAAGCGATGCTGTCGGTAAGTAATCTCGACGCCGGATACGGCAGGGCCAGGGTTCTGTTCGGGGTCTCCCTGGAGGTGGAGCCCGCGCAACTGGTCTGCGTGATGGGCCGCAACGGGGTGGGCAAGACCACGCTGCTCAACACCGTGATGGGCGTGCTGCCCGCCACCGCCGGATCGGTCACCTTCGAGGGCCGCGACGTGACGCGCCTGCCGCCCCACGAGCGGGTACGGCTCGGCATGGCGTACGTCCCCCAGGGGCACGAGAGCTTCCCCCAGCTCAGCGTGCTCGGCAACCTCCAGGTCACCCTGGAGGCCTCCGGCGGGCCGCAGGAGGCGCTGGAAGAGGCACTGGAGACCTTCCCCCGCCTGAAACCGCTGCTCAAACGGCGCGCCGGATTCCTGTCCGGCGGGCAGCAACAGCAGCTCGCCATCGCCCGCGCCCTGGTCACCCGTCCCAAGCTGCTCATTCTGGACGAGCCCACCGAGGGCATCCAGCCGTCGATCATCATCGAGATCGAGGAGGCGATCGAGCGGCTGCACGCCTCGGGCCTGTCGCTCCTGCTGGTCGAGCAGTACCTGGATCTGGCCCTGCGCCTGGCCGACCGCTTCCTCATCCTCGATGCCGGGCACGTCGTCCACTCGGGGGCGGCCGAGGAGCTGCGTGGAGAGGAGATTCACCGCCTCCTCGCCGTCTGAACGGGGTTTCCCACATCCGGAAAGCCGTATTCGACGTCCCGAAAGCGGCATTCGATCTCTTCTTGGTGAAGATGCTCCTGTGGCGGATGAGGGCGGCATACTCTGTCAAAAAACGGAGTCCGGGGGCGTTGTGGCGGATAAACCTACGGACGGGGGAACGCGTCCGGAGGAGTCTTCGGCTCCTTCCGAGCGGCATGCCCAAGAGCGCCACGGGTCGGCTGGTGACGCGCACGATCCGCCGCCCGTCGAGGATGACGACCAGGAAGCTCGGTGGGTCGGCGACGAGCATGATCCGCCGCTGGTCGCCGACGACGATCGGCAGGTCCGGTGGGCCGGCGACGAGCACGACCCGCCGTCCGGGGAGGGCGCTGACCAGCAGGTTCCGCAGCCCGGTGACGAGCGTGATCGATGGTCCGGGGAGCAGCGGGCCGAGGGCTCGGAGAACGCCGAGGTCGCCTGGCCGGGACCGTCGCTGAAGCCCCGCCTGCGCAGGTTCCGGCGATTCCGGCTGTCCGCGTGGATCGCGCTGGTCCTCGCCGCGGCAGTGGTCGGGGTGTCCGTCCTGTGGGGGAGCGGGCCGCCCACCGAGGCCGAGCTGTGGGAGCAGGCGGGACTGTCCAACAACAGGACCAAGAACACCAACGGGACCAACAACAAGATCCGAATCGGCGTGAAGGGCGATACCCCGTACATCGCCGAGCGCAAGCGGGGCGGCGGGTTCGAGGGCTTCGACATCGAGATCGCGCGCATGATCGCCGCGGACCTGGGTTACCTGCCGAAAGAGATCGAGTTCCTGTCCATCGAGACCGAGGACAGGGCGCGCATGCAGGGGCGGAACGACGACCTCATGCAGGGGAAGAACGCCGAGGGCAAGTCCGTCAGGGCGGACCTCGTGGTCGCGAGCTTCAGCGTGACGCCCGACCGACAGGCGAACCCCGCCGTCGGCTTCTCCAAGCCCTATTTTTTCACCGAGCAGTCCGTGGTGACGATGGAGGCGGGGACCAAGCTCCCCAAGAAGATCACCGATTTGAAGCAGCTGAGGGACAGCAGGGTGTGCACGCTCGGCACCTCGACCTCCGAGAGCGCGCTGTTCAACGCGACGGGGGGCCGGGAGTCGGGGACCGACATCACCGGCATGAACTCGCTCAAGGACTGTGTGGAGGGGCTGAAGAAAGGGGACTTCGACGCGGTGACCACGGATGCGGCCCTCCTGGCGGGATTCGTCAAGGACTCCGCGAAAAAGGGGCCCGCGGAAAGGCTGATCCACCACGATCTCGGGTTGGAGAAGACGGAGATGTGGGCGGTCAACGCGGGCAGCAACGCCGCACTGCGCACCCTGGTCGACCTCTCCCTTTACCGTTCCTACGCCGACCCCCGGGACCGGAGGTGGGAGGAGGCCTACGACAAATACATCCTTCCGCTGGACGACGGCTCCGGCGGCTACCAGGGGAGCGTGGCCCGGGCGGAGCAGCCCTGCATGCTTCCTCCCCCGGTACGCAGGTGGCCATGGGAGCGAACCCTCTCCGTTCTGGGGTGTTAGCCCGGATGAAGCCCAACACCCGGATCAAGAACGCGCCGAGGAACCAGGAATGGTTCCTCGCGCTGCTGCCGGTGTTCCCGCTCGTCCTGCTGGTGTTGCGGCTGTGGTACGCCAGCAAGCAGGACACCCAGACGCTGCTCCTGCTCGTGCAGACCGTCAGCCCGCTGGGCATGTTGAGCGCGGTCCTGCTGGCGATGCTGTGGGTGCTGCCCGTCGTCGTCCTCGGCGGACGGCTCCTCGGCACCCTCTACCGGATCAGTACGGGCCACTCGTCGTGGCTGGTGCGCGTCGCCGAGCGGTTGCCCGACTGGGTCGTGGTCCTGACCGTCGTGGTGGGCGCGTTCACCTGGCAGCTGCGATTCCTGCCGACACTGGCGATGCTCGCGCTGGCCGTGACGGGCCTGACGGTGCGCGATCGGTTCCCGGGCCACGCGGAACTGCGGACCACGTTCTGTTACGCGCTGCCGCTGATGGCGGCGGTGCTCTCCTACGTGCTGTTGTGGCCGGCCATCCTCATCGCGTTCGCCGAGGGGGATGTGGCGACCGTGCTCCTCCTCGTGCTTCCGCCGGGGTTCACGGCGCTGCTGACCGGCCCGGTGCCCGTGGCACCCGCCAAGGTGCTGACCCACGGCATCGCGATCGCGATAGCGACGCTCACGCCGTTCCTGGTCGGCGTGGTCGTGATAAAGGCGCCGATCCTGCCGCTGATCGCCATGACGATCACCGATGACGAGAAGGAGAAGGACTCGAGCAGCGTGATCGTGGGCTACCTGGTCGGCAGCGATGACCAGATGTCCACCGTCCTGGACCGCGAGGGCCGCGTCAGCTTCGTCCCGAACGACCGGCTCCGGTCGAGGGTTCTCTGCCCCGATCCCGGAGAGGTGCCCAGGACGTCCGTGAACCTGCACGGTTGGTACGTCGAGCAGAGCATGATCTCCTGGCTCGCCCCGGCCCTGCCGGTCACGCCCCCCGACTCACCTGACCTGGCCTGCCAAGGTCGCTTCACGGAGTCGGCCCCCGTTCCCGGCCCCACCCCGGACCCCGGCTGACCGCGGCCGTCCGCCGCCGGTCCCTCATCGATCACGCCCGCTTGGCCGCCCGCCGCGACCTGCCGGGCGTGTCCGCAGGGGTTTCCCGGAGCGGGCGACTACTGACGGTAGCCCTCGACCTCGTCGATCGGGCGCGGTGCCGCAGAGTCGGGGTCCTCCCCGAACTCCCGGCGTGCCCGGCGCTGCCTGAGCAGGTCCCAGGCCTGGTCGAGCGCCTCTTCCAACTGCTTGATCCGGTTGTTCTCCTCGTTCGAGGAGATCGCGTGGGTCCCCAGCCGGTCGCGGAGCTCGCGCTCCTCGGCGATGAGTTTGTTGATGTGGGCGAGAATATCGACGTCGTTCATACCGTTTCCCCTGTCAGAGTTTCCCTGGGACTTTATCCGATCAGCACGTGACCGTTCCGTCGGAGACGGGCCGGCGGCGGTGGCGCGCTCGACCGGGATCAAGCGGTCGGTGACCCCGGCCGCCGTCACCGGATCGGCGCCCCGACGATCCGGCGAATCGTCGGGGAGAAGCCCTCCGGAACGGCTCGCGGAGGCCGGAGATCTCATCATGTGGGCTTCGGTCTCAGGAATTCAAGGCCGTCTGCTAGCCTGCTAGTCATGCTGCGCGGCCTGCTTCTTAGCTGCCGCGACGAGGGCCTGTAGAGGTCGGCTCCCTCGTCGCGGAGAGAGCCATGCGCGTCGGCCGCGATTGTTTCACCAGTCGAGGAGCCATTGCATGTACCCGCAGCAGCAGCCCAGTCCCATGCCGTTCAAGCGTTATCAGCCCTTTGTCCCGGTCCGGCTCGATGACCGCACCTGGCCCGGCGAGGTCATCGACAAGGCCCCCCGTTGGTGTGCCGTTGACCTGCGTGACGGCAATCAGGCGCTGATCGACCCGATGGACTCCCACCGCAAGCTCAAGATGTTCGAGCTGCTGGTGAAGATGGGCTACAAGGAGATCGAGGTGGGCTTTCCGGCCGCCTCGCAGACCGACTTCGACTTCGTACGGCAGATCATCGAAGAGGGCCGGGTCCCCGACGACGTGGTCATCCAGGTTCTGACCCAGGCCAGGCCCGAGCTGATCGAGCGGACCTACGAGTCGGTGCGCGGCGCCAAGCAGGCCATCATCCACCTGTACAACTCCACCTCGACCCTCCAGCGCCGGGTCGTCTTCGGCCAGGACAGGGAGGGCATCACCGCCATCGCGGTCGAGGGCGCCAAGCTGTGCAAGAAGCTGGCCGCCGAGATGGACGACACGGAGATCTACTTTCAGTACTCCCCGGAGTCCTTCACCGGCACCGAGCTGGAGTACGCCGTGGAGGTCTGCGACGCCGTCAACGACGTCTGGCAGCCCACTCCCGACCGCAAGGTCATCATCAACCTGCCCGCCACCGTCGAGATGGCCACGCCCAACATCTATGCCGACCAGATCGAGTGGATGCACCGCAATCTGGCCTACCGCGACTCGATCGTGCTGTCCCTGCACCCGCACAACGACCGGGGCACCGCCGTGGCCGCCGCCGAGCTGGGCTACATGGCCGGGGCCGACCGGATCGAGGGCTGCCTGTTCGGCAACGGCGAGCGCACCGGCAACGTCTGCCTGGTCACGCTGGGCATGAACCTGTTCTCCCAGGGCGTCGACCCGGAGATCGACCTCTCCGACATCGACGAGGTCCGCCGGGTCACCGAATACTGCAACCAGCTGCCGGTCCACCCGCGTCACCCCTGGGGCGGCGAGCTCGTCTACACCGCCTTCTCCGGCTCCCACCAGGACGCCATCAAGAAGGGTCTCGAGCACCTGGAGCGCGACGCGGCCACCGCGGGCGTCCCGGTGGACGAGTTCACCTGGGCGGTGCCGTACCTGCCGATCGACCCCAAGGACATCGGCCGCACCTACGAGGCGGTCATCCGGGTCAACAGCCAGTCCGGCAAGGGCGGGGTCGCCTACATCATGAAGGCCGACCACCACCTGGACCTGCCGCGCCGCCTGCAGATCGAGTTCTCCCGCGCCGTACAGGCCCGTACCGACGCCCTCGGCGGCGAGGTGAGCCCGGCCCAGATGTGGGAGGCGTTCGCCGACGAATACCTGCCGAACGCGGCCAGCCCGTGGGGCCGCCTGGGCCTTCTGGCCCACCGTCACGTCTCCGGGGCCGACGAGAAGGACGCCATCAGCGTCGACCTGCGTGTCGGCGGTGAGATCCGCGAGGTCGAGGGGGTCGGCAACGGTCCCATCTCCGCCTTCTGCGACGCCCTGGCCGGAGTCGGGGTAGAGGTCCGCGTCCTGGACTACGCCGAGCACGCGCTGAGCTCCGGCGCCGAGGCCAAGGCCGCCTCCTACATCGAGTGCGAGATCGCCGGTCAGACGCTGTGGGGCGTCGGCATCGACGCCAACACCACCACCGCCGCCCTCAAGGCCGTCGTCTCCGCCGTCAACCGGACCGGACGCTGATCATCCGCGCCTTCCGCTGACGTACGGCCCGCGCCGCCCGGCACGACCTGCCGGGCCGCCGACACCCGCTGCCCGGTACGACCTGCCGATCAGTGCCGCCCGACAACCGCCCACAAGGCATCAACGTCGCTCACCCGACCGCGCCCACCGCGAAACCCGCACGGGCGCGGTCGAGTCACGTCCAGCCCAGCGCCGCCGGATCCCACGTGAAGCAGTGGCCACATGGTCTTCTTCGGCGTTGAACCGCATCGTTTCCCGATGGCCGGCACCATCCGCCTGCCGCGGGCTCGGAGGGGACAGCTGTGACCGAGATCGGCTCTCATGGCGACGGTTTTGGTGAGTTGGGAGCCGTAAAATGGGGAGAATCCCCAGATCAGCGCGTTTGTGCGGAGCGTCGGTATCGCCTCCGGCAGGGAACGCGGACCCGGTGTAGAACGGGGTGAATCGCCGATGGGCAAGCGGCTTTCCGGAGCTGCCCTCTCCCTCTCGGAGCGGGCGGCCATGCAGGATCTCCTGACCGCGGATCGTGAGAGCACGATGGTTCAGATCGCGGCGCTGCGGCGTGACTGGGACGACATCGTCGAATCGTCGACACTGGTGGCGAATGACGACGAGCATGATCCGGAGGGAGCGACGCTCGCCTTCGAGCGAGCCCATCTCGAAGCCCTGCTCGACAGGGCCCGCAGCCGCCTCGAGGACCTGGATCAGATGACCGAACGGCTCCGCGAGGGCACCTACGGCGTGTGCGAGGGCTGCGGACAGCCCATCGCCTTCGAGCGCCTGCAGGCGCGCCCGGTCGCGCGGACCTGCATCGGCTGCGCGGCCCACAGGCGGTGACAGCCCGGGGACGGTAATGGCCCGCGAGCGCGGTGACGGCTCGCGGGCAGTGCCGGCCTGCGGACGGTGACGGCTCGTGGGCAGTGCCGGCGTGCGGATGGTGACGGCTCGTGGGCAGTGCCGGCGTGCGGATGGTGACGGCTCGTGGGCAGTGCCGGCGTGCGGATGGTGACGGCTCGTGGGCAGTGCCGGCGTGCGGATGGTGACGGCTCGTGGGCAGTGCCGGCGTGCGGATGGTGACGGCTCGTGGGCAGTGGCGGTCCGTGGACGGTGACGGTCCGCAGGTGGTGTCACCCGCGGATGGGCGGGACAAAACCCTTGAACTACGCTTGGTGCGTCAGTGCCGCTGTCGTGCCCCTGTACGACCCGGCGTGAGGCGTGCATTGATCGCGCGCGGCCTGGCGTAAGGCGTAGAGAGGGCATACCTTGACCGGACGGCTGACGAACTGGGCCGGCAACATCACCTACGGTGCCGCGCGGATCCATCGCCCCGGCAGCGTCGAGCAGCTCCAGAAGCTGGTCGCGAAGAGCGACGCTGTGGGGGCGCTCGGCACCCGCCACTCCTTCAACGAGATCGCCGACAGGCCCGGTGGGGATCTCGTCTCGCTGGAGGACCTCCCGGGCCAGGCGGAGCTGGATTCAGCGCGCCGTACGGTCACGGTCGGTGCCGGGGTCCGGTACGGCGAGCTGAGCCGGTGGCTGCACGGGGAGGGCTACGCGCTGCACAACCTCGGCTCGCTGCCGCACATCTCGGTCGCCGGCGCCTGCGCCACGGCCACGCACGGCTCGGGTACGGCCAACGGCAACCTGGCGACCGCGGTGTCCGGCCTCGAACTGGTCACCGCCGACGGTGAGATCGTCGTCCTCAGCCGGGAGAAGGACGGTGACCGCTTCGCCGGTGCGGTGGTCGGGCTCGGCGCGCTGGGTATCGTCACCCGGGTCACCCTGGACGTCGTCCCGACCTTCGACGTGCGGCAGTACGTCTACGAGAACCTGCCGTGGGCCCGGTTGGAGGAGCACTTCGAGGAGATCATGTCCGCCGCGTACAGCGTGAGCCTGTTCACCGGCTGGAGTGGCCCTCGAATCGACCAGGTGTGGGTGAAGCAGCGCGTCGACGAGCCGGGTCCGTGGGAGGCGGCGCCGCGCTGGCTGGACGCCACCGCGGCGCCGGCCGACCGGCATCCCCTGCCGGGGCTGTCCGCCGTCAACTGCACCGCGCAGATGGGCGTGCCCGGGCCCTGGTACGACCGGCTGCCGCATTTCCGCCTGGACTTCACCCCCAGCAGCGGAGAGGAGCTCCAGTCGGAGTATCTGCTGCCGCGCCGCCACGCGATCTCCGCGCTCCGCGCGCTGGACCAGGTCAGAGACACGGTGGCCCCCGTCCTGCAGGTGTCGGAGATCCGCGCCGTCGCGGCGGACGACCTGTGGATGAGCACCTCCTACGGGGAGGACGTCATCGCCTTCCACTTCACCTGGAAGAAAGACTGGCCGGCCGTGCGCCGGGTGCTCGCGGTGGTGGAGGAGGCGCTGGAACCCTTCGAGGCGCGGCCGCACTGGGGCAAGCTCTTTGTCATGAGTCCCCAGCGGGTGCGATCCCTGTACGGGCGGCTCCCCGACTTCCAGCGGCTGCTCACCGACTACGATCCCACCGGCAAGTTCCGCAACGCGTTCGTCGACGGCCATCTCTTCGGCGAGGCCTGAGCGGAGTCCCGCCGCGTCCGGCCTCGTCGCGGATCCGCCTCGTAGCGGAGGGGACGACGCCTCTCTCCTCCTGGATCGGGTTTCCGCCGTCGACCATGACCTGGCCGTGAGGTAGCTCTCCTCCGGCGACGCGAGACAGGCGACCAGACTCGGGGTCGCAACGAGCGACCGGTCATTTTTGCAGCTAGTGGGAATGCCGGGAGTACCGCTGGCACGGGCTCGAAATGGGGGTTACCCGCGAAGACGGCGAGTTCCGGGAGCAGGATCATTGACGCTAGCCCCGTCTTCTCGCGTGTCTGGCGACATCCGATTTCCGCTGGCTGCCAGGGCGGATGGACGGTGGTCGGCGGCGTATAGAGCGCCCCGCGAATCAGCCCCTATTCCCGCCTGGAATCACATTCAGACTCCGCTCTCTGTTTCTCAAGGAGGACGATCAATGCAAATTCCAAGGCGCCTTGCACTGAGCGTGTCCGGCTTGGTTATCGCGGCAGGAAGCATCTTCGGGGTGGGTGCGGCCACACCGGCCAGCGCGGCGACCACGACCGTGGCGACCACGACCGCCGCACCTCAGACCGCGGTGCTCAGCGGTTACCACCGTTTCCACCGGCGCCATCACTATCGCTTCTACGGGGGCCACCGCTTCCACCGCTTCCACTGGCGGGGCTACTACTGAGGCGACGGCCCACGGACCATCCGGCCGGATGAGAGTCCGTGGAGCCCGGCATTCAGGTCGGGCGATCCCTCCGGGGGCGGCTCATCGCCCCCGGAGGGATCGCCGTGCGACCTGGGCCCCAGGCTCTTCCGGGGGAGCAGACCAGACGTCGATGTCGGGCCGGGACGTGAGAGCTCCACGATTGACGCCGGTAGGCACCGCACAGCGCCCGGCATGCCTGGGCGCGGGGTGACGGGCCTCCACCCCTTCCGAATCAGGGCAGGCCACGGTTGATGGCCTCCTCGCGGAGGCGTTTCAGCGGCACCGCGGCACCGCCCTGTTCGATCCGCCAGACGTCCCAGCCCGCGCAGGCCTTGGTTCCGGCGACCGCGGCTCCGGCGGCGGACAGGGAGTGGTAGGCCTGGCCCGTGGCCTCCACCCTGATCGTCCCCGCTTCCTCGACGGTGGCGAAGTGGACCTCGCCCCTGACCGTCCGGAAGATCTTGGAGTTGGGGGAGATCAGGCCTCCCCTGATCAGATCGAGGAGTTCGACGCCGTAGTGACGGCGGGCCGAGGGCGGCTCGGGAGGAAGCTCGATCACCGGCAGGCGGAAGCCGAGCCTGGAGGGGCTCCAGATCTCCTCGCAGAGGAGCCGGTAGAGCTGCTGCCGCCGCTCGATCTCCCGGACGCCGAACTCCGGGCAGGGCTGGAACGCCTTGTCGAGGCCCGAGTCCCTGAGGTAGTGGGTGAAAGGGGTGTTCCGCAGGCGGCTCTTGGGATGCAGCGAGGCGGCGAGCCGGTTCTCGGCGTAGTAGTGCTCGATCTTCCGGTTGTAGGGGTCGTCCCTGAAGCTCGCGTTGACGGACTTGGGCAGGAGCAGCAGGGCGCCGAGGCGGTTGCGCCGGAGGTAGAACTCCGCGGTGGTCTTGACGGAGTCCTTGTGCCGCTCGAAGCGGTTGGCCCAGATGTGCTCGATCTCGTAGTCGCGGGCTCCCCGGAGGAACTCGTACTCGTGCTCGCCCCCCTCGCACGCGTGCTGGACGTGCGCGGTCATGCGGGAGAGCAGGTAGCGGACCAGGCGGCGGTTGTTGGCCCGGAGCCCGAAGGAGGTGAGCTCGCGGAAGTCGTGCTCAAGCAGGGAGGTCTCCCGGCCGAGGACCGTGGCCACGTCGTCGGCCGTCCGGCAGATCCGCAGGACGGGGATCAGCCGGTGGACGATCTCGTCGAGGTCGCGGCGCTGTACGGGAAGGTTGTTGACGCATCGCCGTACGTAGACGAGGTCGAGGAACGTCGAGACCATCGAGCACTTCTGGATGAACACCTGGTCGGAGTCCTCCGGCGAGGCGACGGAGAGCAGGAGCGTGAACTGGTTGTCGATGCCGTGGTAGCCGTTGAAGTAGACGGCGGCCAGGTCGGGCCTGAACTCCTGGCCGGCGCGGAGCAGCAGGCAGTAGCGCTCGGATACGTGGGTGAGCCTGTGGATGAACTCCCGCGCTCCGGCCGGGCGGTCGAGGCCCAGCTGGACCTCGTTGCGCAGGATCCACTCGTGGACGGCTCTCCCGATGTCGGCGGCGTCCGCGGACGCCGCGTCGAGGTGCGCGTACTGCGCCAGCAGGAACGAGCGGACGTACGCGCTGGGCGTGTTGGCCTCGGGGGAGTCGGCCTCCGCGGTGGTGAGGCGGGCCAGCATGTCGGCCCACGACCGGCCCAGTCTTTCGCGCGTCGGCGGGTCGACCCGCCGGAAGAGGTGGCCTTGCAGCAGGTCCACGTGGCTCAGCCGGAGTCCCCGGTCGTTCATGGACACGAAGATCTCGCGCCCGTTCTCCTGGTCGAGGGCACGGATGCCGACGAGGCACACGCGGTCGAGCATCCATCGGACGAAGGGCACCAGGGCCTCGCCGCGCAGCTCTTCGGGGAACTCCCCGTCGATCTCCCTGCTCCGGTCGTGGAGGTTTCTCACCGAGACGTGGACGTCCTCGGGCATGGTGAATCCCTTGAGACCGTTCCAATCGGTGACCAGGGCGTTGAGCAGTTGCGCGCGGGCCAGCTCCTCGGTGCTGCCGACCTTGAAGCTCCGCCTGCCGTGCCGCGCCGTGTAGGTGAGCCCCTCCAGCTCGTCGGCGTAGATCCACTTCTCCTGGTCGAGCAGTAGCTGCCGGAGGTAGATGAGCACGAGGTGGAGCGTGGTGACGCGCTGCTGGCCGTCGACGAGGAAGGTGCGGCCCTCGCCCTCGTGGTACACGTAGGGGCCGAGGAAGTAGGGGGCGTAGCGGCTGACCTCGTCACGCTCGTGCAGGGGGTTCCACTGGCTGAGGAAGCGCTGGCTGAGGTCGTCGATCAGCGTGCCGACCTCGTGGCGGGTCCAGGTGTACTCCCGCTGGTAGTAGTCCAGGGCGAAGGAGTTGCGTTCGAAGAGGGTACGGACCGTTACGCCTTCGCCGTGAATGGGACTTTCCGCCATGGATCGGGAGCGCCTCTCGCCTGCGGGGAAACGGCTCGTTTGAGAGCCGAATCACTCTCATTTATCACGCCAGACACAAAAGCGTTACTAATCTCGGCGAAATCGTACTTTGTCACGCAGATAGTCCGAGGAAGAACGCGGAAGCCAGCGGATCGCCGGTCCTGTCAGGCGGGAAGGCCGAGGAAGCGGGCCTGGCAGCGCGCGGAATGGTCGAAGGCCGCGGCCGGGTCGAGGATCGTGTTCTTGAACTGGCCGAACAACTCGAAGTTGATCCAGCCGAACAGGCCCGTCCAGACGATCAGGGCGCGGGCGATGACGTCGTCGGGGACCTCGGGCATGATCTCGCGTACGCGCGCCGCGTCCTCGGCGAACGCGGGGGGCGCGGGCGGGCAGATGTCCGGCGGGGTGAGGGACCCGGCGCCGTGGGCGTCGGAGACGATCCGGCCGTATACGAGGGTGCCGCGGATCGCCGCGACGATGGTGTCGGCCGGAGCCTGGTAGCCGGGCACCGGCGAGCCGTACAGCAGGGCGTACTCATGCGGGTGGGCCAGCGCCCAGTCGCGTACGGCGTGGCACACGGCCAGCCATCGGCCGGTGTGGTCCTCACGCGGGCGGGCCGCGTCGGCGCTCTCCACGGCCTCGCCCACGGCGTTGTAGCCGTCGACGATCAGAGCCGTGAGCAGGTCGTCCCGGGACGGGAAGTAGCGGTAGATCGCCGAGGAGACCATGCCCATCTCGCGGGCGACCGCACGCAGGGAGAGGCCTCCCGCACCCTCGGTGGCGAGCTGGCTGCGGGCGATGTCGGTGATCTCACGGGTCAGCTCGGCTCGGACCCGTTCCCGTGCTGTGCGGCTTGAGCTCATGCCCAGGACCATACCAGAGCACCGGGAGGGAAAAAGAGCACTGCTCTTGACGCGCATCGCTCTCCTAAGAGAGCATTGCTCTCAGAACGGAATGCCACTCTCGAAGGAGCCCCCGATGCTGTCCTTGGCCAAGAACACCAACCTGCTGGTCATGTTCCTGCTGGAACTGGGCGTTCTCGCCTCGGTCGGCTACTGGGGTTTCACCGTGGGGCAGAACTGGCCGGTGAAACTGCTCCTCGGTCTCGGTGCGCCCGCGCTCTTCATCGCGGCCTGGGCCCTGTTCGGCGCGGCCAACGGCGCGGTGATCCCGCTCACCGGATTCGCCAGGGTCGTTCTGGAGGTCCTCTGGTTCGGCGGCGGCGCCGCGGCGCTGGTCATGGCGGGCAGCGTGACCCCCGGGATCGTCTTCGCCGCCGTCTACCTCGTCAACGCCGCGCTGCGACTGCTGTGGAACCAGTGAGGCGGACCGTCGAAACACCGTCGACACGGCTCCACCGGCTTCGGCATGACGCCGGCCCCGATGGACGAGACGCTGGTCAAGGCGCCCGCGTGGTGGTGAAACCGAACGGCGACGGCGGCGCAGGCCGTACGCTCGGAGCATGAAGATCGCCATGATCGGCCTCGGCGACATCGCGGAGAAGGCCTACCTGCCCGTCCTCTCCGCACTGCCCGGCCTTGACCTCCACCTGTGCACCCGCAACCAGGTCACGCTCGACCGTCTCGGCGACGCGCACCGGATCGAGCACCGCTTCACCTCGGTGGACGAGGTGCTCGGCGCGGGCGTCGAGGCGGCCTTCGTGCACGCGGCCACCAGCGCCCACGTGAAGATCGTCGAGCCGCTGCTCCAGGCGGGCGTCCACGTCTACCTGGACAAGCCGATCGCCTACACCCTCGCCGAAGCCGAGGCTCTGGTACGGCTGGCTCGGGAGAGAGGGCGGTCGCTGCTCGTCGGGTTCAACCGCCGCAGGGCGCCGTCCTACGCGGCGCTGCTCGACCTGCCCCGTCACCTGGTGGTGATGGAGAAGAACCGCAGGGACCTCCCGGAGGACCCGCGCACCGCGATCTTCGACGACTTCGTCCACGTCGTGGACACGCTCAGGTTCCTGGTGCCCGGCAAGGTCGAGCACACCGGGATCCGGACCCGGGTCAGGAACGGCCTGCTGGAGCACCTGACGCTGGAGCTGTCCGGGGACGGTTTCACCGCGTTCGGGATCATGAGCAGGGTGAGCGGTGCGGCCGAGGAGACCGTGGAGGTCATGGGCGGGGGAGTCAAGCGGCGAGTGGTCAACCTCGCCGATGTGATCGACTACGCCGGGACGGAGACGGTGACCCGCCGCGGCGACTGGACCCCGGTCTCCCGCCAGCGCGGCATCGAGCAGGTCTGCCTGGAGTTCCTGGACGCGGTCCGCTCCGGCGTCCGGATCAGCGCCGACGACGCCCTGGCCACCCACGCGATCTGCGAGGACATCGTCCGCGCCTGCGCGGGCTAGATCCCGGCCCCGGCAACGGGATCCGTCAGCCGGCCGGAGGCTCGTCAAGGGCGCGTGTGGACGGCCCGAGACGACTCGATCGCCGGCTCGGCCATCGATCACTCCGCTTCACGGGAGATCGAGACCGGCGGTCGTTCACTTCACGGGAGGCCGAGCCCGACGATCATGCGGGGAGCCGTCCCGCGCCGCGCGCCCCGGTGATACGTGGCGTGGGACGGCTCCCCGCGAGGTGAACGCCTTTTTTCGTCAGCGTTCGGCCAGATACCGCCGGCCAAGGGTGCGCAGCCGCTCGTGCGCCGACTCGTAGACGTCGGGCCGGCCCAGGTAGGCCTTGGGGATCTTGGCGACCATCGTGTAGTTGGTGTCGCAGACGTTGCCGACCGGCGCCTCGCCGATCTGGCTGACCAGCTGGTAGGCGTCCAGGGTCTCCAGCCCCGTCAGGTCCGCGGCCCAGGTGACCAGGTCGTGCTGGCTGATCCGGTAGGCGTCCTCCAGCGGGCGGGCCGAGCCGGTCGACATCAGGTGGTCGTCGTCCTCCAGGCGGGGCCACGGGGTGCCGACCCCCTTGATCAGCTCCACCGCCACCACGGTGTTCATCGCGGCCTCGACGGCCGTGCCGCACACCTCGCCGTGTCCCTGGCGGGCGTGACCGTCTCCCACCGCGAACAGCCCGCCCTCGACGTTGACCCCGAGGTACACGGTCACCCCGGCGCGCAGCTCGGGGGTGTCCATGTTGCCGCCGTGGGCGTCCGGGGTGATCGTCATACGGGCCTCGGACGCCCCGGGCGCGACGCCGACCGTGCCGTGCATCGGGTCGAGCGGGAGCTCCATCGTGAAGTCGCTCTTGCGGGCGTGGTAGCGGACCACGCCCTTCTCCACGTCGATGTCGTAGCGCCACACGACCTCGTCCAGCGGCGGGCTGAGCATGGCCGTGGTGTGCGTGCCGGTCAACGCGCCGAAGTGCGGGAACGTGGCGGACACCGCCCAGTCCCTGGCGGGCTCGATCGAGATGAAGTGCAGGGCGAGCGTGTCTCCCGGCTCGGCCCCCTCGACGTGGAAGGGACCGGTGACCGGGTTCAGGTAGGGAAACTCACAGACGCGTGAGGGCAGGTCGTCGACCGAGAGCACCCGGCCGCCGAAACAGTCCTCGGTGTACATCTCGAGGATCGTGCCGGGCTGGATCCTGCCCACGGCGGGCCGTCCGCCGAAGGTGTAGCTCAGATCTTCGAGCGCGGGACGGTAGGAGACGATGTTCACCGCGCACCTGCCCCGTCGAGGTTCCGCACCGTGGTGAGGAGAGAGGACGCGAAACCTTCCTCCACCTCGAGAAAAATCTCAAACATTGGTCTACCTTCGCATGATCGAATCTACGGGTGGGCACGGCGTGCCGGGGGGTGCGAGGCGGCTACTGCACGTACTTCGCTGACGGGTCCGGGGCATCCGGCACGTCGCTTATCCCGGCCAGGGTGGGGCGACGCTTGAGGACGTAGAAGACGATGAGCACCACCACGCCGATGCCGAACCAGATGGCGCCGAGGACCTGGGCCGCGATGTTGGCGTTGATCACGACGGCGAGCAGGATCCCGAAGCCGATCACCGGGGCGATCAGGTGCCTCCACCAGTCGCGGCTGCGCTGCCGCACGACGTAGTGGACGACCACCGACACGTGCAGCGCGAGGAAGGCGGTCATCGCGCCGAAGTTGACCAGCCCGCTGATCAGCGTGATGCCGTCGTCGCGGGTGTCCAGGTAGAGCCCGAGGCCCAGGGAGATCAAGGCCACCAGGAGGGTGGCGTTGACGGGCACCTTGTGCTTGGGGTCGATCTTGGCCAGGAAGGCGGGGAGCTGGCGGTCGCGGGCCATCGCGAACAGCAGGCGCGAGGTGGCGGCCTGGGCGACCAGCGAGTTGGCGAAACCCCAGGCGATGGCGGTCGCGACGGCGGTCAGCACGCTGAGCCAGTGACCCCCGGCGAACTCGGCCATGTCGTAGAAGGCGCTTCCCGCGGGGTCGCCGTTGGCCAGCAGGTCGGCCCGGTTGGGAGCGAGCAGCGCGGCCACCCAGGTCTGCGCGATGAACAGCAGGCCGGCCAGGGCGAGCGCGGCGACCATCGACTTGCCGAGCCGCCGCGAGTCCACCTGGCTCTCCTCGGCCAGCATCGAGATGCCGTCGAAGCCGAGGAAGGACAGGACCGCGACCGAGACCGCGCCGAAGATGAGGGACCAGGAGAAGGTCGAGGAGTCGAACAGCGGGGTGAGCGCGCCCGCCTGGGCCTTGCCCTGGGCGAGGGCGACCACGCCGACGATCATGAAGATCGCCAGCACGATGACCTCGCCGATCAGCATGAGTTTCGTGATGCGCGCGGTCATCTGGATGCCGGTGTAGTTCACGACCGTGTTGAGCACCACGAACACGATCAGCCAGCCCCAGATCGGGATGGCGGGGACGAACGACGCCATCGCCGCGCTCGCGATGAGGTAGAGCAGGGCGGGCACCAGCACGTAGTCGAGCAGGATCACCCATCCGGCGAGGAAGCCGACCGGTGCCGCGATGCCGCGGCCCGCGTAGGTGTAGACCGATCCGGCCATCGGGAAGGCGCGGGCCATCTGCGCGTAGGACATCGCCGTGAAGGCCATCGCGATCATGCCGACGGCGTACGCGAGGGCGACCATGCCACCGGAGGCCTGGAAAACGCTTCCGAAGATGCCGAACGGCGCGATCGGGACCATGAAGATCAGGCCGTAGACGAGCAGGTCCGTGAAGCTGAGGGATCGGCGGAGTTCCTGCTGGTAGCCGAATTGCTCCAGTGAAGGTTCGGTGGTCATGAAATGGCTCCTTATATGGCTGCAGGCCTGACCATAGAACCAAAACTTGAAAAGGAAAAGTTTCCAGGTGAAAGTTTTTACCGGACGATGTCGAAGTCGAGACCTTCGGCCCGTCCGATGTGCGCGCTCCGCCGTACTCCCCGGCCCTGGAGCGTCAGCCGTCCCCGCGCGGTGACGATGGAGGTGCCGTCGGCGATCGCGTCCACCTGGGGTACGGCGAGCGTCTTCGCCCGGGAGCCGAGGGCGGCGAGCATCAGCACCGCCTCGTAACACCCCTGCCCGTGCCCGTTCAGCAGCGGCGCGCTGGAGCCGAACCGGCGGATGTAGCGCTCGCCGAGGCTCAGGCTGTCATCGGTGACCAGGCTCGCGAAGTAGCCCATCGCCCCGTAGAGCTCGCCGGTGGCGTCGCCGCCGATGCCGAGCAGGCCGTGCTCCTCCAGCGCCCCGCAGAGCCGCGGGTAGGACAGTCCGGCCGCGACGAAGGCCCGGTTGAAGGTGACGAGGTCGCTGCCGATCAGGCTGAGCAGCACGGCGTCGGGCCGGCTGGCGACGAGCCTCTCCAGGATCGGGGCGAGATCTCGCATGCCGTACGGCACGAACCGTTCGCCGACCACCGTGACGTTGCGGGCGGCGAGGTGGCGGCGGGCGGCCCCGTGGACCAGGCGCGGCCAGACGTAGTCGTTGCCGAGCAGGAACCACCTGCGGGCGCGGCGCCGGTCGATCAGCCAGTCGAGGCCGGGCCTGAGCTGGCGACTCGGGGTCTCGCCCAGGAAGTAGACGCCGGGCGCGTGGCCGCCCCCCTCGTACGGCGGGGCGTAGACGAACGGCACCCTTCCGGCCAGCGCCCGCACCACCTCGATCCGCACGTCGCTGCCGTGGGTGCCGACCACCGCGTCGATCACACCGCTGTGTGCGAGCCCCGCGACCTGGGTGGCCACCTGTCTCGCCGGGCCGCCGCCGTCGATCAGGACCAGCTCCACCGGCCTGCCGAGTATCCCGCCCGCGAGGTTCACCTCGTCGGCGGCGAGGACCGCGCAGTTGATCGCGCACGGCCCCACCAGGCCGAGAACCCCGGAGACCGGCACGACCAGTCCGACGCGTAGTGCACTGCCCCGGATCAGCTCTGCTTCCAGGGGCTCTATGACGGGTGCGATGGCTTCTGCCACGGCGACGAGTATCCTCCTCATTGGACGGGTACGGCAGACCCGTTACATAGCCGGGATGCAGACGGGAGCTCCACGTGGTGACGACCGGGCTGGGATCCTCGCTCGCCTACCTGCTCAGCCGGGCTGAGCGCAGCGTCAACCGAGGTCTCGCCGCCGCGGTGACCGCGGAAGAGATCACCGTCGAGCAGTGGCGCATCCTGCGCGCCCTCGCCGACGGCAGGGGGCATTCGATGGGCGATCTGGCCGAGGCGGTGCTGATGCCGCACCCGACGCTGACCAAGGCCATCGACCGGCTCATCGACCGTTCCCTCGTCTACCGAGGGCATGACCCGGCCGACCGTCGCAAGGTCGCCGTTTTTGTCGCCGACAGGGGCGCCGACCTGCTCGCCCGCGTGGAGGGCGGAGTGGCCGACCACCATCGGCTGATAGAGGCAGCCTACGGCACCGAGCGCACCGAACGGCTCATGCGCGACCTGGAAGGCCTGGTCAGCGCCCTGGATGAGCCGACCGCGGTTCCCGAGCGGGACCTGGGCGGCCTCACCCGCTGAGCGCCGGGACGTCGCGCACGGAACGCCCTTCGTGCGCGGGACCTCCGCGGGCAACAGGCCCTCGTGAACCTTCGTGCGCGGGACCTCCGCGGGCGGCGGACCCTCGTGAACGCGGGCTCCCATGGGACGCGCACCCTCATGAACGCGGACCCTCATGAACGGAGTCTCCGCGGGAGACGGGCGTCGGCGGCCTTCACACGCGGAGTCCGCGCAGACGGTGGGCCTCGGCGACGCGACCGACGGCGATCACGTGGGCGGCCTGGCGCAGGGTGATCCCGCGCGCCGCCGACATCTCCGCGACCGCGTCGAACGAGCCGTCCATGAAGCCGCGGATCTTCGCGTCGACCTCGTCGGAGCTCCAGGAGCACGCCCGCACGTTCTGCGAGCATTCCAGGTAGGAGACGATCACGCCGCCCGCGTTGACCAGGATGTCGGGGACCACGGTGGTCCCGGCATCGGCCAGGATCCGGTCGGCCTCCGGCGTGACGGGACCGTCGGCGCCCTCCACGATCAGGCCGGCCCTGATCCGGGGGGCGTTCTCCGCGGTGATCGCGCCTCCCATGGCCGCGGGGACGAGCAGGTCCACGTCGAGCTCCAGCAGGTCCTCGGGGGACAGGGCGTCGGCGTGGCGGTAGCCGTGCACGCCGCCGGTCTCCTTCGCCCATGCCCGCAGATCGTCGAGGTCCAGGCCGGGGCGGGCGATCACGGCGCCGGTGACGTCGGAGACCGCGACCACGCGGCAGCCCGCGTCGGAGAGATGGCGCGCGGCCGGCGCCCCGACCTTGCCGAAGCCCTGGACCGCGACGGTACGGCCCTCGGGGGAGCCCCTCAGCGCCCTGAGCGCCGCGATCCGGACGCCGCGTGCGGTGGCCTCGACCAGGCCGGACGAGCCGCCGAGGGGCATCGGCTCGCAGGTCGTCACGCCGGGCATCGGATACCCCGCTCTCGTCGAGTAGGTGTCCGCGATCCAGGTCATGGTCTGCTCGTCGGTGCCGACGTCGGAGGTCGGGACGTCCTTCTCCGGGCCGATGATCGGCAGGATCTCGTTGACGTAGCGCCGGGTCACCCGCTCCAGCTCCCGCGTGGTCAGCGAGGCCGGATCCACGGAGATGCCGCCCGTGGCGCCGCCGTGGGGAATGCCGGCCAGCGCGCACTTCCAGGTCATCCACATGGCCAGCGCGGTGATCTCGTGGATGTCGGTCGCGGGATGGAAACGGATACCGCCTCTCGCGGGGCCGCGGGTAGTGTTGTGCTGGACCCGAAAGCCTTGTACGACGTCCATCCGGCCGTCCTCGCGCCGGACCGGCACCGAGACGGTGAGCGATCGGCGGGGGGTGGCGAGCATGGTGCGCAGGCCGTCGTCCAGGTGGAGCCGGTCGGCCGCCCGGTCGAGCTGGAACAGCGCGGAGTCGAGGGCCTGCCTCCCCGGAGCGAGGGGAGCGGTGGCTGCCGGCGTCGTCGACGGCACCGTAAGTGTCATGAAGGGAAACCTCCACACGGCGGGCGGAGCGTCCTTGCTCCGTCCAGGCGGTTTGTCATGATCAAAATAGTTGCGGTTTTTTGCCGGGTGATGCTGGGGATGTTGCGTTCTTATGATCGATCCTTGTGCGTTTCCCCACCTTGGGAGTGATCCGTTGTTATCCCTCGGAGGGCCGGGGCACTGTGTGGGATGAATAGACCGGTTTAGCGTGATCAACCGGCGTGCTTGATGATGTGTGTGCGGTGCTGAGGAGATGAACGTGCCAGAGCTTGTGGTCGGACCGATGCTGCGTTATGTGGACGAGACGAGTGCATCGGTGTGGGTCGAGACCAGTGAGCCGTGCGAGGTGACGATCGAGGTCGGAGGGACGCGCTCGCGGGCGAGCACGTTCACCGTGCACGGCCACCACTACGCGATCGTGGACGTCGAGGGCGGCGGAACCTACGAGGTCCGCCTCGGCGAGGAGACCGTCTGGCCGCTTCCGGACCAGGCGCCCAGCCGTATCCGCCTGCTCGACCCCGACGGACCCCGGCGGGTGATGTTCGGCTCCTGCCGGACCAGCGTGCCGCACGACACGATGCACACGATCTCGCACGGGGTGGACGTGCTGTGGGCGTACGGCAGCAGCCTGATGGACAGACCCGAGGAGGAGTGGCCCGACATGGTGCTCCTGCTCGGGGACCAGGTCTACGCCGACGAGCCGTCCGCCGAGATGCTGGAGCTCATCAAGAACCGCAGGGACAACGAGCCGAAGACCGAGATCGCCGACTTCGAGGAGTACGCCGAGCTGTACCGCCTGGCGTGGACCGACCCGGAGATCCGCTGGTTCCTCTCGACCGTGCCCAGTGCGATGATCTTCGATGACCACGACCTGCGCGACGACTTCAACACCTCCGCCTCCTGGCGTGAGCAGATGGAGAAGGTCGAGTGGTGGCCGCGCAGGGTGACCTCCGGCCTCGGGGCCTACTGGATCTACCAGCACCTGGGCAACATGTCACCGCAGGAGCGCTCGTCGGACGAGCTGCTCGGCAAGCTGTGCGCGATGGAGGGCGACGGGGCGGAGGCTCTCGACACGTTCGCCAAGCACGCCTACGACGTTCCCGCGGACAACCGGTGGAGCTACTCCCGCGACCTCGGCGGCACCCGCCTGCTCATGCTCGACTCCCGGTCCGCGCGGCAGCTCACCCCCGGAGACCGGCGGATGCTGGACCCGGTGGAGTGGGAGTGGCTCACCGGGGAGCTCAGGAAGGAGGGCGCGGAGCGTTTTGTGATCGGCACGTCGGTGCCGTTCCTGCTCCCCTCCGGCATTCACCACATCGAGAGCTGGAACGAGGCGCTGGCGCAGGGGGCCTGGGGCAGAAGGACGGCCCACTGGTCGGAGAAGATCCGCCAGGCCGTCGACCTGGAGCACTGGGCGGCCTTCCGCCGTTCGTTCGAGGACCTGTCCACGCTGCTGGCAGGGGTCGGCAAGCCCGTGATGCTGCTCTCCGGCGACGTGCACTACTCCTACGTGGCCAAGGCGGACGACCTGCCCATCTACCAGCTCGTCTGCTCCCCGATCCGCAACCCGCTGAGCCGTACGCTCCGCCTGGCCAACATCATCGCCCAGTTCGGCGTCGCGACCCTGATCGGACGCTCGCTCTCCCGGATGGCCAAGATCCCCAAGCCTCCGTTCAAGTGGCGGATCACCAACGGCCCGTGGTTCTCCAACGCGGTGGCCACCCTGTGCCTGGACAACAGCCCCGTGTCGGTCCGCTGGGACACCGCCGCCGGAACGAACGTCTCGGAGATCACCACGGTGGAGCTCGAGGAGGTCTCCGGCAGGAACCAGGCGACCGGAACACTCCAGCGCGGCGGCGTGTGACCGGCGCGTTCCGATGCCGTTCCGGCCGAGGCCGGCTGCCGCGCGGGCCGGGCAGGGTGATCCCGCCCTCGCCCGGGCGGTGATCCGGGTGCCGCTCCCGTCTCCGCCGAAGACAGGATGACGCCGGTACGGCTCACGCGTTCATGATCGCGCCAGCCGTACCGGGGGAGTCAGTTCGAGAACTCCGCGAGGACGTCGGCGAGCTGGTCGACGGCCCAGAGGAGGTCCTCCTCCGAGACGACGATCGGCGGGGCGAGACGGATGGTCGAGCCGTGGGTGTCCTTGGCCAGGACGCCGCGGCGCATCAGCGCCTTGGAGATCTCCCGGCCCGTCGCCAGGGACGGGTCGATGTCCACGCCCGCCCACAGGCCGCGCCCCCGTACGGTGACCACGCCGTGGCCGATCAGGCCGCGCAGCCTCTCGTGCAGCACCAGACCGAGCTCCTTGGCCCGGGACTGGTACTCGCCGGTGTTGAGAAGCTCGATGACCGCGTTGGCGACCGCGCAGGCGAGAGGGTTGCCGCCGAAGGTCGAACCGTGCTGGCCGGGCTTGATCACGCCGAGGACGTCCTCGTTGGCGGTGATGGCCGAGACCGGGACGACGCCGCCGCCCAGGGCCTTGCCCAGCACGTAGATGTCGGGGACGACACCCTCGTGGTCGCAGGCGAAGGTGTCGCCGGTACGGCCGAGGCCGGACTGGATCTCGTCGGCGATCATCAGGATGTTCTCCGCGGTGCAGAGCTCGCGGACCTGGGTGAGGTATCCGTCCGGCGGAACCAGCACGCCCGCCTCACCCTGGATGGGCTCCACCAGCACCGCGACGGTGTTGGCGTCGACCGCCTCGCGGATCGCCTCGACCGAGCCGTACTTCACGATCCTGAAGCCCGGGGTGTAGGGACCGAAGCCGTCATGGGCGTCGGGATCGGTGGAGAAGCTGACGATCGTGGTGGTGCGGCCGTGGAAGTTGTCCTCCATCACGATGATGTTGGCCTGCTCCGCGGCCACGCCCTTGACGTCGTAACCCCACTTGCGGGCCACCTTGATGGCGGTCTCCACGGCCTCCGCGCCGGTGTTCATCGGCAGGATCATGTCCTTGCCGGTGAGGTCTCCCAGCCCGGCGGCGAAGGTGGCGAACTGGTCGTGGAAGAAGGCACGGCTGGTCAGGGTGAGCTTCGCCAGCTGCTCCTGCGCCGCCTTGATGATCTTCGGGTTGCCGTGGCCGAAGTTCAGCGAGGAGTAGCCGGACAGACAGTCCAGGAACCGCTTGCCCTCGACGTCGGTGACCCAGGCGCCCTGAGCTTCGTGGATCACGACGGGAAGCGGGTGGTAGTTGTGCGCGCTGCGTCGTTCGCTGAGCTCGATGAACTCGTTGGTGGTGGTCATCCGATATTCGCCGTTCCTTGTTTCGTAAGCGTCCTGCCTGGCCTTATTTTCGGTTCATTCCCGGATCTCGAGCGTGCAGCACTTCGGGCCGCCGCCCGCCTTGCGCAGCTCCGACAGGTCGACCGGGATGACCTCGAAGCCCTGACGCTTGAGTTCGAGCTGGAGATTGCCCGCCTCGGCGTTGATCACCACGTGGGTGCCGTCGCTGACCGCGTTGAGGCCCAGCACGGCGGCGTCGTCCTCGTCGGCGATGACGGCGTCGGGGAAGAGGCTCTGCAGCACCTCCTGGCTTCCCGGGGAGAAGGCCCCCGGGAAATACGCCACCCGTCGTCCGTCCAGCGGGAAGAGCGCCGTGTCCAGGTGATAGAAACGCGGGTCCACCAGCTGCAGCGTCACCACCGGGCGGCCGAGAAACTCCTGGGCCTCCTTGTGCGCGGTGATGTCGGTGCGGAACCCCGTCCCGGCCAGCACCATGTGGTCGAGCGTGAGGAAGTCGCCCTCGCCCTCGTTGGTGAAGGCCGCCTCGCGCACCCGGTCGTAGCCGTTGCCGGTGAACCACTTCAGATACGCCGGCCCCTCGGCCGCGCGCTCCCGGTGGGTGAACCGCGCGCCGTACACGCGGCCGCCGACGACCAGGGCTCCGTTGGCGGCGAAGACCATGTCCGGCAGGCCCTCGACCGGGTCGATGAGGCTGACCCGGTGCCCGAGCTCCTCGTAGGTGCTCTTGAGCGTCTCCCACTGCCGGATCGCCACCTCGCGGTCGGCACCGGCCTCGGGATGCATCCACGGGTTGATCGCGTACTCAACCGCGAAGTAGTCGGGCCGACACATGAGGTAGTGCCTCGTCATGGGTAACTCCGCAGAAGACGTCGTAATGGGGGTCGCGGTGACTGACACACCGACAACGTCAACAGCTTACGAACGGTGTTCGCGCAGGCCAAGAGCATGTTCGTGCGTAGAGGCGCGGGTTTCCCGCGTTGTTCAGGCGATGAACGGCGGTTCGTTGCGTGCGGTGATGAGAGGGGCGTCGATGAGCCTGGAAAGCACTATTGAGCTCTTGGTTCGCACCACGAACGGCTCCGAGGAGATGCGCTCGATCACCTGCTCCACATGTCTCACGTCGGTGGCCCTGATGTGCAGCAGCGCGTCCGCCTCGCCGGTGATGGTGCAGGCGGAGACCACCTCGGGATGCCGGGCGACGGCGACCCCGATCTCCGACGGCGAGGTCTTGCCCGCGCAGAAGAGCTCCACGTAGGCCTCGGTGGTCCAGCCGAGTGCCGCGGGGTTCACCCTCGCGGTGAATCCGGTGATGGCCCCTGCCTCCCGCAGCCGGTCCACCCGCCGTTTTGTCGCCGACGCCGACAGGCCCACCCTCTGCCCGATCTCCGCGTAGGTGGTGCGGGCGTCCTCGACGAGCGCCCCGATGATGTCACGATCCAGCCGATCCAGTTCCACGCTGTTTTGTAACACAGGAGAGGACCGCGACAGTCCGTCGCGGTCCTCTCCCGGGATGTTACGGCGTGCCGTGCGTCATCTCGCGGCGCGCTGTTCGCGTCACCCGGTGCCCCGTGCTCGCGCCCGCACACCGCGACGCGCCGTGGCTGCGCGGTGTACGTCAGGCGGGCTCGGCGTCGCCGGTGGTCTGCTCCAGGACCTCCTCGGGCGAGGCCTCCAGGTCGTCACCCGCCTGGGCGAGCGCGGCGCCCTTGTCCAGGCGGACCCAGCTCGTCACGCTCTCGACGGCGAACAGCACACCGAGGTAGAGCGTGAGCGCGGCCAGAACCCAGGTCAGCACGCCCAGCGCGGCGCCGGCGCCGATCAGCAGCAGCCGGATCTCCCAGCCCAGTCCCGCGCGGAACACCCAGTCGGGCGGCCAGATGCTCTGCCGCGTTCGGTACACCGTGTCGTAGGTGTGGTAGCCGATCACGTAGAGCAGCACGTACAGCAGCCACTTGGGCGCGTCGGCGGCCAGGCCGATCAGGATGATGGTGAGGAACTCGGCCGCCCGGATCAGCGGGGGCATCAGCCAGTCGAGCTTGCCCAGGTGGTCGCGGGCCGCGGTGGGCAGCACCAGGACGATCATGATCAGCACCGGGACGAGCAGGATCGGGCCGTCGGTGAGCATGCCGGTCACCGACATCGCGATGATCGCGAGCAGCGCGACGAGCGCGGAGGGCACCGCGGGCAGCCCCGGCCCCACCTTGCCGCGGAGCAGCATCACCAGCGGGCCGTCGTCGCGGTAGGCGAGCAGCCGCGCGGTCTGGACGCGCAGCCGCTCCTCGTAGGGGTCTGGAACGGCGGGGGTGGTCTGCGGTTGGGTGATCATGCGAGCGACCTCATCAGGCGTCCGGTGAGTGAGTAGGCGGAACCGATGCCGCCCCAGATGATCAGGGTGAGGAAGGTGATCCTCGCGTCGAACAGGGCGCTGACGATCGCGATGGCGGCGAAGCGCTCGCCGATCGGGAACACGATCATCTTCCGAGCCCAGTGCACGGTCCGGTATTTGCCCGCCTTGCCCCACATCTTCAGCAGGCCGCGGATGCCTCCGGTCCGGGCCAGCTTGCGCTGCTCCAGTGCCGTGCGCAGGCCCGTGTCAGGGCTGATCGACAGCGCCAGCGAGGGCAGCGGCGACGGGGGTTTGCGCCGGTTGGCCGCGCCGAAGGAGAAGTCCAGCAGGTGCTTGATGGACTGCAGCCCGAGCGCGATCAGCGCCAGCGTCCAGACGTCGCCGACGCCGGAGACGGCCGCGCCGACCGCCAGCCCGGCGAAGACCACGTATTCCTTGAACCGGTCGAAGGTGGCGTCCAGCCACGCCCCGAGCACGCCGAACTTGCGGGCGTACCGCGCGACCTGGCCGTCCACGCAGTCGAACACGAACGCGAAGTAGATCAGGACGCCACCGGCGACCATCCCGGCCCGCTCTCCGGTGGCGAAGCACAGCGCCGCCGCCACGCCCAGGGCGATCGAGATCAGCGTGACCTGGTTGGGCGTGAGCCCGCGCCTGGCCGCCCAGCGGGCGATGTAGCGGGAGTAGGTGCTGACGAAGTAGGTGGTGAAGAAGCCGTCGGCGCCCTTCACCGCGTTGCTCAGCCGCGCCTTGTCCTCGTTGAACGTGGCCATCGCGGCCACCGCCTCGGCGGCCTGCTCCGGGGTGTCCACCCGGCTGTAGAACAGGTCGCGGCGGCCGCGGACGCCGACCGAGACGCCCCGCCGTACCAGACCCAGGACCAGGAGCTGGATCAGGTCGTCCTCGGGCCCGAGGAGATGGGCCATGTCGGCGAGCTCGCGGGCCGCCTCGGCCAGCGTGGCCGCGTGCTTGTGGTGCAGGTGCAGCGGGCCGAGCAGGACGGAGTTGGGCCGGGTCACCCCGTGGTAGGCCGAGCCCACCGAGATCACCCGGGACCGGCGGGAGCGCACCCGGACGGGGAGGCCCTCCAGCGTCCGGTCGCCGATCTCCGGCTGCGCCTCCTCGATCGGGACGTCGATGACGATGGCGTCGCCGTTCTCGTCCTCCTCGCGGGGCTCCTTGGTGATCAGCGCCAGCGCTCCGCGCTTGGACTTGGTGATCTGGTAGATCAGCTCGTCGTGGATCAGCGAGTTGGCCGGGAGGAGGAGCAGGTTCTCGGTGGCGTCCTCGACCGCGTCGGCCACGGCGCGGAGGTCGCCGGCCAGATCGGAGGTCTCGACGAGCCGGCCGGGGAGGCCCTGGTAGGCCGCCGCGTCGCCCGAACGGGCGATCGTCACCGGTGCGGGATCAAGAGAGGCGAGCTGGCCGTGCAGCTTGCCGATCACCGTGGGACAGCCGGGAAGCGCGGGCAGAGTCAGCGCGGCGGGCGGCGTCGACTGGCCGGTAGCGGCATCGGGGCTGGGCGATGAGCCCAGCAGGACCACGCGGGGCATGGCACCCTTTCGTGCGGGGGCGGGGGTAAAACGCGGGCGGGGGAGTTCGCCAGAAGCCAAAGTTTAGTGAGTTTTAGGTTAACAACATGCATCCGTGATCTATGAGGAGCAGTTGATCATGCTTGGGGTCTCGCCGGGCGCCCTCGTCCGTCACCGCGCCGCCCTCGGCGACTCCTCCGCCCACGCACCGTGAACGCCGCTCCCACCGTGCCTGTGAGGTGCGAGAACCCCGGTTCCGGCGCCGGCCCGCGGCCGTCCTGCGGCGGTCCACGCGGCACGAATGGTCATGAAAGATCGACGCTAGACTGCAAGGGTGAGTCTGTACCGGGACGACGGCATCGTGCTGCGCACCCACAAGCTGGGCGAGGCCGATCGCATCGTCACCGTCCTGACCAGACGCACGGGCAAGGTCCGGGGCGTCGCCAAGGGCGTCAGGCGGACGACGTCGCGATTCGGCGCCCGGCTTGAGCCGTTCACCCACGTTGACCTGCAGCTCCACACCGGCCGCACGCTGGACGTGATCACCCAGGCCGAGACCATCCGTCCGTACGGCGAGGCGCTCGTCGTCGACTACCCGCGCTACACGGCGGGCGTCGCGATGCTGGAGACCGCCGACCGGCTGGTCATGGGGGAGAAGGAGCCCGCGCTCCGCCAGTTCCTGCTGCTCGTCGGCGGCCTGCGCACGCTCGGCTCGGGGGAGCACGAGGCCAGGCTCGTCCTCGACGCCTACTTCCTCCGCTCGCTGGCCGTCGCCGGCTACGCCCCGGCCCTCGAATCGTGTGCCCGGTGCAAGGCCCCCGCGGTGCGGGCGTTCGCCATCGTGGCGGGAGGCGTGGTCTGCGGGGCCTGCCGTCCGGCCGGCGCCGCGGTGCCCGAGGGGGAGACCCTGGCCCTGATGATCGCGCTCCTGCGGGGTGACTGGCCCGCCGCCGACGCCTCCATCCCCCGGCACCGCGCCGAGTGCAGCGGCCTGGTCGCGGCCTACCTGCAATGGCATCTCGAACACGGCATACGCTCTCTTCGACACGTAGAAAGGGAGCTTGCCACGTGAACGTCCGTCCACCCGTCCCTCACCCCTCCGGCGCGACCCCGCCCCCGATCCCCCGAGACCTGGTGCCCCGGCACGTGGCGATCGTGATGGACGGCAACGGCCGATGGGCCAAGCAGCGCGGCCTGCCGCGGACCGAAGGCCACAAGGGGGGCGAGGCCTCGCTCTTCGACGTGATCGAGGGTGCGATCGAGCTCGGCATCCCCTATCTGTCGGTCTTCGCCTTCTCCACGGAGAACTGGAGGCGCTCCCCGGACGAGGTGCGCTTCCTGATGGGTTTCAACCGCGACGTCATCCGCCGCAGGAGAGACGGCCTCAACGCGATGGGGGTGCGGGTCCGCTGGGCCGGTCGCCCCGGACGGCTGTGGAAGAGCGTCATCCAGGAGCTGCGGGACGCCGAGGAGATGACCAAGGACAACTCCACGCTGACCCTGCAGTTCTGCGTCAACTACGGCGGCAGGGCCGAGATCGTCGACGCGGCCCTGCGCATGGCCGAGGACATCGCCGAGGGCCGGCTCAAGCCAGGCCGGGTGAAGGAGGAGACCTTCGCCCGCTACCTGGATGAGCCGGAGATCCCGGACGTGGACCTGTTCGTGCGCTCCTCGGGCGAGCAGCGCACCTCAAACTTCCTGATCTGGCAGACGGCCTATGCCGAGATGGTCTTCCTCAACCGCCTCTGGCCCGACTTCGACCGTCGCGACCTGTGGGAGGCCTGCGAGACCTACGCCAAGCGCGACAGGAGATACGGCGGAGCCGTGCCCAACGCCGTGCCGGATCCGGCCGTCAGGCCTTGACCTCGCGCAGGCGCCCGGTCTCGACCTCGTAGACGAAGCCGCGTACGGAGTCGGTGCGCGGGATGTAGGGGTCGTTCTTGATCCGGTTGATGGACTGGACGACGTCCGCGTCGAGGTCGGTGAAGGACTCGGCCGCCCAGTCGGGCTTGGTCCCGACCTCCTCCTGGATCTGCCGCTTGAAGTCGTCGTCGGTGAAGGTGAGCATGCCGCAGTCGGTGTGGTGGATGAGGATGATCTCCGTGGTGCCGAGCAGCCGCTGGCTGATGGCGAGGCTGCGGCGCTCGTCGGCGGTCACGACACCGCCGGCGTTGCGGATGACGTGCGCGTCGCCCTCGGTGAGCCCGAGCAGGCCGTAGGGATTGAGGCGTGCGTCCATGCAGGCGAGCACGGCCACCCCGCGAGCGGGTGGCAGGGGCAGGTCGCCCTTGTCGAAGGTGTCCGCGTAACGCTCGGCGTTGGCGAGAAGCTCGTCCGTGACACTCATGAAGCTCTCCCGGGGGAAGTAGGCGGCATCACAGGCCAACCTACCGCTATTACCTACTCAGTCAATAGGTAATAGCGGAGCGTGACATCAGACCCGGCGGCGGGCGCGGTAGGCGGCGACGTGCATGCGGTTTCCGCAGGTGCGGCTGTCGCAGTAGACCCGGGAGCGGTTGCGGGACTCGTCGAAGAAGACGTTGTCGCAGTCGGGGGCCGAGCAGGTGCGCAGCCGTTCCCATTCGTTCTCGACGAGCAGGTGGGCCAGGGCGACGCCCAGGTCGGCCGAGAGGTGCTCGTGGAGGGAGGCGTCCGGCGCGAAGTAGTGGACGTGCAGGGGATGGCCGTCGTGCTCGGTCAGGCGCGGGGTGATGCGGGTCTCGCTCAGCAGGGCGTTCAGCCAGGTGGTCGTGGTGGCGTGGTCGGAGACGGTGAAGACCCGGTGAAAGGCCTCACGCAGGGCGCGCACCTGGCTCAGGTCCGCGGCGCCGAGCTCACCGATGCCGCTGATCTGCCAGCGCTCCACGAAGTCGCCAAGTTCTTGCAGGTCGGTCAGCCGGTCTTCGCCTCCGGTGGAGGGGGAGGTGTTGACCAGGTCGACCACAACGGCGAGTGAGTGCACCATGTCATGTCCGAATGGCATGTTGACTCCTGTTGGAGGTGATTCCAGCGTACGGCGGCTCGCCGTCTCGGAAGCGTATCTCTCCGGCGAGCCATCGTGGCGCTCTCGCGGACCCGCATCGCCGAGGTCTCCCCGCCGCCTCGCGTCCGGCGGCGACCGTGGCGCTCGGGCGCCGGCGCTCCGCGGCCTCGCCGGGCATGGCGGTCGCCTCGAAGGCCTCCGCGTCCGGGGGTGCGGCCCGACGCTCAGAAGCTGCTCGACGCTCCAGCCATCTTGAGGGCTTCGGAGCAGGAGGCGCAGGTGCCGAAGATCTCGACCGTGTGGGTGATCTCGGTGAAGCCGTGTTCGGAACCGACCGTCTCGGCCCAGCGTTCCACCGCGGGTCCGGCCACCTCCACCGTCCGGCCGCACGTGCGGCAGACCAGATGGTGGTGGTGATGGCCACTGGCACAGGCCCGGTAAACCGACTCCCCGTCGTCGGTTCTGAGCATGTCGACATGACCGATGTCGGCGAGTGCCTGTAAAGCCCGATAAACCGTTGTAAGTCCAATTTTGGCGCCTTCTGCACGCATTTCTGCGTAGACATCCTGCGCACTGCGAAAACCTTCGCTCTGGCGCAGAATCGCATGGACGGCATCACGTCTGTTGCTCATAAGTTGGCCTCCTGTGGTCGGCTTCGGCGTACGAATCTACCGAGCCCGAGGGCGAGAACGAACCCTGCGAGGGCAACGATCACAATGATTGCGCCTGGCGGAACCTCGACATAGAACGAGGAGGTCAACCCGCCGACAGTAGCAATCATTCCGAAAAGCATAGAAAGCAGCATCGTGCTCCTGAAACCCCTGGTGAGCTGCTGACTTGTCGCCACGGGAACCACCATCAACGCGCTGACGAGAAGCAATCCAACCACACGCATGGCGATGACCACGGTCAGCGCGGCGGTGACGGCGATCAGCAAACTCAGGAAGCGCACCGGCAGGCCGCTGGCCTTGGCGACCTCCTCGTCCTGACAGAGCACATAGAGCTCGCGGCCGAAGAAGACGACCACGCCGAGCACGGCCACCGCCAGAACGCCGATGACCCACACGTCCTCCGTCGGGACGCTGCTGATCGAGCCGAACAGATAGGACATCAGCGTGGCGTTGCTGCCGCCGGGGGCGAGCGAGATCAGCAGCACGCCTCCGGCGATGCCGCCGTAGAACAGCAGCGCGAGCGCCACGTCGCCACTGGTCCTGCCGCGTGCGCGGACCAGTTCGATGGCCACGGCGCCGAGAACCGACACCACCACCGCGGTCAGCACGGGAGCCTGGTTGGTGAGGAAGCCGAGCGCCACGCCGGTCAGCGCGACGTGCCCGATGCCGTCACCCAGCAGGGCCAGGCGGCGCTGCACCATGAACGTGCCGATGGCGGGGGCGACCAGGCCGACCAGCAGGGCGGCGATCAGCGCCCGCCGCATGAAGTCGAACTGCAGAAGCTCGATCACGACGTGGGCCTCCATTCGAGCGGGCTCACGGGTGTCTCCGCGCAGTGGGGATGCACGTGGTCGTGGCCGGGCAGCGCGTGGGTGCCGACCGCCCGGGGCGGCGGGCCGTCATGGCAGACGAATCCGTCCCGGAGCACCACCGCGCGAGTGATCAGGGACTCCAGCGGGCCGAGCTCGTGAGCGACCAGCAGGACCGTTTTCCCCTGGTCGACGAGCCCGGACAGGGTGTCGGCGAGAAGCTGCTGGCTCTCGGAGTCGACGCCCGCCGTGGGTTCGTCCATGACAAAGGTGTCGGGCTCCCCGGCGAGGGCGCGGGCGATCAGCACCCGCTGCTGCTGCCCGCCGGACAGTGCCTGGACCGGGTCCGAGGCACGGTCGGTCATGCCGACGACCGCCAGCGCCCTGTCGGTCGCCTCACGGTCGGCCGCACCGGTCCGCCGGAGGCGTCGCTGTCTGGCGATCCTGCCGGAGGCGACGACCTCGCGGATCGTGGTCGGCACGCCGCCGCCCACCGAGAGCCGCTGCGGCACGTAGCCGATCCGCCACCACTCGCGGAACCGCGCGGGCGGAGTGTCGTAGAGCAGGGTCGTGCCGCCGGTCATGGGGATCAGGCCGAGCAGGGCGCGGATGAGGGTGGACTTGCCCGACCCGTTCGCGCCGAGCACGGCCACCACTTCGCCGGGCTTGACGGTCAGGTCTATGCCGCGCAACACCTGGCGGCGGTCCAGGCTGACCTGGCCGCCGATCATGGTGAAAACCGCTTGGTTGGATGTCACATGTGGCCTTTACGAGCAGCTGAGAGCCGCTTGAAGTGCGGTGAGGTTCTGGCGCATGGCGGACAGGTAGTCGCCGTTCGCCGGCTGGCTTTCGACCGGGTCGAGGACCGCGGTCTTGGCACCGACCTCCTGGGCGAGAACCTCGGCGACCTTTGGGCTGACGAGTGTCTCGGTGAAAATCGTAGTCACTTTCTCCTGCTTGGCCACTTTCGCCACTTCGGCGAGACGGGCGGGAGAGGGTTCGGCGTCCGGATCGAGGCCGCTGATCCCGACCTGGCGGAGCTTGTAGCGGTCGGCGAGATAGCCGAACGCGGCGTGGCTGGTGAAGATCGCGTCAGAGGCGCACGTGCTCAGGCCCTGGGCCATCTCGCCGTCCAGAGCGGTGAGGGCGGCCGCTGTTTTGGCCGCGCGGTCCTTGTAGCCCTGCGCGTGGGCGGGGTCGGCGGCGGCGAGTTTCTCGCCGAGCTGGGTCGCGACCGTCGCGAAGCGGGCCGGGTCGAGCCAGAGGTGGGGGTCATAGCTGACCTCGTGACCGTGTTCCTCTTGAGCATCGCCCTCGTGGCCCTCCTCGGCGACCGCAGGGAGGGTTTTGACCATGGTCGCCGCGTCGAAACCCCGGTCGGGGGCGTGCTCCTCGACCGCCTCGTCCACGGCGGGCTGGACACCTTTGATGTAGACGACGAGCCCGGTCTTCTCCAGCCCGGCCACCTGGGTCAGGGCCAGCTCCAGGTCGTGCGGCTCGGTGCCGGGCTTGGTCAGGCCGGTGACGGTCACATCGGGGCCGCCCACCTGCCCGGCGAGCCACTGCAGGGGATACATGGCGGCGGTGACGTCGGTCTTCTCTCCCTGTGAGCCGTCCGCCCGGGTGGCGGAGTCGGCCGGGTCGGCACCGCAGGCGGAGGTGGCGAGAACGGCGGTGAGTGCAAGCGGACCCGCGGTACGCATATAGATACGTCGGGAGAAGTCGGACATCATGAGTACCAGTATGCGCGTAAATGAAAATGGTTGTCAAAGTCGCACGTCAAGGTGCCCCGGGAAGACGCCCGCACGCCCGGGGAGGGTCTCGGGGTCTCCGGCGGACGTCAGAGAGCCCGGCCGGCGAAGGGGGCGAATCGCGGGCCGGGCTCTCGTCGTCGCGCCGGCGAACCGCCGTACCCCGGCGTCGACGGTCTGTGGGTGTTCTTGTCGGGTGGTGGGGGCGAGTGTCGCGGCGGGTGTCACGGCCCGGCGAGGATTCGGGCCGTGACACCCGCCGACGGAATCGGGCGGGCGGGGAGCCCGGGTTCAGTGATGATCCAGGTCAATCCGCCGCTCTCCGGTGTGGACGTTCATCGAGCTGCCCCTGACGAACCCGATGAGGGTGAGGCCCGCCTCGGCGGTCGGCGCCACGACCGGTGAGGAAGGAGCTGTATACGGTCTACGGTATTCCCTATTAGCTCGCCGCGACAAGGTTCTCCCGCACCTGCTCGTCGAGAAGGTCGGCGACCGCGTGGATCGCACGGAGCGTGGGGACCTCCGTCCCGGTGAGGTCGGCCAGTTCGACGACGGCGGCGAGGATCACGTCGAGCTCCAGGGGCTTGCCCTTCTCCAGGTCCTGGAGCGTGGAGGTCTTGTGCTCCCCGGCCCGCTCGGCGCCGGCGATCCTGCGTTCGATCGAGATCGCCGGGTCGCAGCCGACCCGGCGGGCCACCTCGACGGTCTCGCGCATCATGGAGACGACGAGGTCGCGCGTCCGCCGGTGGCGGCAGATGCCCGCCATCGTCGCCCGGGTGAGGGCGCTGATCGGGTTGAAGGCGATGTTGCCCATGAGCTTGATCCAGATGTCGCGTCGCAGGTCGGCCTCGACCGGGCACTTCAACCCGCCCTCGACCATGGCCTGGCTGAAGGCGACGCAGCGGGGGGAGAGGGAGCCGTCGGGCTCCCCTATGGAGAAACGGGTGCCCTCGAGGTGGCGGATCACGCCGGGCGCCTCGATCTCGGTCGCCGCGTAGACCACGCATCCGATCGCGCGCTCCAGTGGCAGTGCCGCGGTGACCGTCCCGCCGGGGTCGACGCTCTCGATCAGGTGGCCCTGGTAAGGGCCCGGCAGCCGATGGAAGTACCACCACGGGATGCCGTTCTGGGCCGCGATGATGCCGGTGGTCTCGTGGAGCAGGGGCTCGATCATGGGGCCGGCCGCCGCGTAGGAGTTGGCCTTCAGGCCGAGGAAGACGTGGTCCACCTTGCCGATCTCAAGGGGGTTGTCGGTGGTGTGGGGGTGGGCGGTGAAGTCTCCTCGCGGGCTCAGCACCCGCACGCCGGACTTCCGCATCGCCGCGAGGTGTTCGCCTCGGGCGATCAAATGCACCTCGGCACCGGCCCTGTGCAGGGCGGCGCCGACGTAGGCGCCGATAGCGCCGGCGCCAAGAACAGCGACTTTCACAAGTGACTCCGTTCTCGCGTCCATATTGCATTCGGTATACAGTATGGAAAAACGCCGGTCAAGGAGCCGCTGATGGTCATCATCCGGTCCGCCGTTCAAAGGATCTTCAAAGGTCAGGGCACACTCGGGGCGCCGCCAGGACGCTCGCGTGAGGGTCCCGGCGGGGAGCCGCCCGGGGGACCGCGCGAAGGTCAGGCCGGAGCGTCGTGCGCGGATCCGCCCTCCGGGACACGGCCGCCGCCCGCGGCGAGCGGGCATCGCGCCGGAGATGCCGGAGATACCGGGAGCCTCTCCTGGGAGTCCGCCCGCCGGGTGGCGGCGTCGGCCGCGGGGCCGCTTCCCGTCGCGGAGGTCCCCCTCCGGCTTGCGTACGGCCACCGCCTGGCGCGGCCGTTGCACGCCCTCGTTCCGGTCCCCGGGGCCGACGTGGCCGCCATGGACGGCTACGCGGTCGCGGGTGATCCGCCCTGGCGGGTCGTGGGCCTCGTGCTGGCCGGAGGGGCGGCCTTCGGCGCGGCACTCGTGCCGGGCACGGCGGTGGAGATCGCCACCGGTGCCCCCGTGCCGGAGGGCGCCGAGGCGGTGCTGCCCTACGAGGCGGCCGTGCGGGTGATCTCGCCGGCCGCGGAGCGGGCGAAGGTCGTCTCGGGGGTGATCGAGCCGGGGCGCCACATCCGCCGACGCGGCGAGGACTGCCCACAGGGGGCCGTCGTGCTCACCGCGGGGTCGGTCGTCACGCCCGCGGTCCTCGGTCTCGCGGCCGGGCTCGGGCACGACACGCTCCCGGTCAGGGCGAGACCCGTGGTGTCCGTGCTGGTCACCGGTGACGAGGTGGTCACCCGAGGGCTCCCGGGCCCCGGCCGGGTGCGTGACGCGATCGGGCCGATGCTGCCCGGCCTGGTCGAGTGGGCGGGAGGCCGGGCCGAGGAGCCGCTCTGGCTGCCCGACGGCGCCTCGGCCCTCGCCGCCGCGCTCTCGGGGGTCTCGGGGGCCGAAGGCGGCCCGCGGGGCGAGGTGGTCGTGGTGTGCGGCGCCTCCTCGAAGGGGCCCGCGGACCACCTGAGGGAGGTGCTCGCCGGGCTCGGCGCGGAGATCCTCGTCGACGGCGTCGCGGTGCGTCCGGGGCACCCGCAGCTTCTCGCCAGGCTCCCCGACGGGCGTCTGGCCGTCGGGCTTCCCGGAAATCCCTACGCGGCGCTGGTCGCCGCGCTGACGCTGCTCGTACCCGCGCTCAGGGCGCTCTCGGGAGAGCCGGAGATCCCCGGAGAGTCGGCTGCGCTGGTTGTGCCGGCCGGGCCGGACGAGCCGGTTGCGACGGCCGCGTCGCATGGGCCGGGCGAGTCGGTTGCGACGGCCGCGCCGGAGGTGACGGCCGCACCGGCCGGCTCGGTGCGGCCCCACGCCACCGACACCCGGATGGTCGCCGTACGGCGCTGTGCCCAGGGCGTGACGCCGGTCGGGCACGACCGGCCGGGATCGCTGTGGGGGGCGGCGCTCGCCGACGCGCTGGCGGTCGTGCCGCCCGGATGGGAGGGCGGACCGGTGGAGCTTGTGGCTCTGCCCGCACAAAGGGGCTAGACATCGCCCGACCGTGGGGGTAACCATTGCCCTCATACGGTATGCAGTATGGAGAACACAATCGAGAGGATCCAGAATGACCCAGCCAGCGGACACGGCACCGGAAACGATCTCCGGAGGTCACCTGGTGGCGAAGGCGCTGAAAGCGGAGGGGATCGATGTGATCTTCACGCTCTGCGGCGGCCACATCATCGACATCTACGACGGCTGCGTTGACGAGGGCATCGAGGTCATCGACGTCCGCCACGAGCAGGTGGCCGCGCACGCCGCCGACGGTTACGCGCGGATCACCGGCAAGCCGGGGTGCGCGGTTGTGACGGCGGGGCCGGGCACCACCGACGCGATCACCGGGGTGGCCAACGCCTTCAGGGCGGAGAGCCCCATGTTGCTCATCGGAGGTCAAGGGGCCCTCAGCCAGCACAAAATGGGCTCCCTACAGGATTTGCCGCACGTCGACATCATGACCCCGATCACCAAATTTGCGGCCACGGTCCCCTCGACCGAGCGGGTGGCGGACCTCGTTTCCATGGCCTTCAGGGAGTGCTTCAACGGAGCCCCGGGGCCGTCCTTCCTGGAGATTCCCCGCGACGTGCTCGACGCCAGCGTCCCGCTGTCCAAGGCGCGCATCCCCGAGGCCGGCCGCTACCGGGCCTCCACCCGCCAGGCCGGCGACCCCGAGGCGATCGAGCGGCTGGCCGACCTGCTGGCCCACGCCGAGAAGCCCTGCGTGCTGCTGGGCAGCCAGGTCTGGACCACCCGGGGCACCGACGACGCGATCGAGTTCGTCCGCGCCCTGAACGTGCCCGCCTACATGAACGGCTCCGCCCGCGGCACGCTGCCCCCCGGCGACCCGCACCACTACCAGCTCTCCCGGCGCTACGCCTTCAACAACGCCGATCTCATCATCATCGTCGGCACGCCGTTCGACTTCCGCATGGGATACGGCAAGCGCCTGTCGCCCACGGCGACCGTGGTCCAGATCGACCTCGACTACCGGACCGTCGGAAAGAACCGCGACGTCGACCTCGGCATCGTCGGCGACGCCGGGCTGATCCTCTCGGCCGCCGCCCAGGCGGCCTCCGGTCGCATCGAGAACGGCTCGGCCGGGCGCAAGGCGTGGCTGGAGGAGCTGCGCGCCGTCGAGACGGCCGCCTACGAGAAGCGGCTGCCCCGCCAGCTCTCCGACTCCAAGCCGATCGACCCCTACCGGCTCGTGCACGAGATCAACGAGTTCATCACCGAGGACAGCATCTACATCGGTGACGGCGGCGACATCGTCACCTTCTCCGGCCAGGTCGTCCAGCCCAAGTCCCCGGGCCACTGGATGGACCCCGGACCGCTCGGCACGCTCGGCGTCGGCGTCGCCTTCGCCATGGCCGCCAAGTACGCCCGGCCGGACAAGGAGGTGCTCTGCCTCTTCGGCGACGGAGCGTTCAGCCTCACCGGCTGGGACTTCGAGACCATGGTCCGCTTCAACCTCCCGTTCATCGGGGTCATCGGCAACAACTCCTCGATGAACCAGATCCGCTACGGCCAGGCCGCCAAATACGGCGACAACCGCGGCCGGGTCGGCAACACCCTCGGCGACGTCAGATACGACGAGTTCGCCCGGATGCTGGGCGGCCACGGCGAGGAGGTCAGGGACCCCGCGGACATCCGGCCGGCCCTGGAGCGGGCGCGTGAGTCCGGCAAGCCCGCGCTGATCAACGTATGGGTCGATCCGGACGTATACGCCCCCGGAACCATGAACCAGACCATGTACAAGTGAGGGAGAGCTCCCCATGAAGGCACTGGATGGTGTCCGCGTCCTCGACATGACCCATGTGCAGTCGGGTCCGTCCTGCACCCAGCTCCTGGCCTGGCTCGGCGCTGACGTGATCAAGCTGGAGGCGCCCTCGGGCGACATCACCCGCAAGCAGCTGCGCGACGTCCCCGGCGTCGACAGCCTCTACTTCACGATGCTGAACTGCAACAAGCGAAGCATCACCCTCAACATGAAGAGCGAGCGCGGCAAGGAGATCTTCACCAAGCTGGTCGCCGAGTCCGACATCCTCGTCGAGAACTTCGGCCCCGGTGCCGTCGACCGGATGGGCTTCCCCTGGGAGCGGCTCCAGGAGCTCAACCCCCGGCTGGTCTACGCCTCGATCAAGGGCTTCGGCCCGGGGCGCTACGCCGACTTCAAGGCCTACGAGGTGATCGCCCAGGCGATGGGCGGCTCGATGACCACCACCGGCTTCGAAGACGGGCCGCCGCTGGCCACGGGGGCACAGATCGGCGACTCGGGCACCGGCGTCCACGCCCTCGCCGGCATCCTGGCCGCCCTCTACCAGCGCGAGCAGACCGGCCGGGGCCAGCGCGTGCAGGTGGCCATGCAGCACGCCGTGCTCAACCTGTGCCGGGTGAAGCTCCGCGACCAGCAGAGACTCACCTCCGGCCCGCTGACGGAGTATCCCAACAAGACCTTCACCGACGAGGTCCCCCGTTCGGGCAACGCCTCGGGAGGCGGCCAGCCCGGCTGGGCCGTACGGTGCGCTCCCGGCGGTCCCAACGACTACATCTACGTCATCGTGCAGCCCGTCGGCTGGGCGCCGCTCGCCGGGATCATCGGACGCCCCGAGCTGGCCGACGACCCCGAGTGGGCCACCCCCGAGGCGCGGCTGCCCAAGCTCGACAAGATGTTCCAGCTCATCGAGGAGTGGAGCATCGGCCAGGACAAGTGGACGGTCCTCGACCGGCTCAACGCCGTCAGCATCCCCTGCGGGCCGATCCTGTCGACCAAGGAGCTGCTGGAGGACGAGAGCCTCAGGCGGGAGGGCGCGCTCGTCGAGGTCGACCATCCCGAGCGCGGCTCCTTCACGACGGTCGGCAGCCCGCTGCACATGTCCGACTCCCCGGTCGACATCACCAGCCCACCCCTGCTCGGCGAGCACAACACCGAGATCTACGCGGGTCTGGGCCTGACCGCCGAGGATCTGGCAGACCTGAAGACGAACGGAGTCATTTGATGACGCATGACCAGGCCGCCGTGCGAGAGGTGCTGGAGAAGGCCCGCGTGGAGGGCCGCACGGCGCTGACCGCCCCCGAGGGCAAGAGAATCTGCGACGCGTACGGCATCACGACGCCCGGCGAGGGGCTGGCGACCTCGGCGGACGAGGCGGTGTCCGTCGCGGAGGAGATCGGCCTGCCGGTGGTGCTGAAGATCGTCTCTCCCGACATCCTGCACAAGACCGAGGCGGGAGGCGTGCTCGTCGGCCTGCGCGACGCGGAGGCGGTGCGCGCCGGATACGACCAGATCATGGCCGCGGCGCGCGCCTACAACCCCGAGGCGGGCATCGACGGCATCCAGGTGCAGGCCATGGTCGGCGCCGGGCACGAGGTGATCATCGGCGCCGTCACCGACGACACCTTCGGAAAGATCGTCGCCTTCGGCCTCGGCGGCGTGCTGGTCGAGGTGCTCAAGGACGTGACCTTCCGGTTGGCCCCCCTTTCGGGTGATGATGCACTCGGGATGCTCGACGACATCAAGGCGGCCGAAGTGCTGCGTGGTGTCCGTGGTGCGGAGCCGGCGAACAGGGAGGCACTCGCGGACATGATCGAGCGGGTCGGCGCCCTGGTCGGCGACTTCCCGGAGATCGCGGAGGTGGACCTCAACCCCGTCTTCGCCACCGCGCACGGCGCGACGGCGGCCGACGTGCGGATCCTGCTCGCCGACGAGATCCCGCAGGAGAGGGTACGGCTGTCGCGCGAGGAGATCCTCGCCTCGATGAACCGGATCTTCAAGCCGCGGGCCGTCGCGGTGATCGGAGCGTCCGAGGAGACCGGGAAGATCGGCAACTCGGTCATGCGCAACCTGATCAACGGCGGCTACCGGGGCCACATCTACCCGATCAACCCGAAGTCCCCCGAGGTCCTCGGGCTGCCCGCCTACCGCAGCATCGCCGACGTGCCGGGCGAGGTCGACGTCGCGGTCTTCGCGATTCCCGCCAAGTTCGTGGCCGCCGCGCTGGAGGACGTCGGGCGCAAGGGTGTGGCGGGCGCGATCATGATCCCGTCCGGATTCGCCGAGACCGGGAACGTCGAGGGTCAGAACGAGATCGTCGAGATCGCCCGCAAACACGGCGTGCGGATGCTCGGCCCCAACATCTACGGCTACTACTACACCCCGGAAAACCTCTGCGCCACGTTCTGCACGCCGTACGACGTCAAGGGCGGTGTGGCGCTGACCTCGCAGAGCGGGGGCATCGGCATGGCCATCCTGGGCTTCAGCCGGTCGTCGGGCATGGGCGTGTCGGCGATCGTCGGGGTCGGCAACAAGGCCGACGTCGACGAGGACGACCTGCTCACGTTCTTCGAGCAGGACGACAACACCAACTGCGTGGCCATGCACCTGGAAGACCTCAAGGACGGGCGCGGGTTCGTCGAGGCCGCCCAGCGGATCATCCGCAACAAGCCGGTGATCGTGCTCAAGGCCGGGCGCACCGCGATGGGCGCCCGGGCGGCCGGTTCGCACACGGGCGCGCTGGCCGGCGACGACAAGGTCTACGACGACATCCTCCGCCAGGCCGGGGTCGTCCGGGCCCCGGGCCTCAACGACATGCTCGAATACGCGCGGTCGCTGCCGCTGATGCCCACGCCCCAGGGCGAGAACGTCGTCATCATCACCGGGGCGGGCGGCTCGGGAGTCCTGCTCTCCGACGCCTGCGTGGACAACGGACTGTCCCTCATGGAGATCCCGCCGGATCTCGATGAGGCCTTCCGCGCCTACATCCCGCCCTTCGGTGCGGCGGGCAACCCCATCGACATCACCGGTGGCGAGCCGCCCAGCACCTACGAGAACACGATCAGGCTCGGCCTGGCCGACCCGCGCGTCCACGCGCTGGTGATCGGCTACTGGCACACGATCGTGACCCCGCCGATGGTCTTCGCGGAACTGGTCGCGCGCGTGGTGGCCGAGGAGCGGGCCAAGGGCAACAACAAGCCCGTCGTGGCATCACTGGCAGGTGACACCGAGGTCGAGGAGGCCTGCGACCACCTGTTCGCCAACGGAGTCATCGCCTACCCCTACACGACCGAGAAGCCGGTGGCCGTGCTCGGCGCCAAATACCGCTGGGCACGGGCGGCAGGTCTGCTGCGCGGCTGATCGGGTCATGAGCTAGGGGGCGAATCGGGGCACTACCAGGATCAACCAACCCCCCAGGAGGTCCTCAGGTGGACACGTCAAAAACACCGGTGCCGGCGGAGGCCAGCCAGGTCAACGCCGCGCCGGGTCAGGAAGAACGAGTATGGCGGGCGGGCGGCCTGGAGCCGATGCCCATCCGCACCCTGCCCGATGCGCCCCCATCGATCCACATCCTCGGACCGACGGTGTTCCTCGTCGCCCTCGGCGTGGGCATGGGCGAGTCATACATGTGGCCCCGGCTCGTCCTGCTGTTCGGGCCCGAGATCCGCTGGCTGTTCCTCATCGGCGTCACCCTGCAGGCCGTGGTGATGCTGGAGATGGCCCGCTACGCCATGGCGACGGGGGAGAGCATCTTCTTCGGCGCCGCCCGGGTGTTCAAGCCCCTGATGTGGTTCTTCTTCGTCGTCGCGATACTCGTCTACATCTGGCCGGGTCACCTGTCGGCGGGTGCCGCGGCCCTGGAGCAGATAACCGGAATACCCTGGCTGGTCACAGCCTGTATAGGGCTGGTGCTGGTCGGCGTCGTCTTCAGCCTGGCAAAGGTGATCTACAACCTGCTGGAGAGCCTGCTGTCGATCCTGATCGGCACGCTTGTCGTCGGGACCGCCGTCGTGGCGGCGATGGTCGGCACCTGGGGCGACGTGACGAGCACGATCACCGGGATGTTCGCCTTCGGCTACCTGCCGGACCAGGCGCTCACCGCGGCCTGGTTCCCGGTCATCGTGGGCTCGATCGCCTTCGCGGGACCGTCCGGAATGCAGCAGATGTGGTACACCCTGCACCTGCGTGACTCCGGCGCCGGGATGGGCTCTCACATCCCGACCATCCGCGGCCTCCGGCACGCCGGTGAGGAAGAGGTCATGCCGGCGCGTGGCTTCATGTTCGACACCGACAACCCCGAGGAGATGCGCAAGTGGAAGGGATGGCGGCGCTGGGTCACCTTCGACGCCTTCCTGCTCTTCTGGGGCATCACGATGCTGGTGACGGTCTCCTTCACCGTGATCGCCCAGGCCGCGGCGAGGAACACCCCCGGGGTCCGCGCCGTGATCGAGACCGGTGACCGGGAGGTGGCGCTGAACGCGATGGCCAACTCCTTCGCCTCGGCCGGCAGCTCGGTTCTGGGCGCGGTCTTCCTCGGTTTCATCGCGCTGATCGGGCTGAACGCCACGCTCGGCCTGTTCGACTCCTTCTCCAGGGGTCAGGCGGACATGTCCTTCCACTTCGTACGCGGTGCGAAGAAGCTCGGGATGTCCCGCCTGTATGCGGCCTTCCTCTGGGGCGTCATCGGATTCGGCATCCTGATCCTGCTGTTCGGCCCCGCCGACGGCCCGAGCGGGATTCTCGACACGCTGGCCTTCCTGTCGACGTTCGCCATGGGCGCCTACTGCGTCACGCTGCTCCTGGTGAACAACCGCATGCTGCCCAAACCGATCCGGCCGAAGATCTGGACCAACCTGATCATCGGCTTCGGAGCGGTGTTCTACCTGGGAATGCTGTTCTACAGCCTGTTCGCCTTCGGCGTGGTCGTGGGTTGATCCGGCCGATGCGACACCTCACTGAACTCGCCCTTCCCGGGTCACTGATCGGAGTCGTCGCCGGTGCCATGGCAGGGGGGCTGACCCTGCTGGCGGGGCAGCCCGCCGGCTGGGCCGCGGTCTCCGCGCTGGCACTGGCCCTGGCCCTCGGGCTTCTCGGGACCGGATACAGCATGCTGCTGGGCCACGGCCTGTTCAGGCCCGGGGTGTTCGCCCCGGCCGGACTGTACTGGCTGGCCGGCTTCCCGCTGGCCCGGCTGTTCCAGGAGACCGTCACGGGCCTGACCATCCACGGGCAGATCTACCTGCCCGGAGGCGTGGGCGGTTTCCTGGCCTACCAGGCGATCGTGAGCCTCGGCTTCGCGATCGGCTTCATCTGGCTGCACGAGAGGCTCATGCCGCACTGGCTGATGCGTCTGAAGGGCAACCCGAAGGCGCGTGAGCTGCTCGCCACCTACGTCGTTCACGCCGAGTCGATGTGGACGGCCAAGGAGCGCCGCCGCGCTCAGATCCGCGCACAGAGAGCTCGGAATCGCGCGCAGAGAGGAGCGCGATGAGCATCGCCATCCGGGGGTGGCAGGTGAAAGAGCGCCGTCGGGCGCGGAAAGGAGCGCGATGAACCTCCCCACCTGGGTGTGGCTGGTCACGATCGCAGGGTTCATGCTCGTGCTGGCGGTCGACTTCTATCTTGTCGCGCGTAACCCGCGAGAGCCTTCCTTTCGCGAGTGCACATGGTGGGTGATCTTCTACGTACTTCTCGCCGGTGCCTTCGGTACGGGAATACTGCTGATCGGCGGACCCGCCCACGGCGGCGAGTTCTTCGCGGGCTGGATCACCGAATACTCGCTCAGCGTCGACAACCTGTTCGTCTTCCTGCTCATCATGAGCCGTTTCTCGGTGCCGACCCGCTACCGGCAGAAGGTGCTCCTGGTCGGGGTCGTCCTGGCCCTCCTCCTGCGGGGTGTCTTCATCGCGGCCGGTGCGGAGGCCGTGACCCGGTTCGACTGGCTCTTCTACATCTTCGGCGCCTTCCTCATCTACACCGCGTGGAAGCTGATAGGCCACGAGGACGAGGAGGCGGAGTTCTCCGAGAACATCGCGCTCCGCACGGTCAGGCGGATCGTCCCCACGACGGACGCCTATCACGGCTCGGCACTCGCCGTGAAGATCGACGGCCGCCGGGCCGTCACACCGATGCTGATCGTGATGGTGGCGATCGGGACCACGGACCTGTTGTTCGCCCTGGACTCGATCCCCGCCATCTTCGGGCTCACCAAGGAGCCCTACCTGGTGTTCACCGCCAACGCCTTCGCGCTGATGGGGCTGAGGCAGTTGTTCTTCCTGATCGGAGGGCTGCTGGATCGCCTGGTCTATCTCAGCAAGGGCCTGTCGATCGTCCTGGCCTTCATCGGTGTGAAGCTCGTGCTGGAGGCGCTGCACCACGACGGCGTCTCCTGGGCTCCGGAGATCCCCATCATGGTCTCGCTCGGGGTCATCGTCGGCACTCTGCTGATCACCGCCGTCCTCAGCCTGATCAAGTCGAGGGGCGACCGCAGTCGCGCCCTCGCCGACCCACCGGCCGGTTCCGGCCCGGGTGACCTGGCCGGCCAGGTCGATTCCACTGATCCGGACGGAAAGCGGAGCGAGGTTCACGCCGACGGCTGAGGCACGGATGGTCGTCGCGAGCGGGTGGTCTCCTCGGGGGAGGCCTCCCGCTCGCTCACTTGCGCACGTTGACCCTCTGCTCGGTCGTCCAGCGGCCCAGATGGCGCTCGGCGCCGTCGGCCGAGCCGTACTTCCGCATGGCCGTCGCGAGGCCGAGCCCCATCATCCGGCCGTCGGCGTTGTAGCCTCCGAACCTGTCGGAGAGAGAACGGAAGCGCCGAAGAAACGCTTTCATCGATCATCACCACCAATTCTGTTCTTAAGTATCTGCCCCGGGTGTTTCGTTGAAACAATCCGCGGGTGAACTCTGTGTCAACTGAGCTTGGCCGGCTCGCGCCGGGCCTTTCATCTGCGTCTTTCCAGCGTGAAAACCTCCGATTTCAATCCCGGGAGGGAAACGCGGCGGAGTGTCGCGCGGTTCGGTGGCGCGTTCGGCGACGGCGATGACCATGCCGCTCGCGCGCGCGAGCGGCAGTGCGCTTCCCGCCGGTCGGCGGTGCGTTCTCCGCGATCGGCGGAGAGGTGAAACGCCTGTGGAGGCGGTGTGAACCCGAATGGCGTGGGCCGGGCGGGCGGTTGTCGGTGAGGCGGGAGACCCGGTCCGTGAGGGACGGAATTTCCCGGGTTCGACATGGAGAGGATGCCGGTCGGGTTTAACCGGGTTGGAAATGGTCAGCTTGAGGTAGTCCGTCGCAAATGACCGATTCGCATCAGGCTGGTCGAAGTGGCTTGACGCGCGTTTGGTTTTTTGGAAATTCCCGAATCGCGACAGATCAATGAGAAGCGCCCCCGGTCGGCGGTCAGGCCGATCCGGGAATGGCCGACCAGCCTCAGGCCGGTTCGGGAATTGCTCGGCCCGCCCCAGGTTGGTTCGGCAACGGCCCGGCCCGCGTCAGGCCGGCCCGTGTCGTCTCGGGCGTGAGCCGGATCGGCTCACGCTGAGCGAGCTCGTGCCGGGTTCGGTCGCGCGCGGGGTCCGCACGGACCTGCTTGAACTCACGTCGGGTCCGGTACGTGTCCGGTCGACTCGCGCGGGGTCCGCACGGACCGCTTGAGCTCGCGTCGGGTTCGGGTACGTGTCCGGTCGGCTCGTGCCGGGTCCGCACGCGCTGCTCGAACTCGCTCGGGTCGGCGCGCACCAGAGCGAACGCGTCATATCGGTCCAGGTCAACATTGGTCCGGGTCAGCCCGGCCCGGACCGGCTCGGCGTGGGCCGGATCGCTCCGGATCGGCTCGGCGTGGGCCGGATCGCTCCGGATCGGGTCAGCTTGGGCTCAGTGAGCGCGGGCGCCTCCGGCGTGCGGCGGGTGCCTCGGGCTCGTCGGCTCCGTCCGGTTGGGACGTCCGCTGGTCGAGGTATGACGAGCGGGTGTGCTCGGTGTGGTCGCGCATGATCTGCGCGGCGCGCGTCTCGTCGCCCGCCTCGATGGCGTCGATCAGCAGCTCGTGCTCCTCCCAGGAGGCACGGCCGCGCTGGCGGGCCACCGGCGTGTGGTACCACCGGACGCGGCGGGAGACCTGGGATGCCAGCTCGGCCAGCACCTTGTTGCCGGAGAGCTCGGTGACCAGGGCGTGCAGGTCCGAGTTGGCCGCCACCGAGGTTTCGATGTCGTCGGCCTCCAGCGCGCTGAGCCCCCGCGCGCACAGCTCGCGGAGCCGTGCCACGCCGTCGGCCTCGCGGTTCAGGGCGGCCAGCCGTGCGGACTCGGTCTCCAGCAGCGAGCGTACGGCGAGCAGCTGGTCGGCCTCCTGCACGGTCGGCGCGTGGACGAACGCCCCGTGACCGGGACGCAGGTCTACCCAGCCCTCTCCGTTGAGCATCTGCAGAGCCTCGCGGACCGGCTGTCGGGAGACGCCCAGCAACTCCGCGAGATCGCTCTCCGCGAGATGCCGACCGGGGCTGAGACTGCCGTTGATAATGAGCTCCAGGATCGCCTCGAAGACGCTCTCCCGGAGAGTGGCCGGGCGCGGGATCTTGGGCGCCGCCCCCGAATTCGCCAATTCCGACCGCACCATGTGTGTTCAGCTCCAGGATGAGACGACCCGGCCCCCCTTTGTTTGGATGGCCTATTGTCTGTCGTCGACTGCCTACAGTATACAGTTCAGGGTGGACTCTCCGTGGTGAGCCTGATCACATCATCGCTCATCGCGGGAGTGTGACCGGGTGACCCGGCTGACGCAGTGTGACACTGAGGACCGCGGCGGCCAGCACCACTGCCGCGGCGAGGAAGAGAACCGCCGCGTGATCCGACACGGTCAGTGCGAGGCCCGCGAGGCCGACGCCGACCAGTCCGGCGACCGCCTTGGCGCTGTAGACCACGCCGTTGATCGGAGCGGTGTGCTCCTCGCCGAAGTATTCGCGCACCAGGCTGGCGATGAGTGGGTAGAACGCCCCCCCACCGAAGCCGGCGGGCACCGTCGCCACCAAAAGCATAGCTTCCGATCCTGTCACGGCACCCCAGGCCAGGAGTAACTGTCCGAGGGTGAGCAGCGCGAGGACGGCGCTGAGGGTGCGTCCGCGCCCGGCGACCTCGGCGGCGAGCATCGCGCAGGCGCGGCCGACGCCGTTCAGCACCAGCAGCAGCGCCACCGCGGCCCAGGGCGCCACACCGCCGAAGATCGCACCGGCGATCTCGGGCGTGGTCGCCACACCGCTCAAGGTCGCACCGGCGATCTCGGGCGTGGTCGCCGAGGGCACCAGGGCGCCGGAGGTCGCCAGGGCGATCACGTCGAAGATGGAGACCGCGCCCGCGCAGACCAGGATCGACACCAGTGTGGGCAGCGAGCCCGTCCGCAGCGCCTGGCCCAGGGAGAACTGCCGCACCGCCCGGGGCTCCCTGCGCAGCGCCATTCTGTCGAGGGCCCAGATGCGCGGGTCGAGGTGCGAGGGCCACCAGTTCCTGGGCGGCAGGCGCACGAACACCGCCGCCGCGCCCACGGCCGCCCAGGCGACGACCGCCGCCGCCACGAACAACGGCTGGAGGCCACGCCCGTCGAGGCCGATCGCCACCGCGAGCGGGGCGGTGCCGTAGGCGAAGGCCCCGGTCGTGAAACCCACGCGCGCGGCCGGGCGCTCGGGATACCAGCGGGCCACGGCCTCGGTGCACGCGCCGTACACCAGGCCGGCGCCCACGCCGCCGAGCAGCGCGTAGCCGGCGATGATCGTCGGGAGGTCGCGGGCCAGGGCCACGGTGAGCAGCGCCGCTCCGCTGAGCAGGCCCCCGGCCCACAGCGCGACGCGGATCCCGAGCGCGCCGCGCCGCAGGAGGAGGGCTGCGGGCAGGGCGACGGCGGCCTGGCAGACGATCCAGACTGCCAGCGGTGTCAGGGTCGCGATCGCCGACCATCCGTGTGTCTCCAGCAGAGCGGGCACGGCGGCGGCGTAGCCGTACTGCATGGGGCCTATGGCGGCCATGGCCGCCCAGGGGAGCCAGAACATCCATGACCTGGGGCGGTTGATCAGTTCTTGCGGGGTGTCGCCGACGAGATAGTCACGCCCGCGCCAGTCTCGGATCAATTGAGTTTTTTCCATACTGTATGGAATATCCGCCGCGGATGGTCCTTGTCGAGGTCTGGACGGCCAGATTTCCATACGGTATACCGTCTACAAGAACCGTATTCAGGGAGGCCGCGTGGACCTGTTCGAGTACCAGGCGAAGGAGCTCTTCGCACGGCACGGGGTTCCCGTCCCCGAAGGCGCGGTCGCGGGGACTCCTGAGGACGCCCGCCGGATCGCGACGGACCTGGGAGTCCCGGTGGTCGTCAAGGCCCAGGTGAAGACCGGCGGCCGGGGCAAGGCCGGGGGCGTGCGGGCCGCCCCCGGCCCGGCCTCCGCGGAGGACGAGGCGCGGCGGATCCTCGGCATGGACATCAAGGGCCACATCGCGGAGACCGTGCTGGTGGAGTCGGCCACAGTCGCCGTGGAGGAGTACTACGCCGCCTATCTCGTCGACCGGGCCAACCGGTGTTTCCTCGCCATGGCCTCGACCGAGGGCGGCATGGACATCGAGGAGGTCGCCGCCAACCGGCCGGAGGCGCTGATCAGGATGGAGATCGACCCCCTGACCGGGATGACCGCGAGCGCCGCGCACGAGCTCCTGTCGCGCGCGGGGTTTCCGGCCGAGGTCCGGGAGTCCGCGGCCGAGGTGCTGGTCAGCCTCTGGCGGGTCATGGTGGAGGAGGACGCCCTCCTGGTGGAGGTCAACCCGCTGGCCTGGACCGCCGGCGGCGCGATCCTCGCCCTCGACGGCAAGGTCAGCCTGGACGCCGGGGCCGCGTTCCGCCACGACCACGCGGCGCTCGCCGGTCAGGAGGGAGACGGCGGGCTCGAGTCCCGCGCCCACGCCAAGGGCCTGAACTACGTCAAGCTCGACGGCCAGGTGGGCGTCGTCGGCAACGGCGCGGGCCTGGTGATGAGCACCCTCGACGTCGTCGCCCAGGCCGGTACGCGTTTCGGCGGCGTCCGCCCGGCCAACTTCCTCGACATCGGAGGCGGGGCCTCGGCACAGGTCATGGCCGACAGCCTGGAGATCATCCTTTCCGATCCCGACGTCAGGTCGGTCCTCGTCAACGTCTTCGGCGGCATCACGGCCTGCGACGCGGTCGCCGACGGCATCGTCTCCGCCCTCGAACTGCTCGGCGACCGCGGCCTGGGCCGCCCCATCGTCGTACGGCTCGACGGCAACAACGCCGAGCTCGGCCGCCAGATCCTCAGCCAGGCCGGACATCCGGCGGTCCACCAGATCACGACCATGGACGGCGCCGCCGACGAGGCCGCCAGGCTCGCGGCGGCATGAGCCGGCCGACCACCAGACACGGCCAGCCCGCGGATCCGGCAGACGGAGGGCACGCGGGCGCTGAGAGGGAGTGGCAATTATGGCGATCTTCTTGACCGGCGACAGCAGGGTGGTCGTGCAGGGCATGACCGGCTCGGAGGGGAAACGGCACACGGCGAGGATGCTCGCGGCGGGCACCGACGTGGTCGCGGGGGTCACGCCCGGCAAGGGCGGCGGCACGGTCGACTTCGCCGAGCGGCAGGTTCCGGTGTTCGGAACGGTCGCCGAGGCGATCGCCGAGACCCGGGCGGACGTGTCGGTGGTCTTCGTACCGCCGAGGTTCGCCAAGGCCGCGGTCATCGAGGCGATCGACGCGGGGATAGGCCTCTGCGTGGTGATCACCGAGGGCATCCCCGTCCACGACACGCTGACCTTCTGGGCGCACGCCCGGGCCGCCGGCGGCAGGACCCGCGTCATCGGCCCCAACTGCCCCGGGCTGATCAGTCCCGGCGCCTCCAACGCGGGCATCATCCCGGCCGACATCACCAGCGCCGGCCGGATCGGCCTGGTGTCGAAGTCGGGCACGCTGACCTACCAGCTCATGTACGAGCTGCGCGACATCGGGTTCTCCACCGCGGTCGGCATCGGCGGCGACCCGGTCATCGGCACCACCCACATCGATGCCCTGCAGGCCTTCCAGGACGACCCGGGCACCGACGCGATCGTGATGATCGGGGAGATCGGCGGAGACGCCGAGGAGCGTGCCGCCGCCTACATCGAGCAGCACGTGACCAAACCGGTCGTCGCCTACGTCGCGGGCTTCACCGCCCCCGAGGGCAAGACCATGGGCCACGCGGGCGCGATCGTGTCCGGCTCGGCCGGCACCGCGCAGGGCAAGAAGGAGGCTCTGGAGAAGGTCGGCGTCCGCGTCGGCAGAACCCCGAGCGAGACCGCCCGCCTCATGCGCTCGGCGCTGGCCCAGCTCGGCACCGGCATCGACACCGGCACCGGCACCGGCACCGGCGTCGGTGCCGGTGCCGGTGAGGCCTCACTGGCGGCCGTGGCGTCCGGGGAGGCGCCGTGAAGTTCGACGTCAACCTCTCCATCCTCTTCACGGAGCTGCCGCTCCTGGAGCGGCCCGCCGCCGCGGCCAAGGCGGGGTTCGACGCGGTCGAGCTCTGGTGGCCCTTCGACCGTCCCTGCCCGGCCGACCGCGAGATCGACGCCCTGCGGCGCTCGATCGAGGACGCCGGGGTGCGCCTGGTCGGCCTGAACTTCGACGCGGGAGACATGGCGGCGGGCGACCGCGGCCTGCTGTCCAGGCCCGACGGATCCGCGCGGTTCCAGGCCAACATCGACGTCGCGGTGGGCCTGGCCGGCGCGCTCGGCTGCCGGGTGCTCAACGCCCTCTACGGCAACGGCGTGCCCGAGCTGTCCCCGGACGCCCAGCACGACCTGGCGCTGTCCAACCTGTCGCGGGCGGCCGAGGCGGCGGACCGGATCGGGGCCACGGTCGTGGTCGAGGCGCTCAACTCCTACGAGAGCCCCACCTACCCGATCACGTCCTCCGCCGCGGCCTTCGAGGTGATCGACCGGGTGGGCGCCGCCAACGTGGCCTTCCTCGCCGATCTCTACCACCTCCATCGCATGGGCGAGGACGTGCTCGACCTCATCGACGCGAGCGCCGGCAGGTTCGGCCACGTGCAGATCGCCGACGACCCCGGGCGGGGCCGGCCGGGCACCGGCGCCATGCCGTACGACCAGATCCTCGAGCGCCTGGACGCCTCGGCGTACCGGGGGCCCGTCGGGCTCGAATACCGCCCCGACGGCCCGAGCGCGGAGAGCTTCGGGTGGGCGGACCGATGGATGCCGGACGGGCCGGCGAGCGGAGCGGACGCCCGGGGAGCCCTGGACGGCCGGAACTCCCAAGGCGTCCAAGAAGGCCGGGGAGCCCGGGATACCCAAGACACCCGGGACGCACAGCCGTCCGCGGAGCAGGCGAAGAGCGGTGAGTGACCGATGAGTGCGGAGCGTGGAAGGAATGGTGAGTCGCTGATGAACATCGGATTCATCGGTCTCGGGATCATGGGCAGCCCGATGGCCGCCAACCTGGTCCGGGCCGGGCACACCGTCGTCGGCTACGACATGAGCGCGGACCGGATGGACGCGCTCGCCGAGGCCGGGGGCAAGTCCGCGGGCAGCGTGGCGGAGACCATCGCGCAGGCGGAGGTCGTGATCACCATGTTGCCGGACTCACCCCAGGTGGAGGAGGTGACCTTCGGCGAGGACGGACTGCTGGAGCATGGCAGGGCCGGTCTGATCCACCTCGACATGAGCACCGTGAAGCCGGAGACCTCACGCAGGGTCGCGCAGGCCGCGGCCGTCAAGGGGATCGCCGCACTCGACGCTCCGGTGAGCGGCGGAGAGCGCGGCGCGGTCGACGGCACCCTTTCGATCATGGTCGGCGGGCGTCCCGAGGACTTCGCGGCCGTCCGCCCGATCCTGGGGGTCGTGGGCACGACGATCGTGCACGTCGGGCCCTCGGGGGCCGGGCAGACGGTGAAGGCGGCCAACCAGCTCGTCGTCGGAGGGATCTACGGCCTGGTCGCCGAGGCGATCGTGCTGCTCGAGGCCTCGGGGGTCGATCCGAACAGCGGGCTCGACGTTCTGGCGGGCGGGCTGGCGGGCTCCCGGATCCTCGACCTCAAACGGCAATCCATGATCAAGCGGGAGTTCGCCCCCGGATTCCGCATCGACCTGCACCACAAGGACATGGGCATCGCGATCGCCGCCGCACGGGAGGCGGGCGTCTCGCTCCCGCTCACCGGCCTGGTCGCCCAGCTCATCGCCGCCGCCCGTGCCCAGGGGCACGGATCGCTGGACCACTCCGCCCTGCTCAAGGTGATTGAAAGGATCAACCGGTGAAGCGGATCCCCTGCATGGAGGCCGTGGTCGCCGTCCTGGAGTCCGAGGGCGTCGACACCGTCTTCGGCATTCCGGGCGCGGCCATTCTCCCTCTCTACGCCGCACTTCAGCACAGCGACATACGGAACATCACCGTCCGGCACGAAGAGGGCGGCACGCACGCGGCCGACGGCTGGGCACGCGTCACGGGCAACGTCGGCGTCTGCATCGGCACCTCGGGCCCGGCCGGCACCAACATGATCACCGGTCTCTACACCGCGCTCGCCGACTCGATCCCGATGATCTGCATCACCGGACAGGCGCCCCGGGCCAAGCTGCACCAGGAGTCGTTCCAGGCGGTCGACATCGTGGAGATCGCCAGGCCGGTCACCAAGTGGGCGGTCCAGCTCAAGGAGCCGGCCCAGGCGCCCTGGGTGTTCAGGGAGGCCTTCAGGATCGCGCGGTCGGGACGGCCGGGCCCCGTCCTCATCGACCTGCCGATCGACGTGCAGCGCGGCACCTGCCTGTACGACCGGGAGATCGACAGCCCGTTCTCCGTGGAGGTTCCCGAACCCCAGCCGGCGTCCGTCAGAGCCGCGATCGACATGCTCATGGGCGCGTCACGGCCGCTGATCCTGGCCGGTGGAGGGGTCGTCATCGCCGATGCCGCCGCCGAGCTCCGCGCGCTGGCCGAGCATCTGCAGATCCCCGTCCAGGTGACGCTGATGGGCAAGGGATCCTTTCCCGAGGACCACCCCCTCTTCGCGGGCATGGCGGGCATCCAGACCCAGACACGCTGGGGCAACGCGGCTCTGCTGGAGAGTGACCTGGTCCTGGCGGTGGGCGCCCGGTTCGGCGACCGGCACACCGGCGACCTGGAGACCTACCGGAAGGGGCGCAAATTCATCCACGTCGATATCGAACCCACTCAGATCGGGCGGGTCTTCGAGCCCGACCTGGGGGTGGTCGGCCATGCCCGGCCCACGCTGGCGGCCATGGGCCAGGAGGCGCGCCGCCGTACCAAGGAGCGCGCTCCCGGACGGTGGCCCGAGCGGGTCACCGAGCTGCGCCGGACGCTGCTCCGGCGCGACGACTTCGACGACGTGCCGATCAAGCCGCCGCGGGTCTTCCGTGAGATCAACGACTACTTCGGCCCCGACACGACGTTCGTCACCGCGATCGGCCTCTACCAGATCTGGTCGGGACAGTTCCAGAAGACCTATCTGCCGCGGCGCTACCTGGTCTGCGGGCAGGCGGGACCGCTGGGCTGGGAGGTGCCCGCCGCGATGGGGGTCAAGTGCGCCTTCCCCGAGCGCCAGGTGGTGGCCGTCGCGGGCGACTACTCCTTCCAGTTCCTGATGGAGGAGATCGCGGTGGCCGCCCAGTACCGCATCCCCTTTGTCATCGTGATGATCAACAACGAGTATCTGGGTCTGATCCGGCAGGCAGAAATGCCCTACGACATGAATTACGCGGTCGACCTACACTACGGGGAGGGCGGCGTCGACCACGTGAAACTCATGGAGGCGTTCGGCTGCCCGGCCCGGCGTGTCGAGCAGCCGGGTGACATTCGTGACGCGCTGGCCTGGGCCTCGGCCGAATCCGAGCGCGAGCGCCTCCCCGTACTGGTCGAGGTGATGGTCGAGCGCGAAGCCAACGCGGCCATGGGCGCCTCTCTCAACACGATCAAGGAATTCGAGCCGCTGCCCGAGCAGGAACTCGCCCTGGCCATCGACTGGTCCGACTGAGAAGAGGAATCCATGTCGTTCATGCTCAAGCCTGGCACGGCCTGGTCCGACGCCTACGACCGGTGCGTGTCGGCGGTGCCCGAGGCGTTCCACGACGATCGAGTCCTCAACCACTGGGGCGGTTTCTGGCAGCGCGACGGCCGTCCGTCGCCCGGCGTCTCGCCGGTCGACGGAACCGCCATCGCCGGGCCGCCCCGGCTCGACCGGGCCGTGGCCTCCCGCGCGGTGCAGGCGAGCCTCGACGAGCACCGCCTGTGGCGGCACGTTCCGCTCGCCGAGCGTAAGGCGCGTGTCACGGCGGCGCTGGAGGCGATGACCGCCCACCGCGACCTGCTGGCCCTGCTGCTGGTGTGGGAGATCGGCAAGCCGTGGAAGCTGGCGACCGCCGACGTCGACCGGTGCATCGAGGGGGTGCACTGGTACGTGGCCGAGATCGACCGGATGGTCGCGGGCCGGACCCCGCTGCACGGGCCGGTCAGCAACATCGCCAGCTGGAACTACCCGATGAGCGTGCTGATGCACGCCATGCTCGTACAGGTCCTCGCGGGCAACGCGGTCATCGCCAAGGCGCCCACGGACGGCGGCCTGGCCTGCCTCACCCTCGCCTGCGCCCTGGCCGCCAGGGAGGGGTTGCCGATCACCCTGGTCAGCGGGGGAGGGGCCGAGCTCTCCCCGGCACTGGTGCGCGGCAAGGAGCTGGGCTGTGTCTCCTTCGTCGGCGGGCGCGACGCCGGCGGGCAGGTGGCCACCTCGCTCGCCGATCTCGGGCACCGGCACGTCCTCGAACAGGAGGGGCTCAACTGCTGGGGGGTGTGGGAGTACGGCAACTGGGAGCTGCTGACCGGGCAGATCCGTAAGAGCTTCGACTATGCCAAGCAGCGCTGCACGGCCTACCCGCGCTTCGTGGTCCAGCGTTCGCTGTTCCACGAGTTCCTGGCCGCCTACCTGCCGGCGATCCACTCCGTGCGGTTCGGCCACCCGCTGGCCGTGGAGGCCCCCGATGATCCGCTACCGGATCTCGACTTCGGCCCGCTGATCACCAACGCGAAGGTCAAGGAGCTCGCCGACCAGATCGACGAGGCGGTGGCCAAGGGCGGGGTGCCCCTGTACCGGGGGTCCCTCGACGACGGCCGCTTCCTTCCCGGCCAGGACACCTCCGCGTACCTCGCACCCGTCGCCATCCTCACCCCGCCCCGCTCGTCGCCGCTGTTCCACGCCGAGCCGTTCGGGCCGGTCGACACCATCGTGCTGGTCGACACCGAGGCCGAGCTGCTGGCCGCGATGAACGCCAGCAACGGAGCGCTGGTCGCCACGATCTCCTGCGACGAGGAGGAGACGGCCAGACGGCTGGCCTCCGAGGTGCGGGCGTTCAAGGTGGGCGTCAACGTGCCGCGCTCGCGCGGCGACCGCGAAGAGCTGTTCGGCGGCCTCGGCGCGTCGTGGCGGGGCGCGTTCGTGGGTGGCGAGCTGCTTGTCCGGGCCGTCACCCAGGGGCCCGACACGGAGCGTCTGCCGGGCAACTTCCCCGGCTACACGATGCTGCCGCCCTCCGGCTAGCCGACCAGCCACCAGGCCGTCCGGAGCCCGGCCAGAGCACACCCTCGCCCTGGCCGGCCGCTCCGGCTGAGCGGTACGGCGTCCGGCCGTACCGCTCAGAGGTCGTGGCGCTCAGCGCTGAGAGGTCGTACCGCTCAGAGGACGTGGCGCTGGGAGCGTCCAGAGGTCGCGGCACCGAGAGGTCGCGGTGCTGAGCGTTGAGAAAGTCGTACGCTCGGAGGCCGTCGCGCTGCGAGCGTCCAGAAGCTGTGGCGCTGAGAGCGCTCAGAGATCGCGGCACCAAGAGGTCGTGGCGCTGAGCGTTGAGAGGCCGTGGCTTTCAAAAGGCGTCGCGGTCTTCAGAAAGCGCCGAGACGGTCGGCGATCAGCAGGATCAGGAAGGTGAGCAGCGCCACCCGCAGGAGGCGGCCCCCGGCGCCCAGCGACGGCCACGACATGTAGGCGAGCCAGCCGACGAACCCGAGCACCGGCAGCACCGCGACCCCGCCCCAGAAGGACGGCACCGCGAAGCCGACCAGGAGAAGGACGACGAGCAGCACGGGGGCGATCCAGCGGGGCAGCTGGAAGAGGAAGACGAGCGGGGCCGCGCTGCGTAGCTCGATCTTCCGCCGCAGGCCCGTCGCGCCAGGCGTGAAGAACTGCTCGCCCGGCGGCAGCGGGCGCTTGGCCTGCTGAGGACGGCGCTGGGACAGAGGATGTGAGGGGCGTTCACTGCGCTTGTCGGCCACAGCCCGAGCCTAACGCCGCCAAGCCCGGAGCGGCAGACACTGGAGGGCGGACCGGGTCACGGATGGTGCGGACGGTAAGACAGTGGCAGACGGTAGGGCAGAGCAGGCGGTGGACGGCGGGTAGCACGGGACAGGGCGGACAGGGCGGCGAGTGAGCAGGCCAGGGCAAACAGAACAGGCAGCAGGCTGAGTGGGCCGAGTGGGCCGGCCGAACAGGCAGCAGGCCGAGTGGACCGAGCAGGCAGTGGGCAGCCGGCGGAAGGGTCGGAGCGGGGAGGGGACGGGGCTCTGGCATGCTGGGCGGATGCTTGCTCTCATCCGTTACTCGGTGCCGTCCGGCCAGACCGAAGAGTTTCTGACCCAGGCCCACGACATCGTCGACACCCTGGCCGGGCAGCCCGGATATGTGCGTGGCCGGGTGTCCAGGTCGGTGGACGAGCCGGAGCTGTGGGCGCTCGTCAGTGAGTGGGAGGGCGCCGGGTTCTACCGGCGGGCACTGGGCGCGGCGCGGATGTCGATGTATCCGCTGATGACGCTGATGATCAACGAGCCGAGCGCCTTCGAGGACGTCGATAGGCCCTGACGTCCCTTATGCGTCCCGCCGGACAAGGAAAGTGAGGTGGGCGTCATGGTTTAAGCGCATGTCCTGGGGGTCCGGCTCCCCTAAGCTGGATACCCAATCACTTCCTCGCCGACCTCCAGCCGGATGGAGATTTTCCCTTATGGCACGCCGTACGGACATCATGGACACCATCGTCAGCCTCTCCAAGAGACGCGGGCTTGTGTATCCCTCAAGCGAGATCTACGGCGGCCTGCGCGCGTCGTGGGACTACGGTCCGCTTGGCGTGGAGCTCAAGAACAACGTGAAGCGGCAGTGGTGGAAGAGCGTGGTGCAGGGCCGTGACGATGTGGTCGGCCTTGACTCCTCTGTGATCCTGGCCCGTGAGGTGTGGCAGGCCAGCGGCCATGTTGAGACCTTCACGGATCCGTTGACCGAGTGCCAGTCGTGCCACAAGCGCTACCGCGCCGACCACCTCGAAGAGGCCTACGAGGAGAAGCACGGCAAGCCGCCGGTGGGCGGCCTGGCCGAGATCACCTGCCCCAACTGCGGCAACAAGGGCTCCTTCACCACGCCCAAGCAGTTCAGCGGTCTGCTGAAGACCTACCTGGGCGCGGTCGAGGACGAGTCCGGCCTCGCCTACCTGAGGCCGGAGACCGCCCAGGGCATCTTCATCAACTACCTCAACGTGCAGCAGTCGGCGCGTAAGAAGATCCCGTTCGGCATCGGCCAGATCGGCAAGTCGTTCCGCAACGAGATCACTCCGGGCAACTTCATCTTCCGCACCCGCGAGTTCGAGCAGATGGAGATGGAGTTCTTCGTCAAGCCTGGCAGCGACGAGGAGTGGCACCAGTACTGGATCGACGAGCGCTTCCGCTGGTACACCGACCTGGGCATCAACAAGGACAACTTGCGCATCTACGAGCACCCGCAGGAGAAGCTGGCCCACTACGCCAAGCGGACCGTCGACATCGAATACCGCTTCAACTTCACCGGCGGTGAGTGGGGCGAGCTTGAGGGCGTCGCCAACCGCACCGACTTCGACCTGACCGCGCACGGCAAGGCCTCCGGCACCGACCTCAGCTTCTTCGAGCAGGACACCGGCGAGCGTTACGTCCCCTACGTGATCGAGCCGGCGGCCGGTGTCGACCGCGCCACGCTCACCTTCATGATGGACGCCTACACCGAGGACGAGGCGCCCAACGCCAAGGGCGTCATGGAGAAGCGCACGGTCATGCGCCTCGACCACCGCCTCGCGCCGGTCAAGGTCGCGGTGCTTCCGCTGTCGCGTAACGCGGACCTGTCGCCCAAGGCCAAGGACCTGGCCGCCCAGCTCCGCCGCCGCTGGAACGTCGAGTTCGACGACGCGGGCGCGATCGGCCGCCGTTACCGCCGCCAGGACGAGATCGGCACGCCGTTCTGCATCACCGTCGACTTCGACACCCTTGAGGATCACGCGGTGACCATCCGCGAGCGTGACTCCATGGCCCAGGAGCGTGTGGCCCTCGACCAGGTCGAGTCCTACCTCCGCCAGCACCTCAACGACTGATCTTCACGATCCGCTCTTCAGATACGGCTCCCGCCACACAGGCGGGGGCCGTATCTGTATGTGGGGCCCTTCCCGGCCCGGATTTCCTGATCCGTCGGGATCAGGAAACCCGGGCCCGGCCGATCCCGACGGATCAGGAAACAGCCCGGGACGCGGCCCGTATAAGGGAGAGCCGCCTTCACCGGACGGGGTGATCGCGCGGTTGGTCGCGATCTTCTACCACGGATCCTGAAGCTCCCGTGAACGTGTTTGAATGCTGAGAAAATTGGTTTACACCAATTGGTTTATACCAATTCTTGGGGAAGATGATATGGCGATTGATTTTGTTCTGGAGTGAATTGGATTAGACCGCCCTATGGGTCCTGACCTGGGTAAACGTTGTGTTGTCTATCGAGTGACGTTTCATCGGGTCTTCCGTCGGTAGAGTCCGAAGAGAGGCGGAACCAAACGCCGTTTGAAGTCGAAGAAGGAGCAACCGTGCCCAAGTACGTTTACGACTTCACCGAGGGCAACAAAGATCTCAAGGATCTGCTCGGCGGTAAGGGGGCCAACCTGGCGGAGATGACCAATCTCGGACTGCCGGTGCCTCCTGGCTTCACGATCACCAGTGAGGCGTGTCGCAGGTTCCTGGAGGAGGAAGCCCTCCCGGAAGGCCTGGAAGAGGAGATCACCGAGCACCTGGACGCGCTGGAGAGCCGGATGGGCCGTCGCCTGGGGCAGGCGGACGACCCGTTGCTGGTGAGCGTGCGATCCGGGGCCAAGTTCTCGATGCCGGGCATGATGGACACGGTTCTCAACATCGGGCTGAACGACGAGTCGGTGCACGGCCTGACCAAGCAGTCGGGTGGCAACGAGCGCTTCGCCTGGGACTCCTACCGGCGTCTCATCCAGATGTTCGGCAAGACGGTCCAGGGCATCGACGGCGAGCTGTTCGACGGGGCTTTCGAGGAGCTCAAGGGCGGGCGCGACGACCTGGAGCTGGACGCGGCCGACTTCCAGCGTCTGGTGACGACCTACAAGGGCATCGTCCGGGACCAGACCGGCGAGGATTTCCCCGCCGACCCGTACCGGCAGATGAGCATGGCGATGAAGGCCGTCTTCGAGTCCTGGAACGCCCCGCGGGCCGTCATCTACCGCCGCCAGGAGCGCATTCCGACCGACCTGGGCACGGCGGTCAACATCTGCTCGATGGTCTTCGGCAACTGGGGCATGGACTCCGGCACCGGCGTGGCCTTCACCCGGGACCCCGGCACCGGTCACCAGGGCGTGTACGGCGACTACCTGCAGAACGCCCAGGGCGAGGACGTGGTCGCGGGCATCCGCAACACCATCTCCCTGCAGGATCTGGAGGACATCGACAAGCCCGTCTACGACGAGCTCATGAAGATCATGGACAAGCTGGAGAACCACTACCGCGACCTGTGCGACATCGAGTTCACGGTCGAGCGCGGCAAGCTCTGGATGCTCCAGACCCGCGTGGGCAAGCGGACCCCGGGCGCCGCGTTCCGCATCGCCGTGCAGCTGGTGGACCAGGGCATGATCGACATCGACGAGGCCATGACCAGGGTCACCGGCGCCCAGCTCGCCCAGCTCATGTTCCCCCGGTTCGCCAAGGACGCGGAGAGCAAGGTGATCACAAAGGGGATGAACGCCTCGCCGGGCGCCGCCGTCGGCAAGGCCGTCTTCTCCACGGAGAGGGCCGTCGAGCTCGCCGCCCGGGGTGAGTCCGTCATCCTGGTCAGCCGCGAGACCACCCCCGACGACCTGGCCGGAATGATCGCCGCCCAGGGGGTCCTGACGAGCCGCGGAGGCAAGACCTCGCACGCGGCCGTAGTCGCCAGGGGCATGGGCAAGACCTGTGTCTGCGGGGCCGAGGAGCTGGAGGTCTCGGTCGCGGAGCGCAGGTTCACCGCGCCCGGAGGCGTCGTGGTCTCCGAGGGGGACGTCATCTCCATCGACGGCACCAACGGCGCCGTCTATCTCGGAGAGGTGCCCGTGGTCGCCTCCCCGGTCATGGAGTACTTCGAAGGTTCGGGTGAACTCGGCGACGAGGACGAGCTCGTCCAGGCCGTGCACCGCATCATGTCCCACGCCGACGCGTCCCGGAGGCTGGAGGTGCGGGCGAACGCCGACAACGCCGAGGACTCCGCCCGGGCCCGCCGGTTCGGCGCCCAGGGCGTCGGGCTCTGCCGTACGGAGCACATGTTCCTCGGCGACCGCCGCCAGCTGGTCGAGGATCTGGTCCTGGCCACCTCCTCCGAGGAGCGTGAGCAGGCGCTGGCCGCGCTGAAGCCGCTGCAGGAGGCGGACTTCACCGAGATCTTCCAGGAGATGGAAGGCCTGCCCGTCACGATTCGCCTGATCGACCCGCCGTTGCATGAGTTTTTGCCTGACTACACCGAACTGTCGGTGAAGGTCGCCCTCGCGGGTGACCAGGCCGGCGAGAAGGACCGCAAGCTGCTCGCCGCGGTCAAGCGGCTGCACGAGCAGAACCCCATGCTGGGCCTCCGCGGCGTACGGCTCGGCCTGGTCATCCCCGGCCTGTTCGCCATGCAGGTCCGGGCGATCGCGGAGGCGGCCAAGGCCGTCCCGGGCGCCCAGGCGGAGGTCATGATCCCGCTCGTCGGCGCGGTCCAGGAGCTGGAGCACGTGAGGGACGAGGCGCAGAAGATCCTTGCCGAGGTCGGGGTCGAGGCGCTGATCGGCACGATGATCGAGGTGCCGCGCGCGGCGCTGACCGCCGGGCAGATCGCCGAGGCCGCCGAGTTCTTCTCCTTCGGAACCAACGACCTGACCCAGATGACCTGGGGCTTCTCTCGCGACGATGTCGAAGCCGCCTTCTTCTCCAAATATCTGGAGCTGGGGGTTTTCGGCGTCTCCCCGTTCGAGACCCTGGACCGCGACGGTGTCGGCAGGCTCGTCCTGCTCGCCGTGGAGGAGGGCCGCAGGACCCGGCCCGATCTCAAGCTCGGCATCTGCGGTGAGCACGGCGGCGACCCCGACTCCATCCACTTCTGTCACCAGGCGGGTCTCGACTACGTGTCCTGCTCGCCGTTCCGCATTCCGGTCGCCCGGTTGGAGGCCGGCCGCGCTGCCCTGATCGGTGCCGGCTCCGACACCCGCTGACGGCGGCCCTTCGCGATCCGCGATCTCGCGGATCACGAAGGGCTCCGCGGCCCCGCCCCAGGTAGGACATAGGCCTGGTCACCAGGTGTTTCCTCGCCGTTCGGCGTGGACTGACTCTTTCCCGGATAAAATCACAGCACTTATGCATGGTTACGACGAGCACGACCAAGCCCGGTGGGTGCCGGAACCTCCCGGCAACCCTGAGAGACGCCCGTTCGAGCGCGACCGGGCGCGAGTGCTGCACAGCGCGGGACTACGCCGGCTCGCGGCCAAGACCCAGGTGGTCGGTCCGGGGGAGACCCTCGGCAGCGGGCAGCACATGCCCCGCACCCGTCTGACCCACTCCCTGGAGTGCGCGCAGATCGGCCGGGAGATGGGCGAGACGCTCGGCCTGGACCCCGACCTGGTGGAGACCGCCTGCCTGGCCCACGATCTCGGGCATCCGCCGTTCGGCCACAACGGGGAGACCGCGCTCAACGAGCTCGCCGCCGGATGCGGCGGGTTCGAAGGCAACGCGCAGAGCCTGCGCCTGCTGACCCGGCTGGAGGCCAAGGTCGTCACCGAGGACGGCCGCAGCGCCGGGCTCAACCTCACCCGCGCCTCCCTGGACGCCGCGATCAAATATCCGTGGACCCGCGAGACGAGTTCCAAATACTGCGCCTACGACGACGACATGCCGGTCTTCGACTGGATCAGGGAGGGCGCGCCCGCCGGGCGGGTCAGCTTCGAGGCCCAGATCATGGACTGGGCCGACGACGTCGCCTACTCGGTGCACGACCTCGAGGACGCGCTCCACTCCGGCGACGTCGTGCTGGAGATGCTGCGCGACCCGGCGGAGCGCCGCGAGGTCTGCGAGACCACCCGGGCCTGGTACGTCGACGACGCCGATCCCGGCGAGCTGGAGGAGATCTTCGGCCGCCTCGTCGCCCAGCCGCTCTGGCCCCGCCACTTCGACGCCTCCCTTGCCGACCTCGCCGCGATCAAGGGCCTCACCAGCGCGCTCATCGGCCACCTCTGCAGGTCCGCGCAGGTCGCCACCCAGGAGGTGTACGGCCCCACCGTGGGCCGCCACAGCGCCGACCTGATCGTGCCCAGGACCACCCGGCTGGAGTGCGCGGTGCTGAAGGGGCTCACCGTCCACTACGTGATAACCAGGGACGCGCACAACGCCAACCGGGTCAAGCAGCGCGAGCTCATCCACGACCTGGCGCACCTGATCATGCTGGGCGCGCCGGGCACCCTGGAGCCCGCGCTCAGGCCCTTCTTCACCAAGGCCACCACGGACGCCGGACGGCTCCGCGTGGTCGTCGACCAGATCGCCTCGCTCACCGACACCTCGGCGGTCACCTGGCACCGGCACCTCTCCGGACGCTGAGGCCCCGGACCTCCCCGATTTCCAGCCGTCCGGGTTTCCGGTGGTGCCCGGCTTCGGTCGTTCAGAGCTCCGATCATGTCGGTGTCCGGCATTCAGGCCATGCCGGCCTGAGCCGGGCGGTGTTCAGACGGTGCCCGGCCCTCTTGAGCCGTCCGGGGTTCCGGACGGCGTTCAGCCCTAGCCGTTCAGCGTGGTCGGGGGGTTCAGCGTGACCTGGGGAATGGGCTTCGGCGGCCGCTTCGTCGGCTTGCTGACGGGCGGTGTCTTGGACGCGCACAGGGTCGTGCAGCCGGGCGTGGCTCCCGTCCGGTTCATCACGGCCCGCACCTCGTCCTTGGGGGACAGCGTGGCGTTGCCCTTCAGCCAGGCGTCCAGGTAGTCCCACGGCTTGACCATGCCTCGCCGTACCCACCAGAGCGAGGGGTCGGTCTTCCAGGAGATCGCGAAGTAGAGGTTGCTGGCGGTGGAGCGGGCGTTGCCGGAGTTGCCGACCTGGCCGAGGACCTGACCCGCGCTGACCCGGACTCCGGGCTTGATTCCCAGAGCGACCTTGTCCAGGTGGCCGCCCAGGTAGCGCACGCCGTCGTCCCCGATGACCGTGACGAACCGGCCCTCGCGGTCCGCCCCGCGGTCGGTGGAGGGCGTCCACCGGTTCTGGGTGTTGACCTCGTAGACCACGCCGCTCACGGGGGAGACGAAGGAGCATCCCTGCCCGGCCCAGATCGTGGTCTTCGGCAGCACCAGCAACGCGCTCTCATAGGTCACCCGGCACCCCTTCACGGGGAAGACGTAGGCGTACTCGGAGAGCTTCGGAGGCGGGACCTGCACCGGGGCGTCGGGCTTGGGCCGGTCCACCGCCGTCTGAGGAATCGGTGTCGCCGTCGGTGTCGCCTCCGGAATCGTCGCGGTGATCTCGTCCGTCTGCGCCGAGATGACCTTGTCCGCCGCGGGGGTGGGAGGCAGCGTGCTGATGCCGGCCACCCCGCCCGGTGACGCGCAGGCTCCCGTTACGAGAACCGCGCTGGTCACGGCGGTCAATCGTGCTATATGCCCCGATCGCATGATCTCCACCCGCGTAACATTATCGAGAATCCACCTTTACCTTTGTAACCGACCTCCTGATTGGTTATGACCGCTTCGGGAAAGTCGCCCCCTTGTGTGTCCTTCGCGTCCACGTCCCCGTACCCTCCGGGTCCGCATTCGTGCCCGGTCCCGCGTCCGCCGGGGGCTCCGAGTTGTCGGGATGCCGGACTAGACTCACGGCGTGGCAGGCCGGATCAGTGACGAGGACATCGCGCTCGTGCGGGAGCGCTCGCCGATCGCGGACATCGTGGGTGAGCACATCCAGCTCCGCAACGCGGGCGGCGGAAATCTGAAGGGGCTGTGCCCCTTCCATGACGAGAAGAGTCCATCGTTCAACGTCACCCCCGCCCGGGGTTACTGGTACTGCTTCGGGTGCGCGGAGGGCGGCGACGTCATCACCTTCGTCAGGCGCCTGGAGCACCTGTCGTTCGGCGAGGCCGTGGAACAGCTGGCCAACCGGGCGGGCATCCAGCTCCGCTACGAGCAGGGCGGTTACGTCCCCGGGCGGGAGCAGGGCGAGCGCAGCCGCCTCATCGAGGCGCACAAGGCGGCGGCGGAGTTCTACGTCTCGAAGCTGGCCGGCCCCGACGCCGCGATCGGGCGCAAGTTCCTGTCGGAGCGCGGGTTCGAGCGGGTCGACGCCGAGCACTTCGGGGTGGGTTACGCACCCGCCGAGTGGGAGGCGCTCTCGCGGCACCTGATGGGCCGGGGGTTCACCTCGGCCGAGCTGGTCAAGGGCGGGCTCGCCAAGGAGGGACGGCGCGGCCCGATCGACCGGTTCCGGGGACGGCTGGTCTGGCCGATCCGCGACATCACCGGTGACGTGATCGGTTTCGGCGCGCGGAAGCTGAACGAGGCCGAGGACGGCCCCAAATACCTGAACACCCCGGAGAGCCCGCTCTACAAGAAGGGCGAGGTCCTCTACGGCGTCGACCTGGCCAAGCGGGAGATCTCCAAGCGCTCCCAGGCCGTGATCGTCGAGGGCTACACCGACGTGATGGCCTGCCACCTGGCGGGCGTGCCGACGGCGGTGGCCACCTGCGGCACCGCGTTCGGCGAGGAGCACATCAAGGTGCTGCGACGGCTGTTGCTGGACCAGTCGGGGTCGCACGGCGAGGTGGTCTTCACGTTCGACGGCGACGCGGCCGGGCAGAAGGCGGCGCTGCGGGCCTTCGCCGACGAGCAGAAGTTCGTCACCCAGACCTTCGTGGCCGTGCAGCCGGACGGGCTCGACCCGTGCGATCTGCGCATCAAGCACGGCGAGGCGGCCGTGCGCGATCTGATCGCCAGCAGGGAGCCGCTGTTCGCGTTCGCGATCCGCAACGTGATCTCCCGCTACGACGTGAGCACCAACGAGGGCCGGCTGTCCGCGCTGGACGCCGCCGCGCCGATCGTGGCCGGGATCAAGGACCGTTCCCTCCGCCAGCTGTACGGGGTCGACCTCGACCGCTGGCTGGGTTTCAACAACGAGCGGTTCGTCATGGATCGGATCGCCGAGATCTCCGCCGTGGCCCAGCCGCAGGCGCAGCGCGGCGCGGGACCACAGGCACAGCGCCGCGCCGCGCCGCGCAAGGTCGCCGACCTCACCGACCCCGGTGTGCGGACCGAGGCAGAGGTGCTGAAGCTGGCCGTGCAGCGTCCGGCGTTGCTCGGTCCCGGCTTCGAGGCGCTCGGCCCGGAGTCGTTCACGCTCGCCGAGCACACGGCGCTGTACAAGCTGATCGTGGACGCGGGCGGTATGGCGGCGGCCGGCCAGGGCGGGCGTGAGTGGGTGGACCGGCTGCTCGCCGAGGTCAGCGACTCCCTGCGCGGGGTGGTCACCCGGTTCGCGGTGGAGGAGCTCCGGGCGGACCTGGCGAACGAGGAGCGCTACGCCTCGGACCTGCTGGCGGCCCTGGAGCTCGTCTCGGTGGCCCGGGCGATCGAGCAGCTGAAGTCACGCATGCAGCGGACCAACCCGGTCGAGGAGCAGCAGGAGTACAACCGGCTGTTCGGCGAACTGGTCGCGCTGGAGCAGCAGCGACGGTTACTGAAGGAACGCATCGCCTCAAGCTGATGTCGTAATTAGCTTTAATGTCCGCGAGTCGATTCGATCAAACCCTAATAAGGTCTCGATCCGATAATGATCGCGGCCTTACCTTCGGTGACAAAAATAGGTCTGCCATTTAGGGGGACTAATACAGCAGACTGTCTCCCGTGGGTGCATCGGTGCTGCCAAGTGGGCCGCCATCGGTAGACCAGGTGGCCGACCTCGTCACGAAAGGAAGAGAGCGCGGAAGCGTCACGGTTGACGACGTGGCCGCCGCGCTCGACAAGTCCGAGCTGCCGTCCGACGCGCTGGAACGCGTCGTCCGCATGCTCGCCGAGCACGGAGTGGAGGTCCTCGAGCCTCAGGGCGACGAGGAGCCCACCCGGTCCGATGAGGAGGATGTCGGAAAACGGGCGCCGACGAGCGACCTGGTCCGCATCTACCTGCGGGAGATCGGTCGTGTGCCACTGCTCACGGCCGAGGAGGAGGTGGAGCTCGCCAAGTCGATCGAAGCCGGGCTGTTCGCCGAGGACAAGCTGACCAGTGTCGTGTCGCGGTTGGTCTTCCCGGAGTTCAAAGAGCTCGTCTGGCAGGGAACGCGAGCCAAGCAACGGCTGATTGAGGCCAATCTTCGGCTTGTCGTGTCAATCGCCAAAAGATATGTGGGACGCGGCATGCTGTTCCTGGATCTCATCCAGGAGGGCAACCTCGGGCTCATCCGGGCGGTCGAGAAATTCGACTACACCAAGGGCTACAAGTTCTCCACATATGCCACATGGTGGATTCGCCAGGCGATCACCAGGGCCATCGCCGATCAGGCGCGCACCATTCGCATTCCGGTGCATATGGTCGAGACGATCAACAAGCTGGTCCGGGTCCAGCGTCAGCTCCACCAGGATCTCGGTCGCGAGCCCGCGCCCGAGGAGATCGCGTTGGAGATGGATCTCCCGATCGATCGGGTGATCGAGATCCAGCGCATCGCCCAGGAGCCGGTCTCGCTGCAGTCGCCGATCGGCGAGGAGGACTCCGACCTCGGTGACTTCATCGAAGACGCGGACGCGGTCGTCCCGATGGAGGCGGCGGCCTTCATCATGCTGCAGGACCAGCTCGACGACATCCTCGCGACGCTGTCCGAGCGTGAGCAGCGCATCATCCAGTTGCGCTTCGGCCTCGCCGACGGCCACCCCCGGACGTTGGAGGAGGTCGGCCGGGAGTTCGGTGTGACCCGGGAGCGTATCCGGCAGATCGAGTCCAAGACCCTGGCCAAACTCCGTCATCCGACCAGAGCTCAGATGCTCCGCGACTACCTCGACTGAGCGTCCGTCGTCTCGACGGAGAATCGAGAGTCCTTATGGCGAAGGCCCCCGGGAATCCATGATCCGGGGGCCTTCGCCGTTCCCTCGGGCCTTCGCCGTTCCCTCGGGCCTTCGCCGTTTCCTCGGGCCTTCGCCGTTTCCTCGGGCCTTCGCCGTTTCCTCGGGCCTTCGCCGTTTCCTCGGGTTTTCGCCGTTCCACGAGGGCTTTCGCCGCTCCAACGGAGCGCAGCCGGGGGCCTTGGCCGGTTCGCCGGACCGGTCGCGCCGGGCCCTGTCGCTCCGCGCGGGCCCCTGCCGAGGGCATCGGGCAACGGACGTCGAGGCGCCGGCAATGAGAGCCGGGCGATGAGGGTGGCGCCTATCACGCCGATCTGAAGGGGGGTCCGATTGGCTATACAAGGTTAGGGAAAGCTAAGTTAGGGACGCCTAACTGACTATGCAGGAGCCTCCATGTCCGCAGCATTCCGTACCGTCGCCACCTGCGGTGTCCTCGCCTCCTGCGCCAAGCCGCCCAGGGATCGGGTCAAGGAACGCTCCGACGCGGTCAACGCCCTCGCCGAGCCGCTCTCCGGTCTCGTCGCGGTTTCCGCAGACTGATCTTTTTCCAGGGCGGAAGAGATGACCGATTTCCCAGAGGGGGAGAGATGACCGATCTCAGTCGACGCAGGCTCCTGACCGGAGCGGGCCTCGCCGTGGGCGGTGGAGCCGTCGTGGCCGCCGGCGCCGGCCTGCTCCGGCAGACGGAGCAGGGGCCGAGATCGGTCTTGGCCGCGGACTCCGGCCAGTCGATCGCGTTCCACGGTTCCCACCAGGCCGGGATCGCCACCCCGGTCCAGGACCGGCTTCATTTCGCCGCCTTCGACCTGAGCACGGACTCCAAGGAGGACGTGGCGACGATGCTGAAGGCCTGGGCGGCGGCGGCCGTCCAGATGACCGAGGCGAAAGAGGTCGGCGGCGGGGCGACCGGGGCCGAGCTGGCCCCGCCGGACGACACGGGCGAGGCCATCGGACTGCCCGCCTCGCGGCTCACGCTGACGGTCGGGTTCGGCCCCTCGTTCTTCGACAAGCTGAAGCTGCCCAAGCCGGACGGGCTCAAGGAGCTGCCGCACTTTCCCGCGGACAAGCTCGACCCGGCCCGCAGCGGCGGGGACATCTGCGTGCAGGCGTGTGCGGACGACCCCCAGGTCGCGGTGCACGCCATCCGGAACCTGGTGCGCATGGGCTTCGGCGTGGCGTCGATCCGATGGTCCCAGCTCGGTTTCGGCAAGACGTCGTCGACCACGCCGGACGCGCAGACCCCCCGCAACCTCATGGGCTTCAAGGACGGCACCGACAACATCGCGGCGACCGACGAGAAGAAACTGGACACCCACGTCTGGGTCGGGGACGAGGGTCCCGAGTGGATGCGCGGCGGCTCCTACCTGGTCGCCCGGCGGATCCGGATGCACATCGAGACCTGGGATCGCACCTCGCTGAAGGAGCAGGAGGACATCTTCGGCCGCACCAAGCGCGAGGGCGCCCCCTACGGAGGCACCCGCGAGCATGATCCCGTGGTCCTGGACAAGCTTCCGATCGACTCCCACGTACGGCTGGCGCACCCGGACTCCCTGTCCGGGGCGACGATCCTGCGCCGGGGCTACTCCTTCACCGACGGCAGCGACGGCCTGGGACGGCTGGACGCGGGCCTGTTCTTCCTCGCCTACCAGCGTGATCTGGAGAAGGGTTTCATCCCGATCCAGCGGGCCCTGGCGGCCAAGGACACGCTCAACGAATACATCCAGCACGTCGGCTCGGGCGTCTTCGCCTGTCCCGGCGGGGTGAGCCCGGGATCGTTCTGGGGCGCGGCCCTTCTGACGTGACGGCATCCCCCCGTCCGCCGCCCTCCGGGTGACCCGGAAGGCGTAGCCCTATTATCCCCGTCGATAGAGGCGCAGACTGGACAAATGGAGGCGCGGGCGGCGGTAGACGACGTCGCGCTCGGGCGCGAGGCATGGTCCGTGCTCGACGCGAACTGGACGGGCTCCGCCACGGTGCCCGCGCCCGGGCTCTATCCCCACCAGTGGAACTGGGACTCCACCTTCGTCGCGATCGGCCTGTCCCGCTGTGACACCCGCAGGGCGGGAGCCGAGTTGCTCAGCCTGCTGGCGGGGCAGTGGCGCACCGGGATGGTGCCGCACATCGTCTTCCACCCCGCCTCCGCGGAGGCGTATTTCCCCGGCCCGTCCGTCTGGCGCTCCCAGGACCACCCGGCCTCCCCCAACGAAGTGCTCACCTCGGGGCTGACCCAGCCGCCGCTGCAGGGCTTCGCCCTGTGGTGGATGTGGCGGCACACGACGGATCGTGAGATGGCCGCGGCCCTCGTCCGGCGGCTCTATCCGATGCTGGCGGCCCAGCACGACTACCTCACCACGGCCAGGGACCTCGGCGGGGGAGGACTGGCGGCGATCGTGCACCCGTGGGAGTCCGGAATGGACGACAGTCCCGTGTGGGACGCCCCGCTGGAGGCCCTGCCCCAGGTCCGCTACGCCTACCGGAGCGAGGGGTTCCCCGACGGCCATCTCGACAGCCACCACGACCGCTACGTCTGGCTGGCCCTGCGCTACCGCGACTCCGGCTACGACGCGACCTACCTCAGGGAGGATCACCCGTTCGCGGTCGAGGACCCGATGTTCAACGGGATCTGGCTCGCCTCCTGTCAGGCGCTCGCCGAACTGGCCCCGCTGGCGGGCGCCGATCCACAGCCGTACCGGGAAGCGGTCGAGCGGATCCGTGCGGCGCTGCTGGAGCGTCTCTGGGCCGACGGTGTCTTTCACACCCGAGATCTGCGCAGCGGGCGGCTCAGCCCCGTCTGCACGGTCGGCTGCTTCGGGCCGATGCTCGATCCGGGGCTTCCCACCGAGCGGGTGGCGGATCTGGTGAGGCTGCTGGAGTCGCCCCGGTTCATGGGCGCGGTCGGTTATCCGGTGCCGAGCTGTGAGATTCGCGCCCCCCAGTTCGACCGGTCCCGTTACTGGCGGGGGCCGTCCTGGATGAACACCAACTGGCTGCTGCGGCGGGCGGCCGTCATCCACGACCAGACGGGGCTGGCACAGGTGCTCGGGGCGGGCACCCTGCGCCTGGTACGGCAGGCGGGCTTCCGCGAGTGCTTCGATCCCTTCGACGGCAGTGGCCGGGGCAGCAGGGACTTCTCCTGGTCGGCCGCTCTCACCCTCGATCTGCTCGCGGATACCGTTGAGCCATGAAGCTCTTCAACCGCACACCCGCCGAGGTCCGCGAGGCCGTCATACCGCCCGACCGGGCGCTCACCTACGCCGCGGGGCCGGACGGCTACGTGATCGCCACGGACAGGGCGCTCTATCTGGGCGGTGCCCGGCTGCCGTGGTTCCAGGTGGATCGGGCCATGTGGGACGAGGAGGGACTGACGGTCGTCACCACGGACGGGCGGTCGCACCGCGCTCTGCTCCCCGAGCCCGGCCGGGTTCCCGAGGCCGTGCGGGAGCGGGTGACAGCCTCGATCGTGGTCAATCAGTACGCCCCGCTGGACGCGCGAGGGGGAGTGCTGCTGGTGGCCAGGAAGACCGATGAGGACCAGCTTGTCTGGGAGTTCGTGTTCGACCCCGGTCTGGATCCCACCGACCCCGGCCTGCGTGCCCTCGCCGAGCAGGCGCTGGAGGAGACCCGCCGCAGCTTCGGCGTCTGAACCGGAGGGACACGCGCGGCTTCGGCGTCCAAGCGAGGAGCCGGGGAGCCGAACTGCGCACCTGGGCGGCGCGCCGGGGATCGGGCGGCGTGGCGCGGGGGATGCGGGGACGACGTGGGAACAGGGAACAGGGAACTGGGAACAGGGAACTGGGAACACAGCCACACGCGTAGCCGTGACCGGACGCGGATCGGGCGTGTCTTTCGGGTGGGACGGCCTCCCGACATGCGGAAGGCCCCTCTCGGGGGCCTTCCGCCGCCGGCGCGCCGGGTCGCTCAGTAGGGCGTGGCGCCGGTGTTCGTCTGTTCCTGCGGCCAGCCGGTGCCCGTGTCGTCCTGTTTGTCGGTCTGCCAGCCGTTGTTGCCGGAGCGCATGAACGGCAGGCGATGCTTGGCCACGTCGCTCACCTTGTCCTTCGCCACGCCGGTGGCCTTGGAAACTTTGGCGCCCATCAGGCCCGCGGCCTCCTGCACCGTGGGATTGTCGGACACCCGAAGGGCCATCCTCTTGATCTGCTCGTAGCGCTCCCGTCCGGCGCGGCTCCCCAGGATGTAGCCCACCGCGAGACCCACTCCGAACATCAATCGATAACGCATCTCCACCTCCACAGCCGGCTCGGCCGGACCCTGTTCACTGATCGCACACAGCTCGCCGGTTGTTCTCCGACCTACCCCGGAGTATCGATGCGACACACACGGGCGGAGTGCGCTAATCTATTCCTGCGCAGCAAGGAACGGGGAAACACCCGAGCCGACCAGCGTAAAGAGCAATCCCGTGTAGCTCAATCGGCAGAGCAGCCGGCTGTTAACCGGCAGGTTATAGGTTCGAGTCCTATCGCGGGAGCCATCGCAGAAGGCCCCGGGAGCACCAGCTCCCGGGGCCTTTGGCGTTTCAGGCTTTGGTTCTGCGGACAAATCACTGTGATTCGCAGAAAATGAGAGACGCCGCGCCGTGCCTCCCTGCTTGCGCAGGGTGACCCGAGACGCGGAGGCCGCGGACCATAATGACCGCAGTGGGGTAAGGGCCACTGCGTTTAGGGCACCTCGCCGCCCGGAACGGCTGTTGTGCTCGTGAGCCACATTTGGGTGGTTTTCAGTGTTGACCTGGCGGAGGTCCCTGCGTCGTGCGCCCGAACGGGCTGACGATGTCCATGAGCGGAGTTACGCGGTACCGCGCGTGGACGCGGCGGCGGCCGAGGAATACCTGAGGTTGTTCCATGCCGAGAACCCCGCGGCGGGGCCGGTGAAGCCCCGCCTGCACGAGGTGCGGGCCGAGATCGCAAGGACGGGGACCTATACGCACACGCCCGGCGAGCTGACCTTCGGCGCCAAGGTGGCCTGGCGCAACAGCGGCAAATGCATCGGACGGCTGTACTGGCGCTCACTGCGCGTACGCGACCGGCGGCACGTGAACACGCCCGAGGGCATCGCCGTCGAATGCGTGAACCATCTGCGGGAGGCGGCGCCCGTCCGCAGGATCCGGCCGACGATCACGGTGTTCGCCCAGGACCGTCCCGGGATACCGGGACCGAGGATCTGGAACGAGCAGCTGATCCGGTACGCCGGATACGCGATGGACGACGGTTCGATCGTCGGCGATCCCCGCTACGTCGACTTCACCACGATGCTGCGCAAGCTCGGCTGGCCCGGTGGTCCCGGCAGCCCCTTCGACGTGCTTCCCCTGGCGATCTCGATGGGAGACGGCCCGCCGTTGCTCTCCACGGTTCCCGGGGACGCCGTGCTGGAGGTGCCGCTGTCGCATCCCATCTACCCGTGGTTCGAGCAGCTGGGGCTGCGCTGGCACGCCGTACCGGCCATCTCGAACATGTGCCTGGAGATCGGCGGGGTCTGTTATCGGGCGGCGCCGTTCAACGGCTGGTACATGGGCACCGAGATCGGCGCGCGCAACCTGGCCGACACCGACCGCTACGACCTGATGCCCCTGATCGCCCGGAGGATGGGCCTGGACACCGACAGCGACCGCTCGCTCTGGCGGGACTACGCCCTGGTGGAGCTGAACATGGCGGTCCTGCACTCCTTCGAGCAGGCCGGGGTGACGATGACCGACCACCACACCGAGTCCCGGCACTTCCTGACCCACCTGGAGCGCGAGGAGAAGGCCGGGCGCGTCTGCCCGGCCGACTGGACCTGGATCGTCCCGCCGATGTCGGCGTCGGCCACGCCGGTCTTCCACCGCTACTACGAGAACAGGGAGCTGTCGCCGAGCTTCGTCCACCACCCCGACTCCCTGGAGCGAGGACTCGGTCACTGGACTGCAACGGAGGGTTAACCCAGGTGAAACGTCGTGGCGTTGCACTGGTCGTGACCCACTTCATGGTGGGGCGCACCTAGGGTTCCGCCGTCGTCGATGCCGTACGACAAGACGTGAGGCCGTACGGCAACGGCGCGGGGCTGGTCCGAGAGGTGCAGGCGGCCGCCTGGCCGTTCCACGGCGGGACAAAAGCCCGGGAGGCCGGCAGAACCCGGCTGTCTTCCGGCCGGGTTCCGAGCTGTATCGGAGCTCCCATGCACTGGCACCCGTCCGCGTCCGACCCCGACCACCCCGGTCCCGAGCGTCCCGGCGTCGACCACAACGGTCCCGAGGCGCGCTTCGCCGTCGACCGCGAGGCCGAGCTGCCCACCGCCGGCTGGGAACGGGAGGTCGCCTGGGCCCTGGAGGTGGGCCTGCAGGGCGCCGACTCGATCGTCGACCGGCGCATCCCGACCTTCTCCCGCGGCGAGCTGCCGCACTTCGCCGGGATCAACACCTTCCTCAAGGCCCCCTACGTCGAGGATGTGCGGCGGTGCGGCGCGTACGACGTGGCGATCCTGGGCGCGCCGTTCGACGGCGGCACGACCTACAGGTCGGGCACCAGGTTCGGGCCGCAGGGCATCCGCAAGATCTCCGCCCTGTACGGTCCCTACAGCTTCGAGCTCGGCGTCGACCTGCGGGAGTCGATCACGATGGCCGATCTCGGCGACATCTTCACCATCCCCGGCAACATCGAGAAGACCTTCGACCAGATCTCCAAGGCCGTCTCGCACGTCTACTCCAGCGGGGCGTTCCCGGTCGTCCTGGGCGGTGACCACTCGATCGGCTACCCGACCGTGCGGGGCGTGGCCGAACACCTGTCGGGCAACCTCGGGATCATCCACTTCGACCGGCACGTGGACACCCAGGAGACCGACCTCGACGAGCGCATGCACACCACCCCGTGGTTCCACGCGACCGACATCCCCAACGTGCCGCCGCAGAACCTCGTGCAGATCGGCATCGGCGGCTGGCAGGCGCCCCGGCCCGGCGTGAAGGTCGGCCGCGAGCGCGGCACCACGATCATGACGGTCACCGACTGCGTGGAGATGGGCATCGAGGCCGCGGCCGAACGCGCGCTGGAGGTCGCCTGGAAGGACGCCGAGGCCGTCTGGCTCTCCTTCGACGTGGACTGCCTCGACGCCGCCTTCGTCCCCGGCACCGGCTGGCCGGAACCCGGCGGCTTCCTGCCGCGCGAGGTCCTGAAGTTCATCCAGATCATCGCCGACGCCGCGCCGCTGGCGGGCATCGAGATCGTGGAGTGCTCGCCGCCCTACGACAACGCCGAGATCACCGCGCTCATCGCCACCAGGGTGATCTGCGACACCCTCGGCTGCCTGGTCCGCTCCGGTCACCTGCCCAAGAAGGGGGGAGCCTCATGACGCTCCGCCGCCTGTTTCTCGCACTCTGCCTGTTCGCGTTCTGTACGGCCTGCGGTTCCACTCCCGACGGGGCCGGGAGTGGCGCCTCCGCCGCGTCCGCGGGGGGCAAGACCCTCACGCTGGGCTTCTCCGCCTGGCCCGGCTGGTTTCCCTGGCAGGTCGCCCAGGAACGCGGCCTGTTCGCCAAGAACGGGCTCAAGGTCGAGCTCAAATACTTCGACAGCTACACCGACAGCCTGACCGCGCTGGCCACCGGCAACATCGACGCCAACAGCCAGACGCTCAACGACACCCTCGCCTCGGTCTCCGGCGGGGCCAAGCAGACGATCGTGCTGGTGAACGACAACTCCACCGGAAACGACCAGATCATCGCCAGGCCCGGCATCTCCACGGTGGCCGACCTCAAGGGCATGACGGTGGCCGCCGAGCAGGGCACGGTCGACCACTACCTGCTCCTGCTCGCGCTGCAGAAGGCGGGTCTGACCGAGAAGGACATCACGTTCAAACCACTCCCGACCGACGCCGCCGCGGCGGCCTTCAAGGCCGGTCAGGTGGACGCGGTCGGCGTGTTCGCGCCCTTCACCACCACCGCCCTGGAGCTGTCCGGTTCCAAGGCCGTCGCGACGTCCAAGGACTTCCCCGGCGCGATCCCCGACCACCTGGCGGTCGACAAGGCCCTGGTGGCCGAGCGGCCCGACGAGGTGCAGGCGCTGGTGAAGACGTGGTTCGAGACGCTGCGGTGGATCGCCGCCAACAGGACCGAGGCAAACGCGATCATGGCCAAGCGCGGCGGGGTGGACGAGGCGGCCTACGCGAGCTACGACGCCGGGACCACCATCTTCTCCCTTGAGGACAACCTCGCGGCCTTCGAGCCCGGCACCACCGGCGCCAACCTCGACCACCAGGCCTCCCTGATCGCGAAGTTCCTCGTCTCATCCGGCCTGGCCGACACCGAGCCGTCACTGGACGGCCTGTTCGAGCCCAAGTTCGTCAGGAGCCTCACACCATGAGAGCGGGAGCGTGGACATGGAGATTCGGCCCGGACCCGACCGCCTGCGGCCCGGGCGGGTGCAACTCGCCCTGCTCCTCTCCCAGAGGGTCACGGCCCTGATGAGTGCGAGGACCGTCGCTCCCGTCGCGCCCCCCGACACGGGACGCAGGACCTGGGAGCCGCTGCCCCGGCGCGGGAGCCGGTCCCGCCCGGCCTGGACGCGCGGGCACTCCGGTGGGGCGGGGCTCTCCTCCCGCGCCCGCTGGGGTCTGCGCGCCGCCTCGATCCTGGTCCCGCTCGCCGTCTGGACCGCCGTCAGCATGGCGGGGCTGGTCGACCCGGCCTTCCTGCCGTCTCCGCCGGCCGTGCTGGAGGCGTTCGGGGAGATGCTGGGCACCGGGCAGCTGGCCCAGGACACCCTCGCCAGTCTCGGCAGGGTCGGGGCCGGGTTCGGGCTGGCGGTGCTGATCTCGGTGCCGCTCGGCGTCGCGATGGGCACCTCTCGGGTGGCGCTGGCCCTGCTGGAACCGGCCGTCGGCCTGCTCCGCTACATGCCCGCCAGCGCCTTCATCCCGCTTCTGATCATCTGGCTGGGGCTCGGCGAACCGTCCAAGATCGCGATTCTCGTCCTCGGCGTCGTCTTCTTCAACACGCTGATGGTCGCCGACGCCGTACGGAGGGTCCCGGGTGAGCTGGGCCAGGTCGCGGCCACCCTCGGGGCCAGGCCCGGGGAGGTCCTCCGGAAGGTGACCTGGCCGTACGCGCTGCCGGCGATCGTGGACGCGGCCAGGATCAACGCCGCCGCCGCGTGGAACTTCGTGGTGGTGGCCGAGCTCATCGCGGCCGAGTCGGGGCTCGGCTACCGGATCGTCCGCGCCCAGCGGTTCCTGCAGACCGACAAGATCTTCGCGGTGCTCATCGTGATCGGGATCGTCGGCCTGCTGATCGACGTCGCGCTGAGAATCCTGCGCGACCGCCTCGGGAGGTGGGTGGTATGAACCTCGTACTGAGCGGGGTGGCCAAGGACTACGGGACCACGCGCGTGCTGGACGGCATCGACCTGTCGATGGAGCCGGGCGAGTTCGTGTGCGTGGTGGGCGCCAGCGGGTCGGGCAAGTCCACGCTGCTGTCGCTGATCGCCGGTCTGTCGCCGGTCAGCGCGGGCTCGGTCTCGCTCGGCGGGGTGCCCGTCCAGGGGCCGGGCCCCGAACGCGGGCTGGTGTTCCAGTCGGGCGCGCTGTTCCCCTTCCTCACCGTGGCCCAGAATGTGGCCTTCGGGCTGCGGCTGCTGCCGATCTCCAGGGCCGACAGAGAGCGCCGGGTCCGCTGGTACCTGGGCGAGGTCGGGCTGTCGTCCTGGGTGGACGCGCTGCCCCGGCAGCTGTCCGGCGGGCAGCGCCAGCGGGTGGCGATCGCCAGGGCGCTGGCGTGCGAGCCGGCCGTGCTGCTGCTGGACGAGCCGTTCGGGGCGCTCGACGTGCAGACCAAGGAGGACATGCAGCTTTTCCTGCGTGAGGTGTGGCGGGACATGGGAACGACCGTGCTGATGGTCACCCACGACGTCGAGGAGGCCGTCATGCTCGCTCAGCGGGTGCTCGTGTTCTCGTGCGGTCCCGGCCGGGTCGCCGCGGAGGTCCCGATCGGACTGCCCGCCTACCGCGCCCTCGCCATCAAGCGGACCTCCCTCTTTCTCGGGCTGCGCGCCACCGTGGAGGACCTGGTCCGCTCGCACATGCTGTCGCCGGAGAGGGAAAAGGTATAGAACCATATTCTGGAGCTGTCCGGACGGGGAGCTCTCGTGCGGAAGGCCTCCGGGAAAGGGGGCTCCCGGAAGGGGACGAGATGGTCGATCTGGTGCTGTCGTCGATCGAGCGGGGCGTGCTGACGCTGACGTTCAACCGGCCGGACAGGCTCAACGCCTGGACCGCCGAGATGGGGCGGCGTTACTTCGACCAGCTGGCCGAGGCGGAGCTGGACCCCGAGGTCCGGGTGATCGTCGTCACCGGAGCGGGGAAGGGCTTCTGCGCCGGGGCGGACTTCCAGACGCTCAGCTCCATCCAGGACGGCTCCTACAGGGGCGAGCCGGACAAGCGCCCCAACACCTTCCCGACCACGATCCGCAAGCCGATCATCGCCGCGGTCAACGGCGCCTGCGCCGGGCTCGGCATGGTCCACGCCCTGATGTGCGACCTGATCTTCACCGCCGACGAGGCGAAGTGGACCACCGCCTTCGCCCGGCGCGGCCTGATCGCCGAGTACGGCCTGTCGTGGATCCTGCCCCGGCTCATCGGCCATGCCAAGGCCATGGACCTGCTGCTGTCGGGCCGCACCTTCTCCGGGGCCGAGGCCTACGAGCTGGGTCTGGTCAACCGGTCGGTGTCCCGGGAGAGCCTGCTGGAGGAGGCCACGGCCTACGCCCGCGAGCTGGCCGCCTTCAGCTCGCCGGCGTCGATGGCCGTGATGAAGCGTCAGATCTGGGGCGACTGGAGCGAGACCCTGGAGTCGTCGGAGTCCGCGGCGGCGCGCAAGATGGTGGAGGCCTTCTCCCGGCCCGACTTCGCCGAGGGCGTCGCCAGCTTCCTGGAACGCCGCGCCCCCGGCTTCCCTCCGCTGTAGACCCGCCACAGACCGCCCGGCCGGCTCGCGCGGCGGCGAGCCGGCCGGGCCTTGGACGTGTTGGACGTGCGGGCGTTGCGGCGATCGGCGGTGAGCACCGCAGGAGCGTGGGGCGACGGAGCGGGGTGTGGTCGGCGGGTGGCGCCGGGTGGCCGGGCCGTACCGGAGACCGGGCAGGTCACCCTGGACTGGAGGCGGGGCGGCTCAGGTCACCTGAGCCAGCCAGTGGGGCGCGGCGCCGAAGGGGGCGGCGCGGGTGCGGACCGCCTCCATCAGCCGGGCGGCCGTGGTGCGGGCGTTCTCGATGACGTCGGGGGGATAGGCGTAGCGGACCTGGTGCTCCTCGAACTCGTCCTCGTCGTCCAGGATGACCCGGCCGTCGCGCATGCGGATCACGTCGAGGTCCAGGTCGACCATGGTCACCTCGCCGTCGCTCCACTGGGGCACCGTCGCGATGTCGCAGTAGATCTCGACCCTGTTCGGGAGGGCGTTGAAGGAGGCCGTCCACCAGCCGTCCCGGGGGAAGAGCATCACGAACGCGGAGGCTGAGGGGACCACGGGCCCGTCGCCCTTGCGGGCGCCCGAGCCTGCCGTGCAGCCGATCCACACGCCGTGCTCGTCCTCGCCGAGGAGCAGGCTGGGATGGTGCCAGTGCAGAGACCCGTCGTACTTGCGGTAGACCACATTAACGATCTCATGTGACATCCCTCGACTTTAAGGCTTGACATAGATCTATGTATTTCCTACCTTCTAACTAGGTTAAGAGTGTCAGTGCAAAGCCCCGGCTGGCTGACCGGCAACCCTCGCACCGCGGCGGGGTGCCCCCGGGGAGAGACCTGGCGGCACGGTGGGCGTGCCGCAAGCGCGAACCCCTCACCGGGTTACCGAGACATGCCTGGGAGCACCACATGTCCGAGATCACACTCAACTACGCCGGCCCCGTCGACCTCGACACCTACGGCCGCTACCGGCCGGGCGGCCGTCCCGGCCCCCGCTACCCCTTCCAGGGACGGATCGGGACGCCCGAGTTTCCCGCCGAGCCCGGGCGCTACCACCTCTACGTCGCGGCGGTCTGTCCCTACGCGCAGCGTGCGGCGATCGTCCGTTCGCTCAGGGGACTGGAGGACGTGGTCTCGCTGTCCTACGTGGACGACGAGCGCGACGGGCGGGGATGGGCGTTCCGCGAGCGGCGCGGGGCCGACCCGGTGAACGGGTTCGCCACGCTCAGGGAGGCGTACGAGGCGACCGAGCCGGGGTTCGACGGGCACGTCTCGGTGCCGGCGCTGTGGGACAGGGAGACCGGGCGGATCGTGAGCAACAACTTCCCCGACATCACGATCGACCTGGGCACCCGGTTCGACGGCGATCCCGAGGCCGACCTCTACCCCGAGGAGCTGCGCCCGGAGATCGACGCGCTCAACGCGAGGATCTACGAGTACGTCAACACCGCGGCCGGCCGCGTCGGGTCGGCCACGACGGAGGCGGAGTACGGCGAGGCGCGGCAGGCCGTGATCGCCTTCCTGGAGGAGCTCGACGCCCGGCTCGCCGACCGCAGGTTCCTGTTCGGCTCGGGGATCACCGAGGCGGATGTCAGGCTCTGGCCGACGCTGCTCCGGTTCGATGTGAGCGACAACCCGGCGGCCAGGATCAGCGAGCGCCCGCTGACCGCGTTCCCCAACCTGTGGGCCTACGCCAGGGACCTCTACCAGCATCCCGCCTTCCGGGAGAACACCGACCTCACCGCGCTCTCCACTCCGGCGGGGGAGACCGACCCCTGGCGGATCCCGGTCCAGCCGTTCCGGGCCGACTGGGAGCAGTCCCATCACAGAGCCGCCGTATGAGCGGGCGCGGAGCCTTCGCGACCCTCGCCCCGTCGAGTCCGTCGAGTCCGTCGAGTCCGTCGAGTCCGTCGAGTCCGTCGAGTCCGTCGAGGGAGGGGGCCTTATGAGCGCGGTCGCCGTCGTCGGCGCGGGGCCGACCGGCACCTGCCTGGTGGAGCGGATCTGCGCCAACGCGGCCGAACTGCTGAGCTGGCCGTCGCTGGACATCCACGTGATAGACCCCTACCCGCCGGGCGGCGGCCGGGTCTGGCGCAAGGAGCAGCCCGACCTGCTCTGGATGAACTCCACCGCCGCCGACGTGACGCTGTTCACCGACGAGTCGGTCCAGTGCGAGGGCCCGATCCGTCCCGGACCCTCCCTCGCCGAATGGCTCGGCCGCGACTCCGGCCTGTTCGCCTCCCGCCCGGTCCAGAACGCGTACCTGTCCCACGTCTTCCAGCGCGCGGTGAAGACGGCTCCGCGCGGGGTCCGGGTGCACGTGCACGCGACCCGCGTACTCGACCTGGCCGACGTTCCCGGCGGCCAGGCGGTGACGCTGGAGAACGGCCGGACGATCGAGGTGGACGCGGTGATCCTGGCCCAGGGGCACGGAGACGTGACCCCGACCGGGGAGGAACGGTCGCTGGCCGGCCTCGCCGCGGGCAGCGGGCTGCGCTACATTCCCACCGGTTACGCGGCCGACCTCGACCTGGACGTGATCCCCGAGGGAGAGCCGGCGATCGTGCGCGGCATGGGGCTGGCCTTCGTCGACCTGATGGTGCTGCTCACCTCGGGCAGGGGCGGGCGGTTCGTCCGCGAATACGATGAGGAGCTCGTCTACCTGCCCAGCGGGCGGGAGCCGCTGCTCCACGTGGGATCGCGCCGCGGCGTGCCGTACCACTCCAAGACCGGATACCCGTTCCGCGGCGTCCGCCCGCCGGTGCCGCGTTTCCTCACCGCGAAGGCGCTGGGCGAGGGACCGTGGAACTTCCGCCGGGACGTGTGGCCGCTGGTCCGCAAGGAGCTGGCCTTCGCCTACTACCACGAGCTGATCACCGCGCACCCGAAACGGTCCCGGGTGGGCTGGGAGGAGTTCCAGGAGGCGTTCGCGGCCGAGGAGTGGGGCAGCCTCGCGATGCGGAGGCTGATCCGCCAGGCCGTGCCCCGGCACCTGGACCGGCTGGACTTCGAACGGCTGGACCGGCCGCTGGAGAAGATACGGTTCGGCGACTCGGCGGGACTGCAGAAGTGGATGCACGGCTACCTGGCGGCGGATCTCGACCGGCGCTCCGACCCCGCGCACAGCGCCGATCACGCCATGATCCTCGGACTGCTCTCCGTCTACGGCGTCCTCTCCGAGCTGGGCATCTCCGACCCCTGGTTCCACGGCTTCTTCAGCTACGTCGCCAGCGGCCCGCCGGGCCCCCGGCTGGAGGAGCTGCGGGCCCTCGCCAAGGCCGGCGTGGTCACCTTCCTCGGCACCGACCTCCAGGTGGGACACCGCGACGGGCGGTGGCGGGCGCAGAGTCCCAGCGTGCCCGGCGGGGTGGAGGCCACGACCCTGATCGAGGCCAGGCTGCCCGCGCCCAGCGTGAGCCGGGCCACCGACCCGCTGATCACCGCGCTCCGCGACCGGGGCGAGGCCGAGGAGTCCGCCGGGCTGCTGAAGGTACGGCCCGCCGACCGCCGCCTGCTCGATCGATCCGACACCCCGCATCCCCGCAGGTTCGCCTTCGGCCCCTGGGTCGTCGGCGGACGGGCCACCGGCGGTTTCGCCCGGCCCGGATTCAACGCCCCGCTGTTCCGGCACGCCGACGCGCTCGCCCGGATCGTGCTGTCCGAGACCGTCGCCACCCAGATCAGCCACGTCGCATGAACCGCCTGGAGCGGTCACCGCGTATGAGCCGCCGCCTGGAGCGGTCACCTCGTGTGAGCCGCCGCCTGCAGCGGTCATCGCGCAGGAGCCGTCGTCATCCGGATCGGCCGTGCCGGATGAGCTGCCGTAAGAACCGCATGAGCCGGATGAGCCGCATGAACGGTACGAGCCGTCGCGTGAGTCGTCGGATGAGGAGAAGTCAGTGAAATCGCAATGGGGCGTCCTGGCGCTGGCCGGGGTGCTGACACTGGCGGCGTGCGGGAGCGAGGCTCCGGCGGCGACGGCCGGCGAGGGGGGCGGCGGATCGCTGGTGTGGGCCGTGGAGACGCAGCCGATCACCTTCAACCCGCACCAGTGGGGCCAGAACAAGGCCCGGTTGCTGGTGCACAACCAGTTCGACAACCTGATCGCCCGGGGGAAGAACGGCGAGTTCCTGCCGTGGCTGGCCAAGGACTGGGAGGTCTCCAAGGACGGCCTGACCTACACCTTCCGGCTCCGCGAGGACGTGACCTTCCACGACGGGGAGAAGTTCGACGCCGCGGCGGTGAAGGCCAACCTCGACCGGCTCGTCTCGGAGGGCTACAACCCCGCGGTCAAGGCGATCCAGCTCCGCAACTTCGGCTCGGCCGAGGTGACCGGACCGTACGCCCTGAAGGTCACGCTGAAGGCCCCCGACGGTATCTTCCTGGATTTCCTCGCCTCACCGCTGGCCGGCCAGGTCTCGCCCAGGTCGCTGAAGAACGCCAAGGACCTCAAGGCCGGCGGGGTCGACGTGGTCGGCACCGGGCCGTTCATCCTGGACCGCTTCACGCCGGGCCAGGAGGTCCACTACAAGCGCAACCCGGACTACAACTGGGCGCCGCCCAGCGCCGGCCACCAGGGTCCGGCGTACCTCGCCGAGCTGACCTACCGCTTCCTGCCCGAGGCCGCGGTCCGGGTCGGCGCGCTGACCTCGCAGCAGGTCCAGGTCATCGAGGGCGTGCCCGCCACCGAGGTCGGCCTGATCAAGAGTGACCCGGCGTTGAAGCTGGAGACCAGCCTCAACTCGGGGAGCGCGTTCTCCTACTACTTCAACCTCTCGCACGCGCCCTTCGACGACAAGCGGGTGCGCGAGGCGTTCCGGGACGCCGTCGACGTGGACGCCGTGCTCAACTCGGTCTACCAGGGCACCGCCAAGCGGGCCTGGAGCATCATCGGCCAGGGCAGTCCGGCGTTCTACGACGCCTCGCTGGAGAACACCTTCGGCGGCAACCCGGCACGGGCCAACAAGCTGCTCGACGAGGCGGGCTGGGACAAGCGCGACGGCGAGGGCTTCCGGGTCAAGGACGGCAAGCGGCTGAGCGTACGGTCGGTGTCCTCGGCACCGTACGTCAGGGACCGCCGTGACGTCCTCGCCCAGGCGATCCAGGCGGCGGTGAAGCAGAGCGCGGGCATCGACTTCCAGGTCAAGCTCGTCGACGACGGCACCGCGCAGAAGGCCTACAAGGAAGACCAGTACGAGGTCTTCGAGAACTCGCGCGGCGACACCGACGCCGGGGCGGCGCTCAACCTGATCCTGCCGAAGGGCGCCGCGATCAACCGTACCCACGTCGAGAGCGCCGAGCTGGACGGGCTGCTCGCCGAGGCGTCGGCCACCTCCGACCAGACCGAGCGCAAGGAGCTCTACGCCAAGGTGCAGAAGATCGTCGTCACCGACGAGGCGCTGCTGCTCCCGCTCTACGTGCCCGCCGACCAGATCGCCCACGGCGCGGGCGTCACCGGGGTCACCTTCGAGCCGGTCTCCGGCACCCCCAACAGTGCTTACGACGTCCGGATCGGGACGTGAGCACTCTCCAACTCACCCGGCGGCGGGGGCTGGCCGCCGCCGGGTGGCTCGGCCCCGTGGTCCGGCGGCTCGGGTCCGGCCTCGCCGTACTCTGGGCCGCCGCCACGGCGGCCTACGTCGCCCTGCTGTTCGCCCCCGGCGACACCGTGGACGTGCTGATCGGCGACGGCCTCGACACCCCCGAACGGCGGGCGCAGATCATCGCCGAGTGGGGGCTGGACCGTTCGGCGCTGGAGCAGTACGGCGACTATCTGGCCCGGCTGCTCCGGGGAGACCTCGGCCACTCCTACATCCTGCAGCGCGGAGTCGGCGACGTCCTGTCCTCGCAGATCTGGCCGACCGTCTCCCTGGCGCTCACCGCCGCGGTCTTCGGGGTGGCGCTCGCCCTGGTGCTCGCGCTGGCCACCGCCGGGCGCAGGTCCCGGTTCGGCGACCTGGTCGGCCTGTCCGAGCTGGTGGTGGTCTCGGTGCCGCCGTTCCTGATCGGGATCCTGCTGCTCGCGGTGTTCTCCTTCACCCTCGGCTGGTTCCCGGTCTCCGGGGACCGCGGCTTCGTCTCGCTCGTACTGCCCGCCGTGGCGCTGGGACTGCAGATCTCCGGAGTGCTCGGCCAGGTGCTGCGCGAGGGTCTGGAACGGGCGCTGGAGGAGCCGTTCGCGGTGACCGCGCGCTCGCGTGGCATCACCGAGTGGCGGCTTGTCATCCGGCACGCCCTGCGGCACGCGCTGCTCCCCGCCGTCACCCTCCTCGGCTGGTTCACCGGTGTCCTGCTCGGCGGCGCGATCATCATCGAGGCCGTCTTCGGCCGCCCCGGGCTCGGCCAGGTCACCGTCTCCGCGGTGACCGGAAAGGACATGCCCGTGGTGATGGCGGTCGTGCTGCTGTCCGCGCTCGCCTACGTGACGGTCAGCACGATCGTCGACCTCGCCTACCTCGCGATCGACCCCCGCCTGAGGAGAAGCCGATGACGTTCCAGCCGATGAGAGGCCGCGACGACATCAACGGCATCGGCGGCGTCACAGCCGGGGAGTCGCCGACGTCCCGTCCGAGGACGTCCAGGTCGTGCAGGTCGTGCAGGTCGTGGAGAAACCGCCCGAGGAGAAGCCGATGACAACGGTCACCGAGGCGCCGCAGATCACCCCCTCCGCTCCCACCCCCGTCAGGCGCCGGTACGGCGTGCCTCCCGGGCTGATCCCCCCGCTGCTGTTCCTGATCGTCGCCGCGGTCGCCGCGACGGTTCCGAGCCTGCTGACCGGGGTGGACCCGCTGGCCGCGGATCCGCTGCACGCGCTCGCCGGGCCGAGCGCCGGGCACTGGTTCGGCACCGACCATCTGGGCCGGGACGTGCTGGCCCGCGTCGTCCACGGCGCCGGGCACTCGCTGAGCATCGGCGCGGCGGCGATCCTGCTCGCCACCGGGATCGGCACGCTCCTGGGCATCGTGGCGGGGCTCTCTCCCCGATACCTCGACGAGCTGCTCAGCCGCCTGTTCGACGTCCTGGCCACCTTCCCCGAGCTGCTGCTCGCCCTCATGGTCATCGCGATCACCGGTCCCGGCACCGGCAACGTCATCCTCGCGATCGGCGTGGCCCAGATCCCGAACTACGCCCGGGTGATCCGGGCCCAGACGTTCGTGGTCCGCCGGTCCGGCTACGTCGAGCAGGCGGTCACCTTCGGGCTGTCCCGGCCGGTGCTGGTCCTGCGGCACGTCCTGCCCAACGTGCTGGGCCCGCTGCCGGTGCTCGCCACGATCGGCATGGGCACCGCCATCATCGCCACCTCGGGTCTCAGCTTCCTCGGCATGGGCCCGCAGCCGCCCAGTCCCGAATGGGGCTCCATGCTGTCAGAGGCCCGCAACTACCTGCGCGTCGCCCCGTGGACGGCGCTCTTTCCCGGCCTCGCCGTCACGCTGACCGTCATCAGCCTGACGCTGGTCGGGCGTCGGCTGCAACGCCGTTTCGAAGGGAGAACCCCGTGAGCCTGATCGAGGTCGAGGACCTGCGGGTCGCCTTTCCCAAGGCCGGCGTGGAGGCCGTACGAGGAATGAGCCTGTCGATCGCGCCGGGGGAGTGCGTGGCGATCGTCGGGGAGTCCGGCTCGGGCAAGAGCGTCACGGCCAGGACCCTGGTGGGACTGACCGGCCCGGGCGGGGTGGTGACCGCGGGCAGGTTCACGGTGAAGGGGCAGGACGCGCTCCGGTTCGGGCAGCGGGACTGGCGGCGGCTGCGCGGCCGGTTCGCCGGGCTGGTGCTGCAGGACGCGCTCCTGTCGCTCGACCCGCTCCGCACGGTCGGCGACGAGATCGCCGAGGTGCTCGCCACCCATGACGTCGTGCCCCGTGCGGACCGCAGGGCGAGGGTGATCGAGCTGCTCGACGCGGTCGGCGTGCCGGAGCCGGAGGTGCGTGCCCGGCAGTACGCCCACCAGCTCTCCGGAGGGCTGCGCCAGCGTGCCCTGATCGCCTCGGCCATCGCCGCCGACCCTCCGCTGATCATCGCCGACGAGCCGACGACCGCGCTCGACGTCACCGTGCAGGCCCAGATCCTGCGCCTGCTCGCCGCCCGCAGAGCGGAGGGCACCGCCCTGCTCATGATCAGCCACGATCTGGCGGTGGTCTCCTCCATCGCCGACCGCGTACTCGTCATGAAGGACGGTGTGATCGTCGAGGAGGGGCCGACCGCCCGCGTGCTGTCCACGCCCACGCACGACTACACCAGGCTGCTGCTGGCCGCCGTACCCTCGGCCGCCTCACGCGGCACCCGCCTGTCCGCGATCGCCGGAGGCGTGTCGCTGCGTGCCCCGCTGCCCGAGCGGCACGTCGGCCACGGCTCGCCGGTCGTGGAGGTCTCGGGCCTGTCCGCGGCGTACGGCGCCCGCCGGGTGGTGGACGACGTCTCCTTCGAGGTCTGTCCGGGTGAGACCGTCGGCATCGTGGGGGAGTCGGGTTCGGGCAAGACGACCGTCGCCCGGCTCGTGCTGGGCCTGCTCGAGCCCGTCTCCGGCGGGGTACGGCTGAACGGCGAACCCTGGTCGGGCGTCTCCGAGCGCCGGCGCCGCTCGCGCCGATCCGGCATCCAGGTGATCTCCCAGAACCCGCTCGGCTCCTTCGACCCCCGCTACACCGTCGGCCGCCTGATCGCCGAACCCCTCGACGGATCCTCCTCGGACAGGAAGGCCCGGGTGACCGAGCTGCTGGGCCGGGTGGGTCTCGCACCCGACATCGCCGGACGGCACCCCCGGCGTCTCTCCGGCGGGCAGCGCCAGCGGGTGGCCATCGCCAGAGCCATCGCTCCCCGGCCCGACGTGCTCGTCTGCGACGAACCGGTCTCCGCGCTGGACGTGTCGATCCAGGCCCAGGTGCTCGACCTGCTCGCGGAGATCCAGGCGGCCGACGGCACCGCGCTGATCTTCATCTCCCACGACCTCGGAGTGGTGCACCACATCAGCGACCGGGTCCTGGTCATGCGCGAGGGACGGGTCGTGGAGGAGGGACACGTGGACGAGGTGTTCTTCATCCCCAAGCACGACTACACCCGCGAGCTGCTCGGCGCGGTGCCCAAACTGGCCCCGGCCGAGCCCTGACGGAAGCACGGCCACTGCGTCAGGCCAGTCGGCGGGCTCCCGCCGCGGGGGTGGCGGGGTAGATCTCCGGCGCGGACCAGCCGCGCTCGGCGTAGGCCCGGGTCACCGACTCCCGTACGGACTCCACCCGGTCGTCGGCGACCAGCGCGATGGCCGATCCGCCGAACCCGCCGCCGGTCATCCGCGCTCCGCGGGCCCCACCCCGGATCGCCGACTCCACGGCCACGTCCAGCTCGGCGCAGGACACCTCGTACTGGTCGCGCAGTGACAGGTGGGAGGCGTTCAGCAGGCCTCCGATCTCCTGTACGGCCCCCGCTCGCAGAAGCCCGATCAGCGCCTCGACCCGGTGGTTCTCCGTCACCACGTGCTGGGTGCGCTTGCGCTCGTCACCGCGCAGCTTGGAGAGGGCGCCCGCCAGGTCGGTGACGTCGCGCAGCGCTTCGACGCCCAGGTGCTTGGCGGCGTTCTCGCAGTCCTGACGGCGGCGGGCGTACTGCCCGTCGGCGAGCTCGTGGTGCACCCCGGTATTGATGATCAGCAGCTGGAGACCGTGCTGCGCCAGATCGAACGGGACGTTCCTGGTGCCGAGGCTCCGGCAGTCCATGAACAGGGCCTTTCCCTGCTCTCCGAGTGCGGAGGCGGCCTGGTCCATGATCCCGCACGGCACGCCCACGAAGTCGTTCTCGGCCTTCTGCGCCGCGAGGGCGACCTCCATCTTGGTGAGGCCCAGACCGTACAGCTCGTTGAGGGCGGTCCCGACGACCACCTCCAGCGCCGCACTCGACGACAGCCCCGCTCCCTGAGGCACGTCCCCGTCGATCACCAGGTCCGCGCCCCGGACCGGATGACCGGCCTCGCGGAGCACCCAGAACACGCCGACGACATAGCGTGCCCAGCCCTCGGCCTGGTCGAGGGTCTCGATGGTCAGCGGCTCTCCCGCCTGGAGCGACCGCAGCCGGATGACGTCGTCCTCGCGCGGAGCGACCGCCGCGGTGACCCCCCACGGCACCGCGAACGGCAGCACGAACCCGTCGTTGTAGTCGGTGTGCTCGCCGATCAGGTTGACCCGCCCCGGGGCGTGCCACACCCCCAGCGGCTCCACGCCGTACGACTCACGGAAAGCTTCAACAACGCGCATGATCCAACACTCCTCAACAACGTCCCCAGGTAGGTTAGCGAGTCCCCTGAGCATCGGTTTCACCGTCAAAGATCACATCTTGACCCCTTACTGCCCGTCGAATGTGCGAACGGGGCGCACGTTTGGTTGAATGCGGCGTACGGATCGTGTGAGGGGCGGTAGCTCAGCTGGTTAGAGCAGGGGACTCATAATCCCTGGGTCGCGGGTTCGAGTCCCGCCCGCCCTACCCTCCGTGACCACCTAGAAAGCGTCCTTGACCTGCGTGTTCGCAGTCAGGGGCGCTTTCGCCTTGTCCGGCTGTCACCGGCTTCTGGCGGTTGATCGTGCTGAATACGTGCCGAAGTTTCGACAAAGATCCCCGGCCGTCGCTCAAGCTGTGATTCGGCTCCCTGGAGCGGTTGGTTCTTTGCTGAAAGGCGTTGGCTCGAGGGTCACGCACCAGCTACGGCCGGTCGTGGAGTGAAGATTTTCTGTTCACGCTTCAAGCCGTCGATCGAGGGGCGCTCCGCAGGTCGCAGCTGCTGAAAACGCTCATCTCCGTGGTCACCCTGGTCGAAGGACCGAAGGGCGCCGGCCGGCATCGTAGTCGATCCATCGGCGGGGCTGTGGGTCTGTGCGGTGCCGCGTCGCGTTACCTTTGCGGGGTGATCCGCGCCGTAGTGATTGATGTGGACGACACGCTCTGTCTCACCGAGGCGGTGTGTTTCGAGCTGGAGAACGAGGTGTTGGCACGAATCGGCTGCGAGCCGATGTCACGTGCCGTGCACCTGTCAACGTGGGGACAGCCCCTGTTCGATGCGATGCCGCAGCGTTCACCAGGCGTGGACCTTGAGAATTTCAAGATGGTCTATCACGTCGTGCTCCGGGAGTACGTAACAGACGGCCGGCTGGATGTCGTCGTTCCGGAAAACCTCGAAGCACTCGACGAGCTCGCCGTCGCAGGACGCAGCATCATGCTGCTGACGTCGCGCACCGAAGCCGAGGTGGAGCATCTGCTCGCTCCAGACCACGTGCTCGCCGACCGGCTCACCGCCGTCTACCACGGGGGCAACATGCGCTTCAGCAAGCCTGACGCCCGCGCCTTCGACGAACTCCTCGCGGTCACCGGGCTGCGGCCCGGCCAATGCCTGTACGTCGGTGACTCACCCGGCGATGCGCAGGCCGCCAACGGCGCAGGACTGCGCTTCATCGCGTGCCTGCAAAGCGGCGTCAGACGGCGTGACGACTTCGATGATCACCACGTCGACGCGTTCATCGACGCGTTCCCGGATGTGGTCGACGCCGTGGCGCGCCTCGAAGACAGCCACATCCAGGGGTAGCGCCGCTCCGCGGTGGGTCGATGGCAGACGGATGGACAGGGGCCGTGGTTTTTGGCGATCGTTCGATGAGTTTGCGGCCGGACGCCGGTCTATGTTCGTGCCGGCGCGCAAGCCGGAACCCAAGGAGCCACAAGGAGGACAACACCATGGGCACGATCCACGTCGACCTGTTCTCGACGCTCGACCTCGTAGGCCAGGCACCGGGTGATCCTGAGGAGGACTCCGACGGCTTTCCGTTCGGGGGATGGCAGGCGCCCTTGTTCGACGAGACGGTCGGCCGGCACGTCGGTGCCGGAATGGAGGGCATGGACGCCCTGCTCCTTGGCCGCAAGACCTACGACATCTTCGCCGGGTTCTGGCCGAATCAGGTCGACGGCGTCGACGGCGGGATCGCCACGCTGTTCAACGGCATCCCGAAGTACGTCGCCTCGCGAGGCAACCCGGATCTGAGTTGGGCGGGCTCGACGCGGTTGGGACCCGACCTGGTGAGCGCCGTGCGCGAGCTGCGTGACAAGCATGAGCACGTCCACGTGATCGGAAGCCTGAACCTGGTGCAGACCCTCCTGCGCGAGCGCCTCTTCGACCGGCTCGACCTGTGGCTCTTCCCCATCGTGCTCGGCGTCGGCAAGAAGGTGTTCGACGGCGGTGCGGTGCCTGCCAACCTGATGCTCCTCGAGCCGCCCGTCACCTCGTCCAAGGGCGCCGTGCTCCTGCGTTACGGCCTCGGCGAGGGGACCCCGGGCGGCGGGGACATGCGGCGCGAAGACCGCGGCGTCGGTTCGAGCTGAACGGTGGCCGTATTGGTGAAGACCACGCCGCATCCGTACCCGGCGGCCGTAAGGTTCGACTCCCGAAGACCTCCCCAGTTCCGTTCTGATTCTGTCTGAGGGCGGTTCGCGAGTTGATGTCTCTTTCGTCGTTGGGGTAGGGCTTGCGCTCACTCACCCCGGTCGGCTTGGTCGAGACCCCGGGCCCTTGGTGGGATGACTCTCTTCGTCCATGGGGCGGGGCACTTGCCCACGGGGTGCGGGATCTCTCGTAAGGGCCGACCGGTCCCCGCCGGGTCGGTCGTAAGGAGAAGGCACGTCTTCGGAGAAGTCTGCCCAGCGTCGCGGCGCGAAACCGGAGCCGTTCCGCTCGATCTCCACGGCGCGGGCGCCGCCGAAGTGTGCGGGGATCACGAGTGCGCTGTGGTCGGCGGCCCATTGCAACACCTTGCGACGTGTCTGTGCCGCCGTGGCGGGGTCGTGACAGAAACAACTGGACAAGTCCGGTGCCAGCAGCTGCACAGGCGCGTGGAGCAGGTCACCGACGAAGATCGCACGGTCATCGCCTGATGTGAGCGTCAGGACGCCGTGTCCCGGTGTGTGACCCGGTGCGAGGGCGAGTTCCAGGTTTTCGTCGATGATGTGGCTGTCATCCCAGATGAGCGCTCGCCCCGCGCGCAGGATCGGCTCAATCGACTCGGCATAGACGATGGCGCTGCGACCAGGCTCCTCGGTGAGGGCGTTGGGGTTGAAGAAGTCCAGATCGGGCTGGGAGAGCAGGTACTGGGCGTTGGGGAAGGCCGGGACCCGTTCGCCTCCTTCATCAAGGTGAGTGTTCCCTCCCACGTGGTCGGCGTGCAGATGAGTACAGACGACGAGGTCCACGTCGGCCGGTGCCACGCCGATGGAGGACAGCGCGGCCGGGAGCGAGGCACCGGCCGGAACTCCGGGACGGTCGGTATCGACGGCCAGGCCGGTATCGATGACGATGGTGCGGCCACCGCTGCGCAGCAGCCACGACTGCACGGCCACCCGCACGCGGCCTGCCTCGGGGTCCCAGTGCGCCGGGCTGAGCCAGGACCTGTTCGCCTCCCACAGTTTCGGGTCGCCTCCGGGGAAGAACTCGGCGGGGGAAAGAGGCCAGTTGTCCAAGTGCGGGACCATCGTCACCGAGACATCGCCCAACTCGATCGTGTGCATATTCTGATCCTCGACCGGACTGCCTACCGGGAGAAAGAAGGCACATTCTTGTCCACTGATCCCACCGAGGCCCGCGCCGACACGGTCGTCACGGTCGCGACGTATGAAAACTGCCCGGTCACGGGGCTGCTACGCCGGATCGGCGACAAGTGGAGTCCTGCGGTCATCCGCCTACTCGCCGAACGCAGCCACGGCTTCAACGAGTTGGACCGAGCGATCGAAGGCATCAGCCGACGCATGCTGACCCGTACTCTGCGAGGCCTGGAAGAGGCGGGTTTCGTCAGCCGTGCGACGTCGGGTCCGCCATGGGCGCGGGTGGAGTACTCGCTGACCGAGGTGGGGCACTCCCTTCGAGAACAGCTCTTCACGCTCGGACGATGGGCGGACGCGCACAGGTCCGGCCTGGTGCGACCAACCCCGGCGAGTTCGGCCATTCCGGAGGTCGTCGCCGAGCCTCCAACTTCACCCGCCAGGGGTGCCGATGATCAGCCTCGGGCTTTGCCCCTGGGCGGCGGGTGATCTGTCGTTCGGCGGGTAGTCCCGAACCTGAGCCGGGCTTGTTCACCCAGCCGCGCCCATAGTCCGGCAGCGAACCTCGGACCGGCTCGCCTCTTCCAACCCCAACGACGAAAGAGACATCAAATCGCGAACCGCCCTCTGAAGTCGTAAAACGCCGAAAGCCGACGGGAGACGTTGAGAGCCGTAACGCCGGCGCAGCCCGATTCTGGCGACGAGCCGTCGCTGCCGCTGTCGGGTCGGCATAGGACGATCCTCCTTCAGGGCCGTCTGGCTCGTGCTCTCGGTCGGCGGGGCGTCATCTGTCCGGAGGCTGCGTCTCCCCGCAATCAAAGGATGACGCCCCGCCCGGCTCACCAGGTCTTGCCGGCCTGCTCGCGGATCGTGCGGTTGATCGTGTTGAAGAAGTTGGTCAGTGCGATCTCCAGGTTGATCGCGGACAGTTGCCTCTCGTCGAAGTGGGCGGCGGCGGCGTCCCAGATCTCGTCGGTCACGCCCGGCGCGCCGTCCTGGATCCGGGTGGCCGCCTCGGTCAGCGCGAGCGCGGCCCGCTCCTCCTCGGTGAAGAAGGGCGTCTCGCGCCACGCGACCACGTTGTGCAGCCGCTCATCGGTCTCTCCGTGCTTCTTGGCCGACTCGATCCCGGCGAATACGCACGGGCTGCAGCCGTTGATCTGGCTGGCCCTCAGATGGACCAGTCCGAGCAGGCGCGGGTCGACGCCACCGGCGTGAATCGCCTTGTAGAGGTGCTGGATCGCGGTGGACACGTCGGGATTCGCCGCGCCCTTCATACGTGCTTCCATGGGTCTTGCCCCTTCATCGGTTACCTGCGCCCATCCGGGCTCGTCATCACCCATGACGAGGCAGATCCGAGGAAGGTAACAACATGTCCGACACCATCCCGACGGACCTAGTGGCCGAGGCGTTCGAGGCCCAGCGTGACCGGCTGCGGGCGGTCGCCTATCGCATGCTCGGATCGCACGCCGACGCCGAGGACGTGGTCCAGGAGGCCTGGCTGCGGCTCTCCCGTCAGGACACGGAGACCATCCACAACTTCGCCGGCTGGCTGACCACGGTGGTCGGCCGGATCAGCCTCGACGTCCTGCGATCACGCCAGGCCCATCCTGAGGCGTCCTACGACGACCGGCTGTCCGAGCTCGTGGTGACGGTCGACGACGGTCCCGCGCCCGAGGACGACGTGGTGCTCGCCGACTCGGTCGGGCTCGCGCTGCTCGTCGTCCTGGAGTCGCTCGGGCCGAGCGAGCGGCTGGCGTTCGTACTGCACGACCTGTTCGCGGTGCCGTTCGACGAGATCGGCCAGATCCTCGGCAAGTCCACCGACGCCGCCAAGATGCTCGCCAGCCGCGCCCGCAGGAAGGTGCGGGCGACCGAGCGGCCGACGGTCACCGGGCGGGAGCAGCGACAGGTCGTCCAGGCCTACCTGGCGGCGGCTCGCCGCGGCGACTTCGAAGGGCTGCTGCGCGTGCTCGACCCCGAGGTGAAGCTGACCGTCGACACCCCCGACGGCGTGGTCGTCGTCCTCGGCGCCACCGAGGTCGCCGCCGGCGCGCGGCTGTCCTCCGGCGCAGCGGCGCGGGGGCGAGCGGTGCTCGTCAACGGCCTTCCAGGGATCGTGGCGTGGCGCGAGGACGGCACCCCGCTTTCGGTCATCGCGTTCACCGTCGTCGACGGCCGGATCGCCGGCATCACGGTCGTGACCGACCCGGCCAGGCTCGCGTCGATGAATCTGCCGGATCCGAGGTGAGTCACTGCCGAGTCGGCCGCCGCACTGCCGTCGCGCGTGGTCGCCGCCCTCACCGGCTACGCGTCGGAGTTCGCCTTCAACCGCGGCTTCAAGCGCGAGTACGGCATCAGCCCAGGCACCTACCGGCGCCGGGAGCCGGCCGCTGTCCGCCGCGGTACGGACGGGTGCCCGGCGGACGGGCTCACCGAGAAGAGCGCTGGGCGGCGAGCGGTCCCAGGGAACCGAGAAGTGTGAGACGCTCCGCCGTCGGTGTGCCCGCCGCCGGCGAGAACAGGGCGAGGATCTGTGTGCGCTCCTCGTCGACGAGCACCTGGCAGTCGAGTTCCAGCAGGCCCACCTCGGGGTGCTGGATCCGCTTGCGTCTGCTGCGCATCACACCCACCGGATGCAGACGCCACAGGGCCTCGAACTCGGGACTCGCCCGTAGCAGCCGTTTGACCAGGTCCTTCGCCTGCGCGTCGTCGCGGCGGACGGCGGCGGCCCGCAGGTCGGCGACGAGTGCCCGGGACTCCGTCGCGTGATCCTGAACCGGATACCCGGCTCGGGCGCGGGGATCGGTAAACCACCGGTACACCACCGTGCCCGCGGCACCGCGCAGCCGGGTGAGATCGCCGAAGACGGCCCGTGCCAGGTCGTTCTGGACCAGAGTGGCACCGAGGTCGGTCATCACCTGAGCCGGGACATCGTAAAGGCGGTCCAGCACACCGAGCAGGCTCGGCGCGACATGTTCGTCGGACCGCCTGCGGTCCGGCGGTCGGTGCCCGGCCAGCCGGAAGAGATGGTCGCGCTCGTCCAGGGTCAGGCGCAGTGCCCTGGTGATCGCCCGCAGCACGCCCGGCGACGGCTGTGGCGCACGATCCTGTTCCAGACGGGTGTAGTAGTCCGTGGAGATGTCGGCCAGGCGCGCCACTTCCTCACGGCGCAGTCCGGGAGTGCGCCGGCGCCCCGTGTCCGGGAGGCCGACGTCCCCGGGGTCGAGCGCCTCCCTGCGCACCCGCAGGAAATCCGCCAACTGCTTGGTGTCCACCCTTCGAGTCTGCATCACAGCCGGACCGGCAGCCAGAGACCGCCGATCCCTGGGTAAGGCGACTCTGCCTGACGGCTCCGATCGGCGAAACGCTGGTCGCCGGACCGGGAGCCGCCCGGTCGGACGACGATGGAGAAGATCCTCATGAGCAAGGCAATGACCTCCCGGACCTGGTTTCTCACCGGAGCGTCCCGCGGGCTGGGCGCGCACTGGGCCGAGGCGATCCTCGCCCGCGGTGACCGGCTCGCGGCGACCGCCCGTGACAAGGCGGCGCTGGCGCCGCTGTCCGAGCGCTACGGCGACCGCTTCCTGCCGCTGCAGCTCGACGTCAGCGACTCCGAGGCTGTTCGCGACGCCGTGCGGGACGCCGAGGCGGCGTTCGGCGGAATCGACGTGCTGGTCAACAACGCGGGCCACATGCTGGTCGGCGCCGTCGAAGAGGTCGAGGAGGAACAGGCCCGGGCCCAGATGGACGTCAACTACTTCGGTGCGCTGTGGGCCACTCGGGCCGTGCTGCCCGGGATGCGAGAGCGCCGTGCGGGCCGGATCCTGCAGGTCTCCTCATTCGGGGGCCTGGTCGCCTATCCGGCGCTCGGCATCTACCAGGCCTCCAAGTGGGCCCTGGAGGCGATGAGCGAGTCACTCGCGGCCGAGGTCGCCGCGTACGGCATCCACGTCACCTTGATCGAGCCGCTCATGTTCCCCACCGGTCTGGCGGCCACATCCCCGCAGGCCCGGCAGGACCCGGCATACGCCCACGCCCGGCAGGCGCTGTACGCGGGGGCCGAAGCCGGCGGCCTCACGCCGGGCGATCCCGCGGCGACGGCCGAGGCCCTCCTCGCGATCGCGGACACGCCCGAGCCGCCCATGCGGGTCCTGTTCGGGATCGGCGGCCTGGAGGCTCTGCGCACCGAGTACGCCGGACGGCTCTCCGGGCTGGAGCAGTGGGACCACGTCGCGCGCCTCGCGCAGGGAAAGCCGAGCGGATCATGAGCCGCTCCGACCGGCACGCCGAGCGCCGAGGCCCTCGCCGCGGACGGTTTCCCGCTGTATCGGATCGACAGCGGGGAGGTTTCACCGCAAGTCGCTGTTGGGCCATAGCCGATCGCATCGGTCGGCTAGCGTCGCCCGGACAACATCGGCAGCGGGAAGGGCCGCCTCTATGACGCAGCGCCAGCAGGTCACCGTTGACGTTCATGTGATCCTCGAACGCGCGGGTCAGGTCCTGCTGTGTCTGAGGGACGGCACCGGTTACGCCGATGGGCTGTTCTGCCTGCCGTCCGGGCACTTGGACGCCGGGGAAACCGTGATCGAATGCGCCGTTCGGGAGGCTCTGGAAGAGGTCGGGGTCACCATCGACCCCGACCGTCTACGGGCGGCGGCCGTTCTCCACCACCTGCCGCCGGAGGGTCAGCCGAGGGTCGGGTTCTTCTTCGCCACCGACACCTGGGAAGGCGAGATCGTCAACGCGGAGCCGAACAAATGCGCCCGGGTCGAATGGGCGCCCGCCGACGCGCTACCGGGCAACACGGTGCCCTACACCGTGGCGGGTCTGGGCCTCTATCTGGCCGATGCCGTAGTCGGTGTGCACGGGTGGCACGAGACGGCGTCTGCCTGATGCACGACGGAGCGTTCCGGTTCTCCTCGGAGGGCGGGGGCGTTTCGTTGTCCGTTTCGGTATAGCTGTAACCCTTTGCGACGTATGAGGCGTCTTGTTGTCAAGGAGGCCCGATGGATGTCCTGGAAGGCCTCATAGACGAAGACCTCCGGCTGGAGTTCATCCTCGTCGAGGCACTGCACACCGAGGCGGAACGACTGGCCGCCCCCGACGACTGAGTGGTTCCGGCTCCGGCGAGGGGAGCCGGGGCCCCAGACAATGCGACGCCCCGCCCCTTCCCCGGCGGGGCGTCGCAGTCTCCGCAGGTGCGAAGAAACTCCGCCGCTCCGGAGAGCGACAGGGCGTTCATCGCTTCGGCTGCCATCGGGTGGGCCGAAAGCCGTTCCTCCTCGGAACATCTCTCCTGAACCGCTCTGAGGAGTGAACACCGAAGCATCACGGCGATAGCGCCGTGCTCCGGAGCGCACCGCGCGGCAGAGGGACCGCGAGCTCGCCAGTATCGTGGGCGATCCGCAGGTGGCCGCCCTGGTCTGCCCGCATGTTCCTCCCTCGTGCGTCCCGTAGTGACAGGGACGTGCCCGAGCACGACAGGCTCTTTTCCTCTTGCAGACTTCCCTGCTGTCTCCGGCCGTGCGGCTGCGCGGTTTCCGTCCGTCCTGGCTGTCTCCGAAGGTCGCGCGTACCGAGGTTTTGGCCGGCCTGGTCGTGGCTCTGGCGCTGATTCCCGAGGCGATCTCGTTCTCGATCATCGCCGGGGTCGACCCCCGGATCGGACTGTTCGCCTCCTTCACCATGGCCGTCACCATCGCCATCGTCGGCGGCCGCCCCGCGATGATCTCCGCGGCGACCGGCGCCGTCGCCCTGGTCATCGCCCCCCTCAACCGGGAGCACGGCCTGAGTTATCTGGTCGCCGCGGTCATCCTCGGCGGTCTCATCCAGGTGGTCATGGGCTCCTTGGGAGTGGCCAAGCTGATGCGGTTCGTGCCGCGCTCGGTGATGGTCGGATTCGTCAACGCCCTGGCCATCCTCATCTTCGCCGCTCAGATCCCCGAGATGCAGAACGTCCCCTGGGCCGTCTACCCCCTGGTCGCCGGCGGTCTGGCCCTGATGGTGTTCTTCCCGAAGATCACCAAAGCGGTGCCGGCGCCGTTGGTGTCGATCGCCATCTTGACCGCCATCACGGTGGCCGCGGGGATCGCCGTGCCGACGGTGGGCGGCAAGGGCGCTCTGCCGTCCTCGCTGCCGGTTCCGGGCCTGCCCGACGTGCCGTTCACCCTGGACACTCTGAAGCTGATCGCCCCGTACGCGCTCGCGATGGCGTTGGTCGGGCTGATGGAGTCCTTGATGACCGCCAAGCTCGTCGACGATCTCACCGACACCCACTCCAGCAAAACCCGTGAGGCGATCGGGCAGGGCATCGCCAACATCGTCACCGGTTTCTTCGGCGGCATGGGCGGCTGCGCCATGATCGGCCAGACAATGATCAATGTGAAGAACGGGGCCCGGACCCGCCTGTCGACGTTCCTGGCCGGGGTGTTCCTGATGGTGCTGTGCATCGTGTTCGGGCCGATCGTCTCCCAGATCCCGATGGCCGCGCTGGTCGCGGTGATGGTCCTGGTCGCCTTCGGAACGTTCGACTGGCACTCCATCGCCCCCGCCACGCTCAGGCGGATGCCCGCCGGCGAACTCACCGTCATGGCCATCACCGTCGCAGCCGTGGTCGCCACCCACAACCTGGCCATCGGCGTCGTCCTCGGCTCCCTCACCGCCATGGTCATCTTCGCCAAGCGCGTCGCCCACCTGGTCAACGTCACCGCCGTCGCCGACCCCGACGGTCACCAGGTCATCTACTCCGTTACCGGGGAACTGTTCTTCGCCTCCAGCAACGACCTCGTCTACCAGTTCAACTACGCCACCGACCCCGACAAGGTGATCATCGACCTGACCGGCGCTCACATCTGGGACGCCTCCTCCGTCGCCGCCCTGGACGCCGTCACCACCAAATACGAAGCCCGCGGCAAGACGGTGGACATCATCGGTCTCAACACCCACAGCGCCAAGATGCACGACAACCTCAGCGGAGAACTCGCCAGCCACTGAACCGCTCGTACAGGCGGAGTTGCGCTGCCCGCGCCGGTCTTCAGGGCACACGACCATGAGAAACGCTGTCAAACAACGAGAACCGGCGCGGTGAAGGCCCGGCTTTCGTGACGTAGTCGCAGGTGGCAAGCCTGGTGAGCCCACTTGTCGGTGAAGCGGTGCTTTCCGGCGTCGCGTACGGCGGGCTCGGTGGTCAGTGCTTGTCGGTGATGGCTGCGAGGGCGCGCAGCCCCGCCACCACCTCGGACGCGGAGGGAGCCTGCTCGGGGTCGGTGAGCCACTGCGTTATCACTCCCGAGAGCAGAGCCATCTGCACCGCTCCCAGCGATCGCACGGAACCCTCCGCAACGGCGCTCTCCTCGACCCCCAGCAGGAGTGCCGTCAGCCCGCGACGACCTTCGGTCTGGGCTCCGGATAGATATCGACGCAGCTCAGGCGAGTGCTCAGCCTGGAGCAACGCCTCGAACGTGGCGATCCACAGGGTCCGGTGGGTGTCGAACGACTCGATGATCCTCGTCCACATGGCCTCGTACTGTTCCTCAGAGGTCCCCCCGGCGTAGTCGGCCAGCGTGCGTCCCGTCTCGGAGCCCCACTCGTCGATCGCCTCGATGAGCGCCGCGTTCAGCAGCGCCTCCCGTGATCCGAAGTGGTAGCCGATGGCCGCCATGCTGACCCCGCCGGAGGCCGCGGTGATGTCGCGGACCGTGGTCCGTGCCCACCCCCTCTCCTCCAGGCAGCGACGGGCGCCTGCGAGCAGGTCCTCGCGATTTCCCATGCCGCCGATGGTATCGGATGCGTCAGGCAAATGTCTTAGGCGAGCGTCTTGCGCAAATGCCCAAATCTTCCTATGGTCATCTCAGCAACGAACGGAGAGAAAAATGACCGCCACCCGGGCCGAGTTCGCCATCGATGACCGCCGCCTGTCCTACCTCGACTTCGGCGGCAACGGCCGCCCCCTGCTGGCCCTCCACGGCCACATGTCGGAGGCGGCGAGCTTCGCCGACCTGGCCACCGAGCTGTCCCCCGAATGGCGTCTCATCGCCCTCGACCAGCGGGGACACGGCTACTCCGACCGCGCCCCCGACTACTCCCGGGCCGGATACGTCGCCGACGTCGCAGCCCTCCTGGACCATCTGGGCCTCGACCGGGTCGTCGTCCTCGGCCATTCACTCGGCGGCATCAACGCCTACCAGTTCGCCGCCCGTCACCCCACGCGGGTCAGCGCTTTCATCAACGCCGACGGCGCCGTCTCCCTCGGCCTCGACGGCCACAACCCGCTGGCCTTCGTCCTGGGCCTGCCCTACGAGGCCCCCACCCGACAGGCGCTGATCGACGGCATGGGCCCGATGGCCTCCTTCTTCGGCGAGCTCCCGCGCGAACGCCCCGACGGCACCTGGAGCCTGCCCTTCCACCCCCAGGACATCGTCGACTCGGAGGACCTCGTCCACGGCGACCACTGGGCCGACTGGCTGGCCGGCACCTGCCCCGCCCTCCTGATCCGCCCCACCCAGGGCGTCATCCCCGCCGACCAGGCCCAGGCCATGATCGACCGCCGCCCCAACACCCGCATGGTCGAACTGAACACCGACCACTTCGTATACGCCGGTGACCCCATCGGTTTCGCCAAGGCGGTCAACGAGTTCCTCGCCGAACTCTAGGCCGACGGCGGTTCACCGCTGAAGCCGACAGGTCGTTCGGGCGAAGACAGATGCGGTCAGGCTCTGCTGCGGGGCGGGGTGGCGGTTCCGTGGATGCGCTCGGAGTAGGACGCGAACGCCTGCGAAGCCAGGTCCTTGATGACCGGGCGCGCTTCCGCGGGCATGCTGGAGACGGCGATCTGGATGACGTCGGGATCTCCTTCGTACATCATCATGCCGAACAGCAGGGGAAGATGTTCCGGAGGAGTGTCGGCGCCTCCCTCCTGAACCATCTGACCCCACTCGGCCGCGGTGATGGTCTTCTCGACGATCGGAAGGATGTGCTCCTCCTCCATGCCCATGTGCTCGTTGAGCAGGGGGATGATCCGGTCGAGGACGTCGGCCAGGGCCTCGCGGGGCTCGGAGGCGGCGCTGCCGCGCCAGGCTTCCAGCGCCGCGTCGATCTCGTCGTGGGCCTTCTCGATGCCTTCGTGCTGCTCTTCCATCACGTGGACGATCGGGGCGATCTCCGTGGAGCCGCGCTCCAGCAGCCTGGGCCACAGGTGCTTGTCCTCGCCATGGTGATGGTGGTGCAGGGAGGAGTTCAGGAGCCCGATGTGATCGGCGATGATCTGCGAGCGCTCCCTGTCGCCGACCGCCACCCCGCGCACCAGCCCCGGCAGCAGGGTGAACTCCCGCCGGAACACGGTGTGCACCATGTACATCTCGCGGATGTCGGCGTACTGCTCGTCAATGGTCGTCATTTTTCCCCGTGATCACTTCGCGTGTGCCGATACCGCAGGCCCAGTACGGCTGTAGTAGGAACACGGGGCCGCAGGCCCATCAGTTCAATTGGGGCAAACTCCTCGAAAGTGTCGTTATCTCTCGCCGTCGCATCGCTCGAGGAAGTCGTGCCGGACATGAAAAAGGCCACTCCCGAGGCGGAAGTGGCCTTCTCATTGAGCCGAACGGTTACCTGGTCAGCCGCAGTGCTCGAGGGGGCTGTCGTAGACGGCGGAGCCGACCTTGCCGCCCCACTTGATGCACTTCTTCGCCCCGGCGGCCGTTACCGGGCCGGCGTAGTAGTCGAAGTTGCCCGCGTCGGTGGCCCGGGCCTTCCCCTGTACCTCCAGATAGGCCGACACGGCGCTGGCCTTGCCGAGGGACGTGCTCTTGACCGTGGTCACGCAGTTGCGGCCGTTGGCCTTGTTGTAGAGCAGATAAGCCTTGCCGGCCGAGCCGATGGCGGCCGAGTCGATCACGGTGTATCCGCTGCCGCAGATCTTCTCGGGGGTGTAGGGGTTGGTGCTGCCACCGCCACCACCGCTGCCGCCGCCGCAGTTCTTCGAGGCCAGCGTCTGTCCGGGGTAGCCGAACGTGACGCCGTTGAAGACGGCCTTCTGGATGTTCGCGGGGTAGGTCCCGCTCGTACGGACCTCGAAGTGCAGGTGCGGCGGGACGCTGGCGCCCGGCTTGGTGGTGTTGCCGACCTCGCCGATCTTCTGCCCCATGGCGACGCGGGTGCCGGCGCTCACCGAGCGCACCCGCAGGTGCGCGTAGAAGGTCGTCCAGCCGCCGCCATGGTCGATCTTGACCAGGTTACCGAAACCGTTTACAGAACCCTGGTTGGCCGACGTGACGACCGTGCCGGCGGCGGCGGCGACCACGGTGTCACCGAGATCGGCGGTCGCGGAGCTGCCCCGGTTGAAGTCGATCTCCCATGATTCGTGGGCGCTGCTGCCGTTTTTGCCGGTCCAGCTCTGGCCGCAGGGGAAGGGCATCTGAAAGCCCGGTCCCGCGCTGGCCGTGCTGGCCGTACTGCTTGTGCCGGTCGCACCGGCTGCGGGGGCCAGTGCGACCGCGCCTGTCAGGCTGAGCAGCAGGGCTGCCCCTGCTGTGAAACCTCTGATCTTCACGTGGATTCTTCCTCACGCCAGTCGTGATCTTCTTGGATTTCCAGAACGGCACCTTAGGCGATCTTGCCGCCGTATCGGGCATACGGAAAACGTCGATAGGGACACAACTAGGTGTGACCGAGGGCATGAGCGAAGGGCCACTTCCGCTCAGCGGGGGGCCCTTCGGCTCGCCCGCCGGAGGGGGCGGCCCCGGCCATCCACACCGCCGCAGGCGGGAGGTCCGCAACGACCGCTGGCGGCGCTGCCCCGCTCATCCGGTGACCTCGTGCTCCGAAACCGCCGGCGTTCCGGCGCCTCTGCCCGGTCCCGGGAGCCTCCTCCTAGTTCGTGGAGGCGGTGCTCGGCGGCTGGTAGCGCAGTCCATCGAGGGCCATGCCGAGAACGCGTTCGAGCTGTCCGGGCTCGGCGAAGTGGATCATCGTGATCCCGCTGAGGAGTCGTAGGACGTCGTCGAAGCTCGTGTCTGCTCGCGCGACGCCCGCCTGCTGGGCTCGCCGCAGCAACGGCTCGCCCGCGGCGTAGATCTCCGTACGGCAGGTGCGGAAGGTCGCGGTGTCATGGCTGAGGGATTCCGCGAGGGCGCGTTTGGTGGCGGTGTAGCGGACGAAGCGGTGCAGCCAGCCGACGAGGGCGTCCCAGGGCGGCTGGTCGGCGAGGTCGCCGGCGGTGCGGCAGAGGGCTTCGACCTCGTCGACGTAGACGCTTTCGAACAGGTCCTGGCGGGTGGGGAAGTGCCGGTAGAGGGTGCCGATGCCGACGTGTGCGCGGCGGGCGATGTCCTCCAGCGAGGCTGACACGCCGTCCTCGGCGAAGGCCTCGCGTGCCGCGGAGATCAGCGTCTCGTAGTTGCGCCGGGCGTCGGCGCGCTTGGGGCGTCGCGAGAAGACCTCGGAAACCTGCTCCGCACTCGTCATGGGCACGACTCCTTACTCCACTTGCGAGCGGAGGCGGCCTCTCCGCATTGCTTCGGAGGCGGGCCTCCATTTTAGCGTCGCAGTCAACAGATCGGCGATCAAGAACAGACGACGAAGGAATCACCATGATAAAGACCTGGTTCATCGTCGGCGGTTCCCGCGGTCCGGGGTGGGCGCTCGGGTCCCTTGACGTCGTGTTACGTGGAGATCATGGCCAGTGGCGCTGCGTGGGCAGGTCGAACCAGACGCCGGTTCCGCTCTGTCCGGTGCCGCACAGCCGGGTCCAATGGGCGCCGCAGTTCCCGCCGGTGAGCTCGGCGACGATCCGCAGGCCCCGCCCGCCGAGCTCCAGGTCGTCGACGCGGTCGGGGATGCTGAACGGGCGGTGCAGGAGATGCTCGATCAGCGTGGACCCGGTGCCGGAGTCGACGACCTCGGCCCTGATCGGCAGGCCGTGATCGTGCAGGATGCGCAGCTCGTAGGGGCCGGAGGCGTAGGAGGCCGCGTTGGTGGCCAGTTCGGTGACGACGACCTCGAGTTCGGCGATCACATCGGCTGCGAGGGGGAGCCGGGCCAGGCGGTCGCGGAGCAGCTTGCGGGCGCGGCGGGCCGCGTTGTCCGGGGGCAGGCACCAGGCGATCATCCGGAAGCGGCTGCGGGACTTGCCGTGCACGCCTGGGTTTGGTGCGGGAGCGTGCTCGGTGAGCATCGTTGCTCCTGTGGGGTAGAGGACGGGAACGTTGGACCGGCGGCTGGGGCCGGGGCGCCGAAGGCCGGCGCCTGTGAGAAGGAGCCGAATCCTCCGACACCGGCCCCGGGATGCATCCCCGCTGGAAGCGAGGGAAGCGTTGGATGTGGACGAGTTAGATGGATGGGCGCAGCCTGATTACGATCTGGTTGCGATCCTGTGCCACAGGGCCCATGTACGGACAGTTGCTGAACTCATACTCTCCGCATGTCACGTTGGCGATCGGCGTGGCCGATTACCTTGAGTGATCGGTCCTGCCGATACGGCTACGGGCGTGGTGGAGCACTGGCTACCGTGACGTCAACGCAACTCGGCCTTGGAAGGGTCGGCATGAACGTCAGCCATGCGAATGAGCAGGAAATCGACCCCGTCGTCTGGGAACGTCCGCAGATGCGGCAAGCCCTGGCGGCCAGGGACATGGCCGCCGTCTACGGACTGCTGCAACGAATCGGGATCTCTCAACGCCACATAGCCGCGCTTACGGCGCAGTCACAGTCGGAGATATCCGAGATCCTCAAGGGCCGCCAGGTGATGGCGTACGAGGTGCTGGGCCGGATCGCCGACGGGCTGGGGATCCCGCGCGGCTACATGGGCCTGGCCTACGACGCCTCCTCGGCCAGGCTCGTCGGGACGGCGGTGTCCAACCACTACGGCGATTCCGATGAGGACGAGCAAGTACGACGGATGCTCGCCCACGCCGCGCAGGTGACCATCGGCGTGGCGACCGGAGACTCGGAGGAGTGGGCGGAGCCGCTGGCGCCGGTGGAGACCCCGGCCCCGCACCGGATCGGCATGGCCGATGTCGAGCAGGTCGAGACGGTGACCCGCACGCTGCGGGCGCTGGACTACAAGCACGGAGGCGGAGTCTGCCGGGACGCCGTGGTGGCGCAGCTGGCGTGGTCGCAGCGGCTGCTGCATGCCACGTGCACGGAGAAGGTCGCCCTCCGGCTGCACGAGGCGCTGGCGGACCAGCACAACCTGGCGGGCTGGACCTCCTTCGACGTCGGGCTGTACGGCCCGGCCAGAGGTCATCTGGCCCGCGCGCTGGAGCAGGCCAAGCACGCCAGGAACTCCTCGCTGGCGGCCAACGTCCTGTACCGGATGGGCCGCGTCCACCTCCACTGCGACCGGGTCATGGACGCGCTGCGGTTCTTCCAGCTGGGGCAGATCTGCGCGCAGGACGCCAGCTGCGAGCGGACCGTGGCGATGCTCTGCGCCAACGAGGCCTGGGCCTACGCCCTGCTGGGCGACAGCGAGCTCGCCCTCAAGTCGATCAGCAGGGCCCGCGACGAGCTGGCCCGCGCCAGCGCCCGAGACCGGGAGCCCCCGGTGTGGGTGAGCTTCTTCGGCGCCGCCGACCTCGACGCCACGAACGGCATGGTCTACGCGGGCCTCACCGACGCCCATCTCGAAACCGCCGAGCAACTGCTCACCAGCGCGATCGAGAGCCGCGACCCGAGCATGACCAGGAGCAGGGCGTTCGAGCTGACCGCCCTTGCGACGGTTCAGCTCAGGGCCGGTGATCTGAGCACCGGAATCACCACCGGTCGCGAGGCCGTCGCCCTGGCGGCCCAGATCCGTTCTGCGAGGATCATCGATCGCCTCGCACCCCTGGAAGACGCCGCCACACGGCGGACACATAACTGCGACGCCCAAGGCCTCGCCCGGAGCATCTCGGAAGTGCGCGCGGCATGACGACGACCACCGAAACAACGACCACCGACCACACGGGAGGGCTTACCTATGACCGGCTCCACTCGCTGCTGGAAACCGTCTGCGAAAGGGTGGGGCTCGCACCCGGTGGCGCCGAGCTGATCAAGTTCACCAACAACGCGGTGTTCCGCCTCCATCGGGCACCCGTCGTGGTGCGCATCGCCGGATCCACCGCCGTACAGGAGAGCGTGCCGACAGTGGTGCGGGCCGCCCGCTGGCTGGCCGGCCATGATTTTCCGGCGGTACGGCTTCTGCCCGGCTGCGAGCAGCCGATGCGGGTGGAGGGTCACCTGATCACCCTCTGGGAGTACGTCCCGGAAGTGGGGCCGCGTCCCGGCGGAGCGGACGTGGCGGTCCTCCTCAGGCGCCTGCACGCGCTTCCCGGCGCGCCGCGCGACCTGCCGATGTGGCGGCCGATGACCGAGATCCGCCAGCGGCTGGCCGAGCCTGAGGATCTGTCCTCGGTCGACCACGCCTTCCTGCTGGACGAGTGCGACGAGGTCGAAGAGCGGCTCGCCATGCTCAGCTATGTGCTGCCTCCGGGAGTGATCCACGGGGACGTGTTCCTGGGCAACGTCATCGCCGGCCCCGGCGGGCCGGTGCTGTGTGACTTCGACGGCATGACGATCGGTCCCCGCGAATGGGATCTGACCCCGGTGGCGGTCGGCAGCCTGCGGATGGACTATCCCAAGGACGAGCACACACCACTCGCCGAGGGGTACGGCTTCGACGTGACCCGGTGGGAGGGGTTCGCGGTGCTGCGGCGCCTTCGGGAGCTCAAGCTGGTGACCAGCGTTCTGCCCATTCTGCGCAGTAATCCGGGGATCCGGCCGCAGTGGGAGAACCGCATGTACAGCTTCAAGGCCCGTGATCTGGCGGCCAGGTGGCAGCCGTACCGGTGATTGATCTTCCGTACCTACGTACCGCGAAACGGGTACTGAAATGGGGATTCTCCCCGTCCCGTTCTCACGCCGACGGAGACAAGGCTGGCGTTCAGGCATCGACACCCGGCCCGTACGGGCAGTACGAAGGGAGCTTCATACAGTGAGCCAGATCCAGATCCGCAAGCGCCGAGGCCTCTTCAACGCCGTCTCGCTGGACCTGCGGACTCCGTCGGGGCGGCCGATGCCGTACTAGTACTTCAATCCCTGCTTTCCCGAATCCCCCGCCCCACCGGGACGCCGGAGCCGATGAGGTCACCACATGGATCGGCTCCGGCGTCTCGTGTACTCCCTGTAACGGAGGCGACACCGCCGGCGGGGTCATCCGCGGTCGTGATGCTCGTCCTGAGCGGCCCGGTTCCAGTCACCGACCCAGACCGCGATCTGGGCGCGTGAGGTGAAGCCGAACTTGCTCAGGATGTGTTCGACGTGACCTTCGGCGGTGCGCTGGGCGATCACCAGGGACGCCGCGATCTCCTTGTTGCTCATGCCCTGGGCGACGAGCTGGGCGATCTCCATCTCCCTGGGGGTCAGCAGCGACGGCCGCCCGGACCTGTCGGACTGCTCATCCCCGGAAGCGCCTTCGTCGAGGGCGTAGGAGAGCGCCTCGTCGTAGGAGAGGCGGGCGCCTCGTTCGACGGCCATGGAGAAGGCCGACTCTCCCAGAGCCCGACGGACCTGCGACTCGCATTCGTCGTGGTAGCGCATCAGGTGCCCGAACCCGGACAGCGGTGCTCCGATCGCCTGCCAGGCGGTCCGAAGGATTCCCAGCAGCCTGGCCGCTCTCCGATACTTGTGCTCCGTGGTGGCGATCCAGGCCAGCGCCTCCACGCTGAGCCCGATGCCCAGCGAGTCTTCGAGCAGGCGGTCGAACCTCAGGCTCTCCTTCTCGAGTTCTGTCGCGCGACCGAGGTCGCCCTGACGCCATAACTCGATGCCGAGCGCCGCCATCGCGTACGCCCTGTGCCAGCCTTCCTCGTGTTCGTCACACAGCGCGATGCATTCCTCGCCCACGGAGACGGCGCGTGGCGAGTCGCCCAGAAAGGAGTGGGCCAGGGAGAGCCGGATGAGCGTCAGCGCCAGGCCTATCGGATCCCCGGTGGCGCGGTGGCGGGTCGCCGCCTCCTCGTAGAGGGCGACCGCCGATTCGGCGTCCCCCTCGTTCATGGCGACCATCCCGAAATAGAGCGCGACGTGGGCGAGGACCGGCTCCTGTCCCAGGAGCTCCCCGAGACCCCGGCTCTCCTCCAGCATCGCGGTGGCGGAGGGAATGTCATCCTGGAGGATGGCCAGCCAGCTGCCGGCCCACAACGCCCGGGCCCGGACCTCGCTCGATGAGGTGTCGGCGGCGAGCCCCCGGTCCAGCCAGCGGCGCCCCTCGCCGAGGTAGTAGCTGGTGATCCAGTGGTAGAGCAGGTCGGCGGCCATGCCCAGGCCGGTCGCGGTCTCTCCCGTTTTGGTGAAGCAGTGCTCCAGGGCGACGCGCAGATTGGCGTGCTCAAGCTGCAACCTGCTGAACCAGGCCACCTGGGACGGGCCGAACAACCGGCTGTACGCCTCCGCCGACAGCTTCCGGTAGTAGTCGCAGTGCCGGTGCTGTAGCTCTCCCTCTTCCCCGGACTCCCGCAGCCGGTCGCGGCCGTACTGCCGGATCGTCTCCAGCAGCCGGTAACGCACCCCCGACGGATACTCCTCCCGGATCAGGACGGACTTGTCCACCAGCCCGATCACCAGGTCGATGATCTCCTCGCGGGCGATGTCGTTCCCTGAGCAGACCGTCTCGGCCGCCTCCAGGTCCAGACCCCCCGCGAACACCGAGACGCGCTCCCAGAGCAGTCGCTCCTGGTCGGTGCAGAGGGCGTAACTCCAGTCCATCAGGGCGCGCAGCGTCTGGTGACGGGGCAGCACCGCCCGCGAACCCGCGGTGAGCAGCCGGAACCGGTCATCCAGCCGGTTGAACAACTGCTGGACGGACATCGCCCGCAGCCGCACGGCCGCCAGCTCGATCGCGAGCGGGATGCCGTCCAACCGGCGGCAGATCCCCTCCACGGCCTCCCGGTTGTCGTCGGTGACGGCAAAATCGGGCAGGATCGCCTCAGCCCGCTCGGCGAACAGCCGCACCGCGTCAGAGTGCGCGAGCGCCTCGACGGACGGCGGCGGAACATCGGAGTCCGGCAGCGCCAGCGGCGGCAAGGTCAGCGTGTGCTCGCCGTCGATGCCCAGGGTCTGCCGGCTGGTGACGAGAATTCGCAGGTCAGGGGCGGCACGTATCAGCGCTTCTGTCATTACGGCGCACTCGTGCAGCAGCTGTTCGCAGTTGTCCAGGATGATCAGGGACTGGCTGCCCCGCAGGTGGTCGGTGAGCACCTCCATGAGCGACCGGGAGGAGAAGTCGCGGATCTCCAGAGCCTCCGCCACGGTCTGGACGAGCAGCTCCGGTCTGTCCAGCGCGGCGAGCTCGACCAGCCACACGCCGTCCCGGAAGGCCCGCCGCACATCGGCCGCGACCCGCAGGGCCAGCCGGGTCTTGCCGACCCCGCCCACACCGGTGAGCGTCACCACGTGGGCCCCGGACAGGAGGCGTTTGACCTCGGCCACCTCGTGCCGACGCCCCACGAAACTGGTCACCTCGGACGGCAGCCTCTGTGCCCGCCGCCGCTTGGAGGTGGCCGGTGCTAACGCATTCATCGGCGCCTCACGCCGGATTCGTCCGGTGGATCACCATGCACCGGAATCAAGCCGACAAAACCTAGGTTATGCCCTAACCGTTTCTGGTTATACATGCCCTTGCGCGCCCTTGCTCATGCCTCGTGCACAGTGTGACGGTTGACACCACCGATGCCATCGGTGGCGTCACGCACGAGGCCGTGCCGCCCGGGAGCCGACTGCGATCTTCATCCTTAGGGGGCGCTCGGTCGTTGACAGCGGCGCGTCGCGTGTCGGATTGTGAAATCAGCTGTTAATAGCGTAAAGCGGAGGAATGGGCATGAAATTGCACGTCCTCGACTGTGGAGCGATGAGCTGTGACCTGACCTGGCTGCTGCTCAAGCCGGGCCGCACGATCAGACCCAGGTCGGAGCGGGATAAACCGGTCGAATGGTATTCCTGTACGACTCACGCGGTTCTTGTGGAGACGGACGAGGGCACCCTGCTGTGGGACACCAGTTGCCCACGTGACTGGGAGACCCGCTGGGTGCCGACGGGGCTCCAGGAGTTCTTCCCCTACGACCAGGTCTCCGAGGAGCAGTATCTCGACGCCCAGCTCGGCGGGCTCGGCGTCGGCCCCGAGAACCTCGACTACGTGGTGCTCTCACACCTGCACTTCGACCACGCGGGGAACGTGCGGACATTCGCCGGCACCGGTGCCCGGCTGGTCTGCAACGACAGGGAGAAGGAGTTCGCCTTCGGCTACGAGGGCGCGTTCACCGGGGCGCACCTGAAGGCCGACTACGAGGGTCTCGAGTTCGAGACGGTCTCCGGCGACACCGAGATCCTCCCGGGGGTCACGCTCATCGAGGCGCCCGGCCACACGCCCGGCACGATGGCCATGCGGGTCGACCTGCCGGAGTCCGGGACCATGATCTTCACCTCCGACGCCGTCTACCTGGGCGACTCCTACGGTCCGCCCGCCATGCCCGCGTCGATCGTCAACGATCTGAGCGCCTGGTACGCCTCCGTGGAGAAGATCCGTTCGATCGCGGAGCGGTCCGAGGCCAATGTGATCTTCGGCCACGACGCGGCGCAGCTGCGCTCCATGCGTACGGCTCCCACGGGCTTCTACCAGTGAACGGCTTCCAACCAGTGAGAGAGAAGTGACGACGGTGTACACCGCTCCGAGCAATCCCGAGTCCGTCTTCACCTACGGAGCCCCCGCGCTGAAGTTCGGCCCGGGCGCCTCGGCCGAGATCGGCTTCGACCTCGGCCAGTACGGCGTCCGCCGGGCCCTCGTCATCACCGACCCCGGGGTGGCGGCCACCGGAGCGCCGCAACGGATCGCCGAGCAGTTCGCCGCGTACGGCATCGAGGCACGTGTATATGACGGCGTGCACGTCGAGCCGAGCGACGAGAGCATGCGCGCGGCCATCGAGCACGCGCGCGCCTCCGGCCCCTGGGACGCCTTCGTCGCGGTCGGCGGAGGGTCGAGCATCGACACGGCCAAGGCGGTCAACCTGCTCACCACCAATCCCGGCGAGCTGATGGACTACATCAACCCTCCGGTGGGAGGCGGCCGGGCGCCGTCGAATCCGCTCAAGCCGCTGGTGGCGGTGCCCACGACCACCGGCACCGGCGCGGAGAGCACCACGGTCTGCGTGCTGGACGTGCTGGAGCTGAAGGTCAAGACCGGGATCAGCCATGTACGGCTCCGCCCGGTCCTGGCGGTGGTCGATCCCGACCTCACGCTGACCCAGCCCGCGGGGGTGACGGCCGCCGCCGGGATGGACATCCTCTGCCACGCGCTGGAGAGCTACACCGCCCGGCCGTACACCTCCTACGAGCGCAAGCGTCCCGAGGAGCGCGTGCCGTACTGCGGCTCCAACCCCGTGGCCGACATGTGGTCCGAGCAGGCCCTGCACCTGCTCTCCCGTTCGTTCCGCAGCGCCGTACTCCACGGGGACGACGTCGCGGCCAGGGCGGAGATGGCGATGGCGGCGACCTTCGCCGGGCTGGGATTCGGCAACGCGGGCGTGCACATCCCGCACGCCAACGCCTACCCCATCGCCGGGCGGGTCAGGGATTTCCGGCCGGAGGGGTATCCGGACGAGGAACCGATGGTGCCGCACGGAATGGCCGTCGCGCTGACCGCCCCCGAGGCGTTCCGGTTCACCTTCGAGGCCCAGCCGGAGCGGCACCTGCGGGCGGCCGAGCTGCTCGACCCGTCCGCGGGCAAGCCGAACGATCTCGCGGAGTTCCTGCCCGGTGTGCTGATGAAGCTGATGCGGGACATCGGCATTCCCAACGGCATCGGCGGCGTCGGCTACACCAAGGCCGACGTCCCCGCACTCGCGGAGGGCACGATGAAACAGCAGCGCCTGCTCGCCACCTCTCCGCGGCCGGTCGACGAGGACGACGTGGCGGGCATCCTGACACGCTCCATCGAACTGTGGTGAAACGGGGACGTGGCCGTTTTCGCAAGGGTGGCGCGGTGGCCTTTCGAGGGCGACAAGGCCGTCTTGCGAGGGTGACGCGGTGGTTTACGGGGGGTCCTTGCGAGGGCGAGGCGGTGGTTTTTACGAGGGCGACGTGGCCGTCTTACATGGGCGGGGCGGTCGTTTTACGGGGGCGAGGTGGAGGACGTGACCACCTTTGCGAGAGCGTAGAGAATGTGGCGATTTTCGAGGATTTCGAGAATGAGGTGAGGACGTGGCCATCTACGAGCTGCGCTGCCGCGAGGGACACCGCTTCGAGGTCATTCAGTCCTTCACCGCGCCCCTGCCGGGCTGCCGCGAGTGCGGTGCGGCCACCGACAAGGTCCCCAGCAGGTTCGCGGTGACAGGCAGGGCCGCCACGCCGCCGCCCGCCGAGATGATGCCGCAGACCTGGCGGGGCACCCACAACGCGGACCGGGAGTACGTCGCCGAGCTGCGGCGGGCCGCCGACGCCCGCCGCGACCTGGAGGAGCGGCACCCCGAGCTGGCGGGCGACCGGAGGCCGATCATCGCGCACGAGGGCCGCTACGAGAACGCGCCGTTGCGTGCGGGCGACCGGCCGCCGATCGGTGACGTCCCGGGGCACGGTCGGCCGATCGGTGATATTCCACGTCGCGGACGGTCAACCGGTGACGTCCCGGGGCACAACCGGCCGGTCGGTGATATTCCGAGTCATGGTCGGCCGACCGGCGTCCCGGGTCATGGCCGTGGGAACACGCACGGCCAGGGGCGTGGGTCCTCGGCCGACGGGCCGCATGCCGGGGGAGCAGCAGGGGGAGTGACGTCCTGAAGCCATCCGAGCTGGCCACCGCGCTGCGCCGGGCCGGTGTACGCGACGTCGACGCCTCGTCGAGGAGCCGGGCGGAGTACTCCTCCGACGCCTCGCTGTACCGGGTCCCTCCCGCGGCGGTGGTCTTCCCCCGCGACGCGGAGGAGGTCGCCGCCGCCCTCGCGCTCTGCCGAGCCGAAGGGGTGCCCCTGACCGCCCGGGGCGCGGGGACCTCCATCGCGGGCAACGCGGTCGGGTCCGGAGTGGTCCTGGACTTCACCCGCCACATGGGACGGCTGAAGTCGCTCGACCCGGAGGCGCGGACCGCGACCGTCGAACCCGGGATCGTGCTCGACACGCTGCAGCGCCTGGCCGCGCCGTACGGCCTGCGCTTCGGCCCCGATCCCTCCACGCACAGCAGGTGCACGATCGGCGGGATGATCGGCAACAACGCCTGCGGGTCCCGCGCGCTCGCCTACGGCCGTACCGCCGACAACGTCCTGGCTCTCGACGTGCTCACCGGAGGCGGGGAGCGGCTCTCCACGGGGCGCGCCGCGGACAGGTTCTCCCCAGGACGCGGCGCGGACGGGTTCTCCACGGGACGGGATGCTCACGGGTTTCCCGCCGGACGCGGCGCGGACAGGCCCTCCACGGGACGCGGTGCTCACGGGTTTCCCGCCGAGCACGGCGCGGGCGGGCTCTTCACCGGGCATGACGCGGACGGTGCCGAGCGTGGTGTGGACGGCTCGCCGACGCTGATCGGGCTCCAGCGGGTGGTTCGCGACAACCTCGCGGTGATCCGCACCGAACTGGGCCGGTTCCGGCGCCAGATCTCCGGATACTCGCTGGAGCATCTGCTCCCCGAGCGCGGGTTCGACGTGGCCAAGGCCATGGTCGGCACCGAGGGCACGTGGGGCGTGGTGCTCGGAGCCGAGGTTCTTCTGGTCGAGGCGCCCGCGCGCACCGTGCTGGTCGTGCTCGGTTACCGGGACATGGCCACGGCGGCGGACGCCGTACCCGCCCTGCTGCCGCACCGGCCCGTCGCGATCGAGGGCATCGACGCACGCATCGTCGACGTGGTGCGGACCCGGCGCGGAGCCGGGCGCGTACCGCCGCTTCCTGCGGGGGCCGGCTGGCTCATGGTCGAGCTGGGCGGCGATTCGGAGGCCGAGCTGAGATCGGCGGCGGTCGCGCTGGTGACGGACTCGGCCGCCGACGACAGTCTCGTGATCACCAACCCGGCCCACGCGGCCGCCATCTGGCGGATCAGGGAGGACGGCGCGGGGCTGTCGGCGCGTTCGGCCGCCGGCGCTCCGGCCCACGCGGGCTGGGAGGACGCGGCCGTTCCTCCGGAGCGTCTCGGCGCCTACCTGCGCGAGTTCGAGGCGCTCATGATCGGCCATGGGCTGACCGGCGTGCCGTACGGCCACTTCGGGGACGGCTGCCTGCACATCCGCATCGACTTCCCCTTCGACCGGGCCGACGGCGCGAAGGTGTTCCGCGACTTCGTCTTCGACACCGCCCGTCTGGTCGCGTCGTACGGGGGCTCGATGTCCGGGGAGCACGGTGACGGCCGGGCGCGCGGTGAGTTGCTGCCGCTGATGTACTCCCCGGCCGCGCTGTCGGTTTTCGCGGCCGCCAAGGCCGTGTTCGACCCCGGTGACGTGCTCAACCCCGGCGTGATCGTACGGCCCGCCGCGGTCGACGCCGACCTCCGGCTCCAGCCGCCGCCTCCTCCCGTCAAGGGCACGGCCTTCTCCTACCCCGACGACGGCGGCGACCTCACGGCCGCGGTGCACCGGTGCACCGGGGTCGCGCGGTGCCGGTCCGACATCGTGGACAGCGGCGTCGTCATGTGCCCCTCCTACCTGGCCACCCGCGACGAGAAGGACTCCACGCGGGGCCGGGCGAGGGTGCTCCAGGAGGCGGTGAACGGCGCGCTGCCCGGTGGCCTGCGGGCGCCCGAGGTGCGTGAGGTGCTCGACCTCTGCCTGTCCTGCAAGGGATGCAGGTCGGACTGCCCCACCGGTGTCGACATGGCCACCTATAAGGCCGAGGTGCTCCACCAGACCTACCGTCATCGCCCGCGCCCGGCCGCGCACTACACGCTGGGACGGCTTCCGCGCTGGGCGCGGCTGGCCGGACTGGCTCCGAGGGTGGTCAACGCGATGCTGGGAGTGCGGCTCATCGCCGCGATCGCCAAGCGGCTGGGTGGGATCGACCACCGGCGCTCGCTGCCCTCGTTCGCCGAGCGCCCCTTCCGCCGTCGCCGCCCGACACGGACGGCAGCCCCGGGCACGGGGACGAGCCTGAGCGCGGGGACAGGGACGAGCGCAGGGAAGGGAAGAGACACGGGCGCCGGGAAGGGCCTGAGCGCAGGAACGGGGGCAGAGCCGGGGACAGGCACGGGGGCTGGGATTGGTACGGGGAAGGGCCTGAGCGCAGGAACCGAGGCAGAGCCCGGAACAGGCACGGGGGCTGAGATTGGTACGGGGACGAGCCTGAGCGCAGAACCGAGGGCAGGGACGAGCCTGAACGCAGGGACGGGGACGAGGGTGGTGCTCTGGGTGGACACCTTTACCGACTGCTTCTCGCCCGAGATCGCGCTGGCCGCCGTGCGGGTGCTGAACGGCGCCGGCATCGAGGTGGCCGTCCCGCGCGCCTCCCTGTGCTGCGGGCTCACCTGGATCTCGACCGGACAGCTTGACACCGCGCGGCGCAGGCTCCGGCGGACCGTGGACGCCCTGGCCCGGTACGCGGAGGAGGGAACGCCGATCATCGCGCTGGAGCCCTCGTGCACGGCGGTACTCCGCTCCGACGCCGTCGATCTGCTCGGCGGCGGCGATCGCGCCGCGAGGCTCGTCGCCGCGTCGGTCCGGACCCTCGCCGAGTTCCTGACCGACCTGCCGGGCTGGACGCCACCCGACCTCGGCGGCGTGGAGGTGCTGGCCCAGCCGCACTGCCACCATCACGCGATCATGGGGTGGGACACTGACAGGGAACTGCTCGTCCGGGCGGGCGCCTCGGTGACGTCGGTCGGCGGCTGCTGCGGCCTGGCCGGCAACTTCGGCGTCGAGCGGGGGCACTACGAGGTGTCGGTCGCGGTCGCGGAGACCCAGCTCCTGCCGGCCGTACGGCGGGCGGGGAAGGACACGATTCTGCTCGCCGACGGTTTCTCCTGCCGTACCCAGCTCGACCAGCTCGCCGGTGCCAGGGCCTGCCACCTCGCCGAGCTGCTGGCCGACCCGCCCCGATGACCGGGGAAACGACCCGGTAGGCCGCCGGAACTCGCCGGGCAGGCCGTCACACCTGGAGGGACCTCCGCAGGAGGACGCCGGGGAATTTCCCCGGAAGGACACGGGGAACCCTGCGGGAGGGCGGCAGGGAAATCTCCGCGGAAGGACGCACGGAAACGTCTGCGGAAAAGGTCACCGGAGACGGTCTTCAAGCGCGTCTAGGGACTGCCCCCACGGCCCTGTGGGCTCTAGGATGCCCGGAGGCTGGCGATAGAGCCCCTTAACATCCGACTTGACGGATGTTGTGCTCTATTTGTTACCAAAGAAGCACTTAATGCCTTATGTTACAGAGTCACGCTTCTGATGCATGTGTGTTCCGCCCCTCCCCCCATGAGGTGATTAGTGAAGAGGCGCCTGCTTCTTGCAGTGCTCGCGTCCGCGAGTATCGCCATTCCGCTGACGGTAATCCCGTCTGCGGCGACCGCGGACTCCATCCGGCCCTCCAGCTTCGAGCGTCTGGAGGGGGCATTCAGCTACACGAACTTCAAGCCTGCCGCCCTGGATCCCGCTCGTCAGCTCAAGGTCCTCATCCAGGTCACAGGCACACCGGTCGGTGACGCCACGGCCGACGCCGAGGAGGCCGGCAAGACCGTCGACAAGCCGTCCCTGCGCTCCGCGCTCAAGAAAGAGCAGCAGAGCGTCGAGCAGAAGGTGGAGACCGAGGGCGGAAAGGTCCTCGCCACCTACACCGACAGCTTCAACGGAATCGCCGCCACGATCCCTGTGCGCAGCCTGCCGGCACTCCAGCAGGCCCCCGGGGTCGTCTCCGTGCACCCCACCCGCACGTTCAGCCGTGACAACACGGCCGCCGTCACCTACATCGGAGCCCCGCAGGCCTGGCAGGACCTCGGCAAGACCGGTACGGGCGTCAAGGTCGCGATCATCGACACCGGGCTGGACTACACCCACGCCAACTTCGGTGGCTCGGGCAACCCGGCCGACTTCGCGAACAACGACGGCACGGTGATCGAGCCGGGCACGTTCCCGACCGCCAAGGTCATCGGCGGCTACGACCTCGTGGGCGACGACTACGACGGCGCCATCCCGACCTCGTTGCCCAAGCCCGACCCCGACCCGCTCGACTGCAACGGCCACGGCTCCCACGTGGCGGGCAGCACCGCGGGCTTCGGAGTCGACACCGCCGGTAAGACCTACACCGGCTCGTACGACTCCACCACGCACACCAAGGCCTTCAGGATCGGCCCCGGTGTGGCGCCCAAGGCCTCGCTGATGTCCTACCGCGTCTTCGGCTGCGAGGGCTCGGCGAGCGAGGAAGTCATCGTCTCCGCGATGGAGCGGGCTCTCAAGGACGGCGCCAACGTCGTCAACATGTCGCTCGGCTCGTCCTTCGGCCGTGTCGACGAGCCCTCCGCGCAGGCCGTGCAGACGCTGACCCGGGCGGGCGTGACCGTCGTCGCCTCGTCCGGCAACTCGGGAGCGAACGCCTACATCACCGGAGCCCCCGCCGTCGCCCCGAGCGCCATCTCGGTAGCCGCCATCGACGCCGCGCGCGCCCAGCTGCCCGCCGCGAAGATCTCGGTGGACGGTGTCGAGATCATCGCGCAGAACTCCAACGAGGCGCCCCTGCCCTCCGGAACGCTGCCGATCGCGGTGCTCCGCACCAGCTATCCGTCGGGACCCGTGTCGCTGGGCTGCGCCCCGGCCGACTACGCGGCCTACCCGGGTGGCGTCGCCGGCAAGCTCGTGATCACGCTGCGCGGCACCTGCGCCCGGGTCAAGCGGGCCATCCTCGGCCAGCAGGCCGGCGCCGCCGCGGTCGCGATGATCAACACCGACGCCGCCTACCCGGCCCTGGAGGGTCCGATCACCTCCGACCCGGACACCGGTGAGGCGTACACGGTCACCATTCCGTTCCTCGGCATCAGGAGCACCGACGCCGCCGCGGCCGCCTCGCTGGACGGCAAGAGCACCGCGCTGACGGCGCTGACCCTCCCCAACCCCGGCTACGCCCAGCTCGCCTCCTTCTCCTCGGGCGGCCCCAGCAACGGCAGCAGCGCGGTGAAGCCGGACGTGACCGCGCCCGGTGTCGCGGTCGTCTCGACCGGTGTCGGCACCGGTTCGGGCCCCGCGACGATCTCGGGCACCTCGATGGCCTCCCCGATGGTCGCCGGTGTGGCCGCGCTCGTGAAGGAGGCCCACCCGCGCTGGAAGCCCGGCGTGATCAAGGCCGCGATCGTCAGCACGGCCGACGCCACCTCCAAGATCGTGGGCTACACCGCCAGGGTCGCCGGTTCCGGCGTCGTCGCCACCCGTCAGGCGGTCGGCGCCTCCGTGGTGGCCGAGACCAAGAAGGACGGGGGCAACCTGTCGTTCGGTCTGCAGAAGATGACCGGCGCGTTCAGCGGGAGTGAGGATCTCACCCTCCGCAACACCGGCAGCACCTCGGTCACCTACGATCTGGCCGCCGCGTTCAACGGCCAGTCCTACGGCGCGCAGGTCGCGGTCTCTCCCGCGTCCGTGACCGTGGGCCCGAACAGCAGCCGCACGGTGAAGGTCACCCTGTCGCTCAGCGCGCAGGCCGTGGCCGCGCTCCCCGCCGCCGAGGAATCCAACTTCGGCACGCTCACCCACATCCAGGGTGCGGTCACCGCCACGCCGAAGCAGGCCGCCGAGGGTGTCTACCCGCTGCGGGTCGCGTTCTTGCTCGTCCCGGACGCCCAGTCCCAGGTCTACTCCACCAACCCGGGCAAGTACACCCCGGGCACCGGTGGGCTCACGACCTCCATCAAGGTTCAGAACGGCGGTAAGCACTCCGGTGCCGCCGACGTCTACGCCTGGGGCATCACCGACGCCGATGACGTCACCGGCGCCGAGGACTCGATGGACGTCCGCGCGGCCGGGGTGCAGTCGCTCCCCGGCGCGGTGCTCGGCGGTGCCAGCACCGACCGGTCGCTGGTCTTCGCGGTCAACACCTCGGGCCGCTGGTCCAACGCGGCGGCCAACGAGTTCGACATCCCGATCGACACCAACGGTGACGGGGCGCTCGACTACATCCTGGTCGGCGCGGACTACGGTCTGGTCACCACGGGTGACCTCGACGGCCGGTTCGCCTCGTTCGTCTTCAAGGCCGACGGGTCCCTGGTGGACGCGTGGGTCGCCACGGCTCCGATGAACGGCGGCACGCTGCTGATGCCGGTTCTCGCCTCCGAGATCGGTCTGGCAGAAGGCTCCTCCCGCTTCACCTACTCGGTGACCGGCATCTCGCAGGTTCCCGAGGGTCTCGTCGACGACACCGAGGCGGCGGCGTTCGACGCCTTCGCCCCGGCGATCACGACGGGGACCTACGTGCCGCTCGCGCCCGGCGCCTCGTCCACCATCGAGCTCACCGTCGACCAGGCGAAGCTCGCGGCCACGCCGGCGAAGGGCTGGCTCGTGGTCAGCCTGGACAACAAGGTCGGTGACGAAGCCGACCAGCTCGACTTCGGCAGGTTGCCGGCCGCAAAGCCGTAACCAGCACATACGGCAGTAACTCAACAAACACAGCACGCAGGCGCCCGTCCCCGGATCCCCGGGGGCGGGCGCCCGTGCGTGGACGGCCCGGCCGGAGGAGCGCCCGTGCGTGGACGGCAGAGCCGGAGAACGACCGTGTCGAAAGGCGGCCGGCGGCGCGGGTCGCCGCGATCGGGCGTGTCCACGACGGACGTCGATCTGTCATCTCCCCTGACATACGGTGACGGGATCGCGCAGCGTGTGCCGTTCTGTGATCAGCGGTGGTTATCGTGCCGATGGTGAGCGAGGCGGATGGCGAACTCATCGGCGGGCGATACCGGTTGATCGAGCCGGTCGGGGTCGGCGGTATGGGCCGGGTCTGGCGGGGCCGCGACGAGCTGCTGGATCGCGAGGTGGCGGTCAAGGAAATTCTGTTTCCGCAGGGTATGGACGCCGCCGAGCGGGAGGTGTTCGGTAAGCGGGCGATGCGTGAGGCGCGTTCGGCGGCCCGGCTGAATCATCCGGGCATCGTCACCGTGCATGACGTGATCACTCGTGACGAGGCTCCGGTGATCGTGATGGAGTTCGTCCGCGGTCTGTCGCTGGACCAGCGGATCAAGCGGCAGGGGCGGCTGGCCCCGGTCGAGGTGGCGCGGATCGGCGCGATGATGGTGGAGGCGCTGGGCGAGGCGCACGAGGCCGGGATCGTGCACCGGGACCTGAAGCCGGCCAACGTGCTGCTGTCGGGCAACCGGGTGGTCATCACCGACTTCGGGATCGCCAGTCTGGCCGGGGACGCCACGCTGACCACGTCGGGGGTGCTGATGGGGACTCCGGCGTTCATGGCGCCGGAGCAGGTCCACGGTCTGCCGGTCACCGCGGCGTGTGATCTGTGGTCGCTGGGGGCGACGCTGTACGCCGCGGTCGAGGGCCGCCCGCCGTACACCGGAGTGAGCATGGTGGCGATCCTGGCGGCCCTGCTGAGTCAGGAGCCCGCCCCGTCGGTGCACGCGGGCCCGCTGGCGCCGGTGCTGGCCGGACTGCTGCGCAAGGAGCCCGCCGAGCGGCTCAGCGCCGGCCGGGCCGCCCAGGCGCTCACCGCCCTCGCCCACCAGGCGTATCCGCACTCGTCCCCGGGCTCGTACCTGGATCCGGCCCTCCCGTCAGCGCCTTCCACCGACGGTCCCGGTGCGCTCGGTTCGGGCGAGCGGCGCCCGGGCGGCGGAACCGGCGGCCCGGGCAGCGGGCAGGAGACCTCTCCCGTCCCCGCCGCGGCGGTGGCGCCGGCCCCCGTCGCGGACCGGTCCCTGCCACGGCGCCGTGTCCTGCTCCTGGCCGGGCTCGGCGCCCTCACCGTCGTCGGCGTGCCGGTCGCGATCGCCCTCACCCGCGACTCCGATGCCGAACCGAGCACCACCTCCGCCACCCCGGGCACCACCCCCAGCCGCACACCGAGCGCCGCCTCCAGTCCCGGACTGATGACCACCTTCACCGACCACACCAAAGACGTCTGGTCGGTGGCCTTCAGCCCGGACGGCAGGACCGTCGCCACCGGCAGCGAGGACAACACGGTGCGGTTGTGGGACGTGGCCGATCGCAGAAACGTCGCGACCCTCACCGGCCACACCGAGGCCATCTACTCGATGGCCTTCAGCCCGGACGGCAAGCTCCTCGCCACCGGCAGCTACGACGACACGACGCGGTTGTGGGACGTGGCCGCTCGCAGCAGCGTCGCCACCCTCAGCGGTCACGCCGACCGCAAGGGCGCCGTCTTCTCGGTGGCCTTCAGCCCGGACGGCAGGACCCTCGCCATCGGCGGCAACGACACGGTGCGGTTGTGGGACGTGGCCGGTCGCCAACCCGTCGCCACCCTCACCGGCCGCGCCAAAAACGTCTGGTCGGTGGCTTTCAGCCCGGATGGCGGGCTCCTCGCCGCCGGTAGCGAGGATGCCACGACGCGGTTGTGGGACGTGGCAGGTCGTAAAACGGTCGCCACTCTCACCGGCCACACCGACGGCGTCTACTCGGTGGCCTTCAGCCCGGACGGCAAAACCCTCGCCACCGGCAGCGACGACGATACGGTGCGGTTGTGGGACGTGGCCGCTCGTAAAACGGTCGCCACCCTCACCGGCCACACCGACGGCGTCCGCTCGGTGGCCTTCAGCCCGGACGGCAGGACCCTCGCCACCGGCGGCGGCGACGATACGACGCGGTTGTGGGACGTGGCCGGTCGTAGAACCGTCACCACCCTCACCGGCCACACCGGCACCGTCCAGTCGATGGCCTTCAGCCCGGACGGGGCGATCCTCGTCACCGGCAGCAACGACAAGACCGTGAAGTTGTGGCGGACCCGTTGACCCGGCCATCGCCGGCAGCGGGCCGTTACGGCCGGAGAACCCGGCGGCGACTCGAGGAGACGCCTCTCCTTCCTGTCCCGCTCCGAGGCGGTCCGGCAACCCGGCTCTTCGACGTCAAGCGGGGCTGAGGCATCCACGGGCTCGTCGGGCGGACCGCGAGCGGGGCTTCGCGCACCGTGGCGGCGTCGCCGCGGTACGCACCCGGGCAGCGCGACGAGGAGGGACCGATCATTTGGGTCGGCCGCTGCGAACGGCCGCTCCAGGGCGGGCAAAGAGGTGCTAAAGCCATGCTCTAGCGTGATCACCATGAAGGCGGCTCGGTATCTGTGCTGGCTGGCCTGGGAGCAGAAGGGCCGGGTCGCGCTGGGCGCGACGCTGGGAACCCTCTGGATGGTGGGCCTGACGCTCCCGCCGTACCTGCTGTCCAGGGCGATCGACGACGACCTGGCGCTCGGCTGGGTGCTGGCGCTGCTCGGTGCGGGCCTGGTCAACGCCTGGCTGGCGATGTTGCGGCACCGCACGATGACCAAGATCCGGATGGACGCCAACTTCCGCACCGTGCGCGCCCTGGTCGAGCAGATCAACATGCTGGGCGCCGACCTGCCCAAGCGCGCTTCGACGGGCGACGTGGTGACGATCGGCATCGGCGACGTCATCGCCATCGCCGCCTCGCTGACGGTGACCGGCCCCGGCGTGGGCGCGGTGATCAGCTACGGCGTGGTGGCGGCACTGCTGCTGCAGGTCTCCGTGGTGCTGGCCGTGGTGGTGCTGCTGGGTGTGCCGCTGCTGGCGATCCTGCTCGGCCCGCTGCTCGGGCGGCTGATGAAGGTGCAGAACGGCTACCGCGAGAACCAGGGCAGGCTGACCACCCGCCTGGTCGACCTGATCGAGGGGCTGCGGGTGCTCAACGCCTTCGGCGGCAAGGGCACCTACGCCGAGCGGTACCGCGCCGACTCGGCGAGCCTGCGCGAGCAGGGCTACCGGGTGGCGTCGCTGACGAGCTGGATCGGCGCGCTGGGCACCGGATTGCCGGCGCTGTTCCTGGCCGCCGTCACCTGGCTGGGTGCCCGGCTGGCCGCCGAGGGAGCGATCACGGTGGGCGAGCTGGTCGGGGTGTACGGGTACATCGCCGTGCTGGTGGTGCCGGTCTCCGCCTTCATCGAGGGCAGCTTCCAGATCAGCAACGGCCTGGTCGCCGCCCGCCAGGTCACCCGCTTCCTCGCGCTGCGCGCCGAGGAGCGGCCCCGGCCCGCCGGGCCGGAGGTCGCGCTGGGGAGCCTGGTGGGGCTGGTCGGCGCCCGGCCCGAGGAGAGCGTGGCGCTGCTCGAAGGGCTGGGCGGGTTCGACGGCACCTCCCTGATCGCCGACCACGACGCCGCCCTGTTCGCGGGCACGCTGCGCGAGGTCCTCCAGGGCCGGGGCGAAGCGGACGACGAGGCCATCCACCGGGCCGTGCACGTCGCCGCGGCGCAGGACGTGGTCGCGGGGCTGCGCCACGGGCTCGACTCGATGATCGAACCCGGCGGCCGCAACCTGTCGGGCGGCCAGCGCCAGCGCGTGCGCCTGGCCCGGGCGCTGCTGGCCGAGCCCGAGGTGCTGCTGGCCGTGGAGCCCACCTCCGCACTGGACGCGCACACCGAGTCCCTCCTCGCGGGGCGGCTCCTTACGGCACGCGCCGGCCGTACGACGTTCGTGGCCACCACCTCGCCGCTGCTGCTCGCCCAGGCCGACCGGGTGCTGTTCATCGAGGACGGGCGGGTGGCCGCCTCCGGCACCCACCGCGAGTTGATGGAGTCCACCCCCGCCTACCGATCGGTGCTCGCATGAACCGCGACCTGCCCATCGCCGACCGCCGGCAGGTACGGCGGGCCGCCCTGCGCCTGGTCAGGCGCGACGTGCCGGGCTTCACCGCGACGCTGCTGCTCAACAGCCTCGCGGCGGCCGCAGCGCTGGTCAGCCCGTGGTTGCTGGGCCGCATCGTCGACTCCATCAGAGCCGGAGGCACGGTCGACCTGCTCGCCGCGATCGCCGTGGGCGCGGTACTGGCCCAGCTGATCCTGTCCAGGTACGCCGAGAAGATCGGCACCCGCTTCAGCGAGCGTGTCCAGGAACACATCCGCGCCGAACTCCTGGACCGCGTGCTGGCCCTGCCCGCCGCCACGGTCGAGCACATCCGCACCGGCGACCTGACCGCCCGTGGAACCACCGACGTGGCCGCCGTCGGCCGCACCCTGCGCGACGCCGCCCCCGCGATCCTCGTCTCGAGCCTGCAGGCGCTCTTCCTGATCGTCGCCGTCTTCCTGGTCGACCCGGTCCTGGGCGCCTGCGGCCTGCTCGCGCCGGCCGGCATCGCGGCCGCCTCCCGCTGGTATCTTCGCCGCGCCCGCCCCGCCTACCTGGAGGAAGGCGCCGCCCGCTCGGAGCTGGCCGAGCACCTGGCCGCCAACGCCGCGGGCGCCCGCACCATCGAGGCCCTGGGCCTGCAGGCCAAGCGCACGCGGGTGGTGGAACGGGTGATCGAGCGCAGCCGGGTCGCCCAGCTGCGGACCCTCTTCCTGCGCAGCGTGCTCTGGCCCTCGGTGGAGGTCTCCTCGCTCCTGCCGCCCGTGCTGGTACTGCTGCTCGGCGGGGTGCTTCTGGACCGCGGCCAGGTCACGCTGGGCGCGGTCGTCACCTGCGTGCTCTACCTGCGCCAGCTCGGCCAGCCGATCGAGACGATCCTGATCTGGCTGGAGCAGCTGCAGAGCAGCGGCGCCTCCTTCGCCAGGATCGAGGGCCTCGCGACACCGGCGCGGGAGGAGGTCGCCGCCGCGGCGCCGCAGGGGGACCGCATCGAGGCGCGCGGCGTGCACTTCGCCTACGAAGGCGGCGACGACGTGGTGACCGGCGTCGATCTGACCGTACGGCCCGGCGAGCGCCTGGCCGTCGTCGGCCCCTCGGGAGCCGGCAAGTCCACCCTGGGCAAGCTGCTGGCCGGCATCGACCACCCCCGCCTGGGCACGGTCACCGTCGGCTCGGTGCCCGTCGCCGACCTCTCTCCCGCCCAACTCCGCGAGCACCTCGTCCTGGTCACCCAGGAACAGCACCTGTTCCTCGGCACCGTCCGCGACAACCTGCTGCTGGCGGATCCGACGGCCGGCGACGACCGCCTGGCCAAGGCGCTGGCGGCGGTCGGCGCCGACTGGGTCGCCTCGCTCGACGACGAGCTGGGCTCCCAGTCGTCCGGCGCCACCCTCGGCCCGGACCGGGTCCAGCAGCTCGCCCTGGCCAGGGTCATCCTGGCCGACCCGCACACCGTCATCCTCGACGAGGCCACCGCCATGCTCGACCCCCGTACGGCCAGGCGCGCCGAACGCTCGCTCGCCGCCGTCCTGGAGGGGCGGACCGTCATCGCGATCGCCCACCGCCTGCACACGGCCCGCGACGCCGACCGGGTGGTGGTCATGGACGACGGCCGGGTGGTGGAGGTCGGAGCCCACGACGAGCTGGTCGCGGCGGGCGGGGTGTACGAGGCGCTGTGGAGGTCGTGGCACGGCTCGCGGAGTGTCGGCGCCGAACACGATTCTCCGCCGAGCTGACCGGTTGAACCGGGAGACGATCGGACCTCGGCTCAGATCGCGGAGCGGTTCTTGAGCGCGGCGAATAGCACTGCCGGGTGGCAGGTAGCATGCGAATGTCCGGAAAGCGGCGGTGAGGCTTTCCGTGAACATCGAGATCCGCGCCGGAGCGTAACCCTCCAGGCTCCTCAAACAATCAAGAGACGATCAGCGGCAGCCGGTTTTCATCGCTACGGCCAGCTTTATCGCGTCGCTTTTCCATATAAAAAATGCGCACCCGAGCCACCTGGGCGACGAGAACCATCAGCCGGTTTCTCGCGGTTGACCTCGCCTCGGACAAGAATGACCTGCGGACTGCGGCCCATCTGTCAAGGCATTCCATCACATGTCACGGCCTGTGGCCGTGGGCATGCGATGCGCGCTGCGAGTTTTCGCACGGTGAGCAGAGCAATCAATGTCCTGCTCCGCGGCGAGATCGTCTTACTCACATAAACGCCACATCTCACAGGCGGCATCCAGGGGAGCCGCGAGTTATGGCGTCTGCCACTCAAGAGCAGATGAATCCTCCAATCATTCAGAGCGAAGGACAGAAAATATGGGACGCGCTCACCTCATCGTCACGCCCCTTGTCATGGGCCTCCTCGTGACGGGCTTCGCCGCCCCCGGGCAACGGCCGCCCCCGGAGTCTGCGACCCGGGCCCCCACGGCTTCTCTCCAGACGTACTACAGCCAGCGGCTGGCCTGGTCCGGCTGCCGCGACGGCTTCCAGTGCACGAAGCTGACCGTGCCGCTCGACTACGCCCAGCCCACCGGAGAGAAGATAAAGATCGGCATGATCCGTCTTCCGGCACGCGGCAAGCGGATCGGCTCGATCGTCATCAACCCCGGTGGTCCCGGCGGCTCCGGCATCGACTACGCCAGGGCGGCCACATCCGTTCTGTCGTCGGATGTCCGATCGCGGTTCGACGTCGTCGGCTTCGATCCGAGGGGTGTGGGCGCCTCGGCCCCCGTACGGTGCCTCACCGGCCCGCAACTCGACCAGTACCTCAGCCTGGACGCGACCCCGGACTCACCCGCCGAGACCAAGGCCCTGGAGCAGGGAGGGCAGAAGTTCGCCGCGGCGTGCGAGGCCAGGTCGGCGAAACTCCTTCCCCATGTCGGCACGGCCGACGCCGCTCGTGACATGGACGTGATGAGGGCGGCTCTCGGGGACTCCGGGCTGACCTACCTGGGGAAGTCGTACGGCACCTACCTGGGCGCCGTGTACGCGAACCTGTTCCCCAAGAAAGTGCGCGCCCTGGTCCTCGACGGCGCCATCGATCCCACGCTGTCCCTGCTCCAATTGAACGGAGCCCAGGCACGCAGCTTCGAGGTGGCCTTCAGGTCCTTCCTCGGCGACTGCTTCCAGCGCACGAACTGCCCGTTCACGAGTCATCAGAAGGACGAGGCCTTCAACCAGCTCACCGACCTGCTGCACCGGGCCGACAAGACTCCGCTGCGCAACACCCTCGACAGCCGGAAGATCAACGAATCCATGGTCGTGACCGGCGTCCTGGCCCCCCTCTACGACCGCACGGAATGGCCCGGCCTGCGACGGGCCCTCGCCGCGGCCTTCAAGGGCAACGGCACGAGCATTCTGCAGATAGCCGACATGTACAACGAGCGGTATCCCAACGGCACCTACGCCAACGAGACCGACGCCAACGTCGCCATCAACTGCCTTGACCATTCCTACCCGAAGACGGTTTCGGGCTACGAGGAGGAGTCCCGCAAGGAGATGACCGGGGCCCCGCACTTCGGCGCCTACGTCGCGGGAGGCTCCCCGACATGCGCCTACTGGCCGGTCAAGACCACGGCCACCGACAAGCCGCTTCGCGCGGAAGGCGCTCCTCCCATCGTGGTCGTGGGCACCACGCGTGATCCCGCCACGCCGTACGCGTGGGCCCAGGCCCTGGCGTCCCAGCTGTCCTCGGGCAGGTTGATCAGCTACGACGGAGACGGTCACACGGCCTACCGGATGGGCTCCTCATGTGTCGACCAGCTGGTCGATCGCTATCTGATCTCCCGCACGGCCCCACAGGCCGGCGCTCGCTGCCCCGAGGTCGCATCGACGGAGCGATGATCTGGGGGCCGTCGAACGGCTGGAGCCACGGGGCGTCAACGGGAGCCGCCCCGAGGCCCGCGTCCGCCGCGGACATGGCTGATCACCGCCTCAACGTGCCGGTAGGGCGCGAATCGGCGGCGGGACGACCAGGGCCCGGACGCCTCGGCTGAGCCGCGGGGCGTCGACGGGAGCCAACCCGCCCACCCGCCCCGGCCGGTGGGCGGGTTGTTCTCCGCGGGGTGTCAGGGGCCGGTCGCGGGCCAGATGCCCGCGCGGCCGAGCTGGGCGGGCAACCGCTCTCCCAGCTCGGCCTCGATGAGGGCCGCGGCGGCGAGCACGCCGGGCAGGTCGGCGCCGGTCGTCACCCCCGAGCGGTGCAGCAGGTAGAGCAGGTCCTCGGTGGCGATGTTGCCGGTCGCGGCGGGGGCGAAGGGGCAGCCGCCGATGCCGCCGGCGCTGGCGTCCAGGGCGGCGGCGCCCGCTTCCAGGGCGGCGAGGGCGTTGGCGTAGCCGGTGTTGCGGGTGTTGTGGAAGTGGAACCGCAGGGGGCGAGCCGAGACCTCGCCGACCGCCTCCACCAGGCGGCGCACGTCGGACGGGACGCCGACGCCGATGGTGTCGGCCAGCGCGACCTCCTGCGCCTCCGGGCACCGCCGTACCAGCTCGGCGACCCGCGCGGGGTCGACCTCGCCCTCGAACGGGCAGCCGAAGCTCGCGCCCACGGTCAGCGTCACCCCGAGCCCGGCCTCGCGCGCGCGGCCCGCGATCACGCCGAAGCCGCGGACCGCGTCGTCGACCGACATGCCCTGATTGCGTTGGGAGAAGGTCTCGGTGGCGACCACGACGACGTTCACCTCGTCCATCCCGGCTTTCAACGCCCGGTCCAGGCCGCGCTCGTTGAGCACCAGCCCGGCGTAACGGACCCCGGAGACGCGGGGCACCCGCGCCATGACCTCCTCGGCGTCCGCCATCTGCGGCACCCGTACCGGATGCACGAAGCTGACGGCCTCGATCCGCCTCAGGCCCGCGGCGACCAGCGCCTCGACATAGGCCACCTTCGCGGCGGTGGGCACGATCACCGACTCGTTCTGCAGGCCGTCACGCGGACCGACCTCGACCACCTCGATATTCATGGATTGTATGCAACCCCTTGTCATAAGCCGGGCATATCCCCATCATGGTGACATCTCGCTCGGAGGAATGTACACATGTCGGTGGTTGATGATGTTCGTAGCCTGATCCTCGGGGGCCAGTACGCCCCCGGTGACCGGCTCGGCGAGGTCGAGCTGGCCGAGGCGCTCGGCGTCAGCCGGACCCCGGTCCGCGACGCGCTGCGGCGGCTGCAGTCCGAGGGGCTCGTCGACATCACGGCCAACAAGGGCGCCCGGGTCGTGGAGTACCCCCGGCAGGACCTGGAGACGATCTTCGAGCTGCGGGCCAGGATCGAGGGGCTCGCCGCCCGCCAGGCGACGGCCCTCGCGACGCCGCAGGACGCCGACGCCCTTCACGAGGTCGCCGTCGCCATAAGGGAGCACGCCGCGCGGGGTGACCAGGACGCGGTCTACCGGCTCAACGCCGAGTTCCACCAGTCCCTGGTACGGCTCGGCTCCAGCGCGGTGCTCGCCCAGTCGATCAGCTCACTGATCCACTCGGCCGTGCTGCTGCGCACGTACAGCTCCTTCGACGAGGAGGCCATGCGGCGCAGCGTCAACCACCACATCGAGATCGCGGCAGCCATACGGGCCGGGGACCCGGAATGGGCGGAGGCCGTCATGCGCGCCCACCTGTTCTCGGCCAGGGCGTCACTGCTGGGTCCCCGTCGACAGGAGAACGAATGAGAGGCCTTCCGCTCGCCGACGTGCGCGTCGTCGAGCTCGGCCAGCTGCTGGCCGGACCGTTCTGCGGGCAGCTGCTCGGCGACTTCGGCGCCGAGGTGATCAAGGTCGAGGATCCGGGGCGAGGCGACCCGATGCGGCAGTGGGGCCGGGAGAAGCCGTACGGCAAGTCGCTGTGGTGGCCGGTCGTGGCGCGCAACAAGAAGTCGGTGACGTGCGACCTGCGCACCCCCCGGGGCCAGGAGCTGGTCCGCGGTCTGATCGCGAAGGCGGACGTGCTGCTGGAGAACTTCCGGCCCGGCACCCTGGAGCGCTGGGGAATGTCCCCCGAGGAGCTGTACGCGATCAACCCCCGGCTGGTCATCACCCGGGTCACCGGGTACGGCCAGACGGGACCGTACGCGCCGCAGGCCGGGTACGGCTCGATCGGCGAGGCCATGGGCGGCATCCGCTACGTCACCGGCGACCCCGACCGGCCGCCGTCGCGCGCGGGGATCTCGCTCGGCGACTCCCTCGCCGCCATGCACGCCTGCATCGGCACCCTGGTCGCGCTGCACGAGCGCGACCGCAGCGGGCAGGGCCAGGTCGTCGACTCGGCGATCTACGAGGCCGTGCTCGCGATGATGGAGTCGATGCTGCCGGAGTGGCAGCAGGCCTCCTACCAGCGCGAGCGCACCGGCTCCGTGCTGCCCAACGTCTCGCCGAGCAACGTCTACCCCACCAAGGACGGCGACTCCATCCTCATCGCCGCCAACCAGGACAGCGTGTTCCGCCGGCTGGCCGCGGTGATGGGCGCGGACGAGCTGGCCGAGGACCCCCGCTACGCCACGCACGGCGCGCGCGGCGAGCACATGGCCGAGCTCGACGAGATGATCGCCGCCTGGACGGCGGGATTCTCCGCCGAGAAACTGCTCACGCTGCTCAATGAGAGCGGTGTCCCCGCCGGGCGCATCTACCGGGCCAAGGACATGTTCGACGACCCCCACTTCGCGGCGCGCGAGGCGATCGTGCGCGTTCCCCACCCGGAGTTCGGCGAGTTGGCGATGCAGAACGTCGTGCCCAAGCTGTCGGCGACCCCCGGCAGCGTGCGCGCCGTCGGACCCGAGCTCGGCCGGCACAACGACGAGGTCTACCGAGGTCTGCTCGGCCTGAGCACCGAGGAGATCGCCGCTCTCGCGGCCGACGGCGTCATCTGACACCCGCGACCACGACCCGTACGAACCCCGCCGGGGGTCGTCCGACACCCGGACCCACAACTCATACGAACCCTGACGGCCGACGGCGTCGTCCGTCATCCGAAGCCGCAGTCCCGACGAATCCTGACGGCAGAGGGCGTCATCCGAAGCCGCAGTCCCGACGAATCCTGACGGCAGAGGGCGTCATCCGAAGCCGCAGTCCCGACGAACCCTGACGGCAGAGGGCGTCATCCGACACCCGAAGCCATGACCCGCACCACCCCCGCACGAAGGACTCTGACCTGAACAAAGGGCTCTGAAAGGAGCACCGCCATGCGTTACCGGCTAGGGGTGGACGTCGGAGGGACGTTCACCGACATCCTCCTGATCGACCAGGATTCGGGGCGTACCTTCCGCGCCAAGACCCCCTCCACCCCCCACGACCAGTCCGTCGGCGTCCTGGCCGGAATCGAGAAGGCGTGCGCCGAGGCCGGGATCTCGCTGGCGGAGATCGGCCAGGTGCTGCACGGCACCACCGTCGCGACCAACGCGATCCTGGAGGGCAAGGGCGCCCGGGTCGGACTGGTCACCACCGCCGGGTTCCGGCAGGTGCTGCAGATCGCCCGGTCCTTCGTGCCGGGAGGCCTGGCCGGCTGGATCATCTGGCCCAAGCCCGAACCGCTGGCCGCCCTGGAGGACACCGTCGAGGCGGTCGAGCGGGTCGCCGCCGACGGCTCGGTCGTCACCGCGCTCGACGAGGAGTCCCTGCGGGTCTCCCTGCGCCGGCTGAAGGGCGTCGAGGCCCTGGCGGTCTCACTGATCAACTCCTACGCGTTCGACGGTCACGAGCGACGGGTCGCCGAGATCGCCGCCGAGGAGCTGCCGGGTGTGCCGATCTCGATCTCCTCGGAGGTCCTGCCGGAGATGCGCGAGTACGAGCGGACGATCACCACGGTCGTCAACTCCTACGTCCAGCCCCAGGTCGCCCGCTACATGGACAACCTCGCCACGAAGATCGCCGGTGGCGGCGTCGACGGCAACCTCTACGTCCTGCGCAGCGACGGAGGCCTCGCCTCGGCCGCCGCGGCCGCGGCCGCCCCGGTGAACCTGCTGCTGTCCGGACCGGCCGGCGGCGTCGCGGGCGCCACCTGGGTCGCCGAACAGGCCGGCTTCCCCGACTTCCTCACCTTCGACATGGGCGGCACCTCCACCGACGTCGCCCTCGTGCAGAACCTGCAGCCGCGTACCGGCCGTGAGACCAAGGTCGGCGACCTGGCGGTCCGGTCGGCCTCGGTGGACGTGCGCACCGTCGGCGCGGGCGGCGGATCGATCGCGCACGTGCCCGAGCTGACCCGCGCGCTGCGCGTCGGCCCGCAGTCCGCCGGCGCCGTTCCCGGACCCGCGGCGTACGACAGGGGCGGCGAGGATCCGACCGTCACCGACGCCAACGTGGTCCTCGGCTACCTGCCGGCCCAGCTGGCCGGCGGCGAGATCGTGCTGGACCGCGAACGCGCGCACCAGGCCGTACAGCGGATCGCCGACGCGATGGGCCTGCCGTCCGCCGAGGCCGCCGCCCAGGGCATCGTCGACATCGTCAACGAGAACATGTTCGGCGCGCTGCGCCTGGTCTCGGTGCAGCAGGGCTTCGACCCCCGAGACTTCGCGCTCGTCGCCTTCGGCGGCGCCGGCCCGCTGCACGCCAACGCGCTCGGCAGGCTCACCGGCTCGTGGCCGGTCATCATCCCGCCGTCACCCGGCGTGCTCTGCGCGTACGGCGACGCCACCACCTCCCTGCGCGACGAGGCCGCCCGCACCCACATCCGCCGCTTCTCCCGGCTCACCGACGCCGAGCTGGCCGACCTGCTCGCCGAGCTCGCCGAGACGGCGGCCGCGACCCTGGAGGCCGAGGGCATCGACCGGGACGCGCAGACCGTGACCTACCAGGTCGACGTCCGCTACCACGGCCAGGGCTTCGAGATCCCGATCACCCTGGAGCCGGGAACCGGGCTCGACGCGCTCGGCAAGGCCTTCGACGCCGAGCACGAACGGCTCTTCTCCTTCCTGCTCGGAAACGAGCACGAGCTGGTCAGCGCCCGCGCCGCGGTCAGCGGCCCGCGCCCCAACGTCCAGCCGGCGGCGCTGGCCGAGGGCACCGGGGACGCCTCGGCCGCCGTCACCGGCACCCACAAGGTCTGGGTCGAGGGCGGCTGGGCCGAGACCTCCGTCTACGACCGGTCGAAACTGCTGGCCGGCAACATCGTCCAGGGTCCGGCGATCGTCGTCGAGATGGACTCCACCACCCTTGTCCTGCCCGGCCACGCCGCCTTCGCGCACGAGAGCGGCTGCCTGCTCATCAGTCCCGTGGAGGCGTGATGGCTCAGATCATCGAGACCGCGACGGCACCGCTCACCCCGGTGGACGTCGACCCGATCACCATCGACATCATCGAGAACGCGCTGCGCAACGCCCGCTACGAGATGGACGAGGTGCTGTTCCGCACCGCCCTCTCGCCCGGCATCCGCGAGCAGCACGACGAGTTCCCGCTGATCGGCGACCCCTCCGGGCGGATGGTCGTCGGCCAGTTCGGCCTGTCGATCCCGGCGCTGCTCGACGGCTTCGAGGGAACGATCGAGGAGGGCGACGTGCTGCTCACCTCGGACCCCTACTCCTGCGACGGCGCGATCAGCCACGCCAACGACTGGCTGGTCGTCATGCCCATCTACGTGGCGGGGCGGGTCGTGGGCTGGGCGTCGATGTTCGGCCACATGTCCGACGTCGGCGGCAAGACCCCCTGCTCGATGCCCACCGACGCGCGCACCATCTTCGAGGAGGGCGTGGTCATCCCGCCCTTCAAGCTCTACTCCAAGGGCGTGCTCAACGAGGACGCGCTGCGCATCATCCTCAACCAGGTCCGCCAGCCCGACTGGAACCGCGCCGACCTCAACGGCATCATCGCCGCCTGCCGTACGGCGTCGCGGCGGATCCAGGAGCTGTGCGCCCGGTTCGGCGCCGACACCTACACCTCGGCACTCGACGCCCTGCTCCAGCGCAACTACGACGCGATGAAGACGCTGCTGTCGATGCTGTTCGAGGACGGCGAGACGCTCACCTTCGCCGACTACATCTGCGACGACGGCGTCGGCTACGGCCCGTACAAGCTGGTGCTCTCGCTGACCCGCACCGGGGACAAGGTGCTGCTGGACTTCTCGGGCAGCGACCCGCAGGCCCAGGGACCCATCAACTACTACATCAACGAGAACCTCGCCCGGATGTTCTTCGGCATCTACCTGATCACGGTGGCCGACCCGCAGATCCTCTGGAACGACGGTTTCTACCCCCTGGTCGACGTGCACATCCCGGAGAAGTCGTTCTGGAAGCCGGAGTATCCCGCCGCGCTGAACGCCCGCAACCACGGCATCGGCCGCATCTTCGACCTGTTCGGCGGGCTGCTCGGGCAGAAGACCCCCGACCTGCTCAACGCGGCCGGCTTCTCCTCCTCCCCGCACTTCATGTACTCGGGGAACCGCTCCGACACGGGGGAGTGGTTCCAGCTCTACTCCATCGGCTTCGGCGGCATCCCCGGCCGCCCGATCGGCGACGGACCCGACGGGCACTCGCTGTGGCCCTCGTTCACGAACATTCCCTGCGAGTTCCTCGAGTCGTACTACCCGATGCGCATCGAGCGCTGGGAGACCGTCGCCGACACCGGCGGCGCCGGGCTGCACCGCGGCGGCAACGGTGTGGACGTGGCCTACCGGTTCCTGGAGCCCGGAACGATCGCCATCCACGACGACCGCTGGCTCACCTATCCCTGGGGCGTCAACGCCGGCGAGCCGGGCGCGCGCGGACGCAAGTGGATCGAGCGGGCCGACGGCCGGGTGGAGACGCTGCCCAGCAAGATCCACGATGTGCCGGTCAGGCCCGGCGACCTGCTGCACTTCGTCACCTGGGGCGGGGGCGGGTGGGGCGACCCGCTGGAGCGCGACCCGGCCCTGGTCGGCCTGGAGGTACGGCGCGGCCTGGTGACCGCCGAGGGCGCCGCGACCTACGGGGTCGTGTGTGATCAGGACGGCACCGTGGACACCGGCGCCACCGCGGAACTGCGCGAGCGGCTGCGCGCGACCCGGCCGGAGCCGTCGGTGTTCAACATGGGACCTCCGATGGAGGAGATCCTCGCCCGCTGCGAGGAGGAGACCGGCCTGCCGGCCCCGAAGCCGCCGGTCCGGGTGTGATCAGGGACCACGAGGAGGTGTTCGGGCGCACCCTGCCGTTCGGGGAGCGCCCGGCACTCGTCCTCATCGACCTGATGCGCGCCTACTTCGAGCCGGGCGCCGAGCTGTACATGGGCTCGCGCGACTGCCTGGACGCGGCGGCCCGCGTCCTTCTCGCGGCCCGCGACGCCGGCGTCCCCGTCATCCACACACGCGTCGCCTACGGTCCCGGCGGCGTCGACGGCGGCCTGTTCTTCCGCAAGGTCGCCCCGCTGCGTCACCTGGTGGGCGACGGCCCGCTCGGCGCCCTGATGCCCGAGGTGACCCCGCTGCCCGGCGAGCTGGTGATCGTCAAGCAGTACGCCAGCGCCTTCTTCGGCACCAGCCTGGCCTCCACCCTCACGGCCCTGGGCGTCGACACCCTGATCGTCACCGGTGTCTCCACCAGCGGGTGCGTCCGGGCCACCGCCGTCGACGCCGTCCAGCACGGCTTCGTGCCCGTCGTCGTCCGCCAGGCCGTCGGCGATCGCGACCCCGGGCCGCACGAGGCGAACCTGTTCGACATCCAGGCCAAGTACGGAGAGGTCTGGGACGACACCGAGGTGATCGCCCGGCTGGCGGGGTGGGTCTGAGGGTTCTCACGGCATGACTCGACGACCGTAGAACTTGACGTTCACATCACGTGCAAGCCGCCGGCTTGCACGTGATGCCCGCGGCACAGCACGGCCGCGGCGTCGTCATCGCCCGCCCACGGCTCGGGGAGCCGGACGGGCATCGCTTGGTGTTCGGCAATGCCGAACGCGCGGTACGGTAGCGGCGTGGGAGAGACGATTCAATCCGTCGAGCGCGCCGCGGCCATCCTGCGGCTACTCGCTTCCGGTTCGCGCCAGCTCGGCGTGGCCGAGCTGGCCACGGCGATGGGGCTGCCGAAGGGGACGCTGCACGGGATCCTGCGCACGCTGGTGCACGTGGGTTTCGTCGAGCAGGACCGGGCCAGCGGCAAGTACCGGCTGGGCGCCACGCTGCTCGCCCTGGGCGGCAGTTACCTTGACCTCAACGAGCTGCGGGCACGTTCGCTGAACTGGGCCGACGGCCTGGCCGGCAGGAGCCGGGAGAGCGTGTGGATCGGCACCCTGCACGAGGGCCAGGTGCTCGTCATCCATCACGGGTTCCGGCCCGACGACAGCATGCAGGTGCTGCAGGTCGGCGCGCACCTGCCGGCGCACGCCACCGCGCTCGGCAAGGTGCTGCTCGCCGCCGATCCCTACATCGACCCCGCGCGGCCTCTCGCCGCCTGCACCCCGCGCACCCTCACCGAAGTCGCCGCCCTGGAGGTCGAGCTCGACCTGGTGCGCACCCAGGGCTGGGCCTGTGACCTGGAGGAACTGGAGGAGGGCGAGGTGTCCATCGCCGCGCCGATCAAGGACCACGGCGTGGTGGTCGGCGCGATCGGCATCCGTGGCGCCATCGAGCGGCTCACCGAGGACGGCGAGCCGCAGATGGTGCTGGTCTCCTACGTGCGCGACGCGGCCCGCGCGATCAGCCGCGACCTGGCCCGCTGAGCGCACACCCCCTCCGGTGAACACTGCCGAAACATGAGGAAATGTCCGGAAACGTCCGGGAAACCCTATTGACTTGCCCCGGTGACCGAATAATATTCCCCTCAGCGTTCGGCGATGCCGAACCATTATCCAAGAACTTGCGAGGAAATCCGTGCCCCGACAGGACTACGTCGCCTCCATCGACCAAGGCACCACGTCGAGCCGATGCATCGTGTTCGACCGGGACGGCAGCATCATCTCCGTCGCCCAGCGCGAGCACCGGCAGATCTACCCGAAGCCCGGCTGGGTGGAGCACGACGCAGAGGAGATCTGGCAGGTCGTCAGCGGCGTGCTGGACGAGGCGATCGGCGGCGCCGGCATCGACAGCGGCCAGATCGCCGCGCTCGGCATCACCAACCAGCGGGAGACCGCGGTGCTGTGGGACCGGGCCACCGGCCGCCCGGTCTGCCCCGCCATCGTCTGGCAGGACACCCGCACCGACGCGCTGGTCCGCTCCCTCGCCGCGCACGAGCAGCTGTTCCGTGACCGCACCGGGCTGCCGCTCGCCACGTACTTCTCCGGGCCGAAAGTACGCTGGCTGCTGGACGGCACACCGGGGCTGCGTGAGCGGGCCGAGCGTGGCGAGGTGCTGTTCGGCACCGTGGACAGCTGGCTCATCTGGAAGCTCACCGGCCGGCACGTCACCGACGTGACCAACGCCAGCCGCACCCTGATGATGAACATCCACACCCTGGACTGGGACGACGAACTGCTCGACGTGCTGGCCGTGCCCCGCGCGATGCTGCCGCAGATCCGCCCCTCGTCCGAGGTGTACGGCCGCACGGCCGCCGGCATCCCGGTCGCCGCCGCGCTCGGCGACCAGCAGGCCGCGCTGTTCGGCCAGGCGTGCTTCGCGCCCGGCGAGGTCAAGTCCACCTACGGCTCGGGCAGCTTCCTGCTGATGAACACCGGCCGCGAGCCGATCGCCTCCAAGCACGGCCTGCTCACCACGGTCGGGTACCAGATCGGCGACACCCCCGCGGTGTACGCGCTGGAGGGCGCGATCGCGGTCACCGGATCGCTGGTGCAGTGGCTGCGCGACAACCTCGGCCTCATCTCCACCGCCGCCGAGATCGAGACGCTCGCCCGCACCGTGGACGACAACGGCGGCTGCTACTTCGTGCCCGCCTTCTCCGGCCTGTTCGCCCCGCACTGGCGGTCCGACGCCCGCGGCGTCATCGCCGGGCTCACCGCGTTCGTCAACAAGGGCCACATCGCGCGGGCCGTGCTGGAGGCCACCGCGTTCCAGACCCGCGAGGTGGTCGACGCGATGAACGCCGATGCCGGCCTGGCGCTCACCTCGCTGCGCGCCGACGGCGGCATGACCGCCGACCACCTGCTCATGCAGACCCTCGCCGACGTGCTCGCGGTCTCGGTGGTACGGCCGATGGTGGCCGAGACCACCGCGCTCGGCGCCGCCTACGCCGCGGGCCTGGCCATCGGCTACTGGCCGGACACCGACAGCCTGCGCGCCAACTGGCACAAGGCCGCCGAATGGCAGCCGCGCATAGGCCCGGAGGTGCGCGAGCGCGAGTACCGCAACTGGAAGAAGGCGGTCGCCCGCACCCTCGACTGGGTCGAGAACTGACCCCCCCGTCCGTACCGGCGACGGTGCATCAGCTCTCCGCCGGCCCACTCGGCGACCTCCGTACGAAGGGGACACATCCATGACCATCGCCACCCGCGACCTGCGCGCCGCGACCCGTGAGGAGCTGTCCGGCACCGGCTACGACCTGCTCGTCATCGGCGGCGGCATCCTCGGCATCGCGGTCACCTGGATGGCCTGCCAGGCCGGGTTGCGGGCGGCCATGGTGGACGCCGGCGACTTCGCCGGAGCCACTTCCAGCGCCTCCTCCAAGCTCGTGCACGGCGGCCTGCGGTACCTGCAGAACGGCAACCTCAAGCTGGTCGCCGAGAACCACCGGGAGCGCCGAGCGCTCGCCGCCGACGTCGCGCCGCACCTGGTGAAGCCGCTGCAGTTCGTGGTGCCGATCTACCGCGGCGGCCCGCACGGCGCGGCCAAGCTGGGCGCCGGGGTGTTCCTGTACTCGGCGCTGTCGGCGTTCGGCGACGGCCCCGGGCGGCTGATCACGCCGCGCCAGGCCGTGGCGAAGGTGCCCGCGCTGCGCACCGACGGGTTGCGCGCCGCCGCCGTCTACGGCGACCACCAGATGAACGACAGCCGCGTCGCGGTGATGACGGTGCGCGCCGCGGTGGACGCCGGCGCCGTGGTGCTCAACCACGCCGAGGTCACTGGCCTGCGCACCCGCTCCGGCCAGGTCTGCGGCGCCGAGCTGCGCGACCGCCTCGACGGCAGCGAGTTCGGCGTCGAGGCCCGGCTGGTGCTGAACGCCACCGGCCCCTGGGTGGACCGGCTGCGCCGGATGGAGGACCCCGGGGCCGCGCCCAGCGTGCGGCTGTCCAAGGGCGCGCACCTGGTGCTGCGCCGCGACGAGCCGTGGAAGGCGGCGCTCACCACGCCGATCGACCGGCACCGGGTCGCGTTCGCCATCCCGTGGGAGGACCACCTGCTGCTCGGCACCACCGACGAGGCGTACGAGGGCGACCCCGCCGAGGTGCGCGCCACCGACGCCGACATCGACCAGATCCTCGCCGAGGCCGGACTGTCGGTGCGCACGGACCGGCTGCGCCGCGAGGACATCACCTACGCCTTCGCCGGGCTGCGGGTGCTGCCCGGCGGCCCCGGCGACGTCGCCGCGGCGCGCCGGGAGACCGTGGTCACCCGCGGCCGTGGCGGCATGCTCTCGGTCGCCGGCGGCAAGTGGACCACGTACCGGCACATCGGCCGGCACGTGCTGAACACGCTGTCCCGGCTGCCCGGCCGGCCGCTCGGCGACGACCTGGCCGACATCCTGCCCGCGGTGCCGCTACCCGGGCTGGCCAGCCCGGACGCGGTGGCCATGCGGCTGTGGACCGACCGCGAGCCCGGCGCCCGGATGGATCCGCTGGTCGCCCGGCACTTGGCCACCCACTACGGCACCATCGCCTTCGACCTGGCCCGGCTCATCCGCGAGGACCCGGCGCTCGGTGAGCGCATCCACCCCGGCGGGCCGGACATCTGGGCCCAGGCCGTCTACGCCCGTGACCACGAGTGGGCGGCCACCGTCGACGACGTCGTGCGCCGCCGCACCACCCTGACCGTCCGCGGCCTGGACACCCCCCAGATCCGCGAGCGCATCTCCGCCCTGCTCACCTCGGCCTGACCCCGCCTCTCACTCCCCGGTAACCCCCCATACAAGTAGGTACCACCATGAAGCCCCTTTTGCGCCGCAATGGATTCTGGCTCGCCCTGTCCCTCGTGCTGTGCCTGCTCTCCGGCCTCGGCGCCTCGTTCGTGCAGACGGCCGGCGGCAGCGTCACCATCAAGGACATGCGCTGGGAGACCCGCTCGGGCCACCTGCTGAGCGCGCTGCTGTTCAAACCCGACTCCGCCACCGCCGAGCGCAAGGCCCCCGCGGTCGTCGTCAGCCACGGCTGGTACAACACCCGCGAGATGCAGGACCTCAATTTCGTCGAACTCGCCCGGCGCGGCTACGTCGTGGTGTCCATCGACATGTACGGCCACGGCAACTCCGACTACCTGCCCGAGGACACCGAGGCCGTCGGCGGCACCGGCATGTACGACGCCGTGCGGCTCGTCGCGGACCTGCCGTACGTGGACGCGAGCAAGATCGGCGTCAGCGGCCACTCCTTCGGCGCCCGCGCGGTGAACTTCTCCGTCGCCGAGGACAACGCGGCCCCTGCGCCGCTCATCGCCGCGGCGCTGCTCGTCGACAACGACCCGACCTACCGCGACCCCACGACCAAGCAGTACGCGAACATCTACGGCACCCGCGACGTCGGCCTCATCCAGGCCCAGTACGACGAGTTCTTCTTCCGCAGCCGCGACGCCGACGGCAACGTCGTCACCGTGCCGCGGGACTACCCCTCGACCCCCAACGCGCAGTCGTTCCTGCACTTCGGCGCCGACCCCGCGCAGGCCACCGACAAGCGCGTGGCCGGCCAGGTGTACGACCAGAACGGCGCGATGCGCGTGCTGTACAGCCTGAACCAGACCCACCCGTGGGGTCACACCTCGGCCACCGCCGCCGACCGCCAGATCCAGTTCTTCCAGCAGGCCCTCGGCGCGCCGAACCCCATCGCGGCCGGCTCCCAGGTGTGGCAGTTCAAGGTGGCCTTCAACACCCTCGGCCTGATCGGGTTCGGTATCTTCCTCGTCGCGTTCGCCCGGGCGCTGCTCGGCACCCGCGCCTTCGCCGGGCTGCGGAACACCGCCGTGGCCGAGGTCGTGCCGACCACCCGTAAGGGACTCACCTGGTTCTGGGGCGGCCTCGTCGTCGCCGCCGTCGTGTCCGCCTTCAGCTACGTCTGGCTGAGCCAGCGCGTCGACGACTTCGCCCCGGCCGGGTTGCCGCAGGAGGCGCCGTACTTCATCGGGCTGTGGGCCGCGGTGAACGGCGTCGTCGGGCTGATCATCATGGCGCTCGCGTACCGGCTGTTCGGCCGCGGTAACGGGCAGGACCTGCGGGCGCTCGGCGTGCTGCCGGGCTGGCGGGCGTTCTTCCACGGCATCGGGCTGGCGCTGACCGTGGTGGTGGCCGCGTTCGCGATCGTGTTCGTCGTCGACTACTTCTTCACCACCGACTTCCGGCTCTGGGTGGTCGCGGTGAAGACGTTCACCCCGGACAAGATCGGCATCGCGCTGCTGTACCTGCCGCTGTTCCTGATCTACTTCTTCGCGAACTCGCTGGCGATCAACAGCTTCAACCGGTTCACGCTGCGCGGCAAGGAGGGGTTGAACACCGCGGTACTGGCGCTGTTCAACGCGCTCGCGCCGCTCGTGCTGGTGATCGCCCAGTACGGCACGTTCTTCGCGACCGGCGACCTGATCGACGGGTTCGGCGGCATCTACAGCATCTGGTTGTTCCCGGTCGTGGTGATCCTGGCGGTCGCAGCGGTGGTGTCCCGCAAGATCTACCGGGCGACCGGCAACCCGTACATCGGCGGCTTCATCAACGCCGCCGTGGTGGTCCTCATCTCGGTCACCAACACCCTGACGATGGCGTAAGCGTTCTCGACGCCGTCAAGTGAGCGGCGGCCGCCCGGGTTTCCGGGAGGCCGCCGCTCCGTCATTCCAGGCCCGGCGGAGGTCGGCGTCACGTGTCGGGCCGCAGCAGGGGACGCACGCTGTCTGCGCACGCCCAGGCTCTCGGCCCTGGCCCGCTTGGAGCCGCCTTCTCCCTTCCTTTCCCGTGTGTGTCAAGCCCGGATCTGGCGGGTGATGGAGGGGTCGGTGATGGCGGTGTCGTTCGCCAGCAGGAAGGCCTTGCTGAGGATGAGCGCCAACCGGCCGTCCTCCTCGAAGGGAAGGAACAGCCCGGCATGAGGATCGCGTCCGGAGACGATGCACAGGTAGGCGTCGTTGGGTTCCATCAGGATGTTCGCCGATCCCAGATGAATCTTGTAGGTGCGTAGATCGCCCCGGACCACCAGGAAGCGGTCGGTCAACGTGCACCGGTCGGCGATGGCCGTACGGCCGATCAGGCGCGACAGCGCGTCGCGTCGCACTTCGGCGGAGGACGTCAGCGCGGCGAACGAGCCGGTCCGCCAGTAGTCCTGCATCTGGTCCGGTCCCTGGTCGGCCCACTGGGGGTCGGTCATGATCGAGGTGACAGCCACGAAAAGGTCGACGTCCCGCATGGCCTCGCTGAAGACCAGCGCCGGGACCTCCCTCAACGGCGCCTCGTGCCAGGTGCCCCCGGCCAGCCTGTGGAAGCGGATCTCGTCGGTGAGCGCGTAGCCCTCCTCGTACAGACCGTGGCTCAGTGTCGCCCGCCACTGCCCGCCCGCCAGTACTCGCTGAGCCGCCCCGTCGTTGTGGCCGCCATCCCAAGACCCCAGGTAGTGGGACTTCCAGCCGCGGTCTTTAAGCAGCGCGCGTAGTTTGCGGTAGTCCACCACGTGCCTGGCGAACCGGTTGGAGTAGGTCCCGGTCGTCTCCTCGGCGGGGGTGAGCAGGTAGACCTCGCGGAAGGCCTGCTTGAACGGCTGACGCAGCTCCTTGCCCTCCACGACCTCCCGCCAGGCGCGCACCTCCTCCACGGACGCGCGCGCCGGATGCCACAGCCGCACCGGCACGTCCGGCACGCTCAACCCCAGTTCGGCCCGCCATACTCCGGGCGCGACCTCGAACTCCCAGAGCAGCCGGTCGGTGATCGCGTGACCTTCAAGCTGCCGGTACGGCGGAGTCGGCTCACCGGTGTATCCGGCCTCCAGCGCTCTGGCCAGGGTGGCCTGTTGCTGCGCGGTCTGCTTGGCCAGCTCGCGCAGCCGCTTGACCTCATCGGGGTGCTCCCGTTTGACCGCCGCCGGGACCGCCTTCAGCTTCTTGTCGCCGTGCCACCATGACAGCTCGACCTTGCCGTCGGTTGAGATCACCGCCGTGTGCTCGCCGACGGCCTGGCGCAGCCGCCCGTCGGGTAGCCGGAACGCCACCTCCAGCCGGTTGGCCAGGGCGGGCTCGATGCGCTTGAACTTGCGGTCCAGTTCCTTGGGCACCCCCGCGTGCCGGGTGATCCGGCGAGCGGTGCGCAGCGCGGTGATCGCCTCGGGGGTCGGGTAGTCCTCCGCCGCGCGGGCAATCTCGAACAACAGTGCCTGGGAGGGCAGGGTCTTGGCCGGGGTGGGAGCCACCGCGATCCCGCGTACCAGATTGTCCAGCAGCTCGGGCAGCCAGGGCTCGTCCCGGAAGAGCGCCAGCCGGACGGCCCGGCCGAGGGTCGTCTTCTCGCTGACCTCGAACGCCTTCTCCGCGCTGTAGGGAATCTCTCCGGCGTGGATCGCCGCGACGCGGGCCTCGGCCGCCTTCAGAGCCGTCCGGGCGAAGTCCGGGTAGCCGGGCTGGCCACCAAGCCACTCGATCACGCCGAGCAGCGGGGCGACATGGTCTGGCCGTGGCCGTACCGCCTCGGCGAACAGCGCCCGCCGCTCCACGTCCCAGCCGAGAAGCACGTCCATCTCGGCTACCGCGATCGGCCCGCACCCCTCGGCGAGCCGGGCGCTCACTTCGGCGTCCATGCCCGCCAGTCCCGCCGCCACCAGCAGCACGAAGGGGGATGCGTACAGTCTTTCTCCGTCCGGCATCAGGAATCCGACCAGCTCGCGGGCCGCCACGGCCAGCCGCTGCTCGTCGACCACGTACGGTGCGAATATCAAGCCGCCGTCGACGGTCCGGATCGCCGCGCCCAGCCCGGCGCTCAGCTGGGAGGCCTCGGGCCAGTAGGCGGGGTCATCCGCGGTCCCGGTGATCAGATTGTGCAGGCGCTGCGCGAGGGGGGAGAGGTTCATTCCGATGGTTCCTGTCAGGGGTGGATCTGGCGGGTGATGAACGGGTCGGTGACGGCTGCCGAACCGTCACCGCATCCAGGCCGATGCGGTGATCGGCCCAATCGCCTCGCGAAGGTCTCTGCGAGGCGATTGCCGCGTGGCTGGTTCGAGTTCGTCGATCAGATGGCATGGCTCCGGTTCTGGTCAGATGAACGGGCCGACGAGGCCGGCGAACTCCTCCGGGCCGACGATCCGCACGCCCAGGCTCTCGGCCTTGGCCCGCTTGGAGCCCGCTTTCTCCCCGGCCACCAGCAGCGACGTCTTCGCCGAGACGCTGGAGGAGGATCTGCCTCCGGCGCGCTCGATCAGCTCGTTCATCTGGTTGCGGGTCAGCGCCTCCAACGCCCCGCTCATCGCGCCGGTGACCACGACGGACATCCCGGCCAGCGGTCCCTTGGACGTGTCGCTCGCCTCCGCGTCGGGGTCGGCCTTGGCCTCGGCGTCAGGAGCGGCGGGGGGCGTCCAGTTCGGGTGGGTCATGTTGACCCCGGCCCTGATCAGCTTGTCGATGAGATCGCTGAGTCCGACCAGCTCCGTCACCACCACCGGCGCCTTCCCCGAGCCGAGGCCCGGCACCGCCTCGATCGCCTCGGCGTCGGCGGCGCGGATGGCGTCCATGCTGCCTTCTCTGAACCAAGGGATGATCATGAGCTTCAGCTGGTGCGCTCTCATTTAAGTCGCGGAAGTGCCGGTCCAGCACTCTATCGACCGTTGCGAAGGCGTCAAGAACGCCGTCTTGACTGGCGACCTCGGCGACCGGGGCCAGGACACGGTCGCCGAGGTCGCCCGGTGCGGTCTGAAGCCGACACCGCGGATCGCCGACCCGGCGTTCGCCGGTTCGCGTACGGCCCGCAACCGGTAGACGTCGTGCGGGCCGTAGCCGCGATGCCTTGAGGGCGAGTTCGCGTTGTAGCTCGACTTGCTTGGCGTACTGACCCTCATTGCTCCAGGACCAGAAGGACCATGGGTATAGCTGGATGCGGGGCTTGGTCATATCGTCCATTTCTGATGGCGCGCCCATCGGCATCGGTCCAGCAAGCGAGCCTTGGAACTGCTGACGTCCAGGGCCGGTGTGGCCATCGACCCGTTACCGCGTCCGGGCCGATGGCCACCACCGGCCCGATCGCCTCGCGTAGGCCTCTACGAGGAGATTGCCACACGGCTAATTCGAGCTCGCCGATCGGATGAGACGACTCCGGTCCTGGTCAGATGAACGGGCCGACGAGGCCGGCGAACTCCTCCGGGCCGACGATGGAAGGTGCGCTGGCGGGCCCGCGCGGTCTCGGCCACCGCCGCCTCCGCCTGGTCAAACTGGCAGTCCTTCACCATCGGCCTGCCCAAGCCCACCGCCACCGGCCTGACCGTCACCCCGTCGAAGGTGGTGGACGGCGTGACGGTGACCACCACGCTCACCCCCACGCTGAAGGCCACCCTCACCCACCCGACCGGTCAAGCACTGCGCGCCGAGGCCGAGATCGAGCACGACCCGGCCGCACCCACCGAACAGGGCACCGGCCAGATCTGGACCGGCAGCGCCGACAACGTCCCGGCCGGCACCCAGGCGAGCATCGCCATCCCGGCCGACACGCTGGCCGACGGGTGGAAGGTGCGCTGGCGCCTGCGCGCGGTCACCGAGCAGGCATCCTCGCCCTAGTCGGACTGGCAGCAGGTCACCATTGACGTCACCCAGCCCGGCGAAGAACCCCTGGCCCAGACCGCCGGACCGGTGATCCGCACCGACCAGAGCTTCACCGCCGCCGCCTGGCTGCGCTGGAGCGACAAGGACGGCGACTACACCGTCGCCGAGCAGAGGGGCACCCACCAGGCGCCCTTCCGGCTCGGCAACACCCCCGACCGCGGCCTGGTGTTCACCCTCACCAGCGCCGACACCGCCGACGCCACCGTCCAGGGCGTGCAGTCCGACGTCGAAGCACCGGTCGGCGAGTGGTTCCACCTGGCAGGCGTCTACGACGCGGAAGCCAAGACCGCTTCGCTGTACCTCAACGGTGTCCAAATCGGCACCGCCCCGGTTGGCTTTCCCGCCTGGAACGCCGCCACCGTCATGACACTGGGCACCAACATTCTCGGTGACCTCGACGAAACATGGGTCTACCAGCGGCCCTTGAGCGCCGCTGATGTCACGGGCATGATCGCTTCGGCCACGGCCACGGCCACGCTTGCGGCTGCACCCACGGTTCAGAAGAAAGCCGGGCCGATCCCGGCTGCGACTCAAGCCGGGGGATTCGATTATCAGCACCCTAAGCTGGAGAACTGCATAGCCAGCCCCGGCGAAACTGGCTATGCCGAATATGACGCCCGCATCCAGGAGCGTCCCTACTCCTCGTGCTGGTCTGCCTACCTCTACATCCAGCATTATGTAGAAGAAGAAGACGACAACGGTAACAGGATAAAGAAGCGGGCGTTTAAGCTGGGCTCGGTTTGGGCGGCGCTGGCAAAGAGCGTGGCAGATGCCGCGATCGCGGTCCAGAACGACGACACTCTCCGATTCCGCGCCACCTGGGTGGCTCACAGCTATCTGGGCAACGAAACCGGGACCGGAGTTGTGAACGGCGGGGTAACCGGCGTAAAACCGCACGACATGAAGATGTTCACCCGTCTCGACGAATTCGCTATCGTCGACAAGGACGGGCGCGTCAAGGTTCCCGGAAATAAGCTGAGGGGCCTTTACCTGGATATGCTTGTCGAAGCCGACGCGAAGGACGAGGGCGACTGTGACACCGGTGACCCAGGGGGGCCCCGGGATGTCTCGGGGTGGGTCACCAATTCGGACGAGAATTTTCTGATCCAAGCCGAAGGCTCTCCCACGCACAATACGATATGCTCATTCATCCCCCAGATCAGCCTGCATGCCAATGGCCCTGGTAATTTTATGAACATCCCGCTGTACAGCCAGAAAGTATTCGATGAGCGCGGCAAGCTTATCGGCATACTCCGTAAAGGCAGTGACCCGGGCGAGAATAAACGCTGGGTGCCCAACTTCCGGTGCGACTGGAGGATTTTTGGCGACAACGATCCGGACGTCGCGGATCGCAAGTATGCCTGTGTCAACACGCGAGCCAAGCAAGTATTCGTCATGTCCGAGAGCAGAGATACAGATTGGCCGGAGGTCACCAGGCACATCAGAGCCGCGCTGAACGCCGATAACAAGGGAACCTTCCCTCCACTCAGGCCAGGCCATGATTGGACGAAGCCGTCATACCCGCCCACACGCAAGATTCTAGGCAACGAGCAGAACAAAGCAATACCCGGAAATTGGGGTGCCCCCGGAGCGAACAACCCGGCAGGCGCGCCGCTGACTCGAGGCCCAGAGGTTGTAACTAGCGCCGAGAACCGGTTGCATTTCCAGCGGATCGATCTGCATATGGATCAGGGAGCTATCGAGGAGAATCACTGGCTACTCGCCAACGTCAATAAACCCTATAATATAAACACGTGCAAGTACTATGAGCGATCGAAGTACCCAAATCCGGACAAGCCCCTAGTATTGCCTTACAGAAGGGACCTGAGCTGCGACGAATACCCATTCGCCAACTCAATGGAAGGAGCCAAAAGAGCTAAGGGAAACTATTCTCTGCGCGTAGTAGATACTACACAAAACAGGCTGCACGGAACCCAAATCTGGAAGTTCTTTGCGGACTTCCGCGTGGGAGAAGGAAACAAGTTCTGGGTGCTCACCGAGGACTAAGTTAGGAAGCGTTTAAAAAGTGCTACCCGTCGTGAGCGCGGATCCAGATTGAATGCATCGCAAGGCGGAGGAGAAGCTCGTAGCGGAGTTACGGGCGACGACAATGCGGCGAGGCGCCATCTGAATGCGCGCACAGCGGAGCATGGACTTTTTAAACACTCCTAGATGCCAACCGTTGCGATCGGCGGGGTGGGGATTGTATAATCCGATTCCCACCCTGCTCGCCTCTTAAAAAATGAGCTGAACTGAATGGGGCTCTCTACGTGAAAATTTTCCCTACCGAAGGACAGAAAGATCTTCTGGTTGAGAATAGGCTTTATGATTCGTTCTTTGCGACATGGGTCAGCATCGAAGGCATCAATGCCGTGGCCATGCGCCTCGAAGTCGCACCAGAAGCAAAAACGATATGCGATTTACAGACCGCTGTGCGCTTATGTGATCCTAGCCCCGGGACGCAATGGTTCTGGATAGCCCAACATGCGCCTGGATGGTCCCATATTCTTACTCTGAGCGGGGCAGGTCCATGCCCAGACACTCTTAGTCTCAATCGCCAGCGTGTTTTCGAGCTCGCATATATCGGAGGAATCGAGGAAATCTATCCTCTAGCCTATACCTACGACGGTAAATCCGATGCTGACTTCTTCGACGTTCTCGAATATGCCCCATATTGGGAGGATTTCGATTCTTCTCACCATATCCCGGTAGAAGAAGAGCTCGAGCAGCAACTGATCATTATGGGTAGAATCACTGGACGGTTCTACGACCGGGAATTTTTCTCCTCACAGGGGCTGCTGTGCAAGATGCCCTAGTGTTCTGATTCGTTAACTCACGCTTCCATCGCGCGCGCTTGAAAAGGTGGCCGTTCATATCGGAAAGGTGTCTCCGACCTGCAGTTCCGGGCCACCTCGCACGCGCCCCTGCTCGACACGGCATATACGGAACCCTTTTCATCCTCTGGCAGACGTCTGCCGGTGACAGCATGATCGCGAGTTCGGCGTTCGTCTGAAGACGTAGAACTGAGTGCCATAGGCGATGGGCGCTTAAACCGTCTAATTGATTGAGGTCTGATGTACTCCGGCTGAGGAGACCCCAGGGCTGGACCAGACCCTAACCAATAGTGAAAACGTCTTGACCGTGCGCCTCGTCGACTTCTCCGGCCAGGTTCAAGTGCCGACCGGGGCCAGCAATCAGAGGTCGAGGGTGATTATCCATCTATAACGAGTTTATGAGGAGCCGCTGACGGCGCCCGGACAGTAGCTGCGCAGCCACGCGTAGCCACTGTCGTTTGGGCCCAGAAAGGTACGATCATAAAAAGGCGGATATTTGGGCGGCGAAGTTGTCGGGGGTGACAATGTGTACGCCGAGAGTTTCAGCCTTAGCTCGCTTGGACCCCGCGTTCTCCCCGGCCACCAGCAGCGACGTCTTCGCTGAGACGCTGGAGGAGGATCTGCCTCCGGCGCGTTCGATCAGCTCGTTCATCTGGTTGCGGGTGAGCGCCTCCAACGCCCCGCTCATCGCGCCGGTGACCACGACGGACATCCCGGCCAGCGGTCCCTTGGACGTGTCGCTCGCCTCCGCGTCGGGGTCGGCCTTGGCCTCGGCGTCAGGAGCGGCGGGGGGCGTCCAGTTCGGGTGGGTCATGTTGACCCCGGCCCTGATCAGCTTGTCGATGAGATCGCTGAGTCCGACCAGCTCCGTCACCACCACCGGCGCCTTCCCCGAGCCGAGGCCCGGCACCGCCTCGATCGCCTCGGCGTCGGCGGCGCGGATGGCGTCCATGCTGCCGAAGTGCTTGGCGATGCGGCGGCTCATGGCGCGGCCGGTGCCGCGTACGCCCAGCGCGCAGAACACTCTGCTGAGCGGTTGTGCCTTGGCCCGTTCGATGGCGGCTAGCAGGTTGTCGGTGCTGGTCTCGCCCATCCGCTCCAGGCCCAGCACCTGCTCGCGGGTCAGGAAGAACAGGTCGGCGAAGTCGGCGATCAGCCCGGCGTCCAGCATCTGCCGGATGCGTTTCTCGGCCAGGCCCTCGATGTCGAGCTGGTCGCGGCCGGCGGCGTAGCCGATGGAGGCGATCACCCGGCAGGCGCGCCCGCGCACGCATCGCCACCGCTCCTGGGAGGCGTCGATCGCATCGCCGCACAGCGGGCAGACCTGCGGGATCGGGATCGGCTCCTCCTTGCCGGTGCGCAGGTGCACGACCGGGGCCTCGACCCGGGGGATCACGTCGCCGGCCTTGTAGACGACCACGGAATCGCCGAGCATCAGGCCCCGGCGTCCTATGTCGGAGGCGTTGTGCAAGGTGGCGTAGGTGATGGTGCTGCCGTCGATCTCGACCGGCTCCAGCACGGCGCGCGGGGCGATGATGCCGCTGCGGCCGACGTTCCACTCGACGCCGAGCAGTTTGGTGATCTTTTCGGTGGCGGGCAGCTTGTAGGCGATCGCCCAGCGGGGGGCGCGCGAGCTGAAGCCGGCCTGCGCCTGGTCGGCGGCGAGGTCACACTTGATCACGATGCCGTCGATGCCGAAGGCCAGCTCGGCGCGTTTGGCGGCGATCTGCTCGATGCGCTCCTGGACCTGCTCCAGGGTGGTGGCGACGATCCCGCCGACGTCGGTGACGGCGGTGGTCTGCACGCCCTGGCCGGCGACCCATGCCATGACCTCGCTGTGTGGCAGCTCGCGCAGCCGCGCGGCCTGCTCGGAGGCGTCGTCGGGGGCGGGCAGCGCGCCGTAGCCGAAGAACGTCAGCTCGCACACGTACGGCCGGTCCTGGGCGCGCAGCGTGCCGGCGGCGGCGCTGCGCGGGTTGGCGAACGTGGTGCCGTCGTGCGCCTGGCGCTTGGCGCACGCGGCCTCGAACTGCGAGGTGGTCATCATCACCTCGCCGCGCAACTCCACCGTGACCGGCTCGGCCAGCCTGGCGGGCAGTCCCACGATGGTGCCGATCGCGTGACTCACGTCCTCGCCCTTGGTGCCGTCGCCCCGGGTGACCAGCTGCGCCAGCCGCCCGTCGCGATAGCGTGCGGCGATCGCCAGCCCGTCGAGCTTCGGCTCCACGCTCCACGCGGTCACCGGACGGCCCAGCCTGCGCTCCAGTGACGCGGCCCAGTCGACCAGTTTCTCCGCGCTGAAGACGTTGTCCAGGCTCAGCATCGGCACCGTGTGCGGCACGTCGCCGACCACCGCGCCACCGGCCACCTTGCCCGTCGGCGAGGACGGCAGCACCTGCTCGGGATGCTCGGCCTCATACGCCTGGATGCCCCGGACCAACCGGTCGTAGGCGTCGTCGTCCAGCGTGGAGGTGCCGTCTCCGTAATAGGCGGCGGCGGCGTCCAGAGCGAGCTGAACGGCTTCGGTATAGGCGCTCTGATCAGCAAGGAGAGCGCTGGGGGGTGCGTCGGTCATGATCCCATCATCGCGTTCGCCACCGACAATTTCCGGCCCGCAGAACGCGACCCCGAGCCGGAGCATCCCTCCTGAGCGCGGCCGCCGACGAGGACCACGCCGGGTGGTCCGTCGCGCCGGCCCATCGCCAGAGTCCGGTTGGCGATGACATCAATCTTGAGACGAACAGTCTGTGTTCGACGGGGGTACGGCGCCAGCGCGTTGGTGCCTTCGAGAAGATCACTGGCTGCCGGGCCGGGATTTTCCTCGGCTACGCCACATCCTTCGGACGTGCTGGAATGCGACCTTCTGAGGCGCTTTCTCTGCGCTTCCTCGAACCTTATAGATTGTCAAGATCATAGTCATCAATCTTTAGTGAGTGATGTCAGGCTGCGCGATTAACCCGGACCCGCATACGGGCTCCCGTGTGAATCGACAGAAGTCGCTGCTTTATCGGGGAGACAGTTGTGTTCGTGGCCCGTTTCCGCACCACCGACGTTTCTCATGAACTGCGCTTCGCGGCCTGGCATGAGATGACGTCCAAAGCACTCATCAGCACCGCCGTGACCAGCGACAGCGTGGACGACTTCGCCGCCACGGTCAGTGTGCTCGATCTCGGTGCCGTACAGATCTCCACCGTGGCCTATCCACCGTTGCGGGCGACGCGCACCGCCCGTCTGATCCGGGGGTCCGATCCCGACCTCTACTACGTGACGATGCCGTTGCGCGGAAAGCTCGGCGTCAGCCACGTCGATCGGGAAGCCGACGTCGACAGCGGTCATTTCGTGGTGATCGACACCTCGCGGCCGGGTGTGGTCGCCAACCAGGAGCCGGTGGAGCACCTCATCGTCCAGGTTCCCCGATCGGAACTGCCGAAGTCGCGGGCGCTGAGCGCCGTTGTGGCGCGGCCCCTTCCCATCGGCAAGGGCATGGGCTCGCTCATGGTGAACGTCGCCCGGCAGCTGATGCACTCCGCCGAGGAATACCGCCCGGCCGACGGAAAGCGGCTCACGACCGTGGTCATCGACCTCGTCGCGTCCACGCTGGCCGGTCATCTGGACGAGGACGACACCACCCGGGATGCCGGGCAACGACTGCTGAAGCCGAGAATCCTCGACTTCATCGAGAAACGGCTTTCGGACCCGGCGCTGTCGCCGCCGGCCGTCGCCGCGGCGCACAACATCTCCGTGCGCTACCTCCACCTGTTGTTCCGGGACCAGGGGCTGACCGTCGCCGGGTGGATCCGCGAGCGCCGCCTCGATCGATGCCGCCGTGACCTGCGCGACGCGGAACTCTCCGGGCGCCCGGTGCACGCGATCGGCGCGCACTGGGGGTTTCCGGACGCGACGGCGTTCAGCCGGGCGTTCAAGCAGACGTTCGGTGTCCCGCCCGGTGACTACCGCCGCCAGCACGCCGAGTCTTAGGAGTGCGCCGACGGTCAAGGGCTCTACGCGCAGCGTCAATGGGACCGGCACCTCGGAGATCCATCATCTTCATAACATCCGAATTGCGCTGATCGGAGTGGGCCATTCGAGAGTGTGAGCCCCGGCCGAAAGGCCCGAGACCGCTGCCGAATGAGGGTCTCGAGCTTTCGGTCTCCATCAAATAGCGCAGCACAGTACATCAGAGCGCGGAAGGGAATAAGAATGACTCGTCGCAAAATTGCCGCGGCATTACTCGCGGCCGGGACAATTCTCGGCACGACCGTGGCGGTCGCGCCGCCGGCCAACGCCATGGCGTGCGAGCAGCAGATCGGTCTCACCTCCTGGAGCGGAAACGTCATCACCGGCTACGGCAGCCTGACCGGCTGCCCCAGCGCGTCGACCGCCGGCCTCTGGATCCAGCGGTGGAGCGGCTGGCGCTGGGAGGAGGTCGCGGGCCCGGTAACCGCACACCAGGGCTACGACACCTTCATCAGATTCAACTGCGCCGGTTGGGGAACGCAGACCTGGCGCACACTCATCAACGGGGTGACGGTCGGCGGTGTTCTTAAGGTCAAGGGGTCCAACGAGATTCGATTCCACTGCGGCTGATCGGCTCCTGCCCAACTTCGGCGCCAGCCGGTCCTGGTTCAGCGGGTTATGAGCTGACCTGGTCGAGAACCAGACATAGTCTCGATTCTTCATAAGTGGGCTTTGGCCGCTACGCGGCCAAAGCCCACTTTGTTTTTCTGCGGGTGGCCGTGTTGGCGGCCCGACCGTCGCGTCGGGTGGCGGGTTCCACGGGCCTGGGTGGTCTCCTTCCGGGGGTGTCGGGACGGGGTGGTGCTGACCTCAGGCGCTCTGCCACACACCACCCCCACCAGGGCACAGGGGAACCGAACACCATCACATGCCTTACGTACCTGCGGCTCAAGCATGCGGCTGACCAGGGAAAAGGTTTGACGGCTACAGATAATCGCCAGCCAGTCGAGCTTCGGCTCCACGCTTCGCGCGGTCACCGACCGGCTCGGCCTGTGCTCCAGAGACGCGGCCCAGACGGGGGCCCATCGTGCGGTGGCCCCTCATAGGTCGGCACCAGACCGGTTGACGTTTTACGATCGTTTCCTCATGAGATTTCGAAACTTTCGGCAACGGCTGATAGCAGCATAGTCACAGGTCAATGGCTATGACCGTGCCCCTCGTCGCGGGTATCTGGCGCGCGATGTGGATGCTCGGATTTACCATTTTGATCATCTAAACTTCCGAATGTTTCTGAAACTATTGACGACATCTGTTCGTAACACCTAGCGTGGCAGCGATCGAGTTCATGGCCTGAGCGCAGGCCGCCGGCGAGGGCGGAGTGCCTGGTCCTGCGGCTGCGGCGACGGCGGTCGGGGACGGATGGGTCGGATGAGAGCCGCGCTGCTGAAACATTTCGGTACACCCCTTGTCATCAGCGACGTCGGGCTCGACGAGCCACACGCGGAAGAGGTCCTCGTCCGGGTCGAGGCGGCCGGTGTCTGTCACAGCGACCAGCACTATCTCACCGGGGATCTGCGGTGCCCGCTGCCGGTCGTCCCCGGGCACGAGGGCGCCGGTGTGGTCGAGGCCGTCGGGCCGGGCGTCACCCGGTTCTCGCCCGGGGACCGTGTCGGCCTGATGTGGCGGCCCCGATGCGGGCAGTGCCGCTACTGCCTCGTCGGGCGGCCCGCGCTGTGCGAGGCGGCCGGCATCCAGGCGAGCTCGGGCGGCCTTCTCGACGGGACCACGCGCCTGCACTCCGGCGGGGAACGGGTCCATCACCTGCTCGGCGTCTCCTGCTTCGCCGAATACTGCGTCGTCTCCGAGCGCGCCCTGGTGCCCGTACCGGCGGAGGTGCCGGCCGAGATCGCCGCGATCTCCGGGTGCGCCGTCGTCACCGGCGTCGGCGCCGTGCTGAACGTCGTGGGCAGGTGCGCGGGCGACGGCATCGTGATCTTCGGCGCGGGCGGCGTCGGGCTGTCGAGCGTCCTTGGAGCGGTCCTCGAAGGCGCGAATCCGATCGTCGTCGTCGACGTCGTGCCCGAGCGCCTGGAGATGGCGGCGAAACTGGGCGCCACGCACACCGTCGACGCGTCCGGGGAAGACGTCGCCGAGGCCCTCCGGGCGATCCGTCCCGGCGGCATGGAGTGGGCGATCGAGGCGATCGGCCGCCCCGCCACGCTGGAGACGGCGATCGACGTGCTCCGCCCGGGCGGAACGCTCGTGGCGGTCGGCCTCGGCGCGGTCGGCACGACGTTCGAAGTGCCCCTCAACGTGCTCGTGCAGCGCGAGAAGCGAGTGGTCGGCAGCCTGTACGGCTCGGCCAACCCGCTCATCGACCTGCCCAGGCTGTTCGACCTCTATCTCGCCGGACGCCTTCCGCTGGACGCGCTCATCGGCCGGCGGTATCCGCTGGATCACATCAACGAGGCCTTCGACGACCTGACCCACGGTTCGGTCGGCCGGGGCATCGTCCTGCCCTGGGAGTCGCAGTGACCGCCACACAAATCATCCTGCTCCGGGAGTCGCAGTGACCGTCACACAGGACGAGCATCGCTACGCCGTCTATCCGAGCCTGCGCGACCGGGTCGCCTTCGTCAGCGGCGGTTCGACCGGTCTGGGCGCGGAGTTCGTCTCCGCGCTGGCCGCGCAGGGCGTCCGGGTCGGCTTCGCCGACATCGACGCAGCGGGCGCGGAGCGGCTGCTCGACCGGCTCAGCCGTACGGACTGCCCGAAACCGCTGTTCGTCGAGGCCGACGTCCGCGACATCGCCCGGCTGCGGGCGGCGATCGCGGAGGTGGCGGACGGGCTCGGGCCCATCTCGATCCTCGTGAACAACGCCGCCAACGACGAGCGCCACGACTCGCAGGCGGTGGACGAGGCCTACTGGGACAACGCGATCGCGGTGAACCTGAAGCACCACTTCTTCGCGACCCAGGCGGTGGTGCCCGGCATGCGCGCGCTCGGCGGAGGCTCGGTCATCAACCTGGGCTCGGTCAGCGCGCACACCGACTTCGTCGGCCTGCCCGCGTACGTGACGGCCAAAGCCGGCATCGAGGGCCTCACCCGTACGCTGGCCCGCGAGCTCGGCCCGGATCGAATCCGGGTCAACTGCCTCATACCAGGCTGGATTTTCACCGAGCGGCAGCTCGCGCAGTTCGTCACACCCGAGACGCTGGCGAAACTCGACCAGGTCCAGTCGCTGAAGGACAACATCACGCCGGCCGACGTGGCGCGGATGGTGTTGTGGCTGGCGGCCGACGACAGCGCCATGTGCACCGGCCAGAAGTGGATCGTCGACGGGGGATGGATGTGAACGACATGACAGGACCTGAACGGCGCAGCGCGCACTGGTTCGCCGCCGAGGGGCGTTCCGGCATGCTGTACCGGTCCTGGATGCGCAACCAGGGGTTCGGGCCGGAGGTCTTCGACGGCCGTCCCGTCATCGGCATCGCGAGCACCTGGTCGGAGCTCGCGCCGTGCAACTCGCATCTGGACCGGGTGGCGGACGCGGTCAAGCGCGGCGTCTGGCAGGCCGGCGGGTTCCCGCTGGTGTTCCCCGTCCCGGCCACCGGCGAGACGCTGATGCGCCCGACGGCGATGCTGTATCGCAACATGCTCGCCATGGCGGCCGAGGAACTCATCCGGGCCAACCCGCTGGACGGCGTGGTCCTGCTGTCCGGTTGCGACAAGACCACGCCGGGGCTGCTCATGGGCGCGGCCAGCGTCGACCTCCCGGCCGTGATGGTGACCGGCGGGCCGATGCTCAACGGCAAGTTCCAGGGCCGCGACGTCGGTTCGGGCACCCACGTGTGGAAGTTCGAGGCCGAGATCAAGGCCGGACGGATGACCGTGGAGGAGGGCTACGCCGCAGAGGGCTGCATGGCACGTTCGAACGGGCACTGCATGACGATGGGCACCGCCTCGACGATGGCCTGCGTGGCCGAGGCGCTCGGCATGCAGCTTCCCGGGTCGGCGACCTGGCCCGCCGTCGACATGCGCCGCATGGAGGTCGCGCAGGAGGCCGGGCGGCGGATCGTGGACATGGTCGAGCAGGACCTGCGCCCGAGCACGATCCTCACCCGGGAGGCGTTCGAGAACGCGATCAGGACCAACGCCGCCATCGGCGGGTCCACCAACGCGATCATTCACCTGACCGCGCTGGCGGGACGGCTCGGCGTCGACCTGCCCCTCGACGACTTCGACACTCTCGTGCGGGACGTGCCGACCATCGTCGACCTCATGCCGTCCGGCCGGTTCCTGATGGAGGACTTCTGCTACGCGGGCGGCCTGCCGGTCGTCATGCGCCAGCTCGACGAGGCGGGCCTGCTCCACTCCGAGGCCGTCACGGTCACCGGCCGCGCCGTCGGGGAGAACGTCGCGGGCGCGGAATGCTGGAACACCGAGGTGATCCGCCCGATGGCCGAGCCGCTGCTGCCGTCCGGTACCGGCACCGCGATCCTGCGCGGCAATCTCTGCCCGAACGGCGCTGTCATCAAGCAGTCGGCCGCGTCGCCGTCCCTGATGCACCACGAGGGCAGGGCGCTGGTGTTCGACTCGCCCGAGGCCTACCACGCGGTGTGCGACGACGAGGATCTCGACGTCACACCGGACGACGTGCTGGTCATCCGGGGCGCCGGGCCGAAGGGGTACCCGGGCATGCCCGAGGTGGCCAACGTGCCGCTGCCCACGAAGCTCCTGCGCGAGGGTGTCAGCGACATGGTGCGCATCAGCGACGGGCGGATGAGCGGCACCGGATTCGGTACGGTCGTGCTGCACGTCTCGCCCGAGGCGGCCGTCGGCGGCCCGCTGGCTCTGGTCCGCACCGGTGACCGCATCGAGCTCGACGTGCCGGCCAGGCGGTTGACGTTGCACGTGGACGACGAGGAGCTTGCCCGGCGGCGCGCCGAGTGGAGCCCGCCCGCCACGGACGAGGCGGGCGGATACCGGTGGCTGTACCGCGAGCACGTCCTGCAGGCCGAAGGCGGCGTGGACTTCGGGTTCCTGCGGGGCAGCCGCGGAAGCGAGGTCCCGCGCGAGTCGCACTGACGTCCGCGGACGGCGCCGAGCCGGAACTCACCGCCAACACATCGGCATTCAGCACCAGGGAGCGACCGTGAACATCGTCAGATACCGCATGCGAGATTCCGCGGAGCCGCGGGTGGGCCTGTACGACGACGACGGCGTCGCCGAACTCACGGGCGTGCGGTCACTCGCCGAACTCTGGGCCTCGCCGCTCGCCGACCTGCGGGAGCGGCTGACCGGCGGCTCGCTCGGAGCCCGGGTGCCCCTCGGGGAGGTCGATCTCCTCGCGCCGGTCGACGGCACGACCGAGGTGTGGGCGGCGGGCGTCACGTACGAGACGTCGCGTGAGGCGAGAGTCGAGGAGAGCGAGCGCGCCGCGACCGTCTACGAGCTGGTCTACGACGCCGAGCGGCCGGAGCTGTTCTTCAAGTCGGTCCCGTGGCGGGTCGTCGGCCCGGACGGCAGCCTGGGCGTCCGCGCCGACTCGGTGGTGGACGTGCCGGAGCCCGAGCTGGCGCTGGTGGTGAACCGCTTCGGGGAGATCGTCGGCTACACGGTGTGCAACGACGTGTCCTCACGCAGCATCGAAGGGGAGAACCCCCTCTACCTGCCCCAGGCCAAGATCTATTTCGGCGCCTGTGGTCTCGGCCCCTGGATCAGGCCGGCCTGGGAGATCGAGGATCCGTACGACCTCAAGATCGAGATGACGATCGACAGGGAGGGCAGGCGGGAGTGGAGCGGCGAGGCGAGCACCGCGAGGCTGCGCCGGCGCCTCGACGAGCTGGTGTCGTACCTGATGCGCGGTGACGTCCATCCGGACGGGGTCATCCTGTCGACCGGCACGTGCCTCGTGCCTCCGGCGCCGTTCACGCTCACGGACGGCGACACCGTCGAGATCGGCATCGAGGGCGTCGGAGTGTTGCGCAACACGGTCGTGCGGGGGGCCCCGCACGGCGAGAAGCCATCCGAGGGGGATCGGTCATGATCGAGAACGTCCACGGTTTCGCCAGTGCCGATCCGAGGACGGGGCGTGACGTCGAGCGGGTCGGCGCCGAGACGTCACCCGCCGATCTCGACGACCTCTGCGCGCGAGCGGCCGTGGCCGCGCGGGAGCTCGCCGGGCTGGGGCGCGCGGGACGCGCCCGGCTGCTCCGATCGATGGCGCGCTCGCTTGAGGAACGCCGGGCCGACCTGGTCGCGGTGGCCGACCGTGAGACCGCCCTGGGAGAGCAGCGGCTCAACGGCGAGCTGACCAGGACGTGCTACCAGCTCGAGTTGTTCGCCGACGTGGCGGAGGACGGCGCCTATCTTGAGGCGACCATCGACCACGCGGGGGAGACCCCGATGGGACCACGGCCGGACCTGCGCCGGATGCTGGTCCCGCTCGGACCCGTCGCGGTGTTCGGGGCGAGCAACTTCCCGTTCGCCTTCTCCGTACCCGGTGGCGACACCGCCTCGGCCCTGAGCGCGGGCTGCCCGGTCATCGCCAAGGTGCACGAGGCGCACCCGGCGACGTCGGTGCTCAGCCACGAGGCGCTCGCCGCGGGCGCCAGGGCGGCCGGTGTCACCCCGGACGTGATCACCCTGGTCTGGGGGCGAGAGGCGGGCGTCGGCCTGGTCAGGCATCCGGCCGTCCAGGCCGTCGGGTTCACCGGCTCCCTCGGCGCCGGGCGCACGTTGTTCGACGTCGCGTCGTCCCGGCCGTCGCCGATCCCCTTCTACGGCGAGCTGGGCGCGCTCAACACGCTCGTCGTGTGCCCCGAGGCCGCCGCGTCGCGCGGCGAGGAGATCGCCGCGGGGCTCGCGGCCTCCTTCACGCTCGGTGTCGGGCAGTTCTGTACGAAGCCGGGCATGGCACTGCTTCCCGCCGGCGCGCACGGCGAGGCGATCCGCCGCTCGCTGGCGGAGCACGTCGGCGCCCTGCCCGCCGGCTTCATGCTCAGCGAGCGGACGGCCGACGCCTACCGCCGCGGCGCGGAGACCCTGCGCGGCATGGACGGCGTCCGGGTGCTCGCCGGCGGCGAGGAGACCGGCGAGGGCGGCGGCTGGACCGGCACGCCGCTGCTGCTGCACGCGGACGCCGGCGCCGTGACGGGCGCGCTGCTCGAGGAGTGCTTCGGGCCGGTCCTGGTGGCCGTCGAGTACACCTCCGAGGATCATCTTCTCCGGCTCCTCGAGACCTTCGGCCCGGCTCTCACCGGGACGGTCCACGCGGACGCGGCGGACGGCGATCTGTCGGCCCGGCTTCTCGCGCAGCTGTCCGGCACGGTCGGACGTGTCGTGTGGAACGGCTTCCCGACCGGTGTGGCGGTGGCCTGGGGCATGCACCACGGCGGGCCGTACCCGGCTACCACCAGCGTGCTGCACACCAGCGTCGGCACCACGGCGATCCGCCGCTGGCTGCGCCCGATCAGCCTGCAGAACGTTCCGCAGGAACTGCTGCCGGACGAGCTTCGCGATGCCCCGGCCGCCTCCGCGGGACTCATCCGCCGTGTCGACGGCGTCCTCACCCACAGCGAATAACGTCACAGCGAACAACGTCACGGCGAACAACGTCACGGCGAACAACGTCACAGCGAACAACGTCACAGCGAACAACGTCACAGCGAACAACGCGCGGCGAACAACGCCACGGCGAACAATGCGCAGCGAGGGCGGCCCGGGATCTCCCGGGCCGCCCTCGCCGTCTTGTGGTACCGATCCTGTCGGCGCCGCCCGTGGCCGGCGCCGACGGACCGCTGTCAGTCCTCGGCCGCCCCGGAGGTGACGGTCGCCTCCATGACCCGGTCGAAACCGACCTGGCGCCGCGGCCCGGTCATGGAGACGGAGATGGTCTCCCTGATGTCCGCGCTCGACGCGCCGACCCGCAGCTCGACCGCGCCCGGGTCGACCTGCCGCCGTCCGGACGCTCCGGTGTAGGAGGTCTGGTCGGCATGCAGCGTGATCGTGACCTCGCGCGTCTCACCCGGCTCCAGATCGACCCGGTGGGCCGTCAGCAGCGACTGCACCGGGCGGGCGACCTCGGCGACCGGGTCGTGAAGGTAGACCTGCACGACATCCGACACCGGGCCGGCCGCGCCGTTGTGGAGTGTCACCCGCACGTCGAAGGTGCCGTCGGTCGGCCACGTCGCCTCCGCGCCGGCGACGACGTCCTTCCACGTGATCGGGGTGTACGACAGTCCGTGGCCGAACGGGAACAGCGGAGTGGGGTCCACCGAGCTCACCTCGCTGCGCCGGCTCAGCGGCGCGGCCAGGTAGGTGGAGGGTTGGTTGCCGCCGTCGCCGGGAAAGCTCACCGGGAGCCGTCCCGCCGGATCGGCCCGGCCGGACAGCACGTCGGCCAGAGCCCGCGCGCCCTCCTCACCGGGGAAGAACCCACACACGACGGCCGCCAGGCGGTCGACCTGCCGGGCCAGCTCGTACGGCCGGCCGACCAGAAGCACCAGGACGACCGGGACGCCGGTGGCCAGCACGGCCTCCAGCAGTTCCTCCTGCCGCCCGGGCAGGCGCAGGCTCGCGGCGTCGCAGCCCTCTCCGGAGGTGCCTCGCCCGAACAGGCCCGCCTGGTCGCCGAGCACGGCCACGCAGACGTCGGCGTCCGCCGCCGCGGCGACGGCCGCGGCGATGCCCTCGTCGTCGCCGCCGAGGACGGGCACACCCTGCTCGTAGCGCACGTCATAGCGGGCGGGGTCGGCGCGCAGCGCCTCGACCAGGGTCGGCACCTCGATGCCCATGGGCACGTCGGGGTGGTGCACGCCGACGTGCATCGGGAACGAGTAGCAGCCCATCATGGCCTGCGGGGTGTCGGCCCGGGGCCCGACCACGGCCAGGCGCAGGCCCGCCGCCAGCGGCAGCGAGCCGGTGTTGCGGAGCAGGACGACGGAACGGCGGGCCAGCTCGCCCGCGAGGGCACGCTGGGACTCGCCGTCCAGCACGGCGTCGTCCGTCTCCTCCAGAACGGCGGGCTCGGGCGTCCACTCCTCGTCGAGCAGGCCCAGCCGGACCTTCTGCAGGAGCACGCGACGCAGCGCGCGGTCGACGAGAGCGACGTCGACCTCGCCGCGGTCGATCGCCTCGATCAGCGGCGGGCCGTAGGCGTTGACCGTGGGCAGCTCCACGTCGATTCCCGCCGTCAGCGCCAGCCTGGCCGCGTCGCCGGGGGACCCGGCCACGTTGTGGAGGGTCTGGAGGAAGGCGACGGAGAAGTAGTCGGCCACGACGGTGCCGGTGAAACCGTAGGTGTCGCGGAGCAGATCGGTGAGCAGAGTGGGGTCGGCCGCGACCGGAACGCCGTCGATGTCGGTGTAGGAGTTCATCACCGAGCCGACCCCGGCCCGCAGCGCCATCTCGAACGGAGGCAGCAGCACGTCGGCGATCTCCCGGCGGCCCACCGAAACGGGGGCCAGGTTCCGGCCCGCCTTGGAGGCCGAGTAACCCACGAAGTGCTTCAGGGTGGCGATCACACCCGCGGACTGCACTCCGCGGACGTACGCGCTGCCGATCGTGCCGACGAGGACGGGGTCCTCGCCGATGGTCTCCTCGACGCGGCCCCACCGCAGGTCGCGGGCGACGTCCACGACCGGGGCGAGGCCCTGGTGGATCCCGAGCCGCCGCATGGTGGCGCCGATCTGCGCCCCCATCCGCTCGACCAGGTCCGGGTCGAAGCTGGCACCCCAGCACAACGGCGACGGGTAGACGGTGGCCTTCCAGGCGGCGAGGCCGGTCAGGCACTCCTCGTGCACCAGCGCGGGAACGCCCCACCGTCCCGCCGCGGCGATCGAACGCTGGGCGCCCGCGAGCGTGGTCGCCCCGGTCAGGACGTCGACGGGCTTGGTGCCGAACGGCCGGGTCAGCTGACCGATGCCGTTCTGGACGAGCTCGTCCCACCCGACCGGCAGCGACGTGAACTCGTGCTGGTGCGGGGCCATCTCACCGTCGCCGTCGTCGATGCCCACCCAGACGCCGTAGAGCTGCGCGACCTTCTCGGCCAGGCTCATCCTGGCCATCAGGGCCTCGACGCGGTCCTCGTCGGGGACGCCGGCGTCCCTCCAGACCTCCACCGGGGTGTCAGTGCTCATAGCCACGGTCTTCTTCTCCGTCTGTCGTTGGAATCGCTTGCACGGCCGTCGGCGGCATCAGTCCAGCCACCCCCCGGACGACGGTGCGTGCCGGTCGAGCTCGTCCCACAGCTCGGGGGCGATCGGGGTGGTGGCGAGATCGAGGGTGGTCCTGATCCGCGCGGGTTCCGAGACGCCGACGATGGTCGACGTCACCCGGGGGTCGCGCAGCGAGAACTGCAGCGCGGCGGCGGCCAGGGGCACGTCGTGGGCGGCGCACACCCGCTGCATCGACCGGACCGCTTCCCTGACGGACTCGTCGGTGTCCCGGTAGGCGTAGCGAGGCTGGGCGTCCGGGCCCTTGACCAGCATGCCCCCGCCGTACGGCGCGCCGTTGACGAAGGCGACCCCCCGCGCGACGGCCTCGTCGAGCAGCGGGCCGGCTTCACGGTTCACCAGGGTCCAGCGGTTGTGGTTGATCACCGCCTCGAACACTCCGGTCCCGATGAACCGCCGCATCAGCTCCACGGGGCCGCCGGCGACCCCGAGGTGGCCGACGACGCCGGCGTCGCGGAGCGCGACCAGCGCCTCGACCGGTCCGCCCGGGGCCATCGCCTCCTCGAAGGTGACGTGGTACTCCGGGTCGTGCAGGTACATCATCGGCACGTGGTCGACGCCGAGCCGTTCGAGGCTCTCCTCCACCGAGCGACGCACGCGCTCGCCGGAGAAGTCGCCACTGTCCGGGTCGGGGTCGGCCTTGGTGGCCAGGACGAACCCGTCGGGGATCCCGCCGCGGCGGCGCAGGACGGCGCCGATGCGCAGCTCGGCGCTGCCGCCGCCGTAGTTGTTCGACGTGTCGAGGAAGTTGAACGGGCCGTCGAGCACGGCCTCGACCGTCGCCTCCGCCCTGTCCTGGCCGACCGCGTAGCCGTACAGCGCGGGCATGCTCGCCAGGGGGCTGGTCCCGATGCAGATGGGGGTCACGGTGAGCCCGGTGCGGCCGAACGCGCGGCGCTCCGCCGGGTCGGGCGACACGTCGCGCGTGTGGTCATCGGTCATGTCAGATCACGAATTCGGTCGTGCGGCGGCCACGGCATCCGGGCTCGGCCCGGAAGATCATGCCTGCCGTGGGCTGACGCCGCAGGTCGTCGGGGGACAGTTCCTCGGTGGAGGTGCTGATGATGAGCCGGTCCAGATCGGGCCCGGCGAAGCAGCACGACGTCACCTGTGACACCGGCAGGCCGACGGTGCGCTCGACCAGGCCGTCCGGGCCGAAGCGGCAGACGCGCGATCCTCCCCAGAAGGCCACCCACACGGCGCCCTCGGAGTCGACCGTGAGCCCGTCGGGCATCCCGGGGATGGCGGAGGTGTCCGCGAACACGCGCCGGTCGGACAGGGCGCCCGTCGTCACGTCGTAGTCGAACACGTCGACGCGGTGAAGGGGGCTGTCCACGAAGTAGCACAGGGTGGCGTCGGGCGACCAGTCCACCCCGTTTCCGATCGTGACGCCGGTGAGCACGGTGTGCAGGGATCGGTCGGCGTCGAGGCGGTACAGGCGGCCCGCGCCCGGCTCGAGGTCGTACGCCATGCTGCCGGCGAAGTAACGCCCGGCGGGATCGACGCCCGCGTCGTTCATGCGGATCTCCGGCCGGCCCGCCAGCGGGGCGGCGAGCCGTTCGGTCAGCCCGTCGCGCGTGGCCAGGGCCACGCCGTCGCCGTCCGCGACGACGAGAGTCCCGGGCCGGGTCGTGGGATGCACGGCCGTGACCGGCGCCGGCAGGTCGAACCAGCCGACGTCGGCGCCGCCGGCGGTGTCCACGCCGGCGTCGAAAACCCGCCCGCGGGGGATGTCGACGAACCGTAACCGGCCCGCGGCGTCGTCCCACACGACGCCCTCGCAGTGGACGCCGGAGACGTCCAGCCAGGGTTCCGCCGCCAGGTCGCCTTCGGTGCCCGTCATCACGGCGTCAGCGCCGCCGCGGCGGCCCGGTGCCCCTCGACCAGCCGGCCCAGGATCGCGTCCGTCTCGGCGTCGGGGCGGGTCTCCCCGGCGTGGGCGGCGCGCCATTCGTGCAGCCGCCGGGCCCCGGCCGACCATGTGATCGTCGGCTGGAACGCCGGGACGAACCGCTTGATCTTGGTGTTGTCGAACACCGCGCTGTGCATCAGGTCGCCGATGATGAGGTCCGACCAGAACCAGTCGGGGGCGACGGTTCGGATGAGCTCCGAGGACAGGTGCAGGAGCCGGGCCGGCGTCCCCTCGGTGCGCCCGATGATCCCGTAGATCTCGTCCCACGTCAGCGCCTCGTTGGAGGTGATGTGGAAGTCCTCCCCGATGGCCTGCCAGTTGCCGATCAGGCCGACGAGCCCCACCGCGAAGTCCTTCGCGTGCGTCAGGGTCCACAGGCTGGTGCCGTCACCGGGCACGACCAGCTCGTCGCCGCGGGCGATCCGGTCCCACGCGGTCCAGTCGCCGGGCAGCGGCGGGTGGGCGTCGTCGTAGGTGTGCGACGGCCGCACGATCGTGACGGGGAAGTCGCGCTCCTCGTAGGCCCGGTGCAGGACGTCCTCGGCGGCGATCTTCTCCTGGGCGTAGCTCAGGTAGGGGTTGTGCCGGGTGGTCGACTCGACGATCGGCGCCCGCCGTACCGGCTTGTGGTAGATCGAGGCGCTGCTGATGTGGATGTACTGGCCTGTGCGGCCTTCCAGCAGTTCGGCGGCGGCAGCGGCGTCCTTGGCGCCGAAGCTGAGGAAGTTGACCACGCTGTCGAATGTCGTGCCGTCGAGGGCCCGGCGCATCGACTCCGGGTCCTGGACGTCGGCTTCGATCGTCGTGACCCCGGCGGGGAGAGGCCGGCGGCCGGCGGTGCGGCCACGGTTCAGGACGTGGACGTCCTGGCCCTGACGCACCGACTCGGCGACGCTGGCCGAGCTGATCGTGCCGGTGCCGCCGATGTAGAGAACCTTCACTGCAGGACTCCGGATCTTGGGTGGTTCTTGGACTCGTGGGGTGGGCGGGATGCGATCAGCTGCGCGACTTGCCGGCGTACCAGTCCTCGAAGCCGTTCTCCACGACGCTGATCAGCAGGTCCTCTGACCGGACGCCGATCTCCTCCAGCCGTTTGGCGATCTGGTCGAACATCGCGTACTTGGTGGTCACGTCGTACATGTGCACCATCAGGATCTGGATGCTGACCAGCTGCCGCCGCTCCACGCCGTTGTAGCCCGGATCGAAGACGATCTCTTCGGGCGCGTGCGTGCGGAAGATCTGGAACTTGTCGGTCGGGTCCATCCCGAGGCCGTCCACCAGAGCCTGGTGGACGCCGTCACTGATCTGCGGGCCCAGCCGTTCGGCGAGGGAACGTTCGAGGTCGATCTGTACAAGAGGCAACGGTGTTCCTTTCAGCGCCGGGCGTCGACCGGTGTCCGGCACCACGGCGAGGTGTGCGCGAAAAGAGGCACAGAAAACTTTCGGAAAGTCTATGAAACTTAATGTCTGCAGCGACAACGTAGAACGGAGTATCGGGGAACGTCAAGGGTCAGGCATGGACGAAAGGCCGGCACGGTGACATCTTTGCCTGTCAGGAGGCTGCAGCGCTGATCACTCCCGCTCTGCGGCTCCGGTTGCGCGCAGACGTGCCCGGTACTGGGGGAGCGCCCCCGGTCGCCGGAGAGGCGGAGCGTTCTCCCTGGTGAACAGCATGATCAGTGCACTGGCTCGCGACCGTTCGCCCGTGGCCGTGGTTCGCACCGCGCCGGAGAGGGACTCCTGCGGCCGGGGTCGGCCGGGGTCGAGTGCCGCAGACAACTTTCTATAAACTTTCGCACCGTCCGGTCTGCGAGGGCCTCTCGAGCCGGGACGACGCCATCCGAGAGTGGGACTGACCTGTGAAAATCGCGGTTACGGGCGCGAGTGGCAAGACCGGGCGCGCCGTGGTCGAGGACCTGCTCGCGCACGGGCACGAGGTACGCGCCGTCGACGTCGCCGGGGCTCCGGGGGATCGGGGCGAACTGGCCGACCTGGGGGCGCCGCTGCTGCGCGCCGACCTGACGGACTTCGGCGACACGGTGGACGCGCTGACCTCGGTCGACGCCGTGGTCCACCTCGCGGCGATCCCCGCGCCCGGCTTCTTCACCGACGCCCGCACGTTCACCGCGAACACCGCCATGAACAGCAACGTCTTCCTCGCGGCGGCCAAGCTCGGGGTCGGCAGGGTGGTGTGGACGTCGAGCGAGACCACCCTGGGCTTCCCGTTCGGACCGCGGACCCCGCCGCGTTACCTGCCGGTGGACGAGGAGCACTACCCGCACCCGACCTCGGCCTACGCCCTGTCCAAGGTGGTCGGGGAGACGATGGCCGAGCACATCTCCGCCTGGTCGGGGATCCCGATCGTCGGCCTCCGGCTGTCGAATGTCCACGACGCGGCCGACTACCCCAAGATTCCCGGTTTCTGGGACGACCCGCTGACCCGGGTGTTCAATCTGTGGGGCTACGTCGACGTCCGCGACGTCGCGCAGGCCTGCCGTCTCGCCCTGCTGGCGGAGGTGACGGGCGCGCCCGCATATGTGATCGCCGCCGGGGACACGCTGATGGACCGGCCTTCGGCCGACCTCGCCGCGGAGGTCTTCCCCGGAGTGCCGGTCCGCCGTCCGCTCACGCCGTACGAGAGCCTGCTCAGCAGTGACAAGGCCCGTGACGAGCTGGGATATCGCCCGCGGCAGTCGTGGCGTGACGTGCTCGGCCTCCCGCGGGCATGAGCCGCGGCGGCCGCGGTGTCAGCGGCGGCCGCGTGAGATCCGGGCCGGAGGCTGGTACGGCGCGGTGCTGTTCCTGACCACCAGGCTGGTCGACAGTTCGAGACGCAACGGCTGTTCACCGGGGGAGTGCGTCGTCTCGAGCACGTTGCGGATGGCCAGCACGGCCATCTGTGCGAGCGGCTGCCTGATGGTGGTCAGCCGAGGCCATAACCACTCGCACACCTCGGTGTCGTCGAACCCGACGACGCTGAGGTCCTCGGGGATGCGCAGGCCCCTGGCGCGGGCCACGTCGTACACGCCGGCCGCCTGCTGGTCGGAGCCGGCGAAGATCGCCGTGGGCGGTTCGGGCAGGTCGAGCAGCTCGGCGGCGGCCCGCCTGCCGCTCTCGGCGTAGAAGTCGCCCGGCCGCACCAGGCTCTCGTCGAGTGGCAGCCCCGCACGCCCGAGAGCGGCGCGGTAGCCGTCCAGGCGCTCAAGACTGCACCGGACGTCGTCGGGCCCCGTGATCATGCCGATTCGGCGGTGGCCCAGCTCGGTGAGATGTTCCGTGGCGGCGAAACCGCCCGCCCAGTTGGTGGCGCCGATGGTCGGGACGTCGCGGTCGTATCCGCCGACCTGGTCGATGACGACGAAGGGGGTGTCGATCGGGCGCAGCTTCTCCGCGGACACCTGCCGGGTGTTGGTGACCACGAGGACCACGCCGTCGGTCGGCCGGGAGGCCAGCGTCTTGAGCCACTCGCGCGGCTGGGCCTGCCGATCGTGGGTCACGGTCAGGATGAGGCTCGTGCCCAGCCGGTAGGCCTCCTGCTCCGCACCCCTCAGCAGCTCACAGGCCCAGGCCGTGTCCAGCTCGGTGATCACGAAGTCGACCACGCCGACCTTGCCCGCCTCGGATCTGGTCCTGCGCTGGTAGCCGGTCGAGATCAGGGCGTCCTGAACCCGGCGGCGGGTCTCTGAGCCGACGGTCTCCCGGCCGTTGAGCACCTTGCTCACCGTCGGGGCGGAGACGCCCGCCGCCTGCGCGACCATCAGGATGGTCACCCGGTCGGCGTCGGCGCTCCGGGGAGCCCCCGCCACCCGCTTCTGTGTCCTCGTCCGCTGCTCGGTCGCCACGACACCTCTTCACGCGCTGAGCCAGTGTTGTCGAAAGTTTCTATAACGGTAGCACCGCCGGTAGCGGCTCGTTGGGCTCCGCGACAGGTAGGCTGCCCACGGCATATGTGCCTAAATGTCGCAATTTTGGCTTTGCCCTGGCCCGCTGACACGCGGCGGGCACCGTCCTGCGCGGCGTCCCGGACCCCGTCTCCGTCGCGCAGTTGCTCGGCTATGACCTGCGGATATCACATCGACGATCTCGACGTGACCGCCCCCTCCGGGGGTGAGTGCGCCTTGACGGGGGCTGCGGGACACATCCCACGTAACTGAACGGAAACAAATTCGGCTGAGGTTATTGACACCATCCCCGGGCTGGTGCTCTTCTCTCACAAGAAGACTTTCCGAAACTTTCTGTTCTCAAGCGTGCAGCTTTCGGCGATCGGCGATCCCGACCGTAGGAGGACGCACCATTCCGTTCCGCGACCCGTGCCGACCTCGTCGCCACGTGTGAGCGGACCCCGTGCTCATGCGTGAGCACAGACCGTCGCGGTCGTCCCCGTTCGGCGGAGGACGCGCGGCGTCGACACGACCAGTGCGTGCGAGTCACGTGCAAGGAGAGATCATGCTGGGATCCTCGCGAATCTGGAAGCGCCGTCTCCCCGGAGCCGCAGCCGTGTTCACGGCCGCGGCGCTGGCGCTCGCCGGATGCGCCGGCGGAAGCACGACCGAGACCACGGACAAGGGCTCGGCCGACTCGGGCAATATCACCTGGTGGGGGTGGACGCCTGACGCGGCCCCCGCCGAGGCGTACATCAAGGAGTTCAGCAAGGCCTATCCGAAGATCAAGGTCACCTACAAGAAGCTGACCATCGACGGCTATGACGCGGCGATCCGCCCCGCCCTGGCCTCGTCGGTCGGCCCCGACGTCTTCGACGTCGCGCCGGGGGCCGCCAACGGTTCGGTCGGCATCTACGGCGTGAACGCCATCGACCTCACCCCCGCGGTCGAGAAGTCGCTCGGCGCGGACTGGAAGTCCAAGCTGGCCCCGATCGGGGTGAACAGCCTGACCAAGGACGGCAAGCTCGCCGCGCTGTCGGTCGGCTCCAACTACGCCGGATCGGTCTGGGTCAACCAGGACCTGTTCGACAAGTACGGCCTGAAGCCGCCCACCACCTACGACGAGTGGAAGAGCGTCTGCGCGACCTTCAAGACCAACGGCGTCAAATGCTTCGTGCAGGGCGCCGCCCAGACGGCGTTCAACGAGGACACGCTGCAGGCGATCAGCAACAACGTCAAGCCGGGCGTGTGGGCGCAGGCCCTGGAGAAGAAGGTCCCGTGGACCGACCCGACGATCGTCCAGGCGCTGAGCATCTGGAAGAAGCTGTTCGACGACAAGATCATGCAGGATGGGGCGCTGGGCGTGCAGCAGTACCCGGACGCCAACAACGACTTCATGTCGGGCAAGGCCGCGATGGTCATGATGGGCACCTGGTACATGCAGTACTCCACCGTGGAGGGCAGCACGGCCGCCATCTCCGGCGCCGGCGTCGCGAGCCCCAAGCCGTTCACCCAGCTGCCGATCGCGTTCCCCGACGTGGCCGGCACCGGCAACGTCGGGTCGCTCTACGGTGACGCGGACTTCGGCCTGGCCGTGAACAAGAAGTCCAAGTCCATCGCCGCCGCCACCACCTTCGCGACCTGGCTCGGAACCTCGCAGGCGGGCCAGCAGGCGGTCGGCGACATCCTCAACGACATCCCTGCCCTGAGCAGCGTCCAGCCGGACTGGACCTCGATCAAGCTGGTCAACCCGACGGCGCAGCAGCCTGCGCTGGAGAAGCTGATCAGTGACGCGGGCAAGTCGGCCGAGCCGCGCCTCGCGACGGTGAGCGCCGACCTGCAGACCGCCATCGGTGTGGCGTCGACCACGGTGGCGGCGGGGCAGGCCACGCCCGAGCAGGCCGCCGCGACTCTGCAGAGCACCGCCGAGAAGATCAAGTAGAGCCGCTGACGGCCCGTCTCATCTCACCCGCGCAGGGAGATCCATGACTTCCACAACCTCACCGAAGATCGGGGCGCGCCGTCCATCGCCCGCCCCTCTTCCGGGCAACCCCCGGAAGAGGGGCGGGAGGCCCTCGGGCCTGCCGTGGATCCTGCCGGCGTTCGTCTTCGTCGTCGGACTGATCTACTTCTGCATCGTCGAAACCGGCTACATCTCGACGCTCGACTGGGACGGCACCAGCCCGACCCCCACGTCGGTCGGGGTCGACAACTACACGGCGATCATGCAGGACCCCATCTTCTGGAAGGCCATCTGGCACACGGTGGTCTTCTTCATCGTGACGTTCACCGTGCAGACCGCCATCGGGTTCGTGTTCGCGGCGCTGCTGCACTCGAAGGTGCGGCTCGGCGCCGTCTACAAGGTGCTCGTCTTCGCGCCGGTGGTCCTCGCGCCCGCGACGATGGCACCGGTGTTCCGGCAGATGTTCGCCGCGGACGGCCAGCTGAACTGGGCGCTGGACCACATCGGTCTCGGCTTCCTGTCCCAGCCCTGGCTGGCCCAGTCGACCACCGCGATGCCGGTGATCATGTTCATCACGGTCTGGCAGTTCACCGGCCTCACGTTTGTCCTCTACTACGCAGCGATGGGGCAGATCGACCCCGAGACGCTCGAGGCCGCGCGCACCGACGGGGCGAGCAACCTCCGCGTCCTGAGAAGCATCGTCTGGCCCGGTGTGCGGAGCACGACGGTGGCCCTGGCGATGCTGGGCGTGATCGGTGCGCTGAAGACCTTCGACGTTCCGTACCTGGTGACCATCGGCGGGCCGAACTACAGCACCGAGTTCCTCGGGACCTATATCTACCGGATCAGCATCCCGTCGGCCCACGTCGGCTACGGGGCGGCCCTGTCGATCCTTCTGCTCATCCTGGCGTTGCTCGGCGCGATCATCGTCGCGACCCGCGCCAACCGTAAGGACGGTGAATCCAGTGTTTGAGGCGCGTCGGCTGTCGACCAGGCTGCTGCTTCAGATCCTCGTAACCCTGATGATCATCCCCTACCTGTTCCCGCTGGTGGTCATGGTCCAGGGATCGCTCGCGGGTGAGGGATTCGGCAACTACCAGGCCGTCTTCGCCGTCGGCGCCGTGGGGACGTTCTTCAGGAACAGCGTCATCATCTCCGTCTCGACGATCCTGATCGTCTACGTCCTCACCATGTTCGCCGCCTTCGGATTCTCCAAGCTGCACATTCGTGGCAAGGAGGTCTACTTCTGGATGATCCTCGCCGCCCTCACCCTGCCCGAGGTCGTGCTGCTCACCCCGCTGTTCGCCACGACCCTCAACCTGGGCGTGTACGACACGTACTGGGCGGTAGTGTTGCCGCTGGCCGCGCTGCAGATCCCCTTCACCGTCCTGCTGGCCCGCAAGTTCATCGACGGCGTCCCCGACTCGCTCTTCGACGCGGCGCGGGTCGACGGCGCCAACGTGTTCACGGCCTTCCGCTACATCATCGTGCCGATGACACGGCCCATCGCGGCGGCGATCGTCGTCCTGACGCTGATCAGTTCCTGGAACGACTATCTGCTGCCGCTGGTGCTCATCCAGGACCCGGCGAAGCAGACGGTCACGCTGCTGCCGCAGTTCTTCGTCAGCCAGTTCAGCAACGACCAGACCAAGGTCCTGGCCAGCGCGGTCATCATCGCGATCCCCGAGATCGTGGCCTACCTGTGCCTGCAGCGCCTCTTCGAGAGGGGCCTGGCGGCCGGCGCGCTGAAGTAGCACTTCCCCGAGACCACCCCATGATCCACCGCGCTTCCAGATTTGAGGAACAGAGCACATGACGTCGAACAACACGGCCTTCCTCCGCACGGCAGGTCGCGAATTCGTCGACCAGACGGGCACCGTCGTACGCCTGCGGGGCGTCGCCGTGGGTGGTTGGCTGAACATGGAGAATTTCATCACCGGCTACTCCGGCAACGAGTCACTGATGCGCGGCACGGTCCGTGAGGTCCTGGGCGAGGAGAAGTACGAGCTGTTCTTCGATCGGCTGCTGACCGCGTTCTTCGACGAGGACGACGCGAAACTGCTGGCCGGCATGGGCATGAACTGCGTGCGATTCCCCGTCAACTACCGGCACTTCGAGGACGACTCCAAGCCGTTCGAGTTCAAGGAGGACGGCTTCCGCCACCTCGACCGGGCCATCGAGGCGTGCGCGCGACATGGGATCTACTCGGTCATCGACCTGCACGCGCTGCCGGGGTCGCAGAACCACCACTGGCACTCCGACAACCCGACCCACCGGCCGGCGTTCTTCGACCACCCCCATTTCCAGGACCGGGTGGTGGCGATCTGGGAGCGCATCGCCGAGCACTACAGGGACAACCCCTGGGTGGCGGGCTACAACCCGATCAACGAGCCCGCGGACGAGTCGCGCAAGGTCGTCGGGCCCTTCTACACCCGCCTGGTCGACGCCATCCGCGCGATCGACGACCGCCACATCCTGTTCCTCGACGGCAACACGTACTCGACCGAGTTCGACGTCTTCGACAAGGAGTGGGACAACACCGTCTACGTCTGCCACGACTACGCCGCCCCGGGCATGGGCAACGGCGGCGACTATCCCGGAGTCACCGACGGCAAGTACTACGACAAGGCGGTGCTGGAGGAGAAGTACCTCAAGCGCACCGAGTACAGCCGCCAGACCGGCACCCCGGTCTGGGTGGGCGAGTTCGCGCCGATCTACACCGGCGACGAGCGCAAGGACGCCATGCGCCGGGAGGTCCTCGAGGACCAGCTCGAGATCTACCGCCGCGAAGGGGCGAGCTGGTCGAGCTGGATGTACAAGGACCTCGGGCGGCAGGGTGTGGCCATGGTGCGGCCCGACTCCCCGTACCTGCGGCGCTTCGGCGACTTCGTGGCGAAGAAGAACCGCCTGGGCGCCGACAACTGGGGGAGCGACGGCAACGGGATCATCGAGGTGACCAAGCCGTTCCAGGACATGATCGCGAATGAGTTCCCCGACTTCGATCCGTACCCGTGGGGCCGTTTCGACTGGGTCCGCACGCTCATCCTGAACCTCGCGGTCGCCCAGCCCCTGGCCTACGAGTACGCCAAGCTGTTCCACGGGCTGAGCGACGACGAGCTGATCGCCCTCGCCGACTCGTTCGCGCTCCGCAACTGCGATGTCCGGACGACCCTGGTCGAGCAGCTGCGCAACGGCTGAGGCCACCCGGTCAGGCCGGACACCGGCACCAGGATCACCGACCGCAGGATCGGTGTCTCCCGGCTACGCCAGGTCCCCGGTGGGCGTACGGCTCACCGGCCATCCTTCGGCGGACGCGAGTTCCGCGTACCGGGCGGCGTTCCGTACCGCCGCGCCGCCCGGATCGTTGTTGAAGTACACGTAGACGTCGCAGCGGTTGTCCCAGGCGGCGTCCAGACGGCGTAGCCAGGAGCGGAGCGCGCCGTCGCCGTATGAGGGCCGGGGATCGGCCCGGCCCTCATGAAACCGCAGGTAGCCCCAGTCGGCGGTCCGCCACAGGGGCGTCCGCGGGCGGCCGAGCCGGTCGGCCCAGCACAGGGCCGCGCCGTGCGCCGACAGCGTCTCGCGGACGGGGTCGCTCCACCAGGACGCGTGCCGTGGCTCCACGGCGACCCGAACATGGGCGGGGAAACACCCCAGGCACGCGCCGAGCAGCTTGGGGTCCGCCCTCAACGTCGGTGGGAGTTGCAGGAGGACCGGTCCGAGCTTGGGCCCCAGGCCGTCGGCCGCCGCCATCAGACGCTCGACCGGCTCCTGCGGATCCTTCAGCCGTTTGACGTGGGTGAGGAACCGGCTGGCCTTGATCGCCATGACGAACGTGTCCGGGGTGCGATCCCTCCAGCTCTCGAAGGTCTGGCGCGTCGGCAGCCGGTAGAAGGTGTTGTTGTTCTCGACCGTCTCGAAACGCTCGCCGTACCGCTCAAGCCAGAGCCGCTGGGGCACGCCGGGTGGGTACAGCACCCCGCGCCAGTCGGCGTACTGCCAGCCGGACGTCCCCACCAGCATCATGAGAGCTCAGCCCGTCGACTTCCGGCTTTTCCGCACGAGCACGTCCTGCCCAGCCGGCCTGGGCGCCACACCGACCGCTGCCGGGGCTTCACTCCGGCAGCGGTCGGCGACCCGGACATAGGCGACGGTGCCGCCCGCGGCGCGAACGTCGGCGATCGCCTTTTCCATGCGTCCCAGCAGGGCCTCACCGTCGCTTTCGGGGAGCAGCGTGAGGATCGCGGGCTGATAGTCCGTGACGAGCAGGACGGTGCGTGCGGGGTCGAGCGCGGGGGCGGTGCTCATACGAGCGTCTGCCTTTCCGACGGCGCCTGATCGGCGTTCTTGTGTCGGGGCGTGCGGTCGCGTCGAGGGAGGAGGAGCGGAGTCGCCAGGAGCAGGAGACCGGCGATCGCGATCGCGGTGCGGGGGCCGGTGAGGCCGGCCAGCAGGCCCCACAGCCCGGTCAGGGCCGCGATGGTGGCTTTGCTGGTGATCGACCAGGCGGACAGGGTCCGGGCGACCCGGTCCGACGGGAGCTGTTCGAGCCGGTAGGTGGCGAACACCGGATTGAACACGCCCATGCAGGTGATCAGCCCGAGTTCGACGGCGATGACGAGGACGAGCCCGGCGACACCGGGGCCGATGAAGGCCAGTCCGAGTGACCAGCACGCGCGCAGCGTCCCGGCGACGAGCATGACCCTGTGCCGCCCGAACCGTGCGACGAGACGGCGGGCCAGCCGCGAGCCGATGAGGCCGCCGATGCAGGGGGCGCCGAACGCGAGGCCGTACTGCCAGGGTGCGAACCCGAGGTCGCCGAGCATGAGGACGGCGAGCAGCGGCGAGGTCGCCATGATCAGGCCGCTGATCAGGACCGTGTTGAAGAACAGCGGGCGCAGCGCCGGGCTGGCGAGGATGTACCGCCACCCCTCCAACAGGTCGCCGGCCCGGAGCCGGGGCGGTGTGTCGGTCCGGGCGGGGTGCGGCTCCCGCCCGCCGATGGCGCGGATCCCCGCGGCCGAGAGGAGGAAGCTGAGCGCGTTGGCCACCACGGTCGTCACCGGGCCCACCAGCCCGAGCGCGGCGGTGCCGAGCGGCGGCCCGAGCGCGGTGGCGGTCCAGGTCGTGGCCTCGAACCGCCCGTTCGCGACGAGCAGGTCCTCCGGCCGCACGAGCGCCTTCAGACACGCCCCGCTCGCGGCGGTGAAGGCGATGTCGGCCGCGCCGACGACGACCGCCACAACCAGGAGTTGAGCGAAGCTCAGCCGGCCGAGCACGTACGCGGCGGGAACGCTCATCAACGCCGCGAACCGGATCAGGTCCATCGCGACCATCACCGGCCGCTTGCGCCGGAACTCCATCCACGGCCCGAGTGGCACCGCGACCACCGCCCCGACCGCGAGCCCCGCGGCGGCCAGCACCGACACCTCGGCCGGCCCGGCGTCCAGAGCCAGAATCGCGATCAGGGCGAACGCGTCGAACGCGAGCCATGTGCCGAACGCGCTGACTGCATATGCGGCCCAGAACCACCTGAACTGCCGCCCCAGCGACCTTCCCAACGTGCACCCCGCCATCTCCGGAAACAACCACTCGTTGACCCGAGAGATCAAAACGCGCAGCCGGTAGGCTCGTCAAACAACCGACTGGCCGAAGGTGCACAACTGAGAGTTGTGCCCTAAGGTCGGTCGGTGTGGATCTCGATGCCGTGCGCACCTTCGTCACCGTCGTGGACACCGGCCAGTTCCAGCACGCCGCCGTGGACCTGTCGATCACCCAGCAGGCCGTCTCCAAGCGCATCGCCGGGCTGGAGAAGGACCTCGCGGTGCGGCTGTTCACCCGCACCGCGCGTGGCGCCGAGCTCACCATCGACGGGCAGGCGTTCCTGCCCCACGCGCGCGAACTGCTGCGTGTCGCCGAGCGCGCGGTCGCGTCCGTGCTCCCCGGCAGCCGTCCGCTGCGCGTCGACGTGATCGCCTCACGCAGCGGGGCCTCGGGCCTGATGCGCGGCTTCCATCGCGTGTATCCCGAGATCGAGCTCGACGTGGTGATGCTGTTCGACATCGAGACGGCCGTCGCCGCCATTCGCTCCGGTGCGATCGACGCGTCCTTCCGCGCCGTCACCGTTCCCGGCCGGCCCCTTCCCGAGGACATCGAGTCCGTCTGGGTGCTCGACGAGGCGCTTCAACTCCTCACCGGGCCCGCCCACGCGCTGGCGGGCGCCCGGTCGGTGACCGTCGCCCAGCTCGCCGGGCACCGGATCTGGATGCCCGGCATCGTCCCCGGTACCGAGTGGGCCGCCTACTACGACGATCTCGTCGCCGAGTTCGGCCTCACCATCGAGGCGACCGGCCCCAACTTCGGCTCCGACGCGCTCCTCGACACCATCGCCGACACCCCGGCCCTCGCGACTTTCATGGGCGAGCAGACCCGTCTGGTCTGGCCCGCCGACCACGGCCTGCGCCGCATCCCGGTGACCGACCCGACGCCCGTCTACCCGCACTCGCTCCTGTGGCACCGCGACAACCCCCACCCAGGGCTGGTCACCCTCCGCGCCCACCTCGCCGCCGCAGCGGCCGGCCACGACACCGCCGGGACCTGGGTGCCGGGCTGGGCGATCCCGCGCTGAACGCCGCCGCGTCCGCGACCTCGTGGCCGGATCGACGGGCCGGGTCAGCCCGCGGTCGTCCGCCATCCCTGCCTGGATAACCAGGCACGCCGAGGAAAAGGCTGTCCGAAAAGGACGTGAAAAACTGACCGATATTACTTCTTGGTATTTCTGGTGGGCTTCGGAGGTTTTTTCGGGTTCCGGGAAGATGCGTTAAATCCGGACAAAATTCTTTAAATAGTATTAGGGTCACGCAGATGTCATCTGTTGGCCAACCCCTGACGACCCGCTACGCATGGCTCGACGCCCTGCGTGGTCTCGGTGCGACAGCCGTACTCCTTGAGCACATGACCTACCGCTTCCTGCCTCAGCTGCGGCCAACCTGGTTCAATCTCGGAATATATGGCGTTCTTGTGTTTTTCCTGGTCAGCGGTTACATCATTCCCGCCTCGCTGGAGCGCAGGGGCGAGGTACGGGCATTTTGGATCAGTAGGGTTTTTCGTCTTTATCCCCTCTACATCCTGACCATTTTCATTGTTCTTCTGGCGGTCCCGGTCCAGCCGCTCCGTGCGAACATCGACCCCCTGAGCCACCTCACGATGCTGATGGAGGTCACCGGCTCGTGGGCGTTCACCGAACCGATGTGGACGCTCTCCTATGAAATGGTCTTCTATCTCCTGGTCACGGCGCTGTTCGTGACCGGCGTGCACAGGCGCAGCGGGCTGTTCGCCGTTTCGTTCGCGCTGCTGTCGGTGCTGGTGGCATTCGTCATGCCGGCGCGGGGCCTGCTCAGCGGGCCGATCGTGCCGATCGTCGTGCTGGTGGTGATCCTGGCCTCCCTGGGCTGCGTACTGTTCGGGCCCAGGGCGGTCCGGGTGACGGGAGCACTTGTCCTCGGTGCGCTCGCCGTCACCCTCGTCTCGATCGGCAGCCGCGTGCCCTGGCAGGGGGCGATGATCCTGGCGGTCATGTTCACCGGCACGGTCGTCTACCGATGGGAGCAAGGCCAGGGTTCGGGGCTCTGGCCCGTCCTGGGTGTCACCTTCCTGATCTGCCTGACACCCTTCATGAAGCCGGTGACGATCAGCGGCCCCGCCAACCTGATGACCGTCGTCCTGGCCGGCGGCACGTTCGCGGGCTTCATGGCGCTGCGCAACCGGCGTCTGCCGTACCCCCTGGCCTGGCTGGGACTGATCAGCTATTCGGTGTACATGCTGCACGTGCCGCTGCTGCGGTTCTTCATCCTCGTGGTCGGCGAACCACGGAGGTTCCCGGAGATCGTCCAGCTCGGCCTCGGTCTCACGGCCATCGCCGTCATCTGCGGGATCAGCTGGCTGACGTACAGATTCGTCGAGCTGCCCATGCAGCGGCTCGGCCGGCGCCTGGCCCACAGACGCCCCGCCGAGCTTCAGCGTTGACGGCGTTGAGCTATCGCGGCTCGCCGGCACCCTGCCAGTCGTAGCGGGCGTCGGGGACCTTCTCCTCGTTGTCGCTGCCGTCTCCGAGGGTTGTCAGGGTGAATCCGTGTCGTTCGTAGAGGCGGCGGGCGCCGGTGTTCTGCTGGAACACGTGCAGGCTGAGCAGGTCGGGTCGTGCCTTTTTGGCCTGGGTGAGCAGGGCGGTGCCGATGCCGTGGTCCTGGGCGTCGGGTGTGACGTAGAGGTGTTCGAGCCAGTGGTCGTTCAGTGCGACGAACCCGATGACCTGGCCGTGTTGTTCGGCCACCCAAACTTCGTGGCCGGGAACCATGATGTGGGAGATCCAGGCCCGGGTCTCCTCGTCGGTGTGCAGCTCCGGCAGGTACGTCATCTGACCGCGCGCGGCCAGGAAGACCTCCGCGATCCGTTCCGCGTCGCCGGATCGGACCCGGCGCACGTGGGTGCCGGGGCTCACGACGTCGCCCGGAGGGTGTGCGCCGCTACGGGAGTTCGTTCGATCGTCATCTCGTCGATCAGGGCGAGCAGCCTCGGATCATCGGCCGCGCAGGAGGACATCGTGAACATGGCGACATCCTCACACCCGCTCCTCACCCGCGACCACCGAATATCCCGGCGGGCTGACCGGCGACGAACCGCGCCAGGTCCGCCGCGGTCGGCGCCGTGGCGGGACCGTAGGAGGTGACCGACAGCGCCGCGGCCGCGTTCGCGGTACGGGCCGCGTCGATCGCGTCCGCACCGGTGGCGATCGCGGCGACGAAGACCCCGGTGTGGGTGTCACCCGCCCCGTTCGTGTCGACCGCGTGGACGTCGAACCCCGGCACGTGGACGGGAGCGGCGTCGCGCGCGGCGACCAGGCATCCGTCGGGACCGGTCCTGACCAGGACGCCGCGCCTCCCGGTGAGCCGGGCGAGCTCGGCCGCCGCGGCCGCCGGATCGTCTCGACCGGTGGTTCTGGTCGCCTCCCGGGCGTTGCAGCTCCACCAGTCCGCCCGGGACATGACGGAACGCGTGACGTCCGCGGGGATGAGGTGGACCAGGGGCCCCGGGTCGAAGACGACCGTGACGTCGTCGTGGACGCCGGGCAGCCAGCCCATCAGGGCCCGCCGGTTGAGCGGGTGGAGCATGCCGTACCCGGACAGGTAGACGACGTCACGGGGACCGGGACGGATCGCGTCGAGATCCTCGCCGGTCAGCGTGGCCTCGGCGCCGGTACTGGTCACGAAGGTCCGCTCGCCCTCCGCGTCGACGATGCTGACGACGAAGCCGGTGTCGAGACCGGCCTTCGGCCGCTGCCGAACCTCGATCCCGGCGCCGAGCATGGCGGCCCTGGCCCTGTCCCCGAAGGGGCCGGTGCCGTGGGCGCCCGCGTAGACGACCGGCAGCCCCTGCCGCGCGGCGGCGACCATCACGTTGAACCCGCCGCCGGTGGTCGTGTCGGATCCGGTGGCCAGCACGTCGCCGCCGCGTTCCGGCAGCGCGGGGACGTCGAGGACGATGTCGACGACGACGTTGCCCAGGTGCAGCAGCCGGCCGGATTCGGAGGCCACGGCCCTACCTCCGTTCCGGGGGCGTCACGAAAGGCGGTGCGAGAGCCACGGTTCTACCTCCGAGCCGAGGTGATGAAGGACGCGATAGGGGAGTCACGGCCCCACCCCCGGGCCGGGATCGCGAAGGGCGGTACGGTCGCCTCGCGCGCTCTTCGCCCGCAGGGTCAGCAGCCTGGCGGCGGTGTCGTCCAGCCGCAGGTCGTTGACGCGCGTGACGGTGTCGCGGGCGTCGGCGGGGAAGGCCTCCACCCCGTGGCAGGCGCCGCCGACGGAACCGGCCATCGCGGCGATGGTGTCGCAGTCTCCGCCGACCGAGGCGGCGAGCAGGCACGCCCGCCACGGGTCGTCCTGGCACGCCCAGAGGGTCGCGAAGGCGGCGGGTACGGACTCCTGGGTGGCCAGGCTGGTGCCCACCAGCGTGTAGACGCGCTCGCAGACCTCCTCGGCGGACAGCCCTTCGACGAGGGTGGTCGCCCACCTGATGCGCGCGGCCACGTCGGCGGCGGCGACCCAGTGCCCGCGCCGGGCCGCGAGCCGGGCGGCGGCCTCGGCGAACCGTACGGCCTCCGGAATGGTGGCTCCGTCGATTCCCGCGCTGACGGCGGCGGCCACGGCCGCCGCGCCCGCGAGCGCGACCCCGGTGTTGTGCGTCAGACGGCTCACCTCGACGACCCGGTCCACGAGGGCGTCGAGGTCCGAGGGTCCCACGGCGATGCCGACGGGGGTGATCCGCATCGCGGCGCCGTTGGTGGTGCCGGACCGGCCCGCCTCGTTGACGTCGGTCCCGGCGAGCACCTCGGAGACCGCGTGCTTGGTGGACGGGCCCAGGAGGTCCAGCGATCCGCGTGCGCGCATGGACTCCTCCCAGGTCACGAGGCGTCTGGCGAGTTCGGCCGCGTCGGCCTCGCCGTCTCCGTCGATGATGAGCCCGGCCACCAGCATGGCCTGCTCGGTGTCGTCGGTGATCGAGCCCGCGGGCATTCCCGCCGCGAGCGGATGGTCCTGCGGTGCGGCCTGGAAACCTTCGAGGAAGGGGCCGTACCGTGCCACGATCTGCGGGCGGGACAGCATCTGCGTCGGCATGCCGAGCGCGTCTCCGAGGGCGAGCCCGTAGAGCGCACCCGCGGCACGCGACTGTCGGTCCGTCATGAGGTGCTTCCGTCGGTGTCGAGCGGGTGCTGGCATCTGTCCGTCATGAGGCGCTTCCGGCGGTGTCGAGCGGGTGCTGGTGTCTGTCCGTCATGAGGCGCTTCCGTCGACGTCGAGTAGATACCGATGTCTATACGTCATGAGGAGCTTTCGTTGAAGTTGAGCAGGAGCTGGAAGTGTTCGGGGTCGAGCAGGCTGTCGACGTGCTCGACGAAGGCCCCGCCGGCCGTCCAGCTCGTCCGTTCGGTGTTCAGGAACCACTCGCCCGCGTCACGTCCGAGCAGGGCCGCCTCGCGCTCGTCGATCCGGCGACCGCGCACCCTCTGCTCACCGTGGTCGGCGTGCAGCCCGGCGCGACCGAGCTCCTCGGTCAGCGAGTCGCCTCCCAGTCCCCGGCCGGGCAGCTCGCTCAGCCCTTCGAGCGCGGGAACGCGACTGCACTCGTAGGAGACGACGGTCCTGGGGACGATCTCGCGGACACGCTCGACGACGATCACCTCGGGGGAGTCCAGGTTCAGGCGTTCGGCGAGGCGATCGTCCCGCCTGGCGGTGATGGCGAGGACCCGGACCCGGGTCTCCGCTCCCTGGGCGGCCAGCGCGTGGGCCCACCCGAGCCGGTCGTCCAGCGGGCGGCCGTCGAACATGACGAACGACCCCTTGCCCGTCCGCGTGGAGATCAGGCCCGCCTCGTTGAGCTCGGCGAGCGCGGTGCGGACGGTGTTGCGGCTGACCCCGAAGCGCCGGGCGAGGGAGAGCTCGCCCGGCAGCCGGGTCCCGCGTTCGACCTGGCCGGAACGGATCTCCTTCTCCAGCGCGACGGCGATCCGCCGGTGTTTGAGGTGCACGGTGCCGCTCACGGACCCGTCCTTTCCCCGGGCGCCGTGGACGTCGCGGGGCGATCCCCTGCATCACGCGGGATGCTTGGGACCTCGGCGTCCTGCCCCAGGACGTCGGCCACGGTGACCACCTGGATAAGCGGGCCGTAGAGCCGCATGACGTCCAGGGCTCGCCGGTGGTCGGCGTCGCTGACGCCGGCGCACGCGTCGGCGACGACCTGGACCTCGACGCCGGCGTCGGCGGCGGCGAGGGCGGTCGACAGCACGCAACAATCCGTACTCACGCCCGCGAGGAGCAGCCGCCCGCCGTCACCGACCCTGGCGGCCAGTTCCGGGGTCCACTTGCCGAATGTCGTGGCGTCCAGCGTCGGGCCCGCGACGGGGGCGAGGTCGTCGACCAGCTGGTAGATCTCCGACTCCGGGGGCTGCAGCGCGAACGGCCACTGCGCGTAGTACTTCGCCCAGGCGCCGCGAGGGGTCTCGGGGGCGACGAAGCGGGTGAAGGTGACCCGGGGGCCGAACGCCGCGACCAGTTTCCCGATCGGGCCGACGGTTTCGGCGAATCGGGGGGCGAACCACTGGCTGCCGGGCTCGCCGAAGATCTTCTGCATGTCGATGACCGCCAGCCACGGTGCGCTCTGCGGATCGTCCGGATCGGTGCCCGGTGCGTACGGAGTGCTCACAGCCGGCCCGCCTCCACCGGGGCCGCGCCGGGCCCCGCCGGCGCCAGGGCCTCCTGGGCGCGCACGCTGGATCGGTTGAGCGCCCAGGTGGCGGCGAACCCCACGACGAGGGCGAGCAGCACCCCCAGGTTGGCGAAGGCCCAGGAACCGGACTTGCCGCCGAGCCCGAGAGGATCGAGCAGGTAGCCCTGCCACTCCAGCCAGCTCGCGGACGTGTTGACGACCAGACCCCATCCGAGGACCGTGCCGATGACGATGACCGCGATGGACCGGAACTGGACGTCCCCGTACCGGCCCGAAGGACGGTAGAGGTCGATCTCGTCGTAGTCGCGGCGGCGCCGCAGGAGGTCGGCCAGCATGATGCCGCACCACGCGGCGACCGGGACGCCGAGAGTGGTCAGGAACCCGCTGAACTGGCCGAGGAAGTCGTCGGTGATGAAAACGATGTAGACCGTTCCCGCGATCATGAGCACGCCGTCGATCAGGGCGGCGACGTAGCGCGGCGCCCGCAGGCCGGTCGCCAGCAGCGCCAGGCCGGAGGAGTAGATGTCGAGCACGGCGCCCCCGACCAGGCCCAGGACGGCCACGATGGCGAAGGGGACGAGGAACCAGGTGGGCAGGATGGTCGTCAGCGCCCCGATCGGGTCTCCCGCGATCGCCTCGTTGAGGGGCGCGGACGAGCCGGCCAGCAGCAGGCCGAACACCAGCAGCACGATCGGCGCGACGGACGCCCCGAACGTCGTCCAGCCCACCACTCCCGCGCCCGACGACCTCCTCGGCAGGTAGCGGGAGTAGTCGGCGGACGCGTTGACCCAGCCGAGGCCGAACCCGGTCATCATGAAGACCAGGGCGCCGATGAACTCCTGACTTGAGCCCGAGGGGACCGAGGCGACGGCCTCCCAGCTGATGTGGTCGAGGACCAGGACGATGTAGACCACCGTGAGCACGCCGGTCACGACCGTGATGACCGTCTGCATCCGCATGATCAGGTCGAATCCCATGACGCCGCCGACCACGATCAGGGCGGTCACCACGATCAGGGCGCCGACCTTCGTGGAGGTGCCGCCTCCCCAGCCGAGCCGCTCGAACACCGTCGCCGTCGCCAGCGTCGCCAGCGCGGTGAGCACGGTCTCCCAGCCCACCGTCAGGATCCACGAGATCGCGGACGGCAGCCGGTTGCCCCGCACCCCGAACGCCGCCCGGCTCAGCACCATGGTCGGAGCCGACCCCCGCTTGCCCGCCACGGAGATGAAGCCGCAGAGCAGGAAGGAGAAGACGATCCCCAGGATGCCGGCCGTGAGCGCCTGCCAGAAGGAGATCCCGAAGCCGAGGGCGAAGGAGCCGTAGCTCAGCCCGAGGACCGAGACGTTGGCGCCGAACCACGGCCAGAACAACTGTCGCGGACGGCCCTTGCGATCGGCGTCGCCGATCACGTCGAGCCCCTGCACCTCGATCTTGAGCTGCCGTCCGCCCGCGCCACCGGACGGCTCGCTTTCCTGTCCGACCTGCTTACCGACCATGGAACCCACCTGTCTAGACCTGTTCAGTGGAATGTAGGGGCCGGTCTCGCCAAGCGTCAAGGAAGCGTCAAAATTCCTAAGATTTCGATATCTGGCCAAACCGATGCCGGGCCTGGCCGGCGTCCGGCCGGACCCTCGTCCTGGAGTTTCGCCTCTCCCGTGAGAACCACGGGTCGACGTACACCGGGGGAAAGATCACCGAGGGCGCGTCGAGGTCGTGACCCCGGGACTCCGGCCGAAGACGTGGCCTGCCGGGGGGAGCGTGAGACGCGGGGTCAGGCGGGCGCCGTCATCGCACACCCGCCCGTCCGACCCGGTCGCAGATCCACGCCCGGTTGCCGTGTCAGGCGGGTCCGCGCGCGGTATGCGTCACCGCGCACAGGCCCGCCGGGCCCGGCGGCATCTCATCGGCGAACACCTCGGAGTCGAGCAGGGGCTCGTAGCCGAGGTCGGCGCGGGCGTTGGAGAGGTCGAAGAGACGGCGTGTGTTGGCCGAGACCCCGAAGTAGACGCCGTAGCGCACCTCGGCCGCCAGCGCCGCGCGGACCAGCCGCCGCAGGTCGGCGGGCGCGAGCCACTCGGCGATGTTGCCCGTGGTCGTCGGCGCCTGCCGGCACAGGCCCAGCCGCAGGCAGGCGACCGAGGTGCCGCCCGACGCGGCGACCACGGAGCCGTACGCCTCGGCGAAGGCCTTGGTCGCGCCGTACCGGCAGCACGGGCGGGCCGGCCACGACGGATCGACGAGCGCCCCGCCCGGCCGCACGTAGCCGCCCATGACGTGCACCGACGTGGCCAGGACGACCTTCGCGACGCCCGCGGTCAGGGCGGCGTCGAGCACGGTGGCGACCGTGTCGACGTTCGGGCTCCGCAGGTCGGCCCACGGGGCGGAGGGATTGGGAGAGGCTGCCAGGTGGACCACGGCGTCGACGCCGTCGACGGCCTTGGCCGCGAACGCGGGATCGGACAGATCGCCGACGACGACCTCGGCGCCGTCCCAGCCCTGGACGTCACGCCTGTCGGTCACCCGCAGGTCGAGCCCCTCCAGACCGGGACGGAGCTGCCCGGCGACTCTTCCGGCGGCGCCGGTGATCAGTACGGTGGCCAAGGAAACCTCACCAGTTCGTGAACGAGCCGTCGTCGCGCCGGAAGCGCGGTGGCGGGTTCATTATCACCGGCGTCGCACGCCGGGCGGCCGCCAGATTCGATCTCCACCCCGAGCCCGGGCAGGCCGGCGGGGACCACCGCACCGCGTGTGCTCGCCCAGGTGATCGTGAGCGCGCCATCCGCGACCACCGGCGTCGCGACCGCGTTCCCCGGATGGCGCTTTCGCCAGCCGATGATGTGAAATGTCAGGACCCTCTACAGCTTGGAGATCGCTGTGCCGCTGTTCGACCTTCCCCTGGAGAAGCTCCGCGACTACCTGCCCGAGCGTGAGGAGCCGGCCGACTTCGACGCCTTCTGGTCCAGGACCCTGGCCGAGGCCGCCGAGCACGACCTGGCCCCCACGTTCACGCCCTACGACATTCCCCTGACCGCCGTCGAGGTCTACGACACCTCCTTCGCCGGCTGGGGCGGCGACCGGGTGAGCGCCTGGTTCCTGGTTCCGCGGGGTGCGGAGGGCCCGCTGCCGTGCGTGGTGAAATACATCGGCTACAGCGGAGGCCGGGGCTTCGCCCACGATCATCTGACCTGGACGTCGGCCGGCTACGTCACGCTGGTGGTCGACACCCGCGGCCAGGGCGCGGCGAGCGTGAGCCAGCCGGGCGCCACCGCCGACCCGCACACCGGCGGCGCGCCGCACGCGCCGGGGATGATGACCCGGGGCATCCTGGACCCCGAGACCTACTACTACCGGCGGGTGTTCACCGACGCGGCGCGCGCCGTCGACGTGGCGGCGGGTCACCCCGCGGTCGACGCCGGGGCGATCGTGGTGTCGGGCGGCAGCCAGGGCGGCGGCATCGCCCAGGCCGTCGCCGTGCTCCGGCCCGACGTGCGGGCCGCTCTGATCGACGTGCCGTTCCTCACCCACTTCCGCAGGGCCGTGGAGATCACCGGACGCGACCCCTACCAGGAGATCGTCCGCTTCCTGTCCTCCCAGCGCGGCGCGCCCGAGCAGGTGTTCCGCACGCTGTCCTACTTCGACGGCCTCAACTTCGCCGCCCGCGGCCAGGTTCCCGCGCTGTACTCGGTGGCGCTGATGGACGACATCTGCCCGCCGTCCACGGTGTTCGGCGCCTACAACCACTGGCAGGGACCGAAGGAGATCACCGTCTGGCCGTGGAACAACCACGAGGGCGGCGGTCCCTTCCAGGTGGAGGAGCAGCTGCGTCACCTGAGCAAACTCCTGGCCGACCGCTAGGAGTTTGAGGATGCGGTGGACGGCGAAGTGATCTCTGTCTACTTTCGGGCATTCATGTAACTTTCGTCCCAATTGCAACTTCTGTATGCCCACCTGTCGCACCGCTCCTGGATCTTTGACGGCGGCCGGGCGATCTCTGCCCGGCCGTACCGCAGGAGCAACTCGCAGGGGGGCGGAAAGCACATGCGTGCATGGCGCAAGGTCGCGGCGGTCGCGGCGCTCGGAGGGGCGATGGCAGCGCTGCCGGGGATGGCCTCGGCGGACAGCGATCACGGTCGGCCCGGAGACGGCCACCACGACCAGCCCGGAGGCGGTCACCACGACCAGCCCAAGCGTGACTTCGACCTTCAGGCGCACCGGGGCGGAGCCGCGCTGGTGGCGGAGTCCACGCTGCCCGCCTTCGCGAACGCGCTCGAGCTCGGGGTGAGCACCCTGGAGCTGGACATCGCGATCACCAAGGACGGCAAGGCGGTCGTCTCGCACGACCGGAAGATCGACGGCCGCAAGTGCAAGGACACCGGGCCCGTCTCCGCCGGTGACCCCCAGTTCCCCTACGTGGGGAAGTTCATCAAGGACCTGACCGTCCAGCAGATCAGGACCATGGACTGCGGCTCGCAGACGCTGCCGGAGTTCCCCGGGCAGCGCCCGGCGCCCAAGGCGCGCATGACGTTGCTGAGTGAGGTCTTCGACCTGGTCAAGGACTATCACGCGAAAGACGTGATGATGAACATCGAGACCAAGTTCGAGGCGGGCGCCCCGACGGAGACGGCGCCGCGTGAGCAGTTCGTCCAGGTCGCGGCGGAGGAGATCCGCAAGGCCGGGATGCTGAAGCAGGTCACCATCCAGAGCTTCGACTGGGGCGCCCTCATGCGCATGCACCAGGTCGAGCCGCGGCTGCCCCTGGTGGCGCTGACCAACCCGGTCTACGACGGCGTGCCCGGCACCGAGGTGTGGCTCGGCGGGCTCGACCTCGACGACTTCGGCGGCGACCCGCTGAAGGCCATCAAGTCCTTCGGAGCCTCGGCGTTCTCACCGCTGCCCGGCACCCCCGAGGGCGGCATGGTGACCGACCCCGCGTACAAGCCCTACGTGACCAAGGAGCTGGTCGACGAGGCGCACCGCCTGGGCATCAAGGTGATCCCGTGGACCGTCGAGGACAAGCCGACGATGAACGCGATGATCGACGCCGGCGTGGACGGCATCATCACCGACTACCCGGACCGGCTGCGCGAGGTCATGGCCGACCGCGACCTCAAACTGCCCAAGAGCTACCACCTCAAGCACCACGGCCACTGATCGGCAGGCGCCCGGGCCCGGACGGCTGTACCCGTCCGGGCTCTGTACGCCCCTGATGCCGTGACCTCGCATGCCGTGGATCGAGGTCAGGGGCGGGCCGAGCAGGCGCGATGTCCGATCGGCATCGTGCCACCGGAACGCCTCGACGCCGTCACGGTCAGGTCAGGTGGCGGGTCGGGCCTTCCGTCAGAAGCGCCAGCGGGTCTGGCTGAACTCGTCGCCCTTGCCAAAGCCGAAGACGACCACGGGGACGACCTCGTACACCAGAGCCTTGTTGCCCTCGCCGTGGAAGGCGCCGTCGCGTACGTCGAAGTGCCAGTCGCTGCCGTACTTCGACTCGTACATGTCGGCGACGAGCTGGAGCCTGGCGTGGTCGCCCACCTTCACGGCCTCGCCCTCGACCACGAGGTCGAGGCCCTCGCCGAGGGCGTTGCGTCCGGTGGTCAGGACGCAGTGCGGGTTGTGCGCGAGGTTCTTGGCCTTGCGCTCCTCCGAGCCCGTGCAGAAGTACAGGGCGCCGTCCAGCCAGACCGAGAGCAGCGGGGTGACGTGCGGCCGTCCGTCGGGGCGCACCGTCGACAGCCAGTAGATCTCCGCGTTCTCCAACTGGTCGCGCGCCTGGATCCACCCCGTCGGGGTCGCGCCGTCGCTGCTGAACCGGGCGTCCAGCTCGGTCACCGGCTCCGTGCCTGTCGGGTCTGCTATGTCTGACATGTGCTGTCTCCTTCGTGGTTTCGGCCCGGCTCCCGAGAAGCTCGAACCCGGGCTCGGATGGAGGGGAGGCCCGGAGCACTACGTGCGGCCAAGCCGGTGCAGCGTCCAGTCGGCATCGTGCCATCGGGGCACCTCGACGGCGTTGCGGGCGTCGATCAGGACCCGCTGGTTCACGACCTCGGACACCGCGTCGGGGTCGATGGTCCGGAACTCCGGCCAGGCGGTCATGGTCAACAGGATGTCGGCTCCGGCGGCGGCGGTCAGGGCGTCGTCGGCGTAGCCGAGCTGCGGGTGGACGGCGTGAGCGTTCTTCACCGCCATCGGGTCGTAGATCGTGACCGTCGCCCCGAGCGCGTGGAGCCGGGCCGCGACGTCGAGGGCGGGGGAGTCGCGCACGTCGTCGGTGCCCACCTTGAAGGCCGCACCCCACACGCCGATACGGCGGCCGGCCACATCACCGCCGCACGCCTTACCGGCCATCTCCACCACCCGGTCCCGGCGGCCGGCGTTGATCCGATCGACCGCGCGAAGCAGGTCCGCCGCACAGTCCACGCCGAGCTCGTGGGCCCGGGCGGCGAAGGCGCGGGTGTCCTTGGGCAGGCAGCCGCCGCCGTAGCCGATGCCGGCGTCCAGGTACGCACGGCCGATCCGTGAGTCCAGGCCGATGGCGTCGGCGAGCTCGGAGATGTCGGCACCGGAGGCTTCGCAGACGTCCGCCATCGCGTTGATGAAGGAGATCTTCATCGACAGGAAGGCGTTCGCCGATCCCTTGACGAGTTCGCACGTGGCCGGGTCGGTGACGACCAGCGGGACCCCGGCGTCGGTGATGGGCCCGTACACCTCGCGGATCCTCTCCTCCGCCCGCGCGGAGGTGACTCCGACGACGATCCGGTCCGGGCGCAGCGTGTCCTGCACCGCGTGCCCCTCCCGGAGAAACTCGGGATTCCAGGCGACTTCGACGTCGTCTCCCGCCGGGGCCAGCTCCCGGACCAGAGCCTGGGTCGCCGCCGTGGTGCCGACCGACACCGTGGACTTGCCGACGATCACGCAGGGCCGGTGCAGGTGCGGGGCGAGAGAGCGCACCGCGGCGAACACCTGCGACAGGTCGTAGTCGTCCCGGTCGGCCATGCCGGGAGTGGAGACCCCGAGGAAGTGCGTCTCCCCGAACTCACCCGCCTCGGCGAAGTCGGTGGTGAACCGCAGACGCCCGGAGGCGACGTGCCGGGCGAGCATCTCATCCAGCTCCGGCTCGTGGAACCAGGACCGCCCCGACCGCAGGATAGCGATCTTGCTTTCGTCGATGTCCACGCCGACCACTTCATGGCCGATCTCCGCCATCGAGGCCGCGTGCGTCGCGCCCAGATGGCCACACCCGATCACCGTCATTCGCACGTGTTCATCGTCCTTCCGCAAGGAGGTACAGCGTGAACGTCAACCTTGTCGGCTGAGGACGCTGGAACGCCCCTCACACGGCCGGTAGGGCGGAGATGGGACACCAGGTCCTCTCTTACCGCGCGAGCGAGGCCGGCGCCGTGCCGCCTTCGGCGCACCGCGAGAACGGGACGGGTGCCGCCGGCGAGGTCCGCGGGAGACCGGACACGGCTCACGGGAGCCGTGCCCCGGCGGGTGAATCGGATCGTCACCGTGTCGACTCCCAGTCCAGCTCGCCCTTCACGACGGTGGGACGCCAGCCGTGGAGCGGTCTGCCGCTCTCCAGCGACCTCGCGGTCGCCCGCAGGAGCGCGAGGTGGCGTGATTCGGGATCCTTCCAGAACCCACCGACATTTCCGCCGCCCGAGGCATTCGAACCTCCATCCATCGCGACAGGATTGGCCGGCGCCCCGCCCAGGCGCCGCGCCTGGAGACGCGGCGCACGCCGCCTCCGACAGGAGACTTCCCCGTCACGGTCCGGCGGCTACGAAGGCGTGCCCGGTCCGGCCGAGATGGTCGCGTGGTACGCGAGATCACATATATCTTGATATGAAGATATATGTGAGGAGTTGCGATGTTGCATCATGTCCAGCTGGCCTGTCCCCCCGGTAGCGAGCCTGCCTTGAGGGACTTCTACGAAGGTGTGCTCGGCCTGCCCGAGATCCCGAAACCACCCGTCCTCGCCGCACGCGGCGGGTGCTGGTTCCGCGGCCATGGCATCGAGTTGCACCTGGGCGTCGAAGCCGACTTCCGCCCGGCGCGCAAGGCGCATCCCGGTCTCCTGGTCCGCGACATCGACCGGTGGGCCCGGCGTCTGAACGAGGCCGGTTATCCGGTCGCCTTTGATGACGACTTCCCGGGGATGCGCCGCTTCTACAGTGAAGATCCCCACGGCAACCGCCTGGAATTCCTCGAACCGCTTACCTGAGAACGGATGACCTCTCTGCCCGGCCGGGGCAGGCGGCTCTGCCCGCGACGGTGTCGATGTGGAAGCCATCGACGGTGGTACCCCGTTTCAGTGGTGGGGCGCCCACCGGTGGAGGTCGTCCTGGATGAGGTTGAGCTCCTGCAGGGCCCGGGTCGCACCGGTCCGCCGCGACAGGTCGAAGGCCTCGCGAGCGATCGCGGCCGAACGCTCGCTCTCGTACGCGTCGGCGTACGCATGGGCGAGACGGGCCATGGTGTAGGCCGTCATGTAGCCCGCCGGGGCTCCCCGCAGGTCCCGCTCCAGGATCTCGATCGCGTCGGCGGGATGATGAAGCTCGATGAGGCACCCGGCGGCCAGCGCGTTGGGAAGCCCGGCGGGATAGTCGACCATGTAGGGCAGGTCGTCGCCCGGGGTCTCGGGTGACTCCGCGGACTCCTCCAGGCGGCGATGACACATGTCCTCGGCTCCGGCCATGGCGTGGCCCTGGGCTTCGTGCCGGCGGGCCATCGCGTCCAGCGGCGCGGGCGGGGCGACGCGTTCGCGGGCGGCGACGGCGAGGTCTATCACCTCGCCGGGATTGTCCCAGGTGCCTTGGAGGCCGGCCCGGTGGGCGAGCGCGTACGCCACGAGGTGCTCGTCACCGGCTCGGTGCGCCGCGGTCAGGGCGCGGTCGGACCACGCCAGCGCCTCGCTGAGATTGCCGGCCTCGTAGTGCATGCGGCTGACCAGGTCGGCATTCTGCGAGCTGAGCAGGAGCAAGGCCTGACGGATGCCGGATCCGACGCCGCGGTGCAGCCCTTCGATCGTGTCGAAGACCGGGGACAGGGTGTCGGCCAGGCCGGCCGGGTGATGGTCCGTCAGGGCGTAGGTTCGCAGGATCGTCGCGAAGTAGGCCGCGGTCTGGTCGTCGGCCCGCTGGGGATCCTCGATCGCCCGGCCGGTGCGCTCCTCCTCCTCGGCCGAGAAGCTCTCCGTCATCAGCGGAACGCCCGTCAGGTGGTGCCAGAGCGTCGTGCCCGCCGCGTCTCCGACGAACAGGTCCGTCTCATCGGTGCCGAACGCCCGGCAGAGCAGTTCCGCGTGCAGCTCGTCGGGCCGCTGCTCCCCGGCCTCCCACGAGCGGACCATCCCCGCGAGCCCCTCCTGGCCAGGCAGGCGATCACGAGTCGACTCGTCCGAGGCGTCGGCCATCTGTTTCCCGAGCTCTCGCCGGTTCCACAGATGGGCCCGCCGCTGTGCGCGCAGGCGGGCGGCCCAGATGGGAATGTCGATGGTGATCATCATCGCATCCTCTCGATGCGTGGATGGAAAGTCCCCTTTATCCCTAAATGCCGCTCTTATTCTCCTCTGCCGATACTTGTCCGGTAAGCAGGCAAATGCCAAGAATCGGGCGGTGGCCTTGACCTCCGGTTGGGCATTCTGGCGTCCCTGGTCCGGCCTGGTCCCGACCGGCGGCGCCGCTCCTCGGGGGTGCGATCCTCTCGTCTCCATGTTCTGATGCGTGGCCATTGGACGACTTGCGGCCTATTTACTCCTGTCTCATGACAGATGGTCAGAATGATTTGATATTTCCTCTTCTCTTCAGTCTCTCCATGCACAGCGTTCACTCGTGCGATCCAAAGTTTCCGCCCGAGAGCAAGCCACTTGATCGGTGCTTATGAACGCAATAGGAGGGACTGCACCCGATGCAGCCGATGGCAGCACAAAAATTATTCGGTGGCTTACGGAGCCGAGGACGTCTCGCCGCGGCCGCCGCTGTCGCGGTGCTGCTCGTGAGCAGTCTTGTGACGGCGGCGTACGCCGATCCGCAGCCGGGAGAACGGGACCGGGGACGGCCCAGCCCGACGCCGACCGGTTCCCGGAACCCTCCGACGCTCACCCCCGTCAGCGGTTCGTACCTCGAGAGCACGGCAAAGGTCGTGGCGGTCCCGACCACGGCCGGTGACAGCGTCACGACACTCGCCGTCGACGGCGCCGCACTCAACGCCACCCGGACGGTGGGCGTCTCCAAGCTCAGCTTCGACGTCGGCTCGAACTCGACGGAGGCGCAGTACCACAGCTACGTGCTCGTCAACGGCGAGCACCGGATCGACATCGGCGACCACGTGAACGAGCGGGCGACCATGGAGATCCCGAACGAGCGCCTGGTCAAGGGTGAGAACACCGTTGAGATCGTCGTCGGTACGATCGCGTCCTCCTGCGGCCAGAACTACGACGACTTCGTGCTGTCGGAGGTGAGCCTCGAACTGCTCGGTGAGGTCGCGGACGGCGAGGACAACCCCTACACCCTCTCCTTCGGCGACGGCAGTTGCGGCACGAACACCTCGCTGCTGACGCGCGCCACGCTCAAGTTCTTCGTCCAGTCCGACCCTCAGGGCACCACGGGTCTCACCGCGGACGTGGACACGACGACGCTCTCCAACGGAGAGCACGTCATCACCGCCACCACCGCGGCCAGGGTCACGGTCAAGAACACCGTGACCGTGAACAACGCCCCGGCCGGGGCGCCGCGGCTGATGCCCGTGGACGGCACGCTCGTGGCGGGCACCAAGCCGGTCTTCGCCATGGTCCCGGCCGCCGGCGAGGGCGGCGTCGGCTCCCTCACCGTCGACGACGCCGAACCCGTCACGAAGGCCACGCTCGGCAACGGCGCCGCGATGTTCGGCTTCGACGTGGGCGCGGACTCGATCGACGACAGGTTCGACAACTTCCTGCTCGTCAACGGCAAGCGCATCGACCTGGGCGGCTCCTGGGTGAGCCGTCGCGTGACCGTCGCGGTCCCGGCCCGGTTCCTGGTGCCCGGCGACAACACGATCAAGGTCGTCACCGGTGACCTCAAGGAGTCCTGCGGCAACAACCGCGACGACTTCGCGATCGCGAACCTCGATCTCGCCCTCGACGGCGCCACCGTGACCGGCCAGGACGTCAAACCGTCGTACGACATGGGCGACGGCACCTGCGGCGACAACCAGGCCCTCCTCCGCGAGGTCGAGCTGCGCTACACGATCGACGCCCCGGCGGTGCACGTCATCGAGACGCTCGGCTCGGGCAACGCGACCCTCAGCTTCAACGTGGCCACCAACTCGATCGAGGCGCGCTACCAGAACTTCGTGCTCGTCAACGGCCAGAAGGTCGTGCTCGACGGCGACTTCGTGAGCCGGCGCGTCGACCTCACGATCCCCAACGAGTTCCTCGTGCCCGGCTGGAACACGATCGACTTCGTGACCGGCACCTTCCCGACGTCCTGCGGCAACAACCGCGACGACTTCACGATCTCGAACATCGCCCTCACCCCGGCACAGGGCACGGCGACCGGCCAGATGCTCAAGGCCTCGTACGGCATGGGCGACGGCAACTGCGGCGACACCGTGAACCCGCTGACCGAGATCGACCTCGAGTTCCTCGTGGACGCTCCGGCCCGCGGCCTGCGAGCGGACCTCGACACCACCGCCATCAAGGACGGCAAGCACACCCTGGCCGCGAAGTCGACCACGGGTGAGGTCGCCACCCGCCTCCTGATCACCGACAACTCCGCGCCGCAGGTCGTCAGGAGCGTCCCGGCCGCGAACAAGAAGATCACCGCCTCGGTCGTGCTGGATGTCAGGATCGAGGACGCCTCCAGCGTCGTGTCCGGGCCGGACATCAAGCTCGACGGCCGGCCGATCGCGCTGGGCGCCCAGGTGGGCCCGGGTCTGAAGGCCGGTAAGCACACCCTGGCCGTGACCGGCACCGACGGGCTCGGCAACACCCTGACCCGCGAGATCGTGTTCGAATCCGCGGGCATCCCGGACGTCCCCACCGAGTTGACCCCGGCCGTAGGGGCCGTCAACGTGTCGGATCCCGTCAGGCTCTCGGCGAAGGTGGCCGAACCCGACGGCGGCAAGGTGACGGCGACGTTCTCCGAGGCCGAGATCCTGACCCCGGACGAGGTGTTCCAGGGCACGGCCCCGTCCGTCCCCACGACCCTGCGGATCCCGGGCGAGAGGCGCGTCAGGACCGACGGGCTCGATCCCGCCGACGGCAGGACCCTCGACGCGCCCGCCGGCCGGGACCTGACCTACCAGCGGTACGACGTCCAGGTGAAGGGCCACGTGGACTCGCCGGTCCTGCGCTGGGAGGGCGCCATCGACCCCGAGCGCCTGGCGTCGCTGCGGGTGTGGAACACGAAGACCAAGGCGTGGGACCTCCTGACGAGCACCCGGGGCGCCGCCGGCGGCAAGACCGTTCTCACGGCCGTCGTCGACGGGGAGTACGTCGACAAGCAGAAGATCCATGTCATGGTGACCGGCGAGGACCCGTTCGCCGACGACATCGAGCCCGGTGACCCGAACGGCTTCGCCGACCCCTCCACGTACGACTTCTCGATCGTCCACTACACCGACACGCAGTACATCTCCGAGGGCGCGGTGGAGCAGGAGACCCCCGAGGAGCGCGCGGTGTGGGAGTCCGCCTACGCCGGCGTCGTCGACTGGATCAAGGCGAACAAGGACGCGCGCAAGATCTCGTACGTCGCGCACACCGGCGACATCATCGAGAACAACATCCGCAAGCCCGCCGACGAGGCCACGCAGCAGCAGGTCGTCGGCGAGTTCGAGGTGTCCTCGAAGCAGCAGCGCGTGCTGGACGACGCGAACATCCCGAACGGCGTGATCGCCGGCAACCACGACAACCAGTCGGGCACCGAGGACGGGCCGGACGCGATCTACAACAAGTACTACGGCCCGGGCCGGTACCAGACGGCGTCGCAGGGCTGGCAGCACGCCAAGTACGGCGGCCCGTGGAAGGAAGGCGACAACCAGAACCACTACGACCTGTTCTCGGCGGGCGGGCTGGACTTCGTCGTGGTCGGCCTGTCGTACGGCGTGACGAGGGAGGAGGCCGAATGGGCCGACTCCGTCTTCAAGAAGTTCCCCAACCGCAACGGCATCCTGCTCTCGCACGACTATCTCGTGCCGAGCACCAACCCCGACGGGCGCGGCGCCGGATTCTCCGCCCCCGACGGCTCGATGCTCTACAAGACGGTGGTCGAGAAGAACGCGAACGTCTTCCTCATCCTCGCCGGACACGAGCACGGCGTGGGCACCAACGTGAAGCCGAAGGTGGGCCAGGTCGGCAACGGCGTCGTCGAGCTGCTGGCGGACTACCAGTTCTACACGGTGTCGGCCGACCGTCTCGGGCTCACCGAGATCGGTGGATACAACCCGGCCGACCAGCTCCAGTTCGGCGCGAGCTTCTTCCGGCTGCTGCAGTTCAACGTCAAGCGGGCGGAGCTGAGCGTGGACACGTACTCCCCGCTGCTCAACGACTTCGGCGCCATGGAGTTCGACCCCCTGCACCGCTACAACGGGCTCGAGGACAACATGGTGCTGCCGGTCGATCTCACCTCCCGTACGACGAGCTTCCAGACCGACTCGCTGGCGCTCTACAAGCCCACCCGGACCATCGGCAAGAGCACGGTCGCCTCGGGTCAGGTCGCCTCGGTGACCTGGGACCGCCTCAAGGAGGACACGGCCTACGCCTGGTTCGTCACGGCACGCTCCACCGGCGGCGGCGTGACCGCCTCCGAGCCGAGCGTCTTCGTCACGAAGGACAAGCACGGCCGCCCGGGCACGTGGGGACCGAACTCACCCATGTACCGCTGGTTCGACCGCTGACCACTGACCACTGACCAATCGCCGCCGCCCCGGACCCGGTCCGGGGCGGCATTCACCCCCGAACTGGAGAAACGAGACATGCCCCGCAGGCGCTGGCTGTCCGCCGTCATCCTCGCCGTCATCCTCGGCGGCGTGATGGCCGACCTGGTGCACCCCGCTCCTGCGGCGGCGCACGAAGCGACCACGAGCGCTCACGCCGAGGTGACCGGCACGGGCGCGGACGTCAGGGTCGTGCTCGACCTCGAGTACGACCTCCTCATGAAGTCGGCCTGGCTCTACGCGGAGGCCTACGAGGCGAAGGAGCGGACCGAGCAGCTCCGCCAGCTCGCGATCAACCGCGACGCCGTGACCGACTACGTCACGGGCCGCTTCGCCGTGGCGTACGACGACAGGCCGTGCGCGCCCACGATGGTGGGCGACGCGGACGTACGCGTCCGCGACAAGGTGGCCTTCGCGGTGCTGACCTACGCCTACGCCTGCGAGGGCGAGGCCGGGGGAGCCCACGCGATCTCAAGCGCGCTGTTCCCCGACTCCGAGAGCTTCGTCCACAGCACGGAGACGCTCGTCCGGTACGAGCTCGACGGTACGAAGGGCTCCGCGGTCCTGGTCGCCAAGGACCCGACGCTGCGGATCGGCGAGCGCCGGGCGTCGGATCAGATCTGGGAGTTCTTTCTGCTCGGCGCCGAGCACCTGGTGCTAGGCCTCGACCACATCTTCTTCCTGATCGCCCTGCTCATCGGCGCCCGCCGCCTCCGCGACGTCGTCGTCACGGCCTCCGCCTTCACGGTCGCCCACAGCATCACGTTCCTCCTGGCGGCGATGGGAGTCGTGGACGTTCCGGGAGAGATCGTCGAGCCGATCATCGCGGCGTCGATCATCGTCGTGGCGCTCGCCAACCTCCTGGGCCGCGAGGACGACAAGTTGGGCAGATGGCGGCTGCCGATCGTCTTCGCCTTCGGCCTGGTGCACGGGCTGGGCTTCGCGGGCGCGCTGGACATCAACGAGAGCGGGTCGTGGGAGCTGCTCCTGTCACTCCTGAGCTTCAACGTCGGCATCGAGCTGACACAGCTCGCGATCATCGCGGTGCTCTTCCCGCTGCTGGTGCTCCTGCGCCGGACGTCCGCGTCCCGCTGGGCGGTGGCCGCGCTGTCGGTCCCCATCGTGGCGGTCAGCCTGTACTGGTTCTTCGACCGCATCCCGCTGCCGCTCTGACGGGAGCCGGCCGCTTCAGGCTTTTGGCGAGGCGTCACGTCGGTTCCACCCCGGGGACGCCTGACGGTTGGCATCGGCCGATGGTATGGCGGCCATGACCCTCCCCCCGATCTCACCTGATCTGTCCGGTCTGAACCGTCGTCGGCTCCTCGTCGGCGTGGGCACCGTCGCCGGACTGGCCGCCTTCAGCCAGGTGCCGCTCCAGGGCACCGCCCTCGCGGCGCCGCGCACCCGCAGCGGCGAGTACCCGTTCAAGCTCGGCATCGCCTCGGGCGACCCGCTGCCCGATGGCGTGGTGCTGTGGACCCGGCTCGTGCCCGAGCTGTTCAGCCCCGACGGTGGCATGCCGAGCCGTTCGGTGCCGGTCGACTGGGAGGTCGCGCTGGACGAGCGCATGCGAAGGGTCGTCAGGCACGGCACGGTGTCGGCCCTGCCCGAGCTGGCGCACTCGGTGCATGTCGAGGTCGAGGGGCTTTCGCCGGGTCGGGAGTACTACTACCGCTTCCGCTACCGCGGAGACGTCTCCGCGGTGGGCCGCACCCGCACCGCGCCGCGCGATCACGGCTCGCTGGAGTCGTTGAAGTTCGCGTTCGCCTCCTGCCAGGACTGGACGCACGGCTTCTACGCGGCCTACCGGAGCATGGCCGAGGAGGACCTCGACCTCGTGATCCACCTCGGTGACTACGTGTACGAGTACGGAGTGCCGGCCGACGGCGGCATGCGCAAGACGGCGATGCCGGACGTGCTGCGCGAGGGGCCGCAGGACCTCGACCGCTGGCGGATGCAGTACGCGCTGTACAAGTCCGACCCGGACCTGCAGCGCGCGCACGCCCGCTTCCCGTGGATGGTCACGTGGGACGACCACGAGGTGGAGAACGACTACGTCGGGGCGTACGACGGCACGATCAGCACGAAGCGGGCCGCGGCGTACAAGGCGTGGTACGAGCACCAGCCCGTGCGCCGCCGGTCGCTGCCGCGCAGGAACGGCTCGGTCGATCTCTACGGCCGGTCGAACTGGGGCGGTCTCGCGCAGATCGATCTGCTGGACACGCGGCAGTACCGCACCGCGCCGCCGTGCGGCTGGGGTGAGGCGCCGGCGTGCGACGCCGGCGACGACCCGGCCAAGGGCACCATGCTCGGCGCCACGCAGGAGAAGTGGCTGCTCGACGGGCTACGCCGTTCGAAGGCCCGATGGAACGTCATCGCGACAAGCGTGATGATGGCACGCCTGGACCACGACGGCCCGACCGGCGACATCCTCTGGCATGACGCGTGGGACGGCTTCCCGGCCTCGCGGAAGGCCATCACCGACACGTTCACCTCGGCCAGGGTGCGCAACCCCGTGCTGGTCGCCGGCGACTGGCACTCGACGTTCGTCAACGACATCAAGAGCGACTTCGACAGGCCCGAGTCCCCCGTCGTGGCCACGGAGTTCGTCGGCACCTCCATCACGACCAACGGTGACGCGGAGGTCTACGGGCCGTACTACGGGCCGATGATGAAATGGAACCCGCACATCAAGTTCTTCGACGGCGACCGTCGCGGCTACGTCACCTGCAGGCTGGACGCGCACGAGTGGCGGACGGACCTGCGGATGGTGCCGACGGTCAGCCGGGCCGACGCGGCCGCCACGACGTTCGCCTCGTTCGTGATCGAGGACCGCCGGCCGGGAGCCGTCAGGGTCTAGCGCCGCGTCATCTGGCGGCCAGTGCCGAGGCGCCCAGGCCGCCGCTCGTCTTCGAGCCCGGCGCCGGGACGACGGTGGACCTGGAGATCATCGACCCGTGCGCCCGGGCAGAGCGGTACGGAGCCACCGGCCGGCCCGGCGCGTCGGCCGAGCGTCACGATCGGGCCGAGGCCGCTCGCAGGGCGGACACCAGCAGGTGGCCCGGGTACTCGCGCAGCCGAGGGTAGGCGCTTCTGTGGTAGCAGCTCCAATAGCTGATCACCCGTTGCCCTGTCGTCGTCAGAAAGTTCGGGTTGTCGGCGAGGAATCGCCCGTAGGCGGCATGGACGGCGGAGCCGGGCCGGTTGAGATCCTCAAGCGCGCGGTGGATGTCCGACACGATCTCCACGACGTACTCTCTCTCCGCCTTACGGCGCAGCGCGAACGCCGCCATCTCCGCCAGTCGGGCTTCCCTGCTGGTCTCCAGGATGTCCAGCGCGCGGAGCAGGGCGGCCTCGTCCGTCCGCACCTGCCCGGCGCGGCTGGTGATGTGGTTCCAGGTCGCGTTGAACCCAAGGGGTTTGTAGTGCCCGACCGCGCATCTGAGGGAGGTGTAGCGCCGGCCGTACGGGAGAGCCTGATCGCGAACTCGGCGCGCGTAGGTGCCGAAGCTCACGGTGTCGCCTGGAGGGCGCGATGGGAGTCCATGAGGGCGAATCCGAACGGGTTCACCGGAGGGACGGCGCGGCCGTTGGAGGCGGTCAGGCCGCTGTCCCGGAGGAGCCGTCGATTCGCCCGCTCGGCGACGACTGCCTTTCCGGCGGAGCGGAGCAGCTTCATGATCTCAGACACCGTCACACACTGACATGTCGGGATACGAGCGGATCACTGGATATCGCAGCTCGTCCCCGGCGGCATTTACGCTGGAACGATGAAGATCGTCATAGGACCGACGGCGCTCATCGTCAAAGTGCCGGAGGCGGAGCCGGTGGTCGGTCGTTGGCGTGAGCGCTTCGATCCCTTCGCCGCCCGGGGTGTGCCCGCGCACGTGACGGTGCTGTACCCGTTCCTGGACAACGGCCGGATCGATGATCGACTTCTGGGCGAACTGCGTGAGCTGTTCGCCGCGCAGGCCTCGTTCGAGGTGCGGTTCGATCGTTGTGGGCGCTTTCCCGAAGTGCTGTATCTCGCTCCCGAGCCGGAGGCCTGGGGGGAGGGGGAGTCCGCGCCGAGATGGAGTCACTCCTGGGAGAGGCGGGCGAGGAGCCGGGGGACGGCGACGCCGATGGGGTCGCGGATCACCTCGGTGGCCAGCTCGTCGTAGGGGGTGGGATCGGCGTTGACGATGACCAGGCGAGCGCCGGACTCCACCGCGATCCGGGCCAGCGAGGCCGCCGGCTGCACCTGCAGCGACGTGCCGATCACGACGAACACCTCACACTGTTCGGCCGCCTGGATCGCCCGGGTCGTGGTCTCGGCGGAGAGCGCTTCGCCGAACATGACGGTGGTGGTCTTGAGGATCGCGCCACAGTCCAGGCAGGCGGGATCGGGGTCGCCCGCGTCGATCCGGTCCATGGCCTCCCGCAGGGTCGATCGGGCGGCGCAGCCGGTGCAGACGACGCCGAACATGTTGCCGTGCAGCTCCAGCACCCGTCCGGGATCGGATCCGGCCTTCTGATGGAGGCCGTCGACGTTCTGCGTGATGAGCCGGTCGAGCTTCCCGGCCTTCTCCAGCTCGACCAGCGCCAGGTGGGCGGGGTTGGGTTCGGCGCTCCAGGCGGGGCTGTCGCGGCGGAACAGCCAGGAGCGGCGGCGGATGTCCGGGTCGTCCAGGTAGTAGTCGATGCTGACGAGCTTCTGGTAGTCCGGATCGGCGCGCCACAGCCCGCTCGGTCCGCGATAGTCGGGGATGCCGGACTCGGTGGAGATTCCCGCGCCGGTCATGACGGTGATCGCGTTCATCGTGAACTCCTTCTGAGGACTGATCGTCGCCGACGTCGACCGCGCTGACGGGCTCGCCGGAGAACGGTCGACGCCCGGCACGGCCATCCCGGGTGGCATCATGATCAGCGGATACTACGCCGCAGGTGCCCTTGCCGTCCTGAAGGAACGATCACCTCGTACGGTGTGGACCGAGGTCGGGCCGTGTGGGAGGCCAAGGACGCCACGCTCGGAGACCTGAGGGCTCCCGGCCGAGTTGATGCCCATACAGTGAGTGTCGTGGATCGAGTAGAAGTCGCGGTGCGCAGGCCGCAGGGTCCGGATGAGCAACTCCGCGTGGGGACGGTGCTTTCACGCACCGGGACCCTCGCCAGAGTTCAGTGGAACGACAATGGAGCAGTAGAGGAGAACGTACGTCTCGGCGGTGAGAACCTGCTGGCCGTCGCCGGCACCCGGCGGCATCAGTTCCTGATGGACCTGCCCGCCCTCATCGAGCGGTTCGCCTCCGATCCTGTCGCAGTGGTTGTGGAACTCCTTCGCGAGAGCTCGAAAGGGCTCAAGGCCCAGGCCATCAAGGAACTCCTCATCGAGCTCGGCCTGGAGCCGGCGGCAGTGGACCGGGCATGGAGGGGCGTGCAGGCGAAACTGGCCAAGCGTGACGACGTGCGCTTCAGGGCGAACACGTACAGATGGGTGTGGCCGCGTCCGGCTGAGGATGTGATCGACTCTCCGGACCCTTCCACCGAAGTCGAAACGACGGCTCTTCCGGTCGACGTCGAAGCGACGGACACTCCGGTTTCCGAGGCTCCTCAGGCCGACGTCGAAACGACGGCCGCTCCGGTCGACGTCGAAGCGACGGACACTCCGGTTCCCGAGGCTCCTCAGGCCGAAGCGACGGCCGCTCCGGTTTCTGAGGTTTCTCCGGTGGCTCCCACGGTTTTCTCCACAGCTCCCGATGCGGTTCCGGAGATTCCTGCGGCTCCTCCGGCCGAAGCCGGCGCGAAGGTGACCGGGACGGAGACATCCGCACCGATTCGGAAGTCCTCTTCGCCGGTGGCGGGCGTAGCCGAGACGGCAGAAGACCGGAAGCCCTCCTCGCGGGCGGCCGACGTGGCCGAGGCGGCAGAAGAGCGGGCACGGGTGCTCGCCGAGCGTTGCGAACGCCTCGAACGGGATCTGCAGAGCGCGAACGACAGGGCGATCAGGCTCCGCACGACCCAGGAGCGCCGGCTCCGGATCGATGTCGTCCGCGCGCTCGCCGGTCTCGCAGCCGAGATCGAGGAGATGGTGACCGGCAGGGCCACCCCGGAGACCATCGTTGAGCGAGTACGGAGCCTCGCCGCGGGACAGGCGCTGCACCCCATCGGCACGGTGGGCGAGGAGCCCGGTTTCGACCCCGCGCTGCACGAACCTCTGGCCGGCGCGCCGGAGCCCGGAACGCCGGTGAGCGTCATCCGTCCCGGATACCTCTGGACCACTCCGGAAGAGATCATCCTTCACAGGGCGCTGGTCGAGCAGGTGCGAGCGTAGTCGGTTGAGCGCGAGGCGGAGCCCCGACCCGGGTACGACCGGTGCCCCGGGCCGGGCGGTCGATGAGCGGATGCTGACCCGGGTGCGGGCGCTGCTGGCGAAGGCCGAGTCGACGGAGTTCGAGGCCGAGGCCGAGACGTTCACGGCCGCGGCCCAGTCGCTGATGGCCCGGCACAGCATCGACGCCGCGATGCTGGCCGCGCAGTCGGGCGGCCGGTCCGGCGCCGAGGAGCCGCAGGAGCGCCGGTTGAGCATCGACGCGCCGTACGAGGTGCCCAAGCTGATGCTGCTGAACGCGGTCGCCTCGGCCAACCGCTGCCGTTCGATCTGGCACAAAAAGCTGGGATTCGCCACGGTGCTGGGCTTCCCGCCCGACCTGCACGCGGTGGAGGTGCTGTTCACCTCTCTGCTGGTACAGGCGGTCACCGCGATGACCCGTGCCGGTTTCCGCCGGGACCACTCGGGCCGTTCGCATACCCGTTCGTTCCGGCAGTCGTTTCTGGCCGCCTACGCCCAGCGGATCGGGGAGCGACTGCTCGACGCCACCGGTGAGGCGGTCCAGCAGGCGTCCGCCGAGACGGGCAGGGACCTGCTGCCGGTGCTGGCGGCGAGGAACCAGGCGGTCGACGCCAAGGTCGAGCAGCTCTTCCCCAAGCTGGGCACGTTCGGCCCGAGCGCGATCAACAACCGTGAGGGCTGGATCGCCGGCCTGGTCGCGGCCGACCAGGCCGTGCTGGACACCCGTCCGAAGATCCCTGAGGGAAGCTCCTGACCGCCTTGCAGGAAGACATGCCGACCGGCCCGGCTCGTCACCGCGTCGCCGTACGCCTCGCCCGCCGTACGGCTCACCCGAGCCGTACGGCAGGCCGCGGGCTCAGGACGGCCGGCGGGCGGGGAGCATGTCGTCGTCGGGGATGGACGACGGCGACGGCGTGTTCCTCGCGGTCGGCGGGACGTCGGCCACCCCGGCCCAGCGCCGCAGGGTCGCCGTCGCCGCCTGACGGTCGGTCTCGGTCAGACCGGCGATGCTCGCTCCGTGGTTGGCGCCCGGCGCGACGTACAGATAGGAGTCTTTCCTGCTGGGCGTGAACCGCTCCGCGCTCCACGGGTCGTTCGCGCCGTAGACGAACATCATCGTGCTCGACTGCCTGTGCACCCAGTGGTCCACGTCCAGCATCGGCAACGCTCTGTGCGCGGAGCGCAGCTCGGCGGGCAGGACCGAGTTGGGCTGGTAGAGACCGGGATAGCGGGTCAGGCCGCGCAGGTGCTTGAACTTCAGCTCGGGCCAGCCGAGCTGGTTGGCCGCCTGGTAGTAGTACGGCGCGTAGTACTCCATGCCCTGGTCGGTGTAGAACAGGAAGCCCGCGACGGAGTCGATCCAGTTGTAGATCTCGTCGTCGGAGGCCGTGGCGGGCGGCACGGTCGCGCAGTCGGGCGCGCTGGAGTACTGCCAGAACGCCCACACCGTGTCGAGCACCGTCATCTCGAACGACCGGTCGGCGGTGCCCAGCGTCCGGGTGAAGGTCTGCTGGTTCAGCGCGGCGGCCGCCTCCAGCTTGGGCACCAGCCGCTTGCGGCGCTTGAGCGCCTCCTTCTGCACATTCTCCAGCGAGGTACGGCAGGCGGCGTCGCCGACCTTCTCGAAGAACGTGTCGTAGGCGCCGTCGGAGGGGTTGACCCGGTCGTTCGGCGCGACGTAGGCCACCACGCCGTCCACGTCGCCGGGGTAGAAGCGCCGGTGGTAGACCGAGGTCATGCCGCCCTTGCTCGCGCCCGTCTGGATCCATTTGCCGGAGTAGACCGTCTTGAGCGCCTGGACGATGCGGTGCTCGTCACTGGCCTCCTGCCAGATGTCGAGCTTGCTCCAGTTCGCTGGGTCAGGCCGGGACGAGCGGAAGAACCGGTGCTCGACCGAGACCTGGTTGCCGTCGAGCAGCCGCGTCGGCTCGGTCCGGGAGGCGGTCGGGTTCACGGCCAGGCCGTACCCACCGGTGAAGAGCACCACCGGCGCGTCTTCGGAGCGGTGCAGCAGGGTGAGCCGCTGCTGGTACGTCCCCCGGCGGGGGTCGCGGTGGTCCACCGGCTGGGTGAGGCTGAGGTTGAAGAACCGGTAGCCGGTCGGCTGGGTCTCGGAGACCACGCTCAGGCCGGGGATGGCCTTGAGCCGGGCCAGCAGGGTGTCCTCGGCTGTTATGACGGCCGGAGCGGCCGGTTGCGTCTGCGCCGAGGCGGGCAGGGCGACGGACCCGGCGGTGAGCAGCGAGAGGATGAGGGCGGGGAGCACCCGAGATCGCACGATCATGTCTCCTGGGGGGTGGTGGTCGGTCACCGGAGATCACGAGGTCAGGTCAGGGGAGATGGGTCTCATGCTCCGGTGACTACCGAGAAATAAAGAGATGATCGTTACCTTAGTAACATTTGTCGCGTTTTAGGAGATGTTCGCGGAGATCGGATCAGGCGGGAACGCCGTCCTCGCACGGCCGGTTGGCTGAGCGCGTCGGAGGCGGCCGAGGTCGGCACGCAGGCCGCCCACGCCACGTTCGCGCCGGTCATGGCAGTGATCATCGTGCTCATCGGGCTGGCTTCTCCCGACCAGCAACCGGCGGGCGCGGAACGGACCCGCCTCATCGGCGCCTCCGAACAGACCACGCCAGCCGGCGCCTCTGGCGTCCCGATCAGTGTTCAGCGGCCTCGGGATCCGAGAGGATCCTCAGCCGGGTCTCGCGCTGCCATTTGATTTTCACATCGAAGTGCCCTTCGGTGCCGGTCTTGGCGATCACGGCTCCGGCCGACGCGCTCAGCTTGATGCCGAATTGAATCTCGACCTCGTCCGGCGGAGTGGCCATCGTCCGGAACTGCTGCAGAGCACTCGACGCGGCGTCGCGGACATTGACCAGGGCATTTTCAAAGGAAATTTTCGCTTGGGCGAAACCATCTCCTCTTCGAGAAAGACGCTCCACGCCCGGCTCCGGGTCCAATTCGACGAGGACAGAGCCCCCCTCGTCGTCGAGGTCGAAACGCACCCACTCTGTCATGCGACGGCTCCAATCTCATCCATGAAAATCATTCAGTGCATGAAAGTTCGCGCAGTTCCTCCTGCTCCTGCGCGGTCGGATTCGACTGGACCTGAACTTTATCCAGGTCCGTAAGCAGGGTGGAGAGTCGCGTTGGATCTGGATTGCTCAGATATTCCAGGACGGCGCCACTGAACGCGTCGCGCACGGCTGGAGCCATGAGATCCGACGCGTCCATGCAGACCGTGGCCGCCGAGCCCAGGACTTCAGCGATGCGTCGGCCGATGCGGTCGTCGGGGTGATGGGCGTCGACCGATACCTTTCGGTGCACTGAGAAGGCGCCGCCATCTCGTCTGCCAGGCCAGTTCCGTTGCGCTTCCTCGCTCGCCAGGAATTTGATCAGTTCCTGGGCCTCCGGTGTGTTGTTGAACATTCCGGCCAGGTCGGCGGAGACCGCCACCGGCTGGCGGGCCGGATCACCGCCGTTCTGGCCGAATGACGGAAACGGGAAGAAGTCGAAGTTCTTTTCCGACGCGGGAAGCTTCTTGCCCGCCTCGGGTGCCCCGTCATCGGTGTTGCCCACCGACCGGTAGGTGTCGGTGATGAACGAGGCCTGATGCTCTAGGAAGCAGCCGGGCGGGTCGGTGAACATCGCACGGCCCGCATCGGTGAAGTCGGTCAGCAACGCGGCCATCCGGCCTTCGTGGACGAAGCCCGGCGTGGACACGACCTCTCCCCAGGTCTTCCATGCGTTTTCCACCTCGGGGGATGTCCACGCCAGCAGGCCCGCGGCCCACCGCCGATACGTCTCGGGGCTGGTCTGGTGCAGCAGGATGTCCTCGATCCAGTCCGTTCCCGGCCAGCCGGACGAGCGCGTTGCGCGCATTCCCATACACCAGGGGGCCTGGTTCTGATCGGCGATCGCGCGGCTGCGGATGAGAAGTTCCCCCCAGCTTCGAGGTGCCGGCGCGCTGAACCGTGATGGGTTGTACCAGATGATGCTCTTGAGACTGACCTTGATTGGAATGGTGTAGATCTCGCCGTTCAGCGGCAGCAGCCATGGACGGCTGTACTCGTGTTGAAGTGCCGAAGGAATCACCTTGCTCAGCGGGGCGAGGTCGCCGCTGCGCGCATATCGTGCCAGGTCACCGGTGCTCGACAGGATCGCGATGTGGGGAGGGGTTCCTCGTTGCAGGTTGGACTGCAGGGCCTCGTCCAGCGCGCGGGTCCCGGTGTACTCGTAGCGGATGCCGGTCTTCTCGGTGAAGGCGTCGAGCACCTTCTCGAAGTTGTCGCCCTCGGTCCCGGTCCAGGTCGCCAGTACGGACACGGTTCGATCCCGGGACAGCGGCGAGCATCCGATGACGGCGGTGAGCACCGAGAGTCCGATGAGACCGGCGGTGACTGCGCGGAACATTGATCGTGTCATCGTGGCTCGTACCTGTATTCGTTGATACGCGGATGGATGCCGCTCCAGATCAGCGCGCCGATGATGACGGACAGGAGCGGGATCAGGAACGCTAGGCCCGAATACTCCGCCGCGTCCGTCGTCCGCTCGATGGCCTGCTTGCTGCTCTCGGCCACCTCGAACGGGGCGGGCGCGTCCGCGGCTCCGGGATCGCCCTGCGAAGCGGTGAGCGCCTGCCGGGCGGTGAGGCCGCACCGGTCAAGGTTTGTGCCGCACTCAATTGACAGCAACTGCGCCAACTGCGTGTTGCCGGCCCGATATTCCGTACCCGTCTCGGCCTGTCTGGCCGCGACCACCGAAAGCACTTTCTCGTGGGCGTCGTCGAGCCGGTTCTTAGAGACATGGGCTAGCGAGGTCATCGATGCCAGGCCGACCACGAGTACGGTGGCCGCCAGCAGCAACACGTTCAAGGTCCGGCGGAAACGTCGTCGCAGGAAGAGCTGTGTCGCGCCGAGCAGGACCAGCACCAGGAGAAGGGAGACAGCCCAGCTGATCGTGGCCGCCGGCATCATCCAGGTGGACGGAAACCGCTGTTTCAGCCATGCGTACTGCTGCTCCCGAAAGCCGTTGAGCACATCGAGGATGCCGCCGTCCTCATGCAGGAGGTGGGAGGCATACCAGAGGTACGTCGCACCGAGGGCACGGTCCCCGCGCTGGTAGTGCTCCCCAGCCTGTTCGACCATGTCCGTGTAGACCACGAGCAACCCCTGGGCCAGCTGTAGCCCGTCGGTCTCCTCGGCATCGTCGGCCGCGTTGTCCTCGGCGGCCTGCGCCAGATTCAGGCCGGCGATCTGGATCTGTTTCTTGTACTCCAGCTCGGCCGGGAGCGTCGTGGTCTCCGAGCTGTTGGGGGAGATGGTGATGGCGGCTCGATCTGCGGCGGCCAGTGCCCGCTGCGCGTTCGAGATTTCCAGGATCGCGGGCATCGCCGTGGAGCCCGCGGCGGTCACGGTCTGATGCACCCCCTGAAACAACCAGAGGGAGGTGGCAAGCAGCGCGACCATTGTGATCATCAGCCCGGCCCGCAGCCGTCCCAGGGTTCTGCGTGTCGTGCTTGTGGGCATTGCGGTCGTAGGCGCTCCCGGCGGGGACGCGGCCAGGACGGACGACGTCGCCGGAGGCCGCGGCGACGGGGGGAGCGAGCTCATTGATCCTCCAGCTCGCTGCCGCATGCCTCGCAGCGCCTGTCGCCGGCGAGTGCGACGCGACCGCAGTCCGGGTTCGGGCAGCGGCGGCCCTTGGCCACCGGCCGCTCATCCGGCTTCGGGTGAGGGCGCGGGGTGTGCGGGTCGTGGCTCAGCGTCGAGAACCGCGAGCTGAGCGCCACCCCCATCAGGTCCCGGCGTTCGATGACCTCCTTGAGACGCACCTCTCCCCGGACGGCGTCGACGATGTGAACGAGGTGGGACAACCGCTCCAGGTTCTTCGTGTTGTTCAGCTCCGTCGCGAGCCTGACGGCGCGACCCCACGCCTGTTCGGCCTCATTGAGGTCACCGGATTCATAGGCCTGGCATCCGGCGTTGACCGCTTCCCTGAGCTCCACGTGCTCGGTGTAGTGACCGACCTTCGGGTGGATCCGGGAAGACCGGACCGGGTCGTCGGTCCAGTGAATGAGAATCGGAGTCCCCCTGCCGGGCACCTCCACCTCGGGCGCTCCGGCCCCGTCCCCGTCGACCTCCAGATCCACCCGTGCCAGCCGCAGATCCCGGCCGCTCTCGCGGCCGGTCGGGTCGATGGTGAAACAGACATGGTATTCACGGCTTTCCTCGCCCCACGGACCCGTGACGAACTCCGCCGTCCTGTCGCCGGTCCTCTCGAGATACTCGGTGAGGTCGGCCTCCACCGGAAAGACCTGCTTGACGAAACGGATGTCGGCGCCGGGCAGGAGCTGGAACCTGACGCGCAGGTCGGGAACGACCTTGCGCATGGCGGCCCGCGTCATTTCCTGGAAGTCGGCCACCAGGTCGGAGTCCTCGCGTGCGGCGTCGGCCGTACCGCGCAGTTTGGCGACGATGCGGAGCAGTTCGTTCGATGCCCAGCCGTCCCCGATACCGCGGGCATCGCAGTAGAAGAGCCCTTCGCAGGCGTCGAGTTCGGCGTCGAGCTGGGCTCTGGACTCGCTCTGGTTCTGGCCGTCGGTCAACAGGATCACATGTCTGATCGCGGCCGGCTGGGTGGTGAAGATCTCCCGGGCGAGGCTCAGCCAGGTGCTCATCGCCGTGCCCCCGTGGTCGGTGAGTTGCCGTACGGCGGTTTTCGCCGCGGCCCTGCCCTCCCGCGTCGCGACGGCCAGCCGGGGCCGTGCCGGATACACCATCCTGGCCTCGTGCGTACCGGCCACGATGGCGAAGAGCGCCCCATCCCGTAGCGTGTCGATCGCCGCGATGCTCGCCCGCCGCGCTGCGGCGATCTTCGTGCTCGGCATGCCCATCGAGCCGGAGGAATCCACGAGGATGACCTCGGCCACCGTGGGTTCGAAGCCGTCGAGGTGCTGCGCGTTGACCGTGAGAATGGCGTGCATCTCATCGACCGCGGCCTGAAGGTACTTGTTCTGGCCCACATCTAGGGTGAAAGCGGGTCGGGTCCCCATCCGTGCCTTCTCTCCTTCGTGACTCCGTCGGCCGATTTCCGTCGGTCCACGTCCTGCATCGCTGTCCGGTGCCGGACACGCGGGTCGAAAAGATCCACAACGAATCTGCCGGCGGAGCCCTTCATCGCAGCGTTTCCGGGCGAACGGTGTTGGCGAGATCGATCAGCGCGTCATGATCGGCGGCGTGGCCCGCCTGCCGGGCGAGCCTGCGGAACGAGGCCTCGAGGAGCAGGCGCTGGTGCGTCTCGTCGGCCGGGTCGGCCAGGATCGGCGCACCGTGCCCGTGCGTTCGCCCGGCCATGGGCGCGCCCACCGGGCTTCCCGGCTCCAGCAGCCAGTCCAGTGCCGCTTCCTGGACGACGGCCGTCAACCGGGCGCGGGCGTCACCGTCCCGATCACCGTCGTCCAGATAGAGGGTCCGTAGCCGGCTGATCACCTGGTCGAGGTCGGCGGCGGTGGGCAGACGGGTGGCCGCGGGACCGGCCTGGAGCCGTCCGGAGTGAATCCGGACCGCGGCGATCCTGGCCGCGTCGAAATGCCGTGAGACCTGGGGCACCTGATCGAGGACCTTCACCGCCTCGATCCGGTCCCCGGCGGCCAGACGGATGCGTGCGAGCCCGAAGGCCGCGCTCACCTGCGAGCGATCACGCCGCCATATCGCCTGGTAGTAGCGTTCGGCCTGATCCGGCCGGCCGAGGTACTCGGCGCAGAAACCCAGCGCCAGCTTCGGCGCGTCCTCGCTCGGCAATGTCGTGTAAACGATGTCGAACTCGCGGACGGCACTGGGCCCGGCCTGGGTGTCGCGCTTGCGTACGGCGTTGGGCGCGACCCTGACGTCGCGTTCGCGGACGGCGTCGGGCCCGGCTTCGACGGCGGCGATCTGGTTCTTCGCGAGCGCGAGGAGCCCGCGGTGCCAGGCCGCCCGCCAGTTGCACGGTGCGGAACGGCCGAGGATCTCCTCGGCCCTGGCCAGATACTGCTCGGCGCGGTCGATCTCGGCCAGTTCGAGGTGGGCTCGGCACATGAAGAACTGCGCCTCGGCCGACCGCTCCTGAACGGCCCCGAGCTTGTCGATGAGCCGGCCGGGGTCGCCCGCGCTGACGTTCGCCAGAAAGTCGGCCGCAGGATCGGCCGGATCCACCCGCGGCGTCGGCAGCCGGACGGCGACCGCGGGAGGGGCCGGCATGCTGGGATCCAGCAGGCTCGTACGGCCGGCGGGGTGGGTCCAGCGCTCCAGCGGCGGCACCGCTCCGAGTCCGGCGTCGAGCAGCGCCGCGGTCGGCGCGAAGACCGTGGAGGGTTCGGGGCGCGGATGCCCGTCCCGCAGCGAGAGGATCTCCCGCAGCACGCCTCGCAGCTGCTCCGACATCTCCGCCGCGGACGAGAAGCGCTCGTCGAAAGGCCCGGTCGCTCGCCTCAGGAGGCGCTGGAACGAATCGATGCCCAGGCCCGTCAGGTCGTTCCCGGCCGCGGCAAGCTCGGGGCCGGGGCGGAACAGTTCCCGCAGGGTGTGGCCCACCGTGTGAAGATCGGACCGTACGGTCAGTCCATGCGCCCTGATCTCCTCCCAGGAAACCTGGAATCCCTGGGTGGAGACGATCGGAGCGTCGGTGTCCCCGATCCAGCGCACCGCACCGAGGTCGATCAGCTTGATCTGCTTCCTGGTGTGGATGACATTGTCCGGCTTCATGTCGCAGTAGAGCAAGCCGTGGCGGCCCGACTTCGCGTCCGTCAGATCGTGCAGGTATTCGAAGGCCGAGAGGATCTGCAGGCCGTAGGCGATCACCTGCTCGACGGGCAGTTTCTGGCCGGCGGCGATCGTGTGCAGCGGCTGCCCGCCGACGTACTCCATCACGATGTAGTCGGTCTCTTCGCCGGGCAGCGGACCGGGATGGGTGACGAAGTTGAAGATACGGACGATGTTGGGGTGATGGATGGTGGTGAGGAACTCCCGCTCACGTGCCGCCAGCTGTGCCCCGACCTCGTCGTTGGAGTTGATCAATCCTTTGAGCGCGACGTAGAGCCCGCCCAGGTTGGTGTCCCTGGCGAGATAGACCCAGCCGAAACCGCCGTGGGCCAGGCAGCCGATCACCTCGTACTGACCGACCATCTCACCGGGTCGCAACTTCGGCTTGAAGGAGTACGGGGTGCCGCAGATCGGGCAGAAACCCTGGGAAAGGGCCGGCTGGCCGAAGTGGCCGCCTCCGATGGTCCCGGTGCACCCCTCCTTCCCGCAGGGACGTCCGTGCGCGGGTGGTCTCGGGTCTGGATCGATGCGGCTCTGCGGGTCCTCCGGCGGGAGTTCGGGCAGCGAGACCAGCTCACTGGTCATGCTGGACACCGAGTGCACCCGGGCCAGGCTCTCGCCGGTGGGCCGTTGCGGAGATCCCGGCTCCGCCCCGCCCGGTACGCCGGGCGGGGCGGAGAGCCTCGGATCCGCGTGCGAATCCGAGGTGTCCTCGTGGCCGCAGGTGTCGCAGTAGCCGGTGTCGTCGACGGTTCCGTCGCAGCCGGGGCGCTTACAGGGCTTCACTCCCCGGCCTCCCCGGATCTGTTCGCGCGCCTACGCCTGATCGCCGCTTCGTACCGTCTGACCATCACCTCGGATTCCCTCAGGTCGCACGGCAGTTCGTCCCACAACAACCGGTGAGCCTCGTCGTAAAGCCGGCCGAGCTCGATGTCCTCGGCCAGACCCGCGCCGGCGGCCATCGCCTTGTCCACCTCCGATCGCCCGCGCAGTTCGTCCCTTCGGTCCAGCGACGCCTCGAGCATCCGGCCGAACTCCTCAATCCGCGCCGATGCACGGTCCTGGGCGCGCATCAGATCGCGAAGTTCTCGTACGGTCCAGCCGTCCTCGGGCGCGGAGCCCGGAGGCCGCAGCAGGCGCAGCCGGTACGAGGCCGCGAGGTCGGGCGGATCCGGCACACCGGCGACACGCGGGGCGACCTCCTGCCAGCGCTTCACGACCCGCCTCTCGGCGGTTTCAAGATCGGCAATCTTGTCCGCCAGTTCGTCAAGGAGCAGCCGGACGCACTCGCGCTCGTCGGTCGCCACCTCCGACTCCAGCGACCGGGCCCGGTCGAGGGCCGGAGAGGAGTCGCGACGGAACACCAGGAGCAGGCGCGATCCCTGTTCGGCGAGAGGTCGTAGCAGGTGATCGACCAGGGAGATCGGGTCTTTGGCGTCGTCGATGCCGTACACGATGATGGTCATGGGCGGGACGCCGTCGCGTATCCGGTCCGTCGCGCCGCCGGACGATCCGAGCCGGATGCCCAGCCGGTCGAGGGTGCGCCGGGAGATCTCTTCCTCCGTCTTGTTCGACGCGTCGATGGCCAGATCGAGGCCGGCGGCCGGGGAGACGGTCCCCGGCGGCGCGGCGGCCAGCACCTCGTCAGGGGGACGCTGTTCCCGATCGGACGACACGATGACGCTTCGCAGCGTCTCCGACCGTGCCGAGTCACGGCTGCCGGCAGTGATCACGCGTACGTTGCTCGGTGCGGCGAGCCAGCCGGTCACCTGCTGGCCGAATTCGACATCCGGAACCCGCGGATTGAACCTCCGCGCCGTCTCCCGATCGACCGCGGTATGTCCACGCGCCCATCCGCCGACCGAGGGCAGGTATCGCACAATGGTCTCAACCGGGATCATGTAGGCGATGTCCGCCGGCTCGCCGGTGTATCTTCCGACCACCATGCCCACCACATGGCTGTTGCCGATGTCGAGGACGGCCGCGCCGCTGAATCCCCTCGCCGGCCGGCCGGGACTCCAGTCGTTCATCTGTACCCATTCGCCGCGGGGACCGCAGTTTCCGGCAAGCCTCATGAAAGCTCCGAGGCCATCCGCGTGACCACTCGGGAATCCCTGTGCGTATACCTCGCCTCCCAGGAGAATCGCCCGCCTGTAAAGCGGGGCGTCATAACCACCGGATTGGGCCTTGGCCAGCTTGAGCAGGGTGACGTCCCCCTCGCCTCTCTCCCTGCTCGGGACCCAGCAGCCATCCTCGACCCGGCCCGTCGTCGTCGCCTCGGGGCGGGTGATGAATTCCACGATGACAGCGATATCAGGCTGCTCCTGGCCGGAGCCGACAACATGGGCGCAGGTCAGCACGTGCTGGGTCCCCACCAGCATTCCGGCGCCCAGGATCTGCTCGGTGGCGGCATCCCGGATGCGCACGTGCCATGGGTACGGAATGCTGCCGGCGTCAGTCGAGCGCATCACGATTGACCTCGGTCGATCGATGAGAGCAATCCCCGGCTTCTCGGAAACGATCAGATTGACAACCTGTCCGGTATCTCATTTCGAGGCCAACGGTAATCCACCGCGTTCGATCCGTAAAGGAATTACAGATTAGGCGCTCAAGCATTCCGTTGTCATTCGTAACGACCGATCCGGGTGTATGCGAGGTCCATCCGGTAAACGGTGCGACTCGATTTCATTTGGTTCTATCGAAGAGGTTGCGGACCAGGGTTCCGGCAGTTATCGTTTATCTGTTTTGCCGATATGGCCCTCACGTATCGTGATGGTTGAATCTCCTGGCCGCCTCGGCTCTTGGCCTCCGCACCCGTTTGTACGGGTGATGTGCGAATCGAGATGAATCCCCGACCTGCCGAGGCCCTGGGCCGTGGGCGGGACCCACCCGTCATCCCGAGCACTTCGAAAGGCGAGGGCAACGTCTGCGAAGTCGCTGTATGCCGCAAGCCTCTCCTGCCTGAGTCGCCTCCGGGCCCGCCCCGCCGGCATAGATGGTTTACGTCTATAAATGGTTGGCCGCCTGTTTCACGCCATGTGGAGGTCGAAAATGACCAACCAGGAGATCGATCCCCGCACGCCGGTCCTCGTGGGGGTCGGGCAGGCCTCGGAGCGGGTCGACGAGGTCGGCTACCGGCGTCTGTCACCCGTCGAGCTGGCCGCCGAGGCGGCCGGAGCGGCCATCGCCGACACGGGCGCCGACCCCGCCGCGGTGGCCGCGGCCGTCGACGTCGTCGCGGGCGTGCGCCAGTTTGAGATCTCCGTTCCGGGCGTGCCCTCCCCGCTGGGCAGATCCGACAACTACCCGAGATCGGTGGCCAACCGGGTGGGCGCGAACCCGGCCCGCGTGATCCTCGAGGTGACGGGCGGTCAGGGGCCGCAGCACCTGGTGAACGAGTTCGCCGCCGCCATCGCGGCCGGATCCGCCGAGGTCGTGCTCCTCTTCGGTTCGGAGGCCATCTCCACCGTCCGGCATCTCGCGAACGCCGACGACCGGCCGGACTTCGGCGAGACCGTCGGCGGAGATCTGGAGGACCGCGGCTACGGCCTCGAAGGTCTCGTCTCCCGGTTTCAGGCAGCCCACGGCCTGGCCGGCGCGCCGAGCCAGTACGCCCTGTTCGACAACGCCCGGCGCGCGCGGCTCAAGCAGACCAGGCAGGAGTACGCGGACGCAATGGGCGCGCTGTTCGCGCCCTTCACCCGAGTGGCCGCCGCCAACCCGCACGCCGCCGCCCCGGTCGAGCGCTCCGCGCGGGAGCTCGTCACCCCGACCGAGAGGAACCGGGTCATCGCCGATCCCTACACCCGGTACGTCGTGGCGCGGGAGAAGGTCAACCAGGGCGCGGCCGTGCTGCTCATGTCGGCCGACGCCGCCCGGCGGCTCGGTGTTGCCGAGGACCGGTGGGTGTTCCTGCACGGCCATGCCGACCTGCGCGAACGCGACCTGCTGGACCGCGTCGACCTCAGCGCGAGCCCCGCCTCGATCATGGCCGTCAGGCACGCCCTCGACGTGGCGGGGATCGGCGTCCACGACCTCCACACCATCGACCTCTACAGTTGCTTCCCGATCGCGGTGTCCAACATCTGCGACGGGCTCGGCCTGACCGCCGACGACCCGCGCGGGCTGACGGTCACCGGCGGGCTGCCCTTCTTCGGCGGCGCGGGCAACAACTACTCGATGCACGCCATCGCAGAAACCGTCCAGCGCCTGCGCGCCGAGCCCGGCACGTACGGGCTGGTCGGCGCGAACGGCGGGTCGCTGAGCAAATACTCCGCCGGCGTCTACTCCACCACCCCCGCCGAATGGCACGCCGATGACAGCGTCGCGTTGCAGGCCGAGGTCGACTCCTGGCCGGGCGTCGACGTGGCCGTGGAGGCCGACGGCTGGGGCACGATCGAGACCTTCACCGTCAAACACGGCCGTCGCGGGCGCACCGGCATCGTGGTCGGACGGCTGGAGGCCGACGGCCGCCGGTTCCTCGCGAAAACCGAGGACGGCGACGAGGAGATGCTCGGCCTGCTCAGCGTGGACGAGCCGATCGGCCGCCGCGTCCACGTCCGCTCCCTCGACGCCGGCAACCGCGTCACCACCACCCGTACGCGGATGGACGAGCTCTTCCCGCCCCGTCCGGCCGTACCGCGCGACGACGAGCAGAGCTCTTCCACCTGATCAGAGCGGTAGGCATCGCGGACAACGGGCGAACCCAGCCGAATCATTGAGCCGGTCGCCGGTCGCCGGTCGCTGGTCGCCGTTTGCCGTTCGCCACAGGATCTGGTCCGCGCCCGCTTCACCCTGACCGTGAATATGAGAGCCGCACCCGCCACCATGCAGGTCACTGTGGGAAACCACCTCTGCGACCCTCGGGCCGGGCATTGAGAATTGCACCCGGCGGAGTGGCCATCGTTCAAGAAAGCGCTGCCACAGGTCAGGACACTGTGACCATCGAACGGTTCCGATGTGTGTCAGCGCCCCGCCCGGTTCGCGAGCACCGCCAGACCGATGCGGTTCTGGCAGCCGGTCTTGTTCATCACGCTGGCGACGTGACTCTTGACCGTGGTGATGCCGATGTACAGCCGCTCCGCGATCTCCCTGTTCGACAGCCCCTCGGCGACGAGTGCGAGCACCTCATGCTCGCGCTCGGTGAGCGACGACGGCAGCGCGGGAACCACGGGCGGCGCCCGGTGGCCGGAGGCGGCCTGGTCCACCAGTCGCCGCAACGGCGACTGGCTGAACATCCTCTCTCCTCGCGCCGCCCCGCGGATCGCGTTCAGCAGGTCACCCGGTGGGGTGTCCTTCGTGACGAAGCCCACCGCACCCGCGGCCAGCACCGGGTAGAGGTGATCGTCGTCGTCGAACGTGGTGACGGCCAGCACCTGGGTGGCGGGGCGGGCGGCGACGATCCGCCGGGTGGCGACGATGCCGTCGATCCCCGGCATCCGCAGGTCCATCAGCACCACGTCGGGCATGAGCCGCGCGGCGAGTCGTACCGCCTCCTCGCCGTTCGCGGCATCGCCCACCACCTCCAGGTCCGGCTCGGACTCGCACAGCATCCGCAGGCCCAGCCTGACCAGCTGCTGATCATCGGCGATGAGTACGCGGATCACGGCAGCACCGCCGACATCCGCCAGCCACGCTCGGTCGGTCCGGCGTCGAAACGCCCGCCGAGCAGGCTGACCCGCTCGTGCATGCCGATCAGTCCGTAACCGGTTCCGCGCGCGGGTTCCCCCGTGCCGTCGTTGGATATGTCCATCCGTACCGCTCCGTCCTCGGCCAGGCTGACGCACAGCCTGACGCGGGCCGTGGGGCCCGCGTGCTTGACCACGTTGGCCAGTCCCTCCTGGGCGAGCCGGAGCACGGCCAGGCCGCGCACGGTGTCGAGCTCGGCGACCGCCGGATCGACGTCGGCGCTGACGTCGAGCCCGTTGCCACGCCCGTGCTCGACCACGGCGTCGAGCGCGGCGGGCAACCCTTCGGGCTCCACGATCGACGCCGGCTCCCTCCCCGGGGCGCGCAGCACCTCCACCAGGGTGCGCATGTCGGCGAGGGCCGCACTGCTGGTCGCGTGCAGGTCGTCGAGGAGCTCGTCCACCCGTGAGTCCTTCGCGGGCAGCACATGCTTGGCCACGCCCACCCGCAGCACCATGGACGACATGTGATGGGCGACCAGGTCGTGCAGCTCCCGCGAGATGGCGGTGCGCTCGGCCAGCCGGGCCTCCCGCACCCGCGCCTCGCCGCGCTCCCGCTCCCGGTCGGCGACCTGCAGGCCGAGCCGGACGTAGGCGGCCAGCAGCAGCGGCACACCGACCACCACGGAGATGCGGAACAGGACCGACGGCAACTGCTGGGGGAGCTCGTCGAACAGGTTGACGCACACGACCATGCCCAGCGTCGCGGCGCCCGCCGCCACCTGCCTGCCCGGACGCCGTATGGCCAGATCGAACAGCAGCACGCAGGCGAGCACCTTCATCGCCGGCACGGCTGCGAAGCCGTACAGGTCGGCGACGGCCAGCAGCCCCGTCTGGACCAGCAGCGAACCGAACGGCGACCAACGGCCGAGCATGCTCAGCGCGAGGGCACCCAGCGCGAGGGCCCAGTCTCGGGCGTTCACGCCGGGCTCGAAGAACAGCAACTGCCCGATCAGGCAGAAGAGCAGCACCAGCGTGCGGGTCAGAACGCGACCGGGCTCGAAGGCCCGTTCGATCCATCTCACGATCCCATCGTAGGTCGGCGGGGCCGACACGGCCTCCTGCGCCGGGAGGAGGCCGCATCCTCCCAGCGGTCGCCGACCGCGGCCCGCAGCATGAGGCGGCCGACGCGTGGCGCGACGAAGCTTGACCGAGGTGGACGGTGACGCGCGAAGCCGTCCGCAGGTGGTGACGTGCGGAGTCGTCTATCGGCGGTGATGCGCGGAGTCGTCTGCAGGTGGTGACGCGCGGAGTTGCCTACGGGTGGTGAGGCGCGGAGTCGTCCGGAGGTGGTGACGTGCGGAGCCGTCCATGGGCTGTGACGCGCGAAGCCGTTTGCAGGTGGTGACGCGCGGAGTCGCCATGCGGGAACCGATGACGCGACGGACGTCCGTCACGGGATGACCAGGAAAGGGCTGCGCCAGTGACCGTAAACGATCGTGGGCGGGATTCCGTCCCTCAGAACGAGGACCTCCTGTCCGCTGGCGATGAGACGACACCGCCGAGCACACCGCGCGGGAACGGTGCCGGGCGATCCGGTCGCCGGGTGTTCATCGGGCTCGCCGCCGCCGCTGCCGGTGCGGCGGGGCTCGGCGGCGCGCTGACGCTTCCGCCGTACTTCACCTCCCCCTCCACGAGTCCGCCGCCCGCGGCGCCTCCGCGGGGCCGATTCGACGGCAAGGTCGTCCTGGTCACCGGGGCCACGTCGGGCATCGGAGAGGCCGCGGTCAAGGCGTTCGCGGCCGAGGGAGCGAAGGTCGGCTTCTGCGGCCGGCGCGTCGAACTCGGACGCCGGGTCGAGCAGGAGATCCGCCGATCCGGCGGCGTCGCGCGCTACATCAGGGCCGACGTGCGTGATCCGAAACAGCTTCAGCGGTTCGTGGACGAGACGGTCGGTGCCTTCGGCCGGCTGGATGTGGCGTTCAACAACGCCGGGATCACCAAGACCGCGCCGGTCCACGAGATGACGCTGGAACAGTGGGCCGATGTGCAGGACACCAACGCGCGCGGGGTCTTCCTCGCCATCAAGTACGAGGTGCCGCACATGCTCAAGGCAGGACACGGCGTGATCATCTGTACCGCGTCGGAGTCACGGCGGCCGGGCGGTGTCGCGTACACCGCGAGCAAGCAGGCGATCAAGGGCATCGTGGACGCCGCCTCCATGGACTACGGCCCGAAGGGAATCCGGGTCAACGCGATCGCACCGGGTACGACCGACACCGCGCTGGCTCGACCGCAGGGCATTCCGGACGCCATCTGGGAGGCGTTCAAGCGGGCCTGGGGGCCGCGGAACGTATCCGGGCTCCAGCGAATGGCCACGCCCCAGGAGATCGCCCGAGCGGTGGTCTCGCTGGCGACCGACGAGTTCTCCTACATGGCCGGCTCGACCGTGCTGGTCGGGGGCGGCCCACTGGGCGGCGGTGCGATGAACATGCCCCCGGGATTCCCGTCGGCTCGCTGATTCACCGAGGACGGCCTGGCTTACTCGTTGAGTGCCCATAAAAGAAGTGGGATAAGTCGGGATGATCTGAAGAGAGACGCACAAGGCGGCAAGATCGCAGGTTGCGGTGATCGCCGCGGGCCTGTGGAGGTGGCCGCGAGCGCGGAGTCTTACAGCGCGGGAACTCCCAGCTCAGCCTGCGATGGAGATGGCGAAGAGCTGGCCGGTGGCGGCCTTGACGAGTTCGGCTCTTTCGGTGGCAGGGTCGATGATGGCCACGTCAGCGGTCCAGTCGAGACCGACCACGAGCCGGGTTCCGCTGAACGTGATCCCGTCCTGGATCGCGTTCCTGAGGTAGTCACCGGAGATACGGCGGTCCTTGGCCGGGTCCTTGGGGGACAGGAAGAGCAGGGTCGGATCATTGTGGTCGCTCCACAGGACGGCGACCTGTCCGTCGGTTGAGGCAGCCAGGGCGCCGTCCCACGCTGTGGCCGGGATCGTAACCGTGCGGGTGGGATTGAGGTCGAAGTCGTAGAACTGGAGTAAGCTGCAACCTTCCGCGAGGGCGGCCGGCCCGGCATGAGGGACGTACGCCAGGCTCCTGCCGAAGCCGCCGCAAGGCTTGCCGTCCTTGTCCTTGGGTAGCGGAAGCCGTACTCCGGTGAGTTTTGCGGCCGTCACTTCGTGAAGGACGGTGACCGCGCCGAAAGGCTCGTCCAGGCTGTCGTTGTCCTGGCGGCCGGGTCCGTCCTGATATTCGTCGGTGGCGCCGATCATGAGGCCCACGCCGCCGCGTGCGAGGGGGCCGAGGGCCAGGTGCCCGCCGAAGTGGTCGTTGGGTTCCGAGGTGCCGGGCACGCCGCTGGTCTCCTGCGTGATTCGACGGATGACCGAGCCCTTCCTGGCCAGGTAGACGGCTCCGCCGGGCTGCTCGTTCGGTGCGCCGATCGCGATCAGGTCGCCGTAGGCGGTGACGGAGTCGCCGAAGTTCGCGTCCTCTTCCGGTCTGAGGGAGACGAGCTTTCCGGGTGGGGCGGCGGCTCCGCCGTACAGGATGTAGACCGCGCCGGCTTGGGTCTTCCCCGCGACCGTGTGGCCCGGCGCGCCAACGATCACGTCGATGCAGTCGTCGTCGTTGACCTTGGCCATGGTTACCGACCAGCCGAAGCCCTTGGACCTGTTCCCGGGAGGGGTGGGGATAGTGATGACCTTGTCCGCCGACAGGACGTGTACACGGCCGACGGGGCCCACATAGCCGATGGCGATGTCGTCACGCCCGTCGCCGTCGAAGTCGCGTGCGCTCGCCTTGGCACAGTCGGTCTTCGCGGGCCGGGTGACGGCGATGGTGGGCCGGGTGACGGCGACTGCCGGTCGGGAGGCGGTCGCTGCGGGTTGAGTGGCCGGGGCCGCGCTGGGTGCGGGTTTCGATGGCGTCGCCGAGCAGGCCGTCAAGGTGCAGATCAGCAGTGCAGCGGTGGCTTCAGCCCGCAATCGGATCACCTCGGCGATAGGCGGTCGGGGCTTTGGTCAGCTTAGTTCTATTTGATCAGCTTGGTTCTACCGGTGGATGAATCGACGACGGCCACGTTGCCGTACGGCCCGCCGATCGAACCGAGCACGATCCGGTCGCCACTGAAGGTCACTCCGAAGCTCCCTGGTAACTCCTTGCCGGATGTCGGCGGCCCCAGTGCCACTCGTCCTGACCGGACGGAGCCTGCGCGAGCTCGCCCGCGACCTCGACCTCGAACGTCTGACCTTGGTTCCTGGGCTCGTTATCCCTACGGAGTTCCGCTATGGCTCCGGCCTGACCAGGTTCCCCAAGCGCATGCACAAGGGGAGGACGCCGAGTCACTATGGATACCTGATCCGCTGCGCAGATATCAGCGCCTACTGTCGCCTGCTGGAGCGGTTAGCGGAAGAACATCCCGGAGCCATGTGATCGGCTTCCAAGGTCAGAGCTGCAGTCTCCTCAAAGCTCGCTTGATTGGATGTAACCACCCGGATCATCAAGAAGCTTGTTGAGCAGGGGTTGAATCCTCGGTGTGCCGAGGATTTCCAAGAAGGCGATCGAAGAGCTGAGGAGCGGCCTGGCCGGCGAAGTCCGCACACGTCACCTTCAACGAACGAAGCACTGTTCCGCGGCTACGGGACGATGATCGCCTTCACGACCCGGTGCGCGGCGACGTCCTCCAGGGCCCGCTGTGCCGCGCCGAGGTCGTACTCCCCGCTGATCAGGTCGGTCCACGGAAACTGCCGCCCGTAGCGGGCCATCACCTGGACCGACCGGTACAGGTGGCCGACGTCGCTGCCCCAGCAGCCGCGGATCTCCAGGTGTTTCTGGTTGAGGTCCAGATGCGGGTTGAACGTCGCGTCGCCCGCGTTGGTGTACTGCCCGACGACCACGTACCGGCCGGCGTCCCGGGTGAGCCGCATTCCCTCGGGAACCGCCGCCGGTACCCCGGTCGCCTCGACAGTCACGTCGGCGCCGCGGCCTCCGGTCGCCTCACGGACCGCTGCCAGGCGCTCGTCGGCGGTCGTGGCGGTGATGTCGAGGACCAGATCGGCACCGAACCGGGTCGCCGCGTCCAGCCGGACCTTCGACCCGTCGACCACGATCACCTGCCCGGCGCCGCGCAACTGTGCCAGGACCGCCGCGCACAGCCCGACCGGTCCGGCGCCCTGGACGAGCACGGTGTCACCGAACGCGATCTCGCCGAGCGTCACCGCGTGCAGGGCGGTCGGCATGCCGCAGCCTCCGGCGAGGAAGGCACGCCAGTCCAGCCCGTCCGGCAGCGGGACCACATGCACCCCCGGCTTCAGGTGGATGTGATCGGCCCAGCCGCCGAACAGCCCGTCGTCTGCGGAGAGCGTCACCCCGTACACCTTCCGGGACGGGCAGCGGGTGGTGGCGTGGCCGACCGTGCAGTACCAGCACCGCCCGCACGTGCCGTACACGTCGAGGAACGTGACCACCCGGTCCACCTCCAGCGGCGCCCCCGACACGTCCCGAGCCGGGGTGCCCGGGCCGAGCTCGGCGACCCGCCCGACGCTGACGTGACCCGGGATGATCGGGTACGGTACGCCCGCGAGCTGCCCCTTCCACAGATGCGCGTCGGTGCCGCACACCTCGCTGCCGAGCGTCTGGAGCAGGACGGCTCCGGGTTCGAGCTCGGGGCGGTCGAACGTCCGCAACTCCAGCGGCGCATCGGGCCGGGGCATGACGACTGCGGAAATCATGTTCTCTTCCCTTCTCTGGACTGGATCAGATCTCTGGACTGGATCGGATGGACGGCGACGGCGTTCGCGGTGACGACGCTGCCGATACCGGTCACTCGTGCGGACGCGGGACCTGGTCGAGCAGGAGTGGGGGGCGAAGGACAGCGGACCGAAACCGTACGGCAGAGACCGCGCTGCCGGCCGGGCTCCGGCGCGATCGAGTGCTTTGGCATCGAAACATGCGCCCCGGCGATGCGCTCGACCGTCTCGCACCGTCATTGAGCTGCGTCATTGCTCCTTAGCGTACGTTTCCGGTCCGTTGTTCTTCGACCCCCGAACCGCAAGATCCAGCCGGAGCACCTGGCCTACCACAGAAAGGTCATCTCAAAGCGGAGTCGAACGGCGCCTTTGGACCAGCGAATCCGAATGGGTTCGAGCCCTGTAATGCGGCTGGACCAGGAGGTGCGGTTGTCGAAGACCGTTGGGCCGATGCTCCGGTGGGTGCGCAAGAACGTCCGCCACTGTCCTCTTCAATATCCGCCGGCGTGTGGCCACGGACACCGAGCCGTCCCTGCAAGCGGTTGTATTAACCCGTGTTCGAGCGAGATTTTTCCGCTCGACCTCCGACGAGGTCTATCCCGCCTGAGCTGTGACGGCGATGAAACCGAATGTTGCACTTCGTGAGCCAGATCACTGCAAAGGGTTGACCTCTTAGTGCGTGAGCTATAGGAAAGCGCTATCCCACTCACTAATTCCCCGAAGGGCCAGTGATGACCCTGAGTCCCGCACCGGCGGGGACGACCGAGGTGCCGGTCACGCCGCCCCCCGAAAAGGCGGGCCCCTCCCACCTCGAGCGCCTCAAAGGCTCCCGCAGCCGATCGCAGGCATGGGCGGCCTACCTGTTCCTGGCCCCTTGGTTCATCGGCCTGTTCGCGATCACGATCGGCCCGATGATCGCCTCGCTATACCTGTCGTTCACCGACTACAGCCTGCTGAGCGAGGCCCACTGGGTCGGCCTCGACAACTACGAGAAGATGTTCACCCAGGACGACCGGTTCATGGCCTCCCTGAAGGTGACGACCACCTATGTGGTGGTGTCCGTTCCGCTGCAGCTGGCCTTTGCCCTGGGACTGGCCCTCGTGCTGGACAAGGGGCTGCGCGGCCTGTCGTTCTACCGGTCGATCTTCTATCTGCCGTCGCTGCTCGGGGGCAGCGTGGCGATCTCGATCCTCTGGCGGAAGATCTTCGGAGTCGACGGCATCGTCAACTCGTTCCTGGGCCTGTTCGGCTACGAGGGATACGGCTGGGTGACGAGTCCCGACACCGCGCTCTGGACGCTGATCATCCTGCACGTCTGGACGTTCGGCGCCCCGATGGTCATCTTCCTGGCCGGGCTCCGCCAGATCCCGCAGAACCTGTACGAGGCGGCCTCGGTCGACGGCGCCGGCAAGTGGCGGAACTTCCGCTCGATCACCCTGCCGTTGCTCACCCCGATCATCTTCTTCAACCTGGTGCTGGAGGTGATCAAGTCGTTCCAGTCCTTCACCCAGTCCTTCATTGTCAGCGGCGGCAACGGCGGACCGGTCGACTCGACCCTCTTCTACACGCTCTACCTCTACATCAAGGGCTTCAAGAACTACGAGATGGGCTACGCGGCCGGCATGGCCTGGGTGCTGCTGCTCATCATCGCCGCGCTGACCGGTGTCAACTTCCTCATGTCTCGATTCTGGGTTTTCTATGGCGACGAGAAGTAAGCGCGTGCCGGCCCTGTTCCGGCCCGCCCCTCGCCTGGTCAGGCATCTGCTGCTCATCGTCGCCGGGCTGTTCATGCTCTACCCGCTGCTCTGGATGGTCTCCAGCTCGCTCAAGCCCGAGGATCTGATCTTCCGGGAGCCGGGGCTGATACCGACCGCGGTGACGGTCGAGAACTACACCCAGGGCTGGGACGCCCTCAAGCACTCCTTCGGCTACTACCTGTGGAACTCGGCGGTCATCACCTCCCTGGCGGTGATCGGCAACCTGGTCGCCTGCTCGCTCGCGGCCTATGCCTTCGCCCGGCTGGAGTTCCCGCTGAAGAAGATGTGGTTCGCGATCATGCTCGGCTCGATCATGCTGCCGCATCACGTCACGGTCGTCCCGCAGTACATCGTGTTCGCCAAGATCGACTGGATCAACACGATCTGGCCGATCGTCGTGCCGAAGTTCCTCGCGACCGACGCGTTCTTCATCTTCCTGATGGTGCAGTTCATCCGCACCCTTCCCCGGGAGCTGGACGAGGCGGCGGCGATCGACGGCGCGGGCTACTGGCGCACGTTCATCCAGGTGATCCTGCCGCTGTGTATCCCGGCACTGGCGACCACCGGGATCTTCACCTTCATCTGGACGTGGAACGACTTCTTCTCCCAGAACCTCTACCTGACCAACTCCGACAACCTCACCGTTGCCGTCGCACTCCGGCAGTTCATGGACTCCGGCGGCGACTCCTCCTGGGGGCCGCTGTTCGCAATGTCGATCATCTCCCTCGGCCCGATCTTCGGCTTCTTCCTCGCGGGCCAGAAGTATCTCGTCCGGGGCATGGCGACCACCGGCCTCAAATAGTCCCTCCCACCCCCCATCTCCCGGAGGTATCTCGATGAAGCGCATTCTGGCGGCCGCCGCCATCACCCTGGTCGCGATATCGGCCACCGCGTGCGGCAGCGACGACAGCAGTGATTCCGGCGGGAAGACGAAAGTCGTCTTCTCGTACTGGGGCAGCGACGCCCGGCAGAAACTGACGGAGTCGGCCATCACCACGTTCGAGGGGAAGAACCCGACGATCGACATCGAAGGTGACTTCTCCGACTGGGACAGCTACTACGAGAAGCTGGCCACCAAGACCGCGGCCGGCGACGCCCCGGACGTCATGTCCATCGAGATCCGCGGTCTCGCCGAGTACGCCGGCCGCGCCACCCTCGCCGACCTCACCGGCAAGGTCAACACCGCCGACCTCGACCAGGACGTGCTCAAGGCCGGCCAGGTCGACGGCAAGCAGTACGCCATCCCCACCGGCGTCAACGCCTTCCCGATGATCGTCAACAGGGCGACGGTGGAGAAGGCGGGCCAGAAGGTCCCGGACGACACGGCCTGGACCTGGGACGAATACATCTCGATCGCCCAGAAGGTGACCGAGAAGAACGACGGCAAGATCTGGGGCACCGAGTACAACGAGAACCCCGCCTTCCTGCAGCTGTTCGCCGCCCAGCGCGGGGAGCAGTTCTACAAGGACGGCAAGATCGGCATGTCGGAGCAGACCATCAAGGACTGGTGGATCCTCCTGCAGAAGATCATCTCCACCAAGGCCGGTCCGAGCGCCGCCCAGATGCTGGAGACCGGCACCAACGTCGACCAGGCCCTGCTCGCCACGAACGCCAGCGCGTTCGGCAGCTGGTGGAGCAACCAGCTCACCACGCTGAGCAAGGGCTCCGGCCAGGAACTCGACCTGCTGCGGATGCCGAAGGCCGAGGGCGCGACCACCGCCGGCATGTTCCTGCAGCCGGCGATGTACTACACGATCTCGTCCAAGACCGAGAAGGCCGACGCCTCCCAGAAGTTCGTCGACTTCCTCGTCAACGACCCCGAGGCCGGCGCCATCCTGCTCAGCGACCGCGGCCTGCCGACCAACCCCAAGGTCGTCGCCGCCATCAAGGACAAGCTGACCCCGGCCGACCAGAAGGTGCTGACCTTCATCGACTCGATCAGGAGCGAGCTGAGCCCGATCGCGATCCCGCCGAAGGGCTCCATGGAGATGGAGGACATCCTCAAGCGCGCCACCGACTCGGTGCTGTTCGAGAAGGCCTCCGCGGACGACGCGGCGAAGACCTTCCTCACCGAGGCCAACGCCGCCCTCACCAAGTAACCGGCATCCGCCGGCGTGCCGTACGGCTCGGCGCGAGCCGTACGGCACGCCGGCTTTCACTCATGGAGTCCTTGATGCGATACGCCTTTGTCGGGCTCGGCCACCGAGTACAGCTGTACATCGACGCGCTGCTCGGCGAGTGGAGCGACACCGGCGAGATCGTCGCCCTCTGCGACGTCAACCGGACCCGGCTCGGCTACTACCTCGACCGGATCGGACGCGACGTCCCGTGTTTCGCGCCGCACGAGTTCGGCAAGATGCTCGAACTCGCGGACGCCGTCGTGGTCGCCACCGTCGACGCCACCCACGCCCGTTACGTCGTCGCCGCGCTGGAGGCGGGCAAGGACGTCATCGTGGAGAAGCCTCTCTGCACCACCGCGGAGGACTGCGCGGCGATCATCGAGGCCGCCGAGCGGAGCACCGGCCGGCTGATCGTCACCTTCAACTACCGCTACTCGCCGCGCAACAGCGCCGTCCGCCGGCTGATCGCCGACGGAGCGATCGGCGACGTCACCTCCGTGCACTTCGAGTGGGTGCTGGACACCATCCACGGAGCCGACTACTTCCGCCGCTGGCACCGCGACAAGGCCAACTCCGGCGGCCTGCTGGTGCACAAGTCCACACACCACTTCGACCTGGTCAACTGGTGGCTCGCCGACACCGCCCGCTCCGTCTACGCCCGGTCGGCGCTGCGGTTCTACGGAGCCGACAACGCCCGCGCCCGCGGCCTGCACGACCGGCCGGAACGCGCTCTCGGCGCGCCGGAACTCGGCACCGACCCCTACCTCCTCGACCTCTCCGCCGACCCCCGGCTCAAGCGCCTCTACCTGGACGCCGAGCACGAGGACGGCTACATCCGCGACCAGGACGTGTTCGGTGACGGCGTGACCATCGAGGACAACATGGCCGTCCTCGTCGGCTACTCCCGCGGAGCGACGCTCAGCTACTCCCTCAACGCCCACGGCCCCTTCGAGGGCTACCGGGTGGCCGTCAACGGCACCGAGGGACGGCTGGAGTTGGAGGTCGTCGAACGCGCCTGGACCCCGCCGCAGGCCGCGATCGATCCGACCGCCGCCGACAAGGCCCACGCCGTCGGCGCCTCCGAGCGGCTCGTCCTGCACCGGCACTGGAGCGAGCCGGAGGAGATCGCCATCTCCTCCGGCGCGGGCGGCCACGGCGGCGGCGACGCGCTCCTGCTGAACGACGTCTTCCGCGGTGCCGGCGAGGACCCCCTGGGGCGGCAGGCAGGGCACCACGCGGGTGTCGCCAGCGTCATGATCGGGGTCTCGGCCAACCTGTCCGCCGCGACCGGCACACCCGTTCTCCTCAACGAGGACGGCACCCGGCCCGCGGACTGAGACTCTGGAGCGATGTCTCGCATGACATCTGGGCTTTTAGGGTGATTTGAGTAGCATGATCCAGCGCTCCCTGAATCGACGGGGGGCCAGCTGGGAGAAGCGATGCACACCGCCCTCGTTAAGCCGGACATACTGTGGCGATCGGCTGACCTGCTGGCGCAGCCGAATGTCCTCCCGGCGGCTCCCGGTGTCTACGGGTGGCACTTCAACCACTCACCGGGCGCGGGACTACCGGCCGGCCGGCTTCTCTACGTGGGTATCGCCCCGCGCCGGATGGCCACGCACAAGAGTAGGCAGAATCTACGAACGCGTGTCCGCTACCACTTCCGGGGCAATGCCGAGGGCTCCACCCTGCGTCTGACTCTGGGCTGCCTGCTCGGGCTCGAACTCCGCCGCGTTGGCAGCGGGAAGCGGCTTACCTTCGGAAAGACCGGAGAGCAGGAACTCACGGAGTGGATGGCTGAGAACGCTCGGGTGTGCTGGCTGCTCCACCCGGAGCCGTGGACCGCCGAGTCCGCGTTCATCGCAGAGCTGGACCTGCCGCTCAACCTGGACCAGAACCGGAACAACAAGTTTCATGCCCACCTGACGAGTCTGCGGGCAGCTGCACGCACGAGGGCGCGTGAGCTACCCATTCTCATCTGACCGTGTGGAATGGTGGGTTTGGTGCCGTGTGCCACAAGATGCAATTTTCCTCCTTGACGAAATGGGTGAGCCGTCGTGCGACGGCGTGATCCACTCTTCGGATGTCTTCGGCTCCTGTTTGCAGCGGGATCAGATATGAAAGAAGACGTATCAGGATGATCTAATTAATTAATGCCTCGCAACTGCAATATGGCCCCTACTTCGTAGGAGGTAGTTGTGGTTCCGGTGGTTGTAAGGGTTATTGTAATGGTTGGTTCGCTACCGCTAATATCTAACATTCCGTTGATTGTGGCCTTGGCCGTTAAGTCTTCAGAAGATTGTTGGCCAGACAATATGTATACTGGATTGACGCCTACGACCGTTCCAATGATTGGAAAGATGTCACTCCTGGAATCAGGAGGATCATAGACAAAACTGCCGCCTTCGCGACTGTCTATTACAAAAACTGCTCCAGTAAAGCGCGCTTGGGCGCGCTTAATGAACTCCGCACTCCCTTGTAGCTGTTTGAAGGAAATAATATTCTTGACGGTGTAGCGCTTGCCATTAGCCTTGTATGTATCAGGGTTTGATTTCTTAGAGCTGGCGTAAGGCACGGGCTCTATCGGTGAGGATATTAACGCTTCAGGGTCATCGGAGACCAGTGAGGCTGTCAACGTAGCAGTAAAAGTTCCTCTCGTGCTCCTACCGAACGCATCTAGTCCTTGAAGGCTGAATGCTCCTTCAATCTTAGATGCCGAAGTGCGGAATCGTATCTCACCTCGATCGGGTACATAAGCGCCTGCCAAGATTCCAGGTGTAGCGGTGAATGAGTTCATGCTTTGCTTAAGCGTTGGGGGTGGATCCACAGGCGTGATAAGGGTTTCTCCGTTGTTTTCTCGAATGTGAACCACTGCCGCATCAAGACCACTTCCGAAACAGGTGCCGTTGGTTCCAAACCAAATAGCTCCTGGTGCAGGCGCTCCCCAAGGATTTCCTACCTTTAGGCACAATTCATAAGGTAGATGATCGGTTGACTTGCGGATGCGCAACTCGCCTTGTTGGTCAAATCTTGCGCTCCCAATAGCACTTCCGCTTAGGACAACGGTGTACGCACCTATCTGTACAGGTGTTGAGCGTTCGGATTGACCGTAATCGCCAATGATGAATATGATCGTGGTAGTACCAATTAGAAGAATCAGAGAAAGGATGGACCATATCGCTTTCTGTTGGCGTCGGGAGAAATTCCCAAATATAAGAGTATTTTCGTCTCCTGTTACAACTGGGCCAAGAACGCTCCCCTGAATATTGACCGATGAATCACCGGCCGGACGGGGGTCTTGCATCAGTACTCCGCCTATTGCTCGATGGTGTTGTTATCGCCGGTAATAACTGGACCGTGAACGTCCCCACCGACCTGTACGGATCTCGAACTAGTTGCTGAATCTGGCCTAGGTGCAGTGGGGCGTCTATGTGGTTTAGGGATAACTGGAGGGGATGGTGGCTTGCGGATCGCGAGAAACCCAAAAACTAGACCAGACACACCGAAGGCGAGACTGGCAAATCCTGAGAGGATGCTGGACCAGTTATCTGCTTCCGCGAGAGTCCGGCTAGATAGGAACCAGGCCCACACTCCGCCACCAAGACAGAGCGTGATCAACACCAGTGCTATAACCGACTTCGTGCGCCGGGTCAATGGATCTACTCCGTTCAACCGAAGACCGCTTGACACAGCACGGTGCGATCTTGATAGGTGATGCCGCCGCAAGGCTCCTAAAAGAAATCATAATGTTCGGCGATATTTTCGTCACCCAACTGGAAGGGAGACTTAGCGGAAATCGCCCGATTGCGACTGTCGGAGACGCTCCTTCTTAAGATCATCGAGAGTAAATTATGGCAAATGCATCACAAGGTGACAAAATGTGGCAAATGGTAAATAAGTTAACTTGTTGCTCAACCTGAACAATTTTGTCCCGCTTTAAGGGATTGGCTGCCTTTTCAGGGGGTGAAGCGGCGGCGTAGTGCTCTGAGAGCTACTCGGGCGGAGCGGGTGCGCAGGAGGAGCGCAGTGAGTCCTATGCAGGCGGCAGCCACTGCGGCGAGTATCCAGGGTTCGTCGGTTTCCAGGACCTGGAGGAGCGCGAGAGCGATTCCGGCGGGGACAGTGACGATGGTGAACACGACCACGGCGCTGTTGACGTTGCGGCTCTCGTCGTCGCGGGTGAGCCGGTTGAAGTCGCTGATCTCGGTGAGGATCTGCTCGAAGCGTTCGCGGAGCGAGTGCTGGCGTTGGTAGGCACTCAGGAGCTGGTTCGGGGCCCCGTGTGGAGTCAGATACTGCGCCCACAGCCGGCGCCGGAAGGCGCTGACCTCGCGTTCGAGCTCGGCCATCGTCGCCAAGAGCGAGGAGTCGAGCGCGGCGGCCATGCGCTCCTCCAAGTGGGTGAGCCCCTGCTTCTGCAGCATGCCGAGCAGTACGGCGTCCAGATAGATCGAGCGCAGATACAGCTCCGCGTAGCCGAAGAACGCGTCGTCTCGCCCCTGGTCGGGCCGCATGCCGACGACGCCCATCCCATCCCGCAGGACAACCGCGTGCCAGTCACTGGAGAGCCGGATGATCTCGTCGTTTGACGGTTCGAGGTTCTGGGGATCGGGGGGATAGTCGGCCAGGTTGGTCCGGGAGGCCAGGGCCCACAGCCACTGGAGGGCGGGCGCCCAGCGCCAGTAGCGAGGCTGCCGGTACAGGCGCGGTAGGCCCTGCCTGGCCGGGGTCACGAAGGAGACGGTGAAGGGCCGGCCACCCGGCTCGATCTTGGCCTGGCCGTCGATGAGTTCCTGCGGGTCGAAATCGGCGGGTGGGGCGTCCCTGCGGCGGGCCAGTGCGCGCAGCAACGCGATGGGCGTTCCTCGCCTGGGCCGCAGATGGATTGCCACCAGCCCGCAGGCATCCGGCTCGTCGGTCACGCGGAGGGCCTCGACACCCGTGATCTCGACGTCGCCGACGACGCGGTGGGAGTCGTCGTGCCAACGCCTCGGATGCGTCGTGTCGCCGTACAGCATGCGGGCCGCCTTCACGCTGTAGTACTCGCCGCGCGCCTCGGCCGTGGAGCGGACCTGGCGATGCCGGAGGATCAGCGGCCCCGGCGCCCAGGTGGGGGTGGCGGGGAAGCGGGCCTCGTAGACGACGACCAGGGCCTGCCGCGCCATCCGGGTCACCGGTAGTAGTCCTCGACGTCCGGCAGGTCCAGGCGGATGACGTAGCACGCGCGCTCGGCGTCTTCGGGATCCACCAGGAACCGCACCCGTTCACCGGTCCGGATGGTACGGAATCCCTCGGTCACGATGTCGGCGTACATGAAGGAGTGGTGAGCCTCGGTCTGTGCGTCGCGGACGATGTAGGTGCCCTGGCGACCGCCGTGCCCGCTGCCGTGCGGCATGCGGTCGACGATGTAGCCGAACCGCTGGCTGCCGGCCTCCTCGTCGCTCATCACAGCTCCTCGACGCATCGGAAACCGACCGCGTTGCTGCACACCCGCCGCCGGCACAACCCCTTGGACGAGGTTTGCAGTGCCCGGTAGGGGTTGTCGTAGGAGCCGCCGCAGATGACCACCTCGTTCAGGTCGTCGAGCACGGTGCCGGTGATCTCCCAGATGTTCCCGGCCATCTCACGGATCCCGAGGGGGGAGACGTTGCCGGGGTGCGCGTCGACCGGGCCGGGCATGGCCTGGCTCAACCTCCCGCGATCGAGCTCCTCCCGCCACGCCTCGTAGGTGATCAGCTGATGGCCGCTCCAGGAGTCCGCGGAGTTGACGATGTCCAGGTCGATGTCGTCGCCCCAGGGGAACAACCGGCCGTCGGTTCCCCGCGCGGCGGCCTCCCACTCCAGGGAGGTCGGCAGGCGTTTGCCCTCGAAACGGGCGAAGGCGTAGGCACTCCAGTAGTTGACGCAGACCGCCGGATGGTTCTCGTATGCAGGGTCGGTGAAGTACGTCTGGACCTTGAGCCGTTCCTGCCACGGCTCGTGGGAGAACTCCGGTGGCTTGTCCGGGTGATCCCACCGCTGCGAGCCGTCCCGGCGGATCGCCTCCAGGAAGCGGTTGTAGCGGCCGACCGTGACGGGGAAGCGATCGAAGCGGACCGGCCGCTCGACGTGCCGGAGCATCAGATGGTGGCTCGGCCCGACCAGGTAGACACCCGCGGGCAGGACACAGTCGTCGGTGGAGGCCGCCGGTGTCCGGCTGGACCGCCGGTAGAGGAACTCGCGAACCTGCTCGGTCAGGCGCGGGCTCGCCTCGGGGGAGGCCTCCCGGTCGGCCGTCTCCCGCAGATGCTCGGCGGCCAGCAGCTCCTGGTACGCACAGTGGACGAAGGCCACCGCGGACGGGCCCGCGAGCCGGAACAGCGCCCGGAGCCGGAAGGCGTCATAGGTGATCCGCCCGCCTTCGAACAGCTCGATGCCCAGGTCGTTAACGAGATCGACGAGCGTGAAGACCGTACGGCCGCGCAGAAAGGCTGACCCGAAGTAGGTCGTGATCGAGGGCAGGGCGGGCGTCAGGCCTGCCGAGGCCGTGACCTGGGTGATGTGCTACCAGGCCAGCTCGGCCAGGTGGGGGAGACTCCGGTCCCGGTCGAGATCCAGGTCGTCGGCCAGGCGCATCTCCAGGGGCGAGGCGGCGGCGGTGACGTCGTGCAGGCGCAGCGCGGAGAAGCGCGGCACGAGCAGGGGGTTCACGCCCTGGGCGTGGAGCTGCTGGACCAGCTTCTCCGACACCAGGGCGGTGCCGTCCAGCAGCCGCCGTACCTGCGGGGAGTCCTCAAGGAAGGAGACCCGGGAGGTGGTGATGACCGCCGATTCGGCGGACAGGACCTGGGCGATCTCGGCGAACAGCTCCAGGAACCCCGCCTGGGTCGTCGACGGCACAGCCTCGTCGATGCCGTCCAGCGCGCAGAGCACCGAGCCGGAGCGGGCGAAATAGTGGAACACGTCGAAGACGTACGTGCTCTCCACGGCCATGTACGGGGTGAGAATACGCGTGACGAACTCGCGAAACTCCTCATCCCGTCGCTTGAGGCTCATGTCGAAGTAGAAGCGGTATCGCCGCCGGCTCGCCGTGGCCGACCGGGCGACCAGCTGCTTGAGCAACGTCGTCTTGCCGCTGCCCGACCGGCCGACGATGAGCAGGTTCCCGCCCGAGGCCGCCACCTCGTCCAGCAGCCGATCGGCCGCGCCGACCTGGGAGACCTGCTGCTCGCCCGTACGCTCGTCGGTGGTGAGCAGATCCCCGGAGATCGTCAGCCGCCCGGCGTCCAGCAGCTGCGGGTAGGTGCCGACGACGTCGGCCAGATGCCGGTCCAGGTCGACGAACGCGTCCATGAACCGGTCGTAGGTGAGAATCCGGTAGTCGCCGCCCAGCGGGCTGGAGGTCTGGCCGGCGCCGTTCTCCTCCAGGATCAGGAACCGGGTGAGCTTCGGGAGCCGGGTCTGCAGCAGCTCGCCGTCGGTGGCGTCCAGGACCTGGACCACGTCCTCGACGTTCTTGCTCAGCAACAGCTCGACATACTCGCTGCGCAGGCCTCGCTCGCGGAAAAACAGCTGGTAGACGGTGTTACGGGACAGCTCGAACCGCTTGACCGGCTGGAAGCCGAGCGTGAGATACAACCCCGCGAGAAACTCCGCCTTGGCGGCCACCTCGGGAGCGAGCTTGGGCACGTCCCCGCTCAGGATGCCGCTGCCGGTGCTGCCGAACCACGCCAGCACGTCCAGCAGGCGGCGCACCGCGGTCAACCCGTCCTCGTCGGCGATGTCGTAGCCGTCGTGGGCGGAGCGGTTCCGTAATCGCTGGATGTCGCGGAGGGAGTCGAGGACGGTGCTACTGCGGATGTACGGCTGCGCACCCTTGATCAGCTCGCTCAGCGCCTTTCCTCCTGGGTCGCCGGGGACATTGTGGTGTCGCCAGAGTTGCTTGAGGATCCGTTCGGTGATCTTCCCGACCAGGGCGATGGCGTTCTCGGGGTAGCCGTCGCCGAGGGACTTGATCGGGCGCTCGAAGTCGAGGCCGAGATGGCGGGCGACCCGGGAGTGGTCGTCCAGCTCGTTTCTGAGCTGGAACAGACGGGTGTCAAGCTCGATGCTCACGCTTTCAGCCCTTCACGCCGAGCACGAAGGCGAACCGGTCCGGAAACCGTATCTCGGGGCCGGGATGCTTGCGGTGAATCTCGGAGATTCCCGCTTCGAGTTCGGCATCATCAAAGCTGGCCAGCAGCGACATATACCGGTTGCGGACCATTCGCGTGTAGCGCTCGACGGTGAACGCGAGCGGGAACTCGTCGTAGGTCAGCTCGGCGCGCAGACCGCTGTGTTCCATCGCGGCGGCGATGCTGGCGGGGTCGGGCTGCCGTTCCTGAAAGAGTTTGAGCGCCGCGCCGAACAGCGGGTAGTCGATGGTCGTCGGCAGCATGACGACGAGGATCCGTCCGCCCGGTCGCAGGAGGCGGGTCAGACCGGTGAGGACCTGCGGTGGATCGGTGACGTGGTGGAGCACCTCCTTGAGGAGGATGGCGTCGTAGCCGTCGTGTGGCGGTGTGATCCGTCCTTCGGCGAGGTCTTCGGCTCCCGCATGCAGTGGGATCAGACGCTCATCGGCGGGGAGTTGCTCCAGCATCGCGGGGGAGGGGTCGGCGCAGACCACCGCGTTCGCGTGCTCCGCCAGACCACGGGAGTAGAGGCCGGTCCCGCATCCGAGGTCCATCGCCAGGTCGCCTTGGTTGAGGCGTAGCCGGTTGAGGATGGCGGCGGTCATCCACTGGATGAACTCCGGACTGTAGGCCCAGTTCTCGTCGTACTTGTCCGCCAGGCGGTCGTAGTGAGCCCGCGTGACATCGCTCTGCACGAGACGTTCCCTCCAAGCCGAGGCACCAGGGCAAGCCTCAGCATCCGACGAGTGGCAACGCCAGTCAAGGAACGGTCAGTCCGTGTGAGGGGTTTCGGTCGACGGCGTCTGAGATCTTCTCGTGCGGATCTCACCCACCCCTTGGTGCGGAGAACCAGAGAGTGAGACATCAGGGAGGCCGGCGCCTGGGACAAGGATGGGATCAGGTCCATAGACGCCGGCCTCTTGGAAGGTCCACGCTCAGCACGGGGGAGCTATCAGCGTGGACCGGTCTGCGGCCAGGCGGTTAACTGTCGCTGCGTGTCAGCAACGCGAAGGCGACGGCCTTATCCACCTGGTTGGTACTTGAGGATCCTGGTGGGATAGCTGCGACGGTGTCCTTGGGGAGCAGGTCCGTCGGCGGCAGCCCTTCGCGCGTTCCCGTATCCAGGGTTTCCCGATTTGGCTTGATGGAGTTTGCCCGGAACGGTGGGGACTGCGGCCGGGTCTCGGTCCCCATCCACAACCTCGCACCACTTCGGTGTTTCGTCAGTGCTGAGAACACGAAGCTCATATGGGCGTCCGCGTGGGTCTCAGCCTTCGCGTAGCCGGAACCACACGCGTTTGCCGCCCAGCAGCGGCTCGATCTCCAGGTCATCTGTGAGCAGGGACAGTAGGAACAGCCCTCGGCCGCCCTCCTCGTCGAGGGCTGGTTCCTTCACGGCCGGGAGGGTGTCGTCAAAGTCGGTGACGGCGATCGTGATCCCGTCCGGGGTCTCGCGAAGCAGCACCTCGCAGCCGCCGCGGGTGTGCTTGTGAACGTTGGTCAGCAGTTCGGTGACCCCGAGCTCGGCTGTGAAGCTCAGATCGCTCTTGCGCCAAACTCGCAGGTGAATTCGGACGATCTCGCGAACGGGCCCGATCACCTCCGCGTACACCCGAGTAAGCACCATGGAGCATTGGCGTACGGGATCAGCCGTCATAACGGGCATGGGACGTCTCCAGGGGGATGGGCGGACAGATCCGGCGACCATGGCTTTCTGTGACTGAGAAGACACTTTCCGTCGTCACGCCTTGATGATGCAGCGCGAGCTACCCTCCAGGCAAGTCATTCTCCAAAGAAAGTCTTTCCTGCAGAGAGAATTGCGTTTCCTCGCGCTGACCCGAGCACTACGCTTCCCCACGTGGAAGGAGGTGGACGTGCCCGTCGAACCCACCCCGCGACGCCGCCGTCTGGGCGCAGAACTCAGACGCATCCGCGAAGCCCTCGGCTGGACCCAGGAAGAGGCGGCGAGCCATCTCGGCTACCAGTCCCTCTCGACGATCAGCAAGATCGAGAATGGGCTGCAGGCACTCAAGATCCAGCAGCTTCCCCACTTCTTCGAAGTCTTCGGCATCACCGATGCCGCGCTGCGAGAAGAACTCCGCGACCTCGTGCGTCGAGCTGGCGAAGCCGACTGGTGGCAGCGCTACGAAGGCGTGGTCGATGATCCGCTCGGCGACTATCTCTCCCAGCTGGAGAGTGCCAACGGCCTATTCGTCTTCAACCCCCTCGCGGTCCATGGCCTGCTCCAGACCCCGGGCTATGCCCGGTCGGTCACCGAAGGCAGCCGAGCCTGGAAGACCCCCGAAGACATCGACCGCTTCATCGCGCTGCGGCTGGAGCACCAGCGCACCATGCTGGAACGCCAGCCCTCGTTGAAGGTCTGGACGGTGATTCCCGAGGGTCTACTGCGACAGGAAGTCGGAGGCCGGGCCTGCATGCGCGCTCAGGTCGAGCATCTGATGCACCTTGCCCGCACCAACCCCGCCATCACCATCCAGGTCCTGCCGTTCTCCGCCGGAGCCCACGCGGGAATGGACGGGCCCTTCATGCTCATGTCCTTTCCCGCCGGGCGCGACCTCGTGTGCATTGAGTCCCTGCGCGCCTCCCTGCACCTGAACGAGCCCGAGACAGTCGAGCTCTACCGCACCACCAGCGACCTTCTGAAGTCCGACGCCCTGTCGCAGAAGGCCTCGCTGCCACTCCTCACCGCGATCGCCAAGGACCTCTCGTGAACAAGGACACCCTCGACCCAGCTTGGATCGAAACTCAGCTCCGCGACGCCCGCTGGCACATCAGCAGCCTCAGCAGCGGCGGCACCAACTGCGTCCAAGTCGCCTTCCTGGACGAGGGCGTTGTGGCCCTGCGCGACTCCAAAAATCCGGAGAAGGCGCCGCACCTGTTCACCGACGCCGAGTACAACGCCTTTATCGGAGGCATCGAGCGCGGCGAACTCCGGCGTTCCTGAGCTTGCAGGATCATCCGGGCGAGGCGGCATGGCGAACGCCGCTGACCACGCGGGTGGACTCACCCATGGGCGGCCCCGCTCGCTGTTGGCGGATGTCTGCGGCAGGGCAAGGCTCCCCACCCAGCGGTGCCGGGCTAATCGAGTTCACCAACAACACCGTTTCCGTCTCTGCCAGGCGCTCGTCGTGGTGCGCATCGCCGAATCCGCGGCTGCACGTATCCGCGTGCCGACACTAAGTACCGAGGTGAGGCGTGGAAGATCTTGCTTGAGACTACGCTGTGCCATGTGAGGTGGACGGCATGCTGCTGAGGTTCAGGACCGCGAATGTGCGATCCCTTCGGGATGAGCAGGAGTTGACGTTTGTCGCGCCACTAGAAGCGGATGCCGCCCGCGAGATAAAGCTGGCGGACGGAACCATCAGGGTGTATCCCCTGATCGGTATCTTCGGCGCCAATGCTTCGGGGAAGTCCAATATTCTCGCCGCCTTGTGCGACATGCGGGATGCGGTGCTCGACTCCTATGCGCGCTGGGCCTCGCGCCAAGGTATCCCGCGCCATGTATTCGGCCTGGCTCCCAAATGCGCGTACGAACCGTCCTTCTTCGAGGTCGACGTTGTCCTCGACGGCGTGCGCTGGACGTACGGCTTCGAGCTGGGCGCGGAGCGGGTCGAGTCCGAGTGGGTGCACAGCTATCCTCGGGGCCGCCGTCAGGAGTGGCTGGACCGGGACGCCTCCCGGTCCGAGCCCTACCGCTGGCCCGGGAAGCGGATCCAGGACCGTGGCCAGCTAGCCCGCCGCACGCGCCCCGACACGCTGCTACTCTCGACGGCCGGTACGGACAACCATCCGCAGCTTTCCGTGCTCTTCCACTGGTTCCGGCGCAACCTGTGGTCCATCGGTCCGGAGGGGGAGCGGAAGGACAGGGAGAGTTTTACCGCGACGCAGTTAGAGGGTGAGCAGGGCCCGCGCATCCGGGAGTTGCTGCGGGTTGCGGACCTGGGCATCACCGGTGCCGAGGTCGAGCCGGGGGAGGCAGGGCGGTCACACGCGGTCCGACTGCTGCACCGGTCGGCTGACGGCGGAGAAGTCGCCTTCGACTGGCAGCACGAGTCTTTCGGAACCCGGTCCTGGTTCGCGCTACTCGGCCCGATACTGCTAGCCCTGGATGAGGGCGCGGTGCTATTGATTGATGAGCTGGACGCCAGTCTGCACTCCCGGATGGCGGCCGAGGTCATCCGTATCTTCGCCGATCCGGATGCCAACCCAGCGGGCGCGCAGCTAATCTTCACCTCGCATGATGCCTCCCTGTTGAGCAGCCCGAGTGGTGAGCGTCTGCTGGCACCGGAGCAGGTTTGGCTGACGGAGAAGGACAAGGATGGTGCTACACAGTTGTACGCCCTGACGGAGGCACAGCCAGGAGAGGAGGAGAACCTGACGGTGTCATACCTGGAGGGGGCGTTCGGGGCGGTACCTGATCTACTGGAGGGGCAGATCGCCAGGCGGATGGCGGTCAGGCGGGGGTCGGGTCAACGCTGATGGCTAAGAGAGCGAAGGGCAAAGACGTCCTTCTCCCGGCACCTAGGGGAAACCGGCGTCAGCGCGCCGTCTTCGTTTTTACTGAGGGTAAAGTCACCGAGCCGAAGTATATTGAGGTGGTCAAAGCGTTGGTGGATGTGCCGGTCAATGTCCACATTGCGAATGAGCGGGCGTCAGACTCCAAACGTACCCCTTCTGACCTCCTCATTCAGGCCGTCAAGCTGTTAGAAAAGAAGAGACACGAGGACAGCAAGGCGGGGTTGCCGCAGTCGATGCAGACACAGGTCTGGTGCATCTTCGACCATGATGGCCGAGATCAAAACGAGTTGAACAGCTTGCTGACGCGAGCGAAGAACTGCGGAGTTGAGATCGCCTTCTCCAATCCCTGCTTCGAGGTCTGGCGGCTGCTGCACCTGAAGTCGGTCAACGGCGCCTTCGGCGGTGTCTGCGGTCAGGTCGCGCGGCGGCTTCCTCAGGAGTTTTACCAGGTGCCGGGCGGTATCAAGCATGTCGTTTCCGAACAGATCAGTGACAGATTCGCGATCGCCTGGAAGCGTGCATTGGAGATGAACGCTCAACATCCCGAGCATCTTGCACTGCCTAGTAGGGATCCCTACACCAACGTCTACCGCTTCGTGGAGCACGGTATGGGCGTCACAGCTTACTGACCTCGCTCTCGATATCTGCCTCCGCATATTCATGCTCAGTGCTTCCATAATGGCTTTAAGGTTCCTATGCGCCCAGGTGCACATCTGGGAGAGCGGCACAGGAGGAACTTACGTGGCTAAGCTTGGCCTTAGGCAACTGGAGCGGCACCTTTTCGGTGCGGCGGACATTCTTCGAGGCAAGATGGATGCCTCCGAGTACAAGGAGTACATCTTCGGGATGCTCTTCCTGAAGCGCTGCTCCGACCAGTTCGAGGCGGTCCGCGAAGAGTTGATCAAGGAGCTGGAACGCGGTGGCCGGAGTAGGGAGGAGGTCGAGCGGGCGGCGAGCAATCCGATTTCCTACCAGGGCGTCAGCTTCTTTGTTCCGGAAGAGGCCCGGTGGCAGCACATCAAGGATACCTCCCGTGCCAAAGATGTCGGCAACCTGCTGAACAAGGCTCTCTGTGCCTTGGAACTGGCCAATTCCGAGGCGATCGAGGGTGTTCTGGAGCACATCGACTTCACCAAGAGGGTTGGCCAGTCTACGATCCCGGACAAGCGGCTTCAGCAGCTCATCGACCACTTCAGTCGTTACCGGCTGCGCAATGACGACTTCGAATTTCCAAACCTGCTCGGCGTCGCCTACGGATGTCTGATCGGCGAGTTCGCCGATTCAGCAGGCAAGAAGGGCGGCGAGTTCTACACTCCACCCGGTGTTGCCCGCATGATGGTCCGTTTAGTGAAGCCCGGCCCGAACATGCGCGTCTACGACCCCTGTGCCGGCTCAGGCGGCATGCTCATCCACGCCAAGGAATATGTCGAGGAGCACGGCCAGGACTTCCACGACCTGACCTTTTTCGGTCAAGAGTACAACGGCGGCACCTGGGCCATCTCCAAGATGAACATGCTCCTGCATGACATGCTCAACGTTGACCTGCGCAACGACGACACCCTCGCCAATCCGCTGCACACGGAGGGCGGAGAGCTGACTCGCTTTCACCGGGTGCTCACCAACCCGCCGTTCTCGCAGAACTACACCCGTGATGGCATGGAATACCCCGAGCGGTTCATGTACGGCTTCGTGCCGAGGGCGGATCTGATGTTCGCCCAGCACGTGCTGGCCGTGCTGCTCCCTGATGGCATCGGCGCAACCGTCCTGCCGCAAGGCGTGCTCTTCCGTAGCGGAAGGGAGAAGGACATCCGCGAAGGGATCATCAAGGCTGGCCGCCTGGAGGCGGTCATCGGCCTGGCCCCAAACCTCTTCTACGGCACCGGCATTCCCGCCTGCGTCCTGGTCCTGCGCGGCACGGCCCAGCGCCCCGAGGAGCGGCGCGGCAAGGTGCTGTTCATCAACGCTAATCGCGAATTTACCTCCGGCCGGGCCCAGAACTACCTCGACGCTCAGCATGCCGAGAAGGTCGTCGCCGCCTTCGAGGAATATCGCGACATCCCCGGCTTCGCTCGCGTCGTGGACATCACGGAGTTGAAGAAGAACGACTTCAACCTCAACCTCCACCGCTACGTCGACAACACCCCGCCGCCCGAGCCCCAGGACGTCCACGCCCACCTGGAAGGCGGAATGCCGCGCGCCGAGGTGGCGGCCCGGAAGGATCTGCTCGCCGCGTACGGCATCGACCCGCTGGACCTTTTCGCGGAGCGGAAGAACGGCCATGGCAGGTATCTGGACTTTCTGCCCGAGGGCCAGCGGCCCGGCCCTGCCCAGCTGACGGAACTGGCCCGCCCGCGCGAAGACGCACTGTGGCAAGCGTTCGACGAAGCGTGGGCGGTCCTGGCTCGGCGGCTGGAGGCAATCGCAAACTCGTCTGGGGAGGATGCGGACCGGAACTCGCAGAAGCGCAAGATCACACTGATGCGAGTGCATAGCGAGCTGACGTGGGCCCTCGTCGATCGGTTGGAAGCGGTTGGCCTGCTGGATCGCTACGCCCTAGCGGGCGCAGTTGTCGGGTGGTGGCGAGAGATCATGTATGACCTACTGACGGTGGTGGAGCATGGATTTGCCGCGGTGGTGGACAACTGGGTGATGGACGTTCTTGAGCGCTTGGGGCAGGTTCCGAGCTTCGAAACGGGGAACCTACGGAAGCCTTCGGCAGCGGAGCGGCGGCAGGCCTACGAACACAAGATAGTCGCTGCCATGATGCCCTGGTTCCTGGAAAAGCTGGCGGAAGCGAACGCCCGAGCGGTGGACTTGGACACGGAACACAAGGACGCCGAGAGTAGAAGAGCCATAGCAGGGGATGGAGATGACGATACCGACGCGGCGTTGGCGGAGAAGAGCGAACTCCTAGCGCTCAAGCGGGAGCGCGACAAGGCCTATGCCACGATCAGGCGGCTGGAAGCCGACTTCCAAATCGCTGATGCCCGGCAATCCCTAGATGAGGCAGGGGAGCAGGACATCGTCCTCCGCGTACTGCGTGAGGACCTGGCTGGCAGGCTGGGGAATCTCGTTATGCGCAGGCACAGCGAACTTGTCAAGACGTACCAGGACTGGGAGGAGAAATATGTACTCTCGTTCCGCGAGATCGAGTCCCAGCTAACAGGGTCCGCCAAGACTCTGCTCTCTCAGCACAACCCGTGGTCGCGGCCAGAGCCGTGGGACTTCGGTAATGCCGGTCCGCATCACATCGGAGAGCACCACCGCGTCGCCCGCAGAATTCATGCGGTGATCGACACCGAAAAGGCCATCGAGGCAATACTTGCCAAACTGGATATCAACCGTCAGGCTGTGCTCCTTCCTGCGTTGGATCCAGTATTCAGTTCCTCGCAAGAGTGCGAACGTCTTCCGTTGAGGGAAGTTATTCGCTCTGTGCAGCGTGGTATTACCGGACCACTGAACCGCGACGCTCACGGCATCCCCGTCTTGCGGGCAAACAATTTTGGTGATAGTGGGATGGATCTCAGAGATCTCCGGTACCGCTCTGACCACACAGCAGGAGCTTTCCTCCTGCGTGCCGGGGACGTGCTTCTCGCTTATGCCTCTTTCACCGCTGAGCGTGCGGACCGCGCGGCGGTCTGGCAGGGCGAGCTGTCAGGAGCAATGTTCTCCTCGGACTTGCTGCGCATCATTCCCGATACCCAACGGCTCCTCCCCGAGTACCTGGTGGAGTGGCTGCAGCATCCGACTGTCTACCAGCGGATCCGCTCCCACACCTTGTTGACAGAGCTTGGGCACCACCTGACCATGGAACGCCTGTTAGACCTTGAAATCGAGCTACCTAGTCTAGAGGAACAGCGTCGAATGGCGTACGAAATCATTGAACTGGACAAAAAGTGCAGCAGAAGACGGACGCAGCTGGCCAAGCTGCATCTGATCAAGCGAACCCTGACGGAGAACCTGATGACTGGCCAGAGGTCAGTCACCTATGCGGACTGAACTGGTATCAACATCGCCCCTGGAACATTCAACGCTCGCGGGTGGCGCGTGGATGCCCAGGTTATCGCGTGGTGGTTGGGCACGGATCGTGCGGATCACGGCCCGATTGGGCGGCTGTCGCCGAAGAGGTGACTGGTTGGCAGAGTGAGGACAGAAGAATGGACTTTTCACCTTTGAGAGGAAACGCACTCTTCTCAAAGGTGAAGAGCACCAATGATGGGAAGTACTACAGGATCGTGAAGCGCTGTGGCTCGTCAGCACGGTCGCCCCATCGAAGTCGGCGAGACGAGCCGAAAGAGCCGTGACGGCGAGTTACCGGGGAAATGCGGCGCTGCGCTACAGCTCCATCCACAGCATGGTCGTCGACTTACGGCAGTCACAGCTGATTTCGCAGCTTAGGGGCAGCAGAGTGCCACTCCGGAACGGTCAGATCGCCCCGAAGCCGCAGGTACAGAGCGTCGACTCACTGGGATTCGTCGGCCAGCGATCCCAGCGCCGCCTTCAGGGTCGCATTGCCGCGATATCCAGCCCATGTCCACCACCACAGGTCACCAAAGGGCGTGCGGAGGATAACCGTGCCGCCGGGGTGAACAGTCACGAGTCTATCCTCGCGGACCGACACCGGCCCGCTGACCGCCTGCCGGCTCAGCGTCACTGGAGGGCCCTCGCCGAGGAGAAACGTTCCGCATCACCCTGGCCACCGCGAACGAGGCGTCACCGATCCCGACCGCCCCCACCGTCGCGTGGCTCGACGAAGCAGCGCCGTCGCTTCCAGTCCTCAGGTACCCGCCACGTGTGCCCGCCCAGCAGGATCAACCGTGGCTCGTCCACGGAAGCGCTCAGCAGGGAGGGATCGATCTTCCCGATTTCCTGGCGACTGTGCAGCACGGTGAACTCGGGCACGGCGGTGAAGACAGTGGTGAGGCCTATGAAGTATCGGCGGCCAAGTGCTTCTCCGCGATCCTGCTCGCCTCAGGGGGACAGGGTTGGGATGTTGACGACGGCGACGTCGATGCCGACGTTACGGAGGGCCGAGGTGGCCTGCAGGAGTGACACCTGCGCGAAGGTGAACAGGTTCTCGACGGTTAGAGGCTTCCCGCTCTTGAGTGAGATCGCATAGATCACCTTCTTGGGCATGAAGTCATCCTTGACGGGGTGGCCGGGGTCTTTCTCCCTCACCTTCTTGAGAAACTTGTGACGGGCCGAACTGTCCAGACGGAGAGCATCAGCGGAGACACGCCCCTGGGCGAAGAGATGGTTCAGCGGCGCGGTCGACGCGGCGCGCTTGACATGGATGAGCTCGTTCTCCACACCGAACAAATCGCAGGACTCGAAGCCTCGCGGGTGCTGCTCGGTAAAGATGAGCTTCCTATCCATGCAGACGAATCCGCCCGCGGCTGCTGCTGCCTTGTTGTAGGCCTCCTCGTCCTTGAGGGCAGCGGTCCAGTTGATCAGTGAGCTCCCTGCGGAGGCGGCAAGAAGTTCACGGACCTGCTCCCGAATGCTCTCGAGGTGCCGATCGCCAACCTCGTACCAGCGCCCCTCGTGATAGAAGAAGCGGCTCGTTCCGAGCGCTACTTCGGCGGCCAGCCACTTGTGCGCCGGAATCTTGGCGCTGGCGACCTCCTGGCCTGCCTCATCTCGACACAGCTGGATGTGTCCCTTGGCCAGCGCGGTTAGCCGCCTTCCTTCTCGCAGGCTTTGCGTCTTCGTCAGCACGTGGTCCAGGTCCAGATCGTGGACGGACTCCCTTCGCGGGCCAATCTTGACCCAGTGCGACGTGGCGCTGTCCGCTTCGTCCAGACAGACAGTGGGCGCCGTCAGTGCGATGCTGCCGAGCGACGGGTCGCCCAGCAATCCGTCGAGACGCCGGTCAAGTTCGACTCGGCGGCTGTCGTCGGACTTGAGCGGCCGAACACGGGCGATGACGTCGAACGCAGGTGCGGGCGATTCCTTGGTGGCGATCCGATTGATCTCGGCCAGATCCGAAAGCAGTTCCTTCGGCGCACTTCCCAGATGGATCTTGAGGGCATCGGTGCCGGCGATCTGTACGGACTGCTTGCGTCCCTTGTTCAGGGTGAGCGAGATCTCTCCTATCTTGCCGGCGAGGCGGCTGACCACTTCGCCGTACTCTTCGATGGCGAAAGCACGGATGTGCTGGTCTTGAGCCGCCGAGTTCCGATCGGTCCGTCCACGCGCGTCCATCATGCTGTGGGTGACCTGGCGGACAGCATCCGGATTGAGCGTCCTCAGAGCGAATCCGAATCCGAAGCCCGGCGTGACATGGGACGGATTAAGGAGGAGATGCCCCATCCCATAAGTGATGGCGAACACCTTGCCCTCGATGGGGACGAGCAGCACTCCTGCGGCCGTCCGGTTCTCCACCGAGGGACGGACAGCTGTGAGCCGGTGTATCGCATCGATCCACTCGGGAGGGCGGCCTCCGCCGATAACCCCGGTGTAGAGCAGGCCACGGACAGAACCGATACCCACTTCCTGGATCGTGAAGTTGTGTTCTTCCTGGTATTTGAGGTTCAGCGCCTCGTGTAGGTCTTCAGGGGCAACCGGGACGTCCTGGAGCAGGTACAGCGTGCCGCGCCTTGTCCGAGGAGCGGTTTCCTCGTCGGAATCAGAGGTGATTATCTCGTGGTCGTTGTTCACGCCGATCTCCTTATGGAGTAGGGGGATGATGCCGGAAAATGCCGATCCGCTCGTTCAAGCCGTGGTCGAGCGACTGCAGGGCTAAAAGTGCTGTTGGCGAGGGTGGACTGATACGTGGTGCTCTACCGGCGGTCGTCGGAATGACAGCTGGCCGCACGGTGCAGCGGAGGTCGAACCACTGGCCGATTCGGCTACGCCTCCGACCTGCTGTCCCACTTCATGCGACCGCTCCCGGAGCGGAGTGGAAGATCTCTGCCATCCGCTGCGGCCACTACTGAGATTTGTGGGATCACTATGCCGGGCGGCTGTGGTTCCAGGCGGTGCTGAAGAGGAGCAATGCGTAGTCGTACATCAGCCCTGGACGACGCGCGACGATGCACGGGGAGTTACGGCCGTGTTCTGCCTGCTGGTAGATGGTCAGGTAGGCGACGTTGTCGGTGATGATGACGCGGTGCACGTTGGGCAGGTTGTAGAACCGCAGCGAGACATGCTCGCGGTGCCGGGCGACCTCGCTCACGTAAGCGGCGTTTATACGCACCTGTTCGGTGAGCAGGCCGGAAGAGAAGCCCAAATCCACACGGCGCATTTCCTCCTCCCGTCTGGAGAGCCAGGAGTCGGGGCCGAGGTCGGCATCGGGAAGGAGGACCTGTACGGACTCCAGTCGCCTGCCCGCGGCCTCCCAGACGGGGGTGAATCCGTCGCGCGTCAATTCGTTCCCGCGGCCGGCGAGAACGCGCACCCAACGTGCACGGGTCAGTTCGGACGCCAGTTCTCTGGAGGCCAGGCGCTGTCGCGGGAGGACGCGCCGAACCCCCAGGCCTGTCAGCCGGGAGAGAAGTGCGACCGGCCACTGGCGGGAACGCATGGAGAAGGCCCAGCCTCCCGCGACGGCGAGGGCGGTGGCGAGGAGAGAGCTCACCACACCGAGTACGAACTCGTTCATGTCCGTCTCCTTCGTCAACGACCGCCAGGGAGTGCTAGGAGGTCAGGCCCTGTCAGTCGGCAGATGTAGATAGGGGAGGAGGCTGCGCAGGACCGTCGCCGCGTGCCATGCGGCGATGTCGTGGTAGTCGTCGTTCTTGGTCGGGCTGGCATCATCGGAGATCCCTCGCACGACGACCCAGCCGCGTACGGTCTGGGGCCCGTCCTGCTCGTGGAATGCCTGGGTCAGACCGCCGGCCTCCATGTCCACGGCGAGGATCTTGTCGTTGAAGGCTTTCAGGTATCGGATGATCTCCGACTCGGCATTCGCGATCACTGCTTCGCCTGAGCCGATCGGCCCAGTGAGTACTCGGTGCTCACGTGTGATGCCGTGGGTGTCGGTGGTCTGGAAACTGTCCGACTCGTCGTAGTCGATGAAGAAGGAGTTGAGGGCGTGGCCGATCGCAGCCGGTGCTTCGCGTTCCTCGCCTCTGCGCTTCTGCCCATCCGGGGTCTCCTTGCGGAGGTCGTAGTAGACGACCCGGGGAGTTACGACGACGTCGCCGATTTCGATGTCCGTGTGGATGCCTCCACCGATTCCGACTAGCACAACGATGGCGGGGTTGTAGTGCCGACGGAGGTGATCGAAGGCCATGACGGTCGACCGCTGTCCTGGGGACAGCGCGCGGATGGCAGCGACTCGGGTGACCGTGTCCCGGACGTTCACCGTCCCTTCGAAGAAGGGAAGATCTCCGCTTTGGGCCCGTTGTAGGCCGAGCACCTTGTAGATCGCTTTAGCCTCCTTGCTGAGTACGGTGATCACTCCCACGTCGGCACGCCTGCCATGTGGTGTTTTCTTCTCTCGGTCGGCCGACAGGTTGACTGTCGCTCCGTGTCCGACCGCAGACTGGCTGACCACCGTGGATCCCCCATAGCTGACGACACCACTGTTTCCGGTCATCACTGATCTCCTTCGCTTTTCGAGGACTGCTCGGGGTTCTTGTCGGGTTCGCGAGCGTCCGCACGTACTTGTGCGCCGGTGCCTATTGCTGACTGCTTGATCTCGGTCCTTCCGCCCATGTTGAGCACGCCCGTGTTGATGATGCTGGTCGCCTTTTTCTTGAACGCAGAGGTGTCGAGCCCATGTGACTCGAGAAAGTCCTCGACTGCTTTGAGTAGGCGCTGTTCGATGAGTTTCATGTGGTCGTGGATGGTGACCTCGTCCAGTTGCGCATGCTTCCACGGGGTTGACTTCTCTTCCCGGATGCTCAGTTCGGCGCCGATGGCCATCCCGCGCCGGGGTTTGAGCATGCGGTTCTTCCGGGCTCGTACGGCACTGGTCAAGAGCAGGGGAGCCCCGGCTAGATGCCACATTCCCGCTACTTCGACGGGAAGGTTGAACAGCCTGCGCAATGTAGAGCGCACCACCGCGCTCGCGCCGTTCTCACCGAAGCCGTTGAGCACGTGATACTCGGTGGGAGTGCGGGTCAGCGCGCAGGCGGCGAAATCGAGACTGAGCGCTCGGCCCTTGACCGTGACCCGGAGGAAGACCGTCGTGACCAGCTCTCCGGTGGCACTAGCACCGATCTCCAGAAAATGGTGAACGGCGCCGTAGGGGTCATCGATGATCTTATCTACGTCACTCGGGTCGGGCCGCTTCCGTAGCCATTCGGGTCGAGGGGGTACGTCGGTCTCGGCGATGTACAACCGGTCCCGCATGGTGAACCCGCGCAGCCCGGTCGGATCGTTGGTGTCCCCCATGGGGGCCATCGCGGCCTTCAGATAGGCCACGAGCTCATGAGCCCCAAAACGTGGTGTCGGAGGCTCTAGCTCTTCCATCGATTTGTGTTTCTTGAGATCCGCCGGGTCTTTCACTGATCGCAAGAGCTGGATGGTGAGCGGGGGAAGCCAGCGGTGCACAAGCTCGCCGCTGCCCACGAACGGGCTCCGGTCCTCGTCGACCAACTCGAAGACGAGGTCCTCCGGTTCCACTTCGACCACCGACTGCAAGGGCCTGCGGTAGACCACGTAGGGGTGCGACTGCTGGTCCTTGATTGCTTGTTGGCGCAAGGTGAGTTTCTGCGGTCCTGGCGAGTCTGCTCCGTGCATGCGATTGAGGCGCCACTGGTAGGCGGCACCTCTTGCGCCCACCACGACAGTGATCAGCAGCGCGAGGAACGCCGTCGCTCTCGTCACGTTGTCCAGCGGAACGCGGGAGAACGCGGCTGTCAGAGGAAGCAGCATGATCAGGACGGCACACCCCATGCCGCTGAGACGTAGAAGGCGTGTCTGCTGCCGTAGTTCGTCCGATTCGCTTTGCCACCTTGTTTTCCGCAGCCATCTGTTCATCGCCGCCTTGGCTCGAAGTGGGAGCACCACCCGGGCACTTCTGACCATCAGGCGAAACAGGCCCCAGAACCCGAGTGCGCTGGCGACGGCGAAGGTGGCCGGCGGATCGACGAGGAAACCGATAGCGAAGACCGCTAGGACGCACACGTGTTGCGCCATCTCCAGGCTCCATGCCCACCAGGCGTGCCTGATGACCGGGACGAGATCAAAGCCGTACGACGGGGCGACCATACGTGTCGTGTCGTTGTGGACCTGACGAAGGATGACGCGGCAAAAGGCGGGATCGAGATAAACACCCGCGCAGAGGTGACGGGTGGCCGTGTCTTTCCTCAAGGAACCGTGGTGTCCCTGCTCGCCTCGTGCTGCTTCCGATCGAGCCATGCCACCCTCCCACTCTTCGTTTAGGTCCTCTTGACCATAAGTCGTCGACCATTTCAGGTCAAGGTGACCTTTAGCTACAGTGTTTTCATGATGGAAAGATCCAGTCGAGGCCGGGCATCGGTCACCGTGACCGTCGACCTAGTGATCCTCACCGTCCGGCGGGATCAGCTGCGGGTCCTGCTAATCGAGCGAGGCAATAAGCCATACCTGGGGCAGGCGGCGTTGCCAGGTGGGTTTGTCCGAGACGGGGAGACCCTGGATGAGGCCGCGCTGCGGGAGCTGAGTGAGGAGACCGGGCTTGACGGCCGCAAGCTGCATCTGGAGCAGTTGCATGCCTACAGTGACCCGGACCGTGATCCGCGGGGCAGAGTTATCACGGTGGCCTACCTGGCACTCGGTCCTGATCTTCCGCTGCCCGTCGCAGGTACGGATGCCGCAGCGGCACGCTGGGAGCCGATCTCATCTGCCCTCGCTGACGACACGTCGCTGGCTTTCGACCATGCCGCGATACTGAGCGATGGTCTGGAGCGGGCGAGGACACAACTTGAGCACACGACGGTGGCTGCGGCGTTTTGCCCTGAGCCGTTCACTGTTGGCGACCTGCGCCACATCTATGAGGCAGTGTGGGGATTCAAGCTCGATCCCAGTAATTTCCGCAGGAAGGTGACGCGGACGGAAGGGTTCCTCGAACCCACGGGTGGGCGCCGCTTTCCTGAGACCGGCAGACCCGCAGCTCTCTACCGCCGGGGGTCCGCATCGCTGCTGGTCCCGCCGCTGTTGCGATCAAGCGAGGTCTTCTCCTGATTCGTCGAGGGTGCCGGTTCGGGGTACGCCGCTTCACCGGTGTACCCCGAACCAGCCATAGCCTCGACTACCAGCCGCGGATTTTACGGCCGTGCTCGGTGTCGGGGTGCAGCAGGGCGTCTGCGACGCGCCCACCGGAGTCCTTGGCCCCGCCGCCGAAGTTGAGGGTTCCCTGGGCGTTCGCGCTGGCGGCGACGCCGTCCCAGTAGCGGGCCTCGCGCTCCCAGCGCACCGAGTCCAGCAGCTCGATCAGCTCGTCCTGGCTCAGCTGCCTGCCCGAGGACGCCCAACCGGTGGCCTGGTGTACGACGATGCCGATCCCGGCGAGTACGGCCGGTGCGGAGACGGCGCCACGCGCGGCGAAGTGCGGATGCAGACGCGTGAGGAGCTCCGGCAGCAGGTCGAGGAGCCGGCGCTCGGCCTGCTCGGCGGTGACCCCCTCGGGCAGACCGCTCTCGTGCAGGGTCGTAGAGGACAGAGTGAGACCGGACCGTCCGTGCAGCGCGGTGATCACCAGCACCCGCAGGGCGGAGAGGGTGATCAGCTCAGGGTCGGTCTTGGTGAGCTGCCGCTTGCGCGTCTGCATGAGCTTGGCGAACGGCACGATCTTCCCGTCGTGCTCGACCTTGGCCGCGCCCGCGACACGATGGGCGAGCCGGGTGCCGATGTCGCGCTGGTCCATGGACATCGCCAGGTTCTTGGCGACCGGCACCCCCTCGACGTTGCGGTCGTAGAAGATCTGCCGGGCGTCCGCGACACTCAGCCCGAAGTAGAGCTCGAACGGCACCCGGACCGTGCTCAGCCGCTCGTAGGTGATCCCGAAGCGCTCCGGGTTGTCGGACAGCTCGTGCCATGCGGCGACCTGGGTCTCCCCGTCGACGGCCACCACCGACGTACCAGCGATCATCGTGATGGCGCAGATGCCGCTGCCGGGGATCAGCTCGTCGCCGACCGTGCCGGGCTGGCCGTCCAGCCAGAGCGTGATGGGTGGAGTGGACCAGCCGGAGCCGTACTCACCGTTCACACCTGAGGCGATGTAGGACGCGTACGAGGTGACATTCCGCCCCTTCTGGGTGGTCTTCAGCATCCGCTGCACCAGGGCGCGGAGCTCGGCATGCCGGCGCAGGGCGCCGGGGGCGTACTTCAGCGCCCGCTTGTCCTCCTCGGTCTTCGGGGAGGGGACGAGCTGGAGCAGCGTCGACAGCCCCATCGTTCCGATCACCGCGTCCGGCCGGAACGGGGTCACGATCAGCTGGATTCCTTCGACGGCCGCGGTCGGCATGGTCAGCGTCATTGTTCTAGCTCTCTCTCGGCAGGGAACGGCTCAGGTCCGGCGAGATTTCGCGAGACCAAACGTCCTGGGGTGGCGTGAGACGAGATTGACACCTTTTCCTTCCTTGTAGTGGCTGAATTCCTGACATCCCCCGGTATCAAGAAAAGCACTCTACATTTTCCCTTTTGGTCGTAATGTGTGCGGAGTCGAAGGCCGACAGCGATCACGAGGGGAAGAGTCCGCATGGCGCAGCCGTCGTTTCCCCTCCCGGAGAGCTCCGCCCTCTCGCTGGTTTCGATGTCCGAGATCGCGGCGATGGCACAGGTCCAGCGCTCCGTGGTCCCTACTTGGCGCCGTAGGCACAGTGGATTTCCTGCCGTCGTCTTCGAGAACGCCGGACGCTCCTGGTTCGATGGGCGGGAGGTGGTCGAGTGGCTCCTAGCCACGGGGCGGGGGAATGCCGACCCCGCCCACCTTCGGGCAGAGTTGGCTCTTCATGTTATTTCCGGCCATAAAGGTCATTTCGGCCCACGACACCTCGTTGAAATTGTCGGCAGCCTGCTCTGCCTCCGTCACCTCGACCAAAAACCTCTTATTTATGGCAAAGCGGACAATGGGCATATAAATGCTGATGAAGCATGGAAGGTGCTCCAGAACCGGGCCGAGCGGATGGATCCCGAGGACGAATTCGTGCTCCGCGAGCTGCGGGCCGCCAACAGTTCGGCGGTCGTGCTGGCGCACCTCGCCGAGGATCTGGTCGAGGCCGCCTATACCACCGGGGGCGCGTACGAACGGCTTCTGGAGCTGCGGGCACGCCTCGGACTCACGGAGCTCACTGCCGAGGCTCTCACCCTCGACCTGCAGGAACTCTTTGTCCAGCTCGCCGATCCCCGGTCCGTGGTGGAGCGGCGCGAGCAGATCACCGTCGCTGACCCGCACGCCCGAGCGGGAGATCTCCTGGCGGCGATCGTGCATGCCGTGGACGCCCCCGCGACGACACGCGCCCTGGCCGCGGAGCCCGACGCCCGCCTCGCCCGCCTTGTCCGTCGCCGGTTGCTGCTCGCCGGTGTCGAGGAGGTTGACCTCGATGTCCAGACCGGCCTTGACCTGGAGGAGAGGCTGGCGGACCCGGACCTGATCGTCACTCAGCTTCCCTACCAAGCCGCCGAGACACGGTCGAAGTTCACCGCGCTGGTGGGCATCGAAAGGATCGCCGACCTGCTGGGACCCGGCCACACAGCGCTCGTGCTCGGCCCCGCCGACGCCCTGGTCGATGCGCTGTCTGACACCCAGGAGGCCCAGCTCCGCTCCGCCCTACTACGGAGCGGTGTCGTCGAGGCGGTCATCGACCTTCCCGGCGGCGTGACCCCGTACCGGCCCGGCTACCGCTGCGCGCTTTGGGTGCTCACACGCGACCCGGTCCTGGCCGCACGCGGATACGTGCTGCTCGCCGACATCAGCGCCGAGCCGCTGAACGAGCAGGTGCGTACGCGGCTGGCCGAGGATGTCCTGATCTGGCGGGCTGAGGGCCGCCATGCCGGGCACGACCCCCGCTACGGGCATGTCGTCTCCATCGCTCAGCTCGACGCGAGGTTCGGCGGTTCACTCACCCCGCCGGGACCGCCCGCTTCCCAGACCCTGTCCCGTACGGTGACCGAACGCCCCGCGCTGATCGCCGAGGCCGAGGGTCGGTTGGAGCGGGCCGGCGAGCAGGCCCGGCGATACGCCGATGACCACGGCCGTCCGCACGTCAACGTCGTGCAGCGCACCGGCAGGGTGCCCACGCCCACCGCGGTCCGGGCGCTCATCGCCGCGCAGCGGGTCATGAAGGTCAGCGGCCACCGTCTCAACGCGGAGCACATCGTGCCGGACGGTCATCACAACGTGCTCGGCACCGAGGAGATCGGCGGCGGACCGATCGGCGCGCGGCGCATCGACCGCGCCGTCCTCGCCACGTACGGGAACGCGGCCTTCACCGAGCCCGGCGACATCGTCTACACCACCTCGCCCCGGCTCGGCCTGATGGTTGACCACGACGGTCTCTCCGTCGTTGCGTTCCCCGCCCGCGTCCTGCGCGTCGCCCCCAACACCGAACGCCCTCTCACCCCCCGTGTACTCGCCGCCCTGCTTGGCGCGGCCAGGAACACCGGTCGCAGCCCCGGCGCGGTACGGGCCGCACGGCCGATCGAGGACTTCGTCGTCCCCGACCTGGACCCGGCGGACATGAGGCGTGCTGACGCTTTCCTCGCCGACATCGAGCAACGCCAGGAGTTGTTGCACGCCCAGGACGACACGCTCACCGAGATTCGTCGCCTGACGGTCGCCGGTCTCGCCGATGGCACCCTCACCATCGCCGACCCCTGATCCTTCACAACTCCCAACCCCCTACGGAGAAGAGAACCGATGCCCCCGCGCAAACAAGCGACACCCGGCCAGGGTGAGCTGCTCGACATGTCCACCACCAAAGAAATCCAGGACATCCTGTGGAAGGCCGCGGATAAGCTCCGCGGCTCCATGGACGCCTCCCAGTACAAGGAATTCGTCCTCGGCCTGGTCTTCCTCAAATACGTCTCCGACGCCTTCGCCGAGCGCCGTGCTCAGCTCATTGCGGACCCGGAGCTGGCCGAGATCCCTGAGCACCGCCGCGCTGCCTTCCTAGAGGAAAAGGACGAGTACACCGAGGAGAACGTCTTCTGGGTTCCGCCGACCGCCCGCTGGGACTACATCTCTGACAATGCACAGAGCGCGGCAGACGGCGTCGGCAAGCTTCTCGACGACGCGATGAACGCGACCATGAAGGAGAATCCGACCCTCACCGGGGTTCTTCCGACGATCTTCAACCGGGACAATGTCGACAAGAAGCGCCTCAAGGAACTTGTCGATCTGATCAGCGACGCCCGCTTTACAGGCCACGGTGATCGCCCGGCGCAGGATGTGCTGGGTGAGACCTACGAGTACTTCCTTGAGCGGTTCGCCCGCGCCGAGGGCAAGCGCGCAGGGGAGTTCTACACCCCTGCGAGCGTGGTACGGCTACTGGTGGAGATCCTGGAACCGTACGAGGGCCGGGTCTACGACCCGTGCTGCGGCTCAGGCGGCATGTTTGTCCAAGCCAGAAAGTTCGTCACCGCCCACAGAGGCCACGACTACACCCACGCCATCGCGGTGTACGGCCAGGAGGCCAACGAGCGCACCTGGCGGCTGGCGAAGATGAACCTTGCCATCCACGGCATGGACGTCAAGGGCGTGGGCGACCGCTGGGCCGACACCTTCGTCGAGGACAAGCACCCTGACCGCAAGGCCCACTTCATCATGGCCAACCCGCCGTTCAACATGTCCGACTGGGCGCGGAACACGAAGGACCCCCGGTGGAGGTTTGGCGTTCCACCGCAGTCCAACGCCAACTACGCCTGGCTGCAGCACATCGTCTCCAAGCTGGGGGAGCGCGGTAGCGCGGGCGTGGTCCTGTCGAACGGCTCGATGGCTTCCAAGCAGTCGGGCGAAGGTGAGATCCGCGCGGCACTGGTCGAGGCCGACCTGGTCGCGTGCATGGTGGCACTGCCCGGCAACCTGTTCCGAACGACGGCAATTCCGGTCTGCCTGTGGTTCCTGACTAAAGACAAGACCCCGCAGGGGACGAAGGCGCTTAGCGAGCGACGCGGGGAGGTGCTGTTCATCGACGCCCGAAACCTGGGAACGATGATTGACCGAACTGAGCGCATCCTGACGGACGACGACCTCGCCAGAATCGCCGACACCTACCACGCCTGGCGCGGCACGGAGTCCGTCAAGACGAAGGGCCTGAAGTACGAGGACGTGGCCGGCTTCTGCTATTCGGCGACTCTGGAAGAGATCCGCGAGCACGACTTCGTGCTGACGCCGGGGCGGTACGTCGGCGCGGCGGAGACCGAGGATGACCCGGATGCGGAGCCGATGGAGGAGCGGATCGCACGGCTGAGAGAGGAGCTGTTCGAGCACTTCGAGGAGTCGGCACGGCTGGAGAAGGTCGTGCGCGAGCAGTCGGGGAGGATCTGATGAAGGCCCAGAGTGCACGATTCGGAGACTTGCTCTCCTATCCACTCCGCAGCGGGGTGACCGTTTCGAAAGATAGGCGAGGAATTGGAATCCGAATGATCAACATGGGGGAACTCTTTCGATATCCCCGGCTTGGCGATGTGGATATGTCATTGGTTGATATTGATCACTCGGACTCTAGTCGCTATTTGGTAGCGCCGGGGGATCTTTTGTTCGCAAGGCGTTCTCTAACGGCGGAAGGTGCGGGAAAATGCACCATCGTTACCTCTGTGTCGAGAAATACAACATGGGAAAGCTCCATCATTCGAGCTAGGTTGGACGCAAGGCGGGCGAGTCCCGAATTCTACTACTACCTGTTCCGTTCACCTGTTGGACGAAAGCTCATCGGGAGCATAGTAGAGCAGGTCGCAGTGGCTGGCATCAGGAGTAGTGATCTAAGTAATCTCTGCGTCCCATGTCCACCGCTTCATGAGCAGCGTGCTACCACGATGCTGCTTGGGGCGCTAGACGACAAGATTGAAGTCAATGAGCGTATTGCGGCGATCTACGAGCAGCTCCTGCAATTGCAATTCGATGAGTTGGGTGTTGCTGGGGAACTTGACCCAGCCAATACAATCATGGCATCGGAGCTAATTGAGTTCAATCCAAAGGTCTCCAAACCCTCGACTGGCGAAGCTGTATACGTGGATATGGCGGCCCTCTCGACGAATCGTGCAGGAATCCAAACATGGGCGCGCAGGAAGCCAAAGTCGGGAACACGCTTCTCGAACGGCGACACACTTCTTGCACGCATAACTCCGTGCCTAGAGAACGGCAAGACTGGGTTCGTCGACTTCATGGCTGAGGGCGAAGTAGGAGTGGGGTCTACCGAGTTTATCGTCATGCGCTCTCGACCTGGGATCCCCAGCGAGTTGAGCTACTTCCTCGCACGAAATGAACGCTTCCGAGCCCACGCCATTCGCAACATGGTCGGATCCTCCGGACGCCAGCGGGTTAGCGCTACCGACGTGGCAGATTTTCTCGTAAATCGTCCTAAAGCTGAAGCGCTCACGGATTTCGGTGCTGCAGTATCAAAAGCATTCGCACACATGAAGTCGCTCGAAAACGAATCCCGCACCCTCGCTGCCCTGCGCGACACCCTCCTCCCCCAACTCATGTCCGGTCGAATCCATGTCAGGGACGCGGAACAAGTCGTCGAGGACGCCTTATGACTATCAACAAGAACAACGACAAGATGACCGAGGCCACCTGGGAGAAGCTGGCTCTGGAAGAGCTTGCCCAGCTGGGTTGGGAGTCCACAGCGGGTAAGGACATCTCTCCCGGTTCCGAAAAGCGGATGACCTGGGACGACCTCATCCTCCATGATGAGCTGCACGGAGCGATCGAGCGTCTTAACCCTGCTCTCCCCCCTAACGCCATAGACGACGCCCTCTCCGTCGCCACCGCCCCCACCTCCCGTGAACCACTCCCCGAGAACCGGCTCGCTCACGAATACCTCACCTCCGGCATCCGAGCAGTCCCCTATACCGACGAGTTCGGTGCGGAGCACACTCCCACTATCCGCATCGTCGACCTGCGCAACCCCGAGGCGAACACCTATCGCGCCGTCAATCAGGTCACCGTCATGGACGGTGAGTATGAACGCCGCTTCGACCTCGTCCTCTACGTCAACGGCCTACCCCTCGCCGTCGTCGAGCTTAAAAGCGCCGCCGACGAGCACGCCACGCTCAAGGACGCGCACGCCCAGCTCCGCACTTACGTCGGCGAGTTCCCCCTCGCGTTCCGCTATAACGTGCTTTGCCTGGTCTCCGACGGGATCACCGCCAAGTACGGAACCCCGTTCACCGACGAGTACGAGCACTTCGCACCCTGGAACGTGGACGACGAGGGTGACCCCGTGGACACCAACGCGTTCGACCATGAAGGGCCGGAGGCACTCTTCCTTGCCCTGAATGGCCTGTTCAGCCAGCCAAGGTTCCTCTCCTTCACCCAGGACTTCGTTAATTTCACCCCCAAGGGCAAGCGCATCTCGAAGCCGCACCAGTTCTACGCCGTTCAAAGGGCCGTCGAGGCGATCGTCGAGGCGTCCCGCAGCAACGGGCAGGCCGGGGTGGTCTGGCACACGCAGGGTTCCGGCAAGTCCGAAGAGATGGTGTGCACCAGCGCGCTGACCTCCCGACACCCCGCGCTCAACAACCCCACGATCGTCGTCATCACCGACCGCACCGACCTCGACGACCAGCTTTTCAACACCTTCCAGGACAGCCAGACCCTCCTCGGCCAGACCCCGACCCAGGTCCAGACCCGTGAGGAGCTGCGCACGGAGCTGACCAACCGCCGGACCGGCGGCATCATTTTCACTACCCTGCAGAAATTCGGCCGTACCAAGCAGGAAAAGGACGTCGGCGCGGACCACCCGCTTCTGTCCGACCGGCGCAACATCCTGGTCATCGTCGATGAGGCGCACCGCAGCCACTACGACAATCTCAATGGCTATGCCCGCCGCCTGCGCGAGGCTTTGCCGTACGCCACGTTGATCGCCTTCACCGGCACGCCCATCTCCAGGGCCGACGCAAATACTCGGGAGGTCTTCGGCGCAGGCAAGGATTACATCGACGTCTACGACCTCAAGCGGGCTGTGGACGACGGGGCGACGGTCCGTGTTTATCACGAGCCACGGCTTATCCCGGTCTCGCTGCCCCCGGATGTGGACCCGGAGGCCATCGACGAGCAGGCCAACGCGTTGACCGCGGACATGGATGATGCCGAGCGGCGCCGTGCCCTGCACTACGCCGCGCAGATGACCAATGTCTATGGTGCTCCCGACCGGATAAAGACCCTCGCCGAGGACCTGGTGGCGCACTGGGAGAGACGTTCGGAGCTGATGCGCCCGCAGATCGGCGAGTCAGGCAAGGCGATGATCGTCTGTGTCACCCGGGAGGTCTGCGTCAGAGTCTACGATGCCATCGCCGAGCTGCGACCCAAATGGGTGGACAAGGACCCGCGCAAAGGCAAAATGAAGATCGTATTTCACGGTCTTCCCAGTGATCCCCAGAATCTGAAAAACCACGCGCTGCGCCCCTCCCAGCACAAGATTATCCAGGCCCGGGCGAAGGACATCAAGGACGAGCTGGAGCTGATCATCGTCCACTCCATGTTGCTCACTGGCTATGACGCCCCGCCGATCCACACCCTCTACATGGACCGTCCCATGCGAGGGGCGAATCTGATGCAGGCTCTGGCCCGAGTCAACCGCCGCTTCCGGGGTAAGCAGGACGGCTTGCTCGTCGGCTACGCGCCGCTCACCGAGAACCTCAGGAAGGCACTCGCCGAATACAGCTCCGGCGACCAGCAGGACCAGACGTTGGGCAGGGACGTTGAACGGGCCATCACCGAGGTCCGCAACGAGCACGCCACCATCTGCGGCTTGCTCTCCGGCATACCCTGGCGGACGCTGCTGGCCGACACTTCCAGGCCCAAGCCGTACGTGCACGCCCTGCGCATGACCGCCAATCATCTGCGCGACCCGCGAACCCCCGGCAACCAGGTCGAGTCGGGTGCCAAGACGCTCGGTGTACGTTTCCGGGAGAGCGCCACGCGGCTGGAGCGTTTCTACCGGCTGTGCGCGATGAGCAGGGAGATCTCCGAGCGCTTCGGCGACCTCCAGACCTGGCGCAAGGACATCGCCTTCTTCAGTGAGGTACGCGCCTGGATGGTGCAGCTGGACGCCGCGGACCGCGAGGCCAGCGGCAAACCGTTGGCCTCCGAGGTCAACGTCTACCTCAACCAGCTCGCGGCCTCCGTCGTCGACGCTGACGAGATCACAGACCTGTACGCCGAGGCCGGTCTTGGCAGACTCGACATCACCCATCTCAATGACGAGCACCTGCGCGAACTCCAGAACTCCGAGACACCGCACCTGACGGCCGAGGCACTGCGCCGGTTGATCGAGCAGAAGATGCGCGAGGTGACCCGGCACAACATCGTCCGCAGGGAGAGCTTCGTCGAGAAGCTCGAAGACCTGATGATCCGCTACATGCGGCAGCAACTCAACAGCGCCGAAATGATCGCCGAGCTAGTCGCCATGGCCAAGGAAGTCTCCGCGGAAGCCCGGCGCGGCGAGCGCTTCGACCCTCCGCTTAACCACGCCGAGCTGGCCTTCTACGACGCTGTGGCCAACCACGATCTCGCGAAAGTCTTGATGGGCGACGACACCCTCGCGCAGATCGCCCGTGCACTGGTCGCGGACATCCGTAAGAATCTGAGCGTCGACTGGCTCTCCCGCGAGCCAGTACGCGCCAAGCTGCGCACCCGCATCCGGCGCCTGCTCGCGAAGTTCGACTACCCGCCGGCAGAGGAGCGCGCGGCCGTGGACCTCGTCCTCAAGCAGATGGAAACCTTCGCCAACGAGTGGGCCCCGGGGGCGCAGTAACCGGTATCCATGCCTCGGATTTAAGCCCCGCTGAGGAAATGCGAGCAATGTGTGGAAGGTCACCCAGGCTCCGGCAAAGTGGAGCTTTATCCGATTTGACAGCTTGGGGTTGAGGCTGAGACCCGTGACGACCTGCGTCGAACCCCGGTCGAGCGTCGGACGCGAAGCGCCCGTCTCTCACTCCTGGAGCTCTCTCACGTCCTGACGCGTCGGAGATCGTCCTTGCAGCATTGAACGGCCGCTTGACTACTGACATGTACCCGAGGTGATCCATATGCCGCGTGAAGGAGGACGAGTGACTGATCTGGATCTGGACAAACTCCGCAGAGAGTGGTTCGCAGCCTTTATTGGCGACCTTCTACCCCGGTCTGAGGTCCCCAGCGTTCGACCGGATCTGGGCGAACCGGAGCTGGCCCGGTCATTGCTCTGTGCGAGAGTTGCCATGCTCGACGGAAGGGGATACCGGGCCTCCGAGATCGGCGCCCTGCTGATCGGGAGTCACCTGTTCTCCACTCCCTATCCGGAACAGCAAGACCTTGACAAGCTGATCAAAGCCGTGCGGTGGCGGACCCGGTTCAGCGGCCGGTTTTCGCTGTTGAACGGCGCGCTCCTGCCACTGGCCCCAGACGACGTCTACTTATATCTTCTGGAGCACTGGGCAGCGGAACGAAGCCGTACTCTCACTCCCGGGCAGATCCAGCGGGAGCTCACTCAATTCTGGGGCGTGAAGGACACGCGGATGCTTCAGGTCTTGAGCTCTCTGCCCGCTGATCCTCTGAAGGACTACCGGAACCTCTTCAACCGACTGAAGTCCGAGCCGGATATCCATGCCCGGAACCTCGCCGCCGGCTCATTGACCCACCAGACGGCGGTGCGTGCCGCGGACTTGTGGTTCGACCGGCTGTGCTGGAATCCCAACGCCATCCAGCACCTGTTCGAGATAGGAGACGATCTCGTACGGAGTCGGGCAGCCGAGCGACTCCTGAGCAACACCCTGGCCGGAATGTCTTTGGATTCCGCTCTAGCGAGCACAGTCTCTCGCGCGCTCTCCTTCGTCCGCGATCATCTGGAAGCGGTCGCCGGCACGCTGGAGGGACTCAGCGCCTTCGAGCGTGATCTGATCCGCGAACGCACCGCCGACGAACAGTTCCAAGATGGTTGCCTGAAGGCGTACCTCGGCTGGGCGGATTCCTCCTTCTCCGGCTTCAGCGAGAACGACACGGCGCGCGGGGTGTGGGGGCCGCTGCCTTGGTGGAGCCTTGCCACGAAGGATGAGCAACAGAGGGAAGCCGCTGCGGGTCTGCTGGTCCGGCGAGGCGCGAACCTATCGGTCGACGCCAGCGTCCCTGACATTCTCGACCTTCGGATCACAGCACCGGGTCTCGGCTCTTCCGGCCTTGATGCTCACTATTCCTATGCTCTCAAGCACCTCCCGGACATCTGTGAACTCCTCCTGCTGGCCCGACGCGGACGGGTCAACATCGACATCCTCGGCGAGAGCGAAGCGGATGAATGGGATCAGTCGGAAGTTCTCCTGTACGGCACCCTGGTCATCGAGCTTGATGGTGAAGTCGTCTCCGAACTCGCCCTACGCGCTACTCGGGCATTGCGTGCGTTGCTTCCTCCCGCTCGCGCCGACGATCTGCACCCGGGTGAGGAGAATATCCATCTGGCGAAAATCCTCCAGACAGCGGGCTACTCGATGCCAGAGCAGGGACGCTTCGAAGCGCTCTGATCCTGCCATGCATGATGACCGCCGAACCGGACAATTGCAGGGGCCATTGGGATTTGGCCACCGTCCTCCACTAGTTCACAACCCCGGGTGAGTCGATTGCCTAATTACACCGAGGCTCAAGCCGAGGCCATTTCCTGCCTCGACGAACCGCTGCAGATCATCGCTTGTGCAGGATCGGGCAAGACGCAGGTCATCTCACAGCGGATCGCTGCCATCCTTGCCCACCCGGACGTAGAACCCCGGAACCTCATTGCTTTCACGTTCACGGAGAAGGCCGCAGCCGAGTTGAAGGAACGCATCCTCTCGATTCTCGAGAAGGAAGGCCTCGATACGTTCGGTCTTGCCGAGATGTACGTCGGCACGATGCACGGGTATGCGCTGGGCCTTCTTCAGCGGCTGGTCCCCGAGACCTTCAAGTTCTCGGTCCTCACCGAGATCACTTCCCGGATGTTCGTCGACCGCAACAGCCGCAAGTCGGGCCTGACGGTCTGTCCGACGCTCTCCGGCGGCACGCCGTACCTGCGGAGGTTCTTGCACTCGCGGCTCTTCCTACAGGCTACGAGTGTTCTGCGGGAAGACACTGTCGACTGGGACCTTGTTCCAGTCGGCGTGGTGGCATCCTTCGAGGACTACATGAAACTCCTCTACGGGCATGCCTACTTCGACTTCACCGAGATGATCCACTTGGCGGTCCAGTTTCTTGAGGGTGACGTCGACGAAGACGAGAGCGCCGGCATCGTTCAGCAGCACATCCGAGACGACATCCGATACGTGGTGGTCGACGAGTACCAGGACGTGAATCCGCTTCAGGAACGGCTGGTCCGCGGCCTGACCCAGTTCGGCGCCAACCTCTGCGTGGTGGGTGACGACGATCAAACGATCTACCAGTGGCGGGGGAGCGAAGTCTCCAACATCGTTACCTTCAAGGACCGGTACGAGGGCGTCCGCCAGGTCACGCTGGGTGAGAACTTCCGGTCCAGTGAAGGCATCGTCGAGGTCGGCCGGTCCGTCGCCGAGCGAATTCCGGACGCGAACCGGCTTCCCAAGGCGATGGTCCGGGCCGGGCATCAACGATGGCAGCGCGGCGACATGATCGCGCGCGAGTTCGCCGACGAGAACGACGAGGCTGAGTGGATCTGCGACCGCATTGAGGCCATGAGGGGTCTCGCTTTCCAGGACACCGCGGACGGGGAAGCACGAGGACTTTCGTGGTCTGACTTCGCGGTCCTCTATCGCTCAGTCGCGAATGACGCTGGTGCTCTCGTGGAGGAGATGCGCCGGCGCGACATCCCCTACGTGGTGAAGGGCCTGAACCGGCTCTTCGAGAGCCCCGAGATCCAGGCAGTCGTCGGCGTCTTCCGTTACATGGTTGGGCTGATGACTGCTGCAGACCTTCACAATCTCTGGGCGGATGCGAAGCTTCTTCCGTCAACCGCAGACTGGGACGGCGCAATGGCGCTGCTGGACGAAGGGCGCGACTTCGACCGCGGCGAGCGTTGGGGCGTGTACAACATTCAGCGCCTCTACCTCGAGTTCATGGAAGCCCTGGGTCTGCGGGAGGAGACGGTTCCAGGGGAGTCTTTGCGACGCGAACTGGTCTTCTACCAACTGGGCAAGTTCAGCCAGGCGATCTCGGATTTCGAGCAGATCTACTTCAACACCGACCCCAAGCAGAAGTACGAGGCGTTCGCCGCTTGGCTTGAGCATCAGGCGCCCGGGTACTACGCGGATTCGGACGCAGACGTGGGTTACGCGACGCCCGACGCGGTCACGCTGACCACGGTCCACCAGGCAAAGGGCATGCAGTGGCCGGCGGTCTTCCTGCCTTGTCTTCGCGCGAACCGCTTCCCGGCCAAGCGACAAGGCGGACTTGGGCTGTTCCACCTCATCCCCGAGACCGCCGTGGGGGACGCCGACCGATACAAGGGCACGCTCGATGACGAGACGCGACTGTTCTACGTAGCGGTGACGCGTGCTCAGAAATACCTGTATGTCTCCTTCTCGCCGGGGCCGAATCAGCTCTACAGGAAGCGGTCGGTCTTCTTCGACCACTGCGCGGCCCAGCAGTGGTTCTCGACGCGAGACCAGGGCGTCCAAGCAGATGCGCTTCGGCTTGAACCGCAGGCTCGGCATGAGACTCCCAGCGTCACGCTGTCGTTCTCGGAGCTGAAGTACCTCTTCGAGTGCCCCTACCAGTTCAAGCTTCGATTCCTCTATGGGTTCAACCCGCCACTCCATGAGGCCCTCGGCTACGGGAAGGGCCTCCACGACGCGCTCGCCGAGATCCACAAGCGGGCGATCAACGGCGACCTGGCTTCCCTGGCCGAGGCTGAGAGCCTTGTCACCCGGCATCTGCACACTCCGTATGCCTACCCCGAGCTCAAGGCAACCCTCCACCGTGCAGCCGTTGTGGCAGTCCAGCGCTACCTCAGGGAGCATGAGACTGACCTCGCGCAGACAGTGCACAGCGAGAAGCAGGTCCAGGTGCACGTGGCGCCGGGGATCACCGTCGACGGCCGCATCGACCTCGTACGCAGACTCGACACCAACGAGCTCGCGATCGTCGACTTCAAGTCGACGGCTCGAGCTCAGGACGAAGACGTGACCCGAGATCAGCTGCACGTCTACGCGGTGGGCTATGAAGAGCTGACGGGTGAACGCGCGGATCTCATTGAGGTACTGAACCTCGATGAAGAGGGAAAGACGATCCGAGAAGAAGTCGAGGATCCACTGCTCATCGGTGTGCGGGCACGGATCAAGGAAGCCGGAGACTCGCTGCGCGACAACAACCTCCCTCGGTTGTCCGTCTGGGGCGAGCAGTGCGGCAAGTGCGACCTGGCCGAACTCTGCCGAGACGTGCCAATGGAGGCGAAGCGAGACCGACGCGCGGCGACGGGACGTTGACGTCAATTGGCAGTCGGTGAGTGTCCCGGCGATTGACCGAGCAGGCCCCTCGTCGAGCGGGCGTTCGGGGTTCCTGACTCGTCGCGCTCGACGTCCGGTTCCGCAACGTCCTTCCAGCCACCGTCGAATCCGAAGTAGTCGATCCGGCTCGCAGGATTCTGGATGCGGTAGACCTTGAAATCATCGCCCTGCGCGTTCTCTACGACGTAGAGCCAGAACAGGTCTCCATCCTTGACCGCCTGCTGATGCTGGCGGCGCGACAGCATGACGCCAGCGATGGACCACTGGCCGCCCGTCGACTTGATCTCGATCCGCCTCACGAGCTCGCCGCGCTTGTCGTACGACTCGACATCGAAACCTGCGTTGCTGTGCGCCATCTCGTGGGGATCGCGGCCGCACTCGCGCTCGTACTCCAGTACGCGCGCGACGCCGGCCATGTCGATTGGCGACAGGTCTGGAGCCTCGTCGCCAACGGCCCCGCGATCGCCCTCGTCCTCGTCGGTCTCCACGACGTAGGAGCGCAGGCGAGTCTGTCGCCCGGTTCGGGTATCCGATCCGTCGCCCTTGCGCCTTCGCTCGCCCGTTCCCTTGCCGCCACCGCCGCTGCCACTACCCGAGCCGCCACCGCCACCCGTGCCGCCACCGCTACCGCCGCCCGTGCCGTGGCGGTTCTCCTTCGCGTCGGGAGCCTCGTCTCCTTCTGACTCCACGGTTTCGCCGTGGCTGCTTTCACCTATGTTGCTCTCGGCGTCGGCATCCGTCGGTGCATCGTCCACGAAGTCATCGGCCACGATGGCGTCGTCACCTACGTCTGCCGTGGGGCTCCATGAGGCTTCGTGCTCGGTCGTGTCGAGCTTCGCGATACCGAAGTCATCGAGCGCGAGGTGTGCCTCTTGAGGCGAGATCGCACTCAGGATGGGCTCAAGCCGCATGGCGAGTGGTCCGGGGTCGTCGTCGGGCGCGATGGCCCGGGCAAGTTCTCGTGCGAGTGCCCGGTCCGACGCCTTGTCCGCGTACACGAGATGGTCCTCGTCAGGCAGGTAGATCGCGTCGGCGCCTTCCGGACCGATCTCATACGAGTAGCCGAAGAGTTCGGCCCGGTAGGAAACCCGGAGTCGGGCTGCGCGCAGGATCGTGAGTTCTTGCAGCTCATCGAGGACCTGCTCGTCGTCAAACACCCGCCGGAGAGCGCTCAGACGGTCAGCGATCCTGTTGGGGAGCTCGGTGTCGACCCGGGTATCGACATCAACCAACTTGGCCTTGATGAGTTCCTCGACCCGCTGCACTCCGGCTTCGGCAAGGGCCGGCCAGGTGCCATGAACACGAGGGATCACATTGTGAGCGAGCTGAGGGAAACGCTTGTGAAGTGCTCGGCTGTCCTCGAAGAACAGATGGTCCGGCCACGCCAAGAGTCCGCGGGGATCAAGGGTCGAGCGCATGCGCCCCAGCTTCGGAAGGACGCTGCCGGCCTCGGCATGCTCCAGGAGCTCAGACAGTCGGCTCCAGCAGCCGTGGATGGCCTCCGCCCCGTCCTGGTCCACCTGGTCTGTGCCGTACTCGTGAAGGATCGATTGTAGTACGGCCGCGATCTCGGTCGGTCCGGGTTCGTGCTTCACGCCGACGACGTCGAAAAATGGCTTGTACTGGAGCCAGTCCTCGGGGAGGGTTGTGCCCCATCTACCGAAGGGCGACTTCTGCCAGAACGCGGTTGTGGGTAGGACAAAGCGTCCCTGACCGATGTAGACACACGGCGTCCCGCGAAGTTGCTTAACGGCTTGATGATCCGCGTTGTTGCTCAGCACCCGGTAGACGTCCGGGTTCATCTCGCTCTCGGCGGCCGCGCAATGTTGGAGGTGGGCCACGACTGTCCTGGCCGGCGGAGCCGACGGCATGCCGAGCCAGCGCAGCCGCTGGAAGAAGCGGCTTTGGAGGTCCGAGGCCAGTCCGAGTTCGTCGCCCTGAGTGCCGTACAAGTGGCGGGCGTTGGTGGGTAGCACCTCGCTGGGCTTCGCGCGTCCGCCGCGCTTGAGCGGAAGCCATCGTCGCGCGGTCAGGAACTCAGGTGGGCTCTCTGGCAGGTCATCACGTGCCTGGAGTGTCCGCAACACCGCCCCGACAACGGAGGCGTCCGGATCTTTGTCTCCGCTGGCAAGCCTTTCGACCGCCACGATAAGAGCGTGGTCGGAGGGTAGCTTCCGCACACCGAGCCACTCCAGAACAGAGGGAGCTACGCCAGTGGTGAGTGCGACGGGAAGGGCGGGGGCCAACGTCGATATATCTGGAGACGGCAGGTGTACCGCCGGTGCGGGGCGTAACTGCTCGTCGGCGCAGGGCACGAGCGCGGCTGATGCAAGGCTCTCCCGGAGTCCGGTGAGCTCCTCCTGGTGAACGGCGATGAGCTTGAGTAGTTCGCTCGCCTGGCTGATGGAGATTCTCCCCGCCTCTGCTGCCGGGAGAACATGAAGGCGGATGTAATCAACGATGTTGAGCGGCCGCGCGCCGAGCGCGCTCAGAAGTTTGTGATAGTCGCGTGCTGCGGTGTGTGCGACCAGGTTCGCGACCTCAATCGGATCGCGGAAGTCGTTCGGAAGTGACAACTTTGTCAAGGGTTCAAATCCGGAGGCAGTCGGAAAGATCGGAAGCTCGGCGACCTTCTGACGAGTTGTGGGGTTGGTGATCCCCACCAGATTTAGGTTCAGCCAGTCGAGCAGGTTGTCAGCAAATGCGCCGAGCGCTTCGGTGTCTACGGCCTGCAGGATGCGCGCGGCACACGCGACGTCCAGGGGTGAACATGCCTCCCGGAGCCCCGGGCAGTGCGTCTCGATCGTCTCCACATCCGCAATCAGCAGATCGTCGACCAAGACCTCGAACAGCGTGCCGTCGTCTCCTGATGCCGGCCACACGACCTGAGATGGCGGCGCGACCATGCCATTGCGGCAAGGAACGATCGCCACATCCCCGATGCCATCGACGTTGGCAACCTTTCCTGGCAGGCGTTCGAGCGCGTCGAGGATCTGGATCAGCTCATCGCGATCGAGTGGACCGTCTGACAGGTTGAACGCCTCGGTGATGCCTTTGGAGCGGAGTTGCTCGACGACATTCCGGCCGGTCAGCACGCTTATTTCATACGCCGTATACATGGCGTTCGTGTACAGGCGGCGGTGCAGGTGCCGCGCAACTAGCGGCAGGCCAATCTTGGCCAGCGCCTCGCCAGACTCGTAGAGCTCTGACTCTGCCGGAAGTAGCACGTTTTTCGGTAGTGCACGTGTGCCGCCGATCGTATCGACGACGGGAAGACCCGGAACCACCTGGCGCAAGGCACTGAGATACGTCGCAGAGTGGTTCGGTTGGTCGATGCTTACTCCACGGCCCAGGTCCGTGATGCCGCCAAGGAACTCCCAGAACGCTGGCAAGCCAAGTCGCTCGGCGATCCTGCCTGCTTCCTCCGCTATGCCTCGTGCGACCGCAGAGATCGCTGCGCGGTTCCACTCCGCGTGATACCCGGAAGACTCGAAGCGGACTGCCTTCCGGTCAGTGCTGGGAAAGAACGCAGCATTGACGTTGGCGGGCAGCCCGCTGGGGGTCTGAGTCGGCAGCGTGGCATAGAGCACACCGGAGTTGATGCTCTGATCGACCGGCATCGCGATGGTGACCATCGTGGGTCGCTCCGGATGGATGAGGCCAGCTGCACGTTTCACCAACAGACGAGCATCCGTCTGGAACTCCGACTGGATGGTAAGCCACCGCGTGCTGGAGGCCGTGTCGTGGACGACCACTCCGTCCTCGACATCTTCGCGCTCGATGCAGAACCTGCCCCGCGAGGTTTCGAGTTCAATGCTGGTCACGTGCTGTAGGAACAGCGCCGTGGCGTGAGCGTCATCGAGGAGCGCTGTCTCAATTTCCGCAATCGTTTCGTCACTTACCGGCGGGACTTCGAGTTTCTCCCGAAGTGGGCTGGCGACGCGGGCCCACGGCAGAACGAATGTTGTTCCTGGCCCTCCGTGCGCTCTGGCGCACTGCCCGTCGCATGATCGGAGGCGTTGATCCTCCTGGGCAGTTTCGTCAAGAATCCAGTGCTCATCGTCGTACAGAAGCTCGGGAGCATCCGTGATCTGGTACACCGAGGTGAAGCCGACCCCGAAAGCTCCAGTTGTAGATGCGTCGCCTGCCTTGGTGCGGCCGGCAAACCGGCGGAAGGCGTGAAGGTCACATCGCTTTGGCCAGGGACAGTTGCCGTCATCTTCTCCGCAGTCGGTGAAGGTGCCGTTGTTCCAGACCGTGAGCGCGTCGTCGGTCACCGTGAATCTGATGGTGGTGGCGTTGCCAGCGTCGTCGGCGTTCTGGGTGAGCTCGTGAGGGATGGTCGTCGCCCCACCGAGGTCTCGCAGTGTCGTCGCAAGCGCGTCGAGATAGTCGGACGACTTCGAAAGTGTCCGGCGCTTCTGCTCGTTCACGGCAGGCGTAGCTGCTCGTCGAGCGGGACGGTCGTCGAGGGCTGCCCTTGCGTCCGTAGACAATCAGCGAGGCAGAGCGTGTCATGACTGAGCCGGGATGCGCCAAGTCTGTCGCCGCCCCGCAGGTCGAACGAGGTTCGGTAGAGGGCCGACGGCTTCTCGACGTATAGCGGGTCGAGGACGGCGCCTGGCACCGTCAGGGGGTGAGTCTTCAGCTCAGTCATGGATGCCCTTTAAGAGGATTTTCGATCTCGCCTCACCGTAGCGCCTGATCTTGGGGGTTTCTGGTTATGCGGCAGGCTAGGCGGTGACGATGTAGCCGAGGGATTCGAGCTGGAGCGGTGCTCACCTTCCCACGCACCCGTGGGCACGGGAACGTCGATCATGAAGAAGCTCTCCCACCTTGTCGCTGAGAATGGCCGTCACCCGTCGTACGTCCTTGCTCCGCTCGTGGCGCTCCACGTTGGACTGCTCCTGGCCGGCAGCAAGATGGCCGCTGTCAGTCGTCGATGGCTTGATAGGCGCAGGTCCAGAAGTCGCGGAACACAGCAGGTGGCATCGGGGACGTCATGTGCCGCTGAGTCAGCAGGATCCCGATCAGCTCCTCAGCCGGATCGGTGTAGACGGAGGTCCCCGTGCCGCCGTTCCAGCCGAACCGTCCGGGGACGGCGGACAGGTCGTTCCGCCGAGTGACGACGTTGACCCCGAGTCCCCAGCCACTCCCACCCCCGAAGAACACGGCGTTCTCCGCCTTCTGCTCCTCGGTGAGCTGGTCGGTGGTCATCAGCTCGACCGACGGCCTGGACAGGATGCGTTGCCCGCCGTACCGGCCCTTGTTCAGCATCATTATGCAGAAGGCCAGCAGATCGTCGGCGGTCGAGACCAGTCCGCCACCCGCGGACGGGAAGGCGGGCGGCCGTCCCCACAGACTCTGGCGGGGATCGTCGTCGAGCACGAGCGCTCCCGTCCCGGAATCGGGCCGGTAGGCGGCGGGCAGCCGGTCCAGCTTGTCGGCGGGGACGTGGAATCCGGTGTCCTTCATGCCGAGCGGTTCGAAGAGGCGCTCCTTCAGAAGCTCCTCCAACGGCCGCCCGGTGGCCCGGGCCATGAGCACCCCCAGGACGTCGGAACCGGTGTGGTACATCCACTTCTCTCCCGGCTGGTGGACCAGGGGCAGATCGCCGAGCCGCTTCATCCACTCATCGGGCTCGATCGGTCCGACCCGCGGGCCGGGGGTCAGTCCGGCCTCGTCCAGCGCCCGCTGAATCGGATACTCCCCGGGCTGCGCCATCACCATTCCAGTGCCCATCCGGAACGTCAGCAGATCGCGCAGGGTGATCGGCCGATGCGCCGGAACCGTGTCGTCGAGGGGGCCGCTTGGCCGCCTCAGAACCTTGCGGTCGGCCAGCTCGGGCAGCAGTTCGTCCACCGGGTCGTCCAGTCGCAGCCGGCACTCCTCAATGAGGATCATCGCTGCCGCTGCCGTGACCTGCTTGGTGACCGAGGCGATGCGAAAGATCGCGTCGCAACGCATCGGCCCGCCGCCGCCGTCGGCCTCCATGCTGCCGACCACCTCCACGTGCACTTCACCGCGCCGGGCCACCAGGGCGACCAGACCCGGCAGGTCACCGCGTGCGACATGCCCGGTCAGCACCTCGCGCATCTTTGCGAGCCGTACCGTCGACAGACCTGAAGCGCTCATCCCTGCTCCTCCGCGTTGCCGCCTCCCGACCAACAGACCCCACCGTACGGCGGCGCTGGATGCATCGGGCCTCAGCCATCTCAGCGCACTGTCAGCCGGGTGCCATCATCTACGAACTCGGTCGGTCTGACATCGGATCGCCCCGTAAGTTCCGCCCGGTACGGCCGGCCCGATCACCGTCATACTCCGGTTGCGTTGTGGTCGGGAGTCACAACCTCGCGCGCACGCAGGCCCGGGTGATCGACATTCCAGCCGATCACCCGGCGAGGGCGGCGAGTCGTGGCGGGGTCAGAACGTCACCAACGGGTCTCCGACGAAGTCGGCGATGAAGTTGACGAAGAAGAACCCGAAGAACAGGAAGTTCAGCACCAGGATCACGTAGTGCCACCAGCGGGGACGGGCGGGCCGGGGCAGCTTGGCGTTGAGGTACATCAGCATGAACGGGTAGATCAGCGCGCCCAGGTTGGACATGTTGGCCGACCACTGGACCAGGCTGATCGGAACCGCCAGGTGCAGCACGATCGCGATGACCACCAGCAGGCCGAACATGAACGGGTAGTAGAACCTCCGGGGGTCGCCCTCGATGAGCACCCGGAGCCGGGGGCTGGTGGCGTGGGCGGCGTCGGTCACCACCCGGACCATCCCTTCGAAGATGCCCAGCTGGGTGGAGAAGAGGATCAGCACCCCCAGGATCAGCGCACCGACGAACATGGCCTGACCGTATTCGTCGCCCAGGGCGCTCGCCACGAACGTCGGCACGTTCGCCTGGGTGGGCCTCTGGCCGGACAGCTCGACGGCCCTGGCCATCAGTATGGTCGGCAGCAGCATGCCGAGGATGGCCCCGACGAAGAAGACGCCCCACATGTCCACCAGCAGCAGGCGGTACCAGCGGCGCCAGCGACCGGCGTTGACGGGATCGTCGGGGAAGGTCACGCCGCTGTCCAGGAGCTCGCTTTTCGGCCCGCGCAGCCCAGCGATGAAGCCGGTGCGGTAGCCCATGCCGTAGCCCTTGTCACGGTAGTGGCCCATGACGTACCAGTTCAATCCGGAGGCGAGGGCGGTGAACCCGGCCAGCCCGCCGAGCTGGGTCGCGGTGATCCCGGCCGGCGGCGCGGCGGGGGTGACGAAGCCGCGGATCGCGTCCCACCAGATCTCGAACGGCACGACGAAGATGTCGATGAGCAGCAGCGCGACCAGGATCGCGCCGACCATGCCCCAGTTGGCGAGCTCCAGGGTCCGGCTGATCTTGCGGGCGGCGGCGGTGATGGCGAAGACGAGCAGGAGCAGGCCTATCGCCCACAGCCGCGGCTCCTCGGCGCCGGCCGGCGCGACCTCGCCGTGCACGAGGGCGTAGACGCCCTGCCCCGCGGAGGCGGCCCAGCCTCCGGCGATGAAGGCGAAGATGATGATGAAGGCCGACAGTGGCACCCAGAGCGCGAAGCCGGGCGGCACGCGCCCCCAGCCCACCACCGGTGACTCGCCGGTGGCGAGGACATAGCGGGAGCACTCGACGTTGTAGAAGGTCTGCAAGATGGCCGAGACCAGGATGACCCAGCCCACCCCGACGAATCCGTACTGGCCGACGGCCTGTGGCCCCAGCAGCCACTCGCCGCTGCCGATGGAGATGCCGAGCGCGATGAGGCTCGGGCCGACGGCATATTTGAACAGCTCTTTCGTACCGAGCCGAGAGACTCCGAAGACCTCCTCGGGCTCGGGTAGATCCGCGATGGCGAGATCCGGACGGCTGACTCCGAGCGGATGGGACCGGGTGACTTCAGTCATGGCGATCCTTCAGGGTGGGGGGACTCCCTTGCTTCGACACTGATCCTCCGAGCGCACATCGACAAGGCCCAACGTGTGAATACCGCTTCACGGACGGCAGGGTGCGGGTGCGGTGACGCACCGGGCGGTGGCGGCCGCCGCCCGGGTGTCGGTGGCGGCCACGAGCCGAGCCCGCGACGACCTCCACCCGCTCTTGCAGGCCGGCGGCCCGCATTGTGGGACGAGAGGCGAAGATGTTGCGGGCAGGTCGAGTATGTTTCTCTCTCGCTGGGATGCGCGGAAAGTCCCTTGTGGGATGCCTTGATCTGCGCGGTGGTGGTCGTCAGCCCACTGCCGTGACGCCGAGCACGGCGCCGGCCGTCGCGTGGGAAACAGCGGCCTGCGGAGCCCACGGTGTCGGGTGGGGAGCGGGTTCAACCTGCTCGTTCGAGATGACCGTCGCCCAACCGACGTGTCGCCGCAGTCGGTTACCGCAGGTCGCGTCGGGTGTCAGGCCGGACTGTTCCCCGTGCCTGTCACCCGAAGCGCCGCATCAGGCCAGGTTGCCGGCCGGGATCCGGGTCGGAGCGAACCACCCTTGAATCCAGTTCGGGTAGGCGATCGGCGACCGGCTGACCTCGTCGAGTTCGGCGAGATCCTGCTCGGTGAGGGTCAGGTCGCCGGCGGCGATGTTGTCCGTGAGCTGTTCCAGCTTGCGAGCGCCGACGATGACGCTGGTGACGGCGCGCTGGGCGAGCAACCAGGCGATGGCGACCCGGGCGGGGCTCACCTCGTGCCGCTCGGCGACGGCCCGCAGCACGTCGAGCACCCTGAAGCCCTTCTCCTCCTCGAACGGGACGAAGTCGAAGCCGTTCTGGGCTCGGCGGGAGTCTTGTTCGGTGGTCACCCCGCCGCGGTCGAACTTGCCCGTGAGGAATCCGCCGACAAGCGGTTGCCACACCGTCAGGCTCAGTCCCGCGTCCTCGGCCATGGGTACCAGGTCACGCTCGGCGTCGCGTGACAACAGCGAGTAGTGGATCTGATTGGCGACGAACTTCGCCTGGTCGTGCAGCGCGGAGACGCCCAACGCCTTGCTGATCTGCCAGGCGGAAAGGTTGGAACAGCCGATGTAGCGGACCTTTCCCTGCCGTACCGCGTCGTCGAGCGCGCTCAGCGTCTCCTCGATCGGCGTTATGTGGTCGTAGTTGTGGATCTGATAGAGGTCGATGTAATCGGTCTTCAGCCGGCGCAGGCTGTCCTCCAGGGCCCGCATCACGTGCAGACGGGAAAGCCCCTGGTCGTTGGGCCCCGGTCCGACCGGAGCGATCAGCTTGGTGGCGAGCAGCACGTCCCGCCGGTGCTGCCCGATCGCCCGGCCGAGCAACTCCTCGCTCTCGCCGTCGGCGTAGACGTCGGCGGTGTCGATGAAGTTGATTCCGGCGTCGAGTGCCGTGCCGACGAGCCGATCCACTTCCTCCTGCCCGAGTGCCCCATGGGTGCGGTACACCGGGTGCTCCTTGCCACCGAACGTCATCGTGCCCAGGGAGATCTCGGAGACCCAGACCCCGGTACGTCCCAGCAGACGATATTTCACCAGTTATTCCTTCCTGTAGATCCGCCCGGTTCACCGGCAGGCGACTGGGCGTCTCATGTATTTTCGATCACTATGTCCGGACACCGTGTCCGGAAATGACCGTACACGATGTCCGGATGAGGCGTAGTGCGACGTTCGCCGCCGAGCGGCGACCCTAGGATCAGGGCATGCCTTCGATTACTCGACGACGCACCGCGAAGGTCGGCCGGCCCACCACGGCCGAGGCGGAGATCCTGGCCGCGACGGAGCGTCTCCTGATCAACGGCGCGAATTTCACCGAGCTCGGCGTGCAACAAATCTCCACCGAGGCCGGCGTCGCCCGCTCGACCTTCTACAGCCACTTCCGCGACAAGGTCGACCTGCTCGTGCGCCTGGCCACCGAACTCATGACCTCCTCCTTCGACGTCACCTCGGCATGGGAGCCATCAGAGGGTGTCGAACGTCTTGCGGACGCCTTCCTGCAAGTGGTGCGGGTCTACCGGAAACACGCCGCCGTACGGCGGGCGATCGCCGAGGTCGCCACCTACGACGCGACCATGCGTGACTTCTGGAGCGAAGAACTCAACCGGTTCACGGACTGGACGATTGCGATGCTCCGCGCCGAGCAGGACGCGGGCCGCATCCCTGCCGACCTCGATCCGGTGAGCGCTACCCGGGTGATCGTCATGGGCGGCGAACGGGCCCTTGTCGACCAGGTCACCGCCGGGGATCCCGGCAGCGACGCCGCGTTCGCCCGCGAGCTGGCACTGATCTGGTGGTACGGCGTCTACCGCCGCCTGGCGGACCACGGTAAGTAAGCGCTTCAGATGTGGGTTGGTCCGGGTTGAGGAACAGCGGAACGGCCGTAGTCGGAGTCGTCGGTGATCCGCAGGCGTCGTCCTCGTCGTTGCAGACGATCACGGTCAGGACGGAGCCGAAGCCGCCGCTGGGCCACCCACAGCGTTCAGCCCTGTCTTGCCCTCGATCACACCGTGCTCTAGCCTGGGCCGCATGACCACGTGACCAGATTTCAAATCTGGTCACGGAGTCGGGACCTCGAAGGGGGCTGGAAGATGGCGCGGTTTTCCGCACGCTCGGCCGACGCCGAGCGCGACCTGCGGGCCGATCGGATTCTGAACGCGGCCCGTGAGCTGCTGGTGTCGTGGGGATACCGGCGGATCACCATCGATGAGGTCGCCCGGCGCGCGGGCGTCGGCAAGGGCACCGTCTACCTACACTTCAGCACGAAAGAGCAGCTGTTCATGACGGTGATGACAGCCTCGCACCTTCGGATGGTCGAGCTCTTCCTGCGCGACCTCGACGAGGATCCCGCGGCGCTCCTGCTCAGCAGGATGGCCAGGTCGGTCTACACGCGGGCGCAGGAGGACCCCGTTGTCCGTGCGATCTTCACCGGCGATACCGACACCCTCGGTTCGCTCATCCAGGTCGTATCGACGGCCCCCGGGGATCTGGCCGAAGAGCGCGAGCGCGCCATGGACGAGTATTTCGAGCTCCTGCGCGAGCGCGGCGTGCTGCGCGCGGACTCATCCGTTCAGGACCAGCGTCACGCGTTCGTCGCGATCCTGATCGGCTTCCTGACCATGGAGCCGGCCGCCAAGAGCACAGCGGGGGACATGCTCACCCAGGTCGTGCGCCTGGCCTTCGAGGTCTCCGACGACCCCGAGCGGCTGAACACGCTGGTCCCGCACATCCGCGGTGTCCTCCGGCGCATGGTCGACCGCCTGCACGACGAGATCCGCAGCAACATGAACATCTGACCACGACAGAAGGGGTCACCATGGACACCGTCAACTTCATGGACGAGGAACTGATCCGCGACCCGTTCACCGCCTTCTCGCGGATCCGGGAACAGGGCCCGCTCGCCCGCTGCGCCATTCCCGGTGTCGAGCAGCCGGTGTGGCTCGTCACCCGGTACGACGACGTCAAGATGGTGCTGAACGACCCGCGGTTCGTCAACGACCCGGCGAACGTGCCGGGCGCGGGCGCGGACAACATGGCGGCGCAGATGCTCCAGGCGCGCGGGGTGCCTCCCGAGTACAACAAGTATCTGCTGGAGAGCATCCTCGCCTTCGATGGCGTGGACCACCTGCGGCTGCGCAGGCTCGTCTCGCGCACGTTCACCGCGCGCAGGGTCCTGGAGCTGCGGCCACGGGTGGAGGAGATCACCGAGAAGCTGCTCGACCGGCTTCCGGAAGCAGCCGAGAACGGGGTCGTCGACCTGCTGGAGCACTTCGCCTACCCGCTGCCGATCATCGTGATCTGCGAGCTGGTCGGCGTTCCGGAGGAGGACCACCCGCTGTGGCGGGAATGGAGCAGGACCCTGGTCTCGTCGTACGGCCCGAGCTTCGCCGAGGCCGTGCGCGACATGGTCGCCTACATCCAGGAGCTGATCGAGCGGCGCCGCGCCGAGCTCACGGGCGACCTGATCAGCGGGCTGATCCAGGCTCAGGACGAGGATGGTGACCGCCTCAGCGACACCGAGATGGTCACCATGATCATGACGGTGGTCGTCGCCGGGCACGAGACCACCGCCCATCTGATCGGCAACGGAACCGCCGCACTGCTCACCCACCCCGATCAGCTCGCCCTGCTGCTGTCGGATCCCGCCCTCGCCCCCCGCGCCGTCCACGAACTGCTGCGCTGGTGCGGCCCCGCTCTGGCGGTGCGCATGCGCTACGCCACGGAGGACGTCGAGGTCGGCGGCGAGAAGGTACGCAGGGGAGAGGCGGTCATGCCGTCCCTGGTCGCGGCCAACTACGACCCGCGTATGTTCGGCGACCCGCGGCGGCTCGACATCACCCGGGTGCCCGACGGCCGTCGTGAGACCCACGTCGCCTTCTCTCACGGAATGCACTACTGCCTCGGCGCGGCCCTGGCCCGCCAGGAGAGCGAGGTGGCCTTCGAGGCGCTGCTGCGCCGCTTCCCCGGACTCTCTCTGGCCGTCGACGGCGACGACCTCGAGCGCGACCTGAACCCGGGCGCCTGGCGCCTCAAGGCGCTGCCCGTGAAGCTCTGAACGGTCCGGCGCCGGAGCGGATCAGCGGTGAACGGTCTCGCCCGTGAGCGCTTCGGACTCGGTAGGCCCCGGGCCTTCGTCAGCCGCTTCGCGGCGGTCGCGGTCCGCTCCCGGGGAGCGCGTGGCTCGATGCCGGTGCCCTTGACCGCCTTGGCGAACTCGGCGTCGAACCGCTCCTGCCGGGCGCGCGGCCGAGTTTCTCCGGTCCGCAAGCGAGACGGTTTCATCTGCGGGCCCGAGGGCGACGTTCCTCCTCGGCATCGCCGCTCTTCGCGGTTGTCAGAATCGCGCTCGCGACAACCTCGAAGAGGTGATCGGCGCGTGGCGCGAGCGAGGGTTGATCGCCGAGCCAAGCGAGCATGGCTATCAGCGCAAACAAATCGGCGCCATCGATATCGCTCCGCGCCATGCCCGCGATCTGGGCGCGGGTGAGGAGCCGCGCACCGGCCGCGCGCAGGGTGACGCACGAAGCGTGAAGCGCGGATTCGGTGTCCTCGATGGCGGCTGCCATCAGCACGGTCACGCCCCGATACTCGGTTGTCCAGGCGACGCAGTCGCGTAGCCACGAAACGAGAGCGTTTTCGGGCGAACTCGACGTCTCGAGCTCGCCTGCCTTTGCCGTCAGTTCGTCGAAGCTCGTGCGGAGCAGGGCATCGAGCAGCGCCTCGCGCGTCGGGAAATGCCGCAGCAGCGTCGCGAGCCCGACATCGGCCCTGCGCGCGATGTCGCGCAGTGACACGTCGACGCCATGCTCGGTGACGGCGGTGCCCGCTACCGCGAGCAGGTGGTCGCGGTTCTTCCTGGCATCGGCCCGCATCTGTCCCTCTCGCCTATCCGGATCAGTGGTCCATTTGACTATCCGGATCAGTGGTCCATATATTCGGACCAGTGATCCGTTTATGTGGAGCGCTGATCCGAATAAGCCTATCCCGCAGCGCGAGCAGGAGAAAACGATGCCGACACACACGATGAGGGCAGTCCGGCTCCATGAGCACGGCGGCCCTGAAGTTCTGCGTTACGACGAGGTGCCGATTCCCGAGCCGGGGCCGGGTGAGGTGCTCGTTCGCGTCCACGCGGCCGGCATCAACCCTCCGGACTGGTACCTGCGCGGCGGGATGACCACGATGCCCGGGGAGACGGAATCGACGGTCAGCCTGCCGACGATTCCGGGGACGGACGTGTCGGGCGTCGTCGCGGCCGTCGCCGCGGACGTGGACGGCCTCGCCGTAGGTGATGAAGTCTTCGGTCTTCTGCGTTTTCCCAGCTTCAACGGCAGCGCATACGCCGAGTACGTGGCCGCGCCCGCCTCGGACCTCGCACGCAAGCCGGCCGGCATCGACCACGTGCACGCCGCCGGGGCGCCCATGGCCGGGCTCACCGCGTGGCAGTTCCTGATCGAGCTCGGACACGGTCACCCCTCGCCCTTCCAAGAGGTACGGCATCGCCCGACAGCACTCGACGCCGACACGACGGTGCTCATCAACGGCGCCGCGGGCGGCGTGGGGCACTTCGCGCTACAACTGGCGAAGTGGAAGGGTGCACGTGTCATCGCGGTGGCATCGGGCGCGCATGAATCGTTCCTGAGCGAGCTCGGCGCCGACCGGTTCATCGACTACACCAAGAGCCGTCCCGAGGAACTCGTGCACGACATCGACCTCGTTCTCGACACCGTCGGCGGCCCCGACAGCAGCCGCTTCCTGCGCACGCTCAAGCGCGGCGGCGCCCAGTTCCCCGTGCTCCCCGGGGACTTCGACGAAGAAGAGACCGCGAAGCTGGGCGTCACGGTCTCGAGCGCCCAGGTCCGCTCGAACGGCGCGCAGCTCGCTGAACTGGGACGCCTGCTCGACTCAAGCACGGTCCGCGTCGCGATCGACAGCACGTTTGCGCTCGCGGATGCCCGAGCAGCGCACGAACGCGCCGCCCGAGGGCACATCCAGGGCAAGATCGTACTCACGGTCGCTTAGAAACGAGCCGTTTCACCGACGCGTCCGGCGCTCGTCCGCGGGGCACCGGCGGCCATCGAGACGCCGACGCGGAGAGCTTGGGGCGCGTCCGGCGACCAGGCGGCCACGATGCTCGCAGCGGCGAACCGATCCGTGCGGTCGGCTCGGTTCGCCGCAGGAGATTGCCGAGACGGTCGCATTCCCGATGCCGGCGGAGTCGCGTACATCACCGGCTGGCACATCACCGTCGCCGGCGGCAGCGGTCCGGCGTTCTGGCGGTGGAGCGGTCGGTCGCAAGGCGGTGCACCGCTCATGTCACGCCCTCCGCCCTCCCAGCGCACACCAGGTGCCTGCCGTCGCTGTGCGCGCCCGATCTTTCACCCGACAACCGAACACGAGCGAGGTTTGGTATGACGACAATTGCGGCTTTCGGCTGGGGAAGCAGCCACCTCAACACAACGCCGGCGGGAGAGGTGAATCTCGACCCTGCAGAGCGGCTCGCCGTCCAGCAGACGCTGGCACGCTACGCCTTCGCCCTGGATCACGGAGATCTGGTGACGTTGGAGGGAGTCCTGACCGAGGACGCCACCTGGACGGCCTCGATCGCCGGTGAGGTCGAGCAGGGCCCATTCATCGGACGCATAGCGATTCTCGACCTGGTACGAGAGGCAACGGAAGCACAAACCGATCAGCGAAGGCACAACCTGGTCAACATGGTCTTCCGCCGTGCGGACGCCGACACTGCAACGGTGTGGACCAACCTGATGCTGACGTCGAACGCGGGCGGGAGCACGACCGTGATCGCGACCGGCTTCTACACGTTCACTCTGCAGCACGCCGAAGGCGAGTGGCGTATCGCGAAGGTGTTCGTCGGTCTGGACAACGCCGCGTGAAGCTCAGCGACTACCGAGGTATCGGTTCAGGGCGACTGTGATGTCGCTGGTGGGTGTATCCCAGCGCTATGCGGTACCGGGGCCGAGGAACAACGGGACAGTGATGTGCCCCGCGTTTTCCAGACAGCTGTTTGAGGTCTGATCCACGCTGAGCTCGGAGGGGTCGTCGAGTTCGTCGTGGCCCTTGGGCGCCGGCCTTCCCCAACGGCTCCCAACGGAATGACGCGCGCGAACGTGACTCTGGCCTGCCGGCCGCATCGAGAGCAGGACTCGATACATGTGGCGGTCGGCCAGATCAGGCCGGGCCGGCTCCGGATACTTGATATCGAAGCACTTCAGTGTTGCGGATCATCGCCGTCTGAGTGCCGACGGACTCGTCTCGCTCGCCCGGAGCCGCCGCTCATATCCCCAGTCGGACGAAGGGGTGTTGCCGAGCCTGTTCGACGCCGGATCCACTTGACGAGGGTTGGGAGGTGGCGAATGGGCAATTCGTCCCAAACTTCGTATCGAGGATGTTTGGGCATCTGGGGAACGTGAGTGAACGCAGGAATTCTTTACTTCGGAACGTATTCCGAAGTACCATGCAGCATGGTTACACCGACGGTTCCTTTCTCTGATCTGTCGAAGCACTCCAAGCGTGTCGCCGAGACCCTTGATCGGGTTCATCGAGTGCACGTCAAGCGCCGCGACGGAGAAGACCTGTTCATCTCCACGGCGCGGCATGATCGGCAACGGGAGGAAACCGCGGACGTCGCGGCCCGGATGGTCGCCGCGCTCCTCGCCAGCGACGAGGGAGTCCGGGCCATCCTGCACGCCTTGCCCTCAGTCTTTCCGTGGGTCCGTCACCTTTCGTTGGACGAGACGCAGGAGTTCGTCCAAGAACTGGTCGAGGCCACGCGAGACGCGGTCGATCTGGACGTCCACGCCACCCTGCATCGGGTCATCGTCGAATGGCGTGCCACCGCCCGAATCCTGGCCGACCCCGCGTTGACCGCACAGCTCACCCGTGCGCTGCCCGATGAGGATCACGGCGAGGTGGTCGTGCTGTGAGTCCCAAGCGTGGCGACGCCGTGGCCCCGCCACCAATCGGGGACGAGTGGCACCTGCGATTTGCCACAAGTGAGGCGGCCAAGGGATGGGTTGATCTGTGCTCCGAGGCCGTGGGCAACACTCGGCGCTGCTTTGAGGCGTTGCGTGACGCCCCACTGTCGCAAGAAGATCCCGACCGGCAGCACCGGTTGCGCGGACGCCTTGCCACCGGGACACTGGGCGGTCGCGAGTATCCGCAGTGGGAGTACGAGGTCACCGCAGGCGGCCGAGTGCGTTACCTCGTCGACGAGGCTCGGCGAACCGTCCATCTCGTCTATGCCTCCACCCGCCATCCCAAGGACACCGACGGCTGAACCCGACCCCCGCACCGACGCCACCCAGTGTTTCCAGCGGGTTGAGACCGGCTTACGACGGGTGTGGTGCCCGCCCCCGAGCCGGAGCGGGAGAGAGCGTGTTCGTCGGCGGTCTTCCGGTTGTCGTGTGGGACGACGGGATCGCCTGGGCAGTAACGCCTGGCAGTCGAGACGATGCGAATCTCTTCATGGCTGTGGGGGGCGACTCACCGTGCGCGCGGCTGGGAAGAATGAAGGCCGATTCGTCCAAGCCGTGGCCTACGCCATCGCGCACAATATGGGCGGGAGGTGCGCATGACGAGCAACGACGAGACGACCGCGGCGACCGGTGGCGCTGAGCTGGACGGGCCCACCGCATGGCGGACCCTGACTCCGCTGATGGACCTGGTGACCCCGATGGCGCTCCGGGTGGCCGTGACCCTGCGGCTGCCCGATCTGATGGACGAGGACGGCTCGGACCTCGACGACCTGGCCGTCCGGGCCGGCGCGGACCCGGACGCGTTGGGCCGGCTGCTACGCCATCTGGTCAGCCGCGACGTGTTCGTCGAGCCCCGGCCCGGCACGTTCGCGGTGAACGGGACGGCCGCCCTGCTGCGCCGGGACCACCCGTCCGCGGTGTGGCGGTGGCTGGACCTGGACGGGTTCGGCGGCCGGATGGACCTGGCCTTCACCGGTCTGGCGGACACGGTACGGACCGGGCAGCCGGCCTGGCCGGCGGTGTTCGGCGCACCGTTCTGGCATTACCTCGACGCCAACCCCGAGCTGAGCGCGTCCTTCGACGCGACGATGGCGGCCAACGCCGCGTACCGCGAGCTGGCGGAGGGCTACGACTGGTCGGCGCTGACCCAGGTGGCCGACGTCGGCGGCGGCACCGGGGCGCTGCTGGCCGAGCTGCTGCTGCGCCACGACGGCCTGCGCGGTGTGCTGATCGACCTGCCGGACACCGCGTCACGCGCGCAGCGATACCTGGCCGGGCGCGGGCTGGCGGACCGGTTCGAGACGGTCGGGCGGAGCTTCTTCGACGAACTGCCCGGCGGCGCCGACGCGTACGTGCTCAACCGGGTGCTGCACGATTGGACCGACGCCGAGGCGACCGCCATCCTGCGCCGCTGCGCCACCGCGGCGGGCGGGCAAGGCCGGGTGCTGATCCTTGAGTCGCTCGGTGCCCTGGAAGCCGATCCGGCCATGTTCGCGGAGATGAACCTGCGGATGCTGGTCCTGAGCGGCGGCCGCGAACGGACCATCGACGACTACCGGGCGCTGGCCGCAGCCGCAGGGCTGCGGGTCGTCGCCGTGCACGACATCCCGGCGCGGCACACCGTCGTCGAGTGCGTCCCGGTCACCGTCGACACCTGACGACCCTTTTCCCGTCTCGCACCGACCTCAGGCGCGCGAACTCAGCGGGTCATCCTCATGATGACCGGACTGTGGTCGGACAGGGTGGTCGACAGTACGGAGCCGCTGGTGGTGGTGACTCCCTTCGTGTAGATGTAGTCGATGCGGGCGCCACCGTGGGTGGGCTTGTTCGCATACTTGGCGCCGGTGTCCACCCAGCCCGCGCTCACGAATCGCTTCGACAGCGCGTCCGTGGGCTTGGCGTTGAAGTCGCCGGTGAGGATCAGCTGGGATCTGGAGCCGAAGTAGTTCAGGACCTTTGCAGCCTGAGCCTCCCGGCGGCTGACCGAGGTCTGCGACAGGCCGGGGGACAGGTGGGTGCTGAACACCGTGATCGTCGAAGTGCCGCCGAGGGCGAGCTTCGCCCCGGCCATGGAGCGGTTGACCGGGCAGGTGGTGAAATTGGTGAGCGGGACTGTCACGCGTTCGACGATCTTGAACGAGGACAGGATCGCGTTGCCCGCGTTGCCGGGTTGCGGGTCGTCGCAGGGGCCGACGTTGTCGCCCGCGCCGAAGTGGGCGTTGGCGGTGATGTCCCAGCCGAGCTCATCGGCCAGCTGTCTCACCTGGTCGGCGTCCGGCCTGCGGTGGATCTCCTGGAGCGTGACGATGTTGGCGCCGCTGTCGCGGATCACCTTGGCGATGGCCTTCATGTCGGCGCTCTCGCCGTGGATGTTCCAGTCGAGGACGACGAGCTGTGTGGCGGCCTGAGCGGTGGCGGGTATGGCGGAGGTGACGGCGAGCACGACCGCCGTAATCATATAAATCCCTCTTGTCACACGCATGCCCGGAGATCTTACGGACATCGTGAATGCCCGTATAGCCCGTCGGGGATCTGGTAGGGCTTCTCATCCGAGACGACGAGGTGGGGGATCGAGCCGCGGATCCTCAGCCGCTCGTGGTGGGCAGTTCCACTCGCAGCAGGGTGCCCCGGCCGGCTGGACTCGTGATCTCGATGGATCCGTACAACGCCTCGACCCGGTCGATGAGCCCGGTGAGGCCGCTGCCCTGGCCGGGATCGGCGGAGCCGACGCCGTCATCGCGTACCGACAGATGTAGCCGGCCGTCCTGGACGTTCGCCTCGACGTGGACGCCCGAGGCCTGCGCGTGCTTCGCCGCGTTCGCCAGGGCCTCCGCCACGATGTAGTAGGCCGTGATCTCGACGGTCTCCGGTAGCCGGGTCTCGATGCGTACGTCGAGGTTCACCGGGACGGCGGAGCGGCGGGCCAGCCCGCTGATCGACGGCCCGAGGCCCCCCTGGGTCAGGATCGCCGGGTGGATGCCGTGCACGATCTCCGCCAGATCGTTCAGCGCGTCCGTGAGGCCGGCAGCGATCTTGGACAGCTGGGCCTTGAGCTCGGGGGCGTCGTCGGGCACGTTGTGCTCGGCGGTACGGAGATCCAGGACGAGTGAGATGAGCCGTTGCTGGGTGCCGTCGTGCAGGTCCCGTTCGACCCGGTGCCGGGCCTGGTCGGTGGCGGCCACGATCCGAGCGCGGGAGGCGGTCAGGTCGGTGCGGGCCTGGGCGTTGGCGATGGCGATGGCCACGAGATCGGTGAAGTCGCAGATCTGCGTCTCGGCTCTGCGGGGCAGCAGCCGGTTACGGGTTGAGAAGGCCGCCATCACCCCCCAGCACTTTCCCTCGACGGTGATCGGGGTGCCGATCCCCGAGCGGATGCCGTGTTCCCGGAGGAAGACGCACAGCGGGCTCACGGCGTCGATGAAGCAGTCCATCCGCACGGGGGAGTTCTTCTGCAGCGCCATGGACGGAATGTTGCTGCCCACGATCGTCCAGCTGGTGCCGATCGGCAACACCTTGTCGGGCTCGCCCCACGCGCCGATCACGGTCGTCGTCTGGTCAGGCTCGTAACGGAGCATTCGGGTGAGGTCCGCGCCGAGGACCTCACCCACCTCCTTGGACACCGCGGCGAAGACCGTGGACGGTGGTTCTCCGCACGCGATGAGCGTCGCCAACCGGTGCAGGGCGGCCTGTTCCCGGACAAGCCTTCTGAGCCTGTCCCGGCTCTCCCACGGAGAGATCGACATGGTGGTGAACACCCGGTCGAGCACGATGGTCTCCTGATGGTCGGATGGCGGTTCAGGCCGGCCGCGCGATACTTCGGTTCCCGTGTCTCAAGGCGGCCCCGCGGGCTGGGTCACAGGGCGCGGGCCGGCGGACCGCGGGTGTGATGTCGCTCGACGACGATGGATACGGCGAGCGTGACGTCGTGTCGCGCCTTCGATGCCTGAGGCCGGCCAGACGGTGTCTCGCAGTCGATTTCGCTCGTCCGCGGATATGTCCCTGCCCTACCGATTTCCGGCATCGAATTGAACCGGCCCTCATGGCCGAATGACCGAGGCGCCGCAGGCGATCTCCACCGTTCCACACCCTGTCCCGCCAGGATACGTCGAGGTCAGACGCTGAGACCATGGCGAGCGGGCGTGGCTGTCGGATCCAGTCCCGCCTTTTTGGCCGCCTTCTCGTCCATGGCGAAAGCGTGGCGTTCCACTTGTCGGAGCCTTACTTTTCGGAAAAGGCGGACGACCGTATGAAATGGGCGATTACTCCAACCTGATTGGATCCGATGCCCATGACCCGAACGCCGCATGGCTGTACGCCGTGTAAGGAATGGCTCCGGAGTTCGCGCGGCGCGGGGATGTGTGCGGAGTGGGAGCCGGATGAGCCGATCGGCTCGTGGGCGCCGGCGATCTAGGCGCTGGGTTCGCCGTCGCGCATCGCCTCGCGCGTGATCGTGGAGGTGGGACGGTCCAGACCTCGGGCGATCTCCGCGTAGGTGAGGCCGTCGGCCCGCCCCGGCGCGATTCGACGGCGGCCCTGCCGGGTGAGCCCGCCTCCCGGCGTCGCGAGCTTTTCGCGGCCGGTGATGCCCGAACTGTAGCGTTCGCTTTCAGTCAATTGCAACGCATGGATAGTTGTTGTTGCATTCCCTTCAGAGTCACTGCAACGATTTTGCTGCTTTTACCTGCATCAATGCTTATTTTCCGCAACGAACATGTTGCCTTGGACTGGAATGCAACGTAGCGTTTCCATTGTCAGAAACAACGAGGCACAGGAGCGCATCATGCAGAAGTTCGCCACCCCCACCCCGATCACCACCATCCTCGACCTCCCCGCCGGACGCCTCCAGCTCATCGCCGCCGACCGCCCCGACACCACCGTCGAGATCCTGCCCACCAACCCCGCCAAAACCCGCGACGTCCAGGCCGCCGAACAGACCACCGTCACCCACACCGACGGCATGCTGCGGATCCACACCCCCCAGCCCAAAAACCAGCTCTTCGGCCCCTCCGGATCCATCCAGATCACCGTCCAGCTGCCCACCGGCTCCCACCTCGAAGCCACCACCGCCGCCTGCGAACTGCGCAGCGTCGGCCGGCTGGGCGAGGTCACCTTCGACGGCGCCTACCACCAGATCAAAATCGACGAAGCCGCCAGCGTCCGGCTGACCGCGGTCGACGGCGACGTGGAGATCGGCCGGCTCGGCGGCTCCGCCGAGGTCAGCACCGCACGCGGCGACATCCGCATCGCCGAGGCGGTGCGCGGCACGGTGGTGTTGCGCACCCAGTCCGGTGACATCTCGGTCACCGCCGCCGCGGGCGTCTCGGCCGCGCTGGATGCCGGTACCTCCTTTGGCCGGATCAGCAATGCCCTGAAGAACAACGGCGGTGTCGAGCTTGACATCCGTGCCACCACCTCCCACGGCGACATCACCGCCCGCAGCCTCTGACCATCCGCGGGCTCCTTCCGGGCACCCCGATCGGCAACGGCGCCGCCACCGCCATCGCCTGGTGCGCCGGCACCGCCGCCCTCTCCTACCTCCAGGCCAAGAGCACCTTTCAACAAGGCCTGACCACGAAAAGGGTCGACCAGGGCCGTCAGACCAACGGGTCTGACGGCCCTGAACCTTTCCCGCCCCTCGCACGCACGTCCCTGATCGATGCTGATGGTGAAGTCCCGACACAAGAAGCCGGAGAACGTCCGCCGCTGCTTCGAACCGTCGCCAGAGGCGAGCGCCGAGCCTACGAGCCTGCTCGCGCCCGGCGGTAGCAATCGCCGAGCCGCGTTCCTTGACCCTTCTCGGTGGCGACGGCGGAGGCGGAGAGGAGCGTCGCAGCGGCGAGGCTGCCCCAGAGGGCGGCCGGGCCGTGGGGTGCGAGAGCGGTGATGACCGCTGGGGAGGCGGCGAGGCCGAAGCCCGTGGATAGCTGGAAGCGGGTGAGGGTGCGTCCCAGGACATGCGCCGGGGCGAGGGCGGTGACGAGCGCGGTGGCGCTGCCCGCATAGATGATCTCGCCGAGGGTGCAGACCACGGACACCGCGGCGACAGCCGGGGCACCCCAGCCGCGTCCCAGGGAGGTGGCCGCGAGGAAGCCGAGGTAGGACGCGGTGAGCACCACACCGGCGATTGCCAGCGCGGACCGGCGGGGAAAGCGGGACATCAGGACGGTGACCGGAACCTGCAGGGTGACCACCAGCACCGTGTTGGTCACGAAGATGGCCGCCGACCACACCGGGGAGGCGTGCATCTGCGTCACCAGGACCAGAGGGAGCGCGACTTCGAAGATGTTGAGGCAGAAGGCGTAGATCACGTTGGCGGCCAGCAGCGCGCGCATCCGGGGTGCGGGCTCGTCGTCCCTGTCCCTGGCCGCGGCAGCGGCCGGATGAGCGTGCACGTGGACCGACCACGCCAAGGCCGCCGCGGCGAGGTAGGCGAGCCCGGTGACGGCTGCCAGTGCCTGCAATGCGGTGGTGCCTCCCGCCAGGCATGCGGTGGCGAGGAGCGCACCGGCGCCCAGGCCGGCGTTGCGCAGGGCGCGGCCCCCTGCGAGGGCGGCGTCGCGTTCCCGGCCGTGGGCGACCGTGGCCACGAGGGCGGCGTGGGCGGCCGGCCATGCCTGGTTGCCGATGCCGAGGAAGAGCGCCGCTGTCGCGAACAGCCAGACGTTCCCCGTCGGGGTGGCCAGCAGCAGCGCCACGCCCAGCACCCGTACCAGCATCGACGCCGCCACGACCGTGCTGCGTGCGCCCCGGTCCAGCCATCGGCCCACCGCGGGCATGCACACGAGACCCGCGACGGCGCCGGCTGTCATGGCGGTGCCGGTGACCGGAGCGGACAGCCTGAGCACCGTCACCCCGTAGAGCAGCAGAAAGGGCCGCAGCAGGCCGGTGCCGAGCGCGTCCACGGCCAGGGCGACGGCATAGCGGGGGCCTCCGGAGGCTCGGAGGAGGGCGCGGGGACGGATTCCGGTGGTGGTTGCCATGGCGCCAACGGTCGTGCCGGGCTGCCGGATGGGGCACGTCGGTTGACGGACATCGTCAACCGACGCCGTCGCCGGCCGTCCGACCAGCGATGATGGGGGCATGACGCTGCGCATCGACATCACCGGGCTACCGGCCGAGCGGCTGCGGTTCGCCGCCTCCCCGCTGGCCGAGCTGACCGCGATGTTGCACGTCCTGGCCGAACCCGGGCATCACCCGCGGCTGGCCGGCTGGGCCGGGGACGTCTGGGCCGGGCTGCCGCCGGAGCTGGCCGAGCGGTTGCGGGAGGCGGAGTTCCTCTGGCGTTCCTCACGAGCCGACTTCCTGGTCCCCGCCCGGCCTCGGCAGACCCTCGCCGAAGAGCTGGACGATGTGGACCGGATCGACGACGAGACCTATGTGACCGCCGCGCTCATCACCACGTGCGGCAGCAACCGGGTCCTCTTCGCTGCGCCGTCGCCGCTCGCCGACGCAACCGCGCGCGAGCGGGCCCTGGAACTGGCCCAGGCCCGCGGCGCGCTCCAGGAGGCGTTCGCGGAGCGGCTGCTCGCGGACCCGGGCGCAGTGCGGGCACGGGTGCGCGACACCCTCGAACAGTGCGCCGAGGCGTTCTTCGACGCCGCCTGGACAGGCGTCGCCGTGCGACTGGCCACCGACCTGCGTCTGAAGAACGACCTGCTGAAGCGCCAGGGCATCAGGGCGGCACTCGCCTCGGTCTCCGGCGCGGTCACCCTGGCACCGGACGGCGACTGCATCGTCGTGGACAAGCTGCAGGACAACGCGACCGCCGCCCACAGCACCGGGGTCACCTTCATCCCCAGTGACTTCGGCCGCCCGCACCTGGTGGTGGTCCACGCGCCTGGATGGCAGCCGGTGGTGCAGTACCCCGTGGCCGAGCCGAGTCCGTCGGAGCCGGTGTCGCTGGAAACGGTCACCCTCCGGCTGGAGGCACTCGCACATCCGGTACGGCTGCGGCTGCTGCGCACCTTGGCCCGCGGCCCGCACACCACCGGCGAGCTGGCCCACGCCTGGGGACTCTCGCCCCCGGAGGTCTCCCGCCACCTCGCCGTCCTGCGCCGAGCGGGCCTGCTCACAGGCCGGCGGCACGGTCGTTACATCCGTTACACCCTCAATCTGCCCGATCTGACGGTGCTGGGCGCCGACCTGCTGGCGGCCGTACTGCGCTGAACGGCTTCGGTCTGCCAGAACGCGGGCGACCGCCGCCTGCTTCGTGGAAGAACAGGAGCGGTGTGTGCGGGATGTACATCTCGGACAGACGATGTTCTCGCGATCAACCACGCCCTCAACGGGATCTGCGACGGCGGTGGTGCGAGGCGCCGACACGGACGGGCTTGCCACGGCGGTACTGTCGCGGTTCTTGAGGCCGACGTATTCAAGGAGGGGCGGAGACACATGCGTGACGCACAGGTGCTGGCGGACGGCTCCCGGATTCGCTGGGTGGAGATCGCCGGTACCGGACCGGCCCGGGTCTGCGTCCACGGGGCTGGGGCGCAGGCGGCGGCATACTTCACCCAGGCGATGACCTTGCCGCTCCTGGCGGGCCGGCGGACCTTGATGATGGACCTGCTGGGCTTCGGGCTCAGTGACCGTCCGGCGGAGTTCGGCTATCGGCTCGACGACCACGCCGACGCGCTTGCCCGGGCGATGGACGGCGCCGGTGTCGGTGACGCCGAGGTCATCGGTCACAGCATGGGCGGTGCCGTCACGATCGCGCTGGCCGTTCGACGACCGGATCTGGTGTCCCGGCTGATTCTGGCCGAAGCCACCCTCGACCCGGTGCCTCCACCCGCGCCCGGCAGCGTCGGCATCACCAGTTTCACCGAGGCCGAGTTCGCCGCCGGCGGGATGGACCGGATCCTGGATCAGGTGGGGCCGTCGTGGGCCGCGACCATGCGCCTCGCCGATCCCACGGCGCTGCACCGCAGTGCGTTCGGTCTGCGCGCCGGTGCCGGCCCGACCACCCGGGAGCTGCTGACGAACCTGCGGATTCCGCGGACGTTCCTGGTCGGGGCGCTGTCGCAGCCGCTCGCCGGACGATCGGAGCTGGAGGCCTCCGGGGTGCGGGTCGTGACCGTCCCCGACGCCGGCCACAACATCATGCTGGACAATCCACAGGCATTCGCCGAACAGGTCGCCCAGCACTGAACGGTCCCGGCCAGGTCGAGCCCGCCGATCGCCGCGAGGAGCGGCGTCAGGACGGGCGCGACGATCACCCGTCACGTGCCCGAACCCCTTAAGCTCGTCCTCGATCCGCGCGGATAGTACGGGTCGGTTCGATCTCTGCTGGTTCGGGGCCGGCGGGGTGCCGGTATTCCCACCACCGGTACTCCTCGCCCCCTCGTTCCAGTCATCGCCGAGCACGGCCTTCTCGCCGTGGAGCACGGAAGGTTTCCATTCGGTCGAGGAAGCCCGCGCCAAAAGGATCTCCACCCCACCTGCCGGCGTGTCGCCGGCCTCCCGAAGCAGCCGATGAAGGGGGGTGGAAGGCACCCATGATCAACCCTAACCAGGCTTGCCCGTTATCAGCTAATTTGGGTTAAATGTCGATTAATGGTGTGCACCTCGTCGGTAGTGTCCCTCTGGGTGATGCGGAGGAGGTCTTCCGCACCGTTGCCGCTCAGCTCGGGAGCCACTTCCGGCGTGTCCCGGACGGCGAGACCGGTGTTCGGTCCAACTGGACGTTCTGGCAGAGGGCGGTGTTCGAAAAGACCCCCGGCCTGATCACGGGCGGGGTGGAGGAAGGCGAATACAGCCGGACCCCGAAGTTCCGGCTGCGTGACGGGGTCGACCCCGCCGCCCTGCGCTTCGGCGCTCTCGGTTACGCGGAGGCGGCGCGCGCGTCGTGGGAGGTCTTCCAGCGACTGCAGGCCGCCGGAGTGCTGCCCGACGCTCGCTTCCAGGTGAGTCTCCCGACGCCGATGGCTCCCATCCGGCTTCACTTCGACGCCAGTGTCCAGGCCGCGGTCGAACCGGTCTACGAGGCGGCCATGCTCCGCGAACTGGAGCTGATAACCGACGCCGTTCCGCACGACCGGCTCTCCATCCAGTGGGACACCGCGGTCGAGTTCGGCATGCTCGAGGGCGTTTTCCCCAGCTGGATCCCCGACCTCGAGCAGGGAATCCTCGATCGGCTGATCCGCTTGGGCGATGCGGTTCCCGCCGACGTCGAGGTCGGCTACCACCTCTGTTACGGCGACAGCGGACACCGCCATTTTGTCGAACCGAAGGACACCGGACGTCTCGTGGCCGTCGCGAACGCGCTGGCCGACGGACTCACCCACCCGCTCGCGTGGATCCACCTGCCCGTCCCGATCGGCCGGACGGACCCCGCCTACTTCGCCCCCCTGCGCGACCTGCGACTGCCTGCCCGTACGGAGCTCTACTTGGGGCTCGTCCACGCGACGGACGGCGAAGACGGCGCGCGGCGGCGTATCGACGCCGCGCTGACCGCCGCCGACGCGTTCGGGGTGGCGACGGAGTGCGGCTTCGGCCGGCGCCCACCGGAGTCCGTGCCAGGGTTGCTCGCCCTGCACGCGGCGGTGGCCGGACTCGCGACCTGACCACGTACGGCGCCGGTGTCCACCCGGGCCTGGCAGGACATCGTCCGTCTCATTCGATCACCACGCGGTTGGTCGAGACGGAGACGGACCCTGTTCGCGTCCATGGGCGGCCGAAGGCGTGAAGGTTCGGTCATGGTGATCGGCGCAGAGAGCGCCGCCGGACTCGTCCAGGTTGTGCGCGGCCCGCTTGCCTGTATGAGGTGATCAATCGAGCCAGGTACCTGCCCGCGATCTCCAGCGGCTCCTCACTTCCGGACATCTGGGCGGCCCGTTCGACGCCCTCCAACGTGTTGATCACCGTACTCATTCGATCATTGATCCCGGCGGCGGTCGCCCAAGACGGAGAAGAGGACCGTTCCCGCCAGGAAGCCGATGACGCCCGGCAGGAGCAGCATCCCGAACGGGCCGCTGGAGGCCACGTCCGCGGGTCGCGGGCCGATCACGCCGGTCGAGTCCCAGGTGGCCGTGAATCGGTCGCCCACAACCCGCTTCTCCCTCTCCCGCATCAGGCCGGAGATGGCTCGCCCATCCGGCGCCGCGAGGGCCAGCCAGTAGGTGCAGCGGCCCTTGGTCTCCTGGCAGGTTCGCCCGGTCACCACGACCTCGCTCGTCTGTCCGTGCTGCTTGAGGTAGACATCGGGCACCGCGGAGTACGCGCCCAGAATCAATGCCAACCCGACGACGGCACCGGCGACGGCGGCGGGCTTCGTCAGGTACGACCAGCGCGACCAGGACCACGGGATCGCGAAGAACGCCGCCATCGCCAGGAGGCCGCCGCCCACATCACCCGACACGCCGCCCTGGGCCGACACGAGCGGCCCGGCGACCATGCCGACCGCCACGCCCATCACGAGCAGCGCCGCCCGCATCATCGGCATCGTCGCCAGTCCTTCCGGGCGTGCAAAAACGGCAAGGCGCAGGCGGACACCGTATCGAAGTCGTGCGTGAGTTCCGGTGGGCTGTGGTCGGCATCGTGATGGATGCGGTTCCCGGTCCCGGGTCGGGGCGGGGAAGATCGTGTCCGTCGATAATGGTGTGTGCCCTTCACCCTGAGCCACGTCGTCGCAATTTTGCCGCTGCGGCGATGGCTGCCTCCCTCGGCGCTGGCGGTCGGTGCGATGGTGCCGGATCTGCCGTACTACGTGCCGCTGCCTTTCTCCTCGAACACCACCCACGACTGGCTGGGCGGGTTGCCGGTGGATCTGCTCGTAGGAGTCGCGGTGCTCGTTGTGTTCCACCTGTTGCTGCGCGGGCCGTTGACGGCGCTGGCCCCGGAGGGGGTGCGTGCGCGGTTGCCCGATCGGGCGCCGTCCGGGCGTGGGATCGCGGTGGTGGCCGCCCTGCTGATCGGTGCCGCCACGCACCTGGTGTGGGACGGGTTCACCCAGGTAGGTGGCTTCGCGGTGGTGCACTGGCCGGCGATGCGCGTCTCGGTCGTCGGGGCGCATCGGGTGTTCAACGTGGTGATGTACGTCAGCTCGCTGGGCGGGCTCGTGGCCTTGGCCTACTGGTTCGCCCTGTGGTATCGGCGCGCCGCCGTACGGCCGGGGCGATGGCCCGGCGTGACAGGACTTCTTCGCGGGTGGGTCCTGGCCATCGGCGTGGGCGCCGCGGGTGTCGGTGCGGTCATGCTGGGAAGCAGCGACCGTGCCGCGGTGAGTCTGTACGACCTGGTGCGCTGCGTGATCCTGGGCGGGATAGGCGGGTGCGGCGCCGTTCTGGCCTGTTACACGGTCGCGTGGCACCTGTGGCCGGCGATGCGCTCCCGGCCGGGTGCGCATCAGCCGGTTCACGCCGAGACGAGTGAGGCCGGTGTCCGGGACGGGTCCTCGGACATCAGTGTTTGAAGGTCCCCCTCGGTATCGGGGAAAGGCCCGTCGGAGAGGTGGGAACGGGTCGCCGCGATCGATTCGGTCACCGGGCAGGAGTGGTGGCCTTCAGCGGCATAGGGCTCGCACGGGTGTGATGATCTCGTCGACGAGCCAATGCGCGACCTGTGAGGGGTAGGGGCTTCGCAGGCTCAGCACGATGTGTGTCATGCCGGCGTCGATGAGATCCAGGATCGCCTTCCGGTCACCGGCCGGGTCGTCGTAGGAGACGATGTACTGCACGGAGCGTGTGATCGTCTGCCGGTCCCGGCCGATGGCGGCGCAGTGGGCGTCCAGGACGCGGCTGCGTTCGGCGATGTAGTCGAGGGTGTTGTGCGGCGGGCCGGGGATGTTCCAGATGTCCGCCTGCTCGGCGACCAGGCGCAGGGTTTTGGTGCCCCAGCCGCCGATCAGCAGTGGCGGGCCCGGTCGCTGGACGGGCTTGGGCTCGTTCTGGTTGGCCTTGAGGGTGTAGTGGCGCCCGTGAAAGTCGAAGACATCTTTCGTCCACATGTTCTTGAGGATGGTGATGGTCTCGGCAAGGCGGGCGATGCCCTCGGCTGGGGAGACCAGGGTCAGGCCGTAGGCGTCGTACTCCGCGATGGCGGGGTTCTCGCCTGCGACGCCCCCGGCGTCGGATGGCTGATGGGTGCCGCCCACGCCGAGTCCCATGATCAGGCGGCCCTGGGAGATCACGTCCACTGTGGTGGCGATCTTGCCCAGGACTGCGGGCTCACGGATCCGGTTGCTGGTCACCAGGAGACCCAGCCGCAGACGCCGGGTCTGTGCGGCCAGGGCGCTCAGCAGGGTCCACCCTTCGAGGATCTGGCCGTTCCTGGGGCCGGCGACAGGCATGAGGTGATCCCACAGCCATGCGTCGGCAATCGCCGGCAGGGCGTCGGCCTCCTGCCATACGCGGGAGATCTCCTCGTAGGTGGCGCGCATCGGGGTGGTCTTGATGCCGAACGTCACCCGGTCCCGGTGTTGGTTGCTCATCACGTGTGTGCGTCCTTCGGCTCGACGTACCGCCATCGAAGGCGGCTTTATCGTCACCATAGAGGATCGTCAGTAGTGCTGACTATCAGCGGGTGGGATAGAGTACGGCCATGACAGATGATCCACCCTCAGAGGTCCTCACCTCCCGCCTGGGCTATCTGCTCAAACACGCGTACCTGCGGCTGACCGAGGCGTCCACGCTCGCGCTCGCGCCGTTCGGTATCGACGGCCGCGAACTGGCGGTCCTGGCCGTACTCGCCACGCAGTACCCGCTGTCCCAACTGGAGGCGGCAGGCAGGCTTGGCATCGACCGCACGACGATGGTGGCGCTCATCGACACCCTGGAGGCCAAGGGCCTCGTCGAGCGCCACCGCAGCGCCCAGGACCGGCGCAAGAACACCGTGCAGCTGACATCAACGGGCCAGGACTGCCTGCGCCAGGCCGAGCAGGCCCGCAAGGAGATGGAACATCGGTTTCTCGCCCCACTTTCCCCCTCGGACGCAGACCAATTGGTCCATGCCCTGCAGACTCTCGTCACGGCCCCGAAGAGTCTTGACTGACAACCGGGAGCAACGCCCCGACCATCGTTCAGGGTTCGGGCAGTGAGGGCTGTGCAGATTACGCCCGGCACGCGGATGGGAGAGCCGGGCGACCTGTACGCAGGCCGCCTGGCCGTTTCGCTGTCGTGGGCAGGGGCGCCTGCCCGGGAAGACGTTCATCGTGCGCCGTTACTGCTCCCAGGCGCAGATCGCGTACGCCGTGACGGTCCAGTAATGGCCGATCGGCTCCATTTCGGACGCCCGGACCAGGACCTCGTCGCTGGTCGGGATGAAGTAGTCGAGGGTGACCTCGCCGTGGCCGTTGCCGATGGAGAATCCGGTCCCCAGGACCACCTGCCTGTCACCGGCGGCGCCGCAGGCGACCTCGATCGGCTTGTTGGACGAGGTGCTCTGGCTGGTCTCGGAGTAGAGCCACAGTCCCGCCGGCGGGTCTTCGGCGCAGATCGCGAACACCCGGAGGGTCCAATCGGTGTATGTCGCCGGATACCTGTTCACCGCGTGCGCGTAGACCATGTTCAGCTGCGGGATGAGGTAGTCGAGGCTTGCCGTACCTCGGGCTCCTTCCAGTTGGTACCCGGTGCCGAGCAGGAACTCGCCGGGGTCGCAGGTGACGGACACGGGGATCATCCCGTTGAGCGGGGAGACCCGGGAGAGGATCGTGGTCGATTCGTCCGGGTCGCCGCAGACGGCCCGCACGCGGATCGACCAGGAGGCCGAGGTGCCCTCCTCGGTCTCGACCCCGTACGCGCTGACGGTGTACGTGGTCGGTATCACCTCGTCGATGACGACAGCTCCACTCGCGCCGATGATTTCGGCTCCCGTACCGAGCACGCGCGTGCCCCCGGTGCAGGTGACCTCGGCGCCTTTGTCGTTGGAGTTGCTGTCACTGGTGGCGTACTTGACCTGGTAGCCGGAGATGTCGGCCGACGACGCGCTGGCCGGCACCGTCATGATGGCGGCGGACAGCGCGATGACGAGTGACACGGTGGCGGCCCAGGCGCGCCTTGTGGTGCTGGGTAATACGGGCAATGCAGCCCTCCCTGAACGGTGGGTTCGTGGGTACCTCCCCGATCTTGGGGAGCACGCTCCCTGACTTCCCACACCATCACCCTCGGCCTCGCGTCGCGCTGTGCCCTTTTACCAGCTGTGGCCTGGTACTTCTTCCTGGAGTGATCGGGTCAGACGTGATAGCACCTATGTGGAGACTCGGGGCTCTGCCGCCCGTGCGTTGACATATGGGCTTGATCGTCGGGTAGACCTGGCCCATGTCTTCTCCGCGGTACGAAGGGTGGCTGCTGGCCGGACGGTACCGCCTTGTGGCTGGGCTGGGCCGGGGCAACATGGCGACGGTATGGCGTGCCCATGACGAGTTCCTCGATCGTGAGGTCGCGGTCAAGGAGGTCGCGATCCCCGATCACCTGGTCGGGCAGGAGCGCGAGGTCCTGCTGGGACGCACGATGAGGGAGGCGCGCCTCGCCGCACGGCTGAGCCATCCCAACATCGCCGCGGTGTACGACGTGGTGCAGGCCGACGGCCGTCCGTGGATCGTGTTGCAGCTCATCAGGTCACGCAGCCTCGCCGAGGCGATCGCCGAGGAAGGACGTCTGCCCGTTCCCGCCGTCACACGCATCGGGTTGGAGGTGCTGTCGGCGCTGGAGGCCGCCCACGCGGCCGGCGTCATGCACCGTGACGTCAAACCCGCCAACATCCTGCTCACCGAGGACGGGCACGCGATCCTGACCGACTTCGGGCTGGCCACCAGCACCGTCGATGAGGACCCCTGCCTCACCACGGCGGGAATAGTCGTCGGCACGCCCGCCTACATGGCTCCCGAGCGTGCCAACGGCGCCGCTTCGAGCGCCGAAAGCGACCTGTGGTCCTTGGGGGCCACCCTGTACACGGCCGTGGAAGGCAGCGTCCCGTTCGCTCGCGGCACCGTACTGGCCACCCTCGCCGCCGTGCTGACGGCCGCCCCCGAACCGTTCCGGCACGCCGGCTCCCTGGCGCCTGTCATCACCGGCCTGCTCGACAAGGATCCCGCTCGGCGTACCGACGCCGTCCGCGTCCAGGAGCAACTGCGGAACGTGGCCGCCCTCTGGGACGAAGGACCGGACGGCATCGCGGCGTCGCTCTCCACCGCGTGGATCGAGGCGCCGACTGTTGTCCAGAACATCGCCGATCGCTCCGAGGACGGCCCCCGGTCACCGTCGATACGTCAGCGGATCACCAAGCATCGGCGCCTGTCAGCCGGCGCCGCGGCCCTGGTCGTCGGCGTTTTTGTTGTCACCACCGTCACCGCCGAATGGCGGAGCGATGAGCCCGGCCGACCGGAGCGGGCCGTTCCCTCCGGTACCGCCCCCATCGCGGTGCTCCGGACCACCCCCACCCCCCACGTGAAACCGGTGACCGACGGCCACCCCACCCCCACTCCCACGCCCACTCACACTCCTCAGCGCCGCAGGCAGTCCGGCCCCCTCCCCGATCCGCCCCGTGCCGAACCCCAGGAGCCCGGCACTCCCAGAGGCCCCGCGAAGAAACCCAAGGAACCCAAGCCCGTCAAACAGAAGCCGATCCAGCACGGAAACGGCCAGGGGAACGGCAACGGTCAGGGGAACGGAAACGGCAACAAGAACTAGCCGTGTTCGGGTGCGATGGTGACGCCGGTACGGCGGGCAGGTGGTCGCCGGAGGTAAATCGGGTGACCGGGCGGGATGGCAGGCCATAGCGTACGGATTTCAGGTGGTTGAGAAGAGGGAGCGTCATATGGGTCCGGCAGAGGTTCGTCGTCTGACACCCGAGGACTGGGAGATCTTCCGAGATGTCAGGCTCGTGGCGTTGGCCGACGCACCGGAGGCCTTCGCCTCGTCGCTCGAACGGGAACAGGCCTACGACGAGGCACGGTGGCGCGACTGGATGCAGCCGGAGCGCGGGGTGAAGGCGATCGCCCTCGTCGAGGGCAGGGTGGTCGGAGTCGCCGGTGGCTGGGTGCCCGAAAGCAGGGGCGGGGCGGTCGAGGTCTACAGCATGTGGGTCGACCCGGTCGCGCGGGGCACCGGAGTCGGAGCCCTGCTCGTCGAAGAGGTCGTGGGATGGGCCGCTGAGCAGGGCTATCACAAGATCGAGCTGTGGGTTGTGGACGGGAACGACGGTGCCGCGCGTCTGTACAAGCGTCTGGGCTTCGAGGCCACGAACGAGTCCCAGCCGCATCCCAATGATCCCGGCCTCCGCGAGTGGCTGATGGTTCGCATGCTCGGTGCATTGATCTAGCGGAGTGTCTCCGAGCCTTGACCGGGTTGTTTCGGGGACGGCCGGCCACGGGGGGACCCGGTCAATGTTCTCGTGCCACCAGGTTTCTTGCGGCACGTGAGGATCGATTCGGGTGGGGGCGTGTTCAAAGGAGCGATCTCGCGTCGAAACGCGGCTTCAGCGATGATCTGGAGCGATCGCTCCGCCACGCGGTTTCGGCGATGACGTGGGCGAGCGCATCGACCGGGTGAAACACGAGCGCCGCCGTCTTCGGACCCGCGGCGACATGACAGGCTGGGCTCCATGGATGAGTCGACGCCTCAGCCGGGGGCTCCAGAGGAGATGCGGGCCGAAGACGGGCATCGCCGTCGCCGGGCCGGGATCTCGCGGGCGGAGGTACGCCGCGGATGAGTGAGCCGGTGGTCTGCTCGGCGAAGGGTTGCCAGGCGACGGCGGTGTACGCCGTGGTCTGGAACAACCCCAAGATCCACACGCCCGATCGGGAGAAGATCTGGACGGCCTGCGAGGAACACCGCCGGTCGCTCTCCGACTTCCTGGACGCACGCGGGTTCCTGCGCCGGGTGGACAGGTTGTAGGCACCGGCTCCGGACGGAGCACGGAGCACGGAGCACGGAGCACGGAGGAGTTCACAACACCGCTTCTGTCGTTGTGCGCGGAACCTTGGGATCCTGCCGGCCCGTGCACCGGCATACGGCGACGTTGACCGCTGATGTTCAATGACCGACGCCGGCTCATGTAGAGAGCATCTATGCAGGTCAGAGCTGGTCGCATGGCCCTACATGGCTCACTCGCGTTCGGTGATCACCCGAGCCCGGTCCCAAGGACACCGGCGGCTGAAACCGAATGACAATACCTGCCATACGATGCTGAACCATGATGAGCCGGCACGTCGTGGCGCAGCGAAATGAAATCCCTCCGAGCTCGCGGAACGGCGCCTCGGAGAGAGGGAGCGGCGTCGCCATGGGACCGGCCGAGGACGAACGGAAGAGCGCGCTGTCGGATGAGTGACCATGGACTCCGGTTCTCGATACTGGGACCGGTACGCGCTTGGCGGGACGGCGACGAGGTGGAGATCGGCTCGCCCCAGCAACGGCTGGTCCTCGCCGTACTTCTTCTGGCCGAGGGCAGAGCGGTCGGCCAGGACCACCTGCTCGACGCCGTCTGGGCCGACGACCCTCCGCGCACCGCCGTGAGCACGTTGCGGACCTACATCTCGCGACTGCGCTCCGTCCTGGGCGCGAAAACGGTCGTCTCCATCGGAAACGGGTACGCCCTCGCGGGCGGAGTCTGCGACCTGGTCACCATGGAGGAGTTGTCCCGCGAGGGAAGGTACGGCGAGGCGCTGGCACTCTGGCGGGGAGAGCCGCTCGCCGGGATGGAGGGACCCTACGTCTGGTCCCAGCGAACGAACCTTGAAGAACGGCGACTCGCCGTGCTGGAGCGCAGGCTCACCCAGGACGTCGAGGAGGGCAGGCACACCGAGGCCATCGCCGAGCTGACCGCGCTCTGCGGGGAGCATCCGGCCAGGGAGCGGCTCTCCGGCCTGCTGATGCTGGCTCTGTATCGTTCGGGAAGACAGGCCGAGGCGATAGGAGTGTTCACCGACACCCGGAAGCTGCTCGCCGAGGAGCTCGGCATCGACCCCTCTCCCGAGCTGGCGGAGCTCTATCAGAGGATCATCACGGCCGATCCCGCCCTCGGCGCGAACCAGACCGCGAAACCGGCCGTGAGGCAGGTGCCCCGGCAACTCCCCGCCGACGCGGCGGACTTCACCGGGAGAGAGGCCGAGATCGAGGCGATGGTGGGGGCGCTGAGGTCGGGAAACGCCTCGGCGCTGATGATCTCGGCGCTGTCGGGTGCGGGCGGCATGGGCAAGACCACCCTGGCCGTCCACCTGGCGCACCGGCTCGCGCCGCACTATCCCGACGGCCAGTTCTTCGTGAACCTCCAGGGGACGAGCGCGCGGCCCCTGTCACCGGAGACCGTGCTCGGTTCCTTTCTGCGTTCTCTCGGGGTGGACGCCTCGGCCGATTCGGCGGAACTGAGCGAACAGTCGGCCCTGTACCGTTCCGCGCTGGCGGACCGGCGGATGCTCGTGGTGCTGGACAACGCCGCGAACGCGGCGCAGGTACGGCCGCTGCTGCCGGGTGCCGCCGGGTGTGCGGTGCTGGCGACGAGCCGCGTGAAGATGGTCGGGCTGTCCGGCGCACGGCAGGTCGACCTGGGCGTGATGGACCACGACGAGGCGATGGCGCTGATGGCCAAGGTGGTGGGGGAGTCGCGGGTGGCCGCCGAGCGCGAGGCGGCGGGGGATCTGATCGGGGCGTGCGGGCATCTGCCCCTGGCGATCAGGATCGTGGCCTCGCGGCTGGCGGTGCGGCCCGCCTGGAGCGTGGCCAGGATGCGAGACCGGATGGCCGACGAGCGCCGGCGGCTGGCGGAGCTGCGCGTGGGAGACCTGGCCGTCGAGGCGACGTTCGCCCTCGGTTATGACCAGCTCGACGCGGCACACGCCTCGGCGTTCCGGCTGCTGGCGATCTCCGACACACCCGACCTCTCGCTGGCGGCGGCGGCGGCCGTTCTCGATCTGGACGAGTCGGAGGCGGAGGAGGCCTGCGAGGCACTGGTGGACGTGAGCATGCTCGAGTCGCCCTCTCCCGGCCGCTACCGCTACCACGACCTGCTCAAGATCTTCGCCCGGTCGCGGCTGGACGACGAGGCTGAACGGCGGGCCGTGCTCGCCCGGTTGCTCGACTTCTACCTCGCCGGGATGACGGGGGTCTTTCACCTGACCAACCCGGGAGTCCCAGTGCGCGACTCGGGCGAGGCGATCCGTACCGGGCCGTCCTTCGCGGACAGGGAGGCCGCGGTCGGCTGGGCGGAGGACGAGGAACGGGGGGTGCTCAGCTGCGTTCACCAGGTCGCCCAGACGCCGGGCAGCGCGCTTCTCGACGCGGTACGGCTGCTCGACATGGCGTCCGACGTGCTGGAGACCGATGCGGCTCCCGAGCGTTACGAGCGGACGGTGGAGGCGCTCATCGAGGCGGCGGCGGCTCGGGGGGAACGCGGTGCCGAGGCACACGCGCGTTGCCTGCGCGGCGAGTTCCGGATGGGCCGCAGGTTCGCCGAGGCGGCGATCGAGGACGGCGCCGTCGCACGTGACCTCAGCCTGGCCGAGGGCGACCGGGCGACGTACGCGAGGAGTCTCAACCTGCTGGCCATGGCCGTCTCCAGCCAGCGGTCGAAGACCGAGGCGATCGCGATGTACCGCGAGGCGATCGAGGTCTGGCGCTCGCTCGACGATCGCTGGCTGGAGCCCATGGGCCTGGGCAACATGGCGCTCGTGCTCGCGTCGGAAGGCAAGATCGACGAGGCGGTGGAAGCCGCGGAACGGGCCAACCGCATCACGCATGAGCTGGGCGGCATGGTGGATCCCGACGTCATGTACCAGTCGGCCATCGTGCTGCGCGAGGCCGGACGCCCGGAGGAGGCGCTCTCCCGGCTCCTGGAGACGCGAGGGGAGTACCGGCGGCTCAAGCAGCGCGTCCGGGAGGGGGCGACCCTGCTGCGGATGGCCGAGACCTACCTCGTCGTGGAGCGGCCCGACCGTGCCGTCGACTGCGCCGAGGATTCGCTGGCCATCATGGCGAAGGCGGGCGACGAATGGGTTCGGGGCAAGGCGCTCGTCGCACTCGGGCAGGCGCTCGCCCGGCTCGGCCAGCCGGCCCGGGCGGAGGCGTGCCTGGTCGAGGCACTAGAGGTTTTCGCGCGGCGGAACCTGCCGGAGGCCGACGACGTACGGATCCTGCTCAAGGCCGACGACGTGCGGAGCCTGCCGAACCAGGGTGGGGCGCCGCGCCAAGGCGCCGAGCGGGAGGACGTCGGACAGCTCGCTCTTCCGTGAAACCCATGGTCAGAGCCGTATGGCGGAAGATATGTTGATTCTCCATGCGTCGAACCGACTCTCTGCGTAAGGTCATCGCTACAAATAGTGACCGAAGCGGGGGTTGTCGTTGTTGACTCGCGCGCAGATCCGGCTCGTGATGGCCGGACTCATGCTCGCCATGCTGCTCGCCGCCCTGGACCAGATGATCGTGGCCACCGCGCTGCCCACGATCGCGCAGGAGCTCGGCGGGCTGGACCAGCTCTCCTGGGTGGTCACGTCCTACCTTCTCGCCTCGACGGCCGGGACCCCGCTGTACGGCAAGCTCTCCGACCTGTACGGCCGCAAGCGGATCTTCCAGAGCGCGATCGTCATCTTCCTGATCGGCTCCGTTCTGTGCGGTCTCGCCCAGAACATGGTTCAGCTGATCGTCTTCCGGGGTGTTCAGGGACTGGGCGGCGGCGGGCTCATGGCGCTCGCGATGGCGATCATCGCCGATGTCGTCCCGCCCCGCGACCGGGGGCGCTACCAGGGGCTCTTCGGCGGCGTGTTCGGCCTGGCCAGCGTCGCCGGGCCGCTGGTCGGCGGCTTCTTCACCGACCACGCCACCTGGCGCTGGATCTTCTGGATCAACCTCCCGCTCGGGGCGGTCGCCCTCGCCGTGGTCGCGGCCACGCTCCACCTGCCCGGCAGGAGGGTGCAGCACAGCATCGACTATCTCGGGGCCGTCCTCCTGACCGCCGCGGTGTGCTGCATCCTGATGGTCACGGTGTGGGGCGGCCGGACGTACGACTGGTCCTCCTGGCAGATCATCGGGCTCGCGGGCGTGGGCGTCTGCCTGACCGTGGCCTTCGCCGCCTGGCAGCGCAGGGCGTCCGAACCGATCCTGCCGCCCCGGGTCATCGGCCATCCCGTGGTCGCGGTCAGCGCGGGGCTGTCGCTGCTGTCGGGGGTCGCGCTCTTCGGCGCCATCGTCTACCTGCCCGCCTACTTCCAGATCGTCCGCGGCGACACGGCCACCGAATCCGGGCTCGCCCTCGTCCCGCTGACCGGCGGGGTGATCGCCGCCTCCATGGTGAGCGGATGGCTGATCTCCAGGACGGGCCGGTACAGGGCGATATCCGTGCTGGGCGCGGCGATCCTGGCCGGCGGCCTCTACCTGCTCAGCCTCGTCGAGGTCGACACCTCCACGGCCGTGCTCCTGGCCTTCACCGTCGTGGTCGGCCTCGGGGTGGGCGGCTTCATGCAGGTGCCGCTGGTGGCGACCCAGAACGCGGTACGGCCCGGCGACATCGGCAGCGCGTCCAGCGCGATCGCCTTCTTCCGCACGCTCGGTGGCTCGCTGGGGACCGCGCTGTTCGGCACGATCCAGATCCGCGCCCTGGAGGAGCAACTGAGCGACGCCGGTCTGCCGGCGCAGGCCGTACAGCTCGATCCCGTCCTTCTCGGACAGCTTCCCGCCGCGCAACTGCGGCAGCTGCTGGAGGCGTTCACTGCGGCGGTCCAGGCCGTATACCTGTGGGCGATACCGTTCGCGGTCGCCAGCCTGCTGCTCGCGCTGTTCCTGAAGGAGATACCGCTGCGCGGGGGCGGGTCCACGCGGCCGAGCGCGGTGACCCTCGCGGTGACCGGCGTCGCCCTCAGCTGGCTCGCCGACCGGCTCGAACAGGGTGGATCACCGCGGCTGGTCGAGGCCGCCGCCCGGCTTGCCCCCGCCGATCAGGCCGGTGACGACGTCACTCGCGCCCGCGTGGCCTCCCGTCAGGTTCTCAGACCGCTGGCCGGACAGATCCTCCTCGCAGCATTGACGGAAAAGGAGAGGAAATGACGCGTTATCTGGCCGGTCTGATCACCGCGACCGCCGCTCTGGGTGTCGGGACGTGGCTGCTGCTCGCGCCGTACGCGCTGGACTACCCGTCCGGCGGCACCGCGTCGGACGTCGACCTGTGGACGGGGGCGGGAGTGTGCGCGCTCTCCCTGGTCACCATCGTGGTGTGGGTGCGGGCCTGGCGAGCCCGGCTCCGCGACGACGGGCTTCTCCCCGAGCGTCCCGTCCCGCAGCCGGGCATGCCGGAGGAGCCGCCGGTCCCCGCCGCGACCGAGCCGACGATCGAAGACCTGCACAGCCTGCTCAAGCCCCTGGTCACCGCGCTGGCGGCCGATCAGCTGGAGTACGCGGCCCGGAAGACCGGCGGAACCACCGAGGAGCGACGATGAGCAGACTGGGAATCATCGGCATCGGCCTGCTCTTCGCGACCGGGATCTGGCTGGTCGCCGCGCCGTTCGTGACCGGTCAGCAACCGGACGGCACGACCTGGACGGCGGCGACGCGCAACGACGTGATCGCCGGCGCCCTGCTCACGCTGCTCGGCTTCGCGGGCTTCTTCACCGCGCTCGCGGGCCACATCGCCGACCTGTACGCCAGGGGTGCCGGGCCGTCCGTTCCCCAGTGACCGCGGAGCGGCCGATCGGCTTCGGTCGAACGCGCGTACACACGGCGAACTTCGCTAGTGACCGCGGAGCGGCCGATCGGTTCGGACGAACGCGCGTACGCACGGCGAACTTCGATCGAGCCGGGCGAACGTGCGCGCGTACGGTGAGGCGACCACGAGCGTTCGATCGAGCCGGGCGGGCGTGTGCACGCACAACGGATCGACCACGCGGCGGTTGATCAAGCCGGACGAACATGTGTACGCAGAGCGGAAACGGTGCTGTCAGGGTTTCTTTCCGCTTTCCCATAGGCTTGGCTGCAGTATTTCGGTCACATGGCCGCGACCTGGAACACGGGGGACACCTGAAGATGGCGGGACGCGGAGAAGGTCCGGACTTCGTCGAGGCGCTGGCTCGCGGGCTCGACGTGCTGGGGTGCTTCGACGCGGATCGGCCCCAGATGAGCCTCAGCGAGGTGGCCGCCGCGGTCAACCTGGCCAGGCCGACGGCCCGGCGGCTGCTGCTCACCCTGGAAGAGCTCGGTTACGTCCGCTCCCACGGCAGCCAGTTCACGCTCACCCCGCGTGTGCTGAGCCTGGGCGTCGCCTTCGTGAGCTCGCTCGGCCTGTGGGACATCGCGCGCCCGCACATGGAACAGCTGGTCAGGAGCACCGGCGAGTCCTCTTCCATGGCGCAGCTCGACGGGTCGGACATCGTCTACGTCGCCCGGGTCTCGGTGCCGAAGATCATCGCGCTCCGGGTGGAGATCGGCACCCGGTTCCCGGCGTTGCAGACCTCGCAGGGCAAGGTGCTCCTGGCCGCCCTGGACACGGACGTCCTCAAGAGCGTGCTGGCCCAGCCCAGCCGGTCCCGTCTTCCCGAGTTCACGCCGCGCACCCGGGAGGAGGTCGAGAAGGAGCTCCTCTCGATCCGCGCCCGGGGCTGGGCGCTGGCGGACGAGGAGCTCGCGCCGGGCGTACGCTCCGTCGCCGTTCCGGTCCGTGACGGGACCGGAGCCGTACGCGCGGCGATGAACGTCACCGTCCACGCCGCGGAGACCAGCCTCGACACCCTCGTCGACGAACACCTGCCCCGGCTCCTGCGCACGGCCGGGGACATCTCGGCCGAGTGGGCGCTCTGGCAGTCCAGGCCACACAGCGAGGTCACCGACCAGATGTGATGTCTCAGGACGTCGGTTCCACGACGTCCTCCATGGTCAGCTGCTGAGAGCAGGTGCCGAGCGGTTTTGGCGGCTGGTCCGAGGTGACGCGGCAGCCGGCACCGTTGTCTGTCAGGACGCGGCGGATCGGGGTGATGCCGTGGTCGGGAAGAACGCCACGGCCCGGTGCCGGAAGGCGACCGCGATCACGGCTCTCCCGTCATCCAGGGCCTCGGTGCAGGCGAGCCGGGAATGCTCGTCGAGCGCGGAACGACCGATCTTCCCGATGTCGGGACCAGCGCGTTTGGAGGCGCAGGCGGCTGTGCTCGGCGTCAACGTTCGAACTTCTCGATGGCCGCCGGGGTGACGGGGGTGAAGAAGTTGACGAGGTTGCCGTCGGGGTCGCGGAACAGCAGCGACCGGTTGCCCCAGGGCATCGTGGTGGGCTCGTTGACGAAGTCGGTGACGAAGCCGGTCAGGTTCTGGTGCACGCGGTCCACGTCGTCGACGAGGAACTCGATGATCACGCTGTGGTTGTCCGCCGGGCGGGCGGAGCCCGGGGCGAACAGCGGGACGGTGCGGGTGCCGGCGATCGCGAGGGTGGCGCCCGCGGTCTTGAGTTCGGCGAAGTCCTCGGTGGCCCACGTCGCCCGCACCCCCGTGGCTCGCTCGTAGAACTCGACGAGGCGCGCGACGTCGCCGGCGATGATGCGGATCGAGACGAAGTCCATGGTGTTCTCCTTGGTTGACGGAGTCGCTGCACTCCGCAGGCTAGGAGAAATAGTGGACAGAATCGGTCCAGTATTCGCATTAGGCTGTGAACATGCCTCGACCCACCGGCCGCGTGCTGACGCTCCTGGAGCTGCTGCAGTCGGGCGGCACTCGGACGATGGCCGAACTCGCCGACCGGCTCGGCGTCGAAGGGCGCACCGTGCGGCGATATGTGGACCATCTGATCGACCTTGACGTGCCCGTGGAGTCGGTGCGCGGCCGCTACGGCGGATACCGGCTCGCCCCCGGGTACCGTCTGCCTCCGCTCATGCTCAGCGACGACGAGGCGCTGGCCGTGCTGCTCGGCTTGGTCGCCGGCCGCCGAGCAGGGTTGATGACGGCGGATCACGCGGCGAGCGAGACGGCATCGGCCAAGATCCGGCGAGTGCTGCCCAAGCACGTCGCCCACCGGCTCGACACGCTCCTGGAATCTCTCGCCTTCACGGATCAGCCCGGTGAGCTCGCCACCCCGGACGCAGGGGTCCTGCTCACCATCGCCGACGCGGTGCGCCACCGCCGACCGGTCTCGATCAGATACACCGACCGCGACGGCCGGCGCAGCGAACGCACGCTGCACGCGTACGGGATCGTCGCCCATTCGGGCCGGTGGTACGTCACGGGCACGGACGCCCGGATCGGCGAGGACCGAACCTTCCGGCTCGATCGCATCGCGGACGCGAGGACCTTGCCCGGCTCATTCGAGGCGCCCGTGGGTCCCGGTCCGGCACAGCGCGTGTTGTCAGGGTTCGCCACGGCTGAGTATCGGCATGAGGTGACCTTGCGGATCCACGGGACCGTTGAGCAGATCCGCGCTCACCTTCCCGCCGGCGTCGCGAGCCTGGAGGAGCACGAGCCCGCGGCAGACGAGGACCGGGCGACCGAGCGCTGGCTGCGCGTCGAGCTACGGGCGGAGCGGCTCGACTGGTTGCCTCCGGCACTCGCCTCACTCGACCGGCCGTTCGTCGTAGAGCGCCCCGATGAGCTGCGCGACCTCGTCATCGCGCTCGCCGATCGCCTCGCGTCCCGCGCCCGCCAAGCCTGACGGCGAGGAGCCGATGTCATGAGATGGCACAACCAGAAGGCCGCCGACCTGGCGCCGCCAGGTCGGCGGCGAGGTCATCGGTCAGAAGGTCAGGACGACTCGGTCCGTCACGAAGTTGCGTCGGCAGTGAGGTCGCCGGTCAGAAGGTCAGGATGATCCGGCCCGTCGCGCTGCCGTCGGCCTGGCGCAGCCACGCCGACTCGGCGTCGCCGAGCGGGGCGATCTCGTGGGCGACGGCCAGCCGTCCGAGCACGGCCTGCTCGGCGATCAGGGTGATCGCCGCGGCGCGCTGTTCGGGGCTCAGCTCGTTGTTGGTGTAGCCGAGCAGCCGCAGCGATCTGCTGCGGAGCGTGGAGGAGTCGATGGGGCAGGTCTCGGCGGCGGAGCTGCCGAGGTTGACCAGCCTGCCGCCCGTCCGCAGGGTGCGGGCGGCCGCCGCGGCCGGTGGGCCGAAGAGCGGGTCGAGCACCAGGTCGACCGGCCCGTCGGCGACGGCGGCGAAGCGCGCCGCCAGCTCGGCGACGTCATCGGTGTCGAGCGCGACGACGGCATCCGCGCCGGCCCGTTTCGCACGCTCCCGCGCGGCCGGTGAGCGCGCGCCCGCCACGACCCTGCGGGCGCCGGCGATGCGGGCCAGCTGGACGGCCGCCTGCCCGACCACTCCACCGGCGCCGAGCACCAGGACCTGCTCGCCGGCGACGAGCTCACCGCGCCAGGTCAGCGCCATGTGGGCGGCGACGGCGGAGAGCCCGAGCGCGGCGACGGCGGCCGGGTCGGCGCCGTCGGGAAGCTCGACGAGGTCCTTCACCGGGATCGAGGCGATCTCGGACATGCTCCCGTCACCCGGGGCCATCCCGGCCGAGGTCGGGAACCACACCGCTCTACCCCCGACGGTCCCGACGCCCTGGACGCCCGGCACGTACGGGGTCCGCGGCAGGCCGAAGTAGGATGTGCCACTCGCGCAGAGCAGGTCCAGCGGGGTGATGGGGGCGGCGCGGACCTCGACCAGCGTCTCGCCGGGCAGGGGGACGGGCGCGTCCCGGTCGACCACCGACGGCGGCCGGCCGGGGCTCTGGATCTCCGCGGCGCGCACGGCTCAGGTGGCGATGTCGGGGTAGGGCATCGACACGTGCGCGAGCCGCCGAGCGTACTCGGTCTGGAAGCCCATCGGCTCGTGGTCGCGTTCGAACATGGCGATGAACAGCGTGAGCGTCAGGAACGGGTGCGCGCCCAGCTCGAACAGCGCCGGGTAGTCGTGGGCGGCCAGGGCCTCGCGCTCGACGTCGTCGAACCGCAGCCAGGTGGAGGACTCGCCGTCTATGCAGTTGAGGATGCGGTTGGCGTACTCGGTCTCCCACATCGCCACCGTGGCCCGCGGGTCCTCGCGGTAGCGCTCGACGAGCTCGGGGTCGCGGTCGACGGTGTACAGGAACTTGTTCAGCAGATACTTGCTCACGACCTGCCTCCGTTCGGGTACCAGGTGAAGTAGGCCTCCATGGTGTGGAACAGGTCGTAGGTGTCGACGTAGTCGGCCTTCCGGCCCTCGCCGGCGACGCCCATCATCAGCATGAAGTCCATGAAGCCGTGGGTGGCGTTGCCGGGCAGGTGGAGGCTGTCGAGGGTGACCTCGGACAGGCAGCCCTCGATGTCTCCCGACGAGATCCACTCGACGGCCTTGCGGTCGAACTGGGGGTCCGGCCCGGTCGGCCCGAACTGGCGCGGCCCGCCGAGTTCGAGCGACAGGTGCCCGGTGCCGATGACCGCTACTCGTTTGTCCTCCGGCCAGGACTCGATGAGCTGGCGGATGGTGCGCCCGAGCTGCACGAACCGCTTCGGCTGCGGCAGGGGAGGGGCGAAGATGTTGGTGTAGATCGGCACGATCGGCAGGTCGTTCTGCGGGCGCAGGGTGATGATCGGGCAGGTGATGGAGTGGTCGATCCGCAGCTCGTTGGAGAAGGCGAGGTCGAATCCGGCGTCCAGGCCCTCCCGCAGCACGTAGGCCGAGAGGTCTTCCTGGCCTTTGAGGAGCATCTTCGGCAGGCCGAACTCGCGTTCCTCGTTGTAGAAGTTCGCGTCGTAGAAGGGAGCCTTGCCGACGAGGAACTGGGGCATGTTGTCCAGCCAGAACTGGTGGAAATGGTCCGAGCCCACCATGACCAGCACGTCCGGCCGCGCCTTCGTCAGGGTCTCCCTGAACGCCTCCACCTTGCGCACCCACTCGTCCGCGAACGGAGGACGGTCGTCCCCGACGGCGGTGCTGGCGCGGTAGTAGAAGGGGTGGTGAGTGGACGCGATCACCGCGACCAGTTCAGCCATGCGAACCTCCATGGGCATCGGCGGGGGTGTAGGGCTCGGGGGCTACGGACCGGTTGTTCAGGTCCACCGACAGGAAGATGTCATTGGCCACCGGGCGGCGTAGCTCCTCGGCGAGCTGCCCGATCAGCCCGGCGGTGCGGGCGAGCAGGGCGAAGCCGCGCAGCAGCTCCAGCGGCAGGCCCAGGTCGGCCAGCGCGGCGCCGCAGACACCGGCCCCGTTGAGGGGCAACGTCCTGCCCAGCACCTGCGGGTGGACGCGGCCGATCGCGGCGAACAGCGACAGGTGCGGTCCGAACAGGTCTTCCTCGGCGGCGATCCGCATCAACCGCGGGGTGCGGGGGTCGCCCTCCTTGTGCACGTGGTGACCGAGGCCGGGGACGAACCTCTTCGCCTCCCGCTGAGCCCGTACGGTGTCCAGGGCCAGGGCGTCCCAGCCGGCGTCGTCGGCCGGCAGCGCTCCGTCGGCCGAGGTCAGCACGTCGTGCAGGAACCGGCCGCAGTCCTCGGTGACGCCCAGGAAGCGGGACCCGCCGCCGAGCAGCCCGGCCGCGAGCGCGCCCTGGATGGAGTCCGGCGCGGAGAGGTACGTCAGCCGGGTCACGATCGCGGTGGGCGTGAACCCGTGGTCGGCCAGCGCGGCGAGCACGGCCTCGAACACCCGGGTCTCTCCCGGCGTGGGCCGTCGCTGGGTCGCGAGCCAGAACGCCAGCTCCCCGAACCCGACCGTGCCCATCACGTCCTCTGCCAGGTCGTGGCCGAGCAGGGTGATCTTCTTCAGGGACGAGGCCCCGAGCGCGGTGGGATATTCCGGCCGGTCGATCCGCTCCGGCCTCTCCGTCTGCTCAGCCACGGTCGTCCTCCTGCGGGCCGGTCAGCCACCTGCGCAACTCCGCGCCGTGCTCGTCAAGCTCGGGTGGTGGCAGAGTATAGGTGACCGGCGTCTCGGAGAACCTGATCGGATGCCGCGTCGTCGGGATCGCGCGGTCGCCTTCGCCGACCTCGACGACGGGGTCGAGCCCGAAGCGCTCCGCCATCGCGAACCCGCCGTCGATGGTGTTGATCGGCCCGCTCGGCACCCCGGCCTCGACCAGCAGCTCGAACCACTCGACCGCGCCGCGCTTGGCGAGCCGCTCGGTGAGGATGGGACGCAGTTCCTCGCGGCGCTCGGTGCGGTCGGCGTTCCTGGCGAACCGCGGGTCGTCGGCGATCTCGGGGATGCCGAGGACCTCGCACAGCTTGCGGAACTGCCCGTCGTTGGCGGCGGCGACGATGAGGTCGTTGTCCGCGGTGGGCAGCGGCTCGTACGGGAACACGCTCGGGTGCGCGTTGCCCATGCGGTAGGGCACGACGTCGCCGGCGACATAGGCGGAGCTGTGGTTGACCAGCCCGGTCAGCGCCGAGGACAGCAGGTTGACCTCGATGTGCTGACCCTGACCGGTGCGGTCGCGGTGCCGCAGCGCGGCGAGCACGCCGATGACGGCGTGGTTGCCGGCCATCACGTCGAACACCGAGATCCCGGCCCGGTAGGGCGGGCCGTCCGGGTCGCCGGTGAGGCTCATCAGGCCGGAGATGGCCTGGACCATCAGGTCGTAGCCCGGCACGTGCCTGCCGGCGCCGGAACCGAACCCGCTGATGGAGGCGTATACGATGCCGGGGTTGGCGGCCTTCACGGCCTCGAAGCCGAGCCCGTACTTGTCCAGCCCGCCCGGTTTGAAGTTCTCGATCAGCACGTCGGCGCGGTGGGCCAGCTCCCGTGCGACCTTGGCGTCGGCCTCGTTGCGCAGGTCCAGCGCGATTGATCGCTTGCCCCGGTTGATCCCGAGGTAGTAGGTCGAGACCTCGTCACGCACCGGGGGCACCCAGGCGCGGGTGTCATCTCCCTTGGGGCCCTCGACCTTGACAACCTCGGCGCCCATGTCCGCCAGGAGCATCGTGGCGTACGGGCCCGCCAGGACCCGGGAGAAGTCGGCCACCAGCACGCCGGACAGTGGCCCGCCTCCGGTCGATCTCTCCGGTACGGCATCGTCTGCCATCCAGCTTCCCCCTGTGTCCGTCTAGTGGACATTCGTCCGCAAAATTGATTCTGGCATATGAAGAACAGGTGTCAAGCAGTTCACCGTACCCCTTGACATTGGCCTAGATGCTCATAAAGGTGGCAGCGAACAGGGTTGACCGTTTGGCGGACATGAGTCCGGTAGATCGGATTACGCTGCGAAACCGGTCGTACACATGGTGAGGAGTTCGTCGATGAGCGAGCGGACCGAGTTCGGGCCCGGGCGGCCCGTGGTGCTGCGGGGCGGCACGGTGCTGCCGATGGACGACAGACGTCAGGTGCTCACGCACACCGACGTCCTCATCGTCGACGACCGGATCGCCGCGGTGGGACCCGATCTGCCGGTGCCGGAGGGCACCGTCGTGATCGACGCGACCGACGGCATCGTCATGCCCGGGATGATCGACACTCACCGGCACATGTGGCAGACCGCCATGCGCGGTTACGGCGCGGACTGGACCCTGACCCAGTACTTCGTCTGGTACTACCTGGAGCACGGGAAGCTCTTCCGCCCGGAGGATGTGTACGCCGGCAACCTGCTGGCCGCGATCGAGGCCGTCGACAGCGGTGTCACCACCGTCGTCGACTGGTCCCACGGCCTGCAGACCGTCGATCACGCCGACGCCGCCGCCGACGCGCTGCAGTCGGTGCCCGGCCGGTTCGTGCTCGCCTACGGCAACATCCAGCAGCCGCCCGCCGAGTGGACCGGTACTCCGGAGTTCCGCGACTTCATCAGCCGCCGGATCACCGGCGACGACATGTTCGGCTTCCAGATCGCGTTCGACGTCACCGGCGATCCGGCCTTCCCCGAGAAGGCCGCCTTCGAGGTCGCCCGCGAGCTCGGCGTCGCGGTCACCACCCACGCCGGAGTGTGGGGCGCCACCGGCGACGACGGCATCCGGCTCATGCACGACCACGGCTTCATGACCCCCGAGACGGTGTACGTGCACGCCGCCTCGCTCTCCGCGGACTCCTACCACCGCATCGCCGCCACCGGCGGCTCCATCTCGGTCTCCACCGAGAGCGAGCAGAGCGCCGGCCAGGGCTACCCGCCCACCTGGGCCATCCGCGCCCACGACATCCCGGTCTCGCTCTCGATGGACACCAGCGTCTGGTGGAGCGGTGACCTGTTCTCCGCCATGCGCACCACGCTCGGCGCCGACCGTTCCCGCGAGCACATGCAGGCGCACGCCAAGGGCGACACCGTCACGCACGGCAGCCTGCGCGCCGAACAGGTCGTCGACTGGGCCACCCGCGGCGGGGCCCGCGCCCTCGGCCGCGACCATGAGCTCGGCAGCATCGAGGCCGGGAAGAAGGCCGACGTCGTCCTCATCAAGAACGAGCACTCGCCCGTCTCCTTCCCGCTGCTCAATCCCTTCGGGCACGTCGCGTTCCAGGCCCAGCGCGGGGACGTGCACACCGTCGTCGTCAACGGCCGCGTGGTGAAGCACGAGCACCGCCTGGTCGACGTCGATCTCGCCGCGGCCCGCCGCCGGATCGAGCAGACCGTTGATCACCTGCGGTCGACGATGGGGGAAGAGGCATGGCAGAAGGGGATGAACCCCGACATCCCCGAAACCACCATCCTCGACAATCCCTACACCTACACCGACTATCACAGCTCCTCCACGCACAGCCAATGAGCACGGCCGATCGGGCCGATGTCAGTCCAGGCCGGGTGCGTGGCGCGGGCGCAGGGCGTGGGCGCGCAGCGCGGCCCTGGCGGCGACGGCGCCCTGCGAGGTGAGTGCGAAGGGGGCGTCGAACGAGCGCGCGGGGTGATGACAGTCGAGTGCCCACAGCCGGTGACGCAGGACGGCCAGCTCCTCGCGGACCGACTGGGCAAGTCCGCCGGAGGTGTCCCACTCCTGACCGAGGACCTCGACCGTGTCCCGCTCGAGGTCCTCGGCGTTCATGGGGCCGTGGACGGTGAGCAGCATCAGCATGACCTCCCGGGCGGTGACGGTGAACGCGTGTCCCTGGCCGATCACGGCCGAGACCGCCGTGTTCCACAGCAGGGTCTCGTCGGCGAGCATGCGGCGGCCCAGCGGGGTGAGGACGAGCTGCTTGCCGGTACGGCGGACCGCCTTCATCTCCCTGGTGGCCAGCTCGCGAATGCTCTGCAGGGGAAAGACGTCGAACTCACGGGTGAGGGTGCCCGCCAGGAGTTCGCGCCAGCCGAACAGGTCGACGGCCTCGGTGACCAGTCGCGGGATGATGTAGTGCCGCTCGGTGAGCGGCAGCCCGTCGGCGGCCTTGTCCAGCAGCCAGCGCAACAGCGTGAACGCGCCGGGCGGGGCGATGACGGGTTCCCGCAGCTGGGAGACGACCGCCCGGCACAGTTCGGCTCTGCGCCGGTTGCGCGGTCGAGTCCAGGTCGCCAGGCGTTCGGCGTGGACCCGCTCCAGCCAGGATCCGCCGGGCCGGGGCGCGGTCAGGTGGCGCTCCACCACCGCTGCCCGCCTCTTCTCCCAGCCGCGTGCCCCGACTCGAAGATCACCGGACGCGATGGCCAGCTCGATGGCGGCCGAGGCGGCGTGGTGGGCGGCGCTCTCCTGGGCGCCGCTGAAGTCGCCCCAGGCCAGCACCCCGGTGTCGGGCGGAATCAGGCCCGTCTCGTGCAGCGCGGCGCGATAGGCGTCCCGGCCCGCGTCCGTTCCCTCGATGGCGTAGACGGCCATCAGGTCCCTGGTCGTGGCGGAGGTGCAGATCCCGGCGTAGCGATCAAGGCCCACCAGGGTGAAGAAGCGGCCCAGCGCGGTGGTCACCCGTTCGGGATCGTCGACGAGCCAGGTGGTAGGAAGCGTGTCCCAGAGGAACTCACACAGCCGTAGCGCGGTGATCGCCTCCAGGCCGTCCTCGCCGGTCAGCGCGCTGAGCGCGGCTTCGACGAGGCCGACCGCCTCATCTCCCTGCTCGCGGCGTAACCCGGCGAGAGCTTCCCGTTCCATCTGCATGCTCTTCAGTGTGCCCTCCTGGGCGATTTCTCACAGGCCGGGGGCCGATCCGTGCGACGAGGCCGCCTGCGGCGACGAAGGCGCCCGGCCCGGCGGTGTTGGTCAGGTGTTGGTCAGGTGTTGGTCAGGTGTCCTTACCCCCGGAATTCCGTCACGCCGAGCCGTTCTGGTCCGCGGGTCCCGCGGCGTTGAGGGCCTGCTCGAAGGCGACGTACGCGTCCGGCGTGAACAGGACGAACCGCACGTCCACCACCCGTGTCGGAGTGGCGCGTACGGTGTCGACCGCGATGCGGGCGGCCTCGGCCATCGGCCAGCGGTAGATCCCGGTGGACACCGCGGGGAAGGCGACGCTGGTCGCGCCGAGTTCGTCGGCGGCCCGGAGCGACTCCCGGTAGCAGGAGGCCAGCAGTTCCGAGCGGTCTTCCGCGGCGGAGAAGACGGGGCCGACGGTGTGGATCACCCAGCGGGCCGGGAGTTCACCCGCCGTGGTCGCCACGGCCCGGCCCGTCGGAAGCCCCTTGCCATAGTGCGAGGCGCGGAGTTTCCGGCAGGCGTCGAGGATGGCGGGGCCGCCGCGCCGGTGGATCGCCCCGTCGACTCCGCCGCCGCCCAGGAGCGAGGAGTTGGCCGCGTTGACGACGGCGTCGACGTCCTGCCCGGTGATGTCTCCCTGTACCAACGTGATCCTCATAAAATGTGCCCTTTCACAATGTTTGTTCCTTTTGTGTTAAATCTGACCTTTGGTCATATGCGGCCTGACAGGTTGAGGCAAAGATTGCCGCTGGCCCCCGATGTCGTGGCGCCGCCTCGCTCCACAGGCCCGTCCCCCCACATGATCTTCGTCACAGCGAAACATCAAACGCCCCATAAGTGCGTATTCTGCGCATTGATCGCTATCCACGTATGGCAGAAGGCCCTCGTGATCTGACAGGTCGCGAGGCCTTTCTTCGCCATGCCCTGCCTTCTGCAGTGCCCCCTTTTCGACGGGCAACGCTGCTGCCCGAGATCCGGGTACGGAGCGCCGTCCGTCGCGTTGAAACGGAGACCCCCCATGCGGCAACGCCGTCGTACCGCTCACGGCGCGCTCGTCCTCGCGTTCGTGGCCGCCTTCGTGGGCAGCCCCAGCATCGCTGCCGCCGAACCGGCCCCGACCCCGGCCCCGCCCCCGGTTCCGCTGGGCGTGGCACAGGACACCTCACCGGACTCCGGCGAGGCGACCGCCAGGACGGTGACCCTGATCACCGGCGACAGGGTCACCTCCTTCGGAGGCCGGATCACGGTGAAACCCCGCCACGGCGTGCAGTTCCTGCGCTACGGCGACGGCAAGCACCAGTACGTCATGCCCAGCGACGCGATCGCCCTGCTCCGGGCCGACCGCCTCGACCGCCGGCTGTTCGACGTGGAGGAACTGCTCGCCGGCGACTACGACCGGCTGCCCGACCTGCCGCTGATCGTGTCGGACTCCTCGGCCACGCGAGGGCTGACGGCCGGCCGCCGGCTCGCGGCGGTCGACGGGTTCGCGGCCAAGACGCCGACCGCCGACCTCGCGAAGAACTGGCCGGCCCTGCGGACCTCCCTGACCACCGGGAAGGTCTGGCTGGACGGGCAGCGCGCCCTCTCGCTCGACGTCAGCGTGCCGCGGACGGGTGCCCCGGTCGCGTGGGCCGAGGGCCTGGACGGCACCGGGACGACGGTCGCGGTGCTCGACAGCGGCATCGACGACACCCACCCGGATCTCGTCGGGAAGGTCGCGGGACGGAAGAACTTCGTCACGGGCTACGAGGGCGACAACGACCTGAACGGGCACGGCACCCACGTCGCCTCGACCGTCGCCGGCTCCGGAGCGGCGTCCGGCGGCAGGAACCGGGGCGTCGCACCGGGTGCGACGCTGCTCGACGGGAAGGTCTGCTTCAACTACTTCGGCCAGGGGGCCTGCCCCGAGTCGTCGATCCTCGAAGGCATGCAGTGGGCCGCCGCGTCCGGCGCCAAAGTGATCAACATGAGCCTCGGCGCCCCGGACAGTCCGGGCGTCGACCCGCTGGAGCAGGCGGTCAACGACCTCACCGCCGAGTACGGCGCGCTGTTCGTGATCGCGGCGGGCAACGACGGCGTCCCGCAGTCGATCGGGTCCCCGGCGTCCGCGGACGCGGCCCTGGCGGTCGGCGCCGTCACCAAGACCGGTGTGGTGGACTACTACTCCAGTCGCGGCCCGCGCCTCGACGACTACGGCGTCAAGCCGGAGATCACCGCTCCGGGCACGGACATCGTCGCCGCCCGCAGCACGTACACCGAGGACGGCCGGCCCGGCGAACCGTACATCGCACACTCCGGCACGTCGATGGCCACGCCGCACGTGGCAGGGGCCGCCGCGATCATCACCCAGGCGCACCCGCAGTGGACGGCCGAGCAGCGCAAGTCGGCGCTGGTGGGCTCCGCCAGGCCGAGTCCGGACTTCGACGTGTTCGCCCAGGGCGGCGGCGAGCTGGACATCGTGCGGGCGCTGAAGCAGCCCGTCAGCACCTCGCCCGCCTCGGTCAACCTTGGTTTCCAGGCGTTCCCGCAGGGTGACGAGGACGTCGCGCGCACCGTGACGTACCGCAACACGGCCGCCGCGCCGGTCACGCTGAACCTCGCCCTGAACGGCGACGCCCCGTCCGGTCTCTTCTCGCTCGGCGCCACCTCGGTGACCGTGCCGGCCGGTGGAGAGGCGTCGGTGGAGTTGAGCGCCGACCTCGATGCCGCGGGGAGCACGTACGGCGTCTTCTCGGGCCGGTTGACGGCGACGGCCGAGGGCATCGCCGTGCAGACGCCGTTCAGCGTCTTCCGGGAGGAGCCGAGCGCGGACCTCAAGGTGAGCGCGCTCGACCGCGCCGGAGCACCGGCGGCGGGGTCGGTCACGATGATCGCCAATCACAGGACCGAGCAGACGTTCTACACGATGGAGCCGGAGGCGACGTTCCGCGTGCCGATGGGCACCTACTTCGCGGCCACGCTGGCCACCGGCGACGACGGCACGTCGACGCTGGTCTCCAACCCGAACCTGGTGGTCACCAAGGCGGTAAGCCTCGTCATGGACGGCCGGAAGGCGCGTCCCGTCGACGTCACCATGCCGGAGAGAAGCGCGGCACCGGTGGAGGTGTCGGTGTCCGCGGAACAGTCGGGCGAGATCCGCAGCATGATCGCGGGCATCTCCGGTGACGATCCCGGCGCGCTGTACACCGCGGACCTGGGGACGAAGAAGGCCTCCGGGTTGACGACCCTGGTGAGCGCGCTGTTCGCCAAGCCGGACGGCAAGGGCGGTTTCAGCGGCAGCCCGTACACCTACCAGGCCGGATGGCACCACACCGGATCGTTCACCACCGGCTTCACCGAGCACGTCAAGCAGAAGGAGCTGGCGACGGTCCGCGCCGAGTACGCGGCCAACACGACCAACGCGGCGGGCAGCGTGGGGTGGCGGAGCAACACCCCGATCGTCCCCGGCATCAAGTATCCGGTCGGCGTCGAGCTGCCGGGCATCCCCCTGCCGGGGACGCGTACGGAGTACTACGTGGGCAACACCGCCTGGGAGTCGATCGTCCAGGAGGGGATCGAGGGGGCGGACTTCCCGACGCTCCTCGCTCAGCTGGGCAGACCGGCGACAACCCGTGCCGCCGGCCGTAAGGACACCGAGCGCTGGAACGGAGCCGTGCACGGTCTCCCGATGACCCCGGCGTACCCGGAATATCCGATCGTCGAACGGCGGGTGGACGAGCTGCTGCTGCGGCTCGGCGGCTACGCGGACGCCGAGGGTCACCTCGGTTACTCGGAGGCCGACGGCGTGGGCGGGCGGATCGCCGTCTACCGTGACGGCAAACTGGTGGGGGAGCGCGAGGGCGCCTACGCCGGGTTCGACATGGATCCCGGAAAGGCCCGCTACCGGCTGGAGTACAGCGTCACGGCGCCCTCCCTGCGGCTGTCCACGCGGCGCGACACCGTGTGGGAGTTCGACTCGGCGCACAACGCGTCGAGCGTGGCCCTGCCGCTCACCGCGATCGGCTTCGCCCCGGACCTCGACCTCACCAACACCGCGAAGGCCGGTCGGGTCATGACGATCCCGATCACCTTCACCCGGCAGGCCACCGCGGGCAAGGTGCGCAAGGTCGACGTTGACGTGTCGTTCGACGACGGCGCCACCTGGCAGAAGGCCCCGGTCGTCCAGCTCCTCGGCACGTCGAGCGCCGTGGTCCGGAACCCGGGCGGGCCCGGCTACGTGTCGCTGCGCGGGCACGTGGTCGACTCGGCCGGGAACAAGGTCACCATGACCGTGATCCGGGCGTACGCGACCAAGTAGCGGCATGACGTCGGAGGCCGTGTTCGCGACGTCGAACACGGCCTCCGTCCTATCGGGCCGGCGCGGCTTCGGCGATGACGGTGGTGATCAGTTTCGCCACCTCCGCCGGGCTGGACAGGAACGGGGAGTGGCCGGTGAGCAGGCGGCGAACCGTCGTGGCGCGGGAGGCCATCTGCTCCTGGAAGGCGGGGGCGAGCACGTTGTCCTGCTCGCAGACCACGTAGGTCGAGGGGATGGTCTTCCACGCCACCCTGGTCAGGACCTCGGTGCACGACCGCACGCTCTGCGGGAGCATCCGGGCGACGGCGCGGTCGGCTTCGTCTACCGGAACGTCCGCGTAGAAGAGGTCGCGAGAATCGTCGGGAGGCAGAAGGACATCGCCGTCCCGCGTCGGAAACTCGGTGTCGCCGGGGGCCATGGAATCTCCCTCGTCGAGCAGCAGAGCCGCGAGGTAGATGATGTGGGAGACGTCGCCCGCCTCGCCGGCCGCCTGAGTGACCGGAATCCCGCCGTACGAATGCGCGACGATCACCACGGGGCCGCCGAGGCCGTCCAGACGTTCCCGGATGACCTGGGCATCGTCGTACATGCCGAAGACCTGGGCGCCTTTCTCGGCCGCGCTCGGCAGATCGACGGTGTGGACCGCCCATCCTTCGTCGGTGAGTTCCGGCAGGAGTCTCTCCCAGCACCAGGAGCCGTGCCATGCTCCGTGCACGAACAGCAGAGCCGGCCGGTCGTTCGTGACCGTGTCCATGCAGCATCCTTTCCAGGCGGAGGTCATCCTTGTTCGCCCCCGAGATTTGTTCTCCGTGTAGCTTTATGTACCGCTAACGGATAGTCCATGAGGGAAAGTCCGATTTTCCTGCGCGACCGTCCAGGGTCGCCGCGGACCCGTTGCCTCATGTGTTGCCGCCGCTGTTTGCCCGCCGGGCAGGTCTGGGCGCGGATCGCGGAGGAGCTTCCCCTGCCGTGACGCGAGTTGTCGCATGCGTTGTCACCGCTGAACGTCTTGGGCGCCGCGTCGGCGTCTCTGCGCGGGCGGGAACCGGAAAACACATGCGCGAGATGGCCGGGAGATCCTGAAGCCACGGTGCGCCGCAAGGTGGGAAATCAGCGGGTCAGTATGTGGGTGGCAGCGGCTTGACCCGCGTTGGGCATGATCGCGATAGTTATTTCATGCCATATGAGAAGTTTGACGAACTGTCCTTCGGTGAAGAACGCGAGCCCTGGCTGCAGACCTGGGTCACCGCGCATCGGTGGATGCTCTCGATCGCGGTGGCGACGGCCGTTGTTCTCGCCGGGCTCGGCACGGGCGGGTGGTATCTCCACAGGCAGTCGTTGCTGCCCTCTCCACCGCCGGACGTGGCGCTCCCGCCCGCGGTCAGTTTTGTTGTCGAGCTCTGCCTGAAGAAGAATTCAAATTGCACGACGGGCACGATCGAGCAGGCGGCCGAATTTGTTCGCGGGATCCCCGAGGTGGCGTCGTCCGTCGTGGTGACGCATGAGGAGCGTCTGGCCCGGTTCAGCGAAACCTCACTTACAGGGGAGGACCTGCTGAAGAACGGGGATGGGCTCTGGCCTGCCGAGATCGAAGGCGAACTCCGCCATACGGAGGACTTCGAGGTGGTCAAGCGGCAGCTCACCGGAGAGCCGGGTGTCGCGACTGTGTCCCGCTACAGCAGGAATTTCTGGAAGGGCAGAGCGGATCTCCAGGTGAACCTGTGCGGGCTCAGCCGCCTCTCCCCGGCGTGCCGAAACGGCGCCGGCACCGAGACGCAACGTAACGCGGTCGTGGCGCGGTTGCGGGAGCAGAGCGGGGTGAACAAGGTGTTCCTCGAGGACCCGGCATTCGGGCTGCGACTGAGCCGGCACTATCAACCCGAGTACTACCTGACGATCAACGATGTCCCCGAGAGGCTCTACGTGCGGTTGGATGATCCGGCCAAGGCCCGGGCGGCAGGTCAGGCGGTGCTCGCCATGCCCGGCGTCGAATCGGCGAGCTTGATCAAGTGACAGGCGGAGACGCGAGCTCCCACCCGCCCCCGCCATCCTGCGGCTCGCGTCACTCACCGTGGTCTCTATCTGGGGCGTAGCCGCTCCAGGCGCTCGTGACTTCGAAGATCCGCCCATGTCGCCGGGCTGTGTCTCGTGGAGGTCGTGGCGCTTGTGCGTCAGGAGAGTGTGGCGCTTGTGCTTCAGGTGAGGTGCATAGACTCAAGATCGACTGAGTCGTCACGAACGGGGAATCGCAGTGGTCGATCGTCTGGCGCGTGTCGTGGCCGCGTTTCTGGTGTTACCGGCCCTCGGCGCGTGCTCCGCGCAAAACGCGGACCCATTGCTGAAGGACCCGGCCCAGTGGCCGCTGGTCAAGCTGAAGGGCCTGACCGACCCACCGAAACTGCCCGAAGAGGCGGAGCGGGTACTTGCACAGATCAAGGTCGGTTCCTACGACCTGATCGCGTGGATCCACTCCTCCGGCCTGTGCGGGCTGTCCGGCTCCGACTGGAGCATGAACGTCGACATGATCAGGTCCGAGGGGCAACCGGCGCGGGAAGAGGGGTTTTCCGGGCCGGTTGAGCCGGCCGTGGGCAGTTCCAGCGAGAGCAAGGTCAGTCTGTTCTGTACCCCCACCAGGATGCTGATCAGGGTCGAGGGGGAGACGTCGAAGCCCTCCGTCTCCGGCGACGCGGTCGCGCAGCTTTTCAACGGCGGGCTCAACGCCGTCGTCGGCTCGCAAGAAGCTCGGCAGGAGTCGCTGCCCGGCGCGACCGTGACTCCGGGTGGATAGCGGGTCACCCACGCGCCCCGGTGACCTCGCTGATCGGGACTGTACGGGCCGCTCGCTGATCGGGACCGTACAGGTCAACGGTGTGTCAGTTGGTCGGGTGAGCCGTCTTGGGGATGGGCTTGTCGAGCATCGCGCAGACCGCACCGTTCACCAGGGCCTGGTCGGCGGCACCGACCTTCGGGTCGGCCAGGCCGAAGATGGTCGTGGTGAAGATCGAGACGGTGCGGCGGCCGGTGCCGTCGGTGAAGTTCTGGCTGGAATAGCCGGGGACCTGACCGACATGACCCCATACGGCGCCGCACGGTGTGACGACCTTCTCCAGGCCCAGCCCGTACCGGTTCGGATTGCCGGGCTCCTCGGCGACGGTGGTCCGCATCTGCTTCAGCTGGGCAGGAGGCAGCAGCTTGCCGGACATCAACGCGGTGTCGAAGCGGCCCCATTCCTCGGCGGTGGAGACCATGCCCCCGGCGGCCCATTCCGTGCTCAGGTTGATCCAGGTGGTGTCGACGTGGCCGGCGCGGCCGGGACCGGCGAACTTCGTCCCGGCGGGCGTGCCGGGAGGAAGCAGGGGCGCGATATGGGCGGCGTCGGGCTCGTAGCCGTGGGCGAGCTTGCGGTTGTCCGGCCGGCGGGTGCCGGTGGCCATGTAGGTGTTCTTCAGGTTCAGGGGCCGGGCGATCCGTTCCTGGATCAGGTCGCCCAGGCTGTGTCCCGTGACCTTTTCGGCGATGAGGCCGAGCGCGATGTAGTTGGTGTTGCTGTAGGAGTACTGCTTGCCGGGGGCGAACATCGGGTCGTGCCCGACCGCTGCGGCGATCAGCTCCTCGGGGGTCCACTGCCTGGTGTCCTGGCCGGTGAATGCCTTGAGCACGTCTGGATCGTTGATGTAGTTGAACAGGCCGCTGGTGTGGTTGAGCAGCATCCGCAGGGTGATTGCATCGCCGTTCGGGATGAGGCCGGGCAGCCATGTCTCGACCGGGTCGGTCAGCTTGAGCCGGTGTTCGGCGACAAGTTGCAGGACCACCGTGGCTACCACGGTCTTGGTGCTGGAGCCCATCCGGAACTGATCATCCGATGCGAGCGTGTGCTCGGTCCTGGTCCAGGGCGCCTGCCGGACGATCTCGATCGCCGGTCCGTTGCCGTCGTTGACCCGCACGATCACCCCGGGAGCGCCGGCGTCCACGGCCTGCCGAGCCAGCTTGGTCAGTTGAGCCGTCCGCGTCACCTCCGCTTCGGTGTGCCCCGCTGCGATCTGCGTGGCCGAAGCCGATGCGGCGGACGCCCCGGCCGCGACCGCACCGGTCAGGGCGGTGGTCAAGAGCAGCGCCAGCGCCGCACGCCGACGCGGCGGCAGGATGTTCTCGGTCATGTGGTGCTCTCCTGAGGGAATGCCCGGCTCGATCAGACCGGCGATCTGCGAGCTGACGGGCTTGTGCCGAACACCGATCAGTCTGTTCGAGCACGGGCCGCCCATCGATGTGGCTGACCCCCTGGTTCAGGATGTGATTACCGACCACACAGGATGCGGCTGGCCCCACCACGCGTCGTCGGCGCGGGCCCTCCACTCGGATCCGTGCTCCGTTCCACCGACGATCTTGTCGATCGAACGGTGCCGGATCGGCCGGTCAGAGCCAGAAGGTGTCGTGGCGGAAGTAGAAGGCCGCCAGTTCCTCGTCGCTGGGACGGCCGGAGACGGCGAACTCCGCCAAGCCCTCGAAATATCCCTCGCGAGGAGCGCCAGGGGCGAAGTGCAGCAGCATCGACGCGGGTTCGCCCGACTCGTTGCGGAAGGCATGGATGCCGCCTTCGGGGACGTGCACGAAGTCACCCGGCCTGGTGTCGATCCAGCGGTTGCCGTCGTAGATCCGTATCGTTCCGGTGAGGGTGAAGAACGACTCGGAGATCGACCGGTGGAAGTGCTGGTCGGGCCCGCTCGGCTCCGGCCCCATCTCCCAGCGGTAGAGGCCGAACCGGCCGTTGGTGGAGGCTCCCGTGGCCAGGTAGTGCACCGTGTTGCCGGACCGGTAGGTCAGCTCGGGCTCGTGGGCCGCCGGACGGTAGGTCGCGTTGATCTCGCCCTTGTCACCAAAGTAGACCGGATCCGGATATGTCATGATCTGCCCTCTCGTGTGTCTCCGCCTGGGTCCCTATTCAACCGCTACCGGGTCACGGGCAGGCAGCGGGGAAGGCCATGATCCCCTGAGCCCATGAGCCGGTGGGGGATCAGGCTCACGTGCCCGATGCCGGGCCGTCTGCCGGGCCCTTGGCCACGGCTCCCTATCCTGGGATCAAAGGGCATCTTCCACAGCGCGTCGCCGCACCCACGGGGTGCGGCATGCGGCTGCGACCGGGCCGTCGGCCCGGCGGGTGCCCGTGGCGACGCCGGGCGGCAGGGTGCCGTCGCCGGGCGAACCACGGCTGCCGCGCGTACAGGCACGCCGGCCCCGTGGCCGTTCATCGGCGCCGGCCGCAGCAACGTTCACATTCCTGTCGGGCAGGAGGAACGACCATGACCACACACCGTTCCCGCACTCGCCGTGCCGCCGTTGCGGCCGCCGCCGCCGTCACCGCCGCGGCGGTCCTCGGCGCCTGCGGCGGTGAGAACGTCCTGAGCAGGGGATCGGGCGATATCGTCGCCGTCGCGGTGCGGGCCACGCCTCCGCCCTCCTCATCCACGCACAACGCCGCCGATGTGTCCTTCTCCCAGCAGATGATTTCGCACCACCGGCAGGCGGTGGCGATGGCCGAGCTCGCCGCGGGCCGGGCGTTCTCACCGGAGGTCAAGGCTCTGGCGACCAGGATCAAGGCAGAGCAGGGCCCGGAGATCGGGACGATGTCCGGGTGGCTGAAGACCTGGGGCGAGCGGGTGCCCGGAGACATGCCGGGGGCGGATCATCCGGGCCACGACATGCCCGGGATGATGAGCACCGAGGAGATGGACCGGTTGTCGAAGGCCTCCGGGAAAACCTTCGACACCATGTTCCTGCAGATGATGATCGCCCATCATCGGGGCGCGGTCGCGATGGCCGGGACCGAGAGGTCCACCGGCTCCTACCCGCCCGCCAAGGACCTGGCCGAGGCCATCATCGCCTCGCAGAACAAGGAGATCGGCCAGATGGAGTCCCTGCTCGGCGCCGGATAGTCGTCGTTCCCGGTCGATGCCGCGGGCCGGATCCCTCCTCGGGAGCGGGGCGTGCGAGGAGGAGCGGTGACGCCCGCCGTACCCGATCGCGCCGGGCAGGGAAAGTCGGGTCCGGCGGGACGGGCCCCGCCTAGCGTGGTGATCGAAAGGAAGGAGGTCCGGGGTTGCTGGAGCGGTTGAACCAGGCCATGGAGCACATCGAGCAGCATCTTGATCAGCAGATCGAGGTGGACGAGCTCGCGCGGATCGCGCTCACGTCGGAGTATCACCTCCGGCGGTTGTTCTCCGCGCTGGCGGGGCTGCCGTTGTCGGAGTACATCCGTCGCCGGCGGCTCACCGTCGCGGGCGCCCGGGTGCTCGCCGGGCAGGAGACGCTGCTCGAGATCGCGGTCCGTTACGGCTACGGCTCGGGGGAGGCGTTCGCACGGGCGTTTCGCGCCGTGCACGGCGTCGGACCCGGCGAGGCCAGGCGGACCGGTGCGGCTCTGTACTCCCAGCCCCGGATGTCCTTTCGCCTCGTCATCGAAGGGAGTAGCGGCATGCGGTATCGGGTCGTGCAGAAGGAGGAGTTTCAGGTGGTGGGCCGGAAGGCGCGGGTCCCCCTGGTCCATGAGGGGATGAATCCGGCGATCGTCGCGTTCATACGGAGCATCGATCAGGAGACCGTACGGCGTATGGAGGAACTGTCGGACCAGGAGCCGAGGGGGATCGTCAACGTGAGCGACGGTCTCGCCGACCGCAGGGAGGAGGGCACCGAGCTCGACTATTACCACGGAGTGGTGACCGGCGCCGCCGTACCCGAGGACATGGAGGCCCTCACCGTCCCGGCCGGGACCTGGGCGGTCTTCGAGAGCTCGGGGGCGTTCCCGCAGGCGCTGCAGTATCTGTGGCGAGATGTGTTCACGCAGTGGTTCCCCTCCAACCCCTACCGGAGCAGGCCCGGCCCCGAGATCTCGTCCACGCGGCTGTCGCCGGACGGGACGCAGGCCGACGCCGCGCTGTGGATCCCCGTGGAACGGACCGCCGACTGAGGGGGTGGCGACGGGGACCGCCTGCTGGGAAGGCCGTGACGGAACGGTGGCCCGTTTTCGGGGCCTGTGGCGAACGAAGATCTGTCGCAGGCCCCAAGGGCGCACGGCGGTGGGAACGTCCTCTTGTGGTCGCACATGTTCAGGTCGGCCGTGTGTGCCTGTCCAGACGCGGACATGGTCAAGCGCTGGACTGTGGAATGTCTGTGCTGGTTCAATAAATCAAGATCGCGGCGGCGCTGATTCCGGTCCTGGAATCAGCGCCGTTCGTGGGCGCAGAACTCTTCGCATCGGGAAAGACCAGGCAGCTCCGGAGAGGTGTGCGTCATGGTCCTGTGGGGGCGCGACAAGGAGCGCGAGGCGCTCGATGCCCTTGTTGAGGCGACACGTCAAGGTCTGAGCGGCGTGGTGGTGTTCCAGGGCGATGCCGGCATCGGCAAGACGGCGCTTCTGGACTATGTCGCGGGCTCGGCGGCGGGTGTGCGGGTCATCCGGGTGGCCGGGGTCGAGGCGGAGTCGGACTTTCCGTTCGCGGCCCTGCACCGGCTGCTCATCCCGTTCCTGAAGGGTCCGACCCGGCTCTCCTCCTCCCAGCACGCGGCCCTGTCCGTGGCCTGCGGGCTGGCCGAGGGACCGCCCGCCGACCGTTTCCTGGTCGGGCTGGCGGCGTTGAGCCTGCTGGCGGAGGTGGCCGAGCGGGGGCCTGTGCTGTGCTGCGTGGATGACGCGCAGTGGCTGGATCGCGAGTCGGTCAACGTGCTGGCCTTCATCGGCCGGCGGATGCACGCCGAGGGGATCGGCCTGGTGTTCGCGGTGCGCGGAGGCTTCACCGGCCTGGAGGGTCTGCCGGTGGTGGAGGTGACGGGCCTGGAGGAGCGGCCCGCCCTGGAGCTGCTGCGCTCGGTGGTGGACGGGCCGCTGGACGCCCGGATCGCCGCGCACATCGTGGCCGCGACCGCCGGCAACCCGCTCGCGCTGACCGATCTGGGGCAGGAGCTCTCCACCGACCAGCTCATGGGCGGCATCGCACTGCCCGCGCCGTTGCCGGTCGGCGGACGCCTGGAGGGCCATTACCTGGCCCAGGTGCGGGAGTTGCCGCGGGCGACGCAGACCTGGCTGCTGCTGGCGGCGGCCGAGCCGACCGGTGACGTGGGCTACATCACCGAGGCGGCCGCGCTTCTGGGGGTCGGGCCGGATGCGACGGGGCCGGCGGAGGCGGCGCGGTTACTGGTGATGCGGGCGGACGCGGAGTTTCGTCATCCGCTGGTGCGCTCGGCGGTGTACGGCGGGGTCACCAGCGTGGAGCGGCGCCGTGCGCACGGCGCGCTGGCGGCGGTCACCTCGCGGTCCGATGACGCCGATCGGCGGGCCTGGCATCTGGCGGCCGCCTCGATCGGCCCGGATGAGTCCGTCGCCGTCGAGCTTGAGCGCTCGGCGGAGCGGGCGGCGGGCCGGGGCGGGTACGCGGCGCGTGCCACCTTCCTGGCACGCGCCGCGGAGCTGACGCCGGAGGGCTCCGGCCGGACCGGACGGCTGCTGGCGGCGGCCGAGGCGGCCTTCATCGCCGGGGCGCCGCTGCAGGCCCAGACGCTGCTGGAGGCCATCGACATCGAGGTGATCGACGACATCGGCCGGGGCAGGGCACTGACGGTGCGATCTGGAGCCCTCATCGCGCTGGGCGCCTCAGAGTCCTTCGCCCAGGCTCCCGCCCTCTGCCTGGCGGCCGCGGTGGCCTTCGGGGAGGAGTCGCCGGAGCTGGCCCGCGACGCGCTGCTGGACGCCGTCGCCCACGCGGTCCGAGCCGAGCATCTCATCCGTGACACGACACTCGCCGAGATCGCCCGGATCGCCGAGACCACTCTGACACCCGCTCGTTCACCGGCCCCGCCGGATCTCGTGCTGCACGGTTTCGCCGCGCTCGTCTCCGGTGGCTACGAACAGGCGGTCCCGCACCTGCGGCGGGCGGTCGACGCACTGCTGGACCCGGACACCCCCGACGAGGGTGTCCTGAGGAGATACCAGACATGCGTCACGTTCTCCATGATGATCTGGGATAACGAGTCGCAGGGCGCCGTCATCCGGCGGGTCGCCGACGTCGCCCGCAGGACCGGCTCGCTGTGGCATCTGGACAGCGCCCTGTTCTGCGCGTCGATGTTCGAGACCAACCTCGGCGATCTGGCCGCCGCCGACGCCTATCTGGTCGAGGGTCACCAGATCCGCTCGGCGATCGGTGCGACCTCTGACACATGGGAGATCTACCGCCACCCCGAGCTGCTCGCCTGGCACGCCGGCGACGACAAGCTCGATGAGACGCTGCGCCGCTCGATGGAGGCGGCGACGGTGCTCGGCATCGGCGCAATAGAGTCGATCGCCCGCATCGGCCGCGTCATCCTCGCCATCGGCAGGGGCGGCTACGCCGAGGCCTGCGCGATCGCCCACCATCTGGTGGACACCGACACACTGGGCGTGCACTCCCGGCTGCTGCCCGAGCTCGTCGAGGCCGCGGCCCGCTCCGGCGACCGGGTGCTGGCGGCCGCCGCCCTGCGCACCCTGACGGCCCGGGCCACCGCGAGCGGCACTCCCTGGGCGCTCGGTCTGCTGGCGCGCTCGGAGGCGATCCTCGCGCACGGTGACCACGCCGAACCCCTCTACCGCCGGGCGATCGACATCCTCACCCCGACCAGGGCCCGTTCCGACCTCGCCCGCGCCCACCTGCTCTACGGCGAATGGCTGCGCCGGCAGAAACGGCGTCGCGACGCCCGCGAGCAGCTGCGCACCGCCGTGGCACTGTTCGAGGACATGGACGCCGCCGGATTCGCCGCGCGGGCCACGCAGGAGCTGCTGGCCACCGGCGAGAACGCCCGCAGCCGCTCGGCCGAGACGGCGACCGACCTCACCCCGCAGGAGAGCACGATCGCCCATCTGGCCAAGGGCGGCGCCACCAACGGCGAGATCGCCGCCCACCTGTTCATCAGCGCGAGCACCGTCGACTACCACCTGCGAAAGATCTTCCGCAAGCTCGACGTCACCTCACGGCGGCAGCTCGCCCAGGCGCTGCCCGACTGACCCGGGCTCACGACTACGCGCTCCACGGGGTTCGAGCGACGCCGCCTTGATCGAGGATCAAGGGGTCGGACAATCCACCCAAAAAGGGAGCTGCGATGGGATTCATCACCGCCACCGATGGAGCGCAGATCTACTACAAGGACTGGGGCGAGGGACGGCCCGTCGTGCTCAGCCACGGCTGGCCGTTGAACGCCGACAGCTGGGAGGCCCAGATGCTCTTCCTGGCCTCCCACGGCTACCGCGTCATCGCCCACGACCGCCGCGGCCACGGACGCTCCACCCAGACCTGGCACGGCAACGAGATGGACACCTACGCCGACGACCTCGCCACGCTCATCGAGACGCTCGACCTGCGCGAGGCCACCCTCATCGGGTTCTCCACCGGCGGCGGCGAGGTCGCCCGCTACATCGGCAGACACGGCACCGCGCGCGTCGCCCAGATCGTGCTCGTCTCCGCCGTGCCGCCCTTCATGCTCCAGACCGACGACAACCCCGGCGGGGTGCCGATCGAGGTGTTCGACGCCATCCGCGCCGGATCCCTCGCCGACCGCTCCCAGCTCTACCGCGACCTGGCCGACGGGCCGTTCTTCGGCGGCAACCGCCCCGGGGCCGACCCCTCGCAGGGAATGCGCGACGCGTTCTGGCTCCAGGGACTGCAGGCGGGCCACCGTAACGCCTACGAGTGCGTCGCGGCGTTCTCCGCCACCGACTTCCGCGCCGACCTGGACGCCTTCGACGTGCCGACGCTCGTCATCCACGGCGACGACGACCAGGTCGTGCCGTTCGAGGTCGGGGGCAAGGCCTCGGCGGCCCGGATCAAGAACGCGACCCTCAAGGTCTATCCCGGCGCGCCGCACGGCATCACCGACACCCACAAGGAACAGCTCGGCGCCGACCTCCTCGAATTCCTCAACTCCTGAGCCTCGCTTTCCGTCCGCAGCGCCCCTGCTCGCATGCTCGAAATCGAATGAAAGAGAAGCTCCCGCATGTTTTCTGAGCGACCGCGTCGCAGCCGCGTCATGACCGCGCTGTTCACGACGTTCGTCCTGCTCCTCGGCTTGACCGGCGTCACCGCGCCGGCGTCGGCCGCCATTCCCGCCACGAGCGCCACCGGCGTCAAGCCCACCGTGGTCCTGGTCCATGGCGCGTTCGCCGACGCCTCCGGCTTCAACGACACGATCGCCCTGTTGCAGAAGGCGGGCTTCCCCGTCATCGCCCCGGCCAACCCGCTGCGCGACGCCGCCGGTGACGCCGCCTACATCTCCAGCATCCTCGACACGATCCCCGGGCCCGTCATCCTCGCCGGGCACTCCTACGGCGGCATCGTGATCACCAACGCCGCACGCGGGCACGCCAACGTCAAGGCGCTGGTCTACCTGGGGGCCTTCGCACCCGACGAGGGCGAGAGCGCGCTCCAGCTGGCCGGGCAGTTCCCCGGCAGCGAGCTGGGCGCCGCCCTCATCGCACGCCCCTACCCACTGCCCGACGGCACCCTCGGCCAGGACGGCTACATCGACGCCGCCAAGTTCCGTGCGGTCTTCGCCGCCGACCTGCCCGAATCCCAGACCCGGCTCATGGCCGCCACCCAGCGCCCCGGCAGCGTCGGCGGGCTCGCCGGCCCCAGCGGCGTCCCGGCCTGGAAGACCATCCCGTCGTGGTACCTGATCCCCACCCAGGACAAGGTCATCCCGCCGGCCGTCCAGCGCTTCATGGCCAAGCGCGCCGGCAGCAAGATCACCGAGATCCGCTCCTCGCACGTCGTCATGATCTCCCACCCCGCGGCCGCCACGGCCGTCATCGTCGCCGCCTACGCCGCCACCCGCTGAGCTTCCCGCCCACCGACCGGCCGCGGGTCCGCGTCACGCATGGCATCGGGCCCGCGGCCCACCCGGCACCGACTCTCCGGAAGGACCATCCATGAGCCCCACGTCCACGCCTCCCGACACCATCGTCTTGATCCATGGCTTCTGGGTCACCCCCCGATCCTGGGAGCACTGGATCACCCACTACGAGAGCAAGGGATATCGGGTGCTGGCCCCGGCCTATCCCGGCTTCGAGGTCGAGGTCGAGGCGCTCAACGCCGACCCCACCCCGATCGAGGAACTCACCGTCCCCGCCATCATCGCCTCGCTGGAAAAACTGATCGACGGACTGGACTCCCAGCCGATCATCATGGGCCACTCCGCGGGCGGCGTCTTCACCCAGATCCTGCTCGACCACGGCTACGGCGCCGCCGGGGTCGCGATGAACTCCGCCCCCACCGAAGGCGTCCAGGTCATCCCGCTGTCGCAGATCAAGGCGACCTTCCCGGTGCTCAAGAACCCGGCCAACCGGCACAAGGCCGTCGGGTTCACGTTCGAGCAGTGGCACTACGCCTTCACCAACACCTTCTCCGAGGAGCAGTCCCGCGCCCTGTACGAGCGCTATCACATCCCCGCCTCCGGCAACGTCTTCTGGGGCAGCGCGCTGGCCAACATCCACCCCGGCAAGGACGACACCTACGTCAACTACCACAACGACGACCGGGCACCGCTGCTGTTCATCGCGGGTGAGAACGACCACCTGATGCCGCCCAAGATCCAGCGGTCCAACGCCAAGCACTACACGTCCGACACCGTCACCGAGGTCAAGGAGTACGAGGGCCGCTCCCACCTCATGCCCGCGCAGGAGGGCTGGGAAGAGGTCGCCGACTACGCCCTGGACTGGGCCCTCAGGCACGCCCGCTAAGCAGACCACCGGGCGGGGCGGCCTCGCGGGGCCGCCCCGCCCCCCGGAGGGAACAGCGCATGACCGACGTCCGCATCACCCACATCGGCGGCCCGACCGCCCTGATCGAGGTCGGGCCGTGGCGGCTGCTGACCGACCCGACCTTCGACCCGCCGGGCCACAAGTACTTCTTCGGCTGGGGCACGAGCTCGCACAAGGTGGCCGGACCCGCGGTCCTCGCCGCCGATCTTCCCCCGATCGACGCGGTCCTGCTCACCCACGACCACCACGGCGACAACCTCGACGTCGCCGGACGCGCCCTGCTGCCATCGGCGGGCGTCGTGGTCACCACACCGTCCGGCGCCGGGCGCCTGGGCGGTGGCGCCCGCGGCCTGGCGCCCTGGGAGACCATGCGGCTGGAGGCGGCCGGACGCCCGAGCATCGAGATCATCGCGACCCCGGGCCGCCACGGCCCGCCGCTGTCCCACCCGATCATCGGCGACGTGACCGGCTTCGCCCTGAAATGGGACGGCCAGCAGCACGGCGTGCTGTGGATCTCCGGCGACACCGTCCTCTACAGGGGCGTGCGGCAGGTGCCCGACCGGCTGCGGGTCGGCACCGTACTGCTCCACCTGGGCGGCGTGCGCTTCCCGATGACCGGCCCGGTGCGCTACACCATGACCGCCCGCCAGGGCGTGGAGCTGTGCCGCCTGCTGCGCCCGCACACCGCCATACCCGTCCACTACGAAGGATGGGCCCACTTCCGCCAGGGGCGAGAGGCCATCGAGCACGATCTCGCGAGCGCGCCGGAGGACATCCGCCACCGCTTCCGATGGTTGCCTCTCGGTACCAGGAGCGAGGTCACCGTGTGACCTGCGAGACCACCGCTCCCGTGCTCTCACCGGCGGACGGGCACGGACCCGCGGTGTTCCCGTGTTCCCATCGGCGGACGGCCGTCGACCCGTGGTCAGGCGGCGAGGACCGGGCGGGAAAACGGGTCGCGGTCCGGAGAGATCCGTTCCTATGCTCGGGGACCATGACTCTGAAGTGGGTTCCGCTGACCACAGGCGACATCGATGCGTGGGCGGAGCTGCTGGCCGCCATCGAGGACGTGGACCAGACCGGGGAGAACTACGAGGCGGACGACCTCGCCGAACGTCTCGCCAACCCCCTGCTCGATCGGGCCGAGGGCACGCTGGCCGCGTGGGACTCCGGCCGGCTCGTCGCGGTCGGAGTGACCATGGCCAGGCCCGCCGCCACCCCGGTCCACCAGATGACCCTGTGGGGCGGAGTCCATCCCGCATACCGCCGCCGGGGCCTGGGCGGCCACCTGCTCGGCTGGGCGATGAGCAACACCCCGGTGCTGCACGAGCGCCGCTTCCCCGGGCAGCCGCTCGAACTCCACTTTCATGCGGACTCCCGCAACGAGGGCGCGAGGGCACTGGCCGCCTCGATGGGCATGAGCCCGGTCCGATGGTTCTACGAGATGACCCGTGATCTGGGCGCCGAGTTGCCGGAGCACTCTCTGCCCGGCGGGCTGAGGATCGTCACCTACCGCGACGACCTGGAGGATGCCGTTCGCGGGGTGCGCAACCTCTCCTTCACCGACCACTGGGGCAGCGTCGAGCACACGGCGGAGTCCTGGAGGGCGGCCCTCATCGGAGTGAAGGCATTCCGGCCCGAGGGCTCCTTCGTCGCCCAGGACGAGTCAGGGGCGAGTGTGGGCATTCTGATCACCCATTACTACGAAGCGGACACGGAGGCGACCGGCATCCGTGAGGCGTGGATCCAGATCATCGGCACCCTGCGCGAGTGGCGTGGCAGGGGAGTGGGGAGCGCACTGCTCGCCCACGCCCTGGCCGAGTTCCGCGCGCAGGGCTACCAGAGGGCCGGGCTGGGCGTGGACGCGCACAACTCGACCGGCGCTCTTGGCGTCTACACCCGCGCGGGCTTCGAGATGGGCCACCGCGCCGTCACCTACGCGCTCCCGCTGGTTCCCTGAGAGCTCGGCCGCCCCGCAAGGCCGGTGCGCACTCTCCCTCCCGGCCGCCGGTGTGATCAGCGCGTGGCTGCTCGCCACGAGCGAGGAGCTCTCCACGTTGTGGGACGACCATGAGGTCGCCGTCCGAACGAGCGGGCACAGACGGGCCGTCCGAACGAGTGGGCACAGACGGATCGTGCATCCCGCGGGGCCGTGGGGCCGTGGGGCCGGAAAATCCACGGCATCGGGTCACGGACCGGCAAAGAGGCATCGCCAACCATGAAGGTTCCGGCTAGCATCGGCCACCTCTCGATCATGAGGAGATGGGCATGAGCTGGTTCTCGGATCGCCTCTTTATCGGACGTCTACGGACAGGTCCCACCGTTCTGCTGCCCGCCGAGGCGAGTCCCTCGGTCCTGCTGGAGATGCTCCGGCTCGTCGATCCCGGCGCGCACTTCGACGGCGACGACATCATGGTGGCGGGGGTCCGGGTGACGGCCGGCGTCGAGCTGGCGGAACCGCAGCTCCACAAGCTGAGCATCCAGGACGAGAAGCAGCTCTGGGCCCATCGGGTCGTCGCCGACGGCCCACTGCCCGTGAACGGTTTCGACGAGGGTCTCGCGGAGGGGATCGCCTACCGTCTCGGCGGCTGGTCGATGACGAGGGGGCTGATGAGCGATCCCGCGGAGGACGACTCCCGGGGCCCGATCGCCTATCTCGGGGAGATGCCGCCCCACGAGGAGATGCTCCCGTTGCTGCGACGGCATCTGCGCCCCGCCGACTCCATCAAGCAGAGCTGGCAGCAGGCGGGTCCCGCCGAGCTCGACGACGGAATCGTCCACCTTCTCCAGGAAGACCTTCACATGTACGGCGGAGCCGACATCCTGGTCTCCGCCGTCCACGAGTACGAGATCCCTCCGGCCGTGCACGCCGTGATGCCGTACGCGAAGCAGCTGGTCAAGGTCGACGTGCGTCCCTTCGAGGACGCCGACGGCACGATCCTCCTGTCGGGAGACGAGGCCATGCTCGAGATCGGAGCGGTGGCTTTTGCGATCGTGGACGCCTTCAGAGGTCAGGTGACCGACATCTGGGGCTTCCAGGTCTCCGAGCCGGAGGACCTGCTTCCCTGCGGCTACCTCGACACCACGGAAGCCACGGAAGCCACGGAAGCCGCTGCCCTGGACTCCTGATCAATGCTCGGCGTGGCTACCTCGACACCGCGGAAGGCGCGGAAGCCACGGCCCTGGACTCCTGATCAGTGCTCGGCGGCTGGGGACGCAGTCCGTCGAGGGCCAGGCCGACGACGCGTTCGAGCTGCCCGGGCTCGGCGAAGTGGATCATCGTGATCCCGCCGACGAGGCGCATGACGTCGTCGAAGCTCGCGTCTGCTCGCGCGACGCCCGCCTGCTGGGCTCGCCGCAGCAACGGCTCGCCCGCGGCGTGGACCTCCGTACGGCAGGTGCGGAAGAGCTCGGAGTCACGGTTGAGCGCCTCGGCGAGGGCGCGTTTGGTGGCGGTGTAGCGGACGAAGCGGTGCAGCCAGCCGACGAGGGCGTCCCAGGGCGGCTGGTCGGCGAGGTCGCCGGCGGTGCGGCAGAGGGCTTCGACCTCGTCGACGTAGACGCTTTCGAACAGGTCCTGACGGGTGGGGAAGTGCCGGTAGAGCGTGCCGATGCCGACGTGTGCGCGGCGGGCGATGTCCTCCAGCGAGGCTGACACGCCGTCCTCGGCGAAAGCGTCGCGTGCCGCGGAGATCAGCGTCTCGTAGTTGCGCCGGGCGTCGGCGCGTTTGGGGCGTCGCGAGAAGACCTCGGAAACCTGCTCCGCACTCGTCATGGAGAGGTGCCCTCCTTACTCACTTGCAACCGGAGGCATTCCTCCGCTACTTTGTGGAGGTGCCCCTCCGCTACTGTTCGGAGGAGAGCCTCCGAATACTTTACATCCATCACGAACGGGTGGGCAAAGCTCCTCTCGACATCCCGCGTTCCCCGTGAAGGCCGGCCCCGGGAATCGGGTGCCCGGCAGACCGGATCAACCTCGTTTTCAGGCTCCCTGAACGCGCATGCCTGAAAACGAGTCTCTTAACCGTAAAAATGGAGATCTTTGTGGCTTCGACCACCAGACGTACCACCTATCAGTTGACCTTCGTGGTTCTCGCGGCCGGCGCCGGGTTCTTCTCGATGATGCAGTCGCTCATCAGCCCGGTGCTCTCCACGATTCAGCAGGACCTGCACACCTCCCAGAGCACCGTGACCTGGGTGCTGATCGCCTACCTGCTCTCCGCGTCGATCTGCACTCCGATCCTGGGGCGGGTCGGCGACATGGTCGGCAAGGAACGGGTGCTCGTCATCGCCCTCGTGGGACTCGCCGTCGGCTGCCTGCTTGCCGCGATCGCGCCCAACATCGGCGTGCTCATCGTCGCCCGCGTCATCCAGGGCGTCGGCGGAGCCGTTTTCCCCCTCTCGTTCGGGATCATTCGCGACGAGTTCCCCCGGACGCGGGTGCCGTCGGCCATCGGGGCGATGTCGGCCCTCATCGCGGCGGGCGGAGGCCTGGGCATCGTGCTCGCCGGGCCGATCGTCAATGCTCTCGGCTATCGCTGGCTGTTCTGGATTCCCATGGTCATCGTCGCGCTGACGGCCGTGGCGGCGTACCTGTTCGTCCCCGAGTCACCGGTCCGGACCCCGGGCCGGATCAGCTGGCTCGCCACCCTCCTGCTGTCGGGCTGGCTCGTTGCCCTGCTGCTGCCGCTCAGCGAGGCGCCGGTATGGGGCTGGGGCTCTCCCAGGGTCATCGGCCTGCTGGCGGTCGCGGTCGTCATCTTCGCCGCCTGGGCCGTCGCCGAGGCCCGCTCGGCCAATCCGCTCATCGACATGCGCATGATGCGCCTGCCCGCGGTGTGGACCACCAACCTCGCCGCGCTGCTCTTCGGGGCCGCGATGTTCGCCGTGTACGGGTTCCTTCCGCAGTTCGTGCAGACCCCGACGGTCTCGGGCTACGGCTTCGGGGCGAGCATCACCGAGGCGGGCCTGCTGATGTTGCCGATGCTCGTGACGATGTTCGTCGCGGGCATCCTCAGCGGGCGCGTGGAGAGGGTGTTCAGCCTCAAGGCACAGCTCGCCACCGGCTCCGCGTTCGGCGTGCTCGCCTGCGCCGCGCTCGCCGCAGCCCACGACGAGCGCTGGCAGATCGGCGTCGCCGCGGGCGTGTTCGGGCTCGGCATCGGTCTGGCGTTCTCGTCCATGACAAACCTGATCGTGAAGAGCGTGCCGGCACAGCAGACGGGTGCCGCCGCCGGGATGAACGCCAACATCCGTACCATCGGCGGCTCGATCGGGGCCGCGGTGATGAGCAGCATCGTCACCGGCAACCTGCAGTCGAACGGGCTACCGTACGAAGCCGGATACACCCACGGTTTCGCGACGCTCGCGGTGCTCTCCCTCACCGCCGTCGCGGCGGCGCTCCTCGTGCCCACCGCCGGCCGCGCGGCCCGCGCCGACGACGCGGCGCCGGTCCTGCCGTCCCCCCGTGACATCGTCGGCGCCGAGGCGAAGTGACCCGGCGGCGGAATACTCTCTGAGATCTTGAGGTTCGCAGGCAGTGGCAGGCATCGCAGACCCCCCGGCGGAGGCTTCGGAATGGCGCAGATCAGAGAGCTCTATCTCACGGCGGCCGCGTCGGTGGCGAAACTGATCGCCGCCCCGGAGGTGGCCGCCGCATGGCGTGAGCCGAGCGCGTTGCCGAAGCTCAGCGTTCAGGGGCTCGCCGGTCATCTGGCCGGGCAGGTCTTCTTCATTCCCAAGGTGCTCGCCGAGCCGGTGCCCACGGAAGAGCTCATCTCGATCCACGAGTACTACGCACGGGCGAGCTGGATCGGATCAGATCTCGACGATCGGTTCAACGTGCTCATCCGGACCAGCGGGGAGCAGGACGCGGCGGACGGCCCCGCCGCGTTGGCGGGCCGGGTCGAGGCCACCGTCCGGGAACTGCGCACCGTGCTGCCGGCCGTCCCGTCGCGGCCGGTACGCCGTCCGACCTGGGGGGCGTGGTCGATCAGCCTGGACGACTTCGTGACGAGCCGGCTGCTGGAAATCGCCGTCCACAGCGATGACCTGGCCCACAGCGTGGGGATTCCAACGCCCGAACTGCCCGCCGAGGCCGTCGAGACCGTCGTCGACCTGCTGTCTCGGATCGCGCTGAGGCGGCACGGCGCGACCAACGTGCTGCGCGCGCTCAGCCGTGCCGAACGCGCGCCTGCCTCGATCTCCGCGATCTGACGATCCGCTCCGGGGAACGCCTGTCCCGTCGGTGCCGATGACGGTCGCCGGGCTGGGCCGGATCACCGGGATGTTCTTCGAGGCCGGGAGCCGGCCGGTGCGCCCGCACGTGGTCCGGACGCCTGACGGCTTCCCGCCGCGCGTGATCGTCTTCGCGGCGTTCCGGCGGTTCTTCCTCAGGGGCGTGGAGGAAGAACCGATCAGGGGCTGGGCGAGGGGGCGTCGGCCCCGTGGGAGGAATACCGTTCGCCGTGCCAGGGGAGTGTGACCGGCTCTTCTGGAATATCCCCGCTGAGCAGGCGCCGCATCAGGTCCGCGAGGTTGAACGGGGTGACCCGATCACGGGTGGTGCGCAGCTCGGGCAGTGTCCACCAGCGGTGGGAGACCATCATGGCGCGCTCGAACTCCTCCTGCCCGGAGGTGTCGATCTCCGCCGAGTCGACGCGGAGGAAGAAGAACGAGTCGGTCGCCAGGTAGGTGGTTTTGTCACCTCTCCAGTGCCCGGTGGTGACGGCCACCACCGGCCCCAGGTGCTCGGGAGGAACGACCAGCCCGGTCTCCTCCCGGAGCTCCCGGGAAGCCGCGACGGGGAGGGACTCCCCGGCCGCGACGCCTCCCCCCGGGGTGAACCAGGCGAGCTCGGCGCGGCGCTCGCCCTCACCGCGGCCCTGAAACAGCAGCAGGCGGTCCAGCGAGTCGGTGAGGAGAATCCGGGCGGTCGGCCGGGGCACGGGGATCGTCACGCTCGTGATCGTAACCTCGTTCCCAGCCCGGCGGCCTGCCTACGGCGCCAGGAGCTCCACCGCGCCGCGTCCGCCGTCGACGCGGATCCTGTCGCAGGCGCACGGTCGCGGTGCCGATGCCGGTCACGGCCGGTGATCACGGGTGAGACGGCCGACGATCCCCCTCGTCCTGCGGGAATGGAACAGCGGCTCGACATCCGAAGACCGAACGCTGAGAGCGCTCTCTGACTTTTTCACAATCAGGCCTTGACCCGAGTTAACCTTCGCGTAACAGTGACATCAATCGGTCTTTACGCTGCAGCGACGTTCGGCCGTTCCCCTCGTTCGCCTTGTGAGAGGTTACGAATGAGTCACCCCCCAACAAGAAAGCGCTCTCTCGGGTGGATTTCGATCATCATCGCGGCCCTGGTGCTGCCGATGGTCGCGATCACCGCCTACGCCGCGGTTCCCCCGACCCCCTCCGGGTGGTCCCTGGTCTGGAGTGACGACTTCAACGGCGGTTCCGGGTCGCTTCCCTCCTCCGCCAACTGGATCGTCGACACCGGCCACGCCTACCCCGGAGGCCCCGCCAACTGGGGCACCGGTGAGGTCCAGAACTACACCGCCAGCCCGTCCAACCTCAGCCTCGACGGCGGCGGAAACCTGCGCATCACCCCCATCAAGAGCGGGACCGAGTGGACGTCGGCCCGTATCGAGAGCCGCCGCGCCGACTTCAAGCCCGCCGACGGCCGCGTCCTTCGCATCGAGGGACGGATCCAGATGCCCAACGTCACCGGCAGCGCCGCGCTGGGTTACTGGCCCGCGTTCTGGGCGCTCGGGGCTCCGTACCGGGGCAACTACTGGAACTGGCCCGGCACCGGCGAGTTCGACATCATGGAGAACGTCAACGGGATCAACTCCGTCTGGGGCGTGCTCCACTGCGGGGTGAGCCCCGGCGGTCCCTGCAACGAGACCACCGGAATCGGTACCAGCAGGACCTGTCCCGGTGCGTCCTGCCAGTCGGCGTTCCACACCTACCGCTTCGAATGGGACCGCAGCGTCAGCCCGAACCAGCTCCGCTGGTATGTCGACGGGCAGCAGTTCCACAGCGTCAGCCAGGCCCAGCTCGACGCCGGGACCTGGAACGCCATGACCGGCCACCAGGGCTACTTCCTCCTGCTCAACGTGGCCATGGGCGGTGCGTTCCCCAACGCGCTGGCCGGGCAGACCCCGACCGCGGCCACGGTCTCCGGACGTCCGATGCTCGTGGACTACGTGGCCGTCTGGCAGAGCGGCTCCGGGACCCCGCCCACCAGCACTCCGACACCCCCTCCGGGCGGTGGGGTGGACGCCCGCTCGACCATCCAGGCCGAGCGGTACCAGGCGCAGGCGGGCACGGCGGTGGAGACGACCACCGACACCGGTGGCGGGCAGAACGTCAGCCAGATCGGCAATGGTGACTGGCTCCGCTTCGACGGAGTGAACTTCGGCACCGCGGCGGCGACCCAGTTCAAGGCCCGGGTCGCCTCCGGAGCCGCCGGCGGGGTCAGCGGGCTGGTCCAGGTGCGCCTCGACAGTCCGACGGCCGCTCCGATCGGGGACTTCGCCCTCGGCAACACCGGCGGCTGGCAGAGCTGGCGTACGGTTCCCGCCAACATCGCGGGGGTGACCGGGACCCACACGGTCTACGTCACCTTCACCAGCGGGCAACCCGCCGACTTCGTCAACCTCAACTGGATCACCTTCGGCAACTGACCCTCCCGCGGCCCGCGCGTCCCGGGGCACGGCATGTGCCCCGGGACGCGCGGGCCGTACCCCGGAGGTCCTGTCCCGGGGATCGGCTGCCGCCGCGCCCCGGGGCTACACCCCGGAGGGTTTCGTCCGAGGGGTCGGCCGCCGCCTGGCCTTACGCCGTGCCGGTTCGTCGGCGCACGTGGCCGGGGAACCTCAGCCGGTGATGCGCATGAGGGAGACGCGGTCGCCGCTGACGGTGAAGGTGAAGTCGGAGGGGCCGTTGAAGCCGCGCCCGCCGACATCGGCCGAGACGGTGACCGTGGCCCCGGTCTGGCGTACGGCGGTGACGGCCAGGCTCACGTCGACCCCGATGAACTCCTCGTCGCTCCAGCTGCGAATCGCCTCTCGCCCGCGAAACTCCCGTCCCCAGTCGTCGACGGCGCCCTCGTCGGTGAAGGAGCCGAGGAAACCCTCGGTGTCTCCGGAGTTGGCGGCGTCGATGGCTCGCTGGACGGCGGGATGAGTGGTCACGGAGTCCTTCTTTCGATAGAGGCCGCGCTCGGTGGAGAGACGCGGGGCGATGCGGGCTCGGCCTCATGGCCCGACCTCTGGGGATCCGAGTCTGCCATGCCCTGCGTCAGGCCGACGGCCGGGTGGAGCGGTGGGCACACACGCCTGGATGAGCCGTTGCGCGATGCTGGATGTCTGTTTTGAGAAGGTGCGTGAGGCCGACGTCACGACCGGGCAGCGGCGGCCACCGGGGGCGGAGCCGTGCGGCGTGGTCGCCGAGCCGGTCCTTCTCCCCGGTCGGGCTGCGAAAACCTCCCGGCGGCGGGCCATGCGAGAGCCGCCTCCGGTGTGACTTCGGCCCCTTGACATGATGCGTAGTTCACATATATCCGTTATTTTAGTAACAAATATGGCGAGCGTTGCCCACTGTTGATCGGTATCGAGCATGACGGTGGACGGCGCATCCCCCGCGAAAGGTTGACCGTGCCCCTCCCCTTGTTGTCCCTTCAGCTCTACAGCGTCCGGAATGCCCTCGAAGAGGATCTTTCGGGCACGATCGCCAGAGTCGCCGAGGTCGGCTACCGGCAGGTCGAGTCCTCGTACAAGTTGTACTCCCGCGGCCCGGAGTTCCTCGACGCGGTGCGCGCCAACGGCCTGACCTCACCCACGATGACCTCGTCGCTGATAGACGTCGATCTGGACGCGGTGTTCTCCGCGGCGAACGAGCTCGGCGCGAACACGGTGGTGGACACGTTCGTGCCTGAGCAGTTCTGGAGGACGGAGGCCGATGTCGCTCGCATCGCCGACCACCTGAACACGGCGGCGGAGAAGGCGGCGGACTACGGCCTGCGGGTCGGTTACCACAACCACTGGTGGGAGCTGGAGCGGAAATTCGCCGGTCGCACCGCGCTGGAGACCCTGGTCGACCGGCTCCGTCCCGAGGTGGTGCTGGAGGTCGACACCTACTGGGTCGCGGTGGGGGGAGAGAACGTGCTCGACCTGCTGGGCCGCCAGACCGACCGGGTACGGTACCTGCACCTGAAGGACGGCCCCGTCAACCACGAGAACACCCAGCAGCTGCCGGCGGGCCAGGGCAAGATGCCCATCCCCGAGATCCTCGACGCGGTGCCGCACCTGGAGGTCGGGGTGGTCGAGTTCGACGAGTACTCCGGGGACATCTTCCAGGGGATCGCCGCGAGCTTCGCCTACCTCAACCCGAGGGTCACGGCATGAGCGCGTCGGGCCCGATGGGCGTCGGCGTCATCGGCGCCGGGAAGATCAGCGACCAGTACCTGGAGAACCTCACCCGCTTCCCGGATGTGGAGGTCCGCATCGTCGCGGACCTCTACCCGGAACGGGCCGCCGAGCAGGCCGCGGCCTACGGGGTGCCGGAGTCGGGACTCCCCGAGCAGGCGTTGCAGCACCCCGATGTGGAGATCATCGTCAACCTGACGATCCCGGCCGCGCATGCCGAGGTGTCCATGGCCGCGCTCGACGCGGGTAAGCACGTGTGGACGGAGAAGCCGTTCTCGCTGGACAGGGCCTCCGGACAGCGGCTGCTGGAGAAGGCGGAGAGCGCCGGCCTCCGGATCGGGGGAGCGCCGGACACCTTCCTCGGCGCCGGCCTGCAGACGGCCCGGCGGATGATCGAGCGGGGCGACATCGGCGTGCCGCTGACCGGGCTCACCCTGTTCGAGGTGCCGGGGCCGGTGGACGACCACCGCAACCTCGAGGTGCTGCTCTCGCGCGGCGCGGGCCCGCTGTGGGACATGGGACCGTACTACCTGACCGCGCTGACCCAGTGCTTCGGCTCGTTCCGCTCGGTGGTGGCGGCCGGTCGCATCGCCCGGCCGACGCGCGTCCTTCAGGTCGGGCCCAAGACCGGGCAGGAGATCACCGTGCAGGTCCCGACCCATGTCAGCATCATCGCCGAGTTCGAGTCCGGGCAGAGCTCGACGAGCGTGCTGAGCTGGGACTCCCCGCACCGCCGCGTGGGCCATGTGGAGATCGTGGGTTCGGAGGCGACGCTGTCGATCCCTGACCCGAACCACTTCGACGGGGACCTCCACATCCGGCGCGCCGGCGACGACGACTGGACGACCGTACCGGCCGTGGGCCCGGTGGGTGGTCGCGGGCTCGGCACGCTGGACATCGCCCGTGCCGTGCGGGCACAGGTGCCGCACCGGGCCTCCGGCCGGTTGGCCTACCACGTGGTGGACACGATGGCCGCGGTCTCGGAGTCGATCGAGCGCGGGGAGGCCGTGTCCGTGCGGAGCTCGGTCCCGGCGACGGAGACCGTCGGCGAGGACTGGGACCCCTACCTCAAGACCCTCTGACAAGACGCGAACGGCGCCCGCCGGGGACGGGCGCCGTTCGCGTTTCCGGTGTTCGGTGAGGAATCAGCCCCGCTGAGCGTGGAGCGTCTCGATGATGCGGATGGCCGCGAGCGCGTCCCGGGGATCCACGGGGAGCGGGCCGCGACCGGACAGCGCCTCGGCCAGGGTCGCGTAGAACCGCCGGTAACCGCCGCGTTCGGTCGGCACCGGCCTGTCGTCACCGTCACGCCCGAGCCTGCCGTAGGACTCGGCCGGCTCCACGCCGAAGCCCTCGTCCACGGAGGACATTCCGGCTGCGAGCTGCGACTCCTGCGGATCCAGCCCCCACTTGCCGTAAGCGGACTCCGAGCCGAGCACCCGGAAGCGGAATCCGCGCCGCGCGACCAGGCTGCTCATCGCCAGGTGCGAACGGACCCCTGACGTGTGGGTGAGCGCGATGAAGCTGTCGTCGTCGTTGACGGCGTTCTCCCGATGGCGATCAAGCTCGCCGTACGCCTCCGCGACCGGCCCGAACAGCTGCACGGCCTGGTCGATGAGGTGGGTGCCCAGGTCGTAGGCGACGCCGCCGCCGTCGCGGCCGGCGGTGCCGCTCTTCCAGGCCGGCCGGGGCCGGGGGTTGAGCCATTCGAACCGGGACTCGAAGCGCCAGACCTGTCCGAGCTCGCCCTCCTCGATGAGCCGCCGGACGGTCAGGAAGTCGCCGTCCCACCGCCGGTTCTGGAACACGGTCAGGGGCACCCCGCGGCTGTCCGCGAGCGCGATCAGCCGTTCGGCGTCGGCGGCCCGGACGGCCAGCGGCTTGTCGACCACGGTCGCCAGGCCTCGCTCCAGAGTCCGCTCCGCGAGCTCCACGTGGCTCGGGGTCGGCGAGGCGATCACCACAAGGTCGAACTCGTCCGCCGCGAGCAGTTGGTCGACGCCGGCAAGGATGCGGGCATCGGGGTAGCGCTCGGCCGCCGCGCGCGCCCGGCCCGGGTCGCCGGTGACGATGCCGCGCAGGGCGTACGCGGGGTCGGCGCTGATCAGCGGCGCGTGAAAGACGCTGCCGGCCAGGCCGTACCCGACGATGGCGGTGCGGATCCGTGCGGGGGCCATCAGATCCGCCCTCCCACGTGTTCCTTGACGAGCCGGCCCACTTCGCCGCCCACCGGGGTGCCGGTCCGGCCGGCGAAGCTCGCCACGATCCGCTGGCAGTCCAGGATGTCGGCCCTGCCGGCGTGCAGGCCGGATCGGGGCTCCAGCCCGTCGCGGACCATGGCGTGAAACGCCTCCAGCTGGGTCTCGAACGCCTCGGTGATGCTGCGGCGCAGCACCCTGTGCTCCGCGTCGCCGTCCAGCGTGGTGGTGACAAGCTCCGTCGGCGCGTGCAGGAGGTAGGGGGAGGGGAAGGTCAGCTCCACCGTGCCCCGCCCGTGCACCACCCGTACGGTCTCCCGGTAGGCCGGAAAGTCGGGCAGGTAATGCCAGGAGAGGCTGAACCGGCCACCGGCGGCGAGCGTGCCCGTGGCGGAGATCGACGGCGGATGCTCACCGAAGGACTTCCGGTCGCGACCCACCTCCCGCCGGGTGTGCCGGGAGCTCTGCCGCCAGATGTCGGCGAAGTCCACCGTTGCGGGCGGCGAGTCGAAGCTCCTCAGGATCGACAGGTCGTGCGCGAGGCTGCTGACCAGCGCGCCGCGGTAGGCACGCCACAACGCCTCGTCGGCGTCGCCCACCGCGTCGCGCCGGAGGGCCTGGTCCGCGGCGTCGCCCTCGGCCAGCACCTGCGGAGGCAGCGGCGAGCCGGGACCGATCACCCGGGCGAAGTCCAGCTGGGACGCTCCGGTGGGATGCAGCACGGTCGCCTCGATGCTGCGGATGTCGTCGACGTCCGCCAGCAGCCGCGCCGCTTCGATGACCGCGGGGTCGTACTGCTTCATGTAGCCGAGCAGGATCGCCGGGTGCCCGAGATCGGGTTCGGCGGCGATCAGGTCGTCGACCTCGGCCGTGGTGAAGGCCAGCGGTTTTTCGCAGAACACCGGCAGACGACGGGCGAAGACGGCCCGGACCGCCGACGCGTGTGAGCCGCGGGACAGGATCATCACGGCGTCGATGCCACCGGCGTCGAGCATGTCGTCGAGACCGGTGAAGCGCCGGGACTCGGCGATGCCGTATCGCCGGCCCATGGCGTCGGCGACCTCGGAGGAGAGGTCACAGATGCTTGCGATGGTGTACAGGTCGGGCCGCTTCGCCAGGAGCGGCAGGTGGACCGCCTGGGCGACCGCACCGAGCCCGAGGATCCCCATACGGATGGGTGACGGGATCACGCCGTTGGCCTTTCAGCTCGTCGTCTTGTTGGTCTGAGTCCCGAAGGGCATCCGCAGCGCGGATTTGATGTTGTGCCCCTGCTGCATCGCGGAGAACGCCTCCTCCCACTGCTCGATGGCGTACACGCCGCCCAGGACCAGCTCCGGACGCAGCTTGTCCTGGCTGAACAGGCGCAGCACGTTCTCCCAGGTGCTCCAGGTGTGCGAGTAGCACCCGTAGAGGGTCACGGCCTTCTTGACCAGCGGGTCCAGGGTGAAGTCGAGAGGCTGCGGTCCCCAGCCCACCTTCGCGATCGCCCCCGCGGGGCGGACGAGCTCCATGCTCTGCCGCAGCGCGGCGCTCACTCCGGTCGCGTCGACCACCAGGTCGGCGCCGAGCCCGTCGTGCAGTTCCGAGACCACCTCGGCCGGGTCCTGCCGGGTGATGTCGACGACGTGGTCGGCGCCGAGCTGCTTCGCCTTGTCCAGCCGGTGGGCGTCGATGTCGGTGCCGAGCACGACCGTCGTGGCCGCGCCGCGGAGGATGGCGATCTGGAGGGCGAGGGTTCCGATCGCCCCGGCCCCCTGGATGACCACCAGGTCCCCGGGGTTCACGGTCGCGCGTTCGACCACCGCGTTGTACGCGACCGCGTAGGGCTCGCACATGGACGCGGTCTCGAAGCCGATGTTGTCCGGAATCCTGTGCAGCACACGGGGTTCGGCCACCAGATACTCGGCCATCGCCCCGTCACGCTTGAGTCCGTAGCCCTCACGCCACGGGCACAGGTTGTAGCGGCCGCTGCGGCACAGGGAGCACACGCCGCAGATCGACGCGGCGGTCTCGCACACCACGCGATCTCCGGTGGACCATCCGGTCACACCCTCGCCGACGGCGGCGATGACACCGGCCGACTCGTGCCCGAGGACGACCGGCAGCACGCCCTTGGAACTCTTGCTCTGCGTGTTGTGCCACATGTGGATGTCGGATCCACACACCCCGACGGTGTGCACCCGTACGAGGACCGTCCCCGGTCCGGCCACCGGCTCGGGAACATCACGAACCTCCAGTGCGCCGTCGGTGTTCGCGTATTTGACCAACGCCTTCATCAGCGATCTCCAGCTCGTAGCTTCGTCGATCGAGCGGTGGGGCTTCCGGAGCACTCGGGATGGTCCTCCAGAGTGCTGACGGGCGCAAAGAATGCTCGCTCCCGCCCAACAATAGTTCAGAATCTGGTCAAAGTCTGTATGCTATCTCCCACACTTTGGTGTTAACGTACCGATTTAGATAGTGAGTCGTTAGGAGCGGCCGTGAGGATCGCAGCGTTCCCGAAGGGCGACCTGGAGCAGATGGTGATCCGGCGCACCAAGTCCATCTTCGAGTGGATCGACGAGGCCCGGACACTCGGGGTCGACGGACTCGAACTTCACACCGGGTTCTTCTGGTCCACCGCCGAGGACGAGGTCCGGCGCATCGGCGATGCCATCGCGGCCGCCGGCTTCCAGATGCCGATGATGTGCGCCTCGCCCGACTTCACCCATCCCAACCCTGACGTCCGGGCGCGGGAGATCGACGGTCAGGCCGAGTTCATGCGCATCACCGCCCTGCTCGGCGGCCCGGGGGCCACCTGCCGCGTGCTCAGCGGGCAGCGCTACCCGGAGGTCCCCGTCGAGCAGGGCGTGCGGTGGGCGGCCGAGGCGATAGGAGAACTCCTCCCGCTCGCCGCCGAGCTCGGCATCACCCTGGCCATCGAGAACCACTACAAGGCCAGCACCTGGACCTACCCTGAGCTGGCGCAGTCGCCGGACGTCTTCCGGGCCCTGGTCGACAGCATCCCCGACCGCGTCCATTTCGGGGTGCAGTACGACCCCTCCAACGCGATCACCGCGGGCGTCGACTCGGCCGAGTTCCTCCAGAGCGTGATCGACCGGGTGGTCACCATGCAGGCGTCCGACCGCTTTCTGGAGGCCGGCACGACGCTGGACGACCTGCGCCAGGCCGACGGCACCATCGGATACTCGCCGGCCCTGAAGCACGGCGTCATCGGGCAGGGGCTCAACGACTACGACCGCATCTTCACGATCCTGGTGGACGCCGGTTACGACGGCTGGATCAGCATCGAGGACGGGGTCAACGGCATCGACGAGCTACGCGCCTCGGCGGACTTCCTCCGAGAGGCTCGCGACCGCTGGTTCGGTGGGTCGACGGCGGTTCGGGTGCGCAGCCACGAGGCTGCCAAGAGCGCGGCCGGTCACACCGGCTGAACCGCCGGACCCGCCCGACGCGGCGGGAACATCCGGCGGCAGAGACGGGAACACCCGGAAACAACAGGGAGGGACAGCATGAGTACGTCGATCCGAGGTCTGCGACGATCCGATCTGACCCATGGCATCGTGCAGGTTTCGCTCGATCTGAAGACCCTCGACGACGGGCTGCGCATGGCCGCGATCGCGGTCGAGGCCGGTGCCGACTGGCTGGAGATCGGCACCCCGCTGGTGATGGCGGAGGGCGTCCGTGCCGTGCGCGCCCTGCGCAAGGAGTATCCGGACCATCCGCTGGTGGCCGACCTGAAGATCATGGACGGCGGATACGGCGAGACCACCATGTACGCCGAGGCCGGCGCCGATGCGGTGGTCGTGATGGGCCGCGCCCACGACGCGACGGTGCAGCGGGTCTGCGAGGCGGGGGAGGCCCACGGAATTCTGGTCATGGGCGATGACATGGGCGCCGACGACCGGGTGGCCGAGGCGAGACGACTGGAGGACCTCGGGGTCGGCATGGTCATCCACCACATCGGCCATGACCACCGCAGCATGCACCGGGAACTGAACCTGTCCCCGCTCACGGATCTGCCCGGCATCGTCGCCGCGACCACCGTTCCCGTGCAGGCGGTCGGAGGGCTCTCCATCGACCAGGCGGTCGGCTGCCCGGCCATCGGCGCCGGAGTCGTGGTGTTCGGCGCCCCGCTGGCCATCGACGACGAGACGTCGTTCACCATCCCGGAACGTGATCTGCCCCGGATCCTCGGAGAGGCGATCGCTCGCGTGCACGCCACCCCGGTAAAGGGATGACCGCCCCGGCCGGTGTCGCTTTCCAGCGGCTGCATCACGCCACCTTCACCATGCCGGTCGGCGAGGAGAAGCGGGCCCGCGCCTTCTACGGCGGTGTGCTCGGTATGACGGAGGTGCCGAAGCCGTCGACCATGCGGCCGATCGGCTGCTGGTTCCGCCTCGGAGGCGTGGAGATCCACGGGTTGCCCGAGGAGGATTTCCGGCCGAACCGGCTCGGCCACCCGGCGATCCTGGTCGACGACCTGGACGCGCTCGCCGCCCGGCTGGCCGAGCACGGCGTCGCCGTCGAGACCGACGACCGCTTCCCGGCGCATCGCCGCTTCCACACCTACGACCACTTCGGCAACCAACTCGAATTCCTGCAGCCCGATCCCCGAGCGGACCCGGCCAGGTGAAGGAGACCTGATGTCAACCCGTCCCGTGACGCTGTTCACCGCGCAATGGGCAGACCTGCCTTTCGAGGAGGTGGCCCGGCTGGCGAGCGAGTGGGGTTTCGACGGCCTGGAGATCGCCTGCAAGACACAGCATCTGGATGTGGACCGGGCGCTTGAGGACGAGAGCTATCTGAACTCCCGGCGAGAGATCCTGGACCGTTACGGGCTCGGCGTCTGGGCCCTGTCGAACCACGCCCAGGGCCAGGTGATCTGCGACGACCCGCTCGACTTCCGCCACGAACCCATCGTCGGCCCGCGAACCTGGGGAGACGGCGACCCGGACGGAGTCCGCGCCCGGGCGACCGAGCAGGTCAAGCGGACCGCCATCCTCGCCCGTAAGCTCGGTGCGTCGGTGGTCACGGGATTCACCGGCTCGAAGATCTGGCGCTACGTCGCGATGTATCCGCCGGTCTCCCAAGAGGTGATCGACGACGGCTACGCGGACTTCGCCGCCCGGTGGAACCCGATCATGGATGTCTTCGACGCGGAGGGCGTGCGCTTCGCCCTCGAGGTTCATCCGAGCGAGATCGCCTACGACTACTGGACGACGGTGCGGACCCTGGAGGCGATCGACCGCCGCGAGGCCTTCGGGATCAACTGGGATCCGAGCCACATGATGTGGCAGGACATCAACCCGTCCAACTTCATCGTCGACTTCGCCGACCGGATCTACCACGTCGACTGCAAGGACACCAGGATCCGCGCGAAGGACGGCCGGGTGGGCCGGCTCGGTTCCCATCTCGCCTGGGGAGATCCCCGGCGCGGCTGGGACTTCGTCTCCGCCGGCCACGGTGACGTGCCCTTCGAGGACTCCTTCCGCGCCCTGGAGTCGATCGGCTACACCGGGCCGATCTCCATCGAGTGGGAGGACGCGGGAATGAGCCGGATGCACGGCGCGCCGCAGGCGCTCGCCCTGGTGCGGTCCCTGCTCTGGGAGCAGCCTCACGCCCGCTTCGACACGGCCTTCACCCAGAGGTGACGTCCGTCCGGCCATGCGGCCGGAACGCATAAGGCCCGGCCGTACGGCCGGGCCTTACTGCTTGAATCAACGTGCCGGGTCCTACGGTTTGAACACGACCAGCTTGTGGTGCAGCAGTTCGTCGATCGCGTACTTGACGCCCTCGGTGCCCTGCCCGGAATCCTTGACCCCGCCGTAGGGCATGTGGTCGGCGCGGTAGGACGGGGGCATGTTCACCAGCACGCTGCCCGCCTGTGCGCGGGCCGCGAACCCCATGGCCTCGCCGAGGTCGCCGGTGTAGATCGAGGAGTTCAGCGAGTAGCGTGAGGAGTTCACGCCGCGGATCGCCTCGTCCAGGTCGTCGACGACGAGCACGCTCGCGACGGGGCCGAAGGCCTCCTCGCAGACGAGCACGTCTCCCGGATCGACGTCGGTCAGCAGGGTGGGCTCCAGCACCCCGTCGATCACGTCGCCGCCGGCGAGCAGCCGCGCGCCGGCGGCCACCGTGGCATCGATCGAGCCTTTCAGCTTTGCCGTCGCCTCGGTGGTGATGAGCGGCCCGACCACGGTGGCGTCATCCCGCGGATCGCCGTACCTCACCGTCTTGAACCCGTCGCCCAGCAGGGCGAGGAATCGATCGGCCACCCCGCGGGTCACGTACAGCCGCTGCAGCGAGACACAGGCCTGCCCCGAATTGGCCAGGGCCGCGGTCATCGCGTCGGCGGCCGCGCGCTCCAGATCGGCGTTGTCGGTGACGACCATGGCGGTGTTCGAACCCAGCTCCAGCACGTGCAGCTTCTGGGGCGACCTCGCCTTGAGGTCCCAGCCCACCCGGCTCGATCCGGTGAAGGTGATCACCGCGACCCGGGGGTCGTCGAGCCACGGCTCCACGACGTCGGCGGGCGTGCCGGTCACCAGGTTGAGCCACCCCGCGGGAAGGCCCGCCTCCGCGAACACCTCCACCAGCAGGCCGGCGACCAGCACCGCCCTGTCGGACGGTTTGAACACCACGGCGCATCCCGCCGCGAGCGCCGGCGCGACCTTGTGCAGCACCAGGTTGAGCGGGAAGTTGAACGGGGTGACGGCCGCGGCGATGCCTCGGGCCTCGGGCACCGTCAGCGCGATGGTGCCGGCCCCCGACTCGATGGCGTTCAGCGGCACCGCCTCACCGGCCAGCCGCCTGGTCTCCTCCGCCGCCCAGCCGAGCGTCTGCACCGCCCGGTCCACCTCACCGCGCGCGGCGGTGATCGGCTTTCCGGTCTCCGCGGTGATGGACCGGGCGAACTCCTCGCCGCGCCGCTCAAGGAGCTGCGCGGCGGTCGCCAGGATGCGGGCACGTCGCGGCACGGGCAGCCCCCGCGCCATGGCCCGCTCGGCCGCGTCGACGGCACGGACGGCGTGCTCGGCCAGGCCCACCGCGACCGTGCCGATCTGCTCGCCCGTCCAGCGGTTGCGAACCGGGCGTCGATCCGCACCGGCGACCCAGGCCCCGTCGATGTACAGCAACTGATCGCAATCCACCATGGTCTAGCTCTCGCTCCCGTCTCCGGTGCCGGCATGTTCGCCGTACTGTTCCTCGATGTTCCTGCGCACCGTTTCCGCGAACGCGGTCGTCGACGCGTCCCCGCCCAGATCACGGGTGCGAACGCCCTGTGCCAGCGTGGCCTCGAAGGCGGCGACCAGGTGTCCGGCGGCCGCGGGATGTCCCAGGGCGTCCAGCATCATCGCGCCGCTCCAGATCTGGCCGATGGGATTGGCCACGCCCTGCCCGGCGATGTCCGGCGCCGATCCGTGGACCGGCTCGAACATCGACGGGTGCCGGCGCTCGGGGTTCAGGTTGGCGCTCGGTGCGGATCCGATGGATCCGGTGATCGCGCCGGCCAGGTCGGAAAGGATGTCGCCGAACAGGTTGGAGGCCACGATCACGTCGTAGCGGCCCGGGTGCAGCACCAGGCTCGCGGCGAGTGCGTCGATGAGCTCGCTGCGTAGCTCGACGTCGGTGAAATCGGCGAGCACCTCCCGGACGACCTCGTCCCAGAACGGCATCGTGTGCACGATGCCGTTGCTCTTCGTGGCCGAGGTGAGACGCCCGTTCCGGCCCGCGGCGAGCCGGGCGGCGTACCGCGCCACCCGCTCCACACCGCGCCGGGTGAAGACCGACTCCTGTACGGCGAGCTCCTCGGCCAGGCCGCGGTTCATCCGCCCGCCGATCTCTGAATACTCGCCCTCGTTGTTCTCGCGTACGACGACCAGATCGATCGGGCCGGAGTCGGCGAGGGGGGAACGCACGCCCGGCAACGTCTTCACCGGACGGAGGTTGATGTACTGCTCGAACCGGCGCCGGATCGGAATCAGCAGGCCCCACAGGGTCTCCACATCCGGGATGTCCGGAACCCCGACCGCGCCGAGAAAGATCGCGTCATGCTCGGCCAGGACGTCCAGCCCGTCGACCGGCAGCATCCGGCCATGGGCACGGTAGTAGTCGGAGCCCCAGTCGAGATGGTGCCAGTCGAAGTCCAGCCCGTGCAGATCCGCCAGCAGGTCGAGGCAGTCGATGGCCGCCGGCATCACCTCCTGGCCGATGCCGTCTCCCGCGATGACCGCGATCCGATGGCGGCTCATGAGACGGCATCGGCCGTGACGCCGATCTCCTGGGGCACGGCCGTCACCGTCACCACGTCCACGTCCTGCTGTTCCAGCATGCGCTGCTGTTCCTCGGAGATGCCGTCGTCGATGACGATCCGGTCGATGGCCTCCCAGTCGCAGATCTTCACCATCGCCGAGGCGTAGAACTTGGAGGAGTCCGCGAGCAGCACGACCCGCTCCGCGACCTCGATCAACGCGCGTTTGGTGATGGCGTCGAAACCGTTGCCGCAGAAGGCGCCCCGCTCCCCGACGCCGCTCGCGGCGAGGAAGAGCGTCTCCACCCGAAGGTTGGAGATGGCCGCGAGGGTGGCCGGTCCGTCGAAGGACAGCGACTCCGGGTGTAACAGCCCGCCCAGACACATGACCTCCGTGCCGGCACGGCCGATCAGGCTCGACACGACGGGGAAGGAGTGGGTGACGACCGTCACGTTGCGGTCGGGCGGCAGCAGTTCGGCCACCTGGCGAGCCGTCGTTCCGGCATCGATGGCGATCACCGACCCGACGCCCACCATCTCGATCGCCTCAAGCGCGATGGCCCGCTTGGCGTCGGCCATCTTCATGTCTCGCAGACGGTAGTCGCTGCCCTCCATCTCCTGCTTGGACAGCGAACCGACACCGCCGCGGAATCCGCGCACCTTGCCCTGCTCGGCCAGTCGCATCACATCGCGCCGGATCGTCATCTCGGACACGGCGAAGGCCTTGGACAGCTCCATGATCGTGCAGTAGCCCTGCTCCCCGATGAACTGCACCAGCCGCTCGCGGCGCTCCGGTGCCGAGGTGTACCGGAAGGTCTCTTCGCTCATCCCCCTGCCTCCTTCGTTCTTACGTCTGACGCCAAGGAACGGGCGACGGTGCGCTGCTGACCCCGTGACCGCAGGGCCTCCGCCACGATGGTGGTCAGCGCGCGCAGCCTCTCCGCCGACCGGCGGGTGAGCGCGTCGAGCGTGTCGGGATCAGCGACCGTATCCTCCCAGATGGCTCGTCCGGCGAGGAATCCCTGAGCGCCGCCCAGGCACGCCTCTCGGAGGCCCGGTGCGAAATCGGGCTGGTTGACGCCGTTGGACAGCACCACCCAGGGGCCCGGGACGATTTCCGTCATGCGTTCGGAGTGCTCCCGGACACGCGAGAGGTCTCCGGGCAGGTAGCCGGGCATCTCCGCCTTGTAGATCGTGCCGCCGAGGGTAGAAAGCTCGCGCGCCGCCTGGAAGATGGCGGCGTGGCGGGCATCGGGACCGTCCCATTCCAGGCCGGCCGCCGGCCGCACGATGGCCTCCACCAGGCTGGGGACCCCCGCGGCGTCGGCGACCTCGAGGAATGACCGGACCAGTCGCACCCGGTCCTCCGCGCCGTCGTCCGGTCGCCAGATGACCAGGAACTTCACCGCGGCGGCTCCGACCCGCCCGATGAACTCGGGAGTGACGAGAGGATCGAGACTCGTGTCGACCACCCCCTGGCCCGGAGGCTGGTCCAGAACATCCGCGGCGAGGATCAGGCTCGACGAGGGGCCAAGGCTGTCGGGCCGGGCGTCGGTGACGGCAAAAGGACGGTCGAGCAGGATCGCCGAAGCCAGCGGTGACAGCACCCGTGTCGCCGTTGCCTTGAACCGGCGCAGAGAGTCGTCGTCGACTTCCAGGCCGTCCACAAGTGGGAACATTCGGCGCAGTGACTCCCGCTGATCCAGCGCCAGCATGGCAAAACCGCCCTGGGCCGATTGCAATGACGCTACCGGCTTCGCTGTCGCTTGATCATCCGGGGCTACGTGGTTCCCAGACATCTCTCTCCGTTCAGGCATATTCATCAATCCACGGTGCAGGCCGCACCGTGGACAGGTATTTTTCGGTCTCGGCGGCATCGGGGATACCGCTTCTGCCGTCGAGGGCCCGGCAGGACAGCGCCGCCACCACGTTCGCCCGCCAGGCCGCCTCCACCAGGGACCGGCCCTCGACCAGCCCGGCCAGCAGCGCGCCGTGGAAGACGTCACCGGCGCCCATGGTGGACACCGGATCGACGGTCACCGGCGGCACGTGTACGACCCGGTCGTTCACGAGCACCTCGCACCCCTCGCCACCAGCGGTCGCCACCACCCGGCGGGCGCCCGCGGCGGCGGCTCGAAGGCTTCCGGTCACGTCCTCGGCGGGGAAGGCGGCACGCAGCGAGCCGACAGTCGGCGAGTACAGGTCGACGTCCCTGAGGTCCAGCCGGGGAATCGGGTTGCCGCCGTCGATGCTCAGCGAGACCTCGTCCGACCCGCCCCGCAGCGCGGCGCGCACGCTGTCGTATCCGGTCTGGTCGACGTGCAGCCACCGGGAGGCGCGGGTCGGTACGGAGCCGGGGTCGGGCGACACCGAGGGCGAGGTGACGATCGACCGGGAGCCGGACGCACGGGACACCATGATCATGCTCTGCGGCGTCCGCACGTCCGGGCGCGTCCGCAGCCAGCGGGTGTCGACTCCCTCGTCCTCCAGGAGTCGTCGGCTGAGTTTCCCGGCGTCGTCGTCGCCGACGACGCCGCAGAAGCCGACCGAGGCGCCGAGCCGGGCGAGGGCGACCGCCGCGGTGGCGGCGGGACCGCCCCCGGCGACCACGAATGGGTCGCCGAGCACACGGTCGTCCTCGGCGGGCATGCGCTCGATCGTGGTGATCGTGTCGACGGTGACGACTCCGACGCAGATGACGTCCAGCGCCATTCTCCTCACCCCTACTTCACCGCACCGGCCGTGAGACCACTGACCAGATATCGCTGCAGGATCAGGAATCCGACAACGATCGGCACGCTCACGACGAGAGCCGCGGCCATGACCTGATTCCAGTAGACATTGGTCTCCGTGGCGTAGCTCTGCATTCCCACGGAGAGGGTCCGGGTCTCGCTGTTCGTCAGTTGCGAGGCGAAGAGGATCTCCCCCCAGCCGGTCATGAAGGCATAAACGGCGACCGCGATGATGCCGGGTCGTGCGGCGGGCAGGATGATCCGGAAAAGCGCACCGAGCGCCGTGGTGCCGTCCACCTTGGCGGATTCGTCGAGAGCGCGCGGAATGCCGTCCATGTAGCTGGCCAGCATCCAGATCGAGAACGGCAGGGTGAAGGTCAGGTACGTGACGATCAGGCCGATCCTGGTCTGATAGAAGAACGTGAACCCGAGACTCTTGTCGATGTTGACGAAAATGATGAACAGCGGCAGCAGGAAGAGCACGCCGGGGAACATCTGCGTCGACAGGATGACCCCGGAGAAGGCACCCCGGCCCCGGAACCTGTAGCGCGAGATGGCGTACGACGCGAAGATCGCGATGACCACGCTGAACAGCGTCGCGACGGTGGTGACCACGAGGCTGTTCACGAAGTACTGGGCCAGCGGCACGGTGGACCACATGTCGACGAAAGGCCTGAACGTCAGATGCCTCGGCCACCACTGGAACTCGCCCTGCACGTCCCGCAGCGGCTTGAGCGCCGAGGTGACCATCACATAGAGCGGCACCGTCGTGAACACGGCGAGAGGGACCAGTACCACCCAGCGGAAGACACGGAACGACAGTTGCTCACGCATGGCGGTTCACTCTCCTGTTCCACAGCGCCCACAGGCTTGAGACGACGACGAGGAAGAGCATCAGCAACACGGACATCGCCGAGCCCAGGCCGAAATTCCAGGTGATGAAAGAACTCGAATAGATGTGCACGGTCAGCAGGTCCGCGGATGGCGGCGGATTGGGGCCGAACAGCACGTACGGGGTGTTGAACTCGCGGAATGTCCACAGGAACAGCAGCAACAGCAGGACGGCGCTGATGGGGCGCATCATGCGCAGCGTGATGTGACGGACCTGTTGCCAGGTGCTCGCACCGTCGATCGAGGAGGCCTCATAGAGCTCTTCGGGAATCGCCTGCATGCCGGCCATCGACATCAGGAACGCGAATGGCCACTGCTGCCAGATCGACACCACGACGAGCGAGATGAACGCGTTGCCGCCGATGAGCCAGAACGGCCGGTCGTTCACGAGGTGGACACCGTCGACCAGTAGCTGGTTGAGCAGCCCGTTGTCCCTCTGGAAGATGAACTTCCACACGATGATGCCGGCGTAGGCGGGCAGTGCGTAGGGGATGAGGAACAGGGTGCGCAGGAAACCGCGACCGCGCGCCATGCGTTGCAGCACGATCGCCGCCGACATCCCGAAGGCGTATGAGGCGCCGACGACGAGGATCGTGAAGCCGAGGGTGACCCCGAAGGACCGGAGCAGTTGCTGACCGATCGGACCGGAGAAGTCCAGCGCGACACTGAAGTTGCCGAGACCGGTGAACGGCGCCGCCGACCAGTTCGTGATGAAGAGCTGGGTGAGCTCGATGAGACTCATGAAGATCCCGACGATCATCGGGAGGACGTGGACGAGTAGTTCGAACGCCACAGCCGGGAGGATCAGCAGGTAGGGCGCCGCCCGTGTCCAGCTGAACCTTTTCATGAGTCGCGGCCGGGCCGCGTGCGGGCCCTGCTCATCTGGCGGCGTCCGTTCGGACCGCCTGGGGAACGTCACTGCCATCTCGTTCTCCTCGGGTTGACGTCGTCCCTGGTGCTGGGCTGACGCGGGACGATGTCAACCCGTGGTTCGGTCGGGTTGTCTGGGACGGATGGATTCAGCTGGCACCCATCTTCTGCTGGGCCTCCTCCAGCGCGGCCTTCACGTCGGCGTCGCCGATGGTGGCTCCGGTCGCCGCCCGCGCGATCAGCGCGACGGCCGCACCGCCGACGTTGGCCTGGAAGGCCTGGATCGCCGGGACGATGGGCAGCGGCTTCGAGTAGTCCGACAGGATCTTCGTGAAGGCGTCCAGCTTCTCCTGGTCATCGGTGAAGGAGGCGGACGCGCCCTTGACCGTGGGCTGGGTGGTGTAGGCCTTGTTGAGGATCTGCTGTTCCTCGTCGCTGGTCATGAACTTCACGAACTGCAGCGCGGCGTCGAGGTTCTTCGTGTTCTTGAAGATGGAGATGTTCGTTCCGGCGACGAAGCTCGAAATCTTGGTGCCGCTCGCGGGCGCCGGGATCGGCACGATGCCGTACTGGTCGGGCTTCATGCCGTTCTGCGTCAGGACGTTGATCCCGGAGGTCTGCGCCATGTACATGGCCGCGTTGCCCCGGGCGAAATCTCCGGCGGCCTGCGCGGAGTCGGTGTACTGCGCGGCGCTCGGGTTCACGACGTGGTACTGGCTGAGCAGGTCGACGTACTGCTTGAGGCCCTTGAGCATCCCCGGGGTGGTGAAGGTCGGCTTGCCGGCCTGGTCGAAGGCCGAGCCGCCGTTCTGCTCGCTGAAGATGTAGGCGAAGTGCATGCTCGCGTTGACGGTCGCGCCGGGGAGGACGATGCCGTACTTCTTCTCAGCGGGCTTGGTCAGCTTCTGGGCGGCCGCGACCAGGTCCTCCCAGGTGGCGGGCGGTTGCAGCCCGGCGTCGGAGAAGAGCTTCTTGTTGTAGTACAGCGCGTACACCTGGCTGTACAACGGGATCGAGGTCGGGGGAGTGCCGGCCACCCCGGAGGCGGCGAAGGCGCTTTCGACAAAACGATCCTTGCCCCCGATCTTCTGCAGGGCGGCGTCGTCGAAGGGGTAGAAGGCGCCGGTCGACTGGAACGTCGCCGCGTTGGTGTTTCCGATGTTGAGCACATCGGGTCCCTGTCCGCTCACCGCGGCGGAGAGGGTGTTGTTGGTGAGGTCGGTCCATGGCACGACCTCCAACTTGACCTTGATGCCGGTCTGCTGGGTGAACTTGTCCAGTTCCGGAGTCAGGATCTGTTTGTCGTTGTCCAGGCTCGCGCCCTGGTTGCTCGCCCAGTAGGTGAGGGTGACCGCGCCGTCGCCGGCACCGGTCCCGCCGCCCGAGTCGGAGTTGCCTCCGCAGGCGGTCAGGGCGGCGGCGAGGAGTACTGCAGAGATACCGGCTGCGAGGGGTTGGGGCTTCATCGCGCCGCTCCTGATGAGTAGGGCAAGCGGGGGGATTTCGCTTACCTTGCCGTTAAGTGTTGCCATTGGAACACTGGCTCAGGGTTGGTGTCAATGGAACATCCTTTGATGTTTTCCAACCAGTCGTTGAATCAAACCAGAGCCTTCCTGTTCCAAGACGACCACCTGTTGTGCGTAGGCGACATGGTTGAGAGGTTGGACATGCGTCGTCCGCCCCGGGGCGGGAGCAGAGGTTGATCGCGATCGTTCCCGCACAAAGGAAGGGAGTTGGCGGCACGGAGGAGAAGGGGAACGGCCGTGTGAAGGGGCGTCAAGCCGAGGGGCACGTCACTCGGCGGTCGTCATCAACGCGGCTGCGCGGCCGGTGAGATCAGGGTTCTCCGACCGGTGAACGGTGAGTCTCGGCCTGATCGGGGAGAGGACTTTCGGGCGCCGGGTCCTTCGCCGCCGTGGAGCCTTTCGACCGGGTCCCCGTGGTGGCGAACGGGGAGTACCGCGGCACCCAGCGCAGCAGCGCGGCCGCGGCCACCACCCCGGTCACGCCCATGGCGGAGATGCCGAGGGCCAGGCTGCCCAGCCCGGCGGCGGCGGAGACGATCAGCGGTCCACCGGCGCTTCCGGAGTCGGCACAGAGCCTCCACACCCCGAGGAACTTCGAGCGGATCGCCGGTGGCGCGACATCCGCGCCGAGGGTCATCAGGATCCCGCTGCCGATCCCGTTGCCGAATCCCATGAGCATCGCGACGACGGTGAACGACACCAGCCCGTGCGTGAGCGGCAACAGGGCCTGGGTCAGCCCGAGTACGAGCATCGACGGGACGGCGATCCACAGCCTGCCCGCGTAGTCCATGATCTTTCCGGAGGGATAGAAGGTCAGGGTGTCCACGAGTCCGACGATCCCGAAGACGATGCTCGTGGTGGAGGGGTTCAGACCGAGATGCTCGGCCCACAGGGGCAGCACCGTCTGCCGGGTGGCGCGCACCGACCCCACGAGGAAAACGGCCAGGCCGAGGGTCAGGAACACCCGGCGGTGCCGCACCATCACCGACCGGACGGAGACGGGCGCGGGCCGGTGTTCCCGTGCCACGGCCGGTTCGGACACGTCGGGCACGAGCAGGACGATCAGCCCGGCGATCACCGCGCAGGCCAGAGCCAGCCAGTAGACGTAGTGCACCGGGCGGTCGTACACCACCGCGGCGCCGAGAAACGGCCCGATGAACGCCCCCACCCGGGACATGCCGCCGAGCGTGGACAGCGCCCTGGCCCTCAGCCCCACGGGGATGACCTCGGTCAGGTAGGACTGCCGGGCCAGGTTGAACACGGCGTTCGTCGACCCGGTGGCGGTGACGGCCAGTGCCAGCTGCCAGAGCGTGGTGGCCATCACGCAGCCCAGAAGCGTCACCACGGCGATTCCGGCGGCGATGAGCATCGCCCTGCGATCGCCCACCCGGGCCGCGAGAGCCCCGGCCGGCACGTCTCCCAGGATCTGTCCCACGCCCAGCAGCGCCAGCAGCAGCCCGGCCGTTCCTATGGAGGCGCCGAGGGTGAGCCCGCTCAGCGCGATCATGGGCATGATCGCGCCCATGCCGATCTCGAAGATCAGGGTGGGGAGGAAGACGGACGGCACCATGCCGGCGAGGGATACCGGTCGGGAACTCACCTGCTCGGGCCTCGCTTTCAGGGTCGCCGGTATCTGGCATTCCCGGCGATCCTATTCGTGGGGATTTTTACGTCATGCCCCGGGCGGGGTGAACGTCGCGACGCGGCGGACCGGGCGCGACCTGCCGTTTCGTACGGATGTCGCGGAGACCGGAATGAATCCGGGCCTGGACGAGCTGTTACACGATGTTGAATGTCCGTTTTGAGAAGGCTCGTGGGGCCAACGCTACGATCGTGCAGGAGTCGCGGGGGCGACTCTTCCGGCCTCTGCCGGGACGGCTTCCGCAGGGGGGCTCCAATGGACGAAGCCAGGCTTCAGAAGTTCGTGGATCAGGTCGTACTCGACATGGGGGCCGCGTTCGGCGCGGCGACGGTCGTGCTCGGCGACCGGCTGGGCCTGTGGAAGGCGATGGCGGGGGCGGGTCCGATCGGCGCCGGTGAGCTGGCCCGGCGCACCGGCACCAACGAGCGGCTCATCGCCGAATGGCTCGCGGCCCAGGCCGCCGCCGGATACGTCTCCTACGACGACGGCGCCTACACGCTGACCGACGAGCAGGCCACCGTGTTCGCCGACGACTCCAGCCCGGTGTTCATGACCGGGATAGCCGAAATGATCTCTTCGGTGTATCGCGACGAGGACAAGCTCGTGGAGGCGTACCGGGGTAACGGCGGTCTGGCCTGGGGAGATCACGACCGGGCGTTGTTCGACGGCACCGAGCGGTTCTTCCGCCCGGGGTACACCGCCAACCTCTCGACCAGCTGGATTCCCGCGCTCGAAGGAATCCAGGACCGGCTGGACGACGGCGCCCAGGTGGTCGACGTCGGCTGCGGGCACGGCGCCTCGACCGTGGCGCTGGCGCGGGCGTACCCGAACTCGTACTTCACCGGTTTCGACGCCCACGGGGAATCGATCATGCAAGCCCGTGAGCGGGCGGCGGAGGCCGGGCTGGCGGACCGGGTGAGCTTTGAGACGGCCTACGCCGACGACTACCCCGGGACCGGCTACGACCTGGCGTGTCTTTTCGACTGCCTGCACGACATGGGAGATCCCGCGGGCGCGCTACGGCATATCCGATCCACTCTCGCGCCCGACGGCACCGTGCTGCTGGTCGAGCCGTTCGCGTACGGCCGGCTGCCGGACGACCTCAATCCGGTGGGCCGGCTCTTCTTCAACGGCTCGGCCACGATCTGCGTGCCCGGCGCGCTCTCGCAGAACGGCCCTGAGGCGCTGGGCTCCCAGGCCGGGCCGGAGCGGTTGTTCGAGGTCGCCGCGCGGGCGGGGTTCACCCGGATGCGCAAGGCGACCGCCACGCCGTTCAACCTGGTGCTGGAGCTGAAACCGTGATGCTCCGGCCGACGGCGCCCACGAACCGCCGAGCGTCGGATTGACCCCGTCGCCACGCGCTTTCCGTTGCCTCCGCGGCGCTCCTCGCCGCCCCGGGGCGTTGAGGAGAGCCCGGCCGGTTCCGTCGGCGTGGGGAGCCGGATCGGCTCCGTCAGTGTTTGGAGGAGTGCTTGGGGGAACGCTTGGAAGGGTGCTTGGAGGGGGCCACGGGGGAGGTGCTGCTGAGGGGGACCTCCTGGTGGCGGACCACGCCGAGCTGCACCGTCTGCCGCGGCAGCAACGCGTCAAGCAGCCAGCTCCCGGCGATGCGCGCCCGGCCTCCGGGGATGGCCAGCAGGTGATAACCCCTGGTCACCGCCTTGGCCACAACACCGGACAGCGGCACGCCCAGCGGGTTCGCCGCGGCCTTGGCGTCGCCCAGGTCGACGACGAATCCCAGGTCGCTGTGCTTGTACGGCTTGCGCTCTCCGTGACCGTAGGAGGCGGCGACGTTGTACGCGGCGCGCCTGCCCTGGCGGGTGGCGTGCTGGGCGGTCATCGCGGTGTATTTGCCCGGCCTGGTCAGGTCCGGCACCGCGGCCGCGTCTCCGCAGGCGAAGATCTCCGGGTGGCCGGGCATGTTGAGATATTTGTCCACCAGCAGCCGTCCCTTCTCGGTGGGCAGTCCCAGCGACTCCACGAGCGGGTCGGGCCGCACGCCCACGCACCAGACCAGCGTGCGGGTCGGTACGAACTCCCCGGTGGAGAGCTTGACCCCCTCGGCGGTCGCCTCGGCCACGCTGGTGCCGGTGCGGATGTCCATGCCGCGCTCGGTCAGGGTGCGGTGTGCGATCCGCGACAGGCGCTCGTCCAGTTCGGGCAGGATGCGCGGGGCGAGGTCGACGAGGAGCCAGCGGATCGGCTGGTCGCGCAGGCCCGGGTGGCGCTTGCCCGTGGCGAGGGTCAGGAGCTGGCCCTGCGCGGCGACCTCGGTCCCGGTGTATCCGGCGCCCACGACGACAAACGTGCAGCGTGCCTCCCGCTCCTTGGGGTCGTCGGCATCGGCGAGCTCGATCTGGCGGATGAGATGGTCGCGCAGGTAGAGCGCCTCGTTGATGCTGCGGAAGCCGTGCGCGTACTCGGCGACTCCCGGGACGGGCAGCAGCTTGTTGACGCTGCCGACCGCGACCACGAGGCGGTCGTAGCCGAGGTCGCGCGGGTTGCCCTCGGCGTCGGTGCACTTCACCCTTCGGCCCTGCACGTCCACGGAGTCCACCGTGGCGAGCAGGTGCCGTACCCCCGGACAGCAGCCGGTCAGCGGGATCGCGACCTTGCGCGGATCGAGGATGCCCGACGCCACCTCGGGCAGCAGCGGCAGATAGAGGAAGTAGTCGGTCGGGTTGATCAGGACGATCTCGACCGCGCCCCGGGCGATCCGGGAGAGGGTCCTGGCGGCGTTGAAACCCGCGAAGCCCCCTCCCACAATGACGACTCTCTGCCGGTTGGCCATGACCCCGAGTCCCTTCCCCGGTGCGGAACTTCCGTCCTTAGCCGCTTGCCCCTTTTGGTGGCACATCACGCATCCGGCCTGGAAACGGCCCGCCATCGTGTGCGCCCCGCGGGTCGAGGCGAGGGCGATGAGGGGCCTTTCGCGCCGAATGGGAGCTTCCATGCTGAACGGGGCGACGGGCGCGGCAGCGTGCCCTCCGGCGGGTCGTAGGCGGCGTCCGGGGCGGATGGCGGCTGGTGATGGTGGGCCGATTCGGACTCAGGTGAGTAACGTCACATCATGGGATGAATGGGACTAAGTGGGACACACCTCTGGTTAACACTCATGTAACACAGAGCACGCCCATCGTCTGGAGTCACTGGACCAGCGTGCACAACCAGGGGGAAACACCATCATGAGCAAGATCACACGTCGTCTGGCAACCGCTACCGCCACTCTCGCAGTGGCGGGCGGGATCATCTTCGCGGCCGGGGGCGCGGCATCGGCGGCCACATACGAGAGTGACAGCCACACTGCCACCGTTGCCACCCGACAGGAGGTGGTAAAGGTCGTAAAAGTGGTAAGCCGGAGCTGGGACGGACACCGGTGGTGGAGCCGCTACAGCAAGAACGGCAGCCTTTACCTCTCCATTCAGGGGCACCGCTACCGGTATGACGGCCACCACTTCTACCAGTGGAGCCACGGCAAGTGGAGGCGCCTGACGTCTGCCTCCATCCGGCACCTTGGCTTCGACCGCAAGCACTTCTCCGGCCACCACGGCGACCACAGCGACCACGGGCACTCGGACCACCACGGGAACTCGGACCACCATGGTGACTCCGGTCACGGCGACTCCGGTCACGGGAACTCCGGTGACCACGGGCACGGGCGCTAGGCATGGGCGCCGAGTTCGAGGAGAGCGCGTCGGTAGGCGGGGCCACAGCTCAACAAGCTGAAGAACTTCCGGGCGGTGGCTCCGCGCCCCGACAGGCACGAACGGATTCCTCAGGTCGCCATCGACGTCATCCCGATCAGGATCCGGCTCCGAGTCTCCGTTCCGCGACGGATTCACCAGGTCGCCATCGACGTCATCTCGACCAGGACCCGGCTCCGCGTCCCCAGTTCGCGATGTAGGAAACGATCTCCAGATCGATCCGTCCTCCGGATCCGATGGCCTGTCTCCGAACTTTGATCGGATAGCACCGCCGGACAGCCGCTTCCTGGGGGGGAACCGGTTTTCCCGGCGAGGTTGTGACGGGCCATCGGATCGGGGGCTTCCGGGTTCGGCCACGGTCGAGAACGACAGGGTGAGCCGGACCCGGGAGCCGACCCCATTCGGTGGGAGGCGGGGCACCGCGGCCCCTTTTTCAGGGTGGGACAGAATTACGGGATGACGGGACCGCAAACATCCAGCTCATCGTTCTCCGAGCGGACCGCATGGGCACGAAATCTCCAGACGCCCCTGCGCGAGTTCCTCCGTACCGAGACCGGCAGCGCCGCGCTCCTGCTCGTCGCGACGGTCCTCGCGCTCCTGTGGGCGAACACGGACTCGTCATCGTATGAGGCGTTCTGGGGGACGCAGCTCTCGATCCGCGTCGGTGACATGGGTGTGTCACAGGATCTCCGTCACTGGATGAACAACGGGCTGATGACGTTCTACTTCTTCGTCATCGGTCTGGAGGCGCGCCGCGAGTTCGACATGGGCGAGCTGCGCGAGCGGCGGCGGATGGCGCTGCCGCTCCTGGTGGGCATCGGCGGGATGGTCGTTCCCGTCATGATCTATCTCGCGGTGAACGCCGGGCTCCCCTCCGCGCACGGCTGGGGCGCGGCGATGTCGACGGACACGGCGTTCGCGCTCGGGATCCTCGCACTCGTCGGGACCCGCTTCCCCGAACGCCTGCGCGCCTTCATGCTCAACATCAGCGTCGTCGACGACATCGTCGCGCTCGGCGTCATCGTGGTCGTCTACAGCGGCCACATCTCCATGTCCGCGTTCGTGGCCGCGTGCGGGATCTTCGGAGTGACCCTGCTCGTGCGCGCCAATGGGGTGCGCTACGGGCTGGTGTACGGACTGCTCGGCGCGGCCACGTGGGTGGCGCTCTTCAAATCCGGCGTCGATCCGCTTGTCGTCGGCCTGGCGATGGGGCTGCTGACCTTCGCGTATCCGGCGGCACGCAGCGATCTCGAGCGTGCGAGCGGCCTGTTCCGGCTGTTCCGAGAGCAGCCGACACCGGAGTTCGCGCGTTCGGCCCAGCAGGGACTCGTGTCGGCGATCTCGCCGAACGAGAGGTTGCAGCAGCTCTATCATCCGTGGACCAGCTACGTGATCGTGCCGCTGTTCGCGCTCTCCAACATCGGAATCGCGATCGACGGCGCCCTCCTCTCCCGTGCCTTCACCTCGCCGATCACGCTCGGGATCCTGTTCGGCTACCTCCTGGGAAAACCGGTCGGGATCGTCGCCGTCTCGTGGCTCGTCACGCGGTTGAGCCGTGGCCGGCTCCGTCCGCCGGTGGGCTGGGCCGCCGTCCTGGGCGGCGGCACGATCGCCGGCATCGGCTTCACCGTCTCCCTGCTCGTCGCGAGCATCGCCTTCAGCGGCACCGAGCTGGAGGAGGCGAAGATCGGCGTGCTCAGCGCGGCGATCTGCGCGTCCGTTCTGACCTGGGTGGTCGCCCAGGCGACCGCGTTCCTGCCGCTGCGCGTCCGGATCCGCGCGCTGTTCGGCACGGCCGAGTCCCTCGTCGACCTGGCCGCGCCGGTCGACTCGCGCCGTGACCACGTGCGCGGGCCCGCGGAGGCGCCCGTGACGGTGGTCGAGTACGGGGACTTCGAGTGCCCCTACTGCGGCCAGGCGGAATCCGTCGTCCGCGAGCTGCTCGCCGACTTCGGCGACGTCCGTTACGTCTGGCGGCACCTGCCGCTCAACGACGTCCATCCGAACGCGCAACTGGCGGCGGAGGCCTCCGAGGCCGCGGCCGCGCAGGGGGCGTTCTGGGAGATGCACGACCGGCTGCTGGAGGACCAGGGCGAGCTGAGCGTACGCGATCTGATCCGCCACGCGGAGGTTCTCGGTCTCGACGTCGAGCAGTTCCATCGGGACCTGCGGGAGCACCTCGGCACCGCCCGGGTCGCCGAGGACGTGGACTCCGCCGACCTGAGCGGCGTGGCGGGCACACCGACGTTCTTCCTCAACGGGCTGCGGCACCAGGGCTCCTACGACATCGCCACGCTCTCCGCCGCGGTGCGGGCGGCCCGTGCGCGCGCGGCGATCAGATCGTAGGCCGATCGGCAGGCCGGGGACAGCCGGGGACAGCCGGGGACAGCCGGGGACAGCCGGGGACAGCCGGGGACACGGTTGGCCGCGACCGGTTACCGGTTGTGGGGGAGGGCGACCGACGGGCGGGGGCGGCCGGGGTGCGGTCGGCCGGGCGTGAGGTCACGTCCTCCGGTTAGGCCGGGGGCCGAGGGGTAATCAGCAGCACATGCTTGATCTCTTACCCGAGGAGACCCTCCGGGAGATCGTCAACCTGCTGGTCCGCCTCGTCGAGGCCGCCGGCGCGATTGTCATCTTCGGCGGCGCGGCGGTGGCCTTCGTGCGCTTTCTCCTGGTCGCCGTACGACGGCGTGACGACAACGGCTTCATCGCCGTACGCCTGTTCCTGGGACGGTTTCTCGCACTGGGCCTGGAGTTCCAGCTGGCCAGCGATGTGCTGCGTACGGCCATCGCGCCGACCTTCACGCAGATAGGGCAGCTGGCGGCGATCGCGGCCATCAGAACGGCGCTGAACTTCTTCCTGAGCAGGGAGATCGAGAGGGAGGGGCGTACGGTGAACGCCGCCCCCCGTCCTCCCGCGTCCGGTGCCGAGAATGCCTGAGCAACTCGTCCGGACGGGCGTCACCCTGATCGTCGCCGCGGGACTGGTCTGCGCGCTCGCCGTCCTGTTCGCCGGGGGCGGCCCCAGAACCGCGATGGCGGTGTTGCTGGACTTCCTTCTGGCGGCCGGGCTTCTCCGCCTCTCCATGGCGCAGACCTGGACGGCGATCGCCGTGGCGGCCCTCACGGTGGTGATCCGCAAGGTCGCCATCGCCGGCTTCTCGCTCCCGCTGGGGTGGGAAGGGCGGATGCGATGGGGTGGTGATCATCAGGCGTCCGACGCGGACGCGACGTCGAGGAGGCCCGGGCAGGGGAACCGGTAGGGGGGTGCGGGGGCCAGGAAGGAGACCGGCGAGGGGATCAGGTCGACGCGCCGGCGCGGCGCTTCGTCCAGACGTCGAAGGCCACGGCGGCGAGCAGCACCAGGCCCTTGATGAGCAGCACCCGCTCGCTGGGCGCGCCGATGAGGGACATGCCGTTGTTGATCACAGCCATGATCAGACCGCCGGTGATGGCGCCGATCACCTTGCCGACACCGCCCTGAACGGCCGCGCCGCCGATGAACGCGGCGGCGATGGCATCCAGCTCGAAGCTGGTGCCCGCCGTGGGACCCGCCTGGTTCAGCCGGCCGGCGAAGATCACTCCGGCGAGTGCGGCGAGCACGCCCATGTTGACGAAGATCCAGAACGTGACGGACTTGACCTTGATCCCGGACAGGCTCGCGGCGTTCAGGTTGCCACCGATGGCATAGATGTGGCGGCCGAAGACGGCGCGGTTGGTCAGCAGGGTGTAGGCCAGGACGAGGACCGCGAGGAGGACCAGCACCCAGGGCAGGTTCTTGAACCTGGCCAGCTGGATGATGACCGCCATCACGACCGCGACAGCGGCGACGATCTTGAGGATGAACAGGGGCAGCGCGTCGACCTGCTGCCGGTAGCCGATGCGTCCCTGGCGGGTGCGCCACTGCGTACCGATGATCGAGGCCACCGCGGCCAGTCCGACGAGCAGCGTCAGCAGGTCGGCGCCCCCGAGCGGGCCAAGGCCGATGTTGCCGAGGTAGGAGGAGGTGAAGCCGTTGGCCAGCGTGCGGACCTCGTCGGGGAACGGGCCGATGCCCTGGTTGCCGAGCACGGTCAGCGTCAGAGCCCGGAAGATCAGCAGACCGCCCAGGGTCACGATGAACGCCGGTATGCCGAAGTAGGCGACCCAGTAGCCCTGCCACGCCCCGATCAGCGCGCCGGAGACGAGCGTGATGATGATCGCCAGTGGCCATGCCACGTGCATGTTGACCATCAGCACCGCTGCTATCGCACCGGTGAGCGCCACCACCGATCCCACCGACAGGTCGATGTGGCCGGCGATGATGATCAGGATCATGCCGATCGCGAGGATCAGGATGTAGGAGTTCTGCACGATGATGTTGGAGATGTTCTGCGGCTTGAGCAGCTCACCGTCGGTGACGACGGAGAACAGAACAATGATCAACGCGAAGGCGATGTAGATGCCGCTCTGCCGCAGGTTGATGGAGAAACGGCCTCCCGACGCCGCTGCGGGAACGGGAGGAAGGCTTCCGCTCGCGGGAGCGGGAGAGGTTTCACGTGGAGGGGCCTGACCGCTGCTGCTCATCTGTGCCATTACTCCTTTTCCTTGGTCATGAACTGCATGAGCCGCTCCGGGGTGGCGTCCGCCCTTGAGACCTCACCGGTGACGCGTCCGGCGGACAGCGCGTAGATGCGATCGCAGATACCGAGGAGCTCGGGAAGCTCCGAGGATATGACCAGGACGGCTTTGCCCTGGTCGGCGAGCTTGTTGATGATGGCGTAGATCTCGTACTTGGCGCCCACGTCGATGCCGCGGGTGGGCTCGTCGAGGATCAGCACGTCGGCGTCAGTGAAGATCCACTTCGACAGCACCACTTTCTGCTGGTTGCCGCCGCTGAGCTTCCCGGTGACCGACAGGACGCTGGGGGCCTTGATGTTCATCTCGGTGCGGTAGTCGCTGGCGACTCGGAATTCCTCGTTGTCGTCGACCCAGCCGCGTTTGGCCAGTTTCCCCAGCGCCGCGGCCGAGATGTTGCGCTTGATGTCCTCGATCAGGTTGAGCCCGTACCGCTTGCGGTCCTCGGTGGCGTAGGCCAGCCCATGCTGGATCGCCTCGCCGACCGTGCGGAGCTGGATCTCCTGCCCGTTCTTGTAGACGCGGCCGGAGATGTCGGTTCCGTAGCTACGGCCGAACACGCTCATCGCCAGCTCGGTACGGCCGGCGCCCATGAGACCCGCCAGACCGACGATCTCGCCGCGGCGCAGCGTCAGGTTGGCGCCGGACACGACGACACGACCGCGCTGGGAGGGGCTGTGCACGGTCCAGTCCTCGATCCGCAGCACCTCCTCGCCGATCGTCGGCTCGTGCGGCGGGTAACGGTTGTCGAGGTCACGGCCGACCATGCCCGAGATGATCCGGTCCTCGGTGACCGCGTCGTTCTTCATGTCCAGGGTCTCGATCGTCCGGCCGTCGCGCAGGATCGTCGTGGAGTCGGCGATGGCCCGGATCTCGTTCAGCTTGTGCGAGATGATCACTGAGGTGATGCCCTCGTCACGCAGCCCGCGCAGCAGGTTGAGCAGGTGCGCCGAGTCCTCGTCGTTGAGCGCCGCGGTCGGCTCGTCGAGGATGAGCAGCCGGACCCGCTTGGACAGCGCCTTGGCGATCTCCACCAGTTGCTGCTTGCCCACCCCGAGGTCCATCGCCCGCGTCACCGGGTTCTCGTGCAGCCCGACCCGTTCGAGCAGCTCCATGGCCTCGGCGTTCGTACGGTTCCAGTCGATCAGGCCGCGCTTGGCCCTCTCGTTGCCCAGGAAGATGTTCTCGGCGATCGACAGGTGCGGGCTGAGCGCCAGCTCCTGGTGGATGATCACGATGCCGAGCTTCTCGCTCTGCCTGATGTCGGAGAACTGGCTCAGCTCGCCGTCGAAGTAGATCTCGCCCTCGTAGGAGCCGTGCGGGTAGACGCCCGACAGGACCTTCATCAGGGTCGACTTACCGGCGCCGTTCTCTCCGCAGATCGCGTGTATCTCGCCTTTTCGCACCGTCAGGTTGACGTCCTGCAGTGCCTTGACGCCCGGGAACGTCTTGGTGATCCCGCGCATTTGAAGTATGTGGTCGGTCATACCGTCCGCCTCCGCACCGTTGCCCCCATCCGCCGGATGTCCGGTCGGCGGCGAGTGATGATCGCCGCCGACCGGACACCTTTCACCGTGCCGCCGGTTCTCCTACTTGAGCTGGTCTTCGGTGTAGTAGCCCGAATCGACCAGAAGCTGCTTGTAGTTGTCCTTGTAGACGATCGCGGGGTCGAGCAGGTAGGACGGGACGACCTTGCTGCCGTTGTCGTAGTCCGTGGTGTTGTTCACCTCGGCCTTGCCGCCCTTGAGCACGGCGTCGGCCATCTTGACCGTGACGTCGGCCAGCTGGCGGGTGTCCTTGTAGATCGTGGCGTACTGCTCACCGGCGATGATCGACTTGACCGAGGCGGCCTCGGCGTCCTGGCCGGTGACGATCGGGTAGGGCTGGTCGGCGGTGCCGTACCCGTTGCTCTTCAGCGCGGACAGGATGCCGATGGACAGACCGTCGTACGGCGAGAGCACGCCCTGGACCTTGGCGTCGCCGCCGGAGTAGGTCTTGGTGAGCACGTCCTCCATGCGCTTCTGCGCGGTGGCGGGGTCCCAGCGCAGGATCGCGACGGTCTTGAAGTCGACCTGGCCGCTCTTGACGACGAGGGTGCCCTTGTCGATGTAGGGCTTCAGGGTCTCCATCGCGCCGTTGAAGAAGAAGGTGGCGTTGTTGTCGTCCGGCGAGCCGGCGAAGAGCTCGATGTTGAACGGGCCCTTGGCGTCGCCGTCGGAACCGTCCTCCTTCTTCAGCCCGAGGCCCACCAGCAGCGAGGTCGCCTGCTGCACGCCCACCTTGAAGTTGTCGAAGGTGGCGTAGTAGTCGACGTTGGGGCTGTTACGGATGAGCCGGTCGTAGGCGATCACCGGGATCTTCTTGTCGGCCGCTTCCTGCAGCTGAGTGGTGATCGCGGTGCCGTCGATCGAGGCGATGACAAGAAGCTTGGCGCCCCTGGTGATCTGGTTCTCGATCTGGTTGACCTGCGTGGGAATGTCGTTCTCCGCATACTGCAGGTCGACCTTGTAGCCCAGCTTCTCCAGGGCGCTCTTGACGTTGTCGCCGTCGTGGATCCAGCGCTCGGACGACTTGGTGGGCATGGTGACGCCGACCAGGGCCTCACCCGCCGCACCCGGCGCCGCCGAACTCGCCGCGTCCTGATCGACGGTCTTGGTGCTCGAGCCACAGGCGGTCATCGCCATGGCGAGAGCCAGGCCTACCGACGCGGTGGCCAGCTTCGCTAGCTTCATGTTCTCTCCTTCATGTGACGGGGGTTCAGCTCGGCGGGGAAGTCCAGGCCCGGATGCTCGTCAGAGGGGGCCGTGCTGCCTCCTGAGATGCTGAAAGAGAGCCGGAGCGCCTGGCGTCCCGAAGGCAGCCGGTGCTCGGGCGGCACGCCGGAGCCACAAGGGGCGGAGCCGTTGCCCTGGCGCTTCTGGTCCAGGTGCCGCAAGGCGGAACGACTCGATCGAGCCGTGCCTCCGGCGGCATGAAGGTGGGCTCCTACGAGGCCCGCCTTAATGGTGTTAGCGCTCACATTGATCTTTATAAACCTTGCGATGACGTGAATGACTTTGTGACGTGCCATCAAATGCCCGCATTGCCCGACTGTCAACCCCTGGGAGATCAACGTTGGTGAGAAATGCTCCCCCAACGTCTGCCCGGAGGTCCGTTCCCACGTCCGAGCAGCGCGGATCGACATAGAACGGCGTGTTGACAGTGCCTGTGTGAACGTTAACACCTGCTCTGCAACATTCCGGAAACAATGTCATGATCGTAAGCCGGTCGTGACCGTCGGCGTCGGCTCCGTCGCGCATCCGCCCGATCTGCCGCACGGTCGGCGGGAACGGGCATCCGGGCGTCTCGCACCGGCGAACGGGCCTTCCGGCTCCTCGGGAAGGGGCGGCACCGGCTGCGACGGACCTTCCGAGACGCGTCCGGGCACCCGCGGCCCTCGTTTCGGGCCGCCGCGCCTCGTCCTCCGCGGAGGACGAGGCGCGGCGGATCCTCGGCATGGACGTCAAGGGCCACCTCGCGGAGACCGTACGGCTCCGGGCGGCGTCCTTGGGACACCCTCCGGCGCACGTGACCCGCCGTTCCACGTCGCCCTTCCGGGGTATCGCTGATGGCATGACTCCAGAATCGAAGGATCCGCTGGCGGATCTCGACCCTTTCGACATCTTCGACGCAGAGGCCACCCGTCTGGACCGTCACTTCTCGGGCCTCGACGACGAGGGCTGGAACCGCCCCTCCCGGTGCGAGGGCTGGTCGGTGCGGGACATCCTCGGGCATCTCGCCGGGGAGGAGCTGTACAACCACGCCTGCCTCGACGGCGACCTCGACGGTTTTTTCGCGATGCTCGCCCGCGAGGGCGCCGGAGGCGGCTTCAACGGCTTCAACCAGTGGTGCGTACGGCAGCGCCGCGACGTGCCCGTCGAGGAGGTGCTGGAGGAGTGGCGGCGGGCGAACGCGGAGACGCGCGAGCGCATGCGGTCCCTCGGCCGCGAGGCGGAGCTGCAGACTTCGGCGGGGCCGTACCCGGTTGGCCTGCAGGCCTTCCACTACGACTCCGAGTACGCCACCCATGCCGACGACGTGGGAGCGCCCGTCTCGGATGGCGAGGCCGGCGGGCGGGCGTGGTGGCGGGCCAGGGTGGGCGAGTTCGTGCTCGGCGAGCAGGGATCGGGCGTCCAGGTCGGCCTGACCGCCGAGGGGGTCTCGGTGCGGGTGGACGGCATGAGCGAACGGCTGCCCACGGACGTGTTCGTCGAGGCCACGGTCGGCCGGTTGCCGGATGATCACCCGCTTGACGGCGGGCTCAAGGACGCCCTGCGGTGTCTTGCCTGACCCGGATGGCAGGGCCCTATGTGTCATGCCTGACCCGGGCGGCAGAGCCCGAGGTGTCATGCCCGGCTCACGTGACAGGGCCATGCCGCCCTGTACGCGACGGGGCCATCCCGCCCTGTCTCGTCTGACCCTGAGGACGGGATCGCCCCGCGATGCCCTGCCCGGCCGGGACGAGGGGAGAGGCGGCGTCCTCGGCTCGGCCGAGGCGGCGGTCGGTCCGCCGGGCCGGTACGGTGTGCCCTCCGCAGGAGTCAACCGGGCGTCGAAGGAAGTGGCAAGTGGCAGACGGTGACAGCCGGAAGGGGCCCGGACGGTTCGGAGCGCCGTCCGATGCGCCCGTGATCCTGAGCGACGTTCCCGGTTCCTTTACCTGGAAGGTTCTCCACGACCGGCACCCCGCCCTGATCCAGAAGGTCCGCGACGCCACGCCGTACGATCCGGAACGGCTTCGGGCACTCGACCTTCTGCTCGGGGAGATCACCGAGGGTGTGATCGGGCCGCTGGAGGGTGCCATGCATGATCGGGACCTCTGGGAGAGCTGGGACCGGGGCCACATCGGAGAGCGGTGGGACGACGCGCCGTTCCTGTGGACGGAGAGCTACTTCTACCGCAAGCTCCTCGCCGCGGTCGGATACTTCGATCCCGGTCCGTGGCAGGGCATAGATCCGTTCGAGCCGTTCAAGCAGGCCGAGCTGTTCGGTGAGGCCGTCGACGACGAGCTCCGCGCGCTCGACGGATTTCCCGCCCTGGACGTGGGGGAGCGGGACCAGGCGTTGATCCTGAGGGCACTGTGGGGAAACCGGGCGGACCTCGTGTTCCGGATCTCCGCCGGAGGTTCGGGGCTCGCAGCTCAGGTGCCGGGCCTGGTGGCCGACGACAGCGCGCTCATCTGGTCGATGATCGACGGCCTTTCGGCGACGGGCGGGTCCCTGGCGGGTGGCGCTCCGGCGGGTGGCGATTCGACGGTCGGCCGGGGCCTGGCGGGCGGCGCTCCGGCGGCCGATGGTCGCTCCTCGCGGATCTGCCTCGTCGCGGACAACGCAGGAAGCGAGCTGCTGCCGGACCTCGTCCTGATCGACCATCTCCTGCATGCCCGCGGCGTGGGGGAGGTCGTCCTCCATGTCAAGCCGTCCCCCTACTACGTGTCCGACGCGATGATGACGGACGTGGTGGCCTGCCTGCGCCGCATGTCCGAAGCAGGAGGTCAGGCCGGCGAGATCGGGGGCCGGCTCCGGGAGGCGATGGGATCGGGACGGCTGCTCGTGCGGGCACATGTCTTCTCGTGCGCGCCCCTGCCGTACAGCGAGATGCCCGACGACCTGAGGAAGGACTTCGCCTCCGCCTCGCTGACGATCATGAAGGGTGACCTGAACTACCGTCGCCTGGTCGGTGACAGGTACTGGCCGCCGACCACGCCGTTCGCCGAGGTCACCGGGTATTTCCCCGGCCCGGTGGCGGCCCTGCGGACCCTGAAGTCCGAGGTGGTGGTCGGCCTCGGAGCCGAGACGGTCACGGCTCTGGAGGCGAGCGGACAGCCCTGGCGCGTCAGCGGCACACACGGCCTGATCCAGGCCAGATCGTAAGCCGCCGGTGGCGGCGTCAGGCCCTTTCGGGCCTGGCCGTCACCGGCGGCGTCTCCCGTCTCGCGATGATCAGCGGTCGCCCTGCGGCATGATCCTTCACCGGCCTGGGTCGGAATGATGACCAGTCGTTGCCCTACGGCACGATCGGGCTTTCACCGGCCTGGATCAGGACGACGATCAGTCGTTGCTCCGCGGCTCGATCGGGCCTTCACCGGCCCGGGCCAGGACGACGATCAGCCGTTGCTCTGCGGCACGATCGGACCCTCGCTGGCCTGGACCAGGACGAAGCCCGCACCCTGGAACGCGAGCTGCGCGGCCTCGCCGCTCCCGCGGCCGATCAGCGCGCCCGCCTTCATGGTGCGGTTGACACCCACGCGCAGCTCGGCGCTCCAGCACACCGCGGACTGGCTGTCGGCGAAGGTCGGCGCGCCGGAGGTGTCGAGCAGCACGGGGGAGCCGTGCGCGGTGACCGCCACCCAGCCGGTGCCCCGGATCGTGGTGTTGAACAGGCCCCCGGCGGCGATGCCGGCGCCCTGGATGCGCTGGATGTCCCAGGTGAGCTGCGGATCGAAGGCCAGCAGGTTCGTCCCGTTGACGGTGATCGCCTCGTTCTCCAGGTAGAACAGGTGCACGTCGTCGGCGTTGTCGGCCAGGAAGAGCATGCCCTGCCCGCGGACCCGCATCAGCGGCGCACCCTCGCCGGTGACCATTTTCTTCAGGAACCGCCCCATCCCTCCGGAGCCCTCGTAGTCGAAGTCCATCTGTCCCTGGAAGGCGACCATGGATCCCTGCCGCGCCAGCACCTCTCCGTTCAGCTGCACCCGCAGCATCTTGGCGTTCTGCAGGGCGAAGTGGCCGGGGAGCGGGCCTTGCTCCAGGTTTCCGAAGAACGAGCTACGCACGGGGATGCCTTTCGGTATCGAGTCGGTGCCGAGGAAAGTCGTACGAATGACGAACCGGACGTCGCCGTAGTTCCCTTCGACGTTCCCCTCGACCGCCGGAGACGGCGGTGGGAGATTCTCCCGGCGCGGTTGTTACGATCGGCTGATGTCCGACCTCGGGAAGGAAAGCGTGAGATCGCGCCCATATGTGCTGTTGAGCTGCGCGATGTCCGTCGACGGATACATCGACGACAGCTCTCCGGAGCGGCTCCTGCTCTCCAATGACGAGGACTTCGACCGTGTCGACGCGGTGCGGGCCACCTGCGACGCGATCCTGGTGGGAGCCAACACCGTCCGCCGTGACGACCCCCGGCTCCTGGTCCGGTCGCAGGCCCGCCGGCAGGAGCGGGTCGCGCGAGGGCTGCCGCCGTCGCCCGCGAAGGTGACGCTGACCACGGCGGGCGACCTCGACCCGTCCAGCCGCTTCTTCGCCGACGACGGCGCGGTGAAGATCGTGTATGCCGCGTCGGCCGCCGTCGGCAAGCTCGCCGCCCGCCTGGGCGAGACCGGGGCGACGGTGGTCGACGCGGGTGACTCCGTGGATCTCCGCCGCCTCCTGGAAGACCTGGCCGGGCGCGGGGTGCGCCGCCTGATGGTCGAGGGCGGGGCCTCGGTTCACACCCGGTTCCTCCAGGAGGACCTCGTGGACGAGCTTCACCTCGTCATGGCGCCGTTTTTCGTCGGGCACTCCACCGCCCCGCGCTTTGTCCACGACGGCGACTTCCCCCGCGATCACCGGCGCCGGATGGACCTGGCGGAGGTCCGGAAAATGGGCGATGTCACGCTCATGCGCTACCTGCTGGCCTGACGTACCGTGCACGGGGGAGATGTCCGATGAACGATCATGACTGGCTACGGCTGGCCTGCGACCTGGCGGGGCTGTGCCCGCCCTCGGAGACGGCGTTCTCGGTGGGGGCCGTGGTGGTCGGCGCCGACGGCGAGGAGCTCTCCCGCGGATACTCGCGAGAGACCGACTCCCACGTCCACGCGGAGGAGTCGGCGCTCGGGAAGATCTCCCCCGACGATCCCCGGCTGGCCGGGGCCACGGTCTACAGCAGTCTCGAACCGTGCAGCAAGCGCAGCTCCCGTCCCCGCACCTGCACCCGGCTGATCCTGGACAGCGGTGCCCGCCGGGTGGTGCTGGCCTGGCGGGAGCCTGCGATCTTCGTCGACTGCCACGGAGCGGAGGAGCTCGCGGCGGCCGGGGTGACCGTGCTGGAGATCCCCGAGCTGGCGGAGCGCGCCCGCGAGCCCAACGTCCATCTCCTCTCCCGCTGACGTGCGAGCCCCCTCGGCCGCCTCCGACGCCGGCAGCGCGTAGGCCTGTTCTCCCAGGTGGTCTTCCAGAGTGGCCTGGAACTGCCGTTCGGCGTGCCTGTCACCGCCCTCGGCGAGAGGGTGTCGCCGTCGGCCGGCAAGTACGAATAAACCCGAAAATAACTACTTAAAGTTATAAGGATAGGCCGATAGGTCCCTTAACTGCGCTTATATCCAGTTTTTCTGTTTGAGGGTCGCTGCTCTCGGTAGTCATTCAGATATCGGACGAGAGGCCAGCCCCATGAGATCGATCGAATCAGACGCGACCTTTCCTGATCCGCCACTGGCGTGTGCGCATCACCTCCACGGCGAACTGCGAGTGCCGCGATGACCGGCGCGGCGACGACCGGCACCGTTCTCGTCGCCCGCATGGACAACGCGGGAGACGTCCTGCTGGCCGGGCCCGCGATCCGCGCGGTCGCCAAGGGCGCGCGGGAGGTCGTGCTGCTGGTGGGACCGCACGGCCGGGCCGTGGGCGAGATGCTGCCCGGCGTGTCCAGGGTGGTGGAGTGGCGGACACCGTGGATCGATCCCGAGCCGTCGCCGATGACCGGCCCGCACGCCCTGCGGCTCCTGCGGATCATCAGGGACGTCGCTCCCGAGCAGGCGCTGATCTTCACCTCGTTCCAGCAGTCGCCGCTGCCGCTCGCCCTGCTGTTCAAGCTGGCCGGAACGCCGAGGACCGCCGCGATCTGCGCCGACCACGCCGCCTCGCTGCTCGACGTGCGGCACGTCGTCGACGAGAGCGTGGACGTGCCCGAGACCGAGCGCATGCTCGCCCTGGCCAGGGCGGCGGGATTCGACCTGCCGCGGGGAGACGGCGGAGCGCTTGCCCTACGGGGTCCGCTGCCCGAGGTCGGCTACCTCACCGGGCCGCCCGGCTACGTGGTCGTGCACCCTGGAGCCTCGGTGCAGGCCAGGGCGTGGCCGGCTACGAGCTGGGCGCGGGCGGTCCAGGATCTCGTCCGCGCGGGCCGGCGGGTCGTGGTGACCGGCGGCCGCGGAGAGCGGGCGCTCACCGCGAGGGTCGCCGGCGGCGCCGGGCAGCACGGCCTCTCGGCGGGACCCGCCTTCTCGGGTCAGTGGATGGCGGGCGGGCCCACCCTCGCCTGCGGCGTGGCGGGGGACGAACGCGCCCTCACGGACGGCTGGGTGGAGGGCGGCCCCGCCCTCCCGGGCGGCTACTGGGAGAAGAACGGGTCCACGGGGAGATCCATCACCGACCTCGGGGGAAGGACGACCTTCGCCGAGCTCGCCGCGGTGCTCGCCGGAGCGAGCGTGGTGGTGGTGGCGAACACCGGTCCGGCCCATCTCGCGGCGGCGGTCGGCACGCCGGTGGTCAGCCTCTTCGCTCCCGTGGTCCCGGCCGGTCGATGGGCGCCGTACGGCGTGCCGACCGTGATCCTCGGTGATCAGCAAGCTCCCTGCCGGGGCACCCAGGCCAGGGTGTGCCCGGTTTCCGGCCACCCGTGTCTTACGTCCGTGTCAAGCGATCAGGTGGTAGAGGCCGTTAACCGCCTGGTATGCGCGAAAGAGGATGTTAAATGAAAATTGCTCTGATATCAGAGCATGCGAGTCCCCTGGCGGCCATCGGCGGCGTCGACACCGGCGGGCAGAACGTTCATGTCGCCGGCCTGGCCGCCGCGCTGGCGGAGAGAGGGCACGAGGTCGTCGTCCACACCCGGCGCACGGCCGTGACCCAGCCGGACCGGGTCTTCCTCCGTCCGGGCCTGACCGTCGAGCACGTCCTGGCCGGGCCTCCGATCTTCCTTCCCAAGGACCAGCTGCTGCCGTACATGCCGATGTTCGCCGCGCATCTCGCGCGGCGATGGGCCGAGCGCCCGCCCGACGTGGCCCACGCGCACTTCTGGATGAGCGGCCTGGCCACTCTGATGGCCGCGCGGGATCTCGGGATCCCGGTCGTGCAGACCTTTCACGCCCTGGGCACCGTCAAGCGGCGCTGGCAGGGCGTGGCGGACACCAGCCCGGCGGGGCGGATCGCCGTCGAGGCCGACATCGGACGGCGGGCTCACGCGGTCGTCGCCACCTGCCGCGACGAGGTGAGCGAGCTCCTGCGGATGGGCGTGCGCAGGGAGCGGATCGTGGTCATACCGTGCGGGGTCGATCTCGACCTCTTCTGCCCGGCCGGATCCGCCGCCCCCCGCGGATCACGGCAGCGCATTCTCAGCATCGACCGCATCGTTCCCCGCAAGGGGCTGGACACCGTCGTGCAGGCCATGCGTGATCTGCCGGAGGCCGAATTGCTCATCGTGGGAGGCACGCCCGAGGACGACGAGGCGGTGCGACTGCTCCGGATGGTCCACTGCTACGGCCTGTCGGACCGGGTCCGTCTGATCGGCGGCGTCGACCGGACCGAGGTGCCGGTCCTGATGCGCTCGGCCGACGTCCTGGTGAGCGTGCCCTGGTACGAGCCGTTCGGCATGGTGCCGGTGGAGGCCATGGCCTGCGGGGTGCCCGTGGTCGCCTCCGCGGTCGGCGGCCATCTCGACACGGTCGCCGGGTGCGGGATGCTGGTGCCTCCCCGCCGCCCGGGCGCCCTCACCGGGGCGCTGCGCGACGTGCTGGGCCAGCCCCGGCTCCGGACGTCGCTCACGAAGGCGGGCGAGCGGCGCGCCCGGCTCCTGTACGGCTGGCCGCAGGTGGCGGGGCGCACCGAGTCCGTCTACCTCGATGTGCTCACAGAACGTCGCGACGGTTCGTCGTCGCGGGAAGCCGGCCCGCGTCCTCGGACCACCGAGCCGTCAAGGAGCAATGGAGCCGGCCGGGAGGGCGAACCGGAAAAGCAGACACACGGTTAGGCGAGTACGGAGTCGACCCCGTACTACCTGCCTTGATTTCCGACGGATCCTGCCTGCGGCCGGGCGGAGAGGTACGCGAGGATCCTCTCCGCTGTGGTGGGAGGCTTCGGGCCCCCGGCCGGCTCGCCGCTCTGGGCGGACTCCAGGTCCTGATGGAGGATGCACATCACGCGGCCCCGGAGGAGACCCGGGTCATCGTCCCGGCGGGGTCGATCACCATGTCGAGAACGTTCAGATCGTCGATCATGCGTCGGAGCGTGGGCTCGCTGAGCCGGATCCAGCGCTGGTCGGCGCCGAGCACCTTGGCCAGGCGGATCGGCGAAGAGAAGGCGGCTGCCGTTCTCTTGCCCGACGCGGTCCGAAACAGGCGCAACGACACGGCGAAGGCGCCTTCACGGACCGGGACGAATAACGGTACTTCCGACATAACTTCCTCCTACGGAGAATTCCTACAAGAAGGACGTTACGGCCTTGCAGGGAGTTGGCGGCACGATCCCTACGGAATCTCTACGGGAACGGCCGAAGGGCTGACGCCGTATTGACGTCGAGCGGCCCCGAATCCGGAAAGATCCGACGCCGTGTCGACGCCGAACGATCCCGGGCCCGCAGAGGTGGTCCCTGCTGACCTGCCCCACAGCCGGCACCTCACACGGAAAGGGCGGCGGAGGTCAGGCCTGGCCGAGGGAATCGGTGCGGACGAGCCGAAGGAAGGCCTTGAGTCCGCTGATGACCTCGTGGTTGTCGGTGAGACCGTCCACGGTGTCCTCGAAGCGCCGGGCGATCCCGGTGATCCGGCGATCCAGGTCTTCGTCGCCCACCCGCAGGTCGGTGTGGAGCGTCTCGACGTCGCGCTGGAGCCGCTCGGCCGACTCCGTCAGCGCGGTCACCTCGGTGGTCAGACGCTCCACCCGGGAGACGAGGGCCACGATGTCCTCGCGGGGATAACGGGCCTCGCTCATCAGCGTGGTGACCCGTTTGTGAAGGTGTGAGAAATAGGCGCCCGCCGGCCGGAAGAAGGTGCTGAGCAGGTAGAACCCGGCGAAGTAGTAGCCCACCTCGGTGCCGGAGAAGAAGGTGATGACGGCGAGGAGCGCCGCCGAGACGAGGTGACCGCCGACGGCGAAGCGGCGCATGCGCCCGGCGATCTCCAGGGCCTCGGCCTCGTGGGCGTCGGGGACCTCGATGCCGCGTTCCCGCGACACGTGGATCTCGTGGACGACCTGACGCGCTCCGAAATACAGGTTCCAGGGGAGGGTGAGGAGCAGGATCAGCCAGATGAGGCTGATCGCGCCGAGCCCGAGTGACAGGACCGTGGACAGCGGAACATCGGCGTATACGAGCAGCCACGCGGCGACCACCGTGGTGACGAGCGCGACCAGAAAAACCCACCATTTCATGATGCGATCGTCCCGAAGATCCAGACGGCGGGGGAGGGCGCGCACACTCAGCCGTGACTGAGCACCCCTACTCAGATCACCGGACTCATTTCGAAGGGGATGTCACACTCGAGCGTCGCCGCACCTCTCAAGGGGGGAAGCACACGACATAAGGACCATCCATGCCCGACAATCCGGATGACACCTCGACGCGGGTGTTCGCCGACCATCGCGAGCTGCTGTTCTCGATCGTCTACAACCTGCTCGGCAACGTGGCCGACACCGAGGACGTGTTGCAGGACACCTGGCTGTCGTGGGCGCCCAGAAACCGGGCGTCAGGCGCCGAGGAGATCACCAACCCGCGCGCCTACCTGGTACGGATCGCGGTCAACCACGCGCTCGCCCGGCAGGGCGCCATCCGCCGCCGCCGCGAAACCTACGTGGGACCGTGGTTGCCCGAACCCCTGCTCACCGACACCGTCCCGGACTCCGCCGAGCCGGCCCTGCGCGCGGAGTCGGTGTCGATGGCGTTGCTGGTGGTGCTGGAGACCCTCACCCCGCTGGAGCGGGCGGTGTTCGTCCTGCACGAGGTGTTCGGCTATCCCCACACCGAGATCGCCGGCATGCTCGACCGCGCCCCGGCCACCGTACGGCAGCTCGCCCACCGCGCCCGCGAGCACGTCCACGCCCGTCGCCCCCGCTACCAGGCCAACCCGCGCGTCCAGCGGCAGGCGACCGAACGGTTCCTCGCCGCCGCGCTCGGCGGTGACCTGGACGCCCTGATGCAGATCCTGGCGCCGGACGTGACCATGTGGATCGACGGAGGCGGCAAGGCCCGGGCCTCCGTCCTGCGCCCGGTGCACGGTCGCGACAAGGTCGCCCGCATGATCGCCGGTGTCACCTCCCGCGCATCCGAAGACCTGGACGTCCGCTACCGGACGGTCAACGGCGATCCGTCCGCGGTGCTGTTCGCCGACGACGCCCCATTCGCCGTCATGGTCATCGACCTCAGCCCGGACGGGGAGCAGGTGTCGGGAATCTACTCCGTCACCAACCCCGACAAACTCTCCCGCATCCAGGACACGCCAGAAGCGGTACGGAGCTCAGGAGGTGCGGACGAGTCCTGAAGCCGCCTACCTCGCCCAACGCCGACCGGCGAAACCATGGGAATCGACCGCTGAGGTCTCGGCCGAACCCGGGGCGATTCGGTGCCGTTCAGCGGGGCGGTGCGCAGCGACGCCGCCTTGCATGATCACACGCCACCGGTCCGTGGCGGCCGCCCTTCGTGGGCCGGGACCACACGCACTTGGCCATTGGCAGAGCGCATCGGTGACGACATGATCCGCGTCATGTTCGTGACCCGGTCACGTACTTCAGGCGGTAAGGCGAGTGCTGCGGCGTTGGAGCCGCCGGGGTCACTCGGCCCGCTGGGAGGTCCAGACGACCTCGCCGTCCACCCGGGCGTCGGTCGGGACGAGGCCGGCGCGGCGAGCCACGGCCGACGAGACGGCGTGGTCGGGGTGGACGGTGGCGACGATGGTGCTCACGCCGCGCTCCCTGAGCCAGGCGACAAGCGCGAGCGCCGCCTCGCCGGCGATGCCCCGGCCCTGCCAGGGGACTCCCACCACCCAGGCCACGGAGGCCTCGGCGGGGGTCACGGTGGCCTGGACATAACCGGTCAGGGGATCGGACCCGCTCGAGCCTTCCGATCCATCGCCGGTCTCCGTCTCGCCTGCGGTCTCCGTCTTGTCGCTGGGTTCCGATCCGCTCGCGGTCTCCGGCCGACCCAGGTCTCGCGACGCGTCCGTGGGCTCCGACGTGTCCGGGCCTTGCGAGGCGTCCGAGTTTTCCGACCTGTTCAGGTTCTGCGACGGGTGCAGGCGGATCACCCAGTTGAGCCATACCTCGTCACGGCCTGGCGGAGGCCCGGCGACCATGCGGGTGTAGCGGGCGCGGAGCTCTGACGGGGTCGCCGGGGAGCCGCCGATGAAGGCGTGGAGGGCGGGGTCAGCGAGCGCCTCGGCCATTTCGGCCGCGTGTTCCACCGCCAGCGGTATGAGCGTGAGCCGGGGAGTCCTGATCGGTTCGGCATCCATAGTCAAACGAGTGTTCCACGGTTGGCAATCGCCTGGCGATCGGTCTGTGTTCGACTGGCACCGGGTTCGTCGAGGAGGATCAGTGGCCGTTGAAGAGAAGCCGTACTTCAGAATCGTCTGGCCCCTCCCGGCTCAGTCCGGGCAGGGCGGGTCAGACGTGGACAATCGAACGATCGACGGTGTCGAGAGTGAGCCGGACACGGACGGCCGGACGGTCGAGGATGGGTCGGGTACGGACCGCTGAACGATCGGTGGTGTCCGGGCGGGTCGTACGCGGACGATCGAACGGGGGCGATGCCCGGGGCGAGCCGGACACGGACGGGCGACGGCGCCCGGGCAGGCCGGACACGAGCAATCGAACGGCGGTGCCCGGGCAGGCCGGACACGGATGACTGAACGATCGACGGTGCCCGGGGCGAGCCGGACACGGACGATCGGACGGGCGAGGGCGCCCGGGGTGGGTCAGACGCGGATGACCGACTGGTCGACGCTGCCGGGGGCCAGGACGTGCTCGATGACCATGACGGCGGCGCCGATCACTCCCGCGCGGTCGCCCAGCTCGCTGGCGGTGATCGTCAGGTGCTGGGTGGCGAGGGGGAGTGACCGGCTGTAGATGACCTCGCGGAGGCCGGCGAGCAGTTGCTCCCCGGCCTCGGCGATGTCTCCGCCGAGCACGATCACCGAGGGGTTGAAGAAGTTCACGATGGAGGCGAGGACGTCGCCGACCTCGCGGCCCGCCTGCCGGATGAGCTGGACCGCCTGGGTGTTGCCGCCGCGCACGAGGCGGACCACGTCGCGGCTGTCGGAGGCATCCACGCCGGCGGCGCAGAGGCGGGCGGCCATGGCGGAACCGCTCGCCACGGCCTCCAGGCAGCCGATGTTGCCGCAGCGGCAGACGGTGTCGAGGGCCGAGGCCACCCGGATGTGGCCGATGTCGCCGGCCGCGCCCTGCGCGCCCCGGTGCAGGCGGCGGTCGCTGATGATGCCGCAGCCGATGCCTGTGCCGATCTTGACGAAGATCAGGTGGTCGGCCTCCGGGCGGGCGGCCCAGTGCTCGCCCAGGGCCATGATGTTCACGTCGTTGTCGACGAGGACGGGTGCGCCAAGGCGTGAGCCGAGCCACTCGGGGACGGGGAAACCGTCCCATCCAGGCATTATCGGCGGATTGACCGGCCGTCCCGAGCTGTGCTCGACCGGGCCCGGCAGCCCGACGCCGATGCCGCAGACCTCGTCCAGGTCGTGGCCGGTCTCGGCGAGCATCTCCTCGAAGGTGCGCTGGAGCCAGGCGAGTGTCTCCTCGGGTCCACGGTCTATCGATATCTCGGCCGCGCGTTCGGCGAGGACCTCGGTGCCCAGATCGGTGATCGCGACCCGGGCGTGGGTGGCGCCGAGATCGGCGGCGAGGACGACGCGGGCGGCGCGGTTGAAGGTGAAGGCGATGGCGGGACGGCCGCCGGACGAGATGGCCTCCTCGGTTGGAATGATCCACTGTTGGCTCAGCAGCGCGTCGAGGCGCTGGGCCAGGGTGGATCTCGCCAGTCCGGTCAGTTGCACCAGTTCGGCCCTGGTACGGGCCTGTCCATCACGCAGGATCTTGAGAAGCGCCCCCGCGCCGGCGATTGAACCGTTCGCTTCGTTCAGCATGCGCACAGTCAACACTCCTCGTTTCCGCCACGTCAAAGCGACTTACGCCTCTCGATGCCTTCATTATGCCTAATGGTGACTTACTTTTGCTTGACCATCGCCATAAGACCCCTTTAGCATCCCGAAATATGGAGGAAATTGGACGGTTACCGGCGAATCAAGTACGACCGCGTGTTGCCGGGACCGGATTTACGGGCACGGTTCACAGGCTCTCCACGGACTGCTCCGCCGGCGGGTCGGCGCAGGTGGGAGCAGGTATTCATGATCGATCGTTTGGCCGGCCGACGCCGGCCGGGCGGATGGGCGCCGTCGTGTTACCCGGGGAAATGGGCGCGTCGTGATTCTCAGAATGCGCGGTATCGCCAAGAGTTTTCTCGGGGTGCGCGTGCTGAGCGGGGTGAATCTGGAGGTCGCCGCCGGTGAGGTGCACGCCGTCGTGGGCGAGAACGGCGCCGGGAAATCCACGCTGATGAAGATCCTCGCTGGGGTCCACTCGCCCGATGAGGGCAGCGTCGAGATCGACGGCGTCTCCGTCTCCTTCGCCCACCCCGTCGAGGCCCAGCGCGCCGGGGTCGCGATCATCTATCAGGAGTTCAACCTGCTGCCCGAGCGCAGCGTCGCGGAGAACGTCTTCCTCGGACGGGAGCCCGTCCGGCGGGGGCTGGTCGACCGCACCGCGATGGAGACCGACACCACGCGGCTGCTGAAGGAGCTCGGTGAGACCTCCTTCGTCTCCCACGACCTGGTCCGGCACCTGTCCATCGCCCAGCAGCAGGTCGTGGAGATTCTCAAGGCGCTCTCCCAGGACGCCCGGATCATCGTGATGGACGAGCCCACGGCGGCACTGGCCGAGCACGAGGTGGAACTGCTCTACCGGCTGGTCGCCCGGTTGCGGGAGCGGGGGATCGCCGTCCTCTACATCTCCCACCGGCTGCGGGAGGTGTTCGACCTGGCCGAACGGGTGACCGTACTGAAGGACGGCGCGCTGGTCAGGACCGCGGACACCGCCGACATCACCTCCGACGAGCTGGTCAGGCTGATGGTCGGCCGCGACCTCGGCACCTACTTCCCGCCTCGCGGCACCGAGACCGGTGAGGTACGGCTCAGCGTCCGGGGCGGCGGCAACGCCGTACTCGACGGGATCGACCTCCAGGTGAGCGAGGGGGAGATCCTCGGGGTGGCCGGGCTGCAGGGGTCGGGCCGCACCGAGCTGGCGAAGGCGATCTTCGGTGCGGAGCCGTTCACGCGCGGCACGATGAGCCCGCTGCGGCCCAGGTCGGTACGGCAGGCCGTGGCCGCCGGGATCGGGCTGGTGAACGAGGACCGCAAGGCCGAGGGGCTCGCGCTGCGCCAGTCGGTGCGGGACAACGCCCTGCTGGTCTCCCGTTCGGTACGGCGAGGCGGCAGGACCGACATCCGGGAACTCCTGGAGTCGGTACGGCTCCAGCCACCGCGACCCGAGCAGGAGGTCCGCTACCTGTCCGGTGGCAACCAGCAGAAGGTCGTGCTGGCCAAATGGATCACTGTGGCACCCAAGATCCTGATCTTCGACGAGCCCACGCGGGGGGTCGACGTGGGGGCCAAGGCCGCGATCCACGACCTCATGCGCGGGCTGGCCAAGGACGGCATGGCGATCATGATGATCTCCTCCGAACTCCCCGAACTGATCGGCATGAGCGATCGCATCATCGTGATGCGCGACGGACGCATCGCCGGAGCACTTCCCGCCGGCCCCTCAGAGGAGACCGTCATGCACTTGGCCGCCGGCGAGGTGACGCCGTGACCGAACGTACCCTCACCTCTTTCTCCCTCCGAGGGAAGGTGACCGGCTCGACGCTGATCATCTATCTGGCCCTGATCGGCGTCCTGCTCATCGGATGGGTGCTGGTGGCGGTCGACGGGGGGAACTTCCTCACTCTGGAGACCGTCGTCGGCATCCAGCAACGATCGGCCGCGCTGGGGATCGTCGCGGTGGGACAGACGCTGGCGATCCTGGTCGGGTCGCTGGACCTGTCGGTGGCATACCTGATCAGTCTCACGTCGCTCGTCGCGGCGGAGATCATGGCCGGGCAGGACGGCGGGATCCTCCCGGCCGTCGCGGCGGTGATCGCGGTGAGCGCGCTGATCGGCCTGGTCAACGGGCTGGTCATCACGCGGCTTCACGTGCACGCCTTCATCGCGACGCTCGGCGTCGCGCTGATCATCAAGGGAGTGGTGGACCACCTCTACGACGGGCCGTCCGGCAGCGTGCCCGAGTCCTTCCAGCGGCTCGGCTACGACAGGCTCGGGCCGGTTCCGGTCTCGGCGCTGCTCTGGGCGGCCGTCGCCGTCGCGGCGTGGTTCCTGCTCCGCCGTACGAGGCTCGGATACCGGATCTACGCGGTCGGCGGGGACGAGGAGGTGGCCCGGCTCTCCGGGGTGCGGACCGGCAGGGTCATCGTCGCCACTCACGTTCTCTGCTCGATCTGCGCCGGGATCGCCGGGCTGCTGCTGGCCGGCAGGCTCGGCGCGGGGGCGCCCACGGTCGGCACCGACGGCGGCTACGACCTGGAGTCGATCGCCGCGGTGGTGCTCGGCGGCACGGCCCTGGCCGGCGGCAAGGGCGGGGTCCCCGGAACGGTCGGCGGGGTACTGCTGCTGGCCGTGCTCGACAGCATCTTCAACCAGCTTGAGGTCAACGCGTTCTTCAAGGACGTGGTGCGCGGCGTGGTCATCGTCGCCGCGGTGGCCGTTTATGCCCGCCGTACCGTCAGGAGGCGATCCCGATGAGAGCCCTCAGGTCCATGGGGCCCATCTTCCTCGTGCTGGCCGTGCTGCTGGTGCTGATCGCCGCGGCCAACCCGTTCTTCCTGGAGCCCGCCGGGTTCCTCGCGTTCGTCAAGCGCGCCGCGCCGCTGGTCATCCTGGCGGCGGGGCAGTACTTCGTGATCGTCTCCGGGGAGTTCGACCTGTCGGTCGGGTCGCTGGTCACGGTGCAGGTGGTGGTGGCCGCCCGGCTGATCGACGGGGACGAGACGGCGACCTGGTGGGTACTGGCCCTGCTGATCGTGATCGGGCTGCTGGTCGGGCTGATCAACGGGGTGATCACCACCGGGCTTCGGGTGCCGTCCTTCATCACCACGCTCGGCATGATGCTCGTGCTGTCCGGCGCGGTCTTCCTGTGGACGGGCGGCGCCCCGCGCGGCGCGCTGTCGGAGACGTTCAGGATGTTCGGCCGGAAAGACCTCGGCGCGGTGCCCTGGTCGGTGCTCATCCTGCTGGTCATGGGCGGAGCGGCGATCATGCTCATGCGCTCCGACTTCGGCAAGCGGCTCATGGCCACCGGGGACAACGAGCGCGCGGCGGGGCTGTCCGGCGTCCGGGTGAACCGGACCAGGATCCTCGCCTTTGTCATCTCCGGCCTGGCGGCGGCCGTCGCGGGCATCCTGCTCGGCGGTTTCGCGGGGGTCTCCGCCCAGGTCGGACAGGGTCTGGAATTCCAGGCCATCACGGCGGTCGTGCTCGGCGGGGTAGCCCTGGGCGGCGGGCGCGGTTCGGTGGTCGCGGCCATGGCCGGCGCGCTCACGCTCGAAGCGCTGTTCACGCTGCTCAACCTGTACGGAATCTCGGGGGCCCTGGAGTACGCGGTCCAGGGCGTGATCATCATCGCCGCGGTCGCTGCGGGGGCCGTACGGCTTCCGTTCAAACGTGTGGCGCGTGCTTGAACGCGCCTCCGGTAAGGACGCGTTCCTCGACAGAACGCACCTCTCGAAGAGATCGAACCCTCTCGGTAGAACGCTCCACACCAAAGCGCTCCTCACCAAGAGACACCCCCTAAGAAAAAAAGGAGACCTCCATTGAACAGGTCTATCGCGGCCCTCGTCGCGGGAGCCTCCGCGCTGTTACTGGCCGCCGGATGTGCCAGCGACAAACCGACGGCGACCGCCACCGCCCCGGGCGCCTCGACGTCGGCTCCGGCCGCCGCCGCGTCGTCGGGAACGGGAGAGCAGTCGAAGTTCTTCGTCCAGGCGGACTTCGACGCCGAGCTCGCCATGCGCACCCAGAACGCGGAGGGGCCCGCGGACAAGCCGTGGGAGCAGGCCATCGCTCCGGAGATGATCGACACCGCCAAGTACAAGAAGGACGGGCCGTACCACCTCTGCTTCTCCAACGCCGCCGTCAACAACCCGTGGCGGCAGGTGGGCTGGAAGACGATGCAGGCCGAGGTGGCCCTGCACAAGGAGATCACCAAGTTCACCGCCCTCGACGCGGAGGGCAAGGACGACAAGCAGATCTCCGACATCGCCGAGCTGGTCGGCCAGGACTGTGACGCGCTCATCGTCTCGCCCAACACGACGGCGACGCTGACCCCCGCGGTGACCGGCGCCTGTCCCAAGATCCCGGTGATCGTCTTCGACCGCGGCGTGGAGACCGACTGCCCGGTGACGTTCATCAACCCGATCGGCGGCTACGCCTTCGGTGCCGACGGCGCCGAGTTCCTGGTCGAGAAGGTGCCCGCGGGCGGGAAGATCCTCGCGCTGCGGATCCTGCCGGGCGTCGACGTGCTGGAGACCCGCTGGTCGGCGGCCAAGGTGTCCTTCGACAAGAGCCAGCTCAACGTGGTCGGGGTCGAGTTCACCGACGGCGACGCCGCGAAGACCAAGAGCATCGTGAGTGACTACATCCAGCGCCACGGCAAGATCGACGGCATCTGGATGGACGCGGGCGCGACCGCCGTGGCCGCGATCGAGGCCTTCGAGGACGCCGGCCAGCCGGTGCCGGCGATCGTCGGCGAGGACCAGCAGGACTTCCTGCAGAAGTGGAAGGACGGCGGGCTCACGGCCATCGCGCCGACCTACCCCACCTACCAGTGGCGCACCCCGGTCATCGCCGCCCTGAAGATCCTCAAGGGTGAGGAAGTGCCCAAGAGGTGGAAGCTTCCCCAGCCCAAGATCACTTCCGAGAGCCTGGACACCTACCTCCAGCCCAACATGCCGCCGCTCCACTACGCGCTCTGCGGCTGCGAGGACCTGCCTGACTTCCCCGCCAAGTGGGGTGGCAAGTAGGGCTGATCCGCCAGTGGGGAGGAGGCGGCGCCCGGGGCCGGGCGCCGTCTCCTCCCCGACCGTCCGCCGCGCCGTGACCCCACGTCTGTGGGGTCACGGCGCGGCGGTCACCTGTCATGGGACGGCACGTGTTCACGAGGAAAAGGGGTTGCCGGTGTTCTCGATCGGAGTCAACACGTGGGTGTGGGTCTCGCCGCTGACGGGCGAGGATCTCGTACGGCTGGCGCCGAAGGTGGCCGCCTGGGGGTTCGACGTGATCGAGCTGCCGGTGGAGCAGGTCGGTGACTGGGATCCCAAATGGGCGGCCGGCCTGCTGGAGGAGCTCGGCCTGAAGGCGTCGGTGGTGCTGGTCATGCCGCCCGGCAGGGAGCTCGTCGCGACCGATGCCGAGACGGTCAGGTCGACCCAGGAGTACCTGCGTCGATGCGTGGACGCCGCCGTGGCGGTGGGGAGTCCGACCATCGGGGGCCCGGCCTACGCGTCGGTCGGGCGGACCTGGCGGATGTCGGACGAGGAACGGCGGGCGTGCTACGCCGAACTGCGCAAGAACCTGACCCCGGTCGGGGAGTACGCGGCGGAGCGTGGGGTGACGGTCGCCGTCGAGCCCCTCAACCGATACGAGACCAGCCTGATCAACACGGTGGAGCAGGCCGTCGAGGCGGTCGGCGGGATCCCCGGGGTCGGCCTCGCGCTGGACGTCTACCACATGAACATCGAGGAGCGGGATCCGGCGGCGGCCGTACGGCGGGCCGGGGAGCTGGTCGCGCACGTGCAGGTCTGCGCCAACGACCGGGGCGCTCCGGGAGCCGACCACCTGGACTGGCCGGCCCTCGTCGAGGCGCTGCACGCGGTGGACTACCGGGGCCCGCTCTGCATCGAGTCCTTCACCGCGCACAACCGCTCGATCGCCACCGCCGCCTCGGTCTGGCGCCCCCTCGCCGCCAGCCAGGACCTCCTGGCCACCGACGGCCTGGCCTTCCTCCGGGGTCTCTGAGACCGGATCGGATGACGGGTCCGACGGCGGATGGAGGTGGGGAGGTCGTGGGTATCCGCACCTTCTACGTCGATCCGCTACCGATCCAAGACCGGCCGCGAGGCTTCGCCCCCATGCTCGGCGAAGCCCTGCGCGCGGGCGAGCCCGGCTCGAAGGCGTTCGCCATCGGCGTGTAGAGGGGGCGGCCCATCCCTGGGCCGCCCCTTTTCGCTCAAGCGCCTACGGTCCCGTCGACACCCTCGCGGAGAAAGTCCGCGTGCCCGTTGTGGCGGCCGTACTCCAGAAGCACGTGCACCATCACCATCCGCAGCGACACGTCCTCGCCCCACCTCGGCTGGTGCCCGGACAGATCCAGGGACTCGGCCTCCCGCTCGACGCGGCGTGAGTTCTCGACCTCCGCCTCCCAGGCCGTGAACGCCTCGGCCCTGGTCGAATTCCTGGCATCGTACGCCGCCTGAAAGTCGATCTTGTCGGACCAGACCATCGGGGCGTCGTTGTCCTCGAACACCCGGCGGAACCAGGTCCGCTCCACCTCCGCCATGTGCCGCACCAGGCCAAGCAGCGAAAGCGTCGACGGCGGCATCGACTGCCGCCGGAGCTCCTCATCGGTGAGTCCCTCGCACTTCATGGCGAGGGTCGCGCGCTGGTAGTCGAGGAAGGCCCGCAGCATTTCACGTTCGCTGCCGAAGTTCGGGGGTCCTACGCGATTGTCGGTGGTCACGGGTCTCGCTCCTCGTCCAGGCTTCAGCTCAAAGGGCAGAACCTACTCTTATCGGTCAACCCTCGTTGAGGGTCGCCTGCCCGGACCAAGGTAGGACGAGCACCGCGCCGTTCCAGGACCGACCGGCGACGCCGACCACCGGGAAGCCGCTGAGCTCAGGTCGTGTGGAAAGCACACCCTCGGAACGAGGGCCGTCCTGACGCGGCCGCCCGGTGCCGCCCGCCTCAGGCGAAGAGATCGACGGCGTTGCCGTCGGGGTCGTGGACGATGGCGTACCGCTGGCCCCAGACCGCGTCCCAGGGTTCCTTGTGGCCGTGGTAGCCGAGCCCGGTGAGCTTGCCGTACGCGGCGTCGACCTCGGAGGGGGAGTCCAGCCTGAAGGCCAGTGCGATGCGGTGGCCGCCGGTGGGCCGTTCCCAGGCCGGATCGAACGACCGGACGGTGTCCTCGGTGTCCCAGGCGAGGCGCAGGCCGCCGGGCAGTTCCACCTCGGCGTGCGGCGACGCGTCCGCCTCGGGCGGCAGGTCGAGTCCGAGGTGACGGTAGAAGGCCAGGGAACGGGCCATGTCCTGGACGACGAGGCCGATGAGATCAATCTTGGCGTGCATCTTGGGTCGCCCCTTCAACGTGGTGGGATGTTGTGGTTGATCCGGAACAGGTTCTGCGGGTCGTAGCGCGACTTCACCTCGGTGAGGCGGGTGAAGTCCGCCGGCGTGTAGGCGGTCCGGACCCGCTCGACGCCGACGTCGTCGATGCCCAGGAAGTTGGCGAAGGAACCGCCGGTGCACCAGGGCCGCATCTTGTCGTTCAGCGTGCCGTGCGCGAGCCGGTTCTCCTCGATCCGGTCCGGATCGAGGAGCGAACCGGAGTAGAGGGAGAAGGCCGCGTCGCGTCCGCCGACCGCGTTCGGCACGGCGGGCGGCCGGGCGTAGGCGCCGCCGAAGTGGCGCAGCTCGACGACGAACGGGGCGTCGGCCTCCGGTCCCGCCAGCGACACCAACGTGTCGACGGCGTGCGCGTCCAGGTGGCCGAGCAGGACGTTCGTGTCGTAGGCGGCGGCGGGTTCGGTCGGCTCGTGGTGGATGGATCCGACCTGGGCGTACGGCATCTCGCCGACGGTGTCGAGCAGCCGGGGGCCGAGGTCGCGCAGTCGCCGGGTCAGCCGTTCGCCCTCCTCCGCGGGGCCGCTGTGGGCGATCCGCACGTGGGTGACAAAACGGCCGCGCAATGATCCGGGCACGGCGGGATCGTCCGGGTAGTGGATCAGCATGACCGAGGACGCCATCTCCTCGGGTACGGCCGCCGCCCACTCGGCGTAGGCGTGCAGGACATCCGAGGTCGCCTCGGCGGGGAAGTACAGCCCTCCTCCGTACAGGCGTGCGACCGGGAAAAGGTCGATCTCCATGGCGACGACCACCCCGAAGTTGCCCTTTCCGCCGCGCAGCGCCCAGAACAGGTCCGGTTCGAGATCGGCCGACACCTGCCGCAGCCGTCCGTCGGCGGTCACGACCTCGAACCCGCGCACGTGGTCGGCGGCGTAGCCGTAACGGCGGCCGAGCAGGCCCGCCCCGCCGCCGAGCGTGTAGCCGACCGCGCCGACGTTGGGGCTCGATCCGTTCAGGGGAGCCAGCCCGTACGGCGTGGTCGCCTCCAGCACCCGCTGCCAGCGCACCCCGGCCTCGACCCGGGCGGTCGCGGCCGCCGCGTCGACCTGGACGCCGTCCATCCGCCGCGTGTTGACGAGCACGGCGTCGTCGGCCGTGACGGCGGGCCCGTGCCCGGTCGCCAGCACCGCCACGGGAAGGTCGCGGGAGGCGGCCGTGGTCACCGCGGCCCGTACGTCCTCCGCGCAGGTCGCCCCGACGATGAGGGCCGGACGGTGTTCGACGGCGAGGTTGAACCCCGACCGTTCCCCGTCGTAACCGCCGTCGCCCGGCTGGAAGACCGGGCCCGTGAAATCGTTCATCCAGGTGAGGCTAGTGACGGCGGTCATCCCGGTCTTGTAGGAATCGGACACGTCCACACGCCGGATCAGGCCGGCTCGCGGTGTGACGGTGCCGACCGGGGAGCGTGCTGCCGCGGACGCAGGCCCGCGTCCCGGCTCAGGACCCGGAACCGGAGACCGGGCCGTCGCCGTTCTCGGGAGAAGTCCCCGCCCGGCGCGGGCGCCTGAAGAAGGCGGCCACCGCGTAGGGGTCGACGGGGTCGGTGAGCAGGGCGAGCATCTCCTCCCGGCGTTCGGGGTCGATCTTGAACGGGTGGCCGAACACGTGCGGGCCCGCCCCGTCGTCCAGCAGCCTGGTCAGCATCAGGTCGCCGGGCAGCGCCTGCTGGGAGAGCAGCTCGTCGGTCAGCGTCACCCGCTCCTCGCCCTCGCGTACGGTGATCTCCTCCCCGGCGACGTCGAGGACCTCCCACAGGCGCAGCGGCGTCCGCCGCCAGGACTCCAGCAGCGCCGTCTCGTCGTCGCGCAGCCACTCTCCCCGCGCGTCCAGGAACTCGCCGACCACGTCGTTCTCGAACAGCGCCAGGTCGGCCAGGGCGGGCTCGGCCACCCTGACGCTCAGCCCGATCAGGTCGTCGAGCAGGCTCCTCCGGGCCGGGCGGTAGAGGTAGGTGTGCAACTGCCGGAACAGGTGCGCGGACCGCTCGGGCAGCGGGGCGTCGGGGTCGGTACGGCACGCGGCGTACTCGGCCGCGTCCTGCTGGGCCAGGGCAAGATCGGGAGCGGCGAAGAGCGCCTCGGAGATGAGCTCCGCCGCCTCGAACGAGCGGCCCTCACCCTCGGCCGACCTGGCGATCAGCAGCAGCGCGGCCGGTTCGGTGCGGGGGAGCGCCTCGATCAGCGCCGGGCCGAGGGGCTCGCGCTCCACCTCATCGGCGATCTTCGCGAGCACGACCTCGGAACGGGACAGGTAGGTGATCGCCTTGGACAGGTCGTTGCCCTCGTCGTAGGTGCGCAGCGCGCTGCGCACCAGGGTCAGCCTGATGATGTCGAGCGAGGTGAGGTCCGCGACCGACGCGGGGTCCCACGGCGCGCCCACGATGCCCACCCGGCCTCCGTGCAACTCCAGGGAGGCGTTGCGGAGCAGCGGGGCCAGCGGGGGGAGTGGGTCGGCGAACGTCTCGGGAGCCTTCATCAGCAACTCCAGGACCACGACGTCGATCGGCACGCCGGGGCTGGGCTCGAGCCCTTCGGCGAAGGCGCGCAGCCCGTCCAGTGCCTGCTCCCCGAACTCCTGGACGACCCGGATCGTCCGTTCGGCGGGGAAATCGGCCAGTTCGGTGATGGACAGCTCGAAGGTGCCGTCGCGCAGGCGCAGCGCGATCATGTCCTCCGGCTTCACCCCGGCCAGCCAGCCCTCGGGCCCGGTCAGGACCGGCGCGCCCGTGTCGATCGAGGTCCGGACCAGGCCGCCCACGGCCAGCGGCACTCCCGCGCCGTCGGCCAGCCGTGCCCACAACCGAAGGTCGTCGGCGGCCAGCAGCACCCCGTCCGTCAGCTCGGCCCGGGTGACGAGGTGCGTCAGCACCGCGCCCTCGCTCAACGTCAGAAGCTCGCTCATCCATCCATTGTTCTCGACCCGGGGGCATGACGGCACCGCCGCCGCCCCCGTGAGAGTTCACGGAAGCGGCGGCGGCGCTTGGCTCACCGTCGACCCTGGGCGCTTATGGCCTGGTCAGGCCCAGGGCCGCTCGTGGCCTGGTCGGCCCTGGGAGTTCCTACGGCCTGGTCAGGCCCAGGCGGAAGGCGCCGGAGCCGCTGTAGGCGTGGACCCGGACGCGGTAGGTGCCCGCGGTGCCGGTGTAGGTGAAGGCCTCGTCGGGGCTGGCGGTGGCCCCGCTGGCCACGTTGGTCCAGGTGGAGCCGCTCAGCTTCTGCAGGTAGATGTCGAAGTCGGTGCCGGTCGGACCGTCAAGGCAGACGCGCTGCACGCCGGCGGCGGCGCTGTAGCCGGTGCTGCTCGTCGCGTAGGCGCTCTGGTTGGAGGTCAGGGTGCCGGTGTAGGTGTTCTGGTAGCCGGTGCACCCGCCGGTGGGCGGCGGGGTGGTTCCGCCGGTGGTCAGGGTGAGTCCGTAGGCCTGCAGGATCTCGTTGATCGGCTGGAAGTAGGTCGTGCCGCCGGAGGTGCAGTTGCCCGATCCGCCGGAGGTGACGCCCTGCGCCTGGCTGCCGGAGATGAGGGAGCCGCCGGAGTCGCCGGGCTCGGCGCACACGCTGGTGCGGATCAGGCCGGTGATGGTGCCCTCGGGGTAGGTGACGCTGGCGTTGCGGGCCTGGATGGTGCCGCAGTGCCAGCCGGTGGTCGAGCCCGCCCGGCAGACCGACGAGCCCACGGCCGCGTCGGTGGATCCGCCGACCTGGACGATGCCGTTGGTGTAGCCGTTCACGACGCCGGTCGGGGTCCAGTTGGAGTTGACCGCGACCCAGGAGTAGTCGTTGCCGGGGAAGGAGGAGGCCTGGAAGGTGCCCTGCGCGACCTGGTTGGAGCCCCTGGTGGTGGCTCCGGCGGTGCCGCAGTGACCGGCGCTGGCGAAGCCGCCCTGGGTGCCGCGGGTGACCGAGAAGCCGACCGAGCAGCGGGAGCCGCTGCCGATGTAGTAGGCGTCGCCGCCGCGGACGTCGTAGAGCGGCCGGGGCTGCTCGGTGGAGGCCTCAACGCGGATCAGGGACTTGTCGGCGCCGCTGGCGTTCACGAACGCCTCGGCGGCGGCGGGGTCGGCCGCCAGCACCACGACGCTGTTGCTCTGGAGGTCGACGTACCAGGAGGGCACCGACTTCGACGTGCCGGCGGCGGCGTCGAGCTGCGCGTTGGCGGCGTCGAGCGCGGCCAGCGAGTGCTTGACGAGCTTGGCCTCGGCACCGGCGCGGAGAATGGAGGTGACCTTCGTCGAGTCGCTGGTGGCGACCACGAAGGTGGAGGTGGCGCCGGTCACCCAGGCCCCGGCGAAGCCGGCGGCGAGCTGCTCGCGGAGGGCGGGCCCGACCTTGGCGGCGGCGGCCTCGTTGATCAGACGGGTCGCGGCCTGCTCGGCGGTGATTCCGAGGTCGCGCGTGAGTCCTTCGATCATGGCGGGTGCGGGCTGGGCGGCGGCTGCGGCCTGGGCCTGCGCCTGGGCGAACGCTGTGGGGGCGGCGGTTTCTCCGCCGGGCCCCGTCTGGGCGATGGCGGGGGTGGCCACCAGTGTGAGGGCGAGCGCGAAGCCCGCCGTCACGGCACTTCTGCGGAGCATGGGTTGATCTCCTCATGTGGGGGGTGGCGCAAACGTAACGGTGTTCACATGAGGCACGGCTCTATCAGATGTCACCTATCGCCACGTTATGGAGAGATCATCACGTTACGGAGAGGTACCGAAGCCGGGATTGTCGGCCAGCCAGACGGCATATCGCCTGCTCCGCCGTACCGCGTCGGTGTGGGCGGCCTTCGCGTGCTCGAATATCGTCGATACGACTCCGGCGGTGGACGTCTCCGGATGCCAGCCGAGCAGCTGCCGCCAGCGCAGCGGGGCGCCGGTGAGCGGCACCAGCGCCAGGCCCTCGGCCGGCTGGAAGGTCGCCTGGCACAGGGCCACGGCACGGCCGACCTTGGCCAGGTGCATGCACGTGGCCACATCGGTCTCGTAGATGGTCTTGGGCGTGAAACCCGAGCGGGCGCAGGCCGTGGCGAAGCAGTCGCCGAAGCAGCTGTCACCGGGGGTGACCGTCCACTGCTCGTCGGCCAGCTCGGCCAGCTCGACCTCCTTCCTGCCCGCCAGGGCGTGGTCCTCGTTCAGCAGGACGAAGACCGGATCCGTCCCCACGGTCAGCCACGCCACCGGTCCCTCCACCGGAGGCGAGCTCTCCCCGCAGGCGCCGATGATCGCGAAGTCGACCCGGCCGAGCATGACCATCGTGGTGAGCTCCTTGGCCGACCAGGAGGTGTGGGTGCTCACCGGCGTCGTCGGCCATGCCGTGGCGAGCCGGTCCACCAGTCCGCCCAGGATCGGGCCGTTGGTGGCGCCCAGCCGGTATCTGGGGACGTCCACGCTCGCGTTGGCGAACCGGACCGCCTCCTCCTGAAGCTCCCGGGCGGCGGGCAGCAGCACCATCGCCCGGGACAGCACCAGCTCCCCGAGAGGCGTGGCCCGTGCGCCGTTGTGGTCGCGTTCGAAAAGAGCACCGCCGAGCACCCGCTCTATGCGTTTGAGCTGCGCTGTCAGCGCAGGCTGGGCCAGACCTAGGTTGGTGGCCGCCTTGGTGACGCTCCCGGCATCGGCGACCGCGCGGACGATCTTGAGGTGTCGGAGCTCGAGGTCCATACCGGGAACGTAAGGCCACATCGGTATGCCCGCAATGCAAATGTGTCACGAAATCTGACGGATTTTCGTCGAATCGTTCCAACAGGAAGCATCGCCGAGGTGGCTGGGAGGTGAAGGTGGGCCGTGACGGGGTAGGCGAGTCCTATGACGATGGGAATTGATCCGAAGGACCTGTCCGAGGATGACCTCTTCCGTGAGCTGCGACAACTGCACGCGACCCGGACGGAGACGCTCATGCACGGTTCCGATGAGGCGCTCGCCAACCACACCACGCGGTCCGAGGAGCTGGAGCAGGAGTATCTGCGCCGCCACCCCGCCCGGGATGTCGATCCCGAGCGACTGCGGGCGGGCGCCCGGCTGCGCTGACCGTCCCCGATCTCACGATGAACTGTCGAGCCGTCCTCGGCCCTGCGGTCGGCGGCTTGGGGTATCGGGCTGTGCCCGATCCCGTGATCGGGCCTGAGATATTGAGCTCGCAGGGTGGCGGGTCTCCCGTCTGGTGACGCGTTTCGCCAGGTGGGGGACCTTTTTTTGGTGCCCGAGGTGGCGCAATCCGAACGTTACCCTTATTTTCCTACCTGGTAGCTAGGGTTGTGTGCATGGACAAGGTGACTGCCGTACCGGCGCTCGCGGACGGACGGCGCCCCAGGGCCGACCGGGCCCGGCAGGTGGCGGACCTCCTGCGCGGGGAGATCGCGCACGGGCGGTTCGGCGGAGGGCAGCTGCCGCTGGAGGCCGCGCTCGCCCGCGAGTTCGGCACCTCGCGCAACACCGTCCGCGACGCGCTTGACCTGCTGCGGGACGAGGGGCTGATCGAGCGCTGTCCCGGTGTGGGCACCACGGTCTCGGGCGAGAAGTATCCGCACGGCCTGCACCGGCTGCTCGGACTCGCCGAGGTCCTCCACGAGCACGGCGAGGTGACCAACGAGGTCCGCGCGATGTCTCTCATCGAACCGCCCCCGGCGGTCAGCGGGCGGTTGGGTCTGGCCTTGGGAGAGCCGGTCGTCTACGTCGAGCGCCTGCGCCGGCTCAACGGGCTGCCGCTCTCGCTCGACCTGACCTACCTCGTCCGCGACGTCGGCGAACCGCTGTTCGACGCGGACCTGGAGCACAACGACATCTTCGTGCTCCTGGAGCGGATCGCCGGGCAGCGGCTCGGGCTGGCCGAGCTGAGCCTGGAGGCCGTCAACGCCGACGCGCACACCGCGGCCGTGCTCGGCGCCCCGCGCGGCGTGGCACTGCTGATGGTCGAACGGCTCGCCCACCTGGCCGACGGGCGACCGGTGGATCTGGAGTTCATCCGCTTCCGCGGCGACCGCCTGACCATGCGCGGCCACCTGCGGCGCTCCCCGAACGACTCGATGGAGAAGACATGGCCATGATCACTCAGCGCGTCGAGGTCCCGGTGACCATCGACGAGGCACTCTGCATCGACGGCTGCACGCTCTGCGTCGACGTCTGCCCGCTCGACTCACTCGCGATCAGCGACGAGACGGGCAAGGCGTACATGCACGTCGACGAGTGCTGGTACTGCGGGCCGTGCGCCGACCGGTGCCCCGTGGACGCCGTCACCATCAACATCCCCTACCTGCTGCGCTGAAAGGCCGCGCGCGTGGGTGGCGACCGCGGTCGCCACCCTGCCCGCCGAACCGCGCGATCCCCATGCCGGCCGCGCGGACTCCCGCGAACGGATCCCGAAGGAGCTGCAGTGGAGATCCCCTCGATCGACGACCGCCTCGACCTCGAGTGCGAGGTGCTCGTCGTGGGCGGCGGCACCGCCGGAACCATGGCCGCGATCACCGCGGCCGAGCGCGGCGCGCGGGTGCTGCTGCTGGAGAAGGCCCACGTACGGCACAGCGGGGCACTGGCCATGGGCATGGACGGCGTCAACAACGCGGTCATCCCCGGCAAGGCCACCCCCGAGGACTACGTCGCCGAGATCACCCGGGCCAATGACGGGGTCGTCAACCAGAAAACGATCTACCAGACGGCCACGCGGGGCCACGCCATGGTGAAGCGGCTCGAAGGCTACGGGGTGAAGTTCGAGAAGGACGAGTACGGCGAGTACGCGGTGCGGCGCGTGCACCGCTCGGGCAGCTACGTGCTCCCCATGCCCGAGGGCAAGGACGTCAAGAAGGTGCTCTACCGGGTGCTGCGCCGCCGCGACATCCGTTCGCTGGTCCGTATCGAGAACCGTTTCATGCCCGTGCGAATCCTCACCCAGGGGGGCAGGGCGGTGGGGGCCGCCGGGTTCGACACCCGCTCCGGCCGGTTCGTCACGGTCAGGGCGGGCGCGGTCATCCTGGCCACCGGAGCCTGCGGGCGCCTCGGCCTGCCCGCCAGCGGCTACCTCTACGGCACCTACGAGAACCCGACCAACGCCGGTGACGGCTACGCGATGGCCTACCACGCGGGCGCCGAGCTCAGCGGCATCGAGTGCTTCCAGATCAACCCGCTGATCAAGGACTACAACGGCCCCGCCTGCGCCTACGTGGCCAACCCGTTCGGCGGCTACCAGGTCAACAGCAGGGGCGAGCGCTTCGTCGACTCCGACTACTGGTCGGGCCAGATGATGTCCGAGGTGTCGAGGGAGATCGCCTCGGCCCGCGGCCCGATCTACCTCAAGCTCTCGCACCTGCCCGACGAGACCGTCAGCGCCGTCGAGGGCATCCTGCACTCCACCGAGCGCCCCACCCGGGGCACCTTCCACGCCGGGCGCGGCCACGACTACCGCACCCACGACGTGGAGATGCACATCTCCGAGATCGGCCTGTGCGGCGGGCACTCCGCGTCGGGCGTGTGGGTGGACGAGAACGGCGCGACCACCGTCCCCGGCCTCTACGCGGCGGGTGACCTGGCGTGCGTGCCGCACAACTACATGATCGGCGCGTTCGTCTTCGGCGACCTGGCGGGCACCCACGCCGCCGCCCGCCACGCCGTGCCGGAGACGCTCCCCGAAGATCAGATCGCCGCCGCCCACGAGCTGGTCTACCGCCCGCTCCGCAACCCGGACGGCCCCCCGCAGCCGCAGGTCGAGTACAAACTGCGCCGCTTCGTCAACGACTACGTCGCCCCGCCCAAGACCGGCGCCAAGCTGGAGATCGCGCTGGAGTCCTTCGAGCGGATGCGCGGCGAGATCGCGGAGATGGGCGCGCGGACCCCGCACGAGCTCATGCGCTGCGCCGAGGTCGACTTCATCCGCGACTGCGCGGAGATGGCCGCCCGCTCCTCCCTCACCCGGACCGAGAGCCGCTGGGGCCTCTACCACGAGAGGGCCGATCTCCCCGAACGGGACGACGACGGCTGGCTGTTCCACCTCAACCTGCGCAAGCGCGCCGACGGCGCCATGGAGTTCCTCAAACGGCCGGTCGAGCCGTACCTCGTGCCCGTGGCCGAGTTCCAGCCCACGGGCACCGAGCCGGTGCTCCTCGGGGCCCGGACCACCGTCGCGGTACGGCGGGCGAGCGCGGGCGGGGCAGAGCGGGGCTCGGTGGGCCGCTCACCACGCATCCTGGAGCTGCAGCGGCTGGCCGAGGACCAGCCCGGCGTCGGCCGGCTCGCCCCCTACCTCGCCGACGAGGACCCGAAGATCAGGCGGGCCGCGATCGCCACGCTGACCGAGACCGTGCCCGAGGGGACCGGCGCCGCGCTGATCGCCGCCCTCGCCGACGGCCACGGCATCGTACGGCGGGCCGCGGCGACCGGGCTCCGCGAGCTGCTGGAGGTGCTGCCCGCCACGCCGGAGCTGGGCGGCGGCCTGACCGAGCGGGTCGCCAGCCCCGACCCGGTGGTGCGCGCCACCGCGGTGGACGCCCTGCGCGCCCTGCGCCTGGGGGGAAGCGAGATCTTCGCCGCGGCCGTCTCCGACACCGACCGCAGGGTCCGGATCGAGGCCATCCGCGGCCTCGTCTCGCTGAACGAGACCGCCCTGGTGGCCGCGGCCGCGGACGACCCCGCGCGCGAGGTCCGCGTCTGGGTCGCCCGCGGACTCGGCCTCGTCGGCAGGCCCTCCGCCGCCCTGGCCCGGCTCGCGGGGGATCCGGATCCGCTCGTCAGGGCCGCCGCCCTGGAGTCGTCCGGAGCGGTCGCGGACCCTCTGGAGGCGCAGGCCGTACGGGCGCTGAAGGACCCCGCCTGGGAGGTCCGCGTCGGTGCGGCCAGATGCCTGGCCGCGGCCACCCCGGAGGTCGCGGTCGGACCGCTCCTGACGGTCCTGTCCGACGACAACCTCGACGTCCGCAAGGCCGCGGTGCTCGCCCTGGCCCCCTGGACCTCCCGGCCCGACGTGACCCGCGCCCTGCGCGCGGCCGGTGACGACCCCGACGCCGACGTCCGGGCCTACGCCCGCAGGTCACTGGCCGGCAGCGCGCGCTGAGGCCCTTCACGCCCGCGGGCCAACGGCCGGCCGCGCGCCGAGGTCAGCGCCTGTCCCGGGTCATGACCCGGTTCCTGGTGCCGCGATCCTGGCCGTCTGAAGGGCTGGGGGAGGGTGCGCTTGTCTCGAGTTATGATCCGCACGCTTCCGGGCGCCTTGATGCTGGCCGCCTGCAGTGCCAAGGGAGGGTGCGCCCGTTCCGGGTCACGACCCGGTTCCGAGTGCCGTGATCCTGGCCGTCTGGAGCGCCAGGGAGGGCGCGCCGGGGCGGTTGTCGATCTCGATGTGAGGCACGGCGGGTGGTTCGTCCGCCTTGATCGCCCGCAGGTAGTCCTCGAAGCGGGCCAGTTTCCCCGCGTCCCTGGCGAGGCCCCTGGCCTCCAGCCGGGAGCGCAGGGTCGGGCCGTCCGAGCGGATCCAGATCAGGTGGACCGGCGGCCCGCCCAGCTCCTCGACCCAGCGTTCCCACCGCTCCGCGTCGTGCACCTGGCCGGTGAACGGCCCCTCGATCATCACCGGGCAGCCGTGGGAGCGGATCTGCCGGGCCGTCGCCGTCATCCCCTCGTACTCATGCCGCTTGACGTGCTCGTCATACCAGGGGCCCTCGCGCTCTCCGGGCTCACGATCGTGAGCCCGGAGGGTGGCCGCCACGAACCCGGCGTAGAGGGTGTCCTTGTCGAGCAGCGCGGGCACCGGGTCGAGCCGCGCGAGCAGCGCCGCCGCCACGGTCGACTTCCCCGCGCCCGGCGGCCCGCTCACCACCCACAGCGGAGCCGGCCGGCCGGTGGCCTCGCCTCCGTCCGGCCCCGCCAGACCTCCACCGGGCGTCGCCACGTCCGGGCCGTCGTCCCGGCTCACGGGATGCCGGCCCTGGCCGCGTCCTCGTGCCCGTCTCCGCTCACGGGACGTCAGTCCCGCCAGGCCTTCGCCACGATCTCCACGACGGCCGGAGCCTGGGCGAGACCGGCCTCGAAGGCCGGGCGCCACAGCGCGCCGTCCATGACGTTGGAGCCGAACACGGCCATGGACGCCTCGTCGGGGCCCACGTGGGCGATGGTGGCGTCGCCGAGCTCGGCGACCTCGGCCTCGAAGCGCTGCCGCGGCGCCATGCTCGCCAGCGGCTCCAGGATCACCACGGTGGAGCTGCCCGCCGCCAGGTCGATGTTGGTCGCCGAACGGACCCCGCCGTCCATGTAACGGTGCCCGTTGATCTCCACCGGCGGATACACGCAGGGGACCGCGCAGCTGGAGGCGACGGCCAGCACCAGCGACGCCCCGGAGTCGCGCTCCCAGACCGTGAACTCGCCGGTCTCGGCGTCGACAGCGGTGATCATCAGGCGGCGCTCCGGCCACTCCTTCACGGGCAGCCGGTTGCCGACGGTCTCGATCCTGGCTCCGGTGTCCTCCACGGCCAGAGCCATCGCGCCCACCCGGCGCCTGGCCTCCTGGGGTTCGAGGGAGGGGTCGTAGAGCAGGGCGAAGGCGGCCATCACCGGCTCCATGTCGACCGGGGGAGCCTTCGCGGCCGGGGCCTCCGCCTGGGTGCCGACCGAACTCTCCAGATCGGCGCCGGTGGTCACCAGCGCCCCGACCACCGACCCCGCCGAGGTGCCGATCACCAGATCGGCCTCTCCCAGATCCACGCCCGCGCGGCGCAGGCCGGTGATGACCCCGGCCTCCCAGGCGATTCCCGCTATACCCCCGCCACCAAGCACCAATGTCCTCGTCATGTGCCTATTCATACCCGATCATTCCTTGCGACTGAACAGCAGGTGCTCTCGATTACCTGTCGTTTGTAGACAGGACAGAGGACGGTCACCCACCCCCGGGTGACGAGAGCCGGCAGCAGACGGTCGCCGGACCGGTCATGCGCGGCCTTCAGACGTCGCGGCCCTCCATGCCCGCCTGGGCGGGGTCGACGCCCCAGGAGATGATCCGCCTGGGGTGGATGCGGATGATCTCGCGGCTCATGTACGGCGAGGGTGGGTCGTGGTCCTCGACGGCCTCGGCCGTGCCGCGGATCTCCACGCCTCTGACCCGCCAGGGGTCGACCGAGGCGAGGTCGTCCACCACGAAGGCCACCTGGCCGTTCGCCCGCACGTTGCGGAACTTCCTGGTCGTCCCCATCGCGCGCCCGTAGATGTCGATGGTGCCGGTCTCGGGATTGTGGCGGAAGCCGGTCGGACTATTCTGAAGCACCCCGTCGGCGCCGGCCGTGGCCAGGCGGCCCAGGTGCTGTGTGGCGAGGTAGTCGAGTTCTGCCTGCGTGAACGTCATGGTTCAAGCATTCAACCTCAACCTTGCTTGAGGTCAAGTTAAAGTAAGATATGCCCAACAATCCGGAGATCACCGTCGGCCAGCTCTCCGAGCGCAGCGGGGTCGCCGTCTCCGCCCTGCGCTTCTACGAGTCCAAGGGCCTGATTCGCAGCCGTCGTACGGCGGGCAACCAGCGTCGCTTCTCCCGCGACACGCTCCGCAGGATCGCCTTCATCAGGGTCTCCCAGCGCGTGGGGATCCCGCTGAAGGTGATCCAGGACGCGCTCTCCGCGCTTCCCGGCGAACGCACGCCCACCCGCGAGGACTGGGCGAGGCTCTCGGCGAGATGGCAGGGCGAGCTGGACGACCGCATCAAGCAGCTCGAACGGCTCCGCCACGGCCTGACCGAGTGCATCGCCTGCGGCTGCCTCTCCCTGGACCGCTGCGCGCTGTCCAACCCCGACGACGTGGCCGCCGCCCGGGGACCCGGCTCGCGCCTGATGGTCGCCCCGCGCGACGGCTGCGCTCCCTCCTGCTAGCGGGCACCGTCCGGGCGGGCGCCCGCCCCGGTGGGATCGCCGTACGGCGCGGGTGCCCGGCGGGGCGCTCATTTCTCCCGAAGGGTCGGCGGGGCGCTCACTTTTCCTGGAGTACGGACAGGATGTTGCCCGCGGGGTCCTTGAACCACGCGATGTAGGGGCCTTCTCCGCGGTGGATGCCCTTGCTGTCCATCTCGGGAAGGCCGTAGTTCTCGAAGCTCACTCCGCGTCCGGTCAGCTTGTCGACGGCCGCCTCGATGTCGTCCACCGGGAAGTTGAGGATCGTGAAGGACGCCGGGGCGTGGTCGGGCTTGGGATAGATCAGCACGTTCGTGCCACCGGCGAGGTGCAGGGTCACGAGGCCGTACTCCTCGGACAGGTCCAGGCCGAGCGTCCCGCCGTAGAACTCCTTCGCCTTCTCCATGTCGTTCACGGAGAAGCCGCTGAACGCGTTGATGTCCTTGAACATGACGCCGCTCCTTCGCGGGTGGTGATTCGCACTCCGGTTCTAATCTAGAACCGGCTGGTTGCGAATAACAAGCATCGAATCGCCGGTGGGCGGGCGCCGCCGGCCTGGAAGGGCCCGGAGCCCACCGGCGCATTCGCGATCTTGGTTCGCTCCGCGCGGGCCGGTTTCGAGGGTCGGGCGGACCCTGGATGAGGACGGCCGTTACTCCGTGTTCCAGGCGAAACTTATGGAAGTTTCGCGGGTTTTGCCGCGTGCCTGTTAGTTGTGTCTCCAAACTATTGACGGCCCAGGGTCCGGCGTGTGACCCTCTGGGCGTTCATGCACGCGCATCATGGGCGGCTGACGGTCAGGGTCCCGCCACCTGATCGTGCATGGCGGTTTGTCCGTTGCTTTGCGAAGGGAAGCCGTACATGCGAAGAAGGCTGTTCAGCATGCTCACCGCCGTGGCGGTGGCGTGCGCGACGGTCGGCGCGGCCGTCGCGGGCGGGACCGCGTCAGCGTCCTCGTCCGTGGCCGCCGCCGAGCCGTACCAGTGGAAGAACGTCAGGATCGACGGCGGCGGATTCGTGCCGGGGATCATCTTCAACCAGACCGAGAGGAACCTGATCTACGCCCGCACCGACATCGGCGGCGCCTACCGCTGGGAGCAGTCGAGTAAGAGCTGGACCCCGCTGCTCGACTGGGTGGGCCTGGACAAGTGGGGCTACAACGGCGTGGTCAGCCTTGCCACCGACCCGGTGGAGACCGGCAGGGTCTACGTCGCCGCCGGGATGTACACCAACAGCTGGGACCCCAACAACGGCGCGATCCTGCGCTCGGCGGACAAGGGGGCGACCTGGCAGGCCACGGCGCTGCCGTTCAAGCTCGGCGGCAACATGCCGGGCAGGGGGATGGGCGAGCGACTGGCCGTCGACCCCAACAGGAACAGCATCGTGTATCTGGGCGCGCCCGACGGCAACGGCCTGTGGCGCAGCACCGACAAGGGCGTGACCTGGGCGAAGGTGGCGTCCTTCCCCAATCCGGGCAACTACGCCCAGGACCCCGCCGACCCCAACGGCTACCTCAGCCACCGCCCCGGCGTGGTCTGGGTGACCTTCGACAAGTCCTCGGCGACCGCGGGCAACACGACGCAGAAGATCTACGTCGGCGTCGCGGACAAGGAGAACACCGTCTACAGCTCCGCCAACGGCGGGACCACCTGGACCAGGGTCGCCGGGCAGCCGACCGGCTACATCGCGCACAAGGGCGTGCTGGACAACACCGGCCAGACGCTCTACATCGCCACCAGCGACACCGGCGGGCCGTACGACGGGGCCAAGGGTGACGTGTGGAAGCTCAACACGGCCACCGGCGTGTGGACCCAGATCAGCCCGATCCCCTCAAGCTCGGCCGACGACTACTTCGGCTACAGCGGCCTCACGGTCGACCGGCAGCGCCCCGGCACGCTGATGGTCGCCACCCAGATCTCCTGGTGGCCGGATGTGATCTTCTTCCGCTCCACCGACAGCGGTGCGACCTGGACCAGGGTCTGGGACTTCACGTCGTACCCGAACCGCAGCTTCCGCTACACGATGGACGTCTCCTCCTCACCGTGGCTGACCCTCGGGGCGAACCCGCAGCCACCCGAGGTGGCGCCCAAGCTCGGCTGGATGACCGAGTCGATGGAGATCGACCCGTTCGACTCCAACCGCATGATGTACGGCACGGGCGCCACGCTCTACGGCACCGAGGACCTGTTGAAATGGGACACCGCCGGTGCCCAGTTCACGATCAGGCCGATGGTGAAGGGGCTTGAGGAGACCGCGGTCCTCGACCTGATCAGCCCGCCCTCCGGGGCCCCACTGGTCAGCGGGCTGGGCGACATCGGCGGCTTCCGCCACACCAACCTCGACGCCGTCCCGCCGATGATGTTCACCTCCCCGTACTTCACCTCGACGACCAGCCTCGACTACGCCGAGACCAACCCGGCCGTCATGGTCCGCTCCGGCAACTTCGCCGACGCCGACCGGCCGAACGACAGCCACGTCGCCTTCTCCACCGACGGCGGCGCCAACTGGTTCCAGGGCGGCGAGCCCGGCGGGATCAACGAGGGCGGCACGGTCGCGGCGGCGGCGGACGGATCCAGGTTCGTCTGGGCGCCCAAGGGCGTGGGCGTGCACTACTCGGTCGGTTTCGGCAACACCTGGACCGCCTCCACCGGCCTCCCGACCGGGGCCGTGGTGGAGTCCGACCGGGTCAACTCCAGCAAGTTCTACGGCTTCAACGCCGGGACGTTCTACGCCAGCACCAACGGCGGCGTCTCGTTCACGGCCACCGCCGCGACCGGGCTGCCGGCCGTGGGCAACGTCAAGTTCAAGGCCGTGCCCGGCCGCGAGGGCGACATCTGGCTGGCGGGCGGCGAGACGGGCGCGTCCGGCATCTGGCACTCCACCAACGGCGGAGCGTCGTTCACCAAGCTGTCCGGCGTCACGAGCGCGGTCAACATCGGGTTCGGCAAGGCGGCGCCCGGCCGGAGCTACCAGGCCCTGTACACGCTCGCCACGGTCGGCGGGGTGAGCGGCGTGTTCCGCTCCGACGACACGGGCGCCACCTGGCTCAGGATCAACGACGACCAGCACCAGTACGGCAACGCGGGCGAGGCCATCACCGGTGACCCCCGGATCTACGGCCGGGTCTACCTCGGCACCAACGGCCGGGGCATCCTCTACGCCGACAACGGCGGGGTCGTCCCGCCGGCGGACACCGTTCCGCCGTCGAGGCCGGGAACCCCGGCGGCCTCGGCGATCACCTCTTCGGGTGCCACGTTGACGTGGACGGCTTCGACGGATGCCGTTGGGGTGAGCGGTTATGACGTGTATCGGGAGGCGGGGGCGACGGATGTGAAGGTCGGTTCGCCGACCGGAGCGTCGTTCGCGGTGACCGGGTTGTCTCCGGACACCTCGTACTCGTTCTATGTGATCGCCCGTGATGCCGCGGGCAACAGTTCGACGGCCTCCAGTCCGGTCACCTTCAGGACCATTCCGGGATCTGCGGGCAGCGGATGCACCGCGGCCTACAGAGTGACCAACTCCTGGCAGGGCGGCTTCCAGGGCGAGGTGACGGTGAAGAACGCCGGCACCGCGGCGATCAGTGCCTGGACCGTCAAGTGGTCGTTCCCGAACGGCCAGACGATCACTCAGCTCTGGAGCGGGGTCCACACCCAGACCGGTGCCGACGTCACCGTGAAGAACACGAGCTGGAACGGCAGCCTGGCGGGCGGCGCCTCCACGACGTTCGGCTTCGGTGCCGGCTGGACCGGGACGAACGGGGTGCCCTCCACGGTCACCTGCACCATCGGTTGAGCCCGGGGTGGCGTGCCCTTACAGGGACACGTCACCCCGGTTCGACCCGTGGTGGCGTGCCATCTAAGGGCACGCCACCACGGGTCGAACCGGAGCGGTGGCGTGCTTCCCAACCAGGGAGCACGCCATCACCGCTGCGGTCCAGGTAGCGGGACGCGTCCACCTCGGAAGCGCGCCCGCGGGCGGGACCCAGGCTGACGCATCCGGGCGTCACAGCGTGATCAGGAATCGCGTTTTCGCAGCTCAGAGGCCGAAAATTGACCGCTCGTCCTGAGGGCGGCCACACGTGCACGACGCGTACCCCGGGGTGGGCGGAGGAAGGTCGTTCGGGCCTATTCTGGAACCTAACCAACGGTCCGGGGGAGTTGCGTGACGATCTCAGGTGGAGCGGGAAATCCTCAGGACGGGCCCCAGAGGCAGTCCGCGACCGGCGACGCTCTGAAGGACGACGAGGCTGGCGCGGAGCGGTTGGAAAACCCTCAGAACGGGCTCCACAGGCCGTCCGTGACCGGTGACGCCGACGACTTGAAGGACGAGGCGGCGGAGCGGTCCGCCATAGGCCGCAGGCTCGACAGGGTCAGGTCCACCCCCGCGGGACGGCTCACCCTGAAGATCGCCGTCGGCACCGTCGGTGCCGTGCTGGTCGTCGCGGGCCTCATCATGGTGCCCTTCCCCGGCCCCGGCTGGCTGGTCGTCTTCGCCGGTCTGGCGGTCCTGGCCACGGAGTTCCACTGGGCCAACCGGGTCCTGGATTTCGGCAAGCGAACCCTGGCGGGCTGGACGGCCTGGCTCGGCCGCCGGGGCTGGACGGTCAAGATCCTGGTCGTCCTCGTCGCCGCCGCGGCGGCCGCCGTCATCGTGTACTACGGCCTGAAGCTCAGCTTCGACTTCGACCTGATAGCCGAGGCCCGGAAGCTCTTCACCCGTTGACGCCTCCGGAGCCCTACGAACTCCGGATCTTCATGAACTCCGGAGCCCCGTGAAGAAGTCCGGCCCGCCGTGACGATCCGGCTGTCACGCGTCCGACGCGTCAGCGGAGGCCGGGCCGGCATCCGGGAGGCGTGACCGACGACGGCGCCCGTGAGGTCGAGTTCACGGGCGGCCACGGGCACCCCCTGCCCGCGATGGCGGAGGCCGGGCCGACGTCCGGGAGGCGCGATCGCGACCGTGAGGTCGAGTCCGCGGGCGGCTACGGGCGTTCCCTGCCCGCGATCAGGTCGGCGACTCCGTCCAGGATCCGGGCCAGGCCGAAGGTGAGGGCGTGGGTGGGGCTGGAGGCCGCCTGATACTCCTCGCCCGCGGACTGACCCACGCGTGAGGCCACGGGGAACCGGGACGCGTCCGCGACCTTGTCGAGCAGCGGGGCATTGGAGACCCACCATTCGGCATCCGTCATCCCGGTGTCCTGCTGGGTCTGCGCCATGTTGGCCTGGAGCCTGGCGGTGCCTTCGACGTGGGTCAGGATCAGGGCCAGGACGGAGTCCATCTCGACGTCGGACAGGCCGATGCCGTCCAGCGGACGCAGCTCGGCCTCGTATTTGAGCGTGGCGTTCGGGCCCAGCACGGGGCGGCCGCCGACGATGTGCAGCATCCAGGGATGCCGCCGGTAGAGGTCCCAGTTGCGGGTGGCGATGAACTCCAGGGCGCCCCGCCAGCCGCCGGGCTGTCCGGACGGGGCGTCCACATCGGCGTAGAGCTCCCCGAAGGCAGTGTCGATCATGAGGTCGGTCAGCTCGGCCTTGCCGGGGACGTGGGTGTAGAGGGACATGGTCCCGACCTCCAGCCGATCGGCGACCTGACGCATGGAGACCGCCTCAAGCCCGTTGGCGTCGGCGAGCTCGATGGCCGCGAGGACGATCGACCGGACCGTCAGCCCGGACCGCCCCGGCTTGCTGTGCGAGCCCCACAGCAGCGCCAGGCTCCGGGCCGGATCAGCGTCAGAGGCTTTCTTTCCACCCACGGGAACAATCTCCAAATCGTCGTCGTTGGGTCCACCGTAACCGAGCCGTACGATGTACGGTACGGTCTACGCTTCAAGAGTGGATCGATGTCGGCAGATCTTCCGGCCTGGCCGGACGGGAAAAGGGTGGATGTGAAGGCAGTCGAGTTCGCGATCGCCGCGCAGGGCGTGCGCAAAAACTATGCGGGGGCCGCGGAAGGGGCCGGTCTCAACGGATTCGATCTACAGGTGCCGGTCGGTACGGTCTGCGGCCTGCTCGGGCCCAACGGCGCCGGTAAGACCACGGCCATCCGGATCCTGGCCACGCTCCTGCGCCTGGACTCGGGCCGGGCGAGCGTCGCGGGCTTTGATGTCCGGGCACAGCCGCGGCAGGTGCGCGAGCGCATCGGGCTGGTCGGTCAGTACGCGGCGGTCGACGAGATTCTCACCGGGCGGCAGAACCTGGTGATGTTCGCCAGGCTGAGTCATTTCTCCCCGGCGGGGGCGAAAAGGCGTGCCGATGAGCTGCTGGAGCGCTTCTCCCTGGCGGACACGGGCAAGAAGCCGGTCGGTAAGTACTCCGGTGGCATGCGCAGGCGGCTCGACCTCGCGGCGAGCCTGATCGTCGCACCGCCGGTGCTCTTCGTGGACGAGCCGACGACCGGACTGGACCCGGCCGGTCGCCGGGAGGTCTGGGCGGCGATCCGAGATCTGGTCGGCTCCGGCACGACCGTGCTCCTCACCACCCAGTATCTGGAGGAGGCGGACCGGCTGGCCGATCGGATCTCGATGCTCAGGGCGGGCCGGGTGGTCACCGAGGGCACCCCCGAGGAGTTGAAGTCCGCCATCGGCGGTGACTGGCTCGACATCGTGCTCGCCGACGCGGGGGATGTGGCCGCGACGGAGGCCATCGCCGGAAGGGTCGCATCCGGCGAGGTGCGTGTCGACGGTGAGGCCCGTCGCGTCAGCGTCCCGGTCGCCGAGCGCACCAGGGCACTGGTCACGATGGCCACCGCGCTCGGGGATGCCGGGGTCGAGCCCCTCGACATCACCTTGCGCCGCCCCACGCTCGACGAGGTGTTCCTTCATCTGATGGGGGAGCAGACGGCGACGGGGAAGGAGACGGTGACCGATCACCGGACGGTGAAGGGGAAGGCGGCGATCGATCACAGGGCGGCGACGGCGGAGCGGGCGGTGATCGATGACCGGGCGGCGGCGGATGATCGGGCGGGCGAACCGCCCGGCGGCGGTGACCCGACCGCGAACCGGCCCGCGTCCGCAGGTCCCGCCACGGGTACGGAGGCGACGGTATGAGCACGACGACCCCGATGAGCGCGGCGCACCACACCTTGTCCACCGGATCTCCGCTGTCCAGGTTCGGCTGGACGCTGGCGGACGCCTGGACCATCACCCTCCGGGACCTGAACCACTGGGTCCTCCGGCCCGGCACGGTCATCGTCGGATGGGTCTTCCCCGTCATGATCGTGCTGATGTTCGGCGGCCTTTTCGGTGGCGCCATCGGTGTCCCCGGCGGGGGTGGCTACTTCGAGTTCCTGATGCCGGGCATGTTCGCCATGACCATGCTCTTCGGCCTGGAGACCACGATGATGGCGGTCACCACCGACGCGGCCAGGGGGGTGACCGATCGATTCCGTTCGATGCCCATGAGCGCCTCCGCGGTGGTTCTGGGCCGGTGTGTCGCGGACATGCTCAACTCGGCCGTCGGGTTGATTATCATGATCGGCACCGGGCTGCTGCTGGGCTGGCGCTGGGAGGGCGGATCCGCCGCCGCGCCGGCCGCCGTCGGGCTGCTCCTGTTGTTGCGCTTCGCTCTGCTCTGGGTCGGCATCTACGTCGGGCTCATCGCCGGCGGACCCGAGGTGGTGACATCCGTGCAGATCCTGGTCTGGCCTGTCGGCTTCCTGTCCAGCGTGTTCGTCGACCCGGCCACCATGCCCGGCTGGCTTGGCGCGGTCGCCCAGTGGAACCCGCTCTCGACGACGGCCACGGCCGCCCGTCAGCTCTTCGGGAATCCCGGATGGGGAGGAGATTCCTGGATCGCCCAGAACGCGACGCTCATGGCGGTGGTCTGGCCGCTCCTGTTGATCGCGATCTTCCTGCCGCTGTCGGCGCGCGGTTTCCGCAGGCTCGGCGGCTGACGGACCGGGCCTTCCGGTGCACTGAGCGGCTTGTAACCCTGCGGGGCCGGTCTCGCCTCTCGCGCGCCCTCATCGCGGTCCGCGAGGGGCGGCTCTGTTACCTGGGCTTCACAGCATTTTCGCCGCGGGAAGATGCTCCGTCTTTTACATGGTGGTGACGCGATCCGTCGTGACCTGTAACTGATGGTAGTGACCCTGGGAGCATGAGTGAGACGGAACGGGAACGATCCGCCTCGGGGTGGACGCTCAACAGAGAGTTGCTCAACGTCGGCGCGATCATTGTCGCCGCAGGTATAGCCCATCTTGTCATGGGCCTGATCGGGCACGAGAAATACGGGCCGGTGATGCTTCTGCTGCTCGGCGGGGTGCTCGTCGCGGCGGCCCTCGGCCACCGCTTCTACGAGCATCGGCGGCACCGTCCCCGGATGGCCATCGAATGCGGCAGGTGCGGAGAGTCGCTGGGCGGAGGACCCTGATCCGGTACGGCGGGCGGCGACCGGAAACGGCGACCGACGGTAATCGGGACGCGGTTACCAGGAATGCGACGGCAACCAGGAACGGTGACCGGGAATCATTACGGCGACCAGGGACATGATGATCAGAAATACGACGATGACCGGAAACGGCGGCCAACGGTAACCGGGGACGAGTGGGATCGGTCCTCGCCGGGGTCCAGGACGTTCGGCCGGTGTATGCGCGGCCGGCGTTGGCCTGACGGGAAAGCCGTCCTGGGCCCCGGCGTCGCCGCCGTTCCGGGTTCGCGATTACGCGATCTTCAGTCCCAGGGCCGCCATTCCCTGCTCGTGGTGGGGAACCAGGCCCATCTTTCTGTAGAAGGCATGTGATTTCTCGCCGTCCGGCGACGACTCGTGCTCGGTGGACAGGAAGAAGAACTTGCAGTGGGAATAGCGATCCGTCAGGTGGTCGAGCAGCGCCCGGCCGATTCCCCGGCCCTGGAATTCGCTGTGCACCAGCAGATCCTGGAGATAGCAGATGGTTTCGTCGTCGGAAATCGTCCGGGCCAGTCCGACAAGCCTGCCGGAGTCGTCGCGGGCGGTGATGACCAGATGCGAATTGCTCAGGCTGCGCTGGAGCTTCGCCATGTCACGGGTATAGCCACCCCAGCCGACGGAGTCGTAGAGCTCGAAGAGCTCGTCGGTGGCAAATGACTTTTCCCTGGAAATTATCATCTCAGCGTTTCCTTGTGGAGTTCCGCCGCAAGTGGCGTGGTCGTATCGTGTGAGGCTTTCTGAGTGGCTGCCGCATCCGCGTTATATCCGGCAATGCGTGCGTGATTTCGGATCGGCCGGAAAGAGGCGGACGGTTTCGAATGGGAGGTCGGAGAGCCGCGACCGGGTCGGCAGGCCGGGGCGAGTTTACACTTTTCCAACCAATTCGCTCTAGATCATGATCTTGATGGGTTTGCAGCCTAGTATTCCGTCGTGCCTGTGTCTCCTGGGTTTTATCGACTGCTGTGTTGTTCGGTTGTCGCGGCCTCCGTGGCCGCGATGGCGCCGCCGGCCGCGCAGGCCGCAGCTCCTGCGGCGCCCGCGGCCATCGTGCTGCCCGGCACCCGTGTGACCGCGCGGGAGAATCCGGCGGACCCGTTCGCGGTGACCTCCTACACGTCCGGCACGTCGGCCTACGTGCGCGGGAGCGCGGGATTCTCCAAGCAGGCCTCCTACAAGGAGATCACGGTGGCCCCCAAGGGCGGTAGAGCCCTCGCGGTCCCCACCTCCTACCGCGACGGCTACGACTCGGTGATCCTCGTCGATCTGGCGACGGCCAAGGGCACCAGGATCAGGACCGTCAGGAAACCGGTGGTCGCGCAGTACGTTCACTGGACGCGCGACGCGAAGAAGGCCGTTCTGACCGTCGAGAGAAAGAGCGGCACGAGCTGGGAGACCGTCGGGTTCGTGGTCGTCGACGTGGCCGCCAAGACCGCCCGGACGGTGATCGTGGCGGGAGTGGCCAAGGCCGCGAAGTTCCGCTGGAGCCCCGACAACACCGACGTGATCGCCGAATACCAGGGTGGCACCCGCTTCTACCGTCAGACCGGCGAGGTCCGGCGCACGCTGGCCAGGACGGGCCGGCCCGCGGGAGGCGAGGACGTCTTCTCGCCCTCCGGCCGCGGGTTGATGACGTGGTGCCCCGCCACCTACACCGAGCATGTGTGCGTCTGGGACCGGGTCTCCGGCAAGCTCACCGCCAAGGTGCCCGGCGTCCGGCCGAAGACCGTCTGGGGCTGGTGGGACGAGAAGCACATCATCGCGGTCGTCCCCAACGGGAGCGCGTACAGGGCCGTCCTGGTCGATCTCAAGGGCAAGGTCGTGCGGGCGCTGGCCGACATCTCCGCCGCCGACTGGAACAACAAGCTCTATCTCAGCTACACCCGTAAGTAGCCGGCCGCGGACATGCGGTCCGCGGGTCTCGGGCGGTCACGCGGTGCCCTGCGGGCGTCGCCGGCGCCCGAGCCGTCACAGATACAGGCCGGTGCCGTTGTCGGTCTGCGGGGTGGCGATGGCGTGCAGGTCGCGCTCGCGCATGACCAGGTAGGGCTGGCCGTGGATCTCGACCTCGTACTGCTCCTCGGGATTGAACAGGACCTTGTCGCCGACCTTGACCGCGCGGACGTTCTGGCCCGCGCCGCAGACCTCGCCCCAGACGAGTCTGTTGGCCATCTTCACCGTCGCCGGGATGACGATGCCGGCGGTGCTGCGCCGCTCCTCCGACTCCTGCTCGGCTTTCACCATGACACGGTCGTGGAGCATCTGGATCTCGAACTTCGGGTCACCCACGGAACAAGTTTATGGGAACCGGGGAGCCGTACCGGCTGATCCTTGCAGGGAGAAGGGGGTTCTCTGCCGGGGGAAGCCCCGTTCGCCGGTGATTTGATGATCAACATCTGATGTGAGGTGCCGGGTAGGATCGGCCGCTATGACGTCTGCTGAGCTTGTTAACGACTTTCTCGACTGGTATCTGAAGGCGAACCCCATCCACGCGGCCCTCGCCGGCGCGGAGGGCTATGACCGGACCCTCGGCGACTTCACCGAGGCGGGCATCCTTGCCAAAGAGCAGGAGTCGCGGCGCTGGCTGGAGCGGCTTCAGGCCGCGGGGGGTGACGGGCAGGGAGACCCCGAGCCCTTCGAGGATGAGATCGATCGTGAGCTCGTCATGGCCACGCTGCGCGGAGGGCTCGCCTACGAGGCCTGGCCCGCCTGGCGGCGTGACCCGTCCGTCTACGTGGGGCCCATCTTCAACTCGATGTTCGGCGCGTTCCTCTACCGGTTGTCCTCCGAGGCCGAACTGGTCGACGCGGCCGTCGCGCGGCTGGCCGAGGTGCCGGACGTCCTCGCGGCCTGCCGTGCGAACCTCGACCCGGCGCTGGCGGCCCCGCTGCTGATCGAGCGCGGCCTGGGCCAGGCCCGTACGGCCCGGAACTTTCTCACCGAGACGATTCCCGGCCAGGTCGCCGACGAGGCCCTGCGCGCCCGGCTGGCGGCGGCGGCCGAACCCGCGGCGGCGGCCTTCGACGAGCTGGTGGAGTTCTTTGAGGGCTTCGAGGCCACCGGCACCTGGCGGATGGGGGAGGAGCTCTACTCCACCCTGCTGCGCGAGCGGGAGATGCTCGGCTACGGCGCCGACGAGCTCCTCAAGCGCGGTCAGGCCGCCTACGACGAGCTGGACGCGCAGATGCGTGAGGTCGCCGTGCGGCTGACCGGTGACTCCGACGACTGGCACGCGGCCATCACCGAGCTCCAGGACGACCACCCGGCGACCCTGGAGGGCATGCGGGCCGAGTACGAGGCCGAGACCGAGCGGGCCAGGGAGTTCGTGCGCGAGCGCGGCCTGGTGACGTTCGCCGAGGGCGAGGAGTGCCGGGTGGTGCCCTCGCCGGAGTTCCAGCGGCCCATTCTCGCCGTCGCCTCCTACATGATGCCGCCGCCCCTGTCGACCTCCAGGATCGGGCACTTCTTCGTGCCGTTCACCCCTGACTCCTTCACCGAGGAGCAGGTCCGTCAGCGGCTGCGCACCAACGCCAGGGCGCAGATGCCCTCCATCGCCGTCCACGAGGCCTACCCCGGTCACCACTGGCACCTGTCCTGGATGGCGGGCAACCCGCGCCGGGCCCGCCAGCTGTTCCGCACGCCGTACTTCTCCGAGGGCTGGGCCCTCTACGTCGAGAAGGTCATGCGGGAGCAGGGCTACTTCACCACTCCCGCCCAGGAACTGGCCCACCTGGAGTTCCGCCTCTTCAGGGCGGCCCGCATCATCGTGGACGTCTCGCTGCACTGCGGTGAGATGACCATCGAGGAGGCCGAGCACTTCATGACCACCAAGTCCTCGCTCACCCCGGGCACCGCCAAGGGCGAGGTCAACCGCTACTGCGCGTGGCCCACCCAGGCCCCCTCCTACCTGACCGGCGCGCTGGAGATCGACCGCATCCGCGACGACTATGTGGCCGCGAGCCGGGGCGACCTGCGTACGTTCCACGACAACCTGGCCGGTTCCGGTGGCCTTCCCCTGGGCCTTGCCCGCCGGGTGGCTCTGGAAGGGTAGCGGCATGTCCCAGAACGAGGTGATCGAAGCGAGGGTGCTGGACGCCCTCGACGAGGCGGCGACGGTACGGCTGCTGGCCGACCTGGTACGGGTGCCGAGCGTGACCGGCACCGACGCCGAGTCGGATCTGCAGCACCACTGCGCCCGCCTGCTCGTCGAGGCGGGCCTGGACGTGGACGTCTGGAAGCTCGACCTCGACGAGCTCAGGGCGGCTCCCGGTTTTCCCGGCACCGAGGCCCCGCGCACCGAGGGTTACGGCGTGGTCGGTGTCACGGAGGGCGAGGGGGAGCCGGCGCTCGTTCTGCAGGGGCACGCGGACGTCGTGCCGATCGGTGACCCGGCCAGGTGGGAGGGTGACCCCTTCGCCGCCCGGATCAGCGGGAACATCATGCACGGCAGGGGCGCCTGCGACATGAAGGCGGGCCTCGCGGCGAACCTCGCCGTCGTCGCCGCCCTCTCCAGGTCGGGAGTACGGCTGGCGCGACCGCTGGCCCTGCACTGCGTGGTGGGGGAGGAGGACGGCGGCCTGGGCGCGTTCGCGACCCTGGCCCGCGGCCACCGGGGCGAGGCCGCGGTGATCGCCGAGCCGACCAGCGGGGCGATCATCGCCGCGACGGCGGGTGCGCTGACGTTCCGGATCGAGGTCGCCGGGCGGGCGGCCCACGGAGCCACTCGCTACGAGGGGGTCAACGCCCTGGAGGTCTTCTGGCCGGTCTTCGAGGTGATCAGGCGGCTGGAGGCCGACCGCAACCGCGATCCGGACCCGGTCTTCGACGGCAACCCGATGCCCTACCCGATCGAGATCGGCACGGTCCGCGCGGGCGACTGGGCCAGCAGTGTGCCGGACCTTCTCGTCGCGGAGGGGCGGCTCGGCGTGCGCCTGGACGAGGATCCGGCGCAGGCCCGCCTGGCGCTGGAGAGCGCGATCGCCGAGCTCGATCACCCGTGGCTGCGCGAGCACCCTCCGGTCGTCACCTGGCCCGGCGGCCAGTTCGCGAGCGGGCGGCTGCCCGCGGGGCACGCGCTGCTGGGCCAGGTCGCCACGGCGGTGGCGGAGGTCACCGGCTCCCACCCGGCCGAGGCCGCCGCGCCGTACGGGAGCGACCTGCGTCTCTACGCCGCCGGTGGCATCCCGGCCCTGCACTACGGTCCTGGCGACGTGCGCTTCGCCCATGCTCCGCGCGAGCAGGTCGACCTGCGCGAGCTCCGGGACGTGACCCGGGTGCTCGCCCTGCTCGCCCTGCGCCGCTGCGGGGTGAGGGGCTGAGCCGGAGGGAGGCCGCATCGCGGCCACCGTGCTAGGCGTAGGTGCTGCGGACCTCGACGATGTCGGCCAGCGGGAACTCCAGATAGTCTCCCGCCTCCTCGCACCACGCGTCGAGCACGCCGCTGCGCAGCTCGCCGTGGCTGATGGTCGCGGTCAGGCCGTCGGTCAGCGTGATCGCCGCCTGCACGCCCCGGTCGACCACGAAGCCGAGCAGGGACTGCTGGGCGGTCGGCAGCCGGAAGGCCAGGCGGCCGATGACCGCCCAGGTCCTGCCGTTCTGCTGAGCGGCGTTGTCCTTGGAGGCGAGCAGGCGGCCGGCGTGCTCGCGCGGGTCAGGCGGCGGCTCGACCAGCAGGTGCGACGACTGCTCCAGCTCGGCCACCCGGCCTCCCGGCAGCAGGATCAGCCGCCCGTTCTGCGGCTCCTCGATCCGGGCGCGGCGGATGGTGATCTCCCCGGTGTCCTCGATCGGCACCGGGGCGTAGCCGTTCTCCCTGAGCGCGGCGAGGGTCTTGTCGGCGGGCATCGTGCTGGCCAGCACGGTCGGCGCCAGCAGCCGCAGGCCCAGCCTGGACAGCCGCCGGTGCCCGGCGATCTCGGCCAGCAGCACCGGGTCGGAGGCCTGCACGATGCAGGCGACCGTCGTCACGCTGACCTCGCCGTGCCGTCTGGCCACGTCGTGCACCAGATAGTCGAGGGGCTGCGGCACCGCGCCCACCTCGGCGAGGTCTGCCAGCAGGCCGTCGGCGGTGTGTCCCGCGTCCATGGCGCGGCGCACGCTCGCCGGGGTGAACCGCCATACCGAGGCCGCGCCGCGGGACTCGCGCTCGGCGGCCCGGTCCAGCAGCTCGGCGAGCTCGCTGGAGGGCGGGCCGGTCACCACGGCGGTGAGGTCGGCGCCGAACAGCGCGCTCCGCCGTACGCTGGCCAGCGCCCGGGTCGAGCACTCCACCAGCAGGGGGTCGTTCTCCACGATCGGCGTGGAGTCGTCGGTCTCGTCGCCGGCGGCGGTGTCCAGGCCGGCCAGCGCGCGGCCGAGGTCGGTGATCGTGTCGAGGGCGACCAGCCCGAGCATCCGGGCCTCGTCGAGCACGGCGGGGGCGCACTCGGCCAGCAGCGACTGGTCGAGCAGGGGGGCGTGCCAGTGTGTGGCGCCGACCAGCCCCGCCCGGTCGGTGCAGGCCGTGTTGGCGGGCAGGCGGGCCAGTACGGCGAGCACCGCACGTCTCGCCCGCGCGACCGCCGCCCCCGCCGGGTCGTCGCCCAGCACGGTGCCGTACTTGCCGTCGGTCCTGCGGAGCGACGAGCGCTCCATGCGCCACCACGCCGACAGCAGCACGCGGAGCCTGGCGGCCGCGTCGTCCAGCCGCCAGCGGTCGAACTTCTCGGTGGGCACCAGGCCGCCGGCCGAGTCGTCCCAGGCCAGCAGCCGGGCCACCGCGCAGATCTCCAGCAGCAGCCGGGTCTCGTCCTCGTCGCAGCCGGTGTCCTTGGCCACCCGCCGGACCTCGCGCACGCCCACCCCTCCCGCCTTGAGCAGCGGCAGCGGGATCTTGGCGGTGTTCTCCAGCATCGCGGCGCAGCGCTCGACCACGTGCGGGGCGGCCAGCGTCATCAGGTGGTCCACGGCCTCGGGGTCCACCGGGACCGTGCCGAGGTCGGGCGGGCCGGGGGTGAAGGGCGGGTGGTAGTCGGGGCCGCGCAGCGCGAGCGACACCTCCCGGGGCATCTCGGCCACGTTCCAGCTCGGACGGAAGATCAGTCCGTGGTCGACGGCCCACTTCTCGGGGGCGCCCGGCACGACGAACCTGCCGCCGTCCACGGTGCGGACCGGGCCGTCCCAGGCGAACTCCTCCAGGAGCCGTCTCGTGCCCTCCGGGGCCCGCTCGACCAGGGCGCTCACCCGTTCGGGATCGGAGAGGACCTCGGAGACCTTGGTGATCGTGCGGCGTTTTGGGCCCTGCGGCAGGCCGAGCGTCCTGGCGAGCCCCCGCAGGGCGTCGGCGCTGACGGTCCAGGAGTTCAGATAGTGGGTGAGCGGCTCACCGAGCCCGCAGGGGGCCGTCCACCAGCGGGCGACCCCGCCGGCCACGCGGATCCGTCCTTCGTCGTCCGGCCAGGCCAGGGCATGGTCGAACAACAGGTCGAGCCAGGGCGTCACCTCGGCCTCCGGCACGCCCATGAAACGGGCCACTTCCTCCGGGCGGACCTGATCGCCGAGGGCCAGTGACGCCTGCGCCACCTCCAGGGACGGCAGTGGCAGCCCGCGCATGACCTCCATCACCGCGAAACCGTTGCCCAGTCGCTGCGCCAGGGTGTCCAGGCGGCGCGGCCACGGCGGGGCGAGGGCGTCCAGCCGGTTGGCCAGAACTCGGGCGAGCCGTTCTTCGTCGAGGGTTTTCAACCATCCGAGCAGGTGATCGTCCATCTCGTAGCTCTTTCAGGAATCTCGCGCGGGGACTCTCCGTGAGCCATAAACATCCACGGTAATGCAGAGGGCATCTCCGACGGCATGCACCGCGCAGAATGCAATGCGTTACCACATCGACGGCCCGCTTCTGATCGGCCCCGGGACCGCCGGGGGAGGGGAGGGCGGGTCCCGGGACCGATCGGCGCCAGTTGAAGGGGAAGAGGCGGCGCCGTTCGGGAAAGGTTCGGTTGCGGAGGTTCGGGGGGCCGTGATCCCCTGGGGGGATCCTTGAGAGGGGCCTGAGAGGTCTTACTCCTCGGGGAGGTCCGGGCGCAGGACCGCCCACACGATCTTGCCGTACGGCGCCAGCGGCGCCCAGCCCCAGCGCAGGCTCAGCGACTCGACGATGTGCAGTCCGAGCCCGCCGATGTCGAGGGGCGCCGGGTCGCGGAGCGCGGGGAAGCCGGCCCCGGGATCGTTGAGCGTGCAGGCGACCAGACCGTTCCTGCGGATCAGGGAGAGCCTGATCGGCTCTCTGGCGCGCGACTCGGCCAGTCGCAGACCGTGCCTGAAGGCATTGGTGGCCAGTTCCGAGACGACCAACTCCATGTTGTCGCTCAGCTCGCCGAGCTTCCAGCCAGTGAGCGTGCCCGTCGCGAAGCTGCGGGCGGAGTGGACGGACTCGGCCTGTGGCGGAAGCACGAACGTGGCGCTGGCCATGGCCGAGGAGCCGGAGACGAGGTCACGCGCCGCGTCAGGCCACCAGCCGACTGGGGGCCACCAGTCGAGCGCTGTCCATGACGTTGACGATCGGGGGGGCGCGGTTTGGGCGGACTGCACAGCCGCAATCATGGTGCAAACTCCCGTGCAGGTGCAAGGGCGAATGCACGTGCATAAGGTCTGTGCAACCGCTACGGTTACCCATGAGTTCGACATTTCGTAAGGAAAGGGGATCTTGTTCGCGGCCCGGTAACTCTCGGGGCGCAAAGTGACAGACTGTCGATCAGGAAAGCGAGCGAGGAGCACCACGTGTCCATGGATCCGCCCGGTACCGGTTCCACCGTTCGGCGCATCATGCTCGGCGCAAGCCTGCGCCGTCTGCGTGAGGAGAAAGATCTCACCCGTGAGGTGGCGGGGTTTCACATCCGCGCCTCCGAGTCCAAGATCAGCCGGATGGAGCTCGGCCGTGTCGGTTTCAAGACCCGAGACGTGGAAGACCTGCTCACCCTGTACGGCGTGCTCGACGACGCGGAACGGCGCGGCCTGCTGGAGATGGTCCGCGAGGCGAACACCCCTGGTTGGTGGCACAAGTACGGCGACCTGTTGCCGAGCTGGTTCACCACCTACGTGGGGCTGGAGGAGGCGACGAGCGTGATCCGCACCTACGAGGTGCAGTTCGTTCCCGGCCTGCTGCAGACGTCCGCCTACGCACACACCGTGATCCGGTTGGGCCACCCGGACGTGCCAGAGGCGGAGATCGAGCGTCGTGTGCATATGCGCATGCAGCGGCAGGATCGCCTGACGAAGAAGGACGGCCCGCGGCTGTGGGCGGTCATCGACGAGGCGGCCCTGAAGCGTCCCATCGGAGGCAGGGAGATCATGCGTGAGCAGCTTCAGCACCTGCTGGAAGTGGCCACGCTGCCCAACATCACCCTTCAGGTGATGCCCTTTCGATCAGGTATGCACGCGGCCGAGGGTGGTGCGTTCAGCATCTTGCGATTTCTCGAGTCCGATCTATCGGACATCGTCTATGTCGAGCAGCTCTGGGGTGCCCTCTACCTGGACAAGCGTGAGGACATCGATCCATACCTCACGGCCATGGAGCAGTTGTGCGTGGAAAGCACCACGCCTGGGGGCACCGCCGAGATCCTCGGCGACCTTCTCAGAGAGATGTAAATGGAGCAGACCTATAACGGCATGCCTGCCACTGACCTTGCCGGGGCCAGCTGGCGCAAGAGCCGGTACAGCAACTCTCAGGGCAACTGCGTCGAGCTCGCCGAACTGGCGGACGGCAGCATCGCGGTCCGTAACTCCCGTTTTCCCGAGGGTCCAGCCTTGATCTACACACGTGATGAGATCCGCGCCCTCGTACTCGGGGTGAAGGACGGGGAGTTCGACGGGCTGACGGTGTAACACCGTTTTTACATCCGGCGCAGCGGGTTAACCGTGGCGCGCCGGTGACGTAACCGGGGAAGTGGGGCGGTGGGGAAGTGTTTGAGCCCACAGCGATTGGGGGCTCAAACCGTGCTCGATCAAATGACCTTGTATCCAGTGGCCGACGACGTGCTTTTCGCGCCGGGAGGCCGCGTCGTGATCCGCACCTACGGAGTGGCCTCGGCAGCCACGGGGGACGGTGCGATCGCTCCGGTGTCCTACCGGACCTGGGTCACCGGAGTGCGTGACCAGCCTCGCTACTGGCGCTGGGGTCACTTCGAGGACGCTCGCCACGGCCACCGCAAGGTCATCGAATGGCTCACAGGCCGCGGTCCGCAGCCCGCGGCCGCGGCCGCGGCCGCCTGAGCAAGATCCCCGTGCTGTACGGCGTGCGCCTCCCCGACCGGGGAGGACGGCCGGGCGTCCGCCAGGATCGAGGAGGCGGTTTCCGTACGGCGGGGAGCCCGCCCGATGCGGCCGGGCGGTTCGTCCCCGTGTCAGACGGGGGCGTTCCAGGTGAGGACGACCGGCTCGGCGTGTTCGAAGCCCAGTCGTGAGTAGGTGCCGGTGTCCAGGCGGAAGAGCCGGCCGTCGGTGGGGGACAGGTCGAGCCAGCGGGCGCACAGCACCCGCAGAAAGTGCCCATGGGCGACCAGGACGACGTCGCCCTCGGCGGCCCTGGCCCGGGTGATCACTCGATCGGCGCGGGCGCCGACCTGCTCCGCGCTCTCGCCGGGGTGCTCGTCGTCACCGGGGACGACCCCGTCGCGCCAGAGGTACCAGCCGGGACGGGTCTTGCGGATCGTGTCGGTGGTGATGCCCTCGTAACCGCCGTAGTCCCACTCCCACAGGTCGGGCTCCGTATCGTACGCCTTCAGCCCCGCGAGCTCGGCCGTCCTCCGGGCCCGCAGGGCGGGGCTGACCAGGACCAGGTCGAACGTCTGGCCTTCGACCAGTGGGGCGAGCGCTCGCGCCTGGTCCTCGCCCTTGTCGGTGAGCGGCAGGTCGGTGCGGCCGGTGTGACGGCCGTCCCTGCTCCACTCGGTCTCGCCGTGCCGCAGCAGAATCATCTGGTTCATGATGAAGCCCATCATGCCGGTACGGCGAACACCGGTCAGACCGCGCCCCGCGAGCCCGCCCACGGGCCGTACGGCGGGCACCGGTCCGCCGGTTCGACGGGCACCCCGTGGGCCCGCTCACGGGCCGCCGGTCCGACGGCGCCCTGCGAGCCCGCCCCTGGACCGCCGGTGCCGCGGTAGAGCGACCCGAGCACGCGGCCGGAACATGGGGGCGTGAGAAACTGGATTACGTGACGATATCTGTGGGTCTGGTGGGCGCGGGGCCGTGGGCCGAAATGGTGCACGCGCCGAGGCTGGCGGCCGGGCCGGACACGCGCCTGGCCGGAGTGTGGGCACGGCGACCCGAGGCGGCGAGAAGATTCGGGGCCCCGGTCTTCGAGCGGATCGAGGAGCTGTTCGACAACTGCGAGGCGGTCGCGTTCTCGGTGCCGCCCGCCGTGCAGGCCGAGCTCGGCGTGCTCGCCGCCAAGGCGGGCAAGGCACTGCTGCTGGAGAAACCGCTCGCGGCAGATCTGGACGGCGCCCGGCGGCTGGCCGGAGCCATCGCCGAGGCTGGCGTGGCCTCCCAGATGGTCCTCACCTGGCGTTACTCCGCGGCGACCCGGGCGTTCCTGGCAAGGGTCTCGGCCATCGAGCCCTTCGGCGGGCACGCGGCCAACATCACCGGAGCCATGCTCGGAGGAGACTTCGCCACCCCGTGGCGGCTGGAGCGCGGTGCGATCCTCGACGTCGGCCCCCACATGATCGACCTACTGGAGGCCTCGCTCGGCAGGGTCGTCGGGGTCCGAGCCCACGGCAACCCGCGGGGCTGGGTCGGCCTGCTGCTGGAGCACGAGACCGGCTCGGTCAGCGAGGCCTCGCTGTGCCTGAGCGTTCCCGGCGAGCTACCGCCCTCCAACGTGGGAATCTACGGCCGCCTGGGCCGGGAGTCCATCAACGACACCCAGCTCGGCGACGACGTCTTCTCCCTCATGCTCGCCGAGTTCGCGACGACCGTACGGCGCGGCGGCGGGCACCCTCTCGACGCCGCGCACGGCCTGCACCTCCAGGAGATCATCGCCGCCGCGGAGGAGCAGCTCACGTAGGCGGTGGCGCCTGACTAGGACTGCGGGTCGACCTGCTTCGCGGTGGGGATCGGGCTTCCCGTACGGCGTGCGTGCCAGAGCATGAGCGAGCCCAGCGCGAATCCGATGAGGATCGGGGCGCCGTGCGCGTCACCGATCACCACGAGGAGGACGGCCCCGGCCGACAGCGCGACAGCCCCCACGCGGGGGAAGGCGGGTAGCCGGGCATGGCCGAGGACCACCCAGGCGGTGAGCCCGCCGAGCAGTCCCGCGATGGCGAGGGAGGACCCCGCGCTGTAGTCGCCCATCGCGTAGCTGAAGATCTCCCCCGAGAGCGCCCCCGCCAGGTACAGGGCGATCCAGCGGAGCCGGCCGTAGACCCGTTCGGCGACCGTGCCGAGGACGAGCAGCGCGGCGGCGTTGAAGACGATCTGATGCCAGCCCTCCGGATTGATCAATATGGGGCTGATCAGTCGCCACCACTGGCCGTCGAGGAAACCCGGAGTCCTGCTCATCGCCTCCCTTACCGCGGGAGAGAGCAGACCCGCGACCGTGGTCGTCGCCGTGACCGTGAAAACGGTCCAGGTCAGCCAGGTCTGGCTGAGGCGTGCGGTGGTGCGCTCGGACCGGGGCGGGAGGGCTGCCGGTTCGGCGCTCTCGGTCATGGAGGTCTCCTCGGTGGTCATGCCCACGACTATAAGGACGAAAATTACACCAAGGCAATATTTATCCTGAGACTATTTTTTCACCCGGTATATTGGTGTGCATGACCGAGGAACTCCGCCTGCGCGAGCGCAAGAAGCTTCAGACTCGCCACTCTCTGTGGCAAACCGCGATCGATCTGTTCGTGGAACGAGGCTTCGACAACGTCTCCGTCGCGGAGATCGCGGCGGCCATCGATGTCTCCAAGAAGACCGTCTTCAATTACTTCCCGACCAAGGAAGACCTGGTCACAGCTCCGATGGAGGAGCACGTGGACGAGCCGGCCCGGATCGTCAGGGATCGGGCGGTCGGAGAGTCGGCGATCACGGCCCTTCGCCGCCATTTCCTCGCCGCGCTGGCCGTTCGTGACGCGGCGACCGGTCTCAACGACAACCCGGCGGTGCTCAACGTCCAGCGGCTCGTCCGCGTCACTCCCTCCTTGACGCAGCGCGTCTACGTCTTCTTCGCCCGCAGCGAGGATTTCCTGGCACGGGAGTTCGCCGGGCAGACGGAGGCGGCGGACATCGCCGCTCGCGTCGCGGCCGCACAGATCCTGAGCGTCCGCAACGTGCTCGTGGCGGAAAACGTGCGGCGTCTCCTGGAGGGAGAGTCCGCCGATGCCGTTTATCCGGACGCCGTCGCGAACGCGGAGCACGCCTTCGACGTACTGGAAGGCGGCCTCGGCGCGTACTGCACGCGCGAGGCGGAGGCGGATTGAGCTGTGCGGCGGAGGCGGGTTGATCTGTACGTGTGAGACGGGGGCGGGTTGATCCGCGCGCGTGGGGTGGGGGCGGGTCGATCCGTACGCGCGAGACGGAGGCAGGCCGATCGCCATCGCGCGGGGTCTCGCACGATTCCGGCCGGTCCTTTGGGTGGAAGGGCGGGCCGAAAGCCCTTGATGCTGGAGTGTTCGGGTGAATTGATAGCGTCTATCTGACGCGCAGCGCGTAGCGAAGTCCGGTGTGAGTCCGGCGCTGTCCCGCAACTGTCATGATCCCCCCGGATCGAGCCAGGTCGCCTCCGCTGCGCCGACGCTGCCAACCCTCGTGGAAAAGGGTGATCCGTCCCTTCTTCGGGTCTCTTTCTTCCGGCAACCGAAAGGACCTCGCTTGAGGCCCGTACGTACCGCCCTCGCAGGCGCGCTGCTCGGCGTGCTGGCCCTGGCCGGATGCGGTCAGAGCTCCACCACCGCCTCTCCGAGCGCGGATCCCACCTCCGCGGCCCCCACGACCGCGGCACCCGCCGCGGCGGAGGGGTTCCCGGTCACGGTCGAGGCGGGCAACGGCTCCGTCGTCCTCGCCCGGAAGCCCGGGCGGATCGTGTCCCTGTCGCCCACCGCGACCGAGAGCCTGTTCGCCATCGGAGCCGGACCCCAGGTCGTCGCGGTGGACGACCAGTCGGACTACCCCGCCGAGGCGCCGAAGAGCGACATGTCCGGCTTCAAGCCGAACGTGGAGGCGATCATCGCCAGGAAGCCCGATCTCATCGTGCTCGCCAACGACCTCGACAACGTCGTGGCCGAGCTGAGCAAGATCGGCATTCCGGTGCTGCTGGAGCCCGCGGCCACCAAGCTCGACGAGGCCTACGACCAGATCGCCGACCTCGGCGCGGCCACCGGCAACAAGGCCAAGGCCGACGAGGTCGCGGCCGACATGAAGAAGCAGATGGAGGAGCTCGCGGCCACCGCGCCGAAGGACACCAAGCTCACCTACTATCACGAGCTGGACGTCACGCCCTACGCGGCCACCTCCGGCACCTTCATCGGCCAGATCTACGGACTGTTCGGCCTGACCAACATCGCCGACAAGGCCCCCGACGCGGCCGGAGGCTATCCCAAGCTGTCGGCCGAGTTCGTCGCCCAGGCCGACCCGGACCTGATCTTCCTGGCCGACACCAAGTGCTGCGCCCAGTCCAGGGACACCATCGCCAAGCGCCCCGGCTGGTCCAAGCTCTCCGCCGTCAAGAACGACCGGGTCATCGCCCTTGACGACGCCGTCGCCTCCCGCTGGGGCCCGCGTGTCGTGGACCTCGCCAAGCAGGTCGGCGACGCCGTGCAGAAGGCCACGACCGACTAGGTGACCGATCTTTCTCGTCCCTCCGACTCCTCCGGCGGTTCCCGGGGACGGCGGGCGACCCGGCTGAGCCCGGCGGTGGTGGCGGCGGCCGTGGGCATCCTTCTGGCGAGCATGCTCGCGGGACTGCTGGTGGGCGCGGCCGATATCGGGCCGACCAGGGTGGCGCTGCAACTGCTCGACTGGCTGCCCTTCGTCTCGGTCGACTCGGGACTGTCGCCCGTCGAGCAGGGGCTGCTGTTCGAGCTGAGGCTGCCCCGGGTCCTGCTCGCCGCGATCGTCGGCGGGCTGCTGGCCACCGCGGGCGCCGGGTACCAGGGTGTCTTCCGCAACCCTCTGGCCGACCCCTACCTCCTGGGGGCCGCCGCGGGCGCCGGTCTCACGACCACGGTGGCGATCGTGTTCATGAAGGGCGACGACCAGGGGCTGCTGATCCCGGCCGCGGCCTTCGCCGGGGCCATCGGCGGCGTCCTGCTCGCCTACGCGCTGGGCAACGTGGCGGGCCGGGGTGGCGGCACCGCCACGCTGGTCCTCGCGGGGGTGGCGGTCTCGTCCTTCCTCACCGCCATCCAGACGTTCCTGCAGCAGCTCAGGGTGGAGGAGCTGCAGCGCGTCTACTCCTGGATCCTCGGCGACGTCGGCGGGGGCTGGGCTCAGGTCACGCTGGTCGCCCCGTACGCCGTCGTCTCAGTGGTGATCATGCTGCTGCACGGCAGGCTGCTCGACGTGCTCTCGGTCGGCGACGACGAGGCGGCCAGTCTCGGCCTCAACGCCACTCGCGTCCGGCTCGTCGTGCTGCTCGCCGCCTCCCTGGCCACCGCGGCGGCCGTCGCGGTCAGCGGGCTGATCGGCTTTGTCGGCATCGTGGTCCCGCACGTGGTCCGCCGTCTGGCGGGAGGGTCCTACCGGATCGTGCTTCCGCTCTCGCTGATGGGCGGTGCGGCCTTCCTGGTCCTCGCCGACCTGATCGCCAGGACCGTGCTCTCCCCGGCCGAACTGCCCATCGGCGTGGTCACCGCCTTCGTCGGCGCGCCGTTCTTCGTGGCCGTGCTGCGCGTGACCAGGCGGGTGGACACGTGAACCGGACCGCACGCGATCAGACGGGTGGAGGCGTGGGCGGGGTTGGGCTTGACCAGGCGGGCGGAGACGTGAGCGGACGCGCGGGCGGGAACGGTGAGCTTGCGAACGCGGGCTCCGAGCCGGGAGGCGAGGAGATCGCGAGCCGGGTCAGGGTGCGGAACCTCGCGGTCGTGCTGGAACGGCGGAGCGTGCTGTCCGGCATCGACCTCGACGTCCGCGACGGCGACTGGCTGGCCGTCATCGGGGCGAACGGCGCGGGCAAGTCCACGCTGCTCAAGGCCATGGCCGGGGTGCTGCCCTGCTCGGGCGAGGTGCTCATCGACGACGCGCCGGTCCGGCGGCTCAAGCCCAGGGACCGGGCCCGGCTGATCGCCTATGCCCCGCAGTCTCCCGCGTTGCCGGTCGACATGACCGTGTTCGACTACGCCCTGCTGGGCCGCACGCCGTACATCCCCTATCTGGGCCGTGAGAGCCGCCACGACCGTGAGGTGACGGCCTCGGTGCTGGACCGGCTCGACCTGTCGCCCTTCGCCTCCCGCACGCTCGGCCACCTGTCGGGCGGCGAGCGGCAGCGCGTCGTGCTCGCCAGGGCACTGGTCCAGCAGGCCCCCGTGCTCCTGCTCGACGAGCCCACGACCGCCCTGGATCTGGGGCACCAGCAGCAGGTGCTGGAGCTCGTGGACCGGCTCCGGCTGGCCGACGGTCTGACCGTCGTCACGACCCTGCACGACCTGAGCCTGGCCGGTCAGTACGCCGACTCGATGACGCTGCTCTCGGGCGGCCGGGTCGCGGCCGCCGGCACCCCGGCCGAGGTGCTGACCGGGGAGCTGATCGGCGAACACTTCGACGCGCGCGTCCGCGTCGCGACCGGTCCCGGGGGCCGGCCCGAGGTCCACCTGGAGCGCCCTTGAAACTCACCTACCGCGACGAGGACGGGGCCAGGCTGGGATCGCTGCTGTGGGAGTTCGGTCCCGGACGGCGGGCCATCTCCTCGGCGATGCTCGGCGGCGGCATCGGCCCGGCGGAGTGGGCGCTGAACGCCCAGGTGGTCGCCGGCTACTCCCGGATGGACCCGGTGGACCACCTGCTCGAGATGGCCCCCGCCGGGCCCGGCGTCGGCATGCTCACCGCGGCCTCGGTCGACCGCTTCGTCCGGGCGGACGACGGGGGAGCGGAGGCGGCGGCGACCGTCGGCCTGCGCGTCCCCACCTGGGCCGCGGCCCCCGACGGCGTCCCCGACCCCGAGCTCGCGCCCCTGTACGTCCCGGGCACGATCAACATCATCGTCGCCGTGCCGGTCGCCATGAGTGACGCCGCCCTGGTCAACGCGGTCATGACGGTGACCGAGGCCAAGTCCCAGGCGCTGGCGGAGGCCGGTTTCGCCTGCACGGGCACGGCCTCCGACGCCGTCTGCGTCGCCGTACGGGATCACGGACCCGAGGAGCTCTTCGGCGGCCCCCGTTCCACCTGGGGCGCCCGCATCGCCCGCGCGGTCCACACCGCCGTACTTCAGGGTGCCCAAGCCTGTGCGAATCGTGATCAATCAATTACATAAGGTAGTGGAATCGCGGGAAGTAGCATGTGAGTGAGGGCAGGACTCCCGATACTGAGCAGGTGACCGTAATGGCAACGACGGAGCCGACGACCAAGCGGACGGTCCTCCAAGGAGAGCCGCCGTTCACCGTCGACGACCTGCTCACGTTTCCCGACGACGGAAACCGCTACGAGCTCTTCAACGGGAGCCTACTGGTGAGTCCCTCGCCCACGCCTATGCATCAGTATGCGAGCCTGCGCCTTGTGCGGATCCTCGAAGATGCCGCACCGCCGGAGTTTCAGCCGCTGCAGGAGGTCAATCTCCGGGTGGGCCCCCGTGACTTCCTCATCCCCGACCTCGTGGTGGTGCCGACGGAGGCCCTCGACAGGACGGAGCTGATGTTCGCGCTGAACGACATCCTGCTGGCCGTCGAGATGGTCAGCCCGAGCACTCAGACGCGAGACCGTCACATCAAGAGGTCCGTCTACGCCGCCGCGGGCATTCCCGCCTACTGGCGGATCGAGCTCTCCGAGGGGCCGTCCCTCTACGTCCACGAGCTCGCCGGCGAGGAGTACAAGCCCGCCGAGAAGCATGAGGCGGGAGAGATCGCGACCCTGCTCGCGCCCTTCGAGATGAGCTTCGATCCCGCAGTGCTCGTTCGGCCCCGTGCCTAGCGCGGTGATGCGGGTGCGTCCGCCGCGTTCGGGGCGTCGTGCCTTCGGCCGGCGGCTCCGGCAGGGCGGCGACTGAAAACCGGGTCGCCGTCCCCGCCGTGAACGGCAGGCGGTTCTCCTGGCACGCCGTTGTCCGAGCGTGATCTATCCGGCTCACCTGACTGTTCACGTGATGGTTGTACGACATGGGTAGAAGTGGGCGATTTTTCGCTTTTGTACCTACTTGTGCTAGTTTATTGCGACGCAAGGCCGTTGTCCCGCCGGAGCTGTTCAGAGGGGTGCGATGGCTGAGGATGGCTTTGTGGTGTTGTTGCCGAGAGGGCGCGCATTCTCGCCGGATCGGGCACGCGAAGCATAGACTTTGCGCATCTGCTCACGGCGGGGTGCGGATGAAGCGAAAGACCGTGAATGTCAAGGGGAAAAGCCGGGTGAAGGTTCCCAAGCTGTTACCTTTCGCAGGTAAGCGCGGGAAGAAACCCAATTCTTCGGGCTCAGACGGTTCACTTATTCGCTGCTCTTTGCGACCCTTGTCCTATCCCCTGTAGGGAGTGGCGATGCGGCGGTTCGGTTCGTTCCTGGCGTTGGTCGGAGGCCTGTCACTCGCGGTGGCCGCGGTGACCCCCGCGCTCGCCCACGAGCATCCCAGTGGAATCACCGATCTGGTGACCCCCGCGGTGGTCCGGATCGAGGCCACGGCGAAGATCAAGGTCACCCTGCTCGACCACATCGGCGAACTGCTCCACGTGGAGCGTTCCTACGATGTGCCGATCGGCACCGGCACCGGCACGGTCGTCAATCCCGAGGGCGCCATGGTCACCCTCACCCGGGTGGTCAAGAACGACCTCGACCTCGAGGTGTACGCCGCCAACAAGATCTTCGCCGCGCACCACAAGGTCAAGATTCCCGCGGACTTCGAGCGGCACACCCTCAAGGACGAGCAGCTCAACCACCACCTGCAGGAGTGCTACCCGCCCAAGCAGCCCACCGCCACCTGCATCTTCGACGTCACCACCGACCTCAGGGTCTTCCCCAACATCGCCCCTGCCGACAAGGAGGGGTTCAAGGCCGAGATCGTCCGCACGGGTGACAAGCCCGACAGCCCCGCCGTGCTGAGGCCCGTCGGGCGCGCCGACGGTGGTGCGGGCCTGCCCACGGCGCCGCTCGCCACCGTGGTGCCCACCAAGGACGCCTCGCCGGTGGCGGTCGCCGGGTTCACCGGGCGACCCGCCGCGAACCTCCCGGAGACCGTGGACATCGGTCACCTGCGGGCGGGGGGCGCCGGTGAGAGCGGCCGGCAGTTCAGGGATCCGGAGAGCAAGGTCAACGAGCCGGAGAAGCTGGGGGCCCTCGTCGACAGGGGGCTGATCGGCGGGCCGGTGATCGAGGACAAGAAGGGCGAGGTCGTCGGGCTGCTGGTCGGCGGGGGCAAGGACGCCAGGATGATCGGCATCCGGGAGGTCACCAAGGCGCTGGCCGAGGCCGACGTCGCCCCCAGACGCGGCCCGATCGACGCCGCCTTCGAGCAGGCGCTGACCCGCTTCCACACCCATTACTACGGGGCCGCGGTCCCCGCCTTCCAGCGGGTCCTTGACCTCTATCCGGGCCACACCGTGGCCGCCGCGCACCTGAAGACGTCCCAGCAGAAGCGCGGCACCGCCGAGGACGCGGGGACCAAGGGAGCCACCGCCGTCGCCGACACGGGAGAGACGCCGCTCTGGCCGCTTCTCGTCGCCGGGGCCGTGCTCGTGGGGGTCGTGGTGGTGTGCGCGCTGCTGCTCTGGCGCCGCAGGTCGTCCGCACCGGATTCCCCGGAGAGTCCGCCCGCGCCGACCAGGCCTCCCCTGACCAACCCGCCCGCGCAGACCAGGCCTCCCCTGACCAATCCGCCGTCCGCTCCGCCGGGACCGGCGTTAGACGAGAAGGCCGACGCCACGATCGTGGTCGGCCGTTCCTTCCCCGCGCTGCCCAGGACCCCCACCTCGCCGGGCCAGCCGGTGCTGGTCGCGAAGGGGCCCGACACCAAGAGGGAGCCCGGCAGCAAACCGGCCGACACGCCCACGCAGCAGAAATACTGCACCGGTTGCGGGATGGGCCTCGGCCCCGCCCACAGCTTCTGCGGATACTGCGGCCAGTCTGTCAAGACGTGATGTCCATGAATGACAGGGCGCTGATCGGGCGGGAGGTGGCCGGTTACTACATCGAGGACCTCATCGGCAAGGGCGGCATGGCCGTGGTCTACCTCGCGGTGGACCCCCGGCTCAACCGTCGCGTCGCACTGAAGATCCTCAACCCGCTGCTCGGGGAGGACGACCGGTTCCGCCAGCGCTTCGTCCTGGAGTCGCGGACGGTCGCGAGCATGGACCACCCCAACATCATCCCGATCTACGAGGCCGACAGCGCCGACGACGGCACCCTGTACATCGCGATGCGCTACGTGGACGGCCCCGACCTGCGCAAGATCTTCTACGACCGCGGGCCGATGACGGTGAGCCAGGTCAACCGGATCTTCGCCCAGGTGGCCGCCGCGCTGGACACCGCTCACGCGCACGATCTGATCCACCGTGACGTCAAGCCCGCCAACATCCTGATCGCCGCTCACACCGAAGGCGACCACGCCTATCTCACCGACTTCGGCATCACCAAGCACCGCACCTCGCTCTCCGGGCTGACCCAGACCGACCAGTTCATCGGCACGCCCCGCTACATGGCGCCCGAGCAGATCAACAAGGAGCGCATCGACGGCCGCTGCGACCAGTACGCCCTGGCCTGCGTGGTCTATGAGGCGCTGGCAGGGCAGCTGCCGTTCCAGCGCGACAACGAGATCGCACTGCTCTGGGCGCATCTGGCGGAGGCGCCCACGCCGCTCACCACGCTCCGGCCCGACCTCCCGCTGGAGGTCGACGGCGTCATGATGCGGGCGCTGGCCAAATCGCCCGAACAGCGCTACGACACCTGCGCGCAGTTCATCGCCGAGCTGCGTGACGCGATCAGCGGAACGAGTCAGCCCTACGAGTTCGCCAGGGTGGCGCCGACCGAGGAGGCGAGGAGGAGACAGCCCAAGCCCGGCGGCGGCAAGGGCATTCTCATCGGTGCCGCGGTGGCGATCGTGACGATCATCGCGCTGGTCGCGGTGCTCGCGACGGTCCTGCGGGGCGGCGACGACTGGACGGCCCAGAAGGGCTCGGCCGCCGTGCCGATCGCGTTCGAACATCCCGCCGACTGGACGCTGCAGCAGCAGGCGGACGTGTTCGTGGTGGCCTCGCCGCACGCGGACGAGTTCCGGACGCTCTTCGCCACGCCGGTCACCGCCGACTGGGCGAACGCGAACGAGACCATCAAGAACACGCCGGAGGAGGCCACCGGCTTCTACGCGCAGACACTGGACACGCTTGATCCCCGGGGCGGGGCGCAGCAGCTGCAGGAGACCCTGCAGTCCTCGCTGCCGGGCAAGGTCAGCGTCTTCTCCGAAGTGGTCCAGGTGAGCGTGGGCGGGCAGCCCGCCGTACGGCTGGAGGGGTCGATCGCCGACCCGCAGCGTGGTGGCCAGCTCGACTTCACGGGGTGGGCGGTGGAGCGGGCGGACGAACCCGCTCTGGTGATCTACTTCTGCGCGCCCAGCCGGTGTGACAACGCGCTGGCCAACCGGTTCATCCGGAGCGTGTCCTTCCCGACGTAGCGATCCTCCGGCCCGTGGAAGAAGTGCCGGTCCTTTCGGCCCGTGCCTTCGGGAGCGGTTATTGGGCTTGGTCGTCCCAAAGAACGGCTATCGGATGAAATATGCCATTTTGGGGGTAATGGCTTTTGTCTCACCTGTGGGCGGATTTTCGGGATAGCCCGTCCCGTACGCATGAAGGAAATGCGGCTTTAGTCCCAAATGCGGCGGTTCTTTAGTCTCCGGACGCGGCGGTTCCTTCTCTCCTTTCGATACCTCCGCACGGCGTCGAAATCCGAGCTCACCGGTTGCGCGATTATCGCTCTCGGGCGCCGAGGCAGGGGGCGGCTCGTTCAGGGGGTTCGGGCCGGGCGGAGGCCGTTCATGACGATGGCGACCAGATCGTCCACAAAGCCGGGCGGGACCTGGACCGAGGCCGCGGTGGGGTCGAAGAGCATGGGGGGCAGGACCAGCTCGTGACAGGCGCCGACGATCATCGTGGCGGCGGCCTCGACGCTGACGCCCTGGGCGATGCGGCCGAGATCCTGCTCGGCGCGCAGGTAGCCGGCCAGGTGCGCCCGCAGCCCCAGCCCGTCTCCGACGGGACTGGGCATGCCGGCGAACAGGGCGAGGACCTCGGGCCGGCCGAGCAGACCCGCGAAGGCGGGCAGGATGGCGGTGTGCAGGGCCACGCCGTGGGTGAGGTAGGCGCGCAGGTTGGCCTCGACGGTGCCGCTGCCGGCCTTGCCGGGCAGCTCGCCCAGCTCGCGCTCCACGGTCTGGACGTGGGCGTGCAGGGCGAGCGCGAGGAGCTCCTCCTTGCCCGCGAAGTGGTTGTAGAGCACGCCGTCGGCGACCTGGGCCTCCCGGGCGATGTCGCGCACGGTGAGGCCGACGGTGCCGCGCAGGGCTATGAGGCGTTCGGCGGCGGAGATCAGGTGCTCGCGCAGGCTCTGACCGCCGCCGTCACGCAGGACGGCTGCTTTTCTCGGTGACATCACATGCATCGTATGAGTGCCACGGCCCGCGCGTCGCCCGGCAGGCGATGAGGGTGCGCCGCGCAGCCGTGCGGTGTCGGGTTCCTCCGCGTATGGTCCGCGTCGTCGCGTGGCGGGTGGCGGTGACGACCCAGGCGGCGCCGCGTAGCCGTGCGGTGTCGGGCTCCTCTGTGTACGGTCCGCGTCGTCGCCTGGCGGTTGGTCAGGGGCGGGTGGCGGTGACGACCCACGCGGCGCCGCGTAGCCGTGCGGTGTCGGGTTCCTCTGTGTACGGTCCGCGTCGTCGCCTGGCGGTTGGTCAGGGGTGGGTGGCGGTGACGAGCCACGCGGCGCCGCGCAGCCGTACGGCGTCGGGCTCCTCGTAGGGCCGCATCGCCGCCGTGAGCGCGTCACGGGCCCGGGCGGCGGCGGTCTGGTCGACCTGGCCGAGCATGTGGCGGACGGGGCCCCAGGCTTGGAGGAACCCGGCCGCGTCCGCGGCGTCCTTACCCCATACCTGGGGCGCCTCGACGGGCACCGAGGTCACCTTCTCGTAGCCGGCGCCGGTGAGCACCTCGCGGATGCGGGCCGGGTCGGCCAGCGACTCCGGCCCGTCGGAGGCGGGCCACAGGGAGTCCGGAGGCAGGTGTTCGGCCATCGCCGCGAAGGCGGCGCCCAGGTCGTTGTCGCTCATGTCCCGCAGGGCCAGGAAGACGAGGCGGCCTCCCGGTCGCAGCGCGTGGCCGATGTTGGCGAACGCGGCGACCGGGTCGGCGAAGAACATGATCCCGAAGCGGCTGACCGCCACGTCGAAGCCCGCGGCGGGGAAGGGGTGGATCTGGGCGTCTCCCTGCTCGAAGGTCACGTTGGCGACCCCCTCGTCGGCGGCGGTGGCGCGTGCCCGCTGGAGCATCGGCGCCGACAGGTCGATCCCCGCGGCGTGCCCGAGCCGCGCCCGCCGGGCGGCCAGCCGGGTCACCTGCCCGTTTCCGCACCCGATGTCGAGCACCCGGTCCCGCTCGCCGATGGCGGCCGCCGCGAGCAGATGGTCGTTGAATCCGCTGTTCACGGCGTCGTAGCGGTCCTGGTGATCGGCCCAGTGGTTGCCCTCGTAGCCGTTCCACGCCTCGGCCTGCTCGGTGTTGACGATGGAATGCATCATTTCCTCCTGCGGGCACGATCGAATGGTTCCGTCGGCCTCGGGGTCTCGATTAGGTTGTGCCTCTATTATGAACACACGTTCATGAATACATGTTCATAATGGTGTACGGGGCCGGGAGTGTCAACGGGACACAAAAATCAGGAGGCCCTGGGCGGACGGTTCGTCCGGCCCGGACGGCGCGCGCCGCGAAAGGCGAGGGCCGCACGCCGGTTTGCCCGCGTTTACATCCGTTGAACGACCGTTATCGCAGGTCGGCGAGATATCACCGATGGGGGTCCAGGGCGGTCCAACTGCCACAAACTGGATATATGAGCAAACCGATGACAGAAAGCAACGGTAGGAACGCCGCCGCTCACGGGCTTCTCGAAGACAAGGTGGCACTGGTCAGCGGGGCGGGGCGGGGCATCGGCGCCGCCGCCGCACGGCTCTTCGCCCGGGAGGGCGCGTCGGTCGTGCTGACCTCACGCACCGAGTCCGAGCTGAGCGACGTGGTCGACGAGATCCGGGCGGCCGGAGGCACCGCCGACTACGTGGTGGCCGACATGGCCGACGCGGAGAGCATCCAGAACGCGGTCGACACGGTGGTGGAGCGCCACGGGCGCCTCGACGTCGCCTTCAACAACGCCGGAGTGTCCATTTCCCACGTACCTCTGGCCGAGGTGCCCGACAACGACTTCGACCGGGTCACCTCGATCGACTACAAGGGCGTCTGGCTGGCCATGGTGGCGGAGATCAAGGCGATGCGCGCGACGGCCGGGGGCGGGGCGATCGTCAACAACAGCAGTACCGCCGGCCTCAGGGCCAGCGCGAAGCTGGGGCCGTACTCCGCCTCCAAGCGGGCGGTGAACAGCCTCACCGAAACCGCCGCCGTCGAGTACGGGCCCGAAGGCATCCGGGTCAACGCCATCGCTCCGGGCACCACCAGGACCGCGATGTTCCAGCGGCTGGTCGCGGAGGAACCCACCATCGTCGAGGAGTTCAGCACCGGCACTCCGCTGCGCCGCGTCGCCGACCCGGAGGAGGTCGCCGAAGCGGCCGCCTGGCTGCTGAGCGACCGCGCCTCGTACGTCACCGGCGCGGTCGTGCCCGTCGACGGCGGCCTCACGATATGAGTCCCTGCCGGGATCGAGGTTCGCGTCCGGCCGTCAGGTGGGCAGTCGCAGGCCGGTGCTCGCCGAGAAGAGCTGTTCCTTGCCCGGCACGATCCGCAGGAGGACGCGGGCGCCCTTGGACGGCGGCGCGGTGGGGTCGACCCGGGCGATGACGGTCTGCTCACGGAGAGCCGGATCGGTCGCGTCGGCGTACTGGCCGTAGAGGAAGGCGTCCGAGCCGAGCTCCTCGACGACGGTGACGGTGACCGGGAAGGTCGTGTGGTCCTTGTCGGCGTCGCCGACCACCTCGACGGCCTCGGGCCGGAAGCCCAGGATGACGCGGTCGGTGCCCTCGTCCTTGAGCGCCTTGAGCGTCTCGCGAGTCAGCCGCGTCCGCGTCCCACCGGAGAGGACCGCCTCCTCGCCCTCGACGCGGTATTCGGCCAGGTTCATCGACGGGGAGCCGATGAAGCCGGCGACGAAGACGTTGGCCGGCTGCTGGTAGAGGCGCAGCGGCGTGTCGACCTGCTGCAGGAGCCCGTCCTTGAGGACCGCGACCCGGTCGCCCATCGTCATGGCCTCGACCTGGTCGTGGGTCACGTAGACGGTCGTCGTCCCGAGCCGGCGCTGCAGGGCGGCGACCTGGGTTCGGGTCTGCACGCGCAGCTTGGCGTCCAGGTTGGACAGCGGCTCGTCCATCAGGAACACCTTCGGCTCGCGCACGATCGCCCTGCCCATGGCCACGCGTTGCCGCTGGCCGCCGGAGAGCGCCTTGGGCTTGCGGTCGAGGAACTCCTCCAGATCCAGCAGGCGGGCCGCCTCGAGAACCCGGCGGTCGCGCTCGTCCTTGGGAACCTTGATCACCCGCAGGGCGAAGCCCATGTTGTCGGCCACCGACATGTGCGGGTAGAGCGCGTAGTTCTGGAACACCATCGCGATGTCCCGGTCGCGCGGCGGCAGGTGGGTGACGTCACGCTCGCCGATGGCGATGCGCCCGCCGTCGACCCTCTCCAGCCCGGCGAGCATGCGCAGGGAGGTGGACTTCCCGCAGCCGGAGGGACCGACGAGGACCAGGAACTCGCCGTCGGCGATGTCGAGGTCGAGGGCGTCCACCGCGGGCTGCGTGGACCCGGGGTAAACGCGGGTCGCCTCGTCGTAAAGGACTCTGGCCATGTCATCACTCCTGCGGTTGTACGACTGCCTTGACCAATCCGGGGTCGCGGGTCCCCGCCGTGAGCGCCTGCTCGACCTCGGCCAGGCCGTAGTGGCCGGTGACCAGGGCGTCCAGCTGAACGCGTCCCGAGACGACCAGCTCGATGGCCGTCGGCCAGGTGTTCGCGTAGCGGAACGTGCCCGTCACCTCGAGCTCACGCGTCTGCACGTGCGCCAGCGGCAGCGGGATCTCGTCCCCGCCCATGCCGACGAGGACGACCCGGCCGGCCCGCTCGACCGAGCGGACGGCCTCCCCGATGGCGGCGGGATGACCCGAGCATTCGAGCAGTACGTCGGGGCCGAACGCGGCATCGGCCAGGCGGTCCTCCCGTACGTCGAGGGTCGCGCTCGCCCCCAGGTCGCGGGCCAGCCCGAGCCGGACGGGGTTGACATCGGTGATCATGACGTCGGTGGCGCCGAAGGCCCGGGCGGCCTGCAGGCAGAGCAGCCCGACCGGGCCCGCGCCGGTGACGAGCACGCGGGTGCCCGGCCCGACCCGTGCCTTCCCGCAGGACCACACGCCCACCGACAGCGGCTCGATCAGGGCGGCGGCGTCATCGGACAGGGCGTCGGGGACGGGGTGGGCGAACTCCTCGTGCACGACGACGTACTCGCAGAAGGCGCCGTCGATCGGAGGGGTGCCGAAGAACCGCATCCGCGGGCAGAGGTTGTAGCGACCGGCCCGGCACTGCGGGCAGATGAGGTCGGGCATTCCCGGCTCCAGCGAGACGCGCTGCCCCAGGCGGTGACGGCCGGCCCCGGCCCCGGTGGCGACCACCGTCCCGGAGGGCTCGTGGCCGAGCACCAGCGGTGACTCCACCACGAAGTCGCCGATCCGCCCGTGCTCGTAGTAGTGCACGTCGGAACCGCACGTCCCGACCGAGGAGACCCGTACGAGCACTTCCTGCGGGCCGGGCTCGGGCCGGGGCCGTTCCTCCAACGTGATCTTTCCCACGCCGTGCAGCACGGCCGCGCGCATGGTGTGCTCGCGCGTGGCCCTCCTTTCGCCTCCTCGCCGGTGTTGGGACCGAGGATGAACGTTGTGCGAGGTCATGGCCCACGCTCCTACTCTCCGGTGACGGCGCCGAGGGTGAGCCCGGTGACCAGCCAGCGGCGCACGGCGAGCCCGGCGAGCATCATCGGCACGACCACGATCGTGCCGATGGCGGTGAGCTGGCCCCAGTCGATGCCCGTCTGCGTGACCAGCTGGGAGGCGGCGATGGGCAGCGTTTGGGAGTTGGGACCGGAGAAGACCACGGCGAACGCGTAGTCGTTCCAGGCGAAGACCAGGCAGAGCACGAAGGTGGTGACCAGCCCCGACTTGGTCAGCGGCAGGATGACCGTGCGGAAGGCCTGCCAGCGGGTGCAGCCGGCGACGAGCGCCGACTCCTCCAGGGAGGCCGGCACCTCGGCGAAGAACGCGCTCATCAGCCAGATGGCGAACGGCAGGTTGAAGGTCAGGTAGGCCAGCACCAGGCCGGGAATCGAGTCGATCAGGCCGAGCCCGCGGAAGATCAGGAACAGCGGGACCACGACCGCCGCGATGGGCGCCATGCGGGTCGAGATGATCCAGAAGGCCAGGTGTTTCTTTCCGCGCATCTGGGTCCGCGCCAGGCCGTAGCCGGCGAGTGCGCCCAGGCAGACCGCGAGCAGCGCGGAGATCCCGGCGGCGAGCACGCTGTGCCAGATGTAGGGGCCGAGGTTGTTCGAGCCGGTGAACAGGTTGCGGTAGTTGTCCATGGTCGGCGTGAACAGGACCTGCGGCGTGGCCGAGGTCACGTCCGTGCGGTTCTTGAACGACGACAGCAGCATCCAGAGCAGCGGGACCAGCGTCCAGAGCAGGGCCACCGCGAGAAGAAGCCCCACCACCCACCGCGAGCGCCGGCTGCTCTCCTCCAGCGGGGACTGCGGCACCCCCGGCGGGGCGGCGAGGACCCCGTGCCCGTTCCCCCGTACGGCCTGATCGGGGCCTGCCTGCCGGGGTACGGACGACCGCGGCGTCATCGAGGTGCTCATCGGGCCGGCCCCCCTTCCCGTGCGGCCTGCCGGGGTACGGATGATCGTGATCTCATCGGGTCAACCCCCTGGTGTCCAGCAGCCGGACGAAGGTGCGGGCGATGAAGATCGAGAAGGCCAGCATCGCCAGGCCGATGGCGGCGGCGTAGCCGAGGTCGAAGAAGCGGAACGCGGTCTCATACAGCCGGATGGGGACGATCTTGGTCGCGTCCGCGGGGCCGCCGTTGGTGGTGACCCAGATGATGTCGAAGTAGCGGATGGCGTCCATCGAGCGGATGAGCAGGGCGACCAGCAGCACGTTGGCGATCGCGGGGAAGATGATGTACCGCAGCGTCATCCAGGCCGGGGCGCCGTCGACGGCGGCGGCCTCCCGCACCGACTGCGGCACGCTGGACAGGCCGGCCAGGGTGATCAGGGCGATCAGCGGGGTCCACTCCCACACGTCCATCAGCACGACGGCGGCGAAGGCGCCGGTGGGGCTGCCGAGGATGTCGCCGGTGTAGCCGAGGGAGCGCAGCACCCACGCGTAGAGCCCGAAGGTGGAGTCGGTGAGGTAGCGGCCCAGCAGGCCGACGATCACGGGCGCGGCGAACATCGGCAGCAGCAGCAGGCTGAGCAGGACGTTACGGCCGCGCAGCACCCGGTACAGGCACAGCGCGATGCCCACCCCCAGCGCCATCTCCAGCCCGACGGTGAGCACGAAGTAGATGATCGTGCGGAGCCACGACATCCACATGTCGGCGTCGGTGAAGAAGCGCACCCAGTTGGTGATGCCCACCACTTCGAGCCGGACCCCGCCCAGCAGCAGGACGCGGGAGAAGCTCATCGCGATCAGGGCGAGGAAGGGCACGATCGACAGCGCGGCCAGCAGGATCAGGCCGGGCGTCATCATCCTGCCCTCGAAGCCGAAGCGCGGCTCCTTGGGAGCGGTGCGCTGCGGCCGGGTGGCCTGGCGGAGCACCGGTGAGGAGTCTGCGGCATGCGCCATCAGGCCACCCACCCCCGTTCCACGATCTGGTCCACCCGATCCTTGATCGAACGCATCGCCTCCTCGGGCGGCACCGATCCGGTGAGCATCCGGGACAGCTGCGTGAAGATCGCGGTGTTGCACTCGTTCCACATCGGGATCTTGGGCCGGAGGCCGATCTTGTCGGGCTTCCAGGCCTGCCGCACCGCGGCGGCCGTGAGCATGTTGGGCATCGACGAGGGCCGCTTCTCGGCCGCGCGCACCTCTGGCAGCTCGTAGACGGAGGTACGCGTCGGGGTGCCCCCACCGGCCTTGCTCTTGAGGTTGGCGAGCTGCGTCTGGGGCGAGGTGGCCCAGACGATGAACAGCCAGGCCGCCCCACGCTCGTTGGGCATCGTGTTCCCGCTGATCGCCACCCCCGTGCCCCCGTACATGTTGGCAGTGCCGCCCGGGCCCTTGGGCAGCGGCGAGTAGTCGACCTTGCCGGGCAGCACCTCCTCGTTGCTGGCCGCGTACTCGTGCCAGTTGGGGCACATCGCCAGCCGTCCCGCGCGGAACGCGGCGCCCAGGCCGTCCCAGTCCCACGTCTTCGAGGCGGGGTCGGCGATGCCGAGCAGCCGGTTGTAGAACTCCGCGCCCGTGATCGCGGCGTCGGAGTCGATCCGGCACGGACCGGGGCTCCGCGACCCCATGCGCCCGACTTCCTTGCCGTTGTCGAAGTAGTCGCCCCCGTAGGACCAGAGCACGTTGCTGAAGTCGTTCATCAGGGAGTCGTGCTGGCGGCCCTGGTGCCCGGTGCCGTACGCGACGTCCGACGTGGCGTTCTTGTTGAACCACTCGGCGATCCTGAAGTACTCCTCCCACGTCCGGTCGCCGCTCGGCTGGGGGTCGAAGCCGAGGTCGTTCGTCATGCGGTCGCGGTATCTGTCGAACAGGTCGCGCCGGTACTGCCAGATCATCGTCGGGGCGTCGTACGGCAGGGCGTAGACGGGCGCGGACTCGACGAACCGGCCGGCGGCGTCCAGCTGGGTGGGGATGAAGTCGGTGAGGCCGAGGGGCAGGTCCGGCAGGTTCGGATCGGCCTGCAACGAGCGCAGGTCCACCAGCCCCCGCTGGTACGGCGCGAGCACCTGGTAGGGGTCGGCGTAGACCACCTGGTACTGGGCCCGGCCCGAGGCCAGGTCGAGGGCGACCCGCTGGACCAGCGCGGTCAGCTCCAGCGTCACGATGTTGACGTTGATCCCCGTCAGGTCGGTGAACGGGCGGAGGTTCGCGGCGATGGCCGCGGTGGGAGCGGTGTTCTCCGAGATGAAGTTCAGGGTGGCGCCCTTGAACTGCCGCCACTCGTCGCCGCCGGCGACGCGCGCCACGTCGCTGTGGGAACCGCAGGAGCTCAGGCTCCCGGCCAGTGTGAGGGAGGCTCCGGTGGCCAGTGCGCCACGGAGAACGTCACGCCTGCTCGGCTGAGGCTGAGATGGATGGTCGCTCACTGCACCTCCCGACACCGCAGGTCAGGGCAACGACGATAGTTTTATCCCATTTATGCAGTTATATCGCGAAAGTATTGATTTAAACATATATGTGATGTTTTGTCCCAAAAATGTGGGGCCTTGGTTTTCATTGAGAAGTGACGGCGGGGTTTGTTGAACCGAGGAGTGGCGGCGGGTTCGTTGAACGCGCTCGATCGAATGGAGCCGTGCTTTGCCTTGCTTGCACCGTTATGGGTTGGTCGGGAAACCGCAGCACCTTCCATGACGCACAGACAACGTCCTTGGGATCGGTGGCTGACTCCTTGATGGATAGCCTCGAAAGAACGCCGTCGAGGCTCAGACCCGACGGGATGCCGCCTGAGGCGCCGCGACGTTGCCATCCCGACCACGTCGGGGCCTCCGCGGGCCGATGCCTCGTCCCCCGACCAGCGAAAGGCCATTGTCATGTCCAATCCTTGGGAGACCAAGAACCGACTGTGCGAAGCGGTCAATGCTCACGATCTGCACCGAGTGATCGAGTGCTACAGCCCGGACGCCGTCCTTGTCGGGCCGGCGGGCATAGCAGAAGGGCATGAGCAGATCGCCTGGTACTACGAGCAGCTCTTCAAGAGCTTCCCGGACTTTCACCAGACGGCGTGGTTCGAGGTCGCCTGCGACGAGCCCGCGGTCACGGAATGGACGATCACCGGCACCCACATGGGGCCTCTCCTCCTGCCCGGCGGGCGCGAACTGGAGGGAACCGGCCGTCGCATCACGGTCCGCGCCTCCTGCGCGGCCCACGTCGCCAACGACATGATCGTCACGCACCGGGAATACTTCGATCAGCTGGAGCTGTACAGCCAGCTCGGCTTCGGCCTGACCAGGCTTGACGGCTTCGCCGTGTAGGTCGAGGTGGGTCGGGCGCTCATCGCCAGGCCGAAGGCCGCGTTCAGCTCGCGCTGGGGACGGTGACGTTCCTTTCCCTGAAGTTGTAGCCGTTCTTCGAGGCGTTCTCCCGCAGGGACTCGAAGGATTTCATGCTGGCGTCGAGGTCGGCCTGGGTGGCGGTGCCGTTCTTCAGCTTGCCGAGCAGGTTGTCGAAGCTGTCGCTGACCGCCCTGGTCCCCTTGCACAACGTCGGGTTGGCCATGGCGAAGCGCCTGGCGACCTTCAGCTCGTGAAGGGTGAAGGCACCGGCCGCGGCCGCCTTCAGGAAGTTCCGCTTCCGTCTCTGCGCCCCGCGTTCGAAGCCGCCGCTCCGCAGCGGCTTGTAGATGTAGCGATAGAAGGCGCCGAGGGCGAGGCCCGCGTGCAGTGCGAAACGCGTCTTGGCGAACGGCCTGGCGTTGGCGGTGGCCGGGCACTCCCCGTCGTACTCCTGGTCGGCTTCCGCCGCCGGTGCACCCGCGGCGGGCGGGACGCCGGGGTCCGGTAGATCGGGCGCGGGCGCAGAGTTCCTGGTCGCCACGATCTCGGGATTCGCGGTGGTCGTCTGGTCGCCGGCGCAGCCGCCGAGCAGCGTCACGGCCAGCAATGCCGCCGCCGGGACGGCAACGGACCGGGCACCCCGTACAGGCATTTTTCCCCCTGAAGAACTTCAGGCGCTCCGATTCGCACCTTCCCTCACCGCCGTACCCTTCGTATCCGAATAGACACATTCTGTGAGCAAGGTGATTTCCGGAGACGCCTGGCCGGCCAGGCGGGATTCCGGGTCCGGGGCTACCGGTCGGGGGCCTGGTCGTCTCCGGAGAGTCCGGTGAGGAATCGCCGGACCGCCCGGGGGCTGCGCAACAGGCGGAGGTCCGCGTGGGGAGCGTGCGCGGTGATCGCCTGTGCCAACCGGGGGAGGCCGCGTCGCCGGTAGGCCCACACCCAGCGCCAGAAGTCGGCGCGTTCGCGGCCTCGCCGGATCGCCTGCCAGGCGCATCGGGGAAAGGAGAAGTCCAGTACGACAATGGTGTCGGCCGCGCGGAGCCGCACGTCGAGGGCGCTGTCGTAGGGTCCGAGGTCGCCATCGAGGATCCAGGCGTCCCGCTGGACCAGCTCCCGCTGACGAGCCGCCCATCGGGCGGGAGCCGTCGCGGTGAGATCGGGCTGCCAGAACAGCGTGTCCAGCTCGATGACGGGCAACTCCGTCACGTCGCCCAGACGGCGGGCGAGAGTCGATTTGCCCGCGCCGCCCCGACCGAGGATCACCACTCGTCTCACGCTTCCATGATGCCCCGGGGGCGGTGCTCCGCACCGGGCCGCCGCCCCGCCGGCGCATGGACTTCTCCTCCTGCTGCCACGTCGCGTGATCGTCGAAATCGACGGAGTTCACGAGGAATCTCGACGGGACGCCGTAGGCTGTCTTAACGATCATTTGTTTTCGACCTGTGCAGGAGCCCCCGTTGCCGGACATTTCTCCCATCACGGATGAAATATGGGCCAAGCTGGACACTTCCGTGGCCCATTCCGCGCGACTGTGGAACTACCTGCTCGGCGGGAAGGACAACTTCGCCGCCGATCGCGAGGCCGCGGAACAGGTGCTCGCCTTCATGCCGGAGCTGGTGCAGTCGGCTCGGTTCAACCGGGAGTTCCTGGGTCGCGCGGTGCGGCATCTTGCCGGTGAGGCCGGTGTCCGGCAGTTCCTCGACATCGGCACCGGGCTACCCACCGCCGACAACACCCACGAGGTCGCGCAGGCGACCGCTCCCGACTCCCGGGTCGTCTACGTGGACAACGACCCGATGGTCCTGGTGCACGCCCGGACACTGCTGACGAGCAGTCCCGAGGGAGCCACCGACTATCTCGACGCGGACGTCCGCGACCCGGGCCGGATCCTGGCGGAGGCCCGCAGAACGCTGGACTTCGATCAGCCGATCGCGGTCATGCTGCTCGGCATCGTCAACTTCGTCATCGACGACGAAGAGGCTTACGAGATCGTCCGGACGCTGATGGACGCGGTGCCCGCCGGCAGCTACCTGGTGATGTCCCACCCGACCCGTGAGGTCAACGCCGAGGCCGTCGACCGGGCTCTTGAGATGTGGAACGACGGCGGCTCCGCCAAGATGGCCGTCCGTACGCCGCAGCAGATCACCCGTTTCTTCGACGGCCTCGACCTGCTCGATCCTGGCCTGGTCACCTGCTCGCGGTGGCGTCCGGACGGTAACGACACCACACCGACGTCCGAGTTCGGCGCGGTCGGTCGCAAGAGCGGCTGACCCTCCAGCCACTCCCGCGACGCCGTATACCGTCGTGCGCGGCCCACGTCTCCGGATCGTTTGCGACGGCGTCGAGGTCGGCCGCGACCGACTGCTCGCCGGGGTGCCCGGCGGATGGGCCGGCGCCGATCCGCCGGGCACCCCCCCCGCATTTAGGGGCAGGTGGTCAGAAGGATGGAGACGACGGTGCAGGTGGCTGAGGCCTTGTCATTGGCCGGGTTGGGGTCGGCGGGCGCGGAGGTGGTGCGCGTGCCGGTGACCGTGACCTGGCCGAGGGAGAGCAGCCGCAGAGGCAGGCGGAAGGTCTTGCTCGCGCTTGCGCCGCTGGCGATCGCGCCATAGGCGCAGGTGACCGACCCGGCGGCGCTGGTGCATCCGGCTGCCAGGTTGGTGGCGATCTTGCCCGGCGGCAGGGTCGCGGTGAGGGTGGCGGAGGTGACCGCGTTTGGGCCGGTGTTGTGGGCGGTCAGGGTGTAGCTGAGGTAGGGCGCCAGGATGCCCAGGTGCGGCTGTGCGCCGAAATTGACGTCGATGTCGGCGGCGGGCGGCGTGTTGACGGTGGTGTTTTCGGCGTCGGTGTTGTTGGCCGGGGTGGGGTCGGTTTTGGTGCCGGTGACCGCGGAGGTTGCGGTCAGGGTGCCGGTGGCGGTGGGCTTGACCGTGACGGTCACCGTGGCCGAGGCGCTATTGGCCAGCACGCCGATCGGGCAGGTGATGGTCGGCGCGGCGATGGCGCACGAGCCTTGGGAAGCGGCGGCGGAAACGATGGTGCGGGCCGTACCGGACAGGGCGGTGGACAGGCTCACCCCGGTGGCGGCGTCGGGCCCGTTGTTGGTGATGGTCGCGGTGTAGGTGAAGGTGCCGCCCTGGCTGACGGGATCGGCCGAGTCGGCGACGGTGACGCGGAGGTCGGTGGATGGCGCGGCGCCAGGTGTGGCGAAGGCCACCGCGTAGGGGAAGTCGCCGACGGCGATGGTGGCGGTTACGGCGTTGGTGGCGGTGTCGATCACCGAGACGTTGTCGTCGCCGCTGTTGGCGGCGTAGACGTGGGCGCCGTCCGAGGCCACAGCCAGCCCGTACGGGCTGTCGCCGACGCTGAAGGCGGTGGTGACGGTGTTGGTGGCGGTGTCGATCACCGAGATGGTGCCGGAGGCGACGTTGCCGACGTAGGCATGGCTGCCGTCCGGGGTCAGTGCGACCGTGAAGGGGGCGTATTCGACGTCGACGTTGGCGACCACGGTGTTGGTGGCGGTGTCGATCACCGACACGGTGGCCGAGTTCTGGTTGACGCTGTAGACGCGGCTGCCGTCCGGGGATGCCGCGACCCCGTTCGGGGCTTGGCCGACCGGGACGGTGGCGGTGACCGTGTTGGTGGCGGTGTCGATCACCGACACCGAGTCGGAATCGTGGTTGGAGACATAGACGCGGCTGCCGTCCGGGGACACCGCGACCCCAAACGGGACCGTGCCGACGGCGATGGTGGCGGTGACGGTGTCGGTGGCGGTGTCGATCACCGAGACGCTGCTGCCGCCGCCGTTGGCGACGTAGACGCGGCTGCCGTCCGGGGACACTGCCGCGCCCGCCGGGCTTGCGCCGACGGTGATGGTGGCGGTGACGGTGTTGGTGGCGGTGTCGATCACCGAGACGGTGCCGCCGCCGCTGTTGGTGATGTAGACGCGGCTGCCGTCCGGGGATGCCGCGACCCCGTTCGGGGCTTGGCCGACCGGGACGGTGGCGGTGACGGCGTTGGTGGCGGTATCGACGACCGACACGGTTCCCGCGGCAAGGTTGGCGACGTAGGCGAAGGTCTGAGCGGCCGCGTGCGCGGGCAGGGTGGTGAGGCCGGTCATGGCTAGGGCGGTCAGCAGCGCGCACAGGGCTGCCATCGTGCGTCGTCGTAAGGGCGTGACGACGTGCGTGGTGGAAAGCATGAAGTTCCTCAGGGTGAGTCGAAGGATGATGCCGCGCGCGATGACGCCTTCATGCGCCTGGGTGCCCCGTCCACCCTCGCCCGCGCTGGAACCGGCCCAGATCAGGCGGCGGGACCGGCCCGCCGTACGCGTCGTGGCCGTTGACGCGTGACCAAACGCTGAACGTCGCGGTATCGGGGAGGGCTTCGTGCTCGACGTAACCTCATCTGCTCTCCCGTCGGTTGTGGCAGGTCCACACACCCGACGCGCGACAGAGCACGTGACAGAGAGTAATAAGTGTAGAACCTTCGGTCATTTACCTACATTGCCGCCCTCGGCTCGGCAACCGCGTGGCCTATACCGGACAGTTTCTGCGACTGACTGGACACGTACGGTTACTGCCGGAATGTTGCCGGTTTGGCGCATGCGGCCACTTATCGCGCGAGGCGGGTATGTGCGCGCCGTTGTGACCGCCTCGCCCGCAACTCCATGACCTTGATCCAGGGCCACTGTCGCCGCCGTCCCGACACCGGCCTACGATCCTGCTATGTACAACGATGGTCTGGTGGCGTGTACCGACACAGAGCTGATCATTGGGCGCTACTACTTCCCGTGGGGGTCCGCCAAGCGGATTCCACTCTCTGCCATCCGAGGGCTGAGCTGGGTGCCGCTACCGAACGGCAGCTGGCGGATCTGGGGCTCTGGCGACTTCGTGCACTGGTTCAACCTGGACTCCGGCCGACCGCAGAAGAAGGCCGCGCTCATGATCGACCTGGGTCGAAGGGTCGTACCAGTGATCACGCCTGACGAGCCGGGCCGGCTCGTCGAGGAACTCACCGCCCGCGGGATCGCCACCGGTGGAAACTTCCCGCAGGGCCCCACCGGGCTCGCCTGACCGGGAGAATCGGCGTCCTGTCGGCGCATGGGAGATGAAGATGTCAGACCGGGTGGTCATCGCGGCTTTCTCGCCGCCCGGACGATCTTCCTGATCAGTCCGTCGTACTTCTCGCCGGTCGCGTTCCGGAGGCCGGCGTGGTGGCGGCTTCGGTCGAACCCGGGGAGGTCCGCGTCTTCGATCACCTGGACGCAGAGTCCGTTGACATCGCCCTCGACCGGCTCGACCAGCCCGGTGAGTGACCTCTCCTCTCTGATCCGCTCCCCGGAAAATCCTCGACCACCCTCCGTCGTGATCAGGACGCGGAGCGGGTGGCCGCCGCGAGGGTGTGAATCTCCTCGATGATCGCGGGCCAGAGCTCGCGGGGGAGGTGGTGGCCCATTCCCGGGTAGAGCACCAGGCGCGCGCCGGGGATGGCGTCGGCGGTGGCCTTCGCCGCGCTCGGCCGTACCATCGGGTCGGCCTCGCCGTGCAGGACGAGCGTGGGGATCCGCAGCCCGGCGAGCCGGGAGGTGAGATCACCCGTCGCTCCGAACGCCGCCGAGTGGCGCATCATGCCGTCCTCGCGGGGATCGCGGTCATAGGACAGCGTGGCGAGTTCCCGTATCTCCGCCTCGTCGAGTGGGTAGACGGGGGAGCCGATGAGGCTCATGGCGTCGACGAGCCGGTCCCCGGCGCCTTCCCTGCCGGGGGTGCGGCGTCGCAGGGCCGCTCGCAGGAAGAGCCGGGCCACGGTCCGCATGTTCGACCTGCCGCGGCCCCAGCCCGGTTGGCTCATCATCGAGGTGAGGGTGCGCACGCGTGAGGGGTGGCGGAGCGCGGCGACCTGGGCGATGACCCCGCCCATGGACACTCCGACCAGGTGGGCGCCTTCCCAGCCGAGCGCGTCCATCACCGCGACGGCGTCGTCGGCCATGTCCTCCAGCCGGTAGGAGGCGACCTTCCCGGCGCGGAACCAGTCCTTCAGCAGGTGGGGCTGCCCGGTGAAGTGTGTGGACAGCCCGGTGTCCCGGTTGTCGAAGCGGGCCACCGCGAAGCCCCGGTCGGCCAGCGCGGCACAGAGGTCATCGGGCCACGCCACCATCTGCATGGCGTTCCCCGCGATCAGCAGGAGTGGCTCGCCATTCAGAGAACCGAACGTTTCGTAGGCGATCTGGACGTCGCCGTTGCGCGCCATGGCGATAGACATGGTTGGTACCTCCGCCCGTTTGGCAATGCACTTGCATTGTAAAAGTCGGGCGGCACGATTTTCAACGGAGAACGGCATGCCCAAGCAGGTAGACCGGGAGGCGCGGCGGCGGCAGATCGCCGAGGCCCTGCACCGCATCCTCGACCGCGACGGGCTGGAGGCCGTAAGCCTCCGCGACGTGGCCGCCGAGGCGGGCGTGTCCATGGGAATGGTCCAGCACTACTTCAAGAACAAGGACCAGATGCTCTACTTCGCCCTGGAGCATCTGCATGCCCGCATCACCCGGCGCATCGCCGCCCGCGCCGACTTCGGCTCGCCCCGTGACCTCATCCGCTCCGGGATGATCGAGATGCTGCCGCTGGATGACGAGCGGCGCACCGAGGCACGCATCGCGATGGCCTTTCTCGGCCGGTCCGTGGTGGCGCCCTCTCTGGCCACGCTCCTGAGAGAGGCCTATCCCCACATCATCGCCTTCTGGGCGGGGCAACTCCGTACCGCCCAGGAGACGGGCCAGGTGCCGGGCGACCTCGACCCCGAGCGTGAGGCCATGATCCTGTACGCCCTGACGCAGGGGCTGGTCAGCCCGACCCTGATCGACTGTTATCCGGCGGAACTCGTCGAGGCCACCGTCGACTATCACCTCGACCGGCTTTTCCGCCAAGGCCGGTGACGGAAGAGCGTCCAGCCGTACGGCTTGCTCACCGGTGCCGGTGCGGACCTGGACATACGGAGCTTCTTCGGAGCGCTGTCAGCGGATCTTGGTGCCGTACACGTGGTCGACCGTCATCGTCATGAGCACCCTGCGGTCGGCCACCATCACCGACCGGTATTCGTCCCAGTCCGGGTGCTCTCCGGCGGCGAGGCGGTAGTAGTCCACCAGTGCCTCGACCTCGGGACCGTGGGGGTCGGTCCCCGGCCCGATGAGTGTCGCCGTTCCCTCCGCGGTGGCCCACGCCACACCGTCGGGGCTGGTGACCTCCAGCGTGGCCCGTGGGTCTCGACGCAGATTCGCCGTCTTGGCGCGTCCCTCGGTCATCGAAACGTGGATGACGCCTGCGTCCTGGTCGTAGAAGGGCATGACGGGAGAAAGCTGGGGGCGGCCGTCCGATTTGATCGTTGCGAGGACGCCAAGTCGACTTTCCGCGAGCAGCGTGCGTGGGTTGAACGATGTGGCGGTCATGTCCAGGTCCAAGTCGCGACCGGATGGCGGCTATTCCCGGCGGTGCCGGGCCGACGGCCGTCCACCCGTGAATCGGGACGACGCGAGGGACGGAGGCGGTGCCGCCTATACGCGGATGTGAACATAGAGTTACAGTACAGCTACCTAGAGTAGTGGAATGGAGACGCGACGATGACCGCCGTCAACCGCAAGCATGACCTCTGGTTCGACACGGAGGACACCGACCGCGATGGCGGAATCGCGCGTGTGGACCCGCCCGCTCCGTGCCGGCAGGCCGTCGGGCAACTCGGATGTGTGTCGGATCCGGCCAAGATCCGCCACCTGGTCGACGTCTACAACACCTTCTGGGAGTCGCTGGTCCGGCAGACGGACGTCAACCGTGACGGCGGCGTCTCACGGGCGGAGTTCTGGGCGGCGATGGAGCGGGAAGGCGCCGACCTCGACCGGTTCGAGCAGGCCTCGAGGCGGAGCTCGCCCTGTTCGTGATCAGGGGTGTGCCGGCCCTTCGCCTGTTCGCGGTGTCCCGGGTTCCGGTCCGGCCGCGTCGCGTGCGGCCTGCCGGGAGCGGGTGGCCAGCCAGAGGTCGAATCGGTCGCCCGCGTCGTCGAGGTGGCGTCCGGTGATCCGCATCGCCTTGTCGATCCGGTTGCGTACGGTGTGGCGGTGCACCCTGAGCAGGCGGCTGGTCTCGTCCCAGGAACCGCCGGTGTCCAGCCAGGCCGTCAGGGTCGCCACCAGGGTCCCGCTGGGATCGGCGAGGTCGAGCGCTCCGAGCATGGCGTCGGCGTAGCCCCGCAGCGCTCGGCGGTCGCCCAGTTCCAGCAGCAGCCGGCTGGAGCGGCTCTCCCGCGCCTCCACGGGCTGCCCGGTCATCCTGCTCATCTCCAGGAGGTTCCCGGCCTGCCGGATCGACGAGGCGGCCGACTCCGGCGCGACGGGGGGCCCGATGCCCGCGGGGCAGCCCGGAGCGAACCGGCTGAGGACCTCCCGCACGTCGAGATCGCCGCCGACGACGACCTCGATCACCCCGTCCGTGATCCTGGCCAGCCCTCCCGGTACGGCGAGCGCCAGATCCGCCGCCACTTCCGCCACCTCCGCAGCCTCGCTCGCGGGTCTGACCGCCAGACCGCGTACGGCGTCGGCGGCCAGCCCGGCCTCGGCCAGCACGTCCCGGGCCTGCCCGGCCGAGGCCGCGTCCAGCAGCCGCCCCAGCAGGGCGGATCGGTGCCCGCGCTCGGGCTCCTCGGCCAGGTGGCGGCGTTCGAGTTCGAGGGAGAGCAGCGAGACCAGGCCCGAGGCCAGCAGCCGCGTCGTCGGCTCCATCGAACCGGTCAGCATGAGCAGCCCGCGCAGCCTCCGGGCGCCGAGCGGCTGCACCTCCACGTGGGCGGTGCCCACGATGCTGCTCCCGCTGCCGTGCATGCCGCGGGCGGCGACCCGCTGGATCAGGTCCGCGCCGGAGCCGAGCAGGTCCGCGGTGTCCTGACCGGATGCGGCGATCAGCCGCCCGAGGGGGTCGGTCACCGCGACGCCGATCCCGGTGGCCTCCGTCCACGCCTTCAGGGTCGGGGCAAGCCCGCGGCCCGAGGCGGCGGCGGTCGTCAGCCGCCGCTGGGTCTCGAACGCGCGCTCCAGCCTCTGGCGCTGCTCGGCCGCCCGCGCGGCGAAGACCGCCTTGGTGACCGCGATGAAGGGGATCTCGTCGGGCACGGTCAGCAGCGGCAGCCCGGCCTCCTCGGCGGCGGCGATCAGCGGTGCCGGCGCGTGCTGGTAGGGCAGGCCGTGCCCGAGCCCGAGCGCCAGCCCGCAGGCTCCGCCCCCGGCGACGTCATGCACGTAGGCCCGGCACGAGGCGCGGTCCATCGGCAGCAGCAACCCGATGGTCATGAGCAGCTCGCCGCCCTGCAGCCACTCTCCCGGCCGGACCAACTCGGACGTGTGGGCGGCCTCGACCAGGCGATCCAGATGATGTGACCCGACGACCACCGACAAGTGAAGCTCCGGCAGGGCGACCAGGTCGGCGATGCGAAACGCCATGGACACAGTGTCCAACAGTTCCCGGAAGATTCGCCAATCGTTCCATCCTCGTTTTTATTCCGGCCGCATACCGTTTCCGGCAACAGCCCGCCGCGACGCCCCCGAGGAAGTCCCATGAGCGACAGACCAAGGCCCCTAGCGGGCATGCCGGCCATCGAAGTGCGCTCCATCGACTACGTCCCGGCGAGTGAGAGGCACGGCAAGGTCTGGCACCAGGGACCGTTCTGGTTCACCGGCAACTTCGTGCTGACCACGATGGTGACCGGCTTCCTCGGCCCCGCCTTCGGGCTCAGCCTCGGCTGGTCGGTGCTGGCCGTCGTTCTGGGCGCGTGTTTCGGCACCTTCTTCATGGCCTTCCACGCCAACCAGGGCCCGCGGATGGGCCTGCCGCAGATGATCCAGTCGCGGGCCCAGTTCGGCCTCCGCGGGGCGATCGTCCCGTTCGCCGCCGTGGTCTTCGTCTACGTCGGGTTCAACGTCTTCAACGTCGTACTGGCCACGCAGGGAATGCAGACCATCCTGCCCGGCGGCGCAGGCCTGTGGTACCCGCTGCTCATCGGTCTCGCGATCGTGCTCGCCGTGGTCGGCCACGACCTGCTGCACAAGGTGCAGCGCTGGCTCACCTACCTGCTCATCGCGGTGTTCGCCGTCATCACGATCGGGGCGCTGACACAACCGGACGGGCCCTCGGCGGCCCCGGTCTCCGGTTTCTCCTGGACGTCGTTCCTCCTGGTGTTCTCCGCGGCGGCGGGCTACCAGATCAGCTACGCGGTCTACGTGTCCGACTACTCCCGCTACCTGCCGAAGGACGTGTCCTCCAAGAAGGTGATCTGGTGGACCTACGCGGGTGCCGCGGGGTCGGCCGTCTGGCTCATGTCGCTGGGCGCCCTGCTGGCCTCGCTGACGCCCACACCGGACGCGATCGCCGGAATCCAGAAGATCGGGAACGATATCGCGCCCGGGTTCGGCACCTTCGCCGTGGTCGTCTCCGCCCTGGCGCTGATCACCGTCATGGCCGTCAACGCGTACGGCGGCATGCTCACCTCCGCGAGCATGGTGGACGCCTTCCGCACGGTGCGGCCGACCATCGGGATCCGGGTGATCGGCGTCGTGGCGATCCAGGTCGTGGTCCTCGTGGTGGCGCTTCTGCTGCCCGCCGACTATCTGGCCAGCCTGAACGTCTTCCTGCTGCTGATGCTGTACTTCCTGATCCCGTGGACCGCGGTCAACCTCGTGGACTTCTACTTCGTACGGCGGGGGCACTACGCCATCACGGCGATCTTCGATCCGCGCGGCATCTACGGGCTCTGGTCCTGGCGCGGTCTGACCGCCTACCTCGTGGGCATGGCCGCGATGGTCCCCTTCTTCTCCACCTCCTTCTTCACCGGTCCGGTGGCGGCCGCGCTGGACGGAGCCGACATCTCCTTCGCGGTGGGCCTGCTGGTGTCCGGCCTGCTGTACTTCGCGCTCACCCGCGGGATCGACCTGGAGGCCGAGAAGGCGGCGGTCGCCGCCAGCGACCGCGAGCTGGAACGCCGTGAGCCGCGGGCCGGCCACGACCCGTCCACGTCCCCGGTAACGGCAATATGAGCAATATGAGCCAGATGCCACTGACCTCCGTCGCCTGCTGCCAGATCACCCTCGCCGTGGGGGACCCGGACGGCAACCGCGCCGCCGCCCAGCGGGCCGTCGAACGCGCGGCGGCCGCCGGAGCCCGGATCGTGGTCCTCCCCGAACTGGTCAACAGCGGATACGTGTTCCGCGATCGGGAGGAGGCGGCCGGGCTCGCCGAGCCGCTGGACGGTCCCACCGTGACCGGCTGGATCGCCTCCGCGCGACGGCACGGCCTGATCCTGGTGGGAGGACTGTGCGAGCGTGACGAGGACGGGCTCGTGCGCAACTCCGCCGTGCTCGTCGACGCGAGCGGCGTGCGAGCCGTTTATCGCAAGACACATCTGTGGGACATGGAGAGGACCGTCTTCACCCCGGGGGACGAGCTTCCGCCGGTCGTCGACACGGAGGCCGGCCGGATCGGACTCCTCGTCTGCTACGACCTGGAGTTTCCGGAGTGGGTCCGCACCGTGGGGCTCCGCGGCGCCGACCTGCTCTGCGTTCCCACGAACTGGCCGCTCTCCCCGCGGCCGGCGGGGGAACGCCCCGCCGAAGTGGTGCGGGTGCAGGCGAACGCCTCGGTGAACCGCATGTTCGTCGCCGCCTGCGACCGGGCCGGACCCGAGCGCGGCGTGGCCTGGGTCGGCGGCTCGGTCATCGCCGACGCCGACGGCTTCCTCCTCGCCGGCCCCCTCCCCGACTACGACGAGGGACTGGTGATCGCCGAGTGCCGGCTCGGTGACGCCCGGAACAAACGCATCAGCGAGCACAACGACGTGCACGCCGACCGCCGGCCGGAGCTGTACCGGTCGATTCTGGAGCCCGCGCAGAGCGCGGACCGACTCCCCATGGAGAGAGAGCACCATGCTTGACGCACCCCGCGATTCCAGCGGTCCGGGAGATCCCGTCGGCCCGGTCGACGCGATGAGCGTGCCGCGGTTCGCGGGGCCCTCGACCTTCGCCCGCCTGCCCCGTGTGGACGAGGTCGGTCATGTCGACGTCGCCGTGGTGGGGGTGCCCTTCGACGGCGGGGTCAGCTACCGGCCCGGGGCGCGGTTCGGCCCCGCCCACGTCCGCGCGTCCTCCAAGCTGCTCCGCCCCTACAACCCGGCCCTGGGGGTCTCGCCGTTCGCCGTACAGCAGGTGGCCGACGCCGGTGACATCGCGGTCAACCCGTTCGACATCGGCGAGGCGGTCCGCACCATCGAACGGGCGGCCCGCGATCTGGGCGCCGACGGCACGCGGCTGCTCACCATCGGCGGTGACCACACCATCGCGCTCCCGCTGCTGCGGGCGGTCGCGGCGGAGCACGGTCCCGTGGCGGTCGTCCACTTCGACGCGCACCTGGACACCTGGGACACTTATTTCGGTGAGCCGTACACCCACGGCACGCCGTTCCGCCGGGCCGCCGAGGAGGGATTGCTCGACCCCGGACGATGCCTGCACGTGGGAATCCGCGGGCCGCTCTACACGCCGGACGACCTCAGGGAGGACGACGTCCTCGGCTTCCAGGTGGTGCACTCCGACGACTACCAGGACGCGACCGTCGCCTCCGTGGTGCAGCGGATGCGTCGCCGGCTCGGCAGCGGTCCCGTCTACGTGTCCGTCGACATCGACGTGCTCGACCCGGCGCACGCCCCCGGCACCGGGACGCCGGAGGCCGGAGGACTGACCAGCCGCGAACTGCTGAACACCCTGCGCGGCCTGGTCGGACTCGACGTCGTCGGAGCGGACATCGTCGAGGTCGCCCCCGCGTACGACCACGCCGAGATCACGGGTATCGCCGCGGCGCACGTCGGCTACGAACTGCTCTCCGTCCTCGCCCGCAACCGCCGGGACGCGCCCCTCATGCCGGATGGGACCGCGCGGTCGCGGGAGTAGGAACACCGCGACGACCTCGGGAGGCCCGGCGGTTCGCCCCCGGACCGCACGGTCGCGGAAGTAGGGGCGCCGTGACGACCCAGGGAGGACCGGCGGTTCACCCCGGATGGACCGCACAGTCGCGGGAGATAGAAGTGCCGCGGAGTCCCTCGGGAGGACGGCGGTTCACCCGCCGATCGCCTCGGCCACGACGGATCCGGACGTCTCCGGCGTCTCCGTTGTCTCCGCCGTTTCGCCGTGCACACGATCGGCACCGGTCCGAGCGGGGTCGGACGCCTCCGCCGTCTCCCCGGCCGGGCCCGTTTGGGAACGTTCCCAACCGGGGGGACGATCGACCGGGGTGATATCGCACAGCCCGGCGACCGCGTCGAGCGGCACGTCCTCGGCGACGGCGCTCACCAGCAGGGTCTCCATCCCGCGCAGCAGCGTGTGGACCGTGGTCCGGGGCAGGTAGGCGGTGTCGGCCAGCAGGTGGAGCTCGCAGGTTTCCCTGGCCGGGCCGATGATGAACTGGACCGTGGTGGCGTCCACGTGATCCCAGGAGCCGGCCGGGGCGAACGTGGTCCGCCCGGTGAGGGCGGCGATCGCGGCGGGGTCTCCCGGCTGCTCCAGCGCGGGCAGGTCGGGCCAGTCGCCGCCGCCCCGCGTGTCGTTGAAATAGGCCGACAGGTCGATGGGCCCGCCCCGTCTGCGGCCGACCTCCTCACGCATCGCCATCAGGCCGAGCGGTTCGTAGTGAGCGTGGCGGTAGGCGGTCAGGGCCTGCCGGTGCCCGATGCGGGTGGCTTCCGCCAGGGTCCCGCCGGGCAGCTCCAGCATGAAGATCCCGTCCTGCGCGGCCGGGCCCACTAGGGCGCCGATCCGGGGATCGTGCCGGTTGGCCCCGATCAGCTGCATGGCTATCCGCCGGTGCCCGGTCAGGGTCGACAGGAGCACGGCGCTCGCCGTGGTCAGCACGCTGGCCGTGCTGACCGACCAGCGCGCCGCCAGCGTTTCGGCGGCGGCGCCGAGCGCGACCGACCTCATGAGGATCCGGATGAACCTCGGCTCCCCGGACGGGTGGCGGGGGTAGTCGAACATGAACGCGGGCGCCTTCTCCAGCACCGCCTGCCAGTATCGGACCGCTCTCTCCCCGCGTACGGCACCCGGTCCCTCGCGCTCGAAGGCGGCCTGGTCCATCGGCTGCCAGGTGGGTTCGGGCGGGTCGTTCCCGGCCAGCAGGTCGCGCCAGTCGGCCGCCAGCAGGCCCAGCGCTCCTCCGTCGGCCGCCAGGTGGGACAGGCCGAAGGCCACGGCGCGGGGCCGTCCGCCGATCGTCACGACGGCGCACCGCACCGGTAGCTCGGCCTCGTAGTCGAACGCGGCGGCGGCCAGGCCGGCGGCCAGTTCCCTGGCGGCGGTCAGCGGTCTGGCGTGCCCGCCGTCGACGACCTGGACCGTCAGCCGTCCCTCGCGCGTCACGTGCTGGACCATGCCGCCGGGGGTCCGCCGGAAGTTCGTCCGCAGGGTCTCGTGCCGTTCGAGGAGGCGGCGCAGGGCCCCCAGGACGGTGTCGAGGTCGCGCCTGCCGTAGACGGGCAGCGTCCAGGGCATGTTGAAGTAGGAGTCGCCGTCGGCCCGCCACGTGGTCAACCGCCAGATCGACGACTGTCCCCAGGTGAGCGGGGCCACGCCGCCCCGGGCGCCGGTGAACTCCACGACGGCCGTGCCGTCCGCCGTCGCTCCCGGCTCGGGCGGCGGCGGCACCCGTGACGCCGGGGCCGGATCGTCGGTCTCGGCACGGAACCGCTCGGGATCGGTTCGCAGAAAGGTCGCACCGTCAGAATTCACGCCACAAGGCTGATCTTCCCGAACCACGGTGTCAATGGGTGTCTCAGCGACCCGGGCCCGCCGTTCCGTCCACACGGAATCCGGGCGGAATCCGGGCGCCCGCGCGGGCTGTGAGGATGCCCGGCCGACCCGCAGACACCCCGCCGCCGCCGGCCCCGAGACGTTCTCGCGAGGACGCCCGTCCGGTCCGTGGGCGCCCCGCCGCTCACCGGTTCCGAGACGTCCTCACGAGTATGCCCGTCCGGTCCGCCGGCGCCCGCCGCTCGCCGGCTCCGAGACGTTCTCGCGAGGACGCCCGGCCGGCTCACGAGCATGCCCGGCCGGTCCGCTCGCCGGCTCCGAGGCGCCCTCGCACCGGAGCCGGTCGCTCGCCGCGGTTTCCGGGGCCCGGACCTAGATCGACCGTAAGAGATGTGTCAATGCTTGTACCTATTGTGTATATTTTCCGTCATTAGATCTCATGTGAGGGAGGATTTATCGTGCGAGCTTTCCCGCAGGTGTTGTTCGACGAGGCACACAGCGAGTCATGGACCATCCGGCGGGACGTGGCCGAGACGATGAATCCGGGGCACCCCGACGACAGCAGCTACGCCCGCGCCGCGGGACTGCTGCGCGGTCTCGGGCACTCCGTCTCCGCGCACACCGAGGGCCCGATCACCCCGGCCCTGTTGAGCGCGCGGGACGTCTTCGTGATCGCTCATCCGTCCGCCGAGCGCTGGGAGCGCACCACCGGCCTGGGCAGCCCCGTCCTGCCCGTCGAGGAGCTCGACGCGATCGAGGAGTACGTCGTGGGCGGCGGCGGGCTGATCGTGCTGGCCGAGTACGAGCAGGAGAAGTACGGCAGCAACGTCACCGAGCTGCTCGCCCGCTTCGGCGTCGGCGTCGAGCACACCCTCGTCCGGGATCCCAGGAGCGCCCACAACGGCGTGGCCTCCTGGGTTCTCGGAACCCCGGCGGACACGACCGGAGACGCGTCCGGGCAGGACCTCCTCGCGGGGGCCCGCCGCGCCTGCTTCTACCGGTCCGGCGTGCTCACCGCCCCCGGGCACGCGACCGTGCTGTTTCGGACGTCGCCCACCGCCGACCCCGCCGGCCGGCCCCTGGCCGTGGCCGTACGGCACGGCCAGGGCCGCGTCGTGGTGGTCGCCGACTCCGACCTGTTCGGCGACGACTCGATCGGCGACTACGATCACGCCGCCCTCTGGGGCAACCTCGTCACCTGGGTCGCGCGCGTGCCCGTCCCGGCGGACACCAGGGAGTCGGAGGCGCGAGCCGCCTTCCAGGGGCTCAAGGACGCCGTGGAGGCGATCAAGCCTCTGCAGGCCAAGGACGGCTCCATCGAGGGCGATCGCGACCGGGCGGTGGAGCTGGTCTCCGAGATCGTCGACCACGTCGTACGGCTCGCGCCCCGCTTCCCCCACGACGAGGCCTACCTGACCGCCGTCGTCGCCGACTTCCGCAAGTGGGTCGAGCAGGGCCTCGGCGTGCCCGACTTCCTGGACTCGCTCGACGCCTTCCACCCCGACACCCAGCGGGTGGACGGTTTGGAGCACCTGGTCGTCTTCCCGATGTACACGCAGAACGGCACCACCTTCCGGCACATCGAGGCGGTCTGGATCCGTACGATCTGGCCGGAGTGGCTGGCCGAGCTGGAGCGCACCCGCTACGACAACCCGATGTTCGTGCCGATCGCCTTCGAGGACTTCACCTCCGGCTACGACACCAACTCCGCGGTGCTCTTCCCCGAGACCGTCGCCGTCCGCGAGACCCCGGCCCGTTTCACCTGGGGCGGCATCTTCGCGGACCGCGAGGCCGCCCGGTTCCGCGCGGTGAGCAGGGCCGCCGCCGCCACGCTCAAGCTCGCGCTGCCGCCGGACGCGACCCGGCTGATCGAGTCGCAGGACCTGGCCCAGGACACCTTCGTACTCTGGGACCTGATCCATGACCGTACGCACAGCCACGGCGACCTGCCGTTCGACCCATTCATGATCAAGCAGCGCATGCCGTACTGGCTGTACGCCCTGGAGGAGCTCCGCTGCGACCTGACCGCGTACGGCGAGGCCGTGAAGCTGGAGGGGGAGGGCGTGCCGCACGCCCGCTACGTCCAGCTCGCGATCCTGTTCGACAGGCTGTTCCGTTTCCCGATCACCGGTGCCCGGGTCCGTAACTACGACGGGCTCGGCGGGCAGCTGCTCTTCTCCTACCTGCACCGCAACGGTGTCGTCAGGTGGACCGACAACCGGCTGAGCGTTGACTGGGACCGGCTCGCCGACGGTGTCGCCGACCTGCGCGGCGAGGTGGAGAAGCTCTACCGCGACGGCATCGACCGCTCCAAGCTCGCCCACTGGCTGGCCGCGCACCAGCTCGTCGCGGCCTACGTGGAGCCGCACCCCGCCTCCGTCTGGGCTCGCGGCGTGGACGCGCTGCCCGTCGAGGACCCCCGGGCGACCGGAGGAAGCCCTCCCGCGAGCAACAGCACCAAGGCCGTGGTGGACGCGGTGCTGCCCGACGAGTTCCCCCTGAGCATGTTCTACGAGGCCCTGCGTCGTAAGCTCGGCGATGTCGTCGACTCCACGAAGGGCATCCGAGCATGATCATCGTTGTTACCGGCGCGTCCGGCCCCGCGGGCCAGGCCGCCGTCCGCCGATTCACGGGCGAGGGGCACACGGTCATCGGGGTGGACAGATCCGGCGACCACGGGATGCCGGTGGAGCAGCCGGACCGGGTCGAGGGGCGCGGGGAACGAGCCGGCGATCACCCGGTCAAGCATGATCACCGGCAGGTCGACCTGCTCGACTTCGACGCCGTGAAGAACCTCGCGGAGTCCATCGGGGCCGAGCACGGCCGGGTGGACGGGGTTGTGCACCTGGTCGGAGGCTGGCGCGGGTCCAAGACCTTCGCCGAGACCAGGCTTGAAGACTGGGACCTCCTTCACGATCTGTTGATCCGTACTCTCCAGCACGTCACGCTGGCCTTCGAGCCGCTGCTGGCGGCCAGCGAGCGCGGCCGGTTCGTCATCGTCTCCGCGAAGGCGGCCGAGCGCCCCACCCAGGGCGGCGCGGTGTACGGCACGGCCAAGGCGGCCTCCGAGGCCTGGACCCTGGCCTTCGCCGACGCGCTGAAGGGCACCGCCTCCACCGCGAATATCCTGGTCGTCAAGGCGCTCGTGCACGACGGCATGCGTGCGGCGAATCCGGAGAAGAGGTTTCCCGGCTTCACCGACGTCGACGACCTCGCCAAGGCGATCGACGGCCTCTGGGACACCGACGTCAACGGCACCAGATTGGATCTCACACACGAGTGAGCGCCGGGCCGGACCTCGCCCACGGGTGAGCACCGGATCGGATCTCGCCCGCGAGCGGGCGCCGGGTCGGACCTCACGCACGGGTGAGCACCGGATCGGGCCTCGCCACGGGTGAGCGTCGGGCCGGATCTCGCCCGCGAGCGGGCGCCGGATCGGACCTCACCCGCGAGTGAGGAGACAGGCACAACCAGCGGCCGGCCGTCCACGCACCGCCGGACCGCTTCGCTGAGGGGAAGAAGTGACGGACGCGATTCGCAGGCACGACCCGCTGGTGAAGGGCTTCGCCAGCGACAACTACGCCGGGGTCCACCCGGAGATCCTCCAGGCCCTGGCACTCGCCAATGGGGGGCATCAGACCGCCTACGGCGACGACGTCTACACCGAGGCGCTGCAGGAGATCTTCCGCGGGCACTTCGGACCGGAGGCCGTGGCCTGGCCGATGTTCAACGGAACCGGTGCCAACGTGGTCGCGCTCCGCGCGATGACCTCCCACTGGGAGGCGGTGGTCTGCGCGGATTCGGCGCACATCCACACCGACGAGGGCGGGGCGCCGGAGCGGTCCGCCGGACTCAAGCTGCTGCCCGTGGCCACCCCGGACGGCAAGCTCACCCCCGACCTGATCGACAGGCAGGCATGGGGATTCGGCGACGAGCACAGGGCTCAGCCCAAGGTCGTCTCGATCACCCAGACCACCGAGCTGGGCACGCTCTACACTCCCGCCGAGATCAAGGCGGTCTGTGACCACGCCCACGAGCTCGGCATGGTCGTTCATCTCGACGGCTCCCGCGCCACCAACGCCGCCGCCGCGCTGGACGTGCCGCTACGCGCGTTCACGACCGACGTGGGTGTGGACGTGCTGTCCTTCGGCGGGACCAAGGCCGGGCTGATGTTCGGCGAGGCCGTCGTGGTGCTCAACCCCGACGCCGTCCGCGGCCTGCGCTACCTGCGCAAGAGCTCCATGCAGCTCGCCTCCAAGATGCGGTTCGTCTCGGTGCAGTTCGAGGCGCTGCTCGCGGGCGACCTGTGGCTGCGCAACGCCCGCAACGCCAACGCCATGGCCCAGCGGCTCGCCGTCGCCGTCAGGGACATCGACGGCGTGGAGGTTCCGCGCCCCGTGCAGGCCAACGCGGTCTTCGCGATCCTGCCCCGTGACGTGACCGAGCGCCTGCAGAAGCGCTTCCGCTTCTACACCTGGAACGAGGCCACCGGCGAGGTCCGCTGGATGACCGCGTTCGACACCACCGAGGCCGACGTGGACGCCTTTGCCGCCGCCCTGGCGGAGGAGATGGATTCGTCGGCGTAAGGCGGCACAGGGCACGGCCCGGAGCCTGTGGCGGCCCCGCCCATCGGCGGGACCGCCACCGTGATCCGAGGGTCCGGGCGCGTCAGGCCTTGTGGCCGGTTTCGTGCTCGTAGGCGGTGAGCTGCTGTTCGAGGGCCTTCATCAACTCGAACACCTGGCTCGGAGGGATGCGGATCCGGCTGACGATCCGGGTGGGCACGCTGACGAAGTGCTGGCCGGAAGAGGGGTCGTTGGCCAGCTGGGGTGGTCTGGTGATCACCGCGAAGTCCAGGACGAAGCCATCCTGGGTGTGCCACACGGAGGCGAAGTTGGCGTATTGCCCCGATTCGACCTCGGCGGAGATGCTCACCTCCAGGCGGTTCTCCGGCTCGTCGTTCACCATTTTTTCCTCCGGCCAGGTTGGCTCCATGCTGCCCTGGCCGGAAACCGGCCGCACAGGGACGCGCCGACACTATTAAAGGATGGAAGGCAGCCGCTGGGCGCCGCGTTGCCTCAACATGTCGGTCATCAAACTGATCTCACTTGTCTGCCCGTCGACGATGTGCTGAGCCATCGTGGTCACCTCGTCCCGGTCGGACAGTTTCAGCAAGCCTTGGGCCATCTGCACGCCGCCTTCGTGATGGCGGATCATGAGCTGGAGGAAGAGGATCTCCTTCTCCTTGCCTTTGGCGTCGCTGAGCCTTTTGATGTCGTCCTTGCTGGCTATACCGGGCATCGTGGTAGGCGCCGCAGCCGTTACACCGTGACTGTGACCGGTCATCCAGGCCATCTCCGGCCGCTCGCCCGTCTGGTTCAGGCCCCACTGCTGTAACCAGCCGGTGAAGATCCCGCGCTGGGCCGTCTGCGTGATGATGATGTCGTAGGCGAGCCGCCGCAGTGACTCGTCCGTGCTGCCGTCTCTGGCGATGAAGGCCATCTCGACGGCCTGGGCGTGGTGCGTGGCCATGTCGCGGGCGAACCCCGCCTCGGGCGAGGTGTCGGTGGGGGTCGTGGTCCTCCCGACGAGGAACAGGAGGATGGCCCCCACGGCCAGAAAGCCGAACAGCACGCCGAGCGTTACGCCACGCCTGGATTTTGGAACCTCTTCAACAGGGATTTCCATAGCTCATCCAGAGTACCCACTGTCGTGAATCGTCGCCGTACCGCGCTTTGCCGATCGCTTATTCTCTGCATACGCCAGTAGGGCATAGGGTGACCGGAGTTGTTTGCCGGCTGGAGGCCCGATGACCAAGGAAAAGGCGCAGTCGAGGCGAGATCATCTCGTCAGGATGCGTGCAGAGCAGAAGCGCAAGGAACGCCGGACCGCGTTCCTGATGTGGGGTGCTGGAGGCGCCGTCATCCTTGTGCTCGTTGGATTCGTTGCTTTTTACCTGGTCAAGGAACGGGCGACGACGTCGCTGGACGCCGTCACGAGTGCCAAATATCCGGGAAGCCTTCACGTCCAGACCAAGGTGAAGTACAAGGAGAACCCGCCGGTCGGTGGCGAGCACAACCCGGCGTGGCAGAACTGCGGCATTTACGATCAGCCGCTCAACAACGAGAACGCCGTCCACTCGATGGAGCACGGCGCCGTGTGGATCACCTACCAGCCTGATCTGCCCAAGGCCCAGGTGGACAAGCTGAAGGAGCTTGCCTCCAAGGACTACATGCTCCTGAGCCCCTACCCGGGGCTCCCCGCCAAGGTCGTGGCGAGCTCCTGGAACAAGCAGCTCAAGCTGGACAGCGCGGAAGACCCGCGTCTGCCCAAGTTCATCAGCACGTACAAGAACAACAGCGCGGAGACCCCCGAGCTCGGAGCGGCCTGTGACGGTGGAGTGAGCACCGTCGCCGCCGACGCCCCGATTCCGGAGACCACGCCGACGGCGGCGCCGAGCTCGACCGCGGGCACCGACGCACCCGTGACCTCCGCGCCCAGCAGCTCGCCGACCGGCTGACCTCCGTACGGCTCCGCCCCGCGGAGCCGTACCGGCAGGACGGAAGACGCCGGAAGAACGGCGCGAAAGCCGTACTTCCCGATAGAAGAACCGGTCGACCCGATCCGTCGGGCGCTCCGGCGGATCGGCCCTTTCCGGTCGGCCCGCTGAGCGCCCAACGGATCGATACGTGCGCCGGGCGGAACCGGAATTCCCGGTCCGGGCTCCGTCTCGCGGAGCGCTACTGGGCCAGCACCCGCTCCAGGGGGACCGCTTTCATCCTCTGAGCCTCGGCCACGGCCGGGTTGGTCAGGTATCCCTCGTGGGTGTTCAGCCCGAGGGCCAGCGCGGGGTCGCTCCTCAGGGCTTCGAGCCAGCCCAGGTCGGCGATCGCCAGGGCATAGGGCACGGTCACGTTGGTCAGCGCGTACGTCGAGGTGTGCGGAACCGCGCCCGGCATGTTGGCCACGCAGTAGAACACCGAGTTGTGCACCTGGTAGACCGGGTTGTCATGGGTGGTGGGCCGGGAGTCCTCGAAGCAGCCGCCCTGGTCGATGGCGATGTCCACCAGGACCGAGCCGGGCTTCATCCGCGAGACCAGCTCGTTGCCGACCAGCTTGGGGGCCTTCGCGCCGGGCACCAGGACCGCGCCGATGACCAGGTCCGCGGCCAGGACCGCGCGCTCGAGCTCGTAGGTGTTCGAGGCGACCGTCATGCAGCGGCCCTGGTAGATCAGGTCCGCCTGGCGGAGTCTGTCGATGTTCTTGTCCAGCAGCACCACCTCTGCCTGCATGCCCATCGCGATGGTCGCGGCGTTCATGCCGGAGACCCCGGCGCCGATCACGACCACGTTGGCCGCGTGCACGCCCGGCACCCCGCCCATCAGCACGCCTCGCCCGCCGCCCTGGCGCATCAGGTGATATGCCCCCACCTGTGGGGCGAGTCGCCCCGCCACCTCCGACATCGGGGCCAGCAGCGGCAGGGAGCCGTCCGGCGTCTCCACGGTCTCGTAGGCGATGCCGGTGACACCGGATTCGAGCATGGCCCGGGTGCACGCCTCCGACGCGGCCAGGTGCAGATAGGTGAAGAGCACCTGTCCCTTGCGCATCCGGTGATACTCCTCGGCGACCGGTTCCTTCACCTTCAGGACGAGGTCCCCCTCGGCCCACACGTCGTCCGCCGAGTTCAGGATGGTCGCGCCCACGCTGAGAAAGTCGGAGTCGAGGATCGAGGATCCGGTTCCGGCGTCTTTCTCGACGAAGACCCGATGGCCGTGCCGGATGAACTCATGGGCTCCGGCGGGAGTCAGGGCCACACGGTATTCACGGTTCTTGACCTCACGGGGAACTGAGATCTTCACGGTTCCTCCAGGTGCGCATCTGGCGTCACTTTCACTCTGCGTTCCCCGGAGAGCAGCCACTATGCGCAACATGGAAGGAATCGGCCAATGTTGATGACAGGGTGTCAATCACGGCCGGTCTCCGTGTTTTCGACGCCGGTCTTGACCGTCTGGTTACCCGCCTTCCTGCGCTGATCGGTAGGCTCGCCGCGAGCAAATGCGAGGAATACGGGGATGTGACATGGAGATGCACGAGGGTCCGGGTGGGCCGCCCGTGCCGCAGGGACCTCCGGCCGGGTCTCGTGAGCCTTCTCTGTGGACGCGGGGAGTCTTCCCCGAGCCATATGGCTTTCCCTCCGGGACGCAGGAACCTTCGGACGGATCTCCCGGCGACCCTTCGGGTTCGCGGGAATCCTGGTTCGAGTCGCCTCATACCCCGTCCCCGGATCCGCAGGGATCTCCGGCCGGGCCTTACGACTATCCTTCGGACCCGCAGGAACCTCCGGCCGGTCCCTATGACAATCCTTCGGCGCCTCCGGCCGGCCCCTATGACTATCCTTCGGGCCCGCAGGGATCTCCGGCCGGGCCCCGTGCTCCGGAGCCGTCCGGCCCCTACGGATCCGTGCCCTCCGATCCTTTCTCCAGCCCGCAGGAACCGTTCGACGGTCCACAGGGACCGTCCGAGCCTCCGCCCGGCTCGCAAGAGCCGGCGGGGAGCCCACCCGGTTCGCCGGTGCCGCCGGTGCCGCCGGTGCCGTCGCGCGGCAGGCACAGGTCGCGCGGCCCCGAGGCGAGTCCGCCCGGCGGCGTACCGGGTGACCCCAGGGCAAGCCGGGTCACCACCGGGATCCTGATCGCCGCCCTGGTCGTCGTCGTACTGATCACCGGGGTGCTCAGCACCATCGCGGTGCTCATGACGAGGAACCCCGACATGCCGCTCGGCGGTACGCCGCCCAGGCGTCTGTCGATCCCCATCCACTTCGCCCCGGTGACCGGGACCCAGGCCGGATCCTGCACGACCCCCGAGGGCGTTCCCGACGACCAGGGACGGACCTGCTACACGATCGCCGCCGGGGTGAACGTGAACGCCGTACGGAAGATCGAGGCCGTCCAGGAGAAGAGCGGCGCCTACTCGGTCAGGATCGCGTTCGCGCCCGCGTTTCGCGAGCAGATCAGCGACCTGACCCAGGAGGCTGTCAACCAGCCGATCGCGATCGTCGTGGGGGAGAAGGTGGTGGCGGCCCCCCGGGTCGCCCAGGTGATCACCGATGACAGCCTGAGCATCGCGGGCTCCTTCACCAAGGAGCAGGCGGACGCCATGGTCGTGCGACTCCTCGGCGGCGGAACCGGCGGGACCGGGGGGGTCGGCGGGACCGGGGCGCCGACGGGCCAGCCTCAGCCGACCTCGCCGACCGTCACGTCCGTGCCCTCGAACCAGCCGGTGTCCCCGCCGGGCGCGACCCCGCCCGCCGGGACCACCTCGCAGCCGACGGCCTCGTCCCCGACGATCGCACCGGCCGCCGGGCCGGCCACGACGCGCTCGCCGGTCACCACACCGGTCACCACGTCCACGGCGGGGGCCGCCCGCGCTGGGGAGGAAGGCCTCGACCACAGATATCCGGACTGCAAGGCCGCGTTCAAGGACGGTTACGGGCCCTATTTCAAGGAGACCCACGAGGAGTACAAGTGGTACGTCGACAAGGACAAGAACGGCGTCGCCTGCGACTCCGGTGACATGACCTAGAACATCAGCTTCTCGATGCCGTCGATGGCGAAGTACGCCGCGAAGATCAGTGCGATCACCCAGAGCAGCCACGGGATCTCCCGGATCCTGCCGAGCGTCGCCTGGATGACCGTGTAGGAGATCACCCCCGCGCCCACGCCGTTGGTGATGCTGTAGGTGAACGGCATCAGCACGATCATCAGGAACGCCGGGATCGCCAGGGTCAGATCCTCCCAGGGCACGTTCCTGGCCTGGGTCATCATCAGCGCGCCCACCAGCACCAACGCGGGAGACGCGGCCGCCGACGGGACGACCGTGGCGAGCGGGGTGAAGAACAGGGTGACGGTGAACAGGGCGCCGGTGACGAGGGCGGCCAGCCCGGTCCTGGCCCCCTCGCCGACCCCGGCCGCCGACTCGACGAAGACGGTGTTCGCCGAGGCGCTGGCGAACCCGCCGATCGCCACGGCCACGCCGTCGGCGGTCAGGATGGCCCCCAGCCGGGGCACCCGGCCCTGGGAGTCCACCAGGCTCGCCTCGTCGCTCACCCCGATGATCGTGCCCATCGCGTCGAAGAACCCCGACAGCACCAGGGTGAACAGGATGATCCCCGCGGTCAGCACCCCGGCGCGGGCGAATCCGCCGAACAGGTCCACCTGGCCGACCAGCCCGAAGTCCGGCACCGCTATCACCCCCTCCGGTACCCGGGGGACCACGATGCCCCAGGACTCCGGGAGGACCGTCGCGACCGAATTGACCACGATGGCCAGCACGGTGGTGACCACGATGCCGATCAGGATGGCCCCCCGGATCCTGCGCACGAAGAGGACGATTATCAGCAGGAGGCCGATGCAGAACACCGCCACGGGCCAGCCCGTCAGGTGACCGGTCCTGCCGAGCTGTACCGGCGCTCCCGTCCCCCTCCCGACGAACCCGGCGTCCACCAGTCCGATCAGCGTGATGAACATGCCGATCCCCACGCTGATCGCGTGTTTCAGAGCGAGCGGGATGCTGTTCATGATGAGGCGGCGCAGCCCGGAGGCCGCCAGCACGATGATCAGCAGTCCTTCCAGCACGACCAGCCCCATGGCCTGCGGCCAGGTCATCAGCGGGGCGGCCTGGTAGGCGACCACCGCGTTCAGGCCCAGTCCCGCCGCGACGCCGAACGGGGCGTTGCCCACCAGCCCGATCAGGATCGTGCTGACCGCCGCCGCGAGGATGGTCGACGTGGTGAGCTGCGGAATCGACAGCTTCGCCCCGGTGACGTCGGTGGCGCCGCCGAGGATGATCGGGTTCAGCAGGATGATGTAGGCCATGGCCATGAACGTCGTGAGGCCACCCCTGATCTCCTGGCCGACCGTCGACCCCCGCTCCGACAGCTCGAAGAACCGATCCATGACCTCCCCCTCGCGGACGGGGGGCGACCGGTTCCTACCCGTTCAGTGCGATGTCATGGGGGCGGATGGGCACGCGGGGCAGCGGCAGGCCGGTGGCGGCCCGTACGGCGGCGGCCACCGCAGGGGTGGAGGAGAGGGTGGGGGGCTCGCCCGCGCCACGCAGGCCGTAGGGGGAGTGCGGGTCGGGGTTCTCCAGGATCGACACCTTCATGGGGGGCATGTCGAGGATGGTGGGGATCAGATAGTCGGTGAAGGACGGGTTCAGCACCCTTCCGTCGCGAACCTGGATCTCCTCCATCAGCGCCAGTCCCAGCCCCTGCGCGGAACCGCCGTGGATCTGACCCTCCAGGGCGAGCAGGTTCATGATCTTTCCCACGTCCTGGACGGCCGTCAGCTCCACCACCTTGACCAGGCCGAGCTCCACGTCCACGTCCACGACCGCGCGGTGCACGCACAGCGCGAGCTGGGTGTGGGAGTTGCCCTGCCCGGTGGCCGGATCCATCGGGAAGGTGCGCCGGTGACGGTACTCCCGGGTCTCCTCGACCGCGCCGGCCCGCTCCAGCACCTGGACCAGCGACGATCCGTCGGCCATCAGATCGTCCAGGCGCTTCCTCACGGCCTCGCAGGCGGTCTTGACCGCGCCGCCGGTGACATACGACTGCCGGGAGGCCGACGAGGACCCGGCCGAGCCCACCGTCGTGTCCGCCTTCGCGACCGTCACCCTGTCGATGCCCAGCTCCGTCCTGGCGATCTGCGCCTGGACCATCAGCAGGCCCTGACCCACTTCGGCCGCCGCAGTGTGCACCAGGACGTGCGGCTCGCCGCCGAGCAGCTCCACCCTGACCCTGGCGGTGGAGTAGTCGTCGAAGCCCTCGGAGAAGCAGATGTTCTTGATGCCGACGCCGTATCCGACGCCCCGCCGTACGCCCTCGCCGTGGGTGGTCTGTGAGACGCCGCCCGGCATGTCCAGCAGACCGGGGTCGTCGGCGACGGCGGGCAGCGGCATCGCGGCGAGCTCGCGGAGCATGTCGGCCAGCGGCGCGGGAGTGTCGATCACCTGCCCGGTGGCCAGCGTCGAGCCCTGGGAGACGGCGTTGCGGATGCGGATCTCGACCGGGGAGATCCCGCAGGCCTCGGCGAGCCTGTCCATCTGCGACTCGTAGGCGTAGCAGGCCTGCACCGCGCCGAAGCCGCGCATGGCGCCGCAGGGCGGGTTGTTGCTGTAGACGCCGTAGGCGTCGATCCAGACGTTGTCCACCTCGTACGGTCCCACTCCCAGCGAGGCGGCGTTGCCGACCACGGCGGGGGAGGAGGAGCAGTAGGCGCCGCCGTCGAGCAGGATCTCCGCCCTGACGTAGAGCAGCCTGCCCTCGCGGGTCGCGCCGTGTTCGTAGCGCATCCAGGCCGGGTGCCGGTGGACGTGACCGAAGAACGACTCCTCGCGGTTGTAGACGATCTTCACGGGGCGGCCCGTGCGCAGCGCCAGCATGCACGCGTGGACCTGCATGGACAGGTCCTCGCGGGCGCCGAACGCGCCGCCCACCCCGGCCAGCGACAGCCGTACCTTCTCCTCGGGAAGCCCGAGGCACGGCGCGATCTGGTCGCGGTCCACGTGCAGCCACTGGGTGGCGACGAACAGGTCCACCCCGCCGTCCTCGGCCGGTACGGCCAGACCGGACTCGGGGCCGAGGAAGGCCTGGTCCTGCATGCCGACCTCGTACTCCCCGGTGACGACCACGGGGGCCTCGAAGTCGGAGCCGACCCGCACCGGCTGGTGGCGCAGCACGTTGCCGTGGTCGTGGACCCTCGGGTAGGAGGGGTCGAAGGCGGCCCGGCGGGGGTCGGTGACGGCCTCGCGGAGCTCGTACTCCACGACGATCGCCTCGGCCGCGCGCCTGGCGCGCTCGGGGTGGTCGGCGGCCACCAGCGCGACCGGTTCGCCCTGGTAGCGGACCTGGTCGACGGCCAGCACCGGCTGATCCTTGTGCTCCAGGCCGTAGAACTTCTCGCCGGGCACGTCCTCGTGGGTGAGCACCGCGAACACACCGGGCATGGTCAGCGCGGGGCCGATGTCGATGGAGCGGATCCACGCCGAGGGATGCGGGCTGCGGAGGGTCACGCCCCAGATCATGTCCGCGAGATACAGGTCGGAGGAGTAGGCGAACTCACCCGTCACCTTCAGGGTTCCGTCGGGGCGCAGAACGCTCTCGCCGACGCCCTGACCCCGTCGGGTTTCGACGTCCTGGCTCTGTCGGGTCTCGATGTCGCTCACCACAGCAGTACATCAGCAGGGCCGGGCGCCGGACAGGGCAGACACGACGAAACACGGGCCGGAGCCATTGGCGACTCTTGTGGCCGCATCCGTTGCGGCCGCCCCGGCCATCGGGGACCCGGCGGTCTGGAACCGTTCACAGCGACCGGGTGGAACCGTTCGCGACGACCGGGGGCCCGTTCACGACGGTCGGCCGGTGGAACCGTTCGCGACGGCAGGGGGCCCGTTCACGACGGCCGGCCGGGTGGAACCGTTCGCGGCTCTCGGGGCGTCATGATCCCGTCAGAGCCGTGATCGGCCTCCCGTGAGCGGCCAGAACCGCCTCCTCCTCCGCCAGCCCGTTCTTCAGCTCCTCGGTGCCCGTCGCCCGGGCGGTCGCGACGGAACGGGCCAGGTAGGCCGCGGCCTGGTCGAACTCGCCCAGGAGACGGGAGGATCGGGCGAGACCGAGGAGCATGTACGGCTCGGCGATGCTCAGTTTCGCGACATGCGCGCAGGTCAGGGCGGTCTCGTAGCAGATTCGGGCCGAGGCGGGATCTCCCAGGTCAAGGTGGATGTCGCCGAGCTTCTCATGCACGGCCGTCTCCTGATAGAGGTTGCCGTCCTCGCGGGTCTGGGCCAGCGCATCGCCCAGCACCTTCAGCGCCTGATCGAACTGACGCAGTTTGTGGCGTGCCGCACCGATCGTGGTGGCCGCGTAGTGCTCACCCGGCCTGTGCCCGATGGTTTTCGCGACTTTTCGCTGCGCCTCGGCGTAGCCGATCGCCTCCTCGTAGTGCCCCAGGACAAGATGGATCTCACCGAGACTGCCCAGGGCGATCTGCTCGCCGTGGAGGTCGGACAGTTCGCGGAAAAGAGCCAGCTCCTCCAGGACGTGGGCCAGGGCCTCCTCGCGGTGACCGGTCACGCAGAGGGCCATGCTCATGTAGCCGTGCGCGTACGCCTGGATGTTGCGGTCGCCCAGCCGCTGGCCGATGTCGAGGACCTGCCGGTTGATCGCGAGAAGGCGCGAGGGCAGACCGGAGCGCTGGAGGTGCCAGAAGAGGGAGAGGGCGAGGGCGGCTCCGAGGCGGGCGGTCCGTTCCTCGGGGGCGGCCATCGCCTGGGAGGCGGCGGACAGGAGATTGGCGAGCTCCTGCTCCAGCCACTCGCGAGCCTCGTCCCCAGAGGTGAGCGGGGCGGGATCCGCGCTGAGGTCGACCTCTGTCGGCGCCGGGCGCCGGTAGCCGGAGAGCTTCACGGCCAGGCGTGTGGTCGCGACGTACGAGCTCAGCGCCCGGTCCAGCGTGGCACTGCGGACCTCCTGCGTCTGCTGCCGTACGGCCTGCTCGCCGGCGAACAGCCGTATCAGATCGTGCAGCCGGTATCTTCCGGTCTCGTCCACTTCCGCGAGATGCCCGTCGACCAGCCGTTCCATGGCGCGTTCGGCCATGTCGACGGGAACGTCCAGGAGGGCGCCGATGACGTGGGAGGTCACGTCGGGCACCTGAAGCACACCGAGCGCGCACAGCGCGTGGGCGGCGGTCCGGTCGAGGGGGTGGGCGCCACCGAGGAACAGGTCGTAACTGACCGCCAGGCTGGAGCTGACCGCGAGATCTCCCGCTTCCAGCTCGTGCAGACGTCGCCGTTCGTCCTCCAGGCGTTCCACCAGATCGGCCACCTCCCACTGCGGCCGGTTCGCCAGCCTGGCTCCCGCGATGCCCACGGCCAGCGGCAGGTTTCCGCAGAGGCCGACCAGGCGCGTCGTCGCCCGGACGTCCCTGGCGACCCGCTCGGCGCCCGCCAGCCGCGCGAGCATGATGGTCGCCTCCGTCTGGCTCATCCGGCTGATCCGCACATGAACGCAGTTGTCGACCAGGGCGAAGGTCTGCCGGCTGGTCAGCAGGATCGTGCTGCCCTTCGGCACCGACAGCAGAGGACGGACCTGGGCCAGATCGACGACGTCGTCGAGGACGACGAGGACGTCCCTGCCGTCGAGCAGGCTGCGCCACAGGGCCGCGGCCTCGTCGACGTCGGCGGGAACGGTGTGCGGGGCGACTCCCAGGGCCCGCAGGAACCTGCCGAGCACCTCCAGGGGTTCGAGGCGCCGGATGCCCGGCGTCGCCCCGTGCAGGTTGGCGTAGAGCTGCCCTCCGGGAAAGCGGTCGCGGACCAGGTGCGCGGTCCGTACGGCCAGGGTCGACTTCCCCGAACCCGGCGGTCCGGTGATGGCGACGACATGGTGGGGAAGCCTGCCGTTCGGCGGGGAGAGCAGCGATCTCAGCTGTACCAGCTCCTCTCCGCGCCCTACAAAATCGGCGGGGTCGCGCGGCAGCTGGCGGGGGATCGGATCGCAGGGAGCGGCCTCGACGAGATGGATCGATTTCGCCGGAAGCCTCAGGTCGAAGACGCTGCCGGAGGCGAGTATCCGCTGGTGGAGATCCTGAATCGGCTGGCAGGGCTCCAGACCGGTCTCCTCCGCGACGACCTTTCTGAACCGCTGGTAGGCGCGCAGGGCCGCGGCTCTGTCTCCCGCCCCGTACAGGCTGAGCATGAGCTGTGCCCACAGCCGTTCGTGCGTTGGATTGGCGAGGGCCGCCGCGCGCAGGCCGGACGCGGCCTCGGCGTATCTGCCCAGACTGAGCCGTATCTCCGAGAGTTCCTCCAGCGAGGCGAGGTGCTCCGCGGAGAGGTGGGCCGCCGCGTCGTCCAGAGACCGGCTTCCCCTGGAATTGAGCAGGGCCTCGCCGCGCCACAGACCGAGGGCCTGCTCGAAGCAGTGATACGCGGTGTTCAGGTCGCGGGCGCGGGACGCCTGTCTCCCCTGCCGGACGCGGTCCTGGAAGGCGAGCAGGTCGAGATCTTCCGGCTCGACGGCGATGAGGTATCCGTCCGCCTGGGTCTCTATCGGCGTCGAACGCAGATCATCGGGGGAGAGCAGCTTGCGGAGCGTGTGAACGTACGTTTTGATGTTCCGCTCCGCGGAGGGCGGAGGGGCGCCACCCCACAGCGACTCCATCAGATGCTCAATGGATGTGGGTGTATTGGCCCGCAGGAGGAGCGTCACCAGAAGCTGGCGATGTTTGAGACGCTGGATGTGAATGGTCTCGTGCTTGGCATTGCGAACCGTCAGGCTACCGAGTATCAGAAATGTCATGGGTTAGTCCCAATGCTCTCGGCTTCGGTCCGTCCCAGTGCTGACAAACGAGGTTTTTGAGGATAATAGTAGCCGATCATTGCCTCAAGCCATTTTTTTCGGGGGGTTGTTTTCTTGTAATGTATTGGGAGTGTATTAACGATCCTTCGCGCAATCCAGGCGCGCCCGCTTCCGGCGGCCGGGGCGTGAGATCGGGGCCCCACCGGATCGGTCAGGCGGTCTGGCGGCATCGCCGCGGGCACCGGACCGGCTGCTGTGCCTGGGGTTGGGGGTTTCCCTTCTTCGACCTCACCCGCTTCCGGGTTGTCCTCCAGCCACTGCTCAGGCGCTGGGGGGCGGCGGGCCGGGTCATCGAGGCGAAGTGTGAAGGCCCGCTCGCCCTCGAACCCGAATGAACCGTTCGCTCCGTGGCTGAATCGTCCGTGGCGTGTCCGGCGCACATTACCCGGTGTCCGATGCGAAATCCCTGGATCGGGGCTGGGAGATGGGCCTTGGCCGCGACTTCGCCGCCGGGTCATCGCGTATATCTGGTAAGCGCGATAAGCGGGCGCCGTCTTGCCCTTGCGATTGGCATTAAAATGTGGTTTTCTCGCATTGCGTTCGGTTTTGGGCTGGCCGACGAATGTGCTCCAGGGGCGGCCTGCATTCTCGGCGTGGATCGGGCACACCTGCCGGAGAAGCGCCGGCGCGTTTCTCGATGCTGAGACACCGGGAAACGCGCCGAACACCCCAACTTCAAGATTGATTAGTTCTGTTGACGTGTGGTCGAGGAGAGTCGGGACGACCCTCGACCACGATCAGCCTCACATGCCACGGGCGGGCGGGGCCCACTGGCTGGGGGAACTCATCACCGGATGAGGTCTCCTTGCCATGACGGATCGGCCGATCTGCCGATCCGTCCTCACGGGCGGGGAGATCCGCGAGCTGAACTCTCGCCTGCGGGGTGGATCCGGTCCAGGTTGGGCTCTGCCTTGGGAGGGGCCGGGCCCAAATCGGACTCCTAGTAGGGATAGGTCCAGTAGTCCAGGGTGGACGCCGCCCTGGAAGGGGCCGGGCCCAGATTGGACTCCTCGTAGGGGTAGGTCCAGCCCAGGCTGGACCCGTCATCTTGCAAAGAAGACTGAGGGGCGGCCGCTGAGGGGGCAGACGAATCGGCGCTGGCGGTCGTAACATTGCCGGTAACGGCTAAAGCGGCCGCAAACAGCGTGGCGAGGGCAGACAAGGCAAGACGTCGGCGCACGGGGAAGACTCCTGTCGTAGGTTCTGCTGCTCAACGATATCTTTCAAGGGGTAACGTGACTGGTCAAGACTTGGTCGGGCAGCGCATCAAGACCGTCCGTCGTCAACGGGGTCTTTCCCAGGCGCAGCTCGCTCATCCAGAACTCTCGGACAGTTACGTGTCCCTGATAGAAAGTGGCAAGCGTACTCCGACGCCCGCGGTCTTGGAGCTTCTGGCCAACAAGCTCGACTGTTCGCTCACCTACCTCATCAACGGCGTGACGGCCGAGCAGATGAAGGAGATCGAGCTCGTCCTGAGCTACGCGCAGCTGGCCATGGACAACGGCGAGGTGACCGAGGCGCGCACGCGCTACGCGGAGCTCCTCGCCGACAGCGGCCTCGCGGGGTTGCCCCAGCTCAAGCAGGACGCCGAGTACGGCCTGGCCCTGGCGACCGAGGCCTGCGGAGACCTGGACGAGGCCATCCTCCTGCTCAACGGTCTGCGTCAGAACGAGTCGGCGCCGATGACCCCCGATCGCTACGTCGCCGTCGCCGTCACGCTCTCGCGGTGCTACCGCGAGCAGGGAGACCTCGCCGAGGCCGTGTCGGTCGCCGAGCAGATCCTGGGCAGGACGGCGCGACCGATCTGGACGGACGGCCTGATAAGGCTGGGTTCCCAGCTTGTCGCCGCCTACATCGAGCGGGGAGACCTGCTCCGGGCCCGTCAGTTCTCCGCGGAGGTGCTCGCCGCCGCCGAACTCCTCAACACGCCGATGTCGATCGTTCTGGCGCGCTGGAACGCCGCGATCGTCGCCGTCGAGAGCGGGCAGAGCGATGAGGCGGTCAGCCAGGTCGAGCGGGCCTTCGCCATCCAGTCCGAGTACGGGGATCCCGGTCGGCTGGCACGGCTCCGCAGCGCCTACGCGGAGGTTCTTCTGGCCGTGCGGCCCATGGAGGCCGGTGCCTGGCGCGACATGCTGCTCAAGGTGGACACGGAGTTGTCCGAGAGTTCCGCCAGTCCGATGGACAAGATGCGCTGCGCGATGAGCCTCGCCCGCGTGGAGCTGCTGCTCGACAAACCCGAACGGGCCAGAGAGCACATGAAGGGGGTCTGCGACATGCTCGACGGAATGCCGCAGGCCGTGCAGGCGGAGGCCCGGATCCTGTACGGCCAGGCTCTCGCGGAGCTGGGCAGGCAGGAGTCGGCCCTGGACGAGCTGCTCGTGGGGGCGAGATGCCTGGAGCAGTCGCCGACCACCCGATACACCGCCCACGCGTGGCTGACCGCCGCGCAGGTTCTGGAGCGCGTCGACGAGCCGGCCCGCAGCGTCGACGCCTACAAACGGGCGCTGGCCTGCGTCGGGCTGTAGATCGGGGGCGGGGAGGTCGAGACCGCGTGGAGGCGTCGGTAGCCTTGTGGGTGCTATGAAGACTTCCCCTGTCGCGGTCGCCCTCGCGCTTCTCGCCACTTTCGTCCTCGGTACGGCCTTCGCCTCGCCCGCTCTCGCCCACGACGCGCTCAAGAGCAGCGATCCCGCGAAGGGCGCCAAGGTCGAGAGCCTGACGGAGGTGAGGCTGACGTTCAGCGCCACGACGCGCTTCCCGAACGTCATCGTGCGCACCGCGGACGGTGGTGTCCACCAGGACGGCAAGCCCGTCGTCGACGGTCCCGTGGTCATCCAGAAGGTCAAGGACGACCTCCCGCCGGGCGAGTACGTCATCGCCTATCGGGTGGTCTCCTCCGACGGTCACCCGATAGAGGGGGAGATTCCCTTTACCCTGGTCGGTTCCCCGGAACCTCCCTCCGCGTCCGCCTCCACGTCGGGAGAGGCGTCTCCGCCCGCCTCGGAGAGTCCCTCCGCGGCGCCCGTGGACGCCACGGCCACCGGCACGCCCGGCTCGGCTCTCGCGGCAGAGAGCGCGGACGAGCCCGCCTCCTCGGGCGGTGTACCCGGCTGGATGTGGCTTGTCGTCGGAGGTCTGGCCGGTATCGGCATCGGCCTGTTCTTCAGCCTGCGGAACAAGAAGCAGCCATGAGCCGGCCGGGGCAGGCCGCAGCGGCAGAGCGCGCGGGAAGTGGCAGCGGCCGGATCGTGAAGCTCGCACTGGCGGCCGCGGCGGCGGCCATCGTCGCGCTGGTGATCGCCATGATCGCCAGTGGCGCGGCGACTCCGCGCATCATCCCCGGACTGCCCGACCAGGGCGCGTTCACCCGCTGGGGGATGCCGCTGGCCAAGCTGACCATGGACACCGCGGGCGTGCTCACCATCGGCGCGTTGCTGGCCGCCGCGGTCTTCCTCCCCAGCGACAAGGGTCTGCTGGGCAAGCCCGCACTCGCCTACGTCAAGGCCGCCTCCTGGATTGCGCTCGTCTGGGCCTGCGCGGCGGCCGCCACGATGGTGTTCAGCCTGTCCGAGGCACTGGGTCTGCCCGTCACCGACGTGCTCGGCGGCAACGAGCTCACCAGCTTCGCCAGCCAGGTGTCCCAGGGCATCGCGCTCACCCTGGTCGTGCTGTTCGCGGTGGCGATCGCGCTGTTCGCCCGCGGGGCGATCACCGTGGGCACTGCCGGCGGGCTGCTGGTGCTCGCGCTGGTCACCCTGCTTCCTCCCGCGCTGACCGGGCACTCCGCCTCCTCGCCCAACCACGACCTGGCCACCACCGGCGTCGCCGTGCACCTGCTGGTCCTCGCGCTCTGGGTGGGCGGGCTCGTCGTGCTCTGCACGCACGCGCTGCGCCGGCAGCCACAACTGGAGATCGCCGCCACCCGGTTCTCCGCGATGGCGCTGTGGTGCTTCATCGGCGTGGGCCTGTCGGGCGTGTTCAGCGTCATCGCCAGGCTCACCTCGATCTCCGAGCTCTACACCTCCGCCTACGGCCTGCTGCTGCTGGCCAAGACCGCCGCGTTCGTGGTGCTCGGTCTCATCGGCTGGTGGCATCGGAAGCGGACCCTGCCCCTGCTCACCGCGGGCAGCCCGAGGACGTTCGTCCGGTTCGCCTCCGGCGAGGTCCTCGTCATGTTCGTGGCCGTCGGGCTGGCCGTCGCGCTCTCCCGCACCGCTCCGCCCCCGCCGATCCTGCCGGTCGACCAGGCCTTCGACGTGCTCGGCTACGTCATGCCGCCGGAGATCTCGCTGGCCAACCTGGCCTCGCTATGGTGGTTCGACCTGTTCTCCGGGACCCTGATCGTGCTGCTCGGCGGCCTCTACCTCGCCGGGATCATACGGCTCGCACGACGCGGCGACTCCTGGTCCGGAGGCCGCACCGCCGCGTGGTTCGTCGGCATGGTGATCCTGGTCATCGCCACCCAGAGCGGTGTCTCCCGCTACGCCAAGGTGCTGTTCAGCGCGCACATGGCCGAGCACATGACGCTGTCCATGCTGGTGCCGATCTTCCTGGTGCTCGGAGCCCCCGTCACCCTGGCACTGCGCGCGCTCAAGCCCGCCGCCCGCAGGGGCGACCGCGGCCCGCGCGAATGGCTGACCGCGATCCTGCACAGCAGGTTCCTCCGCGTCGTCGGTCATCCGGCGGTCGCCACCGCGATCTTCATCGTCTCCACCTACGCGCTGTACTTCACCCCGCTGTTCCCCGCCGCGATGGAGGAGCATCTCGGCCACATCGTCATGACGATGCACTTCCTGCTCAGCGGTTCCCTGTTCTTCTGGGTGATCATCGGAGTGGATCCGGCCCCCTACAAGCTGCCGCACGTGGCCCGGCTGATCCTGCTGTTCGTCACGATGCCGTTCCACGCGTTCTTCGGCCTCGCGTTGATGAGCATGAGCACAGTGCTGGCCAGCGAGTGGTACGACCAACTCGGCCGGACCTGGGGTGCCTCCGGAGTCCACGACCAGCAGACCGGAGGCGCCATCGCCTGGGGCTTCGGGGAGGTTCCGACGCTGATCGTGCTCCTCGCCCTGGCCTTCCAGTGGTGGCGGGACGACGAACGGACGGCCCGCCACGCCGACCGACGGGCCGACGCCGCCGCGGCCCGCACGGGCGGCACCGGTGATGCGAAACTCGATGCCTACAACGACTACCTGGCCAAACTCAGCAAACGAGACAGCGAGAAGAAGTAGCCGGACGGTTACGGCCGCCTGTCTTCGGCTCCTGTCGCGGGCGCGTCCTGGTGGCCTAACACAGGCGTCTCCAGTAACCTGACAAAAGAGGACATGGGCTCACCATGGCGGGCGCAACGCTCCGTTGCCGCACGCCACGCCCCATCACATGTCCGGTCGGGGGACCGGTGGCTTTCATGTGGATCAGGAAGGTTGAGCGGTGTCCGAGGAACTTCGCCTGCACGAGGGACGGAGCCTTGCCCAGGCGCTGGAGGAACACCTCGCCGAGTGGGCCGAGCGCACCGGGATCGCCGTCGAGATATGGGCGCTGCCCGCGCACGACGTCTCTCCCAGCACCGCCAGAGCCGTCCTCGCCACGCTGGGCGAGGCGCTTGCCAACGTCGAGTCGCACAGCGGCGCCCGCGTCGTGTCGGTCGCCGTCACCCTGGGCCCCAGCGGCCTGCGCATGACGGTGAGCGACGACGGCGTCGGCTTCATCGGCCCGCTCACGGGCCGGGGCGTCACCGCCATGCGGACTCACTTCGCCGAGGTCGGAGGCACGCTCGGCATCAACGGCGTCCTCGGGGAGGGCACCACCGTCACCGGGGCGGTGCCCCATCGGGGCTAGGCGTCGCTCGACGCCGGGGCGGGCGCGCTCTTCGAACCCGGGCTCCGATCCGGGAGCACGGTTCAGGGCAGGGTCAGGACCTCGTGGCCGGTCTCGGTGACCAGGATGGTGTGCTCGAACTGGGCGGTCCGCCTGCGGTCCTTGGTCACGGCGGTCCAGCCGTCCGGCCAGATGTCGTAGTCGATGGTGCCGAGCGTCAGCATGGGCTCGATGGTGAACGTCATGCCCGGTTCGAGCGTGACCGCCAGCGACGGATCGTCATAGTGCGGGACGATCAGACCGGAGTGGAACGTGGTGCCGATGCCGTGGCCGGTGAAGTCGCGGACCACGCCGTAGCCGAACCGCTTGGCGTAGGCCTCGATGATGCGGCCGGCCACGTTGAGCTGGCGGCCGGGGGCCACGGCCTTGATGGCTCGGTTGGTGGCCTCGCGGGTGCGCTCGACCAGCAGGCGTGACTCCTCGTCCACCTCGCCGACCAGGAAGGTGGCGTCGGTGTCACCGTGCACGCCGCCGATGAAGGCGGTGATGTCGACGTTGACGATGTCGCCCTCGTGCAGCACGGTGTCGTCCGGGATGCCGTGGCAGATCACCTCGTTGATAGAGGTGCACAGCGACTTGGGATATCCCCGGTAGCCGAGCGTGCTGGGGTAGGCGCCGTGGTCGCAGAGGAACTCGTGGCCGATCCGGTCGAGCTCGTCGGTGGTGATGCCGGGCTCCACCCGCTTGCCGACCTCTTCGAGCGCCTGAGCCGCCAGCTTGCCCGCGATGCGCATGCGTTCGATGATCTCGGGGGTCTTGACGTCGGGTTCTCCGGTCTTCGGAGATTTCTTCCCGACATACTCCGGCCGCTCGATGTGGGCGGGAACCTTGCGCAGGGGCGAGATTCGCCCGGGCTGGAGCAGTGTCGTCATGGTCCCCCAGTCTAGTTGCGCTTCTCACTGGGCAGGATTGCCCCATGAGTGATCGATGGTGGTTCTGCCTGACGCACATGGCGGTCGAGCCCGACGAGGGCTGCCCCAACAAGGACCGGATGGGCCCCTACGAGAGCCGCGAGGCCGCGGCCAACGCGCTGAAGACCGCGGCCGACCGTAACAAGCAGTGGAAGGAAGGGGACAAGGCCTGGGACGGCGACGACTAGACGATCAGACGGAACCGACCGGGGGCCGCGCCTGGCCGTCCACGACGGCGTAGGCGCGGACCGGGAAGGTCCCCAGGCCCACCACCATCGGCGGGGTCGCGTGGAAACGGAAACCGGCGTCGGGCAACGCGGCCAGGCCGGTCATGTGCTCCACGATCGGGATGCCCGCGCCGAGCAGGAGTGTGTGCGCGGGCCGTTCGCCGCGAGGCGGGGCGTCGTCGATGTTCAGGGTGTCGATCCCGACGAGCGCGGCTCCCTGCTCCACGAGCCATCCGGCCGCCTCCGGTTCGAGGTAGGGGTGGCCGTGGAAGTAGTCCTCGGTGCCGAAGTGCCGGTCCCAGCCGGTGTGGATCAGCACGGCCTTCCCTCGCACGTCGTCTCCCGCGAACCGGTCCAGGCCCACCGAGCGCAGCCCCTCGGCCCGTACGACCAGGCCGGGCAGATCGGCGATCGCCTCCAGCGGCACCCCGGACAGGTCGGGTCCCTCCGGATAACGGTGATAGGGAGTGTCCAGATAGGTGCCGGTGTTGGCGACCAGCTCGATGCTGCCGATGTGAAACTCGGTGCCGGGCGCGTAGATCTCGTGCGAGGCCTCCCGGCTCAGATGCACACCGAGCCGGGGCCCGGGCACCCCCGGGTAGGTGCGCATGCCTTCGATGATGCGATGGCTCAGCTCGACCAACCGGGTCACGGGACGCTCACCGTCTTCTCTCTGGATCGGGCCGCCGCCATCCTGACGACGGCCACGACGCCGATCACGCCCCAGACGACGTTGAGGATCGTCGAGGGCCAGGCGGAGTGGTGGGCCGAGTTGATCATCAGGGCGATCGACCCGGCGAGATTGATCGCCTGGTACGGCATGCCGTCCCCGGCCATGCGGGAGGTGGACACCATGGCGTAGCCGTACAGCATGATCCCGGCTCCGACCCAGCCGAGGAGGTTGACGAAGAGGGACACCGGCGTCATGTGCCGGTGGAGAAGGGGCTCATGCCCTCATGATTTCCGCTCTTGTCACTGAAGAGCAAATAAAGTTTCCTTAATACCCACGTAAGCTGAGCTGTATGGACATCGATCCTCGACGGCTGCGGGTGCTCCACGAGGTCGCTCGCCGCGGTGGCGTCATGCGGGCGGCCGAGGCACTCCATCTGACGGCCTCGGCGGTCTCCCAGCAGCTCATGATGCTGGAGCGGGAGGTCGGGCTCGCGCTCATCGACCGGTCGCAGCGCAGGGTCTCCCTCACCCCCGCGGGCAGGGTCCTCGCCGGATACGCCGAGCGGATCGAGGAGGAGCTGGCCGAGGCTCGACGGGAGCTGATCCGCTTCACCGAACGGCTGGCCGGTCCGGTGGCGATCGCGGCGTTCCCCACGGTCATCCGGCACCTGCTGGTGCCCGCGCTGGGCATCCTGGCCGACCGCCATCCCCAGATCGAACCGCGCATCCACGAGCTGTACGGACCGTCCGCACTCCAGGAGCTCCGGCTCGGCGGGATCGATCTCGCGGTCACCGAGCAGGACGCCGACAAGATCGTCGCGGTTCAGCCGTCGATCGTCTCCCACCCCCTCCACGTGGACGAATACCGCATCGTGGCGCCGCCGGGCTGGGCGGAGATCCCCCGCGGGGTCGCGGACCTGGGCGGTGTGCCCTGGGTGGCCGGGCCGCCCGACCAGGCCTGCGGGCACGCCCTGGAGCGGCTCGCCGCCCTGCACGGTTTCATCCCGCGACGGGTCCACGTGATCGAGGAGTTTCCGCCCACGCTCGCCCTGGTCGCGGCGGGGCACGGCGTGGCGATCGTGCCGTCGATGGCCCTGCTCGAGGTCCCGGCGGGGGAGGTCGTGGTCACCGACATCCCCAATGTGGGCGCCCGCCGGCTGGACGCCGTGACCCGCCTCAGCCGCACTCGCTCGGGGGAGCCCGACCCGGTGCAGGCCGTGGTCGTCGCGGCGCTCAGGGAGGCGGCGGACGGCCTGGTGACCCGGCTCGGCGAGCGCCGCGAGACGCGCCGGCCCTAGTCGCCGATCTGCGGGCCGTTGACCCGGTCCAGCAGCCTCGCCAGCCGGTCGCGCAGGCCGGAACGCCGGTGGGTTCCCTCGCCCGCCGCGGCGCTCACCAGATGCTGGGCCCCGTCGAAGGAGAACGGCGCGTGGTCGGGGATCGTCAGCGCGTCGTGGGCCAGCCCCTCCAGCCTCCGGTCGCCGCCGTCCAGGGCCAGGATCGTCGCTCCGGTGCGCCGGGCGTCACTCACCCTTTCGAGCAGCGCCTCCGGGGCCTGCTCCTCGGTCACCACGAACAGGGTCTCGCCCCGCCTGGCGTGCTCGATCCGCTCCATCCCCACCCGCAGGTGCGCGGGCGCGCCGGGGGCGGGCGCCCAGCGCACCAGCGTCGGGGCGAGCTGCGGCAGGCCGGAGAGCCGGGCCTCGTCGCTGAGATGCGCGGTCAGGTGCCAGGGCTCCTCTTCGGGGGTGCCGACCACCAGCAGGCCTCCGGGGGAGCGCGTCGAACGGAGGGCGAGACCGAACTCGCGGGTGCGCTCGACCCAGTCGGTCGAGGAGAGGATCTCACGCAGAAGTGCCACAGCCCCAGCGTCCATGCTTTCCATCGTGCACCAGTCACCCCCGGATGGTCCCGATAATGCGTTCCTGGGATGATCTGGACAGGCGATATCTTCAATGAAGATCCCTAGAACAGCCGAGGAGCGACAAGTGAGCACTGATATTCCGGACGTGAGCGGAATCTCGATCGGGATCCTGGGCGGTACCGGCGATCAGGGCAAGGGTCTGGCCCGGCGGTTCGCCCTCGCGGGACACACCGTGCTGATCGGCTCGCGGAGTGCGGAGCGGGCGCAGGAGGCGGCGGCGAGCATCGGCGGGCCGGTGCGCGGCGCGGACAACTCGACCGTGGCCGCGGAGGCCGATGTGGTGATCGTGGCGATCCCGTGGGAGGGACACAGATCCACCCTGGAGTCCCTGCGGACCGAGCTGACCGGAAAGATCGTCGTCGACTGCGTCAACCCGCTCGGCTTCGACAAGCAGGGCGCCTTCGCGCTCCAGGTCGAGGAGGGCAGCGCCGCCCAGCAGGCCGCCGAGGTCCTGCCCGGCAGCCGCGTGGTCGCCGCCTTCCACCATGTCTCGGCCGTCCTGCTGCTGGACCCGGAGGTCGCCGAGATCGATCTGGACGTGCTCGTCCTGGGCGACGACCGCGAGGCCACCGACACGGTTCAGGCGCTGGCCGGCCGGATCCCGGGCGTGCGCGGCGTGTACGGCGGGCGCCTTCGCAACGCCCACCAGATCGAGGGGCTGACCGCCAACCTCATCTCCATCAACCGCCGCTACAAGGCCCACGCCGGGCTGCGCGTCACCGACGTGTGACGGCTCCGGGCGGATGAGTCCGGGGGCGACTCCGGACTTGGGCCCGGTTGTCTCGGACAGGTGCTGTTCCCGGTGGCGGGGAGGTCCGGCCGCCGTCACGCGAGACCACGGGGCGGCGCCTCCGAGCGCCGACCGGGTTGTCTCGGGAACGGGAGCCGAACCCGGTCGGCGGTGCGCGCGGGGCGACTAGATCCAGCCGGCGTCCTGGGCGATCCGGATGGCGTCGATCGTGTTGCGGGCACCCGTCCTGGTGATGGCGCCGGTCAGGTAGTTGCGCACGGTTCCGGGGGAGAGGTGCAGCCGTCTGGCGATCTCCTCCGCAGGGGCGCCGCGTGCGGCCTCCCTGAGCACGGTGGCCTCGCGGAGCGTCAGCGGGCTCGCGCCGTACTCGACGGCCGCGGCGACCAGTTCGGGATCCAGCACCCGCAGGCCCTGGGCGGTGCGCCGGATCGCGTCGGCGAGGCGGTCGCCAGGGGCGTCTTTGACCAGGAACGCCTCGATGCCGGAGTTCAGGGCGCGGCGCACCTGGCCGGGCTGACCCATCGCGGTGAGCACCAGCACCCGGCAGCCGGGCAGTTTCTCGCGCAGCTCCACCGAGGCGGTGATGCCGTCGACTCCGGGCAGGTCGATGTCCAGCACCGCCACGTCCGGACGGCTGCGCAGGGCGGCGGGGACGATCTCGTCGCCGCGGGTGACCTCGGCGACCACGTCGATGTCGGGCTCCAGCCTCAGCAGCGCGCTGAGCGCCGCCCTGATCATGTGCATGTCCTCGGCGAGCAGCACGCTGATCATGCGGGCACCTCCATCGTGAACCGGAACCCGTCGTCCTCGATCCGCTCCGCGCTCACCGAGCCGCCCAGCCCGGCGGCTCGCTCCTTCAGACCGGTCAGCCCGCCGCCGTCCGCGCGACGTTCCAGGGCGCCGTCGTTGACCAGCTCCAGCCGTACGGCGCCGGCCTGTACGGAGGTGCTGATCGAGCAGTTCGTCGCGCGGCTGTGCCGTACGACGTTGGTGGTCCCCTCGCGCACCGCCCAGGCCAGCGCCTCGTCGACCTGCCGGGGCACCTCCAGCGGGGCGAGGCTGGTCCTGCAGCTCACCCCGGAGGACTCCAGCAGGGCCATCGCCCGGTGCACCTCCTCGGTCAGCGACATCTCCCGGTAGCCCCGCGCCACCTGCCGCACGTCCTGGGCGGCGTCCCTGGCCACGTGGATCAGCTCGGTGAGCTCTCCTTCCGCCGCCACGGGGTCGCGCCCGATCAGTTTGCGCGCGAGGTCGCCCTTGAGGGCGATGGCGGCCAGGCTGCTGCCCAGCCCGTCGTGCAGGTCCCGGGAGATCCGCAGCCGCTCCCGCAGCACCGCGGCCTCCGCCAGCTCCGTCCTGGCCTGCTCCAGCTCATCGGCGACGGCCACCAGCCGCACCAACCCGTAGATCGTGAATCCGGTGACGAAAAGGGTGATGTCTGCATACAAGCCGTTCACCGGTGCGAAATCCGGCGCCGAGGCGTTCCACATGGCAACGAAATGGACCACCGTCATCGAGACCAGGGCTCCGAAGGCGAGCGGCAGGCGCAGGCGCAGGAGCGCGGGGCCGAGAAGGATGCATGGCGCGCCCCACCAGAGGGATCCGAGAAAGGGCGGAAGAATCATGATCGGGGCGTAGGCGGCGACCGCCTGGACCAGCAGGCCGACGGTCAGACCACCCGGCTCGGCGCCACGCAGGGCGGCGCGGATGTGCAGGAAGTGGGGGACGAAAAAGCCGGGGAGCGCGACCGAGAGCACGGCGATCCCGGTGAGCCCGCCGTCCTGGACGATCAGGATGACCGCGGAGATCATGAAGCCTACGGACATCAACACGATCACGCCGATGGCCAGGCGCCGGGGGGTTAACCGCATATGTGTGAACCTACGACTTCCTCGTCTTCCCGGGGAGCCGGCGCGAGGGGGCGAGGCCACGAGCGTTCCGTCTTCCAGGGGCCTGCGCGATGTGGGTGAGCCCACGACCTTCTTGCCTTCCAGGGGATCTGTGGGGTGGACCTATGACCTTCTCGTCTCCCAGCGGAACCAGCGCCTGATCGCGAAAAGCCCGATGGCCGCCCAGACCACCAGCTTCAGCGCCGGTACGGCCGCCGCCCCCAGGTCGCCGAGGAACGTGCCGTCCGCCGCGTAGGCGACCTGGGCCGCCTCCACGACCGCGGCGGTCGGCAGCAGATCGAGCACCGTGCCGGCCCAGCCGGGAAGCATCTCCAGCACCGGGCCGAAGCCACCCGCGCCGATACCGGCCAGGAAGAAGAACGGCATGGTCATGACGGTGGATACCTCGGTGCGGGGGATGACCGCGGTGAACGCCGCTCCCAGGAGGCACAGGACGGCGGCGCCCGCGACCACGAACACCAGGTACAGCAGGGGGTTGCGCGGCACCGTCAGGCCGGTCAGCGCGTACAGGGACACCGACACGACGCCGGTCAGCAGCGTCGCCTGAACGACCAGGTTGCCCACCTCGCCGCCGAGGATGTCGCGGTCGCTCAGCCCGGTGGTCCGCATCCGCTTGAGGAGGAGCTGGTCGCGGCGGGCGGTGAGCGTCGTCGCGATCTGGCTGAACGTCGCGATGGTGAGGAACGTCACGAGCACCCCCAGATGAATGTCCAGCAGGAACCTCGGGCCCTCCGGGCCGACCCTGTCCATCATGAGCGGGAGCCCGATGCCGAGAAGGACGAAGAGCCCCACGGACGTGGTCAGAGCCGCCTTGTCGCGCCAGAAGAGACGGCTGTCGAAGCGGGCCACCACCGCCAGATCGTGTGCGGACATGATCACACCGTCGCTTTCTTCTCGGACTTCTCGCCGGAGGCGAGGTCGAGGAACAGGTCTTCGAGCGTCGCCGTACGGACCTCGAGGCCGCGCAGGCGCAGGCCACGTTCGCTCGCCCAGCTCAGCAGGGTCTGCGCGGCGAGGTCGGGATCGGCGAGGCGATACACCGCGATGCGGCCCTCCATCGTGGTGACGGGCACGGGCAGCTCCTCGGGAGCGACCGAGGAGGGCAGTTCGAAGGCGACCCTGCCGGTCTCGGCTGCCAGGGTCTCGGCCATGCCGCCGCCGGCGACGATCAGCCCCTGATCCATGATCGCCATGGAGGAGGCCAGGCGCTGGGCCTCCTCCAGGTAGTGCGTGGTGAGCAGGATCGTGGTGCCCTGGCCTGCCAGTCTCTGGATGACCTCCCAGGTGTTCCTGCGCGCCTCGGGGTCCATTCCCGCCGTGGGCTCGTCGAGGAACAGCGCGTCGGGGCGGCTCAGGACGGCCAGGGCCAGATCCAGGCGGCGCTTCTCCCCTCCGGAGAGCTGGCGCACCCTCGTCGTCGCCTTGGCGGCCAGCCCGGTGAGTTCCAGGGTCTCGTCGCGCGGCCGGGGGGCGGCGACGAAGTCGCGCCAGGCGTCCACGGTCTGCGCCACCGTCAGGTCGGGGAAGAACCCCGCCTCCTGGAGCATGATCCCGATGCGGGCGCGGACCTTGCTCCGATCCCTGGCCGGATCGAGCCCGAGCACTCGGACGGTGCCCTCATCCGGCGCCTGGAAGCCCGCCAGCACCTCCATCGTCGTGGTCTTCCCGGCCCCGTTGCGCCCGAGGAGGGCGAAGATCTCGCCCGGGGCGACGTCGAAGGAGATGCCCCTGACGGCCGCGAAGTCTCCGTAGCTCTTCGTGAGCCCGTCCACCTGAATCGCTGTCATATCTCAGATCCTGGAGGCCTGGCCTGGCGGGCAGTAGTGAAAAATTCATGACTTCGCCCGAGCGGTGTCGCGATCCGGTGGAGGGCTGCCGGGGGCGTCGCCGAGATGCGGTGACCGTACCCGGATCGTCCGTGGGCCGCTCGTCCCGTCGGCGATGTGCGGACGGCGGACCGCCCGGTGTCGCCGGGGCACGGCGGCCGTACCCGGGTCTCCCGCCCCGGACGGCGGACCGCCCGGGGCGCGGATCCGGTGTCGCCGTCCTGCGGGGGATTTTGCCCCCGTAGGAAAGGGTCGTACGTCACTCTCGACCGTTTGGATCTGACAAACACCTGGTTAACCGGACATTCTTGACGCATGACTGAACTTCGCCCTGAGACGCGCACCGTCCATCTTCCTCACCCGCAGCTGAACGGCAGTCGTCCCATCTCGGTGCCGATCTACCAGACCTCCGGTTTCGTCTTCGACGACCCGGCCGTCTTCGCCGATGGGATGGGGCGTCCCGACGGCGCCTTCGTGTACGGGCGGATGTCGAATCCGACCGTCAGGTCACTTGAGGAGGCCGTCGCCGGGCTGGAGGGCGGCGTCGGCGCCATTGCCACCGGCTCGGGCATGGGGGCCATCAACTCCGTACTGCTCGGCCTGCTCAAGCCCGGTGACCACCTGATCGCGCAGAAGCCCCTCTACGGCGGCACCGCCGGGATGATCAACGATCTGATCGAGCGCTTCCAGATCGCCGTCTCCTACGTTTCCGAGGCCGACCCGGAGGCTCTGCGCGCGGCCGTGCGGCCCGAGACCAAGCTGGTCTACCTGGAGACCATCGCCAACCCGGTGACCCAGGTCGCCGATCTTCCCGGTATGTGCGCGGTGGCTCGCGAGGCCGGTCTGATCTCGGTGGTGGACAACACCTTCGCCTCGCCGATCCTGTGCAGGCCGCTGGAGCACGGGGCCGACATCGTGGTCCACTCCACGACCAAATATCTGAGCGGGCACACCGACGTGCTCGGCGGGATCGCGGTCTTCGCCTCGGACGAGCTCTACCGCAAGGTGTGGTCCTTCGCGATAGAGCTGGGCGCCACCGCCGACCCGTTCGCCGCGTGGCTCACCCTGAGAGGCATCCAGACCCTGCCGCTGCGGATGGAGCGCCACTGCTTCAACACCCGCGAGCTGGCCACCCGCCTCAACGACCATCCCGCGGTCTCCGCCGTGCACTGGCCCGGCCTGCCCTCGCACCCCTCCTACGAGCTGGCGGCGAAGCTGCTGCCGGACTTCGGCGGGGTCTTCTCCTTCGACCTGGCGGGCGGGCGCGCGGCGGGGGAGAGGTTCATGGGTGCGGTACGGCTGGCGCTGCTGGCCCCGTCCCTCGGGGGAGTCGAGACGCTCATCCTTCACCCGGCCAGCACCTCCCATCGCATGCTGACGGCCGAGGAGCTCGTCAGGAACGGGATCGGGGAGGGCACGATCCGGGTGGCGGTGGGCATCGAGCACGTCGAGGACCTGTGGGCGGACTTCGAGCAGGCGCTCTCCTGACCCTCCGGGCTCCCCGGCGGGACACCCTTAGGGGCCCCGACCCGGTTGCCGCTGTTGCCTCCGGTGGCTCCCGGCCCTGGCCGCCTCCACTCGCGGGGCCCAACCCGGTGACCGCCGTCGCCTCCGGCGGCTCCAGGCCTTGACCACTCCCGTTTGCGGCCTCTGATCGGTGATCGCCGGTGCCTCCGGCGACCGCCGGTTCATGATTTCGACAGCCGTTGCCGCCGGTGATTCCCTGCCCGGGCGAAAGAGCGTAGACATAGTCCGCAGGGTTTGCTTTCCGGAGGGTGGAGCCAGTGCCGCTGAAGAGCTACGGGGTCCTTGCGGGCCGCGCCGTCGCCAGTCGTCGCGAGGGGTCCACGGACTCCCCGCACTACCAGATCCACCTCGTCGACCAGGCCGGGACCTCATATCGGGTCGCGGTCAACGTCGAGTCCCAGCAGGCTCCTTCCGAGCTGCTCTATCTCGCCGACGAGGACTTCCGGCACCCGGTGGTGCAGGCACTTCCCCAGGCCGCCGGAGGCTGGACGGCCCTGCCGTCCCGTCCCGGTGGCGCCGCCCTCGACTACATCCGGGGCAACCTGTTCGACCCCGCGGGGATGCGCGTCATCCCGCCGGACCTTCCCGGCGTGGACAACGACCTGGCCGACAAGCTCGACCACTACATCCAGCGGGCGATCGCCGACCCCGCCGCGATCGTCTACGCCTTCGGTGAGCGCTGGGGCCCCGAGTCCGGCACCCCCGACAAGGTCTTCGGATTCCGGCCGGGCAACGGCGTGCACGACATCCATATGAACCAGGGCAACTCCCGGCAGTTCCGCGGTGACGACGGTGTGTGGCAGGACGGCGGGGTGATCCTGCACTTCCCCGCGGAGTCGCGCTGGGTCGCGATCTTCCTGGCCTTCCAGTCCCAGTCGTGGCACACCGATGACATCACCGGGCACACCCTGCCGGAGACTCCCGTACGGCCGGGCAAGGGCGAGGAGCCCGTCCGGATCCTCGCCGCCCTCGTCAACCCCGCCGGGCCCGGGCCCGAGAAGGTCACCCTGCTGAACGCCTCTCCCGGCCCGGTCGACCTCGCGGGCTGGTCTCTGGTAGACAGACAGAAGAACCCTTTTCCCCTGCCGGCAGGCCCGCTGGCTTCCGGCGACACCCTCGCGCTCGCCATCGGTTCCCCGTTCGAGCTGGGTGACGGAGGAGGCGCGATCACGCTGCTGGACGCCGCCGGGCTCAAGGTCCACGGAGTCTCCTACACCGCGGCCCAGGCCAGGCGGGAGGGCTGGACGATCACCTTCTGAGAAGGATGTTGCGAGTGAGCGTGTCAATCGGGGATGTCGAGCGAGCCGCCGAGCGGATTGCCGCGTATGTCCGCCGTACGCCCGTGCTGGAGGTGGCACCGGGGCTGTTCCTGAAGTTGGAGGGGACGCAGCACTCGGGGTCGTTCAAGGCCAGGGGCGGTTTCAACCGGGCACTGATGGCGGGGGAGCTGCCCGAGGCCGGGTTGATCGCGGCGAGCGGCGGCAACCACGGTCTGGCGGTGGCGCACGTGGCACGGACCCTGGGCGTCAGGGCGGAGATCTTCGTGCCGACGGTGTCCAGCCCGGTGAAGGTCGCGGGGCTGCGTGCGCTGGGTGCGGAGGTGACCCAGATCGGGGCCGTCTACGCCGAGGCGTACGAGGCGTCGGCCAAGCGGGCGGGCGAGACCGGCGCCCTGGACATTCACGCCTACGACCAGGCCGAGGTGGTCGCCGGGCAGGGCACGGTCGGGCTGGAGACGCTGGAGCAGACCGGAGGGGTGGACACGGTCCTCGTCGCGGTCGGCGGCGGCGGGCTGATCGCCGGGATCGTCGCCGCCCTTGACGGCCGGGCCCGCGTGGTCGCCGTCGAGCCCGAGCTCATTCCGACCCTGAACCGGGCGCTTGAGGCCGGAAGGCCGGTCAAGGTCGGGGTCAGCGGGGTCGGAGCCGACGCCCTGGGCGCCAGCCAGATCGGTGCGATCTCCTACGACCTCACCAGCGCCGCGGGAGTGCGGAGCGTCCTGGTCTCCGACGAGGCCATCGTCGACGCGCGACTGGACCTGTGGCGGTCCTACCGCGTCGTCGCCGAGCACGCGGGTGCGGCGGCCCTCGCCGCCCTTCGCTCCGGCGCCTACGTCCCGGCCCCCGGAGAGCGGGTGGCCGTGATCGTGTGCGGCGCCAACACCGACCCGGCGGACCTGGTCTGACTCCACGCCGGAGCCGCTCGCCCCGTACCGGGCGAGGACCGGCCGCCCGGGTGCCGTCAGGATGTCTTCCTGGGGCGCCGGGGCGGCCGGACGCGCGTATATCAGCGGTAGCCGCGCTCGGCGGCTGTCAGTGGTAGCTGTGCTCGGCGGTGGGGAAGGCGCCGGTGGCCACCTCGTCGGCGAAACTCCGGACGGCCTTGTCCATCTCCTGAGCCAGGTCGAAGTACTTCTTGACGAACTTGGCGGGGCGGGCGGTCAGGCCCATGAGGTCCTGCCACACGAGAACCTGGGCGTCGGTGGCGGGACCGGCGCCGATGCCGATCGTGGGGATCGACAGTGACGCGGTGACCCGTTCTGCGAGCTCGCTGGGGACACACTCCAGGACCACGGAGAAGGCTCCGGCGTACTCGAGGTCCTTGGCGTCGGACATCAGCTCGTCGCCTGACTGGCCGCGGCCCTGGACCCGGTAGCCGCCGAGGGTGTTGACCGACTGGGGGGTCAGGCCGAGGTGGGCCATCACCGGAATGCCGGCCGAGACCAGGGCCTCTACCTGGGGGAGCACCCTGCGTCCGCCTTCGAGTTTGACCGCGTGGGCGCCGGCCTCCTTCATGAAGCGGGCGGCCGTCTCCAGTGCCTGCTGGGGCGAGGACTGGTAGGAGCCGAACGGCAGGTCGGCGACGACCATCGCGCGGGACGAGCCCCGCACCACGGCCGCCGTCAGCGGCATGAGGTCGTTGACCGACACGGGCAGCGTCGAGTCGTACCCGTACACGACCATGGCGGCCGAGTCGCCGACGAGGAGCACCGGAATGCCCGCCTCGTCGAAGACCTTGGCGGTCATCGCGTCATAGGCGGTGACCATCGGCCACCTCTCGCCCCGCTCCTTCGCCGCGGCGATGTCTCGTACGGTGATCCTTCGTCCAGCCTGGCCGCCATAGAGAGAGGTCGGACGGCTGGTGACGGAAGAGGACATGGGAACCCTCCAGAGAGTCTCGAGGCGCCCCAGTGGCGTCCCCGGACATTTCCGATGATTGCATGCGTTCGGTTGGTTCAACAGCCCCGGCCTGCCCGGTAATCCAGTGGCGGCGCTGTCGGGGGTATGCGGCACAATGCATGCGGAGGTAAGCAATCAAATGGCTATAGAACCTTACCGTCGGCTGCTGGCCATCCCTGGCGTGCGGTCGTTGCTGCTGGTGGGCCTTGTCGCCCGGATCCCCTCGACCGCCGTCGGCATCACGCTGACGCTGCACGTCGTCACCGGGCTCAAGCTCGGTTACGGCGCGGCCGGCCTGGTGACCCTGACCAGCACGGTGGGGATGGCCATCGGCTCGCCTCTGTCCGGACGGTTCGTCGACAGGCTCGGCCTGCGCCCGGTGCTGGCGGTGACCACCCTCGCGCAGCTCGTCTTCTGGAGCACCGCGTGGGCGATGTCGTTCCCCGTGCTGCTCGCCTCCTCCGTGCTGGCGGGCCTGCTGAGCCTCCCGGTGTTCAGTGTGATCAGGCAGTGCCTCGCGGCCCTGGTCCCGGTCGACCAGCGCAGGATGGGCTTCTCCCTCGACTCGATGATCGTTGAGCTCTCCTACATGGCCGGACCCGCCCTGGCGGTCGCCGGGGTGACCATGCTCGGCAGCATCTGGACCATGTGCGTCCTCGCGGCCGGTCTGGTCTTCTCCGGGACGGCGCTGATCGTGCTGAACCCGCCCACCCGTTCGGCGGAGGAGCTCCAGGCGCCTGGCGCGAAGGTCTCGCGGCGCCAGTGGCTCACCCCCGGCCTCCTCACGCTGCTCGGGGCCGTGTCCGCGGCGACCTTCGTGCTGGCCGCCACCGAGCTGTCGCTGGTGGCGACGATGACGGCGTCGGGCGACACCGCGTGGGTCGGGCTGGCGATCGGTCTGTGGTGCGTATACTCGCTGGTCGGCGGCTTCGTGTACGGCATGCTGCCCCGGGGGCTGTCGCCGCTGGTCCTGGTCGGCGCCATGGGCGCGCTCACGATCCCCGTGGGGCTGGTGAGCGGTGACTGGCACTGGCTGCTCCTGGCCCTTCTTCCGGCCGGTGTGCTGTGCGCCCCGGCGCTGTCCGCCACAGTCGACACCGTGAGCCGCTGGGTTCCCGCCGCTGCCCGGGGCGAGGCGATGGGCCTGCACGGCACGGCGCTCCTGATCGGCGGGGCCTCCTCTGCGCCGATCGCGGGGGCGATCATCGACGGTGCCGGTCCCAACTGGGCCTTCACCGTCGCGGGGGCGTTCGGCGTGGTGATGGTGCTGATCGCCCTGCCGTTCTGGCGGCGGAGCGGATCGCCGGTCGAGGCGCCCGTCCCGGTCACCGCCTGACCTCTCGGCCGCCCGGGTGGGTCACTCGCGTTAACATGACGTAAATACGAAACGATACGGTTGCGTATCGAATAGATCATCGCTACGCTTGTGTTTCGAAACGCATTCGTATCGAAAAACGGGGCTCGCATGGAACAGCAGCTTGGTCACCCCAAGCGTTGGAAGATCTTGGGAGTGCTGGTATTCAGCCTCCTGGCGGTCGTGCTCGACAACACGATCCTGAACGTCGCCTTGAAGACCATCGCCGACCCTAAAGTCGGCCTGGGTGCCACCCAGAGCCAGCTGGAATGGGCGATCAACTCATACACGCTCGTGTTCGCGGGGCTGCTGTTCACCTTCGGGGTGATCGGTGACCGGACCGGGCGCAAGCGCATGCTCCTGGTGGGCATGGTTCTTTTCGGCCTGGCCTCGCTGGGCAGCGCCTACGCGCAGGATCCCGGACAACTGATCATCGCACGCGCGTTCATGGGAATCGGCGGCGCCGCGATCATGCCGGCCACGCTGGCGATCATCTCCAACGTCTTTCCCCCGGAGGAGCGCGGCAAGGCGATCGGCTTCTGGGCCGGTGGCGTGGGCCTGGCCGTGGCGATCGGACCGATCACCGGTGGTCTGCTCATCGAGCACTTCTGGTGGGGCTCGGTCTTCCTGATCAACCTGCCGATCGTGGTGATCAGCATGGTGCTCATCTCGCTGATCGTGCCCGATTCGCGTGACCCCAGGCCCTCCAAGCTCGACCCCGTCGGCGTGGTCATGTCCATCATCGGTCTCGTCGCCATCACCTACGGCATCATCCGGGGCGGAGAGCTGGCCACGATCGCCAGTGCCCAGGTGCTCGTCCCGACGATCCTGGGTGTGGCCGTGCTGGCCGCCTTCGTCTGGTACGAGCGCCGGATCGACCACCCGGCCTTCGACGTCACCTACTTCCGTGACCCCCGCTTCGCCACCGCGATCGGCATGGTCGGCATCATGTTCTTCGCGATGATGGGCGCGATGTTCTTCCTGGTCTTCTACCTGCAGATCGTGCTGGGCTTCAGCCCGCTGCAGGCGGGCGCCCTGCTGATCCCCTTCGCCGCCGCACAGCTCATCTTCGCCCCGCTCAGCCAGCAGGTGGCCAGGCGCTTCGGCGGCAAGCTGTCCGGCACCGTCAGCATGGTCGTCGTGGCCGGCGTGCTGGCCTCCTACGCGCTGATGGACGCGAACACCCCCATTTTCCTGATCGAGATCGTGTTCTTCATCCAGGGCGCGGCGATGGCCAACATCATGCCGCCCGCGACCACCGCGATCATGGAGGCGCTCCCCAGGGAGAAGGCCGGCGTCGGCTCGGCCATGAGCAACACCGTCCGCCAGGTGGCGGGGGCCCTCGGCGTGGCGCTGCTGGGTTCGGTGCTCTCGGCCACCTACCGCGACGAGATCGCCCCCGCGCTGACCGGCCTGCCCGAGGGGATCAGGCACGTCGCCGGCGAGTCCATCACCGGCACGCTCACCGCGGCCCAGGGCCTCGGCGCGCGTGGCGCCGCGCTGATCGAGCCCGCGAAGCTGGCGTTCGTCGACGGCATGCACGTCACGGCTCTGATCGCGGCCGCGATCGCCCTCGTCGGAGCCCTGGTGGTGGTCAGGTGGCTACCGGGTAAAAATGCTCCGGTATTCGTTCCGGCGAGCCGGGATCGCGACGAGGAACCGGCAGTAGTGTAGGCAGGCGATGACGACCACCGACGAGACGCAGACGGCCCGCCCCGCGGGCCGTCCCCGCAGCGCCAGGGCAGAAAAAGCGATCATTGACGCGACCCTCGACCTGATAGGCGAGAGCAGCGGCCTCGCCGAGCTGTCGATCGAGGCGATCGCCGCTCGCGCGGGGGTCGGCAAGACCACGATCTACCGGCGCTGGTCCAACAAGGAGGACCTGCTCGTCGACGCGCTGGCGACCCTCAAGTCGCCGCTGCCCTCGCCCCGGGGCGGTTCGGTCCGCGAGGATCTCGTCGCGTACGTGGAAGTCTTTCAACGCGACGCGTGCGACGCGAGCAAGCGCTGCGTGATGAACATCGCGATGAACGAGGCCGAGCGGCACCCGCGCCTGGTGGAGCGGATTCGCCAGGTGACCATCGAGCCCCGCAGGGCGGCGATCGCCGCCCTGCTGAGGCGCGGTATGGCCACCGGCGAGCTCCGGGCCGACATCGATCCGCTCATCGCGATGGCCGCGCTGATCGGCACCGCGATGTGGTACGTCCGAAGCGAAGGGGCCGCCGAGGTTTCGAGGGAGCTCGCCGAACGGGTCGTCGACCAGCTTCTGGCCGGCATCGCCCCGGCTGAAGCCGTGGCCGGAGCCGTGAAGCCGGAGCCGTGGCCGGAACCACAGAGCTGAGCCGTAGAACCGAGCCGTAGAACGACAGGGCCCCCGTCCACGTGGACGGGGGCCCTTTTCAGGTCAGCTACCGAGGTGGTCGAACTCGCCGAGTTTGACGCCGGCGACGAAAACGTCCCATTCGATCTGGGTGAAAAAGAGCTTCGGCCCCTGGGGATTTTTGGAGTCGCGGAGCACGTGCAGGGCGCCGAGGCCGGCCTTGTGCCCGGTGCCGGGGGCGTCCATTACGGCGACCTCGACGCAGTCGCCGCCACCGGAGCCGCTGAGAGAGGATTTACGCCAGGTCGCGCCGGTCAGGTCTGCTGCCATTCGGTTGTCACCTTCGCTATCAGATCGGCGCCGGCCCGCGCGGGCAGGGCCTCCGCGCGGATAGCTTCGTATCGCTTGCAGATCGCCGCGACGTTGCGTGGATGATTCGTGACATGCCCTGCGACGGCGGACTCCAGAAATACACTATCCAGGCTGCTTTCGATCTCCGCAATGGGGAACTCTTCTTTCCGCGCCTGCAATCGAGCCCCCATTGGCATGCCCTTTTCGGGCACATTTGCATGGAAATCTTCCTGTGTTCGGTTGTGGCCAACAGGGCGGCGAGTCGGCCATGTATGAGTCGGGCCCTCCGGGACGACGGGAAGCCCGGGAGGCGCCAGATCGCATCGACGCCATTTTGGCGATCGGGTACTCGCTTTCAATATGTTCCGGAAGGATCGCGGACGGTCTCCCCCTGGTAATTCGGACATCCTCCGGCTGAAAGAAATTCTCTGCGGAGCATTTTTCGGCCAAGGGCCGTTGACCTGCGTGTCCGTTGTTTTCCGTGCTTACCGCCGGAGCCCCTGTCACCGCTCCGGATCCACCGAGAACGTCGCCGCCGATCGGCGACGACGTTCGCTCTTTCCCCAAGAATTCTGACAAAGAGGGTGAATGTGAGGTAAGCCCCATGGAACTACATGGGCGTCTGGTGGAGAAGGACGACACGCCAGCCGTCGGGGGTCCGGCGATAGACCGTCGACGCGCACCACGAGGACGTCTCGTCGCCGGTGGTACTTGTCAGTTTGTAGGCCACCACGGCTCCTGTGTCGCCGAGCGGCTTGACCACGACATCGTGCGCCTGGTTGCGTCGGTCCGGGTTCCCGGTCCCCTTGGCGTACATGTCGAGAACTTGCCGCCTGGACACGATGCCGTAATTTCCCACGGCCACGAAGTCATCGGCGCAGTACTCCTCGAAAAACTTCTCGTCATAGGCCGCGTCGGCGTTCAGCATCCGCTGCTCGATTTCTACCAGCGTCTTTTCGATGTCGCTCACCCTGCCAACTCCTCTGCGTAATGTGCGACCTACGCTGCCAGCCATACCTGACACCTCCCGACAGGTACGCCTACCGCAGGAGCCCGGAGAATTTTGGACCGGTAGCCTCGGCTCGCCGAACATTCCGGGTGGCCGCGGAGAACCTGAGGCGATCGGCTCTGCGACATCGAGCCCGGGCCGTCGGCAGGCGGTCGGTCTCGCCCGTCGTATCCCGCCGACGTCGCCGGCGGTCTTCCCGTACGGCGAGACGACATTCAAAAACGGCCGGTTCGGGATGGCCGGAAAGAACCCGTCAGGTGGTGGTTTCGCGCCAGCGGTTGGTGATGGGGAGGCGGCGGTCGCGGCCGAAGTTCTTGGGGGTGATCTTGGGACCCGGGGGATACTGCCGGCGCTTGTATTCGGCGAGGTCCACCAGGCGGATGATCCGGGCGACCAGGGCCGGGTCGTGGCCGGCGGCGATCAGTTCGGCGGAGCCCATGTCCTTTTCGACGTAGTCGTACAGCAGGAGATCCAGCACCTCGTACTCCGGCAGGGAGTCGGTGTCCCGCTGGCCGGGGCGGAGCTCGGCGCTCGGCTCCTTCTCGATGGACTCCTCCGGGATCGGGGGCACCGCGAAGCCGTACAGGAACTCGCCGGCGGTCCCCGCCTGGGCGTTGCGCCAGCGGGACAGGTCCCAGACCAGGGTCTTGAGCACGTCCTTGATGGGGGCGAAGCCGCCCGCGGAGTCGCCGTAGAGGGTGGAGTATCCGGTGGCCAGCTCGCTCTTGTTGCCGGTGGTCAGGACCAGGTGGCCGTGCTGGTTGGACAGGCCCATCAGGATCATGCCGCGCACCCGGGCCTGCAGGTTCTCCGACGCTATGCCGGACAGCTCGATCTCCTTCTCGAAGCCGGTCACGATGTCGGCGATCGGCGCGATCCGGGCGTTGATCCCCTGCCGGTTCACCAGCTCCTGGGCGTCGCCCACGGAGTGCTCGGAGGAGTAGCGCGAGGGCATCATCACCACGTGCACCCTGTCCGGGCCGATCGCGTCGGAGGCGATCGTGGCCGTCAGGGCCGAGTCGATGCCGCCGGAGAGGCCCAGGATGACCGACTCGAAGCCGTTCTTGGCCACGTAGTCGCGGACCGCGAGGACCAGCGCGGAGTAGATCTCGGCGACGTCGTCGAGATGCTCGGCGATCGAGGGGGTCTCCGGTTCGTACGGTTCGACGGGGGACGCCGACAGCTCCAGCCGCTCCACCGTGATCACGGTCCCGTCCCCGGCGTCCACCTGGAACGTCCCGAGACCCCCGAACCTGGCCTCGGGCAGCTCCAGATCCGTGATCAGCAGTTCCTCGGTGAATCTCGCGGCCCGCGCGATCAGCTCACCGGAGGCGGAGACGACGACCGAGTCGCCGTCGAAGACCAGCTCGTCCTGCCCGCCCACCTGGTTGACGTAGGCGAGGGCGCAGCCGGCCTCGCGGGCGCGCCGGGCGACCAGCGCGAGCCGTACGTCGTCCTTCTCCTTCTCGTACGGCGAGGCGTTCGGCACCACCAGCAGCCCGGCTCCCGCCTCGGCCACCACCGAGACCGGGCCGCCCTCCTGCCACAGGTCCTCACAGACCGCGATCGCCACGTCGACCCCGTGCAACCGGAAGACGGGCATCCGGTCCCCGCGCACGAAGTAGCGATACTCGTCGAAGACGCCGTAGTTCGGCAGGTGGTGCTTGGCGGTCTTGGTGACCACGCGGCCCCTGTGGAGCAGCGCCGCCGCGTCCAGCGGGGCGCCCTTGGGCTGCCCGACGCGCGAGGCGAGGTTCGCCCGATCGACGTAGCCGACGACCACGGGGATCTCGCCGAGGCCCTCGTCCGCCAGCCGTCGCGCGACTTCTTCGACGGCGGCGATCGACGCCTCCACGAACGAGTTGCGCAGCACCAGGTCCTCGACCGGATAACCGGTCAGGAACATCTCGGTGAAGACGACCAGGTGCGCGCCGCGGTCGGCGGCGCGCCGGGTCCACTCGACGAGTTTGTCGGCGTTGGCCGCCAGGTCGCCGACCACGGGATTGCTCTGGGCCAGGGCGATACGGAGTTGAGCCACATGTTCCACCTTATTCCCGGCGGTGGAGGGACCTGTATCCCCGGCGGTGAAGGGACCGGTTCACAGGTGATTCAGGCTCCGTTAAGCGGGTCTCGGGCCTGGCGAGTCCGTCTCCCGGCGAAACGTCCCCGGGTGGATCCCGAGCCGTTTCGCCGCGGCCCCACCAGAGCCGTGCCGGAACCACGGTGAAAAACAGGTTCCCTCAGCCTGAGGAAGGCACCGTTCGGACCCTTCTCTAGCCGAGGACGTTGAGCAGGCCGAGGTTCTTGGCCTTGGCAGGCTCGGTCACCCGCTGGAGCTCCTTGCCGGAGGCGTTCAGGATCACCAGCGTGTTGGCGGCCGCGCCCTTGACGCGGACCGCGAGACGGCCGTCGTTCAGGTAACGGGCGCCCAGCAGCCTGCCCTTGACCGGGATGGGGATCTTCCTGCCGGTCGAGGTCTCGTAGATCGACGGGTTGGTGAACAGGGGCCAGGAGCCGTCACCGCCCTCGGCGTTCGCGCCGATGGCGTTCACCACGACCCGGCTGCCGTTGGGGGACAGGCTCTCCACGTGGTTGGCGAGCTTGATGCCGCGGGCCTTGGTGGAGGTGCGGAATCTGGTGTCCAGGAGGTAGACGCCGCGGGTGTCGCCGGCGTACCCGGCGAGCGTCCTGCCGTTGGCCGACCAGGTCAGATGGCAGATACCGATGGTCTTGCCGGAGTCGACCGCGTTCCTGCCGTCGGCGCCGACCACGATCACGGTCGCGGCCGTGGCGGTGCCCTTCTTCGGGTAGGCGATTCGCCTGCCGTCGGCCGTCCAGGCCGGGGTCGCGCAGGGCCCGACGTAGAGGGCGTCCTTGGCGATCACTCTGTCCCCACCGGCGGACTTGACGTGCAGACGGCCCTTGTCGTCGATCCAGGCGATCCGCTTGCCGTCGGGTGACGCGGAGAACTGCCCGGTAAGGGCCTCGCCGCCGATGGCCAGGCTGCTCCAGCCGCGCCGGTGGGTCAGCACCTCGATCTTGGAGCCCCTGTAGCCGAGGTAGACGGCGCCCGCGACCGGAGCCGTCCGCGACGAGGCCAGCGGAGTCGTCCGTGACAGGGTCGGCAGGGCCGTCTGTGACGAGGCCGTCGGAGTCGTCTGTGACGAGGCCAGGGCGGGAGCGGCGACTGTGGCGGTGGACACGGCGAGTGCGGCGCCGGCGGCCATGGTCCAGTGCTTCACAACGAGCTCCTCAGATCAATTCACGAACGGATCGAATCCATCAACGGATAGTTAGAGGCCGGAGAGATCAAAAAGGTTCACATCCAACCGGCCGAAATCGGCAGGAGGACCTCCACCATCCTGTCGGCCTCCTTCACCGTGCCGCTCCACCATGCCGATCTCCGGTGCCGCGCCGGTTCGTCCTGGTCCTTCTGCGCGGTGTTCGAGGAGACCTCGACGAGGCTCCGTCATCGTGCCGATCTCCGGTGCCGCGCTGGTTCGTCCCGATCCTTCCGTGTGGTGTTCGAGGAGACCTCAGCGCCGCTCCGTCATCGTGCCGGCCTCCGGTGCCGCGCCGGTTCGTCCTGGTCCTTCCGTGTGGTGTTCGAGAAGACCTCGGCGAGCCCGGACGCCACCCGGTCGGCAGGCGTTCACCGCGGGATCGACTCCATACGGCGCCGCAGCGCCGGGCCGATCGCGAGTACGCTCCCGGCGGCCATCAGATTGAGGGTGCCGACGACCAGCCAGAGCACGGTGGGGCTCACCTCGAGCAGTCGCGTGCCGAGCAGCGGGGCGAGCATGGTCCCGCACGACCAGGCCAGGCCGTACAGGCCGGAATAGCGCCCGCGCAGATGGGCGGGGGCGAGGGCGGCCACGATGGCGCCCGCGATGCCCGCGGTGACGATCTCGCCCAGGGTCCACACGACCACGGTGGTCGCGTATCCGGTGATGTCGGAGACGAACGCGGTCAGCGCGAAGCCCGCTCCGATGATCGTCAGACCGACGGCGAGGACCGTGCTGTGATCGCGCCTGCCGAACCAGTCGCCGGTCAGCGGCTGGAGGAGCACGATCAGGATGCCGTTGACCGCCATGATCATGCCGTAGTCACCGGTGGTGAACTTCTCGTGGGTCATCGCCAGCGGCAGGGTGGTGAACGCCTGGACGTAGACCAGGGTGGAGAGCACGGTGATCAGGGTGAAAGTGACCATCAGCCGGTCCCTGAGCACGTCGGCGAAGCCGCCACGAACCCGCTTGCCGGCCTCGTCCGGGTCCCCCTTGCCGTGCCGCTCGTCCCGTGCGGGCAGCGTCTCGGGCACCGCCCGCCACACCAGGAGACCGAAGGCCACCGCGGTGGCGGCGTTGATCCCGAACATCCAGCCGTACCCGGCCTGCGCGAGCCAGCCGCCCGTGACCATCGCCACCGCGAAGCCCAGGTTCAACGCCCAGAAGAGAAGCCCGTAGGCGCGCGGCCGGTCGTGGGGCGGGATCAGGTCGGCCACCAGCGCGTTGGACGCGGGCCGGTAGGCGTCGATGGTCATGCCGAGCACGAACATGCTGATGACGATCGCCGGAAGCGAGGTGCTGTAGCCCAGCGCCACCATGGCGACCGCCGTCGCGATCATGCCGCCCGTCAGGGTGACCCGCCTGCCGAACCGGTCGGCCAGCCACCCCGCCAGGATCTGCGAGAGCAGCGAGCCCACGCCGAACACCGCCATCACCACGCCCGCCGCGCCGTAGGACATACCGCGCGCCTGGGTCAGGTAGACGCCGATGAACGGCTCGACCATCATGCCCACCCGATTGACCAGCGTGCCGGCCCACAGGGCCCAGAAAGCCCTGGGCAGGCCGCCGATCTTCGATTGCAGGAAGGTGGGTTTCGGGAGGGTCGTGGTGCTCATGGGACCAGGTTGGACAGGCGTCCGGGCATGCGCCAATCTTTTAGTCGTGCCTAAAAAGTCCTGTTATGTCGAGTGGATCTTCGCCATGGACGACGTGGCCAGGATCCGCTTCGCCTTCTCGCCGATCTGGGAGTTGGTGGCGAGTCTGCGCACCCTGCGCGATCCGGCCAGGCACTCCCTTCACCTGCCCTGGGTGCGCGCCGTACGGCCCCGCCTGACCGGAATCGACCTGTCGGAGCTGTTCGCGCTGGTCCCGCTCCAGGGATATCTGGTGGACTTCGTCACCCCGACGCCCGAGACTCCGATGCCCGACTTCGCCGCCGACCTCGAGCGGGTACGGCGGACGCACCCCGAGCGCGCGGCCGAGGAGGCGACCTGGGTGAGCGGGTCCGACCCCCGGGTCATCGAGCGTTTCCTGGCGGACCCCGAGGCGGGCGTGGCCCGGGTCGCCGACACCTTGGAGCGTTACTGGGAGATCGGGTTCGCCGAGTTCTGGCCTCGGATCTACGGCCTGCTGGAGGGCGACGTGCTGCGGCGCTCCCGGCAGCTCGCCGTGGGCGGGGCCCGGGAGCTCTTCGGCGACCTGCATCCCAACGTGCGCTGGCGCGGAGACAGGCTCACCGTCACCCGTAACTGGGAGTATTCCGCGCCGCTGGGCGGCGACGGCCTGGTGCTCGTGCCGACCGCCTTCTACTGGCCGGATGTGGCCGTGATGGTCGAGCCGTACCAGCCGATGCTCGTCTATCCGGCGACGGGCGTCGGCACGTTGTGGACCTCGGGCCCGCCGCCCGCCCCCGGCGCCCTCGCCGCGCTGCTCGGCCGGACCAGGGCGCAGATCCTGACCGCCCTGGCCGACCCCACGACCACCTCGGCGCTCGCCCGGCAGATGTCCCTCACCCCGGGCGCGATCAGCCAGCACCTGAGCGTCCTGGCGGACGGCGGCCTGGTCACCCGCCGCCGCCTCGGCCGCGAGGTCGTCTACCGGCGCACCCCGGTGGGGGACTCCTTGGTGTGCGTCTCCTGATCTCCCCGGCGGTCGCATGATCGTTCGTCTGCTCCACGCCGCGCGTCCGGAGCCTCCCGCTCTCGCGGGCGGGCCGGGCCGGAGTCCCGCTGTCACGGGCCCCCGGAGTGCCCCGCCCTCACGGGCGGGCCGGAGTCCCGCTGTCACGGACCCCCGAAGTGCCCCGCCCTCACGGGCGGGCCGGAGTCCCGCTGTCACGGACCCCCGAAGTGCCCCGCCCTCACGGGCGGATCCTTCCCCGCATGCCTCCATGGGGACATGCGGGGATCGTACGGTTACGGCACGTCGTACCGGCTGGACTCCAGGAGCCATTCCAGCTGGGCCCTGGGCGCGGCGAGAAACGCGCACGCCACCCTGCTGAGGTCTCTGGCCTGGCCCGCCGGGATTCCGAGCTGGTCGAACAGCCCCGGCAACCGCCTGGCGGCGGTCCGCAGATCCTTGGAACGGGCGGCGATCCGGTCGTTCACCCACGTGACGGCGTCGCCGTCCGAGAACCCGAAGGCGACGGCGGCGACCGTCACGTAGTTGTGCACGTCGCCGTTCGCGCGTTCCTTGTGATGGGAGGCGACGTCGTTGCACCAGGCGGTGACGTCGTTGCAGGCGTCCATGAGGGTCTGCCAGGTCGGGGTCTCGCGCAGCTCGACCGGAACCTCCACCCCCAGACACGGTTCGACCAGGTCGAACAGGTAGGGGCCCGCCGTTCCCCGGCGGAGCGCCGGATACTCGGCCACCGAGGGCACCCGCCCCGAGCACCGGTTCTCGGCCTCCGTACGGCAGGCCGCCCCCTGGGCCGCCAGCCCCACGAGGAACCGCCGGCGCCAGCGCGGGCCCATCCGCGCGGAGGTGACCTTCCAGAGGTCCTCGAAGGCTCTCTCGACGGGGGAGGAGGCGGGGGCGGAGCCGCGGGCGATGAGATCAAGCCGTTCGAAGGCGACGTCCACGATCTCGACCGCGCGTCCCGCGGGCTTCTCGTCCCATTCGTCGTCGAAGTGGAACAGCCAGGTCAGCCACTTGGCGAACAGGAACGCCGCGTCCGTGCCCGACTCGGCGAAGGCGCGGCCGGCCATCCGTTCGAACCCGGCCTGAGCGGGCGTTTCCAGCCCCATCTCGCGGGTCCAGCCGGCGAGTTCGGCTCCGATACGGTCGATCGAGGGGTGCATCTGGCAGCGTGCGGCCATCGCCGGGACCAGGTCGGTGAGGGGGAGCAGCAGGGCCGCGGCAACTCCCGGAGCCCGCTCCGGCGGTGAGGGCACCCCCGTTTCGCCGATCGCCGGGGTGGGGGGCCGGGTCGAAGGTTGAGCGAAGGACTGGGTGAGGGTCGGGGCCACTAGATCGGCCCGAAAAGCCAGTTGCCGGCGGCGTCGGGATCGGTGCTCGTGTAGTACTGCCGAGCCGCCTCGACCAGCTCGGTGACCGAGATGTTGCCGTCCCGGTCGAGGTCGAGCCGGTCGAAGGCCGCCTCCACGTCCTCGTACGGGGTGCCGAACGCGGCCATCATGACCTGGAACCCGTCCGGCCCGACGGAGCCGTCTCCGTCGGTGTCGCACAGCTCGGCGAACGCCTCGGTCGCGGGTCCGAAGACCGTGTCGAACCGGTCGCCCTCGATGAAGGCCGAGGTCATGCCCGCCCGGAACTCCTCGGGGGAGATCGCGCGGTCACCGGCGGCGTCGATCTCCGTGGACAGGGTCTGCCAGATCGACCCGAAGCCCTGGACGAGTTTGCTGCCGGCGGCCGAGGTCGGGGCCTCGCCGAAGCCGACGAGGATCCGGGCGCCGAGGCCGAGAAGGTCACCGCGCTCGATCGAGCCGTTGCCGTTGACGTCCATGTGCCCGAAGGCGCGGTCCAATTTATGATTGAGGAGCTCGAGGCTCATTTTGACTCCCACGTTACTTGAAGAACTCAGATCGTTACCCTAAGTGACGATAGCGAGACGATTCCAGGAACCACTCCAGGTAAGCCCTGGGTATGGTCAAGAAAGCGCATACCACTCGGGTCACCTCGCGGGAGGCGGCGAATCCGAGATCGTGCCGTTCCAGAAGCAGGGGAATCGCGCGGGCGGCCGTCCAGAGCTCCTCCATCCGGGCCACGACACGGTCGATCACCCATTCCACGGCCGCGTCGTCCGGGCGGTCCAGCCAGGCGGAGGCGACGGCCACGTAGCCGCGCCCGGTGGTCAGATCGTCGCACCAGGCGGCCACGTCACCGCTCGCCTCGACGACCGCCCGCCAGCGCGGGCTCTCCTGGACCGGGGCGGGCACCTCCACCCCGGCGCAGGGCTCCACCAGGTCGAACAGATACCGGCCGAAGGCGTTCCTGCCCAGCGCCGGGTAGCCCTCGATCGACGGGCAGCCCTGGATCGGCGGATGCTCGCCGGTCGATGTCCGGTCCCGGAACGGCGACCCGCTTCCGGCCGGCGGCCGGTCTCCGGCGGAGAGCCGATCCCCGGCAGGCGGCCGGTCTCCCACCGGTGTGCCGGTGACGAGCAGCGCCTCGTGCTGGGCGGTCAGCCCGGCCAGGAACCGTTCGCGCCATCCCTGGCTCATCCCGGGCGCACAGGCCCGCCACAGGTTCGCGAAGGAACGTTCCAGCGGCAGCGGTCCCGGCTCGCCGCCCTCGGCCACCGCGAGCACTCCGGCGAATGCCGCCGGATCCTCGCGGAAGCGGGACATCCACGTCAGCCAGCGGGCGAACAGCGAGGCCGTGCCCGTGTCGTAGCCGGCGAACGCCCGCCCGGCCAGCCGGTGGGCGCCGGGGTCGGCGTCCAGGCCGACCTCGCGCGACCAGTCGATGACCGCGGCCTCGATCTGGTACACCGACGGGTGCATGGGACACGGCATCGCCATCGCCGCGAGCCGTTCGGCCAGCTGGGCCGGCGGCGTGGCGGCGCACGGCGGTCTGCGGAGTTCGGTGCCCATCGTCGTCTTCCCCCCGGATAGCACTTCAGCGGCTCCGGTCGCACACTGTAAGAGGAGACGGCGCAGGTTGTGGGGAGGCGCGACGTGGCCGATGCCGCATCTCACCGTTCTCCCTCGTAACGTGTGCGAAACACGGAGCAGGCAAACTGGTAGACCACCAGGCGTGTCGCACCACGTCGGCAATGAAGGAGAAGCCTTGGACCGCCAGCAGGAGTTCGTTCTCCGCACTCTCGAGGAGCGCGACATCCGGTTCATCCGGCTGTGGTTCACCGACGTGCTCGGGTTCCTCAAGTCGGTGGCCATCGCCCCGGCAGAGCTTGAAGGTGCTTTCGCGGAGGGCATCGGGTTTGACGGCTCGGCGATCCAGGGCTTCGCCCGGGTCTACGAGTCGGACATGTTGGCCAAACCGGACCCATCAACGTTCCAGATCCTGCCCTGGCGCAGCGAGACGCCGGGCGCGGCCAGGATGTTCTGCGACATCCTCATGCCGGACGGCTCACCCTCGCACGCCGATCCGCGCTGGGTGCTCAAACGCACCCTGGCCAAGGCCTCCGACATGGGCTTCAGCTTCTACACCCATCCCGAGGTGGAGTTCTTCCTGCTGAAGGACCGGCCGGAGCGGGGCGACCGTCCCGAGCCGATCGACGACGGCGGATACTTCGACCACACCCCGCACAGCGCCGGTCACGACTTCCGGCGCAACGCGATCATGATGCTGGAGTCGATGGGCATCTCCGTCGAGTTCAGCCACCACGAGGGCGGCCCCGGCCAGCAGGAGATCGACCTGCGCTACGCCGACGCCCTCACCACCGCCGACAACATCATGACCTTCCGTCTGGTCATGAAGGAGGTCGCGCTGGAGCAGGGCATCTGGGCGAGCTTCATGCCCAAGCCCTTCACCGAATATCCGGGCTCCGGCATGCACACCCACATGTCGCTGTTCGAGGGTGACCGCAACGCCTTCTACGAGCCGGGCGCCGACTACCAGCTCTCCAAGATCGGTCGCTCGTTCATCGGCGGCCTGCTCACGCACGCCGCCGAGATCACCGCGGTCTGCAACCAGTGGGTGAACTCCTACAAGCGGCTGTGGGGCGGCGCGGAGGCGATCGCCGGAGCCGGCGGCGAGGCCCCGAGCTACATCTCCTGGGGCCACAACAACCGCTCGGCCCTGGTCCGGGTGCCGATGTACAAGCCGCACAAGAGCGGCTCCACCCGCGTCGAGTTCCGCTCCCTGGACTCCGCGTGCAACCCCTACCTGGCCTTCGCCGTGATCCTCGCGGCCGGGCTGAAGGGCATCGAGGAAGGCTACGAGATGCCCCCCGGCGCCGAGGACGACGTCTGGGCGCTGACCTCGGCCGAGCGCCGCGCGCTGGGCATCCAGCCGCTGCCCCAGTCGCTGGACGAGGCCATCGCGGTCATGGAGCGCAGCGAGCTCGTCGCCGAGACCCTCGGCGAGCACGTCTTCGACTACTTCCTGCGCAACAAGCGCAACGAGTGGAACGACTACCGCCGCCAGGTCACCGAGTTCGAGCTCGGCCGTTACCTGCCGATCCTGTAAGCCCGGGTCGGCGGGAGATTCTCTCGGAACGAAGGCGTGGGGCCAACGGTGGCGAACCGTTGGCCCCACGCCGTTTCATCGGCTCCGGGCCATGGGCCTGCGAGACCCGGGAGCGGGCGGTCTCACGGATCGTGTCCGCGTCGGGGCGGCGCGGGTTCCGAGGGCGAGTCCGCACCGGGTGAGAGGGCATTCGCCGTGCCCCGGAGCCCCGCCGCCCGGCGGCGGAGCGTGTCACAACGCTTACCCGGTGGTGGACCGCCGAACGTCATGCGGGCGTTACCCGTGGCTAACGGCGGCGTCATCGACCCCGAGTTGGCTGTACGTGCAACGACCCAGGTAAAATCGGCCTGTCCGTTTAGAGGTATTTCTGAGTATTAATCGCCATAAAAGGCGACAGGAGGTGCGGTATGACGACGGCTGCCGAGCTGCAGACCGTGGTGACCGTTCCGGCGCGTTTCCGGGGGCCCGAGGGCGTCGCGAACGGCGGGTGGATCGCGGGTACGGTCTCCGAGGCGCTGCACGGCGTCCAGCACGACTCGGCCGTTGAGGTCACGTTGCACGCGCCCACGCCGCTGGACACACCGTTGCATCTGCGCCATCTCGCCAACACCGCCACCCTCACCCACGGTGAGAACCTGCTGGTCGAGGCCATCACGGTGGCCGAGGAGCTTGACGCCCCGGAGTTTGTGCCCTTCAACGAGGCGGCTCTCGCCGAGGGTGGATTTGTCGGATTTGTCGCCCACCCCTTCCCTGGCTGCTTCGTCTGCGGGGTGCGCGACCCCGGTGACGGCATGCGCATCTTCCCCGGCCGGGTGTCCGGCACCGATCTGGTCGCGGCCGGTTGGCGGGTGCCGATGACCGTCGCCGAGGAGGACGGCGTCGTCTCCGACGCGATCATCTGGGCCGCGCTCGACTGCGCCACCGGCTGGGCGCATTTCCAGCCCGGAGAGTCGGCCCTGCTGGGCCGCCTGACCGCGCGGATCCACCGCCGCGTCTATCCCGGCGGCACCTACTCCGTGGTCGCCCGCGCCACCGGCCGCGAGGGCCGCAAGCTCTTCGGCGAGAGTGCCGTCTACGAGGTCGACGGCACCCTGGTCGCCTCGGCCAGAGCCGTCTGGATCACTCCGGCGTAGGGCCGCCGGGAGGTTCTACCGGCTGAGATGCCGGGCGACCAGTGAGGCGCAGCGGTCCTGGAACAGGATCGTGTAGTGGTTGCAGTCCTCGACCAGCTCCTCCTCCAGGGCGGGCAGCCGCCTCCTCCAGGTGGCGGTGAGCTCGTCGGGGATCATGCCGACCGGCTGGTCGAGCAGGCCGCGAGGGGCCCGCAGCAGTGACAGCGGCGACTTCACCGCGTGGAGCGCGGCGCCGATCTCCTCGCTCTCGTTGAGCAGCCACCGGCCGTCCTGGCGGACCGGTTCTTGCCGCACCCGTGAGCGCACCGCGCCCTCGGGGCCGGTCGCGTCGTAGCGGACGTACTCCTCCGCCTCGTCGTTCCAGTTGCCGGCGAAGGCCGGGTGGGCCTTGAAGAAGTCCACGTAGGCGTCGGCGCTCGGAAAGGTCCGGTCGAGCCGGGCGAGAGCCGGGCCGATCGTGGCGTCCAGGGTCGCGTCGGCGTCCAGGCCGGGAAGCAGGGGCAGCGGGAGCCCTCCGTCGAGGAGTACGACCCTGGCGTAGTCGTGGCCCGCCGCGGCGAGGACCGCGATGTAGGCGCCCATCGAGTGGCCGGTCAGCACGATGTCGGACTCCGCGCCCACGGACCGGGCGACCAGGTTCACGTCCTCGGCCTGCCGCGGCAGGCCGTACGGGCCGGGAAGCCCGGCGCTGTGGCCGCGGCCCCGGAGATCCATGGCGACCAGCGACCATTCGGCGGGCAGCCGCCGGGCGACGGCGTTCCAGGCCATGAGCGAGGCGGTGATGCCGTGCACCGCCACGATCAGACGCGGTCCGGTGCCGAACCGGGCGACGCGCAGCGCGCCGCCGGGAACCTCGACATCGCTCAAGACAGGGTTCACGGGACTCTCACAAAATTCGCGGATGAAGTGATGCTCAGGTTCGTACGGCCCCATGCGACGGAGCCGCGCCGTACCGGCCGCATGCCCGTCCCGGAGGTCGCGGCAGGCATGAGGAACGGGTCGTCCACGTCGATGGTGGCGGGTGTCTCCGCCCGGGGTCAACGTCCAACGATCAGAGTCGGAGGGAATTGTGACGGTTTCCACGGCGGTGGAGCACGTCCCCTGGTAGGTAACACCGCCTCATACCAGCCCATAATTACTCCATGAGGATTACCGTCATCGAGCACGAGGCCGACGCGGGCCTGGGGTTCTTCGCCGGATGGCTGGCCGATGCCGGGGCGGGGTTCGAAGTCGTCCGGCCCTACCTGGGAGAGGCCGTGCCCGAGCGGGCCGCGGGCGGGCTGATCGTGCTCGGCGGCGAGGCGGCGGCCTGGGAGGACGAGCAGTACCCCTGGCTGCCCGCCACCCGAGACCTGATCCGGCGCTCGGTGGAGGGCGGCGTGCCGACCCTGGGGATCTGCCTGGGCGCCCAGCTCATGACGCTCGCCTGCGGAGGCGCCGTCGAGCGCGGTGAGCACGGGCTGGAGGTGGGCGCGTGTGAGGTCGTCCCGCTCCCGGCAGCCGATGCCGACCCGCTGTTCGGCGGGCTGGGCCCCGCTCTCGCCGTCCAGTATCACCGCGACGCGACGACGGCGCTGCCCCCGGGCGCGGTGCCGCTGGCGACCGGCGACCCCTACCCCAACCAGGCCTACCGGCTGGGGGACAGGGCCTGGGCGGTGCAGTTCCATCCCGAGGCCACCCCGGAGATCTTCACCGGCTGGACGGTGGGGTCGGCGGATCACCTGACCGAGCGCGGCTACTCGGTCGAGGAGCTCAACACGCAGGTGAAGGAGGCACGGGAAGGTCTCGCCGGCACCTGGAAGTCACTCGCCGAGCGTTTTGTCACCGTCGTCCAAACCGCGTGACTGCGCGATTACGGTCCGAATCCGCTAACGACGCCGCACACTTTCAGGATTAGCGTGTGCGGCGACGCTCCGGATACCTGGGAGCGCGAGCCCGACCTGAGAGGGTGAGCGGAGAGGCCACATCGCCTCCACCGCTCGCCGAGGACCGAGGCGAGCGCGATGTGCGGGGGAGCGTGCACCTTTGATCGCTCGGGGTAGGGATTGAGGAAGGTCACCCGTGGTTGTGATCGAGGATGAGGGAGGGGCGGTGGACACCGTGCCCCGAATGCAGACGACCGCCGGGCGACTGGCCCGGCTCGGTTTCGCCGATGGGGCCAGAGCCGAGCGGCTGCTCGACGAACTGGGCCCGGAGGCGGTCGGCGACATCGACCTGCTGGCCTCCCTGGTCGGCACGGCGGACCCCGATCTGGCGCTCACCTCGCTCAACCGGCTGGCCGAGCGGGATCCGAGCGTGCTTGGATCGTTCCGGTCCGACCCCGGTCTGCGGACCCGGCTGCTCGGCGTCTTCGGCGTCAGCGCGGCTCTCGGCGAGCACGTGGTCAGGCATCCCGAGCACTGGCGCCTTCTCGGCGGGGCGCAGGCCGTACAGCGGCCGACCGAGGCGGAGCTCCGTGCCGAGCTGCTGCTCGCGGTCGGCGCCGAACCGGAGAACCCCGAACCCCGCGCGGGCGACGCCACCACCGACACCCTGGTCGCGCTGCGTGTCGCCTACCGGGGCCGCCTGCTCCACCTGGCCGCCCGTGACGTCACCGGCGAACTCTCGCTGTCCGAGGTCACCGCCGAGCTGTCCGACCTGGCCGGGGCCGCGCTGGAGGCGGGCCTCGCCGTCGCGCGGTCCGAGCACCCGGAGTCCGACTCGGTACGGCTGGCCGTCATCGGCATGGGCAAGTGCGGCGCGCGCGAGCTCAACTACATCAGCGACGTCGACGTCATCTTCGTGGCCGAGCCTCGCGAGGGCGCCGACGGGACCGTCGACGAGAACAAGGCCATCCAGCTCGCCACCCGGCTGGCCCAGGGCATGATGCGCGCCTGCTCGACCAGCACCCCGGAGGGGTCGCTGTGGGAGGTGGACGCGGCACTGCGCCCCGAGGGCAAGGCCGGACCCCTGGTCCGCACCCTCGCCAGCCACCAGGCCTACTACCGGCGCTGGGCCAAGACCTGGGAGTTCCAGGCGCTGCTGAAGGCCCGGCCGATCGCGGGCGACGCCGAGCTCGGCGGGCAGTACGTCTCCCTGATGAACGACATGGTCTGGCAGGCCGCCACCCGCGAGAAGTTCGTCGAGGACGTGCAGGCCATGCGCCGCCGGGTGGAGGCCCACGTCCGTACGAGCGAGGCCGAGCGCCAGCTCAAGCTGGGGCCCGGAGGGTTGCGAGACATCGAGTTCGCGGTCCAGCTGCTCCAGCTCGTCCACGGCCGCATGGACCCGCTGCTGCGCCGCCGCGCCACGCTTCCCGCGCTCGCCGCCCTGTCCCGGGGCGGTTACGTCGGCAGGGACGACGCCAAGGCGCTCGCCGAGGCGTACACCTTCCTGCGCCAGATCGAGCACCTGATCCAGCTGCACCGGCTCCGCCGTACGCACGTGGTGCCCGAAGGCGTCGCCGACCTGCGGCGGCTGGGCCGGGGACTGGCGATGACCGTCGACCCGGTGGGGGAGTTCACCACCCAGTGGAAACGGCATGCCATGGAGGCCAGGCGCCTGCACGAGAAACTGTTCTACCGCCCGCTGCTGCAGGCCGTGGCCCGGCTGCCCGAGTCGGAGGACCGGCTCTCCACCGTCGCCGCGAAGGCCCGCCTGGAGGCGCTCGGCTACACCGACCCGACGGGCGCGCTGCACCACATCAGCGCGCTGAGCACGGGCGTCTCGCGTCGCGCGGCGATCCAGCGGACCCTCCTGCCGGTCATGCTCGGCTGGTTCGCCGACGCTCCCGACCCCGATGCCGGCCTGCTCGGCTTCCGCCAGATCTCTGACAAGCTCGGCGCCACCCCGTGGTACCTGCGGCTCCTCCGTGACGAGACCGCCGTCGCCTCGCAGCTGGCCCGGTTGCTCGGCACCAGCCGCTACGCGACGGGGTTGCTGATGGACGCCCCCGAGGCGGTGACGATGCTCGGCTCGGAGGCGGAGCTGGATCCCCGGCCGGTCGCGGCGCTGCTGTCGGAGGCACGGACCATGGTGAGCCGCTATCCGGGCGAGGCCGAGAAGGGCGTGGGCGCGGCGCGCGGGCTGCGCCGCAGGGAGCTGTTCCGTACGGCGGTCGCCGACCTCTCCGGGCACATTGGCATCGAGGAGGTCGGCCAGGCGCTGTCGGCGCTCAACGACGTGACGATCCAGGCCGCGCTGGACGCCGCCGTCGGCAAGGTCGAGATGGAGAGGCGCGCTCCGCTGGGCACCCGGTTCGCGGTGATCGCGATGGGCCGCCTGGGCGGGATCGAAAGCTCCTACGGCAGCGACGCCGACGTGATGTTCGTGCACTCGCCGCTGGAGGGGATGCCGGAGCGGGAGGCCACCGACGCGGCCTACGCCGTGGCCAACGAGCTGCGCCGCCTGCTGGCCCTGCCCTCCTCCGACCCGCCACTGATCATCGACCCGGATCTCCGTCCGGAGGGCCGTCAGGGCGCGCTGGTCCGTACGCTGGCCTCCTACGCCGCCTACTACGAGCGCTGGTCGTCGCCGTGGGAGTCCCAGGCACTGCTGCGTGCCCGGTTCTCCGCGGGAGACGCGGAGCTGGGCGTCTCACTCCTGCACCTGGCCGATCCGCTGCGCTATCCGGAGAGGGGCATCTCCGACGCGGCCGTGCTGCAGATCCGCAAGCTGAAGGCGCGGATGGAGGCCGAACGGCTGCCCCGCGGCGCCGACCCCGCCCTGCACACCAAGCTCGGTCCCGGCGGGCTGTCCGACGTGGAGTGGGTGGCCCAGCTCATGCAGCTCCGTCACGCGGGACGTCTGCCGTCGCTGCGGACCACCCGCACCCTGGAGACGCTGCGTGCGGCGGTCGTGGAGGAACTGCTGTCCGAAGCCGACGAGGAGGTGCTCGGCAAGGCCTGGATCTTCGCCTCGCGCATCCGCGACGCCATCGTCCTGGTCCGGGGCCGCGCCGCCGACTCCATCCCGGTGGACGTCCGCGAACGCGCGCTCATCTCCCGCGTCCTCGGCTATCCGCCGGACGGCAGCGAGGACTTCGTGGACGACTACCGCCGCGCCACCCGCCGTGCCCGCCGGGTCGTGGAGCGCGTCTTCTACGAAGGCTGACCCGTTCCCCGAAGGCCGGTCCGGGATCTTGGACCGCCTCCGCGAAAGCCGTTCTGTGCTTCGGGGACGGCCTCGGACCCGCTTCTGGGAAAGTCTGTCCGGGCTTCGGGACGGTCCCGGATCCGCCTCCGCGAGAGCTGTTCCGGACGTCAGGAGGCCGGTCCGTTCGGGCGGTCTCGGATCCGTTCGCCGGATCGCGGGGGCGGGCCCGCGTGCCGGTTACGAAACCGACCTGTTTTACGTGATCACGTTGCGCCGCCTGGGACAGGCGTGTATCAACGGTCCGGGTGATCCGATTGATATCGATTTACGTTGATTTGGCCATAGGCCTGATTCTGGCCTTCCTGCTTCTGTCCCTGCTGGTGAGCGGGGTCAACGAGGCCTTCGTCCGGCTGCTCGGGATCCGCAGCAAGTTTCTCTGGGCCTACCTCAGGGACACACTGGACGGAGGTCCCGAAGAGGGAAGGTCGTGGATCCCGTCGAAGATCGCTGACATCTTCGCGAAGCTGCCCTTCTCCAAGGACGACCCGCGTCCGGTGCACAGCCCCGACCCGGCGCCCTCGGTGGTCGAGCCGATGCGGGTCGACCCCGTGGTGGTCCCGACCGCCGAAGAGCCCGCCACGGACGGCTCCACCGCGAACACCTCCGAAGGGCTCGCCGACGAGGGGGTCACCGCGGGGCTCGCCGCGGGGGAGGCCACCGGAGAGCCCGCCGCCGAGTCCGCCGCCGGGAAACCCGCCGAGGGGTTCGCGCCGATCGACATGACCGCGCGGCTGTACGAACGTCTCCAGGAGATCGACCATCCCAAGGGCGCTCGCACCAGCATCGCCAACATCCCGCCCGAGCGGTTCTCCGGCGCGGTGATGGAACTGGCCTCCGCCGAGGAGAACGGGATCGAGGGTCTGCTCGCCAAGCTGGAGGCCATCAACAGCCCCCTGGCGGGCCATCTCAGAGGCGTGTGGGAGGGCGCCCAGCGGGACATGGGGAAGTTCCGCAAGGGCGTCGAGAACTGGTTCGACGGGGAGATGCAGCGGCTGTCCATGCTCTATGGCCGCTACGTCAAGCTGGTGGTGTTCGCGCTGGGAGTGGTGCTGACGCTGGTGTTCAGCATGGACGCGCTGGAGTACGGCAAGACCCTGCTGCGCGACAACGCCTACCGCACCGGGGTGACCGCCATCGCGGGGGGCGGCGGGGATGGATACGCCGCGCTGAGGGACAAATGCGCGGGCTCCGAGGTCGGTGTCGCCGAGCCGTACGGGTGCGTCACCGAGTCCCTCAGCTCCCCGGCGCTGGTCAAGATCTTCGACCACGCCCTCGTGAGCGTCACGATGCCGCCCGAGGACTCCGACGAGCCCTCCTTCCACTGGAACGGCGGAGCCTGGTGGGACCGGCTGATCACTCCCGGGCACTGGCCCGGCTACCTGCTCACCATGGTCGCGCTGTTGTTCGGCGCCTCGTTCTGGTGGGACGTCCTGCGCCGGCTGACCGGCGTCCGAGGCCAGCGCTCCTAGCCGTCGCTCCCGCGGCCGAACGCGCCGGGCCGGCGGGAACCGCCGGTGAGTACGGGGTTCCCGCGACCGCCGGGCGACTCCTGGCCCGCGCCGGTGGAGGCCCGGTTCGCCCGCGCGGAGCACACGCTCCCGTTCGGGAGCACGGCTCCAGGGCTCAGCGGAGCTCCGCCAGGAGCAGGTCGACCTGGGGGAGGGGGTCCGGACCGAACGGGCGGACCACCACCGTGTCCGCTCCGGCCTCCCACAGCGACCTGACCTGGTCGGCGGCGGTCTCGGGAGAGCCCGCCGCCATCACGACCTCGCCCGGATCGATCTGCAGGAACTCCGCCGCACCGGCCGCCAGACGCGCGACCGCCGTGGAGTCTTCACCGATGTACAGGTGGGTGAACACCACCAGCTCGTGATCGCCGCCGCCGATCAGCTTCCGCGCCTCCTCGATCTGCGCGCCGCCGACCCCCTCGGGCAGGATCGTGCCCTGTGCCGCCCTCCCCGACAGCTCCAGCGAGCGGGGCCGTACCACCCCGGCGAGGACCGGCGGCGGAGTGGCGGGCGGATGCACCAGGCTCACCCCGTCGAGGTGGACGGCCCGGCCCTGGACGGTGACCGTCTCGCCGCGCAGCAGCGCGCGCACCGCCACGATGGTCTCCTCCAGCAACGCCAGCGGCGAGGGCGCGAGTACGCCCACCTGACGCATCCAGTCCTGGACGCCGTGGCCGATCCCGGCGGCGAGCCGGTGCGGGTACAGCCTGGCGAGGTTGCCGAACTCCATGGCGAGCAGGGCCGGACTGCGCAGCGGCGCCGGAGCGATCCCGATGCCCACGCGGAGCCGTTCGGTGACGGCGAGCGCGGTGGCCGCCGACGAGATCGATCCGGTCCAGCCCAGATCCTCCACCACCCAGACGTCGTCCACCTCGGCCGCGTCCAGATGACGGCAGAAGGGGACGAGCGACTCGGGAGGGAGGTCGCGGTCGAACATCACGCCGAGGCGCATATATCTCCTAGGAAAAACGGGAGTGAGACCGGCTATGGGAAACGGTAGTAACCGGCGAAACCCTTGACCGCCGTGATGGGGTCGATCCGGATCTCGGTGCCGGTCCTGAGCGCATTGATCATCTTGCCATCGCCGATGTAGACGCCCACGTGGTGGGTCCTCACCTTACGCGCGCCCACCTTGCCGTAGAACTTGCGTGTGCCGACCTTGCCGTAGAAGACGAGATCTCCCGGCTGCGCCCTGGCGGCGGAGATCCTGGTGAGCCGCCGGATGTGATCGTTGGTGTTGCCCGGTCCCAGCACGTCCCGCCCGTAGGCGAGCTGGTAGACCCATCTGGCCAGCCCGGAGCAGTCGAGGCCGAGGGTCCTGGTGGCCGGGCACGGCCGGACCGAACCCTGGTATCCCTCGCAGGTGCCGAAGGAGGGACCGGGAGTCTTGGCGTGGCCGCCGCCCCAGGAGTAGGGGATCTCGCCGCCCTGCCAGCCCGGCTGGTACTGCCCGGCCTCGATGGAGTACGCGATGGCGGTGAGCCGGTTCAGGGTGACGGGCAGGGTCGGGGCGGAGGCTGAGCCGCTGAGGAGCAGGAACGTTCCCAGAAGCACGGCCGTCGCCGCCCGCCGTCGGCGTCTGGGCAGGTCACGGCGTTCGGAAAAGTCGTCGCGTCCGGGAAACCATCCGGGCGACCGGAGGTGTCCGAGGGGGTCGCGACGTCGCTCCCCGGTCTGGGGAGGCTTGGGATGTGCCCCTTCGTACCGGAGAACCTCTGTCACGTCACCTCACCGATTTGTCGCCATAAGTTATGGCCAGTCTGCCTAACAAGTCGGTGACGCGCGCCGGGCGAACCCTGACCGATCCGGCCGGGCTCAGCCGTCGATCTAGACCTTCCTGGGCCCTGTCGTCTCCGTATCGGCCCTGGGACTCTCGATCCCCTCGGTGGCCCGAGGAGGCATTGGACATGCCGCTGCCCGCGTGCGGAGGCGCGCGGGCAGCGGTAGCGCTGGAGCGAAGTACGGGGGAGATCGTTCCCCGTGCCTAGCGGTCGTCAGTCGTCATCCCCGTCGTCGTCATCGTCCACGCCGGGTCCGTTCGTCGTGTTGACCACGTCCGGGCCGTCGTCCCCGTCATCGTCACCCCCGCCTCCGCAGCCGCTGACCAGGCCGACGAGCGCCGCCATGGCCGCGGCGCTCAGCGCCGCCTTCCGCGTGGTCTGAGCAAGCATGCACAACCTCCAGGTGATGATCTCCGGCCGGACGCGTCGGCGTCCGTCGAATCACCTCTGTCCGGTACGGCGGAGATCTAACGGCCGGCGGCTCAGACCCCGCCCTGAGGGCCTGTCATGCCGGCGTGGAGGTGGCGAAGCCGGCGACCGCCCGAGCGAAGGTCTCGGGCTCCTCGATGTGACCGAAGTGGCCGCTGTTCTCCAGGATGAGCAACTCGGAGCCGGGAATCAGTTTGTTGAGTTCGCGTGACCAGCGCACCCCGCAGATGACGTCGTAACGGCCGACGATCACCAGCGCCGGAACCGTGAGCGAGCCCAGCGTTTCCCGGTCGTCGATGAGGTCGGGAGCGAGGTTCTCGTCGAGGCCCGAGATGTGTGATCCCCCCACCGAGGCCCGCATGGGCGCGAACTCCTCCACGCGCCCCCAGTAATCGGCGAAGTAGGCCGGGAGCAGCCCACGGACCGCGACGGTGAACTCCTCGTCGTTGGAGATGGCGGGGATCGACTGGAAGGCGTCGAGGACCTCCTGGAGCTCGGGGTTGCCCGCGTTCCTCCGGGTGAAATCCTCCAGGTTGCGCATGGCCTCGGCGAAGTGCTCGGCCCCGGTGACCGGCGCGCTGTCGTACAGGATGACGCCGGCGAGACGGTCGGCGTGACGCAGGGCGTAGTGCTGTGTCACGAAGCCGCCGTGCGAGTGGCCCAGGAGATACACCTTCGGCAGCGCAAGGTGATCGATCAAGCCGTCGAGAACCCGTGCGTAGCGGTCGCGCGTGTAGCCGTTGGGATGCGTCTCCAGGCGGCCCGACCCGCCCGTGCCGATCGGCTCCACGTACACCATGGTCAGGTGCTGCTCCACCGCCGGCATCCTGAGGTACTCCCAGAGGACTCCGGGACCACCGGAGTGCGCCAGGCACACCGGTCCGGTGCCGTGGACGTGGTAGCGCTGGGCGACGCCGTCCACGTCGATGACATGGGTGCCGGGCGACAGTGGGTTCGTGGCAGAGGTGCTCATGAGGTCTCCGGTCGTGATGGTGGTGTGAACACCGACAAGATGCGGAGACCGCGGGTAAGTTCGATTCCATCTCTGTGATGACGGTCACAGAACGCGCTGCGGGCGGCGAGCGCCTCACGCGTCGGGGGGCAGCCCGTTCGCGTCGAGCAGGACGACGGCGGTGCGTATGCCCACCCCGTCCAGGGTGCCGGGGTACATCATCACCCGGGCGCTCAGCCCGTCGAACAGCATGGTGAGCTGGATCGCCAGCGTGGCGGGGTCGGTGGCGCCGCCGAGCTTCGCCTGTTCGGCGAAGTAGTCGGTGAGCTGCTGCTTGCCCTGCCGGGCGATCTCGCTCGCCGGGTGAGCGGGGTCCTTCAGCTCGATCGAGGCGTTGACGAACGGGCAGCCGAAGTACTGCGCCGCCGCGACCAGCTTCTCCATCTGTTCGAAGACGTGCAGGATCCGCCGGCGTGGGGTCCCGTCGGTGGATCGGTCGAGGAACAGTGCGAAGTTCGCCGGGCCGGACCGGGCCAGCACCTCGGCCAGCAGTTCGTCCTTGGTCTCGAACAGCTGGTACATCGACCGCTTCGACACCCCGGCCGTCTGGCAGAGCTTCTGCACACCGGTGGTGGCGAAGCCCTCCAGGTAGAACAGCTCGGTCGCGGCCTGGATCAGACGCTCGCGGGGGGAGGTCTTCGCGGTCGACGTCATAACCGCAGCCTACCTCCTGGTTGGCACTTAGAAACCGATCGGTTTATAGTGGCTGAAACCGATCGGTTTCCAGCGGTCTCCGCCGCGCGAATCGTCCTTCTCCGTGCAAGGGAATTCACATGAAGATCCAAGACTCCGTGGTGTTCGTCACCGGAGGCGGCCGCGGTCTCGGCAAGGCGCTCGTCGACGAGGTGCTCGCACGTGGTGCGGCCAAGGTCTACGCCACCGCCCGCGACCCGAAGACGATCACCAACCCGGACGTCGTCCCGTTGCAGCTGGAGGTCACCGATCCGGCCTCGGTGGCCGCCGCCGTCGCACAGGCCCCGGACGTCAACCTCCTGATCAACAACGCCGGCGTCACCCTGGCGGCGGACTACCTCAATGGGGATCTGGAGGAGGTCCGCCGGGAGTTCGAGATCAACTTCTACGGGCCGCTGCACATGACCCGGGCCCTCGCGCCCCGGCTCATCGCGAACGGCGGGCACCTGCTCAACATCCACTCGGCGCTGTCCTGGTATGCGACGCTCGGCGCGTACGCGGCGTCCAAGGCGGCGCTGTGGTCGATGAGCAACGCGCTGCGGCAGGACCTGCACCCGCACGGGGTGGGCGTCACCGGCCTGCACGTCGGCTGGGTCGACACCGACCTCGCGACGCAGTGGGCGGGGGACGCGCCCAGGTCCGCCCCGGCCGACGTGGCCCGGCAGGCGATCGACGGTGTCGAGGCGGGTCTGCACGAGGTGCTCGCCGACGAGTGGACCCGTCAGGTGAAGGGCGCCCTGGCGGCGGACATCACCGCGCTCTACCCGCACGTGGCCGTCAACGGCTGATCCACGGATCGGGAGGGCCGCGATCGCCGGCCCTCCCGGCCTCCGGTGGGGCAGCCGCGCCACCCGAGGGCGCATCGGCCGCGGCCCCCGCGAAGTGCCTCATGCCGCCTGGGAAGGGGTGCATGCCGCCGGGGGAGGAGCGCATGCGAAAGGCCGTCGAGCCTTCCCTCGGAGGAGGGACGGTCAACGGCCTTTCGCAAGATGCCCGAGTGCCCTGTGCGTGATCTGGCGGATCAACCCGCCAGTGTGTTTCCGCAGATCAGAGGCTTGGCGGCTCAGACGTCGTAGTACAGCTCGAACTCGTGCGGGTGCGGGCGCAGGCGGATCGGGTCGATCTCGTTCTCACGCTTGTAGGTGATCCAGGTCTCGATCAGGTCCGGCGTGAACACGCCGCCTTCCAGCAGGTATTCGTGGTCGGCCTCAAGGGCGGCGAGCACCTCCGGGAGCGAGCCCGGGACCTGCGGGATGTTGCGGGCCTCCTCGGGGGGAAGCTCGTAGAGGTCCTTGTCGACCGGCTCGACCGGCTCGATCTTGTTGCGGATGCCGTCGATGCCGGCCATGAGCTGGGCGGCGAAGGCGAAGTACGGGTTGCACGACGGGTCCGGAACGCGGAACTCGATGCGCTTGGCCTTCGGGTTGGAGCCCGTGATCGGGATGCGGATGCACGCCGAGCGGTTGCGCTGGGAGTAAACCAGGTTGACCGGGGCCTCGTAGCCGGGGACCAGGCGGTGGTAGGAGTTCACCGTCGGGTTGGTGAACGCCAGCAGCGACGGAGCGTGCTTGAGCAGACCGCCGATGTAGTAGCGGGCGGTGTCGGACAGACCCGCGTAGCCGACCTCGTCGTAGAAGAGCGGCGCGCCGTCCTTCCAGAGCGACTGGTGGCAGTGCATGCCGGAACCGTTGTCACCGAAGATCGGCTTGGGCATGAAGGTGACCGTGTGGCCGTACTTCTGCGCCGTGCTCTTGACGATGTACTTGTACAGCATCAGGGTGTCGGCTGCCTTGAGCAGCGTGTTGAACCGGAAGTCGATCTCGGCCTGACCGGCCGTGCCCACCTCGTGGTGCTGCATCTCGACGTCGATGCCCGCCTCGATGAGCTTGCGGACCATCTCCGAACGCAGGTCGGTGAAGTGGTCCATCGGCGGAACCGGGAAGTAGCCGCCCTTGAAGCGCGGCTTGTAACCGAGGTTGCCGCCCTCCTGGGCCTTGCCGCTGTTCCAGGCGCCTTCGATCGAGTCGATGTAGTAGTAGCTCGACTGAGCGTTGGTCTGGAACCGCACATCGTCGAAGATGTAGAACTCGGCCTCGGGGCCGAAGTAGATCGTGTCGGCGATGCCGGTGCCCTTGAGGAACTCCTCGGCCTTGCGGGCGACGTTGCGCGGGTCGCGGCTGTAGGCCTCACCGGTCAGCGGGTCGTGCACGAAGAAGTTGATGTTAAGCGTCTTGTGCTGCCGGAAGGGGTCAAGGACGGCCGTGGACGGGTCGGGCAGCAGGAGCATGTCCGACTCGTGGATGGCCTGGAAACCACGGATCGACGACCCGTCGAACATGAGACCTTCGGTGAAGACGCCGGCACCGAAGTTCTCCGTGGGGAACGTGAAGTGGTGCGTCGTTCCCGGCAGGTCCGTGAACCTGACGTCAACGAACTGCACTCCTTCGTCCTCGATGAACTTAAGGACGTCTTCGGCGGAGTTGAACACGCGAACCTCCCAAGGGGCACGGGCTAGACACCGAATATAGGTCTCTGCCGTTACCGCCCCGTGTCTCGTTTGTTTCACCTGTGTTAAGGGAAAGCAGCCTCCACGTTAGTCCTGGGATGCGACTGGACTCGTCATAAAAGCGCTTCCTTTGCCCGAGTTTCACGTGCCGGTAGTAAGGCTGCACTTCTCGTCTCTCACGTTATCGTCGAGATCGTAGGGGTCTACCGGAGCGCCGGTGGCCTTGAGAGCCTCCTTGTCGGGGACGGAGTCGTCGTAGAACGGGTGGGTGAATGCGTCGTTGATGTCGCAGCGGGCGCCCGCGACGCCGTCGGCGTTCCAATCGGCGAGCCATATCACCAGCTCGCCGTTCTCGCGGTAGGCGTGGATCTCGCCGAGGTTGTGCGCGATGATCCGCTGGGTGGGCTCCGGCCGTCCGGGGCGGTGAATGGCGTAGACGAATAGATAATTCACTCTGATGCGGACTCCGGACCTGCCGTCCTCGCGGAAACCGGAGTATTTCGTCCTTCCCTTGACCTTGATCACGTCGGTGGCCAGTTCGGCTGTTTTCGGTGCCAGGCTGGTGACCCAGTACCTGCTGTCCCAGGCGTTCTTTTTCGGACTCCTACGATCCAGGTTCTTCAGGAACCACACGCGTTGCTCAGGATGCAGGAGTTTCGTCAGAGCCGTCGGCTTGCCACCCATGAGCGTTTTGCGATCGAGATGGGAGGCCTTCAGCATGTCCCGGGTGCGCTGCAGAGCGGTGGCGACGTCCTTTCGGCTCAGCCCACCCGTCGCCCTGGCCGCAGGCATCACCAACCCCTTGGCGCCGTCGGCGTAGTTCTTGGCCGGAGAGCCCTCGAAGGGGGAGAGCTTCGGCGGCCTCACGTCCACCGGTGCGGTCTCTTCGGGAACCTGGCCGAGGCGCAGGGCATCCATGCCCATATTGGAGAACCGCTCGGAGACGACGCCGGGGATCATGCTCACGACCTCGGGCCGGTAGGCGACGAACAGCCCGGCGCCCGCCACGACGGCGACCACGGCGAACGCCGCGATCCGCCGGTTGCGGCGACGCCTGACGCGTGGCAGGCGCGCCCACTCCTGGGCGGCGGCCTTGTTCATCTTCCGCTGTTCGTTCCGGTCGATCTGCGCGGTGAGTTCGTTGAAGCGCTTATCGACGTCTTCTAGGTCAGACACTGGGGGGTTCTCCGGTGGAAACAGATGTTGAGAAGTTGAATGACCATGATGTACGGATTTTTACCGGTTAGATACTAGTTTGGGCGGATGCGGAGGCGAGCCTCGGGGCGGATACCGTTGAGGTTATGAGCAGCAGGCAGCAGCCCCGTTGGACCCAGACCTGGCTCGGTGGCGTCAGGTCGGCCGGAGTCGACCTGGGCTATCCGGGAGAGCGGCTCGGTCTGCCCAGGGAGGGCAGTGGCGCGGTCGCCGGATTCGGACGCAGGATCGGCGCCATCGTGATCGACTGGCTGATCTGCACCTGGGCCATCACCCAGGGACTCCTGCGGATCGATCCCGTCCAGCAGGGCTGGGTCCCGATCCTGATCTTCGCGGCGGAGTACGTCCTGCTGGTCGGGACGATGGGCATGACCTTCGGCATGCGCCTGCTCGGCGTCCGGGTCGCCGCCCTTGACGGCGGGCGCCCCGGGTTCGTCTCCGTGCTGGTGCGCACCCTGCTGCTGTGCCTGGCCGTACCGGCGCTCATCTGGGACCGTGACCAGCGAGGCCTGCACGACCGCGCGGCGAACACGGTGGTCGTGCGCATGTGAACGGCCCCTGCCCCGGCTTCGGACCTGTCCGTCTCCGATGAGCGACCCGGGCCGAGGCTCCGGGCGTGTGTGCCCGTGAACGACCCGCACCGAGAGCTCGGGCGTGTGTGCCCGTGAACGACCCGTACCGAGGGCTCGGGCGTGTGCCCGAGAACGGCTCCGGACTCCGAACCGGACGCCGTCGCAGACCGTAAGCGATCTCTTCGCCGGGGGCGAGAGGGAAGAGCCCTTCGCCCCCGGCGAGGAGGAGACCCGCTACCGGCCCGCCGCGTAGCCCTGAGCGCCTCGCGGGTTGGCCGCGGCCCGCAGGAAGCCGGAAGAGTCGATATCCCTGGCCACCGCGCTGAGGCGGCCGAGCGACCAGGAGTCCTGGACCTCGACCTCGTGTCCGCGCCGCCGCAGCTCCTCGACGACGGCGGGATCCACCCGATCCTCGATCATCATCACGCCGGGCCGGGACTCACGGGGGAAGAACGAGCTCGGGAAGTGCTCGGAGTGGAACATCGGCGCGTCCACGGCCTCCTGGAGGTTCAGATCGCCGTGCACGACGGACAGGAAGAAGTTCAGGCTCCACTGGTCCTGCTGGTCGCCCCCGGGGGTGCCGAAGGCCAGCCACGGCTTGCCGTCGCGGAGCGCGAAGGACGGCGACAGGGTCGTGCGGGGGCGAGCACCCGGACGCAGGGAGTTCGGCAGCCCTTCCTCCAGCCAGAACATCTGGGCCCTGGTCCCGAGGCAGAAGCCGAGGTCGGGGATCGTCGGTGAGCTCTGCAGCCAGCCGCCGCTCGGAGTCGCCGAGACCATGTTGCCGTGCCGGTCCACGACGTCCAGATGGCAGGTGTCGCCGCGGACCCGCCCGTCGGAACGGACGGTCGGCTCGCCCGCGCCCGCGAACGACGCGCCGCCGTCGCGCGCCGCGTCGCCCGGAGCTCGCGTGGGAAGCCGCGGGGCCCGCCCGTCCGGGCTGCCGGGCCGCAGGGCGCCGTCGGACCGGGGTCCGACCAGGGCCCGCCTCTCGGCGTTGTAGGCCTCCCCGAGCAGCGTCGCGAGCGGGACGTCAGTGTGATCGGGATCGCCGTACCATGCCTCGCGGTCGGCGAACGCGAGCTTCGAGCACTCGATGATCGTGTGGAGGTAGTCGGCGCTGAGGTGCCCCATACCGGACAGGTCGAACCCGGACAGCAGCGCGAGCTGCTGCAGGAAGGCGGGACCCTGCCCCCACGGCCCGGTCTTGCACACGGTGTACCCGTGGTAGTCGAAGGTCAGGGGGTCCTCGACGGTGGCCTCCCAGCCCGCGAGGTCCTCGGCGGTGAGCAGGCCGCCGTGGACCTTTCCCGAGGTGTCCTTCCAGGCCGTCTCGGCACAGAACTTCGCGATCGCCTCGGCGACGAAACCGCGGTACCAGCTGTCGCGGGCGGCGGCGATCTGCCCCTCACGGGTGGGGGAGGCCTCGTGGGCCTCGGCGACCAGCCGCCGGTAGGTGGCGGCCAGCACGGGGTTGGCCAGCCGGGATCCGGCCTCGGGAACGCGGCCGTCCGGCAGCCAGGTCGCGGCGGAGGTGGGCCAGTCCTCGGTGAACATCTGCTCCACGGCCCCGATCGTGCCGGCGACGCGCTCCAGGACCGGGACGCCGTTCTCGGCGTAGGAGATCGCCGGCTCCAGCACGTCGGCCAGCGTCCAGGTGCCCCAGCGTTCGAGCATGAGCATCCAGCCCCCGAACGCGCCGGGCACCGTGGCGGCAAGCAGTCCGGTGCCCGGGACGAGGTCCAGTCCGAGGCCGGTGAAACGGTCGACGGTGGCGGCGGCGGGGGCCACTCCCTGGCCGGAGACCACCGAGACCTTCTGCTCAGCCTCGCTCCACAGCAGGATCGGCACCTCGCCGCCGGGCCCGTTGAGATGCGGTTCGGCAATCTGCAGGACAAAACCGGCGGCCACCGCCGCGTCGAAGGCGTTGCCGCCGCGCTCCAGCACGCTCATCCCGGTGGCCGACGCGAGCCAGTGGGTGCTGGCCACCATTCCGAAGTCACCTGTCAGCTCGGGCCTGGTCGTGAACACGTGGATCCTCCCACTTCAACGGGCTCCGACCGTTTTGCCGGAGTCCCACGGTCTTATTCTCCTGCGGTCGCGGTCGCGGTCGCGGTCGCGGTCGCGGTCGCGGTGGCGTCGGGCACATGGTCGGCCGTGACGAGGTGGCAGGCCACCGGGTGGTCGCCGAGGCGAAGGTCCCGCAGCTCGGGCACCTCCGTACGGCAGCGGTCGACCGCGACCGGGCAGCGCGTGTGGAAACGGCAGCCGGGCGGTGGGTCGAGCGGACTCGGCACCTCGCCCGAGAGCACGACCCGACGCCGCTGTCTCTGTTTGACCGGGTCGGGGACCGGCGCGGCCGACAGCAGCGCCTGGGTGTACGGGTGCCGCGGCGCGGCGAAGATCTCCGCGGTCGGTCCCGTCTCCACGATCCGCCCGAGATACATGACGGCGATCCGATCGGCCAGGAACTCCACGACCGAAAGGTCATGGGTGATGAACAGGCAGGAGAACCCCATGTCGCGCTGGAGGTCGGTGATCAGGTTGAGCACCGAGGCCTGTACGGAGACGTCCAGCGCCGACACCGGCTCGTCGGCCACCACCAGCTTGGGCTCCAGGATCAGGGCCCGGGCGAGGCTCACCCGCTGGCGCTGCCCCCCGGACAGCTCGTGAGGGAAGCGGCTCAGCGTCTCGGCGCTCAGCCCCACCCGCTCCAGCATCGCCGTGACCTGCCTCGCCGCCTCGCCACCCCGGGCGAGCCGGTGCCGCCGCAACGGTTCGGCGACGATCTGCCCGATCGTGAAACGTGGGTTGAGCGAGGAGTACGGGTCCTGGAACACGATGTGGACGTCACGCCGGAGCGGGCGCAGCGCCCTGCGGGACAGGTGCGTGATGTCGCGGCCCACGAGGCTGACGGTCCCCGAGGTGGGCTCGGTCAGGCGCAGGATGCACTTTCCGACGGTGGACTTCCCGCTGCCCGACTCGCCGACCAGCCCGAGGACCTCTCCGGGACCGATGGAGAGCGACACGCCGTCCACGGCGTGGACCACGTTTCCCCGTCCGGCGCCGTAGTGCTTGACCAGGTCGCCGACCCGCAGGATCGGCTCTGCCACGGGTGACGTCACGGGTGACCTCCGGGGTGGAAACAGGCGGCCAGATGCGCGTCCCCGTGCCGCTCCAGCGGAGGGCGGGAGGCCGCGCAGTCGGCCTGGGCCGACGGGCATCGCGGATGGAACGCGCACTCCTGCGGATCTGAGAGCGGCGAGGGCACCATGCCGGGGATCTCGGTGAGCCGCCTGCGCCCGTCCGGCCCGACGACCGCGGCCGCGGGAAGGGCGCGCATCAACCCCAGCGAGTAGGGGTGGCGAGGACGGGCGAACAGTTCCTCGACCGGCGCCTGCTCGACGGCCCGGCCCGCGTACATGACCACGGCCCGGTCGGCGATGTCGGCGACCACGCCCAGATCGTGGGTGATCAGAATGATCGCGGTTCCGAGCCGGTCGCGCAGGTCGCGGAAGACGTCGAGCACGCCCGCCTGGATCGTCACGTCCAGCGCCGTGGTCGGTTCGTCGGCGATCAGCAGCTGGGGGGAGCAGGCCACCGCGATGGCGATCATCACCCGCTGGCACATCCCGCCCGACAGCTGGTGCGGATACTCCCCGACCCGCCGGTGGGGGGCGGGGATCCCCACCAGCTCCAGCAGTTCGACGGCGCGGGCGCGGGCGGCCCGCGCGGACAGGCGCTCGTGCCGGCGCAGCACCTCGGTGATCTGGTAGCCGACCGTGAACGACGGGTTCAGGGAGGTCATCGGCTCCTGGAAGACGACCGCGACCTCCTTGCCCCGTATTCGCCGCATCTCCGCCTCGGGAAGGACCGTGAGCTCCTGCCCGTCGAGCTTGATCGACCCTGACAGGCGGGTCGTGGCGGAGGGCAGCAGCCGGGGCACCGCCATCGCGGTGACCGACTTGCCGCAGCCGGACTCGCCGCACAGCGCGAGGATCTCGCCTCGCTCCACGCTGAACGACACGCCCTTGACGGCGTGCACCGTACCGTCTTCGGTGTCGAAGCCGACCGTGAGGTCGGTGATCTCGAGGAGGCTCATCGGCCACTCCCGGGATTGACGGGGTTCATCGGCCGCTCCTTGGGGTCGGCGGCGTTCACGGGCCGCTCCTGGGGTCGAGGACGTCGCGCAGACCGTCTCCGAGCAGGTTGAAGCCGAGCGTGGCCAGCGCGATCAGCAGACCGGGCCAGATCGCCAGCCACGGAGCCGTGTCGAGGTACTGCTGCGCGTCGCTGAGCATCACGCCCCACGACGGCGTCGGCGGTTGCACGCCCAGCCCGAGGAACGACAGCGTGGCCTCACCGATGATCGCGGTGGGGATCGCCACGGTGGCTTGGACGATGAGGGGGCTGGCGGAGTTGGGCAGGATGTAGCGGAACAGGATGTGACCATCGGTCGCGCCGTCGGCGATCGCCGCCGACACGTAGTCCATCTCCCGGATCGCCAGCACCTCGCCGCGCGTGATCCGGATGACCGCGGGAAGCTGGGCGAACGAGAGCGCCAGGACGACACCGCGCAGCGACGGGCCCAGGATCGCGGCCAGCCCCACGGCGAACACCAGGAACGGGAAGGCCAGCGTCACGTCGACCAGCCGCATCACGATCGAGTCCAGCCACCGCCGGTAGAAGCCGGCCGCCAGCCCGATCGGGATGCCGACGACCATCGCCAGCATCGTGGACAGCACCCCCGCCTGCAGCGAGGTCCGGGCTCCCGACGCGACCCGGGCGAACGCGTCGCGACCGAGGTCGTCGGTGCCCAGCAGGTGGTCGATCGAAGGCGGCATCAGGGTCGCCAGGTAGTCCTGGGCCGAGGGGTCTCCGCTCACCAGGGGGCCGAAGACGGCCAGCATCAGGAACGCCACGACAAGCGTCAGGCCGATCATGGGCATCGGGCGGCGCCGGAAGCGGCGCCAGAGCCGGCGGCGGCGATCCGCCCGGCCCGAGTTCCACCGCACGATCGGCTCAGGGGAGAGTGTCTTCTCAGCCACGGGAACCTCCCGACAGCCGGACGCGCGGGTTGAGCAACGCGTAGGCGATGTCAACGAGGAGGTTGACCAGCACGTACCCGGTGACCGTGACCAGGACGACGGCCTGGATCACCGGATAGTTGCGGGTGAGGACCGCGTCGATGGTCAGCTTCCCGAATCCGGGAAGCACGAATATCTGCTCGACGACCACCGCACCGCTGATCAGCGCCCCGAGCTGCAGGCCGAGTACGGTGATCACGGTGGTCAGGCTGTTGCGCAGGGCGTGCGCGCCGACGACCTTGGTCTCCGACAGGCCCTTGGACCGGGCGGTCCGGACGTAGTCGGCCGACAGCGCCCCGAGCATCGCCGACCGGGTCTGCCGCATCAGCACGGCGGCGAACCCGGTGCCGAGCACCAGGGCCGGTAGCACCATGCGCTGCAGGTTGCCCGCCGGATCCTGCGTGAAGGGGACGAACCCGGACGCCGGCAGCCAGTGCAGGGTGACCGAAAACAGCAGGATGCCGAGCAGCCCGAGCCAGAAGTGCGGGACGGACAGGCCGATCAGGCCGAACCCGGTGGCGACGTAGTCGGCGAGCCGGCCGCGCCGTACGGCGGCGACGATGCCGGACAGCACGCCGATCGTGATCGCCACCAGCAGGGCCAGGGCGGACAGTTCGAGGGTCACGGGCAGGCGCTCGACGAGGATCTGCCCCACCGGCAGCTGGTCCTGGGTGGAGCGGCCGAGGTTGCCGCTCAGGACCTGGCCGACGTAGTCGACGTACTGCGTGGGCAGGGGCTTGTCGAGGCCGTAGGCGTGGCGGATGGCCGCGACCGCCTGGGGCGTCGCGTCCTCACCGGCCATCACCAGTGCGGGGTCGCCGGGCAGCGCCCTGATCCCCAGAAAGATCAGGACGCTGGCCAGGAACAACACGATCAGTGCCGCTCCGCCTCGGCGGAGGACGAACCAGAGCATCTGGCCGGTCCTACTGGGCGAGCCCGGCGGTGGTGAACCGCGGGAGCCCGTCCTCGTAGTACTTCACGCCGGCGACGTTCTTGTTCATGCCCAGGTAGTACTTGTTGTGGTACAGGTAGATGACGCTGCGGATCTCGGCCGCCCGCTGGACCGCCTTCGCGTACAGGTCACGACGCTCGTTGACGTCGCCCGTCGCCGCGGCCTCCTTGATGGGGTCGTCGATTCCCGGGTCGGACATGCCGCCGAAGTTGTTCGTGCCCCCGCTGGTGATCAGGTTGGTGACGTTGCCGTCGGGGTCGACCCGGCCGGACCATCCGTTGAGGAAGGCGTCGAACTTGCCCTCCCTGCCCTGCTCCAGGGTGGTGACGAACTCGGCCGTCTGCACGGTGACGGCGAACCCGGCGTCCTTGACCATCTGCTGGATCACCTGGGCCAGCCGCTGGTTGGTCGCGTCGTTCGGCGAGAGCAGGGTCACCGGGATCGGGGTCTTCGCTCCGCTCTCCGTGACCAGCTGCTTGGCCTTGGCCGGGTCGTGCGGGGGGCACTTGAGGTCGGGCGAGCGGTAGGGGCTCTTCAGCGGCAGGGGGAAGCAGTCAGGCTCGTACAGACCGTTGTAGACGGTCTTGTTGATGACGTCTCGGTCGAGGGACAGCTCGAAGGCCTCGCGGAGCCGGGGATCGCCTGCCAGCGCCGTGTCGACCTTGCCCGGCTTCTCCGTGGCCCCCTTGGCGTTGCCCACGTTGATGGTGAAGCCGTAGAAGCCCAGCCCGCCGCCGGAGACCACCCCCAGGTTGGGGTCGGCCTGAACGCCGGCCACCGTGGTGGTGGCCAGCTGGTCGGCCACCTGGACGTCACCGGACTTGAGGTTGGCGGCCCGTACGTTCGGATCAACGATGATCTTGTAGACGAGCTTGTCGAGCTTGACCTTCGCGGCGTCGTAGTAGTCCGGCGCGCGTTCCAGGCGGATCTCGCTGCCCGAGGTACGGCCGGCGAACTTGAACGGCCCGACACAGACGGGAGCGGCGCCGAAGTTGTCGCCCTCGCTGTCCAGCGCCTTCGGCGACATGATCATGCCCGCGCGGTCGGCGAGCTGCGCGGTCAGCGGGGTGAAGGGGCGCGCCAGGGAGAGGCTCACCGTCTCCGGGTCCACGACGGTCACCTCCTCCACCGCGGCCAGGTCGGCCTGGCGGGACGACTTCTCCCACGTGCGGTGGCGGTCCAGCGACTTCTTGACCGCGGCGGCGTCCAACGTCGTGCCGTCGTTGAACTTGAGGCCGGTCCGAAGCTTGATCGTGACGGCCTTGCCGTCCGCCGAAACCTCCGGAAGCCCGGCCGCCAGCTGGGGAACAAGGGCGGAGGCGGCGTCTATGTCATAGAGCTTCTCGCACATGTTCACAAATACCTCGCGGCCCACGAGGGTCGTCGACAAGCTCGGATCCAGGGCATCCGGGTCCGCGTTGAGCGCGACGGTGAGGGTCCCACCCCCCTTGACCTGACGGTCGTCGGCCCCGGCACCGGTGACGGAGGGGGCCGGTGCGCTGCCGCCTCCACCTCCGCCGCAGGCGGTGAGGACTAAGGGTGACACGGCGAGGGCCACGACCAGCCTGCGGAAGCTCAAGGGGGATCGCATGGGGGGCTCCTTCTTTCCCGAGACAACTCAGGGGCAAGTCAGGAGACTGTATACGATGTACGGTTTCGGAAGTGTTTCTCCTTTACAACAGGAGAGGGGCCTTCCTGTCACATGACAGGTGAAACACCGGCCCCACCTGCACCTTGTGTCCCCTCGGGCCGCCGCGTATTCGGCTCGGCCGGAAGTGGCGAATCGGTCGACAAGGTCGCAAAAAACCGGGCCCCGTGCGGGGGCCCGGCCGGGAGACGTCCTGCGGCTATCTCACGCAGGTGAAGATCGCGGTGCCGGGCAGGTGGCGGCCACGCAGCGGGCTCCAGCCGCCCCACTCACGGTCGTGGCCCTCGGGCCACTCCGGCTCGGTCAGCGCCGTCAGGGTCATCCCCGACGCGGTGATGTGCCCGATCCAGTCCGCCATCGTCCGGTGATGCTCCACGTAGGTCGGCTGCCCGTCGTCGCCCATCTCCACGTACGGCGAGCGATCGAAGTAGGAGCGGTCGGCGGTCAGCCCGCCGGGACCCGGATCGTCGGGGAAGGCCCAGCGGATCGGATGGCTCACCGAGAAGACCAGGCGGCCACCCGGGCGCAGCACCCGGCGGGTCTCGGTGAGAACGGACCTCGCGTCGGCCACGAACGGCAGCGCGCCGAACGCCGAGCAGGCCAGGTCGAACGACTCGTCGGCGAACGGCAGGGCCTCCGCGTCGGCCTGGACCACCGGGAGCGCGGAGTCGGCGTCGATGTCGATCCGGCGGGAGTGCTGGAGCTGGCGGAAGGACAGGTCGAAGGCCGCCACCCGGGCCCCCCGGCCGGCCAGCCATCGACCGCACTGCCCCGCACCGCAGCCGATCTCCAGGATGTCTCTGCCCACGACGTCGCCCAGCAGGTGGGCATCGGCCTCGTCGAGGCCCTCGGGGCACCAGACGAAGCCGGAGTCACGCAGGAACTCTCCGTGCTCCGCCTGGTATTCGTCGGCGGCGCCGTCCCACCAGCCGCGGTTGGCCCGCGAGGTGACCACGGCGTCCACTCGATGACGGCCGATCCCTGCGAGGCTCATCAACGCATCTTCGGCCGAGGCATCCTGGCGCCGCGCGGCAGCGGCCCCTTGGGCATCGGCAGAGTCTGCGGAAGAGCCTTGAGCCGGCTGTTGATCTCGTAGACGGCGGGCTTCTTGAGGTTGCGGGGCAGCTTCATCAGGTGCCGTTGCAGCTTGGCCAGCGGGATCTGCCCGTCGCCGTCACCGCACTGGATGTCGTAGACGGGGACGTCGAGGGCGACGCGCTGGACACGCTTCTTCTCGGAGACCAGCATCTTCTGCACTCGGCTGCCCGGCCCCTCGGAGACGAGGATGATGCCGGGGAAGCCGACCACGCGGTGCACGATGTCCTGGTCGCGGGTGACCGCGACGGCCGGGGTGACCTCCCACTGGCCGCGCATGCCCTGCAGGATCGCGGCTGCGGCGCCCACCTGGCCGTGCAGCATGGAGTACTGGGCTCTCTGGGCGAGCTGGCCGAACACCACCAGTCCGACGGTGAGGGCCAGCATGACCCCCAGGAAGAGCAAGTACCAGATCAAGCCCGTGACCAGGCCGATGACGACGCACAGCACGAGTGTGCCGAGCGCCGACGCGTAGACAATCGGCATCCCCTTGGGGTTGGCTTCCTTGATGATCTTCGCGATCATGCCGAGCTGCTTGATGCGCCCCGGGCGCTCTGATTCTGCGGGCTTTTTGGCCATGCTCCGAGAATACAAATCCAGGGGTCAAGATGTGAAAACGTGACCTGCCGCTTTCGGGCGTAAAGGGGCGAAGGGGCCACGAAGGCGAAGGGCCCCGCACGTGAGGTGCGAGGCCCTGAGATCACAGGTGCTCGTAGGGTCCGGAAGGCCCGGAAGCCCTGATCAGACGTGCTGGCGAGCCTCGATGGCCTGCTTGTAGAGGCGGCCGGCCCGGTAGGAGGAACGGACCAGCGGGCCGGACAGGACTCCGGCGAAACCGATGGCCTCGGCCTCCTTCTGAAGCTCCACGAACTCCTCGGGCTTCACCCAGCGCTCCACGGGGTGGTGGCGCGGGGTGGGACGCAGGTACTGGGTCACGGTCAGCAGGTCACATCCGGCCTCGTGGAGGTCGCGCATGGCCTGGACGATCTCCTCGCGCTCCTCGCCCATGCCGAGGATCAGGTTCGACTTGGTCACCATGCCGGCCTGGCGGGCCTTGGTGATCACGCCCAGGGATCGCTCGTAGCGGAACGCCGGCCGGATGCGCTTGAAGATCCGCGGCACGGTCTCGATGTTGTGCGCGAACACCTCGGGCTTGGAAGAGAAGACCTCATCGAGCTGGTCCTGGTCGCCGTTGAAGTCGGGCACCAGCAGCTCGACGCCGCAGCCGGGAAGCAGCGCGTGGATCTGCCGCGCGGTCTCGGCGTACAGCCAGGCGCCGCCGTCGGGCAGGTCGTCACGGGCGACGCCCGTCACGGTCGCGTAGTTGAGGCCCATCTGCCGCACCGAGTCGGCCACGCGGCGCGGCTCGTCGGTGTCGTACTCCTTGGGCTTGCCCGTGTCGATCTGGCAGAAGTCGCACCGCCGGGTGCACTGGTCGCCGCCGATGAGGAAGGTGGCCTCGCGGTCCTCCCAGCACTCGGAGATGTTGGGACATCCGGCTTCCTGGCAGACGGTGTGCAGGCCTTCGCGTTTGACCAGCGCCCTCAGCTCGGTGTGGTTGGGACCGGTTCGGTACTTGGTCTTGATCCACTCGGGCTTCTTCTCGATGGGGGTCTCCGCGTTGCGGACCTCCAGCCGGAGGAGCTTCCGGCCTTCAGGGGCAACGGTCATGAGATCTCCTTCGCCGGTCGGGGGACCGGGGCGCTGAATACATCGGTTCGCTTGTCACGCTGGCTCACCGTCTCAGCTTATGTCCCGGAAGAACATGAGGCGGACCCGGGTCTCAGCGCCGGAAAAGGTCCTCCTCGGGAAGCTCGAAGGCCTGCGCTCCGAGTGCCTCCGCCAGGTGCTTCTCCGCGTACGGCATGACCTCGTCGACCACGATCCGGCGGCCGGTCTCGGCCGACAGCGAGGAGACCCCGGCGTCGCTGATCCCGCACGGGACGATCCGGTTGTACCAGCTCGGGTCGTTGGAGCAGTTGAGCGCGAACCCGTGCATCGTGACACCTCCCGCGACCCGGATGCCGATCGCGCCGACCTTCCTGTCCGGGAGGCCGTGCGAGGGGTCGCCGGCCACCCAGACGCCGCCGCGGCCCTCCACCCGGCCCGCCTGCACCCCGAAGTCGGCGCAGACGTGGACGAGCGTCTCCTCCAGGATCCGGATGTAGGAGGTCACGTCGAGCCGCTCCCCGAGCCTGATGATCGGATAGCCGACCAGCTGGCCGGGACCGTGCCAGGTGATGCGGCCGCCCCGGTCGACGTCGATGACCGGGGTGCCGTCGGAGGGCCGCTCGTGCGGGGCCGTGCGTTTTCCCGCCGTGTAGACCGGTGCGTGCTCGAGCATCAGACAGGTGTCGGGAATCTCATCGGCCGCCCGGCGGGCGTGGATCCGCCGCTGAAGATCCCATGCCTGCTCGTAGGGGAAGTCAACGCCAAGACGGACGATCGCCAGCTCACTCACGCATCAAGAGTAGTTGACCCATCGGGGCTCAAGACGTGAGAAGTCGAGGCTCGATGCGGAACTCCTTGGTCCCACCAGCCCCATCGTGCTCCACTTTGTATGCATAGGCGCCTTGATGCACGGTAACGGCCTGGATGAATTCCGTGCCGACGTAGTGCAGCGCGACGCCCTCGTCGGCGGCGTAGCCGCCGGGCAGCTCACCGGAGGCGACCGACCGGTGCAGCAGCTCGCGGCGCTGCGGGTCGGAGTTGTAATGAACGCCACACGAGTGAGGCAGGAACCCGAGGCCGTCGGCCCACGTCCGCAGGGTCGGGCCGAAGGAGTCGGTGTTGCCGCCCACGTGCCAGCAGAGGGCTCCCGCGCTCTGCCCGGACAGCACCACGCCCGCCTGCCAGGCCTCTCTGAAGGCCTCGTCCAGGCCGTGCAGCCGCCACAGCGCCGCCAGGTTGGCCACGCTGCCCCCGCTGACGTAGATGACGTCCTGGCTCAGGATCCACTCGCGAGGATCCGCGACGTTGGGCATCGGGAAAACGGTCAGATGGCTGACCTCGACGTCCCATTCGCCGAACGCGCCGTACATCTTCAGCAGCCATTCGGCGTCGTCTCCGGTGGCGGTGGCGAGCAGGCCCAGCCGGGGTCGGTCCTGACCGGTCAGATCAAGGGCGTATCTGAGCAACGGGCTCGCTTCGAGGACCCCGTGGCGTGCGGAGGGGCGGAAGGAGCCGCCTCCGATGGCAAGAATGTGAGACTGCCCGGACCTGCCCATACGTATCTCTCCAGTGGCTCCAGCGGCGACAAGGGACCCTAGAGTACGGTGGCCAGTGCCTCGTTGAGACGCGTATGCCGGAACGCATGGCCGCTGTCGAGCAGGCGCCGCGGAAGCACCCGCTGCCCGATCAGCACGCCCTCCTCCGCGAACCCGCCCAGGGCCGTGCGGAGCAGGATCCCGGGCACCGCCAGCGGCATCGTGGGACGGTGGAGGGCCTCCCCGAGAGCCCTGGTGAACTCCGCGTTGGTGACCGGTTCGGGGGCGGTCAGGTTCACCGGACCCGATATTTCCGGATTTTTTATGAGGTTTTGGACGGCGAGCACCCAGTCCTCGGCGGAGATCCACGACCAGTACTGCCGCCCGGATCCCAGCGGAGCGCCCAGTCCCAGCTTGAAGATCGGCAGGATCCTGGACAGGATGCCGCCGTCACCGCTCAGCACCAGGCCGGTGCGGAGCAGCACCACCCGGATGCCCGCCTCCTCGGCGGGCGCCGTCGCGGCCTCCCACGGCACCACCACCTCCTCCGCGAGGAACCCGGTGCCCGGCGGGGCCGTCTCGTCCACCGCGCGGTCGCCGGTGTCCCCGTAGAAGCCGACCGCGGAGCCGGACAGCAGCACCGGGGGCTTGGCGGACAGGCCGGTCAGTGCCTCCACCAGCGTTCCCGTCCCCTTGACCCGGCTGCGAACCACCTCGCGCTTGTAGTCGTCGGTCCAGCGCCGGTCGCCGAGGCCCGCCCCGGCGAGGTGGACCACCGCCTCCGCGCCTTCCAGGGCCGCCGGGTCGACAATGCCCTTCTCCGGGTTCCAGAAGGACTCGTCCGAGTCCCGTGGGACACGCCGGACCAGACAGACCACCCGGGCGCCGTCGGCGCGCAGAGCCTTGACCAGAGCCGATCCCAGCAGTCCCGAGGACCCCGTCACGATGATCGTCATATCGCTCAATCTAATCGACCTCCCCCCACATATTCGGAAGGCGGGCGCTCACCGGACGCACCGGATTCGCAGCGCACCGGAATCCGCCGTGGAATCTCGTGGGCCCTCACGAAAACGCGGAGGGAGGACGGAACCCTCGGAAGCCCGGGATGTCCTCCGGATGGACGCCCGTTCCGGGCCGAGAATCGGGGCGGTCCCACTGAAGGTGATCTTCGAGATCGTGGAGAAGGCCTCAGGAGGCCTCGGGGAAGACTCGCGGGAGAACGGAACGGGCCGGCCCGCGAAAACGCGGACCGGCCCGGCGGAGAGAAGAGGGCTGAACGGACTAGCCGTTGAGACCCAGCTGGTTCTCGAAGTTGCCCTCCTCGAGGCGACGCTTGATCGTCGTCAGGAAGCGGGCGGCGTCGGCACCGTCGACCAGACGGTGGTCGTAGCTGAGCGCGAGGTAGACCATCGAGCGGATCGCGATGACCTCGCCCTCGGCGGTGTTGATGACAACCGGGCGCTTGACGACGACGCCGGTGCCCAGCATGCCGACCTGCGGCCTGTTGAGGATCGGCGTGTCGAACAGCGCGCCCCGGCTGCCGGTGTTGGTCAGCGTGAACGTGCCGCCGGTGATCTCGTCCGGGCTCACCTTGTTGGTGCGGGTGCGCTCGGCGAGGTCGGCGGTCTTGCGGGCGAGACCGGCGATGTTGAGGTCACCGGCGTCCTTGATCACCGCGACGAGCAGGCCGCGCTCGGTGTCGACGGCCATGCCCAGGTGCTCGGCGTCGAAGTACGTGACCTCGTTGGTCTCGTCGTTGATCGTGGCGTTCAGCTTCGGGTGCTGCTTGAGCGCCTCGACGGTCGCGAGCGAGAAGAACGGCAGGAACGAGAGCTTGACGCCCTCGCGCCGCTGGAACTCCGCCTTCGCCCGGTCGCGCAGCTGAGCGATCCTGGTGACGTCGACCTCGACCACGGTGGTCAGCTGTGCCGCGGTCTGCAGCGATTCGACCATGCGCTTGGCGATGGTCTGACGCAGGCGAGACATCTTCTCGGTACGGCCGCGCAGCGTGGTGTCCACCACGACCGGCTCGGGAGCCTGCGCGGCGGCCTGGGCCGGAGCCTGGGCGGCCGCCTGCGGGGCGGGGGCGGGAGCCTGCGCTGCGGCCCGCTCACGCTGGTTGCGGGCCGCCTCCAGGACGTCCTGCTTGCGGATCCGGCCGCCGACGCCGGTGCCGTTCAGCGAGTCCAGGTCGACGTCGTGCTCGCCGGCGAGCTTGCGCACCAGCGGGGTGACGTACGGGCTGTCGCCGGAGGACTGCGGGGCGGGCGCGGTGGTCGGCGTCGGCGAGATCGGGGACGGCGGAGGCTGGGTGGCCTGCGGAGCCGGGGCGGGGGCGGCCTGCGGGGCGGGGGCCGGGGCAGGAGTGGGCTCGGGGGCCGGGGCGGCGGCCTGGGGAGCGGGCTGGGGGATCGAGGAGATCGGCTGCTGCGCCTGCTGAGGGGCGGGCGCGGGCTCCGGCTCAGGCTCGGGCTCGGGGGCCTTCTCCTGGGCGGGGGCGGGGGCGGCGGCCGCGGAGCCGTTCTCGTCGATGATGGCGAGCTCGGCGCCGACCTCGACGGTCTCGTCCTCGGCTACGATGATCTTGGTGAGGATGCCCGCCGCCGGCGACGGGATCTCGGTGTCGACCTTGTCGGTGGAGACTTCGAGGAGCGGCTCGTCCGCCTCGACGCGCTCACCCTCCTTCTTCAGCCAACGGGTGACCGTGCCCTCCGTGACGCTCTCACCGAGCTGGGGCATCTGTACGGACTTCGGCATTGGTGTCTTCTCTCGCGTTCCAGGTGAGGGCGTAGTTAGTTGTGAACGTGCAGGGGCTTGCCGGCCATGGCCAGCATCGCCTCGCCAATGGCTTCCGACTGGGTCGGGTGCGCGTGGATAAGCTGCGCGACCTCGGCGGGGAGAGCCTCCCAGTTGTAGAGCAGCTGCCCTTCGGTCACGAGCTCGCCGATGCGACGGCCGACCATGTGCACGCCGAGCACCGGGCCGTCCTTCGCAGTGATGATCTTGACCGCGCCCTGCGTCTGCAGGATCTGGCTCTTGGGGTTGCCCGCGAGGTCGTAGGTGAACTCGACGATCTCGTGGCCGCGCTCCCTGGCCTGGACGGCGGTGATGCCCACCGAGGCGACCTCGGGGTCGGAGTAGGTGATCCGCGGCACACCGTCGTAGTCGATCGGGACCGGGTTGAGCCCGGCGATGTGCTCGGCCACCAGGATGCCCTCGGCGAAGCCCGCGTGAGCGAGCTGCAGGGTCGGGATCAGGTCGCCGACCGCGTAGACGCCCGGCACGCTGGTCTGGCAGAACTCGTTCACGGTGACGGTGCCGCGCTCGATCGCGACACCCGCCTCCTCGAGGCCCATGCCGGCGGAGACGGCGCCGCGGCCGACCGCGACGAGCAGCAGCTCGGCGTCGAGGGTCTTGCCGTTGGCGAGCGTGACGACCACGCCGTTGTCGGTGATCTTGACGCCCTCGAAGAACACGCCCAGCTCCTGCTTGATGCCGCGGCGGCGGAAGGCGCGCTCCAGAAGCTTGGAGCTCGACTCCTCCTCCAGCGGGAGCAGGTGCGGCAGGCCCTCGACGATCGTCACCTCGGCGCCGAACGAACGCCAGACGCTGGCGAACTCGACACCGATGACGCCGCCGCCCAGGACGACCACGGAGGCGGGCACGCGGTCCAGCTTGAGCGCGTGCTCGCTGGTGATGATCCGCTCGCCGTCGATCTCCAGACCGGGCAGGGACTTGGGCGCGGAGCCCGTCGCCAGCACGATGTTGCGGCCCTCGTAGACGGTGTCGCCCACGGCGACCCCGTTCGAGACGAGACGGCCCTCGCCCTCGATGATCGTGACGTTCTTGCTCTTGAGCAGACCCTGCACGCCCTTCCAGGCGCGAGTCACGATCTTGTCCTTGAACGCGTGGACCGCGGGCACGTCGATGCCCTCGAAACGGGCCTTGACGCCGTAGGTGGCGCTTTCCCGCGTCTCGTCGGCCACTTCCGCTGAGTGCAGAAGAGCCTTGGTGGGGATGCATCCCCGGTGCAGGCACGTGCCGCCGATCTTGTCCTTCTCGATCAGCGCGACCGTCTTGCCCAGCTCGGCCGCCCGCAGAGCGCAGGCATACCCACCGCTACCGCCACCCAGGACGACGATGTCGTAGGGGCCGCTGCCATCAGCCACAGGAAAAGCTCCTTGTCGGATCGGAATACCGTGTTCACGGTCGCGCCCGTCGCGGGCACTCGCCGGCTCCGCGGATCCCGACTCGGATCCGCACCGCCGCTCTTGTGCCCGGCTCGACGCTGTGCCGGTGCCCCGCCTCTGGCTTGACCCCGACAACCGCATCTTTTCATTTGTCTACGTCGCTTGTGACCCGCTTACGCGGGCCATGACTAGCCCGCGTAACGCTCGGCGAGACCGACGAGGGTCCGGGTGATCGCCCCGGTGCCGCCCTTCGGCGTGTAACCGTGGGCCTCACCCTTGTTGAAGGCGGGACCGGCCATGTCGATGTGTGCCCAACGGACGCCGTCCGGCACGAATTCCCGCAGGAAGATGCCCGCCGTCAGCATCCCGCCGAAGCGCTCGGGATGCAGGTTGGCGATGTCGGCGACCGGGGAGTCGAGGCCCTTGCGGAGCTCGTCGGGCAGAGGCATGGCCCACACGGCCTCACCCTGCTCGCCCGCGATCTCGACGATCTCCGCACGGAGATCGTCGTCGTTGGCCATGACGCCCGCCGTCCGCCAGCCCAGCGCGACGATCTGGGCTCCGGTGAGCGTGGCGACGTCCACGATCAGGTCGGGGTTGTCCTGGCCGGCGCGGGCGATGCCGTCGATCAGGACGAGGCGGCCCTCCGCGTCGGTGTCGAGCACCTCGACGGTCTTGCCCGAGAAGCTGGTGAACACGTCGGAGGGACGCTGGGCCGAGCCGCTCGGCATGTTCTCCGCCAGGCAGAGGTAGCCGATCACGTTGACCTTGAGACCCAGCCTGGCGATCGCGAGAAGTGCGCCGAAGATCGAGGCCGCACCTCCCATGTCCGCCTTCATCCAGTCCATCGCGGCCGACGGCTTGAGCGACAGGCCGCCCGAGTCGAAGGTGATGCCCTTGCCGACGAGTGCGATCGTCTTGGCGGCCTCGGGGTGGCCGTAGGCGAGGCGGACCAGGCGCGGCGGGCGGATCGAGCCCTGGCCGACGGCGACGATGCCGCCGTAGCCGGCCTCCTCGAGCTGCTTCTCGTCGAGAACCTCCACCGACAGCCCGGCCTTCGAGCCGGTCTCCTCGGCGATCTCGGCGAAGCGGGCCGGCCACAGGTCCGACGGCGGGGTGTTGACCAGGTCGCGGACCAGCGAGACCGAGTCGGCCAGGGCGGAGGCGCGCTCGATCGCGGGCCCGGCGTCCTCGGCGTCGCTCAGCACGGTCAGCTCGGTCACCGGGGCGGGTCGCTCGCCGGTGGTCCGGTATTTGACGAAGGAATAGGCGCCGAGCAGGCCGCCGACGGCGACGGCCCCCGCCTGCTCCGCATTCGCGGCGGGCAGGGCGAGCGCGACGCGGCCGGTGCCGGCCAGGGCGCGGATCGCGGTGCCGGCGGCGCGGCGGAGGACCTCGGCGTCGTAGTCGCCCTCGGGTGCGTCGCCGAGACCGACGACGACCAGCAGGGGAGCGGTCAACGCGCCGAAGGTCGGCACCTTGGCGACCTCGCCCGGCTTGCCCTTCATGCCCACGCTGTCGAGCGTCGCGGCCAGTCTGCCGCCCAGCGCCTCGTCGAGGCCGTCGGTCCCGGGGGCGGGGCGCAGACCGTCCGGGCCGGTATGGATGCCGACGACCAGGGCGTCGGTATCGAAAGAGACAGCGTTGTCAGTTGGGGTCAGCCGCACAGTGGTCACGTAGGCCGATGCTAGTCGCGCTTGGCGAATGCGCGTTAACGAGGGTTCGTCCTACGAATCGCCGCATCTGATGGTGCCATCCTGGGTAGCACCATTCAGGGAAATGATGCTAATGTCACTAGCACTATGTTGCTTACCCTGGATCTGAACGATCTCCGGCCCCTGCACGAGCAGGTCGCCGAGGCGATCCGACGAGCCGTCGCCGAGGGGTCATACGCACTCGGAGACCGGCTCCCGCCCGCCCGCGACCTGGCCGAGGCACTGGGCATCAACGCCAACACCGTCCTGCGCGCCCTGCGCGACCTGCGCGACGAGGGCGTGCTGGAGTTCCGCCGCGGACGCGGGGTGAGCGTGCTCAGCCGCCCCGACCCGCGCAGCGTGATCGAGGAGAAACTGCGGGCCCTGCTCTCCGAGGCGGGCCAGTACGGCTACCGCCACGACGACGTCATCGAGCTCATCAGGGAAATTTCATGACCGGGCCCCGCTCCCGGTCCTTCAAAGGAGAAACCGTCATGGGCCTGAGAGGCCGGTTCCTTTCCGTGGCAGTCGGCTGGTTCGCGCTGCTGACCGTCGTCATGGTCGCCGTTCCCCTGGCGCTGCGGGATCGGCTGCCCGAGCCGATGGCCTCCCACTGGGGTCCGTCGGGTGCTCCCGACGGGTCGATGTCCTTCGCCACCCTGCTCGCCCTGCAGCTGGGCATATGGGTGCTGATCGGCGGCGGGGCCTGCGCGGGCGCCCTCCGCGACTCCTGGATGCTCCGGCGTCGCGCGAGCCGTATGGGCCTCGGCGCCCTGCTGTGCGGCGGTGGCCTGTTCCTCGTGGGCCTGCAACTGGTCACGCTCTCCGCGAACCTCGACATTCCCACCTGGTCGGCGGCCGCCCCCCTGTCGTGGGACGCCCTGCTGGTGGTCGCCGTGATGCTGCTGGGCGGTTGGCTGGGAGCGCTCGCGGCTCGGCCCGGCCCCGACGAGTCCCCGCGATCGAGCGGCACCGCGACGGAGACGATTCCGCTCCGTCCCGGCCAGCGCACGGTCTGGGTCTCCTCTGTCCGCAACGGCTGGGTCTCCGGGATCGGCGGATCCCTTGTCGCCGCGGGGGCGGGCTTCGCAGCGGTCGCCCTGCTCAACGGGAACGACGCGCTGTGGCCTCACTCAGTGATCATGATCGTGACCGGCCTTCTGGCCCTGACCTTCAGCTCGGCGCGCGTGCAGATCACCGAAGACGGCCTGCGGATCTCCTACGGACCGCTGCGCCGGCCCCGCAAGCACATCCCGATCGAGCGGGTGCAGCGAGCCTGGTCGGAGGAGCGATCCCCCTGGGAGGTGGGCGGCTGGGGCATCCGGGGCATGCCCGGCGCCGCGACGGTCATGCTCCGAAGCGGGGAGTGCCTGGTCGTGGGCTACGTCTCCGGTGGCCGGTTCACCATTTCGATCGACGACGCCGAACACGGCGCCGCCCTCCTGAACACTCTCGTCGCCAGAACGCCCGCCGGCACCGGTTCGGGCTGACCTCCCGTGCCGATCGACCGGTTCCGATAGCCGTCCTTCAGGGCCGGCGGGACGGGAAGCGCCGCCTGCGCCCGCTGTCCAAGCCGCCCCGCTCCGGGGCCGCCCCTGCCTCGGCGGACCCCCGCGGGCCGACCCCAGGCCCCCCGGCCCTCAGACCTCAAACCCAGACCCCAGGCCCCAGACCCGACCCCCAAGGCTCCCTGAGGTCCTCCGAAGCCCACAAAACCCCCTGAAAGCCCCCCGAAGGCTCCTATGAAGGTGACCGTCATGCCTCGTCGTTCGACTGATCTCTGGCTGTTCCTGCTCCTCGCATTCGGCTTGTCCTGGCTGTTCGCCCTTCCCCTCTGGCTGACGGACGCACCCCTCGGTTCTCCGATGGTCACGGCGGTCGGCGTCGCGATGATGCTCACCCCGACGCTCGGTGTCCTCGCTGTCCGGTTGTACGGCCGACGGAAAGGACAACCCGGGACCACCTGGCGCGAATGGGCCGTACGGACCGGTCTGTCCCTGGGTGAGCGCCGAGGGCGCACGTTCGCGCTCATCGCGCTGGCCTGGTTCGGCATCCCGCTGCTGGTCGTCGTGGCGGCCGCGTTCAGCGCCGCCCTCGGGCTGCTCTCCGTGGACCTGGGCGGACTCAGCATGTTCCGCCAGAGTCTGGCCACCGTCACCCCGGGGCAGGCGCTTCCGCTGGAGCCCGAGGTGCTGTTCGCCGTGCAGATCGTCTCGATGGTCCTGATCGCCCCACTGATCAACTCGATTCCGGCCTTCGGGGAGGAGTGGGGCTGGCGAGGTTGGCTCCTGCCGCGGCTGATGCCGCTCGGCACCTGGAAGGCGCTGCTGGTGTCCGGAGTGATCTGGGGGGCCTGGCACGCCCCGCTCACCCTGCGTGGCTACAACTACCCCGAGCTGGGAGCGTGGGCCGCGCCCATGTTCGTCATCTTCTGCGTGGCCTTCGGGGTCGTGCTCGGCTGGCTTCGCCTCTACTCCGGCAGCCTCTGGCCGGCGGTGATCGGCCACGGTTCCCTGAACGCGTCGGGCGGTCTCGTCATGCTCATCGGCGACGCGGCGGATCCGCCCAACCTCGTCGTCGCCGGGATCACCGGGCTGGTCGGCTCCGCGCTCCTGGCTGTCGTCTCGGCCGTGCTGCTCAAGAGCCGGCCGATCCGGCACACCGACTCTGTCGCGGTCTGAGCCCGTTTCGCTGAGCGTCGGTCGGTCCGGCCGTCGGCCGCCTGCCCCGCTCCATGCCGCCACTGCGGTCCGAGGTCCGGTCGGCCCCTTCCCACCCATGTACGCGGTCGGGGCGACCGTGGGGCGATCCAAGTGTGAGCTGGCGAGTAGGGGGCGATCCGAGCGAGGCGGTGGGTGCGGGGCGATCTGAGTGAGCTGGTGGGTGCGGGTGACCCGAGCGAGGTGGTGGGTGCGGGGCGGCCCGAGTGAGCCGGTGAGTGGGGGTGGCTCGGGTGAGCTGGTGGATGCGGGGCGATCTGAATGAGCTGGTGAGTGGGGGTGGCTCGGGCGAGGTGGTGAGTGTGGCGAGTGGCCGGGGGCGGTCTCAGCGAGATCTGGGGTGGTCAGGCGACGATGACGCAGGCCACCAGGGCTGCGGCCGTGGCGGTCTCGACGAGAGCACCGAGCACGTCTCCCGTGACCCCGCCGAGCCGCCGCACGGCCCTTCGCCGAAGGACCCAGGCCGCCAGCAGTCCCACGAGGACGGCCACGGGGAAGCCCCAGAACGCCGGTATCCCACTCCCGAATGCCGGATCTCCCAGAAGAAGGCCGGGACCGTCAGATCCGCCCACTATGCCGGTCCCCTCGACGAGGCCGTACCCGCTGGGAGGCGAGAGGAAGACCTCAAACCGTGAGTCCGGCAGCCACGACGCGAAGGTGTCGCTGAACTGGAAGAAGGCCACGACCGCCGTTCCGGCGAGCACGAGGACGGTCATGACCAGTGCGACGCCTCGCCGCACGGTGCCCGCGACCATCGAGCCGAGCCCGCCCGGACGGGCCGAGGGGATGCCCACGAGGCAGGCCCAGGTGAGGGTAAGCCTTCCCGTCACGCAGGCTGTGACCAGCGCGATCGGGCCTACCCCCGCGGTGGTGGCCTCCGATAACGTCCCGACCTGGATCAGCAGGGTGAAGACCAGCGTCACGACGCCGAACGGGCCGATGTCGGACCGTTTCATGATGTCCAGTGCCCGCTCGGCGGGCTTGCCGCTGCCCAGCCCGTCCGCGAGGTCGGCCAGCCCGTCCAGGTGCAGTCCCCGGGTGAGCAGTGCCAGGGTCCCCACCGCCAGCACCGACGCCGGAAGCGGAGTGACTCCCAGCCACAGTGCCAGCGTGAGCACCACCCCGGCGACGGCACCGAGCAGCACCCCCACGATCGGTGCGACCGTCATCGCGATCCCACCGGCCCGGCGATCGACCACCCCCGGACGGACCGGGAAAACACTCAACGTGCCGACCGCGAGACGGATCCCGTCGGCGAACGTGGACGGACTCTCGGAAGGCGGCGTTTCAGACACGATCGGTGATCGTAGCCCGGAGGTCATCCCTCACGGCGAGCGTGGGTGCCCCGCCCCCGTTTCCCTCTCATCCTGCGCGGATGTTGTTGTAGGACGGGCCGTTCCGAGGTGGGCGGGCCGGAGGGTGGCGTGGGGTGGGCCGTTCCAAAGGGGCGGGCCGGAGGGTGGCGTGGGACGGGCTGTTCCGGGGTGGGTTGATCTGAGGGTGGCGTGGGACGGGCTGTTCCGGGGTGGGTTGATCTGAGGGTGGCGTGGGGTGGGTGGTTCCGGGGCGGGCCGGATGTTCTTGCGGGATGGGCGATCCCCGGGGACGGTCAGATGGGGAGGGGGAGAAGGCGGCCGGAGACGACCAGGGTGACGTCCTCGGATTCGAGGGCGAGACGCTGGTTCAGGCGTCCGAGGACATCGCGGAACATCCGGCCGCTGGAGGTGGCGGGCACCACACCGAGACCGACCTCGTCGGAGACCGCCACGACGCGGGCACGGGTCTGCCGCCAGGCTGCGACCAACTCGTCGCATCGGGCCGTGACCGCGTTCCTGGCACTCCCGCTGTTCCCGCCACCCTTGTTGGTTCCGCTGTTCCCGCCGTCATTGTCGGTCTCACTGCTCTCGTCGTTTCCGTCGTTCCCGCTGTTCTTGTCGTATGTGCTGTCCGTGCTGCCCTCGTCCGTCCAGGCGTCGCACTCGTCGAAGACCGCGGCGACCCACGTGCCGAGCCCGTCGATCAGCATCGGGGTTGTGGCGGTCCGCAGCAGGCCGGCCAGGTCGGTGGTCTCTGCCGTGTCCCAGTGGGCGGGCCTGCGGTCCCGGTGTGCGTCGATCCTGCGCCGCCACTCGGGGTCGTCGCCGCCGGAGGGACCGGTGGCGACGTAGAGGACCTCGGGCTCGGCAGCCAGCCGGAGCTCGGCCTCCGCGGACTTCCCCGACCGTGAGCCGCCCAGCAGCAGGGTCCTGCGGGGGAGCGGGGGCATGGGAGGCACGAGCTCCCGGGTGTCGATGATCGTTCCGTCCGGTACGGCACGCACCCCCCACAGCGCGGCTCGCCGGATCAGCTCGGTCTCCGTCGGCACCCGGTGATCGATGTCCACGGCCACGACATGTGTCCGCTCGCCGACCAGGCCTCTGCGCCGCAGGTCTCCCAGGCGCTCCGGCCGGTCCAGCACGTCCATCAGCACCAGATCAAGCGGTTCTTGGTCATGGGTCTTCCGGTCCGGCGTTTCTTGACCGTTCGCCTTGCGGTCCCGTGCCTCCGAGTCCAGTGCCTTCTGGCCATGGGTCTTCCGGTCCGGCGTTTCTTGACCGTGCGTCTTTTGGTCCAGAGGCTCCTGATCGGGCGCCTCCCGGTTCGGAGCCCTCTGGTCGTGCACTTTCTGAGTCGGCGCCCCCTGGCTCGGCGTCTTCTGCCGGTTGTCCGTCAGCGCGGGGCTTCGCGGCTCGGTCCGCTCGCCGTACCGGCCTGGGAGCGGGGCCGCGTAGAGGATCCGGTCACCGTCGGGTGTGGTGACGGTGAGGCCGTCGGCACCGGTTGTGGCCCGGTAGCCGGAGGGGAGCGGGCCGGTGAGGGGAAGCCGTACGGAGTCGGCCAGGACGATCGCGGTGGGGCGGCGATGGCCGTGGACCAGGCGGGCGCAGGAGGCGCACCCGCAGTCCGGGAGGGGCCAGCCGCCCGCTCCCGCCGTACCGGAGATCAGGACCTTCACCGAGCCCTCCCAAGGATGCCCCGGTCTTCAGATCGGGGCTGTTGACGGCCTCAGCGTACGGGCGCCCGATCTGACCGACGTGGGCGGCATGATTTTGGCTCCACGCTCGGAGCGTCTTGGAGAGGTAGGGTTCGTTGAGCCGTCGAGGGGGCACCAGCAAGACCCGTAAAAGGAGCGTAATGGCATGACTTGGCACTGGCGTTATGAAAACGCAAATGGTGGCGAGGTAACTGAGGGAGTTTTGCCGTCCGACATGTTCCCAAGTCAGGCCGATGCCGAGTCCTGGCTTGGCGAGAGCTGGCGTGAGCTGCTGGAATCCGGTGTTGAGAAGGTCACCTTGCTTGAAGGTGACCGGGTCGAATACGAGAAGATGTCACTGCGCTCCGAATGAACGAGAAAACCCCTTGAGTTTCCCCGTCAACGGGAAAACTCAAGGGGTTTTATTTATTGTGACGATTACGGGCGCTTCTCGGGGCTGACGGTCTTGGCGGGGTCCCGCTCGACGATCGAGCCAAGAACATCGTCGATCTTCTTCAGCACGTCGGTGTCCAGCTTCACGCCCGACGCCTTGACGTTGTCATGGACCTGCTCCGGCCTGGTCGCCCCGACGATGGCGGAGGCCACGTTCGGGTTCTGCAACACCCAGGCCACGGCGAGCTGGGCCATGCTCAGGCCGAGGTCGGCGGCGATCGGCTTCAACTCCTGGACGCGGGCGAGCACGTCGTCGTTCAACAGCCTGGCGATCATGTTGCTGCCGGACGGGTCGGTGGCCCGGGAGCCGGAGGGCGGCGGCTGGCCCGGCAGATACTTGCCGGTGAGCACACCCTGGGCGATCGGGGAGAAGACGATCTGGCTGACTCCCTCCTTTTCGCTCAGCGGCACGATCTCGGACTCAATGACCCGCCACAACATCGAGTACTGCGGCTGGTTGGAGACCAGACGGTCGAAGCCCATCTCATCGGCGATCTTCAGAGCCCGGGAGATCTGGTCGGCGTTCCACTCGCTGACGCCGACATAGAGGACCTTGCCCTGCCGTACGAGGTCGTCGAAGGTCTTGAGGGTCTCCTCCATCGGCGTCTCGTTGTCGAAGCGGTGAGCCTGGTACAGGTCGACGTAGTCGGTCTGCAGGCGCCGCAGCGAGCCGTGGATGGACTCGGTGATGTGCTTGCGGGAAAGTCCGCGGTCGTTGCGGCCCGTGCCGGTGGGCCAGTAGACCTTGGTGAGAATCTCCAGGGACTCACGGCGGACGCCCTTCAGCGCCCGGCCGAGCACTTCCTCCGCCCTGGTGCCCGCGTAGACATCGGCGGTGTCGAAGGTGGTGATTCCCTCGTCGAGGGCGGCCTGCACGCACTGCTTGGCGGCGTCCTCCTCGACCTGGGAACCGTGGGTGATCCAGTTGCCGTAGCTGATCTCGCTGACGATGAGACCGCTTCGGCCAAGGTGACGGAATTCCATGTGTTTGACCCTAGTGGTCATCATGAAACAAGCTCATTTCGGGATACTCTGCCCCGGTGCTGAAGTTGATCACCTCCCGATGGGTACGGTTCGCGCTCGCGGTCGTCGGGGTGGCGGCGATCGTCGCGACGGTCCTGCACCTGCGCCGGAGCCCAGTGCGGCAGGGCCCGGCGATTCCTGGAGGCGCGTCCGAGGGTCCTGGGGACAACGCGTCCGGGGACAAGGCGGGCGAGGCGGGGGAGGCCGGGAGCGCATCCGAGTCTCCATGGCCTCCGGTCCCGATCCTGGGCGTTCCCACCGACGGCGACCTTGCACGTTATACCGCCGGGCGGCTCACTCTGCAGGGGTTCTTCAGGGACCCTCTGCCGAGAGTGTCCCTGGGTGAGATCACCCGGAACCGTCCACTCCTCTGGGGTGTTGCCGGGCTCGCGCTGTGCCTCCTGGTCTTCGGCGCGCAGGTCCTCGAGAACACGGCCTTCTCGAAGGAGATGGAGACCGTCGAGGAGTCGGCGGCCTTCGTGGGGAGCACCGACTGGAGGTCGGGCGAGTCCGAAAACGACTTGTGTCCCGAAATGCCAGACAGCTTGGCAATCGGAAGGCCGGATGACCTGGTGGCCGAGGGGACGGTTGGCCTGGTACGCACGTTCGGCCAATGCCTGATCGATGTCGAGTCCGTCGGGGAAGGGTCGGACGGCCTGGTCACCACGCACGTCGGCCCGGCCGGCCCGGACAGCGTGTGGACGCTGGAGGAGATCCCCTCCGACAAAATGCCGGTCGGCGAGGAGCAGGCCCCGGTCCCGGTCCGCGATGAGCCGGTCCCGGCCCGTGAGCCGGTTGCGGACGCGGACTGCCGGCCGGAGGTCCGGGCGCCGAGGGTGCGAGCCGTCAGCCCAGGGGTGACCCGGGCGGTGAATCGGCAGTGGCGGCGGATCGAGACATGGCTGAAGGCCAACGCCCCCAAGACCCATCTCACGCTCGGCGGGCCCGGCAGGGCTCGGACGATCGCGGTCGCGGAGGCGCAGATGGGCCTGCGGTTCCCCGACGACCTTCGGGCCTCCCTGCTCCGCCACGACGGAGCCGTCTCCTCGAAGGACGCCTGGGCGTTCGGCTTCCTCGACAACGAAAGCCAGGGGGTTCGCGGTATCCGCGACACCTGGCGAGGGCTGTGCGAGGCCGAGGGGGAGGACGGGAGCGACGATCCGCGATCGGAATCGTGGGACGGGCGAATGATCCCGATCGGTGCCGACGGGAGCGGCAACCACCTGGTGATCGACTCGGTGGTGGGCGACGTGGGGGACACCGACAACGAGGGCACGATGAGCTTCACACCGGGGGAGATCCGGATCGGCTCGTACTACGAGCTGCTGAAGGCGACCGCGAACGCCCTGGAGACCGGCGGGTTCATCGGCTACTGGAAGCCTGGGGCGGTCGACGGCGAGCTGGAGTGGAACATCCCCGGCTAGCCATGATCGGCGGCAGCTCCGGCAGCGGCTCCGACATACGGTCGAATGGGATAAAAGCATCAAATACTGCATAAAACTCTTATTGCGACAAGTTCTGCTTACAGCTAATTGTTAGAAAACTCCCAGCTAACTGCCAGAAATCGCACCCGGGAATCTCGCGCGAACGGGTCCCGCACAGCAAAAACCCCGCCTCTCCACGGAGAGGCGGGGCCGGGAAAACCTGCTTGCCCGCGTCCTACTTCTTCGGCGGGACGGGCTTGCCGCCGGGCAGGAAGGCGGGGGGCGGGAAGCGCAGCTTGCGGATCTGCAGCGCGCGCATGGCGGCGTAGAAGCCGACACCCTTGAGGCTCTCGTCGGGGAACTTCTCGGCGACGAGTTTCTTGACCTTCCAGGACACCCAGACCGAGGTGAACAGCACGCCGACCATCATGACGGGCCAGCCGATCGTGATGACCGCGACGTAGACGGCCTCGCGGACACCCGCCGGGAAGGGAACCCAGGTCAGCAGGAGGATGACGAGGGAGAACGGCAGGAAGTACTGGCTGACGACGCGTCGTGAGTCGACCCAGTCACGGGCGAACTTGCGGGCGGGCCCCCGGTCGCGTGCGGGGAAATACTTCTCGTCGCCGCGCATCATGCCCTCGCGCGCCTTGACGCGGTCGCCGGCCTGGCGCGTGCGGAGCTGTTTGTAGGCCTCTTTGCGATTCTGGGGGGCGTTCACCGGCTGGCGGCGACGGCCTTCGGCGTCCCGGCGCTTGGGTGTGGGACGCCCCTTGCCCGCAGGCTTAGGATCGTTATCGGAGGCGGGGGAGTCGTCCGCGGTGGTCTGGGTACGTCGGAACACATCGTCAGCCTACCGGGACTGCAACTTAGTGACGCCCCCGCGCGTTATGCGTAGGGTGAACCCTATGGTGGTTCCGGCGTTTTTACGGGGGGCTGGAATCGCTGGGGTGACCCGAAGCGCACTTGAAGAAGGGGACGGCCGACGCGCATGAGCGTGATGAAGAGACTTTCGTTGATCTTCAGGTCCAAGGCGAACAACGCGTTGGACAAGATGGAGGATCCGCGCGAAACCCTGGATTACTCCTATCAGCGCCAGTTGGAGTTGTTGCAGAAGGTGCGCCGGGGCGTGGCCGACGTCGCCACCTCGCGGAAGCGGGTGGAGTTGCAGATCAATCAGATCGAGGCCCAGTCGCGCAAGCTTGAGGAGCAGGGCCGCAAGGCGCTCGGCGTCGGTCGTGAGGACCTCGCTCGCGAGGCGCTTACCCGCAGGGGAGGCCTGCAGACCCAGATCGCCGACCTCCGCGTGCAGCACGACAACCTGCAGGCCGAGGAGGAGAAGCTCACCACCGCCTCGCAGCGCCTGCAGGCCAAGGTCGACTCCTTCCGCACGAGGAAAGAGACGATCAAGGCGACCTATACCGCGGCCGAGGCGCAGACGCGGATCAACGAGGCCTTCTCCGGCATCTCCGAGGAGATGGGCGACGTCGGTCTGGCGATCCAGCGAGCCGAGGACAAGACGGCCTCCATGCAGGCCCGCGCGGGCGCCATCGACGAACTGCTGGCCAGCGGTGCGCTCGACGACTACAGCGGACAGCGCGGCGACGACATCCAGGCCGAGCTCGACCGCATGGGCGGCGGTCAGGACGTGGAGCTGGAGATCGCGCGGATGAAGGCCGAGCTCGGCCAGGGCTCCGCGCCCAAGAGTGCGATCGAGCCGGGTCCGCCCCAGCAGCAGCCGAATCAGCAGCCGCAGTCGAACCAGACGCAGCAGCTGCGCCAGCCGGGGGAGGGGCTGTGATCGTTCGCATCATGGGAGAAGGGCAGATCGAGATCGGGCCTGACGATCTCGAGGTCCTCAACGCTCTGGACAGTGGGCTGGAAGCCGCGATCGAGGCCGGGGACGAGGAGACGTTCCGGGTCCAGCTGCACGCCCTTCTGGACAAGGTCCGCCACGTCGGCAAGGCGCTTCCGGACGACAGCCTGGAGTCCTCGGAGCTGATTTTGCCTCCGTCTGACGCTTCCATGGACGAAGTGCGGGAGATGCTCGGCAACGAGGGTCTGATTCCCGGCTAGCTTGGACATATGGCACAAACCCGGTTTGCCCCGGACCGGGGCCTGACCAGTCGCATGGTTCTGACCATGTTCCTGCTCGGACTGCTCTATGTCGTCTTCGTGGGCGTGCTGATCGCGCTGGGGATGCGGTCGATCACGGTGCTGCTCATAGCGGGCGGCATCCTGCTGGTCCAGTACTTCATGTCCGACCGCATCGCGCTGTTCGCGATGCGCGGACGTGTGGTCTCACCGCAGGAGGCCCCTGAGCTGCACGGCATGATCGATCGGCTCTGCGCCATCGCCGACATGCCGAAGCCGCGGGTGGCGATCGCCGACTCGGATGTTCCGAATGCTTTCGCCACCGGCCGCAACCAGAAGAACTCGGTGGTCTGCGTGACCACCGGGCTGCTGCGCCGCCTTGACGGGCCCGAGCTCGAAGGCGTGCTCGCCCATGAGATGTCCCATGTGGCCCACCGCGACGTCGCGGTGATGACGATCGCGTCCTTCCTCGGCATGGTCGCCGGGCTCATGACCAGGATCGCGCTCTACAGCGGCCTGGGCGGGCGCAGCCGCGACGACAGGAGCGGCGGCCTCCCGATCGGTTTGATCATCCTGCTGGTCTCGGTCCTGGTGTACGCGGTCAGTTTCCTGCTCACCCGAGCTCTGTCGCGCTACCGCGAGCTGGCCGCCGACCGCGCCGGAGCGCTGCTCACCCAGCGGCCCTCGGCCCTGGCCAGCGCGCTGGTCAAGATCAGCGGCGAGATGGCCCGCATCCCGACGAGGGATCTGCGCGAGGCCGAGCCGTTCAACGCCTTCTTCTTCGTCCCCGCCCTATCCGGAAAAGCCAGTCTGGCCGCGATTCTGGCGACCCATCCGCCGCTGGAGCGGCGCCTGGAGCAGCTCGCCAAGATCTCCGCTCAACTCGGACGGGGAGTGTGATCCGTGAGCTGGTGGGATGTGCTGCTGGGCCGTACCGAACCGGCGAAGGCAGACCTGGACGCGCTGTTCGCGCTGCCGTCGGCGTCGGTGACCCTGCAGGCCGCGACCGGCTTCGCACCCACCGGGTCGGGAGCGGTCTGCTTCCGTTCGGCCGAGGGCGGAGCCTTCGCCACGCTGCAGCGTGACATCGCCGAGTTGCTGGACTCCGGGGGCGGGCCGCCGGTGGAGATCTCCCAGGACTCCTACGGATACACGTGGCTGCTGGTGCGCCGCGCGCCCGACCAGTTCGGCGACCTGGTCACCGACCTGCACGCCGTCAACTCCTCCCTGGAGGCGGCGGACTTCGGCCCCTCGCTGCTCTGCTCGCTGGTCTCCTTCACCGACCCGAACGGCCGCAGGCTCGCCCTGGTCTACCTCTACAAGCAGGGCACCTTCTATCCGTTCGCGCCGCTGTCCGGCCAGCGCAGGGACAACACGCTGGAGCTCGAGATACGGGGTGCGCTCGCCGGGGAGCTTCCGATCGAGCCCGACCTCGGCCGCTGGTTCCCGCTCTGGGGTGCTCCGGGCCTGTAGAGGTTCCGGCGCAGCGCCGCGGACCGGTTCCCCACGCTGCTCGCCGGCCGGTGAGCCTGGTGGACGCCGCTTTCCTCCCGATCCGGTCAGCTGGCCGGCGCATGGGTTTTTAGTGCATAGATCGTGATTTTCTGCCTTCACAATGAGGTGCTAAAAGCCCTCAAGGGAAGGTGTGGCCATGCCGGACCTCGTGCCCTTGCGGACCGGGGATCCCCAGTGGATACGGGAGTATCGGCTCACCGGGCGGCTCGGCGAGGGCGGCCAGGGAACGGTCTATCTGGGTGTGTCACCCACGGGCGCCCGCGTCGCGGTCAAACTGCTCCGCCCCGGCCGTGCCCAGGACGGAGAGGCGACGGAGCGTTTCGTCCGCGAGGTCGGCATGGCCCAGCGGGTCGCACCCTTCTGCACCGCCGCGGTAATCGGCACCGGGGCCGCCCGGGGACGGCCGTACATCGTCAGTGAATACATCGAAGGCCCGACGCTGGAAGCCGTCGTGACCTCCGAGGGGCCGCGCGAGGGATCGGCCCTGCACCGTCTGGCGGTCGGCACCGTCACCGCACTGGTCGCGATCCACCAGGCGGGGGTCGTGCACCGAGACTTCAAGCCGTCCAACGTGCTGCTCGGCCCCGACGGCCCCCGGGTGATCGACTTCGGCATCGCCAAGGCGCTCGACCGGACCTCCACGCTGACCGTGACGACGATCGGCACCCCGTCCTACATGACCCCCGAGCAGCTGGCGGGGGAGGACGCGGGGCCGTCGGCCGACATGTTCGCCTGGGGCGCCACGATGGTCTTCGCGGCCACCGGGCGGCCGCCGTTCGGCACCGACAGCCCGCCCGCGATCTTCAACCGGATCATCAACCTGGAGCCCGACCTGCGGGCGATCACCGATCCGGCCCTGCGGGACCTGATCGGGCAGTGCCTGGACAAGGACGAGGGCAGGCGCCCCACGGCGGGGGAGGCGCTGCTGCGACTGCTCGGCCACGCGGGCGGGGCGCCCGGTGCGGCGACGCCCGCCGCACCCCGCGGCATCCTCGCCGAGGGGTCGGCCGCCGCCTCGCCGGACCCGGCCCGGAGGCCCTCGCCGTACTCCGCGCGGGGAGAGGGGCCCGGTTCCGCGCGGGGAGAGGGGTCCGCCAAGGGCCGGGGCGGACTCCGGATCGCGGTCGGCGGAGGACTCGCGGTCGCACTCGTGGCGGCCGGGGGGATCACCCTGGCGCTGAGGGGCACGGCACCCGAGGTGATCGGCCCCACCCGGGCCGGCGACATGCGGGACGTGATCACCCCACCGTCTGCCGACCCGACCCCGACCCCGACCCCGGCCGTCTCCGGCCCGCCCCGCGCGAGCAGGACGATCAGGCTGCCCGACAGTTCGATCACGGTCTACGAGAGCGACGACGACCCGATCCAGCTGAGTTCCTACAGCCTGGAATGGGACAGACGCCTCTACGTGCGCGAGCCCGGAACCAGCCGGTTCACCAAGAACGACGACTATTTCCAGTACACGGTCAACGCCTCGGGCAGCCACGCGCTGGCCACCGGACGGAGCTACGACAAGAGCGGCTACGCCGTCGTCTCGGTCGTCGACCGGCGGTCCGGTACGGCGAGCCGGATCAGGATCGCCAGGGATCCGGTCTACCCGACCCTGCCGCAGTGGTCCCCGAACGGCGAACAGGGCCTGGTGACCCTCTACGAGGTCGTCGGGAAGGACCGGAAGAAGAGCAGGGAGTACGGTTACGCGATCATCGACATCGCCACGAAACAGGCCAGGGTCGTCCGCGTGAAGGAGAAGGACGCGGGCACGTGGAGCTACTTCTGGCGGGGGGACGGCCGCGCGGTCGGCACCTGGGCGCTCACCGGCGAGACCCAGCGCATCCGTTTCTATGACCTGCGGGGCACCGTGCTGCAGACTTTGCTCGACGTCGGCACGCCGATCACCGTGGAGGGCGACGACGTCTCTCCGTCGGGCTCGCTGCTCATGACGTACTGCAAGGGGACCGAACAGGAGATCTGCATCTGGTCCACAGCCGCCGACGGGGAGGCCAAGGCTCGGATCCCGTTCGAGACCAAGCGGCTCATCGGCTGGTACGACGACCGGCACCTCGCCGGCTGGCGGAAGAGGGGCACCGGTTACGAGGCCGTGGTGATCGACTTCCAGGGAAAGGTCGTGCGGGTGCTGGCCACCAGCGCCGAGCCGGCGGAGTACGACAGGCAGTTCATGCGCTACACACGAGGGAGCTGAGATGAGGGACTGGAGCCACGCCGAGCACGTCCAGGCCGCCGGGGTGGAGATCGTCCGGATGGCGGACGTCCTGCGGGACGGTGACATGTCCACTCCGGTACGGACCTGTCCCGGCTGGAATTTGGCCGAGCTCACCGCCCACACGGGCGGTCTGCACCGATGGGTGGCCGCCATGGTGCGCGACCTGTCCGAGCGGCGCTACGACCGCGACGGGATGGACATGGGCCTTCCCACCGATCCGAGTGGCTACGCCGCCTGGCTGGGAGAGGGGGCGAAGGTGCTGTCCGAGGCGCTGCTGTCGCAGGATCCGCAGGCGCCGATGTGGTCGTGGAGCGCGGACAGGCAGGTGCGGTTCTGGTCGCGGCGCCAGCTTCACGAGACCGTGGTGCACCGGGTCGACGCCGAGCTCGCGCTGGGCGTCCCGGTCCTGATCGACGAGGACGTGGCGGCCGACGGGGTCGAGGAGTTTCTCGACGTCCTGCCGTACGTGCGGTGGAACCCCGGTGTGGCCGAGCTCAGGGGGGCGGGCGAGACGATCTCCCTGCAGGCCGACACCGGCGCCGGGTGGGTGATCACCGTCGATCCCGATCGTTTTCACCACCGGAGATCCCTCCAGCCGGGAACGGTGACCGTCCGCACCGCCACCTCGGCCGACCTGATGCAGGTGGTGTGGGGGCGGCGCAGCGCCGACGACTACGCCGTCGAGGGGGACACCGGGCTGTTCGGCTGGTGGAGGGAGCACAGCGGGATCTGACACTCCGGCCGGGGCCCGGGTCGGACGCCCTAGGCTCCAGCCGGGCCCGGGCCGGAGGTTCAGGTCAGGGCCCTGCCCCGGCCCGGTACCCGGGGCAGGGCCCCTGGGCCGGTGTTCGAGGTGGGGCCCGGGGGATATTTCACGGCAGGTCCCGGCCCGATGTTCAAAACATGACAGGGCACGTCGGCGACTCCCCGACACGGCTGTCGCCCCGTGATGCGATGAACTCATGAAGCTATCTCACGCGGCGGCCGTGACCCTGCTCGCCTCCATGGGGTCCCTGGGGCTGTTCGGCGGGACCGCGTTCGCCGATCCCGAGACGACGAGGGCGGTCCCCGAAGAGCCGACGTCCTGTTGCGCGAAGCCGCAGGTCACGGTCCGGGGAGAGGGAATTTATGCCGCCACTCCCGATGTCATGCGGCTGAACGCCGGGGTTGAGGTCCGTCGTCCCACCGCGGGGGCGGCCTTCACCGAGGCCCGCAAGGTGGCCGCCACGCTGACCCAGGTGCTGATCAAGGCCGGGATCGGGGTCAAGGACCTGCGGACCAACCAGCTCTCCCTCGGCCCCGAGTACGAGACCTACCCCAAGGTCGCCGGTTACCGTGCGGCGCAGGGCGTCGAGGCCGTGGTGCGCAACATCGAGTCCGCGGACCGGGTGGTCGACGCGGTGGCCGCGGTGGGTGAGGACGTCCGGCTGAACGGCCTCTCCTTCGAGGTGTCCGACACCCGGGCGGCGCTCGAGGCGGCGCGCGACGCCGCCTTCAAGGACGCCAGGGCCCGAGCCGGGCAGTACGCCAAGCTGGCCGGCCGCGCACTGGGCCGCGCCTTGACGATCAATGAGGAGAACGTCGTCCGGAACCCGCCGGCCATGGCCGGCGCCATGTTCGCGGAGAAGAGCTCGATCAGTCCCGGCCAGCAGAACATCTCGGTCGACGTACTGGTGAGCTACGAGCTCAAGTAGTCCTTGGCAGGGCCAGACCCGCGTACATGCCGGTTTTGGGGTACGCAGCCGGCCCCGCGCAGGTGACAGGTCCCCGTGTACGAGGCCCCGTGTACGAGGCCCCGTGTACGTGACGGGCCCCGGCGGGCAGCTGCCCGCCGGGGCCCGTCACGTGGTGCCGGAAACACCGGACATCCCGGATATCAGGGAAGGGCGAGCATCCGGTCCAGGGCGACCTTGGCCCAGTGGGCGGTGTCCTCGTCCACGGTGATCTGGTTGACGACCTGGCCGGCCGCGAGGGACTCCAGCGCCCACACCAGGTGCGGCAGGTCGATCCGGTTCATCGTCGAGCAGTAGCAGACGGTCCGGTCGAGGAACGTCACGTTCTTGTCGGGGAACATCGTTCCCAGCCGCTTGACCAGGTTCAGCTCGGTGCCCACCGCCCAGGAGGACCCGGCCGGAGCCTCTTCGAGCTTCTTGATGATGTATTCGGTCGAGCCGACGTAGTCGGCCTTGGTGACGACCTCGTGCGTGCACTCGGGGTGGACCAGCACGTTGACGCCGGGAATCCGCTCGCGGACGCCGTCCACGCACTCGGCGGTGAAGCGGCCGTGCACCGAGCAGTGCCCCTTCCAGAGGATCATCTTGGCGTTCTCGAGCTGCTCGGCGGTCAGCCCGCCGTTCGGCCGGTGCGGGTTGTAGACCACGCAGTCGTCCAGTGAGAGGCCCATCTCCAGCACCGCGGTGTTCCGGCCCAGATGCTGGTCGGGCAGGAACAGCACCTTCTCCCCTCGGGAGAAGGCCCACTCCAGGGCGCGCTTGGCGTTGGACGAGGTGCACACGGCGCCGCCGTTGCGCCCGCAGAACGCCTTGATGTCGGCGCTGGAGTTCATGTAGGTGACCGGAACCGTGATCTCGGCGATCCCCGCGTCCTCCAGTGCCTCCCAGCACTCCTCGACCTGGTTGAACGTGGCCATGTCGGCCATCGAACACCCGGCTGCGAGGTCGGGCAGGACGACCTTCTGGGAGTCGCCCGTGAGGATGTCGGCCGACTCGGCCATGAAGTGCACGCCGCAGAAGACGATGTACTCGGCGTCCGGCCGGGCCGCGGCCTCCCTGGCGAGTTTGAAGGAGTCGCCGGTCACGTCGGCGAACTGGATGACCTCGTCGCGCTGGTAGTGGTGCCCCAGCACGAAGACCCGCTCGCCCAGCGCCGCCTTGGCCCGCCGCGCGCGCTCCACGAGCGCCGGGTCGGAGGCGGACGGCAACTCGCCCGGGCAGTCGACACCGCGTTCGCTGTGCGGGTCGGTCTCCCTGCCGAGGACGAAGAGCGGAAGTCCGGTATCGGTGGTCGTCACGACCACACCCCCTTATCGTCGAACTGACGACTAATGATGACACACGTCCCCGGGCGCTTTATTCCCGGGGGGAGCCTGGGGGGAAGGGTGTGAGGGAGGTCTCTGGAATGTGTAGCAGGCGGCCGGTGTTGGTAGCTTCTAAGTAGGACGTCATTAACAGACAACCGCTCCAGCCGGGCGGTTGACGCAGACGCGGGAGTCAACACATGTCGGTTGAGAGCAGCGAGACCAGCACCGAGACCGGCGCGGCGCAGGGTCTGATCCTTAGTTCCGCAGCCGCAGCCAAGGTCAAGAGCCTGCTGGAGCAGCAGGGCGAGGAAGGCCTTCAGCTGCGCGTGGCCGTGCAGCCCGGTGGCTGTTCCGGCCTGCGTTACCAGCTCTTCTTTGACGACCGTTCGATGGACGGCGACGTCGTCTCGGACTTCGGCGGCGTGAGCGTCGTCACCGACCGGATGAGCGCCCCGTACCTCGCGGGTGCCACGGTCGACTTCGTCGACACGATCGAGAAGCAGGGCTTCACCATTGACAACCCGAACGCCGGTGGTTCCTGCGCCTGCGGCGACTCGTTCAACTAGGCGACAACACGAAGGCCCCGCGGGGTGACATCAGTCACCCCGCGGGGCCTTCGTGTGCCTGTCCGGTCCCGTATTCTTGCGTGGTTTCACACCTACCGTTCCTTGAGATGCAGACAACGAGGAGAAGAACCCCGTGCGCATCGCCGTCACCGGCTCCATCGCGACCGATCATCTGATGACTTTTCCCGGGCGCTTCGGCGACCAGCTCATCGCCGAGCAGCTCGACCGGGTATCCCTTTCCTTCCTTGTGGACGAACTGCAGATCCGCCGTGGCGGCTGCGCGGCCAACATCGCCTTCGGCATGGGCTGCCTGGGACTCACGCCCATCCTGATCGGAGCGGTCGGCACGGACTTCGCCGACTACCGGTCCTGGCTCGAACGACACGGTGTCGACTGCGACTCGGTATACGTCTCCGAGCTCCATCACACCGCCCGGTTCCTCTGCACCACCGACGAGGATCACAACCAGATCGCGTCGTTCTACACCGGTGCTATGGCCGAGGCCCGGCAGATCGAGCTCGGCCCGATCGCCCAGCGGCTCGGCGGTCTCGACCTGGTGCTCATCAGCCCCAACGACCCCGACGCGATGCTCCGGCACACCGAAGAGGCCCGCCAGCGTGGCATCCCCTTCGCCGCCGACCCCTCGCAGCAGCTCGCGCGGATGCCCGGCGAGCACATCCGCCTGCTGGTCGACGGTGCCGCCTACCTCTTCAGCAACGACTACGAAAAGGGCATGATCGAGCAGAAGACCGGCTGGTCCGACGAGGAGATCCTCGACAGGGTCGGCGTCCGCGTCACCACGCTCGGCCCCAAGGGCGTCGTGATCGACCGCAAGGGCGAGCCGTCCCTGCACGTCCCCCCGGCCCCCGAGCTCGGCAAGGCCGACCCCACGGGCGTGGGCGACGCCTTCCGCGCCGGCTTCCTGGCGGCCCTGGGCTGGGGTCTGCCCCTGGAGCGCTGCGGCCAGGCCGGCAACCTCACGGCCACCCACGTGCTGGAGTGCGTCGGCGGCCAGGAGTACGAGCTCGGCCAGAAGGTCTTCCTGGACCGCTTCGCCGACGCCTACGGCGCCGCCGCCGCCGACGAGGTGGCCCAGTTCGTGAAGTGCCACCACGCCTGAGCCTTCTTATCGGCACGTACGGCCAGGCCGGGTGGGGGCCCACCGCCGCCACCCGGCCCGGCCGTACGACACGCTCCTCGCCCGGGCCCGGCCGCTCGCCGCGACGCCGTACGGCGGAAGGATCAGTAGTTACGCCGCACGTGGATCGCCCAGCCGCGCTGGGGAAGCTCGTAGCTGCCCACGTGGTGGTGCGACTTCAACCGGCACCAGGCCGGGATGTCGCTGAAGGCGGCGGGGTCGTCGGCGAGGACCGCGACGATCCCGTTGCGCGGGACGTCGTTGATCTGCGCGGCGAGCATGATGATGGGGATCGGGCACTTCTTGCCCAGCGCGTCGATGGTCAGCGCCGGGGGCTGTGCGGATCCCTCCGGGGTGGCCTGGCCGGACGTCATGAAGTCTTCACTCCCCGAATATTGATCATGGTTTTACTCCCGCGTCCTCGCGAATCCTTCTCACCATCTCAGGCAGGACGGAGAGGAAGCGGTCGACCTCCGTCGCGGAGGTGCCCCGGGGCAGCGACACCCGCACGTTCCCGTGCGTGAGCACGCCCATGGCCTCCAAAACATGTGACGGACGAAGCGTACTCGCCGTGCACGAACTGCCGGACGATACGGCGAATCCAGCTTTGTCGAGTTCGGTCAGCAACGCCTCGCCCTCTACGTAAAGACACGAAAAGGTGACGATATGTGGCGCGCGCGCGACGGGATCGCCGATGACCTCGACATCGGGGACCAGCCGGGGCACCTCGGTTCTGATCCGGTTCACGAGCGCCGAGAGCCTGGCCGACTCCGTGCCCGACTCGGCCACCGTGGCACGTAGCGCGGCGGCCGCCGCGACGATCGCCGGCACGTTCTCGAAACCGGGTACGCGGCGGTGCTCGCGGTCGTCCTCGGGGAGCGGGGTGCGCCACCGGGTGCCCTTGCGGATCACCAGCACGCCGACCCCGGCCGGGCCGCCCCACTTGTGCGCGCTCGCGGTCAGCACCGACCAGCCGCCAGGCGACGGCATCCGGCCCGCGGTCTGCGCGGCGTCCACCAGCAGGGGCACTCCCGCCTCGGCGCACACCGCCGCGGCCTCGGCGATCGGCTGAACCGTCCCGACCTCGTGGTTGGCGCTCTGGAGACAGGCCAGGGCCGTACCCTCCGCGAGGACCGCCTTCCGGAAGGCGGCCAGGTCCACCGCGCCGGTGAGGCCGACGCCGACCGTCTCGACCGAACCGCCGTCGCGTTCGTGGATCCCGGCGGCGTGCAGCACGCTGGAGTGCTCCACCGCCGAGGTCACCAGGCGGCGGCCGGCCCTGCGCCGCCCGTGCAGGGTGCCGAGCACGCCGAGATGGATCGCCTGCGTGCCGGACGAGGTGAACGCGACCTCGTCGGGGCGGGCTCCGAGCGCTTCCGCGACCTCTGTCCTGGCCTGTTCGAGTAACATTCTTGCCCGGCGGGCGGGGCCGTACAGCCTTGCGGGGTCGGCCCAGCCGACGTCGAGCGCCGCGATCAGAGCCTCGCGCGCCTGAGGGTGCAGCGGCTCCGTGGAGGCCGCGTCGAAGTACGCCACCTTCCAATCGTCGCACCACGCGTGGTGCAAGCGGGGGCTGCGCGGGGGGGCGGGCCTAGTCCGCGCTAATGTGTCCCCCAGCGTAAAGCTGTGAACTACAAGCCGTGAATACGAATAAACGACCGCCCAGGAGTGACTCCTGGGCTTCCTCTGTGGGGTAGGCGATCCGTGAGTCCGACCCGCCGTTCTGCACGGCGTCCGTTGGCCCGCCGCCGGGTGCCACGCGCTGCCGCTCTGGCGCTGCTGATGGTGTCCGCAACGGCGTGCAGTGCCGATACTCTCGATGAGTGGTCCCGTGGCGGTATGCCCGTCGGCGTCACCAAGCAGGCCGAGACCGTCCAGAGTCTGTGGAACGGATCCTGGATCGCCGCTCTCGCCACCGGTGTGGTCGTGTGGGGCCTGATCCTCTGGTCCGTTGCCTTCCACCGCAAGAAGAAGCACTCGAAGGAGGAGCTGCCGCCTCAGGTGCGGTACAACCTGCCGATCGAGATTCTCTACACGGTGGTGCCGATCATCATGGTCGGCGTTTTCTTCTTCTTCACCGCGCGGGACCAGGACTACGTCAACGTGGTCTCCGGCACTCCCGACGTGAAGGTCAAGGTTGAGGGCTTCCAGTGGAGCTGGCGCTTCACGAGCGAGTACGCCGGCAAGACGGCCCAGGTGGTCGGCACGCCCGTCGCCGACTACACACAGGGACCGCAGCTGGTGCTCCCGATGGGCAAGAAGGTCGAGTTCGACCTCAACTCGCCGGACGTCATCCACTCCTTCTGGGTGCCGGCCTTCCTCTTCAAGCGTGACGTGATCCCGGGCGTGACCAACAAGTTCGAGATCGAGACGTTGAACAAGCCCGGCGTCTTCGCCGGCCGCTGCGCCGAGCTCTGCGGTGTGGACCACAGCCGGATGCTCTTCTCGGTGAAGCTCGTCACACCGGCCGAGTATGACCAGTACATCGCTAGCCAGGCGGGTGCCCAATGACCGCACTTAACGAACCTGTCGCCTTCGTGCCGGTGACGACCCGCAAGGGTTCCGTCATCGCGAAGTGGGCGTCGTCCACCGATCACAAGATCATTGGACATCTCTACCTGATCACCTCGTTCATCTTCTTCCTGATCGGCGGCGTCATGGCGCTGATCATGCGAGCGGAGCTGGCGCAGCCGGGCCTGCAGATCACGAGCAACGAGCAGTTCAACCAGCTGTTCACCATGCACGGCACGATCATGCTGCTCATGTTCGCGACGCCGCTGTTCGCGGGTTTCGCCAACGAGCTCATGCCGCTGCAGATCGGCGCCCCGGACGTGGCCTTCCCGCGTCTGAACATGGTCAGCTACTGGCTCTTCACCTTCGGCAGCCTCATCGCCCTGTCGGGTTTCCTTACCCCGGGCGGCGCGGCCAGCTTCGGCTGGACGGCGTACACCCCGCTGTCGAACGCGATCACCTCGCCCGGTATCGGCGGTGACCTGTGGTTCGTCGGCCTGACCATCAGCGGTCTGGGCACGATCCTCGGCGCGGTCAACTTCATCACCACGATCATCTGCATGCGCGCCCCCGGCATGACCATGTTCCGGCTGCCGCTCTTCACCTGGAACGTCCTGCTCACCGCGATCCTGGTGCTGATGGCCTTCCCGGTGCTGGCCGCCGCGCTGCTCGCGCTGGAGGCCGACCGCAAGCTCGGCACGCACATATTCGACTCGAACACCGGCGGCGCGCTGCTCTGGCAGCACCTGTTCTGGTTCTTCGGCCATCCCGAGGTCTACATCATCGCGCTGCCGTTCTTCGGAATCATCACCGAAGTCCTGCCGGTCTTCAGCCGCAAGCCGCTGTTCGGTTACATCGGCCTGGTCGGCGCGACCATCACCATCGCGGGTCTGTCGATCACGGTGTGGGCGCACCACATGTTCGCGACCGGACAGGTGCTGCTGCCGTTCTTCTCCTTCATGACGTTCCTGATCGCGGTTCCGACCGGCGTGAAGTTCTTCAACTGGGTCGGCACCATGTGGCGGGGACACCTGTCGTTCGAGACGCCGATGCTGTTCGCCATCGGATTCCTGATCACCTTCCTGTTCGGTGGTCTGACCGGCGTCATCCTGGCCTCGCCGCCGCTGGACTTCCAGGTGTCCGACTCCTACTTCGTGGTGGCCCACTTCCACTACGTGGTCTTCGGCACCGTGGTGTTCGCGATGTTCTCCGGCTTCTACTTCTGGTGGCCCAAGTTCACCGGCAAGATGCTGAACGACCGCCTGGGCAAGGTGCACTTCTGGACGCTGTTCGTCGGCTTCCACACCACCTTCCTGGTCCAGCACTGGCTGGGCGCGGAGGGCTTCCCGCGGCGGTACGCGAACTACAGCCCGCTCGACGGCTTCACCGACCTCAACATGATCTCCTCGGTCGGTGCGTTCCTGCTGGGCGCCTCCACGTTGCCGTTCCTGTACAACGTCTGGCACACCTACAAGAACGCTCCGAAGGTCACCGTGGACGACCCGTGGGGCTTCGGCAACTCACTGGAGTGGGCAACCTCCTGCCCGCCCCCGAGGCACAACTTCACCTCGCTTCCGCAGATCCGGTCCGAGCGCCCGGCGTTCGACCTCAAGTACCCCCACGTCTCGGCCAAACGTGAGCTGGAGGAGACCCGATGAAGGTCCAGGGCTGGTTGTTCATCCTCTGCGGGGTCTTCTTCGCCGCCGTGGACGTCGTCTACTGGTACTGGTCCAAAGAGCCGGTCGGCACGACGGCGATGGCCATCTCGGTGGGCTTCGCGTTCATGATCGGGTACTACCTGATGTACACCGCTCGCCGCATCGGCGAGCAGCCTGAGGACGACAAGCAGGGCGAGATCAGCGACGGCGCGGGGGAGCTCGGCTTCTTCAGCCCGCACAGCTGGTGGCCGCTCTTCGTCTGCCTGGCGGTCGCGCTCAGCGCGGTCGGCATCGTCATCGGCTGGTGGATGTTCCTGATCGGCGTTTTCGCGATCATCATGAGCATGATCGGATTCGTCTTCGAGTACTACAGGGGTCACTTCTCGCACTGATCCCCACGAGCTTCACCGAAGAACGGACCATGGAAAACTTCCATGGTCCGTTTTTTGGCGTTTATTAGCACCTCTGGCCGGATGTCTTATGTGGTCAATCGCTTACTCCGGGTAATAACAGGATGAGCAGATCAGTCCGGGACAGGGGAGTTCAAGTGGGGCACGCGATCCGTGGTTCGATCCAGGGGGCGGGATTGCTGGTCCTGGTGCTGGCGACCTCATGTTCGTCGACCACCGCCGTCAAGAACGACGATGCCGGGGGCGTTCCGCAACACGCCAACGCCGCCGTGGCCGTGACCCCCCTCGACAGGACGCGCGACGTGCCGACGGACACGCCCATCCTGGTCGCCGCGGACGGCGGGACCCTGAAAGAGGTCACCGTGAAGGCCGTCAAGGGCACACAGGGCTCTCTGCAGGGCGTTCTGAGCGCCGACCACACCCAGTGGCGCAGCCGCGGCACAGCGGCTCCAGGAGCCTCCTACGAGGTCACCGTGACGGCGGTGAACGCGGCGGGCGCGGTCACCCGGAAGACCACCTCCTTCTCCACGGTGAAGGGGAAGGAGACCCTCGCGATCGAGAGCCTCATGCCGAGCAAGGACACGACCGGCCTGACCGTCGGTGTCGGCATGCCGGTGATGATCGCTTTCGACAAGGACGTCACCGACCGCGTCTCCGTCGAGCGGAATCTGTTCATCCACACGTCCAAGCCGGTCCTCGGGGCGTGGCACTGGTTCGACAACAAGACCGTGCACTTCCGCCCGAAGCACTTCTGGCCGGCCCGCACCAAGGTCCGGGTCGAGGCCCGCCTCGCGGGAGTGCGCGGTGGCCCGGGCCTGTACGGCAAGCGGAACCAGGAGATCGAGTTCAAGGTCGGCCGCTCCCAGATCACCCGGGGCAGCACCAACTCCCACCAGCTCACCGTGAAGCGCGACGGCAAGACGGTCCGCCGGATGCCCATGAGCGCGGGCCAGGGCGGCGTCTGGAAGTACCACACGACCAGCGGCATCCACCTGGCCATGTCCCGTGAGCCGGTCACCGTCATGACCTCCCCCGGCATCGGGCCCGGCTCGGCCGGCTACTACCAGATGACCGTCTACAACACCGTCCGCATCTCCAACAGCGGTGAGTACATCCACAGCGCCCCCTGGTCGGTCGGTTCCCAGGGCTACTCCAACGTGAGCCACGGCTGCGTCAACGTCAGCCCCGACAACGCCAAGTGGTTCATCGACAACACCCTGATCGGGGACCCGATCATCATCACCGGCTCGCCCCGCCCGCTGGAGCCCACGAACGGCTGGGGCCACTGGCAGGAGAACTGGAAAGAGTGGCTCAAGTGGAGCAGCGTCAAGCACTTCACCACCGAGGACGTCTGAGCGTCCAGGTGTGACCGTTGCGTTCCCTGAGCGGCCTGCCTGACCCGTGAGTGCCCTGAGCGGCCTTCTGCCCCCCGGCGCTCCTTGAGCGATCTTGCCTGACCCCGTGGCGCCCTGAGCGGCCCGGTCACGACCGTGGCGCTCTCCGAGGCGCCCAGTCGTAGCCGTGACCTCCCTGAGCGGGTCTGCCTGACCGACCCTCCCTGAGCGGGCCTGCCTGACCCGTGGGTGCCCTGAGCGGGTCTGCCTGACCCCGTGGGGCGCCCTGAGCGGCTCCTGAGCGGTTGGCCGCTCTTCTGGCTGTCCGTGGGACCGTGGCCGCTCTCTGAGGGCTCCCTGAAGCACACGGACACGACCGTGACGTCTTTTAAGCGGGTGGGGGATGCCTGAGGTCCGGTCCGCGACCGTGGCGGCTGCCTGAAGCGCACAGAGGTGACCGTGACGAGGCCGTGCAGCCGGTCGTGCCGGCGACGGCACGACCGGCTGCACGGCCGGTGACGATCGGTCAGCGGGCCGGAGAGGACGTGTCGTCCTCTCCCGGGCCGACGGCCGCGTGCTTCTCCTGGTCCTCGCCGTGGCCGTCGGTGAGGGCGATCTTCTCGCCGCCGTAGGCCTTGCTCATCTTGGCGCGGAGCCTGCCGAGTGGATGGCGCATCTTCTCGGAGGGGACGCCGTCGCCGTCGCCGTCGGGGGTGCCACCGTCGGTCCCGGCGATGATCGGGACCGGCTTCTTGTCCCGGATGAGAGCCTCGATGCCCTTGTTCGGCGGGGCGTGCACCTCGATGTACTCCCCGTCGGGCAGGCGCTTGATCACGCCTGTCTCCACGCCGTGGTCGATGGTGGCCGCGTCGATGCGCTGCAGGCCCAGGCAGATCCGGTAGGTGATGAGGTACGCCAGGATCGGGCCCACGATGATCAGGACCCGGCCGACGTAGGTCGTCACGTTCAGCGAGACCTGGAAGAAGGCGGCGATCTCGTCGTTGGCACCCATCAGCCAGAGCAGGCCGTAGAAGGTGATCGCCGTCATGCCGATCGAGGTGCGGTGCGGGTTGTTGCGGGGACGGTCCACGACGTGGTGCTCGCGGTTGTCCCCGGTGACCCACCGCTCCACGAAGGGGTACAGGGCCATGCCCGTGATGATGATGCCCAGCGGGACCAGCGCCGGGATCAGCACGTTCAGCGGTAACGTGCCGCCCGCCGTCCCGAAGAGGTTGATCTCCCAGGCGGGCATCAGGCGGAGCGAGCCCTCAAGGAAGCCCATGTAGAAGTCGGGCTGCGAACCCGCCGAGATGTCCGACGGCGTGTAGGGGCCGAACAGCCAGATCGGGTTGATCTGGGCGGCGGTGCCCAGCAGGGCGATCACCCCGAAGGTGAACATGAAGTAGGCGCCCGACTTGGCCATGAAGGCCGGGTAGAACGGGGCTCCCACCACATTTGCGTTCGTGCGGTCCTTGCCCGGCATCTGGGTGTGCTTCTGCACCCACATCAGGATCAGATGAGCGGTGATGAGCGCCAGCAGGATGCCCGGGATGAGCAGGATGTGGATCGAGTAGAACCGTGAGATCACGTCCGCGCCGGGATACTCCCCGCCGAAGAGGAAGAAGGAGAGCCACGTGCCGACCACCGGCAGCGAGAGAATCACGCCCTGGGTGATCCGCAGGCCGGCGCCGGAGAGCAGGTCGTCGGGCAGGGAGTAGCCGGTCAGACCCTCGAACAGGGCCAGCGTGAACAGCAGGACGCCGATCAGCCAGTTGAGCTCGCGCGGCTTGCGGTAGGCGCCGGTGAAGAACACCCGCAGGGCGTGCACCATCAGGCCGGCGATGAAGAGCAGGGCCGCCCAGTGGTGCATCTGCCGCATCAGCAGGCCGCCGCGGACGTCGAAGCTGATGTTCAGCGACGAGGCGTACGCCTCGGACATCGTGACGCCCTGCAGCGGCTGGTAGGAGCCGTTGTAGACGACGTCGCCCATGCTGGGCCTGAAGAAGAACGTCAGGAACGTGCCGGTCAGCAGCAGGATGACGAACGAGTAGAGCGCGACCTCCCCGAGCAGGAACGACCAGTGGTCGGGGAAGATCTTCCGCAGGTTGCGTTTGAGGAAGTTTCCCGCGCCGATGCGTTCATCGATGAAGTTGCTCACGCCCGCGATGTGCTTCGGGACAGGTCCGACGCTCATGCGTGGCCTCCGTTCTCACGGACCTCGGCCTCGGTGTCGCCACGATCCCAACGGCTGGGACCAACTACGGCGGAGCCTGTCGCGGCGACTGGATATGTCTGTCGTGGCTACGCGGTATATCTCAATTATCCACAATGGTGTCTGACCTGGGCAAATGGGGTCACCGGACGGGAGGCGATCTCGGCGGCGCCGCGGTTCCGGAAAACGTCGAGGCCCGGACACCGTGTGGTGTCCGGGCCTCGACTGTGGCGTCAGCGGTGATCGGTCAGTGGGTCAGGGAAGGCTTGTCGTCTTCGCCCGAGCCCACGGCCGCGTGCTCCTCGTGGCCGTGACCGTGGCCGTCGGTGAGGGCGATCTTCTCGCCGCCGTAGGCCTTGCTCATCTTGGCGCGGAGCTTGCCGAGCGGGCTGCGCATCCCCTTCGAGGGGATGCCGTCGCCGTCGGGGTCGTCGCTGTCGGCCCCGGCGATGATCGGGATCGGCTTCTTGTCCCGCATGAGGGCCTCGATGGCCGGGTGCGGTGGGACGTGCACCTCGATGTACTCGCCACTGGGCAGGCGCTTGATCACGCCGGATTCCACGCCGTGGCCGATGATGTCCGCGTCCTTGCGCTGCAGGCCCAGGCAGGTCCGGTAGGTGATGACGTATGCCAGGAACGGGCCCACGAAGATCAGGACCCGGCCGACGTAGGTCGTCCAGTTCAGCGAGACCGAGAAGAACGCGGCGATCTCGTCGTTGGCACCCAGCAGCCAGAGCAGGCCGTAGAAGGTGATCGCGGACATGCCGATCGAGGTGCGGTGCGGGTTGTTGCGGGGACGGTCCACGACGTGGTGCTCGCGGCGGTCCCCGGTGACCCACTGTTCGAGGAACGGATACAGGGCCAGGCCCGTCATGATGATGCCCATCGGGACCAGCGCCGGGATCAGCACGTTCAGCGGTAACGTGCCGCCCGATCCCCCGAAGAGGTTGATCTCCCAGGCGGGCATCAGGCGGAGCGCGCCCTCAAGGAAGCCCATGTAGAAGTCGGGCTGCGAACCGGCGGAGATGTTCGCCGGGTTGTAGGGGCCGAACAGCCAGATCGGGTTGATCTGGGCGAAGGTGCCCAGCAGGGCGATCACCCCGAAGGTGAACATGAAGTAGGCGCCGGCCTTGGCCATGAAGGCCGGGTAGAACGGCGCGCCGACCACGTTCTCGTTCGTGCGGCCCTTGCCCGGCATCTGCGTGTGCTTCTGCACCCACATCAGGATCATGTGAGCGGTGATGAGCGCCAGCAGGATGCCAGGGATGAGCAGGATGTGCAGCGAGTAGAACCGCGAGATCACATCTTCGCCGGGATACTCCCCGCCGAAGAGGAAGAACGTGATCCACGTGCCGACCAGCGGCAAGGAGATCGCCACACCCTCGGTGATCCTCAGACCGGCGCCGGAGAGCAGGTCGTCGGGGAGGGAGTAACCGGTCAGACCTTCGAGCAGGGCCAGCGTGAGCAGCAGGACACCGATCAGCCAGTTGAGCTCGCGCGGCTTGCGGTAGGCGCCGGTGAAGAACACCCGGAGCGCGTGCACCATCATGCCGGCGGTGAACAGCAGGGCGGCCCAGTGGTGCATCTGCCGCATCAGCAGGCCACCGCGGATGTCGAAGCTGATGTGCAGCGACGAGGCGTACGCCTCGGACATCGTGACGCCCTTGAGGGCGTCGTAGGAGCCCTCGTAGACGGTGTGGCCCATGCTGGGCTTGAAGAAGAACGTCAGGAACGTGCCGGTCAGCAGCAGGATGATGAACGAGTAGAGCGCGATCTCACCCAGCAGGAACGACCAGTGGTCGGGGAAGACCTTCCGCAGGTTGCGCTTGAGGAAGGTTCCCGCGCCGATGCGCTCGTCGATGAAGTTGCTCGGACCCGCGATGGGCTTCGGGACGGTTCCGGTGCTCATGCGTGGCCTCCCTTTTCACGGACCTCGGCCTCGGCGTCGCCGCGCTCCCAGAAGCTGGGACCGACGGGGACGGCGAAGTCCGACGCGGCGACGAGGTATCCCTCGCTGTCGACGGCGATGTGTAGCTGGGGCAGAGGCCGGGCCGCGGGTCCGAAGATGACCTTGGCGCCGTCGGCGGCGTCGAAGGTCGACTGGTGGCACGGGCACAGGATGTGGTGCGTGGTCTGCTCGTAGAGGGCCGCGGGGCAGCCGACGTGCGTGCAGATCTTCGAGTACGCGACGATCCCGTCGGGCGCCCAGTTCTTGTTCGTCCCCGACTTGATCTCTTCCGGACGGAACTTGATCAGGATCAGGGTGGCCTTGGCCAGGGCGTTCAGGTCGTGCTCGAAACCCTCGGGCACCACCGACAGGATGCCGCCGGGGGAGTTGAAGTCCGCCGCGCGGATGGGCGCGCCGGTTCCCTCGACGACGAGCTTGCGGGGCTTGCCGTCCTTGGTCTTCTCTCCCCAGACGGTGTGCCGGAGCTTGCTGGGGAAGTTGGTGTGGGGCGGGCCGAGGTCCCGGAGGAGGACCAGCGGTGCCACGCCCAGCGGTGCGGCGGCGATCAGCAGCGTACGGCGGAGCAGCGGCCGCTTGGTGATGCCGCTCTCCTTGGCGCCCTGCAGGAAGGTCTCGCCGACGTACTCGCGGGCCTCGGGGCCGGAGACCATCGGGTGGCGCTCCTGGACCAGGCTGTACTTCGGCATGATCAGGCGCACCCAGACCACGATGCCCGCGGCCAGCGCCAGCAGCGTCAGGGTGAGCGTGCCGCCCAGGGCCAGGTTGGAGACCTGCGTCTTCTCGACGTCACCGACCTGGAACACCACGTAGGAGACGATGAAGCCGAGGCCCGACAGGAAGGCGATGACAAAGAGGAGGGCGGCGAACTTCTCGCCCTTCTTCGCCGTCTTCTCGTCCTGGAGGACCACGCCGGGAACGTCGACCTCCTCGGTCGCCGGCTCCTCGGCTCCGAGCAGGGAGTTGCCTGCGGCGGGTGGGGGGGTGCCGATCACGCGCCTTGGCACGCGCTCTTCGGGCTGCTCGATGTCGTGATTGTTGTCAGTCATTGGGCCTGTCGCTTCTTCGCGGTGATCCAGATGGCGGCCAGAATGAGCAGGCTGATGCCCACGATCCAGGCCACCAGACCCTCGGTGACCGGGCCGACGCGGCCGAGACCCGCACCGCCCGGATTGGGCTCGTCACGCACGCCCACGATGTAGGCGATCATGTCCCGCTTCTGCTGGGGGGTGATGATGCTGTCGTTGAACACCGGCATCGCCTGCGGGCCGGTGATCATGGCCTCGTAGATCTGCCTCTCGGTGGCCTCGTGCAGCGGCGGAGCGTGCTTGCCCTGGGTCAGGGCGCCGCCCGCGCCGACGAAGTTGTGGCACTGGATGCAGTTCGCACGGAACAGCTCCCCGCCCTTCGCCTTGTCGCCCAGGGCGGCGTCGACCTGCTCGTTCCCGGGGACGGCGGGGCCGCCGCCGAGGGACTGCACGTAGGCCGCGAGCTGCCTGATGGTCGTCTCGTTGACCCAGGGCGCCGGCTGCTTGCGAGGTGCCTGGGGGCCGGGGTTGGCCATGGGCATGCGGCCGCTGCTGACCTGGAAGTCCACGGCGGCCGCGCCGACGCCGACGAGGGTCGGGCCCTGCTTGGTGCCCTCGGCGTTGAGTCCGTGGCAGCTGGAGCAGCTCAGCTCGAAGAGCTTCTTTCCCTCGGCGACGTCGTCGGCCTTGCCGGAGGCGATGGCCGCATCGGCCCGCTCGTTCGATTTGGCGGTCACCAGGGTGTAGAACCCCCCGATCAGCACCAGGGCCAAGAGCAGGACGGCGTATCTCGCGAGGGGATGCCGCCGCCTAGCGGTGATCCTATTCACAGAGATCCCCGATTCCTTATTGAATGCCGTAGATGGTCACGAAAAGGCCGATCCAGACCACGTCGACGAAGTGCCAGTAGTAGGACACGACGATGGCGCTGGTCGCCTGCTCACGGGTAAAGCGCTTCGCGGCGTACGTGCGTCCCAGCATGAAGAGGAACGCGATCAGTCCACCGGTCACGTGGAGGCCGTGGAAGCCCGTGGCCAGATAGAACACCGAGTCGTACGCGGAGTGCGACAGGGTGTGCCCTTCATGGACCAGCTGGCTGTACTCGTACAGCTGGCCGCCGACGAACGTGGCCCCCATCAGGAAGCTGAGGATGTACCAGAAGCGCAGCTTGGCGACCTGGCCCTTCTCAGCCGCCCACACGCCCATCTGGCAGGTCACACTAGACAGGACCAGGATGATCGTGTTGGCCAATGAGAACGGGACGTTCAGCTCGGCCTCCGGCCAGGGCAGACCCTGGCCGAGGCTCACTGACCGGATGGTGAAGTACATCGCGAACAGCGCCGCGAAGAACATGAGCTCGGAGGACAGCCAGACGATCGTCCCCACGCTGACCAGATCGGGTCTGCGGGACGAATGTGCTGCCGTCGTCGTTGAAATTGCGGATGCTGTCGCCACGGGCAGCATTATTGCGGTTCCCCTGCTCGGGTCGCCGCACGACCCCCCGATAGGGGGGGCAAACGTAACCCCAATGCGGACGTATGGGGCAATTCGCTCACCGATGCCTCCGGCCTGGGTCCCCAGGCGAGCTGACCGGTAGCATCCCAGGTGACCATACATCGACGAGGGATATCGACGAGGGATAGTGAGTGCGACCGTGAGCACCGACGACAAGATGAGGGTCCTCGTCTACAGCGACGACGCGAGCACCCGCGAGAAGGTGCGGCAGGCGATCGGCCGTCGCCCCGCCGGAGACGTGCCTCTTGTGGAGATCGTGGAGTGCGCCACCCATGCCAAGGTCATCCAGCACTTCGACTCGGGTGAGATCGACGTCGCCGTGCTCGACGCCGAGGCCCAGCCGGCCGGCGGCATGGGCGTGGCCCGTCAGGCCAAGGACGAGGTTCACGACTGCCCGCCGATCTGCCTGCTGATCGCCCGCCGTGACGACCGATGGCTGGCCGAGTGGTCGCGCGCCGAGGCCGTCGTGCCGCAGCCGATCGACCCCGTGGTCCTTGCCGAAGCCGTCGCCGACCTGATGCGCCACCGCCTCTCCACTCATCTGACCACCCGGTAGAACCCCCCTGGAGACACCCCATGGACGCGCGCACCACCTGGCCCGCGCTGTTGTCGGCCCTGCTCACCGGTGAGAACCTGACGGCCGACGAGGCCGCCTGGGCGATGAACGAGATCATGTCCGGCTCCGCCACGTCCGCGCAGATCGCGGGCTTCGCGGTGGCGCTGCGCGCGAAGGGGGAGACGGTCGCGGAGGTGACGGGTCTGGCACGCACGATGCTGGAGCGGGCCACCCCGCTGACGGTGGAGGGACCCATCGTCGACGTCGTGGGCACCGGCGGCGACCGGGCCCACACCGTCAACGTCTCGACCATGGCGGCGATCGTGGCCGCCGCCGCGGGCGCCCGGGTGGTCAAGCACGGCAACCGCGCCGCGTCGTCCTCCTGCGGCGCCGCCGACGTGCTGGAGCACCTGGGCATCATGCTCGACCTGTCTCCGGCCGACACCGCGAAGGTCGCCGTCGAGGTGGGGATCGCCTTCTGCTTCGCGCCGGTCTACCACCCGGCGCTGCGTTTCGCCGGGCCGCCGCGCAAGGAGCTCGGCATCCCGACGGTCTTCAACTTCCTGGGCCCGCTGACCAACCCGGCCAGGCCCACCGCCCAGGCGATCGGCATCTTCGACCCGGGCATGCTTCCCGTGGTCGCGGGCGTCTTCGCCGAGCGGGGGGTGTCCGCCCTGGTGTTCAGGGGCGACGACGGGCTGGACGAGCTCACCACCGCGACGACCTCCACGGTCTGGGTGGTGCGCGAGGGGACCGCCACGCGGACGGTCTTCGACCCGGCCGCGCTGGGCATCCCCCGGTCGGCGGCGGACGCGTTGCGAGGCGGGGACGTGGTGTTCAACGCGCGGGCCGTGCACGACCTGCTCGACGGCAAGACCGGCGCGGTCCGTGATGCGGTGCTGCTCAACGCGGCGGCCGCGCTGGTCGCACTGGACGGCGCGGGCGACGACCTCGACGCCGCGATGGCCGCCGGATACGCACGCGCCGCGCAGGCCGTCGACTCCGGCGCCGCCGCGGCCATCCTCGAACGCTGGATCGCGTTCAGCCGGTCGTTGAAGCCGTCCTGATCGGCTGTCCTGCTCGCGCGAAAAGCCGTCCCGGCCCGGGAATCCGGGTCCGGGACGGTCGCCCGCGCGATCGTCAGTCGGACTCGCCGAGACCGATCGAGAAGGCGGCGTCCAGGTCGTGCCTGGAGTAGGTGCGGAAGGCGATGTGGGTCTCGGTGTGCAGCACCCCGGCGACCTTGTTCAGGCGCCCGGGGATGACCTCGGCGATCTCCTCGTAGGCGGAGACGCGGACCATGGCCATCAGGTCGTACTCCCCGGTGATGGAGTAGACCTCGCTCACCCCGTCGATCTCGGCGATCGTCTGGGCGACCTCGGGGATCCGGTCCACCTCGGCGTTGATGTGAACGATCGCGGTGACCACGAGTTTCCTCCTCGTTGAGTGCGGGGGCTTGCCGCCTTCGAAGTTATCAGCGCAGCGGACGGCCCTCGCGCGGCCGTTGTGGCAGGGCGGCCTGGTAGGCGCGGTCGATGCGGGCCTGGAGCCGGCCCGCGCCGAGGGTGGGCAGGCTCCAGGTGCCCTCGACCTGCGCCAATCGCACACCCGGGGTCTCCAGCCAGCGCAGGACGCACTCGGTCTCCTCCATGCTGGCCGCGGGGACGGGCCCCGGCCCCGGCACGACGGTCTCGGCGGTGGCCACCAGGGCGTCCACGAACAGGGTGGGATGGGCGCCCTTCGGCATCACCCCGGCCGAGGCCAGCCGGCCGTACCGGATGACGTGGATGTCCCAGCCGCCGCCCCCCGCGGGGCTGGCCGCGACCATCTGGGGGATCACGGTCAGCGCCCGCAGCCTCTGCATGCGCGCCGAGGCGCGGATGTAGGAGGCGAGCCGGTCGCGGTCGGCGGCGGCCTCCTCGTAGCGCTGGTCGAGGGCGAGGCGGTCCATCCGGGCCTCGATCGCGGAGAAGACCGCGGAGGCGTCCAGCTCCATCGCCTGGCGGGCGCTCGCGACGTGCAGGCCGTACTCCTCGGGGCTCTGGCGGCCCTCGCACGGCGCCCCGCACTTGCCGAGCTCGGCGAGGGCGCAGGCGGAGTGCCTGGTCCGCAGGGTCATCTTCTCGGTGCACTGCCGCAGGGGAACCGTCTCGTACAGCGCGGTGCGGGCGTCCTCGGCGGCACGGGTGCTGGTGAACGGGCCCAGATAGCCGGCCTTGTCGTCTTTGATCTCGCGGACGATCGACAGGCGGGGAAACGGCTCGTCGGTGAGCTTGAGCCAGAACATCTTCTCCGGAAAGCGCGACCTGCGGTTGTATCGCGGCTTGGCCGAGCCGATCAGCCTGAGCTCCCTGACCTCGGCCTCCAGCGGGGTCGCGCAGACGATGGTCCGGATCCGCTCGGCGATGCCGATCATCTCCCGGACGCGGGGCCGCGTCTCGCCGGCGGTGAAATAGCTGCGGACCCGGTTGCGGAGGTTCGTGCTCTTGCCGACGTAGAGGGGGTCGCCGCCGGAGTCCTCGAACACGTAGACGCCGGGGCTGCTGGGCACGGCGTCGGCCAGGTGCCGCTTGCGGCGCTGCTCCGTGGTGGGCGCGCGGACGAAACCCTTCAGCTCCTCCAGGGTGTGCACCCCGAACGAGCCCGCCCGCTCCAGCAGCGCGTGGAGCACGTCCACGGTGGCGCGGGCGTCGGCGAGCGCGCGGTGGCAGGGCTCCGTCCTGCTGAAGATCTTGGCCAGCGTGGACAGCTTGCAGTTGGGGGCCTCGTCACGGGTCAGCAGCCTGCGGGCCAGGACGACGGTGTCGACCACCGGGTGGCGGGGCGGAGGGTAGCCGTGAGCGGCGCAGGCCGCCTTGATGAAGCCCAGATCGAATCCGGCGTTGTGCGCCACGAGGGTGGAGCCGCGGGCGAACTCCAGGAACGAGGGCAGCACCGACTCGATCCTCGGCGCCGCCACGACCATGCTGTCGGTGATGCCGGTCAGCACCGAGATGAACGGCGGGATCGGCGAGCCGGGGTCGACCAGGGTCGCGAACTCGCCGAGCACCTCACCGCCCCGGACCTTGACCGCCCCGATCTCCGTGATCGCGTGCTCGCCCGCCGAGACGCCGGTCGTCTCCAGGTCGAACACGACGAACGTGATCTGGCTGAGCGGCATGCCCAGCTCGTCCAGCGTTCCCTGTACGGAGTTCTTCACAGTTCATGACCTCCACGGTTCACGACCATAGAAGCCCCGACCGACATTTGCCGCTCCGGGGTCCCCGTCGGGGTGCACCGGTTACGGCCGCCAGTAGCTCCCGTCCAGCATCCGCTCGAGGGCGGCCCGGTGCAGGACCAGGTCGTCGGGGTCCTCGGGCATGGGCTGCTCGCCGAAGTGGACCCGGCGCTGCCAGACGCGGGCCATGATGACGCCGTGCCTGAGCGCGGCGTACATCTCGTAGAACTCCATGTCGCGCGGCTCGTAGCCGGTGATCTCCCGGTACGTCCGGCAGACGTCCTCGCGCCGCATGAAGTCCGGCATGCCGGGCAGCTCGAAGACCTCGGCGACCTCCTGGAAGAACTGGTGCAGGAAGATCATCCAGGCGATGTCCAGCTCGCGGGGGGCGACGGTGGCCATCTCCCAGTCCAGCACCGCCACCGGCGTGAAGTCCCTGTAGATCACGTTTCCGATACGCGCGTCCCCCCAGCTCAGCACGTCGGGTCCGGGGTCGGCCGGCCAGTGGTCCTCCAGCCAGTCGAACGCCCGCTCCAGCAGCGGGATCCGCATCGAGCCGTGCGCCCAGTCGTAGTAGGCCCGCTGGTCGTCGACGTGCCTGCGCAACGCGGACCCGCCGGGCCCGGCGATCTCCAGCGGCCGCAGTTCCTCGGCGGTGAAGACGGTGTCGTGCAGCCTGGCCAGGATCTCGACGCTTCGCCGCTGCAGCCGTCCCCGGTCGGCGGGGGAGGCGTCCAGCAGCCAGCCCTGGAAGGTGTAGGGCGTCACGTCCGGCGGCACGTCGCCGAAGAGCCGCTCCATCACGAAGAACGGGGCGCCCATCGGCTCCGGATCCGGTTCGAACCACAGGGGCCGCGGCGCGAGCACCCCCGCGCGCTCCCTGACCATCCGCATGACGTCGAACTGCCTGCCGAGGTCGTAGTCCGGGAAGACCGGCATCGCCTCGCTCGCCGGGGCCATCCGGGCGACGTACCGGAGCTCCTGCGCGTCCTCGGCGGTGCCCCGGAGGGCATCGAAGATCAGCGTCTCGCTGGACAGGCCGTTGCCGTCGGGGTGGGACAGCCGTGACACCGTGACGGGACAGTCCAGGCGGCCGGTCAGCCACGACTCCAGCCGCTCGCGCAGCTCGTCGAGGTCACGGGTGGAGGTGCGCATCTGTTCGGCCTGCGGGCGCTCTTCGGTCGCGTCTTCCATCGCGCTCTCCCCGGGTGGCGTGCGTCACAAGTCAGTGATCACAGTCGTATACCTGGGAGCAAGCGCTTGTCCATAAAGAATTCACCATCAAGACTGATCTTTCCGGACTTCCGGTCAGGTCGGGGTCAGGGTGCGGTAGCCGTACCCTTGACGAGAAGACCAATCCGAGTAGGGGCCGTGATGAGTTCAGCCGGAGAGGGCCTGTCTCGTCCGCTACCTGAGCAGGTTCGCTTACACGTCGTGGAGCTGGCATCCCAGATCCTCGGGTCGATGCCCGCTGCCACGATTCCCCTTCCTCTCAGGGGAATCGCCAAGTTCGACCCCCGAAAGCGGGCCAAGCTGGGCAGCGCGCCGATCGCCGCCCAGCTCGAGACCGACAAGAAGTTCCGCGAGCTGGTCGCCGAGACGCTGAGCACGGGCTGGCCCGAGCTGATCACGAGCCTCGCCGAGGGCGTCGTGCCCCCGGCGGCCGAGCCCGTCCTGGTCGCCGCCGCCGCATATCTGACCCGGCCACCGGGCTGGGCGGAGATGGTTGAGGCCGCTCGCGCGGACCTGGAGCAGTCGGCGGCCGCGGCCGAGGGGTCGGCGCAGGAGCAGACGCTCCAGCGGCTGCGCGAGCAGCTCGCCGCTCAGAAGACCGCGACCAAGGAGGAGGCCGACCGGCTGCGCGAGCAGCTCAAGGTCGCCCGGTCGGAGATCTCCGACCTGCGCCGCAAGCTGCACGACGCCCGCGAACGGACGAAGGCGGCCGAGAAGCGGGCCGCCGAGGTGCAGGAGACCGCTCAGGAGGCGATGGCCCTCGCGGTCTCGGCGGGAAGCGCGGGGGAGAGCGAGCTGCGACGCCTCCGCGAGCGCCTGGCCGACGCCGAGCGGCAGCTGGAGTCCACCCGCCGGGCGGCCCGCGAGGGCCGCAGCGTGGAGGACACCAAGGTCCGCATGCTGCTCGACGCGCTCCAGGACGCCGCGGCCGGGCTGCGCAGGGAGCTGGCCCTGCCCTCCAGCATCCACCGGCCCGCCGACTCGGTGGCCTCGGTCGCGCCCGGCAGGCAGGGTGTCCAGGGGGTGCCCGCGCGGGCGCTCGCCGACGACGACCCCGCCCTGCTCGACCAGCTGCTCGCGCTGCCGCAGATCCACCTGATCGTGGACGGCTACAACGTGACCAAGACCGGCTACGGCACGTTCACCCTCGCCGACCAGCGCAACCGCCTGCTCACCGGCCTCGGCGCGCTGTACGCGCAGACCCGCACCGAGCTGACCTGCGTCTTCGACGGCGCGGAGTTGAACGGCCCGGTTCCGATGTCGGCCCCCCGGGGCGTCCGGGTGCTGTTCAGCGCCCCCGGCCAGATCGCCGACGACCTGATCCGCCAGCTGGTCCGCGCCGAGCCCGCGGGACGTGCGGTCGCCGTCGTCTCCTCCGACCGTGAGGTGGCCGATTCGGTCCGCCGGATGGGGGCACGGCCGGTGCCTTCCGTATTACTTTTACGTCGTCTCGGGCGGGCCTGAACTTTTCGGCTCTATGGTGCATCGGATCACACCTGGAGGTTGATTCGATGAAGAAGATCATAGCGCTGGTCTGCGTCGCGCTCGTTGCCGGTACGGCCGCCGCCACGGCGCCCGCCATCCCCAAGGGTTTCCTGCTCTACGAGAAGGCCGCGGCCAAGAAGGACAACGATCCCGAGACCAACTGGAAGGTCGGCAACTCGCCGAAAATCCGGCTGGCGGTGAACCCGTGCGACAGGGCCGATCTCGGCGTCACCGGCCGGGCGGCCGGGCGGACGGTGACGTTCACCGGCGTGCCGGACTTCATGAAGGTCGAGCAGGTGATCCTGTACGGCTCGCAGACGGCCGCCAGGAAGGCCGTCATCCAGGTCCGCGGGGCCCTGGCGGCGTGCAGGTCCAGGACGGACTCGGGCGCCGGCTACCGCTACGTCTCCACGCCCGTGACCGGTCTCGGAGACGAGGCTCTGAAGGTCTCCGGGCAGGTCTACTACGGCGGGAAGGTCGGCGTCGGCGGCGACCGGAGCGTGCTGGTGAGGAAGGGCAACGCCGTGTTCGTCTACCTCTGGGCCGGGGAGTACTCCGCACCGGCCGGGCGAGACTGGGCCGGCCAGCTGCGCGACGCCAAGGCGATGACCGCGAAGATCTGTCGTGTCGCTACCTGTGAATAGTGACCAAAACGACTGAAAAGGTGAGTTGTACCTTACTTTCTCTGTACTATTCCGACGCAGGGCTTTGCAGTCGGGAGGCGTCGTCGTGGCCGTGGCGGGTATGCCGGTTAGATTGATTCGGATGCCGTTGGCCGCGGGGCTTGCCCTCGCGCTGCTGACGCTGCCCATGGGCGGTGCTTCGGCCGAGCCGAAACCGACGGTCGCCCAGGCCAAGGCGAAGCTGGAGAAACTCAACGACCAGGCTGACGCTGTCGTCGAGAAGTACAACCAGGCCGCTGAGAAGTGGAAGAAGGCCAAGAAGAAGTACGACACGCTGAACGGCGAGCTCACCCGCCAGGGTGAGAAGGTCGCCGGGCTGCGCAAGGAACTCGTCACGATGGCCGTCAGCACCTATCAGGTCGGCATGGTGAGCGGCTGGGAAGGCCTGGTCAACCAGGCCGACCCGGATGACCTGCTGAACGGCATGGCCGCCGTCGACCAGCTCTCGGCCTCTCGCGCCGAATCCCTGAACGCCTTCGACGAGGCGACCAAGTCGCTGCGGAACAGTCGTGACGGCGCCAAGAAGGCATTGGCGGAGGCCGACGAGACGCGTGACGAGTTGTCGGGCGAGAAGGCCAAGGCCGACAAGATGGTCAAGGCCCAGACGAAGATCCTGCGTGAGCTCAACGCCTTCCAGGTGGGCAACCCCAACGGCTCCGGAGTCCAGTACACCGGTTCGGCCTCCGGCAACGCGCGAGCCGCCCTGGCCTTCGCCTTCGCCCAGATCGGCAAGCCGTACCAGTACGGAGGGACCGGCCCGAGCGGCTGGGACTGCTCCGGTCTCATCCAGGCCTCCTGGAACAGCGGCGGGGTCAACCTTCCCCGTACGACCTGGGAGCAGTGGAGCTGGGGCGCGAGCCGCAAGGTCTCCCTGAACGACCTCCAGCCCGGTGACCTCCTCTTCAGCGAGGGCCTCGGCCACGTCGGCATGTACGCGGGCAACGGCCAGATGGTCCACGCTCCCCAGACCGGAGACGTCGTCAAGGTCGTCCCCCTGTCCTCCTACGGCCGCAACTTCGTCGGAGCCGTCCGCCCCTGACCGGGTGCGTTCGTGAGAACGGCTCCGCGGTGACCTGCGGGTCCGCCGCCGTCAGGCGCCACCGCCTGCGTGGGTCCGGTTCAGCGGTCCGACGCGGAGGCGAAGTAACGCCGCGGGTTGCCGACCAGCATCGTGGTCAACTGCTCCTCGGTCACACCGGCTTCACGGAGAGCGGGGATGACGGCGTCAAACAGGTAGGTGTAACGCCAGTTGGGCATCAACTCTTCGCGTACGCCGGGCGGAAACCACATGTTGTGGCATGAGGCGTCGTGTGAGAGAACCATCCGGTCGGCCAGGCCCTCGCCGGCGAGTTTCGCGACAGTCGCCACGCGCTGGTCCGTGGGCAGCAGGATGTCCAGCCCGAACCTGTCCATGCCCACGTAGGACCCGTTGTCGATCAAGCGATGCAGATAATCGAGGTCAGCGGTGTCGCCGCTGTGGCCGATGACCACCGCGCCCAGATCGACGCCCTCGCGGCGCAGGACCTCCTGCGCGATCAGGCCCGTCCGGTGCGTGGCGCCTGTGTGCACCGTGATCGGAACGCCGGTGCTCCTGTGAACTTCGGCGACGGCCCTCATCACCCGTTCCACGCCGGGTGTCAGCTCCTCTTCTATGGCGCACTTGAGGAACGCGGCTCTGACGCCCGTGCCGGCGATTCCCTCGGTGATGTCCCTGGTGAACATCTCGACCATGTATTCGGCGCCGCCCAGTAGCGTGCCGGGCCCGTGGTAGTGGAGAGCCATGGGGACGTCGTTGAGGGTGTACAGCCCGGTGGCGGCGATGATGTTGATGTCCACCTGGGCATTGACCCGTGCGACCAATGGGATGTCCCGTCCCAGCCCGATCACCGTCGGGTCGACGATGGTGTCGACACCCCGGTCGGCCAGTCCGCGAAGCCGGTCGACGGCGTCGGCGACGATCCGCTCCTCGTCCCAGGCCTCCGGGTGATTGCGCCGGAGCTCCTCGTCGAGGACGAAGACATGCTCGTGCATCAGCACGGTACCGAGTTCATGCGCCTGCACAGAACCCCTCACCGTCTCGATCTGCGGCATTTACTGCTCACCACTCTCTGTGGGTTTCGGATCACTCTCGTCAGATGAAATGAGATACGACCGGCCCGGTGTCCGGGCGCCGGGAAGAAGCTCACCCCCACGACGTCGCCGGGCCGCTCGGTCGCCCGGTTCGGTTCGCGATCAGGGATGCCGCCCGTTCGGCGATGGCGAGCACGGTCGCGTTGGTGTTCGCCGACACGATGGACGGCATGACGGACGCGTCGGCGACGCGCAGCCCTTCCACTCCCCGGACGCGCAGCTCCGGGTCGACCACGGCTTCGGCGTCTGTGCCGATACGGCAGGTGCCCACGGGGTGGAAGTACGAGTTCGTGTTTCCCCTGACGTACGTGCTGCAGGCGTCGTCGTCTCGCACGTCCGGTCCGGGAAGGATCTCGCGAGACCGCCAGGGATCGAGCGCCTCCGCTTCGCCCAGTTCGCGGGCGCGTCTGAGGCCGATCACCATGCGGTCGACGTCCCGTTCGTCGGCGAGATAGTTCGGGTCGATGACGGGAGGAACGGCCGGATCGGGGCTGCGCAGATACAGGGACCCACGGCTGGCGGGACTCATCAGCGAGACGAGGACGGAGTATCCGCCACCGGCGACCGACCACCCCGGTCCCATGATCGCGGGGGCAAAGCCGATCTGCAGGTCGGGGTCGGCGTCGTGTGTACTGCGGAGCAGAACGTGTGGGGGCAGTGAGAAGGGACCGGCTGCCGGAAGCCGCGTGGCCTCGTAGACCACTTGAGTGATCGGGTGGTCATGAAGATTCTGTCCCACCCCTGGGAGGTCGACGAGTGTCCGTACTCCCACGTCGTCCAGGTGCGCGGCGGGTCCGATGCCGGAGACGAGGAGCAGCTGTGGTGAGCCGATCACCCCGGCCGCGAGAACCACCTCCTTCTCGGCGTGGACCGTGTGAACACCGCCGTCCAGCACGTACTCGACGCCCCGGCAGCGTTCACCGTCGAGCAGCAGCCGCCGGACGTGAGCCGAAGTGATGACCGTGAGGTTGGGGCGGCCGATCGCGGGGGCGAGATACGCGTCGGAAGCGCTCTGGCGCTTGCCCTCGAACACGTTCGCATCCGTCCAGGACACCCCTTCGGCCTCGACGCCGTTGCCGTCTTCCAGGGGCGTGTGGCCCGTTTCCACCGCGGCCTGGAACCACGCCCGCTGCAACGGGTCGGGCTCGGGGCCGCGTTCGATCAGCGTGGGACCCGAATCGCCGCGCACGGCCGCGTCCCGGCCTGGGGCGTTCTCGCTTCGCCGGAGGTACGGCAGCAGGCTGTCGTAGTTCCATCCGGTCGCGCCTGCCTTCTCCCACGCGTCGTAACTCGATCGATGACCGCGCAGGTGCGCCATTCCGTTGATGCCACTGGACCCGCCGAGCACCTTGCCGCGGGGCCACGCGTGGCTCCGTCCGAGAGCGCCTCGCTGGGGCGTGGTGACGTAGGACCAGTCGACCGGGGAAGACCACAGACCGAACCAGGCCGTCGGGTCGCCGGCGAAGCCGGGGCCCTCGCTGGGGCCCGCCTCCAGGAGGAGGACCTTGCGGCCTGGGTCCGCTGACAGGCGAGAGGCGAGCACACAGCCGGCCGTTCCACCACCAACGATGATGTAGTCGTAGGGGACCATCATGCTTCTTCCGTGTCATCTACTTTTGGCATGTTTTGTCCTTAAGCGCGCTACGGACGATGCGGGCCATCGGCCGGTGAGGGCAGCCGGCCGGCGTGTATGTCGTGCTCAGCGCAGGGTTCGGCCGAGGAAGCCGCGGATGTAGCCGGCGATGGTGTCCAGGTGGCTTTCCAGGGCGAAGTGGCCGGTGTCGAGGAGGTGAATCTCGGCGTCGGGCAGATCGCGCTGGAAGGCGCGGGCGCCGTCGGGGCCGAAGATCTCGTCCCCTGCTCCCCAGACGGCGAGCAGGGGGACCTGCCTGGTGCGGAAGTACTCCTGAAGGGCGGGGTAGAGGTCGACGTTGGTCGGATAGTCCCGGAAGAGCTGTAGCTGGATCTCGTCGTTGCCGGGCCGGTCCAGCAGGGACTGGTCATGGGTCCAGGTGTCCGGGCTGACGAGGGTGGGGTCGGCGACCCCGTTGAGGTACTGCCAGCGGGTGCTGTCCAGAGACAGCGCGCCGCGCACGGGGGGCTCGGTGTCCGGTCCCGGGGCGGCGGCGTAGGCGAAGAGCCCGTTCCAGAAGGAGTCGACGAACCCGTCGGTGTAGGCGTTGCCGTTCTGGGTGATGATCGCGGTGATCTGCTCGGGGTCGCGGGTCGCCAGGCGCCAGCCGATGGGCGCCCCGTAGTCCTGCACGTAGATCGCGAACTTCTCGACGCCCAGCTGCCCGAGGAGTCCGGCGGTGATGTCCGTGAGGGCGTCGAAGGTGTAGGGGAATTCCTTGACGGAGGGCATGGAGGACCGGCCGAAGCCGATGTGGTCGGGCGCGATCACGTGGTAGCGGTCCGCCAGGAGCGGGATCAGGTGGCGGAACATGTGCGAGCTGGTCGGGAAGCCGTGCAGCAGCACGACCGTGGGAGCCTCGGCCGGGCCGGCCTCGCGATAGAAGACCTTCTGGCCCGCGACGGTGGCGGTGAGGTGCCTGATCTCAACCATGTCTAACCCCTTATAGCTCTTTGTGTGGTTAGGGGAAGTGAAGCATCAGGCTCTATAACCTGTCAAACCGCTCTATGGGGTTAGTGAAGCTCTGGCATCTCGTGGGCCGTTCGCTCCGTGCGCGGCGGCGATCGCCGTGGGCGTCGCATCGGCCCGTTGCCTGCGTGCTCCGCGTAGAACGATCAGGGGTTCCGGCGATGTACTAACCTGCTAAGAAGAGATTTCAGGTTAGATGGGAGGGGCGTCGATGACCCCGGACAACATCGTTCTCGCCCTGTTGAACAGTCGGCCCGTGATCGAGGGGACCTCCCAGGACGCGCTCGCCGATGACGCCGAGGGGCGGCGATGGCTGAGCGCGCACGGCGGACGCGGATCGGAAGGCGAGCTGCGCTTCACGCGACGCGCCCGGGATCTCCTGGACCGCGTCGTGCGTGGCACCGCGCGGGCGCCCGCCCTTGCCGAGGTGGTCGCCCACGCGCACAAGGTGCCGCATCTCGACGGCGACGGGCTCCGATGGGAGCTCGTCGTGGACGAGGATGAGCGCTTCGCGGTGGAGGTGATCCTCGCCTGGGACGAGTTGCGCCGCGGTGCCCCCGGACGCCTTCGGGCCTGCGCCAACCCCGAATGCACGCTGTTCCTGCTGGATCGCAGCCACGCCAACCGCGCCCGATGGTGCTCGATGGCGATCTGCGGCAACCGTATGAAGGCGCGCCGCCATCACGAGCGGACGCGCACCGCGGGCGGGTAGGCGGTGATTCATCCGCCGCCGGTCCGGAACCGCCGGTCGGGCGGCTCGCCGAGCGCGCCGGTATCGGCCGCCCGGTGACCTTCTCCCGTTCTCCGGCCACCTCGACGCGGGGGAGCGGTGGCCACTCCGCGGGCGTCCGGGCCGCGTTCGGCGGGAGCGGTCGTTTCCCGGCGCGTCAGCCGGCCGCCCGCAACGTGCCGAGGGTGGCCCGTGCCTGCTCGCTCAGGGCCGTGCGCACGGGCGCGGGCATGCCGCCGAGAACGATCTCAACCTCCTCCGGGGTGCCCACCTGCTCCAGGAAACCGACCAGCAGGTCCGTTCCCACCTCGGGCGTCGTGGCGATGACATGCCGGGAGAAGTCCGCCCAGGCCTCCTCGGAGACGTGATCACGCAGGGCCGGGAAGAGAACCGGCTCCTCGCGTTCCAGATGCAGATGGACCAGGTCGCGTACGGCGACCGCCGCGTCGACGAGCGAGGCCCGGTCGGTGTCCACCGTGGCCGCGCCGAGCGCGTTGAGCGCCGCGTCCAGCCGGTCGTGCTCACCGCTGAGACCGGCGAGCGGGTCGGCGGCCTCGGGCGCCTTGGCGGTGATCATCGGCCAGAGGATGTCGTCCTCCGTCTCGTGGTGGTGGTGCAGGTGCGCGACGAGGAAGTCGCGGACGTCGGTCAGGGCGGCCGCCGGCGCCGAGGGACGAGCGGCGGCTTCGGCCAGCAGAGAGGTGGCCCGGCGGTGGATGTCGTGGATGAGACGGGTCTCGATGACCGCCGTCACTTGGGAATCTGTCACGTGGGGAAATTATTGAGTAGAGAGTCCTATTGTCAATAGAGTCTACTCTCCCATGGGGTAATGTTCATCGGGATGGGCTCCTACAACTCGCCTCGACGCACGGACGCCGCGCTCTCCACGCGCGCGGCGATCCTGGAGAGCGGACGCAGACTGTTCCTCGCCGACGGCTACGCCAACGTGACCGTCGCGGACATCGCCTCGGCGGCGCGGGTGGCCGTCCAGACCGTGTACGGCAGCACCGGCGGCAAGGCGGCGATTCTGGCGGCCCTGCTGGCTCCGGCGGTCGAGGACCCGGCCGTCGAGCAGACCCTCACCGGGATCGCGGCGACCGACGACCCGCGCGCGGTCATCGCGATCACCGCGGCCGGCACCCGGCAGGCGCATGAGCGGAACTGGGAACTCGTCTGGGGCCTGCTCCACCAGAACCTCACGGAGCCTTCCGCCGCAAGCGTCATGGAGGCGATCGAGGCGGCCTACATCGGCGCACTCACGGCGGTGGCGGACCGGCTCGCGGCCCTGAACGCGCTGAGGCCGGAGCTGGACCACGCCGGCGCCGTCGACCTGCTCTGGTTCTACCTCGGCCAGTCCGCCTGGCTCACCCTCGTGGGAAAGCGGGGCTGGGACTTCGACCGGGCCGAGGCCTGGATGGCCGGCGCGGCTCAGCAGGCCCTGCTGAGTGCGCCTTCCGTCACATCGGTCAAGCGCCGCCGGCCCGAGGGGTCGTCCGAGCCCGCGAGGTAGCCGTCGACCCCCGGCTACGTGGACCTGTCGTTCGCCGTCCGGCCGTTGTCGGATGGTCCGGCCAGGGGGAGGCGGAGGATGAAGCGTCCGCCTCCGGAGGGGGACGCTCCGGCCTCGATCGTCCCGTCGTGGGCCTGGGCGATGCCGCGCGCGATGGCCAGGCCGAGGCCCGTCCCTCCCCGGTCGCGGCTACGAGCCGCGTCCAGCCGGGTGAACCGCTCGAAGATCCGTTGCCGGTCGGCTTCGGCGACGCCCTCCCCGTCGTCGTCGACGATGAGTTCGGCGCTGTCGCCGTTCTGCCGCACCTCGACGACCACCGCGAGCCTGGCGTGCCGCTCGGCGTTGTCCAGCAGGTTGGTGATGGCGCGGCCGATCTGGCTGCGGATGGCGTGGACGGGCACGTCCGGAGTGAGCCTGAGCCGCACCCTGTCCGGATCGGCTCGCTGCGAGACCTCCGTCCCCACGATGGTCGCCAGATCGACCCTCTCCCGCAGCTCGGATGCGCTGGACTCGAGCCGGGTCAGCAGGAGCAGGTCGGTGATGATCGTCTGCAGCCGATCGACGTCATACAACGAGTGCGCGAGCAGGTCGTTCAGGTCGGTCTCCTCGGGATGCAGCTGAGCCTCCTCCAGCTGCGCGCGAAGGCCGGCGACGGGGGTGCGCAGCTCGTGGGAGGCGTCGGCGGCGAACTGCCGCTGCTGGGTCAGCGCCCGATTCATCCGGTCCCTGGCGTTCTCCAGCCGTTCCAGAGTGCCGTTGACGGTCCGGGCCAGCCGGGCGATCTCGTCGTCACCCACGGGTTGCGGGACGCGGTTGCCCAGGTCGTCGCCGTTGATCGCGGCCAGTTCGGCGCGGATCGCCTCGACGGGCCGTAGCGTCCGGCCGGTGACCTTCCAGGTTGTCGAGGCGGCCAGGAGGACCAATATGGTGCCCTGGGCGGCGAAGAGGGAGTCGATGACCCTCGTGGAGCTGTCCGCGGGAGCGGACCGGCCGGCGTAGACGATGGGTGAGTCCGGCGCCGAGGTGACCCGGAGCGCGGAGAGGTGGACGCACCCCAGCTGCCGTTGCGCGCAGGTCCCCACATCCTGCTCGGGGTCCTGCGGCGTCGGCCACGCCGTACTCAGGGGCGGCAGGCCCTGGGCGTCGGCCGAGGAGGCGACGACGCGGTGGTTGCTCGCCACGACCTGCACCAGGTCGATCCCCGGCACGCCGGACTTGATGGGATCGGTCAACCGCCCGAGATGGTCGGCGGCGGCCGCGGAGGTGGCCTCCTGCCGTGCTTGCAGCCACACGCTGTCATTGATCGCCCGGTGTGCAACCAGGCCGGCCACCAATCCCGAAGGAACAAGGAGAAGCACGGCCAGGAGGCTGACAAGGACGGTGACCCGTCCGCGAATCGATCGCGGACGGAACCGGACACCCCGTGAAAGCGGAGGCGTGGTAGGCATAGGTTTCCCCCTCATGCCTGTCGACTACTCAATCGGTCGTCAACAAGGTGATCACGGTGGCCACACCTGGTGTTCTGGTGTCGCTCATCCGATTAGGCCGAGATATCGCCTACAACCGCGACGGCCGGACCGTGTTCCTGCGTTGTTCCTGCGTTTCTGTGTTGCCGTGCTTCCTCGCGTTCGCAAGGCCGGTGGACGCCGTCGTACTCGCCCGGCCGTCCATTGACACCCGGGGTCGATTCGCGCTCCGTGGCGGATCTTCGACGCCGTGGGCGTGAACCGGTGCGGGGGATGACGTGCGCGGTGCGTTTCCTGACGCGTCCCAACCCTTTAGGTTTATCACCTGATCTGCGGTTTTACAGATCGTCATCGATGTCTTGAACGACTTTCACCCCTTTCGTATGACTGTATTGCACATACCGTATACAGTATTGCCTTTCCAGGGGGTCGCGAGGCCCTGACCGTACGCGTGGGCCGCCGGCGGCGGCGGCGCGTCGGAAGTGCGGACCTCGAGCCGGAGGGGCCGGTGAGGGGGCGACGGCTCGTGTAGGCGGAATGCAAGGGGTTCGGGGTCAGATGTCCACGGTGCGGCGGGCCATGTCTGCCGGGCGCACGGCTGCCACTCGACCGGGAGGCCTCCCTTGATTACCACTGCCGTTCTCGTTTTTCTCGCCCTGTTCCTCTTTCTGCTTCTTGTCCTGCTCGTCGTCTCTACATACAACGGCCTGGTCAGCAGGTGTGGCGCGGTGGACAGCGCCTGGGCGCAGGCGGACGCGCAGCTCAGGCGCCGTCACGACCTCGTCTCCATCCTGGTGGAGACCATGGAGGGCCACGCCGTCCACGAGCGGCAGGCTCTGGAGGCGGTGGCCGCCGCGCGTTCCCAGGCCGTCGGCGCGCGGACTCCCGCCGAGCAGGTGACCGCCGAGAACCTGCTGTCCGGGGCGCTGCGGAGCCTGCTCGCGGTGGCCGAGGCCTACCCGGACCTGAAGGCCGGCCGGAACTTCGCCAAGCTGCAGGAGGAACTGGCCGCCACCGAGAGCCGGATCGCCTACTTCCGGCAGTGCTACAACGACGCCGCTCTCATCTACAACAACGCGATCCAGATGACCCCGGCCAACATCGTGGCGAGTGTGAACGGCTTCTCGCAGCGCGAATACTTCCGCGCGCCGGATGAGGAGCGCAGCCCGGTGAGGGCGCGATTCTGAAACCGTTTTTCCTGTCTTGGAGGGGAGGGGCGCCCAGGTGACCGCGCTGCGGCAGAGGACATCGGCCTACCTAAGCATGTCAACCTGGCATAACGCTCTCACCTGGGGGAATGAGCTGCGAATGTCGTCCGAAACTCGTCCTGCCAACGGGGACACCCGCACCTTCCTTGGCGCGATCATTCGTAATCCCTTCGAACTGGGGGCGATCGCGCCCAGCTCAAAGGCCGTGGCCCGCCTGGCCGCGTCGGTCGTCCCGGTCACTCATGGAGCCGTGGTCGTCGAGCTCGGCGCGGGCGGTGGTGTGATCAGTGACGCGATTCGCGAACGGCTTCCGCCGGGCGGGCGGCAGCTCGCCGTCGAACTCAACGACGACATGGTCCGCCATCTGCGGCGCAGCCGCCCCTGGTTGGAAGTGATCGCTGACGACGCGGGTGACCTGGAGAAGTTACTGGGGCGGGCCGGGGTGACACGGGTCGACGCGATCATCTCCTCGCTTCCCTGGACCCTGTTCGACGAGCAGCGGCAGAAACATATTCTGGACGGGGTGTCGGCCGCGCTCGCTCTGGGCGGGAGGTTCAGCACCGTCATCACCCTGTCCGCGATGCCCTCCAGGCGGTTCAGGCAGTTCCGCGGGCTCCTGAACCGCACCTTCGCCACCGTCGGCACCATGGGCCCGGTCTGGCTCAACGTTCCGCCCGCGCTGGTCTTCACGGCATCGAGGTCCCACTCCGACCTCGGGGAGTGAGGGCCTGCCGGTAAGGGACGCGACACCCTCGGCTCCGGCCGGGCGCGTCTGTCATCGCTGCTGGGCCAGCACGTCCCGGAGGACGTCGGCGACCGAGGTCTGGGCGAGCTGTTGCCGCACGGCTTCTTCGAGTCCGCCGTACACACGCCGCAGCGCGGGCTGGATTCCGTAGCCCACCGGGCAGCCCTCGTTCGGCGGAGTGCGGTGCATGCCGAACAGGGGGCCCTGCTCGACGGCCTGGTGAACGTCGAACAGGCTGATCGACTCGGGATCGCGAACCAGGCTCCATCCGGCTCCCGCGCCGCGCCGCGCCTCCACGAAGCCGGCCTTGCGGAGATCTCCGAGGCAGCGCCTGATGACCACCGGATTGGTGTTCACGCTGCCGGCGATCTGCTCCGAGGTCACGACCTCGCGGCCGCCACGCCGGTCGAGCTCCATCCACGCCAGTATGTGCGCGGCGATCGTCAACCTGCTGTTCGCGCTCATCATCGCCCCATCTCCGCTGGATGTAACAGTACATGTTATAACAACCGCCGCCAAGCGCCCGCTTGGTCTTGGCATGCGGGGTCGGCGGCCGGAAACGCACCAAGCGAGGGGCTGTTTCCGTCTGCCGTTATCGGCCGGTTTCCGCATGCTCGTCCCGAGTCTGGGCCATCGCTTGCGGAGTCCTCCGGTGATCCGCCGTCCACGGTCGGAGCGGTGAGGATCGCGGCGAGAGCGACGGTGAATGATCCTGCACGGAAGTGAATGACCATAGGCGGCGACAAAGATCGTGCGCGGTGACGGAGATCATATTGAAGATCAAGTCAGATGTGACGTATCTGACAGAAATAGAGCATTTGCCGTGGTGATTCATGGAATGTGACCAGAGTCATATCTCAATAGCATAAATAGCCCTTATGCAGGGAGTCTGGAAGGGTGAAGAGCTCTCTTCGATCTTCGAACATGACGATTGCTTTGCCGAACGTTGAAGACCGGGGTAGTTTCTGGCGTCGCGACGTTCAAGCCATGCCGTCGCGATGAATGTCGGCCCCCAGGGCCGGTGTCTCTCATAGAAATCCAACCGGCCACCGCTTCTCCCCATCGGGGTTCGACCCCACTGCGGTGGCCTGCCGAATCCATGCAGCCAGGAGGCATGGAACCGGGGACCCAATGGGCCCTTAAAAGCGTGGCCAGGGGTGAATCGGCGCATTTCGCCGTAGGGCATCTTCCCAGCCCGAATCCGTCAGCTAACCCGGTAGGCATCAGTGGAAGTCCCAAGGAGAAATCCTGTCTACCACCCTGCATAACCCCCGTTTGTCGCGCCTTTTCCGCCTTTCCATCGGCGGGTTCGCCCTCACAATGACCGCCTCAGCCGGAGCGGTCACGTTGGGGCCCATGGCGGCACAGGCGACGGCGAACAGCGCGACCACCCTTCAGGTCAAGAGCACGGCGAAGACCTCGACTCAGGTCGGAAGCACGGCGAAGGCCAGGTTGAGCAAGGTCGCACAGCAGAAGGTGAAGGCCAAGAAGGCCGTCTCCACGGCCAGGAAGCAGATCGGCGCCCCGTACCGGTGGGGAGCCACCGGTCCCGGCGCGTTCGACTGCTCAGGGCTCGTCCAGTACTCATGGCGGAAAGCAGGCGTCAAGCTCCCCCGCATCACGTACAGCCAGTACAGGGCTGTCAGGAAGAAGGTCTCGTGGCGCAACCTGCACCCCGGTGACCTGATGTTCTTCAGCGGGAAGGGCCACGTCGGCATGTACGTCGGCAAGGGCAGGATGGTCCACTCGCCGAGCAGCGGCAAGACGGTCCGGATCGTGAAGCTGGAGGGGTACTACAAGTCCTCCTTCACCGGAGCGGTCCGTCCCGGCGGCTAGCCCAGGGATCAGAGGCCCAGGGATACAGGGATACGGCCCCGTCCATCCGCGCGGATGGACGGGGCCGCTCCATGCCCGTCGAGTAGCATCAATCCATATGTCCGTCCCGAAGGGGCGCCGCGCCGTGCTCACCGGGATGCTGGCGCTGATCAGCGCCGCTCCGCTCGCCGGAGGTGGGCCGATTCCGCAGGACACGCGCGGTCTCTGGCCCGGCGCGGCCACCGTCGTGCGAGGTGAGCGCTCCCTCGTGATCGGCCACGGCGTCCCGTACGGAAGTCTCCGTGATCTGGCCTCCAGGGCCGACCGCGCCCGCCGCGGCGTCGAGGAGGTCTGGGGTCCGGTCCGGGCGGTGATCCTGTTTCCCGCCACGGACGCCGAGGCCGCGGCGCTCGCGGGAGCCGGCGGCACCGGCGGCCTGGCAGCCCTGGCGACCTCGGATCGGGTGATCGTCCTGCCGTCGGGCTACGCGAGGCTCAGCGAGGTCGGCCGTGACGTGGTGATCACGCACGAGCTCACCCACGTGGCCACCGGCGCGACCCGGGGCGGCCGGGTGCCGATGTGGATGTCGGAGGGCTTCGCCGACTACGTGGGCTACCGCGACGCCGGGATCGCGGTCCGCACGGTCGCCGCCGAGCTGGCGCTGGAGGTGCGCGACGGCATCCTGCCCGCCCGTCTCCCCGGGCCCGGCGACTTCGCCCCCGGAGCGCCGCGGCTGGCGCAGGCCTACGAGGAGGCGTGGCTCGCCTGCCGTCTCATCGCCGAGCGCTATGGCGAGAAGGCGCTGGTGAGGCTCTACGGTAGCGATGTCGGGAGCACCCTGGGCCTGTCCGAGGCGTCGCTCGTCGGGGCCTGGCGCGACTACCTCCGGAGGGAACTCGGATGACGCTGAGTAAGACGGACACGCCCGCGGGACTCCGGACGGCGGGGTGGGCGCTGGCCGCCCTCGGGGCGGTCACGCTGGCGATCGTGGCGTTCACCACACCCTGGCGAGAGCTGGCCGCGGGGGCGCCGACCGTCGTCCCCGACCCGGCCCGCGACTTCCTCCCGGAGCAGATCGCCCGCGCGGAGACCTTCGACGCACTGGTCAGCGTGCCCTCCTACCTGTCGCTCGGCCTGACCCTGGTCGTCGCGGGAGTGCTGGTGGGCACCCCGCTGGGCGCACGGCTGCTCGGCCGCCTGAGAGGACCGTGGTGGCTGCGGGTGCTGCTCGGCGTCCTGGGGCTGTCGGTGGCGGTGGCGATCCTGCGCTGGCCGCTGGGGATGTGGTCGGAGACCCACCTGCGCGCCTTCGGGCTGTCCACCCAGACCTGGGCGACCTGGACGGCCGACCGGATCAAGAACCTCGGCGTCAGCACCGGGCTGACCGCGATCATGGTGCTCGCGGTGGTCGCGCTGGCACGGCGCTTCCGGCGCTGGTGGATCCCCGCGGCGATCGGCGCGTTCGTGCTGACCCTGCTCGCCTCGTTCGCCTACCCGGTGGTGATCGAACCGATCTTCAACGACTTCCGGCCGATGGCCGCCGGGCAGCTCCGCGACGACCTGCTCACCATGGCTGCCAGGGACGGCGTGCCGGTCGAGGACGTGCTCGTCGCCGACGCCTCCCGGCGGACCACGGCGCTCAACGCCTACGTCTCCGGATTCGGCGCGACCCGCAGGATCGTGGTCTACGACACGCTGCTCCGGGCGCCCGCCGACCAGGTCGAGCTGGTGGTCGCGCACGAGCTGGGCCACGCCAAGGCGGGCGACGTGCTCTCCGGCACGCTCATCGGCGGCCTGGCCGCGGCGTGCGGGGCGTGCCTGCTCTACCTGGTGACCTCGGCGGGAGCCGTACGGCGGCGTGCCGGGATCCCCTCGCTCGCCGATCCGAGGGCGGTGGGACTGATCATGGGGCTGCTGAGCCTGGCCACGGTCCTGTCCGGTCCCGCCCAGAACCTGATCAGCAGGCACATCGAGGCCCGCGCCGACGTCCACGCGCTGAACCTGACCAAGGACCCGGCGACGTTCATATCCATGCAGAAACGGCTGGCGATCTCCAACATCTCGGATCTGTCGCCCGACGCCTTCGAATACCTCCTCTACGCCTCCCACCCCACGACCCCGCAGCGCATCGCCATGGCGCGCTCCTGGGCCCTGCTGCACGGCCTCCCCGCGCCGTGAGCGCCGTGAGCGCCGTGAGCCGCACCCTCATCGTCACCAACGACTTCCCGCCCCGGGCCGGCGGGATCCAGTCGTTCGTGTACGGCCTCGCCGCCTGCCGCCCGCCGGACTCGGTGGTCGTCTACGCCCCCGAATGGCCCGGCGGCGAGAGCTTCGACAGCCGGCAGCCCTACCCGGTCGTCCGCCACCCCACCTCGCTGATGCTGCCCACGCCCGCGGTCGCCCGCCGGGCCGCCGCTCTGATCGCCGAGTTCAAGTGCGACACCGTGGTGTTCGGGGCGGCGGCGCCACTCGGCCTGCTCGCGCCCAGGATGCGCGCGGCCGGGGCCCGCCGTGTCGTCATGGTCACCCACGGCCACGAGGCGGCCTGGGCGGGGGTCCCGATCGCCCGCCCGCTGCTCGCGAGGATCGGCGACCACGCCGACGTGGTGACCTATCTGGGGGAGTACACCCGGCGAAGGCTGGCGAAGGTGATCCCGCCCCACAAGCTGGTACGGCTCGCGCCCGGCGTCGACACCGCCGTGTTCCGGCCGGACGCCGGCGGCGAGGCAGTGCGCGCGGCGCTCGGCCTGGGGGACCGGCCGGTCGTGGTCTGCCTGTCCCGGCTGGTGCCGCGCAAGGGCCAGGACACCCTCCTGCGCGCCTGGCCCCACGTGCTGCGCGCCGTGCCCGACGGGGTGCTGCTCCTCGTCGGCGGCGGGCCGTACAGGAAGACCCTGGAACGGTTGGCCCGGACGCTGGGCGACTCGGTCAGGTTCACCGGACCGGTGCCGGGGGCGTCGCTGTCCGGCTACCTCGCCGCGGCCGACGTGTTCGCCATGCCGTGCCGTACCCGCCTGGGCGGCATCGACGTGGAGGGGCTCGGCATCGTCTACCTGGAGGCCTCCGCCAGCGGGCTGCCCGTGGTGGCGGGCTCGTCGGGCGGAGCCCCGGACGCGGTGCTGCACGGGAAGACGGGGCTGGTGGTCGACGGCACCTCCCCGCACGAGGTCGCGGCGGCGCTGGTCGGCCTGCTGAAGGACCCGGCCGGGGCGCGCGCGATGGGGGAGCGCGGACGGGAGTGGGTCACGCGCGAGTGGGGCTGGGACCTCGTCGCCTCCCGGTTCGCTCAGTTGCTCGAAGGTGCGCCGACCTTCTAGGCCGTGCCCCGCGCCGTGTTCTAAGGTGATCCGGGCTGCAAACGGGAGGTCTTATGTACTTCGGCGGTGACTACAACCCCGAGCAGTGGCCGGAGCAGGTGTGGCACGACGACGTGGTGCGCATGCGTGAGGCCGGAGTCAACCTGGTGACGGTCGGCGTCTTCTCCTGGGCATCGCTGGAGCCGCGGGAGGGCTGCCACGAGTTCGGGTGGCTGGACCGGGTGCTCGACCTGCTGGACGCGAACGGGATCGGCGTCGATCTGGCGACGGCCACCGCGAGCCCTCCGCCGTGGTTCTCCGCCGCCCACCCCGACTCGCTCCCGGTGGACGCGGGCGGGCACGTCCTGTGGCCGGGAAGCCGCCAGGCCTACTGCCCCTCCTCGCCGAGCTACCGGGCCGCCGCCGTACGGCTGGCACGGGCCCTGGCCGAGCGGTATCGCGACCACCCCGCGCTGCGCATGTGGCACGTCGGCAACGAGTACGGCTGCCACGTGGCACGCTGCTACTGCGACGTCTCCGCCGCGGCGTTCCGCGCCTGGCTCCGCGACCGCTACGACCTGCCCCGGTTGAACGAGGCCTGGGGCACGCGGTTCTGGTCGCAGGAATACGCCTCGTTCGAGGAGGTCCTGCCGCCGCGCAGGACCCCGGCCGTCCCCAACCCCGCCCAGGCACTGGACTTCTTCCGGTTCAGCTCCGCCGAACTGCTCGCCTGTTACCTGGCCGAGCTGGAGGTGCTGCGGGAGGTGAGCCCCGGTGTCCCGGTGACCACCAACTTCATGGCCGGGCTGCACTGGGACATCGACTACTGGGAATGGGCGCCGCACGTGGACGTGGTCTCCACCGACCACTACCTCCGCGCCCACGATCCCGAGGCCCACATCGACCTGGCCTTCGCCGCCGACATCACCCGGGGCCTTGCGGGCGGAGCACCGTGGCTGCTGATGGAGCACTCCACCAGCGCGGTCAACTGGCAGCCGCGCAACATTCCCAAGACCCCCGGCCAGATGCGCCGCAACTCCCTGGCCCACGTGGCCAGGGGATCCGACGGCGCGTTGTTCTTCCAGTGGCGGGCCTCCCGCGCCGGAGCGGAGAAGTACCACTCCGCGCTGCTCCCGCACGCGGGCGTGGACTCGCGCGTCTGGAGGGAGGTCTGCGAGCTCGGCGCCGACCTGCGCAGGCTGGAGGAGGTCGAGGGCTCCAGGGTCGGCGCCGACGTGGCGATCGTGTTCGACTGGCAGAGCGTCTGGGCGCAGGAACAGCCCGGCCACCCGAGCGTCGACATGACTGTGCGCGACGAACTCGCCGCCTGGCACCGGGCCCTGTGGAAGCTCGGCGTCACCGTGGACTTCCTCCCGGCCCACGGCGACTTCAGCTCCTACCCGCTGCTCCTGCTGCCCTCCCTGTACGTGCTGGGCGAGACCGACCGGGCGGCCCTGGACTTCTACGTCGAAGGCGGCGGCACACTGGTCGTCGGCGCCTACTCCGGTGTCGTCGACGAGAACGACGCCGTCTGGACCGGCGGTTACCCCGGCGCCCTGCGCGACCTTCTCGGCGTGCGCATGGAGGAGTTCGTGCCCCTGGGCGAGGGCCGTACGGTGACGCTGTCCGACGGCTCCACCGGCGGGGTCTGGCGTGAGCTCGGCCGGACCACCACCGCCGAGGTGATCGCCTCCTACACCGATGACGGATTCCACCCCGGCGGTTCCGGGACCGGGGGTTTCTCCGAGGGCGGCTTCCCAGGCGGCTATGCCTCCTCGGGCGGCGGGCCCGACCCCTGGGCCCGGCACCTGGCGGGGGCGCCCGCGATCACCCGCAACGAGCACGGTTCCGGTGCGGCCTGGTACGTCTCCACCCGGCTGGACGACGCCTCCCTGCGACGTCTGCTCGCCCGGATCGCCGCCGAGACGGGCATCGCCGCCCCGGCTCCCGGCCTGGAGCTCGTACGGCGGAGCCACCCCGACGGCTCCACCTACCTGTTCGCGATCAATCACGACGACGAGAAGGACGTCGCGCTGGCCGAGTCCGGCACCGACCTGCTCACCACGAAGGACTTCCCCGGTACGGTGCCGGCGGGCGGCGTCGCCGTGATCAGGCAACGCCCGGAGGCCGGGTAGGGATCGGGCTTCTTCCCGGGCAACCGGTCACCCGGTGGAGCCGGAGGCCGGGTAGGGGCCGGTGTTTTCCCCGGCGGGCAGCCGGTCACCCGGTGGAGCTCAGGAAGAGGCGGCCGGTCATCGGATGGCGCCCCCCGTTGAGGTTGCCGGTCACCCGGGAGTCCGCCGGGTGACCGGCGGTCATTTGGTGGAGCCCAGGGTGAGGCCCGCGATGAAGTGTTTGTGAAGGAGCTGGAAGACGATGAGCGTGGGGAGCGCGACGAGCACCGATCCGGCGGCGAGCAGGTTGTAGTCGGTGAAGAACTGGCCGCGGAGGTTGTTCAGCGCGCTGGTCACGGGAAGCTTGTCGCCGGAGGACATCAGCACCAGCGCCCAGAGGAAGTCGTTGTACATCCAGGTGAACTGGAGCGTGCCCAGCGCGGCCAGGGCCGGACGGCACAGGGGCAGGGTGAGCTGCCAGTAGCGCCGCCACACGCCGGCCCCGTCCACCAGGGCGGCCTCGGTGATCGACTCGGGGATCGTGCGCATGAAGTTGGTGAGCACGAACACGCAGAAGCCGAACTGGAACGCCACGTGGACGAGGGTCAGCCCGAGGTAGGAGTCGTAGAGGGACAGGGAGTCCGACAGCCACCAGGGCAGCGGGATCATCGTGTAGACCGTGTAGAGCGGAGTGATCAGCACCTGGGGCGGGAGCAGGTTGCCCGCGGTGAAGACGATCAGCAGGGTGCGGCGGCCGGGGATGCGCGTCCGGGCGATGGCGAACGCGGTGAACGAGGCGAGCAGCAGGGTGAGAAGCACGCCCGGGACCACGATGATGAGCGTGTTGAGGTAGTACTTGGGCAGTTCGGCCTGGGTCCAGGCCTCGCTGTAGTAGTCGAGCGTGAGCGTCTCCGGCAGGGAGAAGTAACCGAGCCTGGCCGTCTCCTGGTACGGCCGGAGCGAGGCGTAGAGGGCGAGCGCCAGCGGGACGAACCAGCCCAGCGCCACCAGTCCCAGGAAGACGTGAAGCAGGATCCGCAACGGCCTGACCCGGCGGGGCGGGGCGGCGGGGGCGTCGACGGCCGGTGTCAACGCTCCTCCCTGAAGAGCTGCGTCAGATAGACGATGATGAACCCCATCGAGATCACCAGCAGGACGACCGCGATCGCCGAGCCGAAGCCGATCCGGCTGGCCTCGCCGACGATGTTCTCGGTGACGAGCACCGACAGCAGTTCCAGGCCGTTCCTGCCCTTGTTGATGGCGTAGACGATGTCGAACGCGCGCAACGCCTCGATGACCGTGATGACGAGGACGATGACGTTGATCGGGCGGAGCGTCGGGAACACCACCCGGAAGAACGCCTGAGTCTCGCTGGCGCCGTCGATCGCGGCGGCCTCCTTCAGGGCGGGGTCCACCGCCTTGAGCCCCGCGAGATAGATGATCATCACGTAGCCGACGTGCCGCCAGGCCGCCGCGACCATGACGACCCAGATGTTGACCGAGGGGTCGCCCAGCCAGTCGGTCTCCCTCCCGGTCACCGCGTTGAGCACGCCGTAGTCCTGGGAGTAGACGAGCTGCGCGATGAAGCCGACCACCGCCAGGGAGAGCACCACCGGCAGGTAGAGCGCGCCCTGGTAGAGGCGGGAGAACCGGATTCGCCGGTCGAGCAGCACCGCGCAGAACAGTCCGAACGGGGTCGCGATCAGGCCGAGGAAGGCCAGCCAGAGCACGTTGTTGCGGACCGCGGTCCAGAACGGCGGATAGGAGGTGGCGAGGTCGTGATAGTTCTCGGCGCCGATCCAGCGGATCTCGGAGATGCCGTTCCAGTCGGTGCCGGACAGCACGATCGAGGCCAGCGTGGGCCCCCAGATGAAGGCCACGTTGATGCCGATCGCGACGCCCAGCCCGATGGTCAGGACGACCACGTCGCGCGAGGAGTGACGACGGGCTCGCAGGCGCGTCACCGGAAGATATTGGTTTTCTGTGCCTCGATGTCCTTCAGTAGGGCGTCGATGTCGTCGGGCTTGCCGATGCACCGCTGGAAGGCGGGGATCATGACGGTCGAGGCGAAGTCGGGGCGGGTGTCGCGGTCGAGGAACTGGGAGATGTGCGCGGCCTGGGAGACGAGCTCGGCGCCGCGTTTCTGCAGCGCGCTGTAGCCGCTCGTGTCGGCCTTGGAACTGGCGGCGAGCGTGCCGGGGTCGAGTTTGGTCGCCACGTTCTGCGACGCGGCGGAGGCGAGGTGCTTGAGCAGCTGCTTGGCCCCGTCCACGTTCCTGGCCTTGGCCGAGATCATGTAGCCGTCGATCGGTGCCTCCACCGAGTCCTGACCGTGCTGCGGGTTGATCTCGGGGAAGGCGAAGAAGTCGAGGTCGTCGAGGTCGCTCTCGGGGAACTGCTGGGCGACGAACATGCCCAGGAGATACATGCCCGTCTTCTTCTGCTGGAGCGACTGGGCGGCCTCCTGCCAGGTGCGCCCGTTGGCGCCCGGCTGGTGGTGCTCCAGGAGCCCGCGCCAGGTGTCGAAGACCTGCTTGACCCTGGGGTCGGTCCACGACTCCTTGCCCGCCATGAGCGAGATGTGGAAGTCGTAGCCGTTGACCCGCATGTTGACGATGTCGAAGGTGCCCATCGCCGGCCAGCCGTCCTTGTCGGCGAAGGCGATGGGGATCAGCCCGTCGGACTTCATCTTCGTGGCCAGCGCGGTGAACTCGTCGAGGGTCTTCGGAACCGCGTAGCCCTTCTCCTCCCACACGCTCTTGCGGTAGAAGACGGCCCAGGGGTAGTAGGTGAACGGTACGAAGTACTGCTTGCCGTCCGAGCCCGTCGCCGCCTGCTTGAAGGCGGGGGTGTAGTCGGCGCCGATCTCCTGCCAGACGTCGGAGATGTCCGTCGCGAGCCCCTGCTCCGCGAAGAACCGCATCCGGTAACCGGCGAACCAGGTGAACACGTCGTCCGGCCTGCCCTGGAGATAACGGTTGATGTTCTCCTGGAACGTGTTGTGGTCAACAGTGTTGATCTTCACGTCCGCCTGGGTGAACGCCTGCACGACGGTCTGCAGCGCCTTCTTGGGAACCTCGTCGGAGGCGTTCGAGCCCACGGAGACCGTGCCCCGCGCCGCGGCTCCGCCGGTGCTGGGAGTGCCCTGGTCGGCGGGGTTGGAGCAGCCGGCCAGGATGGCCGGGACGCCGAACGCGGCGGCTCCGAGCAGCGAGTTCTGAAGCATGGTCCGGCGGGACATCGGCAATGGGTGGGTCATGGCTTCTCCTGACCGAAGTGCTCATGTTCCCCCGAAATCCCTCACGTTTCATCACATAGAAGATCGAATGTCAGGGCTTGTCAATGAATTTTTTTCGCATCACTGTTGATTTATGGTGCTTTGGCCCACGGCGGCCACGGCGGTTCCCGGCTGCCTACGGCACCTCGCGGCGGCTCGGGGCAGCCCGGAGAAAACAGCTCGTACGGCGCCGCCCGGGCGGGCGGCCCGGCGGGAACGCAAAAGGCCGCGGCGACCCATCCGGGTCGCCGCGGCCGGCCGGAGCGGCGTCAGCCGTACAGGGCGTCGATGTTCTTGGCGAAGTCGCGCATCACGACGTTGCGCTTGACCTTGAGGGTCGGGGTCACGTGCCCGCTCTCCTCGGTGATGTCGACGTCGAGCACCGTGAACTTCTTGATCTGCTCGGCCTTGGAGACGAACCTGTTGGCGGTGTCCACCGCCTTCTGCACCTCGGCGAGGACGGCCGGGTCGGCGCTGAGCTCGGCGAGGGTGGCCCCCGCCTTGCCGTTGGCCGCCTTCCACTGCTCCAGCGCCTCGGGGTCGAGCGTGACGAGCGCCGCGACGAACGGTCTGTCGTCGCCGACCACCATCGCCTGGCTGACCAGCGGGTGAGCGCGGATGTGGTCCTCCATCGGGGCCGGGGCGACGTTCTTGCCCGCGGCGGTGACGATGATCTCCTTCTTGCGGCCGGTGATGCGCAGGTAGCCGTCGTTGTCGAGTTCGCCGACGTCGCCGGTGTGGAACCAGCCGTCCGTGTCGATCGCCTCGGCGGTGGCCTCGGCGTTGTTCCAGTAGCCGTCGAAGAGGTGGCGGCCCTTGACCAGCACCTCGCCGTCCTCGCCGATGCCGATCGTGACACCGGGGAACGGCTTGCCGACGGTGCCGATTTTGTTGGCCCCCGGCAGGTTGACCGTGGACGGCGCGGAGGTCTCGGTCAGGCCCCAGCCCTCGAGGACCTCGATGCCGACGCCGCGGAAGAAGTGGCCGAGCCGCTCGCCCAGGGCGGAGCCGCCGGACACCGCGACCGACAGCCGGCCGCCGGTGGCGGCGCGGAGCTTGCCGTACACCAGCTTGTCGAACGCGGCGTGCTTGAGCTTGAGGCCGAGCCCGGGCCCGCCCGCCGACCGCGCCCGGCTCCAGGCGACGGCGGTGTCGGCGGCGGCGTGGAAGATCTTGCCCTTGCCGTCGGCGGTGGCCTTCTGCTCGGCGCCGTTGTAGACCTTCTCGAACACCCGGGGCACGCCCAGCAGGAACGTGGGCCTGAAGCCCTGCAGGTCGGGGCCGACGTTCTTCATGTTGGGCGTGTGCGCGAGGATCGTGCCCGTCTCGACCAGCACGACCTCGATGATGCGGGCGAAGGAGTGCGCGAGCGGCAGGAACAGCAGCGCGGCCCTGCCCTCCTCGGTGAAGAGCGACTCCAGGGGACCCCGCGCCACGTTTCTGGCGGTGAACAGCAGGTTGTCGTGGGTCAGGCGGCAGCCCTTGGGCCTGCCGGTGGTGCCCGAGGTGTAGACGATGGTCGCCAGGTCCGTGCCGCCGCGAGCGGTCCTGCGCTCGGCCAGCGTCTCGTCGGACACTCCGGAACCGCTCGCGGTCAGCTCGTCCAGGGCGCCGCCCTCGATGCGCCAGACGTCCTTGAGCTCCGGCAGTTCGGACACGCTCTCGCGCACGGTCTCCTCGTGCGACTCCAGCTCCACGAACACGGCCTTCGCGCCGCTGTCGGAGATGATCCACTGGACCTGGTCGGCGGAGGAGGTCTCGTAGATCGGCACGCCGACGGCGCCGGCGGACCAGATCGCATAGTCGATCACGGTCCACTCGTAGCGGGTGCGCGACATCAGCGCCACCCGGTCGCCCGGTTCGAGACCGGCCGCGATCAGCCCCTTGGCCACCCCGGCGACCTGGTCGCGGAACTCCTTCGCGGTGACGGCGGTCCAGTCGTCGCCGGTCTTGCGGCGCAGGGCGACGACGCCCGGCTCCTCGTCGGCGCGCTGGAACACCGTGTCGGTCATGGTGGCGGACAGGGGGACATCCACCAGCACGGGGACGCTGTACTCGCGCACGGATCACTCCTGAAGACGCACGGATCGATGGGCTGCCTGGAAGCTATCGCGATAAGTTACGTGCAGGTAGATCCGTCACCCAGGTGTTACGAGGACAATTCCACCGTACCAAGCCGCCAGGTGAGGCCGCAGGACGACGCACTCACCGCTCCCGTCGCATTTGGCCTGTCTGCTCGTGCCCCGACCGGTAGATAGTTAGGATATCCGGCATGCGGGTTCATGTCGTCAGTGATGTGCACGGAAGGGCCGACGCTCTGGCTCGTGCGGGCGACGGTGCCGACGCACTCGTCTGCCTGGGCGACCTGATCCTTTTCGTCGACTACGACGACTACTCCCAGGGCATCTTTCCCGAGCTGTTCGGGGTGGAGAAGACGGCGGAGTTCATCGCGCTGCGCACGGCCAAGCGGTTCGACGAGGCGCGGACGATGTCCGCCGCCCTCTGGGCGTCGCTGGACGGCGACCCGCGCGAGCACATCGAACGCTCCGTCCGGCGGCAGTACGGCGAGATCTTCGCCGCGATGCCCACCCCCGCCTACATCACCCACGGCAACGTGGACCTTCCCCGCTACTGGCCCGAGTACGTCAGGCAGGGTCACCACGTGCTCGACGGGGAGACGGTGGAGATCGGCGGGCTCCGGTTCGGCTTCGTCGGGGGCGGCCTGCGCACGCAGTACCGGACACCGAACGAGATCGACGACGAGGAGTTCGCCCGCAAGGTCGAGGCCGTGGGCAAGGTGGACGTGCTCTGCTGCCACATCCCCCCGGCCGTCCCCGAGCTGCTCTACGACGTGGTCGCCCGGCGTTTCGAGCGGGGGAGCGAGGCCACGCTGGAGGCGATCAGGCGGACTCAGCCGCGCTACGCCCTGTTCGGGCACGTGCACCAGCCGCTCGCCGGCCGTACACGCATCGGCAAGACCGAATGTCTCAACGTGGGCCATTTCCGCAACAGGGGGGTCCCCTTCGTGCTCGAGTGGTGAGCCGGAGACGAGACCGGTGCGTCAGAGGTTCGCGCGGAAACGACGAACCAGTACGGTAAGCCCATGGCTGATCGCACCACCTCAAGCATCACGATCGGCGCGGGCCGATCGACCATCATGACGGTGATCGCCGACTTCGACTCCTACCCGGAGTGGGCGGGTCAGGTGAAGTCCGCGCGACTCCTCTCCACGGGGGAGGACGGCCGCCCCGAGACGGTCAGGTTCGTCCTGGACGCGGGCGTGATCAGCGACGAATACACCCTCGGCTACACCTGGCGCGACGAGGACTCCGTCGACTGGAGCATCGTCGAGGCGGGAAAGATGGTTTCGAAGCTCACCGGAAGTTACCGCCTGGCCGACGTGGGCAGCGGTACCGAGGTGACGTACGAGCTCGCCGTCGATCTCAAGGTCCCGATGATCGGCATGATCAAGCGGAAGGCGGAGAAGGTCATCATCGACACCGCCCTGAAGGGACTGAAGAAGCGCGTCGAAACCTCATGAGAGAACAGGGCCGGCGAGCCCGAACCCTCACCGCGTCCCCGGCACACGGTCCGGCGGCGAGGGCATGCCCCCAGCCGCCTCCCCGGGAGGTCGCGTGAGCAGGGTTCTGCTGTTCACGGGCAAGGGCGGCGTGGGCAAGACGACCGCCGCGGCGGCCACGGCCACTCTCGCGGCCAGGTCGGGGTTCAAGACGCTGGTGGTCTCCACCGACACCGCGCACTCACTGGCCGACGCGCTCGGCGTGAGCGTCGCCGACGAGCCCACCGAGGTCGCGTCCGGTCTCTACCTCTACCAGGTGGACACCCAGAAGGCGCTGGAGCGCCAGTGGGGCGAGCTGCGCGACTACGCCAGGGACGTCTTCGCGGAGCTGGGCCTGGACGAGATCACGGCCGAGGAGATCACGGTGCTGCCCGGCGCCGAGGAGATCATCGCGCTGCTGGAGCTCCGCGAGCAGGCCCTCACCGGGCGCTGGGAAGTGATCGTCATCGACTGCGCTCCCACGGCCGAGACGCTCCGGCTCCTCGCCCTGCCCGAGGCCCTCGACTGGCACATGAACCGGCTGCTGCCGGTCGGCAGGCGGCTCCTTCGTGCCCTCTCGCCGCTGGTCCGCCGGCTGGCGCAGGTCAGCATGCCGGGAGACCACGTGGTCGGCGCGGGGGAGCGGCTCCATCGGAGCCTGCTTGAGGTGCGCGAGCTCCTCACCGGGCCCGAAACGAGCGTCCGCCTGGTGCTCACCCCCGAGGCCGTCGTGCTGGCCGAGGCTCGCCGTACGCTCACCTCTCTCAGCCTGTACGGCTACCGCGTCGACGCGGTGATCGCCAACCGGGTCTTCCCCGCCGAGGGCGCCGACCCATGGCGGCAGAGATGGGTGGAGGCCCAGTCCAGGCACCTGGCAGAGGTGGAGCAGTCCTTCGCCCCGCTGCCCATCCACATCGTGCCCTATTTGGACGCCGAGCCCGTCGGTCCCGACGCCCTCGCCCGGGTCGCCGAGGTCATGTACGGAGACGCGGACCCCTTCGCCCCGCCCACGGTGGACCCGCCGCTGCGGATCACCGCCGAGGGCGAGCTGATCCTGGCCCTGCCGCTCGCGGGGAAGGGAGAGGTGGATCTTTCACGCAAGGGCGACGAGCTGATCATCAACGTGGGCTCCTATCGCCGGGTCCTCGCCCTGCCGGCCGCCCTGGCCCGCAGGTCCGTAAGGGAAGCAGCGCTCCGAGACGGGTTTCTCCGGGTACGGTTCGAGGCGGGAGGGCCTGATGACAGAGAACACGAATGACGCCCAGAAGGACCAGAAAGCCACGCACGCCGAGCCGGCGCAGAAGGCGGAGAGCACCGAGACCGCGGGCGGGACCCAGCGGTCCGAGCCGGCCGAGCAGGCTGAGCGGGCGGAATCGACCGAACGCGCTGAAAGCGCCGAGCGGACTGAGCCGACCGAACGCGCCGAGCGGCCGGGGCGAGACGAGCGGTCCGAGCGGCCCGGACGAGACGAACGGGCTGAGCGGTCCGAGCGGACTGAGCGGTCCGGACGCGATGAGCGGGCCGAGCGGACTGAGCGGTCCGGACGCGATGAGCGGGCCGAGTGGGCCGAACGCGACGAGCGGGCCGGACGGAACCGGAGCGAGCGGACCGGCAGCGACCGGGATCCGCTGAGCGCCGCGACCGAGGAGGCGTTCAAGCTTTTCGAGACGCTCCAGCAGAAAGCCGCCAGGGAACTGCGCAAGAATCTGATCAAGGGCACCATGAGCGGATTCGGCAGCGCGTTCTCCGGCGGCGGACGCGGCAAGAGCCAGGACGTGTGGGAGGAAGCGATCTCCGAACACGACGAATACATCTGCCGGGCCTGTCCCGTCTGCCGCGCGATGGCCGCGCAGCGCGAGTCGGGCGGCGCGGTCACCGATCACCTCATGCAGGCCGGTACCGAGCTGTTCGCCGCGTTCAAGTCGGCCGTCGACGGGCTGAACAAGCCCTCGTCCGCACAGCGGGCGCGGGAGCGCGGACAGGAAGAAACCCCCGTGGAGCACATCGACCTGGGGTGAGCCCAGGGGGAGAGGGTGGATGCACAATGGCGCTGACCATCGGCGTTGACATCGGCGGTACCAAGGTCGCGGCGGGAGTTGTGGACGAGGACGGCAACATCGTCGAGCATCTTCTGCGGCCCACTCCGGCGGAGAACCCGGAGCAGGTCGCCCACACGATCGGCGACGTGGTCCTGGAGCTCGGGAAGGGCAGGGAGATCGAGGCCGTGGGCCTCGGCGCCGCCGGGTTCGTCGATGAGACCCGCGCCATCGTGCGCTTCGCCCCCAACCTCGCCTGGCGCGAGGAACCGCTGCAGAAGAAGGTGTCCGACCTCGTCGGCCTGCCCGTCGTGGTGGAGAACGACGCCAACGCGATGGCGTGGGGCGAGGCCAGGTTCGGCGCGGGGCGCGGCGAGACCCACGTGGTGTGCGTGACCGTCGGCACGGGCATCGGCGGCGGCATCGTGCTCGACGGCTCCCTCTACCGAGGGCGCTGGGGCATGGGCGCCGAGCTCGGCCACATGCAGGTGATCCCCGAGGGACGTCTGTGCGGGTGCGGCAACCTGGGCTGCTGGGAGCAGTACGCCAGCGGCAGCGCCCTGGTGATCGACGCCAGGGAGAGCGCCGAAGCCAACCCCGAACAGGCCGCCAAGCTGCTGAAGATCGCCGGTGGTACGCCCGACCTCATCGAGGGCCCCGAGGTCACAGAAGCCGCCAGGCAGGGCGACCCGGCGGCACTGGCCGCGTTCGCCTCCATCGCCCAGTGGCTCGGCCGGGGTCTGGCAGACCTCGCCGCGATCCTCGATCCGGGCTGCTTCATCCTCGGCGGCGGCGTCTCCCGCGCCGCGGACCTCTGGCTCGATCAGACCCGTGAGTCCTTCGCCGCTCATCTGACCGGCAGGGGGCATCGTCCCCTGGCCGATATCCGCCTCGCCGAGCTTGGCGCGTCGGCGGGTCTGGTCGGCGCCGCGGACCTCGCCCGGAGACGCTGATCCCCGATCTCACCCCGAAGACGTCGACCTCGGCGTTCCCGCCCGGAGGCCCGGCCTCGAAGGGCTCTTCCCGAAAGTGCCGATCTTGGTGCTCCCACCCGGAGGCTCGATCCTGGAGGGCTCTTCCCGAAGGTGTTGATCTCGGCATCTCGCCCCAGAAGCCCGGCCTTGGAGACCTCTCACCCCCAAGATGTCGATCTCGAACTCCACCCCGAAGGCGCTGACCAAAGGCTTTTTTGCTCCCGGCACCCCGAAGTTTGCCGCGCCTGACCTGCTCATATGCGATTTATGCGTAGATGGTGGCATGTCGCACGCTGTGCGGTTACGATCGCGCCACGCTTGGTCAATTGACGTCCTCCCCGGTTTGAAAACCGGGGATTCCAGCACCCGGCCTTCCAGCCGGGTCTGTCGGTTCGCGGTTCATCGGCCCGGGCAACCCCGAAGCCTCCCCGCGCAGACACGGCACGCCCTGCCGTGTTCAAACAAAACATGCCCCACTTGGCTATCGCGGAACACCCCGCCCCTACCGAGCCCCACTCGCACACCAAGAGAAAACACAAGAAGTGCTTCCTCCCCGTTCTGAAGGACGGGGCATCTGCCCTAAGTATCCGGTGAGGTGTCCATGGTGCTCAGAGTCGCCAGCTACAACGTGCGTTCGATGCGAGACGACGTCGCCGCGCTGGGGCGGGTGATCACGGGGCTCCGTGCCGACGTGCTCTGCGTGCAGGAGGCGCCCCGGTTCCTGTGCTGGCGCGGTAAGCGCGGGCGGCTGGCCGCCTCCGGAGGGCTGACCGTCGCGGCGGGCCGCCGCGGTGGCGGAGTCGCCGTGCTGGTCGGCCCGGGGGTGAGGCTCCTGCGCGGTGAGGGCCACCTGCTGAAGTGCTTCTTCGGCCTGGAGCGGCGCGCGATCGCGATCGCCGTGGTGGAGATGGACGGACAGCGGGTGGCCGTCGGCTCCATCCACCTGGATCTCGACGAGACCGCCCGGCTGCACCACGCGCGTGAGGCGGTGACGCTGCTGCAGGCCGCCGCCGATCGGTTCGACGCGCTGCCCGTGCTCGCCGGGGACATCAACGAGCAGTCCGACCAGCCGACCTGGCAGCACCTCGCCGAGCGGCTGACCGACTGCTACACGGTCTCGCCGCGCGGCGACGGCTTCACCTTCCCGGCCAGGGGCCCGCACAAGCGCATCGATGCGATCTTCGCGGTGGCGGGCTTCTCGGTGGTCTCCTGCGGCGGGATCGACGCCGACCCCGCCGACCTGGTGGCGGCCACCGATCACCTGCCGGTGGTCGCCGAGCTGAGTCACCCGCATCCCGGGATCGACGACCGCCTGGAGCAGGTCCACCAGGAGACCGTCGAGCGGGCCGCCAGGAGCGGACGGCTCGGCCGGGCGGGCCGGTCCTGGCGGCCCGGGAAGATCGCGGATTTTACGGCAGTCGGCAGGTCGCCGCGTCGGATCACCCCGGCCGGTTGAGGTCAACCGAGGGGAGCGGTACATGAGGGCGAGAGCGCCCCGTACCATTTGTGGCATGACCCGTCGCCTTCCGCGGCGTGCGCTGGCGCTCTGCGCGGGAGGCCTGCTCCTGTTGTCCTCGCACCCGTCCGCTGCTCACGCCGATCCTGTCAGTCCGTCCACGCTGGAAGCATGGCAGGCTCCGGTCAGCGCGGGGCTGAGCAGGGACGGATCGCTGTCCGACGTGGCGGGGATCTCGGCCGGCAGCGTCTGGGCGGTGGGTCAGCAGAGCGTCTGGGACATCTGGCAGAGCCGTGGCGCGATCACCCACTGGGACGGCACGACCTGGACCGAGGTCGGCATCCGCAACGATCCCACCGGTGCCGGGCTCCTGCGTTCGATCGCGGCGGCCTCGCCGACCGAGCTGTGGGCCGTCGGCGAGGGTCATGACGGCCTGCCGTACCTCGCGAGAGGGGACGGCACGTCCTTCGACAGGATCACCATCGACAGGCTGCACGTGGGCGACTGGCTGGGCGGGGTGGCGGCCACCACGGGCCGGATGGCCGCCGTCGGCAGTCGCGACAAGCAACCACTGATCATGACCGGGACCGACGGAAAGTGGAAGTTCACCCAGCTTCCGGACCGGGGCACGCTGTACGGCGTGGCACTGTCGGGCAAGAGCGACGGATGGGCGGTGGGTGACTCCGCCGGTAAGCCGTTGATCATGAGGCAGTCCGGTTCGCGCTGGAAGACCTTCCATATCCCGGACATCCCCGGCGGCTACCTGCGTGACGTCTACTTCGACAGCCCGAAGCGGGCACTGGCGGTCGGCGGCGTCTCGCAGGGAGCCGACAGGATCATCCCGCTGATCCTGTCCTGGAACGGCAAGAAATGGTCCCGGGTGTCTCCCGGCGGCGGGGACGTGCGCCTGTACGGCGTGACCGGCGACCGCAAGGGCCACTTCTGGATCTCGGGAGTGGACCTGGAGCAGCCGGAGGAGGCGTTTGTGCTCAGCTACGACGGCCACAAGGTCGAGACGTTGCGCGGCCCCGAAGCTCCCGCCTCCCGCACCATCAGGCTCCAGTCCCTGGCCTACCTGCCCGGCACCGGCACCGTGTGGACCGTGGGCCACGTGGTGGACGCGGCCGGCCGATACACCGACGTGATCGAGCGGTTCGGCACCCCGGAGCGGGCCAAGCCCTAGCCGCGCCCCGGCCGCGGGAGGACCGCGGTCGTCGGACGCCGCCGGGCGTGACCGTCGGACGGCCGCGCCCGTCAGACGGCCGACGCCCGTCAGATGACCGCGCCGTCGTCCCAGCCGGAGTCGCTGGGCGGACCGTCGCCCATCCTCACCACCAGCGCCACAAAACCGCCGATGAACGCGGCGACGGCGGTGAACAACATCCAGCCCTGCAGGTGCCAGTTCAACGCGGCGCTGAGCAACAGGTAGGCGGGACCGCCGAACAGGGCCAGCCACGCGACCTTGGTGGTGGCGTCCGTCTTGGGCAGCGGGGGTGGCTGCGGGGGGACGTAGTGGCCCTCGTCGTCGGCCTGTTCCGAATCCGGGTCCGAATCGGTTTTGGGGTCGGCGAGGTCGTCCTCCATCAGGAGGTGCTCTTCCTCGTCCGGCTGTTTGATCACTCGTCGTGGAGGTTCGGAGGGCAGGTTCTCGCTGTCCGGCCACGGCTGATCGGCCGAGTCGCGCTCGGCCGTGTCGTTGAAGGACGCGACGATCTGACGCCAGACCTCGTCCTCATCGCTTTGAGGTGTCACTTAGCTGGGCTCGTTATCCATCGGCCGGTCACTTTCTCCCGGAGACCGCGCTTCCCCCGCTCGCGCTCAGTCTCTCTGCAAGGGTACCGAGGCGTTCGTCCGGATGAACTCCAGGCTCCCCGCGAAGATCCGCTCCGCGTCGTTGTCAAGCGTCGCGACGTGGTAGCTGTCGGTGAGCTCCACCACATTCAGATTCCCCCCGGTCAGCTTCTCACGCAGAATACGCAAACTGGTCGATTTCACCACATGATCCTGTGGACTATGGAAAACCAAAACGGGTTGGGTTATCTTCCCGAGTTCCGACTGGGTCAGCGACCAGAGTCGCGGGAGGGTGGCCGCGGCCTTGAGCGGGGTGCGCGTGTAGGCGAGTTCGGTCACCCCCTCCTTCTTGACGTCCCCGCCGACGCCCGGCACCGACGGGACCACGAGCCCGAGCAGCGGCGCCAGCCTGAGCAGCGGCACGTCGTTGACCACGGACGGGTTGACGAGCACCAGCCCCTTGATCCCGTCGCCGTTGACCTCGGTCAGCCGCAGGGCCATGCAGCCCCCCAGCGACAGGCCCATGATGAAGACCTCGGAGCAGCGGCCGCGCAGGTCCGCCAGGGTCTTGTCCAGCTCGGCGTACCAGTCTTCCCAGCGGGTGCGGTTCATCTCCTGCCAGGTGGTTCCGTGGCCGGGCAGCCGGGGTAGTGCCACTGTCATGCCCGCCTCCGCCAGGTATTCGCCCCAGGGGCGCAGCGACTGCGGAGACCCGGTGAATCCATGACAGAGCAGAACGCCGATTTGGCCTCCCGCGTGGTGGTACGGCTCCGCACCGGGCATGACTGGCATCGCGGCTCCTTTGGTTCGCCCGATCGTCGCACGAGTGGGCGGTATTTTGCGAGAGGTGTATTTGAGTGGTTTGAGGGTGTAGGTGGTCGGGGTCTGAAGTGGGAGGATAATTCCAGGTCCTCGCCTGTCAATCGAAGGAGCATCGAGTGTTCTACTGGGTGGTGAAGGCCATCCTCGGGCCCTTCCTCCATCTCATTTTCCGCCCGTGGGCGGAGGGTGTGGAGAACGTCCCGAAGGACGGGCCGGTAATCCTGGCCGGTAACCACCTGTCGTTCGCCGACCATTTCTTCGGAGCGCTCTTCCTGCGGCGCAAGGTGATCTCCCTCGGCAAGTCCGACTATTTCACGGGCCGGGGCATCAAGGGCCTGCTCAGCAAGGCATTCTTCAGCGGGGTCGGCACCGTTCCCATCGACCGGTCCGGGGGGAAGGCCAGCGAGGCGGCGCTCCGTACGGGCAAGCGCATCCTGAACGAGAACCAGGTGCTCGCCATCTATCCCGAGGGCACCCGCTCTCCCGACGGCCGCCTCTACAAGGGCAAGACCGGCGTGGCCCGGCTGGCGCTGGAGTCCCGCGTGCGGGTGATTCCGTGGGCGATGGTCAACACCTTCGAGATGATGCCCCCCGGCCACGCCCTTCCCAAGCTGGGCATCCGTCCCGGGGTGAAGTTCGGCAAGCCGCTGGACTTCTCCCGCTACTACGGGATGGAGGAGGACCGGCTCGTCCTGCGCGCCGTCACCGACGAGATCATGTACGCGCTGATGGAGCTCTCCGGCCAGGAGTACGTCGACAAATACGCCGCGAGTGCCAAGGTCGAGGCGGCCCGCGCCGCCAAGGAAGCCGTCAAGCGCCCCCTTCCTTAGGGTCTTCGATCTCCCGCGGCCGTCTGAGGGGTTCGGGCATGCCGGCCGGTGTGTCCGTGCCCGTACGGAGTCCGTGGTGTCGCGCCGGCCTGCGGAGACGCCGGCCTGCGGAGACACGGTGGGCCGGTGGCGGAGACGCCCGCCGGATGGCCGCCCGCGGGGTGCCGGTTCCCGACGAATGTCTCCGGCTGTCTCCGGCACCGAGGGGCTCATCCGTCAGGCGCCGGCACCGTGGGTTTTGCCGGGAACCGGCATCGAATGGCTCAACCGAAGAGCGCCCGGGCGAGCGCGAGGCCGACGAACACCGCCCCCAGACCGGCGGCGATCGAGGCGATGACGTTGGCGGCGGCGAAGAACCTCGCGCCGGTCTCGGCCAGCCGCAGCGTCTCGTACGAGAACGTCGAGTAGGTGGTCAGCGCCCCGCAGAAGCCGGTGCCCAGGAGCAGCTGCACTCCGGGGCCCGCCGCCCCGGACAGCGCCGCCCCGGTCAGGGCGCCCAGGATCAGCGAGCCCACCACGTTGACGGCGAAGGTGCCCCAGGGGAAGACCGTGTCGTGACGGGCCTGCACGGCCCGGTCGGTCAGATAGCGCAAGGGCGCGCCGACGGCGCCGCCGATCAGCACCAGCAGCCAGTTCACCGGGCCTGCCCGCCGCGGTGGGCAACGACCTCGACCTCGTCCAGGATGGCCAGACCCTCGATCAGCAGATCGTCCAACCGGGGCAGGAAGGCGCGGACCTTCTCCTCGATATCGACGATCATGATGGCTACCGGCAGGTCGTCGGTCATCGTCAGCAGCCGGGTGGTGTGCACGACCTGGGTGGCGCCGAAGCCCTCCATGCCGCGGAAGACCGACGCCCCGGCCAGTCCGGCCGCGTGGGCGCGGTGCACGATCTCGGTGTACATGGGGCGGTGATGCCAGGTGTCGGTGTCGTCGACGAAGATTGTCAGCCGCAGGGCCCGTCCGGACAGGATCATCGTGTTCTCCTTGCCGTCTTCAGCGCCAGGAGCCGGCGGGTGGTCCACGACCCGGCCGTCACCGCGGCCAAGGCTGCCAGGACCGTTGCCGCCAGATAGCCGAGCGCCGTGCCGGCCCGGCCACCGGAGACCAGGCGCTCGATGTCCACGCAGTAGGTGGAGAAGGTGGTGTATCCGCCCAGCACCCCGGTGGCGAAGAACGGCCGGACCCAGGCCGGCGCCGTCCACGCCTCGGTCAGAGCCACCAGGAGGATCCCGATCAGCAGGCACCCTGAGACGTTGATGCCCAGCGTGGCCCACGGGAAGGAGCCGGGTGCGGCCGGCCACAGCAGGCCGGCGCCGTAGCGGGCGCCCGTGCCGATCATGCCGCCGGCGGCGATCACCGCCAGCACGCCGTAGTGCGAGCGGCGCAGCTCGCGGCGCCGGCGCGCATCGGTGAGATCGACATCGGGGTCGATGGGTTCGTCAGCCACTGTCTTGAGCCAAGCTCCTGTCCCGCCCGCTGGGACGCCTGCTCGCGGTCCTCATGGTCGATGGGTTCGCCAGCCGCTGTTTCGAGCCTAGTGCGATCCGAAAACGCGCCTCATGGCCACCCCCGAGGGTGTCGTTCGCCGGAGCGGACCCCGGCCGAGCCTCCTGGACCCGGGTCCGGAGGAGGTCAGCGGGTCGACTCGCGGACGATCAGCTCGGGCTGGAACATGATCTGCTGGTGGGCGTGTGAGTCCGGGTTGTCGCATTCGTCGAGCAGCAACTCGGTGGCGACCCGGCCGAGCCGGTGGGTCGGCTGCCGGATCGAGCTGAGCGAGACCGCGGAGGCGGAGGCGAAGTCGATGTCGTCGTAGCCGATGAGGGAGAGGTCCTGGGGGACCCGGACGCCCGCCTGGAGCAGCCCGCGCAGCATGCCGAGGGCCAGAAGGTCGTTGGCGCAGAACACGGCGTCAGGCAGCCGCCCCTCGGCGATCAGCTTCTCGGCCGCCTGCTGCCCGGACCGGGCGTTCATCGCGCTCATCGCGAGCTCCTCCAGCGCCTCCCCGGGGTCGTGGCCCGCCGCGGTCAGCGCCCGTTCGGCGCCGATCAGGCGGTCGGCGCACTGGCGGATCGTGAGAGGGCCGGTGACGTAGGTGATCCGGTCGGCTCCGGCGGCCAGCAGGTGGGAGACCGCCAGGGAACCGCCGGTGACGTCGTTGACCGCCACCGAGCACTGGTCGGCCCGCGTCGCCGGATGGTCCACCAGGACCACGTTGATGCCGCGGTCCTTGAGCTGGTCGACCTTCGCGAGGTCCGCCCCCGCCGGGGTGATGAGCACCCCGCGGACCCGCTGTTCGGCGAAGACCAGGAGGTTGCGCTCCTCCTTGAGCCGGTCGCCCGAGGAGTTGCCCAGGATCACCGCGTATCCGCGCTCGCTGGCCGCCTCCTCCACGCCCGCCGCCACGTCGGTGAAGAACGGGTTGCCGATGTCGATGACCGACAGGCCGACCGTGCGGCTGTGCCCGGCCCGCAGGCTGGAGGCCGAGCCGTGCCGGACGAACCCCAGGTCGCGGACGGCCTCCTCGACGCGGATGCGTGTTGATTCGGCGACCTTCTCCGGGCGGTTGAGCACGTTGGACACCGTGCCGGGGGAGACTCCGGCCCGCGCCGCTACTTCCTTGATGCTCACCGAACTCATGAGCACAGATTAAAACGTAACAACCGCTTGGACGCCAGTAAGGCGTCGGAACTTTCGACTTGCCGGGTCCGGCCTCCGCTTTCAGGCCTAAAACGTTTTGATCACGAGGACCATTCGAGGGCGTGTGACGATCACGGTCACCGGTGGTCATCCGGCGAGCGGCCTCCCGACGGGCGAGGGCGCCCGGCCGTGATCCGTAACCATCGGGCAATCCATGCCCCCGCCGCGGCAGGCCGCGGGGCGGCCTGCCGGCGTCATTGGCGTCATTGTGAGGATTTCCTGCGGTCTCCGGCGGAACCGCTCGGCGAATGAGCCTTGCGCGGCCGGGGGAGGAACGTTTTAATCCCCGGTAAAGCCGATATGACGGGCGTGCTGCTCATCGTTCATTCGAAGCGCTTCGACCTGGAAGGGAGAAACGTGGTCGTTTGCGGCGGGGACGGAACCCCCGATGGCGGTTCGGGGAAACGCGGGCCGGGGGCGCCCCGCTCACGGCCGAGGCCGGGGTTTCCGGGGGCCGGGGGTCGGGGTCGGGGGCCCGGGGGAGATGCAACTGTCGATCCGGGGGACCTCTTTTTTTCGCGCGTTGGGAAAGCGCTTACCAAGAGAGAAGCATGAAGATCGGTAAGCGTGCCCTGGCGGGAGCGCCGGCGGCCGGGCCGCTCGCGACGGTGTCCGCCTGCGGCGGCGGCGGCGAGGCGACCGGCGGCAAGGTCGCCATCCGGTTCGCCTGGTGGGGCGACGGTGGTCGCGGTGATCGTCTCCCCGAGGTTTCCCATCGTCACCCCGCTGGCACTCGGGCGGCTGGTTCTCGCCGCCGTTGCCGTCGATGCCCGGGTCGTTACGGGTAAAAACGTATCAATCTCGTAACCCTGTTCGGAGGCGTTGACAGTGTTATGCGTCCCGCGTAGCTTCATAATCGGCTCTTAAAACGTTTTAGACGTAGTTCGTGCGCGGCCTGGATTAGGGATTTTTATGATCAAGGACTTGCTGCGGCGGCAGCACATCGAGACCCCCTCCTGGGCGTTCGGTAACTCCGGCACCCGATTCAAGGTGTTCGCCCAGCCCGGAGTGCCCCGCGACCCGTTTGAAAAACTCGCCGACGCGGCGCAGGTGCACCGCTTCACCGGGGTGGCGCCCACGGTGGCGCTGCACATCCCGTGGGACCGGGTGGCCGACTACGGCGCGCTGGCCGCCCGGGCGGCGGAGCTGGGAGTGGGCATCGGGGCGATCAACTCCAACGTGTTCCAAGATGACGCCTACATGCTGGGCAGCGTGACCAACCCGGACCCAAGGGTGCGGGCGCGGGCGATCGATCATCTGCTGGAGTGCGTGGACATCATGGATGCCACCGGCTCATCAACGTTGAAGCTGTGGTTTTCCGATGGCACCAACTATCCGGGCCAAGACGACATCCGCGCCCGCCAGGATCGTTTGGCGGTGGCGCTGGAGCGGGTGTATGCCCGGCTGGGCGAGGGCCAGCGGTTTTTGCTGGAGTACAAGTTGTTTGAGCCGGCGTTTTATGTCAGTGATGTGCCGGATTGGGGCACCGCGTATGCGCACTGCCTGCGGTTGGGCGAGCGGGCGCAGGTGGTGGTGGATACCGGTCATCATGCGCCGGGCACGAACATCGAGTTCATCGTGGCGTTTTTGCTGCGGGAGGGCAAGCTGGGCGGGTTTGACTTCAACTCGCGGTTTTATGCCGATGACGATCTGATGGTGGGGGCGGCGGATCCGTTTCAGTTGTTTCGGATCATGTTCGAGGTGATCGGCGGGGGGGGGGTGGAGGCGGAGGCCGGGGGGGCGTTCATGTTGGATCAGTGTCACAACATCGAGCCGAAGATCGCGGGGCAGATTCGGTCGGTGATGAATGTGCAGGAGGCCACGGCGAAGGCGTTGCTGGTGGATCGGGGGGCGTTGTCGGTGGCGCAGGCGGCGGGGGATGTGCTGGGGGCCAATGCGGTGGTGATGGATGCCTATAACACCGATGTGCGGCCGTTGCTGGGGCAGGTGCGGGCGGAGATGGGGTTGGATCCCGATCCGATGGCGGCGTATGCCCGGTCGGGGTATTTCGAGAGGGTTCGGGATGAGCGGGTCGGCGGCGCCCCCGCCGGCTGGGGCGCCTGACCCCGGCCATCGGCCAGGGCGAGATGGGGTGCGCCGTTCCTCGGCGCCTGTGGAAGGCAAGCAACTAGTGAGTGGGAGATGTCATGAATTCGGCTGTTGAGGAGCTTCTCCAGCGGTCGCGTGCTCTCGGTTCCGATCCGCGTAACACGAACTACGCGGGGGGCAACACCTCGGCCAAGGGCTCGGCCCCCGACCCGGTCACCGGGTCGGACACCGAGCTGATGTGGGTGAAGGGCTCGGGCGGGGACCTCGGGACGCTCACCGAGGGCGGTCTGGCCGTACTGCGGCTGGACCGGCTCCGGGCACTCGCCGAGGTGTATCCGGGGGTGGAACGCGAGGACGAGATGGTCGCCGCGTTCGACTTCTGCCTGCACGGCAGGGGCGGCGCTGCGCCGTCGATCGACACGGCGATGCACGGCCTGGTGGACGCGGCGCACGTGGACCACCTCCACCCGGACGCGGGCATCGCGATCGCCGCGGCCGCCGACGGCCCCGAGCTCACGGTGCGGATCTTCGGTGACCGGGTGGTCTGGGTGCCGTGGCGGCGGCCCGGATTCCAGCTCGGCCTGGACATCGCCGCGATCAAGGCGGCCAACCCGCAGGCGATCGGCTGCATTCTCGGCGGGCACGGCATCACCGCCTGGGGTGACACCTCGGCCGAGTGCTCGGCCAACTCCCTGGACATCATCCGCACCGCCGAGACCTACCTGGCCGAACACGGCAGGCCCGACCCGTTCGGCCCGGTGATCCACGAGCCTCTGCCGGAGGCCGTACGGCAGGAGCGGGCGGCCGCGCTGTTCCCGCTGATCCGCGGCCTGGCCTCGACCGACCTGCCCCAGGTGGGCCACCACACCGCCACCGCCGAGGTGCTGGACTTCCTGTCGCGCGCCGAGCACCCCCGCCTGGCCGCGCTCGGCACCTCGTGTCCCGACCACTTCCTGCGCACGAAGGTCGCGCCGCTGGTCCTGGACCTGCCCGGCGACGCACCCCTGGACGAGGTGACCGCGCGGCTGCGCGAGCTGCACGCCGAGTACAGGGAGCAGTACGCGGCCTACTACGCCCGGCACGCCGTCCCGGGCTCGCCCGCGATGCGCGGCGCGGACCCGGCGATCGTGCTGGTCCCCGGCGTGGGCATGTTCTCCTTCGGCAAGGACAAGCAGACCGCCCGGGTCGCGGGCGAGTTCTACGTCAACGCGATCAACGTGATGCGCGGAGCCGAGGCGGTGTCGTCCTACGCGCCGATCGAGGAGTCGGAGAAGTTCCGCATCGAATACTGGGACCTGGAGGAGGCCAAACTCCGCCGGATGCCCCCGGCCAAGCCGCTGGCGACCCGGGTCGCGTTCGTGACCGGCGGCGGTTCGGGCATCGGCGCCGCGACCGTACGCAGGCTCTCCGCCGAGGGCGCGTGCGTGGTCGTGGCCGACCGGGACTTCGCGGCGGCCGAGAAGGTGGCCTCCGAGCTGGGCGAGACGGCGCTCGCCGTGGCGGTGGACGTGACCTCCGAGGAGCAGGTCACCGCGGCCGTACGGCAGGCGGTGCTCGCCTTCGGCGGGGTGGACCTCGTGGTCAACAACGCCGGGCTGTCCCTGTCGCGCTCCCTGCTGGAGACCACGCTCGCCGACTGGGACCTGCAGCACGACGTGATGGCCCGCGGGTCGTTCCTCGTCTCCCGCGAGACCGCCCGCGTCATGATCGAGCAGGGGCGGGGCGGGGAGATCGTCTACATCTCCTCCAAGAACGCGGTCTTCGCCGGTCCGAACAACGTCGCCTACGGCGCGGCCAAGGCCGACCAGGCGCACCAGGTCCGGCTGCTCGCCGCCGAGCTGGGCGGCCACGGCATCCGGGTCAACGGGATCAACCCCGACGGCGTGGTCCGCGGATCCGGGATCTTCGCCTCCGGGTGGGGTGCCAACCGGGCGGCCGTCTACGGCGTGGAGGAGGAGAAGCTCGGCGAGTTCTACGCCCAGCGGACCCTGCTCAAGCGCGAGGTGCTGCCCGAGCACATCGCCGCCGCCGTCTTCCAGCTCACCCAGCTCACCCAGACCACGGGCCTGCACATCCCGGTGGACGCGGGTGTGGCCGCGGCGTTCCTGCGATGAGGCGGTACGCGGCCGTCGACCTGGGCGCCTCCAGCGGGAGGGTCGTCGTCGCCGAGGTGGGCCCCGGCACGCTGAACCTCCACGAGGTGCACAGGTTCGCGAACGTGCCCGTACGGGCGGGCGGCACGCTGCACTGGGACATCCTGCGCATCTACCGGGGGGTGCTGGACGGCCTGCGGGCCGCCGGCCCCGTGGACGGGATCGGGGTGGACTCCTGGGCGGTGGACTACGGGTTGCTGGACGAGCGCGGCGCGCTGCTCGGCAACCCGGTGCACTACCGTGACGGCCGCACCGAGAAGGTGAGCAGCCGGGTCCCCTTCGAGGAGCTGTACGCCCGCACCGGCATCGCGCGCCAGCCGTTCAACACCATCCACCAGCTGGCCGCCGAGCCCCGGCTGGGCTCGGCCACGACGATGCTGCTCATCCCCGACCTGATCGCGTACTGGCTGACCGGGGAGATCGGCGCGGAGCTGACCAACGCCTCCACCACCCAGCTGCTCGACGCCAGGACCCGCGAGTGGGACGCCGTCCTGGCGGGCGGCTTCGGCCCCGCCTCGAAGATCCTCCCGCCGCTGCGGCGGCCGGGCGAGGTGATCGGCCCGCTGACGGCGGAGGCCGCGGACGAGACCGGGCTGCCGCCGGGCACCCCGGTCATCGCGGTGGGCTCGCACGACACGGCTTCGGCCGTGGCCGCGGTCCCGGCCGACGGCGAGCGGTTCGCCTACATCTCCTGCGGCACGTGGTCGCTGGTCGGCGTCGAGCTGGACCAGCCGATGATCAGCGAGGAGGGGCGGCGGGCCAACTTCACCAACGAGGCCGGTATCGACGGCACCGTCCGCTACCTCCGCAACGTCACCGGCCTCTGGCTCCTGCAGGAGTGCGTCCGCGTCTGGGAGACCGGGGGCGAGCGCGTCGACCTGGAGGCGCTGCTCGGGCAGGCCGCAGGGGAGGCGCCGTTCCGGTCGACGGTGGACGCCGACGATCCGGTCTTCCACGCGCCCGGCGACATGCCGGGACGCCTCGCCGACTTCTGCCGCCGCACCGGCCAGCCGGTCCCGGAGACCCGGGCCCGGATCGTCCGCTGCGTGGTGGACTCCCTCGCGCTGGCACACCGGGCGGCGCTCCAGGACGCCCAGCGGCTCACCGGGCAGGAGGTGGATGTGATCCACATCGTCGGTGGAGGTTCTCGCAACGCCCTGCTCTGCGAGCTCACCGCGGACGCCTGCGGTCTTCCGGTGGTCGCGGGGCCGGTCGAGGCCACCTCGATCGGCAACGTCCTGGTCCAGGCCAGGGCCGACGGCGCGATCTCCGGCACCCTCGCCGACCTGCGAGCCCTGATCCGCGGCACCCAGCGGCTGGAGCGCTACGAGCCCCGGGCGGACGCCGCGGTGCCGGCCGCGAGGGCGTTCGCGCGGCCGGCACGGTAACAAGAACGGGAAGTCGTGAGACGGGATTCAGGGCGGCCGTGAATCCCGTCTCACGCGCCCGGCCGGTGTGCCGCCCCGTGAGGACGAGACGCACCGCCGGGGAGTTCGGCGGTCGTGAGTCCCGGTCGCGCTTCAGCCGGTGGGCTGTCCCGTGAGGTGGGCGCGGATCTGGCGGATGTGCTCGGGGGTGGTGCGGCAGCAGCCGCCGACGAAGGCGGAGCCCGCGGCGTTCCACTCGGCGGCGGCCTGACCGAACTCCACCGGGTCGGCCAGCCCGAGCCAGCTGTGGCTCGCGGCGTCCCAGAGCTCACCGGAGTTCGGGTAGACCATCGCCGGCTTGCCCTTGATCTGGCCGATAAGGCTGAGAATGTGGCGCGGCGCGGTGCAGTTGACGCCGACCGCGATCACCTGCGGGTCGCCGGCGAACAGCGCGGCGGCCTCCTTCAGCGGGGTGCCGTCGTTGATGCGCTCACCGTCGCGGCAGGAGAAGCTCACCCACGCCCGCATCTCCGGAGTCTCGGCGAGCAGCCGCTTCAGCGCCTTGGCCTCGGTGTAGGACGGGATGGTCTCGCACGCCAGCAGGTCGGCCTCGCTGCCGGCCAGGATGTGCCAGCGCTCCCGGTGCCAGTCGGTCAGGCCGTCCTCGTCGAGGTCGTAGTCGCCGGTGTATTCGGCCCCGTTGGCCAGGTAGGCCCCGTAGGGACCGACGCTGGCGGCCACCGTGCCCGAACCGTGGGCGTCGCGGGCCTCGACGGCCAGGTGCACGGAGAGCAGGATCAGATCCTCGGCCTCGGCGGGGCTCAGGCCCCGCCGTACGAACGCCGGAATGCTCGCCTGGTAACTCGCGGTGGTCGCCACCTCCGCCCCCGCGGCGAAATAGTCGAGATGCGCCTGCCGGATCACCGCGGGATTCTCCAGAAGGAGTTTCGCCGACCAGAGCTCGTCGCGCAGGTCCGCGCCCAGCGCCTCCAAATGCGTGGCCAGCCCGCCGTCCAGAATCACCATGCCGCTACTTTATGGGGTTGCGGTCCCGGCATCGCCTCGACGAACTCCGCTGTGGCGCGGAGTCAGGGGCCACTCGATCGAAAAGAAGTGCTTTCGGGCGAGAAAGCTGAGTTTTGGCTGGGAAATATTCCCGGAACGAGATCGTCGATCTTACGCAATAGATCCCGCTCACACTTGCCTCCAAAGATCTTGGAGGTTTCTTTGAGTTACAGCAGGCGTGGTTTTCTGACAGCGGTCGGCACGACGGGTGGCGCAGGCGCACTCTTCGCCACGATGGGTGCGCTCGGCCTCGCGCCCACCGCCGAGGCGATGACCCGTACGGCTTTCACTCCTCCGCAGCCGTCCGATTTCACCCTCACCGGCAGGGGCGCGAAGAAGGTGGTCGTGCTCGGCGCGGGCGTCGCGGGCCTGGCCACGGCCTACGAGCTGGGCAAGGCGGGCTACGACTGCACCGTGCTCGAGGCGCTGGACCGGGTCGGCGGCCGCAACTGGACCATCAGGGGCGGCGACAGGATCACGGAGCTGGACGGCTCGACCCAGATCTCCCGCTTCTCCGAGGGCGTCTACATGAACGCCGGGCCCGCCAGGCTCGCGCAGTGGATGGTCACCATGGACTACTGCCGCGAGCTGGGCGTTCCCCTGGAGGTCTTCACCAACTCCAACGCCCAGTCGTACATCTTCAACGAGGCGGCGGGGATGACCGCGCCGGTCCGCTGGCGTACCGCGAAGTCGGATGTCTACGGCTACATCTCCGAGCTGCTCTCCACGGCCACGGACAGCGGCGCGCTGGACGCCAAGCTGACCGCGCAGGACAAGGAGAGGCTCATCTCCTTCCTGAGAGGTTTCGGCGCGATCGGCACCAAGGCGAACGGCTTCGCCTACACCGGTGGCGAGCGCCGGGGGCACAGCGTCGATCCCGGCGCGGGCGAGCAGCCGGGCACCGCGCTGGGTCCCGTTCCCTCACTCTCCGACGTGCTCGCCAGCGGAGTCGGACAGCGCTTCTCCTTCGAGTTCGGCTACGACCAGGCGATGCTGATGTTCCAGCCGGTCGGCGGCATGGACTCCATCCCCAAGGCGATCGCCGCCGCGGTCGGCAAGGAGAAGATCCTGCTGAGATCGAAGGTCACGAAGATCACCGACCTGGCCGACGGCGTCGAGGTCGAGTACCAGGACAGGAACGGCAGGACGCGGAAGATCAAGGCGGACTTCTGCGTGGCCACGATGCCGCCGCACATCCTGGCCAAGACCCCGCACAACCTGGGCCCCGACGTGCAGGCCGCCCTGTCCATGCCGACCGTCACCTCGTCCGGCAAGATCGGCCTGGAGTACCGTCGCCGGTGGTGGGAGATCGACGAGAACATCTACGGCGGCATCACCAACACCGACCTCGACCTGTCCGTCATGTGGTACCCCTCCTACGGGTACGGCACGCGGCGCGGTCTCGTCATCGGCTACTACCACAACGGGGCCAACGCGGACTCCTACGCCGCGCTCCCGCACCCCCAGCGGGAGAAGCGCGCGATCGAGCAGGGCATGAAGATCCACGGCGCCAAATACCGGGACGAGCTGGCCTCCTCCGTGTCGGTCGCCTGGAAGCTCCAGCCGCACATCGAGGGCGCCTGGGTCGGGTGGCCGTCCCGCACCGGCGGATACCAGCTGCTCAACAAGCCGGCCGGTCACGTCCACTTCGCCGGCGACTGGCTCAGCTACATGATCGCCTGGCAGTCGGGCGCCCTGGAGTCGGCCCGCAAGACCGTCACCGACCTTCACAAGCGCGTGCTCACGCACTGACCAGGGCCGTAGCCCATCCGCAGGACCGTCACCGATCTCCGCAGGCGCATGCCCATGCCCTGGACCGGGCCGTAGCCCACCGGCAAGACCGTCACCGATCTCCGCAGGCGCGTGCCCATGCCCATGCCCTGAACCGGGCCGGGGCCCGTCCGTAGGACCGTCACCGATCTCCGCAAGAAGGTGCTCACGGGCCCGCCCGCACGCTGTGCGGGCGGGCTCCGGCGGGAGTCAGCCGATCCGGCGCAGGGCCTCCGCCATGCCGGCCAGGCCCACGGGGCCGAGCTCCAGGGCCGCGGTGTGCCAGCGCTTGAGGTCGAAACCGGGTCGCCGCGCGGCCTCGTCCCTGGCGGCCAGCCAGGCGCGCTCGCCGAGCTTGTAGGAGATCGCCTGGGCGGGCCAGCCGAAGTAGCGGACCACCTCGGCGTGGACGCGGTGCGGCTCGCAACGGCCCCGGTCGCGGAGCACCTCGCACGCCTTCTCGAAGGTCCACTTCGAGCCGTCGGGCAGGGGCAGGTCGAGGTGGACGCCGATGTCGATGACCACCCGGGCGGCCCGCAGCGCCGACGCGGCGAGCATGCCCAGCCGGGTGCCCGGCTCGCTGAACCAGCCCAGCTCGTCGGCCAGCCTCTCGGCGTACAGGGCCCAGCCCTCACCGTGCCCGCTCACCCAGGAGTTCTTGCCGAACCGTGACAGGCCGTCCCCGGCCACCCGGGTGGCGCCGAGCTGGAGGTGGTGGCCCGGCACCCCCTCGTGGAAGACCACGGTCAGCTCGCTCCAGACCTCGAACCGATCCCGTCCCTCGTCCACCGGCCACCAGGTGCGGCCGGGGCGGGACATGTCCTCGCTGGGGGAGCTGTAGTAGGCCGCGCCCGAGGACGAGCCGAGGGCCAGGGTGACGTCCACCGTGCGCAGCGGCTCGGCGATGTCGAAATGAACGCCGTGGAGCTGGTCGATCGCCTGGTCGTGGCGCTCCTTCAGCCAGCCCAGGTAGGCGTCCCGGCCCTCGACGTACTGCGTCTCGTTGAGGATCGCGGTCGCCTCCTCCACCGAGGCGCCCGGTCGTACCAGCTCCGCCTCGGCGGCCAGCTCCGCCTCGATGCGGCCCAGCTCGGCCCAGCCCCATTCGTAGGCGTCCAGCAGGTCGACGTCGGCGCCCAGGCTGATCCGGGCGGCCACGGCGTAGCGTTCGGCGCCGACCGCGTCGGTCTCCGTCGCCCGGGGCGCGTAGTCCTCACGCAGGTAGCGGGCGGCCTCGGCGTAGGCGGCGTGCGCCGAGGCGGCGCCCGCGTCCAGCTCGCCCCTGACCGGCCCGTCGCCGTAGCCCGCCACGAAGTCCCGGTGGGTGGAACCGCTCGCGAAGAGCTCGGCCTGCGCGGCCAGCTCCATCGCCTGGCGGCGGGCGGCCCTGAGCCCCTGGGCCAGCCCGGTCTCCAGGCTCGCCCGCCAGCCGTCCAGCATCTCCGGGATGGCCGCGAGCCGGGCGGCCACATCGCGCCATTCGTCGTCGGTGCCGTGCGGCAGCAGGTCCACGCTGTCCCGCAGATCGGCGAGCAGCCCGAAGGGCGCCTGCACCGCGCGGAGCGGCTCGCCGATCTCGTACGAGGCGAGTTCGGCCTCCAACCGCTCGCGCAGGTGCGCCGCGGCCCGCACATCCGCCTCGTCCTGTGGACGCAGGGAGGCGAGTCCGCCCAGCGTCTCGACGATCAGGGCGGCCCGGGCGGCGTCGCCGTCCGGGCTGTAGTCGGTGGCCGCTGCGAACTCGGCGTCGACGCCGTCGCCTCCGGCGGCGACCGGTTCGAGCACCGCCCAGCGAGAGACGTATTCATCGCAAAGGTTAAAGATCGGGCTGGTCATTCCGGCACCCTAACCGAGGTGACCTGGGGAGTCACTTCTTTATCGGCGGGCGTTCGCTCCAGGCCACGACGGTCGCCCCTCCGTCAGGATGATGTTCCCCTTGGGGCCCGCGGCGGCCGTCTTCCCCATCCGGGTGACGGCCGTCCCGGCCACGACGGTCGCTCCTCTGCCAGAGGCGGTCTTCCCCAGGGCGGCCGTCTTCCCCATCCGGGTGACGGCCGTCCCGGCCACGACGGTCGCTCCTCTGCCAGAGGCGGTCTTCCCCGCAGCGGCCGTCTTCCCTTTCGGGTGACGGCCGCCGCGGACCACGACGGGTCACCGCTTCCAGAACGCCCGGCGCCTTCCGGGTCCGATCAGCGCCTCCAGGCCTTCGACGGCCCGGCGCATGAGGGCGTCCACGTCTCCGCCGGACTGCAGGTCCCTGGCCAGGGCCTCCAGCTCCGCGTGACCGCCCAGGTAGACGGCGAGGGCCGAGAGGCGGCTGCCCAGGTCATCCAGGTGGCGCAGCCGGTCGGCGACCGGAAGGGACGCGACGGCGCGCAGTCGCTCCAGCTCCTCGACGAGCTGCTCCCTGGGCAGCTCCTGCCGGGGCGTCCTCATCGGTGCGGGAGTGGGCAGCATCCGGGAATGCCCGGAGAAGCCGCCGGCGGCCTCGGCCTGCGGCGCGCCGGTCACCATCCCGCTCGCCGCGAACTTCGGCGCGGCGCCCGGAGCCGCCAGCCCGGGCGGGGGCACGGGAGCGGCCGAGGAGACCATCATGGTCTGCATCATCGGCATGGCGGCGGCGGCCGGGCTCTCCCAGCCGCTGGGCAGCTCCACCGGCTGGATCACCCTGTGCCCGGGACCGCCCTCGGCGACCACCTGGCTGTCGACCGCGACGAACGCGGTGAACCGGCAGAGCACGCCGTACTTGAGCGAGACCTCGACGATCTCACCCTCCAGCGAGCGGTCGCCGCTCGCGTAGCGGTCCTCCAGCGTGCGCAGCCGGGCACGCGCCCAGATCGCGCGCGCAGCGGGGTTGTCCACGACCGTCGCGGCGACCCGCCGCTCCCAGGGCTGGGCGGCTCCGTCCAGCCCGCGTACGGTCAGCGCCCCGCCGGCCGGGCCCCGATAACGCCCGAGGACGGTGAGCGGGACGCCCGGGTAGATCGAGCCGAGGTGGCCGACCGTGTCCGGTACCAGGTCGAGCCCGTCGGCCTTGAGGGACAGATCGGTGACCAGGGGGGCGCCGATCCGGCGGTGGATGTGTTCCATCGCCTCGTCCAGCCGGTCCTCGGACTCCACCAGCTCGCACCGGCCCCCTCCCAGCCCGGCCAGCCTGCCCAGGAAACCGGCGTTGACCGCCCTGTCGATGCCGACCGTGTGCACCCGCACCCCGGCCAGCCGGGCGCCGGTCCGCTCCAGGATCTGGTCCTCGTTGCCGACCTGCCCGTCGGTGACGAGAACGAGGACCCGGTCCCTGGCGGAGTCGGCGAGCAGCGTGACGGCCTGCTCCAGCGGGGTGAGCATCTCGGTGCCGCCGCGCGCCTCCAGCCGGGCCAGGTGCTCCACGGCCCGGTAGCGGTTGCGGTCGGACGCCTCCGACAGCCCCTCGCCGAGTCCGTCCGGGTGCTCCACGACGCTGTCGAAGGAGAGCACCGCGAACCGGTCGTCCGAGGTGAGCGTGTCGACGATGCGGGCGGCGGCGCGCCGGGCGGCGACCATCTTCCAGCCGGTCATGCTGCCCGAGCGGTCGAGTACCAGCACGACGTCCTTGGGGTTGGCCGTGGATCGCACCGGGCCGGGGACGACGGTCAGGGTGAACGTTCCCTCGTCTCCGTCGGGGGTCAGCGCCAGGGAGGTGGAGGCGTCGAACGACAGGCGCAGGATGAAGTCGCGGTCCAGCCGCTCACCCGGCTGGAGGCGGATCGTGTTTCCCTCCTCCTGGACCACGTGCAGGCTGGAGCGGACCTCGCGCAGCTCCAGCCCGGCCTCCTCGACGGAGACCGCGAGCGAGAGCCGCACCGGGTTGGGGAACCCGGGCAGCAGCACCGGAGGTGTGATCCGGGAGGCGTCGGGGACCGCGTCGGTGTCCGGCGCCCAGCCGGCGCCCGCCTGCTCGCCGTCGAGCGGGGTGCCGGGGACGTAGCGGGGGGCGACGACCAGCGGGAAGCGGAAGGTGGCCGCGCCGTCCTCGTAGGGGAGCGGCTGGTTGAGCGTGAGGTGCACGGTGACCCGCTCGCCCGGCACGATGTTGCCGACCCTGATGGTGAAGACGTCCGGCCGGTCCTCCTCGGCGATCGCGGCCCGTCTGCCCTGGGAGATCGCCTGGTCGTAGTCGGCCCTGGCCTGGCCGCGCTCCTTGAGAATCCCCTCGATGACCCGCCCGTCCGCCTCCATCCTGAAGGCGGTCACGGCGGCGCGGTCGGGCAGCGGGAAGACGTAGGTCGCCTCGAGCGCCACGTCGTGGGGGTTGCGGAAGCCCTGGACCACCTCGACCCCGGCGATCAGCCCGGACACGGCGGCGGTCACGTCCACGCTCTCCAGCGGCAGGTTGCCGCGCTCGGTGACGAGGGCTCCCAGCCCCGCGTCCGGGACCGGGGCGCACTCCTCCGGCCGTAGCGTTGCGATCGAAGTGATCATGATTGCTTTCCTTCCGGAGAAGTGAGACCGCGTTCGCGGAGGACCGCCAAGAGCGCCGCGGACGCGGCGGTGATCTCGGCGAGGTCGTCTGGTGACGGGGTACGGCCACCGCCGTCGAGCAGCACCGTCACCCCGGCCGCCAGCCGTACGCCGTGGACGATCGCGGCGGGCTGAGCGGGCTGAGCGGGCTGAGCGGGCGGGGCCGGGGACCGGGGCTCCTCGGCGACGGCCGGTGCGACGGGGGGAGGCCCGGACGGGGCGGAGAGCGATGCGGCCGGGGCGGCGGGCGGCTCGGCCCAGAACCGGGGGCGTGGAGTCCTGGTCGCGACCGTCGCGGCCGTCTCGTCCGGTGTCTCCGGGAGGTGGGCGATCGCCTCCAGGATCTGGTCGGCCGCCCCGGTGAGCTCGGCCTGTATCTCGGCGATGGTCAGGCCGTCGGCCTGGCGGCGTTTGACGGCGATGAGCTGCAGCAGGTGGCGCCTGCCGTACAGGGCGACGCGACCGCGGCGGGCCGACGGCGGGTCGAGCAGGCCGATCGTGGAGTACCACCGGATCAGGCGTTCGTTGGGTACGTCCCTGACCCGCCCGTTGAGCCGGGCGGTGGGGGCCAGCGCCGTGGAGGCTCGCTCTGCCAGTTCACCGATGGTCCATTCCATGCGCCCATAGTGACACTGTCACGATTACAGTGTCAACATAGGGAAGACATATCCGGGTAAGGGCGTTGAAATTCAAAGGGATAACTTGAGGTCAAACCGGGGGGAGTACGCCTCATGTCCGCAATTACCAGCCCACTCAAGCCCGATGCCAAGAAGATCGTCGCCACCGCGCTCCAGGGGGCGCTCGTCGATCTGCTCGACCTGTCGCTCCTGACCAAGCAGGCTCACTGGAACGTGGTCGGTCACAACTTCCGCTCGTTGCACCTGCAGCTCGACGAGATCGTCGCGGCCGCCAGGGAGCATGCGGACACCGTCGCCGAGCGCGCGGTGGCTCTCGGGATCAACCCCGACGGCAGGTCGTCCACGCTGGCCAAGACGACGGAGCTGGCGCAGCTGGAGACGGGCTACATCAACGACGGCAAGATCGTCGCCGCCATGACGGACATCCTCGGGTTCATCGTCGGCCGGATGCGCGAGCGCGTCCTGGACACCGATGAGCCCGATCCGGTGACCCAGGACCTCCTCATCGAGATCACGCAGGACCTGGAGAAGCACCACTGGATGATGGAAGCCCAGCGCTAGGGCGTCTCAGCGCGGCGGAGCGCCCCGGCCCGTGAGGGCCGGGGCGCTCTCTGTTTGCGAAGCCGGGAGAGAGCGCCGATCGCCCGGTTCTTCATGCCCTGGTTCGCCTGCGGGAGCAGCGCCGAACCCGGCGGCCCAGGGCTCTCCGAGGGGTGAATCCAACTGAACCGATCAAGGCCTGAGATGGGCGGGCCGCCCTGCTCGCCGCAGCCGCGGCCCGTCAGCCTGCGTTCACCGTGAGGGCCATGCTCGGAGGGATCGCCCCGAACGCCTCGCTCATCCGGGCCTGGAGCGCTTCGCGCCCCGGATCGTCCCCGGTCTCGGACCACTCCTTCAGCGCCCAGCGCCAGGCCGCCACCATGAGTTCAAGGGGCAGGTGAAGCTGGACACGCTCGGGGCCGTCCGGGCCGAGGCGCGCCGCCACGGTGTCGACCACCGCGCGGGTGATGTCGGCGCAGTGCTGAAGGCTGTGCGCGGTCAGCGACGGCGTGGCCTCCGCGAGGCGTCGGCTGGCCACGAATCGACGCTCCCAGCTCGGGTCCATTCCCGCGAGCGTGACCGCCAGCGCTTCCTGGTAGACCGTCAGGATCGGCCCGGCCAGCGGGCACGCCGCGATCTCCACGGCGTAGCCGGCCCACAACTCCTTCTCGGGAGCCAGCGCCACGTCCTCCTTCGAGCTGTAGTTGCGGAAGAACGTCCGCTTGGAGACCTCCACCGCGTCCACCACGTCGTCCAGCGTGGTCGCGTCGAAGCCCTTCTCGGTGAACAGGCGAAGCGCGGCGTCCGCCAGCGCCTCCCGCGTCCGCAGCTTCTTCCGCTCCCGCAGTGAGAGGTCGCCGGGAGGGGGTCCGCCGGCCGGTGAGATCACAACCATGAGTGTAGTGACGATACGCGCCACGATAATCGCTACTTGACGGCAAATGCCACTCAGTGGCAAATTCTCTCTCGTTGTCGCCCATCCTGCGAGGTTCGAACATGCGCGCCCAGATCATCGATCACGCTGCCCCGGGACACCTGACGCCGGCTCAGGTCCCCGATCCCGAGCCCGCTCCCGGCCAGGCTCTGATCCGGGTAAGCGCCATCTCGCTCAACCCCGGCGAGGTCACTCACGTACTGCCGTACGCCGAAGAGGGCGGCGTCCCGGGCTGGGACGCGGCAGGCATCGTCGTTCAGGCCGCCGCCGACGGCGGCCGCCACGACCGGTCACTGACGACGTTCTTCCTTCTGGACGGCACACCCGGGATCGGCGCCGACCTCACCTGGCTGGCCACCCGCCTCGACAGCGGAGACCTGGAGCCGCAGATCTCCTGGCGCGGGTCATGGACCCGCATCACCGAGGCGACGAGCGTGCTCACCGGCGGCGGCCTGCGTGGCAAAGCCGTACTGGACATCGACCACGCGCGCTGACGCGATCTCTCAGGCGGAACGGACGCCGTCGGCATCGCTCACCCCGGCAAGGACGGGACCGTTCTCGGCTCTCGCCGCTCCCCGAACCGCTCCCTTCCCTGCCGGGGTGAGCCGCGTCCGCCTCCCGAGCTGCCGATGACCCCGGGTTCGGAGGCGGCCTTCGCATCCTCCGCCGGGGAATCGGCCGGTCCGGGGAGACGGCGCTCAGAGAAGGTGACGGGCCAGGGCGGCCACCGGGTAGGGGGTGGAGAGCAGGTCGCGCAGGCCGTCCAGGTGGGCGCTGCCCGGGATGTCCAGATCGGCCAGGCCCGTCTCGCGGACGGTCAGCTCCCAGACCCGGTCGTCGGCCGTGTTCGCGGCGTGTTCGAGCTCCTGGAGCACGGTCGTCTCGCCCCTCTCCTTGACCAGCAGTGACAGCAGGTGCGGCCAGTGGATGGTCAGCGCCGCGAGCTTGGCGACCTCGCCGTCCGAGGCGGGCGCCGCCCCGGCGAGCGTGCGGCGGTAGGTCAGGAAGGAGTAGAAGCGGAAGACGTTCACGTAGCGCTTGATCTCGCGAGGGTTGAAGAACGTCAGGGCCGGAAGCACGAACTCGATCGCCCGGTAGGCGTTCTCGTCGCTGTAGAGGTCGTCGAAGACCCGGTCGGCGGCCTCGCGCGTCGCCGAGCACAGCCCGCCGATCGCGTCGGAACACTCGATGCCCAGGGCCTCCTGCGCCCGCCAGGCCACCTCGTCGAGGTTCGCCGCCGTCGGCTGCAGCGCCCAGATCGCGTCCTCCAGGCGGCTCACCTGCTCCGGATCCGTCTGCTCCATCGCATGCGGCCCGCCCGCGGTGAGCGGTGCGTCGGCCGCCGGGCGCGGCCGACGCACGGCTCCGCGCCACCATCGCGTGCCTCCCTGCGACCGCCGTACCGCCCCGGGCGGCGGTGGCACGGCCTCGCGCGAGGGCGCGACGCCCCGGTACGGCGGTGACACGGCCGCGGTGGCCGGCTGGCCACGCCCGCCTGACAGGTCCCTCCCGGCGGCGCGGGGCGTCGCGGTCTCGGCGGCGCCGACGCCGGCGGCCTCGGGCATGCCCAGCAGCGCGCGTACGAAGCCGGGCAGCCGGTCGGCGTCGTCCAGCAGCGGCACGCTCAGCGGCAGCTGCACGATCTTCTCCAGGAACCGCCAGCCCAGCCCCGCGCGCCCGTCGGCCCGCAGCGTCTCCATCAGCTCCGGATAGGCGGCCTCCACGTGCGCGACGACCACCTCCGGCTCCATGGCCAGCACGAACACGCAGTTCGGGAACTCCCCGGCGAGGAACAGGTTGATCGCCTCGATGACCTGGGCCACCGTCCCGGGCGAGCACCGGTCCAGGTCGTCCACGAACACCACCAGAGGCCGCTCCTCGGTGGCGACCAGGTCGAGCACCTGCCGCATGTCGGTCTGCACCAGGTGCAGGAAGCCGGTCCTGGACCGGTAGCCGGGGTTGATCGCGACCTCGGTGACGAACCCGTCCGCCGCGCCGGGGGCGAGCAGGTCCGGCTGGCGGACCAGCCCGCGGAACGCGTTGTCCGCCGACTCGCCGAAGAACCTCGCCAGCCGTACGGCGCCCGCTCCCACCACGGCCACCGACCCGGCGGCGCCGACGGTGGCGGCGGCGCCGTCGAGGAAGGCGCCGAACGCGGGCAGCAGCGCGGCGCCGGCGACCAGGGCGCAGGTGAGGACCAGGACGGCGACCAGGCCGAGCGCGACCGGCAGCAGGCGGGTCATCGCCAGGTGGTAGGCGCGCCGGCGGACCGCCTCCCTGTCGATCCTGGACAGGTTGAGCTCCAGCCAGAACCGTTCCCGCTCCGCGCGGGGCAGCCGTTCGGTGACCTGACTGATGATCTCGTGGGCGAGCCCGGCCCAGACCTGCTCGCCGCTCTGGTACATCCACGGGTTGAACCAGACCGTCGGCCGCCAGTCCGACCGCCGCAGGGGAAGGGCGCCCGGTTCCGCCTGCCCGGTGCTCTCCTCGGGTCGCCGCCCGGCTCTGGTCAGCACCTCGGCGTTGGTCAGGGCCTTGTCCGTGCGGGAGCCGGGGAGATGGATCGGGGCGGGCCGGTCGGCGGCCCCGGGGTCCAGCAGGTCCTGGATCATCCGCATCAGGGAGGTCTTGCCCGCGCCCCACGGCCCCTTGACGCCGATCGTGAGCGGGGGCCGGGTCTCGTGGTGGCGGACGAAGGCGGCGATGGCCTCGGCGTAGACCCGGTGCCCGAGCTGGTCCTCGGTGGTCCACCGGTCGGCGGTGAGCCTGGCCCGGGGCCGTACGGTGCGCAGCCCGGCCCGCCGGCGGCGGAGCACCGCGGAGGTCTGGGCCCGCTCGGCCGCCGACAGCCGCGAGTAGCCGAAGGCCCGCACGTCCGGGTGGACGAACGTGGTCGTCTCGCCGAGCAGCCCCCACTGCCTGAGCTCGCCCGCGTCGCCGAGGACCTCGTCGATCGACTCGTCCTCGTCGAGGAGAGACGCCTTGCGCAGCAGTTCCCTGGCCGGTTCGCTCAGGTGGAGCTCGTAGACCCGCCGGACGATCTCGATGCCGGAGGCCTGGGGAGCGGAGTCGCCGAGCCTGGACAGGAGGTGGGCGAAGGCGGCGTGGGCCGGGGCGGACGGGTCCCAGGCCGGGGTCAGGGCGACACCGGCGACGGCGCCGTAGGTGATCAGGATGGGGGTGCGGGCGGCCGAGGCCGCCGCGTAGTGGTGGAGCGCGTAGGCGTGCAGATCGCCGATGGTGATCGTCCCGTCCCCGTCGAGATCGGCGGCCCGGGTGGCCAGGCCTTCCGCGAGGACGTCGGTCAGGGTGCGTACGGGGCCGAGAAGCGTCTCGTCGAACCTCAGCGTCAGGGTCAGTGCCGCGGCGACCACCTGCGGCTCTCCGGCCACGGCCAGCTGCCGGACCGGCGTGGCGGAGTCGTCCAGGGCGCTCCAGCCGAAATCCATGATCAGCAGTACGGCCGCCGCCAGCGACTCGCCGACCTGCCGGCCGAACGCGCCGATCATCGATCCCAGCTGCCCGGAGGTCCAGCCGTTGTCGGCCGGCAGCCGGATCACCAGCAGGTCCCCCTCCTCCGCCGACCGGAGGAAGTCCCACACCCGCTCGCCGTCGGCGCGCGCACCCTCGCTGCACTCGGAGTCGACGGTGAAGCCCTCGGCGCGGAGCGCGTTCGCCAGGCGCACGTCGGGGCGGGCGGCGAAGGGAGCGCCGGGCAGGCCCTCGAAGGACCAGGCGGGCAGAGGGGACGGGGCCGAGGACCGGACCGGTCGCGAGGGCGAGGACGGCGCCGAGACCGGCGACAGGTTCGAGGGCGTGGTGGGGGACGGGGCCGAAAGCGGGATCGAAGACGGGGTCGAGGGCGCGGCCGGGACCGAGAGCGCGGCCGGGTCCGGGTCCGGCGGCGGGGCCGGGGAGGGGCCGGGGGACGGCGCCGGGACGCAGGTCAGGGCCGAGATAGAGCCCGGACCCGCGTCCAGGAAGACCAGGGCCCTGTGGGTGCCCACCCCGGGGGCGGTCTCGAGGATTGGATGTGCGAACGCGAGTCCCTCACTCAACGGTTCCCCCGGTCTGACAATGGTGTGAAGTGTGGATCTCACTCTGAACGCACCCGGCCCGGAAAATGGCGATCTTGGCAATAGGGCGACCTGTTTTGACGAACGTTTGTTCCTCGGTTTCCGCAAAATTTGTACCGGAGGCGTCCCGGCGTTCATATGAGTTCGATCAACTGGCGGCGTACCGTGAGGGCAACGAGGAGGCGCCATGCTTCGCCGTACGTTCGTGCGCACCGGGACCCTGGTCGCCGGAGCGGCCTTCGCCGGATCACTCTGGCAGGGGGCCGCTCGCGCCACCGCGCCCCGCGACGGCAGCCCCTACGGCCCGCTCGGCTCACCCGACGCCAACGGTGTCGCGTTGCCGTCGGGGTTCACCGGCAGGATCGTCGCGCGCACCGGGCACCGGGTCGGCGGGGTGCTGTGGCACCCGGCCCCGGACGGCGGCGCGTGCTTCCCCGACGGCGACGGCTGGATCTACGTGTCCAACTCGGAGATCCCGCTGCTCGGCGGCGCGTCGGCCATCAGGTTCGGACCCGACGGGACCGTCCGCGGCGGTTACCGGATCCTCTCCGGCACCAACCTCAACTGCGCCGGAGGCCGTACCCCCTGGAACACCTGGCTGTCGTGCGAGGAGATCCTCCGCGGCCGGGTCTTCGAATGCGACCCCTACGGTTCGCGCGCCGCGATGCCGCGCCTGGCCATGGGCAGGTTCAAGCACGAGGCCGCGGCCTGCGACCCCGACCGGGAGGTCGTCTACCTCACCGAGGACGAGCCGGACGGCTGCTTCTACCGGTTCGTGCCGTCCCACTGGGGCGACCTGACGGCGGGCCGCCTGGAGGTGCTCTGCGCCCCGTCCGAGACCGGCGCGGTGACCTGGCAGCGGGTGCCCAACCCGAACGCGTTGCTGGAGGCGACCCGCCACCAGATCGACGGCGCCAGGCACTTCACCGGGGGAGAGGGCTGCCACTACGCGGAGGGGATCTGCTTCTTCACCACCAAGGGCGACAACCGGGTGTGGGCCTACGACGCGGAGAACGAGCGCCTGGAGATCGTCTACGACGCCGACTCCCCGCTGAACGGCGTGGACAACATCACCGGCACCCCCTCCGGCGACCTCTACATCGCCGAGGACGGTGGAAACATGGAGATCAACCTCATCACCGTCGACCGGGTCGTCACGCCGTTCCTCCGGATCACCGGGCACGCCAGGTCGGAGATCACCGGCCCGGCCTTCTCCCCGGACGGCAGCCGCCTCTACTTCTCGTCCCAGCGCGGCGCCCGCGGTGACGCGGCCGGCACCGACGGCGTCACCTACGAGATCACCGGCCCGTTCCGCCGCTGAGCGACGCGCCCTCCCCGACGACACCGCTCGTCCGCTCTCACGGGCCGTCCGCTCTCACAGGCCGGTCGTTCCCACGGCCGCCGAGGCGGGTCAGAGATCGCGGAGGGACAGGGAGCAGCGGGCGCGGGGACGGGGCCGGCGATCGCGGAGGAGGGGGCCGGAGAACGCGAGGGGCGAGGTCACAGATCGCGGGTCCAGGTCTCCTCGGTGAAACCCTCGCCCTTCTCCGCCTCGACCAGCTCGAAGCCCGCCGTCCGGTAGATGCGCCTGGCGCCCAGCAGCACGTCCCTGGTCCACAGCGTGATCCGCCGGTAGCCGGCGATCCTGGCGAAGCGCAGGCACTCCTCCACGAGCCGTCCGCCGATCCCCATCCCCCGGGCGGACGGCTCGACCAGGAGCAGCCGGAGCTGGGCCGTCTCGTCGTCCTTGCGCACGCAGAAGACGCACCCGGCCCGCTCTCCGTCCACCTCGGCGATCCACCCGGCCTCCCGCGAGGGATCGTGGCCGTCCACGTAGTCGGCCACGATCTGGGCCACCAGCGCCTCGAACTCCAGGCCCCAGCCGTACTCCTGGTTGTAGAGCAGGCCGTGCCGGTACACGACCCAGCCGAGGTCGCCCGGGCGCGGCGGACGGATGACGTACGGCCGCGCCTTCGGGCCCTCGCCGAGGATCTCCTGGATCGTCCCCATGCTCGCGATCAGCCGGCGCCGGTCCTCCTCGGCCACCCCGTCCAGCAACTCCCGCACCTCCGTGGCCGCCTGCTCGTCGAGGGCGGCGAACACGGCCCTGCCCGCCTCGGTCAGCCCGATCACCTGGCGCCGCGCGTCGGAGACGGACCGCTCGCGCACGACCAGCCCGTCCGTCTCGAACCGGCCGAGCATCCGGCTGAGGTATCCGGCGTCGAGCCCGAGCAGCCGCCGCAGCTCGCCGGCCTCCATCAGGTCCCGCCGGTCCAGCTCGAACAGCACCCTCACCTCGGTCAGCGAGTAGGGGGCGTCCAGGACGTTCTGGTGAAGCACCCCGATGACACCGGTGTAGAAGCGGTTGAAAGCGCGGATCTCCGCCACCTGGTTTTCCATGCTTGACAGGATCAATGATTCCGTTGACTGAGTCAACGAAATATTCTCCGATCGTTCCAGCCGATGGGCATCCCGTTTCCGAGGGTCTCAGGGGGGCAGCCGGTGCCCGGCCGTCGTTCGGCTGCGCTAACTTCGCAGACTGGCTGAGAACAGATGATGAGCTGAGGGCGGCGCATGTCGGCCTCCAGAATGGTGGGAGCACGATGGCCGAGGTCGCGTACATCGGTGGATACACGCCGGATACCGGTGGGTCCGGGACAGGGATCACCCTGGTGGAGCTGGGAAGCCTCGCACGGCTCGGCGAGACGGCGGCCTCGGGCCCGTCCTTCCTCGCCGCGCATCCCCTGCTCCCGGTCGTATACGCCGTGGGGGAGAGCGAGCAGGGCACGGTCGGTGTTTTCGCGCGGGCCGCCGACGGCGCGCTGAGCCCGCTCGCCCAGCGGCCCAGCGGGGGGTCCTTCCCCTGCCACGTGGCCGTCGACCCGACCGGCACGCTGCTCGCCGTGGCCAACTACGGAGACGGCACGGTCAGCGTGCACGGTATCGACGAGTCCGGGCTCCTCACCGACGTGTGGACCTTCTCCCACGGGGAGCCCACCCACGCCCACCAGGCGGTCTTCGGCCCCGACGGCGTGATGTACGTGAGCGACCTGGGCGCCGACGAGGTGCGCCGCTACCTGGTCACGGACCAGGTGGTGCCGCATCCCGACGGTCCGGTACGGCTCGCGGCCGGCATGGGCCCCCGGCACATGGCCAGGAGAGGGGACCACTGGTACGTGGCGGGGGAGCTGGACGGCACGGTCCGCGTGTACGACGCCGGGTGGAGTGAGATCAGCGTCGTCGAGGCCAGCGGCATCGAGGGGAAGAACCAGCCCTCGCACCTGGAGGTGTCCGGGGAGTTCGTCTACGTCGCCAACCGGGGCCCCGACACGATCTCGGTCTTCTCCGGCCCCGGCCTGGAGAGGGTCGCGGAGGTTCCCTGCGGCGGTGACTGGCCGCGGCACTTCGCCGTCGCGGACGGCCGGATGTACGTGGCCAACCAGCGCTCGGACGGCGTCGCCGTACTGCTCATGAAGGACGGGATCCCGCGGGTCGGCGGAGAGGTGTTCGCGGTCGGCTCGCCCTCGTGCGTGCTGCCGCTGTCCTGACGCCGGGATCCGGCCGAAGGTCCTGACGCCGTCGAGAAGCCGTACCGACATCAAGATCCGTCCAAGATCCCGTGGCTCCGCACGGGGCGGGCCTTTCCCACGGACATGCTGCTGTCCATGCGTCGAATGTCCGCGTGTCTGGCCGCTCTGGCGGTGACCTCGCTGGTCGCCGGATGCACGGTCCTTCCTCGCGCGGGCGGGCTTCCCAGCCCGCCCGCCACCCCGGCCGCGGTTCCGTCCACGACTCGGGACACGGCTCGGGCCGCGCCGGCCGCCTCCTCCACCTCGGTGGAGAACGCCAGGAAGGGCAGCCCGCACTGGCGGACGCGCAGGCCGGGCGCGGAGCACGAGATCGAGGGCTTCGCCGACCGGGTGAGCATGCTGCCGGGGGAGAGCTTCCGGCTCTACGTCTCGACCACGGCCGCCCGCTACACCGTGCGGGCCTTCCGGGTGGGCTGGTACGGCGGGGCCGGAGCCAGGAAGGTGTGGGAGTCGGAGCCCCTGCCCGGCAGGCGGCAGGCCCCGCCCGAGACGATCGCCGCCACCCGCACGGTGACCGCCGCCCGCTGGAAGCCCGGACCGGCCGTGGACACCTCCGGCTGGCCCGAGGGCTCCTACCTCCTCCGGCTGGACGCCGACACCGGAGCCGGGCGCTACGTCCCCGTCACCGTCAGATCCGCCTCCACCCGCGGCCGCCTGGTCGTCGTCAACGCGGTCACCACCTGGCAGGCCTACAACGACTGGGGTGGCCGCAGCCTTTACCGGGGGCCCGGCGGTTTCGAGGACAGGTCCCGGGCGGTCAGCTTCGACCGTCCCTACGACACCTCGGGAGCCCGGCTCTTCCTGGACATGGAACGCGACGCCATCGAGGTCGCCGAACGCAGCGGCGTTCCGCTCGCCTACGTCACGAACCGGGAGCTCGACGACGACCCGCACATCCTCGACGGCGCCACGGGGCTGATCTCGCTGGGACACGACGAGTACTGGTCGGCGCACATGCGGCGCACCGTCGAGGCCGCTCGCGACCGAGGGACCAACCTCGCCTTCCTCGGCGCCAACGCCGTCTACTGGCGGATCCGCTTCGCCAGGACGCCGCTGGGCGCGGGCCGCCTGGTCGTCTGCGGCAAGGACGACGCCGGGGACCCCGGCACCCGCCTGTGGCGCGAGGACGAGCCGGAGAGCTCGCTGACCGGTCCGATGTACGACTGCTTTCCCGCCGAGGCCGCCTACGTGGTCTACAACCCCGGCCACTGGATCTTCAAGGGGACCGGGGTCAGGCGTGGCACCGCCTTCCCCGGCATGGCCGGGGTGGAGACGGACAAGGTCTTCTCCGGCGTGCCCCGTCCGATGGAGATCCTGTCGATCTCCCCCCTCAACTGCGGCGGCAGGTCCACGATCGCGCACAGCGCCTACTACACCGTGCCCGGCGGCGCCGCGGTGTTCAGCTCGGGCACCATGCGCTGGGTGTGCGCGTTGCGCGGCGCCCGCTGCGGCCACGGCGTCACCGGCAGGGCCGCGGCCTTCGTCCGCAGGGCCACCACGAACATCCTGCGGACCTTCGCCGCCGGCCCCGCCGGGCGGCTCCACCCGGCCGAGGACAACCTCGAACCCCTGGGACTGGGCGGCCCGTGGGATGGTTAGACCAGGGGCGGGTCCGGATCGCAACGTCGAACCAGAGGGCTCGTGAGGCCTTTGGAGCGGGAGCGGGTTCCCGGAGCCGGGCTGCCCACGGGGCCGCCGGATCCGGTCCGTGGTCTGGAACCGTCTGACCCGTGAGACCGTTGGGTGCAGGAGCGGGATCGGTTTACGGTCACGACGAGCGCGGTGCCCACGTCGCTCCGGTATCCACTGCCGGAACCGACATGTGAGGGCTCATTCGGTTTGGTCTAGACCATTGGCCCGCTCTGGAGGCAGAATGCGTTGCGTCGGTGGCGGAAATCGCCCGCCGGACGCATCACCACGCTTACCCTTGCCGTCTTGCCTCGGAACCATTACCGGAGGATGCCATGCGTATCGGAGTGCTAACCGGGGGCGGCGACTGCCCCGGCCTGAACGCCGTTATCCGCGCCGTCGTGCGCAAAGGCGTGACCGTTCACGGACATGAGTTCGTTGGATTTCGTGACGGCTGGCGAGGTCCGCTCGAGGGCGACACCATGCAGCTGGACGTCCAGGCCGTGCGGGGCATCCTGCCGCGTGGTGGCACGATCCTCGGCTCGTCGCGGACCAACCCCATCAAGATCGACGGTGGCGTTGAGAAAATCAAGGAGAACCTGGCGCAGGGTGGGATCGACGCGCTGATCGCGATCGGCGGTGAAGACACCCTCGGAGTCGCCAAGCAGCTCTTCGACAAGGGCGTGAAGGTCGTCGGCGTGCCCAAGACGATCGACAACGACCTCAACGCGACCGACTACACCTTCGGGTTCGACACGGCCGTCAACATCGCCACCGAGGCGATCGACCGGCTGCACACCACCGCCGAGTCCCACCACCGCGCGCTGATCTGCGAGGTCATGGGCCGCCACGCGGGCTGGATCGCCCTGCACGCGGGCATGGCCGGCGGCGCCAACGTCATTCTCATCCCGGAGAAGCCCTTCGACATCGACAAGGTCTGCGCCTACGTCGAGTCCCGCTTCAAGACCCGGTACGCCCCGATCATCGTGGTCGCCGAGGGTGCCCACCCGATGGAGGGGCAGATGGCGCTGCAGGCGGGTGAGCTCGACTCCTTCGGGCACGTGCGTCTGGGCGGGATCGGCGAGATGCTCGCCAAGGAGATCGAGAAGCGGACCGGCAAGGAGGCCCGCACCACCGTGCTCGGCCACATCCAGCGCGGCGGCACTCCCACGGCCTTCGACCGGGTGCTGGCCACCAGGTTCGGTCTGCAGGCCATCGACGCGGTCCACGACGGCGACTTCGGCGTCATGGTCGCGCTGCAGGGCACCGACATCGTGCGGGTCGGCCTCGACGAGGCCACGAAGGAGCTCAAGACCGTTCCGGTCAGCCGCTACGAGGAGGCCGAGGTCTTCTTCGGCTGACAGAGGTGTGAGGGGGCGCTCCCGAGGTCATGCCCGCAGGCACCTTGCGAGCGCCCGGCCCCGTCCTCGGGGCCGCGGGTGACCGGTGGCCCGCACCTCCTCTCCGGTACGGCTCACGTCTCGACGGAGTGGTCCGCGGTGGCGCAAGCTGTACATCATCGGCCGGTCGAGCCGGCGGTGATGGCCGCCTCGGCGTGCCGGAGGGCAGGATCGGCTGGTGATGGGGATCGACGGGTCGTTCTGGCGGGCGATCGCGGTCTTCCGCGTCGCATCCCTTGTGTACGCGGCGGTTCTGCTCGTCGGCGCCGGAGGATACGCGCGCCCGATGATCGGCTTGCTGGTGATCGGCGTCATGGCGCTGTGGACCGTGGCGACGATCTTCGCCTACTCCATCGAGGAGTTTCGCGGCTGGCCGCTGCTCGCCCTCGACATGCTCGTGACCCTGGGCTGCCTGCTCAGCACCCCGCTGGTGCAGGGCGTCTACCAGCAGGACATCCTGCCGATCACCGCGACCTGGATGGGCGGTGCGGTGCTGGCGTGGGGCGTGCACGGCGGGCGGCGGGCCGGGGCCGCGGCGGCTCTGATCGTCTCACTGACCGACCTGTGGCTGCGCGGGGCCGGCGGGCTGGACTTCGAGAAGCTGCCGATCAACGGCACCGTGCTGTTCTTCCTCGCCGGGGTGGTGGTCGGGCACGCCGCCCGGCTGACCAAGAGGGCGGAAGAACGCATGCAGCAGGCGATCGAACTGGAGGCCTCCGGTCGCGAGCGGGAGCGGCTCGCCCGGGGCATCCACGACTCGGTGCTCCAGGTGCTCGCCCTGGTCCAGCGGCGCGGCCAGGAGCTGGGCGGCGAGGCGGCCGAGCTGGGCAGGCTGGCGGGTGAGCAGGAGGCCGCACTGCGCGAGCTGGTCAGGCTCCGGCCGGAGCCGCCGGCCGCCGGCATCGCCGACCTGCGCACCCTGCTGCAGAAGTATGGCTCGGCCTCCGTCACCGTCTCGGCTCCGGCGACCCCGCTGACCCTGCCCGCGACCGTCGCGGGGGAGATGGCCGCGGCCGTCGGCGCCGCTCTGGACAACGTCACCCGCCACTGCGGGACGCAGGCCCCCGCCTGGATCTTCGCCGAGAGCGACGGCGGCGTGATCACCGTGACCGTCAGGGACGAGGGGCCGGGCATTTCCCCCGGCCGCCTGGAGGCCGCCGCGGCGGACGGCCGGCTCGGCGTCGCCCAGTCCATCCGGGGACGCATCGCCGACCTGGGCGGTACGGTCACCGTGGTATCCGGTCCCGGCGGGGGCACCGAGGTCGAGATGTCGGTGCCGGCTGATCTTTAATCAGGGAGTTCGGATGCGCGTGATGGTGGTGGACGACCATCCGATGTGGAGGGACGGACTGGCCAGGGATCTGGCCGAGGCCGGCTACGAGGTCGTGGCCGCGGTCGGGGAGGGACAGCAGGCGGTCCGGGTGGCCGCGGCGGTCCGGCCCGAGCTGGTCGTGCTGGATCTGCAACTGCCGGACCTGTCGGGGGTGGAGGTGGCCAGAAGGCTGGCGGCGTCGGACCCGCCTCCCCGGGTGCTCGTACTGTCGGCCAGCGGAGAGCAGGACGACGTGCTGGCGGCGGTCAAGGCAGGCGCGTCAGGGTATCTGCTGAAATCCGCGAGCAAGGAGGAGTTCCTTGAGGCGGTCAGGCGTACCGCCGGGGGTGACGCGGTGTTCACTCCCGGGCTGGCGGGGCTCGTCCTGGGGGAGTATCGGAGGCTGGCGGCCCAGCCCGCTCCCGACGTGGCGCCACGCCTGACCGAGCGGGAGACGGAGGTGCTCCGCCTGGTCGCCAAGGGCCTGTCCTACAAGCAGATCGCCGAACGACTCGTGCTGTCTCATCGGACCGTGCAGAACCACGTCCAGAACACGCTGAACAAGCTGCAGCTCCACAACCGTGTCGAGCTCGTCCGCTACGCCATCGAGCAGGGCCTCGACGAACCGCTCGGCGAGCCGTAGGAGCCGCGGGCTCGCTAAAGTGGCCGCCGGCGCGTTAGCTGAATCTGGCCGCGCTTTGTTGCGTTGTGACGATCGAGATCTCATTCGAGTCGACGCCCTCGTTTCCGGCCACGCGGATCGTCGTAAGAGTTCCGTGATCTTCCGCCATTTCGCCTGATGGGCGGTGATGCCGATGGCCGCCCATATGCGCGGGATGCAATCCGTGCAGGTGATCTGCCGTCTCGCCGGAGTGTAAAAAGCGTTTGAGGAGTCCGGTGTTAACCGGATGTGGCTCGCACGCGGGATTCCGGTCGCATCGCAATGACCTCTAGAACATTCAACTTTGAGGTTTGGATATCTCCGGGAAAACGGAGGGCCAAGGAGAAATAACTCCAAGTGATTAGGCGCTCACTCTCGGTTTTTGCTGCAAATCCGAGAGTAATCTGACCGAACCGAGACCTTTGCCTCCTTGATGCACCACCCCGGTGCCCTGCAACTAACGTGGAATTCATGTCCGGCTCCGCGCCGGCGTTCTTGCGATACCGATTCGACGTTGTGTCAGTCGGGGTGTCGCGCGAAACCCAATCAATATGACATGGGGTGTTCTACATGTCCAAGGTCAGAAACGCTCTCGTCGCCGGTGCAATGGTGGCCTCCGCCCTCGTCGTCCCCGTGACGATGCCGGCTCAGTCCGCCAGTGCCGGAACCCCGACCCAGGCTTCCAGCGGCACGAGCACGACCCTCATTCAGAGGCCCTGCCGCAACGCCAACAACCCTGACAGGTGCAGGGCCAGGAGGAACAACAACAATAACAACAACAATAACAACAACGGAGGCCGCGGAAACAACAACAATAATAACAACAACAATAATGGAGGTCGCGGGAACAATAACAACAACAATAACAACAACAATGGAGGCGGGAACAACAACAATAACAACAACAATAACGGAGGCGGAGGAAATAACAACAACAACAATAACAACAACAACGGGGGCGGGAACAACAACAATAACAACAACAACAACTGAGAATCCGCGGAACGGCCTGAATTCCCTTCTGGTCGGCCCCAGGGGCCTGGATAGAGGGGTCGGGCCGCGAATCAGCGGTTGAGCTGAGACCGTTCGGTGTGAATCCGCCGACATGGCCGGGCCAGGGGCGCGGTCCGTGAGATCCGTTCGGGGGTGCTCATTGACCGACGTCTGTGCCGCACCGCCGTCCGTAAAGACTCCCTGCGAAACCATTTCGGGATGGAAGTGACCTCCATCGCCGTCGGAGAATGAGCAGGTGTCCAAGAAAGGTGTCAGAGTCGAATCCGGCGTCGGCGTAATCGTCGAGGTCGGCGGCGGCCGCGTGAAGACGATCTCAGAGCCGGTGAAGGCGGTCCCGCGAACCCGGTAGATCATCGGGTGGGTACGGGGTCGTCACACATACAGCTACCACGGCACAGCGAATGAACTTCGGCCCCGCCGGCGGACAACAGTTCGTCGGCGGGGCTCTGCCGTGCGGTTGCGCGTTCACGTCCCGCGCTTCCCGCGGATCCGTCCGAGGCCGGTTTCGAGGTCCTGGCCGCCGTTGGCGGGCGCGCGGCGGCCCGGATGGCCGTATTCCTGGGGATTCCCGGGGGGCCGTACGGACCGCGGCCAGACGTGCCGCCGCTCCACGGGCGGGCGGAACTCCTCCGATGCGCCCCGGGCAGGGCTCCGGCGGGTCGCGGGGCCTACTAAAGTAACGAGGTCGAGACGTTGTCTTTAGGCGGTCCCGCGAGACACTTGACGATGGTTCCACTTTCCCCTCGAAGCTCCACCGGAGGTTGCACCATGACCATGTCCGCTCTGGGCGAGCCCTGTGTTCTGCTCAAACTGGGCGAGGTCGTCCTCAAGGGAAACAACCGAGAGCTCTTCGAGCAGAGGCTGCAGGCCAACCTCAAGGCCGCCCTGAAGGACATCGGCGTCAAGGTCGACGTGCGGCAGCGCCACGGAGTCATCGCGCTCTTCCTCCCCGAGGGCACCGGCGTCGAGATCGCCGACGCGGTCGCCGAGCGGGTCAGCCACGTCCCCGGGCTGATCTGGATCCACCGGGCCTGGAAGGTCGCCAAGGACCCCTCGACGATCACCAAGGCCGCGATCGAGCTGCTGGCCGACCGCGACGACGTCAGGCGCGGCGTCTCCTTCGCGGTCCGCTCCCGCCGCCGCGACAAGCGTTTCCCCTTGACCTCGATGCAGCTGGACCGCTCGGTCGGCGGAGAGCTCAACGACATCTACGGCCTGCCGGTCGACCTGAAGAACCCCGAGCTCGTGGTCTCCATCGAGGTCGACCGCGACGAGGCGTTCGTCTTCACCGGCGGTCTGCCGGGCCAGGGCGGGCTGCCCGTCGGCAGCAGCGGCCGGGGCCTCGTCCTGATGTCCGGAGGCATCGACTCCCCGGTGGCGGCCTACCGGATGATGCGCCGCGGCATGCGGGTCGACTTCCTGCACTTCTCCGGCATCCCGTTCAGCACCTCCGAGTCCATTTACAAGGCGTACGCGCTGGTCCGGGCACTGGACAAGTTCCAGGGCAAGTCCCGGTTGTGGGTCGTCCCCTTCGGCAAGGCACAGCAGTCCATCAAGGCCTCCGGCCAGGAGCGCCTGGCGATCATCACTCAGCGCCGCCTGATGCTCAAGACCGCCGAAGAGGTCGCCCACCGCCTCCGCTCGGCGGCTCTGATCACGGGTGACTCCCTCGGCCAGGTGGCCTCCCAGACCCTGCAGAACATCACCGCCCAGGACGACGCGGTCGACCTGCCGATCCTGCGCCCGCTCATCGGCTTCGACAAGACCGAGATCATGGCGGAGGCCCGCCGCATCGGCACCCTGGAGATCTCCGAGCTTCCCGACGAGGACTGCTGCACCCTCCTCGCCCCCCGCCGCGTCGAGCTCGCCGCCAAGGTCGCGGATCTCAAGCAGATCGAGCGGCGCATGGACGCCGAAGATCTCGCCGTCCAGCTGGCCGGCTCCCTCCAGGAGTACAAGCTGGAGGACTGAGAGCGGACCTTCCGGTACGGCAGGCGGTCTGTGGCGCCGGCCGTACCGGAAAAGCGTCGGTGCCCGTGGCGGATCGACGCGAGGCCGGGCATGGGGCCACGCCTCAGGCGAGGGTCAGGGCGTCGCCGGCTGCGATCTTGCCCAGCAGCGGCGGGAACTCGCGCATCACGCGCGCCAGCTCGTCCAGGTCGCCGTCGACCAGTGCCTGGGGGCCATCGCAGAGGGCCTGCTCCGGGTGGGGATGAACGTCGATGATCACGCCGTCGGCGCCGACGGCGATGGCCGCCCGGGTGAGCGGCAGGACAAGATCGCGGTGGCCGCCGGAGTGGGACGGGTCGATGATGACCGGCAGATGCGACAGCCGCTGGGCGACCGGGACCGCGGAGACGTCCAGGGTGTTGCGGGTGGCGGTCTCGAAGGTGCGGATGCCGCGCTCGCACAGCACGATGTCGAGATTGCCGCGCTGGGCGATGTACTCGGCGGCCATCAGCCACTCCTCGATGGTGGCGTTCATGCCGCGCTTGAGCATGACCGGCTTGCCGATCCCGCCGACCGCCTGGAGCAGCGCGAAGTTCTGCGCGTTGCGGGTGCCGACCTGCAGCATGTCGGCGTAGGAGGCGACCAGCTCCACGTCGTGGGCGTCGACGACCTCGGTGACGATGGGCAGTCCGGTCTGCTCGCGCACGTCGGCGAGGATCCGCAGGCCCGCCTCGCCGAGACCCTGGAAGGCGTAGGGGGAGGTACGGGGCTTGTAGGCGCCGCCTCGCAGCAGGGTGGCCCCGGCGGCCCTGGCCATCTGGGCCGCCTCCAGCGTCTGCTGCGGGGTCTCCACCGCGCACGGGCCGGCGATCAGCGTGACCGTGCCGGGGCCGATGGGCACGCCGCCGACCCGGACGGTGGAGCGCTCGGGATGGTTGTCCCGGCTCACCAGCTTGTAGGGCGCGGTCACCCGCATCACGTCGGCCACCCCGCGCATGCCGCGCAGGTTGAGCGTCGCGAACTGGGCGACGTCGCCGACCAGGCCGATGATCGTACGGCTCACTCCCCGGCTGACGAAGGCGTCGCCGCCCGCCGTATCGATGATCTCCACGATCGCCTCGACGTCTTTCTGGGTGGCGTCGGGGCCCATGACGATGACCATGTCTCTCCTCTGGTGCTCGGTGGTCGATGGGGGGCTGGAAACGCAGAAGGCCCCGAGTCCGAAATCCGGACCCGGGGCCTTGAGGTTCGCCTGGCTGTCAGCGCAGCATCTGGGGGCGAACGGTCCGACCTACGGGTCCGTCGCCATACCAAAACCAGAACACAGTACGCATCGCGGGTAATGATAGCGCACCGCGCGATCGTGCCCGTGACCTGGAGAGGGAGGAGGCCGTCAACCGGGTGCCCCAGGGCGACGCGGCGCGGTGCGTCGTCCACCCAGGCGGCGCTGGAGCGCTACCCTGAGGCCCGCCCGGTTGACGGTCGACGGATGTGGTGGCCGAGGCGGCGATCCCGATGATCCCGGCGACCACGGCGATCACGGCCGAGGCGGCGGTGGTCGGCGGCGGTGGCCGGGTGTGACAGCCGGTCGGCTCCGGAGCGGTGATCGGGTCGGCGGTGAGCTTTATCCGGTGGCCGCCGGACCGGCGGAAAACTCGCGGTGGCAGGATTGCCCCGTGTTACCGGGGAAACGGCGAGGGGAGTGATGGTGGAGCAGTCCGAACCTCCACGGGAGGACACTCGTCTGCCTCCAGGCCAGTACGTCCCCCGAGGACGGCCGGTGATCCATTACGGCCGGGTGCCCACGTTCCGCCCGGCCACGTGGGAGTTGCACGTCATGGGGGCGACCGCTTCGGGTGAACAGCACCGGTTCACCTGGTCGCAGTTCTCCGAGCTGCCACGCACCACGATCCTGGCCGACTTCCACTGCGTCACGAAGTTCTCGATCATGGGAAACGAGTGGAGCGGGGTGTCGGCGGCGACGCTGATGAAACTGGCCCCGCCCGCGCAGGACGTGAAGCACGTGATGATCTGGGCCGAGTACGGCTACAGCGCCAACGTGCGGATGAGCGACTTCGCCGGCAGCCAGACGATGTTCGTCCTGGAGCTCGACGAGAAGCCGCTGCCCCCCGAGCGCGGTTTCCCCGTCAGGCTGGTCGTCCCGCACCTGTATGCCTGGAAGAGCGTCAAATGGGTGCGCGCCGTGGAATACCTGCTGGAGGACAAGCGTGGCTTCTGGGAGGAGCGTGGCTACCACAACATCGCCGACCCCTGGCGCGAGCAGCGCTACTCCTATCAGGAGGAACCGGGCGAAGGGCCGCTGTGATCGGGGTTTTTCCCTGATTGTCCGGGGCGGTTGGCCGCGGTTGGCTACGGTTCCCCCATGTCGACCAGTGGCTGGATGCTGCTCTGCGTCACCGGTACCTTTCTCGGGTTCATCCTGCCCCGCCGCCGGCCCGTGTCCTCCCGCCGTCCGGACGATCTGCCGGACGAGGCCACCTTCGTCACCCTGCACATCGCGGCGATGGCGGCTCCCTCGCTGCGAGCCGGGCTGACGCGCGACTCCGCGCGCAAGGCGGTCTGTCACCTGCGGATCCTGCTGGGCACCAGCGCCGTCGCGGTGTCGGACGCCGGCGGCGTGCTCGCCTGGGACGGCGGGGCGGACTGTCACCGGGCCCACGCATCCGAGCACGCCCGGATCGCGCTCGCCTCGGGACGCTCGCACGTGGTCACCGGAGACGCCTTCGCCTGCGGCACCCCGGATTGCCCGATCCGGGGCGCGGTGGTCGTGCCCCTCGTCGTCGACGGGCGGGCGGTGGGCGCGCTGGCGGTCTATGACACCGCGTTGAGCGCGGTGCTGGTGCGGACCGTCACGGAGGTCGCCCGATGGGTCTCCGGTCAGCTGGAGCTGGCCGAGTTCGACTCCTCCCGGCGGCGTGCCATGGAGGCCGAGCTGCGGGCGCTGCGCGCGCAGATGTCCCCGCACTTCGTCTACAACGCGCTGACCACCATCGTCTCCTTCGTCCGCACCGACCCCGAGCGGGCCCGGGAGTTGCTGATGGACTTCGCCGACTTCACCAGATACGCGCTGAGCGGGGCACGGGACTTCACCACCCTGGCCGAGGAGCTCCACTGCGTGGACCGGTATCTGCTGCTGGAACGTGCCAGGTTCGGCGACCGCCTCCGCTTCACCGTCCGGGTGGCGCCGGAGGTGCTGTCGATGCCGGTGCCGTTCCTGTTTCTGCAGCCGTTGGTGGAGAACGCCGTCAAGCACGGGGTCGGCGCCGCCGCAGGGCCCGGCGAGGTACGGGTGACGGTCGAGGACGCGGGCTCCGAGGCCCGCATCAGCGTGGAGGACGACGGGCGGGGCATGTCGCCCGAGCGGGCCAGGTCATTGCTCGGCGGCGACTCCCGTCGCGGGCGGGGCGAGGGCGGGATCGGGCTGGCCAACGTCGACGCCCGGCTCCGCCAGATCTACGGCGAGGACTACGGCCTCGTCGTGGAGAGCGAGCTGGACGCGGGCACCAGGGTAAACCTGCGATTGCCCAAGGTTCACCCTCGGTAATAGCTATTTGTAGTCAAACTATTACCTGAAGTTGCCATGCGGCTTGCGGTGGAAGTGGTTCAGGGGGCAGCGTGGGGTCATGTTGCGAGTCCTGGCCGTTGACGATGAGGTTCCCGCCCTGGAGGAGATCGCCTACCTCCTCCGCCAGGACCCCCGGATCGAGCACGTGTCCACCGCTCCCGGCGGCGTCACGGCGCTCCAGGACATGGTTCAGATGATCGGGACCGGGGAGCGGCTCGACGGGGTCTTCCTCGACATCCGCATGCCCGGCCTCGACGGCCTCGACCTGGCCCGGCTCATCGGTGGCTTCCCCAACCCGCCCCGGCTGGTGTTCGTCACCGCCCACGAGGAGTGCGCCGTCCAGGCCTTCGAGCTGGAGGCGGTGGACTACCTGCTCAAGCCGGTCCGGGCCGACCGGCTGGCGGAGGCCGTGCGGCGCCTGGAGGCCGCGATACCTGCGGCGGCCGGCTCGGCCCCGGAGGACGTCATCCCGGTCGAGCTCGCCGGACGGACCAGGTTCGTGCCCCAGCAGGCGGTCTGGTTCGCCGAGGCGAAGGGCGACTACGTACGGCTGCACACCGTGGAGGGCAGCTATCTGGTGCGCATGCCGCTGGCCGCGCTGGAGCGGCGCTGGGCCGGGTCCGGGTTCATCCGGGTGCATCGCAGCACGCTGGTCTCGGTGCGGCACGTGAGCGAGCTGCGTTTCGACGGCGGCCGGGTGATGCTGCGGGTGGGCACCGAGACGCTGCCGGTCAGCCGGCGCCACACCCGTGAGGTCCGTGAGCAGCTCGTCCGTCAGCTCCGGGATCGGCCGCTGGCCTCCATCGCGGTCAAGGGCCGGCCGCTGCCGTCCTCCGCCATGACCAAGGACTGGCAGCTGCCCTCCGGCGCGACCAGATAGAACGCCGGCCGGCACACGTCGCGCCCTCCGCCGGCCGGCACGCGGTGTGCCGTCCGCCGTTCCGCACGCGCTGCGTCGCGTCGTTCCGCTCGTTCCGCACGCGTCGCGCCGTCCGCCGTTCCGCACGCGTCGCGCTGCGCCGTCCGCTGTTCCGCATGCGTGCGCCGTCCCGCACGCGCCGTCCCGCACGCGGCGTGCCGCCTGCCGTTCGGCGCACATCCGCACTCGCCGTGGTGGTACCGCCGGGGAGCGCCCTGCCGGGGTTCGCCGTGGTTCGTCGCCGGAAAACGCGTTTCCCGGAAGACGGAACCCATCCGGGGAGCTCGAAAACACATCCCCCGGAAGAGGGAACACATCCCGGGGGGCTGGAAAACACATCCTCCAGGAGCCGGAACCCACATCCTGGAAGCACGAACACACATCCCCCAGGAGTCCGCAAGCCCATGAATCGACCGTTCGTCGTTCGTGGACGACCGTTCGTCGTGCGGATACCTTCCGTACATCGACGGCTACACACCGTTAAACGCGCTGGCCAAAAAGCAGGACTCACTCTTCTGGGTGCCCCTCTAGTGTTCCCTCATCGGAGAGCGAGACCCGCGACATCGGGGGGACAGAGCCGCAAGGCTCGCAAAAGACCTGGTGCGCGGGAAATTCGGGTGAGCGTCGACATTGGTCACCCGGCTGCTGGGTCCCTGACCGGGGGGTAGGGCCCACCGATCTCCGGTATGGCGGGACGCCTGTGCTAGCCCACGGGTCGGACCGTGATCCGGCCACACGGGGGCGGCCGGATCGCGAAGATGGGCGTCCCGTCTCGCCCGCTGACCGTCCGGCCCAGGTCAGCGGGCAGTCAGCCGATGACGGGGCCGCGGCCGGCGAATCCGGCCCGACGGTCGTCGCTCGACGCCGGTGGGCGGAACCCCCGGATGGCGGGCCGCGGCCCGCCATCCGGCCCGGTGATCCGCGCTTCAGTCGTCGCGGAGCTTCTTCAGCAGTTCGATGTCCTCGCGGTGCTTCTCCGCGCCGCCCGGCGTCTCGATGCAGATAGACACCCCCGCGACCACCGGGTGGCGCATCATGTCGGCGAAGGGCCGCATCCCGATGTGACCCGAGCCGATGTTCTCGTGCCGGTCCTTCTTGGAGTCGCACACGTCCTTGGAGTCGTTGGCGTGGACCAGCTTGAGCCGGCCCGGGGCGATCGCGTGCAGGGCGTCGAAGGTCTCCTTGACGCCCTCGGCCGTCGACAGGTCGTGGCCCGCGGAGAAGGCATGGCAGGTGTCCAGGCAGATGCCCGCCTTCGGGTGCCAGTCGAGGGCGGCCAGGTAGGGCTCCAGATCCTGGACGGTCGCGCAGAGCATCGCGCCCTGCCCGGCCATCGGCTCCAGCAGCAGGTCCGGGCCGTCCTCGGGGATCTCCTCAAGGAGCGGCAGGAGATGCTCGTGCAACTGGCGCAGGGCGTCGTCGCGGTGCTGGGTGACCGCCGACCCGGTGTGGATCACCAGGCCTTTGGCGCCGATCGCGTGGGCGCGCAGCAGGCCGTGCCGTACGGTGGCGACCGATTTCTCCAGGGTGTCGGCACTGGGAGAACCCAGGTTGACGAGATACGGCGCGTGCACGAAGGACAGCATGCCGGACTCGCGCAGCTCCGCGTCCTGGGCGGGGTTGCCGGCGGCGAGCGCCCAGCCGCGCGGGTTGGTGACGAACACCTGGATCATCTCGGCGCCGATGTCCGAGGCGTATCGCAGGCCGCCCTTGGCCAGGCCGCCGGTGACGGAGACGTGTCCGCCGATAGGGGAGAGAGGAGTCATGGTGACATCAAGCTTAGGCCTTGACCCCGACCGTTTTCCGGACCCCGCGCGGCGGGGGCGGGTGTGTCCGGGGCCGCCGGGCACGCCGATCGGCCCGAATGAGTTACACCATCAGGAATCCGGATGAGCTACGCCACAGGGAAAAAGTCCACGCGATTTGCTGGACCGCGCATGGTGGTGGTGTATGTACTGCTCACATGCCGAATGTGAACTCCGCACCGCCGGTGGCGGGGCTGGCCGAATTCAACGCGCTGAGCGCGGCCGAGGCCGAGGCCGAGCTGCTGACCTGCTGCGCGTCCCGGACCTTCGCCCGTGAGGTGACCGCGCTGCGCCCCTACCGCGATCTCGACTTGCTGGCCGGGGTGGCGGAGGCCGCCGTGCGGGACCTGGAGTGGTCCGGCGTGCTTGAGGCGCTGGCCGCCCACCCCCGGATCGGCGAGTCCCGTACGGGCGGGCAGGCGTCCGGGTCGTCGCCGGGGGCCGTTCGGGCTTCCCCCGCGGACCCCGGCGAGTCGTCCGGCGGAGAGGGCCCGGCGACCTCCCGGGAGCCCGGCCGCTCCGGCAGGGAGTCGGGCTGGTCGCGTCAGGAGCAGTCCGGGGTGGGTGCGGCCGGACGGGAGGTCCTCGAGGAACTGGCCGAGGGCAACCGCGCCTACGAGGAGCGGTTCGGCCACGTCTATCTCGTCTGCGCCACGGGCCTGTCGGCCGAGGAGATGCTGGCCCGTCTCCGGGAGCGGCTGGGCAACAACGAGGAGGCGGAGCGGGACGTCGTCAGGGCCGAGCTCGCCAAGATCACGCGGCTGCGGCTGGCGAAGCTGCTGGGAGGCGCCGCGTGAGCCTGTCCACGCACGTGCTGGACGCCGCCCTGGGCAGGCCCGCGGCGGGCGTCGCCGTACGCCTGGAGAAGGACGGCCGGGTGCTCGCCGAGGGGGTCACCGACGCCGACGGCCGGATCGGGGGCTGGACGTGCGGGGCCGGCGCGCATCGGATCGTCTTCGACACCGGCGCCTACTTCGCCGCCCGTGCGGTGGACGCCTTCTACCCCCGGGTCTCGATCGACTTCACGGTCGTGAACCCGGCTGAGCACCACCACGTGCCCCTGCTGCTCAGCCCGTTCGCCTACTCGACCTATCGAGGGAGCTAGCTTGACCTCCTCTCCACGGCCGAGGCCCGGGGTCTCCACACCGGAAGGATTGCGATGACCGTCATTCTCGGCCCAAACCGCTACGGCAAGGCGGAGACCCGCCTGGTCCGCGTCGTCAGGGACGGCGTCGTCCACCACATCAAGGACGTCACCGTCAGCTCGGCGCTCTCCGGCGACATGGAGGACGTCCACCTCACCGGTGACAACGCCTCGGTCCTGACCACGGACACGCAGAAGAACACCGTCTACGCCTTCGCCAGGAAACACGGCGTGGCCGAGATCGAGGACTTCGCGATCCTGCTGGCCCGCCACTACGTGGAGTCCCAGCCCACCGTCCACCACGCCCGCGTGGAGATCGAGGAATACTTCTGGGACCGGATCCCGGTGGCGGACGACTCCGCGCCGGGGGCCGAGGGCAAGCGGCACTCCTTCGTCCGCTCCGGCCGGGAGGTGCGCACCTGCCTGGTCCACCACGACATCGACGGCACCACCACCGTGGTCTCCGGGCTGAAGGACCTGGTGGTGCTCAACTCGACCGACTCGGAGTTCTCCGGCTACATCCAGGACGAGTACACCACCCTCCCGCCCACCCGGGACCGTGTCCTCGCCACCGCGGTGTCGGCTCGCTGGCGGCACCTTTCCGAGGCGTCCCCGTACGGCGAGTCGTACGCTGAAGTGCGCGGATGCCTTCTGGGGGCGTTCGCCGAGACCTACAGCCTGTCGTTGCAGCAGACGCTCTACGCGATGGGCGAGCGGGTGCTGAACGCCCGCGAGGAACTCTGCGAGGTGCGCCTGGCGATGCCGAACAAGCACCACTTCCTGGTGGATCTCACGCCGTTCGGGCTGGACAACCCGAACGAGGTGTTCTACGCCGCCGACCGTCCCTACGGGCTGATCGAGGGCACCGTGCTCCGTGACGACGCCCCCGCCGCCCTTTTCGCCTGGGAGTGACGATGGATTTCCTGCGACCCGCCACGTGGGCGGAGGCGCTGGCCGCCAAGGCGGACCGGCCGGAGGTGGTGCCCATCCAGGGCGGCACCGACATGATGGTCGAGCTCAACTTCGACGTGCGCCGGCCGACCGGGCTGCTCGACCTGAACCGGGTCGCGGAGCTCGCGGGGTGGAGCGAGGAGCCGGACGGCAGGCTCAGGGTCGGCGCGGGCGTGTCGTACGCCCGGCTGATCTCCGAGCTGGGAGACCGGCTGCCCGGCCTGGCGCAGGCCTCGCGCACGGTCGGCTCGCCGCAGATCCGCAACCGGGGCACCGTGGGGGGCAACCTCGGCGCGGCCTCGCCCGCGGGGGACAGCCACCCGCCGCTGCTGGCCGGGAACGCGGTCGTGGAGGTCGAGTCCGCCGCCAGGGGCGTGCGGATGGTCCCGGCCGACGGCTTCTACCTCGGGGTCAAGCGCAGCGCGCTGGAGGCCGACGAGCTGATCCGGGCGTTCTGGATGAGCCCGGCGAGCGGACCCCAGTACTTCTCCAAGGTCGGCACCCGCAACGCCATGGTGATCGCGGTCTGCTCGTTCGCGATCGCGCTCCACCCCGGCGAGCGCCGGGTGGGCACCGGCATCGGCTCGGCCGCCCCGACCCCCCGCCGCGCCGTCGCCGCCGAGGAGTTCCTCGCCGCCGAGCTGGACTGGGAGGCGAGGCTCGACCCCGCGGTGCTCGGGCGTTTCGGGGAGCTGGCCGCCGAGGCCGCCTCGCCGATCGACGACGTGCGCGGCACCGCCGACTACCGGCGTCACGCCATCGCGGTGATGGCGCGGCGCACCCTTACGTGGGCATGGAACGAGTTCCGTTCGGGACACTTCGAGAGGAGAGCCGGCTGATGCGCCTCACCTTCACCGTCAACGGCCGCCAGGAGATCGCCGACGACGTCTGGGAGGGCGAGAGCCTCCTGTACGTCCTGCGCGAGCGGGTGGGCCTGCCGGGCTCCAAGAACGCGTGCGAGCAGGGCGAGTGCGGCTCCTGCACCGTCTACCTCGACGGCGTCACCGTCTGCGCCTGCCTGGTCGCGGCCGGCCAGGCCGAGGGCAGGGAGATCCGCACCGTCGAGGGTCTCGCCGACGGCGACCGGCTCGACGCGGTCCAGGAGGCCTTCGTCGAGTGCGGCGCCGTCCAGTGCGGTTTCTGCACGCCCGGGCTCGTCGTCCAGGCCCACGACCTGATCGAACGGATCCCGCAGCCGTCCGACGCGGAGATCCGCGAGGCCCTGGCGGGCAACCTGTGCCGGTGCACCGGCTACGAGAAGATCCTCGACGCCGTACGGCTCGCCGCGACACGCAAGGCAGGCATCAGATGAGCGCCATCCTGATCGAGAACGTCCACATCGCCCCGGTCGTGGGCGAGGAGATCCCCTCCGGGCACATCCACGTCGAGGGCGACAGGATCGTGGCCCTCGGCGCGGGGCCCGCCCCCGTCGTGACGGGCGCCACCCGGATCGACGGGACCGGCTGCCTGGCCACCCCCGGCCTGGTGAACACCCACCACCACCTCTACCAGTGGGCCTCCCAGGGGCTGGCCCAGGACGCCACGCTGTTCGAGTGGCTGACGGCGCTGTACGACGTGTGGGCCGCCATGGACGCCGAGGTCGTCAGAGGCGCGGCGGGCGCGGGCCTGGGCTACCTCGCCCTGTCCGGCTGCACCACCTCCAGCGACCACCACTACATCTTCCCGAAGGGACGCGGCGACCTGTTCGCCGCGGAGATCGAGGCGGCCAGGGAGATCGGCCTCCGCTTCCACCCCGCCAGGGGCTCGATGGACCGGGGCAGGTCACAGGGCGGCCTGCCGCCGGACGTCGTGGTCGAGCGGCTCGACGAGATCCTCGACGCGACGGCGGAGGCCGTCGACACCTACCACGACCCGTCCTTCTCCTCCAAGCTGCGCGTCGCGGTCGCCCCCTGCTCGCCGTTCAGCGTCAGCGCCGACCTGATGATCCAGGCCGCCGCGCTGGCCAGGTCCAAGGGCGTGCGCCTGCACACACACCTCGCCGAGACCCTCGACGAGGAGGAGCACTGCCTGGAGCAGTTCGGCCTGCGCCCGGTCGACTACATGGAGAAGCTCGGCTGGCTCGGCCCGGACGTGTGGTTCGCCCACGCCGTCCACCTGAGCGACGGCGACATCGACAAGTTCGTCCAGACCGGCACCGGTTCCGCGCACTGCCCGAGCTCCAACGGCCGCCTCGGCGCGGGCATCGCCCGGGTCTCCGACATGCTCGGCCGGGGCGCGATCGTCGGCCTCGGGGTGGACGGCAGCGCCTCCGCCGAGCTGACCTCGCTCTCCGGCGAGATGCGGCAGGCGCTGCTGTTCCAGCGGGCCAGGTACGGGCCCACCGCGCTCACCGCCCGCCAGGCCCTGGAGCTCGCCACCCTCGGCGGCGCGAAGAACCTGGGCCGCCAGGAGGAGCTCGGCTCCCTGGAGGCCGGCAAGCTCGCCGACATCGCCCTCTGGAGGACCGACGGCGCCTTCGCCTCGGCCGTCGTCGACCCGGTCTGCACCCTGGTCTTCGGCTCCCGGCAGCCGCCGCTGGCCCGGCTCCTGGTGGGCGGCGAGACCGTCGTCGAGGACGACGAGCTGCGCACGGTCGCCCAGGACGAGCTCGGCCGCGCGGGGGGCCGGGCGCACCGACGCCTCATGCGCCTGGCCGCGGAGCGGGGCTTCACCGCCGGCGGGGAGGCCGGTTCCTGATCGGCCCGGGGCCGCCGGCTTCTTTGGCGACCCTCGTCACCGTCGGGTTCGGCGTGGACGGACGCCCTGAGCGCGGGGCCGAGACAGGGGGGCCGCCAGGGCGTTCAACCCCGTTCCCGGGCAAGTGTGATGATGGTTCTCCATCTCACCGGGTTCCGGCACTCGCCCCCGCCCGCTCGTACCGGGCGGGAACGGATGCCCGCCCGTCCTTCATCAGGGAGCAGGGTTGTCTGAGTTGTCAGGACATGTCGTGATCGCACCGGACAAGTTCAGGGGATCGCTGACCGCCGCCGAGGTCGTCGCCCGGGTGGCCGCGGGTCTCGGCCCCGGCGTCACCACCGTCGCGCTGCCGGTGGCGGACGGCGGTGACGGCACCGTGGACGCGGTCGTGGCCAGCGGGTTCACCCGTGTCGAGGTCGAGGTCGCCGGTCCGGTGGGGGAGCCGGTCCAGGCCTCCTACGCCTGGCGGGACGCCTCCGCCGGAGGGGACGTGGCGACGGCGGTGGTCGAGCTGGCGGAGGCCTCGGGGCTGCGGCGGCTGCCGGTCGCCGACGGGGCGTCCGCCGGGACGGACTCGCCCGCTCGCGGCGACGTCAAGCTCGCGGCGCTCACCGCGACCAGCTACGGCACCGGCGAGCTGATCGCCCATGCCGTACGGCGGGGCGCCGGGCGGGTCGTGCTCGGGCTCGGCGGCAGCGCCTCCACCGACGGCGGCGCCGGCATGATGCAGGCGCTCGGCGTCCGCTTCCTGGACGCGGAGGGGCGGGATCTGCCGTTCGGCGGGGCCGCCCTCCGCGGTCTCGACAAGATCGACACCTCGGGGCTCATCGAGATCGGCGGCGTCGAGTTCGTCGTCGCGGGCGACGTGGACAACCCGCTGCTCGGCCCGCACGGCGCCGCCGCCGTGTACGGCCCGCAGAAGGGCGCGAGTCCCGAGGACGTGAAGCTGCTCGACGCGGCCCTCGCCAGGCTCGCCGCGGTCGCCGCGCACACCCACGGCCTGGTCGGCGCCATCGAGCACGACGGCGTGGTCCGTTCGATGGGCGTGGCCGCCCAGCCGGGCGCGGGCGCCGCCGGAGGGGTGGGTTTCGCCGCGCTGGCCTTCCTGGCGGCCGATTTCCGCCCCGGCATCGGGTATCTCCTCGACCTGCTCGGCTTCCACGACCTGGTCCGGGGCGCCCGCCTGGTCATCACCGGCGAGGGCTCGCTGGACGAGCAGACCCTGCGCGGCAAGGCTCCGGCAGGGGTCGCGGCCGCCGCCGCCAAGGCCGGAATACCGGTCGTCGCGGTCTGCGGCCGCAGGGCCCTCGGGGACGACGAGCTGAACGCGGCGGGCATCACGGCCGCCTACGCGCTCACCGACATCGAGCCCGATCCTGCCGTGTGCATGTCCGACGCGGGCCCGCTGCTGGAGCGGCTCGCGCAGAGGGTCGCGAAGGATCACCTTTGAGCGTGGAGGCCGGCGACGTGATGGATCTGGTCATCCGCTCCCGCCGGGCCGTGCTGCCCGGTGGGGAGGGCCCGGCGGCGGTCGCCGTACGGGACGGGAGGATCGTCGGCCTGCACGCCTACGACGCGCCCCTCGCCGCCGCCGAGCAGGTCGATCTCGGCGGCATCGCGCTGCTGCCCGGTCTCGTGGACACCCACGTGCACGTCAACGAGCCGGGCCGGACCCACTGGGAGGGCTTCGCCTCCGCCACCCGGGCGGCGGCGGCGGGCGGCGTGACCACGATCGTGGACATGCCGCTCAACTCGCTGCCACCGACGGTGAACGTGGACGCGCTGGCCGAGAAGAGAAGGGCCGCGGCCGGGCAGTGCCTGGTGGACGTCGGCTTCTGGGGTGGTGCTATCCCCGGGAACCTCAAGGATCTGAGGCCGCTGCACGAGGCGGGCGTCCGGGGGTTCAAGTGCTTCCTGTCCCCCTCGGGCGTCGAGGAGTTCCCGCCGCTGACCCCGGGCGAGCTGCGGGCCGCCATGGTGGAGATCGCCTCCTTCGACGGCCTGCTGGTCGTCCACGCCGAGGATCCCGCGCTGCTCGGCGACCCGGCCGGACCGGGATACCGGGAGTTCCTCGACTCCAGGCCGGGGGAGTCCGAGCGCCGGGCGGTCGAACGGGTCGCCGCGCTGGCGGGGGAGACCGGCGTGCGGGCGCACATCCTGCACGTGTCGTCCGCGCTCTGCCTCCAGCCGCTGGCCAGGGCGCGGGAGGAGGGCGTCAGGATCACCGCGGAGACCTGCCCGCACTACCTCACACTGATGGCCGAGGAGATACCGGAGGGCGCGACCCAGTTCAAGTGCTGCCCGCCGATCCGATCCTCGGCCAACCGCGACGAGCTCTGGCGAGGCCTCGCCGACGGGGTGCTGAGCTGCGTCGTCTCCGACCACTCACCGTCCACCCCCGATCTGAAGGTGCCCGACTTCGCCGCGGCGTGGGGCGGGATCTCCTCCCTTCAGCTCGGCCTGACGGCCGTCTGGACCGAGGCCTCGCGGCGCGGGCACACCCTGGAGGAGGTCGTCCGGTGGATGGCCGGGAACCCGGCCGCGCTGGCAGGTCTCCACGGCAAGGGCGTCCTCGCCGTGGGCGCCGACGCCGATCTGGTCGCCTTCGACGCCGATGCCGGTCACACCGTGGACGTGTCCTCCCTGCACCACAAGAACCCGGTCACGCCGTATCACGGCAGGACGCTCACGGGGGTGGTCCGCACCACCTGGCTGCGCGGCCGGGTCGTCGACCCGGCCGTGGGTCCGGTTCTGGATCCGGCCCTGAGCCCGGCCGCGGAGGGCCCGCTGGGAAACCTCCTCTGACCGCTCCGGCCCCGGAGCCCGTTCCACCTAGAAAGGGTTTTCCATGAGTGAGTTCACCGCACTGCCCGACCTCGCCCTGCGATCTCTCGGCGGTTCGGTCATCGCGGCCAACGACGAGTCCTTCGCCGAGCGGGAGAGCCTGATCCGGCCCGGCCGGCCCGGCTTCCAGCCGCACACCTTCGGGGCCAAGGGCCAGGTCTACGACGGCTGGGAGACGCGGAGGCGGCGCGAGCCCGGCCACGACTGGGCCCTGGTCCGGCTCGGCCTGCCCGGCGTGATCCGCGGCATCGTGATCGACACCGCCTGGTTCAGGGGCAACTACCCGCCCCACGCCTCCGTCGAGGCGGTCGCGATGGAGGGGTATCCCACGGTCGCCGAGCTGGAGGCCGCCGGCTGGACGGAGATCGTGCCCAAGAGTGAGATCAAGGGCGACGCCGAGCACTTCTTCGAGGTGGCCGACGAGCGCCGCTACACGCACGTCCGGCTGAACATCTTCCCCGACGGGGGCGTCGCCCGCCTGCGGGTGCACGGCGAGGTCAGGCCCGACCTGGCGCTCTACGACGGCCTCAGCCTGGACCTGGCGGCGCTGGAGAACGGCGCGCTGGTCACCGCCTGCTCCAACCAGTTCTACTCCTCGCCCAACAACGTCCTGGCCCCCGGTCTCGCCCGCCACCAGGCCGAGGGCTGGGAGACCGCCCGCCGCCGCGACGGAGGCAACGACTGGCTGGTGATCCGCCTCGCGGGCGCCGGGATCATCAGGCTCGCCGAGATCGACACGACCAACCTGCTGTTCAACGCTCCCGGCGCGGTCTCGATCGAGGGCACGGCGGACGGGACCACCTGGTTCGGGCTGCTGCCCAGGACCCGCCTGCAGCCCGACACCCCGCACCGCTTCCGCATCGGGGACGCCCCGGCGGTCACTCACGTCAGGGTGGACATCCACCCCGACGGCGGGCTTGCCCGCATCCGCCTGCACGGCTCCCTGAGCGAGGGCTGACCCCTGCTCCCGGAGCTCGGCCACTGAGCTCTGACGCCTGTTTCCGGGGCTCGGCTCAACCGAGCCGACCCCTTGCTCCCGGGGGCCGGCTCACTGCCAGAGGGTCGCCTCGGTGCCGGGCGGAACCTGCTGCCCGGCCTGCGGAATCTGGGCCAGAACCCTTCCCCGGCCCAGGCCTCTTTTGATCTTCACCTTGAATCCCGCGGCCTGCAGCTCGCCCCTGGCCGCCTGGATGTCCTTGAACAGCACGTTCGGCACGACCACGACGACGCCGCCGTCCGTGGCGTTCTGGTCGTTGTTCTCCCACGGCCAGTGCCATTCGGGGTTGGTGCACTGCGACAGGGTCAGCCGGATGGCGGCGCCCTTGTCGATCTCCGCGTTCGGCTGCGGGTCCTGGGCGATGACCGTGCACGGCTGGGCGGCATCGGTCTGCTCGACGAATTCGGGGACGAACCCGCCGCTGCGCGCCGCGCCGTCGGCCTGGTCGCGGGGCATGCCCTTGAAGTCCGGTGTGAGCAGGCCCGCGCTCATGATCAGACCGACCTTGCTGCCCTCCTTGACCAGGTTTCCCACGGCCGGGCTGGTCCGCATGACCTGACCACGCGGCACGGTCTCGCTGGCCTGCTTCTTGACGGCGCTGACGACGAGCCCGGCCTCGGCCAGTTTGCTCCTGGCCTCCGCCTCGCTGATGCCCACGGCGTTCGGCACGGCGATCCGCTTGGGGCCCGCGGAGGCGATGAGGACCAGCTTGGGGTTCTCGTCGGTCATCTCGACGCCCGCGGCGGGTTCCGTCCGCAACACGTTGCCCTTGGCCATCTTCTCGTCGTTCTCAGCCTTGCCGGCCTCGACCTTGAAGCCGAGCCGCTCGGCCTCGCTCGTGGCGATCGTGATGTTCTTGCCCACCAGGGTCGCGGGCACCTTGATGGAGTCGGTCTGGGACGACAGCCAGGCGGTCACCCCGACCCCGGCCACCATCACCACGGCCAGCGCGATCAGGAACCAGAGCGGCCGGAACCTCGCCCGGGTCTTGGCCGGAGGCGGGGCCTGGCGGCTCGTGGCGGGACCGGTCAGCAGGTCGGCGCGGGGCTGGACCAGCGTGTGGTTGGCCGGCGCCGGCGGTGGCACCGCCAGATTGTGGCCCTGCGGCGGGCCGACCGGGGCGGACGGCACCGGGCCGCTCTCCCTGGGCAGCATCCGGTGCGCCTCGACGGCCGCGACCAGCAGCGCGGTGGCGTCCGCCGGGCGTGACGCGGGGTCGCGGGCCGTCGCACGGGCCACCAGCGTGTCGAGCAGCGGAGAGGAGCCCGGCAGCAGGGCCGAGGGCAGGGGCACGGTGTCGTGCACGTGCCGGTAGGCCACCGACATCGGGGTCTCGCCCTCGTACGGCTGGCGGCCGGTGAGGAGCTCGAACAGCATGATTCCGGACGAGTAGACGTCGCTGCGGGCGTCGGTGGAGCCGGAGGTCACCTGCTCGGGCGACATGTAGCCGATGGTGCCGATCATGACGCCCGTGCGCGTCTGGTTGGTCGCCTCGATGGCACGGGCCAGGCCGAAGTCCACGACCTTCACCCGGCCGTCATCGCTGAGCAGCACGTTTTCCGGCTTGACGTCCCGATGGACGAGCCCGGCCTGGTGCGCGGCGCCCAGCGCGGCGAGCACCGGGATCATGACTTCGAGGGCCTCGCGGGCGGGCAGCCTGCCCCGGTCGCGAAGCACGTCGCGCAGGGTGCGCCCCGGGACGTACTCCATCGAGAGATAGACGTTGTCGCCGTCGGTGCCCTGGTCGAAGACGTGCACCACGTTTGGGTGCGAGAGACTCGCCACCGACTTGGCCTCGCCGATGAACCGCCGCACGAAGGCGGGATCCTCCGCGAGGGAGCGATGCATCACCTTTACGGCGACCGTGCGATCGAGCCGGATGTCCAGGGCCAGATAGACGGTCGCCATGCCGCCCCGGGCGATCCGGGACTCAACGCGGTAACGCCCGTCGAGGAGTTTCCCGACGAGAGGGTCCGTAAACGTCGTGTCCACGAGCCCGAGTTTAAGGGCGGTTTGACGTCCGCAGGATCCTTGTGTCGTAAACCGATGCCGAGACGTGGCGGTTTTCTATGGATTGAGGGGAGAAGAGGCTTCTGCATACCGACGTCGGGGTATGCGCCCCGCCAGTCGGGCCAGACGTCCCGCGCCGACCGCCGAGCGCATGGCCTGTGCCATCAGGTCCGGACGCTGTGCCCTGGTCACCGCGGTGGCCAGCAGAACCGCGTCACAGCCCAGTTCCATCGCCAGTGCGGCGTCGCTGGCCGTACCGATCCCGGCGTCCAGGATCACCGGCACCTTCGCGAACTCCACGATGAGCTCGATGTTGTGCGGGTTACGAATTCCCAATCCCGAACCGATCGGCGCGCCCAGCGGCATCACCGCGGCGCAGCCCACCGCCTCCAGCCTCCGCGCCAGCACCGGATCGTCACCGATGTACGGCAATACCACGAACCCGTCGGCGACCAGCCGCTCGGCCGCGTCGAAGGTCTCGATGGGATCGGGCAGCAGGGTGCGCTCGTCGGCGATGACCTCCAGCTTGACCCAGTTGGTCTCCAGGGCCTCCCTGGCCAGCCTGGCGGTCAGCACGGCCTCCCCGGCGGTGAAGCAGCCCGCGGTGTTCGGCAGGACCTTGATGTCACGCTTGCGCAGCACGTCGAGCACCGAGCCTCGCGCGCCCGGGTCGAGCCGCCGCATCGCGACGGTGGTCAGCTCGGTCCCCGAGGCGGCGAGCGCCTGGTCCAGGATCTCCAGCGAGGGCGCGCCCCCGGTGCCCATGATCAGCCGGGAGGAGAACCTCTCCCCACCGATCATGAAGTCGTCGTCCATGCCCACGCCGATGTCGCTGATATCTGTCATCTGCTCCGTCATCCTCCCTGCACGGCGGTGAGCACCTCGACCCGGTCGGCCTCCACGAGTGCCGTGGAGTCCCAGGCACCCCGCGAGACGACCTCGTCGTTCACCGCGACGGCCACGCCGCCGCTGACCCCGGTCAGCTTCTGTACGGCCTGCCTCACGGTGGCTCCCCGGGGCAGCTCGTGCGCGGTGCCGTTGATGGTCACGTTCATCTGAGTCCTTCTGGCGTGGAAACCCCGGGCTCCGGCGTCGGGGATGTCGGCGGTGCCTCCTGGAAACGGAGGGGCGAGCAGATCGCCGAGAGTCCCCGGTCGGCCTCGCCCGAGCAGAGGTCGGCGGTGAGCGGGGCGAGCAGCACCCCGGCGCGGTGGTGCCCGGTGGCCAGGGACAGGCCGGGCAGGGAGGTGGGACCGATCAGCGGCAGGTTGTCCGGGGTGCCGGGACGCAGTCCCGCGACCACGTCGGCGACCTCCAGCTCGGTCACGCCGGGGACGAGCTCCCGCGCGTCGCGCAGCAGCTCCCAGAGCCCTCCGGCGGTGACCCGGGTGTCGAAGCCCATCTCCTCCTGGGTGGCCCCGACGACCAGCTCTCCGTCGCCGCGCGGCACCAGGTAGACGTGCGAGCCGTGCACCACGCCGCGCACGCACCGCTGGAGGATCGGCGTGGGAGAGCGCAGCCGCATGATCTGGCCCTTGACCGGCCGCACCGGCGGCAGCACCTCGGTCGGCAGCCCCTCCAGCGCTCCCGACCAGACCCCGGCGGCCAGGATCACCCGGCCGGCCCCGACGGACTCGCCGGTCGCCAGCCGCACTCCGGTGACCGTCTCACGGGAGGCCTCCAGCCCTGCCACGCGGGAGCGGATCAGCGCGCAGCCCAGTCGCTCCAGCGCCGCCAGGAGCGCGCCTGTGACCCTCCTGGGGTCCACCCAGGCGTCCCCACCGGCCAGCAGGCCTCCGCGGACGGAGGGGGCGAGCATGGGCTCCAGGCGGCGGCACTCGCGGCCGGTGAGCCGCTGGGCGGGCAGCCCGAGCTTGCCGATGAAGGTGGCGAGCTCGTCCAGCGCCGCCAGGTCGTCGGAGCCGAAGGCCACGTCCAGCGTGCCGTCGGTGCGGTAGTCGAGGTCGTGGCCGCTGGCCGCCTCGAGCTCGGCCGCGAACGCGGGCCATCTCTCGAGGGAGGCCAGACCCAGCTGGAGCAGGGGCTCCTCGGTGTAGGTGACCTCGCTGACCGGTGCGAGCATGCCCGCCGCCGCGTGCGAGGCCCCGGAGGCCGGTGCGGGATCGACCACCGCCACCCTCAGGCCGGAGGCGGCCGTGCGCCATGCCACCGACAGCCCGATCACGCCCCCGCCGATGACGAGTACGTCGAAGTGGTCTGCCATACGTGCTCCGCTCCCTTCGCCGGCATGACCCGGATCAGGTTCGTGGCGGTCGAGGGCCCGCATGCGGTCGCGCTCGAATTCCCGCTCGCCCCGTGATGTGAGAAATCGCGCTTCGGGCACGCCGTGCCGTCTCTCGCACATCACCGGGATCGCTGGAGTCCTCGCAGCTCCGCAGCCCTCCTCTCAGCCCGGTGCGTCCCGGGCTCCCGCGCGTCTTATCCCTCCTACCTTAAGGGCTCCGACAACACATTCATCGCGCAAGATGTGAGCTAAATACCGTTTTCGTTATCAACGACCGTTGGTAGGAGGTTGGCTCGGCCACTTAGGGTCAGGAAGTGTGAATCATGTCGTGGTGGTTGGCGCCGGCCTGGCCGGTGTGCGCAGCGTCGAGGCGTTACGGGCCCGCGGGTTCGGCGGCACGATCACGTTGCTGGGAGAGGAGCAACATCGGCCGTACGACCGCCCTCCCTTGTCGAAGGGGGTGCTCATCGGCAAGACCGACTCCACGATCGTCGACTCCGACCTCGACGCGCTGGAGATCGACTTCCGCCCCGGCGTGTCCGCCAAGGGGCTCCACACGGGCGTGGTGGAGACCACCGAGGGCGAGCTGGCCTATGACGGCCTGGTCGTCGCCACCGGCGCCCGCCCCGTCCGGTTGCGCGGCGACGGCCCCCAGCACGTGCTGCGCACCATCGACGACGCGCTCGCGTTGCGCGCCCTGCTCACCGAGGGGGCGAGGGTCGCCGTGATCGGCGCCGGCTGGATCGGCGCCGAGGTCGCGACCGCGGCCCGCAAGGCGGGTTCCACGGTGACCGTCGTCGAGGCCGCGAGCTTCCCGCTGGCCACGGCGCTGGGCTCGGTCGGCGCGCACACCGCCTCCTGGTACGCCCAGGCGGATGTGGATCTGCGCCTCGGCGTCACGGTCGCCTCGGTCGACCAGGGAGGGCTCACCCTGGGCGACGGATCCGCGGTCGAGGCCGACGTGGTCGTCACCGGCGTGGGCGTGCGGCCCGCGGTCGAGTGGCTGGCCGGCTCCGGCATCGCGCTGGACAACGGGGTCGTCACCGACGAGCATCTGCGCACCTCGCTGCCGGACGTGGTCGCCGTGGGCGACTGCGCCGCCTGGTGGTCGCGCCGCTACGGCCGCCGCCTCCGGGTCGAGCACTGGGACACCGCCCTGGGCGCCCCGGACGTGGCCGTGGCCGCCCTGCTCGGCGCCGACGCGGTCTACGACCCGGTGCCCTATTTCTGGTCCGAGCAGTTCGACAACATGGTGCAGTACGCCGGGTATCACGACGGCGCCCGTCTGGTCCTGCGCGGCGACCCCGCCGCCGGAGGCAAGGCCAACTGGGGGGCCTGCTGGACAAACGAGGACGACACGCTCGCCGCGGTGCTCGCGGTGAACCGCCCCCGGGATCTGCTCCAGGGCCGCCGTCTCATCGAGGGCGGGCAGCGCCTCGACGTCCATCGCCTGGCCGACCCTGCGGTAGCGTTGCGCGACTGTACGGTGGCGTAACCTCGCCGCCGGGTGTTTGGCGAAGGGCTCGATGTGGTAGTGGTGGATTCGTGACGCTTTCTGTTGCGCAGATCGACCGGGAAACCGACCAGTTGGTGGGCGAGTGGCTCACCCTGACCGAGGTGGCCAGAAGGCTCAACCTGAGCGCCGGTCGCGCCAAGCAACTCATCAAGGACCGCAAGCTCATCGGTGTGCGACGAGGCGGTGGCGAACCCCAGGTTCCCGCGGCCTTCATCGCCGCGGACGGCGATCTCGTCAAAGGCCTGTCGGGCACCCTCACGGTGCTGCTCGACGCCGGGTACGACGACGTCGAGTCGCTCCGGTGGCTTTTCACTCCCGACGACACCCTTCCGGGGTCACCGGTGGACGCGTTCCGCGCGGGCCGCCATACCGAGGTCAAGAGACGTGCGCAAGCCCTCGGTTTCTGACGCCCGCCTGTATCTGTGCACCGACGGGCGTCGTGACCGGGGAGATCTCGCCGATTTCCTCGACGCGGCCCTCGCGGGCGGGGTCGACATCGTGCAACTGCGCGAGAAGGGCCTCGAGGCACGCGAGGAGCTCAGGCTCCTCGAGGTCTTCCGCGAGGCCTGCGACAGGCACGGCAAGCTGCTGGCCGTCAACGACAGGGCGGACATCGCGTACGCGATCCGTCCTGACGTGCTCCACCTCGGCCAGGACGACCTGCCGGTGCCGATCGTGCGCGACATGCTCGGCGACGACATCCTCATCGGGCGTTCCACTCACGCCCCCGAGGAGGCGTCCGCCGCGGCCGTCGAGGCCGGTGTCGACTACTTCTGCTGCGGCCCGATCTGGCCGACGCCCACCAAACCCGGGAGGTCCGCCCCGGGCCCCGGCCTGCTCAGGCATGCCGCGGCCCTGGACACCGACCGGCCCTGGTTCGGCATCGGCGGCATCGACCTCGTCAACCTGGACGAGGTCATGTCGCACGGCGTGCGCCGGGTCGTGGTCGTACGGGCCATCACCGAGGCCGACGACCCCAAGGCGGCGGCCGAGGAGTTTCGGCGGAGGCTGACCGCTCCGAGCTGAGCGCGGGGCGGCCGATCGCTCCGGGCCTCGTCGAGGAGGACGCCGAAACCACGGCCTGCCCCGTCCGGGCAGGCCGCCTCAGGGGTCAGGTGCGGCGCGACGTCGCGGCCACGGCCAGGTCGGCCAGGGCCACGCGGGCCTCGGCGGTGATCGGCGCTCCGTCCAGCGAGCCCAGGGCGTCCTCGAGGTAATTCTTGATCATTGCCTCGCACGCGACGAGCGCCCCGGTCTCCTCGATGATCTGGCGCAGCCGGTCGACGCCCGCCACGTCCAGCGCCGGGTCGCCGAGGGTGCGGCGCACCACCTCCGCCTGGGCGGGGGAGGCCGCGGCGAGCGTCCGGGCGATGAGCATCGTCCGCTTGCCCTCGCGGAGATCGTCGCCCGCCGGCTTGCCGGTCTCGTCGGGGTCGCCGAACACGCCGAGGATGTCGTCGCGGAGCTGGAAGGCGATGCCCACGCATCGCCCGTACTCCTCGCAGAGCCGGTCGATCCACGGCTCGCGGGCCTGCGCGGCCAGCACCAGGCCGAGCCGGAGCGGTTGCTCCACCGAGTATTTCCCGCTCTTGAAGAGGGCGACCCGCAGCGCGCTGTCGAAGGTGTTCTCGCCGTGGGCCTGCTCCAGCAGGTCAAGGTACTGACCGCACATGAGTTCGGTGCGCATGTGGTCGTGAACATTCTGGGCCGCGGCGAGCGAGGCGGGCGGCAAACCGCTGCTCCGCCACATCTCGCTGGACCAGATGAGCATCAGGTTGCCCAGCAGGATGGCCGCGCCCTCCCCGAACTGCTCGGCCGAGCCGTGCCAGCCGGCCTCGCTGTGCAGCGCCTGGAACCTGCGGTGCGCTGAGGGCATGCCCCGGCGCAGGTCGCTGGCGTCCATGACGTCGTCGTGCACGAGGGCGCTCGCCTGGAGGAGCTCGAGCGAGGCGGCGGCGGTGAAGATCGCGGGGTCGTCGCCCCCGCCCGCACCGCGCCAGCCCCAGTAGCAGAAGGCGGGACGCAGCCGTTTCCCGCCGGCGAGGAAATCCTCGGCGGCCGAGATGAGGGGAGCCAGCTCGGGAGCGCTGACCTGGGGCCGACGCTCGTCGACGAACCCCCGGAGAGAACGATCCACTTCGGACCGAATGGTGTCGAGCGCGGCTGCGGAAGTGGTCATGCACTGAGATTAACCGGCCGGAGGAACCACTCATATGGGTGAGGAGGGGAAAGATCGCGATTGTTGACGGGCGCCGGAGAGGGTATGCAAAGCGGACATCTCAGGGGGGCATTGGGATCGAGGCCGGCGGCGGGCATTCGAGGCGGACGCCGGAACGGGCCCCGAAGGCGTATCGGAACGGGCACCGGACACGGGTGCCGGGGCGACCGGGCCAGTACCCTAGGGGTATGGCTCTGGGTCGCCCGTCAATCCTTCCCGATCGTGTTCCCACCGTCCGCGAGCTCCTCGCCGCCGGTGGCCGGTCGTTCTCCTTCGAGTTCTTCCCACCGAAGACCGATGAGGGGGAGCGGCAGCTCTGGCGCGCGATTCGCGAGTTGGAGTCGCTGCACCCCACGTTCGTGTCCGTCACCTACGGCGCCGGCGGAGGCACCCGCGACCGCACGGTCGACCTCGTGGAGCGGCTCGCCCACGAGACCACGCTGACCCCGGTCGCCCACTTCACCGCGGTCAACCACTCCGTCCGCGAGCTTCGCCACCTGATCGGCAGGTTCGCCGGGGCGGGTGTCCGAAACATCCTCGCGGTGCGGGGCGACCCGCCCGGCGACCCGATGGGCGAGTGGGTGCCTCACCCCGAGGGAGTCCTCTACGCCGACGATCTGGTCCGGCTGATCCGCCAGTCCGGAGACTTCTGCGTGGGCGTGGCCGCCTTCCCCTACAAACACCCGAGGTCGGGCACGGTGGAGGCCGACACCGAGCACTTCGTGCGCAAGTGCCGCGCGGGCGCCGACTACGCGATCACCCAGATGTTCTTCGAGGCCGACGACTACCTGCGGCTGCGCGACCGGGTGGCGGCCAAGGGCTGCGACACCCCGATCATCCCCGGCATCATGCCCGTCACCCAGATGAGCACGATCGCCAGGTCCGAGCAGCTCTCCGGCGCGCCGTTCCCGCCCCGCCTGACGGCGAGGTTCGAGGCGGTCGCGGACGACCCCGCGGCCGTGCGCGAACTGGGCATCGAGCACGCCGCCGAGCTCTGCCAGACCCTGCTCGACGAGGGCGCACCCGGGATCCACTTCATCACCTTCAACCGTTCGAGCGCGACCCGGGAGGTCTTCCAGGCCCTCGACTTCGCGCCCAAGGCGGTCTCGCTGGCCGGCCGGTGACATAGCGGCACCCCACGTCCCCGGCGCGGGGGGAAGCGGTCGTCGTGACCCCTCCTTCGCGGGGATCGCGGGCCTCGGCCCCGCAGGGAGACCTCGGGCCCCGGGCCCGCAGGGAAACCTCGGGCCCCGGCCCCGTAGGGAAACCGTATGGGGGCGTAGCGACGGTCGGCGCGCCTTTCGGTAAGGTGCACCCCATGCCGTCGCCAGACAGTGCAGCCAATACAGCGGAAACGGGGAGCGCCGGATCGGGCGCGTCCCCGGATTCCGGCACGCGCGCGGGTCTGGGACGCTGGCTGCTCAGTGGTCTCCAGCGCCCGGATCACAGGAGCACGGGGCCGCACGCGGAGGAGGTCCCGCACGCGCAGCACTCGTGGTGGCAGGTCATGTGCCTCACGGGTGTCGACTACTTCTCCACGCTCGGTTACCAGCCGGGGATCGCGGCGCTCGCCGCCGGGACCCTCAGCCCGATCGCGACCCTGCTGCTGGTGGCGCTGACGCTCTTCGGCGCGCTGCCGGTCTATCGCGCGGTCGCCAGGGAGAGTCCCAACGGCCTGGGCTCCCTGGCGATGCTGGAGAGCCTGATGCCCGGCTGGCGGGGCAAACTGCTGGTGCTGTTCCTGCTCGGGTTCGTCGCCACCGCGTTCATCGTGACGATCACCCTGTCGGCGGCGGACGCCACCGCGCACGTCCTGCACAACCCGTTCGTGCCGGAGTTCCTGAGCGGCTGGCAGGTCCCGGTGACGCTGGTGCTGATCGCGGCCCTGGGCGGGGTGTTCCTCGTCGGGTTCAGCGAGGCGATCTCCATCGCGGTGGTTCTGGTGGCCGTCTACCTGAGCCTGAACGTGGTCGTCCTGGTGGTGGCCGTACAGCACGTGATCGCCAACCCCAGCTTGATCGCGGACTGGCAGAACGCGCTGACCACCGAGCACTCCAGCCCTATCGCGCTGATCGCCGTCTCGCTCTACGTGATGCCGAAGCTCGCCCTGGGCCTGTCGGGGTTCGAGACCGGGGTGGCGGTGATGCCCCTGGTCAGAGGCAGCCTGACGGAGCGGATCGGGGGCGCGAAGAAGCTGCTGACCACGGCAGCGCTGATCATGAGCGTCTTCCTGATCGCCTCCAGCTTCCTCACCACCGTGCTGATCCCGGCGCAGGAGTTCCAGGAGGGCGGCAAGGCCAACGGCCGCGCCCTGGCGTACCTCGCCCACGCCTATCTCGGCGACTGGTTCGGCACCGCCTATGACATCAGCACCATCGGCATCCTCTGGTTCGCCGGCGCCTCGGCCCTGGCGGGCCTGCTCAACATCGTGCCGCGCTACCTCCCCCGCTACGGCATGGCACCCGACTGGTCGCGGGCGACCCGGCCGATGGTGCTCGTCTTCACCGCCATCTCATTCGCGATCACCTTCTTCTTCGGCGCGGACGTGGAGTCCCAGGGCGGCGCCTACGCCACCGGCGTGCTGGCGCTCATCCTGTCGGCGGCCGTCGCCGTCACCCTGTCGGCGTGGAAGAACGGCCGGACGAGGACCGCGATCCCATTCGGGATCGTCGCGCTGATCTTCGCCTACGCGCTGGTCGCGAACATGATCGAGCGCCCGGACGGACTCGTGATCGCCTTCTTCTTCATCCTCGCGATCGTCGTCACCTCGCTGATCTCCCGCGCCACCCGCTCGACCGAGCTGCGCGTCACCCGCATCACCCTGGACGACCAGGCCCGCCGTTACGTCAACGAGGCGGCCGAGATCCACCTCATCGCCAACGAGCCGCATGCCCGCGACTGCAAGGAGTATGTGGACAAGGCCCGTGAGGCCTGGGAGCTCCACCGGCTCCGCAGCAATGAAGGCCTGCTGTTCCTGGAGGTGACGGTGCCCGACGCGTCGGAGTTCGAGAGCGAGCTCCGGGTGATCGGCGAGGAGAGGCACGGCTTCCGCATCCTTCGCGTGGAGAGCCCGACCATCGCCAACGCGATCGCGGCGATCCTCCTGCACCTGCGCGACCTGACCGGCAAGACGCCCAACGTCTACTTCCACTGGGCCGAGGGCAATCCCATCGGTGCGCTGCTGCGCTATCTCGTCTTCGGCGGGGGAGATGTCCCTCCGCTCACCCGCGAGGTCCTGCGGCAGGCCGAACCCGACGCCGAACGCCGCCCTCTCGTCCATGTCGGCTGACGTCGGCCGACGCGCCGGGGTTCGCCCGCCGGCGCCTGCCCGCGCTCACTCGTTCAGCGGAAGCACGACTCCGAGGATCGCGTAGCGCTCGTAGCCGCCGGGGAAGATGAACTGGGTGAGCAGGTCCACGAAGCCGATGCTCCGGTAGAGGTGCCGGGCCGCGGTGGGCTGGTCACGGGTGGACAGTACGGCGGTGCGCTCCAGGCGGCCCGTGCACATGCCCGTGATCATCGCCCGGCCGACGCCCTTGCCCTGGTAGTCGGGATGCACGTGGATCTCGGCGAGCTCCAGGGCGTCGCCGAGCCAGCCGCGCGCACTTCCCTCGCCGTTCTTCTCCGCGATCGCCCGGCGCACCACGTCGTGCCACCACTGCCCGGGGTCGCCGTGGAAGCCGTAGGCGACACCGACCGGCGTCCCGTCGGAGGTCTCGGCGAACAGGCAGGTGAACCCGGGATGGGCCGCGTGGTTCCTCATGATCGCTTTTCGCCCCGAAAGCTGATCACTGGGCGGATTCATCGCCGCGGTGTAGACATCGAGGACCGAGTCCAGCCGAAGGGTGAACTCATCGGGGGCGACCCGTCGCAGTCCGATCACCCGACGCACCCTAGCAGGACCGGTGCCACGGGGACCGCAAAATGGTGCGAAAGCGGTGCTTAGTGATTTTCGTGGAACTTTTGGACATCTTTACCTGCTCTCCGGCCCGGGTGACCCGGGGCTGAGAAACGCGCCCCACCGAGGCCGCTGCGGAACACACCGCACCATGCGAGGCATGCGCGTCCTGCCTCCACGCCGGTGTTCCCCCGCGGGAGCGGAACGAACCCGGGCCGGCGAGCGCTCGGGCACCGTCCGGTCTCCGTAGACGCGCGGCCGCGACGGACGGCGGGGCGTTTTCCGTTCGATCAACGGCCCGCTCTCCGCGGTCGAACGCTCTTCCGGTGGTGCTCGTCAACGAGCACCACCGGCCTCCGCGGGCGTGGGGTCGCACCGGACAGCGGTTACTCGACGTCCACCGGCACGCCGCCGGTGATGCGGATGAGCTCGTCGAAGGAGGTGGGGAAGATCGTGTGCGGATGGCCGGCGGCCGCCCAGACCACCTCGTGCTTGCCGAGCCAGGTGTCGACGAGCGTCCTGATGGGGGCGGGATGACCGATCGGGGAGACCCCGCCGATGACCTGACCGGTGGCGGTACGGACGAAGTCCGGGCTGGCCCGCTTCACCTTCGCCACGCCGATCGTCTCGGCGACGAGGTCGGTGTTCACCCGGTGGGCGCCGCTGGTCAGCACCAGGAGGGGCTCACCGTCGGCGTCGAATATCAGGCTGTTGGCGATGGCGCCGACCTCGCAGCCGAGCTGGGCGGCGGCGGTGACGGCGGTGGGAGTGGCCTCCGCGAACACGACGATCTCGCCCGAGACGTTGTGCTCGGTGAGGATCGCGGCGACTTTCTCGACGTTTGGATGCAACTTTTCTGGCACTCGGCCACTCTAAACAGGTTGACCATGCATTACCGCTTCATTACCTCTGGCCGACGTAGGCGGTTCGTACGCTATGGTCCCTTGATTCGATCTCTAGCGATGTAAGGGGTTGATTTTAAGTGAGGGTTGGACAACGGCTCGGAGTGGCCGCGCTTATGACGGCGGGCGCCGTGCTTCTCTCATCCGCCGGAGTCGCGAACGCCCAGTCCGTCACCTCGGCGGCCCCGGTCGTCGTGGCGAAGGCCGAGGTGTCCACGGCGGCGTCCAGGGTCGAGGCGTCCAGGTTCGCCGCGCCCGGCAAGACGCTCAAGGTCGGGGCCAAGGGCACCGAGGTCAAGGTGCTCCAGACCCGGCTGGCGGAGCTCGGCTACGCGCCGGGCAGGATCGACGGCCGGTACGGCGGGTCGACGCTGTCGGCGGTCTGGGCCTTCCAGAAGGTCAACGGCATCTCGCCGACCAGCACCGTGGCGAGCAGGACCTGGAACGCGATGGAGATCCCGCGGGCTCCGAAGGTGCTGGTGCCGGGCGGCAAGCCGACCAGGGTCGAGGTCAACCTCGCCAAGCAGTTGCTGGTCCTCTACGTCAACGGCCGGGTGAAGCTCATCAGCCACATCTCCTCGGGCAGCGGGATCGCGTACTGCGAGACGGCCACCTGGCAGGGGAAGCCCCAGCGGTTCTGCGGTGACGCCCGCACGCCGACCGGTGACTACAAGACGACCTGGCGGAGGGACGGCTGGCACAAGTCCTATCTGGGCCAGCTCTACAACCCGATCTTCTTCAACGGCGGCATCGCCTTCCACGGCGCGTTGTCCGTGCCTCTGGCACCGGCTTCTCACGGTTGTGTTCGACTGCCGATGCAGGTGGCGGAGGTCCTTCCCGGCCTGGTCGGCACGGGGGTTCCCGTGCACGTTCGGGGCAGGTTCGTCCGATAGTCGCAGGTGAAGGCCCCGGGAGATTTTGATCTCCCGGGGCTTTTGCTTTTCAACGAAGATCGAACTTTTGTTCGTGGTTTTACTTGACACTATGAGTGATCGAATTTATGTTCGATGTAATGACGCGGGGTTCGTGACCCGCGTCCAGGGCGGGTCGATCTGGTCCATGTCATCGGCGGGAGTCGATCGGGCCAGGTCGCGGCGGGCGGGGAGAGGGGAAGCTCCTCGTCCGGCCGCCCGGTGAATTTGTCGGTGGGGTCTGCAAGTGTGACTTCACCGGCGAAATCGCCGGGAGCCGCTTGCGACCAAGGAGGCTGAAGCACATGACCCCTCGGCTCAGCGATTCCGGTGGGCCCCGGTTGTCCCCTACGGTGCGGGCACACCTCACAGACGCGCGCGACTGCCTCGATGAGGCGGCCGCCGCCCAGACTTCCGCCACGCGTTACGTCGCCGCCCACCTGGCGGCACTCAGGGCCGCCGCGGCGATCCTGGCCGCACGACCCCGTCCCATGGACGGCCGCAGGCGCCGGCTTCGCAGTGCCTGGGAGCTGCTGCCCGAGGCCGAGCCCAGGCTGGCCGACTGGGCGCCGTATTTCGAGGTGAGCGCGGCCAAGCGGGCCTCGGCCGAGGCCGGGATGACGCGCGTGGTGTCGTCGCGGGACGCGGAGGAGCTGATCTCCGAGGCGGAGCGGTTCGTCACGGCGGTGGAGCAGCTGCTCGGCGTGCCCACGCAGCCCAGGTTGCCGGGCCGCGTGCCCCTCGCGGGTTGATCGTGTTCTCTTCCGGTGGAAGGCGGGGCCGGTCAGGGGTCAGGGCATGACCTGAACGGCACGGCCGGAGGAAGAGCCTAGGCGGCGGCGGAGGCCGTCGGGTAGGTGACGCGGTGGCGCAGCAGGAGCATGGCGGCGTCGTCGCCCAGCGGCCTGCCCACGTGGCGGAGCAGGTCGGCGCGGAGGGCGTCCAGTGAGAGCTGCGGGTCGGAGCCGTTGAGCAGGTGCGCCCGCGAGGACAGGGGATAGAACGCACCCCTTCCGTTGCGTGCCTCGATGACCCCGTCGGTGTAGAAGAGCACCTGGCCGCCCGGTTCGAACGGGATGTGGTACGGCATGGGCTCGATGGCCTTCAGCGAGCTCATGCCCAGGGGGAGCGCCTCGTCCGGCGGATCGGCGAACCAGCTCTTGCCGTCGGCGGAGAGCACCATGGGCGACGGGTGGCCGCAGTTGATGACGGTGATGGTGGAGCCGGCGCCGATCTCGGCGAGCACGGCGGTGACGAACTGCTCGCCGGACAGCTCCCGGGTCAGGGCGTTCTCCAGGCGGACCACCACGCCCTGGAGCTTGCCCTCGTCGTGGGCCGCCTCCCGGAAGGCGCCGAGCACCACCGCGGCGGTCTCCACGGCCTCCAGGCCCTTGCCCTGGACGTCTCCCACGATGATCCTGACCCCGTGCGGGGTGGTGACCACCTCGTACAGGTCACCGCCGATCCTGGCCTCCGCCGTGGCCGAGGTGTAGGAGACGGCCACACCGATCCCGGGCCCCGCCCGGCGCGGCACCGGCCGCAGCAGCACCCGCTGGGCGGCCTCGGCCACCGAGCGGACGTCGGCGAGCTGCCGCTCGTGGCGGAGCCGCCCGGCGCTGGCCAGCACGCTGGCGATGGTGACGCCGAGGATGGCGATCATCGTGATGTTGGTGCGGGACGTCCAGAGGATGTCGTTGTAGAGGCCGAGAGCGACGAACAGCGCCAGGGCGACGGCACCGACCAGTGTGGTGCGCGCCAGGCCACAGGCCACGCTGGCGAAGGCCGGGCCCAGGGCGAGCATGGAGAGCAGGCCGGCGGTGGGGCCGGAGGCGAGGTCGACGACGGCCACCGCGCCCATGACCACGAACGGCAGGAGCTTCAGGGTGTCCTGGGTCCTACTGGTGCCGATGGACGCCAGCAGCCTCAGGAAGGCGCGCGTCCTGGTCGATCCCAGGGACGCCATGACGGCTTGGCGACGGCTCTTCGGGCGCGGTCGAGAGTGGTCGTGCCGATCCTCTCCCGAAGCCATGTCCACCACATCTCGCTAAATGCATGTTTGCCTTTTCCTACCACAACCACTGTCGCCTGCGGTGGAATGAAGGCGATGTTCCGCTGAGAGCAGGATTTCCGGTGGGGTGGGCACGCCGGACCCCGGCGCACCCACGACCGGACGACCGTCAGAAAGCCTCGACGGCGCGGCGTGCCTCGGGGTCCAGGACGCCCCAGCTGATGAGCTCCTCGGTGAGCTCGGTGGGGGACTTGTCGTAGATTACGGCGAGCGAGCGGAGGTCCTCCTGACGGATGGACAGCACCTTGCCGTTGTAGTCGCCACGCTGGCTCTGAATGGTGGCCGCGTAACGGGCAAGCGCACCCGCCTTCTCCTTGGGGAGCTGGGCAAGGCGCTCAAGGTCGATCACAAGTTTCGGTGTCGGACCCAGGGGGCTTGGAGCGGCTCCCCCGGGCAGCAACTCCGAGACCGGCACCCCGTAGAAATCAGCCAGCTCGGCAAGCTTCTGCACGGTGACAGCGCGATCGCCGCGCTCGTAGGAGCCAACGACAACCGCCTTCCAGCGTCCACGGGACTTCTCTTCGACTCCATGCAGGGACAAGCCCTGCTGGGTGCGAATGGCGCGGAGTCGTGCACCCAGCGACTTGGCGTACTCAGACGGCATCGGTTGGCCCCCCGGCTCTCTATGTGCTGCTCTCAACTTGATTGTGCTACCTCGCAACTTATGCCCCATCCACCGGGTTGGTGCCCGGGGTAGGCACCTTCGGTGACCAGAGCGTCAGGGTTCACCCGATAACGCCGCGAGGTGTGGTTACGGACAGTGACGGTAAAGCTGTGGGAGCCTAAGGTCAAGCTGATTGGAAAAAAGATGTCGAATCCGGTCCGGTGTGGTCCGCCTCAAACGCCACACTTGTCCTATTCCACATCGTGAACTCTCACGTGTTTCCCGACTTTTCACCAGATTTCGACTTCTTTTGCAGGTTTCTGGGCAACATCATCACCGGGCACGGCGCCGAGCGTATGATCTTCAACGAGACATCGCCAAGAAACACCCGGCGCAACGGCCCTGCCTGGCTGGAGGCGCAGATCAGCATCGCCCCGGCGGGCCAGTCGACGCCGGCGAGCGCCGCCGCGACGTCCCTGCCCTCCAGCACCTCCACCTCGGCCCGTACCGGCCGGTGACCGCGTGCCACCGTCTCGAGGTCGGCCGCGACCTGTTCGCGCACCCGGGCGAGCATCTCCTTGACCACGGAGTGCCGCCCGCCGCTCACCACCAGGGTGATCAGGCGCAGCGGCACGTCCAGCTGCGTGGCGAGCGTGACGGCCTGCCTGACGGCCTGGCCCGCGGCCGGATCGCGCCGGTAGGCCACCGTCAGCTGCCGGAGCCCGGGTGGGGGCGAGGTGCCGTACCCCCTGGGAGCCAGCGCCACGGGCACGGGAGAGCCGTGCAGGAGCTGGTCGGCGGTGCTGCCGAGGGAGATGCGGCTCCGGCCGCCCCGCGGGGCCGAGCCGATGACCACCACGTCGGCGTCCGTCCGGGCGGCGAGTTCGGCCAGACCGCGCCCGCTGCCCCGGTTGCCGTGGGAGACGTAGTCGATCGGCACGTCCCGCACCTCCGCCAGCAGTCGCCGAGCCTGTTCGAGGGTCTGGGCGGTCTGCTCGGCGATGTACGCCTGCCATTCGGCGTCGATCTTCCCGGGGCCGGGCGTGGTCCAGGCGGGCGGGTGGACGTAGGCGACCGTCAGCCGGGCGCCGGCCTGCCTGGCCAGCAGTACGGCCAGCGCCAGCCCGTCCCGGCACCGAGACTCGGGAACGAATCCGGCGAGAACGTGTTCGATCTTCATCCGAGGCTCCGGTTGAGACGGGAGTGGCGGTAGCCGTAGAGGAAGTAGGCGGCCAGGCCGACCAGCATCCAGATCGCGAAGGCCAGCCAGGTGACCCCCGCCAGCCCGAGCATCACGATGACGCAGAAGATCACGCCGAGGATCGGCGTGATCGGGAAGAACGGGGTCCTGAAGCTGCGAGGCAGGTCGGGCCGGGTGCGGCGGAGCACCAGCACGCCGACGTTGACGATGGCGAAGGCGAACAGGGTGCCGATGCTGGTGGCCTCGGCGAGCTGGCCCAGCGGGATGAACCCGGCGAGCACGGAGACGAACGCGGCCACGATGAGCGTGTTCGCCACCGGGACCTGGCGGCGCGGATCCACCTTCTCGAAGATCTTCGGAATCAGGCCGTCGCGTGCCATCGCGAACAGGATGCGGGTCTGGCCGTACAGCACGGTGAGGACCACGCTGGCGATGGCGACGACCGCGCCGAAGGAGATGATGAGGCCCGGCCAGGTGGCGCCGGTGGCCCGGTCCGCGATCAGGGCGAGGCTGGCCTCGGTGCTCTCGGGGTCGAACTGCCGCCACGGCATGGCGCCGACGGCGGCCAGCGCCACCGCCACGTAGACGACCGTGACGATGACGAGCGAGAAGACGATCGCCAGGGGGAGGTCCCGCCTGGGGTTCTTGGCCTCCTCCCCGGCGGTCGAGGCCGCGTCGAAGCCGATGTAGGAGAAGAACACCTGCGAGGCGGCGGCGGTGATGCCGGCGATCCCCATGGGGACGAACGGCGTCAGGTTGCCCGTGCTGAAGGCGGTGAAGGCCACGAGGCAGAAGAACACGAGAACCACGACTTTGATCATCACGAAGATCGCGTTGGCGGTGGCGCTCTCGGAGGCGCCGCGCAGCAGCAGCCAGGTGGCGAGCAGGACGATCAGGATCGCGGTGAGGTTGAGCACGCCGCCCTGGACGCCGGGGGAGTGGGTGACGGAGGCGGGCAGCTCCCAGCCGAACAGGTCCCGGAAGAAGTGGTTGAGATACTCGCCCCAGCCGACCGCCACCGCCGCCACCGAGACGGCGTACTCCAGCATCAGGCACCAGCCGCACACCCATGCCACGAGCTCGCCCAGGGTCGCGTAGGCGTAGGAGTAGGACGAGCCGGCGACCGGGATCGTGCCGGCCAGCTCGGCGTAGGAGAGGGCCGAGAACAGGGCCGTGATCGCCGCCAGCACGAAGGCGACCACCACCGCGGGTCCCGCCTTGGGCACGGCCTGGCCGAGGATGACGAAGATGCCGGTGCCGAGTGTGGCGCCGACGCTGAAAAGAGTGAGCTGCCACAGGGTCATGGTCCGGCGCAGCTCCCCGCCCTCGCCGTGGCCGCCCTCGGCGATGATCTGGTCGGTGGGTTTGGTGCGGAACAGCCGATGCGCCACGGAAGCCATGTCCACGGAAGCCATGTGTCGTCTCCCTCCCCTGCCTGTGCGGCGATGATCCGTCTGTCAGGGGGGCCGGCCGGGCCCTGTCCGCCGGAAGGCGGGCGGGGACCCTCGGTCAGAACACGTCCTCCCGTGTCCGGGTGGTGCGGGGCGAGGTGATGGCGCCTGTCTCTCTCCCCGGATTCATTCCAGTTTCCGGTCGGTTTTCATCGGGTTCCGGGTCATGTTCTGTTCAGATTCCGTCGCGTTCGAGCGGGCAGCTCATGCATCGGGGGCCGCCGCGGCCGCGGCCGAGCTCGCTGCCCCGGATCGTGATCACCTCGATGCCGTGGCCGCGCAGGAAGTTGTTGGTGGTGGTGTTGCGCTCGTAGGCGACGACCACGCCGGGTTCGAGGGCCAGCACGTTGCAGCCGTCGTCCCACTGCTCCCGCTCGGCCGAGTAGACGTCCTGCGTCGGGGTGAGGACCTTGATGTCGTCCAGGCCGATGGCCCGCCCGATGGCCCGGTGCATGTCCTCGGGAGCGTGATCGGTGATCTTGAGCTCCTTCTCGTTGTCCCCGGGTTCGACCGTGTAGGAGGGCAGCATGCCCAGGCCCGCGAACTTGGTGAACACCCCGACGTCCACGTTGGTCATGACCGTGTCCAGATGCATGAACGCCCGCGCCTTCGGCATGTTCAACGCGACGATCTTTTCCGCCGACCCCTTGGCGAACAGGCTCCGCGCGAGCATCTCCACGGCCTGCGGCTGGGTGCGCTCGCTCATCCCGACCAGCACCGCCCCCCGGCCGATGACGAGCACGTCGCCGCCCTCGATCGTGGCCGGCGCGGCGGGCAGCCCGGACATCCAGACGTTGTAGCCGCCCTCGCCCGGCCTGTCGTACCCGGGGGCGAACAGCGGGTGGTAGCGGTAGACGGCCTCGTAGTTCACGGTCTCGCGCTGGCGGGCCTTCTTCTTCATCGCGTTGATGGAGACGCCGTCGTAGATCCAGCAGGAGGTGTCACGGGTGAACAGGTGGTTGGGCAGCGGCGGCAGGATGAAGTCGTCCGGCGCGAGCGTGTGGAACGCGAGGCTCTTGGGGTCGATACCTCTCTCCACGAGCTCGCGTTTGGTGATGCCCCCGGTGAGATACAGCTGGAGTTCGGCGGAGTCCATCGCGTCCAGCGCGTTGCGGAGGGCGTCGACGGCCATCGGCCCGAAGTACCGCTCGTCGATGATGTGGTCGAGGACGAACTTGCGGGCCTCGGGGATGTCGATCGTCTCGCGCAGCAGATCCGTCAGCAGGTGGACGGCGACGCCGCGGTCGCGCAGCACTCCCTGGAACTCCTCGTGTTCCTCCACCGCGCGCTGCACCCACAGCACGTCGTCGAAGAGGAAGTCGTGCATGTTCGAGGGGGTGAGCCGCTTCAGGGACAGCTCGGGCCTGTGCAGCAGGACCTGGTGAAGGCGGCCCACTTCGGAACCGACGTGAAAAGTCATGGTCTTCCTTCGTCGTCGCGAACGAGATCGTCCGGGGTGCGGAGGCCCCGCCCCCGGGGCCCCGGAGGCGGGGCCTGCCCTCCCGGAACGGCGGGACGGTGCGAGACATGCGGGGCGGAGGCGGTGATCAGAGGGATCCCGTCGAAGTCACCGGAGCCCACGAGGTCGACGGGGACGGCGGCCGCCGGGAGGCCGCGTGCGCCGTGCCCGGGCGCTTCGGTTGTGTCAGCCGGATCATCACGGATCGTCTCCTCTCCGGCGAGGGCGCGCGGGCGATCATGACAAGATCCTCCCACTTCACGCTTATTGGCACAAATCTCACATATCACCCAAATTCATGAGTAATACCGAAAAGATCCCCGTGGGGGAGGGGGCGAAACCCGTGCCGTCGACGGGGCCGCGCATCGAGCCGTGTTGGTGGTTTGTCCATGTCAGTGAGCTAAGGGGGTGATTCCGAGGAGTCAGGCTCCGGCTGCTACCGTGGGGGCGTCGGCTTCCTTTAAGCCCCGTCCTGTGAGGCGGGAAAGGTGGTGTTTTCTTTGGCTGATGCCATTTCGCATGCTCAGAGCAGCGCACGTGCGGTCCTCGAAGGGCCTGACATCAACCGCGCGCTGATCCGCATCTCCCACGAGATCCTTGAGCGCACCAAAGGCGCGCAGGACATCGTCCTGCTGGGAATCCCCACCCGGGGCGTCCATCTGGCCCACCGCCTGGCCGCCCACATCAGGCAGTTCGAGGGCCGTTCCGTGCCCGTCGGATCCCTCGACGTGACGATGTACCGCGACGACCTCCGCCTCCGCCCCGCCCGCGCGCTGGGCCGCACGGAGCTGCCCGCCGACGGCATAGACGGCAAGATCGTCGTCCTCGTCGACGACGTCCTCTACTCCGGCCGCACCGTCCGCTCCGCGCTCGACGCGCTCAACGACCTGGGCCGTCCGCAGGCCGTCCAGCTCGCCGCCCTGGTGGACCGCGGGCACCGCGAGCTGCCCATCCGGCCCGACTACGTGGGCAAGAACCTCCCGACCTCCAAGTCCGAGATCGTCAAGGTCTATCTGGAGGAGAACGACGGCCGCGACGCGGTCCTGCTGCTGAAGGAGGACGAGAAGTGAAGCGGCACCTGATCTCGGCGGCCGACCTGAGCCGCGACGACGCCCTGCTGATCCTGGACACCGCCGACGAACTGGCGAAGATCTCGGAACGTTCCATAAAAAAGCTGCCGACCCTGCGCGGCCGTACCGTGGTGAACCTCTTCTTCGAGGACTCCACCCGGACCAGGATCTCCTTCGAGGCCGCGGCCAAGCGGCTGTCGGCCGACGTCATCAACTTCTCCGCCAAGGGCTCCAGCGTCTCCAAGGGCGAGTCGCTCAAGGACACCGCGCTCACCCTGGAGGCGATGGGCGCGGACGCCGTCGTCATCCGGCACGGCGCCTCCGGCGCGCCGCACCGGTTGGCCACCTGGGTGCGCGGCAGCGTCGTCAACGCCGGTGACGGCACCCACGAGCACCCCACCCAGGCACTGCTCGACGCCTTCACCATGCGCCGCCGCCTCGGCTCGCTGGACGGCAGGAAGATCACCATCGTCGGCGACGTGCTGCACAGCCGGGTGGCCCGCTCCAACGTGCTGCTGCTCAGCACGCTCGGCGCCGAGGTGACCCTGGTCGCCCCGCCGACCCTGTTCCCGGTGAGCGTGGACTCCTGGCCGTGCCAGATCTCCTACGACCTCGACGCCGTGCTGCCCAAGTCCGACGTGGTGATGATGCTGCGCGTGCAGCGTGAGCGCATGAACGCGGCGTTCTTCCCCACCGAGCGGGAGTACAGCCGCCGCTACGGCCTCGACCGCGACCGGGTCGCCCGGATGCCCGACGAGGCCATCGTGATGCATCCCGGCCCGATGAACCGCGGAATGGAGATCGCGGCCGAGGTGGCCGACTCGCCGCGCTCGACGATCGTCGAGCAGGTCGCCAACGGTGTGACCACACGCATGGCCGTCCTGTACCTGCTGCTTGGCGGCGCCGACCTCGGGGGAGAGATTCAGTGAGCAGCATCGTCATCAAGGGCGCGAGCATCCTCGGCGGCGAGCCGCAGGACATCCTGATCCGCGACGGGGTCGTGGCCGAGATCGGCCAGGAGCTGACCGGCGACGAGACGGTCGAGGCCCGGGGGCTCATCGCCCTGCCCGGCCTGGTCGACCTCCACACCCACCTGCGAGAGCCCGGCCGCGAGGACGCGGAGACCGTCGCCACCGGCACCCGCGCCGCGGCCCTCGGCGGCTACACCGCCGTCCACGCCATGGCCAACACCGAACCGGTCGCCGACACCGCCGGCGTCGTCGAGCAGGTCTGGCGTCTCGGCCAGGAGGCCGGCTACTGCGACGTGCAGCCGGTCGGCGCCGTCACCGTCGGCCTCGGAGGCGAGCGCCTGGCCGAGCTCGGCGCGATGGCCGACTCCGCCGCGCAGGTCCGCGTCTTCTCCGACGACGGCAAATGCGTCTCCGACGCGGTGCTCATGCGCCGCGCGCTGGAGTACGTCAAGGCCTTCGACGGCGTGGTCGCCCAGCACGCCCAGGAGCCGCGCCTGACCTCCGGCGCGCAGATGAACGAGGGCGCGGTCTCCGGCAGGCTCGGCCTGACCGGATGGCCCGCGGTCGCCGAGGAGGCGGTCATCGCCCGCGACTGCCTGCTCGCCGCGCACGTCGGCTCCCGCCTGCACGTCTGCCATGTGTCCACGGCGGGCTCCGTGGAGATCCTCCGCTGGGCCAAGTCGAAGGGCTGGGACGTCACCGCCGAGGTGACCCCGCACCACCTGCTCCTCACCGACGAGCTCGTCGAGGACTCTCCCGTCGGCGCCTACAACCCGATCTACAAGGTGAACCCGCCGCTGCGCACCCGCGCGGACGTCGAGGCGCTGCGCGAGGCGCTGGCCGACGGCACGATCGACTGCGTGGCCACCGACCACGCCCCGCACCCGGTCGAGGACAAGGAGACCGAGTGGGCCGCCGCGGCCATGGGCATGATCGGTCTGGAGACGGCGCTGTCGGTGGTTCAGGAGGCCATGGTGGAGACCGGGCTGCTCGACTGGGCCGGCGTCGCCGAACGCATGTCGCTCGCCCCCGCGAGGATCGGACGCCTCCGGGGTCACGGCCGGTCGATCGAGGTCGGCGCCCCGGCCAACATCACCCTCTACGACGCCTCCGTGCGCGGCGAGGTGGACCCGTCGGGCTACGCCTCCAAGAGCCGTAACACGCCCTACGAGGGCAGGACCCTCCCCGGACGCGTCATGGCCACCTTCCTAAGGGGCAAGCCGACCGTCCTGAACGGAAAGCTCGCGTGACGCCTCCGACAACGACGCCGAGGACGCCGAGGACGCTGAGGATGCTGCCGCCGGGTGAGGGCGTCCCACATCGTGGAGAGACGCTCCTCCAGAACATCGGATATTTCATACTTTGCGGAGCAATGACCGAGATGATCGGGGTGTTTGAGTGACCGCAGTGCTTGTGCTGGAAGACGGACGTGTCTTCCACGGGATCCCCTACGGCGCCGAGGGCGAGACCTTCGGCGAGATGGTCTTCAACACGGGGATGACCGGATACCAGGAAACCCTGACCGATCCCTCCTACCACCGCCAGATCGTCGCGATGACCGCGCCGCACATCGGCAACACCGGGATCAACGACGAGGACCCGGAGTCCTCGCGGATCTGGGTCTCCGGCTACGTGGTCCGCGAGCCCGCCCGCGTCTTCTCCAGCTGGCGCGCGGGCCGCTCCCTGGACGACTACCTCAAGGAGCAGGGCGTCGTCGGCATCGCCATCTCCGGCACCCGCGCCCTCACCCGGCACCTGCGCGAGAGGGGCGCCATGCGCGCCGGGGTCTTCTCCGGCGCGGCGCTCGCCCCGGTCGAGGAGCTCCTGGAACGGGTCCTTCGCAGCCCCGGCATGGAGGGCGCGGACCTGGCGCAGCAGGTCTCCACGAAGGAGCCCTACGTCGTCGCCGCGATCGGGGAGAAGCGCTTCACCGTGGCCGCCGTCGACCTCGGCATCAAGTCGATGACCCCGCACCGGATGGCCGAGCGCGGCTGCGAGGTGCACGTCCTGCCGGCCTCCACCACCGCCGGGGAGATCCTCGCGCTCGACCCGGACGGCGTCTTCTTCTCCAACGGCCCCGGCGACCCCGCCACCGCGGACGGGCCGGTCGAAGCGCTTCGAGGGGTCCTGGACGCGGGCATCCCGTTCTTCGGCATCTGCTTCGGCAACCAGATCTTCGGCCGGGCCCTGGGCCTGGGCACCTACAAGCTGCGCTACGGCCACCGCGGGGTCAACCAGCCGGTCCAGGACCGGCGCACCGGCAAGGTGGAGATCTCCGCGCACAACCACGGCTTCGCCGTACAGGCTCCCCTGGAGGGGACCTTCGACACGTCGTACGGCCCGGCGGAGGTCAGCCACGTCAACCTCAACGACGACTGCGTCGAGGGCCTGCGCCTGATCGACCGCCCGGCCTACAGCGTCCAGTACCACCCCGAGGCCGCGGCCGGCCCGCACGACTCCGCGGGTCTGTTCGACGATTTCTGCGCATTGATGGAACAGGCGCGGGGAACAGGGATCGAAGTGGCCGGCGCGGTGCACGAGAGGCCGAGCGTGACCACGAACACGAAGGGAAGCAAGGGTGCCTAAGCGCACGGACATCCAGTCGATCATGGTGATCGGCTCAGGGCCGATCGTGATCGGCCAGGCATGCGAGTTCGACTACTCGGGCACCCAGGCCTGCCGCGTGCTGCGCGCCGAGGGCTTTCGCGTGATCCTCGTCAACAGCAACCCGGCGACGATCATGACGGACCCCGAGTTCGCCGACGCCACCTACGTCGAGCCGATCACCACGGAGATCATCGAGAAGATCATCGCCAAGGAGCGCCCCGACGCGCTGCTGGCCACCCTCGGCGGCCAGACCGCGCTGAACGCCGCGATCGACCTGTACGAGGCCGGGATCCTGGCCAAGTACCAGGTCGAGCTGATCGGCGCCGACGTGGACGCCATCCAGGCCGGCGAGAACCGCGAGCTGTTCAAGGGCATCGTGACCAAGGTCGCGAAGGAGAGCGGACTCAACGCGGAGTCGGCCCGCAGCTTCGTCTGCCACACCATGGACGAGTGCCTGGCCGCCGCGGGCGAGCTGGGCTACCCGGTGGTCGTGCGGCCCTCCTTCACGATGGGCGGAGTCGGCTCCGGGTTCGCCTACGACGAAGGCGAGCTGCGCCGCATCGGGGGAGCGGGCCTCGACGCCTCTCCGACCACCGAGGTGCTCCTGGAGGAGTCCATCATCGGGTGGAAGGAGTACGAGCTCGAGGTCATGCGCGACCGGGCCGACAACGTCGTCATCGTCTGCTCCATCGAGAACATCGACCCGATGGGCGTGCACACCGGCGACAGCGTCACCGTGGCCCCCGCCCTGACCCTCACCGACCGCGAATACCAGAACATGCGCGACGTCGCCATCGCGGTCATCCGCGAGGTCGGCGTCGACACCGGCGGCTGCAACATCCAGTTCGCCGTCGACCCGCGCACCGGGCGCATGATCGTCATCGAGATGAACCCGCGCGTGTCACGTTCCAGCGCGCTCGCCTCGAAGGCCACGGGCTTCCCGATCGCGAAGATCGCGGCGAAGCTGGCCATCGGCTACACCCTGGACGAGATCCCCAACGACATCACCAAGGAGACCCCGGCGTCGTTCGAGCCCTCGCTCGACTACATCGTGGTCAAGGTGCCGCGCTTCGCGTTCGAGAAGTTCGCCGGGGCCGACGCGACCCTGACGACCCACATGAAGTCGGTCGGCGAGGCCATGGCCATCGGCAGGTCCTTCCCCGAGGCCCTGCAGAAGGCGCTGCGCTCGCTGGAGAAGAAGGGGGCGGTCTTCACCTGGGCCGGGGAGCCGGGGGCCAAGGAGGACCTCCTCGCGGCCTGCCGCATCCCGCACGACGGCCGCCTGTTCACCATGCAGCAGGCCATCCGGGCCGGGGCCACCGCCGAGGAGCTCTTCGACGCCACCTCGATCGACCCGTGGTTCCTGGACCAGCTGTACGTGATCGACGAGGTCGCGGCGGAGCTGCGCGAGGCGCCCCAGCTGACCGCCGAGGTGCTGACGAAGGTCAAGCGCCACGGCTTCAGCGACGTGCAGATCGCCGAGCTCCGCGACATGACCGAGCCCCGGGTCCGCGACCTGCGCCACGCGCTCGGCGTCCGGCCGGTCTACAACACCGTCGACACCTGCGCCGCCGAGTTCGCCGCCCAGACGCCCTACCTCTACTCCACCTACGACGAGGAGACCGAGGTCCCGTACGGCGACCGCCCCAAGGTCCTCATCCTCGGCTCGGGGCCCAACCGGATCGGCCAGGGCATCGAGTTCGACTACGCGTGCGTGCACGCCTCCTTCGAGCTGTCGGCGGCGGGCTACGAGACCGTCATGGTCAACTGCAACCCCGAGACGGTCTCCACCGACTACGACACCTCCGACCGGCTCTACTTCGAGCCGCTCACCCTGGAGGACGTCCTGGAGGTCGTCCACGCCGAGCAGCAGACCGGCACGGTCGTGGGCGTCATCGTCCAGCTCGGCGGCCAGACCCCGCTCGGCCTGGCCCAGTCCCTCAAGGACGCCGGGGTCCCGATCGTCGGCACCTCGCCGGAGTCGATCCATCTCGCCGAGGAGCGCGGCGCGTTCGGCCGGGTCCTCGCCGAGGCGGGTCTGCCCGCGCCCAAGCACGGCGTCGCGGTGACCGTGGACGAGGCCCTGGCGATCGCCGAGGAGATCGGCTACCCGGTCCTGGTCCGGCCCTCCTACGTCCTGGGCGGCGCCGGCATGGCCATCGTCTACGACGACGAGACGCTGAGCTCCTACATGGGCAAGGCGGAGGCCGCCAGCGACCACCCGGTGCTGGTGGACAAGTTCCTCGACGAGGCCGTCGAGATCGACGTGGACGCGTTGTTCGACGGCGAGGAGCTCTACCTCGGCGGCGTGATGGAGCACATCGAGGAGGCCGGCATCCACTCCGGCGACTCGGCGTGCTCGCTGCCCCCGATGACGCTCGGCAGCTACGACATCAAGCGCATCCGAGCCGCCACAGAGGCCATCGCCAGGGGCGTGGGCGTGCGCGGCCTGCTGAACGTGCAGTACGCCATGTCGGCCAACATCCTCTACGTGCTGGAGGCCAACCCGCGCGCCAGCCGTACGGTGCCGTTCGTCTCCAAGGCCACGGCGGTGCCGCTGGCCAAGGCGGCGGCCCGCGTGATGATGGGCACCACGGTGGCCGAGCTGCGGGCCGAGGGCATGCTCCCGGCCGAGGGCGACGGCGGCACCATGCCGCTGGACGCGCCCATCGCGGTCAAGGAGGCGGTGCTGCCGTTCAACAGGTTCCGCGGCGTCGACATCGTGCTGGGCCCCGAGATGCGCTCCACGGGCGAGGTCATGGGCATCGACGAGTTCTTCGGCACGGCCTACGCCAAGTCGCAGGCCGCCGCCTACGGATCGCTGCCCGTCAAGGGACGAGCGTTCGTCTCAGTCGCGAACCGGGACAAACGGGCGATGATTTTCCCGGTCAAGGCTCTCGCCGACCTCGGTTTCGAGATCCTGGCCACCGAGGGAACGGCCGAGGTGCTGCGCCGTAACGGCGTCCATGCCAAGATCGTGCGAAAGCAGAGCGAGGGAACCGGATCCGACGGCGAGCCGACCATCGTCCGGCGCATCCTGGATGGGGAGGTGGATCTCATCGTGAACACGCCCTTCGGCAGCCCCGGCCAGTCCGGGCCGCGGCTGGACGGCTACGAGATCCGCACCGCGGCCGTGCTGCGGGGCATTCCCTGCATCACGACCGTCCAGGGCCTGGCCGCGGCGGTGCAGGGCATCCAGGCGATCGTCCGCGGCGACATCGGCGTACGGTCACTTCAGGAGCACGCCAGGCGGTTGCGGAGTAGCTGAGGGGAGGGTTCGTTCCCCTGTGGGGTCGATGCCTTAAGCGGAGGTGAGGGAGACGCCTGTTACTCCGGTACAGGTGACGGGCACGGTGCTGACGACGCGCCGGGTCGACGCCTACCATGCGCTGACCGTGGTGGCGCCCGGCATCGCCGAGCGGTTCCGGCCCGGCCACTTCGTGGGAGTGGCCGTCGGCGGGGCCCAGACGTCGATGCTGACGCGCCGCGCCTTCTCCGTCCACGACGTCAAACCCGACTACGGCGGCACGGTGGAGTTCGTCTTCACCGTGCGAGGCCCGGGCACGGCCTGGCTGGCCGAGCGCCGTGCCCGTGACACCCTGGACCTGGTCGGCCCGCTCGGCCGCCCGTTCCCGTTGCCGCGGGACCCGGTGACCTGCGTCCTGGTCGGAGGGGAGTACGGCTCGGCGACGCTGTTCCCCGTGGCCGACGCCCTCCAGCAGCGCGGCTGCCGCGTCGACTTCGTGCTCGGCGCGGTCTCGGCCGACCGGGTGTTCGGCGCCCTGCGCGCCAGGAGGATGGGGGAGACCACCACGCTGACCACCGAGGACGGATCCGTGGGCATGCGCGGCCGGGTGACCGACGTGCTGCCCGGTGTGATCGCCGACGTCCGGGCCGACGCGGTCTACGCCTGCGGCCCGATGCCGATGCTGCGCGGCGTCACCGCGGTGGCGGTCGAGTTCGACATTCCCGTCCAGGTGGCCGTGGAGGAGCAGATGGCGTGCGGGACCGGCGTCTGCATGACCTGCGTTCTTCCGGTCATCGGAGACGACGGTGTAACCCGGATGGTGCGCTCGTGCGTCGAAGGACCGGTCTTCCGGGGCGAGCGCGTCCGCTTCGACGATGTGGGAACGATCCCGTTCGACGCGCTGGGAGCGCCCGGTGGGGGAACACGGAATGTCGGTTGACATGCGGACGTACCTCGGGCACGTGGAACTGATCAATCCGATCACCACGGCGGCGGGGTGCGCGGCATCGGGCTCCGAGCTCTCCCAGTTCTTCGACCTGGGCCGGATCGGCGCGCTGACCACCCGGTCGATCACGATGGCCCCCAGGGCGGGCCGTCCGACCCCCAGGATGGCGGAGACCCCCTCGGGCATGCTCAACGCCATCGGGCTCCAGGGGCCCGGCGTGGACGCCTTCCTGGAGCGCGAGCTGCCCTGGCTGGACCAGCGGGGCGTCAAGACCGTGGTGTCCATCGCCGGCGGCACCGTGGCCGAATACACCGCGCTCGCCCGCAGGCTCACCGACGCCCCCGGTGTCAGCGCGGTGGAGGTCAACCTGTCCTGCCCCAACATCGAGGACCGGGGCCGGGTCTTCGCCCGAGACGGCGCGGCCTCGGCCGAGGTGATCGCCTCGGTGCGTTCGGTGATGCGCTACGACGTGCCGGTGGTGGCCAAGCTCTCCCCGGACGTGATGGACATCGTGAGCGTCGCCCGCGCGTGCGTGGACGCCGGCGCCGACGCGCTCTCGATGATCAACAACCCGCTCGGCATGAGCATCGACACCGAGGCCATGCGTCCCTCGCTCGCGGCGGTCACCGGCGGCCTGTCGGGCCCCGCCATCCGGCCGCTGGCCGTACGCTGCGTGTGGCAGGTCCACGCCGCCCTGCCCAGCGTGCCCGTCATCGGCATGGGCGGCGTGCTGACCGGCAGGGACGCCTTCGAACTCATCCTCGCGGGCGCCTGCGTCGTCGCTGTGGGCACGGCGCTGTTCCACGACCCATATGCCTGCCTGCGCATCCTGCGCGAGCTGGAGGAGCTCCTGGCCGCCCGGGGGTTCCATCGGCTGGCGGACGCGGTCGGGCTGGCCCATCGCCCGCCGGGGGCGGCCACCCGGCATCGGACGGACCTGGAGGAGAGCTCTCTTTAGACATCCCTCCCGGCCCTGCGGGCCGGGAGACCCGGCCGAGGCCGGATGGTTCGCGGTTCGCAGGCCCCGCCCAGCGGCCGGAGGCCTCTCCGCGCAGCCACCTCGCGCCTCAGAGCCGTCGGGCACGCCGACGGCCGGCCCTATGCCACCGACGGACCCAGACCAGCGAAAGGAACTCACAGATTCCGATGAACGCCACTCCTCACCGGCTCGAAGACCGAAGCATCCCGGCGGACCCCCGATGACGCCCGCGCCCATCGCCGTCGCCCTGGACGCCCCGGACCTCGAGACCGCGGCCCGCTGGGCGAGCCTGGTGACGCCCCACGTCAGCACGGTCAAGGTCGGGCTCGAACTCTATCTCCGCTACGGTCCCGACGTGATCGCCTCGATCCGCGGGGCGAGCGGCGTGCGGTTGTTCCTGGATCTGAAGCTCCATGACATCCCGAACACCGTCGCGGGCGCGGCCGGCGCCGTGGCCCGGCTCAAACCCGCCATCCTGACCGTCCACGCGACCGGGGGCCCCGCGATGATCGAGGCGGCGGTGAACGCCCTGCCCAACACCCAGATCGCGGCGGTGACGCTTCTCACATCGCTCTCCGAGGCCGACCTGGAGCGGATCGGTGTGAACGGTCCCGCGAGTGACGCCGTGCGCCGCCTGGCGGTCATGGCCGTCGGCGCGGGCGCCCAGGCCCTCGTCTGCTCGCCGCATGAGATCACCACGGTGCGCGCGGAGGTCGGGCCGGACATCACCCTGATCATTCCCGGTGTCCGCCCCGCCGGCACCGCGAGCCAGGATCAGGTAAGAGTAGCGACTCCCGAGCAGGCTTTCGCCGACGGGGCGGATCTTCTCGTGATCGGCCGTCCGATCACCGGCTCCGCCGACCCCGGCGCGACGGCCGCGGGGATCGCCGCGTCGCTCCGGCGCACCTCTGCGGCCACCGGACGGCGATCATGATCCAACCCCTGAAAACGCGGCGTTGAGCGTAGTTTCGTAGACGGAACGCGACGGCATGGTTACGTAAAGTCACGAAGTAGATTTTCTCAAGGAAGAAAGTGGCCTTGACGTTGCTTGAAGCGCCATGACCAGCTAGTTTCCCTTCCCGTCCGAGTACATCGACAGGAAATTCGAGGTGACCCGGCGTGGCTCTTCCTCCCCTTACCCCTGAGCAGCGCGCCGCAGCCCTAGAGAAGGCTGCGAAGGCACGAAAAGAGCGTGCCGAGGTGAAAAACCGCCTTAAGCACGGTGCGGTCTCTCTGACTGAGGTGCTCAAAGACGGGCAGGCCGACGACGTCATCGGCAAGATGAAGGTTTCGGCTCTTCTGGAGTCGCTTCCCGGCGTGGGCAAGGTCCGCGCCAAGCAGCTCATGGAGCGGCTTGGCATCGCAGATTCCCGCCGCGTGCGGGGTCTCGGTACCAACCAGCGAGCTGCGCTCGAGCGTGAGTTCGGCGGGGCCGAGAGCTAATCTCGGTTCAGTACGAACACATTCACCCCGCATCCGCGGGGAAGGCATCACGGGGGGTTTGGAGTGACCGGAACGTCGTGGCCCGATGCGAGTCGGGCTCCGGAGGCAACCGCGAAGAGCGGGTCCGGTCGCGCCACATCCCCTGTCGGGAGTCCGGAGAAGGCGCGAGCCTTCGCCGGACTTCCGACGGGTAACCGCCTCACGGTCCTCTCCGGACCGTCGGGCGTCGGCAAGTCCACGGTCGTCGCCGAGCTTCGGCGGGCACACCCCGAGGTGTGGCTGTCGGTCTCGGTGACCACCAGGAAACCCCGCCCCGGTGAGGTCCACGGGGTCGAATACTTCTTCGCCGACGAGGCGGAGTTCGATCGCCTCGCCGCCTCCGGCGAGCTGTTGGAGTGGGCCGAGTTCGCCGGCAACAAGTACGGCACGCCGCGGGGTCCGGTGCTCTCCAAGCTCGCCGCCGGGGTGCCCACGCTGCTGGAGATCGACCTGCAGGGCGCCCGGCAGGTCCGTGCGACCATGCCGGAGGCAATCCTGATCTTCCTGGCCCCCCCGACCTGGGAGGAGCTGGAGAAGCGCCTGCGCGGCCGCGGCACGGAGCCCGAGGACGTCATCGCGCGCCGCCTCGCCGCGGGCCGGATCGAGATGGCCGCCGAGCAGGAGTTCGACCTGACTCTGGTCAACACATCCGTCCAGGATGTGTGTCATCGGCTGATAGCCTTGTTGGCTGATGCTCCCGAGGCCTCACGCCCCGGACGTTCACCTAGCTAGGGGAAACACAACGTGGCAACCAGCGCCGCCTATTCCGAAGGCATCACCAACCCGTCGATCGACGCGCTGCTCGACATCGTCGACAGCAAGTACAGCCTTGTGATCTTCGGCTCCAAGCGGGCGCGTCAGATCAACGCCTACTATTCCCAGCTCGGCGAGGGCCTGCTGGAATACGTCGGCCCGCTCGTGGAGACCCACGCCCAGGAGAAGCCGCTGTCCATCGCGCTGCGCGAGGTCAGCGAGGGGCTGCTCACCTCCGAGCCGATCGAGGGCTAGTCCCCCCGTGCCGACGCCTGACGGTTGCAAACCCGGTGTCGTCCTCGGGGTGAGCGCGGGCATCGCCGCCTACAAGGCGTGCGAGCTGCTCCGCCTCTTCACCGAGTCCGGTCACGACGTCCGCGTCGTGCCGACGAGGGAGGCGCTCCGCTTCGTCGGCGAGCCGACCTGGGCGGCCCTCTCCGGCAACCCGGTGACGACCGACGTCTGGGAATCCGTGCACGAGGTGCCCCACGTCCGGATCGGACAGGGCGCCGACCTGGTGGTGGTCGCACCGGCCACCGCCGACGTGCTCGCCAAGGCCGCCCACGGCCTGGCGGGCGACCTGCTCACCAACACCCTGCTCACCGCGCGGTGCCCGGTGGTGTTCGCCCCGGCGATGCACACCGAGATGTGGGAGCACCCCGCGACCCGGGCGAACGTCGCCACGCTCCGCGAACGCGGGGCGATCGTCATCGATCCCGCCGTGGGCCGCCTGACCGGCGCCGACACGGGCCCGGGCCGGCTGCCGGACCCCAAGGAGATCTTCGAGGTCTGCCGGCGGATCCTCACCGGGCGGGCCGCGGACCTGGCGGGCCGCCGCCTGGTGATCTCCGCCGGCGGCACCCGCGAGGCCATCGATCCGGTCCGTTTCATCGGCAACCGCTCCTCCGGTCTCCAGGGCTACGCGCTGGCCCGCACGGCGATCGCCAGAGGCGCGGAGGTCACGCTCGTGGCCGCCAACGTGGCCCTGCCCGATCCGGCCGGCGCCAGGATGGTCCGGGTGGAGTCGGCCCTGGAGCTGCGCGCCGCCGTGCTGGACGCGGTGGAGGGCGCCGACGCCGTGGTCATGGCCGCCGCCGTCGCCGACTTCCGGCCCTCGGCACAGAGCGGGTCGAAGATCAAGAAGACCTCGGCGGAGCCTGACTCAATTCATCTGGTGAAAAATCCAGACATCCTTGCCGAGCTGGGCGAGCGCCGCCGCGAGGGGCTCAAGCCGTACCCGCAGGTGATCGTGGGGTTCGCGGCCGAGACCGACGACGTCCTCGCCAACGGGCGGGCCAAACTCGCCCGCAAGGGCTGTGACCTGCTCGTCGTCAACCAGGTCGGCGAAAATCTCGCCTTCGGCACCCCGGACAACGCGGCGGTGGTCCTGGTCGCGGACGGTGACCAGGTGGACATCCCGCGCGGTCCCAAAGAGGCGCTCGCCGACGTGGTCTGGGATCTCGTGGCCGCACGTCTTCTCTGATCTGCCTGATCTGCTTGCCCGGGATCTTCTCTCGACGGATACTGCGTCCGAGATGACCTGGAACGTTGCAGTAGGGAGGGATTTGACCATGCCGGTTCCCGCCGCTGTCAGAGCTCGTTGCCGCGCGCTGCTCCCTCCCGGGGAAGACCTGCGCTACATCCTGCCCGCAACGTCGGCGAGCTTCCCGGAGACGGCGTCCTTCCTGATCGCGATCACCGACCGCTCCATCTGCGTGATGTCCACGCTGCCCACGCTCTCCCCGCTCTCCACCGGGTTCTCCGACCGGAACCTGCCGACCGCGGTCTACGCCACCCATTCCCGGCGGACCCGGCTCGGCCCGGTGGAGTTCTCCGCGGGCGCGGCCATCGAGTTCGGAGGCATGGTGTTCAAGGTCGACGAGGAGTACGTGGCGGTGATCTGCGCCGCCGACACCGAGGTGTTCGCGCCCGAGACGCTGCCCCCGGACCCGCTTCCCCACCTCTGACGAGTGTCCGGTCCCTTCGGCCTCCGGCCGGGACCTCGGCCGCTGACGGGGGTTCTGACGGAGGCTCCAGCGAAGTTGATTCGGGGGCTTTCTCCCTGATCAGGACGTACTCGATTTGGTAAGATAGCTCCAGGTGAAGACCTGATTGTCCGGCCTCTGCCTCCCGCCGAGGCGGACCGACACGCGTTAGCCGGATACGAGATGGTTTCGCGACGCCACTCCAGGTGGGGCTAGACTTCGGCGAAGCGCTACTGGTGTCCTGTCGACGCCAGAGCCCCCAGACGCCAGCAGCCGCTGCATGAGGAGCCACTGACTTGTCCCGTCGCCTTTTCACCTCCGAGTCGGTCACAGAGGGCCACCCGGACAAGATCGCCGACCAGATCAGTGACGCGATTCTCGACGCCATGCTCAAGGGTGATCCCAAGAGCCGTGTCGCCGTCGAGACGCTGATCACCACCGGTCAGGTCCACGTCGCCGGAGAGGTGACGACGGAGACCTACGTCGACATCCCCGGTCTGATCCGGGAAAAGATTCTCGAGATCGGCTACGACGCCTCCCACAAGGGCTTCGACGGCGCCTCCTGCGGCGTGTCGGTGTCCATCGGCGCTCAGTCGCCCGACATCGCCCAGGGCGTCGACGACGCCTACGAGGCCCGCGAGGGTGAGGGCATCGACGAGCTCGACCGTCAGGGCGCCGGCGACCAGGGCCTGATGTTCGGCTACGCCTGCCGCGAGACGCCCGAGCTGATGCCGCTGCCGATCCAGCTGGCACACCGCCTCGCCGAGCGCCTGTCGCAGGTCCGCAAGGACGGCACCGTTCCGTACCTGCGCCCCGACGGCAAGACCCAGGTCACCATCGAGTACGACGGCGACAGGCCGGTCCGCCTCGACACCGTGGTGGTCTCCACCCAGCACGCGGCCGAGATCGACCTCAAGGAGATGCTCGCGCCGGACATCAAGGAGCACGTGGTCGACCCGGTGCTCGCCGGCCTGGAGATCGACACCGAGGGCTACCGCCTGCTGGTCAACCCGACCGGACGCTTTGAGATCGGCGGCCCGATGGGCGACGCCGGCCTGACCGGCCGCAAGATCATCGTTGACACCTACGGCGGCATGGCCCGCCACGGCGGCGGCGCCTTCTCCGGCAAGGACCCGTCCAAGGTCGACCGCTCGGCCGCCTACGCCATGCGCTGGGTCGCCAAGAACATCGTGGCCGCCGGTCTGGCCGACCGCGCCGAGGTCCAGGTCGCCTACGCCATCGGCAAGGCACACCCGGTCGGCGTGTTCGTGGAGACCTTCGGCACCGAGAAGATCGAGACCGAGAAGATCCAGGAAGCCGTGCTCAAGGTCTTCGACCTCCGCCCGGCCGCGATCATCCGTGACCTCGACCTGCTCCGCCCGATCTACTCGGCCACCTCCGCCTACGGGCACTTCGGCCGGGAGGGCTTCTCCTGGGAGTCCACCGACCGCGCCGAGAGCCTGCGCGCGGCCGCCGGTCTCTGACCTCAGCCTGTGGGACGGCCCCCGTGAGACTTCTCACGGGGGCCGTCCCATGCCCGGGCCGGCTGCGCCTCCGGCCACTCCGCGTCCTACGTCGGCTCGAAGGCCTGAGCCGTCGGCGGGGGCGGGCGTACGGATCGGAGCGTTCCGCGTGGTGCCGCGTCTGCCACCCACCCCGCGCCGGACAACGCGCTCTGCGAGAGGCCGCGTGGGCGGCACGGGAAATCTCCGGTTCAGGCCGGAGAGGAGGTCACATGCCGGCCGGTATGACCGGGTGGCGCTGGACGATGATCGTGCTGCGCACGATGGCCTCCTTGTACAGCGCCGCCGTACGCCCGGTGAGCACGGTGGCGCGCGGGCTGTCGTCGGCGTTGACAAACTGGATGAGCCCGTCGCGCCGGCCCAGGCTGATGCACTGGTTGAAGTAGCGGAAGTGCAGCGGTCGTGGCTCGCGTCCGGACAGGCGGTCGGCGAGGGCGCGGACGGCCTGCTGCGCGGTCGGCAGTCCGGTCGCGCACGCCATGCGCAACTCCTGCCCGTCCGGCCGGTGGATGGCCGCCGCGTCCCCGATCCCGTAGACCTCCGGGTGCGAGGTCGAGCGGAGCGTCTCATCCACGATCATGCGGCCGTGCCCGTCGACGGCGAACCCGGCCTCGCGAGCCAGGTGCGGCACCCGGAAACCGGTCGTCCACACGACGGTGTCGGCGCCGATGTGCTCGCCGCCCTCCAGCAGCAGACCGTCCGCGCGGACCTCGGCCACCCGGACGCTCTCCCGGACGTCGATGCCGAGGCGATGGAAGGTTCGCCGCAGGTAGCGCCGGCCGCGCTCCGACAGCGAGCCGCCCAGAACGCCACCGGTCACCAGCTTCACCCTCAACCCCGGGTGGGTCTCCGCCAGCTCGGTGGCGGCCTCGATGCCGGTCAGCCCGCCTCCGACCACGGCGATCACCTCGGCCTCGCCCACGCGCTCTCTCAGGCGCAACGCCCGATCGGGCTCGATGACGCTGTAGGCGTGCTCGGCCACGCCGGGAACGGAGTCGAGATCGGCCTGGCTGCCCAGGGCGTAGATCAGGATGTCGTAGCCCGCGGCCTGGGACGCCCGCTCCAACCGTACGGTCCGCTCCGCCGCGTCGATCTCCGTCACGCGGTCGACGACGAGCTCCACCCCCGTGCCCTTGAGGAGATCTCTCAGCGGGAGGTCCCGGAGCCGCTGGCCCGCCGCGAGCTGGTGCAGCCGTACCCGCTCGACGAACCGATCGCTCGCGTTGATCAGCGTTACCTCGGTGTCCGTCCACCTGGCCGCCAGCTTGGCGGCGGTGAGCCCCGAGTAACCGGCGCCGAGGACCACAGTACGGAGTGTCATTTCTTGTTCCCTTCGTCGCCTTAAGAACCGGCGACCGGGATCATCCGTGACAGCGTCCCCTGTGAGTTGGATCACGTAACCGGCCGACGTCTCCGCCGGAGAGGTCCTCGCGCGCGGCGTGTCCGACGAGGCGCTGGGACGCGGAGATCCACCGGCTCGGGCGGCGGCCCGTCGTGATCGTCGTCGCCGGGCCCGAGGGATACGTCTCGCCGTCCCTCTACCGGGCGGAGCCGTATGTCCCGGCAGCGTGGGCGGCTCCGGCGAGGATGCCGCCGTACTGGATGGCGACGAGGTGGCGGATCGGGATCGTCTCGTCGGGAGTGCCCGCCTCGGCTTCGGCGCACCAGGTGGCGTAGGTCTCGGACAGCGCGCGTGCGTGCGCCCGGATGGCCGGGGTGCCGTTGCCGATGGCCATCTCGCCCTCCAGCGCGCGCAGCAACATTCCGCCGAACCGCAGCCGTGTGCTGTGCACGAGCTGGTGGCAGGACTGCTGTTCGGCCACGGTGGCGGGCCGATCGGCGGTCGGCTCCTTGGCCCGGTACAGGGCGGTGGAGGCTGTTTCCTCGAGCAGCGGGACGGAGAACCTGCTCGCGCGGATGAACGGGGAGTCGGCCCTCAGGTCGGACGCCACGGCGGTCATCGTGTCGTCGAGTACGGCGAACGTCTCGCGCAGCTCCGCCCCGTGAGCCCGGAGCAGGTCGGAGTAGACGATTCCGGCGGGGGAGTGGTCGTCCGCAGCGGGGTCCCTCCAGTAGGGCAGTTCCGCGGCCAGGCAGAGCGTGCCGTACCGGGCCGCGTAGGAGTCGCTGGCACCGCCTCCGACCTGTTCCATCGGGTCCTGCCCGAGCGCCTCGAGGTAGTCGTAGGCGTCCTCCAGGCGGGGAGTCAGGAAGACGGCCTCGTCCAGCCTCCGTAACGAGGGATGCTCGGCCTCGCCTCCGTGCAGAGGCACGCCGTACCGGCCGGGCAGCGCCTTGAGCACGGACTGGAGCTCGGGAACCGGGCGGCTGAGGTAGAAGTAGGCCCCGCCCATCTCGCTGTTGTGCAGGTTGCTCATGAACGCCGGACGGGTCTCGTCGATCAGCCGCATCAGCGCCAGCGTCTCGGGTATCACCCGGTCGAAGTAAGCGTTCTTGTAGGAGAACGGAAAGGTCCATTCGACCTGTTCGTCGCCGGCCGGCCGGTAGAAGTGCCTGCCGTAGTGGGCCTTGGTGAACGGCCCGGCGAACCATCCCTCGTTGAGCCGGGTCCCGTCCGGGTCCAGGCAGCCCACGATGTGCCAGGTGTATCCGGTGGACTCGCGCAACGTGGCGTCCTGGCACATGCGGGTCGCGAGGTGGACCACGGTGAGCCCGCCGATCGGCTCGTTGGGATGCGGCATCGCACCGATCAGCGCGTGGCGCGGTCCGTCGCCGACGGTCAGGCAGAGGATCGGCTCGCCCAGGCTGGAGCTGCCCACCCGCCGTAGCGAGGCGACGCCGGGGTGGTCGGCGGCCAGCCGGGTGAGGGCGGCCACGACCTCGTCCACGGTGGCGAATCGGTGGTAGTCGGGAACAGAGTCGAGTTCGTCACTCATCAGGGGGTCCATCACCTCTCACAGCGTGCCGGCCACGCTCCCGGAGGACACCGTGGTGGTTTCCAAGGTCAGAAGCCAGCATTTGTCGTAACCATCAAGCAGCCGCCATAAAAGGGATGAACTGCTTCAATAGGACACTTCTGGGTGGTGTCCATGGGACCCGTGGGGAAGGATCGACGTGTCGGCGCCCGGACCTGCTACCCGATGGCGCGGCCCTACCGGCCGTCGCTGGGCCAGGTACTGGAAACGCTGGGAGGCGCTGCGCTCTCGGCGGCCTGTCTTCCGGACGACCGGCATCTCACCGTCGGCGAGCCCATCGTGCGCGACCTCGACGACTCCCCGGAGGCGTCCTGCCGGCGGGGGGCTCACGGGTCACCAGCCCGGCCACCCTGGAGCTCCTGCGGCGGGCGGACAGGGAAGCATACCACGCCGTGGTCGTCAAGCCCCGATGCTGGAAGGCCGTGGAGAACCGCTCCCGGCTGCCGCCCGCCCTGGACCCCGGAACCGTGCCCGGCCACCTGGTGGCCTGCCACCTCGCGGACCGGTGACCGCCGCGGGTCTCGGATCTCGCCGTCGCCGCCCCTCTCACGCGGTGGACGGCCCGGTGGACGGCCGCGGCCTCGAACAGGGGCCCGTCTGTTTCGGTGCTCAAGCGCCAAGACGGCTTCCGGCATCTGGTAGGACATGTGGGTGACCCACGCCAGCCCCTCGTCGGACGACGACGCCCTGCTACCGCTCGACGCCGTGCGCGCGCGGCCCGTGCCGGGCGGTGCCGCGACGGCGCGGGCCAGGGCGGCCAGGGCCGTCAGAGCTGCCGAGACCCCCAGGACCGCCGCCACGGCCAGGGTGCCCAAGACGGACGCCCCGGCCAGGGGGATGCCGGAGCCCGCCGCGGTGCTGCCGGTCGCGCGGGTCGCCGTGGACATGCCGCTGCCGCATCTGGACCGTCCGTTCGACTACTTCGTCCCCGCGGCCCTGGACGCCGACGCGGTGCCCGGCGCCCGGGTCAGGGTCCGGTTCGCGGGCAAGCTCGTCGACGGGTTCCTGCTGGAGCGGGCGGAGACCACCGAGCACGAGGGCAAGCTGGCCCGCCTGGAGAAAGTCGTCTCCGCCGAGCCCGTGCTCACCCCCGAGATCGTCCTGCTGGCCCGCGCGGTGGCCGACCGTTACGCCGGAACCCTGGCCGACGTCCTCCGCCTGGCCGTACCGCCCCGTCACGCCAGGGTGGAGGCGGAGGGCATGGCCGCACCTCCGGAACCGGACGCGGAGGCGGAGGCGCCTACGGGAACGGAGGCGGCAGTTCATCCGGAACAGGACGCGGCGGTGTGTGCGGGAACGGACGCGGCAGTTCATCCGGAACAGGACGCGTCGGTTCATACGGGAACGGACGCCGCGTGTCCGGATGTGGATCGAGGCCCCGGACCGTGGGCGGACTACCCGGACGGGGAGTCGTTCCTGGCGGCCCTCGCCGACGGACGGTCGCCGCGGGCCGTGTGGACCGCTCTGCCCGGGATGGGCGAGGGCGGGCCCGCGTGGGCGACGGCGGTGGCGACGGCCGTGCGGGAGACCCTCCGAGGGGGCAGGGGGGCCCTCGTGGTGCTTCCCGACGGGAAGGACGTGGCGCTGGCCGACGCGGCGCTGAGCGCGGCCCTGGGGTCCGGGACGCACGTGGCGCTGACCGCCGATCTGGGGCCCGCCGAGCGCTACCGGCGGTGGCTGCGGGTGCTCCGGGGACAGGCGCGGGTCGCGGTCGGCACCAGGGCGGCGGCGTTCGCCCCGGTCAGGGATCTCGGGCTGGTGGTGATCTGGGACGACGGGGACGACCTGCATGCCGAGCGGCTCGCGCCGTACCCGCACACCAGGGAGATCCTCTCCCTCCGTGCACACCAGGCGCGCGCGGGCCTGCTCATCGGGGGATACGCCCGTACGGCGGAGGCCACCCAGCTCATCGCCACCGGCTGGGCGGGGCCCATCGCCGCCGCCCGCGAAACGGTCAGGAACAGGGCTCCGAGGGTCCATCCCGCGGGAGAGGACTCGGAGCTGGCCAAGGACGAGGCGGCCAGGGCGGCGCGGCTGCCCAGCCTCGCCTGGCGGACGCTGCGCGCCGGCCTGGAGAGCGGTCCGGTGCTGGTGCAGGTCCCCCGGCGGGGCTACCTGCCCGCGCTGGCGTGCCAGAACTGCCGGGCCCCGGCGCGCTGCGGGCACTGCAGGGGACCGCTCGCGCTGCGCAGCGGTCATGCCGTCCCCTACTGCCGCTGGTGCGGCCGGATCGCGGGGGAGTGGCGGTGCTCGGCCTGCGGTGCGTCCCGGGTGCGGGCGCAGGTGATCGGCGCCCGCCGTACGGCCGAGGAGCTGGGCAGGGCCTTCCCCTCGGTCAAGGTCAGGACCTCGGGCAAGGAGGGGGTGCTCGCCACGGTCGGCGCCGGTCGCGCGCTGGTGGTGGCCACCCCGGGGGCCGAGCCGGTGGCCGAGGGCGGTTACGCGGCCGCGGTGCTGCTGGACGGATGGGCGCTGCTCGGCCGGCCCGATCTGCGGGTCGGCGAGGAGACGTTGCGCCGGTGGATGAACGCGGCGGCGCTGCTGCGGCCCCGGGCCGAACTGGTGGTGATGGCGGACTCCTCGGTGCTCGCCGTCCAGGCGCTGCTGCGCTGGGATCCCATCACCCATGCCGAACGGGAACTGGCCGAGAGGACAGAACTAGGTTTCCCCCCTGCGGTAAGGCTGGCGACCCTTACGGGGTCTCCCGCGGCGGTGCGGGAAATGCTCGGCGAGGTGGTTCTGCCCGGTGAGGCGCAGGTTCTCGGACCGGTTCCCGTGGACGCGCCCAGGGGGGACGAAGTGCGAGAACGCGCCATGGTGCGGGTCCCGCGAGGGTCCGGATCGGCCCTGGCCGCCGCGCTGAAAGGGGCCGTCGGAGTGCGCTCCGCACGTAAGGCTTCGGAGGTCGTCAGGGTATGCATTGACCCCCTCGATGTGATTTGAGTTATTTCCCCGATTCGCGGTGCTGGCAGTAAGCCGTTAATTTTCCCCTGTGTCGATCGAATGGGTGAATCGGGCCGTAGACGACCTGCGCGCGTGGGGGCGTGCGCATGGCCTGGATGTTGACGTGGACGAGGTACGGCTGCTCTGCGACTACGCGAGCGACTATCTGGACGTGAACGAGCTGGGTGACTTCACCCCGGTCGCCTTCGAGGAACTGCTGCTCAACATCTACCCCCGCAAGGTCATCGCCCCGCCGGAAAGTGCCTCCGAGACCGTCGCCGCGGCTCGCACGCTGGTCGACTTCCTGCTCGCGACCGAGGAGATCGGCGGCAAGATGGCCGTCCGCATGCGGGTCGTCCTGGACAGGATCGAGCCCGAGATGCCGGTCGCGCTCGCCGACACCTCCCGGTTCGGCATGGCCAAGAGCCTGTTCAGCGCGATGGGCGCCGACTCGCTGGAGCAGGGCGACGTCTCGCTGTCGGCGGTGGAGGAACCCGTCTCCGAGGCCTGTGACTGCCCCGGCTGCTCCCCGCTTCCCCCGGTACGGCTCGCGCCCCGAGAGACGCTCGCCGGGAGCGTCCTGCGGGTGCCCCTGGTGACCGACGTCCGGCGGCTGGTCCAGTGGATGCTGGCCGGGGGCCGCACGCCGACCCTCAAGGGACGGCTCAGGGTCCGCGACGCCGCCGAGGCCACCGCGCAGCTCGCGGTGGCCGATCCCGCGCTCCTGTGGAACCTGGCCGTCTACACCGGGCTGGTCGAGGTGGAGGGCGCCGCCATCTTCGACGGCGAGGACTTCGACCCGCTCGGCACGTGGGCGGCGGTGGTGGAGTTCGTCGTGGAGAAGGAGACCGGCGGCGCCGTCACCGGCGACAGCTCCCTCGACGAGGAGCTCTACGGCCTGTGCGACATGCTCTACCGCCTGCAGGCGCCGGTGCCGATCCCCCTCGTCACGGAGTACCTCGAGGAGATCGGGCTGACCGAGGACGGGGAGATCGACGTCCAGGACGTCGTGCGGCGGCTGGCCTACTGCGGGCTGGCCGAGCCGGGAGACGAGGTCCTGGAGCTGACCCCGCTGGCCCTGTGGGGCCTGCGGGAGCTCTACGCGGACCTGGGCATCGAGGCGCCCGAGGCCGCCGACCTGACCGTCGCCGACGCGTCGGAGCTCATCGAGGGACTGCTCTCCGGGATACCCACCGAGATGGCCGAGGCCGACATCGAGGGCTGGCTGGAGAACAGGACCCCGGCCGAGGCCGCCGCGGAGCTGCTGGGCGCCGCCTCCGGCGCCCCCTCGATCGCCCGGGGCATCGCGGTGACGATCGTCGACCGGCTCGGCCCCGACGCCGAGGCCGCGGTGCGCGCCTACCTGGAGGAGGCGGAGCTGCGCCCGCACGCCATCCACTGGCTGTCCGCCCGGGGCCTGGCCGCCCCGGCGCTCACCCAGGAGGAGGTGCTCTGGATGAGCGTGGACATGCTCGCCCTGGCCATGCCCGCCGCCGAGGACGACCCGGAGACGTTCGCCGAGAACATGTCGGCGTCCGGCCCGTCGGCACACGTGATCGAGGAGATGTGGCGGGTCGACCACCCGGACGTCGTCGACGTCCTTGAGCTGCTGGGACGCTCCCTGGAGGACCAGAACACGGCCAAGGCGGCCCGTAAGGCGGCCTTCAAAGCGCGTTCACGCGCGATCGGTTGAGCCGTGTATGTGTGAGGCTCGAGTGCAGTAAGTTTCACGGGTGGCAAAGAGCGGGAACACTGGCAACGTCTTCGATATCGGCGAATTGCGCAGGTTGGTGGACGAGCTGGGAGCAGGACCCCGTGAGGCGCGCGCGGCCGTTCTCGAAGGAGCCGTCGCCGACAACGAGGACTGTGACTGCCCCAGCTGTGGCACCGACGCGCTGACCTTCCCACCGGTCGAGCTCTCGCCGGACGGCGAGCTCGCGGCGTCCGTGCTCAAGGTCCCGCTGGTGCTTGACGCCCAGCGGCTGGCCGCGTGGACCGGCACCCGCGAGGTGTCGCCCGAGAGCCTGCTGCCCGACCCCTTCCTGCCGTGCGCCGAGCTCGGGCTGCCCAGCCCCGCACGGCTGCACCTGCTCTGGGTCGTCGCGGTCAACACCGGCATGCTCCGCATCTCCCGGGGCGTGGCGGCGCCCGGCCCCCTGGTGCTCTCTCCCGAGCTGCCCCCGGAGGCCCTGCTGGGATTCTGGGACGGCGTGGTCATGGACGTCCTGGACCGCGCGGACGAGGGCCTGACCGGATCCGCGGTGGTGGACGACCACCTCGCCGAGATGCTCGCCACCCTGTACGCCGTGGGCGAAGGCCTCTCCTCGGCCACCCTCGTCAAGGGCATCCTCCAGTCGCACGAGGTGGCCTGCGAGGCCCGCCCGGCGGAGATGCGGGCGCTGACCGTCGCCCTGCCCCGCGAGCTGGAGGCGGCGCTGTCGCTGCTCGGCTACTGCGGGCTCATCGAGCCGTCGCAGGCGGGCTGGCCCCGGCTGACCCCGCTCGGCATCTGGGCCGTCCGCCAGGATCTGCTGCGCGAGGGCCACGACGCGCCCACCGGCGCGGAGGTCGCCGCCTTCGCCGACCTCGGCGCCGCCGAGCTGGTCGACGAGATCGTGAAGGGCTCGGCCGCTCCCAGCGCCGTCACCGTGTGGCTGGAGTCCCGTCCCCCCGAGGTCGCCGCCCGCGAGCTGGTCAAGGTCGCCGTATCCGGTACGGCGGGCCTGCGCGGGGCCGTGGGCAGGATTCTGGAGGAGCTCGGGCCCGAGGCCGAGACCCCCCTCAGGGAGGCGCTCTCCGAGCCCGCCATGTGGCGCTACGCCGCGTCCTGGCTGCACATCCGCGACCTGCCGGCCCCCGACCTCACCCCCGCCGACAGCACCTGGCTCACGGTCGACTCGCTCGCCTCGCTGATTCACCTCGGCAACGTCCCCGAAGCTCTGTGCGGGTTCGACGCGCTCGAACCCGGCGAGGACCTGGTCCGGCTGGTGGAGGAGATGGCCCTGGTGGACCATCCCGACACGATCGCCGTCCTGGACCTGCTGGGCGCCCATCACAGCAAGGCGGCGGTGGCCAAGAGCGCGCGCAAGGCGGCCATGAAGGTCCGTTCCCGATAGGGGCCACGGGGGCCACGGCCCCGGGAGGCGGCCGTGAGGGCTCGCTTCGAGGGCTCGTTCCCGATGGGGGCACGGCCGGCGGGGCGGCCGTGAAGGTCCGTTCCCGATAGGGTCACGGCCAGGGGTTCCCGCCGCTCTCTCGGCGTGCGGGCAGAGGATCCGAAGGACCCGGTCAGGCCCTTAGACTGGGAGATCCCCGGAAAGTGTGAGGAGATCCCTGTTGGCCATTCAGCCGATCCGCCTTTTCGGCGACCCGGTGCTGCGCACTCCAGCCGATCCGGTGAAGGACTTCGACAAGGAGCTGCGCAAGCTCGTCAAAGACCTCACGGACACGATGATGGACGCCCCCGGAGCCGGACTGGCCGCGCCGCAGATCGGGGTCGGCCTGCGGGTCTTCACCTACTACGTGGATGACCAGCTCGGCCACCTGATCAACCCCGGTCTCGACCTGTCGGACGAGAAGGACGAGGAGGGCGAGGAGGGCTGCCTGTCCTTCCCCGGCCTGTCGTACCCGACGCCCCGGGCGGTGCGGGCCGTGGCGACGGGCTTCAACATGCACGGCGAGCCCGTCACCCTTGAGGGCACCGACATGATGGCCCGTTGCTTCCAGCACGAGACCGACCACCTGGACGGCGTGCTGTTCATCGACCGGATGGATCTCAGGCAGCGCAAGCTCGCCATGAAGGAGATCCGCGAGGCCGAGTGGAGCGGGCTGTCGTCGACCCCCACGTTCAAGTTCTCTCCGCACGCTACCCACGGGAAGGCTCTGTAGGAACCTTGCGCCTGGTCTTCGCCGGAACCCCGGACACCGCCCTGCCCTCGTTGCGGGCCCTGATCGATTCACCGCGCCACGACGTCGTCGCCGTCGTCACCCGGCCCGACGCCCAGGCGGGCAGGGGCCGCAAGGTCCAGCCGAGTCCCGTCGCCGAGCTCGCCGAGGAGGCCGGCATCGAGATCCTCCGGCCGCACAAGGCCGGCGATCCCGAGTTCCTGGAGCGGCTCCGGCGGCTCGACCCCGACTGCTGCCCGATCGTGGCCTACGGCGCGCTCCTGCCGCAGCCCGCCCTGGACATCCCGCGGCACGGCTGGGTCAACCTCCACTTCTCACTGCTGCCCGCCTGGCGCGGCGCGGCTCCGGTGCAGCAAGCCGTGCTGCACGGTGACGAGATCACGGGCGCGGCCACCTTCCAGCTCGTCAAGGCGATGGACGCCGGTCCGGTCTACGGCGTGGTCACCGAGGAGATCCGGCCCACCGACACCAGCGGCGACCTGCTGGCCCGGCTCGCCGTTTCCGGCGCCGGGCTGCTGCTGGCGACCCTGGACGGGATCGAGGACGGCAAGCTGGAGGCCATGCCGCAGCCCGTCGAGGGGGTGAGCCTCGCCCCGAAGATCAGTGTGGAGGACGCCAGGATCGACTGGTCCGCGCCCGCCATGCGGGTGGACCGCCTGATCCGCGCCTGCACGCCCGCCCCGGGCGCGTGGACCGAGTTCCGCGGTCAGCGGGTCAAGCTCGGTCCGGTGCGGCTCGCACCCGACGCCGCGGGCGCTGCGGCTCTGGCCCCCGGCCGGATCGCGGCGTCCAAGAATTCCGTTCTGGTTGGTACGGCCACGCACCCGGTCGAGCTGGGTGAGGTGCAGCCGCAGGGCAAGCGCCTGATGAACGCGGGAGAGTGGGCCCGCGGTGTGCGGCCCACCGACGAGGATCGGCTGGCCTGAAGATCATGAATAATCGGGGGAACGGCGGGGATGTCCCGCGCGGCGGCGCAGGCGGGGCCGGAGGCCGCGCGCGAGGCGGTGCCGGCGGCCAGGGAGCGGGCGGTCGCGGGCAGGGCGCCGGTGCTCCGGCCGGAGGCCGCAGTCAGGGTTCCGGCGGTGGCCGGGGCTCCGGCGGGGCTTCAGGTGGCGGACGTGGCCAGGGTTCCGGCGGCGCCTCAGGCGGCGGACAGGGCGCCGGGGGCAGGAGCGCCGGAGGCAGAGGCGCCCGGCCGCCCAAACCGGTTCACGACGCGGCCCGCAACACCGCATACGACCTGCTGCGCGCCGTCGACGAGCGCGACGCCTACGCCAACCTGCTGATGCCCGCGCTGCTGCGTGAGCGTCGCCTGTCCGGAAGGGACGCGGGCCTGGCGACCGAGCTGGCCTACGGGACCCTGCGCGGCCTCGGCACCTACGACGAGATCATCGCCGCCTGCAGCGACCGGGCCCCGGAGAAGGTGGACCCGCCGCTGCTCGACGCCATCCGCCTCGGGGTGCACCAGCTGCTCAAGACCCGGGTTCCCCCGCACGCCGCCGTGGGCACGACCGTCGACCTGGTGCGGCTGCGCGTGGGCATCGGCGCGTCGAAGTACGCCAACGCCGTGCTGCGCAAGGTCTCGACCCGCTCCCTGGAGCAGTGGCTCCCGATCGTGGCCCCGGACTCCACCGAGGATCCGATCGGGCATCTGGCCGTGACGCACAGCCATCCCCGGTGGATCGTCACCGCGCTGCGCGACGCCGTCGGCGGAGACTTCGACGAGACGGCCGCACTGCTGGCCGCCGACAACGAGCGTCCCCGGGTCACCCTGGTCGCCCGCCCCGGCCGCTCGTCGATCGAGGAGCTTCTCGCCTCGGGCGCCGAGCCCGCCCAATACTCTCCCTACGCGGCCTACCTGCCCGAGGGCGACCCCGGAGCCGTCCCGGCCGTGGCCGAGTCGCGCGCCGCCGTCCAGGACGAGGCCAGCCAGCTTGTCGTCCTGGCCCTGACCCGGGTCCCGGTGGAGGGCACGGACTCCCGCTGGCTCGACCTGTGCGCCGGCCCCGGTGGCAAGGCGGGCCTCCTGGACGCCATCGCCACCCACGGAGACGAGTCCGGCCGCGCGCCGGTGCACGCCTCCGGGGAGCAGGCCGGGTCATCCGGTCCGGTGGCCTTCTCCGGCGGAGCCAACCTCCTCGCCGCCGAGCTTCAGTACCACCGCGCCCGCCTGGTCTGGCAGACCACCCGCAACGCCTCGGTGGTCACCGTCGACGGTACGGCTCCCGCCTGGCGGCCCGGGTCGTTCGACCGGGTCATGGTCGACGCCCCCTGCACCGGCCTGGGCGCCCTGCGCCGCCGGCCGGAGGCCCGCTGGCGCCGCGACCCCCGCAGCCTCCCCGAGCTCGGCAGGCTCCAGCGTGACCTGCTCACCTCGGCCCTCGACTCCGTCCGCCCCGGCGGGGTCGTCGCCTACGCGACCTGCTCGCCTCACCTGGCCGAGACGGCCGCCGTGGTCGGTGACATCCTGCGCCGCCGCGACGACGTCGAGGCCCTCGACGCCCGCTCCTACCTTCCCGAGGTCGACGGGCTGGGCGAGGGCCCGCACGCCCAGTTCTGGCCCCATCGCCACGGCACCGACGGGATGTTCCTGGCGCTGCTGCGCCGCCGCTGAGCGATTGCCCGGCCTGCCCCTCGCGGGGCCGGCGCGGGAGATCGCGCATGGTCGAGGGCGGGGGCTCACGGCGCCTCCGCCCGAATTCACCCCTTGATGAGTTTGCGGTCCTATCTACCAATTGTCCTACTTTTGCCCTTTGTGTGACTTTGAACTGCCCCCCGATGTTGTTGAAAGATGGAAAGACTTCACGACAAGCGAGGGGTTGTCGAGATGTGTGGAATCGCTGGATGGGTGGACTTCGAACGCGACCTCAGGCAGTCACGGGGCGTCGCGCAGGCCATGACCGACACCATGTCCTGCCGCGGACCGGATGACGAAGGACTGTGGCTGGCTCCACACGCCGCGATGGGGCACCGGCGGCTCGCCATCATCGACATCGAGGGCGGACGGCAGCCGATGATCGCGGATGAGGACGGGCGGGAGCTCGCCGTCCTCATCTACAGCGGGGAGGTGTACAACTTCCGGGAGTTGCGCGCCGAGCTGACCACACGAGGCCACCGATTCCGCACACGCAGCGACACCGAGGTCGTCCTGCGGGCCTACCTGGAATGGGGCGAGGATCTCGCCACCAAGCTGAACGGCATGTTCGCCTTCGCCATCTGGGACACCCGCCGCGAGGAGCTACTGCTCGTCCGCGACCGGATGGGCATCAAGCCGCTCTACTACTACCCGACGCCGGAGGGCGTGCTGTTCGGCTCGGAGCCCAAGGCGATCCTCGCCAACCCGCTCGCACAGCCGGCCGTGGTCGACGCCGACGGGCTACGCGCGCTGATCTCCTTCGTCAAGCCACCGGAGCACGGGATCTACCGCGGGATGTACGAGGTGCGTCCCGGCCAGACCATCCGGGTGAGCCGGCAGGGACTGAGCAAGCGCCGTTACTGGAAGCTCGAGTCCTACGAGCACCCCGACGACATTCCCACCACCGTCCGGACCGTGCGAGAGCTGCTGGACGACATCGTCGACCGTCAGACCATCTCCGACGTGCCGCTGTGCACCCTGCTCTCCGGCGGCCTCGACTCCAGCGCCGTCACCGCGCTCGCCCAGCAGGCGGTCGAGAAGCAGGGACTGGGCAAGATCCGGTCGTTCTCCGTCGACTTCGTCGGCTACAGCGAGAACTTCAAGCCCGACGAGATGCGCGGCACCCCCGACACACCGTTCGCCCACGACGTCGTGGACCACGTCCACACCGACCACGCCGACATCGTCCTGGACTCCGCGGACCTCATGAACCCGAGCGTGCGCGCCGCCGTCCTGAAAGCACGCGACATGCCGACCGGCATGGGCGACATGGACACCTCGCTCTACCTGCTCTTCAAGGCGATCCGGAGCCAGTCGACGGTGGCGCTGTCGGGTGAGTCCGCCGACGAGGTCTTCGGCGGCTACCGGTGGTTCCACGACCCCGCGGCGGTCAACGCCGACACCTTCCCGTGGCTGGTGTCGGGGGAGGCCATGAGATTCACCGGTCTGAACATGATCCTCGGCGAGGACGTGCGGCGCGAGCTGGACATTCCCGGCTACCGCGCCGAGAGCTACCGGCAGGCGCTGGACGAGGTGCCGCGGCTGCCCGGCGAGAGCGCCACGGAGAGGCGCATGAGGGAGATCAGCTACCTGCATCTCACCCGGTTCGTGCAGATCCTGCTCGACAGGAAGGACCGCATGAGCATGGCCGTCGGCCTCGAGGTCCGCGTGCCGTTCTGCGATCACCGGCTGGTGGAGTACGTCTTCAACGCCCCGTGGGCGATGAAGACCTTCGACGGCTACGAGAAGAGCCTGCTCCGGGCGGCCTCGGAGGACATCCTGCCGCGTTCGGTGCTCGATCGCCGCAAGAGCCCCTACCCCTCCACCCAGGACCCCTCCTACGAGCAGGCCCTTCGCGTGGAGACGGCCCGGCTGCTCGACCGCGGGGACGTCGCCGCCACGCCGCTGATCGACCTCGACAGGATACGGGTCATCCTCGAACAGCCCATGTCCGAGGACAGCCCCCCGGGAACCCGGGCATCGCTGGACGGCCTGCTCGAGTTCAACCAGTGGATCGAGGACTACCAGCTCCAGATCAAGGTCTGACGTCCCCGGCCGCCCTCCCGCGCCGCCGAGCCGGCCTCGGCGTTCGTACGGGGCACACCGCCGGCTCATTCCGGGATCTTCGGAATGAGCCGGCGGTGTGCGGTCCGGCTGGCGAGGCGGCTTACGGCCCTGCCCGGGCGGCGGGGACCCGGCTCTCCGGTGCCGACCCGATCGTGCGTGCCGACCGCCCTGCCCGGGCGGCGGGGGCTCAGCTGTTCGCGTCGCCGGGCACTCTCACGGTGAGCAGCATTACGGGCAGGGACGCGACGGCGAGGACCAGAAACAGCGTCCTAGGGGAGCTCGCGCCGGCCAGCAGGCCTCCGAGCAGCGCGCCCAGGGGGCGGGTGCCGAAGACGACCAGGCGGGCCGCGGCGAGGACCCGGCCCATCAGGTGGGTGGGGATGGCCTTCTGGCGAATGGTGACGATGATGACGTTGACGATGCCGGTCGCGAAGGTGGAGGCGAAGAACGCCGCTCCGACGGCGAACACGTTCGGGACCAGCGCGCACACGACGAAGAAGACGGCGTTGATCAGAACGGACGTGGTGAGGATGACGGCCGGACTCCAGTGCCGTTCCACCCTGGAGCTGGCGAGGGCGCCGAGGACGGCGCCCACGGCGGAGACGGTCAGCAGGGTTCCGTAGCCGATCTCGGACAGGCCGAGCGCGGCCGTCTGACCTACGGCATAGACGATGAAAACGGCCATGAACGCCGCGTGGAGCAGATTCAAGGTGCCCGCCATGACGACGATGAGCCGTATGAGAGGGTCACGCCAGACCACGGTGACACCTTCGCGGACATCGGCGCGCAGGCTCATGGGACCCGAGCGCGGGGAGGCGTAGGCGCCTCTGATCGCGAACAGGGTCAAGGCGGAGAGCAGGTAGAGGGCGGCCGGGACGGAGAGCGCGGCGACCGCGCCCAGGGTGATCAGCGCACCGGCGAGGGGACCGCCGACGAAGTTGTTCATCGCGACGCGGGTGCCCTCGAAACGGCTGTTGGCCCGGGACAGGTTGCCGGTGGAGACGATCATTGGGACGAGGGCGGATCCGCTCAGGTCGGCGAAGGTCTCGGCGGAGCCCAGCAGGAAGGCGACCGCGTAGAGGAGCGGCAGCGACAGCTCGCCGGCCAGGGCCGCTCCGCAGATTACGGCCAGGACGGCGCCGCGGGCGAAATTGGCGTACAGGATGATCCGCCGCCGGTCGACCCGGTCGATCACCAGTCCCGCGACCAGGCCGAAGAGCAGCCACGGCAGGGTGAACGCGGTGGACACCCCGGCGATCAGCGAGGGAGAGTCGGTGAGGCTCAGCGCGAGGAGGGGCAGGACGAGCAGGGCCAGGCCGTCGGCGAGGTTGGAGAACGTGGCCGAGCCCCACAGCCAGGCGAACGGCCGGCCCAGTGGGGCAGGGGAGGCAGGGGGCGTCGCGGCGGACATGGCCGTTCCTCTCGGGAGGCCCGTCACCTCTCCTGTCGGAGTGGACGGGGTTGCCCACTACATCTGGGCACGCGGGAACGCCAGGGGTCGTCGTGACGGCGTCCGTGGGGTGGTGGGCGTCGGCCGGTGCGCGAAACAGGGAGCGAGCGCCGGCCGGGGACGGGGGCGGCGGTGGGGCCTCGACCGGTGCCGGGAGCGGACGTCACCGGGGACGCCGGGTGGTTCCGGTGGGGCGTGGACCGGGATCCGGAGGGGCAGGGGAGCGGACGTCACCGGGGGACGCCGGGTGATTGCGGTGGTGGGACGTCGGAGGCCGGGGCGGGCGAGGTCGAGGTGGGCCGGGACGGGGAAGTACTGGTGGCGGCGAAGAGGCGCACCGTACGGGAGCCGGGCGGGCGCAGGGCGGGATCGGCGGTGCGGGGGAGATAACGCTCGGAGAGGGCGGTCAGCTCATTGCGGAGGTCGTGGGTCTCCTCGGCGGTCAGCCAGAGCGTGCTGCCGATGGTCGCGGTGGCCTCCTGCCACTCCCCGGGCTCCCCGGGCATGGCGCGGTGCCAGGTGAGCAGGCGCTCCATCTCCCGGCGGACGAAAACCTCGGCGAACGCCAGGGTGGCGTTCTCCTGCTCGGGGGAGGCGGCCACCCTGGGAAGGCTGTGCCGCAGGTGGGTGCGGCGCCAGGGCTTCTCCCTGCCGGGTGAGGCGACCTCCTCGATGAAGCCGTGCCTGGCCAGGATCCGCAGGTGGTAGGAGCAGCCGGCCACGCTCTCACCGATCAGCTCCGCGCAACGGGTCGCCGTCGCGGTCTCCTCCGCGGTCAGGGCCTCCAGAAGCGCCAGCCGGACGGGATGGGCCAGGGCCCGCAGGGCCAGGGGGTCGCCCACGAAGTTGTCGGTGATCTCTCTCGCCATGACATGACTCAACCATCTAAAGAAGTCTTTAGCAAGACTCCTTTAGGTGCCTCGACGCCGGGCCTTCATCCGGCGCGGGACGGCGGCGCCCGCCGCCGGTCGGCGAGCGTCCACGGATGAGCCGTCCGCCGGTGACCGGCGGGCCGGAGAGGACCAATAGACTCGACCGCATCATGGCCGTACAGATCTCTCCCAGCATCCTGTCCGCCGACTTCGCCCGCCTCGCGGAGGCGGCCGCGGCGATCCCCAACGCCGACTGGCTACACGTCGACGTCATGGACAACCACTTCGTGCCCAACCTGACCATCGGGCTGCCGGTCGTCGAGTCCCTTCTCAAGGCGACCTCGACGCCGCTCGACTGCCACCTCATGATCGAGGACCCGGACCGCTGGGCCCCGGCCTACGCCGAGGCCGGTGCGGGCAGCGTGACCATCCACGTCGAGGCCGCCAAGGCTCCGATCCGCACCCTGCGTCAGATCCGCGGGGCCGGAGCCCGCGCCGGCCTCGCGCTGAACCCGGCCACGCCGGTCGAGCCGTACGAGGACCTGCTCGGCGAGATCGACATGTTGCTGGTGATGACCGTCGACCCCGGATTCGGCGGGCAGAAGTTCCTCGACGTGGTGCTGCCCAAGATCCGCCGGGCCCGCACGCTGATCGACGGGCACGGGGGCCAGGTCTGGCTGCAGGTGGACGGCGGGGTGTCGGCCCAGACGATCGAGCGCTGCGCCGAGGCGGGGGCGGACGTCTTCGTGGCGGGCAACGCCGTCTACGGGGCCGACGACCCGGCCCGCGCGGTGGACGGCCTGCGGGCCCTCGCCGAGAAGGCCTGACCCCTCACGAACGCGGAGAGGGCCCGGTCCGTCACGGACGTCGGGAAAGCCTGATCCATTACGAGCGCCGGGAAGACCTGGCCGTCACGGTCGCGGGGAAGGCCGGGGCTGTCGCGGCCCCGCCGCCCCTCGGCGGGCCGCGACGAGAGGCGGCGGCCGGATGGCCGGGGGCGGCTGCGGCCGGGAATGCCGACGGGCCGCCAGGTCCTGGGACCGCGGTGCGGGCCCAGGAGGCGGTGCGGGCGGGGACAACCGCGGTGCGGGCCCGGGCGACCTGTCAGAACCGCGGCGCGAGCCCGGGTGACGCCGTCAGGACTGCAGTGCGGGGTCCAGCACGACGTCCTTGCCGTGCACGGTCGGCTGCTCGGGGAAGTGGCAGGCGGTCAGGTGCCCCTCCAGGTTCCCCTCCAGCCTGACCAGCGGGGGCTCCTCGGTCGCGCACTTGTCCTGTGCCTTCCAGCAGCGGGTGCGGAAGCGGCAGCCGGACGGCGGATTGATCGGGGAGGGCACGTCTCCGGCCAGGCGGATCCGCTCGCGGGGCTCGTCGTCCACGGTGACCTCGGGGACCGCGGAGAGCAGCGCGTGGGTGTAGGGATGGCGCGGACGCGTGTAGAGGGAGTCCCGGTCGGCGATCTCGACGATCTTGCCGAGATACATGACCGCGACCCGCTGGGAGAAGTGCCTGACCACGGCCAGGTCGTGCGCGATGAACAGGAACGCGATGCCCATGTCGCGCTGGAGTTGCTGGAGCAGGTTGACGACCTGCGCCTGGATCGACACGTCCAGCGCCGAGACCGGCTCGTCGGCGATGATCAGCTTGGGGTTGAGGGAGAGCGCGCGGGCCACCCCGATACGCTGCCGCTGACCGCCGGAGAACTCGTGCGGGAAGCGGTTGTAGTGCTCGGGGTTGAGCCCGACGATCTCCAGCAGCTCCTGGATCCGCTTCTTCACGCCGCCCGGAGGGTTGATGCCGTTGATCTCCATCGGGCCGCCGACGATGCTGCCCACCGTGTGCCGGGGGTTGAGCGACGAGTACGGGTCCTGGAAGATCATCTGAATCTCGGCCCGGATCGGCTTGAGCCCCCTGCGGCTGGCGTGGCCGATCTCCCGCCCGGCGTACCGGATGTTGCCCGCGGTCGGCTCCAGCAGCCGGGCGGCCAGCCGTCCGGTGGTGGACTTGCCGCAGCCCGACTCGCCGACCAGCCCCAGGGTCTCCCCGGCGTGCACCGTCAGGTCGATGCCGTCCACCGCGTGGACCTGGCCGACCTGGCGCTTGAAGATGAGGCCGCCCGTCAGGGGGAAGTGCTTCTTCAGCCCGGACAGCTCCAGCAGCGCCTCGCCGCCGGATTCACCGGTTGTCTCGCTCACTTGTGGATCTCCCGCTTCTGGGCGAGGGTCAGGTAGCACGCGTCGCCGTGGCCGCGGTGCGGGGACAGTTCGGGCCGTTCGGACCGGCACAGCTCGGGACCCGCCAGCTTCGCGTAGTCGCACCGGGGGTGGAACGGGCAGCCCGGCGGGACGTTGATCAGGCTCGGCGGCGTGCCGCGAACCGGGAGGAGCGGCACGTCCACCGCGGAGCTCAGGCGGGGCATCGAGCCCAGCAGGCCCCAGGTGTAGGGGTGGCGGGGCTCGTGCAGCACCTCCTTGACGGTGCCGCGTTCCACCGCCCGTCCCGCGTACATCACCAGCACGTCGTGCGCGGTGTTGGCCACCACGCCCAGGTCGTGGGTGATCAGGATGATCGAGGTGCCCATCTCGTCCTGGAGGTTTTTGAGCAGGTCCAGGATCTGGGCCTGCACGGTCACGTCCAGGGCGGTGGTGGGCTCGTCGGCGATCAGCAGGTCGGGGTCGCAGACCAGCGCCATCGCGATCATCGCGCGCTGCCGCATGCCGCCGGAGAACTGGTGGGGATAGTCGTCCACCCTGGTCTTCGGCTGGGGGATGCCGACCCGCGTCAGCATCTCGATCGCGCGGTCCCTGGCCTCGGCGCGGCTCGCGCCCTTGTGCTTGCGGTAGACCTCACCGATCTGCTTGCCGATGGTGTGGTACGGCGAGAGCGACGTCAGGGGGTCCTGGAAGATCATCGCGACCTTGTTGCCGCGCAGTTTCTCCATGCTGGACCGGGAGGCGCCGATCAGCTCGTCGCCGTCCAGCCGGATCTCGCCACTGATCGTGGTGTTCTCCGGGTTGTGCAGGCCGAGCACGGTCAGGTTGGTCACCGATTTACCGGAGCCGGACTCGCCGACGATGCCCAGCGTGGTGCCCTTCTCCACGTCGAAGGAGAGCCCGTTCACGGCGTGGACGACGCCGTCCTCGGTGTGGAAGTCGACGGTCAGGTCACGGACGGAGAGGAACGGAGTTGACACTTTCTTCGGACTCCTAGCTCAGCCGCACGCGGGGATCGATGAAGGCGTACATGATGTCCACGATGATGTTGAACACGACGATGGCCCCGGCCGCCACCAGCACCGTCGCCATCAGCATGGGCAGGTCGGAGGAGGTGACGGCTCTGATCGAGAGCTGCCCCACGCCCTGCAGCCCGAAGGTCGTCTCGGTGATGATCGCTCCGCCGATCAGTGCTCCGAGGTCGATGCCCAGGATGGTGACGATGGGGGTCAGGGTGCCGCGCAGCGCGAATCTCATCACGACGCTGCGGGCCGACATGCCCTTGGCCCGCGCGGTGCGGACGTAGTCCTCACCGAGTTGCTCCACCATCGTCGAGCGGGTCATGCGGGTGTAGTTGGCGGTGAAGATGAGCGCCAGCACGATCCAGGGCAGTAGCAGCCCGGCGGCCCAGGAGAGTGGATTCTCGGTGAACGGTATGTATTTCGGTTGCCGCAGGATGTGGTTCTGGTAGACGAGGAAGTACAGCGCGAGCGTGCCGACGAAGTAGATCTGCACGGAGGCGCCGATGAGGGACGACACACTGGCGATTTTGTCCAGCGCCTTCCCCTGACGCAGCGCCGCGATGATGCCCGTGGCCACGCCGAAGGTGAAGAAGATGACCGCCGCGCCGATCGTCAGCGAGATGGTGAGCGGGAGCCGGTCCAGGATCGTCTCCAGCACCGGCGCCTTGTTGACGAAGGAGTAGCCCAGGCAGGGCGCCGAGCAGTGTCCCAGGCCCTGGTAGTCGCGGCCGACGAAGATGCCGGCCAGCCAGGACACGAACTGGGTGAACAGCGGCTGGTCCAGTCCCAGATTGTGCCGCGCCTGCTCGAGCAGCTCGGGCGGGCAGACCTTGCCGCACGCGAGCCGCGCCGGGTCGGCCGGTACGGCGAAGAAGAGGAAGAACGTGACGGCGGCGATGATCACCAGAGTGACCGCGGCGCCGAAGGTTCGGCGAGTGATGAATCGAAGCATTGCCTGTTTCCCGACGGTGGCTTGGACCGCTGCGGGGGGCCTGACGGCCCCCGGGCCGTGATCTCGCCCATGTCGTGCTGCGAGATCACGGCCGCTGGTTTCCTACGGCTTCACGAAGATTTCTACGGCTTCACGAAGATGGTGTTCGGCTGAACGATCCACTGCTGCGGGTCGATCTCGGCGCCGCCCACCTTGGAACCGTGGAGCATGGTGGAGATCTTGTTCTCCGCGACGACCAACGGGGTGATCGTTTCCTGGATCTTCTTGTCCAGGGCCATCCACGCGGCGTTGGCCGCGTCGATGTCGGTCATAGCGGTGATCTTGTCCATCTCGGCCGTGATCGCCGGGTCCTTCAGGTGCGAGTAGTTCGGCGCGCCGTCGCTGACCGGGCCGAAGACGACCGGCAGCACCGTGGAGCCGGACGGCCAGTCGGCGCCCCAGCCACCCCAGTACATGTCGAACTCGTTCTTCGTCTTGCCGATGGAGTCGTAGTAGGTCTTGCGGTCGAGCGGCTTGGCCACGACCTTGATCCCGGCCTTCTCCAGAGCGCTCTTGATCACGACGGTGACCTGCTCCTGGACCGGCGTCTGGTTGTAGGCGTAGACGATGGTCGGAGTCGGGTTGCTCGAGGAGGCCAGCAGTTCCTTGGCCTTGTCGATGTCACCCTCGGGCTTGGCCACCTTGTTGAACAGGTCGTAGGACTGGTAGCCGACCGTGGTGTTCTCGTTGAGGATCGTGGTGGGCAGCGCGGCGGCCGCGGGGCCTCCCAGCGTCTGCTGGATCTGCTTGGACGGCCAGGCGAAGTTGATGGCCTGGCGGATCTTGGGATCCGTCACCCGGTCGAGGTTGAAGTAGTAGTAGTTGCCGTACGGCGAGGGGCTGTTCATCCGGCGCGACGCCAGGGAGGAGTCGCCCAGCACCTGCTGCAGCCGCTCGGGCGGGACGGACGCGTAGAAGGTGAAGGCGCTCTGGTCGGGGCCCGAGTCCGCCATCAGGCGGTCGGTGATCTGCAGGGCCTCCTGGCCGAACTCCATGTGCCACTTGTCGGGGTAGGCGCCGCGGATCGGGTCGGTGGCCGGGTCCCAGTTCGGGTTGCGCTCAAGGTCGATGGACTTGTCCACCAGGTGCGACTTGATGATGTAGGGCCCGCTGGAGACGGGCTCCTTGTCGTACTTCTCCTTGGTGTCCTTGGCCTTGGGCACGATGCCGTAGCCGGCCATGGCGAAGGCGTAGTTGGCGTCGGCGTGCGGCGTCTTGAACTTGTAGACGATCGTCTTGTCGTCCGGCGTCTCGATGGACTCCATGCTCTTGCCGTCGTACGGGCCCTGGTAGGCCTTCTTGTAGTCGACGTCGGTCAGCCACTGCTGGACGTAGGTCGGGCCCGTGGTGATGAAGGGCGCGAACGTCCGCTCCATGCTCCACTTGACGTCCTCGGACGTGATCGGCGTGCCGTCCTGCCACTTCACGCCGTCCTTGAGGGTGAAGGTCCAGGTCTTGCCGCCGTCGGAGGGGGTGCCCGTGTCGGTGGCCAGGTCACCGACCAGCTTGAACTCACCCGCGGCGACCCGCTTGTAGCCCGTCAGGGCGCGGCCGATCAGCAGGTTGAAGTTCGACTCGGTGTTGACGTAGATCTGGGCGGGATCGAGGTGGGAGAAGTCATCCCGGTCGAACATCGTGACGGTGCCGCCCTTGACGGCGCCTTCCGGTGCGATGGCGGGTCCCTTGGAGTCATCAGCCGTGCCGACGGTGATCGTCGGCGGCTTGTAGGCCGCGGTGGGGGCCGCCGCGCCGGGGGTGTCGCCGGAAGTGGCCGGGGCACCCGGGTTGCCCTCGGCGCACGCACTCGTCATTGCGAGAACGCCGATGGCGAGTGCGGCTACTGCTGACCGCGTACGGACTGTCATCTCTCTCCTATTGGATGGATCTAGCGCTTAAGTTTGGGGTCGAAGGCGTCGCGGATGGAGTCTCCGAGCAGGTTGAAGGCGATCACGAAGATCAGCAGGGCGACACCTGGGAAGATCAGATAGGTGATGTCGTTCTGGTAGATCTCGGTGCCGCGCCGGAACATGCGGCCCCAGTCGGGGATGGGCTCGATCATTCCGACGCCGAGGAAGGACAGCGCGGCCTCGGACGTCACCAGTGCGGGCAGCAGCAGCGACGACTGGATCAGGATCGGCGTCCACAGGTTGGGCAGCAGTTCCTTGAACACGATCCGGGCGGGGGAGGCCCCGGTGACCCGGGCGGCCTCGACGAACTCGCGTTCGCGCATGGAGAGCACCTGGCCGCGCAGGAGCCTGGCCAGTCCGGCCCACCCGAACAGCGTCAGCATGACCACGAGCGTCACGGCCCGCAGCCAGACCGGGGTCTCCTCATCCGGGCTGACGAAGATGTTCTCGATGACCGGCATGAACGCGATGATGAAGAGCACCGAGGGGAACGACAGGACGGTGTCGATCAGGCGGCCGACGAGGTAGTCGGTCTTGCCGCCCGCGTATCCGGCGACGATGCCGATCACGACGCCGATCGCCGTCGTGAGGACCGTCGCGATGACCGCGATCAGCAGTGAGGTTCTGATCCCGTAGACCAGTTGCATGAACACGTCGCGGCCCAGGCCTGGTTCGAGACCGAACCAGAAGTCCGAGCTGATGCCACCGCTGGGCAGGATCGGATAGCCATAGTCGTTGAGCAGCCCCGGGGTGTCCTGGCCATAGAGGACGTAGGGGTCCTTGCCGTACAACCAAGAGATCACCGGCGCGAGTATCGCGACCAGTAGAAAGAAAATCACCACGACGGCGGAGGCGATACCGGTCCGATCGCGGCGGAAACGCAGCCACATCAGCTGCCCGGGTGAACGGCCCACCGTTTCCGGTGGCTTCACCGTGGGCGCCTCGCCAATCGTAGTCGTGGCAGGTGCAGGGATGGTCATCGTGCGGGGGCCCCCAACGAGCATGGCTGAGCTGGATCTCAAGGAACCATTGCAATTGACCATGAACAAATCAATACTTGGACCATTCCTGATTTTTTTGTTGTGAAATGTAAATCAGGTTGTGGCTGCAATTCCGTTGACGCAGAAGGGGGTCGGATGGAACAGTAAAGGTACCCAGAAGTTCATATTCACGGATCTGTGACACAACTATGACGCTATTAAGATGAATTCATCTTGTTCTTGTCTTGGTTGTGTAACAGACTCGGGACATATGTGTTTAGCCCGCTTTCGTAGGGTAACTACCTACTTACGAGGGGGTGGCGTATGGATCACGGGCTGTTCGGGCCGGATTCGGTGACCTGGCGGGTGATGGGGGAGCCGATCCTGCTCGTGGGGGGCTTCCGGGCCATGCTCATGCAGGGCCTGCACCCCCGCGCGATGCGCGGCGTCGCCCAGAACTCCGCGCTGATGGATCCCTCCGAGGCCTGGGCCCGCTTCGCCCGCACCACCGAGTTCGTCCGCGTGCGCACCTACGGCACGAGGGCCGAGGTCGCCCGTGCCGGCGCCCGGGTCAGGAAGATCCACTCACGGCTCACCGCCCTCGACCTCGACACCGGAGAGCGTTTCCGCCTCGACGATCCCGACGCGTTGCTCTGGGTCCACGTGGGCGAGGTCGACTCCTATCTGTCGGTCGCCCGCAGGGCCGGGGTGCGCCTGACGGACGAGGAGGCCGACCGGTTCGTCGACGAGTGGCGGCGGGCCGCCGAGGTCGTCGGTCTCCGTCCCGATGACGTGCCCCGTTCGGTCGGCGAGATGTACGACTACATCGAGAGCTGCCGGCCCGGCCTCTACTTCGCCCCCGAGGTGCCCCACCCGCTCCGTCAGTCGTTCAACGCTCCTCTCCCGGCGCGCCTGACGCCGCTCAAGCCGGTGTTCCCCGTGCTCACCCTGCTGGCGTTCGCGACCCTGCCGCGCTGGGCTCGCAAGCTGTACGGCCTGCCCGCGACGCCGCTCGGCGACCTGTGGGCGACGGCCAGCCTGAGAGCCCTGCAGACGGGGATCGGCCTGATCCCCGCGCCGGTCAGATACTCCCCGGACGCCCGCAGGGCAAGGCGGGCGATGGCCGAGCGGGTCGCCTAGCCCGGCCCTCGACGCACCCGGCCCCGTACCCCCGGCCTGCCGGGGCAGAGCGTCCGGGAACCGGCTCGGACCAGCCGGTTCGGGTCGTCCGGACGTGAATAATCGAGCGCTTGGTCCATATTGTGGAGGTGCGTCCCGTTCGGTTTGCCGGACGTGGCACACTGATATAGGGGGAGCGAGCCCGACGCGGTGAGCTCCCACCAGACAGAGCAGCGTGCTCCGGGGTCGGTGAAAGTCCGAACCGGCGGTTACAGTCCGCGACCCGGTCGATGCCATCGACCGGTTGACCTGGTGAAATTCCAGGACCGACGGTTAAAGTCCGGATGGGAGGAAGCGCGCGAGCGGAGAGTGTCTTCGGGCACCCTCCGCTGACTGGGTGTATACACCTGTGATCCCCCGGGGCCCGCCGTGGCAGAAAGCTACTGGCGAGTAGGAGACCTCGGGTGACTGATCGGGCGCAGACGCGCCGGGCGATCGAGCGTACGGCCCACGGGCGCGACGCTACCGGCCCCCATCCCTTCGCAGGCCGTGCCGGCCTCGACATCCTTGACGTCCCCTCCACCCGGCCCCACGCGGCGGTCCCGGTGGAGGCCGCCTTGACGAACGCCCCCTCAGCGAACGCCTTCCCATGGAACGCCGTCCCGGTGGACGCCGCCCGGATGGACTTCGCCCCGGCGGATGTTGTCCCGGACGCCGCCCTGACGGGCGCCCCGCCGAGGGTGCCGTTCCCGGTGGACACCGCCCGGCGCATGCCGGAAGCGGTCCGGCCGATACCCCCGAAGGAGCTGTGAATGTTCACCGGAATCGTTGAAGAACTGGGTGAGATCGCCGCGATCGAGCCGCTTGAGGACGCGGCGCGGATGTCGATCCTGGGCAAGGTGGTCACCGCCGATGCCGGCCACGGCGACTCGATCGCCGTCAACGGCGTCTGCCTGACCGTGGTGGACGTGCAGGGGGAGGTGTTCACCGCCGATGTGATGAAGGAGACCCTGGACCGCAGCTCGCTCGGCGCGCTGGAACCGGGATCCCCCGTCAACCTCGAGCGCGCGGTCCGCGCGGACCAGCGTCTGGGCGGCCACATCGTGCAGGGCCACGTGGACGGCACCGGCGTGCTGCTGTCGCGGGAGCCCGCCGAGCACTGGGAGGTCGTCCGGATCTCCCTGCCGGACGACCTCAACCGCTACGTGGTGGAGAAGGGCTCGATCGCGGTGGACGGCATCAGCCTGACCGTGATGAGCGTGGACGGCGAGGGCTTCGCCGTCAGCCTGATCCCGACCACCCTGCAGCTCACCACCCTCGGTGCGAAACGGCCCGGCGACCCGGTGAACCTCGAGGTCGACGTGATCGCCAAGCACGTGGAGAAGCTCGTCGGCGCGTATGTCCCCGGCGGCCGGTCATGAACTGGGCCGAGGCGGGATTCGAGGTCCTCGGGACCAAGGTCCTCTGGACCGATCTGATCGGGAACGTGGCCGCGCTGGCCACCGTACTGCTGGCGATCCGCAAGTCGATCTGGACCTGGCCGGTGCAGCTCGTCGGCTCGGTGCTGCTGCTCGTCGCCTCCGTCAACGCGCACATCACCGGCAACGCGCTCAAGCAGTTCATGTTCGGCGCGCTGGCCGTCTACGGCTGGTGGCGCTGGTCGCGCGGTACCCAGAACGGCCAGGAGCTGGCCGTGCGGCCCGCCACCGGCCGCGAGCGGTCCGTGCTGCTCGGAGTCATGGTCGCGGGTACGGCCGCGGTCGGTCTGATCTTCTTTGCCACCGGGCTCTCCTGGGGTTCGTACGCCCCGCTGCCCGAGGGTTACTTCCTGGTCGCCGCCGACGCCTACATCTTCGTCGGCAGCGCGGTCGCGACCTGGGCCCAGAGCCGGGCGCTGGTCGACTTCTGGCTGATCTGGGTGGCCGTGGACCTGGTGGGCGTGCCGGTCGCCTTCCGCTCGGGACTGGTCGTCTCGGGAGCCGTGTACGGAGTGTTCTTCGTGCTTGTCCTGATCGGATTCTTCAACTGGCTCAAGGAGTACCGGTCGAGGGCCGTGCTCGTTCCGAAGGAGGCGGTGTGATCAAGCTGGACCCGATCGAACGGGCGATTGCCGATATCCGCGAGGGTAAGGCCATCGTGGTCGTCGACGACGAGAACCGCGAGAACGAGGGTGACATCATCTTCGCCGCGTCCAAGGCCACGCCGGAGCTGCTGGCCTTCACGATCCGGCACAGCAGCGGCGTGGTGTGCGTGCCGATGCGCGGTGAGGACCTCGACAGGCTCGGCCTGCCGCTGATGGTGCACGACAACAAGGAACGCCTCCGCACCGCCTACACGATCAGTGTGGACGCCCGTGACGGGGTGAGCACCGGCATCTCGGCCTCGGACCGGGCCAGGACGATCCGCACCCTGTGCGACTCGGCCACCGAGCCGTTCGAGCTGGTACGGCCGGGCCACGTCTTCCCGCTCCGCTACCGCGAGGGCGGCGTGCTGGTCAGGCGCGGCCACACCGAGGCGGCCGTGGACCTGGCCGTGCTCGCCGGGCTGGGCTCGGCGGGCGTGCTGGCCGAGGTCGTCAACGACGACGGCACGATGATGCGGCTGCCCGAGCTGCGCGAGTTCTGTGACCTGCACGACCTCGCGCTCGTCTCGATCGAGCAACTGGTGGAGTATCGGCGGCGGACCGAGCGGATGGTGACCCTGGTCGCGGAGACACGCCTGCCGAACCAGTATGGAATGTGGAAGGCGTACGGCTACGCGAGCGCGCTGGACGGCGGCGAGCACCTGGCCCTGGTCTACGGCGACCTGGAGGACGGGGAGAACGTCCTGGTCCGTGCGCACTCCGAATGCCTGACCGGGGACGTGTTCGGGTCGCTGCGGTGTGACTGCGGGGTGCAGCTCGACCGCGCGATGTCCACGATCGCCGCCGAGGGCCGAGGAGTGATCGTGTATCTGCGCGGGCACGAGGGACGCGGGATCGGGCTGCTGGCCAAGCTCAAGGCGTACGGCCTCCAGGACAGCGGCAGCGACACCGTGGACGCGAACCTGGAGCTCGGACTGCCGGTGGACGCGAGGGAGTTCTCCAACGCGGGGCAGATCCTCGCGGACCTGGGCGTGAAGTCGATCCGGTTGCTGACCAACAACCCGGCGAAGGTGCGGGGCATGGACGGCTACGGGATCAAGGTGCTCGGCCGGGAGCCGATGCCCGTGGCGATGAACCCGTACAACGAGAAATACCTGAGGGCCAAGCGCGACCGCCTCGGCCACGACATTCCCGAGGAGAACGCATGAGCGGCACCGGACGTCCCCCCGCGCAGGCCGTCGAGGCCGGAGGGCTGACCGTCGGCATCGTGGCCGCCCGATGGCACGAGAAGATCACCGACCAGCTTGTGGCCCGCGCCGTACAGGCCGTCCAGGACAGCGGCGCCACCGCGACCGTGATCCGCGTGGCCGGGTCCCTGGAGGTCCCGGTCATGGTCCAGGCCCTGGCCCGGCGGTGCGACGCGGTTGTCGCCCTCGGGGTCGTGATCCGCGGTGAGACCGCCCATTTCGACTACGTCTGCGACTCGGTGACCTCCGGCCTGACCCGGATCTCCCTGGACGAGGAGATCCCGGTCGGTAACGGCGTGCTGACCTGCGAATCCCTCGACCAGGCCCTCGACAGGTCCGGACTGCCCGGCAGCCACGAGGACAAGGGTTACGAGGCCACCGTCGCGGCCCTGGAGACGGCGCTGCTGCTGAGGGGCCTCCGGGCCCTGGAGGCGCCGAAGGTGGCCGATCCGGGGCGGGTCTGAGAGGCCGAGGCCCGGAACCCGCCGGGGAGGCGTCCGGGACGTGCCCGGGGCCGTGCCGGGACTCCTCTCCCGCCCGTCGCGGAGCATGACGCCCGTCGCGCTCGCGACGGGCGGGAGAGACGCCTCCACGCCGGTGCCCGTGTGCGGCCGGGCCCGGAGGTGCCGTGCGGTAAATTTCGTTCGGCACTGTGGCCGGCCGTCACAGCCGTCGTGACCGGTGGTCTGCCCGAAGGATCGTGATCTCCAGTTGAGCCCAGAGAACGTCTCTCCGCCCGCCCTGCCCGTCGTGTGGCGGCCGAGGAAGGGCCGGATCGTGGCGTACGGCTTCGCGGGTGTGATCGTGCTCGGGGCGTTGCTCCTGGCGATCCTCCTGCCGCCGCCGTTCACCGTCCCCGACAAGATCGCGATGGTCGGGCTCGGCGCGATCGTCGCCGGGGTCCTGCACCTGCTGGGGCGGTGCCGGGTGGAGGCCGACGAGCGGGGGATCACCGTCGTCAACCCGCTGCGCGTGCACCGCTACGAGTGGTCCGAGGTGCTCGGGGTCAGCCTGATCGTCAACGAGCCCTGGGCCAAGATCGACTTCGCGGACGGCGTCACGATCGGGGCCATGGGCCTGCAGGGGTCGGAGAAGAACCGGACCGTACGGCAGGTCCGCGAGCTGGCCGCGCTCATCAGGGAGCGCGGCGAGGCCACTGAGACCCGCTGACCCGCTTCCGGTCCCCGTCCGCTCCCTCTCAGAGAGCACGGCTCAGGGGGGAGCACGGCGAGGCCGGCGAGATCCGCCGACCCGCCTCCGGTTCCCGTCTGCCCCCTCTCAGGGGAGCACGGCTCAGGGGGAGCGCGGCGAGGCCGGCGAGATCCGCCTCCGTTCCCCGTCCGTCTCTTCTCAGCCGGTGACCGCGGCGGACTCGGCCGTGGACGCGCCTGACCCGGTGGACCGGAGGAGGCCTCAGGTCTCCTCGGCGAACCGTTCGGCCTTGTCGGTCTCGCCGGCCACGAGCAGGATGTCGCCGCTCTGGATGAGCGTGTCGGAGGTGCAGTAGGTGAACCCGCTGCCGGGCTTCTTGATCCCGACCACGGTGACCCCGTACTTCTTGCGGATGCCGAGCTCGCCCAGGGGCTTGCTCTCGGCCCATCGGGGAGCCTTGGTCTTGATCAGGGCGTAGCCCTCGTCGACCTCCACGTAGTCGAGCATCCGGCCGGTGACCAGGTGCGCGACCCGCTCGCCCATGTCGTGCTCGGGCTGCACCACGTGGTGGGCGCCCACGCGCTCCAGGATCCGGCCGTGCTGGAGGGTGATCGCCTTGGCCCAGATGTCGGGGACGCCGAGATCGCTCAGGATCGAGGTGGTCAGGATGCTCGCCTCGATGTCGGTGCCGATGCCGACCACGGCCCGGCCGAACTCCGCGATGCCCAGCTGGGTGAGCGCGTCGGGGTCGGTGGAGTCGGCGCACACCACGTGGGTGAGCTGCCCGGAGAGCTGCTGCACGGTCCTTGAGTCGCTGTCCACGCCGAGCACCTCGACGTCGCGTCCCACGAGTTCGACCGCCAGCGAGCCGCCGAACCGGCCGAGGCCGAGCACCACGACCGCGTCGCCGCGGTTCTTCTTGTCAACCAACGAGAGGACGCTCCTCCGGATAGCGGAACCGACGGGTCTGGATGTGCAGGGCCAGGGCGGCGCCGAGGGTCACCGGGCCGATTCGGCCGATGAACATCAGGGCCGTCAGGACCAGGTGCCCCGCGGTGCCGGCCTGGGCGGTGACCCCCGACGACAGGCCGACCGTGCCGAAGGCGGAAATCACCTCGAACAGTACGCGGTCGAGCTTGAACGGGGTCACCACCATCATCACGAAGGTGCCCACGGCGACGGACGCCACGCTCAGCAGCGCGATGGTCAGCGTCTGCCGCTGGAGCTGCTCGGGGATGCGGCGTCGGCCCGCCGAGACGTCCGGTTCGCCGCGCAGCTCGGCGAGGATGACGTACCCCAGAAGCGCGAACGTCGTCACCTTGATGCCGCCGCCGGTGCTCGCGCTGCCCGCGCCGACGAACATCAGCACGTCGCTGATCAGCCAGGAGTTCTCGGACATCTGGGAGGTGTCAACCGAGTTCAGGCCGCCGCTCCGCGTCATGGCGCTGTGGAAGAACCCGGCCATGATCCGCAGGCCGGGGGAGAGCCCGCCCATGGTGCCGGGGTTGTTCCACTCGGTGATGGTGATGGCCAGGGCCCCGCCGAACAGCAGGACGGCGGTCATCCCCAGCGTGATCTTGGTGTGCAGTGACCAGCGGGCCGGGCGGCGCCAGTGCAGCCGGAGCACGGCGTAGACGGGGAAGCCGAGGCCTCCGGCGACCACCGCCAGCGCGAGGGGGAGGCAGATCCACGGGTCGCCGACGAACCTCATGATGCTGTCCGGCCAGAGCGCGAACCCGGCGTTGGTGAAGGCCGAGACGGAGTGGAATATCCCGTAGTAAAGAGCGCGGCCGAACGGCTCGCCGTACCCGATCAGGAAGCGGGCGGTGAGCGCCGCGGCGGTCAGCACCTCCGCCACCAGCGTGACCTTGGCGACGCCCGTGATCACCCGGCGCACGTCGCCGGGGCCGAAGGTCTTGGTCTCGGCCTGGGTGTTGAGCCGGGCGCGCAGGCCCAGCCTGCCGGAGACGACCACCGCGAGGATCGAGGAGAGCGTCATGATCCCGAATCCGCCGATCTGCATCAGCACCAGGATCACGATCTCGCCGAAGAACGACCAGTGTTCCGCGGTGTCGTGCACGGCGAGTCCGGTCACGCACACCGCCGAGGTGGCGGTGAACAGAGCGGACGTCCACGAGGTCGTCTCGCCCGCCTCGACCGCCATCGGCATCGACAGCAGCCCCGTGCCGATGGCGACCACCGTCAGGAACGCCACCACGACGACTCTCGACGGTGTGTTGATCTGACGGACCGGATTCCTCACAGGGGGTGAGAATACGCCTGTTCGCCCCCGAACCTAAGATCGTTCGCCCGATCGCCCCGGGGTGATCGGGCGCAGCCGCTCCGGCCTCCCCCTCCGGGCACCGCCCGCGGCGGCCCGCCATGGCCGATCTCTGCCATCTGATGCCGGATCCGATGGCACTGTTCTCCCAAGCCTTGATCGGACATTCAGGCGTAACCTGAGGTGGTGGTGAGGCGGACGATCGAGGCATCGGACATGGAGTCTCCCGGCCGGCTGGCCGAGTTGCTCGAGGAGCGGGCTTATCTCGCCGACGAGGGGCTGGCCACGGCGGCGTTCCTCGCGCTGCGGATGGGCCGCCCGCTGCTCCTCGAAGGCGAGGCGGGGGTCGGCAAGACCGAGCTGGCCAGGACCCTGGCCGCCGTGCTGGAGGCGCCGCTGATCCGGCTGCAGTGTTACGAGGGACTCGACGCCTCCCAGGCGCTCTACGACTGGGACTTCGCCCGCCAGCTCCTGCACCTGAAGGCCGCCGAGGCGGGCGGGATCACCGACGCCGCACGGCTGGAGGGGGAGGTCTACGACCGGAGGTTCCTGATCGCCCGGCCGTTGCTGAAGGCGATCGAGACCCAGCCGGCGGTGCTGCTCATCGACGAGGTCGACCGGGCCGACGTGGAGTTCGAGGCGATCCTGCTGGAGGTGCTCTCGGACTTCGCGATCTCCGTCCCCGAGCTCGGCACGATCCGCGCCGAGCGGCCGCCGGTGGTCGTGCTGACCTCCAACCGCACCCGCGAGGTGCACGACGCGCTCAAGAGGCGCTGCCTCTACCACTGGCTCGAACACCCCTCTTTCGAGCGGGAGGTGGCGATCCTGCGCAGGCGGCTGCCCGCGTGCTCCGAGAGCCTCGCCGAGCAGGTGGCCAAGGCGACGGCACGGCTCCGCGAGACCGACCTCATCAAGCCTCCCGGGATCGCCGAGACCCTCGACTGGACCGAGGCGCTGCTGACCCTCGGCGCGCGGGAGCTGGACCCCGACGTGGCCGCCGCCACGCTGGGCGCCCTGCTCAAGCACCGGGAGGACCACGAGGCCGTGCTGGGGAACGGGTTCTTCGGTGATCTCCGACGCTGACGGCGACCGGCGACGCGGCGGTCCCGCCGACGCGGAGACGGCTGTGCCTGCCGCGTCCGCCGAGCCTGTCGCGTCCGCTGTGCCTGCCGTGACGCCGGGGGACATGGTCGCCGTCATGACCGGCTTCGCCAGGACGCTGCGCGCCGCCGGGGTCCCCGCCGACCACGAGAGGACCCAGAACTTCCTGCGAGCCCTGTCCCACCTGGACGCCGCCAGGCCCGACGACGCCTACTGGGCGGGCCGCTTCACCCTGTGCGCCTCGGCCGACGACCTGCCCCGCTACGACCGGGTCTTCCGGGCCTACTTCGGGGGGCTGCGCGCGAGCCGCGCGAAACCCGCCGCGATCACCGTCGTCCGGCACACCGCGGCCCTGGCCGGTGACCGGGAGGAGAGCGGCGACGGTCCGGTCCTCGCGGCGACCGCGAGCGCGGTGGAGGTGCTGCGCAACCGGGACGTGGCCAGGATGACCGGGGCGGAGCTGGCCGAGGTGCACCGGATGCTCGCCCTGCTCAGGGCGGGGCGTGAGCAGCGCAGGTCGCGGCGGTTCCAGCCGTCGCACCGGGGCCGGCTGGACAGCAGGGCGACGATCCGCGAGGCGCTGCGCAGGGGCGGGGAGACCGCCAGGCTCCGCTATCGCACGCACAGGACCAGGCCCCGCCGGGTCGTGCTGCTGGTGGACGTCAGCGGTTCCATGACCCCCTACGCCGACACGCTGCTCCGCCTCGGCCACGCGCTGGTCAGGTCCGAGCCCCGGGCCACCGAGGTGTTCAGCACGGGCACCCGGCTCACCCGGCTCACCGCGGAGCTGCGCCACCGCGACCCGGCCACCGCCATGAACGCCGTCTCCCGCGCCATCCCCGACTGGAGCGGCGGCACCCGGCTGGGCGAGGAGCTGCGGAGGTTCCTGACGCTGAACGACGCGGGGGGCGCGGTCGTGGTGATCGCCTCCGACGGGTGGGAGCGGGGGGACGTCTCGCTGCTCGGCGCGGAGATGGCCCGGCTGTCCCGGACGGCGCATCGCGTGATCTGGGTCAACCCACATAAGGGGCAGAAGGGTTACCAACCGCTCACCGCGGGGATGCGTGTGGCACTGCCGTACGTTGACGACTTTGTGGCCGGGCACAGCCTGGCCGCCTTCGAGGAGCTAGCCAGGTTGTTGGGAGGCGCGAATGCGTGACGTGTTGATGCAGATCGCGCGGTGGTGGGAGACCGGGGAGAGGTTCGGCCTGGCCACCGTGGTGGATACCTTCCGTAGTGCCCCGCGCCCGCCGGGCGCCTCCATGGCCGTGCTCGGCGAGGAGGCGGAGGGCAGTGTCTCTGGCGGCTGCGTCGAGGGCGCCGTCTACGAACTGGCCCAGGACGTGCTCGCCTCCGGCACGCCGGTCCTGCAACGCTACGGCGTGAGCGACGACGACGCCTTCTCCGTCGGGCTGACCTGCGGCGGCATCCTGGACGTGTTCGTCGAGCCGATATCGCGCGAGACCTTCCCCGAGCTGGGGGCGATCGCCGAGTCGGTGCGGGAGCGCGAGCCGGTGGCGGTGGCGACCGTGCTGTCGGGACCCGGCGCGGTCGGGGCCCGCCGGGTGATCTGGCCGGACCGCTCCTCGGGCTCGCTGGGCGTGGCCCGGCTCGACGAGGCGGTGGACGACGACGTCCGGGGCATGCTCGCGCAGGGGCTCACCGGGGTCCGGCGCTACGGCGCGGAAGGTGAGCGGCGCCTCGACGATCTGTCGATCTTCGTGAACTCCTTCGCCCCGCCGCCCCGGATGCTGGTCTTCGGCGCGATCGACTTCGCCGCCGCGGTGGCCAGGGTCGGCAAGTTCCTCGGCTACCACGTGGTCGTGTGCGACGCCCGGCCGGTGTTCACCACGGCCAAACGCTTTCCCGAGGCCGACGAGGTGATCGTCAAGTGGCCGCACGACTACCTCAGCTCGATCACCGTGGACGAGCGGACCGCGATCTGCGTGCTCACCCACGACCCGAAGTTCGACGTTCCCCTGCTGGAGGTGGCCCTGCGCACCCCGGCGGGCTACGTCGGCGCGATGGGCTCGCGCCGTACGCACGAGGACCGGCTGGCACGGCTCGCGAAGGCGGGCCTGAGCGAGGCGGAGCTGAAGCGGCTGCGCTCGCCGATCGGCCTGGACCTAGGCGCGCGGACCCCGGAGGAGACCGCGGTCTCCATCGCGGCCGAGCTGATCCAGCTGCGCTGGGGCGGTTCCGGGCAGCCGCTCACCGACGGCTCGGGCCGGATCCACGGGCACGGGCCCCACGCGTGATCACGATGGCCGGGCGGAGCCGAGGAGTCACATGAGATCTGGAAGCGCGGGGCTGCTGCTGGCGGCCGGGTCGGGGTCGCGACTCGGCACGCCGAAGGCACTGGTGGAGTTCCGGGGAGAGCGGCTGGTGGACCGGGGGATCCGGCTGCTCCATGACGGCGGCTGCCATCCCGTGGTCGTCGTGCTGGGAGCCGCCACCGCGCAGGTGCGGGGTGCGGTGACCGTGTGCAATCCCGACTGGCGCTCCGGGATGGGCTCCTCGCTCCGCGTCGGCCTGGGCGCGCTTCCCGACGGTGCCGAACACGTGGTGATCGCCCTGGTGGACCAGCCGTTCATCGGCCCGAAGGTGGTGGAGCGGCTCATCCGGGCCGCGAGGGACGGAGCCTCGGTGGCCGTCGCCACCTACGGCGGGGCGCGGCGCAACCCGGTGCTGATCGCCAGGGAGCACTTCGAGGAGGTCGCCGGGCTCGCGACCGGTGACACCGGCGCCCGGCCGTTCCTGCGTGCCCACCCCGAGCTGGTCGTCGCGGTGCCCTGCGACGACATCGGCGACCCCGCCGACATCGACACTCCGGCGGATCTGTCCGCGCTGCGGGCCCGCTGAGGTCTCCCGCGGCGGCGGGCCGGACGGGAGGGGCTCCCCGCCGCCGGATTCAGAGGCCTTCCCGCCGCCGGGTTCAGAGACGGAGTGACGCGACCGCCGCGCGGTGGTCGCTGCCGGCGGCCTGCTCGACACCGGCGCTGGTGGCGGTGAGGCCGCGGTAGAGGATGTGGTCCGGGCGGGTGACGGGGAAGGACGCCGGCCAGGTGAAGCCGAACCCCTCGCCGGCCTCCTGCTGGGCGTCCGACAGGGGCGGCACCAGGCCCGCGCGTTTGCGGTCGGTGGTGGCGGTGTTGAGGTCGCCGAGCAGCAGCAGGTGCTCGCTGGTGTCCCTGTCGACGATCTTCCCGGCCTTGGCGAGGGTCTCGTCGCGCAGGTCGGTCTGGCCGGGCCGGGCGGAGGCGAGGTGCATGACGTAGACGGTCAGCTTTCCCCTGGGGGTCTTGACCACCGCCCGCAGGGCCCGTGCCCAGTCCAGGCCGATGTCCACCTTGCGGGTCTCGAGGATCGGAAACCGGCTCCAGAGGCCGACCGTGGCGATCCGGTAGTTGTACGGGAAGTGCTCGTTGAGGAACTTCGCGGCCGGGCCGCCCGGCGTCAGCTCCTGCACCGCGACCAGGTCACGGCCTTTCGAGACGGCCTGTACGGCCTGCGCCGACTGGGCGTTGGTCGCGCCCACGTTGAGCGTGGCGACGGACACGTCGCTCAGCCCGCCGGGCGGGCTGTGCAGCAGCGTGGGGCCGAACATGAACGCCCACACGGTCACGGGGACCAACGCCGCGGTGACCACCTGCCACGAACGGGTGAACAGCGCGCCCACCAGCAGGAGCGGCGTGGCGACACCGAGCCAGGGGAGCACGCTCTCCAGCACGGGCGTGAACCCGCCCAGCTCCGGCAGCAGCCAGTGTCCCCCGAGAACCAGGGAGAGCACCCCCGCCGTCACGACGATCGACCACCTCAGCACATCGCTCCTCGTCCGCCGCACCCGAGGGATCCCCTACCCCGGAATGCGTAGGCTACCGGCCGTAGGGCGGCGGCGCGGGGCTTGGTGCTTCGGCGGTGAGTGGTTAACCTTTGTTGCCGAGACAACGGAACAACATTCGGTTTCGTCGGCGTATGCGGAAGGACGATCTCACGATGCGTATCGGTATGGCCCTGAACTACTCAGGGGGCTTCAAGGAGACGGTGGCCGAGCTGGCCGACTACGAGAAGGCCGGTCTCGACATCGTCTTCGTCGCCGAGGCCTACAGCTTCGACGCGGTCAGCCAGATGGGCTACATCGCGGCCAAGACCGAGCGGCTGCAGATCGCCTCCGGCATCCTGCCGATCTACTCCCGGACCCCGACCCTGCTGGCCATGACCGCCGCGGGCATGGACTTCGTCTCCGACGGCCGCTTCACCCTCGGCCTGGGCGCCTCGGGCCCGCAGGTCATCGAGGGCTTCCACGGCGTGCCGTACACCGCCCCGCTGGGCCGTACCCGCGAGATCATCGAGATCTGCCGCCAGGTCTGGAAGCGCGAACGCCTGACCTATGAGGGCAGGCACTACACCATCCCGCTCCCCGCGGACCAGGGCACCGGCCTGGGCAAGCCCTTGAAGATCATCAACCACCCGGTCCGCGACCGCATCCCCGTCGTGGTCGCCGCCATCGGCCCGAAGAACGTCGAGCTCTCCGCCGAACTGGCCGAGGGCTGGGAGCCGATCTTCTACATGCCGGAGAAGGCCGCGGACGTCTGGGGCGCCTCCCTGGCCGCGGGCAAGGCCAAGCGCGACCCGGCCCTGGGCGAGCTGGACGTCATCGCCCAGGCGGCGCTGGCCATCGGCGACGACGTGTCGGACTGGCTGGAGCTGGGCCGCCCGATGGCGGCCCTCTACATCGGCGGGATGGGCGCCAAGGGCAAGAACTTCTACAACGACCTCGCCCGCCGGTACGGCTACGAGAAGGAGGCCGAGCAGATCCAGAACCTCTATCTCGACGGCAAGAAGGACGAGGCCGCCGCGCTCGTCCCCCACGAGCTGCTCGAGAAGATGTCGCTGATCGGCTCCGAGGGCCACGTCCGCGACCGCCTCCAGGCCATGAGGGAGTCGGGCGTCACGACCATCAATGTCACCCCGCTCGGCCGTACGCACGAGGAGCGCATCCAGCTGATCGAGAAGGTCAGGGATCTCGCGTCCTGACCTCTCCGCGAGCGGGAGGACCGGCCGGGCCGGCCTCTGCCCGAGCCGCGGCCCGGACCGGGCCGCGTCTCTCCCCGAGAGGGGGGCCGGTCCGGGGCCGGACCCCTCCCGCTCACGGAAATCACTTCACATGGTCGTAGCGCCATGAAACCGGTCAATAACATTCAGATATGACCGTCACCCATGCTCGGCGCCGCGAACACCTGGCGGCTCTGCTCCCCGCTCACGAGGCGGACGCGATCCTGGTCACCCATGGCGTGAACGTGCGCTATCTGACCGGCCTGGACAGCTCCAACGCGGCGGTGCTCGTCCGGGCCGACGCCACCGCGACGCTGGCCACCGACTCCCGCTACACCGAGACCGCTCGGCGGATCTGCCCCGACATCGAGGTGATCGAGGAGCGCGACGTCGCCGGGGGCCTGGTCTCCAGGGCTCGCAGGATCGGCGTCGAGGCCGACCACCTGTCCGTCGCCGACTACTTCCGGCTGGGCGAGGACCTGCTGCGGGTGTCCGGGATGGTGGAGGCGGTGCGCCTGGTCAAGGACGAGGCCGAGATCGACCTCATCCGCACCGCGTGCGAGCTCACCGACCGGGCCCTCGCCGACGTGCTGCCCATCCTGAGGCCCGGACTGACCGAGAAGGAGATCGCCAGGGCGCTGGAGTGCCGGATGATCGAGCTGGGCGCCGACAGGCCCGCCTTCGACTCGATCGTGGCGAGCGGCCCCAACGGCTCGATTCCGCACCACTCGCCCTCGGACCGGCCGCTGGAGCGCGGTGATCTGGTCACGATGGACTTCGGGGCACTCTACGAGGGCTACCACGCCGACATGACCAGGACCGTGGCGATCGGCGAGCCCGCGCAGTGGCAGCGCGAGCTGTACGAGCTGGTCCGCGCGGCCCAGCGGGCCGGTCGCCGTGCCGTACGGCCCGGCGCGATCACCCATGACGTGGACGCCGCGTCCCGCGACCTGATCGTGGAGGCCGGGTACGGGGAGTACTTTGGGCACGGTCTCGGCCACGGTGTCGGGCTGGAGATCCACGAGGAGCCGTTCCTGTCTCCGGCAAAGCCAGAGTCCGACCCCGAGCACGCTAGACTAAAGGATCGAGTTCCGGTCACCGTTGAGCCTGGGGTTTACCTACCGGGCAGGGGCGGCGTCCGCATCGAGGACACGCTCGTGGCGCGTGATCAGGGGCCGGAACTTCTCACACGGACGACCAAAGAGCTGCTTGTCCTTTAAGAGCGGCCGTACGCAGGAGAGACTAGTGGCGACGACGAACGACCTCAAGAACGGCCTGGTGCTCAAGCTCGAAGGCGGTGAGCTCTGGGCGGTTGTGGAGTTCCAGCACGTCAAGCCCGGCAAGGGCGGTGCGTTCGTCCGCACCAAGCTGAAGAACGTCAGGTCGGGCAAGGTCGTCGACAAGACCTTCAACGCGGGCGTCAAGGTCGAGGTGGCCAACGTCGACAAGCGCGAGATGCAGTTCTCGTACATGGACGGCGAGGAATACGTCTTCATGGACACCGAGAACTACGACATGCTCAACGTCTCCAGGACGTCGGTCGGCGCCGCCGCCGACTACCTCCTGGAGAACATGCTGGCCGTTCTGGCGATCAACGAGGGCAACGTCCTCTACATCGAGCTGCCCGCGGCCGTCGAGCTGACCATCACCGAGACCGAGCCCGGCCTTCAGGGCGATCGCTCCACCGGCGGCACCAAGCCGGCCAAGCTGGAGACCGGCGCCGAGATCAAGGTGCCGCTGTTCATCACGACCGGCGAGAAGGTCAAGGTCGACACCCGCACCGGCGATTACCTCGGCCGAGCCTGATGTCGGCTCGGGGTAAGGCGCGCAGACGCGCGCTGGACATCCTCTTCGAGGCGGAGGCGCGGAGCGAGAATCCACTGAGCGTTCTCGCCGAGCGCCTGGAGCGGGCCGAGCCACCCGTGAACGAATACACCACCACGATCGTCGAGGGTGTCTGCCGGCACCAGATCCGCATCGACGAGCTGATCACCACCTACGCCGAGGGCTGGACGCTCGACCGCATGCCCGCGGTCGACCGCAACCTGCTGCGTGGCGGCACCTACGAGCTCCTGTGGATGCCCGACGTCCCGGAGGGCGTTGTCATCAGCGAGTGGGTCAGCCTGGCCTCCGAACTGTCGACCGACGAGTCGCCGCAGTTCGTCAACGGCCTGATGGCCCGCTTCAAGCAACTCAAGCCGTCGCTGGCGCTGTAGCGCCATCCAGCGGGGGCCGGCGGACCTGTCCCCGGCTCCCCGACACGCGTATGTATGGCGCCCGTCCCGGCCTCCGGCCGCGACGGGCGCCCGCGTGTTTTCATCGCATCCTTATGCCCCGGAATCGACCCGTGCCGGGAAAAAACTCGATCAAGCGTGAGTATGGATCGTGCTTGGGCCGCTTCACGGGCGGTCCAGCGTAGGCTGGGTTCGTCACCGAAAGAGGAGGCGATCTGAAGTTGCATGCCGTAGGCATCTCGCGGCAGGCAGGCACCCCGGCGGTACGAACCGCTGTCGTGTGGGATGTCCTGCGTGCAGTGCTGGCCGATCAGATGGCCGCTACAGGCCGTGATCGACTCGACATCGTCGATGCCGGGGGTGGAACGGGCGGCTTCGCCGTACCTTTGGCCGATCTGGGACATGCTGTCACGGTCGTCGACTCCAGCCCCGACTCGCTGGCCGCGCTGGAGCGCCGCGCCGCGGAGGCGGAGGTCGAGGTGCGCGCCCTGCAGGGCGACGCCGCGGACCTGGGCGAGCTGCTCCCCGCGGGCGGCGCGGACCTGGTGCTCTGTCACAGCGTGCTGGAGTACGTGGAGGATCCGGTCAGCGCGATGACGGCCATGGCCGGTCTGCTGCGCAAGGGCGGGGTGATCAGCGTGCTGGCCGCCAACCCCATCGCCGCGGCGTTGCATCGCTCGGTCGCCGGCCGCTTCGACGAGGCCCGCCAGATCCTGGAGGACCCCGAGGGGCGCTGGGGCGATCGTGACCCCACGCCGCGGCGCTTCACTCGCGAGAGCCTGGAGCGACTCCTCGGCATGACCGGTTTTGTCCCCGGGGAGGTTCACGGTGTGCGGATCTTCGCCGACCTGGTGCCCAGCAGGCTGCTCGACGGCGAGCCGGGGGCCGCGCGTGCCCTGATCGCCCTGGAGCAGGCGGCCGCCGCCCATTCGGTGCTCCGTGACATCGCGACCCAGCTGCATGTGTTGGGTCACCGGTGAAGGGCACATCGAACGCGTGTTCTCGTAGAATGACGTCGTGTCGAGAAAACAGCAGATGCCGCGTCCAGGCCCGAATCTGGGCGCCGACGACACCGGCTGTCCCATCCTCCACGTCGACATGGACGCCTTCTACGCCAGCGTCGAGCTGCGTGAGCGCCCCGAGCTCAAGGGAACACCCGTCATCATCGGCGCGCCCGGTGCGCGCGGGGTGGTGCTCAGCGCCACCTACGAGGCCAGAAGGTTCGGCGTGCACTCGGCGATGCCCATGACCCGGGCCCGCCGCCTCTGCCCCCAGGCGGTGATCATCCCCCCGAGCCGCGGCAAATACTCGGAGGTCTCCCGGGGCGTCATGGAGATCTTTCACACGTTCACCCCCGAGGTGGAGCCGATCGCCTCCGATGAGGCGTTCCTCGACGTCGGAGGGGCCCGCAAGCGGCTGGGCCCGCCGGCCGCGATCGCCGAGATGATCCGCGAACAGGTCGTGCACGAGCACGGGATCACCTGTTCCGTCGGGGTCGCCAACAGCAAGTTCGTGGCCAAGCTCGCCTCGCAGCACTGCAAGCCTGACGGCCTGCTGGTCGTGCCCGTGGATCAGGTGGTCGACTTCCTCCACCCGCTCCCCGTGGCGGCACTGTGGGGCGTGGGAGAGCGCACTGAGCAGTCCCTCACGAGGCTCGGCATCAAGACCGTCGGTGATCTCGCCAGGGTCCCGGTCGCGACGCTGGAGCGAGGGCTCGGTCAGGCGGCGGCCACGCACCTGGCCGCGCTCGCCTGGGGGCGCGACGAGCGCCCCGTGACCCCGCACGTGCCCGACAAGAGCATCGGTGCGGAAGAGACATTCACCACAGATGTTGACGATCCGGTGAAGATTCGCAGGGAGTTACTCCGCCTCTCGGAACGGGTCGCCGCGAGGCTCAGGCAGGGTGGTCACGTCGGCCGGACGGTCAGTGTCAAGCTTCGGCGGGCCGATTTCAGCACGATTTCCCGTTCCCGTAGCCTCCACGAGCCCACGGACGTCGCCCAGATCCTCTACGCCACCGCCTGTGAGCTGTATGCCGCTGCCGGCCTGGAAAATGTACGACTTCGCCTGGTCGGAGTGCGTGTGGAGAACCTCCGCCCGGCAGACGGGGCGACCAGACAACTCGGCCTGGGAGAGCGCGAGACGGGTTGGCGGGAGGCCGAACAGGCTATGGACAGGGCGGTCCGGAGATTCGGTCAGGATGCGGTGCTCCCGGCGTCGCTTGTTAGCCCGCCGTTTGATGGAATAGACCCATGATGCCGCCTCCGGTTTGGACTACGTTGGACGTTTTCTTTCGTCTACGTCTACAGCCTCGTATTCTGGGGATAACCGACCGCGAGGTTCGGACACCCCGTGTCGTCCGTCACCGTCTTCCCCGTCCTGGGGCTGTCCTTGGGAGGCGCCGTGCCGCTCTCTGAGCACGAGCAGCGCTTGCTCGACCAGATCGAGCAGGCCCTCTACGCCGAGGACCCGAAGTGGGCCAATACCGTCAGGATCAGTGATCCGCGCAGCCATTACAGGCGTCGCCTGGTGAAGGCCTCCATCGGCTTCATCCTGGGCGTCGTCCTGCTGATGGTCGGCGTTGTGATTATCAACATCCCGCTCGGCGTCGGCGGTTTCGTGGTCATGCTCGCCGCGTGTTTGTGGGGTCTGTCCAGTTGGAAGCGGATGAACGGGTTCGGTGAGGCATCCACTGCCGTGCCGTCCGATCAGCCGCAGAGCAAGGCGGGGCGCCGCAGCTCCCGGCCGAGCTTCATGGAGCGCGTAGAAGAGCGCTGGCGCCGTCGGCACGACGAACGCTAGTGAAGAAACGTTCCGCCACCTGACGGTGGCGGGCCGTTCTCTTTGATGATGTGGGTCACTCCCGATGGGAGTGACCCACATCATCGGCCGTGATGTCTCTTTAGCCTGTCCTGTCGCGGTCGAGTCCTCCCGCGTTCAGGCGTTCCTCCTGGTCGGCCGGCGGAGCCTGATGTTCTCCAGCCGGTCGAAGCCGTCCAGCAGCCGCCCGCCCATCGCCCGCATCCGCAGGAGCGTGGAGGTCGGCAGCAGCACGGCCCTGATCCGCCTGCCGCGGGTCACGGTGGCCGCCAGGGCCCGCCGTACGCGGTGGAGGTCGGCGCGGAGCGAACCGATCTCGCCGGGAGTCCTGGCGTAGAGCATCCGTTCCACCACCGTGGCGATCCTGGTCACCGCGGCCGTGGCCTCCGCGTCGAACGCGTACTGCTCGGCCAGCCGCCGGGCCAGAGCCCTGGGACTCTCGCTCGCCTGCCTGGACATGCCGTAGTCGCACAGCGCGTCGTCAAGCTCGGACCACGCCGCGCTCACCGCCGGCTCCCCTCGGTGGGTCCTGGCCGAGGTGACGCCGGTGAGCCCGGGGGCGGCCGGATCCTGGAGATCCGCGTCATCGGGGGAGGCCTGGATCTCGCGGGAGTAGGCCCTGCGGCGGCGGGCGCGGAGTTCCAGGCGGAACATCCCCGGGATCAACGCGATCAGCAGGACGATCGCGGCCCCGATGCCGATCTTCGCGATCAGCGGCACGCCCTCGTCCACCGGGATCAGCGACCCGCCGAACTCGGGATCGAGCGGGCGGCCGCCTCGGTTGGCCGTCGGTCCGCCCGGCAGTTCCGCGCCGCTGGAGCTGGAGGTGGGACTCGCGGAGGGCTCGTCGGTGGTGGTCGGCGCGATCTCGGGCCGGGTGTAGGACGGCACCGTCGCGCTGCCCTGACCACCTCCGCCGGTGGGGGTGGGCTCGAACCGCAGCCATCCCGTGCCCTCGAAGTAGAGCTCGGGCCAGGCGTGCGAGTCGTGGGTGCGCACCTGCCACTCGCCGGCGAAGTTGGTGCCGCTGGTGTAGCCGATGGCGACCCGGGCGGGGATGCCCACAATTCGTGCCAGCACCGCCATCGAGGAGGCGAACTGCTCGCAGTACCCGGTCCTGTTGCGGATCAGGAAGTCCGTCAGGGCAGAGGCGCTGCTCCCCTGGGTGGCCAGGCTGTAGGTGAATCCGCCATCCTTGGTGAAGAACTCCTGCAGCTCGATCGCCTTCTCGTAGAGGCTCGCGTTCTGGTCCGTAACCTGCCCGGCCAGCTCCTTGATCGCGGGCGGAAGGTTCTCCGGCAGCGCCAGGTAGCGTTCGTTGATCGCGGCGGGCGCGGCCCCCGCCGTCTTGAGCGCCTCCGCCGTGGGCTTGGGTTCGGCGGTGGTCACCTCGTAGGACAGCCCTCCGGCGGTGTCCCGGGTGGAGAACACCATGAGCGTGTCGCGGTCGGGCCGCCAGTCGCCCTCGACGGTGACCTTGGTGGCCGGATAGGGCAGGGGTAGGAAGCTCAGTCCCCTGACCTCCTCGCTCACCGTGATCTTGGTGGTCGCCGGCGTGGTGGGCACGGAGGCGCTCTGGCCGACAGCCGGCGGCATCGGCCCCTCGGAGGTCCGGTCCTCCGGGCGCCCCCTCGGCTCCGACATCGTCCACTGGTCGCCGTCGAAGGTGTCCAGCGAATACATCCGCAGATAGCGCGGGGAGCTGTCGCTGATGGTGTACGTCAGGACGGTGGAGTTGTTCGGCAGCGAGAGCTGGCCCCGCAGGTTGACGATCGGATTGGGGATGCTGACCGAGTTGCCGCCGCCGCCCCTGCCGTTGCCCACACCGAACCCGAACAGCGGGTCCGGCTCCAGGGTGGGCAGCAGCGAGGGCAGAAGGACGGCCAGCACGATCGCGGTGACCCCGATGCGCTTGCCGGACAGCCGCAGCGTCCCGGTGTCGGAGGTGGCGGGCCGCGGGGCGACGAAGGACGGCGTCCGGCGCACCAGCACCGTCCGGCCCCAGTGGCTGACCCGTTCGCGCCCGTCGGCGACCAGCAGCGCCAGGTAACCCAGGGCCCCGATGATGAACGCCGGCCAGCTGATCGGCTCGACGACGACCGCGGCCGGAACGGTGAACAGCGCCAGCAGAGGCAGTCCGGTGAGTGCCGCCCTGCGCAGCCGGGAGGCCAGCAGGTCGACGAGGATCGCGATCAGGCCGACGCCGCCGCAGGTGAGCAGGACGATGCCGACGCTGTCGGGCACCGGGGCGGCGAATCGCTGGATGTCGGTGAAGCCGGTGGACAGCAGCTCGCCCAGCCTGACGACCGACTCCTTGGTGGGCACCACCTTGGCCCAGGCCTGCTCGCCGGTGAACACCGCGGTCAGATAGATCAGCACTGCGACCAGCTGGGCCAGGGGCGCCAGCCAGTTCGGCAGGGTGTAGCGGCTGGCCAGGACGCCGACGCCGGTCACCACCAGGATGATCCCGAGACTCGTCCAGAACCAGCTGCCGCCCTGGAAGAGGGGGTAGAGCGCGATCGCGACCGCTCCCGTGGCCACTCCCGACGCTAGGGGAAGTCTCATGAGCCGCCCTTGCTCGCTGCGAATCGCCCGCGTTGCGCGGCGTCCGGCCACACGCTCGCGATGGAGGCGCCCGCGGGCAGCCGGACGATGCGCCAGCCCATCCCCGCGAGCACCGCCTGCGCCGCCTGGTATTCCTCGTTGTCGCCGAGCTCGGGACGTTCCCAGCCCGCCACGTCCAGCATCACGGCCACGCCGGTCACGTTGCCGTGCCTGAGCCTGGCCAGCTCCTGTGCCTGCTCCAGGTCGATCCCGCCGAGCACGGCCACGATCAGCCCGTCCCCACCGCCCTGCCGCAGCGCGCTGATGCCGTACTCGAGTGATCGCGCCGGGCTCGTCCGCACGACGGCCAGGGTGTCCAGGAGCGACCAGCTCAGCCCGGCGTCGGTGAGGTGCTCGGCCCCCTGGTCGGTGACCAGGCGCAGGCCGAGGCCCTCGTGGGCGAGCTGCACGCCGATGGAGGCCGCGGCCGAGACCGCCACCTCGAACGAGGAACGCGGTCCCTCGCCCCGGTGCGCGTAGCGGCGGGTGTCCAGGAGCAAGGCCCCCCGGCTCTGCCACTGCTGTTCCTCGCGCCGCACCATCAGCTCGCCGTACCTCGCGGTCGAGCGCCAGTGCACCCGCCGCAGGTCGTCTCCCTGCCGGTAGTCGCGCGGCGCGACGTCGTCGTCACCCGCCGACGCCACGCTTCTGGTACGGCTGTCGCCTCCGCCCGTCCACTCGCCGGAGAGGCGGACGTGGGGCAGCGCCGTCACCTGGGGGGTCACCACGAGCGTGTCGCTGATGGTGAAGGATCTGGTCAGCTCCACCAGACCGAAGGGATCGCTGATCCGGATGGAGAGCGGTCCGATGGTGAAGCGGCCGCGCAGGTCGGAGCGGACCCGGTAGTCGATCTCCCGGACGCCCTGCGACTCCACCCGGTCCAGGACGAACCTGGGCCGGGCGCCGAGCGCGTAGGGAACGGTGTCCTCGATCATCAGCAGGCCGGTCGGCAGCCTCGTGACGTTCTCCAGCCGGAGCGTCACCGTGGCCTCACTGCCCAGCTCGGCCCTCGGCGGGTCCAGGCGGCGCGCGCAGCTCAGCCGGTAGCGCGTGCGGGCCACCACCAGGGCGGCCAGCAGCGGCAGGGAGAGGATCAGCACGCCGATCCTGAGCAGGTCGTGCTCACCGAGGATGAAGGCGCACAACAGGGCCGCGATGCCGGATGCGAGGAAGGACCGGCCGCGGGCGGTGAGCGCCTTGAGGCCGGAGGTCACTTCGCTTGGGCCTCAGGCACGGGCACCCTGCGGATCAGGTCGGTCATCACCTGTTCGGGCAGGCGGCGCTGCCCCTGGGCCTCGACGCTGGGCAGCAGCCGGTGGGCGAGGACGGGGACGCACAGCTCCTGCAGGTCGTCGGGGATGACGTAGTCGCGACCGGCGAGCGCGGCGTGCGCCCGGGCGGCCCTGACCAGCTGCAGGGTCGCGCGCGGAGAGGCGCCGAGCCGGAGGTCGGGGGAGTTGCGGGTGGCGGTCACCAGGTCGATCGCGTACTTCTTGATCCCCTGCGAGACGTAGATCGCGCGCACCGCCTGGATCAGGGCCTGGATCTCGGCGGTGGTGGCCACCGGCTCCAGCTTGTCGAGTGGAGAGGCGCCGCCGTGCACGTCGAGCATCTCCAGTTCGGCCGTGGCCGCGGGATATCCCATCGCGATCCGGGCGGTGAAGCGGTCGCGCTGCGCCTCCGGGAGAGGGTAGGTACCCTCCATCTCGATGGGGTTCTGGGTGGCGATCACCATGAAGGGGGTGTCCAGCTTGTAGGTCGTGCCGTCGACGGTGACCTGATGCTCCTCCATGCACTCCAGCAGGGCCGACTGCGTCTTCGGCGAGGCACGGTTGATCTCGTCGCCGACCACGATGTTGGCGAAGATCGGTCCAGGCTTGAACTCGAACTCTCTGGTCTGCTGGTTGTAGGCGCTCACACCGGTGATGTCGCTGGGCAACAGGTCGGGGGTGAACTGCACGCGGCGCACCGGGCAGTCGATGGACCGCGCCAGCGCCTTGGCAAGCATGGTCTTGCCGACTCCGGGCACGTCCTCGATGAGTAGGTGGCCCTCGGCGAGGAGGACGGTCAAGGTCAGGCGGACGACGTCGCTCTTGCCCTCGATCACTGATTCGATCGACTGGCGGATCCGGTGCGCGGTGACGGCGAGATCATCGAGCTGCGGTGAGACGTCATGGGTTACTGCCACCAGGCCTCCATGAAGGTACGGCGTTACGCGCCGGGGGTTCGTATTGCGGACCTTTGTAGGTCCATAGCTCATTCTGCGTACTGACCCTACGGCGCTGTACGTTCCAGCGGCGACTTTATGTGGTCATTAGGGCCGATTCCGGGTGAACAGCCACAGTGTGTGGCATGGCCGTCGTGTTTTCGTGCGATTGACGTACGGACTCCGTGACAGATGGACGTGATCGGGCGCGGCCGAGACCGGCGTTGACCGGGGGGCTCCACTTTCCGCCACTCATCACCGCGATGCGGTCGATTCGCAAATCTTCTGACTATTCGGGTGCCTTCTGGGCGTGCTCGCGACACGCAAGGGGGCCCTCATCCCCTCCACTCCGCACCACCCCTTCTGAGCTGCGGAAATATCAGCAAAACAGCGCGCGAAGACCCGCAGAATCAGTTGACGGTGGGGAGAAGTGGAGTATGGTGGTGCGCAGTGGAGGGCAGGGGCTACTAACGCCGGGCACTCCGCCAGGCACGGGAGGTGGGGCCGGTGTTCCTCGGCACTCATCACCCGCGTCTTGATGACAAGGGACGGCTGTTCCTGCCGGCGAAGTACCGTGAGGAGCTGGCGGAGGGTCTGGTGATCACCAAAGGCCAGGAGCGCTGCCTCTACGTTTTTCCCGTAGAGGAGTTCCAGCGCATTACCGAGGCTCTGCGCACCGCGCCGATGACCGCCAAGGCGGTCCGCGACTACAGCCGTGTCTTCTTCGCCAGTGCATCTGACGAGGTCGCCGACAAGCAAGGCCGGATCACCGTCCCACAGGCTTTGCGCGAATACGCCAACCTGTGCCGTGACTGCGTGGTCATCGGAGCCAACACCCGGCTGGAAATCTGGGATGCACACGCCTGGAGCACTTATCTGGCCGATCAAGAGCAGGCTTTTGCCGATCTCTCGGAGGAGGTGCTGCCAGGGATTCTGTGACTCCACGGTCGACTCATCGGTTAAAACGTCGTTCGGCGAGGTCTCCACCCGCAACCACACCTAGTCCGTCAGCTGATGCACCTTCCCCGGTGTCAGGTGACGGACCGATACGCGGGTGCGGATGGGGACCTGGCCGGACGGCCCCGAGGGTGGGGGCCAGTAAACATACCGATGAACGTCCGCCGCACGTCTGTGAGACGAGGCGGAAAAGGGGGATTGCGCTTCATGCGCGCGGGTAACGACAACCATGATCTTCAGGTGCCGGGCGGCCACGTGCCCGTGATGCTTGATCGCGTACTCGAGCTTCTCGCTCCCGCGCTTGCCCGCCCTGCTCCCGTCGTCGTCGACGCCAACCTCGGACTCGGCGGCCACGCGGAGGCGCTGCTCGCCGCACACCCCTCGCTGCACCTGATCGGGATCGACCGCGACCCCGACGCGATCGAGCGGTCCACGATCCGGCTCGCGCCGTACGCCGACCGGATCACGCTGGTGCGCGCGGTCTCCGACGAGCTCACCGAGGTGCTGGCGGAGGCCGGTCACCCCCGTGTCCACGGCGCGCTCTTCGACCTGGGGGTCTCCTCGCCCCAACTGGACGAGGGCGAGCGAGGCTTCGCCTACTCCTACGACGCCCCGCTGGACATGCGGATGGACCGCGACGAGGAGCTGACGGCCGAAGTCGTCGTCAACACCTACACAGCCGCCGAACTGATCAAGATTCTCCGTAATTACGGCGAAGAGCGATTTGCTCCGCGTGTCGCGAACCTAATCATCAAGGAAAGGGCCAGGGAGGCCATAACGTCGACCAAGCGGCTTGCGGAGATCGTCCGTACGGCGATCCCAGCCGCGACCAGACGGACCGGGGGCAACCCCGCGAAGAGGACTTTCCAGGCGTTGCGGATCGAGGTGAACGCGGAGTTGACGGCGCTGGAACGCGCGCTCCCAGCCGCGCTCGACGCATTGACGCTGGGCGGGCGCGTGGTCGTGCTCGCGTACCACTCCCTTGAGGACCGGCTGACGAAGCAGGTCATCACGGCGCGGACCAGGGACACCAGCCCGCCGGGGCTGCCCGTCCCGTTGCCGGCGCATCAGCCGCGGTTCGCCCTTCTGACCAAGGGAGCCGAGCTTCCAAGTGAAGAGGAGGTCACCCGCAACCCGCGGGCGGCCTCTGCCCGGTGTCGGGCGGCAGAGAGGATCCGTGAGGCAGTTGACGAGGAGTGAGTCAGACGTCCGCCGCACCGCGCCGAGCCGTGGTGCGCGACCTGCCTACGTCCCCCGCACGATGCCGCAGGGACACAGGCCCAGACCGGCCAGGCCCGCACCGGCCAAGCCCGTGCCCGTCGGCGCGCCGGCCGCACCGGTCGCGGCCCCCGCGGTCGCGGCGCCCCGCCCCGCGCGTGCGCCGAGGGCTCCCTTCGTGCTGCTCGTGGTCGGTCTGCTCTGTGGCGGCCTGGTCAGCCTGCTGCTGCTGAACACCGTCCTCGCCCGGGACTCCTTCGAGCTGAGCAAGCTGCGCGCCGACATCAACCTGTCCCACCAGCAGAAGGAAGAGCTGGAGCACACCAACATGCTGCTCGAGATGCCCGCCGCGGTCGCGGACAAGGGCGAGCTCCAGGGACTGAATCCCGACTGGAACAAGCTGAACCCCCTCATCCCCGGCCAACCCACCAGCCGGACCGCCAGCGACGGACAGACGCTCGCCGGGCAGGAGCCAGTGCCGGGCACGGGCCGGTGAGGGACGCCGGAGGCAGGGGCCCGGGGCCGGGCCGGGGCGGTTCCGGCGGCGGTTCCGCCGGAGGCACCGGTCGCCGTGCCCCGGGCGGTCCCGGCCGTCCGGACGCGACGGGAAAGCCGGGTCCGGGCCGTCCGGCCCGCCCGGAGGGCCCCGAGGGCCGCGGAGGACCGGGTTCGTCCGGCAGGCCCTCCGCCGCCGACGGACCGGCCAGGCCCGGTTCCTCCGGCAGGCCGTCGGGTTCCGACGGGCCGAACAGGTCCGGTCCGTCCGGCAAGGCGCCGGGTTCCGACGGGCAGGGCAGGGCCGGTGGGTCCGGCAAGACACCCGGGCCCGAGAGATCCGCCAGGCCCGGAAAGCCTTCGGGGCCTGAGCGGCCCGTCAGGCCCGGTGCGTCCGGCAGGCCTCCGGGTCCCGCCGCGCCGCGCAGGCAGGGTTCCGCGGGCAAGGCGCCGGAGCCCGGGCAGGGCAGGTCCGGGCGACCCGACAGGCAGGCGAGGTCGCGCTCCGAGGGAGCGGGCAGGCCGGAGGTTCCCGGCAGACCCACGCGTCCGGAGACGGCGGGCAGGTCCGGCAGGCCTCCGGGCCCCGAGACGCCGCGCAGAGCGGGGCGTCCTCCGCGGCCACAGGAGCCGCAGACCGCCCCGGGCCGGGTCCGTCCCGCCCCGAGGCGGACGGGCGAGCAGACGACCGATCCGGGCCGCATGCGCCCCAGGGGATGGTCCGGCGGCAGGCCGCCGCGACCGCCCGCGCGGCCGCCGGCGGTGCTTCGGCTGGGCAACCCCGGCAGGCGCATCAACATCAGCCTGATCGCGATGACCTTCGTGCTCTCCATCTTCGCCGGACGGCTCATCCAGCTCCAGGGCCTCGACTCGAAGGTCTATACGGCGGAGGCGGCCAAACAGCGGGTCCAGGCCGAGAAGCTGACCGCGCGGCGAGGCTCGATCACCGACGTCAACGGACACGAGCTCGCGCTGACCCTGGAGGCGCGCGAGATCTTCGTCGATCCCTCCGAGGTCGACGCCAAAAAACGCGACCAGGTGGCCACGGTCCTCGCCAAGGAGCTGAACCAGCCGAAGGAGGGGATCGCGGCCAAGCTCGCCGACACCAGCAGCCACTACGAGCAGGTGGCCGCCACCGTCGACCCGCCCATCGCCCAGCGGATCATGGATCACGAGTTCAAGGGCGTCGGCGCCAAGCACCGCTACCGGCGCGACTACCCCGGTGGCAACCTGGCGGGCACCCTGCTGGGGTTCGTCGGCGACGACGGCACGGGACTGACCGGGCTGGAGAGCACCTACGACAAGCTGCTGGCCGGCCGCGACGGACAGCAGTTCGTCGAGACGGGAGCCATGGGGCAGCGCATCCCGATGACCCGCAGCACCCTGGAGGCGCCGGTGGAGGGCCGGGACGTACGGCTCACCATCGACCGCGACGTCCAGTGGGCCGCGCAGAAGGCGATCACGGACCAGGTCACGGCCACCGGAGCCCGCACCGGCAGCGCCATCGTGATGGACGTGCAGACCGGTCAGGTGGTCGCCATGGCCAACGCCCCCGAGCTCGACCTGAAGAACTGGTCGAAGACCCCCGCCAAGGACTGGGTCAACCGATCGGTGGCGGACGTGTTCGAGCCGGGCAGCACCAACAAGGTCATCACCGCGGCGGCGGCCCTGGAGTCGGGAGCCGTTCGGCCCGACACCCTGTTCACGGTCCCCGACCAGGTCAGGTGCGCGGACCGGGTGCTTCGGGACTCCCACCCGCACGCCGTCGAGCGGCTGACCTTCTCCGGCATCGTGGCGACCTCCAGCAACGTCGGCACGATCCTCGCCGCGCACAAGATCGGAGACCAGAAGGTCGGAGACCAGAGGCTGTACGAGATGTTGCAGCGCTTCGGCTTCGGCGCCAAGCCCGGCGCCGGCCTCCTGGGTGAGGAGGCCGGGCTCCTGCCCGACTGGAAGTCGTGGTCGGGCAGCCAGCGCTGCACGATCGCCTACGGCCAGGGGGTCTCGGTGACCGCGCTCCAGACGGCCAGCGTCTACCAGACCATCGCCAACGGCGGAGTCCGCGTCGCCCCGCAGGTCGTGGCCGGTACGACCGCCGAGAACGGCACGTTCACGCCGTCGAAGCCGGGCAAGCAGACCCGGGTGGTCGGTGAGCGTACGGCGAAGGAGATCTCCTCCATGCTGGAGGCCGCGGTGAGCGAGGAGGGCACGGGCCACCTCGCCGCCATCGACGGCTACCGGGTGGCCGGTAAGACGGGTACCGCGATGCGCTATGACGCCAAATGTCAGGGCTATTGTGGATATAGCGCGACGTTTGTCGGGTTTGCCCCCGCGGACAAACCCCGTCTGGTCGTCCTGGCAGTGGTCCAGGACCCCCAGAAGGGCTACTACGGCGGGGAGATCGCGGCCCCGGTTTTCAAGCAGGTGATGACGTTCGCCTTGAAGAGCAAGAAGATCCCGCCGACCGGCACCCAGCCCTCTCCGGTGCGGATACGCGCCGGAGAATGATGAGTGAAGGTACGCTCTCGCCGTGCGTCCCCCGTCGTCCATGCGACCATCCACCAGTTCACCCCGTTCGCTCTCGGGGCTAGCAAGCCTGCTCGGCGCGCCTTCCGGCACGTCACGAGCGCCGCTGGCCGCAATCTCGGGGATCACCATCGACTCGCGCCAGGTGCGGCGGGGAGATCTTTACGTCGCGCTGCCGGGAGCCGCCTCCCACGGCGCCGACTTCTCCGCGCAGGCCCTCGCCGCGGGAGCCACCGCGATCCTGACCGACCAGGCGGGCAGGGAGGCCGCGATCGCCACGGGCCTGCCCGTCCTCGTCGTGCCGGATCCGCGCCGCCTGCTCGGGCAGGTCTCCGCCTGGGTGTACGGCAATCCCGCGGCGGACGTGATGGTCATCGGCGTCACCGGGACCAGCGGCAAGTCCACCACCAGTTTCCTGCTGGAGGCCGGGCTGCGGGCCGCGGGACACAAGGCGGGGCTGATCGGGGGCGTGGAGATCCACGCCGGTGAGCTCCGCTTCATGCCGAAGCTGACCACCCCGGAGGCCAGCGACCTGCAGGGCCTGTTCGCCCTCATGCGCGAGCAGGGCGTCACCGCCGCCGCCATGGAGGTCTCCAGCCACGCGCTGGCACTGGGCCGCGTCGACGTGGTGTTCTACGACGTCGCGCTGTTCACCAACCTGTCCCAGGACCATCTCGACTTCCACAAGGACCTCGACGACTACTTCGCGACCAAGGCCCGGCTGTTCACCCCCGAGATGAGCCGTGTGGGTGTCGTCAACATCGACGACGCCCACGGGCGCAAGCTCCTCAGCCTGGCCAAGATCCCGATGACCACCTTCTCCGCGGAGGGCACCCCGGAAGCCGACTGGCGGGCCGTGGACGTGCGTCTGGGCGCCGAGGGCAGCACCTTCCGCGTCGCCGGCCCCGGCGGTGTCGAGGAGGCCGTGACGATCTCGCTGCCGGGCCTGTTCAACGTGGCCAACGCCCTGGGCGCGGTCGTCTCCCTGGTGGAGGCCGGGGTGCCGCTGCGGACCGCGGTCGCGGGTGTCGGCACGCTCGCCGGAGTGCCGGGCCGGATGGAGCGGGTGCCCGGGGGCGAGGATTTCCAGGCCATCGTCGACTACTCGCACAAGCCGGGCGCCGTGGAATCGGTCCTGCGCTCGCTTCGCGAGGTCACCACGGGCAGGCTGACCGTGGTGCTCGGTTGCGGCGGTGACCGTGACCGGGGCAAACGCCCGATGATGGGGGAGGCCGCCGCACGGCTGGCGGATGTGGCTATTCTCACCAGCGACAACCCCCGCTCCGAGGATCCGCTGCGGATTCTCGCGGAGATGATGGACGGAGTTCTCAGCGTGCCCCAGGATGGGCGCGCACATGTGATCATTGAGCCGGACCGCGCCGCGGCCGTCGACCTGGCGATAAGCCGGGCGGGTTTCGGTGATGTCGTCGTCGTGGCTGGGAAAGGTCACGAGCAGGGGCAGTACGTCGGTGACGAGGTGCTCCCGTTCGACGACAGACAAGTGGTCGCCGACGCGATCGTCAGGCGGCGGAACCGAACCGGGCGCCGAAGCACGTATGGAGAGTAGGGAAGACGCATCATGATCCCGTTGCCGCTGGCCAGGATCGCCGAGATCACCTCGGGCGCCCTCGCGGGCATGGCCGATCCCCGCGCGGTGGTGCGCGGCCCGGTCGTCATCGACTCCCGGGCCGTCGAACCGGGGTCGCTGTTCGTCGCCATCAAGGGCGAACGAGTCGACGGGCACGACTTCGCGGCCCAGGCCATCGCCGACGGAGCGGTCGCCGTGCTGGCGTCCAAGCCCGTCGAGGTCCCCGCGGTCATCGTGGGCGACACCGTGGCCGCGCTCGCGGCCCTGGCCACCGCCGTCTGCGTGGACCTGCCGGAGACCACGGTCATCGGCATCACCGGCTCGGCGGGCAAGACCACGACCAAGGACCTGCTGGCCAGGCTCACCGCCAGGATCGGCCCGACGGTGGCCCCCGCGGGCTCGTTCAACAACGAGATCGGCCACCCGCTCACCGTGCTGAAGGCCGACGAGGGCACCCGCTACCTGGTGCTGGAACTCAGCGCCAGATACGTGGGCGACATCAGACACCTCACCCGCGTCGCCCCGCCGAAGATCGGCGTCGTCCTCAACGTCGGCACCGCCCACCTGGGCGTCTTCGGCGGCAAGGAGGCGATCGCCAAGGCCAAGGGAGAGCTGGTCGAGGCGCTGACCAGCGACGGCGTGGCCGTACTGAACGCGGACGACCCGCTGGTGGCCGCGATGGCCGAGCGCACCCAGGCCAGGGTCACCTGGTACGGCCGCGCCGAGAGCGCGGACGTACGGGCCGAGGACGTGACCGTCGACGCCCGGGGCCGCGCCGCCTTCACGCTGCGCACCCCGTCCGGGGCCGCTCCCGTCCGGCTCAGGCTGTACGGCGAGCACGCCGTGCAGAACGCGCTGGCAGCCGCCGCGGCCGCATACGAGCTCGGCCTGCCGGTCGCCACCATCGCGGAGGAGCTGTCGGAGGCCGAGCCCCGCAGCCGCTGGCGGATGGAGGTCACCGACCGCCAGGACGGGGTCACCGTGATCAACGACGCCTACAACGCCAACCCCGAGTCCATGCGCGCCGCCTTCGGCGCCCTGGACGCCCTCGCGGGCGGGCGCCGCCGCTTCGCGGTCATCGCCGCGCTGCGGGAGCTGGGCGAGGAAAGCGCGGCCCTGAACGAGGATCTGGGCCGTCTGGCCGGGAGCGCCGGTCTCACGGGCCTGTTCGTCGTCGGCTCCGACGCCGAGCCGGTCCTGGCCGGCGCCAGAGCCGTCGCCCAGGACGGCGCGGGCGGTGTTCCGGGTCCGGACGGCGCGAGCTCCCCGCAGGAAGACCAGGAAAACGGAGCCGCAGCCGCGGCCACCGTACGAATCACGCATGTCGCCGACGCGGCCACGGCGGGTGCCGAGTTGTCGGGGCTCCTGGCCCCGGGCGACGTGGTGCTCGTCAAGGGGCCGCGTGCGGCCGGACTGGAACGTGTGGCCGCAGTGCTGCTCGAAGGTGACCGCCAATGACAGAGATCATCATTGCGGCGGCGGTAGGTCTGCTGCTGTCCATGTTCGGCACGCCGCTGGCCATCCGCCTGTTCTCGCGGCGTGGCTACGGGCAGAGCATCCGCGAAGAGGGCCCCTCGGGCCACCACGACAAGCGCGGCACCCCCACCATGGGCGGCACCGTGATCGTGATCGCGGCGCTGGTCGGGTTCGCCTGCGCCCACCTGGTCAGCCAGACCACGCCCACGATCTCCGCGATCCTGGTGCTGTTCCTGATGGTGGGCCTCGGCGCGGTCGGCTTCCTCGACGACTTCATCAAGATTTACAAGCAGCGCAGCCTCGGCCTGCGCAGCGGCGCCAAGGCGCTGGGGCAGCTTGTCATCGGCGCGGTCTTCGCGGTCCTGGTGACCCGCTTCCCGAACGCCTACATGATCACTCCGGCCGAGACCCGGCTGTCGTTCCTGCGGGACTTCGGCCCGTCCATCGGTCTCATCGGGTTCGCGATCCTGGTGCTCATCATGATCGTGGGCTTCTCCAACGCGGTGAACCTCACCGACGGCCTCGACGGCCTGGCCAGCGGTGCCACCGGTGTGGTGCTGGCCTCCTACGTGCTGATCGGCAACTGGCAGCTCCGTAACAGCTGCACCGTCCAGCTCGGTCCCAACTGCTACTGGGTCCGGGACCCGCTGGACCTGGCCGTGGTCGCCGCCGCCGTGCTCGGCGCGCTGGTCGGCTTCCTGTGGTGGAACGCCCCGCCCGCCAAGATCTTCATGGGTGACACGGGCTCGCTGGCCCTGGGCGGCGTGCTGGCCGGACTGGCCATCACCACCCGCACCCAGTTCCTGCTGATCATCCTGGCCGGGATGTGCGTGATCATCACGATGTCGGTGATCATCCAGGTGGGCTTCTTCAAGATGACCGGTAGACGGGTCTTCAGGATGGCGCCGCTCCAGCACCACTTCGAGCTGGCGGGCTGGGCGGAGACGACGATCGTGGTGCGCTTCTGGCTCATCGCCGCGCTCTGCGCCGCAGCCGGCCTCGGACTGTTCTACGTCGAATGGATGCCCAAGTGACGAGCGAGCGCGGCGAGTGAACCGATGAGCACGACAGTTCCGTCCGCGGGGGAGGGCGGCGTGATCTGCGTCGCCGGTCTCGGGGTCTCCGGTACGGCCGTCGCCCGGATCATGGCCGCCCGGGGCGAGAAGGTGATCGTCCTGGAGGGCAGGGACGGCGAGCGCGCCAGGGCGAGCGCGGAGGAGCTCGCCGGGCTCGGGGTCGAGGTCCGCTTCGGCGAGCCCACCGAGCCGCCCCCGGGCACCTCCATGGTCGTCACGACCGGCTGGCCGCCGCACCACCCGCTGCTCGTCGCCGCGGCGGCGGCCGGGATCGAGGTGATCGGCGAGGTCGAGCTCGCCTGGCGGCTCCGTCCGGCCGGTGCGGCGCCGTGGCTGGCGTTGACGGGCACCAACGGCAAGACCACCGCGGTGCGGATGCTCACCGCCATGCTGGCCGCCGCGGGGCACAGGGCGCTCGCGGCGGGCAATGTCGGGACCCCGGTCCTGGAGGCCGTCACGGGGCCCTGGGACGTTCTGGCGGTGGAGCTGTCCAGCTTCCAGCTGCACCGCTCGCCCAGCGTGGCCCCGCACACCGCCGCCCTGCTCAACGTCGCCCCCGACCATCTCGACTGGCACGGTTCCCTGGAGGAGTACGCCCGCGTCAAGGGCGAGATCTTCACCCGGGCCGGGACGGTCGTCCACAACGCCGACGACGAGTGGGCCGCCCGCCTGGCCGCACCGTACGGGAGCGCGCAGGGACACCCCGGAGCCGCGCGGAGCGTGAGCTTCACCCTCGGCGTCCCCGGCCCCGGTCAGATCGGCGTGGTCGAGGACCTGCTGGTGGACCGGGCGTTCGTGGCCGACCCCGTGCGCAACGCCGAGGAGCTCGCCTCGTTCGCCGACGTCCGGCCGTTCGCGCCGCACAACGTGGCCAACGCGCTCGCCGCCGCGGCCCTGGCCAGGTCCTACGGGGTGCCGGCCGAGGCCGTACGGCGGGGCCTGCTGGACTTCGTCCCCGACCCGCACCGGATCGCGCACGTGGCCCGGGTCGGCGAGGTCGACTACGTGGACGACTCCAAGGCCACCAACCCGCACGCCGCCGCCGCGTCGCTCGCCGCCTACGCGTCGATCGTCTGGATCGCCGGAGGTCAGCTCAAGGGCGCCGACGTGGACGAGCTCGTACGGCGGGCCGCGCCGCGGCTGCGCGGTGCGGTGCTCCTGGGCGTCGATCGCGGGCGAATTCGCGAAGCTCTGACGCGACACGCCGGGAATGTTCCGATCATTGAGGTGTCCGGGCAAGACACTGGGGTCATGGATCGCGTCGTCACCGAAGCCGCAAGGCTCGCCACCCCCGGAGACACCGTGCTGCTGGCTCCGGCCGGTGCCTCCCTGGACATGTTCGCCGGTTACCCGGCCCGAGGGGAGGCGTTCGCCCGAGCCGTGCGGCGTCTCGCCGCAGAGGACGGCGGGAGACGGGCGTGAGCGTGACGGCGCACGAGGGCGCCGCCTCCCGCCAGGACGGGTTCCGCGAGCATCTGAACGCCTTCCGGGAGCTGCTCAACCGGCCGCTGACCTCCTACTACCTGATCCTGGGATGCAGCGCCCTGCTGCTCGCGCTGGGCCTGATGATGGTGCTGTCCGCCTCCAGCATCGAGGCGCTGCAGGAGACGGGAAGCCCGTTCTACTGGTTCTTCAAGCAGTCGATCTCGGTCGCGATCGGCATCCCGCTGATGTGGATCTGCGCGCAGCTGCCGCTGCGGTTCTTCAAGCTCGCCGGATACCCGCTGATGGCGCTGTCGATCATCGGCCTGGTGCTGGTGCTGTTCGTCGGCACCTCCCAGCTCGGGGCCCAGCGCTGGATCGACCTCGGCCCGATCTACCTGCAGCCGTCCGAGCCGGCCAAGTTCGGGCTGATGCTCTGGGGGGCCGACCTGCTGGCCCGCAAGGCGCGCGGCGGCCGGATCGAGTGGCGCAACCTGTTCATCCCGCTGATGCCCGGCACGGTGATCCTGGCCGTCATGGTCATGCTGGGGCGCGACCTCGGCACCACGCTGGTGCTGATGCTGATCTTCCTGGCGCTGCTGTGGGTGGTGGGCGCGCCGCTGAAACTGTTCGGCGGGATCCTCGCGGTGGCGGTGCTCGCGGTCATCGTCATGATCAGTACCGAGGGCTACCGCTCCGAACGGATCGCGGGATGGCTGGACCCGTGGGGCAACGCCCAGGGGTCGGGCTTCCAGGCCGTGCAGGGGCAGATCGCCATGGGCAGCGGCGGCTGGTTCGGGCTGGGTCTGGGCTCCAGCAGGCAGAAGTGGAGCTGGATCCCGCACGCCGAGAGCGACTTCATCTTCTCCATCCTCGGAGAGGAGCTCGGCCTGATGGGCACGCTCGTCGTGATGGCGCTGTTCGGCCTGCTCGGCTACGCGGGGCTGCGGGTGGCCACCCGGGTCAAGGACCCGTTCGTCCGGCTCGCCTCGGCCGCCGCGGTCGCCTGGATCGCGGGCCAGGCGATCGTCAACATCGGCGCGGTCATCGGCGTGTTCCCCATCACCGGGATCCCGCTGCCGCTGGTCTCCTACGGCGGATCCGCTCTGTTACCCACCCTCGCCGCGCTCGGCATGCTGCTCTCGTTCGCAAAACATGAACCTGGCGCGCGCGAGGCTCTCGCCGCGCATGGCCCCGGACCGGTGGCGCGGGGCCTAAGCTGGCTTGGCCTGGGTGGTCCGGCGCCGAAACGATGGCCGGTCCGCAGAAAACGATAAGCGAAAGGACCGACATGAGGGTGGTCCTCGCCGGCGGCGGGACGGCCGGTCATATCGAACCAGCGCTGGCTCTGGCCGACGCGCTGCGCCAACTTGACCCGAACATCGGGATCACCTGTCTCGGCACGGAGCGCGGCCTGGAGACCCGGTTGGTGCCGGCGCGGGGTTACGAGCTGCAACTCGTGCCCGCGGTGCCGCTGCCCCGGGCCATCACGCCCCAGCTCCTGAGCGTGCCCGGGCGCCTGGCGGGCGCCATCAACGCGGCCGCGGGGATCATGGACCGTGTCCAGGCCGACGTGCTGGTCGGTTTCGGTGGTTACGTCGCGACCCCCGCCTACCTGGCGGCACGGCGGCGCGGGGTGCCGATCGTGGTGCACGAGGCCAACCCGCGGCCCGGACTGGCCAACCGGCTGGGCGCGCGGCTCACCGACCACGTCTTCACCGGCCATCCGGACACCCCTCTGGCCCGTGCGAAGTATGTGGGGATCCCTCTTCGCCGTGAGATCGTCACGCTGGACCGGCTGTCCATGGGCGACAAGGCGCGCTCCTGGTTCGGGCTGGAGGCCGACCTGCCCACGCTGCTGGTCACCGGCGGCTCCCAGGGCGCGCGGTCGCTCAACCAGGCGGCCCTGGCCGCCGCCCCCGCGCTCCGCAAGGCCGGGGTGCAGGTGCTGCACGTCATCGGCCCGAAGAACACGCTCGAGGTGGAGCCGCCGCCGGGCGACCCCCAGTACGTCGTGCTGCAGTACGTCGACCGGATGGACCTGGCCTATGCCGCCGCCGACTTCGCCCTGTGCCGGAGCGGCGCCATGACCTGTGCCGAGCTGACCGCCGTGGGCCTGCCGGCCGCCTACATCCCGCTCCCGCACGGCAACGGCGAGCAACGCCTCAACGCCATGCCGATCGTGCAGGGCGGGGGCGGCATCATGATCGACGATGCCGATCTGACCTCGGAGTGGATCATCCAGAACCTTCTGCCCATCCTGTCGGACCCCGAACGCGTGGTCATCATGTCCGAGGCGGCGTCCAGGATGGGCCGCAAGGACGCCGATGTGACGCTCGCCCGCCAGGTGATGCAGATCGCGCAGCAGGGGAGAAGTAAGTGAGTCGGACGAGAACCCGACGCAGTGAGCGCAGCGGCCGGTTGAGGGACGAGACCGTCCGCGTAGCGAACGAGGAGTGGTGAGCGGCCGGATGGGTGCGACGAGAACCCGACGCAGTGAGCGCAGCGGCCGGTTGAGGGACGAGACCGTCCGCGTAGCGAATGAGGAGTGGTGAGCGGCCGGATGGGTGCGACGAGAACCCGACGCAGTGAGCGCAGCGGCCGGTTGAGGGACGAGACCGTCCGCGTAGCGAATGAGGAGTGGTGAGCGGCCGGATGGGTGCGACGAGAACCCGACGCAGTGAGCGCAGCGGCCGGTTGAGGGACGAGACCGTCCGCGTAGCGAATGAGGAGTGGTGAGCGGCCGATGAGCCTCGTCAAGTTGGTGGATCCGGTCGCGGCAGGAGATCTCGGACGGGTTCACTTCATCGGGATCGGCGGCTCCGGAATGTCCGGCATCGCCCGCATTCTGCTCAAGCGCGGCGTGCCGGTCTCCGGCAGCGACTCGCGCGGCTCGGACATGCTGAACGGACTGCGGGAGCTGGGGGCCAGGGTCCACATCGGCCACGCCGCCTCGCACATCAAGAACATCGACACCGTCGTGGTCTCCACCGCGATCCGCGACTCCAACCCGGAGCTCGGCGAGGCGCTGCGCCAGGGACTGCGGGTGATCCCCAGGGCCGCCGCTCTGGCCTCCGTCATGGCGGGCAAGACAGGGGTCGCCCTGGCGGGGACCCACGGCAAGACCACCACCACCTCGATGCTCACGGTGGCGCTGCAGAAGTGCGGCGCCGACCCGTCCTACTGCGTCGGCGGCCAGCTGGTGACCACCGGCCTGGGCGCCGACGAGGGCACGGGCGAGGTCTTCGTCGCCGAGGCCGACGAGAGCGACGGCTCCTTCCTCATGCTGGCTCCGGACATCGCCGTGGTGACCAACGTGGAGCCGGATCATCTGGACAACTACGGCGATCCGCGCGCGGTCTACGACAGCTTCGCCCGTTTCGTCGAGCGGGTCGGCAAAACCATGGTCATCTGCGCCGACGACCCCGGTTCCGCCGCGCTGGTCCCGATCGCCCGTGCGCGCGGCCTCAGAGTGATCACATACGGTGAGGCCGAAGACGCCGACCTCAGGGTTGGTGAGATCACTCCTGACGGCCTGGGCATCACCTTCGAGGTCCACGGCCACGGAGAGGTCAGGCTGGCCGTCCCAGGCCGTCACAACGCGCTCAACGCCGCCGCGGCCATCGCGGTGGCGGCGGAGCTGGGGGTGTCCTTCGACGAGATCCGTGACGGCCTGGCCGCCTTCACCGGTGCCAAGCGCCGCTTCGAGGCCAAGGGGGAGGCCGGGGGAGTCGCGGTCTTCGACAGCTACGCCCACCATCCGACCGAGCTCGCCGCCGACCTGCGCGCGGCGCGGGACGTGGTGGCGTCCTTCTCGGGCACAGGCAGGGTCATCGCGGTCTTCCAGCCGCATCTCTACTCACGGACCAGGTTCTTCGCCGACGAGTTCGGCATCGCCCTCGGGCTGGCCGACGAGGCCATCGTCCTGGACGTCTACGGTGCCCGTGAGGATCCCGAGCCTGGTGTTTCGGGGGCGCTGGTGGCGGGTAAGGTGCCGCTTCCGGCCGATCGGGTGGCCTACGTACCGCAGAGGGAGAGCGTCCCCGCCCTGGTGGCGGGCAGGGCCAGGCCCGGTGACATCGTGCTCACCATGGGCGCGGGCGACGTGACCGAGCTCGGGCCCAAGATCGTGGCGGAGCTGGCCGCGCGGTGATCCGCGCCAGACGACGCAGGTCGCCGGAGGGGGCGGGGCGATGAGCAGTGTGTGGCGGTCGGCCTTCCTGGCCCTGCTCACCGTGGGGGTGGTGGGCACCGCCGCCTGGCTGGTGTTCTTCTCGTCCGTGCTCGGGGTGAGGGAGATCCAGGTGGTGGGCAACCTCGGCCTCCCCGCCCAGCGGATCCAGCAGGTGGCGGGGGTGGCCGAGGGCAAGCCTCTCGCCACGGTGGACCTGGCCGAGGTCGAGGACCGGGTCGGCAGGATCCCGCAGATCGAGTCGGTCGTGGTCAGTCGCGGCTGGCCGGGCACCCTGCTGGTCGAGATCGTGGAGCGTGAGCCGGTGGCGGTGGTACAGGTCGGGCTCAAGTCCGCGCTCATGGACCGGCACGGGGTGGTGACCGAGATCAGGGACGTCGCGCCCCCGACCCTTCCCGTGCTGCGGGTGGACCGCCCGGGGCCGAACGATCCGGCGACCGCCGCGGCGCTGACCGTCATGGGTGCGCTGCCGGCGGATCTGGCTCCGCGGGTCGCGGAGGTGCTCGCGCCCTCCGCCGAAACGGTCTCATTGCGTCTCAAGGACGGCCGTACGGTCGTGTGGGGCGGAGGGGACCGTCCGGCTGACAAGGCGCGGATCCTTGTTACGCTGCTTAGACGTCAGGCTGACACCTATGACGTCAGTTCGCCTGACGTTGTGACCGTTAAGTGACGTCATCGGATCACGCGCGTTCTCTGGACAAGGGCGGCCTGCGACACGCCGGGCTCGCTTGCGGCGCGGTTAGTTGACCCGCCTGGAGCGTAACTCCTACTGTCCGTATCACTCCTCAGGTTGACATAAAGCTAAATCTCAACTTGAGGGTGAGGGTTTTGGAAACGACGGCACGGGCCCCGTGCCGCATGAAATTGCAAGTCAACGAGCGGAAAGGCCCCTCGTCGTGGCAGCACCGCAGAACTACCTCGCGGTCATCAAGGTTGTAGGAATCGGCGGAGGCGGAGTCAACGCCGTCAACCGGATGATCGAGGAGGGACTCAAGGGCGTCGAGTTCATCGCCATCAATACCGACGCCCAGGCGCTGCTGATGAGTGACGCCGACGTCAAACTCGATGTCGGACGCGAACTCACCCGCGGCCTCGGCGCGGGAGCGAATCCCGAAGTCGGGCGCAAGGCGGCCGAGGACCACCGTGAGGAGATCGAAGAGGTCATCAAGGGCGCCGACATGGTGTTCGTCACCGCCGGTGAGGGCGGCGGCACGGGCACCGGCGGAGCTCCGGTGGTGGCCAACATCGCCCGCTCCCTGGGTGCGTTGACCATAGGCGTAGTGACCAGGCCCTTCAGCTTCGAGGGCCGTCGCAGGGCAATGCAGGCCGACGCCGGTATCGAGACCCTCCGCGAGGAGGTCGACACCCTCATCGTGATCCCGAACGACCGGCTGCTGTCGATCTCCGACCGGCAGGTGAGCGTGCTGGACGCCTTCAAGGCGGCCGACCAGGTGCTGCTCTCCGGTGTCCAGGGCATCACCGATCTCATCACCACCCCGGGTCTGATCAACCTCGACTTCGCCGACGTGAAGTCGGTCATGTCCGGCGCCGGTTCGGCGCTCATGGGCATCGGCCACGCGCGCGGCGACGACAGGTCGGTCGCGGCAGCCGAGATGGCCGTCTCCAGCCCTCTGCTGGAGGCCAGCATCGACGGTGCGCACGGTGTGCTGCTGTCGATCGCCGGTGGATCCGACCTCGGTCTCTTCGAGATCAACGAGGCGGCTCAGCTCGTCTCCAACGCGGCCGCGCCGGATGCCAACATCATCTTCGGTACGGTCATCGACGACGCCCTGGGCGACGAGGTGCGCGTCACCGTGATCGCCGCCGGGTTCGACGAGCCGGTCGCGGAGGTCAAGACGGTCGTTCCGCAGCCCGCCTCCCGCCCGCAGCCGGCGTCCCGCCCGGTCCCGCCGCCCTCGGTGACCTCCCCGGTTCGTCCGATGGCGCCCACGGTCAAGGCCGAGCCCCGTCCGGAGCCGAGGGTCGAATACACCCCGCAGCCGATGCGGCCGGTCGCGGGCCCGCCCTCCGCCCCGGCGGAGGCGCCGCCCGCACAGCAGCAGAGCCACCCGGTTCAGCCCGCCCCGCAGGCGCATTCTCCGGCAGAGCACGTCGAGCCGCACCGCACGGAGGAGTCGCACTCTCCGCAGGTGTCGATCCCGCGCCCGGCTCCCGAGCCGTCGCACCCGAGTTCGATCTCCGCGAGGGTTCCCGACCCCGGTCGCCGGCGTCCGGTGATCTTCGAGGAGCAGGAAGAGGAGCTGGACGTCCCCGATTTCCTGAAGTGACATTGCTCACGGCTGGGTGGATGACGGATCACTCAGCCGTGGCCGGAAGAATAGATTCCGCCTGTTTGTCAGTATTCGAGCGGCGGAGACGTGACGGAAACAACACGACGTGATGAGATCGCGGCCGGCCTGGCCAAGGTGGAGGCGGAGATCGCCGAGGCCTGCCGGGCCGCCGGCCGTACCCGCCGGGAGCTGACGCTCATCGCGGTGAGCAAGACCTACCCAGCCTCGGACGTGCGACTGCTGGCCGAGTTGGGGGTGACGGACGTGGGGGAGAACCGTGACCAGGAGGCCTCGGCCAAGGCGCGGGAATGCGCCGACCTGGGCCTCGTCTGGCACTTCATCGGCCAGCTGCAGACCAACAAGGTCCGTTCGGTGATCGGTTACGCCGACGTCGTTCATTCGGTGGACCGCCCGCGCCTGGTGGCGGCGCTCAGCCAGGAGGCGCTCAGGGTGGGCAGGGAGATCACCTGCCTGGTGCAGGTCGCCCTGGACGGTGACCCCGCAAGGGGCGGCGTGCCGCCCCAGGACGTGCCGGCCCTGGCCGAGGCCGTCGCCGGATCCGGGGGGATCAGGCTGGGCGGGGTGATGGCGGTCGCGCCGCTGGGGGAGGAGCCCTCCAGGGCCTTCGCGAGATTGCGGGAGATTGCGCAGGTCGTACGGGATGCTCATCCCGGGGCCGACGCCATCTCGGCTGGAATGAGTGGTGATATGTCCCAGGCTATTGCGAATGGTGCGACACACCTGCGTGTTGGTACGGCGTTGCTCGGTCGCAGGAAGCCCTTCGTCAGGTAATGTCCCTTCAAGTGGGCCTTGGCGTCCGCGTATCCAGATAGAGGTCGAACGGTGGTGAGCTCCAAGGGGGTGTGGCTACCGCCCCGGGCAAATCAAAGTAAGACGGAGGAAGAACTAGCGATGGCCGGCGCGATGCGCAAGATGGCGGTCTACCTCGGTCTTGTGGAGGACGACCGCTACGAGAGATACGACAGCTATTCCGACGACGAGTACGAAGACTTCGACGACCCTCGGCGTGAGGGCGATGAGCGCCCTGGCACGGTCCAGGACCGCGAGGACGACACTGATCCAGGCGTGCCCGCCCCGAGGCCCGCGACGACCGTCCTGGAGCGCCGGACGACCGATCTGGCCCGCATCACGACGCTTCATCCCCGTACATACAACGAGGCGCGCACCATTGGTGAGCACTTCCGTGACGGGACCCCGGTCATCATGAATCTGACCGAGATGGTTGACAGTGATGCAAAACGACTTGTTGATTTTGCGGCAGGTCTGGTCTTTGGCCTACATGGCAGCATTGAACGTGTTACCAACAAGGTGTTCCTGTTGTCCCCAGCCAATGTTGAGGTGACCGCCGAGGACAAGGCTCGAATCGCGGAACGCGGATTCTTCAACCAGAGCTAGAGTTCCACCATGAACAGTGACCGACCGGACAGGCCCCGACGGGACCGGCGTCGGCAGGACAGAGTGGAGACAGGGGCGGACCATGGAGCTCGTTAGAGGGATCTTGGTCATCGTTCTTTCGATCTACCTCGTTCTGCTGATCGGCAGAATGATCTTTGAGACGGTGCAGGCGTTCGCACGTCAGTGGCGCCCCACCGGGATCGTCCTCGTGTTGGCGGAAGCCGTATACACGGTGACCGATCCACCTCTCAAGTTCCTCCGCCGTTTCATTCCACCACTCCGGTTGGGTACGGTGGCCTTTGACCTAAGCTTCACAGTGCTGTTCATTGTGGTCTTGGTCTTGATCCAACTCGTGTCCGCGCTTCCGTGATCGAGTACCGTCCTCCGGATCGACTCCAAGCGCGCCAAGGAGACCGAAATGCCGCTGACGCCCGCTGATGTGCGGAACAAGCAATTTAGTACGACCCGACTCAGGCCGGGTTACGACGAGGAAGAGGTAGACGCCTTCCTTGATGAGGTGGAGTCCGAGTTGGACCGCCTCATTCAGGAGAACGAGGAGCTCCGCGCCAAGCTGGCGGAGTGCCTGCGGGGCAAGGTCCCCGGTGGAATGGGCATGTCCATGGCGCCCGCCCCGATCGCCGAGCCCAAGCCTGAGATGATGATGCAGCAGCCGGAGCCGATGCGCGCTCCCGAGCCGGTGCAGCATCAGCAGCCTGTTCCCGTCGGCATGGGGATGCCCCCGGCTGAGGACAACATGGACACTGCGGCTCGCGTGCTCGCCTTGGCCCAGCAGACTGCGGACCAGGCGATCGCCGACGCCCGCCGGGAGGCGGACGAGACGGTGACCAGGGCGCGTCGCGAGGCCGACGACATTCTCGGCAAGGCGCGTCGCCAGGCCGAGCAGGTCATCGGTGACGCCCGTGCCCGCGCCGAGACGCTCGAACGCGACGCGCAGGAGCGGCACCGTCAGGCCATGGGCTCTCTGGTGCAGACTCGTGACGAGCTTGAGCGCAAGGTCGAGGAGCTCCGCTCCTTCGAGCGCGAATACCGCAGCCGTCTGAAGCTGTACTTGGAGAACCAGCTCGCCGAGCTGAACGTGGCTGCCGAGGGCAGCGGCGGATTCCCGATCGTGAGCGGGCCTCCGGCCATGTCCCACGCCGTGGCTCCGGGCGTTCAGCAGCCGATGCAGGGCCCCCCCAACAACCCGTTCGGTGGCGATCCGTCGCAGCATTCAGGCGCCTTCCAGGGCGTTGACGGTCCTCACAACGACCGCCGCTAAGGTGTCGCGGGTCATCCCCCTTGATCCGCACCAGGAGTTTTTCTGTGATCCTTGTCAGCGCTGGCTTGGTGCTCACGGCCATCGTCCTGCTTATCGCGGGGTTCGTGCTGGGCCAGGCATATCTGGTCATGTGGTCGATCGCGATCAGTCTTCTGTCCGCGGTCTTCCTGGTGATCGGGGCGTTGTTGCGCCGCCACGAGTTGTTCCCCGGCGGGCACGCCGGGGCTGCTCCGGCCTTCCCCCAGAAGGGGCCGGTTCCGGCCGGACCGCTGCCCGCACCGCACATGATGCCGAACCAGACCTCTCCTCACCCCCCGCAGATGATGATGCCGCGCGGCATGCAGCAGACGGCGACCGTCGCGGCCCAGCCACGGGTGAGTCCGATGACCAGGCCGGTCCCCGCCGCGAGGCAGGGCCCCCTGGACGACGGGGCGATCGTGCTGGTGATCCCCGGACGTAAGCGCTATCACGTCGCGGGATGCCGGCAGCTGGTCGGCAGGGATCATGAGGAGCTCACTCATGAGGAGGCACGGGAAGAGGGCTTCACGCCCTGCACCACGTGCCTACCGGAGTCCATCGCCGGGACGCAGCCGCAGGACGCCCCCGCAGGAGCGCAGGAGCCCGTCAGGCCCCTCCAGCAGGCGGCTTCCCAGGAGTCCAGCTCCTCCGGCGCCCCGCGAGAGCCCGGTCATCACGAGGCCACCGCCAGATTCACGTCCCCGTACAAGCCTGTCGCCTCGCCCGCAAGGCAGGAGACCTCGTCCGCCAGGCAGGAGAGCCCGCTCGCCGGGCAGGAGACCTCGGCTTCCGGACAGGAGACCGTCGTTCCGCCGGCCAGGCCCTACGCCCACCCTCCGGCGGCGCAGACATCCCCTTCGGAGCCCGGGCGGACACGTTCCCAGGAGCCGGGGGAGACGCGTCCTCAGGAGCCGGCGAGCCCGCCGCTCCGCACCGGGCAGTCCGCCGTCCCGTCGTTCTCGTTCCTGTCGCCGTCCATTCCGGAGATCCCCCCGGCCGAGTCCGAGGCGACCAGCTGGTTCAACCGCGACGCGGTCGCGCCTGAGGAGTCCGGCACCGGAGCCCCGGCGAATCCCGATCCCGAGCTCGTCAAGCCTGGATCGCCCGCCGAGTCCGAGCCGGCCAAGCGAAAGCCCGCCGAGCCCGGATCGCCCACGGCGGCCGAGTCGTCGACCAGGTCTGAGGCATCGGCCCGGTCCGAGGCCTCGGCCGAATCTCCGGCGGCCAAGCCGGAGACCCCCGAACCCGTCAAGTCTGAGGCCGCCGGGTCCACGTCCGTCAAGCCTGAGGCTTCCGGATCCCAGGCGGTCGAGCCTGAGATAGCCGAATCTGAATCCGCCGCGTCCGAGACCGCTTCTGCCAAGGGGGAGGCCCCTGAGGCGCCCTCCGAGGTGAAGCGGAAGGCTCCCGCCGTGCCCGCGCCCGCGGAACCGGCGGACGAGGTCGCCGAGTCCGTGGAATCGGCCGAGACCGCACCCGGGCGCGCCGGGCAGCCGGTTCCAGCCGACCTCACCCCGTCGGAGTCCGCGGCGGCCGAGTCCGACGAGGCCGCGGAGCCGTCCGCTCAGAAGGCTCAGGAAAGGGTTCCGTTCGAGGATCGCGATGACGACGACACCTCCCCGGGGGGCATCCCGGTCGTCTGGGATCAGCCGGGTTCGGCAGATCCGGAGACGGAGCCCGGCCAGGAGACGGCGTCCGACGCCGAGCCCGGCCCGAAGCGGGAAGCGGTCAAGGTCATCGCCGGCACCCGACGCTTTCACGACTCCGACTGCCCTCTCATCAAGGGCATGGGCGGCAGTGGCGTCGAGACCATGTCCCAGAGCGAGGCCGAGGACGCGGGTCTGACCAGCTGCCCCATCTGCCTGAGCGATCACTAGCCCGCGCCCGCCGGCGGCTCTGCCGTGGGCGGCGCGTCCCCGGCGTCACGAGCGGGCGGAGGCTCCGGACGCCCGTGACCCGGATCGGGACACGGGCGAGCCGTAGAAGCGGATCGGGACACGCGTGAGCTGTAGAGGTGGATCAGGACACGCCTGAACCACGCGCGGGCCGCGGAAGCGGATCAGGGTACGTCTGAACCGCGCGGGCCGCGGAGACGGATCAGGACACGCCGGCACATGAGAAAGGGCCCCGGGACTCCCGGGGCCCTTTCTCATTCGTGGATCCTGCCCGCGGTCGCCCGCGGATGGGTCAGACCGTACGGCGGAGCTGGAAGGTCAGGCCCAGGTCGGCGTCCTGCAGGACGGGGAGATCATCCGTGGCGCCCTCGGTGAGGGACACGGCGAGGACCTCGTCGGCCACCGTCCGGCCCTGGGTGCGGAGGGCTTCGGCCAGGTCCGCGTCACCGGTGGACCACCACACGTCGATCCGGTCGGAGATGGACAGGCCGGTGGACTTGCGGGTGTCCTGGAGCAGGCGGATGACGTCGCGGATCAGACCCGAGCGGCGCAGGTCATCGGTGATGGTCAGGTCGAGGGCGACGGTCTCGCCGGTGCCGGTGTCGACGGCTCCGGTCTCCACCGCCCAGCCGGACATCGGCTGCTCGGTGACGATCACGTCCTCGGTGGTGAGCTCCACCGTGCCCAGCTCGCCCGCGTCCACCGAGACCGGCGAACCCGAGCGGAGCACGTGAGCGAGCTTCCCGGCGTCGGCGGAGGTGACGGCGGCGGCGACCAGCTTGGTCTGCGAGCCGAACCGCTTGCCCAGCGCCCGGAAGTTGGGCTTGACCGTGAAGGAGACCAGGTCGGACTCGACGCCGGACAGGTCCTCCAGGCCCTTCACGTTGAGCTCGTCGGCGATCAGCTCGCGCAGCTCGGGGGAGAGCGCGGCCCAGCCGCGAGCGCCCACCAGGGCGCGGCCGAGCGGCTGGCGGGTCTTCACCCCGCTGGAGGCGCGGGCCGAGCGGCCCAGCTCCACCAGGCGGCGGACCAGTGCCATCTGCTCCGACAGAGCCCCGTCCAGCAGGTCGTCGTTGACCGCCGGCCAGGTGGCCAGGTGGACCGAGACGGGGGCGTCCGCGTCGCGGAGCACGTCCCAGACGTAGTCGGTGGTGAACGGCACCACCGGCGACATCAGCCGGGTGACGGTCTCCAGGCACTCGTACAGCGTGGCGAACGCCGAGGCGTCACCGGACCAGAACCGGCGGCGGGAGCGCCTGACGTACCAGTTGGACAGGTCGTCGAGGAACTCCGCCAGCCGCCGCCCCACCCGGGCGGTGTCGTACTCGTCCATCGACGCGGTGACCTCGGCCACCGTACGGTGCAGCTCGGCCAGGGCCCAGCGGTCGATGAGCGGGCGCTCGGCGTACGGGGGGGCCTCTTCGAGCTTGGACGGCGACCAGGACTCGGCGTTGGCGTAGAGGGTGAAGAACGACGCGGTGTTCCAGTAGGTCAGCAGGACCTTGCGGACGATCTCCTCCAGGGCGCCGTGCCCCACCCGGCGGGCCGCCCACGGCGAGCCGCCGCAGGCCATGTACCAGCGCAGCGCGTCGGCGCCGTGCTGGTCCATCAGCGGGATCGGCTCCAGCACGTTGCCCAGGTGCTTGCTCATCTTGCGGCCGTCGTCGGCGAGGATCAGGCCGAGGCAGAGCACGTTCTCGTACGACGACTTCTCGAAGACCAGCGTGCCGACCGCCATCAGCGAGTAGAACCAGCCACGCGTCTGGTCGGTGGCCTCGCAGATGAACTGCGCGGGATAGGCCTCCTGGAGCATCTCGGCGTTCTGGTGGGGGGCGCCCCACTGGGCGAAGGGCATCGAGCCCGAGTCGTACCAGGCGTCGATCACGTCCGGCACCCGGCGCGCCTCGGCGCCGCAGGTGGGGCAGGGCAGCGTGACGTCGTCGACGTAGGGGCGGTGCGGGTCGAGCGCGGAGACGTCCTGGCCGGACAGCTGGCTCAGCTCGGCCATCGAGCCGACGCAGGTGATGTGCTCCTCGTGGGCCGAGCAGATCCAGAGCGGCAGCGGAGTGCCCCAGTAGCGTGAGCGCGACAGCGACCAGTCGACGTTGTTGCGCAGCCACTCGCCGAAGCGGCCCCACTTGATCGTCTCGGGGTACCAGTTGGTCTTCTCGTTCTCGGCGAGGAGCTGGTCCTTGATCGCGGTGGTGCGGATGTACCAGGCGGGGAGGGCGTAGTAGAGCAGCGCGGTGTGGCAGCGCCAGCAGTGCGGGTAGCTGTGCTCGAAGTGGCCGCCGCGGTAGAGCAGGCCGCGTGCCTGCAGGTCCGCGGTGAGGCCCTCGTCGGCGTCCTTGAAGAACTGGCCGCCGACCTGGGGGACGCCTTCCAGGAAGCGCCCGTCGGGGCCGATCGGGTTGACCACGGGCAGGCCGTACCGCTTGCAGGTCGTCAGGTCGTCGGCGCCGAAGGCGGGCGCCTGGTGGACCAGGCCGGTGCCGTCCTCGGTGGTGACGTAGTAGCCGAGCACCACGTAGTGCGCGCCGGGGATGTCGACCAGGTCGAAGGGACGGGAGTAGGTGGTGTGCTCCAGATCCGCGCCCTGGAAGGCGGCCAGCACCTCGGCGTCCTCGCCCAGTGCCGAGACCAGCAGCGGCTCGGCCACCACCAGCACCTCGTCGGAACCGGCGGGGCGCGCCGCGACGTAGGTCACGTCGGGGTGCACGGCCACCGCAGTGTTGGAGACCAGCGTCCACGGGGTGGTGGTCCAGATCAGCAGGGAGGCGCCGAGATCGGCCAGCGGGCCCGAGGTGGCGGGCATGCGGACGTAGACGGACGGGCTGCTGACCGTCTCGTAGCCGCCCGGCTGGCCCAGCTCGTGGTCGGACAGGCCGGTGCCGCAGCGGGGGCAGTACGGCGTGATCCGGAAGTCACGGGAGAGGAGATCCTTGTCGAAGATGACCTTGAGGGACCACCAGACCGACTCGATGTAGGCGGGGTCCATCGTCCGGTAGGCCTGGGACAGGTCGATCCAGTAGCCCATCCGCTCGGTCATCTCTTCGAAGGCGTCCACGTGCCGCAGCACCGACTCGCGGCACCTGGCGTTGAACTCGGCGACGCCGTACGCCTCGATGTCCTTCTTGCCGGTCAGGCCGAGCTCTTTCTCGACGGCGACCTCGACGGGCAGGCCGTGGCAGTCCCAGCCGGCCTTGCGGGGCACGTTGAAGCCCTGCATCGACTTGTAGCGGGGAAAGAGGTCCTTGAAGACGCGGGCCTCGACGTGGTGCACGCCCGGCATGCCGTTGGCGGTGGGCGGGCCCTCGTAGAAGACCCAGTTGGGACCGCCCGCGTTCTGCTCGACCGAGCGCTCGAAGACCTTGCCGTCCCGCCAGCGGTCGAGGACCTTGTGTTCGAGGGCGGGAAGATCGATCTGCGCGGGAAGAGAACGGAAATAGGCGGACATGGCGAGCGGGACCTCCACGCTGGTGCGGGCAGTGGCGTGGAGGGACGAGACCCTTCGGGCCCCGCGGTACCACCCTCCTTGACCCTCGCTGGGAGGGCCCTCTTCCTTGGATCTGCTGCCGGGTCTACTGGGTCTGTGAAAACCGTTCTTCCGGCGGCTCCGGGGTGATTTTCCCTCCGCGTCTCGCCCCGGGCTCACACCGTCCCCGGGTCGCTCGTGCGAGGGGGCACGGAGGTAGCTGTCCCCATCAACGCCTTGCAGCCTCAAACGATAACGCAAGGGCTCCCCCGAAGCTTCCCGATTTCGAGGGGGCTCAGGCGGAATCAGGAGGAAGGGGGCGGATGTTACGGGAGTGGTAAACATTACGGCGGGTCGTTTGCCGTTCTGTTATATGAGATCTAAGCTGCCCGCACCGTTTACCACTTTGGATACGGTCCGATCTCGAGTAAGGAGGCCGACATGGCCGCGACTGTGCGCGCCGATGAAAGCGCTGTAGTGCCGTCGTCGAACGGTGCCGTCGTCACCTGGTCGGCCAAGGAGCTCGCGGAGGTTCGCGAGCAACTGGCCACGGAGATCGAGGAGCTGAACGGGGAGATCGCCAAGTCCGAGTCGGAGATCGCGTCGAGCGATGTCACCGACGGTGCGGGGGACGACCAGGCGGATGCCGGGGCCAGGACATATGAACGCGAACGCGAGATCGCCCTTACCCTGAACTCACGCGACCTGGTCGCGCAGAACGAGCGAGCGATCGCCCGGATCGACGCAGGGACCTACGGAGTGTGCGAATCGTGCCATCAGCCGATCGGAAAGGAGCGCCTGCAGGCGTTTCCGAGGGCGACGCTGTGCGTGGCCTGCAAGCAACGGGAGGAGCGCCGCTGACCGGTGACACCGTTGACGGGGCGGCTCCGGCCGCCCCGCTCGCGGCGCGCCGGGTCGGCGTGCTCGCGGTGATCGTCCCCATCGTCTACCTTCTCGATCTCGTCACGAAGACGATCGTGCTGAAGACGCTTGAGGGCAAGGAGCCGTTTGTCGTCATCCCCGACGTGCTCCAGTTTCGAGTGATCTTCAACTCCGGGGCCGCGTTCAGCCTCGGCGCCGGCATGACGATCGTCTTCACGATCGTCGCGGCAGTGGTCGTGGTGGCCATCCTGCGCACCGCACGCAACCTGCGCAGCCTGCCGTGGGCGATCACGCTGAGCCTGCTGCTCGGCGGAGCGCTCGGCAATTTGACCGACCGCGTCTTCCGCTGGCCGTCGGGCTTCGGCAGGCCCTCGCCGTTCCAGGGGCACGTCGTCGACTTCGTCGAGACCTTCCCCGGGCACTTCGCCGTCTGGAACGTGGCAGACTCGGCAATTGTCTGCGGCGGAATCCTGGCCGTCTTCCTCGCCTGGCGGGGCTACCAGATCGACGGCACGCGCGACATAAGAGAAGAGAAGAAAGATGGCTGAACAGCGGAGTCTCCCGGTTCCCGAAGGGCTGGAAGGCGAGCGCCTCGACGCGGCCCTGTCGCGGCTGTTCGGCTTCTCCCGCACCCGCGCGGCTGAGCTGATCGTCGCCGGTGACGTGCTCGTGGACGGCTCGCTCGCGGCCAAGTCCGACAGGGTCCACGGGGGTGCGTGGCTGGAGGTGACGCTGCCGCCGCCGCCCGTCGCGCCGATGCCGGTGGCCGAGCCCATCCCCGGCATGAAGATCGTCTACGAGGACGACGACATCGTCGTCGTGAACAAGCCCATCGGGGTGGCGGCCCACCCGACCACCGGCTGGACCGGGCAGACGGTGATCGGCGGCCTGCTCGGCACCGGGCACCGGGTGTCGACCAGCGGCGCTGCCGAGCGCCAGGGCATCGTTCACCGCCTGGACGCCAACACCACCGGCGCCATGGTCGTGGCCAAGAGCGAGCACGCCTACTCCCACCTGAAGCGGGCCTTCAAGGAACGCACGGTCGAAAAGCACTATCACGCGCTGGTCCAGGGTCACCCCGACCCGTCGCGCGGCACCGTGGACGCTCCGATCGACCGCCACCCCTCGGGGGACGGTCGCTGGGCGGTCGTGGCCGGAGGCAAGGACTCGATCACCCACTACGACACGATCGAGGCGTTCCGCGCGGCGTCCCTGCTGGACGTCAAGCTGGAGACGGGCCGGACCCACCAGATCCGGGTTCACATGTCGGCGCTGCACCACCCGTGCGTCGGCGACCTGATGTACGGCGCGGATCCCACGCTGTCCGCGCGCCTGGGCATCACCCGGCAGTGGCTGCACGCGGTCTCCCTGGCCTTCGAGCACCCGTCGACGGGGGAGTGGATCACCTTCACCACCGAATATCCGGAGGACCTGTCCCACGCCCTGAAGGTCCTGGGCGGAGAGTCCTAGCGGCTCTGACGGGACCATCCGGAGGATCTGCCGCTCACGTCCTGATGGTCCTTGGGCGGAGAGGCCCTGGCGGGATTACCCGCCAGGATCTGCCCCACATCGTGAAGGTTCTAGCGGGTCTGCCGCTTCCTTGGGTCTGCTCTTCCTGCCCGTTCCCGCCGGGGCCGCCGGTCGTGCCGCCGGCCCGGCTCTAACCCTCGCCTCGGGGGCCGAGGGCGGTCCCTTCCTGGGGGGCGGGCTGAGCGGCCGAGCCGGCCTGTCCCGAGTCCTCCCCGGAGCCGTGCCCCGAGCCCGAGTCCTGCCCCGAGCCCTGGTCGGCGTTCTGGCCGGGGTCGTCCACGGAGCCTTCTCCGGAGTCTCCGGAGTCGTCCCCCGAGCCGTTTCCCGGGTCCTTCCCCGGGTCGTCCTGAGAGGGCTTGCCCGACGGCTTGCTCGTGGGTTTGCCAGAGGGGTCGCCCGAGGGCTTGCTCGTGGGTCTGCTCGTGGGCTTGCCCGACGGGTTGGCCGATGGGGCGGGCCTGTCCCAATCGGACCTGTTCGGGGCCGGACCGTAGTAGGGCTCGCTGGGGGCCTGCCTCGTCCTGGTCGGTGCGGGATCGTCCTGCACGGGCAGTTTCGCCTCCTCGGGCTTGTTCTCCGAGGTGGTTTTCCGCACGGGAGTGCTCGGCAGGGCCGGTGACTCCACCGGGCTCGTCGAGGAGGAGTTCGAGACGACCCAGGCCATCCCGGCCGAGGTCAGGGCGATGGCGAGCGCCATCGCCATGACGGCGAGCAGCACCGGGCGCCGCCGTCGCCCGGTGGAGGTCAGGATGGGCCCGGGGTCCGACGCGATGGACGGCTCGTCCATCGGCGCCGCGTCATGTGCAGGGTTCTGCGTGGGGCCGTCCTGTACGGACGACGGTGCGAACGACGGCATCGACGGCGCCACCGGGATCGGGGCCGCGATCCGGGTGGGGTCCGCAGCGGAGAGATCGATCGGCACGGTGGGCTGCGGGGCGGTCCCGTTCACGATCGCCCAGAGATGGGTCTGCGCCTCCTGCGCGGACATGCGCTCCGCCGGGTCCTTGCGGAGCAGGCCGAAGATCACCGGGCCCAGCGATCCGGCGAGCTTCAGCGGCGCCGGATGCTGGTGCATGACCGCGCTGAGCGTGGCCAGAGGATGGGCCCGCTCGAAGGGTGAACGCCCTTCGACCGCCACGTAGAGCGTCACGCCGAGCGACCACAGGTCGGAGGCGAACTCCGCGGGCCCCCCGCTCGCCCGCTCCGGCGCGATGAACGCCGGGGTGCCGATGAGGGAGCCGGTCTTGGTCAGCGAGGAGTCACCCTCGAGGACGGCGATGCCGAAATCTGTCAGCACGGCCCGTCCGTCGCCCGCGAGCAGCACGTTGTCCGGCTTCACGTCACGGTGCAGGACACCCACGTGCTGGGCCGCGAACAGCGCCCCGAGCACCTCGATCCCGATCTGGGCCACCCGCGCCGGCGGCAGCGGCCCGTCCTCCCTCACCACGGCTCCGAGGGTGCGGGATTTCACCAGCTGCATCACGATCCACGGGCGCCCGTACTCCTCGATCACGTCGTAGACCGTGGCGACGCCCGGATGCCCGACCCGCCCGGCGGCGCGGGCCTCCCTGAGCGTCCGCATGGTGAAGATCTCGCGCTCGGGACCGGTCAGGTCAGGAGAGGGAATGATCTCCTTGACCGCGACCTCCCGGCCGAGGACCTCGTCGCGTGCCCGCCAGACCGTTCCCATGCCTCCGCTGCCGATGCGTTCCAGCAATCGGTAACGGGCCCCGATGATCTCCTGCGAGTCGGACATGTGCCTCGAGTACCCCCAGATGAGGTCAACAATCCGTATACACGGTATCCCGCGATGAGGGAAGTGCTGGTACGGCCTGCTCCGTTGTCGTGTCCCGGAGGCCTTGGCCCCGCGCGGAAGGGCCATTCTACGAGGAGTCCACGGTGGGAGTGATCCATTGGTAGATCTTTGATTGCAATCGTATCGTGATCGACCGGCCGGAGCGTTCCTGGTCGCGGAGCACGGGTTTGGGGGGCCGCTCGCCCGAATAAACCCATCCTCACCGGATAAACCACCGGGAGGGTCTCCCGCGCCGAGCTGGAAACGGTCTGAAAATCATTCGGGGGACGGCCGGCCCGGTGCGGGCTTTTCCCGCCCTTCCCGGCATTTACTCGGGTGGAGAGGCGATCGGAGGGAGTGACCTGTGAGCGTGAGACGACGCGTTGCCGTCCTGTCCGCCCTGGCTCTTTTCCTGGGCGTGGGCATGGGCGTGGGCGCCACGACCGCGGGCTCCGCCCTCGCCACCGAGCGGCCGGGGCCGTCTCCGGTGCGCTCGGGCACGCTGCTCGACGAGGTGCCGCACAGCGGGGAGCTACGCGTGTGCACCACCGGTGACTACCGGCCTTTCACCTACCGGGACCCGAGGACCGGCGCGTACAGCGGCATCGACATCGACATGGCCCGGGACCTGGCCAGGAGCCTCGACGCCAAGGTCGAGCTCACCCCCACGACCTGGGGGAGCCTGGTCGCGGATCTGGCCGCGGGCCGCTGTGACATCGGCATGGGCGGGATCTCGGTGACCCTGGACCGGGCCCGTGAGGCGGTGTTCAGCGAGCCCTACCGCACCGACGGCAAGACGCCGATCGTGCGGTGCGCGGACAAGGACAGGTACGGCACGCTGGGGCAGATCGACCGGTCCGGCGTGCGGATGATCGTCAATCCGGGCGGGACGAACGAGACGTTCGCCCGCGCGCACCTGCGCCACGCGACGATCGCCGTGCACCAGGACAACAACACGATCTTCGACGAGATCGTGGCCGGGCACGCGGACGTGATGATCACTGACGCCAGCGAGGCGCTCTACCAGGCCAAACTGCATCCGCAGCTGTGCGCGGTCCACCCCGACCGGCCGTTCACCTTCGCCGAGAAGGCGTATTTACTGCCGCGCGGTGACCAGGAGTTCGCGAACTACGTGGACGAATGGGTGCACCTGCGCACCCACGACGGGACCTACCGGCGATACGCGCGGCCCTGGCAGTAAGTCCTCAATGGGTCCTGGCGGCAGGAAGGCGCGCTCCCCGCGGCCGGACCACTCCCGGGCCGGGCCGGAGGAGTGCCGTCACGGCTTGGGCTTGAAGGTCGCGGTGAACGTGTCGAAGAACGCCGGGTCCCACTCGGAGTCCGGGCTCTCCCAGTAGATCGCGTACGGTATCTCGGAGGCCGTGTGGAACCCCCGATCGAGGACGTGCGTCCGGACGCCCTTCTTGAGGTAGAGGAACTCCCAGTCGGCGGCGGCCACGCCGCGATAGGTCAGCAGGGTGATGCGGATCCGCTCGTAGCCCGGCCAGAGGTTCTTGGCCGTCCCGGCCTTCTCGACCTTCTGCCAGTGCCTGACGGGGTCCTTCTCGGAATCCTCGGTCGACTCGATCCACAGGAAGGCGTCCGAGTCCGGATCCCGGAACTCCACCCGGTCGCGGTCGGGAAACCGCCTGGCGCTCCAGCCCCTGGGTATCGCGACGGTGAAGCCCATCGAGTCCCGGTGCATTTTCCAGCCCGGGGGAATGGCCTGGCCGGACGGGGTGGGAGTCGCCTTGCGGGTCTTCGAGGGACGAGGAGAGGGCTCGGCGGCGCGGTCATCGGGGAACGTGGCCGTGGACACCGGCCGGTCGCCCTGGCTCGGCGTGTCGTCCGGACCGCCGGTCAGCAGCCAGACGCCGACTCCGATCACCGCCACGAGGGCGGGCACCCCGATCAGGATCGCGATCCGCTCCACCGGCGGGCGCCGGTGGAGAAACCCGCTCACGGCGCCGGTGGGCAGACCTCGATGCGATCGGGAAACCGGATACGGGGGCTCGGCGCCGTGGGGCGGCTGCCCGGAGCGTGTGGGCGCGCCCCGGTACGACGGTTCGCCGCCATACGGCGACTGCTCGGAGTACGAAGGTCCGCCCCGGTACGACGGTTCGCCGCCATACGGCGACTGCTCGGAGTACGAAGGTCCGCCCCGGTACGACGGTTCGCCGCCATACGGCGACTGCTCGGAGTACGAAGGTCCGCCCTGGTACGGGGACTGCGCCGGGTTGCTCCTGTAGGCGGGCTGCCCGGATCCCGCCGGACCGTCCTGGTGGTCGGGCCGGCCCGGTTCGGCCGCCCGACCCCTGTAGGCGGGCCGTCCGGGCTCGGCGGGACCGCCCTGATAGGCCTGCTGCCCGAGATGGGCGGGCCGCCCCGGCCCTGCCGGACCGCTCTGATGGGGCCGGCCCGGTTCGGCCGCGTCACCTCGGTAGGCGGGTCGTCCGGGTTCCGCCGAGCCGTTCCTCCCCGGATCGCCGGGGGAGTGCCGCAGGCGCCACGCGCTCGCCGCCCCGGCCGGAGGGGCCTGATGAGCGGGCCCCCCGGCGTACGGCGACCGGGATTCGTACGGCGGCTCGCTCCGATGGGCCTCGGCGCCCGGGGGGGACGACTGGGAGGGGCGTGAGGCGAAGCCGTGATCCGCCGACGGCGCCGACGGCCCGTCCGCGTCGAGGAGGCTCCTGTGCCGGGAGGCCTGGTTTCCGGGTCCGGAGGCCTGACCCGAGGACACGCGGTTGAGCAGGGCCTCGGCCTGCTCGGGGTCCATCCGGGCTCCCGGGTCCCTGGACATCAGACCGAGGATCACGACGGAGAGGGGCCCGGTATACGTCATGGGGCTGGGCTCGCCGTGGAGGACCGCCTGCATGGTCGCGGCGGCCGTGGACCGCTCGAAGGGCGGACGGCCCTCCAGGGCCGCGTACAGGGTCGCCCCGAGGGACCACAGGTCCGACAGGGGGGTGGCCGCCAGGCCGTGGAGCCGTTCGGGGGGCAGGAACGCCGGGGTGCCGACCATCCCGCCCGTCCGGGTGATCGCCGTCTCGTGCGTCATCGCGGCGATGCCGAAGTCGGTCAGCACCACCCGGCCGTCGTCGGCAAGCAGGACGTTCTCCGGCTTGACGTCGCGGTGCAGCACGCCCGAGGCGTGCGCCGCCCGCAGCGCGCTCAGCACGTGCAGGCCGACCGAGGCCACCTGGCCCGGCGCCAGCGGCCCGTCCTCGCGGATGACCGCGCCCAGCGACCGCGACCGGACCAGCTGCATGACGATCCAGGGCCGGCCCTCCTCCTCGACCACGTCGTGCACGATCACCACGGATGGATGGTCGAGCCGCCCGGCGGTCCTGGCCTCCCGGATCGTCCGCCGGTTCAGGTCGGCCCGGGCGCTCTCGTCGACCCCGCGGTAGCGGACCTCCTTGACCGCCACGATCCGGTCGAGAAGCTCGTCATGGGCACGCCAGACGATGCCCATCCCACCTTCACCGATGGGTTCGAGCAGACGGTAACGGCCCGTGACCTTCCGTTCGGTCAATTCCTCTCGCCCCCCAGGCTCATGCATCGTCGTCGGTCAGGACACCGCTCACTTCTTCGACGAGAAGGTCTTGGCGAATCCCTCGAAGAGGGGCAGGTTCTTCTTCCAGTTGGAGGCGAGGGTGTGCCAGTAGATGGCGTAGCCCCGGCCGCCCTTCTTGGCGATGAACCCCCGGTTGATCACCCGGGCCTTGCCCGCGTTCATGTTCCAGGTGAACTCCCAGTCGGCGGCCTTCACCATGTAGTCGACCTTCTCGATCCGAATCCGTTTGTAGCCGGGGAAGTTGCCCCTGCTGTGGGGCTCCTGCTGCTCCCAGTCCTTCTTCGGGTCCGAACCCCCCTTGTCGACGTACTCGATCATCAAGTAGCTCACCGAGTCGCTCGGGCTGCGGAACCGCACCTGCTTCCCGTTCCGCCTCTCCACGTACCACCCCTTGGGCAGGCCCACCGAGAAGCCGTTGCCGTCCTTGTGCATGTGCCAGCCGGCGGGAAGCGCGGACTTCTCCTTCTCCTTCGTCTTGGTGGGACTCGGCGAAGGAGACGGTGAGGGCTTCTGCTCGGGCGTGCTCTCCGGAGTCGTCTCGGCCGGGCCGCTCGGCGCGTTCGACCCGGTCGGCCCGGTCGCGCCGTTCGGCCCGTCCGAGCCGCTCGGGCGCGCCTGCGACGAGCCGGTGCCCTGGTCCTCGGTGGTCTGGCCACTGCGCAGTCCAAGCCAGCCCGCGACCACCCCGACGACCAGCAGCGCGGGCAGGACCACCAGCAGGCCCCGCTTCATCGGCGCCCGCGGCACGTTTCGCGAGGTCGCCGTCATCATCCTCTGGAAGGAGGGATCCTCGGTCCCCGCGTCGTCGGAGGAGAGCTCGGAGTACCCCTTGGACGGGGCGAGGGGTTCGGGCCGCGGGGCCGGGACGGGCTGCCGTATGGGCGGGAAGGGGTTCGGCCGGCCTCCGGGAGCCGGGCGTACCGGCGGCTTCGGCTCGGGCCTGGGTGCGGGAACGGAGCTCTGCCGCGCCGGCGGGGCGGTCTCCGGCCGTGCGGACGAAACGGCCTCCGGCGGGGCGGGTTTCCGCTCCGCCTCGGACGCGGGCTTCTGCCGTGCCTCCTCGGCCGGCGCCTTCGCGGCGGGCTCCCGAGACTTTTCCCGCGGGGGAGAGACGGGGGCCTTGGAAGGCGCCGGTACGGCGACGCCCAGCTTCGCCCCCGTGGCGGGGAAGCCCTCGGCCCGGAACTGGATCCCCGGATCGGTCTCTGCCGTGGCCGAGGTGCTTGCGGGGCTCATCACGGCGGGCATGACGGACGTCTTGGCGGGCTGATCGGGCTGCTTGGGCTGTTTGGGCTCGCCCTCGGCCACCGCGCGCAGCAGCCGCTCGGCCTCGTCGTAGTTCATGCGCAGGGCCGGATCCTTGCGGAGCAGCCCCTCGAGGACCGGGGCCAGCCGTCCGGCGTTGACCGGGGTCTCGGGCTCGTCGTTCAGGATGGCGTGCATGGTCGGCAGCGCCCCGCCGCGATCGTGCGGGGGCTTGCCCTCCACCGCCGCGTACAGCGTCGCCCCGAGGGACCACAGGTCGGACTCACGCTGCGCGGTCGCGCCCTTGATGCGCTCCGGCGGGATGAACGCGGGGGTTCCGGCGATCCCGGTCATGGTCAGCGCGGTCTCGGTCTCGAGCGTCGCGATGCCGAAGTCGGTCAGCACCACCCGGCCGTCGTGGGCCAGCAGGACGTTCTCCGGCTTGACGTCCCGGTGCAGCACTCCCTGGGCGTGCGCGGCACGCAGCGCGTCCAGGAGCTGGAGCCCGATCTCCGCCACCCGTTCGGGCGGCAGCGGACCGTCCTGACGCATGACCTTGCCGAGGGAGCGGGACTCCACCAGCTGCATGACGATCCAGGGCCGTCCGTCCTCCTCGACCACGTCGTGGACCACCACGACGTTCGGGTGCGTCAGTCGCCCGGCGGCGCGCGCCTCACGCTTGGTGCGCCGGTTGAAGTCCTCCTGGTTGTCCTCGCCGAGCATGTCGGCGTAGCGGACTTCCTTGATCGCGACTTCGCGGTCGAGGAACTCGTCGTGGGCCCGCCAGACGATGCCCATGCCACCTCGGCCGATGGCTTCGAGCAGGTGGTAGCGGGAGGCGACCCGGCGCCCCTCAGGCTGTGCTTCGGCCATCAACCGCCTTACCTCCTTCTAAACCCCCGAATACTCTCATAGCCAAGTAAAGTGATCGACTTAAACGGGGTTTTGGAGTCCACACTTTGAGATGCGGTGTCCGGCAGGTGGCAGGTGGCGGGGACATGGCTTATCGTTGGGCGCATGACTTGCTGTTCAGCGTTTATCGTGCCGGCTCCGGAGGGCCGGTCGTGACAGCGTGATTCAGTGACCATCCGGAGCCGGCACGAGGCAGAGACACATCGTCTCTGCCTTTTCTGTTTTCTGACGAACCCGCCGGCTCGCGGGATGTGCGCCGGCTGACCATGGGAGCCGAGATGTCGTTGACCGCACGCCTGGAGCGTGGAGCCGTGGAGCTGGGAACACTCGCGGTGGGGGCGGGACCCGTCGTGGTGATCGGCGGCGCCGGGGCGGACGCCCGCTGGATCAACCTGCGTGACCACCACGGGCGCGTCCCCGCGGCCGAATCGGTGGCGGCGGTCCGCGCCGACTGGTCCGGGCCCGTCCTGGTGGAGCCGTTCTCGGTGGCGGATCTGCCGGAGATCGCCGCGAACGCCGCGGGCGTGGTGGTCGGCGCGGCCTGGATGCAGGACTTCCAGCTGGTCCGCGCGGTCGCCCGGCTCGGCCTTCCCGTGCTCGTCCAGCGTGCCCCCTCCGCGACCCTGGAGGAGTGGCTGGCCATCGCCGACTACTGCGTGGCCGAGGGCAACGACAGCGTGGTGCTCTGCGAGAGCGGCAGCCGTACGCACCTGGGCGGGGTCACCCTCGACCTGGCCCTGATGCGCGCCGCCCGTGAGAAGTCCGGCCGACCCGTCCTGGCCGACCTCGGCGGTGACCCCGCCCTGGCCGCCGCCGCGGTCGCCGCCGGTGCCGACGGCCTGCTCCTGTCTCCCGGCGCCACCGAGCAGGAGGCCCTCGCCGCCCACGAGGCCGTGAAGATCGTCGGAGCCGTCACCCGCAGGGAGGACCCCGACTCCCTGCTGACCGCCCGCGATGCCATCGACCGCGTCGACGCGGCCCTCGCCGTCCTCCTGGAACGCCGGGCCGAGCTCGCGGGCACCATCCAGCGGCTCAAGCCCGTCGGCGGCTTCGCCGGTCGCGACATGGACCGCGAGCGCCGCCTGGTCGCCGACATGGCCCGCCGGGCCCCCACCCTCGGTGAGGAACGTCTCGCCCTCATCATGAACGCCGTCATCGAGGCGGGCCTGCACCTCGCGGAGGAACGCATGACGACTCACCGGGGCTGAATTCGCCGCCGGTCATCCTGTGACGGTCAGCAGACCGGACGGGAGCGCCTTCGCCACCCGATGGCCGTCATCGAACGGGACGGCACGCGTGGCGATCCGGTCGAATCGCAGGAGGGCGGTCGAGCGCGACGTGGCCGACCTCACCGGCGCCGTCGGCCCAGGGGAAGCGGTCACAAGGGAAACCCGTCGGTCCCGTACGGCGGTGTGCGTGCCGTGGGGACCGACGGGTCACCTGTCGCGAAGGCCGATGCGGCCGCGGGACGTGTCGTTCAGTGGGGCATCCGTACGACGACGGTGTTCGCCACCTTGTCGTGCAGGCACTGCCTGAGCGGCTTGTCCCAGAACTGGGACAGAACGTTCACCAGGCTGAAGATGCCACCGATGAAGGTGAGGAGGGCATTGAAGGTGAGCAGCTGCGGTCCCCAGAGCACGGCGGTCCGCTTGAGGGCGGTCTCCGAGTCGAGCCCGCCCTGGACGCCGGCGCCCACCGTGGTGATGCGGATCTTCAGGAGCTTCTTGCCGAGGGTCTGCCCGTCCCGGGTGATCTGGAAGTACTCGTAGGCCCCGTAGATCACGAATCCCAGGATGGCCGAGACCAGCAGCCCGAGGAACGAGGCGGCGGGGAACAGCCCCGTGATGATCGGGGTGATGATGATCCGGACGACGACGCCCAGGATGATGCCGTCGATCAGGCGGGCAAGGAGACGCTCCCACCAGAAGGCCAGCTCGGGGAGAGGCGGCGGAGCGGCCTCGTAGGGGTTCTGGCCGTACTGGTTCTGGTAGGGGGGTTCAGCGGTCATTGACGTTCTCCACTTGCTCGCCCAGAGGGCTGTCGGTGTTCGGGGGGTGGATCGCTGTTCCAGGCCGGTGTCCGTCCGATCCTCCTGTGATCACCGCTTCGGCGGGACAGAAGGGAGACAGGCCAGATCGGAGCGCCGGTTTGCTGCTTTCCGGACAAGAACATACCGCCACGATCGGCGAATCGCTCCAGTATGCACCCGACCAACCCCGGAGTGTTATTTTTCCTTTGGGTTGAGTTTGATCCCTGTTTGGCCGGGGTCTGCGAGAGGGCACGCGGCAGGGTTGAGCAGCTCGGCGAGGGCGACGCTCCCTCCGCGTACGGCGTCCTCGCGTGCGGTGTTCCCGCGTTCAGCCGCGCTGCCCCATGTGCTTGCGCCGACCGGTGACGCGGTGCGCGCGCCCCTCGTCGCTGCGGCCCTCCTCCTCGTCCTCGCGGCGTTCGGCCTCCAGCGCCTCCTTCATGCCGGGGGTGAACCCGCCGCCGAACCGTCCCATGTCCGGGTGGTGGAAGGAGGTCGGGGAGACGTTGCGCAGAGCCCGGGTCATCGACGACACCCAGATCGGTCCCGGGAGAGAGGCGCCCTGGACCGCGCCGTAGTACTCGTCGCCGATCTGCACGCCGGTCAGCGGATGTTTGTAGGAGCCGCGGATGTCGCCCACGCTGACCGCGGCGGCCAGGTCGGGGGTGTATCCGGCGAACCAGGCGGAGGTGTAGCCGTTGTTGGTGCCGGTCTTGCCCGCCGCGTCGCGGCCGATGTCCTGACCCGTCATGGTGCCCTTGGTGAACACCCCGGACAGCACGTGGTTCACCGCGTCGGCCACGTCGCGCTCGACCGCCCTCTTGCAGCTCGGCCGGACCGCCACACGCGTGCCGTCCCGTTCGATGATGTCCATGATGGCCATCGGGCGGCAGTAGCGGCCCCGTGCGCCGAACGCGGCGAACGCGGCCGCCACCGTCAGCGGATCCATCTCGTTCACGCCGAGGGTGAAGGTCGGGACCTCACGCAGCGGGGTGCCGTCGGCGCGGGCGATCCCGAGCGCTCTGGCGGTCTTGACCACCGAGCAGAGGCCCACCCGCTGCTCCAGCATCATGTAGAAGATGTTCACCGACTTCCAGGTGCCGGTGTAGATGCTCTGCGGGCCGCCCGAGCCCTCGCCGCTGGCGTTGAAGATCTTGGCCGTGGGGGCGTTGACCTTGCGGCCGTTGCAGTTGGTGAAGCCCTGGCGAGGCACGAACATGCCCGGCGTCATGAAACCGTCGTCGAACCGCCAGCCCTTGCTCAGCGCGGTCGCCAAGGTGAACACCTTGAACGTGGACCCCGCCTGGAAGCCCTGGCCGCCGCCGTGCGCCACGTCCACGGGAAGGTTGAAGGTGGTGCTGGGACCGTTGTTGTCCTTGCCGGAGTCGCGGCCGTACTTCTTGCTCGCGGCCAGTGCCCTGATCCGTCCGGTGCCCGGCTCGACCATGGCCTCGGCCGCGACCTCGGTGTCGCGCTGGCCGACCCGCGAGGAGATGGCGCGTTGCGCGGCCCGCTGGTCCTGCGGGTCCAGGGTGGTGTGCAGTACGAGGCCGCCCCTGGCCAGGCGCCGCTCCCGCTCCGGACGGCTCGGGCCGAAGGCGGGGTTGGTCAGCAGCTCCCGATGGACGTAGAGGCAGAAATAGGGATAGGAGCTCTCGGCGCAGCCACCCGGCTCCGGCTTGAGATGGATGCTCAGGGGACGCCGCTTGGCGGCGGCGACCTTGGGCTGGGGGGCGTACGAGAGCTGGGCCATCCGGTCCAGGACGATGTCCCTGCGCTCCCGCAGGCGCTCACGACGCTGTTTGCCCAGCGACGGATCGGTCGAGTACGGCGCCCGCACCGCGCCGGCCAGCGTCGCCGCCTGTGACAGGGACAGTTTCGACGCCGGGATCGAGAAGAAGCGCTGAGCCGCGGCCTCCACCCCGAAGGCCCCCGCGCCGAAGTAGGCGATGTTGAGATACCGCTCCAGGATCTCGGCCTTGCTGTACTTCTTCTCCATCGCCAGCGCGTACCGCAGCTCGGTGATCTTGCGCTGGATGCTCGGCGCGCGGGCCTGGTCGCGCTCGTTGTCGCTCTCGGAGTTCTCGACCAGGATGTTCTTCACGAGCTGCTGGGTGAGCGAGGATCCTCCCTGCCGCACCTCGCCCGCCTGGGTGTTGGTCACCAGCGCCCGCAGCGTCCCCTTGATGTCCAGGCCCGCGTGCTCGTAGAACCGGGCGTCCTCGATCGCCACGATCGCGTCGCGCATGACCGGGGCGACCTGGTCGAGCTTCACGAGCGTCCGGTTCTGCTTGTAGAACTGGGCGAACTGCTTACCGCGCCTGTCCAGGAGCACGGTGCGCTGGGAGAGCGGGTCCTCGCGCGGGCTCGGTGGCAGGTCGATGAGGGTGGTCGTGACCTTGTTGGCGGTGAGCCCCACGGTGCCGACCAGGGGCAGCGCCGCCATCGCCGCCAGCAGCCCGCCGAGCACACCGCAGGTCACCAGCCCGCGCAGGCACGCGGAGGGCCTCCGTCTCTCCTCGCGTCGCAATGTCACGCATAGTAAGGTGCAACCGGGTGATCACCTACAAACACCCGATTGCGAATCCTTACCCGTCCTGCACCTTTTCTCTACTGATCTTCAGGCCCAGCGAGGCGAACTGCTCGAACGGCCGGTGGTAGCCCCGTTCGATGTGGTGCACCCCGCGCAGGGTGGAGGTGCCCTCCGCCGCGGCCGCCGCGAGCACGGCGGAGAACCCGGCCCGGATGTCCGGCAGGGTCACGTCGGCGCCGCTCAGCTTCGACACACCGCGAACGACCGCCGAGTGCTTGGCGTTGGTGTCGTGGTAGCGGCAGGCCGGACCGCCGAGGCACACGTCGAAGACCTCGATCTCGCAGCCCATCTTCTGCAGGGCGGGCACGTAGACGAGGCGGTTCTCGAACACCGTCTCGTGCAGCACCGACATGCCCTGGGCCTGCGTGAACAGCACCATCAGAGGCGTCTGCCAGTCGGTCATGAACCCCGGGTGGGTGTCGGTCTGCACCGCCGCCGCCCGCAGCCCGTTCGGCGCCGACGCCGACAGGTAGTCGTCGGTGATGTCCATCTCGGCGCCCATCCGGGCCAGGGTGGTGATCGCGGTGACCAGCCGGTCCTGCGGGCAGCCGTGCACCCGCACCTGCCCGCCGGTGATCAGCCCGGCCGCCAGGTAGGAGAACGCCTCGATCCGGTCACCGTTCAGCCAGGTGGACGCGCCGTGCAGGCGGTCCACCCCCTCGATCACGATGCGCCGGTCCGGGCTGAGCTCGATGCGCGCGCCCATGCGCTGCAGGAACAGGGCGAGCTCCACCACCTCGGGCTCCATGGCCGCGCCCTTGAGCACGGTCTTGCCCTCGGCCAGCACCGCCGACATCAGGATCGTCTCGGTCGCGCCCACGCTGGGGTAGGGCAGCTCGATGCGGGTCCCGCGCAGCCGCTTGGCCTTGGCGTAGATGCCGGTGTCGCTCACCTCGACCTCGGCGCCCATCGCGCGCAGCGCCTCGACGTGGAAGTCGACGGGCCTGCGCCCGATCGGGTCGCCGCCGACCAGCGGCACGAAAGCCTCGCCCGCCAGGTGCAGCAGCGGGCCCAGCATCAGGATGGGGATCCGGTTGAGACCGGTGAACGCCGCCGGGACGTGGGGATTGATCTGCGGCCCCTGGGAGATGACGATCTCCCCGGAGGTGATCTCCACGTCGATGCCGAGCGCCCGCAGCATCTGCGCGGTGATCCCGACCTCACCCACGTCGGGCGCGTTGTGAATCGTGCTCTCACCCATGCCGAGCATGGCGGCGACCATGTGCTTGGAGACGCCGTTCTTGGAACCACGCACCTCGACGTCACCGCGTAGCGGTCCGGAGGGTTCGATCAGCCATGCCTCTTCGTTCACTTGGACAGAGTAACTGGAGTCCATCGGAACCTCTGGTAGCGCCTGGCGAGCTGATAGGTAACATCGGGCACATCAACACAGAGGGTGAGGGGTATTACATTGCGGAACGCGCGTGACTTCGCTGTCACCGTGCTGGCACTGGGCCTGGCCGGGGTGATCGCCGGAGTCCTGTGGTCGCTCGCCGCGCCCCGTCCGCCGTACGTCATGACCAAGCAGGGCCCGATGCTGGCCGACCCCACCACCCAGGCGCTCATCGCGGCCGACGGCTGGTTCGTCATCATCGCCGGCGCCCTCGGCCTGGCGTGCGGTGCCCTCGGCTACAGCCTGTCGCGCAGGGGCCGTCCGCTCGCCGTGGTGCTGGGGCTGGCCGCGGGCGGCCTGCTCGGCTCGTACATCGCCCTGGTGGTCGGCCAGGCGGTCAACCTCGGGGCGGCGACGGTCACCGCCTCCGGGGCGTCCGCGTCCCTGATCGCCGGCCCGCTGAACCTGACCGCCCAGGGGGTGTTGCTGGCGTGGCCGGTGCTCGCCGTCGGGCTCTTCTTCGCCCTGGAGAGCGTCGCGGGCTACCGGGACTCGCCGCTGCGCCGTCCGTTCGGCGGGGAGGACCCCTACGGACCGCTGTCCGGCTACGACATCAGCGACAGGTAGGTCTGCGGGTGCCGTGCCCGGTGGCGCTCTCGAACGCGTGAGCCAGGCGCAGGACCTGCATGTCGGCGAAGGGGCGTCCGACGATCTGCACGCCGACCGGCAGCCCGCCGCCGGTGAACCCGCACGGCACCGACGCCGCGGGGGCGTGCAGCACGCTGATCCAGTAGGCGGAACGCATCCATGCCAGGTAGTCCGGCAGCGCCTGTCCGTTGATCTCCGAGACGTACGGCGCGTCCACCGGGAACGGCGGCACCTGGCTGACCGGGGCGATCAGGAAGTCGTAGGTGCGGAAGAAGTCGCCCATCCGCTGGTAGAGGCCGCTGCGCAGCCGTTCCGCGCGCGCCAGGTCGGCCCCGGTCACCTCGCGGCCCCGCTCGACGTTCCACCGGACGTTCTTCCCCACGCGGTCCTGGGGGAGGTCGCCGAAGGACGACGCGTAGTGCCAGGCCCGGTAGACGCGGAACGCGTCCTCGGCGTCCGACAGATCCAGGTCCACCCGTTCCACCCGCGCGCCCAGCCCTTCGAGCACGGCCGGGGCGTCCGCGGTGACCTTCGCCGTCTCCGCGTCGACCGGAAGCCCGCCCAGGTCAGGGCTCCACGCGATGCGCAGTCCGGTCAGGTCCAGCTCCAGCGGCTCGGCGAAGACCGCGCCGCTCTCGGTGATCGACAGGGGAGAGGCGGCGTCGAACCCGGCCACCGCGCTCATCATCAGCGCCAGGTCTTCGGCGGTGCGAGCCATCGGCCCCGATACGCCGAGGGTGAACCACGCCGCGATCGCCGACGGCGACGGCACCCGCCCCGGCGTCGGCCGCAGCCCTGCCACGTTGCAGAACGAGGCCGGATTGCGCAGCGAGCCGCCCATGTCGGAGCCGTCGGCCAGGGCCACCATCCCGGTCGCCAGCGCCGCGGCCGCCCCGCCGCTGCTGCCGCCGGCCGACTTCGACAGGTCGTACGGGTTGCGGGTGGCGCCGAACAGCTCGTTCACGGTGTGTGAGCCGGTGCCGAACTCCGGGGTGTTGGTCTTGCCGACGGTGATCGCCCCGGCCTCGCGCATCCGCCGGACGATCGGCGCGTCCTTGGCGGGAACGTGGTCGGCGAAGAGCGGTGAGCCATACGTGGTGCGGATCCCCGCGGTGTCCGTCAGATCCTTGTGCGCGACCGGCAGCCCGTGCAGCGGCCCGCGCCAGTGCCCCCGCGCCAGGTCCCGATCGGCCTCCCGGGCCTCCTCGCGGGCGCGTTCGGCCACCAGCGTGACGATCGCGTTGACGTCCGGGTTGATCTCCTCGATCCGGCGCAGGTGCGCGTCGAGCAGCTCGACCGCGCTGACCTCCCTCGCGCGCAGCAGCTTGAGCATCTCGGTAGCGGTCAGGTAAAACATCTGCTCCCCCGATCAGGTACGGCCTGCGCCGAGTCTCGCCGAAGGCCGTCGTTGAGCGCGCCGGCAACCTTCGCCAGGATTGCCCGGGATTCCCCGGGGAAACCCTCGGCGCCGCACACGGCGTCGACCGGACTCACCCGTGAGTTCTCTCCCCGAGACGACCCGGTCGGTGTCCCCGGGACAACGCGGTCAGGGCGCGGAGGGACTTCACTGGCCAGTCTTGCCGATGGGCGCGGTGATCGCCTGCGTGAGCCGTGCCAGCTCCGCGGGGGCGGTCTCGATCTGCAGCCCGCGCCGTCCGGCGGAGAAGTAGATCGTCGCGAAGTCCAGCGCGGAGGCGTCGATCACGGTCGGCAGGCGTTTGCGCTGCCCCAGGGGGCTGATGCCGCCCACCACGTAGCCGGTGACGCGTTCCACCTTGGTGGCGTCGGCCATCGCGGCCCGCTTGCTCTTCAGCGCCGCCGCGAACGCCTTGAGGTCCAGCTTGCCCGCGACCGGCACGACCGCGACGGCCAACCCGCTCTCCACCTCGGCCACGAGCGTCTTGAAGATCTGCTCGTACGGCACGCCGAGCGCGTCGGCCGCCTCCTCGCCGTACGCCTGCGCGTCGGCGTCGTGCTCGTAGGGATGAAGGGTGAAATCCACCTTGGCCTGGGTCAGCGCCACCGTCGCGGGGGTCCCCTGACCGCCTGTGCGCTTCGACTTACTCACGGCTGGCAGCTTACTCGTGACCGGCGGCGTGAGACATCGAATGGATCTACAACGTAAAGGAGTGCGCTCGCGCATGCGCGCTCCGAAGCCGGACCGAGCGCCTTTCTCCTCCGCCGGAGCGAGGGAAACGCCGTCGCCGAGGTGCGTCCGGACCCCTTCGGCGAGGCGAGGGAGTGCCGTTCCTAACTCTGCGCCTTTGAGTGAATACCCAATGTATTTTCCGCTGTTTAACGAAAGGATGAAGCGTCCGGATGGTGGACAAGATGAGACCGGGCGTCAACCCTCCGTAGACTGGGCGGGTGATTTCCCGTACCGACCTGCGTGGAGCCCTCCCCGAGGACCTCCATGGCGTGCTGCCCCGTGCCCAGCTCGACGTTGAGGCCGCCCTGGAGAAGGTGCGGTCGATCTGCGAGGACGTGCATCATCGCGGGATCGCGGCCGTACGAGAGTGGACCGCCAGGTTCGACGGCGTGGAGCTGGAGTCCACCCGTGTCCCCGCCGAGGCGATCACCAAGGCGCTGGAGGAGCTCGATCCGAAGATCCGGGCGGCCCTTGAGGAGTCGATCCGCCGCGCCCGCCTCGTCCACCGCGACCAGCGGCGCACCGACGTCACCACCCAGGTCGTGCCCGGCGGCACCGTCACCGAGCGCTGGGTCCCCGTCGAGCGCGTGGGCCTGTACGTCCCGGGCGGCAGGGCGGTGTACCCCTCCAGCGTGGTCATGAACGTCGTCCCCGCCCAGGAGGCCGGGGTCTCCTCCCTCGCGCTCTCCTCGCCCGCGCAGCGGGAGTTCGGCGGGCTGCCGCACCCGACCATCCTGGCCGCGTGCGCGCTGCTCGGGGTGGACGAGGTCTACGCCGTCGGCGGGGCCCAGGCCGTGGCGATGTTCGCCTACGGCACCGAGGAGTGCGCCCGGGTCGACATGGTCACCGGCCCCGGCAACATCTGGGTCGCCGCCGCCAAGCGCCTGCTCAAGGGCCGTATCGGCATCGACTCCGAGGCCGGGCCCACCGAGATCGCGATCCTCGCCGACTCCACGGCCGACCCGGTGCACCTCGCCGCCGACCTGATCAGCCAGGCCGAGCACGACACGATCGCCGCAGCCGTCCTCGTCACCGACTCCGTCGAACTGGCCGAGGCCGTCGAGCGGGAGCTGCCCCGCCAGGTCGCCGCCACCAAGCACGGCGAGCGGATCGCCGAGGCCCTGTCCGGACGCCAGTCGGGCATCCTCCTCGTCGACGACATGGAGGCCGGGCTGCGCGTCGTCGACGCCTACGCCGCCGAGCACCTGGAGATCCACACCGCCGGCGCGTCCGCGCTGGCCGCCCGGGTGCGCAACGCCGGAGCCATCTTCGTCGGCGCGTACGCGCCCGTCTCACTCGGCGACTACCTCGCCGGGTCCAACCACGTGCTGCCCACCGGCGGCTGCGCCTGCCACTCCTCCGGACTGTCGGTGCAGACCTTCCTGCGGGGCATCCACGTCGTCGACTACAGCCGTGAGGCCCTCGCCGAGGCGGCGGCACACGTGTGCGTGCTCGCCGACGCCGAAGACCTTCCCGCGCACGGCGCCGCCGTCCGTGCGCGTTTCGACTGGGAGATCCCCTCGTGAAGCTTGAGGACCTGCCGATCCGCGACGACCTTCGGGGGCGCACGCCGTACGGCGCGCCCCAGATCGACGTCCCGGTCAGGCTCAACACCAACGAGAACCCCTACGGCCCCTCCGCCTCCCTGGTCACCGACCTGGCCGAGGCGGTACGGCACAGCGCGGCCGGGCTCAACCGCTACCCCGACCGCGACGCCGTCGCGCTCCGCCAGGACCTGGCCGCCTATCTCGGCCATGACCTGACCACGGAGGAGGTCTGGGCCGCCAACGGCTCCAACGAGGTGCTCCAGCAGATCCTGCAGGCCTTCGGCGGCCACGGCCGCACCGCGATGGGCTTCGAGCCCTCCTATTCGATGCACCCGATCATCACCAGCGGCTCCTCGACCGAATGGATCTCCGGGGCGCGCGAGGACGACTTCGGGATCGACCCGGACAAGGCCGTCGCCGCGATCGAGGAGCACCGGCCCGACATCGTCTTCCTCACCTCGCCCAACAACCCGACCGGCACCGCGCTCGACCCGGCCGTGATCGCCAGGATCGTCCAGGCCGCGCCGGGCATGGTCGTCGTGGACGAGGCCTACTTCGAGTTCGCGCGCACCGGCACCCCGTCGGCGCTGGTCCTGCTGCCGGACCACCCCCGGCTCATCGTCACGCGGACGATGTCCAAGGCGTTCGCCATGGCGGGCACCCGCCTCGGCTACCTCGCCGCCGACCCGGCGGTGATCGAGGCGCTGCTCCTGGTCCGCCTGCCGTACCACCTGTCGACGCTCACCCAGACGGCGGCGCGCGTCGCGCTCGCCCACCAGACCGAGCTGCTCGGCACCGTCGACCTGCTGCGGGCCGAGCGGGACGCGACGGTGGAGTGGCTGCGCGACAAGGGGCTGACGGTCGCCGACTCCGACGCCAACTTCGTGCTGTTCGGCCGTTTCCCGGATAGGCACGCGGTCTGGCAGGGCATGCTTGAGCACGGAGTGCTGATCCGCGAGGTGGGCCCGCCGGAGTGGCTGAGAGTGTCCATCGGAACGGCCAAGGAGATGGCGGCGTTCCGCGCCGCCCTGGAGGGAACCCTGTGAGCAGTACCACCGGTGAGTTCGCGCCGCGCCGAGGTCGCGTGGAGCGTGGCACCAAGGAGACCTCGGTGCTGGTCGAGGTCAACCTCGACGGCACCGGGAACGTCGACGTGTCCACGGGTGTCGGGTTCTACGACCACATGCTGAACCAGCTCGGCAAGCACGGCCTGTTCGACCTGACCGTGAAGACCGAGGGCGACCTCCACATCGACTCCCACCACACGATCGAGGACACCTCGATCGCGCTGGGCGCCGCGTTCCGCGAGGCTCTGGGCGACAAGTCCGGCATCCGGAGGTTCGGCAACGCGTCCTGCCCGCTGGACGAGGCCCTCGCCCAGGTCACGGTCGACCTGTCCGGCCGCCCGTACCTCGTGCACAGCGAGCCCGAGGGCATGGCCCCGATGATCGGCCCCGACTACGACACGACGATGACCAGGCACATCCTGGAGTCGTTCGTCGCGCAGGCCGCCATCTGCCTGCACGTCCACGTCCCCTACGGCCGCAATGCCCACCACATCGTGGAGGCCCAGTTCAAGGCCCTGGCCAGGGCCCTGCGCGAGGCGTCCGAGCTCGACCCCCGCGCCACCGGCGTGCCCAGCACGAAGGGTGTGCTGTGAGCCAGAACTGGGCGGCCACGGCGATGGCCTTCATCGCGCTCTTCCTGGTGGGCGGGATCTTCTCGTTCTTCAAACAGGGACTGAAGAAGGGCGCGATACTGCTCGGCGCCCTCGCGGCCCTGGCGACGACGGCGGCGGTGCTCTGGTGGTGATGCCCCGATGGTGAACATAACCGTTCTGGACTACGGTTCCGGCAACCTGCGCTCCGCGGAACGCGCCCTGGCCCGGGTCGGCGCCAACGTCACGGTGACCTCCGACTACACGGAGGCGATGGAGGCCGACGGCCTCGTCGTCCCGGGCGTCGGGGCGTTCGCCGCCTGCATGACCGGGCTGCGCGCCGTACGCGGTGAGCGCATCATCGGGCGGCGCCTGTCGGCGGGGCGGCCGGTCCTCGGCATCTGCGTCGGCATGCAGATCCTCTTCGAGACGGGCGTCGAGCACGGCGTCACGACCGAGGGCTGCGGCGAGTGGCCGGGGACGGTGGAGCGCCTCGAGGCGCCGGTCCTGCCTCACATGGGCTGGAACACCGTCAAGGCGCCCGCCGACACCGTGCTGTTCGCCGGAATCGACCCGGACACACGCTTCTACTTCGTCCACTCGTACGGGGTGCGGACCTGGGAGCTCCAGGCGGGGCCGGGTTTCGACGACCCCCTGGTCACCTGGTCGGAGCACGGTGTCCCGTTTGTGGCGGCGGTGGAGAACGGCCCGCTGACGGCCACCCAGTTCCATCCCGAGAAGTCGGGCGACGCCGGAGCCCAGCTGCTCACGAACTGGCTCGGAACCGTCAGGTGAGCGCTCGGCAGGGCTTTCAGCCGGGTCCTCGGTCGAGCCTCTCACCGGTTCCCTTACCGGTCCTCTCGTGGGATCTCCCATGAGCAAGGAACGGGCCCGGCGCAGGGCCGAACGCGAGGCCGAGCAGGCACGCCAGGCGGCCCGGGTCGCCGAACGCGAGGCCAAGCTGGTGCGGCGCCGCCAGCGGGTCGGCAGGGTCACCGCCCTCCTGCCCGGCAGGCCCGTCCGGATCGCCTCCCAGGGCGGGATCATCGCCCGTCGCCGCCGCGCGCAGAACGGCGGCGTGGCGGTGCTTTTCATGATTGTCCAGGTGATCGCCTGGCTGCTGTGGTCCTCGTGGAGCGCGCGGTTCGGGGTCTTCGTCCTGTCGCTGCTCTTCGTACCGCTTATCGTCACCCTTGTCTTCGACCGGAGGTCCTGATCAGATGTCGCTAGAGCTGCTCCCCGCCGTGGACGTCGCCGACGGCCAGGCGGTCCGCCTGGTCCAGGGCGCGGCCGGCACCGAGACTTCCTACGGCGACCCTCTCTCCGCGGCGCTCGCCTGGCAGGAGGCCGGCGCCGAGTGGATCCACCTGGTCGACCTCGACGCCGCCTTCGGGCGCGGTACCAACCGTGATCTCCTCGCCACCGTCGTGGACGCGCTCGACGTCAAGGTGGAGATGTCCGGCGGGATCCGCGACGACGCCTCCCTGGAGGCCGCGCTGGCCACCGGCTGCCGCCGGGTGAACATCGGCACCGCGGCCCTGGAGAACCCGGCCTGGTGCTCCAAGATCATCGCCGAGTACGGCGACAGCATCGCGATCGGCCTCGACGTGCGCGGGACCACCCTCGCCGCCCGCGGCTGGACCCAGGAGGGCGGCGACCTGTGGGAGGTCCTCAAGCGCCTTGAGGGCGACGGCTGCCCCCGCTACGTCGTCACCGACGTCACCAAGGACGGCACGCTGCTCGGCCCCAACCTGGAGCTGCTCCGCGAGTTCTGCTCCCGCACCGACAAGCCGGTGGTCGCCAGCGGCGGCGTCTCCTCCCTGGACGATCTGCGCGCCCTGGCCTCGCTGGTCCCGATCGGCGTCGAGGGCGCGATCGTGGGGAAGGCGCTCTACGCGCAGGAGTTCACCCTCGAAGAGGCCCTTGCCGCGGTGAGATCGTAGGTTGCGGGGAGTCGCGGTCATAGGTCGCGGGGAGTCGCGGTCGTGGGTCGCGAGGGCGAGGGAAGCCGCGGTCGTAGGCTGCGGGAAGAGTCGCAGCCGTTGGTCACGAGCGCGGGAAGAGTCGCGGTCGTAGGTTGCGAGCGCGGGAGAGTCGCGGTCGTAGGTCGCGGTGGCCCGCCGCTGCCGGTCGAGGCGGAGGCGGAGGCCTGCCGTGGATGAGGAGCTTTGATGAGTGTCGCGGTACGAGTGATCCCCTGCCTGGACGTGGACGCCGGGCGGGTGGTCAAGGGCGTCAACTTCGAGAACCTCCGTGACGCCGGAGACCCGGTCGAGCTGGCCCGCCGCTACGACGCCGAAGGCGCCGACGAGCTGACGTTCCTCGACATCACGGCCTCCAGCTCCGACCGGTCCACGATGTACGACGTGGTCAGCCGGACGGCCGAGCAGGTGTTCATCCCGCTGACCGTGGGCGGGGGAGTGCGCTCGGTCGAGGACGTCGACAGGCTGCTGCGCGCGGGCGCGGACAAGGTGGGCCTGAACACCGCCGCCATCGCCCGTCCCGAGCTGCTGACCGAGGCGTCGCAGCGGTACGGCGCGCAGTGCATCGTGCTGTCGGTGGACGCCCGCCGGGTCGTCGACGGCCCGCCGACCCCGTCCGGTTTCGAGGTGACCACCCATGGCGGTCGCCGGGGCACCGGCATCGACGCGATCGAGTGGGCCCGCAGGGGCGAGGAGCTCGGCGCGGGGGAGATCCTGCTCAACTCCATGGACGGCGACGGCACCCGTGACGGCTACGACCTGGAGATGATCCGCGCCGTACGGCGGGCCGTGTCGGTCCCCGTGATCGCCAGCGGCGGTGCCGGCTCCCTGGAGCACTTCCCTCCGGCCGTCGAGGCGGGGGCGGACGCGGTCCTGGCCGCGTCGGTGTTCCACTTCGGCCAGCTCAAGATCGGCGAGGTGAAGGACACTCTTCGCCAGGCGGGCCACCCCGTCCGCTGACCCGGACGGTCACCCGGCATTTGAGAGCGCGGTGGTCAGGCGAGGGTGCCGGGGTCGATCGTCAGGGGAACGGGGCCGGGCAGGGTGGCGGTGGTGCCGGGCGCGATCGCGGCCACCTGCCGGTAAAGATCACCATCGAGCTGGTAGACGTCGATGACGAGGGTGTTCTGGTCGACGATCCAGTACCACTCGCATTTGGTCCGGGCGTATCGGCTCATCTTGGTGAGGCGGTCACGGTTGGAATTGGTGGACGTGACCTCCGCGAGGACCTCGATCTCGTGTGGTTCCACATAGAGATCGCTGTCGGTGTCACGGCGGAAGACGGCGATGTCGGGAGCGAACACGGTGTCGGAGTTGAGACGGTGGTTGACCGGGCCCTCCACGTCCAGGTCCAGACCGTCGGCCTGCAGGCATGCCTCGATGGCGTTGATGAGGCGCCGGGCGACGCGCTGGTGACGGATGGAGGGGGCGGGGGTCATGACGATGCAGCCGTCCTCAAGCTCGAAACGGCGGCCGAGGTCGCCGAAGTCGTGATGCATGAACTCATCCGCGCCCCAGTAGCGCGGAGCCCCCGAAGGCACCTCGTGGGGTTCGGACCCAGGCGCATCAGTCATGCCGACCACGTTAGTGCTTGACCGGGAAGGTTCGCCGGGTGACTGTTCCGGCGGTTGGACGTGCGGTGACGTCCGTTGATCCGACCGTTGGGGGTGTGGTGGCAGAGCTTGTCCGTGTGCGCAGGTTGACCGACCAGGAGGGGCAGAAGCTGCAGCAGATCGTGCGCCGGGTACCGGTGATCGCGAAGCTGGTGCAGGCCGATGAGGACACCGTCCGTGATGTGATCCACCAGTTCAACGAGATCCGAACGCGCCCGCATCCGCAGCGAGAAGGGAATCCGCTGGGGCGGACGCCCTCTGTTGCAGCCTGACCAAGCCGGTGAACCTATGCGGTCAAAGTACGAGGTAGTCGCGTCACGAATTGAAGCGGCTCTTCGCAGTTGAGGGTGTAGCTGCGGGGCGTGCGGCGATCGCCGAACTGGGTCGATCCCGTCGAGGCATCCCCAGTGGGAGAGACTCACTTGTCCAGTCCAAACCGAGAGCCCATACGGCTGACGGGCGGCGCTCGCTCACTCCTCTTCGCCGCGTTCTTCGCGGGCAAGGGCGGCGCGGCTTGCCCAGACCCCCGCAACCCCCACGACCGCCACACCTGCTCCTATGGCCGCTTTGCGCCCCGCCTCTGCGGCCGCGTTCTTCAATTGCGTCGGGTCTCGGGTCGCGTCCCACCATCGTGTCGCCTCCAATGAATGTCGACCAGACTCGATTCCGAGCGGCCTGTGGAATTCAGCGACGGCGATGCCGACATGGTTGATCGAGCCCACCACAGCCCGATGCGCGGGCAAGTGCAGGAGCACATTCGAGTTGGTCGTGCCGGCAGCCGCATCCATGCGTGCCATCAGGTGCTCGATCTTCTGCAAGATGAGTTCCCGCCGCTTCTGCCGGTCATCCTTCAGCACGAGTCGATGCCCGTCCAGTTCGTCCGGAGACTTGTCCAGCACCCGCTCCAGTCGCAGCACGTCGAGCGCGTCTTGCAGTTCGAAGCAACGAGCCACAACGGTGAGTAACTCCTGAACCTTGGGCTCTGCTTTCTTGGTTATCTTGGCGAGATCACCGATCTTGGTCGTGCTCTCCACTCTCTCCGCGAGTGCGTCGAGTCGACCCAGCGCCCACCCCAGGGCGTCCGTGATCGTATGAGTCCTGCCCTGTACGGTCGACCACGTATCATCGTCGACCCGACACTTCCGTTCTAGAAAGGTCATGGCGGACTCGATGTCAAGGCCCGCTCCGAACACCTTCGCCAACTCAGCATCCTTCTGAGCGCGGAGCACGTCGTCGACCTTCTTGTCGATCGTCGCGAGATAGCTCTTGATCTCGCTCATTTCATGCTGCCTCGCGAGCTGCGCCATAATCCCCGCCGCACCGGCAAGAATCGCCGGATTGGTCAGGAGCGAGCCGGGCCCCTTCGCGATCTGGAGCCATGACTCGATTGAGCCCGGTTTCCCCACCATCGCATAGTTGACGCCCGGCGTCTTGCTTTCCATCAGCCCGAACTTCCTGACAAGATGCGCGGACTCCTTGGTCATCTTCAGCCAGCAACCTGAGTTGGCGGCAATTTCAGAACCCGCCTGTGCGACTCCAGCCCCGGCATGGAGGAGAGGTCCGAGCCTTTGCAATCCGAGGTCCCTCGACAACGACAACAGTCCCTCTGAGGCGAGGAAGTGCTCGACATCCGTCGGGTTCCCGATGACCGCAAGTCCATCGCCGTCACTGATCAGCTGAATCTCGTTATCCATCGCCCGCTCCTGTAGTGACTCCTCGCAGTTGAGGGTGGTTGGGGTGAGCGGCGCAAGAGCCTCCATCATCGGAAGACGTCGACCTCTACCCGGCCACCAACGCGCGCACTGCGGCTACACCCTCAACTGCGAAGAGCCGTTGAAGCCCAACACCTGCCATACGTTCGAACCCTCGGCCTCTTCGACCAGATCGCGGAGCTTTGCCAGTCGCCAGGCAGCTCCATCACCACACCCCTAACGGTCGGATCAATGGACGTCACCGCACATACAATCGACGGAACAGTCAACCCGGCGAACCTTCCCGGTCAAAGCACTAGCGGGGCTCTGGGGCGTCTCAAAGCGTGGTTGCTTTATGATCACCGATCGCAGATGCGAGGCCCTGCGGATCTTTAGCATCCGGATTCCTTCAATATGGGCGGCCCTCGTCCGGCATCGTCTCTCCTCAAAACGAACGTATGCGAATCGTATAAGGATGATTACGGAGAGACATTGCAATGTGGAAAATGGGGCGCTCAGTGGCTGGCGGGAGCGGGCGTGGTCGCGCTGCGGTGGGTCGGCGTTCCGGCCGGCCGTCGTGGTCGCGGTCTAGTGTTCCAGGCCTCCGGCCTGCTCGGGCGTGATGGTTGCGGTCCCTTTTTTATGCCGACCGGAACACCGACCCACCTCCGCGCCTTTCTGCTCCGCCGTACGGAGCGCGGGCCGTAGCCGCTCTGTTTCGGGCCGCCCCGGATGCGTCCTGATGCTGAAGCCTCCGTGCGAGCCGGCTAAGGGTTGATCGCCGTTGCTGAAGCGACCCAGCGGAAAGGAGCGCATGGTCAGGCGCAGCGGGCGTACGACCCACGCGGTCTCGTTCTCTGTCAGGTTCAGCGTGCCTATCTGGGACACCGTCGACAGCTTCTCTGGCGGATCCGAGGTCAGTTGCCATGCCAGCGAAAGCGTCGGCAACTCCGGCATGCTGCTTTGATCGAGCCTGCGGTAATCGCCAGAACCTTATGCTCCGAGATATCGGAAATCTGTTGACCGCAGGCGATCTCTCTGGATTTGATGGTTGGGAACTATCTGAAGATGCTTCCCAAGCTCCTTCTATTTCCTTCGTGTCGAGAGAGGTCGAATGCCCCTCGAACCCCGGTTTCGCCGGGTTGCGGCATTGCATCGCCGTTTTGTAAATCGTGAGACCGTTTTTGAGGCGTTTGAGGAAGAGCTCTCCCAAGTCGGTTACGGGCCCAGGATCTTCAACATCACGGGCGTCGGCGGGATCGGTAAATCACGGTTGTTGCGCGAGTTCGGTGAGCGGATCAAGAAGACCCATCGGGTGGTGGCGCTGGACCTGCAGGTGCCCGCTCATCGCCAGCAGGAGGACGCGCTGGCCGTACTGCGTGGGCAGTTCGGCGAACAGGGGGCGCGATTCGATCGATATGACATCGCCTACGCGGTGCTGTGGCAGCGACTTCATCCGCATCTCGGGCTCACCGGAAACGGACTGCCGTTCATCGAGCACAGCGAGGTCCTGAGCGAAGTGCTTGACAGCGCCGCGGGTGTGCCGGTCTTCGGCACCGCAGTCGGGCTGCTCAAGCTCCTGGACAGGGGCAATGCCACCCGTAAGCGCCGCCGTCACCTGCGGGATGACGAGACTCTGCGGCAGTTGGATGCGCTTTCCGGCGCAGAACTGGTGGATGCCGTCACGTTCCTGTTTGCCGAAGATCTGCGTGCCTGCAGTGATGACAGGCCGTACGTCGTGCTGATCGACGCCTATGAAGCGCTTAGCCGTACCGCCGTCGATGATGTCTGGCTACGGGATCTGGCCGCACAGCTCGATCGTGGGTTGACTGTGGTGGCGAGCCGGGAACCGCTGGGTTGGGAGGCCTACGACGTCGATTGGTGGCAGGTCGTCCGCCACGCGCCGATTGAGGGGCTTTCGATGGCGGCGCGACTGGAGTTGCTCGCCGACAGTGGGGTCACCGATGCCTCCCAGCGGCAGGTGATCGCTCAGGCGAGTGTCGGCCTGCCGTTCTACCTGCATTTGGCGACCGACAGTCAGGCCAGCGGCAACGTGGTCTCCCAAGGTGAAATCGCCCAGCGTTTCCTGCAACATGTCGGGGCGGAGGAGAAGCGCTATCTGCAATTGCTGAGCGTGACCCGGACCTTCGATTACGGCCTGTTCCAGGGGTTGGCGGTGGCTTTCCAACTGCCCGGCGGCCGGTTGGCCTGGGAGGGGGTGACAGGCTATTCCTTCGTTTATCCGGCGGGCGATGGGTGCTTTCAACTGCATCGGCTCATGGCAGACATGCTGTGCGCACGACTCTCGCCCGACATGGCCCAGGACGCTCACCGAGCTCTGTACGCTCTCTGGAGCGAGCGGGCCACGGACGCAGTGGGCATCCGTGAAGCGGTGTTCCACGGCCTGAATGCGTGCATGCTCCGTGACGATGAACTACTCGCCTATGCCGACCGGATGACCGCGTACGGCGGGACCCAAGGTATCGCGGGAGTGATCTCCGATCTGCGCGCCCACCTGGACGATGGCGGCGACTCTGCGCTGGAGGATATCGCGGCCTGTCTGGCGGCTGAGGCGGCCGTCCTGCTCGGTGATTCCGAGCAGATCAATGCGTTGACCCCGGATAGCGAGTGGAAACTGGGCAGTGAGGCTGGGGCGCGGCTCGCCGTGGCAGCCGCTCATGGGCGTCGCATCTCTGGGCAGACCGTCGGAGCGCTGCGCATTTATACCGACGTACTGACCGTCCACGGTGGTGCGGCGCGACGCCCCGCCGGTCTGTGGGCCGCTGACCTGCACATGGCTCAGGGCCGTTTCCGGCAAGCTTTCGATCTGGCCGGAGAGGTCACGCGGGAGTGCCCTCCAGATGACGGGGTGCTTCTCGGAGATCTGGCACGGCTGCTCCATCTGGCGCTGCGGTTCTCCTATGACTTCACCGACGCGGATCGTCATATGGAAGAGGCTGCCCGGCACTACCGGGAGGCAGGGACGATCGTCGGTGAAGCGCTGATCACAACTAATCGAGCGGAGTTGCTGGCCTGGACTGACCCATTCGCCGCTATCGCTGTCGCGTATGAGGCCATTGAGGCCAATACCGACCTTGGGGCGATGCACGAGGTCGGCAAGGCTTACAGCGCGCTGAGTCAGGCGCTGCTGGTGCTCGGCCGTCTCGGAGAAGCTTCCATCGCGTTGGATTCGGCTTGCGTCGCTTTGGAGAAGGCCCGATATCGCTCAGGCCGAGCGCGAGCCGAATTGCTCCGGGCATGCCTGCACGTCCGTAGTGAGCAGCCTGAACTGGCTGCGGTTTCGGTCCGCTGGGCTGTCGATGAGCTCTTGGCCGTCGAGGTTTATCCGACGTTGATCGTTGTCGCTGACGGGTTGCTGGAGGTCATTGACCGGCCCGATGAGAGGGTGAGCGAGGCCGCTCGGCAGGCTTGGGCGGCGATTGAGCCGATCGACTCACGCAGTGCGCTGGAGACTCGTATGACATATCACTTGCGGAGGCTGCTGGGATGACGATCGATCTCTATCGAGCCGCGCTCACCGACTCCGGGGCCAGCGGTTTTTATAACAAGAACGTGCGGATCGATGGTCCGTCCGGGCCGGTGATCGTGCGTATTCCCTTGCACGGCGCGGACAACGTCGATCTGCGGATCTGGCCCGAGCACGAGGTCCTGACCGCGATCGCCCCCTACGTGACTTATGCTCCCAGGCTTTTGCAGGTCTCCGAGTCGCCTGCCTATCAGGTGCACGAGTTCATCTCCGGCGATGTTCTGGACGACATTGCGCCACGAGGACAACGCGTTCCTGAAGTTGTCCTGACCCAGGTCGTTGAGCTGTTCACCCAACTTGTGGCGGTGCCCCGGAAAAGCCTGCCCGGCCTACCGGAGGCCTGGCCCGAGGACGGGGACACCGGTGCTTTCGCGCGTGTGCTGTCGGACACCACACAGGGCGTCTACGACATGTTCAACGAGGAGTTCGGGCAGTTGTTCTCGGACCTCGGAATTCCTGAAGACCCACTGGCCCTCGCGCGTGATGGGTGGTCCTCCCTGGCCTCGCGTCCATTTCACCTGGTTCATTCGGATGTCCACCGCAAAAATATGATTTTCAGCTCGGATCGTGTGACTTTCCTCGATTGGGAACTCGCCCTGTGGGGTGATCCGCTCTATGAGCTTGCCGTGCACTTTCACAAAATGGGCTATCGGGACGATGAGCGCGACGCCGTACTCGCTCGGTGGGTGAGGGAGATGGCCCCGGAGTGCACGCTTGGCTGGGAGCGTGATCTGAATACCTATCTCGCCCATGAGCGGGCGAAATCGGCCATCGTCGACACTGTCCGCTACACCCAGCTCGTCACCGGAGGGAAGCTCCTCGATGAGGAGGAACATGAGCTGATCGACAAGCTCACGGCCAAGCACGTGGCGGCGGCTTCGGTCTGGGGTCTGTCTGGGTCGGCCGACTATGAGCATGTCGAGAGAGCTATACGGCGATTTTCAAATCGGCCTGATTGACGTGGCTGTTTCTCATATCTCCGTTTCCCGGCTGATTGTGGTCCACATGCTGTTGAACCATGCCCGAGCCTGAGCGACGTACTGCGAGGCCGTGGAGGACGGATCGTCGGTGAGTGCGTAATGGAACAACACGGAGTCCTTACCCATGACGTCGTACAGTTCTTTTCGCTCGCCGTTCAGGCGGGCCGTGTGCTTGACGACCGGGTAAAAGCCGAAGAATGCCTGCTCATGGTTGATCAGGTAGAGCTTGAAGGATGGCATGGCCGCGTAGGTGCGTATCTGCACCGAAGCGTTCTTCACCAAGCCGAGGTCGGCCAGTTCGTGCACTCCGTCGGCGATGGCCTGTGTGCTGCGCAACATGATCCGGAGGGCTCGTTCCCTGACGCCGGAATCATCGGTGAGATCTTCGGCCAGGCAGGGCAGGAGCATGGGCTGCTCCAGATCCGGGAGAAGAATCCGGATGGTGATCGAGTCAGGAGTGAGCCGTCCGATTCGGACCTTGTCCAGTGGTTCCTGGAGTATTCCGGCGAGCGTCTCACCGGAGAAGCCGGCGAAATCGATGGAGACACTCGTATCGTCGAAGGCGCGCTCCAGATGTGGGCGCAGTTCGACTGGGAGTTCGGTGCGTTCTCGCACGAACACGCCGCTTCCCTGCCGCGAGGAGACCAGCCCTTCGTCGCGGAGGAGGCGAATGGCCTGTTGGACGGTCATTCGTGCCACGCCGTACGTCTTCGCCAGTTCGGTTCCGGAGGGAAGTTTCTCTCCAGGCTCGAACTTCTTGGTAAGGATCGCAGCCCGGAGCGCATTCGCCACCTGCTTGTACGGCGGGCGCGGGTCGTCGGGATCCAGACTCACCATGGGTGAAGCTTAAGTTATCTAGGCTGCCTAGACCGGATTTTGCGATTTCCTTGACACTTCCATTACTGAGAGTAACAGTAAAGGTTGCCTAGATGGCTAGGCAGATTAGGTAAGTAAGCGGAGGTGGCTGAAATGACCTGCAGCGAGAACCTGTGCTCCGTCCTGTCTACGGGGCATGTGGCCCCGGCATTGATCGAGGCGATGGTTGGGCTCCGTCCCAGTGGGATGACCTACCGGCGGACCTTTGCCGGTCGTCCGGATCAGATCCCTCGGGCTCGCTGTTTCATCAGGTTTCTCCTGGAGGACTCGCCCTGCCGAGATGACGCCGAGCAGATCGTCGCCGAGCTTGCGGCCAACGCTGTCGCCCACACGAGCAGCGGGCAGGCCCACGGAACCTTCATCGTCGAGCTGACCCGCAAGGTCGCGGTCATCCGGGTCACCGTCTACGACTGCGGCTGGGGCGGCATCCCCAGGTTCAACCGCTGCCGGGAGGCGGACCCGCTCGCCGAGCGCGGCAGGGGACTGGCAGCGGTCGCGGCACTGGCCTCCAAAGTCGGTTGTCGTGGCACGCAGGCGGTAGGTCACGCGGTGTGGGCCGAACTCTCCCAGACTTGATCGTCATATGTGCCCTGGCCAAAGTGACAGCTGGGTGAGCTCGGGGAAGAGGCTCTCGGCGAGCTTCCGGACCCTGCGGTGCGCCTCCTCCAGTTCGCCGGCGAACTCCACGCCCGGTTCGTCCAGCTGCGGCTTCGCGATGGCGATCGTACGGACCGCCCAGTCGCCGGGCCCAGGCGGTGCCCGCGCACCGGGGCCCGTTAGGGTGACCCGGTATCGAGTTCCGGTCTGTCTGAGGTGCGGGGGCGCTGTGGCGGGGACGTCTGCCGGAACCGGGCAGCCGGGGTTGGAGCGCCGCCTGGGGCTGGCGGACGCGGTGGTGATCGGCCTGGGGTCGATGATCGGCGCCGGGGTCTTCTCGGCGCTCGCCCCGGCCGCGGCGGCGGCCGGATCAGGGCTGCTGCTGGGCCTGGGTCTCGCGGCGGTGGTGGCCTACTGCAACGCCACCTCCTCGGCCCGGCTGGCGGCGCGCTATCCCGCCTCCGGCGGCACCTACGTCTACGGCCGGGAACGGCTGGGTCCCTTCTGGGGCTACCTGGCCGGCTGGAGTTTCGTGGTGGGCAAGATCGCGTCCTGCGCGGCGATGGCCCTGACCGTGGGCGCCTACGTGTGGCCGGGACACCAGCGGGAGGTGGCCGCGGCCGCGGTGGTGGCCCTGACCGCGTTGAACTACACCGGAGTGCGGAAAGCCGCGTGGCTGACCCGCACGATCGTCGCGGTGGTGCTCCTCGTACTGGCCGCCGTGGTGGTGGTGAGCCTGCTCAGCGGGCAGGCGCGGGCGGCACGGCTGGACATCGCCTCCGACGCGGGCGTGGGCGGCGTTTTGCAGGCCGCGGGCCTGCTGTTCTTCGCCTTCGCCGGCTACGCCCGCATCGCCACCCTGGGTGAGGAGGTGCGCGACCCCGCCCGGACCATTCCCCGCGCGATCCCCATCGCCCTCGGCGTCACCCTGGTCGTCTACGCGGCGGTGGCGATCACCGCCCTGGCCGTCCTGGGGCCGCAACGGCTGGGCGAAACGGTTGCACCACTGGCCGAGGCGGTCGGGGTCGCGGGCGTGCCGGCTCTCGTCCCCGTCGTCCGCGCCGGCGCCGCGATCGCCGCCCTCGGGTCGTTGCTGGCGCTGATCCTCGGCGTCTCCCGCACCACCCTGGCCATGGCCAGAGATCATTACCTGCCGCCCGCCCTGGCCGCCGTGCACCCGCGTTTCAAGGTGCCGCACCGGGCCGAGCTCGCCGTCGGCGCCGTCGTCGCCGTGCTCGTACTGGTCGGTGACCTGCGCGGTGCCATCGGGTTCTCTTCCTTCGGCGTGCTGGTCTACTACGCCATCGCCAACGCCTCCGCCTGGACTCTTTCTCCCGGCGAAGGCCGCCCGCCCCGGGCCGTTCCCATCCTGGGTCTTGTCGGCTGTGTGGCCCTGGCGTTCAGCCTGCCGTCGGTCGCGGTGCTCTCGGGCACGGCCGTTCTGGCGGTCGGCGCCGTTCTGTACGGGGCCCGGCATCTGCTGGGCGGCCGATGATCTCGGTAACCGTCCAGGCTCGATGTGCGGTGTGGGCCGAGCCGCCTTCGCTCTGATCGACGTCCGGAGTGCCATCGTCCGTGGCGGGCCGCGCCCGAAAGATAAACCGCGCGGCGCGGTGTTCCCGGAGTATTCCAAACAATTCGGACAATCAGCGTTATCGGAGGTCAGCGGGGTACTGCCTGTGATTACTCAGCAGGTTCGCCGTCGGCTGGGATGTGACGATCACCAGGGTGGACGGCGTCCGTGGACGTCGGCGTGTCGCCGCCGTCACGGACGCCGACCTGTACACCGCGGTACGCGCGAACCGGAGCCGCGGGAACAGAAGGATGGAGCATCCGATGGACCTTCATGCCGCCATAACGATCAATCGCCCCCGCGAGGAGGTGTACCGCTACTGGCGCGACGTCGAGAACCTTCCCCGCTTCATGACGCACCTGGAGTCGGTGGAGACGACCGGCGACGGGCGCTCGCACTGGAAGGCGAAGGGGCCCCTGAAGAGGACCGTCGAGTGGGAGGCGGAGATCGTCGAGGACAACCCCGGCGAGCTGATCTCCTGGCGTTCCCTGAAGGGCGCCCTCGTCGGCAACAGGGGTTTTGTGCATTTCTCCGACGCTCCCGGCGGGCGCGGCACGGAGGTGCGGGTGAAGCTCATCTACGACCTGCCGGGCGGCAAGGTCGGCACGGCCGGCATGGCCCTCGCCAGGCTGCTGGGCGAGCATCCCGAGCAGCAGGTGCGAGACGACCTGCGCCGGTTCAAGCAGGTCATGGAGACCGGCGAGGTGGTTCGCTCCGAGGGCAGCCCGGAGGGCACCCTCACGTCGCGCCAGGTCAGGCAGCGTCCCGCCCAGCCCGCGATGCGGTAAGGAGAATCACATGAAGGCCAACTGCTGGATGGGCCGGAACACCGTCGAGGTCCATGAGGTTCCCGATCCCAGGATCCTGAACTCCCGCGACGCCATCGTCCGCGTCACCTCGACCGCGATCTGCGGCTCCGACCTGCACCTGTACGACGGCTACATCCCGACCATGAAGAAGGGCGACATCCTCGGCCACGAGTTCATGGGCGAGGTGGTGGAGGTGGGCCCGAAGGTGTCGACCCTGCGGGTCGGCGACCGGGTGGTCGTCCCCTTCCCGATCGCCTGCGGCAACTGCGTCGCCTGTGCGCACGGCCTGTACTCGGTGTGTGAGAACTCCAATCCCAACGCGGGTCTGGCGGAGAAGCTCATGGGCCATTCCCCCGCGGGCATCTTCGGTTACTCCCACATGCTCGGCGGCTACCCGGGGGGCCAGGCGGAGTACGCGCGCGTGCCGTTCGCGGACGTGGGGCCGATCAAGATCGAGAATGGCCTGAGGGACGAGCAGGTGCTGTTCCTGTCCGACATCCTGCCCACCGGCTGGATGGGCGCGGAGATGTGCGACATCAAGCCCGGGGACGTCATCGCCGTATGGGGAGCCGGGCCCGTCGGCCAGTTCGCGATCGCCAGCGCCTTCCTGATGGGGGCCGAGAAGGTCATCTCCATCGACCGCTTCCCGTACCGGCTGAAGCGGGCCGAGCGGGCGGGCGCGCAGACGCTCAACTACGAGGAGGTCGACGTCCTCGACGCGCTACGGGACATCACCGCCGGGCGGGGCCCGGACGGGTGCATCGACGCCGTGGGCATGGAGGCCCACCACCCCGCCGGCGTCGTGCACGCCTACGACCGGGTCAAGCAGGCGACCCGGATGGAGACCGAGCGGCCGCACGCCCTGCGCGAGGCGATCATGTCCTGCCGCAACGGCGGGACCGTCTCCGTGGTCGGTGTCTACGGCGGCCTGCTCGACAAGTTTCCGATGGGCTCGCTGATGAACCGGTCACTGACGCTGAGAGGCGGCCAGTGCCACGTGCAGCGGTATCTGAAGCCCCTGCTGAAGAAGATCCGCAACGGCGACATCGATCCCAGCTCCGTCGTCAGCCATCGCATGCGGCTGGAGGACGCTCCGCGCGCTTACGAGATGTTCAAGAACAAGGAGAACGAATGCAACAAGATCGTTCTCACTCCCTAGCGGGGCTCTGCCGGGCGGTCGGCTCGCGGTGGCGTGCTCGATCCACCGGCTGATCTCGCTGGGCCGCGCTCACGGGATGCCGACCGTCTTCGGGCCGGAGGGGAGTCGCCGCGCCGCCTGCTCGCCGCGCCTGCCGTACCAGGAGCTCCACAGGGCGAGCAGCCCGATGGTCCCTGTCAGGAGGATCGATGACAGGCCGACCATGACATCGGTCGGCAGCAGGTAGATCAGCGGGATGCGGATGGCCGACTCGGCCAGGAGGGTGATGCCCCACACCAGGGTCATCACCAGGTAGACGCGGCGGAAGGCCAGCTCCGCGGCGTACAGGGCCTCCCAGCGTCGTACGGTGTCCGCGTTCTCGGCGCCGAAGAGCTTGGCCACGGCGAAGGCGGCGGGACGGCCGAGGGCGCAGGTGCCCAGGAACACGACGCCCCGGGGCAACGGATCTAGGCGTGGCCGCCCACGGTCACGGTGCCGATGGTCAGCCGCGGGCTGGCTTCGAGGATCTCGCCGACGCGTTCTCCCTGGTGGTCGAGCTCGTCGCGTTGTGAGGCCGTGAGCTGTACGAGAGGCTCGACGGTGATGTCGATCCGGCGGCCCGAGCGGCGCTGGTGCCACAGTCCGGCGACGACGCCGTCGACCAGGAGGACCTGGAAGTTGCCGGGCAGCACGCGTTCGGCCGCGCGGCCGGGATAGAGCAGCTCGGGTGGCTGGTTGCCGACCCGGTAGGCGTAGCCGTCGAAGTACGGGAGCAGCCGAACGCCCCGGGGCGGGGCGGGGGGAACCTCGGTGTCGCCGGCCGCCACCCACGCGGAAGCGCCCTCGACCTCGACCCGCTGGAGCTCGCCGGCCAGGGACGAGAAAAGGTCGCTCGCCCAGCGGACCGGGGCGCCCAGCCAGTGCGCGAACCGTTGCGGGGTGGCCGGTCCGTACGCGTGCAGGTAGCTCCTCACCACGTGGGACAGGGCGGCCGAGGCGTCGGCCGGCTCGGAGCCGGGCAGCCATCGGCCCGGGCTGGTGTAGGTGACCTTGCGGCCCCGGTTGGGGCCGAAGCACAGGGCGCCCCGCATTCCGGCCAGGTGCATGACCTGGCGCCAGCGGGGCCACATGCCCTGGAACGCGGGCATGACAAGGTCTCCGGCCCACGGCCCCGTACGGTGGACCACCGCGTCGCCGAGCTCGTCGATCGTGAGTTCGTCGTCCCGCAGCGTGTCCGCGATGGCCGCGAGGACCGCTTCGACCTGGCCGGGGGTCATCCGCACGTCGTCGGAGAAGCCGTTCTGGGACGGCGGGAGGGCTGACAGCGCCGCGACCCACAGGGGCAGGTCGCGGGTGGGAAACAGGTGAACGGTGCCGCGCGGGCCGAACGTCTTGACCAGGCTGTGCTCGGTCCAGAGGGCCTCACGGACGTCGGTGCGCGTCGCGCCGGCGAGGCGGAGCCCGACGGCCAGTTCGGCGGCGGACATGACCTGCGCGTGCGTGCCGGCCATGGCGCCGACGATGTCGGCGGGCCGGGAGTTCTCGGACGGGGTGGCCAGCGCATGCCGTTCCAGACGCCGGGCGCGCACCTCGGCCCAGGAGAGACACGGGACTTCCGTCGGGCGGTCGGACATCGAGTACGGCTCCTTGGCACGAGGGGACGAAGGGGGGGCGGGGCGGTCGCGTCCCCCGAAGGGAGATCCCCCGGGGGAGATATGGAGGCGGCGCGGTCACGTTCCCCGGAGGGAGAAGAGGGAGATGCGGAGGCGGTGCGGCAGCGTCGCCGGGCGGGAGACGCGGCCGCCTGTGGGTCAGCGGACCTTGCCGAAGAACTCGCGGATGTCAGCGGCGACGTGATCGGGCTGCTCCATGGCGACGAAGTGGTGGCCGCCTGGATTGTCCTCCGGCCAGTGAACGATGGTGTTGTGTCGTTCGGCGAGCCGGCGGATTCCGGGCGGCCCGCTGTACACACCGGTCGGCGCCGCCGTCTGACCCTCCGGCCAGCCGAAGCCCGTGCTGTCGTAATAGGGCCAGGAGGAGGTTCCCAACGTCCCGGTGAGCCAGTAGAGGCTCACGTTGGTGAGGAACAGGTCGCGATCGATCACCTGCTCCGGCGGTTTGGCGGCGGTGGTGAACTCCTTGAACTTCTGCGTCATCCAGGCCAGCGCGGCGACCGGAGAGTCGTGCCACCCGTAGGCGAAGGTCTGGGGCGCCGCGCGCAGCAGCCCATGATGGTCCACGCCGTTCACCCAGTCCTGCTTCTGAAGCTGCGCGTAGGCCGCCCGCTCGTCGTCGGTCATCTCGGGAACGTCGGCTTCGGTGGGGAAGCCGAGCCCGCTGATGACGTAGACGCCGATCACGTGCTCGGGATCGACCTTGGCGACCTCCGGGGCGACGTACGCGCCGAAGTCTCCTCCCTGGGTGCCGTAGCGGTCGTATCCGAGGCGGCTCATCAGCTCCGCCCAGATCCGCGCCACGCGCGTGGCGTTCCAGCCGGTCTCGCGCGGCGGGGCGGAGAACCCGAAGCCGGGCACCGACGGCACGACGACGTGGAACGCCTGAGACGGGTCGCCGCCGTGCGCGCGGGGATCGGTGAGGGGGCCGATGAGGTCGGTGAACTCCACGAACGAGTTCGGCCAGCCGTGGGTGAGGATCAGCGGCAGGGCGTCGGGCTCGGGGGAGCGCACGTGCAGGAAGTGAATGTCCTGACCATCTATCTCGGTCATGAACTGCGGAAACCGGTTCAGCCGGGCCTCGTGCCGACGCCAGTCGTAGCCGTCGAGCCAGTGATCGGCCAGGTCCTTGAGGTAGCCGGCGGGGACGCCCCGGCTCCACTCCTCGCCGGGCAGCTGCCGGGGCCACCGGGTGCGGGCCAGCCGGTCGCGCAGGTCGTCCAGGTCCGCCTGGGGGACGCCGATGCGGAAGGGGCGGATATCGGTGCTCATGACTCTCCTCGGCAAGTGTGCCCGCCGCGTCCTCCCGGAAGATCCGGGCGGTGTGCCGCGGTGACGTGATCGACGATAGGAGCCATCTAGGACAGGTTCTGTCCCATATGGCCGGGCATGATGGATCTCATGAGCGACACCTCCGCCCGGCTGCTCAAGCTGCTGTCCCTGTTGCAGACCCCGCGCGAATGGCCCGGCAGCGAGCTGGCCGAGCGCCTGGGGGTCAGCCCCCGTACGGTCCGCCGGGACATCGACCGCCTGCGCGAGCTGGACTATCCGGTGCGGGCGACGATGGGGGCGGTGGGCGGTTACCGTCTCGCCGCGGGCAAGGCCATGCCGCCGCTGCTGCTGGACGACGAGGAGGCGGTGGCCATCGCGGTCGGCCTGCGCATGGCGGCCGGGACGCCGGTGGACGGCATCGGGGAGGCGTCCGTGCGGGCCCTGACCAAGCTGGAGCAGGTGCTGCCGTCCCGGCTGCGGCACCGGGTCGGCGCGCTCGCCGCCGCCGTGGTCCCGATGCTGGCCGGGGACGGGCCGGGCGTCGATCCACGGGACCTGACGGTGCTCGCCGGGGCCGCCGCCAACCGCGAACGCCTGCGGTTCGACTACCGGGCGGGTGACGGGAGCGAGAGCAGACGCCTGGTCGAGCCGTACCGTCTGGTGGCGGCGGCGCGCCGCTGGTATCTGCTGGCCTACGACAACGATCGCGACGACTGGCGGAGCTTTCGCGTCGACCGGATCGGCGATCCGCGGCCGACCGGCGTGCGGGTCGCGCCCCGCGAGCCGCACGGGCAGGACGCGGCCGCCTTCGTCACCGACAGGCTGTGGTCGTCGGCACCCACCTACGAGGTGCTGGCGACCCTGCGTCTTCCGGCCGGCCAGGTGGCCCAGCGGCTCGGCGCCGCCCCGGGCGACGTCCAGCCGATCGACGAGCACAGCTGCCGCCTGCGCGGGCGCGCCGACACCCTGGAGTGGCTGGCCTCCAGGCTGCTCATGCTCGGCTGCGAGTTCGAGGTGCACGAGCCGCCGGAGCTGCTGACGTACCTGCGTGCGGTGGGCGCCCGCGCCATCCGGGCCACGGAGGCCACGGCGGAACCGGCCGTCCGGGCGGATCACGTCGCCCGCCGGGAGGGGTGAGGCCGCCCGGCGGTGTCGATCGGCCTCACGCAGACCGCCGGGCCCGCCGTCGCGGCGAGCCCGGACCGCTGCTTCCGGCGCTCGGCCTCAGAAGGCCTTGAAATGGTGGAACAGCTCGTAGGCGACGTCCTGGGCCGCGAAGGACTTGACCTCGGAGCGTTTGACGGCCAGGTAGGCGGAGCTGCGGAGGGGGCCGAGGGCGTTCATGAGGACGTCGTCGGCCTCCAGGGCGTCCAGGGCCTCGTCCAGGGAGCTGGGAAGGCGGGGGACGCTTCCCTCGGGAAGGGTGGCGGGGTCGACGTTGACCGCCTCGCCGGGGTCGAGCTCGCGGCGGATGCCGTCCAGGCCGGCGTGGATGACGGCCCCGAGCGACAGGTAGGGGTTGGCCGAGGAGTCGGAGGGTTTGATCTCCAGGTTGGTGGAGGCCGCGACGTCCTTCCCGGTGGGGGAGCAGATCCGCACCGCCGCCTCCCGGTTGTCCATGCCGTAGCAGGAGTAGGCGCTCGACCACATCTGCGGCGCCAGGCGCCGGAAGCTGTTCACCGAGCCACAGGTCAGCGCGGTGAGCGCCGGAAGGTGGGCGATCAGGCCCCCGATGAAGTGATACGCCGTGGCCGACAGGCCGTAGCGGCCGGAGGGGTCGCTGAAGACGTTGACGCTGAGCTCGGGATCCCACAGGGAGACGTGGATGTGTGCGCCGTTGCCCGCCTGGTCGGCGATGGGCTTGGGGGCGAGGGACGCCCACATGGACATGCGGGTGGCGACGCCCCGGACCGTCTCGCGGTAGATCACCTGGTTGTCGGCGGCGCGCATGGCGGGGGCGTGGCGGATCGAGAGCTCCTGCTGGCCGTGGCCGAGCTCGGGATGGCAGTGCTCGGGCCGCAGGCCCTGGCTCTCCAGGGCGTGGACCAGGGCCATCGTGTAGTCGTGGGTCTGGTTGAAGCCGGTGGTGGAGTAACACAGGCTGTCGTCGACGGGGACCAGCCGGTCCGGGCCGCCCGCGGGGTCCGGGACGCGGTGGCCGAGGGTGAACTCGGGCTCGTAGGCGGCGACGAGGGCATGGCCCTCATCGGCCAGGGCGGCGACGGCCTCGCGCAGGAAGGTGCGCGGGCAGGCGGCCCAGGGGGACCCGTCGGGCAGACGCAGGTCCGACAGCATGGCCGCCGCGCCGGGAGCGTAGGGCAGACGGACGAACGTGGCCGGATCAGGGACGATGCGGACCTCGCCGACCGGGCCGAGATGCTCGACGCTCTGAAGCCCGTCGAGCATGTTCATCGCCATCATCGCCACGGTGTGCCCGATGCCGGTGCCGAGCCGTTCGGCGAGCAGGGAGCGTGAGGTGGCCTTGCCCCGGATCACACCTCCGTGGTCCGCGTAGAGAAAACGGATCAGCTCGACGCCCTCTGTGTCGGCGCGTTCGACGACGCGCCCCGCTGCGGGATCGAGTGTGTGAACTCCGGTGATGTCGTAACGATCGCCCATGCTCTCTGCCTAACACGTCCCTGGGGGACAGCGGAAGCACATCGCACGGTTGCTCGGCGTGGGGAGGGTCCTGCGCTCCCCCGTGGCTCGGACGGGAGCGCCGAATAACTCACATCAGGGCGGGGTGAACCACCGCCGGCCGGTCAGGTGAGCACCCGAGTGAAAAACAGAGCCAACTGATCGGCTCCTCTCGCGATCCCATCAACGACTCCGTTGACCGCACTCGCCGCCTCGGCGGGCCTGGTAAACAGATAGAAGACCACGAACGCTACCGCGAGGTAGGTGAGGACCTTCTTGACCTGCATGGGGGCCTCCCGCAGTTCCATTCCCAGCCGTATGTACCCACATTTTACCGATCTTTGACCTGTGCGGCCCGAGTGGCTCCCGGATTCTGGTGATCATACCCGTCTCGCAGGCGCGATCCATTGCCTGAGCGAGGATTGGCATAGGTCACACCGCCATGGTGGGGTCGCCGGGGGCTCCTGTCCAACCTTTACTGTCACATGTACCGGTAGGGCTACGAGTCCGCGCCGGCGTGATGGCGCGGCGGGCGCGGGCGAGGCGACGGGCGGGGTCGTGATCGAGGACGCCGGCGCGGCGTCCATCGCCGCGAGGACGACATCCGGACCCGGGTGAACCGGCCGCCCTCACCGGGCCGGGCCGGGGCGGAACGCCCTCCCGGCCCGCACGGACGGAGATCCTTCCCGAAAAACCCGAGGGAACTCGGCATCGCGGGGCATCCGGATCCCCGACGGTTCCGAATAAGGGGTCATACCGACCCAAGGGACCCCCGATGACCCCACCTGCCTCCGCCGTTCTCATCCTCCACGGCGGTCGTGCCACCGGCCGTGAGCCCACGGCGCCGACCCAGCTCGCCGTGCTCAGAATGATCCCCTTCGAGCGTGCCGTACGGCATGCCACCCGCGGGCGCGACGTCGCGGTCTCGCGCCCGAGGTTTCGGGTGCGCGGCTGGAACGGGGCCGAGGCCTCGCCGGTCGCGGACGTGTACGCGATCATCGAGCGGCTCGGCGTCCCGGTGGTGCTGATCGGACACTCGATGGGGGCGCGCGCGGCGCTCCGGGCGGCCGGGCATCCCCTGGTGACCGCGGTCGCGGCCCTGGCGCCCTGGCTCCCCGCCGGTGAACCCGTCTCCCCGCTCCCCGGCAAGCGCGTGCTGCTCGCCCACGGTGACCGCGACACCGTCACCGATCCCCGCGCGACCTGGGCCTACGCGGAGCGGGCGCGGCACGGAGCCGTGCGCGTGCCTTCGCGGGGCGCGCGAGACGGCGCGGGCGCCGTGGCCGTGATCGAGGTGGCCGGAGACGGCCACGCGATGCTCCGCAGGGCCGCTCTCTGGCATCGCCTGGCGGTGGAACTGACTCTTTTGTCGCTTGACCGGCGGACCGCACCGGGGCCGGTGGCGGACGCCTTCTCCCGGGCCGCCGACGGATCGCCCCGGCTCGTGCTGTGAGAGCCGTGGGAGCTGCGAGAACTGCGAGAGGACATCGATCGATGGAGAGGCGCAGGATCGCCGTCATCGGAAGCGGCGTGGCCGGTCTCACCGCGGCGTACGTGCTGGGGCGGCGCGACGACGTCACCCTCTTCGAGGCGGACGACCGGATCGGCGGGCACGCGCACACCCACGACGTGGCGTCGGCGGACGGCCGGACGCTGGCCGTGGACAGCGGGTTCATCGTCCACAACGAGCAGACCTACCCCCGGCTCGTCCGGCTCTTCGCCGAACTGGGCGTGCGGACCCAGCCCTCCGACATGAGCATGTCGGTCTCGTGCGGGGGCTGCGGCCTCGAATACGCCGGGGGCAAGGGGGCGCCGGGCCTGTTCGCCCGGGTCTCCAGCCTGACCCGCGCGCCGTACCTGAGGATGCTCGCCGAGGTGCCGCGCTTCCACCGGATGGCCCGCGAGGCGCTGGAGCACGGTGACGACCGCACGCTGGGGGAGTTCGTCGCGGGCTTCTCGCCCTATTTCATCGCCCACTTCACGACCCCGCTGGTGTCGGCGGTCTGGTCGTGCCCTCCCTCGGACGCCGGGCGCTATCCGGCGCGCTACCTGTTCGCGTTCCTGGCCAACCACGGGATGCTCACCGTCTCCGGCTCCCCGCGCTGGCGGACCGTCACCGGGGGCTCACGCGACTACGTCGAGAAGATCGCCAAGACCCTCACCGCCGTGCACACCTCCACCCCGGTCCGGGCGCTGCGCCGTACGGGGGAGGGGGTGGAGCTCCACGCCGACGGCGTCCACCGGTTCGACGCGGCGGTGGTCGCCACCCACCCCGACCAGGCGCTGCGCCTGCTCGCCGAGCCGACGCCCGGCGAGCGGGAGGTGCTCGGCGCGTTCCGCTACTCCCGCAATCCCGTGACCCTGCACACCGACCCGTCGGTGCTGCCCCGGGCGCGGCGCGCGCGAGCCTCGTGGAACTACCGGATGGAGTCCTGTACGGCGGGCGCCGCCGGAGCGCGGGTCACCTACGACATGAACCGCCTGCAGCGGCTGGAGGCGTCGCGGCCCCATCTCGTCACCCTGGGCGCCGAGATCCCCGACGGGCACGCGATCGCCCGGATGACCTACGAGCACCCGGTGTACACCCCCGAGTCGGTCGCGGCCCAGGAGCGGCTGCCCGCGCTCGACGACGACGTGATCGCCTACGCCGGGGCCTACCACGGCTGGGGGTTCCACGAGGACGGCTGCGGCTCCGGCGTCCGCGCGGCCGAGGCGCTCGGGGGGCGGTGGTGACCGCCCTGTACGAGTGCGTGATCACCCACGTCCGCTCCGAGCCGATCCGCAACGACTTCAGCTACGGCTCCTACCTGTGGCTGGTGGACCTGGACCGGCTGCCGCGCAACCGCCCGCTGGCCGCGTTCCACGCGCGCGACCACGCGGGTGATCCCGCGCTGAGCATCAGGCAGAACGTCGACGCCTTCCTCGCCGGGCACGGGATCACCGCGGGCCGGATCACGATGCTCGCCAACGCCCGGGTGCTCGGCCACGTGTTCAACCCGCTGACCGTCTACTGGTGCGACACCGGCGACGGGACCGCCGTGGTGGCCGAGGTGCACAACACCTACGGCGGGCGCCACAGCTACCTGCTGCGCCCCGGCGAGCGCGAGGTGGCCAAGGAGTTCCGCGTCTCGCCGTTCAACGCGGTGGAGGGCCACTACCGGCTCAGCCTTCCCGAACCCGGCGAGCGCCTCGCGCTCACCGTCGTCCTGCACAGGCCGGGACGGCCCCCTTTTGTCGCCGGGGTGCGAGGACGCCGCAGGCCGGCGACCGGGCCCTGGCTCTGGCGGATGGCCGCCAGGCACCCGATGGCCCCCCTCGTGGGCAGCGCCAGGATCCGCCGCCAGGGGATCGGCCTGTACCTGCGTGGCCTGAGAACAGTTCCCCCGGAAGGACCCAGATGACCTCGACGACCGAGCGGGTGGCCACGGCCTGGCCCGATGTCGACACCGTGCCCGCCTCACGCCTGCGCGGCGTGCCCGTGCGGCTGCTCTTCCCGCGCGCCGTGCGGCGGCTGCCCCTGACCGTGGAGCTGCCGGACGGGCGGCTGCTCGGCACCGGCGGCCCCGTGATGCGGGTGCGACGCCCCGAGGCGTTCTACCGCCGGGTCGGGGCCTCCGGGCTCATCGGGTTCGGCGAGGCCTACATGGCGCGCGACTGGGAGGCCGACGACCTGCCCGCCGTGCTCACGGTGATGGCCGAGCGGCTGACCACGCTCATCCCTCCGGGACTGCAGCGGCTGCGGCGGCTGGCCGTGCGCGGGGTGCCGCAGGATGAGCTGGGCGGCCAGGAGAGCGTCCGGCGCAACGTCTCGCGCCACTACGACCTGTCCAACGAGCTGTTCGCCGAGTTCCTGGACGAGACCATGACCTACTCCAGCGCATTGTTCGAGGGACCCGCGTCGTGGGAGACGCTCGCCGGCGCCCAGCGGGCCAAGATCGACCGGCTGCTGGACCAGGTGGGGGCGGGGCCGGGCACCCGGCTGCTGGAGATCGGCACCGGCTGGGGCGAGCTGGCGCTGCGGGCGGCGTCGCGGGGCGCGCGGGTCACCTCCGTCACCCTGTCGCGGGAGCAGAGGGCGCTGGCCGTCGCCAGGGTCGCCGACGCCGGGCTGTCGGACCGGGTGGAGATCCGGCTGGCCGACTACCGGGAGGTGGACGGCAGCTACGACGCGATCGTCAGCGTCGAGATGGTCGAGGCGGTCGGCGCCCGTTACTGGCCGGTCTACTTCCGCGTGCTGGAGGAGCTGCTCGCCCCCGGCGGCCGCATCGCGATCCAGGCGATCACGATGCCGCACGACCGGATGCGGGCCACCCTGAACACCCACACGTGGGTCCAGAAGTACATCTTCCCCGGCGGCATGCTGCCCTCGGTGACCGCGATAGAGGAGAACCTCGGCGGGCTGCGGATCACGCGGCGGCTCTCGCTGCGCGACGACTACGCCGAGACGCTCCGCCTCTGGCGCGAACGCTACCTGGAGCGGGTCCACGCCGTCGGCGCGCTCGGGTTCGACGAGGTCTTCCACCGCATGTGGACGCTGTATCTCGCCTACTCGGAGGCGGGATTTCGCTCACGCTACCTGGACGTCTGGCAGTTCACCCTCGGGAGGCAAACATGACCGTCACCGCACCCGCCGCCACCGGCGCGGCAGGAGTCCTGGCCCCGCTGCTGCGCGGCCTGTTCGGCGGTGAGCCGCCGCTGCGGCTGCGCACCTGGGACGGCGGTTCGTACGGCCCGGCGGACGCGCCCACCGTGGTGCTGCGCTCCCCGAGGGCGCTGCGGCGCATGCTGTGGAGCCCGGGGGAGCTCGGCCTGGCCAGGGCGTACGTGACGGGCGAGCTGGACGTGGAGGGGGACCTGGCCGACGGGCTGCGCCGGGTCCGGGAGGCGGTGGCGGGCGGACCCGGAGCGGCCCGGCCCCGGGTCGACCGGGTGCGGGCCGTACGGGCGCTGCTGAGACTGCGCACCGTGATCGGCCGCCCCCCGGCCCCGCCCGCCACCGAGGCCCGGCTCGGCGGCAGGCCGCACAGCCGGGGCAGGGACCGGGCGGCGATCTCCCACCACTACGACCTGTCCAACGACTTCTACGCGCTGATCCTGGACGGGTCGATGGCCTACTCCTCGGCGTTCTTCGAGCCGGGAGACACCCTCGCCGGCGCCCAGCGCCGCAAACTGGACATGATCTGCCGCAAGCTGCGCCTGGAGCCCGGCATGCGGCTGCTCGACGTGGGGTGCGGATGGGGCTCGCTCGTGTTGCACGCCGCTCGCGAGTACGGCGTGTCGGCCACCGGGGTCACCCTGTCCGGGGAGCAGAAGGCGTTCGTCGAGTCGCGCTCGGCGGGGCTGGACGTGACGGTCCGGCTGCAGGACTACCGCGACGTCGCCGACGGCCCCTACGACGCGATCGGCTCGGTCGAGATGGGCGAGCACGTCGGCCGGGACAACTACCCGCTCTACGCCTCGGCCCTGCACCGGCTGGTCAGGCCGGGCGGGCGGGTGCTGGTCCAGCAGATGTCACGCGGGGCCGGCCATCCGGGGGGAGGGCCGTTCATCGAGACCTACATCGCCCCCGACATGCACATGCGCCCGGTCGGGGCGACCATCGCGCTGCTGGAGGCCCCCGGCCTGACCTTCGAGCACGCCGAGGCGATGGGAGAGCACTACGTCAGGACCGTGCGCGAGTGGCACCGCACCTTCGAGTCCCGGTACGCCGAGGCCGTCGCGCTGGTCGGCGAGGAGACGGCCCGCGTCTGGCGGCTCTATCTGGTCGGTGGTGCGCTCGCCTTCGAGCAGGGCAGGATGGACGTCCACCAGGTCCTGCTGAGGAGGCCGTGATGTCCTGGTGGATGTTCTGGTGGTCCCTGCTCGCCTCCGCGACCGCCCTCGCCGCGCTGCTCGCGGTCACCCTGGCCGTGGCGCTCAGGGTGGGCCGCCACTCGGTGATCGACGTGGCCTGGGGCCTCGGGTTCACGCTCGTCGCCCTGGTGTCCTACCTGATGTCCGGCTCGTCCGGCTCCTCCGGCGGCGAGGAGGCCAGGCGGCTGCTGGTGCTGGGGCTCACCGCCGCGTGGGGGATGCGGCTGGCGTTGCACATCGGGCGGCGCAACGTCGGTGAGGGCGAGGACCCGCGCTACGAGCGGATGCTCGGCCGCGCCCTCGGCAGCCGCACCCTGTACGCGGTCCGCACGATCTACGCGACCCAGGGCGTCGTCCTGCTCTTCGTCTCGCTCCCGGTCCAGGTGGCGATGTTCGAGAAGGGGCCCCTCGGCTGGGCCACCTGGGCCGGTACGGCCCTCTGGCTGGTCGGATTCGTGTTCGAGACGGTCGGCGACCGGCAGCTCGCCCGCTTCCGCGCCGACCCCGGCAGCGGGGGCAGGGTCCTGGACACCGGTCTGTGGCGCTACACCCGCCATCCCAACTACTTCGGCGACGCCTGCGTGTGGTGGGGTCTGTTCCTGGTCGCCGCCGATCAGTGGCCGGGCGTGCTGACGGTGCTCTCGCCGGTGCTCATGACCTATTTCCTGGTGGCCGGGACCGGCAAGCCGCTGCTGGAGAGGCAGCTGTCGAAGTCTCGCCCCGGCTACGCCGACTACGTCCGCCGTACCAGCGGGTTCTTCCCGCTCCCGCCCCGGGGCGCACGCGACGCCCCGGGGCGGGAGCGCGGGTGACGTTCGGAGCGGGCCCCGGCCTCCGGGTGAACCCGCGTCGGTCCGGACGAGAGATGTGAGTGGGCGGGTCAGGTGCCCAGCGAGGCGTCCATCAGCTTGGCCACCACCTCGTCGTCGCCGGTGACGTCGACCCTGGCGTGGGACTGGCGGCCGAAGCAGAAGAGCATGAGCTCGCCCGCCGCGCCGGTCACCTCGGCCTGGGGGGTGTCCTTGGGCCCGCCGATGGCGACGCCGCCGCCGATGCGGTGCAGGACGACGCGGACCGGTGACTTGCGCAGGAACACGCGGGTGCCCGCACGGGCCTGCTTCCAGAGGGTCTCGTCGAAGTCGGCGGGAAGCTCGCGCGGCTCCCAGACCCGCTGCGCACGCCGTACGTCCTCGTGGTGGATGAAGTATTCGGTGGTGTTGGCCAGCCGGTCCAGGCCGGGCAGGCGGTAGATCCCGGAGGGGCCGGAGCGCAGGAGCTCGACGAGGCCCGCGTATCCGTGCTTGGCCTTCAGGGACTCCTGCACCCTGGCGGTGTATCCGGCCAGTGACGAGATCATGATGCCGCCGGCGGCGTCGGCGCGGCGTTCGCGCAGGACCAGGTGGGCGACGAGGTCGAAGGTGGTCCAGCCCTCGCAGAGAGTGGGGGCGTCCGGGCCGAGCCCGGCGAGCAGGTCGCTGAGCGCGGCGCGTTCGGCGCGGGCGTATGTCACATGTCGACCCTACCAAGGTTGTTGTTCGGGCAACCACAACGCCGGATGCTCGCCTGGCGTGACGGGTTCGGGAATAAGCGCTTGATCCAAATTGATAGTGACTTAGATAGAAATATTTCCTCTGAAAGGACACCCCCCGAGTGGCGAGCAAGGTGACTCCCGCCGTCATGCGCCGGGGGCTTCAGGTCCTCGGGGTGGCCATCCGGACGGAGAAGGCGGTCTTCGCCGCCGCCGTCGTGTTCAGCGCGCTGTACGGCGGCATGACGGTCGCGTCGGCATGGGCGCTCGGCTGGGCCACGGAGAACGTCGTGCTGCCCGCGTTCAAGCAGGGAGAGGCCACCACCGGCACGCTCGTCCTCGGCACGGCCCTCATCCTCGGTGTCTCCCTCCTCAAGGCGATGGGCGTGGCCGGACGGCGGTTCCTCGCCGGGGTCATGCAGTACCGGATGCAGGCCCACTCCCGCCGGGCCGTCACCCGGCAGTACCTGAAGCTCCCGCTGGCCTGGCACCACAGGCACCCGACCGGCCAGCTCCTCTCCAACGCCAGCGCCGACGCCGAGGCCGCCTGGGCGCCGCTGGCCCCGCTGCCGATGGCGGTCGGCGTGATCGTCATGCTGGTCACCGCCGCGGTCGCGATGGTGATCACCGATCCGATCCTCGCCCTGGTGGGCTTCCTGATCTTCCCGGCGATCGCCGTGCTGAACCTGGTCTACCAGCGCAAGCTCAGCCCCCTGGCCACCCGGGCCCAGCAGCTCCGCGCGGAGGTCAGCGAGATCGCGCACGAGAGCTTCGACGGCGCCCTGGTCGTCAAGACCCTCGGCCGCGAGACCGAGGAGACCGACAGGTTCCGGGCCAGGGCCCACGAGCTGCGCGACGCCAACATCGCCGTCGGCAGGGTCCGCGGCCTGTTCGACCCGATGCTGGAGGCACTGCCCACGCTGGGCGTGCTCGCGGTGCTGCTGATCGGCGCGTTCCGGCTGGAGAGCGGCGCGATCACCTCGGGAGTCCTCGTCCAGGTCGCCTACCTGTTCACCCTGCTGGCCTTCCCGATCCGCGCGCTCGGCTGGGTGCTCGGCGAACTGCCCCGCGCCGTCGTCGGCTACGAGCGGATCAAGGGCGTGCTCACCGCGACGGGCTCCATGGAGTACGGCACCGCCACGCTGGCCGGGGAGTCCCCGGCCAGGCTGGAGGTCCGCGACCTCGGCTACTCCTACGGCGACTACCCCGTCCTGCACGACGTGAGCCTGAAGGTCGAGCCCGGCCGCACCGTCGCGCTGGTCGGCCCCACGGGCTCCGGAAAGTCCACGCTCACCCAGACCTTCGTCCGCCTGGTCGACCCGGAGGCGGGAGCCGTGCTGGTGGACGAGGTGGACCTGCGCGAGGTCGCACACGGCGGGGTCAGCGACGTGGTGGCGCTGGTGCCCCAGCAGACGTTCCTGTTCGACGACAGCGTGCGCGGCAACGTCACCCTCGGCCTGCCGGTCGGGGACGAGGACGTCTGGGCGGCGCTGCGCCTGGCCCAGGCCGACGGGTTCGTCAGCGGTCTCCCCTCGGGGCTCGACACCATGGTCGGCGAGCGCGGCACGACCCTTTCCGGTGGACAGCGCCAGCGGGTGGCACTGGCCCGCGCGCTGGTCCGCCGCCCCCGGCTGCTCATCCTGGACGACGCCACCTCCAGCGTGGACCCGCAGGTCGAGGCCAGGATCCTGTACGGCCTGCGGGACGCGGCCCAGGCCTCGACCGTGATCGTCGTCGCCTACCGGATGGCCACCATCGCCCTGGCGGACGAGGTCGTCTACCTCCAGCAGGGCCGGATCGCCGACCGCGGCTCCCACGAGGAGCTGCTGATCCGCTGCGAGGGATACCGCAACCTGGTCACCGCCTACGAACGTCAAGAGGCCGAGCGCGAGGCGCTCGGCGCAGAGGAAGAGGTCAGCGCGTGAGTTCGTTGCAGGGGGTCGAACGGTCGGCGAGCGCCACCGTCCGGCATGGACTGTCGCTCACGCCGGAGTTTCGCAAGGGGCTGGTCGGGACGCTCCTGCTGGCCGTGGTGGCGACGCTGGGCAAGGTGATCGTGCCGATCGCCGTCCAGCAGACCATCGACACGGGGCTCCAGGAGTCGGGCCCCGACCTGGCCTACATCCGCACCGCCGTGCTGCTGTGCGCGGTCGCGGTGGTGTTCACCGCACTGTGCGCGTACTGGATGAACGTCCGCCTCTACAGGACGAGCGAGTCCTCCCTCGCCACGCTCAGGGTGCGCGGCTTCCGGCACGTGCACGACCTGTCGGTGCTCACCCAGAACGCCGAGCGCCGAGGGGCCCTGGTCTCCCGGGTCACCGGTGACGTCGACCAGATCAGCGTGTTCATGCAGTCGGGCGGACTGATGATCATCGTTGCCATGGGGCAGCTCCTGGTCGCCACCGTGCTGATGTTCATCTACTCCTGGCAGCTCGCCCTGCTGGTCTGGCTCTGCTTCCTGCCGCTCCTGGTGGCGCTGCCGCGCTTCCAGCGGTGGCTCTCGGGGGCCTACACGCTGGTCCGCGAGCGCGCCGGCGACATGCTCTCCGCCGTCAGCGAGGCGGTCGTGGGCGCGGCGGTGATCCGGGCCCACGGCTCGGAGGCCCGTACGGCGCAGCGGCTCGACGTCGCGATCGACGCCAACAAGGCCGCCCAGGCCCGCACGCAGAAGATCGTCGCGACCGTCTTCCCGCTGACCGAGATCGTCGCGGCGGTGGCCGTGGCCGGGGTCGTGCTGCTCGGGGTGAAGCTGGGCGTCGGGGGCGACATCACGGCCGGGCGCCTGATCGCCTTCCTGTTCCTGATCACACTGTTCGTCTCGCCGCTGCAGGTCGCCACCGAGGTGCTCAGCGACGCGCAGAACGCGATCGCCGGATGGCGGCGCATCCTCGGCGTGCTCGACACCCCGCCCGACGTCGTCGACCCGGGCCCGGAGGGCGTCGAGCTGCCCCGCGGTCCCATCTCGGTCTCCTTCGAGGACGTCGGGTTCGCCTACCCCGGCGGCGTGCCGGTGCTGCACGAGGTCTCGGTGCGCATCCCGCCGCGCTCCAGGATCGCCGTGGTGGGGGAGACCGGTTCCGGCAAGACGACCTTCGCCAAGCTGCTCACCCGGCTGATGGACCCGGCCTCGGGCCGGGTCACCGTGGACGGGGAGGACCTGCGGACGGTCCGTTTCTCCTCGCTGCGCGAGCGGATCGTCATGGTGCCGCAGGACGGTTTCCTGTTCGACGGCACCCTGGCGGAGAACATCCGATTCGGCCGCCCCTCGGCGACCGACGAGGAGATCCGGCTGGCCCTGACCGAGCTGGGGCTCGCCGACTGGCTGGAAGGCCTGCCCGAGGATCTCTCCACCCGGGTCGGCCAGCGCGGCGAGTCGATGTCGGCGGGCGAGCGCCAGCTCGTCGCGCTGGCCCGCGCCTACCTGGCCGACCCGGACCTGCTCCTGCTGGACGAGGCCACCTCCGCGGTGGACCCGGCGACGGAGGTACGGCTGGCCCGCGCGCTCGAGGGGGTCACGCGGGGCCGTACCGCCGTCTCCATCGCCCACCGGCTGTCCACCGCCGAGGCGGCGGACGAGGTGCTGGTCTTCGACAAGGGCCGGATCGTGCAGCGCGGCCCGCACGCCGAGCTCGTCCGGGAGCCCGGTGTCTACGCCGACATGCACGCCTCCTGGGTCTCGGCCCGCAGCTCCTAGAGGAGCTTTTCGAAGGGGTGCACGCCGACGGTCTCGGGGTCGGCCTCCACGTCGTAGAGCGGGGTGTAGCCGCCGGTCAGGTAGAGTCCGGCGGCCTCGGGCTGCCGGGGGCCGGTGGTGAGGTGGATCCGGCGGTAGCCCCGCCGCAGCGCCTCCCGTTCGAGCTCGCGCACGACGGCGAGGCCGAGGCCGCGCCGCCGGTGGTCCGGATGCGTCCAGATCCGCTTGAGCTCGGCGGTCTCGGGGTCGTGGCGGCGGAACGCGCCGCCGGCGACGGTCTGCCCGTGCTCGACGAGGATCAGGAACGCCCCTCCCCGCTCCGGGGCGAACTCGTCGTCGGGATAGCGGGAGAGCTCCTGGTTGGGGCCGTACCGGCTGGTGTACTCGAAGTGCAGGTCGTCCAGGAGCGGCCGGACCTCCGGGTCCCCGACCGCGACGTGCCGTACCTCGATGGAGTCGATGCTCACTTGGGCTGCCTGGGGAGACCGGGCGGGTTGATCAGGGACTCCGGCAGCGCCTCGTTCTCGAGACCCCAGCGCTTGAGCACCTCGGCGTACTTTCCGTTCTTGATGAGCTCGTTCAGCGCCTCGTTGACCGGCTTGACGAGCCCGTTCCCCTTGAGGGTCATGACCGCGATCAGGCCCTGGATGGAGCCGCCGCCCGGAACGGTTCCCACGATCCTGCTGTCGCCGCCGACGGCCACCTGGTAGGCGATGGACGGATTGGGGCCGAAGTAGGCCTGGATACGGCCGGACTTCAGGGCGAGCAGCACGTCGCCGTACTTCTGGTAGTACTGGATCCGGGCCGCCTTGAGCCCGGCCTTCTGGTTCTGGGCGTCCCAGTCCAGCAGGATCTTCTCCTGGTTGGTGCCCGACCCGACCGACACGTTCAGCCCGGCGATGTCGGCGGGCTTCTCGATCTTGGTGATCGGGCTGTCCGCGCCCACCTGCCAGGCGAGCTGGTCCACCCGGTAGGTGGCGAAGTCGTAGATGTCCTTACGCTCCTCGGTCACCGTGACGTTGCTGAGGGCCACGTCGTACTTGCCGGACTTCACGGCGAGGAACAGGTTCTCCCACGAGGTGTTCTCCTCCTTCACCTTGAGGCCCAGGACGTCGGCGATGAGGTGGGCGAGGTCGGTCTCCACGCCGATCGGCGTGGTGTCGTCGTCGGCCAGGAACGTCAGGGGCGGGGAGCCCTCGCCGTTGAAACCGACGGCGAGCTCACCGTCGGCGCGGATCGCCTCGGGAACCTCGGCGGCGATGGCCTCGACCTTGTCGGCGCGGACCCGGTTCTGCTCGGGGCTGGTGTTGATCTTCGCGCCGGTGGCTCCGGGCGGAGCGGTGGCGGAAACCGCCTCGGACGTGCTCGCCGTGCTCTCACTCGCGGCGCAGGCGGAGGCGAGGAGGAGGGGCAGGGCGACGGCGACGGGGACGAGCCTCGATAAGAACGACATGTCAATCCTTGCTCTGGGGTCAGAGAACCTTGCTGAGAAACAGGCGGGTGCGTTCGTGCCGGGGCGCGTCCAGCACCTGGGCGGGGGTGCCCCGCTCGACGATGCGGCCCTCGTCCATGAACACCACCGTGTCGGCGATCTCGCGGGCGAAGCCGATCTCATGGGTGACGACGATCATGGTGGTGCCGCTCCCGGCGAGGTCCTTCACCACGTCGAGCACCTCCCCGACGAGCTCCGGATCCAGCGCTGACGTCGGCTCGTCGAAGAGGATGACCTTGGGTTCGAGGGCCAGGGCGCGGGCGATGGCCACCCGCTGCTGCTGCCCGCCGGAGAGCTGCCGGGGGTAGGCGTCGATCTTGTCCGACAGCCCGACGCGTTCCAGCAGCCGGACCGCCAGGGCCTCCACCTCGGCCTTGGGCCTGCGCTGGGCCGAGGTGGGCGCCTCGGTGACGTTCTGCCGCACGGTCAGGTGCGGGAACAGGTTGAAGCTCTGGAAGACGAACCCGATCCGGGTCCGCTGCCGGAGGATCTCGCGCTCGGAGAGCTCGTACAGCCTGTCGCCCGCCCGGCGGTAGCCGACGAGCTCGCCGTCGACGGTGACCGACCCGCTGTCCACCTTCTCCAGGTGGTTGACGGTGCGCAGCAGGGTCGACTTGCCGGAGCCGGACGGGCCGAGGATCACGGTGACCTCGCCCGCGCCGACCTGGAGATCCACCCCGCGCAGGACCTCCAGCGACCCGAAGCTCTTGTGCACGGCCTTCAGATCGACCATCGCGGCGCTCATGCGCGGCCCTTCGCGTAGTGGCGCTCGATGTAGTGCTGCGCGACGGACATCACGGAGGTCATGACCAGATACCAGACGGTCGCCACCAGCAGCAGCGCCATGACCCGGCCGTTGCGGTTGTAGATCACCTGAACCTGGTAGAACAGCTCGGGCAGGGCCATGATGTAGACCACCGAGGTGCCCTTGACCAGGCCGATGATCTCGTTGCCGGCGGTGGGCACGATCGACCGCATCGCCTGGGGCAGGACGATCCGCAGCAGTTGCCTGGTCCGGGGGATGCCCAGCGCCGCGGCGGCCTCCCGCTGCCCGCGGTCCACCGAGAGCAGGCCCGCCCGGACGATCTCGGCGGCGTAGGCGGCCTGGTGGAGCGCGAGGCCGAGCGCGGCGGCGGTGACCGGGCCGATCAGGTCCATGGTCCCGATGTCGAAGAACGCCGGGCCGAACGGGACGCCGAAGGAGAGCCTCGGGTACAGCAGCGCCAGGTTGTACCAGAACAGCAGTTGCAGGATGAGCGGGATCGAGCGGAACAGGGCGATGTAACCCCAGGCCGCCGAGGACAGCAGCGTGTTCCTCGAAAGTCGCATGAGCGCCAGTACGGTGCCCAGCAGGAAGCCGAAGACGATCCCCAGCGCGGTCAGCTCCAGCGTGAAGACGACCGCCCGCAGCACCGAGGGCGCGAACAGGAACTCCCCGACCACCTCCCACTCCCAGGCGGGATTGGTGATCAGCGCGCTGGCCACCATGGCCAGCAGCACGGCGATGGCCGCGGCGGCCACCCACCGTCCCGGATGCCTGGTGGTGATCACTTTCAGCGCGGGGCTCCCGGGCTCCCCGGCGCCGTTCGCCGGGGGTGCGGCGGCCCGCGCAGGGGCGGCGGATCCGGATCCGGAGGCGAGGAGCACCCGGTCCCGGCCGTGTCTCCGGTGCGTTCGCACCGATCGCGCCGCCAACCGGCGTGGGCCGGGAGCCGGACGCGGTGCCGTCTCCGGTCCGTTACGGATGTCACCGCCACCGATGCCTGGAAATTCGACGGGCATGGTTGAAGCCTTTCTGGCCGGTCGTCCGGGGAGAGAGAGGGGAGGCGCGCGGGCGGCGCTCCGCCGAATGAGCTGGAGCGTCAGTGGCGACAGGAGGAGGACCACACGCGGCACAGGTCGATGTGACCGCGGATCACCAGCCGGAGCTCGGACTTCATGCCCACACTTCAACACAGTCCCGTAATCCCGTCAAGACCTACTGGTTTAGTAGGTTTTTGTCATGGCGATCCCATGGTTATCCCGAGGGCGGCGGCGTGCGCCGCACGCGATGATTTCACCGAGGATTAACGCCCCCCGGAGGAGGCAGAGGATAGAACGAGCGCTAAATTCTGTCTCAGGGGTAGGAAACCATGACGAATGTGCTGGGTGATGAACCGGTGGATAAGCAGTTCCCGATCCTTCACGTGCGCTCGGCCATAGCCCGCGGTGACCTGCTCGACGAGCTGCCGAACCTGCGGGTCAGGGACGATGACGACGATGATCCCGTCCTGGTGCGGCTGGACGGCAGCGCCGTCGACACCTGGCGGGAGAAGTATCCCTACGCCGAGCGGATGGACCGGTCGGAGTACGACCGGCTCAAGCGCCTGCTCCAGATCGAGCTGCTCAAGCTGCAGTACTGGGTGAAGGACACCGGCGGCCGGCTGGTGGTCCTGTTCGAGGGGCGTGACGCGGCGGGCAAGGGCGGCACGATCAAGCGGTTCATGGAGCACCTCAACCCGCGCGGGGCGACCGTGGTCGCGCTGGAGAAGCCGAGCGAGCGCGAGAGCACGCAGTGGTACTTCCAGCGCTACATCTCGCACCTGCCGGCCGCGGGGGAGATGGTCTTCTTCGACCGGTCCTGGTACAACCGCGCCGGGGTCGAGCGCGTGATGGGCTTCGCCACGCCGGAGGAATACCTGGAGTTCATGGAGCAGACCCCCGAGTTCGAGCGCATGCTCGTCCGGGACGGCATCCACCTCGTGAAGTTCTGGTTCTCGGTGTCCCGCTCCGAGCAGCGCACCCGCTTCGTGATCCGCCAGGTCGACCCGGTACGGCAGTGGAAGCTGTCGCCGATGGACCTGGAGTCGCTGGACAAGTGGGAGATGTACACCGAGGCCAAGGAGGACATGTTCCTGCACACCGACACGGAGGAGTCGCCGTGGACGGTGATCAAGAGCAACGACAAGAAGCGGGCCAGGATCGAGGCCATGCGCCATCTCCTGAGCCTGTTCGAGTATGACAACAAGGACCACGAGATCGTGGGGTCTCCCGACCCCCGGATCGTCGTCCACGCCACCGACCTGCTCGACGACGACCGCACGCCGGGAACGCCATCCCTGCCGCAGGTCTGATCGATCGACGGCGGTCGCTCCTCCTGACCGTCGGACGACCGGCCTCTCACCGCCCCCGGGCGCGTGCCCGGGGGCGGTCGCCCGCTCAGCGGGTGCCCGCGTCACCGCCTGACAGGCGCTGGGCGAGGTAGATGGGAACGATCGACGCCACGATCAGGGCGGCGGCCACCACGTTGACGACCGGCGCCTGGTTGGGACGGAAGAGGTTCTCGAAGATCCACAGGGGAAGCGTCCTGACCCCGGCCCCCGCGGTGAACGTGGTCACGATGATCTCGTCGAAGGACAGGGCGAAGGCGAGCAGACCACCCGCGAGCAGCGCCGAGCGCATCATCGGGAAGGTGATCAGCCGGAACGTGGTGAAGGTGTCGGCGCCCAGGTCGGCCGAGGCCTCCTCCAGGGAGGAGCCCATGCGGCGCAGGCGGGCGAGCACGTTGTTGTAGACGGTCACCACGCAGAAGGTCGCGTGCCCGATGATCACGGTGAACAGGCCCAGGCTCACCCCGAACGGTTCCAGCACCGCCCGGAAGGCGTTGTTCAGCGCGATGCCGGTGACGATGCCGGGCAGGGCGATCGGCAGCAGGATCAGCAGCGAGACCGCGTTCTTGCCGAAGAAGTCGTACCGCTGGATCCCGAAGGCCACCATCGTGCCGAGCACCAGGGCGATCGCCGTGGCGCCCAGCCCGGCCTGGACGGACGCCCACAGCGCGTCGCGTACGCCGGTGGAGTTCCAGGCCGCCTCCCACCACCGGACGGTGAACCCGGTGGGCGGCCAGGCGAACGTGCGGTCGGTGTTGAAGGAGTTGACCAGCACGATGAGCAGGGGCACGTAGATGACGCCGAGCCCCCCGGCCAGCATCGCCCACAGCGCCGTGCGTGCCGTACGGGAGAGGTTCACAGGTTCTCCAGGGCGCCGGTGCGGCGGACCGCGGCGAGGTAGACCAGCATGATCACCACGGGGACGGTGGCGACCGCGGCGGCGAAGGGGAGGTTGTTGGCCGCGCCGATGTTGTCGTAGACGACGTTGCCGATCAGCTGCGACGTGCCGCCCACGATCTTCACGGTGATGTAGTCGCCGAGCGACAGCGAGAAGGTGAAGACCGAGCCCGCGATCACGGCGGGGAAGGTGAGCGGCCACACGACGGTCCAGAACGTCCGCGGGCCGCGCGCACCCAGATCGCCGGCCGCGTCCAGCAGCGAGTCCGGCAGCCGTTCGAGTCCGGCGTAGATCGGCAGGATCATGTACGGCAGCCACAGGTAGGACAGGGTGAGGATCGTGGCGGTCAGGCCGTACCCCCAGCCGAGGATGCCGTCAGAGGAGAGCATGATCCGCCAGGCGTAGGCCTTCACCAGGTAGGACGCCCACAGCGGGGTGAGCACCGCGATCACCAGCCAGCGCTGGGCGCGGGGGGAGGCCAGCTTGGCCATCGCGAACGCCATCGGGAACGCGATGACCAGGTCGATCAGCGTCACCGCGACCGCCACCCCCACCGAGCGCAGGGCGATCGTCCGGTAGACGTCGAGGGTGAACAGATCCTGGAAGTTGACCCAGGTCAACTCCTTGACCACGTCGCCGGTGAAGGTGTCGGTGCTCCACAGGGCCGTCACGAACAGGGCCGCCAGCGCGCCGAGATAGGCGACGCCGAGCCAGAGCAGGGGCGCGGACAGCAGCAGCGACAGCCGTACACCCGCGTGACGGTGCAGAAAGGCGGTGAGCCGGCGTCGCGGCGTGCGGCCCGCCGTCGCGGTGGGGGTCAACTTCGGTTCCTCCGTGTAAGGGGACCCCGGGAAGGGGGCGGGGACCGGGCAGGCGGGCCCGTACCTCCTGCCGTGCGGATGGTTCCTGCGGGGATCAGCCCTTGATCTCGGTCCAGGCCCGGGTCCAGGCGGAGTAGTCCTTGCACGTGACGTCGGTGCGGCCGTCCAGGCACTGGGCGATCGGCGTGGTCCAGTACCAGACCTTGGAGTAGTAGTCCTCGTCGGCCGCGTGGAAGGTCTCGCAGTGCTTGGGATCGGCGGTCAGCTCACAGGACTTGGCGTTGGACGGAGCCTCCCCGAAGTATTCGGCGACCTGGGCGTTGGCCTGGGGGGAGATGATCCAGTCCATCCACTTGTAGGCGCAGTTCGGGTGCTTGGCCGCAGCGGCGATCATCCAGGTGTCCGACCAGCCGGTCGACCCCTCCTTGGGCAGGGTCACCTCGATCGGGGCCTTGTCCGCGGCGGCCACGTTGGCGATGACCTGCCAGGTGGTGCCGACCACGGAGTCGCCGCTCTTGAAGGCCTGGACCTCCTTGGTGTAGTCCGACCAGTACTCGCCGACGAGCTTCCTCTGCTGCTTGAGCAGGTCGACCGAGGCCTGGAACTGCCCGTCGTCCAGCGCGTAGGGGTTCTTGATGCCGAGCTCGGGTTTGGTGGCCATCAGATACAGCGCCGCGTCCGCGATGTAGATCGGGGAGTCGTAGGCCGTGATCTTCCCCGCGTACGGCGAGGCGGGGTCGAACACCACGCTCCAGGAGTCGGGCGCGGGCTTGACCGTGTCGGTGCGCCACATGAGCAGGTTGGCCCCGCGGCCGTGCGGCACGCCGTAGGCCACGCCGTCGATCGAGTTCCACGCCTTGTCCTTGAGGCCGGCGAACACATCGGCGTAGTTGGGGATCAGCGCGGTGTTGACCGGAGCGACGGTCCCGCCGGCGATCAGCCGCAGTGAGGCGTCGCCCGAGGCGGAGACGGCGTCGTACTCGCCGGTTTTCATCAGGTTGACCATCTCGTCGGACGTGCCCGCGGTCTTGGCGTTGACCTGGCAGCCGGTCGCCTTCTCGAACGGGGTGACCCAGTCGACCTTGGGATCGTTGCTCCCGTCCTCGACGTATCCGGCCCAGTTGACCAGGTTGACCTGACCCTCGCCCGTGCCGAGGGTCTTCAACGACTCGATCTTGGGCGGGGTGAAGCCGCTCCTGCCCGGAGCGGGGGCACCGGCGCCGGGCTCCGGCGAGGAGGCGCCGCAGGCGGTGACGGTGACCAGGGCGAGCGCCGAGAGGGCGACCGCGCTGTGCCGGATGAGAGTCCGGGGGGTGGATCGCATGTGATGACTGCCTTTCCTACGAGACGCCTTCTTGCGAGACGATCGCGAACTCGTGCCGGCGGTGCCAGACGAGGCGGACCCTGGTGTCCCGCAGACTCATCACGTCCATGGACGAGACCTGCAGGTTCTGCTGGAGGGCGATGAGCCGCCCGCCCACGTCGAGCTCGACCACGAACCGGGTGGCGGGCCCGGCGTAGACGACCTCCGAGACGGTGCCCGTCGCGCTGTGCTCGGCGGCGTCGACCGCGTCGTCGAGCCCGGCGACGCGCAGCTTCTCCGGCCGCACGCTGAAGGTGCCCTCCCTGCCGAGCACGGCCCGCGCGGCCTCGCCGGAGATCAGGTTGGAGGTGCCGACGAATCCCGCGACGAAGGGGCTGACGGGTTTTTCGTAGATGTCGGCCGGGGTGCCCACCTGCTCGATCCGGCCCCGGTCGAACACCGCCACCCGGTCGCTCATGGTCAGCGCCTCCTCCTGGTCGTGGGTGACGAACAGGAAGGTGATGCCCACCTCGCGCTGGATCGACTTGAGCTCCACCTGCATCTCCTCGCGGAGCTTGAGATCCAGCGCGCCGAGCGGCTCGTCGAGCAGCAGCACCCGGGGGCGGTTGACCAGGGCGCGGGCCAGGGCCACCCGCTGGCGCTGGCCGCCGGAGAGCTGGTTCGGCCTGCGCCGCTCCAGGCCCTCCAGCCGGACCGACTCCAGCGCGGCCAAGGCGCGGACGCGGCGCTCGGCCTTGGGGACCCGCTTCACGCGGAGGCCGTACTCGACGTTGTCCACCACGTTCATGTGCGGGAACAGCGCGTAGTCCTGGAAGACGGTGTTGACGTCCCGCTCGAAGGGGGCGAGCCGGGTGACGTCCACCCCGCCGAGCTCGACCCTGCCGGAGGTGGGGGTCTCGAAGCCCGCGATCAGCCGCAGAACGGTGGTCTTGCCCGAACCCGACGGCCCGAGCATGGCGAAGAACTCGCCGTCGGCGATGTCGAGGTCGACACCGGCGACCGCGGCCACGGCGCCGAAGCTCTTGCTGAGGCCGCTCAGTCTCACAGCTGGGTCTGACATGGCGAAAACCTATGAGGCCAAATCTCTTACCGCAAGGCTCGTTGCGATATCACCGTCGCGGGCCGCCGGGGGCGAGGCATCCGTGCCGGCTCCCGCGACCAGGCGGGCCGAGCGGGCGGACGGGGATGGCCGCCCAGCGTGCGGTAGCCGTGATCGTCGATAGGTTCGGGGTCTCGTCCGGCCATGCCGGACGCCGTACCTCTCCCTGGTTGCGGCACAATTGCGGCATGTCCCTTGACCCAGCCATCGCGGCACGACTGAAGCGCACCGGCGACGGGCTGGTGCCCGCCGTCGTCCAGCAGTACGACACCGGCGAGGTGCTCATGCTCGCCTGGATGGACGACGAGGCGCTGCATCGCACGCTCACCTCCGGCAGGGCCACCTACTGGTCGCGCAGCCGCGGGGCCTACTGGGTGAAGGGCGACACCTCCGGCCACGTCCAGCACGTCAAGTCCGCCGCCCTCGACTGCGACGGCGACACGATCCTGCTCAAGGTCGACCAGGTGGGCGCCGCCTGCCACACCGGCGACCGGACCTGCTTCGACGCCGACGAGCTGACGGTGACCTCGGAGTGACGGCCAGGCGAGCGCTGTGGACCTGGGTGATCGTGTGCGTGGCGGGCGCCGCGCTCGTGCTGCTCACCGCCGGGCGCGAGTGGTTCACCGTGACGTACGGCGTGCGCAAGGTGGCGGTCTCCGCCGCGGAGCTCGCTCCCGCGCTCGGCCCGGCGGCCTGGGCGGGGCTCGCCGGGGTGGTCGCCGTGCTCGCGACCAGGGGCGTGTGGCGCAGGATCATCGGTGGCGTGATGGCGCTCTGCGGGGCCGGGGTGATCGCCGCGGCCTGGTGGGGGAGCGGCGCGAGCGCGGCGCTGCGGATCTCGGCGAGTCAGGCGCCGATGGCCGGGGGCGGCGCTCCGCAGGTCGCCTCCGTCATCGCCTGGCCGCTGATCGCCACGGTCGGGGGTCTGCTCCTGCTGGGCGGGGGAGTGACGGCGGTTCTCAGAGGTGATCGCTGGCCCGGCATGTCCGACCGCTACGACCGCCCCGGCTCGAATCCCGAAGGCGCGGGCCGTACCCTCGCCGAGAGCGCTCCCAGCGAGCGGGCGCTGTGGGACGCCATCGATCTCGGCGCCGACCCCACGGCCGGACCGGAGAACAGGGAGTAGAGCCGGCGGCGGTTCCTGATTTCCTGGTTTCCTTTACGGCCACAACTTGCTCACAAGGCGGGCGGAGCTCCTCGTCCACGGCGTGTTTTAGCTAGGATTTCGCCCGCAACTTGCATATAGGGGAGCTATTCATGAGCTATGGGAATCAGCCGGGTGGTTACGGACCACCTCAGGGTGGCGGTTACGACTCCTCCGGCGGTTACGGCTCCGGTGGGTACGGCACGCCGCCCGGCGGCCACGATCCCTACGGCGGCTACGGCTATGGCGCGCCGCCGCCCCGAGGCAACAACGGCATGGCCATCGCCGCGCTGGTCATGGGCATCGCCGGACTGTTCGCGTGTGGTATCACCTCGATCGTGGGCGCCGTGCTCGGCCACATCTCGCTGAGCCAGATCAAGCGGACCGGCGAGGAGGGACGGGGCATGGCCATCGCCGGTCTGGTCCTGTCCTACTTCGGCATCGCCTGCTGGGTGCTGGTGCTGGGAGGGCTCCTCTTTCTGGGCATCATCGGCTCGACCAGCATGCCGGGCTAACCGGGGAGCCACGGGGACGACGGGGACAGGGCTTCGCTTCCCCTGGGTATCGTGGCCGGTGGCGGGTCGCCGCCGGTGGGGAGTTCGGGCGAATCATGGTGACGGGGAAGATCGCGAGATCACGTCGGGCGCGGGCGCGGGCCCTGCTGGCGCCGCTCGGCGTCGCGGCGGCGGTCGGCGCCGCGACGGTGTTCGTGAGCGCGGTGGACCCGAACGAGCCCGGTCACTACCCCACCTGCCCGTTCCTCATGCTCACCGGGCTCTACTGCCCGGGCTGCGGTGGGCTCCGGACCGTCTACGCGCTCGCCCACGGCGACCTCGTCACCGCTCTGGGGCTCAATCCGTTCGTTGTGGTCCTGGTGCCGGTGCTGGTCGCGCTCTGGGGGCGCTGGGCGCTGCGATCCTGGCGCGGAGAGCCATTTAACGGTAAATCCATACATACTGCCTATATTTGGATATTTCTCGCTTTAATGATCGCCTTTTGGGTGGTGCGAAATGTTCCCTTTGGGGAATTCCTGGCTCCCTAGTCACCTATAGGCGTTACCCGGTGGCAAGGCGACCTCGGCCGGGCCGATACCATCGGCGAGACAGGGCAATCGATCGGGAGGGACCTTACTCGTGAGCGAGCGGAGCGAGCGAACCATGGGCACGGCAACGTTCGCGGACCTGACCTCCGAGCTTCGCGAGGAGGACAGATGAGCGTGCTGGAGGAGATCCTCGAAGGGGTCCGCGCCGATCTGGCCGAGCGGCAGAAGAGCGTATCGCTGGCCGAGCTCAAGGAGCGGGCCGGGCGGGCTCCCGCACCCCGCGACGCCTACGCGGCGCTGGGCGGCGACCCCGTGGCGGTCATCGCCGAGGTCAAGCGTTCGAGCCCGTCCAAGGGGGCACTGGCCGCGATCGCCGACCCCGCGGCACTCGCCGCCGACTACGAGTCGGGCGGCGCCCACGTCATCAGCGTGCTGACCGAGAGGCGCCGCTTCGGCGGCAGCCTCGAGGATCTGGCCGCCGTCCGCGCCGTCGTCGACATCCCGGTGCTGCGCAAGGACTTCATCGTCACCTCCTACCAGCTCTGGGAGGCCCGCGCCTACGGCGCCGACCTGGCGCTGCTGATCGTGGCCGCGCTGGACCAGAACGCGCTGGTCTCGCTCATCGAGCGGGCCGAGTCGATCGGGCTGACCCCGCTGGTCGAGGTGCACACCGAAGAGGAGCTCGACCGGGCGATCGACGCCGGAGCCAAGATCATCGGCATCAACGCGCGAGACCTCAAGACCCTTGAGGTGGACCGCGAGGTGTTCGCCAAGCTGGCGCCCAAGATCCCCGAAGGCATCATCAAGGTCGCCGAGTCGGGCGTGCGCGGCCCCCATGACCTCCTCGCCTACGCCAGGGCCGGCGCCGACGCCGTCCTGGTCGGCGAGAGCCTGGTCACCGGCAAGGATCCGCGGGCCGCCGTGGTCGACCTGGTCACCGCCGGTGCCCACCCCGCATCCCGACCCGAGGGGCAGTAAGCAGTGACAGCGCAAGAAGGAACCGTTCTCACCACCGCCGACCTCGCCGGGAACGGCGCCCACGGCAACGACCCGGACATCCACGGCAAGTTCGGCGTCTTCGGCGGACGCTACGTGCCCGAGGCGCTCATCCCGGCGCTGGACGAGGTGGCGGCCGAATACGACAAGGCCAAGAACGACGTCGCGTTCATCCGTGAGTTCGACCACCTGCTGCGCACCTACGCCGGGCGGCCGACCACGCTGACCGAGGTGTCCCGCTTCGCCGAGCAGGCGGGCGGCGCCCGGATCATCCTCAAGCGCGAGGACCTGACGCACACCGGCGCCCACAAGATCAACAACGTGCTCGGCCAGGCCCTGCTGACCAAGCGGCTGGGCAAGACCCGGGTGATCGCCGAGACCGGCGCAGGCCAGCACGGCGTCGCCACCGCGACCGCCGCCGCCCTGATGGGCCTGGAGTGCGTGATCTACATGGGGGCCGTCGACTGCGAGCGCCAGGCGCTCAACGTCGCCCGCATGAAGCTGCTCGGAGCCACCGTCATCCCGGTCACCAACGGCAGCCAGACCCTCAAGGACGCGATCAACGAGGCCTTCCGCGACTGGGTGGCCAACGTCGATCACACCCACTACCTCTTCGGCACCATCGCCGGGCCGCACCCCTTCCCGGAGATCGTCCGCGACTTCGCCCGCGTCATCGGCGTCGAGGCCCGCCGCCAGATCCTGGAGCTCACCGGCAGGCTGCCGGACGCGATCGCCGCGGCGGTCGGCGGCGGGTCCAACGCGATCGGCATCTTCCACGCCTTCCTCGACGACGAGGGCGTCCAGCTGCACGGCTACGAAGCCGGCGGCCGCGGGCTGGAGAGCGGTGAGCACGCCCTCACGCTCACCCAGGGCTCCGTCGGAGTGCTGCACGGCTCCCGCACCTACGTCCTGCAGGACGACGAAGGCCAGACGATCGAGTCCCACTCGATCTCCGCCGGTCTCGACTACCCCGGTGTCGGCCCCGAGCACGCCTGGCTCAAGGACACCGGCCGCGCCTCCTACCACGGCATCACCGACGCCGAGGCGATGGACGCCTTCTCGCTGCTCTCCCGTACCGAGGGCATCATCCCCGCGATCGAGTCCTCGCACGCGCTGGCGGGAGCCCTCAAGCTCGGGCGCGAGATGGGCCCGGAGGCGACCATTCTGGTCAACCTCTCGGGCCGTGGCGACAAGGACATGGGCACCGCCATGAAGTACTTCAACCTCTGACGACCGACTTGCTTCCCCTCCGGCCGCGCCCGGAGGGGACGGAGGCCACGAACCGCAACGGAACTCAACGATGACGACTCTTCAGACGGTGTTCGCCAAGGCGAAGGCGGACGATCGCGCCGCCCTCATCGGATACCTTCCCGCTGGATTTCCCACGCAGGACGGTGCGATCGCCGTCGCCACCGCCATGGTGGAGGCGGGCTGCGATGTGATCGAGATCGGCCTGCCCTACTCCGACCCGCTCATGGACGGCCCGACGATCCAGGACGCCGTGCACAGGGCGCTGACCAACGGCACCCGTATCGCCGACGTGCTGCGCACGGTCGAGGGCGTGGCCAAGACGGGCGCCGCCACGCTGGTCATGACGTACTGGAACCCCATCGACCGCTACGGCGCCGAGCGTTTCGCCCGCGACCTGGCGAACGCGGGCGGGACGGGCACGATCACCCCCGACCTGACCCCCGAGGAGTCCGAGCCCTGGCGTACGGCCAGCGCCGCGGTCGGAATCGACACGGTCTTCCTGGTCGCGCCGAGCTCTCCCGAGACGCGCATCAAGGCCGTCATCGACAGCTGCACCGGTTTTGTCTACGCGGCCTCGCTGATGGGCGTCACCGGCGCCCGCGAGTCGGTCGGCTCGGCGGCGCAGGGCCTGGTCGAGCGGACCCGTGTCCACACCGACCTGCCGATCTGCGTCGGGCTGGGCGTCGGCACCGGCCGGCAGGCCGCGGAGGTGGCGGGCTACGCCGACGGCGTCATCGTCGGCTCGGCGTTCATCCGCCGCATCCTGGACGCCCCCGACGAGGCCTCCGGCCTGGCCGCGGTCCGCGAGCTGGGCGCCGAGCTGGCGGCGGGCGTCCGAGGCTGATCGTTTCATCTGGAATCCCGTCTGGAATGCGGCCGTCCGGCAGGGCGGCCGCATTTTCGTCTCCGTTCCGGGCCGGCCGTTTCCCGCTACCCTGAGACCCGCGTCGATCGCGGTGGGTAGCCGCTTCGGTGGTGTCATGCCGCCCTCCCGGCGTGTCCGAGGGCTCAGATTGCTATCGTGGTACTCCGTCCATCGTCACTCTCCCTTCTGCTTTAGGCCGACCGGTTTATCCGACGCTTATCCAGCTCATGATGGGGTTTCCTTCAGATACAGCGGGCACCCGCAGGGGACGGCCGTGCCGGGCGCCCGGATAGGAGACGAAGGTGCTTGTGACTTCCGATAAGCCCGCGCCTCTTAGGTCGCGTGCGGTGGGTTCAACGCTACTCTGGGTAACGACCGTCTCGCGTCTGCTGCTGGCGGGCGTGCTGATCGTCGCTGGTTGGGGCAAGATCGGCACTCCTGTGCTCTCGGTGCAGGCGGTCAAGGCATACGAACTGCTTCCATACTCTCTCGCCACGGTGGTCGGCTACGGCCTGCCCATCCTGGAGATCGTCCTAGGGGTGTTGCTGATTGTCGGGCTGCTCACCCGTGTCGCGGGCGCCATCTCGGCGCTGCTCATGCTGGCGTTCGTCATCGGCATCGCCTCGGCGTGGGCCCGCGGGCTGCGGATCGACTGCGGCTGCTTCGGCGGCGGAGGTCCGCTCAAGGCGGGAGTGGAGCCCAACTATCTCTTCGACATCGTGCGGGACTTCGGCTTCTTCGTGCTCGGCGTGCTCATCGCCTGGTTCGCACCAGGACGGTTCGCGCTGGACTCCGCGCTGGGGCTGGTCCCCGGGCAGGAGCCATACGACGGCATCGAGGGTGACGAGGAGGAGCCCCATGAAAAGGAGAATCGCTGATGGGCAAGGCCGCGCGGGATCAGTCGGCGCGTGACCGCGTCAAGGCGCAGCGCGAGGAGCAGCGGCAGAAGGAGCGGATGAGGCGCATGGTGACCATTGTGGCCGCGGTCGTGGTCGCACTGGCCGCGGTCGGGGCAGGCTGGTGGGTCGCGGCCAAGGGCAGCGAGTCCGAGCAGGCCACCACGGCGATCGCGCCGATCACCGTTGCCGCGGACGGTTCCGTCGTGATGGCCAAGACGGGCGTGGAGAAGCCCGTCCTGGACGTCTACGAGGACTTCCAGTGCCCCGCGTGCAAGGCTCTGGAGGAGACCAGCGGAGCCACGATCAAGAATCTGGCGGCCGAGGGCAAGGCCAAGGTGGTCTACCACCCGATCACGATCTTCACCACGCCCGTCACCCGTGGCAACTCCGTCCGTGCGGGAGCCGCCTCCCGCTGCATTCCCGGCGGCACTCCGTGGATCACGTATCACGACAGGTTGTTCAAGGAGCAGCCTTCGGAGACCGCGGAAGGGTTCAAGATCAGTGATCTGGTCGCCTGGGGCAAGGAAGCGGGAGTCACCGCTCCGAACTTCGAAAAATGCGTGACCGGTCAGGAAAAGGCACCCGAACACACCGCGTACAGCACCAAGATCCTGGAGACCCAGAAGCTCACGGGCACGCCGACGCTGAAACTCGACGGCAAGGAGCTGAGTCAAGACGTGGCCTTCAAGCCGGCCTCGCTGCGTCAGGCTATTCTTGATGCCGCAAAGTAGTCTGCGAACACGGTAACGTCACCTGACATGCCCCTCGCCTCGATTCCCAGCCCCTCCCAGGGGGTCTGGCATCTCTTCGGTGTGGTCCCGCTTCGGGCCTACGCACTGTGCATCGTGCTCGGCGTCATCGTCGCGGTCGTCATCGGTGAACGCCGTTGGCGTGCCCGCGGCGGTGAGCCCGGCACGATCGTGGACCTCGCCGTCTGGGCCGTGCCGTTCGGCCTGGTCGGTGGTCGCCTGTACCACGTCATCACCGACTGGCAGCTCTACTTCGGACCCAACGCGCCCAATGAGCCGATCGAGGCGCTGTACGTCTGGAACGGTGGCCTGGGCATCTGGGGCGCCGTCGCACTCGGCGCCCTCGGAGTGTGGTTCGGCTGCCGCAACCGGGGACTCTCCCTGGGCGCGGTGGCCGACACCATCGCCCCCGGCATCGTGATCGCCCAGGCCATCGGCCGATGGGGCAACTACTTCAACCAGGAGCTGTTCGGCAGCCCCACCGACCTGCCGTGGGGCCTGGAGATCGACCCCGACAGGCCGGGCACGGTGCCGGGCGTGGACACCTACCACCCCACGTTCCTGTACGAGTCGATCTGGGACCTGGCCCTGGGCCTTGCCCTGATCTGGGTCGGACGCAGGTTCGCCCTGCGCCACGGCCGGGTGTTCGCGCTCTACGTCGCGGGCTACACCGTGGGCCGGTTCTGGATCGAGGGCCTGCGCGTCGACACCGCCCACCACATCCTGGGCCTGCGGCTCAACCAGTGGACCTCGATCATCGTGTTCATCGGCGCGATGATCTACTTCTGGTACGCCAGGAACAAGACCAACGACGAGCAGGTCGGCATGACGCCGGAGCTCGCCCTGGGCTCGCCGGGCGCAGAGGGCTCCATCGACCCGGCGCACCCGTCCGACCAGGCCGACGACGCCGACGACGCCGACGACGCCGACGACACTGCCGGCGAGGCCGCCAGGGACGGCGAGGGGCCTTCGAGGGACGGGGAGCCGGAGGCGATCGCGGGCACGCTGGGCGAAGGCGCCGAGGAATCCGCTGATCCGGCGCATCCGGCCGACCAGGCCGACACGTCCGGCCCCGCGGGCGAGGAGCCTCAGGACCTGCCCCAGAGCGTCGTCGTGACCGAACCGGCCCGGGAGCCCGGCGCGGACGACGAGCGTCACAAGGTGGCGGCTGAGAAGGTCGTCGTGCCCGGGAAGGACGGCGCTCTCCACGAAGACGTCACGGTCGACGCCGTGTCCGAGGGAGAGAAAGAGCGGCGATGAGCCCGGGGGGCCGCGCCGAGATCCATCATGAGCATCGTGATGTCAACGGCGGCTGGCTGCGTCCGTCGGTGTTCGGCGCGATGGACGGGCTCGTCTCGAACTTCGCCCTGATCGCGGGGGTCGCCGGCGGCACGGCCAGCACCAGGGTCATCGTGCTGGCCGGGGTGGCCGGCCTCGCGGCCGGCGCGTTCTCCATGGCCGGCGGCGAGTACGTCTCGGTGGCCAGCCAGCGAGAGCTCGCCCTGGCCGAGATCGACGTCGAACGCAACGAGATCGAGCGTCATCCCGAAGCCGAGCAGGAAGAACTGGCCAAGTTCTACGAGGGCCGCGGCGTCGACCCCGTCGTGGCGGCCGAGGTGGCCAGGCAGATCTCGATGGATCCGGTGAAGGCTCTGGAGGCGCATGCCAGCGCAGAGCTCGGCGTCACCCTCGAAGATCTGCCCTCGCCGAGGATCGCCGCGCTCTCCTCGTTCCTGTTCTTCAGCGTGGGCGCGCTCCTGCCGCTCCTGCCGTACCTCCTGGGGGTCACCAGCCTGGTGACCTCGGCGGTGCTCTCCTGCCTGGCCCTGTTCGGCGCGGGTGCGCTGGTCTCCCGGGTGACCGCGCGCAGCTGGTGGTACAGCGGGCTCCGCCAGCTTCTCGTCGGTGTGGTCGCGGCCGGCCTGACCTTCACCCTGGGCAACCTCCTGGGAGGGAGCTGACCGATGAGCACACCCCCGCGCAGGCGCCGCCGCAGTCCGGTCAGGGCGACCCAGGCAGTGAAGGAACCGAAGGAGCCGAAGCCGGCGAAAGAGCCGAGGCGGGCGAAAAAGCCGAAGGAACCCTGGAACGTCCCCCGCCTTGAGGAATGGGGCCTGAGCCGGCTCCAGCAGCGGCTGGTGGTGGTCGTCGGGTCGGTGGTCGGCGTGGTGGTCGCCGTGGTCGGCTTCATCCTCGCGGTCAACGCGATCGGCGGCACCTACGTGCCCGAGCGGGCCGCCTCCTCGGCCATCGGCAGCCAGCCCCGGCCCGACACCTACAAGGGCTGGGTCTCGCCCAAGCTGTTCGCGCCGATCGCGCAGAGCGAGGCCGACCCCAAACCCCTGACGCTGAAGGACGTCTTCGCCGAGAAGACCCTCAAGGGGGACAAAATCACGCTGCAGCTGGCGGGCACCCACCTGGACGCCGACTGCGCGGCGGCCGTCTGGGGCCAGGAGCTGGTGGACCTGCTCGCCCAGGGAGGGTGCACCCAGGCCGCCCGGGGCATCTACACCAGTTCCGACGGCCGCTACGTCGCCCAGTACACCCTGCTCAACCTGCGCGACACCGCCTCCGCCGACGCGCTCGTCCAGACGTTGACCACCCTGCACCGGGGCGGCTGGGTCCAGATCCTGGAGACGGACAAGGCGGTCTTCCCCGTCGGCGGTCACACCGAGGGCAGCGGCCACGCCATGGGCCACTACGCGGGCCTGGTCTGGTACGGCCGCGCGGACGGCGCCGATCCGGGCCCCAGAGACGACTTCCTCTCCCTGGGCCTGACGGTCCGGGGCGCGGAGAAGGCGGTGTTCCGCCGGGTCGTCGCGGCCGATCCCAGCGCGACTCCGGCGCCCTAGCCCCCGCCGGTCCCAGTAGGGTCGTCTGTCATGCGTAAGTGGATCGTCGGCGTCGTGCTGGTCGTGGTCGCCGGGGCGGCGGTGTTCCTGTGGACGCGGGGCGGCGAGGCCGCCCCGCGTGCGGCCGTCTTCCGCGGTGAGCCGACCTCGGCTCACTACGACCCCATCGCCACCCGCGCTCTCGACCCCGAGCCGCTGACCGTCGCCGAGATCTTCCCCGGCGGGTCGGTGACCTCGGGCGCGGCCACGCTCACGGTCAAGGGGACCGAGACGCTGACCGACTGCGCCCAGGCGGTGTGGGGCAGCGCCGAGGGCGCGGTCGCCGGGTGCACACAGGCGCTGCGGGCCCGCTACGAGACCCCGGACGGCCAGATCTCCGGGCAGTTCATCATTTTCAACCTGGCCGACTCCGCCGCCGCCGACAAGCTCGTGGCCGCCCTCGGGAACGGCGGTTTCGTACGGCTCGCACCCGGCACTCCCGCCGGTTTCGACGGCGCCCGAAGCTGGGCACAGGCCCGTGCCCTGGGGCACTACGTCACCCTGAGCTGGGTCGGCCCGGCGGCGCCGGAAGACCAGGTGGACCTGACCTACGCGCAGGTGGCGGTGGACGGCCTCAGCCTGGTCATCCAGCAGCGGCTGCTGCTCTGAGGGAGCGCGCCGCCGGGGCGGGGATCTCCTCCGCTCGGTGACGTGCCGCCCGGGGGCCGGCCGCTCCGCGATGTCCCGCCCTCGGCCGCCTCGCCGCGTTTCGCCCGAGGGGTCGGGCCGTCCCGCTACGTCTCGCTCGGCACGGTCAGCGAGCTCGCCACCGCGGCGGGGAGCTCCTGGAGGCGGTGGGCGGGCAGTTCGAGGACGGTGACGTCGTCGGCCCAGGGGGCGACGGCGGTGATGACCGCCCTGGCCTGCTTCTTGGTCAGATCGCCCCGGGCTCTGATGAGGGCCTCGCGCCAGGTGTTGGCGAGCTTGCCGTGGGCGTTGTCCAGGATGCGGCGCAGGATCCGCCCCATGTCCGTGGTGGGAGGCGGCAGCCGTACGACGTGAACGGCGCTCCCGTCGGCGGTGAGCTCGTAGACGGGAGAGAGCAGGTCGGCGGGCAGGTCCTTCGGCGGCCCGGCCAGCGTGATCCGGATGTCCTGGGCGCGGGTGGCCAGCAGGAGCCGGGGGAGCGCGGCCTCCAGGGCGGCGGGGACGGCTATCGCGACCCGGGCGGGGTCGGTGGCGTGGGGCTTGGCGAGCCAGGTGGTCAGGCGCGCCCGGGGCACCTTGGGAAACACGTCCCCCGGCCACTCGCCGACCAGTACCTCGGGGGTGAACTCGCCGAGGGAGGCGGCCGGCGCGGGCTCGGCGGGGCCGGTGGACTCCACGGACTGCGGGCCCTGGGTGTAGATGGCGGTGCCGTAGCCGTCGACGCGGGCGGCCACGGCGGGCCAGGTCTTGGTGGTGGGACGCAGGACGTACAGGTCGGCGGCCGAGCCGATGGCCTCCGCGCCGAGATAGCGGTTGAAGTCAGGATAGATCGCCTCGTTGACGAGGTTGAGCTGGGACAGGGCGTGCTGCACCTTGAGGGCGAGAGCCGGGGTGCGCTCGCTCGCGCCGTAGGCCAGCAGGATCCTGCCCTGCTCGCGGTCGCGGAGCCCCTCCACGCCGCGGGCGACGAACAGCCCGACGCCCTCGGGGGTGTAGGGCGGGTCGGTGATCACCAGGTCGGCCCAGGCCTGGGCCGAGGCGGGCAGGCCCAGGCGCAGGTCCGCCCAGCGGGTCCGTACGTTGAGGCCGAGCCGGTCGGCCTGGTCGGCGATGTAGGCGAGGATGCGCTCGTCGAGGTCCACGACGGTCACCTCGACCCCGGGATGCAGCATCGCGGTCGCCAGCGAGGTCAGGTCGTGGTCGCCCACGCACAACAGCCGGGCGCCGTCCAGCCAGAACCGGGCGTCCAGCAGCAGCGCCCGCCTGACCACGGTGTCGGCCGTCGCGGCCACGTGATCCAGCGTGTGGCGGCCGCGGGGCGCCTTGGTGATCAGCTCGTCCATTCGCGCGACCAGGCCGGTGTGATCCGGCAGCAGGTGCGCCACCGGGTCGGCCGGTACGGCCTTGCTCACGGTGAAGCCGGTGAAGCCGGTGAGACCCGCGCGGACGGCCGGACCCGTGGAGCCGGTCAGGCTCGCCGGGCCCGTGAGACCCGTCGGGTCCACGGGACTCGCCGGGCCCGTGGAACCCGTCCGATCCGGGGGATCCGCGAGGCCCGCCGGAGGTTTGGGGAGCCGGAACCGGTCGCCGGACCGCTCCAGCTCGACCTCGCGCAGCAGGGACTCGATGGTCCGCCGTGACGTCGCGGTCTCCCGGACCAGCTCCGCGAGCGTCCACCAGCGCCCGTCGTTCAGCGCCGCCAGCGCGTTCCGCAGTCGCCTGCCGTCCACTCCCGCACGCGCGACGAGCGCCATCAGCGGGTCCATCGGGCCACTCGGTTCCATTGGCCCACCTTAAAGCCCGGACCTGGAATGCCTCGCCACGCTGCGGCGTTCAACGAATCGGGGCGAACCAGCACTAAATACGTGCGATTCGGACCGGGTAGGCAGGTTTCCGGCAGGGTACGGTAATGTCTACCCACCACGCAGCAGGGCCAACGTCGTCCCTTTGCTTGTTCCAAAGAAGCAAGACGACGGGAGGGATTCAATGCCTGCTGCCCACCTCGGCTTTCCCGAGCCTCAGGGCCTGTACCACCCCTCGCACGAGCACGACGCCTGCGGTGTCGCCATGGTTGCGGATGTGGCCGGCCGCCGTAGTCACGACATCGTCGCGAAGGCCTTGACCGCGCTGTGCAATCTCGATCATCGGGGGGCCCAGGGTAGCGAACCAGACACCGGTGACGGAGCCGGGATCCTGACGCAGATCCCCGATGCCTTCCTCCGCGCGGTGGTAGATCTTTCCCTGCCTCCGGCCGGTGCCTACGCCGTCGGCATGGCCTTCCTGCCCAGCGACTCCGAAGCCCGCGAGATCGGCGTGCGGATGATCGAGGAGATCGCCGCGGAGGAGGGCCTCACGGTCCTCGGCTGGCGCGACGTCCCGGTCGACGCGGAGCTTCCCGGGCCCAGCGCCCGCGCGGTGATGCCGTTCTTCCGCCAGCTGTTCGTGGCCTCCCCGAACGGCGAGACCGGCCTCGACCTCGACCGGCTGGCCTTCTGCCTGCGCAAGCGCGCCGAGCACGAGGTGGACGTCTACTTCCCCTCGCTGAGCTCCCGGACGATCGTCTACAAGGGCATGCTCACCCCGCTGCAGGTCGAGGCGTTCTTCCCCGACCTGAGCGACGAGCGCTACGAGACCGCGATCTCACTGGTCCACTCGCGCTTCTCCACCAACACCTTCCCCTCCTGGCCGCTGGCGCACCCGTACCGCTACATCGCCCACAACGGCGAGATCAACACCGTCAAGGGCAACCGCAACTGGATGCGCGCCCGCGAGGCGATGCTGGAGACCGCCAACCTTCCGGGTGACCTGTCGCGGCTCTTCCCGATCTGCGACCCGAGCGGCTCCGACACCGCCTCCTTCGACGAGACGCTGGAGCTCCTCCACCTCGCGGGGCGCAAGCTGCCGCACGCCGTGCTGATGATGATCCCCGAGGCGTGGGAGGGTCACACCGAGATGGACCCCGCGCGGCGGGCGTTCTACGAGTTCCACTCCACGCTCCTCGAGGCCTGGGACGGCCCGGCCTCGATCACCTTCTCCGACGGCACCCTGGTCGGCGCGGTCCTCGACCGCAACGGGCTGCGCCCCGGCCGGTTCTGGGTCACCGCGGACGGACTGGTCGTGCTGGCCTCCGAGGCGGGCGTGCTCGACATCGCGCCGGAGAACGTGGTCAGAAAGGGCCGCCTGCAGCCCGGCAAGATGTTCCTGATCGACACCGAACTCGGCAAGATCATCGAGGACGACGAGATCAAGGCCGAGCTGGCCGCCGAACTGCCCTACGCCGACTGGCTGCACGCCGGGCTGGTCCGCTTCGAGGAGCTGCCGGCCCGCGCGCACGAGGTCCCGACCCACGAGGCGCTGATCAAGCGGCAGCAGACCTTCGGCTACACCGAGGAAGAGCTGCGCATCATCCTGTCGCCGATGGCCAAGGCGGGCATCGAGCCGATCGGCTCGATGGGCACCGACAGCCCCGTCGCGGTGCTCAGCGAGAAGCCCCGCCTGCTGTTCGACTACTTCAGCCAGCTGTTCGCGCAGGTCACCAACCCGCCGCTGGACGCGATCCGCGAGGAGCTCGTCACCTCCCTGGCCAGCACGCTCGGCCCCGAGGGGAACCTGCTCGACCCGGGCCCGGTCTCCTGCCGCCAGCTCGTGCTGCCCTACCCGGTGATCGACAACGACGAGCTCGCGAAGATCATCCACATCAACGACGAGGGCGCGCTGCCGGGCTTCCACCCGCACGTGATCTCCGGCCTGTACGAGGTCAGAGGCGGCGGCGAGGCACTGCTCCACCGCATCGAGGAGATCTGCACCGAGGCCTCCGAGGCGATCAGGGGCGGGGCACGGGTCCTCGTGCTCTCCGACCGGGGCTCCTCCGACGTCCTGGCGCCGATCCCGTCGCTGATGCTCACCGGCGCCGTCCACCACCACCTGATCGCCGAGAAGACCCGCACCAGGGTCGGCCTGGTCATCGAGACCGGCGAGGCCCGCGAGGCGCACCACATGGCGCTCCTCATCGGGTACGGCGCGGCCGCGATCAACCCCTACCTCGCCATCGAGACCGTCGAGGACATGATCGACTCCGGGACCCTGGAGATCGACAAGCACAAGGCCGTGCGCAACCTCATCAAGGCGTACGGCAAGGGCGTGCTGAAGGTCATGTCCAAGATGGGCGTGTCCACGGTCGCCTCCTACACCGGCGCGCAGATCTTCGAGGCGCTCGGCCTCGGCCAGGACGTCATCGACACCTGCTTCGCCGGGACGACCTCCCGCCTGGGCGGCATCGGCTTCGACATCCTCGCCCAGGAGGTCGCGCTCCGCCACCAGCGGGCCTACCCGCGCGCCGAGAACGCGCACCGCCGCCTGGACGTCGGCGGCGAGTACCAGTGGCGCCGCGAGGGCGAACCGCACCTGTTCAACCCCGAGACCGTCTTCAAGCTGCAGCACGCGACCCGCTCGCGCCGCTACGAGGTCTTCAAGGAGTACACCGGCCTGGTGGACTCCCAGGCCGAGCGGCTGATGACCCTGCGCGGCCTGTTCAAGTTCAGGGAAGGCGTCCGCGAACCGGTCCCGATCGACGAGGTCGAGCCGGTCAGCGAGATCGTCAAGCGGTTCTCCACCGGCGCGATGTCCTACGGCTCCATCTCGATGGAGGCGCACGAGACCCTCGCCATCGCGATGAACCAGCTGGGCGGCAAGTCCAACACCGGCGAGGGCGGCGAGGACTCCGAGCGGCTGAACGACCCCGCCCGGCGCTCGGCCGTCAAGCAGGTGGCCTCCGGCCGCTTCGGCGTGACCTCGGAGTATCTCGTCAACGCCGACGACCTGCAGATCAAGATGGCCCAGGGCGCCAAGCCCGGTGAGGGCGGCCAGCTGCCCGGCCACAAGGTCTACCCGTGGATCGCCAAGACCAGGCACTCCACCCCCGGCGTCGGCCTCATCTCGCCGCCGCCGCACCACGACATCTACTCCATCGAGGACCTCGCCCAGCTCATCCACGACCTCAAGAACGCCAACCCCGCCGCCCGGGTGCACGTCAAGCTCGTGGCGGAGGTCGGCGTCGGCACGGTCGCGGCGGGCGTGTCCAAGGCCCACGCCGACGTCGTGCTCATCTCCGGCCACGACGGCGGCACCGGCGCGTCCCCGCTGACCTCGCTCAAGCACGCCGGCGCCCCCTGGGAGCTCGGCCTGGCCGAGACCCAGCAGACGCTGCTGCTCAACGGCCTGCGCGACCGGATCACCGTACAGGTGGACGGCCAGCTCAAGACCGGCAGAGACGTGATCGTCGCCGCGCTGCTCGGCGCGGAGGAGTACGGCTTCGCCACCGCCCCGCTGGTCGTCTCCGGCTGCGTGATGATGCGCGTGTGCCACCTGGACACCTGCCCGGTCGGCGTCGCCACCCAGAACCCCGAGCTGCGCAAGCGGTTCACCGGCAAGCCCGAATTCGTGATCAACTTCTTCGAGTTCATCGCCGAGGAGATCCGCGAGCACCTCGCCGCGCTGGGCTTCCGCAGCCTCGACGAGGCCGTCGGCCACGCCGAGATGCTGGACACCACCTCGGCCGAGCAGTACTGGAAGGCCGGCGGCCTGGACCTCGCGCCGATCCTGCACCAGCCGGAACTGCCCGCGAGCGCCGCGCTCCGCCGCACCCAGGGCCAGGACCACGGGCTGGCCAAGGCCCTGGACCACACCCTGATCCAGCTCGCCGAAGGCGCGCTCAAGGACGGCAGGCGGGTCACGCTCGACCTGCCCATCCGCAACGTCAACCGCACGGTCGGCACCATGCTCGGCCACGAGGTGACCAAGCGGTACGGCGGCTCGGGCCTGCCCGACAACACCGTCGACATCCGCTTCACCGGCTCGGCCGGCAACTCCTTCGGCGCCTTCCTGCCCAAGGGCATCACGCTGCGGCTGACCGGCGACGCCAACGACTACCTCGGCAAGGGCCTGTCAGGCGGCCGGATCACGGTCCAGCCCCACGACGAGGCCCCGCTGGAAGGTCACATCATCGCCGGAAACGTCGGCCTGTACGGCGCGACCTCCGGTGAGGCGTTCGTCAGGGGCGTCATGGGGGAGCGGTTCTGCGTCCGCAACTCAGGCGCCACCGCGGTCGTCGAGGGCGTCGGCGACCACGGCTGCGAATACATGACGGGCGGCAAGGTCGTCGTCCTCGGCCCGACCGGCCGTAACTTCGCGGCGGGCATGTCCGGCGGCATCGCCTACCTGCTCGACCTCAACCTCGCCCGGATCAACCGCGAGATGGTGGAGATCGAGACGCTGACCGAGGCCGACTCCGAAGCACTGCGGGAGATCGTCGAGGCACACATGACCGAGACCGGCTCCACGGTGGCCAAGACGCTCCTCACCGACTGGGACCCGTCCCGCTTCAGCAAGATCATGCCGAAGGACTACAAGCGGGTCCTGAAGGCCGCCGAATCCGCCCGGCTCGAAGGCCGCGACATCGACGAGGCCGTCATGGCCGCGGCGGTCCAGGGATGACGCCGATGCCGACACGGATCGGCGCCCACGGCAGGCCGCGCTCACCGGGCCGCCACCCGGAAACGACGCCCGCCGGCGGCGCCCGCCGACCACGCTCATCGGACCGTCCGGCGACGACGCCGGCATCGATCCAGGCCGTCACCGGCCGCGCCCACCAGACCGTTCAGGATTAAGGGAGGTACGACCGATGGCTGACCCTAAGGGTTTCCTCACTCACGAACGCGAGCTGCCGGCCCGCCGCCCCGTGGATGTCCGCATCCGCGACTGGCGGGAGGTCTACCAGGACTTCCCCAAGCCCGAACTGACCAAGCAGGCCGCGCGCTGCATGGACTGCGGCATCCCGTTCTGTCACAACGGCTGCCCGCTCGGGAACCTCATCCCCGAATGGAATGACCTCGTCTACCGCGACGACTGGCAGGAGTCCATCGAGCGCCTGCACGCCACCAACAACTTCCCAGAGTTCACCGGCCGCCTGTGCCCGGCTCCGTGCGAGGCGGCGTGCGTGCTCGGCATCAACTCCGACCCCGTCGCGATCAAGCGGGTCGAGGTCGAGATCATCGACCGCGCCTTCGCCGAGGGCTGGGTCACCCCCCGGCCCCCGACCTCGAAGACCGGCAAGAAGGTCGCGGTCGTCGGCTCGGGCCCCGCGGGCCTGGCCGCCGCCCAGCAGCTCACCAGAGCCGGACACGACGTGGTGGTGTTCGAACGCGCCGACCGGATCGGCGGCCTGCTCCGCTACGGCATCCCCGAGTTCAAGATGGAGAAGCGGCACATCGACCGGAGACTCGCGCAGATGCGGGCCGAGGGCACCGAGTTCCGCACCGGCGTCAACGTCGGCGTCGACATCACCGCGGCCCGGCTCCGCGAGGAGTACGACGCGATCGTCCTGGCGGGCGGCGCCACCCAGTGGCGCGACCTGTCCGTCACCGGACGCGACCTGGGGGGCATCTACCAGGCGATGGAATACCTGCCCCCGTCCAACAAGGTCCAGGAGGGCGACTACCCCGTCTCCCCGATCAGCGCCGAGGGCAAGCACGTCATCGTGATCGGCGGCGGCGACACCGGAGCCGACTGCATCGGCACCGCGGTCCGCCAGGGCGCCGCGTCGATCACCCAGCTGGAGATCATGCCCCGGCCCCCGGAGACGCGTCCCGGCAGCCAGCCGTGGCCCACGTTCCCCATGCTGTTCAAGATGGAGAGCGCCCACGAGGAACTGGCCGAGGGCGGCGGCGACCGGGTCTACGGGGTCTCCACCACCGAGTTCGTCGGCGACGCCGACGGCAACGTCCGGGCACTGCGCCTGGTCGAGGTCGAAGGCCCGGGAGCGGGATTCAAGCCGATCCCCGGAACCGAACGGGAGATCCCGGCCGAACTGGTCGCCCTGTCGATGGGCTTCGTCGGCCCGGAGAAGAACGGCCTGCTGCAGGAGCTCGCCCAGACCGCCGGAGACGAGTTCTTCGACGCCCGGGGCAACGTCGCCCGCGACAAGGGCTACATGTCCTCCGTGGACGGTGTGTTCGTCGCCGGAGACATCGGCCGCGGCCAGTCGCTGATCGTGTGGGCGATCGCCGAGGGCCGCTCCGCCGCCTCGGCCGCCGACCGTTACCTCACCGGCCAGACGGCCCTCCCGGTCGCGATCCCGCCGACCGCCCGGCCACTGGTCTGACGAACATCGCCGGTGTTGCCGGTACGGCATGTACGCCGTACCGGCAACACCGGCATTGCTTTTCCTGCCGTACGGTGATGGGGATACTAACGGCGGACAGATTGCTTGACCGATTACATGCCTGAAGGGTGACTTCTTTTGATCAGGCCCGGTACGGAGGATCGATGAATCGCGGGACCAGACGCCTGACGGGTGCGGCGACGATGGTCGCCCTGGCGGCAACCCTCACAGCCGGCACCCTCACAGGCGGAGCCAACGGGGCCACAGCCGCCACCGGGCAGACCCGCGACTACCTCGTCTTCTACGCCGACGGCGCCAAGGACAAGGCGCTCGCCGCGATCAGGAAGGACGGCGGCACCACGCTGTCCACCGAGGGCAAACTGGGATACGTCGTGGCCAGGGGGCCCGGCACCCGCTTCATCGAGAGCCTGGCGGGCAGCGACGCCGTCGCGGGTGTCTCCTCCAACCGCGAGATCGGCTTCGCCGCGTCGGACGCCGCGACCGCCCCGACCAGGGGAAGCGTGTCGGACATCCCGGCGGTCAAACTGTCCGGCGGCGCTGAACCACTGGCCGGACAGCAGTGGGACATGAAAATGATCGGCGCCACCGCCGCCGGCTCCTACGCCACCGCGCCCGGCAGCAAGAAGGTGCTGGTCGGCATCATCGACACCGGCGTGGACGGCAAACACCCCGACATCGCCCCCAACTTCAACCTCGCGCTGAGCCGCAACTTCGTGACCGACCGCCCCAACGACTCCAACGGCAAAACCCTCGACGGCCCCTGCGAGTTTCCCGGCTGCAAGGACCCCGCCGACTGGGACGACGACGGCCACGGCACCCACGTGGCCAGCACGATCGGCTCGCCGGTCAACGGCCTGGGCATCGCCGGCGTCGCCCCCGGAGTGTCCCTCGTGAACCTGCGCGCCGGCCAGGACTCCGGCCTGTTCTTCCTCAAGCCCAGCCTCGACGCGCTCACCTACGCCGCCGACGCCGGCATCGACGTGGTCAACATGAGCTACTACGTCGACCCGTGGCTGTTCAACTGCGCGTCCAACCCCGCCGATTCCAAGGCCGAGCAACTCGAGCAGCGCGGCGTCATCACCGGCATGCAGCGCGCCATCGACTACGCCCGCAAGCGGGGCGTCACCCTGATCAGCGCCCTCGGCAACGGCTCCACCGACCTCGGCAAGCCCAAGTCCGACGCGACCAGCCCCGACTACCCCGCCGACAGCGAGCGCGTCCGCAAGGTCGACAACTCCTGCATCAACGTCCCCGCCGAGTCCAAGGGCGTCATCTCGGTGTCGGCGGTCGGCCCGACCACGCGCAAGGCCTACTACTCCGACTACGGCAACGAGCAGGCCGACCTGGCGGCGCCGGGCGGAGACGAGTACGACGGCGGCAAGAAGGCCGACGTCACCAGGACCGTCCTGGCCGCGGCCCCCGAGCACGTGCTCCGCAGCCAGGGGATGCTCTCCGCGAGCGGTGAGCCGCTGAGCCCCTCGATCGTCCGCGACTGCCTGAACGGCGCCTGCGCCTACTACCAGTACCTCGCCGGCACCTCCATGGCCTCCCCGCACGCCACCGGCGTCGCCGCCATCCTGATCAGCCGCTTCGGCAAGCCCGGCAAGGGCGGCGTCACCATGCCCCCCGAAGACGTCCAGCGCCTGCTCTACGCCACCGCCACGAAGAAGTCCTGCCCCTCACCGCGCAAGTACGTCTACCGCATGGAGGGCCAGGAGATCACCCAGGTCTGCGAAGGCTCCAAGACCGACAACGGCTTCTACGGCCACGGCATCGTCGACGCCGGCGAGGCGGCCAAGGTTGCGCCCTAGAGCCCCGCAGGAGGCGCCGTCGAGCCTGTCCCGCCGGATGCCCGTCGGCTGAGCACCCCGTCCCGAGCGGGAAACTCGCCTGCCGGGCGCTCCGGACCGAATGGGAAGCCCGTCGGCTTGAGGATTCAGGACTGAGCGGGAAGTTCGTCGGCTGAGCACCCCGTCCCGAGCGGGAAGCCCGTTGGCCGAGGGTTCTGGACTGAGTGGGAAGCCCGTTGGCTTGAGGGTTCCGGACTGAGTGGGAAGTTCGTTGGCTGCGTGCTCCGGATCGAGCGGAAGCCCGTCGGCCGAGCCCATCGGGCCGAGTCCGGCAGCCCAGAGATCGACAGCAGGACGACCGTGTCACGGGGGACTTTCGCGGGTCACGCCCGAGTTCGGACATACCAAAATTATCGTTACCCGGCCCCTCTGATCCGGCCCCGCGAAACTCGCCGAACGAGATAACCTGCGAGACCCGCCACAGCGGGCCGATCCCGCAAAATACCACCCCGAAAGCGGAGGACAGGGACCCCGGCCGGGATCTACGGTCGAGTTATGGCCTATCGCCTCATCGGGGAAGCCGCGATGGTGGTGCACTTCCTCATCCTGGTCTTCATGGCCGCCGGCGGGTTCCTCGCCTGGCGGTGGCCGCGCCTGATCTGGGCCCACCTGGCCGTCGCGGCATGGGGCCTCGTGTCCGTCGTGACCGGCGTCGAGTGCCCGCTGACCGTCGTGGAAGACTGGGGCAGGCGCAACGCGGGGGAGCGAGGGCTGACCCCCGGCGGGTTCATCGACCACTACATCGAAGGGGTCGTCTACCCGCAGGAATACACCAACGTGGCGCGCCTCGGAGTGCTGATCCTCGTGCTCGCCTCCTGGCTCGGATACCTATGGAGACGCCGCCGGAACCCCCGCCGGAACACCGCGGCCGACTGTCCACCTCCCGTTCACCAGCGGTAGCGTTATGTAACCCAGTTTTTCGTTGGCGGAATGACTAACGTCACAACCCAGTGGTCTGTACCAATTAGGGTGGGATCCGTGACTCGTCGCGCGAAAATCGTCTGCACTCTCGGCCCCGCCACCTCCTCTCCCGAACGCCTCCGCGAACTCATCGTCGCGGGCATGGACGTGGCCCGTTTCAACCTCAGCCATGGCAGCCATGAGCTGCACAAGGAGGTTTATGACAGGGTGAGGGAGGCTGCCGCCGAGCTCGGTCGTGGCGTAGGCGTGCTGGCCGACCTCCAAGGTCCCAAGATCCGAGTCGGCAGGTTCGAAGAGGGCCCCGTCCGCCTCGGCTTCGGTGACGTCTTCGTCATCACCACCGAAGACGTCCCGGGCAACCGCGACCAGGTGTCCACGACCTACCTCGGACTTCCCAAGGACGTCAACCCCGGCGACAACATCCTCGTCGACGACGGCCGCGTCCACCTGGAGGTGACCGCGGTCGACGGCCAGCGCGTCACCACCCGCGTGCTCATCGGCGGCATGATCTCCGACAACAAGGGCATCAACCTGCCCGGCGTCAACGTCAGCGCCCCGGTCCTCACCGACAAGGACGAGACCGACCTGCGCTGGGCCCTGCGCACCGGCTGCGACATGATCGCGCTCTCCTTCGTCCGCCGTCCCTCCGACGCCGACGTGGTGCGCAACATCATGGAGCAGGAGGGCATCCGCCTCCCCTTGATCGCCAAGATCGAGAAGCCACAGGCCGTCGAGCGGCTCCCGGCGATCGTCGAGGCCTTCGACGGCATCATGGTCGCCCGCGGTGACCTCGGCGTCGAGCTGCCCCTCGAAGAGGTGCCCATCGTGCAGAGGCGCGCCATCGAGCTGTGCCGCGAGAAGGCCCGCCCGGTCATCGTCGCCACCCAGATGCTCGAATCAATGATCACCGCTCCGCGCCCCACCCGCGCGGAGGCCTCCGACGTCGCCTACGCCGTCATGGACGGCGCCGACGCGGTCATGCTCTCCGGTGAGACCTCGGTCGGCAACTACCCCGTCGGGGCCGTCGAGACGATGAGCCGCATCGCCACGACCGCGGAGAAGACCTCGCTGCAGGCCACCCACAGCCTGGACCGGCTGCCGGAGACCACCGGCGGCGCCATCGCCCGTGCCGCCGCCGAGGTCGGTGCCATCGTCGGCGCCAAGGCACTGGTGGCGTTCACCATGTCCGGTGAGACCGCCCGCCGCCTGGCCCGCTACCGCTCGCCGATCCCGCTCCTGGCCTTCACCTCCGCCCCTGAGATCCGCAACCAGCTCGCGCTGATCTGGGGCGTGGAGACCTTCGAGGTGCCCTTCGTCCACCACACCGACGACATGGTCCGCCAGGTCGAGGCCTCGCTGCTGGCCAACTCCCGCTTCGAAAAGGGCGACAAGGTCGTCATCGTCGCAGGCTCCCCTCCCGGAACGGCCGGCTCCACCAACGCGCTGCGCGTCCACACCATCGGCTCGGCGGTCTCGAACCCCGCCTGACCCGCCCAGCCCCACCTGATCCGCTCGTCGTCCGACCCGCTCGTCTGGATACGGCCACCGCCCTGGCGGTGGCCGACCGGGCGGCCCCCGGCCCCGGCGTTCAGCCCGCGTCCCGGCGTCCCCACTCGCGCCCCAGGACCCGGCGTCCCGCCCGCACCCCGGCACCGGCCGTCCCGGCGTCGCACTCGCACCCCGGCATCCTGGCCGTCCCGGCGTGGTGCAGATCCACACAGCAACATCGCCCGGGGCTGTTCCACGCTCAGGAGCACCGCTTCGGGCATTCGGCTCAGCCCGCAACAAGGGCTTTACCTTGCGGACTTTCGATAATCAATAAGCCGGAAAATTTCCATTGGTAAGCATTAAGTAAATCCGGTAATTAAAACTTAAACCTATGTGTGCGCGTTTTTTAATATGTGGAACAATTTTCGGACGCGCGCTCCGTTCGAAGCCTGCGAAGGCCGAGGGGGAGCGCCGAGCGGGCTTCAGCTGATCTTTTTGTATCCCCGTCGCAGCGGGAAGATGCGAGTCCCTCCGTGATTTCCTCCCTTTCCATGAAACGAAACAACTTCAGGCGCTGTCCGACTGGTTCGGAGCCGATGACAGGGCCGATCGCTCATGCGTGGTCGTATTCTCGGGGCTGCAAGAAAGCCAGTCACTCACGCGTGGTCATACTCCCAGGTCTGCAAGGAAATCGGGCGGCCTTTCTCCTCCGAATGAATCGGCGGCGCCTCCGTCAGGCGATACCCAGACGCACGGGCCACCGCCGCGCTCGCGGCGTTTCCGGCCTCGATCTCCAGCAGCAGCCGGGAGACGCCCACGGTGTCATGGGCGAAGTCCGTCATCACCCGCACCGCCCGCGCCGCCAGCCCCCGCCCCCGATACGCCGCCCCCATGGCGTAACCGATCTCCGCGACATCCAGATCCAGCTCGCTCAGCATCAGCAACACCTCACCCATCGGCTCGCCCCCGTCAACGGTGACGGCGAGCTGAACCCGCTTCCCCGCCGCCCGCCTCTCCTGAGCCCGCTTCAGATAGACCCGCGCGGCCTCCAGGTCGAACGGCGAGGCCAACGGCGTCCAGTAGGCCACATCCGGGTCGTCGAACAACCCGACCATCGCCACCAGATCGTCGTCCTCCCACTCCCGCAGCACCACCCCGTGCCCGCTCAGCCTCACCACCCCCGGAAGAGTTGCCGGAGCACCCCCCGACGCCGCCGAGGCACCCTCTGAAAAAGCCGCCGGTACATCGCTCCGGCCTCCCCGGCCGTTCCCCGTCGCTTCCACGCCGCCACCTTCCGATCAACAGTCTTCCGAGCAACCTACTCGCGCCCGCCTGCAGCCCACCCACCACCCACCCGCCGCGCGAGGGACGGCCGAAGCCGGCCCGGCAACCCGCCGGCCCGCTCGGGAAAACCCGTTGCCGCCCGCACCGGCGAAAGACCATCCTGAAGTCGTCTCCACGGGGCGGCGCCGGAGCTGGAGAGCCGGGCCTGACTGTAAATCAGGTGTTTCGACTAAGGGGGTTCGAATCCCTCTCGCCCCACCACGCTCTCGCCCCAACCACATCAGTACTTCGGGTCAGTACTTCGGCCCTACGAACTCGTCCAACCGCTCAACCGCCTCACGCTTGGCCACCGAGATGGTGTTGGGCTTGGAGTAGCGCCACTCCACCTTCAGGAGATCGAGCACCTCCCCGCAGAGATCGAGAATGTCCTGGGACTCGTTCACGAAGAGATAGCGCGGATACTCGTACCAGTGGTCGCTGCCGTTGAAGTGACGACGGACCCGGTTTATCCCGCGGTAGCCGTCGGAGTGAGTCAGACCTCGGGCGAAGCGACCCGGATGCTCTTCATTGATCTCGCGCTGCCATCTCTCCAGCGTGATCGCGCGCTCGTGTTTCCGACCGGGGCCGTGTTGGGGAAACAGGCAAGCCCAATGCTTGGAATAGCTTTTGATCTCTGTCCAGCCTGGGTGCCGACGGCGACTGACGGACGATGTCGGCATGACCGTCGCCATGACCTCCGCTGCCGCCTCTATCAGGCCGGGCCAGGTGCCGCAGCATGCGAGCGAGAGTTGGTAGACACCTTTCTTGCACAGCAGGACATGGCCGTCGCCGAGGTAGAGCCCGAGCAGGTAGGCATAGGCCTCGAAGTCGAGCTTTCGGCCGTGGCACCGAGGACACGAACGGTGTCTTCTGATGTCCTCGTCCTCAGTTGTCCGGCGTGTTCGTGTTCGCCATTTCTGCACGGCGCCTAGGGATACACCGCACAGATCGGCTACCTGACGATCGATAAGGCCGAGCGCGGACAGTTGCAGAGCGCGGTCGACGGTTTCGCGGGGGTGCATGAAGCAACCATGCCAGCGGCCACCGACAGTTTCGGATTCGCTACAGAGGGTGGTTCAAGGAGTTGATTCGAAGAGTCCAGTGGGCGATTTGTCCAGGATTGAAAGACTCTGTCAGTTGGGTGCCGGAAGCGGGATTCGAACCCGCACGCCCTTTCGAGCAGACGCTTTTGAGGCGTCCGTGTATGCCATTCCACCATTCCGGCTGATATTTCCGGACTTGTCCGGATTTTTACATCGGTGACGAGCATACCTAGAGCTGGATCAGCCGTGGACACCGACGTAGTCCTAATCTAGCGGACGTCGGTACTCTCTTGCTCGTGAGTACGCAGCGGCGAGTGGTGATCGCGGAAGACGAGGCACTGATCCGCCTCGACCTGAAGGAGATGCTGGAGGAGGACGGGTATGCCGTCGTCGGGGAGGCCGGGGACGGGGAGACCGCGGTCAAAATGGCGTTGGAGCACCGGCCTGATCTGGTGATCCTGGATGTGAAGATGCCCATCCTGGACGGGATCTCGGCCGCCGAGCAGATCGTGTCGCAGCGGATCGCGCCGTGTCTGATCCTCACGGCCTTCTCGCAGCGGGATCTGGTCGAGCGGGCCAGGGACGCCGGGGCGATGGCGTATCTGGTGAAGCCGTTCACCAAGTCGGATCTTGTGCCCGCGATCGAGATGGCGGTCAGCAGGCATGAGGAGATGGCGGCGCTGGAGCGGGAGGTCGGCACGCTCTCCGAGCGGTTGGAGACGCGCAAGCTGGTCGAGCGGGCCAAGGGGTTGCTCATGGAGCAGCACGGGTGGAGTGAGCCGCAGTCGTTCCGGTGGATTCAGAAGGCGTCGATGGATCGCAGGCTGAGTATGCGTCAGGTGGCTCAGATCGTGGTCACGGAGATGTCGGGGCCCGCGGCCGGGGGTGCGGAGACTCCGGAGGTCTGATTTCCGCAGGGCGCTCCGGAGGCCTGATTTCGGGGTGGGGCGTCGTGTCTGGCGGTGCCCTGTGGTGGGAAGTCTTTCTCTGGGCCAATGTGTGTGTCCACTGGTCGAGACGTCGGGTGTGCCTTCGCGTACTCGGAGTGATCTACCTGTATTGCATTAGATTGCCAGTGACCATGGCTTTTGTATCTGATAGCCGAAAAGGATCGGTGTTATAACGAAACAGCAACGGTGGGCCGTCCTGTATCGACCCGTGACATCCGCTAGCTGTACTAACCGACACAACCCCCTGGCACACCTCGCCAGGGGTGGGCATCTGTGAACTCGGTCCTGACGAGGGACTGGGCGAAAGGAAGGCAACCTTGCGGCCTAAGTCTGCACGCCTCGGTGGAGTGCTTGCCGTCGGTCTGGCGCTCACCCTCGGTCTCGCTGCCTGCTCAGACGGAGGAGGCACGGAAGCCAGCCCGGAAGCCGGTAGCTCCAGCGCCGCCGCCGGCAGCACCATCAAGCTTGGGTTCATGGGCGACCTCACCGGCGCGAACGCCGGCATTGTCATCCCTCCCAGGAATGGTGCGAAGCTCGTCATCGACGAGTACAACAAGACCAATCCGGCCGTGAAGGTCGAGATGGTCGAATATGACAGCCAGGCCGACCCTTCGAAGGCCGTCGCGCTGGCTCAGCAGGCCATCAAGACCGACAAGATCGTCGGTCTGATCGGCCCGGCGTTCTCGGGCGAGTCCGCCCAGGTGGCGCCGGTTATGGAAGAGGCGATGATTCCGAGTATCTCGGCATCCGCCACGAACGCCGCTCTGTCGGCGAACGGCTGGAAGTACTGGCACCGGGTTCTCCCGAGCGACAGCGTTCAGGGCCCCGGTATCGGCAACTTCATGGCTGACGGCGTCGGCGCGAAGAACGCTTTTGTCATCGACGACAAGTCCGAGTACGGCAAGCCGCTGGCCGATGTCGTCAGGACCACGCTTGAGGGCAAGGGCGTGAAGCTGACGAACGACTCGCTGGACCCGGCCGAGAGCGACTTCTCCTCTGTCGTGAACAAGGTCGTGGCGGCGAAGCCTGACGCGATCTTCTTCGGTGGTTACTACGCCGCGGGCGGTGTCCTGCTCAAGCAGCTCCGTGACAAGGGCGTGACGGCGAAGTTCCTGTCCGGCGACGGTTCGCTGGACAAGGGCCTCATCGACGGCGCGGGTGCCGCGAACGCCGAGGGCGCTCTCGTGGGCTGCCCGTGCTACATCGCGACCCCGGATGTCACCGACGCGAAGGTGAAGGCCTTCGCCGACGCCTACAAGGCCGCTTACAGCGCCGACCCGGCGATCTACGCGGCCGAGGGCTATGACGCGGCCACCGTCTTCATCGACGCGATCAAGGCGGGCAACACCACCGCTGACAAGATCAACGCCTTCATCGGCACGGTTGACTTCGCGGGTGTCTCGAAGCAGGTCAAGTTCGAGGCCAACGGTGAGGTCGCGGCGAAGGACATCTACATCTATCAGGTCAAGGATGGCGCGATCGGCCTGCTTGGCAAGGCCGCCGAGGCCAAGCTGGGCTGAGCCGGGAGCTTGAAGAAAGAGTTAGGTAGTTGATGCGCGAGGAGCGGGAACGCCGCGATGCGTTCCCGCTCTCCGCGTACTTCCGGTCAGAGTCCACGAGGCTTCGCCGGAAGTGGTGTACTACCGGCACAGTGCAGGCGACCCCCGCTAGAAGTGGTAAACCCTAGTGCTCAATGACTTCGTCAATCAGTTCTGGCCGGCGACGATCGACGGCCTCGCCTTCGGCTCGATCTACGCCCTGATCGCGCTCGGCTACACCATGGTGTACGGCGTGCTGCGGCTCATTAACTTTGCACACTCCGAAGTGTTCATGATCGGAACTTTCGGTGCGATGGTCGTGCCGTTTGTGCTGGGCATCTCCTCGCCGCTGACCGGCATCGCGCTGGTCGGCATCATCGTGGCGATGATTCTGGCGGGCATGCTGGCTTCGGCGGGCACGGCGATGGCGCTGGAGCGGATCGCCTACCGGCCGCTGCGCAGTCGCGGCGCGTCCCGGCTGGCGGCTCTCATCTCGGCGATCGGCGCTTCGATCTTCCTGCAGGAGCTGTTCGCGCTTCTGATCATTCCGAAGGTCTTCAACCGTCCGCAGCAGGGCCGGATTCCGATGGCTCTGCCCCGGCTGATGGAGCGGACCGAGCTTTTCTCGATCTTCGGCCATGCGGTCCGCGTCGACCAGATTCTGGTCATCGTGGCGGCCATCGGCATGATGGTCGCGCTCGATGCCCTGGTGAACCGTACGAAGGTCGGCCGAGGGATTCGCGCCACGGCGCAGAACCCCGAGGCCGCGGTTCTGATGGGCGTCGACATCAACAAGATCGTCCGGATGACGTTCCTCATCGGCGGTGGAATGGCCGGTGTGGCGGGCGCCCTCTATCTGATCTCGTACGAGAACACGAACTATTTCATCGGGTTCCTCTTCGGGATCAAGGCGTTCACCGCGGCGGTCCTGGGTGGTATCGGCAACCTGCGTGGCGCCCTGGTCGGCGGTATCACGCTGGGTCTGGTGGAGAACTACGGAGCCATCTTCTTCGGCTCCGACTGGAAGCATGTGATCTCCTTCTCCATCCTTGTTCTCGTCCTGATGTTCCGTCCCACCGGAATCCTCGGTGAATCACTTCAGCAGGCGCGCGCATGAACCAGAATCCCCTGGCACGTTTCCGTACCGGACTTGGCAACTTCGGCGACGTCATGCACGATCGCTGGCTGAACACCCCGGGTTGGCAGCGCTGGATCGTCTATCTGTTGCTGATCGTGGTGGCTCTGCTGCTGCCGTCGGACAGCATCGGCAGCTTCATGTCGCCCGACACCGACTGGGCGAGCATCCTGTTCTTCCCGATCGGGACCTATGTGGTCCTGGCGATCGGCCTGAACGTGGTGGTCGGTCAGGCGGGCCTGCTGGACCTGGGTTTCGTCGCGTTCTACGCGGTGGGCGGTTACGCGATGGCGTTGATCGGCACCAGGCTCGGCTGGAACTTCTGGGTCATCATGATTGTCGGCATCGCGCTGTGCGCGCTGTCGGGCATCACGCTGGGTGCTCCGACGCTGCGGTTGCGCGGTGACTATCTGGCGATCGTCACGCTGGGCTTCGGTGAGATCATCCGTATCACCGCCCGCAACACCGACGAGATCGGTGGCCCGAACGGCATCCGCGGGATCCCGCACCCGCCGAGCATCAACGATCTCCACATCTTCGGAGTGGACATCTCCAACCTGCTGGGCGGTGTAGAGCCTCTCAAGTACGGCGTGCTGGACCCCAAGCCCTACTACTACCTGCTGGTGGGCTTGGCCGTCATTGTGATCATCCTGGTGAAGCGCTGGGAGAAGAGCCGTGTCGGGCGGGCCTGGGCGGCGATCCGTGAGGACGAGGACGCGGCCGAGGTCATGGGCGTGCCGACGTTCCGGTTCAAGATGCTGGCGTTCGCGATCGGTGCGTCCATCGGTGGTTCGATGGGTGTGCTGTGGGCGGCGAAGTCCATCTCGATCAACCCGAACGACTTCCAGTTCCTGCTGTCGGCGACGATTCTGGCCGCGGTGGTCATGGGCGGCGCGGGCAACCTTCCGGGTGTCATGCTGGGCGCGTTCGTGGTGGCGTGGCTGCCTGAGCGTTTCCGCGGTCTGGAGGAGTACCGCATGTTGATCTTCGGTGCGGTGCTCGTCGCGCTGATGATCTTCCGTCCCGAGGGTCTGCTTCCATCGCGTCAACGCAGGGCGGAGCTGAAAGAGGGAACAGGTGGGATGGGTACGCTCGGCGCAGAGGTGCCCGGGCCCGAGGCGCGTGGCGAGGAGGTGGCTTCCAAGTGAGCGCTGATGTGAACGCGGAGGCGGTTCGGGAGCCGGAGCCCGTGCCGGTCCAGGAGCGGAGCGGTCGCGCGATGCTGGAGCTGAAGAGCCTCGTCATGCGCTTCGGCGGTGTCACGGCGCTGCGCGATGTCAACCTGACCATCAACGAGGGTGAGATCTTCGCTCTCATCGGCCCGAACGGCGCCGGCAAGACCACGGTCTTCAACGTGGTGACGGGTGTCTACCAGCCGACCGAGGGAGAGATCCGCTTCCTGGGTGAGAAGATCAGCGGCGTCAAGCGTTTCAAGATCACGAAGCGTGGTATCGCCCGGACGTTCCAGAACATCCGGCTGTTCCACAACATGACGGCGATCGAGAACGTCATGGTGGGCGCCGACGCGCATCACCGGTCGGGTGTGGTCAGTGTGGCGCTGGGGCTTCCCTGGCACCGTACGGCCGAGCGCGGCGGTCGTGAGCTGGCGATGGAGTTGCTTGACTTCGTCGGCATCGCGCATCGCGCGAACGACCACGCCAAGAACCTGCCCTACGGTGACCAGCGCCGGCTGGAGATCGCCCGTGCGCTGGCGACCCAGCCGAAGCTGCTCCTGCTGGACGAGCCCGCCGCCGGTATGAACCCGGCGGAGAAGATCGCCCTGCAGCAGCTGATCCGGGATATCCGGGACGCCGGCCGTACGATTCTGATCATCGAGCACGACATGAGTCTCATCATGGGCATCAGCGACCGTATCGCGGTGCTGGACTTCGGTCAGAAGATCGCCGACGGCCTGCCGGACGAGGTGCGGAACGACCCTCGGGTCGTCGAGGCGTATTTGGGGGCTCCCGCAGATGCTTCTTGAGGTCAAGGACATCCATGTCCACTACGGCAAGATCGAGGCGCTCAAGGGCATCTCGGTCGAGGTGAACGAGGGCGAGATCGTCACGCTCATCGGAGCGAACGGGGCGGGCAAGACCACGACCCTGAAGACGATCTCGGGTCTGCGTGGCCTGTCGTCGGGGAGCATCTCCTTCGACGGCAAGGACATCAGCAAGCTGCCCGGCCACCGGCGCGTTGTCGCGGGTCTGGGTCAGGCGCCCGAGGGCCGGGGCATCTTCCCCGGTATGACGGTGCACGACAACCTGTTGATGGGCGCCTACACGCGTTCGGGTGACTTCTCCGCCGATCTGGCGGAGGTCTACGAGCTGTTCCCGCGGCTGGCCGAGCGCAGGGTCCAGATGGGCGGGACGATGTCCGGCGGCGAGCAGCAGATGCTCGCCATCGGCCGTGCCCTGATGGCCAAGCCGAAGGTGCTGTTGCTGGACGAGCCGTCGATGGGTCTGGCGCCGCTGCTGGTGCAGCAGATCTTCTCCATCATCGCGGAGATCAACCGCCGTGGCACCACGGTGCTGCTGGTGGAGCAGAACGCTCAGCAGGCGCTGAAGCTGGCTCATCGGGCCTACGTTCTGGAGACCGGGAAGGTGGTCAAGAGCGCGCCCGCCGCGGACCTGCTCAACGACCCCGCCGTGCAGGCCGCCTATCTGGGCGGTTCCGTCGCGGCTGAGGTGTCGGAGGAGGCGGAGGAGCAGGCGTAAGCCTCACCACGTGACATCCTGGGCCCGCCGCACGCATGTGCGGCGGGCCCGTCCGTTCTAGGACGTTCTACGACAGGGGCACCTCGGCACCGTCGGTGGTGCCGGTCACGCCGAGGGGCGGGTCGCCGAACAGCCGGATCGCGGTGACCTTCGCCTCCTTGGGGATGTCGAACCAGAGGTCCATCTCGATTCTGACCCCGGCGCCGAGCGGGAGCGTGTCGGGCTGGCGTTTGATGGCCTGGGCGAACTTGTCGACGGTGTAGGTCGCGCCGCCGGCCGCGACGAGTTTCTGCCGTCCCGCCACGAAGCGGGAGTTGGCGCGACCGGGGTTCTCCACGACGATCCGCACGACCACGTACTGGCCCTTGGCCTGCCATTCGGCGTGGGTGCCGAAGAAGCCGCTCAGGCCGGTCTGCAGGCCGATCACCTGGAAACGGGTGTCGCCGTCGTTGGCGGGCTTGGCGGCGATGGGGCGCTCGCTCGGGCGTACCGGGCGGGGCGGCAGTTCGTAGGTCGGCGTGGGGGTGGCCGTGGGGGAGGCGGATCTCGCCGGATCCGTTCCGGTGCAGCCGGTCAGGACGGCGGCGGTCATGACGGCACCGGTGAACAGGATTAGGGGGTTTCGCACATCGGGCAACGTAATCGAGGCGGCTTTCGAATTCAATGTGTGGGCGGTGCCCGGATCCGGTAGGAGTGGCGCCGGGGCTCGATGTCCGGGTGGCCGGGAGGGCGTGTGACCTCCCGTGATCCGGTTCCGGTCGCCACGCCGGAGCGGGATGGCGGCCATTCGATTCGGTGAATGGCCCCCTCCGGTTCCATGATGGGAAGGCGTTACTGATAAGGGAATCTCGAACGTGGTTGTTGTCCGAATTGTGTCGTACTGGTGATCTGCATGGTCGTGCAGGTGAGGAAGCATCGCCTTCACTGAGGTATTCATACAAGATGCGACATTTCACCGTAAGGAGGCCGTTGTGGGCCTGAGTTTTGTTTCCCGTCGTGCGCTCACGGTGGGCGCGGTGGCCGTGGCCGGTGTGCTCGGCCTGTCGGCCTGCGGCGGTGGCTCCACCACCAGTGCGAGCCCGAGCGACGGTGCCTCGTCGGGCGCCCCCGCGGCCGCTACCGGTCCCAAGCTTGTCACTCCCGGCAAGCTGACCACCTGCACGAACCTTCCGTATGAGCCCTTCCAGTTCAAGGAGGGCGACAAGACCGTCGGCTTCGACGTGGACATCGTCGACCTCGCGGCCAAGAAGCTCGGCCTGACGCAGGAGATCGTCGACATCGACTTCGCTGTCATCAAGAGCGGCGCGGCCATGGCCACCGGCAAGTGCGACGTGGCCGCCGCGGGCATGACCATCACGCCCGAGCGCCAGGCGAACATCGACTTCTCGGTCCCCTACTTCGACGCCACCCAGGCGCTGCTGGTCAAGAAGGGCGTGACGGCCAAGACGCTGGAGGAGGTCAAGACCCAGAACCTCAAGCTCGGCGCCCAGGCCTCGACCACGGGTCTCGACTACGTCAAGAAGGCGGGTCTGGACCCGAAGGAGTTCGCCGACTCTCCCAAGGAGCTGCTCGGTCTGCAGTCCGGCCAGGTCGACGTGATCGTCCAGGACCTGCCCGTCGTTCTGACCTGGCTGAAGAAGCCGGACATCTCCGCCAACTTCGAGCTGGCCGCCAGCCTCGACACCGGTGAGCAGTACGGCATCGGCCTGAAGAAGAACGCCGACCCGATCCTGCTCAAGGCCATCAACGACGCGATCACGACGGCCAAGTCGGACGGCACCTACGACGAGATCTTCATGAAGTGGTTCGGCAAGAAGCCCGGCGAGCTCGGCTGATTCATGACAGATCAGTCGACGACGGCTGAGTCGCCAGGTCCTGCCGGGGCGCCCCCCGGCAGGGCCAAACTCAGTCCGCGTAAGAAGCAGCAGATCAGCCGGGCCGTCCAGTACGTCGTGCTGGTGGTCGTCGCCGTCTTCCTTCTCACTCGCATCGAGTGGGGTCCTCTCGGCCAGAACTTCGCCAAGGGCGAGGTCGCGGCGGAAACGCTGCCGGAGTTGTTCACGGTCGCGCTGAAGAACACGATCATCTACTCGGTGGGCGGTTTCGTCTTCGCCTTCCTTCTCGGCCTGCTGTTCGCGCTGATGCGGTTGTCGTCGGTGCGCGCGTACCGGTGGATCGCGGTCGCCTACATCGAGATCTTTCGAGGGCTGCCCGCCGTACTGATCTTCCTGTTCATCCTGTTCCTGCCGCTGGCGCTGCCCGGCTTCGAGGTGCCCGGAGGCACCTACGGCCAGGGCATCCTGGGTCTGACCATCGTGGGATCGGCCTACATGGCGGAGACGCTCCGGGCCGGTCTGCAGGCGGTGCCCAAGGGGCAGCTGGAGGCGGCCCGCTCACTGGGCATGTCCTACAGCCGGGGCATGATCTCCATCGTCATCCCGCAGGCCGTCCGCATCGTCATCCCGCCGACGACCAACCAGTTCGTGTCCCTGCTCAAGGACTCCTCGCTGGTGCTGTTCCTCGGCGTCTCCGGTGAGTACGTCGAGCTCACGAAGTTCGGCAACGACATGGCCTCGACCTACGCCAACGCCACACCCCTCCTGGTCGTCGGCGTGACGTATCTCCTGGTCACCATTCCCCTGGGCTATCTCGCGTCCCGGCTGGAGAAGCGTCAGATGAGGGGACGGTGACTCCGATGACCCACGCGGTTGAGATCCGCAACCTTCACAAGTCCTTCGGCAAGCTGGAGGTGCTCAAGGGGATCGACTTCTCGGTCGACCCCGGCCAGGTGGTCTGCGTCATCGGCCCGTCGGGGTCGGGCAAGTCCACGCTGCTGCGCTGCGTGAACCTGCTGGAGCAGCCCACGTCGGGCAGGGTGATCCTGGAGGGCGTCGAGCTGACCGACCGCGACGTCGACATCGACGCCGCCCGTCGCCGGGTCGGCATGGTCTTCCAGCAGTTCAACCTGTTCCCGCACATGACCGCGCTGCAGAACGTGATGATCTCCCAGCGACGGGTGCTGAAGCGGGGCAAGGCGGAGGCCGAGAAGATCGCCAGGGAGAACCTGGAGAAGGTCGGGGTCGCAGACAAGTGCGACTCCTATCCGCTCCAGCTCTCCGGCGGCCAGCAGCAGCGCGTGGCCATCGCCAGGGCACTGGCGATGAGCCCGGACCTGATGCTGTTCGACGAGCCCACCTCGGCGCTGGACCCCGAGCTGGTCGGCGACGTGCTCACGGTCATGCGCAAACTGGCCGAGGAGGGGATGACCATGCTCGTGGTCACCCACGAGATGGCGTTCGCCAGGGACGTGGCCGACCGGGTGGTCTTCATGGACGGCGGCGTGATCGTGGAGGACGGCCCTGCCGCCCAGGTGATCGGCGACCCGCAGCACGAGCGGACGAAGGTCTTCCTGCGCCGCGTGCTCGACCCGACGCACACCGACAACATCTGAGCCGCCTCGTTCCTGTACGGCCCGCGTCTGCGCGGTGCGGGCCGTACAGGTGTCGAAGGGCGTGAACAGCGTTGGACAGGACCCCTGGCGGGAGAGGGCGGCCGGGTGGATTCCGGCCCGGGCTCACCCGTGGAGTCCGACGAGCCCGGGGAAGGCCTTTGGCGCCGTACAGAGCTTCCCCGACCCTGTACGTTTTCTACTCGGCCTCCCCGCGGGCGTCGATGTCACCCAGCGTATCCGATCAGTTGCGCCAGAAAGGCAAAAACGTGGTCGGGTTATGATCGAATACGCGATGTGATCAGATGTCGCGGAGCATGCACGTGAGGCGTGCGGTGCACACCCGACGGTCCTGCTCGTCGGTGATCTCGATCTCGTAGGTGGTGAGGGTCCGGCCCCCGTGCACCTGGGTGGCCACGCCGGTGACGTATCCGGAGGTGGCCGAGCGGTGGTGGGTGGCGTTGATCTCGATGCCCATGGCGATGCGCCCGGGTCCCGCGTGGGTCGCCGCGCCGATCGAGCCCAGGGTCTCGGCGAGCACGCACGAGGCGCCGCCGTGCAGCAGGCCGTACGGCTGGGTGTTGCCCTCGACCGGCATCCGGCCGACCACGCGCTGGGGGGTCGCCTCGGTGATCTCGATGCCCATCCGCTCGACGAGCGTGTTCGTGTGGGCGGCGCGGATCTGCTCTTCCATGCCTGAGTTGACGTCGCCGGGGTCTGTCATGGTCAAGGGGATGTCTCCTGTCACGCGAGGCCAGGTTTTCTGTCGCACCAGGAGACTAGGCTTTCCGTGTGCCGAAGAAAGAAGCGACCCCCACTCGTCCCTGTCTTCTGTTGCTGGATGGGCATTCCCTGGCGTACAGGGCCTTCTACGCCCTTCCTGAGGAAAACTTCTCCACGACGACGGGCCAGACGACCAACGCGGTTTACGGGTTCACCTCGATGCTGGTCAACGTGCTCCGCGACGAGCAGCCCACACACGTGGCGGTCTGCTTCGACCGGTCGGAGCCGACGTTCCGGCACGAGGAGTACGCCGAGTACAAGGCGAACCGGAGCGCGAGCCCCGACAGCTTCCGCAGCCAGATGAGCCTGATCCACGAGGTGCTCGACGCGGTGCGCGTCCCGCACATGTCGCTGGCGGGTTACGAGGCCGACGACCTGATCGCCACCCTCGCCACGCAGGCCGCCGAGCAGGGCATGAACGTGCTGATCGTCACCGGCGACCGTGACGCGCTGCAGCTCGTCGACGATCGGATCACGGTGCTGATGACCCGGATCGGGATCAGCAACATGACCAGGTTCACCCCCGAGGCGGTGGTGGAGAAATACGAGCTCACCCCGGCCCAATATCCGGACTTCGCGGCCATTCGCGGCGATTCCAGTGACAACCTCAAGAACATCCCCGGGGTCGGGGAGAAGACCGCCGCCAAGTGGATCCGCGAGTTCGGCTCGCTGGAGGAGCTGGTCAACCGGGTCGACGAGGTCAAGGGCAAGGTCGGCGACAAGCTCCGCGACCATCTCGACCAGGTGCTGATGAACCGCCGCCTGACCCAGTTGATCCGTGACGTGCCGCTGGAGCTCGAGGTCTCGGGCCTGACGGTCGGGGTGTCCGACCGCGACGAGATCAACAAGATCCTCGACACTCTGGAGTTCCGTGGCGAGATCCGCGACCGGCTGTTCAAGACGCTCGGTCAGGCCGAGGTCTCGGCGGAGGAGGGCTTCGAGGTCGAGGTCGTCACCCTCGGACCCGACGAGGTGGCCGCGTGGCTGGGGGCACTGCCCGAGGGCAGGGTGGGCCTGGCCTTCAAGGGCACGTACGGCAGCGGCACCGGCCGGATCGACAGCATCGCGATCGCCGCGGCGGACGAGGGCGCAGAGGGCGCGCACGGCGGGCGCCGTGCCGCGTTCATCGACCCCACCACGCTGACCGAGTCCGACGAGGGGGCACTGCGCGCCTGGCTGGGCGACGCGTCGAAGGCCAAGGCCGTGCACGACGCCAAGGGCCCGATGCTGGCGCTGTGGGCGCACGGCATGGAGCTGCGAGGCCTCTCCTGTGACACCGCGCTGGCGGCCTATCTGGCGATGCCGGGGCAGCGGTCGCTGCCGCTGGAGGATCTCGTGCGGGCCTATCTCAGGCGTGAGCTGCGCGACGAGGCGGAGGCGGCGGGCCAGGCCAGCCTCTTCGACGACGACCAGGACGACGACGCGGCCCGCGACCTGGCGTTGAGGGCATTGGCCGTCCAGGAGCTGGCCGACGCTCTGGAGGCCTTCCTGGAGCCGCGTGGGGGCACTTACCTGATGAGCGACGTGGAGTTGCCGCTGGTCACCGTGCTGGCCGAGCTGGAGCGGACCGGGATCGCCGCGGACCGCGATTACTTCAGCGGCCTGGAGTCGGAGTTCCGCGCCGCGGTGAAGCAGGCCGTCGAGGCGGCGCACGCGGCCGTGGGCGAGCAGTTCAGCCTGAACTCGCCCAAGCAGCTCCAGGAGATCCTGTTCGTCAAGCTCGCGCTGCCCAAGACCAAGAAGATCAAGACCGGTTACAGCACCGACGCCGGCCAGCTGGCCTGGCTGGTCACGCAGACCGACCACGAGCTCCCGACGATCATGTTGCGCCACCGTGACCAGGACAAGCTGCGCACCACGGTCGAGGGCCTGATCAAGGAGATCTCCGACGACGGGCGGATCCACACCACGTTCGAGCAGACGACGGCGGCCACCGGGCGGCTCAGCTCGAAGGAGCCCAACCTGCAGAACATCCCGATCCGCACCTCCGAGGGCCGCCGGATCCGGCAGGGCTTTGTCGTCGGGTCCGGTTACGAGACGCTGCTGACCGCCGACTACAGCCAGATCGAGTTGCGCATCATGGCCCACCTGTCCGGCGACGAGGCGCTGATCGCGTCCTTCGAGTCCGGGCACGACTTCCACAGGGCGACCGCGGCCCGGGTCTTCGACATCGCGCCCGAGCAGGTCAACGGGGAGATGCGGGCCAAGATCAAGGCGATGAACTACGGCCTGGCCTACGGACTGTCCGACTTCGGGCTGTCGGCGCAGCTCAGCATCCCGGTGTCGGAGGCCAAGGCGCTCAAGGAGGAATACTTCGAGGAGTTCGGCGGCGTCCGTGACTTCCTCAACGCGATCGTCGCCCAGGCCAGGAACGACGGCTACACCGAGACGATCCTGGGCCGCCGCCGCTACCTGCCCGACCTGAACAGCGACAACCGGCAGCGCAGGGAGATGGCCGAGCGGATGGCGCTCAACGCGCCGATCCAGGGTTCGGCGGCCGACATCATCAAGGTCGCGATGCTCAACGTGCAGAGCGCGCTGAAGGAGGCGACGCTGGGCTCCCGGATGCTGCTCCAGGTTCACGACGAACTCGTGTTCGAGGTGGCCCCGGGGGAGCTGGAGACCCTGCGCGAGCTGGTCACCGACCGGATGAACGCCGCCTACTCCCTGCGGGTCCCGCTGGTGGTCTCCCTGGGCGTCGGCCGGACCTGGGAGGACGCCGGGCACTGACGGCCGGCCGCACCTGAAAAGGCCACGGGACATCGACGAATGCCCGGCCTGTCCGAGTCTGTTCTAGGCTGGTGATCCAGCCGGATACCTCGACGGGCACGGGAGTTTTGTGCGGAGCTCACCCCACCTCACCAAGATCGTCGTTCTGGCCAATGTGACGGTCATGGTCACGGCGCTGGTGGTGCTCCTGGTGCTCCGCACCGCGACGGTGACGCCGGCCACCCCGCTGTCCGGCAAGGCGACGAGCGCTCCGTCCGGGTCCGCCGCACCCGCGCCCTCGCCGGAGCCCGACCTGCCCTCGGCCGCCCTGCCGCCGCCCATTCCCGCCACCGTGGAGTTCGCCCGGCAGGTGAAGGCCAACGAGGCGGGGCTGGTCCCGGTGCTGATGTACCACCGGATCGTGAAAAAGCGGCTGGCCTCCATCGACCGCACGCCCTCCCAGGTGCGTCAGGAGCTGGAGAAGCTGGCCAAGAACGACTACGTGCCGATCACCGCGCGGGAGTTCGTCACCGGGAAGATCGACATTCCGGCGGGCAAACACCCCGTCGTGCTGACCTTCGACGACGGGCACAGCGGCCATTTCGCGCTGGAGGCGGACGGCATGCCGGCGAAGGACACCGCGGTCGGGATCATCTACCAGGTCGCCAGGAAGTATCCGGGCTTCCGGCCCGTCGCCACCTTCTGGGTGAACCGCCGGCCGTTCGGCCTGGAGGACCTGGACGACCAGAAGCGCGCCGTGCGGTGGCTGACCTCGCACGATTTCGAGGTGGCCAACCACACCTGGACGCATCCCTCCCTGCCCGGCCTGTCGAAGAAGAAGGTCGCGGAGCAGATCGTCAAGATGGAACGGCTGCTGAAGAAGCTCGGCAACGGCCCCTCCGAGACGCTGGCGCTGCCCTTCGGGGCGATGCCGCGTAAGAAGTCCACCGTGCAGTCCGGCAAGTGGGACGGAAGCAAGTTCGCGTTCAAGGGCGTCTTTCTGGCCGGTGCGGAGCCGTCGCTCTCGCCCTTCGTCAAGGGGTTCGACTGGCGGGCCATCCAGCGGATCCAGAGCAACGGCAAAAAGGGCGAGTGCCGCAAGTGGTGCTCGCAATACTGGCTGGAGTGGCTGAACAAGCACCCCGGCGATCGCTACACGGCCGACGGCGATCCCGAACACATCTCCATCCCCCAAGGGCTTCGGGGTAATATCAGATCGCAACGGAGGCAGCAGATCAACGCCTATTGAGCGTGTCCGTAACCGGTCTGATCTGCCCGCGTGTCGTGCCCCTGGATTGACCATACCCGTCTGGTCTCATATGCTGATCGCTGCGCTGTGGGCTCGCGCGTGTCTCGGACGGAGTGGGCTCGCGCTCGATCACGCCGATGCCAATTCCTTCGGCTGAACGATAAGAAGCCCGCCGCGCGTTCGCCACATCGACATCTGTCCGCGTTCGGAGCAACTCCACACATGACGAGCAGCACTGAGGCCACCTCGAGCACCCCGCAGGTAGCGGTCAACGACATCGGCTCTGAGGAAGACTTCCTCGCAGCGATCGACCTGACCATCAAGTACTTCAACGACGGCGACATCGTCGAGGGCACCGTCGTCAAGGTCGATCGAGACGAAGTTTTGCTCGACATCGGCTACAAGACCGAGGGTGTCATCCCCTCGCGCGAGCTCTCGATCAAGCACGATGTCGACCCGGCGGACGTCGTCGAGGTTGGCGAGCACGTCGAGGCCCTCGTTCTCCAGAAGGAGGACAAGGAAGGCCGTCTGATCCTGTCCAAGAAGCGCGCTCAGTACGAGCGGGCCTGGGGCACGATCGAGAAGATCAAGGACGAGGACGGTATCGTCACCGGCACCGTCATCGAGGTGGTCAAGGGTGGACTCATCCTCGACATCGGCCTCCGTGGCTTCCTCCCGGCCTCCCTGGTCGAGATGCGCCGCGTCCGCGACCTTCAGCCGTACGTGGGCCGTGAGCTCGAGGCGAAGATCATAGAGCTGGACAAGAACCGCAACAACGTGGTTCTCTCCCGCCGCGCCTGGCTTGAGCAGACCCAGTCCGAGGTTCGCCAGACGTTCCTCAACACCCTGCAGAAGGGTCAGGTCCGCAAGGGCGTCGTCTCCTCGATCGTCAACTTCGGTGCGTTCGTGGATCTGGGCGGCGTCGACGGTCTGGTTCACGTCTCCGAGCTCTCCTGGAAGCACATCGATCACCCTTCCGAGGTTGTCGAGGTCGGCCAGGAGGTCACCGTCGAGGTTCTCGACGTCGACATGGAGCGCGAGCGTGTCTCCCTGTCGCTCAAGGCGACGCAGGAAGACCCCTGGCAGCAGTTCGCCCGCACCCACCAGATCGGTCAGGTCGTGCCCGGCCGCGTCACCAAGCTGGTGCCGTTCGGTGCGTTCGTCCGCGTCGAGGAGGGAATCGAGGGCCTGGTTCACATCTCCGAGCTGGCCGAGCGCCACGTCGAGATCCCCGAGCAGGTCGTCCAGGTTGGTGACGAGATCTTCGTGAAGATCATCGACATCGACCTCGAGCGTCGCCGGATCTCGCTGTCGCTCAAGCAGGCGAACGAGGGTGCCATCGGAGCCGACGTCGAGTTCGACCCCACGCTGTACGGCATGGCGGCGACCTACGACGACTCGGGCAACTACATCTACCCCGAGGGCTTCGACTCGGAGACCGGTGAGTGGCTCGACGGATTCGACAAGCAGCGCGAGGAGTGGGAGCGGCAGTACGCCGAGGCTCAGACCCGCTTCGAGGCTCACAAGAAGCAGGTCGAGGAGGCTCGCAAGGCCGAGGCAGAGGCCGGCGAAGCAGCCCCCACGTCCTACTCCGGTGAGACCCCGGCCCCCGGCGCCAGCGCCGGCTCGGGTTCCACCACCAGCTCCAGCAGCAGCAGCTCCTCCGCTCCGGCGGCGGGCGCTCTTGCCTCTGACGAGGCTCTCGCCGCTCTGCGCGAGAAGCTCGCGGGCGGCCAGAGCTGACGCTCTGGTGAAGCGGTAACGGTTTCAAGGAAGGGCCCCGCTCCGGCGGGGCCCTTTTCCGTGTGTATCCACGGCTTCCGTGCGTATCCACGGCACGATCACCACCGGCGTCCTGACCCATGCCTACGCCGGCCCGGAATAGGTCACGGCTCGTGCCCGCGCGGCCGGTGTGCCACTCCGGCGGTCTTGGCGGCGGGTGCGGACGCGCCCGCCGGTCGGCGCCGTGCGCGGGCCCGTTAGGGTGGCGCCGTGATGGCGATCGAACGGGCGGAGCCCGAGGACGTGGGCGAGATCCTGACCGTGCAGCGTGCCGCCTACGTGAGCGAGGCCCAGCTCTACGGAGATCCGTTCATCCCGCCGCTGGTGGAGTCGGCCGACCAGATCCGCAGGGCCGTCGAGACCGCGACCGTGCTCGTCGCCCGTGACGCCGGGCGGATCGTGGGCGCGATCCGGGGGCGGCTGTCCGGCACGACCTGCATGGTCGGCCGCCTGGTGGTCGCGCCGGACGTCCAGAGGCGGGGCCTCGGAGGCACCCTGCTGGCAGCCCTTCACGACGAGGTCGTCTCGGCCCAGGCGTTCGACCTGTTCACCGGCCACCTGTCGGAGGGCAACCTGCGGCTCTACCGCGGCCACGGCTACCGTGAGACCCGCAGGGAGCGGATGAGCGACCACCTGACCCTGGTCCACATGCGTCGGCAGCTGTAGGCGCCCGGCGTGATGTGACGGGGCCGTGCGCCGTTTGGTCGTCCGGGCATGCGCCGGCAGCGGTAAGGCGTCCGGTGTGACGAGGCGGGACCGTGCCGTCCCCGTACACCTGCCTGCCGCCTGGGCATGCTCTGGCAGCCGTAGGGGCGTCCGGCGTACACCTGCCTGCCGTCTGGGTATGCGTCGGCAGCCGCAAGCCGTCCGGTGCGGCGGACGGCGGGTCGTCAAAGGGGGCAAATCGCCTCCGCGGGCTCCGCGCCATGGGCCGTACGGCGTATGCTGCGGATCATGTTGAAGGTAGGGCTTACCGGCGGTATCGGATCGGGCAAGAGTGAGGTTTCCCGGCTGCTGGCAGCCCGAGGCGCCGTGGTGATCGACGCCGACAAGATCGCCCGTGAGGTGGTCGAGCCGGGCACCGCCGGGCTGGCGCACGTGGTCGGGGTCTTCGGCACCGGAGTGCTGAACGAGGACGGGTCGCTCAACCGGGAGAGGCTGGGCTCGATCGTCTTCGCCGACTCGGAGAAGCTGGCCTCCCTCAACGCCATCGTGCACCCACTGGTCGGGGCGAGGGTCGCCGAGCTGCAGGAGCAGACGGACGATGACGCGATCATGGTTTACGACGTGCCGCTGCTGGCCGAGAACAACCTGGCCCCGATGTACGACGTGGTGGTCGTCGTGGACGCCTCCGACGAGGTGCGCCTTGCCCGGCTGGTCGAGCTGCGCGGCATGAACGAGGAGGATGCCAGGGCCCGGTTCGCCGCCCAGGCGACCCGGGAGAACCGCTTGAAGATCGCGGACATCGTGGTGCCGAACGAGGGGTCGCTGGAGGATCTCCAGGTTCAGGCGGACGAGGTCTGGGCCGAGCTGACCGCCCGCGTCACCCCCTGAGCCAGGCGGCCACAACCCCGGACCTCCGAGCGACTGTTGGGCATCTGAGCCGGGTGGCCACGACTCCGGACGACTGCGGGACCCCCGAGCGACCATCGGACGTCTGAACGGTGATCGGGAGCCGGGCGGTGTCGATCCCCGGGTGGTTGCCGGGTGCTTGGACGGTGATCGGAGCTCCGGACGGCGGCGAGTTCCCGGGCGGCGGTCAGAACTCCGCGTCCAGGGGGATCTGCCCGATCCCGGGCAGGTAGGCGTCCAGCTCTCCGGGCTCGAACCTCCGCGTGCCGACGACGTACCAGAACTGGCCGGTCACCTCACCCGCGAGCTTGTAGCGGCCGTCCGGGGCGATCGCCGCCCATCCCTCGGGCAGGCCGAGGAGAACGACCCGCTGGGTGGGAGCGGCCCCGGAGGGGAGGTTCCACAGGATCACCACGCCGTCGTCGCCCGCGCTGGCCAGCAGGTCCCCGGAGGGGGCGAAGGCCAGTGACCAGATGCGGCGGGTGTGCCCGGCCAGCGCGTGCAGGTGCCGGCCGGTGACGGCGTCCCAGATCCGCACGGTCAGGTCGTCGCCTGCGGTGGCCAGCAGCGAGCCGTCCGGGCTGAGGGCGGAGGCCCACAGTCCTCCCGAGTGGCGGGTGAGCGTGTGCAGGAGCCTGACCTGCCAGGGACGGCCGGGCCGTAGCTCCCACACGCGGGCGTCGCCGTCGTTGCTCGCGCTGACCAGCCTGGTTCCGTCGGGGCCGAAGGCCACCGAGTAGATCCGGCCGGCGTGGCCCTCCAGGATCGCGACGCACTCGCCGGTCTCGACGTCCCAGATCCGCACCAGCCGGTCGTCGCAGCCGGTGGCCACGGAGAGGCCGTCGGGACTGAACGCGATGGAGCGGACCCGCCCGCGGTGGTCGGCGAACTTGGCGGCCCGGCGGCCCGTCGCCCGGTACCAGACGCAGACGCTGTCGTCGTCGTTGGCGGTGGCGATGTGGTCCCCGTCGGGGCTGAACGCCTCCGCCCAGACATGGTCGGTTTCGACGTGCAGCTCGCGCTCGTAGTCGCCGGTGGCGGCATTCCAGAAGTGCACCCCGCCGTCGTTGCTCGCGGTGGCGAGTGTGGGATCCGTCGGGCTGAAGGCGGCGGAGATGAGCCGGTCCGCCTGCCCGGTGAACTCCCGCAGGCGGCGGCCCGTGAGCGGTTCCCAGATCCGGACGACCCCGTCATTGCCGCTGGTGGCCAGCATGCTTCCGTCGGAGCTGAACCGGACCGAGGTGATCTTGCGGCCGTGGCCGCGCAGGACGCGCTGGCACTGTCCGGTCGCCGGGTCCCAGAGCCGGACGGTGCCGTCGTTGCTGCTGGTGACCAGCTGCTCGCCGTCGGGCCGGAACGCGAACGGCCAGACGGAGCCCTGGTGCCCCGCCAGCTCCACCCGCTCGTGACCCCCGGCGACGTCCTGCAGGTGGACCGTGCCGTCGGAGTCGGCGCTGGCCAGCATCGAGCCGTCCGGGCTGAACCCGACCTGGTAGACGGCCGTCCTGTGACCGGTGCGCGCGCCGCGTGAGGCGCCCGTGGCGGGGTCCCACAGCAGGATCGCGCCCTCGGTGTCCCCGGTCGCCATCAGCCGCCCGGAGGGGGAGAAGGCCAACGAGTAGACGCTGCCGGTGTGCCCGAGCAGCTCGTGCAGGATCCGCCCGTCCTCGGGGTCCCAGATCCGGACCACGCCCTCCCGGTCGCCCGCGGCCAGCACGGTGCCGGTGGGGTCGTAGGCGATCCGGTAGATGGCGCCGCGGTGCCCGATCAGGGTCCGGCGGATCTTTCCGGTCCGCACGTCCCACATCCGGATGACGCCGGCCGCGTCGCCGATGACGAGCGTGTCGCCGCCCGGGTCGAAGGCCGCGGTGTAGATCGGCGTGTCGTGACCGGACAGTTCCCGGTGCGGCAGCCCGGTGGCGGTGTCCCATACCCGCATGACGCCGTCCGCGCCGCCCGCGGTGATCAGCCGCCCCGAGGGGCTGAACACCACCGGCCACACCCCGTCGGGATGACCGGTGAGCACGTGGGAGGGGGCCGCGGTGACGGGGTCCCAGAGCCGGACCGTGCCGTCGCTCGCCCCGGTGGCGAGCAGGTCGCCCGAACCGCTGAAGGCGACGGCGTAGACCCGCCCCCGGTGGCCCGGCAGGCTTTTGATCGGCAGGCCGGTGCCGCTGTCGCAGAGCAGCACCCCGCCGTCGTCGCTGCCGATCACGACGGTCTCCCCGTCGGGGCTGTAGGCGACGGGATCGGGCAGCCTGCTGAACTGGAAGTGATAGCCGTACGGCACGCCGATCGCGGCCGGGGCCAGCTGGGTCTCCACGGGCTGACCCGGTGCGATCGCGGCCCCGCGCAGCTCGGGGATGCCGGGCACCGTACCGATGACGTCGATCAGCGCCGCCCGCTGCCAGCGGCTGCCCGCCAGCGACGCGTCCCGCAGGTCCGCCCTGGCCAGCCTGGCCCGGGTCAGGTCGGCGCCGCGCAGGTCGGCGCCGGTGAGCTTCGCCTCGTCCAGCCGGGCCCCGGTCAGCCGGGCGCCGCGGAGCACGGCGCGTGACAGGTCCGTGCCGACCAGGGTGGCGTCGGTCAGGTCGGCGCCGGTGAGGTCCACCTCTCGCAGGTCACGCGAGGACAGGTCCTCGCCCCGAAGGTTTGCCCCGCGCAGGTCGGCCATCGCCGGGGTGCGCAACCTGGTGGTGATCTTGATGGCGTTGGCCCGGGAGACGTCGTCCGCGCCGGGGGTGGCGAGCACTCTCGCGGCCCAGGCCTGGCAGGCGCGCACGTCGGCCAGGTCGCACAGGAACTCCACCGTGAGCTGTGACAGCGGTCTGAGCGCCAGGGTCACCGGTTCTTCGAGGGTCGTGGCGATGTGCCGGGCGACCAGCCATTCCATGACCGAGGAGTGGATGAACCCGAACAGGCCCTCCTCGGTGCGGACCATGAGGCTGCCGGTCCCCACCGCGTGCGCGGTCTGCTGGCCGGAGAGCTGCCCGTCGGCCAGGCCGGTCAGCGTCTCGGCGACCTCCGCCAGCTCCGCGGGCCGCAGGTAGGCCTCGCCGCTCTCCCATAACCGCAGCGCCAGCGTGGTCACCGCCTGCCACAGCTCCTCGGTGCGCAGCCCGGCGGGCGTGCCGCGGACACCGCTCACCCGGTGCTCCTCGAAGGCGAGCCAGGAGCCCAGGATCTCCTGGTACAGCATCGCCGCGCTGATGGTGTGCCTGGCCTGGGCCACGGTGGCGAGGCGCTGGTCGTCGAGTTCGGCGATGAAGCTGAGCATGCGCGGGTTCCTGGCCAGTCCGAGCAGGTCCTCGATGTCGCTCATCAGCGAGAACCGGTCCTGTGCCGCGACCTCGTCGCCGCCGTAGCGGTTGACGAGGTAGGCGCGGATCTGCGGGCGGGTGAAGTCCTCGACGCTGAGGACGCGCCGCTGCGGCAGGAGCCCCACCTTCTCGCCGAGCTTGGTGAGCACCTGGGCGCTGGACTTGAAGTGCTGGGTGCGGCTGGCCACGATGATCTTCGCCTTGTCCTCGGCGGCCTGCAGCAGCGTGTCCAGGTGGTCGGCGGCCCGCTCGTAGGTCATCCGGGTCACGAGCTCGTCGAACCCGTCGAACAGCAGCACGATGCGCCCCTGGCGGAGCATGTAGTGGAAGGCCTTCAGGTCGATGACGTCCTCGCCGTGGTTGGCCAGGTGCGCGGCGACCAGGCCGTCCACCGAGTGCGCCTTGTCCAGCGCGCGCAGCTCGATCAGGATGGGCGCCAGGTGGGGCAGCTCCACCGGGATCCGCCTGGCCAGCTCGCGCAGGGCGAAGGTCTTGCCGTGCCCGAAGTCGCCCAGCACCAGCAGGAACCGGCCGTGGTCGGTGGCCAGCAGCCGCATCAGCTCGTCGGTGAGGCCGTCCTTGACCGGCTGGTCGGGCCGGTCCAGCTCCCTGAAACGCTGCGTGACGTACAGCTCCTGCGGGTAGCGCCGGTCCGCGCGCAGCCGCGCCGTCTGGTCGGCCACGTATCCCGTCAGGTCGAGCAGCCCCTGGAACTCGGTGAAGCTGCGCAGCCGCAGCCCGCGCCGGGTCATCTCCTCGCGGAGCGCCTGAGCGGGCGGCGGGCCCTGGTAGACCAGCTCGGCGCCGTGCTCCAGCCCCGAGGCGTGCACCTGCCCGGCGAAGACCTCCACGTCGCCGGAGGTCAGCTCACCGGCGTGCGCGCCGATCCTGAGCTGCCTGATGAAGCCGTCCTCTGGGTAGGTGACCAGCAGCTGCGGGACGTCGCCGGCCACCCTCCTGATCTTGGCCCGTTCGTGCCTGGCCTCGCAGACCTCCGCGATGCGCTCCAGCAGCAGCGCGGCCGGGCTCGCGGCCCGTTCGGGCTCGGCGGCGGGGAGGGCCTGCGGGGGCAGGGCGGGCGCGACCTCTCCCGCCGAGAAGGTCAGCCCCGTCGCGTGCCAGTGATGCGAGGTCTCCTCGACGGGGGTGAGATCGACCCCGTCCCGGTCCCAGCGGCGCAGACCGCCGGAGGTCACCTCGATGAGCTGATGGCGGCCGGGACCGAGCGCGGGCAGGCAGGCCAGGCTCTTCAGCCGCCCCTCGCCCGCCCCGTGCAGCAGAAGGTTGAGCCGGCCGCCCAGCAGATGTTCGAGTGTGGCGGTGTCGCGCAGGCGGGACGGCGACGGCGGGTGGCCGACCGCGCCGATCCGCAGCCAGCCCGACTCCTCGAACGGCCGTAGCCGCTCGGCGAACCACGCGGCCTGCGCCTCCCCCACGAAGCCGTACAGGTCCTCCTCGCGGTGGCTCATCGCCATGGTGGAGTTCAGGCCGGCGACCACGACCTTGAGCTCCGGTATGGAGAAGAGCGTCCACGGCTGGGCGCTGTCGAACTCCGGGCCGTCGAGCCCCAGGTAGAGCTCTTCGAACAGGCCGGTGAAGTGCCGCCATTTGGGCCAGTAGGGAGGTTGCGGGCGGACGTCGTCGGCCTCGCAGTTGCTGAAGTAGGCCCGGCAGGCCGCCTTCGTGATGTCCCTCGGCCCGGGAACGACGATCAACCGCTGCGGCTCCAGGCCGAGCAGCACCCGCAGCCCGGTCAGGAAGGTCGCGGCCTCGCCGAACTCCCTGCGGCTGCCCGACTCGGTCAGGTCGCCGGTCACCACCATCAGGTCGGGACGGGGCAGGCCGGAGTCCCGCAGCCGGGTCAGATCCGCCCAGATCCTCGGCTGCAGCTCCTCGGCCGTCAGCGGCTCGCCCTCCTCGGCCAGCCCCCTGCCGAACCGGGAGCCCGCGATGTGCAGCAGCGTGATCGACTCGCGCGGGGCGTACGTCGACGGCCCGGCCGGATAGGCGGGCGGCGCCACCGGCGTACGGCGCGTCCGCGAGGACTCGCGCCGGGCGGGCGTGGAGAGCACCTGGCCGGGGATGGTCATGGGGCCGTTGGGGAACGACGGCCGCTCCAGCGGCTTGGCGCGGCCCGCCAGCGCCTGGGCGATGCGGTTGAGCAGCAGCGCCCGCGCCTGCTCGGGGTCGGCCACCCCCACCAGGTCCACCCAGGTGATCGTGGACAGCAGCCCCTCCAGCGGGCAGTCCTCCAGCCGGATCGTCACCAGCTTGTTGGAGGGGTTCTCCGGGTCGGCGCGGAGCGCGGCCTGCCACTCCATCCGCCCCCAGCGCGACCTGAGGTAGTTTCTCGACAGCACCGCCACCACCAGGGCGGCCTCGCTGACACCCCGGTCCATGAACTCGATGAACTGCGTTCCCGGGACGAAGTCCCACGCCTGGATCATCGTCCGGTATCCGGCGGCCTCCAGCTCCCACGCGATCCAGGAGGCCCAGCGTTCGTCGGCGGGGGAGTAACTGACGAAGATGTCGATCGGCCTGTCGTCCCGAGCCATCGCGTCCCCATCCCTCGCCGCCGTGCCCGAAATTCAGTATCGCCCGCCGCAGCAGGGTTTTGGAGTACTTCGATCAAGGGAGCAGATGCAATCTCGTCCGGTTTGATGGATCATGGCGGATTGTGTTGCGGCGATTGAGCGTTCTGGACCGGATCCGGATCGGCCTGCTCGGGCTGGGTCTGTTGTTCGTCGTCACCGGGTTGCTTCCGGTGCGGGAGGCCGGGGACCAGCTGGCGCGGATCGCGCCCATCCTGCTGTTCCTCGGCGCTGTGATCGTTCTGGCGGAGTTGACCAAGGAAGCCCAGGTCTTCGACGTGATCGCGACCCGGATGGCGACGGTCGGGCGGGGGAACTACCTGGCGCTGTTCCTGCTGTGCACGGCCTTCGCGTCACTGGTCACCATGTTCCTGAACCTGGACACGACGGCGGTGCTGCTGACGCCCGTCATGCTCGCGCTGGCGGCCAGGACCGGGATCGCCGCCCTGCCGCTGGCCATGACCACCGTCTGGCTGGCCAACACCGCCAGCCTGCTCCTGCCGATCTCGAACCTGACCAACCTGCTGGCCATGGAGCGGCTGGGCATGTCCGTCCAGGAGTTCGCCGGGCGGCTCTGGTTCCCGCAGCTCGTCTCCATCACGGTCACGATGGTCTTCCTGTGGGTGTTCTTCTGGCGGCGCGGCCGGCGCGGCGCCGACCGCTACGACCCGCCGGTCCCCGAGCCGGTCGCCGACCCGGTGCTGTTCCGTACGGCGGCCGTGGTGTGCCTGCTGTTCATCGCCGCCATCCTGCTGGAGCTGCCGATCGAGGTGGCCGCCCTGGCCGCCGCGGTGCTGATGATCGCCGCCTTCGCCTGGCGCGACCGCTCCAAACTCACCTTCGCGCTGTTTCCGTGGCAGCTGCTGGTCTTCGTCACCGGCCTGTTCCTGGTGGTTCCCACCCTGAGCAGGTACGGCCTGGCGGACGTGCTGGGCACCCTGGCCGGGACCGGCGGCGGAGGTGACGGTGCCTACCGGGCATCGGCCATAGGCACCGGACTGGCCAACCTGATCAACAACCTGCCCGCCTACACCGCGGTGGAGAAGGTCATCCCGGTGGGCAACCAGGATCAGCTGCTGGCGCTGCTCATCGGCACCAACGTCGGCTCGGTGATCACTCCGTGGGCCTCGCTCGCCATCCTGCTGTGGTTCGAGTGGTGCCGCCGCAGCGGGGTGCGGGTGCCGATCCCGACGTTCGTCCTGGCCGGGGCCGGACTGGCAGTGGTCGGTGTGGGCGCGACCGTGGGCGCGCTGCTGCTCACGGCCTGATCCTGTCCCCGACGAGCTCCAGCAGGTCGTCCAGGAGCCCGGGCCGGCTCGCGACGAAGTCGTGCCCGTCCCCCGACAGCGGAGCGTCGAAGGGCGTGCCGTCGAAGGCCGTGACCAGCGCTCCGGCCTCCCGCGCGATCAGCAGGCCGCCCGGCAGGTCGACGATCCCGGTCCGGTAGCCGACGATCCCGTCGATGTCCCCCCGGGCGAGCATCACCCAGGCGAGCAGCGGCGCCCAGAGTCTCAGGACCCGGCGGGCGTGCTCGTCCAGCCCGGCCTTCAGCGCCCCCGCCACGGCGTCGCCGCGCCGCACGCCGTACCCCTGGATCCAGGCCAGCACGGGACCGTGAGCGGCGGGGCGGTACGGCGGAGTGGTCAGCGGACCTCCCGGACCGAGGGCGCCCCGGCCCCGGATCGCCGACCAGGTCCTGCCGGTCACCGGCTCGTGCACGACCCCCAGCTCCGGCCGGCCGTCCCTGCACAGGGCCAGGCCCACGGCGTACAGCGGCAGGCCGATCGCGACGTTGTTGGTGCCGTCCAGAGGGTCGATGACCCAGGTCCACTCGGATACCGCCTCTCCGAGCCTTCCCGACTCCTCGGCGATCACCGCGTGGCCGGGAAAGGCGGCCAGCACCCGTTCGAGCAGCAGCTTCTCCGCGGCCAGGTCCAGGTTGGTGACCACGTCACCGTGATCGCCCTTGGAGTTGATCTCGACGATCCCGCAGGTCCCCGCGGAGAGCAGCAGCCCGGCCGCCTCCGCGGCGTCGACGGCGATCCGGCGGGCGTGTTCCAGGTCCGTGTCACTGGTCATACGAGGTCCTCCCAGACCAGATGCCCGGCGGCGTGCAGTGCGACGCGGGCGGTCTCCCGCGCGTCGCAACGGTACCGGGAGATGAGGTGGGCGGGGAGGTCCGGCGGACCCAGTGACAGATCGCTGTGGCCCGGACGACCCCGGCCGAGCGCGATCGTCGCGGTCTCCCCGTCGCCGGGGATCAGGCTGGAGTGGAAAACCCCGGCCGGCAGGGTGTAGGTCTGGCCTGGACCGAACACCTCGCTCGTTCCCCAGTCGCACCTTACGGTGCGCGGAGTCGGCCGGATGCGGTCGCCGTCGGTCTCGCTGACCACCTCGAAGATCCGGTGGGTGACGGCCGAGGTCGTGTCGCTGACGTCGGCGCGGACGTTCTCCACCCGGCCGTACAGCACGTGGCTGATCAGGTCCCAGCTGTGACAGTGGATCTGCGAGGTGGTGGAAGCGGCGTGCGGAAGCGTGCCGGACCAGACGTGCACGCACACGCCGTGCTCCTCGGTCCGTTCCAGCGGCAGGCAGAGGAAGCCCAGCGGGTGGCGGACGGCGGTGACCGGGGAGTCGCCGGAACCGATGGCCTCGAGGACCCCGCGTGCCCAGCCGGGCAGGGAGTCCCGCGCCGTACCGTTGATCATCTCGTCGTACAGATCCTGGTATCTCATCACAGGTACGGGTTCTTCGCCCGAAGCGCCTTTCGCGTGAGGTCGCCGATGTCCCTGTCGGTGTAGGAGCGGGGGAGCGGCAGGCCGAGGGTCTCGAACAGCCGGCGCACCTCCTCGATCGTGGGCTCCTCGCTGAGCGGGACCGACCTGCCCAGCTCGATCGGCACCCGCTTGGCCTGCTCCAGGCTGGTCATCAGCTCGGTGGTGCAGCTGTCGTAGTAGAAGGAGCCCCTGCGAGCCAGGAGCGCCCGCCGGGGGTCCTCTCCCGTGATGATCAGTGATGCCGACGAGAGGTCCCAGCGGAACGTGGTCATGGTGGCCGACAGCCCGATGTGGATCTCCAGCAGGCCGAACCGCTGGTGGTACCAGCAGCCCGCCAGGATGGTGGCATAGGACTCCTTGCGGGTGCGCTCGGGGGTCCAGACCTCTCCCGTGCCGTCCGGCTCCTGCGACATCGACCGCCGGAAACGGGCATAGGCCTCGCAGACCCGCTCGTTGCCCGGGTCGAGGATCTCCAGGCGCACCAGCAGCGCGCGCCGCTCCTTTCTGGCCGCGGCGACGCACTCGGGCAGCGTCACCGCGCGGAAGTAGGTGCCCGTGCCGCCCTTGAAGATCCAGCGGTCGGTCTCCCTGCGGCCTTCGGCGTGCGCCTTGGCGATCTCCTCTGCGCCGTTGAGCACGTGCACGACCGACAGGTCCTGCAGCGCCCTCCCGGCCTCGTCGACCACCCCCTCCAGCCGCTCCAGCCGGCCGGGAAGCGCCGCGGTGCTGGTGAAGCTCTCCCTGATCGCCGTCTCGACCGGCTCCTGCCGCCAGCGGTCGCGCAGGATGGCGGTGGCCAGCAGGGCCAGGACGAGGAGGGTCCCGGACTCGATCACCTGTCTTTTGACGGCCTCGGAGATGGAGTCGTCGATCAACCCCACCACGCCGATGCCCACGGCGAGGAGCAGAGCGATGAAGCCGTCGACGTTCTTACCGAGCCATGCCCCGAACCGTGCTATCCGCCCCATGTAAGCCCCGCTCGTCCCGTCGGCAGTCAGCCCCCGCTGTCATGGTCACGTCGTCATCGTAGGTCTGGACCCGGGCATACTCCATGCTCCGTCTTGGTAATCATTTTACGTACCCAAAGATCTTCGGCTCGGATCGTCTCGGCGGCGAGGGAACGGCTCCTCTCCGGGAAACGAGCGGCGCCCCGGTCGCCGGGTGACGGCGACCGGGGCGCGGCCGTACGGAAGGCCCTGCGAGAGGGAGGGGGCTAGAACCAGCCGCGCTTCTGGGCCATGGCCTGGAGACCGGCGCGGAGCGACTGCTCGACCTGGCCCGGGTGGTCGTTGTAGCGGACCGTGAACCGGTTGTAGGTGTCGTGGCTGGAGCTCATGAAGCCGCCGCGCTTGTCGGCCTCCAGGATGACGTCCAGCGCGTGCGGACCGGCGATGAAGGTCAGCTCCAGCTCGTTGAAGTGGCGCGTGTACTCGCGGCCCGCGTAGTACTCGATCTCCTGGAAGAACGGCATCTGCGAGCCGTGCAGCGTGCCACGTTCCAGGTCGGCCTTCTTGAAGCGGAAACCCATGTTGTCCAGCGCGCCGAGCACGTGGTCCTGGGCGGGCAGGGGGTTGACGAACAGCGGGTCGCGGTCGCCCTTGTCGAGCGCGCCGGCCAGGGCGAGCTCGGTGGCGACGCCGAGCTGCATGCCGCGCAGCGGGTGGCCGCCGATGGCGCTGATCGGGGTCTCCCAGGGGACGAGGATCTCGAAGGGGGTCGACTGGGGGGCGCCCGAGGCGAGCTGGAAGGGCCCGCTGACCTGCTGGCGCAGGAAGCTGTAGGTCGACTTGTACTCGTTGTCGCCGCTCTCGACCTCGACGACCGCGGTGAAGTCGATGAAGATGCCCTCGACCTTGTAGTCGGAGCCGCCGCCGCGGAAGTTGACCTGCCCCCGCAGGACCTCGCCGGGACGGACGTTGGAGTTTTGCAGCACCGTGTCGACCTCGACGCCTGCGCCGAACGCGGCCATCAGCTTACGGAACACCATCGGGGAACTCCCAGGGGATAGAAGGTTTTCAGTTGGGTTCAACGGCTGGCCTGACCTGGCCGTTCCCGCTGCTGAGCTGAGGCAGGATCTGGGCCAGAAGCATGGTGGACAGCGCGGAGGACTCGCCGGACGCACCGCTGGTGCGGACGACGACGGGGCGCGGGGCGCTCTCGGCGAGCTTGGCGCCCACGTCCAGCCGGCGGCGGGCCAGCTCGTATTCGAGCACGGCCCGGTTGTCGCGGTAGGAGTCTGCCAGGTGACGCAGCCCCTTCGCCTCGTTCTCCGCGGAGGTGAGCTCCGCCCGGCCCTTGGCCTCGATCTCCCAGCGCACCCGCTGGGCCTCGGTCTCGTGCTCCTCCAGCATGCGGGCGACGTCCTTGCGCGCGGTGTTGGCGGCGGCTCTCACCTCGACGATACGGGCGTCACGCGTCTTCTTGGAGCGTTCGATCTCCATCAGGAGGGTGTCGATCCGACGCTTGCGGGTGAGCTCCCACTCGCGCTCGAAGGCCGACAGCTCCTTGGCGACCTTCTCGCGGGTGGCCAGATGCTGCTGGTACTGGTCGGGCAACTGCACGTCGGGAATGTTGGCGCCGGTGATCCGCACGCCGTACCGGCCGAGCTGGCGGGTCAGGAGCTCCTGCATGTCGCCCACGTCGGATCCGCGCAGGTCGTAGGCCCGCTCGGTGTTGACCTGGCGACTGCGCTGGCGGATGGCGTCCTGTACGGCGCTGCTGAGCACGAGGTCGAAGTTGCCGGCACCGATCGTCCGGACGAAGGCCACCGGGTCGACGATGCGGAACTTCAGGAAGAACTCGATCGACTTCAGCGGCACGTTCTCCGCGGTGGGGCAGGCCACGATCGGGGCGGAGTAGGGGATCTCGGTGGAGGTGTCCACCACCGCGTCCACCCGGTCCCACGGCAGCCACAGGTAGTGGCGTCCCGGGGGCAGGACGCCGACGATCGCACCCCACCGGCTGCGCACGCCGGTGGTGCCCTCCTCGATCTCGATGATCGCCCGGCGCCACATCCAGACCAGCGCCGCGGCCAGGGAGACCACCGCGCCGATCGCGGCGAGGCCTGCGAGCGCCCCGTCGGCCAGCACCGCGGTACCCATCAGGTAGAGGGCGAGGAACAGCAGGGCCACCCAGGCGAAGCCGCGGCGGTCCTTGGGGATCACCACGGGGACGAGCTGGCCGGACTCGCCGCCGCGCAGCAGCTGGCGGATCTCCGACCATGAGGCCAGGGATTCCTTGATCTTGGAGAACTCTCTGTTGCTCATCGGTCGACTCAAGCCTTCTCTTGTGCGGCGGGCACCACGGTCTCGGAGGCGGGGTGGAGGAGGGCGGTGATCTCCGCCTCCCGGCCCTCGACGCGCCTGCCGATCTGGGTGATCCGATCTCTGATCGCGGCCATGTCCGTGTCGGAGAACAGCTGCTTCTCGTGGCTGCCGACCATCTGCTTGGCCAGGGCGAGCAGGTCGATGTCGGTGGTCTCGCCGATCTGCACCAGGCGGGGCATGTGGGAGGCCACGGATTCGAGCTTGTCGAGCAGGTCCTGCTCGAAGCGGTAGTCCAGGATCTCCGGCGCCTCGGCGGCGCTCAGGGCCCGGATGTCCAGGGCCTGCGCCTCCAGGAGGGCCGCGTTGGCCTTGGCGGTGGACTCGGCCTCCACCAGCCGCTGGCCTCCCTGGGCCTTCGCCTGGTGGGACGCGCGCTCCAGCGCGGTGTCCATCCGGGCCTGGTGTCCGGCGATCTCGGCGTGGATGGCCGACAGCTGCTCCTGCAGACCGGCGAGCTCCTTGATCAGGTCGCCCTCGTTCTGCTCCTTGCGCAGCTGGAGCTCGTACTCGTAGGTGTAGGCCTCCTTGGCCACCCTGATCATCTCTGGAGCGGCCAGGTCCATCCGATACTCCTGGCTCGTCGGCTCGGCGTGCGTGATGTTCACGTCGGTGAGCCGTACGGCGGGCAGGAACTGCTGGTTGAGGTTGTCCAGCATGCCCATGGTGCTCTCGCCGACCAGGTCGTAGATCTCCTCGGCGCGCTGGGCGTAGATGAGGGAGCGGGTGACCTCGCTGATCGCGTTCTGCAGTTTGGCCTGGAAGCCGCCGACCGAGCCGAGCACGAAGATGAACTCGGCCGGGTCCTCGATCCGGAACTGCAGGAACAGGTCGACGCTGGCCTTGACGCCCTGCTGGGTCGGGGCCTCGCGGATGGGCGCGTTGAAGGGGTATTCGCGGGTGGTGTTGACGATGTAGCTGACCCGCTTCCACGGGTTGAACAGCGTCACCCGGCCGGGCTCGGCGATCTGCACGAGCTTGCCGAACTTGGTGATCAGGGCCTTGCAGCCCTCGGGCACCATGACCACGCTCCGCCGCCACCACAGGAAGGCGGCGGCCAGCAGCAGCACGACCCAGTAGTGAGGGCCGAACAGCACCCGTGCGCCGTCGGGCAGCCCGGTGGCGACCAGACCGACCAGTCCGAGCACCGCCAGCCCGACCAGGGGGAGGACGATCCGGGCCGTGGTGTCCTTGGGGATCACCACCGGCGAGATCACGTGAACCGGCTCGCCGTTCGGGCCCTTCCCGGTGAAGCTGCGGTTGATGATCTCACCGGCCTCGTTCAGCGACGCGCTGCGGGCCTCGATGGCGGTGGCCAGGGACACGCCCTGGTCGCGGGCGGCCATGAAGTCCGAGGTGTTGAGCGAGAACCCCTTCTCGCCGGCGACCTGGCCGGCGATCTGTCCCACGGCCTGCCCGATGACCTGGCGTACGTCACCGCCCTGCCCTATCGCCTGGGCCGCGACCATCGCGGACTGCATGGCTTCTCTTGGCCGGGACATCAAACCTCCGGATAGTCATATGTCAAAAGGCGGATATATCACGCTTGGTGAGCGTAGGTGTGCAGAACAGTCAAGGGGATCCCGCTTGCGGTTCGCTTGCCACGTGATTGAGGACCGTGCGGCCCGTTTGCCGTGTGGCCGGGGGCCGGGCGAGTGAGGACCGGGGGCGAGAAGCACGCGGGGGAGATCGAGCGGGTGGGGATCGCACGGTTGAGGACCGAACAGGTGGAGGTCAGGCGCTTGGAGGCCGGGCGATTGAGGGCGTGGTGATCGGGGCCTTGCGGTTGGGCTCAGGCGACCGGAGAAGGATTGTCGGTGGCTCCGCCTACAGTGGAGCAGGTGAGGCCGGTAACAGATTTGCAGCGCAAGGTGGCCCCCTTCGAGGTCATCACCGACATGACGCCCTCAGGCGACCAGCCAACGGCGATCGCCGAGCTCGAGCGGCGCGTCAAGGCGGGTGACAAGGACAACGTCCTGCTGGGCGCCACGGGCACGGGCAAGACCGCCTCGATCGCCTGGCTGATCGAGCGGCTCCAGCGGCCGACCCTGGTCATGCAGCCCAACAAGACGCTCGCCGCGCAGTTCGCCAACGAGCTGCGCGAGATGATGCCCAACAACGCGGTCGAATATTTCGTCTCGTACTACGACTATTACCAGCCCGAGGCATACGTCCCGCAGAGCGACACCTACATCGAGAAGGATTCGTCGGTCAACGACGAGGTCGAGCGGCTCCGCCACTCGACAACTAATTCGCTGCTGACCCGCCGCGACACGATCGTGGTGGCGTCCGTGTCGTGTATCTACGGCCTGGGCACACCCCAGGAATACGTCGACCGCATGCTCCGGCTCAAGGTGGGCGAGGAGCTCGAGCGCGACAAGCTGCTGCGTCGCCTGGTCGACATGCAGTACACCCGTAACGACCTGGCCTTCACCCGGGGCACCTTCCGGGTGCGCGGCGACACGATCGAGATCATCCCCAAGTACGAAGAGCTCGCCGTGCGGATCGAGATGTTCGGCGACGAGGTCGAGAAGCTCTCCACCATGCACCCCCTGACCGGCGAGGTGATCACGGAGGACGAGGAGCTCTACATCTTCCCCGCCTCCCACTACGTCGCGGGTCCCGAGCGGATGGAGAGAGCTGTCCGGAGCATCGAGGAAGAGCTGGCCGTCAGCCTGGAGACGATGGAGCGGCAGGGCAAGCTCCTGGAGGCCCAGCGGCTGCGGATGCGCACCACCTACGACCTGGAGATGATGCGCCAGATCGGCACCTGCTCCGGCATCGAGAACTACTCGCGTCACATGGACGGCCGTGAGCCCGGCAGCGCGCCCAACACGCTGCTCGATTACTTCCCCGAAGACTTCCTGCTGGTCCTGGACGAGTCGCACCAGACCGTCCCGCAGATCGGCGCGATGTACGAGGGAGACGCCTCCCGCAAGCGCACGCTCGTGGAGCACGGCTTCCGCCTGCCGTCCGCGATGGACAACCGCCCGCTGAAGTGGGAGGAGTTCCTGGAGCGGATTGGCCAGACCGTCTATCTGTCGGCCACTCCGGGCTCCTACGAGCTGGGTCGCTCCAAGGGCGACGTGGTCGAGCAGGTCATCCGGCCGACCGGCCTGATCGACCCCGAGGTGATCGTCAAGCCCACGAAGTCCCAGATCGACGACCTGGTCCACGAGATCCGGACCCGGACGGAGAAGAACGAGCGGGTCCTGGTCACCACACTGACCAAGAAGATGTCCGAGGACCTCACCGACTACCTGCTGGAGCTCGGCATCCGGGTCCGTTACCTGCACAGCGAGGTCGACACCCTTCGCCGCATCGAGCTCCTCCGCGAGTTGCGGATGGGTGAGTTCGACGTGCTGGTCGGCATCAACCTGCTCCGTGAGGGACTGGACCTGCCCGAGGTGTCGCTGGTCGCCATCCTCGACGCCGACAAGGAGGGCTTCCTCCGCTCGGAGACTTCACTGATCCAGACCATCGGCCGCGCGGCCAGAAACGTCTCCGGCCAGGTGCACATGTACGCCGACCGGATCACCCCCTCCATGGAGCGGGCGATCGACGAGACCAACCGGCGCCGGGCGAAGCAGGTCGCCTACAACGAGGCCAACGGGGTCGACCCGCAGCCGCTGCGTAAGAAGATCGCCGACATTCTCGACTCGCTCAACCGGGAAGACGCCGACACCGCCCAGCTCCTCGGCGGCAGTGGCCGCCAGCAGTCGCGCGGCAAGGCTCCGGTCCCCGGTTTCGCGGTCAGGCAGGTGGGCCAGCACGCCAAGGCGATCGCGGGGGAGATGCCCCGAGCCCAGCTGGAGGCGCTGGTCGAGTCGCTCACCGACCAGATGCACCAGGCCGCTGCCGACCTCCAGTTCGAGGTCGCCGCCCGGCTCCGCGACGAGATCAAGGAGCTCAAGCGCGAGGTTCGCGACATGCGCGAGGCCGGCGTCTCCTGAGAGGGAGCACTGGTCCCCGCTGCCCGTGCGGGCAGCGGGGACGCAGCTCGGCACCGGTGGGCGCCGTTCAGCCCAGCCGGGCCTCGGCACGCAGCAGCGAGGCCAGTGAGTCGGCGTCGGCCGCGGCCACGCCGCGGGCGGCGAACCAGGTGGCGACGTTGCGGGCGTCGCGGTCGAGAAACTCCGCGCCGACGGGGTGGGCCACCACGTCCACGATCTGTGGCAGGTCGATGATGACCAGCCGTTCCTCGTGGACGAGGATGTTGTAGGGCGACAGGTCGCCGTGGGCCAGGCCCTCGCGGGCCAGGGCCGCCATCGCCTCGACGAGCTGCTCCCACAGGCCGGCGAGGCCCTCGGAGACGGCGGCCAGCCGGGGCGCGGCGAAGCCGTCGGGGGTGCCGATGAACTCTTCGAGGATCTCCGTACCGATGATCTGCACCGGGTACGGCACGGGCACGCCCAGCGACCACAACCGGCACAGTGCCTGGAACTCGGCGTTGGCCCACTGGCCGGCGATCATCTCCTTGCCGAACCGGGATCGGCTGGCCATCGCCCTGCTGACCCGGCTGTCCCGCTCGCCGCGGCCCTCCAGGTAGCCGGCGTCGCGGTGGAAGAGCCGGTGCTCGGCCGAGCGGTAGCGCTTGGCGGCGAGCAGACAGACCCGATCGGTGTCCGGAACACCCCGCGAGAGCAGGTGGACGTCGGCCTCCTTGCCGGTCTTCAGGATGCCGAGTTCGGTGTCGACGGCCGCCAGTTCGGTGACGAGCCACTCGGGATGCGGCCGGGGGCCGCGTTCGGTGGGGCTGCTCAGGTCCCAGGTGGACCAGCGGTCGCCGGATGGCGGCCCGTCGAGATCATCGGGGGTGTTGTCGAGCCATTCGACGTCGTCGTCATCGAGTGCGTGCTTGCCGCGGCGACGGTGTTCGGAAGGCTTTGGCACTGCGGGTTCTCCGATTCGAGAGGCCCACCGGTGCGGCGATCAGGTCAGCGAGAACCGGTGGGAAAGGACCTACGGGCATGAGAGAAGAAAGCAGCCACGGTCACCCTCCCTTCGTCTGAGGCGCGTAACGGGCGCCGGATGATCGACTCCGATGATTGTGCTGGGCCGTCCCGCCCTGTCGCAAGCCATTTATTCGCTCGCCCCGGGGAGAGCGGGCGGATACGGTCACGGTTCGTCGAGAACGAAGAGCTGAGAGCGGGAGCGGAAGCGGAATGCGCAGATGTGCCGACTGCGGCTGCTGGGAGTACGGCGGAGCCCCCGACTGCGCCCGCTGCGCCGATCTGGTCGACCGCATCGTCCAGGACGGCTGGCGCGACTTCCTCCGGGCCTGGTCCGGGACGGCGGAGCCGTCCGCCGAGGAGGAGCGGGCGATCGCCGAGATGGTCGTGGAGGAGCCGGACCGGCACGACTGGCGGATCGTGGACGGCGCGCTGGACCGGCTGAGCTGCGCCGACTGCGGCTCAACGCTGGGCCGAGGCCCCCGCGGCTGCCCGCCCTGCGATCTCGCCGACGGGTTTCGCTACTCGGCCATCGAGACCGACCGTCCGAACGTGCATCCCCGCAACGAGCACGCGGTCCGGGTCGGCGTCTCCGTGGTCCGAGCCGGCCACCGATACTCCGCGAGGGCACTGCTGGGCTGGCGCCTCGGCCTGCCCTTCGTCCTCGACGGCTTCCTGCCGTCCACGGCCCAGGCCCAGGCCATGCGCGCCCGCATCAACGACGGAGCGACCTACGACGACCTGGCGGACCTCTGGTCCCTGCCGGGATCCAGCTAGCCGATGAACCTGCTCAGGTCCAGGTCGATGTCCACGTCGAAACCGATGTTCGTCCGCAGCCGCCCACGGTGGATGCCGGTGGGGACGTAAGCCTTGACGGCGGGCTCCAGCTCAAAGGTATAGGCGACCGGCTGATCGCTCTCTTGCTCGATGCGCCAGAAATGCTTAATCCCAGCATCGGAGTATTTGATCGGTTTGGTAGTCCGATCGCGGTCCATTGATTCGGGTGACACCACCTCGACGGCAAGATGTACGTTTTCGGCTTTGAAGGATGTCGTTTTCATGGTCACCAACGTCGTCTTGTCCACCACCATGATGTCGGGTTCGGGCCGCTGCCGGATTCCGAGGGTCACCGTCATCTCCCGGACGACGGCGAGATCGTCAGGGGGTATGAGCTCCTGCTCGAAACGCCTCAGTACGAACATGTGGAATGCGGTCTGCGGAGACATCATGATGAGCGACCCGTCGATCAGTTCGACGTGCCTGGGCGCGTCGGGGGGAAGACGATCGAGCATGTCGGCGGTCCAGCCACCATCCGGCCCCGGGTAGAACCACTCGGGAAGTGCCGTGGTCATCAGGAAACCTCCTTCGGGTGACGTTCTGGAAACTCACGCGACATGACCATCCTGCCACTTTCCGTAGTCGCCCCGCGCTCCAAGAAAGACTTGTCCGGTTAATTACACCAGTCGGTAATAGGCGTTGAATCGCCTTTGAAGAAGTGGCGGAGGCTCCATTCTGAGGGCTTTTGATGTAGAAAGCCTTGCATATGGATGCCGAAGGGGGTAGACGGTACCGCCGCCGCGCGTCCTGGGTGGCTCAGTGGTGACCGCGACTCAGCGGCGATGGTGACTCAACGGTGATCATCGCGATGGCGATCACGGCTCAGCGGTGGTCGTCGGGGCGGGATCGGTTGACCATCGTGCGGTTGTAGAGCTCGTCGATCTGGTCCAGGGGGTCGGGAGCCCGGCGGCGGGCCTCGATCTCCAGGTCCGTGCGGCTCTGGATGTCGTCGATGCCGCCGGCCGAGTGCGCCATCTGGTCGTTGAGCAGGTCGGCGCGGATCCGGGCGCAGGACGTGGTCAGCTTGGCGTGGTGCTCGCGCAGGCGGCCCAGGGAAGCGTGGTCGACGTAGGAGGACACGCGGCTGTGCTGGGCGTACAGGCCGAGCTGGGCGTCCAGCTGATCGGCGTGCGTGCCGATCTCGGCGACGAGCTGGGGCAGGTCGCCGAGCCCCCACCCGTCGCGCAGCGCGTGGTCCACCGCCTGGCGGGTCAGGGAGACCTCCCGGCGCAGGTCCAGGCGCATCCGCTCGGTCGCGGCGGCATCGCCGGGACCCATCGCCGCCACCTGGGAGGCCACGCGGGTGCTCACCTTGCGCGCCTTCTTGGTGGCCTTTTTCCCGACCTTTACCAGCAGGTAGACCCCGGCTATTCCCGCGATGAGAAAGAACAGCATGATCACCAGCATGATGGTGAGGAAAGTGCCGATCGGAGCCACCTCCCGATAGGGTGAAACGAGGTTCTTCGAGCATATCCCGCGCACCCACGTGTGCGCGGTCGTCGATCAGACCGGACTTCGCCGGAGCGCGCGGCGGCGTCGTACCTTGCGGAACACCCACCAGGCGAACAGCGCCAGCACGGCCACCGCGACGATGACCAGGACCGGTAGGAAGATCGCGATCAGGCTCATGCCGAGCGATCCGGCGTCCTCCACGGTGCTGATCACGGGTGCGCCCACCCCGGCCGTCGAGGCGTTGACCACCGGCCTGGCGGCCGATTTCATCAGATGCACGGCCAGCGCGATTCCGATGCCCAGCACCCAGCTGATCCAGGGGTTGTGGCTCATCCAGGTCGAGCCGTCGAGCCGGGCCGCCGCGTCGGTGGCGCTGAACACCACTCCGCCGGCGGCCGGACGGACGAAGGTCTGGATCATGTCGTTGACGCTGTCAACCACCGGGACCTTGTCGAGCACGACCTCGGCGAGCAACAGCACGCCGATGATCCCGAGCACCCAGCCGTTGGACAGCCAGGCGAACTCCTGCGGCAGCCGTATCTGATCGGTGAAATTGGCGATCAGGCCGACCACGAGCAGCGGGATGTAGGCGTTCAGGCCGGCCGCGGTGGAGAGCCCCAGGCCCGTCAGTGCCGCGAGCATCGCACCTCCATTTTCGCTTGTCGGCCTTCCAACGATCGCCGGGCCGCGATGGATCCCATCCGTCCGCGACGGTTTCGCGGCAAAGGCGAATCTAACGTGTTCTTCCCGGCTTTTCCGGCCTATACCGTCCGTGTAGCAGGCCGTTCTGCTCTCGACGTCGTCTAGATCAGCGGAGTCCGGTGTCCTGGGCCGTCGACGGCGGCGGACTCGACAAGGGCGCCGTCGATGGCGGCGGACTCGGCGAGGGCACCGTTGAGGGCGGCGGATTCGACGAGGGCGCCGCCGGTGCCGAGGGAGCCGGCGAGTTCGACGTGGGCGTCGTCGAGGTGCGGGGGCACCCACCCCTCGCCGGGGACGTGGTGACGGACGACCCTCGCGGGTACGCCGGCGATCACGCTGTGGTCGGGGAACTCCCCGCGCACCACGGCCCCGCCCGCCACCACGCACTGCCTGCCGATCCGGGTGCCCGGGAGGATGATCGCGCCGGTGCCCAGCCAGGATCCCGAGCCGATGGCCACGGGGTTGTTGCGCGGCCACTGGCGGCCGATCGGCATCTCCGGGTCGTCGTAGACGTGGTTCTGGTCGGTGATGTAGACGTAGGGGCCGGTGAACACGTGGTCGCCGATGTCGATCGACTGGTGGCCGACGATGTGGCTGCCCCTGCCGATCGAGCAGCTTCCGCCGATCCTCACGATCGAGTCCGGACCCAGGTCGACTCCCGGGCCCATGCCCGCGGAGATGGAGACCCGCTCGCCGATCAGGGTGTGCTCGCCGATCTCGATCCAGGCCTCGCCGAAGATGGCCCCGATGGGGAACGACAGGAGGGCGCCTTCCCCGAGGCGGCGGAACCGGTATCCGGCGGGGCTGAGGGGGGTGACCGCGCCGGCCGCGCGGATGGCGGCCCAGCCGCGATGAATGAGGCTGCCCACAGCACGCCGTACCGCACCACTAAGTGACATAACGGCTCAAGTTACCGCTTGGTTGGGTTTGATTGGAACACAGGTTGGGGACGGCCGGGCACTTCGCCGGTACTGTTTGATATTCTGAGAGCCCGTGGACCTGTAGGCCATTCATCAGGGTGTGCCGACTGATCTATAACGACCACGGGAGCCTTCTTGCGCAGCGCCGCACACACCAAACATCTGTTCGTCACCGGCGGCGTCGCCTCCAGTCTTGGTAAGGGACTGACGGCGTCGAGCCTCGGACGCCTTCTCAAGCTGCGTGGCCTGCGGGTAACCATGCAGAAGCTCGACCCCTACCTCAACGTCGACCCCGGAACGATGAATCCGTTCCAGCACGGTGAGGTCTTCGTCACAGACGACGGGGCCGAGACCGACCTCGACGTCGGCCACTACGAGCGCTTCCTCGACACCGAGCTGCACGGCTCGGCGAACGTGACCACCGGCCAGGTTTACTCCAACGTCATCGCCAAGGAGCGCCGCGGCGAGTATCTCGGTGACACCGTGCAGGTCATCCCGCACATCACCAACGAAATCAAGGACCGCATCCGGTCGATGGCGGGTCCCGACGTGGACGTGGTCATCACCGAGGTCGGCGGCACCGTCGGAGACATCGAGTCGCTGCCCTTTCTGGAGGCCGTCCGCCAGGTCCGCCACGAGGTCGGCCGCGACAACGTGTTCTTCCTCCACGTCTCGCTGCTGCCGTACATCGGGCCGAGCGGCGAGCTGAAGACCAAGCCGACCCAGCACTCGGTCGCCGCGCTGCGCAGCATCGGTATCCAGCCCGACGCGATCGTCCTGCGCTCCGACCGCCCGGTCACGAACGCGATCAAGCGCAAGATCAGCCTCATGTGCGACGTCGACGAGGACGCGGTCGTCTCGGCCATCGACGCGGCGAGCATCTACGACATCCCCAAGGTGCTCCACGCGGAGGGGCTGGACGCCTACGTGGTCCGCCGCCTCGGCCTGCCCTTCCGCGACGTGGACTGGAAGGAGTGGGAGCAGCTCCTGCGCCGGGTGCACCGCCCGGCCAACGAGGTCACGATCGCGCTCGTCGGCAAATACATCGACCTGCCCGACGCCTACTTGTCGGTCACCGAGGCGCTGCGCGCGGGCGGCTTCGCCAACGACGCCCGCGTCAACATCCGCTGGGTGAAGAGCGACGACTGCGAGACCGTCGAGGGCGCCGCCCGCGAGCTCGACGGCGTGGACGGAGTGCTCGTCCCCGGCGGGTTCGGCGTGCGGGGCATCGAGGGCAAGCTCGGCGCGGTCCGGCACGTGAGAGAGAACAAGATCCCGTTGCTCGGCATCTGCCTGGGCATGCAGTGCATGGTCATCGAGGCCGCCCGCAACCTGGCCGACATCAAGGACGCGGGCAGCACCGAGTTCGACGCCGAGACCACCCACCCGGTCATCTCCACCATGGCGGACCAGGAGGACGTCGTCTCCGGCGAGCGCGACATGGGCGGCACCATGCGGCTGGGCCTCTACCCGGCCAAGCTCGCCGAAGGCTCCCTCGCGCGCCAGCTGTACGGCCAGCCGAAGGTGGACGAGCGCCACCGCCACCGCTACGAGGTCAACAACTCCTACCGGGAGCAGCTGGAGAAGATCGGCATGGTCTTCTCGGGCCTGTCACCCGACGGCCGCCTGGTGGAGTACGCCGAGCTGCCCGCCGACATCCACCCCTTCTTCATCGGCACCCAGGCCCACCCCGAGTTCCGCTCGCGGCCGACCCGGGCGCACCCGCTGTTCAAGGGCCTGATCGGCGCCGCCCTGACCTACGCCGACATCCGGGGAAACGTCGCCAAGGCCGGGCGGGGCAAGTGAGCGCCGCCGACGCCGGAGACGCCCCCGAGTCCGGCGTCCACGCCGTACGGGACCCGGAGGTCCGCGACGTCCCGGAGGGGTGGAAGGTCGACTCCTCCGCCGAGCACTTCCGCGGGCGGGTCATCACCGGGGTGACCGACGCGGTCGTGATGCCGGACGGGGAGGTCGTCAACCGCGACTACGTGATCCATCCCGGCTCGGTGGCCGTGGTCGCGCTCGACGACCAGGACCGGGTGCTGCTGATCCGCCAGTATCGTCACCCCGTCCGCAGGCTGCTCTGGGAGCTGCCCGCCGGCCTGCGTGACGTCGACGACGAGCCGCTCCACGTCGGGGCGGCCCGCGAGCTCGCCGAGGAGGCGGGCTACCGGGCGGCCACCTGGCACACCCTGGTCGACGCCTTCACCTCGCCGGGGATGACCGACGAGCGGACCCGGATCTTCCTCGCCAGGGACGTCAGCCTCATCCCCGAGGCGGAGCTCGACTTCATCCGGCGACATGAGGAAGCCGACATGCCGGTGGTCTGGATTCCCCTGTCCGACGCGGTTCGGCGTGCCCTGGAGGGAATGATCCACAATTCCCAAGCCGTGGCCGGTATTCTCGCCGCATACGCCGCTTCGGCGGATGGTTTCGCCTCACTGCGGCCCGCCGACGCACCGGAGGCATGACAGGAGGACACCCTGAGCGAGACGGAGGCCGTCCTCTCCCGCTACCTGGCCCATCTGGCGGTGGAGCGGGGCTTGGCAGCCAACACACTGGCCTCCTATCGCCGTGACCTCCTGCGGTACGTGGAGCATCTGAAGAATCGCGGCCGCGTCACCTTCGGCGAGGTCGCCGAGGCCGACGTCACGGCCTTCCTGTCCGCGCTCAGGGAAGGCGACGAGGAGCACCAGGCCCTCGTCGCCAGCTCGGCGGCACGGGCCGTCTCCGCGGTCCGCGGCCTGCACCGTTTCGCGTTACGCGAAGGGGTCTGCCGTCATGACCCGGCCCACGAGGTGCACCCGCCGCGCCAGCTCAAACGATTGCCCAAGGCGATCAGCGTCGACGACGTGGAACGTCTGATCGCCGCCTCGGGGCCCGACGACGCCCCGCTCACGCTGCGCAACCGGGCGCTGCTGGAGCTCCTGTACGGCACGGGCGCCCGCATCTCCGAGGCGGTGGGGCTCGCCGTGGACGACGTCGATCTGGGGACGGAGGCCCAGCGGGTGCGCCTGCGCGGCAAGGGGGGACGCGCGCGCCTGGTGCCCCTGGGCCGCTTCGCCAGGGAGGCGCTGGGCGCCTACCTCACCCGGGCCCGCCCCCGGATCGCCTCTCGCGGCCGCGGCACCTCCGGGCTGTTCCTCAACGCCAGGGGCGGAAGACTCACTCGTCAGGGCGCCTGGGAGGTCCTCCAGGCCGCCGCCGAGCGCGGGGGCCTGAACGGTGTCTCGCCACACATGTTGCGACATTCATTCGCAACACACCTCCTGGACGGGGGTGCGGACGTTAGGGTGGTTCAGGAACTACTCGGCCACGCTTCGGTGACTACCACACAGGTGTACACCTTGGTCACGGTCGACAAGCTTCGCGAGGTCTATGCCGCCGCGCATCCGCGCACACGGCATTGAGCTTGCTTATGTCCGGGCGTGCCGCCTTGCCGCATACGTGTTGACGCCATAGTGTCCGTCCGGACGGTCCGGTTCGAGGCCGTCAGGGAGGTTCGACTGGTGACTGTGACCACCGACGGTTCTGTCCGGGGAACGACCCCTGGAAACCCCGAGAATCCCTGGGGGGACACAAAGACCGCCGGGACCCCTCGCAGTGGGGGAGTTCTCGGCCCTACAGGGCGTCCTCGCCCGGTGTTTCCCGACCCACCCCCCCGTACGGTGCACGGGCCGGCGCGGGTCGTCGCCATGGTCAACCAGAAGGGTGGCGTCGGCAAGACGACCACCACCATCAACCTGGGCGCGGCGCTGGCCGAGGCCGGGCTGAGGGTGCTGCTGGTCGACTTCGATCCGCAGGGCGCGCTCTCCGTGGGCCTTGGGATCAACCCGCTCCAGCTCGACCTGACGGTCTACAACCTCCTCATGGAGCGCCAGATCACCGCCAGGGACGTGCTGCTGGAGACCGGCGTCGAGCGGATGGACCTGCTGCCCAGCAACATCGACCTGTCGGCCGCGGAGGTCCAGCTCGTCACGGAGGTGGCCCGCGAGCAGGTGCTCGGCCGGGTGATCAAACCCCTCCTGCCCGAGTACGACGTGTGCCTGATCGACTGCCAGCCCTCTCTCGGCCTGCTCACGATCAACGCGCTGGCCTGCGCGCACGGCGTGATGGTGCCGCTGGAGTGCGAGTTCTTCGCGCTGCGCGGAGTCGCGCTGCTCATGGACACGATCATCAAGGTCCAGGAGCGCATCAACGACGAGCTGGTGATCGAGGGCCTGCTCGCCACCATGTACGACGCGCGCACCCTGCACGGCCGCGAGGTGCTGGCCCGGGTGGTCGAGGCGTTCGACGAGAAGGTCTACCACACGGTGATCAACCGGACGGTTCGCTTCCCGGACGCCACCGTGGCCGGTGAGCCCATCACCAGCTTCGACTCCTCCTCCCTCGGTGCGAGCGCCTATCGCGAGCTCGCTCGCGAAGTTCTCGCCAGATGGGACGCGCTGTAGCGGTGAGTGTGTCCCGCCTGCGGGACAATGGAGGGATGACCGAGCAGACGCAGGCCGACAGCGGCACCTTCAGGGTGCACCTGGAGGTCTTCGAGGGTCCTTTCGACCTCCTGCTCGGTCTGATCTCCAAGCACAAGCTGGACATCACCGAGGTCTCGCTCAGCCAGGTCACCGACGAGTTCATCTCCTACATCCGGGCCAGGGGCCCGGAATGGGATCTGGACCAGACGAGCCACTTCCTGCTCGTCGCGGCGACCCTGCTCGACCTCAAGGCGGCCAGGCTGCTGCCGTCGGGCGAGGTCGACGACGAGGAGGACCTGGCCCTGCTGGAGGCCCGCGACCTGCTGTTCGCCCGTCTCCTGCAGTACCGGGCCTACAAGGAGGTCGTGAAGGTCTTCGCCGGCCGGCTGGCCGACGAGGCCCTGCGTTTTCCCAGGACCGTGCCGATGGAGGCCCAGTTCGCCAACCTCCTGCCCGCGCTGATCCTGGGCATCGGTCCCGACCGCCTCGCCGAGATCGCCCGGCAGGCCTTCGCGCCCAAGGCCCCTCCGTCGGTTTCGGTGGCTCACATCTACCAACCGCTCGCCAATGTCCGCGATCAGGCGGTTATCCTGGTCGAGCGGCTGCGGCGGGTGCGCCGGGCGACCTTCCGGGCCCTCACCTCCGACTGCACCGGCACATTCGAGATCGTCGCGCGTTTCCTGGCCGTCCTCGAGCTCTACCGGGAAGCGGCCGTCTCCTTCGAGCAGGTTGAGCCTCTTGGAGAACTGCACGTGACCTGGACCGGCAGCGACGACGGGGACGTCTCCGTGGCCGACGACTACGACGAGAGCATGAAGAGAGAACCCGCTGATGACTGACATGGCACCCGAGCCGGACCTGCGTGCCGGGTTGGAGGCCATCCTGCTGGTGGTCGACGAACCGGTCGCCGAGGTGACCCTCGCCCAGGTGCTGGAACGGCCCACGCACGAGATCGGCAAGGCGCTCCGTGACCTCTCGGCGGAATACACCGCGTCCGGCCGGGGTTTTGATCTCAGAGAGGTCGCGGGCGGCTGGCGGTTCTACACGCGGGCCGAGTATGCGACTCTCGTAGAGCGGTTCGTCCGCGACGGCCAGCAGACGCGGCTCACCCAGGCCGCGCTGGAGACCCTGGCCGTGGTCGCCTACCGGCAACCGGTCAGCCGGGCTCGGGTGGCGGCCATCCGAGGCGTCAACAGCGACGGTGTCATGCGCACGCTGGTGACCAGGGGGCTGGTCGAAGAGGCCGGCACCGAACCGGAGAGCCAAGCCGTGCTCTACCGGACAAGTTCGTATTTTCTCGAGCGGATGGGCCTGCGGGATCTCGAAGAGCTCCCCGAACTGGCACCGTTCCTGCCCGACGACATGGAATCCCTAGAGGAGCAGAAGTAGTGAACAACAGGCGCAGTACCCCGTCCGGTGATGGACGCGGTCAAGGCCGTGGCGGAGCCCCGCGCGGTGGCAATCCCCGTGGGGGCTCGCAGTCCGGTGGATTCCGGGGCGGCTCCTCATCCGGTGGATCCAGAGGTGGTTCGCAGTCCGGCGGGTTCCGTGGCGGTTCCTCGTCCGGTGGATCCCGTGGCGGATCGCAGTCCGGTGGTTCGCAGGGCGGTTTCCGCTCCGACGCTCCGCGCCGTGACGACCGCGGTGGCGGCTTCCGCGCGGACCGCGATGGTTCACGCAGCTCGTACGGCAGGCCCCCGGGCGGTTCGCAGGGCGGCTTCCGCTCCGACGCCCCGCGCCGCGACGACCGCGAAGGCTCCCGCTCCGACGCTCCGCGCCGTGATGACCGCGGCGGTTCGCAGGGCGGTTACCGCTCCGACGCCCCGCGCCGCGACGACCGCGGTGGCTCTTCGTTCGGTGGTTCCCGTGGTGGTTCGCAGGGCGGCTACCGTTCTGACGCCCCGCGTCGTGATGATCGTGGTGGGTCCTCCTCGTACGGCAGGCCCTCCGGTGGTTCGCAGGGTGGGTCCCGCTCCGACGCTCCGCGTCGTGACGATCGCGGTGGCTCTTCGTTCGGTGGTTCGCAGGGCGGCTACCGTTCCGACGCTCCTCGTCGTGACGACCGTGGTGGGTCCTCCTCGTATGGCAGGCCCTCCGGTGGTTCGCAGGGCGGTTACCGCTCGGATGCCCCGCGTCGTGATGATCGTGGTGGGTCCTCCTCGTACGGCAGGCCTTCCGGTGGTTCGCAGGGCGGCTCCCGTTCGGACGCTCCGCGTCGTGACGACCGTGGTGGCTCTTCGTTCGGTGGTTCCCGTGGGGGTTCGCAGGGCGGCTACCGCTCTGACGCTCCGCGTCGTGACGACCGTGGTGGGTCCTCCTCGTATGGCAGGCCCTCCGGTGGTTCGCAGGGTGGGTCCCGCTCCGACGCTCCGCGTCGTGACGATCGCGGTGGCTCTTCGTTCGGTGGTTCGCAGAGCGGTTACCGCTCCGACGCTCCGCGCCGTGACGACCGTGGCGGCTCGGCGGGCGGTTTCCGTTCCGACGCCCCGCGTCAGGACGACCGTGGCGGCTTCCGCGCGGACCGGGACGGCTCGCGGAGCCGGTTCGGCTCCGACCGTGGCCGCTCCGGCGCGCCGGCCGGCGGTTCCCGTGGCCGCTTCGGCAAGCCCGGACGCGCGGACGAGGTCCAGACGATCGGCGGCAACCGCGTCGGAGGGCCCGACGAGCGCCGCGCCCCCGCCCGCGGTCCCGTCGTCAACCGGGGTCCCGCCGCTGACCGCGGTCCCGCCGCGAAGGCTCCGCTCAGGCCGGGCACGATCGAGAACGACCGGTTCAAGACCGCCCGCCAGCCCAAGCGGGACGGGGACTTCTACGATCGCGACTACACCGACGAGCGCGACACCACCGAGGTCCCGGACGGCATCCGGCTGCAGAAGGTCCTCGCCCAGGCGGGCGTGGCCAGCCGCCGGGCCTGCGAGGACATGATCGGTGACGGCAGGGTGACGGTCGACGGCCAGGTGGTCCGCCGCTTCGGCGCCCGGGTCGACCCGGCCAAGCAGGTCATCCACGTGGACGGCAAGCGACTGCCGACCATGCCCGACCTGGTCTACCTCGCCATCAACAAGCCGATCGGCGTCGTCAGCACCATGTCCGACCCCGAGGGCCGCCCCTCGCTGGCGGACTTCGTGGCCGACCGCACCGAGCGGCTCTTCCACGTGGGACGCCTGGACACCGAGACCGAGGGTCTCATCCTGCTCACCAACGACGGCGAGCTGGCCAACCGGCTCACCCACCCGAGCTACGGCGTGAAGAAGAAGTACTGGGCGAAGGTGCCCGGCCGGATCGAGCGCGATCTGCCCCGCCGCATGAAGCAGGGCATCGAGCTGGAGGACGGCATCGCCAAGGCCGACTCCTTCACCCTGGTCCAGGAGCACGGGCAGCAGGCCCTGGTGGAGGTCGTCCTGCACGAGGGGCGCAAGCACATCGTGCGCCGCATGCTGGAGGAGGTCGGGCACCCGGTCATCGACCTGGCCCGCATCGAGTTCGGCCCGGTCAAGCTCGGCCGCCTCAAGCCGGGGACGCTCCGCGCGCTGACGCTCACGGAGGTCGGCGAGCTCTACGCGGCCGTCGGCCTGTAACCTTCCGTAATACACATGTTGAGAACACGCCGGGTCACCCATTCGGATGGCCCGGCGTGAGTGATATGGAGGAACGACCATGGTGCGGGCGATCCGCGGTGCGATCCAGGTCGAGGGCAACGACCGTAACGCGATCCTGTCCGGGGTCACCGAGCTGGTGACCGAGGTGATGGGGCGCAACAACCTCACCACCGACGACGTGATCAGTGTGATCTTCACGGCCACGCCCGATCTGACCGCCGAGTTTCCGGCCCTGGCAGCCCGCAAGCTCGGCTTCCACGACGTTCCGCTGATCTGCGCGTCCGAGATCGAGGTCCCGGGCGCGCTGCCCCACGTCGTACGGCTGATGGCCCACGTGGACGTCGACCGGCCGCGAGACGAGATCCAGCACGTCTACCTCCGCGGCGCGGTGGCCCTGCGCGTGGACATCGCTCAGTGAGTTCCTCGGGTCCGTTATGTCGCTGCGTTCCCACCTCCAAGGAGCACGTGTGAGCGGTCTCGAGAGCGTTCTCGTCGTCGGCACGGGACTGATCGGCACCTCGATCGCCCTGGCCCTCCGCGAGCAGGACGTCGTCGTCTACCTCGCCGACCGCGACGCGGGAGCCGTACGGCTGGCGCGCGAGCTGGGCGCGGGCACCGAGTGGGCCGACGGGATGACCGCCGACATCGCGATCATCGCGGTCCCGCCGCAGTTGGTCGCCGGCCAGCTCGCCGAGCTCCAGCGGGCCGGGGCGGCCCGCTTCTACACCGACGTGGCCAGCGTCAAGGTGCTTCCGCTGCGGCAGGCCGCGAGCCTCGGCTGCGACATGAGCACCTATGTCGCCGGGCACCCGCTCGCGGGCCGGGAGCGCTCGGGACCCGCGGCGGCCCGCGCAGACCTGTTCCTCGGACGCCCGTGGGCCGTGTGCCCGACGGAGGAGACCTCACCCGACGCCGTGGAGGCCCTGTACGGGCTCATCAAGCTCTGTGGCGGCGAGGCCGTCAGGGTCGGCGCCGACGAGCACGACAGGGCCGTGGCGATCGTCTCGCACGCTCCGCACGTGACCGCCGCCGCGGTGGCCGCCCGGCTCGCCGAGGCACCGGCCACCGCGCTCGGCCTGGCCGGGCAGGGGGTCCGTGACGTGACGCGCATCGCGGCGAGCGACCCGGGCCTGTGGACCGGGATCCTGTCGGGCAACGCGCTGCCGGTGGCCGAGGTGCTGGAGGCGGTGGCCGTCGACCTGGCCGCCGTGGCGGCCCTGCTCCGGGCCTCCGCCGAACCGGCGGCCATGGACGACGTCATGGACGGTGTCACCGCGCTGCTCCACCGCGGTGTCGCGGGCACGAGCAGGATTCCCGGCAAGCACGGCGGTCCCGCGCGCACCTACGCGACCGTTCAGGTCATCATCGGCGACCGCCCCGGCGAGCTGGCCCGGCTGTTCCAGGCGGCCGACGAGGTGGGGGTCAACATCGAGGACGTCCGGCTGGAGCACGCCCCGGGACTGCCGCTGGGCGCCGCCGACCTCTACGTGCAGCCCGAAGCGGTGGTCGTCCTGTCCGAGGCGCTGCGCTCCCGCGGCTGGCACCTGCCGTAACGCTCTCCTCACGCGGCCGGTCCGGCCTCCGGGGTGCGATCAGGACCTGCCCCGGAAGCCGGCTCCGGCCACCGGGGCATGGTGGAGAGGGTTCCGTCCGGTGTTGTGCCGGGTGCTCCCGGTCGCTTGATGCGTGGTTCCCCTCCCGATCCCGGTAGCCTCGTACGGACAACTGAAGCGGGCTGTAAGGGAGAGGCGTCGTGACCGGACTGGTCGTCGCCATGGACGGTCCTTCGGGATCGGGCAAGTCGAGTGCGTCACGCGGAGTCGCGAGGGCGCTGGGTCTGCGCTATCTCGACACCGGGGCGATGTACAGGGCGGTCACATGGTGGATGCTTGAGCAGAGCGTCGACCTCGCCGATCCTCAGGCGATCGCCGCCAGGGCCCTTGACCCGGTCCTGACGATGGGCACGGACCCCGACGCCCCCGCGGTGGCGGTGGGCGGAGTCGACGCCGCGGGCCCCATCCGCACCTCCGAGGTCACCGCCGCCGTCTCGGCGGTCAGCGCGGTGCCCGAGGTACGGCGCCGCCTGGTGGCCGAGCAGCGCGAGATCATCGGCGCCGGCGGCATCGTCGTCGAGGGCCGTGACATCGGCACCGTGGTGGTGCCCGACGCGCCGGTCAAGATCTACCTGACCGCGAGCGCCGAGGCGAGGGCGCTCCGCCGTACGGCGGAGCTGGTCGGCACCACGGTGGACGTGCAGAAGGCCGCCATGGCCCGGCGCGACACCCTGGACTCGACGCGGAAGATCGACCCGCTTGCGATGGCGGCCGACGCCATCGAACTGGACACCACCGCGCTGAACCTCGAAGAGGTCATCGCGGAGGTGCTACGTGTGATTAAGGAAAAAGCGTGACCGGGGAAAACGACGACGACACCGGCTGGATCGACGCTGAGCTCGCCGATCTGGGTACCGACGAGAGCTCTGAGGACGCGGAGTACGACAACGATCCGCAACCGGTGGTGGCCGTGGTGGGCCGCCCCAACGTGGGCAAGTCCACGCTGGTCAACCGGATCATCGGCCGCCGCGAGGCGGTCGTGGAAGACGTTCCCGGCGTGACCCGCGACCGGGTCACCTACGACGCCACCTGGCGTGGGCGCCGGTTCACGGTGGTCGACACCGGCGGCTGGGACCCTGACGCCACCGGCATGGCGCTGAAGATCGCCGAGCAGGCGCAGATCGCGGCCGAGCTGGCCGACGTGATCCTGTTCGTGACCGACGCCATAGTGGGCGTGACCGACGCCGACGAGATCGTCGGCCATGTGCTGCGCGCTTCGGGCAAGCCGGTCATCCTCGCCGCCAACAAGGTCGACAACCAGCAGATGGAGCTGGAGGCCTCCGGTCTCTGGTCTCTCGGCCTGGGCGAGCCGCAGCCGGTCTCGGCCCTGCACGGCCGCTCCAGCGGTGACCTCCTGGACGTGATCCTCGACAAGCTGCCGGAGACGCCGAAGCAGCGCTTCGGCGCCGAGCGCGGCCCGCGCAGGGTCGCCCTGGTCGGCAAGCCCAACGTGGGCAAGTCCTCGCTGCTGAACCAGCTCGCGGGCCAGGAGCGCGTGCTCGTCGACCCGATGGCGGGCACCACCCGCGACCCGGTCGACGAGCTGATCGAGCTCGGCGGCAAGCCCTGGCGCTTCGTGGACACGGCGGGCATCCGCCGTCGCGACCGCGAGCTGCAGGGCGCCGACTTCTACGCGAGCGTGCGCACCCGGGCCGCCCTGGAGCGCTCGGAGATCGCGGTCGTGCTGATCGACGCCAGCGGGGTGCTGACCGAGCAGGATCTGCGGATCATCTCGCTGGTGATCGAGTCCGGCCGGTGCATGGTCGTGGCGTTCAACAAGTGGGACCTCCTCGACGAGGACCGCCGCTACTACCTGGAAAAGGAGATCGACCGCCAGCTCGTCCGCGTTCCGTGGGCGCTGCGGGCCAACATCTCCGCCAAGACCGGCTGGCACGTGGACAGGCTTGTCCCGGCGCTGGAGACCGCCCTGAAGTCCTGGTCCAGCCGGGTCCCCACGGCCCGTCTCAACGCCTTCCTGACCGACCTGGTCGCGGCCACCCCGCCCCCGGTCCGCAGCGGCAAGCAGCCCAAGATCCTCTTCGCCACCCAGGCGTCGACGGAGCCGCCCAAGTTCGTGCTGTTCACCTCGGGCTTCCTGGAGGAGACCTATCGCCGCTTTATCGAGCGCCGGATCCGCGAGGAGTTCGGCTTCGCCGGCTCTCCCATCGAGGTCACGATGAAGATCCGCGAGAAGCGTCAGCGCCAGGGACAGGGCCAGAAGAAGAAAAAGTAGCGGTTATTTGACGAACGGCCCGGCCAGACAGGCCGGGCCGTTCGTCGTTTCAGGTCCCTGGACCCGCGCGGGCGCCGGTTCGCCGGGAAGGCCCGCCGGAGCGGTCCCGTCGCATGAGCCGCCGCGACGACGGCCTGTCGCCGGCGCCGTAGGTGGAGGTGGATCGGGGCGAGTGTCCCGTCTCCCACCGTCCGCCCACGACGGGCCCGGCCTGTTCGGCCGGGATGTGAAGAGCCCGCTGTGCCGCCGGATCGCTCTCGTCGGCCGTCACCCGATGAGCTCGGGATCGGCTCGCCGTCCAGGTAGGGCTGGGACGCACGCATGGACAGACAAGACGATCTGACCAAGCGCACGCGTGGACGGACGAGAGACCCGGCCTGACCGAGCGCACGGAAGATCTCTCACTGCTTTTCGCGGCGGCCCATGTGACGACCCCGGAAACCGGTGAAGATCAGCGGAACTCAACGACCGGCGTATGACGGCGTGCTGTGCGACGCCGTCACGGTTCTCCCCTGCGGCTTATCTTTCGTCGACCCGGCCGGCGGCAGGGTCGTCGGCCTTGTTGTCTAGCGGGGGATTGTCACCGCCGAGCTCCTTACGCAACCGCTCAAGATCGATACCGTGGCTGCTGTACTTCAGCTCACGCGCGACCTTCGTCTGCTTCGCCTTCGATCGACCCCGCCCCATTGGCTGTACTCCCTCACGCAGGTCGTGCTCGACCTCTCGTCGCTGTCCGTATCACTGTCCGCGCTGCCGCCTGATACAGGCTGACACTGTAGATCAGTCCTTACCCGATGGCAGCCGCACCTGCCACACACCCAGTTTCGCAGCCAACCCGTCGTTGATCGAGTTTGAGCTGTCCGCGGGTGTTGTGGAAAACGGCCTTCGCCATCATACCCAACGTCATTATGATTTGAAGAATTATGCAATTTGCCACATCATGGTTAGCGGCGTTCGTCAACCGGGCGCCCACAGGTGATCTGATACGCGGGGAAGAGCGGGGCATGAGCGAGTTTGCGGCGGAGCTTCGCGCACGCGTCGACGACGTCGACGCCGAACTGGGGCTCATGCGCGAAGCGTTTGACGACCACGCGATAGAGGTGCTGTCCGGAAGGTTGGAAAACCTGCTGCGCATCGCCGATCGGCACGGCATCGACGTGCGGTACGCGGCCGACGCAGCCGACGCGCCTGCCGGCGAGGTGGCATGATCATGACGGTGCCGCTGTACCAGGCCAAGGCCGAGCTCTTCCGCGCCCTCGGTCATCCGGCCCGCATCCGGGTGCTGGAGCTGCTTCAAAGTGGCCCCCTGCCGGTCCGGGACCTTCTGAGCGCGATCGATATCGAGGCCTCCAGCCTGTCTCAGCAACTGGCGGTGCTGCGGCGCGCCGGGATAGTGACCGCCACCCGAGAGGGTGCCACCGTCGTGTACGCCTTGTCCACAGTGGATGTCGCCGATCTGATGTTCGCGGCACGACGAATCCTGACCGAACTGCTGGCCGGCCAGGGCGAACTGCTCGCCGAACTGCGCGCGGAGGCTCACAGCGGATGATCACTCACTTCAATCCTGGGACCGTCATGGCTCGTCAGAAGCGAAAGACCCTGGAAGAGCGGATCGCCGATCGGCAGGCGCAGAGGCCCGCCCTGAAAGAGGGCAGCCACTTCGAGCACGGACCGGCGAAGTTCGTGTTCATCTTCCTCGTCGTGCTCGTTGCGATGATCCATATCGTCGGCCTGACCGTCCTCATGGCACTGGACTCTGCCTGAACCCCGGGCGTGGCTTTCGGTGGAACGGGGCTGACCGCGCCCCTTCCGCGGCCGGTGCGGCGGCCCGGTAGGCCGCCGTACCGCGCGAAGGACCCGCGGCCTACGTCGCTTCGGTCAAGAACCCGACTCGACGTCCGCAGACGAATGAAGAGTGGCCAGCGCCGCGCGAAGGTCCGGATACATCAGGGCGGAAGGATCGTCGTGGCTGATGGCCCATGAGGTCAGCTTGTCGCGCGGCTGGCACACCGCGACACGACGATGAACGGCCAGAGAGCGAACGGCGTCGACCACGGCGGCGCGTCCGTCGGGGCCCCAGCCTTCCATGTCGGTGAGATCGAGCACGAGTGGACGGTTGGTGCGCGGTGGAGCCAGGCCGACCGTTGTGGCGACCAGGTCTGTGGCCATGAGGCCCACATGCCCGGAAAAGCGCAGAATCTCAACGTCGGACCGTACCTCGTGGTGCCATCGGAAGGTCACGCGGTCATCTCCTCAACCGAGGACTTACCAGGGGAAGAATCTTCGAAGCTCCGGCACGGCGGCCGTAGCAGAACTGGTGGCCGTTCCCGCATGCTCGCTTACCGATCTTCTCACTTGTTAAAGTTAGCAATTAATAAGGTATCAAAGAGCCCAACAGCAGGATAACCGGAGGTCGCCGAACGGGTACCTCGCCGGGGTGAGGCATGAGAAACCCCGTTCTGGGCGGGGATTCGGGGCGCAAGTGTCGATCATCGCGATTGCTCCGCAAAGCCGACACGGCCTTGTCCGCCCCGGTCGCGGGCCGTTGGTATGACGCCTCAAAAATCTACGCAAAGGCCGATGGAGGCTGTGGCGAGGACGGGCCTCAGGCCGTCCGGGACCGGCTCACCGTAGTTGCTCCGTCTTCGCCCCATGCAGCTCCGCCAGCAGCTCTCCCCGCACAGCGATCACGTCGGTCAGGATCCGGCGCGTCGTTCGCAGCAGGTCGGCCACATCCGCGCTGACCAGCGCGTACACCACCGTCGATCCCTCACGTGTCGCCGACACGATCCCCGACCTGCGGAGCACCGCCAGCTGCTGCGACAGGTTGGACGCCTCCACCTCGGTGCTGATCAGAAGATCGCGCACGGGCAGCGGGCCGTTCTGCAGCAACTCCAGAACCCGGATTCGCACGGGGTGCCCGAGAGCGCGGAGGAACTCGGCCTGCGCCCGGTACAGGGGGGTCGACATGCTCACACCTCTCCGGACGCGGGCTCCGCGTGGAGATCGACTCCGCACCCCGCGGCCGGGTGAACGGGATCGGCCGCGTGCGTCCGGACGGCGTGATCATCCCCGGCGGCCCGCACGTCCCGGCGCGCCTCCCGGGCCCTTCGCCGAAGGCCTCCCGCGCAGTCGGTCACCACCGTCTCCGATCTTCGGGGAAGCCGCGCGGACCTGGCAGGCACATCACGGAGCCGATCGAACAATCCTTCAACGCCTCGGAGCACGGCGCGGTTCCTCACGGGGCCCGTGGCCATGCCCCCCGTGCGGCAGCAGGAGCGCGGCCAGCACGCCCACCGCGCACAGCGCCGCCGTGAGCAGGAAGATCTCGCTGTACTCGGTGTGCAGGGCGGCCCGAACCCTGTCTCCGTACTCGGCGAGCCGCCTGGCGTAGACGACGGGATCCACGCCGAACGGCAGCGGTGTGTCCAGCTCGGCGGTGAGTGACTGGAAGCGGTGAAAGCCCCACGCGGACAGCCCGGCGACGCCGAGCAGCATGCCCATCATCCTGGCCACGACCACCGCCGCGGACGCCACGCCGTGCTGGGCGGCCGGGGTGGCCCGCAGCACCGCCGAGGAGACAGGCGCGATCACCAGGCCGAGGCCGAGCCCCGCGACGATCAGGTCGGCGTCCATGCGGGCTCCGGCCGAGGCCAGGTCCAGCGGCCACTGGCCGATACGGACGTAGCCGACGGTGGCGAGTGCCAGCCCGATCACCGCCACCGCCCGCTCGCCGTACCGGCGGGCCATGACCCCGCCCAGCAGCGCGGCGACGGAGAGCGCGACGAGGAAGCGGGACAGCACCAGCGCGCCGTCCAGGGCCTCCAGTTCGAGCAGCGTCTGCGCCGACAGCTGGACGTCCACGAGGGTGACCAGCAGCGCCGCGCCGGTCAGGAAGCTCACCCCGAGCGTGGCGAAGAACGGGCCGCGCGACACGCCCGTCAGGTCGATGAGCCGGGTCCTGGACCGTGTCTCCCACACGACGAACACGGCGCCGGCCACCGCTCCGGCCACGATCATGGGCGGGCCCCACGGCGGGAGGACCGACGTGCTCGGATCGGGGTTGTACAGCCCGGCCACGAGCAGTCCCAGCGCCAGGGCCAGCAGCAGCCCGCCGATCACGTCGACGCGGGCCCCCGGTACGGCGCGGCCCTGGCCGCGGGCCGGCGGCGGCACGGATCTCTGTACGGCGATCGCGGCCGCGGCGACCAGCGGGAGGTTCAGCCAGAAGATCGACCGCCAGCCGCCGAGCTGGACGCCGCCCAGCTGGAGGGCGGACGGCACCAGGGCGGCCATGCCCGCGCCGTACAGGGGGCCCAGCACGCTGCCGAGCTCCTGTGCCGCGCCTACGGCGCCGAGGGCCACCGGGCGGTCGTGCTCGTCCCACAGGTCGCCGACCAGCGCCATGGTGATGGGGAGCAGGGCGCCGCCCGCGATGCCCTGCAGGGCGCGTCCCGCGGCCAGCCAGGGAACCGTCTCGCCCAGCGCGGTGACGACCGAGCCGAGGGCGAAGCCCGCCAGGCAGAGCTGGATCAGCGGGCGCCTGCCGTACCGGTCGGAGAGCTGACCGAGCAGCGGCATGGCCGCGATGTAGCCGAGCAGGAAACCGGTGACGATCGGGGTGGCCCGCTCCAGGTGGTTCAGCGGGACGTCGACGTCCTTGGCGATGTCGACGAGGACGGTGACCACGACGTAGGCGTCCAGGGCCGCCAGCAGCACCGCGGTGCCGCCGACGCCGAGGGCGACCCGTCGCCGGGCCGCCGGGTCGCCGCCGGGCGGGGGAGAGGTCACCTGATCATTCCGCCGGCGCGGTGACCTGGACCGGCACGTCGTAGTCGCGGAAGGCGACGACCACCTTGCCTCCGGTCATGGGCAGATCGGCCTTGAGCAGGCGGCCGGTGGCCCGGTCGATCCAGAGCGTGCCGTCGACGCTCTGGTCGAGCCCGGGAACCATCGTGGCCAGAACCTGCTGGGAGAGCGTGGCCGAGACCCGGTAGGCGTCGGCGCCGTCCAGCTTCTCCGCGGCCTCGGTCTTCGCGTTCAGCGCACTCTTCAGGAGCTGCGCGACGCCCTTCTCCGGGTTGAGGAGGGCGGAGGGGTCGTAGATCGAGGCCAGCTGGCTCCGCGTCATCCGCTGGTAGCCGCCGGTCACGCCCTTGAAGTGGACGGTCTCCCCGATCAGGATGAAGTTGATCTCCTGGAGGCTGCCCAGCAGGTCGACCTGGACGGTGCCGTCGGCGTCGCCGGTTCCGCTGAGGCGGCCCTCGGCCTTCTTGACCTGCACCGGCGGCGTGCCCTCGGCCTCCATGGTGAAGGCGACGGTCTTGACCGCCCGCATCGCCTCCGCGGACTTCCCGACCAGCTCCGCCCCCGCGGGAAGCGCGGCTCCGGCGCCGGAGGCGTCACCACCGCTGCACGCGGTGACCAGGGAGAGGGCGGCGAGCACCGCGGCGAGGATGATCCGGCGAGCAGGCATGGCCGGATCGTAGCGACCGTTCGGACCACTACGGGCGAACTCGCGGTATCGGTTTCGCGTCAGCGAAGGCTTTTGAGATGCTCCACCACGGGGGCGTAGGCCGTTTCCAGCTCGTGGAGCTGGTCGTCGGTGAGCAGGTCGATGAAGTGCTGCCGCACGCTGGCCACGTGGTGCGGCGCGACCTTCTGGATGGTGTCCCAGCCGTGCTCGGTGAGCACCGCGAAGGTGCCGCGCCGGTCGTCCTCGCAGGTCTCCCTGGCGACCAGCCCGGCCGCCTCCATCCGGGAGATCTGGTGGGACAGGCGGCTGCGGGACTGGATCGTGGCGTCCGCCAGATCGCTCATGCGGATGCGATGACCGGTGGTCTCCGACAGGTTCACCAGGATCTCGTAGTCGTTTACAGAGAGCCCGAAGGGCTGCAGCTCGCGATCGAGGCGGTGATCGAGGAGTTTGTGCGCGGCCAGGTGGGTACGCCATGCGCGCTGTTCGATCGGGGAGAGCCAGCGGGACTCCTCGTCGTTCACCGGTCGCTCACCACTCCTCGTTCGTCGTGCTGAGAGCCTCGTCTTCCAGCCCGCCACTCCGCTCGCTGAATGAGGTTCGCTCCAGGGTCATAGATCAGAATCTACCTCAGAGTATGGGCCGACCTCATGACGGGTGAGGCGGATGAGGCGGCTGGAGCAGGTGTTCTTCCCTCGTCCGCCGTTTCGGCCCCGCCCGGCCGGGCCTGATCGGTCGCGTCGGCGGTGGATCAGGCGTGAAATACATGCACGTATGGTGACCGTATGTCGGAGAAGGAGATGGAAAAGCCCGGGTCCGAAAGTCTCGTCACGGTGATCGTGGCGGGTCTAGCCAACCTGGCGATCGGGGTGGCCAAACTGGTCGCCGGCCTCATCAGCGGCTCGTCGGCGATGCTGTCCGAGGCCATGCACTCGGCCGCGGACACCGTCACCGAGGTCCTGCTGTTCGTCGCGGTGCGCAGGGGCGGCAAGTCCCCCGACGTCCGGCATCCGTTCGGGCACGGCAAGGCCGGGTTCTTCTGGGCGTTGATGGCCGCCTTCGCCACGCTCATCGGCGGCGCCGGATTCTCGATCACCCACGGCGTACAGGAGATCATCTACGGTGAGGAGCTCGCCGATCTGACGATCTCCTACGCGGTCCTGGCGATCTCGTTCGTGATCGAGGGAATCTCGTTCCTCAGGGCGCTGTCACAGGTGCGCGGGGAGGCCCGGCGGCTGGACGTGAGCCCCGGGCGCTACGTCGCCAAGACCTCCGACACCGCGCTGAAGGCCGTGCTCTACGAGGACGCGGCCGCCCTGGCCGGCCTGCTGATCGCCGGGGGCGGCCTGCTGGCCTACCAGCTGACCGGCTCGACCCTCTGGGACGGCGTCGCCTCGATGCTGATCGGACTGCTGCTGCTCTGGGTCGCGCTCCATCTCATCTGGGTCAACGCCTCCCTGCTGATCGGCCAGGCCGCACCCGCGAAGATGGAGGACGAGGTCAGGGCCGAGATGCTGGCCCTGCCCGAAATCGAGAACGTGGTGGAGCTGCTGACCATGATGCTGGGCCCGAGCGAGGTGATGGTCGCCGCCCACATCGACTTCGCGGACGACGCCACCGGCGCGAACCTGGAGCTGGCCGCCGACCGGGTGGAACGCAGGCTCGTGGAGCGCTTCCCCTCGATCACCCAGGTCTTCCTGGACCCGACACCCGGCAGGCCCGCCCGCACCGAACGGCTGGCCCGCGACACCTGAGCCACGAGCCCCCGCCGTCGCCTCCCGGCGGGGAGAGGACTCCGCCGACCGGTTCGTTCGGAACCCGCCCGGCCCGCGTGTCCGGCACGGGACGGGCCGGGCGTGGGGCGGAGGAACCGGCCGGCGGGGCGGCGAGGGTCAGGAGAGAAGCGTGCCCATCCACTCCTCGATCTCGTCGGGGTGGCGGGGCAGCCCGGCCGACATCAGGCGGGCGCCGTCGGCGGTGACGACGAGGTCGTCCTCGATGCGCACCCCGATGCCGCGCAGCTCCGGGGGGAGCGTCAGGTCGTCCGGCTGGAGATAGAGGCCGGGCTCGACGGTGAGCACCTGCCCCTCCTCCAGCACGCCGTCCAGATAGACCTCCGAGCGAGCCTTGGCACAGTCGTGCACGTCCAGGCCGAGCATGTGGCCGCTGCTGCACACGGTGTAGCGGCGGTACAGGCCGCTCTCCGGATCCATCGCCTCATCCGCGCTGATCTTCAGCACGCCCCAGTCGTGCAGGCCCTCGGCGATGACCCGCATGGCCGTCTGGTGGAAGTCGCGGAATCTCGCCCCCGGCCGGAGACCGGCGATCGCCGCGCTCTGGGCCTCGTAGACCAGCTCGTAGACCTGGCGCTGGATCGGGCTGAAGCGCCCGGAGAGCGGCAGGGTCCTGGTGATGTCGGCGGTGTAGAGGTTGTCCGTCTCCACGCCCGCGTCGAGCAGCAGCAGATCGCTCTCGTTCAGCCGGCTGTCGTTGCGGATCCAGTGCAGCACGCACGCGTTGGCGCCGGAGGCCACGATGCTGTCGTAGCCGACCGAGTTGCCCTCCAGCCGGGAGCGGAGGTTGAAGACGCCCTCCAGGTAACGCTCACCGCGGCGGTGGGCGAGGGCGGCGGGCAGGGCCCGCACGACGTCCTCGAACCCCCACGTGGTCGCGTCCACCGAGAACTGGAGCTCGGCGACCTCCCACGCGTCCTTGATCAGCCGCATCTCGGAGAGGAACGTCTCCAGCTCGCCGTCGCCGTCGTGCGGCGCGACCCGGCCGTCCACCGACGCGTCCACCCCGCGCAGCACCCGCGCGGGCCCGGCGAGCACGTCGTCCAGCTTCTCCGAGGCCGCGCACTCGATCTGGTAGAGCGCCTCGGCCTCGGCCAGGTCGGGGCGGCGGCCCACCCAGAACTCGCCGTAGCGGCGGTCCCGGTAGAACTCCTGGCCGGCCGTTCCGGGCGCGGACCGCGGTGAGCGGGGCCGCACGAACAGCGTGGCCGAGCCGTCCGGCTCGATGACCAGGACGTCGTCGGGCTCCTGGTCCCCGGTGAGATAGGCGAACGCGCTGTGCGGCCTGAACCGGTGGTCGCTGTCGTTGCTGCGGGTCTTGAACGTGCCGGACGGGATGATCAGCCTCTCGCCGGGGAAACGGGCGGCGAGCACGCCGCGCCGCTTGGCGGTGTAGGCGGCCTGCGGCACCGAGGCGAGGTCGTCGCGGTGGGTGTCGGCCCAGCCCGTGTTCATGAACGTGGCGAGGGCGTCGGAGACCGGCAGGTCGTGGCTGCCGGTGTTGAGCTTCTGGGTCATCGTGTTCCCGGGAGCGAAGGTCTGTGGTGCGCCCACGGTATCCCCGGGCGGTACGGCGCGCACCTCACTGCCGGAGGTGCGCGCCGTACCCGAATCTCCGATCAGCCCACCGGGACCTGGTACTCCTTGGCCAGGTCGGACGCGGCGGCCTCCTTGTAGATCACCGAGCCGCCCAGGGCCGCCTTGTCGGGCTTGGCGACGTAGGACAGCAGGGACGCGGGCTTGTCGAACGTGGTGAAGTCCATGCTCGTGCCGAACGCCTCGCCCCAGGCGGACTGGCTGCGGTGCGCGGTGACCACTCCGGCGCGGGTCAGGTCCTTGCTCTCGCAGGCCTTCTTGAGCGCGTCGACGACGATGCCCGCGGCGGAGTAGCCCGCCGAGATACCGCTGTCGATCTCCGCGTCCGGATACTTCGCCGCGTAGTCGGCGGCCAGCTTCTTCATGGCGGGCTCGTCCGAGCTGATCGGAGCGCCGGCGGTTATGTAGTAGAAGTCCTTGAGCAGCGCCGGTCCGGCCGGGGTGGGGAGCAGCTGCGGGGAGTAGGCCGAGTTGCTGCCGACGAAGGGCACGTCCATCCCCTTGGCGAGCGAGACGCCGACGAGCGAGGCGGTCTGCTTGGGGCCGACCGAGACCAGGATGGCCTTGACGTCCTCGGCCTTGAAGGCGGCGACCTGGGCGCTCATGTCCTGGTCGGTCGCCTTGATCTTCTGTTCGACGACCGTCAGTCCGAGCTTCTCCGCGGCGTACTTGGAACCGTTCAGCGCGCTCTCGCCGTAGTCGCCCTCGAAGTACAGGTGACCGATCTTGTCGCCGGACTTGACGCCCTTCTCCTTGACCAGGAAGTCGACCCCGTTGATCATGTCGATGTCGTAGGTGGTCCCGGTGACCTGGATGGGCTTGCTGCCGAGCAGCCCGGTCGCCCAGGCCATCGGGATGGTGAGCATCTGGTCGGCCTCGATGCGCTGCTTGAGCGCGTTGACCATGGGGGAGCCCACGACGTGGGCGAGCGCCACCGACTTCGGACCGATCTCGGTGTAGGCCGCGACCGCCTTCTGCACGTCGTAGCCGTGGTCGCGCACGATGGTCTCGAGCTTCCGGCCGCACACGCCTCCGGCCGCGTTGATCTGCTCGAAGTAGAGCTGCTGGGCCTGGGTCAGGCTCTTGCCGAACGAGGCATAAGGGCCGGTGAGGTCGGTCATCAGACCGAGCGTGATCGTGTCGGCGGTGACACCGGGCCCGGTCTTCACCCCGTCGCCGCCCACGGCGGACGCCGCAGGAGCGCCCCCGGTGGCCTTCTCGCTGGCGCACGAGGCGACGGCCAGGGCCAGGAGGGCCAAGACCGCGATTCTTCGGGCGGGGCTTCTGGGAATTCCCATAATCAGTTCCTTGTGTCGGGAGACGGGGTGAGAGAGGGGTTTTTTGGTGCGGGGACGGGAGCGGCCCGGCGGCCCAGGGGCAGCCGGAGGCGGCCGGCGAGGCCGAACAGCCCGCCGGGCAGGAAGAGGACGATGACAACGACGGCGGCGCCGTACAGGATCCGCGCGGCCTCGGCGGGGGAGACCCCGCCGGAGCCGGGCTCGGCCACCAGTGGCAGGGCGTCGCTGTAGCGGCTGAGCAGCTGGGGCAGCATCGAGATGAAGACCGCGCCGATCACCGCGCCCGCGACCGATCCCAGCCCGCCGATAATGATCATGGCGAGGTAGTCGAGGGAGAGCAGGAGGCCGAAGTACTCCGGCACGGTCCGCTGGAAGACGAGGGCGATCAGGACGCCCGCCAGCCCGCCGTACATCGACGACAGCACGAACACGCCCGCGCGGTAACGGGCCACGGGCACGCCCATCACCCCGGCCGCGATCTCGTGGTCGCGGATGGTGTTCATGGCCCGTCCCGGACGGCCCTTGAGCACTCCCCGGGCGAACAGGCCGGCGCAGACCACGACGGCCAGGCCGAGGAACCAGAGCCGTTCCAGCGCTCCGAACGGCACCTGGGCGATCACGAGCGCGGGGGAGTCGGCGAAGACGAACCCGAACAGTTCCATGGGCGGCACCGCCCGGCCGTTGAAGCCGCCCGTCACGGGCTCGACGTTGAACAGCAGGTGCTGGCCGAGAAAGACCAGGGCGAGCGTGGCGATGCCGAGATAGGCCCCCTTCAGACGGCCGGCGATCGGGCTGAACACGCCGCCCGCGACACCCGCGACGACCACCGCGAGTATCGCCGCGACGGGGGTGGGCAGGCCCAGACCGGCCAGGGCGTGCCCGCCGCCCTGCTCTGGCTCCGAGGCGAAGTAGACGTACGCGTAGGCGCCGATCGCCAGGAAGAACGCGTGGCCCATGGACAGCTGGCCCGTCGCGCCGGTCAGCAGGTTGATGCCGATCGCTCCGATGGCCGCCGACATCGCGAAGAGCCCGGTCTGCAGCCAGAAACCCTCGAGGTAGAACGGCGCGATGACCGCCGCCGCGAGCAGGACGGCCGACCAGAGAAGAGTCCTCCTAGACACGGGCCAGCTCCCTCGTCCCGAAAAGCCCCGCGGGGCGGATGAGCAGGACCACGATCATCACGAGGAACGGCGCGACGTCGCCGATGCCCCGGCCGAGGAAGACCATGTCGTTCTGGTAGCCGCTCATCAGGGCCTCGGTGACCCCGATGATGAGCCCGCCGACCAGCGCGCCCGTGGTGGAGTCCAGACCGCCGAGGATCGCGGCGGGGAACGCCTTCATCGCGGCGAACGTCGTGCTGCGGTCCAGCCCCGGCGTGGGGAACACGCACAGGAAGAGGGCGGCGACGGCGGCGAGGGCCCCGGCGATCGCCCAGGCGCCCATCGACACCCGCCCGCGCCGCACGCCCATCAGCGCGGCGGTCTCGGAGTCCTCCGCGGTGGCACGCATGGCGATGCCCCAGTTGGTGTACTTGAACGCGAGCAGGAACGCGGTGATCAGGACGGTGGCGACGACCAGCGCGGCGACGCGGGTCTGGGCGATGCTGACGGCCCCCAGATGCAGCACCTGGTCGCGCCAGGGGTCGCCGAGGGCGAGCACGTCCGCGCCGATCTCCCGGGTGAGCTCGGTCGTCAGCACGATGTCGATGCCGATCGTCGCGATCGCGAGGACGCTGTGGGAGGCGACGTTCGCCCGGCGGATGACCAGAAACTCGATCAGGGCGCCCACGAGGGCCGCCCCGGCGATGCCGATCAGCAGGGCGAGCCAGAAACCGACCGAGGCGTGCAGCTTGGCGATGATGAAGCCGCCGACCAGCAGCAGCGAGGCGTGGGCGAAGTTGAGCACCTCGGTCGCCTTGAAGATGATGACGAACCCCAGGGCGATCAGCGCGTACACCGTTCCCACGGAGATGCCGTTCGCCAGAAGCTCGAGAAAAGTGATCACGAAGCGGTCTCCTCCTTCTCGCTCGCCGCGCCCAGGTAGGCGCGGATGACCTCGGGGTTGCTCTGGACCTCATGGGGAGGCCCGTCCGCGATGCGCCTGCCGAAGTCCAGGACCGTCACGGCGTCGGCGAGCCGCATGACCATCCCCATGTCGTGCTCGACCAGCAGGATCGAGATGCCGAGGCTCTCCCGGACGGCGATGATCAGCTCGGCCATGTTGCGGCGCTCGCCGCCGCTCATGCCGGCCACCGGTTCGTCGAGCAGCAGCAGCCGGGGTTCCATGCACAGGGCCCGCGCCAGCTCGACCCGCTTCTGCACGCCGTACGGCAGGAGCCCGACGGGGGTCGCCAGCCGCTCGGTGAGTCCCACGAAGGCGGCGATCTCGGTCACCCGCTCGCCGTGCCTGACGGCCTCGCGCCGGGCGGACGGCAAACGCAGCCCGGCCGAGACGAACCCGGCGCGGGTCAGCCGGTGACGGCCGAGCATCAGGTTCTCCCGCACCGACAGGCGGGGTGACAGGGCGATGTTCTGGAAGGTGCGCGCCACGCCCAGGGCGGCGATGCGATGCGGGAGCAGGGAGGTCAGCTCCGCGTCGCCGAACCGCACGCTGCCCGAGGTCGCGCGGTAGACGCCCGACAGCACGTTGAAGCAGGTCGACTTGCCCGCGCCGTTGGGGCCGATGACCGCGTGGACGCTGCCCGGCTCGACGGTGAAGCCGATCGCGTCGAGGGCGGTGAGCCCCGCGAAGCGCACGGTGACGTCGCGCACCTCGAGCCTGGGGATGGAGGTATCCATACCGGCTGGTTGGTATGTGTCGGTCATGCCGACCACCTCGCCAGGACCGGGCGCTCGGCGGGCGCCGCGGACTCGGCGGCCGCAGAGGCCGCGGAGACATCGGGGTCGTCCTCGATCCCCAGGTAGCGCCGTCGCACCTCGTCGCTCTCGGCGAGCTCGGCGGCCGGGCCTGACAGCACCACCTCGCCGACCTCCAGCACGTACGCGTAGGAGGCGAGGGACAGGGCCATGGCGGCGTTCTGCTCCACCAGGAGCACCGTCGTGCCCTGGGCGTTGATCTCGCGGACGGTGTCGGCGATCCGGGCCGCCATCATCGGCGCCAGGCCGAGGGTGGGCTCGTCCAGCAGGAGCATCCTCGGCCTGGCCATCAGCGCGCGTCCGATGGCGAGCATCTGCTGCTCGCCCCCCGACAGCAGTCCCGCCCGCTGCCTGGCGCGTTCGGCGAGCACGGGAAAGAGCTTGAGCACGTCCTGCTTGGCCCCGGCCGCGGACCGGCGGTCACGCGCTCCGAGCGCGCCGGCCCGCAGGTTCTCCTCGACGGTCATCCGCGCGAAGACGCGGCGTCCCTCGGGCACCTGGACGACGCCGCCCGCGACGACGGCCGAGGTGGCCGTGCCTGACAACCTCGTCCGGTCAAAGCTGATCTCGCCCGCCGTGATCCCGCCCCGCTGGAACCGGAGCGTGCCCGACACGGCGCGCAGCAGGGTGGATTTTCCCGCGCCGTTGCCGCCGAGCACCGTGACGATCGAGCCGCGCGGAACGTTCAGCGAAACCCCTCGCAGGGCAAGGACCGGACCGTAACTCACCGCCAGATCCCTGACGACCAGCCCGGAGTCTTCGGGCGGGCGAGGGTCGTGGACGTCCATGTGTGCCTCCTGACAACCGATGAACGCACCCAACCGAGGTGGCTCACCGGCGTCCAGGGGGCCGGGTGAAGTCGGGGCGGGTGCCCACGCCGGGCGGGTGCCGGCTGTGCGCCCGCACAAGGCCGGGTCACGAAACAGAACAGAATCTTGTTCGGTAGATGTATTGCTGACACGATCACCAGATGGGGACTCGGGTCGTCACGGATGACGAAGTGCGAAGGATCATGCGCCTGGCCGCCGGCCGGCTGCTGCAGAGGCTCCCTCAACTCACCGACGAGCTCGTCGCCAAGATCCGCGACACCGACGAGGCCTACCGCCGGATGGTGCCCACCGACGACCACTGGCAGAGCGTCTACGAGGCCATGCGGGACGGCATCGGCGCGATCCTGCTGCCCCGCCCGGAGCGGCGCGACCTGCCCCAGGCGGAGAAGACCGCCCGCCGCAGGGCGGAGCAGGGCCTTCCCATGGACTCGCTGCTGCGCAGCTACCGGCTCTCCGCGCAGGTGATGTGGGACGGCCTGATCGAGGTGGTCACGGACGAGGAACCGGAGAACCTGGCGGTTCTGATCCGTAGCGCGACCAAGGTGTGGCACGCCACCGACCGGCAGGCGATCGCCGCCGCCGAGGCCTACCGCAGACGGGAGGCCGAGATGTTCGGCCGCACAGCCGAGCGGGTCCAGGCCCTGCTCGACGCACTCCTGGAGGACCGGGCGGACGCCGCCCTGGTCCGCAGCGCCGCCGCCGCGCTGGACCTGCCCGAACTCGGCAGGTACGCGGTCGTCGTCACCCGCCTGCCGGGTCGTCACGACCACGGGGACGACGCCGTCCGCCCGACCAGCCTGGGCGTGATGCGATTACTGTGGCGGATGCGCTCCGACTACGAGGTCTCGGTCGTCCTGCTGCACGAGGCGGAGATGGACGATCTGACCAACGAACTGCGCCCGCACATCGCCGGGTGCGCCGGGATCAGCCCGGTGGTCGAGGGACTGGCCGAGCTGGGCCGCGCCCGCCGGCTCGCCGAGCTCGCGCTGCGGACCTGCGTGGGGGAGGGCCCGGAGATCGCCAGGCTGGAGGACCGGCTGCCCGCGGCGCTGGTGGTGAGCCAGCCCGAGCTCGCGGGCCATCTGAGCGGCACTGTGCTCCGGCCCATTCTCGCTCTCGACCCGGCCGACCGGGAGGTGCTGCTCGGCACCCTGGAGGCGTGGCTGCGCTGCGAGGGCTCCGCGATGCGCGCCGCCGGGCAGCTGTACTGCCACCGCAACACGGTCTTCAACCGCATCCGCCGGATCGAGCAGCTCACCGGGCGCTCCCTGGCGCGACCGCTGGACATCGTGGAGCTCACCCTGGCTCTCGACGCCGTACGGTTGCTCCCCGTAACCTGAGAATCACATGCGCTGCCGCTGTCGGCCGCTTAGGCAGGGGCAACGGGGGGCAGTGGTTAGGGATACCCCAGCCAGGTTGAACCGAGGTGGTGTCGATGCTGATCGGTACGATTCTGCAAGGCAAGGGCACAGACGTGGCAACCATCCGTCCGGACGCGACGGTGACCGAGCTTCTGGCCGTCCTGGCCACGAACAACATCGGTGCCGTGGTGGTGTCGGAGGATGGCTCGTCGATCGTGGGCATCGTCTCCGAGCGTGACGTGGTGCGACGGCTGAACGACCGCGGCGCGGATGTGCTGGGAGCCCCGGTGTCGTCCATCATGACGACCGAGGTTCGCACCTCGTCGCCCGATACCAACGTGGACGACCTACGACAGACCATGACCACGCATCGCATCCGGCACGTGCCGGTCGTGGCCGATGGACGGCTGGCCGGGATCGTGAGCATCGGTGACGTGGTCAAGAACGCCATCGAGGCGCTGGAGACGGAGAAGGCACATCTGGTGGACTACCTCCACCGCTGAGATCCGGGTGAGCCCCGCAGGTTCGCAGGCTTCGCAGGTTCGTGAGCGCGTCGGTTCGCGAGCCTCCGCTTGTTGGTGAGCACGCCGGTCGGTGAGTCCCGCATGTCTGTCGGTGTGCACGCCGGCTCGTGGGATCCCACAGGTTTGCGAGCACCACGGTTCGCGAGCCCGTACGTCTGCGAGCCACGTACGTCTGCGAGCACGCCGGTTCGTGAACCCCGCGGGGTTCTGCCGATCACCGCAGCTTCGTGAGGTCCTCGTGAAGTGCGGGTGGGTCCGGCGCCGCGGCGCCGGACCCACCCGTTCTCTCAGGTCTTCTTACTGCACGGTTATCTTGTCGACCTCGATGGTGAGGCCCTTCACCTGCGGCGTCGACGTGCCCGTCGTCACCGTCCCGGTTCCCTTGGTCACTCCCTTGATCTTCATCGTGTAGGTCAGGGTGCCGCCGGGCGCTCCGGGCGTGCTGGTCACCCGCAGGTCCTCGGTCGGCGGGCCGGTGATCTGGCCGCCGGCCGTGCCCTCGGCGTTCTCGGCGCCGACGGTCAGGCCGTAGCTCGCCGGCGGTTCGCCGGGCAGGTTGCCCGGGTCATAGGTGTAGGTGATGTCCTCTGCCCCGTTCAGCCCGATCCACTGCTGGAACACCTTGGTGTCCGCCGTGCCGAAGAGGTTGAGCCGCCACTCGACGACGAGCCAGTCGTTCACGCCGTCGGTGAGCGTCCCGACGAAGACGCCCGGCGCGCCGGTGCCGTCCAGGTCGGTCCAGTAGGGGGCGAGCACGTTGTTCGGAGGTGCCGGGTTCGGCAGGGTCTGCGGTGCGAAGTCGATGTCGGTCGAGCCCGTGCTGCCTCCCGGGATCGTGTAGCCGTTGGAGACGATGCCGATCCGGGTGTAGGTCTTGCCCGCGTACTGGAACGGCGGAACGGTGAAGTTGAGCGCGTCCTCGTCACCTATGGGTGTCGGCGCGATGCCGAAGGCGTCGAGCGGCAGGTAGGGGGCGGGTCCGGTGCCGCCGCTCGGGGCGATGCCCGGCCTGTCCGGCTGCCTGGCCGCGAGGGTGGTCTTCACCGTCGCTATCTGAGAGCCGATCTTGGTTGCGCCGGTGACGCTGTTCAGCCGCAGCTTGCCGTCCAGCGTGCTGAGCGCGGTCACCTCGGCGTCCTGGAGGGTGTCGTTCTTCACGCTGACCGTGCAGGTGGACTCACCGGTGTTGCGCGGAATGGTGGCCGGCGCACAGGTCTGGTCGATCGGGACGGCGCCTTCCTTGCGGACGAACGCGACCGGGAGGTGCAGGTTGCGCGTGCCGCCCACCTGCTTGAGGTTCACCTGGCCGAAGTACTGTCCTTCCGGCAGATCCGGTGCGGTGATCACCACGCTGAGGTTCGCGGTCTTGCCCGGCTTGACGCTGAACAGCGGCGGCAGCACCGTGATGTTCGCGCCGCTGACGGTCGTTCCGGTGGCGGTGAAGGTGAGCGTCTTGTCGGTGACGTTGGTGAACGTCCGTTTGGCGGTGATGAGGCCCGGCATGATCGGGGCGTTCACCGACGGCAGGTTGAGGTCGATGCGGTTGAGCTCGTCGTTGGCCGAGGCGGCGAAGTTCTCCGCGGTCTCGTTCAGGGTCAGGCCCGGGTCGCCGGCCTTGGTGAGGTCGATGCGACCGCCGCCGAAGTCGAACGGGTCGGCGGGGGTGACGCGGTCCTGCTTGGTGACCGAGGTCTTGGCCGTGGTCTCCAGCGCGGACTTCACCTGGCCGGGTGTCCAGGTCGGGTGCAGCGCGAACACCAGGGCCGAGGCGCCCGCGACGTGCGGCGCCGACATCGAGGTGCCCGCGATGACCTGGTACAGGTTGCCCTGCGGGCCGCCCGCCGGGTCCTCCAGCGTCGGGGTCTGCCCGGCCAGGATGTGCAGGCCGGGCGCGGTGACGTCCGGCTTGAGGAAGTCGCCGCCGGGCCCGCGGGAGGAGAACGTGGTGATCACGTCGCCCTGCCAGGTGGCCTTGGCGCCCTGGGTGAGCTGGCCGGTCGCGCCGGGGTTGGCGGACAGGAAGGTCAGCAGGGTGTCGGTCTCCGGCTTGTCGAGATGGACCGTCGGAAGCCAGTGGTTGTCGGTCATGATGTCGAGCGGCGTGGTGTTGTAGAGGATCATGCCCGCCGCGCCGCCCTGCATGACGTTGAAGCTCTTCAGGATCCGGCCGGGACCGCGTTCACAGGCGACGATCTTTCCGACGAACAGACCGGGGGGAGCGGGCGACGTGCACAGCGCGTTGGAGTACGGCGGGGCCGAGGCCAGGACCACCGGCCGCGGCGAGGCGATGCCCGCCGTGATGGAGGCACCCTTCAGCGTGGCCTTCGCGCCGCCCGTACCGGTCAGGGAGAGGGTGGACTGGAACGTCCTGCTCTGGGTGGACGCCGCCACCGTGGTCACCCACGGGCTGAGGTGGTCGGCGGTCGCGGCTCCGGGACCGGAGTTGCCCGCCGAGGCCGAGACGAGCACGCCCGCCGCGTAGGCGTCGAGGAAGGCCAGTTCCACCGGGTCGCTGTAGGGGGAGCTGCCGCCGGAGATCGAGAAGTTGATCACGCGGACGCCGTCGATGATCGCCCGGCCCACCGCCTGCGCGGAGTCGGAGGGGAAGCAGCCCTGGACACCGCAGATCTTGTAGACCGACACGTGCGCCGCCGGAGCGATGCCGTGGATCGGGCCGCGGTCGATGCCGAGCGGGTTGGCGTGGGCCACCGGGCCGCCCGCCGAGGTGGTCGCGGTGTGGGTGCCGTGGCCGTTGGAGTCACGGGCGCTGTCGGGGTAGACCTCGCCGCCGAACACCGCGTTGTAGGTGTCGAGGAACGGTGCGCCGCCGATCAGCTTGCGGTTGCAGACGAACGGGTCGGCCGCCGGGGTCAGCGGGTTGTCCCCGAAGTCGCAGATGCGCGGGCTGCCGTCCTTGGTGGCGGGTACGGCGGGCAGCGTGCCGGGGTCGGCGAACTGGGGGTGCTCCGGCCAGGCGCCGGAGTCCAGGATGCCGACGATGACGCCCTTGCCGGAGGAGGAGCTGCCGCCCAGCTTGTTGTAGATCGTGGGCGCTCCGATGAAGGCGGGGCTGGAGTCGCTCAGAAGATGCTCGGGCTTGTCCTCCTGGACGGCGGCCACGCCGGGCAGCTTCAGCAGCTCGGCCGCCTTGTTGGCGGGGACCCGCAACGCGATGCCGCCGTAGACGGTCCGCAGTTTCTGTCCCGCCCTGGCGTTGGGCACACGCTTGGCCAACTCGGCGAGGAAACCGTTCTCGACTTCTTCGATGTGCTTTTCGTATTTCTTGGCGTCACTGCTCTTGATGTCGAGGGATTTGCCGGTCTTAGCCGGACTTGTAGCCGGAAGCCCTTCGAGTCCGCCTTGGTAAGCGGCGTACGAGTCGTAGTCCAGCTTGACCATCACATTGACCGTGGCGCCCGAAGTGGACTTAAGTAGTCCCTCGTCACTCTGGGCGAGCCTGCCGGTCGGCGACTTCGCGCCCTGGACCAGCTCACCCCCGGTCAGCGGGGTCGCCGTCCACTTGGTGGACGGGGCGGGGGTGGGGGATGGAGCCGCACTCGCCGGCGGCGCCATCGCCGCGACGAGCCCGACGCCGGCGGCGAGCACCGCCACGCGCCTGATCCTTGATAAGTAGGGCTTCGGTGACAACGAGACCTCCCTGTAGGACGCATGAACACGTCACAAGGCAGGGAGGGGAGAGCGTCACCGGGCATGCCCGGGCGGAGCATGGCGGAGAAGGCCTCGACCCTCCCCGTCGGGTGACGCACAATCGGCCACCCCGAAGAGCGGACGATCATGACAGGGAGCCTAACTAGGGATCATTTATTTGCCTAGATAGTGAAATTGCCATAATTGTCGGCTGAATTAGTCAAATCTAATTCCATGGCAGCCCAGCCATCCAACGAGAGATCGTTGCGATGGATGGCAAGAATTCCCACCCGTTATGTCCCTTTAGGCGTTGACAATCGCCGACAAATGAGCGTGGGAGAGGTCATCTGAAGCGGACCCGTACAGTTCGGTGCCGATCGGCACCGGGTCACAGGCGCATTCGGTATTGGCGTCGCGCATGTCCCACGTGATCCTTCGAGGGGCCGGCGAGGTCACCTGGGTGCGGGCCTCGCGGGGAAGGGCCGTCACCGGCGCGGAGATGCGAGGATCCGCTGTGCGTAAACTGGCCTGAAGCGACACGCGGGAGGCCTGGTTGAAGCTCAAGCTGGATCTGCACCCCCTCTACAACCGAGGCGGAGAGATCGACAAGGCGCTGCGGGGCATCATCGACGAGGCCATCAGGAAGAAGGCCACCGAGGTCGAGATCATCCCCGGCAAGGGCTCGGGCCAGCTCAAGAAGAAGGTCCTGCGCTTCCTTGAGCAGAAGGAGATCAAGGCCCTCTACCACCGCATCGACAAGGACGCCAAGAACCACGGCCGCCTGTTCGTCTACTTCCGCTACAAGTAGGCCGGTGAGCGCAACGGCGACCGCCGACGGGCCATCGGGTCCGAGCTGAACCTCTGTCGCCTGATGCTGTAAGCCGCAGGTCAATGGCTGTTTCTTCGATGCGGAAGGTGTAAAGGTGTAAGGGCCGGCGGCGATGAACCGCTGACCCGAGACGCCCCCACTGATCCTGGACCGTCTGTGGGCCGTCGGACCGAGGCGCGGTGGCCTCGTAGCCCCTGTCGTTGGCTCTTCGGGTTTGTCTCCCGCTGCTGGGCATCAAGGAGTAATTGTTAAGACCTGTGGATCGGCGGTTGCCTCGGAGGGCTCCAATCCGCAGGCGAAAATGAGGTGCGCGCGACCTCTGGTGCTGACAGGCTGCGCCGGTGAACCGTGAACAGATCTCCAGGATCGCCCATGCTGATCATCCAATAAAGTCTCCGCTCGATGACGACGCGGTGCGCCGGTTGCTGGAACGCGGAGTCCCGCGCGGCGACGAGCGTGTGCTCGACCTTGGTTGCGGCGGCGGGGAATGGCTCCTGCGTGCCCTGGCCATGCGCCCGCACCTGCACGCCGAGGGCGTGGACATCTCCGAGGACGCCCTGGCGCAGGCCCGCCAGGCAGCGAGCCACCGCGGCGTCCAAGAGCGCCTCGTCCTTCACCACCAGGAGGCCGCGGATTTCGTTTCCTCGGAGTCGTTCGACCTGGTGCTCAGCGTCGGGGCCACGCATGCCTTCGGCGGTCTGCTCCCCACTCTCGCGGCGGCACGCAAGCACCTGGCTCCCGGCGGCCGCGTCCTGATCGGTGAGGGGTTCTGGGACCGTGACCCTTCTCAGGAGGCCATCGAGATGCTCGGGGACTTCACCGACCTGGCGACCACCATGGACCGCGTCGTCGCCGATGGGTGGGTTCCTGTCGACGGGCACGTCAGCACGCGCCGTGAGCTGGACGACTACGAATGGGCCTGCTGGGGATCACTGGCCTCATGGGCCCTGGACCACCCTGCCGATCCGGACAGCTCGCAAGCGCTCGAGACGGCCACCATCCGCCGCTCCGAATGGCTGCGCGTCTACCGGGACACCTGGGGCTTCGTCACCCTGGTCCTGCGTCAGACGTCCGACTGACCCTGGATAAGCCCTGGTATCCAAGCTCAGTCCCGACAGATCACAGCGCCGCGCGGCCGGGGTACAGCGGTCTCGTGGTTCGACCCTCGTCCGCAGGTCTCGTCCTTGGGCTGCGTGCCCCTCGGGGCGTTCGACGAGCTGGCCTCGTTTGAAGCGGGCTCCGGCCCGGACGAGCGGCACCAGGTGAGCGCCGTTAACGGTGCGCCAGCGGGCCTGGGCGGACTCGACCAGCTTGAAGACCATCGCGAGCCCGGCGGCGCGGGAGCCGGCTCCCTTGGTCACCTTGGTGCGGAGCCGGACGGTGGCGAAGGTCGACTCGAGGGGAAGACCTCACGCAGAGCCTTCCAGAACCCCGGCGCGCCGTCGCCGACCGCGAGGACGGGGGCGCGCATGCCCCGGCGGGCGCAGTCGCGCACCCTCGCGAACGATCTCGTCGATCAGGGATCCGTCTCGGATGGAGCCGTCGTCATTCACTACCGTGAGCATGGGTGTGCCTTCCCGACCGGCGCTGCGAACGCCGGCCTACTCGGTGGCCATCACAAGATCAATCGGGAAGGTATGCCCTCCCTGCGCCTCCCAGAGCTGATCCACAAGTCTTGAGCACATTGCTCGGCATCAAGTGCGTATAGACCCGCAAGGTGAACCCTGGATCGCTGTGGCCGAGGTATTGGCTGAAGACCTTGATGTTCTCTCCGGCGTCCAGCAAGACCGAGGCGTAGAAGTGCCGCGGCGTATGCGTGCGGTCACCACGAGACCCACCAGGTTAAGCCGTCACCGTGCGAGCAGGGCAACCGGCGGGCGAGGAAGGTCACCGGGAGCAGATACACGAAGACGACCTTGCTCTTCCGTCCCCAAGCTGTTGCCCTCCGGGTTGGGACGAGACAGACGGGAAGATCGGGCTAGAGAGGGGACTCTGGCCGCAGTCCCTTCATGTCATGACCGCTGTCGAGATCTCGATGACCTTTGCTCTAGTAGCCGTGGCCATAACGCTGATCGCAAGAGCACGGCAGCCAGGTCGGACTGATCAGGAGCGCAAGCAGGCGCGCATGGCAGTAGTCATGATGTTTACCTGCTGGGTTGGCGCGATCCTTGTCGGAAAGATCATTCTCTGGACGAACTGATTGGGCCGATGCTCCGGCAGTGAATGTGCCGGCTGTGCCCGTCGCGTGCCCGATGGGGCGATAGGCAATGGGGAACAGCGGGGAGTCACGGGGAACACGACCAGTACCGCGAGCTGCGGCTTCGCTGGTCGTCCGAGATCGGTATGCGTCTTTGCAAGCAGGCGGTCAGGGGTGGTGCGCCGGCAATCGCCGGGCGCCCGTGCCGTGCCCGCGAGCGGGATGGGTATCGGGAGACCCCACCTTCAGGCAGCTCCTCTTCCGTCAGAAGGCGCGCCCGCTACGACGCAGGCTCGGCGATCTCAGCCTCGGGATTCCGCGATTGTGGCACGGCTCCCGCGGTACGAACCTCGTCACAGAGTCGGTCGATGGATGGGCGCAGGGAGCGGGCTTCCCCTCGCGGCCTCCACTCCTCGATCGTCACTGGCAGACCTGCCTCCTGCCGGATCCTCTCCGCGAGCGCCGCGAGGTAGCCTTGGTCCCGCACGCAGGTGATCAGGATGACGGCATCGCAGCCGGTCCTCGGGAGAATGTCGATGAACTCGTCATCGAACTCCGCTGTCAGACTCCCGTTCTCGTTGGGGGCGAACATGGCGAAGACGCCAATCCGCATGCCATCCGGTCGCACGACATGAAGCAGAGGCTCTCCGATGTCCGCCTCCGGGTGCGTCTCTACCCGCTCGACCTCGTCGAGAGTCCCGATAACTGTGTCTCGCACCCGAGCTTCGAAGAACAACGAATCGATCAGTGTCAACAACGGTTCGGTGTAGGGGGCGCCGTTGTTCGTCTCCTGGAGGAGTTGCATGAGGCGTACCGCCTCGCCGTGAGGCAAACGGCTGGCCAGGTCAGTGATGCGCTCCCGCTGGCGTATACCGAAGAATAGCTCCATTTCCTGGAATCTCACGCGATGCACGGACATCCCGATGACCGCGATGATCAGGAATACAAGTCCTCCGAGGAGCAGCGCCACACTCCCCGCCTCGCCCTTCGCAAGAAAGATCGAGGCCACGCCGCCACCGGTGAGGGAGAGGCCGATTGCCGTAGCGGCGATGCGCTGCCACACCGGTCTGTCCGGCGATCTGGGCGTCGATGATGTGGAACTCGCCAAAATCTGCAGCCTGCAGTGATGTCTGGGTTCCCTCGGCGACCTCGGCTGCGGTCCATCCCAGCCGCGCCATCGAGCGGAAGACGATGACGGTGTGCCGGCGGTCGGTGGGATCCCCGAACCTGGCGGTCTCCCACGGGCTGTTTTTCAGGTTGGGCGGCCGCTCGTCCCAGCCCTGCGGGACGTGGACGGCGTAGCCGAAGTCGGGTTTTTCAATGCGCTGCCACTGCACCAAGTGCTCCTGGGCGTCGATGCGTCGAAGGTGCCTGAGCGCAGCGGTGTAGGACTCCCCGGTACGGAGAGCACGTTCGCGGACGCGGCGTTTGAAGTGCTTGTTCGCTGTCATCAGGCCCTCGACACCACAGAACTCAACCCCCGGCGAGGAGCCCGTGGCGGGCGGATGACCAGCGATCCGAGGAAACGGGTCCCCTTTGCCCCCGCCGAGCGGCCCTGCCGGGGAGGGCCGAAGGAGGTTGGGCGGTGGATCGACGCCCAGCCCAGACGATAGCGTCCGCAACCGCTTCCATGCCACCTCACCGAGACCCGTGGACCAGTGCCTGGGCCGCCCGGCAACACCTGCTCCTGCGTACCCGCCGTGCGCCGGCAGAGTTGTGCCTGGTCGCCCCTGGCCGTCAGTCTGCCGTTCTCGTCAACCCGGATCTCGGCTTGGTGTCCGTGGCCACCGTTGAGGGCGCCGTCCGGTTATCGCCCTGTTCGTGCCCGTCCCCCGAGACGGGCAGGCAGGGGTCAGGCGACCTTCGAGGAGGGAGCCTTCCAGGTGTTGCACGCGCTCGGGCCTTGCGACTTGTAGCCCTGCTCGAACCAGTGGAGGCGGTTGGCGGGCTTGCCGTACCAGTTGAATCTGCCGTATTCCTTCGGCGTCTCTGCGGCGAGCAGGGGCTTCCAGTTTCCGGCCGAGCGCCCCAGGACCTTCATGGACACCCCGCCCAGGCAGTCGGCCTGCAGGTAGTAGCGGTGCGTCTGCTCCTTGCCGCCGTCCTTCTCGTCTCTGGTCGGCAGCGCCCACCAGGCCTTGCCGATGCCCGTCTGCCCCTGGACGACTCCGGCGTACGCGCGCGTGACCTCGATGAGGATGGCCTGGTCGGACTTCGCCGTGATCCAGTCGGAACCGAGCTGCACCTGGATGCCGCCGCTGCAGCTGGCGGCGAAGGAGCCGGAGACCTGCAGGCCGGTGAAGCACAGGCCGCTCTCGATCTTGGCCTTGACATCCACCTCGGCAGGGACGAAGTCCTTGATGGTCTTGCGCCAGGCGGAGTTCAGGCAGCCGACGACCTTGTTGAGGTATTTCGTGGTGGAGGCCTTGGTGGTGCCCTTGGTCGCCTTGCAGGAGATCGCGGGGAGACGGCCCTGCTTGTAGAGCGGGTTGTGGGTCAGTTCGGGAACCCCGACGATGGGGCCGGCGGACGCAGCGGTCGCACCGGCGAATAACAGGACGAAAACCCCGGAGGTGGTCGCTAATGCACGAACAATCATGAAACGTGATCATAGGGGCGGCGTAATCCGCGGGGCGTCTCATTATCCGTCCCGCCTCGGGGGATGCGCGCCGGCGCGACCCGGGGGTGGCCGTTCAGCCGGAGACTGTTTGACAGAGCACTTGATCTACGTTGTAAAGGGCGTGTCCGTGGCGGAGAACCCGGGGACTTCCGCAGGAAGGATCCGCGCGCTGACGAGGCGGATGAGATTTCTGATCATGCCTGGGGAGTGCCCCGCTCGTTCTCGGCGGCCGGGGCGTCATCGCCGCGTTCAGCCTGCGGCGCGATCTGCGAGCGGGCGCCGCCGGCCCGCGGTGTCGGTCGGCGCCGGCGGGCGCCAGGCTCCGTCGGGGCTGTACAGGTTGGTCCCGGGCGGCACGATTTCGTCGATCCGGTCGAGGGTCGCGTCGTCGAGGGTGAGCGAGGCGCCCTTCAACGGCCCTTCCAGCTGCTTCATGGTCCGCGGTCCCGTGATCACCGAGGTGACGGCGGGATATGCCGCGGCGAAGGCCACGGCGAGCTCGGGGAGCGAGCAGCCGATGCCTGTCGCGAGCTCGACCAGCTCTTCGACGGCATCGAGCTTGGCGACGTTCTCGGGAACCGAGGGATGGAAGCGTGCTCCCTGCCGGCGCGTGGAGAACGGGGCCGGACTCGTTTCCGCACGTGAGCGTTTGCCGCCGTGGACAGGACGGCCTGTGATCGCCCGGCTGCCGGGACCGCGCCGGTTCTCGTCTCTCCGGTACGGCTGTCGCGCGACGGCGACGAGTCCGGCCCCGGGTCACTCCGGACGCAGTCGCGCCGACAGCCGGTGGAGCGTCTCCAGGTCGGTGTTCGACAGCTCCGACAGGATGGCGGGTGGCCGGTGGAGGTCGTTCAGCAGCCGCGCCCGGAGCTGTTTGCCACGAGAGCTCAGGATCACGACCTTGACGCGCCTGTCGGTCTGGTGGGCCTGGCGTTCGACCAGGCCCTGCTTCTCCAGCCGGTCGACGATCCAGGTGACGGTCGAGGCGTCGCAACGCCACATGTCGGCCAGCGCGCGCATCGGTTCGCCGCGGTCCGGGATCAATCGCATGAGGGCCTTGAGATCTCCGGGGCTGACGCCCAGCTCGGTGACGGTCTCGAGGTGGCGCTCGTGCTCGGCCAGGAAGAACTCATACAGCCCTCTCCAGATCTCGGACCTGAGCTGTTCGTCCCGCTCGGGATCGTGTTCTTCCATGAGGCCCATGGTACGGATGTCGTACGGCTCAAAATATTGGATGACTCAGAAGGTTTGATTAATCAAAGTATATGTTAGCGTCGAGGCCGACAGCACATCGAGCTTCGGGAGTTTCACCATGACCATCCTCGTGACCGGCGCGACCGGTCGAGTCGGCAGCCGTTTTGTCCCTCGCCTGCTCCGGCAGGGTGAGTCCGTCCGGGTGCTGGTCCGCGATCCGGTCCGGGCTGATTTCCTCGGTGCGCTCGGCGCCGAGGTCGTCGTCGGTGACCTGCGTGACACCGGCGCCCTTGACGGCGTCCTCAAGGGCGCCGACGCGGTCGTTCACCTCGGCGCGGCGTTCCGCGGCGTCTCCGACGAGGAGGCGGTCGCCGTCAATCACGCCGCCACGGTCGGGCTGGCCGTGTCCACTCTTCGCGCCGGTGTCGCCCGGTTCGTCTATGCGAGCACCACCCTCGTCTACGGCCCCGGCCGAGGTCGCTCGGCTCTTGAGGCGGATGAGCTCGTTCCGCCCGGGCGGGCCTATCCCACGAGCAAGGCGGACGCGGAGAAAGCCCTCCTGGGACTCCATCGAGCCGAGGGGTTGCCGCTGCGCATCGCCCGGCTGGCCTTCGTCTACGGCGACGGCGATCCGCACCTCGCCGAATCCCTGCTGTGGGCACGCGACTGGCCGTTGCACAAGCGCCTGCATCTGGTGCACCACGCCGACGTCGCCCAGGCCCTGCTGCGGGCCGTCCGGGCGAACGGTGTGGACGGAGAGGCGTTCAACGTGGCCGACGACGCACCCGTCACCGCGCTGGAACTGCTGAACCTCAACGGCGAGCCGGTCTCCGAGGGGGCGGCCGGCCGGTCGCTCGACGATCCCTGGGAGGGCATCGCGGACACCTCCAAGATCCGCCGAGAGCTCGGCTTCCGGCCGATCCATCCCACCGTCTACACCGCGAAGGCCGCCGGAGCCCTCTGAAGGCGTTGATTTCGCGCGAGATCATCTCGTTCGCACGATCTTCACAACCTGTTTGGCTGACTGTTGCTGAGTGAGTCAATCATCCTGAGATGGTCCTTTTGTCCCGCCTCGCCCCCTTGTCGGAGCACCCCTCTCCGGCCGAGGTCGCGGACAGAAGGGACGCGCTCGCATGCGCCGAGTCGTCACCATCGTCTCCGCTGCCCTGGCAGCGATCCTCGCCCTCTCCCTGAGCGCCGGCACTGCGGAGGCCACCCCTCCCGGCATCCCGTCGGCGAGCACCGCCGCCTCCCGCCTGGCCGCCCTGACCGTGGCGGCCGAGTCCCATGCCAGCACCTACAACCGCGACCTCTTCCCGCACTGGATCACCATCTCCGGGTCCTGCGACACCCGTGAGCAGGTGCTCAAGCGTGACGGCACCAACGTCGTGACGAGCAGCAGCTGCGCCGCCACCAGCGGCAGGTGGTTCAGCCCGTACGACGGCGCCACCTGGACCGCCGCCAGTGACGTCGACATCGACCACATGGTGCCGCTGGCCGAGGCGTGGCGCTCCGGCGCCTGGGCGTGGACCACCGCCAAGCGTCAGTCCTTCGCCAACTCCCTCAACGACGGCCAGCTGTGGGCGGTCACCGACAACGTCAACCAGAGCAAGAGCGACCAGGACCCCAGTACCTGGAAGCCCTCGGTGGCCTCGTTCCGCTGCACTTACGCCCGGGCGTGGATCGGCGTCAAATCCAACTGGGGCCTGAGCCTGCAGTCCGCGGAGAAGACCGCGCTGCAGAGCATGCTCGCCACCTGCTGACCCGCATTCCCGGAGTACATGTGGAAGCCCCCACGGTCCGAAGAGGACGGCGGGGGCTTCCACATGTGAGTGGCGCGCCGCACCCCCGGGCATCGTCGACCGCGGGCGCGCCGGTCCGTCACGGCCGGTTGGAGCACCACTCCGAGATCGGAACTTTATGACTTCTTTATCCGTCCTTTTGTGAAACGGGAGGCTTTGACCTACGGAAAGCGGGGGCGCTGATCGACGCGCAGCGATGGGAATTGCGGCCATTCGCCGGGGCGGTCAAGGGCGCACCGCGACCGGCGACCGTACTCTCCTGGGACGGGGCAACGTTGGTGGCGGTCGATCCGATCGCCGGGCGTTCGGTACGGCTCGCGCCCGCAGCCCTGTATCACTACCGGTACAGGCGGATGGTCCTCGTCTCCAGAGAGAAGAAGGCGCAGTTCGTCAACGGGCTCGCGGGGCTCGATTCCGACGGACTGGTGCTTCTCGATCTTCCCGGCGAGTGGCCGGCCGACGATGTGGCCGCCTTCGCGGCCGGCCGGGGGATACCCGTCGAGGATGCTCTGCTCACCCCGTCGAAGCGGGTGCGCACTGCGCTCGCCAGGCGGGCGCCCGGCTGGGAACGCCTGGTAGGGCAACCCTCCTCGCGCATGTCCAGGTGGAAGAAGGCCGTGGCTCTTGGTGTCGGCGCCGCGGGTCTGCTGGCGATGGCCTACATCGCCACGACGGTCGGCATGTTCGCGTGGCGAGGGCTGTCCACGATGGGGAGGGTGCTGCTGGATCTCGTCGAGGTCAAATGGCTGGCCGTTTTCTTCAGCCCCCTGGTCATCTTCCTGAGCCCCGCATACCGGGCGCTGCACGCGAGGCGGAGCAGGCGTGGCACCACCCTCGGGCCGCCCGGCGGTCCCTGCCTCATGCTCAGGCGCAATGAGAGGCTGCGCGTCTGGCTTGGCCCGCGAATGGTTCCCGAAGACCTGGCCATGGGACCGAATCCGGACTGCGTGGGAGGCTTGCTGCTCTATCGCCACGAACGTTTATCCGGACTTTTCATCACAAGTGGTGATGGTCGGTTGATGCGCCACCTACCCGGCCCCTGGCCGCCCGAGGACGCGCATCGCTTCGCGGTACGGCTGGGCCTGAGTTTCGAGATCCGCGCGCTGGGCCGCGAGGAGTATCTGGGCCTGACCTCGAAGGTCTCCGACGCGGCGCCCTGACTCACCCGCGGATCTCGGGGGCGCCGCCCCGAGCTGCCGACCGTCCGGCGGGCCGTACGAGACGCCGGCCGTGCGACGCGAAGAAGTCCCGCACTCCGAAGAGCACGGGACTTCTCCGCGTTCCGGGGGCCCGCTGCGGTAGACGTCCCGGACGTCATGGGGGAGGAGGCGATCGCCGTCAGAATTTGCGGAAGGACCGGGACTCCATGGCCGCCGCGAGCACGTTCTTCAGCGACATGTCCGCGCCCGCCGACACGACCGCCGCGATGGTCCCCTCCACGAACGGCACGTCGGCGATCACCACGTCCGGTCCCACGAACAACCGGGCGGTCAGCACCGAGCTTCCCAGGTCGGGGATGAGGATCACCCCGTCTCCCCGGTCCACGTGCTTGATCGCCGCCTCCACCAGGCTGGGACTGGTGCCGAGGCCGCCGTCCTCGGTGCCTCCGGCCGCGGCCAGCGGGACGTCCTGGCCGCCGATCTGTGCGGCCAGGGCCGCGACCTCGGCGGCCAGCGGTCCACTGTGGGAGATGAGAACGATGCCTACCATCGAGGGAGTTCGTTCATTGTGTCGTCACCGCGTGCAGGGCGGCGAAGATGAGCGCGGTGGAGGCGGCGCCGGGGTCCTCGTGGCCCACGCTGCGCGGGCCGAGATAACTGGCCCGCCCCTTGCGGGCCAGCATCGGGATCGTGGCCTCCGCTCCGGCGAGGGCCGCGGCCGCCGCCGCGCCGATCGCCTCCTCCGGTTTCACCCCATCCTGTACGGACTGCGCCAGCGCCTGGATCGCCGGGGCGAGGGCATCCACCAGGGTCTTGTCGCCCTCGGTGGCGGCTCCCAGCTTCTGGATACCGGCCAGCCCGGCTTCCAGGGCGGTGCACAGTTGCGCGATCGACACGTCGGGGGTGTCGCCCAGAACCCTGCCCATCTGCCGGAACGCCATGCCGTACAGGGGGCCGGAAGCCCCGCCGACGTTGCGGATCAGTGTGCTCCCGACCATGGTCAGCATCGCCCCCGTGGTCTCCGGCTGCTTGGCGGCCAGCACCCGGGAGACCGCGGTGAAACCCCGGTCGAGGTTGGCCCCGTGGTCGGCGTCGCCGATCGCGGCGTCCAGCCGGGTCAGCCGGTCCTTCTCCGCGTGGACGGTCCGGGTGATCTCCTCGATCCAGGCGGCGAAGCAGGCGGTGTTCACGTCAGCGGCCCCAGCGCAGGGAGGGGGTCTCGACGGGGAAGTCCCAGAGGCGGGTGAGCTGGTCGTCCAGCCGGCAGGTCGTGATCGAGAAACCCTGCATGTCGAGGCTGGTGGTGTAGTTGCCGACGAGGCTCCGTGCGGCTCTCGCGCCCTTCTCGGCCAGATAGTCGACGACCTCCGCGAAGACGATGTACAGCTCGATCAGGGGCGTGCCGCCCATGCCGTTCACCATGACCAGGGTGTCCCCGGAGAGCGGCAGGTCCTCGTGGAGGGCGTCCATCGCGGTCCAGGCCAGGTCGCGAGCGGGGCGCATGGTCGAGCGGGTCCGGCCGGGCTCGCCGTGGATGCCTATGCCCAGCTCGATCTCGGTGTCGCTCAGGTCGAAGGTGGGCTTTCCCGCAGCCGGGGTGGTGCAGGAGCTCAGCCCGATGCCGAAGGAGCGGCTGCGGGCGTTGACCTCCTCGGCCACCCGCACGACCTCGTGCAGCGGCGCCCCGGTCTCGGCCATGGCTCCGGCGATCTTCTCGACGAAGACCGTGGCGCCGGTGCCCCTTCGGCCGGCCGTGTGGATGGAGTTGTGCACGGCCACGTCGTCGTCGACCAGCACGGCCGCCACCTCGATGTTCTCCTCGGCGGAGAGCTCGGCGGTCATCTGGAAGTTCAGGACGTCGCCCGTGTAGTTCTTCACGATGTGCAGCACCCCGGCGCCGCCGTGCACCGCCGTGGTGGCCTCGATCATCTGGTAGGGCACGGGAGAGGTGAAGACCTCTCCGGGGCAGGCCGCGTCGAGCATGCCGTACCCGACGAAGCCGGTGTGCAGTGGTTCGTGCCCGGCGCCCCCGCCGGACACCAGGCCGACCTTGCCGGGACGCGGCCCCGCGGCACGGTAAACGATCCGGTTCTCCTCGTCCACCCGCAACCCGGGATGCGCGGCCGCGAGACCGCGCAACGTGTCCGGTACGACCGACTCGATGCCGTTGATGAGCTTTTTCACAGTTCCCAAACTGTTCCCGTTCGTCGGCGATGGCAAGCGCTCACGTGGGAAAACCTCTTCCATTTAGTTTGCTTACGACGTAAGCTTACGCAGTAAGCAAACTAAGGAGTGGCACATGACCATGATCGCCTTAATCGTCCCCCTGGTCTGGCTCGCCTGGCTGATCCTCACCGAGTGGGTGCCCATGTTCCCTCTCAACGACCTGGAATCCAGCACCGTCAGGGAGCGGGCCCTACTCGCCCTCGCCAACTACCCGTTCCCGCTGCTCATCGCCGCGGGCGTCGCGCTCCACGAGAGGTGGTCGCTCGTGACGGCCACCGTCCTGGTCGTGCTCACCCTCGTCGGGCACATCGTCAGCTGGTGGCTGCCCTACTTCGGGATCAGCTTCAGGGCGCAGCGTGAGGCGTACGAGCGTGAGTTCCTCCGTACGCTGAAGATCCTGCCGACCGAGGGCCACGACGTGGTCATCGACGTGCAGCACATGGTGGTGGGCGCGCTCACGCTGGTGATGCTGGGCACCACGCTCGCCGTTACCCTTACCGGGTGAAGCAGCCGTCGCCACGTAGGGGAGGGCGGCCCGCCCTCCTGACACCGGAGCGCGTCGTCGTCGCCGCCGTCGAGGTTCTCGACGCCGAGGGCCTCGACGCGCTCACCATGCGCGGGGTCGGCGCGAGGCTCGGCGTCGCGGCGATGTCGCTGTACCGGCACGTCCCCAACCGCGACGCCCTGCTGGCCGCCGTGGTCGACCACCTGTTCGCCGAGTCCCTGGTGGAGTTTCTCCCGAGCGGCTCCTGGCCTCAGGCGCTGACCCGCTTCGCCGAGTCCTACCGCCGGACGCTGCTCGCCCACCCGCACGCGGTGCCGCTGCTGGCCACCCATCCCGTCGACGTCGACGGCGGCCTGTCGCTGCTCGCCGGCCTGCTGGAGCGGTTCTCCGCGGCCGGAGTCGAGCGCGCCGACGCCCTCACCGTCGTCCAGTCCGTGGGCGTGTACGTCCTCGGTCACGCCCTCGCCCAGGTCGGCAGGCCCCCCGGCGCTCCCGAGCTTGAGCCCTCGCCGGAGGCGGCCGCCTACTACGACCGCTGGTTCGAGGCCGGGCTTCACGCCATGATCTACGGCTTCGAGCGCGATCTCGGGCAGGCCGGGCGCGGCGACCGTACGAACAGGCCGAAGGCGGAGCAATCGGATTAACGGCTCACCTGTGTGATTAGGGTTGAGGGTGGATGTCGCTGAAGTGCTGGGACTGGCCGCGGTGGGGGTTCTGGCGGGCGTGGTCAGCACGGTGGTGAGCCTGGCGTCCGTGGTGTCCTACCCGGCGCTGCTGGCGTTCGGCCTGTCCCCGCTGAGCGCGAACGTCACGAACACGGTCGCGCTGATGTTCACCGGTCTGGGGGCGGCGGCCGGGTCGCGGCCGGAGCTCGCGGGTCAGGGGAGGCGAGTCCTGCGCCTGGGATGGGTGACGGCGCTGGGGGGCGCCGCGGGCGCGGTCCTGCTGCTGCTGACCCCGTCCCGGACGTTCGAGGCGATCGCGCCGTGGCTGATCGCGGCCGCCTCGCTGATGCTGCTCCGCCCGCCGAGGCTGATCGCCCTGGCGGGAAGCCCCGAGGCGGAGCGCGGCTGGATGGTGCGTGCCGCGCTGTTCACGGTCGCGATCTACATCGGATACTTCGGGGCGGCCGGGGGGATCCTCATGTTCGCGGTGCTGGCGGCCGTGCTGGACCAGACGCCGGTCAGGGTCAACGCCGTCAAGAACGTGGTGTCCGCGCTGGCCAACGCCGTGGCCGCGATCGGCTTCGCGCTCTTCGGACCGGTGGACTGGTCGGCCGTGGCGCCGCTCGCCGCGGGGTTCCTGGTGGGAGGCTGGCTGGGCCCGTCGATCGCACGGCGGCTTCCCGGACAGTCCCTCCGCGTCGTCGCCGCTGTCTGCGGCCTGATCGTGGCGCTCAAACTCGGCATCGACGCCTACCGGTGAGATCGGGTTCCCCTTCCGGGGAAGGTGGGGATGACGGGAGGCATGAGGGTGTAGGAGGATCTGGCCAGATCTTTTCCAATGCTGGAGGCGTCATGTCGGTTTTGCAGAGCTTGGTGGAGAGCATCCGAAACGGTGGGATCGAGGTGATCGACCTTACGGCGCCGCTGTCGTCGGAGACGCCGATCCTGCAGTTGCCCGAGCCGTTCGGCAACACCGTCCCCTTCACCCTGAAGGAGATCAGCCGCTACGACGACCGCGGTCCGGCCTGGTACTGGAACGACATCTCGACCGGTGAGCACACCGGCACCCACTTCGACGCGCCGGTCCACTGGGTCACCGCCAAGGACGGCGAGGACATCTCGCAGGTGCCGGTGGACCGGCTGATCGCCTCGGCCGTGGTGCTCGACTTCTCCGCCGAGTCGGCCGAGGACCCCGACTTCCTGCTGGAGATCGAGCACGTCAAGGCCTGGGAGCAGGCCAACGGGCCGCTTCCCGAGGGCGGGTGGCTGCTCTATCGCACCGGCTGGGACGTCCACTCCCACGACCAGGAGCGTTTCCTGAACGCGAACGAGACGGGCCCGCACACGCCCGGCATCTCGGTGGAGTGCGCCAGATGGCTGGCCGAGGAGACCTCGATCGCCGGGCTGGGCGTGGAGACCGTGGGCACCGACGCGGGCACCGCGCACGGTTTCGACCCGCCCTTCCCGTGCCACTCGTTCCTGCTCGGCGCGGGGAAGTACGGCCTGACCCAGCTCCGCAACCTCGACCGGCTCCCGGTCACCGGCGCGGTGATCGTCGCCCCGCCGCTGCCCATCGTCGGCGGCTCGGGCAGCCCGGTGCGGGTGCTGGCACTGGTCGAGAGGTGAACGTCGCCGAGGCCGTGGGCCGGGTCCTCGCCTCCCTCGGCGTGGACACTGCCTTCGGGGTGGTGGGCAGCGGCAACTTCCACGTGACCAACGCGTTGATCGAGCACGGCGTCCGATACGTCGCCGCGCGCCACGAGGGAGGCGCGGCGACCATGGCCGACGCCTACGCGCGCCTCAGCGGCCACGTCGGTGTGCTCAGCGTCCATCAGGGACCGGGCCTCACCAACGCGATGACCGGCATCACGGAGGCCGCCAAGAGCCGCACGCCGCTCATCGTGCTGGCCGGAGAGGTGACCGCGCCGCGGTCCAACTTCTTCGTCGACCAGGCCGCCCTGGCCACGGCGGTCGGCGCCGTCCCGCTGCGGATCGCCTCCGCGGGGACCGCCGTGGCCGACACGGCCGAGGCGTTCCGCGTCGCCCGCGACGAGCGGCGCACGGTTCTGCTCAACCTTCCGCTGGAGGTGCAGGGCCAGACCGTCCCGGACGCGCTGGACGGCGACCTCCTCGGCTCCCTGCCGGTGGAGAGCAGGCCGGAGGCGAAGGCCGTCGAGGAGCTGGCGGAGCTCCTCGCGGCGGCGCGGAGGCCGGTGTTCGTGGCCGGGCGAGGGGGCCGTGCGGCCCGGCGGGAGCTCGAAAGGCTCGCCGAGCTGACCGGGGCGCTGCTCGCCACCTCCGCCGTGGCCAGGGGCCTCTTCCGGGGCAGCCCGTGGGACCTGGACGTGAGCGGTGGCTTCGCCTCACCCCTCACCGCCGAGCTCATCCGCGACGCCGACGTGATCGTGGGCTGGGGCTGCGCGCTCAACATGTGGACCATGCGTCAGGGCGCGCTGATCGGCCCGGACGCCAAGGTCGTCCAGGTCGACCTGGACCCCGATGCCCTCGGTGCCCACCGGCCCGTCCACCTCGGGGTGGTCGGCGACGTCGCGCTCACCGCGCGGGCCGTCGCGGACCTGCTCGACGGGGGTGGCCGTGACGGCGTCGGATACCGGTCGGCGGCACTGGCCGGGCGGATCGCCGGGGAGAACCGCTGGCGGGACGTGCCCTACGCCGACGAGGGCGGGGACGGCCGGATCGACCCCCGGACGCTGACGATCGCGCTGGACGACCTGCTCCCCGCGGAACGCGTCGTCTCCATCGACTCCGGAAATTTCATGGGATATCCGGCGATGTTCCTCGACGTCCCCGACGAGTTCGGTTTCTGCTTCACCCAGGGCTTCCAGTCGATCGGCCTCGGCCTGGCCACCGCGATCGGCGCCGCCGTGGCCCAGCCGGACCGGCTTCCGGTGGCCGCGCTCGGCGACGGCGGCGCGCTGATGGGCGTCGCCGAGCTGGAGACGGTCGTACGGCTCGGCCTCCCGATGGTGATCGTGGTCTACGACGACGAGGGCTACGGCGCCGAGGTGCACCACTTCGGCCCGGACGGGCACTCCCTGGACACCGTCACCTTCCCGCCCGCGGACATCGCCGCCATCGCCCGGGGATTCGGCTGCGAGGCGGTGACCGTACGGGATCGAGCGGATCTGGCTGCGGTGGCCGGGTGGGTGAAGGGGCCTCGGGACCGGCCGTTGCTGGTCCACGCCAAGGTCAGCGCCGCACACGGCTCATGGTGGCTGGAGGAGGCCTTCCGAGGGCACTGAGATGACCGGGCACCGGTCATGACCTGCCGGGCGGCTGAGGTACGGTTCAGCCATGGCTGAGATCGTGTACCCCCCGGTCATCGGGGCTGCGCGGACCCTGTTCCGCGCCCTGGACCTCAAGATCCGTATTGAGGGCGCGGAGCATATCCCGCGGACCGGTGGAGCTGTGCTGGTCAGCAACCACATCAGCTACCTGGACTTCATCTTCGCGGGCCTGTCCACGCTGCCGACCAAGCGCCTGGTGCGCTTCATGGCGAAGAAGGAGGTCTTCGACCACAAGATCTCCGGTCCGCTGATGCGTGGCATGCACCACATTCCGGTGGACCGCGCGGCGGGCGCCGCGGCGTTCGGGGCGGCGTTGAAATCGCTCAGGGGCGGCGAGATCGTGGGCGTGTTCGCGGAGGCCACGATCAGCCGGTCCTTCACGATCAAGGAGATCAAGAACGGCGCGGTCCGGATGGCCGTCGGCGCGAAGGTGCCGATGATCCCGATGGCCCTCTGGGGCACCCAGCGGCTGTGGACCAAGGGACATCCCAAGAAGCTGCTCCAGCGGCACGTGCCGATCACCATCCTGCTCGGCGAGCCCATGCACCCCCAGCGCGGCGACGACTACGACGCCGTCAGCGCCGACCTGCGCGAGCGCATGGCCGCGATGCTGGACCAGGCCCAGCGGAGCTACCCGGAGATTCCCCCGGGCGCCTGGTGGCAGCCCCGCCACCTCGGCGGCACCGCCCCCACGCCGGAGGAGGCCGCCGAGATGGACGAAGCCGAGGCGAAGGCCAGGGAGGCCCGGCACACGCCGTAGGCACCGGCAACGCGGCGCAGTCGTGGATCGCGATTCTCCGGGAAGTCCACAGCCGAGAGTTATGCGGTTCTGATAACTGTATAACTCTTGGGGGAGACTGATGCGGAAGCCATCTGACATGTTCGACCGCGACCGTGAGTGGTCGGCGTTGGTGAGGTTCGCAGCCGATGAGCAGCCGGGGGCCACACTCGGCGTCGTCTCCGGCCGCCGCCGTCAAGGCAAGAGCTTCCTGCTGGAGGCGCTGTGCCAGGAAATGGGCGGGTTCTACTTCTCGTCGCAGGAGGCGACCGATACGGAATCGCTGGCGCTCATTGGGGAGGCGCTGACTCGGCATCTCGATCCCGTGATTCCATTCACGCCGTCGAACTGGTCCATGGTGCTCGATGTCCTGTTGCGAATGGGCCGGGATCGCCCGGTTCCTGTCGTGATCGACGAGTTTCCGTATCTGGCCCGCGCCAACCCCGCTCTTCCCTCGATCATCCAGGGCGCCTATGCCCCGCGCAGGGCCGAACGTACAAGCTCGCGAACCCGGCTGCTCCTCTGTGGTTCGGCCATGTCTTTCATGGGAGGACTCCTTTCCGGCAACGCGCCGTTACGCGGACGCGCGTCGCTGGACCTGTCGGTGGACACCCTCGACTACCGGCTCGCCGCGCGGTTCTGGGAGTTGAGCGATCCCCGGCTTGCGCTGCTCCTGCACTCCGTTGTCGGTGGCACCCCCGCCTACCGCACCGAGATGATCCGTTATGACGCGCCCCGGGATCTCGACGACTTCGACGCCTGGGTCGTCCGGGCCATCCTGTCTCCCGGCAGCCCGATGTTCCTTGAGGCGAGGTATCTCCTCGCGGAGGAGCCCGCTCTGCGGGACGGTGCTCTCTTCTCTACCACTCGGTTCTCAGCGCCATCGCCGAGGGCAACAGCGGGCGTGGCGGGATCGCCGGATACGTGGGTCGCAAGAGCAACGAACTGTCTCACCCGTTGACGGTCTTGGAGGATGCCGGGCTCATCGCGCGCGAGACGGACGCCTTCCGTGGCAACCGCACCGATTTCCGCATCAAGGAGCCCCTGCTCACCTTCTACCACGCGATGATGCGTCCCTTCTGGTCACAGCTCATGCGTGCCGGTGCCACCGACCGGATCTGGCAGCGGGCCAAGCAGCGATTCACTGTGAACGTGCTAGGACCCCACTTCGAGCGGTTGTGTCGTGACTGGACGTTGCATTTCGCGGAAGATCGGTTCGGTGACTGGCCCTCTCAGGTGACCGCCGGGACCGTCAATGACCCAGAGAACCGGACCACCCATCAAGTGGACATCGCGGCAGTCGGACATGCCGACGATGGCAAGCCTCCGCTACTCGCGATCGGTGAGGCCAAATGGGGCGAGGTCATGGAAATGAAGCACCTCGAACGACTGAGGCGCATTCGCGACATCATCGACCGGAACGACAGATACGACAGCTCCCAGACCCGTCTGGTGTGCTATTCGGGGGCGGGTTTCACTGAGGAACTCGATCAGGCGGGACAGCGCGGAGAGGTCGAGCTGGTCGGGCTCAAAGATCTGTACAGCTGAAACGGATGGCACCCGGCCTCGAAGTGGAGAGCCGGATGCCATCGTTTCCTCGCGGATTGTTCGAGAGCGTCATTCGGATAGCCGAGTCTTCCGACCTCCGCGAGCTCGGTCAGGCTCGACGTCGTCTGCCGTTACACCACCGTCGTTTCCGACGGAGCCAGGGAACCACCGCAGGCCGTCCGTGCCGCGTGGTGGCCGCGCTCGATGTCATGCCTGGTTCTTCACGGGGCCGCTCACCCCGGGGGCGAACTCGGCGCGGAGGGCGTCGCTATGCTGGCCGACCGCCGGGATCGCGCCCATGGCCGCCTCCCGTCCCGTCACGGTGACCGGGGGCAGCAGGGAGCGGAGGGGGCCGACGGGAGAGTCCACCTCGCGCCACCGGTCGCGTGCCTCCAACTGCGGGTGCTCGGCGAACTCGTGCATGGTGCGCATGCGAGCGTTGGCGATGCCCACCCCGTCGAGGCGCTCGACGACCTGCTGGGCGGTCAGGCCGGACAGGGCCTCCTGGAGCATCACCCGCAGCTCGGCGTCGTTCTCCACGCGGCTGGAGTTGCGGACGAAGCGGGGGTCCAGGGCCAGGTCCGGCCGGCCCAGGACGTCGGCGCAGAGCGCCGCCCACTCGCGCTCGTTCTGCACGCCGATGAACACCTGGGCCCCGTCCCCGGCCCGGTACGGCCCGTAGGGGGAGATGGAGGCGTGGCGGGCGCCGGTGCGGGGCGGAGGCGTGCCGCCGTAGCCGGCGTAGAAGTACGGCTGGCTTGCCCACTCGCCGAGCGCGTCGAGCATCGCCACCTCGAAACCGGTGCCGGCGCCGGTGCGCTCGCGCTCGTACAGCGCGGTCAGCACACCGCTGTAGGCGTACATGCCGGCGGAGATGTCCGCGATGGAGATGCCGGCCTTGGCGGGCGACTCGGGCGTGCCGGTCACGGACAGCACGCCGGTCTCGCACTGGATAAGCAGGTCGTAGGCCTTCTTGCTGCGGTAGGGGCCCTCCGAGCCGTAGCCGGAGATCGAGCAGGTGATCAGCCGTGGATGCTTGGCGCGCAGGGTCTCCTCGTCCAGGCCCAGCCGCTTCACCGCCCCCGGCACGAGGTTCTGCACGAACACGTCCGCCCGCGCGAGCATCGCGTCGAGGACCGCGCGGTCCTCGGGGTCCTTGATGTCGAGGGTGATGCTCTCCTTGCCCCGGTTGAGCCATACGAAGTAGCTCGACATGCCCTTGACCGTCTCGTCGTAGCCACGGGCGAAGTCCCCGCCGCCCGCACGCTCGATCTTGATCACGCGTGCACCGAGGTCGGCCAGCTGGCGGGTGGCGAACGGGGCCGCCACGGCCTGTTCCAGCGCGATGACGGTGATGCCCTCCAACGGGAGCATCAGGACCTCCTCCGGTCGTCAGGGGTGGGTTCGACACCGGCCCGTCGCAGGACCAGCCGGGCGCGCTCCACGACCGGCCGGTCGATCATCTGCCCGTCCAGCCGTCCCGCGCCGCCGTCGGTGACGCTGTCAAGGATCCGCCGGGCGCGGCGCACCTCCTCCTCGCCGGGGCTGAACGCGGCGTTGACGGCGCTCACCTGGCGCGGGTGGACGCAGAGCTTGCCGCCGAAGCCCAGACTCGCCGCGGTGGCCGCGTCCGCCGCGACGACGGAAAGGTCGTCCAGGGCGACGGTGACACCGTCGATCGGGGCGGCCACGCGCGCCGCGCGCGATGCCACCACCAGGGAGGACCGCGCGAACAGCATCGAGGTCGGGGTCTCCTCGGCACCGAGGTCGAGAGCGAAGTCGATCGAGCCGAAGGCCAGGCGAACCACGCCGGGCGCCGAGGCCAGGTCATACGCGCGGTGCAGGCCCAGCGCCGTCTCGACCAGCGCGACCACCACCGTGTCCGGGCCCAGGGCGTCGCTCAGCTCACCCAGGGCCCGCGGGTCCTCGGCCTTGGGCAGCATGACGGCACGCAGGCCCCGCATCCCGGACAGCGCGGAGACGTCGGCGTCGTGGAACGGCGTGCCCCGGGCGTTGATCCGCACGCACGCGACCCCGCCCGCGCCGAGCCAGCGCGCGACCTCGGCGCGGGCCGGCTCCTTGGCGTCCACGGCGACGGCGTCCTCCAGATCGCAGACCACGACGTCGGCGCCGCTCGCGGCAGCCTTGGCGAACCGGTCGCCGCGGTCACCGGGGACGAAAAGCCAGGAGCGAGCTCCGGGCACGTCCACCGCCTGCCCTTCCCCGTTCGGTCCCACCACGGGGACTCCTCTCCGGTTGTGATCGGTGCGGTGCCTCGGCGCGAAGCCGGGCGGCTCCCGGGCCGGCCTTGATCAGTCCGAATACGAATCAGTCCGAATACGACCGATCATTCATTTGAGCATGACTTTGATCGACTCCCGGGCCGCCATCGCGGCATAACCCTGAGCCACGTCGGCGAGCGGAAGCTCGGCGTCGAAGACAGAGCCGGGGTCGAGCGTCCCGGCGGTGATCCGCGAGACCAGGTCGGGGAGGTAACGGCGTACGGGTGCGATTCCGAGATTCAGGCTCAGGTGGTGGATGAGCGGCTGGAACAACGGCAGCTCCGGCGCCGTGTGGGGGATGCCGACCGCGCCGATCGAGCCTCCCTCGCGGGCCATGCCGACCGCCATCGCCCAGGACTCCGGGGTGCCGACCGCCTCCACCACGTGGCGTACGCCCAGGCCGCCGGTCCTTTCGCGGACGGCCGCGATGCCCTCGTCGCCTCGCTCGGCGATGACGTCCGTCGCTCCGAAGGACCTGCCGATCGCGGCGCGGTCCTCGTGCCGGCTCATCAGGAAGATCCGCTCGGCGCCGAGGATGGCCTTCGCCCCCAGCACCGCGCACAGTCCGACCGCCCCGTCGCCGATGACGGCCACCGTCGAACCCTCGGTGACGCCGGCCAGAACGGCTCCGTGCAGCCCGGTGGCCATTACGTCGGAGGCGGACAGAAGTGCGGCGTACAGCGACTCGTCGACGCCGCTCATGCCACCCGGTACGGCCACGAGGGTGCCGTCGGCCTGGGGAACCCGCACGGCTTCGCCCTGGCCGCCGTCGGTGCCCGGTGCGCCGAAGGTGCCGCCGTTGTCACATGAGCTCTGGATCCCGTCCACGCAGGCCGGGCAGGTGTTGTCGGACCACATGAACGGCGCGACGACGAGATCGCCGACACGGAGGGTGCCGACCTCGCTGCCGACCTCCTCGACGAGGCCGATGAACTCGTGACCCAGCCGGGATCGCTCCGCGCGGTTGATGACCCCGCGGTAGGACCAGAGGTCCGAACCGCAGACGCAGGAACGGAGAACCCGCACCACGGCATCGGTGGGCTGGGACAGGGAGGCGTCAGGCACGTCGTCGACGATGACGTTTCCGGCGGACAGGTAGAGAGCGGCACGCATGGAGAAGATCGCCTTCGTTCAGGTGGTTCGGGTCGTTCGGGGGGAGTGAGGTGGGGGGTGCGAGGCGGGGTGTGGGCCGGCGTGAGGGGTGCGGGGTCAGTGCACGGCGGGGGTGCGGGCCTCGACGTTCAGCGTCGACTCCACATACCGGGCCGCGGCGAGCAGTCCCATGTCGGTGCCGAGGGGGGACGACAGCTGAAGCCCGATCGGAAGGCCGTCCGCGCTCCAGCCGCAGGGCAGCACCAGCGCCGGCGCTCCGGTGAGGTTCTGGATGCCGGTGAACAGTCCCTCCGCGGCGCCCTCCGGGGTGTCGACCGGAGGCGTGGTGGCCGGCGCGACGAAGGGCGCGGCGGGAGTCAGCAGGACGTCGATCCCGGCGTAGACCTCGGCCGCGGCGGGCAGCAGCCGCTCCCGTGCGGCAAGGGCCTTGCGGTAGTCGGCCTCGCTCACCTCGGAGGCGGAACGCACCAGCCGCAGGGTCTCCGGGCCGTAGTGGCCGGGATCGGCCGTCGCCCGCTCGCCGTGGACCTGCCAGGCCTCGAACAGCAGGATGTCGGAGAACGTCTCCTCCAGCGCGTCGAAGGCGGAGCCGTCGACCTCGATGATCGAACAGCCGGCGTCGCGCAGAACGCCGATCGCGTCGCGCACCGCGGCCGCCACGTCCGGCTCGACCTCGGCGCGTTCGAGCTGACCGGGGATGACACCGATCCGCAACGCCGTACGGCTCGCGGTTTCCGGCGCGGCGCCCGTCAGAGCCGAGAAGACCTCGGTCGTGACCTGGACGTCGCGGGCGAGCAGGCCCACGTGATCAAGCGTCGGCGCGAGCGCCTCGACACCGTCCAGGGGCAGCGCGCCGTAGCTCGGCTTGAAGCCGACGGTGGCGCAGTAGTGCGCCGGGAGCCGGATCGAGCCGCCGGTGTCCGTACCCAGGGCGACCGCGCAGGCGCCGACGCCGACCAGGGCGGCCGAGCCGCCGCTGGACCCGCCGGCGGTCCGCTTGGGGTTGTAGGGGTTCATCGCCTCGGGCACGTCCGGGTGGGTCGCGCCGGCCGCGTACTCGAGCAGCGAGGTGGCCGCGAAGACGTCCGCCCCGGCGGCGCGCAGCGTCGTGATGATCGGAGCGTCGGCCGTGGCCGGTTCGGCCTGCATCGCATGGGGATTGCCGTTGCCGCGCGGGTGGCCGGCGATGTCGATCAGGTCCTTGACCGCGATCTGCACACCGTGCAGCGGTCCGTCGGGCGCGCGCAGGGGTGCGTGGAACAGCGTGACCACGGCGTTCAGCGGGCGGCCGAGTCGTTCGGATCGCTCGTAGGCGGCGAGCAGTTCGAGGTTGGCCACCTCGCAGGTGCGCTCACCCCGTTCGATCGCCTTGATGAGCTCGCCCGTGTACGTCGTCAGCGGGCCTGCGAGATCGTTGAGCAGGTCGTCGACCTCGGTCTTGCGCTTGCGGACCATGAGGTCGCGGTAGATGCCGCTGTGGGACTTGGCGCTGTTCCGGTTGAAGGTGACCAGCCGGGCGAGCGAGCCCTCGAGGTCGTCGGGTTCGAATCCGTCGAATCCCTCCGGCTTCACCGGCGACTGTGCCAGCACCTCCCTGGCGATGCCGAGCATGAGAGGACGCCACTCCGGCGCCTCCAGGGAGTCGGCGATCGACAGGTCGGAGACCGCACCGGCGTAGAGCATCGCGCCGTAGGCCTCTTTGCCCCAGAGGAATCCCATGATGTTGTCGGTGGCCACGGCGTAGGGGAGGGCCTCGACGAGTTCGCGCACTCGCGGTGTGATCTCACTGCCGGTCGACTCGCCGACACGGAACGTGCCGATGTTGCCCTGCATGATGCGCCCGGGGGCCAGCACGTCCGCGCCGAAGTTCACGAAGCTCACGAGGAGGCGATGGGCGCCGACCGCGGCCGAGAGCGTGTCGGCGGTCAGGCCGTTCTGGAAGCTGACCAGGTAGCCGTCGGGGGCCAGCCGATCGCGGACGAGTTCGGCGGCCTGGGCGGTGTGATGGCTCTTGACGGCGATCGCGACACGGTCCAGGCGGTCCGGCAGATCCTCGGGTGTGACCGCCCGCGCGGAGACGGTGAAGTTCTCGACCGGCCCCTCGATGGTCAGTCCTTCTCGGTTGATCGCCTCGACGTGCGCCGGGTCGGCGTCGCAGAACAGCACGTCGTGTCCGGCGCGGATCAGATGCGCGCCGATCGTTCCGCCGATCGCGCCCGCACCGATGATGGTCAATTGCATGGGAGATCCGCCTGGTTTGGTAGCGCTTGGGTAGCTTTGCCGTCGGACACTACCTGAACCGATTTGAATGCTCTAGTCTGCATCTGCTGGTGAACTCGGGACGGCGACCTTACGTATGACAGCTTATCTGCACGTAACCTTTGCGAAACGTAGCGATGCTCGAATGCGTCACAGCCGGACCGATCCGCGCTTCTGAGCGGATCCCCTCGGGCCTCTCCGAACCGTCTGACCTACAGAGCACGACCGCGAAACCCATAAGGATAGGCATGTCTGATCAGAGCCATGACGCGTTGAACCCGGCCTCCAACATCCCCGACGGCCTCAGGGTCCCCGCGATCAGCAGGCGTCGGCTGCTCCAGCTGAGCGCCCTCGGCGTGGGAGCCTTCTCCGCCGCGCCGCTGCTGGCCGCCTGCGGCGCCGACGCGACCTCCACGCAGTCCTCCTCCGCCTCGGGTGGGGCGGCCAAGAAGGGGGGCGACCTCGTCATCGTCCGCGACCACGATGCCGTGAACATGGACAAGACGACGGTGTTCAGCAACGGCTCGATCTGGACCTACAACCAGATGTACGAGCCGCTGGTGGCCATGACGGACGACGGCCAGGGAGTGAAGCCCTGGCTCGCGGAGAGCTACGAGATGTCGGCGGACAACCTCTCCTGCACGCTGAAGCTCAGGAAAGACGTGAAGTTCCACAACGGCCAGCCGATGACCTCGGCCGACGTGAAGTTCTCCATCGACGAGTCGAGCAAGACCAAGGGCGGCTGGGAGTTCATCAACTCCGCGATCAAGGAGATCACCACGCCGGACGACTACACCGTCGTGGTGACCACCAAGTACCCGTGGGCGCCGCTGCTGGCCGACCTGAGCTGTCCGAACAACGGCATCATCCCCAAGGACTACGCGGGCAAGACCAAGGACGAGTTCTACGCCGCCCCGATCGCGACCGGCCCGTTCATGTGGGGCACCTGGCAGAAGGGCAGCTCCCTCACCCTGAAGAAGAACCCGTCCTACTGGCAGGCGGGCAAGCCGTACCTGGACTCGGTCACCTGGAAGGTGGTCGCGGACAGCAACGCCCGCGCGATCCAGCTGCAGGGTGGGCAGGCGCACATCAACGAGGCTCCGCCGTTCTCCAGCCTCACCCAGCTCAAGAGCACGCCGAACCTGAAGGTCGACCTGTTCCCGTCCACCAGGACGGACTACATCATGATGAACAACACCAAGAAGCCGTACGACGACATCCACGTGCGCCGCGCCATCTCCTACGCCATCGACCGGGAGGCGCTGGTCAAGAGCGTCCTGTTCGGCAACGGCACCGTGGCGAACTCGTTCATGATGCCGTCCGCGCCGTACTACGACAAGGACTCGCCGGGCCTGACGTACGACATGGCCAAGGCCAAGGCGGAGCTGGCCCAGTCGAGCGTGCCGCAGGGCTTCAAGACCACCTGGCTGGCCATGTCCGGCGACGCGGTGGACGCGTCGATCGCGCAGATCCTGCAGGCGTCCCTGAAAGAGCTCGGCATCACCATGGACATCCAGAACGTGGACCCGAGCGCGCAGCACGACCTGACCGGCAAGCTGCAGTACGAGATCGCGCACTCGTACTGGACGATGGACCTCGCCGACCCCGACGAGCTGGCGCAGTTCGCGCTCGACCCGACGACGGGCGGGCACTCCTTCAACACCGGGTTCGACGACAAGGCGATCATCGAGCTGGTGCACAAGGCGCAGCAGGAGTTCGACAAGACCAAGCGCCAGGAGCTGTACAGCGAGCTCCAGGTGAAGGCCGCCGAGTCCGCGTTCATGGCGTTCCTGTTCTACACGCCGTTCCCGTACGCGAGCAGCAGCAGCGTGAAGGGCTTCAAGGTCCTGCCCACCGGCTCCTACCACATGGAAGACGTCTCGCTCTGATCCGGAGGACGACGACCGAACCCATGGAACGGCAGAGTCGATGAAGTATCTGGTCTACATTCTCAAACGGCTGGTGTCCCTGATCCCCGTGTTACTGGGGATCTCGTTCATCGTGTTCTTCCTCATCCGCCTGATACCAGGGGATCCGGCGGCCACGTTGCTCGGGTCGCACGCCACCCCGGCCGCGATCAACGAACTGCGCACCCAGCTGGGGCTCACCGAGCCGGTGTGGAAGCAGTACCTGACGTTTCTCGGCCACCTGCTGCAGGGCAACCTCGGTTACTCCTACGTGTACAACAGCCCGACCGTGGATCTGATCAAGGTCAGCCTGCCGGTGACGATCTGGCTGCTGGTGGCGGGCACCGTCTTCACGCTCCTGATCGCCGTGCCGCTGGCCGTCCTGGCCGCGGCACGGCGCAACGGGATCGCCGACAACATCATCCGTGCGGTGCCGGTCGTGGGACTGGGGCTGCCGGCGTTCTGGCTCGGCATCATGCTGATCCTGGTCTTCGGGCTGAAACTGGGCTGGTTCCCGGTCGCCGGATACGGGGTCAGCATCGCCGACCATCTGCGCGGGATCGTGCTGCCGGGTATCACGATCGCCCTGACCCTCTCGCCGATCCTGATCCGCAGCCTGCGGGCCAGCATGATCGACGTGTTGAGCAGCGACTACATCGTGACGGCGCGTTCCAAGGGGATCAGCACCTCACGGGTGGTGCTCGGTCATGCCCTGCGTAACGCCGCGGTCTCGTCGGTCACGGTGCTCGGCGTGAACATCGCCTATCTCACCGGGTCGACGCTCGTGGTCGAACGGGTCTTCTCGCTGCCCGGCATCGGGCAGCAGATGATCAATTCCATTCTCGGAAGGGATTTCCCCACGGTGCAGGGAATCACGCTTACTTTCGCGATCATGGTCGTGGTCGTGAACCTGCTGACCGACGTGACGCACGCCGCTCTCGACCCCCGGGTCAAGCTCACATGAGCGCCGTGACGAGTGTCGGTCCGGCTCTGCCGGCGGTCACCGGCACACCCCGGCGCAGACGCGGGCGCTGGAACGTTCCCCTGGTGGCGGGGCTGACGCTGTTCGCCCTCATCGTGCTGTGCGCGGTCTGCGCGCCCCTGCTGACAAGCTACGACCCGATCCAGCAGAACCTCACGGACGCGTTCCTCCCACCCGGCGCGAAGGATCACCTTCTCGGCACCGACGCGTTCGGGCGCGACGTGTTCTCCAGGCTGCTCTACGGCGCGCGCGTCGACCTCAAGGTCGGCGTGCTGGCGGTCATCTCACCGTTCGTGATCGGCAGCCTGCTCGGTCTGATCGCGGGATGGTTCGGCGGATGGGTCGACGCCGTCATCAGCCGCATCGTCGACATGGTGATCGCTTTCCCCTTCCTGGTGCTGGTGATCGCGCTGGTGTTCGCGATGGGCCCCGGTACGACGAGCATCTACACGGCGATCACGCTTGTCGGCTGGGTGGCGTACTGCCGCATCGTGCGCGGCCAGGTGCTGATCGCCAAAGAGCAGGAGTACGCGATGGCGGCCAGGGCCAGTGGCCTGCCGACGTGGCGGATCCTGCTGCGGCACCTGCTGCCCAACGTCGTCCTGCAGGCGTTCGTCTTCTCGATGAGCGACATCGTGCTGACCCTGCTGGCGATCGTGACCCTAGGCTTCCTCGGTCTCGGGGTGCCGCCCCCCACTCCCGACTGGGGAACGATGATCCAGGAAGGCCAGCAGTTCATCTTGGATAAGTGGTACATGTCCACGATTCCCGGCCTGGCGGTCGTTCTGACCGGCCTGGCACTGGCGCTGATCGCGGACGGCATCGTGGAGAAGGCGAACAAATGACGGCGCCATTGCTAGAGGTCCGCGACCTGCACGTGGACATCCCGATGCCGCATGGACGGTTGCACGCGGTCCGCGGGGTGTCGCTCTCGGTCGGCGTCGCGGAGTCGGTCGGGCTGGTCGGCGAGTCGGGCTCGGGCAAGAGCCTGACGCTGCGCGCGCTGCTCGGACTGCTGCCGCGCCCGGCCAGGATCGTCTCCGGAACCGTGCTCATCGACGGCGAGGACGTCACCGGGTTGCCGGCCAAGCAGTTGCACCGCCGGCTGACCGACACGATGGGCATGGTTTTCCAGGACGCCCTGACGGCGCTGAATCCGGTCATGCGCGTCGGCGACCAGATCGCCGAGGCGCCCCTGCGCAAGCTGGGCAAGTCGCGCAGCGAGGCGAAGGCCATCGCGATCGACCTCATGAAGGAGGTCGGCATTCTTGATCCCGAGCGCCGTTACCAGCTGTATCCCCACGAGCTGTCCGGCGGGATGCGCCAGCGAATCTGCATCGCGATCGCGCTGTCGACCAAGCCGCGGCTGATCCTCGCCGACGAGCCGACCACCGCGCTCGACGTGACGATCCAGGCTCAGGTCCTCGGCGTGCTGCGCCGGCTCAAACAGGATGAGAACGTCGGGCTTCTGCTGGTGAGTCATGATCTCGCGGTGGTCAGCCAGACCTGTTCGCGGCTCTACGTCATGTATGCCGGCAAGGTCGTGGAGTCGGGCACCCTGCTCGACCTGATCACCGAGCCCAAGCACCCGTACACGTTCTCGTTGCTGCGGTCGGTGCCCGATCCGGGCCGTCGTGTCGCCCGGCTGCTGACCATCCACGGGCAACCGCCCGACCTCACCGACGCCCTCGTCGGATGTTCCTTCGCCGCCCGGTGCCCGTTCGCGGAAGAGCGCTGCCGCCAGGAGGAACCGATGCTGGAACCCGTCGGATCGGCGCCCGGTACGGTGATCCGCAAGAGCGCCTGCCTGCGCGTCGACACCGCGGAGCATTGGACCGCGATGGTCTCGGAGGAAACGGTGGGTCAGCAGTGATGGCGGGAAACGAGATCCTCTCAGTCGAAGGCCTGGCCCGGCACTTCGTCCCTCCCGTGTCGGTCACCGACCGGCTCTTCGGCAAGAAGCCGGTGGTGAACCGCGCCGTCGACGGCGTGGACCTCGTCCTGCACAAGGGGGAGACGCTCGGGCTGGTCGGCGAGTCGGGCTGTGGCAAGTCCACGCTGGCGCGCTCCATCGTCGGTCTCTACCGTCCCACCGCCGGCACGATCAGCTACGACGGCGAACTCGTGCAGGAGAAGCGGACACGGGCCCAGCGGCTCGCCATCCAGATGGTGTTCCAGGACCCGTTCAGCTCGCTGAACCCCCGGATGACCGTCGAGCAGACGCTGTCGGAGTTGCTCCGGTTCCACAAACTGGTCCCGCGGAACAAGGTGGGCGAGCGCAACCGGGAGCTGATGGACCTGGTCGGCCTGCCCGAGCGGGCCCTGAAGCAGCGGCCGCGGCAGTTCTCCGGCGGGCAGCGCCAGCGGGTGGGCATCGCCCGCGCGCTGGCGCTCGAGCCGACGGTGCTGATCGCCGACGAACCGGTGTCGGCGCTCGACGTCTCGGTGCAGGCCAACATCATCAACCTGCTCACCGATCTCCAGGAGAGGCTCCACCTGTCGGTCATCTTCGTCTCGCATAACATGGCGGTCGTGCGGCAGATCAGCGATCGGACCGCGGTGATGTACCGGGGCCGCATCGTCGAGACCGGTGAGACCGAGACCCTTTTCGACGACCCCGTCCATCCGTACACCAAGCTGCTCATCGGCTCGGTCCCGAGACTCGCCGGAGCAGGCGACGCCGTCGAGCCGGATGCGGTGGCCGCCGCCGAGAGCGGCGTCGAAGCGGCCGGCGAGAACCCGATGCTGGCGGAGATCATCGGGTCGGCGGCACGCGGCGGAACCAGCCCGTGCCGCTACGCGGACCGTTGTCCGGCCGTCGTCGCCGCGTGCGCCGTCGAGCCGTCCCTGATAGTCGATCCACGTGACAGCGGCCGGTCGGCCGCCTGCGTCCACGTGGCCGAACGCAAAGGAGTGGTCGCGTGAGCGGCGCCATCGTCATCGGCAGCGAGCGTAGCGAGGCGGGTCTTCCCGCGGCGATGGAGATTCTCGCCCGCGGGGGTTCCGCCCTGGACGCCGTCGAGGCCGGGTTACGACGGTGTGAGGACAACCTGGACGACCACTACGTCGGGACCGGCGGACTGCCGAACGCGCAGGGCGTGGTGGAGCTCGACGCGTCGTTGATGATCGGTTCGAGCAGGGCCTTCGGCGGGGTGGGAGCGGTGAAGGGTTTTCCCAATCCCATCTCGATCGCACGGGCCGTGCTGGAACGCCTGCCGCAGCACAACCTGCTCGTCGGCCCGGGAGCCGAGTTGTTCGCCGAGGAGAACGGTTTCGAACGGGCGGAACTCCTGACGGAGGAGTCCAGGAAGCTGTTCCTGGCGGCTCTGCAACCGTCGGACGAGTCCGTCGAGGGCGAGCGGACCGCGGCCCAGGCCGGTGACGAGCTGTACAGGAAGACCGCGCTGGACCTGGTCAACCACTTCGCCCCGCATGACGGGCCGTGGGGGACCATCAACATCCTGGCGCTGGACGCCTCGGGCGAACTGGTCGTGGGCGTGTCCACCAGCGGCTATCCCTGGAAGTATCCGGGAAGGGTGGGGGACTCGGCGCTGCCCGGCGCCGGAAACTACGCCGACGGGCGGTACGGAGGCGCGGCCTGCACCGGCCGCGGGGAGCTGAGCATGCGAGCCCTCGGAGCCCGCGGCATCGTCGCCGACCTGGCACGCGGGCTCGATCCCGCCGAGGCGTGCCTGGCGATGCTGACCGACGCGGCGACCCTGCCGGACGAATACCGCGCCGAACTGCGCTGCCTGGCCCTCACCCCGGACGGACGGCACGGCGCGGCGGCGGGTCAGACCGGTTCCGTCTACGTGGTGATGACCGAGTCCTCGACCGAGCCCGAGTTCCACCCGAGGAGCATGCTGTGAAGATCTACATCTCCTCCGACATGGAGGGCACCGCCGGCGTCGTGGACTGGGACCAGTGCGTCATCGGGGGTTCGCAGTATCCCTATTACACCGAGCTGCTGACCGGTGAGATCAACGCCGCCATCGAAGGCGCGATGCAGGCCGGCGCCACCGAGTTCCTGGTCAACGACGCGCATTCGAAGATGGCCAACCTGAAGCCGGACGCGCTCGCCGGGCGGGCCGGTTATCTGTCCGGCCGGTACAAGCCGATGTACATGATGCAGGGGCTCGACGCGAGCTTCGACGCGATCTTCCTGGTGTCCTATCACGGCTCGATGGGCAGCAAGGGTTCGGTTCTGTCGCACACCTACTTCCCGCTCGCGTTCGCCGAGGTCACCGTCAACGGCGTCGTCGCGGGCGAGGCCGGCATCAACTCCCTGGTGTCCGCCGCCTACCAGGTGCCGATCGTGCTGGTCACCGGCGACGCGACGACCGCCGAGGAGACCGAGCGGTTCTGCCCGGGCATCAAGGCCGCGGTCGTGAAGAGGTCTGTCTCCCGGTTCTCCGCGGAATCGTTGCACCCGGCGGCGGCCAGGGACCTGATCCGGGAGCAGGCCCGGTCCGCCGTCGAGGACCTCTCCACCGCGAGGCAGACGGCTGTCAGCCTCCCCGCCACCCTGGGCATCTCCTTCCGCAGCAGCGACTACTGCGAGCTGGCGTGCAGGATCGCCGGGGTCGAGCGGACCGGTGACCTTTCGGCGAGCATCACCGGCGACGATCCGCTGCGGATCTATCAGACGTTCATCACCGTCGTCCTGCTGTGCCGGGGCCTTGTCGAATGAAAATCGTCGAAGTCCTCACCCAGCCGGTCCGCACCGGATTCTTCGCCGACGACCAGGCGGCCATCAGGGCCGGTGCCGAACACGACGGCTTCGCCTACTCGGGCACCCCGATCACGCCGGGCTTCTCCGCGATCCGGCAGGCCGGTGAGGCGCTGTCGGTGATGCTGCTGCTCGAGGACGGCTCGGTCGCCCACGGTGACTGCGCCGCCGTGCAGTACAGCGGCGCCGGTGGCCGCGACCCGCTCTTCAGCGCGGAGGCGGCCCGCCGGGACGTCGAGGAATACCTGACGCCGTTGCTGGTCGGCGCCGAGCTCGGCTCGTTCCGCGAGCTGGCCGGGCGGGTGGACGCCTGCCACGGCGCCTCCGGCCGGCTGCACACGGCCATCCGGTACGGCGTGACCCAGGCGGTGCTCGACGCGGTCGCGCAGAGCAGGCGGCTCACGATGGCCGAGGTCGTACGGGACGAATACTCGACCGGGGTGGACCTCAAGCCGGTGCCGATGTTCGCGCAGACCGGCGACGACCGGTACGGCAACGCGGAGAAGATGATCCTCAAACAGGTGGACGTGCTGCCGCACGGCCTGTTCAACAACGAGGCCAAGCTGGGAGAGCGGGGAGAGCTTCTCGAGGACTACCTGCGGTGGCTGGTGGCCAGGATCGGGCAGCTGCGCCCCGGCAGCGCGTACGTCCCCAGGCTGCATTTCGACACCTACGGCACCGTGGGGCTGGTCTTCGGCGGTGACGTCGACGCGGTCGCCGGTTACCTCGCCCGTCTCGGAGAGATCGCCGGCCCGTACGAGCTGGTCGTTGAGCATCCGATCGACGCCGGGGGCCGGGAGGCCCAGATCGAGACCTACGTGCGCCTGCGGGCCGCCCTCCGTCGGACGGGCTCGCGGGTGAAGATCGCCGTCGACGAGTGGTGCAACACCCTTGAGGACATCGAGATGTTCGTCGACCGGGGCGCCGCCGACGTGATCCACGTCAAGACGCCGGACCTCGGTGGGGTCAACAACATCATCGAGGCGCTGCTGCTGGTCCGCGACCGGGGTCTCGTCGCGTACTGCGGGGGAACATGTAACGAGACGGACCGCTCGGCGCAGGTCAGCGCCAACGTGGCCATGGCGTGCGCGGCCGGGCAGGTGCTCGCCAAGCCCGGAATGGGAGTGGACGAAGGACTGATGATCGTGGGGAACGAGATGGCGCGGGTGGCGGCGATCGTGGCGGCGCGCCGGCCCGGGGAGATGGTGCTGCCGTGACGCCGTTGTCGGATGTCCGGATCATCGCGATCGAGCAGTACGGAGCCGGGCCGTTCGGCAGCGTGCACCTGGCGGACCTCGGCGCCGAGGTCATCAAGATCGAGGACCCCTCGACCGGCGGGGACGTCGGGCGTTACGTGGTTCCCGAACAGCACGGCGAGGACAGCCTGTTCTTCGAGACGTTCAACCGCAACAAGCGGAGCCTCGGCCTCGACATCTCCACCCCGGCGGGCCGTGCCGTGTTCGAGGACCTGGTGAGGGTCAGCGACGTGGTGCACTCGAACCTGCGGGGGGACGTCCCGGCCAAGCTGAAGATCCGCTACGACGACCTCAAACACCTCAACCCCGCGATCGTGTGCAGCTCGCTCAGCGGCTTCGGGATGACGGGGCCGCGCAGCGCGGAGCCCGGATACGACTACGTGCTGCAGGGCATGGCCGGCTGGATGGACATCACCGGCGAGCCCGGTGGACCGCCCACGAAATCCGGCCTCTCGCTGGTGGACTATTCGGGCGGGCTGGTGGCGGCGGCGTCGATCCTGGCCGCACTGCACGCCGCGCGGCGCGACGGTGTCGGCGCCGACTGCGACATCAGCCTGTTCGACACGGCGATCTCGATGCTGACCTATCCGGCCGCCTGGCAGCTCAACGGCGACTTCGAGCCCAAGCGGACCCGTCACTCGGCTCACCCGTCGCTCGTCCCCTTCCAGGCGTTCCCCACGGGGGACGGCTGGCTGGTGGTGGCCTGCCCGAAGGAGAAGTTCTTCCGGCGGCTCGCCGAGACGCTCGGGCATCCGGAGTGGCCGGACGACCCCCGATATCGTGACTTCGCCGCTCGCAGGGAGAACGCCGCGACCCTGCTGGCCGAGTTGGAGGCGGTGTTCGCCTCCGGCACGAGCGAGCACTGGCTGGGCCTTCTCCGCGCGGCCGGGGTGCCGTGCGGGCCCGTGAACACCGTGGCGCAGGCCCTGCGGGACCCGCACACGATCGCCCGGGGCATGGTCGTCGAGACCGAACATCCCTATTTCGGAACCGTGCGGCAGGTGGCGAGCCCGCTGCGGGTGGGTTCGGACGAGCGCCGATACAGACGCGGCCCCCGACGCGACGAGGACGCCGACTACGTCCTCACCGAGGTGCTCGGTTACGACGCGGAGCGCATCAAACAGCTGCGCGAGGGGGAGGGCTGAGGTGACCGTACGCGAGGGATGGCAGGGCCGTTACTTCGAGGACTTCGAGGTCGGTGACGTGTACCGGCACGGGCTCGGGCGCACGGTCACGCAGGCGGACAACATCTGGTTCACCCTGCTCACGCAGAACACCGCCCGGGTCCACTTCGACGCGCACTACGCGGCGCAGACCGAGTTCGGGCGGCCGCTCGTCAACTCCGCCTTCACGATCGCGCTCGTGACCGGGCAGTCCGTCAACGACGTCTCCTACAACGTGATGGCGAACCTGGGCTGGGACGAGGTGCGATTGCCGAACCCCCTGTTCGAGGGCGACACGGTCTACTCGTCGTCCGAGGTGCTCACGCTCAGGGAGTCGCGTTCCCGGCCGGAGGTCGGAATCGTCACCGTGCGGACCACGGGCACCAATCAGGACGGGACGGTCGTCATCACCTTCAACCGGACGGTGATGGTCTACCGGCGAGGCTTCGGACCCGTACAGGGACCGATGACCGGCGGATGACCGCCGGTCGGCCCGGCCCTCTCAGGCCGGGTCGCCCTCTCGGGCCAGGTCGTCGGAGTGGTCCGACAGCAACTCGGCCACCAGGTTCTTCGGCCCGATCTCCACCAGGCTCAGCGACGTCTCGGTACGTTGCACGCCCTCGATCTGCCAGATGCGTTCCATGAGCAGCTGCCGCAGGTGCAAGTGGTCACGGACCCGGAGCCGGGCGAGCAGGTCGATGGCGCCGGTGACGATGTCGAGCCCCTCCAGCTCGGGGATGAGGGCGAGCTTGTCGACGAGGTCCCTCTGCTGGTAGCCCTGAACGGCGGTGATCGTCAGATACACCGTCATGGGGAAACCCGCGGCGCTCCAGTCCAGATGCACGCCGTACCCACGGATCACGCCGAGGCGCTCCAGACGCGCGATGCGCTCTCCGACCGCGGGGGCGGACATCCCCAGCTCACGGGCCAGCGCCCGTTGGGAGCGCCGGGAGTCCTTGCTGAGCAACACGAGTATCTGCCTGTCCACGTCGTCGAGCGGGACCGGCGGAGACTGCGCCGGCATGGCCAGATCTCGCAGCGGAGCGGTCGAGGAGTTGGGTGTGGCGGAGCGGCGGCGTGGGGGCATGGTGGGAAGGCTACCGGGCCGGATGCGTCGAAAGCGTACTTCAACCCGAAGTCACCCGTATGGGGAACACCACAGTGCAAAAGCGCTTGGTCGGTTGCCGTGGGTGAGGACCGTTCGCAGGGCGGCGGTTGAGTGATCAAATACAACGAAGAGGTACGGACTGGCAATTAACGGGCGAATGGATAGTATTGGCTCGGATCTCCTTACGGATGACTATTTCGTGGGTCGAGTTGGGTTTCACTTCGCGCGCCGCCGACGCGGACGGTGCGTGAATCACCAGAACGGAGCGTGAGGGCCGGTGCGGGTCTTCGACAGCAACTGGATGCAGATCGCCGACTATCTCGAACGCGACGATCGCATCGTGCTTCCGATCGGCTCGACGGAGCAGCACGCGTACCTCTCGCTGGGAACGGACGCGCTGCTGGCCGAGCGGGTGTCGGTGGAGGCGGCGGAGCCACTCGGCGTGCCGGTCCTGCCGGTCCTGCCGTTCGGCATGGCGCCGTACTTCACCGAGTATCCGGGCAGCATGAGCCTGCGGATGAGCACCTACATCGAGGTGATGCGCGACCTGCTGGACGGCCTGGCCTCCCAGGGCTTCCGGCGCATCGCGGTGGTCAACGGCCACGGGGGGAACTCACCCGTCGCCGGTCTCATCCGCGAGTGGGTCTGCCGGCCGCGGGAGCACCGGGTGCAGGTCCTGTTCCACAGCTGGTACAACGCGCCGAAGACGGCGGAGGCCGCCTCCCGGTTCGACGACGACCAGTTCCACGGCTCCTGGCTGGAGAACTTCGCCTGGACCAGGGTCGCCGGAGTCGAGATCCCCAGTGGCAGCGCGCCGGTCATCCCGCGGTCGATGGCGAACGACGTGACCGCGCGGGAGATGAAGGAGCTCTCTCCCGACGGGAGCCTGGGCGGGGCCTACCAACGCAGTGACGAAGACATGCAGATCGTGTGGGACGCCGGCGTGGCCGAGGTCCGCGAGCTGCTCGAGAAGGGATGGCTCGACCAGTGACAACAGGTAACGGCAGGACCGCCGTGGTCACCGGCACGGCACACGGGATCGGGGCGGCCATCGCGGCCGCGCTCGAGGCGGACGGGATCCGGGTGCACGGCGTCGACAAGGACACCGTGGACGTGACCGACTCGTCCGCGGTCAACGCCTTCTTCGCCGAGATCGGTGACGTCGACATCCTGGTCAACAACGCGGGCGGCGTCGTCGGCCAGGTGCACCACCCGATCGAGGAGATCACCGACGAGGGCTGGTCCGCCGTGGTCGCGGCCAACCTGACCAGCACTTTCCTGTGCACCAGGGCGGCGGTGCCGGGCATGAAACGGCGAGGCTCGGGACGCATCGTCAACATCTCGTCCGGCGCGGGCCGCAGCGTCAGCCTCACCGGCATCCAGGCCTACGCCAGCTCGAAGGCAGGGCAGATCGGCTTCACCCGCCAGATGGCTCACGAGCTGGGCCGGTTCGGCGTCACGGTCAACTGCATCGCGCCGGGGTTCGTACTGTCCAACCCCTCGACCATCAAGCAGTGGGAGAGCTACGGCGAGCAGGGCCAGGCCGAGCTCATCGAAGGCATCGCGGTACGCCGGCTCGGCGCGGCCGAGGACATCGCCCACGGTGTCCGGTTCTTCGTCTCCGAGGCCTCGTCCTGGATCACCGGTCAGACTCTCTCGATTGATGGCGGACATGCTCTCTTTTAATTCGACCGACGCCGAGTATCTCGAAGAGCTCGCCGGTTACGTCGCGGTGCCCAGCGTGAGCCGGGACGCGACCGAGGAAACCATGCGGTCCGCCGCCGAATGGCTCGCGGCCCAGCTGACCTTCGCCAATGCCCGCGTCGTCGCGACGGCGGGTCACCCGCTGGTGAGGGGCGAGTGGCTCGGGGCGCCCGGCGCCCCCACCATCCTCGTCTACGGCCATTACGACGTGCAGCCGACGGGGGACCTCGCCGAGTGGCACACTCCGCCCTTCGAGCTCGTCGTCGACGGCGACGTGATCCGCGGACGCGGGGTCACCGACGACAAGGGCCCGGTCTTCATCGTGCTCAAGGTGGCGCAGGCGTTCATCGAGCAGGAGGGCGCGCTGCCGCTGAACATCAAGTTCCTCCTCGAAGGAGAGGAGGAGATCGGCAGCCCCCACCTTCCGGCCTACGTGCGTGAGCACGCGGACGAACTCGCGGCCGACCTGGTGATCTCCGCAGACGGAGCCATGTGGCGCCCGAGCGAGCCGTCGCTGTCGATCGCCTCCAAGGGCCTGGTGACCCTGGACATCGAGGTCACCGGGGCGGACGCGGACCTGCACTCCGGACGGTTCGGCGGCACGGTGGCCAACCCCGTGCACGCCCTGAGCGAGATCCTGGCCGGGCTGCACACGGCCGACGGGCGGGTCGCGGCCGACGGCTTCTACGACGGGATACCCGAGCTGAGCGACGAGCGCCGCGCCGACATCGCGGCGGTGCCCTTCGACGAGGACCGCTACCGGGAGGGCCTCGGCCTCGACGAGGTCTTCGGCGAAGCCGGCTACAGCACGCTGGAACGGCTCTGGGAGCGTCCCACGCTCGAGATCAACGGGCTCCGGGCCGGCGGCAAGTACACCGTCATCCCGCACATCGCGACCGGTCACATCTCCTGCCGGCTGGTACCGGGCCAGCGCCCGGAACTGGTGCTGGCGGCGATCACCGACCACGTGCTCGCGCAGAAGATCCCCGGCGTCCGCGTCACGGTGCGCCCCGACGAGGCCGGCGTGCCCGCGTACACGATCCCCGCCGACCACCCGGCGATCCGGGCGGCGAGCGCGGCGCTCGAACACGTCTACCCGGGCCGCGACGTCCTGCTGGCGGTCATCGCCGGGACGCTGCCGGCCACGGCGCTGTTCGAGGAGGTGCTGGGCGCCAAGACGCTCTTCTTCTCCTTCTCCACGGCGGACGAGAACCTGCACGCGCCGAACGAGTTCATGCGCATCTCCCGCCTGCGCGAAGGCATGCGCGCCTGGGAACAGCTGTGGCGGCTGCTCGCCGATGGACCGCACCGGCTGGCCCCGGTCCGCCGCGACGGGTCCGCGTGATGACCGGCGAGCCTTACCGGTCCTACGGTTACCTCACCCCGGGCGTCGATCTCCCCGTTTTCGAGCTGGCCCCGGAGTTCGACCGCGTTCCGCCGTACGCCGACGGGCTCGGCGCGGAGGACCGGTCGCGGGCGGAGCGGCTGCTGCGCGACAACATCGTCGTCAGCCTGCACGACCACCCGGTGCGGTTCCCCGACGACATGCGGCAGACCCCCGAGTACAACCGGACGGGACGCCAGCACACGGCGTTCGCCGGGCTCGCCGCCTCGGGCATGACCGTGGTGTTCGACAACATGATGGACGGCACCGCCTGCGTCACCGGCAACGCGCCGTGGCGGTGGCTGGACATCATCACCGACCTCGGCATGCGGCAGGCCGACATCGCGCACCAGAGCGACGTCGTCGTGATCCGGACGCTGGCCGACATCCACGACGCCCATCGGGCGGGCAAGGTGGGGCTGCTGTTCGGCCTGGAGGCCGCGACGCCCATCGAGAACGAGATCGACCGGCTCGACGTGCTGTACGGCCTCGGCCTGCGGCAGATCGGCATCGCCTACTCCGACGCGAACGCGCTCGGCAGCGGCCTGAACGAGACCGTCGACGGCGGCCTGACCGACTTCGGCAGGCGGGCGGTCGCCCGGATGAACCAGCTGGGCCTGGCCGTCGACATCTCGCACTCCTCCGACCAGACCGGCATCGACACCTGCTCCGTCAGCGAGCGCCCCGTCTTCATGACGCACGCCGGAGCGCGTGCGGTCTGGGACACCCCGCGGATGAAGTCCGACGACGTCCTGCGCGCCGTGGCCGAGACGGGCGGCGTGATCGGAATGTCCGCGGCGCCGCACACGACGCTGTCCCACGCCCATCCCCGGCACACCATCCTGTCGGTGATGGACCACTTCCGGTACTGCCTGGACCTGGTCGGCATCGAGCACGTCGCGTTCGGACCCGACACCCTCTACGGCGACCACGTCGGCCTGCACACCGTCTTCGGGCACCTGCTCAAGGTGGGAGCCGCCGCCCCCGGGGGGCCCTCCTTCGAAAAGGTGGAGTACGTGGACGGGCTGGAGAACCCGACCGAGAACTTCGCCAACATCTGCGGATGGCTGGTGCGGGAAGGGTTCTCCGACAGCGAGATCGCCGCCGTGCTGGGCGGCAACATCCTGCGGGCACTCGAGCAGATCTGGGCCTAGTGGCGAGTTACGACAAGAAAGAGGACAACGATGTCCGTTGACGACCAGAGCTCGGCTCAGGCGACCGCAGAGCCGAACGAACAGCTCGCCCAGCTCAGCGCGGAGTTCTTCCAGGTAAAGCACACGGCCGACCCGTTCAGCGCCACGATGCTGGGCGTCTCGGGCTTCGACGGCCTGGTGCCCGATCCCAGCAGGGCCGGCTCCCAGGCCGACGCCGCGAAGATCTCCGATATCGAACGGCGGCTCCGGGACATCGACCCCGATGGCCTGAACCCGGCCGACCGGATCAACCACGCGGTGCTCGGCCGCCTCGCCTGGGGCGTGCGGTCCGATCTGGAGCACGCGCTGTGGGAGACGGGAGCGTCCGCCGACGGCTACTCCGCGCCGCAGGCGATGATGTTCATGTCACTCCCGGCCGCCTCCCTCACCGACGCGGCGGCCGTCGAGCAGTACATCCAGCGGCTGACCGCCCTGCCCCCGTTCCTCGACGCGATCCTCGACCGCTACCGGGCGGCCAAGGCGGACGGGCGGATCCCGACCCGCGTCGGGGTCGGCCAGGCGGTGGACCAGCTCACCGGACACCTGTCGCTGAGCCTGGCCGACGACACCCTGCTCAGCCTGCGGCTGCCGGGAGACGTCGACCACGACCGGGTCAGGGCCCGCGCGTCCGAGATCGTCTCCGAGTCCGTCCGCCCCGCCCTGCGGCGCCTGCTCGCCGGCATCGAGGACGAACTGCTGCCCGTGGCCCGCGCCGACGACCGGGTCGGCATCCGGTTCGTCCCGGGTGGCGAGGAAGGCTACCGCGACGCGGTACGGCGGCACACCACCACCGATCTCAGCCCGGAGGAGATCCACCAGATAGGCCTGGACGCTCTCGCGGACCTGCGGCAGGAGTGGGCCGAGCTGGGCGGACGGGCGCTCGGCACGAGCGACGTGGCCGAGGTCATGTCCCGGCTGCGGGACGACCGTTCGCTGCGGTTCGTCGACGGCTCGCAGATCGTCGACACGGTCGCCGACGCGCTGCGCCGTGCGGAGGAGGTCCGCGACAGGTGGTTCCCCGCGTACGACATCGCCGACTGCGTCATCGAGGAGATCAACCCGATCGAGGCGGGCAACGCGGCGCTCGCGCACTATCGGCCACCGGCGGGCGACGGGTCCCGTCCCGGCGCGCACTGCGTGCTCACGACCGACCCGCAGGAGCGGTTCGTCTACGAGTACGAGGCGCTGGCCTTCCACGAGAGCACGCCCGGCCATCATCTCCAGATCGCCTCCGCGCAGACGCTGACGGATCTGCCGGACTACCGGCGCTTCCTCGACGCCGAGGTGTGCGGCTACGTCGAGGGCTGGGGCCTGTACAGCGAACGCCTGGCCGACGAGATGGGGCTGTACACCTCCGACATCTCCCGGTTGGGAATGCTCTCGTTCGACGCGCTGCGAGCCTGCCGCCTGGTGGTCGACACCGGCATGCACCACCTGGGCTGGTCACGGCAGCAGGCCATGGAGTTCATGTGGAACAACACCGCGACCACGCACGCCAACGTCCGCAATGAGATCGACCGCTACATCTCGTGGCCCGGTCAGGCGCTGGCATACATGATCGGCCGCCGCGAGATCCGCCGCCTGCGCGCGGTGGCCGAGGACCGGCTCGGTGCCCGCTTCGACATCCGCGGCTTCCACGGCGCGGTTCTCGGCAACGGCGCCGTTCCGCTCGGCGTCCTCGACCAGATCGTCACCGGCTGGATCGACACCGAATCCCTCTGACGTCTCTCTGAGATGTCCCTCCGATGCCTGAGGCCTGTCGGACGCTCGCACGGCCTCTCACCCCCCGTATGCCTCACGGCCCTCCGTCCCCCCGCATGCTTCACCTGAATGAGGAGTGCACATGTTCGTAGAGATCAATGGAGCTCAGCTCAACGTCGAAGTCCTCGGCGACGAGGGCGCGCCGGTGCTGATCGCCCACCACGGCGGCGGAGGAATCGGCTCCCTCGCCGAGCCGAAGTCGACGTTCGGCCCGCTCGCCGACCTGTTCCGCGTCATCGTTTTCGACGCGCGCGGCTGCGGCCTGAGCGAGGCCGCGCCGCCCTACTCGCACGCCCAGTGGGCCGCGGACGTCGACGCGCTGCGCGAGTGGGCCGGCGCCGAGAAGATCGTGGTCACGGGCGGCTCCTACGGCGGTTTCATCGCCATGGAATACGCGATCGCCTATCCCGACCGGGTGAGCGCGATGATCCTGCGGGACACCTCGCCGGACCGCGAGAACCTGACCTCCGCCGTCGAGAGGGCGCGCGCGCAGACCCGGGTGAAGCTGAACTGGGAGAACTACGACCGCTACTGGAGCGGCAACATCCGCGACGACGCCGACCTGAAGGCCTGCTGGGCCGAGCTGATCCCGCTGTACGACTTCGAATACGACCCGGTGGCGGCCACGGCGCGGGTGGAGGCCGGCATCTACCGTCACGAGGCGCACAACTGGTGCTTCCAGCACAACGCGCCGATCTATGACGTCAAGCCGCAGCTTCCCTCGGTCACCTGCCCGACCCTGGTCACCGTGGGCCGCACGGACTGGATCACCCCGGTGTCGTCGGCGGAGACGATCGCGTCACTCATCCCGAACTCGAAGCTGGTCGTCTTCGAGAAGTCCGGCCACTCCCCGCAGATCGAGGAGGCCGAGCTGTTCCAGCAGACGATGCGCGACTTCCTCGCCGAGGCGCTGCCGGATCTCGGGGCCGTCGCCCGATGATCACGCGGCGGACGCTGAGCGTCCCTGATCTCGGTCCGGACGGACTCGACATACCGTACTTCGACATTCAGGGTCGCGGGGACGGACCGCAGCTCACGGTGCTCGCGGGCGTGCACGGAGCGGAGTACGCCTCGATCGCGGCCGTCCGTGAGTTCGTACGGAACCTCGATGACGGTGCCGTCTCGGGCCGGATCATCGCCGTTCCGGTGGTGAACGTGCCGGGATTCTGGGCCAGAACCCCGTTCATCGTCCCCGCCGACGGCAAGAACCTGAACCGGAGCTTCCCCGGCGATCCGGACGGCACCTTCTCCGAGGTGCTCGCCCACCACCTGTTCACCTCGTTTGTCGTCGGCGCCGACTACGTGGTCGATCTGCACGCCGGTGACATCCCCGAGGCGCTCGAGCCGTTCACGATCTTCGAGGAGTCCCCGGTCGAGGCGGCGTCGCTCGATCTCGCCGTGGCCTACGGCGCCGGGCACATCGTCCGGCAGGCCGCGGTGGCACGGACGGTGGCGGGCAGCACCTGCGCCGCCGCGGCGGACATCGGCATCCCGGCGATCATCGCGGAGGCCGGTCAGAACGGCCTGCTCGACCGGCCCGCGATCGACATGCACCTGGCGGGGCTGAGCAACATCGCCAGGTCCGTCGGTGTGCTCGACGGTGATCCGTGGCCGGTGCGCGACGCTCTCCGGCATGAGGGATGGCACTGGCTGCGCACCGACCGGGCCGGCTGGTGGCAGCCCGTCGTGACGACGGGGGAGTCGGTGCCGGCCGGTGGCCTGCTCGGAACCATGAGCGACGTGTGGGGCGAGGTGTTCGCCGAGGTGCGCGCGCCCGAGGCCGGCACGCCGCTGTTCCTGACGACCAGCCCCGCCGTGTCCGCCGACGGCCTGCTGCTCGGCCTCGCCCGCGCACCCCACAGCGGACCGCGCTAGCGCGGCGTTCCTCTACGGGATGGTCGCCCGGTTGCGCCCGCAGAGCATGCGGTCGTTCACCGAGGCCCTGACCAGCGCGTCGTCGGACGACCGTCCCCGGGGGAATGTCTTTGGATCTGTCCGCGACCGCCTCTTGGGTGAGAGGCCGGGGGACGACCGGTCAGCCTCGGTAGGGAGCGAGGAAGGGCTTGAGGGCGTCGATCACCTGCGTGGGATTCTCGTCCATCAGGAAGTGGCCGGCCTTCGGGATGAGCACGCTGCGCACGTTCTCGGCGACGGCCCGCATCTCCGTCTCCATGCCGGTGCCGACGGCGATCTCGCCCGCGATGGTCAGGACCGGCATCTTGAGCTTGGTCTTCTTGCGCTCGGTGTTCTGGGCGATGATCTCATCGATCGCCCGGTAGAACTCGAAGCTGCTCCGCAGCGCCTGGGGGCTCGACTTGAGCGCATCGACGTACACCTGAACGGCCGTGGCCGGCATCGAGGTGGGAGTCGTGCCCTTGGTGGCGAACTGGTACCTGAAGTAGATGTCCTCCCGGCCCCGCACCAGCTGCTCGTTGATGCCCTCGAGACGGTTGAACGGGAAGTGCCACAGCAGGCTGTTCAGCTGTCCCGGGAGGAACATGGCCCCGGGTTCGGTGAGCCCGGGAGTGATCGTCTCCATGGCCACATACCGCTCCACGGACTGGGGGTGGTCCGAGGCGAGCGCGTAACCCGTCCATGACCCCACATCGTGGGTCACCAGGGCGAAACGATCGTGTCCCAGGGCCTTCATGAGCTTCACCGCGTCGTTGGCGAGGGTGCGCGAGTCGTAGCCCGAAGCGGGTTTGGACGACAGGCCCACGCCGCGTGAGTCGATCGCGACGATGCTGAAGTCCCGCGCGAAGGCGGGCATCACGTGCCGCCAGGCGTACCAGGTCTGAGGCCATCCGCCGATGAACAGAATGGGAGGGCCGTCTCCGCCGGTCACCGCGTGGAGCCGCATTTTGTCGACTTCGACGTATCTGCTGGTGAAGGTCTTCCAGAAGTCCTTCGGCAGGCCCGGCAGGCGGGTGGCGGCCGTGGCGCCCTTCCCGGGCGCCGGCCGGGTGGCCGCCTGTGACGTACCTCCGGCAAGGAGCGGAACGGCCGCGGCGCTGACCGTCGCCGTCCTGAGCAGCCATCGCCGGCTGACCTTCCCGGCGTTTTCAGGCTCGCTGAACTCTTCACCGTTGTAGTTCATGACGGAAAAACCCTCTCTGAAGGAAATCGGATGCCACGTTGACGGTGGCGGCAGTGCCCGCCTCAGGGTCGCTCTGAAGCCGCAACAGGCCTGATGCGCCTGCTTGTTCGGTCGACCTGTTCCGTATCGATCGGTACCGAAATGGACGTTAGCACAAGTGGGACGACTTATGTATCGATCGGTTTGGATTGGCTACGATGGGCGGCATGAGCACCGTCAGGCAATCCACCATCGGACGTCCGCGTGGCTTCGACGCCGACCAGGCGCTGGATCGGGCGGTGGAGGTGTTCTGGCGACAGGGCTACGAGGGCGCCTCGCTCAGCGATCTCACCGCGGCCATGGGCATCAACAGGACCAGCATGTACGCCGCCTTCGGCAACAAGCGCGAGCTGTTCGACAAGGCGCTCGCCCGGTACGCGGCCATTGACATGGCCTATGTCCGTGACGCCCTGGCCGCTCCCACCGCCAGGGAGGTCGTCGAGACCTTTCTGGACGGGAACATCAAGGCGGTGACGGCGCCGGGTCGTCCGCCCGGATGCTTCAGCATCCAGAGCGGCCTGTCCTGTGGCGTTGAGAACGCCGATGTGAGCGCGGCGCTGGCCCGCGCACGCAAGGGTGGAGAGCTCGCGATGCGCGACCGCCTCCGCCGCGCGGTCCAGGAAGGCGACCTGGCTCCCGAGAACGACCCCGACGGGCTCGCCCGCTACATCATGACCGTGTCGGAGGGACTCTCCGTCCACGCCGCCGCCGGCGCCACCCGCCAGGAGCTGGCCGAGGTGGTCGCTATCGCCCTCCGGGCTTTTCCCGGCGAGTCTCGCCGGCCGTGAAGGAGAACGGAGCGGCCTCGGCGTGAGGCCGCCCGTTCCGGGTGGGCGTGCGGTGATCGCCCCGCCGCCGCGCAGGACGCCATGACCGGGACCGGGCCGGGTTACGACCTTTGGGGTTGCGGCGCCGGATAGGGCAGGGGCCGTGCCGCGCGAGGCTGGAGTCCGTCCAGTGCCAGGGCGAGGTAGCGGCGCCAGAGCTCGGGTTCGGTGGCGGCCAGCGGGGCGGCGGTCTGGTAGACGCCGCTCAGAAGCAACGCGATGTCGGTGCCGGTGATGTCGTCGCGGATCGCACCATGTGAGCGGGCTCGCTCGGTGAGCGCCTCCACGAGATCATGAAGTCGGTCGACCACCGCCCGCACCCGGGGATGCTGCTGAGAGGTGCCGGCCACGACTTCGCAGAAGGCCCGGTCGTTCGCCTGGAGCTCGATCGCGTCGGCCATGAACTCGTGCAGGGCCGCTGCCGGGTCGGTCGCGTCGACGAGCTCGGCCCCCTTCGCGAGGAGCGTGTCCAGGACATCGCCCACGATCGTCGCGATCAGCTCGTCCTTTGTCGCGAAGTGCCGGAACACCGTCCCCTTGCCGAGTCCGGCGCGCAGGGCGATGTCGGCGACGGACGCCTCCGTTCCCTCGGTCGCGAGCACCTCTCTGGCCGCACGCAGCAACAACTCGCGGCTGCGTACCGCGTCCGCACGGAGCCCGCCCGTAACTGTCGCCGGTGCGTTCCGGCCGCGCTGTTCGCTCATGGCCTCACAATAACCTGACCGGCGGGTCCACTTCTGGCGGTCCTAACATGACCGGCCGGTCCGCTTGCTGTACGCTTAACCTGACCGCCGGGTCCGTTTAGTGATCCGAGGGGAAACCGTTCTCGAGAGACCTGAAGGAAGAGCAGAAGCGATGAGCAAGCCGCTGCAGGGAAAAGTCGTCCTGATCACAGGAGCGTCGTCGGGAATCGGTGAGGCCGTCGCGCTGTCGCTGTCGGCGGCGGGCGCCCGGATCGCCGTCGGCGCGAGACGGATGGACCGGCTGCGGACCGTTGCCGAGCGCGCCGAAGGGGACGTGCTGCCGCTCGAGCTCGATGTCACCGAGCTGCGGTCCAACCGCGACGCCGTCGCGGCCACGGTCGAGCGGTTCGGCAGGCTCGACGTACTGGTGAACAACGCGGGCGTGATGCTCAGCGGGCCGATCGCCGGTGCCGACACGGCGGAGTGGGACACGATGGTGCGCACCAACCTGCTCGGAACGATGTACGCGACACACGCCGCCCTCCCGCATCTGCTGGAAAGCAAGGGGACCGTCGTTCAGACGTCTTCGACGTCGGGGCGCATCGCCTCGGCGGGTGGCGGCGTGTACGCGGCCACGAAGTTCGGAGTGAACGCCTTCTCGGAGTCGCTGCGCCAGGAGATCACCGCGCAGGGCGTGCGCGTCGTGGTCGTCGAGCCCGGATTCGTCGCCACCGACCTCGCGAGCCACATCACCGACCCCGCGACGCGTGCCATGGCGCAGGAGATGCAGAGCTCGATGAGGACTCTCCAGCCCGAGGACATCGCCGCGGCCGTGCTCTACGCCGTCAGCCAGCCGAGCCATGTGTCGGTGAACGAGATCCTGATCCGCCCCACCGACCAGACCCGATGACAACGGCGAGGGTGCCGCACGCGAACGTGTGCGGCCCCCACTCCTTGCGCGGCGGATCGTGCCGGGCGACATGCGGTCCCTCGTACGGCGGGGATCGGATGGTGGGCCGCCGAGCCGGTCGGATATGACGACTTCAGCCCTCTGGCATGCCCTCCTCGATGGTCCAGCGAATGCCGTGGGGAAGGAGGGAGTCCAGGAAGCCGGCCGGGTCGTAGGCCTGGGCGGGGGCGAGCACGCCCGGCTTGGCCGGATCGATGAGACGGCGACGCCCGGGTCTCGAATGCGAGACCCGGGCGTCGCCGTCTGTCGCGAATTACCCGGAACAGCCGGGCTTCTTCCGGTCCTGACCCCTCTGCGAGGGTCAGCCCATGTGCGGGTAGCGGTGGTCGGTCGCCGGGACGAACGTCTCCTTGATCGTCCGAGCGTTCACCCAGCGGATCAGGTTGAAGATCGAGCCGGCCTTGTCGTTGGTGCCCGAGGCGCGGGCGCCGCCGAAGGGCTGCTGGCCGACGACCGCGCCGGTGGGCTTGTCGTTGATGTAGAAGTTGCCCGCCGCGAAGCGCAGCCGCTCCGACGCCGAGGCGATCGCGCCGCGGTCCCGGGCGATGATCGAGCCGGTCAGCGCGTACTGGGAGACGCCTTCCATCTGGTCCATCACCGCGTCGAAGTCCGCGTCGTCGTAGACGTGCACGCCGAGGATCGGCCCGAAGTACTCCTTGGCGAAGATCTCGTCCGTCGGGTCGGACGACTCCAGGATGGTCGGCTTCACGAAGTAGCCGACGGAGTCGTCGTAGGAGCCGGTCAGCACGTTGATCGAGTCGAGCGAGCGGGCCCGGTCGATCGCCGCCTTGTGCTTGGCGAACGCCCGGTCGTCGATGACCGCGCCCATGAAGGTGGACAGGTCCGCGGCCACGTCGCCGACGGTCAGCGACTCGGCGGTGCCGACGAGCTCGTCACGGATCAGCGACCAGATCGAACGCGGCACGTAGGCGCGCGAGGCGGCCGAGCACTTCTGCCCCTGATACTCGAACGCGCCGCGGATCAGGGCGGTGGCCAGCACCGCCGGGTCGGCCGAGGGGTGGGCCAGCACGAAGTCCTTGCCGCCGGTCTCGCCGACCAGGCGCGGATAGGACTTGTACGAGCCGATGTTCGCGCCGACCGTCGACCACAGGTGCTGGAAGGTCGCGGTGGAGCCCGTGAAGTGAATGCCCGCCAGCTCCGGATGGGTCATCGCGACCTCGGAGACGGCCGAGCCGTTGCCGGTCACCATGTTGATGACGCCCGCGGGGAGCCCGGCCTCCTCCAGAAGCCTCATGGTGAAGTGCGCGGCGAACTGCTGGGTGGGGGAGGGCTTCCAGACGACGACGTTGCCCATCAGGGCCGCCGACGAGGGCAGGTTCCCGGCGATGGCGGTGAAGTTGAACGGCGTGATCGCCAGGACGAAGCCCTCCAGCGGCCGGTACTCCATCCGGTTCCACACGCCGGCCGAGGACACCGGCTGGTTCTCGTAGAGCCGGCGCGCGTAGTCCACGTTGAAGCGCAGGAAGTCGATCAGCTCACAGGCGGCGTCGATCTCCGCCTGCTGCGCGGACTTGGACTGGCCCAGGATCGTGGCGCCGTTCAGCGTCTGCCGGTACGGCCCGGCCAGCAGGTCGGCGGCCCGCAGGAAGATGGCGGCCCGCTCGTCGAACGACAGCGCACGCCACGCGGGCGCGGCCTTCAGCGCCGCGTCGATCGCGGCCCGCACGTCGTCGGCGGTGGCGTCAGCCGTACGGCCGAGCACGGAGGCGTGGTTGTGCGGCTGGACGACGTCGATCGAGGCGCCGCCGCCCATCCGCTGCTCGCCGCCGATGGTCATGGTCAGGTCGAGCTGAGCGCCGGCCAGTTCCTTGACGCGGTTCTCGAGCGCGGTGCGCTCCGCGCTGCCGGGGGCGTAGCCGAGCACCGGCTCGTTGACCGGGCTGGGAACGGTGAAGTTGGCATCCATCACTTGCCTCCAAGGGCACGAAGAAAGAAGGCGATGTTCGCGGGGCGCTCGGCGAGGCGGCGCATGAAGTAGCCGTACCAGTCGTCGCCGTAGGGGATGTAGACGCGCACCGTGTGACCGGCACCCGCCAGGGCCTGCTGTTTGTCGGTGCGGATGCCGTAGAGCATCTGATACTCGTAGTCGCCCTGGGAGCGCCCGAAACGGTCGGCGAGGGTCTCGGTGATCGAGATCAACCGGTCGTCGTGCGTCCCCACCATGGGGTAGCCCTCGCCCGCCATGAGGATGCGCAGGCAGCGGACGTAGGCCTTGTCGACCTCGTTCTTGTTCTGGTGGGCCACCGAGGCGGGCTCGGCGTAGGCGCCCTTGACCAGGCGGACCCGGGAGCCGCGCTGTGACAGGTCACGGCAGTCGGCCTCGCTGCGGAACAGGTAGGCCTGGATGGCGACGCCGGTGGAGGGAAAGTCCTCGCGCAGCGCCCGCAGGATGCCCAGCGTGGAGTCGACCGTGGTGTGGTCCTCCATGTCGAGGGTCACGTTCGCCCCGGCGGCGCGGGCGGCCTCACCGATCTGGCGGGCGTTCTCCAGCGCGATCTTGTCGCCGTCCGCTCCAAGAGCCTGGCCGACCGCCGAGAGCTTCACCGACACCTCGGCGCGGTCGCCGAGATTCAGTTCACTCAGCGCGTCGAGCAACGCGACGTAGGCCCCGGCCTTCTGTGCGGCGGCCTTCGCGTCACGCGTCTCCTCGCCCAGATGGTCGATGGTGACGGTGAGACCGGCGTCGGTCAGGCGGTGGACCGCCCCGACCGCGTCCTGGGTCGCCTCGCCCGCGACGAAGCGGTCGACGACCTTGCGTGTCAGCGGGACGCCGGACACCGCGCGCCGGACCAGCGGCAGCCGGGATCCGGCGAGAAGAAGGGAACCAAGCATGTCCCCACCCTAAAACCCCAGCTCAAATATCCATTATGTGCATCTGTCACGACCGGTGTGAAGAGTGTTCATACATATGTATGACAATGGTGGGGTGTTGCAGGAGACCGTCGACGAGATCGCCGCCAGGCTCGGTGCCTCCGCCACCCTGGAAGACCGTTCGTTCCAGCTCCTGGCCTACGCCGCGCAGAGCGGCGACATCGACGTGGTGCGGCAGGAGTCCATTCTCCGGCGCCGCGCGACGGAGGAGGTGCGGGCCTACTTCGAGGGGTACGGCATCGCGACCGCCCGCGGCCCCGTCCGGATCCCCGCCGACGCCGATCTCGGGGTGCTCGCCCGGGTGTGCGTGCCGCTGCGTCATCACGAGGTCACCTACGGCTATCTGTGGCTGCTGGACGACGGCACGCTCGGCAGTGCCGCGCTCGCCTCCGTGGCCGACCTGGTCGCCCGGGTGGCCGCGGTCCTCGCCCAGGAGGTCCACCGCCGTCAGGACCTGGGCAGGAACCTCCGGGAGCTGTTCTCGACCGACGCCGAGGAGCGCTCCTGGGCGCTGTCGGAGCTGGACGTGCGCGGCCCGGTGGCGGCGATCGCCGTCCGGAGCTCCCCGGACCGGGTCGCCGCGCTCTGGACGCTCCCGCGCGGCGTGCTCGCCGACTCCGCGCTCACCACCCAGGACGAGTCGCTGGTCGCGCTGCTCGTCCCGGCGGGCCAGGCGTGGGAGTTGGCCTGCCGGATCCAGGCCATGTACGGCACGGCCGCCGGGGTCGGCGGCGCCCGCCCCGAGCCCGCGCAGGCCTGGCGGAGCTGGCGGGAGGCCGTACAGGCGCTCAGGGTGGCCGACCGGGTGCCCGAGCTCGCGCCCGTCGCCGCCTGGTCCGACCTCGGCGTCTATCGGCTGCTCGTCCGGCTGCCCGAGGCCGAGCTGCGGGAGCTGGCGGGGGAGATCGGCCACCTGGCGGAGGACCCGGAGCTCGCCAGGACGGTGGAGGGCTACCTCGACCGCGCCGGCCACGTCCAGGAGACCGCGTCCGCGCTCGGGGTGCACCGCCAGACGCTCTACTACCGGCTGGGCAAGGCCGAGCGCCTCACCGGCCGCGATCTCGCCGACGGTGAGGACCGGCTGCTGATCCACCTCGGCCTGAAGGCGACCCGCCTGCTGTGACGGCCGGGAGCCGCCCGAGGGTTCGGAGGCCTCACGAGACCCGGTTTGAAGGTCGTCGCCCTTGCGCGTCCAGCTCCGAGTAGGCGATCGCCGCCCCGGCGGCGTCGGCCCCGGATCAGATGCGCAGCCGTGAATTGAGGACCATGTGATCGAGTCCGATGAGGCGATCAAGCTGGACCTTGCGAACTTCCGCCGCTGGGTGGGCATCCTCAAGGACCACGGCGTCGACAACCTGCACGACTTCGATCTGAGCCTGGCCCGCCTGCGAAAGGCCGCGAATGACGGCCTGGCCTACGCCTACGTGGACTCGCTGGCCACGATAGGGGAACTGCGAAAGATCATCGAGGACCCGCTGGTCCAGACGGTCCGCGTAGCGGACGTCACCTACGACCTCGAACGGCCTTAGACGGCCGGGGAGTGGGCGGGCCCGTTGATCTCCTCTCCGCCTCTCCGGTCTGGCCACGAACTCCGCCGCGCGGTCAGGCCAATGATGGCGCAGGCGGCTGCGCGTGACCGCACGGCCCCAACGCGGGCAATCGCCGATGTGGATCCGGGCGATTACCACGCCGTTCTTCTTCTCCACTCGCGTGACTATGGCCACATCACCCAACACCGGTTACTCGGAGCTGGTTGTACTGCGGCCGATGACACGGGCACACCATGATGCCGACGCCGTCCGCGTGACCGGCTGAAACTCGAAGGCCATATGAAAAGGAGCGGGGTCCCCATATGGGGACCCCGCTCCTTCGGCCTGGTCGGCCGCCGTAGATCAGTGCTGGACGGAGGTGGCGAGGGCGTTCTCGTAGACCTGGACGAGCTCCTGGCTGATCCGCTCCCACGAGTAGCGGGACCGGGCGCGGTCGGCGCCGGCGAAGCCGATGGCGGTGCGCCGGGTCGGGTCGGCGAGCAGTTCGCGGGTGAGGCGGGAGGTCTGCGCCGGACGGTCGGCCGGGATCAGCAGGCCGGTCACCCCGTCCACGACGGAGTCGAGGTGGGCGCCCACCGCCGAGGCGATGATCGGCACGCCGCACGCCATGGCCTCCAGGGCGACGACACCGGCGGGGGCCTCGCGCGGCAGCGAGAGGACCACGTCGGCGCTGCGCATCAGCTTGGCCACCGAGGCGTGCGGGATGTGCCCGAGCAGGGTCACCCGGTCGTCCACCCCGATCTCCTTGGCCAGCAGCATGATCCGGTGCGCGTCGGCGTCCTGGGCCAGGTTCGTGTGGGCGGGTCCGCCGGCGATGAGCAGCTCGGCCTCGGGGATGCCCTCCAGCGCGCGAACCGCGGTGTAGACGCCCTTGTCCTGGGTCAGCGGCCCGACGTGCAGCAGCCGGGGCCGGGTGCCGCGTGCCGCGGCCGGGCCCTGGCGCCGGAAGCGCTCGATGTCGACGCCGCAGGGAATCACGGAGATGTTGCGGCGCGGCACGCCCAGCCGGATCAGCGAGGACTCCTCGTCTCCGCACCCGGCGATGACCGCGCTGGCCCGGAGGCCGATGGCGCGCTGCAGCCGGACCTTCTTGACGTCGTGGGAGTTCTCGGTGCTGAAGGTCTGGGTGAACGGCACGTCGAGGCCGTTGGCGCCGGCGATGGCGGCCAGGCCACCGGTCCAGGAGTGCGCGTGGATGACGTCGGGACGGTCCTGGCCCCAGCGGTGCATGAGCTGCTCGCCGAGGTCGGACAGGTAGGGCAGCATGCCGTCCTCGGGCAGGTCCTGGGCGGGACCGGCCGACAGGTTCTCCAGCGTGACGCCCTGGGAGACCCGGACCCGAGCCTTGCCGGCGTCGGAGTTTCTGCGGGTGTAGATGGTCACCTTGTGGTCCCGGCCCAATTCGCGGGCGATGGACAGAAGGTGGGCGCGCTGGGCGGCGAGGTCGGACTGGTCCTGGGTGGAGGAGAGAGCCTCGGAAGAAACGAATGCAATGTTCACGGCACACCTCTGGGAGGAGATAGGCATAAAAAGCCTGTGATTCCTTCAGGGGTGCCTGCGTCTTAGGCACACGTCTGTATGACTCAAACCATACCCGGATCCGCGCCGAAGGCAAACCTCAATACTTCCTGCTCTGCCTCAGCTCTTCGGCCCGGGCGCTCGGCACCTGCAGCTGAATCGTGCATCCACCCAGGTCATGATGGATATCAAGGCGGTCGCAGAGCTGCCTGGCGATCCAGAGTCCGTCGCCGGGCTTGGCCGTGGCGCCCGGGGGCAGGAAGCCGGCGACCGGGTCGGCGACGCGTCCGCCCTCGCGGTGAACGTGGCAGGTGATCGCGCCCAGCCGTTCCCAGAGCCGGACCGTGACGGGCACCTCCAGCAGGGCGGCGATCTCGTTGACGACGACGGCGAGCAGGGCCGCGCGGTCGGGGCTCAACCCGAGGAAGGACGCCTGCCCGGTGATGAACGCCCGCAGGGAGTGCAGGGTGTCCGCGTGGACGGTGGCCGCGTCCTCCGGCGGTTCGAGGGGCAGGACGGAGTCGCATTCGCGGATGAACTCCACGGGATCGATGTATTCGGAGCAATCCAGCGCCGTGTAACCGTCCGCTGACATCGCGGGGTGGGTACGCCGGGCGGACCTCATCACCTCCGGGTCCAGGACCCTCTCGTCGTAGGGGCAGAGCATCCAGACGTTGGTGCCACGCAGCAGCAGGTTGAGGCTCGCCTCCATGCGCTGCCAGGCCCGGACCTCGCAGGCCGCCCGCCCGGTCCACACGGGCTCGGCGATGATCCGCACATGCCCGCCGCACGGAGCCTCCGGGGCGCGCCGCTGCCAGTAGCGGTGGAACGCCGTGGCGCGCTCCACCGTCCGGCGGCCGAGAAAGCCGCTCTCGGCGTAGTCGATCAGGCGGCCGTCCCTGCCGAGGGCGTTCCCGAGGAGCTCCAGATTGGCCGAGGTGGTCGCGACCATCACCGGGTCGCCCTTGGCCAGCCCATCCTGGATGAACGGCAGCGCGACCGCCAGGAACCGGCGATCGGAGTCGTAGACCGCCGCCTGGTGTATTGAGGTCATGTCAGGTCGTCCCCGCTCAGGCGCAGGCCGGGCGTCGTGTCCCAGCCGATCATCTTGATCAGTTGGTGGACGTGCGAGGACTCCGGCGACAGGCACAGGGACCTCGGCGCCTTGAGCCCGGCGGCCAGATCGATGATCGCCCGGAGCCCGGCGAGGTCAACGAAGGCCAGTTTGCCGACATCCACGTGGATGTCGCCGGACATCCGCCGCGCGGCCTCATGCAGCGCCGTCGTGAACACCGGCAGGGTGGCGGCGTCCACCTCGCCCTCGACCCTCAACCCGTGGGGATTGACCATGGGCCTGATCTTGAGGAGCCCGCCGTCGAAGCGCAGGCCCATGCTCACCTCACGGTCATGGATTCCCCGCAGGCGGGGGAGCTGCTCCGGGGCGAACAGGCGCCGGTCGTACTGGCACACCGCCATCGCCGTGCCGGTGTCCAGGATCGGCTTTATCCGGGATTCGTACTCGACGAGCCGTTCCGGGCCGGAGCGCAGGGCGCAGCTCATCTCGCCGGTGACGCGCAGCGCCCGGTAACCCTGACGCAACGCGCCGGCGGCGGCCCTGGCCAGGGACTCGACCGCCAGATCGGGGTCGAAACGCCCGTCGCTGAAGTAGATCTCCTCCGCGCCGTCGATCCGTAACTGGCCCCGGGCCAGGAAAGGATCCGGATCCACGCCCCAGCCCCGGAGCAGCCCGATCAGAACCGCCGGGTGGGTCATGTCGGTGTGGTAAACGACCTGATCCCCCCGCGCCAGCCCGTCGGAGACGAACGCGGCGAGCACCGGCTCGCGCTCCTCGTCGTCGTCGAAGGTGAGACAGAGATGCTCTCCCGGCCGAATCCAACCGGGAGAGCGCTGATCATCGTCCTCGGGTGAGGTCATCCTTCGTCTCCACACTGCTGGACACGAGCGCTCGTCGCGTGGTGAGACCACTAAGTTACGCCAAGTTACACGACACGTAGGGCGAGTATCACGATCTCGTCCCATACCCGTCCGCCGGAGAACGCGTGCCGGTCCTCCTCCAGCGTCTTGACCACCGCCGCCGGAGACTGCGTCACACATCGCGCCAGCACGTCGGCGAGCCGGCTCTCACCGTATGACTCGCCCAGCTCGTTCTGCGAGGCCACCAGCCCGTCGGAGTAGAAGACCAGGGTCTGGCCGGAGGTCAGCGTGAGCTCCTCGTCGAACATCTCGGCCTCGGGCGCGATGCCCAGCGGCACGCCGCCTCCGGCGGTGAACCGTACCCCGCCGTCGGGCTGCAGCAGCGCGGCGGGATGGTGCCCCGCGCTGGCCAGCCTGATCTTGCGTGACCGCACGAACCCCGCCACGGCCATCACGAACATGCCGTTGCGCTGGGCGATCAGTGCCTGGTTCAGCTTGCGGAGCGCCTCGCCCGGATCGGACTCCCAGACGCTGAGCACGCGCAGCCCGTTGCGCACCATGGCGCTGACCGACGCGGCCTCCTCACCCTTGCCCGCGGCGCCCCCGAGGGCGAAGCCCCAGCCGTCCTGAACGGGGAAGACGTCGTAGAACTCGGCGCCGACCGGGCTGGAGCCCGCGTGGTAGATCGCCGCCGCCTCGAACCCGGGGATGTTCGGCAGACTCCGCGGCACCACGCTGGTGCGCAGCGCGTCGGCGGCCTGGGAGCGGGTCTGGAAGCTGCGCCGGGCGCGCAGGGCGAGCCCGAGGTGGACGCCGATCTCCTCCATCAGGCCCAGGTCGGCGAGGGAGAACGGCTCGCGGTCGCGCAGCCGTACCAGCGTGAGAGCGCCGAGGACGCCGTTCTCGCCGCCGATCGGCACGATCAGCACCGAGGCCGCGCCCATGACGCGCAGCAGCGGCGGCCCGCCGGGGACATCGCCGAGCAGCGTGTCCTCCTCCAGCATCTCGTGCACCACGCCCGAACCGCCGGTCAGCACGTGGGCGATGGCCGGTGCGGTCAGCGGGTTCATCCCCTCGATCAGGCGGACGAGCTGGGTCACCGGCTTGTCGCTCGGGCCGAGCGCGCAGGCCCGCCTGGGCACGCCGTCGCGGACCACGTCGGCGATCACCCAGTCGGCGGACTCGGCGGCCAGCAGCCGCGCGGCCCTGGTGACGGTCACCGGCTGGCGCAGGCTCTCCTCGTCGAGCAGCAGACGGGTCATCCTGGACAGCAGCTCCTGCCGCCGGGCGGAGGCGAGGACCATCGAGGCGTCCGACCGGTCGACCGGTCCGGGGGGCGTCCCCGCGACCTGAGCCTCCAGCGGGAGGATCATGATCGCGATCATCTCCTGCGGCTCACCCGGCATCGTCAGCCGGGTGATGGCCAGCTGCACCGTGTGCGCACGGCCCTGGTGGGCCAGCCGGGTCTGGAACGTCGCGGTCTGCCCGCCCTGCTGAACCGCCGTCAGATGCGAGCGGAACGCCGCCCGCCGGGAGACGTCGACGAACAGCGGGAACGAGCGGCCGATCAGGTAGCCCGCCGGGCTGCCCAGCATCTGGGAGGTTTCAGCGCTGATCCGCCGGACCACTCCCGAACCGTCCAGCACCACCACGGGGACCGGGAAGGTGCGGAACACCTGCCGTAGTAGTTTGAGCTCCCTCTGTGATCCGCTCTCTCGCTCACCGGACCGCTTGGGCGTCTTGCGCAGCTCGCGCAGGGACGCCTCCAGCAACTCGCGGGCGGTGTCGAGCTCGGCGAGCGCCGCGTCAAGTGTGGACCGGGGGTCTGCGGGGTAGGCGGATTTGGCCTCCCGCAGGGAGGAGACCCTGGTGGTGAGCGCCGTCAGCGCTTGTTCCAGGGCCTGAAGGCCAATGATGTCGGTCAATGCTCGTCCTCGTCGGCGGCCGGGATGGGGCTGGTCCCGTCGTAGACGGTACGCCACCCGGTGGATCAAATCGATGCGCGGTCAGATAGTGATTAAGCTAACGAAACCGGGAAGGGATCTCGCGATATGGATATGGTCACTCCCGTTCTTGCCCGTGACCTCGCGGCCCTGGGAAGGGTCAGCGAGGAAACCTCGAGCGAGAGCGTGCTGCGCGGGCTCACCGTAACCCTTGCGAGCGGTGTGCCCGGTTGTGCCGGTGGTTCCGCCGAACTCTGGCGCGAGGAGCGGATGGTCGTCTCAGCCTCGCACAGCGAACTCATCGTGCTCGTCAACAGCGAGGGCGAACTCGGCGAAGGTCCGTCGGCCGAGGCCCGCGCCACGGGTCGCCCCGTGATCGTCCAGGACGTGCTCCGCGAGCCCCGTTGGCCAGACTACGTCGGTATGGCGGTCCGCTGCGGGGTCCGCTCGGTCCTGGCCATGCCGATCACCGTCGAGCGCGCCGTCCTGGTCCTGGGACTGTACGGCGTGCGGCCCGGCGTCTTCGCGGCCAGGAACGTCCCCCCGCTGGCCGACATGCTGGCCGAGCAGGTGAACGTGGTGCTGGCCAACATGTGGGACTACGACGAGGTCCGGACCGACGCCGCCCAGATGCAGGAGGCGCTGGCCGGCCGGGCGATCATCGACCAGGCCAAGGGCATCATCATGAAGTCCAGCGGTTGCTCGGCCGAAGCGGCCTTCGACGAGCTGCGCAGGATCTCCCAGCACCACCAGGTGAAGGTGGCCGACCTGGCCCGGCTGCTGGTCGACGAGCACCAGCGCAACCAGGAGACGAAAAAAGAGGCCTGAGGAGCGAGGAACCCCCGGCCGGACGGGTTGGGCCTCCGGCCGGGCCGGTCGGCTCAGCCAAGCCGGTCAGGCTGGTCCGGCTGGTCGAACGCGGCGAGCGCGTCGTCGATCGTGTCGTAGAGGGGCAGACGCTGGGCCAGACCGGTGATCCACATCACCTTGGTCTTGGCGTACTCCACCCCGATGAGGGCGAACTTGGCCTTGGCGGTGGTGCTGAGCTGCCAATGGTGGACGATGAGCCCGAGCGCCCGGGAGTCCATGAAGGTCACCCCGCCCAGGTCCAGGGCCATGTCAGGGCCGTGCTCGCCTGTCTCGGCCGCCAGGTAGTCGGCGAACTGATCTCTGGTCGTCGCATCCAGCAGGCCGATCACCTGGACCACGTTGATCCCGCCGACCCGCACCGACGTCAGAGTCAGGGCTGCCGATCTCTCGCCGTTCTCCGACACCGTCACTCAGAGCCTCCTCGCCATTCGATTAGCAACCCTACTGTTACCTGAGTGCGAGTAATACTCCGGGAATCCGGGGAATACTCGAAGCAGAGGTCCAGCAGAGGGCCTTGCCTCGAAAAGTGGTCGAGGCGATGCCGTCTGCCCGGAATTGCTCCGTGGGTCGGTTCGCCCGACAGTAATACCAGGGAGCAGCAATGTCTGTTCAGGCACTCGAAATCACCGACATGACCGCCGAGGACCTCCTCGCCGAGATGGTCCTGCCTGAGGTCTCCGAATACCGCGCCGAGCGTCTGCGTGAGCGCATCGTCGAGATGCACCGCTCGCTCGCCATGGAGATCGCCCGCCGCTATCGCTACCGTGGCGAGCCGCTGGAGGACCTCCTCCAGGCCGCCTACGTCGGGCTCATGAAGGCCATCAACGGCTTCGACCCGACCCTCGGACACGCCTTCCGCGGCTACGCCGTGGTCACCATGACCGGTGAGGTCAAGCGACACTTCCGCGACCGCACCTGGGCCATTCGCGTCCCCCGCGTCTACCAGGAGCGCAGGGCCGAGCTGAACCGGCTGGTCGCCGACCTCAGCCAGGATCTCGGCCGCGCCCCGACGGTCGCCGAGCTCGCCGTGAAGATGAACATCACCGAAGAGGACGTCCTGCTCACCCTCGACGCCTCGGCCGCGTACAGCGCCCTCTCGCTCGATGCCCCGCTCGGCGCCGACGACGACGCGGCGGCACTGGGAGACGTCATCCCCGACGAGGACGACGCACTGGGTGTGCTCGTGGACCGCGAGGCGGTCAAGCCGCTGATCGACAAGCTGCCGGCGCGGGAGAAGAACATCCTCCTCCTGCGCTTCTTCGGCAACCTGACCCAGGCTGAGATCGCGGCGGAGTTCGGCATCTCGCAGATGCACGTCTCTCGTATCCTGCGGAAGGTGCTCGACCAGCTCCGTGAGGAACTGATCGCCGAATGCTGATTACACCGCTCGCCATCGGGCACCCCAGTCGGCGACGATACGACGTGACTGCGACGATGCGAGACGGTACGACATGAGTGTGACCATGCGACGTGACTGCGACGTGACATAGGGTGCGTTGAAATGATCCCCAGATGTTGAGGACAGCGCCACGATGGACCAGGGGAGGCGGATTCCGGGTGAACGAGGACGGTGCTCGTCCGGATCGCTTCTTGCCGAGCGCTGATCGTTCCCGATCCTCCCTCGCCGGAACCGCCGTCGCCGAGCTTGCCTTCTTCCTCCCCGACCTGCCTGACGTGCGCGATTTCGCCGCCGCACAGGCTGTGCGCGGGGGGATGCCGGAGGAGGATCTGGCCGACTTCCTGGTCGCGGTGAACGAGGTGGCCACCAACGCGGTCACGCACGGTCATCCCACCGCCAAGGCCGTGCTGCGGATGTGGAACGTCGGGCGGACCCTCGCGGTGGAGATCCACGACGAGGGCCGGTGGGATCCCGGCCCGGCCCCCGGCGAGACGCCGCCCGCTCCCCACGCGACCAGTGGCATGGGGCTGTGGGTGGCCCGGATGGTCAGCTCGGACATCACCTTCGAGACCGGTGTGTCCGGCACGTTCATCACGATGTTCTTCAAGGTCTGAACGGGTTCTTCCGAATACGCCTCACCCATGGGGTGACCGACCATGAGAAGGAGTGCCATCCGTGTGGATGGCACTCCTTCTCATGTGACTACGCCCTTCTGGATACATGCCGCCCATGAGGTGGCCGACCACAAAAAGAGCGCCGTCCGTGTGGATGGCGCTTCTTCTTGTGCGAACAGGCCCTTTCGAATACGTCTCACCCCTGGGGGCCGACCGTGAAAGGAGCGCCGTCCGTGTGGATGGCGCTCCTTTTCATGGGGCTGTTCTTGGTCTGTCGTCAGCGGCCGATCAGCGGCGGGTGCGGCGCCAGTTCCCGCTCCGCGTGGCGCCGGCCGTACCGATCCCGGCCTGGTGCAGCGCGAGGAGAAGCAGGCCGAGGAGCAGGAAGGTGGTGCCACTGATTCCGGCGATGCTGGTGCCGATCAGATCAAGTAACAGGCCGAGGCCGAATACGATTGCTGCAGCGATTGCGAGCATAGGTCACCTTGTCCCAGCAGAAGAAGTGGTCAGGAGCTGCTCCAGCATCGCCCGGTAGTCACGCAGGGCGGTGCGGAGTTCTTCGGTGTCGTTCTGGTCGCTGTTCTTCCAGCGGCCCTGGAGTTCGGCGGTCCGGGTCTCCAGCGCGGTTCGCAGCGAGGTCGTGATCTCGTCGAGCAGGGAGTCCGCCCGCTCCACCGAGTCGCGGGGATCGTCCACGAAACCCGCCTGAACCTCCTGCCAGCGCCTCCGCACCTCGTCCGGGTCGTGATCGAACAGGGAGGTGCTCGCGGCGGGCTGGTCCACGGCGGGCGCCGTGCCCTGCCGGTTGGAATCGATGACGGTCACGTCCTGGTCGAGCCCGTCGCCCGGCGGGTCGGCGACGACCGCCGGGGTGCTGTCGTCGAGCCCGTCATCGTGGCGTGTGGAGTCGATCACCGGCGGCTCCTGGTCGAGCACGTCGCCGGGCCTGCCGTCGTTCAGGTCGTCGTCCAGCTTGTCACCCAGGTCGTCGTGCCCCGGGCGGGGGTCGTCCACGCGACCGGCCACGAGGCTGTCGCCCGAGCGGTCGTCCCCCAGATCGTCGCGTCGGTCGTCCAGATCGCCCGTCCGGTCGTCGTCCAGATCACTCGTCCGATTCGGGAGGGTGTCACCGTGGTGCTCCTCGAATCCAGGGGTTACGTCAGTGCGCTGTGATGGCACGTTCAGGTCGTCTTCGTCCTGCTTGTTAAGAAGGTGATCGTTGTCTCGTCCAATTCGATCGTTCATTTTGATTACCGTCCTTGCGCGTCGCGGCGGGCAGCTCGCTCGTCGTCGTTGATGGGTTCCTGGTGGCCGGCGTCGGCGGCGTGCCGGGGAGGCTGGTCACCGGTGACGGCGCCGCCGGAGTCTGCGAGCAGTTCCTCGAACAGGGCGCGGTAGTGCACCATGGCCTGCCTGAGCTCCTCGGTGGAAGCCTCCTGATGGGCGGCGCGGCTGCTGATCTCGTGGGCCTGCCGGTAGTGGCCGAGGGTGCGGCCGTGCACGACCGAAAGGTCGGAGAGCCGCTGCTCGAAGTCCTCGGTCGGGTAACCTCGCTCAGCCATCACGGAGGTCACGAGCTGGTCGGCTTCGGTCACCGCAAAGCCCGGGGCGTCCACGAAGCGCTCCTGGACCTCCATCCACTTCTTGGCATAGGCCTCGCGCGTTTCGGAGTCGAGCGGGCGGATGTCGAGCGAGTTGACACGCTGCTCACGGGCGGTGAGCTCCTGCTCGGCCTCTCGCCGGGTGTCGCGCTCCTGCACGGTACGTTCGTACTCGGGGCCGAATCGGTCGCGAAGTCGGTGTCGGCGTTGTTGCTGCAGTACGAAATAGCCGACTGCGATGATCGCCACCACCGCGGCCACGACGACGGCCACCCAGATCACGGTGGACATGTCTGCCTCCGGTTGTATAAGCGGTTGTTCCCGTGCGCTGCCCCAGGGTCAGGGCTCGAAACCGCCTACGCATGTCCGTGATTTTTCGCTAGGCAATCCACATGTCGCTTTTATCGGTCCTTATCAAGGAACGAATGCTTTTTTAGATTCTTCTTTACCCGTCGTTCGGCGCCCACGGGTCGCGGCCCGTGGGCGTGTCCCCAAGTCCTGCTGTGACGTCCCTGCTCAGTCCTGGGCGGGCTCCAGCGCCCTCCGGGCCTCGGCCAGGACCGTTGCGACGAGCGACCCTTCGGGGGAGGCGGGAATCTCGAAGAACCCCCGCTCGGGCTCATAGGCGATGTCCAGATCGCCGGAGACCAGCCGGCCGGCCCAGCGCAGCGCCGTGTTGAGCTTTTCGGCGGGGATCGTACGCCCCTGCGCGACGGACGACAGATTGCGCAGGTTCGTCGCGGGACCGGACTGGTTGTGCGCGCGGTTCAGCTTCCACGGGATCGCCCGGGAGTGGTCGAGCATCGGCTTGGAGAGCCCCGCGGCCCGTTTCGCCTGCAAGATCCCGGACTCGCTCACTCCGAACCGCGCGGCCAGCTCCGCGTTCGTCAATCCCCGCCCCGCCAGTCGTCGCAGCTCCTCGTGGTCGATCAGTGCCTTACGCCCCACGTCTCCCAGCCCTTCGCCCGATCGCATGTTTCGGCGGACGTTGTGGCGTGCACAGGTCCCTCCGATCTGCGCTAAGGTTAGTGACGTCCAGCCCGATAGGGCGCAGGACAGACCGGGACGTAGCGCAGCTTGGTAGCGCACTTGACTGGGGGTCAAGGGGTCGCAGGTTCAAATCCTGTCGTCCCGACCAGGTTTTTACTGGTCGGCAAGGGTGTCACCCGAAAGGGAGGCACCCTTTCTGCATTCTGAGTGACTAAGTGAGTGACTATCGCTCCGGTCACGTGAAGATCCGGTCCATTGCTTCGGCGCCACCGAGGAGTACAGGGCGGATCTGTTTACGGTAGACCGCCTCGGTGACCGCGGTTCCGCTGTGGCCGACGAGTCGCGCGGTGTCCTCCAGGGGAACGCCGGAGTCGGACAGCAACGAGACGAAGCTGTGCCGCATCTCCCGTGGCGTCCAGTCCTGCGCGGGCAGCTCGGCATCTTTCACGATCTTCCGGAATGCCCGCCGTACGTTGTGGGAGTCCAGGGGAGTGCCGACCAGGGATGCGAAGACGAGATCGTTCTCCTTCCACTTCGCGCCCGCCGTCTCCCGCTCCTTGGCCTGTTGCGCCCGATGCTGCTGGAGGGCTTCGACGCAGCGACGAGGCAGCGCGAGAGATCTCCGTGACTTCCGGGTCTTGGTATCGCCACCCTCCCGTACGGAGCGCCACACGGCGATCCACGGGGGAGTGTCGGTGCCGGGAGCGCCGTCGAGATTCACCTCCGACCAGGCGAGCGCCCGCAACTCCTCCGTACGGGCACCGATGAGGAGGGAGAGCACCACGTAGGCGTACATCCGCGTGTCTCCCGCGGCCTTGAGGATGGCTTCCGCCTGGTCGAGAGTGAGTGCTTTGGGCGGCCGCCCTTCCTTTCCTTCGGGGACCTCACAGAGACCCACCACACCGCCAAACAGAGCGTCAACGAAGCTTTCGTCCACGCGCTCACTCAACGGTCGTTCCACGACACGATCACCAACGGACGCGGCTCCACCACCTGGGAGACCACAATCACCGCCCGCATGCCGTACGCCGACGAGCGCGACCTGATGGCCCTATCGGTCGGCAGCCCCATCCTGATCATCCGCCGCATCCTCGCCGACAAAGACGGCCGCCCCCTGGAGATGACCGAGATCAAGGCCGACGCCGAACGCTTCGAGACCGTCTATGCCCGCGAGAATTTCACTAGCCAGCCCGAGGGATTCGACACTGACATCCACAATCCCGAACAGCTCCAGGACAGGCCTGATCCCGAACCAACCGGCCGCATCCTGTTCCTGCTGTGATTTGGCTGTCAATCTTCAGCTGATGGTTGCCAGAGGCAGATCTCTTCAAGACGGACGCGCCGCCCACATAGTCCGCACCAGTCGCGTTCCATGGTGGGCAGCCCGGTGGCGGCACGTCTGGACGCCGCCAGAATCTTGTTGAGCGGTTCGAGACGCTTGGCGAAGCACCGCAGCACCCAAGTGTCATGATCTCCCCACCATGAGCCGAGTTGCAGATGTACTGCCGTTTCATCGTCGTACCACCAGAGATCCGCCGGTCCGGTGGCCTCCGGCACGACTGGAGGGAGCTCATCTGACGCGATCACAGGGATCTCGCTCGTGTCGACTGTCAGCCCAAAGGCACGATGCGGCCACGATCGGACGACAGCGAGCAGCGCGTGGCTCTCAAGGCGCTGCTCAACTGACCGATTGATGATCTGGTACGGAATAGGCGGGGACAGCGCCATTGCGACCCGCCCGTCTTCCAGAACATCGACTCCCCACGTCCAATCACCGTCAACGATTGCGGGGAACGCCCAGCCGTAGAGAGTTTCGCGAGCCTCCATCTCACCTTCAAGGCCGTGGTCCATGCCGTTCTCTCCGGGCATGCCGTAGAAGAGACCGCCGTATCGCTCTTCGAAGTCGACCATTGCCGTGACTACGCTTGGCGGTATCGGGACCGAGGTTCCGGTTTGGTCAACCGAACAGCCAAGGGCTTTGATCTGCTCTGTCGGGGTGGCAGTGATCCGCTTGCCGTACGTCAGGAGTAGGTTCCGCACTCGGGGTGAGACCGATGGATCATCGAAGATGTGCACTTCGCCAACCTACGTAATGCATGATCACTCGTGTCGATGTCCAGTTGATGATCGTCGGGTTGGCATTGGCTCAGAGTTTCTTTACTGGTTCAAGGCGGCAGCGCTCCGCGCCGCCGCAGGCGGCCCTGCGCTTGCCCATCAGCCGGGCTGCGGCCCTGGCGGCCGGTCCCGGCTGGCAGCAGCTACGGCCGCCCTCCACACGAAGATCCACGCTCGGCTCTATTTACTCGTTTGTGCTCTCGTTCAGGAGCATCGCCATGACACTCTGATCTTATGAATGAGCCCTCCACCGAATCTTTCGGGCAGATCGATGGATCCAGCAGCTCCAAGTCAGCGATGCAAGCACTTGGAGCCATGGGTTCATCTCGTGAACCTCGCAATAACGCCTACGTGGTTCGTGGGGTCAGTAGCGTTCTGATTTTTCTGGCTGGCTTCGTTGCTCTGCTCTCGGTACTGAATGGAAACGAAAGCTTCGCTACCGTGGCTATCGTGTTTGCGATTATTGGGATCGGTGGCCGAATCGAAGCAGCAGTACGACTGCGATCCTGAAGCTCAGATCGTCCCTGCTCAACAACATTCAGGCATGCAGTTCTAACAGCCAGTTCCGGTTGGCAGCTCCGGCGACCCTCGTCATGCCTAGCACTCCCAGCCCCAGTGCGCGCTGCCGCCTGCCGCTCCGACCGCCGGCCCAACCGCTTCGCGGCCCCTACGGGGTGCCATTCGGCATTGCGCCAGCCGTCTCCACTCGGTGATCTCAGGAACGTCCACATGGCGAGGAGCAAGGACTCTGCCGCAGTGCTTCCGGTGCTCGCGCCTGGCGGCACTGCGCTCCGGGTCAGGTTGCCACCGGACGACACGGTTATCGGATCACGGTCATTGCTGGTCGGGTACGGCAACGCGACTACGAGGAGGTGTGTGCCGTGCCCGACCAGTGGTCATCGACCGTGCGCCCCAGGTTGCCTAGTTCGTACAGCATCCGGTGGCGCTCAGCGTCCTCCCACGCCCAGATGACCGACCCGATGTCGCCCGACGTACCGGCCGTGACGATGACCTCTTGGCCGTTGACGCGCTTCGTGGCCGCATCGCCCAGGATGACCCAGCCGTACACAGTCACGTCCCCCGAGCAGCCACGATCAGGGCAACCATCTGTTCGGGATACTCGCTTCTCACCGCCTGGAGGTCGGAGCCGTTGCACAGGGAGACCAGGTGGCCGCCCGAGCGCGGACCCATAGTCGCCGTGGCTACACGCCAGCCCTGCGGACCCTTCACGGTCAGCTCCGGCGGGTGCCGCTCCATCCACGACCGAAGAGGCGGAATGGGCACCGTGCGGGATCTGGCGGCACGGGTTCACGGTCTGCGGCTCGCCGATGACGTCATCGCCGGAAGCGACCTGATCCGGCCCGCCTTTCGCGAACTTGACGCGGCGGTACGCCTCTACCGGTGCGGTACCCACACCGAGGAGGCAGGTCGGGCGCTGCTGGTCAACATCGGCGAACTGGCACAGATCGTTGGATGGATCGCCAGCGACGCGGGCCGGCACGACCAGGCCGCCCAGACCTACCAACTGGGTATCAGCGCGGCCCGCGAAGCCGGAGACGGCTCCCTAGAGGCCAACCTCATCGGCTCTCTGGCTTACCAGATCGCCAACGTCGGCGACGCCCAGGAAAGCGTGGCACTCACCCGCGCCGCACTGGACGCGGAAGGACGGCATGCCTCACCACGGCTTTGCGCCGCGATCGTCGACCGGCTCACCTTCGGCGGCAACATCATCGAGACCGGCACCGAGTCCTACTGGCTCGCCCAGACCCGCGTCCAGGCCACCGCCGCCACCGCCACCGGCAAGGCTGTCGGCTGATCTTTTTCCTGGCTCGTCCTCGACAACGCGCGGCCATCGTCACAGCGTCGAGGAAGAGCCCCAGCGACTCGTCGAAGGTCCGGCGGTAGCCCGGACTACCGGGAGCCCGCCACAGGGCGCGACTTGTAGAAGGACTCCTCCAGGTAGGCGGCCTCGTGCGGATGGTAGGGCTCCTCCAAGTAGGCGACCTCATCTTCGTCGAGTTCGACGTCCACCGCGGCGACCGCGTCGGCCAGCTGGGCAGGCTTGGTGACCCCGACGATGGGCGAGGTCACCACCGGGTTGCGCATGACCCAGGCCAGGGCGACCTGGGCCGGGGACAGACCCCGCTTGCTCGCGATCTCGTGGACGCGCTCGGCCACTGCCTGGTCCTCGTCACGGTAGAGGATCTTGCCGCCCTCGTCGGTCTCGGCACGCGCCGTGACGGTGTCCCGGGCCCGCGTCAGCCTGCCCCGCGCCAGCGGGCTCCACGGGATCACGCCGACGCCCTGGTCGGCGCAGAGCGGGAACATCTCCCGCTCTGCTTCTCGGTGGATGAGGTTGTAGTGGTCCTGCATCGACACGAACCGGGTCCAGCCGTTCAGGTCAGCCAGGTACAAGGCCTTGGCGAACTGCCAGGCGTACATGGAAGAGGCTCCGATGTAGCGGACCTTCCCGGACTTGACCGCGTCGTGCAGCGCCTCGAGGGTTTCCTCGATCGGGGTGTCGTAGTCCCAGCGGTGGATCTGGTACAGGTCGATGTAGTCGGTCCCCAGTCGCTTCAGGGAGGCGTCAAGCTCGGCGAAGATCGCCTTGCGGGACAGCCCGGCGCCGTTCGGGCCGGGGCGCATCCGCATCCAGGCCTTGGTGGAGAGAACGACCTCCTCGCGCCGGGTGAAGTCCTTGACCGCCTGGCCGACGATCTCCTCGCTGCTTCCGGCGCTGTACCCATTGGCCGTGTCGAGGAAGTTGACGCCGTCCTCGAGGGCCTGCTTGATGATGTCCCGGCTGGCGTCCGCGCCCAGCGACCAGGGCTCGCCGCCCCGGTCCGGCTCGCCGAAGCTCATGCAGCCGAGGGCGATGGCGGAGACTTCCAGTCCGGTCGTTCCAAGTTTGATGTATCGCATGCTTCCGCAATCTAGGAATTGGAGTGCGCTCTAACGCAAATTCGGAGGCGTGGGGCATGTGCGCCCTGGTTTCGACCGTTTCGGCCCGACGTACCAGAGAACCCAGTAGTAGCGGGTGTCCGGGAACTGCACGCGCTTGCGCCCAGAGCTCATGCGCCCGGAGTGCTGGCCCCTCCAAGCCAGCCTTGTGCTTTCCCTCTCGTGATCGGACGCAGCCCGGGGGAGAGGGTGGGCTGATGCGCGGAACGATTCCAAGGGATGAGGGAAGCGGGCTCAGTAGCCTGCGGCAATCTGTACAGCAGCGCTGGCGCCGGCTAGATAGCCCGAGGCGATGGCGGTAGCCATAGACGGGGGGACGGAGGCAGCCGCGTCCCCGGCCGCATAGAGTCCGGGGACTCCGGTCCGGGACATTGCGTCTACCTTGATCGCCTCGACGCTGAGCATCTCGTCCGGCTGGGTCAGGCTCGCTCCGAGGTCACGGGCCAGCGAGGAACGCTGGTAGAGAGTCGTCTTGACCAGCAGGGCGCTGATGGGGAGTTCACCGCCATCGGCGAACACCGCGGCCCGCAACTCTGCTCCCGGCCCGTCGAGGCTCGTGACCGGCCGCTCGTCCAGGCCCACGCCGCCGACGGCCAACTGCTCGCGCTGCTGATCGGTCAGCTCGCTCCCGTTCGTCAGCAGCGTGATCCGCTCGCTCCAGGCACGGAGGTTCAGTGCACCGTGCACGCCGACCGCACCGCCGGCGAGAACGCCCATGGGGCGATCGCTGACTTCCCAGCCGTGGCAGAACGGACAGTGGAAGACCGAACCTCCCCAGCGTTCGTCCATGCCGGGCAGCCGTGGGTAGCGGTAGTCCATTCCGGGAGCCAGGACCATGCTCCGTGCTCGCTCGCGACGGCCGTCGCCGAGGGTCACAGCGAAGCTTCCGTCGTCCTCCTGTACGCCGTGGCTGGCCTCGCCCTGGTGTAGCTCGACGGACGAATAGGCCATCAGTTCCGACCGCCCTGTGGCATAGAACTCGGCGGGCGAGCGTCGATCATGGCCGAGCAGGCCTCCGATGCCCGCAGCGGCGAGGTTGCTCTGCCGGCCGGCGTCGATGACCAGGGTGGTTCGCCGGGCCCGGGCGAGCGTGAGCGCGGCGCTCAGTCCGGCGGCCCCCGCGCCGACCACGATGCAATCCCTCATGCCAGTGTCGCTTTCTTTCATAACACTCACTGAACCAGCCGCTGACGTGCATAGACATACGCAGTCGGCTCGGCCGCATACGAGTTTGTACGGCGGATAAAATCGACGAGATGGACATGATCAACCAGGCGATCTCCAGCCTCCGGGTCGGGCGTGGGACCGTCCGGCGATTCCGGCAGTCGGGCTCGTGGGGTATGCGGTATTCCGGCCTGACCGGGAGCGGTTTCCACGTGGTCCTCCGGGGCAGCGGCTGGCTGGTCTCCGACGGCGCGCCGCCCGTCGCACTACAGCCGGGCGATGTCGTCCTGATCCCGTCCGGAGCGGACCACGGGCTCAGCCACGCCCCGCGTACGCTACGCGGGCTACCGCAGGTGGCGCTGAATCTGGATCAACCGCCGGCGGGTCCGGCCGACTTCGAGTTCCTATGCGGCGCCTACCGGTTGGACCACGGTCAGGTGCACCCGTACCTCATGCTGATGCCGGACCTGCTCGTGGTGTCCATGGACTATGAGCGGTCCCCGGCGTTGCGGTCGGTCGTCAGCCTGCTCGACGACGACGCCTCGCAAGTACAGCCGGGCACGGGAGTGAGCAGGTCGGCGATACTCGACCTGATGCTCGTTCACGTCTTGCGTCAATGGATGGAGGACGAGGCTTCAAAGAGTCGGCGCCCGATTTCCGACCCGGCGATCGCGGCCGTCCTGCGCAGGATTCACGACAGTCCGCAGACGCCGTGGACGGTTTCGCGACTCAGTGAGAGCGTGGACATGTCCCGGGTGGCGTTCACGAGACGATTCACGTCAGTGGTCGGCAAGCCGCCCATGACGTATCTGAGGGGCTGGCGACTCAGTTGTGCCGCCCGACTGCTTCGAGAAACCGACGCATCGTTGGCCGCGATAGCCCGGCAGATCGGCTACTCGACGGAATTCGCCTTTGCCGGAGCATTCCGTCGCGAGTACGGCATGTCACCAGGTCGGTTCCGGCACTCGAACGGCGCACCGAATCAGCAGGTCTAACTGGGTAGGCCGCATGGCGAGGTGCCTGCTGGGCAGGTCCTTTTTCTAATAATCAACCCCAGGGTTGCTTCTCCCTCTTCATTGAGGTTCTTGTAGTGGGGGTGAAGACGGGGAAGCACGCGACGGCTCGGCCGAGGACGTCTCGGACCAGTGGGGGTTCCGGACCTGGCACGGCTGGGACGTCCTCCGCGCGGTCACCGACGAGGAGACCTGCCGACGCGCCTGGGCCTGGAACGACACGGTCGGGGTCGGGCACCTGCACGCGGTGTTCACCGGCAAACCCTTGTCGCGCGTCGACGGTTTCGTCCGTTCCGTCGTCGCTTGGTTGGAGGAGCGCAGCTGACGTCCCCTCGTGCTCGGCCCCAGGAGACGGCTTCTCGTACTCCCCCAGGCGCCGACCGAAGGAACGGACGACACCACGCGCGAGACAAAGACAAGTCCTGCCTCACCTATCAAGTTAGGGACCAGACCACGGACAGCTCCACCACCCACCCAAGGCCTCAACACGCTTAATTGACAGGGAACATCATCGAGACCGGCACCGACTCCTGCCGCCTCGCCCAGACCCGAGCCCGCCAAGGCGTAATTTCCGGCTGACCAGCGGATCCATCACGCAGCTGGTCGCGCGGTGCTTCGCTCACGAGTCCGTGCGTTGGAAGACCTGGCTGAACTCCTCCGATTCAACGAGCCCGACGATCACTTCGGTCATCGCCCGCAGGCCAGGTTCACGGACGATCAGCCCATCAGAGCACCAGAAATACCGCCCGTCCTGGGCCTCGCCCTGGAAGACCCTTCGCCGAAGCTCTGACCAGCATTTCCGTTTTTTTGCGGCGGTTACTACCGGGACCCCGACAGCACCAGTTGATCAACCAGGAGCTGTGGGTCGAACCCTCATACCTGTGTCGACCGGTTGGCGGCGCGGTCGCGGTAGGTCTGCACGAGTCGGGCCAGGATGGCGATACCCGCGCCGATGGCGAAGGCGTGTTGGACCAGCGTGACGACGGGGTGTTCGGGGGGCATGTAACCACCTGGCCTCAGCACCGCCATGGAGAGTTTCCAGCCGCTCCAGGCGAAAAGCGATCCTGACGCGGCGAAGGCCAAGGACATTGGAACCCACAGTGGCAGTCGGGCGGCATGCTGACGGGTGGTGACGACCCAGATGCTCCAAACGCCGATGAACGCCCAGATCCCCGAGTTGCCGCTCAGTAAACGCTCATTCAGGTCCATTTCGCGATGTGCGAGGTCCAAACCGAGCGTCCCGCCGATGGCCCAGTACAGCCATAACAGTCCCAGCGCTGAACTCACCGCCAGCGCCGCTCGCACCATGCACAGGTCCCGCGGCGGGCGGGCGGGGGCCACTGTGGTCAGGTCGTTCCCAAGACGGCCCACGAATGCGTCCGGCCAGCGCTCCCGCATATAGATCGGCAGAGCGATCGCCAGCCCCACCGCCATCCCGGCGAACCCCACCGAGATGAAGACCATCTCCCACGCCGGCATCACCTGGCCACCGCCGGACGTGCCGCCGTCCTCGCCGCCAGCGCTGATTCCGGTCGCGCTGAGCACAGCGCTCACCACCATGTACGGCACCATCGGGATCAGGAAGCCCGCGCCCGTCCACGCGAGAAAGATCAGCGGCTGGGCGGGGATTCGACGTCCCCATCGCTGCGCCAGCGCTAGTCCCAGCGCGACCCCGATCGCTGACATCCCCACTGTGACCACGTTGAGAGTCACCCAGTCGGGGGTACTGGTGTCGGGATCCTTCGGCCCATTGCTCAAGAGTGCGGTGAGAACCCAGATGACCTTGACGACAAGATAGAGAGACATCGTCGAGGCCGCTCCATAGCCCGCGAGCTTGCGCGCGGTACTCCATCGTGTGCCAAGACCAAGGTGTGCCGAATCAGCCGCCTTTTGGGTCATGTCCGGATCATGTCGAACTCATCCTGAGATGGCGCTGAATGCCTCTCAGGCTTTTCACAGGATGCCGGATTCGCGTCTGCAGCATCAGGTGTCCGCCGAGTTGTGGACCTCTGACGACCTCAACCCCGATGACCGCGGCAGACAGTGGCGCGAGCGCTCGCACGGTCTTACGTTCCCCTCTCGCGCCTTTGCGCCAGGAGGCCGCCGGGCCGTTTTGGTAGTAGTGGCCGAGGTCGCCCAGGGCGACGATGACTGCGACCGCCGCGGTGACCCACAGCGGGAACAGCAGCCTGACCAGGACGCTCGTGCCGAGGGCTTTGACCTCACGCCAGATGAGCCGGGCGCGGCGCCCGGCGACGAGCTCGGCGCGATAGCGCGCCAGGGCGGAGGCCCCGGCGACGTCGAGCGCGCCGAGGTTAGCGGGTCCGGCGTCAGCGGTGACCTGTGCGGAGGTCTGTTCGCCGAGTTGGCCTGCCGTTAAGGAAACTGCTACCAAGTACACGCGAGCGGTGTTAGCCCAGGTAGAAGGTGCCTGAGTCGTGAGCGTCGGAGCGCTCGATGGCCAGTGCCGCTTGCTGGCCGGCCCGTCTTCGGGTGTGGTGGCTGGGGTCAGTGGCATCGGCGGCCGGGGTCGCGCTTGCCCAATTCCACACCCGGAGGGTTCGATCCCAACTGCCGGTGACGGCGATGGTCTTCCGTTAAATGTGCTCACCGCCACCGCTTCGATGCGCTCTTCTGCGTGAGCCCCACTCGGGTCCGCGCGACCAGCCCCAAAGTAGCTTTGCGGGCAGTCGGTGAGCGGGGCCAAGCCGGGCTCGTAGGCCCGTCGTTTGTCCTTCGTGCAGGCTCATCGGCGACCGGTGTCATTTGAGGTCCCGTGACCGTTGGGGCCGAGCGCCGTCTGTGTCCGGACCGCGTGCCTGAGCACATGGTCCGGGATGTGGCTCATCGCGTCATGCGGAGGCCGCGTCGGAGTGGACTCCCTGGTCAAGCAGGGCGTTGATTATCTCCTGGAGTTGGTCGCGTCCGACGATGCCGAGTGCGCCGGTCAAGGCCTGGGCGAGCTTGTCGAACGGGTCGTCCATCGGCAACTCCTTCATCTTCTCGGCCAGTTCCTCCACGCTCCACAGCCCGTCTTTGTGGATGTGGCCGCCGAGGGACCAGCCGTGGTTGACCGTGACCGTTCCGCCCCGCACCGACAGCACCTGGCCGGTGAGCGGGCAGGTTGCGCTGGCCAGGTAGGCGGCAACAGGTGCGCAGGCGGCTGGGTGCAGTGGGTCGAACCGGCCCAACGGCGGTTCCTGGCTCATGCCGGGAACGGCGAGGGTGAGGCGGGTGCGGACCATCGAGGGCGAGATGCAGTTGGCCCGCACGCCGTAGCGGCCGAGTTCGAGGGCGGCCACGGTGGTCAGCGCCGCGACGCCGGCGTTGCCCGCCGCGTAGGAGACCTGCGCGGGCAGTGGGTTGAGCAGCCCGGAGCCGGAGGAGGTGTTGACCACGGCGCGGTCGGCGTGGATCCCTGCCTGATACCGGTCGCGCCAGTGGCGGGCCGCCCAGTGCGTTACCGCGAAGGTGCCCTTCAGCTTGACGGCCACGACGTCGTCGAAGTCCTCCTCCGACAGGTCGGTCAGGCCCATGTTCCGTTCGATGGTCGCGTTGTTGACCACGACGTGGAGGTCGCCGAAGGACTCCAGGGCCGTCTCCACCATGCGGCGGGCGCCGTCCCAGTCGGCGACGCTGTCGGTGTTGGCCACGGCCTGTCCGCCGCGGGCAGTGATCTCTTCGACGACCTTCGCGGCCACGTCGGCGTCGCCGCCCGTGCCGTTGATGGCGACGCCGGGGTCGTTGACGACGACCTTGGCGCCTTCGGCGGCGAAGAACAGCGCCTCTTCCCGCCCGATGCCGCGCCCTGCTCCGGTGACGAGGACGACGCGTCGGTCCAGACTTCCCATGGATGATCACCTTTCAGTGACTGCAGTCTATGTACCGATTCACAGTATGCATCAATTCGGAAGATGAACTAAACTGCCCTGCGTGGTGGAAAAACACGGATTGCGGGAGCGCAAGAAGCTGCGCACCCGGCAGGCACTGATCGAGGCGGCGGTGCGCCTGATCGAGGACAAGGGCTACGACCATGTGACCGTGGCCGAGATCGCCGACGCCGCGGAGATGTCCCCCCGCACCTTCTTCCTCCACTTCCAGGCCAAGGAGGATGTGCTCTTGGCCAATGCCGACGTGCGCGTCGATCTGGCGCTGCAGGCGATCGCCGAGCGCCGCGCCGGGGAACGGCTGCCCGAGGTGTTGGTGCGGGCGATGGACCAAATGATCGCCAACACCTGGGACAGCGACCTCCCCAGCGGGCTCGCGGCACTGCGGGCACGGCTGGCGGCCTCGGTGCCGGCGCTGCAGGCCCGGCTGCTGCAGCGTTACCTCACCGCGCAGGCCGAACTGGCCCAGGCGCTGCAGCGGGCATTCCCCGACAGGCTCGACACGATCACCGCCTCCGCCCTGGTCGGCGCGATGGTGGGCGCGATCAGCGCATCCGCACTGACCGCGCTGCAGCGCGGCGACGGACCCAACGAGGTGCGCAACGCCATGCGGCAGGCCATGGCCTTGGTGGCGCAATCCGTCTCCTGACCCCGTCCGTCCCGGAGGGATTTAGTGATCGTTAAGAACGGTCGAAGAAGCGGTCCCAGGGGTTGGGCGGTATCGTTCGGGGCATCGGGCACTCTGCCTTCGGGGTGGCGGTCAGTGGCGCCGGCGGCCCGGGTCGTGCACGGCGAGTGCGGCGGCGACGGCTTCTGTACTGGGTCGAACGTAGATGCCGAGGGTGCGCAGGTTCCGATGGCCGGACAAGGCCATCAGCATGGAGGCCGACCAGCCATCCTCGCCCAGGTGAGCCAGCCGTGAGTGGCGTAGCTGGTGGAGGGTGTAGCCGGCTCCAATCGGATCGATGCTCTTGGTGGCCTGCTTGAACAGGAACTCGGCGCGTTCGTAGGACAGGCAGGCGCGACCGGTGACCGGGCACAGGTCGGCCGCGGCAGGGGTACGGGCGGGGCGGGACGCCGGTCGGTGAGGAAGACGGGGCTTCGGGTGCGGCCGGCGAGCAGGCGTGGTAGCAGCCGGGCGGTGCCGGACTGCCACAAGATCCAGTCGGTGGTGCCTCCCCTGCGGCGTACGCGGCCGCGCTTGGCCTCCAGCACGAGGTCGCCGACATCCAGGCCGAGGAATTGGGGTTCCATTCGATGTTTGGATCATGAGGTTGCGAAGCCCTCGCTGCTTCTGCTGTCTATCGCGGGGGATCGGGTAAGGCGGGAACCACATGGGGACCACACGTCGTGCACACAGCCGAACAACTCGCACGTCACCAGACGTCGTCTGTAGCTACCTGAAGGCCGGTGAGCCGTGAGAACGCCTACCCCAACGTCCTGGGGGTCAAGGGGTCGCAGGTTCAAATCCTGTCGTCCCGACCAGGTTTTCACTGGTCGGCAAGGGTGTCACCCGAAAGGGAGGCACCCTTTCTGCATTCTGAGTGACTATCGCTCTGGTCACGTGAGGATCCGGTTCATTGCTTCGGCTCCGCCGAGGAGCACCGGGCGGATCTGTTTACGGTAGACCGCCTCCGTGACCGCCGTCCCGCTGTGGCCGACGAGTCGCGCGATGTCCTCGATGGGGACGCCGGAGTCGGACAGCAGGGAGACGAAGCTGTGCCGCATCTCCCGTGGAGTCCGGTCCTTGGCCGGCAGCCCGGCATCTTTCACGATCTTCCGGAACGCCCGCCGGCGCTTCCCAAGTCAGCTCCCGGCTGTCCGAGTCGAATGCCATCATGTGCGACGTGATGAACGAAACGGACGTATTGAAAGTGCTTGATGCCCTGGAGGAGGCCGATCTCACGGCCTGGGTCGACGGCGGGTGGGGCATCGATGCTCTCGTCGGCCAGACGACGCGGGAGCATTCGGATCTTGATCTGGTTATATTGTTGCCGCAGGTAGAGGCCGTTCGGATGGTCCTGGGCCGGCTCGGATATGACCGTCTCCTTCGGGACTGGCTGCCGGTCGCCGCCGCCGTCGCCGATGCGCAAGGACGTGAAATCGACCTGCATCCAATCACCCCTGTCCCTGATGGCGGCGGAACACAAGCGCAGCCCGACGGGAGTTCCTTCTACTATCCACCTCCCGTCCGAGGCACGATCAAAGGTCGTCCGGTCTCCTGCGCCGATGCCTCGACACAGGTTCGTTGCCATCTTGGTTACCAACCTTCGGAGAAGGACCACCAGGACATGCGCCGCTTGCATGCAGCGACCGGGGTGGAGCTCCCGGCCCGATTTCAGCCACGCTGATCAGTTTCCCACCTCACTTTCGAAACAGGCCTGAGAAGCCTCTTGTGGATCGACACAGGTGCTGATCACGGGATGGCCCAGAGTTGCCTTACCGGTTCAAGGCGGCAGCGCTCCGCGCCACCCGCACGGCGACCTTGAGCAGCTCGCCCAGGATGGGCATCTGCAACTGCTGGTCTGGGTGAACAAGCTCGCCGGCACCGATCGGGTCTGGGCGGTCGAGGATGTTCGGCATGTGGCCGGCAATCTGGTCCGCGACCTGCCGGCCGCAGGCGAGAAGGTGATCTGCGTGCCGTCCAAGATGATGGCCGGGAAACGGCGCGGTGGCCGCGAGCACGTCAAGTCCGATCCCCTCGACGCGCCGGCCATCACGTGTCTGGCCCTGCGCGAGGCGGCGAGCCTGCCGCCCGGTGGCGGTTTTGGATGAACCGCGCAGCCCCACGGATCGTGGCGAAGAGCATCGCTTCTAAGCTCCCATGCATGGCAAAGTACTTCGACGTGCATCGGGACAACCCGCAACCTCGGGCCCTCCGTCAGGTGGCAGACCTCGTCCGTGCGGACGGGCTGATCGCGTACCCGACGGACTCGTGCTTCGCACTTGGGTGCCGATTGGGCAATCAGGAGGGCATCAACCGGATCAGGGAGATCCGCCGTCTCGACAGTGGCCACCACTTCACTCTGGTGTGCAGGGATTTCGCTCAGCTCGGCCAGTTCGTCCACGTCAGCAACGCGCTGTTCCGCTCGATCAAGGCGGCGACTCCTGGCAGCTACACATTCATCCTGCCGGCGACGAAGGAGGTGCCACGCCGGTTGCTGCACCCCAGAAAGAAGACCGTCGGTGTTCGGATCCCCGATCACGTCGTCGTGCAGGCGTTGCTTGCCGAACTCGGCGAACCGCTGCTGTCGAGCACCCTGCTCTTGCCCGACGAGACCGAACCCATGACACAAGGCTGGGAAGTCAAGGAAAGACTCGACCACGTGGTGGACGCGGTGATCGACGTCGGTGAGTGCGGCGCCGTGCCGACGACGGTCATCGACTTCTCGCAGGACGAACCCGAGATCCTCCGCAGAGGCGCCGGAGACCCGTCCCGCTTCGAGTAGAACCATCGTTGCCATCGCGACCAGGGTCGTCAGGTGAAAAGAGCTCACTGTCTTGAGCCAAGAAGTCGGCAGGACGGACGTGCGGGCCGGTCCCGCAAGCGGATCGCTAGCCGGGCGTCCCGTCGCGCTCGCTTCTTCGGGTGAGGCGCTGGGCTTGCCCGTCGTGCACGTCGCTTACCCACTCCCAGCCGGGCTTGGCCGATGGGCCGACCCGCGGGTCACCGGGAATACGGCCCTCACGCAAGGCGAGCACGTACGCCCGATCCCGCTCGATCCGTGCGTGTACCTGATCGGCTCCGCCGACTGACCCGTGGCCGGGGACGAGGACATCGACGTCGCCCGCCACGTCCTCCAGCAGCCGCAGCGCTGCGAGGTAGTCCTCGATCGGGTCAGCGGTGCCGTTCAGGTCGAGCATCGGGATCAAGACATCAGAGAGCATGTCGCCGGCGACGAGAACCCCGCGTTCCTCGATGAACAGCGCCGCATGGCCCGGCGCATGCGCTTGATGCTCGATGATCCGGACGCCGGGGCCATCCCAAGGGATCTGCGTCGTCTCGGCAGGCAGGCCGGTGATGAGGCCGAGCAGGTCCAGCGGTACCTCCTCGGGGATGCCGGCGGCCTTTGCGGCCGCATTCACCCCGCCCGACAGGCGATCCCGGGCAGTGGCCGCGCAACGCGCGGTGCCGTAACGGGGCGCCACGCCGAGCCTGGGGTGCCAGAGCAGGTGATCCCAATGGGGATGGGTCGAGAAACCCGCCACAACGGTCTGGCCCGAATCGGACAGGTCATTCGCGAGGCAGGCCAGCTCGCCGTTCAGCACCCCGGCGTCGATGAGCAACGCGCCACCCCGGCCCTGCACGACAACGGCGTTGCTCTGGCAGAACTCGCTCTCGTGGATCAGCACACCCTCCGCGACCTGCCTCAGCACGGGTGGCTCCTTCCGCTTGTGGTTTGCAACCGCTTGTCGAGACCGTAATGCCTGGTGGTGGTAGATTGCAAGCACTATGGGCGAAGCGTATGAGCCGCGGTCGGGGTGCCCGATCAACGCCGCCATCGAGGTGTTCGGCGATCGCTGGAGCCTGCTCGTCCTCCGCGACATCGTCTTCGGAGACCGCCGGTATTTCCGAGAGCTGCAGGCCGGCTCAGAAGAGGGAATCGCCTCCAATATTCTCGCCGACCGACTCAAGCGACTCGTCGAGTTCGGATTGCTCACCCGTGAGGACACGCGTCCCGGCCAGCGGGCGCGCTACAGCCTGACCGAGCCCGCGATCCAACTCGTACCCGTGTTCGCACAGCTCGGCAGCTGGGGGCTTCGCCACCGGCCCACGAGCCGCGCGCTGCGCGTTCGCGCCGAGTTGCTCGAACAAGGGGGCCCCGCGCTCTGGCAAGAGTTCATGGACGAGCTTCGCCACTCGCACCTTGGCTCCGAATCCCCAGCGCGATCACCGAGCGTTCGCGAGCGACTGAAAGCGGCCTACCTCGCTGCTACCGACTCCTCGTAGCCGCCAGGCAGCCGACCATGTCCGGGGGTGCCGACGGACCCCGCCCCCGGCCCACGATGGGCCGGGGGCGGGGGTCGGCACTCGGGTCAGGGGTTCGACGGGCGCCACATGGGGAACATCGGCGGGCCGCCGGGCATGAATATCGGGTCGCCGAGGTCCTGATAGCCGTGGCGCAGGTAGAGCCTGCGGCTGCGGGTGCTGCTGGCCTCCAGGTACGCGGGTATGCCCGCCTCGTCGAGCCCGCGGTGGTACTTCTCGAGCAGCCGGGTCCCCGTCTTCCGTCCCTGGTGCCCGGGGAGCACGGCGAGGAATGCCAGGTAGTGGTGCGGGTCGTGGGGGTGGCGCTTGTCCATCTCCTCTCCCATCTGCCCGATGCGCTCCGCGTGGGGACCGGCGATAGCCTCCACCCGGGCGTCCCGGTCGGGGATCTCGGGAAGCGGCTCGGCGCCTTTGCGGAACCATACGGCCACCGCGGACATGTCGGCCGTCGCGTGGACCTCGCCGTGGATGAGGGCGCTCTCGGTGATCATGGAGAAGAAGGGAGGCATCACCCGGCTGCGGTCGTCGTCCGGAGGGATCATCCAGGCCGAGATTTCCTGCTCGTGGAAGGAGGTGGCGATGATCGCGCCGATGGTCTCGGCGGCTCCGGGAGCGTTCTGAACGCGAATGATCTCTGTCATTCGGTCCCTCCCACGGCCGCCTGGGCGCCCCGCCCGATGTTCGCGTATACCTTCGGCCGGTTGGCCCGCAGGGCGAGTCCCCACATGACGCCGAGCCCTATGGCGACGAAGTAGACGGCGGGCATGATCCAGCGCAGCGGGGAGTCGGGGGCCACGCCGAGCACGGTGTCGAAGTTGGCCATGACGAGCACGATGACCACGATCAGCAGGACCGAGGAGATGCCCGGGGCGATCCTCGTCCGCCAGGCGTTCTCCTCGTTGGGGTTCTTGGCGAAGAAGACCAGCACGGAGATCGAGGTGGCCGCCAGCATCATGAGCAGTCCCAGGCCGCCGAACGATCCGACGGTGAAGAACAACTGGACGACCGGGTCCAGGCCGAAGACCGCGTATATGACGATCGTGATCAGCCCGACGACGCTCTGCGCCACCGAGCCGTTGACCGGGGCACCGGTCCGGGGGGAAGTACGGCCGAAGGTCGCGGGCAGGACTCTCTCCCTGCCGAGGGCGAAGATGTAGCGGGAGATCGTGTTGTGGAAGGCGATCAGCGCGGCGAAGAGGCTCGTCACGAAGAGGAGGGAGCCGATGGTGGCGATGGTCGCCCCCAGGTGCTGCCCGGCCAGGTTGAACAGGAGGGCCGAACTCTGCTCGCGTGAGGTCTCGACGATCTTGTCCGAGCCGATCGGCACGGTCATCGCCCAGGACGACACGGCGTAGAGCCCGGAGATGACGGCGAGTGCGACGTAGGTCGCGATCGGCACCGTGCGCTTCGGGTCCTTGGTCTCCTCGGAGAACACCACCGACGACTCGAAGCCCGCGAAGGACGCGATGCAGATCGCGACCACCGCACCGATCCCGGGGACGAAGAGGTTCGACGGGTCGAAGACGTCGAGGCTGTAGCCCGAGGCCGCCGGGTTGATCAGGTCTGCGATGTCGAACACGACGACGACGGCTATCTCGGTCAGCAGCAGGACCGACAGGACCTTCCCGTTCACGTCGACCCGCATGAGGCCGAGCACCCCGGTCAGCACCCAGGCGACCAGCCCGATGACCCACCAGGCCGGAGAGCCGCCGAACCAGTCGGCGATCAGCGGCTGGGCGGCCGCACCGATCATGCCGTAGAGACCCACCTGGAGCGCGTTGTAGGCCAGCAGCGCGACCCACGCGGTCGCCACACCCACCGGCCTGCCGAGCCCCTTCGCGGTGTACGCGTAGAACGCCCCGGCGTTGACGACGTAACGGGCCATCGTCACGTAGCCGACGGCGAACAGGCCCAGGATGGCTCCCAGCAGGATGAAGGCGAGCGGCACGCCGGTCACGCCGGTCGCGGCGTAGGCGGCGGTCACCGAGCCACCGATGACGGTCAGCGGTGCCGCCGCCGAGATGACGAAGAACACCACCGACGGCACACCGAGGCGGTCCTGGGCGAGCGCGGCGGAAACGGCGCTGGCCCTTCGTTCTGTGACGGACATTGGGATCCTTGAAATGAGGGGGGTGGGTTCACCGGCGGCTGATGACGGAGTCACCTATGGCAGCCTCGGTCTGGGCGATCAGTTCCTGGAGCGGCGCGGGGAGGGCGGTGATCGAGTCGGAGAGGTATCTCGGGTTCTGCTCCCACAGGACGAGCCGGTTGCCGCCGGTCGCGACGAGCAGCCCCAGCAGGACGCCGTCCTGGACGCTGAGTGGCGCACGGCGTTGGATCGCCAGGTTGACGCGTCCGCCGGGCCACGCCGCGATGTTCACGTCGACCGGCACCTGCCTCCGCGACGGGCGTCTGCCGGGCGGGCGCAGCAGCCCGTCGGCGGTCATCCGGGCCGCCACGTCGGCGAGTGCCGTACGGGCGAGGAACTGCAACCAGGTACAGAAGCGATGCGAGGGTTCGGCGACGATGTGGTCCAGGGCGGTCCTGGTGAGCGCGTCTCCGGGCGGCGCCGCGTCGAGAACGACGAGCCGTGTCTGCCCCGCCGCCAATCCCACGGTTACCCGCCCGGCGAGCATCAGTTCTCCCAGGATGGCGGCGGCCAGCCCCAGACCGGTCAGGCGGGCATGAAGCCTCATCCGGCCGGTCGCGTTGTCATGCATGACAAAGAACAGATCGTTGGCCAATCGGGTTCCTGAAAGATCAACTCCAACCACGAACGGCGATCGTATAGCTAAATCATTAAATTTGTCATTACGCGAACGAAGTTCCGGAACCGGACATAGATCGGCCAGGCGAGAATCGAAGAAACGGACAGATAGCCAATAATCTGGAGCTATGTCGAGAGGTATCTCGAAGACTTCGGTAAATCCAAGAATTTACATATTTATGGCCAGCTGCGGTCGGGCGTCGGGAAGTGGCCCGCCAGGAATCACCGGAGCCGGAACCACCCTGGTCAGGTGGATCCCGAAAGCGCGGCCCCGCGAATCCCGATGGATCTCCATGGGATTTTAATGCGGGGATTTTTGGCAGTTTGGGACTGGCGTAATACTGCGCGGGCTTCCTCATCCCCCGTCGCGGTGGTAACGGGCGTCGTACGCGTCCGCGCGGAGTGCGGAACCGCGCTCGGGTGCCTCACCGTTTCAGATGTTGTGGTCCGTCCGTACCGTTTCAGACGGTACGGACGGACCGCACGCCTTCAAGGCCGCGCTGGTTCAGGCGGCGCGACGGGCCGGCGGAGTGCTTCGGCGACGGTGTGCAGGGCTCCCACGCTCGTCGTGTGGGCGGGCCCGCCCGGCGCCCCCGAAGGATGCGCAGTAGATGTCACCTGCCCACAGTCCGTCGAGCCGGCGGAATTCCGCGTATGGGTCTGTCACCATGACTCCCTAGATCAGACAGGCGTCATGGTGCCAACCGTCACCGACAAGGATCATGCTGTCCGATGGCGGAAGTGGTTCTGACGAGTCCGGGCAGAGGGGATCGCCGAGTGCCGAACTGAGTGACAAGGTCACCGAGGCCGGTTGCCCTTCTTTTTACGGCCGGCCGGCACGGCCCGGCGACCGGAGCCATTCTGCGCGGGTTTTTTCTGTGCGGGTTTTTGTGCCTGCCGCTGTGCCGGTTTCTCCGCAGGCGAGGCGGGAGTACGGCCCCGCGAGCTGTTCACCGTACGGCCGCGGATGATGCCGATGAAATCTTCCACCAGGTCGGTGGTCGCGTCCGTGAGCCAGGTCAGCGCAACCTGGGACTGCGGCGCGTCCGACACCGGCCGGTAGGTGAGATCCCTGCGGCGGTGGAGGCGTGCCAGTGACTCCGGAACCAGGAGAATCCCCGTGCCGGCCGCTACCAGCTCGACCGCGTCCGCCGTTGTGGCCGGGCGGGTGAACGCGGGCAGCCCGGGCCGGACGGTCCACTCGATGGTGTCGTCCAGAGGATGGAACACCTCGTCGTCGACGAGGTCGGCGACGGTCACCTCGTCGGCGGCGGCCACCGCGTGGTCCTTGGGCACCATGACCACCGTGGTCTCCACGTAGAGAGGAATCACACTGAGCCCGTCCCGGTCGACCGGGAGCCTGGCGAATCCGGCGTTGGCGCCGCCGTTCCGCAGGAGTCCCGCCACCTCGGCGGGGGGAACCGCGACCAGGATGATCGGCACGTCCGGTGTTCTCTCGGTCCAGACGTTGACCCATTTCGCGGGTGTCACCCCGGGCACGTACGCCAGTCGAAACAGTCTGCCGATCTCTCCATCAGTCACTTCCTCAGGGTACCGATGTCAAGGGAACCTGTTTCGGCTGACTACTCTTGACGCCATGACCTCGCCCAAACCGAAGAACATTCAGACGATGAAGCCCGCGACCGCGGCCAAGAAGCTGGGTGTCCCCCTCTCGGCCACTCCCGCCGAGTTCCAGGCGAGTGTCGTCTCCAGGGACGAGCTGAACGAGTGGCAGTCGACGCCGCCCGCCTGGCTCGCTGACCTGCGCCGCAACGGCCCGCACACCAAGCAGGTCATCGCCGCGAAGCTCAAGGTCTCCATTGCCGGCCTGCTCAGAGGCGGGATCACCGAACCGCTCACCACCGCTGAGATCGATGCGCTGAAAGCGGAGAACCCGGAGTGGCTGGAACGCGAGCAGTCCAGCCTGATCGCGACCCGCAAAGAGGCACTCCGCCTCAAGCAACGCTAGACAGCTGAGATCCCGCAGGTCTCCGACCCCGGACACGAGAAGATCAGGCTCTCAGCCATCTGGTGAATTTCGCTCGCTGTGGGCGATCGGGCATCTCTCGCGTGCGCCATGGCGGACGCGGAGAGGGTGGAACCCGACGAGCATGGTCTGGAGCGGGATCGGTTGGCCGCCGGGGGCGGCGGATCGAGTTCCTGCTGGAACGGCATCTGCCGCCGGCCCCTGCACGAGCTCTGGGCGTGGGCGTCTGCGTATTGCCGTGGACGGAGTCGGAGCCGTGTGCTGCCGTACATGACCGCTTGACCTCGACCGCGGTTGAGGTTGAAGACTTCTCTGCGCCGGTGTTGAACAGGGTGAGCGCAGGGGAGCGGTTGACGTGCGAGTGGTGCAGGCGACGCAATTCGGAGGTCCCGAGGTACTGGTTCCGGGCGAGGCGCCGGACCCGGTCGCCGGACCGGGACAGGTTGTGGTCGACGTGTCGGTCGCGGGCGTCACGTTCGTCGAGACGCAGATCCGGCGTGGTGTCGACAAGTGGCACGGCAGGCCCGCGCTGCCGTACGTGCCGGGAGGTACGGTGGCCGGCCGGGTGGGTTCGGTGGGGGAGGGCGTGGATCCGAGCTGGTCCGGACGGCGCGTGATCGCCGATCTCGGGGAGACCGGCGGATTCGCCGAGCGCGCGGTGGCCGTCGTGGAGAATCTGATCCCGGTGCCGGAAGGGCTGGGGCTGCCCGAGGCCACCGCCCTGCACACCGACGGCAGCACCGCGTTGGGTCTGGTCGAGGGAGCTCGGATCCTTCCCGGGGAGTGGGTGCTGGTCGAGGCGGCAGGCGGCGGTGTCGGGACCCTGCTGGTGCAGCTGGCCCGGGCGGCCGGTGCCAGGGTCGTCGGAGCCGCGCGCGGCGCGCGGAAGCTGGACCTGGTTCGCGATCTGGGCGCGGATGCCGTGGTCGACTACTCCGATCCGGACTGGGCGGAGCAGGTACGCGAGGCGACCGGTGGCGCGGGACCCGATGTGGTGTTCGACGGGGTCGGCGGAGAGATCGGTCGGGCCGCGTTCGAGGTGGCGGCGGACGGCGGACGCCTCTCCGTCCACGGTGCCTCCAGCGGCGAGGTCACGGCGATCGATCCTGCTCAGGCGCGACGGCGCGGGGTCGAGGTGATCGGGATCGAGCAGCTCTTCGGCTTCGGGCCGAGGATGCGGGGCTGGGCCGAGCAGGTGATGGCGGAGGCGGCGGCGGGCCGGATCAGGCCGATCATCGGGCAGACCTTCCCCCTGGAGCGCGCCGCGGACGCGCACGCCGCGATCGAGTCACGCGGTGCCCTGGGTAAGACCCTGCTCCTGATCTGACGGTGTTCCAGGGCGGCGCTCCCCGCGGTCAGGGTCATCCCGGCCGGGGGACGGTGCGCTCGTCAGGCCCGGTGAGCGCACCCGGTTCAGGCCGAGGCTCGCCGGATCACGCGTGCGGGCGCCGGCATGGCGTCGCCCGCCGGCAGCCCCAGCGCGGCACGGGCGGTGCGCCGGCCGTAGGCCCGGGCGTCGATGTGCACGGTGGTGAGCGCCGGCCGCCAGAGCGACCCGTGCCGGGTGTCGTCGAAACCGATGACCGCGAGATCCTGCGGGGCGGTCAGGCCGAGGTCCGCCATCGCCGCGAGCACGCCGAGCGCCAGGTCGTCGGTGAGGGCGGCCACCGCGCTGATGGGCGCGTGGCGGATCACCGCCCGCAGGTTCTCCACGGTGGCGCCGGCCTCGTCCACGGGGAGCCGCTGCGGCTCCGGCATGTCGAGCTCGCGGGCCGCCGCGCGGACGTGCCTGTCCAGCAGCGCCATGATCGGGTCGGGCCGGATGGGTACCGCGGTCGCGATCACGAGGTGGCCGCGCGAGCGCAGGTAGGAGACCTGGGTCATGGCATGGGCGGCGAGGCCGTCGATCCAGCCGCCGTCGGCGACCTCCCGATCCGGCCGGGAGTAAAGCGCGGGCAGGTCGATGACGGCCCGTGGCGAGACGGCGTCGAGGACGGCGCGGGTGGACTCGCGGGACCGGTCGCCGTAGGAGACGAGCAGCCCGTGCCCGGCTGCGGAGAGCTCTTCGTCGAGGCCGTCGATGAAGCTCTCCAGGCTGTGGCCGCGGGGCAGACCGCCGGCCTCGAGCACGACGATCCGGGACGCGCCTTCGCGTAGCGCCCGGGCGATGGAGTGGGGCACGTAGCCGAGGTCCTCGGCGGCGCGGCGTACCCGTTCGCGGGTGGTCTCGGGGATGGTCTGGTCGGCCGTGTCGTTCAGCACGAAGCTCACGGTGGTCCGTGACACCCCGCTCGCCTGGGCGACGTCCCGCATGGTCGCGCGCCCCGTGCCCGGCATCGACGGCACCTCCTCAAACTCTTTTCCCACGTGTACGCTACCGCATCAGGCAACTAACACGATTTAGTTGACATTGGGTGATTCCGGAGGATGTCAATGAAGACGGTGATGGTCACAGGGCCGGGGCAGACGGCGGTGGTCGACGTGGAGCGCCCCGAGATCGGGCCGAACGACGTCCTGGTGAAGATGCGGGCCTGCGGCATCTGCGGCTCCGACGGTTTCTACATCGCGATCGGCGGCATCCCGCCGCGGCAGGGCGCCACGCCGCTGGGACACGAGCCGGCCGGCGAGGTCGTCGAGGTGGGCGCGGCGGTGGAGGGGCTGGAGGTGGGTGACCACGTCGTGCTCAACCCCATGGCGGCCGGCGACGGCATCATCGGCAGCGGCGGCGCGCAAGGTGGCCTGTCTGAGTACGTCGCGGTCAAGGACGCGAAGGTCGGCGTCCACCTGGTCACCGTCCCGAAGGAGATCCCGTTCTCCGTCGTGGCGCTGAACGAGCCGATGGCGGTCGCCCGGCACGCCGTCAACCGCACCCAGCCCAAGCCCGGCGACAAGGTCGTCGTCTTCGGCGCGGGCCCCATCGGCCTCGGCGCGGCGATCGGCTACAAGCTCCGCGGCGCCCATGTCGTGGTCGTCGACATCGTCCCCAACCGCCTGGAGAAGGCACTCAAGATCGGCGCCGATGCGGTGATCAATTCCGCCGAGGAGGATGTCACCAAGCGGCTGATCGAGCTGCACGGCCAGGCGCCCCCGAGCTTCGCCCAGGGCGAGCGGTCCGGCACGGACATCTACCTCGACGCCGCCGGCGCCCCCGTGGTCATCCAGACCGTGACGGACATGGCCCGGCAGGGTGCCACGCTCGGCATCGTGGCCGTGCACAAGAAGCCGGTCGAGCTGGACTTCGGCGCGATCCTCACCACCGAGCTGACCATCGTGCTCTCCATGGGGTACCCCACCGAGATCTTCGAGGTCACCCGCGACATCGCCGAGAACTGGGAGAAGTACGCGCTCATCGTCAGCGACACCATCCCGTTCGAGCAGGCCGAGCGCGCCCTCGCCCTCGCCTCCACCCCCGGCGCCGCGGAGAAGGTCGTGGTCACCTTCGACTGACGGCCGCCCGCCGCGGACCCGGGTAGGAACAGGATGAACGCCCAGGTCACGCGTCATGATCGTACGAACCCAACTAGAGAGGGAACGACAGTGTCTCAGAGCGCTCTGCTCGTCATGGATGTCCAGCGGGTCGTTGTGGACCGATACCCGGATCCTGACTACCTTCCGCGCCTGCGCGAGGCCACGGAGGCCGCCCGCGCGGCCGGCCTTCCGATCATCTACGTGGTCGTCGGATTCCGCCCGAACTATCCCGAGGTCAGTGCCCGCAACAAGATGTTCGGTGCGCTCGCACTCGGCGGCCGAATGCCCGCGAGCAGCGACGAGGCCACTCGGATCCATCCCGACCTGGCACCGCGGCCCGAGGACATCGTCGTGACCAAGCGCCGCGTCAGCGCCTTCGCCGGCAGCGACCTGGAGATCGTCCTACGGGCGCGCGAGATCGACCACTTGGTACTGACAGGCATCGCCACCAGCGGCGTCGTGCTGTCCACCCTCCGCCAGGCGGCCGACCTGGACTTCGGCCTCACCGTCCTGGCCGACGGCTGCCTCGACGCCGATCCCGAGGTGCACCGGGTGCTGACCGAGAAGGTCTTCCCCTCCCAGGCGGACGTGACGACCGTGGCCGACTGGGCTGCGAACCTTGCCCGCTAGCTCTCGCATGAGAGCGGTCTTGTCATCGGCATTCCGGAGGGTGGCCGCGCGAGCCGACGGCGACGGCCACCACGGGCACGGGCCGGGAGCCGTAGAGCACGCTCCACGTCCCGGTCGTCGGCAGCCGGCAGGGCGATCGCAAGCATCAACCTGGGTCCGGATTGATCCTTTCATGCCGAGGCCGGGCGGGGAGCCTGTGGCGAGGCGCCGGTCACGGACGGTGCCAGCGCTGTAACTTGTCGGGGTTCAACACGATCCACACGGCGGTGACCTTGGTTCCGGCGACACTCAGGCTGACCACCGCCACGGCCTGGCCCGCCCGGCGCAACGCCAGACCCGTCCGGCCGTTCACGGACGCGACGGCCACCTCGGTGCCCGGCTGACCGGCCAGCAGGGCCGTGACGAACCGAGCGACCGCGTCGGCGCCGCAGGTCGGGCGTACCGCGGCACGCAGCTTGCCGCCACCGTCGCTCACGACCATCGCCTCCGCGGTCAGAACCGCCCTCAGCGCCGCCGCATCCCCCGTCGCGCACGCCGCGGCGAACCGGCGCGCGACACGATCATGCCTGGCGAGCATCGCTGGGCGGGACCTGACCTGGTGCCCCGCCGGGCCGATGGGCTCGGGCCGACGCACCGGAGCGCCGGGCGCCGCGGCCGAGCCTCGTCGCGGGACGTCGACGGGGGCGTGGGCCGACGCGGCAGCGGCCAGCACCTCCAGGCAGATGCCTCCGGCGACCCGCGTCAACCAGGCACGCGGCACCGCGATGCCGGAGCGTTCCTCGTCACCGAGGGTGTACCAGCGGCGATAGGTCTCCTGGACGATCCGGTCGGCGGTTTCGGCCGAACCGAACATCCACAGGGCGATCTCGAGCAGATGCTGCCGCTCGTCGAGCATCTCCGCCAGCGTCCCGGCGTTCACCTCGGCCATAACCCGCCGCCTTCGCAGCCGGGAGAGTACGTCTGGGAGCGGCGAAGCTCCTGTGTCCACGTCGTGGAAGGGCCGGCGTGGCCGCCGGCCAACGGGGTCGTCCGCACGATGTCCTCTGTTCTCTGGGCGTCAGCAGCTAAGACCGGATAACCCCTCCCGGTGTGACGGCCACCAGAACGATCACGAGAGGCGGCCGCTCCGATGCGGCGGCCCATGTCAGCCGCGTTGGTGCTCCTTGGAACGTGACCGTTCGAACGCGTCGAGTTTGGCCGGGTTGACGATCCACATGACGTGATGAATGCCCTGCGGCGAACCCTCGATGGTGAGAAAGGCGACGTCGTCGGTGCGATTGCGGGGGACGAGCACGCCGGCGCGTCCGTTCGCTTCGACCCAGGTGATGTCGCCGCCTGGCCAGTACTTCTGCGCGCACGCGGCGATGAATTTCGCCACGCGTGTGCTGCCCAGCAGGGGGAACCGCGCGGACCCCCGGGTACCGCCTCCGTCGGAGGAACTGACGACATCCGCGGTGAAGAGGTCTTCGAGGGCGGCGACGTTTCCTGTCTGGGCGGCGGCGAGGAAGACCTTCAACAGGCGCCGGTGCTCGATCTTGTCGATGGGCTCGCGTCGTACGGCGTTCAGATGTTTGCGGGCGCGGCTCACGAGCTGGCGGGCATTGGCCGGGCTGAGCCGCAGGATGTCCGCGATCTGTGGGTAGGGGTAAACGAAGGCCTCGCGAAGGATGTAGGCGGCCCGCTCCGTGGGGGTGAGTCTCTCGAGCAGCAGCAGGAAGGCGATTTCGAGCGCTTCGCCGCGTTCGGCTCCCACCGCGGGGTCGAGGCTGGTGTCGATGGGTTCGGGAAGCCAGGGTCCTATGTAGGCTTCGCGTCGCGCGCGGGCGGATTGGGCGACGTTGATGGACAGGCGTGTGGTGATCAACGCCAGAAAGGCCGGGGGATTTTTGATGGTCGCACGGTCGGTGTTCTGCCAGGACAACCAGACTTCCTGAAGGACGTCCTCGGCTTCCGCCGCGCTGCCGAGCATCCGATAGGCGATGCCGAACAGGCGCGGGCGCAGCTCGACGAAGGCGGACGCGGCCTGTTCGAGTGCGCTCGCCTGTTCCCGGGGTTCCGCATGCATGGTTACCCGCTCCTTCGCCGCGTCGGCGTCAACTCATCCACATCGGTTCGCAGTCGGGCCATCGCCGCCCGACGATCAGCCACACCGCGGGGCGGAGCGTGGCCAGACTGCTGCCTCATGGCTCCGGCCGCGGCGGCGTCGCGTGCACCTTGGCCTGTCGTCGAGGAGCGTGTCACCAGGCACACGCTCCTCGACCACAGGCCGGGGGTCTCAAGGCGAGGGAACTGCGGCTTCCGGAGAGCGTCCGATCACGCAGTCCTTTTTGCTACTTTTCAGCTCCTTTGACCTTTTTAACGCCTTGGGGGAACCTCCCGTTCCGCAGCGAAGGCGATACTTGGTGAAGACTGTCATCTCGGATCGAGATGGAATACGCCGGGGGGAGTATGGATCTACGACAGATGGAAGTCGTCGTGGCGGTCGCCGAAGAGGGCGGGTTCACCATGGCGGCGCGGCGTCTGCACGTGGTCCAGTCCGCGGTGTCCGGTGCGGTGCGTGCGCTGGAACGCGACCTGGGGACCCCGCTGTTCGACCGCACCACCCACCGGGTGGTCTTGACCCCGGCCGGCGAGGCGTTCGTACCGGCCGCACGCGCGGCGTTGCGGGCCGCGGATCAGGCACGGGCGACGGTCGACGTCGTGAGGGGACGGATCACGGTCGGCACGATGCAGGGTGTCTGGGGCGGTCTCCACAGAGCGCTGGCCACCTTGAGGGAAGAGCACCCGGGCGTGGTGGTCCGGCTCCAGCAGGCGTCGGTGACCGATATCCGGCAGTCGTTGCGCGAGGGCACCGTGGACCTGGCCGTGGTGGCACTGAGTCGCCAGCAGCAGCGGGGACTGGTGACCAGGCTGCTGTCGCGCGAGGAGATGGTGCTGGTGACCTTGGCAGGGCCGCCACTCGACGGCAACGATCCGGTGACGCTCGCCGAGGTGGCCCGCCTGCCCCTGGTGGACTTCCCGCCCGGCTGGGCGATCCGTCATTCGGTCGACCGGGCCTTCCGCGCGGTTCACCTCGAGCGCAGCACCGCGTTCGAGGTGAACGACATCCTCGCGGCCGCCGAACTCGTCCGCCACGATTTGGGTGTCTGCATCATGCCGGAGTCGATCGCCACCCGGTTTCCGGACCTGGTCATGCGCCGGTTCGCCCAGCATGGGCCGAGCTGGAAGATCATGGTGGTACGGCCTCGTAAGGCGCCATCGCCGGCGACCGCCGCCCTGCTGAGGCACATCGCCTGACCTCGACGGGAAGCCGCGTTGGACACGATGAGTCATGGAATGATTTCCATCCGTGACGGCCGACTTCGTCTCGGATGTGTCGAACGACGTGATCACGGCGGGCGGAGTCGCCCCGCCGAGACCGAGTCCGGCCGGCGGATTCCGTCTGGTCGGCAGGGGGTCGTCGGCGGCGCGATCGCGCCTTTGAGGTGAGATGTGGCGACATTTGTGGATCCAGGGTTGAGCGTAGGAAAATTCCCTAGTAAACATGTAGGGATAGTTGACATTGCCTTTTTCGCGGCACACGCTGTGATACGGCCCACCCGCACATCGCCCATCGAAAGGTGTCAGGGAATGACTCAGCTCCATGAACACGAGACGCCCGTCGTCGCCGACGGCTCCTACCAGCACATCGACGTCACGCAGGTCGGCGGGGTGATCGGCGCGGTCGTCGGCGGCATCCGGGTGGGCGGCGACGCCGACGCGGCGGCGGTCGCCGAACTGCGTGCCGCGCTGCTGCGCCACCGTGTGATCTTCCTGCGCGACCAGCAGCACGCCACCGACGCCGACCAGCACGCGTTCACCAGGCTGCTCGGCACCGTCACCAAGCCGCACCCGACGGTGACCGGCGACGGTGAGGCCGTACTCCCGATCGACTCCGAGCAGGGCAAGGCCAACAGCTGGCACACGGACGTGACCTTCGTCGACCGGATCCCGGCGATCAGCGTGCTGCGCGCCATCACGCTGCCGCCCTACGGCGGGACCACGGTGTGGGCCAACACGGTGGAGGCGTACCGGCGGCTGCACCCCGGCCTGCAGGCGCTGGTGGGCCAGCTGCGCGCGGTGCACTCGAACCTGTACGACTACGCGGCGCAGCGCCCGCAGATCGGCGGGATCGACGTCAGGGAACAGGATTATCGCGAGCAGTTCCGGAGCAGCGAGTTCGAGACCGAACACCCCGTCGTCCGCATCCACCCGGAGACCGGCGAGCCGTCCCTGCTGCTCGGCCACTTCGTCAGGTCGTTCGTGGGCCTGAGCAGCGCCGATTTCCACGATCTGTTCTCCCTGCTGCAGCGGCACGTCACCCGCCTGGAGAACACGGTGCGGTGGAACTGGCGCGACGGGGACATCGCCATCTGGGACAACCGGGCCACCCAGCACTACGCCGTCGCGGACTACGACGACCTGCCCCGGCTTCTCCACCGCATCACCCTGGCCGGTGACATCCCGATCGGCATCAACGGTGACACCAGCGTGGTCCGCAAGGGCGACGCCAGCGCCTACTCACCCATCGCCGCCTGAGCGGCGGCCTGTCCGCGGACGTCCCCGGCCGTCCGGCCGGGGAAGCGGCACGGCGATGGACTCGCACGCGATTCGGCGAGGCCTGGCCGAGGGGGCTTTCCTCCTCGGACCTGACGGGGCTGACCGAACGCCACGTACACCGAGAGACGCCACCCGGCGGTTTTGCCGGGTGGCGCGCTGGCTCTCTCAGGTGCGGGCGGGACTCAGGGGGCTCGTGCACTGGTAGCCGGACGGTGTCTGGGTGTTGCCGTTCGGGCGGCTCGCCTGGAAGCCGAAGGTGGTGTTCTGGCCGGGGCTGAGGGCGCCGTTGTGCCCGGCGCTCCTCGCGGTGACGGTCTGCCCGCTGACGGTCAGCGTGGCGTTCCACGAACCGGTGACGGTGTGGCCGCTCGGCAGCGTGAAGGTCACCGTCCAGCCGTTGATCGCGGAGGTGCCGGTGTTGGCGACCGTGACCGGCTGGACCACGTACCCGTTCCCCCACTGCGTCTGGACGGTCGCCGTCACCGAGCATCCGCCGGTGCCTCCGCCGCCGCCCGGGGTGGTGGTGACCGTCGCCGTGTTCGACACCGGCGAGAGGTTGCCCGCCGCGTCGCGGGCCCGGACCTGGTAGCGGTACGTGGTGTTCGCGGTGAGCCCGGTCTGAGCGAACGAGGTGGTGGCCGAGGTGCCCACCTGGGTGAAGGTGCCGCCGGACGCGCCCGGCGCGCGCAGGACGTCATAGCCGGTCACGCCCACGGCGTCGGTGGAGGCGGTCCAGGCCAGGGTGGTGCCGGTGGAGGTCGTCCCCGACGCGGCGAGGCCGGCCGGCGCGGTCGGCGCGGTGGTGTCGCCGCCCCCGGTGGTGGCCGGCGGGACGCGGACGATGCGGTCGTCCTGTGCCACCGGGGTGCCGCGGCCGTCCCGGTTGCTGGTCGTCACCCAGAGCCAGCCGTCAGGCCCGACCGCGACCGTGCGGAGCCGCCCGTAGGCGGACTGGAACTCGGCCAGCGGTGTGCCGGACGGCGTACCGGCACTGGTCAGCGGCACCGTCCAGAGCCGCTGGCCCCGCAGCGCGGCGACGAAGAGCGTGTTGTTGGCCCAGGCCAGCCCGCTCGGCGAAGCCTCGGCGGTCGTCCACGTGACGATCGGGTTGCGGAAGGAGGGGTTGGTGCACGTGCCCTCGCACGTCGGCCAGCCGTAGTTGGAGCCCGCGACGATCTGGTTGACCTCGTCCCAGGTGTTCTGCCCCAGTTCGGCGGCGTACATCCTGCCCTGGGAGTCCCAGGTCAGGCCCTGGACGTTGCGGTGGCCGTAGGTCCAGACGCGGGAGCCCGCGATCGGATTGTCCGCGGGCACACCGCCGGTGGGCGTCATACGCAGGATCTTCCCGGCGGGGCTGTTGACGTTCTGCGCGTTGGCGGAGTTGCCGGCGTCGCCGGCCGCCACGTAGAGCATGCCGTCCGGCCCGAAGGCGATGCGGCCGCCGTCGTGGAAGGTGTTGCTCGGGACCCCGGAGAAGAGCACCGTCTGCGTCTGAGGCGCGGTCAGTTGCAGTCTGACCAGGCGGTTGTCCCCGGCTGTGCTGGTGAAGTACGCGTACACCCAGCCGTCCTGGGCGTAGGCGGGCGACACGGCGATGCCGAGCAGGCCGCTCTCACCCGAGGCGCTCACCCCGCTGATGGTGGCGACCGCCGTGGGCGTCTGGCCCGGCCGCACCTGCATGATGCGTCCGGTGTTGCGTTCGGATACCAGCGCGCTGCCGTCCGGCAGGAACGCCAGGCCCCAGGGCACCTGAAGGCCCGTGACGGAGACCTGCGCCCGGGAGAAGTCGAAGCCGCCTATCACTTGGGCGCGGGCCTCGGGAGCGGTGACGAGCAGCGCGAGCAGAGCCATGATCAGGGCCGGGATGACGCGGGCACGCATGATGGAGACTCCTTGGCCGGGTCACTGTGCGGATGCCAGCACCGTAGGCACGCGGGCCGCGGGATCTCAAACGCCGTGATCGGCTCGCCCTGACAACCTGGGAGGACGACCCCGCGCCGTTGAAACTTTCATATAATCAGCGAAAGTTGCGGACCAGCGGATGCCCCGGTGACCCAATGGTGGAGCTTGCTTTCTCTCGCGGCTGCGCGTTTTCGCCGGCGGTTACCATTGGGCGAGGTCGAGCACCGCGACGAGGGGACCATGACACCAGCCGCCAAGCGCGCCACCAGTGCGGACGTCGCCAACGCTGCGGGCGTTTCCCGAACCACGGTGAGCTTCGTGCTCAATGACAAGCCCGGATACTCCATTCCGGAGGAAACCCGCCGCCGCGTCCTCGACGCCGCCGTGCGCCTCGACTACCGTCCCCGTGCCTCCGCGCGCTCCCTGGCCGCCGGGCGGAGCGACATCGTGCTGCTGGCCATCCCCGACCTGCCGATCGGCGCGGGCATCAGCCGCTTCGTCGAAGAACTCGCGGGCGCCCTCGCGGAGCACGGCCTGACCATGGTCACCCACCTCGCGGGCGCACGCGGTCAACTCCTGCCGGACGTGTGCGCGGCAGTGGACGCCTCCGTGGTGGTCGGCTTCGACGCGTTCGACGAGGACACCGTCCAAGCCCTCTACCGAGCGGGCGCCGACGTGGTGCTTCCACCCCGCGTCGCCTCCTCTCCCGCGTTGCAGCCGATCGGCCGGCTGCAGGCAGACCATCTGATCGGCCGAGGACATCGGCGGCTCGGCTATGCGATGCCTGAGCATTCCAACTTGCGGTCGATGGCCGAGGACCGGCTGGACGGCGTCGTCGGGGCCTGCCTCGATGCCGGTCTCGAGCGTCCCACGGTGCTGAGCACCAGCCTGGAGATCGCGCGCGCGGCCCAGGCCGTGGCCGGGTGGACCGAGCGATCCGTAACCGGTGTCTGCGCCTTCAACGACGAGACCGCGATCGCGGTGCTCGCGGGCATGCGCGCGCACGGTCTCGCCGCCCCCGGCGACCTGGCGGTCATCGGTGCCGACGACATTCCCACGGCGCGGCTGACGGCTCCGCCGCTCACCACCGTCTGCTTCGACCTGCCCGAGGTGGCCCGCCAACGTGCCGAAGAGATCATGGCGGTCCTGTCCGGCCGCGAATCGTCGGCCGTGTCCACCTTGGCTGACCTTCAGGTCGTCCAGCGCTCGTCCACCTGAGCGCCGTGCCCGCGTAGACGTCACGGCCGGCCGGACGCGGCAACGCGCCCGGCCAGACCTGCGTTCCGGTGGACCCTAGGCTGCGGGCTGTACCTGGAACACCGTGCTCGTGTCATGGAACAGCGTTCCCTCGCCCGGCTTCTTGACCGTGATGTCGAGATAGAGGGGTTGCCCGGTGGCCGGGGTGGTGAAGGTGATCGGATACTGCTGACGGCTGCCCAGCCCGACCTTCAGGTCGGCGCTGCCCGAGGCGACCGGCCGGCCGCTCGCGGAACCGGTACGCAGGCTCCACGAGACGGTCAGGCGTTCACCGGAGAGGGAGTCGTTGAACACCGTGAGCCGGCGCGTGGTGGGGCCGGGCGTGATGACCGCGGGCGTGGTCGGCCACGCACCGGCCTCGTTCGACAGCTTGTTGGCGTTCCAGAAGGCCGAGTCGATCACCGCGACGGGGTTGAAGGCGTTCTGGATGAGGCGGAGGGTGGGGTTCGACCAGGGGTCGGGAAGGTTGTCCTCACCGTAGATCGGGTGGGGACCGTTGGGATAGCCGCTCTCCAGTTTCATGTCCGTCCGCTTCACGCCGGGGATGTGCGAGGCCCAGCCGGACAGCAGGGTGTAGGGCCGGGCCTCGGAGCCGCCCTGCTCGCGCATCCGCATGGTGGCGGTGCCGAACCAGGTCAGCCCCTGCGGGGTGCTGTCGGCGGGCCAGATGAACTCACCCTGGCCCTGTGGCTTTCCGGCGGGTCCGTCGCAGACGCTCTCGTCGTACTTGCCGAATGAGGAGTCGTGGTAGTGGCAGAAGACGGTGTAGTTGTCGTGGGGCAGGTCGGGCGACTCACCGTCGGTGCTGATCGGCCGCGTGGTGTCGTAGCGCATGACGGTCTGGTAGAGGGTTTCGTCGAAGGCGGGTCCGGCGCCGGGGTTGGCGAAGAACTGCACCTGAGGCTCGTTGGCCTGGCTCCAGCGCAGCACCGACGCGTGGTTGCGGTCCCGCTGGACGAGAGCGGCCAGGTGATTGACCATGTTGTCGCGGCCGGAGTCGAAGTTCTCGCGGTTGTTCGAGCCGCGGATGGCGGTCTCGTCCTGGATCATGAGCCCCATCTCGTCGGCGACATCGAGCATGTACGGCGTCGCCGGGATCTGGTGGATCCGGACGCTGTTGTAGTTCAGCCGCTGGTAGTTGTCCACCGCCTCGGGCCAGCCGCCGTTGTCGCGCGACGGCTTCAAGAACCCGGGGTGGGTGTCGTAGGCGTCGCTGCGGCCGTGGTAGTCGATGTTGTCGTAGTTCGCGCCCTGCAGGCTGTCGCCGCGGAAATTCACCCGCACGCCGTTGAGCTCGTAGTGGTCGCCGACCTGGGCCAGTTCACGGAACCCGAATCGGACGTCGTACTGCGACGGCTGCGTGTGCCGGCCGCCGGTGGTGACCGCGAGGTGCAGGTTGTGCAGCTCGGCGCGGTAACCCTGGCGGTAGGGCACGTTGGGCCACCAGAACGAATCCGGGCCCGCGCGCCAGGCCGGAGCCTCGACGGTCACCGTGGTCGTCGTGTTGGCCGGGACGGTCACGTCGCGGCGTGGGATCGCGGGGTAGTTCCAGTTCTCCCGGTTCCACGAGCTGAGCGCGCCGCTCAGGGTGACCCGCTGCGACCGGGACGTGCGGTTGGCGATGGACACGTCATAGCTCAGCCGGCGCTTGCTCACCGAGGTACGGACGACCGCGTCGCTGATGGAGACCGCGGGGAAAACCTCGAGGTCGGCCGAACGGAAGATGCCCTGGGCGACGTCGTCGGACCAGGAAGCCCCTTCGGGGACCAGATACCGGCCGTCCGGGCCGACGAGCGCCTTGCGACCCTCGACGGTGACCTCGATGCGATGCGTTCCGCCCGGCCGGACGAAGCCGGTGAGGTCGAACGTGGAGGCGGTGTACGCCGTCATGTTGGTGCCGACGGTGCGTCCGTCGACCTTGAGGGTCGCCCGGTGGTTGACGGCGCCGAAGGTCAGCCGGGTGACCTGATCGGCGGCGAGGTCGGGTACCCGGATGGTCCGGCTGTAGACGGCTCTGGACAGGTCGGCGTAGCCCTGCTTCAGCCAGCCGCCGCCGGGGACCTGGATCGTGGTCCGCTTCCCGCTCGCCGCCGAGTTGACGCACGTCATGGGGCCGGTCGTCGTGCCGAACGAGCCGCCGCCGGTACAGACGGTGTTCGTCACCGGCGTGAAATCCCAGGTCCCGGCGAGGCTGACCGTCTTCGCCGGCGCAGCACCGGCGACGCCGTTGAGATACCCCGCCTCGAACGTCGGTTGGCTCGTCCTGCCGGCGTGCGCCGTGGCGGGACCGGTGGACTGGCCGAACGAAGGTGTGGCCGGGCCGGCGATCAGCCCGATCGCCAGTACGGCGGCCGCGGACCGCAGTCCCTTGCGGAGAACCCGCGCCGGCCAGGGGAGAAGAGCATTCGATCTGCTCACTGAGACTCGTTTCTGTGGGGTGTGCGGTTGCGGAGGAATGCTCCGGCCGCGCGAGTGCCGACACGGCATCGCGTGGTTGCTCATGGGTCGGAAGGCCGCCGTTTTCTCGCGAATCCGGCGGACGCGAAGCGATTCGCTGATGAGGAGTCCGGCGGTGCAGGAGCGGCGGCGACCAGCATGACCGGGAGGTCGATTTGGGGTGTAAAGCTCCTACAGGGCGTTGTTAACGCTAACATCCTCCACTAGTAACGCGCGTTAACAGTGACAAAGCTGGAGTTAACCGCACCTTGTGAGGGTGGCGAAAGCCATGTGGCGACGACGTGGCCAATTTGTTACTGACGTCGCCGCGCCGCCGCGGGCGGCCAGGAGCTCGCCGGCGCTCCGCCGCTCGCACACCGCCACGACGACGGAAAGCCGGAGTGGAGGCGCCTACGGGGCTGAACATGCCGCCCAGGTGCCGCCCAACGGCCAGCCGATGATCACCCGCGCACGGGCGGTTATCCCGTCAGCGAAGCTGTAGCCGGCTGCGCAGGAAACGACGTTCGGCGTCGGTGGGTGCGAGATCGAGCGCCGCGCGGTAGCCGTCGGCCGCCTCCTGGGAGCGGCCGACGCGTCGCAGCAGGTCGGCGCGTGTGGCGTGCAGCAGGTAGTAGTCGTTGAGCTGTCCGGCCCGGGCGATCGCGTCGACCAGCGGCAGCGCCGCCTCGGGACCGTCGGCCATGCCGATCGCCACGGCACGGTTCAGATCCACGATCGGGCTTGGGGCGATGCGCGCGAGCTGTGTGTACAGCCCGACGATCTGTGGCCAGTCCGTTTGGGCCGCGACCGGCGCGGTGGCATGACACGCCGCGATGGCCGCCTGGAGCTGGAACGGCCCGGCCCGGCGCCGGCGTAGCGCTCGTTCGCAGATCGCGGCGCCCTCCGCGATCTGCGCCTGATCCCACAGCGAGCGGTCCTGCTCGGCCAGGGTGACCATGTCGCCGTCCGCGTTCATGCGCGCCGGCCTCCGGGCATCGTGCAGCAGCATCAGCGCGAGCATGCCGTGCGTTTCGGGCTCGTCGGGCATCAACGCCGTCACCACCCGTGCGAGACGGATGGCCTCCTGGCACAGCCGGGCCTTCTGCGGGTCCCCGTACCCCTCGTTGAACAGTAGGTAGAGCACGTGGAGTACGGCGGGAAGGCGGTCCGGCAGCAGGTGCGCGGGCGGCACCCGGAACGGGATGCCCGCGTGCGCGACCTTCTGTTTGGCGCGGAAGATGCGCTGGCCCATGGTGCGCTCCGGCACCAGGAACGCACGCGCGATCTCGGCGGTGCTCATGCCGGCCAGGCTCCGCAGGGTCAACGCCACCTGGGCTTCGAGACTCAGCGACGGATGGCAGCAGGTGAACATGAGCTCCAGACGCTCGTCGGGGATCTCACTGTCGCTCAGGTAGGGCGACGGCTCCGGGTTCATCGCGGCCGCCTTCCGCAGCTTCGTCGCCTCAGTGGAAGCGCGACGCATCCGGTCGATCGCGCGGTGGCGTGCCGTGGTGGTCAGCCACGCCAGTGGCTGGTCCGGTATGCCTGATTCCGGCCACCTCTGGAGTGCCTGCGCGAACGCGTCCTGCGTGCACTCCTCGGCCAGATCCCAGTCGCCGCCGGTGAACCGGATCATGGTGGCCACGATCCGGCTCCACCCGTCGGCGTAGATCCCGGCGATCCGGTCCCTCGCCTGAGCCGTCACCGACGTCGTCCGTCTTCGCTAGTCCTGGTCGTCGGGCCAGAACGGGCGCAGCTCGATCATCCCGGCCCACGCCATCGGGTGCTTGGACGCGATATCGATGGCCTCGTCGAGGTCGGCGCACTCGATGATGTCGAAACCGGCTATCTGGTCCTTGGTCTCGGCGTACGGACCGTCGGTCAGCAGCACCTCGCGGTTGCGGACGCGGACCGTGGTCGCGTCGCTCGCCGGCCGGGTGCGGTTGCCCATCAGCCGGATCCCCTTGCCGTCCATCTCCGTGACCCAGTCCTCCACGTCCGGGGCGCCGTCGTCCTGGCCGGGCTTGTAGTCGGGGTCGGTGCACACCAGCATCAGGTACTTCATCGGACTGCTCCCATCGTGGAATCGGCGGCGGCCATCGCGGAGATCGTGGTGGTCATGTTTCGGCACAGGGTGACCAGACGGCTGTCGAGCATCCGCGGGTCGGCCTCGGCATCCGCGCGGGCGCCGCTGGCGCCGGGGCCGTGGGTGAACGAGTGGTGGACCAGGGTGCTTCCCGGCTCGCCGCCCTCGCGCAGCTCGTAGCGCCACGTCGAGCCGACCAGATCGGCGTCGTCGAGAACGCTCCAGGCGAAAACGCCCGGCCGCTCCGCTTCGATGACCACGCAGGTCACCTTACTTTCAAATCCGCTCGGAAACCGGTTGCGGCCGATGAACCGGGCACCCGGAGCCGGGGCCTGGGTGCCGTCACACCAGCTGCCGCCGGTGGCCTCCGGGCTCCACTCGCCGATCCGGTCCACCGCGGTGACCAGGTCCCACATCCGCTCGCGCGGTATCGGGACGGTCAGGGCGACCGCCACCTGTGCACCAGTGACCATGTCCATGAGTGTTCTCCTCTCGTTGGTCATGTGGATGACGAACGAGAGAGGCCTTCTACTACAGGCTCACCTCAAGATTTTTTGAGAAGCCGGGCGGGCGGGCGTATCCGGATTCTGTGCGAAGCCGGTCGGGCGGGCGCGTCCGGTCACGGGGAAGATCCCTTTGCCGGTCGAGCGACGCCGCCCGGCAACAAATATGGGTCCCCGGCGTGGAGCTTCCGGGGACCCATGAATGCGGCTGACTACAGCCGGGCGCTGCTACTTGGTGAGCGGGGCCAGGTCGGGGTCGTTGGCGTACGCCTCGACGACGTTCTCCTTGGTCACGATCAGGGGCTCCAGCAGGTACGACGGGACGACCTTCACCCCGTTGTTGTACGACTTGGTGTCGTTGACCTCGGGTGCCTTACCGGCCTGCAGGTCCTTGACCATCTGGATGCTCTGCTTGACCAGGTTGCGGGTGTCCTTGTTGATCGTGGAGTACTGCTCGCCGGCCACGATCGACTTGACCGACTCCGGCTCGGAGTCCTGGCCGGTCACGACCGGGATGTCCTTGCCGGCACCCTTGACCGAGGTGATGATGGCGCGGGCCAGCGTGTCGTTGGGGGAGAGCACCCCGTCCAGGGTCTTGCTGCTGTAGGTGGAGGTCAGCAGCGAGTCCATCCGCCGCTGGGCGTTCTCGGCCTTCCAGCCGTCGGTGGAGGTCTGCTTGATCTCGGTCTGGCCGGAGCCGACCACCACGTCGCCGGAGTCGATCTGCGGCTTCAGCACGCTCATCGCGCCGTCGAAGAAGACCGCCGAGTTGTTGTCGTCCGACGAGCCGGAGAACAGCTCGATGGTGTACGGGCCGGTCGGCTTCTTCGCCTTCATGCCATCCAGCAGTGCCTTGCCCTGGAGCTCGCCGACCTTGAAGTTGTCGTACGCGACGTAGTAGTCGAGGGCCTGGGTGTTCTTGATGAGCCGGTCGTAGGCGATGACGGTCGCGCCGGCCGCCTTGGCCGCCTCCACCTGGGTGGACAGCTGCGCGGCGTCGGTCGCACCGATGATGATGACCTTGGCGCCCTTGGTGACCATGGCCGAGATCTGCGCCTGCTGGTCGGCGACGGTGGTGGAGGAGCCGGCGTACTGCACGTCGGACTGGAAGCCGGCCTCCTTCAGGCCGTTGGTGAACAGGTCACCGGCCAGAACCCAGTTCTGCGAGGTCTTCGCCGGCAGCGCGACACCGATCAGAGCGTCGGCCGCGAAGCCCTTAGCGGCTTCGGTCGAGCCGCCGGCGTTGGTACCGGTGCTGGTGTCCGCCGAACGCTCGGAGGCGCAGGCGGTGAGTGCCAGGAGCGCGATGGCGCCGGCCGCCACGCTGCGGACGATGGTATTGCGCATTTTTCAGGTGCCCTTCTTCGAAGTAGGACGGGGCGGAAGCCTTCCGCCCGTCAGTGGTGGTCCGGCTGTCAGCCGGCCACCGGACTTTTGCCGCGCTCCTGGTCCGCTCCGGTGCCAGGCGCAGGGTCGGCCGGTGCCTCCCTGCGGAATGGACGCGTCAGCGATTCGATGATCGAGAAGCGTCCCTGCTTCTTGTTGTAGACGTCGAGTGCGACGGCCAGCAGCAGGACCAGACCCTTGATGATCTGCACCCGGTCGGACCCCACACCCATCAGCTGCAGGCCGTTGTTGAGCACGGCCATGACGAGGCCACCGACGATGGACCCGCTGATCGTGCCCAGGCCGCCGGAGACGGCCGCACCACCGATGAAGACGGCGGCGATCGCGTCCAGCTCCCAGCCGATGCCGTCCTGCGGCCCGGAGGCGGCCGAACGGGCGACGAAGATCATGCCGGCCAGGGCAGCCAGGACCGCCATGTTCATCATCACCAGGAAGTTGACCCGCTTGAGCTTGACGCCGGACAGCTCGGCGGCCCGGGAGTTGCCGCCGACCGCGTAGATGTGCCGGCCGCCGGCCGTGTTGCGGGTGAAGAACGAGTAGATCACGACCAGGACGCCGAGGATGATTCCAGAGATGGGGAAGCTGGTCCCGACTCGTCCGCCGGCGAACTGCAGGGTCGCGAACACCACCACGACGAGGGGGAAGGCGACCCGGATCGCTGAGATCCACATCGGGGCGACGTCGGCCGACATCTGCTGCCGGACCCGGCGGGCCCTCCACTCCCGGACCACCACCGCCACGCCGACCAGCAGGCCGAGCAGGAGCGTGAGGTTGTTGTACCCGGTGTTCGGGCCGATCTCCGGCAGGAAGCCGGCACCGATGGTCCTGAACCCCTCGGGCACGGGAATGGTGTCGGCGTTGCCGATGAACTGGTTACCGCCCCGGAACAGCAACATGCCGGCCAGGGTGACGATGAACGCCGGAACTCCGACGTAGGCCACCCAGAAGCCCTGCCAGGCGCCGATGACGACGCCGACCGCCAGACCGATCAGGATGGCCAGGAACCACGGCACCGAGTAGTCCTGCATGACCTTCGCGACCACGATGCCGACAAACGCGGCGATCGAGCCGACGGAGAGGTCGATGTGCCCGGCGACGATGACCATCAGCATCCCGATCGCCAGGATCAGGATGTACGAGTACTGGCTCACCAGCGAGATGAGGTTGCCGGAGTTCAGCGTCAGGCCGTTGGTCAGGATCTGGAACAGCAGGACGATCGCCACCAACGTGAAGATCATCCCGAACTGCCGGGCGTTGGAGGTCGTCCCTCCGAACAGGGACTTCTGAAGTTCTTTCACGCGGCTCATGATCGCTGTGCCTTCTTCACTGAGGTCATCTGCTTCATCAGGAGTTCCGGGTCGGCATCTCGCCGGGCGATGTCGCCGGTTATGGTCCCCTCGAACACCGTGTAGATCCGGTCGCACAGGCCGATCAGCTCGGGTAGCTCCGAGGAGATGACGATGACGCCCTTCCCCTGGTCGGCGAGTCGCTGGATGATGCCGTAGATCTCGTACTTGGCGCCGACGTCGATGCCCCGGGTCGGTTCATCGAGGATCAGCAGGTCGGGATCGGTGAACATCCACTTCGCCAGCACCACCTTCTGCTGGTTGCCACCGGAGAGCTTGGTGACCCCCTCGTCGACGGTGGGGGCCTTGACCCGCAGGCTCGTCCGGTAGCCCTCGGCCGCCTGATACTCCCGCACCGAGTCGACCACGCCGCGGGTGGAGACCTTGGACAGCTTGGCGGACACCATCGAGGTCTTGATGTCGTCGAGCAGGTTCAGGCCGATCGACTTGCGGTCCTCGCTGACGTACGCCAGGCCGTGCGCGATGGCGTCCGACACGGACCTCAGCACGATCTCCTGGCCGTCCTTGAAGATCTGCCCGGAGACGTAGGTGCCGTACGACCGGCCGAAGATGCTCATCGCCAGCTCGGTGCGCCCGGCGCCCATCAGGCCGGCGAACCCGACGATCTCACCGCGGCGCACGGTGAAGCTGGAGTTCTTGGCCACCAGGCGGTCGGCGGAGATCGGGTGCCGGACCGTCCAGTTGCGTACCTCGAAGAAGACCTCGCCGATCTCGGGGGTGTGGTCGGGGAAGCGGCTGTGCAGCTCCCGGCCGACCATGCCCCGGACGATCCGGTCCTCGTCGACGCCGTCCGCCTTGATGTCGAGGGTCTCGATCGTCCGGCCGTCCCGCAGGATGGTGATGGAGTCGGCGACCTGAGCGATCTCGTTGAGCTTGTGGGAGATGATGATCGAGGTGACGCCCCGCTGCTTGAAGTGGCGGAGGAGATCCAGCAGATGCTGGGAGTCGGCCTCGTTCAGGGCGGCGGTGGGCTCGTCGAGGATGAGGAGCTTCACGTCCTTGGCGAACGCCTTCGCGATCTCCACGAGCTGCTGCTTGCCCACGCCGATGTCCTTGATCAGCGTGTCCGGGTCCTCCTCCAGGCCGACCCGGGCCATCAGCTCCAGTGCCTGGCGGTTGGCGACCTTCCAGTCGATCACACCGCCGCGGCCCGGCTCGTTGCCGAGGAAGATGTTCTCGGTGATGGACATGCCGGGCACCAGGGCGAGCTCCTGGTGGATGATCACGATGCCGGAGCGTTCGCTGGCCCGGATGTCGGAGAACCGGCTCTCCGTGCCCTGGTAGAGGATCTCACCGGAGTAGGTGCCGTACGGGTAGACCCCGCTGAGCACCTTCATCAGGGTGGATTTGCCGGCGCCGTTCTCCCCGGCGATCGCGTGGATCTCGCCGGCCCGCACCACCAGGTTGACGTCGGAGAGCGCCTTGACCCCGGGGAACTCCTTGGTGATGGAACGCATCTCCAACAGGACGGGTGCGTCGCTCATGACCGGCTCACCCCGGTTGGGGCCTGTGCCGGGTACGGCCGCGAGACAGCGTTGTCACCGTCTCTGGGCCGCCAGAGGGATCCGCGCGTGTCCGGCTGCAGGGGTCCGCGCCAGGTCACCACCGACATGGTTGCCTCCGGGGGTTCGTCATCAGTTCGTCCACTTTGCTGCAGCTTGAAACATATCTCGAAGACGAGAGTGTTCCGCAAAGCTCAATTCACTCATTTTTCGAACGATTCGCTTGGTTGGGTAGAGGCGTGTGGTGCTGCCCCTGTCGTACGTGGTTACGCGTAGCCGACCGTCGACGAGGGGCGAGTTCGGCCGCGTCGTCGTGGGTGGCAGGCAACGAAGTCCGCTGGAAGCGATCGTGTGGGGGCACTCGGTCCCGGCGCCTGCCGGCAGGAGGATCCATGCCTGAGCGGATTTGCTGACGAGCCACGGTGCCGCAGGAGGAAAGAATCAGTGATCGTAACGATTTTGATTCCTCCGATCGGTCGTGACATCGTTGTCAGGCAGGCAGCGGATAGAGACTCCTCCCGTGTTACGGGCGTGTCAATCGGACCACCCCCAATGTGGCCATTTCGTGACGTGTCGCAACACACAGTGAGATTTACCCCACATGATCCTTTGGTCGGTCCCGGCCTCGCCGGCGCACCTCGCGCCGGACCGGCGGCGATCGGTCGCGGTGCGTGGTCGTCCGGCTCAGCGCGGCGGGACGCCCCGTTCGACCAGCTCGGTGGGCAGCACCACGGTGCGCGGCCAGGACCGGTCTCCCTCGATCCGCCGGAACAGCAGCTCGGCGGCGGTCCGGGCCAGCTCGCGGGTGTCGTAGGCGATCACGGTCAGCGGATACGGCATCAGGCGGGCCAGGTCGAAGTCGTCGAACCCGACAAGCGCGGCGTCGCTGCCGCGGCGGCACAGCTCCTCGACCACACCGAGCGTGATGCGGTTGTTCATGCTGAAGAAGGCGGTCGGCGGGTCCGGCTGGTCGAGCAGCTCGGCGACGACGCGGGACGCCGCCGCCGGGTCGCGGATGCCCTCCCTGACGAGCCGGGTGTCGTACGGCGCGCCGGTCGGGGCCAGCGCGTCCTGCGCGCCGTCAAGCCGCTCGCGCATCGTGTAGACGCCGATCGAGTCGAGCAGGATGCCGATCCGCCGATGACCCGCCTCGACGAGCCGGCCCACCCCGGCCCGCGCGCCCCCGCGGTTGTCGAGCAGCACCGTGTCGGCGAGCACCCCGCCAGGCGGCCGGTCGAGAAAGACCATGGGGGTGCCGAGCTCGACCTCGGCGCGCAGGAAGGAGTGGTCGTGGCCGGCGGGCACCACGAGCAGCCCGTCGACGCGGCGGGCGCACATGTCCCGCAGCAGTTGCTGCTCGCGCGCCGGGTCCTCCTCGGAACTGGCGATGATGAGCATCGTGTCGTGCTGCCGGGCGACCTCGGCGGCGGCTCCCGCGATCGCCGCGTAGAACGGGTTGGCGATCTCCTCGATCAGCAGGCCGATCGTGGCGGTCGTCTGCCCGGAGCGCAGCGAGCTGGCCAGGTGGTTGCGGCGGAAGCCGAGCTCGGCCACGGCGGCGAGCACCCGCTCGACCAGCTCGGGCTGGACATTCGGCGTGTTGTTCACGACCCGCGAGACGGTCTTCAGGCTCACTCCGGCCAGGGCCGCAACGTCCACCATGGTGGGCCGTCTTGTACGGCCGACGTCGCTGGTCATGTGACGAACCATACCGACACGCCGTCATCCGGCGTGACAACGTTGTCCGGGCTGTAGGAGGCTCCGCGCCCGGTCTCGCCTCGGCCGTCGGCCCCGGCGGAGCAAGGTCACCGCCACGCCGGTCACCGCCGACGGGACCATCGCCGAGCGCAGGGCAACGGCCGGCTCCCAGGACCTCGAAGCGACCTGGCGGCCGGTGGCCGAACGCGCCTCGCAAGCGCCGCGGCGGTCGCGACGCTGCCCCGCTCACCTGACCCGGCCCGGCGACCTGGGGAAACAGACGGACTGTTTCAGGGAGGTTACACGATCGAGTCTTGACAACGTTGTCTTCTGGGGGAAATCTTAGCTGCGCTTTATAGATCCACACCCGGGCAGCTCCTGCGCGAGCCCGCCATCCCCCATGGAGCTTCCGCATGGTCCAAGACCTACGTCCCGGCACCGACGGCGTCTGACGACGTCGATGCCCACACCGGCGTACGGCAAGCCCGTCCCGAGTGCCCGGTAGGCACACTCTCGCTCCATCACGGTCGACCAACCGTTTGCCCCCCGACGTTCGACACTCTCGACCCATATCGAGTCAAAAGGCCCCCGCCATGTCGTATCCCCCCTCTGTCCGCCCCCTGTTTATCCGACGGTTCGCCGCGGTCGCGGCACTGTCGCTGCCGTTGTCACTACTCGTCGCCGCATCCCCCGCTAGCGCATCGGCGCCGCCGGGCAACTTCAACTCCTCGTTCGAATCGGCCGACCCGCAACCCGCGACGAGCACCGTCGAGGTCACGAACGGCCGGCCGGTCCAGGCGAACCTGAGCGGATCGAACCCCGGCCTGCCCGGCAGCCTGCGCGGCCAGGTCGGCGCGGTGACCGCGAGCGCGGAGAACCCGCCGGGCGAAACCGCCGTGAAGCTCAAGGACGACGATCCGTCGACCAAGTGGCTGGCGTTCAACCCGACCGGCTGGGTGACCTACCAGCTGGACAAGCCCGCGGCGGTGGCGAAGTACTCGCTGACCTCCGCGGGCGACGCGCCGGGCCGCGACCCCAAGGACTTCACCGTGCAGGGGTCGAACGACGGCGGCACGTGGACCGACCTGGACAGGCGGACGGGGGTGAGCTTCGGCGGGCGGTTCGCCACCAACGTCTACAGCTTCACCAACACGACCGCTTACGCCTACTACCGGCTGAACGTCACCGCGAACTCCGGTGACCCGCTCATCCAGCTCTCCGAGTGGAACATCAGCGACGGCTCGGACACCAGGCCGCCGGCCACCCCGATGGTCAGCGTCGCCGGTCCCGGACCGGTCGACGGCGCCAACATGAAGCCGGGGGCCGGATTCACCGGAGTGACCGCGCTGCGGTACGCGGGATACGCCGAAGCCGCCGGTCGCTCGTACGCGACCAACAAGCTGTTCGACGTCGACATCCCGGTCGGGCCGAAGACCCGGCTCTCCTACAAGATCTTCCCCGAGTTCACCGGTGCGGACGCTCAGTACCCGTCCACCCATGTAGCCGTTGACCTGCACTTCACCGACGGCAGCTACCTGAGCGCCCGTTCCCCCCTTGACCAGCACGGCTACCCGCTCACGGCCGCCGGGCAGGGCGCGTCGAAGGTGCTCTACGTCAACGAGTGGAACGCGGTGCAGTCCGAGATCGGGTCGGTCGCGGACGGCAAGACGATCGACCGCATCCTGCTCGCCTACGACGCCCCCCAGGCCACCGCCTCGACCCGTTTCCAGGGCTGGCTCGACGACATCACCCTCACGGGCGTCGCCACCCCGATCGACGGCTCCAGCCTGACCAACTACGTCGACACCCGGCGCGGGACCAACGCGACGGGCGGGTTCTCGCGTGGCAACAACCTGCCGATCTCGGCGGTGCCGAACGGCTTCAACTTCTTCACGCCCGTCACCAACGCCGCGTCCAACTCGTGGCAGTACGACTACCAGCGAGGTAACAACGCGGCCAACCTGCCCACGCTGCAGGGACTCGCGATCTCGCACGAGCCCAGCCCGTGGATGGGTGACCGCAACCAGATGTCGGTCATGCCGGTGCCGGCCGGCGGCTCGCTCACCGGAGCGCCCAGCGCCCGGGCACTCGCCTTCAGCCACAACGACGAGGTCGCGCAGCCGGACTTCTACCGGGTCAAGCTGCAGAACGGCCTGATCGCGGAGATGGCGCCCACCGACCACGCCGGGATCATGCAGTTCACCTTCCCGTCCGGGCAGGCCACCGGAAGCCTCGTCTTCTACAACGGCACGTTCACCATCGGTACGGACGGCACGTTCACCGGCTGGGTCGACAACGGAAGCGGCCTGTCGGCCGGTCGCAGCCGGATGTTCGTCTCCGGTGCCTTCGACCGGGCGCCGACGGCGTCCTCCGCCACGTCCGCCACCTTCGACACCTCCGCGAAGCAGCAGGTGACGATGCGCATCGCGACGTCGTTCCTCTCGGCCGACCAGGCACGCAAGAACCTCGACCTGGAGGTCACCGGCAAGAGCTTCGACCAGATCCGCGCCACCGCCGCGGCGGCGTGGAAAGACCGGCTCGGCCGGATCGAGGTGCGGGACGCGACCGAGACGCAGCTGGTCACGCTGTACTCGAACCTGTACCGGCTGAACCTGTACCCGAACTCGCAGTCGGAGAACACCGGCACCGCCGCCCAGCCGCGCTGGCAGTACGCGAGCCCGGTGTCGGCGCCGACCGGCACCTCGACCGCCACGCAGACCGGCGCGAAGATCGTCGACGGGCAGATCTACGTCAACAACGGGTTCTGGGACACCTACCGCACCGTGTGGCCCGCCTACTCGCTGCTGTACCCGGACATCGCGGCCAAGATCGCTGATGGGTTCGTCCAGCAGTACCGCGACGGCGGGTGGGTCGCCCGTTGGTCGTCACCCGGCTACGCCGACCTGATGACCGGCACCAGCGCGAACGTCGCGCTGGCCCAGGCCTACCTCAACGGCGTCAAACTGCCCGACCCGCTCGCCGCGTACAACTCCGCGGTCAAGGACGCGACCGTCGCCTCCGGGCGCGGCGCGGTCGGCCGCAAGGGCATCGAGACCTCGCTGTTCCTCGGCTACACCCCGACCTCCACCGGCGAGTCGGTGTCGTGGGCGCTGGAAGGCTTCATCAACGACTACGGTCTCGGCAACATGGGCGCGGCCCTGGCCAAGGACCCGGCCACGCCGGCGTCGGAGCGCAAGCGGATCAAGGAAGAGTCGCAGTACTTCCTGGAGCGTGCCCGCAACTACGTCAACCTCTTCGACACGAAGACGAAGTTCTTCCAGGGACGCGGCGCCAACGGCACGTTCCTCACCGGCGACCCGCTGGACTGGGGCGGCGTCTACACCGAGACCAACGGGTGGAACTTCGCGTTCACCGCACAGCAGGACGGCCAGGGACTGGCCAACCTGTACGGCGGGCAGAAGGCGCTGGAGCAGAAGCTCGACGAGTTCTTCGCCACCCCGGAGAACGCCGACAAGCCCGGCGGGTACGGCGGCACGATCCACGAGATGATCGAGGCGCGTGCGGTGCGCATGGGTCAGCTCGGCATGAGCAACCAGCCGTCGCACCACATCCCGTACATGTACACCTACGTCGGCGCGCCGGCCAAGACGCAGGCGATCGTGCGGGAGATCCTGCAGCGCCTCTACGTCGGCGGCGAGATCGGCCAGGGCTACCTGGGTGACGAGGACAACGGCGAGATGTCGTCGTGGTACATCCTCAGCTCGCTGGGCCTCTACCCGCTGCAGGCGGGCTCGTCCAACTGGGTCATCGGTTCGCCGCAGTTCACTCAGATGACCGTCCACCGGCAGAGCGGCGACATCGTCGTCAACGCGCCGGGCAACAGCACGAAGAACGTCTACGTGCAGGACGTGAAGGTCAACGGGAGAGAGCAGCGCGATGTGTCCATCGACTCGTCCGTGCTCGCCCATGGCGGCACGATCGACTTCGAGATGGGCCCGAAGGCTTCGTCCTGGGGCGACGCCAAGAACGAGGCACCGCCGTCACTGACCAAGGGCGACGAGGCGCCCAAGCCGTTGCAGGACACCACGGGTCCCGGTCTCGGCACCGCGACCACGAGCGACGGGCAGAACGCGTCGAAGCTGTTCGACGACTCGTCGACCACGCAGATGACCTTCACCTCCGGCACGCCGCAGGTGAACTGGACCTTCCGCAGCGGCAAGCAGACGCCGACGTACTACACCCTGACCTCAGGGGCGGGCCCGGGCGACCCGGCGAAGTGGAAGTTGGAGGGCTCCAACGACGGGATCACCTGGACCGGGATCGACTCTCACAGCGACGAGGTGTTCTCGTCGCGCAACCAGACCCGGCCGTTCAGAATCAGCCATCCGGCGCAGTTCGCGCAGTTCCGCCTGGTCGTGACGGAGACCGTCGGCGCCGCGCAGACCAACCTCGCCGAGATCGAGCTGCTCGCCGGCGGCGACGTCCAGCTGGGTGGCGGCGCCATCACGGTCCTGGCCGAGAGCAGCGTGCACGCGACGTCCGGCGCCGCGGTGTCGGTGCCGCTGGCCTCCGTCACCGGGGGCACCGCGAGCGGCTACCAGGCCACGGTCGACTGGGGTGACGGCTCACCGGCCACCGCGGGCACCCTGTCCCTGAGCTCGCGGGGCGTGTACAGCGTCAGAGGCTCGCACACCTACGCCAAGCCGGGTTACTACCAGGCCGGCATCACGGTGACCGACGGCACCGGCCTGGGCTCGGGAACGGTCGGGGTCGACGTGGCCTACGCGCCGAGCTCCGGCCTCACCGCGGCCTTCGACACCGTCTGCATCGGTGACGAGGGCGTCCAGGCGGCGAACTGCGACGCCAAGTCGTGGGCGTACTCGCGTGCCGCTCTCGCGGCGGCGGGTGTGACCCAGGGCCGCCAGCACGACGTGCCCGGCACGGCGCTGCACTTCACGCTGCCGGCGATCCCGGCGGGGCAGATGGACGACGCGACCGGCAACGGCAAGAAGATCGTGCTGAACCTGCCGGACGACGCGAAGAGCATCGCGTTCATCGGCGCCGGCACGCAGGGCAACCAGAGCACCACCGGCACGGCGACGTTCAGTGACGGCAGCACGGCCGCCGTCCCGATCCAGATGAGCGACTGGACGCTGGGCGGCAACCCCAGTGGTACGCCGTCCTACGGCAACGTCATCGTCGCCAAGACCGCCTACCGGCTGCTCGGCACGAGCCGGGACGGCGCGCAGCCGTTCCTGTTCGCCACCGCGCCGTACCAGATCCCGGCGGGCAAGAAGCTCGTCTCGGTGACCCTGCCGGCGCAGACCGGTGAGCCGGGCTCGACGGGCAGGATCCACGTGTTCGCCGTCGCCGACGACGGCACTCCCACCCCGGTGCTGGAGACCACCGCGCCCCAGGGCCAGACGGCCACCCCCGGTCAGGCCTTCTCGGCGGACCTCGGTTCGGTGACCGGTGGCGTCCCCGGCTCGACGGGCTACCAGGCCCGCGTCCAGTGGGGTGACGGAACGGTTCCCGCCGACGCCACGGTCGGCTCGTCCGGTGCGATGAGCGGACAGCACACCTACACGCAGGAGGGCACCTACACGGTGCACGTCACCACATGGGACACGCTGTCGAGCGGTACCTCGACGTTCACCGTGACCGTGAAGCAGACCGGGGCGCAGCCGTCGATCTCGGTGTCGGCATCCGCCATCGTCGCCGCCGGTGACCCGATCACCGTCGACGGCAGCGGGTTCGCCACCGGAGAGCGGGTGACCGTCAAGCTCGGCACCGAACAGGCGCGCAGCGTGACGGTCACGGCCTCGGAGAAGGGAGCGGTGCACGCGTCGATAGCGGCGTCCGATGACGCGCAGCCCGGCCGGTACTCCGTCACCGCCGCCGGCACGTCCTCGAAGACGCCGGCGACGGCGACCGTCCAGGTGGCCGAGGAGCCGGCGGCGCCCGAGTACCGACCGCAGGTGATGCTGTCGACCACCTCGGGGCCGCGCGGTACGGCGATCGTCGTTGACGGTTCCGGGTTCGCGCCGAACGAGGCGGTCACGATCGGTTTCGGTGACGGCCTCTCGTCCGGCACCGTGCACGCGAACGGCGACGGTGTCGTCTCCGGCGCGACCGTCAGCGTTCCGGGGGCGGCGAAGCTGGGTTCGACCGACATCACGCTGGCCGGCGCCAAGTCGGCGACCCGGGTCGAGCTGACCTTCGAGGTCACCGGCTCGAACTAAGCAAAAACAGTTGAAACCGCAGGAGGGCGGGGGCCGTATCACGGCCCCCGCCCTCCTGCGTTCTGCGTCCTGCGGGTCAAGGGGTCGCAGGTTCACGTCCTGTCATCCCGGCCAGGTTTCGCCGGTCGGAAGGGGCGCCACCCGATAGGGAGACACCGAGTCACCGCGGAACGATCCACAACAAGCGCTGGACGCTCTTCCCCGTGTGTCCCCGATAGGTCCCCTGATAGGGAGGCACCGAGTCCACCGCGGAGGCGCGTGTGCACCGGCAGGAAGCCACTTCACAAAAGCCGGACAGGGCGGGCCGCCGAGTGGCGGCCCGCCCTGTCATCGGGATCGGGAGTGGGATCAGCCGTTCGCCGCGGTGAACGCGGCCGCTCCGCCGACGATCGGCAGCTTGACCGTGCTCTTGACCGTGTCGAGCTGCAGCGTCGCGCCGGGGGCGGGCCGGATGGTGTACTCGTAGTCGCTCGACAGCAGCACGATGCCGATGCGGTGTCCCGTCTGGAACACATAGTCATGCGGCTGCATGTCGAAGTCGAGGTTGTACGTCCTGCCCGGCCTGATCGGCTCGCTCTCCGAGAGCGACTTGCGGTTCTGCGGGTCCCTCCAGCCCCGGGTGATGATCTTCGCCTTGCCGTTCTGGTCGTAGTCGACGAGCAGCGCCGTGACGTTCGCGGCGGGCTGGCCGAAACCAATCTGCAGCGATACCTTCGGCGTGCCGCTGAGCCGGACCGCGCCGGACAGTGCCCCCGACTTGTAGGCCAGGCGGTTGGGAGACGTCACCGCGTCGGCGAGGGTCTGCGCCGTCTTGGACGCGTCGTCGACGATGGTCTCGGTCATCGGCCCGACCCGGGGGGTCTTCTCGCGGGTGAGGACACCGACGGTCCCGTCCGTGCTGGGCGCCAGGTTGAGCTTGGCGTCCGCTGCGGTCGGGTCGGGCCACTCGGGATATGTCACCAGCGTCCTGTCCTCGCGCTGGATCAGAGCCCGAGGGTCGTTCTCCACGCCGTTCTGGTAATCCCACAGGTAGCGGGTGAACCAGCGGTTGAGCACGTCGATGCTGGGGGAGCCACCGTGGCCGCCCTGGTGCAGGTAGATCTTGTGCGGCACGTTGCGTGCCTTGAGCGCCTCGTACCACTGCGCGGCCTGCTTGGTCTTGACGTTCCAGTCGTTGAGCCCGTGCGCGACCAGCACCGCGGCGTGGACCTTGTCGACGTCGTTCATGTAGTTGCGCTCGTCCCAGAAGGCGCTGTAGTCGCCGGTGACCCGGTCCTGGTCCTTCTCGAGCTGCTCGATGACGCTTCGGCAGATCTGCCTGTCCGCGCGGGTGTAGACGTACTCCGCGAGCACGTCGGCGTCCTCGCCCTGGTAGCCGCCGGCGGCTACCACGGCGCCGTTCGCGCGGTAGTAGTCGTACCAGCTTGAGATCGCCGAGATCGGCACGATGGCCTCAAGACCCTCGACACCGGTGCTGGCGACCGCGTTGGGCAGGGTGCCGTTGTACGAGGTGCCGATCATGCCGACCTTGCCGGTCGTCCACGTGGCCTGGACCTCCCCACCGGCGGCGTCGTAGGCCTTCGCGCGACCGTTCAGCCAGTCCACGACGGACTTCGCGCCGATGGTCTCGTTGCGCCCACCGGTGGTCGGACAGCCGTCGGACTTGCCGCTGCCCAGCGACTCGGCGTGGACCACCGCGAAACCGCGGGGCAGCCAGTTGGACTCATGGCTGGTGCTGATGGCGGGCTGCGGGCCTGTGTCGGCGGCGAGCCTGCCGACGTCGGTCCCGCCGGCGGTCCCGTCGGCGGTCGCGGCGGCCATTCGCTCGTCGGTCGCCGGGTCCAGCAGCGAGCCACCGCGCTCCAGCAGGCCCTTGCTCTTGCTCTTGTCCGGGCGGACCGCCTGGTTGAGCTCGTGGTCGACGTTGTGGTTCGTGATCTCGTTGCCGCCCGCGTAGTAGGGGCTGGCCTCGTAGACGACGGGCGACTTCAGGCCGCCGGTCTCGGTCTCCTGGAGCCGGGTGACCTCGGCGTGCACCCGGTCGTTCCGGCCGTCGCCGTCACTGTCGACCGGGGTCTCGACCCATACTTCCTGGCGGATCCAGTCGTTTCGGTTCGACGAGAACACCGGCTGGGCCATGCCGTTCTGGAAGACCGGCTCGACGGGGGCGTTCGCGACTGCGGGGGCCGAGTTCGCGGCAACCCCCGTGAGGGTCATGGCGACGGCGAGACCCAATGCCGCGGCGCCGCGGCGTGCTGATCCAGGATTACGGAGGGCGGTCGGTGTCACAAGACCCGTCACCCGGCGCGATATGGACATCGGTAAAGTTTCCCTAACAATCAGGCGCCCGAAGCCGGAGAAACGGCCTCGGACGAGGGTAAAGGGACCGTAAAGACGGCCCGCCCGAATGTTATGGAGTGGGTGTGCCGAATGTCTATGGATGACCGTTGTTTCTTGATTGTGGCGTTTCCGACAAATGTCGAGATTTCGGCGGCTCGGACTCACGCGCCCTGAGCGCCGCCTGGCGTTCGCGGGGCAGGCCGACGGATCGGCGGGAAATCGGCGCCCGCGTGGCGCGCGGCCTTTGCGGCTCCGAACGGCGCCGGCTGATTTAAGGTTGCATTGCTCATATCGCATGATCAACCTGCGATTGGGGCTATCTCCCCTCATGCTTTGAAGCCGAGGTCGAGGAGAGGTCCCATGTCCCGCAGACATGCATTTACCACGGGATACGTCCTAGCGATCACCGCACTTACCCTGGCCGCGGTTCCGGCGGGCGCCGAACGCCGGGCAGCGGTTCAAATGGTTTTCCCACCCGCCGTGATGACCGCTCCGGCCGCGCTGAGACCGCCGCCGGGCATGCTGGAGGCACTCCAGCGCGACCTGCGTCTCAGCAGGGCGCAGGCCGAGGCGCGCCTGCTCAACGAGGCCCGCCTGGTGCCGATCGAGGCGCAGATTCGCGAGGCGCTCGGCAGTCGCTTCGGCGGCTCCTGGCTCAGGGGAAGCAGCGCGCACACCCTCGTGGTGGCCACCACCAGCGCCGCCGACATTCCCCAGATCCTCGCCATGGGCGCCCAGACGGAGGTCGTGACCAGGTCACTGGCGGAACTGGTCGCGATCAAGGAGAAGCTCGACCAGACTCTGCCCGCGCGGCCGCTGGTGTCGGGCGTGCGCTACGTCGACGTCAAGCGCAACAAGGTGGTCGTCCTGGCCCCGCAACCCGACGAGACCCAGAACGTCGTCGAGAGCGCCGACGTGGAGACCGACGCGGTGCTCGTGCTGCCCTCCACCGAGGTGCCCCTGCCCCTGTACGACCTGGTGGGCGGCAACGCCTACTACATCGGTGTCACGAGCCGCTGCTCGATCGGCTTTCCCGTGCTCAAAGGCACCCAGAACGGTTTCGTCAGCGCCGGCCACTGCGGTAAGAAGGGTGACACCACCACCGGCTTCAACCGGGTCGCCCAGGGAGTCTTTCAGGGGTCCTCCTTCCCGATCAACGACTACGCCTGGGTCGCCGTCAACGCCGACTGGACATCCCAGCCGTCGGTGGACAACGGCGATGGCGGCACCGTGCCCGTCGCCGGCGCCAGGGTGGCCATCGAGGGCGCCTCGGTCTGCCGGTCCGGTTCCACCACCGACTGGCACTGCGGCGTGATCCAGCAGCGCGACGCCAGCGTCACCTATCCCCAGGGCAAGGTCCTGGGGCTGACCCGCACCAACGTCTGCGCCGAACCCGGCGATTCGGGCGGCTCCTTCATCTCCGTCGACCAGGCCCAGGGGGTCACCTCCGGCGGTTCGGGCGACTGCAGTTCGGGCGGCACCACCTACTTCCAGCCGATCGGCGAGATCCTCACGGCCTACGGGCTGTCCCTGAAAACCACCGGCGGCACCCCGCCGCCGGTCACGGGCGCCTGCACCGGCTACCCGAACACCGCCTCCGCCACCCTGGCCAACGGCCGGTCCGCCTACCAGCCGAACAACCTCTACTATCGGTCGACCTCCGGAGGCGTCCACTCCGGCTGCCTGGACGCCAACGCGGGTGTCGATTTCGATCTGTACCTGCAGAAGTGGGATGGCTCGACCTGGCCCACCGTCGCCACCTCCGAGGGCACGGGTCCCGACGAAAAGATCGTCTACACGGGCACGGCCGGCTACTACCGCTACCAGGTGGTCTCCTACAGCGGCTCCAGCCCCTACACCTTCGGGTACAGGGCGCCGTCGTAACCCGCCCCGGCCCCCCGCCTCCGTCGCTGCGGGTACGGAGGCGGGGCAGACAGCACTCGGACGCCTCGGTTCGATCGTCAGGTGAGGTGGGCGTCCACCGCCAGGATCGGCGCGTCCACGGAGACCGTCCCCGGATACTTCAGGCCCGCTCCGGTGTTCAGCACCACGACCTGGTCGTCCGCGCCGATCCATCCCGAAGCGCGCAGCTTGCGGGCCGCGGCGAAGGCCGCCGCGCCTTCCGGGCAGACGAAGGTCCCTTCCAGGGCCGCGACCTCCCGCAGCTCGGCCAGCAGTTCGGCGTCGCTGACCGTGATCGCGGTCCCCGAGGTCTCGGCCAGCGCCTCCAGGATGAGGAAGTCGCCGATGGGCTTGGGCACGTTGATGCCGAACGCCACGGTCCGGGACCCCTCCCAGAACCGGCTCTCCCGCTCCCCGCCCTCGAACGCGCGAACGATCGGCGCGCACCCCTCGGCCTGGACCGCGACCAGCCGCGGCGGCGGACCCGAGATCCAGCCCAGCTCCCGCAGCTCGTTCAGGGCCTTGTGAATGCCGATCAGGCCCACCCCGCCGCCGGTCGGGTAGAGGATCACGTCGGGCATCCGCCAGCCGAGCTGCTCGACGATCTCGATGCCCATGGTTTTCTTGCCCTCGATGCGGTAGGGCTCCTTGAGCGTCGAGGCGTCGAAGACCCGGCCGTCCGAGGCCGCGACCAACTCGCCGACCATTCGCCCGGCATCGCTGATCAGGCCGTCGACCAGGTGCAGGTCCGCACCCGCGGCCACGCACTCCCGCCGGGTGATCTCCGGTGCGTCCACGGGCATCACGATCGTGGCGGTCAGGCCGGCCCGGGCGCTGTAGAGGGCCCAGGCGGCACCGGCGTTGCCGTTGGTCGGCATCGCCAGCCGCCTGACTCCCAGCTCGGCCGCCCGGGACACTCCGACCGCGGCGCCGCGGGCCTTGAAAGAACCGGTGGGGATCAGCCCCTCGTCCTTCATCAGCAGTCGCGGCAGGCCGATCCGCTCGCCGTACCGCGCCATCGGCAGCAACGGCGTCATCCCCTCGCCCAGGGTGGTCACCGACTCCGGGTTCCTCACCGGCAGCAGTTCGTGATAGCGCCACAGGTCGGGGGAGCGTCGCGCGAACTCCGCGGGGTCCAGCGAGGAACGGACCGCCGCCAGGTCGTAGCGGGCGAGCAGCGGTGATCCACATTTCGTGCACAGGTTCTGCGGCCGCTCACTGTCATGATCGGCTCCGCACCGGCCACACTCCAGGTGGGTCAGCTGGCTGAAACTCATAGGTGCTCCCTGGTGCTCTTCTGCTGTCGGCCCTCACGCGGCCGGATCTTCGGCCGCGGCGCGATGGCACGTCCAAGTGTGTATACGGCGATACCAGACAGGCCACGCCGATGTCCAACGCGGGGCGCGGCGCGGGCTCACCGCGTACGGCCCGGTCGCGGTGAGGAGCCGCCGGACCCGTCGCCGAGAGCACGTCCCGTCCTGCGCTCGCGCCGGGTGTGCTCAAAAGCCTGCTGGGGCCCTCCTCGACGAGGAGGGCCCCAGCGCTGTGGTCGGCCGTCAGGGCGCCCGTTCTCCGGCCTGCGGGGTCAGAGCGGCCTGGGCTCCGCGTGGGTGTCGGCGGGTGGCGGCAACAGGGCGGCCGCCGCCACGACCAGCGGGTCCATGCCGCTGCCGGAGACTCCGGCGTCGGCGATCAGCCGGGCCCGCATCCTGGGATCCCAGAAGGTCCGGATGTGGTTGGCGATCTCCCGGGCCGCGAGGTCCGGGTCGCGGCGCTGGAACTGCGCCGCGATCTCGTTCGCCAGGCGAACGTGAGGAGGGGTGTGCGTCGAGGTCACGGTTCACTTCACCAATACCGGAGCGGGATGTGTGGCGACGGGATGCGTCAGCGTCACCTGGACCGCGGTGACCTTGTACTCGGGACAGTTGGTCGCCCAGTCCGAGTTCTCGGTGGTCACCACGTTGGCGCCCGTCACGGGGTGGTGGAAGGTCGTGTAGACCACCCCGACCGGCATCCGATCGTCGATCTTGACCCGCAGGCTGGTCTCCCCGATCCGGCTGGCCAGCGCCACGGTGTCGCCGTCGCGGATACCGCGCACCTCGGCGTCGTGCGGGTGCATCTCCAGGAGGTCCTCCGGGTGCCAGGCCGTGTTCCCGGTGCGCCGGGTCTGGGCGCCCACGTTGTACTGGGACAGGATGCGCCCGGTGGTCAGGATCAGGGGATACTTCCGGGTGCTGCGCTCCTGGGTCGGAACGTAGACGGTCTCCATGAACCGGCCCTTGCCCCGGACGAACCCGTCGATGTGCATGATCGGCGTGCCCTCGGGCGCGCCTTCGTTGCAGGGCCACTGCACGCTGCCGACCTCGTCGAGCTTGGCGAACGACACCCCCGAGAAGGTGGGCGTGGTCATCGCGATCTCGTCCATGATCTGGGAGGAGTCGTCGTACTTCATCGGGTAGCCCATCGCCTGCGCGATCTCGCACACGATCTGCCACTCGTGCTTGCCGGTCTTGGGCGCCATCACCGGGCGTACCCGGTTGATGCGGCGCTCGGCGTTGGTGAACGTCCCGTTCTTCTCCAGGAAGGACGTGCCCGGCAGGAAGACGTGCGCGTACTTGGAGGTCTCGTTGAGGAAGAGGTCCTGCACCACCACCAGGTCCAGGGCCGACAGGGCGCCCGTGACGTGCTTGGTGTTCGGGTCCGACTGGACGATGTCCTCTCCCTGCACGAACAGCGCCCGGAAGGAGCCATCGACCGCCGCGTCGAACATGTTGGGGATGCGCAGGCCCGGCTCGGACTGCAGTACGGCGCCCCACAGCGTCTCGAAGGTGCTGCGGACCGCGTCGTCGGACACGTGGCGGTAGCCCGGCAGCTCGTGCGGGAAGGAGCCCATGTCGCACGACCCCTGCACGTTGTTCTGCCCGCGCAGCGGGTTCACCCCGACGCCTTCGCGGCCGATGTTGCCGGTCGCCATGGCGAGGTTGGCCATGCCCATCACCATGGTCGAGCCCTGGCTGTGCTCGGTGACCCCGAGGCCGTACATGATGGTCGCGTTGCGCGCGCCGGCGTAGAGGCGGGTCGCCGCCCGCAGCTCGGCGGCCGGAATGCCGGTGATCTCCTCGACCGCCTCAGGGCTGTGCTCGGGGTCCGCGATGAACCGCTCCCACTCCGAGAAGTCCTCGCAGCGCTCCGCGACGAACTCGCGGTCCACGAGGCCCTCGGTCACCACGACGTGCCCCATGGCGTTGATCAGCGCCACGTTGGTGCCGGGCATCACCCGCAGGTGGTGCTGGGCCTCGACGTGCGGTGACCGAACCAGGTCGATCTTGCGGGGGTCGGCGACGATGAGCTGGGCGCCCTTGCGCAGCCTGCGCTTGATCCGCGAGGCGAACACCGGGTGGGCGTCGGTCGGGTTGGCGCCGATGACCAGGATGACGTCCGCCTGGTCGACGGACTTGAAGTCCTGGGTGCCGGCCGACGTGCCGTAGGTCTGCTTCAGGCCGTAGCCGGTGGGGGAGTGGCAGACCCGGGCGCAGGTGTCCACGTTGTTGTTGCCGAAGGCCGCGCGCACCATCTTCTGGACGGCGTAGACCTCCTCGTTGGTGCAGCGCGACGAGGTGATGCCGCCGATCGCGCCCACACCGTGCCGGCTCTGGATCTCCAGCATGCGCCGGCCGACGTATCCGATGGCCTCCTCCCACTCCACCTCCCGCCACGGGTCGCTGATCCGCTCGCGCATCAACGGCTTGAGCTGACGGTCGGGATGGGAGGCGTAGCCGAAGGCGAACCGGCCCTTGACGCAGGAGTGTCCCTCGTTGGCCTTGCCGTCCTTGTAGGGGACCATGCGGACGACCTCGTCGCCGCGCAGCTCGGCCTTGAAGGAGCAGCCCACGCCGCAGTACGCGCAGGTGGTGAGCACGGTGCGGTTCGGCATGCCCAGCTGGACCACGGAGCGTTCCTGCAGCGTGGACGTCGGGCAGGCCTGCACGCAGGCGCCGCAGGACACGCAGTCGGACTCCATGAAGGAGCCGCCGGCGCCCGCGGCGATCTTCGTGTCGAACCCGCGGCCCTCGAGCGTCAGGGCGAAGGTGCCCTGCACCTCGTCGCAGGCGCGTACGCAGCGGGAGCAGGCGATGCACTTGCTGGCGTCGAAGTCGAAGTAGGGGTTGGAGCTGTCGGTCGGCTCGTCGAGGTGGTTCTCGCCGTCGAAGCCGTAGCGGACCTCGCGCAGGCCGACGACCCCGGCCATGTCCTGCAGCTCGCAGTCGCCGTTGGCCGGGCAGGTCAGGCAGTCCAGCGGGTGGTCGGAGATGTACAGCTCCATGACCCCGCGGCGCAGCTCGGCCAGCTTGGGCGTCTGGGTGCGTACCTTCATTCCGGGCGCCACCGGTGTGGTGCACGACGCGGGGGAGCCCTTGCGGCCGTCGATGTCCACCAGGCACAGACGACAGGACCCGAAGGGTTCGAGGTTGTCGGTGGCGCACAGCTTGGGGATGTCGATGCCGACCTCGGCGGCGGCGCGCATGACCGAGGTTCCCTCGGGAACCGTCACGGTCTTGCCGTCGATCTCCACGGCCACGGTCGCCTCACCCGGCCGCGCCGGAGTGCCGTAGTCCTTCTCCTTGATCAGGCTCATCGCTGTTCCTCCGTCGTCGTTCCGAAGTCACCGGGGAAGTGCGCGAGGGCGCTCTTCACCGGCATCGGGGTCAGGCCGCCCATCGCGCAGAGGGAGCCCTCGGTCATCAGGTCACACAGGTCGTTGAGGAGCTTCAGGTTGGCCGGCCGGTTCTCACCCGCGACGATCCGGTCGATGACCTCCACTCCGCGCACCGCCCCGATCCGGCAGGGGGTGCATTTGCCGCATGACTCGGCGGCGCAGAACTCCATGGCGAACCGTGCCTGGCCTGCCATGTCCACGGTGTCGTCGAAGACCACCACACCGCCGTGGCCGACCATCGCGTTCGCCGCGGCGAACGCCTCGTAGTCCATGGGCAGGTCGAACTGGGACGTGGGCAGGTAGGCCCCGAGCGGTCCGCCGACCTGGACGGTCCGCACCGGCCGTCCCGACCGGGTGCCGCCGCCGTAGCCCTCCACCAGCTCGCCGAGAGTGATGCCGAAGGCGGTCTCCACGATGCCGCCCCGGGCGACGTTGCCTCCGAGCTGGAAGACCTGGGTGCCCCGGGAGCGGCCCACGCCGTGTCGGGCGAAGGCCTCAGCGCCGTCGGCCAGGATCATCGGCACCGAGCCGAGGGTGAGGACGTTGTTGACCACGGTCGGCTTGCCGAACAGGCCTTCCAGCGCCGGGATCGGCGGCTTGGCGCGGACCATGCCGCGCTTGCCCTCCAGGCTCTCCAGCATGGAGGTCTCCTCGCCGCAGATGTACGCGCCCCCGCCGACCCGGACGAACAGGTCGAAGGAGAGCTCGGAGCCGAGGATGTTCCGGCCGAGCCAGCCCCGCGTGTAGGCGATCTCGATCGCCGTCCGCAGCGTGGCCACCGCGTCCGGATACTCCGAGCGGATGTAGATGTACCCTTCCTGGGCACCGGCCGCCCAGGCGGCGATCGTCATGCCCTCGATGAGGGTGAACGGGTCGCCCTCCATCAGCATCCGGTCGGCGAAGGTGCCGCTGTCGCCCTCGTCGGCGTTGCAGCAGACGAACTTCAGGTCCGACTCGGCCTGCTGGACCGTCTTCCACTTGATGCCGGCGGGGAATCCGGCGCCCCCGCGGCCGCGCAGCCCGGACTCGGTGACCTCGGCGACGACCTCCTCGGGGGTGAGGGACAGAGCGCGCCGCAGCCCGGCCATGCCGCCGTGCGCGGTGTAGTCCTCGGCGGAGAGCGGATCGACGACGCCGACCCGCGCGAAGGTGACGCGCGTCTGATCACGCAGCCAGTCGATGTCCTCGACCGGGCCGAGGCGCAGGCGGTGCTCCGCGCCGTCGAGCATTCCCGCCGCGACCAGCTCTTCGACGTCTTCCGGGGCGACCGGGCCGTACGCGATCCGGCCGGCGGCGGTGGCCACCTCGACCAGCGGTTCGAGCCACAGCATGCCGCGGGAACCCGTGCGGACGACGCGGATCGGGCGACCGGCCGCCGCGGCGGCGATGCCCTCGGCGACCTCGTCGGCGCCCACGGAGCGGGCCGCGGAGTCGCGGGGCACGTAGACGGTCACGGTCTCATCCGGGGCGCTCATGCGTTCACGTCCAGCAGGCGGTCCAGCTGCTGCGGGCTGACCCGGCCGTACAGCCGGTCGTCGACCTGGACCGATGGGCCGATCGCGCAGTTGCCGAGGCAGAAGACCTGCTCCAGGGTGACCGCGCCGTCCTCGGTCGTCTCACCGAAGGTGACACCGAGCCGCGCCTGGGCCTGGTCCGCCAACTTCGCCGCGCCCACCGCCTGGCACGCCTCGGCCCGGCAGATCCGCACCGTCCTGCGTCCGGGCAGGGTCTGCCGGAAGTCGTGATAGAAGGTGACGACGCCGTGGACGTCGGCCCTCGACAGGTTCAGCTCGTCGGCTAGGATGGGGATCACCGCCGGATCGACATAGCCTAGATCTTCCATGACGGCGTGGAGAATCGGCAGCAGAGCACCCCGTTTGTCACGGTGCTCCGCGACGATCGAACGCACCTGATCTTCCAGGGATCGCGTTGGCAATGACGTCATGGCCAGCCCTTCCAATAATAAGACCCTCGCAAATGCAAGGTCATGCATTTTCCGTCGCGCGTCCAATCGTTTTCTGCTATTGCATGATAGACGCCGCCTATCATCCCTGTTCAGGCGGGCGCGGATACGTTCGCGACCTCTCCTCGCTCGGCGGAGACCCCGATATTCGGCCCTACATTCTTTGAACAGGTTAGGCGAAGACGCTATTTACGGGCGGACGGCGCCGGATCCGGCCAACGGGTGGTTCACAAGGGTCACAAGGGCTATGCGAGGTGCCGGTGCACCAGCCGGTCAAGCTCGTCGCGGAGATCGAGCTCGCGGGTGACGTCCAGCAGGGCTCGGGCCAGGACGGGTTCGGGACTGCGATCGGCGACCACCAGGCCGATCCTGGGCGCCTGCGCCGGCCTCTCCATCCGGACCACCCGCATGCCGTCGGGGACGCCGAACATATACAGCCAGGCGTGGGCGATGACGCTGGACCAGCGGTGCGTGGCGACGTGGGCGTACAGGGCCGAGACCGTGTCGGTCTCGATGACGGGGACGGGGGTGGTCCCGAACTCGCGGAAGATGCCGTCCAGGATGCGCCGGTTGCGCATCTCGGGTGACAGGAGGCACAGCGGAAGGGTGGCGAGTTCGGCCCAGCGCACCACCGTCCGGTCGGCCAGCTCCCCGTCGTCCGGGGTGAGGAGGAGATAGCGCTCCTCGTACAGCGGGGTGCCCCGGACGCCGCCGAGCTCCTCGTCGTCGAGGTAGGTCATGGCCACATCGATCTCGAACTCCGCCAGCTGCCGGTTGATCTCGCGGGAGGAGAGCGAGGTGAGGGAGACCCGGGCGTGCGGGTGCCGTTCGCAGAAGGGGGAGGTCAGCAGGGAGGCGGCGGTCAGCGCGGTGGGGATCGCCGCGATGTGCAGCGTGCCCGACAGGCTCCCGCGCATCGTGGACAGGTCCTGTCGCAGCGCGTCGCACTCGGCGAGGATGCGCTGCGCCCACAGCAGTGCCCGCTCGCCTTCCGGGGTGAGCCCGGAGAACCGCTGACCGCGCTGGACGAGGGGCACGCCGAGATCGCGTTCGAGCTTGCGAATGGCCGCCGACAGGGATGGCTGAGAGACGTGACAGGTCGCGGCCGCGCGAGCGAAGTGCCGCTCCTTGGCCAGCGCCACCAGATATTCCAGCTCACGCAACAACACATGAGCGAATATGCCCCGATCGTACGCATGCCGTCTACATCGGCAGGTGGCAGACCTCGGCCGTGCCCCGGCTGCACCAGGGCACGAAGGCGCCGCAGCGGTCCCCGACCGGTCGGGGACCGCTGCGGCCTGGACCCCTTTCAGTTGACCGGAGCGCCTGGCCCCAGAGGGATGCCGAGGGCCCACCAGGCCAGGAAGAGCAGGGTCCAGACGGTGGTCATGGCGATGGCGAGCGGCAGGGTGTAGGAGGCGAGGGTGCCGATGCCGGCGTTCTTGCGGTAGCGCTGGAGGAAGCCCAGGGCCATCAGGAAGTACGGGCTCATCGGGGTGATGGCGGTGGAACCCGAGTCGGCGATGCGGAACAGGGCCTGGGTGGTCTCCGCGGGGACATGGACGAGCATCAGCATGGGGACCAGGACCGGTGCGGCCAGGGCCCACATGGCGGAGCCGCTGGTGACCATGATGTTGACCAGGGTCAGCACGATCAGGATGAGCAGGAAGACGACGACGATCGGCACACCGCTCTGCTTCAGCGCCTCCGCGGCGTTGACGGCCAGGACGTCTCCGATGTGGGTCCAGTCGAAGTAGGCGAGGAACTGGGCGATCGCGAAGAACAGGACGAGCACCGGCGCCATCTGCCTGATGCCCTCCACCATCAGCTTCGGCACGTCACCGGGCTTGGTGATGGAGCCGGAACGCATCCCGTAGACGATGCCGACGAGTCCGAACAGCAGGGCGACGATTGCGGCGATGCCGTCCAGAAGCGGGGACTGGACGATGCTGCCCCCCTCGCCTCGCAGCGGTGAGGACTCCGGCAGGACGATGGCGGTCAGGGCCACCAGGGCGGCCACGAGCGCGATCGCCGCGAACCGGAGCGCGGACCGCTCCCGCGCGCTGAGGTTGAGCTGCCCGATGTCCTCGAGATCCACGTCGGGGTCGGCGTCGAGATCGGGCCGCTTGCTCAGGACGAATTTCGTCACCAGCGTGATGACGGCAGCCAGTACCAGGGACGAGACGATGTTGAAGTACCAGTTGCTCAGGGGCGACACGTAGGCGGCCTCCCCTCCGACGATCTTCGCGGCGGCGGTGGTGATGCCGGCGAAGATGGCGTCGTTGGGGGTGGGGACCGGGCTGGCGTCGTATCCGGAGGCGATGGAGGTGTAGGCGACGACGATACCGAGGATCGGTGAGCGGCCGACGGCGCGGAAGGCCAGGCCGCCGAGGGGCACCAGGATGATGTAGGCGGCCGCCGACGCGACGTGGGCCACGGTGCCCGCGAAGGCGACCGCGAACACGACCCCGGAGGCGGGGACGCGGGAGACCCCGACCTTCATCAGCGCCGTGAGGAATCCGCTGCGTTCGGCCACCGCGACGCCCATGATGACCACGACGATGGTCGCCATGGGCGGGAACGAGGCGAAGTTGTCGATCATCGTGGAGACGGCCATGGCCAGGCCGTCGCCGCTGAGGAGGCTCCGGACCGCGACGGTCTCGCCGTCGCTGGGCGAGACCACGGAGACGCCCAGCCCGGTCAGGGCCGCGCTGATGACGACGAGGATCGCGGAGAGGATCCAGAACAGCCAGAACGGGTGGGGCAGGGCGTTGCCGGCGCGTTCGACGACCGCCATCGCCCTGACGATGCGCGGCAGCGGGGGTTCGGCGGGCTCCCGCGATGTTTCCGGTGTCGCGGGACTGGGGGCGGACATGGCGGCTCCGTACGGGGGGAAGGGCAGCCCGGCATGAACGGGGTGCGGCTGTGGGGGAGGGGGCGTCGGCGTCCCGCCCGCGGGGCGGGACGGCCGCGGCCGAGGGCGCGGCGATGGCGCGGAGGGCCGGATCGCCGCAGGGCGTCAGGAGGCGGACGCCAGGGATGGGAGTGGCGGCGTCGGCTCCGGGAGGCGGGGCTCGGGGTCTGGGAGACGGGGAGTGGCGGGGCCGGCTCGGGAAGGCGAGGCTCGGACTCTGGGGAGACGGGGAGCGGCGGGGAAGTGGCGGGGTCGGCTCGGTGAGGCGAGGCTCGGGGGCCGGGGTGGCGGGGGGTGGTCGAAGGGGTTGGTCAGTGGTTCGTGGCGCGGGGCAGCCGGTGGCGGCGCAGGAAATCCCACAGGACCTGGTGCGCCTCGATGGTCTGGGTGGTGTACCCGCCGCCGCTGTAGATGTCGGCGCCCGGCCAGGTGTGGCCGCCGCCGCTGACCGCGACGTGCCGGACCTCGGCTCCCCTGTCGCAGCCCACCCAGCGGGAGACCGTGATGTCGGGTTCGGTCACCCGGTCGCGGACCCGCTTGGCGCAGTTGTCACGCTGTGCCCACGCGGCGACCCAGTCCGGGATGGCCGGCAGGCCCCGGTCGGCGTCCCCGGTGTAGGGAATCGTGGCGTCGCCCGTCCCGTGGAAGTCGATGACCGGCACGGGGCGGGAAGGACGGCAGTCCTGGCCGGTTTCGGGGTAGAAGGCCCCGGCCACCGGGGCGATCGCGGCGATCCGGTCCGCCATGCGGCAGGCGAGCAGGCCGGTGAACCCGGCGCCGTTGGACTTGCCCGTGGCGTACACGCGCCGCTGGTCGACGCAGAGCCCCTCCTCCAGCGTGTCCAGCAGATCCGAGGTGAACGCGACGTCGTCCACACCGGGCGCCGCGTAGGGCGCGCCCTGCCAGGCCTGCCGGTCGCCGTCGCCGGTGCCGATGACGCCGTTGGGGTAGGCCACGATGGCGGGGAGCGTGGAGAGCTTGGAGAACTCCTCGGTTCCTGCGCCGGTGTTGCCGCGCCCGTGGAAGGAGAGGATCAACGGCCACGCGCGGCGGGGGTTGTAGTTCGGCGGAAGATGAAGCTGGTAGGTCCGTTCGATTCCCTGGCTGTTCAGGGAGTGCAGAGCGCTCGTGCCGGGCGCCTGGGGCGCCGGTGTGCGGCATCCGCCGGACGAGGTGGCCGAGGCTGTGGCGTACGCGGGGGCGGGTGTGCCGCCCAGCAGTAGGCCGGCGGCCGCCGTTGCGGTGAGGGTGCGTAGGAGAACTCTCGCGCCTGTCATGAAGGGCTCCTGTCGTCGGCCGCGTCCATGCGGCCGTTCGGGGGGTTTTGCTGCAGCGCTCAGAGCCGTACGTGCGGGCATGCACGTCGGCGAGCGGTGATGGGCTGGAACGGGGCTAGGCGTCCAGCCAGGTCCTGGTGAAGGCGACGATGCGGGCGACGGCCGCGTCGACGATGGCCCGGCCGTCTTCCCTGGTGGCGTTGCGGGGGTCGCCGAGCACGCCGTTGGGGCTGAGCCGGTCGTAGCGCACCGTGAGGGTGGGGTGGCCGCCACGGAGCGACAGTTGGTGGACCGGGTCGAGTTCGCCGGCGTGGGTGGTGCCGGGGGCGAGTCGCTCGGTGTGCACGAGGTGGGGTGCCAGGTGGAGCATCTGGGCGGTCTCGGCCTCGCCGCTGTGCCCGTGGACCTCGCTGACCCGCATGCCGGCCACCACGTCGGCGGCCAGCGAGGTCAGCGGGGTCCAGGCGAACTGCAGGTCCGGATGGGTGGTGAGCAGGTCCTGGGCGACCGTGGTGAGAGTGGCGTTGTTGCCTCCGTGGCCGGTGATCACGAGGATCTTCCGCCAGCCGTGCCGGTGAAGGCTGTCGGCGTACTCGCGGACCACCGCGGCCAGGGTGATGGTCGTCAGGGTGACGGTGCCCGCGAAGGCGAGGTGGTGCGGTGAGACGCCGACCGGCACCGATGGGCCGATCACCGCGGACCCGGCGAGTTCCAGGGCCACCAGCTCGGCGACGTGCTCGGCGCGAATCGTGTCGGTGGCCATGGGCATGCCGGGTCCGTGCTGCTCGAACGCGCCGGCCGGAATGATGACCAGAGGGCTGGCATGCACGGCCTCGGCCGCTTCGAGCGTCGTCATCTCACCGAGCCGTACGGGGCGCTGCCGGCTCAACGGTCCGCCTCGGGGAACTCGGCGGCCGCGATCGCGTCCCGGATCGCCGTGAGATGCTCGCGGGTGAGCCGCTCGGCTGCCTCCGCGTCGCCGTCGCGTACGGCTTCGAAGATCTCCACGTGCTCGGCGTGGTCTCGGGTCCGGTCGTTGTAGCGGTGCCGGATCTCGACCTGCTCGCGCGCCCGCACGTGGAGCAGCGCCTCGACGGTTTCACGGAGCAGCGCGTTGCCGCTGGCCGCCGCCAGGGCGACATGGAAGTGCACGGACTGGCGGAGCGACTCCTGGGGCGGATGCAGGGCGTTGGCCGACGCCGCCTTCAGCTCCTCGACGGCCTCGGGAACCCTGATCCGGGCGGCGACCGCGGCGATCGCGGGCTCGACGACCAGGCGAGCCTCGACCAGTTCGAGCACCGACTCCCTGGTGCTGCGGGGCAGGTGCGGATTGGCCAGCAGGCGGCGGTCGATGCCCGGCCCGACATAGGTGCCCGACCCGTGCCGGAACTCCACCACGCCGGTCGCCTCCAGCCGGCGCAGCGCCTCGCGCACCGTCGGGGTGGTGACCTCGAAGCGACGCGCCAGTTCCCGAGAGGAGGCCAGCACATCGCCGGGTCCCAGCCGCTCACTGTGGATGATCTCGACGATGTCGTCTGCCAGTCGCTCGGACAACGACTGCTCGCTGTAACTCATAAAGTGAATAGATCACTTGATCTCTTTGTGTGTCAACGGGTGTGACCGGATTGTCTCCGGAGCATCACCCGCTCGATGGGACTCACGTGAGGCGGATTCTCAGGCGGGTCCGCAGGTGGGCGGCCTCCCCGGACCGTTGCCACCGGCGCGGCCGCGACGCGTGGAGGTTTTGGCGGACTTCACCCCGCAGAGGAGATGAGGTGCGATCCGCCGACGGGAGGGCACCCGTGTCGGCCCTCACGCCGGCCTGGCGAGCCGGGCGAAGGAGAGCACGACAACCGTCGACAGCAGCCAGCCCAGCAGGCCGGCCACGTTCAACAGTGCCGAGACCGTCGCTCCAGCCGGGCTGCGCGTCTCGGGATACCACGTCGCGCGCTGACCCAGCGAGATGAGCGGGACGACGGTGTCCACCGTGTAGAACAGCGGGTCGAAGCAGCGCACCTGCCCGTCCCCACACGGCCCGGGCCGGGCGTCGCGCCCCGCCGCGGTCGCCGTACCGTCTTCGGGCGTCGCCACGTCGTCCACGGTGACCAGTCGGCCGTCCACCACGTAGACGTTTCCGCGCGGATCGGTGGCTCGAAGGGTCTGCTGGACCGCGGGGGTCAGCATCATGACGCCCACCAGGGCGAGCAGGGCGCCCAGCAGCCACAGCACCCGGCCCGGCCGGTAGCCGTAGCCGACGGTGAGCCCGTAGAGCAGGTCACGGGCGTTCCTGATGAGACGGCGCGGCGAGCGGCCGCCCGGCGACGGCGCCCGCCTGGCCTGCCGGCGCTGTTCGATGAGCAGCCGCTCGGCCTCCACGGAGTGGCCGTGCTGGCGGAACACCCTGGCCGCCTGCTCGTAGGGACCGGCGTCAAAGGGGACCATCTCGCGCAGCCAGTCGCGACGGGCCCGCCAGTCCCAGACGCCGTCGAACCGGTCGTAGACGAATCCCGCGATCATCGAGTCCCGTGGCCACCTGGCCGGGTCGTCGGCGAGCACCGTGGTGGACGCGCCGGTCAGGTTCACCAGCGGCGGGACCTCGGCCCAGTGCAGGTTCACGCCGCCGCGTGCCGTGGCCGACACCGCCTCGATCCCTTCGGCGAAGGTGCCGCCCTTGCAGTCGATCCTTCCCTCCACGACGCACCGGTTCAGCAGCACCCGGCCCTCGGCGGTGAATCCGTCGGTGAGCATTATCGATCCCCGTGCCACCACCCGCTGGAGCGAGAGTGCCTCACGGCCCGGGTTGTGCAGCCGGGCGCGGCGGGCGTCCAGGACGCCGCCGATCGTCGCGGAACGGAATATCAGCCTGCCGCCGGTGGCCTCCACATCCCGCAGGTTCACCCAGCTGTCGACGACCACGCCCTGCGCCGCGATGAGCGAGCCCTTCTCCGGCCGGCTCCACCGGGTCCCCTGGAGAGTGAGGTCGCCCCTGATATGTGTCCCTGCCAGCCGCAGCGTGCCCTGGACCGCCGCCCCCTCCTCGATGACGAAGCTGGAGCGCAGCTCGGCGTTGGTCAGGTCGAGGGCGCGCCCCCCACCGACGGTGAACTCGCACCCCCGGTGGATCCGGATGGTGCTGAAGGAGCCCATGGAAAGGTCCACGCCGCCGCCGATCCGGCACTCGCCCTCGATGCTGAGGTCCCCGCCGACGAAGAGGCCGGGGGCGCTGATCGCGGTCGCGCCGACACGCCTGTTGGAGTACCCCGCGCGCCGGACCGCCTCGGTGGGCTCGAAGACGGCATCGCGGATCAGGAACTGGCCGGAGATCCGGGCGTTGCCCAGGTCGACGCGGCCGCGGATCAGCGGGCGGCGGCCCGTCTGGTCGTCGATGAGGAAGACGCTGCCGCCGATCTGCGCGTCGCCCAGGTCCAGCGCCAGCCCGCGGTCGGGACGGGTCAGCCGGGCGCCGGTCAGATCCAGCGAGCCCGCCACCTGAACCCCCAGCAGCCGTAGCCCGCCGCGCGCCTCGAAGCCGTGCAGCAGCCGGATCGTCCCGCCGACCCGCATCCGGTCGGCCTGGACGGCCCGCATCGCGGAGTCGATGACCGTGTCCAGACAGAGCAGGCGCCCGCCGATCTCCGACTCGCACAGCCAGACGGCCGCGCTGCAGGAGGTGCTGGCCGAGGTCCACAGATCGCCGGTGATGCGCGATCTGGACAGGTCCAGGTCGCGGCGGACCCGTAGTCCGTTGGCCATGACACCGGGGATCGTGCAGCCGTCGAACGCCAGCATGTGCAGGTCGGCGCCGTCCAGGTGGACGGGCCGGTCGAACACGCAGTCGGTGAAGCGGAGCGGGAAGGAGATCTCCATCCCGCTCAGATCGAGATCGCCGCCGATTCTGGCGCGCTCGATCGCCAGCCCGCGCGGGTCGATCTCCCCGCGGTCCCGCCGGCACAGCTCACGGACCAGACCGCCTTCGACGACGAGTTCCTCGCCGTCCTGCGCCCGCAGTACCCGGCCTGCCGCGCAGGCCCGCAACAGGGACGCCTCATCGATGACGGTCACGCTGCCCGGGCCCCTGCCGACCCGTGAGAAACAGGGCGCAGGCCCCTCTCCGGGCCGGGCGGTCCGGCCACCTCGTCCAGGCGGATCCGTGACCCGGCCCCGATCATTCCCGTGGCACGGGACCGTCGCCGCGCGCGGCCGGGCACCTGTCCGGTGACTGCGGCACCCATGGAGCCGACCGACCCGAGATTTCTCCACCGCCACATGGGCTCAGGCTAATCCCGTCGTTTTCCGCATGCGGAGGTGATCGGAACAACAGGACGATCAGCCTGTGCCGGGGGCGCGTGTTCGGGTGTTCACGACGGTTCCGCGGTGGTGCGCCGTGAGAAGAGCGGAACGCGCCGGCCGTCGGGGTCCACGCCGTGGCCCGTGGCCACCGCACGGTCTCCGGTCGTCTTCACGAACTCCGAATGATCATTCGGTGGCGATCTGCGTGCGACCCCGGCCCAGGAAGATCGCGAAGTGTCACCGGAGGACCGGAGCCCGGCGACCAAGGGTCCCTAGCCGAGGGCGTTGTCGCCGTCGTTCCAGCCGCCGGCCATCTGCCGGGTGTCGAAGAAGTAGTCGGTGAACCGGCGGATCTTGCCGTCTTCGACCTCGAACACGCCGACGACGTCGAAGGCGGTCAGCGGCTTGCCGTCCTTGTCGAGCATCGTCTCGTGCCGCTCGGCGAACACCACGTTGCCGTTGGCCGCGACGTTCGGCAGCTCGACCGCATACCCGTGGATGCCAGCGTTGGCGCGTGCGCGTTCGAGGTCCTCGAGCATCGCGTCGAGCTTCTTGATCGGATTGTCCGGAGACATGAACGAGACCAGCTCGAGGTCCTCGTGCAGCCAGCGCCTGGAGGACGCCACCGCGTCGTCGAAGGTCGGGCCGAACTGCGCCCAGTAGTTGCGGACAACATCCTCAGGGGAGATATCAGTCATGGGGCAACCGTGTCGCACCCGTGTCTACAGATGGTTCACATCTCATGCATGGGCGTCCTCGCCCCGGCCCACCGGTCTCAGCGGGGACGGGGCGAATCAGCCGTCAGGGCGGAGCAGGTCATGAGGTGGTGATGGTCGGCTTGTAGATGTCCAGCCAGAGCGAAAGGTCGAGGGCGCGCTCGATCGCGCGGCGGGCGAGGGGCATCGCCTGCGGGGTTTCGGCCTCGACGGCGCGGCGCAGCCCCTCGCGGTCGATGATGTCGAACACCGGGTTGGCGGCGTCCGCGAGGACGTCACGTGCGCTGTCCCGCAGCGTCGTCGCGTACGCCGGATCCTGGGTGGAGGGGTAGGGGCTCTTGGTCCTGTCCACCACCGACTGGGGGAGCACGTCGGCGGTCGCGCCGCGCAGGAGGCTCTTCTCCCGGCCGTCGTAGGTCTTGAGCGCCCACGGGGCGTTGTAGACGTACTCGACGAGGCGGTGGTCGCAGAACGGCACGCGGACCTCGAGGCCGACGGCCATGCTGGTGCGGTCCTTGCGGTCCAGCAGCACACGGACGAAGCGGGTGAGATACAGGTGGGAGATGCGGCGCATCCGATACTCGAAGTCGCTCTCGCCGTCCAGCCTCGCGATCGTGGCGACGGCGGCGTCGTAGCTGTCCTGGATGTAGCGGCCGAGGTCGAGGGCCCGGCCGAATTCCTGGTTGAGGAAGCCCCGCGTGCGTGATCCACGGGGGAAGGACGCCAGCCACGGGAAGGTGTCCGCCTGCTGGACCTCGGGGCTGAAGAACTGCTGGTATCCCCCGAACACCTCGTCGGCGGACTCCCCGGACAGCGCGACGGTCGAGTGCCGGCGGATGGCGGAGAACAGGAGGTAGAGCGAGGCGTCCATGTCTCCCAGGCCCATCGGGGTGTCCCGGGCGCGGATGATGTTCGCTCGCGTCTCGGGGTCGGCGAGGGCGGCGGAGTCGAGCACGATGTCCTCGTGGTCGGTGCCGGACTGCTTGGCGACGTCGTGCACGTAGGGGGTGTCGGGCGTGGCGCGCAGCGCGGTGGCGACGAAGTTCTCGGCCTGCCCGGCGAAGTCGACGGCGAAGCTGCGCAGGTTCTCCCCGGTGCCCGCCAGCTGCCCGGCGGCGATCGCGGTCAGGGCCGAGGAGTCCAGGCCGCCGGACAGGAGCACGCAGCGCGGGACGTCGGCGACGAGCTGGCGGCGGACGATGTCGTCGAGCAGGTCGCGGACGTGCGCGACCGACGTCTCACGGTCGTCGAGGTGGGGCGCCGTCCGCAGCGACCAGTACCTGTCGATGCGCAGACCGTTGCGGTCGACCCTGATGACGGTGCCCGGCTCGACCTCGCGCATGCCCTTCCAGATCGCGAGGCCGGGTGTCCTGACGAAGGCGAACAGCTCCCGGAGTCCGTCGAGTCCCACGGCCGTCTCGGCCAGCGGGTTGGCGAGGATGGCCTTGGGCTCGGAGCCGAACAGCACCCCGTCGGGGGTCGGGTAGTAGAAGAGCGGCTTGACGCCCATGCGGTCCCGGATCATGACCAGTTTGTTGTGCCGGCCGTCCCAGATGGCGAAGGCGAACATGCCGTTCAGCTGTTCGGCGACCGCTTCGCCCCACTCCAGATAGCCGTGCAGCACGACCTCGGTGTCGGAGGTCGTGCGCAGGACGTGGCCGCGTCGCAGGAGCTCGTTCCGCAGCTCGGGAAAGTTGTAGGTCTCGCCGGAGTACACCAGCGTGACGTCACCGTCGGGAGTCCGCACGCTCATCGGCTGCCGCCCTCCGGGCAGGTCGATGATCGCAAGCCGGCGATGGCCGAGGGCGGCGTGCTCCGTCACCCAGATCCCCTCGTCGTCCGGCCCCCGGCGAGCCATGGTCATGGTCATCGTCTCGACGGTGGGGCGTTCCTCCCGCAGATCGCGCTCGAAGGACACCCATCCCGTGATTCCGCACATGTTCGATCCCCTGTCTCACCGAGGTTGTATCGCCAGTTGTGTCGCAATACTCCCATTTTCGCTACCCTTAGTGTAAGAATGCCCTTAGTGAAGTCAAATGGCGACAAGGTCGAAAACCGGTAGGCTGTGACCATGCGAGCAGGTGGACTGCGGGAGCTGAAGAAGACCCAGACACGCCAGCTCATCGCCGACACGGCGGCCTCGCTCTTCCGCGCTCAGGGATATGACGAGGTCACGGTCGACGAGATCGCCGCGGCCGCCCAGGTGTCGAAGAAAACGGTGTTCAACCACTTCCCCACCAAGGAGGACCTGGTCTTCTACCGGGCCGACGAGCGCGAGGCCATGTCGCTGGCCGCCGTCCGTGAGCGTCCGCCCGGGATATCCATCCTCGACTCGTTCCGGCAGCTCTGTTCCGAGCAGGCCAGGCTCATCCCGGGGATCCGGCGGGACCTCGCGCGTCCTCGTGGGTTCTACGACCTCGTGAACGGCAACCCGTCTCTGCAGCGCAAGATGTACGAGGTCAACGCCCACCTCATGAGCACCCTCGCGGAGGCGCTGGCGTCCGAGGCAGGCGCGGAGGCCGACGATCCCATCCCGTCCATCGTCGCCTCCACCCTGATCGGCGCGCAGCGGGCGCTGTACCGCCGGCTGCGCGAGCGGGTGGCGAGCGGCGACGACGACGAGACGATCGAGTCCGCCCACCAGCGCGATGTCCGCCGGGTCTTCGACCGGCTCCGCGACGGTCTGGGGGACTACCCTCCGCAGTGAGCCGGGGCGGGAGCGGCCGGTGGGTCGCCTCGTCCGATCCGGCCGGCCTCACCCGCTCCGCGGCCGGGCGGTGGGCTCCACGGCGGTAGGTTCCGCGATCTTATTCGATGGCGGTTCAGGGCGAGTTCTCCCAGCGGACAGATGATGCGGGAGGCAACGGCCTCCCGCCTGCCCCTAGCGTTGTGCCCGCTCGAGGCGGCCGGGGGGCCGCCAGGGCACGAGCGAGGACAGGGCGATAACTGTGCGAAAAAGACGGATGACGGCCTTCGCCGTGACGCTGCTCGCGACCGTGATGCTCTCGTTGGGGTCGGCATCCGCGTTCGCCACGGCGAATGGCCAGGTCTCCGCACGGCACGAACAGCTGCGGGTGATGAGCCTCAACATCTTCTACGGCGGTGACGAGCTTGATCTCGCCACCCATGATTTCTGTGCGACGGCGAACGGGTGCCCGCAGACCCTGCGGCAGGTCGAACGTGTCATCCGGGATGCGCACGCCGACGTGGTGGGGGTGCAGGAGTCGGAGCGGAACACCGAGCGGATCGCGTCGGCACTCGGCTGGTACGGCAGCGATCGTGCGCACGTGATGTCCCGGTTCCCGATCATCGACCCGCCCGGCAGCAATGGTCTGTACGTGTTCGTCCAGGTGGCCCCGGGCCGGGTGGTGGCCGTCGCCAACACTCACACGCCCTCCGACCCCTACGGCCCGTACCTCGTCCGGGACGGCGGCAGCCTGAACAAGGTGCTCGACCTGGAGCGCAAGGTCCGCCTGCCCGCGGTGCAGGACCTGATCCGGGTGCTCCCCAAACTGGCCCGCGAGGGGATCCCGGTCATGCTGACCGGAGACTTCAACAGCCCCTCCCACCTGGACTGGACGCCCGCGGTCGCGGCGGTGCGCCCGGAGGTCCGCTACCCGGTGGCCTGGCCCGTCAGCAGCGCCCTGGCGAAGGCGGGCCTGCGGGACACCTATCGCGAGGCGCACCCGGACCCCGTCGCCGTCCCCGGTTTCACCTGGACGCCGGGCGGCCCGGAGGGCGACCCGCACGAGGTGCACGACCGGATCGACTGGGTGCTGAGCGCCGGCCCGTCCCGCACGATCGACAGCAAGGTGGTCGGTGAGGTCGGCGGACCGGACGTCGGGGTGGAGGTCTCGCCCTACCCGACCGACCACCGTGGAGTCGTTTCCACGCTGGACGTCGTACCCGCGGTGCCGCCGGTGCTGGTGGCACCGGACAGCCGCCGGGTGACGATCGGCAAGACGCTGTCCGTCACCTATCACGCACCCGGCCGGCGGGGAGAGCAGGTGGCGCTGCTGGACGGTCGCGGCCGGATCGCGGCCTCGCACCCGACGAGCACGGACGGAAACCGCGACGGCACCGTACGGATGTCGACGAAGGGCCTGGCCCGCGGGCGTTACGACGTCGCCCTCTCCTCCGGCGGCAAGGTGCTCTCCCGGACGCCGGTCTGGCTCTATCCCCAGGGAGAGCCGACCAAGGTGTCGGTCGACAAGCGTCGATACAAGGCGGGGGAGTCGATCGGCGTCAACTGGTCGAACGCGCCGGGCATGGGACTGGACTGGGTCTCGGTCTTCGCCTGCCCGGCCGGAAAATGCAAGGACTCGTCCGAGTATCTCGTCTACACCTACACCGCCTCGGCGATCGAGGGTCACGCCAAGATAGGACCGCACTCGATCGGGAGCGAAGACTCGTGGCCGCTGCCCCCGGGGCGGTACGTGGTGCGGCTCCTGCCCGATGACGGGGTGCTGCCGGTGGCCCAGTCGGCCATGTTCACGGTGACCAAGAAGTCGTAACCGGGCCACGGGCGGCCCTGCCCCGTGCACGCCGACCGGCCTGGTCCGGTCGGCGTGCGCGGAGGTCACACCCGGCCCGTCCGCGCACTCGACGTCCACCGCACTCGACGTCCGCCATGTCCGGCCGGCTACGCCTCGGGTGAACGCGGTCATGCTCTCGGCGAATTCGAGACGCCGTTGACTCCTCCGGAGCCAGGATGGCCGGTATGAGGCTTCTTGTCCTTGGTGGGACGCATTTTGTGGGACGAGCCGTCGTCGAGACGGCACTGGCGCGGGGTGACGAGGTCACCACGCTCAACCGAGGGATGAGCAGGGCCGCCGCGACGGGGACGGACTCGATCATCGCGGACCGGACCGACCCCGAGGCACTGCGCGCGGCTCTCGGAGATCGGGAGTGGGACGCGATCATCGACACCTGGAGCGGGGCGCCGCGCGTGGTCCGCGACGCGTGCGGGCTGCTGGCCGGTCGGGCCGGTCACTACGGATACGTGTCCAGCCGATCGGTTCACGAGTGGCCGATGCCGATCGGTGCCGACGAGCACGCCCCACTGGTCGACGGAGATCCGGACGGGGACGACGCCGAGGACTACGCCGCGGCCAAACGCGGCGGCGAGCTCGCCGCCCTGAGGGCGTTCGGTGACAGAGCCCTGCTCGCCCGCGCCGGACTGGTCCTGGGTCCCTACGAGAACATAGGGCGGCTGCCCTGGTGGTTGCGCCGCATCGAGCGCGGCGGCCGGGTCCTGGCGCCCGGCGAGCCCGCCCGTCCGCTCCAGTACATCGACGCGAGGGACCTGGCGGCGTGGATGCTCGTCGCCGCGGAGCGCGGTGTCGGGGGTGCGTTCAACACGGTCAGCCGCCTCGGGCACACCACCATGGGTGAACTGCTCGCCACGGCGGTGAAGACGGTCGGATCGGACGCCGAGCTGGTCTGGACCCCACCCGAAGTGATCGAGGAAGCGGGTATCGGTCCGTGGGTCGAGTTGCCGATCTGGTTGCCGGACAACGCCGAGTTCGGCGGTCTGGTCAGCGGAGACGTCTCCGCCGCCTACAACGCCGGGCTCACCTGCCGGCCGGTCCAGGAGACGGTCGCCGACACCTGGGCCTGGCTCCAGGCGGAGGGCGACCCACCCCTTCGAGCGGACAGGCCCCAGGTCGGGCTCGATCCCGCCAAGGAGAAGCAGGCGCTCGACAGGCTCACCTGAAGATTGTGACGAGTGAGAAGCGTCCTGAATTCCGCTTCGAGTGGACCGTGCGAGCTCCCTTCGGGTAGGTCGTACGGGTTCACGTTCGGGTGGGTCGTACGGGTTCGGGCGGGCGGTATGCGGATGAAGGGGTTCGCGACGTGCTCGGGGTGCTCGTCAAACAGGATCGGCTGCCGGACGTGGGCGGATGAGCTCGATGGAGCCGCCGATCCGGCGCGTGCCGAGGCCGCCGAGCAAGGAGTTGGAGCCCACGTTGGTGACGTCGGCCTCGGCGGCCACCTCGGTCGTCCCCCGCTCGTGCAGGACGGCGAACGCCTGCGCGAGCAGGACTGTGGCGAGGCCCCGGCGACGGTAGGGGCGTCCGACGGCGATCAGGCCGAGCCTCGGGCCGCCGGGGTCATTCCAGACCCGGACCAGTCCGGCATATCGGCCGGTTGATCGCTCGATGGCCACCAGGTAGGTGGCCGGATCGAAGGCGGGGGAGTCATAGGTCTGTTTGCGAAACCCCTGTGGCTGCCATGTCCATCCGTCGGCGCCCGGAACATCCTGCCGTAACTCGTCGTCCAGCTCCCGCAGCCGGTCCTCATCCACCTGGTCGGCGGTGACGATCTCGATCCCTGGCGGAACGGTCCTGTCGATCAATCCGGTGATCGCCGGATCGGTGGGGATGGCGTAGAGGTGCTCTCGCCGATGGACCGCGAAGCCCGATTCCGCAAGGTGCCGGTGCTTCTCATCATCGGATTCATCGATCTCGGTGTAGAGATCTCGCTGGAAGTGCCGCGCGACGGCCTGGACGAGCGGCTCGTAGGCGTCTGCTCGCCAGCAATCGAGGGAGGCGACGCATCGGTCGTCCGGTCGCACGAACGCGGCGGCCCTCCCGACGGCCAGCTCGCCGTGGTGGGCCGCCCATCCGTCGGGCGTCATGGTGATGACAATGCTCATGGTCTGGACCGTAGGCATGCCGGACGAGCCCGCGCCACTGCTTTTGTCCCGCCCCATGGAGGCCGCCCATCCTGCCGCGACCGATGCGCGGGGTCCTCGCGACGGTGCGCGGCGCCCTCACAGTGCGGCGCCGATCCAGCACGAACCGGGTGTCCGCGGTGCGCACCACCAGGGCCTCGCCGATGAGGGCGTCGTCGACGTCACCGGTGATGGCGAAGCTCTCCACGCGCCCGCCGGGGAACTCGACACCGTGCCGATCGGGTGGGGCCGCTCGGTGCAGGCAGCGTGAGCCGCACCGGAGCCGGCGTACGGGCTCCTGCTGCGGGACCGGGCGAAGCCGCGGCGCGTCGAGGCTGGGCGATGGCCGACGCCGCGGCAGCGCCGAGCAGCGAGCGTCGGGTCAGGCCAGGCTCAGGGGTCGTCTCGCGTTCAATATGGAAAAAATGTAAGGTCAGCCTTCCATTAAGTCAGGTTAGCTTGACTATATGGAATGGCTGCTTTACTTTCGTGTCATGGCGAAACAGCAGGACCAAGTGACGCTCGCGGCTCGCCGCGCTGTCCTCATCGATGGCCTACCCGTGGCCGTTCTGGGCCCGGTGGCCCTGGCGCTAGGCAGTGATCCCGACCAGAGCACCGCTCAGAAGGCCTGGTGGATCGCGGCTACCGCCGTGTTCGCTCTCGCCGTGGCCTGGGTCCTGCTGCGGGCGTTCCGGCGTGCAGACGAATACCTGCGCAAGATCCAGCTGGAAAGCATGGCCATCGCCTTCGCGGCAGTCCTCGTGGCGCTGCAAGTGGCCACCGTGCTCGACGCCGCGGGCGTCATCCAGCTCCATCAGCTCACGCAGCTGATCCTTCTCGGCGGGGTGGCTACCTGGCTTGTGATCGCCGACCTGCGCACCCGCCTGCACCGATGAAAAACCGACTACGCGAACTGCGAGCAGCCCGCCGGTGGAGCCAGGCCGCCCTGGCCGACCGGTGTCAAGTCTCCCGACAGGCCATCAACGCCATCGAGACCGAGCGGTACGACCCCAGCCTGCCCCTGGCGTTTACCATCGCCGACGTTTTCGGCCTGACCATCGAGGAGATCTTCCTGCCCGACAGGGCGGACACGACGGACGACCCGGCCCGATCCTGAGCGCCTCAGGCCGGCTTCCAGCCAGTCGGCGCGAGCGAGCGGGCGGGGACGGAGGCACCGTCTCCGTCGGCATGACCGGATCGTCCACCACACAGGTTCAGATCACAACCCGTTGTTGTCGTACCAAGGCATCCTCACGATGCGGTGCCCTCACAGGTGCCTCCACAATGGAGGCATGTCCTCACGCACGCCACGCTCGCCGCGGGCCCGCGCCACCTCGACGACGACCTGCCCCTGCGGGCTGCCCGCGGCCTATGACGACTGCTGCGGCCGGTTGCATCGCGGGGAGGCCCGGGCGACCACCCCGGAGCAGCTGATGCGTTCCCGCTTCAGCGCGTTCGCCGTCCATGACGAGGCATATCTGCTCCGCAGCTGGCACCCCAGGACGAGGCCGCCCGGCATCGACTTCGACCCGGCGACGCGCTGGCTGCGCCTGGACATCCTCGGCAGCACCGGCGGCAGCCCGCTCACCGGTGAGGGCACGGTCGAGTTCCGCGCCCATTACACCGAGCGCGGACACGCGGGCGAGCTCCATGAGAACAGTCGCTTCGTGCTTCACGACCGGGCCTGGGTCTACCTCGACGGCATCGTCGGCGACCAGCCGGGCTTCCCCGCGTAGCCCCATCTCCGTGCGACGCGGCTCCGCACGGTACGGCTCCGCGCGGCACGGCTCCGCGCGATACGTCCCTGTACGACGCGGCTCCGCACGGTACGGCTCCGTGCGACGCGGCTCCGTGCGGGCCTCGGTCTCGACCGGACCGCCGCCGGGGTCGCGCGGCGGGGTGGCACCGCCGGCGACCACCGCGACGGCGGTCTAGTTAAAGATCATCCGTACCCCCTGGAGTCAGACGGAGCCAGACGCAGGTATCCGATGGCAGCAGCCCGTCGACGACGGGACCGCTGGCCAGCAGGACGCCGTGGTGCGCGGGCAGCTCGATGGGAGCTTCGGAGAAGTTGACGACGCAGGCGAAGCCGTCGCCCCGGACGAAGGCGACCGTTCCGGGGCCGGCGTCGAGCCAGGAGACGGTTTCCGGCAGCCGGGTCAGATCGGTGCGCCGCAGGACCAGGGCGGCGCGGTAGAGCGACAGCATGGAGCTGGGCTCGCCCGTCTGAGCCTCGACGGTGGTGTCCTTCCAGGCCAGAGGCTGGGGAAGCCAGGGTTCGGTCGCGGCGTCCGGCGGTGAGAAACCGAACGGGGGATGCTCGCCGTTCCACGGGAGCGGGACGCGGCAGCCGTCACGGCCGCGGTCGGTGTGGCCGGAACGCTCCCAGGTGGGATCCTGGAGCAGATCGTCGGGGATGTCCTCGACTTCGGCCAGGCCCAGCTCGTCGCCCTGGTAGACGTAGACGCCGCCCGGGAGGGCGAGGGTGAGAAGGGCCGCGGCCCGGGCCCTGCGCAGCCCGAGGTCGAGGTCCGTCGGAGCGCCGTGGCGCTTGTTGCCCATGTCGAACCCGGTCTCCTGCCTGCCGTACCGGGTGACGTGACGGATCGTGTCGTGGTTGGAGAGCACCCAGGTGGGCGGCGCGCCGACGGGGGCGTGCGCGGCGAGGGTCTGCTCGATCACCTCGCGGATCGGGCCCGGCTCCCAGGCGCAGCACAGGAACTCGAAGTTGAACGCCGAGTGCAGCTCGTCGGGGCGCAGATAGCGGGCGAACTGGGAGGGGGTGGGCAGCCACACCTCCCCGACAAAAACGCGCTCGCCCTCGTAGGCGTCGATGATGGCGCGCCAGGAGCGGTAGATGGCGTGGACCCCGTCGGTGTCCTGGTACGGCAGGTCGGCGGGGTCGGGGTCGGGGCCGACGTCGGGCAGCCCGGGTTTTTTGGTCAGGCCGTGGGCCACGTCGATGCGGAAGCCGTCCACGCCCCGGTCCAGCCAGAATCGCAGGATGTCCTCGAACTCCTCCCGGACCTGGGGGTGTTCCCAGTTCAGGTCCGGTTGCTGCGGGGCGAACATGTGCAGGTACCAGGGGCCGGGAGAACCGTCGGCCTCCGTGACGCGGGTCCAGGCGGGACCGCCGAAGTAGGACTGCCAGTCGTTGGGCGGCAGCTCGCCGTGCTCGCCCCGGCCGGGGACGAACCAGAACCGCTCGCGGGCGGCCGAACCCGGCGCCGCCGCGAGAGCCTCCCGGAACCAGGGGTGGCGGTCGGAGCAGTGGTTGGGAACCAGGTCGACGATGAGCCGCAGGCCGTTCTCGTGGGCCTCGCCGATGAGGGCCTCGGCCTCGGCGAGGGTGCCGAAGATCGGGTCGATGTCCCGGTAGTCGGCGACGTCGTAGCCCGCGTCCGCCATCGGCGACACGTACCACGGGGTGAGCCAGAGTGCGTCGACGCCCAGGTCACGCAGGTACGGCAGGCGCTCGCGGATGCCGGCGACGTCGCCGATGCCGTCGCCGTTGCCGTCGGCGAAGCTGCGCACGTAGATCTGGTAGATCGAGGCGGTGCGCCACCAGGCGGCGGGGGAATGAGGCATGGACGGGTTCTCCTGACTGGATGCTGATGGACATGCGGTGGGCGTCCCGCGCTGTGCGGGACGCCCACGGTGGTACTCGTCGCGGCTACCAGCCGCTGTTGCCCGGACCGCGTACGAACGTGTAGCCGGTCAGGTTGTTCAGGCCGCCGGAGGCTGCTCCGGTGACCGTCACGTAGTTCGCCGTGGCGTTGCCCGCGGCGTTGGCCTCGATGGCGTAGCCGCCGGCGCCGGTGACCGCGATGTGGTCAAGGGTGAGGTTGGTGATCGTCTTCTGGTAGCTGAGCAGGATCGCCTGGTAGGTGCTGTCGACGACGGTGAGGTCCTTGACCAGCACCGGGGCGGTGATGTCGGCGGTGTCGGCGTAGATCCAGAGGGCTCCCAGCTGGGAGCCCCAGTTGGGTTCGAACCCCCCGGTGCGGCTCAGCGTGTTGCGCTGCACCGAGGTGGTGCCGCTGAACGGCACGGGGGAGAAACGGGTGCTGATCGCGATGCCGGAGGAGCCGGTGACCGTGTCCGACAGCAGGTTGTCCTCGACCCGGTTGCCGGTGCCGCCGTAGATGCCGACGGTGTTGGCCAGCAGCGGCAGGGACACGGTGTTGAAGGTGAAGGCGCTGTTCGTGACGGGGGAGCCCTGGGAGAACATGGCCAGTCCGTCGTCCCCGGTGTTGCGCACGGCGCTCTGGTCGAACCGGGTGTTCCTGACGTTTGCGTGGATGTTGACGCCGTCGGCGAAGGTGTCGCGGATCCGCACACCGGCGACGTACAGGCCGTCGGTCCCGGAGTCGATCCACATGCCGACCTTGACGTGTTCCATCCAGACGTTGTGCACCAGCGATCCGGAGCCGAAGTTTCCCTCGATGCCGGTGTCGAAGTTGGCGTCGTCGCGGTAGCGCACGTCACCGGCGATGGTCAGGTCGGCGACCTGGACACCGGAACCGGTGGCGAAGAAGCCGCCCTTGCCGGCGGTGCCGCGGACGGTGGTGTACCACTGACCGGCCCCGCGCACGCTGACGCCCGCGAGGTTGACGCGCGCGTTGATGATGAACGTTCCGGCCGGGATCCACACGCCTCTGCCCTGGGCGCGTGCCGCCGCGACGGCGTTGTTGATCGCGGCGGTGTCGTCGCCGGAGTCATTGGCGACCGCGCCGTAGCCGGTGATCGACAGGTGGTCGGCGGGAGCGGCGAGCGCGGGGGCGACCTGCTCGGTGTCGACGAGGTCGATCACGTAGTAGGCGGCTGTGGAGGAGGCGTCCTTCTGCAGCTTCAGCACGGTGCCCGCGGGCTGGGTGGGGAACTGGGCGCGCACCTCGTCGAAGAAGTGGTGCGGCTTGCCGCCCGCGGGGTCGTTGCCGTAGGGATACTCGCCGTAGACCCAGCTGTAGGTCGAGGAGAGGGACAGATCCTGCAGTTTCGCGCCACCCGCGTACAGCGCGAGCGGGGCGGTGATGCCGGTTCCGGCCGCGTTGTCGGGGATGGAGTAGCGCACGACGATCGAGTTGGCGGGCTTGGTCAGGGTGAACTGGACATACTTGCCGGTGGCGTCGAGGCGTACGGCACGGCGGCCCGACGCTTCGGAGGCGACGGTGAGATAGGTGCGGTCGGGGCCGACGGGGGTGGCGTTGGTCGAGCCGTTCTCCGCCTCGTACTCGGTGTAGGGCACGGTGGCGCCGCGGGCGTTCAGCGTGAGGTCGCCGGCGACGCTCAGGCCGTCGAGGGCGACGCCGCCGGTGTCGCCGGCGTCGTACTGGTAGCCGATCAGGTTGAGACCGGCGCGCAGCGACAGCGTCTGGGAGGCCGTGAGCCAGCCGCTGCCCGCGGGCAACGTGATCTGGCCGGTCCTGAGGCCGTTGACGTAGGTGCTCAGGGTCTTCGCGCCGCCGGTGGTGTTGCTGTAGCGCAGCGACGTGACGGCGTTGCCCGCGGCGGCCACGTTGACCGTGCGGATGGCGCGGGCGCCCACGGCGGTGAAGCCGCTCGCGTACCCGGTGCCGCTGAAGCCGCCGATCGAGGTGGCGACGGCGGCGCCGCCCGACAGGAAACCGGTCTCCATCTGGTAGGGCAGACCGACGGGATCGGTGGGGGGATCGGTGGGCGGGTCGGTCGGGGTGCTCGCGCCGGTGACGGCGATGTTGTCGAGGTTGACGTTGCCCAGGTCGGTGGTGTCGAAGCGGTAGGCGATGGTGTTGGAGCCCGCCCGAAGGGTGAGGGTCTCGGCCTTGGTCCCCCAGGTGTTCCAGTCGCCGGGGGAGGGGAGGGTGGTCTGCTGGACCTTGACGCCGTTGACGTAGATCGACAGGGACATGGTCGCGCCGGTGCCGTTGGCGTAACGCGCCGTGACCGTGGCCGCGCCCGTGCCTGTGACCGTGACGGTGAAGGTGGTGGCGGCGTTGCCCTTGTTGGCGTCGGTGTAGCCGCCGACGAATCCGCCGCCGGTGTAGCCGGGGTGCTCGGTGCTTGTGGACGTGCCGCCGGACAGCGCCGCCGACTCCGCCTCGTAGGTGCCCGCGGGCGGGGCGGTCACGTCGCCCACCGTGAGGCTGTCGAGGTTGACGTTGCCCAGGTCGGTGGTGTCGAAGCGGTAGGCGACGGTGTTGGAGCCCGCTCGCAGGGTGAGGGTCTCGGCCTTGGTCCCCCAGGTGTTCCAGTCACCGGCGGCGGGGAGAGTGGTCTGGCGGATCTTGGCGCCGTTGACGTAGATCGACAGGGACATGGTCGCGCCGGTGCCGTTGGCGTAGCGCAGGGAGAGGGTACGGGAGCCGGCGGGGGTGGCGTTCACCGTGAAGGCGGTGGCCGCGTTGCCCTTGTTGGCGTCGGTGTAGCCGCCGACGAATCCACTGCCGGTGTAACCGGTGTGGTCGGTGCCGACGGCCGCGCCGCCGGACAGTGCCGCCGACTCCGCCTGGTAGGTGGTGGTGGCCGCGATCGCCGGAGGGGCGGCCACGATCATGGCGCCCACCAGGGAGAGGGCGAGGGTGAGTAAGAGCGTGCGAGCTTTTCCGCGCATGGCGAGATGGACTCCTTGACTGGGTGGGGGGTGAGCGTGGCTGGAGTCGGAGAGGGAGCGCGGCCCGGCTGGAGAAGGCGGGGACGGACTCGGTCGAAGCGGGGGGTGGTCGCCGGGCGGCTCAGCCCTTGAGCGCGCCGGCGGAGAGGCCGTTGAGGATGCCGCGCTGGAAGATCATGAAAATGATGATCATGGGGAGGCTGGCGATGGCCAGGCCCGCGAACATCTCGTTCTGGGTCACGTAGCCGGTGAAGGAGAGCCTGCTCAGGGCCACGCTGATGGTCTGCGCCTCCGGATCCCGCAGCACCAGCAGCGGCCAGAGGAAGTCCTTCCACGCCCCGACGACCGCGAAGATCGACACCACGGAGAGGACCGGACGGGAGAGCGGCAGCACGACGCTCCACAGCGTCCGGAACCGTCCCGCCCCGTCGATGCTGGCCGCGTCGATCAGCTCGCCGGGGATCTGGTCGAAGAACCTCTTGAGCACGTAGATGTTGAACGCGTTGGCCGCGCCGGGGAGCCAGAGTGCCCAGGGCGTGTTGAGCAGGTTCACATGGAAGATCGGCACGTCGACGACAGTGAGGTAGCTGGGGACCAGCAGCGCCGCGGCCGGAAGCATCAGGCTGGCCAGCATCATGCCCAGCACCAGCTTGCCCAGGATCGGGCGCAGCTTGGACAGGGCGTAGGCGGCGGCGACGTCGACGACCAGCTGGATGAGCCAGCCTCCGACGGTGTAGAAGGCGGTGTTGAGGAGGAACCTGCCGATCTCCAGCTTCGTCCAGGCCTCGGCGTAGGTCTCCGGATGCCAGGTCTGCGGGATCAGCGTGGGGGTGGGCTGGGCCAGCTCGACGGGAGTCTTCACCGCGCCGGTGACCATCCAGTAGAGCGGGAAGATGAAGATCAGTGCGAACAGCACCGCCATCGTGACCAGGATGACCCGGTAGACGAGCCTTCCCCGCCCGCGGTTGAGGTCGGCGTCGGAGATCAGCGTGCGGGTGGCGGCCGTCCGCACGCCGGGGGGTCGGCGGCGTGCCGTACGGGGGGAGACGGCGGGCGGGGTGGGAACGGGAGCCTGGCCGCGGGCCGGGCTGGGGGTGGTGACGGTCATCGGGCCCTCCTCAGTCGGCGTTGCGGGTCAGCCGCAGGTAGACGGCGGAGAACGCGGCGAGCACCACGAACAGCAGCACGCTCATCGCGGCGGCGAGCCCGAAGTCGTTGTTGACGGTGAACGCGTACCGGTAGATCAGCACCATCACGGTGATGGTCTCCTCGTTGGTGGTGCCGGTGAGCTGGTACGGCTCGATGAAGACCTGCATCGTCGCGACGATCTGCAGGAGCAGCAGAGCCAGGAGCACGAACCGCATCTGCGGCAGCGTCACGTACCGCACGCGCTGCCACACGCTCGCGCCGTCAAGCTCGGCCGCCTCGTACAGCTCGCTGGGAATGGTGGACAGCCCGGCCAGATACATGATCGTGGCGCCGCCCATGTTCGACCAGGTCGACACCAGCACCAGCGAGATCATCGCCATCCGGGGCGACTGGGTCCAGTCGGAGGTGGGCAGGTGCAGGGCTCCCAGCACGGAGTTGAACAGGCCCGAGCCGGGATCGTAGAAGTACTGCCACAGCAGGACGCTGACGATGGGCGGCAGCATCACCGGAAGGTAGACCGCGATGCGGAAGTAGCCCTTGAGGTGCCGGAACTCGTTGATCACGATGGCGACCACGAACGGCACCGCATAGCCGAACACCAGTGCCAGCCCGGTGAACTCCAGCGTGTTGCGCCAGGCGGTGAAGAACAGCGGATCGGCGAACAGGGCGCGGAAGTTGTCCAGGCCCACCCAGTACGGCGGGACAACCAGGTTGTCCTGCTGGAAACTGAGGATGACGCCCTTGACCAGCGGATACCAGGAGAACAGGGCGAAACTGGCGAGGCCGGCCGCGAGGAACAGGTAGGCCTGGAGATTGTCGCCGATCCTGCGGCGCAGTCGGTTCGGCCCGCGGTGGGCGCGGCTCGCGGTGATGACCGCCATCAGATCTCTTCTTTCTTCCGAACGTGCGTTTCCGGACCGCCGGGGACCAGCCGCCGGGAGCCCGGAAACCACCTCACTTGACCGACGACAGGATCTGGTTGACCTGCTTCTCCGCGTCGGTGAGCAGCTCGCCGATGTCGGCGTTCGGGTCGGTCAGGACCTTCTGCATCACCGGGTCGAGCGCGGCGTAGACCTGCTGAGCGTTCGGCGGCTCCAGCTTCAACGGGATCGCGGCGGTGGCGGCGGCGAAGGGGGCGAAGTTCTCCGACGGGAGGTTGGCGTACTTCTTGGTCGCGTCGAGCAGCTTCTGCTCCGACGCGCCGGTCCACACGTTGGGCTCGGGCAGGCCGACCGGCAGGCCCTTGGCCGCGGCCTTCTCGTTGTCGGGCCCGATGCGGTCGGGGTTCTTCTTGAACGTCAGCCAGGTCAGACCGGCCTTGATCTTCTCCGGGCTCAGGCCGGCCTTGAACATGTAGCCGGAGCCGCCGCCCAGCGTGCCCTGGCCGTCGGGGATGGGGCCCAGGCCGTAGTCGGCGAAGGTGCCCTTGAACTGGTTGACGATGTTGGACATGTCGCCGGTCGAGCCGACGTAGAGGCCCAGCTTGTCGGTGGCCATCAGCTTGATCAGGTCGTCGTACTCCAGGAGCTGGCGCTTGCCCATGGTGTTGTCGGTGAAGCGCATGTCCTTGAGCTGCTGGAGAACCTGCCTGCCCTTGTCGTTGTTGAAGGCGGCCTTCCAGGTGTCGCCCTCCTTGACGGCGACGTCGCCGCCGATGGAGTAGACCTCGGCGGTGAAGTGCCAGCCCCCGGTGTTGGACTTGCTGTAGTCGCCGTAACCGACGATGTCCTTGCCGAGCGCGCTGATCTTCTTGGCGTGCTCGCGGACCTCGGCCCACGTGGCCGGGGGTTTGTTCACGTCGAGCCCGGCCTGCTTGTACAGCTTCCGGTTGTAGATCAGGCCGAGAGAGTAGTTCTCGTCGGGGAGGCCGTAGATCTTGCCGCCGGTGTCGGAGAACACCTTCATCAGGCCGGGCTTGTAGTCCTTGGTCACCGGGAAGTCGGCGAGCTGGGCGCTGACGTCGGAGACCTGCCGCTTGGCGATCAGGTTCTGCGCGTCGGTGAGATAGACATAGAAGACGTCCTCAAGCTGGCCGCCGGCGAGCTTGGCGGAGAACGTCTGAGGGTCCATGAGACCCTCCTTGGCGTCGATCTTGATGTTCGGGTACTTCGCCTCGAACGCCTTGACGTCGGCCTCGAAGTGCGCCCGGTTGAACTCGTCGGTCGCCGCCGGCAGGCCGTTGACCGTGATGGTCACCGGCCCGCCGGCCACGGGCTCGCTCTCCTGGCCGCCTCCGCACGCTGCCGTGGCCATGGTCACGCCGGCGGCGAGCGCCAGCCCGAGTGCCTTGCCGAGCTTGGCTCGGTTCATCAGATGCGATCCCTTCGTGTACGAACACACCTGGATCCGGGCAGCCCGCATCGCCGGCGGAACGTGAGTGCCGCCGTCTGTTAAGGGGTGGTTGCCGACATGTCGCGTCGAGGTTTCGAGCGCCGAGGTGTAGCCAGAACGGTAAAACCATCGAGGCTAGAAGTCCATGGGTCAACGCAAAAAACTGATAAGACCGACAGAAGAGAGTGCGTGAAGCTGCAATTTGCCGACAATGGGGGTTCGGCGTGGCCGGCCAGCGGCGATTCCCCTTACCGGCACATGCCCGTCGAGCCACGCACGATCAGCTCCGGATCGAATAACACCTCGTCAACGGGCACGGCACGGCCATCGATCTGCGACATCAGCGACGCGACCGCCGCGGTGCTCATCGCCTGGATCGGCTGGCGTACGGTCGTCAGCGGCGGATCCGTCACGTTCATCAGGCTGGAGTCGTCGAATCCCACCACCGACAGATCGCCCGGAACGCTCAGTCCCTGCTTGCGCGCGGTCCGGATCGCGCCCAGCGCCAGGGCGTCGCTGGCGCAGATCAGGGCGGTGACCCCCTCTTTCAGCAGGCGCGTCGCCGCGGTGCCTCCGCCCTCCATCGAAAAGATCGTGTGGGCGACGCGTCCTCGCCATTCCCGGTCGCCCCGAGCCTGCGCATAAGCCGCGTACGCTGCGAGTTTGCGGACCGAGGGCACGTGTCCCACGGGTCCGAGAACCAGTCCGATCCGCTCGTGTCCCAGTGCCGTCAGGTGGTCCAGCGCCTGGTCAACGGCGACACGGTCGTCCACGCAGACCCGCGGCACGTCGAGGTTCTCGTCCGCCGCGTTGATCAGGACGATCGGCAGCCGGCGTTCGCGCAGCGTACGAGAGTGTTCGGGACCGGCGTCGGCGTAACTGCTGCCGATGAAGACGATGCCGCCGACCTGCTGGGCCAGCAGCATCTCGATGTACTGTGCCTCGGACACCCCATCGGCTGTGCGCGTGCACAGAACCGGCAGCAGATTACGTCTGATCAGCGCCGACACCACCAGCTCCGCGAAGGCGGGGAAGATGGGATTCTGCAGGTCAGGCAGGACCAGGCCGATGAGCGGGCCTCGCTCGTTGCGCAACTTGGTCGGGCGTTCATACCCGAACACGTCGAGGGCCGTCAGCACCGAATCCTTGGTCGCCTGGGCGATGCCGGGCTTGTCATGCAGCACACGGCTCACCGTCGCGACGCTGACTCCGGCGAACTTGGCTACATCTGAAAGTCGTCTGGACACATCGCTACGTTACAACAGTTGGCGCAAAAATGAAGATCGACTGCGCAAGAAACTGACAACAGGTAAACCTCGCCATGCCGCCTCCGTTGTCCGCCGGGATGCCGGGATGCCGGGATGCCGGGACATCGGGATGCCGGGACATCGGGGCATTGAGGCGCCGGGGTGCCGGGGTGCCGGGGCACGGAAACGTCGAGACGCCGGCGTGGTGCTTCAGCGGTGGTCGCATCCCGGACGGAGGTGTCCCGGTTTGAGGATGATCCAGGCCGCGCTCCCCACCCCCGCGGTGAACGAGAGCGCCTATACGGCGGAGATCATCCGCGTCGGCATCGGCTCGGTCGAAGACGGGACTCGTCCGTGAGGTCGCCTGACCGGATCGCGGTCATGGACGAAGGAGAGCCCGATCGGGTCGCGGTCATGGACGAAGGAGGGTCCGACCGGGTCGTGATCATGGGCGAAGGAGAGTCCGACCGGATCGCGGTCATGGGCGAAGGAGAGATCGTCGAAGCGGCATCGCCCGCCCAGGTTTTCACCGCCCCGCGGCACGAACGCGGTCTCGCCGATCCGGAATCTCGTTCACGGGTTCGGCGCCGCCGTGCCGGAGCCGTCGGCCGGCGTCCTGACGCACGACCGCGGGCCGTCCTTCTCCCTCGGCTCCGACTCTCCGAGCGGCCTCGCATCGGGCAGGCGACCCGCGCGCACCCTGATGCCCGTCATGGTCACCGAGGGTGATCGACTGGCCTGGGTCACCGTCGCGATGAGAGGCAAGGCGCGGCCGCGGATCCACACCCGACCCGCGCGGCGGCGGAGCCACCGTCGTGACGGTGCGGTGAGCGCCGCAATGGTGTGGCGGGGGCGGTGAGTTTTTCTGCGATCCACTGGATCGGCCGGGCCGGACGCGGCCGATCCCGACGGATCACGAAAACAGGCCCGAGGGGTACGGCCGAGAGCGCCACTCCGTTGCACCTTTGATTCCGGTTTGGTGACGCGCGTCCGTGCCCTCCTGGACCGAAACGAGCCCTGACAGGGACTGTCATCGTCGCCGGACGCCGACGACGACTCACGCCACATGCGGGGACACGATCCGTTTCCATTCGCGCGATCCGGAGGGCCGGAAACTTTACAGCGGCCGGAAAAGCCATAACGGCTTCAGGCCGTTGCGCCGTAACAAGTCGAGCTTCTCGGGCCGTTGACGTGGCCGTAGCACGTATGTAACCTTTGGCCAAAGCAATGCAAAATTCTTGCAATGATCTATGTAGTTTCTTTCTATTCTCCGCAACTTCTGGCAGGAGTGCGCCGTAGTCGTGCGCCTGTCTCGCCCATCCACGGAGAGGCCCAGGTGATGGCGGTTTCGGCGTTGCGCGGCCGGTCGCCGCCCTGGTGGCCGCGGTTGCAGCACTGATTGTTCCCGCTTTGACGCGATCGGCAGGCCGTCACCCGGCCGAGATCACGACAGGCGATGTCAAGGTGGCAGCCGAACCGGGCCAAGGCGCCTGAAGTCGCCGTCACAGGCAGTTACAGGAGCGGTCCCGGACGCCGCCGTTCAGCGCCGTCCGAAATTCGACGTTCACGAACATCACCGGTTCCGCCGGTCACCTTCCAGCCCGGCGCGACACGGCGACCAGAACGCTCTCAGCGGCAAACGGAGCGAGGCCTGCGATGACCCTGACCGGATACACCGGTCGGCCCGCCTGCCGGACACCCAGAGCTCGAGGCCCACACCTCGTGAGCAAGGCAGTACCCGTCGGTAATCGAGTGCATCCCGCGGCGGAGGTAGCAGCCTCCCCGCCACCCCCTGTCGTTACAGACGAGAGTTAGAAGAAACGATGAGAAAGAAGTACGTAACAGCGTTACGGCTGATCGCGGCGACGGTCGCGACCAGCATGCTCGCGCTTGCCGGGTCGATCTCCCCGGCCGCGGCGGCCGGCCCCAACCTGGCGTCGGGTAAGACGGCCACGGTCAGTGGCGTCAGTGACGTCTACGGGGCCGGCAACCTCAACGACGGCAACGCCAACACCTACTGGGAGAGCACCAACAACGCCTTCCCGCAATGGGCCCAGATCGACCTCGGAACCGCCACCAGCGTCAACCAGGTCATTCTGAAGCTGCCGCCGGCGACGGCCTGGGCGACCAGGACGCAGACCCTGTCGGTGCTGACCGGCACGACCAATCCGCCCGCGACCACCACCGTTCCGTCGGCGGGGTATGCCTTCAACCCGGCGAGCGGTAACACGGTGACGATCAACTTCACCGCGACCAGCGCCCGGTACGTGCGGATCAACGTCACCGGCAACACCGGCTGGCCGGCCGCCCAGATCTCCGAGTTCGAGGTCTACGGCACGAGCGCCCCCGTCGACTCGACGGCGCCGTCCGCGCCGTCGAACCTGGCCTACACCCAGCCGGCCAGCGGTCAGATCCGGCTGACCTGGAGCGCCTCCACCGACAACACCGCGGTGACCGGGTATGACGTCTACGCCAACGGCGCGCTGCGCGGCAGTGTGGCGGGCAACGTGCTGACCTACACCGACACCCAGCCGGGCACCGCGACCGTGGCCTACTACGTGCGGGCCAAGGACGCCGCGGGCAACGCCTCGGGCAACAGCAACACGGTGACCCGCACCGGCACGCCGGGCGGGGACACCCAGAACCCGTCCGCGCCGTCGAATCTGGCCTACACCCAGCCGGCCAGCGGTCAGATCCGGCTGACCTGGAGTGCCTCCACCGACAACACCGCGGTGACCGGGTATGACGTCTACGCCAACAACGCGCTGCGCGGCAGCGTGGGCGCCGGCGTGCTGACCTACACCGACACCCAGCCCGACAGCGCCACGGTGGCCTACTTCGTGCGGGCGAAAGATGCCGCGGGCAACGTCTCGGCCAACAGCAACACGGTGACCCGTACCGGCACCGGTACCGGCGGTAGCAACCTGGCCATCGGCAAGACGCTGGTCGCGTCGTCGTCGATCTTCACCTTCGTGCCCGCGAACGCCAACGACAACAACGCGGCGACCTACTGGGAGGGCAACGGCCAGCCCAGCACGATCACCGCGCCGCTGGGCTCGAACGCCTCCGTCAGCTCGATCGTGCTGAAGCTGAACCCCGACAGCTCGTGGGGCACCCGTACGCAGACCATCCAGGTCCTGGGCCGCGAGCAGAGCGCCACCGGCTACACCAACCTGGTGTCGGCGACGCCCTATGTCTTCAACCCCGCCTCCGGCAACACCGTGACCATCCCGGTCAGCGCCACGGTCGCCGACGTCCAGCTCAGGTTCACCACGAACACCGGCGCACCCGGTGGTCAGATCGCGGAGTTCCAGGTCATCGGCGTCCCCGCCCCGAACCCCGACCTCACGATCACCAGCCTGACGTCGGCCCCCGCGTCCCCGATCGAGACCGACTCCATCACGCTGTCGGCCGCGGTCAGGAACCTCGGGACGGCTGCCTCCGGCGCGACCAACGTCAACTTCTACCTCGGCACCACCAAGGTCGGCACCGCCACGGTCGGCGCGCTGGCGGCCGGAGCGACCGTCACCGTCTCCGCCAACATCGGCCCGCGTGACGCGGCCACCTACCCGCTGAGCGCCAAGGTCGACGAGGCCAACAGCGTCATCGAGCAGAGCGAGTCCAACAACACCTTCACGAGCCCGTCCTCGCTCGTCGTCAGGCCCGTCGACAGCTCGGACCTCGTCCCGGTGACCAGCTGGACGCCGAGCAACCCGGCGACCGGCAACGTCGTCACCTTCTCCGTGCCGATCAGGAACCAGGGCAACGTGGCCTCCGCGGGCGGCGCCCACTCCATCACCCTGACGGTCGCCAACGAGGCGGGCACCGTCCTCCGTACGCTGACCGGCTCCTACACCGGCGCGATCGCCGCCGGCGCCACCACGGCCCCGGTCAACCTGGGCACGTGGACGGCCGCCAACGGCAAGTACACCGTCAAGACCGTGCTGGCCGACGACGCCAACGAGCTGCCGGTGAAGCGGACGAACAACACCAGCACGCAGTCGTTCTTCGTCGGACGCGGCGCCAACATGCCCTACGACATGTATGAGGCCGAGGACGCCGTCGTCGGCGGCGGCGCGGCCGTCGTCGGCCCGAGCCGGGACGTCGGCACCCTGGCGGGTGAGGCGTCCGGCCGCAAGGCGGTGACGCTGAACTCCAACGGCAGCTTCGTCGAGTTCACCACCAAGGCCAGCACGAACACCCTCGTCACCCGGTTCTCCATCCCGGACGCCGCGGGCGGCGACGGAATCAACTCCTCGCTCAACATCTACGTCAACGGCACCTTCCTCAAGGCCATCGACCTGACCTCGAAGTACGCGTGGCTGTACGGCAACGAGACGGGCCCGGGCAACTCGCCGGGCGCGGGCGGGGCGCGTCACATCTACGACGAGGCCAGCGTCATGCTCGGGACGACCGTCCCGGCAGGCAGCAAGATCAAGCTGCAGAAGGACCCTGCCAACACGACGACGTACGGGATCGACTTCATCAACCTCGAGCAGGTGTCGCCGATCGCGAACCCCGACCCCGCCAAGTACGCGGTTCCCACCGGCTTCGCCCACCAGGACGTGCAGAACGCCCTGGACCGGGTCCGGATGGACACCACGGGCAACCTGGTCGGCGTCTACCTGCCGCCGGGCACCTACCAGACGGCGAGCAAGTTCCAGGTGTACGGCAAGGCCGTCAAGGTGGTCGGCGCCGGCCCCTGGTACACCCAGTTCCAGGCCCCGTCGACGCAGTCCAACACCGACATCGGCTTCCGGGCGGAGGGATCGGCGGGAGGCTCCTCGTTCTCGAACTTCGCCTACTTCGGTAACTACACCTCACGTATCGACGGTCCGGGCAAGGTCTTCGACTTCGCCAACGTCGCCGACATCGTGATCGACAACATCTGGAACGAGCACATGGTCTGCCTGTACTGGGGCCTGAACACCGACCGGGTGACGATCAAGAACTCCAGGATCCGCAACATGTTCGCCGACGGCATCAACATGACGAACGGCAGCACGGACAACCACGTCGTCAACAACGAGGCCCGCGCCACGGGCGACGACAGCTTCGCGCTGTTCTCGGCCATCGACGGCGGTGGATCCGACATGCGGGGCAACGTCTACGAGAACCTGACCTCGATCCTGACCTGGCGCGCCGCCGGTGTCGCGGTCTACGGCGGGTACGACAACGTGTTCAGGAACATCTACATCGCGGACACGCTGGTCTACTCCGGCATCACGATCAGCTCGCTCGACTTCGGCTACCCGATGAACGGCTTCGGCGCCAGCCCGCCCACGAGGTTCGAGAACATCTCGATCGTCCGTGCGGGCGGACACTTCTGGGGCTCGCAGACCTTCCCGGCGATCTGGGTCTTCTCCGCCTCGAAGGTGTTCCAGGGCATCCGCGTCAGCGACGTGGACATCGTGGACCCGACCTACAGCGGCATCATGTTCCAGACGAACTACGTGGGAGGCCAGCCGCAGTTCCCGGTGAAGGACACGATCTTCACGAACGTCTCCATCTCGGGCGCGCAGAAGAGCGGCGACGCCTTCGACGCCAAGTCCGGGTTCGGCATCTGGGTCAACGAGATGCCGGAGGCCGGTCAGGGTCCGGCGGTCGGTTCGGTGACGTTCAACAACCTGAGGCTGACCAACAACGCCACGAACATCAAGAACACGACCTCGACCTTCACCATCATCAACAACCCGTAAGAAAAACCAGAATCGATAACCCGTAAGAAAACCAGAACCAGTCGACAGCGCCGATAACGCCGATAAGTCGGTGATGTCGACGACAGGGTGCCGCCGGAGGTCCGACCTCCGGCGGCATCTCTGTGTCCGGGGCGACGTGATCCGCCGTCGCCGGTTCGGCCCCACGGCCGGAGCCGGCACTCGTCCAGACCTGGGCACCGGCTGTCTACGCGTTACGGGCGGTACGCGATGGAGATGATGATTTACTCGGGTCTGCGCAACGCGGATGGGCGGTTGCTGCGCGGTGTGTCCGAGAGGACGGGAGGGTTCCGACGTCCTGGCGCTCCCGGAGACTTCGCCGGGGGGCACCCGCCACCGTCCCACCGGCCCCCGTCCCCACTGCCCGTACGGGAGGCCGGACGTCCGCGAGGTGAGGGCACGGCCGCTGTAAGGAGATCCATATGCGTTCACTGGGCATCGACGGTGCGTGGGTGTTCGAACCCAAGGTGTTCCCGGACGACCGGGGCAGCTTTCACGAGTGGTTCCGCGGAGACGCCTTCCGCGAGGCCACGGGCCAGGATCTGAATCTCTCCCAGGCGAACCACTCGATCTCCCGTGCGGGGACGCTGCGAGGTGTTCACTTCGCCGACGTGCCCCCCAGCCAGGCCAAGTACGTGAAGTGCGTCCGGGGCGCGGTCCTCGACGTGGTCGTCGACATCCGCGTCGGCTCGCCGACCTTCGGGCGCTGGGAGCCGGTGCGCCTGGACGATGAGGACCACCGCGCCGTCTACGTCTCCGAGGGGCTCGGCCACGCCTTCATGGCCCTGACCGACGACGCGACCGTGGTGTATCTCTGCTCCGAGGGATACGCGCCTGGGCGCGAGCACGGGATCAACCCGCTCGACCCCGAGCTCGGGATCGAGTGGCCGGCCGGCGTGACGCCGCTGCTCTCGGAGAAGGACGCCGCGGCTCCGACCCTCAACGAGGCCAGGGAGCGGGGGCTGCTTCCCGACTATGAGGAGTGCCGCCGGTTCTACGCCAAGCTCCGCGCCGGAAACCCGGCGCCGAACTCCGCACCCGAGGCTTGAGGCCAGGCTTCGTGCCTGAGGCTGGGATTCGCGTCCGAGCTTTGACGCCGGGCTTCGTGCCCGAAGCCGAGCTCCGTGCCCGAGGCTTGGTGCCGGGTTCCGTACCGAGGCCCGACGCCTGTTCAATGCCCGCATCGCTCAGAACGGCCACCGCGTCCACTGCCGCAGCGTGGGGCTGATCGATTCCTCCTCGAAGTCGAGGTGTTCGAGCAGGTGCGCGCTCACCTCGTCGAGAGCGAGGACCAGCCGCTTGCGGTTGTCGGGGGTGTCCTCGCTGCCGAGCAGATCCGCGAGGGCGGCGACCTGGTCGAGGAGATCGGAGATCCGCCGGTGGTCGGCCTCCAGGCGCTTGACGATCGGTACCAGCGCGGGATTCGAGCGGCGCAGCGCCGGGAAGAGGTGGGCGTCCTCCCCGCCGTGGTGCCCGTGGACAAACCGGCAGTACTGCAGGCAGTTGACGCGTAGCTGCCACAGCGGGCTCCGGGTCTGCAGGGAGCTGATCTTGGCCTGGACCAGCACGGCCGAGCCGCCCGAACTGATCTGGCCGGCGACCTCCCGCAGGACCCGCAGGTCTCGGCGGAGCATCCCGTGGACCCATTTCAGCTCGTTCACCAGGTGCTCGCCGGGCGCGCCGGCTGAGGCTGATTTCTGCGTCATGTTGTTGACGGTAGCAGATGATTGAAACGCCTCAACGATTAAGATCTGCCGACTATCGACCTCCTGTTACGATGCCGGTATGGCAGCGGAGGACACTCGGACGGCGGCGGAGGGGCTGGACCGCATCGGCTTCCTGCTGGCCCGGCACGGCGCGATCACCGACGGCCGCATCCGCCAGGCGCTCGGCGTCGCCGGCCTCACGACGAGGCAGAGCATGACCCTCATGCACCTCGCCAAGGCGGGACGGATGAGCCAGCAGGCGCTCATCGAGGCCCTGGGCGTCGACCCCAGCGTCCTCGTCGCGGTCCTCAACGACCTCGAACGGGACGGGTTCGCGGTGCGCCACCGTGACCCGGCCGACCGGCGCCGCCACATCGTCGAGATCACCACCGACGGGAGCGAGGCGCTGACCAGAGTGGAGCGCGCACTCGCCGCCGTGGAGCGGGAGCTGTTCGCCGACCTCGACGACGACGAGATCGCTCGTCTGCGGGAGCTCCTCGCCCGGGTCAGGACCGCGCCCGACGACCCGATGTGCGCCGGGCACTGAATCCGCCGATCACGCCACGCCACGCCGCACGTTCAGGCCGGTCCGCGATTCGGCGTGCGGTGGTTGCAGGATGGAGACATGGCACAGAAAATGTCGAAGGATCAGTGGCAGGCGTTCGTCTCGGAGGGGACCCGCACCGGCAAGCTGTCCACCGTACGGGTCGACGGGAGCCCTCACATCGCACCCGTGTGGTTCCTGCTCGACGGTGACGACCTGATCTTCATGACCGGTCAGGACACCGTCAAGGGGCGCAACCTGGCGCGAGACTGCCGGGTCGCGATCTGCGTCGACGATGAGCGGCCGCCCTTCGACTTCGTCACGCTGCAGGGGCGCGCCGAACTCAGCGACGACCTGGACACGCTCCGCGTCTGGGCGACCCGGATCGCCGCGCGCTACATGGGAGCGGATCGGGCGCAGGAGTACGGCGATCGCAACGGCGTCCCCGGCGAGGTGCTGGTCAGGGTCCGCATCGAAAAGGCCGTCGCCCTCGCCGACATCGCCGACTGATCCCCTTCGCTCCGGTATGCGAACGGGGCCCCTTCTGCCTGCTCCTGGTCGACCTGGCACAGTCTCCTGTGATTCGACGTTCTCCAGAAGGGCCCACTCATGACGCACATCGAGTTCAGCACTCCCTCGACGCTGCCGGCGACCAACGGGTACAGCCATGTCGCCGCCATCGCGCCGGGCAGCCGGCTCGTCTGGACCTCGGGTCAGGTCCCGATCACTACGGAGGGCACGCCGGCCGCCGCCGGCGACTGGGAGGCCCAGACACGCCTGGTCATGCGGAACGTCGAGGCCGCGCTCAAGGCCGGGGGCGCGACCTGGAACGACGTGTTCAAGCTCACGATCTTTGTTGTCGACACCTCGGCGCTGTCCGTCGTCCGGGCCGTGCGGGACGAGTTCATCAACCTGGAGCGGCCGCCCACAAGCTCGCTCGTGCAGGTCGCGGGCCTCTTCCGGCCGGACATCCTGATCGAGATCGAGGCGGTCGCCGCGGTTCCCGCAACCTGACGACCGGCGCCCCCGTCCTTGCGGGCCAGGCTTCCGTCCTTTGTGATCATGGCTGGGGTGCCGACCGGCGAGCCGGTGCCGGACGCGCACCCGGACCCGCGAGGGCGGCACGTGGGCCCGGATTCGAACCTGCGACCTGTTCCTCTCGAACGCCGGAGCGGTCTCGCGCGAGGTGCCGAACGGTACCGAACAGCGCCGGCACCTGCGATCTGCTCTATCTCGCGGTGCTCACATCGAGGACTCCGAGGACGCTGGTTGCGGGGACCATGCCGCCACCTGCCCTGCCGCTATAGCTACGCGAGTCGAGGGAGACGTCTCGATTGTCGCCCTGGACCCAGATGTGCCCTTCGGGTACGACGACCGGCTCGAACTCCAGGTGTGAGGCCCGCTCATTGGCCACGTAGGGCTCGTCCAGCGGTTTGCCGTCAATGATCATTCGATGATCCGCGTCGCAGCAGCTGACAGCGCTCCCGGGAACGCCGATGACTCGCTTGATCATGTAACCGCCGCTTCCACCCCATGACTTCGGCGGCAGGAAGGCGATGACGTCACCCGCCTTGGGTGCGTACGTCCCGTCGGTCATCTTGCCCGTGACCACGTCGCCCGTCTTGAGCGTGGGCATCATCGCCTCGCTCGGTTCGTGGTAGGACTCGCGTCCGGTCAGCTTGGAGACGAGCGGCTCGGGCAGGCCCGAACACGCCGATGCCATTGCCACCACAAAAGGAATAATCAGAATATGTGATCTGAAAAGTGACATGAGGGTACTATTTGGCCTAAATCTCATATGGGTGGCTTACGACTCACCATGATCTCATCGTGGGTCACGTCGCCGCGACTCTCGATATCCCCTCGGGGGACCCTCTCGTCTCACCCGAAGGAACGGCGAACCGGCGATGAAGGCCGGGTCCGTCTTCGTGTGGGCCCCGAGCCGGTGATCTTCTTCATCCGTGAGGTGTCAACGAGCACGGACGGGCTTGATGCGGAGGAGTTGGTCCGCCGGGCCTGCCTGGGACGCGGCGGATGGGAATGTGATGCCGGCGTACCTCGCCGGGCTTCACGGCGTGCGGAGCCGTGAGATGCCGATGCGGGAGCGGACGAGCACGGCCGAGGGGCAGCGCCGGTGCCCGCGGGTATCCCGAACAACTCGGAGCACCAAAAAGTCCCAGATCATCGGCTGCCGCCGCGACCTGGGACTCTGTCTCCCATGTGACCAGGTCGGACCTGGCCCACCATGGAGCGTGGTGGACGATACAGGGATTGAACCTGTGACCTCTTCCGTGTCAGGGAAGCGCTCTCCCGCTGAGCTAATCGTCCTCGCTGAAAACCAGAGGTGGAGACGGGATTTGAACCCGTGTACACGGCTTTGCAGGCCGTTGCCTCGCCTCTCGGCCACTCCACCGAGTGGGGGGCACGAGCCCCTTTTCCGAGCGGAAGACGGGATTCGAACCCGCGACCCTCACCTTGGCAAGGTGATGCTCTACCACTGAGCCACTTCCGCGTGTGCCTGCCAGGATCGGCTCGGCGTCACTGAGGGAACTCTAGCGAATACCCGGCGACTCCCCAAACCGAATGCGACCGGTATGTTGTGATGTAAGGAGCCAGTATCGGGTTCACCAGTTACCAATGCTTACTATGCGAGAGAGTGACGCCATGCGCGACAACGTGGTCGTGAACATCGGTCCGGAGCCGTTGAGCTTCGAAGAGGTCGTCCAGGTAGCCCGGTACGGCGCCACCGTACGCCTCACCGACGACGCCGTGGCGGCCATGGCCGCCGCCCGCACCCGCGTGGACGAGCTCGCCGAGAGCCCCACCCCCGCCTACGGGGTGTCGACCGGGTTCGGCGCCCTCGCCACCCGGCACATCGACCCCTCGCTCCGCGCTCAGCTGCAGCGCTCCCTGGTCCGCTCGCACGCCGCGGGCTCCGGCCCCGAGGTGGAGATCGAGGTCACCCGGGCACTGATGTTGCTGCGCCTGCACACCCTGGCCACCGGCCACACCGGTGTGCGCCCGAAGACCGCCAAGGTGCTGGAGAGCCTGCTCAACGCGCGGATCACCCCGGTCGTGCACGAGTACGGAAGTCTCGGCTGCTCCGGCGACCTCGCGCCGCTCTCCCACGTGGCTCTCACGATCATGGGCGAGGGCGTCGTCCGCGACGCCGCGGGCGAGCGCGGGGACGCCGCCGAGGTGCTGAAGCAGGCGGGCATCGAGCCCGTCGAGCTGGCCGCCAAGGAAGGCCTGGCGCTCATCAACGGCACCGACGGCATGCTCGGCATGCTGATCCTGGCCATGGACGACCTCACCCGCCTGTTCAAGACCGCCGACATCGGCGCCGCCATGAGCGTGGAGGCGCTGCTCGGCACCGACCGCGTCTTCGCCGCCGAATTGCAGGCCCTGCGCCCGCACCCGGGGCAGGCCGCCAGCGCCGCCAACCTCAGGGCGATGCTCAAGGACTCCGAGATCATGGAATCCCACCGGGACGGCACCTGCACCCGGGTCCAGGACGCCTACTCGCTGCGGTGCGCCCCGCAGGTCGCCGGAGCCGCCCGCGACACCCTCGCGCACGCCGCCTCGGTCGCCATGCGCGAGCTCGCCTCCGCGATCGACAACCCGGTGGTCCTGGCCGACGGCCGGGTGGAGTCCAACGGCAACTTCCACGGCGCCCCGGTCGGCTACGTGCTCGACTTCCTCGCCATCGCGGTCGCGGACATGGCGAGCATCTCCGAGCGCCGTACCGACCGCATGCTGGACGTGACCCGCAGCCACGGCCTGCCCGCCTTCCTCGCCGACGACCCCGGTGTGGACTCCGGTCACATGATCGCCCAGTACACCCAGGCCGCGATCGTCTCCGAGCTCAAGCGCCTGGCCGTGCCCGCGAGCGTGGACTCCATCCCGAGCTCCGCCATGCAGGAGGACCACGTCTCCATGGGCTGGTCGGCCGCGCGCAAGCTGCGCCGTTCGGTGGACGGCCTCACCAGGGTCCTCGCGGTGGAGATCCTCACCGCGGCCCGGGCACTCGACCTGCGGGCGCCGCTCCGGCCCGCCCCCGCGACCGGGGCCGTGGTGGCCGCCCTACGTGAGACCGTCCCCGGCCCCGGTCCCGACCGGTTCCTGGCCCCGGAGATCGAGTCGGTGGTCCAGTTCGTCGCCGACAACGCGGTCGTCGCCGCCGCGGAGTCTGTCACCGGCCCACTGGCATAGTCACTCGCGTCACCGGGCCCGCGAGTACGGTCACCGGCCCGCGAGTAGGGTCGCCGGCGTCATCGGGCGGTGGGGGTGGTCACCGGGTAGCGGGCAGGGCGGCGATCACCTCCACCTCGATCATCAGCCCCGGCTGGAACAGCCGTGACACTTCCACGGTCGTGCTGGCCGGGGGCTCGCCGGTGATGTGTCGCTGCCGTACGGCCCCGTACTCCGCCAGCAGCGACATGTCGGTGAGGTGCGTCCGGATGTGGGTCACGTCGTCGAACGTGCAGCCCTGGTCGGCGAGGATGCGTTCCAGCAGGTCCATCACGTACTCCGACTGGCGCGTCATGTCCCCCTCGCCGACCACCTTGCCCGCGGGGTCCAGCGCCACCTGCCCGGAGACGAACAGCAAGCCGGCGGCCTTGGTGGCGTGGGAGTAGTAGCCGTTGGTCGCCGGGACCGACGTCGGATTCAGCTTCTTCACGCGGGGAACGCGGGCCGTCGCGGCGTGTCCGAAGACGGCGGTCACGTCCGCTCCGCCCAGCCCGGCCGCCGTGGCGTCCAGCAGCCTGTCCCTGGCCGCCGCGGCGAGTGTCTGCGTCTCGTGGGAGGCCAGCACCAGGTCCTTGGCCGCGAGCGCGAGGCCGTAGCGGGTCTCGGGCGGGCCGTTCTCGATCGCCGGGCGGACCCGTTCGACGAGCGCTCCCAGGAATGTGCCGCCGAGCACGTCCAGCAGCGTCCCGACGTCCACGCCGGACGCCTCGCCGTACGCGACGGTCTCGGCGAGCAGGACCTGCGCGGGTACCATGGCGCTCATCACGGCCAGCTTCATCGCCGCCCCCGAGCCCGGCCCGCCGATCTCGCGAACCTGGCCGAAAACCCCCAATATCTCCCGGCAGCGCTCCAGGTCGCCCGGCAGCCCCCCGGCCAGCACCGTCAGCGTGCCGTCCCTCGCGGGCTGAACGCTGCCCAGCACCGGCGCGTCGACCAGTCCCACCTGCGAGGGGAGCCGGTCGCGGAGCTCGGCCACCGCCTCGGGCCCGATCGTGGACATCTCCACGATCACCGCTCCCGGCCGCAGACCGGGTGCCGCGTCCGCGAGCACCCGTTTCACCGCCGCCGGGTCGCTGAGCATCGTGATGACCAGCTCCGCCTCCGCCACGGCCTCGGCGGGAGACGGCGCGGTGACGGCTCCCTCGACGGTGCGGGGAGTGCGGTTCCACACCGTCACCTTGTGCCCGGCCTCCACGAGTCGCCGGGCCATGGGGGCGCCCATGTGCCCCAGACCAAGGAAAGAAATCATGTCCTCCACGGTAGAGAACGCCGGAGGCATTCCGCCAACGACTAGATTGCATCAAAGCCATGCGAGGGAGGAATGTGTTCGACACCGACGCACTACGCCTGCTGGACGCGGTGGCCCTCGCGGGGTCGTTCACCGGAGCGGCGGCCAGGCTCAACTACACCCAGTCGGCGGTCTCCCGGCGCATCGCCTCCCTCGAACAGCAGGCGGGCGGCCCGCTGTTCGAGCGCCTGCCCCGGGGAGTACGGCTGACGCCCGCCGGTGAGGCGCTCCACCGGCACGCCCAGGTCGTCCTGAACCGGCTGGTCAGAGCCGAGGAGGAGCTGGCCGGCATCCACGGCGGCTACCGGGGACGGCTGCGCGTCGGCGCGTTCGCCACCGCCAACGTCTCGCTGGTGCCGAGCGCCCTGCGCTCCTTCCGGCAGGAGTTCCCCGAGGTCGAGCTCATCCCGATCGAGGGGCCCAGCCGCCGTCTGCTGAGCCGGATGCGTGAGGGCGGCCTGGACGTCGCGGTGATCAGCGACTATCCGTCGGGGCTGCCCTACGACGGCGAGGTGGAGACGGTCGAGCTGGTCGACGACGAGCTGCTCGTCGCGCTGCCTCGCGGTCACCGGCTGGCGGTGGGGGAGAGCGTCGACCTGCGCGAACTGCGGGAGGAGACCTGGATCGAGGCGCCCCCGCCCGCCGGGACCACCATGCTCGGCGCGGCCTGTGCCCGCGCGGGGTTCGCGCCCCGCACCACCGTCAGGATCGCCGAGTGGACGGGCAAGTTCGGGTTCGTCGCGGCGGGGCTCGGCATCACTCTGGTGCCCTCCATCGCGGCGAGGGCCGTACCGCCCGATCTTGTGCTCCGCTCCCTCGGCGACCTCGCCCCGCGCAGGATCGTTTCCGCGGCCCTGCCGGGCACACCCCTGCCCGCGGCCCGTGCGCTGGTGCGGTTCCTCGCGAAGGTGGCGGGACAATAGGGGCGTGCACAGTTCATTTGCGCATGTCACTGGATATCTGGCCACTCGGCTCCGCGACGTCACCACCGACCTGGCGGCGCTCGACGGCGAGGGCTGGTGGGCCGTCGTGGTCGACTACGAGGGCAAGGTGACGTGTGCCAGGTTCGACGATGTCCGGCCGGCGCCGCTGCCCACGCCGCGCGGCCCCTGGCGGGGCCCCCGCCCGTCGTCGTGGCGCAGCTCGCTGGACCGGGCCGCCTACGAGGACGGCGTACGCCGCATCCGCGATCACATCGAGCGGGGCGACGTCTACCAGGCCAACCTGTGCCGGGTGCTGAGCGCGCCCCTGCCCGCGAACGCGGACCCGCTGGCGCTGGCCGTACGGCTGGCGGAGGGAAACCCCGCGCCCTACGCCGCCACGGTGAGCCTGCCGGAGCTGAGCGTCGTGTCCGCCTCCCCGGAGCTCTACCTGTCCAGGGACGGCGACGTGATCGAGTCCAGGCCGATCAAGGGGACCGGGGTCACGGCGGAGGACCTGCTGGAGAAGGACTACGCGGAGAACGTGATGATCGTCGATCTGGTCCGCAACGACCTGGGCAGGGTCGCCGAGGTCGGTTCGGTGAGCGTGCCCGCGCTGTGCGAGGTGGAGGAGCATCCGGGGCTCGTGCACCTGGTCTCCACGGTCCGGGCTCGGCTCGCGCCGGAGTGCGGCTGGCCCGAGCTGTTCTCCGCGACGTTTCCCCCGGGCTCCGTGACCGGGGCTCCGAAATCCTCCGCCCTGAGGATCATCAATGAGCTCGAACCAGAGCGGCGCGGGCCGTACTGTGGAACGGTGGGCTGGGTCGACGCCGACCGGCACCGGGCGTCACTGGCCGTGGGAATCCGCACGTTCTGGCTCTCCTCCGACGAAATTCACTTCGGTACGGGCGCGGGCATAACGTGGGGTAGTGATCCGCGACGCGAGTGGGACGAGACCGAGTTGAAGGCCTCCCGGCTCATCGCGCTGGCTTCCACATCAGCTTAGAAGGAGTCGCATGAACGTACCCGTATGGGTTAACGGGGCCCTTATCCCTCCGGATCAGGCCATCGTCTCGGTCTTCGATCACGGCCTGATGGTCGGTGACGGGGTGTTCGAGACGATCAAGTGCATGAACGGCGCCTCGTTCGCCCTCACCCGCCACCTGGACCGGCTCCGGCTGTCGGCCCAGCGCATGGATCTGCCCGAGCCCGACGTGGACGCGATCGCCGACGGCATCCGCGCCTGCCTGGCCGAGGCGCCGCCGTGGCCGCTCGGCCGGATCCGCGTCACCTACACCAGCGGCCCCGGGCCGCTCGGCTCCGATCGCGGTGACCAGGGCTGCACCGCCGTGGTGATCGTCGGCGAGCAGTCGCCGTTCCCCGCGACCGCGGACGTCACCGTCGTGCCCTGGCCGCGCAACGAGCGCGGCGCGCTCGCGGGCGTCAAGAGCACCTCCTACGGCGACAACGCCAAGGCCCTGCTCTACGCCAAGACGAGGGGCGGCGCGGAGGCGATCTTCGAGAACCTTGTGGGCAACCTCTGCGAGGGCACCGGCAGCAACATCTTCATCGTGCGCGACGGCCGGCTGATCACTCCCACGCTCGCCTCCGGCTGCCTGGCCGGGGTCACCCGCGCGCTGACGCTGGAATGGTGCGGAGGCGCGGAGGAGGACGTCCCGCTGTCGGCCCTCTACGAGGCCGACGAGGCCTTCCTGACCTCCACCACCCGCGACATCCAGCCGATCCGCATGGTCGACCAGACCGTGCTGCCGGCCGCGCCCGGCCCGGTCACCACCAAGGCGATGAAGATCTTCGCCGAGCGCGGCGCCGCCGACCTCGATCCGTGACGATCCGGCTCCGGGTTCGCGAGAGCCGTACGGAACCCGGAGCCGACCGCGATCCACGGCGATGCGCTGTCGGTTTTGTCCCCTGAGGAAACGCCCTTCGCCGGGCTTCCCCCGAATTGATCGCCAAGGGCTGCGAGGCGGTGCGGATCCGTTACGGCGGAGGGACCCCGAGCGGACCGGGGGATACCGGACCGCCGGCCGCCCGGGGGAGGAGTGGTCCACCTGACGGAGCCCGGTGACCGGGTCGCCGTCAAAATGGTGCACGGACGCCTGGCGGACGGCCCTTCCATCGCCCGGGAGCTCACCGCTACGGAAGGGCGCCGCCCTCGCCGTACGCGATGAGGACTCCGGGCGGGTCGTTCAGTAGGAGGCCTGGGTCTGGGCGTTCAGCTCCTTCAGCGTGACCTTCTTGGCCGGATCGGTCAGCGGGTCGTCGATCCGGAGCACGTCCAGGCCCCTGGTGATGTCGCTGGAGTAGATGTAGCCGTTGTAGTAGTAGGCCGACCAGGAGCCGCCGAGCCCCTCGATCGGGCCGCGCTCGAAGAAGCCGATCTCGCGGGGCTGGGACTCGCCGGTGAAGTCCCAGATCGACACCCCGCCCTGATACCAGGACTGGACCATGATGTCCCTGCCGGGCACCGGGATCAGGGCCCCGTTGTGCGCGACGCAGTTCTCCTCGGGCTGCTGCTCCCGGGGAATCTTGAAATAGCCGCGCAGCTTGAGCGTGCGGTCCGGGGCGAGGTCGTACACGGCGTTCGCCCCCTTGGTCTTCGGGGTGTCGGCGTCACAGGTCGCGCTCCCGCCACCACCCAGCTCGTCACCGAAGACGACCTTGGTGGCGGAGTTGTTGAACGTCGCCGAATGCCAGATCGAGAAGTTCTCCTCGTCGCTCACGTGCTGGAGAACCTTGGGCCTGACCCGGTCGGAGATGTCCAGCAGGAACCCGTCGCCGAAGCAGGCGGCGGCGGCCAGGTCCTTCTCCGGGTAGACCGTGATGTCGTGACATCCGCCGGGGAGCTCCTCCTGGCTGATCTGCCCGGAGAGCTTCGGTTGCGACACCACCTTGGCGGTGGCCGGGGCCTTGACGGGCACCTCGACCACGGAGATGTTGTTGTGCGGGGCCGGGCAGGTCGCCGACTGCTCGGGGCCGGGGGAGGAGACGTAGAGGTAGACCTTGTCCGCGTCCTTGCCGGGGACGAGCGTGTGGGTGTGGGAGCCGCATTCCGTGCGGACCGCCGACACGAACACGGGATGGGCCTTGTCCGTGATGTCGAAGATCCGGATGCCCTCCCAGCCGGTGCCCCGCTCCTCTGCGCTGTCGCACTCCGGCCCGACGCGTGCCGCGTCGATCGACAGGAACAGCAGGTTCCCGCTCACGGAGATGTCGTTCTGCTCGCCGGGGCAGAGCACCCGGCTGACCGCCGTGGGTTTGGTGGGGTCGGAGATGTCGAACACGCTGAAGCCGTCGAAGTTGCCGACGAACGCGTGATCGCCCTGGAAGGCGAGATCGGTGCCCCAGGACTGGGGCCCGTCGAGCGGCGCCTGGGGCGGCACGTTGGCCACCTGCGTGACGTTGGCGCTGTGGGTGACGTCGTCCGAGGCCGGCGGGGATCCCGAGGGCGAGGGCTCCTGAGAGGTCGCCGCGGTCGTCGCGCCCGCCGAAGCGGCGGCGCCCGGGGGCGCGGGATTCCCGGCACATCCGGCCACCAGGAGTAACGCGGCAAGGCCGGATGCCACAGTCGATCGCACAGTGCCCCCATCGAGTCAGCTCTTTTGCCCCATTATTAAAACTATGTGGAGGTTGCGTCTGCCGGATCGGATTATTGTTGCGATCTTGATTGCGTCGAGCCTCACGGGCTGCACGACGGCCGAACCGGAGCCGCGGACCCCCCTGGTCGCGGGAACCGGAGCGCCGGTGATCATTCCGGGCGGCCCCGGTGACGCGGGCCGTACGGCGCGGCCGGGCGAGAATCTCGGCGACTCCGAGGCAAGGGTCACGGCGGCCGACGTGAGGTTCGCCGAGGGCATGATCCCGCACCACCGGCAGGCGCTGGAGATGGCCGCGCTGGTCCGTCCCAGATCGTCCTCGCCGGTCCTGCGGAGACTCGCCGAGAGGATCACCGCCGCACAGCGGCCCGAGATCGCGGCCATGACGTCCTGGCTGAGGTCGGCCGGCCGGGCTCCGACCGGGCATGACGAGGGCGGCCCCCCCGGAGGCCACGGGGACTACGGCGGTCACGCCGTCACACAGGAGCAGGAAAATCGGCTCAGAACGGCCAGGGGAACGGATTTCGACAGGCTCTTCCTGAGCCTCATGATCGTTCACCACGAGGCGGCGGTGACGATGGCCAAGCAGCAGATCGAGGACGGCACGGATCGGATCATGCTGGCGATGGCCGCGGACGTGGTCTCCGGCCAGGCCATCGAGATCACCCGGATGCGGAGGGAACTGCTCAGGCTCGAAGGCTAGACATAAGGCCGCTCGCGTATGGGGTCCGCGAGATCCACGGCGGCTCGGAGGTCAGATGCTCCGGAAACCGGACACGCGGCGGTTCACCGGCCGACATCCCGGATACGCGGTGGTTCACCGGCCGACATCCCGGATACGCGGTGGTTCACCGGCCGACATCCCGGATACGCGGTGGTTCACCGGCCGACATCCCGGATACGCGGTGGTTCACCGGCCGACATCCCGGATACGCGGTGGTTCACCGGCCGACATCCCGGATACGCGGTGGTTCACCGGCCGACATCCCGGATACGCGGTGGTTCACCGGCCGACATCCCGGATACGCGGCGGTTCGACGGCCGGCATCCCGAATACGGGATGTGTGGCGGCCGGAGACCGGGCCCACGGGTCTCGGGCCGGCGGGCGTGGGGGCCGCACATCTCGGGCCGGCGGGCATGAGGGGCCCGCAAGGAGCCGGCAGGAGGGCCGCACGGAACCAGGCGTGCCCCCGGCTGCGGTGAGGCAGCCGGGGACACACGGGGCAGCCGGGGAGGCGGCGGCTGCGGGACGGTCAGGAACTCCAGAGCATGTTGCTGAGCTCGGCGTCGAGATCCATGAAATCGGTCTCGCGACCCGCCGGGACCAGCTCGTACGTCCGGTGCAGGAACTCCGTGAGCGGAGCCAGCGGCACCTCGAACAGGGCCTGTCCGAACGGCGACGTGAGGCTGATGTGCAGGGTGCGCTCGCCGTCGGCACGCGCCGGCCACACCTGGACGTCTCCGTCACCCACGCGCCGCACGATGCCGACTGTCAGCAACTCACGGGCAAAGATCCACTCGACCGGTTCGTCGTTCCCCACGTGGAAGGCCATCCTGATCGCGTAAGGATCGTCGGCCGTGTAGCTGAGTCCGGCTAGCAGGGGGACGGTGGTACGGTCGGGGACCACAAGCCGAAGGCCCAGCTCGGCAGAGACGGTGGAGCTGTTCATCGTCAGCCAAACCTTTTCGTCGTCGGTCCCCTCTTCGGGGCTTTTGATGCTCTGACGGACTTCGTCCCGAGCTATGCACGCGGAACAAAGAAACCTGTAGGAAAGATTCCGCCTCCACGCCCTTCTGTAACACACATCACAGCGCGACATTTGGGCATCTACCTGGCTAAACATCACCAACAGGGCCGTATTTACAAGGGTTTTGCGTCTCGTTTTGGTCACCGTCGACTTCCCGTTAGGGCGTCTCGGGCGATAGAGGTCTAGCTCGGGTTGTTCGGTGCTTCTGTGGATCAGGACGATGCTATGACACCGTAGCCCCCTGCCGGATGCATCCCCAGACCTTTGCCTCACGGATCGTGCCACCTCCAAGATCATCTTGGTGGTCGGGACCGCTTCGCGAGCGGTGCCGGAGTGCGGTATGGTTTTTCACGTCGGCACCGAGAGGCCGCCGACGGGGCGGGCGATTAGCTCAGCGGGAGAGCGCTTCGTTCACACCGAAGAGGTCACTGGTTCGATCCCAGTATCGCCCACAGTAGTAAGACGCAGGTAGGAACCCGACGGACTACATGGTCCGTCGGGTTTTTCCATGCCCGGGGATGTCTCTGGAAGAACCCAGGGAAACCAAGATCATTGCAAACGCCCTCCGATGAGAGATTTTTTAACGCCGGGATGTGGGTGGGCGGAGGCCGGGTGTGGCGGGATCGGGCCCCGGTTCGCCGAGTCGGCCGGGTCGTCCTCCGGGGAAATCTCCACGCGGATCACCATGGGGCGGGCCGGCCGGATGGCCGGGACATTTCTCGCGCGTAAGTCGTCGGCGAATCGTGGTCGAGCGCGCCCGCTCGCGGATTCCAATGAGCGCCATTCCATCACTCTTGTCGGGTTGCGTAACTGAAATCCCTTTCTTACCTTGAGCGCCCTGATGGTGTTTTCAATCATCTCTCGTCGCAATCATCACTGTTGTCCTTGATTGACCTGAGTCGCGTCACCAGCGCGTCCACCGGTTCGGTCATCTCAGAGGTTTTCTGTAAACGTCGCCCTCATTTCCGGGCGGCCGCCCGCCCTCTGGCGACGGATGGCTCATCACCCGCGTGCCGCGCCCGCGGCGCCTGCACCCGCGCCCGCGGTACCCGCATCTGCGGCCCGCCGCACCCGCCGCACCCGCCGCACCCGTCCGGCCCCGAGGTGGAGGTCGCGGTCCCGTATAACCGGCCGGTCTCGGATCGCCGTGTGACCTACCAGTCGGTTGGTCGACCTCTAGACTGATCGAAAAAACTAGAATGAGGTTCGGTAGCGATGCGATTTGGACTGCTCATCAACGAGTCCAGGGGACCGGACGCGCTGGTCAAAATGCGGGATCGGGTTGCCCGCGGAGCCGACGACGGCTTCTCCTCGGCCTGGGTGTCCAACATCTTCGGCCTGGACGCGCTGACCGCGCTCGCGGTGATCGGCAGTCAGGTCCCCGGGATCGAGCTCGGCACCGGTGTCGTGCCGACCTACCCTCGTCACCCGGCGGTTCTCGCCCAGCAGGCGCTCACGGTCAACACCGCCGTGGACGGACGGCTCGCGCTCGGCATCGGCCTCTCGCACCAGATGGTGATCGAGGGCATGTACGGCTACAGCTTCGACAAGCCCGCCCGGCACATGCGCGAGTACCTGTCCGTCCTGGTGCCGCTCGTCCGCGGGGAGAAGGTGTCCTTCAAGGGCGAGACCCTCACGGCGAATCTCGGGCTGTCGACACCGGGCACGGGGGACATGCCCGTGCTCATCGCCGCCCTGGCTCCGCGCATGCTCAAGCTGGCCGGTGAGGTGGCCGACGGCACCGTGCTGTGGATGACCGGTCCCAAGACCGTGGCCGAACACGTCGTGCCCGCCATCACCGAGGCCGCTCAGGCGGCCGGGCGGCCCGCGCCCAGGATCGTGTGCACGCTGCCCATCTGCGTCACCGACGACGTCGAGGCGGCCAGGGCGGATGCCTCGGCGAAGTTCGAGATCTACGGTCAGCTGCCGTCCTACCGGGCGATGCTCGACAGGGAGGGTGTCGAGGGCCCGGGCGGGGTGGCGATCGTCGGCGACGAGGACGCCGTGTCGGCCCAGATCGAGGAGCTCGCCAGGATCGGGGTCACCGACTTCGTCGCCGCCGAGTACAGCCGCGACGGGCGGACGCGGGAGTTCCTCAAGACCCTGCTCTGAGGGCGCTGCCATCTCCCGGGACCGAGGAGCCGAGGGCGGCCCCGAGGTCCCTCCAGAGCCTGATCAGTGGCAGAGAGGGCGGCCAGGGTCCCGTCGGCCCCCGTCAGAGGCCGAAGCCGCTCAGGACCGCCCAGGCCGTACCGGCGCCGGTGAGGGCCCCGGCGACGACCTGGGCCGGGGTGTGGTGGGCGAGCCGTACCCGGGCCCAGCAGACCGTCGCCACGATCAGCGCGCCCACGCCGAGGGTCGGTACGGCGGGCAGCACCTGGGCGAGTACCAGGACGGTGCCCGCCGACACGGCCGCGTGGAAGGAGATCTTCCATCTGAGGGTGATCGGGATCGTCACCGCGAGCGCGGCCAGCATCGCGGTCACCGTGGCGACCAGCAGCCGGGGCGCGCCCAGGAAGATCAGCAGTAACAGCGCGACGAGCACCGCGGCCACCGCCACCAGCAGCGGCTTCGTCCGGCTCGCGCGGTCCACGAGGTGATGGGAGTCCAGCCGCCCCGAACGGACCCCGGCCAGGATCACCCCGGCGGGGACGCCGCCGCACAGGGCCGAGGCCACCAGCCCCCAGGCCGCCCCCGGCCAGCCGTCCGCCAGCAGCCCGACGATCGGCGGCAGCCCGATGACCAGAACCTGTGGGGCGAACAGCCCGGTGACCCATCGGGCGGCCACCGTCGTGGCCCTCGTGTCGCTCGCCGTTCCCTGAGCGGTCATGCGGCTCCCATCGCTGTCGAGGTCAGTGGGTCAACCCTGTCAGGTGGGCGGCCGGGAGTGAAGATCGTCGGGTGGGCGCTCCGGGAGCGAGCCTCGGGAAGCCGTTGACGGCGGGCGAGGCCCGGGGCGGGGGCGGCTCGGCGAACCGCTCCCGCCCCGGACCGTATGACCATGCGGCCGAAAATCCCGCGGGTCAGCCGTTGGCGTGCAGGATGCTGTTGAGCTCTGGGCCGGTGCCCTTGCGGGGGACGACCTCGACGGCGCCGGAGGTGGAGTTGCGGCGGAACAGCAGGCCGGAGGCGCCGGAGAACTCGGAGGCCTTGGCCACCCGGCCGTCGGGGAGGGTCACCTTGGTCCCGGCGGTGACGTAGAGGCCGGCCTCCACGACGCAGTCGTCGCCGAGGGAGATGCCGACGCCGCTGTTGGCGCCCAGCAGGCAGCGCTGCCCGACGGAGATGACCTGCTTGCCGCCGCCGGACAGGGTGCCCATGATCGAGGCGCCACCGCCGACGTCGGAGCCGTCGCCCACGACGACGCCCGCCGAGATGCGGCCCTCGACCATGGAGGTGCCCAGGGTCCCGGCGTTGAAGTTGACGAAGCCCTCGTGCATCACCGTCGTGCCGACGGCCAGGTGCGCGCCGAGGCGGACCCGGTCGGCCTCGGCGATCCGGACGCCGCCGGGCACCACGTAGTCGACCATCCGGGGGAACTTGTCGATGCCGTAGACGGTCACCTGGCCGCGAGCGCGCAGGCGCAGCCGCACTTCCTCGAAGCCCTCGACCGCGCAGGGGCCGTGGTTGGTCCACACGACGTTGCTCAGCAGGCCGAACAGCCCGTCCAGGTTCTGGCCGTGGGGCTGGACGAGGCGGGCCGACAGCAGGTGGAGACGGAGATAGGCGTCGTGTGCGTCAGCGGGGGCCTCCGACAGCTTGGTGATCCCGGTGTACACCGCGACCACCTCGACGCCGCGGTCGGCGTCGGGGCCGAGCAACGCGGTGACCCCGGAGCCGAGCGCCTCGACGGCCTCGGCGGCGCTCAGCCGCCTGGTGCCGGGCGAGGACGGCTCGCCCAGCTGAGGGGAGGGGAACCAGGTGTCGAGCACGGTTCCGTCGGAAGTTATGGTCGCGATGCCGGCGCCGTGGGCGCCGGAGGTCTGGGCTGCTGCGTTCACGCCACCCAAGCCTAGTCAAAGTCGGCGCAATGGCCGTACGCCGAGGGAGCGTTGGGCGTGTGCGGGGGACGCCCGCTGGTTAGCGTGGCGACATGTTGAACGGCATCGATGTGTCGAACTGGCAGGGCGTCGTCGACTGGGGGCGCCATGCCAAGGCCGGGGTCTCCTTCGCCTTCGCCAAGGCGACCGAGGGCGTCACCTTCACCGACCCGTGGTTCGGGAGGAACTGGACGGGCATGCGGGAGAGCTGGATCGTCTGCGGGGCCTACCATTTCGCGCGCCCGGCGGGCAATCCCGAGGCTCAGGTGGGGCACTTCCTTCGGGCCGTGGGGCAGGCGGGCGGGCTGCACCGCGGTGACCTGCTCGCGCTCGACCTGGAGACCAACGACCACCTGCCCGCCCCCAGGGTGGCCCGTTTCGCCCGGCGCTGGTGCGACGCGGTCATCGCGCAGGCCGGGGTGAGGCCGGTGGTCTACACGTTCCTGTCGTTCGCGCGCAACGGCAACTGCGCGGGGCTGGAGAACTACCCGCTCTGGATCGCCGCGCCCGACCACCCGCGGGGCAGGCCGGAGGTGCCGGTGCCGTGGAGCAACTGGGCGATCCACCAGCACTCCAACAAACCGGTGGATCGCAACGTCTTCCGCGGCACCAGGGCCGACCTCACCTCACTGGGTTACCGCCCGCGCCGGAGCGAGGATGCCTGAGATTTCGCGTTGCGAGCACCGGTAGCATCGAGGTTCAAACCAACCTCCGAATGTTTTTCAGGGAGTAACAGTGTCCGCCGTGCCAGAACTTCGTATCACCCTCGCCGGAGCCGAGCGTGTGGTGGCGGGGGGCACGACGTACGGCGACGCGCTCGAGGCCGACGGCCGCTCCGTGATCGCCGCCCGTGCCAACGGTGAGTTGAAGGACCTCGCGGCCGTCGTGTCCGAGGGCGATGTGATCGAGCCGGTCCCCGTGGGCAGCGCCGACGGCAGGGCCATCGTGCGCCACTCCACCGCCCATGTCATGGCCCAGGCCGTCCAGGAGATCTTCCCCGAGGCCAGGCTGGGCATCGGCCCGCCGGTCGAGAACGGCTTCTACTACGACTTCGACGTCAAGAGCCCGTTCACCCCCGACGACCTCAAGCGCGTCGAGAAGCGCATGCGCGAGATCGTCAAGCAGGGGCAGCTCTTCTCACGCCGGGCCGTCTCCGACGACGACGCGCGCGCCGAGCTCGCCGCGGAGCCGTACAAGCTGGAGCTGATCGGCCTCAAGGGCGGCGCGGGTTCGGATGACGGGGCGGACGTCGAGGTGGGCGGCGCGGAGCTGACCATCTACGACAACCTCGACCCGAAGACCGGAGAGCTGTGCTGGAAGGACCTGTGCCGCGGCCCGCACGTGCCGACCACCCGGTCCATCCCGGCGTTCAAGCTGATGCGCTCGGGCGGCGCCTACTGGCGGGGCAGCGAGAAGAACCCGCAGCTCCAGCGGATCTACGGCACCGCCTGGGAGTCGCGCGAGAGGCAGGACGAATACCTCCACCTGCTGGAGGAGGCCGAGAAGCGCGACCACCGCAAGCTGGGCGCCGAGCTCGACCTGTTCTCCTTCCCCGACGAGCTGGGCTCGGGCCTGCCGGTCTTCCACCCCAAGGGCGGTGTGATCCGCCGGGTCATGGAGGACTACTCGCGGCGCAGGCACGAGGAGGGGGGTTACTCCTTCGTCAACACCCCGCACATCACCAAGGGCCACCTCTACGAGACCTCCGGCCACCTCCACTGGTACAAGGACGGGATGTTCCCGGCCATGGAGCTGGAGGGCGCCGAGTACTACCTCAAGCCGATGAACTGCCCGATGCACAACCTGATCTTCAAGTCGCGCGGGCGTTCCTACCGTGAGCTGCCGCAGCGGTTCTTCGAGTTCGGCTCGGTCTACCGCTACGAGAAGTCCGGCGTCATCCACGGCCTCACCCGCGTGCGCGGCATGACCCAGGACGACGCCCACATCTACTGCACCCGCGAGCAGATGCAGGACGAGCTGAAGTCGCTCCTGAACTTCGTGCTCCAGCTGCTCAAGGACTACGGGCTCGACGACTTCTACCTGGAGCTGTCCACCCGCGACGACTCCGACAAGTTCATCGGCACCGCCGAGAACTGGGAGACGGCCACCGAGGCGCTCCGTCAGGCGGCCATCTCCAGCGGTCTGGAGCTCGTGCCCGACCCGGGCGGCGCGGCCTTCTACGGACCGAAGATCTCGGTGCAGGCCAAGGACGCCATCGGCCGTTCCTGGCAGCTGTCCACCATTCAGGTGGACTTCAACCTGCCCGAGCGCTTCGAGCTGGAGTATCAGGCGGCCGACGGCTCGCGCCAGCGGCCCATCATGATCCACCGGGCGCTGTTCGGCTCGATCGAGCGTTTCTTCGGCGTCCTGGTCGAGCACTACGCGGGGGCGTTCCCCCCGTGGCTCGCCCCGGTGCAGGTCGTCGGCATCCCGATCGCCGAGGCCCACGCGCCCTACCTGCACGATCTGGCCAAGAAGGCGCGCGAGCGGGGTATTCGCATCGAGGTGGACGCCTCGGACGACCGGATGCAGAAGAAGATCCGCAACGCGCAGAAGTCCAAGGTGCCGTTCATGCTCCTGGCCGGTGACGAGGACATCGCCAACGGCGCGGTCTCGTTCCGTTTCCGTAACGGTGAGCAGCGGAACGGCGTCCCGATCGAGGAAGCGATCGACGAGATCGTCAACGCGATCGAGCGGCGCGTCCAGGTCTGACCCGGCCGTCGTACGACCCGTCCCGGACGGCCCGTGTCTCCCCGGAGATCACGGGCCGTCCGGCTTCTCACTCATGATCGGGGCCTCCGGGACGCGCCGGCACGATCACGCGGGCCGTACGGGGGTCAGGACTCTTCCGAGCCGTCGGCAGGGGGCGCGGGGACGCGCTCGCCGGGCAGGCGGACGTCGTCCACGGTGACGTTGACCTCGATGACCTGCATGCCCAGCATCCGGCTGACCGTGTGGGACACATTGGTCTTGACCGCGTTGGCCACCTCCATGACCACGTGCCCGTACTCCACCACGATCGTCACGTCCACCGCGACCACCGCGATCGTGCGGTCCTGGACGACCTGGGCGCTCACGCCCTGGGTGCCGTTCCTGGTCCCGATCCCGATGCGCTCGCGGACCGACTCCATCGCGCGGGCGAAATCGCCTCCCAGGTCGGCGACTCCCGCCACCTCAAGGGTGGCGAGGGCCGCGACCTTCTCCACGACCTCGTCGGCGACCTTGATCCGGCCCTTGACCGGCGATTCGGCGGCGGCCGGCTCCGACAGCCCCGACAGATCGGAGGGCGCGGAGGGGTCCGGGGAATGCGGACCGTCGGCGGTGCCCGCCTCGGCGGGAGATTCGGTCTTCTCGGTGAGGTCCTCAACGGAGACGTCGGTCATGGGGGGTGCTCCTCGGGTGTCGATGGTCACGCTCGCTGGGATTCTGCCGGAGATTCGCCCAATTTGTCCGCCAATGCTGGGTGGATGGCATCCGAACTCTCCCGATGACCCTTCTCGCGGCTTCCAGCGGGGAGGTGCCAGACCGTACGAATCCGCTTGGCAATATGCTGATCGCCATGAGCGAAGAGCCAGAGGAGCAGCACGGGGCAGGGACGCCGGACGCGTTCGAAAGGCTCTGGACTCCTCACCGGATGGCTTACATCAAGGGAGCCAACAAGCCGACCGGCTCGGGCCCGGAGGACGGCTGCCCGTTCTGCGAGATCCCCAAGATGAGCGACGAGGACGGCCTGATCATCGCCCGGGGCGACTCGGTCTTCGCGCTGCTCAACCTCTACCCGTACAACTCGGGCCACCTGATGGTCTGCCCCTACCGGCACGTGCCGGACTACGCGGACCTGGACGTGGCGGAGACCGCCGAACTCGCCGACTTCACCAAGCGGGCGCTGGTCGCCCTGCGCAAGACGAGCGGCGCGCAGGGCTTCAACGTGGGCATGAACCTCGGCACCGTGGCGGGCGCGGGCATCGCCGCCCACCTGCACCAGCACGTGGTGCCCCGCTGGGGCGGGGACACCAACTTCATGCCCGTGGTCGGCCAGACCAGGGTGCTGCCTCAGTTGCTCCGTGAGACCAGGGAACTGCTCGCCGGATCCTGGCCCGTCCTGTAAGGCGGCGCGTCACCCTCGGGGGCGGCGCCCGCCCGGTGCGGCGTGCCGTCGTCCGGGTTCTCGATCTCGGCCTCGCCGGGCTCCGTGCCGCCGCCCAGGGCACTGATGCCCACCGACAGCGTCAGCGGCACGCCGAGCGCCAGTGCCATGGACAGCACGGCCGCGCCGGAGTCGTTGACCAGCATGCCGACCACCCCGCTGATCAGGGTGCCGATCAGGCCTGCCTTCAGCGCGGGGGAGTGTTCGAACGCGGCGGGAAGGATCCCGGCGCTGGCCGCCTCCGGCCGCAGCAGCGCGTAGATCAGGAAGGCGAACGCGGCGATCACGATCGGCATCAGGTTGGGGCTGAGCAGCGTGCTCAGCATCGCGCCGAGCTTGCGGAAGATCACATCCAGCGCCTCACCGGTGAACACCTGGCCGACGAATCGGCCCAGGTGCGTCTGGGAGGCCGGCGGACGCATGTAGTCGAGATAGGCGATGATCATCACGGTGACGCCGCCCACCAGGCAGAACGCACCCAGTTTGACGATCGAGACCCTCTGGCCCCCGATCAGCAGCGCGGTCACCGCGATACCGGGCACAAACGCGATCACACCGCCGAAGTCGCTGCCCACGCCGGGCCAGCCGCCCAGGATCATCGCCGTGCACCCCAGCACGACCACCACGGCGACCGCCGCGCGCCTGAGGTTCCGGCGGGTCAGCCGGTGCGCGATCGTGGCCGCCAGCAGCAGCACCGAGGTGGCGAAGAGCGCGAACGGGATGTTGCCCAGGCCGTAGTAGCGGGCCCCGACCACGGCGGTATAGCCCATCACGCTGTTGAGCTGCAGGGTCGTCCCGGTCAGCAGGTCACCGCCGAGCACCGCCGCCGTCACCCCCGTCACGACGGCCAGCGGCCCGAGCGGCCTGCGCCGCCAGGGACCCGCCAGCGCCACCGCGGCCAGCAGGAGCGCGAACCCCACGATCCCGCCGACCAGGGCGAGCATCGGCGCCCCCGTGTGGTGCCAGGAGGTGAGGTTGACCAGATATGTCGCCACGGGCACGGACGCGAGCGCCACCGCGGCCACGCGGACCCCGGGCAGGCCGCGCCTGCGGCGCAGCAGCAGGAACGCGACGACGTAGAAGGCGACCTGGAGCACGGCGACGGTGGTGAAGAAGATCCCGCCCATCTCCCTGATCTTCTGACCGGCCACGTCGGCGTTCTTCAGCTCGACCCGCGCCGCCTCGACGCCGCCGGTACGGCTCTCGCCCGCCTGCCAGGGCACCCCGACGACGGTCGCCGGCACCGGGATGCCGGTCATCGAGAGCATCGTGGCGGTGATGTCCGGCAGGATCGTGATGTCCTCGCGGTGGGTGGAGGCCGCGCCCAGGAAGCGGCCGGAGACGTCTCCCTGGCGCATGACGGCCACCCGCAGGTGCGGTGTGCTCCCATGGTCGGACAGGCCCGCCAGCAGCACGCTGGCGTCCTTGGGGAGCACACTCAGCAGCGCCCCCGCCTTGGCGTCGGCCAGCCGCAGCGCCGTCGTCCGCTGCGCGGGAGCGAGCTGCTCCTCGGCCGCGGGGAGCCGTCCGCCGGCCACGTAGGGTCTGATCAGATCGTCCACGTCCATGGCGATGACCCGGCATTTGGTGAGGTCCTCGGCGCGGACCTGCCCGGGGGAGGAGGCGTAGACGTCCACCTTGCCCGCGCGGTCGGCCAGCGCCAGCGCCGCCCCCGGGCCGATCGCCGCCGTGCACTGCCCGGCGGCGTGAACGGCCTCGCCGAGCGTCCCGGCGTTCTTCTGCCCGGCGACCTCGTGCAGATATCGGTAGTCGGGGATGACCGCGCCGGCCTGGCCGGGGTCGGGCACCGGCGGGAGCCCGCAGCCGTAGCCGACCGCCGACCTCGTCCCCGCCGACACCGTCAGCCACCCGTCGTAGGGACACGTCACCCGGCCCACCGTGCGGACGGACAGCGAGCCCGCGGCGCCCTGCCCGGCCAGCCGCCACAGGTTCGGGGTGACCTCGGCGCTGAGGTCACTCCATTGCAGACCGGGAACCCCGATCAGCACCACCCGTCCGTCCGCCTGCGTGGCAGCCTGTGCGGCCCCTGGCCACAGCACGCTCAAGACCAACGCAAACGCGACAAGCGTCCGCCTCACGAGTGACCTCCCCATACTTTTGACCAAATGCTGGCACCGTAGGGGAGAACCGGGCCACGGGTCCAGCCGACTCGTGGATCGACGTCAGGCCAGGGCGGGGTTGGCGGGCGCGCTCTCGTTGCCCAGACGATCCAGGGCGGTGACGAGGTAGGCGCCGCCCGCCGCGGCGGCGAAGGTCTGGCGGGCGCCTCCCACCGCGGGAACGACCGCGACCAGGTTGCGGGCATCGGCGGTGGCGCACTTTCCAGGCTTGCCCGAGGGGACCCGGTAGACCGCGTAGGAACGGGCGTTCGCGGAGGTCTTCCAGGTGAGAGCCTTGCCCTGGAGTCTCACCTCGGCGGGCGTGGCGGGGGCCTGACCGCCGAGCCCCTTTATCAGGGGCAGCAGTGCCGGGCGGGAGTAAGCGCTCTTGACGATCCGGTCGAGCGCGCCGAGCGGATTGGTGAGGAGCTGTTTGGCGCTGAAGTAGACGTCGCCCTTGACCTCCCCGTACTTGCGGTTCGCCGTGAGATGCGAGGCCAGCTCGCCGGGGTTGGTCCAGGCGCCGCCGGTGCCGACCTGGTAGAGGGCCTGGCCGATGTAGAGATCCACCCCCGTGCCCTTGACCTCCTTCGCCCACCACGGCATCAGCGTGTTGTAGTCGGCGACCTTGAACCCGCGCGGCCAGTAGAGCTGCGGTATGACGTAGTCGACCGTGCCCTGGCGGATCCAGTGGCGGGAGTCGGCGTAGATGGAGTCGTAGGCGGACATCCCGGCGGTGGCGGAGCCGGTGGGGTCGTCGGACTTGTTGCGCCAGATCCCGAACGGGCTGATGCCGAACTTCACGTACTTCTTGGTCTCGTGCACGGTCTTGTCGACCTGGGCGATCAGCTTGTCGACGTTCGAGCGGCGCCAGGCGGCCAGCTTCGTGCCCTTGCCGTACTTCTTGAAGGCGGCGCCGTCGGCGAACGTCGCCCCGCTGACCGGATAGGGATAGAAGTAGTCGTCGAAGTGGACCCCGTCCACGTCGTAGCGGCTCACCACGTCCTTGACGATCGAGGTGACGTGGTCGCGGACCTGTGGCAGGCCGGGGTTGTAGTAGGCCTGGCCCCCGTACCTGACGATCCAGTCGGGGTGGATCCGGGCCGGGTGGTTCACCGGAAGCCTGCCCAGGTCGGTGCCGTAGGAGGCGCGGTAGGGGTTGAACCAGGCGTGGAACTCCAGCCCACGCTTGTGCGCCTCGGCGACCAGGAAGGGCAGCGGGTCCCAGCCGGGGTGCTTGCCGGCCTTACCGGTCAGATACTCCGACCAGGGCTCCACCGCCGAGGCGTAGAGGGCGTCGGAGGCCGGACGGACCTGCACGAACACCGCGTTGAACCGGCGCTTGACCGCGCTGTCGAGAATCCTGACGTATTCCGCCTGCTGCCGGGCGACCGGCAGGCCGGTCCGCGAGGGCCAGTCGATGTTCTTGGTGGTGGCGATCCAGATCCCGCGCAGCTGCCGCTTGGGATACCTCGCGTCGACCGGGCACGCCGCCGTGGCGGAGACCTCGCCCGCCGCGCCGACGGTGGGTGCCGCGGCGGCTGTGGCGGCCGCGGCACCCACCGGCTCGGCGTTCGGGCCGAAGGTGTAGGCGGCGCCGGTGGTGACGACGGCAAGCGTGGCAGCGGCAAGCAAAGGGCGTCCTGTTCGCATAGTTCATCAGTTTGGCACCAGGACCGAGATGCTTTGACCGGAAAAACGAAATGAGTTTGTGATACTACCGTGACTTGAGTACATTTTTGGGAGGCGTGCGCCGGATGGTGCGCGCCTCCCAATGCCTTTCCGCGAGCGAAGCGCCCCGAACGGCGCACGCCTCCCCGAGTCCTTTCCGTGAGCGAATCGTGTCTGCCCGATTTCTCTCCGCGAGCGATGCGTCCAAGGACTCGCCCAAGGACTCCGTGGACGGCACGCGCCCTCAGGGACTCTCAGCGGACGGTGGCACGCCTCCGCCGGTCAGCCGGCGACTTTGTCCACCAGGTGGGACGGGAGCGGTTCGTACCGCAGGAAGACGCGCTGGAACGTCCCGGTGCCGTGCGACATCGACCTCAGGTCGATGGAGTAACGGGTGATCTCCAGTTCGGGCACCTCCGCCCGGACCAGCGTGCGCCCGATGCCGACCGGTTCGGTGCCGAGGACCCGGCCCCTGCGGGAGGACAGGTCGGACATCACCGAGCCGACGTGGTCGTCGGCCACCAGCACGGACACCTCGTCCACCGGTTCGAGCAGCAGCATCGGCACCTTGGCCGCCGCCTCCTTGAGCGCGAGCGCCCCGGCGATCTGGAAGGCCATGTCGGAGGAGTCGACCGAGTGGGCCTTGCCGTCGTACAGCGTCACCCGGACGTCCACCATGGGATATCCGGCCAGCACCCCGCGCTGCATCTGGGTGCGCACCCCCTTCTCCACCGAGGGGATGAACTGGCGCGGCACCACACCGCCGACGATCTTGTCCACGAACTCGAAGCCGCCGCCCGAGGGCAGAGGCTCGATCTCCAGGTGGCAGACGGCGAACTGACCGTGACCGCCGGTCTGCTTGACGTTGCGGCCCAGGGCCTGGCAACTGCCGCCGAAGGTCTCCCTGAGCGGCACCCGGAGGTCGATCTTCTCCACCTCCACGCTGTGCCGCTTGCTCAGCCGTTCGAGCAGCACGTCGGCGTGGGCCTCGCCCATGCACCACAGCACGAGCTGCCGGGTCTCGGCGTTGTTCTCCAGCCGGAGCGTCGGGTCCTCGGCCACCAGCCGCTGCAGCGCCTGGCCGAGTTTGTCGTCGTCGGCCTTGGACTTGGCCTGGATCGCCACCGGCAGCAGCGGTTCGGGCATCGTCCACGAGGTCATCAGCAGCGGCCGCTCCTTGTCCGACAGGGTGTCGCCGGTCTCCGCCCGCGACAGCTTGGCCACCGCGACGATGTCACCGGCCACGCATTTGGCGGCCGTCCGCTGAAGCTTGCCCAGGGGCGAGGAGAGCGCGCCGATGCGCTCGTCCACGTCGTGGTCCTCGTGACCGCGATCGGCCAGGCCGTGCCCCGAGACGTGCACGGTCATGTCCGGGCGCAGCGTCCCGGAGAACACCCGGACCAGGCTGATCCGGCCCACGTAGGGGTCGCTGGTGGTTTTGACGATCTCAGCCACGAGCGGCCCGTCGGGATCGCAGGCGATGGCCGGGACCGGGGTGCCGTCAAGGGAGGTGATCTCCGGCATCGGGTGCTCGAGCGGGGAGGGGAATCCCTGGGTGATGAGTTCCAGCACCTCCAGCGCGCCCACGCCGGTCCCGGCGGCGAGCACCGGATAGAAGCCCCCGCGCGCGACGGCCTTCTCCAGGTCGTCGATGAGGACCTTGGTGTCGATGTCCTCGCCGGAGAGGTAACGGTCCATCAGGGACTCGTCCTCGCTCTCCTGGATGATGCTCTCGATCAGGGTGTCGCGATACTCCTGGAGCTGGTTCTCATACGTGGGGCCCGGGGAGTTCTCGGTCCTGGTGCCGGTCGCGTAGTTGTAGAACTTCTGGCTCAGCAGCCCGATCAGGCCGTTCACCCGGCCGTTGGTCACCACGGGGAGATACAGCGGCGCCACGCCGTCGCCGAAGGCGTCCTGGCAGGCGATGAGGACCTCCTCGAAGTTCGCCCTCTGGTGGTCGATCTTGGTGATCACGACCGTACGGGGCATCCCGACCGTCGCGCACTCCTCCCACAGCATCTTGGTCAGGCCGTCCACGCCCTCCGACGCCGAGACCACGAACAGCGCGGCGTCGGCCGCGCGCAGCCCGGCGCGCAGGTCGCCGACAAAATCGGCGTAGCCGGGAGTGTCCAACAGGTTGATCTTGACGTCGTTGTAGATCATCGGAGCCACGGTCAGGTTCACCGACCGTTGCTGACGCACCTCGACCTCGTCGAAGTCGCTGACCGTCGTGCCGTCCTCGACCCGGCCGGTCCGCTGGATGGTCCGCGTCGCGGCCAGCAGCGCCTCGACGAGAGTTGTCTTTCCGGCTCCGGAAGGGCCGACCAGCACGACATTACGCACCATGTCCGGCCGATCGACCGCAGGTGCCCTCCCCGCGGCTCCTGCTGTTCCGCCGGTTGCTCTCTCCGCCACATCGCCTCCCGCGTCATTGCCGAAGGAGCGCGGCCAGTGGGGCCACACCCCTGGATCCGCTGTCGCGTCCATACCCCGCATGAACGCAGTGTGTTCACCAAATACCCATGTGGCGAATATCACAAGAGGGCTGGGCGCATCCTCTTGCGAACCCATGACTTGCCCGCTAGACGCTTCGGCCCGGTTTCCGCGTCCTCGTCGGGCCTCTCCGGCCCCGTCTTGCCTCCCGGTTCGCCTTCCTTTGCGCGGGGCTCGCCGCTTTCCGCCGCACGGGGCTCGCCACCCCCTGACCTCGATACGCGCGCGCAGGACATGTGGCCTACGATCAGAGCGCGATGCTGAAACTTCTGCGCCCCGTCGTCACCCGAATCTTGACCCCCCTGGGCAGGGCACTCGCCCGCAGGGGGATCAGCCCCAACGTGGTCACCACGGTCGGTACGGTCGGCACGGTCGCCTCTGCGCTGTTCTTCTACCCCCGCGGCCAGCTGTTCCTCGGCACGGTGGTGATCACGGTCTTCGTGCTGGCGGACCTCCTCGACGGGGTCATGGCCAGGATGACCGGCTCAGGAAGCCTCTGGGGGGCCTTCCTCGACTCCACCCTCGACCGGGTGGGCGACGCCGGGATCTTCGCGGGACTGGTGTTCTGGTTCATCGTGAGCGATCAGCGGGTGCTGGCGGGAGTCGCCCTGTTCTGCCTCGCCGCAGGGGCGGTGGTGTCCTACATCAAGGCCAGGGCCGAGGGGCTGGGCATGACGTGCGACGTCGGCATCGCCGAACGGCCCGAGCGCCTGGTCGTGGGACTGGTCTCCGCCGGTCTCAGCGGCCTTGGCCTGCCGTACATCCTGGCTGTGGGACTCTGGCTGCTCGCGGCCGCCAGCGCGATCACGATCGGCCAGCGCCTTCTCCGTGTCTACCGGCAGGCCGTCTCCGCCTCACCCCCCACCCTCCGCTGATCGGGAGAGCGATGACCGACAAGCCGTCCCCGCAGGATCGTCTCGTCGCGGCCGGGTTCGGTGCGGGCTGGGCCGTCGTGCCCCGCCTCCCCGAACGTCTCACGGGCTGGGCCTTCCGCGTGGCCGCCGACCGGCTGTGGAAGCGCCGTGGCAAGTCGGTGCTCCGGCTGGAGTCCAACCTCGCCAGGGTCAAGGGCTCATCGCCGGACGATCCGGCGATCCGAATGCTCAGCCGAGAGGGCATGCGCTCCTATTTCCGCTACTTCCACGAGGTGTTCCGGCTCCCCTCGATGTCCACCGACGAGATCGTCTCCCGCATGCACGTCATCGGCGACGCACAGATCTACGACAACCTGGACAAGGGTCGCGGCGTGGTCCTCGCCCTGCCGCACATGGGCAACTGGGACCAGGCGGGCGCCTGGTTCGCCGGGACGGGCCATCCGTTCACCACCGTCGCCGAGCGCCTCAAACCCGAGTCGCTGTTTCACCGCTACACCGCCTTCCGCGAAGGGCTGGGCATGGAGGTGCTGCCCCTCACCGGCGGTGACGGCCATGTCTTCGCCACCCTGGCCGCGCGTCTGCGTGCCGGCCGTACGGTCGCCCTGCCCGCCGAGCGGGATCTGACCGCCAACGGGGTCGAGGTCCAGTTCTTCGGCTCGCCCACGCGCATGCCCGCCGGCCCCGGCCTGCTCGCCGTGCACACCGGGGCCGCCCTGATCCCGGCGATCCTCTATTTCGAGGGCAGGGACTGGGGACTCCAGTTCCACGAGGAGATCGCGGTCCCCGAGGAGGGCACGAGAAAGGAGAAGGTGGCCGTCGTCATGCAGAGTCTGGCCACCGTCTTCGAGAAGGGCATCACCGAGCACCCCGAGGACTGGCACATGCTCCAGCGGCTCTGGCTGGAAGATCTGGAGCCGGGAGCGGTGGGGGAGCAGTGAGTCGCTACCGAGCCCGACGCGGTGAGCGGAGTGGAGAGCGCGGCGGAGCAGGCTTTCCGCGAAGTGAACGAGGAGCGGTGAGGGAGCAGTGAGTCGCTACCGAGCCCGACGCGGTGAGCGGAGTGGAGAGCGCGGCGGAGCAAGCTTTCCGCGAAGTGAACGAGGAGCGGTGAGGGAGCAGTGAGAATCGGCATTGTCTGCCCGTACACATGGGATGTGCCGGGCGGCGTTCAGGCGCATATCCGCGACCTTGCCGAGGCGCTCATAGAGGATGGTCACCACGTCTCGGTGATCTCCCCGGCCGCGGAGAACGCGTCGCTGCCTCCCTACGTGACCTCGGCGGGACGGGCGGTCCCCGTGCCCTTCAACGGATCGGTGGCCAGGCTGTCGTTCGGATTCCTGTCGGCCAACCGGGTGCGCCGCTGGGTGCGCGAGGGCGGGTTCGACGTGCTCCACGTGCACGAGCCCGCCATTCCCTCGCTGGGCCTGCTCGCCTGCTGGGTGGCGCGGGGGCCGATCGTGGCCACCTTCCACGCCTCCTACGAGAACTCCCGCTCGCTCTCGGTCACGGCGTCGGTCCTCATGAGCGCCCTGGAGAAGATCACGGGCCGGATCGCCGTGTCCGACGCGGCCAGGAAGACGCTGGTCGAGTTCATGGGCGGCGACGCCGTGCTCATTCCCAACGGGGTGACGGTCAGCCGCTACGCCGAGGGCGAGCCCCTGCCCGGCTGGGACGGGGGCGAGGTGATCGGCTTCCTCGGCCGGATGGACGAGCCGCGTAAGGGCCTGCCCGTGCTGCTGGAGGCGTTCACCCTGCTGGCCGCCGAGAGGCCGGGGCTGCGCCTGCTCATCGCCGGACCCGGCGACGCCAAGGAGGTACTGGAGAAGGTCCCGGCCGTCTTCCACGACAGGGTCGGTCTGCTCGGCATGGTCAGCGAGGAGGACAAGGTGCGCGCCTATCACACGGTGGACGTCTTCTGCGCGCCCAACCTGGGAGGGGAGAGTTTCGGCATCGTGCTCACCGAGGCGATGTCGGCCGGCGCCGCGATCCTGGCCAGTGACATCCCGGCCTTCCGCAAGGTGCTCGGCGAGGGCCAGGCGGGGGCGCTGTTCACGACCGGCGACGCCTCCTCGCTCGCTCGCGAGGCCGCCGCGTTGCTCGACGACCCCGTGCGCCGGGCCAAACTGTCGGACGAGGCACGCCAGGCGGTCTGGAAATACGACTGGTCCACGGTCGCGCGCGATGTCCTCCGCGTCTACGAGACGGTGGCGGCGAGCACGGCCGGAGTCGAGGAGGACGACACCCCGTGACGACCACGTTGATCCTGGTGGTGGGCGTGATCGTGGTGCTCACGGCCGTCTACATCTCCTGGCGGGCGGGCCGGCTGGACCGGCTGCACATCCGGTTGGAGCTGGCCCGCGAGTCCCTGGACGCCGCCCTGGTACGGCGGACCGCCGTCTGCCTGGAGCTGGCCGGCTCCAGGCTCCTGGACCCGGCGACGAGCCTGGTGCTGGCCGCGGCGGCGCATGAGGCCCGCACCGCGGGGCCGGAGGAGCGCGAGCACGCGGAGAGCGACCTGTCGCGCACGCTGCGGGCCGTGGTCGACCAGGAGCGTTTCCACGATCGGCTGGCCGACACCCGCACGGGTCCCGACCTGCTGGAGGAGCTCGGCACCGCGGTGGCGAAGGTGCTCTACTCTCGCCGTTTCTACAACAACGCGGTGGGTGTGGCCCGCACCGCTCAGCGTCGCTGGCTGGCCCGCACGCTGCGACTGGCCGGTCACACCGCGTATCCGGATTTTTTTGAAATCGACGATGCGCCCCCACAGGCCTTGGCTGCGGAGTAATGCCTTTATAAAGCACGGCACCTGACAAGTCGGACACGGGTAGGCTCTTGGCATTTCGTGACCGACTTGAGGAGATGTAGTCGTGCGGGTGCACCGGATGATCGCCATCACGCTGGCGGGAGTGACGGTTCTGGCGCCGGCCGCTGCCTGCTCTTCCGCCGAATCGCCCGCCGCGGGTCAGGCCGCGCAGGCGGCCACGGCTCCCCCCGCGACCCCCACCCCCGAGCCGACCCACCCGTTCACCGGGCTCCCGGGTGCGGCCCGCAAGCCCGTGCTGGTGGCGAAGATCGAGAACACCTCGTCGGGCAAGCCGCAGCTCGGCCTCAAGAAAGCCGACATCGTCTACATCGAGCAGGTCGAGGCGGGCCTGACCCGGCTGATGGCGGTCTTCTCCTCGAACCCCCCGGCCAAGATCGGCCCGGTCCGCAGCGCCCGGATCTCCGACCTGCACCTCATGCCGCAGTTCGGAAAGCCCGCCTTCGCCTACTCGGGCGCGCAGACCAAGATGCTGCCCTTCATCGCGGAGGCGTCACTGATCGACGTCTCCGACAGCCGGGTGCCGGGCGCCTACTTCCGCCAGCCGGGGCGTTACGCGCCCTACAACCTGTTCGCCAACACCAAGCAACTGCTGGCGGCGGCGCCCAAGGCGACCAAGGAGAAGGACATCGGCTTCACCTTCGGAGACGCCCCCGAGGGCGGTGTGCCCAAGAAGACGTTCAGCGTGAAGTATCCCGGCGCCCGCTTCACCTTCGGCTGGTCGGAGACCGCGGGCAAGTGGCTGATCTGGCAGGACGGGCAGAAGGACATGGCGGCCGAGGGAGGCCAGCTCGGCGCGCCCACGATCGTCGTGCAGTACGTCAAGACCGAGCGCTCGGAGTTTCACGACCTGAACGACAGTTACACGCCCCTGATGCACACCACCGGCAAGGGCAAGGCGGTCGTGCTCCGCGACGGACAGGCGTTCAAGGCCGAGTGGTCGCGTGACTCGGAGAAGGACGGCACCGTCTTCACCACCGCGGCGGGGGAGCCGATGAACTTCGCCCCCGGCCAGGTCTGGGTGGTCCTGGCCGCGCCCAAGCCGGTCATTCCCTGACGGCGCAAGCCGTACAACTTGTCCAAGAAGATCGTTCAAGCGGGACAAGACGGTGTAGGGGGACGAGCTGATCAGCGCCTACCATGGAGGTGTGGTGGCCGTCCCCCACGGGCGGCCCGTGATCCGCAACCAGCCGTCGTGAGGTAAAGACCGTGTCCAGCAGCACGCCCGAAGTCACCGAGACCACCGTCACCGGCACCGCCCGGGTCAAGCGCGGCATGGCAGAGATGCTCAAGGGCGGCGTCATCATGGACGTCGTCAACGCCGAGCAGGCCAAGATCGCCGAGGACGCCGGTGCCGTCGCGGTCATGGCCCTCGAGCGCGTTCCCGCCGATATCCGCGCCCAGGGCGGCGTCTCCCGGATGAGCGACCCCGACATGATCGACGGCATCATCGCCGCCGTCTCGATCCCCGTCATGGCCAAGGCCCGCATCGGCCACTTCGTCGAGGCGCAGGTGCTCCAGTCGCTCGGTGTCGACTACGTCGACGAGTCCGAGGTGCTGACCCCGGCCGACTTCGCCAACCACATCGACAAGTGGCAGTTCACGGTGCCCTTCGTCTGCGGCGCGACCAGCCTGGGCGAGGCGCTGCGCCGCATCACCGAGGGCGCGGCGATGATCCGCTCCAAGGGTGAGGCCGGCACCGGTGACGTCTCCAACGCCACCACCCACATGCGCAAGATCAGGGGCGAGCTCAAGCGCCTCTCCTCGCTGCCCGAGGACGAGCTGTACGTCGCGGCCAAGGAGCTGCAGGCGCCGTACGAGCTGGTCGCCGAGGTGGCCAGGACCGGCAAGCTGCCCGTCGTGCTGTTCACCGCGGGCGGCATCGCCACCCCGGCCGACGCCGCGATGATGATGCAGCTCGGCGCCGAGGGTGTGTTCGTCGGCTCGGGCATCTTCAAGGCCGGCAACCCGGCCCAGCGTGCCGCCGCGATCGTCAAGGCAACCACGTTCCACGACGACCCCGACGTCATCGCGAAGGTCTCCCGCGGCCTCGGCGAGGCCATGGTCGGCATCAACGTCAGCGACATCCCGGTTCCGCACCGCCTGGCCGACCGCGGCTGGTAGGGAGTTTCGGGGAAGGCGGCATCCGTGAAGGATGTCGCCTTTTTCATGACCGGAGAAGTTCACTCTCCTGTCATGATGATCGGCAAGGCTGACGGGCATTCGTGCCTGATCACTCTGGGAGGCCCCCCATGTCCCGGCTCACCCGACGGTCATTCCTTGTCACCGGCATCGCGGCGGGCGCGGTGGCCGGTGTTCCCGCCATGGCGAACGCCGATCCCGGCCCCGCCGCCTCGGAGAGCGCCGCCTCCCTGGCCTCCCGTGGCCTGAGCGCCAACCCCTTCACGCTCGGCGTCGCCTCCGGAGATCCCGACGCGAGCGGCTTTGTCATCTGGACCCGCCTGGCACCCCAGCCTCTCGCCGAGGACGGCCTGGGCGGGATGCCCGGCCGGCGCTTCTCCGTTGACTGGCAGGTTTACAGCGACGAGGCAGGCCGCCGCGTCGTGCGGCGGGGCGTGGCCGCGGCGACCCCGGAGTGGGGTCACAGCGTCCACGTCGAGCTGGACGGGCTCTCCTCGGACCGGGACTACTGGTACCGCTTCAAGGTCGGCCACTACGTCTCGCCGATGGGCCGCGCCAGGACCGCCCCGCACGCGTCCTCCTACGGTTCGGGCCTGGCGATGGCCTTCGTCTCCTGCGCCCAGTACGAACACGGCTACTTCACCGCCTACGGGCGCCTGGCCGAGGAGCAGCCCGACCTGATCCTGCACCTGGGCGACTACCAGTACGAGTACCGGCGTGACACCTACACCATCCCCGGCGGCAACATCCGCCACCACGAGGGTCCCGAGACCGAGAGCCTGGCGAACTACCGTCAGCGGCACGCCCAGTACAAGACCGACCCCGACCTGCAGGCCGCGCACGCCGCCGCGCCCTGGCTGGTCGTCTGGGACGACCACGAGCTGGACAACAACTGGGCCGACGAGGTGCCGGAGAAGCCGGAGGTCCCCCAGCCGGACTTCCTCACCCGGCGCGAGGCGGCCTTCCGCGCGTACTACGAGAACATGCCGCTGCGGCGCGGATCCATCCCGCGGGGCATCGACATGCAGCTCTACCGGCGGATCCAGTGGGGGCAGCTGGCCAACTTCCACATGCTCGACACCCGGCAGTACCGCAGCGACCAGGGCTGCGGCGACGGTTACGACGACTGCCCGGAGGCGGTCGACCCCGCCCGTTCGATCACCGGTGCGGCGCAGGAGCGCTGGCTGCTGGACGGCTTCCGCCGCTCGCGGGCGCGGTGGGACATCCTCGGTCAGCAGGTCTTCTTCGCCCAGCGCGACAACAACGCCGGACCGGCCAAGATCACCAGCCAGGACGCGTGGGACGGTTACGTCGCCTCCAGGCAGCGGATCACCCAGGGCTGGGTCGACGCCAAGGTGCGCAACCCCGTCGTGCTCACCGGTGACGTGCACGCCCACTGGGCGAGTGACCTCAAGCTCGACTACGACGACCCCACCACGCGCACGGTCGGTTCGGAGCTGGTCGCCTCCTCCATCACCACCGGTGGCGACGGCGCCGACTCCGACCCGAAGACCCAGCCGTTCCTGACCATCAACCCGCACCTGAAGTTCTACAACAACCAGCGCGGCTACGTGATCACCCGGATCGGGCGCGACCAGCTCACCGCGGACTTCAAGGTGCTGCCGCAGGTCACGCAGGCGGGCGCGGAGGCGTACACCAAGGCGACCTTCGTGATCGAGGACCGGGTTCCGGGCGTCCAGCAGACCTATCTGCGCCCGCTCGACCCGTCGGCCGCCAGGACTCCCGGGGTCGACCGGATCCAGGAGGTCGTGGACCTGGAGACCAAGCGTCCCTGATCGTCGCCGGTCGCGGGGCGGCGCACCCGGAGGGGCGCCGCCCCTTTCGCGGCCGGGAGGCCCGTCCCGGCGCGGTCCGGTCCTGCCGGCGATGATCGGGTTTGGGGCGATCCACGGAGTGGTCATACGCTAGGAGGGCATTCCAGGCCCGTTGAAAGGACCATAGGTGACCATCGCCCCGACGATCGGCGTGTTCGCTCTGCAGGGAGACGTGCGCGAGCACGTGCGCGCGCTGGAGGCGGTGGGCGCGAAGGCGGTGGCCGTACGGCGTCCCGCCGAGCTTGAGGCGGTCGACGGGCTGATCATCCCCGGCGGGGAGTCCACCACGATGTGGAAGCTCGCCGAGACGTTCGAGCTGCTCGAGCCGCTCCGGATGCGGATCAAAAGCGGTATGCCCGCCTACGGTTCCTGCGCCGGCATGATCATGCTGGCCGATCGGATCGAGGGCGGGATCGAGGGGCAGCAGACGATCGGCGGCATCGACATGGTGGTCCGCCGCAACGCCTTCGGACGTCAGGTCGACTCCTTCGAGGCCGACATCGACTTCGCCGGGCGCGGCGAGATGCGCGCGATCTTCATTCGCGCTCCATGGGTGGAATCCATGGGTTCCGATGTCGAAGTGCTGGCACGGGCCGAACCTGGGGATAGGATCGTCGCGGTCCGCCAAGGACCGCTGCTCGCCACGTCCTTCCACCCGGAACTTACCGGGGATGTCGGTGTGCATTCATATTTTGCTGAGATGGTGAGGGAGTTCTAGGCGATGTCCGGCCACTCCAAATGGGCGACGACGAAGCACAAGAAAGCCGCGCTTGACTCCAAGCGGGGCAAGCTGTTCGCCAAGCTCATCAAGAACATCGAAGTCGCGGCCCGGACCGGCGGCCCCGATGTGGACGGTAATCCGACGCTTTTCGACGCCATCACCAAGGCGCGCAAGAGCTCGGTCCCGATCGACAACATCGAGCGTGCCCGCAAGCGCGGCGGCGGCCTGGAGGCCGGCGGCGCCGACTGGCAGACCATCATGTACGAGGGTTACGCCCCCGGTGGTGTCGCGGTGCTGATCGAGTGCCTCACCGACAACCGCAACCGGGCGGCCACCGGGGTTCGCGTCGCCCTGAGCCGCAACGGCGGCTCGCTGGCCGACCCCGGCTCGGTCTCCTACATGTTCAACCGCAAGGGCGTTGTGCTCGTCCCCAGGGCGGGCCTGTCCGAGGACGACGTGCTGACCGCGGTCCTCGACGCGGGAGCCGAGGAGGTCAACGACCTGGGCGACCAGTTCGAGGTCGTCTCCGAGGCCACCGACCTGGTCCCGGTCCGCAAGGCCCTGCAGGACGCCGGGATCGACTACGACTCGGCCGAGTCGAGCTTCATGCCGACGATGAGCGTCCCGCTCGACGAGGACGGCGCGCGCAAGGTCTTCAGGCTGATCGACGCGCTGGAGGACGACGACGACGTCCAGAACGTCTGGGCGAACTTCGACGTCTCCGACGAGATCCTGGAGAAGCTCGACGCGTAACCGTCCGGAGTGCCCGCCTCTCCGCAGGGAAGGCGGGCATTTCGCGGTTCCTGGGTAGCCTCGGGCCCTCTGTGAGGTTTGTCCTTTAGGTCAAGGGCATATCAGGCGGACCATGGGGAACCCTGACCTGATCTTTACGTTGGCGGGCATCGCCGCCCTGCTCGCGGCCGTGCTGCCCCGGCTGCTCAACCGACTGCCCTTCTCGCTGCCGCTGGCCTGCCTCATCGGCGGGTTCCTGCTCTACCTCCTGCCCCTCGACCTGCCCGGGCCCGATCCGGTGGCCCACCGGGCACTGGTCGAGCACGCCACCGAGATCTGCGTGCTCATCTCGCTGATGGGCGCCGGACTGGCGATCAACCGCCCCTTCGGGCGGCGAAACTGGTCCTCCACCTGGCGTCTCCTGGGATGGACGCTCCCGCTGACCGTGGCGGGGGTGACCGCGGCCGCCTACGGCCTGCTGGGATGGCCCCTGGCCGCGGCGCTGCTCCTGGGCGCGGTGCTCGCCCCGACCGACCCGGTGCTCGCCTCCGACGTGCAGGTCGGCGAGCCTGTCGACTCGGAGAAGGCCGACGACGAGGTCCGGTTCACCCTCACCTCCGAGGCCGGCCTGAACGACGGCCTGGCCTTTCCCCTGGTGTACGCCGCGATCGCCCTGGCAGCCGCCGGGGGCGCCGGATGGATCGGCGAGTGGGCGCTGGTGGACCTGCTCTACCGGTGCGGGGCGGGTGTGGTGTGCGGCCTGCTGATCGGAAAGCTGCTGGGCCGGTTGTTCTTCCGCGCTCAGGTGTCCGATCTGCGGCTGGCCGAGCACCGCGACGGCTTCGTGGCGCTGGGCGCGACGTTCCTGGTGTACGGCCTGACCGAGCTGGTGCACGGATACGGCTTCATCGCGGTGTTCGTGACCGCGTGCACCATCAGGGCCGCCGAGCGCACCCATGGATACAACGGGGTTCTCCACGGTTTCATCGAGCAGATCGAACGGCTGTTCACCGCCTGGCTGATCGTGCTGCTCGGCGGGTTCGTGGCGGCCGGAGGCCTGGCCTCGCTCACCTGGGAGGGCGCGGCGGTCGCCCTCCTGCTGCTGCTGGTGATCCGGCCGCTGACCGGATGGCTCGCGGGGCTGGGCGGCCCGGCGGGGCCGAGGGAACGCGGGGTGACGGCCTTCTTCGGCATCCGGGGCATCGGCTCGCTGTTCTACCTCGCCTACGCTCTCGGCCAGGCCGACTTCGGCGTGCCCGCCGACGAGCTCTGGGCCGTGGTCGCCTTCACCGTGCTGGCCTCCCTGGTCGTGCACGGCGTCACGGCGACGCCGATCATGGCGCGGCTGGACAGCCTGCGCGACAGGGTGGGAAAGGCAGAGGACGAGGAGAGTGCCGAGCCCGCGGCTCGGCACCTTTGACCCGGATTCACCTTCTCCACCCGGTCGCCTATGTTTGGTGACCGTGGAGCTACGTGATCTGACCGTCGACGACTTCGACGCGGTCCTGGACAATCGCAAGCGCGCCTTCGGGCCGATCTCCGACGGCGAGGTGGACACCTGGCGCAGGCATGTCATCCCGGTGCTCGCGGGCGGGAGGTATCTCGGCGTCGTCGACGGCCCCCGGCTCGTCGCGATGAGCAAGATCAACGATCTCACCCAGTGGTGGCACGGCAGGCCGATTTCGATGGCCGGCATCGGCTCGGTGACGGTCGCGCCCGAGGACCGCGGACGCGGCGTCGGCCGGATGCTGATGCGGGCCACCATCGACCGCTGCGCGGATCTCGGTCACCCCATCTCGGCCCTCTACCCGGCCACCACCCGGATCTACCGGTCACTCGGCTGGGAGCACGCGGGCGCCATGCACCGGGCCACCCTGCCCGCAGAGGCCCTGCGCACGATCAGGCCCACCGAGCAGGTCAAGGTCCGCCGGATGGGCCCCGACGACGCCCCCGAGGTGATCGCGATCCTCAACCGCGTCCACGCCGCCACCCACGCCTCCGGTCCCATCTGCTGGGACGAGCGGATCTGGCGCCTGTGGCTGGAGAGGAAGGACGACTTCCTCTACCTGGCCGACGACGGCTTCCTCATCTATCGCTGGGACGGCGGCGACATCGAGGTCGACAACCTCGTCGCGGGCTCGGAGGCCACCGCCCGCGCCCTGTGGTCGCTGGTCGGCTCGTCCTCCTCCGTCGCCGCGTCGGTGCACGCGGTCGTCGCCCCCGACGACCCGGTGTTCTGGCTGATCGGCGACCGCCCCAGGGACGAGGTCGGGCAGACCCGCTGGATGTTCCGCGTCGTCGACCTCGCCGAGGCCGTCGCCCGGCGTGGCTTCCCCGCGGGCGTCACCCTCGACGCCGTGATCCAGGTCGACGACCCCCATCGCCCCGCCAACTCCGGCCCCTGGCACCTGTCCGTCGCGGACGGATCCGGTACGGCCGAGCCGGTGGAATCCCTGCCGGGCGCCGTCCCCGTCTTCACCGCCGGCGCCTTCTCCGCCCTGTTCGCCGGGGTCCCGACCGCCACCCTCCGCCGCTCGGGAACGCTCACCGGCCCGACGGACGCCCACGAGGTCTTCGACGCCGCCTTCCACGCCAGGCCGCATATGCTTGACCACTTCTGACGGCCGGTGGCGGAGCCGTGCACGGCGTGTCCGCACAGCCGTGCACGGCGTGCCCTCACACGGTAGAGTCGGGCACCGAACAGGTGTTCGGCGAGCGGAGGCGTGTCAGTGCGGTTGCCCGAGCTGCGGGTGATGGGGATCGATCCCGGGCTGACCCGGTGCGGGCTCGGTGCCGTCGAGGGGCGGCCCGGGGCGCCGCTGAGCCTGATCAAGGTAGGAGTCGTCAGAACGCCGGCCGATGACGATCTCGGAGCCCGGCTGGTGGCGATCGAGGCGGGCATCGAGCAGTGGCTCGACGAGGTCAAGCCCGACGCGGTGGCCGTGGAGCGGGTTTTCGCCCAGCACAACCTCAGGACCGTGATGGGCACCGCGCAGGCGTCCGCCGTGGCGATCCTGTGCGCCTCCCGCAGGGGGCTGCCGGTCGCGTTGCACACCCCTTCCGAGGTCAAGGCCGCGATCACCGGCAGCGGCACGGCCGACAAACAGCAGGTGGGAACCATGGTGACCCGGCTGCTGCGGCTGGACGCCATGCCCAAGCCCGCCGACGCCGCCGACGCGCTCGCGCTCGCGATCTGTCACGTGTGGCGGGGCGGGGCCCAGAGCAGGCTGGCCGAGGCGGTGGCCAAGGCCAAGACCGGGCCGGGAACGACCCCCGCGGCCTACTTCCGGGGGCAGGGCAGGGCCGGATATTCGAGAGGAACCACCAAGTGATCGCCTCGGTTCGGGGACAGGTGACCGCCATCGCACCGGAAGGGGCGGTGGTCGAGGTCGGCGGGGTGGGCATGTTCGTGCACTGCACGCCGGGCACGCTGGCAACGCTCAGGATGGGCGAGGAGGCCAGGCTGGCCACCTCGCTCGTGGTCCGTGAGGAGTCGCTGACGCTGTTCGGCTTCGGGAGCGACGACGAGCGCGGGATCTTCGAGATGCTGCAGACGGCCAACGGGGTCGGTCCCAAGGTCGCCCTGGCGATGCTGGCCGTATACACGCCCAACGCGCTCCGGGTGGCCGTGGCGAGCGCGGATGTGAAGGCGCTGACCAGGGTTCCGGGGGTGGGGCCCAAGGGGGCCCAGCGGATCATCGTCGACCTCAAGGGCAAGCTCGGCACGCCGGAGGAGACCGTCAACGCCGCGCTCAACGGCCATGTGACCGTGCCCGTCTGGCGGGATCAGGTGCACTCGGGCCTGGTCGGTCTCGGTTACTCGGCCAGGGACGCGGACGAGGCGGTCGCCGCCGTCACGCCCCAGGCCGACGCCGAGGTGCTGGAGGGCCGGACCCCGCAGGTGGCCGCGCTGCTCAAGGCCGCGCTCCGCGCGCTGAGTGTCCGATGAGGGGCTCCCGCGGGCGGACGCCCGACGATCACCACGGGTTCGCCCCCGGTGATCGCCGGAGGCCCGTGCCTGAAAATCGCCGGGGGCTCGCGCCTGATGGTCGGGGACTTGCGCCTGGTGGTCGAGGGCTTGCGCCTGATGGTCGCCGGAGACCCGTGTTCGATGGTCGCCGAAGGCTTATGTTCGATGGTTGCCAGAGGCTCGTGTCCGATGGTCGCCAGAGGCTCGGCGGAGCGGAGGGCGCCCGCATGAGCGTGACGGAAACCCGCGTGTGTGAAGGTGGATCGGCGTGAGTTCGGAGCGGGATCTGGTGTCGCCGGACGCCGAGGGCGACGAGCAGTTCATCGAGGCGGCGCTGCGGCCCAAGCGGCTGGAGGAGTTCATCGGCCAGGCGCGGGTGCGCGAGCAGTTGTCGCTGGTGCTGCAGAGCGCGCTGCGGCGTAACCGGCCGCCGGACCACGTGCTGATGAGCGGCGGGCCCGGGCTCGGCAAGACGACCCTTTCCATGATCATCGCGACCGAGCTCTCCGTGCCGCTCCGGATCACCTCGGGTCCCGCGCTGGAGCGGGCGGGTGACCTCGCGGCGATCCTGTCGACGCTCTCGGAGGGCGAGGTCCTCTTCATCGACGAGATCCACCGGATGGCCAGGCCCGCCGAGGAGATGCTCTACCTCGCGATGGAGGACTTCCGCGTCGACATCGTGGTGGGCAAGGGGCCGGGGGCGACCGCGATCCCCCTGGAGATCGCGCCGTTCACCCTGGTCGGGGCCACCACCAGGGCCGGAATGCTGCCCGCGCCCCTGCGCGACCGTTTCGGTTTTGTCGCGCACATGGACTTCTACTCGGTCGCCGAGCTGGAACAGGTGCTGCACCGCTCCTCCCGGCTGCTCGCCGTCAGGCTTCCCGGCGACGCGGCGCACGAGATCGCCGGGCGATCGCGGGGCACGCCCCGTATCGCCAACCGGTTGCTGCGCCGGGTCCGCGACTTCGCCGAGGTGCGCGCGGACGGGGTGGTCACCAAGGACATCGCCTCCGCGGCGCTGAACCTCTACGAGGTCGACGCCGAGGGGCTCGACCGGCTCGACCGGGCGGTCCTCGGAGCGCTGCTGCGCAAGTTCGGCGGCGGGCCCGTCGGGTTGTCCACGCTGGCGGTCGCGGTGGGGGAGGAGCCGGAGACGGTGGAGGTGGTCGCGGAGCCGTTCCTGGTGCGGCAGGGCCTGCTGGCCCGCACTCCACGGGGCCGGGTCGCGACCGCGGCGGCCTGGGTGCACATGGGCCTGACTCCGCCACCGGACGCGTTCGGAGCCTCGCTCCTTGTAGACCTTGGGGATGATCTGGGACAGGTCTGACGTTGGGTTTGGGTAGGGGAGTCGTACAGCGTTGATCACAAGTCGGTGACGACAGTATCGAAATGGGAACTTCCCTGCGCGCCGAATCGTGACTTCGTTGCCGCGCTTCTAACAGCTCGCCTAAACTCCGAGGCTTGGCTGGCTGTGTAGGCTGACGTGCTGAGCGGCGTGGCCGTATATGACGTCCGGCGCCCGGCCGGCCATTTTCAAGAGAAGGAGCGGCCCTGTGGGCAGCTATTCGAGCCTTATCATGATCGCTCTGATGGTCGTGGTGTTCTACTTCCTGCTCATCCGTCCGCAGCGTAAGCGGCAGCAAGAGCAGACCCAGATGCAGAACAGCCTCGCCACGGGCACCAAAGTCATGACCACGACCGGTCTGTTCGCGACCGTGGTGGCGATCGACGCCGACGACGTGATCCTGGAGATCGCGCCCGGTGTCGAGACCCGCTGGGTCAAGGCGGCGATCGGCCGCGTCCTGACTCCTGTTGACGATGTGGAGGACGAAGGCGTCACGAACATCGACGACAATGTGACTGACACCGTGGAACAGCACGGCGACAGCCAGGATTCGACGACCAAGAAGGCATGAGCAGGCTCACCACCAACCCCCTATAGCCGAAAGAACTGACGACCAGTGGCCCGACCGACCAGTGGCCAGAGCAGACCGGGGCGTATGCTCCTGGTGCTTCTGGCGATCATTCTCGCCATGGGCGGGGTTATGCTGCTCAACAAGGCATACGCCCCCCTATATGGCCTCGACCTCGCCGGCGGCACCACGGTGACGCTGCAGCCAATCACGCCGAACGGCAGCGCTCCCACAGACGAGAGCCTCGACCTGGCCGTGAACATCATCCGTAATCGGGTGAACGGCAGCGGCATCTCCGACGCCGAGGTCGTCAAATCCGGTGACAACATCGTCATCTCCGTCCCCGGAGTTGGCCAAGAGGAAGTCGTCAAACTGGTCGGCACCACCGCGGAGCTTCGATTCCGTCAGGTGATGGCGATCGCCCCCGGGGCACCCCAACCCCCCGGTCAGTTGCCCACCCAGGCGCCGACACCCGCTCCTTCGGGCACCGGCAAGCAGGACAAGACTCCCAAGCCCACGGGTTCCGAGGCTCCCAAGCCCAACGGTTCCAAGGTTCCCGACTCCGCCACGACCGCCGCGCCGAACCCGAGTGGTTCGCCCGCGGGTCGTGCCCTGTCCTCGGCGCTCACCAACCCGAGCCCGGGCGCGACGCCCGCCGCCTCGGACAAGCCGGCCAAGGCCGCGGACCCGAGTGCCAAGCCGGGTGAGAGCACCGCTCCGACCGCCAAGCCGGGCGACAGCGCCGTTCCCTCGGCGCCTCCCGCGGCTCCCGAAGACCCCACGGAGGGCGTGGACACCACCGGGATCGACCCGGCGGTGCTCAAGCAGTTCGAGGCGCTTGACTGCTCCAAGAACAAGGGCGAGGGCGCTCAGGACGCACCGACGAAGCAGTACGTCGCCTGTAGCGACGACGGCAGCGCCAAATACGTGCTCGACAAGGCGGCCGTGACCGGCACCGCGATCGACACCGCGTCCGCCGGCGTCGACCCGAGCACCGGCGAGTGGCTCGTCCAGCTCTCCTTCAAGGGTCAGGGGCCCCAGCAGTGGTCGGCGGTCACCACCACCGCCTTCAACTCGGCGCCCCCGCGCAACCAGGTCGCCATGGTCCTGGACGGTGTGGTCATCTCCGCTCCGACCATCCAGGAGCCCATCACCGGCGGCCGGGCACAGATCTCGGGTAGCTTCACCGACGCGACGGCCACCGCCCTGGCCGACCAGCTCAAGTTCGGCGCGCTGCCGCTGAAGTTCGAGATCGGGTCCAACGAGGAGGTCTCCTCCACCCTGGGCGCCGACCAGCTCCGCGGCGGTCTGATCGCGGGTGCGATCGGTCTTCTCCTGGTGCTCATCTACTCGATGCTCTACTACCGGGGTCTGGGCATCGTCGCGGTGCTGAGCCTCGTGGTGGCGACGGCCCTGACCTACGAGACCGTGGTGCTGCTCGGGACGTTCGCGGGCTTCCGCCTGTCGCTCCCGCACATCATCGGTCTGATCGTCTCGATCGGTATCACGGCGGACTCGTTCATCGTCTACTTCGAACGCATCCGGGACGAGATGAAGGAAGGCCGCCGCTCGCTGCGCACGGCCGTCGAGGTCGCCTGGACCCGTGCCCGGCGGACGATCCTGATCGCGGACGCCGTCATGTTCATCGCCGCTCTCGTGCTGTACTTCCTGGCGGTCGGCGGTGTGGCCGGCTTCGCCTTCGCGATGGGTCTGACCACGCTCATCGACATCGTGGTGGTGTTCATGTTCACCAAGCCGTTCGTCGCGCTGCTCGCCAAGCGGAAGTTCTTCGCCAGGGGCCACAAGCTCTCCGGCCTTGACGCCGAGCGCATGAGCGAGAGCGTCGTCAACCCCAAGACCGTTCCGCAGGAGGCCTGATGTCTGGCATCGCGCGCCGTCTGTACCGCGGCGAGGTCAATGTCGACTTCGTCGGGCGCAAGAGACTCTGGTACAGCCTCTCCGCACTCCTGTTGGTGATCTCCATCGCGGGTCTGGTCTTCAACGGCCTGAACCTGGGTGTGGAGTTCAAGGGCGGGTCGGTGTTCTCCTTCAAACCGGCCGCGACCGTCGACATCGAGCAGGTGCGCACCACCTTCACCGACGCCGGTGCGCACCAGGTCATCGTCCAGACGACGAACAACGGCTGGCGGGTCACCACCGAGGCATTGCCGGCCGACACGGTGACCGCGGTCCAGAAGACGGTCGCCCAGAAGTACGGCCTGCCGCAGGACCAGATCAACCTCCAGGTGATCGGCGGCTCGTGGGGTGGTCAGGTCGCCAACCAGGCCATCATCGGCCTGGTCGTCTTCATGCTGGCGATCATTCTGTACCTGACGCTCGCCTTCGAGTGGAAGATGGCGCTGGCCGCCGTCGTGGCGCTGCTGCACGACCTGGTGATCACTGCCGGCGTCTACGCGTGGTCGGGCTTCGAGGTCACTCCGGCGACCCTGCTGGGCTTCCTGACGATCCTCGGATACTCGCTGTACGACGCCGTCGTCGTGTTCGACATGATCAAGGAGGTCACCGCCAAGCTCGGCACGACCTCCAAGATGACCTACACCGAGGCCGCCAACAACGCGCTGAACCACACGCTGATCCGGTCGCTGAACACCACCCTGGTGGCGATCCTGCCGGTCGCGGCGATCCTGTTCATCGGCACCACGCTGTTCGGCGCGGGCACGCTGAAGGACCTGTCGCTGGCGTTGTTCGTCGGCATGCTCGTCGGCACGTACTCCTCGCTGTGCGTCGCGACGCCGCTGCTGGTCACGTTGAAGGAGCGCGAACCGCGCTACCAGGCGATCGCCCGCAGGCTCGCCTCCCACGGGGGCGGCGCCGCGTCCGCGGCCAAGAAGGCTGTCCGCCAGCCGGTCGCCGCCGGGGCCTCCAACGGCACCGTCGCGGGCTCCAACGGCACGGCCGGAGCCGCAGGCGGCACCGTCGCCGGCGGGGAAAAGCGCAAGAAGAAGTAGTCCGGAGAGATCACGCCTCCGCTCCCTTCCCGGGGGCGGAGGCGTTTTCCATAGGTGAGCGATCATGAGTGATTCCACAAGGGGAGCGATCGTGAGTGACCTGAGCAGGCTGATCCTGGAACGGATCCGCGACGTGCCCGACTACCCCACGCCGGGAGTGCTGTTCAAGGACATCACCCCGCTGCTCGCCGACCCCAAGGCGTTCGCCGCGGTGACCGACGAGCTCGCCGGGCTGTACCGGGTGGACAAGATCGTCGGGATCGAGGCCAGGGGGTTCATCCTCGCCGCTCCCGCCGCCTACAAGGCCGGCGCGGGGTTCGTTCCGGTACGTAAGAAAGGCAAACTGCCCTCTGAGACGCTTGAGGCGTCCTACGATCTGGAGTACGGCTCCGCCACCATCGAGGTTCACCGGGACGCCTTCGTCCCCGGGGAGCGGGTTCTGATCATCGATGACGTGCTCGCCACCGGAGGCACGGCGTGCGCGGCGGTGGAGCTGGTCCGCAGGGCGGGCGCCGACGTCGTCGCCATCGCCGTGCTCATGGAACTCTCCTTCCTCAAGGGCCGTGAGCGCCTGGACGATGTCACGCTGCACTCCCTCGTCATCGTCTGATCGACCCCGCGGGCGGATGCACACAAGCCGGTCTGGATACACTGAGGGATCTGGACTCGAATGTTAAGGAGTCTGAGTGCCCCGTGATGTGGTCGTCCCCGACGTGACCGCTGACGGCGGCGGTCCCGAGACGGCCGTTCCGGCAGACGGTGCCGGTTCCGCCATGTCTGGAACCGCCGAGGAGAAGCCGGCGGTAAGACGTAGGCTCGCGCGTTTTGGGGGGCAATGGGGTGGCGCGATGAATCCGGTGCTGGAGCCGCTGTTCCGCACGGTCCGTGCGACCCATCCGAAGGCGGACCTGCGGCTGATCGAGCGTTCCTACGATGTGGCCGCCTACCATCATCGCGATCAGAAGCGTAAGAGCGGCGACCCCTACATCACCCACCCGCTGGCGGTGGCGACGATCCTCGCCGAGCTGGGCACCGACGACGAGACGCTGTGCGCCGCGCTGCTGCACGACACCGTCGAGGACACCGCCTACGGTCTGGACGAGCTGCGCTCGGACTTCGGCGACAACATCGCGCTGCTGGTCGACGGCGTCACCAAGCTCGACAAGGTCAAGTTCGGTGACGCGGCCGAGGCCGAGACCGTGCGCAAGATGGTCGTGGCCATGTCCCGCGACATCCGCGTGCTGGTGATCAAGCTCGCCGACCGGCTGCACAACATGCGGACGATGCGCTACCTGCCCGAGCACAAGCGGCACCAGAAGTCCCGCGAGACGCTGGAGATCTTCGCGCCGCTCGCCCACCGGCTGGGCATGAACACCATCAAATGGGAGCTGGAGGACCTCGCGTTCGCCATGCTCTACCCCAAGCGCTACGACGAGATCGCCCGGATGGTGTCGGAGCGGGCCCCGCGCAGGGACCTGTTCCTGCAGGAGGTCATAGAGAACGTCTCCGGCGACCTGCGCGACGCCAAGATCCGCGCCTCGGTCAAGGGCCGGCCCAAGCACTACTACTCGGTCTACCAGAAGATGATCGCCAGGGACGTCGCCTTCGATGACATCTACGACCTGGTCGGCATCCGGGTGCTGGTCGACACGGTCCGCGACTGCTACGCCGCCCTCGGGACGATTCACGCGCGATGGAACCCGGTGCCCGGCCGGTTCAAGGACTACATCGCGATGCCCAAGTTCAACATGTACCAGTCGCTGCACACGACGGTCATCGGCCCCGAGGGCAAGCCGGTGGAGCTGCAGATCCGCACCCACGGCATGCACCACAGGGCCGAGTACGGCGTGGCGGCGCACTGGAAGTACAAGGAGGACATGACCACCTCCGGTCCTCCCGGGGCGAAGCTGAAGCCGGCCAGCGACATGGCCTGGCTCCGTCAGCTCCTGGACTGGCAGAAGGAGACCGCGGACCCGGGAGAGTTCCTGGAGTCGCTCAGGTTCGACCTGTCGGTCTCGGAGGTCTACGTCTTCACACCGCGAGGCCAGGTCATCGCCCTGCCCGAGGGGGCGACGTCGGTCGACTTCGCCTACGCCGTGCACACCGAGGTCGGCCACCGCTGCATCGGCGCCCGGGTCAACGGCCGCCTGGTGCCGCTGGAGTCACGGCTCAGCAACGGCGACACGGTGGAGATCTTCACCTCCAAGTCGCCGGACGCCGGACCCTCGCGCGACTGGCTCAAGTTCGTCAAGTCCGGCCGTGCCCGCAACAAGATCCGGCAGTGGTTCTCCAAGGAGCGCCGCGAGACCGCGATCGAGGCGGGCAAGGAGGCGATCGGCCGGGCCATGCGCAAGCAGGGTCTGCCGCTGCAGCGCCTGATGTCCGGAGAGTCCCTCCTGGCCCTCGCCAGGGACCTGCGCTATCCCGACGTCTCCGCGCTCTACGCGGCCGTCGGAGAGGGCCACATCGCGGCCCAGAACGTGGTGCAGAAGCTGGTGCACGCCCTCGGGGGAGTGGACGGCGCGGAGGAGGACATCGCCGAGGCCTCGGTGCCGACCAAGCTGCGGGGCCGTCCCCGCGGCAGCGGCGGCGCGGGCGTGGTGGTGGCGGGCAGCTCCGACGTGTGGGTACGGCTCTCACGCTGCTGCACCCCCGTTCCGGGCGACGAGATCGTCGGATTCGTCACCCGGGGGCACGGCGTGTCGGTGCACCGCACCAACTGTCCCAACATGGATCAGCTCAACTCCGAGCCGGATCGCCTGGTCGAGGTCGCCTGGTCGGCCGCGGACGACTCGGTGTTCCTGGTCGCCCTCCAGGTCGAGGCGCTCGACCGGCCCCGCCTGCTGTCGGACGTCACCAGGACCCTGTCGGACCAGCACGTCAACATCCTGTCGGCGTCGGTGACGACGTCCAGGGACCGCGTGGCGATCAGCAAGTTCACCTTCGAGATGGGCGATCCCAAGCACCTGGGCCACGTTCTGAAGGCCGTACGCAACATCCCGGGCGTATACGACGTCTATCGGGTCAGCGGCGCCGGCTCCTGATCGGCCGTCCCTGACGCACGGCGCCCGTCTCCGAGGCGGAGCCGGGCGCGAACGCGTGGCACCGGCCGGCGATTCCGCGGCCCCGTACGTGACGCTCCGTGCGCGCGGCGCCGTCCGGTGCCTCTGGGTCGCGATGCCATCCGGGAGAAGGTCTCAGGGGCATACAGAGGCCCCCAGGGCGTGCCCTCGTCTACGGGGCGCGTCCTGGGGGCCTTCTCAGTTGCTCAGGAGAACTCGGCGAGTGTGCGCTCGGCCTCCTCCAGCCAGGAACGGCGGGCGGCCAGGGCCTCCTCGGCGTCCTTCACGTCCTTGTCCTTGCCCGCGGTCTGGGCCTTGACCAGGCGGGCCTCCAGCTGCGCGATCGTCTTGCGGAGCTGGTCGACCGTGTTCTGGGCGCGGGCGCGGGCCTCGGGGTTGGAGCGCTTCCACTCCGTCTCCTCGGCCTTGCGGATCGCTTCGTCGATCTTGCGCAGCCCGCCCTCAAGACGGTCACGCTGCTCCCGCGGAACCGAACCCGCGGCCTCCCAGCGTTCCAGGATGTTGCGCAGGGTGGTCCGGGCGGAGCGGGCGTCGGAGACTGGGAGGATCTTCTCGGCCTCGGCCAGAAGCTGCTCCTTGATCTCGGCGTTGGCCGCGAGCGAGGCGTCGCGCTCGGCGAAGACCGTCGAACGCGCCTGGAAGAACTGGTCCTGGGCGCCCTTGAAACGGCCCCAGAGCTCGTCCTCGACCTCGCGGGAGGCCCGGCCCGCCATCTTCCACTGCTGCATCAGCTCGCGGTAGGTGGAGGCGGTGGCGCCCCAGTCGGTGGAGGAAGACAGCGCCTCGGCCTCGATGACGATGCGCTCCTTGGCGGAGCGCACGCTCTCTCGCTGCTCGTCCAGCCCCGCGAAGTAGGCCTTGCGCCGCTTGGCGAAGGCCGTGCGGGCGGCGGACAGGCGTTTCCAGAGCGCCGCCTCCGTCACCCGGTCGATGCGCTCGGCGGCCTTCCACTCCTCGATGAGCTGGCGCAGCCGCTCGCCGCCGGTCTTCCAGTGAGTGGTGTCGTCGGCGATGCGCTCCGCCTCGGCGACGATCCGCTCCTTGATGTCCTTGGCCTCCGCGCGGGCCACGTCGCGTGCCGCCTTGACCTCCTCGCGGCGCTGGGCGACCAGCTCCGTGACGACGCCCAGCCGGTTCAGCAGCCCGTCGAGATCGCCGATCGCATGCGCGTCGGTGATCGCCTCACGGAGCTTGACGATGGTCGCCTCGGCCTGGGCGGGCGGCAGGTCGGTGCCGCGAACCCGCTGCTCCAGAAGGGTGACCTGCCCGGCCAATTCGTCGAACTTGCGATGGAAGTAGGCAAGTGCCTCTTCCGGTTCGCCGGCCTGCCAGGACCCGACGGCCCGTTCTCCCTCAGCCGTACGTACGTAGACGGTGCCGTCGTCGTCTACCCGGCCCCACGGGTCGGTGCTCACCGTGTCCTCCCGCACTTTCATCAGCCTTTCGGGACTAGCCGTCCCTTGCTTGTATTACGTCAGCTCTTGCCGGACATTGTCACGTCTTCGATTTGTACGGTTTCCTTCGGGGCTCCGGTGCCGTCAGGTCCCGGAGTAATAACGCCGGCCTTGTTCACCTTGTCGATGATCTCCAGTCCCTTGGTCACCGTACCGAACGGGGTGTAATTCGGGGGCAGTTGGGTGTCGCCGAACACGATGAAGAACTGACTGCCGTTGGTGTCGGCGCCGCTGTTCGCCATGGCCACGACGCCACGGGTGTACTTGGCGCCTTCGAGGTTCTCGTTCACGAAGCGGTAGCCGGGGCCACCCTGGCCGTCAGTCTGGCTCTTACCGTCGGCCTTGGCCAGTGGGTCGCCGCACTGCAGCATCGGGAACGCGGCCGAACCCAGGCGGTGACACTTGGAGCCGTCGAAGTACTTCTTCTTCGCCAGGAAGGCGAAGGAGTTGACCGTGCACGGGGTCTTCTCGGCGGACACCTGGATGACGATGTCACCGCGGTTCGTCTTGAGGGTCATCTTGTTGGGCGTGGTGTCCACCTTCGCCGGAGGCATGCCCACGTCCTTGGAGGGGCCGCCGGCGGTGTCCGCGACGTAGCCGCAGGTGCCGCTGGCGGGGTCGAAGGCCGCCGGCTGGGCGCCGGCGTCGGACGCGGCCGGGCTCGCAGCCGGGCTCGCGGCCGGGTCCGGGCTGGCCGTCGCCGTGGTGTCCGAGCTGCCGAGCAGGGTGGTCGCGGCGATCACGCCTCCCACGACCACCACTACGGCCACGCTGGTGCCGATGATCGCGTTGCGCTTGGTTTTGGTCTCGCGCTCGACGCGTCGTTGCATCTGCCGCTCGTAGTGCTCGCGCGCCAACTGCTTCTGGCGTTCCTTGCCGCTCACCGCTTCGCCCTCCCGAGTGCCGGAGTATTACTTATTGAGGTGGGCGAATCGTATCGGCCAGAGGGTAATGGTTCGCAGCCCGCCGACCCGCACCGGTACCCTTCGGTTACATTCCCATCCGCATTCTTGACGAGATCAGCTGAGGCAGATGCTCATCGCCGGCTTTCCAGCAGGGTCGTTCCAGACCAACTGCTACGTCGTCGCTCCCGCCGCGGGCGAGGAGTGTGTCATCGTCGATCCGGGCCAGAACGCCGTCGGCGACCTGGACGACGTGCTGCGCGAGCATCGGCTCAAGCCGGTCGCGGTGCTGGTCACCCACGGTCACATCGACCACATGTGGTCGGTCGCCCCGGTCTGCGGCGCGCGCGGCGTCCCGGCGTGGATCCACCCCGAGGACCGTGAGCTGCTCTCCGACCCGGGCAGGGGACTGTCGACGGCGACCAGGCAGCAGATGTTCGGCGGCCTGACCTTTACCGAGCCCGACGACGTGCGCGAACTCGTCGACGGTGAGGTGCTGCGGCTGGCGGGTATGGAACTGACCGTCGACCACACTCCGGGCCATACCAGGGGGTCGGTGACGTTCAGGCTGCCCAGCACCGAGGAGATTCCGGACGTGATGTTCTCGGGCGACCTGCTGTTCGCCGGCTCCATCGGCCGCACGGATCTTCCGGGAGGCGACTACCCGACCATCCTGCGCAGCCTGGCGGCCAAGTGCCTGCCGCTGCCGGAGAGCACGGTGGTCCTGCCCGGCCACGGACCACAGACCACGATCGGCCACGAGCGTGCCACCAACCCGTATATGGCGGAAGCGGAAGCGGCGTCCAACGCCGGCTCCGAGAGCCTTCGGCACGGCCGTGGTCCCACCAGGGGACTTTAAGAGATGACTCTGCAGGCGCCCAAGGGCACCTTCGACTGGCTTCCGCCGCAGTCCGAGCGGGCGCTCGCCGTGCGCGAGGCGCTGACCGCTCCGGCCCGCCGCGCCGGTTACGGCTATATCGAGACACCGGTCTTCGAGGACACCGCGCTGTTCGTGCGCGGTGTCGGCGAGTCGACCGACATCGTCTCCAAGGAGATGTACACCTTCGAGGACAAGGGCGGACGCTCCCTCACGCTGCGCCCCGAGGGCACCGCCTCGGTCGTGCGGGCCGTCCTCCAGCACGGCCTGCACAACGGCCAGCTTCCGGTGAAGCTCTGGTACTCGGGCAGCCAGTTCCGCTATGAGCGCGCCCAGAGAGGCCGCTACCGCCACTTCTGGCAGGTCGGAGCGGAGGCACTGGGGGCCGAGGACCCCGCGCTGGACGCCGAGCTGATCATCCTGGCCAGCGACGGCTACGCCGGACTGGGCCTGACCGGGGTCCGGTTGCTGATCAACACCCTGGGCTGCAGGGAGTGCCGCCCCGTCTACCGGGCCGCGCTCCAGGAGTTCCTGCGCGGGCTCGACCTCGACGAGGCCACCCGCCAGCGGATTGAGATCAATCCGTTGCGCGTGCTCGACGACAAGCGCCCCGAGGTGCAGGCCCAGCTGGCCGCCGCGCCGCTGGTGACCGACCACCTGTGTGAGGCGTGCAAGGCCTACCACGAGGAGGTCCGCTCGCTGCTGAGCGCCTCCGGCGTGACCTACGCCGACGACCCCCGGCTGGTCCGCGGCCTCGACTACTACACGCGCACCACGTTCGAGTTCGTCCACGACGGGCTGGGCTCGCAGTCGGCGGTGGGCGGTGGCGGCCGTTACGACGGGCTGAGCGAGATGCTCGGCGGTCCCGCCCTGCCCAGCGTGGGCTGGGCGCTCGGCGTCGACCGGACGGTCCTGGCCATGGAGGCCGAGGGGCTGTTCGGAGGCGAGGCCGGTGAGTCCCGTGTCCAGGTGTACGGTGTGCCGCTGGGTGAGGAGGCGCGCCGCCGGATGTTCCTGCTCATCACCGAGCTGCGCCGGGCAGGCCTGGACGCCGACATGTCGTTCGGCGGCAAGGGTCTCAAGGGCGCCATGAAGGGCGCCGACCGCTCGGGGGCGAGCTATGCCGTGATCCTTGGCGAGCGAGATATCGCCGTCGAGTCCGCGCAGGTCAAAGACCTGGTCAGCGGTGATCAGATCACCGTACCGCTCGCTGAGATCGTCACGACTTTGAAGGAGAGACTGAACAAATGATCCGCACGCACGAAGCGGGATCACTGCGCGAGGAGCACGCCGGGCAGCAGGTGACGCTGGCCGGTTGGGTGGCGCGCCGCCGCGACCACGGCGGTGTGGTCTTCATCGACCTGCGTGACGCCTCCGGCTCCTCCCAGGTGGTCTTCCGCGAAGAGGACGACGCACACGGCCTGCGCGCCGAATACTGCGTGAAGGTTGTCGGAGAGGTACGGGTCCGTCCCGAGGGCAACGCGAACCCCGATCTGCCGACGGGCTCGATCGAGGTCGTCGCCTCCCAGGTCGAGGTGCTCAGCGAGTCCGCGCCGCTGCCGTTCCCGATCGAGGGCACCGCGGGCGTCTCCGAGGAGGCGCGGCTCAAATACCGCTACCTTGACATCCGCCGCCCGCAGATCGCGCAGGCCATGCGGATCCGCTCCAAGGCCACCTACCTGGCCCACCAGGTGATGGACGAGCACGGGTTCAACTACATCGAGACCCCGACGCTGACCCGTTCCACCCCCGAGGGCGCCCGCGACTTCCTGGTCCCGGTCCGGCTCCAGCCCGGCAGCTGGTACGCGCTGCCGCAGTCGCCGCAGCTGTTCAAGCAGCTCCTCATGGTCGCCGGCATGGAGCGCTACTACCAGCTCGCCCGCTGCTTCCGCGACGAGGACCTGCGTGCGGACCGGCAGCCGGAGTTCACCCAGATCGACGTCGAGATGTCCTTCGTGGACCAGGACGACGTCATCGCGCTGGGCGAGGCCCTGATCGGCCGCATCTGGAAGGAGACGATCGGCTACGAGCTGCCGACGCCGCTGCCCCGGATGACCTACTGGGACGCCATGGCCCGCTACGGCTCCGACAAGCCGGACCTGCGCTTCGGCCAGGAGCTCGTCGAGATGACCGAGTTCTTCGCCGACACCACCTTCCGGGTGTTCCAGGCTCCCTACGTGGGCGCCGTGGTCATGCCGGGCGGCGCCTCCCAGAGCCGCAAGGAGCTGGACGGCTGGCAGGACTGGGCCAAGTCGCGGGGCGCCAGGGGCCTGGCCTACGTGCTCGTGGGCGAGGACGGCACGCTCGGCGGCCCCGTCGCCAAGAACCTGTCGGAGACCGAGACCGCCGGCCTGGCCGCCAAGGTGGGCGCCGGACCTGGTGACGCGATCTTCTTCGCGGCCGGTGCGGCCTCCGCCTCCCGCGACCTGCTCGGCGCGGCCCGCCTGGAGATCGGCCGCCGCTGCGGTCTGATCGACGAGTCCGCCTGGAACTTCCTCTGGATCGTCGACGCCCCCATGTTCGAGGAGGACGGCGACGGCGGCTGGACCGCGGTCCACCACCCGTTCACCGGGCCCAAGCCCGAGTGGGCCGACACCTTCCAGGACCACCCCGGCGAGGCCCTGGCCTACGCCTACGACATGGTCTGCAACGGCATGGAGATCGGCGGCGGCTCGATCCGTATCCACCGGGCCGAGATGCAGCAGCGCGTCTTCGACGTGCTCGGCATCTCCAAGGAGGAGGCGGAGAACAAGTTCGGCTTCCTGCTGGAGGCGTTCAAGTACGGCCCGCCGCCGCACGGAGGCATCGCCTACGGCTGGGACCGGATCTGCATGCTCCTCGTAGGCGGCGACTCGATCCGTGACGTCATCGCCTTCCCGAAGACGGCTTCCGGCTTCGACCCGCTGACCGGCGCGCCCACCCCGATCACGGGTGAGCAGCGTAAGGAGGCCGGTGTGGACGCCAAGTCCAAGGAGGCCGCCGACGCCAAGCTGAGGGCAGGGGCCTAGCTCGCGAACGCGGTGAGGGCCTCCGCCCCGAGGTGGAGGCCCGGCCGGCGAATGCGGTGAGGGCCTCAGGCGAGGTAGGGGCCTGGCTCAAGGATGTGGCGGAGGCCTCCCGGAGAACGCTCCGGGAGGCCTTTCCGTATGCCGGGTCAGAAACCGACCGGCAGCGCCCGCAGCCCGCGGATGATCGAGCCGTCCTGGCGCCAGGCGATCTCGGACGGCGCACAGGCGAGCGCGAGGCCGGGCAGGCGGCGCAGGAGCGTCCCGAAGGCGATCTGCGCCTCCAGCCGCGCCAGCGGCGCGCCCAGGCAGAAGTGGATGCCGTGCCCGAAGGCCACGTGGCGGTTCTCGGTCCGGGCGATGTCCAGGGTCTCGGGGGCGTCGAACGCCTCCGGGTCGTGGTCGACCGCGCCGAGGGAGATGTGAACGATGCTGCCCTTGGGGATGTGGACGCCCGCGATCTCCAGGTCCTCGGCGGCGAACCTGAACGTGGCCCGTTCCACCGGCCCGTCGTAGCGCAGGAACTCCTCGATCGCCGAGGGCAGCAGTTCGGGCTTGTCCCGCAGCAGCTGGAGCTGGTCGGGGTGGGTCAGCAGGGCCAGCATGCCGTTGCCGATCAGGTTGACCGTGGTCTCGTGCCCGGCGATGAGCAGCAGCGTGAGCGTGGCCAGCAGTTCCTGCTCGCTGAGCAGCTCTTCCTCGTCGCTGGCGGCGACCAGCGCGCTGACCATGTCGTCGCGGGGCTCGGCCCGGCGCTCGGCGATGAGCCGGGTGAAGTAGGCGCGGGTGGCGGCGTCCGTCTCGGCGCGGTGCCGGGTCTGCTCCTCGTCGCGCGCCGGGCTGACCAGGCTGGTCGACCATTCGCGGAAGTCGTTGCGGTCCTCGGCGGGAACGCCCAGCAGCTCGCAGATCACGATGATCGGCAGAGGGAAGGCGAAGTCGTCGAGCAGGTCGGCGTGTCCCTTGGCGGCCATCGCGTCGATGAGACCGTCGGTGATCTCCTGGATGCGTGGCCGCAGGCTCTCGGTCCGCCGCGGCGTGAACGCCTTGGAGACCAGGCGGCGCAGCCGGGTGTGGTCGGGTGGGTCGCTGTTGAGCATGTTGTGGGCGAGCACCGGGTTGTCGGTGGAGGTGAACTCGCGGAACCGGGCCGGTCCCCGGCTCATGCCCTTGGCCAGCCGGGGATCGTTGAGCGCCTGCCGGCCGTGCTCGTAGCCGATCACCAGGAACGCGTCCATTCCGGGCGGGAGGTCGATCGCGTGAACCGGCCCCTCGTCTCGAAGCGTGGCGTAGGCGGCGTAGGGATCCCTGCCGAACTCCGGGTTGAACACGAACTCGATCGGTAGCTTCTCAGACATCGGTGCACCCTCGGTGAGATGGATTACACGTCTTCCGGTATTAGTTTGGCCCTGTAAATGCCGGTATCGCCCGATTGTGATTGGGATCACAGGGGCTGGGATCCGGTGAGATCCCGCGGTGGAAGCAGAATGCCCCGGCGGTCACCTGACCGCCGGGGCATCCCATTCCGTGTCCTGATCGGAATCTCGCTAGGAGAGTTTCACATCCTTGATGATCACCGGGATCTTCGGGGCGTTGGAGCCGCCGTCGCCGGTGATGTCCGCGGGGTTGGTGATCCACCCGCCCTTGAAGATCTTGTCGAGGATGTCCATGCCCTTGGAGACGGTCCCGACGGGGGTGTAGACCGGGTCGAGCTGGGTGGTCTCGTCCGAGAGCGAGATCCAGAACTGGCTGCCGTTGGCGTTGGGGCCGCCGTTCGCCATGGCCACGACGCCCGGGACGTACTGGACGCCCGCGGAGAGCTCGTCGTCGAAGACGTAACCCGAGCTGCCCTGGCCGTCGGTGGGGTTCTTGCCGTCGGCCTTGGCCTGCGGGTCGCCGCACTGCAGCAGGCCCAGACCGGAGTTCTCCGGGGTGGCCAGGCGGTGGCACTTGGTGTTGTCGTAGAAGTTCTTGCTGGCCAGGAAGGCCAGGGAGTTGACGGCGCAGGGGGACTGCGCGGTCAGAAGATCGATCACGACGTTACCGTGGTTGGTGGTGATCGTCATGGTCTTCAGCTTCATGTTGGGCTTGCTCGGCGGCATGCCCACCTTCTTGGCCGGGCTGCCGCTGGTGTCCTTCTTGTACGTACAGGTCACCTTGGCCGGGTTGACCGAACCGCTGGGCGCCGGGGTGGGATTCAGCTGTGCGAGGGAGCTGTCCGAGGGCGCCGGCGAACTGGCGGCTGCGGGGTCGGCCTTGTCGGCACCCCCGAGCAACGTCGTCGCGGCGATCAGGCCTCCCACGACGACGACCGCTGCGACGACCGCTCCGATGAGAGCGTTCCGCTTGGTCTTGGGCGGCGCCTGCTCGGCACGCTGCGCCTGCCGCTCCTTGTGCTCCCGAGCCAGCTGGCTCTGGCGGTCCTCGCCGCTCACCGCTATGTCCTCCAGGATTACTGTTGCATGACTACTGACTGGCCGAAAGCGTACCGGCCTCAGCGTGTGTTGCATGTAAGTGGCGAAATCTACCGCGTGGGGGTGAAGGGGTATATGTGGTGCTTCACGCTGCCCATAACCCGTTCATGGTGTGATCCGTACTTACTAATGCTGATCCGCAGATGATCGGAGAGATGCATGTTTAACGAGATCCTGGGCCTGCCCCTCCACCCCCTGATCATTCACGTCCCCGTGATCCTGACGCCGCTCCTCGCGGTGCTCGCCATCGTGTACGCCCTGGCGCCGCGCACGCGCGGCGTGACCACCTGGGCGCTGGTGGGGCTCGCGCCGGTCGTCCCGGTGTCGGTCTTCGCGGCCAAGTTGAGCGGCGAGGCGCTGCTGGAGAGCCGGTTCTCCTCCGCCGGCGGTGAGCTTGGCAGGCGCATCGCCGAGCACCACAGCTTCGCCGTCCCCCTGCTGATCTCCACCGTGGCGCTCGGCCTGGTCTCGCTGGGACTCGTCCACGTCTCGCGCGGTGATCGGTTCGGCCGCCCGGTGAGACTGGCCGTCTCGGGTCTGACCGTGGTCCTGGCCGTCGTGGCGCTCTACTACGTGGTGCGCGCCGGACACAGCGGGGCCACCGCGGCCTGGGGGAGCTGAGGCGTGTCTCCTGACGGTAATGTCTGACCGTGGACAGCCTGTTCGATGTGGCGGCGGAAGAGGCCCATCGCGGCCATGAGCCCCTGGCGGTGCGAATGCGCCCGCGGGGCCTGGACGAGGTGATCGGCCAGCGGCACCTGCTGGGCCCCGGCACGCCGCTTCGCAGGCTGGTCGAGGCCGAGGCGCCGATGTCGCTGTTCCTGTGGGGCCCGCCGGGAACCGGCAAGACCACCCTCGCCTATGTGGTCGCGGGTGTCACCAAGCGCCGCTTCATCGAGGTCTCCGCGGTGTCGGCGGGCGTCAAGGACGTCCGCGCCGCCATCGAGCAGGCCCGGCGCGAGCTCGGCATGTCCGGCCGCCAGACCGTGCTGTTCGTGGACGAGGTGCACCGCTTCAACAAGGCCCAGCAGGACGCCCTGCTGCCGGCGGTGGAGAACCGCTGGGTCACCTTCATCGGCGCGACCACCGAGAACCCCTTCTTCTCCGTCATCTCCCCGCTCCTGTCGCGCTCGCTGCTGCTGACCCTGGAGTCGCTGTCCGAGGACGACATCCGGGTGGTGCTGGAGCGCGCCGTCGCCGACCCCCGCGGCCTCGACGGGAAAGTACGGCTGGCGCCCGAGGCCGCCGAGCACCTGGTGCGCCTGGCCGGGGGAGACGCCCGCAGGTCGCTCACCTATCTGGAGGCCGCCGCGCTGATCACCGGCGACGAGATCACCGTCGAGGTGGTGGAGCGCGCGGTGGACAAGGCGGCCGTCAGATACGACCGTCAGGGCGACCAGCACTACGACGTGATCAGCGGTTTCATCAAGAGCATGCGCGGCTCCGACGCCGACGCCGCGCTGCACTACCTCGCCCGGATGATCGAGGCGGGGGAGGACCCGCGGTTCATCGCCCGCAGGATCGTCATCTTCGCCTCCGAGGACGTCGGCATGGCCGACCCCACCTGCCTGCAGATCGCGGTGGCCGCGGCCCAGGCGGTGGAGTTCATCGGCCTGCCCGAGGGACGGCTCAACCTGGCTCAGGCGGTCATCCACTGCGCGCTGGCCCCCAAGTCCAACGCGGTCGTCAACGCCATCGGAGCGGCCTCTGAGGACGTACGGCGGGGCAACATCGGTCACGTCCCGAACCACCTGCGCGACGCCCACTACGGGGGAGCCAAGACACTCGGCCACGGCAAGGGCTACAAATACCCCCACGACTTCGAGCACGGGCTGGTCCGCCAGGACTACGCCCCGGAGGAGCTGAGGGACCGCCGCTACTACCAGCCCACCCGGCACGGCGCCGAAGCGGGCTTCGCCGACCGCTGGTCCAAGATCCGATCCTTCCTGCGCGGTCAGTAGCCACCCGGAGGAGACCGTCCCTGCCGTGCGCCGAGCCCTCATGATCTTCGCCGGCCGCGCGGCTCCGCGTGGACGCGTCCGGGGGCGGCCGGCGAACGGGGCACACGTCGTGACCCGGCATGCCGGAGGGAGCGAGGCAAGACGCGATAGGGTCTTGCCCATTCCAGCCGGGTGAACTAAGGAGATCGGCGCATGCTTACCGCAGGAGAGGTCGCCGGACTGATCGTCGCCATGGCCTGGGCGATCCTGGTCTGTTTCATGGCCGTGGTTCTGGTCAAGCTGGCCCGGTTGCTCACCGAGACCACCAAGATGGTCTCCGAGCTGAGCGACCGCGTGGTGCCGCTGCTGGAGGACGCCGCGGTGGCCGTCAGCCAGACCAACCGCCAGCTGGTCGCCGTCGAGGCCATCGCCCTGGACGTCAAGCAGGTGAGCGGGCACGTGGCCAAGGTCAGTAACATCACCCAGAGCCTGGTCACCGGACCGCTGATCAAGGTGGCGGCGCTCGGCCACGGCATCCGGCAGGCCCTCTCCGCCCACCGGCGCGGCAGGACGAGCCCCCGGGCGCTGGAGAGGCGGCGGCGATGATCCGGCGACTGTTCTACATGGCCCTGGGCGCGTTCGGCGCGGTGTGGGTCATGCGTAAGCTTCAGGCACTGCATCCGAACCACCTGGTCCGTCGCGCCGTGCATAACGCCACCGGCGCCCTGGAGCAGGTGAGGGATCTCACCGGAGACGCCCTTGAGGGCGCGGCCAGGCGAGAAACCGAGTTGCGGTCCAGGTTCGGGCTCGACACTGTGGAAAACACCTATCACTACAAGGTAAAGGATGGCCGCTGACATGGAGTCGGCAGAGATCGCCCGCCGCTTCCTGCGCTTCTTTGAGGAGCGTGGGCACACCGTCGTGCCCTCGGCCAGCCTCATCGCCGAGGACCCGACGCTGCTTCTGGTCAACGCGGGCATGGTGCCCTTCAAGCCCTACTTCCTGGGCCAGCAGAAGCCGCCCTTCAAGCGGGCCACGAGCGCGCAGAAGGTCGTCCGCACCCTCGACATCGACGAGGTTGGCAAGACGACCAGGCACGCCAGCTTCTTCCAGATGCTCGGCAACTTCTCGTTCGGGGACTACTTCAAGGAAGACGCGATCCCGCTCGCCTGGGAGCTGCTGACCAAGCCCGAGTCCGAGGGCGGCTTCGGCTTCCCCGGGGACAAGCTCTGGGTCACCGTCTACCTCGACGACGACGAGGCCTTCAACATCTGGCACGACAAGGTCGGCATCCCGGCCGAGCGCATTCAGCGCCGCGACCTCGAGGACAACTACTGGCACATGGGCGTGCCGGGTCCCGGCGGGCCGTGCAGCGAGATCTACTACGACCGCGGCCCCGAGTACGGGCGCGACGGCGGTCCCATCGCCGACGAGAACCGCTATCTCGAGGTGTGGAACAACGTCTTCATGCAGTTCCAGCTCGGCGAGGTCCGCACCAAGGTGGACTTCGACATCTCGGGTGAGCTGCCCGCCAAGAGCGTCGACACCGGCATGGGCCTGGAGCGCATGGCGGCGATCCTGCAGGGCGTCGACAACATCTACGAGATCGACACCACCTACAAGATCCTCGACCGGGCCGCCGAGCTCACCAAGACGCGCTACGGCCGCGACGAGCGCGCCGACGTCTCCCTGCGGATCATCGCCGACCACGTCAGGACCGGCGTGATGCTCGTCGCCGACGGCGTGCTGCCCTCCAACGAGGGCCGCGGCTACGTGCTCCGCCGGATCCTGCGCCGCGCCATCCGCAACCTGCGCCTGCTCGGCGCGGGCGAGGAGCGCTACATGCACGAGCTCACGGCGGTGACCATCGAGGTGATGGGCGAGCAGTACGCCGAGCTCAAGGCCGACGCCCCGCAGATCCACGGTGTCATCGACGCCGAGGAGGCCTCCTTCCTGGGCACCCTCCGCACCGGCACCGCGATCTTCGACGTGGCGGCGGAGGAGATCAAGCGCAAGGGGCAGGGCACGCTCGCCGCGGACCAGGCCTTCCAGCTCCACGACACCTACGGCTTCCCGATCGACCTGACCCTGGAGATGGCCTCCGAGCAGGGCCTTCAGGTCGACGAAGAGGGCTTCCGCCGGTTGATGAAGGAGCAGCGCGACCGGGCGAAGGCCGACGCCGCCTCCAAGAAGACCGGCAACGCCGACATCTCGGTGTTCGGCCGGCTCCTGGAGAAGACCGGCAAGGTCGAGTTCCTGGGCTACGACCAGGTGAGCGCCGAGTCCGAGGTCGTCGGCCTCCTCGTCGACGGCGTCTCGGTCCCCGCGGCCGGCGCCGGCACGTCGGTCGAGGTCGTGCTCGCCCGCACCCCGTTCTACGCCGAGGGCGGCGGGCAGCTCGCCGACCAGGGCGTCATCCGCACCGGCGGGGCCGAGGTGGAGATCGTGGACGTGCAGTCCCCGGTCTCCGGAGTCGTCGTGCACCGGGGCAAGGTCCGCACCGGCGAGATCTTGGTGGGCGACCAGGCCCAGGCCGAGATCGACGTCGAGCGGCGCCGGGCCATCTCCCGCAGCCACACCGCCACGCACCTGGTGCATCGCGGCTTCCGAAACGCGCTGGGCGAGACGGCGGCGCAGGCCGGTTCCGAGAACTCGCCGGGCCGCTTCCGCTTCGACTTCACCGCCTCGGGCGCCGTGGCGCCCAGCCTGCTGCGCGAGGTCGAGGACGAGGTCAACGCCGTCCTGATCAACGACCTCAAGGTCAACGCCTTCCACACCTCCCAGGCCGAGGCCCGGGCGATGGGCGCGCTGGCCCTGTTCGGTGAGAAGTACGGCGAGACGGTCCGCATCGTCGAGGTCGGCGAATACTCCCGCGAGCTGTGCGGCGGCACCCACGTCGCCAGCTCGGGCCAGCTCGGCCTGGTCAAGGTGCTGGGAGAGGCCTCGATCGGCGCCGGGGTGCGCCGGGTGGAGGCCCTGGTCGGTCTGGACGCCTTCCGCTTCCTCGCCAGGGAGAGCGTGCTCGTCTCCCAGCTCTCCGAGCAGCTCAAGGCCCGGCGGGAGGAGCTGCCCGAGCGGATCGAGGGCATCGTCACCCGGCTGCGCACCGCGGAGAAGGAGCTGGCCACGCTGCGCTCCGCCCAGGTGCTCGAGGGCGCGGGTGAAATGGCGGAAAGTGCCCGTGATCTGCGGGGAGTCTCCGTTGTGACGCACCGCGCGCCTGATGGAACCTCTCCTGATGATCTGCGTAAGCTTGCCCTTGATGTGCGCGGCCGCTTCTCGGGCGACCGCGCCGCGGTCGTCGTGGTCGCCGGTGTTCCCGGCGACCGGCCGGTCGTCGTCGCCGCGGTCAACGAGGCGGGGCGCCTGCGGGGTCTGAAGGCGGGCCGCCTCGTCGGTGTCGCCGCCAAGGCACTCGGCGGTGGCGGTGGCGGCAAGGACGACGTCGCCCAGGGCGGCGGAGTGCGTGCCGAGGCGATCGGCGACGCGCTCGGCGCGGTCGAGCAGGCGATCGTCCAGACGCTCGCCTGACAAGAGATGACACCCTCGAGCCGTAACCGGCCAGGAGGGTGAGGACAGGGATGATGAGAGACGGCGTTCGGTTGGGTGTCGATGTCGGTTCGGTCCGCATCGGCGTGGCTCGTAGCGATCCCTCGGGAGTGCTCGCCACGCCGGTGGAGACCGTCCGGCGCGGCAAGGGCGATCTGGATCGGCTCGCGGAGATCGCGGCCGAGCACGAGGTCGTCGAGATCGTGGTCGGCCTGCCGACCTCGCTCTCCGGCCGTGAGGGGCGGGCGGCCGAGGCCGCCCGCGACTTCGCCACCCGGATCTCGCTACGGCTGGCGCCACTTCCGGTGCGGCTGTTCGACGAGCGGCTGACCACGGTCACCGCCCAGCACGGCCTGCGGGCCAGCGGGGTCAAGGCCAAGAACCAGCGGGGCGTCGTGGACCAGGCGGCGGCCATCGTGCTGCTCCAGGCGGCGCTGGACGCCGAGCGTGCCACCGGCAGGCCGCCGGGGAGGTCCGTCGACCCACCCGTGGAGAGCGCGGAGGATGAGCGGTCCGGAGGAGAGCCGGGCGGCGGGGCCGTCCAGTGAGCCGAAGATCGCTAGAATGATCTACAACCGGACCGGGGCCCGGACGTCACTCCGGCCCGGCACCACCACGGTTGCGCGCACGGGCGCAGGACGCTCAGGATGTCGGAGAAGGACATCACCATGAGGTCACCGTGCAATACCTACTTCAGGCCCGGCCCGCAGCCCGGTCTCGTCGCGAATCCCGGGAAGAGGACATCGGCCGTGTTCCTCCAACCAGACCGAGGTGATTGGTTTTGGTGTGTTACAACCGATCTGGAGCATAGAATCACGAAATTCACTGACACAGAGAGTGAGTTTGTGAGATACCGGGAAGAGCTGGACATATACCTCGGGAGACGTTGATGCCCGGCGGGACATCCCCCGTTCTGCTGCACGCGGCGACCTGCACCGACAAGCTAAGGGAAGGTGCCCGGCGGACCGGGACTTTCAGCCCGGTGTCCCCCTTCGGTTTGGCACACCCGCTTGACGCCAGGCCGTCCCAACCGGGAGATTGGCCAGCGCATCTATGAACGATCTCGATATGGACTTCCTGGTCGCCGACGACGACGATGGTCGGTCGCGGCGCGGATCTCGCACATCCTCAGGGCGTGACTCCGGCGGACGGCGAGGCCGCCGCAGGCGCCGGCGCCGCAACAGGGGTGGCTTCCTGGCGCCGATGCTGGCGATCATCGTCCTCGTGGGCGGTCTCGGCGCCGGTGGTTTCTTCGGCTACATGTGGCTCCGGGACGCGGTCACCCCCGACGACTACGTCGGACTGGGCACCGGCGAGGTCCGGGTGGAGATCAAGGACGGCCAGAGCGCCACCGACGTCGCCCAGACCCTGCAGGACCAGGGCGTGGTGAAGAGCGCCAAGGCGTTCGCCAACGCCGTCGCGAGCGCGGGCCAGAGCTCCTCCCTGCAGCCGGGCGAGTACAGCATGCGCAAGCAGATGTCCGCCGCCGAGGCCGTCAAGCTGCTCGACCCGAACAAACGGCTGCGGGAGAAGGTCACCATCAATGAGGGACTGCGCCTGTCCGACACCCTGGTGCAGCTCTCCAAGAAGACCGGCAAGCCGCTGAGGGAGTTCCAGCAGGTCGCCAGGAGCGGCAAGGGACTGGGCCTGCCGAGTTACGCCAAGGGCAAGCTGGAGGGCTATGCCTTCCCGGCCACCTACGAGATCACCCCCAAGATGGGGCCCGCCGAGATCCTGACCGCGATGGTCGACCGCTTCAACCAGACCGCGAACAAGGACGACCTTCAGGGCAAGGCCAAGGCGCTCGGTCACACCTCGCACGAGATCATGACGATCGCCAGCATCGTCCAGGCCGAGTCCGGCAGCAAGCAGGACATGGGCAAGGTGGCGCGGGTCATCTACAACCGGCTCGACGGCGACCCCGTGCGCAAGCTCGAGATGGACAGCACGCTCATGTACGCGCTGAACAAGTACGGCGTCGAGGCCTCCAACGTGGATCTGAAGAGCACCTCGCCCTACAACACCTACATGCATCCGGGCCTGCCTCCGGGGCCGATCACCAATCCGGGTGACGACGCGATCCAGGCGGCGCTCAACCCGACCAAGGGCGACTGGGTCTGGTTCGTGACCACCGACACCAAGCGGGGCATCACCAAGTTCGCCACGACGGAGACCGAGTTCCTCCAGCTCAAGGCGGAGTACGAACGCAACAAGGCGGCCGGCGGATGAGAGCGGCGGTCCTGGGATCGCCGATCGCGCACTCGCTGTCGCCCTTCCTGCACCGCGCCGCCTACGAGGGCCTCGGCCTGCACGACTGGCGCTACGAGGCGATCGAGTGCGACGAGGCGGGGCTGGGCGGCCTGATCGCCGGGCTCGGGCGCGAGTGGGCGGGCCTGTCGCTGACCATGCCGCTCAAGCGGGCCGTTCTGCCGCTGCTCGACACGGTCTCCGAGCTCGCGGTCGAGGTCGGCGGGGCCAACACCGTGATCTTCTCGGGCGGCGCCCTGCACGGTGACAACACCGACGTCCACGGCATCGTCCAGGCGCTCGCCGAGGCGGGCGTGGCCCCGCCCAGGGCGGCGACGATCCTCGGCGGGGGGGCCACCTCGGCCTCCGCGCTGGCCGCCCTGCGCGAGCTGGGCCTGGGCGAGGCCACCCTGGTGGTCCGCGACCCGGCCAGGGCCGGGGAGACCGCCGAGGTGGCCGAGCGGCTGGGCGTGACCCTGACGGTGCAGACCTTCGACAAGATCGACACCGTGCTCGAGGTGGACCTGGTCGTCTCGACCCTGCCCGCAGGGGCCGCCGACGGCTTCGCCGATCTGCTGTCGGGCGTGCCCGCCCTCTTCGACGTGGTCTACGCGCCCTGGCCCACCCGGCTGGCGACGGCCGTGGCGGGGGGCGGCGGCATCGTCGTCGGAGGCTTCCCGATGCTCCTGCACCAGGCGGTCCGGCAGGTCGAGATGATGACCGGCCGGACGGACGTGCCCGTCGAGGCGATGCGCGCGGCGGCCAGGGCCGAGATCGTCAGGCGAGCCGCTCCGGCGAGCTGACCGACGTCGGGCCATGGGAGCGGGAGCCCCGCGTTGACCGGCTTTTCGCGCGGTTTTTGCATGTCGATGGTCTTGACGTCGCGCAACGGATTCGCCGGACGCCGACTCGGCGGTTATGCGCCGGGATGATTCGGTCGGCGTCCGTGGTTGTGGTAATGTAACTACTCGATCGGTCCGGCATGCCTGCCGGACGCGCAAGCGGAGGTTCATCTCCCACCTGATTGACCGCGAGGTCGACGGGTCAAGGATCACACCGGGTAATTCCGGAGAGCTTACGGCGTCAGATGCTTGTGAGTTCGTGTGGCCCCGCATGCGCGACGTGCGGGGCATTTCGCGTTCTACGACCTGAAACGGCGTGCGTTCTGCGACCTCCCGGCACGATCGAGCATGTGGCAGCCGTCCGAAGGACGGCCGCGGATCGCAAACCTAGGAGGCCCCATCAGCGCCGAGCCCCGCATCAATGACCGTATTCGCGTGCCCGAGGTCCGCCTCGTCGGCCCGAACGGCGAACAGGTGGGCATCGTCTCCATCGGCGATGCTTTGAAGCTGGCTCAGGAATCAGACCTCGACCTCGTTGAGGTCGCAGCCACGGCTCGCCCGCCAGTGTGCAAGCTCATGGACTACGGCAAGTTCAAGTACGAGTCCGCGATGAAGGCACGCGAGGCGCGCCGTAACCAGGCGTACACGATCATCAAGGAGATCAAGCTCCGGCCGAAGATCGACCCGCATGACTACGAGACCAAGAAGGGTCACGTGGTGCGGTTCCTCAAGGCCGGCGACAAGGTCAAGGTTACGATCATGTTCCGCGGACGGGAGCAGTCCCGGCCCGAGCTGGGTTTCCGGCTCCTGCAGCGTCTGGCGGAGGATGTCACGGAGCTTGGCTTCGTCGAGTCCCAGCCCAAGCAGGACGGCCGAAACATGATCATGGTGATCGGCCCGCACAAGAAGAAGGCCGAGGCCAAGGCCGAGAAGGCGGCGGCCAAGGCACGGCATGACGAGGACCCTTCTGAGGACCAGGCATCAGCCGCCGACGAGACCCTCGTCGAGGATGAGGCGTCGGTCAGTGACGCGGTAGCCGCTCCGCAGGAGTGACTCGCATAGCCTGAACCATCAGGTAGTGGCGAGATCAAGCCGAGACCGGGTCCGGTCTCGCAGTCAGGCATGCCCTTGACTTGGGTCACCGGCCCGGGACATGGGCACGATAGAGGGAGAGACGGCTGAGATGCCGAAGATGAAGACGCACAGCGGTGCGAAGAAGCGGTTCCGGGTGACCGGTTCCGGCAAGCTCGTTCGCCGTCGCGCCAACCGTGCGCACTACGCCGAGCACAAGTCGTCCAAGTTCATGCGCCGTCTCAAGTCCGATGTCGTGCTCTCCGATGCCGACTCCAAGAAGATCAAGAAGCTGCTCGCTAAGTAACCGGCCCCCGGGGAGATAGATTCACATGGCACGCGTCAAGCGGGCGATCAACGCCAAGAAGAAGCGCAAGGTCGTTCTCGAGCGGGCGAAGGGCTACCGGGGTCAGCGATCCAGGCTGTACCGCAAGGCCAAGGAGCAGATGCTCCACTCGATGACCTACGCCTACCGCGACCGCAAGGACCGCAAGGGCACCTTCCGCCGTCTCTGGATCCAGCGCATCAACGCCGCTGCCCGCCAGAACGGCATCACGTACAACCGGCTCATCCAGGGTCTGCGCCTCGCCTCCATCGAGGTCGACCGCAAGATCCTCGCTGACCTCGCGGTCAACGACACCGCCACGTTCGCGACTCTGGTCGAGGCCGCCAAGAAGGCGCTCCCGTCCGACGTGAACGCGCCGGTCGCCGGCTGAGCCAGCACTGACGAATATGCGGCCCGCAGCGATCACGCTGTGGGCCGCATTCGCATTCTTGGGGGACGGGCATGGCCGGATCTGAGCTGACCAACATCAAGTCGCCGCGGGTCAAGGCCGTGCGGCGGCTGACCAAACGGGCCTTCAGGGACCGTGACCGTTCCTTCCTGGCCGAGGGGCCGCAGGCGGTCCGTGAGGCGCTCGCGCTGGACGGCGTCGTCACGGAGCTGTTCGCCACGGCCGACGCCGAACTGCGGCACGCCGAGATCATCACCGCCGCCACCCTCGCCGGGGTGCCCCTCTTCCGGGCCAGTGGCGAGGTCATGACCGAACTCGCCCAGACCGTCACCCCGCAGGGGCTGCTGGCCGTGTGCCGCTTCGTGCACGTGCCCCTGGAACGCGCCGTGACCGCCGACGCCAGGCTGGTGGCCGTGCTCGCCCACGTCCGCGACCCCGGCAACGCGGGCACCGTGCTGCGCACGGCCGACGCGGCGGGCGCCGACGCGGTGGTCTTCACCGACGCCTCGGTGGACCCCTACAACGGCAAATGCGTACGGGCCAGCGCCGGCAGCCTGTTCCATCTCCCGGTCACCACGGGGGTCCCGGTGGCGGAGGCCGTACAGAAGCTGAAGGACACCGGGCTGCGGGTGCTCGCCGCCGACGGTGCGGGCAAGCAGACCCTGGACGATGTGGATCTGTCCGGTCCGACCGCGTGGATTTTCGGCAACGAGGCATGGGGACTTCCGGAGGAAATCCTGCGGCTGGCCGACGAGGTGGTGCAGGTGCCCATCTACGGCCGGGCCGAGAGCCTGAACCTCGCGACCGCCGCCGCGGTGTGTCTGTACGCATCTGCCCGATCTCAGCGCACCGGTCCCGGTGCTGGGTGAGGCCCTGTGCTCCGGGGCTGCCGTACAACGTGGGAAACCCGCTATTGTCGGCCCTGTAGCGTCGAGGAGGCGGGGTCGTGCACGGCGAACACATCGACGAGCGGAGCGCTGAAACCGCGTCTGTGATCGACGTGAACGATCTTCCTGACGGACTCGTCGTGACCGACAGGGACGGCCATGTGCTGACCGTCAACCGCGCCGCGGCCCGTCTCACGGGCGTCACCCACGATCAGGCCGTCGGCCGGCATCTGCGGGATGTGTTCTCCTTCCGCGACCGCGACGGGCGCGACTGGTGGAAATGGCTCGACACCTACGGCGGGCTGCCCACCCGCACCCGCCAGCCGGAGCTTTCGCTGCGCACCCCCGGCGGCCAGGAGATGCTCGTGGCCGCGCGTCTGGTGCGCACCCCCGAGCGGGGCGGAGAGATCGTCCGGGTGGTGATCACGCTGCGTGACGCCGGCGCCCGCGCCCGCCTGGAGCGCAGCCGCGCCGACCTGGTCTCCACCGTCGCCCATGAGCTCCGATCCCCGCTGACCAGCGTCAAGGGGTTCACCGCGACGCTATTGGCCAAGTGGACCCGCTTCACCGATGACCAGAAACTGGTCATGCTGGAGACGGTCAACGCCGACGCCGACCGGGTGACCCGGCTGATCACCGAGCTGCTCGACGTGTCCCGGATCGAGTCCGGGCGGTTGGAGATCCACCGCCAGGTGGTCGACATCCCGGCCAGGATCCGTAAGATCATCGCGGGCCGGGTGGCCGCGGGGGAGCCGGACGACCGTTTCCGGCTGGAGATGGGCGGCGAGCTTCCGGAGACCTGGCTCGACCAGGACAAGATCGATCAGGTGCTGGCCAACCTGATGGAAAACGCGGTGCGTCACGGGCGCGGTACGGTGACAATAGGTGTTGAGCCGAACGAATGGGGAGTGACCGTGTCCGTCCGCGACCAGGGAGAGGGCATCCCGCCCGAGCTGGTCACGCGCGTGTTCCAGCAGTTCTGGCGGGGTAACGCCCGCCGCCGCGGCGGTACCGGTCTCGGCCTGTTCATCGTCAAAGGCCTGATCGAGGCCCATGGCGGCACCATCTCCGTGCAGCGGGGGCCCGAGGGCGGGGCCGAGTTTCGATTTATGGTGCCCACCGGCACCCCTGACTTCGCCTGACGCGGATTCCTGGCCGGTGGGCTTTCCCGACTAGACTCATGGCCGCTCAAGCCCTGGATTCGGAGCTCTCTCTTGTCTAACTACGACCCCGTTGAGGTGACCCCGCTGCACGCCGATGAGATGGCGCGCATGCAGGCCGACGCGCTCGACGCCATCAAGGCGGCGCGCGACCTCGACGAACTCAAGCAGGTACGGCTCACGCACGTCGGTGATCGCTCGCCGATCGCCCTGGCCAACCGTGAGATCGGCGTGTTGCCCCCGGCGGCCCGCGCCGAAGCGGGCAAGCGCATCGGCGGTGCCCGCAAGGCCATCGCCGAAGCCCTCGCCGTGCGCCAGGCCGAGTTGGAGGCCGAGCGCGACGAGCGGGTCCTCGTCGAGGAGACCGTCGACGTCACGCTGCCCTCCGGCCGGGCCCCGCATGGCGCCCGGCACCCGCTGACCACCCTGCAGGAGCGCATCGCCGACGTGTTCGTCGCGATGGGCTACGGGGTGGCCGAGGGACCCGAGCTGGAAGGGGAGTGGTTCAACTTCGACGCCCTGAACATCTCCCCCGACCATCCGGCGCGTTCCGAGCACGACACCTTCTTCGTGGAGTCCGTCGACTCGGGCAAGGTGCTGCGGACCCAGACCTCCCCGGTGCAGATCCGGACGCTGCTCAGCCGCAAGCCCCCGATCTACGTGATCGCTCCGGGCAAGGTGTTCCGCACCGACGAGCTCGACGCCACCCACACCCCGGTCTTCCACCAGATCGAGGGGCTGGCGATCGACGAGGGCCTGACCATGGCCCACCTCAAGGGCACCCTGGACCGCTTCGCCGAGGTCATGTTCGGCGAGGGCATCACCACCCGGTTCCGGCCGAACTACTTCCCGTTCACCGAGCCCTCGGCCGAGATGGACCTGAAGTGCTTCGTCTGCCGTGGTAACTCCGCGATTCCCGGCAACCCGCCCTGCCGCACCTGCAAGTCGGAGGGCTGGATCGAGTGGGGCGGCTGCGGCATGGTCAACCCGCGGGTGCTCATCGCCTGCGGTGTCGACCCCGGCCGCTACAGCGGCTTCGCCTTCGGCATGGGCGTCGAGCGCACCCTGATGTTCCGCCACAATGCCGAGGACATGCGCGACATGGTCGAGGGAGACGTTCGTTTCACGCTTCCCTTCGGAATGGAGGTCTGATGAAGGTCCCGCTTTCATGGCTGCGGGAGTACGTCGATCTCCCCGCGGTCACCGCTCACGAGGTCGCCGAGAAGCTCACCGCCGCCGGACTCAAGCTGGAGGGTGTCACCTCCTACGGCCACGACATCAAGAACGTGGTCGTCGGCGAGGTGCTCGCGATCGAGCTGCTGGAGGGCTTCAAGAAGCCGATCCGCCACTGCCAGGTCGAGGTGGGGGAGGCCACGCCGCGTGAGATCGTCTGCGGCGCGACCAACTTCGAGGTCGGAGACCGCGTCCCGGTCGCGCTGCCCGGCGCCGTACTGCCCGGTGGGTTCGAGATCGCCTCGCGCAAGACTTACGGACGCCTGTCCGACGGCATGATCTGCTCGGAGGCGGAGCTCGGCATGGCCGACTCCTCGCCCGGCATCCTCGTGCTGCCCAAGGGCACTCCGATCGGCGTCGACGTGGTCGAGCTGCTCGACCTGCGCGACGACGTGATCGAGCTGGAGATCACCCCGGACATCGGCTACGCGCTCTCCATCCGGGGCGTGGCCCGCGAGGCCGCCACCGCCTTCGACTCGGCGTTCCTCGACCCGGCCGACGTCTCGCCGCCCGCCGAGTCCGGTCCGTCCTACCCGGCCTCGATCGCCGACCCGTCGGCGTGCGACCGCTTCGTGCTGCGCGAGATCCGGGGGTTCAACCCCTCGGCCGAGAGCCCGCCGTGGATGCGGGCGCGGCTCTCCCGCGCCGGCATGCGCCCGGTCTCGCTGGCCGTGGACGTCACCAACTACGTCATGCTGGAGCTCGGCCAGCCCCTGCACGCCTTCGACGCCGCGAAGCTGACCGGCGAGATCGTCGTGCGCAGGGCCGAGCCCGGCGAGACGCTGGAGACGCTCGACCACGTCGTGCGCACGCTCAACCCGGAAGACATCCTGATCACCGACCAGTCGGGTGCGATCTCGATGGCCGGGACCATGGGTGGTCTGCACACCGAGATCTCCGATGACTCCACCGACATCGTGATCGAGGCCGCGCATTTCTCGTCCAGCGGCACCGCCCGCATGTCCCGCCGCCACAACCTGGTCAGCGAGGCGTCCAAGCGCTTCGAGCGGGGCGTGGACCGGGAGCTCCCGCTGCAGGCCTCCTGGCGTGCGGCCCTGCTCCTGGCCGAGCTCGGCGGCGGCACGATCCAGCCGGGCGTGACCCACGCCGCGGCCCCGGTCGAGCAAGTCCACATCCTCATCCCGAGCGGTCATCCCGGGAAGGTCGCCGGGACCACCTATGACCGCGAGACGGTGATCCGCCGCCTGGAGCAGGTCGGCTGCACGGTCGAGGAGGGGTCGCCCGAGGGAGAGAGCGGCTCCGCCGGCGAGATCGCCGCGAAGCTCGCGGTCACCGGCGAGGACATGCTGAAGGTCACCCCGCCCTCGTGGCGGCCCGACCTGACCGACCCGAACGACCTCGCCGAGGAGGTCATCCGGCTCGAAGGCTACGAGAACCTGCCCTCGATCCTGCCGACCGCCCCGGCGGGCACCGGTCTCAGCGAGGCTCAGCGGCTGCGCCGCCGGGTCGGCCGGGCGCTGGCCGCCTCCGGCTACGTCGAGATCCTCGCCTACCCGTTCAACGGGGAGCGTGACTTCGACAACCTGCAACTGCCCGCCGACGACGCGCGCCGCCTGGCCGTGCGGCTGGCCAACCCGCTCAGCGAGGACGAGCCGCTGATGCGGACCACCCTGCTGCCGGGCCTGCTCAAGACACTGGTCCGCAACGTGGGCCGGGGCTGGGGCGATGTGGCGCTGTTCGAGATGGGCCTGGTCTATCGCCCCTCGAAGGACGCCCCCGCGGTGGCCCCGGTGCTCGGTGTCGCCCACAGGCCGGACGAGCGGGAGCTCGCCTCGATCGAGGCCGCGCTGCCCGCTCAGCCCCTGCGGGTCGGGGTCGTGCTGGCCGGAGAGTTCGACCCGTCGGGCTGGTGGGGCAGGGGCCGCGCCGCCGACTGGGCGGACGCCGTCGAGGCGGCCCGTACGATCGCCCGCGAGGCCGGGGTCACCCTCGACGTCCGCGCCGATCAGCACGAGCCCTGGCACCCGGGCCGCTGCGCCGCCCTGTACGCCGGAGACACGCTCGTCGGTCACGCCGGCGAGCTGCACCCGCGCGTCATCGAGGCGTACGGCCTGCCCCCGCGCACCTGCGCGATGGAGCTGGAACTGACCAGGCTGGAGTCGCTGCCGGTCAGCTCGGCACAGGCACCCGTGATCTCCGCCTACCCGGTCGCGAGCCAGGACGTCGCGCTCATCGTCGACGCGGACACCCCGGTGGCCCCGGTGGAGGCGGCACTGCGTGAGGGGGCGGGCGAGCTCCTGGAGTCCATCCGCCTGTTCGACGTCTACACCGGCGCCCAGGTCGGCGAGGGCAAGAAGTCCCTCGCCTACTCCCTGAGGTTCCGGGCCGCAGACCGTACGCTCACCGTCGAGGAGACCACCGCGGCCCGTGATACGGCCGTGGCCCTGGCGGGCGAGCGCACCGGAGCCCAGCTCCGCGGCGTCTGATCCACGCGTGAGGAGGCCCCCGGCGGCACGGCCGCCGGGGGCCTCCTGTTTTTAAAAGAGAGCCGCTCACCGGCCACGTGGCGTCCGGTGAGCGGCCTCGGCTTCGGCCGGAGACTTCATCCCGGGAGGGGACGATGAGGCACCTGCTGGTGTTCGCCGATCGTGACGACGCCGAGGCGGTCGCGGAGACCGTGGGCGAGGAGTTCTTTTCGGAGATCGACCCTCCCACGGTGGTCAGGGAGACGCTCGCGGGCGAGGACGACGCCGAGGACGCCCAGTGGCTCGTCGTGGTCGAGGACCCCGCCGGCGCCATCGCGGAGGAGGGCCTGGCCCGCCTGGACGCGCTGGCCGAGGAGCACGACGGCTGGCGCGAGACGGAGTGACGGCTCAGAGGCTGTCGATCTCCGTCAGGTCGATGTCGATGTCGAAGGGGGCCGAGAGTTTGAGCCGGTCGTGGTGGATGCCGGTGAGAACGTAGGAGCGGGCGAGGGGATCGAGCTCGTAAACGTAGATCGCCGGCCTGCCCGACTGGTTCTCGACCAGCCAGAAGTGCTTGATCCCCGCCTGGGCGTACAGCGCCGGCTTGCGATCACGGTCGCGGTTCTCAGACTCGGGGGAGATGACCTCCACCACGAGCACGACATCTTCCGCCCGGTAGGCGGTCTGCTCCAGGCTGTGCTGACCGGAGGCGTGGATGACGCTCACGTCCGGTTCGGGCCGCTGCCGCTTGCCCAGCACGACGCTCATCTCCCGGCGCGCGCGAAAATCGGCGGGTACGGCCCGGCGCAGGGCGATCATCAGAAGCTCTACCGCGAGCATGTGGAAGGAAGCCTGAGGACTCACGAAGACCAGGCTTCCATCAATCAACTCTGTGTGTGCGGGCAACTGCGGAATGCGATCGAGGTCTTCCGCGGTGAATCCCCCGGGCGGCGGGAAGGCCCAGTCGGGCAGCGAGGACTCCGTCATCTCAGGGCTCCGTACGTCGACCTTCATGTCGTCACAGTAGCAACAGGGTTCCGTTCGGTGAGGATACTTTCCCGGTGCCTCCTCAGGCCTGGGCGAGCTCCTCGCGGCGGGTGCGTTCCCTGATGGCGTGCTCGTCGGTGCGGGCGTCGTAGTTTCTGAACTTCGGCAGCAGCGCGGCCATGGCGACCACCGCGCCGACGCACAGCAGGCCGCCCGCGCCGAGGGAGAAGCGACTCCCGCCAAAATTGGCCATCAGCCCCGCCCTGGCGTTGCCGATCATCGGGCCGCTGGTGTAGGAGAGCAGTTCGATGCCCGCCAGGCGGCCGCGGAACTCGTCGGGGATGGTCTGGTTCCAGACGGTCGCCCGGAAGACGCCGCTGACCATGTCCGCGGCCCCGGCCAGGGCCAGGCAGGCGAAGATGCCCCAGACGTTCGGCATGACGGACGCCAGTGCCACCGCGGCGCCCCACACGATCGCCGAGATGATCACGCCGAGGCCGTGCCGGTGAATGTGGTTGGTCCAGCCGGAGGTGACCGACGCGATCAGCGAGCCGACGGCGGAGGCGGAGTAGAACAGGCCCAGCGCCTCCGGAACGCCCAGCTCGTCGGCGAGGAACGGATACAGCGCGGTGGAGAACGCGAAGACCATCGCGGCGATGTCCACCAGGTAGGTGCCCATCAGGTCGGGACGGCCCACGGCGTAGCGGACCCCGTCGACCAGAGCGCGGATCGACGCGGCGGGAGCGTCCTCGGACCGGGGCGGGGCCTTCACCATCCAGAGCAGGCCCAGGGAGATCAGAAAGGTCGCCACATTGATGCCGTACGCGGCGGCGACGCCGTACCAGGCCGCGATCAGGCCGCTGAGGCCAGGGGCGACGATGGCGCCGAGGTTCCAGCGGAAGCTGCTCAGCGCGGCGGCGGCGGTGAGCTGGTCGTGCCTCACCACGCGCGGCATCAGCGACTCCAGGCTGGGCCGCTGCAGGCTGCCCAGGCCCGCCGAGAGCGCGCCGACCACGTACAGCACCCAGACCTGCGGTTCGGGCAGCATCGCATTGATCATCAGGATCAGGACCGTGAGGCAGAGCCCGATCTCGGTGTAAAGGATGATCTTGCGCCGGTCCAGCGCGTCCGCGATCGCCCCGCCCCAGAGCCCGCACAGCACCATCGGCACGAACTCCGCCGCGCTGACCAGGCCGACCGCCAGGTAGGAGCCGGTGAGCTCCTTCATCTGCAGCGGGACGGCGACCAATGTCAGGAAGGTGCCGAACATCGTGACCACCCCGGAGCCGAAGAGCAGCCGGAAGTCGCGGGAGTCTCGCAGGGGACTGAGATCCATCTTCATGTGACGGATCAGGGTTCTGATCGATCGATCGGGGTTCTCTGGCACGAACAGTCAGTGTCGGCGGTGACCTGCGCCAAATCAAGTGATTTTCCGGCAGGTCACCGCCGGGCGGCGTCAGGAGCCCAGGACCTCCTTGCGGAGGAGGGTCTTGAGGATCTTTCCGCCGGGGTTGCGGGGAAGCTCGCCCTCGCGCACCCAGAACCGGACCGGGATCTTGAAGGCCGCGATGCGCTCGCGCAGGAACGCCTGCAGCTCCTCAGGGGACACCGGTGACGTCAGCCGTACCACCGCGCCGACCTCCTCGCCCAGCTCGTCGTGGGGGATGCCGATCACCGCGACGTCGTCCACCGCGGGGTGTTCGAACAGCGCGGCCTCGACCTCGGCGCAGTAGACGTTCTCACCGCCGCGGATGACCATGTCCTTGGCCCGGTCCACGATGAACACGAACCCCTCGTCGTCGACCCTGGCCAGGTCGCCGGTGTGCAGCCAGCCGTTCACGAAGGTCTCGGCGGTGGCGTCGGGGCGGTTCCAGTAGCCGAGGATCACGTTCGGGCCGCGCATGCAGAGCTCGCCGATCTCGCCGACGGGCACCTCGTCGCCGGTCGGGTCGGCGATCTTCACCTCGACCACGGCCACCGGCAGGCCGATGCTGTCGGGCTTGGCGAGGTAGTCCGCGCCGCTGTTGCCGATGGCGAGCGCGGTGGTCTCGGTCATGCCGTACCCGTTGGAGGGGGCGCGGTTGGGTAGCTGCGTGGTGATGCGCTCCAGGAGCTTCGGCGGGGCGGGGGCGCCGCCGTATCCGAGGCCGACGAGGCTGGAGACGTCGAACTTGGCCAGATCGGGGTGGGACAGGAGCTGCCAGACGTTGGTCGGCACGCCGGTCATTCCCGTGATCTTCTCGCGTTCGATCAGTTCCAGCGCCCGTCCCGCATCCCACTTGTACATCAGCACGACGGTGCCGCCGGTGAACATGGTCGTGGTCATCACCGAGAAGCAGCCGGTGACGTGGAAGAGCGGCACGGTGAGCAGGGTGACGCGGCGCTGCCCGGTCGTCTCCGCCGGGTCCCTGCCCGCCAGGAGCACGGCGCGCATCAGGCTGTAGGCGACGGTCATGGGCGACTGGCCGAGGTTGCGATGGCTGCCGAGCGCGCCCTTGGGGCGGCCCGTCGTGCCCGAGGTGTAGAAGATCGTGGCCGGGTCCTCGGGGGAGAGCTCGACCGCGGGCAGGGTGACGTCCGCCTCGACCGCGCCCAGCACGTCCTCGAACGAGCGGGCGCCTTCCGGCACCTCGCCCCGGGTGACGATCAGGGACTGTGTCAGGCCGGGCAGCTTGGCCGCGCGCTCACCGTCGGCGATCAGGACCTTGGCCCCGGAGTCCGACAGCCCGTACTCCAGCTCCTGCGTGGTCCACCAGGCGTTGAGCGGTACGGCTATCGCCCCGGCCGCCAGCGTGGCGGAGAAGGCGATCACCCACTCCGGATAGTTGCGCATGGCGACGGCCACCCGGTCGCCCTTGACGATGCCGTACTCCTCCACCAGGCGCCGCGCCAGCGTGGCCGCCCGCCGGAAGTGCTCCTCGTAGGTGAGGTGCTCCTCTTCGTACGTCAGGAAGATCTTGTCTCCATGGAGCCGGCTTGTCTCGAGGAGTGCGCGGAAGTCGCCGGGGGCGTGTTTCCAGGTCTTGACGGTCCCGCCGTGGCTGGGGACGTCGTCCATCTCGAAAAGCTGCCCGGGGCCGGTGAGCTGGGCCTGGACCTGGTCATGGGTGACAGTCATACGTTGATACTCCCGGGGGCGGAGGGGCCGGAAACGTCACGATACCGACCGGTAGGTACGTACAACAGTGCCCGAGCGCGACTGGTGATTTCCAGTTCGCGGTCATAAATAGAGAAAAATCCTATTTGTGGTGCTTTGACCAGCCTGGGTGCGAGTGTTGCCGAAGGCCTCCCTCTTCCGAGACTTGCATGACAATCCTTGGCGATGCATAATCTCTCTAGTAAGTTCATGAGAACGTACGCATAAACATGCAGACTTGAGGGGGATGGATGCGAGCGGCCATCGTAGGCGCGAGCGGTTATGCCGGAGGTGAGCTCCTGCGCCTGCTGCTGTCCCATCCCGAGATCGAGATCGGCGCGCTCACCGCGAAATCCAGCGCGGGCACCGCGCTGGGCGCCCACCAGCCCCACCTGGCCCCGCTGGCCGACCGGATCCTGTTCGACACCACCGCCGACGCCCTCACCGGTCACGACCTCGTCTTCCTCGCCCTCCCGCACGGCGAGTCGGCCGCCGTCGCCGAGCAGCTCGGCCCGGACACGCTGGTCGTCGACTGCGGTGCGGACTTCCGTCTGTCCGACCCCGCCGCCTGGGACCACTTCTACGGCGGCGTCCACGCCGGCACCTGGCCGTACGGCCTGCCCGAGCTGCCGGGCCAGCGCGACAGGCTCCGCGGCACCTCGAGGATCGCCGTCCCCGGATGCTTCCCGACGGCCGTCACCCTGGCGATGTTCCCCGCCTTCGCCGCCGGTCTCGCCCGGCCCGACGTGGTCGTGGTCGCCGCCACCGGCACCAGCGGGGCGGGTAAGTCGCTCAAGCCGAACCTGCTGGGCAGCGAGGTGATGGGCTCGGTCAGCGCGTACGGCGTCGGCGGTGTCCACCGGCACATCCCCGAGATGGAGCAGAACCTCTCCCCGCTGGCGGGCGAGCCGGTGAAGGTCTCCTTCACCCCCATGCTGGCCCCGATGAGCCGGGGCATCCTCGCCACCTGCACGGCGCCTGCCCGGGCGGACCTCACCTCGCAGGCCTTGCGTGAGGCCTACGAGATCGCGACCAAGGACGAGCCGTTCCTGCGGCTCCTGCCCCAGGGGCAGTGGCCCGCGACCTCGATGACCCTCGGCGCCAACACCGCCGTCCTCCAGGTCGCCCTGGATGAGCGCGCCGGACGCGTCGTCGTCGTCATCGCCCTCGACAACCTGACCAAGGGGACCGCGGGAGGCGCGATCCAGAGCGCCAACCTCGCCCTCGGCCTGCCAGAAGATCTCGGCCTTCCTCTCAATGGAGTTGCCCCATGAGTGTGACCGCCCCCCTCGGCTTCCGGGCGGCGGGTGTCGACGCCGGAATCAAGTCCGGTGTCGCCCGCGACCTGGCACTACTCGTCAACGACGGCCCCTCGCGCGCCGCGGCCGGTGTTTTCACCGTCAACCGCGTGAAGGCCGCGCCGGTCCTGTGGTCCCAGCAGGTGCTGGCCGGAGGCCGGGTCCACGCGGTCATCCTCAACTCCGGCGGAGCCAACGCCTGCACGGGACCGCTCGGCTTCCAGGACACCCACGCCACCGCGGAGAAGGTCGCCGAGGCGCTGGGGGAGTCGGCCGGCGAGATCGCGGTCTGCTCCACCGGCCTGATCGGTGAGCGACTGCCGATGGACGCCCTGCTGGGCGGGGTGGACCTCGCGGTCTCCCAGCTCGCCAGGGACGGCGGCCTGGCCGCCGCGGACGCCATCCGCACCACCGACACCGTCTCCAAGATCTCCTTCAAGCGGGGCGAGGGCGGCTACATGGTCGGCGGCATGGCCAAGGGCGCGGGCATGCTCGCCCCCGGCCTGGCCACCATGCTGTGTGTGATCACCACCGACGCCGACCTGCCCGCCGCCCAGCTCGACGCGGTGCTCCGCAACGTGACGAGGGTCACCTTCGACCGGCTCGACGCCGACGGCTGCATGTCCACCAACGACACCGTGCTGCTCCTGGCCAGCGGCGCCTCGGGGGTCGTCCCGGATCTCGGCGAGTTCGAGCAGATGGTCCACGCCGTCTGCGCCGACCTCAGCCGCCAGCTCCTGGTGGACGCCGAGGGCGCCAGCAAGGCGATCGCCATCGAGGTCGTCGGCGCGGTGTCGGAGGACGACGCCGTGACCGTCGCCCGCGCCGTCTCCCGTTCGAATCTCTTCAAGTGCGCCATCCACGGGGAGGACCCCAACTGGGGCCGGGTGCTGTCGGCGGTCGGCACCACCGACGCGGTCTTCGAGGTCGACCGGCTCAACGTGGCCATCAACGGCATCTGGATCTGCCGGGGCGGCGCCGCCGGGGACGACCGGTCCAAGGTCGACCTGAGCCCCCGCGATGTGACGATCACCATCGACCTGTCGGCGGGCCCGCACTCGGCGACGGTCCACACCACCGACCTCACCGCGGCCTACGTCCTCGAGAACTCGGCGTACTCGTCATGAGGACCGCCGACGCCCTGGTCAAGGCCCACACGCTGATCGAGGCGCTGCCCTGGCTGGCCCGCTTCCACGGGGCGACCGTCGTCATCAAATACGGCGGCAACGCGATGACCGAGGAGCACCTGCGCGAGAAGTTCGCCGAGGACGTCGTCTTCCTGCGGTACGCGGGGCTCAAGCCGGTGATCGTGCACGGCGGCGGCCCGCAGATCAACGCCCAGCTCGACAGGCTGGGCATCGAGTCCACCTTCACCGCCGGACTCAGGGTCACCAGTCCCGAGGCCATGCAGGTCGTCAGGATGGTCCTGGTCGGGCAGGTCAACCGGGACGTGGTCGGCCTGATCAACCGGCACGGGCCGTTCGCGATCGGCATGTCCGGCGAGGACGCCCACCTGTTCACCGCGGTCCGCAAGCACGCCGTCGTCGACGGCGTCACGGTGGACATCGGCCAGGTCGGCGACATCGTCAGGGTCGAGGCCGGAGCCGTGCGGGCGCTGCTGGACGACGGGCGCATCCCGGTGATCTCCTCGATCGCGCGCAGCGACGACGGCACCGTCTACAACGTCAACGCCGACACCGCCGCCGCGGCCCTCGCCGTGGCGCTGCAGGCGTCCAAGCTGATCGTCCTGACCGACGTCGAGGGGCTCTACCGCGACTGGCGTCCCGGCACCGGCGGCGTGACCGTCGCGAAGGACGGGACCGATGCGGCAGGCATGAACGGCGCGAGCGGCGGGGATGATGCGGGTGACGCGGGATCAGCCCAGGTCAACGTAGTGATCGGCGAACTCTTCGCCACAGAGTTGGAAGAGCTCCTGCCGAGCCTGTCCAGCGGCATGGTGCCCAAGATGGAGGCGTGTCTGACCGCCGTCCAGGGCGGCGTGCCCCAGGCACATGTGCTCGACGGCAGGGTGTCCCACTCGGTGCTGCTGGAGATCTTCACCGACCAGGGCGTCGGAACCATGGTGCTGCCGGACATCGCCGAGACGGCCAAGACGGCCGAGACGGCAGCGGTACCCAATCTGGTCAAGCGGGGGCCGGCGGCCTCCGTCCAGTTGAACGGGAGTGACGAGTGAGCCTGTACGAGCGTCCGGTCGGAGACGCGCTCAGCAAGCGCTTCGAGGCCGCCTTCATGCCGAACTACGGGGTGCCCCCGGTGGCGTTGGCGCGCGGCGAGGGCTCGAAGGTCTGGGATGTCGACGGCGGTGAGTATCTCGACCTCATCGGCGGCATCGCGGTCAGCTCACTCGGCCACGCCCACCCGGCGCTGGTCGAGGCCGTGTCCAGACAGGTCGCCACGCTCGCGCACACCAGCAACCTGTTCCTGCACGAGCCCGAGGTGCTGCTCGCCGAACGGCTGCTCGACCTGCTCGCCGCTCCGGGCAGGGTGTTCTTCACCAACTCCGGCACCGAGGCCAACGAGGCCGCCCTGAAACTGGCCGTCAAGTACGGCAAGACGAACGGCCGCACCTACTTCGTGGCCGCCGAGAACTCCTTCCACGGCCGGACCCTCGGGGCACTCGCGCTGACCGGCAAGGCGTCCATCCGCGACCAGTTCGGCCCGTTCCCGGTGGACGTCCGGTTCGTCCCGTACGGCGACGCCGAGGCCCTGAAGAGCGCGGTCACCGAAGAGTGCGCCGCGGTCTTCATGGAGCCGACCCAGGGCGAGGCCGGGGTCGTGCCCCCGCCCGCGGGCTATTTCAAGGCCGTCAGGGAGATCTGCGACGCGAACGGCGCGCTGCTGGTGGCCGACGAGATCCAGTCGGCGATCGGCCGCACCGGGCACTGGTTCGCCCACCAGCACGACGGGGTCCTGCCCGACGTGCTGACCCTGGCCAAGGGCCTCGGCGGCGGCATGCCGATCGGCGCCTGCGTCGGCTTCGGCCCGGCGGGCACGATCTTCGCCAAGGGCGATCACGGATCCACCTTCGGGGGCAACCCCGTCTCGGCCGCCGCGGCGCTCGCCGTACTCGACACGATCGAGAAGGACGGCCTGCTGGAGCACGTCCGGACGGTCGGCGCCCAGCTCGCCGACGGGATCGCCGCGACGGACCACCCGCTGCTGGCGGGGGTCCGCGGCCGCGGACTGTGGCTGGGCGTCCTGCTGACCGCCGACCGCTCCGCGCAGGTCCAGGCCGCGGCGCAGGGGGCGGGCTTCCTGGTCAACGCCCTCCAGCCCGACGTCGTACGGCTCGCGCCGCCGCTGGTGATCACTTCCGGTCAGGTCGCCGCCTTCGTGGCCGCCCTTCCCGCGATCTTTGACGAGGCCGCCGATGCCTAGGAACCACGCGGAATCCGCGCACGTCAGGCACTTCCTGAGGGACGACGACCTGTCGCCCGACGAGCAGGCCCAGGTGCTCGACCTGGCCGACGCCATCAAGAAGGACCGGTACGGCTACCGGCCCTTCGAGGGCCCGCAGACCGTCGCCGTGCTCTTCGACAAGCCGTCCACCCGGACCCGCGTCTCCTTCGCGACCGGCATCGGCGAGCTCGGCGGGCTGCCCCTGATCATCGACGCCGGCACCTCCCAGATGGGCCGGGGCGAGTCCATCGAGGACACCGCCCGGTTCCTCGGACGCCAGGTCGGCGCCATCGTGTGGCGGACCGCGGGGCAGGAGAGGATCGAGGCCATGGCCTCGGCGTCCGCGGTGCCGGTGGTGAACGCGCTCACCGACGAGTTCCACCCCTGCCAGATCCTCGCCGACCTGCAGACCGTCAGGGAACGATTCGGCAGGGTCGACGGGCTCACCCTCGCCTACTTCGGAGACGGCGCCAACAACATGGCCCACTCCTACCTGCTCGGCGGTGCCGTCGCCGGTATGCACGTGCGGATCGCCGCCCCCGCCGGATACCTGCCCGATCCGGAGATCCTCCGGCAAGCCGGCGAGATCGCGGCGCGGACCGGCGGGTCGGTCGCCGTGCTGTCCGACGCGGGCGAGGCCGCCGCCGGCGCGGACGTGATCGCCACCGACACCTGGGTCTCGATGGGCCAGGACGGCAAGGAGCAGCGGATCGCCGACCTGATGCCCTTCCAGGTCAACGCCGAGCTGATGAGCCGGGCGGCCCCCGGCGCGATCCTCCTGCACTGCCTGCCCGCCTACCGGGAGCTGGAGGTCACCGCCGACGTCCTCGACGGCCCGCAGAGCGTGGTGTGGGATCAGGCGGAGAACCGGCTGCACGCCCAGAAGGCCCTGCTGTCCTGGCTGGTCTCGGCGACCGCGCCGGCCCCGGCGATCGATCTGATCTCGGCCACCGAGCTGGTCGCGGTGGCCGGGGCGGTATCGCCGGTCTCGCCGGCGGAGCGGGGCGAGGACGCCGGCGGTCACGGCACATCTCCCGAGAGACCCGGGGAGGAGCCCACATGACGATCCCCATGACCAAGGTCGCCCGCCAGGCGCGGATCGCCGACCTCCTGGGAAGGCAGCCGATCAGGTCGCAACCCGAGCTGGCCAAACTCCTGCTGGAGAGCGGGGTCGAGGTCACCCAGGCCACCCTCTCGCGGGACCTCGACGAGCTCGGCGCGCTCAAGCTGCGCGCGGAGGACGGCTCCCTGGTCTACGCCCTGCCCGGCGAGGGCGGGGGCCGGATACGGCTGACCAGGCTCGGCACGGGAGAGTCTCCGGCCGCCAGGTTGAGCCGGCTCGCGGAGGAACTGCTCGTCTCCGCCGAGGCGTCCGCCAACCTGGTGATCGTCCGTACGCCGCCGGGCGCCGCCCAGTTCCTCGCCTCCGCCATCGACCACGCCGACTGGGAGTCCATCCTCGGCACGGTGGCCGGAGACGACACGATTCTTGTCATCAGCCGTGATCCGATAGGCGGGGCCTCGGTCGCCGAGGGGCTGCTCCGGCATGCCGACCGACGTACGCAGCCCGTTCAGGCGGGCGACCCCCGGCATCATCTGACACCTGTGACCAAAGATTTCGGAGATATTGATCATGACTGACCGGGTCGTACTCGCCTTTTCCGGAGGCCTCGACACGTCCGTGGCCATTCCCTTCCTCGCCGAGAAGACCGGTGCGGAGGTCATCGCGGTGGCCGTCGACGTCGGTCAGGGCGGCGAGGACATGGAGGTCATCCGCAAGCGGGCCATCGACTGCGGTGCCATCGAGTCCATCGTCGTCGACGCCCGCGAGGAGTTCGCCACCGACTTCTGCGTGCCCGCCCTGCAGGCCAACGCCCTCTACATGGACCGCTACCCGCTGGTCTCCGCGCTGTCGCGGCCGCTGATCGTCAAGCACCTGGCCGACGCGGCCAAGCAGTACGGCGGCACCCACGTCTCGCACGGCTGCACCGGCAAGGGCAACGACCAGGTCCGCTTCGAGGCCGGCCTGGCCGCGCTCTTCCCCGAGCTCAAGGTCATCGCCCCCGCCCGCGACTACGCGTGGACCCGGGACAAGGCGATCACCTACGCCGAGGAGCGGAACCTCCCGATCGAGACCAGCAAGAAGAACCCGTACTCGATCGACCAGAACATCTGGGGCCGGGCCGTCGAGACCGGCTTCCTCGAGGACATCTGGAACGGCCCCGTCGAGGACGTCTACTCCTACACCGCCGACCCGTCCCAGCCGCGCGAGGCCGACGAGGTCATCATCAGCTTCGTCAAGGGCGTCCCGGTGGCGCTGGACGGCCGGCACCTGACCCCGTTCCAGATCATCGCCGAGCTCAACCGGCGGGCGGGCGCCCAGGGCGTCGGCCGCCTCGACATGGTCGAGGACCGGCTCGTCGGTATCAAGTCCCGCGAGGTCTACGAGGCGCCGGGCGCCATCACGCTGATCACCGCGCACATGGAGCTGGAGAGCGTCACCGTCGAGCGCGACCTCGCCCGGTTCAAGCGGTCGGTGGACCAGCGCTGGGGCGAGCTCGTTTACGACGGCCTCTGGTTCTCCCCCCTGAAGAAGGCCCTGGACGTCTTCATCGCCGAGGCGCAGGAGCATGTCACCGGCGAGATCCGGATGACCCTGCACGGCGGCCGGGCCACGGTCACCGGCAGGCGCTCCGAGGCCTCCCTGTACGACTTCAACCTCGCGACCTACGACACGGGCGACACCTTCGACCAGTCCCTGGCCAAGGGGTTCGTCGAGCTGTGGAGCCTGCCCTCCAAGATTGCTTCGGCCCGGGACGCCCGGCTGGCCTGATTGGGCTAAGGTCGCGGATTGAATGAGGAGGAGAACAACGGTGACTGATGGTGGTAAGCCGATGCGGCTGTGGGGCGGCCGGTTCGAAGGAGGTCCGGCCGACGCGCTGACCAGGCTCTCGGTAAGTGTGCACTTCGACTGGCGGCTCGTGCCGTACGACCTGCTGGCCTCGCGCGCGCACGCCCGGGTGCTGCACCGCGCGAACCTGCTCACCGAGGACGAGCTGAGGCGCATGCTCGGTGCCCTGGACGATCTGGAGCGGGCCTGCAAGACGGGCGAGTTCCGGCCGACCGTGGCCGACGAGGACGTCCACACCGCGCTGGAGCGCGGTCTGCTGGAGCGCCTCGGCACGCTCGGCGGCAAGCTCCGCGCCGGTCGGAGCCGTAACGACCAGGTCGCCACCGATCTGCGGCTCTACCTCCGCGACCACGTCAGGCACATCGTGTCCCGGCTGGTCGAGCTGGAGACCGCGCTGATGAGCCAGGCCGAGGAGCACGCCGAGACGGCGGCCCCCGGCATGACCCACCTGCAGCACGCCCAGCCGGTCTCCTTCGGCCATCAGCTCCTGGCCCACGTGCACGCCTTCGCCCGCGACATCGAGAGACTGCGCGACTGGGACAAGCGCGCGGCCGTCTCCCCGCTCGGCTCCGGCGCGCTGGCAGGCTCGTCCCTGCCGCTGGACCCGCAGGCGGTGGCGCGGGAGCTCGGGTTCGACTCCGCCGCGCCCAACTCGATGGACGCGGTCGCCGACCGTGACTTCGCCGCCGAGTTCCTGTTCGACGCGGCGATGATCGGCATGCACCTGTCGCGGCTGGGCGAGGAGATCGTCCTGTGGGCCTCCCAGGAGTTCCGCTGGATCGAGATGGACGACGCCTACTCCACGGGCTCGTCGATCATGCCGCAGAAGAAGAACCCGGACGTCGCCGAGCTCGCCCGGGGCAAGAGCGGCCGTCTCATCGGCAACCTGGTGGCGCTGCTGACGACCCTCAAGGGCCTGCCGCTGACCTACAACCGTGACCTGCAGGAGGACAAGGAGCCGGTGTTCGACTCCGTGGACACCCTTCTGCTGGTCCTGCCCGCCGTGGCCGGCCTGGTCGCCACCATGCGCGTCAACACCGCCAAGATGGAGGCCTCGGCCCCCGACGGGTTCGCGCTGGCCACCGACCTGGCCGAACTTCTGGTCCGCAGGGGCGTGGTCTTCCGCGAGGCGCACGAGGCGGTCGGTCACCTGGTCGTCTGGTGCCAGGTCAACGACAAGACCTTCGACGAGCTCACCGACGAGGAGCTGGCCAAGGTCTCGCCGCACTTCACGCCGGACTCGCGGGAGGTGCTCTCGGTGCCGGGCGCCCTCGCGGCCCGCAAGGCGCACGGCGGCACCGCCCCCGACAGGGTCAGGGACCAGCTCACCGAGCTGCGCGAGGTCGTCGACGCACAGGCGGCCTGGGCGAGCGGAAACTGATTCTCATTGAGGTCCGCAGACGGTTCACCGATGATCCGCTAGCGTCCATTCATGGTCACGCTTATGCCCGCTGACGGGTCCGGCGAGCACCCGCTCGCCGGATCCGCGCCCCTGACGCGGGAGTTCTTCGACCGGCCGACACACGAGGTCGCCCCGGACCTGCTGGGGCGGGTGTTCGTGCACGGGCCGGTCGCGGTGCGTCTCACCGAGGTCGAGGCGTACGGCATGCCGGGGGAGGACCCCGCCTCCCACACCTATCGCGGCCGGACGCCCCGCAACGCGGTGATGTTCGGACCGCCGGGGCACCTGTACGTCTATTTCACGTACGGCATGCATTTCTGTGCCAACCTCACCTGCCTGCCCGAGGGAGTCGGTTCGGGGGTGCTGCTCCGGGCCGGGGAGGTGATCTCCGGCATCGAGGTCGCCCTGGCCCGCCGGAGCGCGGGCGCGAGCCGTACGGTCGCCGAACGCGACCTCGCCCGCGGGCCCGCACGCCTGGCCGTGGCACTCGACCTCGCGAGGGAGCAGAACGGGCTCGATGCCTGCGTGCCCGGTCCGATCTCCATACGGGCGGGTGAACCGGCCGAGGCGGGATCGATCATGTCGGGGCCGCGCACGGGGATCTCGTCGGGCCGGGAGACGCCCTGGCGCTTCTGGATCGACGGAGATCGCACCGTCTCGCCCTACCGGCCGCACGTTCCGCGCCGCCGGTAGGCACATCCGCCCAGACCCCCTGGTCGCCTTGCCCGCGGGAGGGTTTTCGGGTGGCGGAACGAGGCTGTGATCGGGCAGGGTAGTTACGACAGCGGTATATGTCCCTTCGAGCATTGGAAAGCAAGGATCGTGACCGACATTCTGGATGACCTCGCCTGGCGCGGCCTGATCGCGCAGTCCACCGATATCGACGCCCTGCGCGCGGCGATGGCCGAGGGTCCGATCACGGTCTATTGCGGCTTCGACCCGACCGCGCCCTCGCTCCACGTCGGCAACCTGGTCCCGTTGCTGACCCTCACCCGTCTGCAGAGGGCGGGCCATCGGGTCGTCGGCCTGGTGGGTGGCGCGACAGGGCTGATCGGCGATCCCAGCGGCCGGAGCACCGAGCGTTCGCTCAACTCCTCCGACGTCGTGGCCGAATGGGTCGAGCGGATCCGGGTCCAGGTGGAGAAGTTCATCGACTTCTCGGACGAGAAGACCGGCATCCTGGTCAGCAACCTCGACTGGACCGAGGGCATGTCCGCGATCGACTTCCTCCGTGACGTCGGCAAGCACTTCCCGGTCAACCGCATGCTCGCCCGCGAATCGGTCTCCGCCCGCCTCGGCGGTGACGGGCTCAGCTACACCGAGTTCAGCTACCAGATCCTGCAGGCCAACGACTACCTGGAGCTGAACAGGCGGCACGGCTGCACGCTGCAGATCGGCGGCAGCGACCAGTGGGGCAACATCACCGCGGGAACCGACCTCATCCGCAGGGTGACCGGAAACCACGTGCACGCCCTCACCGTGCCGCTGATCACCAAGGCCGACGGCACCAAGTTCGGCAAGACGGCCGGCGGCGCGGTCTGGCTCAACCCGGAGATGACCTCGCCGTACGCGTTCTACCAGTTCTGGCTGAACGCCGACGACCGCGACGTGGTGAAGTTCCTCAAGATCTACAGCTTCAGGTCCCGCGAGGAGATCGAGGAGCTGGAGAAGGCATCCTCCGAGCGGCCCGCCGCGCGTGCGGCTCAGCGCGCGCTCGCCCAGGAGTTCACCACGCTGCTGCACGGCGCGGAGGAGTGTGACGCGGTGATCGCGGCCTCGGCGGCTCTGTTCGGCCAGGGGTCACTGGAGGACCTGCCCGCACGGACCCTGGGGGAGGCCCTCGCCGAGGTGCCGCGCGCGGAGGTGCCGGGGCTGGGTGCGTCGATCGTCGACCTGCTCGCCGAGAGCGGCCTGGTCAACTCGAAGTCCGAGGCCCGCCGCGCGGTGAAGGAGGGCGGTGCCTACCTCAACAACGTCAAGGTCACCGACGAGACGTACGTGCCCTCGACGGACGACCTCCTGCACGGCCGCTTCTTGGTGCTGCGCCGGGGCAAGCGTTCCGTCGGCGGTGTCGAGATCGTCGTGGCTTGATGCCTTCACGAGGCTGAAGCCCTGACTCTTTAATGCTCTTGTCTATCTGGGTGGCGCCCCGGCTTCGGCCGGGGCGTTGGCCGTTTAGTGGGTAACGTTCAGGTAGCGAACGGTGCGGGTTTTCTTGAATAACGGCGCTGACCTGCACGTTCTTGGCGCGGGGTTGATTTGACGAGGTTACGAGGGCCGCCTAGTGTTCTCAATGCCCCGGGAGCGAGCCGGACGCCGAATCGGCGGACGGGCCCCAGGGAGCCCCTCATTGAACGGACCTCAGCGTTCGGCCTCTGCTTGGATCACTGGAAAACCAGTTGATTTGGCATGGCCTGGATGTCACGGTAGGTTTAGAGGGTTGCTCTGGAAACAGGGTGGTCGAGATCCTAGCGGATTCGACGGGACAAGCGGAAACGGTGTGTAAAGCGCTGGTTTTCCTTAAACCGCCTGATCCTGGTAAGATCGGAACACAGCACAACAGAACGAACGCCCCGGACGTCGGGCCCGTAACAGGGTCGGCGGAGGGTGTACGCGTCCGTTTCTTGAGAACTCAACAGTGTGTTAAAAGCCAGTGCATGATGCACAACCCCGTTCATCTCACCCCTTTGGGGTGGGGGACGGATTCCTTTGGTTGATACATCCGCTCTGACGCCTGTGCGCCATCTGTGGTGCGCGGAACCGAGGACGGGTGCTTTCAGCTGGGGTGAACTTTTTCAGACATTGTTTGGAGAGTTTGATCCTGGCTCAGGACGAACGCTGGCGGCGTGCTTAACACATGCAAGTCGAGCGGAAAGGCCCTTCGGGGTACTCGAGCGGCGAACGGGTGAGTAACACGTGAGTAACCTGCCCCCGACTCTGGGATAAGCCCGGGAAACTGGGTCTAATACCGGATATGACACCTCCTCGCATGGGGTGGGTGTGGAAAGTTTTTTCGGTTGGGGATGGACTCGCGGCCTATCAGCTTGTTGGTGGGGTAACGGCCTACCAAGGCGACGACGGGTAGCCGGCCTGAGAGGGCGACCGGCCACACTGGGACTGAGACACGGCCCAGACTCCTACGGGAGGCAGCAGTGGGGAATATTGCGCAATGGGCGAAAGCCTGACGCAGCGACGCCGCGTGGGGGATGACGGCCTTCGGGTTGTAAACCTCTTTCAGCAGGGACGAAGTTGACGTGTACCTGCAGAAGAAGCGCCGGCTAACTACGTGCCAGCAGCCGCGGTAATACGTAGGGCGCAAGCGTTGTCCGGAATTATTGGGCGTAAAGAGCTCGTAGGTGGCTTGTCACGTCGGGTGTGAAAGCTTGGGGCTTAACTCCAGGTCTGCATTCGATACGGGCTGGCTAGAGGTAGGTAGGGGAGAACGGAATTCCTGGTGTAGCGGTGAAATGCGCAGATATCAGGAGGAACACCGGTGGCGAAGGCGGTTCTCTGGGCCTTACCTGACGCTGAGGAGCGAAAGCGTGGGGAGCGAACAGGATTAGATACCCTGGTAGTCCACGCTGTAAACGTTGGGCGCTAGGTGTGGGGACCTTCCACGGTTTCCGCGCCGTAGCTAACGCATTAAGCGCCCCGCCTGGGGAGTACGGCCGCAAGGCTAAAACTCAAAGGAATTGACGGGGGCCCGCACAAGCGGCGGAGCATGTTGCTTAATTCGACGCAACGCGAAGAACCTTACCAAGGCTTGACATTGCCCGGAAACACTCAGAGATGGGTGCCTCTTCGGATCGGGTGACAGGTGGTGCATGGCTGTCGTCAGCTCGTGTCGTGAGATGTTGGGTTAAGTCCCGCAACGAGCGCAACCCTTGTTCAATGTTGCCAGCAACACCTTCGGGTGGTTGGGGACTCATTGGAGACTGCCGGGGTCAACTCGGAGGAAGGTGGGGATGACGTCAAGTCATCATGCCCCTTATGTCTTGGGCTGCAAACATGCTACAATGGCCGGTACAGAGGGCTGCGATACCGCAAGGTGGAGCGAATCCCTAAAAGCCGGTCTCAGTTCGGATTGGGGTCTGCAACTCGACCCCATGAAGTCGGAGTCGCTAGTAATCGCAGATCAGCAACGCTGCGGTGAATACGTTCCCGGGCCTTGTACACACCGCCCGTCACGTCACGAAAGTCGGCAACACCCGAAGCCCGTGGCCCAACCAGCTTGCTGGGGGGAGCGGTCGAAGGTGGGGCTGGCGATTGGGACGAAGTCGTAACAAGGTAGCCGTACCGGAAGGTGCGGCTGGATCACCTCCTTTCTAAGGAGCACCGGCCGCGTAGCGGAAGCTGCGGGGTCTACGTCACGGTCAGGGGCGAATGTTTCCTGCGTGACACGCTCATTAGTGGAGCACTGGCTAATCGGATGATCTGGGTTCGCCTGGGTCGGTTGGTACCGCCTGAACCCCCTTTGGGGGTGCGGGAGTGGGAAGATCGGCTGGGGAATCGGGATGGGTCTGGACACACTGTTGGGTCCTGAGGAAACGGGCCATGTCGCAGCTGCCGCCGTCGGGTGGCGGCTGTGATGCCTGCCCTGCGATGTTGATCGCGGGGTGGGTGCCGTTGTTCCTCGTGTGCGGGACCGCTCTCCGATCACATCGGCTCATAGGCAAGTGTTTACGCGCTTGGGTGTGGGTGTCTGGTGGTCGGGTGGATGCGGTCGCTGTTTGTTGTTTGAGATTTGCATAGTGGACGCGAGCATCTTTGTGGCCAAGTTTTTTAGGGCACACGGTGGATGCCTTGGCATCAGGAGCCGATGAAGGACGTGGGAGGCTGCGTTAAGCCCCGGGGAGTCGCCAACCAGACTTTGATCCGGGGATGTCCGAATGGGGAAACCTAGCACCAGTCATGTGGTGTTGCCTCCGCCTGAATGTATAGGGCGGCTGGTGGTAACGCGGGGAAGTGAAACATCTCAGTACCCGTAGGAAGAGAAAACAAATAGTGATTCCGTGAGTAGTGGTGAGCGAAAGCGGATCAGGCTAAACCGTTCGCGTGTGATAGCCGGCAGGCGTTGCGCGGGCGGGGTTGTGGGACCTTCTAGCAGGAACTGCCGTTCCTGCAAACAGTAAGAAATCAGTGGGATAGTCGAAGCCTCTGGGAAGGGGCGCCGTAGACCGTGAGAGTCGGGTAGGCGAAATCCTGTTGACTGTTTGAGGGGATCCCAAGTAGCACGGGGCCCGAGAAATCCTGTGTGAATCTGCCAGGACCACCTGGTAAGCCTAAATACTCCCTGATGACCGATAGTGAACAAGTACCGTGAGGGAAAGGTGAAAAGCGCCCCGGTGAGGGGTCGTGAAATAGTACCTGAAACCGTGTGCCTACAAGCCGTAGGAGCGTAAACAAGGCTTGCCTTGTTTGTGATGTGACTGCGTGCCTTTTGAAGAATGAGCCTGCGAGTTATGGTGTGTGGCGAGGTTAACCCGTGTGGGGGAGCCGTAGCGAAAGCGAGTCTGAATAGGGCGCTCTTTAGTCGCATGCTGTAGACCCGAAGCGGAGTGATCTAGGCATGGGCAGGTTGAAGCGCGGGTAAGACCGCGTGGAGGACCGAACCCACCAGGGTTGAAAACCTGGGGGATGACCTGTGTTTAGGGGTGAAAGGCCAATCAAACTCCGTGATAGCTGGTTCTCCCCGAAATGCATTTAGGTGCAGCGTTGCGTGTTTCTTGCCGGAGGTAGAGCACTGGATGGCTAATGGGCCCGACAAGGTTACTGACGTCAGCCAAACTCCGAATGCCGGTAAGTGAGAGCGCAGCAGTGAGACTGCGGGGGATAAGCTCCGTAGTCGAGAGGGAAACAGCCCAGACCACCGACTAAGGCCCCTAAGCGTGTGCTAAGTGGGAAAGGATGTGGAGTCGCAGTGACAACCAGGAGGTTGGCTTAGAAGCAGCCACCCTTGAAAGAGTGCGTAATAGCTCACTGGTCAAGTGATTCCGCGCCGACAATGTAGCGGGGCTCAAGTACACCGCCGAAGTCGTGGCATTCACACAATAGCTGAGCCTTTGTGGTTTAGGTGTGTGGATGGGTAGGGGAGCGTCGTGCGGCCGGCGAAGCAGCGGAGTGATCCAGCTGTGGAGGCCGTGCGAGTGAGAATGCAGGCATGAGTAGCGAATCAGAAGTGAGAAACTTCTGCGCCGGATGACCAAGGGTTCCTGGGCCAGGCTAATCCGCCCAGGGTAAGTCGGGACCTAAGGCGAGGCCGACAGGCGTAGTCGATGGACAACGGGTTGATATTCCCGTACCCGCTACGATGCGCCAATACTGAATCCAGTGATACTAAGGGTCCTTAAGTCCCCTGCACGCACCCTTCGGGGTGTTTGGGGTGAGGCCGAACGCCTGACCTGAACTGGTAGTAGGTAAGCGATGGGGTGACGCAGGAAGGTAGCCCAGCCCAGGCGATGGTAGTCCTGGGGTAAGCATGTAGGGAGGACCGTAGGCAAATCCGCGGTCTATGTATCCTGAGATGTGATGCCGAGCCGATTGTGGCGAAGTGGGTGATCCTATGCTGCCGAGAAAAGCCTCTAGTGAGTGTCGTGGCGGCCCGTACCCCAAACCGACTCAGGTGGTCAGGTAGAGAATACCAAGGCGATCGGGTGAACTGTGGTTAAGGAACTCGGCAAATTGCCCCCGTAACTTCGGGAGAAGGGGGGCCTCCGCTGGTGATCAGACTTGCTTTGTGAGCTGGTGGGGGTCGCAGAGGCCAGGGGGAAGCGACTGTTTACTAAAAACACAGGTCCGTGCGAAGTCGTAAGACGATGTATACGGACTGACGCCTGCCCGGTGCTGGAACGTTAAGGGGACCGGTTAGCGGGACGTAAGTCCTGCGAGGCTGAGAACTTAAGCGCCAGTAAACGGCGGTGGTAACTATAACCATCCTAAGGTAGCGAAATTCCTTGTCGGGTAAGTTCCGACCTGCACGAATGGCGTAACGACTTCCCCGCTGTCTCAACCGCAGACCCGGCGAAATTGCACTACGAGTAAAGATGCTCGTTACGCGCAGCAGGACGGAAAGACCCCGGGACCTTCACTACAGCTTGACATTGGCGTTTGGAACGTCTTGTGTAGGATAGGTGGGAGACGGTGAAGCTGTCACGCTAGTGGCGGTGGAGTCATTGGTGAAATACCACTCTGGTCGTTTTGAACGTCTAACTTCGGTCCGTGATCCGGATCAGGGACAGTGTCTGGTGGGTAGTTTAACTGGGGCGGTTGCCTCCTAAAGAGTAACGGAGGCGCCCAAAGGTTCCCTCAGCCTGGTTGGTAATCAGGTGTCGAGTGTAAGTGCACAAGGGAGCTTGACTGTGAGACCGACGGGTCGAGCAGGAGCGAAAGCTGGGACTAGTGATCCGGCGGTGGCATGTGGAAGCGCCGTCGCTCAACGGCTAAAAGGTACCCCGGGGATAACAGGCTGATCTTCCCCAAGAGTCCATATCGACGGGATGGTTTGGCACCTCGATGTCGGCTCGTCGCATCCTGGGGCTGGAGTAGGTCCCAAGGGTTGGGCTGTTCGCCCATTAAAGCGGTACGCGAGCTGGGTTTAGAACGTCGCGAGACAGTTCGGTCCCTATCCGCTGCGCGCGCAGGAGACTTGAAAGGAGCTGTCCCTAGTACGAGAGGACCGGGACGGACGAACCTCTGGTGTGCCAGTTGTTCCGCCAGGAGCATGGCTGGTTGGCTACGTTCGGAAGGGATAACCGCTGAAAGCATCTAAGCGGGAAGCTCGCCTTGAGATGAGGTCTCCCACCACGAAAGTGGGTAAGGCCCCCGGGAGACGACCGGGTTGATAGGCCGGAGGTGGAAGCATGGTAACGTGTGGAGCTGACCGGTACTAATAGGCCGAGGACTTGACCACAAAGCAACAGTGCTTCTTGATGGTCGGTGTGGTTGCTGCTTGCAGTTCTGTATCCTTCGCCGGGTCCGGAACAGCGCGTGACCGCTTGGATAGTTGAGAAGATTGTGTTGCCCGCGTCCACTATGTGATTCTGAAACAGCAAACACCGCCGCCCGTGGCAGCATCAGCGGGCGAAGACGTGTGGTTGATTGTTTAATAGGGTTACGGCGGTTATGGCGAAGGGGAAACACCCGGTTACATTCCGAACCCGGAAGTTAAGCTCTTCAGCGCCGATGGTACTGCACCGGGGACGGTGTGGGAGAGTAGGTCACCGCCGGACAATCATTATAGGAAAGGGCCACCCCATGTTGGGGGTGGCCCTTTTCTGCGTTCACCCACCAGCATGACCTGGAAGCACCTGCGTTACTCGGAAGGGGGTCCTGCCACACGGCGGGGCCCCCTTTTTTGTGTTTCTTCGTGTCCGGGGGAGGGGGTTGCACCCGCGGGGCGCGGACATCTTTTCCTCGTTTGCGGGGCGATCTGTCGGAGCGGTGGTAACGCGAGGGCAGTCGCCGATCACTCTTCGTCCGGGAGGGGCTTGCGCCCAGAGCACAGGCCCTTTTTCGTGTTCGCGGGGCGATCCGTTGCCGGCGTCCTCGGCCCGATGCTCTTCGGGTGTCCGGCTCGGATCGGGCCGCGTTCGGAGGCTCTCATCGTGTGGTGAGGGTCCCTTTTTCGTTTGCAGGAGCCAATTAGGAGTCAGAGTTCCCGGCCCGATGGTCTTTGGCCCGGTCACCGGCCGGGCGCCGGAGACCGGCTCGATTTCCTGAACCGTGGTTCTGGACCTGTTTGGTCGTCTCGGTCTGATGTCGGGGACCCGTTCGTTGGGCTACCCGGAACCTGTCCGAGTCCGCTCGGTTGTTCCGGGCCCGATACGCAGGGCTGTTCGGTTCTCTCGGGCCTGTCGACTGACTTCGGTGCACATGATCATCTATGGGCACAAGGGATAGGGCGTATGGACTTTCACGAGCTTGCTAGGCTGAGGGGGCCGGGCCATCCCACCGAGGATGGCCTTCGTCGCGCCAGACCACGATAGGGCGGGGCAGCGATAGCGAACGGGGCGCACCCCGCGGCCGGAGACCGCCCGCACAGCGAATCGTCCCATCCATATGAGGAGACGGGACGCGCTCGCCGAGTGAGCAAACGAATGGACCAGAAGTGAACAGTGATAACGGGCGCGACGACGCGGGCCGAGGCCAAGAAGGCGAAAGCCGCGGATCTGGCGGTCAAGGAGGCCAGCGCGGCGACCGCGCAGGTAGCGACAGGGGGCGGCCAGGCGATGGCCCCCGATATGGCGAGCGCCGCGAAGGGAATTCGGGCGGTTCGTATGGGTCTCGCGATCGGGGCGAAAGGCCGCCGTTCAACCGCGACAACCGTGGTGGGGATCGTCCGCCGTTCAACCGCGACAACCGTGGTGGGGATCGTCCGCCGTTCAACCGCGACAACCGCGGTGGTGACCGGCCGGCGTTCAACCGTGATGACCGTCCCAGCGGCGGGCAGAGGCCCCCGTTCAACCGGGACGACCGTTCCGGTGGTGGCCAGAGGTCTTCTGGGCCGCGTTACGGTGACCGTGATCAGTCCCGTAGCCAGTACGGCGGCGGCACCGGCGGTGACAGGCCCAGCGGTGGTGGCCAGAGGCCTCCGTTCAACCGCGACAATCGTGGCGGTGACCGTCCGCCGTTCAACCGTGATCGTCCCAGCGGGGGTGACCGTCCCCCGTTCAACCGGGATAGCCGTGGTGGGGATCGTCCGCCGTTCAACCGGGATAACCGCGGTGGTGACCGGCCGGCGTTCAACCGTGATGACCGTCCCAGCGGCGGTGACCGTCCCCCGTTCAACCGCGACAATCGTGGTGGGGATCGTCCGCCGTTCAACCGTGACAACCGCGGTGGTGACCGGCCGGCGTTCAACCGTGATGACCGTTCCAGTGGTGGCCAGAGGACCCCGTTCAACCGTGATGACCGTTCCAGCGGCGGGCAGAGGCCCCCGTTCAACCGCGATCGTCCCAGCGGGGGTGACCGTCCGCCGTTCAATCGGGATAATCGTGGTGGGGATCGTCCGCCGTTCAACCGGGATAACCGTGGTGGGGATCGTCCCCCGTTCAACCGCGACAATCGCGGGGGTGACCGTCCCCCGTTCAACCGCGACAATCGTGGCGGGGATCGGCCTGCGTTCAATCGCGATCGTCCTAGCGGCGGTGACCGTCCCCCGTTCAATCGCGACAATCGTGGTGGGGATCGTCCCCCGTTCAACCGCGACGACCGTTCCAGTGGTGACCGGCCCGCGTTCAATCGCGACGACCGTTCCAGCGGCGGGCAGAGGCCCCCGTTCAACCGCGATCGTCCCAGCGGGGGTGACCGTCCCCCGTTCAACCGTGACAATCGTGGTGGGGATCGGCCGCCGTTCAACCGTGATCGTCCTAGCGGTGGGGATCGTCCCCCGTTCAACCGGGATAACCGTGGCGGTGACCGTCCCCCGTTCAATCGCGACAATCGTGGTGGGGATCGTCCCCCGTTCAACCGCGACGACCGTCCCGGTGGTGGCCAGAGGTCTTCTGGGCCGCGTTACGGTGACCGTGATCAGTCCCGTAGCCAGTACGGTGGCGCCGGTGGTGACCGGCCGGCGTTCAACCGTGATGACCGTCCCAGCGGCGGGCAGAGGCCCCCGTTCAACCGGGATAACCGTGGTGGGGATCGTCCGCCGTTCAATCGCGACAACCGTGGCGGTGATCGGCCCGCGTTCAACCGCGACGATCGTTCCAGCGGCGGGCAGAGGCCCCCGTTCAACCGTGACGACCGCGGCGGGCGCCCTTTCGGCGACCGCGACGGTGGATTCCGCGGCGAGGGCGATGGTTCTCGCACCCGCTACAGCCGGGACGAACGGCCCAGCAACCGTGATGAGGCCCCGAGCCGAGAGCGTGAGGAGCTGCCTCCTCTCGCCCCGGACATCACCGCGGAGGAGCTCGACAAGGAGATCCGTGACGAGCTGCGTTCCCTGCCGCTCGACCTTGCCGACCTGATCTCCCGTCACCTTGTGGCGGCCGAGCGGGCCCTTGGCGACGGCAATGCGGAAGAGGCGTACGAGCACACCAAGGTAGCCCGTCGCTTCGCGGCCAGGATCGGTGTGATCCGCGAGGCCGTGGGCATCGCCGCCTACCATTCGGGACACTTCGCCGAGGCACTCAGCGATCTGCGCGCTGCCCGCCGTATGACGGGTTCCGACTCGTTCCTCCCGGTCATGGCGGACTGCGAGCGCGGCCTCGGACGTCCTGAGCGCGCCCTCGATCTGGTCCGCTCCAAGGAGGCCGAGCACCTCGACCGCCTGGGCAAGATCGAGCTCGCCATCGTGGAGTCCGGTGCTCGCCGGGACCTCGGGCAGAAGGACGCCGCGGTCATCACCCTCCAGCGCCTGCCCGAGCTGCGTGACACCCGTCCGCAGCCCTGGTCGGCCCGTCTCGCCTTCGCCTACGCCGATGCTCTGGCGGAAGCGGGCCACGAAGGTCCTGCCACCGAGTGGTTCGGTCGTTCGATGGCCTTCGATGAGGACGGCGAGACCGACGCGGCCGAGCGTTATGCGGAGCTGACCGGTACCGTGATCGAGGACCTCGAAGAAGACGAGGACGACGAGAGCGACGAGAGCGACGAGGCCGTCGACGACGAGCTCCCCGGCGAGGATGACGCCGATGAGGGTACGGATATCGATGACGAGACGCACCTCGACGCCGACATCGACGACGTTGCCGTTCTCGACGCGCAGATCGAAGACGATGACGAGCTCGACGACGAGGACTTCGACGAAGACGAGCCCGTCGTCGACAGCACTCCGGAAGACCAGGCTCCCTCCGTCGAGCAGAAGACCGAGGAGAAGCCCGAAAGGGTCGAGGCCGGCGTCGGCCCAGCCTTCATCGAGCCTGACTTCGGCGACATTCTCAGCGATCCCGCCAATATCGACGACGACCTCGATGACGAGGACGACGACGATGATGACGACGAGGACGAGGACCGGAGCAAGGTCGAGAAGAAGTAGTCACGCGTCCGTCTTGGGTGAATGAACCGTTCACCCAAGACGGGCAGCCGGGCCCTCTACGGCTGGACTCGATCCAGCCAGTGCAGGATTCCGGCCACGTTGGACGGGGCGCCGCTGAGCAGCTCAAACTGCTCGGCGGTGGCCTCGTCGGCTTTCATCGCCGCGTAACGCTCTTGTGTGCGTTCCCTGACCATGGCTACCGTGTGGTCCAGGTCCATTCCCTGCGAACGGGCCTGACGGGTCAGGTCGACCCAGATGCGTAGCTCCTCCGCGGAGCGCCCCAGGATCTCCTCCACGTCCGTGACCGGTCCGTAGTGGCTGAAGAGCAGTCGCTGCGGGCCCAGCGCCTCGAACAGGGCGATCGAGTCCAGCGCGGTCTGCAGGTCGAAGTCCGGCGGCGGCGTGGCGGGGCGCAGATCGCCCGTCTGCGGCAGGTAGACCCCGGCGGCGTCGCCGACATAGAGGTCGCCGGTGCCCGAGTCGATCAGTCCCACGTGATGCTTGGCGTGTCCGGGAGAGTAGTAGCTGCTCAGCGTGCGCCCATTGCCGAGATCGATGGCCCCGGTGTCGCCCAGCGCGCGGATTCGTGCGGGTTCGGTGGGGGAGAGTTCGCCGAACAGGGTGTCCAGCTTGTCGCCCCAGACCATCCGGGCGCTGGACATCAACCGGGACGGGTCGGCGAGGTGCCGGGCGCCCTTCTCATGGACCACGATCTCCGCCTCCGGGTAGAACCCGGCGATGTCGCCGACCCCGCCCGCGTGGTCCAGATGGATATGCGTCACAACGACCGTGGCGAGGTCACCCGCACCGACGCCCAGGGCGGTCAGGGCGTCGCGCACCACGGGGGCGGAAGTGGAGGTACCGGTCTCCACCAGGCAGGGGCGGTCTCCGAGAATCAGATAACCCGCCGTGATACCGGAGTATCCGGCCATCCTTGTGTCGATCTCATAGACGTCTCCGCCGAGAGCGGTGATGTTGTCCACAGGCCACCTCAGAACTGGAACCGGCGTCCCCAGAACGGCATTCGGCCATTCCGGCACAGCTCACATCGTAGAGAGTCTTCCTCGATTGGCAGAGATCGAAGGAGGATTCGATGGATCGCAACGAGGTCACCCTGGTGGGCCGCCTGCCTGAAGCGGCGCACCTCAGGTTGCTGCAGAGCGGAAGCACTCTCGGCACCTGGCGATTGATCGTCCGGCGGCAGCCCCGTGGCCGCGGCGGCCGGGTGGACACCATTCCCTGCGTGTCGTTCGAGCCCGAGGTCACTGCGGCCGTGACCGACTGGTTGCCGGATGACATGATCGAAGTGGCGGGTTCGCTGCGTCGCCGCTGGTGGGGGAGCGAGGGTTCCAAAGCGTCCGGCTACGAGGTCGAGGTGAGCTCGGTGAGACGCCTCGAACGCCAGGTCACCCCGGTCCCGACCGGCGATGAGGCCGGCCCGGTTCCAACGCCGGCCCCGCCCAGGCGGGTGAGTTCGCTCCTGCGCACCGGGAGCGCCCTCGCCGAGGGCGACGGAGCGTCCGCGCTCGTCAGTTCGGAGCCGGGCCGTCGCGGCCGGGGATGACGGGCTGGAGTCCGTCTCGCGATGCCTGCGAGCCTCGGCCCCCGGGTGACGAATGTCCATGGCCGCTCAGTCGATGATCGCCAATTCCCGGGTGTTCGGCTGGAGAGTTCACATGGTTTTGAGGATCCACGCGTTCAGGTGGCCCGCGGTTCCCGGGTCTCCGGCTTGAGAGTTCAAGAGGCGTGAGGGGCCAGGTGTTCAGCGGCGGCCCCTCACGCCCTGAGGGCTCAGTCGAAAGTGAACGTGCGCAGGACCAGTCCGGTGCGAGGTTTGGGGCCGAAGGAGGTGGACTTGCGTGGCACCCGTTCCCCGTGAGCCGCGACCAGGAGCACGTCGTCGACCGCCAGGGGGTTCATCAGCACCGCCGTTCCCCCGGACTCCTGCGCCAGCCGTACCGCGGTCTTCGGGTCATGGTGCACGATCCGCACCGCCTGCTCGTCGTCGCGCATTCCCCAGACCTTGGGAAGCAGGAACTCCGCGAGGATCGAGGTGTTCAGCGCGCGCCACCCCGCTGAGCGCTCGGACGGCATGGCGTGCTCGAGCTGGGCCGGATCCGGTTGGGTGAGCAGATGCGCGGAGTCGCCGGCGGACAGCAGGTAGGCCGGTCCTGGGGCCTCCTCCAACGCGATCAGCCCCTCGGCGAGATCCGTGAGATCGTGCACCTGCCACGAGCCCCTGGCCCTGGCCAGCGCCTCTTCGAGGGGTAGCCCGGGGATAACCCGGTGGATGGCCTTGAGGTCCGGCGGATAGGAGCTGGAGTCCACCAGGAGGGCGAGACCGAAATCCCACGGCCCTGGTTCCACGGGGCGGTCAGGCGTAATCTCGGTGCTGTCGCCGTCGGTCGCGGCGTGATGTTCACGCTGAAGGGCGAGGTAGGTGGCGTAGCGGTGGTGGCCGTCCGCGATGAGGGCCTGACGGGGACGGAGGTCGGCATCGAGGGAGGCGAGTTCGCCGGAGTCGGTGATGGCCCACAGCCGGTGCCTGATCCCGTCGCGGGTCTCCGTCTCCATCAGCGGAGGACGAGAGCCGGCGACCTGATCGACGAGGCGGGTGGCGGCGCCGTCCGTGCCGTCGTAGAGCAGGAAGATGGGTTCCAGGTTGGCCTCGGTCGTGCGCATGAGGGCCAGTCGGTCGGCGACCGGCCCCGGCATCACGTTCTCGTGAGGCAGGATGATGCGCAGTTCGGGACCGGCCAGGCCGACGTCGCCGATGAGACCACGTTGCAGGACTCCCGGGCCGGACTGTTCGTAGACGTAAATCGCGGGTGTTTCGTCGGCGGCGAGAACCCCGGAGGAGAGCCATTGATCAAGGGTTTTCCGCGCTTCGGCGTACCGGTGACGGTCGGCGCCGGGAAGGATCAGACGCACCACGTTGTTGGGATGAGCATCGAGCAGAGCTCGCACATCGGCTTCTCCGATGAGGTCGTAAGGCGGGGAAGTCACCTCGGCCAGATCGTTGACCGTGAACCGTACGCCGTGAAACGGGCGTAGCACCAGCCCATCGGGCACCGGCAGTTCAGGATTCGCCATAGGGGGCATGCTGCCATAAAGGCCTGAAACGTCTAGGGGCCACCCCGAAGGTGCGGTGGCGCCTGGTCCGTCAGGGAATCGGTCAGATCTGTCGTCTGTCGATGAAGGAGGCCTCACATAATGGTCCAAGGACGTGGTGGTCCGTCTGATTCCCCCAGCCCTGAGACGGGCGCTCCGGTCGGGGACGTATACGAATGGTTCCAACGAGGGATGAAACTTCTGGCGGAGGGTAGTCCGGCGGCGGCTGCCGCGCTGCTGGAGCGCGCGGTCGAGGCCGAGCCGGAATCGCGGAGCGTCCGTGAGGCGCTGGCCCGTGCCCAGTTCAACTCGCGGCAGTACGCCGACGCCGCCGACAGCTTTCGCCGGATCATCGACGCCAATCCGACCGAGGATTATGCCTATTTCGGGCTCGGCCTCGCCCTGTGGCGGACCGGAGACATGAAGGGGGCCCAGGAGCCCCTGGCCATCGCCGTCGCCATGCGGCCCGACCACCGACATTACGTGTCGGCGCTGAGAAGCGTCCGCGCCACGTTACGCGCCCGGCGGATGTGATCCGGGTGGGTGATGGAATGGGTCAGTGGACATACATGCGCTGATCTACCCGTATGACACCCTTCTCCTCGATCTAGATGGGGTGGTCTATCTCGGGCGCAACGCCGTACCAGGAGCTCCAGAGGCACTGCGCCGGGCGGCGGAGAGCGGTGTACGGCTTGCCTACGTCACCAACAACGCCTCACGCACCCCCGGCGCCATCGCCCAGCACCTGAGCGCGCTCGGCGCCCCGGCGACCCCCGACGACGTGGTCACCTCGGCCCAGGCAGCCGCACGGCTGGTGGCCGAGCGGGTCGAGCCGGGGGCGGCGGTGCTGGTGGTCGGCGGGATGGGGCTGCGCAGCGCTCTGCGTGCTCACGGCCTGCGCCCGGTCAGCACCGCGATGGACGCGCCTGTCGCGGTGGTTCAGGGCATCGCGTCCGATCTTTCGTACGGCCTGCTGGCCGAGGGCACGCTCGCCGTGCGGCAGGGTGCCCTCTTCGTGGCCGCGAACGCGGATCTGACCATGCCGACGGGTCGGGGCGAGCTGCCCGGCAACGGCGCCATGACCAAGGTCATCGCCGCGGCGACCGGTGTGGAGCCGATCGTCGCGGGAAAGCCCGAACCGCCCCTGCACCGCGAGTCGATCCTGCGGACCGGGTCGAAACGACCGCTGGTGATCGGCGATCGGCTCGACACCGACATCGAAGGGGCGACCAACGCGGGAGTGGACAGCCTGCTGGTGCTGACCGGAGTGGCGAGCCCGCTGGACGTGCTGACCGCCGCTCCCCGGCACCGGCCCACCTACGTCTCCGATGATCTTTCGGCTCTGCGGCTGCCGTACCCGCAGGTGCGGCGTGGTGAGAGCGGATGGACCTGTGAGGGGTGGACGGCTCGCTGGGAAGAGGGCCGTCTCCGTCTTGACGGCGGGGGAAAGCCACTCGACGGGCTCCGGGCGGCCGCCGCGGCGACCTGGGAGGCCGCCGGCGACGGGCAGGCGGAGGAGGACGCGGTGAAGGCGGTGCTTGACTCCTCGCTTTCAGAGCGGGCGTTCCTTTAGCTCCTTCAGAGCGGGCGTTCCTTTAGGTAACGGGTATCTCAAGTACACGTTTCACCGTTCGCGGACGAAAACGTGGTCGGCAGAGGCAGAGGCAGAGGCAGCGAAAAGCGAGGAAGACGCGGTCGGCGAGGGGCGTGCACCAGGTCCCGCGCCGACCGCGTGGAGCCTTTAAAGGAGCTTGCGGAGGCGGAGAAGGTCGCCGAAGCTGGCGTCGACCTTGATCCGGCCGCCGAACACGGCCCTCCCCATGTCGAGCTCGCCGTTGACCAGAGAGATCAGGTCGTCGCTGCCGATGGTCAGCTTCACATCGGCCGATTTGCCATCAGGCGAAGGCAGATCGTCGAATGGGCCGAGACCGCCGTGGTGGATGCGGCCGTAGAAGGTGACGCCGAGATCGCTGATGTGGCAGCTGATACTGCGTTCGACCACGTGCTTGGCGCGACTCTCCTGATCAACCTCGTCGTACTGCTCGCCGAGCTTGCGTAGTGCCGCCCGGCACTCGTCGACGGTCGCCATCGCGTGGCACTCCCTTCCGTTCAGGACCGGTCCGAATCCCCTGCATCTACGGACGGTAGCGTTTCACATGGGTAGGACACGTAATCCGGCACGCGGGGGTGTGCCGGAAAGGGGGCGTCTGCCATGGCGTTTGAAGCATTGCGGGGGTATGTGCGAGAGGTTACCGGCCTTACGGAGATGACAACGAACAGGGCACATGCGATAGTTCGCGATTTGCTCACTTCTGGAGAAGCAGGTCTGTCCCAGATGTCCGACCAGGTCGACAAGCTGGCCGGAGAGCTCGTCGCGGTGAGCAAGGCCAATCGGAGGGAGATCGAGGAGATCGTCAAGGCCGAGGTGAGCCGCCTGTTCGGCGTGCTCGATCTGGCTCGTGCCGAGGAGGTCGACCGCCTGCGGAGCCGCGTGGCGGAGCTGGAGGCCAGGCTTGCCGCCGTCGAGGCGACGAGCGCCTCGGGTTCCGATACGGTCAGGGAATCTACGGGCAAGGCGGCTCGCGCGCCGCGTGCCCGTGGGACGACCAAGACAGCGAAGAGCACCTCCGGAGGGGGCGCATGACAGACCTGCCGGAAGAGACAGGCGACGAGCGGGCGGACGCCGCGCTGGGCGGGCTCGCCCAGCTCGGGACTCTGCCCGTGTCGGCGCACGTGGGCGTGTTCGAGGAGGTGTTCACCGGGCTGGAGCAGGCGCTCGCCTCGGTGGACGACACCCCGGACCGGCGCCGGTGAGCCGGCGGATCCGTCTCGACAGCGAGCTTGTGCGCCGGAGGCTGGCCCGATCCAGGGAACAGGCCGCCCAGCTCATCGAGGCCGGTCGGGTCAGTGTCGGCGGTCAGCTGGCGGCGAAGCCCGCGACCCAGGTGGACACGGCCTCGGCGATCGTGGTCTCAGAAGCCGCCGAAGGGCCCGACTACGTGTCGCGGGGAGCGCACAAGCTCCTCGGCGCGCTGAAGGCCTTCGGGCCGCGGGGCCTCACCGTCGCGGGGCGTCGCTGCCTGGACGCCGGAGCCTCGACCGGCGGCTTCACCGACGTGCTGCTGCGCAACGACGCGGCGCACGTGCTCGCCGTCGACGTCGGGCGCGGCCAGCTCGCGTGGTCGCTGCAGACCGACGAGAGGGTCACGGTGATGGATCAGGTCAATGTCAGGAACCTGACCCCTGACATGGTCGGCGAGCCGCCCACACTGATCGTCGGCGACCTCTCCTTCATCTCGCTGCGCCTGGTGCTGCCCGCCCTGGCCGAGTGCGCCGCCGAGCATGCCGACTTCGCGATGCTGGTCAAGCCCCAGTTTGAGGTCGGCAAGAAGCGGGTCGGCGCCGGCGGGGTGGTCCGGGATCCCGAGCTGCGGGCGCAAGCCGTACAGGATGTGGCCGAAGCCGCGCAGACGCTCGGCCTGACCGTGCGGGGTGTCACCGCGAGCCCGCTGCCGGGTCCGGCGGGGAACGTGGAGTACGTCATCTGGCTGGGCAAGGGAGAAGGCGCTCCTCCGGTTGCGGATCTCGCCGCCGAGGTCGAGCGAGCGGTAGCGGAAGGCCCCCAGTAGTTGTGGCTACCAGGAGTGGAATATGACTGCTAAGCGCACGGTGCTGGTCACCGCCCACACCGGGCGGGGGGCGGCCGTCGACAGCGCTCGCATGGTGATCGGCAGGCTTCTGAAGGCGGGGCTGGCCGTCCGGGTTCTGAAGGCCGAGGCCGAGGAGATCGCGTGCGCGGGCGTCGACGTGGTGCCCACGGGGTCGGCGGCGGTCGAGGACACGGAGATGATGATCGTGCTCGGCGGCGACGGGAGCCTCCTGCGGGCCGCCGAGCTCGCCCGTCCGGCCGGGGTGCCGCTGCTGGGCGTCAATCTGGGACACGTCGGCTTCCTGGCCGAGGCCGAGGTGGAGGATCTGGCCGACGCGGTCGACTCCGTGGTCGACGGCCGCTACGACGTCGAGGAGCGGATGACCATCGAGGTCACCGCCCGTCTCAACGGTCAGGTGCTGGCCGACACCTGGGCGCTCAACGAGGCCACCGTGGAGAAGCGTGAGCGGATGCTCGAGGTGGTCGCCGAGATCGACGGGCGGCCGCTGTCGCGCTGGGGATGCGACGGGGTGATCTGCGCCACGCCGACCGGCTCGACCGCGTACGCCTTCTCAGCCGGAGGGCCGGTCGTCTGGCCCGAGGTGGAGGCGCTGCTGCTGGTCCCGATCAGTGCTCACGCGCTGTTCGCCCGGCCGCTGGTGGTCTCCCCCCGCTCCAGGCTCGCGCTGGAGGTTCAGCCGCACACGGCGGGGGCAGTGCTGTGGTGTGACGGTCGCCGCAGGTACGACCTGCCGGCCGGGGCGCGGGTCGAGGTCCGCCGGGCCGAGGTGCCCGTACGGCTGGCGCGGCTGCACGGCCTGGAGGACACCGGAGCGCCGTTCACCGACAGGCTGGTCGCCAAGTTCAACCTTCCGGTCCAGGGATGGCATGGCCGTGTGAGGCAGTAGTGTGTCCGGCGATCCGCGCCTCAAGAGCGTAGGATCGTGCCCGCGCACCGCACTGATGTTCGGTGAATTCGATGTGACGGGAGGGACCAGTGCGACCCAGAGTCGAGGAGGTCCGCATCCAAGGGCTCGGCGTGATCGACGAGGCCGTCCTGGTGCTATCACCGGGATTCACCGTGGTCACGGGTGAAACAGGTGCGGGAAAGACCATGGTGGTGACCGGTCTGGGGCTGCTGTTCGGCGGCCGGGCCGACCCCGCCCGCGTTCGCCCCGGCTCGGACAAGACCACCGTCGAGGGCACACTCCTGGTCGACCCGGCTGGCCGGGTGGCCCAGCAGGTCCAGGATGTGGGCGGTGAGATCGAGAACGGCGAGCTGATCATCTCGCGCACGATCTCCGCCGAGGGGCGCAGCCGCGCCTGGCTGGGCGGGCGTACGGTCCCCGTCGGGACACTCACCTACCTGGCTGAGGATCTTGTCGCCGTGCACGGTCAGATGGACCAGCAGCGGCTGCTCCAGCCCAGTCGCCAGCGTGCGGCCCTCGACCGTTACGCGGGCGAGGAGCTGGTCAAGCCGCTGCGCGCCTACGAGCAGGCCTACAAACGGCACAAGAAGATCGCAGACCAGCTGGCCGAGCTCACGACCAAGGCCAGGGAGCGGGCTCAGGAGGCCGACCAGCTCAGGTTCGGGCTCGGCGAGGTCGAGAAGGCCGACCCCAAGCCGGGTGAGGAGGCCGAGCTCCGCGAGGAGCAGGAGCGGCTCTCTCACGCCGACTCCCTCAGAAACGCGGCGGAGACGGCGCACCGGGCGCTGCTCGGCGATCCGATGTCCGGTGAGCAGGCCATGCAGGACGCCATCGCGCTGGTGGGCGAGGCGCGCACGGCCGTGGAGGCGGTGCGCGAATTCGACCCGACGCTCGGCGGAATCGCCGACCGGCTCGCCGAGGCGGGATACCTGATCTCCGATGTCGCCACCGATCTGGCCGCCTACGCCGAGTCGGTCGAGGCCGATCCGGGCAGGCTCGCGGTGGTGCAGGAGCGTCAGGCCGTGCTCACCCACGTCATCCGCAGATATGGCGAGGACACCGGCGTGGTGCTCGCCTGGGCCGCGAAGGCCGCGCTGCGCATCGCCGAGCTCGAGGGCGACGACGAGCGCATCGGCGAGCTCACCCGTGAGTACGAGGAGCTCACCGTACGGCTCACCGAGCTGGCCGCCGAGCTGACCAGGATCAGGACGGCCGCCGCCGAGCGGTTCGGGCAGGCCGTCACCGAGGAGCTCACGGCGCTGGCCATGCCGCACGCTCGGGTGGTGGTCATCGTGGCCGCCGCCGCCGACTTCGCCGCGCACGGCGTCGACGAGATCGAGCTGCGCATGGCGCCGCATCCCGCCTCGCCCCTCCTGCAGCTGAACAAGGGCGCCTCCGGCGGTGAGCTGAGCCGGGTGATGCTCGCCATCGAGGTGGTGTTCGCCGGGGCGGACCCGGTGCCGACGTTCGTGTTCGACGAGGTCGACGCGGGTGTGGGCGGTAAGGCCGCGGTGGAGATCGGCCGTCGGCTGGCCCGCCTGGCCCGCACCGCCCAGGTGATAGTCGTCACCCACCTGCCCCAGGTCGCGGCCTTCGCCGACCAGCATCTGGTCGTGGAGAAGGCGGATGACGGCAGCGTGGTGCGCAGCGGGGTGATCGCGCTCGACAAGGACAGCCGGGCGCGGGAGCTCTCACGCATGTTCGCCGGCCTTGAGGATTCGGAGCTGGGCCGGGCGCACGCGGAGGAGCTCCTCGCGATCGCGGCCGCCGACAAGGCGTGATTGGCAGGGTGTGACGGTAAGGACTATTTGGGCCGCTCTGGGGGAGCAGGATCGCTGGGGGATCTCGGTGACGAATCTGACACGCCGCCGAGTGCTTGGCTTCCCCGGTCGTTCACTCTGGCAGGATGGTCGTAATGAAGGTGCCGATTGAAGGGCTTCAACGCAAGCTCAACGGTTACCTCCGCCGTAGGAAGGTCACGGACCTTCCCGGGGTGACGGCAGTGGCGAGAATCGATCGGCGGACCAAGGGGCTGACCAAGCGTCTCAGGTCGGGGGAAGTCGCGATTATCGATCACGTTGACGTTGACCGGGTGAGCGCGGAGGCGCTTGTCGCGTGCGGAGTGGCAGGCGTGGTCAACGTCGCCGCGGGTATCAGCGGCCGTTACCCCAACCTGGGCCCGCAGATCATCGTCGACGCCGGGGTGCCGTTCGTCGACAACGCCACCGCCGAGCTGTTCGAGCGGATCAAGGACGGCGACCTGGTCAGAGTGCACGAGGGCGTCATCTACCTCGACGACGAGGCGGTCGGCAAGGGCGACGTGCAGACGGTCGAGTCCATCGAGGCCGCGATGATCGAGGCGCGGGCCGGGCTGACCGTCCAGATCGAGGCGTTCGCCGCGAACACGATGGAATACATCAAACGCGAGCGTGACCTCCTCATCGACGGAGTCGGCGTGCCCGACATCCGGACCGTGATGGAAGGGCGTCACGTCCTCATCGTGGTGCGTGGTTACCACTATAAGGAGGACATCGCCGCCCTTCGCCCTTATATCCGGGAGTACCGCCCGATCATGATCGGGGTGGACGGAGGTGCCGACGCGCTGATGGAGGCCGGTTACATGCCGGACATCATCGTGGGCGACTTCGACTCGGTCTCCACCAAGGTGCTCCTCTCGGGCGCAGAGCTGGTCGTGCACGCCTACCGGGACGGCAGGGCGCCGGGCCTGGAGCGGGTCCAGCAACTAGGCCGCACCGCCGTGCTCTTCCCCGCGATCGGCACCAGCGAGGACATCGCCATGTTGCTCGCCGACGACAAGGGCGCCGATCTGATCGTCGCCGTCGGCACCCACGCGACCCTGGTGGAGTTTCTCGACAAGGGCCGCTCGGGGATGGCCAGCACCTTCCTCACCCGGCTGAGGGTGGGCAGCAAGCTTGTCGACGCCAAGGGCGTCAGCCGGCTCTATCGCAGCCGGATCTCCACTCCGTCCCTGCTCCTGCTCGTCGCCACCACGCTGATCACCATGGGGGTGGCGATCATCGTCTCTCCGGTGGGCAAGATCTGGCTGGACAGTGTCCGCGACGTCTGGAACGGCTTCATCTTCTGGTTGGTCGGACTCTTCTCGTGATCGATTTCCGCTATCACCTCGTCTCCATCGTTGCGATCTTTCTTGCGCTCTCGGTGGGCATCGTGCTGGGCACCACCCTGCTGAAGGAGCCGGCCATAGACGCGGCCGAGACCCTTGCCAACCAGCTGCGCGAGGGAAACACCGCGCTCCGCGACGATTTGCAGGTGTTACAGAAGCGCGGGGCGGCCAATGACGCCCTCATCCTCGCCGACACCCCCAAACTCGTGAAGGACGAGCTCATCGGCAAGCGCGTCGTGATCGTGGAGTCCCCGGGCACCACGGCGACCATGCGCGAGGCCGTGCAGCAGGTGATCCTGGAGGCAGGGGCGACCGTGACCGGCCGGGTCGCCCTGGCCGACAGATACGTCGACGTCAGCCAGTCGGCCTTCGTCGACAAGCTGGCCACCGCGGCCAAGCCCGCAGAGATGATCTTCCCTGTCGCGGGCACGGCGTACGACAAGGCGGCCGCGGTGCTCGCCAGCGCGATTCTGACCAGCGACCCCGCGCAGGTGGGCAAGGAAGATCCGGCCGCCGCCGAGGTCCTTGACGCCTTCCAGCGTGGCGGGCTGCTCACCGTCACCGACAAACCCGCCGAACACGCGGATCTGGCCGTGCTGACCGCTCCGGCCGAGCCGTACGTGGGGGAGACCGCCGCCGAGCAGGCGATCGCGGCCGAGCAGGCGGGTGCGATCGTGGCGATGGCCCTCGGCCTCGACGAGGCCGGTCAGGGGGCCGTGCTGGTCGGTCCGCAGAGCGCCGCCGCGGCCGGTGGGACCATCACCGCACTCCGCGAGGACACCTCCTTCGAGGAGAGGGTCTCCACCGTCGACACCGCCGATATGCCCGCAGGCCGGGTCGTTGTGGTCTACGCTCTGCGGGAGCAACTGTCCGGACTCGCCGGTCAGTACGGCATCGGCCCCGGTGCCTCGGGCGTCGAGCCCAGTGCAACCCCGGCCCCCACGGCCACTACGGCCACCTCCGGAGGATGACCCGATGGCTCGTCGCGCTTTTTTCGGTGCCCTGGCCGGCGCCCTCCTCGGAGCGGCGGCCGCACGTGCCGCGTATACGGCATTCACCCGAAAGCCGCCGGTCGGTGACGTGGAGACCTGGACCCGGACCAACCACCGGGGTGAGCCGATCACCCTGCTCGAAGGTCCGGCCTTCGTCGCTGGCGCCGGTGCGGCCGCCGCGGTGATCCCCGGTCTGCCCGCCAGGGTCCGGGCGGCCGTGCTGCTGGCCGTGGCCGGCAGCGGCGGTCTCGGCGCCTACGACGACCTGTACGGCGCGACGTCGTCCAAGGGTTTCAAGGGACACCTGAGCGCTCTGGCCAAGGGCGAGGTCACCAGCGGCGCGGTGAAGATCCTCGGCATCGGCGTGACGGGCCTGGCCGCCGCCGCCCTCACCTCCCGCGGCCCCGTCGACACCGTGATCAACGGTGCGCTGGTCGCCGGCGGCGCGAACCTGGCCAACCTCTTCGACCTGCGGCCCGGCCGTGCCGTCAAGGTCGGCCTGCTCACCGGTGCGCCCGTGCTCGCGATGGGTCTCTACCGCGACGACCCGGTCTCGGCCGCCCTGGCCGCGCTTCCGATGGGCGCCGCGGCCGCGCTCCTGCCCGAGGATCTCGGGGAGCGGGCGATGCTGGGCGACGCGGGGGCCAACGCGCTGGGCGCGCTTGTCGGCCTGGCGGCCACCATCACCCTGGGCCGCCCCGGACGCCTGGCCGTGCTCGGCACCGTGGTCGCGCTGACCGCCGCCTCGGAGAAAATCAGCTTCACCCGGGTCATCGCCGGTAACCCGGTGCTCAATCGCATCGACATGCTAGGCCGTCGCCCTGTGGAGCAGGCCCCCGTAAAGCGATGATCACCAAGGTCGGGCAGGGGGTCGCGGGGGCGGCACTCCTCATCGGAATCGTGACCATGGTGGCCCGAATTGTCGGATTTAGCCGCTATCTCTTCCAGTCGCAGAATGTCGGCAACCTCTGCCTGAGCACCGCCTACAACACCGCCAACTACGTGCCCAACATCGTCTTCGAGCTGGTGGCGGGCGGTGCGCTGGCCGGGATGGTGGTGCCGGTGCTGGCCTCGGCGGCGTCCCGGGCGGATTCGGATCCCGAGGCCAGGGCCGAGGTCAGCCGGACCACCTCGGCGCTGCTCACCTGGGTGGTGCTCGCCCTGGTGCCGCTGACCCTGCTCATCATGGTGTTCGCCGGGCCGATCGTCGCGCTGCTCGTGGGCGACCCGAACCCGTGCGGCCTGGCCGAGGTCGTCAAGGTCGGTACAGGCATGCTCGTCGTGTTCGCCCCTCGAATGATCTTCTTCGGGCTCGCGGTGGTCCTGTACGGCGTGCTCCAGGCCCACCGGCGTTTCATGGGTCCCGCCCTGGCACCACTGGTCTCCAGCCTGCTCATCATCGTCTCCTACCTGGTGTTCGATCAGATCGGTGACGGCGGGGCCCACGATCTGGCGGATCTCACCACTCCGGGACAGCTGGCGCTCTCGCTCGGCGCCACGATCGCCGCCGCCGCGATGGTGCTCACCGTGATCGGTCCGGTGACCGGGCTCGGCCTGCGCCTGCGGCCCTCACTGTCCTTCCCGCCGGGCGTCGCCGCCCGGGCGCGGGGGCTCGCGACCGCGGGCATCGCCGTACTGATCGCGCAACAACTGGCGTTGATCATCGTGGTCCGCCTGGCCAACGATCTGGGCGGGAAGGGGGCGGTGGGCGTCTACACCTACTCCTGGGCGCTGTACCAGCTTCCCCTCGCGGTGCTCGTGGTGCCGATCGCCACCAGTTCCTTCCCTCTGCTGTCCACCCGGGCCACCGACGGGGACACGGCCGGCTTCGACGGCCTGACCTCCTCCACCACGCGGGTCGTCCTGCTGGTGACGGGACTCGCGGCCGGGGTGATGGCGGCGGTCGCCGGGCCCGTGTCCCGGGTTTTCCTGGAGGGCACGCCCGGCGGAGGGGCAGTGGAGGTGGCGGAGATGGCCAGGGCCGTCACGCTTTTCGCGCCCGGTCTGATCGGATACGCCCTTCTGTTTCACCTCGCTCGGGTCCTGTACGCCTGCGGAAGGGGCCGGTCGGCCGCCGCGGCCTCGGTGATCGGATGGGGGATCGCGCTCGCAGCCCAGGTCCTGCTCACCCACGTCGCGGACCGTCCGTCGGAGGTGGTGGGGCAACTGGCGCTGGGCAGCACGATCGGCATGACAGTGGGCGGCGTGCTGCTGGGTTTCGCCGTGTTCCGGGCCAGGGGGGCGACCGCGCTGTACGGGACGTGGCGCGCCCTGCTCGCCGCCGTGGTCGGTGGCGTCGCAGCCTGGGGAGCCGGGCTGGCCGTGACGACGGTCTTCAGTGAAGTGTCCAAATGGGAGTGCGTGGTGGTCGGGGTAGGCGCGGCGGTGGTCGGCATGGCCGTGTTCGCGGCCGTGGCCGTCCTGATCGACGGACCCGACGCCCGGGTGATGCTGGGGCGGCTGCGGCGGGTGTCCACTTCAGAAGGGAATCGGTCGGATGGCTGACCAGGGATCGCGCGTGGCGTTCGTGCTGGGGACGAGCGCGGGCGGGGTCGGGCGGCACGTGGCCATGCTGGCCGGGGGGCTGGTGCGCGGGGGACATCGCGTGGTCGTGGCCGGACCTCCGAGCACCGAGGAGGCATTCGGGTTCGGCGGTCTCGGGGCCCGGTTCGTGCCCGTGCCGATCTCCGACCGGCCTCATCCACTCAACGACCTGCGGGCGGTGCGAGCACTCAGGGCGTTGCGCGGGGCTCATGCCGTGCATGCCCACGGGCTGAGGGCCGGAGCCCTGGCCGCGCTCGCCCTGACCGGGACCCAGACCGGCCTGGTGGTGACTCTGCACAACGCCGCCACCGCGAGCGGTGCGATCGGCGCGATCTACGGCGTCCTCGAACGGATCGTCGCCCATCAGGCTGACCGGATTCTGGTGGTCTCTCCCGATCTGGGGGAGCGAATGACCGCGCTGGGCGCGAGACACGTCGAGGCCGCCGTCGTCCCCGCGCCCGCGCCGGCCCTGCCGGACCGCGAGCCGCGCGAGATCAGGGAGGAACTCGGCACGGGCGACAGGGCCGTCTTCCTCACGGTGGCCAGGCTTGCCCAGCAGAAGGGCCTGGAGACCCTTCTCGACGCCGCCGCCGCTCTCGCCTCGGGTCGGCCCCCCGGGGAGCTCGCGCGGCGGCTCGTGTTTCTGGTCGCGGGGGAGGGGCCGCTGCGGGAGGCGTTGCAGGGGCGGATCGACGGGGAGAACCTGCCGGTGCGGCTGCTGGGCAACCGGAACGACGTCGAGGATCTGCTCCGGGTGAGCAGGGCCCTGCTGGTGCCCAGCCGCTGGGAAGGGCAGCCGCTCAACGTGCAGGAGGCGCTGCGGGCGGGGACACCGATCATCGCCACCGCGGTGGGCGGGATCCCCGGGATGGTGGGCGACGCCGGGCTGCTGGTGCCGTACGGAGACGTCGGCGCGATGTGCGACGCGATCGGAAGGGTGCTCGCCGACGACGACCTCACCCGAGCCCTGGCCGAGGCGGCCGCCAGGCGGGGCCGAGAGCTACCGGGAGAGGAGAGGGCGCTGGAGGCCGTACTGGCGGTTTACGGCGCTCTGTAGTGGCGGTTCGAAGATTCCAACGTGCTCTCTCGCGAGCGGTATGGCAAGCGGAACAAGGGATTGCGTCGCGGAGTTGGATTAGGCGAGACCATGCCGGACGCCTATACTGGCATAGTTGAGGAGGGGAGTATCCCTTCGTGACAGTCTCGTCATCACGGTGCTGCCTCGCCCCACGAGGCCCCCGGGGCTGTCGGTCCACGCAGATGTCGCGCGGGCGGGAGAGACCTCCGGCAGTCTGTCATGCATTCCGCCGGAGGGTTGTTAATTGTGACTGTTCCTGTCTGGGCATGGTTCGCCGTCATCGGCGGCCTGCTTGTCGTCCTTGCCTTCGACCTCTGGATCGTCGATCGGGGTGAGCCTCGAGAGTTCTCCTTGAAGCAGGCCGGCTTCTGGGTTGGCTTCTACGTTGCGCTCGCCATAATTTTCGGCATCATTCTCTGGGTTTTTGACGGGCCGACTCCAGCGGGTCAGTTTTTCGCCGGTTATCTCACCGAGTACAGCCTGAGCATCGACAACCTCTTCGTCTTCTACATCATCATGACCCGCTTCGCGGTGCCGAAGATCCATCAGCACAAGGTGCTGCTGGTAGGCATCCTGATGGCCCTGGTCATGCGAGGCATCTTCATCGCCATCGGCGCCGCGGCGCTGGCGAACTTCGGCTGGCTGTTCTACGTCTTCGGCCTGTTCCTGATCTACACCGCCGTGCAGCTCGTCCGCCAGCACGGCCGTGACGAGGAAGAGGTCGCGGAGAACGCGGTCCTGCGCTGGGCCCGGCGGGTGCTGCCCCACACCGACGACTACGTGGGTTCCAAGGTCATCGTCAAGGTCAACGGCAGGCGCATGGTGACCCCGCTGCTGATCGTGATGATCGCGATCGGCACCACCGATCTGCTGTTCGCGCTCGACTCGATTCCGGCGATCTTCGGCCTGACCACCGACGCCTTCATCGTCTTCACCGCGAACGCGTTCGCCCTGATGGGCCTGCGTCAGCTCTACTTCCTCCTGGGCGGCCTGCTCCAGCGCCTGGTCTACCTGAGCTACGGTCTTGCGTTCATCCTTGGTTTCATCGGGGTTAAGCTGATTGCGGAGGCGCTGCACACCAGCGGCGTCTCGTGGGCGCCTGAAGTGCCGATCTGGATGTCGCTGTCGGTCATTGGTGTCACCATGGTGATCACCACCGTGGCCAGCCTGATCAAGGCCCGGCGTGACGTACGTGTAAGCAAGGGAAACACCACCCCCGCGAGTGCCAAACAGGGCTAGCGGATTGGCGCGTGAGACGCTTTGCTTGTCTCGTTCCGCCATATAAGGGCTGAGAGATAGGTAGCATCCTGCCCCAGCGCGGGTAGACATACCGGTCTAATGCCGCAAGACATCACAAAGGTTCCCTGTGTCCCACGATTCAGCAAGCCACCAGTCAGGCCGGGTACGGCTGGCACGTGGCGTCTCCCCGTGGTTGCTTCCTACCGCGGCCGCTGCCGCTGTGACATCGCTGCTCAGCCGCCGTGACCGGCGCTGGGCGCTGGCGGCGGTCCCGCTGACCGCGCTTACCGGCGGCATGCTCTGGTTCTTCCGCGACCCCGAGCGCACGCCCGGCACCGGGCGGATCCTGTCGCCCGCGGACGGCGTGGTGCAGAGCATCGACCCATGGCCGGACGGCCGTACGAGGGTGGCCATCTTCATGAGCCCACTCGACGTGCACGTCAACCGCGCACCGCTGGCCGGTACGGTCACCTCGATGAAGCACATGCCCGGGGGGTTCCTGCCCGCCTTCAACAAGGACAGCGACACGAACGAGCGGGTCGTGTGGCATCTGGACACCGCGCTCGGCGACATCGAGCTGGTCCAGATAGCCGGCGCGGTCGCGCGCCGCATCGTGCCGTACGTGACCGTCGGTGCGAAGGTGGGCAGGGCGGAGCGGATTGGGCTCATCAGGCTCGGCTCGCGCGTGGACGTCTACCTTCCCCAGGGGATCGCTCCCGCGGTGTCCGTCGGCGATAAGACCGTTGCGGGGGTGACCGGTCTTGACCACGGCTGACGCCAGCTGGCCGATGGACGAGACCGACGACGAACCCCGGGGACCCGTCGGTAAGGCCTTTCGTCTCTCCGCCGCTGACTCTCTCTCGCTCGGCAACGCTCTCTGCGGATTCCTGGCCGTCTGCATACTCGCCTGGTCGGCCATCAGCTCGCTGCAGGAGGGCAAGGGCTTCGCGGCAGACCCCCGCTTCTTCGGCACCGCCGTGGTGCTGCTGCTGATCGGTGCCATCTGCGACCTGTTCGACGGCCTGGTCGCCCGCAAGTTCCGCGCCTCGGCCATGGGCGCCGAGCTGGACAACCTGGCCGACGTGATCAGCTTCGGCTTCGCGCCCGCCTTCATGGTGGTCATCTGGGCTGGATTCAACCAGCAGATCCCGTTTCTGCTGGTCATGGTCGCGGCGGCGTCGGTGCTGCTGGCCGGGGTCATCCGGCTCGCGCGTTTCGCCTGCGTCAAGACCACGAGCGGCGACTTCATGGGCCTGCCCATCCCGATGGGCGCCATGACCGTGGTCTCCGTCGTATTGCTGTTCCCGCCGTCGATCTGGACCGTGCTGCCGATCTTCGGCGTGGCCTACCTGATGGTGAGCCGGATCGAATATCCCAAGCCCAAGGGCAACCTGGCCGCGGCCGTGCTCGCCTGGATGATGATCAACGTCGCCTGCCTGACGATCTGGGCCGCGGGCCTGGCCGGCGGTGACACTTTGATCAAGGTCGGGGCCATCATGCAGATGACCATCGTGGCCACGATTCCGTTGCGCGTCCTGATGTTCAAGCGGGAGAAGCGCAAGGAGCGTAAGGAATCCGAGAGCATCACCTGATGCCGGACGGGCCGCGTGAGCACACCCGCACCTACTTCCTCGGCAGGCTCGCCCGCGAGCTGGAGCTGAGGGGAATCAGCGTGACGCTCAGGCAGAGCCCGCCGTCGCTGCGGGTCGCCGATCCCGACGCGGCGATGTTCAGCGAGACCGTGGACTGCGTGTCGCTACCCGGGGGCTGGTTCTACCGGTGGTCCTGGGGCGACGTCTTTGAGCGGGTGGAGGATCCGTCCGGCGCGGCGGATCGGATCCTCCGGATGTTCGGCGGCCGGACGCACGGCTGACGCCTCCAGGCGCCGGCCGTGCTCGGAGAAGAGCAGGCCGTACGCGAAGAGCCGACGCCCTGACGCGGAACGTATCCGTCCCCCGGGGCCCGGAAAAGAGCCGATGACCGTGCACGAGGACTCTCCGTGCACGGGAAGGGTCACCAGCCGCGTTCGCGCCACTCGGGCAGGGACGGGCGTTCGACGCCGAGCGTGGTGTCCTTGCCGTGGCCCGGATAGACCCAGGTGTCGTCGGGCAGCCGGTCGAAGATCCGCTCCGACACATCCGTGAAAAGCTGGGCGAACCGCTCGGAATCCTTGTTGGTGTTGCCGACCCCGCCGGGGAAGAGCGAGTCGCCGGTGAACAGGTGGCCGGAGTGGTACAGGGCGATCGAACCCGGCGTGTGCCCGCGCAGGTGGATCACGTTCAGGGTGACCGCGCCGACGGTGATCTCGTCGCCGTGTTCGACCTGCAGGTCCACCGGCACCGGCAGAGCCGGGGCGTCGAGCGGATGGGCGATCACCGTGGCGCCGGTCTCCCCGGCGACCTCCTGCAGGGCCTGCCAGTGGTCGCCGTGCTGGTGGGTTGTGACGATCTTGCTGATCGGCTGTTCGCCGATGAGCGCCAGCAGCCGGTCGGCCTCGGCGGCGGCGTCGATGAGCAGGCCGTCGCCGGTCGCGGTGCACCGGAGCAGATAGGCGTTGTTGTCGAACGGGCCGACCGCCAGCTTGGCGATCGTCAGGGCGGGCAGTTCGCGCACGTCGGCGGGGCCGCCGACCTGCACGTCACCTGTGTACGTCACGGATACTCCTCGGGCGGATTGGCGGGAAGGCGAGGGGGCGCGAGCATGACCGGCCGGGGCGGGCGGCGCGGGCAGCGGCCCGTGTCGGCCGCGGCGGGCCGGTTGCCCATGGTCCCCGTGCATCACCCTAAGCCCGGCCGGTGGCCGATGGTCGTTCGGCCGTGCTCCGCGGCGGCGGCGAGCCCTCGGCGAGTTCGCCCGCGAGGCGGAGCCGAGGGGAGCCGGCGTGGCGCTGGGACGGCCGGTGGAGGTGGCTGGTCCGGCCGGGAGCGTGTCCGGGACATCCGCCTTCACACTTCGTGATCCCGTCCAAGGCCGGGTGGCAGGGTGTGTTCAGGCGTCGGCCAGGGCATATCCGGACGTTCAACGCGGGCAGTATGTGACAGTTGTGCCAGGGTGTGGGGGGTGTGCCGGGCATAAACGGCGGTGTTCACGTGGTTGAAACCACGAACGCCCCGTCGCGCTCCGGGGAGGACCGTAGTCTGGAGATGGCGGGGAAATCCTGAGCCCCGACGAGGCTCCGGAAAATGTCGGACCCCATCGCTATCCTTCCCGCGACTGCTTTTGACCCTTCTACATCGACGTCGGGACTGCCGTGGCTGACCGCCTCATCGTGCGTGGCGCACGTGAACACAACCTCAAAGACGTCTCGCTGGACCTGCCGCGAGACTCTCTGATCGTCTTCACCGGACTGTCCGGCTCGGGCAAGTCCAGCCTGGCCTTCGACACTATTTTCGCCGAGGGGCAGCGTCGCTATGTCGAATCGCTGTCGGCCTACGCCAGGCAATTCCTCGGGCAGATGGACAAGCCCGACGTCGACTTCATCGAGGGGCTCTCGCCCGCGGTGTCGATCGACCAGAAGTCGACGAGCCGTAACCCTCGCTCGACCGTCGGCACGATCACCGAGGTCTACGACTACCTCCGCCTGCTCTGGGCGCGCATCGGCAAGCCGCACTGCCCGCAGTGCGGGCGCACGATCGCCAGGCAGAGCCCGGAGCAGATCGTCGACCGGGTGATGGAGCTTCCCGAGGGCACCCGCTTCCAGGTGCTCGCCCCTGTGGTCCGGGGCCGCAAGGGCGAATACGCCGAACTCTTCGGTCAACTGCAGGCCAAGGGCTTCGCGCGGGCCCGCGTCGACGGCACGGTGGTCCGGCTGGACGAGCCGCCGACGCTGAAGAAGCAGGAGAAGCACGACATCGAGGTGATCGTCGACCGGCTCGCGGTGAAGGAGAGCGCGAGCAGTCGCCTCACCGGCTCGGTGGAGACCGCCCTGCAACTGTCGGGCGGCACGATCACGCTGGAGTTCGTCGACCTCCCCGAGGACGACCCGAACCGCGAGCGCTTCTACTCCGAGCACCTCTACTGCCCCTACGACGACCTGTCGTTCGAGGAGCTGGAGCCCCGCTCGTTCTCCTTCAACTCGCCCTTCGGCGCCTGTCCCGAGTGCACGGGTCTGGGCGTCCGGATGGAGGTCGACCCCGACCTGATCGTGCCCGACCCGGAGAAGACCCTGAGCGAGGGCGCGATCTCCCCGTGGGCGGGAGGTCACACCAGCGATTACTTCATCCGCCTCGTCGAGGCACTCGGCCTCGCGATGGGATTCAAGATCGACGCTCCGTGGGAGCGGCTCCCCAAGAAGGCGCAGAACGCGCTGCTGCACGGGCACGACGAGCAGGTCCACGTTCGCTACAGCAACCGCTACGGCCGCCAGCGCTCCTACTACACCACCTTCGAGGGGGCGATCCCCTGGGTGCAGCGCCGTCATTCCGAGTCCGAGAGCGACGGCACGCGCGAGAAATACGAAGGCTACATGCGGGAGATCCCGTGCCCGGCCTGCAAGGGGGCCAGGCTCAAGCCGGTCTCGCTGGCCGTCACGGTGGACGACCGCTCGATCGCGGACGTCTCGGCCATGTCGATCGGTGACTGCGCGGCGTTCCTGTCGAAGCTGAAGCTGTCCGACCGTGACATGCACATCGCCGAGCGGGTGGTCAAGGAGATCAACGCCCGGATGAGCTTCCTGCTCGACGTCGGCCTGGACTACCTGACCATGAACCGCGCCTCGGGCACCCTCGCCGGTGGCGAGGCCCAGCGCATCCGGCTGGCCACCCAGATCGGCTCCGGCCTGGTCGGCGTGCTCTACGTGCTCGACGAGCCGTCCATCGGCCTGCACCAGCGGGACAACCATCGGTTGCTGGAGACCCTGATCAGGCTGCGGGACATGGGCAACACGCTCATCGTGGTCGAGCACGACGAGGACACCATCGCCGCCGCCGACTGGGTGGTGGACATCGGCCCCGGCGCGGGTGAGCACGGGGGCCAGGTCGTCGTCTCCGGCACGGTGGCGGACCTGCTGGCCTCCGAGGACTCACTGACCGGCGCCTACCTGTCCGGCCGAAAGAACATCGTCATCCCCGCCCACCGTCGCAAGCGCGACAAGAAGCGGCAGATCACGGTAAAGGGCGCCCGCGAGCACAACCTCAAGGGCGTTGACGTGGAGTTCCCCCTCGGGGTGTTCACCGCGGTCACCGGCGTGTCCGGATCCGGCAAGTCCACGCTGGTCAACGACATCCTCTACAACGCCCTGGCCAAGGAGCTGAACGGCGCGCGCACCGTTCCCGGCCGCCACTCGCGGGTCAACGGGATGGACCAGGTCGACAAGGTCGTGCACGTGGACCAGTCGCCCATCGGCCGCACGCCCCGCTCGAACCCGGCGACCTACACCGGGGTCTTCGACAAGGTGCGTGATCTGTTCGCGCAGACCACCGAGGCCAAGGTCCGCGGTTACCAGAAGGGCCGGTTCAGCTTCAACATCAAGGGCGGCCGCTGCGAGGCCTGCTCGGGAGACGGCACCCTCAAGATCGAGATGAACTTCCTGCCGGACGTTTACGTGCCGTGTGAGATCTGTCACGGAGCGCGATACAACCGGGAGACCCTGGAGGTCCACTACAAGGGCAAGACGATCTCCGAGGTGCTCGACATGCCGATCGAGGAGGCCCTCGACTTCTTCGACGCGATCCCGGCCATCAAGCGCTTCCTGAAGACGCTCAACGACGTCGGCCTGGGCTACGTCCGGCTCGGCCAGCCCGCCACGACCCTGTCCGGCGGCGAGGCCCAGCGGGTCAAGCTCGCCTCCGAGCTGCAGCGCCGCTCCACCGGCCGGACGATCTACGTGCTGGACGAGCCGACCACCGGCCTGCACTTCGAGGACATCCGGCGGCTGCTGAGCGTGCTCGGCAAGCTCGTGGACGGCGGCAACACGGTCATCGTCATCGAGCACAACCTCGACGTGATCAAGACCGCCGACTGGGTGATCGACATGGGCCCCGAGGGCGGTTCCCGGGGCGGCAGCGTGCTCGCCGTGGGCACGCCCGAGGAGGTCGCCCTGGTCGAGGAGAGTCACACCGGTCGCTTCCTGCGCAAGATTCTCGGCAGCTGAGACCGGATTCGGGACCGGGTTCCCAGGTCAAATACCCTTGACGTGGGAACCCGTCCCCGACGGGGAGACCTTGCGAGAAAAGCTGCGGTGAGCAGCGAAGACGGTTCCGGCCTGCCCGCACGAGGGCATGTGACCGGCGCTGCGGAGGGCCGTGGTGTGCCGAGGGGCGCTCACCGGGTGCGGCGGGCCGGGGGTCCCTGCGTGCGGTGGCGGGCAGCCGGCGCAGACCGGGGCACGGGCACGAGGGCCCGGGGATGCGAGCCCGGTCACCGCCAGGGACAGCGGCCGAAGGCGTAATTCTTCATAGTCACCCAACAAGCCTTGCGACAGGCTGAACCGTCATCGGGGGTTTGGCCGTACTAAATGATGATGAACCTGGGAGGGTGACCATGACAGATACAACACGTCGTGCGGTAATGCTGGGCGCTGGAGGCGTCGGGATGGCCGCTGTGCTGACCGCATGCACGGGCTACGGCGATACGTCCGCGAGCAGTGGGAATGACGGTGCCGCGGCACCTGCGACCTCGGACGCGCCCAAGGCCGACTCGGGCGCGGGAGACGCCGCGGCGGAGGGTTTCGCCAAGACCGGTGACATTCCGGAGGGCGGCGGCAAGATCTTCAAGAGCGAGAAGGTCGTGGTGACCCAGCCGAAGGCCGGGGAGTTCAAGTGCTTCACCTCCGTCTGCACTCACCAGGGATGCGACGTCGAGGCCGTCGAGGGCGGAACGATCAACTGCCCGTGTCACGGCAGCAAGTTCAACATCGCCGACGGCTCCGTGGCGAACGGCCCGGCCAGCAAGCCGCTCGCCGAGAAGCCGATCAAGGTCACCGGCGAGTCGATCAGCCTCGCCTGAGGACGGCCGTGCTACCGCCGCCGGGCTGTGATCCCGGCGGCGGTGCCGTGCGGATCTCGTGAAACGCGGTGCCGTTGGATCTCGTGAAACGAGGAAGGGATCCTGTCGGTGAAGGCCGATAGGCTTGCAGGGTGGCGAGATCTATGGGTGGCCCGGTGGGTTTCCGGCCGAAGTCGGGGTCGATCCCCGAATCGCCCGGTGTCTACCGGTTCAAGGATGCCGATGGCCGGGTCATCTATGTGGGCAAGGCCAAAAGCCTGCGCCAGCGGCTCAACTCCTACTTCGCGGACTTCGCCGGGCTGCATCCCCGCACCCAGACCATGCTCACGACCGCCGCCGCCGTCGACTGGACGGTCGTCGGCACCGAGGTCGAGGCCCTTCAGCTCGAATACTCCTGGATCAAGGAGTACGACCCGCGGTTCAACGTCAAATACCGCGATGACAAGTCCTACCCCTACCTCGCGGTGACCATGGGGGAGGAGTTTCCCCGGGTCCAGGTGCTGCGCGGAGCCAAGCGCAAGGGCACCCGTTACTTCGGCCCCTACTCCCATGCCTGGGCGATCAGGGAGACGGTCGACCTGCTGCTGCGGGTGTTCCCGATCAGGAGCTGCTCGTCGGGGGTGTTCAAGCGGGCCGCGCAGATCGGCCGGCCGTGCCTGCTGGGTTACATCGACAAGTGCTCCGCGCCCTGCGTCAGCCGCGTGACCGCCGAGGAGCACAGGGCGCTGGCCGAGGACTTCAGCGACTTCATGGCGGGCAACACGGGCCGCTTCATCAAGCGGCTGGAGCGCGAGATGCGCGAGGCCGCCGTCGAGCAGGAGTACGAGAAGGCCGCCAGGCTGCGCGACGACCTCCAGGCCCTGCAACGGGCGATGGAGAAGCAGGCCGTGGTGCTGAGCGACAACACCGACTGCGACGTGATCGCGCTGGCGGAGGACCCGCTGGAGGCGGCCGTCCAGGTGTTCTACGTCCGCGGCGGGCGGATCAGGGGCCAGCGCGGATGGGTGGTCGACAAGGTCGAGGAGGCCGGCCCAGGCGAGCTGGTCGAGCATTTCCTGCTGCAGATGTACGGCGACGCGAGCGCCGAGACGCTGCCCAAGGAGGTGCTGGTGCCCGTCCCGCTGCCCGAGGTCGAGGCGGTCACGGAGCTGCTCAGCGAGCACCGCAAGGCACGGGTGGAGATCCGTGTTCCGCAGCGCGGCGACAAGAAGGCGCTGATGGAGACCGTCGAGCGCAATGCCAAGGAATCCCTCAAGCAGCACAAGCTCAAGCGCGCCAGCGACCTGACAGCGCGGAGCAAGGCGCTGCAGGAGGTCGCCGACGCGCTCGAGCTGGACCAGGTGCCGCTCCGCATCGAGTGCTACGACGTCTCCCACATCCAGGGCACCAACGTGGTGGCCTCCATGGTGGTGTTCGAGGACGGCCTGGCCCGTAAGAGCGAATACCGCAGGTTCGCCGTGCGGTCCACCGAGGGCGACGTCGCCTCGATCCACGAGGTGATCTCGCGCCGGTTCAAGCGCTATCTGGAGGAGCGCTCCGCCACCGGGGAGCTCGATGCCGAGGCCGAACCCGGGCTTGACGCCGGATTCGGACCCGAACCCGACGCGGAGGCCGGGCCCAGGCCTGATGCGGAGGCCGGACCGGTGCTTGACGGCGGGCTTGACGCTGAGGCCGGACCGGTGCTTGACGCTGAGGCCGGACCCGGGCCGAACGTCGAGGCCGGACCCAAGGTTGACGTCGAGGTTGGAGCCGAGTTCGACGTCCAGCCGGGCATCGACCCGGAGACCGGCCGGCCACGTAAGTTCGCGTATCCACCCAACCTGGTTGTCGTGGACGGTGGACCCGCGCAGGCGGCGGCGGCTCGGAGGGCACTGGACGAGCTGGGCGTGGACGACGTGGCGGTCTGCGGTCTGGCCAAGCGGCTGGAGGAGGTCTGGCTTCCCGGTGAAGATCTGCCGGTGATCCTCGCCCGGTCCAGCGAGGCCCTTTACCTCCTTCAGCGGGTGCGTGACGAGGCTCATCGCTTCGCCATCACCTACCATCGTTCCAAGCGGTCGAAGAGCGTGAAGGAAAGCGCTCTGGACGAGGTCCCCGGCCTTGGTCCGGCCCGCAGGCAGGCGCTGATCAAGCATTTCGGGTCGGTAAAACGGCTGCGGGAGGCGACCGCGGCGCAGATCTGCGAGGTTCCCGGGATCGGCCCATCGACGGCCGAGACGATCGTGTCGGCCTTGAAAGGGCAGAGCACATGAGCGAAAGAGAGCCTGCGTTCGTCCTCGTCACCGGAATGTCGGGGGCAGGACGGAGCACCGCCGCAAAGGCCCTGGAAGACCTGGGCTGGTTTGTCATCGACAACCTGCCACCGGGTCTGCTGTTCGCCATGGCCGAGGAGGCCGGGCGGGTCAAGCTGGCCGCCGACAAGGTGGCCGCCGTGGTCGACGTGCGCAGCCTGGCCTTCACCACCGACCTCAACGCCGCGATCGAGGAGCTGGAAGGGCGCGGCGTCGCCGTGCGAGTGGTCTTCCTCGAGGCCAGCGACGAGGAGCTGGTCCGCCGGTTCGAGAACGTCCGCCGCCCGCACCCGCTTCAGGGAGACGGCCGCCTGGTCGACGGGATCGCCCGCGAGCGCGGCATCCTGCGCGAGGTCCGGGCGAACGCCGATCTGGTCATCGACACCTCCAACCTCAACGTCCACGAGCTCCGCGGCAAGATCGTCGCCTTCTTCGGCGGCGAGGACCGGCCTGGCCTGCGCGTCAACGTGGTCTCCTTCGGTTACAAGTACGGCCTGCCCGTCGACGCGGACCTGGTCGTCGACTGCCGGTTCCTGCCCAATCCCCACTGGGTTCCCGAACTTCGCCCCATGAACGGTCTCGACGCCCCCGTTCGGGAGTACGTTCTCAACCAAGCGGGTGCAAAGGAGCTCCTCGACGCCTACGACGAGGTGTTCGGCATCATCGCCTCCGGCTACACCCGCGAGGGCAAGAGCTACGCCACGCTCGCCGTCGGCTGCACCGGCGGTAAGCACCGCAGTGTCGCCATGGCCGAGCAGATCGGCGGCCGGCTGCGGGACCGGGGTGGCATGGAGGTGCAGGTGAGTCATCGGGATGTGGGCCGGGAGTGAATGAAGGTCTCAAGATCGTCGCGCTGGGTGGCGGACATGGGTTGTACGTCTCGCTGACCGCGCTTCGGAGGGTCACCTCCCAACTGACGGCGGTGGTCACCGTCGCCGACGACGGGGGATCGAGCGGGCGGCTCCGCCGAGAGCTCGGCGTGTTGCCTCCGGGAGACCTGAGGATGGCCCTGGCCGCGCTCTGCGGTGACGACGAGTGGGGACGGACCTGGAGCGAGGTCGTCCAGCACCGTTTCCGCAGCGAGGGCGACCTGCACGGGCACGCGGTCGGCAACCTGCTGATCGTGGCGCTGTGGGAACGGCTGGGTGACACGGTCGCCGGGCTCGACTGGGTCGGGCGACTGCTCGGCGCCCACGGAAGAGTGCTGCCGATGGCCTCCGTACCGCTCGACATCGCCGCCGAGGTGGAGCTGGACGGCCAGGTGAGCACGGTGCGCGGTCAGGTGGCCTGCGCGCTCACCCCGGGCCGGGTCCAGGCCATCTCGCTGGTCCCCGAAGATCCGCCCGCCTGTCCCGAGGCGGTCCAGGCGGTCCTGGACGCCGACTGGGTGATCTTCGGCCCGGGATCCTGGTTCACCAGCGTGCTGCCCCACCTCAAGGTGCCCGAGCTGGCCGAGGCGCTGCACAGCACCCGCGCGCGCCGCCTGGTGGCACTGAACCTGGCGCCCCAGGCAGGGGAGACGGACGGTTTCTCCCCCCAGAAGCACCTGGAGGTGCTGCGGCAGCACGCCCCCGGCCTGGAGATCGACGTGGTGCTCGCCGACACCGGGGTGGCCGACGACCAGGAAGAACTCGAGAAGGCCGCGGCCGAGCTCGGCGGGCGGCTCGTCGTGGCCTCCGTTGCGGACGAGGACGGTTCGCCGCGACATGATGCACAACGTCTTGCCTCCGTCCTGGACGAGATTTTCCGTGAGAAGCGTTGATCCTGGTCAGCGGTGCTCAGGAGTGCGAGAAACTTCTGTGAGCCTGATTTTTATCTCGGGCCGCATGGGGGTCTGTATGGGGGAGGACGAACGCACATGGCGATGACAGGTGTGGTGAAGGACGAGCTGAGCCGGCTGCCGGTCCTGAAGCCTTGCTGCCGTAAGGCCGAGGTGTCGACACTCCTTCGGTTCGCGAGCGGGTTGCACCTCGTGAGCGGACGGATTGTGATCGAGGCGGAGCTGGACACCAATGTCACGGCCCGGCGGCTCATCAAGGACATCAACGAGGTGTTCGGGCACAAGGCCGAAGTGCTCGTCCTGGCCCCTGCGGGACTGCGCAAGGGGTCGCGTTACCTGGTGCGCGTCTATCGCGACGGGGAGGCGCTGGCACGGCAGACCGGGTTGATCGACAACCACGGACGTCCGGTCCGCGGGCTGCCCCGCCAGGTCGTCGCGGGAGCCACCTGCGATGCCGAGGCCGCGTGGCGTGGGGCTTTCCTGGCGCACGGCTCCCTCACCGAGCCGGGGCGTTCGATGTCGCTGGAGGTCACCTGCCCGGGACCGGAGGCGGCGCTCGCGCTGGTCGGGTCGGCTCGGAGGTTGAAGATCCACGCCAAGGCCCGCGAGGTCCGCGGTGTCGACCGGGTGGTGGTCCGTGACGGCGACGCCATCGGCGCGTTGCTGACCCGGCTGGGCGCCCACGACAGCGTGCTGGCCTGGGAGGAGCGGCGGATGCGCCGTGAGGTGCGGGCGACGGCCAATCGCCTGGCCAACTTCGACGACGCCAACCTGCGCCGTTCGGCTCGTGCCGCGGTCGCCGCGGGTGCCAGGGTCCAGCGAGCCCTGGAGATCCTCGGTGAGGAGGCTCCCGAGCATCTGGTGATCGCCGGTCGTCTCCGGGTGGAGCACAAGCAGGCCTCCCTGGAGGAGCTCGGCCAGCTGGCCGACCCGCCGCTGACCAAGGACGCCATCGCCGGCCGTATACGCCGCCTGCTCGCCATGGCCGACAAGCGCGCCCAGGACATCGGCATCCCCAACACCGAGGCCAACCTCACGGTGGACATGCTGGCGCCGTAGGCGGGAGACCGCAGGCGAAGCCGGTGAACGACGGAGAGCCGGCGCCCCTTCCGGGCGCCGGCTCTCCGCTCGTAGGGGCCACACACCTGGTCGGCCGGTGGTTTGGCCGGAGGGCTACGCCTGCTTCCTCGGGGCGAAGTTGTCCACATACTCGGTCTCGTCCCGCTGCGGGAGGGACGAGACGGCGAGGGCCTGGCGGGCGGACTTGACGCGGCTGTTCACGAAGCCGAAGCCCACGTAGGCGGCGATCACCCAGAACAGGATCCAGACGGGCTGCTCCCTGAGCTGCTGGGGGAAGGGCCCGAGCACCTCGCCGGCGGCCGTGCCGTAGTCGACGCCGGACGCCTGGGCCCAGCGGATGGTGTCTCCGGCGATCTGTCCGAGCACGGCGCCGGCCAGAGAGAAGAAGGCGGCCAGCGGGGGCAGCACCCGGCTCGTGGGCCTGACCGCGATCATGGCGAGCCCGACGAGGACGCCGACGCCGACGGTGGCGTATCCGAGCCCGTAGCCGCTGAAGCCGAGGAAGGCGCCGTAGGCGGCGGCGCCGACGACCATGGCGACGAGACCTGAGAGGACGCCCGGTAAGAGCCTGTTCGTTGAGTGAGGATCGTTGTCCGTCATGGCTGGTCCTTGAGGTAATGGAGGCGTTTACAGTGACGAGTCGGGCACTTTACTTGAATGGTGCGATACCTGTCCGTGGGTTAAGGAAGAACCGACCCGACCCTCCCAGTGGTCTAAACCAATTTGGGTCCGATAAGGTTTGTGGTTGAGGTTTCAGCCTGCTCTCAAGACGCCGGTCCTGTGGACCGGCGCATCGACGTACGAGGAGATCTGCACGTGAGCATCCGCGTAGGCGTCAATGGATTTGGCCGTATCGGCCGTAACTTCTGGCGTGCGGTCGCTGCCAGCGGCAAGGACATCGAGATCGTTGCCGTCAACGACCTGACCGACAACGCCACGCTCGCCCACCTGCTCAAGTACGACAGCATTCTGGGTCGCCTGCCGTACGAGGTGAAGAGCACCGCCGACGAGATCATCGTGGACGGTAAGACGATCAAGGCCTTCGCCGAGCGCGACCCCGCCAAGCTGCCCTGGGGCGACCTGGGAGTGGACGTCGTGGTGGAGTCCACCGGCTTCTTCACCGACGCCAACAAGGCCCGGGCACACGCCGAGAACGGCGCCAAGAAGGTCATCATCTCGGCTCCGGCCAAGAATGAGGACGTCACCATCGTGATGGGCGTCAACCACGACAAGTACGACCCGGCCAATCACACGATCATCTCCAACGCGTCCTGCACCACCAACTGCCTGGCGCCGATGGCCAAGGTCATCAACGACACCTTCGGTATCGAGAAGGGTCTGATGACCACGATCCACGCCTACACGCAGGACCAGAACCTGCAGGACGCCCCGCACGCCGACCTGCGCCGCGCCCGCGCCGCCGCGATCAACATCGTGCCGACCTCGACCGGTGCGGCCAAGGCCATCGGCCTGGTGCTGCCCGAGCTCAAGGGCAAGCTCGACGGCTTCGCGCTGCGCGTGCCGATCCCCACCGGCTCGGCCACCGACCTGACCGTCGAGGTCGGCCGCAACACCACGGTCGAGGAGGTCAACGCCGCGCTCAAGGCCGCGTCCGAGGGCTACCTCAAGGGCTACCTCAGCTACACCGAGGACCCGATCGTCTCCAGTGACATCGTCACCGACCCGTCGTCCTGCATCTTCGACTCCGGTCTCACCAAGGTGATCGACAACCAGGTCAAGGTCATCGGCTGGTACGACAACGAGTGGGGCTACTCCAACCGCCTCGCGGACCTCATCGAGCTGGTCGGCGCCGACCTCTGATGAAGGACATCTCCGAGTTCGACGTGGACGGTCGGCGCGTTCTCGTGCGCGCCGACCTCAACGTCCCCCTCGAAGGGGACGTCATCACCGACGACGGCCGGATCCGCGCCTCGGTGCCGGCGATCGAAGAACTTGTCGGCAAGGGCGCGCGGGTGATCGTCGTGGCGCACCTGGGACGCCCCAAGGGGCAGCCGAACCCGAAGTACTCCCTCGCTCCCGTCGCCAAGCGGCTGGGTGAGCTCCTGGGCGCCGATGTCGCCTTCGCGACCGATGTCATCGGGGAATCGGCGCAGGCCGTCGTGGAGGCCCTGCAGGGCGGCCAGGTGGCACTGCTGGAGAACCTTCGCTTCGAGCCGGGCGAGGAGTCCAAGGACGACGCCGAGCGTGCGGAGTTCGCGGCGAAACTGGCCGCCTTCGGCGACGTCTACGTCGGCGACGGCTTCGGTGCGGTGCACCGCAAGCACGCCAGCGTCTACGACGTGCCGAAGCTCCTGCCGCACGCGGCGGGCCCGCTGGTCCTGGCCGAGGTCACGGTGCTGAAGAAGCTGACCGAGGATCCCCCCAGGCCGTACGTCGTGGTGCTGGGCGGCGCCAAGGTCTCCGACAAGCTCGGCGTCATCGGCAACCTGCTCACCAAGGTCGACCGCCTCCTCATCGGCGGCGGCATGGCCTACACCTTCCTCAAGGCACAGGGCTACGAGGTCGGCAAGTCATTGCTCCAGGAAGACCAGCTCGACCAGGTGCGCGGCTTCCTCTCCGAGGCGGCCAAGCGCGGCGTGGAGCTCGTTCTGCCGGTCGACGTGCTGGCGGCCACGCACTTCGCCGAGGACGCCGAGTACGAGGTGGTCGACGCCACCGCGATCCCGGCCGACAGGGAGGGCCTCGACATCGGCCCGCGGACCCGCGAGCTGTTCGCGAGCAGGCTGGCCGACGCCAAGACCGTGTTCTGGAACGGCCCGATGGGCGTCTTCGAATTCGAGGCGTTCTCCGGCGGAACACGCGCGGTCGCCGAGGCGTTGATCCGGTCGGAGGCGTTCACGGTCGTCGGCGGGGGAGACTCCGCCGCCGCGGTGCGACGGCTCGGTCTGCCCGAGGACGGGTTCTCCCACATCTCCACCGGTGGCGGGGCCAGTCTGGAATACCTGGAGGGCAAGACCCTGCCCGGACTCGTCGCCTTGGAGGAATAGGTGCGCAAGCCGCTCATAGCCGGTAACTGGAAGATGAACCTCAACCACCTTGAGGCCATCGCCACCACCCAGAAACTGGCGTTCGGACTGAACGACAAGGACTTCGACAGGGTCGAGGTGGCGGTGCTCCCGCCGTTCACGGATCTGCGCAGCGTGCAGACCCTGGTGGACGGCGACAAGCTGCGAATCGAGTACGGCGGGCAGGACCTGTCACCGTACGACGGCGGCGCCTACACCGGAGACATCTCCGGGACGATGCTCGCCAAGCTCGGCTGCACCTTCGTCCTGGCCGGGCACTCGGAGCGGCGGCAGTACCACCACGAAGACGACGATCTCGTCAACGCGAAGGTGCAGGCCGCCTACCGTAACTCGCTCACGCCGATCCTGTGCGTGGGGGAGGGACTGGCGATCCGTCAGGCCGGTGGCCAGGTGGCCCACGCCGTCTCGCAGCTCGACGGGGCGCTCCGTAAGGTCACGGCCGAGCAGGCCGCGTCCATCGTGCTCGCCTATGAGCCGGTCTGGGCGATCGGTACCGGCGAGGTGGCCACTCCGGCCGACGCGCAGGAGGTCTGCGGAGCATTGCGTGTCCGACTCGCCGAGCTGTATGACAGCGAGGTGGCCGCCGCTGTCCGTATCCTTTACGGTGGGTCGGTCAAGTCTGACAACATCGCAGGCATCATGGCTCAGACTGATGTCGACGGTGCTCTGGTCGGTGGCGCGAGCCTCGACCCGGGAGAGTTCGTCAAGATCTGTCGTTTTGGCGAAATGTCTGCCTGAGTCGGCTATTCGGGGGGTGTGACTTGACAACAGGTCATACCCTCGTAGAGCAAGTTTGAATCGTCACGCCGTAGGCGTCATAACAAGGGTCGCGCCCGGACGCGGGCCGCGCGAAATAGGGAACAGGTCAACCGTGACAATCGGAATTTCCATCGCCCTCATGTTGTCGAGCTTGCTGATGATGCTGCTCGTCCTGCTCCACAAGGGCAAGGGCGGCGGTCTGTCGGACCTCTTCGGTGGCGGTTTCTCGTCGTCGTTCGGAGGCTCCTCCGTCGTGGAGCGCAACCTCGACCGACTCACGATCATCACCGGTGTGGTCTGGTTTGTCTGCATCATCGCGCTGGGCCTGCTCCTGAGGCCCTGACCCGGCTTCAACAGGCGTGACAGTGGTTCAGCCCCCCGCATCCATCCTGAGCGGCGGGGCCATCGAGCAAGGAGTTCATCCGTGGGTAGTGGCAACGCGATCCGTGGCAGCCGTGTCGGCGCCGGCCCTATGGGGGAGGCGGAGCGCGGCGAGGCGGCTCCCCGTGTAAGGGTCCCCTTCTGGTGCGCGAACATGCACGAGACGCGCCCCAGTTTCGCCAGTGACGCGGCCGTCCCGGAATTCTGGGACTGCCCCCGGTGTGGTCTCCCTGCCGGTCAGGACGAGGCCAATCCACCCGCGCCGCCGCGCAACGAGCCGTACAAGACGCACCTCGCCTATGTGAAGGAGCGTCGTAGCGACAAGGACGGCGCGCAGATTCTGGCTGAGGCACTGGAGCGCCTGCGCTCCTCCTCGCGCCCGATCTACTAGGTACGGCCACGTCACAGGGGCCCTCGTGGAACTCGTCCACGGGGGCCTTCCGTATGTCCGTGTCCGGTCTGTCGTGATCGATCCTGGGCGACGGCGGCGTGTTCCGCCGAGGCCGGCCTCAGGTGTCGGCGATGCCGCGGCGGTAGGCGTAGGTGACCGCCTGGGCGCGGTCGCGGACCCCGATCTTGGCGAAGAGATTGTTGATGTGGGTCTTGACCGTGGCCTCGCTGATGAACAGGCCGGCGGAGATCTCGGCGTTGGAGTCGCCCCGGGCGATGAGACGCAGGACCTCGGTCTCGCGCCGGGTCAGCCCGTCGGGCAGCTCGCCCTCCGGCCGCCCCGGATCCCTGCCCCGACCGGGTGAGGCCGGCGGGATCATGGTCTCGAGGAGACGGCGCTGGACCGTGGGGTCGAGCTGGGCGTCGCCTCTCATCACGGTGGCGATGGCCCGGGAGATCTCCTCCGCGCCGGCGCTCTTGGTGAGGAACCCCCTGGCCCCGGCCTGCAGAGCGGCGAACACCGACTCGTCGTCGGAGTAGGTGGTCAGGACGACGACCTGGGTGCCCGGATACGCGGCGCGGATCCGCCTGGTGGCCTCGACGCCGTCCATCCTGGGCATCCGCAGGTCCATCAGGACCACGTCCGGCCGCTCGGCCTCGATCAGCCGCAGAGCGGCTTCGCCGTCGCCCGCCGAGCCGACCACCTCGATGCCCGGCAGCAGCCCGAGCAGCAGCGTGAGCCCCTCGCGCACGACCGTCTGGTCGTCGACCACGAGCACCCGGGCGGTCATACGGGCCACCCCGCCGCGGTCCGGCCGCCGGCCATGACGGTACCTTCCCCGCGTGCCGGGTCAACCGTCACGGGCAGTCTCAGTCGGACCCGGAACCCTCCGTCCGCGTCTCCGGCCTCCAGGACCCCGCCGAGCAACTCGGCCCGCTCCGCCATTCCCACGAGTCCGTATCCTCCGCCCGGCGTCCCGGGGCCGTCACCGGCGGGGTTGGTCACCTCCAGCTCGCACGCTCCTTCTTCGAAGCTCAGCCGTACGGAGGCGGCCGCTCCCGGGGCGTGGCGGCCGACGTTGGTGAGGGCCTCCTGCGCGGTACGGATCATCGTCAGCTCGGCCTTGGGGGTCAGGCGGCGTTCGGGGCCCGTCACGGTGAGCGCGCACGCCCGGCCGTTCGTGGAGCGGAACTCCTCGGCCAGCGTCCTGAGCGCCACGGGCAGTGGCGGGCTGTCCTCGCGCAGCGCGGACACGGCCCTGCGGACTTCCTCCAGGCCGGTCTTGGCCAGGTCCCTGGCGCGTTCGACCCGGTCCAGAGCCTCCTCGGAGCGGTCGGCCTGGAGCAGCAGGCGCGCGCCCTCCAGGTGAACGATCTGCGCGGACAGGGAGTGGGCCAGGATGTCGTGGATCTCCCTGGCGATCCGTGCCCGCTCGGCGAGCACGGCCTCCTTCTCCTCGGCGTTCCTGACCGCTCTGCGCTGCCGGACCGAGTAGAGGACCAGGAAGACCATGCAGACGCTGAAGCCGAGGCTGAGCTCCTGATCCCAGCGGCGGTCGGCCACGCCGACCAGCAGCAGACCGGCCAGGGAGAGCAATCCCACCGGCAGCGCGCGGACCAGTGAATATCTGAGGGCCGCCGTGCCGATGGCGACGAGCATGGCGACGATGGCGGGACTGCCCTCGGGGGAGACGGCGAGGAGCCCGACCGAGGCCAGCACGGCGACGCCGAGCCTGACCGGGATCCCCAGGAACGTGACCGGGGGCCGCACCTCGGACGTTCTGAGCAGTGGCGCGACGGCCAGGGATCCGACGGTGATCACGCTCAGCCCCGCGATGAGGAGTCGATGCCTGATCGGGGTCGAGCCGGCCCCCTGCGTGACCTGGGCTGCCACGAATACCGTGATGACCGCGAGGCGCACGGCGACCTGGACGATCGCGTCTTTTCTGCGAATCGCGGTCATGTCAGAAAGATACCGAGAAGGCGGGGCGCCTTCCGCCCCGGGCCGTTCTCCGTACGGCGAGGCCGGGGCGGGACGGGTGGCGGACGGCGGCCGTGAGGGGGCGTGGCGGTACGGGGACGGAGACCTGAGTCGCGATCACGCGCCGACCGGGGTGACGGGGGAGGGGGCGAGCGGCAGGGCGTGGGCACGCCGGGCGACGAAGAGGGACTGGGTGCCGATGGTCAGACCGACGAAGACCAGGAGGGCGGTGGGGGTGAAGGCGAGGTCGACGCCGAGGAGGGGGCCGACGCCGAGCAGGGCGAAGCGGGTGGCGAGCGAGGCCAGCCAGCCCACCAGGGTCCAGCCGGTGGCCCTGGACCACGGCACTCCCGTCTCGTCCCGCCAGACCCGTACGGTCGCGGCGCGGACGATGCCGAAGCCCACGGCCAGCGCGGCCTCCACGACCAGCAGCGTCACGCTGAGGGCCGGATTGTGCGGGTCGACGAGGCCCCCGGAGAGCAGGCCGATCGCGATCATGGCTATGGCGGTGTAGCGGAGGCCGTATCCGGTGGCGATCCGGGTCTTCATCTGGCGGTAGAGAACGAAGGCGGTCAGGACGATGGCGAGGGCTGCGGTCTGTATCGGGTCCATGCGTCAGACGGTAGAAAAACGCGGGTCGGAGCGGATCGGCGCGGCGGTGGAGATTCGCTTCTCCACCCCCGGATGGAGTTCGCGGGTGGGGACCGCGCTTTCAGGGCGTCCGGCTCCGTCCGGCGAGTGGTCAGGGGCGGCCGATCCCGGTCATCAGGTTTCTGACGAGAGCTTCGGCGAACTCGTCGGTCAGCGGCTGGTCGGGGATGAGGAGCCGGTGGTAGCAGGCGCCCCAGAGCTGGTCGACGATCACTTCGAGGTCGAGGTCCTCGCGTAGCTCGCCGCGCTGCCTGGCCCGCTCCAGGATCTCGACGGCGAGCGCTCTGCGCGGGGCCGAGTAACGCTCGCGGAAGGCGGCCATGAGCTCGGGGTCGGTCTGACCCTGTCCGACGAGTTCGGGCATGACGCGCCCGGCCTGGGTATGACTCATAAGGTGGACGAAGGCCCGCAGTTGCGCGGTGAGGTCGGCGGCGATGTCACCGGTGTCGGGGAACGCCAGGGTGGGGCCGACGACGCTGAAGTAGCCGTCGAGCGCCAGCGCGCCCTTGGACGGCCACCACTTGTGGAGCGTCACCCTGCTCGCGCCCGCGAGAGCCGCGACCTTCTCGATGGTGAAGGCGGCCATTCCCTCCGCGAGTAGAAGCTCCCCGGCCGCTCGCAGGACCTCCCGGCGCACCTCGTCGGCCGGGCGGCGTCCACGCCCGCGGCGGACCGGCTCCGTGGGCTGGGTCACCGTCTACCTCCAGAATTTATATGGACACTGTGTTCATATTCGTGTATATGTACATAGGGTACACATATTTGCGAAGGAGCACCTCATCATGAGCACCACAACAGCTCGCGTCGCCATCGTCACCGGAGGTTCGCGCGGGATCGGACGCCAGGTCGTGAGGCGGCTCGCCGACGACGGATACGCCGTCGTGGTCAACTACGCGAGCAACGACGCCGAGGGCAGGGCGGCCGCCGAGGAGGTCATCGCCAAGGGCGGGCAGGCGCTCGCCATCCGGGCCGACGTCAGCGACGAGGCGGCGATCTCCGCGCTCTTCGACGCCACCGAGGAGGCCTTCGGCGGCGTCGACGTCGTCGTCAACGCGGCCGGGGTCATGATCCCGGGCACCCCGCTCGTCGATCTCGACCTGAACGTGCTGGACCGCGTGATGCGGGTCAACATGCGCGGGGCCTTCGTCGTGGCCCAGCAGGCCGCCCGCCGCCTGCGCCGGGGAGGCGCCCTGATCACCTTCTCGACCTCGGTCACAAAGCTGGCCCACCCCGGCTACACCGCCTACAACGCATCCAAAAGCGCCGTCGAGGGAATGACCCTCATCCTGGCCCGCGAGCTGCGCGGCAGGGACGTCACGGTCAACACCGTCGCACCCGGGCCCACCGCCACCGACCTCTTCCTGGGGGCCAACACCGAGGAGGCCATCGCCAGGCTGGCGGCCCAGCCGCCGCTGGAGCGATTGGGTCAGCCCGAGGACATCGCAGAGGTCGTGGCCTTCCTCGCGGGTCCGGCCCGCTGGGTCAACGGACAGGTGCTGTACCCCAACGGCGGAATCATCTGAGGGCCGGACATGAACAAGATCATTCTCATTACCGGTGCGTCCAGCGGGTTCGGCGCGCTCACCGCGCGCGCCCTGTCCGACGCCGGGCACACCGTCTACGCGAGCATGCGCCAGACCGAGGGCCGTGGTGCGCCCCACGTCGCCGAGGTGGCCGCCTACGCCGCCGAGCACGGCACCGACCTGCGCGCGATCGAGCTGAACGTCCTGTCCCAGGAGTCGGCGGACGCCGCGGTCGCCGCGATCATCGCGGAGCACGGACGCATCGACGTGATCGTGCACAACGCCGGGCACATGGTGCTCGGTCCCACGGAGGCCTTCACCCCCGAGGAGATCGCCCACGTCTACGACGTCAACGTGCTGGGCACCCAGCGGGTCAACAGGGCCGCACTGCCACACCTGCGGGCCAGGGGACACGGCCTGCTGGTATGGAACTCCAGCTCCAGCGCCAGGGGTGGCACCCCGCCCTACCTCGGGCCCTACTTCGCGGCCAAGGCCGCGATGGACTCGCTCGCGGTCGGTTACGCCGCGGAGCTGGCCCGTTTCGGCATCGAGACCTCCATCGTCGTGCCCGGCGCGTTCACCTCGGGGACCAACCACTTCGCACACGCCGGGCACCCGGCGGACAAGGAGACGGCCGAGGCCTACGAGGAGCACTACGCGGGACTGCTCGACCAGGTGGGACAGAGCCTGGCCGCGCTCTCCCCGCCTGACGCCGACGTCTCGGAGGTGGCCGAGGAGATCGTGCGGATCGTGGACCTGCCCCATGGCAAGAGGCCGTTCCGCGTCCACATCGACCCGGCCGACGACGGCGCCGAGGTGGTCAACGCCGTCGGCGACCGGATCCGCGCCGAGTTCTACCGCAGGATCGGGATGGAGGATCTGCTCAGCCCCCGGTAGGAGACGGCGGGCGCCCGGCCGGGCGCCCGCCGGTCGGCTCCGGCCGTTGATCGATGCCGCCCGATCCGCGGTGGTCGGATCGATGCCGCCCGACCCATGATGATCGGGCGGGGTCGGACGGACGTCGGCATAGCCTGGATCTCCGCGTTACGTGTATCGGTTACCTGTATAAGGTATTTCTTACTCATGCCAGCAAAAAGCTCCGCGGATCCCGAGAGCCGTTCGTTCACGGCCTCGGCCCGTCGCGCCCAGATCGTGGCGGCCACGATCGAGACGATCGCCGAACTCGGCTACCGGCAGGCGTCGTTCGCGCGGATCGCGGAGCGGGCGGGGCTGTCCAGCACACGGCTGATCTCGTACCACTTCGCCGGAAAGAACGATCTGATACGTGCGGTGCTCGCCGACGTGTATGCCACGATGGGCCGGTTCATGGCGGAGCGCATGCGGGATCAACCGGATGCGGGGAGTGCCCTGCGCGCCTACATCCGGGCGCTGGTCGAGTTCATCTCGGCCCACGGGGTGCAGATGCAGGTGTTGATGGCGATCTTCCTCGACTTCCGCGACCAGGACGACAGCCGCTCCTACGACTCGGACACCGAGCGCGACGTGCTCAGCCACGTGCAGGACATCCTGCGAGCCGGACAGCGCAGCGGCGAGTTCCGCGATTTCGACACCTATGTGATGGCCACGACCATCCAGCGGGCCGTCGACGCGCTGCCCTTCCTGCTGCAGACCCGCTCGGACCTCGATCTTGCCGCCTACGGTGAAGAACTCGTGACCCTGTTCGACCTCGCCACCCGGAAGCACGCGTAAGCGGCGGTCACGGGCCTGTCCGGGGAGTCCGCCGGATGACCTGAGGCGCCTGGCCGGGGTGAAAGTTTCAGGGTCCGCGGCTCGGGGCGTCGACGGTATCGCGGGCCGACGTGCGGGGGCAGGCGTCTGCCCGGAGCGGGCGGAGCGGAGAGGGTTGGCGCTGGCAAGCGCTCTCCGTACGATGCGGTCAGTCCACTACATGCATCGTAATTCCATGTTAAGAAACATGGTAGGGCGACGTTACCGAACATCACAGGGCCGATGGTGCTCGCGGGTCCCGGTTCGACCGCCGCTGCGCCCGGCAGCCGGCACGCCCCCGCCCGGCGGCGGCGGTAGGGCGCTCGGCCTGGTGAACCGCGCTGCGCGCACCTCCGGCCACGGAGCCGGCCGGACGGCCTCCGCCGGTGGTCCCGTCTGGCCACGAGCCGACCCGGCCTGTCTTCCACCGGCCCGGTCCCGTCTGGCCACGAGCTGAGTCCGGCCCGCCTCTCTCCGAGCCGGGGAACGGTATACCAAGTCAAGATCAGGATGTGATGACATGAAACGTCCGGCCCGAGGACTGATCATGGCGTGCGTGCTCGCCGTCGCCACACTGGGAACCCTGCGACCCGCGGCCGCGGGTCCTTCGGCGGACGCGGCCGTCGCTCAAGACTCCGGTGGTCCGGCGTCACGGCGGCTACTACTACCTGTTCGTCTCCTTCGACCTGTGCTACAGGGGCGCTCAGAGCACCTACCGCACCATGGTCGGCCGTTCGGCGTCGATCACGGGCCCCTTTGCCGACCGGAACGGGACCCGGATGACATCGGGCGGGGGCACAGAGATCCTCGCGGGCCACGGCGGCATCCATGGCCCCGGACACAACGCCGTACTGTCCGATTCCGATGGCGACGTCCTCGTCTATCACTACTACGCGGACAACGGCTCAGCCCGGCTCGGCATCAACCTGCTCGGCTGGGACTCCAGCGGCTGGCCGTACGTCTACTGAGAACCGACACGACGATCGTCGGCCTCGTGGCCGCCGAGGCGCGGGCCGGCGCTCCGGTTTCACGCCGGTGGTGACGGCCCGGGGGAGTGCCCCATGAGCGCGATCGTGTTTTCGACGAAACCCCTTGAAGGGGAACGGCCGCCGTCTTTGTCATGCTTCGTCGTGCGAGACGGCGGCCGTACGTCATTCGGGGGCGTCCTGCTCTCCGAGGCCGACGGGGAAGGCGTCGAAGTGGACGATGACGCGGGCGGTGTCCGGCGTCTTCTCGTCTCGATCCCTGGCCCTCTCGTGGTGCGCGTTCAGGACCTGGGAGACCTCCCGCGTCAGGTCGGCGAGTTCCTCCCGGGTGAGGCGCAGTGCCGTGTGCGATTGGACCCCGGCCTCGACCCACGGCCGGGGGGTGGTCCGTGACTCCTCCAGCCAGCGGGCGAGTTCGGCGCCTCGCTGGCGGACCATCTCCGAGAGCAGGAACTCGGCGGCGTCGGCGGTCTCCGGATCGCGGCGGAACCGGTCGCCGTCGAAGCCGAAAGAGCGGCTGCGCCACCAGCGCTCCTTGCCCTTGCCGCGCTCCGGTATGTCCTCGATGAGTCCGTGCCGGGCGAGCCGGCGCAGGTGATAGCTCGTCGAGCCGGTGTTCTCGCCGATCTGGGTGGCGAGCTGGGTCGCCGTCGCGGGGCCGTGGTGCTCGAGCAGCTCCAACAGGCGGAGACGTACGGGATGGGCGAGCCCCTTGAGCGCCGAAGCATCTAGCTCGTTGGTCTTGTCATGCATCGCGTGCAGCCATATCTTTGCAAAGGAAGGTTTGCATACTTTCCTTTACACGATACCGGAGGCATGGCAATGGGACGATCGTTTCGCTGGTTGTGGACGGCCTCGGGCCTGTCCAACGTCGGGGACGGCGTCGCGATCGTCGGCGTGGCACTCATCGCGGTGACCCTGACACGCTCACCGCTGCTGATCTCGCTGGTCAGCGCGGCGGCGGCACTGCCGTGGCTGCTGCTGACGCTGCACGCGGGCGCGCTCGCCGACCGGTACGACCGACGGCGGATCATGGTCATGGCCAACTGGACGCGTGCGGGCGTGCTGGCCGCGGTGGCCCTGACCGCGTGGCTGGGGGTGCTGAACCTGCCGGTGCTGGTGGCCGGAGCGTTCCTGATCGGCATCGCCGAGGTCTTCGCCGACACCTCGGCGCAGTCCGTGCTGCCGATGGCGGTACCGCGTGACCGGCTCGCCAGCGCCAACGGCAGGCTCATCGCGGTGCAGACGGTCGGCAACAACTTCCTCGGGGCACCGCTGGCCGGGCTTCTCATCGGATTCGGCGCCGCCGCCACGCTGGGGGCGCCCGCCCTGCTTTACGCGGTGGCGGGACTCGCCCTGCTTGGCATGCGCGGGCGTTTCCGCGTCGAAAACCCGTCCACGCGGCCTCTGCGCGCCGACATCGTCGACGGCCTGCGTTACCTGTGGAGCCATCGGGTCCTGCGCGCGCTCTCCGTCTTCGCGGGTGTGCTCAACTTCGCGAACGCGGCCTACTTCGCGGTCTTCGTCCTGTGGGTCGTCGGCGAGGACTCACGGGTGGGGCTCTCGCCCGGCGGCTACGGCGTTCTTGCGGCGACGCTGGCCTTCGGGGCGGTGACGGGCTCCCTGCTGGCCGAACGCCTGGCCCGGCGCGCCGGTCAGGTGCGGGTGCTGATCACCGCCGACCTGGCCAACAGCATTCTCCTGCTCGTGCCCGTTCTTGTCCCCAACGTCGCCGCCATCGGTGTAACCGCGGTGCTCCTCGGCGCGACCAACGCCGCCTCCAACGTCCTCCTGGTCTCGCTGAGGCAGCGGCTCGTCCCGGAGGAACTGCTCGGCCGCGTCCACGCGACCAACAGGCTGATCGCCATGGGGGCCACGCCCCTGGGGGCGGCGGCCGGAGGGCTCCTCGGCGCGGTTGCCGGACTGCCCGCCGTGTTCTGCGCCGCCGCCGCCCTCTGCATCGTCGCCGTCGCGGTCGTCTCCCGGCCCGTCACGACGCGCTCGGTTTCCGCCGCGGAGGCCGCGGCCCAGCCCATGACGGCCTCGACCCCGGCCTCGACGCCGATCCCGGCCTCGGCCCCAGCCCCGATCCTGACCTCGACCTCGACCTCGACCTCGGACCGGGGCTGAACTCGGCTGACCGAACCGAACGTGGATACGGGAGCCGCTCTCGCGCCGTTGGTGCTCAGTCAGATGCTCACACTGGCGCGTGCCACCGGGACACCCGGCAGCCTGATCATGCGATCCGTGACCCGACGGATCGACCCGGCCACCGGATGGCCCGTCAAAATCGTTCGCGGCTGGTTCATCGGGAACGGTGAGATTTCTCCGCTGAGCGGTAAGGAGATTCGTACGGCGTCCTGCATCGACCATCGGACCGGAGACACGTTGCCTCCGGAGCCCGCTGTCGAGTATGCCGACGCTCCACATTATCGACCGTGACAGCCGTGACCCTGATCGCGACCGCCGACGGCTCTCACCGGCGTCACCATCAACCCGCCGCCGGCCTGCCGCCGGATCTGTGGGTCACCGGGAAGCGAAGGACGGCGACCCGCCGCCGCTGGTCATGCGGCTTCTCCCTTACCCGTTCCTCTCCTGTCCGTGCGTCTACCCCGCCAGCCTCAGCGTCCAGCGGCGGGAGGGGTGGGTATCGCAGTTGTACTGGAGTGCGGTGACGTTGTTGTCGGTGCTCACTCCTCCGGCGATGGTCAGGCACTTCCGGGTCTGTGCATTTCGTATTTGGTAGAGGCCGGTGCCGGTTACGTCGGTCAGTGTCCAGCGGCGGGAGCGGTGATTGTCGCAGTTGTACTGGAGTGCGGTGACGTTGTTGTCGGTGCTCACGCCTCCGGCGATGGTCAGGCACTTCCGGGTCTGTACGTTTCGTATTTGGTAGAGGCCGGTGCCGGTTACGTCGGTCAGTGTCCAGCGGCGGGAGGGGTGGGTGTCGCAGTTGTACTGGAGTGCGGTGACGTTGTTGTCGGTGCTCACGCCTCCGGCGATGGTCAGGCACTTGCCGGTCTGCACGTTCGTCAGCATGAACGCGCGGGGAAACGGGGCCCGCGTGCGGTGTGCGGTGCCCTCCGAGAGTGAGGTCTTGCCTGCGTCTGTCGTCGCGTAAGCCCCGGTCGGAGAGAGGATGCCGGGCACGCCCACCGTGATGACGGTGGAAGCGACTGCGAGGCTGAGCAGATGGCGGAGGGAGCGGTTCATGGGGTTCTCCTTCTGATCGGCCCCGGCTTTCTGCGCCGTTCCGGGGCTTATGGCCGAATGAAACGGTCGAATGAAATTAATGCCATTCTCGACATATTAACGATTTGCCCGAATTTGGTTTATTTTGTGGTATCGAGAAGGCGGCGACGGCTAGTTGAATTTATCAAATGGAGCGGCTCTTGGAAATTGACGATATTGGTATTATTCGATCTCAAGGGAGGCCATCTCCATGATCCAGTCGTTTTTGTCCTGGATTTTTCGCGATCCTGATGTAATCCACGTGAGAAACGTGAGCCTTCGCGCGGGACCGGGGCGTCGAGGGGCATGCCGAACCGCCCGCCGTGTTCACCCGCCGCGAGGAGGAGAGGCGCCCGGCTGACGCGGTACGCCGCTCCTCGGTCAGATGGCGGGCGCGATGGCCTCGCGGTCGACGGTCGACCTCATGCCGGGTTACTTTTGAATGCCGGGTTGCTTCTGAGGCGGAGATCGCGGGGGGGGGGGAGGCGGGTGGTGGCTTCGGCGGCTCCGAGGAGCATTCCTGCGGGGGCCGTTCAGAACGGATCGTTCCCGTGGGAAGTCGTCGGGGGGATCATTCCCGCAGGGGTCGGTCGTCCAGGGCGGATCATTCCTGCGGGGAGTCGTCCAGGGCGAAGGTCAGGTAGCGGTCGGCGGAGCGGCGGACGGCTTCGGCGCCGTCGGTGTGCACGACCCGCTTCCACCAGCCGCCGTAGACGCGTTCGAAGGAGTACGGCTCCAGAAGGGACAGGGCGCGGCGGACCGTCCGAGGGCGCTCGGGGATGAGGTTCGGGTAGCTGTACATGAAGCCGACCCAGCGCCGGTCCTGCACCACCTGGAGGATGTCGCCGGAGAACAGGGCGCCCCGGCCCTCCTCGCCGTCGCGCCAGTGCATCACCTGGCCGCCGTCGAAGTGCACGCCCGCGTTGATCAGCGTCAGTCCCTCGAGGATCTCGTGAGTGTCGCCCTCCCAGAACACGACGGACTCGTCGGGGCGGGCCACCCACTCGCGGTCGGCCGCGTGAATGTGGATCGGGGCGTCGAAGGCGTGCGCCCACTCGACCATCGAGCCGTAGAAGTGCGGGTGGCTGATCGCGATGGCGTCGATCCCGCCGAGCTCCCTGACCTCTTTGATCACGTCGTCGTCGAGGTGGGTGACCATGTCCCACAGCACGTTGCCCGCGGGCGTGCGGACCAGCAGCGCGCGCTGCCCGATGGCCGTGGCGGGGTCGGTGCCGACCCCCACCACTCCGGCGCCCTCTTCGGCGATCTTCATCTTGTGCCCGGTCCGGCGCAGCTCGTCAAGGGAGGTCCATCGCTGGCCCTCCCACCCGACATACTGCCGCTCGTCATCGCAGATAGGGCAGTTCTCCCGCGGGCCGGCGTACTGGACGCCGCAGGTGACGCAGATGGGCAGATCGTTCACGGCGTTCTCCATCGGTCATCGGGTGGTCAGCGTGGCTCAGGGCAGTGGGCGTCCCGAGGCGGGCCTCACGGGGGAGGGACCACCCGAGACGATCCGGGTTTCGCGGGAGCGATGCTACTGGTCGGTGAGCAGCGCGTGGCCGGTGCGGAGCAGGCCTCGCAGCTCGTCGCGGGAGGCGATCCCGAGCCGGGGAAAGGCCTTGTACAGATGGTTCCCCACGGTCCGGGGGCTGATGCCGAGCCGGGTGGCGATCTCACGGTTGCTGGCTCCGCCCGCGGCCAGCCGTATGACGCGCAGTTGCTGCGGGGGCAGCCCGGGCGGCTTCCGGCCGGTGACCGGTTCGCCGGCGGCGCGCAACTCGGCGAGCGCGCGTTCCGCCCACGGCCGCGCGCCCAGGTCCTCGAAGACGGCGAGTGCGACGCGCAGCCGTTCACGTGCCTCGGCGGGGCGTCTGGCGCGGCGCAGCCACTCGCCGTGCAGGAGTGCGGTCCTGGCGTGGTCGTACGGCCGTGCGGTCAGCAGCCGGGTGGCGGCGGCGTAGAGCCGTTCCGGATCACGGCCTCCGAGCAGCGCCCGGCAGCGTATGACGAGCCCCGCGGGCTCCGGACGGCCCGTGCCCGCCGCCCATCGTTCGAATCGGGCCAGGTGCTCGAGCCCGGCCTCGGGGACGCCCGCCCGGACGGCCGCCTCGACCAGGTCGGGGGTCGCCCGCGGGTGCGGGGCCCCCTCCAGCAGACGCTCCAGGGAGAGGGCCGCCCGGGCCAGCCCGAGGTGGAGCAGTCCGGCCGCCCATACGCCGAGAGGTGTCGGGTCGTCGCCGCACCGGCGCTCGCCTTTCCCATCCCTTTCGGGCAGGTCGTCACCTTCGGGGAGATCACCGCGGACGGCGGCGAGCCAGGCGAGTACGGCGTTCAGATGATGGGCGATATGCGGTTGCCCCGCTTCTCGGGCGGCGGCCAGGCCCTCTTCGGCGGACGTCGCCGCGAGGTGATGATCACCGAGATGCAGCCGGGCCTCACTCAGCGCGAGCAGGGCGTACGGCAGGCGTCCCGGCATGCCCCTGACCCGCGCGTCGGTCACCAGCGCCGTGGCCAGCGCGAGTGCTCCCGGGTCGTCGCCGGCCAGCAGCAGCCCTTCGACGGGCCCGGACGGGCGCATGCTCGCCATCCGGGCGCGGACCGCCATCAGATTGCCCCGAACCCCGGGAGATCGGGGCAGCGCCTCCGCGCGGGCCGCCAGCCGGTGCGCCTGCGCGGTCAGCCCGAGGTCGGCGGCGCCCGCCGCGGCCGCGGCCAGCCGGCGGGCCCGTGCCCGAGGATCGGTGCTCAGCCGGGCGGAGTCCTCCATGGCGGCGGTGGCGGCGGCGCGGTCGGTCAGTCGTACGGCGGAATGATCCAGAAGGTCGGCGATCGCGGCGTCCGGGTAGGTGGCTCCGGCGGCCAGGTGCCGGGCGCCCCGCTCCGGTCCGAGGGAGTCGGCCAGCGCCCGATGGACCGCGACACGGTCGGCGATGGCCGATCTCTGGTAGATGGCCGGGCGGAGCAGCGGATGGGTGAATGTCACGCCGTCGCGACCGAGCCGTACGATCCCCGCCCGTTCGGCCGGGTAGAGGTCCGACGGGTGCAGTTCGAGCCGCCGGGCCGCCGCGTCCAGCACCGCCGCGTCCTTCGTGTCGTCCGCCGCGCAGAGCAGGAGCATCCGCTCCGTCGCGAGGGGTGTCTCGTCGTACTGCTCCAGGAGCCGTTCGGCGGTCTCGGGCCAGACTGTAATCGTTTTCAACATGGACGCGGCGGGGTCCTGCCTGGTCGTCGCGGAGAATTCCAGGAGGGCCAGGGGGTTGCCCTCGGCCGCCTTGCGGATCCGGTCCCGGGTGTGCGCGGGCAGGTCGCCCGCCGTCTCCGCCAGGAGCAGGCCGGCCGCCACCGTGCCAAGGGACCGGAGCGGCAGCTCGGGCAGCCCTTCCGCCGACAGCGGCGACGGCGCGTCCCCCGGGCCGGAGCGGACGGTGAACAGCAGCGCCATGGGCGCGTCGCCGAGCCGGCGGGCGGCGAAGGCCAGTGCCTCGGCCGAATGCCGGTCAATCCACTGAGCGTCGTCGACGAGGCAGACCAACGGCCGGGCGGCGGCGGCCCGGCGCAGCAGTTCCAGCATGGCGAGACCTGCCTGGAGCCGGTCGCCGCCCAGATCGGGGGCGTCGAGCACGGCCGGCAACAGCAGGCTGAGCCCGGCGAACGGCAGGTCCCGTTCACGTTCGAGCGCGCGCGCCCGCAGCACTCGCATCCCGGCCGCCGCGGCGCTCTCGGCGGCATGGTCGAGGAGGGCCGTCCTGCCCGCGCCGATGTCGCCGCGGATGACGAGCGCCCCGCCTTGGGAGGACCGTGCCCCTGCCAGCAGCAGGTCCAGGGCCCGTAACTCCGAGGTTCGGCCGTGCAACACGGGAGGAGATTACTGAATCGTGCTGATCTTTTCCGGTCCGGTCGGTGAACAGCGAATGAAAGATCAACCGTGAGGGAAGTTCGCCGGTTTTACTGTGGTTCGTGATGGCTGGTTCTGGTAATTCGGCAATGTCATGCGAACGTGGCTCCGGTCCGATGCTTCACGGCAGGGAACGGGAGCTGGCGCGGCTCAGCGGCCTGGCCGCCGACGTGCGGGCTGGTGGACGCGAGGTGCTGACCCTGCGGGGCGAGCCGGGAATCGGCCTGTCCGCCCTGCTCGACCGTGTCGCCCTGGAACGGATGCCGGTGATCAGAGGGCACGGCGTGCGGCAGGAGGCGAATCTGGAGCTCGCCGGTCTCCACCGCATTCTGGGAATCGAGGCGGGCGCCGACCGGCTCCGCACCGGCACGCGCGTCGCGGCCCTCCTGGCCGAGCGCGCCCGGGACACGGGACTGCTGGTACTGGTCGACGACGCTCAGTGGATCGACGATTCGACGGCCGACGCCCTGCTGTTCGCCGCCCGGAGGACCGTCGGCGCGGGCGTGGGCCTGATCTTCGCGGTGGCCGACACTCCCGTCCACCCCCGGCGGGACCGCCTCGGATCCTCCATGGTTCTCGGCGGAGGGCTGCCCCGGATGCGTCCCGGACGGCTCGGCGAGGCGGAGGCGGGCCGGATCGTGGACGACCGCGTCCCGGAGCTGCCGCCGCGCGTGCGGGCGCACCTCGTGGAAATCGCCGGGGGCAATCCGGGCGCGCTGGTGGCCCTGACCCAGGCCCTCACCGCCGAGCAGCGAGCGGGCCGGCTCGTCTCGCCGTGGGCCCCGCTGGAGTCGATCGCGGTGTCCCCGCCACCGGTCTCGGCGGGTACCCGAGCCGTGCTCGCGATACTCGCCGTGCTCGGCACGGCCGACCTGACGGAGATCATGCCCGTCGCCGCCCGGATCGGCGGGTCGATGTCGAATCTGGCGGAGGCCGAGCGGGCGGCCCTGGTCACCGTCACCGGGACGACGGTCGTCTTCAGCCATCCGCTGGCGCGGATCGCCGCCTACGCCGCCGCGCCGCTGGCCGTACGCGCCGCCGCCCACCTGGCCGTCGCCGAGGGATCGGACAGCAGGAAGGACACGCTCGGCTGGCACCGGGCCACCGCGGCGCTCGCTCCCGAGGAGGCGACGGCCGCCGTACTGGCGGCCGCGGCCGGCGGCCTGGGCGCGGAGGAGGCGGCCGACGCCCTCCAGCGGGCCGCCGAGCTCACCCCGGACCCGGATCGGCGGGCCGTCCGGCTGGGTCTGGCCGCCGCCGCGGCCCGTGAGGCCGGACAGCGCACCCGGGCCGTCGCCCTCGCCTACGAGTCGCGTCTGCCCGCCATGGCATGGCCCGCGGCGCGGGCGGTCGCCGAGGGACTGGAGGAGGTACGGCTGAGGGTGCTGGCGGGGCAGTGCGTCCCGGCACGGACGCAGGCGGAGCGTCTGGCGCGCGACTGCCGGCGAGGCGAGCTGTACGGCCGGCTGCCCGAGGCCCTGGAGGTCATCGCGGCCTGTCACATCGGTGCGGGCCGTTACCGTGACGCCGACATGTGCGCACGGGAGGGCCTGAGCTGGGCCGCGAGATCGGGCGACGGGGTGGGCGCGGCGCGGCTGAGCGCCGTCCGCGCCTGGGTCGCCGCCGTGACCGGCGAGGATGTCCCGCCCGGCACCGGCGAGGACGAGAGCTCGTCCGGAGCGGAGGCCGCGGCCCTGCGGGAGTGGGCGAGGTCGGCCGGGTACGCGGCGTCGGGGGAGTGGGAGAGGGTGCTGGAGCGGCCGTTGCCGGACGGGGTGCTCGCCGTACTCGCCGCTCCCGATCACGTCGAGGCGGCGGTCCGTCTGGGAGACCGGGCCGGGGCCATCGCCGTGTCGCTCCGCCTGGAGAAGGCCGCCGCGCTGATCGGCGCTCCGTGGGCGGACACGCTGGTGACGCGGTCTCGGATGCTGATCGCGGGTGGCTCGGCGGAGCCACCGCCGCGGGAGGGACATCCGTTCGACCGGGCACGGGCCGCGCTGTCGTACGGCGAGCTGCTGAGGAAGGCGCGGCGGCGAGGCGAGGCACGCCCCTGGCTGACCGAGGCGCTGGAGTGCTTCGAACGGCTGGGGGCGGCGCCGTGGGCCGCCCGCGCGGCGGCGGAGCTGGCGGCGTGCGGCTCCCCGGCGTCCACCGCCGCCCGGGGGACCGGGAGCGGCGACGACGTCGTGGCCAGGGCGGGGCTCACCCCGCAGGAGCTGCGGATCGTCCGGCTCGCGGCGCGGGGAGCCGTCAACCGGGAGATCGCCGTGACACTGGCGCTGAGCCCCAGGACCATCGGCTTTCATCTGTACCGGGCCTTTCGCAAGCTCGGGGTCTCCACGCGGGCGGAGCTCGCCGGTCTGATCCTTCCCGATCACCTTTGACCCGGGGTCCTCGCCGGTCTCATCCCATCCGGCCACCTTTGACCCGGGGTCCTCGCCGGTCTCATCCCATCCGGCCACCTTTGACTCGGAGTTCTCATCGGTCTCGTTCCATCCGATCACTTTTGCTCGGGGTCCTCGCCGGTCTCGTTCCATCCGATCACTTTTGCTCGGGGTCCTCGCCGGTCTCGTTCCATCCGACCACTTTTGGCTCGGGGTCCCGCCGGCCTCACTCCGCTCGATCACCTCTGGCTCAGGGCTTCACCGGCGTTGCGTTACCTGATCATCTCTGGACGATGACTCATGCCGTGCCGCCGCGTCGGCGGCGGGCACCTGGACGGTGACTCATGCCGCGTCCCCGCCTGGGCCATATGCGCCGGTACGGCGACCTACGTCGCGCTGCCGTGGGGGCTCCAGGTACCTGTACGGCGACTGATTCGACGCGGACCCGACGCGATCTACGTTTCTGAGCGGTGTGTGCGCATGCCAACTTTCGCGTGTCCAGCTGTGAGCGGTAGGGAGTCGGGATCATGGGCGTGGCGCATCAACGATGGAAGGTGGGCCTGGCCTCGGCGCTTGCCCTGGCGGTCGTGGGCGGGGGACCGGCGCCGATGGCCGCGTTCGCCGACCCCGCCCCGACGGGGGGTCCGGTGCGTGTGGACGGACAGCCCACGGGGGCCGAGAGGGCGGCGCAGGCCACGGCGGGCGAGCAGGCGGCACTGGCCGCGGCGCGCAGTTCGAGGCAGCCGGTCGAGGTCGCCGAACTGCTGACCGAGACCAGCGAGGTGATCGCCAACCCGGTGGGAAGCCTGACGTTGCGTCAGCATCTGAGGCCGGTCAGGACGAAGGTGAGCGGGCAGTGGCAGCCGATTGACGAGACGCTGCGGCGCAACCCCGACGGCACGGTCTCTCCGGGGGCGACGACGTTCGGCATGACGTTCTCGGGGGGCGGTACGGCCCCGCTGGCGACGATGGTCAAAGACGGCAAGACCCTCTCCCTGAACTGGCCCGACCCGCTGCCGGCTCCAGTTCTCGAGGGCGACACCGCCACCTACCCCGAGGTGCTGCCCGGCGTCGACCTGAAGGTCGTCGCCGACGCGGACGGTTTTGTCCACCACTTGATCGTCAAGAATCGCGAGGCGGCGAGGAACCCTCGCCTGCGGACCCTGAACTTCGGGATGAGCGGTCAGGGCCTCAGCGTGGCCACCGATGAGACCGGAGGTGTGAGGGCCACCGACGAGGCCGGAAACGAGGTCTTCGGCGCTCCGGCCCCGCGCATGTGGGACTCCTCCGACGCCTCCGCCACCCCGGGAGACGCCTCCGCCGCTTCGGGGCGGGCGCGGAACCTCGCATCCGGATCCGTCGCCTCGGGGCAGGAGCGGGCCCCCGGCGGTGAGCGGGAGAACGGGCCGCTCCGCAACGTCCGCATGGAGGCCCGGGTCACGCAGGACCGGCTGGAGATCGTCCCCGACGGCGCGATGCTCGACGACCCCGCGACGGTCTATCCGGTGACGATCGACCCGATCTTCAACGGCGGCTACAAGAACCACTGGGCGGTCGCCTACAAGAAGTCGGGCTCTCCCTCGCTCGCCGACACCTCCTTCTACGACGGCGGCAACAAGATCGGCAGCGAGAGCCCGCCGGAGGCGCGGGTCGGCTACGAGGGTGACACCGGCGGCACGGCCCGCTCCTACTTCGAGATGAACATCGCCGCGCTCAAGGGCTCCACGATCCTGTCGTCGACGTTCAACGTGTTCAACACCTACTCCTGGAGCTGCACCAAGACCGGTGTGGAGCTCGGCCTGACCGGGGGGATCAACTCCTCCACCGACTGGAACCACCAGCCCTCGTGGAGCCGTACGCTCCAGACCAAGTCCTTCGCCCACGGCTGGTCCACCAGCTGCGCCGACGCCGGTGAGGACTTCGCGGCCGCGGCGCTGAAGGATGCCGTCCAGGACGCCGCGGACCGGAACGCGGCCAGCATCACCCTCGGGCTGCGGGCGGACGACGAGGGCTCCAGCTCCGGGTGGAAGAGGTTCCGGGTCAACGGCACCAACCCGGTGCTGGAGGTCACCTACAACCACACCCCGGTGGTCGTCTCCAAGGCCGCGTTCAGGGGCCCGTGGAGCAACAACGGCAGCGACAACCCGATCGCCTGCAACAACGACCCCGCGACCTGGCCGCTGGTGGGCAACACGAGCGTCTCCCTGATCGCGAAGCTCAGCGACTCCGACGGCGGCAACCTCACCGCGAAGTTCAGCGTCTGGCAGGCGGGGGCGAGCACCGTCGCGACGCCGTCCGACGCCGTCGCCAGCGGGGGCACGGCGAGCGTCAACGTCGCGGCGGCCACGTTCAAGGACGGTCTCGGCTACCGCTGGACCGTGCAGGCGGCCGACGGCACCGCCACCACCGGCGGATCGGGTGACTGCGGTTTCACCGTCGACAAGACCGCGCCGACCAAACCGACCGTCACCGCCGTCGACGGCCACCCGCTGGACGTCGCGGAGGTCGCCGCCCGCAAGCCCCGTACGATCAAGTTCGCCTCCACGGACGCCCACCTGGACGGGTTCTGCTACTCCCTCAACCGCCCGATCTCGGTCGGCGGCAAGTGCGTCACCGGCACCTGGGTCGACGCGGCCAACGGCAGCGCCACGGTCACGATCGCCCCGCCGCGCTGGCCGAACAACCGCCTGCACGTCGCCGCGATCGACCTCGCGGGCAACACCTCGCCGTACGACGGCAGCGCCGGGGCGGTCAACACCAACACCACCCTGATCGTCACCGCCGCGCCCGAGTTCGTGCGCGACGCCGACGGGAGCGTCTCCGGCGACCGGGACGGCGACCTCGACGGCGACGGTTACGTGGACTTCCTCGCCGTCGCCAAGGACGCCCGCCTGCGGCTCTACCGGGGCAGGGGAGACGGCTCGATCCAGCCCGGCATCTGGTACGGCACCGGCTGGGGCGGCGCGCTGCTGGCCCACCGCGGTGACCTCATCGGGCCGGAGAGCGGGATGGGCAAGGACGGCTACGAGGACGTCTTCGCCCGGCTGTCCGACGGCAAGCTCTGGCTCTACCCCGGCAACGGCCTCGGCGAGCCGCAGGTGACGGGGCGCAGGGAGCTCAAGCACCCCGGCGGCACGACCTGGGCGTCCATCACCGGGCTGGTCGCGCCCGGCGACATCGACAACCAGCCGGGCGCCGACCTGATCGTCAACGAGGGCGGCAACCTCTACCTCTACACCGGCACCGCCGCCGGACCCCTGGCCACCGCCGCCAACGGGGAGCTGGCGACCCCGAAAATGATCGGCAACGGCGCCTGGGCGGACTACGACGTGATCGCACCCGGTGACGTGACCGTCGACGTCAACGGCGACGGCGTTCCCGACCCCGCCAACGCCGCCGACCTGATCGCCCGCCAGCGCTCCAACGGCAACGTGTGGATCTATCCCGGCGAGTTCGACGAGACCGGTTCCTACCGCCTCGCCCTCCGCAGGGCGTACGGCCCCGCGGGATGGACCCCGGCGAGCCGACCGGCGTTCACCTCCAACGGCAACGTCCAGGGCACGGTCGTCGCGGTCGACGGCGGCAGGCAGTTCCAGTCGACCGCGGGCCAGGAGACGCCCGACATCTGGTCGACGGCCCCCGGCGGGACCGACGACTCGGGCGTCCTCTACTTCTATGCCGCCACCCCCGTCGATCGCGGCCCGGTCACCACCGTGGGCCTCGACAGGTGGACCGCCGACGTCGCAGCGATCTTCTGATGGGAGCTCCCACGATGTTTCGCAGAAAACCCCTGACCTCACTCATGGTGGTCGCGGCGCTCACGGCGGGGATGTTCGTCCCCGCCCAGGCGACGGCGGCACCGCTCGACTTCAAGCTCCGCCCGGTCCAGAAGGAAGCATCGGTCGCGGTCGGGAAGGTCGCGGTGGACGCCCCGGCTCCCGCCGCCGACTCCCAGCTCCGGCCGTGGAAGCCCGCGCCCCCGGCGCGGTGGCCGGACGCCGGCGCGGCCGAGGTCGCCCTGGACGCCCAGCCCGCTCAGCGCGACCGGGCGGCCCGAGGGCCCGGCCGGGTGCCCGCCGGTGACCTGCCGGTACGACTCGGCGCACCGGCCGACAAGGCCCGGACCCTCGCCGGGACGGGTCCCGCCCGCGCGAGGGTCGAGCTGGCGGACAGGACCGCCACCGCCAAGGCGGGCGTGGACGGGCTGCTGCTGGCCCTGCGCCCCGACCGGGCGGGGCGCCTCTCGGTCCAGGTCGACTACACGGAGCTGAAGGAGTCCCACGGCGCCGACTGGGCCTCGCGCCTGTCGCTCGTCCGGCTTCCCGAATGCGCGCTCACCACTCCCGAGCTGGACGAGTGTCGTAAGCAGACCCCGATCGCGGCGGCCAACGACACCTCGGCCGCCACGCTCACGGCCGACGTCGAGGCGGCGCCCGCGACGATCCTGGCCGCCGCCGCGGCCCCCCAGGGCGCGAACGGCTCCTACAAGGCCACCTCGCTCTCCCCCGAGGGGGAGTGGTCGGCGGGAAGCAACTCGGGAACCTTCGCCTACGACTACGACATCGACGTGCCGGCCGTCCCCGGCGAGCTCACCCCACCGGTCAAGCTCTCCTACTCCTCCTCCGCCGTGGACGGGCGGATGGCCTCCACCAACAACCAGCCCTCCTGGATCGGCGAGGGCTGGGACTACAAGCCCGGATTCATCGAGCGCAGCTACATGGCCTGCCTCGACGACAAGGGCGACGGCGCCAACAACACCGCCAAGACCGGCGACATGTGCTGGAAGTCCGACAACGCCGTCCTGTCGCTGAACGGCACGAACACCCCGCTGGTCCGTGACGACGCCAGCGGTGAGTGGCGGCAGGCCGACGACGACGGCGCCAGGGTGGAGCACCTCAAGGGCACCGCGACCGACACGGCCAACGGCGACAACGACAACGAATACTGGCGGATCACCACGACCGACGGCACGCAGTACTGGTTCGGCAAGAACCGCCTGCCCGGCTGGTCGTCGGGCAAGCCGGAGACCGGTTCGGTCAACGCGGCGCCGGTCTTCGGCAACCACGACGGAGAGCCCTGCCACACCTCGGCCTTCGCCGACTCCGCGTGCACCCAGGCCTGGCGCTGGCAGCTCGACTACGTCGTCGACGCCCAGGGCAACGCCATGGCCTACTACTACGCCAAGGAGACCAACTACTACGCCAAGAACATGGCCTCGACCGCCACGGCCGCCTACGTGCGGGAGAGCTATCCGACCCGCGCCGAGTACGGCCTCCGGGCCGGGCAGGCGTACGCCGCCATGGCCCCGGCCCGCGTCGTGTTCGGCGTCTCCGAGCGCTGCCTGTCCGCCTGCACCACCTTCGACGTCGCGCACGCCGCCAACTGGCCGGACGTTCCGGTCGACCAGAACTGCGCCTCCGGCGCCAAGTGCACCGCGATCGCGCCGACCTACTGGACCCGTAAGCGGCTGACCTCCATCACCACGCAGGTGCTGAACGGCTCGGTCTACCGGGACGTCGACTCCTGGGCGCTGGAGCAGCAGTTCCCCGGAACGGGGGACAGCTCCACGCCGGGCCTCTGGCTCGCCAGGATCACCCGGACCGGCAAGGCGACCGCGACCCCCGTCACGATGTCCCCGCTGACCTTCTACGGCACGCTCATGGAGAACCGCGTGGACGGCGCCGAGGGCCGCCCGCCGCTGCACAAGTATCGGCTCACCCGGATCGGCAGCGAGACCGGAGCCGACACCATCGTCGCCTACTCGGGCGCCGACTGCACCTACGGCGCCGCGCCCGATCCGGCGTCGAACACCAAGCGGTGCTATCCGTCCTGGTGGACCCCCGAGGGCTACGCGGACCCGGTCAAGGACTGGTTCCACAAATACGTCGTCACCCAGGTCACCGAGGACGACAAGGTCGCGGGCTCCGGCTCGGAGTCGAAGATCACCAGTTACGAGTATCTCGGCGGCGCGGCCTGGAAGAAGGACGACAGCGAGTTCATCGTCGACAAGCACCGCACCTACAACCAGTTCCGCGGCTACAAGACGGTCAGGACCAAGGTCGGCGCCTCGGTCAGGACCCAGACCGACACGATCTACTTCCGAGGTCTCGGCGGGGAGGCCGCCGACTCCGAGGGCAACGAGGTCAAGGACGACGACGCGCTGAACGGCACGGTCAGGGAGACCGTCACCTACGGCGGCGACGGCGGCCAGGTCGCCTCGGCGAGCGTCTCCGACCCGTGGGTCTCCGCGGTCACCGCCACGCGGGCCCGGCCGGGGCTGCCCGCCCTGACCGCGCGCATGACGGCCGTGGCGGCCCAGCGGGGCCGTACCCTCGTCTCCACCGCGTCCGGCACGGCCTGGCGGCGCACCCGCGCCGACTACACCTACAACGACCTCGGCCTCGTGACCACGGTGAGCGACCAGGGAGACACCGGTGTCTCCGGGGACGAGGAGTGCAAGCGCACCACCTACACCGCCCGCGACACGGCGAACTGGCTGACGTCCTACCCGTCGGCGGTGCTGACCACCGAGGGGACGTGCGCGGCTCCCGGGGCGACCACCTCCGAGACGCGGATGTACTACGACGGCCAGTCCCTCGGCGTGGCGCCCAAGGCCGGGCGGGCCGACGTCACCAGGACCGAGACGCTCGACCACAAGGACGGCACGACCCCGGTCTACGTCGCCACCATCGCCGACCACGACTCCTACGGACGGGTGGTGAGCGCCGCCGACGAGCTGGGACGGACCACCAAGACGGTCTACGCCCCGGCGACGGGGATCCCCACCGGCATGACGCTCACCGATCCCAAGGGCTTCGTGACCAGCACCGTCTTCGACGGGACGCGCGGGCTCACCCTGTCCACGGTCGACGCCAACGGGCGGACCACCTTCACCGACCACGACGCGCTCGGCCGGCTGACGGCGGTGTGGCTGCCGGGCCGCGCCAAATCCGCGAGCCCGCACACCACCTACGCCTACGCGACCTCCGTCACGCTCCCGACGGCCGTGACGGAGAAGGCGCTGCTGGAGGACGGCTCCTACCAGACCTCGATCACCCTGTACGACGGCCTGCTGCGTGAACGGCAGACGCAGAAGGACGCGCACAACGGCGGAAGGCTGGTGGAGGACACCTTCTACGACTCCCACGGGCGGTCCTGGAAGACCAACAGCACCTACTGGAACTCCGCCGCCCCCGCGGCCTCGCTGCTCTCCGTCGCCGACAACCTGGTCCCCGCGCAGACGGTCTCCGAGTATGACGGGCAGAGCAGGGAGACCGCCGAGATCTCCAAGTCGCTGAACGTCGAGAAGTGGCGCACCACCACCACCTACGGCGGCAACTACACCGCCGTCGTGCCGCCCGCGGGCGGCACGGCCACGCTCTCGGTGAACGACGCGCAGGGCTTCACCACGGAGGCGCGGCAGTACAAGGACCGTAACCCGGTCCTGGGCGCCCCGGCGTCCCAGTACAGCGCCACCCACTACGACCTCGACAGGGCGGGCCACCTGGAGAAGGTCACCGACGCGGCGGGCAACGTCTGGACCTACAAGTACGACCTGCGCGGCCGTGTCGTCTCGGTGTCCGACCCCGACGCGGGCACGACCACGACCCGCTACGACGCGGCCGGTCGCGTCTCCAGCGTCACCGACGGCAGGAACATCACCCTCGTCAGCGCCTACGACGAGTTCGGCCGCAAGAAGTCGGTGACCCAGGGCGGCGCCATGCTCGCCGAGTGGACCTACGACACCCTGCCCGGCGGGAAGGGGCTGCTCACGTCGTCGACCCGCTACGACAACGGCAACGCCTACGTCACGGCGGTCAAGGGCTACGACACGGCCGGCCGCCCGACCGGCTCCACCCTGACCGTCCCGCAGGCGGAGGGCGCGCTCGCCGGCTCCTACACCGTCGGCACGACCTACAAGCCGAACACCGGCCTGGCGGCCGGCACCTCCTACCCGGCGGCGGGCGGACTGCCGGCCGAGACCGTCCAGTACGGATACACCAAGCTCGGGCAGCAGGCCTCGCTGAACAGCGGCTCCACCCTGTACGTCAGCGGCACGCAGTACTCGCCCTACAACGAGGTCCTGCAGACCGTGCTCGGCGACGTCGGCGGCAGGGTCGTGCACACCATGGTCTACGAGGACCACACGCGACGCCTGGCCCAGGTGCTCAACGACCGGGAGAAGACGGGCCCGCAGACCATCGACAACGTGACCTACACCTACAACCCGGTGGGCGACCTCACCCGGGTCCGCAACGACCGCAACGACAAGACCTCGGCCGACACCCAGTGCTACACCTACGACCATCTGCGGCAGCTGACCGAGGCGTGGACCGCCGTCGACAACTGCGCGGGGGCGCCCACCGCGACGACCGTCGGCGGGCCCGACCGCTACTGGGAGACCTTCACCTTCGACGCGGCGGGCAACCGGCTCTCGGAGGTACAGCACACCACGGCGGGCGACGCCAAGCGGACCTACACCTACCCCGCCCCGGGGCAGCCGCAGCCGCACACCCTCCGCAAGGTCGAGACCACCGGCCCCGGAGCCCGTACCGACACCTACACCTACGACGCCGCCGGTAACACCGAGCGGCGCGTCACCTCCCTGGGCGACCAGGCGATGGAGTGGAACTCCGAGGGCGACCTGGCCGCCTCCACGGTCGCCGGCAGGCGCAGCACCTTCGTCTACGACGCCGACGGCAACCGGCTGCTGCGCCGCGACGCCGACGCCACGACCCTCTACATCGACGGACAGGAGCTCACCCTCACCAAGGCCACGAACAAGGTGAGCGGCACCCGCTACTACGAGGGCCCGCAGGCCACCGTGGTGCGGACCTCGGACGGCAAGGTCGGCTACCTGATCGGTGACCAGCACGACACCGACGAACTGACCGTCGACGCCTCCACCCTCGCGTTCACCCGCAGGCCCACCACGCCGTACGGCGCGGCCAGGGGAGTCGCGCCCGCCTCGTGGCCCGGCCAGAAGGGATTCGTCGGCGGCGCCGTCGACGCCTCGACCGGCCTGACCCACCTGGGGGCGCGGGAGTACGACGTCGCGATCGGCCGCTTCGTCTCCGCCGACCCGGTGATGGACCTGACCGACCCGCAGCAGATCAACGGCTACGCCTACGCCAACGCCAACCCGATCACCTGGCAGGACCCGACGGGTCTGAGGGTCTGCGACGGCGCCGAGTGCGCCCGGGAGGGCATCCGCCCGGACGGTCAGCCGATCAAGAAGGCCTCCGTCCACAAGTCCACCGGCGTGGTGAAGAACACCAAGAACAAGAAGAAAAAGAGCGGCGGCACCGCCTCCTCCTCGGGCGGCGGAGGCAGCTACAGGATGAACCCGGGCGCCTGCGCGACCTACGAGTGCTTCCGGGAGCTCACCGACGCCCAGTACGCCGCCGACACCCGCAAGCGGCTGGAGGAGCTCAACCGGCTCAACGCCCAGATCGCCGAGGAGCGGGCCAAGAAGGTCCGGGCCGAGATCGAGCTGGCGAAGGAGAAGGAGAAGGCCAAGAAGAAGAAGCGCGGCTGGTGGGACCGGTGGGGCCGTACCGTCGCCACCGTGGCGGTCGGCGTGGCCGGAGCGGTGGCGGTGGGCGCGTGCGGCGTCACCATCGTCTGCGGCATCGCCGTCGGGGCCGCCGTCGGAGCGGCGACCTACTCCACGAGGAACGCCGGGTCCAACCGGTTCAACTGGACGGACTTCGCGTTCAGCGCCGGAACCGGGGCCGCCCTCGGAGGCGCCGGTCGATATCTGAAGGCGGGCCAGGAACTCGCCAAGGCCCGGGCCGGCGTCAAGATTCCGATGTCCACCGAGGTCCTCAGAGGCGCCCGTAATATGGTCGGCAGTCCCAGGCAGACATGGGGGTACACCAATTGGTTCAAGCTCCACAAGCCGTGAGCAGGCTCAGGGCGGCGCTCCGTAAACCGCGCACCTGGGCGGTCATCGCCGGCATGGCGGCGCTGATGTTCGCCGCGGTCCTCCTCCTGCCGGAAGACTTCTCGATCTACGGCGTCATCGCGATCGCGGCTGTCGGCTCGATGCTCATCGACTACTCCGAATAACCGGCTTCTTCCGGATGACAACAAGCGGGGCCCGTCTTACGGCGGGCCCCGTTCGTTCATCCCTGGTAGACCTGCTCCCCGCCGACGAAGGTCATGGCGACCTTCGTCCGCCAGATGTCGGCCTGGGGCTCGGTGAACGGGTCGCGGTCCAGGACGACCAGGTCGGCGCGGTTGCCGGGGATGACGGTCCCCGCGTCGTCGTCGTGGTTGATCCAGGCCGAACCCGCGGTGTACGCCGTCAGCGCGGTGGCCAGGTCCAGCGCCTGGCCGGGCAGGAACGGGGTCTGCGCCGTCGGGTAGTCCGCGTGCACCGAGCCGCCCGGCTCGGTGCGGTTCACGGCCACGTGCATGCCCTGGATCGGGTCGGCGTTGGAGACCGGCCAGTCGCTGCCCGCGCAGAACCGGGTGCCGGCGTGCAGCAGGTCGGCGAACGGATACTGCCAGGAGGACCGCTCGTCGCCCAGGAACGGGATGGTCAGCTCGTCCATCTGGGCGTGGTGGGTGGCCCAGAGCGGCTGCAGGTTGGCCGTCACGCCGAGCCGGGCGAAGCGCGGCACGTCGGAGGGTTCGATGATCTGCAGGTGCGCGATGTGGTGCCGGTTGGCCGGGTCGCTGCCCTCGAAGCTGTCCAGCGCCTCGCGGACGGCCCGCTCGCCGATCGCGTGGAAGTGCACCTGGAAGCCGTGCCGGTCCAGCTCGGCGACGTATTTGTTCAGCAGCGCGGGATCGACGTAGGACAGGCCGGTCCCGCCGCAGCGGCAGTAGGGCTCGATCACCGCGGCGGTGAAGTTCTCGGCGATTCCGTCCTGCATGATCTTGATCGACGTGGCCTGGAAACGCTCCAGGCCCTCGGCGGCCCTCCGGCGCTCCACGAGATCGGGGATCTGCTCGGCCCCGCGCGTGCGGTCCCACCAGAGCGCGCCCACGACCCGGGCCTTCAGCCGCCCCGAGGCCGCGGCGGAGACGTAGGTGGGCAGGTGGTCGACGGAGCCCGCGTAGGAGCCGACGATGGCGTCCTGCCAGCCGGTGATGCCCTGGGAGAACAGGTGCGACTGGGCCTCCACCAGCGCGTCGGCCTGATCCTGGACGGTTGGACGCGGGGTGAGCAGGCCCACCAGGTCCATCGCGCCCTCGTGCAGCACGCCGCTCGGCGTGCCGTCGGCGTCGCGTTCGATCCTGCCGTCGGCGGGGTCGGGGGTGTCGCGGGTGATCCCGGCGAGTTCCAGGGCCCGGCTGTTCACCCAGGCGGCGTGGTGGTCGCGCTGGATCAGGTAGACGGGACGGTCGAGGAAGTCGAGCTGCGAACGGTGGGGGAGGCCGCCGGGGAAGGCCGACATGTCCCAGCCGCCGCCGTCGATCCACGCGCGGCCGGGATGGGATCCGGCGTAGGAGGCGATCAGCTCCAGATACTCCGGCAGGCCGTACACCTCGGCCAGGTCGCACTTGGCCCGCTCCAGCCCCGCCTGGACCGGATGGATGTGGGCGTCGGTGAAACCGGGGGTCAGCAGGCCGCCGCCGAGGTCAACGGTCTCGTGGCCGGGGGCCGCCAGCCGTGCGAGGTCGGACTCCCCGCCCACGGCGCTGATCCGGCCGTCGCGGACCAGCACCGCCTCGGCGAAGGCCTCGGCGGCGAGGAACACCCTGCCGCCGCGGAAGAGGATGTCGCTCATCCGGTCACCGCCGAAAGGCGGATCGCGCCGGTCGCTCGCGAGCCGGGGCGGTCGCAGGCCGGCGGCCCCGCGATCTCACTGCCTTCGTACAAGCGGGTCATTTCTCTCCTCAGCGTCCGGTGATGGAGTCGGCGATGCGGGCCAGCATGGAGGTGCGGCCGAGCCCGGCGTTCTCCCGGGCGTCGGCCCGGCGGTACAGGTCGTACATGGCGTGCACGCCGATCCATCGGAGCGGTTCAACTTCCCAGCCTCGCACCTTGCGACCCACCCAGGGCATGGACGCCAGCTCGGTGTCCTCGCGCAGGATCAGGTCGCGCAGGGTACGGCCGGCGAGGTTGGTCGTGGTGACCCCGTGACCGGTGTAGCCGCCCGCCCAGCCGATGCCGGTGGAGTGGTCCACGTGCACGGTGGCGCACCAGTCGCGCGGCACGCCGAGCACGCCCGACCAGGTGTGTGCCACCTTGGAGGCCTTCACAGCGGGGAACATACCGGTCAGCAAATCCCAAAGCGCCTCGATCGTCCACTCGTGGGTGTGGCCACGATCGTCCACATGTGATCCGTACAAATAGGGTTTGCCGCGTCCGCCGAACGCGATCCTGCCGTCGGCGGTGCGCTGGGCGTAGGTGTAGTAGTGCGCCATGTCGCCGAGCAGTTCGCTGCCCTCCCAGCCGATCGCGTCCCACAGGTCGCCCAGCGGCTCGGTGACGATCATCGAGCTGTTCATCGGCAGCCATGCCCGGTGATACTGCTTCAGCCCGGCGGTGAAGCCCTCGGTGGCGCGGATGACATATTCGGCGCGGACCGTGCCGTACGGCGTGCGGGCCTCCCGGGGGGCGATCTCGGTGACGGGGGTGCGCTCGAAGATCTCCACCCCCAGGTCCCGCACGGTCCGCGCCAGGCCGACGGCCAGTTTGGCGGGCTGGATCCGGGCGCAGTGCGGGCTCCAGATCGCGCTGACCGCCCCGTCCACCCGCATGCGGCTCTCCCGCTCGGCCGGATCGAGCAGCCGGACGTCCTCCTCGGTCCAGCCCCAGTGGCGCTCGTGGGCGAGCAACTCGCGCAGCCGCCGGTCCTGGGCGGCGTTGACGGCGACCGTGGTGACGCCGCCCTTGACGACGTCGGCGTCGATGCCCTCGTTCGCGGTGACGGCGATGACCTCGTCGACGGACTCGAACATCATCCGCTGGAGCCGCTTGGCCGCGTCCACACCGTGGGTCTTCGCATAACGCTCGGGGGTTCCCGCGAGCTCGCCGACCAGCCAGCCGCCGTTGCGCCCGGACGCGCCGTACCCGGCGAACTCCTTCTCCAGCACGATGATCCGCAAGCCGGGGCTGGCCTTCTTCAGGTAGTAGGCGGTCCACAGACCGGTGTAACCGGCGCCGACGATGACCACGTCGGCGTCACGGTCGCCCTCCAGGGGGCCTTTCGCCACGGGGACGCCGAGGGAGCGATACCAGAAGGAGACGTCTCCGTTGACAAAGTCCCCGGCCAGGGGAACACGCGTGCTCATGGCTTTATATCCTTCTATATCCGTTAATTAGAGTGCACCTTCCAACGGAAACCGTTGTACAACCGCTGTGTAACAGCGCAATAAGGGATCTTCGCAGACGTAACGATGGGCTCACTCCTGTGTAGCAGTCCCGTAACAGAGCTGGGTAAGGCTGTCCTCAACAGAGGGAGCGTTTTAATGGGATTTCTGCGGATTCGTACTACCGTCGACGAGCGGCCGGGGCGTCTGGCCTCGCTGGCCGCCGCGCTTGCGGCCAAGGGCGGCAACATCCTGGGTCTGAGCGTGCAGACCGACGCCGACGGCACGGTGGACGAGTTCGTCACGGACATCCCCGCCGGTGCCGAGGCGGTGCGCGAGGCGCTGGAGGCGGCCGGCGGACGGCGCGTCCAGGTTGTCACCGCCACCGCCCACGAGCTGACCGACGAGCCCACCCGCGTGCTCCTGCTCGCCTCCCGGCTGCGCACGACACCCTGGCGGCTGCCCGAGCTGCTCGGAGAGTTGCTGCGCGCCGACGACTCCCGCTGGGTCTACGGTTCGGATATGAGTGATCTTCCGGACCCGACGCTGCTGACCGTTCCCGTGGCCGCGCGCCGGGCGATCCGGGTGCGCAGGGCCGAGCTGCCCTTCACCCTGACCGAGGCCGCCCGGGCCGCCTCCTTCGTACGGCTCGCGCAGCCCCCCGTGCAGCAGACCGGGGCCGACCGCGACATCAAGCTGGCCGACGGCAGCGAGGTCCAGATCCGCCCGCTCACCCAGCTCTACCGCGAGGCCGTCCGCGACCTGCACGATCGCTGCTCGCCCGAGGCCCGCAGGTTCCGCTACTTCACCTCGATGCCGATACTGCCGCCCAAGGTCTTCGACCGGCTCTGCGACCGCAGCCGCGGTCACTCGCTCGTCGCCGGCCACGACGGGCAGGTGGTCGCGCTGGCCAACCTGATGTTCACCCCGGATCCCGGCATCGCCGAGATGGCCTTCCTGGTCGAGGACCGCTGGCAGGGCAGGGGGCTGGGCACGGTGCTGGCCAGGATGCTCGTCCGCCAGGCCCGCGATCTGGGCTTCGCCGAGGTCAGGGCCACCCTGCTCTCCGACAACGTGCGCATGCGCAGGCTCCTGGTCTCGCTCGGCGCGACCCTGAGCTATACCGAGGACCCCGGCGTGGTGGAAGCCAGGCTGGCCGTGGGCGTGATGGCGACGGTATCTCCGAGCTGAACCCATCACCTGGTCTCTCCGGTTCGGGATCGCTCAGGGATTGCGAACCGGAGAGACCAGAGCTCCGTACATGCCACGGTCTCCTGGGAGGCCGTGGCCTCGTGCGTCTCGCGGGAGCCCTGCGCGTCTCACGGGAAGGTCTTCATCCCGGCCGTTTCATGGGAGATCAGGAATCCGGTATCGGGTCCTGCGGCTGGTCCAGGGCGTCCAGGCGGCGCTCGATCCGGTCCAGGCTCTCCTGGATCCGGTCCAACTTGGCGGAGAGCGGCGACCCGACGCCCTGGAAGCCCTCCTCGCTCCTCAGGAGCCGGTCCCGGCCGCGCCGTCCGGTCAGCATGATCACCTGGGCGCGTACGGCCTCAAGCCGCGCCCCCCGGTTGACGAGCACCCGGGCCGCGACCCCCTCGGCCTCGCGGATCAGGCCGAGCAGGATGTGCTCGGTGCCGATGTAGTTGTGGTGCAGGTTGAGCGCCTCCCGCAAGGACAGCTCCAGCACCTTCTTGGCCTGCGGGGTGAACGGGATGTGGCCGTCAGGGGCTTCGTCCCCCCTGCCGATGATCTCTTCCACGTCGTTTCGTACCTGCTCGCCGCTGATGCCGAAGCTCTGCAGGGCGTGGCCGGCGGCGCCGTCCTTCTCGCCGATCAGGCCGAGCAGGATGTGCTCGGTGCCGATGTGGTCGTGGCTGAGGCGCCGGGCCTCTTCCTGGGCCAGGACCACGATGCGGCGGGCACGGTCGGTGAAGCGCTCGAACACGAGGGCCTCCGGGAGAGGTGTCGAGTTGCTTGTGTATCCACTATGCGCCAGACCGCTCGATACGTGAGGGGATATAGGCCACAGAATCCCCTTGAAACCGGGGCCGGACGTGTCCACGGGTGACGTTCCTCGGCGACTTCCGGCGTGCGCGGAGTGTGTGAGGGCGGGCGCGGTCTTCATGACCTCGCAGGTCCGACCGGTGTCGAGGGTGATGCGCCGGTGTCGCGTACCCCCTTGCCGGTGCCGCGTCCTCACCCCGCGAGCCGGCGAACCGATCGGAAACCGGCATGTCATGGCTGACACGGCCAGATCCGGCGCTTCCGTGGAATGAATCTTACATTTTCCTGTGAGATTAACGGCAAATATCTTTTCGGCGCGGACGGGGCGCGCATAGGGTCGGCCGCATGACGATCAACGCGTTCATCGACGCGCTCCCCAAGGTCGAGCTCCACGTCCACCTGATCGGCTCCGCCTCGGTCCCCACCGTGCTGGAGCTCTCCCGCCGCCACCCCGACAGCCGCGTGCCCACGACGGAGGAGGAGCTGCGCGCCTTCTACGGGTTCCGCGACTTCCCGCACTTCGCCGAGGTCTACCGGGCGGTCAACGCCCTGGTCCGCACCCCCGAGGACATCGCGACCCTGGTGACAGGGCTGGCCGGGGACCTGGCCCGGCAGAACGGGCGCTACGTCGAGCTGACCGTCACGCCGTACGCGCACCACATCATGGGCATGCCGATGCGGGAGGTCACCGAGGCGTTCGACCTGGCCGCCCGGCACTCCCGCGACGAGCACGGCGTCCAGGTGGCCTACATCTTCGACATCCCCGGCGAGTACGGCGTCGAGGCGGCCCGGGTCACCCTGGATCACGCCCTGCAGGAACCTCCCGAGGCATTGGTAGGTTTTGGACTGGCCGGAATCGAACAGGAGCGCCCGCAGTACCGCGACGCCTTCAGGGACGCCTTCCGCGCGGCCACCGCCGCCGGGCTGCACAGCCTGCCGCACGCGGGGGAGATGGACGGCCCCGAGCCGATCTGGGAGGCCCTCGACCATCTGGGCGCCGAGCGGATCGGCCACGGCATCGCCTGCCTGGACGACCCCCGCCTCGTCGCGCACCTGCGCGAGACCCAGATTCCCCTGGAGGTCTGCCCCACCTCCAACGTGTGCACCGGGCAGGTCGCCCACATCAAGGAGCACCCGCTCCCACGTCTGCTGGAGGAGGGCCTGTTCGTCACCCTCAACAGCGACGACCCGCCCATGTTCGCCACCACGCTGAGCAACGAGTATCGGGTCGCCGCCGAGGTCTTCGGCCTCGACCGGGAGGCTCTCGTCGGTCTGGCCCGCAATGCCGTCAACGCCTCCTGTCTGGACCCCGCGGGCAAGCAGACGCTCCTCACCGAGATCGACGGCCTCCTCGCCGACCCATCGACGCCGTGAACCACGCGGTCCGCGCCGAGCGCCGTCGAAGGTCAGGAAGCGGTGAGCGCGGCCCGCGCAGCGTCCGACCGCTGGATGTGAAGCGCCGTCTTGATCAGCCGTTCATTCATGATCGGAGCTGAGCGGTCGAAGGCGCTGAGGTTGTACTCCTCGCGGAGAGGCCGCGACTGCCAGGTCACGTCGTTGCGTTATAGCGGCGCCGTCGCTGTACGGCTCCGCGAAGCGCGGGCGCCTCGTCCGGCTCGTCGAGCGAGGACAGCAATTTGTTGAACTGCTCGGAGGACATCAACGTGACGTCGGGCCGGGCGAGCACTCGGCCGGCCTCCGCATGGGCCGCCCGGAGGACGAAGGACGAGATCGGCTCTCCCCGGGCCTGCGCTGCCTGCGTGATGAGCTCCTCGGCTGCCGCATCCACGCTTATCTCGATGCGACGTGTCTTGGCGGTCATCACCTCCACCTCCTCCCGCTGTACGTCGTTCGTACGACTCTTCTCAGACTGTTGCTCACTCTAATAGTCACTGGTCGATCGCTTAGCGTGATTCATGCGATCTTGGCGATAGTCGAATCCGCGTGGAAGAGAAAGGGCGGCCACGAAGGCCGGTGACGGACTCCCTGTAAAGCGGCGGGATCAGGGTGAGGAGATGCGGCCCAGGGAGGCGGGGATCTTGGAGGCGGCGGCCCGGTCCAGCAGGAAGAGGGTGCGCTGGCGTCCGCGGGCGCCGGCCGCCGGGACCTGCATGGTTCCCGACTCCGACAGGGCCAGCCGTACGGCGGCGGACTTCTCCTCGCCGGCGGCGATCACCCAGACATCGCGCGCGCCCTGGATGACCGGCAGCGACAGTGAGATACGGGTGGGCGGCGGCTTCGGTGAGCCGTGCACCGCCATCGCAGGGCGCGTGTCGTACAGCGCGGGCATGCCGGGGAACAGCGAGGCCACGTGGCCGTCCGGGCCCATGCCCAGCATCAGGACGTCGAAGGACGGCGCGGGGCCGTGGTCCTCGGGGCGCGAGGCCCGGCGGAGCTCCTCGGTGTACGCCTCGGCCGACTCCTCCGCGGTCATGCCCGAGTCGGGGCCGCGCATCACGTGGACCCGGGCCGGGTCCAGGTCGACGTTGTCGAGGAGGGCCTTGCGGGCACCGGTCTCGTTGCGCTCGGAGTCGCCGCTGGGCAGGAAACGCTCGTCGCCCCACCAGATGTCCAGGTTGCGCCAGTCGACGGCGTCACGGGCCGGGGAGGCGGAGATCTCGGCCAAAGTGGCGATGCCGACGGTGCCGCCGGTCAGAACCAGTGAGGCCGACCCCTTGGCCGCCTGGTCGTCGACCATGCGGGTGATCACCCGGGCGGCGACCGCCTTGGCGAGCACGTCGGCGTCACGATGGATGATCACAGTGGGAACGCTCACGACGGTTCTCTTTCGAAGGACGAGTTCGGTTCAAAGGAAAAGGATGAGCGCCCCGCGGCAGGCCGCGGGGCGCTCACGGGTCAGGACTTGTGCGTCCGGGCGAGTCGCCGGATCGCGGCCTCGTAGATCTCGTCGGGATCCAGCCGCCTGAGCTCCTCGGCGAGCAGCTCCGACTTCGGGCGCCGGGTCAGAGCGACCTGGCGGTCCGGCTGGCCCGGGCGGGACAGCATGGCCATGCGGCCGTCGCCGCGGGTGATGACGATGTCGCCCTCGGTCGTGGAGAGCTTCACCGCGGTCAGCCCCGGGCCCGCCGATTCGGTGACCTTCACCGAGGCGCCGAGACGCTCGCCGAGCCAGGCCGCCAGCAGCAGGGCGCTGGCGTGGCCGGTCACGGCCTCCACGGTGCCCTTCTTGACCTTGCCCACCGGCTGGTCGAACGCGGCGGCCAGCAGGCTCCGCCACGTCGTCAGCCGGGTCCAGGCCAGGTCGGTGTCACCCGGAACGTAGCCGTGAGCCCGGCCGGCGATCGCCGCGACCGAGTCGGCCGCCGCCCGCGCGTCGACGATGCGGCGCTGGGCGAGCATGCCGATCGGGTCCTTGGCCGGGATGTCGGGGCAGTCGCCCGGCCACCAGGCCACCACCGGAGTGTCGGTGAGCAGCAGCGGGCTGACCACCGAGTCGGCGTGCTTGGTGAGCTCGCCGTACAGGCGGAGCAGAATCACCTCGCCCGGCGTGGACTCGCCGAACCGAAGCTCGGCGTCGAGCCGGTTCGACTCCTTCGGATCGCGAGAGATGACAACCAGTATCCGGGAGGGGTGCTCCCTGGCCGCCTCGGTCGCTGCCCGTACCGCGTCGTACTGCTCGCTCTCGTCGCAGACCACCACCAGGGTCAGCACCATGCCGACCGCAGGGGTGCCCATCTGGTGCCGCAGCGCGGTGAGCTGGGAGGAGATCTTCGACGCGTTCGTGCCGCTGAGCATGAAACTCGTCATCTAGAGCCTCCTCCAGACGCGGCCGTCGCGGGCCATCAGTTCGTCAGCCGACTTGGGGCCCCACGTGCCCGCCGGGTATTCCTCCGGCGGTCCCTGGGAGGCCCAGAACTCCTCGATCGGGTCGAGGATCTGCCACGACAGCTCGACCTCGCGCTGGTGCGGGAAGAGCGGCGGATCGCCGATCAGCACGTCCAGCAGCAGCCGCTCGTAGGCCTCGGGGGAGGACTCCATGAACGACTCGCCGTAGGCGAAGTCCATCGAGACGTCCCTGACCTCCATCGCGGTGCCGGGCACCTTGGAGCCGAACCGCACCGTGATGCCCTCGTCGGGCTGCACCCGGATGACCAGGGCGTTCTGCCCCAGGATCTCGGTGTCGTCCTTGCTGAACGGCAGGTGGGGCGCGCGCTGGAACACCACGGCGACCTCGGTCACCCGGCGGCCGAGCCGCTTGCCGGTGCGCAGGTAGAACGGCACCCCGGCCCAGCGGCGGTTGGCGATCTCCAGCTTGATGGCGGCGTAGGTCTCGGTGATCGATTCGGGCGAGATGCCCTCCTCCTGCGTGTAACCGATGACCGGGTCGCCACCCTGCCAGCCCGGACCGTAACGGCCGCGGGCGGTGGACAGCGACAGGTCCGACGGCAGCCGCACGGCCTTGAGGACCTTCTCCTTCTCCCTGCGCAGCGAGTCGGCTCCGAACGACGTCGGATCCTCCATGCCGACCAGGGCCAGCAGCTGCAGCAGGTGGTTCTGGATCACGTCACGGGCCGCGCCGATGCCGTCGAAGTAACCCGCCCGGCCGCCGATGCCGATGTCCTCGGCCATCGTGATCTGAACGTGGTCGACGTAACCCCGGTTCCAGATCGGCTCGAACAGGTTGTTGGCGAACCGCAGCGCCAGAATGTTCTGGACGGTCTCCTTGCCCAGGTAGTGGTCGATGCGGAACACCGAACTCTCCGGGAAGACCGCGCTGGTGATCGCGTTCAGCTCCTGGGCGCTCTTCAGGTCGTGCCCGAAGGGCTTCTCGATCACAACCCGGCGCCAGCTCCCGGGAGGGGCGTCCGCGAGGTTGGTCCGCTTGAGCTGCTGGACCACGAGCGGGAAGAACTTCGGCGGCACCGACAGGTAGAAGCCGTAATTGCCGCCGGTGCCCCGGGTCTCGTCGATCTCCTTGAGCATCATGGCCAGCGCGTCGAACGCGCCGTCGTCGGTGAACTCACCCGGGCAGAAGAAGATGCCCTCCGACAGCTGCTTCCAGACCTCCTCGCGGAACGGCGTCCGCGCGTGCTCCTTGACGGCCGCGTGGGTGAGCTCCGCGAAGTCCTGGTCCTTCCAGTCACGGCGGGCGAAGCCCACCAGGGAGAACCCCGGGGGCAGCAGCCCCCGGTTGGCCAGGTCGTAGATCGCCGGCAACAGCTTCTTACGCGCCAGGTCGCCGGTCACACCGAACAGCACCAGCACGCACGGCCCCGCCACACGAGGAATGCGCTTGTCACGCGGGTCGCGCAGCGGGTTGGCCGCCGCCACCGCTTCGGTGGTGGCGGCGACCGCGGCCGCGGCCGCCGAAGTCATGGGCTCCCCGGCTTTGACATCGGAGTTTATGGGCTCCTCGGCTTTGACCTCGGAGTTTTCCTTGTTCATTCAGACCTCCAGCGGCCCATTCAGGCCTGCCGGGCGGCGGCGAGCAGACGCTCGACGCCTGCCACGCGATCGGTCAGGTGCAGCCGTACGGTGGGACGTCCGCGCTTGGCCAGCGCACCCTGGTCTCCCAGAGCCTGGGCCAGCTGCAGGCGGCCCAGGGTGTACGGCTTTCCGGGAACCTCGATGTCGTTCTCAACGGCCCCGGTGATCTGCAGGAACACTCCGTTCTGCGGGCCACCCTTGTGGTACTGGCCGGTGGAGTGCAGGAACCGCGGGCCCCACCCGAAGGTGACCGGGCGCTCGGTCCGCGTCGCGAGCTGGCCGCGCAGCGTGACCGGGTCGGCCCCGCTCCACGCGTCGGTCATCTCCTCGAACGAGGCGCCCTCGGGGTAGGGGGCGTCGAACGCCGCCTCCCGGTCGAGGTAGGCCATGATCGTGAGATAGCCGTCTTCGGGGATCGCGTCCAGCAGCCGGGTGAGCACGTCGGACAGGTCCTCGGGAGCCTCCGAGCCCGGCAGCTCGCCGTACACCTCGACCGGGCCGTCGACCAGGATCGGCGTGCCGACCGGCAGTTCGGCCTGGTCCAGCAGCTCGCCGGTGTTCTCCTTGGACTCGGCCACGTTCGGCTGGCTGAACGGGTCGATGCCGAGCACGCGGCCGGCGATGGCCGTGGCGTACTCCCAGACGAGGAACTGCGCGCCCAGCGGACCGGTGACGGTCACCGCGCCGTCGGTGTCGATCCCGACGACCAGCTCGTCGTCGATGCCACTCGGGTCGGCGCCGACGACGGGCAGGATGCCCTTGCCGGACTTGCCGGTGGACTCGGCGATGAGCTGCTCGATCCAGTCGGGCAGGCCGTTGATCTCCGAGAGGTCGTCCTCGATCACGAGCTTGTCACGCCCGTCGGCCGCGGCGGCGCCGAGGGCGGCGCCGAGGTCCAGGCCGGGGTTGCCCTCGGTCTGCGACAGCAGCGGCTGCACGGCGGCCGCGTCGTCGAGCAGCTCCTTGACGTCGGCTCCCGCGAGGGCGCTGGGCACCAGGCCGAACGCCGACAGGGCGCTGTAGCGGCCGCCGACGGTGGGGTCGGCCAGGATGACCGTGTAGCCCGCCTCGATGGCGCTCTGCTCCAGCGGGGAGCCGGGGTCGGTGACCACGACGATCCGGTCGGCCGGGTCGATCCCCGCGTCGCGGAAGGCCTTCTCGTAGATTCGCCGGTGGCTGTCGGTCTCGGCCGTGCCGCCGCTCTTGCTGGCGACCACCAGGATCGTGCTCTCCAGCCGGTCTTCGAGCGCGCGGCGCACCTGACCGGGGTCGGTGGTGTCGAGCACGGTCAGCGGCACGTCGGCGCTCGTCGTGATGACCTCGGGGGCGAGCGAGGAGCCGCCCATGCCCGCGAGGACCACGTGGTTCAGGTTCTCCGCGCGGGCCCGCTCGACCAGCTTCTCGATCTCGGGAAGCAGCTCACGGCTTGTCAGCGGAAGGGTGAGCCAGCCGAGGCGGACGGTCGCCTCGGGCTCGGCCTCCGGGCCCCACAGCGTGGGGTCCCCGCTCGCCAGGGCGGCGGGGACCCCTTCGGCGACGAGGCGGCCCACGGTCTCGGAGGCGAGCTCGGCCAGATTCTCGTCGTCGAACGTTACGGACACTGACATGCGTTCAGGCCTTCTTCAGTTCGGCGTCGACGGTTGACAGGAGCTCGGTCCAGGACGCCTTGAACTTGTCCACACCGTCTTCCTCCAGGAACCTCACGACGTCGTCGTAGTCAAGGCCGACTTCCTTGAGCGCGGCCATGGTGTTCCAGGCGTGCTCGTAGAAGGGGCGAACGGTGTCGTCGGTGATCTTGCTATGGTCGGCCACGGCGTTGAGGGTCTTCTCCGGCATCGTGTTGACCGTGCCGGCCGCGACCAGGTCGTCGACGTAGAGGGTGTCGGGGTAGTCGGGGTTCTTGGTCCCGGTGGAGGCCCACAGCGGGCGCTGCGGGCGAGCTCCGGCGGCGGCCAGGGCCTGCCAGCGCGGGGAGTTCATGACGTCCTCGAAGGCGGCGAAGGCCAGGCGGGCGTTGGCGACCGCGGCCTTGCCCTTGAGCTCCAGCGCCTCGGGCGTGCCGATCTTGTCCAGGCGCTTGTCGATCTCGCTGTCCACGCGGCTGACGAAGAACGAGGCCACCGACTCGATGCTCGACAGGTTCAGGCCGTTCGCCTTCGCCCGCTCCAGGCCGGTCAGCCAGGCGTCCATCACGCCGCGGTAGCGCTCGAGGGAGAAGATCAGCGTGACGTTGACGCTGATGCCCTCGGAGATCGCCTGGGCGATCGCGGGCAGGCCCTCGACCGTGGCCGGGATCTTGATGAACAGGTTGGGACGGTCGACCATCCACCACAGTGCGCGGGCTTCGGCGATCGTCTTGTCGGTCTCCCTGGCCAGGCGCGGGTCGACCTCGATCGAGACCCGGCCGTCCACGCCCTGGCTGGCGTCGTAGACCGGCTTCAGCACGTCGGCGGCCCAGCGGATGTCGTAGGTGGTGATGGCGCGCACCGCCTCCTCGAGGTCCACTCCACGCACCTTCAGGTCGTGGAGCTGGGTGTCGTAGGCGTCGCCCTTGCTCAGCGCCGAGGCGAAGATCGTCGGGTTGGAGGTGACGCCGACCACGGACTTCTCGCGGATCAGCGACTCCAGGTTGCCGGTACGGAGGCGCTCGCGGCTGATGTCGTCCAGCCAGATGGAGACGCCCTGCTCCGAAAGTCTCTTCAGGATCTCACTCATGATCAGTTTCCCGTCGTCTCGCCCTTGTCGGCCCCGGTCTTCGCGAGGCTGGCCTTCGCGGCGGCAGCGACTCGCTCGGCGGTGAGGCCGAACTGCTCGTAGAGGGTCTTGTATGGAGCAGAAGCACCGAAGTGCTCCAAGCTCACTACTTCCCCGTCATCTCCCACGAACTCCCGCCAGCCCAGTGCGATTCCCGCCTCCACGGCGACGCGCGCGCGGACCGCGGAGGGCAGCACCGTCTGCTTGTAGGCGGAGTCCTGGGCCTGGAACCACTCGACGCACGGCATCGACACGACCCGGGTCGGGAATCCCTCCGCCTCCAGGAGCTCGCGGGCCCCGACGGCCAGCTCGACCTCGGAGCCGGTGCCGATCAGGATCACCGCGGGCTGGCCGTTGGAGGCGTCCTGCAGGACGTAACCGCCCTTGGCGACCTTCGTGGCGTCCCCGCTGCCCTCGTAGACCGGCAGGTTCTGCCGGGTCAGGGCCAGCGCGGCCGGCCGGTCGTTGTGCTCCAGCACGGTCCGCCACGCGGCGGCCGTCTCGTTGGCGTCGGCGGGGCGGACCACGTCGAGGCCCGGGATGGCGCGCAGCGCCCACAGGTGCTCGACGGGCTGGTGGGTCGGGCCGTCCTCGCCCAGACCGATGGAGTCGTGCGTCCACACGTAGGTGACCGGCAGCTTCATCAGCGCCGCGAGCCGTACGGCGGGGCGCATGTAGTCGCTGAAGACGAGGAACGTGCCGCCGTAGGGGCGGGTGCCGTTGTGCAGCGCGATGCCGTTGAGGATCGACCCCATGCCGTGCTCGCGGATGCCGAAGTGCAGCGTGCGGCCGTAGCGGTTGCCGGGGAACTCCTTGGTCTGGAACTCCTCGGGGATGAAGGACGGCTCGCCCTTCATCGTGGTGTTGTTGGACTCGGCCAGGTCGGCCGAACCGCCCCACAGCTCGGGCAGCACCGGCGCGAGGCTGTTGAGCACCTCGCCGGAGGCCTTGCGGGTGGCGACGGAGGCGCCGGTCTCGAAGACGGGGAGCGCCTCGGTCCAGCCCTTGGGGAGCTGTCGCGCGGAGATGCGCTCGAACTCGGCGAAGCGCTCGGGGTTGGCGTCGCGCCAGCTCTGGAAACCCTTCTCCCACTCGGCGTGGGCCGCGCGGCCCCGCTCGACGACCTCGCGGGTGTGCTCCAGAACCTCGGCGGGGACGTCGAAGCTCTTGGCCGGGTCCTGCCCCATGATCGTCTTGGTGGCGGCGACCTCTTCGGCGCCCAGAGCCGAGCCGTGGGCCTTGCCGGTGTTCTGCTTCTTCGGCGCGGGCCAGCCGATGATGGTGCGCAGGCGGATGAACGACGGCCTGCCGGTCTCGGCGCGGGCGGCCTCCAGGGCCTGGTGCAGCGCCTCGACGTCCTCGACGTAGTCGCCGGTCTGCGTCCAGTCGACGGTCTGGGTGTGCCAGCCGTAGGCGTCGTAACGCCTGACGACGTCCTCGCTCAGCGCGATCTGGGTGTCGTCCTCGATGGAGATGTGGTTGCTGTCGAAGACGACGATCAGGTTGCCCAGCTTCTGGTGGGCGGCGATGGCGCTGACCTCGTGGCTGATGCCCTCTTCGATGTCACCCTCGGAGGCGATGCACCAGATCGTGTGGTCGAAGGGGCTCGTGCCCGCTTCCGCGTCCGGGTCGAACAGGCCGCGCTCGCGGCGGGCCGCCATGGCCATGCCGACCGCGTTGCCGAGGCCCTGGCCGAGCGGACCGGTGGTGGTCTCGACGCCGATGGTGTGGCCGTGCTCCGGGTGGCCCGGGGTCAGGCTGTTCCACTGGCGCAGTGCCTTCAGGTCGTCCAGGCTGAGGCCGTAACCCGAGAGGAACAACTGGATGTAAAGGGTAAGGCTGCTGTGTCCGGCGGAGAGGACGAACCGATCCCTGCCCACCCAGGTGGGATCAGAGGGGTCGTGCCGCATGGCCTGCTGAAAAAGCAGGTAGGCGGCGGGCGCCAGGCTCATCGCGGTGCCCGGGTGGCCCGAACCCGCCTTCTCTACCGCGTCCATCGCCAAGGCCCGTACGACGTCGACCGCCTGACGGTCCAGGTCGCTCCATTCAAGGGCTGGCACGAGTTCGCTGCTCAAGTGCTCGTTCTCCGGATCTTGTCGTGTAATGATGGCGCCGGTCTGGTATTTCCCGCCCACACCGGACCCTAACGGTTCGGCCTCGCCTGCTGCTGCGCAGGCCCACGTCGGGGCGAGTCCGCGGGGGCGATGAGGAGCGCGGACGGGTTCCCGGAGGGGATCCCGTCGCGCGGCTTCAGCACCCCATGCCGGGACCGGCCCCCCCAACAACTACAGTGAGTTCTCAAAGCTGGCTGGTGCCCGCAATTCACGGATCCGCTCTAATCAGAGGTTACGCGTTGACCCCGCACGTGCTGGAAGCGCCTTAGATGGTGCTGACCGACAAGCAATCGATGACCCCTCCCGGGGCGGCCGCGGCATCCGATGCCGCGCCGCACTCGTTCGGCGACACGGTGAAGGCGTATATCGCCCTCACCAAACCGCGGATCATCGAGCTGCTGCTGATCACAACACTACCGGTGATGTTCCTGGCCGCACGAGGCCTGCCACCGCTGTGGATCGCCGTCAACACCCTGGTGTTCGGCACCCTCTCGGCCGGCAGTGCGAACGCCCTGAACTGCTACATCGACCGTGACATCGACGCCACGATGCGCCGCACCCGGCGCCGCCCGCTCGCCCGCGACCTGGTCCCGCCGACCAACGCGCTGATCTTCGGCGTCATCCTCGGGGTGCTGTCGACTCTTGGCCTCGGGTTGATGGTGAATTGGCTCGCGGCGGGCCTCTCGCTGGCCGCGAACCTCTTCTACGTGCTCGTCTACTCGATGATCCTCAAGCGGAGGACCTCCCAGAACGTGGTGTGGGGCGGCCTCGCCGGCTGCATGCCGGTGCTGATCGGCTGGGCGGGTGTCACCGGCAGCCTCGACTGGGCCCCGGTGGTCCTCTTCGGCGTGGTGTTCTTCTGGACGCCTCCGCACACCTGGACCCTCGCCATGCGCTACAAGGAGGACTACGCCGCGGCGAAGATCCCCATGCTGCCGGTGGTCGCCACCGAGCGCCGCGTGGTGCTGGAGAGCATCGTCTACACCTGGGCCACGGTGCTCTGCTCGCTGCTGCTGTGGCCGATCGCCGGGACCACGCTGATCTATCCCGCCGTGGCCCTCGTCCTCGGCGCGGCCTGCCTGTGGGAGGTCCACCGCCTTCTCGGCCGGGTCAACGCGGGCAAGACCGGCGTGGACCTGCGCCCGATGCGCTTCTTCCACTGGTCCAACGCCTACCTGGCGCTGCTCTTCCTGGCCGTCGCCATCGACTCGATGTTCGTCTGAGCCGGTTCAGGCGAACATCCAATCCTGTTAGGGCCATCGCCCCCGTGACCGTTCACGGGGGTTCTTCTTTTCCGGTTTTTTGGCGTCGAATGTGTCTTTCGTGGTTGACCCCAGGTCAAGCGCGGGGGTGGAGGGGACAGGTCGTGGTTGATCGGTTACGGTTGCCACATGGCAAGCCGTGATCCTCGGTGGGTGCTCAGGGAGCGCCCGTCTGTCGCACTGATCGCGGGGCTTGTCCTTACCGGGTTGTGCGCGCTGGTGTCGTTCTCCTTCGACGTGCTGAACGGTGATCCGGTCTACTTTTTCATCGCGCTCGGGCTGGCCCTGGCGCCGGTCCCCGTCCTGCTGGCCGCCGTGCTCGCGCTCGACCGCATGGAGCCCGAACCCCGGAGCAACCTGATCTTCGCGTTCGCCTGGGGCGCGGGCGTGGCGGTCCTCGTCGCCGGAGTCATCAACTCCTTCAACCTGTTCTACATCGAGAACGCCGTCCGGATGGGCTACGACTACGCGCGCAACGTCGCCGCGACGTTCGGCGCCCCGGTGGTCGAGGAGACGATGAAGGGGCTGGTCCTGCTGGGCCTGCTCAGGTTCAAGAGGGCGGAGCTCGACGGGCCCACCGACGGCATCATCTACGCCAGCATGGTCGGCTTGGGCTTCGCGATGAGCGAGAACGTCAGCTACTACGTGGCCGCTCTCGACGACCTGGGCGCGCAGGGCCTGGCGGTGACCGTCGTGCTGCGGGGGATCCTGTCGCCGTTCGCCCATCCGCTGTTCACCTCCATGATCGGCGTCGCGGTGGCCTACGCGGCGCAGCGCCAGGGGCCGATGCGGATCTTCGTGATCGCCGCCGGCTGGATCGGCGCGATGGCGCTCCACGGGATCTGGAACGGCTTCGCGTCCTACGTCGGCATCGGCGGCCTGGCCATCGCCTACCTGCTGCTGATGGTCGTGCTGTTCGTCATGATCTGGATCGTCTTCCGCGACCGCAAGCGCATCGTCGGCCTGATCCAGAGTTATCTGCCCGCCTACCAGCCGACCGGGCTCGTCGCCCAGTACGACGTCAACATGCTCTCCTCCCTGCCCGGACGCCGCCACGCCCGGCAGTGGGCGAAGACACACGGCGGCAGGGGAGGGCTGCGGGCGATGAACGACTACCAGCTCGCGGCCACCGAGCTCGGCCTGCTCCACGAGCGGGCCAGGCGCCGCGTGATCGACGAGCGCACGTTCGACGAGGAGCAGCAGGCGCTGCTGGAGTGCATGGCGGGCGCCCGCGCGCAGTTCCCCGCGCCGCCGGCCGCGCCCCCCGGCGGCGGTGCCTCATCGGGATACCGGCCCGGCCAGGGCAGCCCGCCCAACCTGCCGGGCGCCTCCTACCGGCGTCCGTTCCCCGGGTACGGCGCTCACCCCGACTGAAGCGCGGCGTCCAGGCTCGTCTCGCGCGGACCGGGGAAGACCGGGTCGGAGTCGAGGACCACGGAGTCGAGAAGCCCCTTCGCCGAGGCGAAGAACTCGCGGGCCGCGAGGGCGTAGGTGGAGACCCACTGTTTGCTCGAGTCGTCGCCGACGCCGAAGGTCTCCACGCCCGCCGTACGGCACAGGGTGACGGCCCTGGGCAGGTGGAAGACCTGGGTGACCACGGTGAGCCGGTGGGCGCCGAACACGGTGCGGGCCCGCACGCACGAGTCCCAGGTGTCGAAGCCCGCGTAGTCGAGGACGAGCGCCCTGCCCGGCACTCCGCGCGCGAGCAGGTAGTCGTGCATCACGGTCGGCTCGTCGTATCCCACCCGTCCGTTGTCGCCCGAGAGCAGGATCGCCCTGACCTTGCCCGCCCGGTACAGCTCGGCGGAGATGTCCAGCCGCCTGGCCAGCATGGGCGTCGGGTTCTCCCCGGTGATGCCCGCCCCCAGCACCAGCGCCACCGGCGCCTCGGGGACCTCGGCCATCCAGCCGGGGGAGTCGGCGACCACCCGATGTCCGGAACTGGCCAGCCAGACCCAGGTCAGCGGCGCGATCATCAGCACGCTCAGCAGCACCGCGCCCTGGTAGGAGAGCCGGAAGGTCCTGCGTGACACGCGCATCCGGTCATTGTCCCGGTTGGGCGCGGGTGGCGTCGAGCCTGTCCCGGTCGAGCATGGGCGGCATCGAACCTGTCCTGATCCGGTCCTGTGTGGCGCTGATCCGTCCCGTCGGGTCCCGGGTGGCGCCAAATCCACCCCGGTCGGGTGTGGCCGGCGCCGTACCCGTGCCGATCAGGCGTTGACGGTGTCGAGCTCGTCCCGGTTCGTGGCGGTTGTGTCCAGCGGGCCCCGCGACCGCATCATGAACACCACCCGCAGTGTGCAGATCCACACCAGCGTCGAGCCGAGCACGTGCAGGTCGACCAGGGCCGCGGGCACGCCCAGGAAGTACTGGACGTATCCGACGCCTCCCTGGGCCAGCTCGACGATCAGCAGCACCAGCGCCGCCCGTCGCACGTAGCCCGGTGCGTCGGTGACGTGAACCGCGAACAGCAGCGCGAACGTGAGACCGACCACGATGTAGACGAAGTCGGTGTGGATCCTCACCACGCTCTCGATGTCGAACTGGAATCGGGAGGCCATCTGGTCGCCGGAGTGCGGCCCGGTGCCGGTCACCACCACGCCCGCGATGAGCAGGACGAACACCGCGGCGGTGAGCGCGAAGCCGAGCGTGCGGATGTCGCGGTGGACCAGGCGTCGCGGTGGGGCGTCTCCCTCGCGTGAGCGGGCGTACAGCGCGTAGGCGGCGGCGATCAGGCCGGTGGAGATCAGGAAGTGCACGCTGACGGTGACCGGGTTGAGCAGGCTCCGCACGACCAGGCCGCCCCAGAGCGCCTGCGCGGCCACGCCGACGGGCTGGATCCAGGCCAGCCGGACCAGGTCGCGGCGGCGGGGAAGGAGTCTCATCGCGTTGATCAGGCAGACCAGGGCGACGGCCAGGACCAGGAAGGTCAGCATCCGGTTGCCGAACTCGATGGCCATGTTGATCGGCGCGGTCTCGCCATGGGCGGCGGGGATGAAGCTGCCGGGGGTGCACCTGGGCCAGGTCGGGCAGCCCAGGCCCGATTTGGTGACCCGCACGGCCGCGCCGCTCACCGTGATGCCCGCGTTGACGACCACCGCCGCCAGCGCCCATCGGCGCATGGTGACGGGGGTGGGGGACCACACGGTATGCCACAGTTTCACGGCATTGCGGCCGATCTGGTCAAGGAGGTGCTTCACGGCTCACATGTTAGGCGGCGAGGTGGTCGGTCCTGCTCTGGACCCCATGCGCGTCCCGCCTCGGGCCGTGCACGTGTCCACCGTGGAGCGCGTACGCGCCCGGCTCGCGGGCCGTGTGCGCGTCCGTCTTGGACTCCGCACGCGTCCGGCTTCCGGTCGTGTGCGCTGCGGTGCGCGTCCTGTCCTGGGCCGTACGCGTCCGGTTTCCGGCCGCGTGCGCCGCCGGTGTCCGTACGGCCTGCCCCGGTGCGTACGGCTTGCCTCGCGGGCCGTCCGGGTAGGGGTCGCTGAGTCGGAGAACGTGAGCTACGTCCCATTGATCCCCTCAAAGGTATGTGACATAGTACTGGCGAGTCGAGGCGCGGAGCGAGGTGAGTCATGCCGGACGTCGTGGTGGTCGGCGCCGGGATCGTCGGGGCTGCCTGCGCCTACTACGCGGCCCGAGCGGGACTGGACGTGGTGGTCGTCGACCGCGGGGCCGTGGCGGGCGGCACGACCGGTGCGGGAGAGGGCAACGTGCTGGTCTCCGACAAGGAGCCGGGCCCCGAGCTCGATCTGGCGCTGCTCTCCAACCGCCTCTGGCGTGACCTGGCGAGCTCCGGCCCCGGCGACGGGTTCGAGTTCGAGTCCAAGGGCGGCCTGGTGGTCGCCGAGACCGGCGAGGTGCTCGGCGCACTCACCTCCCTGGCCGCCAATCAACGCCTTGAGCACACCGTGGTCGCCTCCGACGAGCTCGGCGACTACGAGCCCCACCTGACCCGGGACCTCGCCGGAGGCGTGTTCTACCCTCAGGACGCCCAGGTCCAGCCCATGCTGGCGGCGGCCAGGCTGATCCGGCAGGGCGCGGAGAGATTCGGCCAGAGCGCCCTGATGCTGCGCACCGGCGTCACGGTCACCGGCTTCGTCCGCGACGGCGACCGGGTCACCGGTGTCACGACCGACCAGGGCGACATCCTCGCCGGAGCCGTCGTCAACGCCGCGGGAACCTGGGGCGGCGAGATCGCCGCGCTGGCCGGAGTGCGCGTCCCCGTCCTGCCCCGGCGCGGCTTCATCCTGGTCACGGAGCCGCTCGAAAGACCGCTGATCAGGCACAAGGTCTACACCGCCGCCTACGTCACCGACGTGGCCAGCGATTCGGAGGGCCTGGAGACGTCCGCCGTCGTGGAGGGCACCCCGGCGGGACCCGTGCTCATCGGCGCGAGCCGCGAGCGGGTCGGCTTCGACCGTACGGTCTCCATCCCGGTGCTGGAACGCCTCGCGGCCCAGGCCGTCGCGCTGTTTCCCGCGCTTGCCGAGCGCAGGGTCATCCGGGCCTACTGCGGCTTCCGCCCCTACTGTCCCGACCACCTCCCCGTGATCGGAGAGGACCCCCGGGCCCCCGGCCTCTATCACGCCTGCGGCCACGAAGGCGCGGGAATCGGCCTGGCCCCGGCCACCGGCCACCTCATCGCCCAGGCCCTGATCGACGACCGCCTCGACCTGGACCTCCGCCCCTTCCGCCCGGACCGTTTCACGAAGGAGGACTCTCGATGAGGCAGCCGTACCGCCTGGTGCGGGCGCGGCCGGAGCCGGAGTTCGAGATCAGCGTGGACGGCGTTCCCGTCCCGGTGGTCCCCGGCCAGACCGTCGGCGCCGCCATGCACGGCGCGGGCATCCGCTCCTGGCGCACCACCAGGTTCGGCGGGCGCCCCCGCGGGCTGTTCTGCGGCATAGGCGTCTGCTTCGACTGCCTGGTCACGGTGAACGGCAGCCCGTCCCTGCGCGCCTGCCTGACCGAGGCCCGCCCGGGAGACCTGGTGACCACCGGCCACGACGCGGGCGACGGTCCGCACGGCGACGCGCCCCGCCCCGGCGAGCCCTTCTCCGGCGGTTTCTCCTCCGACGCGCCGACCCATGGCGCGTCCACTCCCGAGGCGTCCACGTCCGGCGCGTCCGATCCCGATGTGCCCGGCCTCGGTGCGGACGGGGAGCGGTGAGCGGCCGATGAAGCCGATCTACGATCTCGCCGTCGTCGGCGCGGGCCCCGCCGGAGTGGCCGGCGCGCTCACCGCGTCCCTCGCCGGGTTGAGCGTCGTGCTCGTCGACGCCGGAGCCAGGCCCGGCGGCCAGTACTTCCGGCAGCCGCCGGAAGGCTTCCACGCGGAGAATCCCGGAGCGCTCCACCACGGCCTCGGCGGGTTCATGCGCCAGTGGGACACGCTCCGCGGCCGGGCCGACATACTGCTCCACCACCGGGTCTGGGCGGTCGAACGCTCTGATGAGGCGATGACCGTACGGTGCCTGGAGGGCGACCGCGAGGAGCGGCCCCGCACGGTCACCGCGCGCAGGCTGCTGATCGCCACCGGCGCGCACGACCGGCCGGTGCCGTTCCCCGGCTGGGACCTGCCGGGCGTGCTCACCGCGGGCGGCGCGCAGGCGCTGCTCAAGGGCGACCTCGTGGTCGCGGGCCGCAGGGTCGTGGTCGCCGGGACGGGGCCGTTCCTCCTCCCGGTCGCCGCGGGGCTGGCCGACGCGGGCGCGGACGTGCTCGGGATCCACGAGGCCAACGGCCGTTTCGGGCTGGCGGGGCACCCGCTGCTCGCCGCGGGCAAGGCCGGGGAGGCCCTCGGGTACGGCGCGCGCCTGGCCCGCCACCGGGTCCCCTACCACGGCCGCCAGGCGGTGATCGCCGCGCACGGCGACCCCGGCGGCACCGCGCTGACCCACGTCACCGTCGCCAGACTGGACTCCGGCTGGCGGCCGATCGCGACCAGAACCGTCGAGTGCGACACCCTCGCCTACGGCTACGGCTTCGTTCCCCAGCTCGATCTACCGGTCCAGCTCGGCTGCGTGACCCGTCACGACATCGACGGCAGCCCGGTCGTCGCGGTGGACGCGGGCCTGCGCACCAGCGTGCCCGGCGTCTACGCGGCGGGGGAGTCCACCGGCGTCGGCGGGGCCGTGCTCGCCGAGGTCGAGGGCCGCATCGCGGGCCGGGCCGCCGCCGCGGACCTGGGCCGCCGGGTGCCGCCCGATCCGGCGCTGTCCCGGCGCAGGGACAGGCTCGCCGCCTTCGCGCGGGCGCTGCAGAGCGCCTACCCGGTGCGGCCCGGCTGGATGGGATGGCTCCGCGACGACACGCTGATCTGCCGCTGCGAGGAGGTGCCCCTGTCGGCCGTGCGCGAGGCACAGGAACTGGGCGCCGTCGACGCGCGCTCCGTCAAGCTGCTGGCGCGCCCCGGCATGGGCTGGTGCCAGGGCCGGATATGCGGCTACGCGGTCGCATGTCTCGCCGGTGAGGACCCCGCGGCGCCCCGGCGCCCGATCGCCCAGCCCATCAGGCTCGGCGACCTCGCCGCGTCGACCCGGCCCCCCTCGGACTGACCCGGCCACCTCGGGCTCTCCCGAGCCTCTCGGCTGTGACCCGACCCCATTGGAAGGAAGATGACGATGACGACCCGCCCGAAGCCCTGGCACGGCGTGATGGTGGCCACCGCGCTGCCCCTCGGCGAGGATCTCTCCGTAGACCTGGACGGCTACGCCGAGCACTGCCGGTGGCTGGTCGCCTCCGGGTGCGACGGCGTGGTGCCGAACGGATCGCTGGGCGAGTATCAGACGCTGACCCCCGAGGAGCGGGCCTCGGTCGTGGAGACCGCCGTCGCCGCCGTCGGCGGGGACCGGGTCATGCCGGGAGTCGCCGCCTACGGCGCGCTGGAGGCCCGTCGCTGGGCGGAGCAGGCTCGCGACGCCGGGTGCCGGGCGGTGATGCTGCTCCCGCCGAACGCCTACCGGGCCGACGACAGGATCGTGGTGGAGCACTACCGCGAGGTGGCCAAGGCGGGCCTGCCGGTGGTGGCCTACAACAACCCCTTCGACACCAAGGTGGACCTCACCCCGGCGCTGCTCGCGCGGCTCCACGGAGAGGGGCTGATCGTGGGGGTCAAGGAGTTCAGCGGCGACGTCCGCCGGATCTACGAGATCGCCGAGCTCGCCCCCGGCCTGGAGGTGCTGGTCGGCGCCGACGACGTGCTGCTGGAGCTGGCTGTGGCCGGCGCGGTCGGCTGGGTGTCCGGTTTCCCCAACGCGCTGCCCACCTCCACCGTGGCCCTGTACCGGGCGGCCATGGCCGGGGACCTGACCACCGCGCTCCCGCTCTACCGCGCGCTGCACCCGCTGCTGCGCTGGGACTCCAAGCCCGAGTTCGTGCAGGCGATCAAACTCTCCATGGATCTGGCCGGGCGCAGGGGCGGCCCGTGCCGCCCGCCGCGACTGCCGCTCATCGCCGAGCAGGAGGCCACCGTCCGCGCCGCCACCGAGAAGGCCCTGGCCGAGGGTCTGCGCTAGGCGGTCGTTCCCGGACCCCACGGCCGCGGACGACGCCCGTCGCGCCCGGCCGCCGGTTCGGGAGGCACCTCCGGCTCCGAATCCTGTGCCGCGGTCGTTCACCCAGAAAGCGACCGTAGGCTCGAAAAGCAGTCACCCCCCGCGAGGAGAATCAATGAGGACAAAAAGGGTCTTTCATGCGGTGGACTCCCACACCGAGGGCATGCCCACCCGTGTGATCACCGGGGGAGTGGGAGTCATCCCCGGCGCGACCATGGCCGAGCGCCGGAAGCACTTCCTGGCCGAGATGGACCACATCCGGACCCTGCTCATGTATGAGCCGCGCGGCCACTCCGCGATGAGCGGGGCCATCTTGCAGCCGCCCACCCGGCCCGACGCCGACTACGGCGTGCTCTACATCGAGGTCTCCGGCTGCCTGCCCATGTGCGGCCACGGCACCATCGGCGTCGCCACCGTCCTGGTGGAGACCGGGATGGTCGAGGTCGTCGAGCCGGTCACCGTCATCCGGCTGGACACCCCCGCGGGACTGGTCGTCGCCGAGGTCCAGGTCGAAGACGGCGCCGCCATGGCCGTGACCATCACCAACGTGCCCTCGTTCAGCGTCGGCCTGGACCGCACGGTCAAGGTGGCGGGCATCGGCGAGGTCACCTACGACCTGGCCTACGGGGGCAACTACTACGCGATCCTGCCGATCGAGTCGGTGGGCCTGCCGTTCGAGCGCTCGCACAAGCAGCAGATCCTCGACGCGGGCCTGGCGATCATGGGTGCGATCAACGAGCAGGACGAGCCCGTCCACCCGCTGGACGACGGCTTCCGGGGCTGCCACCACGTGCAGTTCACGGCGCCGGGTTCGGACGCCGGGCACTCGAGGCACGCGATGGCGATCCACCCCGGCTGGTTCGACCGCTCGCCCTGCGGCACCGGCACCAGCGCCAGGATGGCCCAGCTCCACGCCCGGGGCGAGCTCGCGCTGAACACCGACTTCGTGAACGAGTCGTTCATCGGCACCCGTTTCGTGGGGCGGCTCGTCGAGGAGACGGAGGTCGCCGGCCTGCCCGCGGTGGTCCCGACCATCACCGGGCGGGCATGGGTCACCGGCACCGCCCAGTACTTCCTCGATCCCCGTGACCCCTTCCCCGAGGGCTTCCTGCTCTGACGCGCTCCCCGATCCGGGAGGACTCCGTCGGCCGATTCCCATCGGGCCACGTCCGGTGTCGACCACGCAGGTCGAGAGGATCCACAACGAATCGACCGGCGGAGTCCTGGGAGATCGAGGATTCCCGGGCGGTTCACGGTCGTGATCGGCCGCTCGGCGGGCACGTCCGGGCACGACCGAGAGCGGTTGTGCCCGGCCTGACCGGGGGTCACGGTCGGGGGGGTGCCTCCTCGTGTGGCCCCCGTCACATGCGGCGAAACAGTGTATGAACGTTAACGGTCTTGTTTCGGCCCTTGACGCGCACATCCACGCAAAGTGCAATGTCACACATCATTCGATGTGAGGAGCCGCGCATGCGTGCCATCCCCTTGAAATCCCTCGCCTCCCTGGCCGTTCTCGGTCTCCTGGCCACCGGATGTGGCCAGGGTCTGCTCGGTGGCGGCGACAGCGGCGACCAGGCGGCGAAGAAAGACGGTCCGATCCTCCTCGGGATGCTCATCCCGCAGTCGGGCAGCGAGGCCGCCATCGGCCCCTATATGAGCAACGCGGCGCAGCTCGCGGTCGACGAGATCAACGCCAAGGGCGGGGTGCTCGGACGCCAGCTGGAGCTGAAGACCGCCGACGACGCCTGCGACGCCCAGTCGGCGGCCGCCGGGGCGAACAAGCTGGTCACCGAGGCGGTGGACGTCTCCGTGGGCGGTTACTGCTCGGGTGCGACGCTACCGACCCTGCCGATCTTCGGCAAGGCGAACATCCCGATGATCATTCCGGCCGCCAACTCCCAGGAGCTGGTCGACCAGAAGCTCAAGCACGTCTTCCTGATCAACGGCACGGGCTCCCAGCAGGCCATGGCCGCGGAGAAGTGGATCACGAAGCAGGGCGCCAAGAGCGTCGCGCTGATGCACGACAACACCAGCTACTCCAAGGACATCGCGGTCCGCACCCAGGCCCTGCTGGAGGCTCCCGGCGGCGCCGAGCCCGTGATCACCGAGGCGGTCACGCCCAAGGAGAGCGACTACAGCGCCAACATCACCAACGTGCTCGACAAGAAGCCCGACTTCGTCTACTGGACCGGCTACTTCCAGGAGGGCGGGCTGATCGCACGCCAGCTCCGCCAGGCCGGGTACAAGGGCTCGATCATGGTCGGGGACGGCTCGGTCTCGCCCAAGCTGATGGAGATCGCCGGCGCCGAGGCCGCCGAGGGCGTCTACGCCACGATGACCCAGACCCCCGACACGCTTGAGGGCGCGGAGGGCTGGATCGCGGCCTACCAGAAGAAGTACAACGCCGCCCCCGGCCCCTACTCCAACCAGGCCTACGACGCGGTGCGGCTGGCCGCCGAGGCGATCACCAAGGCGGGCGGCACCGACGGCGCCAAGGTCATCGCCGCACTCGAGGCGATCGACGGGTTCCCGATGTTCTCCGGGCCCCTGAAGTTCACCCCCGAGCACACCCTGGCCAGCGGCGGCTTCCAGATCCTCGTCGTCAAGGGTGACAAGTTCGCCCTGCAGGACGCCCTCAAATGATCAGAGTGACGCGGGCGGTCGATGAGGGTGCCGACGAGCTCGGCACCCTGGTCCTCCGGCCGGTGAAGGAGGCCGCCGCGTGACCCAGCTCGTCTGGAACGGCCTGTTCGTCGGCTCGTTCTACGCCCTGGTGGCCCTCGGCTACAGCATGGTCTACGGGATCATCAAGCTGCTCAACTTCGCCCACGGCGACCTGTACATGCTCGGGGCGTTCGTCGGCTTCGCCATTCTCGGCGCGGTCGGCGGCGTCTCCCCCTCCATGGCCCTGCCGCTGCTGCTCGTGGTGCTCCTGGCGACCATGGTGGTCACCGGCCTGGCCGGGGTGGCGCTGGAGCGGATCGCCTACCGGCCGCTGCGCCGCGCGCCCCGGCTCTCTCTGCTGATCACCGCCGTCGGCGCGTCCTTCGCCCTGGAGTACGGCATGCGCGCCGTGGCCGGCGCCGACCCGCAGGTCTACCCGGTCCGGCTCGGCGGCACGGCGATGGAGGTGCTCGGCGCCCGGCTGACCCTCCAGCAGCTCGTCCTCATGGGCGTGGCCGTCGTGCTCATGATCGCTCTCAACCTGCTGGTCACCCGGACCCGGGAGGGCCGGGCGATGCGGGCCATCGCGCTGGATCCGCGCACCAGCGCGCTGATGGGCATCAACGTGAACTCGGTGATCTCCCGGACCTTCTTCGTCGGCTCGGCCCTGGCCGGGGCCGCGGGGGTGATGGCCGGGGCCTACTACGGGAAGATCGACTTCATGATGGGCTTCCTGATCGGGCTCAAGGCCTTCACCGCCGCGGTCATCGGCGGGATCGGCAACATCCCCGGCACGATGCTCGGCGGGCTGCTGCTCGGGCTGCTGGAGTCGTTCGGCACGTACTGGCTGGGCGGGGAGTGGCGCGACGTGTTCGCCTTCGGGGTGCTGATCCTGTTCTTGACCGTGCGGCCCACGGGCCTGCTCGGCGAGCGCGTCACGGAACGCGTATGAGCACGACCAAGGTCCGCCGCCTCGGCACGGACAAGCCCCCGACCCGGGCGTCGAGGCTGATGCGGAACAAGTGGGCCGGGACCGCCGGGCTGCTGATCGCGCTCCTCGCGCCCTTCGTCGACGCCACGCCGTACGCACTGTCGATCATGACCAGCGCGGCCATCGCCGTGATGCTCGCCGCCGGGCTGAACATCGTGGTCGGCTACTGCGGCCTGCTCGATCTCGGCTACGTGGCCTTCTTCGCGGTCGGCGCGTACACCAGCGGCGTGCTCGCCACCCGCTTCGACCTGCCGCTGCTGGCCACCGTGCCCATCGTCATCGTGGTCACGGTCATCGCCGGGATCATCATCGGCGCGCCCACCCTCCGGCTCCGCAGCGACTATCTCGCCATCGTGACCCTGGGCTTCGGCGAGATCATCCGGATCACCGCCAACAACCTGGACGTCACCGGCGGGCCCTCGGGGATCTACGGCATCCCGCACCTGGTCGAGAACAAGGTGCTCTTCTACTACGTCACCGTGGTCGTCGTCTCGCTGGCCGTCCTCGGCGCGGCCCGCCTGGGCCGCTCCCGGCTCGGCCGGGCCTGGCGTTTCGTCCGGGAGGACGAGGACGCCGCTGAGGCCATGGGCGTGCACACCTACCGCGTCAAGCTCGCCGCCTACATCGCCGGAGCCGTCTGGGGCGGCCTGGCCGGCGTCCTGTTCGCCTCCCAGCTGTCGGCGATCTCCCCGGGAAGCTTCACCTTCCTGCAGTCCGCGCTGGTCCTGATGGCCGTCGTCCTCGGCGGCATGGGCTCGATGCCCGGCGTCGTCATCGGCGCCGTCGTGATCAGCCTCCTGCCGGAGGTCCTCCGCGGCCTCGCCGACTACCGTTTCCTGCTGTTCGGCATCCTTCTCATCATCGTCATGCTCCTGCGCCCGCAGGGGCTCTGGCCCGCCCGTTCCAAGGAGGTCTCGTGAGCCTGCTGAGCGTGGAGGACCTGCGCCTGTCCTTCGGCGGGCTGGCGGCCATCGACGGGCTCTCGTTCTCGGTGGACGAGGCGGAGATCGTCTCCGTCATCGGGCCCAACGGTGCGGGCAAGACGTCGGCCTTCAACTGCGTCACCGGTTTCTACCGCCCGACCTCGGGCCGGATCACCCTGCGGGACAAGAACCTCCTCGGGCTGAGACCGTCGGCCGTCGCTGGTCTCGGCGTCGCGCGGACGTTCCAGAACCTGCGCCTGTTCGGCGAGCTGTCGGTCCTGGACAACGTGCGGGCCGGGTCGCACCTGTGGCTGCGGCAGAGCGTCCTCGACGCCCTGCTGCACACCCCCCGCTACCGCCGCTCCGAGCGCGAGTGCACCGAGCAGGCCCACCACTGGCTGGACTTCGTCGGCCTGCGCGGTGACCGGTACGGAGCCGCCCGCAACCTGCCCTACGGCGAGCAGCGCCGTACGGAGATCGCCAGGGCGCTCGCCCGCCGTCCCGACCTGCTGCTGCTCGACGAGCCCGCGGCCGGGCTCAACCACGGTGAGAAGGAGGAGATGCTCGACCTGATCCGGCGCATCCAGGAGCTGGGCGTGGCCATCGTGCTCATCGAGCACGACATGGGCCTGGTCATGGAGGTCTCCGAACGCGTGGTCGTGCTGAACTTCGGCAAGGAGATCGCCGACGGCCGCCCCGAGGACGTCCGCGAGAACCCGGCCGTCATTGAGGCCTACCTCGGGAGCGACGCCCATGCTTGAGATCCACGGACTCGACGTCCACTACGGCGGCGTGCACGCGCTGCGCGGCCTGTCCCTCACCGTCGCGAAGGGAGAGATCGTCGCCCTTCTGGGCAACAACGGCGCGGGCAAGACCACCACGCTGGCGGCGGCCTCCGGCCTGGTGCGGCCCAGCGCCGGAAAGATCGTCTTTGACGGCAAGGACATCACCAGGGAGAAGCCGCACAAGATCACCGCAAGCGGCCTGGTGCACGTCCCCGAGGGCCGCAAGATCTTCAGTACGCTCACCGTGCATGAGAACCTGCAGCTCGGCGGCTACCTCGTCCGGGACCAGGCCGAGATCCGCAGGCGGATCGAGCGCGTCTACGAGCTGCTGCCCCGCCTGGCCGAGCGGCGCGGCCAGCACGGCGGCACGCTCTCCGGCGGCGAGCAGCAGATGCTGGCCATCGGCCGGGCACTGGTCACCGGGCCCAGTCTGCTGTTGCTCGACGAGCCCTCGATGGGATTGGCCCCGCTGGTGGTCGCCTCGGTCATGGAGCTGATCGCCGGTATCAACGCGGACGGCACCTCGGTGCTGCTCGTCGAGCAGAACGCGACCGTCGCGCTCAAGATCGCTAACCGGGGTTACGTCATCGAGAACGGCGAGTGCGTGCTCGACGGCCCCGCCGCCGAGCTCCGCGAGGACGCCCGGGTGGTCGAGGCCTACCTCGGCGGAGTGCGGCGGAACGGGGGCACGTGATCTTCTCCCCGCGGCCTCCCCGAAGCCGAAGCCAGAGGTCTCCACGCTGGAAGGACTCAGGATGATCGAGACGATCGACTACCACACCGCGGGGGAGCCGTTCCGGATCGTCGTCGCCGGGGCGCCGGGCATCCCCGGTGACACGGTGCTGGAGCGCCGTGAGGCGGCGGGGGCTCCGGAGATCGACGCCGTGCGGCGGCTGCTCTGCCACGAGCCGCGCGGGCACGCGGACATGTACGGCTGCTTCCTCGTCCCTCCGGACGACCCCGGCGCCCATCTCGGCGTGCTGTTCTGGCACAAGGACGGCTACTCCACCGCCTGCGGCCACGGCACCATCGCACTCGGTGTGTACGCCGTGGACAGCGGGCTGGTCAAGGCCGACCCCGACGGGGAGACCGACGTGGTCGTCGACGTCCCCTCCGGCAGGGTGACGGCCAGGGTCCGCTGCGTGGCGGGCCGGATCGAGGCCGTCACCTTCAGGAACGTCCCCTCCTACGTGGTCGCGCGAGGCGTCCGGCTGGGCTCTGCTCCCGGCGTCCCCGGCTCCGGCCCGCGGCCCGCCGGGGCCCAGGACGCCGGCACGGTGGGTGGGAGCCGTCCGCCGGAGCCCTCCGGGACGGAGCGCCCCGCCGGGATCCAGGACGCCGGCGCCGCGGTGAGCGGGGGCCGCCCGCCGGAGCTCGCCGGGCTCGCCGGCGTCACCGTCGACGTCGCGTACGGCGGGGCCCTCTACGCCTCGGTTCCGGCCGCGGCGTTCGGGCTGAGCGTGGTCCCCGAGCATCTCACCGAGCTGATCGCGCTCGGCCGGGCGATCAAGGCCGCCCTGGCCGGCCACCCCGCCGCCAGGCATCCGGGCGACGACCGGCTCTCCGGGATCTACGGCGTCATCTTCCACGACGAGCTGGGCCCCGGCCACCAGCGCAACGTGACGGTCTTCGCCGACGGAGAGGTGGACCGCTCGCCCTGTGGGTCGGGCACCGCGGCCCGGCTGGCGCTGCTGCACGACGACGGCTTCACCGGCACGCTCGTCCACGAGAGCATCGTGGGCACCTCCTTCCGCGCCCGGGTGGCCGAGGTGACCGACGAGGGGGTCGTCGCCGAGGTGGAGGGCATGGCCTACCGCACGGGGGAGCACCGGTTCGCCCTCGATCCGCGCGACCCGGTGGGCACCGGGTTCACCCTCCGGTGAGCGGCCTGCCGTACCTCGACGGGGAGAGGTTGCGCGAGCTGGTGCCGATGGCGCGGGCCGTACAGGTGCTGGAGGACGCGCTGCGCGACGGGCTCGACCCGGAGGAGACGCCGCGGCGGCCCGTCGTGGAGGTCCCCGCCGGGCAGCTGCTGCTGATGCCCGCCGCGTGGGGACGTCACGTGGGGATCAAGATCGCCGCAGTCGCCCCGGCCAATCCCTCGCGCGGGCTGCCCCGGATCCAGGGCACCTACCTGCTCATGGACGGGGAGACCCTGGCCCCGCTGGCCACACTGGACGGTGTGGCGCTGACCTCGCTGCGCACCCCGGCCGTCTCCGCGCTCGCCGTACGGCACCTGGCCGGACCCGGCGCCGCGACGATGGCGGTGTTCGGCACGGGCCCGCAGGCGTGGGGACACGTCGAGGCATTCCGCGCGGTCCGCCCCGTGGACCGGGTGATCGTGATCGCCAGGGACCGGGGGAGGGCGGAGGCGTTCGCCGGGCGGTGCGCGGACGAAGGGCTCCGGGCGGACACCGTGGCCGGTCTCGGACAGGCCGATCTCATCGCCTGCTGCACGAGCGCCAGGGTGCCCCTGTTCGACGGTAGGCTCGTCCGCGACGATGCGACCGTGGTCGCGATCGGCTCCCACGAGCCGGACGCCCGGGAGATCGACGATGATCTCGTCGCCCGTTCCACCGTTTTCGTCGAAGCCCGCGGCGCCGCCCTGGCCGAGGCAGGGGATCTGATCATCCCGTTGCGGAACGGTACGATCACCGATGGTCATCTCGCTGGGAACCTCCGGGAACTGATCACCGGTGCCGTGCCCCCGGGACCGGGCCCCAGGGTGTTCAAGAGTGTGGGCATGGCCTGGGAGGACCTGGTGGTGGCGGCCGCCGCCTACGGGGCGTGGACGCGAGCGAGATGAGAGGCGCCGGTATGAGTTCTTCGGCGGACAACCGGCTCGACCTGCCGGTCGTGAGCGAGCGGCAGAGCCTGCGAGAGCAGGTGGCTCACGCGCTGAGGGCGGCACTGATCACCGGTGAGATGAGGCCGGGCACGGTCTACTCGGCGCCGGTGCTGGCCGCCCAGTTCGGGGTCTCGGCGACCCCGGTGCGCGAGGCGATGCTCGACCTGACCAAGGAGGGCCTGGTCGAGGCGGTGCGCAACAAGGGTTTCCGGGTCACCGAGATGTCCGACCGCGACCTGGACGAGCTCACCGAGATCCGCAGGCTCATCGAGGTGCCCACGGTGGCCCGGCTGGCCGGCACGGACCGCGCGGAGAGCTTCGACCTGCTCCGCCCGGTGGCTCAGGAGATCGTCGACGCGGCGGAACGCGGCGACCTGCTCGCCTACGTCGACGCCGACCTCCGCTTCCACGTGGAGCTCCTGGCGCTGGCGGGCAACGTCCACCTCGTGGAGGTGGTGCGCGACCTGCGCAAGCGGGCCCGGCTGTATGGCCTGTCCGCCCTCCACCAGCGGGGCCGTCTCCCCGACTCCGCCCGCGAGCACCTCGATCTGCTGGAACTGCTCGCGGCCGGCGACGCGGGCGCCGCCGAGCAGCTGATGCGCGACCACATCCAGCACGTCCGGGGAATCTGGGCCCGGCCCCCGCAATAGCCCCCGACGCGGCGCGGCCGGTCGGCGTCTGCCACGTCATCCATGACCACGATGTGGCCGTGGCCCGCGACGCGACGCGGCCCTGCGGCCGGTCGGCGGCGCCACGGCCACATCGACGGTCGGTGCGTGTCGCGGGTCGCGCCCACGCCGACGGTCGGTGCGTGTCGCGGGTCGCGCCCACGCCGACGGTCGGTGAGTGTCGCGGGTCGCGCCCACGCCGACGGTCGGTGAGTGTCGCGGGTCGCGCCCACGCCGACGGTCGGTGAGTGTCGCGGGTCGTGCCGACGGTCAGCGGGTGCTGCGGGTCGCGCCCACGCTGGCGATGACCACGCAGCCGATGGCGGCCCACTCGCGCACCTCGAGCACCTCGCCCAGCACGAGCAGGCCGACGATCGCGGCCACCGCGGGCTCCAGGCTCATCAGGATGCCGAACACCCGCTTGGGCATCCTGCGCAGCGCCTCCAGCTCGATGGAGTAGGGGATGACCGATGACAGCAGGCCCACCCCGAGCCCGATCAGCAGCAGCTCCGGCTGGAGCAGGTCGGCCCCGCCGGTGGTGATCCCCACGGGGGCGATCACCACGAATGACACGATCATCGCGAAGGAGAGGCCGGTCGTGCCGGGGAAACGCCCGCCCACCGAGGCCGACAGCAGGATGTAGCCCGCCCAGCAGACCGCCGCGACCAGCGCGAACCCGATCCCGGCCCAGCTGATCCGGGAGGTCGCCGTCCCCCACGGGGCCAGCATCACCACGCCCGACCCGGCCAGCACGACCCAGATCAGGTCCATGCGGCGGCGCGAGGCGGCCACCGCCACGCCGAGCGGGCCGAGGAACTCGATCGCCACGGCGATGCCCATGGGCAGCCGCGCCAGGGCCTCGTAGAACGACAGGTTCATCACGCCCAGCGTCACGCCGAACGCCACGCCCGCCCCGAGGTCGGCCCTGGTCAGCCCCTTCAGCCGGGGCCGGGCGACCACGCCCATGATCAGCGCACCCATCGCGATCCGCAGGAACACCACCGCGCTCGGCGGCAGCTGGGAGAACAGGTCCTTGGCGAATCCCGCGCCCACCTGCACGGACAGGATGGCCAGCAGCACCAGCCCGGACGGCGGGATGGCGTCGGACGCGGCGCGCAGCAGCGCTCCGGGCCTGGGCAGCCCGGGCTCGTACGGCTCGGCGGGCCCGTCCAGGGCTTGGGCGGTCACGGGACTCCTCGGTGCCAGGTGCAATGGGGTGATTCAGACCTTACTGTCGGTCCGACCCTACTCATGGAGGGTGCCATTTCCAGGGCGATGTCCGTCATGTGAGACGACCCCGCTGCCGTGGGGCGTCACGATTGTTCCGGCGGTGTGGAACATCGCGATCATGCCCGCCGGGCATGGAATGTCACGGTTCTTCCCGTCGGAGGCAGGGGGCGTCGTGGTCATGCCCGCCGGGCATGGAATGTCACGGTTCTTCCCGTCGGAGGCAGGGGGCGTCGTGGTCATGCCCCTCCAGGCGCGGAACGCCATGGTCGTCTCCGGGGGGGCCTCGCGGTCAGGTCCGCCGGGTGTAGAGCGCCACGGTCATGCCGGGCACCCGTCCCGTCCGCCACGCCCTGTCGCGGACGAACCCCTCCCCGACCAGGGTGATGACCTTGTCGACGCGAGAGCCCGCCTCGGGGGCGCCCCGCCAGATCACCCAGACCCGTTCGACCCCGCCGACGGCCGCGGCGACGTCGGTCCGTTCCGGATAGCCGAAGGACTCCGGCAGGGGGTCGTCGCCCAGGAGCAGCACGTCGTCGGGGAGGCTCGCCCCGCCGTAGTAGCGGAAGCCCTCACGCAGCGAGGACCGTCCGTAGATGATCGCGTCGCCGGGACGGGCCTCGCCCGTGATGACCCGTACCGCCCGGGGGAAGTTCTCGTGGTGGCCGTCCTCCCCGCGGAGGTCGAGCTGCCCCGGCAGCCCCGCGGCCAGAAAGCCCGTCAGCGTGAGGGCGGTGAGCACGTGGGGCACCGAGGCCAGGGCGATCCCGGCCAGCAGCGCGTAGGCGGGCACCGTCGCGAACAGGTAGCGGTCGACGTAGATCGGGGAGACCAGGTGGGACAGGGTGAACAGCAGGAGGGGCGGCAGGACGGCCCAGCCGGCCAGAGCCGTCATCCAGAGCCGGTCGGCGCGGAGCCGCCGCCACAGGAACAGGGCGGACAGCGCCAGGACCAGCAGGACGCATCCCGCGAGCGAGGTGCCCCCCACCATCTTGGGCAGTGCCAGGAACACGTCCGGGCCGGGCAACGTGATCCAGCTGATCGCGTGCCGTTCGTTGAAGCCGATCACGACCCAGACCGCCCCGGGAAGGCACCCGAGGGCCATGCTCGGCAGCATCCTCCTCAGGAGGCCCCTGTCGTACAGCGTCACCGCGAGCAGGTGGGCGGCCAGCACGAGCAGCGCGAACACCTGGGTGCAGCCGAGCAGCGCGACGGCCGCCGCGTATCTCCACCAGCCGCCGGGCCGCTCGGGCTCCTCCGCGGCCCGGTGCAGCGCCCAGATGGCCAGGACCGTGGCGGCGGCCGCGAACGCGTAGGAGCGGATGTTCTGCCCGTGGTAGGAGACCGAGGGCACGAGCATGTAGACGGCCGCCGCGGCCAGGCCGGCGGGCGGGGAGTGCAGCCGCCGTCCCAGATCGGCGATGAGCGCGGTGGCCACGCCCGTCGCGATCGCCGAGGGCAGCCGCAGCCACCACTGCGCCTGGCCGAACTCCATCCACAGGTGCATGAAGCCGTAGTAGGGCAGGAAGTGCCCGTCGATGTTCAGGGCCAGCTCCCAGAGCCCGCCCGCGCTCCGGCCGGCCGCGCTGAGGGTGGCCAGCTCGTCGGATGACTGGGAGACCGTCGATGAGCCGACGACGGCGACAAGCGTGGCAACAATCCCGATGGCCAGACTTGGCCACATTCGCCCCGAATGTCGTGTCGCCGATACGGATGAAGATCGCGTTTCGGTAATGATCACTCGGAGGATGCTAAAGCGTGTTGATCATTCCCAGCGAAAAGTTCGCGAAGTTATGAAAAGTGACACCACGGCCCAGGCCGCGAGGATGGCCACCGCGGCCAGCGGCAGCCCGGCGCCGTCGGTTAGGACCGAACGGAGCCCGCCGGTCAGCGCGGAGATCGGCAGCGCCTCCAGCACCGGCCGCACCGACTCCGGGAACTTCGAGAGCGGGAAGACGACCCCGCCGCAGCCGAGCAGTACCAGGTAGACGAGGTTGGCCCCGGCGAGCGTGGCCTCCGCGCGCAGGGTGCCCGCCATCAGCAGGCCCAGACCGCTGAACGCGGCGGTGCCCAGCAGGATCAGCAGGACCAGGGAGACCACGGCCAGGGGGGAGTGCGCGGGACGCCAGCCCAGGGCGATCGCCACCCCGCTGAGGACCACCACCTGGATGATCTCCACGGCGACCACCGCGAGAGTCTTGGCCAGCATGAGCCCGGTCCGCGACAGCGGGGTCGCGCCCAGCCGTTTCAGCACGCCGTACCGGCGCTCGAAGCCGGTCGCGATGGCCTGCCCGGTGAAGGCCGTGGACATCACGGCCAGCGCGAGCACGCCGGGGGTCATGAAGTCCACCCGGGAGCCGCCGCCGACGTCCACCAGCGGGGCGGCCGAGAAGCCGACGAGCAGCAGCACCGGAATGATCATTGTGAGCAGGAGCTGCTCGCCGTTGCGGAGCATGGACCGGATCTCCGCGCCCGCCTGCGCCAGCACCATCCGGCGGAGCGGCGCGGCACCCGGGGCGGGTGCGAAGTCCAGGGTCGTCACGATGCTCTCCTGCGGTCTGGCGCGGGCCGTGCCCGTCGATGGGCGGGCCGCATGCGGCGGTGAGGGGAGTGCGGGGAGCGAAGAGGCGTCATCGGAGCTCACGGCCGGTCAGTTCGAGGAAGACGTCCTCCAGGGTGCGGCGCTCGATGCTCAGGTCGTCGGCGGTGACGCCCTCGGCGGCGCACCAGGTGGTCACGGTCGCCAGAAGCTCGGGCCCGACCTGTCCCTCGATGATGTAGTGCCCCGACGGCGACTCCTTGGCCGCGCTGCCGCCCGGCAGCGCGGCGAGCAGCTCGTCCAGGGAGAGCCCGGGCCGGGCGCGGAAACGCAGTTGCCGCTCGGCGCCGGTCAGCGAGGTGGGCGTGCCCTCGGCCACGACCCTGCCGTGGTCGATGATCACGATCTGGTCGGAGAGCTTCTCCGCCTCGTCCATGTGGTGGGTGGTGAGCACCACCGAGACCCCGGCGGTGCGCAGGTCGCTCACCAGCTCCCAGCAGGCGTGCCTGGCCTGCGGGTCCAGGCCCGCGGTGGGCTCGTCGAGGAAGACCAGCTCGGGGCGGCCGATGACGGCCGCGGCCAGCGACACGCGCTGCTGCTGGCCGCCGGACATCCTCCGGTACGGCGTGCGGGCGTGCTCCGTCAGTCCCAGGCGGTCCAGCAGCTCCGCCGGGTCCAGGGGGCTGGCGTGGAAACGGCTCATCAGGCGCAGCCACTCCCCGCAGCGCATCGCCGGGGGCACGCCGCCCGCCTGGAGCATCACCCCGACCTTCGCCCGCAGCTCCGCCCTGGAGGGGTCGAGCCCGAGCACGTTCACGGTGCCGCCGTCGGCTCGCCGGAACCCCTCGCAGATCTCGACGGTCGTGGTCTTGCCCGCGCCGTTGGGGCCGAGGATCGCGGTGACCGCGCCGCGGGCGGCACTGAAGGTGAGGCCGTCGATCGCGGTCGTTCGGCCGTATCTCTTGACCAGATCGATGATCTCGACGGCTGGGGACTCCATGGCCACGAGTTTAGGGACTGCCCGTGCCGGTCACGCGCCCGGACCACCTGCCAGGAGCCTGTTCTGCCCGGCGTCCACCCGGCTTCCGGCGGTGAAGGGCTCCGGCCGGATCCCGCGGAAACCATCGGCCCTCCGCGGCCTCCGACCTGGGAGCGCGGCCGCATGGGGCCGTCCGCCGGCCCGCCGGTCCGGTGCCCGGACACCCGGTGGGGCGGGCGTCTCCGCTCCCGCTCTTCCACCCGCCCGAGCATCACATATAGGTATTTTTACCGAAATTTCCGTTACTAAGGAATTCGGATGACCCGGTCGTGGTTTAGACCCTCTGGCCCTCGTGGGTCCATCGTGGCCTGCGAGGAAAAGGGGATCGGGTATGACTGCGGCCGTCATCGCGCCGGAGGTCGCGCCGATCACACGGCGCAGGGGACTGCTGCTCATCCTGGGCGCACTGTCGGCGATCGGTCCCCTCTCGATCGACATGTACCTGCCCGCGCTGCCCGCCATCGCCGGGGAGATGGCCGCCGGACAGGCGGAGGTGCAGCTCACCCTGACCGCGTGCCTCATCGGCGTCGCCGTGGGACAGGTCATCGCGGGCCCCCTCAGCGACGTGCGCGGCCGGCGGACGCCACTGTTGCTCGGCATCGCGGCCTACGCCGTCGCCTCCCTGCTGTGCGCGTTCTCGCCCTCGGTGTACGGGCTGGTCGGATTCCGCCTGCTCCAGGGCATCGCGGGCGGCGCCGCGCTGGTGATCGTCCGCGCGGTCGTCCGTGACCTCTACGAGGGCGCGGCCATCGCCCGCATCTTCGCCACCCTCATGCTCGTCAGCGGTCTCGCGCCGATCCTGGCCCCGATCGCGGGCGCGCAGCTGCTCAACTACACCTCCTGGCGCGGCGTCTTCGTCGTGCTCAGCGCCGCGGGGCTCCTCCTGCTGGCCGCCGCGATGTTCTGGGTCCGGGAGACGCTCCCGTCCCACCGGCGCGAGGGAGGCGGGCTCAAGCACACCCTCGTCACCTTCGGCCACCTGCTCCGGCACCGCTCCTTCATGGCCAGCGCGCTGGCCGGCGGCCTGGGCTTCGGCGGCCTGTTCGCCTACATCTCCGGCTCGCCGTTCGTGCTCCAGGAGGTGTACGGCGCCTCGCCGCAGACTTTCTCCCTGGTGTTCGCGCTGAACTCCTTCGGCCTGACCATCACCGCGCAGATCGGCGGCCGTCTCGCCGGTCGAAAGATGACCCCCGAGCGGCTGATCCTCGTCGGGCTGTTCCTCAACGCGATCGGAGCCGTGGCACTGCTCGCCACCGCCCTGTTCGACCTGCCCCTGGGGGTGCTGATCGCCGCGCTGTTCGTGATGATGTGCGGCGCGGGCTTCGTCCTGCCGGGCAGCGGCGCGCTCGCGCTGGCCGGCCAGCCCCAGCAGATCGCCGGGAGCGCCTCGGCGCTGACCGGTGTGCTGCAGTTCGCGATCGGCGCGGTCGCCGCCCCGCTCGTGGGGATCGGCGGCGGAGGTTCGGTGCTGCCGATGGCTCTGGTCCTGGCCGGGTTCACCCTCGCGGCGATCATCGCCTTCGTCGGTCTGCGGTGGTCGCCGAGGAGCGTTTCCGCAGGTTAGGTAAGCCTTACCTGCGTGACAAACCGCATTCCCGGGGGGTCCGATACCGGTTGTCACCCGGGAAGTAATTAAGGCACACTGATGTTGTGAAATACGTGACCGAGATGTCAGGCACCGAGGAGACCGCCGTCGTGCGGCTCTCCGGCGTGTCCGCCGAGCGGAGCACGCGTGCGCGTGTCGCCCGGCTCATCCTGGAGCACGGACCCATCACCGCCGCCTCCCTCGGCGAACGGCTCGGGCTCACCCCCGCCGCCGTCCGCCGCCATCTGGACGCGTTGCTCGCCGACGGCCTGACCGAGGTCCGTACGGCGAGGCCCCGCGGCCAGCGCGGACGCGGGCGTCCGGCGAAGATGTTCGTCATCACCGACGCCGGGCGGAGCGCCTTCGAGCACGCCTACGATGGGCTCGCGGGAAGCGCGCTGCGTTTCCTCGCCGAGCGCGTGGGCGAGGAGGCCGTGGCCGAGTTCGCGCGGTCACAGGTGTCCGCTCTCGTCGAGCGCCTGCGGCCGGAGATGAGCGAGGTCCCCGTCGACCAGCGCGTCCGCGTCCTGGCCGAGGCACTGTCGGCCGAGGGCTACGCCGCCTCGGCGAGCAAGGCAAACCTCGGTGGCGAACAGCTGTGCCAGCACCACTGCCCGGTGGCGCACGTGGCCGCGGAGTTCCCGCAGCTCTGTGAGGCCGAGACGGAGGCGTTCGCGCAGATCCTCGGCACTCCCGTGCAGCGGCTCGCGACCATCGCCCACGGCGACGGCGTATGCACCACTCACGTCAGCCCCCACAGAACGACCGAGCCGGGTGCGAAAGAGCGTAGGACCAGCTCGAAGGCATCGGGGCCGGGGCAGTCGTCAGCAATCCACGAAACGATCGACACATTGAGTAAGGAGACCGGAAGGTGACTGTCACCGACCGCCCGGAGCTGGAAGGCCTCGGGAATTATAAGTTCGGCTGGGCCGACTCGGACCTCGCTGGTTCCACAGCACGTCGTGGCCTGTCCGAGGAGGTCGTCCGCAACATCTCCGCTCTCAAGAACGAGCCGGAGTGGATGCTGGAGCTCCGCCTGAAGGGCCTGCGCCTGTTCGGCAAGAAGCCCATGCCCAACTGGGGTTCCGACCTCAGCGGCATTGACTTCGACAACATCAAATACTTTGTGCGCTCCACCGAGAAGCAGGCCGCTTCCTGGGAAGAGCTGCCCGATGACATCAAGAACACCTATGACCGGCTTGGCATCCCGGAGGCGGAGAAGCAGCGCCTGGTCGCCGGCGTCGCCGCCCAGTACGAGTCCGAGGTCGTCTACCACCAGATCCAGAAGGACCTTGAGGACAAGGGTGTCATCTTCGTCGACACCGACACCGCGCTCAAGGAGCACGAAGAGCTCTTCAAGGAGTACTTCGGCACCGTGATCCCGGTCGGCGACAACAAGTTCGCCGCCCTGAACACGGCCACGTGGAGCGGTGGCAGCTTCATCTACGTGCCGCCGAACGTCAACGTGGAGATCCCGCTCCAGGCCTACTTCCGGATCAACACCGAGAACATGGGCCAGTTCGAGCGCACCCTGATCATCGTGGACGAGAACTCCTACGTCCACTACGTCGAGGGCTGTACGGCGCCGATCTACTCCTCCGACTCGCTGCACAGCGCGGTCGTGGAGATCGTCGTGAAGAAGGGCGCCCGCTGCCGTTACACGACCATCCAGAACTGGTCGAACAACGTCTACAACCTGGTCACCAAGCGCGCCGTTGCCTACGAGCACGCGACCATGGAGTGGGTCGACGGCAACATCGGCTCCAAGGTCACCATGAAGTACCCGGCCGTCTACCTCATGGGCGAGTACGCCAAGGGTGAGACGCTGAGCGTCGCCTTCGCGGGCGAGGGCCAGCACCAGGACGCCGGCTCCAAGATGGTGCACCTCGCGCCGCACACCAGCTCCAGCGTCATCTCCAAGTCCGTCGCCCGTGGCGGCGGCCGCACCTCCTACCGCGGTCTGGTCCAGATCGAGGAGGGCGCGTACGGCAGCGCCAGCACCGTCAAGTGTGACGCGCTGCTGGTCGACCAGATCAGCCGCTCCGACACCTATCCCTACGTGGACGTGCGTGAGGACGACGTCTCCATGGGACACGAGGCCACGGTCTCCAAGGTCTCCGACGACCAGCTCTTCTATCTGATGAGCCGCGGTATGGGCGAGGACGAGGCGATGGCGATGATCGTGCGCGGCTTCGTCGAGCCGATCGCGCGTGAGCTCCCGATGGAGTACGCCCTCGAGCTGAACCGCCTGATCGAGCTGCAGATGGAAGGGGCCGTCGGCTGATGGGTCTCGAAACCAAACCTCTGTCGACACTCCACGAGAAGGCCTCGTACAACGTGGAGGACTTCGCGGTCCCGACCGGCCGCGAAGAGGAGTGGCGGTTCACCCCGCTCTCCCGCCTCAAGGGTCTGCACAGCGGTGCCGCGACCTCCGGGAGCGTGGCCGTCCACGTGGACGCCGCCCCCGAGGTCACGGTGGAGACCGTGGGCCGCGACGACCAGCGGCTCGGCAAGGCCTACGTGCCCGCCGACCGGGTCAGCGCCCAGGCCTACGCCGCCTTCGAGAAGGCCACCGTGCTCACCGTGGCGCGCGAGGTCGTCGCCTCCAAGCCGACCGTGATCACCTTCACCGGATCCGGTGAGGGCCACGCCTACGGCCACACGGTCGTCAGGCTCGAGCCGATGGCCGAGGCCGTGGTCGTCCTGGACCACCAGGGCAGCGCGGTCTACGCCGACAACGTCGAGTTCGTCGTGGGCGAGGGCGCCACGCTCAAGGTCGTCAGCCTGCAGGACTGGGCCGACGACACCGTGCACGTCTCCCACCACCACGCCCAGCTCGCCAAGGACGCGACCTTCCGCAGCTTCGTGGTCACCCTCGGCGGCGACCTGGTACGGCTCTCGCCGTCGGTCTCCTACGCGGGGCCCGGCGGCGACGCCGAGCTGATCGGCCTCTACTTCGTGGACGCCGGCCAGCACCTGGAGCACCGCCTGCTGGTGGACCACTCCCAGCCGAACTGCAAGAGCAACGTCGCCTACAAGGGCGCGCTGCAGGGTCAGGACGCCCACGCGGTGTGGATCGGCGACGTCATCATCAGGGTCGAGGCCGAGGGCACCGACACCTACGAGCTGAACCGCAACCTGCTGCTCACCGACGGCGCCCGCGCCGACTCGGTGCCGAACCTGGAGATTCTCACCGGTGAGGTCGCCGGGGCCGGCCACGCCAGCGCCTCCGGACGCCTGGACGACGAGCACATCTTCTACCTCCAGGCCCGCGGCATCCCGTTCGAGGACGCGCGCCGCCTGGTCATCCGGGGCTTCTTCGCACAGCTCCTGGAGAAGATCGAGCTTCCCGAACTCCGTGAGCGGGTGCTCGCCAAGGTTGAGGCGGAGCTCGAAAAGTGACCTTCGAGAAAGTCTGCAAGCTGGCCGACATCCCCGATGACGGTGTGATCGGCCTGGAGGTGGGGGAGACCCCGATCGCCCTGGTCCGCCAGGGCGAAGAGGTCTTCGCCCTGCACGACGTGTGCTCCCACGCCGAGGTGAAGCTCAGCGAGGGCGAGGTCTACGAAGGCACCCTGGAGTGCTGGCTGCACGGCTCGTGCTTCGACCTCCGCTCGGGCAAGCCCACAGGTCCGCCCGCCAACAAGCCCGTTCCCGTATACCGAGTAAAGATCGACGGCGATGACGTCCTCGTCTCGCTTTCGAAGGAGTCATAACAGTGTCTGATGTGAGCCGAGTCCCCTCGGGGTCCACCCTTGAAATCCATGACCTGCACGTCGCCGTCGGAGACAAGGAAATCCTGCGCGGTGTCAACCTGACCGTGAAGGCCGGCGAGACCCACGCCATCATGGGCCCCAACGGCTCGGGCAAGTCCACGCTCGCCTACGCGATCGCGGGCCACCCGAAATACACCATCACCGGCGGCCGGGTCCTGCTGGACGGTGCCGACCTGCTGGAGATGAAGGTCGACGAGCGTGCCCGCGCGGGCCTGTTCCTCGCCATGCAGTATCCGGTCGAGGTCCCCGGCGTCAGCGTCTCCAACTTCCTGCGCACCGCGGTCACCTCCATGCGCGGCGAGGCTCCCAAGCTCCGCCAGTTCGCCAAGGACCTGAAGACCGGCATGGACGCCCTGTCCATCGACGCCGCCTTCGCCCAGCGCAACCTGAACGAGGGCTTCTCCGGCGGCGAGAAGAAGCGCCACGAGATCCTCCAGCTCGAGCTGCTCAAGCCGAAGATCGCCGTCCTCGACGAGACCGACTCCGGCCTGGACGTCGACGCGCTGCGCGTGGTCTCCGAGGGCATCAACCGCTTCCGCTCCTCCGGCGAGACCGGCGTGCTGCTCATCACCCACTACACCCGCATCCTGCGCTACGTGAAGCCGGACTTCGTCCACGTCTTCGCCGCGGGACGCATCGTGGAGCAGGGCGGACCGGAGCTCGCCGACAAGCTCGAGGCCGAGGGCTACGAGGCATACACGAAGGCATCTGCGTAATGAGCACAGGCTTTGACGTGGAGAGGATCAGGAAGGACTTCCCCGTCCTCTCCCGGGAGCTGCCCGGCGGCAGGCCGCTGGTCTACCTTGACTCGGGAAACTCCGCTCAGAAGCCCACCCAGGTGATCGAGGTCATGCGCGATCACCTGGCCATGCACTACAGCAACGTCGGCCGTGCCCTGCACGCGCTGGGCGCCGAGTCCACCGAGGCGTACGAGACCGCCCGCGACAAGGTCGCCGCCTTCATCGGCGCACCGAGCCGCGACGAGATCATCTTCACCAAGAACGCCTCCGAGGCGCTCAACCTGGTGGCCTACGCCTTCGGCAACCCCATCACCGAGGACCCCCGTTTCCGGCTCGCCCCCGGCGACGAGATCGTCATCTCCGAGATGGAGCACCACTCCAACATCGTGCCGTGGCAGATGCTCGCGCAGCGCACCGGCGTGAGGCTGAGGTGGTTCTCCGTCACCGACGAGGGCCGCCTGGACCTGTCGAACCTGGAGGAGCTGGTCAACGAGCGCACGAAGATGGTGTCGATCGTGCACCAGTCGAACGTGCTCGGCACGATCAACCCGGTCGCCCAGGTGCTCGCCAGGGTCCGCGAGGTCGGCGCGCTGATGATGCTCGACGCCTCGCAGTCGGTGCCCCACCACTCGGTGGACGTGGCCGCGCTGGGCGTCGACTTCCTGGCCTTCACCGGGCACAAGGTCGTCGGCCCCTCCGGGATCGGCGTGCTGTGGGGCCGCGGCGAGTTGCTGGACGCCATGCCCCCGTTCATGGGCGGCGGCGAGATGATCGAGGCGGTCTGGATGGACCGCTCGACCTACGCGCCCGCGCCGCACAAGTTCGAGGCGGGCACCCCGCCGATCGTCGAGGCCATCGGTCTCGGCGCCGCGGTGGACTACCTGTCCGAGATCGGGATGGACGCCATCGCCCATCACGAGCACGAGCTCACCGGCTACGCGCTCGACGCGCTGGGGGAGATCCCCGGCCTGAAGGTGATCGGCCCGAAGAGTCTCGAACAGCGCGGTGCGACTGTTTCATTCACTCTTGAAGGGATTCACCCGCACGACGTCGGGCAGATCCTGGATGACAACTTCGGCGTGGCCGTGCGGGTGGGGCATCACTGCGCCCGCCCGCTCCACCTGAGGTTCGGGATTCCCGCCACCACGCGGGCGTCCCTCTATCTTTACAACACTCCGGCCGAGATCGACGCCCTGGTCCGCGGCCTCCATCACGTGCGGAAGGTGTTCGCCTAGTCATGCCGGAGCAGTCAAGCCGGCGAGCGGGCAACGAGCCGGCCGGGCCCCTGCGGGGCGCGGTCACCGGTGACGCACGGGCATACGGTGCAGCGAACGAGAAGGTGAGCACGACCATATGATCGCCGAGTCCATGTACCAGGAGCTGATCCTGGAACATTACAAGCATCCACAGGGGCGAGGTCTCAGGGACCCGTACGACGCCGAGGTTCACCACGTGAACCCGACGTGCGGCGACGAGATCACCATGCGTGTGAAGGTGGGCGACGGCGGCAAGGTCGAGGACGTCTCCTACGACGGCCAGGGCTGTTCGATCAGCCAGGCCGCCGCCTCCGTTCTGCACGAGCTGACCACGGGCTCGACCGTGGACGAGACGCTCGCCGTGGTGGACGAGTTCACCCGGCTCATGCAGGGCAGGGGCAAGGTGGAGGCCGACGAGGACGTGCTCGGGGACGCCGTGGCGTTCGCCGGGGTCGCCAAGTTCCCCGCCCGGGTGAAGTGCGCTCTACTGGCTTGGATGGCCTACAAGGACGCGGTCGTTAGGAGTTCTAAATGAGCAAGGCTGTTGAGACGCCGACGACGGCGTATGACGGAGATGTCTCCCTCGACGAGATCATGGAGGCCCTCAAGGACGTCGTGGACCCCGAGCTGGGCATCAACGTGGTCGACCTGGGCCTGATCTACGGGGTCAACCTCGACGCCGCGGCGCCCGGCACCCCGCCGATCGCCACCATCGACATGACGCTGACCAGCGCGGCCTGCCCGCTGACCGACGTCATCGAGGACCAGGCGCACTCCGCCCTGGACGGCATGGTCTCCGATGTGAAGATCAACTGGGTCTGGCTGCCGCCGTGGGGCCCGGACAAGATCACCGATGAGGGTCGCGAGCAGCTCCGCATGCTCGGATTCAACGTTTGATCCGCACTTCCAGGTACGGCTCGCGCCCTCGGGTGCGAGCCGTACCGAATTATGTGAGAGGATGCCCGGTGCCGGGAAGAAAAGCCCGGCACGGAGTGTTGACTCCATTCGACGGACAAGCGTCCATCTCATGATGGACGCCCCGACCGAGCCTGGCACTGCGAACGCCGGGTATGCTTGATCGTGGTTTGACTGCGTGCGGGTAAGCTAGACCCGCCCCGTGCGGTGCGCCTCGACTTGCACCGCACTACCGCCCCCATGTGGGTGTTGATTGAGCGCGGCCTCAGGCCGCGCGTTCCAGGCTCGTCCTTTCGCAGAAGTGACGTGCCCCGTACTTCTATCGAAAGGCACGAGTCTTCGTGACCATGCTTGACGCTGCCCTGCCCGAAATCACCGAGATCTCTGAGGCCCCCGCCGGCCCGTCCGAGTTCACGCTCCTCGGCCTGCCGAAGCCGCTGGTGACCGGGCTTTCCCGCCAGGGCATCGACAGTCCCTTCCCCATCCAGCGGGCCACGATCCCCGACATTCTCGCTGGAAGTGACGTCCTCGGTCGCGGCCAGACCGGCTCCGGCAAGACGCTGGCCTTCGGTCTGCCCATGATGACCCGCATCTCCGGTTCCAAGGCCCGCCCCGGCCACCCGCTGGCCATCATCCTGGTGCCGACCCGCGAGCTGGCCATGCAGGTCACCGACGCGCTCGAGCCCCTCGGCCGCGGTCTGTCCCTGCGGATGAAGACCGTCGTCGGCGGCATGTCCATGGGCCGCCAGATCGAGGCCCTGCGTCGTGGTGTCGAGGTCGTCGTGGCCACGCCGGGCCGCCTCACCGACCTGATCCAGCAGGGCGAGTGCACGCTGGACGAGGTCCGCGTGACCGTCCTGGACGAGGCCGACCACATGTGCGACCTCGGATTCTTCCCGGTCGTCAGCGCGATCCTCCAGCAGACCCCGTCCGACAGCCAGCGCCTGCTGTTCTCGGCCACCCTCGACGGCGACGTCGACAAGCTCGTCCGGCGCTTCCTCACCAACCCGGTGACCCACTCGATGTCCCCGGCCCTGTCGTCGGTGGACACCATGGAGCACCACGTGCTCGAGGTTCACCGCGACGACAAGTTCCCGGTGACCGCCGAGATCGCCAACCGCGAGGGCCGGACGATCATGTTCGTGCGCACCCAGCACGGAGTGGACCGTCTCTGCAAGCAGCTCGCCCAGGTCGGCATCAAGGCCGGCGGCCTGCACGGCGGCAAGCGCCAGAACCAGCGCACCCGCATCCTGGCCGAGTTCAAGGAAGGTGCGATCAACGTTCTGGTCTGCACCGACGTCGCGGCCCGCGGCATCCACGTCGACAACATCAGCCTGGTGCTGCACGTCGACCCGCCGCAGGACCACAAGAGCTACCTGCACCGTGGTGGCCGTACCGCTCGTGCGGGGGAGAAGGGCACCGTCATGACGCTGGTGCTCCCCAACGAGCGTCGCTCCACCGACGCGATGACCCGTCGCGCCGGCATCAAGCCGTTCCGCATCAAGGCGACCCCGGGCCACCCGCGCCTGGAGGAGGCCGCCGGTGCGCGCCGTCCCAGTGGCGAGCCGATCCCGGTCTGGGAGCCCTCGGCCCCCGCGACCAAGCAGCGTCAGCGCCGTGAGGGCTTCGGCGGCAGCGGTGGCGGTGGCGGCCGTGGCCCGCGCCGGTTCCGTGAGCGTCCCACTCACAGCGGTGGCGGCGAGGGCTACCAGCCCCGTGAGCGTCCCGCCGGTGACGACAACCGCGGCGGCGCCGCGAGTGGCGGCTACCGCTCCGACCGTCCGGCGAGCGACCGCCCCACCGGTGGTGGCTACCGTTCGGACCGTCCGGCCGGTGACCGTCAGCCGTTCCGCGCCGACAGGCCGAGCACGGGCGGCGGCTACCGCTCCGACCGTCCGGCCAGTGACCGCCCCACCGGTGGTGGCTACCGTTCGGACCGTCCGGCGGGCGACCGTCAGCCGTTCCGCGCCGAGGGCCGTCCCGACAACCGCGGTGGTGGCCACTACGGCCGCTGATCATCTCAGCGATTGATCAACGCATAGAACGACCCTGAAAGGGCCGGTACGGCAGTCGCCGTACCGGCCCTTCTGTCATCTCCGACGGGGAGCCACCGATGCCGCGGGCGGGTGGGCGATCCCTGTCTCCGGACGTCTCCGGGCCGGGCAGGGCTTGATGGAAACCCCGGGGCCGGTGAGGGGCGACGGGTTTTTCCAAGGGCGGGCAGGACGCGGGGAGAAAATTGTTGGACGGCCGAGGAGGAGACTGCCAACCTCTGATCATGACGACGCGAACGTTCGAGGAGCTGGTCGCCGAGGCCGCGTCCGTCTCGGTCGACGGCTGGGACTTCTCCTGGCTGGACGGCCGGGCGACGGAGGAGCGTCCCTCATGGGGTTACTCACGGCTCGTGGAGGAGCGGATGGCGCACGCCGTCGCCGCACTCGACATCCAGACCGGTGGGGGTGAGGTGCTCGCCGGTGTTCCGCGGCTCCCCACCCTGACGGTCGCCACGGAGTCCTGGCCCCCCAACGTCGCGCTCGCCACCGCGAGGCTGCGACCACGGGGGGTCGCGGTCGTCGTCGCCGACGAGCCGAGGCTTCCGTTCGGTGACGACGTCTTCGACCTGGTGATCAGCCGCCACCCGGTGACCACGTGGTGGGAGGAGATCGCCCGGGTGCTCCAGCCTGGAGGAACGTATCTCTCCCAGGAGGTCGGCCCGGGGAGCGTCGGGGAGCTGACGGAGTTCTTCATGGGACCGCAACCGTCCGGCTCGGCCCGTGACCCCGAACGTGCCAGGGTGGCGGCCGAGGCCGCCGGTCTCGAGGTGGTCGACCTTCGCCCGGAGTCCCTGCGCATGACGTTTCGCGACATCGGCGCCGTGATCTACTTCCTGCGGAAGGTGATCTGGATCGTGCCGGGGTTCACCGTCGACCGGTACCGCGGCGAACTCGAGACCCTCCACGACCGGATCCTGGCGACGGGGCCCTTCGAAGCGCATTCGACGCGGTTTCTCATCGAGGCCCGCAAACCGGCCTGACGGCCCGCGGGCTCGCGCGGCGAAAACCGAGTCGGACGATCCTTGAACCGGTCCGACCGCCCCCGGCTCATGGGGCGAAGATCGAGGCGGACGGTCCCTGGTTGCGGGCAACCAGGGACCGCCGGTGTCACGGCGGCGAGGGAACCGCCGCCGACGGCTCCTCGCCGAGGACGCGATGGCCGCACTCGCGGTTGCCTCGTCCCCGAACGCTCCGGTCGGAGCGACTTCCTGGGTGCCGCTGTCCGGCATGCTCACCCCCGTTGTCCGGAAACGCAGAGTGATCAATCGGAGACTTACGGCCAGAGTCATGGGTGAGTAAAAAGGCTGATTTGTATCTGTGCAGGTGAGGTGATCATTGGGGTCGGGTCATTTGCGTACGGCCTGTGACACCGAACAGGCTCGGTCGGACTCGCGTTGACTTGTATAAGTCCTTGCTGAAATTCTGATGTCTGTGCATGCGTTCGATGTCCTGGGGGATCCGGTCCGGCGCCGGATCCTGGAGCTGCTCGCCGACGGCGAGCAGGCGGCCGGCGCGATCAGCGCGATCGTTCAGGAGGAGTTCGGGATCTCCCAGCCGGGGGTGTCGCAGCACCTGCGAGTGCTGCGCGAGAACGGCTTCGCGACGGTCCGGGCCGAAGGCACCCGCCGCCTGTACGCCGTCGATCCCGCGCCCCTGCGGGAGGTCGACGTGTGGCTCGAACGCTACCGGCGCTTCTGGACCCCGCACCTGGACGCGCTGGCCACCGAGCTCGCACGGGGCAAACGCGCCCGGCGCATGGCCGGTGAATCCGGGGGCGCTTCCGGAGCGGAGCCGGTGAAGCCGGGGAGCGTGCCGGAGCGGGGCCGGTGAAGCCGGGGAGCCAGGGGAAGTCCATGAACCCCGGAAACCCATGAACCCCGGAAACCCATGAACCCCGGGAATGCGGCCCGGCGTGGGGTCGGCGACGCCGGCTGAGGCCGGGCGCCGCCTGCCGGCGCCCATCGGGTCCATTCGTGGCATGTCGATGACCCCGGGATGCCGGTGCCCGTCGAGATCTATCCGTGCGGGACGCCGGAGGGCGGGGGAGCGGTGCTGCCGCGGGGGGTGAGGCGAGCCGCCTCGTCCTCGAAGGCGCCCACGTCCTCCCCGGCGATCAGGGCGAGCAGCCGGCGGGCCGCGTGCCCGCCGTACGCCGAGATGTCGCGGCTGAGGGCGGTGAGCGGGGGCCGGACCACCTGGGAGAGCGGTGAGTCGTCCCAGGCGACGATGGACAGGTCGCGCGGGACGTCCAGGCGCAGGTCCTGGGCCGCCGACAGCCCGGCCACGGCCATGATGTCGTTGTCGTAGACGATCGCGGTGGGCCGGTCGGGGGAGCTGAGCAGCCGCCGGGTGGCGCGCGCGCCCTCCTCGCCGGTGTAGTCGGTGTGCACCGTCACCTGCTCGGCCACGCCCTCGCAGGCCTCGGCGAACGCCCGGTCCCGCAGCGCCGTGTGGACCAGGCGGGGCAGTCCGGCGACCCTGGCGATCCTGCGATGCCCCAGCGCGACCAGGTATTCCACCGTCTCCCGCACGGCGCCGCCGTCGTCGGACCAGACGGAGACCAGCGCCCCCGACTCCGACGGATGGCCGATCACCACGGTCGGCAGCCCCAGCGCCTCGAACTCGGCCACCCGGGGGTCGCCGACGTGCAGGTCGACGAGGATGGCGCCGTCGACGCGGCCCTCTCCCCACCAGCGGCGGTAGACCGCGACCTCCTGCTGGTGGTCGCCGACCACCTGGAGCATGAGCGCGTAGGAGCGGGCGGAGAGCTCGCCCTCGATCCCGCTGATGAGCTCCATGAAAAACGGCTCCATGCCGAGGGTGCGGGCGGGACGGCACAGGGCCAGGCCGACGGCGCCCGCCCGCGCGCCGTTCAGCGCCCGGGCGGCGCTGTTGGGGCGCCAGCCGATCTCCTCGGCGATCGCCATGATCCTGGCGCGGGTGCTCTCCGAGACGCCGGGCTGCCCGTTGAGGGCATAGGAGACCGCTCCCTTGGAGACTCCGGCCTGCCTGGCGACGTCGGCGATCGTCGGTCTTCTCATGATCCCCCTCGTTGACGGAGGCGATTATAGCTGAACCGGTCCAGTTGCCTATTGACACCTTCGACACATGGACTTTACGGTCGCGTTACTTATCCGGTTCAGAAAGTGCATGCGATCGCGGCCTTCGACTGGGAGCGCTCCCATGCCGGAAAGGGGAACGTCGATGCGGACTCGATGGAGATTGTTCGTCCTCGGCGCGGCGACCTGCCTGGTCGCCGCCGGCTGCACGGGGGGTTCCACGCAGCCGTCCGCCCCGAGCGGGGCGCCGCAGGCCTCGGGCGGCGCGGCCCCGGCCCCGGCGGGGGGCGGGGCGGACGCGGCGAACGCGGCGTTCCCGCGTAACGAGACGCTGTACACCAGCGGCACCCAGTGGGGCCCGCCGGCCAACTGGAACCCCCTGCGGACCTGGGACTCGGCCACCGGCACCAAGGGCCTCGTCTACGAGACGCTGTTCCTGTACGACCCCCAGACCGACAGGTTCACGCCCTGGCTGGCGGAGAACGGCACCTGGACCGGCGACAAGACCTACGAGCTCAAGCTGCGCAAGGGGGTCACCTGGGCGGACGGCAAGCCCTTCACCGCCGCCGACGTGGTCTTCACCGTCGAGCTCGGCAAGATGAAGACCGTCCCCTACGCCAACCTGTGGACCTGGCTGGAGAAGGCGGAGGCGACCGACGACCAGACGGTGACGTTCACCTTCTCCAAGGCCAACTACCAGCAGTGGGCCAACTGGGTCTACAACAACGCGATCGTCCCCAAGCACCTCTGGGAGGGGCGCTCCGAGGACGAGGTGATGAACGGGACGAACGAGAAGCCGATCGGCACGGGGCCATATGCCTACCACAGCCACGACCAGGACCGCATGGCCTGGGTCAAGCGTGACGGCTGGTGGGCCACGGCGGCGCTGGGCAGGGACGTCAAGCCCAAATACGTCGTCGACATCGTCAACTCCAGCAACGAGGTGGCGATGGGCCTGCTGCTGCAGAAGGGCCTCGACCTCAGCAACAACTTCCTGCCCGGGATCGCCAACCTGGTCAAGGGGAACTTCGGCATCCAGTCCTACTATCCCGAGCCCCCCTACATGCTGTCGGCCAACACGGCCTTCCTGGTCCCCAACACCACGAAGAAGCCGATGGACGACCCCGCCTTCCGCAAGGCGATCGCCAACTCCATCGACACCAAGAAGATCGTCGAGGGCGTCTACGGCAACCTGGTCAAGGCGTCCGGCCCTACGGGCCTGCTGCCCCAGTGGGACAAGTACGTCGACACGGCGGTGGTGAGCGAGAAGGGCTTCGCCTTCGACACGGGCAAGGCGAAGAAGCTCCTGGCCGACGCGGGCTACAAGGACACCGACGGCGACGGGTTCGTGGAGAACAAGGACGGTTCCAAGGCCTCGCTGAAGATCATCGTCCCGGCCGGGTGGACCGACTGGATGGAGGCCTCCCGGGTCATCGCCGAGGGCGCCAAGGCCGCCGGGATCGACCTCACCCCCGAGTTCCCCGACTACAACGCGCTGGTGGACCAGCGGGGGTCCGGCAAGTTCGACCTGCTGCTCAACAACGAGCGGCAGCTGTCCAACACGCCCTGGATGTACTACGACTACATCTTCCAGCTGCCGGTCAACAAGCTGCAGAACACCGTCAACTTCGGCCGCTACGAGAACAAGAAGGCCTGGGACCTCGTCCAGGAGCTCGACGGCAAGAAGGTCGACGACGTCGAGGGGATGAAGCAGGTCGCCTCGGAGATCCAGAAGATCCAACTGGACGATCTTCCGGTGATCCCGCTCTGGTACAACGGCCTGTGGGCCCAGACCAGCAACGCGGTCTGGACGAACTGGCCGTCCTCGGCGGCGGGCACGCCCAAGTCCCCGCCGGCAATGTGGCGCAACTGGCTCGAACTCGGCGGCGTCCTGACCCTGACCGACCTGAAGCCGGCAGGCGGCTGACCGACGATCCTCACCCCCTTCCCCGCGCCGTCCGCCGGAGTGCTCCGCGCGGGGGAGGGGCCCCATCTCGCCGATTCGGGAGGATCGTTTGCGACGCTATTTCGGCAGGAAGCTGCTCGTCTACGGGCTCACCTTCCTCGTGGCGGTCACGATCAACTGGATGATCCCGCGCTTCATGCCGGGGGATCCCGTGCAGAGCATGCTCGCCAGGGCCAACGTCTCGCAGCCCGCCGCCGTGGAGGCGATGCGCGCGCACTACACGAACCTGTTCGGGCTCGACCTGCCGCTCTGGAAGCAGTACGGCAACTTCTGGGCCGCGCTGTTCCAGGGTGATCTGGGCACCAGCATCTGGCTGTTCCCGACGCCCGTGACCGACGTCATCATGCGGGCGGTGCCGTACACGCTGGCACTGCTCATCCCGGCCATCCTGCTCAGCTGGTGGGCGGGCAACAGGTTCGGCGCGTTCGCGGCCAGGCGCAAGTGGCTGGACAACACCGTGCTGCCGATCGGCTACGTGCTCACCGCGACCCCCTACATGTGGCTGGCCATCCTGCTGGCCTGGGGGCTGGGCATCGTCGCGGGGGTCTTCCCCGTCTCGGGCGGCTACAGCTTCGCCATGCGGCCCAACCTGTCGTGGGAGTTCGTGGGAGACCTCGCGCTCCACTGGTTCCTGCCGTTCGTCTCGCTCTTCCTCGTCGCGTTCGGCGGGTGGGCGATCGGCATGCGCAACATGATCATTTATGAGCTGGAGGCCGACTACTCCACCTACCTGTCCTCGCTCGGGGCGCCCCAGCGCCTGATCCGGCGCTACGCGTTCAGGAACGCCGTCCTGCCGCAGATCACCGGCCTGGCCCTGCAACTCGGCGTGCTCGTGGCGGGCGCCCTGGTCACCGAGATCGTCTTCTCCTATCCGGGGCTCGGCCACCTGATCCTCCAGGCGATCCAGAACCAGGACTTCTTCCTGCTCCAGGGTGCCTTCCTGTTCATCGTCGTGGGCGTGCTGGCAGCCAACTTCATCATCGACGTCGTCTACGTCCTGGTCGATCCCCGCACCAGGACCGGGATGGGAGGCGAGGCGGCATGACGGCCGTTCCCGCGAGGCGCCACGAGGGCCTGTACTTCGCGATCCGCAACGGCAAGCTCCTGGCGGGGCTGGTCGTGCTGGTCCCGCTGATCATTCTGGCCGCCGCCGGTCCGATGCTCGTCGAGGGCGACCCGAACGCCTATGTCGGCATCCCCGCCTCCGCACCCTCGGCCGAGCACTGGTTCGGCACCACCATGTTCGGCCAGGACGTCTTCGCCCAGTTCCTGTACGGCATGCGGGTCACCTTCGTGGTGGGGCTGCTCGGCGGAGGGCTGGCCGCGATCATCGGCATGGTGATCGGCTTCACCGCCGGCTACCGGGGCGGGCTGGTCGACGAGGTGCTGAACATGCTCACCAACATCGTCCTGGTCCTGCCCGCGCTGGCCGTACTCCTGATCGTCAACGCCTACCTGGGCATCCGCAGCGTCGGCGTGCAGGCGCTCTTCATCGGGCTCACCTCCTGGCCCTGGGCGGCCAGGGCCATCAGGGCCCAGACGTTCTCGCTGCGCTCGCGGGACTTCGTGGACCTGGCCCGGCTGAGCGGGGTCCGCACCTGGAAGATCATCGCCAGGGAGATCGCGCCCAACATGAGCTCCTACCTGTTCATGACGTTCATCCTGCTGTTCGGCGGGTCGATCCTGATCGCCGCCTCGCTCGACTTCATCGGGCTCGGGCCGAGCCAGGGCGTCTCGCTCGGCCTGATGCTCAACAACGCGGCCCGCTGGAGCGCGCTCCACCTGGGCATGTGGTGGTGGTTCGTGCCTCCGGGGGCCGGAATCACCGCCATCGTCGGCGCCCTCTACGTCACGAACGTCGGCCTGGACGAGGTGTTCAACCCGAAGCTGAGGGAGCTGTGATGACCGAGACCGTGCTCGTCCCGGGGGAGAAGGCCCCATGACCCTGCGCGTCGACGACCTGCGGGTCCACTACCGGACCCTGCGGGGCGAGGTGAAGGCGATCGACGGCGTCACCTTCGACGTCGGCGACGGGGAGATCCTGGGGCTGGCCGGGGAGTCGGGCTGCGGCAAGACCACCCTCGGCAAGAGCCTGATCAGGATGGACGGCCGGATGCGGCTGGCCGGAGGCACCGCCGAACTCGACGGCGAGGAGCTGCCGATCGGCGACGACCACCGGATGAACCCCTTCCGCTTCACCAAGGTGTCGATCATCCCGCAGTACTCCATGAGCGCCATGAACCCCACCCGCAGGATCGGCAGGATGGTCGCCGAGCTGCTCCGCTCTCGCGGGCGGCACCTGGACACCGACGAGCTGGGACGCCGCCTGGACCTGGTCGAGCTGCCGCGAGAGGTCCTCCAGCGGTATCCGATCGAGCTGTCCGGCGGCATGAAGCAGCGGATGGTCATGGTCATCTCCACCCTGCTCGACCCCTCCCTGCTCATCGCCGACGAGATCACCTCCGCGCTCGACGTGTCGACCCAGAAGGCCGTGGCCAGGACCCTCGTGGAGTTCCGGGACCGCGGATTCGTGCGCAGCATGATCTTCATCACCCACGACATCTCGCTGACCTACCAGATCGCCGACACGATCATGGTCATGTACGCGGGGAAGCTGGCCGAGAAGGCCCCGGCGGGCGTGATCGTCGGCGAGCCCCGCCATCCCTACACCCGGTTGCTGATCTCCTCGCTGCCGGAGGTCGGCGTCCGCTACACCGATCGCCGGCTCTCGGGCATCCCCGGCGAGCCGCCCTCGCTGCTGGATCCGCCCGCCGGGTGCCGGTTCAGGGACCGATGCCCCCTGGCGTTCGGCAAGTGCGCCGAGGAACCCCCGGTGGTCGAGGTCGAACCCGGCCACCACGTCGCATGCTGGAAGGCCTGATGCTGAGACTCGACGGGGTCACGAAGACCTACAAGGTGGGCGCCTTCGGCGGCAGGACCATGACCGCCGTCGACGACGTGAGCTTCGACCTGCGGCCGGGGGAGGTGGTCTCGCTCATCGGGGAGAGCGGCAGCGGCAAGACCACCATCGGCAGGATGATCCTCGGGCTGACGCCTCCTTCCGGCGGCTCGATCACCCTCGACGGGGCCCGCGCCACGCCCGGCAAGGCCTACTACCGCCACGTCCAGGGCGTCTTCCAGGATCCGTTCAGCTGCTACAACCCGGTCTTCAAGGTCGACCACGTGCTCCAGATGATCAAGAACGAGTACTTCCCCGGGGTCGCCGCCTCCGAGTGGGAGGGCAGGATCACCGAATCGCTCAGGGAGGTCAGGCTCAACCCCGGCCAGGTCCTCGGCAAATATCCGCACCAGCTCAGCGGCGGCCAGCTCCAGCGCCTGCTGATCGCCAGGGCGCTCCTGCTCGACCTCAGGTTCCTGGTCGCCGACGAGATCACCAGCATGCTGGACGCTTCCACGAGGATCGACGTCCTCAACCTGCTCGCCGACCTGAAGTCGCGGGGCCTCGGCGTGCTGTTCGTCACCCACGACCTCTCGCTGGGCAACTACATCAGCGAGCGGGCCGTGGTCCTGTACCGGGGACAGGTGGTCGAGTCGGGCCCCACCGAGATGGTGTTCGGCAACCCCCTGCACCCCTACACGATCAAGCTGCTGTCCTCGGTGCCGCAGCTCACCACCAAATGGGACGACGCGCCCGCCGCCCTCCGCGACGACGGGCCCGCCGCGCCCTCCACACTGGTGGAGGCCGAACCGGGGCATCTCGTCCGGCAGGATGATGCGCCCACACGATTGAGGAGCGTGAGTTGAGAACTCTGCACGACGGCTGGACTCTTTCCCAGGTGGGCTCCGAGGGCTCCGAGACAGGCACCGAGGCGGGGAAGGAGATCTCCCGCGTCGCGGCCACGGTGCCGGGGTGCGTGCACACCGACCTGCTGGCCGCCGGGCTGATCGAGGACCCCTACCTGGACGACAACGAGACCCGGCTGACCTGGATAGGCCGCTCCGGCTGGGACTACGAGACGACGTTCGTCTGGCACGCCGACGAGCACGAGCGGACCGACCTGGTCTGCGAGGGGCTCGACACGGTCGCCACGGTGGTGCTCAACGGCGTCGAGGTCGCGGTCACGGCCAACCAGCACCGTTCCTACGGCTTCGCCGTACGGGATCTGCTTCTGGAGGGGAAGAACACGCTGCGGGTGCGGTTCGCCTCGCCGTACGAGTACATCGAGGCGCGCCGAGCCGAGCTCGGCGACAGGCCGGGCTCCTACGACGACCGCTACCAGTTCATCAGGAAGATGGCCTGCAACTTCGGCTGGGACTGGGGGCCGGCGGTGGTCACCTCCGGCATCTGGCGGCCGATCGGGCTGCGGTCGTGGAGCGGGGCCCGGCTGGCGTCGGTCCGGCCGCTGGTGAGCGGTGACGGGCGGGTCGAGGTGCACGTCACGATCGAGCGCGCGTCCGCCGGCACGGCCTCCGGGGCGTCCACCGGCACAGCCTCCGAGGCGGCCTCCGGCACGGGTCCTGGCACGACCTCCGGCACGGACTCCGGCGCGACCTCCGGGGCGGACGGGCGGCCGGAGGAGCCCCCGTTGACGGTCACGGCCTCGGTCGCGGGCATCGAGCACGAGGTACGGCTGGCACCCGGCGAGAACGAGGCCGTCCTGACGCTCCAGGTGCCGGACCCGGAGCTGTGGTGGCCCCGCGGCTACGGCGAGCAGACGCGCTACGAGCTCGTCGTCGGCCTCGGCGAGGAGACCTGGAGCCGGCGGATCGGTTTCCGCGACGTTCACCTGGACCGGACGGACGAGGCGTTCACCCTCGCCGTCAACGGCGTCCCGGTGTTCGTGCGCGGGGTGAACTGGATCCCCGACGACTGCTTCCCCGCCCGGGTCACCCGCGAGCGGCTGGCCGAGCGGTTCGGCCAGGCCCTCGCGGCGAACGTGAACCTCCTGCGGGTCTGGGGCGGAGGCCTGTACGAGAGCGAGGACTTCTACGACCTGGCCGACGAGCTCGGCCTGCTGGTCTGGCAGGACTTCCCGTTCGCCTGCGCCGCCTACCCGGAGGAGGAGCCCTTCGCGGCCGAGGTGGAGGCCGAGGCGCGCGAGAACGTCACCCGCCTGGCCTGGCGTCCCTCGCTGATCCTGTGGTGCGGCAACAACGAGAACATCGAGGGCCACGCCGACTGGGGCTGGCAGGAGGAGCTGGGCGAGCGCACCTGGGGGGCGGGCTTCTACTACGACCTGCTGCCCTCCGTGGTGGCCGAGCTCGACCCGACCCGCCCCTACTGGCCGGGCAGCCCCTACTCCGGCCGTCCCGACCTGCCGCCCAGGGACCCCGAACGCGGCACCGTCCACATCTGGGACGTCTGGAACCGCGAGGACTACACCCGCTACGCCGCCTACCGCCCCCGGTTCGTGGCCGAGTTCGGCTTCCAGGGCCCGCCCGCCTACGCCACCCTGCGCGGGGCCGTCTCCGACGACCCCCTCACCCCCTCCTCGCCCGGCGTCCTGCACCACCAGAAGGCCGCCGACGGCAACGCCAAACTCCTGCGAGGTCTGGGCGACCACCTGCCCCGGCCGGAGACCTTCGACGACTGGCACTATCTCACCCAGCTCAACCAGGCGCGGGCGATGGCCTTCGGCATCGAGCGGTTCCGGGCGCTGGCGCCGTACTGCATGGGCACGATCGTCTGGCAGCTCAACGACTGCTGGCCGGTCACCTCCTGGGCCGCGATCGACGGGCAGGGCCGCCGCAAGCCGCTGTGGTACGCGCTGCGCCGTGTCTACGCCGACCGCCTGCTCACGGTCCAGGACGGCGCCGTGGCGGTGGTCAACGACAGCGCGGAGCCGTGGGCGGGCGAGCTGGAGCTCCTGCGGCTCGGCCTGACCGGTGAGCCGCTGGCCAAGGAGACCGTCAGGGTCGAGGTGGCGCCCCGCTCCGTGGCGAGGATCCCGATCCCCGAGGGCGTCGCCACGCCCGGGAATCCGGCCGCCGAACTGCTGGCCGCACGGCTGGGGGAGCACCGGGTCCTGGAGTTCTTCGCCGAGGACCCGGAGGTCGACTTCCCCGTCGCGGCCTACGAGACCGAGGTGATCCCCTCGGGAGACGGCCTGGACGTCACGATCACCGCCCGGACCGTCCTGCGCGACCTGGCCCTGTTTCCCGACCGCCTCGATCCCGCCTCCTCGGTCGACGACATGCTCCTGACCCTGCTCCCCGGAGAGAGCGTCACCCTCCACGTGACCGGTTCGCCCGATCCCGCCGCCCTTGTCGCCCGCCCGGTGCTCAGATGCGTCAACGACTGACCGGCCGTTCCTTCTCATGTGACCGATTCGTGTCCCACGGTGTGGACGCGCACGCGAGAGGACCGGTGGGCGGATACGCTTGATGAGCACATCCGACGATGGCGAGAGAGATCATGAAGACCTTCGAAGAGCTGTATGCCGAGCTGTCCGACAAGGCACGCACCCGGCCCGAGGGCTCGGGCACCGTGGCCGCGCTGGACGCCGGTGTCCATGCCATCGGCAAGAAGGTCGTGGAGGAGGCCGCCGAGAGCTGGATGGCGGCCGAGCACGAGTCGAACGACCGTGCCGCGGAGGAGATCTCCCAGCTCCTCTACCACGTGCAGGTTCTCATGATCGCCAAGGGGATCGGGCTGGACGAGGTCTACAAGCATCTGTGAGCCGGTGAGCCCGGCTCACAGCATCGCAGCGTCACCGCCCTGTAGACCACACTCCACACGTAAGGAACCTCACGCCATGTTGCGTCTTGCCGTCCCGAACAAGGGCGCCCTCACCGAGGCAGCCCAGACGATACTGAAGGAAGCCGGATACCGCGCGCGCAAGGACAGCAAGGAGCTCGTGGTCGTCGACCCCGAGAACTCCTGCGAGCTGTTCTTCCTGCGGCCCAAGGACATCGCCGTCTACGTCGGCGAGGGCACCCTGGACGCCGGGATCACCGGCCGTGACATGCTCCGCGACTCCGGAGCGCAGGTCGAGGAGCTCATCCCGCTCGGCTTCGGCAGATCCACCTTCCGCTTCGCCGCCAACCCCGACGAGTTCGTCTCCGTCGCGGACCTCAAGGGCAAGCGCATCGCGACCTCCTACGCGGGCCTGCTGGAGGCCTACCTCGCCGAGCAGGGCGTCGAGGCCCGGGTGATCAAGCTGGACGGCGCGGTCGAGACCGCGGTCCGCCTGGGCGTGGCCGACGCCGTGGCCGACGTCGTGGAGACCGGAACCACGCTGCGCAACATGGACCTCGAGGTGTTCGGCGAGCCGATCGCCCACTCCGAGGGCGTGCTGATCAAGCGGGTCGGCGCCGTGGAGACCCAGGGGCTCATGCAGCTCATGCGCCGTCTCCAGGGCGTGCTGGTCGCCCGCGACTACGTGATGATGGACTACGACATCCGGGCCGAGCGGATCGAGGAGGCCATCGCCCTCACCCCCGGCATGGAGGGCCCCACGGTCTCCCCGCTGCACCGGGAGGGCTGGGTCGCGGTCCGCGCCATGGTGCCGCGCAAGGGGCACCAGCAGGTGATGGACCAGCTCTGGGAGATGGGCGCGAAGGCCATCCTGGTCACCGCCATCTTCGCCTGCCGCCTCTGAGCGGCTCCTGCCCGGCGGCGCCCCCGTGAGCGGCCCATCCTCCGGCGGGTGCTCCATCGGCCCATGTCCGTGGCCGGAGATCCGCGTCCGTCGTCGCCTCCGCGGCGGTCGACGGGAGTCACCGCCGTTCCGGCGGCGTCCGGCGCGTTCCGACGTCGTCTGACGCCGCCCGGCGCTGTCCGACGGCGTCCGGGGCTGTCCGACGGCGTCCGGGGCCGTCGGTCTTTCTGACAAATGTCACCGCCAAACCCGGAGAACAGGCACTGAGGATCATGCCTTGACGCTCCTAGCGTTGAGGCATGAAAGCCATCGCCTTCACCGACGTGAGTAAGAGCTACGGGAACGTGCTCGCCGTCGACGGGCTGGACCTCGCGGTCGAGGCCGGCCAGACCGTCGCGCTGCTCGGCCCCAACGGGGCGGGCAAGTCCACCTCCATCAACATGCTGCTCGGCCTGCTCCGCCCGACCCGGGGCCGGATCGAGATCCTCGGCCGCCTCCCGGAGGAGGCGGTCGCCCGGGGTGAGATCGGGGCCATGACGCAGAGCGGTGAGCTCATTCCCGAGCTCACCGTCGGTGAGCTGGTCGACTTCGTACGGCGGCTCTACCCCGCCCCGCTCGGTCTGGACGAGATCCTGAGGACGGCGGACCTCACGGACCTGGTACGGCGGCGCGCCGCCAAGCTGTCCGGCGGGCAGGCCCAGCGGGTCAGGTTCGCCCTGGCCATCGCGGGCGCGCCCAAGCTGCTCGTGCTGGACGAGCCCACCGCGGCCATGGACGTGGAGTCGCGGCTGAGGTTCTGGGCGGGCATGCGCGACTACGCGGCCGGGGGCCGGACGGTCCTGTTCGCCACCCACTACCTCGAAGAGGCCGACGAGCACTCCGACCGGGTCATCGTGATCTCCGGGGGCCGGATCGTGGCCGACGGCACCGCCGCGCAGATCAAGGCCGGGGCAGGCGGCCACGCCGTCAGCTTCGTCCTGGACGACCAGGCGACCACGGGGCTGGACGCCCTGCCGGGCGTCTCCGCCGTGGAGGTCTCGGGGGGCACCGCCACGCTGCGCACCGCCGACCCCGACGCCACCGTGGCGGCCCTCTACCGGGGCACCTCGCTGGAGATCCGTGAGCTGCGGATCACCGGGGCCGACCTCGAAGACGCCTTCCTCGCACTCACCCGGGAGCCATGATGCCGAACTACATCAAGATCGAGATCTTGCGGATGCTGCGCAACAAGCGCTACATCATCTTCGTGGTGGCCTTCCCCGTGGCGTTCTACCTGCTGTACGCCAACCTGTGGGGCGACGAGGCGGGCTCCGGTGGGGTGAGGGGCAGCGTCATCCTGATGGTCTCCATGGCCGCCTACGGCGCGCTGGCGGCCTCGATGATGAGCACCTCCGTGCCGTGGGCACAGGAGCGGCAGTCCGGCTGGCTCCGCCAGCTGCAGATCACCCCGCTGCCGAGCTGGTCGATCATCGTCACCAAGCTGATCACCTCGCTGCTGCTGGTGCTGCCGTCCCTGGTGCTGGTCTGCCTGGCCGCGGTGCTCACCCAGGGCGTCTCGCTGCCGGCCTGGCAGTGGGCCGCGCTGATCCCGGTCATGTGGATCGGCACCCTCCCGTTCGCCGCGCTCGGCCTGATCGCCGGCTCGCTGCTGCCCGCGGACACCGCCCAGCCGGTCACGATGATCGGCATGTTCGGGCTGGCGTTCCTCGGCGGCCTGTGGTTCCCGGTGGAGATCATGTCCGCGACGATGAGGAGCATCGCGCAGGTCACGCCCTCCTTCTCCTACGCCGACATGGGCTGGCACCTGGTCGCGGGCACGGCGCCGCCGCTGCGGGACGTGGTGACGATCCTGATCTGGGCCGCCGTGCTGGGGACCGCCGCGGTGTTCGCCTACCGCCGGGCTACCGTACGAGCATGAAACTCGCCTCGGCCCTCACCTTCGGCGGGACGGGAGAGAATCCGTCCCGCTGGCGGCGGCTGCCCGGGATGGCCATCGGCCTGGTTTATCTCTGCTTTCCGATGCTGGACCTCGTCACCGGAAACGTGACCGGCGCGAAGGCCGTGTGGGGCGCCTTCGGGCTGGTCACCTTCATCGTCTGTTACATCGCCGTGGTGATGAGCCAGCGCACATTCGGGAAGCCGACCCTGCTGAGCCATCTGCTGATCGCCGCGGTCACGGTCCTGGCCGTCGGCCTGCCGCTCCTCTTCGGCGGCGGCTGGCTGACGTTGCCGATCTACATGACCGTGCTCTACAGCATGGCGCTGAGCACGCGTGCGGCGGTCGTCGGCATCGTCGGCATGGGCGTCACCGTTGCGCTGATCGGTCTGCTGAAGCAGAACGATCCGGGCACCACTCTGGTGCTCGTCTTCCAGGTCGCCACGCTCGGCATCCTGTTCATGAGCGTGCGCAACACCCGGCTGCTGGTGACCCAGCTCCGCCAGGCGCAGGAGGAGGTGGCCCGGCTGGCCGCGAGCGAGGAACGGCTGCGCATCGCCCGGGACCTGCACGATCTGCTCGGCCACAGCCTGTCGCTGATCGTGCTGAAGAGCGAGCTGGCCGGGCGGCTGGCCGAGAGCGGCTCGGAACGGGCGGTGGCGGAGATCAACGACATCGAGTCGGTGGCCAGGGAGGCACTGGTGGAGGTGCGCGACGCCGTCACCGCCTACCGGCAGCGCGGCCTGTCGGGCGAGCTGGACGGCGCCCGCGCCGCGATGGAGGCGGCGGGGACGCGGGTGACGGTCCGGCTGGCGGGAACGCCGCTGCCCGACGCGCTGGACGGGCTGCTCGGCTGGGCGGTGCGCGAGGGGGCCACCAACGTCATCCGGCACGCGCGGGCGACCCGGTGCGAGATCGAGGTGACCTGCGACGGGGAGAGCACCGTCCTGGAGATCGTGGACGACGGACGCGGGGCGGCGCCGTACGGACCGGGCAGCGGGCTGACCGGGCTGACCGAACGGGTGGAGGCTGCCGGCGGGACGGTGTCCGCCGGTCCGGGTGAGACCGGCTTCGCCCTCAGGGTGGCGGTCCCGACGGCCGCGGGGGGACGGGCATGATCCGGGTGTTGCTGGTGGAGGACCAGGCGATGGTCCGGGGCGCGCTGGCCTCGCTGCTCGGCCTGGAGCCCGACATCGAGGTGGTGGGGGAGGCCGCCTCCGGCCCGGAGGCGCTCGCCGTCGCGCTCAGGATCCGGCCGGACGTCGTGCTGCTCGACGTCGAGATGCCCGGGGGAGACGGCATCACCGCCGGGGCGCGGATCCGCGAGGCGCTCCCCGGCTGCCACATCATGATCCTGACCACCTTCGGCCGTCCCGGCTACCTGCGCAGGGCGATGGAGGCGGGCGCGGTGGCCTTCCTGGTCAAGGACAGCCCGGCCCGCGAGCTCGCCGCCGCCATCCGCCGGGTCCGCGACGGTGAGCGGGTCATCGACCCGGGGCTGGCCGCGGCCGCGCTCAGCGCGGGCCCCAACCCGCTGTCGCCTCGCGAGCGCGACGTCCTGGCCGCCGCGGCGGACGGCTCCACCATCGCCGACGTCGCCGGGAGCCTTCACCTGTCGGAGGGCACGGTCCGCAACTATCTCTCCTCGGCCATCCAGAAGACCCACGCGCGCAACCGGATCGAGGCCGTCCAGCGAGCCCGGACCCACGGCTGGCTCTGACCCGCGACGACCGCGACGGCCCGCGACGGGCTGCCGGGACCGTCCGGCGAGCCCGGACCCGCGGGCGGCTCCGGCTCAGGAGACCGGCTCCGACCCGGAAGGCTCAGGCCCGGGAGGGCCCCGATCGGGGAGACCGGCTGCGGTCCGGGAGGTTCCGGGCTCAGGAGGAGAGCGCGGCGGCCTCCTCCTGCTCGATCTGCTCGTTCCACTCGCGCTTGGAGGAGCGCCAGGCCTCGTCGTCGCGACCGAGGCGCCAGTAGCCGGAGATGGACAGCTGCGACAGCGGGACGCCCCGCTCGGTGCGCAGATGGCGCCTGAGCTCCCTGACGAAGGTGGCCTCGCCGTGCACGAAGGCGTGTACGGCGCCGGGCGGGAAGTCGAGCTCCCGCACCGCTCTGATGAGCGCCTCGCCGACCGGCGCGCCGCCGCGGTGCAGCCAGAAGATCTTCGTGTCGGCGGGGGAGTCCAGTGACTGCTCCTCCTGCGCGTCCTCCACCTCGATGAAGACATGGGCCTGCGCGCCTGCGGGCAGGCGCTCCAGGGCGGTGGCGATGGCGGGCAGCGCGCTCTCGTCTCCCACGAGAAGGTGCCAGGCGGCGTCCGGGTCGGGGGCGTAGCCGCCGCCGGGGCCGAAGAAGTGGATCTCCTCGCCCGGCTGGACCCGATCGGCCCACGGCCCGGCCAGGCCGCTGTCGCCGTGGTAGACGAAGTCGAGCGTCAGCTCGGACGCCTCGGGGTCCCACGCGCGGACGGTGTAGGTCCGGGTGGTGGGCCACTGGTCACGGGGCAGGTCGCGCTGGATCGCCTCCATGTCGAACGGCTTCCGGTAGGTCACCCCGGGCGGGGGGAACAGGAGCTTCACATAGTGGTCGGTGAACTCACCCACCTCGAAGCCCGCGAGGCCCTCGCCGCCGAGCACCACCCGGATCATGTGCGGGGTGAGCCGCTCGACCCGCCGCACTTCGCCGCGGGTCGTCCTGCGTACGGGGCGCGCGGGGCGTGCGGGCCTGTCGTCTGCCATGTGCCACTCCCGGGAACGTCAAGTTAGGTAAACCTAACTCGTAGCATATGCCATTGAAGTGCGGAGAGGTTTTGGCGATTCGGCCAAAGTAAAGGCACTCCCGCCGTCGAACGGCCGAGCGCGGGCGTTTGGCGCGTTCCAAGGTCGCTCTGCTGCGGAGGCCGGCCCTCAGTGCTGCATGGCCGCGACCTGGCGGATCAGGTCGGCCACCCGGACGACGCCCATGCAGCGGCCGACCTCGTCGGTGACGACCAGATCGTCGTAAACGCGTGCGGTGTCGCGGCCCGCGAGCTGCATGGCGGCGATGGCGGGAGTGGTCTTGGGAACCGTGCGGGCGGTGTCGGCGAGCCGTGCCGCGGGCTTCTTACCGTGCAGGGCATGGCCGAAGCGGGTGGCGATCGACAGCAGGAAGCGGCTGCGGTCGAGGCTGCCCCTGGGACGCTGGTACTCGTCCACCAGGATCACGCTGGTGATGGACGGCTCGCTGCCGAAGGCCTCGGCCGCGTCCTCGGCGGTGGCGGCGTAGGGGAGGGTCACCGCGGGCAGCAGGAACTCCTGGACGCGGGGGCCGAGCAGGGCCTGCACCGGCTCCTGCTCGACGACGGGGATCGGCACGTGGACCCGTCCCGACGGGCCGGGGACCAGGAGCGGGCCCTGCGCCAGCCGTACTCCCCAGCCGCGCACCGCGGTGAGCTGCGCCTCGTCGGAAATCCCCGGGGCCAGCACGTGGGCGCCCACGCCCCGGGCGAGCGCCGCCAGGGACTCGGCGAGCGCGGAGCGGCGCGCGTCGCGGGGCGTCCTGGAGACCAGCTCGGGGGAGATCACGGCCAGGTACGGCCCCGCGTCGACGAGCAGGTCCAGCGGAATGTGGCCGGTGCCCAGATCGCCCACCGCGATGAGGTAGCCGATGGCGCGCAGGCCCTCCAGCCCGATGAGCAGGGCACGCCGGTCGTGCTGGGCGAAGTCTCCCCGGATCATGATGATGATCTCGCCGGGCCGCCGCCCGGATATGCGCAGGGCCTCGTGGAGCGGGGCCAGTGCCGCCGAGCCGCCGATCACCACGATGGCCGGCACGGGCAGCACGAGCGGGAGCAGCGCATCACTCCCGGTGACTCTGTGGATCGTCTGGATGACGGCGGAGATGTTCCCGTGACCGTTGCCTGCCGCCTGGAGCGCGATGACGCCCCCGGTGTCGAGGTCGACGATCGGCGTGATGCCCAGGTCGGCCGCCATGGAGGCTGAAGGGAGGACTTGCGCGCTACTCGACACCTCTTGAGGATGAACCCGGTCGCGGGGGCTACATAAGCCACGCACGGCGTGTTCACTGATATTTCGCTATTTGTTGAGGTTTTGGTTAGAGCCGGTCATTGGATCCGGCCGGCTGGAGCCGGTCGTCGAGGGCGCCCGCGCGGTCATCCGGCCGGGTGGTCGCCTGAGGAATCGTATGGAGCGCCGGGGCACCGGGTAGTGTCCCGTTTCATGACATCGCGACCGGCCAAGGGTGGAGGTCGCTGGGTCCTGGTGGGGCCCGAGCGCCTGAACCGCTGGATCGACGGCTTCGTGGAGCGGCACGGCCCGCCGAGCGTGACGGTCTCCGCCTCCGCCGACGTCGTCCGGCTTGAGGGCACGGACGGCGCGGTGGCCGAGTGTCAGGTGCCGTTCCCTCCCCTGACCCCCTCCGGTGGTGGGCCGCTGGCGCGTCTCACCACCCACGTGCGCAAGGAACGCCGGGTCGGCGTGCTGCTGGTACGGCTCGGCGGTCACGCGGCCGGGATCTTCCACGGGGACGAGCTCGTCTCCTCCAAGGTCGGGTCGCGGCTGGTCCACGGCCGTAGCGCGGCGGGGGGCTGGTCCCAGCACCGGTTCGCCCGGCGCAGGGAGAAGCAGGCGAACGAGGCACACGAGGCGGCGGCCGAGGTGGCTCTGCGCATCCTCGGACCCCACCTGGCCGAGCTGGAGGCGGTGATCCTGGGCGGCGACCGGCGTGCGGTGGACGCCCTGCGGCCCGACCGCAGGCTCGCCCCGGTCTTCGCGCTGGAGACCGAGCCCTTTCTGACGGTCCCCGACCCGCGGCTGGTCGTGCTCAGGGAGACCCCGGGCCAGTTTCGGGCGATCCGGATCAGGGTCACCGACCCCGATGTGCCGGTGTCAGGCGAGCGGCCCTGAACAAACGGGGGGAAGCGGGCCGGTTGCGCGCCGTACACTGATCGGTATGCGCACTCCCGATTGACCGTCGTCTGGGCAAAGGCGAGACGGCCGAGCCGAGAGCCGGGAGACACAGGGCGCGGCGGGTTCGGCCACTAGTGAAGTGAGCCTGTGTATTTCCAGTCTGGGAGTGTTCTCCAACCATGATCGTAGCTTCTGACATCGAACTGCGCGCCGGCGCCCGATTGCTGATAGAGAACGCCTCGTTCCGGGTCAACCCCGGTGACAAGATCGGGCTCGTCGGCCGCAACGGCGCCGGTAAGACCACCCTGACCAGGGTTCTCGCGGGTGAGGGCGCGCCCGCCGCGGGCACGGTCTCCATCACCGGCGAGGTGGGTTACCTGCCGCAGGACCCGCGCACCGGCGACCTGCAGGTGCTGGCCCGCGACCGCATCCTGTCCGCGCGCGGGCTGGACGACGTGCTGCGCGACCTGCACGCGGCCGAGCTCGGCATGTCCTCCGAGGATGACCGCAAGAGGGACCGCGCGGTGCGGGCATACGGGCGCCTGGAGGACCGGCTGCACGTCCTGGGCGGATACGCCGCCGAGTCCGAGGCCGCCTCGATCGCCTCCAGCCTCGGCCTGCCCGACCGGGTGCTCGGCCAGCCGCTCGAGACGCTGTCGGGAGGCCAGCGCCGGCGGGTGGAACTGGCCCGGATTCTCTTCAGTGGAGCGGAGACTCTCCTTCTTGACGAGCCGACAAACCACCTAGATGCGGACTCAATCGGGTGGCTTCGTGATTTTTTACGATCTCACCAGGGCGGCTTGATCATAATTAGCCACGATGTGACGCTTCTTGAAGTGACGGTAAACCGGGTTCTGCACCTGGACGCCAACCGTGCGGCGATCGACACCTACAACGTCGGCTGGAAGACCTACCTGGCCCAGCGGGAGACCGACGAGAAGCGCAGGAAGCGCGAGCGGGCCAACGCCGAGAAGCAGGCCTCGGTGCTGATGTCGCAGGCCGACAAGATGCGGGCCAAGGCCACCAAGGCCAAGGCCGCGCAGGACATGCAGCGCCGGGCGGAGCGCCTGCTCTCGGGGCTGGAGGTCGAGCGGCGTGACGACAAGGTCGCCAAGCTGCGCTTCCCCGAACCCGCCCCCTGCGGGCGGACTCCGATCATGGCGGAGGGATTGTCGAAGTCCTACGGCTCGCTGGAGGTGTTCACCGATGTGGACGCCGCCGTGGACAAGGGAACCAGGGTCGTCATCCTGGGTCTGAACGGTGCGGGAAAGACCACTTTGCTCCGTATTCTCGGGGGTATCGAGCAGCCCGACACCGGCGCGGTCAAGCCCGGCCACGGACTCAAGCTGGGCTACTACGCGCAGGAGCACGAGACGATCGACCCCGAAAGGACCGTGCTGGAGAACATGCGCTCGGCCGGGGGAACCCTCGCCGACGTGGAGCTGCGCAAGGTCCTGGGCTCGTTCCTGTTCACCGGCGATGACGTGGACAAACCCGCGAAAGTACTCTCCGGCGGGGAGAAGACGCGGCTGGCGCTGGCCACCCTGGTCCTCTCGGCGGCCAACGTCCTGCTCCTCGACGAGCCCACGAACAACCTTGATCCGGTCAGCCGAGAGCAGGTACTTTCTGCCCTAAGGTCCTATTCTGGGGCAATTGTGCTCGTCACGCACGATGAGGGTGCAGTAGCGGCTCTACGACCCGATAGGGTGATCTTGCTGCCTGACGGAGTTGAAGACGCATGGAGCGACGAATTTTCCGATCTTGTGGCACTTGCCTGATCTTAATTTGAGCGGGTACGGATCTTTTCCCATGGAGTAGGTAGCCGATCTCGCCGAAATGACTGATCATGGCGTGTGTAACGCTGCGGAAGTCTGGCACTACAGGAGGTACTCGTGGCCGAGACTCTTAAGAAGGGCACCCGGGTTACCGGGGCCGACCGTGAAAAACTGGCCGCCGATCTAAAGAAGCGCTACAGCGCGGGTGAGAGCATCCGCGCGCTGGCCGCTTCGACCGGCAGGTCATACGGGTTCATCCACCGCATCCTGAGCGAGTCCGGCGTGACTCTGCGCGGGCGCGGGGGAGCCACTCGAGGTAAGTCGTCTAAGCGCTGACCCCGCCTCGGAACGCGCGACCGCAGCCGCTCGTACCCACGCTGGCCGTCTCGTCCGGGTCTGTAGAACCTCATTCTGGAGAATCGATAGGCTCGGACGAGACGGAACCGATGGGTGGGAGAACGAGCGATGGTGGAAGTGGCGTTCGGGGGGAGTGCGGAGGAGGTCTCCCTCGAGGAGGTCGGTCTGCGCTACGAGGTGGACGGCAAGATCGCGACGATCACGCTGGATCGGCCGGAGAAGCGGAACGCACAGACGTTCGCTACCTGGTCGGCTCTGGCTCATATCGGTGACACCCTGCCGCAGCAGGTGAGGGTCGTCGTGATCAGAGGTGAGGGGCCGTCCTTCTCGGCGGGGATCGATCTGCGGATGTTCACTCCGGAGGGGGTTCCCGGTCAGGGTTCGTTCGCGGCCTCGGCGATGCTCGACAGCTCGACCTTCGAGCAGCGGCTAGCCAAGGCCCAGCAGGGTTTCCTGTGGCTGCGGCGTCCCGACATCGTCTCCGTCGCGGCCGTTCAGGGCCACGCGATCGGTGCCGGGTTCCAGCTTGCGCTCGCCTGTGACCTGAGGGTCCTGGCGGACGATGCCAAGCTGTGCATGAAGGAGCCTGCTCTCGGGCTGGTCCCCGACCTGACCGGCACCAAGCCGCTGGTCGATCTCGTGGGCCTGTCCAGGGCGATCGAGATCTGCCTCACGGCTCGCACCGTGGGAGCGGAGGAGGCAGCCAGAATCGGCCTGGCCGAACTGGTGGTCGCTCCCGGGGATCTGGGGCAGGCCGTACAGGATCTGACCGCTGCCCTGCTGGCGGTCGACCGGGACGCCGCGACGGCGACCAAGCGGCTGCTCCAGGGCGCCTCGGGGCGCACGCTGGAGGAGCAGTGCGTGGCCGAGGGGCAGGAGCAGGCAGTACGGCTCAGGGCGTTGTTCGCGTAGTTCACAGCGGTTCACAGCAGTTCACTTAGGGTCACTCAGGCGGGCCGTTGTTCGCCTCAAGCTGATGGGGGAATGGGACTGCCTCTCCCGGTGCTCGCATCGGGAGAGGAGGTCGTACATGGCGATGATGGGCGGGGGCTTCGGACCCCAGATGATGCGCTCGCTCCGGCGGGACGGCTCGGTGACCAAGGAACGTCTCACCCCGGGGACCGTCAGGCGCATCGTCAGATACGCCCGGCCCTTCTCACGGCACATCACGGCCTTCCTGGCCCTGGTCGTGGTCGGCTCGGTCATCGTGATCGCCAACCCGCTGCTGATGAAGGCGATCATCGACGACGGGATCATCCCGAAGCGGGTGGGAGTCGTCATCGCCCTCGCGCTGGTCATCGCGGGCCTGGCGATCGCCGACGCGGCGCTCACCCTGGCACAGCGCTGGTTCTCCTCGCGGATCGGCGAGGGCCTGATCTACAACCTGCGCACCGAGGTCTTCGACCACGTGCAGCGCATGCCCGTCGCCTTTTTCATGCGCACGCAGACCGGCGCCCTGGTCTCCCGGCTCAACAGCGACGTGATCGGCGCCCAGCGGGCGCTGACCAGCACGCTGTCCTCGGTCGTCGCCAACGTGGTCATGCTGGTGCTGGTGCTCGGCGCCATGCTGGTGCTGTCCTGGCAGATCACGGTCGTCTCCCTCGTGATGCTGCCGATCTTCATCTTCCCGGCCAAGTGGGTCGGCAGGAAGATGTCGGGGCTCACCCGTGAGCAGATGGAGCTCGACGCCGAGATGAGCTCCATGATGACCGAGCGGTTCAACGTCGCCGGCGCGATGGTCGCCAAGCTGTACGGCCGGCCGGACGAGGAGGCCGCCTCCTTCGGCGGCAAGGCGGGGCGGGTGCGCGACGTCGGGGTCACCGTCGGCATGTACGGGACGGTGTTCCGGGTCGCGCTCGGCCTGGTCGCGGCGCTGGCCACCGCGCTGGTGTACGGCATGGGCGGCGTGCTGACCATCGACGGCGCCTTCGAGTTCGGCACCCTGGTGGCGCTCACGACCCTCCTGCTGCGCCTGTACGGCCCGCTGACGAGCCTGTCGAACGTGCACGTGGACGTGATGACCGCGCTGGTGAGCTTCGACCGGGTCTTCGAGGTGCTCGACCTCAAGCCCATGGTCGCCGAGAAGCCGGACGCCCGGGCCGTTCCCCACGGCCCGGCCTCCGTCGAGTTCGACGACGTCTGGTTCAGATATCCGGCCGCCTCCGAGGTGTCCCTGGCCTCACTGGAGGCCGTGGCCCGCCCCGACACCGGGCCCAGCCAGGACGTGCTGCGCGGCGTCGGCTTCACCGCCCGCCCCGGCGAGATGATCGCGCTGGTCGGTCCCTCCGGCGCGGGCAAGACGACGATCACGAGCCTGGTCTCCCGCCTCTACGACGTCAACGACGGCGCGGTCCGGATCAACGGCCTGGACGTGCGCGACGCCACCCTGGACTCCCTGCGCGACACCGTGGGCGTGGTCATGCAGGACGCCCACCTGTTCCACGACACCATCGGGGCCAACATCGGCTACGCCAGGCCGGGCGCGACCGAGGAGGAGATCTGGGACGCACTGAGCGCCGCGCAGATCGCCGACCTGGTCAGGGGGCTGCCCGAAGGGCTGGAGACCGTGGTGGGCGACCGCGGCTACCGGTTGTCCGGCGGCGAGAAGCAGCGGCTGGCCCTGGCGAGACTGCTGCTCAAGGCTCCCCGCGTGGTCGTACTCGACGAGGCCACCGCGCACCTGGACTCCGAGTCCGAGGTCGCGGTGCAGCAGGCGCTGAAGATCGCGCTGGCCGGGCGGACCTCCCTGGTCATCGCCCACCGGCTGTCCACGATCCGCGACGCCGACCAGATCCTGGTGGTCCAGGACGGCCGCATCGTGGAGAGGGGCCGCCACGAGGAGCTGCTGGCCGAGGGCACGGTCTACGCCGAGCTCTACCACACCCAGTTCAGCGAGACCTCCTAGCGCCGGAGAGCACCGGCGCGCGTTCCATCGAGCCCTCCTGAGCTCGGCCCGGTCCCGTCCGCGCCGTTCGCATCCGCGCTGTGAGAAACATCTCCGTGACCCCTCGGCCCCGCCCCGTCGGGAAGCCGTCGCCCTCAGGAGGCCGAGACGTAGCCGAGGCGCAGGAGCTCCTCGCGGGCGACCTTCCCCACCAGCTCGGCGTCCTCGCCGCGCAGCCGGGTGCGCCAGGCGCCGACCTTCGGCACGCTCCTGCCGTACAGGGCGACCTTGGAGATCCGGGTCCCGAGGAAGGTGGAGAGCCCCTCCGCGGCGTCGGCGGGGGAGGAGACCAGGTCCTCGTAGCGCAGGGTCAGCAGTTGCTCGCGGGGCAGCTCGTGGTGGAGCGCGGCCGACAGCCGGACCGCGCTGCGCCAGCGCAGCGCGCACTTGCCCGCCGTGGGCATCGCCTTCCAGCGCTCGCTGTGCTCGCCGGAGTTGAGGCCCAGGAACGGGTTGGGAAACTCGGTCTCGTCGCTCAGCATCACCGGCTTGAACCACGACAGGGCGGCGGGGTCGGCCAGCATGTCGGCGATCACGTCGCGGCCGTCCCTGATGAGCTGGACGAAGCGGGCGTCGGGGAAGGCCTGCAGCAGCACCGAGGCGCTGTAGAGCAGGTCGGGGCTGGCGTCACCGAACCGGGCCACCGTGTTGGAGGTCACGCAGGGCCCCGCTCCGGTCACACCCCCCGCCTCGCGGCACGGCGCCGGGCACTCCTGGCACGCGCCGGGCACGATCTGCCAGGCCTCGGCCATGGCGTCGCGGAGCACCCGGGTGGCGCCCATGCCCCGGCTGGCGATGGAGGGGCGCCGGGCGAAGGCGTAGACGACGTGGGCCACCGCCGGACGCCCCATCGTGACGTGGAAGCCCGGGGAGCGTTTCAGGGCACGGGCCAGCAGGTCCGCGCCTGAGTGGGGAGCGGCGAGAACGAACACCGGCTGGCGGACTTTGATGCCGTTGACCACCAGGATGTGGGGCGGAGGTCGCATATGTGAGCCCAGTGTGGCACCGTTTGGGGAGTGAAAGAACCGCCTACGTCCTTCCCGGGCGCGGCAGACGGCGCCGTCGTCCCGCCCCCGCTGCGGCCCGGTGACACGGTGGCGGTGGTGGCTCCCTGCGGGCCCGTCGATTCCGGGGGAGTGGCGCGCGGCGTCCGGGTCCTGGAAGGCCTGGGTCTGAAGGTCGTCACCGGCGCCCACATCCTCGACAGGGACCGCTATCTGGCCGGATCCGACGCGGTCAGGGCCGCCGACCTGAGCGACGCCTGGTGTGATCCCGAGGTGAGCGCGGTGTTCTGCGCCCGGGGCGGTTACGGCGCGACCCGGATCCTGGACCTGCTCGACTGGGACGCGCTGCGGGCGGCCGGGCCCAAGACGCTGGTCGGCTCCAGCGACGTCACCGCCCTGCACCGGGCGTTCGCCGTCGAGCTGGGCCTCGCCTCGCTGTTCGGCCCGATGCCGGCCAGCGCCGTGATCAGCGACCCCGCCGGTCCCGAACCCCGCACCTTCGAGCACTACACGGCCGCCCTGGCCGGGGACCCGCCGCCGATCACCGGCGACCGGGTGATCGTTCCCGGTGAGGTCGCCGCCCCGGTCACCGGCGGCAACCTCAGCCTGCTGGCCGCGCTCTGCGGCACGCCGTACGAGCTGGTCGCACGGGGGCGGATCGTGCTGCTGGAGGACGTCACCGAGGCGCCGTACCGGATCGACCGGATGCTCGTCCAGCTGCTCCAGGCGGGGTGCCTGGAGGGGGCCGCCGGATTCGTCCTGGGTTCCTGGGTCGACTGCGGCGATCCCTACCCGGTGCTGGAGGAGCTGCTGGCGCCGCTCGGCGTGCCCGTTATCGCGGGGCTCCCGGTGGGGCACGGCCAACCACAATTAAGTGTGCTTCTAGGGGCACTTGGTGCTATTGATACGAAATCGTGCTCTCTAGCCTACTCCATCCGCGACTCCTCCAGGGCAGGCTGGGTGCGGATATAGGAGGAAACCCGGCAGAAGGGACGCACGAGTGAGGCTGTTCCGGCGGCATCGGAGTCGGCGGGCCGAGATGCCCCCGCGTCCGGTCGAAGAAGTGGATCTCGATTCCCTGCTCGCGCTGGTCGCCGACAATCTCGGTTACACCTGCTCCTTCGCGCCCGACGGCGGCGGCACGCTGACACTCGAAGGTCCCCGCACGGTCGTCGTACGGCTGGCCGGACTCCGGGCCGAGGCGCGACGGCGCTCGCGGGAGGACTGGCCGATGCTCGTCTCCGAGCACCTGTCCCACACGCTGGACGCCGCGGACGAGCCGCTCGACGTATGCGACCTGGACCAGGTCCGCTCGCTGCTGCGAACCCGGATCCAGCTCGACGAGGACCTGGGCTCGTCCCACGTGGTCGGCCGTCACCTCACCGCCGACCTGGTCGAGGTGCTCACCATCAAGTACGGCGCGACCTCGCGTCCGGTCCGTCCCGAGGAGGTCGGCTGCTGGCCGATCACCGCCGCCCAGGCACTGGACCTGGCCCTGGAGAACGTCCGCCAGGACGAGCGGCTCTCGGTCACCGAGGACGACCTCGGCGGCGTGGCGATCCGGCGGCTGAGCGGCCCCACCGCCAGCGCCGCGGCCCACCTGCGCCGCCTGGCCGACTACCTGCCCGTTCCCTCCGACGGGGTGCTCGTCGCGCTGCCCGACCCCGCGACGCTGATCGTCCACCCCGTGGAGAGCATCGGCGTGGTCCGCGCGATCGAGCGGCTGCGGCTGTTCGCCCAGCGGGAGTTCGACCTGGGCGTGGGCGCCGGCGCGCTCAGCTCGCAGGTCTACTGGTGGCACGACGGGCGGCTCAGGCTGATCCGGTCCGACCTGGTCAATCACGACGGCCAGACCCGGCTGGTGGTGGCCCCGCCGCCGGAGTTCGCCCGGGTCCTCGCGGACCTGGCGGTCCGTTCCGACGGCGAGGGCGCCGCCGGCTGACGGCGAGTCCGGCTCCCGGCGCGGACGAAGACCCGTCACCGTCGAGGTCTCCAGGTCTCCTCACCGTCGTCGCCGGAGCGAAGAGACCGGGAGGACTCCGGCTCAGCTGAGCGCGCGCGCCGTGTGGATCAGCGGAACGTGGCTGAAGGCCTGGGGGAAATTGCCGACCAGCCGGCCGTAGCGGGGGTCGTACTCCTCGGCGAGCAGGCCGACGTCGTTGCGCAGGGACAGCAGGCGCTCGAACAGCACGACCGCCTCGTCCTTGCGGCCGATCATGGCCAGGGCCTCGGCCAGCCAGAAGCTACACGCGAGGAACGCGCCCTCGCCGCCCGGCAGGCCGTCCACGTCGTTGTCGGCGGCCACCGGATAACGCAGCACAAAACCCTCGGACATCAGCTCGCGCTGGACCGCCTCGACCGTGCCGATCACGCGCGGGTCCTCCGGCGGCAGGAAGCCGACGATCGGGATCAGCAGCAGGGCCGCGTCCAGCTCGTGCGAGCCGTACGACTGGGTGAAGGTCCCGCGTGCCTGGTCGAAGCCCTTGTGGCAGATCTCGGCGTGGATGTGGTCGCGCAGCGCCTTCCAGCGCTCAACGGGTCCCGTCCGGCCGAACTCCTCCACCTGCTTGATGGCCCGGTCGAGGGCGACCCAGCACATCATCTTGGAGTGGGTGAAGTGGCGGCGGGGGCCGCGGACCTCCCACAGGCCCTCGTCGGGCTCGTCCCAGTGCGCCTCCACGAAGGCCATCAGCTCCCGCTGGATGGTCCAGGCCCGGTCGTCGGGCTCCATGCCCGAGGCGCGCGACAGGTGGAGGGAGTTCATCACCTCTCCGTAGACGTCCAGCTGGAGCTGGTTGACCGCGGCGTTGCCGATGCGGACCGGCCGGGAACCCTCGTAGCCGGGCAGCCAGCCGAGCTCCAGCTCCGTCAGCCGGCGCTCCCCGGACACGCTGTACATGATCTGCAGGTCCTGGGCGCGGCCCGCGATCGCCCGGAGCAGCCACGCGCGCCAGGCGCGGGCCTCGTCCAGGTATCCGGCTCCGATGAGGGCCTCCAGCGTCATGGTGGCGTCGCGCAGCCAGCAGAAACGGTAGTCCCAGTTGCGGACCCCGCCGATGTCCTCGGGCAGCGAGGTCGTGGGGGCGGCGACGATGCCGCCGGTTGGCTCGTAGGTGAGCGCCTTGAGCGTGATGAGGGAGCGGACCACGGCCTCGCGCCACGGGCCCTGGTAGGTGCACTGCGCGACCCATTCGGCCCACAGCGACTCGGTCTCGGCCAGCTGCTCGTAGGGGTCGATCTCGACCGGCCTGGTCTCGTGCGAGGGGTGCCAGGTGAAGATGAAGGCCATGCGGTCGCCGGCGGAGACCTTGAACCTCGCCTTGTGGGCGTAGTCGCCGCCCTGCAACGGGACGGGGGAGTGCAGCCACACCGAGTCGGGGCCGCCCACGGCCTGCAGCAGGCCGTCGGTGCGGCGCACCCAGGGCACGATGCGGCCGTAGTCGAAGCGGATGCGGATCTCGGTGGCCATGTCCACCGTCCCCGACACACCCTCCACGATCCTGACCAGGTCGGGATTGGCATGCCGGGTGGGCATGAAGTCGGTCACGCGGACCGTGCCGTGCGGGGTGTCCCACTCGCTTTCCAGGATCAGGGACTCGCCCTTGTAGTGCCGCCGGGTGGCCTTGGGCCGCTCGGCGTCGGCGGGACCGAGCCACCACTGCCCGTTGTTCTTGTCGCCCAGCAGAGCCCCGAAACAGGACGGCGAGTCGAACCTCGGCAGACAGAGCCAGTCGATGGAGCCGTTGCGCCCGACAAGGGCGGCCGACTGCATGTCGCCGATGAGAGCGTAATCCTCAATCCACATGGGCTCGACGCTAGTGCCTCCGTGGCCTTTCCGGCGGACGGATGTCAGCCCCTGGGCCGCATCCGCGGCATGAAGAACTGGCTCAGAGGCCCGATGGCGAGGGCGAAGATCAGGGTTCCGGCGCCGACGGTGCCGCCGAGCAGCCAGCCGATGGCCAGCACCGTGACCTCGATGACGGTGCGGGCCGAGCGGATGGACAGGCCGAGGCGGTTGAGGCCGGTCATCAGCCCGTCACGCGGGCCGGGGCCGAGGCCCGCGCCGATGTAGAGGCCGGTCGCCGCGGCGGTGGCGACGACGCCGAGCAGCAGGTAGGCCCAGCGGGCGACGAGGGGGTCCGGGGTCGGGATCAGCCACATGGCCGCGTCGGCGAACAGCCCGAGGAAGACGACGTTGCTGAGGGTGCCCACGCCCGGCTTCTGCCTCAGCGGGATCCACAGCAGCATGACCAGGGCGCCCACCACGATGATCCAGATGCCGATCGACAGGCCCAGGTGGATGGAGAGTCCCTGGTGGAACACGTCCCAGGGGCTACCGCCGAGGTGCGACTCGATCTGCAGGCCGACGCCGACGCCGTAGAGCGCCAGACCCGCGTACAGGCGCAGGAGGCGGTTGGGAAGGGAGCCCAGAAGGGGAAGGGAGAGTTCGCTCATAATGCCCTCGATCCTCCGGGCCACCGGCGCCAAGAAAAAGGGCCAATAACGAAAAGTGGCTTTATAGTGGCCTGCATGGATCGGCATCTGAGCGGACCTCAGCTCGCGCGTCTCGTGGCGATCGCCCCCGGCGCCAGGCCGTACTACAGGGTCCTGGCGCAGGCGGTACGGTCGCTGATCCTCGACGGGCGACTCCCCGTGCGGATGCGCGTCCCGGCCGAACGGCATCTCGCCGAGGCGCTGGGCGTCAGCCGTACCACCGTGACCGCCGCCTACGACCGGCTCCGCGAGCAGGGCTATCTGGAGAGCCGGCAGGGCGCCGGGAGCTGGACCGCGCTGCCCGACGCCGCCTCGATGGGCACGGACAACCCGTGGATCGCCTCCGGCGACGACGGGCTGCTGCCCCTGCACGCCGCCGCTCCGCTCGCGATCTCGTCGCTGCCCGCGGCGATCGCCTTCGCGAGCGAGCACTACCCCCGCTACGCCCTCGGCATGGGCTACGACCCGGTCGGGATCGCGCCGCTGCGCCGGGCGATCGCCGCCCGCTACACCGCGCGAGGGCTGGCCACCAGGCCCGAGCAGATCCTGGTCACCACGGGAGCCCAGCAGGCGATCCACCTGGTGGGCAAGGCGCTGCTCTCGCGAGGCGACCCGATCATGCTGGAGTCGCCCACCTATCCGCACACGGTCGACCTGGCCAGGTTGCGCGGGGCCAGGATCGCCGGCGTCGGCGTCTCCGACGAGGGCTGGCACCTCGACCTGCTCACCGAGGCCCTGCGCCAGTCGGCCGCCCGCCTCGCCTACGTGATCCCCGACTTCCAGAACCCCACCGGTCACCTGATGGACGACGCCACGCGCGCGGGTCTGGTCCGCGCGGCCAGGCGGTCCGGCACCACCGTGATCGCGGACGAGACCTGGAGAGAGCTGGCGATCGACGAGGTGCCGGACACCTCGCCGCTGGCCGCGTTCGACACCGACGGGCGGGTGATCAGCATCGGGTCCGCGTCCAAACTGTGGTGGGGCGGGCTGCGCATCGGCTGGATCCGTACCACCGCCGCCATGGTCCGCCGCCTGGCCGTGCTCCGCGCGGCCGTGGACATCGCCAGCCCGCTCTTCGAGCAACTGGTCGTGACCAGACTGTTCGAGGACATCGAGGAGGCGAGGGCCGAGCGCCGCCGTACCCACGGGGCCTCCAGAGCCGCCCTGGTGGCCGCTCTGGAGACGCATATGCCCGATTGGAGCTTCATCGTGCCGAAGGGCGGAGGCTCGCTCTGGGTGAGGCTGGAGGGCCCCTCCGCCGTCTCGCTGACCGACGCGGCGAGCTGTCACGGCGTACGGCTCGCGCCCGGCCCCCTGTTCGGCGTGGACGGCACGCTGGAGGGCCGGCTCCGCCTGCCCTTCACCCAGCCGCCGCAGGTCCTCGTCGAAGCGGTGAGCCGCATCGCCGAGGCGAGGGTCAGGGGAGCGCACGGCACCCGCCCCGCCCGGTCGCTCACCCCGGCCCTCTGACCCGCTCTCGACGTGACCCGCTCGGGAACGACCCCGTTTCGGGCCGGTCCACTCCGCGGCGCCGGGCTACCCGGGTTGCCCGGACTACCCGGGCTACTTGGGCTGTTCCGAGGTGACGCCCCTGGCCAGTGGAGCGCGCAGCCGCAGGCGCATGGCCGCGATGCGCAGTCCGAAGGCGAGCATGGCCGCGGCCAGCGTGGTCGGCCATCCGTGCAGGTCGAGGGTGTAGAGCAGGGCCATGAGCGCCGAACCGAGCATGGCGGGCACCGCATACAGCTGGCGGTCGTACAGCAGGCTGGGGATCTGCCCGGCGAGGATGTCGCGCAGGACGCCGCCGCCGACCGCGGAGGTGATCCCGAGCAGGGCCGCGTGCAGCGGGCTGAGGCCGTAGCTCATCGCCTTCTCCGTGCCGACCGCGCAGAACAGGCCGAGGCCCGCCGCGTCGAACACGTCCACCGCGGGCATCACCCGCTGCACGTGCGGATGCCAGAAGAAGACGATCAACGTGGCGACCATCGGGACGAGCACGTAACCGAGGCTGGAGAAGGCGGCGGGCCGTATGTTCAGGACCAGGTCGCGCAGGATCCCGCCGCCCAGCGCCGTCATCTCCGCCAGTACGGCCATGCCCACCACGTCCAGCCGCCTGCGGACGCCGACGAGCGCACCCGAGAGAGCAAAAACGAAGATTCCGGCCAGATCAAGCACTTCATGCACTGATAAATCATCACATGACCTGTTTTATGAAATTTCGGTGGAGGGTCAGGGCGACGCCGGAGCGCTCGGCTCGCGGTGCTCGCGCATCATCGTGTGGAGCCTGCCCGAGAACACCAGGAGCACCAGGGACGCCACGATGGCGATCACCGCGAGCGTGAGGAAATAGGCGGGCTCCGACATGTGGTTTCTCAGCCGGCCGGTCTGCCCGCCCACGGAGTCGCCCACGGCGAAGGACATGAACCACAGGCCCAGCATCTGGCTCTTGAAGGCCTGGGGGGCGAGCTTGCTGGTGACCGAGAGCCCGACGGGGCTCAGCGCCAGCTCTCCGAAGACCTGGACGAGGTAGACCAGCACCAGCCACCACACCGAGATCCTCCCGCTCTGGGCCAGGGCGGCGGCCAGGGCCATGACCACGAAGCTCAGGCCGTTGATGAACAGTCCGGCCGCGAACTTCTGGGGAGCGGTCACCCGGTCGCCCAGTTTGACCCAGAGCGCGGCGAAGACCGGCACGAAGATCATGATGAACAGCGGGTTGAACGCCTGCGTGGTCGCGGGCGTGATCGAAATGCCGAACAGCGACAGGTCGGTCCTGTGCTGGGCGAAGAACAGCAGCACGGTCGGAGCCAGGTCGTAGATCATCCAGAAGATGGCGGCGGCGATGAACAGCCAGATGTAGGCCTTCACCCGAGAGCGCTCGTCGTCGGTCAGGTTGTGGCTGCCGAGCAGGATGTAGCCGAAGTAGAGCACGGGAACGGCCAGGATGATCAGCGTCATCACGAGCGCGAAGGCGTCGAGGCTGAAGGTGCCCGAGGCCGTCCAGGCGGCCAGGGCCACGGCGATCACGGCGACGACGGCGAGGGCGGTCAGGCCGAAGTGCCTGCGCTCCTCGGGGGTCAGCCGGTGTCCGGGCACGTCGCCCACGCCCCGCAGATGGTGGCGGCCCCGCACGTACTGGAGCAGGCCCAGGGCCATGCCGACCGCCGCCGCGCCGAAGCCCAGGTGCCAGCGGTCGCCCGCGGCGAGCCAGCCGACGACGATGGGGGCGACGAAGGCGCCGATGTTGATCCCCATGTAGAAGATGGAGAAGCCCGCGTCCCTGCGCGCGTCGTCGTTCTGCGGATAGAGCTTGCCGACCATCGTGGAGATGTTCGGCTTCAGCAGCCCGGTTCCGATGATGATGAGGAACAGGCCGAGCGCGACGAAGGCGCCCGTCCTGACGGGGACGGCCATGCTGATGTGGCCGCACATGATGATGAGGCCGCCCCACAGCACCGCCCTGCGGGCGCCCAGGACGCGGTCGGCGATCCAGCCGCCGGGCAGGGCGACCAGATAGATGAGGGCGCCGTAGATGCCGACGATCGCCTGGGCGGTCGCCTCCGTCAGGCCGAGGCCGCCCGCGGCCGGAGAGGCGACCATGAAGGTGGCCAGGATGGCGCGGAGGCCGTACCAGCTGAAGCGTTCCCACAGCTCGGTGCCGAACAGCGTGGCCAGCCCGCGTGGGTGGCCGAAGAAGGTCTTCTCGCGGGCGCCCGTCCCCGATGCCATGTCGCCCCCCGGCGTCAGCGTGTGATCGAGTTCTCACTTTACGTATACATGTCGGCGGAGTGCGAGGAGAGGTTGCGCGGGCGAGGGTTCTTCTCCCCTGAAGGGTCTTGTTCTAGGTGATCGCCATGTGGTGCGATGCATCCCCACTCGTGCAAGTGAGCACTTTCAGGAGGCGCGTCATGGCCGGTGTCCTTGAGGAGCGTGCGGCGATCGAGCAGGAGATCGCGGGCCGTACCGTCTGTGGGCAGTTGAAGGAGGCGGCGGAGCGCAACCCCGATGCTCCGGCCTACTCCGACCCGATCGAGGGGGGCTGGAGCACCCTCACCTACGCCGAGGCCCGCCGGCGGATCCTGGAGATCGCCGCCGGCTTCGTCGCCCTCGGGCTGGAGCCGGGCGAGGCGGTCGCGTTGATGATGGTCAACCGCAGCGAGCACGTGCTGGCGGACCTGGGCGCGATACACGCGGGCGCGGTGCCGTGCTCCGTCTACTCCACCTTCGCCCCCGAGCAGGTGGCCTTCGTGGCCGACGACGTCAGGGCGAGGATCGCGGTGCTGGGCGGCCCGGCCGAACTGGCCAGGTGGGAGCCGGTGCTCGGCGACCTCCCGGAGCTCCGAAAGATCATCATGCTGGAGGGGGCCCCGCAGGAGGACGACCGGTTCGTCGGCTGGGACGACTTCCTGGCCCTGGGCCGCGAACGGCTCGAACAGGACCCCGCCGGGATCGACGCCCGCTGGCAGGCGGTGACCGCCGACGACACCCTGACCGTCCTCTACACCTCGGGCACCACCGGCAATCCCAAGGGCGTGCCGCTGACCCACTCCAACGTGTTCTTCGAGGTCGTGGCCACCGACCGGATGGCCTCACTGCCCGAAAAGGGCACGCAGATCTCCTATCTCACCTACGCGCACATCGCCGAGCGCGTGCTCAGCCTCTACCTGCCGCTGTTCAAGATCTCCCACACTCACTTCTGCACCGACCTCGCCCAGCTCGGCGCCACCCTCGGCCAGGTCAAACCGGTGCTGTTCTTCGGCGTCCCGCGCGTCTGGGAGAAGATGATGGCCCGCCTGCAGGCGCTGCTGTCCACCCAGCCGCAGGAGCAGCAGGAGAACGTCCGCAACGCCATGGCCGCCGGTCTCGCCCACGTCGAGGCCAGCCAGTACGGGCGCACGCCCTCGCCCGAGGTCCAGGCCGCCTACGAGCAGGCCGACGCCGCGCTGCTGTCGATCATCCGCTCGATGGTCGGTTTCGAGAACGCCGGCTGGCTGATCACCGCCGCCGCGCCGATGCCGACGGAGGTCCAGCGCTTCTTCGCCGGTCTCGGCATGCGGGTGCTCGACGTGTACGGCATGACCGAGACGACCGGCGCGTTCACCGCGAACTCCCCCGAGCGCTTCAAACTCGGCACGGTCGGCCAGGCGGGGCCGGGCGTCGAGATCCGCATCGCCGAGGACGGCGAGATCATCACCCGCAGTCCCGCCAACACCGGGGGCTACCTGAACCGGCCGGAGGCGACCACCGAGCTGCTGGACGCAGATGGCTGGCTGCACACCGGCGACGTGGGCTCCATCGACTCCGACGGCTTCGTCAGCATCGTCGACCGCAAGAAGGAGCTCATCATCACCTCCGGCGGTGAGAACATCTCCCCGGCCAACATCGAGAACTACCTCAAGGAACACCCCCTCATCGGCCAGGCGCTCGCCTACGGCGACGGCAGGCCGTACCCGGTGGCGATCCTCACCCTCGACGGCGAGGTGGCCCCCGGCTGGGCCCAGGGCCGCGGCTTCGTGTTCACCACCCTGGCCGAGTTCGCCGAGCACCCCGAGGTCCTCAAGGAGATCGAGGCCGCGATCGCCGCCGCCAACGAGAAACTGGCCCGCGTCCAGCAGGTCAAGCGCTGGCGCCTGCTGCCGGTGGAGTGGACGGCCGAGACCCTGGAGCTCACACCGAGCCTGAAGCTCAAGCGCCGCGTCATCCACGCCAGGTACGCCGAGATGATCGAGGACATGTACGAGAGCTGAATCCTCGTACGGCCACGGGGCGCATGGTGGGGCCGGCGAGGTCGCGGTGCCCCACCCGCGAGCCGAGCCTCGTACGGCCACCGGGCGCCCGTCCCCCCGTCTCCCGGGGAGCCGGGCGCCCGGTGGCGAGGGCCTTTTGCCTGATGAGGCGTGTGTCGTCTACCCGGCCCTTACCGGGTGTTTCCTAGCGTCCTGACCATGACTATGAAAGTTCTCCTCGCATCCCTGGCGGCGGGGGCCGTGGCCCTGCCCTCGCCCGTCGAAGCCCCGGCCGCCGCCACGGCTCCGGATCTGACGATCCGCTCGGTGACCCTGAACCCCGCCTCCCCAGTGGTCGGGCCCGTCGGCGCGGTGCGCCTGGTGGTCGAGGTGGTCGCCCGTGGGGTCGCGGGCCCGGAGGGGGTGACGATCCAGGTCGAGCCGGGCGTGCCACCCGAGTCGTCCCGGGTCGGGACCTTCCCCGTCTCCGCGTCCGGCTCCGTCTCCGTAGCCGTCCCGGGCGCGGTCCCCGGACCGAGGCCGACCCGCGTGCCCAGCCAGGTTTCCGGGACGCGGAAGGGCACCGTCGCCCGGTTGGCGGGTGGCTTCCGTACAGGTTCGGGCGGTACCGGCTTTCCCGGCGTGGACGGCGGTCCGATCACGTCCGCCCACGGTTCGGACGGTGCGGGCCCGGTCACGTCCGCCCACGGTTGGGACGGTGCGGGCCCGGTCGTGTCCGGCCGTGGTTCGGGTGATGCCCGCCTGATCACGACCGGTCAGGGAGGGGTCGCGATCGAGACGGCGAAGGTTTCCTCGCGTGCCGGGCAGGACTGGGAGACCTGGCGGTTCGCCCCCGACAAGAGCCTGAGCCGCTGGTATCCCGCGGGACGATGGACCGTCACCGCGACGGCCAAGGGAGCGGGCGGCACGACGGTCACCGGGTACGCGCCGTTCTGGCTGAAGCGCGAGACCCGGTTCGGCGCGGTCCAGGCGGTCAGGAAGGGGACGGAGGTGCAGGTCGACGGCGTGCTGAAGCGGGTCGATCCGCGGGGAGTCGTGGACTACGCCCCGTTCGCCGGTCAGCCCGTCGAGATCCTGCACCGGGAGACGGCGCAGGCGGCCTGGACGCCGGTGGCCACCGCCGCGAGCGACGCCCAGGGGAAGTTCAGCCGGATCGTGCCGGACCGCCAGGGAGGGGAGTGGCGGATCCGTTTCGCGGGAACGGGCCACTACGCCGCCCGTCTGGGCAAGGTCCACCCGACCTCGCCGGGCGCGAGCTGAACCATCGTCGGTGGCGGTGCCGGCGCGTCAGTTCTGGGCGCCCCAGGCCCACATCGCCACCGCGAGCGCGATCCGGTCCTCGAACCGCAGCGGATTACGTCCGGTCACCGCCTCGATCCGGGCCAGTCGATGCCGCAGGGAGTTGACGTGCAGGAAAAGGGCACGTGAGGCGGTGCCGACCGAGCCGTCGCTTTCGAGGAACGCCTGGAGCGTGTCGATCAACCGTGTCCCGTGGGCGGCGTCGTAGGCGGCGAGCGGCCGGGCGATCTGATCGAGGAAGGGTTCGAGCCGGTGCGGCCCGATCCCGCCGAGCAGCGCGGTGAACGTGGCCAGGTCCCCGGAACGGACGATCCCGCCACGCCGCCGGGCCAGGTCGAGCGCGGCATGGCTCTCCGACAGGCCGCGCGACAGCTGCGCGAGGGGCACGGGACCGCCGATTCCGCACGGCACCAGCCAGGAGGCGGCGAGCTCGCGCGCGGGCAGCTCGTCGGCCGCCAGCAGTACGGCCACGCCGTCGGCGACGCCCAGGAGAACCCCCGGTGGCGTCTCGGTCCCCGTGGGGACCTCCGGCACGGGCAGCGCCGCCACGATGAGCGGGCGGTCGGGCAGTCCCGCCCGCTCGACGTGGCCGCGGACGGCCTCCGCCGAGGCGAGCCCGGAGCCGACCAGGCCCAGCAGCCGCCCGACCTCCTGGCGGTCGTGCTCCACGTCGTGGGCGGTGGCGAGCCGCTCGGCCAGCCACTCGGTGAAGCTGACGAAGGGCACGTCGGGGGGCACCGCGAACAGCGGCAACCCCAGTCGTTCACAGGCCTCCCGCAGGGCCTCGGGGACCTCGGGGGTGACGTCGCCGATCCCGTATCCGATCGCGCTCGCCGTGCTCGCGTGCACCGACTCCGCGAAGGCGACGGCCGTGGCGGGCTCGCGGAGGGAGGCCCCCACCGTCAGCACGATCTCGTGACCGCGCAGATAGGGGCCGGGATTCAGCAGCTCGGTCGAGTGCGCCCAGCGGATCGGCCGGTCGAGCCCTCTGCCGCCCGCGACCAGGCGCAACTGGAACCGCGACTCCGCGAGAAGTTCTGCCACGGTCAGCCGCAGGCGGGAAAGACCCGATGGAGACTCCCTGGTCACGGTCATCACTATTTCAGACTAAACGCGCAATGTGACCGGTGCGTAACACGACATTGGAGAACTGTACGGCTGGTCAGCCCCGTAGCGGTGCATTACCCCAAGCCTCTCCCAAAACCCTTGTCGCCCGCCTTCTCACCTCGTTTCCATGGACGCCAGAGCCCAGTCGAGGAGGTCGGATGAGGGAGCGGGTGGCACTGGTCACCGGCGCGGCGAGCGGCATCGGAGCGGCGGTCGTCGCGGAGCTGTCCCGCCGGGGCTGGGTGACCGCGGGTCTCGACCTGCGGCCCGCGGCCGGGGCCGACCACGCGATCGGCGTCGACGTCGCCGACCCCGCGCAGGTGGGCGCGGCGGTGCAGCGGGTCGAACGGGAGCTCGGGCCGATCGGCGCGGTCGTGTCCGCCGCCGGTCACTACGCCATGGTCCCGGTCGCCGACATCACGCGGGCGCAGTGGCGGCACATGCTGCACGTCCATCTCGGAGGCCTGTTCAACGTCTGCCGCGCGGTCGTTCCCGGCATGACCGAACGCGGCCGGGGCGCCATCGTCGCCGTCACCTCGGAGCTCGCCATCGGCGGCGGGGACGGCGACGCGCACTACGCGGCGGCCAAGGGGGCGATCATCGGCCTCGTCCGGTCCCTGGCCGTCGAGCTCGCCCCCGAGGGCATCCGGGCGAACGCCGTCGCGCCGGGGCCGACCGACACCCCGCTGCTCGAATCCGGCTCCCCCTGGCGGGACCCGGCCTATCTCGCCACCCTTCCCGCACGCCGGCTCGTCACCCCCGAGGAGGTCGCCGTGACCGCGGCGTTCCTGATCGAGGAGGGCACCTTCTGCTGCGGCGAGGTCATCTCGCCCAACGCCGGGGCGGTGATCTGATGCGCGTCGCCCTCGTCACCGGGGCCGCCGGCGGGCTCGGCCGGGCCGTCGCGCGCCGCCTGGCCGCCGACGGCGCCCTCGTCGCCGTGTCCGACCGTTCGCCGGGCCGGGAGCTCGACCTGCTCGCGGAGGAGATCGGCGGCTTCGCCGTACCCGCCGACGTGGCGGATCCCGAGGCGGTGCGGGAGATGGCGGCCGCGGTCGAGGAACGGGCCGGCGCCCCGATCGAGGTGCTCGTCGCCAACGCGGCGTACATGACCATGGCGCCGTTCGCCGAGCACGACCTCGACGACTGGTGGCGGATCGTGGACACCAACCTCGGAGGCACCTTCGCCTGCGTCCAGGCGGTGCTGCCGGGCATGCGAGCGCGAGGCGGCGGCCACATGGTGTTCGTCGCCTCCGAGTGGGGGGTCATCGGATGGCCCGGCGCCGGCGCCTACGCGGCGTCCAAGGCCGGGCTGATCTCGCTGGCCAAGACACTCGGCCGCGAGCTCGCCCCCGAGGGCATCGTGGTCAACGCGATCGCGCCCAGCGTCATCGACACCCCGCAGCTGGAGGTCGACGCCCGGGCCGCGGGGGTGAGCTCCGAGGAGATCCGCAGGCGGTACGCCGAGCGGGTGCCGCTCGGCCGGATCGCGGCCCCCGAGGAGATCGCGGCGGCCGTCGCCCACCTCACGGACCCGCGCATGTCCTCCCTGGTCGGCCAGGTCATTCACGTCAACGGCGGGACCACCCGGGCCCGCGCCTAGAGACTGGAGAAGCAACGGTATGGGGCGCGACCACACGAACATCGGCCAGCTCAACGCGCTGGAGATCCCGCGCTACGCGGGGCCCGCGACGTTCGCACGCCTGCCACGCCGGGACGAGGTCGAGCGGTTCGACGTCGCCGTGGTGGGCGTGCCCTTCGACAGCGGCGTCACCTACCGGCCCGGAGCGCGCTTCGGGCCCGCCGCGGTACGGCAGGGGTCCCGGCTGCTGAAGCCGTACAACCCGGCACAGGACGTGATGCCGTTCGCCGCGCAGCAGGTCGTGGACGCGGGCGACATCGCCTGCAACCCCTTCGACATCGGCGCGGCGGTGGTCCAGGTCGAGGCGGGGCTCCGCGAGCTGACGGCGAACGGCGGGCGAGCCGTGACGATCGGGGGAGACCACACCATCGCGCTGCCCGCCCTCCGCGCGGCCACCGCGACGCACGGGCCCGTCGCGCTGGTCCACTTCGACGCCCACCTCGACACCTGGGACACCTACTTCGGTGAGCCGTACACGCATGGGACGCCGTTCCGGCGGGCCGCCGAGGAGGGGCTGCTGATGCGGGACGCGAGTGCCCACGTGGGCATCCGCGGCTCCCTGTACGACCCCCGCGACCTCGACGACGACGCCCGTTTCGGGTTCACGATCGTGCACTGCGCCGAGATGGACCTCATCGGCCCGCACGGCGTCGCCGAACGCGTGCGGGCCAGGGTGCAGGACGCCCCGGTGTATCTGTCCATCGACATCGACGTGCTGGACCCCGCCTTCGCCCCGGGCACCGGGACGCCGGAGAGCGGCGGGATGAGCAGCCGGGAGCTGCTGTCGGTGCTGCGGGGACTGTCGGGGCTGAACATCGTCGGCGCCGACGTGGTGGAGGTCGCCCCCGCGTACGACCACGCGGAGATCACCTCCGTGGCGGCGGCCACCGTCGCCTACGAACTGGTGAGCCTGCTGGCCGGGAAGCGCCCGTGACGCGGCCCGGCGAGCCCGCCGGCCGAGAGGCGTCCGTGATGCGGTCCGCCGAGTCCGCCGAGTCCGCCGAGGGAAAGGCTTCCGTGACGCGGTCCACCGAGCCTGCCGACCGGGGAGCGCCCGTGACGCGGCCCGGGGAGTCCGCCGGTCGGGAGGCGTCCGCGATGCGGCCCGCCGAGCCGGTCGCCTGGCCGTACGGCAAGGGCGCGGCGGCCTCGTTCACCTTCGACGTCGACGCCGAGTCGGCGGTGCTCTTCGGCCATCCGGGGGCGGCGTCCCGGCTGAGCGTGATGAGCCACCAGGCCTACGGGCCGCTGACCGGACTGCCCCGCCTGCTGCGGATCCTCGCCAGGCACCAGGTGCGGGCCACCTTCTTCGTCCCCGGGTACACGGCGCACCGCCACCCCGACGCCGTGCGCGCGATCGTCGACGGAGGCCACGAGATCGCGCACCACGGCTACCTGCACGAGTCGCTCATCGACACGGGCGAGGCCGCCGAGGCGGAGATCCTGGACCGGGGACTGGCGGCGCTGGACGAGGTGGCCGGGGTGCGGCCGGTGGGCTACCGCGCGCCGATGTGGGAGCTGACCTACAACTCGCCCCGCCTGCTGGCCGAGCGCGGATTCCTCTACGACTCCAGCCTGATGGACGCCGACGTGCCGTACGAGCTCGACGCCGGCCACGCGACGTCGATCGTCGAGATTCCCATCCACTGGGGACTCGACGACTGGGAGCAGTACTGCTACCTGCCGGACATCGCGGGGGCAGGGCTCATCGAGCACCCCGACAAGGCCGTCTCGATGTGGCGGGGCGAGTTCGAGGCGCTCCGCCGGGAGGGCGGATGCTTCGTGCTCACCAACCACCCCTTCCTCTCGGGACGTCCGGCGCGGGCCGCCGCCCTGGAAGGACTGATCGAGCATGTCGCCGGCTGCGCGGACGTGTGGCTGGCGCCCCTGGGCGACATCGCCCGGCACGTGCGCGGCCTCGCCCTGAAACCGCGTGCCATCCCGAAACCCGAGCTGAGAGGCAGCCCCCCATGACGTCGCCTTCCGATTCCGACGCCCGTCTCGCCACCCCCGTGGCCGACGGGCAGACCCTCCACAAAGGCTTCACCCTGCGCTCGGCCTGGGCGCTGGCGTTCGCCGACGTCTCCCCGATCGTCGCGCTGTACGCGATCTTCACGCTGGGACTCGTCGCGGCGGGGCCGGCCTTCTGGTGGGCGTTCCCGATCGTGCTCGCCGGACAGCTCCTCGTCGCCTGCGTCTTCGGCGAGCTCGCCTCGCGCTGGCCGTACGAGGGCAGCGTCTACCAGTGGGCCCGGCACGTGAGCGGGACCGGCAGCGGCTGGTTCGCGGCCTGGGCGTACATGTGGGGACTCACCATCGCCCTGTCCACCCTGGCGTACGGCGCGGCGGGTTTCCTGCTGGAGGCGCTGGGAGTGTCCGAACCCGGCAAGTGGGTGACCGTACTCACGGCGCTGGTGATCCTCGTGCTCGGCAGCCTCGCCAACATCGTCGGGCGCCGGACGCTGAAGATCCTCGTCACGGCGAGCCTGGTCTGCGAGGTGCTCGCCTCGGTCGGACTGGGCACGGTGCTGCTGCTCTTCTACAGGGTGAACCCGTTCAGCGTCCTGTTCGAAGGGGCCGGCGGGGCCCAGGGCGGTCTGTGGACCGCCGGTCCGATGCTCGCGGCCGCCGCCTACGTGGGCTGGTCGTTCGTGGGCTTCGAGGCGGCCGGGTCGATCGCCGAGGAGGTCGACGAGCCCGAGCGGAACGTGCCCAAGGCGCTGATCTTCTCGCTGCTGGCGGTGGGCGTCGTCGTCATGTACTCCGGCGCGGCGCTGATCCTCGCCATCCCGGACCTGTCCGCGGCCGTCTCCGGTGAGGTGGCCGACCCCGTGGGAGGCACGCTCATCGCGCACTTCGGCTCGGCGATCGCGCGTCCGATGCTGGTCATGTTCGTCATCGGGTTCCTCGCGAGCTTCCTCGCGGTCCAGGCCGCGGTGTCCCGCGTCATCTGGGCGTCCGCCCGCGACCGGGCCCTTCCCGGGGCGCGGCTGCTCGGCCGGCTCGCCGGCGCCGAGCGGCTGCCGGTGAACGCGATCATCCTCACCGGGGCCGGTGCGGCGGTGTTCGTCCTGCTGTCGGGGTCGGCGCTGTACGCCGTGCTGGTCAACTTCACCACCATCGGCTTCTACATCGCGTTCGGCCTGCCGGTCTGGGGCGCGGCCATCGCCCATCTGCGGGGGAAGTGGCGGCCGGGAGCCTTCACCCTCGGCAGGCTGAGCGCGCCGGTGACCTACCTCGCGGCCCTCTGGCTGGCCTTCCAGACCGTCAACATCTGCTGGCCCAGGGACACGGGCCAGTCGTGGTACATCGAGTGGAGCATGGTGATCACGCTCGCCGTCGTCGGCGTCGCGGGAATCGCGCTCTACTCGTTCTGGTCAAAGAGGATCATGCCCGCGATCGGCGAGAGCACCCGCTGACCCTGTTCTCCGTACGTGCCGCGTCGCCGCCGGCCGGAACGGTGCGATCACGGTTGCCGACGTGCCCGTTCAGATCATCCCGACGAGTCGCCGGGAGCACCGACCCGGCTCGGTGCCCTCTGGTTCGCCACGGGTCGGGTCGCGGACGCCGAAGCCGCGTTCGAGCGGGTCATCGCGACACGGTACCCGGAGTTCGCGGCCACGGCACACGCCTGCCTGATCGACCTGCGTCGCCGGCGGCGCCGATCGGAACCGTACGGAACAACCACGTGGCTCTTCAAGCCGGCACCGGCGCGCCAACGCCTCACCACCTGGCTGGAGGCCGCCGACCTGCATAGACTTGGAGAGCCGGGGGACCCGGGAATCGGACCGGGGACCGGGGAATCGCTACCCCAGGAGGACGCCATGCGGCAGACGAAACCGGCCGGCGAATCGGCGGAGTACCTCGCCGCCCGCGACGAACTGCGCCTGGCCGAGATCGACCTCATGCGCCACCGCGAGAAGGTCGCGGCCCAGCGGCGGGCGCTCCCACAGGGGCCGCCCGTCGACGACTACGTCTTCATCGAGGGTCCCGCCGACCTCGACGCGGGCGACACGCCGGTCCGCGAGGTCTCCCTCGGCGAGCTCTTCACCGCGCCGGACCGCCCGCTGATCGTCTACCACTTCATGTACGGCAAGCTGCAGACCGACCCGTGCCCCATGTGCACCTTGTGGATCGACGGCTTCAACGGCATCTCCCACCACATCGCCCAGAACGCCGACTTCGTCATCGCCGCGGCCGCCGACCCGCCCGTCCTGCGCCAGCACGCCCGCAACCGGGGCTGGCACCGGCTGCGGCTGCTGAGCTGCGGCGACAGCACCTTCAAGTACGACCTCGGCAGCGAGGACAAGGACGGCTGGCAGGACTCCACCGTCTCCGTTTTCACCCGCGACGGCGACGGCGCGGTCCGCCACTTCTACTCCACCCACCCTCGCATGGCCGACGACATCGACGAGCGCGGCATCGACCTCCTCGCCCCCGTCTGGCACCTCCTCGACCTCACCCCTTACGGCCGGGGCGACTGGTCCCCGAGCCTCGACTACTGACCTTCGATCGCCGGTCCGGCACGATCGCGCCGACCGGCGGCACAGGCCGTCGGCGCGGACACGACCAGGGCCTTCTTCACCAGAACCAAGAAACAAGCTCCGGGTTCCCGAGCGCCTCTCCAGGTCGTCCAGCCGCAGGACTCAGGCCAGGGCGTGCACCGCCGCGCCGAACAGCAGGGGCATCCGCTGGGCCGCCGGGACGATCAGCCGCGCCGCGGTCCGGTGGCGGCGGGTCTCCACGAGCGCCCCGGTGAGCAGCCGGTGACGCCGGGACAATCGCCGCCAGGCGCCCTCGTACGCCTGGGGGGTGCCTGCCCGCAGGCAGTTCACCAGGGCCTGCGCGGACAGCAGAGCCAGTGAGACCCCCTCGCCGGTGAGCGCGTCGACGTATCCGGCCGCGTCGCCGACCAGCAGCACCCGCCCGGCGACCCGGGCGCGCACCCGCTGACGCAGCGGCCCGGCGCCGCGCACCGGGGTCGCGGCCGGTCCCCGCAGCCGGTCCACGAGCGCGGGAAAGTCCGCCAGGTGCTCCAGGTAACCGCGGCGCCGCGAGCTCAGCACGGCCACGCCGACCAGGTCGTCGCCGACCGGTGTCACGTACGCCTCGCCGTCCGCCGCCCAGTGGACCTCGACGAAGTCCGTCCAGGGCGCGACGGGGTAGTGCCGGCGCAGGCCGTACCGGCGCGTCCGGCGGTCGGGCAGCTCCAGCCCCAGCCGGGCACGGAGCGGGGAGTGCAGGCCGTCCGCGGCCACCAGCCAGCGGGCCCGCAGCCCCGCGGCCTCGACCCCGTCGCGGTCCTGCCGCAGCTCGCCCACCTTGCCGGAGACGACCTTGATTCCCAGCTCGGCCGCCCGGAGGGACAGCGCGGCGTGCAGCGCGGTACGGCGCACGCCCAGCCCCGGGCCGTCGCGGAACGCGGCCTGAGCCTCGTGCCGTCCGTCCAGATAGCGGATCCCGCGCAGCGTCCGGCCCTCGACCCGCACGCCCAGCGACCGCAGGGCGGCGGCGCCGCTGGGCATCAGCCCCTCGCCGCACGCCTTGTCCACGGGCATGGTCCGGGGCTCGACCACCACGGCCTCCATCCCGGCCTGCGCCGCGTGGATGGCGGTGGCCAGGCCCGCCGGGCCTCCCCCCGCGATCAGGACGTCGATCACGCCCGCGCCCGCCCGGGGGACGGCGCGGAGACGAGCGAGGCCAGGGCGGCCTCCTCACACCGGATCCGCACCACCATCAGCGCGGCGTTACCCGCGGTGAACACCAGCGCGGTGACCCACGCGCCGTGCACCAGCGGCAGCGCCGCGCCCTCCACGGCCACGGCCACGTAGTTGGGGTGGCGCAGCCAGCGCAGCCGGTAGGGGCCGCGGGTCACCGGGGACAGGCCGGGCACCACGATCACCTGGGTGTTCCACTGCGGTCCCAGCGCGGTGATGCACCACCAGCGCAGTCCCTGCGCGGCGACCACCAGGGCGAACATCGGCCAGCCGAGCGCCGGGACGAAGGGCCGGTCGGCCAGGCCCGCCTCCAGCAGGCATCCGGCCAGCAGCCCGGTGTGCAGGAGGACCATCCACGGATAGTGGCCGCTGCCCGACAACACTCCGCCGCGGGCCATGCTCCACCGCGCGTTGCGGCGGGCGACGACCAACTCGGCGATGCGCTCGGCCCCCACGAGCAGCAGGAGCAGGAGGTACCAGGACGACAGATGCCAGGACATCGGGCTCCTACCAGCGCAGCAGTACGAGTTCGGAACAGAATCCCGGGCCCATCGCGATGAGCAGTCCGGGCGTGCCCGGCGGCGGTGGCCGCAGGGCGAGGGTATCCCGCAGGACGTGCAGCACGGAGGAGGAGGACAGGTTTCCCACCTCGGCCAGCGAGCGCCAGGTGAGGTCCAGCGCGCCGTCCGGCAGCCGGAGGGTCTCGGCCACGGCCTCCAGGACCTTGGGGCCGCCCGGATGACACACCCAGGCGGTCACGTCCTGGACGGTCAGGCCGTGATCGGCGAGGAATCCGTGCACGTCGTCGGCCAGGTAGGTGCGCACCACGTCGGGGACGCTCGCGTCGAGCACCACCTGGAAGCCGGTGTCGCCGACGTTCCAGCCCATCACGTGCTCGGAGCCGGGATACAGGTGGCTGCGGGTGGCCACCACGGTCGGCCCGCCCGGCCTCCCCGGTCCACCCGGTCCACCCGGTCCACCCAGTCCGGTCGGCCCGCTCGGATCGCCCGCCCCACCGGATTCGCTCAGCCCGCCCGTACCGTTCGAACCGATCGGCCCGTTCGACGGTCCGCCGGGTCCGGCAGCCCGGGGCCGCCACTCGTCGCCGCAGGCCACCACGGCCGTCGCCCCGTCGCCGAACAGCGCGCTCGCGACCAGGTTGGCGACGGAGGCGTCACCGCGCTGCAGGGTGAGGGAGCAGAGCTCGACCGAGAGCAGCACGGCCACGTGGTCCGGCCAGCCGCGCAGGTAGTCGTGGAGACGGGAGATCCCGGCGGCCCCCGCCACGCAGCCGAGACCGAACACCGGCACCCGTTTGACGTCGGGGCGCAGCCCGATCACGCCGGCCAGCCTGGCGTCTATGGAGGGCGCGGCGATACCGGTCACCGAGGTGAAAAGGATCATGTCCACATCGTCCGGCGCGAGACCGGCCGCCTTCAGCGCGCCGCCCACCGCCTCGGCGCCCAGCTCCACGGCGGCGGCGATGAAAACGTCGTTGGCCATCCCGAGGCCGTCGAGTTTGGCGTACTGGTCGAGCGGCAGCACCAGATGACGTGAGCCGACCTGCGCACCGGCGTGAAACCGGTCGAGCAGTCGCCGGTTGGTGCCCTCTGGCAGGCATATCTGGGCGAAGGTGTCGGTGATCTCTGCCTGGGGGTAGCGGTTGGGCGGAAGAGCGCCGTGCACAGCGGCGATTCGCGTCATCTGTTGACTACTCCCCGGGCTCGCGGACGGCGGACGTCTAGATCTTGCCCATCTGGGTGTACGGCATACCTCGCAGACCCGGGCGGCGGTATGAGATATGAGCGGGCATCCGCACGCCGGTAATCGTTACGCTCATTCCGTGACGACGAGCCGGTATTCGCGCCTGGGCAGGGGGACCGGGCTCGGGGCGGCCCTGGGGTTGGTGCGAGCCTGCCATCTGGGGCCGACCGTGGCGGTCACCACCCTGGTGACCGCGCTGGCCGTGGCGAGCGGGCGCGACGCCATCGGATGTGTCCTCGTGGCGGCCGCCGTGCTGACCGGTCAGCTCTCGATCGGCTGGTGCAACGACGCGGTGGACGCCGGGCGGGACGTCGCCGCCGGCCGTACGGGCAAGCCCGTCGTGGACGGCGCGGTGAGCGTCCGGACGGTGTGGGTCGCCGCGAGCGCCGCCCTGGCGCTCTGCGTGCCGCTGTCCCTCGCCTCGGGCCTGGCCGCCGGTGCCGTCCATCTCACCGGCGTCGCCGCGGCCTGGGCCTACGACCTCCGGCTGAAGGCCACCGTGCTGTCCTGGCTGCCCTACGCGGTGGGGTTCGGTTCTCTGCCCGGCTTCGTGACCCTGGGGTTGCCGGGACACCCGTGGCCGGCCTGGTGGGCCGTTCTCGCGGCGGCGCTGCTCGGCTGCGGGGCGCACCTGGCCAACGTCCTGCCCGACATCCCCGGAGACCTCGCCACCGGGGTCCGTGGCTGGCCGCAACGGCTCGGCCCCGCCCGCGTCCGTGTCCTGATCCCCCTGCCGCTGCTCCTGGCGACGGGGCTCCTCGCCTTCGGGCCGCCGGCGTCGCCGGGCGCGGGAAGCTGGGCCGCCTTCGCCGCGGCGGGGGCGTTCACCGCCGCGGGCCTGCTGCTGGGCCGCCGCTCGCCCCGGGTCCCCTTCGCGGTGGCCATCGCCGTGGCGGCGGTCGCCGTGATCCTCCTGCTCACCCAGGGCACCGCGATCACCGCGCGCTGATCCGCTTCCTGGAACACGACAGGCGGACGATCAGGAACTCCCCGCCTTCCTCCGTGCCGAGCCGGGACGCCGATCATCCCGGAGCCACAGTGCCCCGCCGGAGATTTTCTCTTCACGACCTGTGGTCGAGGATGTGAGGTCCGTACGGGAGAAACCAAGGGACGGCCTGCGGCGAGATCGTGATGAGGCGAGAACCGTCAGGTCGCGCCTTGCCCTCGATAATGCTGCGATGAATCGCTTTGGGCTAAAAGTTCTATCTGTGGTGGTGATCCTGCCCTTGCTTGCGGGGTGCGCTGTTGTTGACCGAATCGCCGGGCGTAAGGCGTACAACATCCCCAGCCCATCCATGGAACCCACGATCAAAGAGGGCAGCCGTGTCATGGCTGTCCTGACCATGGGTGAGTACGTCCCTAAAACAGGTGACGTCATCATTTTTGAGGTTCCCAAGTCGTGGGGCAAGGCTGGGACCCGCATCTCACGAGTCATCGGAGTTCCGGGGGCCATCGTGAAGTGCTGTGACAACGAGGGGCGTATGAGCCTGAACAAGCAACCCCTGGAGGAGCCTTACATCATGGACTCTCCAGCTTCCTACAGCACATTCGGCCCCGTGGTCGTTCCCCAGGGCCGGCTCTGGGTCCAAGGAGACAACCGTCATATTTCTCTCGACTCGCGCAGCTATCTGGGAGACGGCGTCGACGGTTCCACCATTCCGGTGTCCAGCGTCGTCGGGGTCGTTGACCTCGCCCGCACCGAGTAGCGGACCGTCGGAGGCCTCGGGCTTCGTCGAAGGCGGCAAAAGGGAGGCCGCCGCTGTCGCGGGGCCTCCCTGCTCACCCGTTCGGTATCTAGGATCCGAGTCCGGCGACGGTGGCCGCCTCGGCGGGGGACAGCGTCCAGGAGGCGGTGTTGGCGGCGATCTGCTCGGGCTTGGTGGCGCCGGCGATCACCGACGTCACCGACGGCTGCGCCAGCAGCCAGCCGATCGCCAGCTCCGTGACGGTGTGACCGCGCTCTGCCGCGAACGCTTCGTAGGCCTCGACCTTGTCGAAGTTCTCGGCGGTGACGAGACCGGCGGCGAATCGCTCGCCGAACCGCGCGAGGCGGCTGTCCGGCGGGAACTCCTCACCCCTGCGGTATTTGCCGGTCAGCATCCCCGAGGCGAGGGGGAAATACGGGATCACTCCCATGCCGGCCGCGGTGGCCGCGGGCACGATCGACTCCTCCACGGCGCGGGAGAGCAGACTCCACTCGATCTGCGTGCCGGTGAACCTCGCCCAGCCCTTCTCGCCGGACACCACGGCGGAGCGCTCGATCTGCTCCGCGGACACGTTCGAGCTGGCGACGTGCAGAACCTTGCCCGCCCGCACCAGCTCTTCCAGTGCCTCCAGCGCCTCCTCGGTCGGGGCTTCGGCGTCGGGGTAGTGCTGGTAGTAAAGGTCGATGCGGTCGGTACCGAGGCGGCGCAGACTGGCCTCGGCCGCCTCGCGGATGCGGTCCGCGAGCACCCCGGGGGTGTACGGCTGGTCCTTGGGGCGGGGCAGGAACTTCGTGGCGATCACCACTTCGTCACGGCGCGAGCCGAGCGCGGCGCCGAGGAACTCCTCCGACTTGCCGTTGCCGTACATCTCGGCGGTGTCGAAGTGGGTGATCCCGGCGTCCAGCGCCGCATGCACGACGGCCGCCGCCGCCGCGGCGTCGATCCGCGAGCCGAAGTTGTTGCAACCCAGCCCGACCACTGACAGTTTCGGGCCGCCATCGCCCAGCACACGCTGTTCCATCGTGACACCTCTGGTTCGTCGTCCTGCGGACGAATATGTTGTACGGCTCGCGTCGGCGAGCCCGATGCGTTCTGACCGGGGGCGATCGACGGCGGTCTCCCATGCCTGATCACCCGGAGCACCCGGGCGATGACGGTCCCTCGACCTGCCTTCCGCGTTTCACACCCGTCTGCCCACCCACGATCTTTCCGTTCTATCAGAACGGTGGTGTGCGGCCGTTGGCGGGCATCCCGCCTACGCCGCCACCCGCCGTACAGCAGGTGCGTGCGCGCCTGCTCGGTGACCGGAGAGACGCGGTCGAGATGGTCGAGCGGTCTGTGTATCCGCCGGTCATCGGTGGCTGAGCACGTTGACGATGCGTCCGTTGGGGTCTCGGACGAAAAAACGACGTACACCCCAGGGCTCGTCCCGGAGCGAATGGACGATCTCGGCGCCGGCCGCCGCCACGGCCGCGTGCACCGCGTCCACATCCGCCACCTCGACGCTGAAGTCGGGCTGTACGGACGCCGAGGCATCGGGGCCGGTGAGCGTGATCTGTGCCGTCGGGTTGTCCGGTGAGGCCATGGTCACCACCCAGCCCAGGTTCATGACCTCCTCGAAGCCGAGCATCCCGTAGAACTCAAGGCTCTCACCGATCGCCTCACTGCTGATATCAGGCACTACCCGACGAATACTCATGGGTTCATCTTTTCCTACCGGACCGACAGAGACCTGCCGCCCGGCAGCGAAACCCGTTGCGCTGTTCATCTGGAACGCAGACCCATGCCGGTGAACGTAGGCACGCTGGGCGGCTGACTGCGCGGCGGGCTGTGACTGCACCGTGTCCTCGGCGTCCTCGGCGTCCTTGGCGTTGGCCTGTCTGTGGTGCCGGACGGGTACGTCGAGGACCTGCGGCGTCAGATGGCGCAGCAGGTCCTCAAGCGGTGGGTCCTCGGAGGAGGGTCTCCGGACTCACATGTCCGATCCGGCCGAGAACATCACCGGCCGCACCTCGATGCCCAGTCCGTTGATCCTGGTGTCGGGGATCAGCAGGGCCAGCTCGATCGCGCGCTCCCTGCTCTCGCAGTCCACCAGGTAGTAGCCGCCCATGTACTCCTTGGCCTCTGCGAAGGGCCCGTCGGTCACCGCCGGGACTCCGTCGTGCCGGCGGACGGAGGCGCTGTTGGCCGGGTCGGCGAGTGCGTGCGTACTGATCATCTCGCCGGACTCCTGGATCGTCTTGAGGAAGGCGCCGTGGCCGTTCATCACCTCGTTGCGCTCCTCCTCCGGCAGGGCGTCCCAGATGTTGGGGTTCATCTGCATGATCAGCATGTACTTCATCGATTCGGTCCTCACGGTTTTCGGCGCCCCGATCGGGTGCCTCTGACAGGTAGGTCGGAGCAGGCTTCGGCTTCTCGACATCGGCGAGGAAACCGATAGAGGGCGTGGCCGGAATGTCCCTGCGAAAAGGATGGCACCGCCTGCCGGCGGCCAGGTGTGTGCCCCCGTACTCGGCTGATGGCCCGGAGCCGAGGTGGAAAGTCTGACGTTCCCTGTCAGGTATACCTGCCAGCATCGATCTCATGAGTGAATCACTGAGGGGGAAGATCGCGCTGGTCGCCGGGGCGACGCGTGGTGCGGGCCGGGGCATCGCGGTGGAGCTGGGTGCGGCGGGGGCGACGGTCTACGTGACGGGGCGCACCACCCGGGAGCAGCGCTCGGAGATGGACCGGGCGGAGACGATCGAGGAGACCGCCGAGCTGGTCACCGCCGCGGGCGGCGAAGGCATCGCGGTGCAGGTGGATCACCTGGTACCCGAGCAGGTCCGCGCGCTGGTGGAGCGCATCGACCAGGAGCAGGGCGGGCTCGATGTGCTGGTCAACGACATCTGGGGCGGGGAGCTGATGTTCAGCTGGGATGAGAAACTGTGGGAGCACTCGCTGGACAAGGGCATGCGCATCCTGCGGCTGGCGATCGACACCCACATCATCACCAGCCACCACGCCCTTCCCCTGCTGATCAGGAAGCCGGGTGGCCTGGTCGTCGAGGTGACCGACGGCACCGCCGAGTACAACGCGGACCACTACCGCGTCTCCTTCTTCTACGACCTGGCCAAGACGTCGGTGAACCGGATGGCGTTCGCCCAGGCCAAGGAGCTCGCCCCGTACGGTGCGACGGCGATGTCGCTGACCCCGGGCTGGCTGCGTTCGGAGATCATGCTGGAGGTGTTCGGTGTGACGGAGGCGAACTGGCGTGACGCGCTGGTGAAGCAGCCGCACTTCGTCATCTCCGAGACACCCGCCTTCGTGGGGCGGGCGGTCGTGGCAATGGCCTCCGATCCCGAGGTGGGACGGTGGAACGGCCGGTCGTCGTCCAGCGGGCAACTCGCCCAGGTCTACGGTTTCACCGACGTCGACGGCAGCCGGCCCGACGCGTGGCGGTACATGGTGGAGGTTCAGGACGCCGGTGGGCCCGCCGACGCGACGGGCTATCGCTGAGGTCGGTAGAGCCCGGCGATCCGGTCGGCGGCGTCGGCCATCCGGGCACGCAGCTCCGGGGGGTCGACGACCTCGACCTCCGGGCCGAGGCGCAGCAGTACGGTGTACGCCACCTTCAGGGACTCGACGGGCAGCCGGGTACGCACCCAGCCCTGCTCGTCGGGTTCGCCCGCCGCCGCGTGGGCCTGCTGGGCCGCCGGCGGCTCGACGGCGAAGGGCAGCGCGCGCATCCCCTCGGGGCTCAGCCGGACGGTGACGTGTTCGGTCAGTAGGGACACGACGAACTGCGCCGCCCGTTCGGCCCAGAATCCGGGCAGGTCGAACGTCTCATCCCGGACGAACGACGTCCCCGCCGGTTCGACGGCGACGACCCGGTCCACCCGGTAGACCCGGTAGTCGTCGGCGACCCGGCCCACCAGATACCAGACGCCTCCCTTGAGCACGAGCCCGTACGGGTTCACCGTCCGGGTCACCTCCCCGTCGCGGCGGTAGCGGAGTTCGACGGTCCGGTCCTGCCAGACCGCGTCCGCCAGCTCGGTCAGCCGCGGCGGCGGGTCGGTGTTGGCGAACCAGCCGGGAACATCGAGGTGGAACCGCTGACCGACCCGTGCCGGGGCGTCCTGCAGCGCGGGTGGCAGCGCGGCCAGGACCTTCAGGCGGGCGGTGGCCACGACGTCGGCCAACCCCATTTCCCCCGCCGGGCCGGGCAGCCCGGACAGGAAGAGCGCCTCCGCCTCGGCCCGGCTCAACCCGTTCAACCGCGTACGGTAGCCGCCGACCAGGCGGTAGCCGCCCGTGCGGCCGTGGTCGGCGTACACCGGCACTCCCGCCGCCGAAAGCTCCAGCACGTCCCGGTAGATCGTCCGCTCCGACACCTCCAGCTCACGCGCCAGCTCGCCGGCGGTCATCGCCTCGCGCGATTGCAGCAACAGCACCAGAGAGATGAGACGAGACGCGCGCATCCCCCCATCCTGGCCTCACGCGTGCCCGCCGTTCCCCGCGGAGCCCCTTGCATCGCCCGCGTTGACGGCCGTCGGCATCCCTGGTTCATGAAACTTTCGACGGGTTGTTTGAGGCTGCCACGGCATGACGTGCGCGGGAACGGCAATCAACCCGAAACATTTCTGAATTACGTTGACACATTTCGTGGTCCTCCCCAGACTGAGGCGTCAGGCAGGGCTCTCCGCATCTTCACCCGGGTGTCAGCGATGCAGCCGCAGCTCAACATGGTTCCGGACCCAGTCATGTCGACCGCTGCGATGCCGTACGCACGTTCCATTTTCCTGATCGATGTTCCAGTGGAGGAACAGACGTGATCGACAACGCCGTCCCACACGGCAGACCCCAAAAAAGCCGCTCGGGCATCCGCACCGCGCTCGTCATCGGCGCCGTCGGCGTTCTCGGCGCGGCCTTCGCCGTGGCCCTGTCCGCCCCGGCCAACGCCGGCACCACCCTCGGCACCTCCGCCGCAGAAAAGGGCCGCTACTTCGGCGCCGCGGTGGCCGCCAACCACCTCGGCGAAGCCCAGTACGCCGCCACCCTGAACCGCGAATTCAACATGGTCACCCCCGAAAACGAGATGAAGTGGGACGCCACCGAACCCTCCCGCGGCTCGTTCAACTACGCCAACGCCGACCGGATCGTCAACCACGCCATCGGCCAGGGCATGAGGGTCCGCGGCCACGCGCTCGCCTGGCACTCCCAGCAGCCCGGCTGGGCCCAGAGCCTGTCCGGCTCCACCCTGCGCAGCGCCATGCTCAACCACGTCACCCAGGTCGCCACCTACTACCGGGGCAAGATCCACTCCTGGGACGTGGTCAACGAGGCCTTCGCCGACGGCGGTGGCGGCGGCCGTCGTGACTCCAACCTGCAGCGCACCGGCGACGACTGGATCGAGGCCGCGTTCCGCGCCGCCCGCGCCGCCGACCCCGGCGCCAAACTCTGCTACAACGACTACAACACCGACGACGCAGGCGCCGCCAAGACCCGCGCCGTCTACAACATGGTCAGCGACTTCAAGGCCCGCGGCGTACCCATCGACTGCGTGGGTTTCCAGTCGCACTTCAACAGCCAGTCGCCGGTGCCGGGCAACTACCAGCAAAACCTCGCCCAGTTCGCCGCCCTGGGTGTTGACGTGCAGATCACCGAACTCGACATCGAAGGCTCCGGCACCGCCCAGGCCAACAGCTACCGCACGGTCGTCAACGCCTGCCTGGCCGTCTCGCGCTGTACCGGCATCACCGTCTGGGGCATCCCGGATCACTACTCCTGGCGCAGCGGCGGCACCCCGCTGCTGTTCGACAGCGGTTATGCCAAGAAGCCGGCCTACGACGCGGTGCTCACCGCCCTCAACGGCGGCACTCCGCCGGTGACCCCGACGCCGACCCCGCCCGTGACGCCGACGCCGACCCCGACGGTCACTCCGCCTCCCGGCACCGGTGGATGCGCCGTCACCGCCACCACGCAGACCCAGTGGAACAACGGTTACGTCATCCAGCCGATAACCGTCACCAACACCCGTAGTACCCCCATCACCGGGTGGACGGTGACCTTCACCCTGCCGTCGGGTCACACCGTCACGGGTTCGTGGAACGCGACCCTCACCGGCGGGCCGACGGTGACCGCGAGGAACGCCGTCCACAACGGGACGCTCGCGCCGAACGCCGCCACGACCTTCGGATTCCAGGCCACCCGCGCCAACGGCAACACCCAGGTGCCGTCGGGCTACACCTGCACCGCTTCCTGAGTGACTCCCGTGCGCGCCCCGGCCCCGGGGCGCGCACGGCCATGCGGTTCAACGGGGTACGGCCGGCGGCCGTACCCCGTTCCTCTCTCCTGCAGGGCCTGCGCGCCCGGTAGGGAACGAGCGGTGCCCGTCGCTGTTCGCCGGCGTCATTCGTGGAAGGGCGGGGCGGCCGGAGGGGCCGGCTTCGCGGTTCGGTAGCGGGCGGGCGGCTGGCCGGTGACACGTTTGAAGGCGTTGCTGAAGGCGCTCTCCGAGGCGTACCCCCACTCGGCGGCCACCGACGCGACCGTGCGCTCACCGGCCCGCAGGACCTCGGCCGCGGACCTGATGCGCCAGTGCAGCAGGTAGTCCAGCGGCGGCAGCCCGACGAGGGTCTTGAAGCGCAGGGCGAAGCTGGAGCGGGACATGCCCACCTCGGCGGCGAGGTCCGCGACCGTCCAGCGATGGGTGGCCCGCTGGTGCATCAGTGTGAGCGCGGCGCCGATCTGCGGGTCGTTCAGCGCCCCCAACCAGCCGGGAACGGTCTCCTCACCGGCGAGATGGGCACGCAGGGCCTGGACGAACAGGATCTGGGTCAGATGCTCGATCATCACCGCCGCCCCGAGCGGCTCGGTGGCGGTCTCGTCGCTCAGCATCTCCAGCACCGGGCGAAGGGACTGGGCCGGAGGACTGTCGGCGGGGATGCGCACGACCGGAGGCAGGCAGTCGAGCAGTAGCGCCGAGGTCATCTCGTCGAGGGTTATGCTGCCGCCGACGATGACGGTCCGCTCCGCGTCCGAGGCGGCGGTGCCGTATCGCACGGTCCTGGCGCCGGGGAACCGGCGATAGACGGCGTGGCCGTCCTCCGGTTCGAGGTCCAGGTCGCCGGCGACCTCGTACGGCCGGTCGTTCGCGAGCAGGTAGCAGTCACCCGACGACAGCCGCAGCGGGGGCTCACCGTCGATGGTGAGCCAGCAGGCGCCGGACACGATCGCGCCGATCTTGACGTACCGGTAGCTCCGGAAGCGCAGCGCCCAGGGGCCAACGGCCTCGAAGCGCGAGGAGAAGGCGCTGCGGATGTTCAGCAAGGTCAGGACGTCGGATATGGGATCCACGGTGTCTCCGGACGATCTCGCATGGATGGCGGACTCTTCCTCATGGATTGTCCAGGTCTGCGGTTGTAGCGTTCCAACGCCCCCCCTTATTCGAAAGGTATGAAGATGAAATATGCGCAGCTCGGGGCCACCGGAGTCTTCGTCTCCCGCATCTCGCTGGGAGCGATGAGCTTCGGCGGGCGTGGCTCCCAGGTCTGGGACGCGGTCGGCGCGCTGGACGTGAAGGAGGCCGACCAGCTGGTGGGCGCCGCGCTCGATCACGGGGTGAACCTCATCGACACCGCCGACGTGTACGCCGCGGGCGAATCGGAGGAACTCCTCGGCCAGGTGCTCGGAGCGCGCCGCCGCGACGTGATCCTGGCGACCAAGATGACCGCGCGCATGGCCTCGGGGCCCAACGACGTCGGCCAGTCCCGGCTGCACATCATGCGGTCGCTGGAGGACAGCCTGCGCAGGCTCCGGACCGACCACATCGATCTCTACCAGATCCACAACGTCGACCCGATCACCCCCTTCGAGGAGTCCCTGGCCGCCCTCGACGACGCCGTACGGCAGGGCAAGATCCGCTACATCGGCGCCTCGAACCTGACCGCCTGGCAGATGATGAAGGCCCTGGGCGTCTCCGAGCGGCGGGGATGGGCGCGGTTCGCCTCCCTGCAGTCCTACTACTCGCTCGCGGGGCGCGACATCGAACGTGAGATCCTGCCGCTGGTCCACGACCAGAAGGTCGGCATGCTGGTCTGGAGTCCGCTGGCCGCCGGCCTGCTGTCCGGCAAGTTCGACCGCGACGGCACGAGCGACGGCGGCGCCCGCCGCGCCCGGTTCGAGTTTCCGCCGGTGAACATGGAGCGCGCCTACGACGTCATCGACGCCCTGCGCCTGGTCGCCGCCCGTCACGAGGTCGGCGTGGCCCGCGTCGCGCTCGCCTGGGTGCTCGCGCAGCCCGGCGTGACCAGCGCCATCATCGGCGCCAAGCGCCCGGAGCAGCTCGCAGAGAACCTCGCCGCCGTCGAGCTGGAACTCACCGAGCAGGACCTCGCCGAGCTGGATGCGGCCAGCGCGCTCCCGGTCGAATATCCCGCCTGGATCCAGACCGATCACACCGCCCGCTTCCCCCAGACGGCCTGACGGCCACCGATGTGATGGCGTGACAGATCGTGGCCCGGTGGGCGTGTGCCTCTTTCACGCGCCCATCGGGATATTCAGGGAATGCGCCTCACCATCACCTTTCGCAACATCTGACCGGTTTCTCGCATCACTAGCTTTGTTCGCTGTGGTCCGGGAGCTGGGGATATCATGGTGGGAAGCATAGGAACCCGCGGTCTGTCCATCCACTCTCATGTACCGACGGCGCGGATCGGCCAAGGATCCCGCCCAAGATTACAAGTTGGCCAACGCGACGCGCCGCCCAAACCGAGAGAGGTTAGGCTCCATGTCCATGACGATGGAGGTTGACCAGGTTCGGCAAGAGGAACCCGGCGGTAATGCGGATTTCGAATGGAATAAGTTTAATTCCATTTTGTATCACGGACACAATTATGTGAAGCCCTATCCAAACGACCTCGTGTTCGTTGAAGAGCTCCGTGATTTCTTCGCCGCGGAGCTCCAGGGCGGAGAAGGATTGCACGGCGTCGACGTCGGCGCCGGGGCCAACCTCTACCCCTCCCTCGCCATGCTCCCGTTCTGCGCGAAGCTCACGTTGATCGACTACTCGACCTCCAACGTCGCATGGCTGCAGCGCGAGACCCAGAGCTACTCCGCCAGCTGGGATCCGTTCTGGGAAATCCTCGCGAAAGCCGAGCCGTACTCCGCGATCGACAAGCCCCGGCTGCTGCTCAGTCAGCGGGCACAGGTCGAATCGGGGTCGATCTTCCAGCTCCCCCGTGAGAAATGGGATCTCGGCACCATGTTCTTCGTCGCCGAGTCCATCTCGGAGCGGAAGGAGGAGTTCGTGGCCGCCGTTCACGGTTTCATCGGCACCCTCCGTCCAGGTGCTCCTTTCGCGGTCGGATTCATGGAGAACTCCACCGGTTACCGGGTGGGCTCCCATGCCTTCCCCGCCGTGGAAATCCGTGATACCGATGTCAAGGAATCTCTCCGTTCGCTCGCCGAGATTCGCCTGCTACTCAGGCTGGAGGCTGGAGATGACCCAATTCGTGCGGGTTATACCGGAATGATTCTGGTCTGCGGGAAGAAGCTCACCAACACAGAGAGCTGACCACATATGAGGATTCAGCCCCGCGAGCAACTCCTCAATATCTGGCGGTCCATTGTCGAGACCTCCATGCAGGACGGCAAGTGGACCTGGGGTGGTCAGCTCCAGCCAAACTCGATCAGTGACGCCGAACAGTTGCTGACGATCATGTATCCGGCCGCGGATGTCCCGATCTTCAAGATCGACCTGCCCGATCAGATCGCCGACGACGTCCTGGGCGCCCTGCGCGGATTCGGCGACGAGCTTGAGATCCCGCAGGTCCTGACCGACGTTCTCATCGAATACATCGAGAACTACACGGACGAGAAGGGGACCCCGTACTTCTCCGGCGGCAGCTACTTCCGGAGCGCCGAGGACAAACGCGACCCCACGCCGGAACAGCTCGCGCTCGACGTGGTCGACTCCTTCTCGATGTCGGTCACCCTGATGCTGAACACCATCGGTTTCGTCCGGGTGTTCCGCGGCGCGGTCCGCAACACCGAACTGCTCGAGAAGCTCGCCTATCTCGAGAGGATCGCCGGCAACCGGCTCACCGCGGCGATGGTCGGCCTGCTCCGCAGCTTCGTCGTCAACGTGTTCACCCCGGAGTCACCCGAGGGCCAGGCGCTGATCCGGTCGGTCAACCAGTACGGCGACTCGTCCAGGCACGTCGTCGAGCACCTGTACCGAGAGCTCGTGGAAGTCCGGGCGTCCACGCGAGAGTTCACGATCGGTTCCGGGCAGACCAGTGAGCTGGACAACCGCAACCGGCTCTTCGAACTCGGCTGGAGCTGGGGCATCGTCAAAGACGCCCCGCAGATCGACGGTGTCACCGGCATCGGCGAACAGCGCGCCGGCTTCGCGCAGCAGGTCCCGTTCCTGTATTTCACGGTCAACGCCCTGGACGGCATCGCCGACCTGTTCTCCACCCGGACGGTCATTCTCGGTCTGCTCAACGAGGAGCAGCAACGTCTGTCCTCCGCGCTCCGCCTGCGCTGGGAGCTCACCCAACGCTACTGGGCCACGATCGCGACCTTCGGCGAGGCCCGCTGGCCGCTGGAGGACATTCCCTGGAAGACCACCGACGGCAGGGAGTCCGACTACTACAGCCTCCTGGTCACCTCCATGGTCGTCCAGGAGCTGGAGACCCGGCGGGCGTCGGACGAAGAGCTCAGCAGGCTTCACCGCATCCTCGAGGAGCTGGCGCAACGCGGCCGCATCACCCGTCGCGCCGCGGGCACCGACTGGGGAGTACGTTTCCACTCGCCGGGCAACTCCGTCCGGCTGATCGGAAGTGAGAACGTCGCCGACGGACCGCGGCTGCTGTGGCAGGTCTCCGACTACTCCGCGGTCATTCTCAAGCGCACCCTCAGGCTGGCCTCCATGGCGCGAAGCACCGAGCTCCGCGACAACCTGATCGAGTTCGGCGACCTCGTCTGGGCGCACCTGGACAGACGGCGACTGGACTCGGGCATCGGCAAGGGCCTCTGGGACCAGCCGGGCAACGTCTACAGCGACCTCCAGGAATGGAACGACCAACCGTCCTGGTACTTCACCGAGCGGATCGTGGAATGCCTGGTCTTCGCCACGAAGCTGGTCACGGGACGGCCGCCGCAGAGCCGGCAGCTGGTCGACCACGCACGTGACCTGCTGAACGAGGCGAACAAACTCTACGACTACGAGGTCCTCAACAGCACCATCGCGGGCCGGGGCTCCCTGCGATACGAGCTCGCCCAGCTGCAGACCACGCTGAACCGTGCCCGCGAGATCCTTTACGAGCGTCCCGGCACCGCCGAGGCCCTCACGCTCGAGGTGCTGCGAGCCCTCGACAAGCTGGAGGTGGCCCGCAAGAAGGCCGAAGAGGGGGCCGGCTGACATGCTGGTCATCTCCACTTCGGACAAGGGCGGCACGGGACGGTCGGTGACGACCTGCAACGTCGCCTACCGGCGGGCCCTGCTCGGCGACGACGTGTGTTACCTGGACTTCGACTTCGGATCCCCGACCTCCGGGGCGATCTTCGGCATCGAAGGCGCGGCCCACGGCACCGATAAGGGCGGCCTGCACCAGTACCTCCAGGGCGAGCTGGTCGAACCACACCGGATCGACGTGTGGGCGGAGGGCAACCCGCGGACCCTCGGCGCCCGGCCGTCGGGCGCGGGACGACTCGTCCTGTTCCCCGGTGACGGCGGCGGCGGCGAGTTCAACATGAACGGCGACGTCGTCGAGCGGTGCGCCAAGCTCCTCATGCGGCTCCAGGAGGAGTTCGACATCTGCCTGATGGACCTCAGCGCCGGACGCTCCCACGCGGCGGAGATGGTGCTGACCACGACGGCTCGGCCCGAGGTCCAGCGGATGGGCGTGCGCTGGCTGGTCTTCCACCGCTGGACCCGGCAGCACGTCGCCGCGGCGTCGGGCCTGGTGTACGGCAGCCGCGGCCTGATCGACGTCGGCAAGAACCGCGGTCACCTGGAGAGCGACCTGCTGGACCAGATCCGGTTCGTCCGCACCGCGGTGGTCGCGCCGGACTCCCCGGAGACGATGGGCCTGCGCGCCACCCAGGAGGCGTGGCTCCGCAAGGTCAACGAGGATCTCAACGACCGGGCCATCGACCTGAGACTGGGTCGCAGCACGGTCATCGCGACGGTGCCGCTCGACCCCGTCCTTCAGTGGCGGGAACAGCTCATCACGGACCAGGACATCTACGACGACGTCGCCAACGCGGCCACCGTCGAGGCGTTCCGGAAACTGGCCGAGGATCTGGACGACAACGAAGCCTGGACCAGGCTGTGAGCACCCCCGAGATCGAGGTCGAGGTGGTCACGGCCAGGCCACGCGTGCAGCAGGTCTCCCGTTCGCATCTCTCCCTCGAGCTCGGGCACCTCTACATGGAGGACCTGCTCCGCGGCCCCAAGGCGCTCCGCGAACACTTCGCCATGATCAAGCCGTGGGCGGACTTCGCCATCGCCCGCCATTCCGGATCGGGCCGGGTGAGCACGTGTTTCCTCGTCGACGAGTACTTCAGCAGGATCAGGAGCCCCGCGGAGCTGATTCCGGAGCTGATCGAGGCCGCCGCGGAGGCGGGCATCGTCATCGACTACCTGGCGCGGGAGTCCGGCTGTGCCCAGGCCGGCGAGGTCTCCCCGGCCGCCCTGGTCATGGCCCGGATCGTCTCCATCCCTCCCCAGGGGACCAACGGGCTGAGGCCGTCGGCGCACGAGACCGGCTGGCTCACCAACAGCGAGGGCATGTCCCGAGCCGGAGGCGTCGACCAGGCGATGGCGGCGCTCCGTCCGTGGAGCCCGCCGAAGGAGAACGGGGCGCGGAGCCACTCGATCTGCATGGACGTCCAGCTCTGGGACGCGCCCGACGGCGTACGCCGCTGGTCGTGCGCGTTCCTCGCGGCGGTCTGGCAACTCCTGCGACTGGGACTGCTCCGGCACGAGGGTAAATCGATCGTCACCCCGGCGCCGTGGCACGGCCGTCACCCGGATCACTGGTCCGAGCTGCCACCGGTGATCAAGCTGAGCGAGCGGGCCCATCCGTTTTACGCGTTCCGGACGATGACCGTCCTGGAGACCAGGTTCGCGCAGGTCGAGGCGGCCGTCCGGACGATCCTCAGCCAGGTCGCCGTCGATCCCGCGGTCAGCGCGCTGACCGCGCGGCAGGCGGCGTCCCAGGGCATCGACCTCCCGGATGACCTCGTACAAAGGATCTCTCATGTCTTCTCGGACGGCGTCTGACGGAGCTCTCACGATCGGTGAGGTGCGGACCGGTTTCCTGCGTCATTCGACGTCCTTTTCCCCCGCGGCCTCCTCGCTCCTGCTGGATCTCGTCCCGGGCGAGCAGGTGCGCCATGCCTCCCGGCCGCGCGCCTACGCGATCTCTCCGGAGTCGCTGACCGGAGTCGACTGTTCGATGCCGTCACAGAGCGGGCGGCAGGTGCGCGGAGTCGGCACGGTCGCCTCACGTGTCACTCTCACCGGCGGACGGATCCTGCAGGCCTGTTCACACACGACGATCGTCCGGGCGGAAAGGGATTTCCGGCAGCCGTGGTCGCACTATCTCGGGCGCCCTGGAGCGGTGGAGTTTCTGGGGAAAATGAATGTCGACGACGCCGCATCCGGATTTGCCGAGGACGACGACGGCTTTCGGGGAATCGAACTCGGAGCCATCGCGGAACACGCGATGAACAACCTGCAGAATTCCTCGATGCTGGACGGAAAGCTGCCGGTTAAGGTGCCGCGAGGATCCTGGCGCTGGGCCTTCCAGTGTCCGGAGCCGGGCGGGCGGTACCTTTTTCGGTTCAAGATCCTCAAAGACGGAACTCGCCTGATGCGCCTGTCCGCTCCTGGTCACGATGTCGCCGACCTGATGGACCTTGTCGAGGACATGGCCCTGCACGACTGGCTGCTCAGCACGGTGGAAGGGATTGTGGAACGTGCGGAATTGGGTTCTGGGCCGACCGAGAAAATGCTTATAAGAGTGCGTCCCGTCATTGACCACGTGCTACATCACTGGATGCCCGGCGCTCGAGTCAAGCAGGAGTTACTGCCATTGTGGGATAGCCTTGACAGGGTTCAGGGGCTCACGCGACAGTGGGATATATTGGTCAATAGGGTGCGTGATCAGCTGGCAATGAGCACCATCACCATGCTGAGCGCCGCCGCTGCCAAATAGAGCGGACAAGGATGAGCCAGCCTCTCGTTGAGCCTCACCCCCCTCGGGGAAGCTCGGTTCTCACCAAAGCGATCAGCACCGCCGCGGTCGGCGCCCTCACCTTCTTCGTAACCAATAATTTCGACGAGGATAAGATCTGGCAGATCACCCTGTCCGTCCTGCTGGGAAGTGTCACGCTGGTCGTCCAGTTCATCTGGGACTTCGACAAACGCGTCCAGTACATGGAGCAACGGCAGCTCCGGCACTACGCGTCCATGAACGATCTGGTGCAGGAGGGCTTCTCCAAGATCAGTGAGGCCACGGAGCTGTTCGGTCTGGTGGAGCACTCGGTGCTGCACACCGACCAGATCACCCAGCTCGTCCGGTACGCCACACGCATCAAGGCCGAGCCCCAGCTCTTTTACGACATCGGGCAGTCGGAGATCAACCGGGTCGCGAGATTCCTCAAGGAGCTCGGCGACGGCAGCATGGTCTTCTACGACGGAGAGGACCGTGACCTGCTGCTGGGCCTCACCAGGAACGTTCAGAAGAGCCTCTCCGCGGTCAGCCTCGGGATGGTCGACTCCGGGGGAGGGGGAGGCAGCTACAGCTTCTGGCTGTCCGACCTCGGCCGCCGCTATCTCTACCATCAGGGGGAGGCCGTCGAACGCGGCGTGAAGGTGCGCCGGGTCTTCATCCTGGACAGGTCGGACCTGCTCGCCGACCCGAACTTCGGCAGAATGTGCGCGCTCCAGCACGACATGAACATCGAGGTGCGGCTGCTGGATCCGTCGAAGGTCGCGGGCACCCCGCAGCAGATGTTCGACGTCATCCTGTTCGACGAGGCCATAAGCTACGAGGTCACCTCTGCCTCGGCGCTGCCGGAGGACCGGCCGACCTTCCTGAACACCCGGCTGGCGCTGCATGACGAGGCGGTCGGGCAGCGGGTGCGGCACTTCAGTGCGCTATGGGATTCTGCGACTCCGTACGTGCCGCCGGAAGGCCGGAAAAACGACCGGGACTACTGATCGCCAGATCGTGGCGGTCCTCGTGGCCGCGAGGCAGGTCCAGGAGAAGCTTGGCGGCGAGGTCGACCGTCACGGGTGCGAGAGTGATTCCCATGCCGTAGTGGCCGGTGGCGGCGAGAATGCGGTGGTCGTCATCCACATAGCCCAGCACCGGTGCGGCGTCGACCGTTCCAGGCCGGACCCCCGCCCAGCGGCGGGTGACCGGCATCGCCGTCAACGCGGGCAGGACGAGGGCGAGGTTGCGCAGGATCGACGTGCGTCCCTCGGCCGTCGGGACGTTGTCGGCCGTCCCCTTCTCGAAGGTGACGCCCGCCGCGATCCGGCCGTCCGGGCGAGGAAGCGCGAAGACGACGTGTTCCTCGCCGTCGGCGATGACCAGGGCGTCGCACTGGATGCTGAGGCTCCCCCGGCCGGGGGACGCGAATTCCATGGCCTGGCCCTTGACGGGAAAGAACACGCCATCCGGCAGATCCAGGAGTGCGTGGCTGAGGTGGCCCGCGGCCACCACGACCCGGTCGGCGGTGAGCACCCGGCCGCCGGCGAGCGTCACGACGACCTCGGTCCGGCGACTCACGACGGAGATGACCGTGGCGGAGAGCAGGAGGTCGGGTCCTCCGTCACCCAGCAGGATTCGGGTCAACCCGTTCATGATGAGTGCCGGTTCGACCGCCAGGTCACGGGGCTGCACCACACCACCGGCGACGTCGGGCCCGAGCATGGGTTCCAGGGCACGCGCGTGATCACCGTCGATGAGCTCGGCGCCGATGTCTCGAGCGAGCAGGATCGGCATCACCTCGTCCGCGAGGCGCTCCCATTCCTTTTTGCCGGCCGCGACCTGAAGCAATCCGGTGGGGAGCAGGGGAATCGCTGTTCCGGACTCGGATGCAATTCTGTTTATCCAGCCGGGGAAAAGGTCGCGGCTATGCTGTGCCATGAGGCCGAGCGGGCCCAGGCAATAGTCACCGAGATGCGGATTGATACCGCCGATCGCCGCCGACGACGCCCCCAGTCCCAACTTCGGACCTTGATCGATCAGACAGACGCGAGAGAGTTCGCCGCGTAATCGCTCGGCTATTCCGCATCCGATGATACCTCCGCCAACAACGATCAGATCGTATGTGGAGGCCATCCATTCCCCCTCTGCGTCGCCCCTGCCCTGCGTCACTCCTGGCGTTTCGCCAAAGAGCTGGGAGCCCGCGAACTCAGCGTAAGTTCGTCCCTCGCATAGGTCAATGGGCGGGGCTTCGGGAAAGTCGAGAAACGCCGGCCCTTTAGGCTCGTCCAGCATGCGGCAGGAGCCGGCCGCCGACCGGCTGCTCCGGCTCTTCGATGTTGACGGAAACAGGCACTCATCGGCGTGGTGACGACGCGCATCCGTCTGTCGTCGTCGCCGGAACAACCAGGCGGGCGAGGTCGCCGGCCACACGAAGGCCAAGGCCGGAAGGGCACGCCCGGGTTATCCCGGCGATATCGGATTGCTCGATCCCCTCCAGATCAGCTTTGTGTGTTCGGGGAGTTCTTCGACGTTCGCCGTGACCGGAGGGGTTTTTGATGCGGGCGCGGTCGGCGAATCCTGTTGGTCGAAGATATCGATGTCGACCTCTTCGCCTCCGACGATCAATGTGTCCCATGCTCCACTTGTCAGCAGGGTTCGCAGTGTCTCGCCCTTTAGTTTCCTCAGGTGGTCGTCGAGGGTTTTTTCGTCGGGCATGCCGGGAATGCGTCGTGACAGACGGCTCCGGATCTGTCGCAGCTGCTCCATGAGCGTGTCGATGTCCGTATCCTTGTCCGAACCCTCATCCCCTTCCTTGATGCCCTGGACGATTATGTCCTTGATCGCACGAGTGACCCCGTGTTCGTCGGTGGTCACCATCGCCTTCCAGGCACGGCTCTTGTGCCGATACTGGAGCATCGACATCGCCGCCTCGTGGCGGAGGAAGTCGGCGTCACGGAAGGCTTTCCCGCGCCAGTTGCGGTTGAGAGACCGTGCCAGCGAGATGGCCGACGCCAATCCGCTGTTGAGCCCACGTCCCGGCCAGAAGTGAATCGCGTTGGCGGCGTCCCCGAGGAGAAACCCATAGGTTCCCGGGGTGGTCGCCGTCGCGGAATACAGCTGGGCGGTGAATCGCGGCCGCTGCACCATGTCGAGCCGGAAGGCGGTGATGGCGCTCAGATTCTCTTCCGAGACGCCGAAGAGCACGAGCCCCTCCATCACCCGTTTCCACAGCGCCGAGCTTTTGATCAGGGCGGGCAGGAACAGCGTGCCATGGGTCGAGCAGTGAAACTCGCCGTGGTCGGTCCGTCCCATCAGGCATGGGCGGGAGGCGATACATTCTTCGAACACGTGCCGGACGGGATCGATTCCGATGACTTCCTGGGCCTCGGCATCGGTGAGGCGCATGTTCAGAAAGCCCTCGCCGCGCAGGGCGTTCAGGAGAAAACGATTCTGGGCCACGGTCAGCAGGACCGTCATGGGGTCCGACAGGTCGGACTTCACCTGCAGGCCCAGCACGACATCCTGGATGTGCTGACCGTCCAGCGAGTAAATCGACTTGTCGGCGTTGCCGAACTTGTCGGTGAAATAATCCCGTGTTCGCGAACGCCCGCCCTCGCAGATGGCGAGTACATGGTTTTTGACCAAGGTCTCACGCTGCTCGGCCGGGTCGAATCTGGCGGGAACGAGCCGGATGCGGTCGGGTTTTTCGTTTGCTATTTCAAGCAGTGTATCTTCGATATAAGCGATCCGGATGTTCCGCGGGCCATAGCCGCGAATGGAGTCGGGGCCGCTCGGCCACATCTCGGAGTACGATTCGGGCCGGAACAGCCGCTCCTGGACATCCTCGGGGAGGTTCAGGTATTGGCGACTCTGGACCGTCACGACCTGCTGCCGCCGAACGTTACCCTGTGCTTGGTTCTTCCATATGATCCGCGACCCTTCCTGAATCCAGCGACCGTCATACAACGTGATGGCCACTCGCTGACCCATGAAGTGTTCGAGGAGCAGGGCAAGGCTCAGCCCGACAGGACCGCCCCCCGAAATCGTGACATGCAGGACCGACTCTGGATCGACGTTCACGGCAGACTTGATGAATGACTGAATTAAAAGGGCATCCATGATTGTTTCCATGTCATTGGATGCCTCAAAGCAAAATGTTTCATTTCCGATCGTTATCAGGTCGCCCGGCTGAAGGGCGTGCGATGCCACACGGCTCCCATTGACCAGCGTCCCGTTCTGGCTTCCCCGGTCGTACAGCACGTAGCCGTCGGCCTCGCGAACCACCTCCGCGTGAAAGCGTGAGGCTCTCCCGCTGGCGATCACCACATTGTTGTCGTCCCTGCGACCGAAGGTGATCGGTGCGTCACTGATCGGAAATTTTCGTCCAGCAAGAGGACCTTCACGGCCAACGATTGTGGGTGGCATGGGTCGCACCCCTTTTCCGTAGGTCATATAACTGACGAGATCGATATGATCATCGATCTCAGAGGCGCTGTACGTTACATCCGTGCCGAGTCGACCAGTTTCACCATGGGATTCCGTTTTGCTCAGGAAATCTCTGGATGATCGCCTATCGTGCCACGCTTGGCGTCCACAGGAAATGACCCACACCCGTCCAAATCGCTTACCGCCGAACCCCGGGTCCGGGGCACCGGACGGTCCGGGGCGCGGGCCCGCTTCAAGGCGGGCGGTGACGGGGCCGCACCGGTCTCGCGACCACCCGGACCCGGCGTGACCTGGCCTCCAGCCCGATACGGCGACGCCTGATCGGCCTCGGTCTCCCGCCTCAGCCTTCCCGCGGAGACGAGGTCGGCAGCGTGACCGGCGGAGGCCAGGACGTGGCGAGGTGACGCACCTTCAGCAGCGGTACGGCCGCGGCGAGCAGACCGGCCGTGCCCAGCACGAGGACCGGCAGCCCGGCCAGAGACCTGATCCCGGCAAAGGTCCCGGCTTCCAGGAAAAGCTCGGTGTCGCCCAAGAAGTCGACGAAGGAATCGGCAAGCAATTCCAGAAACCATCCGGCGACTCCCACCAGGCCGGTGAACAGGACCAGCGTGCCGCCGGTCCGGCCCAGCAGCCGCCCGGGCGTGATCACCTGACGATGACTGAGCAGGGCGAGTGCGGTGATCGTCCAGCCGGCCCAGGGGACGAACGTGCCGAGCAGGTACCAGATCAGGCCCCAGGCCGTGTCTGTCAGGGCGAGCAGGAGCGCGAAGGGCTGGGTCACCAGGATGGCCAGCCACGCCAGCCGGAAGGTGCCGACACTCCGGTACAGCAACGCGGTCAGCAGCGCTCCGATCACGGGCGCCGCGTAGATCGCCATTCGTGACAGCTCGATGAGGTCGTCGTGGGTTCCGTCCGCACGGCTCGGAGCCCGGGTCGCCTCCTCGATCACCGGTTCCAGCAGCACCGACGCCATCAGGTAGACGGTGATCGCCCTGAGTACCGGGTGGGTCAGGGTGAAGCGCACCCCCTCGACCGCCTCCCGCCACCATCTCGTCCGTGGTCTCGACGGCTCCTCGGGTGCGTCGACGCCGCGGAACAGCAGCGCCGAGGCGGCGAACGCCACGGCCGCGACGGACAGGACGACCGACACCACGGCGTCGGAACCGCCGTCGGCCAGCGGGGGAAAGACAAGGAAGCCGATCGACGCCACGCCGGACAGCACGGCGTTCACCGGAACCAGCCGGTCTCGCCCGACGACGTCCGGCAGGTAGGCCACCTGGGTCCCCGACCCCACGGCCTGCAGGATCGCCAGAGCCACCACCATCACCATGAAGTGCGGCACGGTGAGCACCCGCAACCAGATGGCGAGCGCGACGGAGGCGAGCAGCCCGGCGCTCAGCAGACCCGTCGCCACCAGTACCGGCCTGCGCCGTACCCGGTCGATCAGTACTCCCAGGGGCAGGGCCAGCAACAGCGCCAGAACGGTCCCGACCGTCTGCGTTGAGTCGATCTGGCCGTAACCCATGTCCAGCACGATGATGGCGGACAGGGTGACCACGCCCCCCTGGACATACGCGCCGAGCTGCTGGCCGATGCCGCCGGTCAGGAACAGCAGGAAGCGGCGCCGCTGCGGGCTGGGGGAGATCATCCCCGCATCCTTCACATGATCGACTATCACGGCAAATCGGCTATCGATGGAGCGCGCCGTTGCTCCGGGGGCGCTTCTCCGAGGGCCGCATCAGAGCGGCCGGTCCTTCGCGGATCGGGTGGCCCAGGAGCCGCTACGTCCGCTCATGCCGAGATGAATGTGATGTGGCCACCCCGTGGGGCGGCCACATCAAGAAAGGGGGAGGGTTCACGGCCGGATGGTGAGTCCTTCCAATACCGAACGGACCGGCGTGGCCGGACGCTGGAGGAGATTCTCGAGCTCCGGTCCGGTGGTGGAGAACTCCCCGCGGCGGGTTGCGTGGAACATGCCGAGCAGCATGTTCGCCTGATCCTCGGGTACGCCGTGGCCGATCATGGTGGCCGTCCACTCGGCGTCGTCGGCGACGACGCGGCGGATGGTTCGTCCGGTGAGATCGGTGACGATGCCGGCGATGTCCGCGAGGTCGAGCGCGTCCGGTGCGGTCAGCGGCGGGGTCGGGCCATCGAACCGGCCCTCGTCGGCGAGGATGATCGCTGCCGCTTCGGCGAGGTCGGCGTGCGCGGTCCAGGACACGGGCCCGTCGGCCGGCGCGACGAGTTCGCCGGTCTCGAGCGCCCGGCCGAGCAGGTGCTGGATGGTGGCGGCGTAGAACCCGTTCCGCAGCGCCGTGAACGGTGTGCCCGTCTTCGACAGGTGGCGCTCGGTGGCGGCGTGGTCGGGCATCGGCGCGAAGACCGAATCCTCGGCGGCGCCCTGGTGGCTGGTGTAGAGGACGCGCTTGGCGCCGGCATCGCGAGCGGCGTCGATCGCCGCGACGTGCTGGGCGATCGCCGCCTCGCCCGCCTGGTCGGTCGAGACGATGAGCACCTGCGTCGCGCCCTCGAACGCCTCGGCGAGGGAGCCGGGGTCGGTGAAGTCGCCGCGTCGCACGCGTACCCCTCGTGCGGCCAGGTCGCCGGCGCGGCCGGTGTCGCGGACGCTCACGCCGACCCCGTCCGCCGAGACCCGATCGAGCAGCCGGTCAACGATCTGGGAGCCGAGCCGGCCGGTACCGCCGGTAATGATGATCATGATTTGACCTCTCTTGCTAACGCTGGAAGTACAAGAATGCTACCAGTGTTAGCAACGGAGATAGCAAGAGTGCGTTATCGTTGGAAGCATGGTAGAGGTGAGGCCGGACAGCGCCGGCAGGCACAAGACGCGGGCGAAGATCGTGGAGTGCGCGGCGCGGCTCCTGCGCGAGCAGGGCGCGAGCGCGGTCACCACCCGCGCGGTCGCGCAGGCGGCCGGCATGCAGGCGCCGACCATCTACCGGTTCTTCGAGGACAAGGACGCGCTGCTCGACGCCGTCGCCGAATACGTCTTCGCCACCTATGTCGCGGAGAAGGTCCTCGTCGAGGACGTCGGCGACCCGGTCGCGGATCTTCGGGCGGGGTGGGACACGCATATCGGCTTCGGTCTCGCCAACGCGGCGCTGTTCGGTCTCCTCACCGACCCCGGCCGCGGGGTTCGTTCACCGGCGGCGGCCGCCGGCCTGGAGGTTCTGCGCGCCCGGGTGCACCGCGTCGCGGCGGTCGGCCGGCTCCGGGTCCCGGAAAGGCGCGCCGTCGAGCTCATCCACGCCGCCGGCACCGGCGCCGTGCTCACCCTGCTCTCCACCCCGCCGGAACACCGGGATCTCGACCTTGCGGACGCGATGTACGAGGCGGTGATGCGATCGATCCTCACCGACATGCCGACGCTTCCCGCGGACGGCGCGACCGCGGCCGCTGTCGCATTCCGGGCCGTCGCACCGGAGCTGACGATGCTCACCGACGCCGAGCGTGCCCTGCTGTCGGAGTGGCTGGATCGAGCCGGCGAGGGCCCAGTCGCCCCCGGTGCCTGAGCCGGCCCCGGCTGGGGCGGTGATCGGGTGCCGTCCGATCCCGGATCATCTGCCTGACCAGGGATGATGCCGCACGCAGGCGTTTGTCGTAGCCCGGCTGCTGCCGCGGGCACGGGAGCACACCGGTGGAGATCGGCCTCGCCAAGCCGCCGGTCACCGGACCGGATCGACGGCGGCCCTCTCGGATGCAATCAGGAAAGTACTTGACGGACTGGAAAGTGGAAAGTACTTTCCTGATTGGAAACTGAATCGAGGAGGCACACATGAGCATCTCTCCCGAGGACGCCGCCCGCACCCTGTCCGGCATCCGCGGCGTCCAGGCGCAGGCCATCCGATCCGAGCCGTTCTTCCCCGCCTGGTTCACCGTTGGAGTGGCCCTGTTCGCCACGGGCATCTCCTTCTTCACCGAGCCCGGGACCTCTCCCTTGACGACCGCCACGGGCATCGCGGTGCTGGCGCTCGCGCTCGCCGCGATGGTGTTCAGACTCGCCCGGGGCACGCGGATGCGCACCCACCGCAGCCTGATCAAGCCCGAGACCGTGAGCGGCTACGTCTGCTGGGTTCTGGTGAGCGTCGCGGTCGCCCTGGCGGTCGCCCTTCCCCTGAACGCGCGGGAGGTCGCCTACGCGGGGGTCCAAGGGTGCCTGGCGATGACCGTCTTCATGGCCGCGACCGGTCCGCTCATCGCCCGCTGGATGTCGCGGCGCACCGCCGACGCGATCCGCGACGGTGACTGATGGAGATAGATCCGGCCATTCACGCGCCTGCCCGGTTGCAGATCGTCTCCCTCCTGGCCGCCGTGGAAGAAGCCGAGTTCAGCTTCGTCCGCGACCAGGCGGGGGTGAGCGACTCGGTGCTCTCCAAGCACGCGAGCGCCCTGGAGACGATCGGATACGTCCAGATCCGCAAGGGCCACGTCGGCAAACGCCCCAGGACCTGGCTCAGGCTCTCGGCCACGGGGCGTCGGGCCTACCTCGCCCACGTCGCCGCTCTGCAGGCCATCATCGCCCAGTCGAAGCTCGGCCTCGTTCTCGACGCCGAACTCTCACCGGGTGAGCGGTCCGAGAGGTGACCGAGGCAGCCCCTGAAGTTACAGGCTCCCAGGTCTCTCGGGCGGTGCGGTCGGCGTCGAGGCTCGCGCGGCCCGAGAGACCGTCCGCTCACAGGGGGCGGACGCGTACATCCTTGAGAGCGCTCCGCACGAAGTCCTGATCGCCCGAGGCGGCCAGGTAGAAGCCGTCACGGCAGTTGCTCCCCGAGATGGGATGCCGTGGGTCGAGGACGACGCGCACCTCGCCCTGCCGTTCGCAGTCGGGGATCGGAGCCAGCACCAGCATCCGGCGGCTCAGCCCGCCGAGCCATAGTTGCGGCCCGACGAGCACACCCTCGCGGATCTCACCGGGCCGCGAGAGCCGCAGTGGGCCGTCGGCCGACAGGGTGAAAAAACCATCCGGGGTGAGCATGCCGTGCAGGTTCTTCGCCCAGGCCAGCCGCTGTTCGAAGGTCATCCCGGCACGCTCGTCCTGCAGGGCGATCCGCCAGTCGCCGAACGCGAAGAGCAGGACCGAACCGGCGGTGTCCATCCCGAGCGGGCCGGGCCACAGCGTGACGTTGTCGGTGAGATGGCGGATCATCGGGCGCCCGGCGGCGGTCTCGGCCTCGCCGTACAGCGGAGCGGTGAAGGAGCGGAAATCATCCGCCTCTCCGCTGTCGGCAAGGACGCCGCTCGCGTACGGCCGTGCCCCCAGCGAGGCCAGGTTCAGGCCGGCGGGGTAGGTGATCTCCGCCCGCGACCCGTCGGGGAACGTGACCCGCAACGCCCTGGTGCCGCCCGTCCCGATCGCCGCTGGATAGACGGCGTTGGGTGTCACGTTGATCGCGTTGCGCGTGGGTGCCGGGGCAACGGTCGGGATGGGACGAGTCGGGATGGGAAGGCTTGTGTCCCGGTTGGCGAGAATCGCGATGAGCGGCACCGCCACGAGAGCGACCAGCACCACCATTCCCACCCAGCGGGGCCCGCGCGGACCCTGTTCGACGATATCGACGCGGCCGGTGGCCATCGGCCTTCCTCTGTCGTACGGCTGTCGCACCAAGTTCAGACCACCGGCTGCCGCCGGCGCAAGCCCCCGCCGCCCATCGACGACCTCCGGGCATGGTGACGGTGACGGCGTTCGGCGGTGTCATCGCAGGCAGTGCTGTCGGGAAACCCTAACGCAGGACGATTCGCACGATGAGATCAGAGCCGGCCTGCGATCACTGCCAACCTGACTCCGCCCGAGACGCAGGGCGATGTATCCCGGATCCGGAGGCCGCGCCGTACGGTGCCTGGCGCGGCCGCTATCGCGATCACGGTCAGCGGGATCGAACGACGAGCACCAGGGCCGGCCCCTGGCCCCCGAAACCGGCACCCCTTGCCCAGGCACCACCACGGTCCCCCCGCAGGCGGCGAACCCACTCCGCGGGGACGGGGCGGCCGGGTCAGATCTGGGTCTGATCCGATGCCGGGGCGCCGAGCCATCGGTCGAACCACGCGCGGGTGCGCCGGAGCAGATCGACGCGGTGGTTGCGTTCCCTGAACGAGTGTCCCTCTCGCGGGTAGACGACGAACTCGTGCTCGACGCCGAAATGACGCAGCGCGCGATGGAAGAATATCGACTGGCTGAGCGGCACACTCGTGTCGTTCTCACCGTGCAGGATCAGCACCGGGGTGTTGATCTTCGAGGCGAACGAGATCGGGCTGAGCCGGTCGTGGCGGTGCGGTCCGGGCCCCTCCCAGCCGGCACTGCCGCCGAGCTCCACCTCCCAGGTCGCCTGTTCGCCGGTCGCGACGAGCATGCCCCAGTCGCTGATCCCGGCGTCCATCAGGGCGGCCTTGAACCGGTCGGTCTGCCCGATCGCCCACGCGGCCATGAACCCGCCGTGGCTCGCTCCGCCGATCCCGAGCCGGTCCGGGTCCGCGACCCCCTCGGCGATCAGCAGGTCGATCCCGTCGGTGATGTCGGTCCATTCCTCCATGCCGACCTTGCCGGCGACCGCCGCCGCGAACGCGTGGCCATGTCCCCAACCGCCTCGCGGGTTGGGCAGGAAGACCGCGTATCCCGCGGTCGCCAGCCACTGCCCCGGGGGGAACGAGCGGCCGTTGAACTCGTCCGTGTGCCGGTCGTCGGGGCCGCCGTGCACCAGGGTGACGAGCGGGAACGGGCCGTCCTGCCGGCGCTTGCCGGCAGGGAGGATCAGGAGCCCGTCGAGGTCGAGTCCGTCACCGGCCTTGTAGGAGAGGCGTTCCTGGGTTCCCCACCTGATCCGGCGCAGCTCCGGTCTGGTGTCGCTGAGCCGGATGAGAGGTCCGGCGGGTGGTCCGGCGTGAACGTCCATCGGCTCGTAGGCCGTGCTCGCCAGTGCGGCGACGACCTCACCCGAGCGGCTCACCGTGAGCGAATCGACACCGCCGTCCCGCGTGGACACCCGCTCGAAGCGCTGCGCCTCGGGATCGAGCCGGTAGATCGCGGTGTCGAGCCCGTCGGCGAACAGCGCCAGCGGCGGGCCGTCCGCGACCTGCGCCAGGTCGGTCGGGCAGACGGCCATGCCCGCGGTCAGGTTGCGATGCTCGCCGGCGGTATCGCCCGCGGGTACAGTGACGTCGAAGACGGCGAGGCCACCGACCGTGCCGGGTGGGGTCACCGCCAGGTAGGCCACATGCCAGACGTCGTGGACGTTCCACCAGGTCGGCGAGCACGCCTGCCACGCGATCCGGCCGAGATCGTAGACCGCACCGGTAGCGGGGTCGACTACGTGCAACGCGGCGGCGGAAGCGCTGGAATCGAGCTCCGGGCAGGCCCAGCTGATGACCGCGAGCGGGCCGCCGTCCGGTCGCTGGGCCACTTCGACGACGTGCCTGTCGCCGAGCCCGTCCACCACCCGGAGCTCTCCGGTGCCGAGGTCGAGCAGCCGCAGCCGGTCGTAGGCCACCCGCTCTCCCCACACCTTGGCGTCGTCGCGCTCGATCCTCCGGCGCTCGTCCTCCGCGGTCGGCTCGTCCGCGGCGATCACGGCGATCCGGTGGGCGTCGCCGAGCGGGAGATGATCGGAGATCCCGCTCTTCCAGGTGGTCAGGGCCTCGGCCTCGCCGCCGTCGAGCGATATGCGGTGCAGCTGGGAGGTGCCGGGTTCCATCCGGTCCGAGGTGAAGAGGAGCGAGCCCGAATCCGGTGTCCAGCGCGGGGCGGAGTCGTTCGCCGTGCCCGCGGTCAGCTTCCTGGGGGGTGAGCTCCCGTCGGCGGCGGCGACCCAGAGCGCGCTGACCGGGTGCTTCTCCCGCATTCCGGTCGGGGTGACCGCGTAGGCGACCCAGCGGCCGTCCGGGGAGATCACCGGCCGCAGGGGAACGGCGCCGTCCACGATCAGCTCAGCAGTCAGCTCCGGTGCGCTTTCACTCATGCAGCGTGCCCTTCCATTCCTGCCATAGCGGGATATGGATCATGTCAGCTCTCATGTGAACTCGCGAGAAGGGCAGGGAAAACCCAGGGCACATGGGCACGAGAAGCGGCGTGAAATGATGTGAACCAGTGAAAGCAAAAATCCGGTTCACAACGCCTCGTAGGGAGATCACTGCAGGTCGGTCATTATGATGGGTCGGATTTCGGTGCGCTGAAAAGCGTTTATATTCCATCTGATGCGGTATTCGCATCAGTGGCATAGGTGTTCTCGCAGGTCGGGTGCGGTCTTCAGCGTGAGCATCGGGGCTTGGTAGGATCTTGTCTGTTGAGCTTCTGACCTGCATGTTTTGGTTTCCAGGATGCCACCTCGCATCGAGCGCGGGGGAGGTTGACGGCTCGCCGGAAAAACAAGGGGAACCCAGGCGGGCGGGTCGCGCGTCGTACATGCTGTGAATTATGGGCGGTCGGTACGGGTATCAGGTGTTGCGTTCATTCTCGTGGTCGCCGCCGGTGTGACCTCGTCATGCACAGTGAGCTACCAAGAGCGACAGTTCCCGCTGTCCCAGCGTTTCCCGCCATCCGGGGCAGTACCGGATATACCAGACTTGGAGCCTGCCGCCACGGTGTGGGCCAAGGCGACGTTCGCCTTGCCCGCCAGGGTCAAGAACGGCCCCAGCGTGCAACCGGTGGCCATGCTGAGCAAGGACAAGGCACTCATGGTCACCTCTTATGCGATGCGCCCTATCTTCTTCGCCTACGATCGGCGGACCGGACGGCATCAGGCACTGGCGACCGCGCCCAAGTGGGGCGAGTGCAACCTGTGCTACGAAATCATGAGCGCGGCCATGAACGAAACCCAGATCGCCTGGACCGCCGGGATCTACCGCTCCGAGCCCGGAAATCCGGGCAAGCGGCACATGGAGTTATGGATCATGCCGCGCTCGGGCGGTCAGATGCGGATGGTGACCTGGCTGACCGGCCCCGGAGACATCCCTTGGGGTGACGAGCTGACCATCACCGGCGACCATGCCATCTGGCGAAGTGAGGACGACACCTATCGTGTCCCTCTGGCCGGCGGCCACCCGGAAAAGATCAATCCACCGGCCGAGCCCCGGCCGGTGAAGCCGGACCCGGAGGTTCGAAACTTCCGCTGCGACGTCGAATGGTGCGTGGGGCGGATACGTCCTCGCCCCGATGAGGTAACCACACTGGTGGTGCAGCGGAGAGACGGCTCGGGGCGTGCCACCATCGCGGCGTCCTCCTCCGAACGCCCCCTCATCGGTGACAGGTTCGGGCTGTTCGACCCGCCGTACGTCTATGCCGGAAACTCCGTCCACATCTCGACGAACGATCTGGGATCGAACGCGGTTGTCTACGATCGCTGTACCGGGAAGACCGCACAGGTGGGGGCGCCGCAGGAGGACGAGGGGTCCGCCCAGGTCCTTCAGGGAGCGACGAGTCCACAAGAACCAATCCTGTTCTGGCCGACGCAGAGCGAGAAACAGTACATCGTGCTGGACCTGTCCCGTATCTCCGATCAACCATGCAGAAACTGATGCCGTACGGCAGCCAATACGCAACGCCGCCTTTCAGTGTGGAGCGGCTGGTCGCTAGGCCGAGCATGCTCGCCGGCCGTGCTCCGGCGCGACCGGCTAAAGCCAGGGCGATGGCTTCTAGGCCGGAGCGAAGCAGGGGTGTGCGACGGGCGTGCCGCTGGGTCAGCGTGGGGACCTGCTCAACAAAAGTGTGCACGTCGCATGAGGCGTTGTCGCAGAAGAACCGGCGAACCTCGAGGTCGATCGGGATGGATTGGCCTGCCATTGATAGGTCGTGAAGGCGTCGGCGGTAGTGGCTGTGCCGTCTGACTGCCGAGATGGCGCATCGGTGGCAGGACGCCTGGTCAGCTCGGACCCGAGCTGTAATCAGCACACCACCTTGATCATGCTCGATCGCTTGCACATGTACCTGACTGAGGTGCGGGAACAGCAGGTGAACGCAGCAGGCTTCCTCGCCTGCCGAGGCATACTGCACAATGACCTCGCGGCCGCTCGTGATGATCAGTTCCGGGATGAACCGGATCATGACGACGCGGCCGTTCTCCTGCGTGTTGAGTTACGAAATCGCGATCATCTGACGACCGTCTGCACCGGCAATGTGATCACAGAACGTGACAGCTTCACGGACTTTGAGCCAGATCCTGAAGTTGGACTCCACTTGTCAGTCAGTTCTGACTTCACCTGCTGCCGTGGACGCCTCGTCGTGTGAGTGAGATTTGACTCCACCTGTTGTGTCGGACACGCAGCCGGAGCAGCTCCGGATGTGGATCATCGAGCCTTGTTCGAGTCCAGTAAAGCTGTCGCGCGTGCCGCCTCTTGGATGATGAGGTAGTACGGTGACCAACCACGATGAGGTGGCGACGGTCCGACCGTTGACACTGGCTTGGGTGAGCCGGCACCTGGAGGTCGGCGAACGGATCGTCAGCGCTGAGGCACTGCACGGCGGCATCACTGCCGAAATGCGGAGGTTGACTATCGGCACGCGGGACGGAGGCACCCGTGACCTGGTGCTACGGACTTTCGTCACCGTGGAGCACGCCGAGGACTGGCTGAACAGGGAAGCAGGCGCCCTGACCCTGCTCCCGGGGACCGGCGTGCCAGCTCCTGGACTGGTCGCGGTCGATCCGACCGCCGCGCATTGCGAGTATCCGTCGCTCCTCATGACACATTTGGCAGGCCGGACGGTCCTCGATGATGAGGGATTGGAAGCGCGCGTTCCTCTGCTGGCCCGTCAACTCGTGGCGATCCACGCGTTGCGACCCGCCGAGCGGCCCCGGGAGTATGTGGCGTTGACGACCGCCGACACCGTCGTGACTCCAAAGGGCGCAGACGCGGTGGCATGGGCCGCGGCGATCGACGTGATCCGCAGGCCCGCGCCGTCCTATGAAGGGCGATTCCTGCACCGGGACTTCCAACCCGGCAACGTGCTGTTCGACGTGCCGCACCCGCAGCCGGAAGGTGCCCGGATCACCGGCGTCGTCGACTGGGCGGCTACCTCCTGGGGCCCGGCGGATCTCGATGTGGCGCACTGCTCGACCAATCTCGCGCTGCTGCACGGCCCTGCGTGGGGTCTGCGGTTCGCTGAGGCGTATCAGGAGGCCGGCGGGCTGCTGGCCGCAGCCGCGAGTGAGCGGCTGTACTGGCAGGTCCGGGACGGGCTGGCGTGCTCAGAAGAAGTGCAGTCGGTGGCGCGGCCATGGCGGGAAGCGGGGAGGACAGAGCTGACGACGCGAGCCGTGGAGGAGCGGCTGGATGCCTATGTCACCGCCCTGATGGACGCGCTGAGCTGAGCCAAGACGGTCCTGGGCGCAGGCCCGCGTTGGCCTGAGTTGATGGCCATGGCGCCGCATTTCAGATGGAGGAAGGGGAAGAGCTGGCGGGCGACGGCGCTGGCGACGATCGAGCTGACCACGGGGGCCAGGTTGAGCCTGGAGTGGCTTGAACAGGAACGCCCGTATCTCACCTGCCAGGATCTCGTGGTGGACTGAGCGGGGGCGGATGGTCGTGGGATCTGAGCGGCCCGGAGCGGAACCTCGACGCCCTGAGGCGTGTATAACTTCGCGCACCGGGTCCATATCTGCCGCCTGACCTGGTGAGGGGCCCGCGGGCCTGGATGGGGTGTGCCGGTGTCGGCCTTCGTCTCGACCGACCCGATCGGGCGGCTTCCCGTGACCCGCCGGATTGAGACGCGAGGGCGGCGGCTGACGTCGGTCACAAAGTTCGGTGTCGAGTGCGGCATGGGAACTGGTCCCATTTATCGCGCTTATCGGGAGGCATGCGCCGACGCTAGGCTCTAGATCATGAAGCGTGCGATCGTCACGGTGCTCGCCGTCGGCTGCATTGCGGGTGGTGTCGCCGCGATGGGTGCCATGGGGGTCGGTTCTTTCGTAGAAGACCGCCTTGTCTCGCTGATGCTTCCCCAGTCGTTCTTTCCCTACAGGTGCACCGAGGGCGACAAGCGCTTCGCTTCGTCCCTCGCGACGCTCGGCATCCTTGATGCCCACCCGGCCGGTGCGAAACCGTATGAGGAGCGCGATGGGGGATGTAATGACGATGACCGGCTTGCGTATGCCGGGCAGTCCTACCGTATTTCGGGCTCACGCGCCGATGCGCTGTCCTTCTACCGTAAGGCTGTGATCAAGGATGGCTGGAAGCCGGCGCCCAAAGACATGGAGGGCTGTCTCGTCAAGGCTGTTGGCGGCCGGAAGGTTTATCTCTCCATGGGATTCCCGGATGTGCCGAGAGAGAAGGGCCTCGATGAGTACTACGTGCAGGTCAATTCTACTGCCGACGGGGGTGGCCTGTGCTGATGCCCGAAAGGCGTTTGCCCGGCATCGGCTCCGGAACGGGAGCGAGCAGGGAAAAGAAACCAAGAAGCACGCGGTCCGGTGCATCGGCCGGTTCCACCGTAAAGGTCAGCGGACCCTAATCGTCCCCCTGGCAGTACGTGGGCTTACGACGAACCCGCCAGCGGTAGGCGGTGCCGAGCGGTGATTGAGGGGCCAGGCCGCATTCCGTGGGGGAGCGTCGTACAGCGGCCTGGTGGAGATATGGGATTGGTAGCGGGCATCGAAGGTGGACGGCAGGTTCCTGATGATCCGCAGGGACGGGGGTGCCGACGGCGATGACGGCGTGTTTTCGTCCGTGACGTTTGCTGCTCGCCGGTGGCGCTCGCCCGGGAAGCCGCCGGAGCGGGAGGCGGCCGTGACGATCTCGCCGAGCGGGTGATCGCCCTTGCCCGTGGATCCATCTGACCTCGAACGACACCCGGCTGAACCAGTTGAAGGAAACGTACGTTTGTGGGGCATGAGACTAAGGATGATTCTGCTTGTAGCGCTGTTGTCCCTGGCTGCGGCCTGTGGGGGAGCGGAGGCGGACATGTCGGCGACCCCGGCTGACGACGGGCCGGCGAAGCCGGTCGCCCTGTGGGGCGCCGAAGGCGGGTTTGTGACCGCGACGACGAACGTGCTGCGCCCGCCGAGGGTGGTGCTGTACAGCGACGGTCTGGTGATCGTTGACGCGAGTAAGCAGTTGAAGCTCACCGATGCCGAGGCGGGCGAGACGGTCGCGTCGATGGAGAGGTATCTGACCGGGCAACCGCCGACCGTGGAGCCCAAGCCGGGCGCGCCGATGGTGACGGACGTGCCGACCACCGTCCTCGGGGTGCGGGGGAAGGACGGGAAGATGCTGGAGGTCCGGGCCGCGGCCCTGGACCAGGTCGCGGACTTCTACCCGAAGGAGCTCTCGGAGGCGAAGAAGCTGATGGACGGCTTGGCGACCCGGGCCGCCGCCACGGGCACCGACTACGTCGCCACCCGCGTCCGGATGGTCGCCGAAGGGGCCGAGTCGGCGGAGGGCAAGCCGGCGCCGTGGCCCGCGGGGGTTCCGGAGCCTTCGGGCACGGTGGACCCGGTGTGGCAGAAGGACGTCGAGGGGGCGGCGGTGAGTGCGATCACCAAGGCGGTGCCCGCTGGGCAGGGGCACGACCGGCCACTCTTCAAGACCGGCTCGGGAGCACTCTTCGTGCTCTCCTGGCGGTACCTGCTGCCTGACGAATAGCAAGGCCCCCCGGGCCCCGGCCAGGGTGCACCCCAGGGCGTTTCCCTGGGGTGAGGCCCGCGGGTCCCAGGTGAGTATGTCGGGCATGAAACAACGCTTGATCGTCCTGATGGCGACGGCGGTATCGGCGGTGGCAGTGCTGGTGCCGGCGGCAGCCAACGCCGTCTCCCGCGACAGCGGTCCCGTAGCCGCCACGACCTGTGCCACGGTTCCCGTCTCCGCGCCCTCCGGCACCAAGGTGGAGTCGGTGAAGGCGGTCGCCAACGCCGGCGGAACCGTCACGTTCCCCGCCGCTCCTCCGCTGCACCCCGACAAGGAGACGCTCACCGACGTGCCGGCCTGGTGCGACTTCACCGTCACGGTGAGCCACCCGGGTGCGAACGACCACGTCAACATCAGGGTCTCGCTGCCCCAGGACAGGAAGAAGTGGAACGGACGGTTCCAGGCCACCGGCGGCAGCGCCTACCTCGCCGGTGATCTCAGCGGCGCTCCGCTGGCCGGCGCGGTGAAGGCCGGCTACGCCGCCGCGGCCACCGACGCCGGTGTCGGCGCGAACCCGCTCGACGTCAGCGGCTGGGCGCTCACCCCGGCCGGCAAGGTCGACACCCCGCTGCTGAAGAACTTCGCCGCCCGCTCGCTGCACGACATGGCCGTCATCGGCAAGGACGTGGCGAAGAGGTTCTACGACCGATCCGTGAGTTACGCGTACTGGAACGGCTGCTCGACCGGTGGCCGCCAGGGTTACGAGGAGGCCCAGGACTACCCGGCGGACTTCGACGGAATCCTGGCCAAGGCGCCGGCGATCAACTGGGACCGTTTCGGGGTCGCGACGCTGTGGTCGCAGGCCGTCTTCAACGAGGAGAAGGTCCAGCCCACCCCGTGTGAGTCCGACGCGTTCAACACCGCCGTGATCAAGGCCTGTGACACCGACGACGGGGTCAAGGACGGCATCGTCGACAACCCGCAGGACTGCCGCTGGGACGCCCGCCGCCTGGTCGGCACCAAGGTCCTCTGCGAGGGCAAGGAGATCACGATCTCCAAGGCCACCGCCGACGCGTTCCGCAAGATCTGGGCCGGACCGGTCTCCTCATCGGGCAAGCGGCTGTGGTACGGGCCGAACAAGAGCGCCGGCCTCGCCTCCCTGGCCACTCCCGGCAACCCGTTCTTCGTCGCCTCCACCTGGGTCAAGTACTTCGTGACGCGGAACCCGTCGTTCGACGCCACGAAAATCAACTACAGGTCGTTCGAGCAGCTCTTCCGCTCGTCCCAGAAGCAGTTCAACGACATCATCGGCACCGACGACCCGAACCTGTCCGCGTTCGCGAAGGCCGGTGGCAAGCTGCTGAGCTGGCACGGCCAGACCGACGAACTGGTTCCCACCCGGGGCACCATCGACTACCGCGAGCGGGTCAACCAGGCCCTCGGCGGCAACAAGCGGGTCGACGACTTCTACCGCCTGTTCCTGCTGCCCGGCGTGAACCACTGCGGCGGCGGCATCGGCCCGCAGCCGACCGACGACCTGGGCGCGCTGGTCGACTGGGTGGAGAAGGGCCGGGCTCCGGCCACCCTCGCCGCCTCGGCCCCCGGCGCCGACGGCAAGATCGTCACGCGTAACGTCTGCCGCTACCCGATGGTGACCCGCTACACCGGCCACGGCGATACGGCCTCGGCCGCGAACTATCGCTGCGTCACCGCCTGACCTGATCCGCACAACGCGGCGGCCCGGCGCTCTCGCCGAGGCCGCCGCCCTTTTTCATGCCGGTCCGCTCGGGCCCGGGCCGACGCGTCCACGGCTCGGTTTCAGCGACCGCTTCAGCGGCCGGGGAAGCGCTCGACGGCCTCTTGCAGCAGGAAGCCGTTGCCGCCGGGATCGCCGAACGAGCCGTACGAGAGGCGGCCGGGGCAAAAGCCGGGAACCCGCTTCTTATTACCCGCGCGGTGGAAGCCGGGAAGAGGCGGCCCGAGGTCAGCTGTCGCGCAGGGCGGAGGCCAGCTCGCGGCGGGAGCCGATGCCGAGCTTGGTGAAGACCTTGCGCAGGTGCCATTCGACGGTACGCGGACTGAGGAACAGCACGGCGCCGATCTCCGGATTGGTACGCCCCGCCACGGCCAGGCGCACGATCTGCGTCTCCTGCGGGGTGAACTCCTCTCGTGCACCCGGGGTCCGCTTGCGCACCGTCTCGCCGGTGGCGGCCAATTCCCGGCCGGCCCGCTCGGCGAAGCCCTCCGCACCGATCGTGGTGAACGCCTCGTGCGCGATCCGCAGCTGCGTCCGGGCGTCGGCCCGCCGGTTCTCCCGTCGCAGCCATTCACCGTAGAGCAGGCGAGCGCGCGCCAGTTGCAGGCCGAGCCGGGTCGCGGCGAACTGCTCGATCGCCTCTCGGTAGTACGCCTCGACCGGTCCGGCCGGGTCCGCGAGCGCGTCCGCGAGAGCCTGGGCGCCGCGCGCCCAGTTCGTGTCGACGACACGTGTCCGAGCGGCGAGGCGGTCACGTGCCTCGGCCGCGACGGTGTCCGCCCCGGCGCGTGCGGCGGCTTCGACCAACTCCCCGAGCGTCCACTGCAGGACGGCGAGGTCTTCGTACCGAGCCGCCTCGAGGGCCGCCTCCAGCGCGGCCGGATACCGGCCGAGCCCGTTGAACAGCACCGCCCTGCTGTATCCGGCGACGGCGAGCAACCACCCCAGGCCAGACTCCTCGGCATTCCTGACCAGTGCCTCGTTGAGTTCCAGCGCCGGCTCCTCGCGTCCGCGATACGCGGCCAGGATGACCGCGGTGGCCGGATGCGGGGACGAGCCGGTGGCGTTCCCGAGGGCCTCGGCCTCGTCGAGCAGGTCCGACGCGTCGGCGAAGCGGCCGGCGTAGATCAGCGCGGTGGCGCGGAAGGTCAGCGCACTCGGCAGGAGGGACAGCGCGCCGGTCTCGCGGGCGTAGCCGACGGCCTGCTCGGTCCTGGTGAGAAACGCCACGTCGTCCCAGACCTCGTGCATGACCATTCCGCTCAGCCAGACCAGGTCCAGATCGGTTTCCGGAATGACCGAGGCCAGGGCGCGGGTGAACAGCGGCACCGCCGCCGCGTGCCCCTCCAGGCTCCACGCCGTCAGACCTGCGAGAAGCAGACAGGCCGGCTCCCCGCCCGCGGGAAGGCCGCGGGCGGCCTCGGCCGCCCGGCGCAGGTCGGCGCCGCCTAGCCGCCCCGCGTTCACGGCCGCGCCGATCGCCGCCAGGTAGGTCTCCCGGGCCGCGGTGGGATCCAGCGATTCCAGGCGGCGGGCGGCCACGAGCAGCGGCGGCCCGGCTGCCCGTCCGGCGTTGAGCGCGAACGCGACCTTGGCGCGTAGCCGTTCCACCTGGGCCTGCTGCACCGGGTCGAGCGGACCGAGTTCGGCGGCGGCCAGCAACTCCGGCACCTCGGCGAGGGCTCCGGCGGTGAATCGGGCCGCCGCGGCGGCCAGGGCGCGCCCGGCGCGTTTCGCCGAATCGGGGGTGAGCTCCGCCGCGCGCTCCAGGAAGGCGGCGGCCGCGGCCCGGCCGCCACGGGACAGTGCCCGGTCGGCCGACCGCTCCAGTTCGCCGGCGACCTCTTCGTCCGGTCCCAACGTGGCGTGCGCCCGGTGCCAGGCACGGCGGTCGGGCTCCCGCTCGGGATCGGTCACCTCGGCGAGCGCCCGGTGCACCGCGCGCAGTTCGGCGGACTCGGCGGAGCGCCGGCTGGCCGAGCGGACCAGCGGATGCCGGAACCGGACCCGGGCCCCGATCTCGATGAGGCCCGCGACCGCCGCGGGTGCGGCGGCGTCCATCCCGACATCCAGCCGCTCGAGCGCGCGCCACAGCAGCGGCACGTCGCCGACCGGTTCGACGGCGGCGGTGAGCAGCAGCGTGCGGGTGTCCGCCGGCAACGCGGCGATGCGCCGCTGGAAGCCCTCCTCGACCCGGCTCACCAGCGGCGTCGCGCTGTGCCCGCCGAACCCGAACGCCAGTTCCGCCGGCGTGAGATCGCGCGGCAGTTCGAGCAGGGCCAGTGGGTTGCCGCGGGTCTCGGCGACGATCCGGTCGCGTACGCGGGCATCCACCGGCCCGGGCAGCACAGAGTCCAGCAGCGCCCGCGCGTCCGCGTCCGGCAACCCCTCGACGCGAAGCTCCGGCAGCCCTTCGAGGATCCGTTCGTCGCCGGGGCTGCGCGCCGCGAAGATCAGGGCGACCGACTCGGAGTCCAGACGGCGCGCGACGAAGGTGAGGATCACCTCCGACATCCGGTCCATCCACTGCACGTCGTCCACCGCGCAGACCAGCGGTCGCTCCGACGCGGCCTCGGCGAACAGCCCGAGCACGGCGAGCCCGACGAGCAACGTGTCCGGCGGGTTACCGGTGCTGAGGCCGAATCCGGTGGTGAGCGCGTCCCGCTGCGGCTCGGGCAGCCGATCGAGACAGCCCAGCAGCGGCGCGCAGAGTTGCTGGAGCGCGGAATAGGCGATCTCGGTCTCCGCCTCCACCCCGGACGCGCGGGCCACCTGGCCGGCCGGCGCGGCCTCGGCCAGGTAGTCCAGCAGGGCGGTCTTGCCCACTCCGGCCTCGCCGCGCAGCACCAGCACCCGGCTCTGCCCGGCGCGGACGTCACGCAGCAGCCGGTCGAGCGCCTCCTGCTCGCGTCGCCGCCCCCGAAGCGCGGAAATCTTGGTGTTGATCGGCACGCCACCCCCCTGCCGGGGAGGCTACAACACTCCCGATCCCCAACTGACAAATGGGACCAGACCTTGTGACGTGCCGAAACTCCGTGCCGACGTGCCGGAGACCATGATGATCGGCACTCGCTGACGACGGCCGTCGCTGCCGCCGATCACCACCACGTCAGAACGCCGCATGCCCGGATGCTCGGTCCGGCGGGGGATCGATCGCCTCCCCGGGCGGGTGCCCGGCCCTCCCCGGGGGTGCCCTGGTGAGTCTGGGGGGCCGGGAACCAGGGTCCCGGCCAGGGTCTCTCCCAGGGGCGGTCGGCCGGTACGGGCGGTCAGAGTGACTCCCGTACCTCGAAAGCCGGAAAACCGGAAAGAAAGCGGAAGCCCTCGATGTCGTCCCTCCTTCGCATCTACCTCGTCCGTGGCCTCGTCGCGATCGCCTGGTCGGCCGGTTTCGCCGCCGTCCACACCTCGTTGACGGCCACCTCGGTGATCCTGCTCATCGCGTACCCGATCATCGATGTCGTCGCCTCGCTGCTCGATGTCCGTGAGGATCCCGGGACCCCGGCCCGCAAGCTGCAGGTGTTCAACACGGCGCTCAGCGCCCTGGCCGCCGCCGGTCTCGGTCTCGCCGCCGTCGGCGGCATCGGCGCGGTGCTGTTCGTGTTCGGCCTCTGGGCAATCGTCTCCGGTGTCGCCCAGCTGACCGTGGCCATCCGCCGCCGCAGCCCCGAACTCGGCCGTCAGTGGCCGATGCTCATCGCCGGGGCCCTCTCGGTCATCGCAGGTTTCACCTACCTGCTCGCCGCCGCCGGCGACGATCCCAACCTGACCGCGTTGATCATGTACACCGCGGCCGGTGGCGCCTTCTTCGTCATCCAGGCCGCGACCCTGGCGTGGAAGCAGCGCCGGGCCCGGGTCACCCAGGTCTGATCGACACCCCGACGCGGTGGCGGCCGGTTCACCCGCCACGACCGCGTCTTCGTTCGTGCCCCGTCCATCCCCTGCAAGATCCTTCATCTGCTCTGGGTGTCAACGGCGACCTGGACGGGCCGATGCCCCACCCGCTGCCAACGACCACCGTGGCAGCTCGCTTTTAGGCCGCCTCACTGCCAGGTGCGCAGCTTGTCGGGGTTGAGCACCATCCAGATGTCGGTCAGCCGGCCGCCGCGTACGTCGGTGGCGATCACCGCGACCACCCGGCCGTCGAGCCGGGCGACCAGCCCGGGACGGCCGTTGACCTCGGCCTCGGTCACACCTTGGCCGAAGTCCTTGCGGAGCAGGCCGAGGAAGAACCGGGCCGCCTTCTCGGCGCCGTGGATCGGCCGCCGTGCCGCGCGGACCTTGCCTCCGCCGTCCGAGATCACGGTGACCCGCGGGTCCAGCAGCCCGACCAGCGTGTCGAAGTCGCCCGTCTCGCAGGCGTCCTTGAACGCGACGACCACGTTCCGGTGCTGGTCGGGGGCGATGGCCCGGTGGCGGTCGGACCGGACGTGCCGGCGCGCGGAGGTGGCGAGCTGACGGCAGGTCACCGGGGCGCGCCCGACCACGGCGGCGATCTCCGTGAACGGCATCTTGAACACGTCGTGCAGGATGAACGCGACCCGCTCGGCCGGGGTCACCGCTTCCAGCAGCACCAGCATGCTCATGCTGATCGACTCGTCCAGCGTCACCCGGTCGGCCGGATCGGCGTCCGGGGTCGTGGCGCTGGTCCACGCGCCGTCGTCGGGCATCGGCTCGGGCAGCCACTCCCCGGCGTACCGCTCTCGCCGCACCCGTGCCGAGGCCAGGTGATCCAGGCAGATCCGGCTGGTCACCCGGATCAGCCACGCGGTCGGCGACTCGATCGCGTGCCGCTCGTCCTCGGTCAGGGCGTACCAGCGGGTGTAGGCCTCCTGCACGGTGTCCTCGGCGTCGTGGGTGGAACCGAGCATGCGGAACGCGACGTTCATCAGCGTGGCCCGCTCGGCGAAGATCGAGCGCAGCGAGTCGTTCTCAGGCGGCATGGCGGATCTCCTCCCGGTACGCGGGGGTCCGGGGCCGGCTCCGCCGGTGGCTGCCGGGGGAGCGGCGCTCCCGGCCCAGGACCGTGCCGTCGGATACCCGGTCGCCGACCATGCCGGCGAGGCGGCCGGTGTGGCCGCCGCTCAGGATGAGCATCTTCTGCTTCCCTGCAGGTTCTGTCATACCTCTTTGACGACGCAGCCTGCGCGAATGTGAAGTCCGGCGGATCACTCACAGAACGCGGGGCCACCTCGTCGTGACGCGAATCACCGTCCCCGACGCCTCATCGTTGTCACACCTCATGGCCCCATTTCGTCATGTGAGTGAGGCAAAGGTTAGGGGGCCCCAAATGGGTTCGTTGTTGGCCAGGCGCCGCTCGTTTCAGTTCTCCCACTGGTCGTTCATGTTCGCGGAGATCGCCGTCTGGTCGTTCGCCGTTCTGGCGGTGACCGGGGTGGCGCTGATGCTGTTCTACGACCCCGGCATGTCCCAGGTGACCTATGACGGCTCGTACGGCCCGCTGCGCGGACTCTTCGTCAGCAGGGCCTTCGACTCGACCATGCATCTGAGCCTGGAGGTGCGCGGCGGCCTGCTCATCCGCCAGGCCCACCACTGGGCGGCGCTCGTCTTCGTGGCGGCGGTCGTGTTGCAGCTGGTGCGCATGTTCCTCACCGGAGCGTTCCGCCACCCGCGCATCGGGCAGTGGCTGATCTGGGTGACGCTGCTGGCGCTGGGCATGGCCGCGGGCGAGACCGGCAACGCCCTGCCCGACGACATGCTGTCGAGTGGAAGCCTGTGGCTGATCATGTCGGTTGCGCAGTCCGTCCCCGTGGTCGGAACCTGGGCGCTGTCGCTGCTGTTCGGCCCGGACTTCCCCGGCGACAGGATCATTCCGGTCATGTACGGGGGGCATCTGCTGATCGCGGTCGTCGTGGCCGCTCTGCTGATCGCCCGCGAGCTGCTGGTGCGGCGGCACGGCCACTCCCGGTTCGTCGCCTCGCTGCCGGGGCGGCGGAGCGCACGCCCGATGATGGCGCTCGCGACGGCCGGCATGCTGATCATCCTTGGGTACGGGGTCCAGATTGCCCCTGTATGGCTGTACGGCCCCGCCAAACCGACGCAGATCTCGGCGGGCTCGGTTCCCGACTGGTACATGGGGTTCCTCGACGGCGCCCTCCGGATCATGCCCGGGTGGGAGCTCACCATCGGGAGCCACACGCTCAGCCTCGCGGTCCTCGTCCCCACCTTGGTGATACCCGGGGTCTTCTTCACCGCCCTGGCCGCCTACCCGATGGCCGAGCGCTTCCTCCTCTCGCGACGCGGCCGCCGCGACGCGCTGGGCCGGCCCAAGGCCACGAACCGCATGACCCGCGGGACGCTCGCGCATGACCTGCTCGATCGGCCACGCGATGCGCCGGTGAAGACGGCCATAGCGGTCGCCGGCTTCACGTTCTACGGCCTGCTGTGGGCGGCCGCGGCCAACGACCAGATCGCCTACCAGTTCCAGCTCGGCGTCGAGGCTGTGACGATCTTCTTCAGGTTCGCCGTGGTCATCGGCCCCGTCATCGCCTTTGTCATCACCCGGGGGATGTGCCTCGCACTCCAGCAGACGGATCATCAGGTGGCCGATCACGGAGTGGAGACCGGGATCATCACGCAGTCCCCGGACGGCGGATTCCACGAACGGCTGGTGCCGGCGCGGCAGGAGCGCCGGGAGCCGCCGATCACCTCGGGGAGATGACGGCGAAGGTCACAGGTTGTGATCGTCGGAGCCGGGGCCGCCGGATACCGGGCGGTGCGTACCCTGCCGCGGGGTGGGAGACGGCGCGGAGATCGTGCTTGCCCACCCGACCGGCGTGGGGGCGGCGGGTGTTCGCGGAAAGCGCCGAGCCGTTCCCGCCGCCGCCCGCGTCCGTGAAAGCCCCGGCCGACGCGGTGCGGGTGGCCCACGCTCCGGCCACCCGCTGACGGTTTACCGTGTCAGTTCGCGGGACCCGGTCGCCGAGGCGTCTCGGTGCGGGCGTGGCCGAAGTACATCAGCTCCCAGATCGCCTCCTCGGTGAACGTCTCGACGGTCTCACCGTGCTTGCGGTGCTCGATCGTGAGGTCGCCGGTGAAGCGGAGGTAGGCGCCGTCGACGCGGATCAGCCGCGCGGCGGCCTTGCGCCAGCCCTTCATCTGCTCGACGAAGGTGTTGGCGACCAGGTCGCGGTGCTTGGTGAAGGTGACGACGTAGCCGTCGTCGCCGTCGTCGTAGTGGTATCGGGTGGTGCGGGCCACGGGCTTGCCGGTCTTCCCGTCGAGGTAGGTGTCGAGCGCCTCGAAACGGACCCGCGACGCGTCGTCGGCGACGACGCGGCCGTCGCGGGCGAGCATGAAGATCGGGATCGGCTCGTAGCCGTACTTCTTGTGGGCGGTGATGTACGAGGCGATCACCGAGTAGGGACCGGCCTGGCCACGGGCCCAGTACCAGTCGTGGATGATCGACATCATCCCGACGTTGCCCCAGTTGTGATCGTGGTAGCCGACGCCGCCGACCTCGGTGCGCACGCCCGCGACCTCGTAGGAGCCGCGGACCGTGCCCTGGGGGACGGCGGGGAGCCAGGAGAACTCGAGATCTCGCTTCTCCCCGAAGAGCAGGTGGCCGGTGTGCGGGCGCCACGGCCGGATCTCGGCGTCGAGGGCGACGTCGACCCGCACGCCGCCGACGTCGGCCCGGATCTCGTAGTGCGCGAGGTCGCCGGAGAAGACGTTGCCGGCGATCCGGACGTCGGCGCGGTCGGTCCGGGCCGAGAACGACGCCGCGGGGAAGTCCTGGATGACGTTGTACCGGCGGCCGTCCGGCAGGTCGAGGTTCAACCGGATCACCGGGCTCAGCGGTTTGCCCGGCGTGGACAGGTCCTTCGTCATGAAGATGACGACGAGCGTGGCGCCGTCGTCGAGGTGGGCGTCGAAGTACCACCACTCGTAGGTGCCCCGGCGCCCGTCGGTGCGGGCGCCGTCCTCCCACTCCGCGACGACGTCCGGGCGGATGCCGATGCGTCGGTAGTCGGCGTCGGTGCGGGCGATGCCGGCCTGCTGGGTCATGGTGTCCCTCTCCTTCGTGGTCTCTGCACAGGAGATGACGACGCAGCCACCGGGATCGTGAGGAGTTCCCTCCGGAGGATCCGGAGAGAACTCCTCAGCCCATGACGGGGATGAGGCCGAAGGGGACCTTAAGCGCCCTTGAGGAGCTCGGGGCATTCTTCGGCGACGATGCGGGCCAGTTCGGCACGCGATGCGATGTCGAGTTTGCCGAACATCCGGCGAAGGTGGGTGGACACCGTGTGGGGCGAGAGGAACATCCGCTCGGCGGCCTGGCGGTTGGTCATCCCCCGGGCGATCAGGCCGGCCACCGCGCGTTCCGTGTCGGTAAGACTGTCCCACCCGAAAGCCGGCCGCTGGGGCTGAGCCCAGTGACGGCGCCGTACACCCAGGGCCCGCAGCCGGGCTCGCACGCGGGCCGAGTCCCAGAGCGCACCGATGCGCTCGTAGCCCTCGAGCGCCTGGTCCAGGCTGTCGACGGCCTTCTCGGAGGTGGTGGCGCCGGAGGTGGCGGCCAGCAGGACGCCGAGATCTTCGGCGGCCGAGGCGCGTGCCCACGGTTCGGGCTGATCGGCGGCGGCGGAGGCCAGCGCGCCGGGGTCCTGGTGGAAAATGCCGCGGGCGTGGGCGAACGTGGTGGCGAAGACGGGGAAGTCCGGGTTGTTCCGGGCCAGATGTTCGGCCGTGTCGACGATGGCCTGCGCATACGGACGGTTCGCCGTGGCCAGCGCCAGCCGGGTCATCCAGGCGGCCGTGAGAGGCGTCGTGAGGAGTGCCCAGCGCCGCTCCTCGTTGTCGGTGTAGATGGTGTGGAGTATGTCGATCGCCCGTCCGGGATCACCTTGGGCCTCGGCCACCGCCGCCATCACCCACCTTTCCCACACCGACCCGAACAGCATCCCGGGCGCGGCGTGTATGGACTGGTACCGCTCTATGTACCGGACCGCGGCGTCGATGTCGCCCCGCCGCATGGCGACGAGAGCGAGCATGGACACCCCGACGCGGATGAAGCCGTGTGTGCCCAGCTCTTCGGCGATCGTTCTCCCGGACTGGGCCTCGGCGGCGGCGTCGTCGAGTCGACCGGCGGCCAGCTTCAGAACGGAGCGGAACAGCGCGGGCTGTGCGGCGAGCACGGTCAGCCCAAGGTCCTTGATCTCCTCCTCGGCGGCCTGGATGGCGATGTCGGCCGCGTCGAACTGACGCATGGCCCTGTGGTTGAGGCTCAGCATCAGGCGCGTGTACGGACGCTGGATGGCTTCGACGGTGCCGGTGTCGGTGATGTGCAGGGCTTCGCGTAGATGCGCGAACGAGTCGGCGATTCGCCCGTCGACCATGGCGAACCGGGCGAGCAGCAGGAGGGCTCCGACGACGGCGGCATCGGTGTGCCGCTCGCGGTCGGCGAGTACGGCTTTTGCCCGTTGCCGTCCTTTCCGGAAGTCGTTCAGCGAGATGAGCCCCCAGAACATCGCCCATTCGACGATGCCGCGAAGGTCATCCGGGATGTCCTGCTGGGCGAGCAGGCTCTCGGCCTCGGACACCGCATCCGCCGGTCGGCCGCTCAGCAGCAGGATGTACGCCAGCGCGCATCGCAGGCGAGGCGCCTGGAAGGGCGGGGCCCTGCCCAGTGCGGCACGGGCAAGATCGGCCGCCTCGGACAGCCGCCCGATGACCGTCAAAGCGTCGACCGCCGTGCCGACACGGCCGAACCAGTCGGGGCCGGCGGAGTCGCTGAGTTCGAGCGCCCGCAGGGCGAGGTCGGCGGCGGTCTGAGGTGAGGACCGCAGCACCTCCCGCGCCGCCTGGTCCAGCCCGAGCAGTGCGGACACGTCACCGCGACCGGCGCTGTGAATGAGGTGTGTGGCGGCGGGAACGGCCGACCCGCCCCGTTTGAGCAGCATCTCTCCCGCGTCGTGGTGCAGGGCCCGGCGTACGGGGGCGGAGATGGTCCCGACCACCGCCTGCCACAGCAGATCGTGCCGGAAGGTGAGCTCGTCCCCGGCGGGTTCGACGATGCCCGCCGACATCGCCTCCTCCAGCATCGGCAGCAGGCCACTGGTCGACTCGCCGAGCATTTCGGCCAGATCCTGCACCGAGAACGACCGGCCCAGGATTCCGGCGCCCTGAAGCAGATGCCTGGTCCGCGGGGACAACTCCGCCAGGCGTTCCTGCGTGACCGCCTGAGCACACGGCAGCCGCGCCGAGATCATCCGCGCGTGGCCATCGGCGATCTGGAAGGCGCCCTTGCCGTTGAGCTTCTCCAGGCGATCGACGAGCAGGAAGGGGTTGCCGTCCACGATGCCGGCCAGGGCCAGCACGTCCGGGTCGGGCGCCGCCCCGAGGACGTCGGTGATGACGTCCGCCACCGCTCGCTCGTCCAGCGCCTCCAACACGATCCGGATCGCGCCATCACGTTCCAGCACGTCGAACAGACGGTCGAGGCGGGGATCGTCGCCGCCGCCGCTGGTACGGGTCAGCATCCAGACGAGCGGATAGGAGGCGAGCTCCCTGGTCATCGACCTCAGCGCCAGCAGGGTTATCGGGTCGGCCCAGTGAAGGTCGTCCAAGGTGAGGAGCAGCGGTCCCCGAGCCACCCGTTGCTCCAGCGGTCCCTGCAGTCGCTCCACCAGCAGCAACCGCTGATCGGCCGGACCGGAGACGGTCATGTGATCGCCCGTGGGAAGCGTGCAGCCCGCTTCTCCCAGCGCCGATGTCAGCGGAGCCAGCGGTATCAGCTGGGTCAGCTCGTCCGCCGTGCCCCGGGCGACCGCCAGCCCCGCCCTCGCCGCCGCGGTGACGGCCATGTCGAGCAGGCGGCTCTTTCCGACGCCCGATCGGCCCTCGATCAGTATGATCCCGCCCCGGCCGATCTTGGCTGCCCGCAGCAATCCGGCGACAAGCTCCCACTCCCGCGCGCGGCCACGCCAACCGGGCCACGATGACCGATTGAGATCGGGTTCACCGGCAGCTTCGTGGTTGCGGGGGGACGAATACCCCATAAATACATGAACTACCCAGATGTCAGCCGTGTCAAGTGCGGGGTCGGAGGGGGGCCGCGACGTTCTCCGGCCTCCGTGGTGTCACTCGCACGAAAGAAGCCGTTGCCCGCCTCAAGAACGCACGGTCTTCACCTGGCTTCATCCTTCCCCCCTTTCTGTCATGTGACATGGCGCCGGGGATGAACGCTTGATCTCAGATGTCCGCAAACCCGATATAAAGCCCATGCCAATCAGGCCTCAAGCCGGTGGCCGCACGTGCGGAATGCGGAAGCGCAAATGCGCATAAATGTGCGATACGGGACCTTTTATCGCAGGACAAGCTCATAACCGTTCACCCATCCTCGGTGAAGTGGCGCGAAAGGATCCCCCTCGGCTGAGGCGCGTGAAGAAGCGACAGCGGTGGCGACCATCGGTAGCGGCTCCCGGCCCACTCGGAACCTCGACATCCCCCTCGAATCTGTTTTCGACAAGGATGGCAATGTTGGACCCGTATGACGACTTGCTGATACTCATGTGGCCCCTGGTCACCCTGCTCGCGTGGATGGTGATCGCCGTAGGCCTGGTACACCTGCTGACCGACAGATCATGGGAGCGGTGGGCCGATCTCCCACCCCCTGAGATGTCGCTCCTCAGGAGGTTCGCCGGAGGAAAGATCGATGATGACGAGCATCGGCGTCACGGGGCAAAGGATCCACCTTCCCGTCCACCGGAGCCCTACCGTTCGCCTCATGCGCTTTCGGTGATCGACCCCGCCGCCCGGCCCCGCATCCGTCCCCTGCGGGTGGGTGGCGACCCTGTTCGAGGGCGGTCGCCCGGCTCGGCGGGCCGCACGAGTGCTCGCGGGCGTCACCTGCGCCTGCCGCGTATGGGCTGGAGGCAGAAGCCGGCTCGTACGAGGTCACCGATGCAGGCCATCCGATGCAGGCCGGGAACGGTCCGGGGGCAGATCACCCTGCTGACCACCGCCGTGGCCGTCCTCACCCTCCTCACCCTCCTCGTCGCGGGGGCGGGGATGTACTCGATGGACCACGCACGCACTGCCCGGCTGCGGGAGGGCCCGCAGCGGGCCGCGCCCGCTGCCAACGAGATCCACCGTGGAAAGGCACCCGGCCGGTTGCGAGCGCGTGGCGACGGCGTCGGCCGGACCCCGACCGTGGCGCGGGGCCACGATGCGGTCGCCTCGCGGGCCGCCACCCCGAGGTCGCTCCCCAATCAGACGGTCTGGCAGTCTCCGTGCGACCGCGAGCAGCACGCGCGGACCTGCGAGCCGCGGTTGCCGGCGTTCGAATCCGGTGGCTCAGCCGCCTCGCCGGCATACGCCACCGGGCAGCGGGTCACGGGCCTCCTGTCGCGGAACTCCTTTCACCTGATCCTGGTGATCGAGGCTGTCGCGCTGATCTCCTTGACCACGTGGGCCACCTGGAAGGTGACCGGCTGGGCGTTACGTCCCGTGGACGTGGTGCGCGCCGAACTGGCAGTGATCGACTTCGGTGACCTGCACGCTCGCATCTCCGAACCGGCCAACGCGCAAGAGGTCGCCCGTCTGTGCCGGACGATCAACAATGCGCTGCGGCGCCTGAACGAGGGCAAGGAAGAGCTCCAGGACTTCGCGCGCTCCCAGCGGCAGTTCGCCTCGGACGTCTCCCATGAGCTGCGTACTCCCATAGCCGGACTGCGTGCGCAGTTGGAGGAGGCGCAACAGGATCTCGGCGGGGTTCGGCTGCCCGACCTGCTCGGAAAGACGTTGGGCCAGGTGGAGCGGCTCCAGGCGATCACCGACGATCTGCTGTTCCTGGCCCGCATGGGGACCGGCGTAGCCGCCGAACAACAACGGCTGGATCTCTCGGCGCTCGTCCGGGCCGAGATCTCCCAACGGGCGGCTCAACGTCCGGTACAGCTCCACCTCGCGCCCGGCAGCACCGTCGACGCCGTGCCCACCCAGATCAGCCGGCTGCTCACCAACCTGCTGGACAACGCCCAGAGGCACTGCACGCGCCAGGTATGCGTCGATGTGCACGCCGCCCACACCGTGGTCGAGCTCGCGGTCAGTGATGACGGGCCGGGAATCGCGCTCGACGACCGGGAGCGTGTGTTCCACCGTCTCACCCGGCTGGACGACGCCCGCCGGCTCGACCGCAACGGCACCGGCCTCGGCCTCGCCATCGCCCGTGAGATCGCCCACGCGCATCACGGAACCCTCAGCGTCGAGGAGAGCACCACCGGCGGTGCGTGTTTCGTCCTTCGGCTGCCCCGAGTCCTGCCACGTGAATGGGGTCATCATGAGGCTTGAACACTGCACGATCAGAGGTCGCCTGGCGCTGTTCACCGGCGTGGTGGTGGGACTGCTCTGCATCGTGTTCTCCACCGTCCTGATGTTCACCATCAACAGGACGGCCACCGACAACCTCACCAAAGAGGTGACCGCCGTGGGGGAGCTGACCGCCTACTACGTCGACCGTGGGAAACTCGTCGATCCGCTTCCGCCCATCCCGCAGAACCTGATCCGCCCCGTCCAGGTGGTCGATCCTCAAGGAAGGGTGGTCGCGGCGACCAGAGATCTGCAGAACCAACCGGCCATGGCGCATTTCACCCCGAAGTCCCCTCACCGGGTGGCCAGTGCCGTCGTCTGCCACTCTGTCTTCACGTCAGGCCGTTGCCACATCGTCGTCGCGCAGCAGGTGTTCCACAACGGCGACTGGACCATTTACAGTGCCGCGCCGACGCTGCCGTTCGCCGTCTATCCGGGTGTGATGGCCCTGTTGATCGCGGGGACGGTCGTCTTCACGATCGCGGTGGCCTACGGGGCGCGGCACACCGTCACCCACTCGCTGAAACCCGTGGACGCCATCCGTGCCCAGCTCGACCACATCCAGAGCACCGACCTCGGCCGTCGTGTTCCGGTCCCCACGGCCAAGGACGAGATCTACCGGCTGGCCCGCAGCGTCAACCAGACACTGGACCGGCTGGAGAACGTACTGGAGCAGCAGCGACGGTTCTGCTCCGACGCCTCCCACGAGCTGCGTAGCCCGATCACCGCCATCCGCATCCAGATGGAGGACGCCCTTCTGGCGCCGCAGGACGTCGACCCGGCCAATCTGTGCAACGCCGTGCTCCCGAGCGTGGAACGGCTCCAATCGATCGCCTCCGACCTGCTGACGCTCACCCGCCTGGACGGAGGCGTACCGTGCGAGCGACGACCCGTGGATCTTGCCGAGCTCGTCGCCGCGGAGCTGAACGGCCACCGGATGAGCAGGGAGATCGTCCAGCATCTGGCAACGGGCGTGACGGTCAGCGGCGACCGGATGCGGCTGGGCCAGCTGGTCAGCAATCTGGTTCAGAATGCCCAGCGACACGCCTCCTCCACGATCACGATCACTGTACGGTGCGCGGACGGCGACCCTCGATTCCCGGAGAGGGCCGCGGAACTGGAGGTGCTCGACGACGGCGCAGGAGTCGCCGCCGACCAGCGAGAGACGGTGTTCCAGCGGTTCGCTCGGCTGGACACCGCCCGGAGCAGAGACGCGGGAGGCGTCGGCCTCGGCCTCCCCATCGCCCGGCAGATCGCCGAGAGCCACGGCGGCACGCTCACCATCCAGGACAGCGCCCAGGGTGCGCGTTTTGTCGTCCGTCTTCCGCTGTCTCCGTAACGCCTGTCCAGAGCCGTCAACGGCTCTGGACAAGCGTGGGACGCCGAGGCGGCTTCGTTCCGCACCGCGCCGCCACCGCGGACGGCCGGGTGGGATCAGGTCGACGAGGCGCCGATCGTCAGCCGCAGCGGCCGGACGGTGGCCGACCTGCCGGACGCGCGCGGTGTGGTGCGGAAAGGCCAGGTGGCCTACGTCGCGATCGACAGGTGCGCGATCTTCAAAGCGGCGGTGCGGGCCGCGCTGCCGGTGATCGATCACTTCCGTTCAACGTCGAAGAGCCATGATTTCCCGCTTCGGCCTACGCGCTGTTCGGCTTTTTTATCGCGTCGATTGTCAATGTGTCCAGCGTTGGATCGTCTGCGTGCGGACGTAATGGCTCTGCCGTATCGGCATTCCCTGTCGCGCTCATAACGACGACTCGGGTGGTCCCGGCGCGGGACGGGCGATCGTTGTCAGGGAATCCCCATATTGGAGGTCCCGCTCCAAAGCGGAGCATATCTCGACAGGAAAGACGCGGGTCCTTTCTCAATGATCGGAATGTCGCCGGGGTTGGTGGCGACGCCGGAGCCGGACACCCGGCAGAGCGGATCAACGGCGGCCTGGATTGCCGACGATCAATGACCGATGCCGGTGTGCGCGGGAATATCCGCGCAGGTCAGAAATGATCTTCTGGTCCGACATCGCTCGTTCGCGTCTGGTGGTCCGCCCCGTGGCGTCTCCCGCAACGGAGCGCACCGTCCGGTTGTTTACTGCATCGGTCCTGGCCCGATGAATCCGGAACACAATGGCGCCATCGTGCTGCCAGGCCGATTCACCATCCGTCCGAAATTCGATAAGCGTGGGCGGCTCCTCCAAAAACAATGCGCAACCTCATGTGGCGAGGACATGGCACGAGAAGGGCCGCCGAATGAACGGGGCGTCTGAGGCGGGGTCGCGGCGGCGCACCGCGTGAGCGCGATCACCGCCTCTTCCATCAGGGTTCATCGCATGCTCGCGATGGCGTCATCCGCGCTTCTTGGTTGATCTCTTTAATCGAGTGCTGCCCTTGATCGAACTGGGCGGTAGCGGGGGCGTTGCCTCCGTGTCATCTCTTCAGCCGAGGTTCCAATGAAATTGATGGTCTTGAACCATCGGTATACGAGGCCACTGCTGGTGGCGCTCGCCGCGGCGACCACGCTGTCGGCCCTGCCCGCCGCCGCGTACGCGGACGGCAGTCAGCCCGCACCGGTCACCGGCGGAATCCCCTTGATCAACACGGTCGAGAAGATCGGCCCGGGGATCAACCTGCAGCATGTGCAGGCGCTCGACCAGAAGGGCTGGTACAACGCGCAGTTCCTGACCGTTGACCTGTCCAACAGCGCGGTCGGCACGGACCTGCTGACCGCCGGACCGGTCGCTTCCGGCGGGCCGCTCAGCGTGGCCGCCAACAAGGCCGGCGCCGTCGCGGGCGTCAACGGCGAGTTCTTCGACATCGGCAACTCCAACGCGGCGCTCGGTGGCGAGGTCCAGAACGGTCAGCTCATCAAGACCGCCGACATCGGCGGCCGCCAGCACGTCGGCGTCAGCAAGGACGGCATCGCCCAGCTCGTGGACCTCACGGTCAACACGACCGCGAACTTCTCGGGCGCGGACCACAAGGTCCTGTCGATCAACGCCGCGAACGGCGGCGGGGTCCCCGCGGACGGTCTGATCGCATTCACGTCCGCGTGGGGCGACTACAGCCGCAACCGCGGCCTGACGGGCGTGGCCAACGACCAGATCGCCGAGGTCCTGGTCCAGAACGGCTCGGTCGTGTCGGTCACGCCGAACGGTCCCGCGGGCTCGGGGATGATCCCGGATGACGGGTTCTACCTGGTCGGGCGCGGCGCCGCGGCGACCGCGATCCGCGCACTGCAGCCCGGCGACCCGGTGACGCTCAGCTACGCGCTCGCCAACGACGTCGCCAAGACGATGAAGTTCGCGCTCGGCGAGGGCGGCACCGTCGTCTCCGGCGGCCAGGTCGTCGGCGGCCTCGACACCTCGATCGCCCCGCGCACCGCGCTCGGCTTCAAGGACGACGGCCACACGCTCGTGCTCGCCACCTGGGACGGCCCGGGCGGCACCGGCAAGGGCGGCGTCGGGATCGACAAGGAGGCGCGCGACCTCGTCGCGATGGGCGTGCAGACCGCGGTCAACCTCGACGGCGGCGGCTCGACCACGATGGTCGCCCGCGCGCTCGGCGAGGACACCGCGACCGTCCGCAACGTCCCGTCCGACGGCTCCGAGCGCAACGACCCGAACGGCGTGGGCGTGTTCGTCTCCAAGGGCGACGGCAAGGCGCACGAGGTCCTCATCAAGCCCGCGCCGGGTTCGGCCACGGCCGACGGTGACCTGAAGGTCTTCCCGGGACTGCGCCGCGCGCTCGTCGCGCAGGGCATCGACGACCACCAGACGGCGGTGACGATCGATCCGAAGTCCGTCGGATGGGCCGTGCCCGGAGCATCCGTCGAGAAGGGCACGGTCACGGCCCCGGCCAAGATCGCCAAGCCGTACGGTGTGCTCAAGGTCGAAGCGCACGTGGGCCGAGAGGCCGGGCGCGAGCAGATCACCGTCCTGCACCCGCTCGACAGCCTGGAGCTGTCCTCGCAGCGCCTGTCGATCGCCGACGCGACGCCCGCCGCCGCGGCCACCGTCGCCGTGACCGGCCGCGACGACCAGGGCTACACGGCCCCGATCGACCCGCGCGACCTCGACCTGGACTACGACCACAACGTCGTCGACATCCAGTTCGCGGACGGCAAACTGAAGATCGTCCCGCTGACCAACGCGAGCACGCTCCTCACGATCTCGGTCGCCGGCGCGTCGGTCCAGCTCCCGATCACGGTCGGCGTCCAGACCACGACGGTCTACGACTTCAACGACGACGTGCTGGCCCGCTGGCGCAACAACAGCACCGCGGCCACCACGTTCTCGGCCGACCCCGACGGGCTGCGGATCGACTTCAACGCGATGCGCAACGTGGGCATCTCGGCGGCGTCGGCGGCCCAGCGCATCCCGGTGCCCGGCCAGCCGCTGCGCCTGCGGGTACGGATCAAGTCGAGCATCAGCGTGCCGAGTGGCCTGACCTACCTGGCCTACACCGACGCGACCGGCAAGGGCACCGGCATCTACGGCACCGCCCTGGCCGCGAGCGCCGACTGGCAGTACGCGACGTTCACACTTCCGGCGAACGCGGCGTTCCCGATCGCGATCTCGGGTTTCCAGGGCATCAACACGAGCGTCGCCCAGCAGAAGGCGGGCACGTTCGTTCTGGACCGTGTCGAGGCCGACGTCCCGACGTCGATCGATCTGCCGGCTCAGCCCGCTCTGCAGCCCGATGCGCTGATCTCCGAGGACGGCTCGTTGCTGCAGAGCAACAAGACCTGGCAGTTCGCCACGCTGTCGGACGTGCAGTTCACGGCCGACAACCCGGCGCTGACCCAGGTCGCGACGGCGGCGATCAAGCGGATCCGTGCCACCAGGCCGGACCTGCTGGTGCTCAACGGTGACATCACCGACCGTGGCCTGCCCCAAGACCTCGCGCTGGCCCGCCAGGTGCTCACCGACGCCGGCTGTGACCTCATCGCGGTCGGTCAGGAGCCGGCGGCCAACAGCACGCCGGATGCGAAGACCGGCACGATCCCGTGTTACTACGTGCCGGGCAACCACGAGTCCTACGGTCTGAACAATGTCCAGTCGGACCTGACGAACTTCACCAACGAGTTCGGCCGGCCGTATCGGACCTTCGATCACAAGGGCACCCGGTTCATCTTGCTGGCCAGCTCCCTGGGCTCGCTGCGCGGCACGGCGTGGGACCAGCTGCCGATGATGCAGCAGGCGCTCGCCGACGCCGAGAAGGACACCTCGGTGCACAACGTGATGGTCTTCGCCCATCACCCGGTGGATGACCCGGCCGAGACGAAGTCCAGCCAGCTCGGTGACCGCGACGAGGTCGCGCTGATCGAGAGCATGCTGACCGGTTTCCGTGAGGTCAGCGGCAAGGGTGCGGCGATGGTCGGATCCCACGCTCAGATCGCCAATGTTCACCGGGTGGAGGGGGTGCCGTACATGGTGCTGCCGTCGTCGGGTAAGGATCCGTACGGTACGCCGGACCGTGGTGGTTTCACCGGGTGGGTCGACTGGTCGGTCGATTCGCGGCAGAACGCGGATGAGCAGTGGATCGAGGCGAATGTGCGTGCGTTCGCGCAGTCCATCACGCTGGAGGCTCCGGCCTCGGTCGAGGTGGGTAAGGCGGTGCAGCTTTCGGGCAGTATCGTGCAGCCGCAGGGTGTGGGGGCGGGTACGCGGGTGGTGCCGTTGCGCTATCCGATGTCGGTCGATTGGGACGGTTCGGACACCCTGGCGATCGGCGGTGGCAAGGACGCCGTGGAGAAGGCCCGTGATGCGGGCAAGGTCGCGATCTTCGATCCGCGGACCCGGACGCTCACCGCGCTGAATGCCGGTTCGGTGAGTGTGTCGGTGACCAATGACTCGATGCGTGCCTATACCGACGACAGTTCGCTCGCACCGATCACGACCTCGAAGACCATCCAGGTCGTGGACGGAAGCTAACCGTTACCACACCGGCACGCAGCCGCTGCGGATCGGCCCCTGGGCGGTCTGACGCGCGAGGCGGCCTGGCTGAGGGCGAGCACATATGTGCTCGCCCTCAGTGCTGCCCGACCAGATGGCGCTCATCGCGCGGATGCCATGGCCGTGGGCGATGATGAGCGCCATCTCGTCGATCCCGGCGCTCTTCATCGGTCAATGCTTGAAGACGCTCACGTTTCCGGGCTCGGTCTCCAGCGCCTCGCGGTTGAACAACAGCAGGCCGAGGAAGAACAGCCCGCCCGCCAGGAGCAGGCCGACCACGATCAGGACGGGGACCAACGCCCCCGCCGGCACCACCAGCATGAACAGCGCGACGATCGACCACACCAGTGCGCAGATCGCGACCGGCAGCTCGAAGCGCCCGAGGTCGAACGCGCCCTTCTTGCGCTCCAACCGTCTGCGCACCCCCAGGTAGAGGACGATCGTCAAGCCGTAGATGATCGCTGGGAGAATCGTCGCCGCCGTGATCAGTTTCAGCAGCGCGGCACCCGGCAGCGCGACCATCAGGATGACACCCATGACGAAGATCAGGATCGTCGCCGGGACCGGCGTGTGCGTGCGCGGGTCGACCCGCCGCATCAGCCGGTGGGCGGGGAAGCGCGAGTCGCGCGACATCGCGAAAACGATCCGCGAGCACGCGGTCATCACCACCAGCCCGGCGCCGAAGAACGCGAACGTGATCGCGACCAGCAGCGTCCTCTCCATCACCGGGCCGAGCTGATCGTGCATGATCAGCGCGACCGGGGATTCGCTGGCGCTGATCCGGGGGATGTCGTCGATCGCGACGGTGAGCGCGACCAGGAACAGCAGTCCCAGCAGCCCGGCTGCCACGACCGAACCCACGATCGCGCGCGGGACGTTGCGATAGGGATCTTTGGCCTCCTCGGCCAGGTTCGCCGCGGCGTCGAAGCCGACGAGCGTGGCGAGGCCCATGAGCATCGCGAACATCAACCCGCCCCCGACGGCGAAATAGTCGGGGGCGTTCTCGGTGACACCGCGGGAGGTGAGGTTGCCGACCGCGCCGTCGCCCGTGATCGCCACAGCGATGAAGAGCGCGATCGCCACCACCACGACGAGCACCAGTTCGAGCCCCACCGCGCTCGCGTTGATCACACTGACGATGCGCGTCGAGCCCACCGCGAGTACCACCTGGATGAGGAGCACCACGAGCGTGATCAGGCGCGCGGTGCCCTCGTCCGGCTCGATGCCGATGAGCGGGATGAACGCCTGGCTGGCCAGCGCATTGTCGACCGCCACCACGGCGATCGCCAGATAGCAGAAGGTCAGCCAGCCGAATCCCCAGCCGATCTTCGGGTTGGCCAGCCGCGAGGCCCATTGGTAGGAGGAGCCGCTGAGCGGGATACGGGCCGCGAACTGCGCGACTATCAACGCCACCAGGGTCTGCCCCACCGCCGCGATGACCCAGAGCCAGATCCCGACCGGCCCCGCGTTCTGCAGCACGTCGTCGTACGTCGCGAAGATGCCGACCGCCACCGAGATGAACGCGAACGAGATCGCGAATACCTGAAAGGGGCCGAGCGTCCGTTTCAGCTCCTGCCGGTAGCCCCCAAGCTGGACGGAACTCTCGCCGCTCTGCCCACTCGCCAAAGCTTCCGCCATCTCGGCCACCTCACGTTCCGTGGAGGGGGCACCAACCAACCTAGAGGAGCCGAGCCGAATGCTGCTCCGAAGACTCTCTTCTGAAGATCCTTTTTCCGGAAACTACTGGCCTTCGGACCCGTGGTGTCGCAACAGATGACAAGTACGGGTCTGTGCGCTTAGGCCAGAACCCCACGATAGAAGGGGAAGGCCAACGGGCTTTCGGATAGGCGTGGCACATCCCGGCCCCGTGGGCCGTATCCCGTCCGGAGCGCTCAGTTCGGCGAGCGGGGGACCGATCCGCCGAACGGCATATGGGAGCCGATGAGGATCTACAGGGTCAGCCCTTGTACGCGTCGAGGGGATGGAGCCCGAACGCGTCGTCAGGGTCACCGCGGCCCTGCGGCCGTTCTCCACGCGAGCGGTCCGGGAGTTTCCGGCGCGTGCGCACACGCCCTTGTAACGTGGTGCTGAGATCAGGAATCCACGCTGGGAGCACGCCGCATGCGCTGGCAGGTCCACTCCGAAGAACCGCTCTACACCGACCAGTGGCTCGACGTCCGGGTGGCGGATGTGGAACTTCCCGACGGCAGGCACCTCGACCACCGCCTCATCCGTACGGCACCGGGCGCCGGGGCGGTCGTCACCGACGACGAGCGGCGGGTGCTGCTGATCTGGCGGCACCGGTTCATCACCGACTCCTGGGGCTGGGAGATCCCCATGGGTAAGATCGACGAAGGTGAGGAGCCGATCGCCGCCGCCGCGCGGGAGGCCGAGGAGGAGACCGGCTGGCGACCCGGGCCGCTGAGCCCGTTGCTCTACACCCAGCCGACCAATGGCCTCTCCGACTCCGCGCACCACATCTTCCGCGCCGACGGTGCCACGCACATCGGCCCGCCGACCGAGGCGTGGGAAGCCGAGCGCATCGAGTGGGTACCGCTCGCCGACATTCGCCGATTGATCGACAAGCGCGACATCCTCTGCGGCACCAGCATGGCCGCCCTGCTGTACACCCTCACCGAGCCGTAGCCCACGGGAGTCCGTGACATGGTGACGCCGGCTCAGCCGTTTCACGGCCTTTCGGGGATGCCGCATCGGCGCCGGCCGCACCACACGCATCAGGTCGGGGTTGAGGGTAGCCGCCCACCCGGCGCTCCATGATCGCGTTCATCCGTATTCTGGGCACCTCGCAGGTGAGGGCGTCATGCCCGGCGCCCTCCGAGGGGTCGATGCCGTACGGTGCCGCGGTCATGGTGGTGGTGCGTTCGCTCCACTGAGGAGGATCCCGTCACCGAGCCTGAGCTGGAGCGGCATGGTGAGTCTCGCCGTGTTCTGGGCCACCGGGAAGCCCTCCACGCTCCACGTTATGCTCGCCGTGCAGTCGCCCGCGCGCAGGCTCATCAGGCGACCGTTGCGAATGCTCGCCTGGAGCAGGCCGACGCCGAACTCCAGGTCGATGCCGAAGTTGACGCGGGCCACGTACTGATCCTCGACGTACACGTCGACGTAGGGGGCGTGCTTCGACGTGATCGTGTGTCCGGTCAGGCGCACTATTTCGGTGCTTCCGGGTTGTTCGACGCTCCTGCGGGCGGCGAGCCCCAGCTCCCGGTACTGCAGCCAGCCGCCGAGCAGGACCGTGCCCAGCTCGATGCCGCGCAGCAGTTCGCCGCCCGCGTCGGCGACCCTGCCGTTGAGCGCGCCGCGGAAGGCCGAGCCCGTTCGCTGGGCGTCGTCCTCGACCCGCTCGAGTGTGCGGCGCGCGTCGAGGGCCCGCGACAGTTCCGCCGCCGCGTCCCTCTGGTCCGCGAAGAGCAGGAGATCGGCGGTTCCCGGCTCGGTTTCGATGTGGACTGTCACGATAAGACCTCTCTCAGTTCCTGGCGGCCGGGGTCCGCGAACAGTTCCACCCGAATGTCCGGCACCGGGGCGGACGGGGCCGCGCCGGGCGGCGGAGAGCCGGTCAGGTGAATCTCCTGGTGCGGGGCGGGATCGGGGTGCGGATCGCAGTGGATCGACGGCACCTGCTGGGACTGGGTTTGGGGTGGGACCTGGGGATACGGCCGGGTTTGGGACGGGAGCCGGGACTGGGCCTGGTGCGGGTCGCTCCCTCGCGCGGTACGGCGGGCCCGCAGGGTCCGGGCGACGATGACGGCGACGAACACCAGTCCCGGGATCAGGATCCCTATGATCGCTGCGGGGATCAGCGGCGAAGAGGAGCCACTGCCGGTCCCGGGGATCTCCCCAGTGCCCGTTCCGCCCTCGTTTCCACCACGGCCCGGGTTTGGCGCCTCCGTCACCGCCTCCCGCAGCGACACGGTCACGGTCGTGCCCTCGGGGACCCGGCTGCCGGCCGCGGGATCCTGGCTGCTGACCTCCCCCGTCTCGGGCGAACCGGGATCCACGCCGAGCACCAGGCCGACCTCCGAGAGCTGCAACCTGGCCGCTGCCGGGTCGAGTCCGGTCAGCGACGGTACGGTCACCCGGCGCCGTCCCGGCTGCACGGGCGGTGGCGGAGGAGTGGTGACCTCGGGCGGGGGCGGATTCGGGGAGACCAGGTCTATTCGCACGGTCGTGAAGAAGCTCACCAGTCGGCCCGCGGGCGGATCCTGGCCGGTGACCTTCCAGCCGGCGCTCGCGCTCGCCGGCTGCGGATCCTTGCCCAGGCCGGCGGCGTCGAGGGCGGTTTCGGCGTCGGCGCGGGAAAGACCCTGCACATCTGGGACCTTCGGACCGACCGTGAGGACGACCGTGTAGACGATGCCGTCCGGGGCGACGATGCCACGGTCCTCCGGGCAGTTTTCCACCGCGTAGTCGATGACGTAGGACGTCGAGGTCGGCAGGAGGGTCTGGGGAGTCACCTGAACGTCGATGTCCGCGCCCGGCACGTTCAGAAGCCTCTCTGTCGCCACCCCGAGCTCCTGACCCCGTACGTCGGGTGGCTCACAACCGTTGGGCACGGCCGGCGGGGGGGACGGCAGCACCGGGCCCAGGAACACGGCCAATGACATGGCGAGCATCGAGAGGTGGCGAAGCATCGGCTACTCCGCGGGGGATGCGGCCATGACGCCCGGGACACGGCTGGTGCCTGACATTTGATTCACTCCCCTTGAACGAGGTCACATACCCAGGGCGATGATGATGAGGAAGAGCACGATCAGCACGGCCCCCGCCACGACCGCCCACTTCACTTTCTCTCCCGAACCTGCCGAGGTGGCCGGCACCGGAGGCGTGACAGCGGCAGTGACAGTGATCGGGGCCGGTGCCACGGCCGACTCGCCCGTCGGCCAGGGCTTCTTGATGAAGCCGTCCACGTTGACGTAGAGCCGCTCCCCGATGACCATCCTCGGCCACACCGCGGCCGCCTCTCGGAGCCGCTCCCGCACACCGGGCGGCGGCAGGGTACGGCTGCACTCGATGAGCGTGTCGGCGAGGGCCGACGGCATGACCCTCCGGAGGACCACCGGATCCGGCTGCCAGGTTTCGACCGTCTCCTGGACGCAGCGCACCACCGCCCAGGCGAACTTGTAGTGGTCCGAGGTCACGTCGAAGGCCACCCCACGCTGCTCCACCGGAAGCTTCCACTGCTCCGGGTCGACGGGAGGCATCGCGCCCTCACCCAAGAGCGGCACGCAGGAGTCGCAGTCGAGGAGGTACGCCTTGGGGCGCGGATCGATCGTGAAGACGGCGTTGCGCAGTTGCAGATCCCCCACCGCGTACCCGTGCTGGTGCAGCCAGGTGACGGTGTCCAGCAGCTCACCGAGCACGGCCAGCTTGTACGGCGGCTCGTAGTACGCCTTCTTCACCTCGTACCGTTGCGCGATCCGCCTCGCACGGTCCGGGCTCCGGGTGAGCTCGTCGAGGTGACGCGGGGTCTCGGTCATCTCGCCCGAGCCGGAGGTCCGCTGCTCGAACATCGACTTTTCGGCAAGTTTGATCAGGATGCCCTCGGCCCTGGCGGGAGTGCCGACGACGGCGATCGGCCAGGCGCACCTCTCGTCCAGCACCGCACGCTCCTCGTCCGGGAGCTCCCTGCGCCAGCGGATCATGGAGTGCAGCGCGGGGACGCGCACCTCGTCGGCGGTCTCGGACTTGTATCTCTTGAACAGGTAGGTGCGCTGGTCGGGGGCGACGCAGAGCCGCAGTCCGTCCGTCTGCCCTCCGTCGCGGAGCACCGGCCCCTCCCCGGTGAACGTCAGCTCGCCGACGCGGACGATCATCGGAAGGTCCGTCACGGCACGGCCGTATCGTGGCGTCCGGCCCAGATCGCGACCACCGTCCGGTCGTCGTCGAAGGTGGAGAGGCGGAAGTCGACCTCCTGGACGAAGTCGACCAGGCTCGGCGGAGTGCGCCAGGTCTGGGACAGCCGCTGGGTCAGCGGGGTCCGGCCGCCCGCGACGCCCGCGGCGAAGCCGTCACTGCTGAGCACCAGCAGATCACCCGCGCGCCACGGGAACACCTGGACCTGGATGTCGGCGAGGTCGCCCGGAATCGCCGCCGTCACGTTGTCGCCGCCTCCTCCCTCGCCCGCCAACGCCTGCCACCGGCCGCCGGTGACGAGGATGGCCGGGGAGTCGCCGACGGCGGCGCACACGGCCTGTCCCTCTCCCTCCGAAGGGAGGACGGCCACGGTCAGAGTGGTCCCGGGCCGTGCGGAAGGGGCGCGTTCGGTATTGGTGCCCGGTCGCGGCGAGCCCAGGGACTCGGTGGTCCGCCGGACCGTGTCGGACACGTGGGCGAGCACGGATTTCCAGTCCCAGCTCTGCGGGCGTTCACCGGACCGCAACGCGGAGTCGATCCCGTCCAGCGCGGCCCTGACGGCGACCGTGGACGCGATCTCCGCGTGGCGCGCGCTGCCCAGGCCGTCGGCCACGACCGCGATGACCCAGCGCTCGTCGCTGCTGAGCCGCACGCCGTAGGCGTCCTGCCGGGTCTCGCCGCGGAAGCTGTGCGTGCGGCCCCGTACCGTGGCGGCGCGCACCGTCGTGCCCTTGACCAGGCCTCCGTCGAGCGCGAGCCCGGCATCGGCCGAGGTGGTGCTCCAGGGCAGGTGTACGGCGATCCGCCTGGGCTCGGGACCGATGACCACGCGGGTGTCCTGCGCGGCAGTGGACCGCGGCGCGTCGGGTGTCGCCACGTCCGGCTGCCTCCCCCCACGCACGGCGGTCGTCGCGGGACGCCAGCCGAGGAGGTAGAGCGCGGTGAACGCCGCCGCCCCGCCCAGCAACAGGGCCAGGATCATCTGTGCCAGGGGGAACCCGGACGGCGTCGGCACGTTGTCGCCCGCCCAGTCCCTCGCCACGTCGGCCGGCCTCTTCCCGTTGGTCCTCACCTCGGTGAGCAGACGGTCGACGACCTGCGGGGTGAGCGCGTCCGTCACCTCCTGGAGCACCCGCTGGGCCTCCGGATCCCCCTTGGCGACCTGGTCGCCGGCGAACACGCTCAGCGTCCGGGGAGGCAGGATATTGTCCGGGTCTTCGAGCGGGACGAGGTTCTCCTTCTTCGAGCCGGCCGGGACGATCGCGCCTCCCGTGAAACCGGGCCGTGTCAGGGCGGCGTCGAAGGCGGCCTGGTCGGGCTGACCGCGGACGTCGAGTCCCCGGTCGGTCAGCGCCCGGTTGAACACGCCGAACTCTGGCGGAACCAGGACGGTGACGCCGGCCGTGTTGTTCTGATATTTCTGCGCGAACTCGGCGATCGTCCGGACGTCCTGCCGCAGCGAGGGGGACACGGCGAGCACCGCGCGGCTCTGGATCGCCGTCCTGCTCACGAGTGTGTGCCCGGGGAGGGCGGTGGGGAGTCGCCGGTCGTCCGGCGACGCGGCCATGAGCACGTCGAGGTCGTAGTCGACGGCGACCCGTGCGCCGTCCGGCTGCTTCGCGTAGTCCGCGACCTCGGCCACCTTCTCGGCGACGCCGTCGACGCCGGCTCGGTCGAGCGCGGCGGCGTAGATCTCGGCGACGAGCTGCTCACGCTCTCCCGCCCGCGCGTTGACGGTGATCTGCCGCCCCGAGTCGCCGGACCCGCCGCAGCCCGCGACGGAGAACCCGATGACGAGCGCGGCGACCGCGCTGGTACGGACCCGGCCCGGCGGGCCCATCAGGAGCCTCCGCACGAGAGCCTGCGCATGCCGGCCGGGATCGGGATCACGAAGTCGGAACTCCTGATCGAGCTTCCGATGCTGTCCTGGACCGCCTGGGCTATCGCCGCCACCACCTTGACCGCCTGGATCGACTCGTCCGCGACGTACGCCAACGGGTTGTTCCGGAAGGACGTCGCCACCTGGCAGAGGGTCTGCTCGGTGACCTGGCCGAAGCCCATCGCCGTGATGTGCGGGTGGTGCGGGAACGCGGGGTCGACCAGCCTGGCACGGGCGGGCAGCCAGACCTCGGCAGGCTGGCGGCCGTTTCCGACGAAGGGCTCGCCGTCGGTGATGAAGAAGACCACCGGGGTCTTGAGCTGGTACTGCCCGGCCAGGCGGGCGCAGTCGGCCTGGATGAGCTGCCGCAGGGTCAGGAACGCCTGCTCGTAATTGGTCTGACCACCCTTCGGCAGTGCGGGGATGTTGCTCGCGTCACAGGGCCGGGTGAGCGGGAGCACCACGTCGGCCCTGTCATGGAAGGCCACGATGGACACGTGCGCGGCCTCGCTCACCCCCGGATCGCCGGCCTCGAGCTGAAAGAGCAGCTCCCCGACACAGTTGGAAAGGATGTCGAACGGAGTCTGCCTGCCGTCCTCGCGGGGGGCGTGCATCGAGTGGGACACGTCACACGTGATGTAGAAGGGGAATGCCCTTGGAAGGGCATAGTTGTAGACAGGCTCCGGAGAATGCGACACGGCGACTACTCTCCTCAAGATCGCTTACGCGGACGGCCCGAGGCATGCGATACGGGCCCCAGAGCGGACCCCTCACCCCATAGATACGCCGCGAAGGCCCCGGCATTACTCATTTTCGGGAATTCATGGCCGCGGCACGGTGGCGGACTCCGACAACGTCGGCCCGTAGGGCCGGGGGCCGGCGGATTCGCTCTGTTTCATCGATGATCCACCCCACGTCGAGCGCCAAGCCAGGGCGCACACCAGGACCGAACCGGAGCGGAAACGAGTGACCTAATATCGGTGGTGGATCGGACAAATCGGTCAAACTTTATGCCGAATCCTCTGCGGAGGATGCCACTCGGCACCTGGACGACATCGTCCCTCCAGGCCACAGATCCACGTACTGTCTGCTCAGCGCTGCCCATAGCCTTTCCTCCGTGGCAGAAGCCGCGAGCTGCAGGGAAGCACCGGCGTCGTCTTCCGGCGAAGCGATGGCGGCAGGGGATGCTTCGCGTGTGAGCCAGAAGGCTCTGGCAATCTGGACGGGCAGTGCTACTTATGGGAGCGGGATGCAATTCGGTCGGATGTTGCGGGAGTTGCGGCAGGCCCGCGGCTTGACGATCGAGGAGCTGGCCGAGGCGTCCGGTGTTTCAGGGCGCGCGATAGGTGACATGGAGCGGGGGCGGAGTCTGCGTCCGCATCGTGGAACGGTCACCGCGCTCGCGCAGGGTCTGCGGCTGGACGAAACGGCGCGTGCCGAACTGCTGACGGTCGCCCGTGCCGCCCGTCCAGGCGCGAAACCCTTCGAATCCGTCAAGGCCCCACCTCACACGTTGCCCAGAGGCGTCCGGGACTTCGTCGGGCGTCACGCGGAATTGGCCAGGCTGCGCGCCCTCGTGCAGCCGTCGTCCGAGGACACCCAGGACCAGGCAAGGATCGCTGGTGCGCCGCCGGTGGCGGTGCTGTTCGGCGCGCCCGGGAGCGGCAAGACAACCCTGGCGGTCCGCCTGGCCGAGGAATGCGCGCCGAGCCTCGCGGACGGGGCGTTCCTGCTGGACATGCGGGGCCTTGATGCGCAGCCGCTTTCGGCGGAGGAGGCGGTGCTTCGCCTGCTCGGCGCATGGGGCGTGGCTGATCTTGAGGCGGTACGACTGAGCGCCGAGGAGCGTCTCGCGCGTTACTACGCGATCACAGCCGGGCTCCGGGCGGTCCTGGTCCTGGACAATGCCGGCAGCGAGGCTCAGGTCAGACCCCTGCTGCCGCGTGAGGGGCGTCTGACGGTGGTGGTGACCAGCCGTCGTGGCCTCGCCGGCCTGGAGGGCGTACAGCGCGTAGAGCTGGGCGCACTGACCCAGCAGGAGTCCGCCTCCTTGCTGCGTGCCGTCGTCGGCGCCGGCCGCGTGGACGCGGAACCGGAAGCCGCACGCTCGGTGACCGAGCTGTGCGGGGGACTTGCCCTGGCCTTGCGCGTGGCCGCGAACTGGGCCGCGACCCGCACCAACTGGAGCCTGCAACGACTCGCCGCCCGGCTCATTGACGAGGATCGCCGGCTGGACTCGCTCAGCGCCGGTGACCTGCGGGTCAACACGGCGTTCTCCCTGTCCTACTCGCGACTTGCTCCTGAGGTCGCCCGGATGTTCCGGCTGCTGTCGCTGGCGCCGGGACAGGATTTCAGCGTGCCACTGGCGGCCGTGCTCGCGGGTGTGTCCATGCCTGCCGCGGAGGACGTCCTGGAGGAACTGCTGGAGGCGGGGCTGCTGATGACCTACGCCGAGGATCGCTACCGCTTCCACGATCTGCTGCGCCTGTACGCCAAGGCTCGCCACCGCTTGGAGGACGGCGAGGAGAAGTCGGCGGACGCCTCTTCCCGTCTGCGTACCTGGCTGCTCGACACGGCCGTCGTCGCCGGCCGCTGGTACGAGCCGGGCTACGGTGCGCCGCCGCCGGACCCCGGCCGCCTGGTCGCTCTCGACGACCGTGAGCAGGCGCTGCACTGGATCAAGGCGGAGAGTGACAACTGGTTGGCGGCTTTCCGTGAAGCCGCCGAACTCGGCGAGCACGCCAAGGTCGCCGAGGTCGCGGAAGCCATGCACTGGTTCTCCGACAACTGGGTGTCCTGGGGCCACTGGGTTGAGATCTACGAACGCGCCGCCGAGGCCGGAGCGGCTCTTGGCGACGCCGGGCTGGAAGCCACCCACCGTAACTACCTCGCATGGGCCTACTGGATCGAACACCGCCATGACGTGGCGGCCACGACCGCCACGTGCGCGCTCGGCCTCGCCAGGGCCGCCGGGGACATCGTCCAGCAAGCGTGGGCGCACTACTATCTCGGCGGGCTGCAGAACCGGGTCCAGGACGTGTCATCCGCCGCGGACAACCATCGCCGAGCCGTGGAACTGTTCGCCCAGGCCGATGAGATCAACGGATACCTCCAAGCCTGCAACGCGACCATCGACATCCTGCAGAAGGCCGGTCGCGGGGAGGAAGCCATCAAGATTTACCGGGAGGTGATGGACGCCCTCGCCGATCCTCGTAACGGCGACCGCATTCCGCCGAACGTACGGAACTTCACCGCCTTGATCGCCACGTTTCACGTGTCGTTCGTCCATCTCAATCAAGGGCACTGGCCGGAAGCGGTCGATGCTCTCCGTCCCATCCGCGGGCAGTTCGACGCCCGCGGATGGCATCGGCAGGCAGGCAAGGTCCACCTCAACCTGGCCCATGCGTTGGCCCACCTCGGTGAAGACGCCGAGGCCGTCATCGAGTACCGCACCGTGCTCTCGATGGAAGGCCGCATCCCGTCGCTCCTGCTGGAAGAGGCCCGCGCAAGCCTTGACGCCCTTGAGACCGGCCGTCCGGCGCCGCCGACCCGGTTCTGAGTGGCGGGCGGCCCGACCGACGGACGCTGGGGCCGGAAGGGGAAGAGCGACCTCAAACGCTCTCGGTGGCGCGCCGTTCGCCGGACAGGCCGTGAGCCTGCCAGTCGCGAGGCGTCATACCGTAGGCCGCGCGGAAGACACGGCCGAAGTGGCTTGGACTCACGAAACCCCAGCGCCGGGCAATGGCCGCCACGCCCAACTCCCTGGCCCTGGGCCGGAGAAGATCCCGGCGGCACCGTTCCAGCCGCTGCATCCGAATCCACTCGCCCACCGTAACGCCCTCGGCCTGGAACAACTTGTGCACGTAGCGAACCGACATGAAGTGCGTTTCGGCGATTTTGGGTGGTGACAGGTCGGGGTCGGACAGGTTTCGCATGATGTGGTCCTTCACGCGTACAAGCGTGGCCGCACCGGCCTGCGGAGCCTCGGAGGCAGAGCGACCGTGCCGCTCTTCGATGAACAGTTGCACCAGGTCGATCGCAGTGGCGGCGACTCGGCGACCGACGACGTCATCGAAGCCCGCCGCTTCGCGCGCCACGCGCGCCAAATAGGTTGCCACCAGTGCGGCGCTACCGTCTTCGCCGGTGAAGGACGTCGCGGTCAGCGCCCGAAGATCCTCGTCCCGCACGTGAAGCTCTTTGCGGGGGAAATGGAAAGAAGTGAAACCGAATTCGCCCTCCAGCTTCTTCCTGAACAGGCGGGACGAATCGCTGATGGAGAATTCTCCCGGCTTTATCAGGGACTCTCGCCCGTCCTGCTCCTTTATCGCGGTGCCTCGGTGCTGAAGACTGAGGATGAGCGACTCCTGGCCGTCCTGGGAAATCAGGCGCCGGTTGCGCGTCACCACTTGCGGTCCCGCCTGGACACGAGAGATCTGCAGGGGACCGAGTTGGTCGCTGACGATCGTTCCCGGCGACGGCGCTTTCTCGAGGAGAGTCACATCCAGCGGTACGAAGGTGCGGGACACCGCTTCGTGCCAGCGTTCCGCCCGGTCAGAGGCGGACAGCGGCGCGGTGGACAGGAAGACGGACATCGGGCTCCTCAACGGTCATCGTGATCGACCGGCGGCCGGAGCCGGTACCTAGATGACACCGCCTCGACGCCGGACAGTCCAGGAAGAACCACGGGAAGGATTCACACGCGGAACTTCCCCGCTGAGGGGCCACGAGTGCCCGGATGGGTCCACAGGAGGCCGGTGACCGCTGATACGGGAGCCCGCCGGCTTCTGTGCGCTGCTGGTGCAGCGGTAGTGCGCTAGCGGGCGATCACCGGCCGCTCCGTGGTTTTAGCGTGAAGCAACGACATCGGAGCACTCCGCACGTGACCCGAGTCGCTCTGCCGGAAGGACCGGCGTGACAGCGAAATTCCAGGAGATTCACATGTCCGACTTCGCCAAGCCGGTTCAGCCTGTGCTGGAGCCCGCGGCAGCCGCCTTCGCGGAGGCCACTGCCAATCCGCCGTACCTGTTCGACCTGCCCCCGGCGGAAGGGCGCAAGGCCGTCGACGAGGTGCAGTCCGGCGAGATCGAGAAGCCCGCGATCGACGAGGAGTGGATCACCGTCTCGGGCGGCCCGACGGGCAGCGTCCGTGCCCGCATCGTCAAGCCCGCCGGCGCCGAGGGGACCCTGCCGGTGATCCTCTACATCCACGGCGCAGGCTGGGTTTTCGGCAGCGCCCACTCCCACGACCGCCTGGTGCGCGAACTCGCCGTCGGCGCGGGCGCCGCCGTGGTCTTTCCCGAGTACAACCTGTCGCCCGAGGTCCGCTACCCGGTCGCCATCGAGCAGAACTACGCGGTCGCCCAGTGGATCGTCCAGCAGGGCTCCCTCAAGGGGCTGGACGGCTCACGGCTGGCCGTGGCGGGAGACTCCGTCGGCGGCAACATGACCGCCGCGCTCACCCTGATGGCCAAGGAGCGCGGGGACGTTCCCCTGGTCCAGCAGGTGCTGTTCTACCCGGTCACCGACGCGAGCTTCGACACCGGTTCGTACCACCGGTTCGCCACCGGTTTTTTCCTGCGCCGTGACGGCATGCAGTGGTTCTGGGATCAGTACACGACCGACGAGGGCGAGCGCGCCGAGATCACCGCGTCTCCGCTGCGTGCCACCGTCGAGCAGCTCACCGGCCTGCCCCCGGCTCTGGTCATCACCGGCGAGGCCGACGTCCTGCGCGACGAGGGCGAGGCTTACGCCAACAAGCTCCGTGAAGCCGGCGTGCCCGTCACCGCCGTGCGCTTCCAGGCGATCATCCACGACTTTGTGATGCTCAACGCCCTGCGCGAGACCCACGCCGCAGCGGCCGCCATCACCATGGCCGTCGGCACCCTGCGCGCGGCCCTTCACACCGTCTGAACAAGGAGGGAACCCGGCCAGGACCGTCTCTACCCCCACCGGCGTACTCGTCCCCGGCGCGTTCGCGGACGCGGCCGGCGGGGCCGGGGTCATCACCGAGTTGCAGAGCCACGGCATTCCCGTCGTGGCCGGCTGCCGGCTGGCCCACGCCTCAGGTTCCGACCTGGTCCGTCACGGTGGCACGGACCAGGGACGTAAGCACCGCTGGACGTGGAAGGAGATGTCCTGGCCGTTCCCGATCCCGTACCCGCGCCGAAGTCGCGTCGGCTCTCGGTGAACTCACTCACATGGCCCCTGAACAGGGCCGCCGAAAGGACTTTCATCATGCGATTCCGAGGAACACGACTGCGCAAGTCCCGTGTGCTGGCCGCCGCATGCGCCCTGGCCGTCGCCGGGGTGATGGTGTCGGCCACCCAGGTGGTCGCGCAAGCCACCACCACCCCGAAAGACCACGGCCCCAAGCCGACGATCGTGCTCGTACACGGTGCGTGGGCGGACGCGTCGAGCTGGAACCCGGTGATCAGCCGCCTCCAGCACGACGGCTACACCGTGGCCGCCCCGCCCAACCCGCTGCGCGGCGTCGACTACGATGCGCAGACCCTGAAGAACTATCTGGCCACCATTCAGGGCCCGGTCGTCCTGGTGGGCCACTCCTACGGCGGTGTGGTCATCACCAACGCCGCCGTGGGCAATCCCAATGTCAAGGCCCTGGTCTACGATGACGCCTACATCCCCGCCAAGGGCGAGACCGTATTCCAGATCAACGCCGCCCAGCCCGGTTCGTGCGTCACCGCCGACCCGTCGACGTTCCTGAACCTGGTGCAGTACCCGGGCTCTCCCCAGGGCGACTACGACGCCTACCTCAAGGTCGCACCCAACGGCGCTTACCCGGGATTCGCGGACTGCTTCGCCAACGGTGTCCCCAGCGCCCAAGCCCGCCTCCTGGCGGCCGGCCAGCGCCCCTTCGCCGTCAGCGCCGGATCCGAACCCTCCGGTACGCCCGCCTGGCAGACCATCCACTCATGGGCCGTCGTCGGAACCGCCGACCGCGTCATTCCCCCTGCCGAGCAGTTGGCCATGGCCACCCGTGCGGGCGCTCACATCACCAAGGTCAAAGCCGGTCACCTATCCCTCATCACCCATCCCGGCGTGGTGACCGACGTCATCCTCGACGCCGCCCGAGCGGCCGTCTCCTCCTGACACGATCGCCTCCAACCTGCATGACGCAGCCGCCGGAGGCGCCCACACGCGATTCCCCCGTTTCGGGGCCGGGGCCGCTAAGACCGGCCTCCGGCCCCCTGAGCAAGCGAGGGCCGGGCAGCTGCGTCGCAGGAACTCCTCGTCCAGCGGCTGGACGAGCCGCATCAGGGTGCGGGCCGAGAGGGTCACGTCCGGTCCGCAGTTCGTCCAGACGATCGCTGCTGACCGTGGTGAGAGTCTTGTCGGCGAGCTGTTCGTCGATCTGGAGGAGGTCGAGCCGGTAGAGCCGCACAGCTGGTGGGAGTCCCGTCTTCTGGGCGCTCCCACCTGGTTGCAGTTCGAGGAGTACCCGGACGGCGGTCCATGGACGTTCTTCTTCCAGCTCAGATCCTCCCAGCGGCACATGTACGAGCTGAACTTCGGCGACAGCGGGATGGGCTATGGCTTCCTCAGCGCCGACGAGCAGGAGGGCCGCTTCCTATGGCAGTGCTAACCAGTTGCCGACGTGGGCAGGGGCGGACGGTTAGCGTCTATACGGTCTGAATCGACTGGGAGACATGGCCTTGACCCGGTGGGCGCGAGTGGACATCCGCAGAAGACGATCAAGCGTGGAATGGCTCTGAGCAGGACTTTCTGACACCTGTGGACGATCTCGAACTGGCTATGGGACAGAAGTTGAGGGCTGTGCGGGCCAGAATTGCAGCCGGTAGGTCTCCAGCCCTTCGGGAGGCCGTTCCCTGCGGTAACGGGCACCCGGGCCGGGGCGGACGCTTACATGCACGAACCAGTTGCGAGCCTGATCGCGGAGGATGCTATCTCTTGACGATCATGCGGTGTGGCCCATCATGGTTCCGAAGGAATGCGGTGACAGCGGCGTCCCCACACAGGGACTCACTTCGGCTACCGTCCACCACCCTCTGACCGCGCTGTCCAGTACCTGATCATGGCGGTTGGTACACGCGCGTCGGGCATGAGAGCGACATGGCCGGCCAGGAAAGGCAGCCGAGCGGCGTGCGGCTTGCTCGATGGCGCCTGCCTCGATGTCGCTTGCCCACGACAGCAGGTTCGGTGCGGCCTCGTTCGGCAGGATGGTCTCCCTCGGTTCACCCCTCTGCGCGGTTCGATGTGCAGGATGAGCGATCGCTGGGCGGTCGATTCTCACCTCGAGAGTATGTTGACTCGTTCATGACGACATGCCGGGGAACAAACGCTATTCAGCGCTCGGGAGATTAAAAGCACTGCCAGACAATATGGCGATCTCACCCTTTTTCAAGAAATGACGCCCATTATTTTTCTCCCGCATGTCGGATGGCAATGAACCAAAGTGCTGATTAGTAAGGTTGGAGGATATGAGGCGTCATTGATGATGCGCCTGGACTGATCCGCACTAAAGGGAAAGAGCAGTTTGATGACAGACGCCGGTGGCCCCCGCCTTGTATCACAAAACATCGTTCGCTCCTTGCTGGCATGGGTCCTCACGGTCCTGATCGCGACGGGAAGCATCGCCGCGACACCCTGTGCCGCGAACGCATTGGCGGTACCGGTCACGCTGGGCACGGCCGCGAACTTCGCAGTCCTGGGCGGGGCCACTGTCACGAACACCGGGCCCACCATCGTCACCGGAGATCTGGGGGTCAGCCCGGGCTCTGTGGTAACCGGCTTCCCGCCCGGCATCTTGATCGGGGCACTCCACGCCGCCGACGCCGCCGCCGCACAGGCTCAGACGGATCTGCTCGCCGCCTACAACGACGCCGCCTCTCGCATTCCTGACGCCACCATCCCGACAGAGCTGGGTGGAACCACCGTGACCCCCGGCGTCTACGACTCCGCCGCGGGCACATTTCAGATCACGGGAAATCTGACACTTGACGCCCAGGGCGACCCCAACGCGGTCTTCATCTTCCAAACCGCCTCCACCCTCATCACCGCGGCCGCCAGCACGGTGACCCTCATCGGGGGGGCGCAGGCATGCAACGTCTTCTGGCAGGTAGGCAGCTCGGCCACGCTGGGAACCACTACCGACTTCGTCGGCGACATTCTCGCGCTGACCTCGATCACGGTGGGCAGCGGTGTGACCGTGAACGGTCGAACCCTGGCTCTCAACGGCGCCGTCACGCTGGACACGAACACCATCACCCTGTCTACCTGCGCGGGTCCTCTCGACAGGTCCACCACCACCACGGTGAACTCGTCGTGCGCCATCAGCCAGCAAAGCCCGATCACCTTCACCGCGACGGTGAGATCTCCGAGCGGGATCGTTCCCACCGGCCCGGTCGAATTCTTCAGCGACGGAGTGAGCCTGGGCACAGCCCAGCTCGATGGCACGGGCCACGCCGAATTGACCGTCGCCCCCCTCCCCGAAGGCGTACACGAGATCGTCGCCGTATTCCCCGGCACGATCGAACTGGATGGCAGCACGTCGCCGGCCTTCATCCAGGCTGTCGACTCCCAGGGATTCTGCCTGCTGGAGGAATGCGGGCCAACGTGTGGCAGCGAGCCTCCAGCCAGGCTGCTGTCGACGACAGCGGGGCGCATGGCCTGCTCGTCACGCCCACCCTCTGCGAACGCAATGGTCGCCGACGAGCTCTAGGGTCCCCCCATCTTCCCCCACAAAATATACAAAAGCCTTCACTATGAATTTAATGACCCACAGATCGAAGATCGCAACATAAAGTCCTTATGCACATGAACATAAACTCAATGGGCTGCTCTTCGCCGCTTTCCTGTCGCCATATTCTTAATTTACGATTCAGTGGTCAAGTTGAAGCACTTATCGGGTATCTCATGATCACCATCCATGCGTCACAGAGGCCCCCCCTCAGGACCCCAAACGACACGGAATGACATGAAATTCACCGATAGCAGGCGCATCGTGACTCCACGGCCCAGCAGGCGCGCTCGAAATCGAGGCGTTACGGTGATTCTCATTGGCGTTTTTTCGGCCGCGTCATTCCAAATGCAGGCAAACGTACCCAAGGAGAAACTGAGCAGTATTCAGCTGGTCGCACAAGTCAATGAGGATGAGTCGGTTCTGGCTTGCCCTCCTGGCTCCGTCTCCAGAAAGCCACACGTCTATGCGGGAGGGCACTGCCGGAAGAGGTGCTGCAAGCCATGTAGGTGCAGGAACGAGTTTTGCGTATGCCTGCATGGCCCGCGCGGACCGAAAGGCAGGAAAGGGCCGAGGGGCGCAACGGGTCTAACCGGCCTACATGGCCCTCGGGGCGCAGAAGGCCCCGTAGGAGAGACCGGCATGCCAGGACCTGTAGGCCCGGAAGGAGCAACGGGACCGGCAGGACCTATCGGTGCGACGGGACCTGCGGGAGCGACGGGCGCGACGGGCACGACGGGACCAGCGGGCGCAACGGGTGCGACGGGACCTGCAGGGGCAACGGGCGCAACGGGCGCAACGGGCGCAACGGGTGCTACGGGTGCGCCGGGTGCGACGGGATCTGCTGGACCTGCAGGACCGGCGGGTGCGACGGGGCCGGCGGGGCCTGCAGGGGCGCCGGGTGCGACGGGATCTGCGGGGCCAGCAGGACCTGCAGGGGCGACGGGACCTGCGGGAGCGACCGGTGCGACGGGACCGGCAGGGACAACGGGCGCTACGGGTGCTACGGGACCTGCTGGACCTGCTGGACCTGCTGGACCTGCAGGGGCAACGGGTGCGACGGGACCGGCAGGGACAACGGGCGCTACGGGTGCTACGGGACCTGCAGGACCAGCAGGACCTGCAGGGGCGACGGGACCTGCGGGAGCGACCGGCGCGCCGGGACCGGCAGGCGCAACGGGCGCAACGGGTGCGCCGGGATCTGCAGGACCAGCAGGACCAGCAGGACCAGTGGGGCCCGCAGGCGCTACGGGTGCGCCGGGTACGCCGGGACCTGCGGGAGCGACCGGCGCGACGGGACCAGCGGGACCTGCAGGTGCTACGGGTGCTACGGGATCTGCTGGACCGACAGGACCTATCGGTGCGACGGGACCGGCGGGACCTGCAGGCGCAACGGGTTCGACGGGACCGGCAGGACCTGAAGGACCTGCAGGGGCGACGGGACCTGCGGGAGCAACCGGTGCGACAGGACCGGCAGGCGCAACGGGCGCAACGGGATCTGCAGGACCAGCAGGACCAGTGGGGCCCGCAGGCGCTACGGGTGCGCCGGGTGCGCCGGGTACGCCGGGTACGCCGGGTACGCCGGGACCTGCGGGAGCGACCGGCGCGACGGGACCAGCGGGACCTGCAGGCGCTACGGGTGCTACGGGATCTGCTGGACCGACAGGACCTATCGGTGCGACGGGACCTGCAGGGGCAACGGGACCTGCAGGGGCGCCGGGCGCAACGGGCGCAACGGGTTCGACGGGACCTGCAGGACCTGCAGGACCTGCAGGACCTGCAGGGGCGACGGGACCGGCAGGCGCAACGGGCGCAACGGGTGCGACGGGATCTGCAGGACCAGCAGGACCAGTAGGGCCCGCAGGCGCTACGGGTGCGCCGGGTGCGCCGGGTACGCCGGGTACGCCGGGACCTGCGGGAGCGACCGGCGCGCCGGGATCTGCGGGGCCGGCAGGGGCGCCGGGTGCGACGGGACCTGCAGGACCGGTAGGACCTATCGGTGCGCCGGGATCTGCAGGACCAGCAGGACCAGCAGGACCAGCAGGACCAGTGGGGCCCGCAGGCGCTACGGGTGCGCCGGGTACGCCGGGTACGCCGGGACCTGCGGGAGCGACCGGCGCGCCGGGATCTGCAGGGCCTGCAGGGGCGACGGGCGCAACGGGGGCGACCGGTGCGACGGGATCTGCGGGGCCGGCAGGGGCGCCGGGTGCGACGGGATCTGCAGGGCCGGCGGGACCTGCAGGGGCGACGGGCGCAACGGGGGCGACCGGTGCGACGGGATCTGCAGGACCAGCAGGACCTGCAGGGCCGGCGGGGGCGCCGGGTGCGACGGGGCCGGCGGGGCCGGCAGGGGCGCCGGGTGCGACGGGATCTGCAGGGCTGGCGGGACCTGCAGGCGCAACGGGCGCAACGGGGACGACCGGTGCGACGGGATCTGCGGGGCCGGCGGGGGCGCCGGGTGCGACGGGACCTGCAGGACCGGCAGGGGCAGCGGGTGCGCCGGGTGCGACAGGACCTGCAGGCGCAACGGGCGCAACGGGGGCGACGGGATCTGCAGGACCAGCAGGACCTGCAGGGCCGGCGGGGGCGCCGGGTGCGACGGGGCCGGCGGGACCTGCAGGGGCGCCGGGTGCGACGGGATCTGCAGGGCCGGCGGGACCTGCAGGCGCAACGGGCGCAACGGGGGCGACCGGTGCGACGGGACCGCAGGGAGAAACGGGACCTCAAGGACCTCCTGGGTCGGCCATCTGTTGCAACGATAGGTGGGGCGTCATCGGCCGCGAATCAGAGGGTGGGCCGAGTGCTGTCTATCGTGTTGGCCCGTATGGTCGAGACCCTGCCAGTGACTCTTCGGCCACCGTACCGCCGCCCTATGGCGTCGGCAGCTTGGGAATCATCGTCGGCGACAGCCCAGACAAGATCACTTTCGGCAACGAGACGGACTTCGCGGAGCTGTCGATCAGTGATCTCACCACTCTGAAATACTGGGCGTTCGCGGGCACCAACTCTCCGGACGAGGTCTCCGTGCCAAGGCTGAGCATAGAGGTTGATCCCAACGTAGGCTCGGCGAGCTACGCGACCTTGATCTATCTGCCTGATACCTCTGTCAGCCCGTCGGCTCCCAGCCCCCGGCTGCCCAACACCTGGCAGCAGTACGACACCAGCGCAGCCGGCAACCAGTGGTATGCCACCGGGGCGACGGGCGTCTTGATCAACTGCACTTTGGCTTCTCCGTGTTCGTTCGACGACCTCAAGACCGCGATGCCGAACGCGGTGATCACACTGAGCCTTGGGTTCAGCATGGACACCGCCTTCATCGGCGCGATCGACGGGCTGCAGGTGAACAACACGATCTATGACTTCGGGCCGCTTGGAGCTCGGAAGATAGCCGTGGGGCCATAGAAGTCCTAGCAGAATGAGCTAAGCAGCACTTTTGCAGGTCGGCGATTGTTGTTCCTCGTATGAGGCGGGCAGCACCTCGGCAATGTCATCGCGCTCGGCGAGGGCCTGGTCGGCGAGCCGGCGGAACCGCTCGTCGTTCAACGCCGGCCCGCGCTGCGCCGCACGGTCACCGTGCGACATCGGGTGCCCGCTTCTTCCGAGTGATGGTCAGCACGTACAGGAACAGACCGGCCGAGGTGAGGACGAAGCCGGCCCAGACGGTGGACAGGGTTCCCCAGCCTGCTTCGAGGGTGATCGCGCCGCCGATCGCACCGAGAGAGTTGGCGAGGTTGAGGGCGGCCAGGTTGAGCGCGCCCATCAGGGTCGGGGCGTCCGGCGCGAAGCCGGTCAGCCTGACCTGGATGGTGGGGATCGCGAGCATCATGGTCGCGCCGACGCCGAACAGGCAGGGCAGCAAGATCAGCAGGTTGCCGCCGGCCACGCCGATCACCACCAGGAGCGCGAGGACACCGCCGTAGCCCCAGATCAGACCGCGGTGCTCGTATCGGTCGGCGACGCGTCCGCCGAGATGGTTGCCGACGGCCATGCCAAGGCCGAAGACGGCGAGTGCGATCGGGATGAGTGCGGCGTCCCGCAGCGCCGCGTCGGTGACAAAGGGGCCGATAAACGTGTAGACGGCGAAGATGCTGGAGATGCCGAGCGCCGCGACGGTGACCATCAGCCAGACGTTGAGCCGGCGCAGGCCGTTCAGCTCGTCCCTGACGGGACTGCCGTGCAGGTCGTCGGTGCGGGGCAGCCAGGCCACCAGGGCGGCGCCGGCGAGCAGGCCGATGGCGACCACGGTCCAGTACATGGCGCGCCAGCCGGCGTGCTGGCCGATGAAGGTGCCGAGCGGTGCCCCGGCGATGGTGGCGACGGTGAGTCCTCCCATCACCGTGGCGAACGCCTTGCCGCCCCTGCCCGGGCCGTACACGTACGCGGCGACGACGGCCCCGGCGCCGAAGAACGCACCCTGCACGCTGCCGGCGACGAACCGGAAGACGACGAGCAGCGCGATGTTCGGTGCCAGCGCGGAGAGCCCGTTGCCGGCCAGGAAGAGCACGACCAGGCCGAGCAGTAGCGTGCGCCGGTTGACCCGGGCGGCGAGCAGGGTGATCGCCGGAGAGCCGATCACCACCCCGAAGGCGTAGGCGGTGATCGCGTACGTGGCGGCCGGGACCGACACGCCCAGATCAGTGGCGAAGAGTTGAATGATGCCGTTGCTGCCGAACTCACCGGTGCCGATCGCGAAGGTGCCCAGCGCCAGCGCGAACAGAGTCAGCTTCGGGTTGCCGACGGGCGACTCGGCGGAGATGTGCCGTTTCTCCTCGACGGCGCACTGGCCTTCATAGGCGCGAGTATGCATCGACGTCTTCTCCGAGGTGTCAGCGCGCGGCGCGTTTGATGAGGTCGGCGGTCACGGCGGGCTGCGAGATCATCGCGACGTGTGAGGCGCCGACCTCGCGGACCTGAGACCCGGCCCGCTGCGCCATGAACCGCTGCGCCGCGGCGGGGAGCACCTGGTCGTTCCGGGCGATGAGGTAGTGGGAGGGAATGGTCTTCCACGCCGGGGCGCCGGACGGCTCCCCGAGCGTGCGCGTGTCGGCGGGACGCTGACTCGCCTGCATCAGGTCGGTGGTCGCCTTCGGCACATCGCCGGCGAAAACGCCGCGGAAGAACTCCTTCTTGATGTATCCGTCGACGAGGCTCTCGCCGTAGGGACGGAAGTCCAGCGCCGCCTCGCTGAGCTTGCTTCCCGGAAACTTCGTCTGCAGGCCCAGCAGCGACTCACCCTTATCGGGGGCGAACGCGGCCACGTAGACCAGCGCTCTCACATTCGGGTTGCCGACCGCGGCGTTCGTGACGACGATCCCGCCGTAGGAGTGCGCGGCCAAGACGATCGGGCCTTTGAGTGTGGCGAGGACACTGGCCAGGTAGGCGGAGTCGGAGGCCACGCCGCGCAGCGGGTTGGCCGGGGCGATGACCGGATAGCCCTCGCGGATGAGCCGGGCGGCGACGTCGTTCCAGCCGGAGGCGTCGGCGAACGCGCCGTGCACAAGGACCACGGTGGGTTTGGGCTCGGCTTCCGGCCGGGGGCGTGCCTGCGCCTCGGTCGTTCCCAGCAGGGCACTGGTCGCGACCGCGGCGGATCCGGCCAGCACCGCTCTACGAGTCGTCATCAATGTCAACCTTTTCAACTTATGGCGTTCGCACCTCGATTGCGGGTTCAATGTAGAACCCAGGCACTTGACGATCACTGAACGAGCGACTCAGTCGTCGTCAAGTACGCCGATTTAGCTTTCGGGAATGAGATCGGCAAAAAGCGAAAGCGCCCGGAGATGGGGCCTGCGAATTCACTTGCTCTTTTACGTCCTGGCCAATCTGGCCCAGGTCGTGGTGTGGCGGGTCTACGACCCGGAACACTTCTTCTGGCCCCTGTGGTCCATCGTCTTCTGGGGCATCGGACTGGCCTTCCACTTCTGGAGTGTCCACTCACGGCCCACATCGAAAACCGGTCAGTGAGAGCCGGGTCGTTCCTCCTCAAGTTCGTGCGCGTCACCATGACGATCGGCGGTCAGCCGTCCCCAGCCCCTGAGCGGTAGACGACAGTCCTGGAGTCGCAGACCGACGTACCCGGCCCTTCTCCGGACCGGCCGCGGTCGAGCTGATCTCGCTGGTCGGGAAGACCACGGCTTAGCCCCGTCACGCGAAGGCATGGCGTAATCCATCCGGCACGCCGCCGTCCGCGACCATCGGCCGTTCTACGGCGAAGCTGATCCGAGCCCCTCAACGACCGTCCGTGGCGTCGATCAACGAAATATTCACTGGTCGTCCAGTGACGCCAGCTAGTTTCACCGAAATAACGCTGTCAAGGAGGCAACATCATGAGTTCCACCGCGGTCAACGTCGTGCTCGTACACGGCGCTTTCGCCGACGGATCGGGCTGGCAGTCCGTCCATGACCTGCTCAAGCGGGACGGCTATCGGGTCAGCGTCGTCCAGAATCCCACGCTGTCGCTGGACGGGGACGCCGAGGCCACCCGGCTGATCCTGGACCGCCAGGACGGTCCCACCGTGCTCGTCGGACACTCCTACGGTGGCGCGGTCATCAGCGAGGCCGGGAACCACCCGCAGGTGTCGGCGCTGGTCTACGTCGCTGCGTTCGTGCCCGACAGTGGCGAGTCCGTGAACACGCTCATCGCCGACCCACCGCCGGGCGCGCCGGTGGCACCGATCCTGCCTCCGGTCAACGGGTTCCTCTTTCTCGACCGGGACAAGTTCCACGCCGCCTTCGCAGGCGACCTGCCGGCCGCGCAGGCCGAGTTTCTCGCCGACTCGCAGGTGCCGTGGGGTGTCGGCGCACTCGGCGGCACCATCACCGAAGCCGCCTGGCGCACCAAGCCCAGCTGGTACCTGGTCGCCACCGAGGACCGGATGATCCCGCCACCGGCTCAGCGGGCCATGTCCGAGCGCGCGGGCGCCACCGTGACGGAAGTCGCCGGCAGCCACGCCATCTACATCTCCCAGCCGGAGGCCGTCACCGAGCTGATCAAGAAGGCGGCCGCCGGCGGCTGAGCGGACGGCCCACAGGGCAGACCAGAAGGTCGGGGTTTCGAGTATCTCCGGCCGCACACATGCAAGAAGGCCCCTGAACAGGCATTACGCCATCGGGGGCCTTCGTGTTTTCTAGATCGTCTGGACTTCTTGCTAACAGGGTGGAACGCTCCGGGCGGATACGTGCGACTCAGGATGCGGCGCTCGAACTCGGCCGCGACGCACCGGTAGCGCGGCTCGGCTGCGTCACCACAACGGGGGTCAGCCTACGTCGTGACCCCTCACTTCTTCGCGCCGGAGCCGGTCACGACCGTCATCGGCCCGGACTCGACGGTGCTCGACGTCCCGTCGGCCCACGTGCCGGTCACCTGAACGGTCACCGTGTCGCCGAGGTACTTCCCAATGAGGTGGAACCGCGACCCGGTCGCGCCCGCCAGCGGCTTGCCGTTCACGAGCCACTGGTAGCTGAACTTCGCATCCGGGGTCCACTTGCCCGGGTCGGCCGTCACGAACCCGCCGACCTTCGGCGAGCCCTCGATGACCGGCGTGCCCGGCACCTCTAGCCGATAGTGATAGAAGGTGACGTTACTGGGACCGTTCGGATCCGGCTGCTCCCGGTTGAGGATGTTGAGGGTCAGGCTGTCCGGTGTCTCCAGGAACGACAGGCCTTCGACCTCTTGAGCGTAGGGAACCTTGAGATTGAAGAGCACCTGGACCTCGCCGGTCGTCAGGTTGGCGCGGGAGATGTTCTTCCCCGCGTCGTTCGAGGCGAAGTACATCCAGCCGTCATGGATCTTGCCGCCCTGGGCCTGGTCGACCGTCTGCGATAGCGGGATGTATCTGTTGAACGTCCAGTCGGACAGGTTGTAGACGGCGATCTCCGTCGCGTTGCCATAGGCCATGCCGTAGGCGAGGCCTTTGTCCGCGTCGACGGCCACCCAGCTTGCGATGTCCTGCACGCCGTGCGGCGGGTTCAGGGCAGCGGCCTGGCCGGTGAAGCTCAGATCGGGGGCGTTGTAGACGGCGAACACCGGCGTGTCGTAGCGGCCGCCGGTAATCGGATCGCGCGTGCTGGTGTCGAGCGAGATGTAGAGCTTGCCGTTGGCGTAGTCGATGTCGCCGATGTGGTTCAGGCCTTTGTAGGCGAGCGGCGAGGGGTTGGCCAATGCGGACGGAATGGCCGGCGAGCTCTTGAAGGTGGTGTTGTACCGCATGTCCGTGATCTCCAGCCCGTTGCTGCTGGAGAAGTACCAGTGAGTGCCGTCAGTGGTGACGCCCTGGCCGCGCGAGCTCTCGGCCTCGCCGGTGAACACGTCCTTGCCGATGAGCTTCCACGTCTCGGCCGCCTGCGCGGGTGCCGCGTGCGTGGGCGCTACGTGCACGGTTGCCGCCGCCACGGGTGCCGCCTGCGCGGTTGCCGCCGCCGCGGCCGCGCCGACCAGGGCGAGCCCGGCGATGAAATTCCTTCTAGCGAAACTTCCCAAGATGACTCCAAATGATCCGCCAGTGGGCGACCGTGTCCGCTGTGTCCGTTATGTCGGGCCAAGTTCTACAAGGGTGAGTTTGCGCCGCCACGGCGGCAGTATGACCGCGCAGTGACGTTTTCTCGCTGGTTCGGCTGATTCGATCGTTCGCTCTCCTAACCAGTTGTCCGGCCGGGCGCAGGGGAGTGACACCACAAGAACGCCTCCCGGCTCCTCGGCTCGCTCGACGGCGAAGCTGAGCGGGCTCCAACTGTTGCCCTGGTCGTAGGTCGGCTTGTGGCGGACACGCCAGCGGTAGACGATGCCATCGACGGTGATGAGCCGCGTGCCCTTGCAACCAGGATCTGCCGGATCGGAATCCGGTGGTGTTGGTCGGGGGCACGCCGCAGATGGACGCCTACCGCAGGGATCTGTTCTGGGCGCAGGACTACACGCGGCGCAACCGGGCGGTCATGATGGCCCTGGTCTGCGACGTGCTCCGGCGTCATCTTTGAACAACCGATCTCCTGCCATCACGACATCGCTTCAGGCAACAGGTTCGCGCCAGCCGCCTGAGCCGGTCTTTCGGCACCGTGACCTCGGTGATCGGGGGCCTGAACTGCCGGCGGCGGACGCTGCTTGCTCGTGGATGACGTGGACGTGGACATGCAGGGTGATCGCCGGGTCGGTGTGGCCGCGGCTCGACGTAATGGGGACGCTCCTCGCGGACCAAAAACGATCTATGAAGTATCTCCCCGGCGCACACAACAGTCTCTTTCGAGATACATACGCTTAAGGGATTGTTCGCCGTTTGGGCGGGTTGGACAGGTGGTGGGTAAGGGGGGCCGCCATGACGGCCGGCGACGACCTGGAGGACTGGGCGAGGTATGGGTTCAGCGAGGAACTCGTCAGAGCCCTGTTCCACGGTCTGCGCGTGGGTCTGTACGTGGTCAGCCATACGGGGAAGATCCTCCTGGTCAATCCGTATGCCGAGAGGCTGCTCGATCGTCCCGCACGGCAGTTGATCGGGGCTGATCCCCACGACCTGCTGCACCGCAACGCCGACGGAAGCCCGGTCCCCCGGGAGGACTGCCAGATTCTGGCCGCGTTTTCCGAGGGGGTGTACGTCCGCAGCGAGGAGGCGTGGTTCACTCGCGGATCCGGAGGCCTGGTCCCGGTGGGCGTGATGGCGGCTCCGCTCCCACTGGGCGCGAAGAAGGACATGGGCTCAGTGGTCCTGTTCTACGACCTGTCGCGGCACAAGGCCGTGGAACACAAGCAGGCGGCCGCCCTGGCGGCACTGGAGAAGCTGACCGACCGGTTGTCGCTGATGGCCGAGACCAGCACCGTGCTGGCCTCCACCCTGAAGGTGGATGAGGCACTGCGGCGGCTGTCTCGTCTGTTGGTGCCCCGGCTGGCCGACTGGGCGATAATCGACCTGCTCGGCCCCAGCGGCGACGGGGTGGACAGGGTGGCGGTCGTGGTCAAGCAGGGCCGGAGCGGTGTCGAGTGCAAGCAGTGGGAGGAGCCGCTTCCGGCGTTTCCGGAGACCTCCCAGGCGCCGATGGCGCGAGTGCTGCGCGGCGGTCCCGCGGTGCTGTTCGGCCCTGAGGACCTGGCCGAGCGAGTCGACCCGGAGGAGTGCAGTGTCCAGCGGCGGCGACCGTACGAGGAGTTGGGCGCCCATTCGCTCATTGTCGCGCCGCTGCGTACGCCGCGCCGGGTGCTGGGTGCGCTCACCCTGGCCCGGTACGAGACCTCCCCGGTGTACGACTCGGCCGATCTGTCCCTTATCGGCGACATCGCCAGCCGAGCCGGGCTCGCCGTGGACAACGCGGACATGTTCGAGGAGCAGAGTCGGTTCGCCTCCTCCACCTCTCACGAGCTCAGAACGCCGCTTGCCGGTCTCCGCGCCCGGCTCGAGGAGGCGGTGCTCTACCCCGCCGACGTCGACCCGCACGAGACCATCAGGGAGGCGCTGGCGGTCACCGATCGGCTGGAGACGATCGTCGACGACCTGTTGGTGTTGGCTCGGCTCCGAGCCGGAGGGCCGGCCGCGTACGAGGCGGTCGATGTCGGCGCGCTGGTGATGAAGGAGGTGACGGCCATGGCGGGTTGCGTGCCGGTCCACGTCGACGCGGGCCGGGATGTGAACGTTCTGGGCAACCGGATCCAGCTGATCCGGGTCATCGACAATCTCCTGGTCAATGCCCGGCGACACGCCGACAAAAGGGTCGAGGTCACCGTGGGACGGGTGGAGGGCTCGGCCGTCATCATCATGTGCGACGACGGTGCTGGAATCGCGCCGCAGGATCGAGAGCGCGTCTTCGAGCGCTTCGTCCGACTGGACGAGGGCCGGCGCAGGGAGCCGGGAGGTACAGGGCTCGGCCTGGCCATCTCGCGCGACATCGCCCACGCCCACAACGGGACCCTCACGATCGAAGACTCACCGCGTGGTGCCCGGTTCGTCCTCCGGCTTCCGCTGACAGACAGGCGTCCGTAGCCTTCGCGGACCTCCGGCCATCATCGAGCGGCGGCTCAGGCGTGGGTCGCCTTTGGACGACAGGACTTCACCGGGGAAAGGATCACGAGTCTGTGAAGCCGGCAGGTTGGAGGGTCGAGGGGAGTCAGCGAGCACACCAGGCGGGCTCCGCGCCGCGACCGCAGCTCGACCTCACCACGATCGCCCACCAGGGCGACCGCTCGGAGGCCGTCCCACTTCGGTTCGAAGATGCACCGCCCCCCGGGGCCGGTGGGAGGTGGTTCACGGCTCGGGCCAGCATCGGCTCGACGAGCCCCCGAACCCGCACGACGATTCCGTAGAGGGTGACGGCTTCCTGGACAGGGGCCGCTCTTTGGTCAGACTGTCAACGCAACTTTGGTTGACGATGATTCGAACTAATCGAAGACTCGAAATGAAGGATCGCGTGAATTCGGAGCGCGGGCCGCGCCCCTGGGTGCAGTCTGAGGTCCCAGGGGCGCGGCTGCGTCAGTTCGACCGCGACCTTCCCGTGCCTAATTCTTCGGCACGTACAGCCGGATGTTGTCGATGCGGGCCTGGCCCTCACCGACGTTCGTGTACGGCTCACCGATGACGAAGTAGTCGGGGTAGGCCGAGCCGGCCGGCCACTGGTTGTCCCACGTCTTGGAGCCGAACGCGCCCTGCGCGGTGTGCGACGTGTTGAACTGGCCGTTGTACTCGCCGGCGTCCACGTTGTAGTGGAAGATCGGGACGTTCGCCCCGATCACGCCGGCGTCGTCGTCGATGAAGCCCCGGGTGAACCGGTAGGTCTGCTTGCCGACGTTCTTGAAGACGCCGCTGACCTCCATCGTGTAACCCGCCGGGGTGCGCTCGATGGCGAACGCGTAGTCCTTGTGGGGCATCAGCTCGGGCTGCAGCTCCACGGCCGACTTCTGCACGCCGGAGACCGGCCGACGGTCGCAGCTCGTCACGAACGTCTGCGACTGACCGAGTGAACCCGTGAAGTAGAGCATGTTCACCGTGGTCTTGTTGCTTTGGTCCCAGGGGTACTTCTCACCGGTCAGCGAGTTGCAGACGTCGTAGCCGTTCGTGTTCCGGGATGGGGCCGGGCTGAACTGGTCCATCAGCACCTTGCGGTGCCAGTGGTACATCGCCAGGTTCCGGGGCATCGCCGGGAAGTCCAGGATCGACATGTAGTGGAACGCGTTGTACGCCTCGTTGCTGTCCTCCCGCACGGAGTGTGTGGCGCAGGGGTCGGCCGGGTCGATGTCGTTCGGGTCGCCGACCCAGGGGTAGAACGTCTTGCACTCCCCGAGGGTGTACCCGTTGTACTTGCCGTCGTAGAACAGCGAGCCGTTACGCAGGCCGCCGAAGTCGAGCGTCTTGAGCTCGTACTCGATGCGGTAGTACTTCGGCAGCGGCTCGGTGTTGCGGATGATCGCGCCACCCGTGTAGTTAGGCACGTTGATCTTGGCGACGGCGCCTACGGTGTCCAGCTTCTCCGTCGAGATCGACGGACGTTCGGCGGGGTCGGTGTAGCTGTCGTCGACCCGCCCGCCGCTCTCACGCGTGGAGAGGGACGCCGTGAGCCAGCCGTCCTTGCCGAACTCGGTCTCCTGCCGGTAGGTCCGCATGGTCGCCATCGACGCGTCGAACTCGGGACCGAGCTGAAGGCGGTAGAGGTCGCCGTTGTCGTCGTTGAAGTCGTCGACCGGATCGCTGTAGTCGTCGAGCACCCACGGGCTGGCCTCGGTGCGGATCTTCTTGCTGAACGGCTCGTCGTACTTGAGCCTCCAGCGAATGGGGGTGGGTTCCGGATCGGGATCGGCGGCCGCGCAGGGCGGGGTCACGCCGTCGTCGTTCTGAATGATCGCCAACTTCACGCTGTGGAAGGTCACCCCGGTCGTGCCCGCCTCGACGCGGAAGTCGGCGCCGCCGTTCTCGCGGTTGGCGAACCGGGCGTCCATCAGCTCGAAGCCCGCCGTCTTCCACGTGTTCGACCCGGTGCGGTTCACCGAACCCGTCCCGGCGTACGCGCTGCTGGTCGAGTCGTACTGGACGCGGAATGTGGCCCCGCCCTCGTCGAAGTACTCGACCTGCAGGCACGCGACGAACGCGCCATCGAAGGCGACCGCGTCGTCGACCTGGAAGTACATGTGCTGCGCCGGTGCCGAGGTCTGCACGGTCTTGCGTGCGCTCCGCTCGCCGACCGTCACGGGTGCGGTCGTGCCGTCACCCTGCTCGATCTGGCGGAGACCGTTCTCCTCGTTGACCTCGCCCAAGATGATCGAGGCGCTGGGCCCGTCCGCGGCGGCCGACGTCGCGGCCGGTATCGCGGCGAGGAGCAGAGATGCCCCCAGGGTGATCACGCTCAGGGCCGCCACGGCCGAGCGACGTCTGCGATTGCGAGTTGTTGCTCTCATTGCGCTTCCTTCTTCGTTGAGCAAGGCGTCCGTTCGTGCCGCTCCGGGCCTTGGGGCCGCGCGTGAGGCGCGGCCCCCGTCACGGGTGCCGATGTGCGCTGGTTCGGTTCACTCGTCGGTCACGCTCGCGCGCGGTAACTCCTTCCCGCCACCATCGGTGAGCACGAGGGTCGCGGTCGCACCGGACCCGACAGGTGCCGAGAGTTCGTGCGAGACGTACGCGTCACCCGTGAGTCGCACTCGTCAGCGTGCTTCCGGTCGAGTCGTCGACCAGGGCGGCCGTCACGTCCTGGCCGATGAGGGTTGTGAAGCTGTGCCTGCGGACGCCACCGTCTCCAGCGGCTCGAACGCCTTGGTCGTACTCGACGACTTCCTCATCGTCGGCATTCCTGTGTCACCATTCGAATAACTCGAATCCTCTTCGATTTGTTACGTGATCACAGCCTTTATAAATGCGATACACCTTGTCAAGGGTTTTGATTCGTGGACTTTCCCGGCTGATCGACGGATTCCTCACCGGGCATTCGAGCATGTCGAATCGACGGTTCATCTCGACACCGGCGTGGGCCGTCGACGGTCGCGGTCACGGTGACGGGCACCGCGGCAACTGGTTACGCCGCTTGTCGCAAGGGAGGACAGACTCCCGCCGCACGTCGAGCGCTCCCGCCGCACGTCGAGCGCGAGCCCGGTCACCGGCGGGCGGCGTTCGGAGGACGTCAGGCGCACGCTTGCTCGTGCCAACCCTGAGGTTCACTCGGTGGACCTGGCCACCAGCTGCGTTGTCAACGGCCAGTTGCTAAGTGAATCAGAACAACTTGAGGAGGGCCTTGAATTAATTATGAAAGGTCTCCAGATCGCTGTAGAGCGGGATTTGCTCGATCTCGTCCGCGTGGCAATAATGCTCCTCCGTAACCTCTATCAGCAGAACCCTTCGGAGGTCGCGGAGGCGTGGCGCAAGGCGACCTCAATTGAACCGCCGGAGTGAATGATGCAGTGATCATCTTGGCTCAGAAGGTGGACCCGTCCATCAAGCAAGCGAAAGCCTTCAGCCAGCCCCAAGCCACGCCGCACGCCCGATCCCTAATTGCGAGGAGGATTGGTAATGGCGTTCCAGGGTCTTTTGATGACGGGCGGCCAGGTGCTGGGCGTGGCGGGCGTAGAAGCCGTTGCCGTCTTCTCGGTAGTCGGTATTGCTAGCCATGACCGCTTGAGAGCGCCCAACAGAATGGGCTCTGCTGTGCTTTGATCTCTCGCTATGACAACGGCGAGAGGGGTGGGCAGGTGGCGCGGCTGAAGCCCTGGGAGGTCAGCGACGAGTTGTGGGCGGTCATCGAACCACTGCTGCCCGAACATCAGCGTCGAGCCCGTTGGCCAGGACGTAAGCGGCTGGATGACCGCCTCGCTCTGCAGGGCATCTTGTTCGTGCTCTACACCGGCATCGCCTGGGAGCACCTGTCCCAAGAGATGGGGTACGGCTCGGGCATGACGTGCCGGCGGCGGCTGAACGAGTGGAACAGGGCCGGCCTCTGGCAACGCCTGCACGAGGTGCTCCTGGCCAGGCTGCGTGCGGCCGATGCCCTCGACTTCTCCCGGGCCGCGGTGGGCTCCTCCCACGTCGGAGCTTTAATAGGGTAGATCAGATGCCCCCCGTTTTCCGTCGTTACGTCATCGCCGACGGCTTCAGCCAGTCCGGCACCCAGGTCACGCGCGTGGCCCTCCCTCTGGTCGCGTTGCTGGTGCTCGGCGCGGGCCCGTTAGAGCTTGGCCTGCTCGGCGCGGCCCAGATGATCGGTTTCCTCCTTTTCGGGCTGCCCGCCGGCGTGTGGGTGGACCGGTTGCGCAGGAAGCCCATCCTGGTGACGGCCGACGTGCTGCGCGCGGTGTCCCTGGCCTCCATCCCGATCGCCGCGCTGTTCGACGCGCTCACGCTGGCGCAGCTCTACGCGGTCGCCGTGATCGTCAGCATCGGCACGGCCTTCTTCGACGTCGCCCACATGAGCTTCCTGCCCTCCATCGTGACCAAGGAGCAGCTGCCCAAGAGCATGGGAACCCTGGAGTCCGTGCGCAGCCTCGCCGTGCTCTTCGGCCCGGGGTTCGGCGGCTGGCTCGTGCAGGTGCTCACGGCGCCCATCGCCATCGTGGTCGACGCGGTCAGCTACATGATCTCCGCCACCCTGCTGGCGACCGTCAAGGCCAAGGAGACCCCCTCCGGGGGGCGCGTGAGCCTGATGGAGGGCCTGCGCTACGTGCTCGGCCACCCCGTCCTGCGCCTGATCGGCCTCGTCGGCGCCATGAACATGTTCGTCAGCGGCATCTTTGCCATCGTCCAGCCGTTGTACCTGGTCAACGAGCTGGGCGTGAGCGCGGCGGGCTACGGCCTGATGGTCTCGGGCGCGGGGGCGGGCGGCCTGCTCGGCGCGCTCCTCGCGTCACGCGTGATCGCCCGCTTCGGTCACGGCCCCACGATCTGGGGCACAGCCGTCCTCATGCTGCCGCTCTTCGTGATCGTCGCCTTCACGGGACCCGGCTGGCGGCTCGCCCTGTACCCGATCGGCATGGCGCTCGTCTTCCTGGTCGCGGTCATGAATGACATCGCCCAGGGCAGTTACCGCCAGGCGATCTGCCCAGAAGCCCTGCGTGGCAGGATGAACGCCAGCCTCCGCTTCATCATGTGGGGTTCGCTGCCGCTCGGCGGTCTCGTCGGCGGGCTGCTGGGCGAGGCCATCACCGTTCACCAGCTCCTGTGGATCGCCTGCCTCGGCACCGCGGCGGCCCACCTACCCTACGTGCTGGCTCCCGCCGTACGAAAGCTCAAGCTCACGGACGACGGCGGCCGTGTGGACGCCGACGCCAAGGAGGACAGCCGCGCGTAGGTCGTCGGGGGCCTCGACGTCGCGCCTGACCGAGTCGATGTCGTCGAGGCACAGCTCCTTGGCGCCGCCCGCCAGATGCTTGGCCCTCGACTCGCCGCCGAAACGCGATGTGAACGGCGCTCTCGAGGATGTCAGGAGTAGTGGAGTTGGGGAGGAGGCCAGGCGCCGTCGTCCGTGAACTGCGATCCCCAATAGAACGGGTTGACCTCTCGCAGAGTGCGGGCGCACCACCCGGCGGGGCTGGTTCGGTCCGGCACACCGACCTCGACGTCAGGCCCCCACAGGGCCAGACGCTCCTGGCAGATGCCGCATGGGGGAAGAACGAGTATCTGCTCGCGCCCGGGAATCCGGCAGACGCACACCGACGCTGTGACTTTCCGGTTCAGCGTGTACGCCTGGCAGATGGCTCCGGTCTCCTGGCAGAGGGACACTCCACCGTTCAGATTGTCGAAACCGACGCTGGTAAGGATTTCCCCGTCGTCCAGGTAGACAGCCGCCGCACCGCCCTGCTCGTCGGCGGGCCATCGACGGTCCATCTGATCGATCGCCGCATCTACCAGCCGCTGGTCGAGATACATGCCCGACAGCCTGGCACATTCTTATGAGATCATCGAAGGCAACCCCGCCGGCAAGGGATTGGCTCGCTGACCAGGACGAAGCCGAATCGATCGCACCACCTCCCGTGTTACCGGACCACCCCGCCTACCAGCAGATTCTGGCCGTTTTCGCCAACGTCGGCGGCTCCCTGCGCGCTCGCGACCTGTGTGAGGCTTTGGACCTGCCCATCGTGTCGAAGAGCACCGAGAACATCCGTTCCAAGCTCAAACGCCTGGTCCGCTGCGGCATCCTCGTCGAGACCGAGCCGGGGTTGTTCTCTCAACCGCGCCCGTAGCCCGGCAGCGAGTCTCTGACCAGCCCGCCTTACCTAACCTCAACGACGAAAAGGACGTCAACTCGCGAACCGCCCTCTGATGAGTTGGCAAATGCCAGAGCCCCGCCGCCTGCGCTTGGCGACGGGGCGCAGGAGGTGCAGGGGCGGACCCGGTCGCCGGTCAGCCGCTTCGGTTCCTCGGTGTCGACGAAGCGGGCGCCCATCGGTGCGGTGACCACGTGCACCTGCCAGCCGTCGTGCTGGGCGAGGTCGGCCGCGGGCGGAGCGGCGCATGCGACCACGTACAGCACTCCGGGCGTTTCCATACCGCGTGATCCTCAATCAAGGCGGGGCTGGGCAATGGCGGTGGTGAAAGGAATCCAGCACAGGGAATGGGATTCGGCGTTTTGAAAGTGAAGAGGTATCGAGGCTGTTCAAAGGCGGTGTGCGGTGGGCGGGGGATCTTTATTGAGTTGCGGGGTGGGGTGGGGGTCTGGCGTTATTGACCTTGTGTTGGCCTTGTTGGGAGGTCTGCCGGCCGGAGGGAGGCGATGTGGGGATGTCGTACAACGAGGTGCTGGGCGGGCGTGTGCGGATCCGCATGTGGGCCGACCCGGCCGAGGTTGAGTCGAATGTCATGCAGCAGTTGCGCAATGTGGCGAACCTGCCGTGGGTGCAGGGGGTCGCGGTGATGCCGGATGTCCATCACGGGATGGGTGCGACGGTGGGTTCGGTGATCGCGATGCGGGATGCGGTGTCGCCGGCGGCGGTCGGGGTGGACATCGGATGCGGGATGACCGCGGTGAAGACCTCGTTCAAGGCCGACAGCCTGCCGGATGATCTGGGGTATCTGCGTTCGAAGTTGGAGCAGGCGGTTCCGGTGGGGTTCGGCAAGCATCAGCGGCCGGTCGATCCGACGAAGTTGCATGGGCTCAAGACCGCTGACTGGGCGGGTTTCTGGGCGGACTTCGAGGGCTTGGCCTCGGCGGTGCATCCGAAGCGGGAGCGCGCGGAGACCCAGATGGGCACTCTGGGCGGGGGGAACCATTTCCTGGAGGTCTGCGCCGACGATGAGGGTGTGGTCTGGGTGGTGTTGCATTCGGGATCGCGCAACATCGGCAAGGAGCTGGCGGAGTTCCACATCGGGCAGGCGCAGCGACTGCCGCACAACCAGGATCTGCCGGATCGGAATCTGGCGGTGTTCGTCGGGGGCACGCCGCAGATGGACGCCTACCGCAGGGATCTGTTCTGGGCGCAGGACTACGCGCGGCGCAACCGGGCGGTCATGATGGCCCTGGTCTGCGACGTGCTCCGGCGTCACCTGTCGGGCATCACCTTCGAACAACCGATCTCCTGCCACCACGACATCGCTTCAGGCAACAGGTTCGCGCTAGCCGCTTGAACCGGCCTCTCGGCCCTGCGTTCTCGATGATCAAGGTCTTGAACTGCGGGAACTCCCGTGATCTTCGGTAAGAGCGCTCTGCTCCCGGTGATCAGAACACACGAAGCACCCCTGATCGGCGACAAGTTTCATTACAAGTTCAAGGCGCGTGCCGCCTGCGGCGTCCCGCGCGTGGGCGGTCGCTGGCCGCGCTGCGGCTCTTCGGCCGGTCGCGGCCAGCACCGCCCACGCGCCCAGTCACCAGGTAGGACGGGCCAGAAGAAAAGGCGCACCAATCAGCATAAACACCGCTAAGCTTGCACGCCATGAGCTGGTCACTGAGCCGCCTTAAGCCTCGTGAGCCAGAATTGCTTGATGCGACATTCTTATCGGCTGGACGAGCGCTCTATCTGGCTAACGAATTCGAGTCGAAATGCCAATTTGTGTTAAGAATCTCGAATCTCATTTCGGTCGTGCAAGATGATCCAGTTCTGAGCCTACAAGAGGCAATTTCATCGCTTCCTAGAGAAAAAATGCTGGGGGCTACGCTGAAGGACCTTACCCAACACACGTTGGGAGGTTTCGACTCCGAGGATATCGATGTTCTAGACAAAGCGCGGAAGGCTCGGAATTTCATTGCTCACGAAGGCGTAGCGATTGGGGCGATGTGGGTTGCAAGAAGCAATAAAATCCTGGATCACATAATTCGCCTGCGTGCTGCCGTAACAGATCTGGCGCATGGAGATAACATTATTTCGCAGTGGTGTCACGGCATCGAAGAACCAAAAGAGCCTCTGCCAAGATTCTTCGTCGAAGCGTATCCATCGATGATCGATAACTGGGTCTTTGGTCACTTTGGCGAACTGCTCGATGTCCTTGATTCCGGTGGCTCATCAGATTAAGGAGAATAAGCTGGATGCACGGCCGAGCAGCAGCGCCAGCGCCCGACCACAGCTCTCCGTTTCACTCATCTAGTGATCGGGTTGAGGCCGTGACGATCGCCGGCTTCGGTTCTCGCCATAGGGGCTGGGGCGATCGGCTGCCGCGGACCGACTTCGTCGGTCCTTGCCACTGGATGACCGGGCTGGTCGAGCGTGCTGGGAAGCGGTGGGTGCGTGGCGCGCGTGGACAACGCAGCATCCTGTGCTCTTGACATGCGTCCCGCCCCACCTAATCCCGCCACTTCGCCCGTCCGCCTCATACGGAAGCCAATCTACTGCTTCCGGATCGTTTGGCGGTAGTCGCCTATATTCAAGGCGTGCCCTAATTCTCAGATTCTCGTTTCTGTGTTTCGCGACGACCGGTCCTTGGCTTTCCCTCCAGATAATAGCTGGACCAGTTGAGGATCGAACCGGCTATACGAGAGAATTCTCGACCAAGATTTCGCAATTCGTCGACTTCGAAAGATGCCTGATTTAGGCTGCCGGTCTTGCGATTCTTGGTCCAGGTCACATCCCGTTCATCTCCTATGACGCGAAGCCCATGAACATGCCGGTTCCTTTGAGGAAAGGCCGTGCGGCATTGACTTATTATCACCGTCATCTCCTGTGCTGCCTCGTCGCTAAAAGGTCCTGCTTCAACGATGCGCTTGATTACATCCAAACTGCCAGATGCAGATAGGCTGGCAGTCACAAGGGGTGTGTACGGGTTTTTAATCAGGCGTCGAATGGCCTGATCAAGAAAGAACTCCACCATTGCAGCGTTTCGGACCATATATCCGAGGGCCGCATCAGTTTCTTCCTGACGATCGCTAAGGTTTGGGGAGTTGGGAGTTATATCAGATGCCATGCGTGCATTATGTCGGATGTCGAGCGCCTTCGCGCGTGATTACGAGAAACCCTACGCAGTGATGCATGTGTACAGCTATGTTAAGAAGTGGTCAGTTCACGAGGTCCATCGCTGAAGACAACAGCCCAGATCGCTGCTGCCTAGGCTGTACGGATCGCTGATTTCGAGCCTCGCCTCGGACGCCGATCCTCTCTTTCGTTGGTACTCAGGACGGCCGCCATGGTTAAGGTGATGCGAGCTGACGACAACGTCAGCCACCAGGAGCTCGAAACGGCAGTCATTCGCCACCGCTGACCTCGTCTCGGGTCATCGGCGCTAGGGCAGTCGGCCGCCTGAAAAGTGGAAGGTCGGCGGTTCGACCTCGCCCCTGATCACATCATCTGAGCAGCGAAAATGCTCTGAGTCGATCATGGCCTGGGGCTTTTTGATCTCCGGTGACAGCAACACTGACGGCCTGCTACTCATCACTGAAGCCGTGATTGATCGGCTTTGTTGGCGTACAGCCCTCAATCTGTCGAACATCTCGGCTATCTTGCTCCTAGCATCCGAAGCCAGCTACGGCGTTGTTTGTTATGTAAAGGGGAAGCAGCGCACGAGGCTCGCGACCTTGCGTGTGCTCTAGGGATTGTTCATTGATCGATACAAGGGGCCGTTGTGGAGTTCAGGAAGAAAACGATCGGCCAGATAGCCGACATGATTTGCGGAAACGCTCCGGATGCAGAACCGTTCTTTGTTTATCGAAGCAGCTACTATCTGACTGAATTCTTTCAGGAAATCGAGACCGAATATCGGCACGACGGATCGACGCGCAAGTTTTGGGTGTCTGATGTTCTCGCTGAGATACTTGCTGAGCCGCGACCAGGTGTAAATGCTCTTCCTGAAACATTTCTACGAGTTATTCGCAGGCTTATGGATCAGGAAGATGCTAAGGATGAGGAGTCGCGTCGGCCGGGAGCTCTGACTCTCTTAAATGCTGCACTTCAGCGTGAGGGCTTCGAGGCATTCTATGGTACGGATAAGCAGTGCTACCTCCGACACATAGCGACTAATGCCGTTGCTGCGCCGCCGCCCAGTCCGCATCGCCCTTTTTCGGATGCGGAACTCAAGCGGCGTGAGCAATTGCTTGCGTACCTTGAGACTGCGTCTGAAGACTCGTTGATCGAAGAAGTTTTACTCCCATTATTCCGCCAGTTGGGCTTCCATCGCATCACCGCTGCTGGCCACAAAGATAAGGCTCTTGAGTATGGCAAGGACGTGTGGATGAAGTACGTCCTTCCTACACAACATGTCCTTTACTTTGGGATCCAAGCGAAGAGGGGGAAACTTGATTCTTCAGGAGTCAGCAAGACTGGAAACGCAAACATCGCGGAAATTCATAATCAAGCACTAATGATGCTTGGTCACGAGATATTTGACCCCGAGATTGGCAAGCGTGTTCTTGTCGACCATGCATTTATTATTGCCGGTGGCGAGATTACGAAGGCGGCTCGGAACTGGCTGGGCAATGCTTTGGACGCTTCAAAGAGGAGCCAGATCATGTTCATGGATCGAGAGGACATTCTCAATCTATTTGTTGTAACGAACCTTCCGCTTCCGAGTTCGGCATGGCCGACTGCAAAACCTCTGCCGGACGAGCCGCCCTTCTAATCGCCACTTATCGGCCGGGTTGTGTCCACGTACGTGACGTACAGCAGCGGGATACAGCAACGCTGCCTTACGCGATTACACGTCACTGGCCCGCACCCACCACTTGAGCAGGGCAAATAGCCTTCTACGTCGTGACCGGCTCCTGTTTGCAAGCAGGCAGTCAAGCTACCATGCAATTTCGACATCGGACTCATGAATGTAGATTAAGACAGAGTGATCAGGGCCGTGGATAGAACCGGGGGCCAATAACTGTACGGATCGGCGCGATAGAGAGGAATATCGATGCGGGGAACACCATCGTGGCGGCAGTATCAGCATGACGTCGCCGATCTCCTGACAGAGTTGGGCTTCGATACCCAGGTTGAGGAGAAGATCGCCTCCCGACGAGGAACGACTCACGCGGTCGATGTGTCCGCTCGCCGTACTGTCGCGGGCGTGTGCGTGTTATGGGTGGTTGAGTGCAAGCTATGGCGTAGCCGAGTTGGCAAGGAGAAGGTCGCCGCGCTCATCGCCATCTGCGAGGACCTTGGCGCTGACCGCGGCTTGCTGATGTCGGAGACTGGTTTCCAATCCGGGGCGTTGCAAATGGCGACGGGACGGAGCATCACTCTCACTAATTTGGAAGATTTGCGGGCCAATGCCGCCGCTGACCTGCTGGCGGCCCGGCAACGGCAGGCCGAGCGGCGACTACTAGACCTAGAGGCGAAACTTCGGGAGTGGCATCCCAAGCCTTTGTTCGAAGGGGCAGAGTTTCTTCTGATCATTTACCTTTTGGCGCCCGAGGAAAATAAGAATAGCTTCACTATGGAGCCAGATGCGACTTTCTTTGACACGGATCAGGAATTCACGGGAATGGTCAACCAGTTGTCCGGTATTACTCCATCGGAGAAACGCCTCCCTAAGGGGGCTATGGCTCGCTTCATGAAGGAGCGGTGGAAAAGCGGAGCCGACGAAAAGGAAGTTGCCCGCCTAGCTAAAATAGTTAGTGAATGCCGGGCTCTCTTGGACCGGGGCGCTCTCGGACACTGGCCTGTAATACTCAATGACCAGGAGGGCAAGAGACGGGCCGCATGGAGGATGGAACACCTGCTCGGATTGATAGAGCTCTGGCTGACCGATTTGGAACAGCAAGCCAATGCCCAAAGCGAGCGGGTTAAGGCCGCACACCCTCGTGACACCATTGCGAGCCGGATAAGAGCCGGTGGCCCGCAACCTGCCGCGCGGCCATTTGTGCCTGAATTTGATACTTAGCATTCAGACGTTGCAGGGCACTTGGCCTGTGTGAGTGATGAACCGATCCAGGAATGTTGGTTTGGTAAGCGAGTCTCCCAATATCCTCAGCTCCTTCTGTACGAGGACAGGGCACACTCAGGGCACCTGGGCATGAGAAGCAGCACGAAACGATGAGAACCGGTGAACACTAAAGTGCAGTTCATCAGGGGCATCAGACAGTAACCGCAGGTCAGCCACCATGACGGATAAGATCCTGACGTTCTGAGCTGCCAGTCTTTGAGATCGGTTTCTGACTGCGTGAGGAATCCTCGCACCACACAAGTTCGGGGTGACGACCTGATTAGGGTGGGTTGTCGTGCAGCCACTCGCGCTTTTCGACCTGGACAACACCCTCGTCAACCTGGACGAGGCGTTCCAGGTGTGGGCCGGAGAGTTCGCCGACGAGCATGGTCTGGGGCGTGAGGCGGTCGATTGGCTGATCGCTCTGGACCGGGCCGGCTACCCGCACCGTGAGGTCTTCTTCACCAAGGCCCGCGACCACTTCGCCCTGCCCGAGCTGGTGGATGGGCTGTGGAGCCGTTATCGCCAGCGGATGCCGTACCTCGTCCGCTGCCGACCTGAAGTGATGGACGGGCTGTCACAGCTCCGCGCGTCGGGTTGGCGAGTGGCGATCGTCACCAACGGGACGGCGGATAATCAGCTCGGCAAGATCCAGCGCACCGGACTGGTCGAGGCCGTAGACGCCTATGCGCTTTCGGGAATCGAGGGCATTCGCAAGCCCGACACCGGCCTGTTCGAGATCGCCGCCAAGCGCTGCGGCGTGGATCTCGCAGACGGGGGATGGATGGTCGGTGATCACCTCATCGCAGATATCGGCGGGGGACAGGCCGCGGGTCTGCGAACCGTCTGGATCGATCGGGGTACGTGGCCGGGTCATGAGCATGATGCGGATCATGTCGTTACTGACGTGCTCCAGGCGATAGAGATTCTGCAAGCGGCGCGGTAGCCGGTACAGGCCTTTGGGCAGCGCGAACGGTGATCTTGCTAACGCGGGTGCTAACACTGGTCCTGGACGACCCTGGACACGCCTGGACTTCTGGACCCTGCCGACCCCGTCCGATCAGGAACGTGAGACAACGGTGGACGGTCCTGGACGATCGTCCTTTAACTCGTGATGAAGTGGTCGCACGTGGAGTCATGACCGTGGTGTATCCAAAGACAGCTACGACGCACCTGTTGAGCGAACGTGTGGGCGCACTAAGCTGTTGATCGTGAAGCGCTTGACGATCGCGGTGCTCGTGGTTGCTTGTGCATGGGTCGGTGCTCTGATCGCTCCTGCCGCTTTCTTCGTGCTGACCTATGGGTGCAATTCTGACGATGACCGGCTTGGCGCCTCCCTGGCCACCCTCGGCATCTTCGACGCCCGTCCGGTAAACGCGACACCGCAGGGGGAACGCAGCAGCTCTTGTGAAAATGACGATCGGATCACGACCGTCGGGCAGACCTACCGTCCCACGGGCTCGCGAGCCGACGTGTTGTCCTTTTACCGAGACATCGCGATCGAGGACGGATGGGTGCCCCCTTCGGAGGATGACGGTGAAGATGTGGACTGCTTCATCAAGTCCGTCGACGGGAGGGACGTTGAACTCTCGGTGGGGTTTGTGGGTGCGACGGGAGAGAAGCACGGCGATGACTATGAGGTACTCGTAAGCTCTTCCATGGACGGCGGGGGCTGGTGTTCGTGAGCTCTTTCCTGACTGGCGGGGGCCGACGTCGACACCGCGGAGTCTCTAAACGCTTCGAGACCCCATCGCCAGCTACGCGACGAGGGGCTGACGACAACGGTGACGACAACATCAGCCACCACAGGCACATGGCGGCAGCCGTCCACAGCCTTCCGGCCTCGTGTCCGTTGAGTGGAGCAGGATGGTCGCTCCACTTGAAAAACGGACGGTCACTCTCCCGGGCTGTTCCCCGCGCCTCGGGCCCTGACGGCTCTGTGATCCGGGTCGTATTGCCAGCGGGAAACTCGGTGGCCATCTTCGTGGACGCGATGCATTCTCGAAATGATCAAGCAAGCTGTCAGATCATAACGGCCATAGAAGCAGGTCAACCGACCACAAGCCCGGATGTGCTACCCGTCTCCTAATGCGGGTGTCTTAAGTTGACGCGCCCTCGTAGGGTGGGCGCCGTGCAACGGCTCGCGCTCTTCGACCTGGACAACACCCTCATCAACCTGGACGAGGCGTTTCAGGTGTGGGTCGGGGAGTTCGCTGATGAGCATGGCTTGGGGCATGAGGCGGTTAACTGGCTAACCACTCTTGACCGTGCCGGCTACTCGCATCGTGAGGTCTTCTTCACCAAGGTGCGCGATCACTTCGCTTTGGCCGCGCCGGTCGACGAGCTGTGGAGTCGCTACCGACGGCGTATGCCGCACCTCGTTCACTGCCGACTCGAGGTGATGAACGGTCTGTCTCGGCTACGCGCGTCGGGCTGGCGGGTGGCGATCGTCACCAACGGGACGGCGGACAATCAGCTCGGCAAGATCCAGCGCACGGGACTGGCCGAGGCCGTAGACGCCTACGCGTTGTCCGGAGTCGAGGGCGTCCGCAAGCCCGACACCAGTCTGTTCGAGATCGCCGCCAAGCGCTGCGGTGCGACTCTCGTAGACGGAGGATGGATGATCGGCGATCATCTTGTTGCGGACATTGGCGGAGGACGCGCAGCCGGTCTGCGGACGATCTGGATCGACCGAGGCACCTGGCCGGGGCACGAACACGATGCGGATCATGTCGTCACTGACGTGCTTCAGGCAATGGAGATATTGCATGCCAAGCAGTGATCGAGCGGCCAGGCCGTAGCTCCGCGGTGTCGCTGTACAGCAGCTCATACAGCAACACCGCCTTACAGGATCACCCTCCACCGGCCCGTAACCACCACCATCTGAGCAGGGCGAGACGTCGCTGACGAGGCATCTGCCCTTGCCTACGGATCAGGTGGTATGGAGTGGACCAAGGCGCGGGAGTTCGCCTGCGCGAGGAAGAATGAACGCCTCTGCGATCAAGGCAAGTCAGGTTGTCGCGAGTGCCGATGTCGGCTGACGATCTGCCGTGTCCAGCGCATGTACCAATCCAGGAATGGCACCGGTTCGCTCCAACCCCCATGCAGACGGCCCGACGGTTCGACATCCCTCCAGGGGGCCGACGGCCACCAGTACATGTCCTTCACCCATCCCATCTCGGTGAGCCAGACGGTGCCGGCGTACTCACCGTTCATGGCGAGCATGCTGATCCATGAGCATCCATGGCTGCACAGGAACATGGTTCCGGGCGAGGGCTTGTCCATCCACAGGGTGGGGTCTGCTCCGTCGCCTGCGAGGCGTCGCAGTTGCCGCACATTATCCCGGGTCACCCCGAAGGGCTCCCACGGGTAGGCGGCGACCTCGGGTTCCTCCTGGAAGTACCCACGCTCCCGTTGGGTCTCTTCCACGATCCAATGCAGGTCGAGCAAGCGACCGGGAGAGACTCCCTGGCCGAATCGCAGCAGGAACGACCGGAACTCGTCAGGAAGCGGCGCGCCGATCGCTTCCTCAAGGGCCACAACCTCGGATTCCGGCAGAGGAACAGCCGTTGAGAGATCAGCAAGCTGGGAGAGTTCAGCAGCCATCTCATCCAGGCCGATGTCTGATCGCATGACTTCTCCCTGCTGAAGGTCTCAACGCGCACAGGCTAACGGCGTCGAAGAGCAGGTGGCTGCGCTCGGCTTTGGGCGGCGTGCCTCAGCATCCTGCCACAGGCAGAGTGGTGCGATACTCGCCGAATGCCGCTCTGCATTCCTCGCGAGGACGTCAGCTACCTCGGTGGCGTCGTACCGATGCTGGTTCTCGTCTCGACCGACCCGATCGAACGGCTTCCCGTTTTCCGGCTCGATGCGGGCAGGCCGTTGCCCTGTGAGGGCTGGCAGCTCCTCGCCGGTCTGACCGCCTCGGTGGTCGACGGTCCCGGTGAGTCCGGGATCTTCGTCGAAGGCATCATCCGTCCCGAGGAGGCCGAGGAGCGCTTCGCATGGTTGGAGGCCGTGGACCATGCCGGTGGTGCGGTCGTGCTAGTCATCGACTCGCGTAGTGCGGTGGATGACTGGGGTGTCATGGCCGAAGGCGGGAAGGCCCTGGGCGGCTTCGTGCCCGCGGTTCAGCGGGATGGGTGACCGCCGGGAGGCAGAACCAGCAGCCGTCTCGGGACAGTCGAGGTCTGGTCGATCGTGCTAACGCTGTTGCTAACAACGTCCCTGGACGTCGGTGTACGCCTGTGGAACCCGATCAAGCTGGAGAGGTCGTTGAGCAGGCGCTTCTGACGGCGGTGGACGACTGCGGACGATCTCGCACTGGCTACGGATCAGATGCTCAGGTGGGTGCGAAGATGCGGAGATGAGGTACTTCCGGCGGCGGTGGGACGAAACGCGCGGCGATGAATACGAGTGTTGGGGGACGTCGCTCTGGTACCTGGCTGTAGACGAGGCCGGCGATGTGTGTCGTCAGATCGAGGTCTACGCCAATGGCCATGTCATCGCCTACGACGAGAAGCACCACGAGGATCGGTTCGGTGGTTTAACCTACGCGACCCTGGACCTGAAAGAGTTCGCTCCGTTCGAGGTCAGTGCGCAGGAGTTCAACGAGGACCTGGGGAAGTTGTCGCCGATCAATCGCCTTGACTGGTGGTGACGGGCGGACGGTCGATCAGGGAATTTGGTGCTGCTGTTCCGGTAATCGCTTCGCCGGCCTGGAAGGTGAGATGTGAACGTCGTTGAGCCGACTCGATCCCCAAGGTACCGCCTAGTCGACCAGGACGACCTGATCATGTGCTCATGCCTGGATGCGAAGGGCCTCTTCATCGACATCCCGCAAGAAGCCGCGCCGCCATACGAGCTGATCGGCTGCACGCTGTCCCAGCAGCTTCTCGACTACCTCAATGGGTCTAACCGTTACCGGCGGAGAAATCCGCTCGATCTTGGCGATCTGCAGGTGGTTGACGCGATGGGGGAGTATCCCGGCGGGTTCTGGATTGGAGGTCAGATCATCGACTGGTGCGCTTCTGAGCGCGGGTCCTCGTTGATTGATCTCACCGTGGATGCGCCCATGGGCCGGCCGTCCTCGGTGTCCGAGCCGATCTGGGAGTGCTGGCGCGCGGGATGGCCGGAGTCGCCTGGCCTCTGGGCCGAGTATGACGCCGAAGGCAGGCGCGCGTGGATCGAGGTTGTCGCAGGCTGCACCTTCCACCGCTCCAGGCCGCCGGACGATCTGCCGGGAGCCACGTACGAGCTTGAGGGGGCACCCGTCATCGATGAGACGAGCTTCTACCTTGCGATAGGTGAGGCCATTAACGGGGCCGGCGGATACTTCGGCTGGAATCTCGGCGCCCTTGCCGACTGTACGAGCGGCGGCTTCGGAGCGACGACGCCCTTCACGCTGATTTGGTGCCACTCAGATGTCGCCCGCTCGCATCTGACCGAGCGATTCGAGGAAGAGAACGGACAGAAGTCGCCACCCTTCTTCGACCTCGTCGTGGAGCTCCTTGAGAGGCGCGGAGTCGAAGTGGTCCTTTGCTGAGCTGACATGCCTGCACGCGAGCTGTCCCGAGGCGGCGTCGGGGTCAGGTTGACGCGATTTCGCCGACGTCTTTGATTGGTTCTATCAGGAGGTCAGGGGAGGAGTTGGCAGACACAGAGCCCCGCCGCCTGTGGTTGGCGACGGGGCTCAGGAGGTGCAGGGTCAGCCCTTGTAGTTGAATACCTGGCGCAGTGTGTGCTGGATCGCGACCAGGTCCTTCTGATCCGCCATCACCTGGTCGATCGACTTGTACGCCTCCGGATGCTCATCGACCAGAGCCGCGGCACGGTTGGCGTTCCAGGTGCGACCGCGCATCGCCTCGGTTAGGGACGCGGCCGTCAGTTCCCGCTTCGCCCGGGTGCGCGACATCCTGCGGCCCGCTCCGTGGGAGCAGGAGTTGTACGACATCGGGTTACCGAGACCGCGCACGATGTACGAGCGCGTGCCCATCGAGCCCGGGATCACGCCCTCATCGCCCGTGTCAGCTTTGATGGCTCCCTTGCGGGTGATCCACAAGTCCTTGCCGTCGTGCGTTTCCTGCTGGGTGAAGTTGTGGTGGCAGTTGATAGTGCGGAGCCGCTGGCCCTTGCCGACGACTCGGAACAGGGCGTTGCTCAGTACCTTGTCCATCCGGGCACGCGAGGCCATGGCGTAGTGCTGCGACCACAGCATGTCCTCGATGTAGGCAGTGAACTCCGGGGTGTTCTGCACCAGGTAGGCCAGGTCCGGGTCCTCCAGGCCGATCGCCTGCTTCTTCATCATCTTCTTGGCGTCGACGATGTGCCTGGTCGCGAGCAGGTTACCGATGCCGCGCGAGCCCGAGTGCAGCACCGTCCAGACCCGGTCACGCTCATCCAGGCAGACCTCGACGAAGTGGTTGCCGGACCCGAGGGTGCCGAACTGCAGGGACACCTTCTTCTCCTGATGAGGGGTCAGGTCGGTGTGCGGGCGGCCGAGGTCGCTCAGCGCGCGGTCCATGGACGGGTCGTCGTGGCCCTTGCCGACGCCGGCGGGAATTCGCCTCTCCACCAGTGGCATCAGGGCGTCGAGGGTGTCTGGGAGGTCGGCAGCGGTGAGCGTCGTCTCGGTCGCGACCATGCCGCAGCCGATGTCGACGCCGACGGCGGCCGGAATGATCGCGCCTTCGGTGGGGATCACCGAGCCGACCGTCGCGCCGATGCCGATGTGAGCGTCGGGCATGAGAGCGACGTGTCCGGAGACGATAGGCAGGCGGGCGGCGCGCGCGGCCTGCATGATCGTACCCTCGTCGATCTCGCTGGCCCACGACACCAGGTTCGGTGCGGGCTGGTTCGGCATCATGATCTCCTTCGTTGCGAGATCCAGTTTGCCTAGGTTTGTCGCAAGATCCCACTGGTTTTCGGACGGGCGAAGCGCACCATGGTTGCTCACCATTCTTCTCCGGCCCCGCCGCGTCATTGTTCGTGGCCCTCGATCGGCGTCAACTCATCTGCGCGGGTTGTGTGGGGCAACGGTGTACGTCGTGGGTGGTGCACATGCGAAGCCGGAGTTGGCATCTCGGTCGGGCGACACAAGCGGTAGCTATCGGGGCCGGGGGAGGGACGGGCCAGGAGTCGTCTTAGGTGCTCCTGGCAGGCGTGGCGGCGCCGTCCCTCCAGATCCCACGCCGCCACGCCCGTCTCTGGGGTCAGGAGACCATTCGCAGCGGAGCACGCTGTCGGGACTGATCTTCCAACCGTGTCTCGATCTCCAGACCGGCTGCCAGATCTGCCAAGGTTGCCCCGCATCGGACCTCTGACAGACCGAGATCATGCATGTGGGCCGAGAAGGGGCCGCGCCGGATGGCGTACCAGCCCGCGCCGACGCCCGGACTGATCAGCCAGCGCCGTCCGTAGCGCTCACTCAACTGGTTGAGAGTCATCGGTTCCCTGGTCACGGCTTGCGGGCCACCCCGCACCTAAGGGCCCGTTCCCGGTCGCTGAAGTAGGAACTGGTCGATGCCCACCTCGCCGGCTAGATAGCGCACCGCCCGTCCGAGAAAGAGACGGTTCTCCTTCGCCATGGTGATCACGTGCGGGGCCTGCCGGATCACCTCGTCCGCGCACGCCCGGTCAGCGGCGTAGTTGTCCTTGCCGCCGAGGTAGTAGTCGTACATCCGGGCGACGTTGGGCGTGGTGGAGTCGATCCCGGGTGGCGCGTGATCAGATCTCGCGGCGTCCGCGCGTAGTGCTGACATGACCTGGTCTTCCCTCCTGGCAGCGGGGTGCGGCTGGTGGCGTCTGCGCGCCAGGAGGAACCGTAGGTTCGGGCCGATGGCCAGACCCGTACCGCGGTGAGGGCAAAGAACCCGCACTTTTGTGCGGGTCAGGAGTTTTGCGGGTCAGGCGATACCGGCCCGGGTGGCCAGGCCGCGAAGTTGCGGGGTGCTGGCTCGATGCTCGCGCTTGAGGAGTTGGGTCAGCAGGTCGCGGGTGCGCCCGCCGTAGCGGACGAGTTCGGGGGAGAGGCGCTCGGCCGCAAGGAGCGTGTTCACCGATGCGGCGTCCTTACGCTGGACGGCGTAAGCGCGCGCAAGATCCAGGTGAACCTGAGCGCGTCGCCCGACCAGACCGGGGGCCAGGTTGCCGACATCGAGCGTCTCGGCCTTGGCGATGGCCTGGCGTGCGTCTCCGGACTCCGTCGCTGCCGACACCTCGTGGATGGTGACGTTGGTCGACCCGAAGGCGGTCCAGAAGTCGTTGCGATCCTCACCGATGCGTTCGGCGGCTTGCCGGGCTTGCGCAAGGAAAGTCCGTACGGCTGCCTGGTCGTACTGCGCGGCGGCAGCGGTGACCGCCACCAGGTAGAGCGCGCCGAGCATCGACAGCGACCGGGGGCCGGCGTGGCGGGGAGAGCGGTGCAGGGCGTCGGCCGCGCGGAGTACGAGGTGGAGTGCCTTGCCCGGCTCACGCAGGCGCACGAAGACGTAGCTGAGCCGATAGGCGCTTACGGCGGCCAGCAACGGCCGTTCGGCCTCTTCGGCGGCAGCCAGCGACCGGTCGGCGGCCAGCCAGGCGAGGTCGGATTCCCCGACGCGGCGCAGCGTGGTCGTAGCGCAGTGGTAAGTCAGCGAGCGCAGCGTCTGGTAGGTCCGGCGCCGGTCGGCCGGAGCATGACGGCTGCCGAGTTCGGTTGCGATGATGAGTCCCGGCAGGCGCTTGCCTACCTCGTCGTACTGCGTCGACTGGTAGAGCCGATTCACCTGGCGGATCTCGTGACGCAGCCAGACGAAGCTCTCCGGTGAGCCTTCGGCCTGGCGGGGATCGATCAGGGAGGACAGGCCGTCGTAGCCCATCATGGCGTGACGGATCGCGGATGCTGCCTGGTAGTGCGTCATGGCATCTGTCCTCGTGGTGGTGAGGTCATCGGCGGCCAGGCCCAGGATCTCACCCATCGCTTTGATCACGCTGTGGCTGTCCACCGAGCGCTGCCCACGCTCGACCTGGCTCAGCCAGCTCTCTGACCGGCCGATCAGGCCGGCGAGGACGGACTGTGACAGGCCGCGACGGCGGCGTGCCCGAGCGATCCGCTGACCGATGTCCTGGAGGGCATCCACACCATCACTCCTGTGAGTGTCGTCCCCCGACAACGCTGCGCAGTTCCTGCATGACCTGTTCCCAGGATGGCATGCGCGCATGTGACGGCGCGGCAGGATCGAACAGCACCCGCACGCCCATCTCCCGCAGCACGTCCAGGCTCCGGCCGAAGGCCAGGTGCCGAGCTAACGCGTCCTTGAGTAGGGGCACGGCCAGGATCGGAACGCCGAACCCCATCGTCTCGCACAGTAGGCCGACCGCGAAGGTGTCCGCGATCCCGCCGGCCCACTTGTTGACGGTGTTGAACGTCGCCGGAGCCACCACCACCGCGTCGGCAGCAGGCAACCCCTTCGGCTCGTCCGGCATCCGGTAGGCACTGCGGACCCGGTCGCCGGTCAGCCGCTCCAACTCCTCGACATCGACGAACCGGGCACCCATCGGCGTGGTGACCACGTGCACCTGCCAGCCGTCGTCTTGGGCGAGCACCACCAGGCGGGCGAGATCGGCCGCGGCCGGAGCGGCACACGCGACTACGTACAGCACTCCGGGCCTCTCCATATGCGTGATCCTAATCAGGGCCGGACCATCCGGCATTACCGGAAGAGCAGTGATGGAACAGCCGCGGTACCGCCGGCCGAACTCGATTGGCACGCCTTTCGGGTGCCTGTTGACATTCCGCCAGCCGCATTACTCCTTCGTTAGCCGGGGTCCGGCTGCTCCCGTTCCCGGGTCATTCGGCGAGCGGTGGTGATGCGCTGCCGGGCGAGTTCGGCCCAGAAGGGTTCGCCGTGCCGGTGGCCGCTTCCGCCGTAGTGCCACTCCGAGACCGTGAGTGTCTTGCCTTCGGCAGGGTCCGGCAGGCCGAGGATCATCCGGGCCTGCTCGGCCCGGTAGTCGGCGCGGGTCCGGCGCAATGCGCCCAGAGTGGTGGAGTAGTGGCGGGACTTTGTGGAGAAGTGGCCCCGGTAGGCCAGCATGTGCGACCACTGCCGCAGTGGAATCTCCCGGTACTCAGGTAGGTCCGCCAGCGCGAAGCAGGTGTAGATCATGCGGCATGCGTGCTCGTTCACCTTCAGGAAGGCCACGTCACGCGGATGGCGGATCGGGCGGTCCACCGTTCCCGCCGACTCGGCTCCCTTCGTGGCGTATTTGGCCACGTACGCCGCCACACGCTGGTCGCTCATCTCGTCGAGGTCGGTTGAGACGTAGATCGGTCGAACGTCGAGCTGGTCGCCCCACCGCACCACGGCCGAGGGCGGTCCGTCCCCGGGGCCAAGGCGTTCTGGCATGGAAACGGAGACCTGGCGGGCCGCCTCACGGATCACGTCATCCAGTAGAGAGAGCGTGGCCCAGCCCGGTGGCTGGTCCGCCGGCCCCTCTGGACCGTCGAGGCGGATGACCGCATGGAAGTGGACCAGGCCGCGTGACTGGTACTCGGCGACCTTGGCGTACGACAGCCGGAGCGTCCGGCGCAGCTCCACCCGGCTGATCCCGAGCCGCCGGGCGAAGACGCCGGGAACGGTCTTGGTGAACTCCTGCCAGAGCCGGCCCGCGTGCGCGTTCCACAACACCGCCCCCTGGTAGTCGTAGCAACTCACGCAGAGCGGCTGCCCCACCTGGGGATCATCGCGGTCATGACGCAGTCCGCAGCCTGCGGGCTGCCCGTGCACGCACACCGGGCGATCGCGACGGGGACGGCACGGCAGCGTTTTCCCGCCCTTCTCCCGATGGGCGTGGACGGTGCCGAAGGACGGGGCGGTGAAGGTGGCGAACACGCGGGGATGACCGCTGACGTCCTCGGGGACGCCCTTGCCGCCGCGCAGGCCGGAGATGATCAGGTGATAGGTGTCGTCCTTGTAGGTGGCCGAGCACGCCGGGCAGCGGGACGCGCGCCGGTTGCCGCAGGCGGTCAACAGGAACCCGGTCGGCTCGTCGGCGGTCCGGTAGGCGTCCAGGACCTCACCCGTTCCAGCGTCCAGGGTGATCCGCTCACCGTGGAGCCGGACGGGCTGAGCACAGCCGCCCGTGGCGTACACCATGCGCTGCCACCGGTCGAAGTCCGGCATGGCCGCACGCTGCATCGCGGCCAGGATGTCAGGAGAGAAGGAGGGAGCCTCACTCATGCGGCGTTCCTCCCGCTCTCGGTGGCGGGTGGGGGATCGGTCGTCTCGTGCTCGTCAGCGACACGGACGCCGAGCAGGGTGGCGATGCGCTGCCACTTCTCGTCAGACCACGGCGGAGATTGTGCGGCTTGTTGTCTGCCCCACTCCCGGGCGGACAAGGGGGTTGGTCGGTTCAGGCGGACTCCTTCCCTCGTGGGTGGAGCCACCGCCACACTGACGGACGCGACGCTGTGCACCCGCCTCAGGGCAGCCTGAAGACAGCCGTTGGCGTGTGGTGCGCATCAGCGAGGAAGATCGATTGGAGTGCGGCGAGAGAAGTGAATGGCGCGCTCTATGTGGATACCTGCCGCCGGGCCGGCTGCTACCGACGATCGTCGGTGATCATGAAATGTATTCGTCCCGGATGCTTGTATGCGCCTGAGGTGATTCGCCGAGATGCTCGCTGGGTCGTGCCGTGAGAGGGTCGGTGGCTTCTTGCGTAGATCGGTTCTACCACCGGACGGGCGCGTTGAACCAGCTCGATGTTCCCTTGCCGTTGGTGCTCAACGTTGTGTGAAGCCGTCCGTTGTCGTCCGTCTGTGTCTGTCGGCGTCCGTAGACGTCCCTCTGTTCCCCGTGATTCGGGGTGAAAAGTAAGAGAGTTATCGCCCATGGGTAAGGGATGGCGGCCCCCTCGAAGCCGCAAGACGTCCTGGACGTCCTCAAGCCCGCCAGATCGGTTCGAGCTTGCTGTGGTCGAAGGTGCTCCGGCTGCCGTTGCCCTGGCCCACCGGGTGAACGATGATCGCGTGGAACGCCTCGCGGACGTAGGCCCGCTTCTGTGACATGTCCAGGCGGTCGTCGTCGGTCTCGGAGAACCACCGCCGCCGGACGTCGGTGATGTCGGCCTGTGACCGCTGCACCGCGACCGAGTGACGCTCTCGCTCGGTGGTCAGCCGGGCGATCTCCGCCTCTAGCCGTTCGGCCTCCGCGAAGAAGAGCGGGTTGCTGATCTTCTTCATGTGCCAGTGCTGGCGGAGCTCCCCGAGCTGCTCTTCGGCTTCTTTCAGGTCACTCGCCCCGGCCCACGGCCCGACCTCGGGAGCCGTGACGGTCCGCTCTTCGAGCTTGGCCAGCACCGCTTCGGTGATGTACTCGTCCACTTTGTCCCCGCGCCGTGCCAGCCTGCCGCAGCCGCCGTAACTCTTGGAACGGCACTGGTAGACGTGGTGATCGAAGTCGGGATGCTGCGCGACCCTGAGCTTGGCCATGCACAGCGTGCCGTCCTCACGCGGTCGTCCACACCGCAGGATGCTCGTCAGGAGGTATCGGTGCTCCCGGAAGTCGTGGGGGAGGTCGCCCACCACACCGTGCTCGCCGACCTGCTTGCCCCGCCGCGCGTCGAAGATCGCTTGCACGGCCTCCCACTCCTGTGAAGTGATGACCGCCTCCCACTGGCCCACCACCGCGGCCCCGTTGGCGTCCTTGAGGATCTCGCCCTTGATCCGTCGCCACCCGCACAGGCGGGGGTTGCGGAGGAGTTGCTTGAGAGTCTGCGGGGTCCAGGCGTTCCCGCGCGTGGTCACGAACCCCTGGCGCTGCCAGTCCATGACGATCGAGTTGAGCGAGCGTCCGGCGATGAGCTGCCTCACCGCCTGCCTGATCGCGTCGGACTGCGCGGGATCGAGGGTGCGCTTGTCGTCCTTCCAGCCGAAGGGGCGGTAGCCGTTCGGGATCGTGCCCTCCTCCGCGCGCTTACGGTGCCACTGCGTCACGCGCCGCCGCATCTTCTTGACCTCCATGTGGGAGATCACCGCGCCCATCAGGCCCATGGACTCTACGTTCTCGCTGTAGAGATCCTTGGTGTCCCGAGCGTCGGCGAACACCCGCCCGTCGACCACGGTGATGGCGTCGATGAACCGCTCATAGTCGCCGGCCCGCCTCACGAGACGATCCTCGGCGACGACCACGCAGCCCCGCACGGGTGTGCCGTCCGGCAGCTTCCCGGCTCGCAGGACGCGGAGCATCTGCTCGAACTCATCGCGCACCACGCCGTCCTTGGCGGCCGACTTGTCGTTGTCCGTGAACGACCGCACGATCTGCCAGCCGAGCCGCTCGGCGGTTCTCCGGTTCACCTTGCGCTGATCGGCGACGGTGTGTTCATCCTTGGCCTTGTCCGCACTTGCTCGTTCGTAGCTGACCACCGGGACGAGATCCATGCGTGCCTCCCCAGAAGCTCATGCCTGGAGCAATGTTGTATCACCACAACTACGTGGCCGAGGAGCGGTACGACGACGTGGATGTGCTGGTTACCCGCAAGGGCGCGATCCGCGCGGGATCGGGGGAACTGGGCATCATCCCCGGCTCGATGGCGACCGGCACCTACATCGTGAAGGGCTTGGGGAACGCCGAGGCGTTCAACTCGGCCTCACACGGTGCCGGTCGCCGGATGAGCCGGACCAAGGCGAAGAAGACCTTCACGCTGGACGACTTCAAGGCCCAGACCGACGGGGTGGAGTGCCGCAAGGACTCCGGGGTGATCGACGAGATCCCGGGCGCCTACAAGGACATCCAGTCGGTCATGGCCGCGCAGACCGATCTGGTCAAGGTCGTCGCTCACCTCCGGCAGCTCATCTGCATCAAGGGCTGAACTGTGTAATAGCCTGCACCGCAGCGGTGGAATCTCCGCCGACCTGCGGTGCAGGCTCTCGGCTTTTCTTGTTGCTTCGCAGCATGGTCGCAATGTCATGTGCCCTGGATGTGCCTTGATCTTGCGCGGTGGGCAATCGACGTGGGTGACCCTTTCGACTCACTGGGCTCCGAGTCATGAGCGGACCTGCGTTGGTGATCGAGCCGGCGGAGGCGGTTTCGCGCCCCGTGATTCAGCGGCTTCGCGAGTGCCTGGCGCGCTTGTCGGCACGATGCGAGGAGAGGCGTTCTGAGAGTACGACCTTCACATTCGCACGGAGAGTCCGGGCGACTCTGACCCCGGTGATGCCGACGGATGCCGGCCCGTTCTAGTCCTCCCTCATGGGACCGGGTGGGACCGGGCATCGGCGAAGAGGTGCTCTTTGACGTCGAGCACGCCGACGAAGCGGAAGGCGCCGCGCGCTGTGCTGAGGGCCATATGTTCCACGATCAAGATGATTTATGACCACGAGGTCACGGAGTTCACCACTGTTAATCATGGGAAGGACGGTCTCTTCTGTCCTATTTGGCCCAGCCGTTCCAGGGCGGAGGCGGACGGGGATCCCTGTGCGGCGGTGCAGACGAACAGGAACTGCTCGAGGTCTCCGGGGAGACGCAGAAGTTGGTAGTTGGTAGAGAAGTCTCCGACCATCGGATGGTGAAAGGCAATCGTTCCCGAGGCGCGCTCGTATACATGGTGAGCGGCCCATATTCTCCTGAAGTCCCCGTTTTCCAGTAACTCCCCGATCAGCTCGTTGATCCTCGGCTCGTGGGGGTGACGCCCGAGGGCGAAATGGAGCATGGCGGTGACGTCGGTCGCCACGTGCTCCCAGTCGAGATACAGCGTGCGTGAGTTCGGGTCCAGGAAGAAGAATTTCGGGAGGCTGTTGTCTCGCGCCGGTCTGTCGTCCTGCCACATATGCAGGGCCCTGAACGGCCGGTTGGCGGCCAGGATGTCCAGGCAACGGCTGAATGCGCACGCCGGGATGTCGGCGTGCTCCAGTGCGTCGAGCAGTTCGTAGGTCACGGGTGGTATCCGTTGCCAGGCGCCTGCGTGACGACGGACGGGATCGGTGATGGGGCCGGCCAGCGTAAACAGGTGATCACGCTCGCTCTGGTTGAGCCGAAGCGCGCGGGCGATCGAGTCGAGGACCACCGGAGAGGCGCTCTTGCTGCGGTCCTGTTCCAGCCGGGTGTAGTAGTCGGCGCTGACGCCGGCGAGTCGTGCGAGCTCCTCGCGACGCAGCCCTGGAACACGTCTGCGCCCTACGCACTCCATCCCGACGTCTTCAGGATTGATGCGGGCCCGGCGGGAGCGGAGGAAGCCCCCTAATCCCAAGAGGCGGTCCATTCGTCCAGAATATTCCCTTATGGGGCATTTGGGGTGAGCGGCTGGTTTGGCGGGGCTGTCGGCGGGCGGGTTCGCTTCGGGTGATGCGACGGGTCATGCCTTCGGCGGGTGGCTTCCACCAGCCAGACGGCGCCGGGGAAGCGAACCCCCTCCGAATGCGGCCATGATGACGAACTCGTCCCGCCACGCTCCGAGTGGTCCGCGGATCCGTCGTGGGCGATGCCGGGACCTGGTCGTCGCTGGGGGAGCCGGCGGACCGCGAAGGCCGCCGACCGGCCTGTACCTCGGCGAGTTCCGTTGTTGGTTCCGGCGATTTGATACCCCTGCGAGATTGTTTGCTCAACGGTCTTGGACTTAGCATCCATGCTCATGGATTGGTCTGCCGAGATTGAAACGCTTTCCGCGCATTTGGTAGAGCATTACGTTTTTCCTGAGGTCGCCGCCGAGGTGGTGAAGGTGTTGCAGGGGCGGCTGGCTGAGGGGGCGTACGCCGATATTTCGGGAGATGAGGCTTTTGCTGCCGCGGTGACGGATGACCTGCAGTCCGTCAATGGCGACAAGCATCTGCGACTGCTCCACAGCGCGACCGAGGTTCCCGTCGCGGATCCGTTCGACGCGGAGCTGTACCGGGCCGAGGTGTCGCTGTCCGGGTACGGCTTCACGAAGGTGGAGCGGCTTGCCGGAAATGTCGGATATATCGATACGACGATGTTCCACTGGGCCGCGCTGGCCGGAGACCGGGCGGCGGCGGCGATGACGCTGGTGGCCGACACGGACGCGCTCGTGTTCGACGTGCGCCGCAACCGTGGTGGCTCGCCCGGCATGGTGGCGTTCATCTGCAGCTACTTCTTCGACTTCGACTACCCCACGCACCTCAACTCCATCTACCACCGCGCCACCGACGCCCTCGACCAGTCCTGGACCCTGCCGTACGTGCCCGGTCCCCGATTCGGACCCGACAAGCCGATCTGGGTGCTGACCAGCTCCATGACGTTCTCCGGGGCGGAGGAGCTGGCCTATGACCTGCAGACCCGCGAGCGCGCCACCATCGTGGGCGAGCGCACGCGAGGCGGGGCCAATCCGGGCACCCGCTACCGCGTCGGGCCGCACCTGAAGTCGTCCGTCCCCTCCGGGCAGGCCGTGAATCCGGTGACGGGAGATAACTGGGAGGGGACAGGGGTCACGCCGGACGTCGCGGTGGAGGCCGAGGAGGCGTTCGAGCGAGCGTACGCGCTGGCCCTACGGCACGTGCTGTCCCTCGGGGAAGAGGGGGCGCGCCACCAGGTCGCCACGGAGGCCCGCGAGGCTTTGGCGGGCCTCCGTGGCGACCTGGTGGAGGGCGTCTGACGGTTCGGCATGACAGAGCCGGAGCATCAGGCGGCCGATGGCGGCGCCGGTGAGGTGGCGGCGTACGAGATTTCCGGCGGAGCCGCGCCCAAGGCTCAGGGGCGGGTGGCTTCCACCAGCCAGACGGCGCCGGGGATGCGAACCCCCTCCGAGGTCTCGTACGCCCTGAGGCCCGCCCGAAGCTCCTCCCGTGTCCGTTCGACGACGGCCTGGTCGACCCCTTCCAGATTGAAGCGGACCGGCCCTTGGCCGAGGATGAACTCCGCCGCGTCGGCGGCGTCGCGGCCGTAGTCCATCGGCGCTCTGACCGGGGTGACGCTCACGCCGGCGAACCCGGCCTCACCGAGCACCTCGTGGATGCGGGCCGAGTCGACCAGGGATCCCATTCCCCGCGCGGCGGGGGAGGGCCCGCGCATCAGCGGCTTCAGGGCCGCGGTGGCACGGGCGTAGTCACTGTCGGGGGTGCCGCCCTGCGGGCTCATGAACACGAGCCGCCCACCAGGCCGCAGCGCTCGTCGGATATTGGCGAACCCGGCCACCGGGTCGCCGAAGAACATCACCCCGCCACGGCTGATCGCGACGTCGAAGCCGCCGCGGGGAAAGGGATGGACCTGGGCGTCCCCCTGCTCGAACCTGACGTTGGCGATGCCCTGCTCGGCTGCGTCGGCGCGGGCGCGTTCCAGCATCGGCGCCGAGATGTCGACGCCGAAAACGTCTCCTCGGGACGCTCGGCGTGCGGCCATCAGGGTGGGTTGTCCCGTGCCGCAGCCGATGTCGAGGACGTGGTCATCCTCGTGGATCGCGGCGACTCGGAACAGGTCGTCGTCGAAGGCGGCGACTATCGCGTTGTAACGGGCGGCGTTGTTCGCCCAGTTGACGCCCTCCCAGCCGTTCCATGCTTCCGCGTGGTGGGTGTTGGCGATGGCCTGCATGGGTTGTCCTCCTGCCTTTTGCGTGGCGACGCTCAGGCGGCCACCACTACTAGAGTTGAACTCTAGACCTGATATCTAGATATAAGCTCTAGCCATGAGTCAGGTCAACAGCGAGAACAAGCGGACTCGAAAGCCCAAGGAGACGCGCAGGCGCATGCTGGAGGCCGCGCGTGAGCTGTTCGTCCAGCGTGGGTACGGCGCGACAGCGCTTCAGGAGATCGCCGACCGGGCGGGCGTCGCCGTACAGACGATCTACTTCACGTTCGGCAACAAGCGCGTGCTGCTCAAAGAGCTGGCCGACGTGTCGATCGCGGGCGACGACGAGCCGATCGCGACGATGGATCGGCCGTGGTTCCAGGAGGCCCTCGCCGCCGAGACCGCCGACGCCCAGTTGCGGCTCCATGTCCACGGCACGACCAGGATTCTGGAGAGAGTGGCTCCGATCATCGAGATGCTGCGTGCCGCCGCCTTGGCCGACCCGGGAGTCGCCGAGCTCTTCGACCAGGACGCCGACCCGAGGTTCCCCGTCCACACGACTGCTGCCCGGTCCCTGGCGACCAAGCCGGGGACCCGTCCTGGAGTGACGGCCGAGCATGCCGCCGACCTGCTGTTCGGCCTGCTCAGCCCCGAGCTCTATCTGCTGTTCGTCCGCGACCGCGGCTGGTCGCCCGGCCAGTGGGAGAGCTGGGCCTACGACACCCTGAGCTCCCAGCTCTGCTCAAGATGAGGCGGTCCTCGGCTTCGTCATCTCCGGTGACCTTCAACCTCGTCCACGTCACCATGAGGGTGTTCTCGGCAAGGGGTTGCTTCGGATCGGGGCTGTCGGGTGGCTCGTCCGCATCGAGGGCTGATCGATCGTCACTTTAAGGAATCAACCATCCGCAAATGATGTTGTTTACAGATGGTGCCTGTGTTTTGGGCCGGGCAGGGGGCTGGCCTTAGGCTGGCCCCCTGTTCGAATCGGCGACTGAATGGGAGGTGACGCCCATGTTGCAGGATTCGTTCGGCCGTGTGGCGACTGATCTGCGGGTGTCCCTCACGGACCGCTGTAACCTGCGCTGTTCCTACTGCATGCCGCCCGAGGGTCTCGAATGGCTGCCCAAGCCCGAGTTGCTCACCGCCGACGAGATCGTCCGGCTGGTGACCATCGGGGTTGAACGGCTGGGCATCACCGAGGTCCGCTACACCGGCGGCGAGCCCCTGCTCCGCCGCGAGCTGGTCGACATCGTGACCCGCACCGCCGCGCTCCGTCCCGCCCCTCAGGTCTCACTGACCACCAACGGCATCGGGCTGAGCCGTACGGCCGCCTCGCTCGCCGAGGCGGGCCTGCACCGGGTGAACGTCTCGCTCGACACCCTCGACCGCGAGACGTTCAAGACGCTCGCCCACCGCGACCGGCTGGCCGACGTGCTGGAGGGTCTGGCGGCGGCCGACGCGGCCGGATTGCGCCCCGTCAAGATCAACGCGGTGCTGATGCGCGGGATCAACGACCACGAGGCCGTGCCGCTGCTCCACTACTGCCTGGAGCGCGGATACGAACTCCGGTTCATCGAGCAGATGCCGCTGGACGCCCAGCACGGCTGGCGCAGGGAAAACATGATCACGGCCGATGAGATCCTCGCCAGGTTGAAGGAGGACTTCGACCTCACCGACGACGATCCGGTGGAGCGCGGCAGCGCCCCGGCCGAGCTGTTCCTCGTCGGGGGAGGGCCGTCCAGGGTCGGGGTGATCGGCTCGGTCACCCGTCCGTTCTGCGGAGCCTGCGACCGGGTGCGGCTCACCGCCGACGGGCAGATCCGCAACTGCCTGTTCGCCACCGACGAGTCCGACCTGCGGGCCGCGATGCGTTCGGGTGCCGATGACGACCAGCTCGCCGAGCGCTGGCTGGCCGCGGTCCGGATCAAGAAAGCCGGGCACGGCATCGACGACCCGTCCTTCCTGCAGCCGTCCCGTCCCATGTCGGCCATCGGCGGATGAGCGCCCGCCGCGATGCCCGCGTCCTGGTGGGCGGCCGCGTGAAGCAGGTTCGGATGAGCATCCGTCATGACGCCCGCGTTCCGGGGGGCGGCCACGTGAGCAGGCTTGGATGAGCGCCCGTTACGACGCCTGCGTCCTGGCGGGCGGCCGCGCGAGCAGGCTCGGAGGGCAGGACAAGCCCGCCCTCCAGGTCTCGGGCCGCCCGCTGATCGAGTCGGTGGCGGCGGCCGCGGCGGACGCGGGAAGGCTGATCGTCGTCGGGCCGGACCGTCCGGGGCTACCGCACGCGATCTTCCGGCGGGAGGATCCGCCCGGTGGCGGCCCCGTTCCGGCGCTGCGTGCCGGGCTGCCCGAGGTGGACGCGCCGTGGGTGGCGCTGCTCGCGGCCGATCTGCCGTTCCTGACCGCCGAGCACGTGTCGGCGTTGCTGGTCGCGGCGGGCGGCGACATGACAGGCGACATGACAGAGGGCGCCGCGGTGGATGGAGAAGCCGGGGCGGGCGCGGTGCTCATTGACGACGGCGGCCGGGAGCAGTGGCTCGCCGGAGTCTGGCGTACGGCGGTCCTCGTGCGGGCGCTGGCCGGTTACGAGGGCCGGTCGCTGCACGGGCTGCTCGCCCCGCTCTCCCCGGTCAAGCTACATCTCACCGGAGAACCATGGTTCGATTGCGACACCACAGATGATCTGCAGCGTGCCCGGAGCGGTGAGCCGGGCTTCAGAGCGGAGGTGCGGGCGTCGAGCGGGAGCCGTGAGAACGGCGAGAACGCGAGGCGGCCGCGGCCGCGGACGAGGAGCGAGAGTTGAACGTGCTGATGGAGTGGACCGCGCTGGTCTGCCGGGAACTGGGCGTCGATCCCGCGAAGATCGATCGGGACGAGGTGCTCGACCTGACGAAGGAGGTCGCACACGGGGTGGCCCGCCCGGCCGCGCCGCTGACGGCGTATCTGCTAGGGCTTGCCCAGGGGGCCGGCACGGCGCCGCCGGACGCCGTGGAACGGCTGACCACGCTGGCGCGTAACTGGGAGCAGGCGACCACGGAGACAATGGGCGACAAGTAGGCAGAAGTCTGCCATGCGCTGGTAAAAGTTTGGGAAAAGGCAACGCCGGGTGGTTACGGGGGCAAACCACCCGGCGCCGCTTCATCGGCGTTCCGACGGGGGCCCGGAACGCCGGCACCAGTGCCCCGACGGGGGACCAGGGCACTTGGCTAAAGCGTACACCTACTACCCCTGAGATGCGTCAAGACTTAGTCACGACCCGATCTCGCGTCGGTGGAGTGGAATCTCGCTTTGTCCGGAATCTTCCACGTCAGGGCCACGAGATGGCCCCTTTTGGGGAGCGTTTGCCCCGATCACGGCAATGTATGGCAAAAAGATCGCCCCGGCGAAGAGCAGTAGCCGTACGGGCAGCGGAGCGGGCACGGTGAAGGCCAGGACCAGGCAGATCAGCCGGATCCCCATCTTGATGAAGTAGCTCTTCTCCCGCTTGCCGATGTCCTCGCTCAGAGACGGTTTGGCATCGGTCACCTGGTGCACTACCGGTCGTCTGCGCCATCCCCTCACAAATCCCAATTTAGACCTCGAATCAGGTGGATGCGAACGGTCATATGATCATGGCTTCCGGGGAAGGAAGATGTGGTGACAGATCGAACGTATCGCGTGACCGAAATAGTCGGCACATCGGGGGAGAGTGTTGAGGATGCGATCCGCAACGGCGTCCGCCGCGCCTCGCAGACCCTGCGTCACCTCGACTGGTTCGAGGTGACAGAGGTCAGAGGACACATCGTCGACGGCGAGGTAGGTCATTTCCAGGTCGGCATGAAGGTCGGGTTCCGCCTCGAGGACGGCTGACCCCGTACCGAGGAGGTCGCTGGTTCGACCTCCGTACCGCCCACCCGGGTCAGAGGCCGTTGACGACAGCGCAGATCATCCGCGCCGCCTGCTCATCGGTCGGTTATCTCCGTCGGCGCCAGGTAGGGGCGCTGGGCGGCCTTGTGCGCCGTGTAGGCGTCATGGGCCCGCCGCGTGGTGTCGAGATCGCTGACCTGGCTGACCGGGACGTCCCACCAGGACTCGCTGTCCGGAGCGTGGACGGTGGGGTCGGTCTCGACGTGGATGACGATGGGACCGCCGTCCGCGGGGGCGGCCTTGGCGTCCCTGATCGCCTGCTCGAGCTCCTTGCGGCTGTGCGCCTCGATCACGGTGGCGCCGAGGCTCCGGGCGTTGGCGGCGAGGTCTATCGGCAGCCTCTCCCCGTCCAGACGGCCGGTGGCGTCGTTGCGGAAGCGGTAGGCGGTGCCGAATCGCTGTGATCCGAGCGACTCCGAGAGCGAGCCGATGGAGTGGAAGCCGTGGTTCTGCACCAGGACGACGATGATCTTGAGTCGTTCCTGCACCGCGGTGACCAGCTCGGTCGGCATCATCAGGTAGGAGCCGTCGCCCACCAGGACGAACACGTCCCTGTCCGGGTCGGCCAGCCGCACGCCGATGCCGCCGGGGATCTCATAACCCATGCAGGAGAAGCCGTACTCGACGTGGTAGGACTTGCGGTCCCTGACCCGCCACAGCTTGTGCAGGTCTCCCGGCATGGAGCCGGCCGCGCACACCACCACGTCCCTCGGGTCGGACAGCTCGTTGACGCGGCCGAGGACGGTGCCCTGGGTGAGCACGCCGTCGGCGAGCGTGTCGGTGATCTCCGCCGGCGGGTTGTGGGCCGTCTCCACCCGTGCGTCCCAGTCCTGCCACAACTCCGCCTGCCGGTCGCGGTACGCCGGGTGCACCGCGTACCCGTCCAGGGCGGCGGTCAGCGCGATGAGCGCCTCCCGGGCGTCGGCCACGACCGACAGCCCCGAGAGCTTGCCGGCGTCGAAGCGGGCGACGTTGACGTTGACGAAGCGGACGTCCGGGTTCTGGAAGGCGGTGCGCGAGGCGGTGGTGAAGTCGCTGTAACGGGTTCCGACGCCGATGACCACGTCGGCCTCGACGGCGAGGGCGTTGGCGGCGGTCGTGCCCGTCGAGCCGACGGCGCCCATCGCCTGAGGGTGCCCGTGCGGCAGCGAGCCCTTGCCCGCCTGACTCTCGCCGACCGGGATGCCGGTCGCCTCGCTGAACGCGCGCAGCGCGTCCTCCGCGCCGGAGTAGTGCACCCCGCCGCCGGCCACCACGAACGGGCGCCGCGCGGAGCGGATGAGCGCGGCGGCGTCGGCGACGTCGACGGCCTCGGGAAGGGGCCGGCCCACCCGCCAGACCCGCTCGGCGAAGAGCTCCACCGGCCAGTCGAACGCCTCGGCCTGCACGTCCTGGGGCAGCGCGACGGTCACCGCCCCGGTCTCCACCGGGTCGGTGAGCACCCTCATGGCGCCGAGCAGCGCCGAGGGCAGCTGCTCCGGCCGGCTGACCCGGTCGAAGAAGCGCGACAGCGGGCGGAAGGCGTCGTTGACGGTGAGATCCGCGGCGTACGGCGCCTCGAGCTCCTGCAGCACCGGCCCGGCCACCCGGGTCGCGAACGTGCCCGAGGGCAGGAGCAGCACCGGGAGCCGGTTGACGGTGGCGAGCGCGGCGCCGGTGAGCATGTTGGTCGAACCGGGGCCGACGGACGCGGTGCAGGCCCACGTCTGCAGGCGGTCCTTCTGCCGTGCGTAGGCCACCGCCGTGTGGACCATCGCCTGCTCGTTGCGGGCCAGCACGTACGGCAGGCGCTCCTCGCCGGCGGCGAGCTCGTTCTGCAGCAGCGCCTGGCCGATCCCGGCGACGTTGCCGTGACCGAAGATCCCGAGACACCCGGCGAACAGCTTCTGGCGCCGTCCGTCGCGTTCGCTCCACTGGTTGGCCAGGAAACGGACGACGGCCTGGCCCACGGTCAGGCGCACCGTCTCTGCGGTCGAGGTCATCGCAATCCTCCGATCGGAAGCCTGGGATCGACGTCCTGCTGGGCCCACGACTCCCGCACCCACCTGTGCGCGGGGTCGTCGCAGATCAGCCAGGCCCGTGTCATACCGGGGCCGGCCATCACGTTGAGGTAGTAGAGATCGTAACCGGGAGGTGCCATCGCCGGGCCGTGCCACCCGTGCGGCACGAGGACGACGTCACCGGAGCGGACCTCGGCGAGGACGTCGATGGGCCGCGCGTCCGTGCCGTAGACCCGCTGGTAGCCGACGGGATCCGCACCCGGGGCAGAGCCGCCGGGCTCGGTCCTGACCTCGAAGTAGTAGATCTCCTCGAGCTCGGTCTCCACGCCGTCGCGTTCCTCGTCGTGCTTGTGCGGCGGGTAGGAGCTCCAGTTGCCCGCCGGCGTGACGACCTCGCAGGCGATGATCGAGTCTGCGTCGAGCACCTGCGGGACGCCGAAGTTGCGCACCTCGCGCGAGGCCGTACCCGCTCCGCGGAGCTCGACGGGGACCTCGGCGGCGGCCACGTGCCGGAACGGCGGCGGCACCTGCCGCTTGGTCGCCTTCGCGCCGCAGAGCGCGATCCTCACCTGGTCCGCGCCGGGGTTGCGCATGGTGAGGTGGGACCCCCGCGGGACGTAGGCGACGTCGGTCGGACCGGCGAAGACGCTCTCCCGCCCGGCGAGCCGGGCCTCGTGGCGCTCACCCGCGTGGTCGACGGCCGTGACCTCGGCGCCTCCCCGCATGGGCACGACGAGGACCTCGTCGTCGCCGGTGGCGACGGTCACCTGACCGGCCGGCTCCAGCGTGGCCACCCGCAGGCTCGTGTGCGTCCAGCCGTCGTAGGTGTCGTCGATCGACACCTCGAACTCGCCCGAGGCGGCCGTCCCGAAAGGACGGACCCAGCGTTTGCCGTCGCTCACGGCCGCCTCCCGTGCACGAGGCCCGCGGCGATGTCGACCGCCGCGGCGACGTCGCCGTCCGGAGGGAACAGCAGCGCCCGCCCCACGACCAGCCCGCGTACGGCGGGCAGGTCCAGAGCCCGGCCCCACGCGCCATACGTCTCGTCGGGGTGCCCGCTCGGATCTCCGCCGAGCAGGAGGGCCGGCAGCGTGGTCGCGTCCATGACCCGTTCCAGCTCGTCGACGACCGGCAGTTTCAGCCAGGTGTGCCGGCTCGTCGCGCCGAGCCCCGCCGCGATGTGGATCGACCTGATGGTCGAGTCGGGGTCGAGCAGGTTCCGCACGCGTCCATCCTGGCGGACGGACAGGAAGGGTTCCACCATCGCCATCACGCCCCGCTCGGCCAGATCGGTGACCGCGCGGGCGCTCGCCTCGAGCGTCGCGACGGTTCCGGGGTCGCCGTAGCAGATCCGGGTCAGCATCTTCCCGCCGTCGATGCCGCTGGCCGCGATCTCCTTGGCCGTGTAGGCGGTGAACCGGTCGTCGAACTCGAAGGCCGAACCCTGCAGACCGCCCCGGTTCATCGAACCGATGGCGACCTTGCCCTCCAGCGCACCCATGAGCAGCAGGTCGTCGAGCACGTCCGGCGTGCCGAGCACGCCGTCGACACCCGGGCGGGACAGCGCCGTGGCGAGGCGCTCCAGCAGGTTGCTGCGCGAGGCCATCGCATGGCTGTCGTCGCGGACGCCGAGTGCGCCGCGGGCAGGATGATCCGCGGCCACGATGAGCAGCCGGCCGTCCTCGCCGACGAGCTCGCGGCGCCTTCTGGCGGCCCACCCCTCGGTGATCCGCCGGGGCTCGCGCACCCGGATCTCGGTCAGCTCGGCGATGCTCGCACGGCTCGCACGGCTCGATGTCGTCGTCATCGTCCCTCTTCCTGTTCCCGGCCGGCGAGGGCGGCCTCGACCTCGGCCTCGGTCGGCATCGCACTGGAGCACTCGAGTTTCGCGGCGACGAGGGCGCCGGCCACGTTGGCGAACCGCAACACGCGGTGCAGGTCCCATCCATTGAGCAGCCCGTGGACGAGCGCACCGCCGAAGGCGTCCCCGGCACCGATGCCGTTGACGACCGTGACGGGGAAGGGCGGGACCTCGACACGCTCGTCGGCGGTCGCGGCGAGCACCCCCCTGGGGCCCTGCTTGACGATCGCGAGCTCCACCCCGCGTTCGAGCAGGGCGTCCGCCGCGCGCTGCGGCTCGGTCTCGCCGACGGCGACCTCGCACTCCTCGCGGTTGCCCACCGCCACGGTGACATGATCGAGGGCCTTGCCGACCTGTACGGCGGCCTCGCTCCGGTCCGGCCAGAACATGGGCCGGTAGTCGAGGTCGAGGACGGTGTGCGGCCGCCGTTCGCGGGCCTGCCAGGCGGCGAAGTGCGCGGCGCGCGACGGCTCCTGCGACAGTCCGGTGACGGTGGCCCAGTAGACCGACGCCTCACGAATCGCGTCGAGCGGGAGCTCCTGCGCCTCGATCATCAGGTCGGGGGCGGTCGGGTAGCGGTAGAAGTACAGGGGGAAGTCGTCCGGGGGGAAGATCTCGCAGAAGGTCACCGGCGTCGGTGGGCCGTCGACCTCCGTGACGAACACGTCGTCGACGCCGAAGTCACGCAGCGCCCGGTGAACATACCGGCCGAACGGGTCCCGGCCGGTGCGCGTGATGATCGCGGACCGGCGCCCGTACCGGGCCGCGGCCACCGTCACGTTGGTCGCGCTGCCGCCGAGGAACTTCCCGAAACGCTCGACGTCCTCGAGACCCACGCCGGAGTCGAGCGGGTAGATGTCCACCCCGACCCGGCCCATGGCCACGAGATCGTATGCCGCTGGGGCCATCGTCATGCCTTCGCCGCGCTCGGGCCGCCTGCCACGGCGAGCAGGTGCGCGATGCTCGCCCGCACGTCCGCCACCGGGTCCGGCCCTCCGGCGGCCGGCGGGCCGGCGAGGATGGTGTCCTGCTCCAGGACGTACCACCCCGCGTACCCGCTGCCCTCGAGCGCGGCCACGATGGCGCTGATGTCGACGTCGCCCTCTCCGAGCGGGACGTACATGCCGCCGGCCACGGCCTCGGTGTAGGTCACGTCGCCGGACTGCACGCGCCTGGCCCAGTCGACCCGGACGTCCTTCAGGTGGGTGTGGACGATCCGCTCGGGACTGCGCTCGGCGATGGCGACGGGGTCGCCGCCGCCGATGAGGAGGTGCCCGGTGTCGAGGCACAGGCCGATGCGGCTGCCGGCGAGCACCCGCTCGGTCTCCTCGCCGCTCTCGATCATCGTGCCGACGTGGGGGTGCAGCGTGGCGACGAGCCCGTGGGCTGCGGCGGCGTCGGTGATGCGGTCGAGGTTGCCCAGCAGGGCCGACCATCCCGACTCGTCGAGGACCGGACGGTCGTCGTAGCCCTCCTGGCCGGTGGCGGCGGCGATGACGACGGTGGAGGCCTGGGCCGCGACCAGCCCCTCCATCGCGCGCTCGACGTCCGGGAGGGGGTCGTGGCCCGGATCGTGCAGGACGACGGGGACGAACTGCCCGACCGCCTTCAACCCGTAACCGGCCAGCGTCGCCGCCTTGGCCTGGGGGTCGTCGGGCAGGAAACCGTCAGGGCCGAACTCGGTGGCGCTGAGGCCGAGGGCTCGCATCTGGCGCAGTACGGTGTCCGGTTCGAGCTGGAAACCCCATCCGGGGACCTCGCTGACGCCCCAGGAGATGGGCGCTCCGGCGACGCGGTCGGCCACCGGGCGGCGGTCGCCCGACGGGATGCTCGTGGTGCTCACAGTGGTCATGTCCTCAGATTCCCTTGATCTCGGAAAGGGCGACGGGCCGGCGCTCCGCTCGGGAGAGCTCGCAGGCCTCGGCGATGCGGGAGGCCTCGAGCGCGTCGCGGACGGTGCAGGGGGAGGTCCGCTCGCCGCGGACGACCTCCGCGAACGCGGTGAGCTCGGCCTGGTACGCGGGGAGGAAGCGCTCCATGAACGACCACTTCTGGGGACCCCGGGGGAAGTCGACGCCCTCCTCGGCGGAGCGCATCGCCAGCGAGTGGTCCAGCCCGACGGCGATCGTGCCCTTCTCGCCGTGGACCTCCATGCGGACGTCGTGGCCGGCGCCGTTGTAGCGGGTCGAGGAGATCAGGACGATCGTGCCGTCGTCCAGGGTCAGCAGGGCTCCGGCGGTGTCGACGTCACCGGCCGCGGCGAAGAAGTCGGCGCCCTTGTTGGCGCCCGTCGCGTAGACGGAGGCCACTTCCCGCCCGGTGACGAACCGGAGGATGTCGAAGTCGTGCACGTTGCAGTCGCGGAAGATGCCGCCGGAGGTCGGGATGTAGGACGCGTGCGGCGGGGCCTGGTCGTGGGTGTTGGCCCTGATGGTGTGGATGAATCCGAGCTCCCCGGACTCCACCGCGGCCCGCGCCCGCCGGTAACCGGCGTCGAACCGCCGCTGGAAGCCGACGTGCACCTGCACGCCGGTGGACGCGGCGAGGTCGGCCAGCCCGATGGTCTCCGCGAGGGTGGAGGCCACCGGCTTCTCGCAGAAGGTGGGCACCCCCGCGGCGATGCCCTGACGCAGGAGCGGCGCATGGGCGGGGGTGGCCGTGGTGATCACGAAGCCGTCGACGCCCGACGCGAGCAGCGCCTCGGCGTCCGGAGCGACTTCGATCCCGAGCTCGTCGGCGACGGACTTGGCCGCCCCGAGGTCGGCGTCCGTCACGACGAGCTCGTCGACGAAGTCGAGAGCCGCCAGGGTCCTGGCATGGAAGGCGCCTATCCGTCCGACACCCGCTAGCCCGATGCGCATTCGTGATCCCCGTTCCGATACGTGTTTGGGTCGTTCCCGCCGTGGCATGAGGCCTTTTCCGGCAGCTGACGATGGGGGCAGCGTGCCCGTTGACCACATGCTACGGCACTACTTTGTCCTGACATATTGTCATAACGTCCTGCCCGCACGCGAGACCGCATCCGGCTCGTGGCGATCCGAGCGGGTGTCTTGATCGACCGCCGGTGACGGCGGCCGGACGGGGGCGCCGCCGCGCGACCGGGGAGCGGGCGGAGCATGGCTCCGCCCGCTCCCCGGCGGCGCTGCGGACACCGTGCACACTGCGGACACAGCGGACACAGCGGACCGCGTGACTAGCCCGCCGCAATGCGAAGCCTGATCGTGCGGGCCTCGGGGCGAAGCGCGAACTCGGGCCACACGTCCGGCCCACAGGCCCGTGAGCCGAGCCCGTGCTGGGCCGCATCGACGATCAGGTGACTCGTCGTCGAATCCGGAAGCTGGAACGGGTGTCCGGCCCGTGCGATCTGCTGCGGGGCGTGGCGGCTGAGCGTGAAGCCGGGGCGACGTCCGCGAGTATCCGGCACTGTCACGATGCGTAGCACCTCGGTGCCGGCGCTCGTCAGCGTCAGCTGTCGCAGCAGGGAGCGGTGCCCGGTCTCCTGGGGCCGCGCGTAGTCGACGGAGAGGTCGTCGATGGTGGAGGAGAAACGGCCGGTGCGTGCCGCGCGGAGACTGTCGGGGTAGGACTCGAGCGGGCCGAGGCCGAACCACTCGGCGCCGTCGACGGGAGCGGCGCCATCGGGCAGGTCGAAACGGATCCCGATCCGCGGCCACACCGTCGGCCAGCCCTTCGAGGGCTCGATCTCCACACGCAACTCGAGTTCGTCGTCCTCAAGCGACCAGACGGACTCCACGATCACCGACAGGGCGGAGTTCGCCGCCGAGACCTTGGAGATCGTTCGCAGGGCGTCCGCGCCGCGCTCCACGGACAGTCGCCGCGTGGTCAGCCGGTCGAGGCCGTCGCGACGCCACAGTTCGGCGTTGGAGACCCCGGCGATGCTCGCGTCGCTCTCCTCGACCTCTTGGGACGCGCCCTCGTCGTTGTCGGTCGGGGCACGGAACAGCTCCAGCCGCGGGCCGGCCACGGCACGACCGGCGAGGCGCACGAGGGACCCGTCGACGAACTCGGCGATTCCCAGCGTCAGCGTTCCGTCACTCCGCCGCCAGTTCGTTTCGCGTCGGACGGCGGGCGCGGGACGAGGCGCCGAACGGTCCAGCTGGGCGGTCGCGATCACATGCCCGTCGGGCGCCCAAGCGGTCTGGGCCGCCAGCACCGCGTCAACGGTGAGCCACGTCTCCGAGTCCGGCGACACCGGGATCCGTGGAAGCGGCACCCGCGCCGACCCGCCCGCCGCGACGACGGGGACCTCCAGGTCCCCGGAGTCCACGAGCGTCCCGTCGTGCTCGACGCGCCAGCGGAAGCGCAGGTCGGAGGTGTCGGCCGAGTGCCGCAGGCTGGTGACCGCGACCTCGTCGCCGTCGAAGGCGAAGCGGACCGGCGCCACGACCGCCTTGTACTCGTGGAGGCTCGGAGTCGGGACGTCGTCGCTCAGCAGCATTCCGTCCATCACGAAGTTGCCGTCGTGGACGACCTCTCCGAAGTCGCCGCCGTACGCGTAGTAGGGCCTGCCGTCCGGGGTCGTCGACAGGATGCCGTGATCGCGCCACTCCCAGACGAAGCCGCCGTGCAGCCGCGGATGCTCGTGCACCAGCGCCTCGTACTGGTCGAGCGCTCCCGGCCCGTTGCCCATCGCGTGGGCGTATTCGCAGAGCAGGAACGGCTTGGTGCGCTGCCGGGCGCCCTGCGCGGGAGTGCAGTTCAGCAGCGGCGCGCGTGAGCCGTCGGTTCCGATCTGCTCGGTCTCGAGCACCGAGGAGTACATCCGCGAGTAGACGTCGGTGTACTCGCCGGCGTGGTCGCCCTCGTAGTGCACGGGCCTTTCGGGGTCGCGGGCGTGGACCCACGCCGACATCGCGGCGAGGTTGCCACCGGTTCCCGCCTCGTTGCCGAGCGACCAGATCACGATGCTGGGGTGGTTCTTGTCCCGTTCGACGGTGCGCCGGATGCGGTCGAGATACGCCTCACGCCACGCCGGGTCATCGCTCGGATTGCCGACCCAGCCCAGCTTGTCGAAGCCGTGCGTCTCGAGATCGCATTCGAGGACGACCCAGAATCCGAGCTCGTCGGCAAGGTCGAGCAGTCGCGGGTGCGGCGGGTAGTGGCTGGTGCGGATCGCGTTCACGTTGAACCGCTTCATGCGGGCCAGGTCCTCGCGGGCGTGCTCCTCGTCGAAGACGCGGCCGCGCTCGGGGTGGGTCTCGTGGCGATTCATCCCGTGGAACACGACGCGGCGCCCGTTGACCAGGAACCGGTCGCCGCGGATCTCGACCGTGCGGAAACCCGCCCGCAGGGCGATGCTCTCCGCGGCCGTCGACACGGTGACGTCGTACAGGCGAGGCAGCTCGGCAGACCAGGGCTCCACGCCGTCGACGTCGAGCGGGGCAACGTCGGCCGCCGTCGCCCAGACCTGCTCGATGCCGAGTTCGGGGAGGCGAAGGGTGACCGGGAACGCCGCCGCGTCGGCGGTGACCTCCATCTCGATCCGTCCGCGCCCATCGTCGAACCCGGTCCGCAGCCAGACGTCCTCGATGCCTCCGGCCGGCCGTGCGATCAGGGTGACGTCACGGAAGATGCCCGGCAGCCACCACTGGTCCTGGTCTTCGACATAGCTGGCCGCCGACCACTGGTGCACGCGCACGGCGACGACGTTGTCGCCCGGGCGCAGCGACGAGGTCACGTCGAACTCATGGGCGAGCCGGCTGCCGGCGGCGCCGCCGATCTCGTCGCCGTTCACCCACAGCGTGAAGAGCGACTCGACGCCGTCGAACCGCAGCACAACGCGCTCGGCGTCCGACCAGTCGGCGGGCACGTCGAAGTGGCGGCGATAGTCGCCGGTGGGGTTCTCATCCGGGACATGGGGTGGGTCGATCGGGAACGGGAACTGCACGTTCGTGTAGATCGGCCGGCCGTAGGCTCCGTCACCCTGGAGCACCCAGTGGGAGGGCACCGGGATGCCGTCCCAGCCGCCGTCGTCGAAGTCTTCGGCCGCGAAGTCCTCCGCCACCGACGCCGTGGGAGACAGACGGAAACGCCAGAGCCCGTTCAGCGAAAGGCGGGGGGCGTCGGAGTGCAGCCACGAGCGCGCCGTGCGCAGCGCGCCACGCCCCGGTGCGGTGTCCGAAACGTAGGCGGAAAGTTGGGAGGGCACGAGGTCACAACCCTTTCTTGAGAACAACGGTCGCAGTGTCTATCGGACCACGACCGTTCGGATCTCCCACGGGCCGAGGGCGAGTTCGAGTCCGTCCGCGACCGGCGCCGCGGAGAGAGGCCGGCCGAGCAGGTCGACCGTGGTGGCCTCCGTGAACGCGCCGGTCACGCGGACGGCCGATCCCGTGTCGCTCATCGCGGTCAACCGCACCTCGGTGCCGGCGCCGCGGTCGTCGTCGGCGACGCGGCGGATGCTCGAGACGAGGATGTCCGTACCGTCGACCCGCACGCCGGTCGCGTCGGGGGGCAGCTGACCCCCGGCGGACGCGGTCCCGCGGGCGACCAGCACGTCGTTGCGGAAGTCCTCGGCGAGAGCGACCGCGTTCGCGCCCTGCCAGCCGGTCGCCGAGGGCACGACGGCGAAGCGGTTCTCGATGCGCACGCCGAGATCCTGCGCGCCCGGCGCGGGGATCTCGCTCGCCGCGGGCTCGTCACGGAGCGGATGGATGTTGACGCTGATCGAGCCGATCGCGCGCAGCAGCGTGATGGCCAGTTCGGAGCCGTCGCCGACGAGTTCGTACTCGGTGGCGTGGTCGAGCAGCACGTTGGCGGCTCCGGCCGACACGAACGAGCTCGCGGGGAAGGTCGGGATCGGGTATTCGCCCCAGCCGCCCTCGGCGGTGAGCCCACGCTCGGTGACGGCGAACTGCCCGGCGGACGCGGACACGGCCGCCGGTTCGGGCAGCGGCACGTGGAAGCGCAGCCGGTGGTCGGCGGAGGAGTTCAGGAACGACGTGGACACGCGCACGAACGGCTCACCCGCGCGCACCTCCACGAGGGTCTCCACCGGGGTCGGCACGGTCCGGTCGCTGCGTAGATCACGCTCGGAGGAGAGCGCGGCGGGCCATTCGTAGACGCGGGTGACCCGCATCCGCGAACGCAGCGGGCCGTTCTCGAGGAGTTCGACGGCGACCTCCGCCGGCTCCGACACGAGCACGTCCTTCGCCGGCGGAGCGTAGTTGTAACTGTCGCCGCGGTCACCGCCGTCGACGAGGCGGCCGACTCCGTGCAGCACGGTGCCGTCGGCCCCGGTCACGTCCAGGGTGCCGTCGGCGGCCATCGCGACCTCGACCAGTCCGTTCGAGAGAGCGCGGGCCGTCGCCGTCGCGGGTGCGAACGTCGCCGACCACGCGGCGGTCCGGTCGCTCGGTTCGACCCGGAAGCTCGCAAGCCCGGAGGCGGGGACGTCCACGGGCACAAGCGCGGTCGCGCGGGCCTCCTCCAGCGTCAGCACCCTCCACTCACCCGGATGCGCGGCGGCCGCGGCGGCGACCTCCCGGCGCAGGATCAGCAGGTCGAACGGTCCGCCGGCCGGCACCTCGGCGAGGTGGAAGACGAGCGATCCCGGGGTGAGCTCGTAGTGGTCGATCAGACGGCCGAAGAGCTCGCGGCGGTGGATGCGGCGCAGCACGCGTTCGAGCTGCGAGGCGTCCATGCGCTCGTCGCTGAGCACGGTCGGGGCCTGCGAGGTCAGCTGGGCGGGATGCGCCGAGCCGTCGGCGGCGGTCGCGACCAGAACGGTTCCCTCGGGCGGGGCCACGACGTCCACCTCGACCAGGGCCGTGCGCGGGAACGGCAGCGGGTTGGCGACCAGGTAGCCGTCGCTCGGCACCAGGGCGGCGGGCTCGGCGAGGGCCGCGTCCCGAACCGCCCGCGCCGCGTGCGTGGCCTCGGCGAGACGCGCCTCGACCTGGTCGGAGGTCTCGTCGGTGCCGGAGCCGACGACCGAGTCGTGCGCGGACGACTCGATGATCTTGTGCCACGCGAGCGAGAGGAACGGCGAGTCGTCGCGCCGGGACCACAGGGCGTTCACCCGCTCGGCGTGGTCGATCGTGCGCTCGGCGACGGCCATCCGCTGCTTGAGCCCGAGCCGTACGGAGAGCACGCCCGGGAGGATGTTGCCGCGCACGTGGCTGCGGAGCTCACCGGTGACGACGGCGGAGACCTCGTCGCGCACGTGCTTGCGGATGTACTCGTCGAGCGTCGCGATGGTGATGGCGCGCTCGTCGCTGGACGCCCGCCGCAGCCAGGCCGCGAGCTGCGGGTCGGGCGCGTTGTGGTCGGTGCCGGCCATCGCGAGCAGCGGATCGCCGCCCCACCGCTCGGCCGTCATCTCCGCGTACTCGCCGAGCGCGCGCCCGATCTGGTCGGGCACCAGCAGGACGTCGAGGCCGTTGTCGTAGCCGTCGAAGAGGAACTCGGTGCGCACCTCGGAGCCGTCGGGAGCGCGCCAGCGGAAGGCGTGACCGTCGACGGAGCCGGGAACACCGCGCCACAGCGCCGCGTGCTCGATCCCGGCGCGCGCCAGGATCTGCGGCATCTGCGCGACGTGGCCGAACATGTCCGGCAGGTAGCCGATGGGCATCGAGCCGCCGAGGTCCGCCGCGGCCGCCCACCCCATCTGCAGGTTGCGCACGATGGTCTCGCCGGAGCACAGGAACTCGTCGAGCAGGATGAGCCACGGCCCGATGGCGAGCCGGCCGCCGGCGACCAGGGCCGCGACCCGATCGCGGTTCTCCGGTCGCATCTCCAGGTAGTCCTCGATCGCGGCCATCTGCCCGTCGACGGTGAACCGGAAGTCCGGGTTCGCCTCGGCCGTCTCCAGCACGGTGTCGAGAGCGGTGACAAGCCGGTGCCGGAACACCTGGAACGGCTCATACCATTCCCGGTCCCAGTGGAAATGGGGCACGAAGACGGCGGAGTTCTGCATGGGGAGAGGGGACCTTCTGCTGGTGGGAACGTGGAAGACAGGGGAGTGGCGGTACGGAGTCACTTGATCGAGCCGGAGGCGAGCCCGGTGCGCCAGAACCGCTGAAGAAGGATGAACAGGATGATCACGGGCACGATCGAGACCAGCGAGCCGGTGATCACGGATTCCTGAAGAAGCGGGGCTCGGGCGGTCTGACCGTTCCACTGGTAGAGGCCGAGCGTGATCGGGAAGAGCGACTCCTTCTGCAGCATCACCATCGGCAGGAAGAAGTTGTTCCAGATGCCGACGAACTGGAACAGGAAGATGGTCACCAGCGACGGCGTCAGCAGCTTGAGCGCCACCGAGAAGAACGTGCGGAACTCGCCGGCGCCGTCCAGGCGCGCCGACTCGAGGATCTCCTCGGGGACGGCGGCGGCGGTGAAGATGCGGGCGAGGTAGACGCCGAACGGGCTGACGATGCTGGGCAGGAACACCGCGAGGTAGGTGTTGACGATCCCGGTCGCCGAGAACAGGAGGAACAGCGGGAGCGCGAGCGCGGTGGTGGGAACGAGGACACCGCCGAGGATGACGGAGAACAGGAACTCGCGGCCCCGGAACTTGAACTTGGCGAGCGCGTAGCCGCACAGCGCGGAGATCAGGGTTCCGACGGCCGCGCCCAGCACCGCGTAGATCACGCTGTTCAGGGCCCATCGCCCGAAGATGCCGTCGCTGCGGCTGAACAGGGTGTCCAGATTCTTGAACAGGTCGAAGTGCGAGAACGTCAGCCCGAAGGTGGAGGCGAGGTCGCCCTGCGGTTTTGTCGCCGCGACGATCAGAAAGTAGAGCGGCAGCAGGAAGTAGATCGCCAGGAGGAACATCAGAGCCATGGCGGCCGTGCGGCTGACGCGGCTTTCGCGGGTCGGGGTCTGGTTGCTCACAGTCCGGCCCTCTTCGAGGTCAGTCGCATGAACCCGAAGCTCAAGACGAAGGTGATGACGGCGATGACCACGGAGATCGCCGCCGCCTGCTGGTAGTTGTTCCCGGAGGCCACCGCGTACGCGAGCATGTTCGGGGTGAACGTGCTCGAGATGTTCGAGGAGATCTGGCGCAGCACGGCCGGCTCGGCGTAGAGCTGCAGCGTGCCGATGATCGAGAACACCGTGGTGAGGATGATCGACGGAGCGATGATCGGGACTTTGATCCGCCACGCGATCGCCCAGGTGCTCGCACCGTCGAGCTTGGCGGCCTCGTAGAGCTCCTGCGGGATCGCCTGCAGCGCCGAGAACATGATCAGCATGTTGTAGCCGGTCCACAGCCAGGTGGAGACGTTCGCCGCCGACCACAGCACGGCGCCCGGGCCGAGGAAGTCGGGCTGGAGGCCGATGGCCTTCAGCAGGTCGACGAGGGGGCTGAGCTGCGGCGAGTAGAGGAACGACCACATGATCGCGGCGATGACGCCGGGCACGGCGTACGGCATGAACGCCGTGATGCGGAAGAACCCCTTCAGCTTCAGCAGGGGAGTGTCGAGCAGCAGCGCGATGATCAGCGCGACGAACAGCATGACCGGCACCTGCACGATGCCGAACAGTCCGATGCGCCCGATGCTAGACCAGAACTCCGTGTTCTGGAACACCTGAACGTACTGCTCGAAGCCGCCGAAGGTCGTGTACGACGTGCCGTACTGGCCGCCGGTGCGGCGCACGACGAGGAAGCTCTGCCAGACCGCGTAGGCGATCGGCACCAGGTAGAACAGCACGAACGGGAGGAAGAACGGGGTCAGGAAGGCGGCTATGGTGCCCGCCCGGGGGCCGCCGCCGTTGTGACGGCTGCGGCCTCCGGGCGTTGCCACCACGCGGTTCGCGCGGGTTGCGATGTCAGTCATGCCGCGGTCAGTTGCCCGCGACGGCCGGGATCGCCAGATCCTGCATCGATTTCAGTGCGGACGCCTGGGCGGCCGAGAGCGCGTCGGCGAGCTTGCCGTCGCCGGCCGCCGCCTTGGCCAGCGCGTCCTGGAGCGCCAGGTTCACCGTCTTCTGGGTGGGGCCCCAGGCGAAGCTGGTGTCGATGTTCTTGGACGACTCGGCGAAGACGTCGAAGATCTTCTCGTTGTTGTAGTACGGGACGCCCTCAGAGAGCGCGGGAAGCTCCAGCCCGGCGGTGGCCGCCGGGTAGAGGCCGCCCAGCTTGTTCTCCATCGCGAGGGCCTCCGGGTCGGTGTTCAGCCAGGAGTTGAACTTGACCGACTCGTACAGGTGCGCGTTGCCCTTCATGAACGCGACGGTGGATCCGCCCCAGTCGCCGGACGCGGCGTTCGAGCCCCACGTCGGCATCGGGACGATCGACCACTTGCCGGACTGGTCGGGCAGGTTGTCGCGGAACATGCTGTAGCCCCAGGCGGCGCCGACGTAGCTGGCGATCTCGTTCTTCTGGTACGCGGCGTACATCGGGGTCGAACCGTGGGCGAGGTCGGTGCGGACGAGCTTGGCGTCGATCAGCTTCTGCCAGTACTCGGCGACCTGCTTGCTCTGGTCGGATTCGACGGTGACGTGCCACTTGTCGCCGGAGTAGCCGTACATCTTGGCGTTGTTCTGCCAGAGAAGCCCGTTGAAGAACTCGGCGTTGTTCGGGTCGAAGAACGTGATGCTGAGGTTGGGGTCCGCGTCGTGCAGCTTCTGCGCGTCCGCCGCGTACTCGTCCCAGGTCTTCGGGACCTCGAGGTTGTGCTTCTTGAAGATGTCGCTGCGCACGAAGAGGGCCATCGGACCGGTGTCCTGCGGGAAGGCGAACACGCCGGTGTCACCGAAGCTGCTCTGCGACCAGGTCCACGGCACGAACTTCGACTTGGCCGCGACGGCGTCCGCGCAGGCCGAGGCGTCCACGAAGGCGTCCTGGGTGCGCAGGCTGGGGAGCTGGTCGTAACCGACCTGAGCGAGCTCCGGCGCCTTGCCCGCCTTGAGGGCGTTGCCGATGATGCCGTACTGGTCGGTGGAGATGTTCTTCATCTCGACCTGGATGTTCGGGTTCTTCTTGTTCCACAGGGCGACGACCTGGTCCATACCCGGAACGGTGTTCCAGTACTGGAGGGTGACGTTGCCCTTCGCGGGCTCACAGGCGGCTGCGGGTGCGGCTGCGGATGCGTCGCCCGACGGAGCGGGCGACGAGCACGCGGCGAGTCCGGCGGTGCTGGCTGCCGCGGCGATGACGACACCCGCGAGCCGGATGCGCGTGACTGTGTTGCTCATGTTTTCCTTCCAGACAACGCCAGGCGACGGTGCTAGACCGGTCGACGTTGACACCTCAGGCAGGGGGATTTGTGGATGCCTTCCGGTGGGCATCGACCATGACGCAACGGTGTCGGTTCCAACACCGAGCGCAGTGGCGGGAATTAGCAAATCATGTGTTCATAATCGGCCGCAACACTTTGTGAGGTCAAAACTTTGTGAGGACAAAGTTGGACGTGATCACTCCGCCGCGAGAAGCAGCGCGGAAGGCCGGGGCGAGAAGGTGTTGTCGAGCACGAGGGTCGCGGCTCCGACGGCGGCGACATCGACGGGGATCGCGGACTGGGCGAACCGGATGGGGTGCGGCGGAATCAGGGCGGGGTCGCTGCGCACCGCGTCCGGCAGCGCACCGAGGATCACCGGAGAGATGCGCGTCCAGAACGGCCCGCCGAAGATGACCCGGTCGATGTCGAGGAGGTTCACGATCACGACGATCGCGCGTGCCAGAGAACGTGCGGCGTCGGTCAGGATCGCGATCGCCTCGGGGCTCCCGGCCGCGGCGAGGGCCGCCAGCCTGCTGAACGCCGCGTCCACGTCGACCGTGTCGTCGAGGTTGCCGGCCTCGGCCGCCGAGAGCACGCCGTCGAGCACCGCGCGCGCGACGAGCGCCCGCGGAACGGTGATGTAGCCGACGCAGCCGCGCCGGCCGCAGGTGCACACCGGGCCGTCGGGATCGACGGTGATGTGGCCCCCGTCACCCGCATTGGAGCTGATGCCGCGAACGACCTCGCCCGCCACCGACAGGCCGGTGGCGAGACCGGTGCCGTAGTACATGAACACGAAGTCGCGGCTGCTGTCGGGGCCCGCGAACCACAGCTCGGCGACGACCGCGGCCGTCGCGTCCTTCTCCAGCAGCACGGGCAGGCCCGTCGCCTCGGCGAGCGAGCGCCGCAAGGCCACCCGATGCCAGGTGGGCATCATCGGCGGATTCAGGAGCACGCCGTCGTCGACGTTCACCGGGCCGGGCGACGCGATGCCGATACCGAGGATACGGGACCTGTCGACGGCGGAACCCGCGATGAGCGCTTCGATCGCGTTCGCCATCTCGTCGATGACCGCGCTCGGGTCTCCCGCGGTCGGTGTGCCGGTGCGCGAGTGGTCCCGAACCTTGCCGGACAGGTCGACGAGCACGTAGGTCACCGCTGCGGGATCGATGTGCACCCCGACCGCGAAACCGCCGTCCGGGTTCAGTTTGACGACCGCCGCCGGCTTGCCGGGGCCGCTCATGCGCGTGCCGTGCTCGTCGACGAGACCGGCGTCGAGAAGGCGCCGGCAGACCTTCGTCACCGTCATCCCGCTCAGGGCGGTCAGGGCGGCGAGCTCGGACCGGGTGATCCCCTCGGGGCGCCGGCGGATGGCGTCGAGAACGACCGTCTGGTTGTACTCACCGACGGCGGGAAGGTTTGTTCCCGTGCGATCCAAGGCTGCTCCCCACGCGCTGTGGCCAGTGGAAGCCTAGCGGTGCCCTGTCCGGACTCGAACGCCACATCTCGACATGAGAGACGGCATCTACGGACGTCCGGAGACGGAGACGGACGTCCGTAGATGATCGGCGCAGGTCAGGGCCGCTCAGGTGTCCCGTACGGAAGCCGCCGGCGTCCGTACGGAGCGAGCCCCGGAACCGTCCTAGCTGGCCTGGCTGACCGTCGACATGTTGAAGTCGGGCACCCGGATCGGGGGCATGATCGCGCGGGTGAAGTAGTCGCTCCACTCGCGCGGCAGGGTCTGCTCGGAGGCGCCGATCTCGGTGAGACGGCGCAGCAGGTCGACCGGGCTCTCGTTGAAGCGGAAGTTGTTCACCTCGCCCACGACCTCGCCGTTCTCGATCAGGTAGACGCCGTCACGGGTCAGCCCGGTGAGCAGAAGGGTCTGCGGATCCACCTCGCGGATGTACCACAGGCAGGTGAGGAGCAGGCCGCGCTCGGTGGAGGCGATCATCTCCTCCAGCGAGCGTCCGCCCTCGGGACCCCGCATGATCAGATTGTCGATGTCCGGGGTCAGGGACAGGCCGGTCAGCTCGGCCGAGTATCGGGTCTGCAGCAGGTTCGCCAACCTGCCGTCGGCGATCCAGTCGGTGGGCGCCAGCGGCAGCCCGTTGTCGAACACCGAGCTCTGCCGGCTGGAGGCGTGCGCCACCACGAACGGCGCGCACTCGATGCCCGATGCGGCGGGGTCTCCGGACAGCTGGATCGGCAGTTCGGAGAGGGTCTCCCCGACGCGGGTCCCGCCCCCGGGGCTGGAGAAGACCGTGCGCCCCTCGAGCGCGTCGCGGGCTCCGGCCTTCCAGTAGAGGTAGATCATCAGATCGCTCACCGCCGTCGGCGGGAGCAGCGCCTCGTATCGGCCCGCGGGCAGGTCGATACGGTTCTTCGCCCACTCGAGGCGCTGGGCCAGCGAGGAGTCCAGAGCCGCGACGTCCACGTCGGAGAAGTCGCGGGTGGCCACGCCGGTCCAGGCGGAGCGCTTCATGTCCGGAGACTTGGCGTTGAGCTCCAGGCGGCCGGTGGGCTGGGTGTGCCGGAGGCGCGTGCCGGTGGAGGTGCCCATGAAGGTCGTGGTGACGATGTGCTCGGCGAAGCCGTACAGCTTGCGCCCGCCCGCCTCGGCCGCGGCGAAGGCCTCGCCGAGCGCGGGGGCGAACGCGCCGAACACCTTGATCGACGTGACATCGGCGGGGGCGTCCCAGTCTGCGGAACTCTCGCCCTCGACCAGCGGCCGGGCGTCCTCGGACGGCTGGGCGTCCTCCGCGGCGTGATCGGCCGCTGCGACGATGTCGGCGAGCTGCTCGGGACGGACCGCCGCCCGCGACACCACGCCCACGCCCCGGCCCACGATCGAGATCACGGTGAGCTGCGAGGAGCGGGACACGCCGTTGGTGGTGAGGGTGTTGCCCGCGAACCGCAGGTTGGCGCTGGAACCCTCGTCCACGATGACGACGACGTCGTCGGCCGTGGAGAGGTCCAGAACCTTCTCGATCATCTCCTGGGGGCTCATCCCGCTCCTGTCCTCATCGCTCGTCGAGCCGGTCGCCGGTGCGCCGTGTCCGTCGGGTCGCGCGTGCTGCTCGCTCAACTGCCACTCTCCTGCACGGTGTTGAGGATGCGCACGTCGCGGAAGAGCGCGGACGGGCTGCCGTGGCTGACCGGGGCGACCTGGCCCGGCTGGCCCTTCCCGCAGTTGAACGCGCCGCCCAGCACGTAGGTCTGCGGCCCGCCGACGGCCTCCATCGACCGCCAGAAGTCGGTGGTCGTGGCCTGGTAGGCGACGTCGCGCAGCTGGCCGGCGAGCCTGCCGTTCTCGATCTTGTAGAACCGCTGGCCGGTGAACTGGAAGTTGTAGCGCTGCATGTCGATGGACCAGCTCTTGTCGCCCACGACGTAGATGCCGCGATCCACCCCGGAGATCAGCTCCTCGGTGGAGGGGCCGCCGGGGGCGGGCCGCAGCGAGACGTTGGCCATGCGCTGGATCGGCATGTGGCCGGGGGAGTCGGCGAAGGCGCAGCCGTTGGAGGCGCCCAGGCCCTTCAGCAGCGCCATCCGCCGGTCGAGCTGGTAGCCGACCAGGACGCCGCCGGAGACGATGTCGAACTCCTTGGCCGCCACGCCCTCGTCGTCGTAGCCGATCGTGGACAGGCCGTGCTCGGTCGTACGGTCGCCGACGACGTTCATCGCGGGTGAGCCGTATGCCAGCTTGCCGAGCTGGTCGAAGGTGGCGAAGCTGGTCCCGGCGTAGGCCGCCTCGTAGCCGAGGGCCCGGTCCAGCTCGGTGGCGTGCCCGATGGACTCGTGGATCGTCAGCCACAGGTTGGACGGGTCGACGACCAGGTCGTACTGCCCCGCCTCGACGGAGGGGGCCCCGAACTTCTCCTCGAGGTATTCGGGAATGCGGGCGAGCTCACCCCGGAAGTCCCAGGTGGGGCCGGTGAGGTATTCGTACCCCCGGCCGACCGGCGGGGCGAGCGTGCGCATCGACTCGAAGCGGCCGCCCTGGACCTTCATGGCCTCCAGCTCGCAGTGCAGGCGCACCCGCTGCTGGGTGGTGGAGGTGCCGGCCGTGTCGGCGTAGAACTTCTGCTCCTTGACCTGCATCAGCGAGGTCTGGACCTGGTCCACGCGCGGGTCTCTCAGCAGACCGCCCGACCAGTCGGCGAGCAGGGCCACCTTGTCGCGCATCGGCACGTCGAAGGGGTCGATCTCGTAGGAGGAGACCCAGGTGACGTCGGAGTGGACCGGCTCGGGGGCCAGCTCGATGGGCTCGCGGTTGACGGCCGCGGAGACGACGGCCACCTCCACCGCCTGCTCGGCGACCTTGACCGCCGCCTCGGGGGTCAGCTCGAGGCCGGCCGCGAAGCCCCAGGTGCCGTTCTTGACGACCCGTACGGCGTAGCCGAGGTCGTCGGCGTCCATGGAGCCTTCGAGGGAGGTGTCGGACAGACGGAGGGTCTCCGCGCGGACACGCTCGAGCCGGAAATCGGCGTGTTCGGCGCCGAGGTCACGGGCACGCTGCAGAGCCGCGTCCGCCAGTTGCCTCAGGGGCAGGGCGAGAAAGTCGGAATCGATCTGGCGCATGTCGACGATCCTAGCCCTGTGATCTTGTCCTTCCCGGACAAGGGGGTTACCCCCGGGTAGACGATAACGTCAGCTCCATGGCTCGATCTGTTCTCATAACCGGCGGTAATCGCGGCATCGGCCTCGCGATCGCCCGCGAACTCGCCCAGGCCGGCGACGCCGTCGCCGTGACCTACCGCTCCGGAAACCCCCCCGAGGGGTTGTTCGGCGTGCGCTGCGATGTGACCAGCATGGCCGACGTGGAAGCGGCGTTCGAGAAGGTCGAGGCCGAGCACGGCCCGGTCGAGGTGCTCGTCGCCAACGCGGGCATCACCAAGGACACGCTGCTGCCGATGATGAAGGAGGAGACCTTCACCGACGTCATCGACGCCAACCTCACCGGCTCCTATCGGGTGGCCAAGCGCGCCACGCGCGGCATGCTGCGGCTCAAGCGCGGCCGCATCATCCTGATCTCCTCGGTGGTCGGCATGCTCGGCTCGGCCGGGCAGAGCAACTACGCCGCCTCCAAGGCGGGCATGATCGGCTTCGCCCGGTCCGTGGCCCGGGAGCTGGGCTCGCGCGGCATCACGGTCAACGTCGTCTCCCCGGGCTTCGTGGAGACCGACATGACGGCCGAGCTGGACGCGGCCTACCAGGAGCAGATCCGTAAGAACATCCCGCTCGGCAGGCAGGCCACCCCCGAGGAGGTCGCGAAGGTGGTCGCCTTCCTGGCGAGCGCGGACGCCTCCTACATCACCGGCGCCGTCATCCCCGTGGACGGCGGACTGGGCATGGGCCACTGACGCGACCTCTCCGCTTCTGGAGGGAGTGGCTTTCGCCCTCCTCCGGGAGGGGCCGGATGACGGACGGGTCCCGCCCGTCGGAACACACGAACGACACATCAGATGAGGAACGGCACTCATGGGAATTCTTGAAGGCAAGCGGCTTCTGATCACCGGGGTGCTGACCGACGCATCCATCGCCTTCTCCGTGGCCAAACTGGCCCAGGAGCAGGGGGCGCAGGTCGTGCTGACCGGCTTCGGCCGCCTGAGCCTCGTCGAGCGCATCGCCAAGCGGCTCCCCGAGCCGCCTCCGGTGCTGGAGCTCGACGTCACCAGCACCGAGCACCTCGAATCCCTCGCCGACCGGGTCGGCGAGCACGTGGACGGTCTGGACGGCGTGGTGCACGCCATCGGGTTCGCCCCGCAGAGCGCCCTCGGCGGCAACTTCCTGAACACCTCGTGGGAGGACGTGGCGACGGCCATCCAGGTCTCCACGTATTCGTTCAAGTCGCTCGCGGTGGCAGCGCTTCCGCTGATGAAGGGCGGCGGCGCGGTCGTCGGCCTCGACTTCGACGCCACCAGGGCCTGGCCGGTCTACGACTGGATGGGCGTGGCGAAGGCCGGCCTGGAGTCCTGCTCCCGCTACCTGGCCCGCGATCTCGGCAAGCACGGCATCAGGGTCAACCTGGTGGCCGCGGGCCCGATCCGGACCATGGCGGCCAAGAGCATCCCTGGCTTCACCGAGTTCGAGGAGAGCTGGCCGGCCAAGGCGCCGATCGGCTGGGACATCAACGACCCGACGCCGGCGGCCAAGGCGTGCGTCGCCCTGCTGTCGGACTGGTTCCCGGCCACGACCGGTGAGATCGTGCACGTCGACGGCGGCGTGCACGCGATCGGCGGCTAGTCGTCGCCGGTCACCACTAGGCCACCCGGTGCCGCCCCACCCGGAGCGGTTCGAACGGCATGGACTCCTCGCCCATCCGCCTGGTGTACAGCAGGCGGACGGCGAGGATCGCCGCGACCAGCAGCGCCGTGCTGAGCACCGTGCCCAGCGCGTCGGACGACCGGGTGGGCTTGAGCGGACGCCGGTCCGGCATCTGCTTCTGGAACTCCTGCATCAGCGGGCCGGGCCAGAGCAACTCCACCCGGGGCGCCTCGGCGTCGACGACGGGGGACGGTTCGGAGATCACCGGTTCGCCCGCGTCGGTCGTGAGCGTCCGGGTCTCCGGCGGTTTGGTCTCCCCGGCCGGCAGCGGGGCCGTCTTCTCCCGCGTGGGTTCGGGGCTGGGGCTGGGCGACGGGCTGGGACTCGGCGACCCGGACGGCTGGACCGTCGGCTCGGGGGTCGCGGAGGGCTCGGCGGGTTTGGAGGGTTCGGAGGGTTCGGGAGTGCCGCCCGCCGACGGGCCCGCGCACTCGGAGGAGGTCGCCAGGGGCAGGCAGACGCCGCCGAGGACCTTGGGCAGCAGGTTGCCGTCTTCCGACCTCTCCGACTCCTCCACCGGTTCGGGAGCGGGCGCGCCGGTGGCGTCCGGCGTCGACGAGGTGGCCGCCGCGGTGTCACCGGCCCGTGCGGCATCGCCGGAGCCTTTCTCGGTCGTCTCCCTGGGGGCGTCGAGGACTCTGACGCTGGGCAGCGGGACGGAGATGCCGTCCGTGAGCTCACTCACGGCCTCGCCGAGGGTGTCGACGGTCTTGCAGATCCCACCCGTGACGGTGCCCAGCAATCCCTTCTGCGGGCAGTCGTCCCGTTGCGTGGCGGCGCTCACGGGGGCGGCCGCGACCGCGGGGATTCCGCCGCCCAGTGCCAGCGCCAGCACACCGGCAGAGATCACAGTTCGCATTCGTCCCCCTTTAGACATCAACGAAGTCATCTCGCTGACACCCGAATGCCCCCTGCCAAAGCGTCTCGTCGACATCCGAGCGCCCCTCCTGTCACCCGTTGACAGTTTTGTGGGGGGACCCGGTTTTTCCACGGAAAGTTGCGATTCGGTATCGACTAGTGATACGCGAAACGAATTCTCGTTCGGTTTCCGTGCCTGTTTCCGTCTGTGGTTCGGTGCGCTCGTCCGCTCCCGCCGCCCCTCAGTCGGCCGAGACATCGTCGAGTGCCTCCCTTATCTCCACGGGCAGCGTCAGATCCTCGGCCTGGAGCACCCCGGCCAGCTGGGCGTGGGTACGGGCGCCGACGATGGCGGAGACGACCCCCGGCTGGTCGCGGACCCACGACAGGGCGACCGACAGCGGCGAGACCCCCAGCCCCTCGGCCGCGGTCGTCACCGACTCCACGACCCGGCGGCACCGCTCATCCAGGTAGGGCTTGACGAAGTCGGCGAAGTGCGGGGTCGCGGCACGGGAGTCGGCGGGGATGCCCGTGCGGTATTTCCCGGTGAGGACTCCGCGCCCGAGCGGCGACCAGGCCAGCACGCCCGCACCGACGTGCTCGGCGGCGCCGAGCAGCTCGCGCTCGGCCTCCCTGGCCAGGAGCGAGTATTCGACCTGGGCGGCGACGATCGGCACCCGGCCGGAGACCGCCCGCTGGCCGACGGCCGCCGCGGCGAGCTGCCAGCCCGCGTAGTCGCAGACCCCGGCGTAGGCCGCCCGGCCCGAGGACACGATGGCGTCCACGGCGGCCAGGGTCTCCTCCAGCGGGACGTCCGGGTCGAAGGCGTGCAGCTGCCACAGGTCCACCTCGTTGACGCCGAGCCGGGTCAGCGAGGCGTCGATGGCGGCGATCAGGTGCTTCCTGGAGGCGTCGCGCGGACGGCGGCCGGACGGGGTGAGCACGGCCTTGGTGGACAGCACCAGCTCCGAGCGCGGCACCGAGTCGCGGATCAGCCGCCCGATCAGCCGTTCGGCCTCGCCGCCGGTGTAGACGTCCGCGGTGTCGATGAGGGTGCCGCCGGCCTCGGCGAACATGCGGAGTTGCGCGGCGGCCTCCTCGGCGCTCGTGTCGCGTCCCCACGTCATCGTCCCAAGTCCCAGGCGGGATACCGACAGTCCGCTCCGGCCCACATAGCGCTGCTCCATGATCCGGCCAGATTACCGCCCGGGCACTTAAAAGTAGTGGAGTGAGGCCTGCAAGACTTACCCACGTGACGACCCTGCTACTGGCCAGACACGGCCTGACCCCCCTCACCGGTCCCGTCCTGGCGGGCTGGACCCCCGATGTCCATCTCAGCGAGGCCGGACAGGCCCAGGCGGAGGCGCTGGCCGTACGGCTGGCGTCGCTGGAACTGGACGCCATCGTCTCCAGCCCGCTGGAGCGCTGCCAGGAGACCGCCCAGGCGATCGCCGGCGGTCGCGCGACGGAGGTGCTGACCGACGAGCGCTTCGGGGAGTGTCACTACGGCGACTGGACGGGCCGCCCGATCGCCGAACTCGCCAAGGATCCTCTCTGGCCGGTCGTGCAGGCCCATCCGAGCGCCGTGACGTTTCCCGGTGGAGAATCCTTGTCCGCCGTACAGCATCGCGCCGTGGCGGCCGTCAGGGAGTGGAACGAGCGCCTCGGGCCGAAGGCCGTCTACCTGGTCTGCAGTCACGGAGATGTGATCAAGGCCATAGTGGCCGACGCCATGGGCCTCCACCTGGACCAGTTCCAGCGGATAACCGCTGATCCCGCATCGCTCACGGCCATTCGATATACGCCCTTGCGTCCCTTTGTGCTCAGGCTCAACGACCTAGGTGGAGATGTGGCCGCATTGAGACCCGCGGAGGGTTCGGAATCCGATGACGGGGGAGAAAACCTCACCGGGAGCGATGCCGCAGTCGGCGGCGGATCCGGGACCACGTAAGGTCGGGCTATGCCGGTCTTCGACTACGACCCACCCGAGAGGTTTGTGGCCGGTGCCGTGGGGCAACCGGGATCACGAGCTTTCTTTCTGCAGGCCCGTGGCCAGGGCCGATTGACCACCGTCGGGCTGGAGAAATTCCAGGTCGCGGCGTTGGCCGACCGCCTCGACGAGCTTCTCGACGAGGTGTTGCGGCGCAGCGAGGGCATTGCCCAGGTGCCCGCCGTCGCCCCCGTCGCGCTGACCGACAACGCTCCGCTGGACGTGCCGATCAGCGAGGACTTCCGGGTCGGCACGATGGCACTGGCGTGGGACTCCGAAACCGCGCAGGTGATCATCGAGGCCCAGGAGGCCGTCGCGGAGGACGAGGACGAGGAGTTCGAGCCGTCCCCGCTCGCCGAGCCCACGGTACTGCGCGTCCACATCAGCCCCGGTGCGGCCAGGGCCTTCACCAAACGCGCCATGGCCCTCGTCGCGGCGGGGCGCCCCCCCTGCCCGCTGTGCGCCCAGCCTCTTGATGCCGAGGGGCATATTTGTGTGCGGCTCAACGGTTACCGGGGTAGTAGTAGCGCTGCATCGGGTGGAGGAGGCGAATGAGTGCCGAGAGTGAGCCGACGCTGAGTGCGGTGCCCGCGACGGGGCTGGATGACGAGACCGCGATACGCCTGCTTCGCGAAGGTCAGCTGGAGGTGGCCGGTCGCCTGATCGAGGCGACCAACATGACGCTCTACTGCTCGGTCCGGCTCGCCGGGCTCTCCGCGGCCTGCGTCTACAAGCCGGTACGCGGTGAACGCCCGCTCTGGGATTTTCCCGACGGCACGCTGGCCGCCCGTGAGGTGGCCGCCTACGAGGTCTCGGCCGCGACCGGGTGGCGGATCGTCCCGCCCACCGTCTATCGCGACGGACCCTTCGGCCCCGGCATGTGCCAGCTCTGGATCGACACCGACTCCGAGACCGACCTGATGGTGCTGATCCGCAGTCGCCAGCCCTCCCTGCGCCGGATGGCCGTGTTCGACGCGGTCGTCAACAACGCCGACCGCAAGGGCGGCCACCTGCTGCCGCTCGCCGACGGCCACATCTACGGCGTGGACCACGGCGTCTCCTTCTCGGCCGAGGACAAGCTCCGCACCGTGCTCTGGCAGTGGCGCGGCAAGCCCCTGTCCCGCGACGCCATGAACGTCCTCACCCGCCTGGAGCGAGACCTGGAGCAGGGCCGCCTCGGCCGCCGGCTCCGCGAGCTCCTCACCCTCGCCGAGGTCGAGGCCACCTGGTCTCGCGTACGCAGGCTCCTCAACACCGGCCTGCACCCCCTTCCCTCCAAGGACTGGCCGGCCATTCCCTGGCCCCCGATCTGAGGTCGCCCCCGGCGGGGCCTGTACCCTCCGGGCATGTGCACGGTTGTCGTCAGCATCGATCCGAGCGCCGAGATCCCCCTGATCCTCGTCGGGGTGCGCGATGAGTTCATCGACCGGCCGTGGGTCCCTCCGGGCGAGTACTGGCCCGGTCTGATCGGCGGGCGCGATCTTCAGGCGGGCGGGACCTGGCTGGCCGTCGATCCCGCCGCCAGACGGATCGGCGCCCTGCTCAACGGCCACGGTGTGCTCGCCCCCGAGCGGACACGCCGCTCCCGGGGCGACCTGCCGCTCCGGGCCGCGGCGGGGGAGCGCATCCCCGAGACGGACCTGGTCCATTACGACCCCTTCCACCTGCTCTTCGCCGATCTCGGCGGAGCCCGTCTGTGGCACTGGGACGGGATCGCGCTGAAGCGGGACGACCTCCCCCGAGGGACCCACATGATCGTCAACAGCGGCTGGGAGCGCGGGGAGGAGAACGAGCGCGTCGCGTTCTTCCGGCCCCTGTTCGCCAAGGCCCACCGCCCCTCGGAGCTCGATGGAGACTGGAAGGACTGGCGCGAGACGGCCACCGGCGCGGGGCTGCCTTCCGAGGACCCCCGCACCATGATCGTCCGTCACGAACTGCCCGACGGGCGAACCTTCGGCTCCCTGTCGGTCACCCTGCTCGCCCTCGCCCCCGGCGGGATTCACTACGAGTTCACCGGTGATCCTCGCGACCCGGAGGCTTTCAACCGGGTTCCCGTGGAATGATCCGGCAAGTTCCGGCGGTTGAGGTGATTGCCCTGTACACCACCACCCTGAGCTGATCGGGGTGGTCTGTCTGCTGGATAGGCTCAATACATGAGATCGTGGTCTACGCCGAAGGTCCCCCGGCTTCCCGGTACCGGTGCTCCTCTGCGGCTTTTCGACACCGCCGCACGAGAGACCGAACCCACTCAGCCGGGTTCCACGGCGGGGATGTACGTCTGCGGCATCACGCCCTATGACGCCACCCACCTCGGCCACGCCAACACATACCTCGCCTTCGACCTGGTAAACCGGATGTGGCGGGACGCAGGGCACGAGGTGGACTACATCCAGAACGCCACCGACGTGGACGACCCCCTGCTCGAACGCGCCGAGCAGATCGGCATGGACTGGCAGGAACTGGCCGAGCGCGAGATCGAGCTCTTCCGGACCGACATGGAGGCGCTGCGGATCCTGCCGCCGCGCGAATACGTCGGAGTGACCGAGGTGATCGATCAGGTCGCCGAGCTGATCGGGCGCCTGCGCGACAAGGGCGCCACCTACGAACTCGACGGCGACGTCTACTTCGACGTCGCCGCGGCGCCCAAGTTCGGCTCCGTCTCCGGATACTCCGAGGGGCGGATGCTCACCCTGTGCGCCGAGCGCGGAGGCGATCCGGCGCGGCCGGGCAAGAAGCACCCGCTCGACTGGCTGCTCTGGCGCGCCGAGCGTCCGGGAGAGCCGTCCTGGCCCTCGCCGTTCGGTCAGGGCAGGCCCGGCTGGCACATCGAGTGCACCGCGATCGCGCTGGCCAACCTGGGCAGCGGCTTCGACGTCGCCGGCGGCGGCTCCGACCTGATCTTCCCGCACCACGAGTGCGGCGCCCACGAGGGCCACGTCGCCACCGGCGAATGGCCCTTCGCCAAGGCCTACGTCCACGCGGGCATGGTGGCCCTCGACGGCGAGAAGATGTCCAAGTCCAAGGGCAACCTGGTCTTCGTCTCCCGGCTCCGCCAGGAGGCCGACCCGATGGCCATCCGGCTGGCCCTGCTGGCCCACCACTACCGCACCGACTGGGAGTGGACCGCCGACCAGCTGACCTCCGCGGAGGCGCGGCTGGCACGCTGGCGCTCGGCCGCCGCGCTGCAGGCGGGACCGGAGGCCGGCACCGTGCTCGATCGGGTCCGCGCCCGGATGACCGACGACCTGGACACCCCCGGGGCGCTCGCGGCCATCGACGACTGGGCGGAGCGGGCACTGTCCGCGGACGGCGCGGACGGCGCGGACGGCGCCGACCCGCGGGCGCCCATGCTCGTCAGGGACATCGCGGACGCCCTGCTCGGCGTCTCCCTCTGAATCCTCCTCCGAGCATCTCCCTCTGAGTTTCTCCCTCTGAGGGGATCCCGGATCGGCGGGAGCCCTCGAACCGCCCCTTCGAGGGCGCGGCTCGCTCGGGGGCTCCCGCCGAACCGGCTGTTCTCCGAGGACGCGCCGCGCCCTGAGGGCCGAGGGCCCGAGGGGGTGGACTCTCGGCTCCGAGGGTTGGCCCTTCGCGGCCCTGAGAGCGCGTCTGAAGACCGCGTCCGGGGGAGTGGGTATTCGGGGGTGGAGCCGCCCCCAGGGCGTCGCTGAGGCGCTCATCTCCGATGCGCGTCCCGCGTTCGTGCGGAGGCGCGTCTGCTCGGGTGCGTGACCGTCCGTTCGGGAGGCGCATTCGTGCGTCCGGGGGTCCCTGTGTTCAGGACGGGCATCCGTGCGTCCAGGAGGGACCCGTGCCTTCAGGAGACGCATCCGTGCGTTTCGTTCGGGAGGCGTATCCGTGCGTCCGGGGGTCCCTGTGTTCAGGACGGGCATCCGTGCGTTCAGGAGGACCGGCGCCTTCGGGAGACGCATCCGTGCGTTCGAAAGAGGCGGCCGCGAGGCGGTGCGCGGAGGGCCGACGGCGGTGCGCAGGAAGTCGGAGACGGAGACGGCGCGCGGGGGCCGGGGACGCGCCCGGAGCCGATCGTCGTCGAAGGGTTACGGGGCCGGAGGCCGGAGAGCCCGGCTGCCGGGCTTCAGGACGCTCCAGGGGCGCGGGAAGACCTCCCCGGCGTGCCCGACATGCCTGGGGGACTGAGCCGGCTCCCAATACGCGTGAGGACCCGGCGTGCTTCTCATCGCTCTGCCCGGACAGCGTCTCGCTCTGCCCGTACGGTGTCGCCGGCCCCGAACGCGCGTGAAGGCCTGCCTCGAACGCGCGTGAAGACCGGTCTGTCCGAGCGTGAAAAGTTCCTGGAAATGATCTGAGCCCGCACCGCCGAGGCGGTGCGGGCTCAGTCTGAAGCCTAGCGATCGGATCCTTAGATCAGATACAGATCAGATGACCTGAACCTGGTCGGCCTGCGGACCCTTCTGGCCCTGCGTGGTGGTGAAACTGACACGCTGGTTCTCCTCCAGGCTGCGGTAGCCCCCGGAGTTGATGGCCGAGTAGTGCACGAATACATCGGCGGTGCCGTCATCCGGTGCGATGAATCCGAAGCCCTTTTCGGCGTTGAACCACTTAACGGTGCCCTCAGACAAAACAACTTCTCCTCATTGGGAGCCTCACCGAACCGCCAGGTCGGCGGCACGGGGCTGCGTTGCGGACCCTACCATGCACCCGCGGAAACCTTCCGGAGAAACTGGAATGCCCGCTGTCGGCGGACTTCTCATAAGCACTTGAGATGATAAGGCTTTGCTGAGAACTACGACTGCAACCATGAAAGAGTATCAACGTGACTCCTGATGTGCAAGTCGTGGGATCGAGGCGAGAAAACGTTCTTGCTCGTCCGCCGGGAGATGGTCGATGAAAAGGATGCCGTCGAGATGGTCGGCCTCGTGCTGGAGGACCCGCGCGAGCATGCCGAGGGCGCGGACGATGACGGGTTTGCCGAACATGTCGCGACCTCGGGCCGTGACCATGTAAGAACGTTCCAGCGGCCACCACAGATCGGGTGCGGACAGGCACGCCTCGTCGGCCACGATCTTCCGTTCGGACGGCTCCAGACGGGGATTGATCAGATGCCCGGACCTGCCCTCCAATTCGTAGACGACGACCCGCAGAGGGACTCCGAGCTGGGGGGCGGCCAGCCCCGCGCGGCCGACGCCGGCGCGCATGGTGGCCTGCAGGGATTTGACCAGCCCTCGCAACTCGCGATCGAAGGTGGTCACGGGTTCGGCTACGGTGCGTAGCACTGGATCGTTGAACAGTCGGATCGGCTGAACAGCCACGCGCAACTCCCCGAGGCGACGAACGGGCATGGACATGGTTCCCATTGCCGTCTGCCTCAACCGTGACCGGGGGATCTTCCGTGTTTCCGGGAGGTTGCGAGTGTGCGACCTGTGCATTGCGTATTTCCAAGGTTAGTCACGTGTAACCGGCGCACCATCACAGAACGTGAATGTGCGTAACGCCACACTCCTAGATTTCGGGATCGACGCCCCCGAAATCGCAGGAGGAACGATCGTGAAGCGCTGGATCAGTGAGTGGCGGCCCGACGACCCCGGTTTCTGGGAGGCGGGCGGACGGAAGGTCGCCCGGCGCAACCTGATCTTCTCGATTTTCGCCGAACACCTCGGCTTCACGCTCTGGACGGTGTGGAGCATCGTGGCCGTCCAGCTCGGCGACTACAGGTTCTCCACCGACCAGCTCTTCTGGATCGTCGCCCTGCCCAACCTGATCGGCTCGGCGCTGCGCATTCCCTACACCTTCGCCCCCGCCAGGTTCGGCGGCCGGAACTTCACCGTGGTCAGCGCGCTGCTCCTGCTCGTCCCCGCGGGGCTCCTGGCCGTCGCGGTCAGCGACCCCGGCACGCCCTACTGGGTGTTTCTGGTGATCGCGGCCACCGCGGGACTGGGCGGCGGCAACTTCGCCTCCAGCATGGCCAACATCACCTACTTCTACCCCCAGGCCAAGCAGGGGTCGGCGCTCGGACTCAACGCGGCCGGCGGCAACATCGGTGTGAGCTCCGTACAGCTCGTCATGCCGTTGATCATCGGCGGGTTCGGCCTGGCCGCCGCCGGGCTGTTCTGGATCCCGTTCATCCTGGCCGCCGCGGTCGGCGCCTACTTCTTCATGGACAACCTGACCTCCGCCAAGGCCAGTCCCAAGGACCAGCTGAAGATCGCCGGACGGGCCCAGACCTGGATCATGTCGGTCCTGTACATCGGCACCTTCGGCTCCTTCATCGGGTATTCCACCGCGTTCCCCTTGCTGATCAAGAGCCAGTTTCCCGAGCAGGCGTCCCTGGTCACCCTGGCCTTCCTCGGCCCGCTGCTCGGCTCGCTGGTCCGGCCGGTCGGAGGCTGGCTGTCGGACAGGCTGGGCGGGGCACGGGTGACGCTCGTCAACTTCGCCGCCATGGCCGGTGCGGCGGCGTTGGTCTGGCAGGGACTGGCCCAGCACGCCTTCGTCCTGTTCTTCGGCGCCTACATGCTCCTGGTCGCCACCACCGGCGTCGGCAACGGCTCCACCTACCGGATGATCCCGGCGATCTTCCGGGCCAGGGCCACCGCGGGGATCGCCCCCGGCACGCCCGCCTACGAGGCCGCGACGGCCGTCGGCAGGCGCGACTCCTCCGCCGCGATCGGGATCATCTCGGCGATCGGCGCCTTCGGCGGCTTTTTCATCAACCGGGGATTCGGCAGCTCCATCGCCGCCACCGGGGGAGCAGGTGCCGCGCTTGCCGCGTTCGCCACCTTCTACGTGGTGTGCGCGGCCGTGACCTGGGCCTGTTATCTGCGGACCGCCGGTCCCGTGCCGAGCCTGGCGGCCGCTCGCATCTGAAGGCCTGAAGCCCTGAAGCTCACATCCGGCTCATCCCGAATGTGAACACGGTTAGCGGCTTGTAGCACATCGGTAACAGGGGGGACCCAGCTGTGAAACGGCCTGAACGCACCATCGGACATATGCCGATCTCACTTCCCACCCGGACGCCTGTGAAGGCGGGGACGGCGACGCACTGCCCCTACTGCGCCCTGCAGTGCGGCATGAACGTCACTGTGGACGACACCGTGGGGAAGACGGTCACGATCACCCCGAGAGAGGACATCCCCGCCAATGCGGGCGGTCTGTGCCAGAAGGGCTGGACCGCCGGTGAGCTGCTGACCAGCGGAGAACGGCTCACCACACCCCTCCTGTACGGCAGGCCGGTCGGCTGGGACGAGGCACTCGACTTCGTCGCCGACCGGATCCGCGCCGTTCAGGAAGAGCACGGCCCCAACGGCGTGGCCGTGTTCGGCGGGGGCGGGCTCACCAACGAGAAGGCCTACCAGCTCGGCAAGTTCGCCAGGATGGTTCTGAAGACCAGCCAGATCGACTACAACGGCAGGTTCTGCATGTCCTCGGCCGCCGCGGCCACCAACCGCGCCTTCGGCATGGACCGCGGCCTGCCCTTCCCGATCACCGACCTCGCCCGCGCCGACGCGGTCCTGCTCGCGGGCGGCAACGTGGCCGAGACCATGCCGCCGTTCGTCCGCCACCTCACCGCGATGCGCGGGCGGGGCGGCCGGCTCATCGTCATCGACCCGCGGGTCACCGCGACGGCCAGGCAGGCCGACCTCCACCTCCAGCCGACCCCCGGCACCGACCTGGCACTGGCCCTGGGACTGCTGCACATCGTGATCACCGAGGGTCACGTGGACGAGGAATACGTGGCCGCCAGGACGAGCGGGTTCGACGCGGTCCGCACCTCGGCCGCCGCCTGGTGGCCCGAGAGGGTGGAGCGGATCACCGGCGTCCCGGTCGCCCAGATGCGCGTCGCCGCCGCGATCCTCGGCGACGCGGACCGGGCGGCGATCCTCACGGGGCGGGGCGCCGAGCAGCACGCCAAGGGCACCGACACGGTGAGCGCGTTCATCAACCTGGCGCTCGCGCTCGGGCTGCCCGGCCGCGAGGGATCCGGCTACGGCTGCGTCACCGGGCAGGGAAACGGCCAGGGAGGCCGTGAGCACGGCCAGAAGGCCGACCAGCTCCCCGGATACCGGAGGATCGACGATCCGGCCGCACGGGCCCATGTGGCCGCCGTATGGGGCATCGAGCCGGAGGACCTGCCGGGCCCCGGCCGCTCCGCCTACGAACTGCTGGACGCGCTCGGCACCGCCGGCGGGCCCAGGGCACTGCTGCTGTTCGGCTCGAACCCGGCGGTCTCCGCGCCCCGGGCCGGGCACATCGTCGAGCGGATCAACTCGCTGGACCTTCTCGTGGTCTCCGACCTCGTCATGTCGGAGACGGCCGCGCTGGCCGACGTCGTGCTGCCCACCACCCAGTGGGCCGAGGAGAGCGGCACGATGACCAACCTGGAGGGCCGTGTGCTGCTCCGCCGCCAAGCGGTCGCTCCGCCGTCAGGGGTGCGGAGCGACCTTGAGATCCTCCGGGGGCTCGCCGTGCGGCTGCGCGGCGCCGAGGGCTTCTCCACCGACCCGCGAGAGGTCTTCGACGAGCTGCGCCGGGCCTCGGCCGGGGGGATCGCCGACTACGCGGGCATCACCTACGAGCGGATCGTCGCCGAGACCGGGGTGTTCTGGCCGTGCCCGGCCGAGGACCACCCCGGCACCCCGCGGCCCTTTCTGGACCGTTTCGCCACCCCCGACGGCCGCGCCAGGTTCGTGCCCGTCGAGCATCGCCCGCCCGTCGAGGACATCGATCACGAGTATCCGCTGTACCTGACGACGGGGAGGGTGCTCGCCCACTACCAGAGCGGCGCGCAGACCCGGCGGATCCCGGCGCTCAACGCGGTCGTCTCGGGTCCCTTCGTCGAGCTCCACCCCGATCTCGCCGAGCATCTGGAGGTGTCCTCGGGCGAGACGCTGCGCGTGGTCGGCCGCCGCGGCGAGACGGAGGGCGTGGCCAGGGTCAACCCGGCGATCCGGCCGGACACGGTGTTCATGCCCTTCCACTGGCCCGGGGTCAACCTGCTCACCAACCCCGCGCTCGATCCGGTGTCGCGGATGCCGGAGTTCAAGGTCTGCGCCGTGAGAGTGGAGCGCGCCGGATGACCCGGCTGGTGGTGGTGGGCAACGGGATGGCCGGCGCCCGCCTGGTGAGCGAGGTCCGCGCCAGGGACAGGCACGTCACGGTGACCGTGTTCGGAGCCGAGACCTGGCAGCCCTACAACCGGGTGCTGCTGTCGAACGTGGTGGCGGGGACGATGACGCCGGACCAGGTGCGGCTGCTGGACCCGGCCTGGTACGCCGACCATTCGGTGACGGCCCTGCCGGGCGTCGAGGTGACCTCGATCGACAGGGAGACCCAGGCCGTGATCACCGCAGGGGGCAGGAGGGAGCCGTACGACGTCCTCGTGCTGGCGACCGGCAGCCAGGCCGTGGTGCCGCGGGTGCCCGGGGCGGCCGGGGCCGTCGCGTTCCGGACGCTGGACGACTGCCGGACGATCCTCGAGGCGGCCGCCACGGCACGGCGCGCGGTGGTGGTCGGCGGCGGGCTGCTCGGCGTCGAGGCGGCCCGGGGCCTGGCCGGGCGCGGCCTGCCGGTGACGCTGCTCCACCTGGCCGGGCATCTGATGAACCGGCAACTGGACGCCGAGGCCGGGCTGGTGCTGGGGGAGACCCTCGCGGGGCTGGGCGTGGAGATCAGGACCGGCGTCGTGGTGGAGGAGATCCTCGGCGACGGTGTACGGCTCATCGGAGGCGAGACGGTCGAGGCCGACCTGGTGGTGCTCGCGTGCGGGGTCCGTCCGGTGACCGGGCTGGCCAGGGACGCGGGACTGGAGGTGGCGCGCGGCATCGTCGTCGACGACGAGATGCGGACCGACGACCCGTCGATCTTCGCGATCGGCGAGTGCGCCGAGCACGACGGCACGGTCTACGGTCTGGTCGCCCCCGCCTGGGAGCAGGCCGCGGTGGTCGCCGACATCGTGACCGGGACCGACAAGACCTCCCGCTACCGGGGTTCGCGGATGGTCACCCGGTTGAAGGCCAGGAGCGTGGAGCTGGCGGCGATGGGAGAGACCCACCTGACCGAGGACGACGCCGAGGTCGTGCGGTTCAGCCACCGGGCGGCGGGCACCTACCGCAAGCTCGTCATCCGTGACGGCCGCCTGGTCGGGGCGATCCTCCTCGGCGCGACGGCCGCGGTGGGCAACCTCACCCAGCTGTTCGACCGGGGCGGGCCGCTGCCGGGCGACCGGGCGGGGCTGCTGTTCCCGGGCCTTTCCGGCAGCGCGGTCGCCGAGAGCCCGGTCAGGATGCCGGACGCGGCGAAGGTCTGCCAGTGCAACAACGTGACCAAGGGACAGATCCGGGCCTGCTGGGAGTCCGGCGCCCGGGACGTGGAAGCCGTGGCCGCCGCCACCCGGGCCACGACCGGCTGCGGCGGATGCCGCGACGCGGTCGAGGGCATCGTCGGCTGGCTCTGTGAGCAGGAAGGGGTCTCCGCATGACAAACGGTCTCCGTGTGACAGAGCGGCGAGCTGACGCAGTGAGTGGAGTGTCCCGTGAGGGACGAGCGGGCCGCGGAGCGAATGAGGAGGCGAGCGCGACCGATGTGTCAGAGCGGCGAGCTGACGCAGTGAGTGGAGTGTCCCGTGAGGGACGAGCGGGCCGCGGAGTGAATGAGGAGGCGAGCGCGACCAGGGGTGCTGAGCGGCGAGCTGACGTAGTGAGTGGAGCGTCTAGTGAGGGACGAGCGGGCCGCGGAGTGAATGAGGAGGCGAGCGCGACCAGGGGTGCTGAGCGGCGAGCTGACGTAGTGAGTGGAGTGTCCTGTGAGGGACGAGCGGGCCGCGGAGCGAATGAGGAGGCGAGCGCGATCAATGTGCCGGCAGGAAGTGCGACCGTGTCGCGGGTTGTCGTGGTGGGGCACGGGCCGACGTCGCACCGGCTGGTCGAGGCGCTGGTCGACAAGGGATTCGACGGGCGGATCACGGTGCTCGGGGAGGAGCCCCGGGCGGCGTACGACCGGGTGGCGCTGACCTCCTACCTGGCCGGCAGGAGCGCCGCGGATCTCACCTACCCCGTCCCGGAGGGGGTCGTGCTGCGGCTCTCCTCCAGGGTCGTCGAGATCGACAGGAAGAACCGGACGGTCGTCACCGCCGACGGCCACGCCGAGCCGTACGACGTGCTGGTGCTGGCCACCGGATCCAGCCCGTTCGTTCCGCCGGTCCCGGGCAGGGACGCGGAGGGCTGCTTCGTCTACCGGACGATCGACGACCTGGACGCGATCAGGGAGGCCTCCGGGCAGGCCACGACCGGAGTCGTCATCGGCGGCGGGCTGCTGGGACTGGAGGCCGCCGACGCGCTGCGCGGGCTCGGCCTGTCGACCCACATCGTGGAGATGGGCGGCTGGCTGATGCCCCGGCAGGTCGACGAGGGCGGCGGCGCCGTCCTGCGCAACCACGTCGAGGCGCTCGGGCTCAGCGTGCACACCGAGGCGGGGGTGAAGGAGATCGTCGCGGGCCCGGACGGGAGGGTCGCGGGCCTGCTCAAGCCGGACGGCCAGACGATCGAGGCACAGGTCGTGGTCTTCTCCGCGGGCATCAGGCCGCGCGACGAGCTGGCCGGGCAGGCCGGGCTGGAGGTCGGCGGGCGCGGCGGGATCGCCGTGGACGACGGGATGCGCACCAGCGATCCGGCGATCTACGCGGTGGGGGAGTGCGCCCTGCACGAAGGCACGGTCTACGGGCTGGTCGGGCCGTGCTTCACGATGGCCGAGGTCGCCGCCGACCGCATCCTCGGCGGCGAGGCGGTCTTCACCCGGGCCGACATGTCCACCAGGCTCAAGCTGCTCGGCGTGGAGGTCGCCCAGTTCGGCGCCATGGACGGCGCGCTGAATGTGACCTTCATGGACCCGGTGAGCGGGGTCTACCAGAAGCTGTTCGTCAGCGACGACGCCCGCACCCTGCTCGGGGGGATCTGCGTCGGCGACGCCACGCCGTACAACACCCTCAAGCCCTTCGTCGGCCGGGACCTGCCCGGCGCGCCGGGCGAGCTGCTGTTCACCGGCGGCCCGGCGAACACGGACCTTCCCGACGACGCCCAGGTCTGCTCCTGCAACAACGTCACCAAGGGCCAGGTGTGCGCGGCCATCGCCGGCAACGGCCTCACCGACGTGGCCGGGATCAAGGACTGCACGCGTGCCGGGACCACCTGCGGCAGCTGCCTCCCGATGCTCAAGCAGATCCTGGTCAAGTCGGGCGTCGAGGTCTCCAAGTCGTTGTGCGAGCACTTCGCGCACAGCAGGGCCGAGCTGTTCGACATCGCCTCGGTGCGGGGCATCACGACGTTCTCCCAGCTCATCGCCGAGCACGGCACCGGGCGTGGCTGCGACGTGTGCAAGCCCGTCGTCGCCTCGATCCTCGCCTCACTCGGTAACGGGCACATCCTCGACGGCGAGCAGGCCACCCTGCAGGACACCAACGACCACTTCCTGGCCAACATCCAGCGCAACGGCACCTACTCGGTGGTGCCGCGCATCCCCGGCGGGGAGATCACCCCCGACAAGCTGATCGTGATCGGCGAGGTGGCCCGCGACTTCGACCTCTACACCAAGATCACAGGCGGGCAGCGGATCGACCTGTTCGGGGCCCGCGTGGAGCAGCTCCCGCTGATCTGGAGGCGCCTGGTGGACGCCGGGTTCGAGTCCGGCCACGCGTACGGCAAGGCGCTGCGGACGGTCAAGTCCTGCGTGGGCTCCACCTGGTGCCGGTACGGCGTGCAGGACGCCGTGGGCCTGGCCATCGACCTGGAGCTGCGCTACCGGGGGCTGCGCTCGCCGCACAAGCTGAAGTCGGCCGTCTCCGGATGCGCCCGCGAGTGCGCCGAGGCCCGGAGCAAGGACTTCGGCATCATCGCCACCGAGCAGGGCTGGAACCTCTACGTCGGCGGCAACGGCGGGTTCACCCCGCGGCACGCCGACCTGTTCGCCGCCGACCTGAGCACCGGCGAGCTGATCCGGACCATCGACCGGTTCCTGATGTTCTACATCCGCACGGCGGACCGGCTGCAGCGGACCTCGATCTGGCTGGAGAACCAGGGCCTCGCCTACGTCAAGGAGGTCATCCTGGAGGACTCCCTCGGGATCTGCGCCGACCTGGACGCCCAGATGGAACGGCACGTCGCCACCTACGCCGACGAGTGGGGCGCGATCCTCGAGGATCCGGAGAAGCTGAGGCGTTTCGTCTCCTTCGTCAACGCTCCGGGAACCCCTGACCCCTCCATCGCCTTCGAGACCGAACGTGACCAGGTCAAGCCGGTCCTGATCCCCCTGGAGGTGGTCCGTTCCTGATTTCCCTCCGTGACCCCCCGATGCGATCGATGACAGACGAAGGAGAGAGGACTTTTTCCGATGACCATCCTGCGTGAAGACGTGGAGACGACCTACTGGACCCCGGTCTGCTCCTACACCGACCTGCTCCCCGAGCGCGGCGCCTGCGCACTCGTCGACGACCACCAGATCGCGCTGTTCCGGACCTTCGACGGCGAACTGTTCGCCGTCGGCAACCGGGATCCGTTCAGCGGCGCACAGGTACTCTCCCGGGGGATCGTGGGCACCAGGGCGGGCGAACCCAGCGTCGCCTCTCCCATGCACAAGCAGGTGTTCTCGCTCGTCACCGGGATGTGCATGGACGACCCGGCGGTGGCCGTACCGACCTATCCGATTCGCATCCTCGACGGCACCGTGGAGGTGGGCGTGAGATGAGTTGTCCGCGGAGTGAGCGAGGAGTGGTGAGCGACAGATGAGCGCGGAGCGAGCCCGACGTAGTGAGCGCAGTGGCCGGCGAGGGACGAGTCGTCCGCGAAGTGAACGAGGAGTGGTGAGTGACAGATGAGCGCGGAGCGAGCCCGACGTAGTGAGCGCAGTGGCCGGCGAGGGACGAGTCGTCCGCGGAGTGAGCGAGGAGTGGTGAGTGACAGATGAGCGCGGAGCGAGCCCGACGTAGTGAGCGCAGTGGCCGGCGAGGGACGAGTCGTCCGCGAAGTGAACGAGGAGTGGTGAGTGACAGATGAATACCGCCGTGCTGGACAGCCCCGTGGGGTCCCCGGAGACCGCCCCCGACGCATTGGCCGGGTTCACGATCGGGGTCACCGCCACCCGGCGGCGTGAGGAGTTCTGCGCGCTGCTGGAACGCCGGGGCGCGAGAGTGGTGCGTGCCCCGGCGATCCGGCTGGTGCCGTTGGCCGAGGACGCCGAACTGCTGGCCGCGACCCGTGCCAGCCTGTCGGCCCCGATCGACGACGTGGTCGTCACCACGGGGGTCGGGTTCCGGGGCTGGATGGCCGCGGCCGAGGGCTGGGGGCTGTCGGCCGACCTCACGGCGCACCTGACCGACGCCCGGCTGCTGACCCGCGGGCCCAAGGCGCGCGGCGCGGTCAGGGCCGCGGGTCTGACCGACTTCTGGACGCCCTCCACCGAGTCGTGCGAGGAGGTCAAGCAGCATCTGCTCGCCCAGGACCTGCGGGGCCGCCGCATCGCCGTGCAACTGCACGGTGAGCCGCTGACCGGCTTCGTGGCCGAGCTGCGTGAGGCGGGGGCCGAGGTCATCGAGGTACCGGTCTACCGCTGGCTTCCCTACCGTGACACGTCGCCGCTGCGCCGCCTGATCAGCCAGGCGATCTCCGGCGGGGTGGACGCGGTCGCCTTCACCAGCGCCCCGGCCGTGCTGGCCATGCTCAACGCGGCCCGCGCCGACGGCCTGGAGGACGCGCTGATCGCGGCCTTCGCCGGGCCGGTCGTCGCGGCCTGCGTGGGACCCGTCACGGCGGGCCCCCTGGAGGCTCGCGGGGTGCCCACCGTGCTGCCCGACCGTGCCCGCCTGGGCGCGCTGGCCCGCACGCTCGCCCGGCATCTGCCCGAGCACAGCGTCACCCGCCTGGTCGCGGGCGGACACCAGCTGGAGATCCGCGGTCACGCCGTCGCCGTGGACGACGAGCTCAAGCCGCTGCCGCCGGCCCCCATGGCGGTGCTGAAGCGCCTGGCCGACAAGCCCGGCCACGTGGTGGCCCGTTCCGAGCTGCGGACCGTGCTGCCCGGCGGCGCGTCGCGCGACTCCGCGGAACACGCCGTCGAGATGGCCATCACCCGCCTGCGCCGCGCCCTGGGGCCCTCCGGCATCGTCGAGACGGTCGTCAAGCGCGGCTACCGCCTGGCCTGCGACCGCGGCGAGGTCATGTGACGACGCTGGTCCTGGCCGGGCACGGGACCCGCAGCGAGCGAGGGGAGGAGACGCTCGCCAGGCTGCGGGACCTCATCCGGCGGACGCGTCCGGGGACCCGCGTGGAGCAGGCGTTCCTGGAGATCAGCTCACCGTTGCTGGCCGACGTGCTGCCCGGTCTGCCCGGCCCGGTGGTCGTGGTCCCGCTGCTGCTGGCGGGCGGCTACCACGTCCACATCGACCTGCCCTCGGTGGTGGCGGCGACCAGGCCGGACGCGGTGGTCGCGGCCCCGCTCGGACCGCACCCGCTGCTCGCCGCCATCCTGGCGAGGAGACTCGCGGGCGCCGGGCTGAGGGTCGCCGACTCGGTGATCCTGGGCGCGGCGGGATCGTCCGACCCGGCCGCGCGGGCCGACGTGCGGGCGGCGGCCCGGCTGCTGGCGGTACGGCTCTCGCGTCCGGTCACGGCGGCCTTCGCCGCGACGGGGACGCCCTCGGTCGGGGAGGCCCTGGAGCGGCTGCGGTCCGGCCCCTCGCCGCGGATCGCCATGGCGTCGTACCTGCTGGCCCCCGGGTTCTTCCAGGACCGTCTGGAGTCGTCCGGCGCCGACCTGGTCGGCGCCCCCCTGGGGGTGGACGCCGACCTGGCCGCGCTGGTGTGGACCCGATTCGATCAGGCCTGCTGGGGCTCCAGCCTCAGCTCCCGGATGATCTCCTCGGCGCTGTCGTCCCGGGAGGGGACGAAGTCGACGCCCACGAACATCTCGTAGTAGGCGTGGCGGAAGCACCCGGCCAGCAGCAGCCGGGCGCTGGCGAGCGGGTCCACCTCCGGTGAGATCCGGCCCGCCCGCTGTTCGGCGGCCAGATACTCCGTCAGGGGGACGACCTCCGACATCGGGCCGAGCTCGGTGTCGCGCATCGCCTCACGGAAGCGGACGGTGACCGTGGGGGAGGTGAAGGCGGGCAGCGCCGCCGACTGGACCTCGGAGTAGTAGTCGATGCCCGCCCGTGCGATGGGCAGCAGGTTGTCGCTGACCCTTCCCTTGCCGACGAGGTACATCAGATCGTCGAGAATGCGGAGCCAGACCGGGAGGCGGTCCTGGAGCAGGGCGAGGAACATGTCGACCGCCTGCCCCGGGGTGTTGTCTCTCAGGCGTGGATATGAGGGTGCGTGCTCGGGGTCCTCACGCTTCATGAATACGGCCATCTCAAGGACGCGGCGTCGCGTCTCCTGTGCTTTCTGGTGCGGGTCGAGATGTGGAGTCGCCATGGTCGCCCTAACGTGCGCAGTCACATGGACAATGTGTGGCATGGTGATGCGGCCATTCATCGATGTTTACAGAGCCGTGTTTCTCCTGGTTGTGGAATCGTTGCCAGCCTGTGTGGCCCCAGACGAACCGGGTGGGCCGATTATTGCCTGGTACCTGTGCGAAAAGCAGGGGCTAACGGTAACTATGTGCTGTGGGTTTCAGCTGTCAGCGTCACGATCACGACGGCGAAGATAACGCTCGAACTCCGCGGCGATGGCGTCGCCGCTCGCCTCCGGCAGCTCGGCGGCGTCCTTACGCTCCTCCAGCTCCTTGACGTATTCCGCCACTTCGCTGTCCTGCGAGGCCAGCTCGTCCACGCCGTGCTCCCAGGCCCTGGACTCCTCGGCCAGCTCGCCCAGCGGCATCGGGATGTCGAGGAGGTCTTCCATCCGGCTCAGCAGCGCCATGGTGGCCTTGGGATTGGGCGGCTGGGCCACGTAGTGCGGGACCGACGCCCACAGCGACACCGCGTGCATCCCGGCTTCTCCGAGGGCGTGCTGGAGCACGCCGACGATGCCGGTCGGCCCCTCGTAGCGGGTCAGCTCCAGGTTGATCGCCCGGGCCATGCCCTCGTCGGTCGCCGAACCCACGATCGGCACCGGCCGGGTGTGCGGGGAGTCGTTGAGCAGCGCGCCCAGCAGGACCGCCAGCTCCACTCCCAGCTCCCGGCAGACCCCGACGATCTCCTCGCAGAACGCGCGCCACCGCATGTTGGGCTCGATGCCGCGCAGCAGTACGACGTCGCGGTCGATGCCCGGCGGCCGGGCCACCGACAGCTTGGTGGTCGGCCAGGTGATGGACCTGGTCAGGCCCTCGCCCATCTCGACGATGGGTCGCGTCACCTGGAAGTCGTAGTATTCCTCCGGGTCGAGGGAGACCAGCGGGGTGGCCTTCCACTCGTCCTCGAGATGCGCGATCACTCCGCTCGAGGCCTCGCCCGCGTCGTTCCACCCCTCGAACGCGGCGATCAGCACCGGGTCGACGAGCTCGGGTAGACCTTCGATTTCGATCACGCGCCGCCTCCTCTTTGCCTCGCCGTCCTATTCGGCTAAGCCTATGCGGTGAGGGGGGCTCCACGTCACCTTCCCGAGGCGGTACGAACGATCAGCACGTCGCGGACCGCGCGCCGGGAGACGGGCGAGAGGCCGAGCGCGCCGGACAAGGCCCAAAGAGCCTGAGGAGGCGGCGATGGAGCCGCCGGCGGCGACGAAGAACGACGAGGAACGGCGCGATACGCGGAGCGGGGCCGGCGTGCTGGGCGCGGTGGCCGGTGAGGTGGAAGTGACCCGTGCGGCGAGTGAGAAGCGGTGGGATGGAGCAGGTCCGGCCGTTGACGAGCGGGGCGGGAGTGGCCCGTGCGGCGGATGAGAAACGGCGAGACGGAGATGAAATGGAGCGGGTCGGGCATCGGTCCGTGAGGTGGGAGTGGCCCGAGCGGGCGACGGGATGGAACGGGTCCGGCGTGGTGAGCGCGGTGGCGGGCGCCCGATGACGTTGTCATCGGGTGTCTCGCGAAGGCGGGCGGGCCTATTGGACAGGCCGTCCAGTCGCGGCCTTGGAGAATAAGGTTTGAACTGTTCCCAGTAGGCTTGGGCCCATGACAAGCACTCCGTCTTTCCGTGATGTCCTGGCCGAGCGCGTGATGGTCGCCGACGGGGCCATGGGGACGATGCTGCAGGCCCATGACGTCACCATGGATGACTTCGAGGACCACGAGGGCTGTAACGAGGTCCTCAACGTCACGCGCCCCGACATCGTCCGCGCCGTGCACGACGCCTACTTCGAGGTCGGCGTCGACTGCGTGGAGACCAACACCTTCGGCGCCAACCTCGCGGCCCTGGGGGAGTACGACATCTCCGAGCGGGTCTTCGAATACTCCGAGGCCGGAGCCCGGGTCGCCAGGGAGTCCGCCGACCACTGGTCGACCCCGGACCGGCCGCGTTTCGTGCTGGGTTCCATCGGGCCGGGCACCAAGCTCCCCACGCTGGGGCACAAGCCGTACCAGACGCTGCGCGACTCCTACTACGACAACGCGGCCGGCCTGATCGCCGGGGGCGCCGACGCGTTGATCATCGAGACCTCGCAGGACCTGCTCCAGGTCAAGGCCGCCGTGATCGGCTCCAAGCGGGCCATCGCCGACGCCGGCCGGGACGTGCCGATCATCGCGCAGGTGACGATCGAGACCAACGGCGCGATGCTGCTGGGCTCGGAGATCGGCGCGGCGCTGACCGCGATCGAGCCGCTCGGCGTCGACGTGATCGGCCTCAACTGCGCGACCGGCCCCGCCGAGATGAGCGAGCACCTTCGCTACCTCGCCCGCCACGCGCGCGTGCGCCTGTCGTGCATGCCCAACGCCGGGCTGCCGGTGCTGACCTCCGACGGCGCCTACTACCCGCTCAGCCCCCAGGAGCTGGCCTCCGCCCACGAGACCTTCGCCCGCGACTACGGGCTGTCGCTGGTCGGCGGGTGCTGCGGCACCACTCCCGAGCACCTGCGCCAGGTGGTGGAGCGGGTGCGCGGCCAGGAGGTCGTGGCGCGCCGCCCGCGGCCCGAGGCTGCCGCGGCCTCGCTCTACCAGAGCGTCCCCTTCCGCCAGGACACCTCCTACCTCGCCATCGGCGAGCGCACCAACGCCAACGGTTCCAAGGCGTTCCGCGAGGTGATGCTGGCGCAGAACTGGGAGGAGTGCGTGGAGATCGCGCGGGCGCAGGCCCGCGACGGCGCGCACATGCTCGACCTGTGCATCGACTACGTCGGGCGCGACGGGGTGGCCGACATGAAGGAGCTGGCGTTCCGCTTCGCCACCGCCTCCACGCTGCCGATCGTGCTGGACTCCACCGAGCCCCCCGTCCTGGAGGCGGGCCTGCAGATGCTCGGCGGCCGCGCGGTGGTCAACTCGGTCAACTACGAGGACGGCGCCGGCCCCGACTCGCGCTTCCACAAGATCATGACGCTGGTGCGCGAGTACGGCGCGGCCGTGATCGCGCTGACCATCGACGAGGAGGGCCAGGCCCGTACGGCCGACTGGAAGGTCCGGGTGGCCAGCCGGCTGATCGAGGACCTGCGGGACAACTGGGGCATGCACGTCGAGGACATCCTCGTCGACACCCTCACCTTCCCGATCGCCACCGGCCAGGAGGAGACCCGCCGCGACGGCCTGGAGACGATCGAGGCGATCGCCGAGCTCAAGCGGCGCTACCCGGGCGTGCAGACGGTGCTGGGACTGTCCAACATCTCCTTCGGCCTCAACCCGGCCGCCCGCATCGTGCTCAACAGCGTGTTCCTGAACGAATGCGTCAACGCGGGCCTGGACGCGGCCATCGTGCACGCCTCCAAGATCCTGCCGATGGCGCGCATCCCCGAGGAGCAGCGCCAGGTCGCCCTGGACATGGTCTACGACCGGCGTCGCGAGGGCTACGACCCGCTGCAGCGATTCATGGAGCTGTACGAAGGCGTGGACGCCGCCTCGGTCAAGGCGGACCGGGCCGCGGAGCTCCTCGGCCTGCCCCTGTGGGAGCGGCTCAAGCGCCGGATCGTTGACGGTGAGCGCAAGGGCCTGGAGGCCGATCTCGAGGAGGCGCTGGCGCAGCGCCCGGCCCTGGAGATCGTCAACGACGTGCTGCTCGACGGTATGAAGACCGTCGGTGAGCTGTTCGGCTCCGGCCAGATGCAGCTGCCGTTCGTGCTCCAGTCGGCCGAGGTGATGAAGACCTCGGTGGCGTATCTGGAGCCGCACATGGACCGCGTCGAGGGGGAGATCAAGGGCCGCATCGTGCTGGCCACCGTCAAGGGCGACGTGCACGACATCGGCAAGAACCTCGTCGACATCATCCTGTCCAACAACGGCTACGAGGTGGTCAACCTCGGGATCAAGCAGCCGGTGTCGGTCATCCTGGACGCGGCCGAGGAGAAGCAGGCCGATGTGATCGGCATGTCCGGGCTGCTGGTGAAGTCCACCGTGATCATGAAGGAGAACCTGCAGGAGATGAACTCCCGCAACATCTCCGACAAGTTCCCGGTGCTGCTCGGCGGGGCCGCGCTGACCCGCGCCTACGTCGAGCAGGACCTCGCGGAGATCTTCCAGGGGGAGGTCCGCTACGCCCGCGACGCCTTCGAGGGGCTGCGACTGATGGACGCCTTCATGGCGGTCAAGCGCGGCGAGGAGGGCGCGAGCCTTCCGCCGCTGCGCGAGCGCCGGGTCAAGGTCGGCGCGACGCTGGTCAGGACCCCGGAGGAGGAGCTGCCCGCCCGCTCCGACGTCGCCGCGGACAACCCCATCCCGAAGGCCCCCTTCCTGGGGGAGCGCGTCATCAAGGGTGTCTCGCTCGCCGAATACTCCGCGTTCCTGGACGAGCGGGCGACGTTCATGGGCCAGTGGGGTCTCAAGGCAGCGCGCGGGGGCGAGGGGCCCTCCTACGAGGAGCTGGTCGAGACCGAGGGCCGGCCGCGCCTGCGGATGTGGCTGGAGCGGATGCAGACCGAGGGCCTGCTGGAGGCGGCGGTCGTCTACGGCTACTTCCCGTGCGTCAGCGACGGCGACTCGCTGATCATCCTGGACGACGCGGGCAACGAGCGGACCCGGTTCACCTTCCCGCGCCAGCGCCGCGACCGGCACCTGTGCCTGTCCGACTTCTTCCGTTCCAAGGACTCCGGTGAGGTCGACGTGGTCGCCTTCCAGGTCGCCACGATGGGCAACAAGGTCTCCGAGGCCGCCGCCGAGCTGTTCGCCAAGGACGCCTACCGCGACTACCTGGAGCTGCACGGCCTGTCGGTCCAGCTCACCGAGGCGCTGGCCGAATACTGGCACGCGCGGGTCCGCGGCGAGCTCGGCATCGGCGGCGAGGAGTCGCTGGAGGACATGTTGAAGGTCAACATCGCCGGCTGCCGCTACTCCTTCGGCTACCCCGCCTGCCCCAACCTGGAGGACCAGGTCCAGCTGATGGAGCTGATCGATCCGGGCCGGATCGGCGTGGAGCTGTCGGAGGAGTTCCAGCTCCACCCCGAGCAGTCGACCTCCGCACTGATCGTCCACCATCCCGAAGCCAGCTACTTCAACGTCTGACGTCCACGTCCGCACGACCAGAGGGGTTTCGGGGGGAATGGACGCTGTCCTTTTTGACATGGACGGACTTCTCGTGGACAGCGAGAAGATCTGGTTTCAGGTCGAGACCGAGGTGATGGAACGGCTCGGCGGCGACTGGGGGCCCGACGACCAGGAGCATCTGGTGGGCGGCTCCATGGCCGTCACCGTCGCCTACATGCTCAAGGTCTCCGACGGGGGCGCCGAGCCTGCGGAGGTGGCGGCCTGGATGCTGGAGGGCATGGTCGAGAGGCTTGCCGGCGGCGTGGAGATGATGCCCGGCGCCGCCGAGCTGCTGGAGGAGGTACGGCAGGCGGGCCTGGCCACCGCCCTGGTCACCTCCTCGATCCGGCCGATCGCCGAAGCCTGCCTGGAGAGTATCGGCAGGCACAACTTCGACCACGTGGTGACCGGCGACGAGGTGGCGAGGACCAAGCCCGATCCGGAGCCGTACCTCACGGCCGCCCGGCTGCTGGGCGTCCGGGCCGACCGCTGCGTCGCGCTGGAGGACTCCCCGAACGGGGTGACCTCGGCCACCGCCGCGGGCTGCCGGGTGGTGGCGGTGCCGAGCGTGCTGCCGATTCCCGTCGCACCGGGCCGTCTCGTCGTGGGCTCCCTGCGCGAGGTCGACGTCGCGGTCCTGCGGGCGCTCTCCCGTGGCGAGCGGTGATCGGGGTCGACCCTTAGGGGATGATCCCTCCTTAGGGAGGAGGATCTAGCTCGATTCGGCGTGCCAGGATGGATGAGGTAAGCCGATACGAGGGACGGTCCGCTATGTCGTTCAGCCAGATCGCATGGTTGCCGCTCTGTGCCGGGGTCACCGGTGTGGGGCTGGTACTGAGTTTCCTGTTACTGCGCCGCCGGGGGGCCGCCGCGGGACTGCGCGGCGCGGCCTGGTCGCTGCTGCCGCTCGCGGCCTACCTGACCGGTGCGCTGCCCACCGTATGGCAGATCGGCACGGCGATCGCCGGCTTCTTCACGGGCCTGGCGTTCAACCCCACCGTGTGGGCCGGAGTGGCCGTGACCGGCCTCTCCGTGGTGCTCTTCCTGGTCTCCGGGGTGCTGCGCGGCCGCCGCAGAGCCGCCGCACCCGCGGCCTCGGAAACGCCGGCGGTGAGCACCCCGGCGGGGCGGGGCAAGCCTCTGGCGCCGGGTGGGTCCGCACGGCAGCCGGAGCAGCAGCGTAAGACGGCCCCCGCCGCCAAGCCGACCGCCAAGCCCGCGGCGAAGCCGGCCGCCGAAGATGACTTCTCCGACGTCGAGGACATCCTTAAGCGCCACGGCATCGGATGACCCCACATGTCATAGATCGGATGATTTTCGGGGCCAAAGGGGCGAATGAGACGAGATATCACTCTGAGTCATCGATCTCTGGAATGTCACGAATCCGAGACGGAAGCGGAACGGGGCCGGGACATTTGCTTCAAGATCAAAACGAATGAATTTCACGTGAATCACAGTTAAGCCACATAGCGCCCTAAAGGACTGGTCGGCGCAGATCAGCCCATAGATTCTGCGTCTACGGACCACTCAGAAGTGGCCCGTAGACTTCAGGGCGCGAGACCCCGACCCGGGGGACGTGCTCACGGACAACGTCGTCTGGGATCCAGGGGGCCACTGTATGACCGCACCGCTCGATGTCTCCGGCCAGGCCATGGAGGCCCAGCCGGAGGCTGTTCTTGAAGGTGTGGGCGGGAAGGCCATCGAAGGCCGTTCGCTCGGCCAGATCGCTTGGATACGCCTCAAACGCGATAAAGCCGCCATCATCGGCGCTTTCGTCGTTGTCTTCCTGACGCTGATCGCGATTTTCGCGGAGCGTCCGTTCGGCGGGTTGATCGCGCTCTTCGGTGACCTGCCCAACATTCCCCACAACAACCTCATCGACCCGATGACCAGCGCGCCGAAGGCCGCATGGGGTGGGATCGGTCTTGAGCACCCGTTCGGCCTGGAGCCGGTCAACGGGCGCGACCTCTTCGCCCGCGTCCTGTCGGGTGCCCAGATCTCACTGCTCGTGGCATTCCTCGCCACGCTGGTTTCGGTGGTGATCGGTGCGCTGCTGGGCGTGGTCGCCGGGTTCTTCGGCGGCTGGGTCGACGCACTCATCAGCCGGTTGATGGACGTCTTCCTGGCGTTCCCGCTGCTGCTGTTCGCGATCGCCATCGTGGGCGCGCTGCCCGACCAGGCGCTCGGGCTGAAGGGCAACGGCCTGCGGATCTCGGTGATCGTGTTCATCATCGGCTTCTTCAGCTGGCCGTACATCGCGCGCATCGTGCGCGGGCAGACCCTGTCGCTGCGCGAGCGGGAGTTCGTGGACGCGGCGCGGTCGCTGGGAGCGGGCAACGGCTACATCATCTTCCGGGAGGTCCTCCCGAACCTGGTGGCGCCGATCCTCGTCTACTCGACGCTGCTCATCCCCACCAACATCCTCTTCGAGGCCTCTCTGTCGTTCCTCGGCGTGGGGGTGAACGAGCCCCAGGCCTCCTGGGGCGGCATGCTCACCCGGGCCGTGGACTACTACCAGATCGCCCCGCACTTCATGATTGTCCCGGGCCTAGCGATCTTCATCACCGTCATGGCCTTCAACCTGCTGGGCGACGGGCTCCGGGACGCCCTCGACCCGCGAGCCCGGTAGCGAAAACGCGACCGCTCCTCTATATCACCGTCACTCACGACAAGGGGTACACCACCACGATGAGGAAGATCAACGTCCTGACGTTAGCCGCGATGGGCACGACGCTGGCCATGGGCCTCGCCGCCTGCGGCGGCACGGCCGGCGGCGGCGGCAACGCGACCTCCGGGAGCGGTGCCAGCGGCGCTGCGGCCTCCACCGCCAAGTACAACGACGCCTACACCAAGGTCGTCAACCCCTCTGACGCCAAGGGCGGCACGCTCAAGTTCGCGCTGACGGACGAGCCCGACTCGGTGGACCCGGGCAACACGTACTACGCCTGGAACTGGAACTTCACGCGCCTGTACGCGCGCCCGCTGCTGACCTACGCCGCCGAGCCCGGCCCCGCGGGCCTGAAGCTGGTCTCGGACCTCGCCGAGGGCCCCGGTGAGGCCAGCGCCGATGGCCTTACCTGGACGTACAAGCTCAAGAAGGGCATCAAGTACGACGACGGCACCGAGGTCAAGGCCGCGGACGTCAAGTACGCCGTCGCCCGCAGCAACTTCACCGACGAGCTCACCGACGGTCCGAAGTACTTCGCCCAGTACCTCGACGCCGATGGCTACAAGGGTCCGTACAAGGACAAGAACCTCGACGACTTCAAGGGCATCGAGACGCCGGACGACTACACCATCGTCTTCAAGCTCAAGCACCCGTTCGCCGAGTTCGACTTCCTCGTCGCCAACCCGCAGACCGCGCCGGTGCCGCAGGCCAAGGACACGGGCGTCGACTACGAGAAGACCGTCGCCTCGACCGGTCCCTACAAGTTCGAGAGCTACGAGGTCGGCAAGCAGCTCAACCTCGTCAAGAACACGAACTGGGACCAGTCGACCGACACCACCCGCAAGCAGCTGCCGGACCGCATCGAGGTGCAGTACAAGCAGAACGCCGAGGACATCGACAGCCGCCTGCTCGCCGGGCAGATCCAGGTCGACCTGGGCGGCACCGGTGTGCAGACCGCGGCTCGCGCGAAGATCGTCGGTGACCCCAAGCTGAAGGACTCCACCGACAACCCCTTCACGCCGTTCAACCGCTACGCGATGATGTCGACCCAGGTCAAGCCGTTCGACAACATCGAGTGCCGCAAGGCCGTCCAGTACGCCACCGACAAGGTCGCCACCCAGGCGCCGTGGGGCGGCCCGCTCGGCGGCGAGATCGGCACCACCGCGATGACCCCGACCACGGTCGGCTACAAGGCGTTCGACCTGTTCCCCAACGGCGCGGACCACACGGGCGACCTGGCCAAGGCCAAGGAGGCCCTGACGGCCTGCGGCCAGCCGAACGGCTTCGAGACCAACATCGCGGTCCGTGGTGACCGCACCAAGGAAGTCCAGGTCGCCGAGGCCATGCAGGCCTCCCTCGACCGGGTCGGCATCAAGCTCACCATCAAGAAGTACCCCTCGGGTGACTGGAGCTCGCAGTACGCCGGCAAGCCGGACTTCGTGCACAAGAACAACCTGGGCATCATGGTCGCAGGCTGGGGCTCCGACTGGCCGTCCGGCTTCGGTTTCCTGTCGCAGATCGTCGACGGTCGCTTCATCAAGGACTCCGGCAACTACAACATGATGGAGCTCAACGACAAGTCGGTGAACGACCTGCTCGACAAGGGCATCCAGACCACCGACGCCACGGCCCGTAACGAGATCTGGGCCGAGGTGGACCAGAAGGTCATGGAGTCGGCGGCGTTCCTGCCGTTCGTCTACGAGAAGACGCTCATCTACCGTCCCTCGACCCTGACCAACGTGTATGTGCACCCGGCCTACGGCATGTACGACTACACGTGGCTCGGTGTCCAGCAGTAGTTCTTCCTCCAGCTAGCCAAAGGCAGGTGAAGGCCTAAGGTGCCCGGGAGCGATCCTCCCGGGCACCCCGGCCGAACGATCGTGGTCGCTTTCATCGTCCGCCGCGTGATCGCCGCCGTGCTGATGCTCGCCGTTGTCAGCGCGGCCACCTTCGCGATCTTCTTTCTCATCCCGCGTGCCCTGGGACAGACCCCCGAAGGCATGGCGTCGCGTTACGTGGGGCGAGACGCCACTCCCGAGGCGATCCAGGGCGCGGTCAAGCGAATGCACCTGGACGACCCGATCCTCGTGCAGTACGGACGCTTCGCGCAGGGCATCGTCGCGGGTCAGGACTACTCGCTCGGCCCGAAGAAGGCGGAGTGCCCGGCGCCCTGCTTCGGTTTCTCCTTCAACAACAACCAGCCCGTCTGGCCGACGCTTCTCGACCGCCTGCCCGCGACGCTGTCGCTGGCCTTCGGCGCCGCGATCATCTGGCTGATCAGCGGGGTCGGCATCGGCGTCATCTCCGCGCTGAGACGTGGCACGTTACTCGACCGGACGGCGATGACGGTGGCGCTCGCGGGCGTGTCGCTGCCGATCTACTTCACCGGCCTGGTCTCGCTCTCGGTGTTCGCCTACACGCTGGGCATCTTCCCCGGCGGAGGCAGCTACACCCCCATCACCCAGAATCCGGTCATGTGGTTCCAGGCGCTCATACTGCCCTGGATCACCCTGGCGTTCCTCTACGCCGCGCTCTACGCCCGTCTCACCAGGGCGGGCATGCTGGAGACCATGAGTGAGGACTACATCCGCACGGCCCGTGCCAAGGGTCTCAAGGAGCGCACGGTCGTCGTCAAGCACGCCCTGCGCGCCACGCTGACCCCGATCCTCACCATCTTCGGCCTCGACCTCGGCCTGCTGCTGGGCGGCGCGGTGCTCACCGAGAGCACCTTCTCCATCCAGGGCATCGGCAAGCTGGTCATCGACGCCATCCGGGGCAACGACCTGCCCGTCGTGCTGGGTGTGACCCTGTTCGCGGCGTTCTTCATCGTCCTGGCCAACCTCATCGTGGACATCCTGTACGCGGTGGTCGACCCGAGGGTGAGGCTGTCATGACGACTCCGCCGCAGTCCTTCCTGGAGCTGCGCGACCTGCGCATCCACTTCCCGACCGAGGACGGCCTGGTCAAGTCCGTCGACGGCCTGTCGTTCAAGCTCGACCGGGGCAAGACCCTGGGCATCGTGGGCGAGTCGGGGTCCGGCAAGAGCGTGACCAGCCTCGGCATCCTGGGGCTGCACAAGGGCGGCGGGGCCAAGATCTCGGGTGAGATCTGGCTGGACGGCGAGGAGCTCGTCAGCGCCGACCAGGACCACGTGCGGACGCTGCGCGGCAAGAAGATGGCGATGATCTTCCAGGATCCGCTGTCGTCGATGCACCCGTACTACTCCGTGGGCGCCCAGATCATCGAGGCCTACCGGATCCACCACAAGGTCAGCAAGGCGGTCGCCCGCAAGCACGCGATCGACCTGCTCGGCCGGGTGGGCATCCCGCAGCCGGACAAGCGGGTGGACGACTACCCCCACCAGTTCTCCGGCGGCATGCGCCAGCGCGCGATGATCGCCATGTCGCTCTCCTGCGACCCCGAGCTCCTGATCGCCGACGAGCCCACCACGGCTCTGGACGTGACCGTCCAGGCGCAGATCCTGGATCTGATGACGGATCTGCAGCGCGAGTTCAACTCCGCGCTGATCATCATCACCCACGACCTCGGTGTGGTCGCCGAGCTGTCGGACGACATCCTGGTGATGTACGGCGGCAAGTGCATCGAGTACGGCAGCGCCGAGGACATCTTCTATCGGCCCGAGCACCCCTACACCTGGGGTCTACTGGGATCGATGCCCCGACTGGACCGTGAGCCCACCGAGCGGCTGCTCCCGATCAAGGGCACTCCGCCCTCTCTGATCAATGTGCCGTCCGGCTGCGCCTTCAACCCCCGGTGCGCGTTCGCCGGCCGGACCGAGGGCAGGGCCACCTCGGAGGTGCCCGAGCTCGCGGAGACGGAAGGCGGCCACCTGGTCCGCTGCCACATGCCCCGCGAGGAGCGGCGGTCCATCTGGGACAACGAGATCAAGCCGATGATGGAGAGCACGTGAGCGAGCCAATGAGCAGCACCCCCGAGGGCGCGCGACCCGCGAAGGAGGAGGCGTGAGCTCGCCTGAGGAGAGGGACGCCGTGATCGCGGCCGACCCCGACGCGCTGCTGTCCGTCCAGGGGCTGCAGAAGCACTTCCCGGTGACCAAGGGCCTGCTCCGACGCCAGGTCGGCGCCGTCAAGGCGGTCGACGGGGTCACCTTCGACGTCCGCAAGGGCGAGACGCTCGGCCTCGTGGGCGAGTCGGGCTGCGGCAAGAGCACCACGGGACGCCTGGTCACCCGGCTGCTGGAGCCGACGGGGGGCAAGGTCCTGTTCGAGGGCCACGACATCACCCACATGTCCCAGGCGAATATCCGCCCGCTCCGCCGCGACATGCAGATGATCTTCCAGGATCCCTACTCCTCGCTCAACCCCCGGCACACGGTCGGCGCCATCGTCGGCGCGCCGTACCGGATCCAGGGCATCAAGACGGAGCAGGGCACCAAGAAGGCGGTCCAGGAGATCCTGGAGCTGGTCGGGCTCAACCCCGAGCACTACAACCGCTATCCGCACGAGTTCTCCGGCGGCCAGCGCCAGCGCATCGGCATCGCCCGCACGCTGACGCTCAAGCCCAAGCTCATCATCGCGGACGAGCCGGTCTCCGCCCTGGACGTGTCGATCCAGGCCCAGGTGGTCAACCTGATGGCGGACCTGCAGAAAGAGCTCGACCTGACCTACGTCATCGTCGCGCACGACCTGTCGGTCATCCGGCACATCAGCGACCGGGTCGCGGTCATGTATCTCGGCAAGATCGTCGAGCTGGCGGACCGCAAGGACCTGTACGAGTCGCCCATGCACCCGTACACCACCGCCCTGATGTCCGCGGTGCCGGTCCCCGATCCGGCCCGTCGCAAGGACCGCGAGCGCATCCGCCTCCAGGGTGACGTGCCCAGCCCGCTCAACCCGCCGGTCGCCTGCCGGTTCCACACCCGGTGCTGGAAGGCCCAGGAGATCTGCAAGACGGTGGAGCCGCCGCTGGTCGAGCTGGCCCCCCGTCACCAGGTCGCCTGCCACTTCCCGGAGAACGCCCCCGGGTCGGCGCCGGTGGCCGCCGGGACGATCACCGTCTGAGTATCCGGCGAACGCCTGTCCCGTACGGCATGCCGTACAGGGCAGGCGTTCTCGCGTTTGAGACGTTTCGTTGCCACCCTTGACGGTCGACTGTCACATTTGCGCTACAGCCTCTCGCCGGGACTGGTCAGCCCTGCCCGCCACGTAGATCCTGCGATCATCAGAAGTCCGCACGACGGCCGCGTCTGGGCCGCAAAACGGCGATGAGGTGCAGCATGCGACGAAACGGTATGCCCCTGCGCGGTACGTTGGCGGTGGTCGTGGGCGCGGTCCTGATCATCTCGACGGCGGCCTGTGGCGGTGACGCGGAACCGGGGGCCACCGCGACCGATGCGGCGAAGGGCTCGACCTTCATTTTCGCCTCCTCGGCGGATCCCAGCATCCTTGATCCGGCCTACCACAGCGACGGTGAGTCGTCCCGGGTGACCAACCAGATCTTCGAGACGCTCGTGACGACCGAGAAGGGCGGCACCGGGGTCGCGCCCAGCCTGGCGGAGAGCTGGGAGGTCAGCGAGGACGCCAAGACCTACACCTTCAAGCTGCACCAGGGAGTGAAGTTCCACGACGGCGAGGCCTTCAACGCCGCCGCGGTCTGCGCCAACTTCGAGCGCTGGTACAACTTCACCGGACTGTCGCAGTCGGACTCGGTCTCCTACTACTGGGTGACGGTGTTCCGGGGCTTCGCCAAGAACGAGTCCGACACCCTCGGCAAGAGCCTGTACGGCGGGTGCGCGGCCAAGGACGACAACACCGTGGAGCTCAAGCTCACCGAGCCGTCCGCCGCGGTGCTGTCGGCGCTGACGCTGTCGTCGTTCGCCATCGCCAGTCCCAAGGCGCTGAAGGACTACAAGGCCGACGAGGTGGGCGGGACCGCCGAGTCGCCGCTGTTCACCGGGACGTTCGGCACCGAGCACCCGGTCGGCACCGGGCCGTTCAAGTTCTCCTCCTGGACCCGCGGCGACAAGCTGGAGCTGGTCCGCAACGACGACTACTGGGGCGAGAAGGCCAAGCTCAGCAAGATCATATACCGGCCCATCGAGAAGGCCGCCGACCGGGCGCAGGCACTGCGCGCGGGTTCGGTCCACGCCTTCGACTACGCCGACCCGGCCGACCTGGAGTCGCTCAAGAGCGCCGGGGTGCAGGTCATCGAGCGGGCGCCGTTCAACATGGGCTACCTCGGCTTCAGCCAGAAGACGAAGATCATGCAGAACCAGAAGATCCGTCAGGCGATCGCCCACGCGATCAACCGCGAGAACGTGGTGAAGACCAAGTACGGCGCCGGCGCCAAGGTCGCCAACGCGTTCATGCCGGACAGCCTGTGGAGCTACACCGAGGACTTCGCCAAGTACGACTACAGCGTGGACAAGGCCAAGCAGCTCATCACCGAGTCCGGCGAGGCGAACCCGACGCTGGAGTTCTGCTATCCGAGCGGCGTCAGCCGCGCCTACATGGTCGACCCGGCCGGCAACTTCCAGCTGATGAAGGCCGACCTGGAGGCCGCGGGCTTCAAGGTCAACCCGAAGACCTCGCCCTGGAGCCCCGACTACCTGAACACCACCCAGGCCGGTGACTGCCCGCTCTTCATGCTCGGCTGGAACGGCGACTTCGGCGACCCCGACAACTTCCTGGGCACCTTCTTCCAGTCCTTCTCCAGCCAGTGGTCGTTCAAGAACGAGCCGATCTTCAAGGTGCTGAACGACGCCGAGCAGGAGCCGGACCAGGCCAAGCGTGAGGAGCTGTACAAGCAGGCGAACGCGCTGATCGCCGAGTTCGTCCCGGGCGTGCCGTACGCGCAGAGTCCCTCGTTCTCGGCCGCGGCCAAGAACGTCCAGGGGTGGGAGCCGAGCCCGGTGCTCAACGACGTCTTCGCCACGATCTCGCTGTCCTGACGGATGCTGAGGTTCGTCGTCAGACGACTGGCGCTACTCGTCCCGATCCTGCTGGGACTGTCGATCCTGCTGTTCCTGTGGGTCAGGGCACTGCCGGGAGGGCCCGCGGAGGCCCTCCTGGGGGAGCGGGCCACGCCGCAGGCCGTAGAGCGGGTCAGAAGGCTCTACGGCCTGGACCGGCCCTGGTACGAGCAGTACTTCACGTGGGTGGGCAACCTCCTGCGCGGAGACCTCGGTGTGTCCACCCGGACCCAGCACCCGGTCCTGGAGGAGCTGCTCCGGACCTTCCCGGCCACGATGGAGCTCGCCCTCACCGCGATGATCTTCGCGGTGGGGGTGGGCATCCCCCTCGGCTACTTCGCCGCCCGCCGTCACGGCAGCTGGCTCGACCACCTCTCGGTCGCCGGGTCGCTGTTCGGCATCACGATCCCGGTCTTCTTCCTGGGCTACATGCTCAAGTTCGTCTTCGCGGAGAAGCTCGGGATCCTGCCCACCGACGGCCGCCAGGACCCGCTGCTCGACGTCGTGCACCCGACCGGGTTCTACGTGCTGGACGGCCTGGTCAGCGGGAATCTCGAAGCCTTCACGGACGCCTTCAGGCACCTGATCCTGCCCGGGATCGCCCTCGGGACCATCCCGCTGGCGATCGTGGTGCGCATCACCCGCGCCTCGGTGCTGGACGTGCTCCACGAGGACTACGTGCGCACCGCCGAGGCCAAGGGCCTCAGACCGGCCACGATCCGGGGACGGCACGTGCTGCGCAACGCGATGCTCCCGATCATCACGATCATCGGGCTGCAGGTCGGCCTGCTGCTCGGCGGCGCGGTGCTGACCGAGACCGTCTTCGCCTTCCCCGGGTTCGGAAAGTTCATCGCCGACTCGATCATGGCCAGGGACTACGCGGTGCTGCAGGGCTTCATCCTGTTCACCGCCGTGGTCTTCGTCCTGGTGAACCTGCTGGTCGACATCGCCTACGGGCTCATCGACCCGAGGGTGAGGGTCACGTGAGCGGACACGACGCCTGGACGAGGTGGAGCGCATGAGTCTGTCCCAGGCCGAAGAGGTCCTGGCCGGAGACGCCGGAGACGGGGCCGGGGGCAGTCTCGGCAGGGACGCCTGGCGCCGGCTGCGGCGCAACCCGGTCGCGATCACGGGCGCGATCCTGGTGTTCCTGTTCGTCGCGGTCGCCCTGCTCGCCCCGTGGCTGGCGCCCTTTCCGCCGGACAAGCCGGTCGGCCAGGTCACCCCCACCTCCATCCCCGGTCCGTCCGCCGAGCACTGGTTCGGCCTCGACGACCTGGGGCGTGACGAGTTCACCCGCATCCTGTGGGGCGCCCGCTGGTCCCTGGTCATCGGCGTGGTCTCGCTATTGCTCGGCATGACGGGCGGCCTGCTGCTCGGCCTGCTCGCGGGGGCCTTCGGCGGGGTGGTCGACACCGTCGTGATGCGTTTCGTCGACATGGTGCTGGCGATCCCCGGCCTGCTGTTCGCCATCGGCGTCGCCGCCATGCTGGGGTCGGGGCTGGAAGCCGTGATGATCGCCATCGCGGTGGTGAACGTACCGATCTTCGCCCGGTTGCTGCGCGGCCAGATGCTGGCCCAGCGCCAGTCCGACTACGTGCTGGCGGCCACGTCGGTCGGGGTGCGACGGCGCCGGATCGTGCTCGGCCACATCCTGCCCAACTCGCTGACCCCGGTCATCGTGCAGGGCACCCTCACCCTCGCCACCGCCATCGTGGACGCGGCCGGTCTGGCCTTCCTGGGCCTGTCCAGCAACGACCCCAGCATCCCAGAATGGGGCCGGATGCTGGCCGACACCCAGCGCTACCTGTCCAGCGCGCCGCTGCTCGCGGTCTTCCCCGGACTGGCCATCATCTTCGCCGCACTCGGCTTCACCCTGCTGGGGGAGTCGCTGCGCGAGGCCCTCGACCCCAAGTACCGGCGGTGACGAGTGAGTCTGCTCAAAGTCGAAGAGCTCAGCGTGGTCTTCCGCCAGCGAGGCCGCGAGGACGTGCGCGCCGTGGACGGCGTCAGTTTCTCCGTGGCCCCCGGCGAGACCGTCGGCCTGGTCGGGGAGTCGGGCTGCGGCAAGTCCGTCACCTCCCTCGCCGTCATGGGGCTGCTGCCCAGGCGCGGCGTGCTGGTGGAGGGGAGCATCGCCTTCGACGGAACCGAACTGCTCACCCTGCCCGCCGACAAACTGCGCACCCTGCGCGGCAGGGACATGGCCATCGTCTTCCAGGACCCGATGAGCTCGCTCAACCCGGTCGTGCCCATCGGGGTCCAGGTGACCGAGGTGCTCGTACGGCACCGCGGCCTGAGCTCGGGGGAGGCGCGGGCCGAGGCGGCCGAGCTACTGCGCCGGGTGGGCATACCCGACCCCGCAAGGAGGCTGAGGGAGTATCCCCACCAGCTCTCGGGAGGCATGCGCCAGCGCGCGCTGATCGCGGCGGCGCTGGCCTGCAGCCCCCGGCTGCTCATCGCCGACGAGCCCACCACCGCGCTGGACGTCACCATCCAGGCGCAGATCCTCGAACTGCTCAAGGGACTGGTCGCCGACACCGGAACCGCGCTGGTCCTGATCACGCACGACCTGGGGGTGGTCGCCGGAATGTGCGACACCGTCCACGTGATGTACTCCGGCCGGATCGTCGAGCGGGCGTCCCGGCACGAGCTCTTCGCGAGCCCTCGCCATCCCTACACCGCCGGCCTGCTCGCCTCCGTGCCCCGGCTCGACCGGCCGCGCGGCGAGCGGCTGGAGCCCATCCAGGGCTCCCCGCGCGACACCCTCCCGTGGTCGCGGGGATGCGCGTTCGCCCCCCGCTGCCGTAATCGCGTCGACGAGTGCGCCCGGGCGGCGCCGGAGCTGTACGGCGGCTCGCACAGCCTGCGCTGCTTCAATCCGATCGAGGCCAAGGCGGTCAACCGATGAGCTCCGAGCCGTTGCTGTCGATCCGCGGGCTGAAGGTGCACTTCCCGGTCAAGAAGGGCGTGCTGTTGCAGCGGGTCGTCGGCCAGGTCAGGGCCGTCGACGGCGTCGACCTCGACGTGGGGCAGGGCATGACCTACGGCCTGGTGGGGGAGTCGGGCTGCGGCAAGAGCACGCTCGGCAAGGCCGTGCTGAGACTGGTGGAGCCCACGGCCGGGACCGTCGTGTTCGACGGCGTGGACGTCGGGGCGCAGAGCCCCGAGCAGACCCGCCTGCTCCGGCGGCACATGCAGATGGTCTTCCAGGATCCGTTCGCCAGCCTCGATCCCCGCCAGAGCGTGGAGTCGGTGCTCACCGAACCGCTTCGGACCCACGGCTTCACCGGGGACGGCTCCAAGCGGGTGCGGGAGCTGCTCGACATCGTGGGGCTTCCCGCCGGAGCCGCGAGACGCTACCCCCACGAGTTCTCCGGCGGCCAGCGCCAGCGCGTCGGCATCGCCAGGGCCATCGCGCTCAACCCCCGCCTGATCATCGCCGACGAGCCGGTCTCCGCGCTGGACGTCTCGATCCAGGCGCAGATCGTGAACCTGCTGGAGGACCTGCAGGAGCAGCTGGGTCTCACCTACGTCGTGGTCGCCCACGACCTGGCGGTGGTGCGTCACGTCAGCGACGTGATCGGCGTGATGTATCTCGGCGCGCTGGTGGAGGAGTCTCCCTCCGACGAGCTGTACGCCGAGCCGCTCCACCCCTACACGATCGCGCTGATGTCGGCGATTCCGATCCCGGACCCCGAGGTCGAGGAGCGCAGGCAGCGGATCCTGCTCACCGGGGACCTGCCGTCTCCGGTGAACATCCCGCCCGGCTGCCGGTTCCACACCCGCTGCCCGTTCCGGCAGCCGACGCGCTGCGCCGACGAGGAGCCCGGGCTCCGGGAGGCGCGCCCCGGCCGCAAGGTCGCCTGTCACTGGGTCGAGGAGATCGCGGCGGGCCGCATCCGGGCCGCCGCCAGCGCCCACGACCCCACCGCCACCGAGGTCGGCGTCCCCGTCACCTGACGGGGCGTCACCGGGCCGGGCGGACCCGGTGCCCGGCGGCCGCCGACGAGTGAGTGCCTCCGTCGTCCGGACCGGTCATGAGTCCCGGGGGCGGATCGGGCCCTCGCCGGCGGCCGCCGGGCCGGGAGGCACGGCGTCCGTCAGGGGATGGCGCCGGGGGTGATCAGGCCGGTCTCGTAGGCGAGGACCACGGCCTGGACGCGGTCGCGCAGGCCGAGCTTGGTGAGCACGTTGCCGACATGGGTCTTGACCGTCGTCTCGCTCACCACGAGCTCGGCGGCGATCTCCGCGTTGGACATGCCCTTGGCGATCAGCCGCAGCACCTCCAGCTCGCGCTCGGTCAGCCGGTCCAGGCGGGCGGGGGTGGACTGCTGGTAGGCCGAGGGCAGGTGCGCGCCGAACCTGTCCAGCAGCCGCCTGGTGACGCTGGGCGCGACGATGGCGTCTCCCGCCGCGACCACCCGGATGGCCTGCACCAGCTCATCCGCGGGGACGTCCTTGAGCAGGAACCCGCTGGCCCCGGCACGCAGCGCCTCCACGATGTACTCGTCGAGGTCGAAGGTCGTCAGCACCAGCACCCGGGGCACGTGGGCGCCGCTCGCGGCCTCCCTGACGATCCGGCGGGTCGCCTCGATGCCGTCCACACCCGGCATCCGGATGTCCATCAGGACCACGTCCGGCAGCAGCGCACGGGCCTGGTCCTGAGCGGCCTTGCCCTCCCCGGCCTCCCCGACCACGGTGAGATCCGGCTCTGCCTCCAGGATCAGGCGGAAACCGGTGCGCAGAAGTGGTTGGTCGTCCACCAGCAGCACTCTGATCGTCATCACATGTCCTTGAGGGGGAATCGGGCATTGACCTCGAACCCGCCCCCGGAACGCGGGCCGATCCTCAGAAGTCCACCATAGAGGGCCACGCGCTCGCGGATACCCACCAGACCGTGACCGCCCTGTTCCCCATCGGAGCCGCCGGCCGGTGGGCCGAGGCCGTCGTCCTCGATCTGGATGGCCAGCTCGCCGGGCTCGTGCCGTACGGTCACCCAGGCGCGGGCCTCGGGCCCCGCGTGCCGCAGGCTGTTGGTCAGTGCCTCCTGGACCAGCCGGTAGGCGGCCAGGTCGACGCCGGGGGACAGCCGGCCCCGCTCACCCTCGATCCACAGCTGCGTCCGCAGCCCCGCCTCACGCATCTGGTCGACCAGCGTGGGGATCTCCCGCACCCCCGGCTGCGGGCCGCGCTCGGCGGGCGTCCCGTCGGTCCTGAGCACGCCCACGATGTTGCGCATCTCCGCCATCGCGGTCCGGCCCATCTCCTCGATCGCCGACAGCGCCTCCCTGGCCCCGTCGGGGTTGGTGGCCAGCACCCGGCGCGCGGCGGAGGCCTGGACGGTCATCACGCTCACGTGGTGGGCGACCACGTCGTGCAGCTCACGGGCGATGCGGGAGCGCTCCTCGGCCCTGGCCGCCCGGGTGTCGGCCTCCCTGGCACGTCCCATGCGCCTGGCGCGGTCGCGGAGCTCCGCCTGGTAGGCCCGGCTCAGCCGGACGCTCCGGCCGGCGATCCACAGGGTCATGGTGAGAACGGCCACGAGCAGGTGGGAGCTCCAGTCGCCGAGACCACCGGCCACCACCGCGGAGAAGGTGTGGCCGATGAAGCTCAGCGCCAGCGCGCCCAGGCTGAGCGCCAGTCCGCGCCGGCTGGCGATCGTGTAGACCATCGCCAGTGCGGCGAGCCAGACCAGGGAGGCGCTCTGTCCCGTCGACGCCAGCGTCGTGTCGATGACGATGACCAGGAAGAGCATCAGGAACGGCCAGAGGCGGCGCAACGTCAGGGACAGGCAGCCGATCACGATCAGGGCGAGGCTCAGCGCGTCGGGTTCTCCCAGCACGACCGGGTCGCCGAAGAGGGAGGGAAGGTAGGAGCAGGGGACCGCGAGGGCAGCCAGCACCGTCGCGGAGATCGCGTCGGGAACCAGCGGATGGTCGCGGAGCCAGGATCGCAGGCTGCCGAAGGTGTTGCGCACACAATCAATTTAGGTGCCCCACCTTCACGGCCACCCTGCCACAGGGGGATATCCCCTCTCATCCCCACGGAGGACCCGGGGCTCCCGCCACGGCGACGGGTCCTCCCGCCACGGCGGCAGGACCCCGCGAGACGGCGATGGGAGGCCCCGTGCGACGGCGCGGGAGGCCCCGCTCAGGGGAGAGGGAACGCGCGTGCCGCGGGCGGTCAGAGCTCGTCCGTGGCCGCTCTGCCGGCCCGGGTCGAGCTGTCCGCCCTGGGGGTGCGGCGGGTGCTGCGCACGGTGTCGCCCGGCTGCCGCTCGGGCAGGGGCGGGGGAGTGCCGCCGAACTCCGGGCACAGCTCCTTGTAGGAGCACCAGTCGCACAACCGGCTGCGCCTGGAACGCCACTCGCCGGTCTCCAGCGCTCGCTCGATGGCCTCCCACAGGGCCTGCACCTTGCGCTCGGTGGCGCGCAGATCCGCCTCGTCGGGGGTGTAGCGCAGGACCTCGCCCCCGCCCCCGAGATACATCAGCTGGAGAAGGCGGGGCACCGAGCCGTGCAGCCGCCACAGCACCAGCGCGTAGAACTTCATCTGGAACAGGGCCTTGGCCTCGAAGGCGGGCCCCGGCGCGCTGCCGGTCTTGTAGTCGACCACGCGGACCTCGCCGGTGGGCGCGACGTCCAGCCGGTCGATGTAACCGCGCAGCATCAGGCCGTTGGCGAGCATCGCCTCCACGTACAGCTCCCGCTCGGCGGGCTCGAGGGAGGTGGGGTCCTCAAGGGTGAAGTAGCGCTCCAGCATGGCGCGGGCCTGTGCCAGCCACTGGGCGTGCTCCTGGTCGCCGGCGAACATCTCGCCGTAGGCGGGCTCCTCGGCCAGCAGCTTCAGCCACTGCGGCTCCAGCAGGTCCTGGGCCGCGGCGACGGTGCGCTCGGGGGCGGGAAGGTCGTAGAGGCGCTCCAGCACCGAGTGGACCATCGTGCCCCGCACGGCGGCGGGGGACGGGGGCTCCGGGAGCCGGTCGATCACCCGGAACCGGTAGAGCAACGGGCACGTCATGAAGTCACCGGCGCGGGACGGCGACAGGGCTCCGATGATCGTGGGCTCGGTCAGTGGCATGTCCGCACTGTAGGTCACAGTGGCGACAGTTTGTGCTCAAGGTGGTCTCGGAGCGATCGGGAAGGGCCTGACGGCGCGTAGCATCGAGGCCTGAAGGTGGAGTTCAGCGAGGAGTGGTGAGCCAGAGGTGAGCAGCGAGAGTCCGCGCCAGGACAACCCAGGACTGCGGATGGGACGGCCGTTCGGCATCCCGGTGTACGTCTCGCCGACCTGGTTCATCGTGGCGGCGTTCATCACCTATTCCTTCCAGCCGGTCATGGCCTCCCGGTTGCCCGAGCTGAGCGTCCCGGTGACCTATCTCATCGCGTTCGCCTTCGCCGTGCTGCTGTACGTGTCGGTGCTCCTGCACGAGCTGGCGCACTGCGTGGTCGCCAAGATGTACGGCCTGCCGGTCCGCCGCATCACGCTCTACCTGCTCGGCGGCGTCTCGGAGATCGAGCGCGAGCCGGAGACCCCAAGCCGGGAGTTCATGGTGGCCTTCGCCGGGCCCGTGCTCTCCCTCGGGCTGGCCGGCATCGGCTTCGTCGCCTCCCAGTTCATCGACCCGTACAGCGTCATCGCCGTCCTGATCTGGCAGCTCTGGTTCTCCAACCTGATCGTCGGGGTCTTCAACCTCCTGCCGGGGCTGCCGCTCGACGGCGGGCGCATGCTGCGCGCGGGCATCTGGAAGATCACCCACAGCCCCACCTCCGGCACGATCGCCGCGGCCTGGGGAGGCCGTGGGCTGGCCGTCGTCCTGCTGGTGGTCCCCATCGGGCTGGCGCTGGTGAGCGGGCAGCCGCAGGAGCTGACCACGCTCCTCTGGCCGGTGCTGCTGGCCGCCTTCATCTGGTTCGGCGCCACCCAGTCCCTGCGCAGCGCCCGGGTGCGCGCCCGCATCCCGAAGGTGAACGCCCGCGCCCTGGCCAGGCGGGCCATCGCGGTGACCGGTGACGTGCCGCTGGCCGAGGCCCTGCGCCGGGCCGCCGAGGCCAAGGCGGGGGCGATGGTCGTGGTGGACCACGAGGGCCACCCCACGGGAATCGTCAACGAGGTCGCCGTGGAGGCCACCCCCGAGAGCCGCCGTCCCTGGGTGACCGCGGGCTCGCTGTCGCGCAGCCTCGAACCGTCGCTGGTGCTCGCCGCCGACCTGGAGGGGGAGCCGCTGATCGACGCCATGCGCGAGACCCCCGCGGGCGAATACCTTCTGGTCGAGCGTGGCGGTGAGATCTTCGGGGTGCTGGCCACGTCGGACGTGAACCGGGTCTTCAGCGGGGTCTGAGCGACCCGACCGTCATTTCCACGAGTCTCACCGGGCGTTCACCGGAAAAGTGAGCCGGCGAGGGAAGATAGCCCTGTTTGTCCCACTCGTTTTCGGCTTTCACCAGGACTAGTGTTTTGATCGATTGTTTTGATCTACCGAACTGGTTGGCCATGTAGCTATAAGAGAGCACCAAGTAGCTTAGGGACGATCAATTGGCATCCCCCCACGCGTCGGCGACGGCCGGTGATCTGACTCCGGAGTTGCTCGGCTCGCCCCAATGGACCGATCAAATGGTCGCCTCCGCTGGAATCCCCATATACGACATTCCCTTCCTCACGGTGGGCGGCGGCATGGGATCCTTCGTGACGCTCGACTACCTGCGGATCTACGGCGTCCCCACCTCCCAGATGCGGGTGGTGTCCAACATCGACCACCCGTGGCAGACCTACGAGTTCCTCACCCGGTGCTCGCAGATCCCCCGTAAGGAGCGGATCCGCTCCGACTCCTCCTCCCGCCCCGACAATCTGTGGGGGTTCCCCTCCTACGCCCTGGAAGAGGCCTGGAAGGAGAAGAAGCCGTCGTATCTGTGGCAGATTCTCACCGAGCCGCTGCTGAACGACTACTGGACGCCACGCGCCGGTACGGTCTTCGAGAACCTCGAGCGCGAGGCCAAGCGCATCGGCTACTGGGACATGCTGGTCAAGGGCCAGGTCCGGATGATCCGCCGCCGGTCGGACGGCGGCTACTTCACCGTGATCACCCCGCCCGAGGGGGCGGCGCCCACCAAGCGCATCGTCTTCCGCTCGCGCTTCGTCCACGTCGCGGTCGGTTATCCGGGGCTGAAGTTCCTGCCCGACCTGCAGGAGTTCCGCACCGAACACGGTGACTACCAGCACGTCGTGAACGCCTACGAGCCGCACGAGCAGGTCTACGAGTTCCTGAAGACCCGCCCCGGCACGGTCGTCGTCCGCGGCGGCGGCATCGTCGCGTCCCGGGTGCTGCAGCGTCTGTTCGACGATCGGGAGAAGCTGGACCTCAAGACCCAGATCGTTCACATCTTCCGGACCTTCGTCACCGGCTCCCACGGGCCGAACGCCTGGTCGCGCAGGAAGGGCGGGAACGGCTGGGCCTACCAGGGCTTCAACTACCCCAAGTCGGTGTGGGGCGGCCAGCTCAAGGCGGAGATGCGCAAGCTCGAGGGCGCCGAGCGCGCGCAGAAATACAAGAACATGGGCGGCACCAACACCCCCTACCGGCGGCGCTGGCAGGAACAGATGCGCGCGGGCCGCGAAGGCGGTTACTACCACGCCGTGCAGGGCACCGTGGACCGGGTGGAGCGGACCCCGGAGGGGAAACTGGTCAGCTACGTGCGCAGCGGCGACGGCATCGTCCGCGAGCCCGTGTCCGACTACATCATCGACTGCACCGGCCTGGAGGCCGACATCGCCGAGCACCGGGTCTTCGCCGACCTGCTCCGGCACGGCGGGGCGGGCCGCAACCCGGTCGGCCGGCTCGACGTGGAGCGCCACTTCGAGGTCAAGGGGACGGCGAGCGGCGACGGAGCCCTCTACGCCTCCGGATCGGCGACGCTCGGCGGCTACTTCCCGGGCGTCGACACCTTCCTCGGGCTGCAGATCGCGGCCCAGGAGATCGCCGACGACCTGGCAGGACGGGGATTCGTTCGGAAGATGGGACCGCTGCGGTCGACCTCGCAGTGGCTCAAATGGGCCCGCAACTCTCCGGTGTAAGGAGCGATTCCCCGTGGTTCCAACCCTGCTGGGGCGTATCCAGACGAGGCTCTTCCTGCTCGCCACCGTGGGCGTGATCATCACTCTGCTGGTCGTGCCGGTGCTTCCCGGCCCCTCGGGGCCACTCGGCGACCGCTACGCGGGCGGGTTCCTCGTCCTGGTGGCGGTGGGCGTCCTGGGGATCGTCTGGGAGCTGATCTATCACTTCCTCATGCAGTTCCGGTGGGAGAAGGACTGGCCGACCCTGTTCGGTTTGCTGACGCTCGTACCTGAGGGTCTAGTGCTGTACTTTTTGTTACGGTCCAGTGCAGTTAATTTCATTGATCCGGTTCCGCCGGCCGCCTTCTGGACGCATTTCACACTCGTCTGGGTATGCATGTGGCTGGTGGCGAACGGTCCCATGCGTGTGCCGTTCATCCGGTGGCGCTTCCGGGGAGGGAGAGTTCTTTGACCGACCAGGGCTTCGGGGTGGTGCGTCCGCTTCCGGGCAACGGGCTGGTGGCTCATGTGGGCGGCCTGCTGCTGGTGTGTGACGCGGCCGAGGCCGTCGTCGAAGACCTGCTGGGGGCGGTGAGGGAGACGGCGTCCTCGGGCGGTGACGGCCGTGCGCTGGCTCGCCGCGTGGCCCAGGTGCTCGCCGTCATGATGGGCGAACCGGTGGCGTGCGCCGTCGCGGGTCCGGTGAACGGCGGAGTGGCCGTGCTGGTCAGCGGCCCGGCGTTCGCCTCGGTGACCGGCGCGGCCGGTGAGGTCCAGCTGGCCGGGCGTGACGCGCTCACATGGTCCGACCGGCTGGTGCCGGGCCCGGTGACCCGGGTGAAACTGAGCCTGCCGGAGGCCGGGAAGGCGCATCCGCTCGCCCGGCTGGACTCCGGTGTGATCGTCGGTGGCGGGGTCTGGTGTGACCTGTCCGAGGTGAAGGCCGAACAGCCTTCCGCCCGGTCCGCGCCCTACGCGGAGCCCGTGCCGCACCGGGAGGCGGCCCAGCCGGTTGTGGCTCAGCCGGCTGCCCCTGCTCCGGCCCCACCGGCCCCGGCGGCCCCCGCTCCCGAGTGGCAGCCGCAGGCGGAGGCGGTGGAGGCCGTGGAGGCCGTACGGCCCGCCCCCTATCCGATGGGCCCCGCGGAGCCCTACGTGTCCGCCCCGCAGCCCCAGGAGGCGCCGCGACCGCCTCGGGAGCCGCAGGCCGCGCCACAGGCATGGCACTCCGAGCCCATCCCGGCGATCTCGCCGCAGAACCAGGGACCGATCTCCGGGCCCATACCGATCGTCCAGCACGAGGACATAGCGACCGCCAGGTCGAGCGGGATGGGCGGCGACCCCATCGACGTCCGCGACCAGTCGTTCGACTACGAACCGCTGACGCCGGGCGGTCCGCCGTCCGTGCCGGAGCCTCAGGGGCCTGCTCCCGAGTCGGAGTCGCGGCCGCTGGTCTACGGGGTCGACTGCAAGAACGACCACTTCAACGACCCGCGCGTGCCGTACTGCGCGGTCTGCGGCATCGCGCTGGTGCAGCGCACGCTCGTCCCCTACAAGGGTCCGCGCCCGCAGCTGGGAGTGCTGCTCCTGGACGACGGCATGACGCTCGGGCTCGACACCGACTACCTGGTGGGCCGCGACCCCGAGCGCGCTCCGGAGGTGGCGGAGGGCTCGGTCCGTCCGGCCAAGGTCACCAGCCCCGACGGGTCGGTGTCCCGCCGTCACCTGCGGGTGGCGCTGGACGGCTGGGACGTCAACCTGGTGGACCTGGGCTCGGTCAACGGCACCCAGATCCAGCCGCCCGGTGATCCCAACTTCTACGACATCCCGCCGAACGAGCCGGTCGCGATCCTGCCCGGCACGACCGTGCGGATCGGGGTCTCCCGCACCATGCGCTACGAGTCGCACCGCAACCGCTAGAGGACCGGCGTCCCCCGGGCGTCGGTCCACACTGACTCCGTCGGTCCACACTGGCTCCGGGGCCCGAGCTCGTTCACGCTCGTGTCCTGGCGACGTGGGCGGGCGGCCCACCGCCAAGGGGGAGGCGGATCGGCTCTACGCGCTGGTCGGCCGGAGCCGGTCGAGCTCGGCGCCGAGCAGTCTCTCCAGGCGCTCGGCGCCCAGCCGGTCGGGATAGAGCAGGCGGTGCACGCTCAGCCCGTCGACCAGGGCGAGCAGTCGTTCGGCGACGTCGTCGAGATCCTCCGTCGTGGTGATCTCTCCGGCCTCGGCCGCCGTGCCGAGCAGGCTGCGGACCAGGTAGCGCAGCTCCTCGGCCTCGGCGCGCTGCGCCTGGTGCAGGGCCGGGCTGGTCATGCTGCGGCTCCAGAAGCCGATCTCCAGCCCGCTCTCCTGGACGCGCTCGTCGTCCAGCGGCAGGTTGTCCAGGAGGAGCTCGCGCAGCGCGGCCAGCCCGGTCAGGCCGGCGAGCTTGCCGCGCAGGCGCTCCACGATGCGCCGGTGCGAGGAGTGCAGCGCCGACAGCATGATGTCGTCCTTGTCGGCGAAGTAATGGGTGAGCACGCCGTTGGAGTAACCGGCCTCCCTGGCGATGGCCCTGGTGGTGGCGGCCTCGATGCCCTCGCGCAGGATGATGCGGCGAGTGGCCTCCACGACCTCCTCGCGGCGCTCCCTGTGATTGACGATCTTCGGCAACGCGATCCCTCCCGGGCTGACTCGTTGACATTGTAGTCGGACGCCCGTCTATTATCCGCTCAGGATATGAGGAGGACTCGCTATGACCGTCGTCACCCTCGGGGTGCACATCGTGGACGTGCTCGCCAGGCCCGTGGAGTCGATCCCGGACGGGCAGGACACCCACCTGCTGGAGCAGATCCGCATCACCGCGGCGGGCGCCGCGGCCGGGACCGCCGTCGACCTGGCCAGGCTGGGCGTCGACGTCTTCTCGATGGGAGCCGTCGGCGACGACGAGCTCGGGGACTTCCTCCTCATGGTCATGGGGCGGCACGGGGTGGACGTGGCCGGGATCGTCCGCAAGAACGGCGAGCAGACCGCGGCCTCGATCCTGCCCATCCGGCCCGACGGCGGGCGACCGTCCTTCCACGTCCCCGGCGCCAACCTGAGCCTGTCCCCCGCCGACCTGGACCGCGAGCGCGTCCTCGGCGCGAAGGTCGTGCACCTGGGCGGCATGGACGTGACCTGGGGTCTGTACGACCCGGCGTTCTTCGCGCTGCTGGACGAGGCGCGACGGGGCGGCACGGTCGTCACCATGGACCTGCTGTCGAACATGCCGGATCTGATGCAGGGGGCCCGGAGCTTCCTGCCGCACATCGACTACCTCCTGCCCAACGAGGAGCAGGCGCTCCTGATGAGCGGCGCGAGCGGGGTCGAGGAGGCGGCGACCGCCCTGCTGGGCGAGGGGCCCACGGCCGTGCTCGTCACGCTGGGCGGCGAGGGAAGCCTCATCGCCACGGCGTCCGGAATCACCCGCGTCCCCGCGCTCGACGTTCCGGTCGTGGACACCACCGGCTGCGGCGACGCCTACTGCGCCGGGTTCATCGCCGGTCTGGTCGACGGCCGCGAGGTCGTCGGCGCCGCCCGGCTCGGCACCGCGGTGGCCGCCCGCGTCGCGGGCGGCCTCGGCTCGGACGCGGGCCTGGACGGCGCACGGGAACTGCGCGACAAGGAGTGAAGGAGAGACATATGTTCAACGACGCCAACCTCAGGGAGCGGGCCGCCAAGGTCGTGCCCGGCGGCATGTACGGCCATCTCAACGCGGCCCTGCACGGCCCCGGCTACCCGCAGTTCTTCGTGGGGGGCGAGGGCTGCCGCCAGCGCGACGCCGACGGACGCGAGTACGTCGACCTCATGTGCTCCTGGGGCCCCATCGTGATCGGCCACCGCCATCCCGCGGTGGAGGCCGCGGTCGCCGCGCAGCTCGCCGAGGGCGACTGCCTCAACGGCCCCGGCCCGGTCTACGTGGAGCTCGCCGAGCTGATGGTGGAGACCATCCCGCAGGCCGAGTGGGTGATGTTCTCCAAGAACGGCACCGACGCCACCACCCAGGCCCTGATGATCGCCCGGGCCGCCACCGGCCGGACCAAGGTGCTCATGGCCCACGGCTCCTACCACGGGGCCGACCCCTGGTGCACGCCCAGCCTCTCGGGCACCACGCCCAACGAGCGCGCCGACCTGATCGAATACACCTACAACGACCTGGCCAGCGCCGAGGCCGCCGCGGCCCAGGCGGAGGGCGACGTCGCCGCGATCATCGTGACGCCGTTCAAGCATGACTCCTTCGAGGACCAGGAACTCGCCGCCGGCGAGTTCGCCCGGGGCCTGCGGGCCCTGGCCGACCGGATCGGCGCCGCGCTGGTGATCGACGACGTGCGCGGCGGCTGGCGGCTCGACCTCGGCGGCTCCTGGGAGACCCTGGGCGTCCGCCCCGACCTCTACGCCTTCAGCAAGGCCATGGCCAACGGCTATCCGATCGCCGCGGTCACCGGTGTGGACTCCCTCCGGGGCCCGGCCCAGACGATCTACTCCACCGGCTCGTTCTGGTTCAACGCCGCCCCGATGGCCGCCGCCAAGGCCACCATCGAGACCCTGCGCGACATCGGCGGCGTCGCCCTGATGGAGCGCGCGGGCACCCGCCTCAGAGAAGGTCTCGCGGCCCAGGCCGCCTCGCACGGCTTCGTGGTCAACCAGACGGGTCCCGTACAGATCCCGTGGCTCTCCTTCGAGGGTGACGCCACCCTGGAGAAGGCCATGTTCTGGTCCTCGGCCTGCCTGCGGGAGGGCGTCTACCTCCACCCCTGGCACAACTGGTTCCTGTCGGCGGCCCACACCGACGCCGACATCGACCGCGCGCTCCAGGGCACCGACGCCGCCTACGCCAAGCTCAGGGCCGCGTTCGGCGCGGACTGACCCGGGAAGCGGGGGAGACATCCGGTAAGAGCTGCCTGATATCTGCCGGAAGCGTCGGGTTTTCTATGCGCCCCGGTTCCTTGTCGATCCTTGACCGGAACCGGGCGCCGCCGTACGCCGATAACCTTGCGGGCATGGGTTTTCGCAGGCATGGGCCGTTTCAGGCCGGGGATCAGGTTCAGCTCACCGACCCCAAGAACAAGCGTCACACGGTGACGCTGAAGGAAGACGGCGTGTTCCACACGCACAAGGGCGGAATCCCGCACAGTGAGCTGATCGGTCAGCCCGAGGGTTCGGTGGTGCGTTCGTCCGGCGGCACCCAGTATCTCGCGTTCAGGCATCTGCTCTCCGACTACACGCTCTCCATGCCGCGCGGCGCGGCGGTAATCTACCCGAAGGACTCGGCGCAGATCGTCGGAATGGCCGACATCTTCCCCGGCGCGCGCGTCGTGGAGGCGGGGGTCGGCTCCGGGGCTCTCACCTGTTTCCTGCTCCGTGCCGTGGGGTCCGAGGGAACGGTGACCTCCTATGAGCGGCGCGAGGATTTCGCCGAGGTCGCCACCAAGAACGTGGAAAAGTTCTACGGCGGCCCGATGGATCAGTGGCGCCTGGTGGTCGGTGACTTCGTGGAGTCCCTCGACGAGAGCGACGTCGACCGCATCATCCTCGACATGCTGGCTCCGTGGGAGTGCGTCGACGCCGCGTCCAAGGCACTCACTCCGGGTGGTGTTATCTGCTGCTATGTAGCGACCACGACCCAATTGTCCCGTACCGTCGAAACTCTGCGCGAACACGGGAGTTTCACCGAGCCTCATGCGTGGGAGACCCTGGTTCGCGACTGGCATGTCGAAGGGCTTGCGGTGAGACCCGATCACAGGATGGTCGGCCACACCGGGTTTCTCGTCACGGCCCGTCGCATGGCCGACGGGGTGACACCGCCACCCCGCCGTAGGCGTCCGGCTAAGGGGGTACAGGTCGAGGAGTCAACGTCTACGTCCACGCCGCATGATGACGATTCGGCCACGACAGTACGCTGAGGAGTCCACGGGAACAGATTGCCGTGTTCTTATGCTTCTAGGCACTAAACGCACTAAAAGGGATTAATCACTACGCACTTAATGTAGCCATACGAACACCGCTCAGCTAGGTAAGCGAGAGCCCCCAGATGGGTAGGGTTTTAAGTAGTCGGTCTCGACTGGGAAGGAGGTGACGCCGTGGCAGCTCGCGACGACGCTGAGGCTCGAGCCGCGCAGCGCGAACGGGAGGTCGCTGACCTCACAACACAGGTCTCCTTCCTGCAGGAGGAGATCACCGCGTTACGTCGGAAGCTGACGGAGTCTCCCCGGCAGGCCAGGATTCTCGAAGAGCGTCTCCATGACATACAGGCGAATCTCGCGGCCGTCACCGGCCAGAACGAGCGTCTGGTGGCCACCCTCAAGGAGGCCAGGGACCAGATCGTCGCCCTCAAGGAGGAAGTAGACCGGTTGGCGCAGCCGCCGTCCGGGTTCGGTGTGTTCCTTGAAGCCAGAGAAGACGGCACGGTGGAAGTCTTCACCGGTGGCCGCAAACTCCGAGTGAACGTCAGTCCGGCGGTGGATGTCGACTCGCTGAGGCGTGGCCAGGAGGTCATGCTCAACGAGGCGCTCAACGTGGTCGAGGCCCTCGGATTCGAGGAGCTCGGCGAGATCGTGATGCTCAAGGAGCTCCTTGAGGACGGCCAGCGCGCGCTGGTGATCTCGCACGCCGACGAGGAGCGGGTGGTGAAACTGGCCGACTCCCTGATCGGCCAGCCGATCAGGGCCGGCGACTCACTGCTGCTGGAGTCGCGCTCGGGTTACGTCTACGAGCGCATCCCCAAGTCGGAGGTCGAAGAGCTCGTCCTGGAGGAGGTGCCCGACATCTCCTACGAGGAGATCGGTGGCCTCATGCGGCAGATCGAGCAGATCCGGGACGCCATCGAGCTTCCCTACCTGCACGCCGACCTCTTCCGGGAGCACAAGCTTCGCCCGCCCAAGGGGGTCCTGCTGTACGGCCCGCCCGGTTGCGGCAAGACGCTCATCGCCAAGGCCGTCGCCAACTCCCTGGCCAAGCAGGTCGCGGAGAAGACCGGCCAGTCCGGCAAGAGCTTCTTCCTCAACATCAAGGGTCCCGAGCTTCTCAACAAGTACGTCGGTGAGACCGAGCGGCACATCCGCCTGGTCTTCCAGCGGGCTCGGGAGAAGGCCTCCGAGGGCACCCCGGTGATCGTGTTCTTCGACGAGATGGACTCGATCTTCCGGACCCGAGGCTCGGGCGTCTCCTCCGACGTCGAGAACACCATCGTTCCCCAGCTCCTGAGCGAGATCGACGGTGTCGAGGGGCTGGAGAACGTCATCGTCATCGGCGCCTCCAACCGCGAGGACATGATCGACCCGGCGATCCTGCGGCCCGGCCGCCTGGACGTCAAGATCAAGATTGAGCGGCCGGACGCCGAGGCGGCCAGGGACATCTTCTCGAAGTACCTCATCTCGGAGCTCCCGCTCCACCCCGAAGATCTCTCCGAACACGGCGACAGCCGTGAGGGGACCATCGCGGGCATGATCCAGCGGGTCGTCGAGCGGATGTACACCGAGAGCGAGGAGAACCGCTTCCTCGAGGTGACCTACGCCAACGGTGACAAGGAGGTCCTGTACTTCAAGGACTTCAACTCCGGCGCCATGATCCAGAACATCGTGGACCGCGGTAAGAAGATGGCGATCAAGCAGTTCCTCGAGACCGGGCAGAAGGGCCTGCGGATCCAGCATCTGCTGGCGGCCTGCGTGGACGAGTTCTCCGAGAACGAGGACCTGCCCAACACCACCAACCCCGACGACTGGGCTCGGATCTCCGGCAAGAAGGGCGAGCGGATCGTCTACATCCGCACCCTTGTGACGGGCAAGCAGGGCACAGAGGCCGGCCGTTCCATCGACACGGTGGCCAACACCGGTCAGTACCTCTAGCAAGCGCACAGACGGCGTGGTCCCCTCCGTCGAGGAGACCACGCCGTCGGCGTTTTATGGCGTTTATTCCGTTTTCACACCCGTCACAGGAATGAACAGAAGTGAACGGGCGTCACAGGGAACCCAACTGATCGAAATGCCGTCCAAGTGGCGTGCGTGAACATTTCGGCCCGGCACCCAGGTGACCGGCACGGGGCCTCGCGAGGTGGCCCGGGGAAGCGGCCGCCTCGCCGAACTCGACCTCCTGCGTTTTGTCGCCGCCCTGGCGGTGGTCTCCTTCCACTACTTCATCGCCTTCGCCTCGGTGTGGGGGGATCGCCCGGCCAAGCTGTTCCCCGCGATCTCCACGCTGTCCGGGCTCGGCATCCTCGGCGTCGAGCTGTTCTTCATGATCAGCGGCTTCGTCATCCTGATGAGCATCTGGGGCCGGGGGATCGGCGCGTTCGCCCTCTCCCGGCTGGTGCGGCTCTTCCCGGCCTACTGGGTCAGCGTCGCCGCCACCGCCGCCGTCTACGGCCTGACCGCCGCCACGGCCCTGGACCCCAAGCTCAGCCTCGGGGAGTACGGGATCAACCTCACGATGCTCCAGCGGGCCTTCGGCGTCTACGACGCCAACGGGGTCTACTGGTCACTCTGGGCCGAGCTCCGCTTCTATCTGCTGATCTCGGTCCTGGTCCTCGCCGGGGTGACGTTCAACCGCTGCCTGATCTTCATGGGCGTCTGGCTGCTGGCCGCGGGGATCTTCTCGAACAGTGACGCCGCGTGGGTCGACCTCGTGGTGATGCCCAAGTACGCGGCGTACTTCGTCGGCGGCATGGCCTTCTTCCTGATGACGAGGTACGGGCCCAAGCTGATCCTGTGGTGTTTCGCCGGGGTCAGCGGGGGCCTGGCGGTCAATGCGGCGATGGAGCGGGTCGCGGGACGGATCGAACTGGTCGGCTACGCCGCGATGCCCGTGCCCGGCTGGGCCGTCGCCGTCGTCGTGATCGGCTTCTACGTGCTCATGGCGGCGGTGGCGCTCGGCTGGCTGCGCCGGATCCGCTGGCGTGGCCTGACCGTCCTGGGCGCGCTCACCTACCCGCTCTACCTCTTCCACCCCACGGCCGCCGTCCTGATCATTCCCCTCCTCCGGGACACGCTGCCGCCCTGGCTGACCGCCGTGGTCACGGTGCTGGCCGCGATGGCCTTCTCCTACCTCGTGTACCGGGTGGCCGAACGGCCCCTCCAGGAGTTCGTGAAGGCCAGGAGGCGCGGGAGGTCTCCGCTGCCGCCCGTCTCGCCGCCCGCTCCACCAACCGGGACACCCTTCATGAAAGGCGAAAAGGCCTCGGTGCCATAACTGTCTGACCACCGGGCATAGTGAAGGGTCTAGGGTCGGGAATACATACCGAGAAGAGAACAGTCCCGGATGAACAGAGGGTGCGCATGACGGTACGGCGGGTGATGGGCATCGAGACCGAATACGGCATCTCCGTGCCCGGACAGCCGGGGGCCAACGCGATGGTGACCTCCTCCCAGGTTGTGAACGCCTACCTGGCCGCCTCGACGGCCAGGGCGCGGCGCGCGCGATGGGACTTCGAGGAGGAGAATCCTCTGCGTGACGCGCGAGGTTTCGACCTGGCCAGGGAGGTGGCGGACCAGAGTCAGCTCACGGACGAGGACCTGGGTCTGGCCAACGTGATCCTGACCAACGGCGCCCGGCTGTACGTGGACCATGCCCATCCCGAATATTCGACTCCCGAGTGCACCAACCCGCGAGCCGCGGTGATCTGGGACAAGGCGGGGGAGCGGGTCATGCACGACGCCGCGGTCCGCGCCTCGGCGGTGCCGGCCAACGCACCGATCCAGCTCTACAAGAACAACACCGACAACAAGGGCGCCTCCTACGGCTGCCACGAGAACTACCTGATGCGGCGGGCCACGCCGTTCGCCGACATCGTCAGGCACCTGACGCCGTTCTTCGTCTCCCGGCAGGTCGTCACCGGCGCCGGCAAGGTCGGCATCGGCCAGGACTCGCGCAGCGAGGGCTTCCAGATCAGCCAGCGGGCCGACTTCTTCGAGGTCGAGGTGGGCCTGGAGACCACGCTCAAGCGGCCGATCATCAACACCCGGGACGAGCCGCACGCCGACCCGGAGAAGTATCGCCGCCTGCACGTCATCATCGGTGACGCCAACATGTCGGAGATCTCTACTTACCTGAAGCTCGGATCCACCGCGCTGGTCCTCGCCATGATCGAGGACGGTTACTTCACCCGCGATCTCACCGTGGACAACCCGGTCCAGGCCCTGCGGGCGGTCTCCCACGACCCCACGCTCAAATACGAGATCTCGATGCGCGACGGCCGCAAGCTGACGGCCGTCCAGCTCCAGATGGAGTATCTCGAGCTGGCGCGCAAATATGCCGAGGAGCGCAGCGCCAACGGCGTGGACGAACCCACCAAGGACGTCCTCGACCGCTGGGAGTCGGTCCTCACCCGCCTGGCCGAGGACCCGATGCAGCTCTCCAGGGAGCTGGACTGGGTCGCCAAGCTGGAACTGCTGGAGGGTTACCGCACCCGCGACAACCTTCCCTGGTCCCACTCGCGCCTGCAGCTCGTCGACCTCCAGTATTCCGACATCCGGCCCGACCGCGGCCTGTACAACCGGCTGGTCGCCCGGGGCCGGATGCAGCGGCTGGTCACCGAGGAAGAGGTCCAGCGGGCCGTCGAGATCCCGCCCAGCGACACCCGCGCCTACTTCCGCGGCCGCTGCCTGAGCCAGTACAGCGAGTCGGTCGCCGCCGCCTCCTGGGACTCGGTCATCTTCGACATCCCCGGCCGCGAGTCGTTGCAGCGCGTTCCGACCTTGGAGCCGCTGCGCGGCACCAAGGCCCACGTGGGCGAGCTGTTCGACCGCTGCCGGACCGCCGCCGAGCTGGTGACGGCCCTCACCGGCGAGCAGTGACCCTTCAGCTGTAGGGGAGGCGGCCCGATCGGGCCGCCTCCCCTACAGTCATGCCCAATTGGTCGCAGTGTCCGGATTGACGGGGGATAGGTAACCGGGGTACGTTCCGGGGGATTTGTGGCGGTGCGAGGGAAATCCGGTGAAATACCGGTGCGGTCGCGCCACTGTAACCGGCACTTCAGCGCCGGAAGCCAGGTCACTCGACCGCCACCAACCTACGAAAAAGGGACGCGTAAATCCCGAAGGAGGTGCCTGTGAGCCAGATCTCGGCTCCGCAAGCCCAGCCCATCCCCCTGTCCTCGCTCACCTGGTGGCTGCTCGCCGTACCGGTGCTGCTGCTGCTCGCCTACCTGGTCACATTCGACCAGGGAGCGATCTCGCAGACCGGTAACTACCTGCACGAACTCATGCACGACGGGCGCCATCTGCTCGGCGTTCCGTGTCACTGAGCCACAGGTGATCACCAAACTCATCGTCCGGGGACTCCTCGTCGGACTGCTCGCCGGGCTGTTCGCGGCCGCCTTCGCCTACACCGTGGGCGAGCCGCGAATCGACCAGGCCATCGCGATCGAGGAGGCGGCCTCGGCCGCCGCCCCGGCCGCAGAATCCCACTCCGAGGCCGCGGAACCCGCGGCCCACTCCCATGGGGAGGACGAGGCACTGGTCAGCAGGGACGGGCAGCGCTTCGGGCTCTTCCTCGCCCTGGGCCTGTACGGCCTGGCCGTCGGGGGCCTGTTCGCCCTCGTCTACGCGACCCTGCGCGGCCGGGTCGGACCCCGGTCCGAACCGGTGCTGGCGGTAACCCTCGCGGCCGCCGCCTTCAGTGCCATCGTCCTCATTCCCTTCCTGAAATATCCAGCCAACCCACCCGCGGTGGGCGACCCCGAGACGATCAACCAGCGCACCGTGCTCTATCTGGTCGCGGTGCTCATCGGGATCCTCGCCGTCGCCGCGGGCACCGCCGCCTACCGGTATGCCGCAGAGCGTGAGCCCTGGCTGCGGTGGCTGGCGGCGGGTGCTTCGACACTGATCCCCGTGGTGGTGGCCTGGATCCTTCTTCCGGAGATCAACGAGGTGCCCGCGGGCTTCCCCGCCGACCTCCTGTGGAACTTCCGGATCGCGTCCATCGGCACCCAGGCGGTGTTCTGGACCGGCATCGGCGTACTGTTCGCCTTCGCCGCGCGCAGGCGCAGCACGGTGTGATGACCGCCCCCTCGGGGGTCACCCGCCTGCTGCTCGTCTGCCACGCCTCAACCTCGGCGACGGTACGGGCCGCGTTCCCGGGCGACGAACCGCTCGACGGACGCGGCCTGCGCCGGGCCACGGACCTGGCGCGGGAGTTCGGCCACGGCTCGGCGGCCTGCCCCGCCGAGCTGCGCTGCGTCCAGACCGCGGCGGCACTGGGCCTGCGGATCGACCCCGACCCGCTGCTCGCCGACTGCGACTACGGACGATGGAGCGGCCGGACGCTCGGTCAGGTCGAGGCCGCCGAACCCGAGGCCCTCGCGTCCTGGCTCGGCGATCCCGCCGCGGCGCCCCACGGAGGAGAGTCGATCACCGTCCTCCTCGGCAGGGTGGCCGGCTGGCTCGCCGGCCGCGCCCCCGGGCGGCTCGTCGCGATCACCCACCCCCCGATCATCCGCGCCGCGGTCGTCCACGCCCTCGGGGCGCCGGCCGCGGCCTTCTGGCGGATCGACGTCGCACCGCTGGCCCGCGTCGCGCTCACCGGCCGTGGCGGGCGCTGGCAGCTGAGCTACACCCCATGACGACATGCAAGGAGACCTCGAAGGTGCGTGACTCCCGCTATCCCTTCACCGCGGTCGTGGGATCGGAGGACCTGAAGCTCGCGCTGATCCTCAACGCCGTGTCCCCCCGCTCCGGCGGAGTGCTGGTCAGAGGGGAGAAGGGCACGGCCAAGTCCACGATCGTGCGAGCGCTGGCCGCGCTCCTGCCACCCGTCGAGGTGGTGAGCGGTTGCCGCTTCTCCTGCGACCCCGCCGCCCCGGACCCCGAGTGTCCCGACGGGCCGCACGAGGCCCGGACGGAAGCGGTGGAGCCTCCGGCTCCCACGGCCGGTGCCGTACGGCCCGCCCGCCTGGTCGAGCTGCCGGTCGGCGCCTCCGAGGACCGGCTGGTCGGCTCCCTCGACATCGAAAGGGCCCTCACCGAGGGCGTGAAATCCTTCGAACCCGGTCTCCTGGCGGGCGCCCACCGGGGCGTCCTCTACGTGGACGAGGTCAACCTGCTCCATGACCACCTGGTCGACCTGCTGCTCGACGCCGCCGCGCTCGGCACGTGCTACGTCGAGCGTGAAGGCGTGTCGGTACGGCACGCGGCCCGGTTCCTGCTGGTGGGCACGATGAACCCCGAGGAGGGGGAGCTCCGGCCGCAACTGCTCGACCGCTTCGGGCTGACCGTGGAGGTCCGGGCGTCGCGGGAGCCGTCCCAGCGGGCGGAGGTGGTCCGGCGGCGCCTGGCGTTCGAAGCCGATCCGGAGGGGTTCGCCGAGAGGTGGTCCGGCGAGGAGCGGGAGCTGGCGCGGCGGATCGCCGAGGCGCGGGCCCTGCTGCCCCAGGTGGTGCTGCCCGACTCCGCGCTGTGGCAGATCGCCACGATCTGCGCGGCGTTCGAAGTGGACGGGCTCCGGGCCGACCTGGTCACCGCGAGCGCGGCGATCGCCCACGCCGCCTGGCAGGGCCGTACGGAGGTCACCGCCGACGACGTGCGCGAGGCCGCCAGGCTCGCCCTTCCGCACCGCCGCCGCCGTGACCCCTTCGACGCTCCGGGCCTGGACGAGTCCAAGCTGGAAGACCTCCTGAACCAGATCCCCGAGACCCCGGACGGCGCGGGCCCCGAGGACTCGGATCCGGACGACTCTCCTCCGGAGGGTCCGGGGCCCGACGGCTCGGGACCCGATGATCCGGGTCCGGAGGGTCCGGGCGGCGGTGCCCCTGCCGACGCAGCCGACTCCACCGACTCCACAGCCCCCGCGACGCCGGATGTTCCGGGCGCCGGCGCCCCGGACCCCGGCACGCCGGACACACCGGGCACACAGCCCCCCGCCGACTCGAAGCCGGCGACCGGCTCCGGCGGCCGCGAACAGACCTTCGACGCCGATCCCGCGGCGAGGACCAGGCTGTTCACGGTCCCGGGGGTCGGCTCGGGAGCTCCGGGACGGCGGTCCAGGGCCATGACCCCCCTCGGCCGGACCACCGGCGCCCGCGTCCCCGAGGCACGCCCGGGCTCCCTGCATCTCAGGGCGACCGTCGGCGCCGCCGCGCCGTACCAGCGCGAACGCGGCAGGAACGGCCCCGGCCTGGTCCTGAGGCGCGGAGACCTCAGGGAGGCCGTCCGCGAGGGCCGCGAGGGCAACCTGGTCCTGTTCGTCGTCGACGCCAGCGGATCCATGGCCGCCAGGCAGCGCATGCGCGCGGTCAAGACCGCCGTGCTGGGCCTGTTGCTCGACGCCTACCAGCGCCGCGACAAGGTCGGGCTCATCACCTTCCGGGGCACCCGCGCCGACCTCGTCCTGCCGCCCACCTCCTCGGTCGAGGCCGGCGCGGCCCGCCTGCGCGAGCTGCCCGTCGGAGGCCGTACCCCCCTGGCCGCCGGGCTGCTCCGCGCCGCCGAGGTGCTGAGGGTCGAACGCCTGCGCGACCCGGCCAGGCGCCCGCTGCTGGTCCTGGTCACCGACGGGCGGGCCACCTCGGGCACCGTGGAGGAGTCCTACCGCGCGGCGGGACTTCTGGCAGGGATAACGAGCGTGGTGGTGGACTGCGAGGGCGGCCACGTCCGCCTGGGCCTCGCCGGAGCCCTGGCGGGGCGGATGGGCGCCGAGACCGTGCGTCTCGACGACCTCACCGACCTCGCCGGCATGATCCGCGAGCGGCGGAGCGCCGCATGACACGGAGACGTGAGTGCCGCATGGCGCGGAGACCTGAGCGGCGCATGACGCCGAGGCGTGAGCGCCGGAGCGGCGCATGACGTGAAGATGTGAGCGGCGCGCGACGCCGGAACGTGAGCGGCACGTGACGCAGGGATGTGAGCGGCGCGTGACGCCGAGACTTGAGCGGCGGAGCGCCGCATGACGCAGAGAGAGGACTGACGATGCCGCAGGGCAAACCGGTCAGCGTGCCCGAGGACGGCCTCACCACCCGGCAGCGCCGTGCCCGGCCGCTGCTGATCGTCCATACGGGCCCGGGCAAGGGCAAGTCCACCGCCGCCTTCGGCCTGGCCCTGCGCGCCTGGGACCAGGGCTGGCCGATCGGGGTCTTCCAGTTCGTCAAGTCCGCCAAGTGGCGGATCGGCGAGGAACGCGCCCTGCGGGTGCTCGGCGACTCGGGGGAGGGCGGATCGGTCTCCTGGCACAAGATGGGGGAGGGCTGGTCCTGGATCCAGCGTCCCGGCAGCGAGGAGGACCACGCCGCCGACGCCCGCGAGGGCTGGGAGCAGATCAAACGCGACCTCGCCGCCGAGACGTTCCGCCTGTACGTGCTCGACGAGTTCACCTATCCGATGAAATGGGGCTGGATCGACGTCGACGACGTGATCGACACCCTGCGCGCCCGGCCCGGGGCCCAGCATGTTGTCATCACCGGCCGTGACGCCGACCCCCGGCTGCTCGACGCCGCCGACCTCGTGACGGAGATGGGCAAGGTCAAGCACCCCATGGACGCCGGGCAGAAGGGCCAGAAAGGCATCGAATGGTAGCCCGCCTGGTCATCGCGGCCCCGGCCTCGGGAGCGGGCAAGACCACCGTGGCGACCGGGCTGATGGCCGCGTTCACCCGCCGGGGCATGGCGGTCTCCCCGCACAAGGTGGGCCCCGACTACATCGACCCCAGCTACCACGCCCTGGCCACCGGCCGCCCCGGGCGCAACCTCGACCCGTGGCTGGTGGGGGAGGAGCGCATCGCCCCGCTCTTCCGGCACGGCGCCGCCGGGGCCGACCTCGCGGTGGTCGAGGGGGTGATGGGCCTGTACGACGGCGCGGGCGCGAGCGAGTTCGCCTCCACCGCACACGTCGCCAGGCTGCTGGACGCGCCGGTGGTCCTGGTCGTGGACGCGGCCAAGCAGAGCCGGTCGGTGGCCGCGCTCGTGCACGGGTTCGCCTCCTACGACACCCGGATCAGGCTCGGCGGGGTGATCCTCAACCGGATCGGCTCCGAACGGCACGAGAGCATCTGCCGTGAGGCCCTCGCCGAGAGCGGCGTCCCGGTGCTGGGCGCGATCCGCCGCAGCGACGCCGTCGCCACCCCCTCCCGCCACCTGGGCCTCGTCCCCGCCGCCGAGCGCCGCACCCAGGCCGCCCAGGCCATGGACGCCGTCGCGGCGCTGATCGCCGCCTCCTGCGACCTGGAGGAACTCCTGCGGCTGGCTCGTACGGCCCCGCCGCTGCTCGCCGACCCGTGGACCCCCGGCGACCTGGAGGAACTCCCGCGGCTGGCTCGTACGGCTCCGCCGCTGCTCGCCGACCCGTGGACCTCCGGCGACCTGGAGGAGCTCCAGCAGTTCGCTCGCACGCCCGCCGACCCGTGGACCGCGAGCGACCCTGAGGAGCTCCCGCGGCTCACTGCCCCACGGGCTCCCGGTGGCGATGCCCGTACGGCCCCGCCGCCGCTCGCCGGATCACCGGCCCCCGATCCCTCCGCTCCCGGCAGGGTGCGGATCGCGGTCGCGGGCGGTCAGGCGTTCACCTTCGGCTACGCCGAGCAGGCCGAACTCCTGACGGCCGCGGGAGCCGAGGTCGTCCCCTTCGACCCCCTCACCGACGAGACCCTGCCGGAGGGGGCCCGCGGCATCGTCATCGGCGGCGGGTTCCCCGAGGTGTACGCCGCGGAGCTGTCGGCCAACGAGCCGCTGCGCAAGGAGGTCGCCGCGTTCGACGGGCCGATCTCGGCCGAGTGCGCGGGCCTGCTCTACCTCGCCCGGCAGCTGGACGGCAGGCCGATGTGCGGAATCCTCGACATCGAGGCCCGGATGACCGGCGCCCTCACCCTCGGTTACCGTGACGCGGTGGCCGTCCGGGACTCGGTGCTGACCAGGAACGGGGAGCGCTACCGCGGCCACGAGTTCCACCGCACCGCCGTCGATCCCGCGCCCGACCGGCCCCTGTTCCGCTGGCGGGGCGGCGCCGACGGGTTCGGCGACGGCCGGGTGGCCGCCTCCTACCTGCACCTGCACTGGGCGGGAAGCCCTCACCTGGCCCCCCGATTCGTGGAGGCGTGCCGCGCCCGGAGCATTTGATCTACTAAGTAAAGGAGTGGGGGGGTCTCTGCGCCGTGGGCAGCCGCGGCGGCGGCGCGGTCGTCGCCGTGCCCTTCACCCCGGGGATCTCCGACAGCATGCGTACCGCGCGCCTGGCGCTGATGCGGACCGCCGGGTCGCACTGGAGCAGCCCCTCCAGGACCGGGTGGAGCGGCCCGGCCCTCAGCGCCGGCCGCAGATCCCTGGTCGTCTTCATGCCCAGCGCCGCCAGCTCGTCCGTGGCGGAGTACGGTGGCCGGCCCTCCACCGCGAAGTACAGGCTCGCCCCGAGCGACCACAGGTCGCCCGCCGGAGTCGCCGGCAGGCCCCGCAGCCGCTCCGGCGCCATGTAGCCGGGGGTGCAGGTGGCCGGTCCGGTCGTCGAGATGCTCGAATTGCCGTTCAGCGCCGCGAGCCCGAAATCCGACAGCACCACCCGGTCGCCGGTCAGCAGGATGCTGCCGGGGTTGATGTCCCGGTGCAGCACGCCGGCTTCGTGTGCGTGGCGCAGCCCGCCCAGTAGCCGCAACCCGATCCAGGCCGTCCGGCGGACCGACAGATGGCCCAGACGCCGCACCGTCTCCTTCAGCGTGCGGGTCTCCAGCAGCTCCATCACGATCCAGAGCCGCTGGCTCTCCTCCAGCAGGTCGTGCACCGAGATCACCGCCGGATGGTTCAGCCGTCCGGCCGAACGCGCCTCGCGCAGTGCCCGGCGGCGCGCGTCGCGCAGGTCTGCCCCGTGCTCGCGGAACTTCGGCCGGATCTCCTTGATCGCCACATCCCGCCGGAGCAGGGAGTCGTGGGCCCGCCACATCACGTTCGCGCCCTCTTGCTCGACCGGCGAGATCAGCCGGTAGCGACCCCCCAGTAAGCGGCTCTTTCCCCTGCCTGTACCTGTTCCCATGAATCACCCGTCGCCTCTAGAAGCCGGGGCTCTCGACTGATTCATATCTTCACGTGAAATAGCGCACTACGCGATTACATTGGGTGATTATATGTAACGATTCGGTTGCGCGAATATGGAGAGCCTTGCCCTGGTTCTTCCCAATTTCTGATCAAAGAATCAGCCGCGGCACCCGGTGGCGTGGCGAACGCGATGGGGCGCGGGTTCACGTAGCGCCCGCGCCGTCCTCGGATCGCGCTCAGGCCGCGCTGAAACAGCGCGAGTCCGACAGCATCTGCGACGTCCGCTCCGCGCTCAGCCGCGCCTTCGGATCCTTGCGCAACAGCCCGCGCAGCACCGGCTCCAGGGCGCCCGCCCGGCGCGGCGCGCGCGGGGGCTCCTGCAACGCCGCGACCAGGGCCTGCATCGAATCCACCGTACGGAACGGCGTCCTGCCCTCCACCGCCATGTACAGGGTCGCCCCGAACGACCACATGTCCGCCTCGCGGGTCCCGCCCTGGCCGCGCAGCGTCTCCGGCGCGATGAACGCCGGCGTGCCGCGCATCGAGGTGTTGGCCGTGCCTTCCGGCGCGGCGAAGCCGAAGTCGGCCAGCACCACCCGGTCGCCGGTCAGCATGATGTTGGCGGGCTTGATGTCACGATGGATGACCCCGCCGTCGTGGGCGTGCCGCAGGGCGTCCAGCAACCGGCGTCCCATCGCGGCCACCAGGTCCACGGGGAGGGGACCCGCCTGCACGATCGTGTCGTGCAGTGTCAGGGCCTCCAGGAACTCCATCACGATCCAGAGCCGCTCGGCCTCTTCGGCGAGATTGTGCACCGTGACGATCCCCCGGTGGCTCAGTCGCGCGGCCATCCGGGCCTCACGGACCACCCGGCGCCGCTGCTCCGCCGCGGCGGGCCCGGGGGGAAGAGCGATCTCCTTCAACGCCACCTCTCGCTCCAGTAATAAGTCAAAGGCACGCCATACGACACCTGTCGCCCCTTGGCCGACGCGGGAGACGAGTTTGTACCGGCGGGCGATGATGGTGCTCACCACCCAATGATCGCAGTTACGAACGCCCAAGGCCTACCTGGAACGGTCCGAACACGCCCGCGAACGTTCGGCAATCCGGATCCGCGAGGTGAGAGCCCTCAGACGAGACCGATGCCGAGTAGTAATGTCCCCGCGCCCAGGGACACCCCACCGAGGGTGACCAGCCAGATCAGCTTGTTCGGCTTGGTGTCCGAGGGGCGTGCCACGGACAGGAAGAAGCCGAGGGGCATCAGGATCGGCGCCGCCACGATCAGGATCCGGGACAGGTTTCTGAGGCCTTCCGACAGGTCGGCCTGGTCGATGTAGATCATCGCCACGAGGGCGAAGAGCACCAGCACGCCCGCGTGCGCGTGCCCGGCGCGCCACAGGCCGCGCCGTACCGGGTTGTCCAGGTAGCCCGGGATGTTGCGCATGATGTGCGCGAGGAGGGAGATCCCGCCGAAGGCGACGGCGGGCACGGTGATCAGAAGCACTCCGGCGGTGCTCAGTGAGGACGGTGACACGGGGGTCCTTCCATTGGATAGTGGTGCTAGCCAATTATTGGATAGGGAGACTATCTAGTCAAGCGGGCTCGAATTTGCCTTTTGGGGCCGGCGGGGGGTTCTCTGACGTACAGGACTCTCGGAGCGACCTCGGTGACCTCCCGCAAAGATCGCGGGGTGATCCGCGCGCAATGTCTGTCACTTCGGGGAAAGATACGAAGCAGATACGTCCCCCTAAGCGGAGGTGCCACAGATATGGCAAGCAAGGACACTGGTGGACAGAAGCAGACAGGCCGGAGCGACAAGGAGGTGGAGGAGACCGCCGCGGCGGACACCTCTGACGTCCAGGAGCGTCAGGACAAGCTCTCGGACGACGTCGACGCGATCCTCGATGAGATCGACGAGGTTCTTGAGGAGAACGCCGAGGAGTTCGTGAGGTCGTACGTGCAAAAGGGCGGGCAGTAGGGCGCGCGTCCGGATCCACGAACAGGGGCGAGGCCGGATTCGATGACGGGTCCGAACACCTGGCCCCGCCGTGGGGCGGCCGGCCGGTCGCCGGATTCGGGCGGGTGGCGGGCGATCGCGCCCGCTGCCGCGGGGAGCGCCCACGCGGATGCCCGGCCCCGGGACGTCCGGAAGGCCGGTGTCGGGCGGTGAAAGGCCGTCAAGGAACACCCAGGGGTTTCCGGGGGGCGCCGATACCGGCCGGCACGTGAAGGGACCGGGTCACGCGCCGGGTTCGGCCGTGACCGCTTGAAGCTGTGATCTTTTAACGTTGTGAACCTTTGGAATCCGAGGGGATGATCGCCGGCCGCACGCGTCGTCACGCCCGGATGCGCGGACCGGCGATGCCAGGGACCACGCGGCGACCGCCGGCCGCGGGCGCGCCGCGGCGTCATCGAGGCCGGTCGCGAGCCTGTGGCCCGGCCCGTGGCTGCCATGTCACCACATGTCACCCACCGTTACGGGCTCCGCCTTCGACGCCGCCGATGCCCGCGGGCATCGGCGGCCGGATCGGCCGCAGCACGGGAGAACCCCGCCGGAAAGATTGAATGATCCGGACACAGGTGGTTCGCGCTGAGCTGATCGAGGGAAGTGCAAGCAGCACGGCAAGATGAGTAAGGTCGGGCCTTAAAGACCGTACCTTTGGAGGGAGTCGCGTGGGATCGCACAGGGACTTGCCCGCCGGCATGGTGAATCACATTTTTACCGACACCGGAAGCTCCTCGTTCACCGAGTTCGTCAGGTCCCACTCGCCGGACTTGTTGCCCGGCCGTAACGACGTCTTGGCAACTCCGGTCGGCGACCAGATTCCTCACGCCACCACGATCGTCACGGCGATCTGCGCCGGTGGTGTCGTGATGGCTGGAGATCGCCGGGCGACCTCCGGCAACATCATCTCCCAGCGTGACATGGAGAAGGTGTTCCGGACCGACGACTATTCGGGTATGGGCATCGCCGGAGCGGCCAGCACCGGCATCGAGATGGCGCGGCTCTATCGGGTGGAGCTTGAGCACTACGAGAAGAGGGAGGGCCGCACGCTCTCGGTGGCGGGTAAGGCCAACCGGCTCGCCACGATGATTCGCGGCAACCTCCCCATGGCGATGCAGGGGCTGGTGGTCGTGCCGCTGTTCGCCGCCTACGATCCCGACCTCGACGGTGGCCGGATCTTCAGTTACGACGTGGGGGGCGGCCCCTACGAGCAGCACCAGCACCACGCGATCGGCTCCGGCTCGATCTTCGCGCGCGGCGCGCTCAAGAAGCTCTACCGTGAGGGAGCCTCCCCAGACGACACCGTGCTGATGCTCGTCCAGGCTCTCTACGACGCGGCCGACGACGACTCGGCGACCGGTGGCCCCGACCTCGCCCGCAGGATCTGGCCCGTCGTCGCGGTGATCACCGCTGACGGCTACCGCCGGTTGCCCGACGAGGAGGTGGCCGGGTTCGTCCAGACGGTCGTCGACTCCCGGATGACGTCTCCCGACGGCCCGACCGCCCCGCTGCGCTAACACGAGAGGATCACTCCAGGTGTCCATGCCTTTTGGATATGTCTCGCCCGAGCAGCAGATGCGGGACAAGGCGGATTACGCGCGCAAGGGGATCGCGCGGGGCCGTAGTGTCGTCGTCCTGCAGTATGTGGACGGCATCCTGTTCGTCGCGCCCAACCCGTCCCGGGCCCTCCACAAGATCAGTGAGATCTACGACAAGATCGGCTTCGCCGCGGTCGGCCGTTACAACGAGTTCGAGGCACTGCGTCTCGGCGGCATCCGCTACGCCGACATCAACGGCTACACCTACGACCGTGACGACGTCACCGCGCGTGGCCTGGCCAACCTCTACGCGCAGAACCTCGGCCAGATCTTCACCGAGTCGATGAAGCCGTTCGAGGTGGAGCTGGTGGTGGCCGAGGTCGGCGACTCCTCCGACGAGGACCACATCTACCGGCTGACCTTCGACGGCTCGGTGTTCGACGAGTCGGGCCTGGTGGCGATGGGCGGTCAGGCCGAGGCGGTCGCGAACCGGCTCAAGGAGCGCTACCGCGACGGCCTGCCGCTGGCCGAGGCGCTGGAGGCGGCGCTGTTCGCGCTGACCGAACCGGGTGGTGAGCGCTTCCCGGCCAACCAGCTGGAGGTGGCGGTCCTCGACCGCAACCGGCCGCACCGCAGGTTCCTGCGGCTCAACGGCCCGAGGCTGGAGCGCCTGCTGGCCGCGGGTTCCGCCGAGGCCGAGGCCGAGGCGTCCGCCGGAACGCCGGCGGTCCCGCCGGCCCCCGCTCCGGAGAAGGGCGACACCGCTCCGACCGCTCCCGAGGGTGACATCGACACCGGCTCGGACGGCTGATCACACGATGAGAGAACCGCCGTCCCCGCGGGGACGGCGGTTCTCTCATGTCACGCATCCACTCGCCGGGCGCCGCGCCCGCCACACACCGATCGACACCGCAGGGGGAGGCGGCCGGGCTCGCCGCCGAGGAGGGCCGGATCGTCAAGGTCGTCGAGATCTTCTGGCGGGGCGGCGGCTGATCCGGGTCCGGCGCGGGCGGCCCCGTACGGCCCGCACACGGGCGAAGAGCCAGGCACCGGCCGTATCACGCTTAGTCGTACGCCGCCGGGGGCATAAGCCGTACGACCGAAAACCCCCATGATCCCTCCCACGAGAGGGGTTCGGCGAATAGTGTGAGGCAATGGATCGTCGCATCTTCGGGCTTGAGAACGAGTACGGCGTCACCTGCACGTTCAGGGGACAGCGGCGGCTGTCACCCGACGAGGTAGCGCGTTATCTATTCCGCCGCGTCGTTTCCTGGGGCCGATCGAGCAACGTCTTCCTCCGCAACGGAGCGCGTCTCTATCTGGACGTGGGCAGCCATCCCGAATACGCCACCCCCGAGTGTGACAACGTCGTGGAGCTCGTCACCCATGACAAGGCCGGCGAGCGCATCCTCGAGGGGCTTCTGGTCGACGCCGAGAAGCGGCTCCGCGAGGAGGGCATCGCCGGTGACATCTACCTGTTCAAGAACAACACCGACTCGGCCGGAAATTCCTACGGCTGCCACGAGAACTACCTGGTCGGCCGGCACGGGGAGTTCGGCCGCCTGGCCGACGTGCTGATCCCCTTCCTGGTCACCCGGCAGATCATCTGCGGGGCCGGCAAGGTGCTGCAGACCCCGCGCGGCGCCGTCTACTGCGTCTCCCAGCGGGCCGAGCACATCTGGGAGGGCGTCTCCAGCGCCACCACCCGGTCGCGCCCGATCATCAACACCCGTGACGAGCCGCACGCCGACGCCGAGCGGTTCCGCCGCCTGCACGTCATCGTCGGTGACTCCAACATGAGCGAGACGACCACGCTGCTCAAGGTCGGCGCGACCGACCTGGTGCTGCGCATGATCGAGGCGGGCACCGTGATGCGCGACCTGTCCCTGGAGAACCCGATCAGGGCCATCCGGGAGGTCTCCCACGACATGACCGGGCGGCGGCGCGTGCGGCTGGCCAACGGCCGGGAGGCGTCCTCGCTGGAGATCCAGGAGGAATACCTCTCCAAGGCCCGTGACTTCGTCGACCGCCGCGGCGGCGACGAGATCAGCCACCGGGTGCTGGAGCTCTGGGAGCGCACCCTCAACGCCGTCGAGACCGGCAACCTCGACAAGGTCGCCCGTGAGATCGACTGGGTGACCAAATACCAGCTGATCGAGCGGTACCGCAAGAAGTACGATCTCCCGCTGTCGAGCCCCCGGGTCGCCCAGCTCGACCTCGCCTACCACGACGTGCATCGCCGTCGCGGCCTGTTCTACCTGCTGCAGAAGCGCGGTGCGGTGGAGCGGGTGGCCTCCGACCTGAAGATCTTCGAGGCCAAGTCGGTTCCGCCGCAGACCACCCGGGCGCGGCTGCGCGGGGAGTTCATCCGCAAGGCGCAGGAGAAGCGGCGCGACTTCACCGTCGACTGGGTGCACCTGAAGCTCAACGATCAGGCGCAGCGCACCGTGCTGTGCAAGGATCCTTTCCGCAGCGTGGACGAGAGAGTGGACAAGTTGATCGCCGGAATGTGATGGTCACGCTTCGGCAAGATCAGCCGTTGTCTTACCCTTTCTGTATGTGAGGACGGGTAGTGTGGCGCAAACCTGACGTCTGCCTGAGGGATATCTATGCGCCGCCGCAGCTTGGCCGTACTTGCCGCAGTGCCTTTGTTGTTTGCCGCAGCCTGCGGTTCCGGAGGCGGTGAGACCGCAGCCTCGAGCAGTCCCGCGGGAGCCTCCAGCAGTCCCGCGGGAGCCGGGGTCACGGCATTGAAGGTGACGGGAGCTCCCAACGCCAAGCCGACCGTGGCCTTCCCGGCGAAGGTCGTCGAGACCTCCTCCTACCAGGTGCTCACGCCTGGCACCGTCGGCGCGCCCGCCAAGGACGGCAGCAGCGTGGTGGCCAACTTCACCGTCTTCACCTGGGACGGCAAGGAGAACAAGCTGGCCGGCTCGACCTACGACGACGGCGGCCCGCAGGTCGTCACGCTCGACGCGCAGGTCCCGGAGGTCGTGCGCAAGGGCTTCACCGAGACCAAGGGCGGAGGCCGGTTCATGTCGGTCGTCGCCAAGGACGCGCTGCCCGCGGAGCAGCAGGCGCAGGCCCCTCCCGGCCAGTCGCAGGTCTTCGTGGTCGACGTGGTCGGCGTCCCCGAGAGCAAGGCCGCACAGGGCACCGCGACCGACCCCGGCGTCAAGGGCGTCAAGGTGGAGAACCCGGGCGGCGAGGCCGCGCCCAAGCTGACCACCAAGACCAAGGAGAAGGCTCCCAAGGATCTCGTCGTCAAGACGGTGATCAAGGGTACGGGAGCCGAGGTCAAGTCCGGCCAGTCGATCCTGGTGCAGTACGCCGGGAAGATCTGGGGCTCCGACGTCGAGTTCGACAGCAGCTGGGCCCGCGGCGGCGCGCCGATCATGTTCCAGATCGGCACCGGCAAGGTCATCCCCGGCTGGGACAAGGGCCTGGTCGGCGTCCCGCTCGGCAGCCGGGTGCTGCTGACCATCCCGCCGGACCTCGGCTACGGCAAGGCGGGCTCCGGCGACAAGATCAAGGGCACCGACACCCTGGTCTTCCTGGTGGACGTGCTGGCCGCCTACTGACGGTTCGCGCGGAGCCCGGCCCCGTTTCACCCCGGGCCGGGTCCGTTCCGCGCCGAACCTGACGAACCACCGAAGCCCGGTCGTGCGCCCGCACGGCCGGGCTTCGCCGTTTCCCGCGTCGGGCGTGGCCGGCGGCCGGCCACCGTGAACCGCCCGCCGGCCACACGAATGGGGCGAAGGTGCGGACCCGCCCGCCGACGCGGCGCGGGCATGCCTCCACGGTGCGTCGGCGGGCGGGTCTTCGGCCTACAATCCGGGCTGTGAGCAGTGACGACCTCGATACGGTGGCAGCCCTTCAGGACCCGGTTCGCCGGGCGGTCTACGACTACGTGGCCTCTCAGGGGCGTGAGGTGGGGCGCAACGAGGCCGCCGAGGCGGCGGGGGTCCAGCGGACCCTGGCCGCGTTCCATCTGGACAAGCTCGTCGAGGCCGGGTTACTGGAGTCGGGTTTCAGGCGGCTGACGGAGAAGACCGGCCCCGGCAGCGGCCGGCCGGCGAAGGTCTACCGCAGGGCGCCGGGGGAGTGGCAGGTCAGCGTGCCCGCCAGGGACTACCGGACGCTGGCGCTGGCCCTGGCCGAGACGGTGGACCTGCTCGGGGGGGACGAGCGGGCCGAGGAGGCCGCGCGGCGGGCCGGGAGCAGGCTCGCCGAGAGGGGCGAGGATCTCGGCGAGGTGCTGCGCCGGCGCGGCTACGAGCCGTACGAGGAGGGCAGCCGGGTGCGGCTGCGCAACTGCCCGTTCCACCTGATGGCCGAGGAGCATCCGCTCCTGGTCTGCTCGATGAACCTGGAGTTGTGCCGGGGGCTGCTGGAGGGGCTCGGCGAGGATCCGGAGAAGGCGCGGCTGGATGCGCGCCCGGGGGAGTGCTGCGTCAGTTTTTCTAAAACTAACGAACATTGACATAGAAGCATCGCGAATGGTCTGCTGATCTCATGCATCTGGCTCAGCTCAACGTCGCGCACATGCGCGCGCCCATGGACTCCCCGGAACTCGCCGACTTCATGGCGGCCCTCGAACCCATCTACAAGATCTCTGACGCGACACCCGGCTTCGTGTGGCGGCTCAAGGACGGCGACGCCCCCCAGGACCTGATCCAGCACGACTACGGCGACTACCTGGTGGTCAACCTTTCGGTGTGGGAGTCGCGCGACACGCTGTGGGACTTCGTCTACCGCAGCGCGCACCTGGGCGTCATGCAGCGCCGCAGGGAGTGGTTCCTGCGCATTGCGGAGCCGTACACGGTGATGTGGTGGATCCCCGAGGGGCCCGAGCCGACGCTGAAGGAGGGCATGGAACGCCTGGAGCTGCTCAGGGCCGAGGGTCCCACCCCGCGGGCCTTCACCTTCAAGGAGTTCTACGACAGCAACGAGGCCGCGTGGCGGCCGGCGGCGGCCGAGGTCAGGAAGTAGGCCAGGTCCTCGTCCAGGCCCCGGCCCATCGTGGACAGCCGCACCGGCGCGTCGCGCAGCGCCTCGTACAGCCCGTCCACGGGCACCCCGACCAGCTCGTGCCGTACGGACAGCGGCTCGGCCTGCTCGGTCACCCGCCTGCCGAAGTCGCCGGGAAGCTCCGGCACGGCGACCTGGGCCGGGGCCAGCGCGACCCTCCCGTAGGCGGTCAGCGAGTGGTGGGAGACCCCGATGTGGCGCTCGCGCCGGTCACCCTCGCTGACCCGCAGCGCCGCGACGGGGCGGCCCCCGAGGACGGCGGCCGCGTTGACCGCCTCACCGGCCGAGACGCCCGAGAAGCCCCAGCGGGTGCCGGTGCCCAGATTGCCCGGCCCCTGGGTGACGATCGCCACGTCGGCCTCCAGGACGTGCCGGGCCGCCAGCAGGCCCGTGTGCAGCGTCACGGCCTCCACGTCGCCGCCGAAGGCCTGGCCCACCGTGACCACCCCGCACAGCCAGCCGGCCTCCCTGAGCTGGGCGCAGGACATGGAGAACCAGGCGGGCAGCGCGCCCCCGTCGAGCATCACGTAGGCGACGCGCGCGGGCCGGCGCCCGCTGTTTTCCTCCCGGGCCTCCAGCGGCTCCCGCTCGGCGCCTTCGGGACCGGCCGGCCGGGGAGGGGGGTGGGAGCCGTACAGGCCGCAGAGGATCGCGGGCAGGGCCGAGTGCAGGTCAGCGATGATCACGGGCATGCCGTCCAGGGAGTCGGCCTCGCGGAGCACCTCGTGGAAGGGCGAGTCCTGCTCGTCGGCGCCGAGCACGGTGGCCTGCAACGGGGTGTAGCGTGCCTTCACCAGGTGCCCGGGGCCGTGCGGATCTTCCGGCAATCGGTCGGGGATTGCCACCACCATGGCGTAACCTCCCGTACCAAGACCCATTGCGAGCGCGGTCGTGTTGAGCAACACCGCGTCGCCGGGTTCCGGGCGTCCCACCAGGGCGGGATAGGCCAGTGCACGCGCGCTGCCATCCTCGGTGGTGACGTCGAGTTCCACCGCCCCCGGCCACTCGCGCCGGATCCGCACGACTTCGCCCCTGCGCCATCTGATCACGGGGGGAAGAGTAGCGTCACTTGAACAGGGAGGGAGGCCGGATGTCGCGCCGGAAGACCGAGCGACTGCTCAATCTCGTGATCTGCTTGCTGGCCACGCGGCGGCCGCTCAGCGCCGAGCACATCCGCCAGGCGGTGCCGGGCTACGACTCCGAGAACGACGAGGCCTTCCAGCGGATGTTCGAGCGGGACAAGAACGAACTGCGCGAGATCGGCATCCCGATCGAGGTCCACAAGGACCCCTGGGAGGAGGATCCGGGCTACCGGATCGTCCGCCAGGCCTACGAACTGCCGGAGATCACCCTGGAGCCCGACGAGGCGGCCGTGGTGGGCCTGGCGGCCCAGGTGTGGCAGCGGGCCAGCCTGGCCGAGGCGGCCAGCGGGGCGCTGCTCAAGCTGCGCGCGGGCGGGGTGGAGACCGACGAGGCCGGCGGGATGCTCGGCGGGGCTCTGGAGCTGCGGGTGGACACCCGCGACCCGTCCTTTCCCGCGCTGTGGGAGGCCGTGCGCGACCGGCGCGCGGTCCGCTTCGCCTACCGGGGAGCGGCCGGCCAGAGCGTGCTGACGCGCACGGTGGAGCCGTGGGGGGTGGTCAGCCGCCGTGGCCGCTGGTACGTGGTGGGTCATGACCGCGACCGCGACGCGCCCCGGGTGTTCCGGCTCAGCCGGATCAGCGGGACGGTCACCACGATCGGCCGGCCCGGGGCCGTGGTGGTGCCCGAGGGGGTCGACATCAAGTCGATGGTCGGCTACAGCGACGACCTGAACGTCACGGAGCGCGCCGCCCTCATCCGGGTCAGGCAGGGCACCTGCCAGGGGCTGCGCCAGGTCGCCAGGGCCGTACGGCCGGGCGCCGACGGGTGGGACGAGCTGGACGTCGACTTCACCGACCCCGGGCGACTGGCCGGGTGGGTCGTGGGCTTCGCCGCCGACGCCGAGGTGGTCGGGCCGCCGGACGCCCGAGACGCCGTGATCTGCCGCCTGAAGGGGGCACTTCTGTGAGTACGGCCGACCGCCTGCCCAGGTTGCTGGCGCTGATTCCCTATCTGATGTCGCATCCCGGCGCCCAGGTCCCCGAGGTCGCGAAGATCTTCGGGCTGAGCGAGAAGCAGCTCATCGACGACCTGCAGCTGGTCTGGATGTGCGGACTGCCCGGCCACACCCCCGGCGACCTGATCGACGTGTCGTGGGACGGCGGGGAGATCCTCATCGACAACGCCGACACCATCGCGCGCCCGCTGCGACTGGGGGTCGACGAGGCCAGCGCCCTGCTGGTGGCCCTGCGGATGCTCGCGGAGATGCCCGAGTTCGGCGAGCGCGACGCGCTGACCAGGGTCATCGCCAAGTTCGAGCAGGCCTCGGGCGAGGGGGCGGCGGAGGTCAGCAACCAGGTCACGGTCGAGGTGGACGCGACGCCCGACGCGCTGCCCAGCGTCAACGAGGCGCTGCGGCGCGGCAGACGGCTCTCGCTGCGCTACTACGTGCCGGGGCGCGACGAGATCACCCCGCGCGAGGTCGACCCGATGCGGCTGGTCGTGGTGGACGGCCGCTCCTACCTGTCGGGCTGGTGCTACCGGGCCGAGGCGGTGCGGCTGTTCCGGCTGGACCGGATGCTCACCGTCGAGGTGCTCGACGTGGCCGCCGACCCGCCCGCCGACGCCGTGCCCGACGAGGTGACGTCCGGGGTGTTCCGGCCCTCGCCCACCGACGAGCTGGTGGAGCTGGAGCTGACCCCCGCGGGCCGCTGGGTGGCCGAATACTACCCCTGCGAGCAGGTCGAGGAGCTCGGAGAGGGGCGCATGCGGGTGGCGCTGCGGGCACGTGACCAGGGCTGGCTGGTACGGCTGGCGCTGCGCCTGGGCGACACCGGCCGGGTGGTCTCACCGGCCTCTCTGGCCGAGAGCGTACGAGCCGCCGCGACGTCGGCACTTAATCGTTACGAGTCGGTCTCCTGACTTCCGGCGTTAGTTAGGATGTCACCGTATGAGCTGGATCATCGCTGCGGTCGCTGTGGCCTTCGCGGGACTGGTCGTCCTCGGTTTCCTGGGCGTTCGCGTGCTGCGGGCGGCCACGGAGCTTGGCCGAGAGGTGAACAGAACGCGGGAGAGGCTTGAGCCCGCGCAAACCCTGTTCGGGCAAAAGACCGGGACAATACAGGGCCCGAAGGGATGAGTCTGTCCCAGAGCAGCGTACGATCGGGCCAGAGAACGCACGTCAGAATGCACGTCGCTCGGCGTAAGGATGTGTCATGCCCAACCTCGGACCCACTGAACTCATCATCATCGGGCTGATCCTGGTGCTGCTGTTCGGTGCAAAGAAACTGCCGGAAGCCGCTCGTGGCCTCGGCCGTTCCCTGCGCATCTTCAAGTCGGAGACCGCCAAGCTCCGCGATGACGACGAGACGGAGACGGCGACCGCCACGGTCGTCCAGGCCCAGCCCCAGCCCGCCGCCCCGGTCCCGCCGCCGATCACCTCGGCCCCGGCCTCCCCGCTGAGCGCAGAGGAGCAGGCCCGCGCTCTCGAGGAGCAGGCCGCCAGGCTCCGCGCCCAGGCCGGCGCGCCCAAGACACAGTAGGCAGTAGTAGCCTCAAGATCGACCCTGATCATCCGACTCGTCAGACCAGGATTCGCGAATGGCGCTGCTGAAGTGGCCCAAGCCGGGCCGGAACGGGGCGACCCCGCCCGCCGACTCGGCTGAGGGCCGTATGCCCCTCATGGATCATCTCCGTGAGCTGCGTAACCGGTTGGTCATCGCGCTGCTCGGGCTGGTTGTCGGCGTCATCGTCGGTTTCATCTTCTTTGATCCGATCTGGCGGTTCGTCTCGGAGCCGTACTGCGGCCTGCCCCAGGCTCAGGAGTTGCGGCCGGGGCAGTGCACGATGCTGATCCTGGGCGTCTTCGACTCGTTCTTCGTGAACCTCAAGGTCGCGGCGATGTTCGGCCTGGTGGTCTCCTCGCCGATCTGGCTCTGGCAGATCTGGGGTTTTGTCACCCCGGGCCTGTATCGCAACGAGAAGCGCTACTCGGTCCTGTTCATCATCCTGGCCGTCCCGCTGTTCCTCGCGGGTGCGGGCCTGGCCTACTTCGTGATGGACACGGGCCTGTCGATCCTGCTGGGGTTCGCCCCTCCGGGAACGCTGACCGGCATCACCATCGACGAATACCTCAGCTACGCGCTGATCATGCTCGTCATCTTCGGCATCTCCTTCGAGCTGCCGCTGCTGATGGTCTTCCTGAACATCATCGGGGTCCTGCCGCACCGGCTGGTGGCCAAGCACCGCCGCATGGTCATCTTCATCATGTTCGTCTTCGCCGCGCTCGCGACCCCGGGTGGCGACCCGTTCACGATGATCGCGCTGGCCCTGCCGATGGTGGTGCTGTTCGCCCTGGCAGAGGGATTCATGTACCTCCGGGAGAGAAGGCTGCCGAAGGGTGAGGACTTCTCTCACCTGGACGACGACGAGGCCTCTCCCCTGGGTGACGACGGCAATCCGATCGAGGACGTGAGCCCGGTCGATGATCTGACTCCTATCGATTCGGGAACGACGGACCCCGATCCGCGTAAATAGAGGATAAATTCCGGTCTGTGCCCGGAGAGATCGCTGTACTCGTCAACCCCGCCGCCCGTAACGGCCGCTCGCGGGGCCTGCTCGCCCCAGTGCTGAACAGGCTCCGGCAGGGGGGCGCCGAGGTCTCAGTGATCATGGGGGAGTCCGCCGCCGACACCCTGGAACGCGCCTGCACGGTCGTGGCGGAGGATCCCGCCGCGCTGGTGGCCTTCGGCGGGGACGGGCTGGTCCACCTGGCCGTCCAGGTCGTCGCGGGGACCGGCGTGCCGCTGGGCATCATTCCCGTCGGCACCGGCAATGACATCGCCGGCGCCCTCGGCGTCCCGGTGAAGGACACCCTGGCCGCCGCGGACACCGTGCTCGGCGGCAGGATCCGCACGATCGACGCCGCGAGGATCGGCAAGGACGAGTGGTTCGCCGGGGTGGTCTGCTGCGGGTTCGACTCCCGCGTCAACGAGCGGGCCAACCGGATGACATGGCCGTACGGCACGGCGAAGTACCTGGTCGCGCTGGCCGAGGAGCTGCGATCCTTCCGGCCGATCCCGTTCCGGCTGGATCTCGACGGAGAGGTGATCGAGCGTGAGGCCATGCTGGTCGCCGTCGGCAACACCAGCTCCTACGGCGCCGGAATGCGCGTCTGCCCGGGCGCGCTCCCCGACGACGGCCTGCTGGACGTGACGATCCTCGGCGCCATGCCCAAGAGCGAGTTCCTGCGCATCTTTCCCCGCGTTTACAGCGGTTCCCACGTCACCCACCCCTCCATCACGGTCAGACGTGTCCGCCGGGTCACGCTGGAGGCCCCCGGCGTGATCGCCTACGCCGACGGCGAGCGGGTCGGTCCCATCCCGCTGACCTGCGAGATCGAGCCCGGCGCACTGCGGGTCCTCGTCTGACGCCCCCCGGCGTCGTGGCCGGAGCCCGCACCCGGGACCGGATCCGCCTTACGGGCGGGATTCACGGTCTCACGCGGGGGATCCACGGCGGACGGACCGGAATCCTGATATCGGTAGGCTGGAGAACATGACGACCCCAGCGGAACGCTACGCTGCCTTCCGTCAGAGCCAGGCTGAGAGTGGGCCGGCGCTGACCTCGTTCCGTGGTCTGTACGACTTCGAGCTTGACGACTTCCAGCTTGACGCCTGCCGGGCTCTGGAAGCGGGCGACGGAGTCCTCGTGGCGGCACCCACCGGGTCGGGCAAGACCGTCGTGGGTGAGTTCGCGGTGCACCTGGGCCTGCAGGAGGGCCGTAAGTGCTTCTACACCACCCCGATCAAGGCGTTGTCCAACCAGAAGTACAACGACCTGGTCAAGCGGTACGGCGCGTCCAACGTCGGCCTGCTCACCGGCGACAACAGCGTCAACGGTGAGGCTCCGATCGTCGTCATGACGACCGAGGTGCTGCGCAACATGCTCTACGCGGGCTCCGGCACTCTGGCCGGGCTCGGCTTCGTCGTCATGGACGAGGTGCACTACCTGGCCGACCGGTTCCGCGGCGCGGTCTGGGAAGAAGTGATCATCCACCTGCCCGAGTCGGTGCGGCTGGTCGCTCTGTCGGCCACGGTCAGCAACGCCGAGGAGTTCGGCGAGTGGATGGGCGAGGTCCGCGGCGACACGAGCGTCATCGTCGACGAGCACCGCCCGATCCCGCTCTGGCAGCACATGATCGTCGGGCACCGCCTGTACGACCTGTTCGTGACCGACGAGGACGGCCAGCGTCCCCACATCAACCCGAACCTGCTGCGGATCGCCAAGGACGAGGAGCGCCAGGCGTTCGGCAAGGGCCGGCGCGGCTACGCGCGCCCGCGCAGGAACGGCCCGCCCGACCGGGCCGCGGCCATCGAGCGCCTCAACGCCGACTTCCTGCTGCCCGCGATCACCTTCATCTTCTCCAGGGTCGGCTGCGACGCCGCCGTCCTGCAGTGCCTGCAGGCCGGGATCCGGCTCACCACCGACGCCGAACGCCACGAGATCCGGCAGATCGTCGACGAGCGCACCGCGCACCTGCCCGACGAGGACCTGACCGTGCTCGGCTACCTCGAATGGCGTGACGCCCTGGAGCGCGGCCTGGCCGCCCACCACGCGGGCATGCTCCCGGCCTTCAAGGAGGTCGTCGAGGAATTGTTCACCCGAGGCCTGGTCAAGGCCGTGTTCGCCACCGAGACCCTCGCCCTGGGCATCAACATGCCCGCCCGCTCCGTGGTGATCGAGAAGCTCGACAAGTGGAACGGCGAGACCCACGCCGACCTCACGCCCGGCGAATACACCCAGCTCACCGGGCGGGCCGGCCGGCGCGGCATCGACGTGGAGGGCCACGCGGTGGTCCAGTGGCAGCCGGGCACGGACCCCCTGCAGGTCGCCGGCCTGGCCAGCACCCGCACCTACCCGCTGCGCTCCAGTTTCCGCCCCTCCTACAACATGGCGGTCAACCTGGTCGGCCAGGTGGGCAGGGAGCGCGCCAGGACCCTGCTGGAGTCCTCCTTCGCGCAGTTCCAGGCCGATCGGGCCGTGGTGGGCCTCGCCAAGCAGGTGCGCCGCGCCGAGGAGGCGCTGGAGGGTTACCGCGAGGCGATGACCTGCCACCTGGGCGACTTCGAGGAGTACGCCGCGATGCGCAGGGCCCTGTCGGACCGGGAGGCCGAGCTGTCGCGACAGCGCGGCTCGGCCCGCAGGCTGCAGGCGGTGCGCTCGCTGGAGGCGCTGAAGCCCGGTGACATCATCCGTGTCCCCGGCGGCCGCCGTGCCGGTCTGGCGATCGTCCTCGACGCGGGTCTCAACTCCCGCGGCGAGGGCCCGTCCCCGCTGGTGCTGACCATCGGCAAGCAGGTCAAGAAGCTGTCACCGGCCGACTTCCCCGTCCCGGTGGAGCCGGTCGAGCACCTGCGCATCCCGAAGAACTTCAACGCGCGCTCGCCCAAGGAGCGGGCCAACCTGGTCTCCTCCGTGCACGCCAAGATCGGTGACCGCGACTTCGGCAAGCCGGCCAGGGCACGCGACCACGCGGTCGAGGACGACGAGATCCTCCGCCTGCGCAGGGAGATCCGCCAGCACCCCTGCCACGGCTGCGACGAGCGGGAGGACCACGCCCGCTGGGCCGAGCGCTACTACAAGCTGCTGCGCGAGAACGAGGGCCTGCGCCGCCGGGTCGAGGGCCGCTCCCACGTCATCGCCCGCACCTTCGACAAGGTCTGCGGGGTGCTCGACCAGCTCGGCTACCTCGACGGCGAGAGCGTCACCGCCGAGGGCCGCCGCCTGGCCCAGCTCTACACCGAGCTGGACCTGCTCACCGCCGAGTGCCTGCGCGCCGGGCTCTGGAACGACCTGGACCCGGCCGAGCTGGCCGCCAGCGTGTCCTCCCTGGTCTTCGAGTCGCGGCAGGCCGACGACGCCCGCCAGCCGAAGGTCCCCGCCGGCGGGGTGCAGAAGGCGCTGGCGGACATGGTCCGGCTCTGGGGTGAGCTGGAGGCCATCGAGGGCGACCACGGCCTGTCGTTCATCAGGGAGCCCGACTTCGGGTTCGCCTGGGCGGCCTACCGCTGGGCCAAGGGCTACAGCCTGGACGCCGTGCTCCGCGACGGGGTCAACGGCTCCGAGCTGGCCGCCGGTGACTTCGTGCGCTGGACCAAGCAGCTGCTCGACCTGCTCGGCCAGATCTCCGACGCCGCTCCTCCGGGGAGCAAGGTCAAGCAGAACACGGGCAAGGCGATGGACGCCATGCGACGCGGGGTGGTGGCCTACTCGTTCCTGACGTGAGAGTCGAGGGCGATTGGCTGACCGCCCGGTCAATACGTTGTGACGGCTGGTGGGCGGAAAGTAACCTCCGGGACTGTTTTTGGGGTTAACACACCGGAAATCTCCATGGGGAAGCAGTTGATCCCGCACAGGGAGGTAAGGATGTTCGCCCTCATCGCCGCACTGCTCTTCGTGCTCGCCCTGATCTTCCAGATCGCCGGAGTGGCGGTCGGCACCGTCGTGACCGTCGCCACGCTCTCCATCGCCGGGCTGCTCTGCGTCGCGCTGCACCTGATGGGTGTCGGCGCGGGCTGGAGCCTGAAGAGGTAGTTCCCCCCGCAGGTCGAGGTCGCGTCCGGGTTCCGGACGCGACCTCAGTCGTTCGGCCCGTTTGCATCGGGCACGGCGGTCGGATCGGGCCGAAACGGGCCTTCGGCCGCGGTCGTCCGGCACGCTCGTGCTGGATACGGCGACGAAGGTCAACTCAGACTGAAGCGGGCCTTCGGCCGTGGCCGTCCAGCACGTTCGCACCGGGCGTGGCGACGACGGTCAGATCTGGCTGAAACGGACCTCCCGGGTGGCCGGGTCGGCGCGCGTCAGCCGTACCCGGACCGTCTCGCCCAGCGGCAGCCGCTCACCGTCGCAGCGGGCCACCACCGCCGGGTCGGTGATCTGCACCTGAGCCCACGGCCGGTTCTCCTCCACGTCGATCACCACGGCGTCGAACATCTGGCCCACCCGCTCGCGCAGCACGAACGCCTCCACCAGGTCCACGCACGCCCGCTCGACCGCGTTCGCCCGCCGCCCGGTCGCCTGCATGATGTCCGGCAGCTCGCCCATGGCATTCTGGACGTCCTCGGGCACCGGCACGCCCGCCGCGATGGCCAGGCAGATCTCGGTGGCGTAGCGGTCGATGAGGCGGCGCAGCGGCGCCGTCACGTGTGCGTACGGCGCGGCCACCGCGGCGTGATACGCCTGGACGGGCGGCTCGCCGTTGAACGCCACGTATCCGGCTCCGCGCAGCAGCACCGTCGACTCCTGCAGGAACGCGGCCTGCCCGGGGACCTTCGGATCCAGGGCGTGCACGACGTCGCCGTAGGCGGCGCCCTCCGGCCACGGCACTCCGAGAGCGAGGGCCATCCGGCGGACCTGGGCGACCCTCTCCGCGGGGGCGGGCGGCAGCACGCGCAGCAGGCCGATCTCGGCGTCCAGCATCATCGAGGCGGCGGCCATGCCGGTCAGCAGGGAGATCTGAGCGTTCCAGGCCTCGGCGTCCAGCGGGACGCGCAACTCCACCCGGTAGCCGTCCCCGTCGGGGACGACCTCCTGATCGGGGGTGGGCAGAGTGACCCCGCCCCTCTCCCGTTCCAGGGTGAGCCGGAGACGGCCGATCTCGGCCAGCAGCCGCAGGGTCCCGTCGGCGGTGCCGGTGTCGACCGCCGCCTGCACGTAGTCGTAGTCGAGCCGCTCCCTGCTGCAGACAAGAGCGCGGGTCACGTCGGCGCCCACGATCTGGCCGTCGGCGTCCAGGTCGACGCACCACAGCGCGGCCGGCCGGGTCACCCCGGGCAGCAGGCTGGCGGCGCCCTCCGACAGGATCGCCGGATGCAGCGGCACCCGGCCGTCGGGCATGTAGACGGTCTCGCCCCGGTCGCGCGCCTCGGTGTCGATCACTCCGCCGGGCCTGACGAACGCCCCGACGTCGGCGATGGCGTACCAGACGCGGTAGCCGCCGGGCTGCTCCTCCAGGTGCATGGCCTGGTCCAGGTCCATGGAGCCCGGCGGGTCGATGGTGATCAGCGGGAGGTCGGTCCGGTCCAGCTCGGGAAGCGAGGGAACCTCGGAGACCCACTCGGCCTCGTCGGTCACGGCCCGGGGAAACTCCTCCGGAAGCCTCATCTCCCTGCGGATCCGTTCGAAACCATCGTCGAGTCGCGGATGGGACTCTCCGGGCACCCGGATGCTCTTATGAGGCACAGTGAGCCAACCTACCGCTCCTTGCCGTGTGCCTCACAAAAGGGCTTCACCGGCCGCCCGGAGGGCTCCGTGCGGGGCCGCGCCGGAATCGCCGTGAGGGGGCGGAGGACAGGGCGCCATCGTCAGGGGGCCGGGCGGTGCTCCCGGCTACGACGCGGCTTCGAGCACGGCGGACAGGCGGCCCAGGGGGCTGCCGAGGCCGTAGCGCTCGGCCAGCGCGGCCAGGGCCTCCGGATCGCGTGGTTTGACGGGAAGCGTGAGATCGATCGCCGGAATCGGCACGTCGCGGGCGACCTGGACCACCGCCGGGGCGACCCGGAGGTAGTCGCGGGCGGCCGACAGCTTGGCCCGCTGCCCCGAGGTCAGCTCGTCTCCCTCCTCCGCGGCTCTGAGCAGGGCCTCCAGCGAGCCGAACCGGGTGATCAGCGCCGCCGCGGTCTTGTCGCCCACCCCGGGAACGCCGGGAAGGCCGTCGCTGGGGTCGCCGCGCAGGGTGGCGAAGTCGGCGTAGGAGCGCCCGGGGATGCCGTATTTGGCGGCGACCGCGGCCTCGTCGACGAACTGGAGGTTCTTGACCCCTCGCGCGGTGTAGAGGACGCGGACCGGCTGGGCGTCGTCCACCAGCTGGAACAGGTCCCGGTCGCCGGTGACGATGTCGACGTGCCCGCTTGCCCGTACGGCGAGCGTGCCCATCACGTCGTCGGCCTCGTATCCGGCCACGCCGATGCGGGCGATGCCCACCGCGTCGAGCACCTGCTCGATCACCGGCACCTGCGGAGCGAGGGTGTCCGGGGTCTCCTCGGCGTTGCCGGAGACGACCCGGTGCGCCTTGTAGGTCGGGATGGCCGCGACCCGGAAGGCCGGGCGCCAGTCGGCGTCCATGCAGGCGGCGAGCTCGACGGGGGAGTGCTCCCGGACCAGCATGGCGATCATGTCGATGACGCCGCGGATCGCGTTGACGGGCATCCCGTCGGGAGCGGTCATCGACTCCGGAATCCCGTAGAAGGCACGGTAGTAAAGAGACGGGGTGTCGAGAAGCATCAGGCCAGGCATGGCGACCATTTAACCAAGTAACCGAACACGCGGTCGATCAATCACCCCGATCGGCCCGGGTGCGTCGATCGCCCCAGCGGCGATCACCTGAGCAGAGCGGGCATCCCGATCAGCCGAGCACCCCGATCGCCAGCACGCAGGTGTCGTCTTCAGGGTTGGGGCCTCCGATCAGCTCGATGAGGCGGTCCAGCCCGTCGTCCAGATCCCCCCGGAGCAACGCCGCCGCCTCCAGCGTCAGCGCGAGGCCCTCGTCGATGTCGCGGGTGCGCCGCTCGACCAGCCCGTCGGTGAACAGCAGCAGCAGATCTCCCTCCCGCAGCTCCACCCCCGCCAGATCGTACGGTTCGTTGAGGGTGGCGCCGAGCAGCACCCCGTTGGGCGGATCGAGCTGGATGGCCACCCCGTCACGGACCAGTATCGGCGCCGGATGCCCGGCCTGCCCCCAGGTGAACACGCTGGTGGCGGGGTCGAGATGGCCGACCACCGCGGTCGCCGTGGTCTCCACCAGCCGGTGCAGCACCAGGTCGTTGAGCCAGGCCAGCAGCCGGTCGGGGGACTCGCCGGTCATCGCGAGGCCGACCAGCGCGTGCCGGAGCTGGGCCATCCGGGCGATCGCCGGCAGGCCGTGCCCGGACACGTCGCCGATGGCCAGCACCACCCGGCCGTCGGGCAGGGCGATGGCGTCGTACCAGTCGCCGCCCAGACCGGCCTTGGCGCCCGCCGCGACGTAGCGGACGGCGATGCGGGCGTGCGGCAGGTCGATGGTGGCACCCAGCCCGGGCATGATCGCCTCGCGCAGGGCCACGCTCATGTGCCGCTCCTCGGCCGCCTGCTCGCGGACCTCCAGCAGCTGGCTCCGGGACTCCGACATGATCCGCTCGGCCCGGCGCCGGCCGGTGATGTCCTGGATGACGCCGTGCACGGCGGCGCACGCGCCGGTCGCGACGGGGTCGAGCGCGGCGCGCAGATGGCGCACCTCTCCCCGGCGGCGGATGCGGAACTCGACCTCGCCGGATTCGGACCGGTGCACGACGGTCCACAGCAGCTGGTCCAGGCTCGCCTTGTCGACCGGCTCGGCATGGCCGACCAGATCGCGCAGGTGGATCGGACCTTCTCCGGGGTCGCGGCCGAAGATGGCGTAGACCTGGTCGGACCAGATGGACTCTCCTGTCTGGAGATTCCATTCGGCCCAGCCCAGGTCGCCCAGTCGTGCGGCGTGTGCGAGTCGTGCGCTGAGGAGTTGTTGTTCGACGGCCATGTGCTCATCCAGCTCTCCGCGCAACCGCTGCACCATTTCTGCTGCGGTGAACGGGGCCGAATCGGTCACGCGGTCGTTTCGTGGGTGGAGGGGTGGCTGGTGGCCGCCCACTACGCCGACCATGTAGCTCGCTCTCGAGATGTGTGGCCTTACGGATATTTTGCCAACAAAATGTGATCGTACTTCAACGGATTGTAGTGCCGGGTTCGCTTTCCCGGCTGCCGTTCCGGACTTTCGCTCTCCGCTCCTGGGCCGGATGCGATGTCGATCCGCCCCGGATTAGATTGGTCGCTGTGACGATTGATGCGACAACGGAGTCCTCTGATCTTTATCCTGTTACCCGCCTGGCCGCGGCTCGGGAGGCGACGGCCGCCGCCGGGATCGACGCGCTGCTGCTCACGCCCAGCCCCGATCTTCGTTATGTGACCGGCTACGAGGCGCTGCCGCTCGAGCGGCTCACCTGCCTCGTGCTGCCGTCCGCGGGCGAGGCCTTCCTGATGGTGCCCCGCCTGGAGTTGCCCGCCGCCGAGCACTCCCCGGCGTCGCGGCTCGGCATCGAGTTCGTCCCCTGGGACGAGACCGACGACCCCTACGCGGTCGTCGCCGCGCGCCTGGGCAAGGTCGGCAGTGTCGGCAGGGTAGGCCTGGCGGATCGCATGTGGGCGATGCAGTCGCTGCGCTTCCGCGCCGCGATCCCCGGCGCCGAGCAGGTGCTCGCCGGGAGTGTCCTGCGCGACCTGCGCATGCGCAAGAGCCCGGCCGAGACGGCCGCGCTCCGCGAGGCGGGCGCCGCGATCGACGCCGTCCACGCTCAGGTGCCCGGTTTCCTGCGGGCCGGCAGGACCGAGCGCGAGGTCGGCAGGGACATCGCCGAGGCGATCATCGCGGCCGGGCACTCGACGGTCGACTTCGTCATCGTCGCCTCGGGGCCCAACGGCGCCAGCCCGCACCACGAGCTGTCCGACCGGGTCATCGGGGCGGGCGAGCCCGTCGTGGTCGACATCGGCGGCCAGATGCCCAGCGGCTACTGCTCCGACTCGACCCGGGTCTACTGCGTGGGAGAGCCGCCGGCCGACTTCGTGAAGTACTACGACGTGCTCCAGCGCGCCCAGCAGGCCGCCTGCGACGCCGTACGGCCGGGCGTGTCGTGTGAGTCGATCGACGCCGCCGCGCGCGAGATGATCGAGGCCGAGGGCTACGGCCGATACTTCATCCACCGCACCGGCCACGGCATCGGCCTGGAGACCCACGAGGAGCCCTACATCGTCGCGGGGAACACCGAGCCGATGGCGCCGGGCTTCGCCTTCTCCGTCGAGCCGGGCATCTACCTGCCGGGGGTCCACGGCGCCCGCATCGAGGACATCCTCATCTGCACCGAGGACGGCGGCGAGCGGGTCAACCACCGACCTCACGAACTCATCATTGTGTAACAGATGCCACAATCGGGATGACCGGGCACCCCGGTCATCCCTTTTTTGTTGTTCGCACCCATGATCTGGAGAGTGCGGAGATGTCTGTTGAACGCGTTCTGCCGACCGGCGACGCCCACGACCTGCTGGACCTGGTCCGCGACCTGATCGGCAAGGAGGTCGCGCCCCGGGCGGCGGCCGACGAGTCCGCCGGGCGCTTTCCCCGCGAGGTGTTCACCACTCTCGGCCGGGCGGGGCTGCTCGGCCTGCCCTACCCCGAGGAGTACGGCGGCGCGGCGCAGCCGTACGAGGTCTACCTCCAGGTGATCGAGGAGCTCGCGGCCGGCTGGCTGGCGGTCGGTCTCGGCCTGTCGGTCCACACCCTGTCGTGCTTCCCCGTCGCCGCGTACGGCACCGCCGAGCAGCGTGAGGCGCTGCTGCCGGAGATGCTCGGCGGCGACCTGCTCGGCGCCTACTGCCTGTCCGAGCCCCAGTCCGGGTCCGACGCCGCGGCCCTGACCACCCGCGCCGTCGCCGATGCCGACGGCTACACCGTGGACGGCGTCAAGGCGTGGATCACCCATGGGGGCGTCGCCGACTTCTACAGCCTGATGGCGCGCACCTCCGGCACCGGCGGGCGCGGTATCTCCTGCTTCCACGTCCCCTCCTCGACCGCGGGCCTGTCGTTCGGCGAGCCCGAGCGGAAGATGGGCATGAAGGCCTCGCCGACGGCGCAGGTCCGCTTCGACGGGGTACGGCTCCCGTCCGGCGCGCTCCTGGGCGCCGAGGGGGAGGGGTTCCGCATCGCCATGGCCGCCCTGGACGGCGGCAGGCTCGGCATCGCCGCCTGCGCCGTCGGCGTGGCCCAGGCCGCCCTCGACGCCGCCACCGTCTACGCCAAGGAGCGTCACCAGTTCGGCTCGCGCATCGTCGACTTCCAGGGGATCGGCTTCATGCTCGCGGACATGGCCACCCAGGTCGCCGCCGCCCGCGCCCTCTATCTGGACGCCGCCCGGCTGCGCGACGCGGGCAGGCCGTACGGCACGCGGGCGGCGATGGCCAAGCTGTTCGCCACCGACATGTGCATGAAGGTCACCGTCGACGCCGTCCAGGTCCTCGGCGGCTACGGCTACGTCGAGGACTTCCCGGTCGAGCGTTACATGCGGGAGGCCAAGGTCCTGCAGATCGTCGAGGGCACCAACCAGGTCCAGCGCCTGGTGATCAGCCGAGCCCTCGCGAAGTAGGGAGCCCGTGGCGGGGCCGTCCCTCCGGCCCCGCGCCGCTTCCGGCCCCGCCTTCGACGACCCGGGCCCCAGGACGCCACTGGTCAAGCTCGCCGGTCCCGCGGGGGTCGCCCGTCAGGCCCGCGGCGGAGTCCGTCCGGGCTCCGTCGCGGAGCTGCGAGCTCCCGGGCGCTCAGAGCCCGTAGGCCTCCAGCAGCCGCAGCCAGATCTCGCTGACGGTGGGGAAGGACGGCACCGCGTGCCAGAGCCGGTCGAGGGTCACCTCGCCGGTGACGGCGATCGTCGCGGCGTGCAGCAGCTCGGCCACCCCGGGACCGGTGAAGGTCACGCCCAGCAGGACGCGCCGCCGCTCGTCCACGACGGCCTTGGCCCTGCCCCGGTAACCGTCGCCGAGCAGGTAGGCGCCGGTCACCCGCCCCAGGTCGTACTCGACCACGCGCACATCGAACCCCCGCGCGCGGGCCTCGGCCTCGGTCAGGCCGACCGCGCACACCTGCGGGTCGGTGAAGATCACCTGCGGGGCGCCGTGGGCGCCCGCCACGTCGCGCATCGAGGGCAGGTCGTCGCGCTCGCCCTTGGCCCGCGCGGCGATGACGTCGCCGCACACCCGCGCCTGGTACTTGCCCATGTGGGTGAGCAGGTTGCGGCCGTTGACGTCGCCCACGGCGTACAGCCAGCCGTCGGTGATCGCGGTGGCGCGCATGCTGTCGTCGACCTCCACCGGCCGGCCGCCGGTCAGGTCGAAGGCCTCCAGGCCGAGATCGTCGCTCGCGGGGCGCCTGCCGGTGGCCACCAGCAGCTCGTCCGCCTCGATGGGCGGGCCCTCGGACAGGTGGACGGTCACCGGGCCTCCCGGCTGGGGCCGTTCCACCTTCGTCGCCTGCACACCGGTACGCACCACGATGCCGGCCTCGGCGAAGGACTCCGCCACGAACTCCCCGGCGAACGGCTCCATCTTGCCGAGCAGCCCGCCGCGTACCAGCACCGTCGTCTCCTCGGCGCCGAGCCCGTGCATGGCCTGGGCCATCTCGCAGGCCACCACGCCTCCGCCCAGCACGACGAGCCGCCTGGGGACGCTCTTGGCGGCGGTCACCTCGTGGCTCGTCCACGGCGCGGCCTCGGCCAGGCCGGGGATCGGCGGGACGACCGCGTGGCTGCCGGTGGCCAGCACGACCGCGTGCCGGGCGGTCAGCAGCCGGGTCGAGCCGTCGGGCGCGGTCACCAGGACCCGCTTCGGGCCGTCCAGCCGCCCCCTGCCGCGCACGAACTCCGCCGGAACGCTGTCGATCCACCCGACCTGGCCGCTGTCGTCGAAATGCGAGACGGCCTCGTCGCGCCGGGCGAGCACGGCGTCGACGTCGATCGGGCCCAGGGTCAGGCCGGGTATCCGGCCGACCTCGCCCATCAGGTCGATCGGGCGCAGCAGGGCCTTGCTGGGGACGCACGCCCAGTAGGAGCACTCCCCGCCCGCCAGGTTCGCCTCCACGATCGCCGCGGTCAGCCCTCCCCGGACCGCTCGGTCCGCAACGTTCTCCCCGGCGGGACCGGCTCCAATAATGACCACATCGAATTCGTCCGCCACGACTTACCTCCCAGAAAGGACGGGCCACAGACCGTACGCCGGCCCAGGGGCCGGTCATACCAGCTTTGCACCCCCGAGGCAGGCGCAAAGCAATAGGGATGCGGTGAAAGGGTGATCCGTCTGTGCGTCCGTGGCGGCGGGCCGTCCGGTCACTCGCCGGGTGAGGCCTCGCCGCGCAGCTCACGGGCGGCTCGCAGGACGGCCCGCCGGATGTTGACGTAGCCCGTGCACCGGCACAGGTTCGAGGCGAGCGTCTCCTCAAGGCGTCGCTCGTCGTGATCCAGTCTCGGGTCGTTCTCCAGCGCGCCCGCGAAGAGCATGAGGAAACCGGGGGTGCAGAAGCCGCACTGCAGCCCGTGCTCGGCGGCGAACGCCGCCTGCAGCGGATGCAGCTCTCCGTTCACGGCCAGCCCCTCGACCGTGCGGATCGACCGGCCGGAGCACTGCACCGTGAGCAGCAGGCACGAGCGCACGGCCTGGCCGTCGACCAGCACGGTGCATGATCCGCACACGCCGTGCTCGCAGGCGAGGTTGGTCCCGGTGAGGGCGAGGTCGTCACGGAGCGTGTCGGCGAGGCTGTCACGGGGCTCCACGTCGACGCGGTACCGATCACCGTTGACCCAGAGCGTCACCTCCATGCGGCTTACCCCCTTCCCGCAGGTGGTCGCGTGACCTGGGCTGTGGCTGAGCCGAGGGCCTGGCGCAGGCTGCGCCGGACGAGCACCGCGAGCACGTGCCGCCGGTATTCGACCGAGCCGTGCGGTTCGGGCCGCGGATCGGCCTCCCGTGCCGCCGCCGCCCCCGCTTCGCTCACCGCTCCGTCGCAGGAGGCCACGGACTGCCCGGCCAGCGCCCGTTCCGCCGTGGTCGCGCGCACCGGCACCGGTCCGGCGTTGGCCATCGCGATCCTCGCCCAGGCGATGCGGTCCTCGGCGACTCCCACGGCGGCGACGGCGGCCGCGAACGCGAAGCTGCCGTGGGTGCGCCGGTGCTCGGCGAAGCCGATCCCCGTCCCCGCGCCGAGCAGCGGCAGCCGTACCTCCGTGACCAGCTCCTGGGCGGTGCGATCCGTTCTGTGCGGTCCGTGGAACCACTCCGCGGCGGCCACCACGCGTCTCCCCGACGGTCCGTGGAGCCCGATCTCGGCGTCCAGCGCGACCGCGACCGCGCACCACTCGGCGGCCGGATGCGCCCAGGCGAGGCTGCCGGCGAAGGTGCCGCGCGCCCGGATCGGCGGGTGCGCCACGTAGGGGGCGATACGTGCCAGCAGCGCGCCGACCGGGTCCTCGACCACCGGCCGCTCCAGGTCGGCGTGGCGTACGAGCGCGCCCAGGACCAGATGCCCGTCCTCGACGCCGTGTCCCACCAGCTCCTCCACGCCGTTGACGTCGACGAGCAGGGCGGGACGGGTCCGCCGGTAGTGCAGGTCGAGCATCAGGCTCTGCCCGCCGGCGAGCACCTTCGCGGCCGATCCGTGCTCGTCGAGCGACGCGACGGCCTCGTCCACGGAGCGGGCTGCCTGGTAGGCGAACGGAGCCGGCTTCACCGACTGGCCCCCGATCGCCGGGGTATGGACATATTTGAGTCCTACCAGGTCAGGGGGCCGCTAAACATGACGTACATCGGTAGCCGAGTGCCTCGCCGAGAGGATCACGATCTTCTTACCGGCAGGGCGGTCACCGTCGCCGACCTGCGTGAACCCGGCACGGTCGAGGTGGCCTTCGCCCGCAGCCCCGTGGCGCACGGGCGGTTGCGTGAGGCCCGCGTCTCCGCCGCCCGTGAGGTGCCCGGCGTCGTCGGAGCGTGGTCCGCCGCCGACCTGCCCGATCTGCCGGCCCTGCCCGCGCCGCCGGACGGGCCGCGACGGGAGGCGGCGCTGGACCGGCCCGCCCTCGCCAGGGGCATCGTGCGTTACGCCGGCGAGCCGATCGCCGTGGTGGCGGCGGAGCGGCGGGCGCAGGCCGAGGACGGCGTGGAGCGGATCGGCCTCGAGGTGGACCCCCTGCCGCCGCTGACCGACGCGGCCCAGGCCCTGGACGACGACGCCCCCTGGCTGTTTCCCGACCGCGATCGCCGTCCCGGCGACGGGCACGCCAACCTCGCGCGGGAGGAGGACTTCGGCGAGCCCGCCGACGACGTGTTCGCCGGAGCCCCGGTCGTCGTCGAGGCCGAATACCGGCAGCAACTGCTGTTGCCCACGTCACTGGAGGCACGGGCGGTGCTCGTGCGCCCCGAGACCGGCGGCGGGCTGACCGTGTGGGCGTCCCACCAGGCCCAGCATCGCCTCCGTGCCGACCTGGCCGGGACGTTCGGACTGGAACCCGACGAGGTGCGGGTGGTGGTGCCCTCGGTGGGCGGCGCGTTCGGGGCCAAAAGCCAGATCTACCCCGAATACGTGGTCGTCGCCTATCTCGCCCGGCTGCTGGACCGGCCGGTGCGCTGGGTCGAGGACCGGAACGAGGCGATGCTGGCCGCCACCCGCGGGCGCGGGCAGCGGCAGCGGGTACGGCTGGCCGCCGACACCGACGGGACGTTCCTCGCCTACGAGCTGAAGATCGATGCCGGGGTCGGCGCCTATCCGCACTCGGGCGCGTTCGTGCCCGCGATGACGGCGGCGATGAGCGGGGGCCCCTACCGTACGCCGCGCGTGCACGCCCATCTCCGCTCGGTGCTCACCACGACGGCCCCCACCGCCGCCTACCGCGGCGCGGGCCGCCCCGAGGCGGCGTACGCCATCGAACGGACCGTGGACCTGATGGCGCGCCGGCTGGGCATGGATCCCGCGGAGCTGCGGCGGCGCAACCTCCTGCGCCCCGACCAGTTCCCTTACCGGACGCCGACGGGCCGTCTCTACGACTCCGGCGACTACGCCAGGGCACTCGACCTGGCGCTGGACGTCGCCGGTTACGCCGACGTGCGCGCGGAACAGGCCCGGCGCCGCGCCGGGGGCGGGCCGCCGCTCGGCATCGGCATGGCCGTCTACGTCGAGCGGTCCGGCGGGGCGCCCGACACCGACGAGTACGGCAGCGTGGAGGTCTGCGCCGACGGCACGGTGGTGGCCCGCTGCGGCTCCACCCCCACCGGGCAGGGCCATCTGACCTCCTTCGCCCAGGTCGTCGCGTCCGCGCTCGGCCTCGGCATCGAGCGCGTACGGGTGATCGAGGGCGACACCCGTGAGGTGCCCTACGGAGTCGGCAGCTTCGGCAGCCGGTCCATGCAGGTCGGCGGGGGCGCGCTGTGGCGGTCGGCGGAGAGCCTGATCGCGGAGGCGCGCGAGCGCTTCGCCGACATCTGGGGCATCGACGTCTCGCACGTCGACTACCACGAAGGAACACTGATCGCGGGCGAATGGTCGACGACGCTGGAGGATCTGGTCGGCCGGACGGGCCCGCTCCGCACCGAGGAGCGCTTCCGTCCCCCGCAGGCGTTCCCGTTCGGCGCCTACGTCGCCGTCGTCGAGATCGATCCCGAGCTGGGCACCGTCGGCGTGCGGCGGCTGGTGGCCGTGGACGACTACGGGGTCGTGGTCAACCCCATGATCGTGGAGGGGCAGGGGCAGGGCTCGATCGCGCAGGGACTCGGCCAGGTGCTGTACGAGGACGCCCTCCACGACGCGGACGGCACGCCGTTCGCCCGCACGCTGCTGGACTACCTGCTGCCCACCGCCGCCGACATGCCGCCCCTCACGCTTGAGGAGACCCGGACGCCCAACCCCAACGGTCCCTTCGGGGCGAAGGGCGCGGGGGAGGCCGGCTGCATCGGAACGCCTCCGGCCGTGGTCAACGCGGTGTGTGACGCCCTCGACGTCGACCACATCGACATGCCGCTCACCCCGGAGGCGGTCTGGCGCGCCATGACCGGCGCGACCGCGTGATCAGGTGGCATCCCCCCGCGCGCGGGGCCTCAGCGGCGGTGGGGCGCGCCACCGGCCTGACCACGGGCGAATCCGCGGAGAGGAAGTCGTAGCGGGCCCCGGACCCGTGCTCGCGGGGTCTCAGCGACGGCGCCCGCGAGGCTTCATCGGGACCGCGGGGAGCTCCGGCGCGCGCAGCGGGGGGTCGTTCACGCCCGTCACCGTGCCGAACTCGTCACCCTCCATCCACTCCCGCCTGAACCTGGTGATCTCCTCGTGGCTGCGCCCGACGAAGTTCCACCACATGACGATCTCCTCCTCGAACGGCTCGCCGCCCAGGAGCAGGACCCGGCCCGGCCGCTCGGCCCGCAGGCTGAGCCCGGAGCGGCCGGTGCCGAGGTAGAGCAGCGGCCCGGGACCGAGATCGGTCCCGTCGACCCGAACCTCGCCGGACAGGGTCAGCGCGGCGTATTCGAAGTCCGGGCGGAGCGGGAGCAGGATCTCGCCTCCCGCGTCGAGGGTCACCTCGGCCCCGACCAGGGGACTGTAGATCCGGGCCGGGGAGACGGCCCCGCCGAGCTCACCCATGATGACGGTCACCCTGACGCCGGGCGCGGTCAGCGTGGGCAGCGCGGCATGGTGTTCGAAGGCCGGGGCCACCTCGCGGTCGGCGGAGGGAAGCGCCACCCACAGCTGGACCCCGTGCAGATCGACCCCGGAGGGAGACTCCTCCGAGTGGGAGATGGCACGGCCCGCGGTCATCAGGTTGAGCTGGCCCGGCCGGATCAGCTGCTCGCTGCCGACGCTGTCACGGTGCAGGACCTCTCCCTCCAGGAGCCAGCTGACGGTCTGGAGGCCGGTGTGGGGGTGCGGCGCGACGCGCATGGTCGCCTTCTCCGGCCCGTAGTGGTCCACAAAGCACCACGCGCCCACCATGCGGATATCCCGGTTCGGGAGGGTCCTGGTGACCTTCATGCCTCGCGGGCCGCCCAGTACCACGTCGCGGCCGATCAGCAGCTCGCTCACCGGTTCCGTCGCCACGTCGGCGAGGCCGCCGCACACCGACTCCTGCGGGTCCTGCTCCAGATTGCTCATCCCAGGACTTTACGACCCGGCCTCGTGAGGAGAGCGCGCGGCCCGGACGGGAGAATGTCCGTATCGTCGACGAGGTTGACTCGTTCCGGTATCTTGCGTCAACCGCCGGGTTTCGCCGTTCCGGCGAGATCGGTCTTCTGCGAGACGAGCGTTCTGTGAGATGAGGAAATGATCACCGAGACACCTCCTTCCGGATCTCGGCAGAGCCGCTGGAGCGCCCAGACGTGGTTCCACGTCGTGCTGCTCGCCATGGCCGTGCTGCTCGCCGTGTCCGCGGTCGTCGGCGCCATGGCCCTGGAGAACGCGGCGAACGCGTCCAACCGCCTGATCGACGAGATCTCGGTGGGCAGGATCCAGGCGGAGCGCCTGCAGACGACCCTGGTGAACCAGGAGACCGGGATGCGAGGCTTTGTTCTCACGAGGAAGGAGGAGTTCCTCGAGCCGTACACGGTCGGCCGTCGCGACGAACTCGTCACGTCGGGACAGATCAGGGCACTGAGACCGGCGACGGCCCTGCTGCGCAGACTCGACGACGTGGAGCGGCTGACCGGCGAATGGCGCTCCCGATACGCGGAACCGATGATCGCGGACGTCAGGAGCTCCGGGCCGGAGGCGGTCAGCGCGGATCAGACCGAGGAGAGCAAGCGGGCCTTCGACCTGGTCAGAAAGGCGCTCGGAGCCCAGAACGCCGCCTGGTCCCAGGCCAGGGAGAGCGCGCACGCCGAGCTGACGGACGCCCGCCGGACGCGGGACGTGACCTTCTTCGCCATCCTGCTCGCCTTCTTGATCACCATCGTGACGGTGGCCGTGCTGCTGCGGATCGCGGTGTTCGGCCCCCTGGCCCGTCTGAGGGAGGCGTCGCGCCGGGTGACCAGCGGGGACTTCGAGTATCACGTCGACACCGGCGGGCCCGCCGACCTCGCGGAGCTGGCCCGCGACATGGAGGCGATGCGCAGGCGGATCGTCACCGAGCTCGAGGAGACCCGTGTCTCCCGGCAGCGGCTCGCCACGCAGGCCGAGGAGTTGAAACGCTCCAACGCCGAGCTGGAGCAGTTCGCCTACGTGGCCTCCCACGACCTGCAGGAGCCGCTGCGCAAGGTCGCCTCCTTCTGCCAGATGCTGCAGCAGCGCTACGCCTCCCAGCTCGACGACAGGGCCAACACCTACATCGACTTCGCCGTCGACGGGGCCAAGCGCATGCAGGTGCTCATCAACGAGTTGCTCACCTTCTCCCGGGTGGGCCGGGTCAACCAGGATCCCGTCGAGACGGATCTGAACGACGTGGTCAAGCGGGCCCTGGCCAACCTCTCGGCCGCGATGGAGGAGTCCGAGGCGGAGGTCGAGGTCGGAGACCTGCCCGTGGTGGTCGGTGACCGGACCAAGTTCGTGATGCTCTGGCAGAACCTGATCGGCAACTCCCTGAAGTTCCGCAGTCCCGGTCGTGCGCCCCGCGTCCGGATCGAGGCCGAGGAGCGCGACGGGGAGTGGTGGATGACCGTGACCGACAACGGGATCGGCATCCCGCCCAACTTCGCCGACAAGATCTTCGTGATCTTCCAGCGGTTGCATCAGCGGGACGCCTACGAGGGCACGGGAATCGGCCTGGCACTCTGCCGGAAGATCGTGGAACACCACCACGGCAAGATCTGGCTGGACACCGAGTTCGAGGGCGGGACCCGCTTTGTCATCACCCTGCCCGTCACGGCCGGCCCGCCGCGGGCGGAGGTTCCCGGAGAGACCGTGGCGGCCTCCGGGGGCATCGCCTGACATCCGCTCGTGCGGGCCTGTTCGCACGGGCGGAACGCCGGTCCCACCGGGGACCGAACGCGGTTTGGGACCATGCCGTGACCATGGGGCGGCACGTATGACCTCCGGGTGCCGTTACCGTTGATCGAGTGGAGGAGATCGACCGCCAAATCGTGACATTACTGGCCAGGGATGGCCGGATGAGCTTTACCGATCTTGCCAGGGAGACCGGGCTGTCGGTGTCGGCGGTGCATCAGCGAGTGCGTCGGCTGGAGAAGCGCGGGGTGCTGCGGGGTTATGCCGCGCTGGTGGACTACGACGCGATCGGGCTCTCGCTCACCGCGTTCGTGTCCATCAAGCCGATCGACCCGGCCGCCGCCGACGACGCCCCCGACCGGCTGGCCCATCTGAGCGCCATCGAGGCCTGCCACAGTGTGGCCGGGGACGAGAGCTACATCCTCAAGGTCCGGGTGGCCTCGCCGATCGGGCTGGAGGAGCTGCTCAACCAGATCCGCACCGCGGCCAACGTCTCCACCCGCACGACGGTCGTGCTCAGCACGCCGTACGAGCACCGCCCCCCGGAGCTGGCGGGTCCGGACGCCGTCAAGCCGGACGAGCGCGCCTGACCGGCCGTCATTTCTGATTTGCCGGTTATGGGCCAATTGCTCCAAGCTGAACGGATGCTCCCCCGAAAGATCGTCATCGACTGTGACCCGGGAATCGACGACGCGCTGGCGATCGTCCTCGCCCACGGGAGCCCCGACCTGGAGATCCTGGGAATCACCACGGTCGGCGGCAACGTCGATCTGGCAGGGACCACCGACAACGCGTTGCGGCTCCGCGAGTTCCTGGGGTTCGCCGACGTCCCGATCGCGGCGGGCAGCGCGGGCGCCCTGCTGCGCCCCCGGGTGAACGCGGCCGAGGTTCACGGCGCCTCGGGCCTCGGTGGTGCGCTGCTGCCCCCGGCGACGCTTCCGGTGACCGGCGGGCACGCCGTGGACTTCATCATCGAGACGCTCAGGGCCGACCCCGGCGAGGTGACCCTGGTCGCCATCGGCCCGCTGACCAACGTGGCGCTCGCCGTGCTCAAGGAGCCGAGGATCGTCGACTGGGCGCGAGGGCTCACGATCCTCGGCGGGTCCTACACCCGGGGCAACTTCTCTCCCGCCGCCGAGTTCAACATCGCCGCCGACCCGGAGGCCGCCGCGATCGTCTTCGGCGCCGGCTGGACGGTGACCATGATCGGTCTTGACGTGAGCCGCAGTGCCGTGACCACGGAGGCGGTGGCCGACCGCATGCGGGCCATGGGCAGGCTCGGCGCCGACCTGCTCATCCCGTGCGTGGAGTTCTACGGCGTGATCACCGCGGACGGCGGGCCCGCGATCCATGACGCCTGCGCGGTCGCGTACCTGATCGACCCGTCGCTGATCACGGTCGAGCCCGCCGTCGTCGACGTGGAGACGGCGGGACGCTTCACCTCCGGCATGACCGTGACCGACTTCCGGCTCGGAGGCCGTACACCCAACGCCCTGGTCGGCACCTCCCTCGACACCGGCCGCTTCTGGGACCTCCTCCTGGCCACCTACGCCCAGGTCGCGAGGACGATCGAAGACCAGAGCCCGGACCTGGCACGCCTCCCGTCACCGTCCTCCTGACCGGCGGCGGGGCATCGGCCGGATCAGGGGATGATCCTGCGCCGGCGGAGGTCGCCGAGGATGTCCAGGAACATCGCCTCGGTGTCGACGTACTCGTGGAAGCCGAAGCGGCGGGCCTTCGAGCCGTCGGCGAACATGTCGTAGTCCCAGGAGAACACGAAGTCACCGAATCCCCAGGACGACACGTCCTCGTACGGGTGCGGCTCCAGCCCGTACTTCTCGGTCATGGCGTTCCAGAGCGGGCCCTTGTCGGCCATGACGACGTCGAGGGACATCGGCAGCGGGTCGGCCACCTCCAGGTCGAAGAAGCGGGCGATCTTCGGCCACATCTCGTTCCAGCGGAAGAGGTCGCCGTTGTTGATGTTGAACGCCTGGTTGGCGCATCGCTCGTCGGTCGCCGCCCAGACGGTCGCCTTGGCCAGCAGGCCCGCGTCGGTCATCTCCAGCAGCTTGTCGTAGGCCCCGGGCCTGCCGGGGAAGCGCAGCGGCAGGCCGAGCTCCTTGGAGATCGCGCCGTAGACCGCGATCACCATGGCCAGGTTCATCGGGTTGCCGAGGGCGAAACCGCACACCACGGACGGGCGGATCGCCGACCACGTCCACTCCGCGCCCCTCTGCCGCTCTTCGAGGAAGGTCTGCTGGTCGACGTTGAACTCCGGCGGCATGTGGTGCGGGTCGCTCTCGCGGGCCGGCGTCTTGAAGGGGCCGAGGTGCGCGCCGTAGACCTTGTATCCCTGCATGAGGCTGATGTGACGCAGGCCGTTCGCCACCGGCTCGACCGCGTCGACGACGTTGACCAGCATGGCGAGGTTGGGCGGCACGAGCTCGGCCCAGGTGGGCCGTTCCTGGTAGGCGGCGTAGAAGATGTGGGTCACCTCGGTGAGCGCGCCGAGCCTCCTGGCGCAGTCGTCCGGGTCGAGGAGGTCGACCGACACGTACCGGACCCGTCCCGTGGCCTCTCCGCCGCGGCGCGACAGCCCGATCACGTCCCAGTCGCCGAGCGCCACGAGATGGTCGACCAGGTTGCGGCCGATGACCCCGTGGGCACCGACGACGAGGGCGACCTTGGACTGGGTGCTCATCGAAACTCCTTGGGCGCGGAGAGCCCGGGCCTCAGCCGTGGAGAGGAGGCCGGGGACGTCTCCTGATCTGTGCGGATTGGTCCGCCGAACGGCCGGGGCGCGGTTCGGCGACGGGGGGAGCCGTGACCGGCGGCGTGAGGTCGATTCTCCGGCAACGCGCTCTCATGCGTCCAAGTCATCCTTTGTATGCTTCTGATAAATTTTGTGCATGGTAAGCCTGAGGCAGCTCGAGTATCTGGTGACGGTCGTCGACCAGGGCTCCTTCACGCGGGCCGCCGAGATCCTCCACGTCACGCAGCCGGCTCTCTCCCACCAGGTCAGGGCGCTGGAGCGGTCGGTCGGCTCGCCCCTGCTCGAGCGGCTGCCCCGGGCCGTTCACCTCACGGCGGCCGGCCGCGCGATGCTGCCCCACGCGCGGGCCGCCCTGGCCGACGCGGCCGGCGCCGTCTCGGCCGTACGTCAGGCGATCGGGCTGACCGGGGGAGAGCTGCGGCTGGCGACGGTCTACTCGGTCAGTCTCGGCGTGCTGCCCGCCGCGCTGAAGGCCTGGAGCCGGCTCCATCCCGGGGTCGACGTCAGGCTCTTCGAACACCGGCACGCGGACGAGCTCGCGGAGGCGATGGCGAGCGGGCAGGCCGACCTCGCCATCGGCCCCAGGCCCGGGACCTGGGCGGGACCGGTGCGCACGATCGGCGTCGAGGAGTTCGTCGTGGCGGTCCCCTCCGACGACCCCGCCGCGGCAGGGCAGGCGACCGAGGTGGATCTGGGGGCCCTCCGCGACCGCCGCTGGGTCCACTACGCGCCGGACAACGGCCTGGCCGACATCCTGGACCGCGCGTGTGCGGAGGCCGGGTTCCAGCCGAGGATCGCGGTCCGCACCGAGCAGACGGCGTCGGCCCCGATCCTCGCCGCCGCAGGCCTCGGACCCGCGCTGATTCCCGCCAACATCGTCCCGAAGGGGTACGAGGGCCGCACCCTCAGGCTCAGGCCCCCCATCACGAGGGTTCTCTTCGCCTACGCCCGCACGGAGCTCGACGCCGTCAGCGGGGCCTTCCTCGCCCTGCTCGGCGAGAACGTGGCCGGGAAGCTCCTCCGCCCGCAGGACGCGCACCCCGCTCCCTGACCGCGCCCGCCACGGCCGGTGGGGACGCCGCGCGCTTCCTGCCCGCCGTTCCCGCACCGGCGGCCGTTCACGGTGAGCACACGTTCATCTGAACGGTGACGGGGTGGGATCGGGCGGCGTGCTCCGGTTCTCACACTTCCATCAGCTCGCCCGCCGTCGCCGGCCGGACGTGGCCGGCGGCGAGCAGCTCCGCCTCGGTCGCGGTGTGGCTGCCGATCTGGAGCAGCACGTCGCCGTGCCTCATGAACAGGGCTGAGGGCCTGCCGTGACTGATCAGCAGCACGCGGCCGTCGGACAGCGTCCGGCAGGTGCGGTCGCGGCCCCAGGCGTAGTGCGGATACGGCGCGGCGCACGCCTGGCCGGGGGTCGTCGCGGTGGCACGGATGAACACCTGCACCTCCGACCAGTCGGGTCCGGCGCCGAGCGTGCCCCGGTGATAGGTGAGCTGGACCGCCTGGCCTCCGTCCTCTGGAGGGAACCGCCAGATTTCCGTCCGGGTGTGCCGGTGGCCGGGGACGTCCAGGACGACCAGCGGCACTCCCAGGGCGGCCAGACCCCGGACCTGGTGCCAGTGCCGTACGCGATCCGAGATCTGGCCGGCGCCGGCCGAAAACGCGATCATCGCTCCCACGAGGAGGATCCGCGGCAGGGCGGCGGCGAGGAGGGTCCGCGACAGGCCGGCCGTGAGGAGGGCCCGCGGGATGACGATCCAGCCCACCGCGGCGTACCCCGCCGCGCCGGCCAGGGGGAAGACGACTCCGGTGAGTGTCTCGGGCAGACCGTAGTCGTTGGGGAGGGGAGCAAACGCGGACAGTCCATTGGCCAGCATTCCGAAGGCCACGGATCCGGCGAGTGCCACCAGCCACCACCGGGAGATTCCGGCCGACCGTGCCAGGATCCCGCTGAGCGGAACCGGGATCGCGATCATCGCGATGCCGCTGAAGACGCCGTCCAGGCCTCGGTGGTTCATCGCGGCTTCGGCCCAGATGACACCGACGACCACACCGACGGCCAGCCCTGTCAGGGCGCACCTGGTGAGGACGGCCCGATCCGATAATTCGTTCATAACTGCGACTATCGATCGCGTGCGGCGGCGCGCCAACCGTACGGATACTCATCCCGGGTGAGTACGAACCCGGTGTCCTCCACCGTTCGACACGAGTGCTCCGCCGCAAGCTCGCTTCCCTGCCCGGCAGGGAAGCGAGCTTGCCGGCGTGAACTCGACGCCCCGGTGACATGGACCGCACCCGTGCGGCCATGTCACCGGGGCTCATGCCGGGGCGTGAGCCCCGGGTGTCACGTCAGGGTGTGAAAGTAGGCGCGCAGGTGGGCCTTGGCCTCCTCGGTGGCGCCGAGGGCGTCCAGGCCGAGCAGCGCGGCGCCCATGATGGGCGGGACGTCGGCGACGATCAGCTTGGCCTGGGGGGCCTGCTCGGCGAAGCGCCGCTCGATCAGCTCGCTCAGCAACGGGTCGCGGGCGGTCAGCACGCCGCCGCCCAGGACCACCTCCATCGGGGTGTCCAGCAGGTCCAGGCGGCGCAGCGCGACCACCGCCATCACGGTGACCTCGTCGGCCATCCGCACCAGGATCGAGCGGGCCACCGCGTCACCGGTGGCCGCGACGGCCATCAGCACCGGCACCAGCTCGTTCAGCCTGAAGCCGGGCAGGTCGCCGAAGTGGATGCCCAGGGCGACGTCCTCGACGGTGCGGGCGCCGAAGTGCTCGCGGACGGCGCGGTCCAGCGCGGTGGCCGGGCCCCGGCCGTCCTCGGCCCGTACGGCGTGCCAGAGCGTCTCCTCGCCGAGCCCCATCCCGCCGCCCCAGTCACCGGTGAGCCTTCCCAGGGCCGGGTATCTGGCCACCTCGCCGGTGGGGGAGACCCCGACGGCGTTGATGCCCGCCCCGCACACCACGGCCACGCCCGCGGGCCCTGAGGCCCCGGCGCGCAGCAGCGCGAAGGTGTCGTTGCCGACCACCACGTCCCTGCCGTACTCCCGGGCGGCGATCTCGTCGCGGATGGCCTCCTCCTCGACGGGGAGGTCGGCGCCCGCCAGGTAGGCGGCCACGTGGTCGGCGAACGGGGGCGTCAGGTCCGGGTCGAGCAGCCGCAGGGCATCGCCGATCACGTCGACCGCGGCGCCCACCCCCACGCTCTGCGGTTCGAAGGCGGCGCCGCGGCCCTCCGCCAGGACGGAGCCGTCCTCGCCGACCAGCGCGACATCGGTCTTGCTGTTGCCGCCGTCGACGGCCAGCACGGTTCTCACACGTTCGCCCAGGGCAGGTACCGGCGGTTGGCGTCGATGAGGCGCTGGGCCAGGTCCTCCGACAGCGAGGCCTGACCGATCAGCGGGTGGGCCAGCAGCGCGTCCGCGACGCGCTCCCTGCCGCCGTGCAGCGCGGCCTCCAGCGCGAGCGTCTCGTAGGCGGTGACGTGGGCGATGAGCCCGGCGAAGAGCGGCTGGACCTCCTCCACCGGCAGCGCCGTCGCACCCGTGGCGGTGATCGTGGCGGGAACCTCGATGACCGCCTCGTCGCCCAGGAACGGCAGCGTGCCGTTGTTGCGCAGGTTGACCACCTGGGTGTCGCCGCGGTCGCCGAGCAGCGAGGCGATCAGCGCCACCGCGGCCTCGGAGTAGAACGCCCCGCCGCGCTTGCCCAGCAGTTCCGGCTTGGTGTTCACCGACGGGTCGGCGTACATCTCGAGCAGAGTGGTCTCCATCGCCGCGACCTCGGCGGCGCGCGACGGCTTGCTCCTCTGCTCCTCCACCACGAGGTCGTGCTCGTAGAAGTAGCGCAGGTAGTAGGAGGGCACCACACCGAGGTGGCGGATCAGTCCCGCGGACAGGCCGACGTCCTGGGCGATCTCCTCGGCGTGGTTCTCCAGCAGCCGCGGGAGCACGTCCACCCCGTCCAGGAGAACGGAACGTTCCCAGGTGAGGTGGTTCAGGCCGACGTGGCCCAGGGAGATCCGGTCGGCGGTGACGCCCAGGTTCGCGGCGAAGCGGCGCTGGAAGCCGATGGCCACGTTGCACAGGCCGATGGCCCGGTGGCCCGCCTCCAGCAGCGCCCTGGTGACGATGCCCACCGGGTTGGTGAAGTCGATGATCCAGGCGTCGGGCGCGTGTGTGCGGATCTTCTCGGCGATGTCCAGCACCACCGGGACCGTGCGCAGCGCCTTGGCCAGCCCGCCCGCGCCGGTCGTCTCCTGGCCGACGCAACCACACTCCAGGGGCAGCGTCTCGTCCACGTTGCGCGCCGCCTGGCCGCCGATGCGCAACTGCAGCATGACCGCCTGAGCCCCGGCGACGCCCTCCTCGACCGAGGTGGTCGCGAGGACCGTGGCCGGGTGCCCGGCGTGGGCCAGCATCCGGCGGGCCATCCCCGCGACCAGCTCCAGCCGGTGGACGTCCGGATCGACCAGTGCGATCTCGGTGAGGGGAAGCTCGTCGCGCAACCGTGCGAATCCGTCGATCAGCTCCGGCGTATACGTCGAGCCGCCCCCGACAACGGCGATTTTCACCCTTTTACTCCTGTCAGCGTTACGCCCTCGATGAAGACCTTCTGGGCGAAGAAGAACACAATGATCACGGGTGCCGTGACGAGCAGGGTCGCCGCCATGGTGAGGTTCCACTGCACACTGTGCAGTGCCCGGAAGGACGCCAGCCCGATGGAGAGCGTCCAGTTTGCCTCGTTTGTCTGGGCGTAGAGCAGCGGGCCGTAGTAATCGTTCCAGCAGTAGAAGAACTGGAACAGTGCCACCGCCGCTATAGCCGGCCGTGCCATCGGCAGGATCACCCGCAGGAGGGTCATGAAGTCCGAGCAGCCGTCCACGCGGGCGGCCTCGGTGTACTCCCTGGGAATCGTGATCAAAAACTGCCGGAGCAGGAAGATGGAGAAGGCGTCACCGAGGAGCATCGGCAGGATCAGCGGCCACAGCGTGCCGGTGAGCCCCATGCGTGCCCAGATGAGGTAGACGGGGACGGCGATGACCTGCGGGGGCAGCATCATCACCGTGATCACCGCCAGGAAGGCCAGCTTGCGCCCCCGGAAGCGGAAGCGGGCCATCGCGTAGGCCACCGGGATCGACGACAGCAGCATGAACGCGGTGCCGAGCGCGGCGTACATGAACGTGTTGGCCGTCCAGGTCAGCAGGTGCGACCTGGCGAACACGTCGGCGAAGTTGCCCCAGTTCCAGGTGTCGGGCCACAGCTCGCCGGTGAGCGCCTGGTTGTCGCTCATCAGCGCGGTCAGCGTCACGAACACCAGCGGGCCGAGGAACATCAGTGACAGCGCCACGGCGACGGCGTGCCGGGCGATCCAGTAGAGGGTCTTCCGGACGCGGCTGCCGCGCCGGCTCGCCTGACGGACGGGGGCGGTGGCGGTGGGCCTCGCGGCGAGAGTCGTCACCTGTTGCCTCCATCGTCGTCGGTGAACACGCGGAACTGCCGGAGCAGGATGAGGGTGAAGATCATGGACGCCAGGAACAGCACCAGGGCCAGCACGCAGGCGTAGCCCATGCTGTAGTCGCGGAAACCGGAGTGGAAGAGCCACTCGGGCAGCGTCAGCGTGGACAGCTCCGGATAGCCGGGCACGAACGTGCTGCCGGCGGAGTCGGTGACCCCTGAGGCGACCCGGGCGGCGATCATCGCCTGGGAGAAGTACTGCAGGGCGTAGATGACACCGGTGACCGCGGAGAACATCAGCACCGGCGAGATCATCGGCAGCGTGATGCTCCGGAACTGCCGCCACGCGCCCGCCCCGTCGATGGCCGCGGCCTCGTACAGGTGCTTGGGCACGTCCAGCAGCGCCGCAAGGAAGATCATCATCGTGTTGCCGATGCCCCACATGGCGAGCAGGGTCAGGCCGGGTTTGGCCCAGTCCTTGTCGCCGAACCAGTCGGGTGCGGCGATCCCGAAGAACTCGAGGACCTGGTTGAGCGGGCCCGCGGGGTTCAGCAGGAAGACGAAGGCGACGGTTCCGGCCACCACCGGCACCAGGGACGGCAGGTAGAACACCGTCCGGAAGAAACCGGCGCCCGCCTTCAGACGGGTGAGCAGCTGCGCCACGCCCAGGCCGAAGATCAGCTGGGCGGGGACCATGAAGACCACCAGCCACAGCGTGTTCTGGATGGAGATCCAGGCCCGGTCGTCGTGGAAGAAGTAGCGGTAGTTGTCCAGGCCGATGAACTGCAGCGTGAACAGGTCGTACCGGTAGAAGGAGAAGTAGACGGTCGCCACCAGGGGGTAGGCGAAGAAGACCGCGAACCCGATCAGCCAGGGCGACATCCAGAGGAGGGCCTTGAGGCCCTCGCCGCGCCGCCAGCGAGGCGGCGCGGCGTAGGTGGTGCTGCTCATCGAGGCTCAGCCCCCGGAAAGCTTCAGCTTGTCGTCGATGCGCTTGTCGACCTCCGCCAGCCCGGCGTCGAGGTCCTTGACGGACCCCTTCTCCCACCGGACGAAGAACTCCTGCAGCGTGTCCTGGTTGAAGGCGCTGTTGACGTTGGAGGGCATCGTGCTCGTCTTCGGGTGGGCGAAGACGTCGAGGAAGGTCTGGAAGTTCGCGTCCTTCTCCAGGGCCGGCGACTCCATCGAGGCCTTGGTGGTCGGCACGTTGCGCAGCGCGTTGGAGAGGGTGACCAGCGCGTCGGTGTCGGTGGTCAGATACTTCACCAGCTCCCAGGCGGCCTGCGGGTTCTTCGCACCCTTGGGCACGCCGATCACGGTGCCCGCGGTGAAGCCGCTGCCGTAGAGGTCGGGCTTGTCGTCGGCGACCGGGAGCGGCGCGGTGCCGTAGTCGAGGCCCTTGGCCTCGTTGCCGATCATGGCGTTGCGCCACTCGCCGTCCAGGGCCATGGCGACCTTGCCCTTGTAGAACGGGTTGGCGGCCGACCACTCCTGCCCCAGGCTCTTGCGGAACTTCTCCAGATTGTCGTAGCCGTACCAGTCGACGAGCTCCTTCTGCCACTGCAGGAGCTGCTTCCAGGCCGGGTCGGAGCCGATCGCCGAGGTGCCGTCCGGCTTCTCCCAGGTCGCGCCGACCATCGGCGCGAGGTGGGAGGGGACGTTCTCGTAGTACTGGAAGCTCGGGATGAATCCGGCGACCTTGATGGTGCCGTCCGCGTCGCGGACCGTGAGCTTCTTGGCGAGGGCGGTCAGCTCCGACAGCGTCTTGGGCGGGGCGTTGCCCTTCATCAGGGCCTTGTTGTAGTAGAGCCCGTAGGAGTCGGCGAGCAGCGGCATCACGCAGCGCTTGCCCTCGAACTCGGTGTAGGAGCGCGAGGCCGCCGACAGCACGGACAGGTCGATGCCGTCCTGCTTGATCACCGGGGTGAGGTCCTGGAACACCCCGCTCCTGCACCACTGGGCCACGTTGTCGGTGGTGAAGGAGGAGGCGACGTCCGGTGCCGTCCCGCCGCGCACGGCCTGGGTGATCTGGTCGTCTTCAACTCCCTTGACCAGCTTGACGGTGATCTGCGGGAACTTCTTGCGGAATCCGGCGATGGCGTCCTCGAACGCCTTCACCTCGCCGGGCGCCGAGAACCCGTGCCACAGCTCGATGGTGGCGGCCGGGAGGGCGGCGGAGGCGGAGCCTGAGGGCTTGGGCTGGGATCCGAGGGCGGGCGCGCCGCTGGTGCCCGCGGTGCAGGCGGTCAGGGTCGTGGCGGTCAGGGCGGCTATGGCGAAGGTGAGAGAGCGTCGATGCACGACGGCTGCCTCCTCTGTGAGGTGATCAGGAGGGGGTGGGGGCGGATCAGGAGGGATCAGGAGGGAACGGTGGAGCCGAAGACCTCGTCGCGGGTGGCCCTGAGGGCGAGGTCGAGTGCGCCGGCGAGGACGGGATTGCCCTCGACGGTTGACAGCAGCAGCGGTGGCCGCGGGATGGTCAGCGCGTGCAGCTCGTGTTCGACGAGCTCACGCAGGGTGTCACCGCCGGCGAGCAGGGTTCCGCCGGTCAGCACGATGAGCTCGGGGTCGACGACGGAGGTGATCGAGGCCAGCCCGACGGCGAGCCGCGCGGCGATGTCGCGGAGCCCGGCGCGCGCGTCGTCGGCGCGCTTGGCCGCCGCGGTTGTGGTCGTGGTGTTCCCGGCGGCCTGCACGGCGTTCCGTACGGCCTGCGCGGAGGTGGCGCCGCGCAGGCCGTACGACCTCAGGATCTTCAGTACGGCGGGGCCGCCGGTGAGAGCCTGGTAGCCGTGGTTGGCGTAGCGCCCGGCCTCCCTGGCCGTCGGCGCGCCGGGGGCGGGCATGTAGCCGACCTCGCCGGCGCCGCCGGTCGCGCCCCGGTGTAATCGGCCGCCGATGACCAGCGCGGAGCCGAGTCCCTCGTCGGCCCAGAGCAGGACGAAGTCCTGGTGGCCGTGGCCCACGCCGTGCGCCTGCTCCGCCTGGGCGACGAGGTTGACGTTGTTCTCGACGGAGATCTGGATGCCGAGGCCCTCGCTGAGGGTGGGCACGAGGTTCGGGATGTGCCAGCCAGGCATGTCCTTGCTGGTGGCGTAGCCCAGCCGGCCGGTGCCGGGGTCGAGCGCGCCCTGCACGCCGATGACCGCGCGCCGCAGCCCGGCGGGGGCGCCGGCGCCCTCCAGCGCGGCGCGGACCCTGTCGACCACCTCGTCGCCCGGGCGTCCCGGGGTGGGCAGCCGGTGCTCGCCGATCGTCGCGCCGGTGAGGTCGGCGACCCTGACGTCGATGTGCGCGGGGGTGACGTCCAGCGCGGCGACGTGCGCGGCGTCCGGGTTGAGCTGGTAGACCTCCGCCGTACGGCCGGGCAGTCCCTCGCGGATGCCGCTCAGCACGACCAGCCCCGCCTCCTGGAGGCGGACGAGCAACTGCGACGCCGTGGGCTTGGACAGGCCGGTCAGCGCGCCGATCTCCGGGCGGGTGAGCGGCCCGCGTTCCAGGAGGGCCTGCAGGGCGGCGCGATCGTTGATCGCGCGCAGCAGGCTCGGGGTGCCCGGCGTCGGCTGGTTCACGGGTGACTCCGTCCGCACATGTCCATGCGTCACCGCTGAAGCGGAGTTAGGAAAGTTTCCTAACTTGGAGTGAATGTAAGGAGGACCCGCGATACTCGTCAAGGAGACAGGGGGTGCCGCAATCAACCTGTGATGGCAAGAGAGGGGATAAACTTCTCGACGGACCTGCTAGGGTGATGGTTTGTCATAACAACCAGCCCAATGGCCCGGAGTATCCCATTACTAGCAACGATAATGGAGCGACGGCAACCCGTCAAATCGAGCTCGCCAAAGAGCAGGAGTACGTCTCCGGTCTCTACGAACGACTCGATCTGTTGCGCGTGCGCACTCAGCGTCAGCTGGACGGCGTGCTCGCCCAGGGCGGGAGCGGCGGCACGCACCAGAACCGCTCCGAGCGCGACAGCTTCGCCGGGATGTACGCCGAGCGACTGGGCCGCCTGTGGGCGGTCGAGAACGGCCTGTGCTTCGGACGGCTCGACAACGCCGACGACACCTCCCTCTACATCGGCCGCATCGGCCTGGCCGACGACGAACAGCGGCGGTTGCTGATCGACTGGCGGGCCCCGGTGGCCCAGCCGTTCTATGGTGCCACCCCCGCGGCCTCCATGGGTGTCACCCGCCGTCGTCACCTGCAGACCAAGGGCCGCAAGGTGATCGGGGTCGACGACGACCTGCTCGACCTCGACAGCCTCACCGACGAGGACGTGGCCACCCTGAACGGCGAGGCCGCGCTGCTGGCCTCCATCGGAGCCAAGCGCACGGGGCGCATGCGCGACATCGTGGCCACCATCCAGTCCGAGCAGGACCGCATCATCCGCTCGGACCTGAACGGCGTGCTGGTCGTGCAGGGCGGTCCCGGCACCGGTAAGACGGTCGTGGCCCTGCACCGGGCGGCCTACCTGCTCTACACCCACCGGGAGAAACTGGCCCGCAGGGGCGTGCTCATCCTCGGGCCCAACCTGACCTTCCTGCGCTACATCGAGCAGGTGCTGCCCTCCCTGGGTGAGACCGACGTGCTGCTGTCGACCGTCTCCGAGCTGTATCCGGGGGTCGTCCCCGGAGTCAGGGAGCGTCCCGAGGTCGCCGCGATCAAGGGCGACGTGCGGATGGCCCAGGTCGTGGAGCGGGCCGTACGCGAACGGCAGCGGGTGCCGCGCAAGCCGGTCGAGATCCGCCTCGACAAATACACCCTCAAGCTCGACGGCAACATCCTGGAGGCCGCCCGCAACCGGGCGGCCCGTTCCAAGAGGGCGCACAACGAGGCCCGCTCGATCTTCGTGCGCCACCTCCTCAACGCGCTCGCCCGGCAGGCCGCCAGGCAGCTCGGCAGGGGCATGATCGACGAGGAAGAGCTGGCCGACATCCGCGAGGACCTCCGCACCGAGCGGCCCGTCAAGGCCGCGCTGAACAGGCTGTGGCCCTACGTCACCCCGCAGCAGCTCCTGATCGGGCTGTTCACCTCCCGCGAGCGGCTGGACTACGCCGCGGGCGAGTTCGGCGAGGCCGAGCGCGAGCTGCTGCTGCGCGAGCCGCCCCGCAAGGGGGAGAACTGGTGGGCCGAGTCCGACGTGCCGCTGCTGGACGAGGCCGCCGAGCTGCTCGGCGACATCGACCCCGGGGTGCTGCGGGCCGGGGCGTGGATCGCCGAGGAGGAGCAGGCGGCGTCGCGCGCCGCCGCCCTTGACGAGCGTCAGCACCAGCTGGCCTACGCCAAGGAGGTGCTGGAGATGACCGGGCTGTCCGACATCATGGACGCCGAGAAGTTCGCCTCCCGGCACCTGAACGACGACGTCTATCTCACCACCGCCGAGCGTGCGGCGGCCGACCGCACCTGGGCCTTCGGCCACATCATCGTGGACGAGGCGCAGGAGCTGTCGGCGATGGACTGGCGGATGGTGATGCGGCGCTGCCCGACCCGGTCGATGACGATCGTCGGCGACCTGGCGCAGACCGGCTCCTCGGCCGGAGCGCCCTCCTGGGGCCGGATGCTCGACCCGTACGTGGCCGGGCGCTGGCGCGAGGAGCACCTCAGCGTCAACTACCGGACCCCGGCCGAGCTGATGGTCGTGGCCGCCGACGTGCTCGCCCTGATCGGTCCGGGACTGGTCGCGCCCACCTCGGTCAGGGAGACGGGCGCCCGGCCCTGGGCCGTCTCACCGCTGGAGTCCCTCGGCGACGTCGTCAAGGCCGAGATCGTCGAAGGCGGGCGCCTGGTCGTGATCGTCCCCGAATCCCGGGTGGAGGAGTTCGGCGAGATCGTGGTCCGGTCCGTCGACGGCGCGGTCGCCGGACCCGGGACCAAGGCCCTGGACGCGCAGGTGGCGGTGCTGACCGTCGCCGAGGCCAAGGGGCTCGAGTTCGACGCGGTCATCGTGGTCGAACCGGAGCTGATCTTGAGCGAGTCCCCGCGCGGCGCGAGCGATCTTTACGTCGCGCTGACCCGCGCGACCCAGCGTCTTGGCGTCGTCCATGGCGGATCACTACCCGAAGCGCTTGCTCGACTTGAGCGACATCGGATCACATGAGACCATTGACGGCTCTCGTCGATCATGTCCCAGCTGCGAAAACTTGATGTTTCCGCTGTTAGGGACACGGTTGACATCTGCGCTGGGGTCGGTAGTTTGCTGCCCAGTCCAGCACGGGACTGGCCGGTTGGCCGTCTTTCGACCTCGCCGGTTCCTGCGCCCGTGACGGAGGTGACTCCGTCCGTACAGCCAGGCGCAGGGCCGGCGGTTCGTCGAGGCGGGGCACTCCATCCGGGCGGGGGGTTGGACCCAAGGAGGGGTCCGGGCACCCAGTAGACAACGGTAATCCGCGCTCGCCGCCGACGGGACGGAACCGGTCCGAAGGGTGATCCGGGCCCTCTTCCCGCTCCCGTGCGGAGCGCCGCAAGCGTCGGGGCGATCCACAAGGCGTCCATCAGCCTTGGGATCGCCCCGTTGCTTTTTTCGCGATGCTTCCGGAAATGCCCAGGAGGGAGCATTGGGGGGCATGCGACCTGGGCGGTACCGTTCGGTTGAGAAAGACCGCCAGGCGTCAACCGCCCGTACGACATACCAAGGAGCCTCGCCCGTGGTGCAGGACAAGACGGCCGTCCCGGTGCCGCGGACGGCGGTGACGGGAGACCCCGTCGACGGCCTGCCCGGGAGGGCGACCGCCGCAACCTCTCGCCGGGCGCTGATCGCCCGGGTCGCGGGCGCGATCGCCGGCGGCCTGCTGCTGTTTCTCGCCTTCCCCCCGCTCGGACTGTGGTTCCTCGCGCCGTTCGGCTTCGCCCTGGCCGTCCTGTCGGTGCAGGGCACGCGCCCGCGCCGCGCCGCGTGGCTGGGCCTCCTGACCGGGCTGGCTCTCCTGCTGCCCGGCCTGCACTGGGTCAGCCCGATCGGTATGGACGCCTGGCTGGGGCTGGTGGCCATGGAGAGCGTCTTCTACGCCGCCTGGGGTGCGTGTGCCACGCTGGTCGTCCGGCTGCCCCTGTGGCCACTGTGGAGCGCCGCGCTGTGGGTGGCGATGGAGTGGGCCAGGGGTGCGTTCCCGTTCGGCGGATTCCCCTGGCTGCGGGTGGCCTTCAGCCAGGGCGAGTCGGTCTTCACCCCGTATGCGGCCCTCGGCGGGGCGCCGCTGGTGAGTTTCGCGGTGGCCCTGTGCGGCGGCCTGATCGCGCTGCTGGTGCTCCGGCTGACCCCGGCCCCGCGCTGGGAGCGGGCGGTCGCGCTGCCGCTCATCGGGATCCTGGCCGTGCCGGCCGCGGCGTTCGCCGTTCCCCGGCCCGGTGACGAGGGGAAGACCGTGACCATGGGGATCATCCAGGGCAACGTTCCCGGGCGCGGCATGGACCCCCTCGGGGACGTGCCGGCGGTGGTTCTCCAGAACCACACCCGCATGCTTCACGAGATGGCGCAGTCCGTACGGGAGGGGAAGACGCCCCGGCCGGACGTGGTCGTGCTGCCGGAGAACTCCACCGACATCGACCCCCTGCGCAGTGACTTCGCCTACCAGGAGATCGACGCGGCGGTGAAGGACATCGGAGTGCCGGTCCTGGTCGGCGCCGTGGTCGGCGTCGGGGAGAACAACCGGGCGACCCGCAGCCTGATCTGGGACCCGGTCACCGGGCCCGGCGCCTACTACGACAAGCAGAAGCTGGTCCCCTTCGGGGAGTACACCCCGCTCAAGGACCTCGTGCTGGCCCTGTTCAAGCGGGCGGGCCTGGTCGGCAAGCAGTCGGTGCCCGGCACCCGTGACGGCGACCTCAAGCTGGGCCCGGTGACCATCGGCGCGATCAACTGCTACGAGGTGGCCTTCGACGGCGTCGTGGGCGGCACCGCCAGAACGGGCGCCTCGCCGCTGGTCGTGCAGACCAACAACGCCACCTACGCGCTGACCAACCTGCCGGCGCAGCAGCTGGCCATGTCCCAGATCCGCGCGGTCGAGCACAACCGGGCGGTGGTCACCGCCGCGATCACCGGTGTGTCCGCCTACGTGACCCCCGAGGGCTCGATCGCCTGGCGCACCAAGGAGCTGGTGCCCGCGTCGACGGTCCTGACCATTCCGGTCAGGACCGCGGAGACGATCGCCACGCGCGTGGGCGCGCTGCCCGAATGGGTGCTGATACTTGTGGGCTTGGGCGCGTTGGCGGCCGTCTGGCGGCGCCGGACGCGTAGCCTGGTGCACTCGGGGAAGCGGGAGGACGACCAGCAGGTGGGAGACGCATGATGGAGCGGATGCTTGGCCGGGTGCTCGTCATCGTCCCGACGTACAACGAGCGGGAAAACCTGCCGATGATCGCTGAGCGGCTGCGCAAGGCCGTTCCCGAGGCGCATCTGCTGATCGCCGACGACAACAGCCCCGACGGCACCGGCGCGGTCGCGGACGAGCTGGCGGCGGACGACGACCAGATCCACGTGCTGCACCGGCCGGGCAAGCAGGGCCTGGGCGCCGCCTACATCGCCGGCTTCCGATGGGGGCTCGAGGAGGGCTACGGCGTCCTCGTGGAGATGGACGCCGACGGCTCCCACCAGCCGGAGGAGCTGCCGAAGCTGCTGGAGGCCCTGGGTGACGGGGCCGACCTGGCGATCGGCTCCCGGTGGGTGCCCGGCGGCAAGGTGGTCAACTGGCCCACCTCGCGGGAGTTCCTGTCACGGGGCGCCAACGTCTACACCCGGATGATGCTCGGCGTCCCGGTCCGCGACGCCACCGCGGGGTTCCGCGCCTACCGCGCCGCCACCCTGGAGAAGATCGACCTGAGCGACGTGGAGTCACAGGGCTACTGCTTCCAGGTCGACCTGACCCTGCGCACGGTCCGCGACGGGCTGCGGATCGCCGAGGTGCCCATCACGTTCGTGGACCGCACGACCGGGTCCAGCAAGATGAACAGGGCCATCGTGGCCGAGGCGCTGTGGCGGGTCACGATGTGGGGCGTCTCCGGCATGCCCCGGCGCCTGCGCCGCCCGCGCTAGACGGCCGGGTCGCCGGCTGGGCCGCCCGCCGGGCCGCGACCCATGCCGTCACGGCGGAACGCTAAGCGTCCCTGCGGCGTTGTCATGTCGTACGGCTGCCGCGTGAGTTGAGGAAAAGATGCGCCTTCTGCTGTTCCTGGTCTTCCTTGTGGTCCCGGTCCTGGAGATCTGGGTGCTCATCCAGGTCGGTGAGGTCATCGGCGGCTGGCCCACGGTGGCCATCCTGCTCGCCGACAGCCTGCTCGGTGCCTGGATCGTCCGCCGCGAGGGCCGGAGGGCCTGGCGTAACCTTCAGGGCGCGCTGCAGAGCGGCCGGATGCCCGACCGGGAGCTCGCCGACGGCGCCCTGATCGTCGCGGGCGGCACGCTGCTGCTCACCCCGGGCTTCCTCACCGACGTGGTCGGCTTCCTGTTCATCCTGCCGTTCACCCGGCCGCTGGTCCGCAGGCTCGGCGCGTGGTTCTTCGCCCGCCGCATCCGCACCCTCGCCCAGAGCGCGGCGGGTCCCGGCCTCGGCTCGCCGTTCGGCGGCCTGGGCTCGCCCTTCGACGTGATGCGCGGCCAGAGTGACCCGAGCGGCCGGAGCGGCGCCTCCGGTCCGGTCATCCACGGCGAGGTCGTACGGGACGAGCCGGGCGGGACGGGCGGCCAGCGTGGGCCGGGTGGCTCCGACCGGGATCTCACCGATCGCTGAGCTCGGCCAGGCGGCGGAGCGAGAGCCGCAACAGCGGCGCGCTCAGCGGCCCGACCAGTGGCCGGCCCAGCCGCCCGACCGGGCCGAACGGCAGGTCGAGATCCTCCTCCCAGACGATCGTGCTGCCGCCCTCGCGGGGCAGCACGCGGAAGGTTCCGGTGCCGCGCACCAGCCGGCCCGTGTGCCGGACCTTCACGGTCCTGGGCGGGTCCCATTCGGTGATCTCCATGGTGTCCGTGAACCCGACCGGGCCGACCCCGGTGAAGGCCGCCAGCCGGCTTCCCGCGCTGCGGCCGTCCCCGGCGGCGACGTGGGCTCGGGTCAGGAGCATCCACTCGTCATGTCGCGACCAGTCGGTCAGGACGGAGAACACCCGCTCGGGGCGGGCGTGCGCGTCCACCGAGACGCTGATATGAGAGTGAGTCACCCTCCGTTCGTTCCCCGTGACCGGAGCCCGACCCCTGTGGGAGGGGTGGGAAAGGCGGGGGGCGGGGACGGCCGCGGGGCGGAGGACTGCCAGGATCTTCCGGTGGCCGCCGCGAACAGAGGACGGGCGGCGGACAGGGGGAGCAATCACATGACCGCATCCGCGAAGGAGGCCGGTGCGACCGTGGTCAGGCCGGTGTCCTGGGACGACGCCGCGGCCGTCGCACTGCGTGAGGCCATGGAGGAGGAGATGGGAGCCCGCTACGCCGACCTGCTCGCGTCCGCGCCGGACTACCTGCCCAAGGGCATGAACGTCGAGCCCGAGACCGTCGTCTACACCGGGATCGCCTACACGGGGGAGGGCGTGCCGGTCGGGCACGTCGCGCTGCGCCGGCTCGACGGCGACCTGGAGCTCAAACGGATGTTCGTGGCCCCGTCCCACCGGGGCACGGATGTGGCACGCGCGCTGCTGGCGGCGGCCGAGGACGCGGCTCGCGCGCTCGGCGCGGCGCGGGTCGTCCTGCAGACCGGACATCGCCAGCCGGACGCGGTGAGGCTCTACGAGCGCGAGGGCTACGCCCCCATCCCGCTCTTTCCTCCCTACGAGCAGCTCGCGGGCTCGCACTGCTTCGCGAAGCCCCTGGCCTGAACCGCCACGGGGGAGAGCCACGGAAAAGGGCGAGGTCCGCCGGTCCGGCCTGACTGCTCGGCCGGACCGGCGGACCTCGCCGGGGTGCTGCTGTGGCGCCTGGATGGCGCCTGGACGGCGCCTAGTGTGATGCGGTCTCGGGGCTGTCGACGTAGATCTTGCCGAATTCGATGGCCGGGGCGAAACCGGCGAAGTTCCGGTTGACCTGGGCCTTCTCAGCCGTGCTCGGATAGGGGCTGGTACAGCTCGTGCCCGCGCTCGCACCGGACATCAGGTCCGTGCACAGGCCGGTGCGACGGTCGGGCAGACCCAGGATGTGGCCGATCTCGTGGGCGGCGATGCGCAGCGGGTTGTGCCCCTCCACGGTCGCCTCCCTGCCCATCCAGATCGTGCCCCGGCCCAGACTGGTGGGCTGGGTGCGCGGCCAGCCGTTGTCGGCCCGCACCACGAAGTCCGCCGGGCTTCCGGCCACCAGTCGCACGCCGGTCACGCTGGAGTTCCAGATCTGGGCCGCCTGGTCGACGGCGGAACGGAACTCCGCGGCCCGGCTCGCGTCATACCGGAGCACACGGACTGCCGCCACCGTGTGATCGGTTGCCCCGTGGGTGGTCGCCGCCTGGACGGGGGTGGCCGTCACCAGGAAGGTGAATCCCAGGATGAAGGCGACGCTTAAGCGGATGATCCTTGACATCTTTTCCGGTTCTCCTCGGCCATGGGGGGTTGCTCGGGAAGAGCAGCTGGTGAGGAGAGCGGTCAGCCGACGCGGAGCGTGAGACCGTATGCCGAGAGGATCTCGTTGACCGGCTGGTAGTACGTGGTGCCGCCGGAGCTGCAGTTACCGGAGCCGCCCGAGGTCACGCCCTGGGCCTGGCTGCCGGAGATGAACGAGCCGCCGGAGTCGCCGGGCTCGGCGCAGACGTTGGTGCGGGTCAGGCCGCTCACGGTGCCCTGCGAGTAGGTCACGCTGGTGTTGTGCTGCTGGATGGTGCCGCAGCGCCAGCCGGTGGTGGAGCCGGAGCGGCAGATCGAGGAGCCGACCACGGCCTGGGTGGATCCGCGGACGGTGACGTTGGCGCCACCCGATCCCCTGACCAGCGGCTGGGCGGTGTTGCCGGTGGCGGCGACCCAGGCGTAGTCGTTACCGGGGAAGGAGGAACCCTGGAAGGTGCCGGTCGGGCTGGTGGTGCGGCTGCCCGCCCTGCCGCAGTGTCCCGCGGTGACGAAGCCGGGGGTGGTTCCCCTGGTGACGGAGAAGCCGACGCTGCAGCGGCTGCCGCCGATGTAGTAGGCGAGGCCGCCGATGATGTTGATGTAGGTCTGGGGCTTCTCGGCGGAGGCCGTCACCCGCACCGCGCTCTTGTCCACGCCGGCGGCGGCGACGAGGGCCTCGGCCCCCGCCTGCTCGGCGGCCTGGACGACGACGCTGTTGGTCGGGATGTCGACGTACCAGAGGGACGCGCCGGCCTTCGCCTCCGCGGACGCCGCGTCGAGCCGGTCCTTGACGGCGTTGAGCTCGTTGAGGGTCCGGCTGACGACCACGGGCTGGGCGCCCTGGGCCTGGATGGCCCCGGCCGCGGAGGCGTCGCTGGTGGCGACGGAGAGCTTGGAGGCGTCGGCGTTGAGCCAGGAGCCGGCGTACTTGTCGCCGAGCGCCTGGCTCAGGGTGGACTCCGCGCTCATGGCGCGGGATTCGTTGGCCAGCCGCGTGACGGCCTGCTCGGCGGTGAGACCGAGGTCGCGCTGGAGCGCCTGGATGACTGCGGGCTGGGGCTGGGCCGGGGGAGCGGCTTGGGCCATGGCGGGGGCGACGGTGGCTGCCAGGTACAGGGCCACGGTGGTGGCTCCGGCGAGGAGGGGGCCTCGACTCAACATAAGCACTCCTTGTGAGGGGTGATGTCAAGGTATTGGCTGAGCCTCGCCGAGGGATGTCCCAAAGGATCCCTATCGTGATGTTATGGGGGCCTTGATCATCCGGACGGAGAAATCAGGGGTGCCCGGCGCACGGGATCCGGCTCCCGGCGGGAGCCAATAAGGACAGTGACAAATAACTGGTTCTAGGCACCCGGAACTCGGAGGGATAGATTGCTGCATCGTACGGAGGGGTGATCGGCCCCGGCCGTCGCGACCCTCCCGGATTCGCGGCTGGAACGTTCCGTACCGGATGCCATAGTCCGGATTTCACAGGAGGACACGCGCCCATGAGTCACGAAGCCGCCGTCGACGGTGGAACCGGGCGCGAAGAGCAGGTATCACTGCCACGCCGCGCCGACGCGCCCCGATGCCCGTACACGGAGCAGGGGGAGCGTCGCTGCGTCCTGCCGCCCGACCACGAACTAGAACACGTTTTCCCTCACCAGAAGGCCCCCGCCATGTGCCCGGAGGGCTGACGGATCCGGACCGCCGGCGGAGGCGGCCACGGCCGCGTGGACCGTCCGCCGGTTCCGGCGGACGGTCCGCCGAGCTCGACGTACCGGGTTCAGTGCCCGGGGTCGGAGCTGTCGAACAGCGAAGAGGGACGGGGCTCGGCCGGCCGGGCCGCGGGGGCGGGGGCGGGAGGAAGGACGCTGCCGTTGTGAGGCTGCCTGAGCTGGGAGAGCAACGCGGCGTCCTCGCGCATCTCCTGCTCGGAGGGGGACAGGAAGATGGTGAGGAGCAGGCCCAGGGTGATCAGGCTGATCCCGATGATCAGGGGAAGCATGAAGTCCATGGCCGAGGCCCCGGGCATGGACATGACGGTGTCATCGAGGGTGACGGCCATGGAGAACATGCCGGTGTAGTGCATCCCGTTGACCGCGACGCCCATCAGCAGGGCGGCCCCCGTGATGGCGAGGGCTCCGCTGGCGCGCAGGCTGAACCAGAGCGCCACCGTCGCGGCCACCACGGCGATCAGCACGGACAGCGTCACCAGGAGAGGGTCGTAGTTCACGTGTGCGGACATGTTCATCGCCGCCATGCCCAGATAGTGCATGCCGGCCACGCCGAGGCCGGTCAGCAGCCCGCCGCTGATGAGCGAGACGGGCCCGGTTCCCCTGGCGGAGACCAGGAACAGTCCGGCCCCCACGACGACGATGGCGAGAAGGGCCGAGGCGATGGTGAGCGGCACGTCGTAGCGGATCGCCGTACCGTGGACCTCGAAGCCCATCATCGCGATGAAGTGCATCACCCAGATCCCGGTTCCGCCGATGGACAGGGCGGCGGCGCCCAGCCACAGAACGCGGGACTGGCCTTCCGCCTCGCGGGCGCGGGCTGCGAGCAGGAGCCCGAGCAGGCAGCCGATACTCGACATGATGTAGGAGGCCGCCGGGGTGATGAACCCGTGGGCGAAATGATCGATGGAGGGCATGGAGGCTCCTGGCGGTACGGGTCATCGTTGGAACGTGCCAGAGCCGGATCGGAGATCGCTCGCTGACTGGCCGGTCGGAGGGGTGCTCACATTACAGCCCTGGCGTTCTAAATGGCCATAATGGGTGAATTGAGAGCGCCTTAACCGACTACAGCAAGTCGGCGTTTCCCACCTAAGGTGAACACTCCAGGAGAGGAGGCGGGCCAATGACGATGCTCGCCGGTCAAAGACGAAAAACAGCTCTGCCCCCGATCTGGCCAGGTGATCGTTACGAGGTCCTGTGTGAGCGTGACGACCCGAACGGCAACACGCGCGACCTCTACCACTTCGCGCAGTACGCGGTGCACTCGGCCCGCAGCCTGGAGACGGCGGGACTCGCCCGCAGGGTGCGCGTGGTCAGGCTCGAGGACGAGGTAGTGATCTACGACCGCGTCAACGGCATCGACCTGCCCACCGACGAGTGGTGATCCGCGACGCCGGACGGGGGCTAGAGCCCCCGGAGCGCGGGCAGCAGCTCCTTCTCCGACCAGTCGAAGAACTCCCGCTGGTGCTCGTGGCCGATCTGGACCAGGGCGACGTGGGTGAATCCGGCATCGGTGAATTCGCGCACCGCCTCCACCACCGCGTCGACGTCGGCTCCGCACGGTATCGCCTTGGCGACGTCCTCCGGGCGCACGGTCTCGGCGGCGGCGGCGAAGTTCACCGGCGCGGGCAGCTCGGCGTTGACCTTCCAGTTCGTCACCGACCAGCGCCACAGCCGGTGCGCCCGTTCCAGGGCGGCCTCGGGGTCGGGGTCGTAGCTGATGGCCAGCTGGCCGTAGACCGGCCTGGCCCCGTCGCCGCCGGCGGCGAACCGCTCCACGAGATCGGCGTCCGGATCGATCGCCACCAGCGCGTCGCCGTACTGGGCGGCGATGTCCCCCGAACGGCCCCCCGAAGCGGCGATCGCGAGGGGCACCGGCCGGTCGGGAAGGTCGAAGAGCCTGGCCGAGTCGACGTCGAAGAACTCGCCCCGGTAACTCGTGTACCCGCCCTCGAACAACTCCTTGATGATCTCGATGGCCTCGCGGAACATCTCGTGCCGGGTGTTCACCGCCGGCCAGCCCTGGCCGATCACATGCTCGTTGAGGTTCTCTCCCGAGCCCAGCCCCAGGGTGAAGCGTCCCTGCGTCAGGGCCCCCATCGTGGCCGCCTTCTGCGCCACCACCGCGGGGTGGTAGCGCATGATCGGGCAGGTCACGTAGGTCATCAGCGGCAGGCGCTCGGTGGCGTGGGCCACCGCGCCGAGCACCGACCAGGCGTACGGTGAGTGCCCCATCTCCTCCAGCCACGGGAAGTAGTGGTCGGAGATGACCGCGTAGTCGAATCCGACGCGTTCGGCCGTGGCGGCGTCGTCCACCAACTGCCTGGCCGGCGTCTGCTCGCTCATCAACGTGTAGCCGATCTCTGCCATGTCCGGCACTTACCCCCTTCGTCTCCGGCATGTTTCCCGGAGACGAAAAATCTCGGGTTTCTTTCTCCCGCGGCAGGTCGCGGGCCTCCCTGCGGATTCCGATTCACCGTTGCGGGCAGAAAACCGGAAACCGGGTCGTGGCAGAACCTTTGGGTAAGGAAGTACTTGCGGACATCCGGACCTCTCTCGCATCCGCCGGATGAGGGCGGATGCTCCTCAGGGGGTCGTGGACGGATGCCGGATGTCACAGCAGACGGGAAGCACGATGGATTCTTTGGGGGGCTGCGCTCGGATGCTGGCCGGGATGGTCGAGGCCAGCCATCTGAGCGCGATAGAGCAGTTGCCCGCCCTGGCCGAGAAAAACGCCGCTCATGCCGGCCTGTACGACGTAATGATCTATCTGGCCGATCTGCAGCAGGAGGTGCTCCGCCTGCTGACGGGCCAGGGTACGAACGCCGGCGAGGGCGCGGACCCGGAGCTGGCCGAGCTGCGGATCGACGGAACGCTGGCCGGGCGGGCCTTCCAGGACGTGCGGGTCCTGCCCAAGCCCGGTGCCGGCGGCGTGGACTGGTGGTGGGTGCCGCTGCTGGACGGCACCGAGCGCCTGGGGGTGCTGCGTGTCAGCGCCCGGGTCGCCGACGAGTGGGCACAGGAGAACATGCGGCACCTGGCGTCCGTGGTGGCGCTGCTGGTGGTGAGCAAGCGCAACCACAGCGACTCCTACGCCCGGCTGGTCCGGACCCGGCCGATGGACGTCGCCGCGGAGATGCAGTGGAACCTCCTGCCGCCGCTGACGTTCGCCAACGAGGAGGTGGTGATCGGAGCCGCGCTCGAACCGGCCTACGAGATCGGCGGCGACGCCTTCGACTACGCCCTGGCCGGTGAGAGGGTCCATCTTGCGATCTTCGATGCGATGGGTCACGACGCGTCGGCCGGACTGACCTCCAACCTGGCGCTGGCCGCCTGCCGCAACTACCGCCGCCAGGGCGCCGACCTGATCCGCGTCAGCGAGGGGATCGAACAGGTCCTGATCGACGAGTTCGGCCGGGCCAACCGTTTCGCCACCGCGATCCTGGCCGAGCTGAACACGCGCACCGGCGTGTTCAGCTGGGTCAACCGGGGCCACCACCCTCCGGTGGTGATCCGGGGCGGCCGCTGGATCACGAGTCTCCAGTGCCGGCCAGCCCACCCCATGGGCCTCGACCTCGGCCTGCCCGTGACGATATGCGGTGAACAGCTCGAACCCGGCGACCGCGTGCTGCTCTACACCGACGGCATCACCGAGGCACGCAACAGCGAGGGCCAGGAGTTCGGCCTGGAGCGGTTCGTCGACTTCATCATCCGGCGCAACGCCGACGGCCTGCCGGTGCCGGAGACCCTGCGCCGCCTCATCCGCAGCGTGCTGAAGTATCACGACGGCCGCCTCCAGGACGACGCCACCGTCCTGCTGGTGGAATGGCACGGAGGCGCCCACCGGAAACTGCACCTCTGACGGGGATGGACCGGGAGCGTTCCCGTCCGGCCGGGCGGGGTCGATCCGGTGAACCACCACCGGATGGGCCGGTGTCCCGAGGGCGGTCGCCAGGTGGGCACCGGCCGCCTCCGGGCCGGTGTCGCCCCGGGAGGAGCAGATCGTGTCCCTGGCCGCCTGCCGCGATCAGCCCGCGGTGAGGCCCGGCGGGTAGGGGCTGTTCCCGGCCTGGATGGCCGCGACCATCTGGGCCGTGTAGGCCTGCACGGCGCTGTGCAGACCGTGCCCGAAGCTCACGCGGGCCACTCCGAGGGCCGCCAGCTCCCCGATCGACGGCGTGCCGGGACGGAACAGGACGTTGATCGGGCCGTCGATCCCCTCGGCCAGCGCGCGGACGACGCCGGCGTCGGAGACGAAGATCGGGTAGACGCAGTCGGCGCCGGCTCGCAGGTACAGGCCCCCGCGCCGTACCGATTCCGCGAGCCTCTCGGAGGGAGTGCCCGTGCCGTTCATGTAGGTGTCGACGCGCGCGTTGATCACCAGGTCGACACCCGCCTCGGTGGCGGCGGCCCGGACGGCGCCCAGGAACGCGGCCTGCTCGTCGGCGTCGACCATCTCGTCCGTACGGGGGTCGGAGTCCTCCAGGTTGCAGCCGACCGCGCCGGTGGCGGCCAGGCGCGCGACCAGCTCCGCCGGCTTCAGCCCGTAGCCGCGCTCCATGTCGGCGGTGACGGGAACGCCGACCGCCCTGACGATCCGGGCGACCGCGGCGAGCATCTCCTCGACCGGCGTCGCCTCCCCGTCGTCGTATCCGAGCACCGGGGCGATCGCGGCGCTGCCGGTGGCGACCACCGGGAATCCGGCCGCCTCGACGGCGCGGGCCGACGCGGCGTCCCAGACGTTGGGCACCACCAGCGGACTCCCCGGCACATGCAGCGCCCGCAGCGCCGCGGCCTTCTCGTTGGCTGTCGCGTCTGTCATGCCTTCGGTGGTGGTCTTCGTAGCCATGTGACGACTCTAGGCGGCAGGCGGTCCGGTGTTAAAGGCCAATGACGCGATAAGGGATTGGGCCACTTTTGAGATCGTCCCGGTGCCGGCGGGATCGGTCAGGTCAGTTCTCCATGGGCATCAGCTCCCGGGCGAACTCCTCCATGAAGTGCTCCGTCTCCGGCGTCCGCCCGGCCGGCCGTATGACGAACTTGGTGATCCCCGCGGCGACGTAGCGCTCGATCCGCTCGCGGCACGCCTGCCAGCCGACCGGGATGAAGTCCGCGGGATCGGCATCGGGACGGCGCCCGCGGATCGCGGCCGAGAACTCGTCGGGGATGGAGCCGAGGGCGACGGCGAGGCTGACGCCGTAGTGGTCGGGCTCGATCTCGCGACCGGCCTCGGCGGCGTGGCCCTGGATCGTCTCCCGGGCCACGGCGGCCTCCTCGGGGGTGACGTAGCTGGCGAGCCAGCCGTCGGCGAAGCGGCCGACGCGGCGTAGCGCGACCGGGCCGCCGCCGCCCAGCCAGATGTCCAGCGGCTTGGCGGGGAGCGGCCCGACGCCGGCGTCCTCGACGGTGTGGAACGTCCCCTTGAAGGTCACCGTCTCCTGCCTGAGCAGCAGCCTGAGCAGTTCCAGCGACTCGTCGAAGACCGCGCCGCGAGAGTTTCCCGCGATGGGGAAGGCACTTTTCTCGCTGGGCCTGGCCGGGTGGAGGCCGAAGGCGGGCAGTACCCGGGCGGGGGCCAGTGCGGCCAGGGAGACGAGCTGTTTGGCGACCAGCACCGGATGGCGGCCCGGCAGGATGGCGACGCCCGTGCCGACCTTCAGCCGGGCCGTCCGGGACAGCGCGTATCCCATCCCGATGAACGGCTCGACAGACGGCCCGAAGACGACCTCGGACAGCCACAGCGAGTCGATGCCCAGGGCTTCGGCCCGGTCGACGGTCTCGGCGAAGTGGGCCGCGCTCTCGGTTGCCGTCGGGGCGATTCCAATTCGTACCTTCATTCGCCCATTCGACCACGATTCAATCTGCAAACCCAGGCGGGAGATCGTCGGGAGCCGGTGAGCGGCGCCCGTCGGGAGCCGGAGCCGGGAGATGCGGGCCGGGGAGGGCCATGGGCAGGGCATGGGAGGGCGTGAGAGGTCACAGGGCATAAAAGCGGAGAACTCCGGCACCCTGGGCGGGTACCGGAGCTCTCCGTCTCTCTGAGCCTGTCTGAGTCGGTCAGGCGCTCTTTCGGCGCTGGGCGCGTAGAATCGCCAGGCGCTCGTTGAGCACCTCCTCCAGGTCTTCGATCGTGCGGCGCTCCAGCAGCATGTCCCAGTGCGTCCGTGGGGGCTTGGCCTTCTTTGCCTCCGGCAGCTCGCCATCCACCCGGAGTGCGGTCGCGCCGCACATGCGGCACTCCCAGGTCGCCGGGATCTCGGCTTCAGCGGCAAGCGGAACGTCGAATCGATGGCCCTTCGGGCAGGTGTAGGACACCTCCTGGCGCGGAGCCAGATCAGTGTTGCGGTCGTTCTCGTAGCTGGTCGCCCCGAGCCGGGTACCGCGTAGCGCACGCTCGCCCATGTCTGAATGCCTCCTGAGGGCCCCGTCGTGAGGGGTTTGTCTCCCACGGCGTACAACGCTTGATACCGTGTGTGGATTCCCACAGACGGGGTGATCCAATCGCGCGTTCTTGACCCGGTCTGTGAGAAGGCCCTTTCCGAGGGGTCTTCAGATGCGTTCCGGCACCGGATTTCCGGCCGCTCTGATGGCCTTGGGCAGGTCGATGAGGGCGAGCAGCACGAAGCCGAGCACAAAGAAGATCACCAAAGAGATAATGCCGAGCCGGTAGCTGTCGGTTAGTTGGAGCGCCAGGCCGAGGGTGAACGAGCCGAGGAATGTCGAGCCCTTGTCACTGATCTCGTACAGGCTGTAATATTCCGCCTCCTTGCCCACCGGGATCACGTGGGAGAAGAGCGACCGCGACAGGGCCTGGGTGCCGCCCATCACGATCGCGATGGCGAATCCGAGCGCGAAGAACGCCACGGCCGAACCCCTGGGCAGGAAGTAGGCCACGCCCACCACCACGACCCAGGCGATCAGCGCGTTCATCACGACGCGTTTCGCCCCCCAGTGGGTGGCGAGCCGGCCGAGCAGCAGGGCGCCGAAGAAGGCGACGAACTGCACCATCAGGATCGCCGCGATCCTGACGGTCTGGCTCAGCCCGAGCTCCTTGTCGGCGTAGGTGGCCGAGAAGGAGATGACGGTCTGCACGCCGTCGTTGTAGATCAGGTAGGCCACCAGGAAGCCCAGCGTCAGCGGGTAGCGGCGCAGCTCCCTGATCGTACGGCCCAGCTGCCGGAAGCTTCCCACCACGGCCTGACCGGTGGTCTCGGCGCCCGGGGCGAGCGCCCGCCGGTTGCGCAGCCGCAGCAGCGGGATGATCGTGAACCCGCCCCACCACAAGCCCGCGGAGGCCAGGGCGATGCGTACGGCCTCACCCTCGGTGACGCCGAAGGAGTCGTGACCGAGGAAGAGCACGAGGTGGACGGCGAGCAGCAGGCCGCCCCCGAGGTAGCCGAAGCCCCAGCCCTGGGCGGAGACCTTGTCGCGCTCGTCCGCGGTGGAGATCTCGGGCAGGAACGAGTTGTAGATCACGAATGCGGCCGCGAAGGCGGTGTTGGCCAGCACGAACAGCACCCCGCCCAGCAGGTAGCGCCCGTCCGCGACGAACCAGAAGCAGAGCGTGGCCCCGGCGCCGAGATAGGCGAACAGGCCCATGAGCTCCTTCTTGCGGCCGGTGTGGTCGGCCAGGGCTCCGGCGATGGGCATCAGGATGATCTGCAGGATGGCCGCGGCGCCCACCACGAAGGAGTAGTAGGCGCTGGGCCGTACGTCGAACCCCAGCACGTCCACGTACGGGCGGCCCTGGGCGGCGGTCTCCGCGATCGTCGTCAGGTACGGCCCGAGGAAGACCGTCAGGACCGTGGTGGGGAAGGCGGAGTTCGCCCAGTCGTAGAAGTACCAGCCGCGCTGTTCGCGGCGGCGGGCCTGGGGGGTTTCCTCGACGACCTGTTCGGAGGTCATGGGTCCTCGCTCGTTGGGGGATCAGCCGGTGGGCCGGCTGGGGGGCGGGGGTGTGCGGCTTACACGACTTGCACAGCTCACGTGACTTGCGGGGCTCACACGGTTCACAGGGCTCACAGGGCGCATGTGACTTGCGGGGCTCACACGGCTTGCGGGGCTCACACGGCTCACAGGGCGCACGCGACTTACGTGGCTTATGGGGCTCGCAGGGTTCACGCGGCTCACGCGGTTCACGCGGCGAGCCGGCCGGGGTGCCACTGGCCGCGTGCCTCCAGCACCTCGCGGAGGCCGGAGATGTTGTCGGTCATCAGGCCGTCCACACCGAGGTCGAGCAGGCGCTCCATCTCCCGGGGGTCGTTGATGGTCCACACGTGGATCTGCATGCCGAGGGCGTGCGCCGTACGGATCAGGGCGGGCGTGGTGATCCGCAGGCCGCGGAAGCCCACCGGGATCTGCGCGCACGGCACCCCGGCGCGGGCCAGCCGGGTGAGCAGGCGGCCGTAGCCGGAGGTGGTGGCGGCGGCGCGCAGGGCCGCGACGCCGCGCGGCCCGAGCGAGGAGCACACCTCGTGGCCGATCGCGGCACGGGCACGGGCCAGGCGTTCCTCGGAGAAGGAGGTCAGGCAGATCCGGTCGTGGGAGGCGGTCCGTCTGATCGCCTCGGCCAGCGGCGCGATGGCCGAGGCCTCCTTGACGTCGATGTTGAAGCGCGCCTCGGGCCAGGAGCCCAGCAGTTCCTCCATGAGCGGGATCTCGTCCACGCCGCCGATCCGCGCCTCACGCACCAGCCGGTACGGCAGGCCGGCGATCCGGCCCCGCCGGTCGGTCACCCGGTCCAGGGTGTGGTCGTGGAAGGCCAGCAGCACCCCGTCCGCGGTCGCGTGGGCGTCCGTCTCCAGGTAGGTGTAACCGAGCTCCACCGCCCGTGCGAACGCGGCATGGGTGTTCTCCCGGCCCTCGAAGGCCCCGCCCCGGTGGGCGAAGGCCAGGGGGGCGGGATGGTCGAGGAAGGCGTAACGACGCTGCACTTGCAGGAGTATGCCCGCTGCGAGTGCGACTCGTCATCGCGAGAGGGTGAACGTTTGGGTCACAAGGTCATTGATTTGAATTATTTATAGTTTCAAGGCGATGAAAGATGGCTTACCGGCCTGATTCGTGGTCCGGAAGCCGGTAGCGCGCGTCTGGGCGTGGCACGGCGGCCCTGCCTGTCAGTCTGATTCGTGGTCCTGCAGCGTCTTGCCCGCCCATTCCTGGCGGCGGGCCTCGGCCACCGCGATCGCCGCCGCGACCCCGACGTTGAACGAGCCCACCCTGCCGACCTGCGGGATGTAGCAGACGCCGTCGGCGGCCTCCAGCAGCGCGGGGGAGCAGCCGTGGTCCTCGCTGCCCACCACCAGGCACACGTCGCCGTTCAGCTTGGCCTCGGAGAGGGGCACGGCGTCGCCGGTCAGTTCCACCGCGACCACGGTGAACCCGTCCTCCTTGGCGGCCCGTACGGCCTCCAGCACGGGGACCGGCTCCTCCCAGGCCACCAGGCGGTCGGTGCCCAGGGCGGTCTTCTGCGCCTTGGGGTTGGTCGGGGGAGTGGCGTTGCCCGCCAGCCAGATCCGCTCCACCCCGAAGGCGGCGGCCGTACGGAAGATCGAACCGACGTTGAACGGGCCGGTCACCGACTCCAGGATCAGCGCGAGCCGTCCCTCGGTGCTCCTGCGCCACGTGCGGTTGAGCCGCTTGACATCGGTCGGCCGCAGCTGCCTGCGCGGGTTGTCCGTCATCGGTCGTTCACCGTTCCTCGTTCGTTTCCGCGGTCGTTCCGTGTCTGCCCGGTGCCCGCTCGGTGTCCGCCCGCGTTCGTCTCGCGGGGAGCGGAGGACCTACGTACCGGGCCTGCCTGTGGGAGGCGCGTGCGCCGTCCGTTCACCGCTCCCGATCCGCTTCCTGCCCGGCCCTCACCTCAAGGATCCGGTAGGACGACCGGGAGGTCGTGCGGCCGGTGGGCCAGCCCTGCTCGTTCAGCCAGCGCTGCAGGGAGTCGGACCCCAGGTGCTTCTGGACCACCAGGTAGGCGACGCCGTCGGGGGTGAGGCGCGTCAGCCAGCGCGACAGCATCTGGTGCATCGCCGCCTTGCCGATGCGGATCGCCGGGTTGGACCAGATCGCCGAGAAGCGGATCTCGGGCGGAACCTCGTCGACGTGCAGTGACCTTACTTTGTCAAGGGCGGCGGTCCGGGCGTTTCTGGCGCACAGCTCCACCGACCTGCGGTTGACGTCGACCGCCCACACCGTGGCCCGCGGGGCGCGCGAGGCCATCGTCAGCGCGATCGGCCCGTAACCGCAGCCCAGGTCCAGCAGATCCCCCTCCTGCGGGGGAGGAGGCACGCTCTCCAGCAGGATCCGGGTGCCCTGGTCGATCCGCTCGGGGGAGAACATCCCGCTGTCGGTCTCCAGCTTCAAATGAAGGTCGGGGAGCACGAGCGTGACCGAACCGGGACGGCTGGCGGTCTCAGGCTGCTCCTCGAAGTAATGTGCCACGTCGTAGAACGTTACCAATGGCCGGGACCGGCTCAGGGCAGCCGCGATCCCAGCACCAGGGCCATCACCGCGGTCAGCAGCCCGGCCAGGAGCGCCGCCACGACAAACCGCTGGCTGATCTCCTGGTTGACCATCCGGTAGCCCAGCGAGGTGCCGATCTGCTCGTACACCTCCCGTAGCTGGCTGCCGGACTCCGCCTCGTACGCCCGGCCGCCGGTGCCGTCCGACAGGGTCTGCAGGGTGGCCTTGTTCACCGGCACGTTCACGTCGCGGCCGTCGATCGAGACGGTGCCGTCCTGGGTGCCGTAGGCGATCGTGGAGACCGGCACGCGCGCGTTCATCGCCGTCTCGATCGCGTCGGCCACCGAGCGGCCCGAGGTGTTGTCGCCGTCGGACAGCAGCACGACCGCGGCGGGCGGCGGGTCGGTGACCGCCTGCTGGTCGAAGGAGCGGACGGCGTCGAGGGAGCTGAACACGGCCTCGCCGATGGCGGTGCCCGCCCGGGTGCTCAGGTTGCCGAGCGAGGTGAAGACCGCCTGGTGGTCGGTGGTGGGGGAGACCACGACGGAGGCGGAACGGGCGAAGGCGACCAGCCCCACGTTGAAACGCTCCGGCAGGTCGTTGACGAATTTCTGGGCGGCCTCCTTGGCCGCGGCGATCCGGTTCGGCGAGACGTCGTCGGCCTCCATCGACAGTGAGACGTCCAGAGCGATGATGATGGTCGCGCGGTCACGGGGGACCCGCACCTCATCGGCCGGCCGGGCCGCGCCGATGACCAGCAGGCTCATCATCACGAGGAAGAGCACCGGTGCGACGTGCCTGCGCCAGCCGGGACCCGAGGGGGCCACGAGCGCCAGCAGCGGCAGGTTGGTGAAGCGCAGCGCGTAGCGGCGCCGGGCGAACTGGGCGGCCACGTAGGCCGCCGCGAGCAGCACCAGCAGGGCGAACAGCCACAGCCAGGCCGGAGAGAGGAAGGTCAATGTGTCGCTCCGGACCTCGATGGCCGATGTGTCAGGTGTGCCATGCGCCGATGCCGCAGGACGAACTGGGCGATGTCGAGGACCCAGTCGCGGTCGGTGCGCAGCACCAGGTGCGAGACTCCGCAGCGGCGCAGCGCGATCCGGTTCGTCTCCCGCTGCAGGGCGGCGGCCTCCGCGTAGGCCCTGCGTACCTTGGGCGTGAGCTGGATCTGGCGGCTCCGCCCCGATTCGGGGTCGGTCAGGTTGACCAGTCCCACCGGGGGCAGCTCCAGCTCGCGAGGATCGATCACCTCGACGGCCAGCACCTGATGGCGGGCGGCCAGACGGCGGATCGGCCGCTCCCAGGGCAGTTCGAGGCCGGGGTCGAGGCTGGGCTCCGGGTCGAGGAAGTCGGAGACGATCACTCGCAGGCCGCGCCGTCGCCGCGCGGAGGCCAGCACCTCGATCGCCTCCGCGAGGTCGGGGGCTCCGGCGACGGGACGACCCCTGGGGGCCTCCATCAGCGAGTGCAGCAGGCCGTACAGGGCCGGACGGCCGCCCCTGGCGGGCATCCGGTGGACGTACTCGTCGTGCAGGACGTAGGCGCCGAAGCGGTTGCCGATCCGGCCCGACAGGAAGCCGATCGCGCCGACCGCGGACACCACCAGGTCGCGCTTCTCCATCGCGGCGGTGCCGAAGTCCATGCTGGGCGACAGGTCGGCCAGCACCCAGGTCTCCAGCTCCCGGTCGGCGATCAGGTCCCGCACGTGCGGGACGGTCGTGCGGGCGGTCACCGCCCAGTCCATCCGCCGGATGTCGTCCTCGCCGGGCACGTAGACCCGGCTGTCGCCGAACTCGCTGCCGGGCCCCGGAAGGAGGCCCTGGTGGGAGCCGTGCAACAACCCGTCCAGCCGCCGGACGATGGTCAGTTCGAGCCGGCGCAGCGCCTGCTCGGCAGTGCTCAAGGCGTCGCTGCGCGCCGCGGCTCGGTGGCTGGGAACCGGTGACTTCCCTCGTCCCTCATCCGCTTCGCTCCTTCGGTCCTCAGTCCAGTTCACCGGCGCCTCCTCGCGGGCTCAAGGCGTCGCTGCGCGCCGCGGCTCGGTGGCTGGGAACCGGTGACTTCCCTCGTCCCTCATCCGCTTCGCTCCTTCGGTCCTCAGTCCAGTTCACCGGCGCCTCCTCGCGGGCTCAAGGCGTCGCTGCGCGCCGCGGCTCGGTGGCTGGGAACCGGTGACTTCCCTCGTCCCTCATCCGCTTCGCTCCTTCGGTCCTCAGTCCAGTTCACCGGCGCCTCCTCGCGGGCTCAAGGCGTCGCTGCGCGCCGCGGCTCGGTGGCTGGGAACCGGTGACTTCCCTCGTCCCTCATCCGCTTCGCTCCTTCGGTCCTCAGTCCAGTTCACCGGCGCCTCCTCGCGGGCTCAAGGCGTCACCGCGCGGGCTCATCGGGGGCCCTGGTTCCAGACCACCAGCGGGGGCGGTACGGCGGTCAGGATCTGCCTGATCACGTCCTCGGGGTCCACCCCGTCGGCCAGCGCGTCGAAGGTGAGCATGAGCCGGTGGGACATCACGTCCACGGCCACGTCACGCACGTCGTCGGGAAGCAGGTAGTCGCGGCCCCGCAGCAGGGCCAGGCCGCGTCCGGCGGCGACCAGGCCCAGCGTGGCGCGGGGGCTGACCCCGATCTCGATGTTCTCCTCCAGCTCGGCCAGGCCGTACTCGCCCGGGGCGCGGGTGGCCATCACCAGTCTGACGACGTAGTCGGCGACGAGCTGGTGCACGGAGACCTGGTCGGCCAGCTTCTGCAGCGCCGCCAGCCGTACGGGATCGAGCACCTGCCTGGGCGTCGGGGGGGTCACGCTCATCCGGTGGAGGATCTCCAGCTCCTCGTGCGCGCTGGGGTGGACGATGCGGACCTTGAACAGGAACCGGTCGCGCTGGACCTCGGGGAGGGGATAGACGCCCTCGGACTCGATCGGGTTCTGGGTGGCCAGCACGATGAACGGCTTGGGCAGCGGGTGGGTCTTCCCGGCCAGGGTCACCTGCCGCTCGGCCATGACCTCCAGGAGCGCGGACTGGACCTTGGCCGGGGCCCGGTTGATCTCGTCGGCGAGCAGGAAGTTGACGAACACCGGACCGAGCTCGATGTCGAAGGCCTCGCGGGAGGGGTGGTAGACGCGCGTTCCCACGATGTCGCTGGGGACGAGGTCTGGGGTGAACTGGATGCGGGCGAAGTCGCCGCCGACCACGGTGGCCAGGGTGGAGGCGGCCAGGGTCTTGGCGACGCCGGGCACACCCTCAAGCAGGCAGTGTCCCCGGGCGAGGAGTGCCACGAGCAACCGTTCCACCATGTGCTCTTGACCCACGATGACCCGCCGGACCTCGGCCAGGGCATCGCGCAACAGTGCGGTATCGATCTCGCTGGGCAGTTCTTCGGCGACGGTCATGTTGATATTCCACCAAATGAGATGCCGGGTCACACGGCAGGTCGGCTGCGTATTTCCTGACAGTACCCATGTGGGTTCTCTGTCAGTACCCCACACGGGCGCGATGTGATCGGCGGTGTGCTTTCATGGCAGACGTGGCCAGTCCGCTCCAATACGATGACCCGCCCCACCTGGGGCCCTTCCTCATGCAGGCCCGCCTGCGGGTGGGGCCCGCGGGGCTGGTCTACCTCGGGCGGGGCGCCGACGGCCGGGCGGTCTCGGTCGCCGTGCTGACCAGGGGCGCCGCGCTCGACCCCGCCGCCCGCGATCGGTTCGTCACCGGGATCCGCGAGGCGATGGCCAGCCGTTCCGGCGTGCGGGGGTGGATGGCGAGGGCGGCGCGGGGGCGCACCGCGGTGGCCGACGCGACCCCGCAGGTGCTGGCCATGGACGACGGAAGCGCGCCGTGGGTGGCCACGCCGTACGAGTCCGGCAGGGTGGGGGCGGAGTGGTTCCTCGAACCCGTGCTGGTGAGCGGCACCCTGATCGGGGAGGCGCACGGACCGGACTTCGCGCCGTACTGGGCGAGTGATCGTTCGCCCGCGCTGCCTCCGCCGCCCAAGGGCGCGCCGCCGCCCACGGAGACCCAGCGGTCGGTGATCATCGCCTCGGTCGTGCTGACGGTTCTGCTGGTGTTGCTGACCGTGATGCTCTGGCTGCTGCTGCGCAGGGTCGAGGAGGTCGAGCCGCCGCCGAGGCCGTTGCCGGGGACGGTGTTCGTGCCGACCCCGCCGCCGGTCCCGACGACGACCGGGCCCGGACAGCCCACCCCGGGCCCCGGCCGGACCGGGACCGGGACCCCCGGGCCCTCCGAGGGCGACGAGGACGAGGGCGAGCCCATCTAGGGTGATCCGCCGGCGGGGTTCGGCCTTCCCCTCATGAAGGCGTCCTCACCGGGTAGACGCGGCGCGTGAGCGAACTCCGACACAGTGACCCGGCGGAGCCGGGCATCCTGCGGCGGCGCAGGGGCAAGGGCTTCAGCTACCACCGTTCCGGCGGGGGGCAGGTCCGCGACCGCCGTACCCTCGCGAGGATCAGGGCGCTGGCGATCCCGCCCGCCTGGACCGACGTCTGGATCTGCCGGTTTCCGGACGGGCACATTCAGGCGGTCGGCACGGACACGGCGGGGCGGCGTCAGTATCGCTATCACGATGTCTGGCGCGTGGAGCAGGACCGGGCGAAGTTCGATCGGGTGCTGGAGGTGGCCGAGCGGCTGCCGGCTTTCCGGAAGCGGGTCGCCGAGGATCTGGATCAGCGGGGGCTGACGCGTGATCGGGTGCTGGCCGCCGCGGCGAGGATGCTCGACATCGGCTTCTTCCGGGTCGGAGGGGAGTCCTACGACTCCTTCGGGCTGGCCACGCTCCGGATGGAACACGTCACCTGTACGGCGGGGCGTGTCGTCTGCGGCTACCCGGCCAAGGGCGGCAAGTTCAGGGAGCTGGAGATCGTCGATGTGGACGTGTGCAAGGTGATCGCCGCCTTGCACAAGGCCGCGGACGAGGGGGAGCTGCTGCGCTACAGGGACGGTTCCGGCTGGATCGACGTGCGCAGCGACGACATCAACGCCTACCTGCGTGAGGCACTCGACGTCGAGGCGTCGGCCAAGGACTTCAGGACCTGGCATGCGACGGTGCTGGCCGCCGTGGGCCTGGCGGTCTCCTCGCGTGCCCGTTCCCGAACCGGCAGGAGGAAGGCGGTCAGCCGGGTGATCGGCGAGGTGGCCGGTTATCTGGGCAACACCCCGGCCGTCGCCCGGGCCTCCTACGTCGATCCGCGCGTCATCGAGGCCTACGAGAAAGGCCGGACCATCACGCGGGCGCTCGGCGGGCTGGGCGCCGACGTCGGGTTCGGGCAGCCGGCCACGCACGGTGAGGCGGAGCGGGCGGTCATCTCCCTGCTGCGGCGTTCGGCGACATGATCTTGGGCTCGGGCATGGGACCGCTGAGAGGGAGGGTCATGGCCAAGTCCCGGTGATCCCTTTCCGCTCCTCGGCACACGGGGATGGTGGTTGTTTCCGTGAGCTTCCCGCTTGGGGAGATTCTTTGACTTCTGCGCTATAAGTCGGATTTTTCGGGATATGGACCCCGCGTGCCGACATGGTTTCGGCACGCCGAAAGCGACCGCCGCAGGGAGGGAACGTCATCATGACGGACGTGTCGAGCATGGGGTCGCAGCCGGGCGACGAGCGCCCGGTGCTGACCAACCGGCAGGGGCACCAGGTCTACGACAACCAGAACCAGCGCACGGTCGGCGCCCGCGGCCCGGCCACGCTGGAGAACTACCAGTTCCTGGAGAAGATCAGCCATTTCGACCGGGAACGCATCCCCGAGCGCGTGGTGCACGCCCGAGGGGCGACCAGCTACGGCTTCTTCGAGGCCTACGGGAAGCTGGGCGATGAGCCGATCGGCCGCTACACCAGGGCGAAACTGTTCCAGGAGCCGGGCAAGCGGACGGACGTGGCCGTGCGGTTCTCCACCGTGATCGGCGGCAGGGACTCCTCCGAGGCCGCGCGTGACCCTCGGGGGTTCGCGGTGAAGTTCTACACCGAGGACGGCAACTGGGACCTCGTCGGCAACAACCTGGCGGTCTTCTTCATCAGGGACGCGATCAAGTTTCCCGACGTGATCCACTCGCTCAAGCCGGACCCGGTGACCTTCAGGCAGGAGCCCAACCGGATCTTCGACTTCATGTCGCAGACGCCGGAGACCATGCACATGATCGTCAACCTGTTCAGCCCGCGCGGGATCCCCGCCGACTACCGCCACATGCAGGGATTCGGCGTCAACACCTACAAGTGGGTGAACGGGCAAGGGGTAACGCATCTGGTGAAATATCACTGGATACCCAAGCAGGGCGTACGGAGCATGACCGCCGAGGACGCGGCAGCCGTACAGGGGCAGGAGCTCGGGCACGCGACCAAGGACCTGCACGAGGCGATCAACCGCGGCGACTTCCCCGAGTGGGAGCTGCTGGTGCAGATCATGACCGACGACGAGCACGCCGAACTCGACTTCGACCCGCTGGACGACACCAAGGTGTGGCCGGAGAACGACTTCCCGCCGCTGCCGGTCGGCCGGATGGTCCTGAACCGCAACGTGGCCAACAACTTCGCCGAGAACGAGCAGATCTCCTTCGGCACCGGAGTCCTGGTCGACGGGCTCGACTTCTCCGACGACAAGATGCTGGTGGGCCGGACCTTCTCCTACAGCGACACCCAGCGCCACCGGGTGGGGCCCAACTACCTGCAGCTGCCGGTGAACCAGGCCAAGCACGCCGAGGTGCGCACCAACCAGCGCGACGGTCAGATGACCTACCACGTGGACGGCCAGGGGGAGAACCCGCACGTCAACTACGAGCCGTCCATCACCGGCGGGCTGCGCGAGGGCGAGTATCCGACCCACGACGAGCAGGGCCCGGTCGTCTCGGGGCGCCTGACCCGTAAGCGGATCCCGAAGACCAACGACTACCTCCAGCCCGGTCAGCGCTTCCGGCTGATGGAGCAGTGGGAGCGGGACGATCTGGTCCTGAACTTCGTCACCATGCTGTCGCAGGCCGAGCGTGCCGTTCAGGAGCGCATGGTCTGGCACTTCCTGCTCATCGAGGACGAGCTCGGACTGCGGGTCGGGGAGGGGCTGGGAATAGGTCCGGAGGACGTCGCCCACCTCGAGCCGCTGGCGAGCCAGGATCTGGACGAGAAGGATCTCGAGCGGCTGTCGAACCTCGGCAAGAACGGTCCGCGCGACGTGACCGGGCTGAAGATGACCCACTGCGTGCCCAACGAGCGTGCCCAGCCGGCTTCCGGTGGCTGAATCATCGGTGGGCGAGAGCGCCGCGACCCGCCCCAGAGGGTCGCGGCACACCCTCCGGGGCGACGGAGGATCACCCGCGGCCTCCGGGGCCGGTGGGAGATTGTCCACGGCCGGAGTCATTGTTCGCGCCGTCGTTCGCGACACCCGGATTCGCGGGGATTCGCGGCATCGGCAATGAGCGCCGTCTCCGTTAATGCGTCGCGGTTGGGGTGATCGGGCGACACCCAGGATCCCCTTTTCTCGTAAAACCCCAGGTCAAGGCCGTACGATTTTTCATCCGAAAAGGTATATATGGGATTATAGTGGGCACCCGATCAAGAAGCTGAGCTGCCAACCGTGAATCGCCGCCACTTCCACTTGGATCGCCATGTATGTCCAGAATAATGTGATTGCATTCGCCCACTGGTCCCGCCGTTCTTCGTGTCTTGGCGAGGATCCCGAACTGTTCTTCCCCGTCTCCTCCGAGGGGCCCGGCCAGGTGCAGTACGAGCGCGCCAAGGCCGTCTGCCGTCGCTGTCCCGTACGTGGGCGCTGCCTGGAGTACGCCCTGAGCACCCAGCAGATGTACGGCGTGTGGGGAGGGACCACCCCGGAGGAGCGCAGAGCGACCATGTCGCAGATGAGGCGCGGGGTCAGGTAGGCGGCGGGGTCAGGCGACCACGGGACGCGGCTTCGGCGACGGCGGCCGAGCCACGTCAGTCCAGGCAGAACTCGTTGCCCTCGGGGTCGGTCATCACGATGAAACCGGCGCTCATCGGGGGCTCCGGCTCGTCGCGGCGCACCCGCTTCGCTCCCAGCGCGACGAGCCGGTCGCACTCGGCCTCCAGCGCCGCCATCCGCTCCTCTCCCCGCAGCCCGGGAGCCGCGCGGACGTCGAGGTGGACGCGGTTCTTGGCGACCTTGTCCTCCGGCACCTGCTGGAAGAACAGCCGGGGGCCGTGCCCGTCCGGGTCCTCGATGGCCGACCTCGTGTTGCGCTGCTCCTCCGGTACGCCGACCCGCGCGAGGAAGTCGTCCCACGCGGCCAGCGGGTCGGCGCCCTCGGGCAGATCGACTCCGGGCGGGCCGGGGTGGACGTAGCCCAGGACGTCGCGCCAGAAGGAGGACAGCGCCTGCGGGTCGTGGGCGTCGAAGGTGACCTGGATGTGGCGGCTCATCGGGTTGCTCCGTTCGTCGTGGATTTCGTGTGCAGGTAGAGGTCGCGCAGCAGGCAGACCTCGGACAGATGATGGATCAGTTCACGGTGGATGTGCAGCACCAGATCGGCCATGGACGCTTCGGGGTAGGGCTCCTTCGCGCCCACAGGGACCCGTAGCCCGGCCTCGCCGAGGTCGCGCACCCCGGCCAGCCAGACGTCGAGCTGGGTCTCGAGCTGGTCGAGCGCGGTGGCCGCGCCGCCGGCGTACTCCCAGGTCTCGTACGACGCCGCAGGCGCGCCGAAGTGGGAGGCGTTGCGCATGGCGAGCACGCCGACGATGACGTGACCGAGCTGCCAGGCGATCGTGGTGAAGGCCGCGGGGACCGGCTCGGGGAAGGCGTAGTCCATCGTGAAGTCCCCGGCGCCGACCTGCACGGGCGCCGTCGAACTACCGCGCGGCCGTACGCTCCAGGCGTCCGGCACCGGCGACCAGAAGTATTCGTCGTCGGTGAGGCCGTCGAGCCGGGCCCGGAGCTGATGGTTCCAGTGGAACTCCCACTGCTCGCGCAGCGTCCGGTTCCAGTCGAGTTCGTCTGCGTCCATGGAGCCACCCTGGCACCCCTAGCGGACAGGATCGGTCCGCTATCTCTGGCAGGGTGGGCGACATGGATGTGGCAGGCGGTGAGGAGCGGGGGACGACGGAGCGGGTGCTCACCCTGCTCGGGCTGCTGCAGCAGCGCCAGGTCTGGACCGGGCCCGAGCTCGCCGACCGGCTCGGGGTCACGCCGCGCACGGTACGGCGTGACGTCGAGCGGCTGCGCACGCTCGGCTATCTGGTGCATGCCAGCCAGGGCGTCGGCGGCGGCTACCAGCTCGGCCCGGGGCAGGATCTGCCGCCGCTGCTGCTCGACGACGAGGAGGCGATCGCCACCGCGGTCTCGCTGCTCTCCGGCGCGGGTGGCGCACTCGCCGGCGCCGGCGACGCCGCCCTGCGGGCGCTGACCAAGCTCGACCGGGTGCTGCCCACCCGGCTGCGGCACGAGGTGCGCGCGCTCTCCGCCTCGGTGGAGTCCTTCGGCGGAGGCGGCCGTAGACTGGTCGACCCCAAGGTGCTCATGACGCTGGCCAGAGCCTGCCGCGACGAGGTGGAGGCCGGCTTCGCCTACCCATCGGGGAATGAGGTGCGAGGGCGGCGGGTCGAGCCCTACCGCCTGGTCGCCTCCGACCGGCGCTGGTATCTCCTCGCCTACGACCTCGATCGCGACGACTGGCGCAGCTTCCGCGTCGACCGGATGACCGACGTGTCCGCACGGACCAGGCGCTTCCGCCCGCGTGCGGCGCCCGACGCGGCGGCGTACGTGCAGGAGGGGGTGGCGAGCCGGGTCTACCCGCACCGGGCGCGCTTCCTCGTGCACGCGTCGGCCGAGACGGTCCGCGCGCAGATTCCGGCGTCGGCGGCCGTCGTGCAGCAGCGGGGGAAAGAGCTCTGCGAGGTGCTCAGCGGCGCCGGCAGCCTCGACTTCGTGCTCATGCACGTGCTCCTGCTGGGGCACGACTTCGAGGTGCTCGACCCTCCGGAGCTCGGCAGGCGCTGTCGCGTGCTGGCGGAGAGACTGCTGTCGGCCGGTGCGGGGATCTCACCGGGGCCGGACACGGAGGAGTCATGAGCCGCGGCCGCATCGGTGCCCCGGGCGCGAACTCACGGCCCACCTGAGCCGCGACCACGCCGGCGCCCCGCGCATGAGCCCACGGCCAGGCCCGCGTACGAGTCCACGGTCAAACGTGGCCCGGGCCGGGGACCCGGGGTTCAGCCGGGATCCCGCTCCCCGTCGAGTTCGTCGACGAGGGTGAGGAACCGGGCGGCGTTGCGCTGGGAGGAGTCCTCGCAGCAGTTGTTGAAGAGCACATGGACGGCCTTGGCGTCCTCCGCGAGCCGGTGGACGGAGACCGCCCATCGTTTGAGCTCCTCCTCCGAGTACAGGTAGGCGAAGCGTTCCTCGATCTTCTTGCTGGTCCACCGGTCGGAGTGCCCGTGGAGCCGTACCACGGCAAGGTCGGAGGTGGCGGCCAGGATCGGCGGGATCGACGACGGATGCCCCTGCGGCATGTCGACGCAGACGTAGGCGATGTCGTTCGCGGCGAGGAACCCGAGGGTGCCCTCGCGGTTCTCCTCCTCCATCCAGGTGTGGTTGCGGAACTCGACGCTGACGCGCATCGGCCGGCAGCGCCGCGCGCACTCCAGGATGTAGCGCCGGCGGCCCTCTCCGATCGGGAACCACGGCGGAAACTGGAAGAGCACGGCTCCCAGCTTTCCCGCCTCGTGCAGTGGCATGAGGGCGCTGAGGAACCGTTGCCAGACCTCCTCGACGATCTCCGGGTCCACGTCGTCGAGATAGAGGCTCCGCTTCGACGTGCCGAGTTTTTCCCGCAGATCCTTGTAGAGGGACTCGGGCCGGGTGGGGTGGCCGGTCAGCAGGGAGAAGGCCTTGACGTCGAAGGTGAAGCCTGGCGGGGTGCGGTCCCGCCAGGCTTCCGCGGTGCGCTGCGCCGGAGGATGGTAGTAGGTGGCGTCCACCTCCACGAGCGGGAACCGCGACGCGTAGTAGGCCAGGCGTTTCGCCGGGGTGGAGGCGTCGTCGGGATACCAGCCCGACTCCAGCAGCGACCTGTCCGTCCAGGAGGCCGTACCTACAAGGATCTTCCTCATACGGGGTTGCTTCCCGGTGACACGGCTTCTATCGCAGGCGCGGGGGTTTGTCCCACGGTGACGATCCGCATCATCAACGGCACCGCGTCGGCCCTGCGCACGCGGGGATGGTCCGATTCGCCCGGTCATCCCCGGCGAGCCGGGGCTTGAGCGGCAACCGAACGGCCAGTGGCGTTAAGGAGCCGTCGGGGCTCGTCTCATCGCCACTGGCCGTTCGGTTGTGGGTGATGGTGTCAGGAGGGGTCGTTGTGTGACGGGGATTTCTTGGCGGCGTGATTCTTTGAAGGCTTTCTGCCGTGATTTTCGATCTTGTCTCTCGGTGGCGGAGGGGAGATGAGTGCGTGAAGGCCGTTGCCCGGCGGGGCAACGGCCTTCACCGTTCCGATGCGGGCGGAGGTGTTGTGACCTGCAAGCGATGACCGTCACCTGGATGTGGTCTGCACAGCGATCTCTTTGGCGGGGTCTTGGTCGGCCGGGTCGGCTTGCGGGCGCGCGCTGCGCAGTGCGGTCTCGACGCGGCGATTGCCGGTCATCGTCGCGGTGACGGCGGTCATGGTGAGGAGGAGGCCGGCGGCGGCGTAGAGCGGGGTGCGCAGGTCGTAGGTGGTGGCCAGCCAGCCGCCGAGGAAGGCGCCGAACGGGGCGGCGCACATGGCGAGCATGCGGGAGGTGGAGGCGACGCGGCCCATCAGGTGGGCCGGGACGATGGCCTGCCGGAGGGAGGGGCCGAGCACCATCGTGGCGCCCATGCCCGCCCCGCAGACGGCGAGCGCGAGCCCGGCCACGTACGGGTTCGGGGCGGAGGCGAGCCCCAGAATGGCGAGGCCCTCGATTGCGGCGGTGCAGGTCAGCGCGGTTCCGGTGCCCAGGAGCCGGCCGAGGAAAGAGGCGATACCCGCGCCGAGCAGGCCGCCGGTGGCCTCGGCGGTGAGGAGCAGACCGAAACCGAAGGCGCCGACGCCGAGACGTTCGTGGGCGAACAAGGCCAGGACGGTCTCCACGGCGAGGAAGGCGACGTTCCCGACCGCCGGACGGAGCGCGAGCCCGAGCAGCAGCCGGTCCTGGAAGACGTAGGAGGCTCCGGCCCGCGCCTGCCGGAGCAGCGACTCGCGGGCGCTTACGGCCGGCCGCGGTACGGCGGGCAGCGACCGGACGAGCAGTGCGGACAGCGCAAACGACACCGCGTCGGCGAGCAGCGGAACCGAACGTCCGAGCGCGAGCAGCGCACTGCCCACAGGTGGCCCGGCGAAGCCGGACGCTGCGGTCTGGGCGCCGCGCAGGCGAGCGTTGGCGCGCTCCAGCTGGGCGGGGTCGCGGTCGAGCAGATCCGGCAGATACGCCGTGGCGGCCGTGTCGAAGAACAGCCCGCCGAGGGCGAGCAGGAACGCGAGGGCAGCCAGCAGCGGAATGCTCAGCACGTCGAGCGCCGCCGCCGCAGCGGGTATGGCGAGCAGCGCCGCACGCGCGGCGTCGGTGATCCACATCGTGCGGCGGCGGTCCCAGCGGTCCACCAGCGCACCGCCGAGCACTCCGAACAGCAGCCAGGGCAGCGTCCCGGCGGCCATGACGACGGCCAGCGCCATCGGATCCCGGGTCAACGTCAATGCCAGCAGCGGCAGCGCGGCATGTGTCACGCCGTCACCGAGCGAGGACACCGTCTGCGCGGCCCACAGTCGCCCGAACCCAGCCGGCAGCTTCACCACATCGTTCGTCAGTTTCGGGGTCATTTGGCGTCCCCCTCGACCTGCCGGCGCGGCGCCGGCCGGAACAGCGCGAAGACCAGCGACACGTCTGGAAGCGATGGATCGGACAGCGTCCGGTACTCATCCGCCAGTGCCTGCAGGCGCGCTCCCAGCTCCGTGAACTGCTCCTCGGTGAGTCGCAGATGCGCCATTCGTACGTGCCGCTCATCATCCACCGGCGACGCCTCCAGGTCCGCCACCGCATTTCGCAGCAGCACGTCCGGCTGCCCCGGCCCCGGATCCGGCAGCTCGATCGACCGCGCGGCCATCGCGTAGTACCGCTCGGTGACCCCTCTCACTTTCCGCGTCCGTACCACCTTCACCAGGCCGGCCCGCTCCAGCAGCCGCACGTGATAGCTGGAACTCCCCTTCGCAAGGCCCACCCGCTGGGCGATCTGCGTGATCGTCGCCGGCTCGAAGCGGAGCACGGCCATGATCCGGTGACGCGTGAGATTGGAGACGGCGCGGAGTTGCTCGTCAGTGGTGACGTGAAACGTCTCGGGGAGATCATCGGTAGGCATGCGGACAATGGTCAACGACTCTTGACCATTGCGCAAGGGGTTTAGGCCTAGCAATATGGCGCTGATCTAACGGATCTGCCCCCGAGCTGTGCTGACGCCCGGCTGTTCGAGGGCTCGCGCGGTGTTTCGTAGAGGGATCCCCAGCGGAACATCACCCAGCCCGCACAGACCCCCCGGTGAGTTCTCTCTTGTGCGGCTCTCGCGGCCAAAGCTCCGCTCAAGCAACCAGATCACGGTGTTTTCCCCATCCGCCTGCAGAGCCTTGGCGCGGGCAAGACCCGCGGGCGGGGGTCTTCGACCGTCTGAGGGCGGGGCTCCCGGTCCGCGCCTCCTTCACGGTCGCTTTCCGACCCCGCTCGCTATCTCACGGATCCGCGCGGGACCGCCGGTGTCCGGCGAGAGCGGCGGGGTCTCCATCCCCTCGGCGGTGCGCAGACCCTCGAACAGCTCGTTCATCGCGTCGAGGGAGGAGTGGCGCGGCTGCCAGCCCAGTTCGGTGTGGGCACGGCCGATATCCATGATCGGCATTCTGAGCACCAGGTCGACCAGGTCCGGCGACGCGGGGACCAGGCGCATGCGCCAGGCGGCGGCGACGGTGCTTCTGAGCGTCCAGCCGGAGACGGGCATCAGCCGGGTGTCGAGCAGATCGGCCAGCACGGATGGAGTGATCACCGGGTCGGCGGCGATGTTGAAGGCGCCCGACACCGGCCGGGTGAGCGCCAGCCGGTAGGCCTCGGCGACGTCGTCGGTGTGGACCGCCTGGAACTCGAGCCCAGGGGTGTCGGGAACAAAGGGGATCATGCCCGGCCGTATCATCCGCTGGGGCACCAGCGGCCCTCCGAACAGCCGCCGCTGCCCGATCGCCGCCTCCCGCTTGAAGATGAAGCCCGGCCGCAGCCGCACCACCCTGGTGGCCGGGTGGTCCCGCTCGAACACGTCGAGTACACGCTCGACGTAGGCCTTCTCCCGGCCGTAGGAGGCACCCGGCCAGCCGTGGGTGGGCCAGTCCTCGGTGACCGGCCGGTCCTTGGGCCCGGAGGAGTAGGCGCCCACCGAGGAGGCGTGGATCAGGACGGAGACCTGTGCCCGCGCCGCGGCCTCGAAGACCCGGGCGCTGCCGATGACATTGCCCCGCCAGGTCGTCACCGGGTTGCGGGTGGGCTGGAACAGCCACGCCAGATGGATGACCGCGTCGGCCCCGTCGAAGTACGGATCCAGGTCCCCGGTGGAGACCTCCACGGCGTGCCAGGTGGTCTTCTCCGGACGCCAGTCCGGCAGCCTGCGGGCCAGGCCCACGACGGAGGTGACATGTGGGTCGGCCACGAGGGCGGATACCACGCTCGTGCCCACGTTCCCGGTGGCACCGACGACTACTACGCGCATGTGTATCGGGTGCCCCTCGGGCGGCGGCCGGAACCGTGGTCGGCCATGGCTTTGCCCTACGGTGGGATCGGGAAGGCCTGATGGGCCCACGTCGGCCAGGAGCGGGCGCCGGTCAGGCCGGGCAGGTCCCCGACCTCGACCGGGGCAGGCCCCGGCCTCGACCTGTGCGGGCGGCACCCTCGGCCGGAGCGGGCATCGGGCAGGGCCCCCGACCTCGGCCGGGGCGGCCGGTCAGGCCGGGCAGTACGTCCGCAGCCAGGCGATGCCGTGGTCGGCGACCTCCTCGATGTGCCCCTCCATGCTGTGATCGGCGCCGTGGACGATCAGTAGACGCGACTCGGGGGAGAGGTATCTCATCCCGCAGGCCGCGTGCTCGGCGAGCAGGAGCTCCTCGCGGTCGTGCGGCGCGTCGCCGTACATCAGCAGGACGGGCAGCTTGATCGCGGAGAGGATCTCCCGTGTGTCGAGGGTCGCGAAGTCGTCGAGACTCTGCTGGGTGAGCAGGTGGAAGGCACGGGGGCCGGTGGCCGGGCTGCGTCCGCGGCCGCGGGTGCGGATGCCCGTCAGGACGTCGGCGGGCAGGTGCTCGGACCAGTCGTAGTAAACCGGGGCGGTGCGCGCGCCGGTCAGGACCATCGCCGACACCCTCGGGTCGCGGGCGCGCAGGGAGATGGACCCGCCCTTGCTGTGGCCGTGCAGGGCGACGCGCTGGTAGCCCCAGGTCTCCACCTGGTCGAGCACGGCGCGCAGGTCGCCGGTCCTCCGCTCGTCGGTGATCGGCGCGTTGCCGCTGGCGCCGTTGCCGGAGAAGTCGAACCTGAGCGTGGAGTAGCCGGCCTCCACGTAACGGGCGGCGAGCCGGTCGAACCGGCCGAGCGCGTGCTTGTCGGACAGGAACCCGTGGGCGAACACGACGATCGCCTCGGGGTTGGCGCCTTCGCGGATCGCGGCCAGCCGTACTCCGTGGGCGCCGGTCAGCGCGACCTCCTGGGCGTTCATCGCCGGCCGTGCGGGGCGGACGGCTGCTCGCCGGTGACGGCCGCTGCGGCTGCCGGCCGGTCGCGCCGGTCGAGCGCCTGGGCCCATTTCACGGCGACGGCCGCCACCTGGATCAGCTCGGTCCGCAGGGCGCCGGGATCGTTCTCGGCGAAGGCTTCGAGCACCTCTTCGAGCAGGATGTGCCGCCAGGTCAGCAGGCCTTCCCGAGCCGCCTCGGAGACGTCCTTCTTGGCCTGGTCCGCGGCTTCCGTACGCTCTGGCCCGGTGCCGTCGGCGATATCTTGGATACCCCACATGGCGTCCTGGGCCGCCCGTTCGGCGGTGACGTCGGCGAGCACCTTCGCCAGCGAGCCGGGGACCCCGTAGTCACCGTTGGACACCATCAGAAGAGATCCTTCCCTCGATCGCACAAGCCTTACGCTAGCTCGAATGACCGGTGGATGGATCAAGGAACTCATATGACCGGCACCATCACGGTGACATGATTTTCCGGCTCGCGCGACCCCCGACACCCGGTCGGGAGTGGTTCGGCGCACGCGACCCGGATGTCGTCAGACGCGCTCGACGATCACCAGCGGGATCTCCCTGCCGGCCTTGGCCTGGTAGCCGTCGTAGGTCGGGAAGATCTCGGCCATCTTCCGCCACAGCTCCGGCTTCTCCTCGGCGGTGGCGGTCCGGGCCCGGGCGGCGAATTTGTCCGGGCCGACCTGGATCTCGACGTCGGGGTCGTCGGACAGGTTGAGATACCAGGCCGGGTGGTTCGCCGAGCCCCCGTTGGAGGCCACCAGCAGGTAGCGGTCGCCGTCCTGGCCGTAGATGAGCGCCGTACGGCGCAGCCTGCCCGACCTGCGACCCCGGGTGCTCAGCAGGAGCGTGGTCATGCCCTGGTACAGGTGGCCCTTCTTGCCGTCGGTCTCGACGTAGGTGCGGATGTGCTTGGCCACCCACCCCGTCGGGCTGTCCAGAACCTCTTCGTCCCCGGGCTGCGTCATCGATCCTCCAGAGCTTGTGGATCTCCAACACTATTGCCCGTGGCGATCATGCTCCATCCCCGTGCGACCTGACGCCGCCGCCGGCGTGCGCGGGCCGCCTGGGTCCTAGGTCAGGTAGTCGCGCAGCGCCCGGGACCGCGACGGGTGGCGCAGCTTGCCCATGGTCTTGGTCTCGATCTGCCGGATGCGCTCGCGGGTCACCCCGTAGACCTTGCCGATCTCGTCGAGGGTCTTGGGCTCGCCGTCGGCCAGGCCGAACCGCAGCGCCATCACTCCCGCCTCGCGCTCCGACAGGGCGTCCAGCACCGAGTGCAGCTGCTCCTGCAGCAGCATGAACGTCACCGCGTCATCGGGGGTGACGGCCTCGGAGTCCTCGATGAGGTCGCCGAACTCGCTGTCGCCCTCGGTGCCGAGCGGGGAGTGCAGGGAGATCGGCTCGCGCCCGTACTTCTGGATCTCGGCGACCCTCTGCGGGGTCATCTCCAGCTCGGCGGCCAGCTCGTCCGGGGTGGGGTCGCGGCCGAGATCGGCCAGCATCTGCCGCTGAACGCGGGCCAGCTTGTTGATCACTTCGACCATGTGGACCGGGATGCGGATGGTCCGCGCCTGGTCGGCCATGGCGCGGGTGATCGCCTGCTTGATCCACCAGGTGGCATAGGTGGAGAACTTGAAACCCTTGGTGTAGTCGAACTTCTCGACCGCGCGGATCAGGCCCAGGTTGCCCTCCTGGATCAGGTCCAGGAAGAGCATGCCGCGGCCGGTGTAGCGCTTGGCCAGCGAGACCACCAGGCGGAGGTTGGCCTCCAGCAGGTGGTTCTTGGCCCGGCGGCCGTCCTCGGCGATCCACTCCAGCTCGGCGCGCACGTCGACCGGAAGCGTCTCGCCGTCGGCGCTGAGCTGTTCGGTGGCGAACAGACCGGCCTCGATCCGCTTGGCGAGCTCGACCTCCTGATGGGCGGTGAGCAGCGGAACCTTGCCGATCTGCTTGAGATAGTCCTTGACCGGATCGGAGGTCGCCCCTACTGCGGCGGCCAGCTTTTCGGGGGCGTCGTCGTCATCCCCGCCGACGGCGAGGATCACATCATCGTTCTCAGTGGTCGTGGTCATCGCAGCGCTCACACCTTCCCGGGGCCCGAAGCGGGGTAGACCTGTGCCGATCACACGGTACGTCCCGCGCCGCTGTGCTGCGGCCACAAGCAATCCGGCAACGCTACCTCAAAGAAGCAGGCGAACAGCCGGATCGCCTTCCCCGGGCGCCCTGAAGCGGTCTGCGACATCCCCCGTACCGGGCGCCGAACAGCCTGCGCCATCCTACCCGGCGCTTTCGGGATTCGGAAAAAAAGCGTAATGATATTTGATCTGGCTATTGCCCGCTGCCACTTCCGGTGCTTCTTCAGCGCCGGGGCGACGGCCAGGCGTTGGGGCGGCAGCCGTACAGGGATTTGGTCTGCTGGACCATGACGGGGGCCGGTTTTCCGGGCCCCGGGCAGCTCACGTGGCCGTGGCCGAGACCGTGGCCGACCTCGTGGTTGATGACGTACTCGCGGTAGGTGGCCACATCGCGTCCGTAGCCCTTGGCCCCCGCGTTCCAGCGCTCCGCGTTGACGACCGCCCGCTCCCCGTTCCAGCAGGACAGCTCGCCGAAGGTCACCAGTGGCCGGCACTGCCGGTTCGTCATCGTGGGGCTGGACAGCGACACCCGGATCTCCACCGGGCCGCGCGCCACCCGCTGGAATCGGAATCCCCAGCTACGCCGGTCGTTGAGGATGCGGTGCACCTCGTCGGCGAACTCGTTCGCGTCGAACGGCAGCCCGCGTTCGACCTCCACCAGGTAGCGGATCACCCTGCCCTTGCCGCCCTTGGGCGGCGACGCCTCACCGGGAACGACGGTGTAGCGGCCGCCGGCCGACTTCGGCACCTTCACCTTCAGCGGCTGCCGGCGCCCGTTGGCGAAGAGGGTCGGCTCCTCGGGCTTCTGCGTGCCGGGCGCCGCGGTGGAGTTCGGGGAAGCGGCGGGATCGGTCGGCCCCGGCGGAGGGGTGGGCGTCACCGAGACCTCGGGCAGGGCGGCGACGGGCGGTGCGGGCTTGCTGGGAACCGGTTCAAAGTGACCGCTCAGTAACGCGCCGCCGCCGACCACGAGTGTGGCCGAGATGCTGACGGCGAGGAGCCAAAAAAAAGACTTACGGTCATAACTTTGTACGTTCCAGAGCATAGGCCGCAAACCTTACTACCCTGTCATTACCCAGTCACCATGGATGGTCAATTTAGGATAAAGCTAGGGAAAACCAATCGTATGGCAGCGCCGTGGTAGCACGTCACGGACGGGCCTGCGGGCGGTGACGACACCTCACCGGGCCGCGTCCTCACGTGTGGTGCACGGAAGGACCGGGTCCGTGTCCGGGGGGCATGGCCTCTTGCCGATCCCCTGCTCAGGGCTTTCCTCGCGGCCCTCGCGACCGCGCACGGTTCCGTGCTAAACAGCGGTAGGGGAGGCGCCATGACCACGGAGGAATTCGCGGACCGCCTGCTGAAGTCCGCGCTGGGCACCATCGAGATCCTTTCGATCCATCTCGGAGACCGGCTGGGCTGGTACCGGGCACTGGCCGACCACGGCGCGGCCACCGCCGCCGAACTGACCGCCCGGGCCGGCGGCCACGAGCGGTACGCCCGGGAATGGCTGGAGCAGCAGGCCGCCACCGGGATCCTGGTCACCCGCGAGGACGGTCGTTTCGTCCTGCCCGAGGGGGCGGCGGAGGTGCTGACCGACGAGTCCAGCCTCGCCTACCTCGCGCCGCTGGCCCGGATGCTCGCCGGGGCCGCGACGCAGATGCCCGCCCTGGTGGACGCCTACCGCGATGGCGGCGGCGTCGGCTGGGCCACGTTCGGGGCGGACCTGAGAGAGTCGCAGTCCGAGATGAACCGGCCCTGGTTCGAGCACGCGCTCCCGGACGCCCTGGCGGGGGTGGCCGACCTCGACGCCGTGCTGCGACGGCCCGGCGCCCGCGTCGCCGACGTCGGATGTGGCGGAGGCTGGTCCACCATCGCCCTGGCCAGGGCCTACCCGCGGGCGGCCGTCGAAGGCGTCGACATCGACGGGCCATCGGTCGAGCTGGCCATGCGGAACGCCAAGGAGGCCGGAGTCGCCGTCGCCTTCCACCACGGCGACGCGGGGATGCTCGGCGACAACGCCTATGACGCGGTCTTCGCCTTCGAATGTCTCCACGATCTGCCCCGGCCGGTGGACATGCTGGCCGCGATACGGCGTGCGGTCAGGCCCGGAGGGATGGTCGTCATCATGGACGAGGCCGCCGCCGACTCCTTCGCCGGCCCCGCCGACGACACCGAGCGACTGCTGTACGGCTTCAGCCTGCTCATCTGCCTGCCCGACGGCATGTCGCACCAGCCCTCCGCCGGCACCGGCACGGTGATGCGCCCGGACACCCTGCGCCGCTACGCCGTCGAGGCCGGATTCCGCGATGTCGAGGTGCTGCCCATCGCCGACTTCGGGTTCTGGCGCTTCTACCGGCTGCTGCTTTGAACGCCGATGGCGGCCGCGCGCCGCGGCCGCCATCGGGGGCAGATCCTGACGCCGTCCCCGCCGTGGCGGGGCGACGGACGCAGGTCCTACGCGTGGGGGCAGGTGTCCAGGTAGTCGGAGATGGTGGTGCTGTTGGGAGGTGAGGGGCACAGGAACTGGTCGTAGCGGGTGTCGTTGTCGATGAAGCGCTTCAGCCACGAGATGCTGTACTTGGCGATCGTGGTGTTGGACGAGTTGGGCGCGAAGTGGCTGGCGCCGTTGAGCTCGAGGTAGGCCTTCTCCGACGATGCCGGGATGCTGTTGTAGAACGGCTTGGAGTGCGAGGACACCGGGGCGACCGAGTCGTTCTCGGCGCCGACGACCAGCGTCGGGACCCGTATGCCCGACCAGCTCTTCGTGGTGTGCCACCCGGTGAGCGGGATGGCCGCCTGCAGCGACGGCCGGCTGTTCGCCGCCGACAGCGTGCCGCCGCCTCCCATCGAGTGGCCCATGACGCCGAGCCGGGTGGCGTCGACCCGGCTGGCGGCCGAGCTGTCCTCGACCAGGTAGTCCAGCGCCGCCAGCAGCTGGCGGCCCCGGCTGGCCGGCTGGTCGGAGGTCGTGTTGGTGTCGATGTTGAAGACGACGAAGCCGTGTGAGGCGACCCGCTCGGCCAGCCAGGCCATGCTGGACTTGCTGGCGGTGAATCCCGGGGCGATGGCGACCGCGCCGAACGTTCCCTGGGCCGTACTGGTCGGATAGTAGATCGTCCCTCCGCCGAAGCCGCTCACGAGGAGCGAGGAGACGTTGGTGCTGGCGGTCGCGAACGCGCCCCTGACGGCTTCGACGCTGGAGCTTGTGGGGGCCGGGCCGCGCTCGTAGGGGTTGGCGGCGGCCTGAACCACGGGAGTGGGGTTGGCAACGGCCTGCGCCGCGGGAGCGATGGCGCCGCTGCCACCGATCAGAGCCAGCATGAGGGTCAGCTTGGCTGCGGTCCTCGCACGGTGGGCCGGCCGGGAGGCGATCCTGCTGTGGCCGGACGTCGGGTGGTGCGAGCCGTGGGGGGTGATGTTCTCTGACTGCACGTCGTTGTACTCCCTGTTCGGAGGAGAGGAACCACATCGACAGCCGTCCGGGTCGCCGACCGGCCGATACGGGGGGTGTATGCGGCGGCCGGTGATTTCTCTGACTGTCGGCAGTCGTAATTGTTAGATCACCGGGTCATCGGCGCATCGGTGAAATCACCCGTTTCTCATCATTTGGACTGATGCTCGGCCCTCCACTGATGCTCGTGCCTCCACGGAGGGGACGCGATCCACCTGTCCCGCGCCGCGTCGGACGCCCCGCGAGACGACGCGTGAGCGACATGGAAAAGCCCCCGGCACCTCGGAGGGGATCAGGAGAGCAGCCGGACCAGCTCCACCCGGGAGCGGATGTCGAGCTTGGTGAAGATGTTCCTGAGGTGGTGCTCGACGGTGCGCGGGCTCAGGAAGAGCCGGGCCGCCACCTCGCGGTTGGTGGCGCCCTCGGCGACGATCCGGGCGATCTGGAACTGCTGCGCGGTCAGCTTCTCTGCGGCCTTGGGCCGGGGGGACCGTACGGCCTCGCCCGCCCCCCGGAGCTCGGTGCGCGTCTGCTCGACCCAGAGCCGCGCGCCGAACCGCTCGAACGTCTCCAGCGCGCTGTGCAGGTGCTCCCTGGCCGCGCCGGGCCGCCTGTTCCTGCGGAGCGCGCTGCCGAACAGCAGCTGGGTGCGGGCCGTCTCGAACTCGGAGAACCCCTGGTGGTGCAGATCGAGCGCGCTCCTGAAGAGATCCTCCGCGTCGTCCGGAGCGGCCAGGAGCGCGTGGCAGCGCGCCGCCAGCGCCAGGCGGTCGGGGCTGCGGGTGCTTCCCACCCAGCGGTCGAGCACCCGCAGCGCGGCCTCGGCCTGCTTGCGGCCGCCCGTCCGTACGGCGGCCTCCACAAAATGGGGGGTCGCTATGACCCGCACCACGAGATGGCCGTTGGTCCCGTCGATCCTGGCCGTCGCCCGCAGCCGCTTCGCCGCGTCGGCGTGACGTCCGGCGGCGAGGTCGAGGTGGGCCAGCGCCCAGTTGCTCAGCGCTCCGGCGATGCCCAGGTCATGGGCGCCCGCGAGCTCGATGGCGCTTCCTGCCCTAATCCTGCACGTCTCCTCGTCGCCTTCCACGGCCGCGGTCATCGCGAGCCAGGCGAGGTGCTGAGCGGCGCTGTTGAGCTGGCCCGACTCCTGGGCCAGCCGGAGCCCCTCGATCGCGTTGGCGGTGACCGAGCCGTAGCGGCCCATCCAGACCTCGGCCTGGATGACGAAGTCCAGCACCTGCGGCAACATGGAGACGGCGCCCTGGACGCGTGCGGTCTCCACGGCCCGGGTGGACAGCCTCAGCGCCTGGGCGTCGTCGCCGAGCAGCAGGCTGGCCGCGCCCGCCCATGCCAGCACCGACGGGCTGTGCACCGAGTCGGCGAGCTCCACGACCCGCCGCAGCGGATCGGCCGCTTCCCGGTGCCGGCCGCGAAAGGTCGCCGCCGTACCGGCCAGATACTCGAACATCAGCTGGGTGGCCGCGGGGTCGTCCGGGCGGCGCAGCGCGGCGGCCCGCTGGGCCGTGGCCAGGAAGCGGTGGTTGTCCCCGGCCAGGTAGCTGGCCTCGCTCGCCCGGATGAGCGCGCGGACGGCCTGCCCGCGATCGTGGCCGAGCAGCCACTCGGCCGCGGCCAGCAGCTCGTCCCTGGCGCTGCCGGTCTTGCCGCTGCGCAGCTCCAGGCTGCCGTGGATCAGCTCGGCCTGGCCCCGTACCTCCTCGGAGATCGTCAGGGAGTGCAGGCGGGTGAGCAGCGACCTGGCGCGCTGCGGCAGGCCGGCCTGCCAGGCCCGGTTGGCGGCGGCGGCCAGGCGCGCGGCCCTGACGTCACCGTGAGCGGTGAGCTCGGCCGCCCGCTCGAAGGCCAGGAAGGGCGCGGGATGGCCGCCGTGGGAGCTCGCCGCCGCGGCGGCCGCGGCCAGCTCGTCGGCCAGCCGCTCGCCGGAGCCGTCCAGCGCCGCGGCCCGGTGCCAGGCCCGTCGGAGCCGCTGGTGGTCGTGTTCGAGGGCGCCGGCGAGCAGGCGGTGTGCCGCACGCCTGCGGGCGGGGGACGCGCCGGCGTAGACCACCGGCCTCATCGCCCGTTCGCGGAATTCGTAGCGGTCACCGGCGATGCGAACGATCACCCCGGCCCGCTCGGCCGGTTCGAGCACGCTCAGCGCGCACTCCGGCTCGGTGGCCCTGACCAGGGTGAGCATGTCCAGGTCCGGGTCGGCCGCCAGCAGCAGGAGCATGTGCGCGGTGTCGCCGGGCAGCAGGGCCAGCCGCCGGGCGTACGCGCGCCACAGCCGTCCGCCCTGCGGCAGCGTCTCCGGCGGGGCGGCGGCGCCGGTCAGCTGCTCCGGGCTCAGCGAGCCGATCAGCTCGGCGATGGCGAGGGGGTTGCCGCAGGCGATCTCCAGCAGCGGCGTCCGCAGGTCCTCGGTGAGCCCCGGCGGCGCCAGATCGTCGGTCAGCCGGCGGCACGCCTCGTCATTGAGATTTCTCAGCGAGAGCGCCGGTATGTCGCAGGGAGCGACGGCGTCGTCGTCCGCGGCGAACAGCAGCGCGATCGACTCGCCGGCCAGTCGCCGGGCCGCGAAGAAAAGCGACTCGCGGCTGGGTGCGTCGAGGTGGTGGACGTCGTCGACGCAGACCAGTACCGGCCGGCCGACGGCCACCAGAAGGTTGAGGACCGCGGCGGGCAACGCCAGCCCGCCGTCGGCCGCGCCCAGTTCGAGCGCCTCCGCGAGCACCGAGGCCTGCGCCGGGGGCAGCGCGGGCAGCCGGTCCATGACCGGACGGAGCAGTCCGTGCAGCCCGGCGCACGGCAGGCGCGCCTCCCACTCGGTGCCGCGCGTCCTGAGCACGACGAAGTCGTCCGCGTGCTCCACCGCGAAGTCGAGCAGCGCGGTCTTGCCCGTTCCCGGAGCGCCGGAGAGGAGTGTCGCGCCGCCGTGTCCGGTGCGGGCGTCGTCGAGTAGTCGCAGCAGTGCGTCCTGCTCCGCGTCACGGCCGTGCAGCGCCGGTGAGCGGGTGACGGGGGAGGCGGAGGGCATGCATTAGTGATACGCGGACATGTCGCGACTGAAAAGAGCAGATTACGGGCCTATCGGCGGCGGTTCCGTCGTCCCGCGCCGATGCCCGGCTGATCACCCGCAGACCGGTGATTTCACCGATGCGCGGCGCCGTCCTCGCGGGAGAGACTGTCCTGCCCGTGTGGGGCGCTGGGCCAGGGCCGGTCGCGGACACTCACCGCCTTACGGAGAGTGCCCGTGCCCGACCCTGCGCCCCGGTTTCTCGGGAAATATGAGCTGAACAATGAAATTGAGTTATCTGCCGTAGGGGAGGCGGGACGGAGCGTCCCGGGATGGCCCCTGAGGGGACAGAAGGATGGTGCACCCCGGCCGGGGCATTTGCGGCACCTCGGCACGGTGCTCTGGGAGGCGGTGGCGTGGCCGATGGTCATCGTGTACGCGCGAGCAGTGGGCACGTCGGCGACGAAGTCGACCCGCTGGAACCTTCAACGTCGGGGGCCTTTTTGCATTCCAGGTCTTACGGGCAGGACGCGGCGGTCACCTTGATCTTCCAGATGGGAGTCCAGTTCACATATGCGAAGTAAGCCTCAGGTGTATTCTGTGTACAAACGACCTGACTGCCGCTGCCATTGTAGATCCTCGATGACGCGCCACCAGTCTGGCTGTCCATGAGATCGCCCTCGCCGAACCAATTGCTTAGGTAGTAGGTGCCGTAATTGAGGAACTCGAAGACGTAGTACCCATCCCCATAGGGGACGCCGGCGCACGCGTGGCTAGGAGGGCATCCGAATTCTTCGTCGAGTCTCCTAATGTACTTAGGCTGTACCCACGGCGACGTCGTCGGCGGCGGTGCGGCAATGACTGCCCGGGCATCTCTCGTGGTCGATGCGCTGGAGGACGTAACGGGTCCGAACACCGCTACGAGTAGGGCCAACGACAGGGCCAGACGAACCGTGGTTGATAAGAGCCTGCGCATGAGAGCATTCCCATCTGCTCGTCGTACGTTGCCCCGGTAGACGACTCCTGGGAACGTCGGGGGATCGGAGTGAGCATCGCTTGCTTTCCCCCGCGCTGGTACCTGTCAGCTGACAGGTTGTGCGATTGCCGGGCTCGTGCTAAATGGGTCTTCTGGGTAAGAAATCTTCGGTTTCGGCCGGGGCTGTTCTGTGTTTCAGGAAGTTACCGGGACAAGACCACACCCTGGTCGGTCACCTCGTGATTGAAAATGCAGTGCGAGAACGCCGAACTGTCCCCACCGCCCCGTGCACATAAGGAGAGTCGCAGAACTTGGTCCGTTCCTTCTGTTGATAGGTGAGCCCCGTCGGTTCGTTGCTCGGCCGCTCCTGCATTCCGCTGCCCTCTCACTTACGGACGGCGGTTCCCGGCCTTCCTCAACGACGCTGTACCTACGATTTCCGTCCTCGTTTGGACGACAGCAAACTCGTCGGCATCACGCTGATTTTCTGTATTCCTCTCCATGAGAGGCCATGTCACGAAGGCAGCCACGATGAGGACGACAGAAATTGAGATGAAGGAGAGCCCTCCCCGCAACGCAGGAGAGAGGTCGTTCCGACTTTCACGCAGAGGCTTGTCGGGCTGAGGGGTTTTTACGGCCGGTCGTGAACGCATCGCAGATCTCGCGGTGCCTGCCCTCGAACACCACGGCGCCCCTCTGCGGCACGATCACGTCCGTTACCTCCTGTGCGAAAATGACCATGGTCCTGAACCCGTCGCCTGAACGCTCAATGACCTTCTCCGGGCTCGCCGAGGCGAACACCGGGAGCTTCTTCGACCGGAGCACCCAGACCGGGAAGAACCGATTGGGGCCAACCATCGTGAAAGGTCACACAGGCTCGGCGCACCCTCCAGGAGGGTGCGCCCGGGGGGTTCTCGTCAATCGGGCATGACCAGCTTTCTGGCCTGCGCCGGGTCATCGGCGCCCAGGGCCACGCGGGCATTGTCACGGCACCGCGCCAGGGAGTGGGCGGCGAGACTGTCTCGCACCGGGGCGATGCTCGGCGCGGACATCGACAGGCTGGTCACCCCGAGCCCGACCAGAACGGTGGCCAGGAGAGGGTCGGCCGCCGCCTCGCCGCACACGCCGACGGGCTTGCCCGCCGCCTGCCCGGCCGCGGCGCAGTCCGAGATCAGCTGGAGCAGCGCCGCCTGCCAGGGGTCGAGCAGGTCGGCGAGCTCGCCGTGCTGGCGGTCGGAGGCGAAGGTGTACTGGCTGAGGTCGTTGGTGCCGATGCTCAGGAAGTCGAGCTCGTTCAGCAGGCGTCGGGCACGCAGGGCGGCGGCCGGAACCTCCACCATCGCCCCGACGTGCGTGATCCCCCGGGCGCGGGCCCGGCCGGCGAAGTCCGCCGCCTCGCCCACCGTGGTCACCATGGGCGCCATGACCCACGGCTGGGCGCCGGCCGCGCGGGCCGCCTCGGCGATGGCGTCGAGCTGCGTGTCGAGCACCTCGGGCCGGACCCGGGACACCCGCAGCCCCCGTATGCCGAGGGCCGGATTGGGCTCCTCGGGCAGGCCCAGGAAGGGCAGCGGCTTGTCCGTTCCCGCGTCGAGGGTACGGATCACGACGTGCCCGCCCGGCGCGGCCCGGAAGACCGCCTCGTAGGCGGCGACCTGCTCCTCGTAGCCCGGCGCCTCCCTGCGGTCCAGGAAGAGGAACTCCGTCCGGAAGAGCCCGACCCCCTCTGCGTCCACGCCCGCAGGGCCCTCGCCGGACGGTGATCCGGTCACGTCGGGCCCGAGGTCGGCCGCGGAGCCAATGTTGAGCAGCAGCTTGACCGGGTGGTCGTCGGAGGTCCGGCCCGGGCCGCGGCTCGTGGCGGAACGCCGGCGGTCGGCGGACGCCTGCCGCTGGATCTCCGCCGCGGCCTCCTCGCCGATCCCGGTCTCCACCTCGCCCCTGGCGCCGTCGACCGACACCCACGTCCCGTCGCCGACGCCGATCACTCCCCGGCAGGCGACCACGGCGGGCAGGCCGCGGGCGCGGGCGAGGATCGCGGTGTGGCTGGTCGGACCGCCCTTCTCGGTGAGCAGGGCCAGGACGACGGAGGGGTCGAGGTTGACGGTGTCGGCGGGGGCGAGGTCCTCCGCCACCAGGATGAACGGGTGCCCGGGATCGGGGACGCCCGGCATGGGAAGGCCCAGCACCACGGCGACCGCCCGGTTGCGGATGTCGTCGAGGTCGGCGGCGCGCTCGGCGAAGTAGCCGCCCGCCTCCAGCAGCGCCCGCCGGTGATGGGCGCAGGCGGCGTCGATCGCGTGCGCGGCGTCCATCCCCGCCCCGACGCCCTCCTCGACGGACTCGTGCAGGCCGGGGTCGTCGGCGATGAAGGACTGCGCCTCCAGGATTTCCCTGGAGGTGGTGTCGGGGGCCTTCTCCGCTCGTGCCGCCAGCTCGGCGGACGTCGCCCGCAGGGCGCTCAGCGCCTCGCTCAGCGCCGACTCGGCGTCGACGGCCTGGACGGGAGCCGACAGCAGCGGCGGTCCGGCCATCCGGTAGACCCGCCCGGCGGCGCGACCCGGGCTGACGCCCAGGCCGCGTAACGTCTCAGCCATCGACGGTTTCCTCGGCGTCCAGGTCGCGGGAGAGCAGCTCGGCGAGGGAGGCCAGCGCCTCGTCGGCACCCGGCCCCTCCGCGTTGAGCGTGACCTCGGTGCCCCGCACGGCACCCAGCGCCAGTACGGCGAGCATGCTGTTGGCCGGTACGGACTTGCCGTCCCCGACGCGGATGCGGATCGGGATCCCCTGCTTGGCCGCGGCCTGCACGAAGATCTTCGCGGGCCGGGCGTGAAGGCCCGAGCTCGAGGCGATGACCACTGTCCTCTCCGGCATCTCCGGTTCTCCTTCTGAGAGTTCTGGCGAGAATGACGATTTTTCGAAAGGCGCGGGGATCTGTGAGTCTCCGCGGATCCCCTGGAGTCCGTGGGTCCCGAGAACCCCTGAGGATTCCGTCTGTTCCAGATGTCCGGATGCCCTGGTGTATCCGCGGATCCCGGAGGCCCCGCCGGCCCTGCGACCGGCGGGAGTCCTCGGGGCGTCTCCGCGAGCGGGCTCAGGGTTCGACGGTGACCTTGATCGCCTCGCCCCTGCTGACGATGTCGAGCCCCTCCAGAACCTCCGAGAGCGGGATCCGGTGGGTGATCAGGTCGGAGACCGGGACCGCACCGTCGGCGATGAGCCGCAGGGCCTGGGCGTTGTGCGCCGGGCTCGACCCGTTGGCGCCGACGATGGTCAGCTCCCGGTAGTGGACCAGGTTGGAGTCGCAGTTGATGATCGGGTTGTCCTTGGGCAGACCGCCGAAGAAGCTGATCCGTCCCTGGCGAGCCGCCATCTGCAGCGCCTGCTCCTGGGCGGCACCGGAGGCGGCGGCCGTGATGACCACGTCGGCGCCCCTGCCCTCGGTCAGCTTGAGGATCTGCTCGACGACGTCCTCACCGTGTACGGCGGCGTCCGGCCTGACCAGTCCGGCGGCCATCTCCAGCCGCTCGGCGTTGATGTCGACCAGGAAGACGCGTGCCGCGCCCCGCGAGCGGGCCAGCCGTACGTGAAGGCAGCCGATCGGGCCCGAGCCCATGATCACCACGTCGTCGCCCTCGCCGACGCGCGCCAGTTCCTGACCGTTGAGCACGCACGCGAGAGGCTCGGCGACCGACGCCTCGGCGAAGCCGACCCCGTCGGGGATGCGGTTGAGCCCGTCCACCGCCAGGACCTTGGCAGGGACGACCATGTACTCGGCGAAACCGCCGTCGTAGTGGTATCCCATCGACTCCTGGTTCGGGCAGACGGTCATCCTGCCCCGCAGGCACTCGGCGCATTTCCCGCAGGGGATCGCCGCGATCACCTGCACCCGGTCGCCCGGCGCCCATCCGTCGACGTCGACGGCCTCGACCACCTCACCGGCGATCTCGTGTCCCATGACACGGGGCGGCCTGATGTGATGGTGGCCGTGCTTGAGGATCTTGACGTCGGTGCCGCAGGTCGAGCAGTTGCGGACGCGGATCTTGACTTCACCCGGCCCGGCGATGGGTTCGGCCGCCTCCTCGACGCGGATGTCGCCGGGGGCGTGGAAACGGGCCACCTTCACTGTGATTCGTCCTCTTCGTTTATGTTGGATTGCAGCAGCCGGACCACCTCGGCGACCTCTGTCGCCTCACGAAGGGCCTGCGCCTGGTCGGGTTCCATGAGGATTTCGGCGAGCTGGGCGAGCAGTGCCACGTGGCCGTTGCCCCGGGCGGCGATGCCGATGCACACCGTCACCCGGTCGCCGTCCCAGTCGACGCCGTCGGGGAAGCGCACGACGCTGATGGCGTCGTGCCGTACCGCCTCCTTGGCGGCCAGGGTGCCGTGCGGGATGGCGACGCCCTCGCCCACGTAGGTCGAGATCGAACGCTCGCGTTCGATCATGGTGTCGATGTAGGCCTCCTCCACCGCGCCGACGGCGAGCAGGGCCTCACCGCACTGCCGGATCGCGTCGTCGCGGCCGTCTGCCGAGGCGTTCAGCCGGATGGCGCGCGGATCGAGAGGGAGAGGCGCCGTCTCAGGCATCGACGGTCCCGCCGTTTTTGATCGTGTTGACCAGCTTGGTCACCGCCGGATCCCCGATGAAGAGCTGGAAGGAGATCAGCACCTTGTCCGGGGCGGTCACCTTCGCACGGGCGGCCAGTCCGGCGTGGCAGACCACCACGTCGGCGTCGGCCGGGATCGAGTTGACCGGGGTGTGCTCCACCTGGATCTGCTGGCCCTTGAGCTGCTTGCGGAGCTGGCTGGCGAGCATCACGCTGCTGCCCATGCCCGCGTCGCAGGCCACGATGATCTTGTGAATGTCCTTGCTGTCGATGCTGGCCATGATCAGGCCTCCTTGACGACGGTTGAGGTTTCCGGTTCGGTGCTGGTTTCGCCAGTCTCGCCAGTCTCCTCGGCCTCGTCGTCGGCGCCCCGGCCGAAGCCCAGGAGCGCGGAGGCGACGGCGAAGGAGACGACCGTGGCGGCGAGGATGCCGGCGAGGACGCCGAACCAGCCACCCTTGGGAGTCACCGCGATATAGGCGAAGATGCTGCCCGGCGACGGTGTGGCCACCAGTCCGGCGCCGGTCACGATGAAGACGAGGACACCCGCGGCACCGCCGGCGATCACGGCGAGGATCAGCCGGGGCTTCATGAGCACGTACGGGAAGTAGATCTCGTGGATGCCGCCGAGGAAGTGGATGATGATCGCGGCGGGGGTGCTGGGGCGCAGCAGGCGAGGCCCGAAGAACATGAAGGCCAGGAGCAGGCCCAGACCGGGGCCGGGGTTCGACTCCAGCATGAACAGAACCGACTTGCCCTGCTTAACGGCCTCGGCCACACCGAGCGGCCCGAGCACGCCGTGGTTGATGGCGTTGTTGAGGAACAGCACCTTGGCGGGCTCGATCAGGATCGAGGCCAGCGGCAGCAGGTTGTGGCCCACCAGCCAGGCGACCACGTCGCCGGCCCAGTCGGTGACGACCTCGACCACCGGGCCGATGGCCTTGAGCCCCACCAGCGCCATGCCGCCGCCGACGATGCCGGCGGTGAAGTTGTCCACCAGCATCTCGAAGCCGGCCTTGGTCCGGTCCTGGATGAAGCCGTCGACCAGCTTGAGGATGTAGGCCGCGAGCGGCCCGATGATCATCGCGCCGAGGAACATCGGGATGTCGGCCCCGACGACGACGCCCATGGTGGCCACGGCGCCGACCACGGCACCGCGCTGGCCGTGGACCATGCGCCCGCCGGTGTAGCCGATCAGGATGGGCAGCAGCGTCTTGATGATGGGGTCGACCAGCTTGGCGAAGTCCTCGTTGGGCAGCCAGCCGGTGGGGATGAAGAGAGCGGTGATCAGTCCCCAGGCGATGAACGCGCCGATGTTGGGCATGATCATTCCGGCGAGGTGACCGCCGAACCGCTGGATGGTCGCTCGTGCCCCGGTGCCTTGGACTGCGGGGGTGTATTCGGTCATGGATGCTGCTCCTTCCGGGGTGGCCGGCGCAGCGCCGGCCTGGGTGATGAAAGCGCCACTGTCAGCCCCCGGACCGCAGTGACAACGTTGGATCGGCCCTGGTCACACGGACGTGGTTGCGCCGGATGTCACCCGGCGAGGGCATTCGGCTGCCGGGCAGGCCCACCGCCGCGGTGGCCCAGGCCAGCGCCTCGACCAGCGCGGCCTCCCCCCGGGCCCCGGCGGCGAGGAATCCGGCGAGCATGGCGTCGCCGGCTCCCACGGTGCTGCGGGGCTCGGCCACCGGGCCCTCGCCGTACCAGATCTGGTCGTCCTGGAGCAGGACGGCGCCGTCGGCGCCGAGGCTGGCCAGGACGGTGCTCGCGCCCCGCGCCCGCAGGATCTCCGCGGCCTCGATCGCGTCGCCCAGTGACACGATGGTCAGGCCGGTCGCCTCGCTGAGCTCCTCCCTGTTCGGTTTGACCAGGGCGGGGGTCTCGGCCACCGCGGCCAGCAGGGCGGGCCCGCTGGTGTCGATCGCGACGTTGATCCCCGCGCCGCTGAAGCGGCGGCACAGATCGGCGTAGACGTCCAGGGGGACCCCGGGCGGGAGGCTGCCCGAGGCGACCACCCAGTCCGCCGAGGTCGCGGCGCTGAGGACGGCCTCGGCGACGGTGTCGAGCTCTTCCGCGGACAGGGCGGTGCCGGGCTCGTTGATTTTGGTGACCGTGCCGTCTGGCTCGGCCAGGGTGACGTTGGACCGGGTGGGTCCGGCGACCGGGACGGTGATCATGTCGATGCCCTCCGCCTGGAGCAGGCTCACCAGCCGCCGCCCCTCGTCGCCGCCGAAGGGGACGACCGCACACGAGCGGACCTGGTTGGCCAGCAGCGCGCGGGAGACGTTCACACCCTTGCCGCCCGGGTCGAGGTGGGCCGCCGCGGCGCGGATGACGGCGCCGCGGGTCAGCGATCCGATCTCTATCGTGCGGTCCAGACTGGGGTTGAGGGTCAGCGTGACGATCATGCGCGCACCACCTCGGGCCCCGCCGCGGCGATCTCGGCCGCGAGCGCGGAGTCGAGCCCCGTGTCGGTGATCACCACGTCGATCTCCGCCACCGTGGCGAAGCGCGCCAGATAGGTGTTGGTGAACTTCGTGTGGTCGGCGAGCAGCACGCTGCGCTCCGCCGCGCCGATCATCGCCCGCTTGATCGCGGCCTCGGCCGGATCCGGCGTCGTCAGCCCCTTGTCCACCGAGCACCCGTTGGCGGCCATGAAGGCGACGTCGACGTGCAGGTCGGAGAGGGGCCGCAGGGCCCAGTCGTCGACCGTGGCCAGCGTCCGCCCGCGCACCCTCCCGCCCAGCATGATCACGTTCAGATTGGCGCGCGCGGCCAGCACGGTCGCCAGGGGAGGGGAGTTCACGATGACGGTCAGTTCCCGGTCGATCGGCAGCGCCTGCGCCAGCCTGCCGGTCGTCGACCCGGCGTCGATGATGATCGCGCCGTCCTCCGGGAGCTCCGCGAGCGCCGCCTTGGCGATGCGCTCCTTCTCCGCCGTCAGCACCTCGTCGCGGGTGGCCAGCTCGGGCTCGAACCCCAGCCGCTCGACCGGGATCGCCCCGCCGTGCACGCGCCGCAACACCCCCAGGCGCTCCAGCGCGGTCAGGTCGCGGCGGATCGTCTCGGTGGTGACCTCGAACTCCTCCGCCAGCGTCGGCACATCCACTCGCCCGACGGACCGTGCGCGACGCAGGATCTCCTGTTGCCGCTCCTCGGCGTACATGCTGTTGATTCACCGCCGTTTCAGTGTTGTTTCATCTGTATTTACACCCGTGTATGTTGGATCGTCAACGGTCCGGCCCCTATCCGTTCGGTCACGGCTGGATACCGGTATTCGGTCGTGACCTGGGACGGATCCGGAGCCGGAAAAACAACCGGAAGGCGGAAGGGGATACGAAGATCACCCTTTATCCCCTCGACGCCGGGCGACGGCTGCTCGATGATGGAGTGTTTCGACCGGAGCGGCGGCGCCGCCGCACGCTCCGGGACACCGCAAGAGCAGACGGAGGCTGGCAAGGGATGACTGCGACCACTATCGCGACGCAGGGCCAGAACCTGGCCTTTCCCGATGGCTTCGTCTGGGGGGCCGCCACCGCCGCCTACCAGATCGAAGGAGCCGTGCACGAGGACGGCCGCGGCCCGTCGATCTGGGACACGTTCTCCCACGCGCCGGGCATGGTCGCCGACGGCCACACCGGTGACACGGCCTCCGACCACTATCACCGCTACAAGGACGACGTCCGCCTGATGCGCGAGCTCGGCCTGCGGGCCTACCGGTTCTCGGTCGCGTGGCCGCGCGTCCAGCCGAGCGGATCAGGCCCCGTCAACACGGCCGGCCTGGACTTCTACGAGCGGCTCGTGGACGAGCTGCTCGCGGCCGACGTCTCGCCGTACGTGACGCTCTACCACTGGGACCTTCCCCAGGTGCTGGAGGACCTCGGCGGCTGGACCAACCGGGACACCGCCTACCGGTTCGCCGACTACGCGCACGCCGTGCACGAGCGGCTCGGCGACCGGGTCGGCACGTGGATGACCGTCAACGAACCCTGGGTGGCGGCCTTCCTCGGATACGGCATCGGCGTGCACGCCCCGGGCCGCACCTCGCCGGAGGACGCCTTCCGTGCCTCCCACCACATGCTGCTCGCCCACGGGCTGGGCGCCCGGGCGCTGCGCGAGGCGGGCGCGCGGGAGATAGCCCTCACGCTGAACCTCGCCCCCGTGGTGACGCCCGGCCAGCTGAACGACCCCGAGCTCGTACTGTCCGCCGAGGACGCCGAGGCGGTGAACCGGGTCGACTGCCTGCTCAACCGGCAGTTCCTCGACCCCGCCCTGCGCGGGGAGTATCCCGACCCGGTGCTGGCGATCGTGGACCGCATCGCCGGCCTGGGCCACATCCACGACGGCGACCTCGAAGCCATCAGCCAGCCGATCGACCTGCTCGGGATCAACTACTACACCCCCTGCGTCGTACAGTCCGGGCCGGGCGAGTTGTCCAACCCGGCCTACCCGGGGACCGAGGACATCCTGTTCAGCGGCGCCTACGCCCCGACGACCGCCATGGGCTGGCCGATCGTCCCGATCGGCCTCTCCCAGCTGCTCGTACGGCTGACGCGGGACTACCCCGAGGTCGGCCTGCTCGTCACCGAGAACGGAGCCGCGTTCGACGACGTGGTGACGGGCGAGCGCGTGCACGACGCCGACAGGACCGCCTTCCTCGAAAGCCACCTGCGGGCCGCGCACGCCGCCATCGAAACCGGTACGGACCTCCGCGGATACCTCGTCTGGTCGCTGCTGGACAACTTCGAGTGGGCGGAGGGCTATCACCGGCGCTTCGGGATCGTGCACGTCGACTTCGGCACCCAGCGGCGGCTGCCCAAGGACAGCGCGCTATGGTATCGCGACGTGATCGAGCGGAACGGCCTGCGGAGAGAACGCGCGAAGCGCCCCACCCTCGAGGCCGTCGCCGCCCGGGCCGGAGTGTCGAGGTCGACCGTCTCCCGAGTGATCAACGGAGAGGGCACCGTCAGCGACGAGTTCCGTGCCATCGTCATGAACGCCGTCAACGAGCTCGGCTACGTCCCCAACTCGGCGGCCCGCAGCCTGGTGACCCAGCGCACGGACTCGATCGCGCTGATCATCTCCGACCCCGGCGGCGGGGCGTACGGTGACGACCCGCTGTTCTCGACGATGGTCCGGTCGGCGGGGCGCGCGCTGGAGGAAGCGGGCAAACACGTCACCCTCATGCTCACGGACTCGGCCACAAGCCGGCTCCGGGTGGAGCAGTACGTCGCCGCCGGGCACGTGGACGGCGTCATCCTCGTCTCGGCGCACGGCGCCGACCCCCTGCCGGGCGCGCTGGCCCGGATGGGCGTCCCGGTCGTGTCGCTGGGCAGGTCCTCGGTCTCGGCGGCCCTGCCGTACGTCGACGTCGACAACGTGGGCGGGGCCACGGCGGCGGTCACGCACCTGCTCCACCGGGGGCGGCGGAGGATCGCCACGATCTGCGGACCCGTGGACATGGTCGCCGCGCAGGACCGGCTCACGGGATATCGGGAGGCACTGCGCGGCACCGGGCATCGCTCGATCGTCGCCATCGGGGATCTCACCCGTGCGTCGGGCGCGGACGCGATGCGCCTGCTGCTGCGGGACGACCCGGCCCTGGACGCGGTCTTCGTGGCGGACGACCTGATGGCGATCGGCGCCCTGCACGCACTGCACGAGGCCGGGCGGCGCGTGCCGGAGGACGTCGCGGTCGTGGGCTTCGACGACCTCGAAGCGGTCTCCTACACCCTGCCGCCGCTCACCACCGTGCGCACCCTCCGGACTGATCAGGCGACGGCGGCGGTGCGCCTGCTCCTGCGCCAGATCGCCGGCGGCCCCGCCTCCTCGACGATCCTTCCCACAGAGCTGATCATCCGGCAGTCCACCTAGCGCACCTTCGCACGGGGTCAGTGGAGAGTCGCGGTCACCACGGCGTCGGGCTCCGTGCCCGCCTGGACGAGCACGCCCCCATCCGGCGCCCGACTCTTGATAAGTAAGACTTAGTAAGTTCTACTGAGTACATGGGACGTCGAACGCAGGAGCTCGGCCGCTTCACCGATGTGGCGCTGCTGGTGCTCATCAGCCTGGCCGAAGGCCAGAAACACGGCTACCGGATGATCCAGGACATCGAGGAGTTCTCGGGCACCTCGCTGGAGCCCGGCACGCTCTACGGCGCGCTGATGCGCCTGGAGGAGCGTGGCTGGATCGAGCCGGTCACCTCGGCCGAGCGGCGCAAGCCGTACCGGATCACCTCCGCGGGGAAGGACATGCTCACCGGGCAGCTCGCGACGCTGCGGCGGATCGAGCAGGAGGGTGCCAGGCGCACAGGAGTCGCCTGGGGGCTTGGATGATGCGCCTGCTCGCCGCGACGGTGTTGCGGCTCTACCCGAGAGCATGGCGCAGGCGCTACGCCGAGGAGGTCGGCGATCTGCTGGCCTCACGCCCGGTCCGCGCCCGCACGGTCACCGACCTCGCCCGAGGAGCGTTCGACGCCTGGATCAACCGTCGTCTGATCCCGGGAGGTTCCGCCATGCGCGTCCCCATCACCCCCATCGTCCTCACCGTCAGCACTTACGCGCTCCTCAACCTCTGGAATCCGGGCATCCGCCATGTGCCCAGCCTTCACGAGGCATGGAACGTCGCCATGGAGAGCAGCTCGACGGCGACCCTGGGGCTGGCCGCGGTCGCCACCTTCCTGTTCGCCGCCACTCCTGTCTTGGCGATGCTCTCCCTCGTGCCCCTGTTCTTATCCGCGACCACAAAAAGGGCCTTCATGGAGGGCAGGGGCCTCCTGGTGCTGACTCTGGCCGGGGCCTTCGCCATACCGATCTGGGGGTTCACGAGCATCTACTACGGCATGACCTTCTTCGACCTGGGTTTCCCCGTGGGCCCGCTCGGCAACGCGATGACCGGTGGGTTCTTCGCTCCCCTGATCATCGTCGTAGCGCTGGGTCTGCGCGGGGTCGCCGTCGTGGATCCGCTGCTCGACGCCGGCGTGCACCGGGCAGGCAGGCTGCTCAGCATCGCCGCCGCGCTCAACATGGTGGCCTGGGTACCGGTCCTGCTGCTGCTCACCCTCGGCGCCTCGGGTGCGTCCACCCGGTTCGTGGTGGCGGTGCTGGCGAGCGTCGTGTGCAGCGTCGGCATATCGGTCGTCATCATCCGCAGCTGCACGCGCCCAGAGCCCTCCCGGAATCTCGTCCGGGCCTGAACACGCACTCGCGGTCGCAAGACGGCGCGGGCGCTCGCGCCACGGGTGGCCGGTTCCTCAGCCCCGTGTCCCATTTCTGTCCGTCGATGCCCCTGACAAGATCTCCGCCGGCAGTATCGCCCCCGGTTATGGCCGACGATCGTCTGAGCCGCCGGCGGATAGGAGCCGGCGTCCCTCATCGACGTGTTGAGCGTTCTGGATGACGGCGCCCGCGCAGCAGCCGGCCGCCGAGTAGGACCGCGCAGGACCCGACGGTCAGCAGCCCGCCGGCGAGGAAGGTGCCCCGTACATCGGTGAGCGGCAGGACCAGCCCGCCAAGTGCGGCGCCCGCCGCGATGCCGGCGTTGTAGGCGCCGGAGTTCGCTGCGAGGGCCATGTCCGTGCGGCCCGGCGCGCAGTGCAGCATCGCGTTCTGCGTGGTCATGAACACCGGCCCGAGGGCACCGCCCATCAGTGTCAGGAACACCACCGCCGCCACCTGATGAGCGCCGAACGCGTACAGGCCGAGCATGCCCACCGCCTGCGTGGCCACGGCGGTGGCCAGCGCCGACTGCGGAAAGCGGTCCAAGAACCACCCGGTGATGCTTACCCCGGCCAGACACGCGACACCGAAAACCACGAACAGGACACTGACCGCGCTCGGGGAAAACCCGCTCACGTCCCCCAGGAACGTCACGATGTAGGTGTATCCCGTGAACGCCCCGGCGGCGGACAAGGCCCCGGCCGCCAGCACCGTCCCGAACCGCCGCACGTCGGGACTGCTCGCGTACGCGGCGGACTCCTCTTCCGGACGCGAAGTCGGCAGCAGAACGGAGATCGTCACCAGAGAGATGAGCCCCAGAGCCGCCAGCGTGGCGATGGGTACCTGCCAGTCACTCTGCTGGCCCAGCCAGGTCCCAGCGGGAACACCGAGCACGAGGGCGAGCGAACCGGCCACGGATAACGCCCCGACCACCCGTCCCCGGACCTCGGGTGCGAACAGGCCCACCGCGACCGGCCCCATCACGGCCCAGAACAGTGCCTGGGCGAGCGCGGTCAGCAGCCGCGCCACGAGGAGCAGCCCGTAGGAGGCGGCCAGCGCCGCAACAAGACTCGACACGACGAGCGCGGCCAGCAGCCCCGTGAGCACATAACGTCGGGGCACGGCCCGCACGACGTGGGCAAGTGGCACAGACGCGATGGCCACCGTCACACCGTAACCGGTAACCAGGAGACCAACCGTTGACAGGGACACCCGTAGGTCTTCGGAGATGAGCTCCAGGAGGCCGACCGGCAGGTTCTCCGCGGTGTTGAAGGTAAGGGCGGCCAGCATCAGGGCCCCGAGCACCGCCAGTCTGTGCCACGGAGCCGGTTGCCGCGCGATCGTACTTCCTGCTCCTGTCCTCGCGCGTTGTACCTGCTCCGTGGCACCGTCCATGCAGGTACCTCATCAGGCGCACCAGTTCCGCCGCAACCGGATTCATCCGCGGAACTCTCGCCACAGGCATCAGACCCGTCTCGAATTTGCATCTCCTGCGGTTCGCGACGGTTTGAAATTCAAGCAACCTCTGAACAGCGGCTAGCCGCCTTGCGGCCCGTTTTTGCCGTATTCCGGTGCTACCCGGTGAGCGGCGTCTCCCCGGTGCGGGCCCGGCGAGCTCGCGCGCTCGTCCGCTCCAGCTCGCCCGTGCTCGGCGGCAGCGAGGTTCTCGAGTTCGGGCAGCCGCTCGACGGCGCGCCCGTCGAAGGTGCCGGAGACGGAGGGATGCTCCGGCGCCAGGAACGCACCCACTCTGCCCCCTTCAGCGGCGGGGTCGGGCCGGCGCCCACGGCCCGGACAAGGCGGTGATCACCGCGGTTGAGGGCAATGGCTCGTTATCCGGCGCTCTGGCCGCCCGGTGGAGACCTTCCGGCGTCGGTAATCCTCGAGCTTGACGGGAAGCGCGGGCCTTTCTGCGGGAACGGGTAATCGATGGTGATCGGCCGGATTCCGGCGACCACTGCGGGATCAGCGCCACCAGTCGTCGAGCGGGGTGACCGGAACGGCCCGCTTGTGCCGGGTCGCGAGGTAGAGCGACTCCACCTTCGCCGCCACGTCCGGCGGGACGTCGATGCCTTCCAGATAGTCGTCGATCTGGGTGTATGTCAGGCCGAGCGCCACCTCGTCGGGCAGGGCGGGCCGGTCGTCCTCGAGGTCGGCGGTCGGCACCTTCTCCCAGACGCTCGGCGGTGCGCCCAGCTCCTGCAGCAGGACGGCGCCCTGGCGCTTGGTCAGTCCGGTCAGCGGGGTGATGTCGACACCGCCGTCGCCGTACTTGGTGAAGAAGCCGGTCACCGCCTCGGCCGCGTGGTCGGTGCCCACGACGAGCAGGCTCAGCTGCCCGGCGATCGAGAACTGGATCACCATGCGTTCGCGGGCCTTGATGTTGCCGCGCACGAAGTCCCGTAGCTGGGGCTCATCGCCCAGCAGCTCCCGCACGCCGAGCGCCGTCTCGGCGGCGACGGCGTCGGCGCCCGGCTTGACGTTCACCGCGATCGACCGGTCGGGCCGGATGAACCCCAGCGCGATCTGCGCGTCGTGCTCGTCGGCCTGCACGCCGTAGGGCAGCCGCACCGCGACGAAGGTGGCCTCGTGCCCCTCGGCGCGCAGCTCCTCGCTGGCGAGCTGGCACAACCTGCCGGTCAGCGTGCTGTCCTGGCCGCCGCTGACCCCGAGCACGTAACCCTTGGCCGGGATCGACCGCAGGTAGTCCTTGAGGAAGTCGACCCGCTGCCGGATTTCGACCTTGGGCACGATGGTCGGCTTGACGCCCAGCTCAGCGAGGATCTGCTCCCGTAGATTTGCCATCCAGGTACTGTACTGGCCGATATCGAACCGCGAGAAGGCGGCGTCGAGCGGAGCCTGCGGAGCGACCCGCCGGCGACGGGGGAGGGCGTCCCGCCGAGCTGAGCCGGCGGCTCGCAGGGGGTGTCTACCTGGTGGTGGACCAGCCGTGGATGCGCTTCAGGGCGAGGGCGACCTCGACGAACCGCTCGCCGTCCAGGATCGAGCCTTCGCGCCGGATGTCGTCCTCGTCGAGGGCGAAGACCCGGTCCAGGCGCAGGTAGGAGACGCGGTTCTCCTTGTCCCAGCGGCCGGGGCCGATCTCCAGCCACTCGTCCGGGTCGTCGCCGCCGCGGCTGGACAGCATCATCGCGAGCAGCTGGCGCTTGTGGCGGCCGACGACCAGCAGGGGCCGGTCCTTGCCCCGCTCCGGGTCCTCCTCGTAGGGGACCCAGGCCCAGACGATCTCGCCGGGGTCGGCGAGGCCGTCGAGATCGGGGGAGTAGCTGAGGGTCGCCGCCCGGTCTACGCGGTAGACCTCCCGGACTGCGCCACGGGTCGGCCTGGGGTCTTCGCCATGATCATTCACGGGGACAGCCTATGGGAGACCGTACATTTCGACCAAAGTCGTGCACTTCAACCGGCCGTACATTTTGACCAAGAGGTGGCCGTGCGCTTCAACGCGCTTCACCCGGCTATGCGCTTCAACGGTCCTGTGTTTCACCCGGCTGTGCGCTTCAACGGTCCTGTGTTTCACCCGGCTGTGTGCTTCATCGGGCTGTGCGCTTCAACCGGTCCTGGGCTTCGAGCAGCCGGGCGTTTCGGCCGGAGAGGGCAAAGGCCTGGCTCAGGTCTGAGCCAGGCCTGATCGATTCTCCCTCAGCCGCCGCTCTTGCGGCGGAAGGAACGCTTGCCCCCAACCGGGCCATGGGCACCGTGGATCTTCGAGGAGTTCTTCCCCTTGCCCCCGGCGCCCGCCTCCGTCTGGGCGAGCTTCTTACGCTCCAGGGCCTCGCGGAACTTGCGCTTCAGCTCATCCTCGGAACTTTCGGGTTCCGGTGTGACCTCAGACATACGGACCTCCTGATCTGGACGGGCAGTCCAACCCCGGCCAACCCGAACATCCTCTCATGCCCAAAATAGAGATCCGGTTTGGTCGGTGCATGCCCGGGGCCATCATCGGCGGCGGGCCGGTGAGGTGACCGACGGCCCTGCCATGGCGATCACCTCGTGCGATGCCGTCGTGGCCCGGAGCCCGGCACCGGAGCCGGCAGCGGAGTCGGCACCGGAGTCGGCTCGGACAGCACTGGCGATGATCTACCTCCGAGGGTACGCACGGCCGCTGGGCAGGGTGCTGGGCAAGCCACTGAAGCTCGGCCCCGGTACGCTGTTCTCGCTGCTGAAGCGTCTTGAGATGATCGGTTATATCGGGCGGTGGCGCGACAGCCGGGACGAGCGCGTCCCGGTGGTCCCGCGCTCAGTCCGGAGGGCCGAAAGCCGCGGCCGGGCGGAGAGGATTCCGCCGGCGACCGTTAAAAGCCGTCGTCAAAAGCCTGGGTATGGACCCGGTGGAGCAGTGGGAGCTCCGCCGGTCACCGATCCGGGTGATCGCCGCGGCGAACGACGTGCATTGCTGATCCACACGGAGAGGACAGGAAGCTCATGGCTGGTAGTCACGGAGGAAGCCCCAAGTCTTGGCTTGCGGTGATCATCATTCTGGTGGGGTTCGCCGTCGGGGGCGTGGCCCTGTGCGTCGGCCCCAACTGGATGGTGTTCTGGGCGGGAGCGGCGATCATCGCGATCGGCGGTGTGGTCGCCCTCATGGTCGACATCTTCTCCGATGTGATCGTGGACGCGCCCCGGGTGCCGATGGACCACGCCAACCGCGGTAACTGAGCGGCGGCGGGCGGCTGGTCAGGTGCCCCGCAGAGCGTCCTCGACCGAGGGGGAGAGCTCGAAGGCGGGGCGCAGGCCGGTGATGGTGAGGATCCGCTCCAGGGTGCCGTGAACACCGACGAGGGACAGGCGGATGTCCAGGGCCTGGCTCCGCTGGAGGCTCAGGATGAGCTCCCCGACGCCGGTGGAGTCACAGAAGGTGAGTTCGGTGACGTCGACGACCACGGAGGCCGCTCCGGACTCCCAGGCCTTGGCCATCTCGCTGCGGAAGACGGGGGCGTACTGGTAGTCGAGCTCTCCGCAGGCCTGGACGACGAACGCCGTGCCGTGCAGGCTCGATGAGGTCGTGAAAAAGGGCATGCTTCGCTCCTGAGGCCCGCGGGTGGCAGGGCGGGCCCCTATTTCCTACCAGTTCCGCGGTCGTTATGACGCACTGGAGCTCAAGTGAACCGGTAGAGCAGCTCGGGGCGCCCCAGCCCGCCGTACTGCGGAATCCTGCGGGCGGCCCCGATCTCCGTCAGGTATTCCAGGTAGCGGCGGGCGGTCACCCGGGAGACGCCGATCGCCGTGCCCGCGGTCTGCGCGGACAGGCCGTCGGGAGATCTGCGCAGTTCGGCCAGTACGGCGTCGAGGGTGGCCGGGGTCATTCCCTTCGGCAGCGAGTTGTGCGCCGGGCCCCACAGGGAGCCGAGGGCGCGGTCCACCTCGGTCTGGCCGCTGGCCTCGCCCGAGCCGTCCACGGACGACCTGAACTCCGCGTAGCGCATGAGCTTCTCGCTCAGCGAGGCGAACGTGAACGGCTTGAGCAGATACTGCGCCACCCCGACCGACACCGCGGATCTGATCACCGACAGGTCGCGCGCGGAGGTGATCGCGATGACGTCGGACAGGACGCCCGCGGCCCGCAGCGCCCGGCACACCTCCAGGCCGTGCATGTCGGGCAGGTAGAGGTCGAGCAGGATCAGGTCGACCGGGTGCCGCCGCAGGAAGCGCAGCGCCTCCCCGCCGGACCTGGCCACCCCTTCCACCCGGAAACCGGGCACCCGCTCCACGAAGAGGCGGTTCGCCTCGGCGGTGATCTCCTCGTCCTCGACGACCAGCACCGAGATCATGAGACGACCTCTCCGTGCGGCAGCGATTCAAGCGATTCATGGGACAGCGACCCATGCGGCAGCGGCAGCCGTACGGTGAACACCGCGCCCGGCCCGTTGCCCACGTCGATCGCGCCGCCCAGGCGGTTCACGGCCTGCCCGACCATGGCCAGCCCGAGACCGCGGCCGTCCCCCTTGGTGGTCCAGCCCCGCCGGAACGCCTCGCCGGCCGTGACGGGGTCGAGCCCCGGGCCGCTGTCGGCGACGCTGATCAGGAAGGTCGTCTCGTCGGCCCGCAAGCTCACCTCCACCCGCGCGGGCGGGACTCCCGCCATGGCCGCGTCCACCGCGTTGTCTATCAGGTTGCCGAGGATCGTCACCAGGTCCCGGTCGTCCAGGTCGATGTCGTCGAGCTCGGTGTCCGGGCTGATCACCAGCTCCACGCCGCGCTCCCCGGCCTCGGCGCTCTTGCCCAGCAGCAGCGCGGCGAGCACGGGTTCGCGTACGGCCCCCATCACCCGGTCGGTGAGCTGCTGCGCCGCCTTGATCTCCGCGGTCGCGAACGCCATCGCCTGTTCGGTGCGGCCCAGCTCGACGAGGGTGATGACGGTGTGCAGCCGGTTGGCCGACTCGTGGGCGGCGGCCCGCAGGGAGTCGGCGAAGCCTCGTTCGGCGTTGAGCTGCCCGGTCAGGGACTGCAGCTCGGTGTGGTCGCGCAGGGTGACCGCGATTCCGAGTGAGCGGCTGCCGGAGCTGACCACGGCGGCGTTCACCACGAGTGTCCGCTCTCCTGTCATGTGGATCTCGTCGGTCCGGGTCCTCCCGCTCACCAGCAGGTCGGCCAGGGAGGCGGGCAGGCCCAGCTCGGTGACGTGCACCCCACTCACCTCGCCGTGCAGGCCGAGGAGCTCCCTGGCGCCGTCGTTGCAGAGCGTGACCCTGCCCGCGTCGTCGACGAGCAGCAGCCCTTCTCGTACGGCGTGCAGGATCGCGTCGTGGTATTCGTACATCCGGCTGAGCTCCGCGGGGCCCATTCCGTGGGTCTGGCGGCGCAGCCGGGTCCCGACCAGGTAGGTGCCCGCTCCGCCGGCGGACAGGCCGAGCAGGCCGATGAGCACGACGCCGGCGATCTGCCCGCGGGTCCTCATGCTGATCTTGTCGATCGTGATGCCCGCGCTGACCAGGCCTTTCACCGTGCCGTTGGCGTCGCGCACCGGTGTAACGGCGCGGACCGAGGCGCCGAGGGTGCCCGTGTAGGTCTCGGTGAAGGTCTCACCTTTCAGCGCGCGGGTGGTGTTGCCGAGGAAATGGCCGCCGATCTGGGTCGGGTTGGGATGGGTGTAGCGGATGCCGGTGGGGCTCATGATCGTGATGAAGTCGACCCCGGTCTCCCGCCGGACCCGCTCGGCGTACGGCTGCAGGACGGAGGAGTCGCCGAGGCCCGCCAGGACCGAAGGGGACTCGGCCACGCTGATGGCCACCGCCTCGGCCTTTCCGTTGGCCTCCTCGGCGAGCAGGTCTCCGGCTTGGGAGAAGGCCAGCAGCGCGCTCCCCGCCACGGTGACCCCGACCACGACGGTCTGCAGCACGAGCATCTGCCTGGCCAGACTCCAGCGGTGTATCCGTCTCGGCAGCTCTCTCACATCCACAACCAAAATGTACGCAATAGTGACTTGGGTCACAGGGTGAAGTCATAGTCACTCGGCCAGAGTTTTTATCTAGACCCGGAAGACCGAGTGTCTCTTATGTCCCGAGATCGTACTCATTATCTCTATATAGCCGTAATTGTCGCAGTGATCGCTGGGATCGCGGTCGGGCTCGCCGCCCCCGAGGTCGGTCAGGACCTGAAGCCGCTGGGCACCGCCTTCGTCGCGCTGATCAAGATGATGATCAGTCCCATCATCTTCTGCACCATCGTGCTCGGCGTCGGATCGGTCACCAAGGCCGCCAAGGTCGGCAAGGTGGGCGGCCTGGCGCTCGGCTACTTCCTCATCATGTCGACCGTCGCGCTGGCCATCGGCCTGATCGTGGGCAACCTGGTCGATCCCGGTCAGGGACTCCAGCTCACCGACGAGCTCCGCAAGGCCGCCGAGGCCGAGGCCGCCAAGGGCGGCGAGAGCGACACGGTGACGTTCCTGCTGGGGATCATCCCCACCACGCTGGTGTCGGCGTTCACCGAGGGCCAGGTGCTGCAGACGCTGCTCGTCGCGCTGCTCACCGGATTCGCCCTGCTGGCCATGGGGGAGCGGGCCACGCCCATCCTGAACGGCATCGGGCACATCCAGCGGCTCGTCTTCCGGATCCTCTCCATGATCATGTGGGCCGCCCCGGTCGGCGCCTTCGGCGCGATGGCCGCCGTCGTCGGCGCCACCGGCATGGACGCGCTCAAAAGTCTCGGCGTCATCATGCTCGCCTTCTACGTGACCTGCGTGATCTTCGTGTTCGGCATCCTCGGGCCGATGCTCTGGGCGGTCGCCAGGGTCAGCCTGGTCTCGCTGCTGCGCTACCTCGCCAGGGAGTTCCTGCTGATCCTGTCGACCTCGTCCTCGGAGTCGGCCCTGCCCCGTCTGATCGCCAAGATGGAGCACCTCGGCGTGAGCCGTCCCGTCGTCGGCATCACCGTGCCGACCGGCTACTCCTTCAACCTGGACGGCACCGCCATCTACCTGACGATGGCCACCCTGTTCGTCGCGAGCGCCACCGGAGCCCCGCTCGCCTTCGGCGAGCAGATCTCCCTGCTGGTCTTCATGATGATCGCGTCGAAGGGCGCCGCAGGGGTCACCGGCGCGGGCCTGGCCACCCTCGCGGGCGGCCTGCAGTCGCACCGCCCCGACCTCGTCGACGGCGTCGGCCTCATCGTCGGCATCGACCGCTTCATGTCCGAGGCGCGGGCGCTGACCAACTTCGCGGGCAACGCGGTCGCCACCGTCCTGGTCGGCACCTGGACCGGTGAGTTCGACAAGGAACGCGCGGCCGAGGTGCTGTCGGGGCGGATGCCGTTCGACGAGACCACCCTCCTGGACGAAGACGACAACGACCCCCCGCCCCCGCCCGCCGAGCGGTCCGACGACCCGGCGCTGTCACCGGCGTAGCCGTCACCGTCCGAACAGCCCGTGAATCCGAGCCGGCACCCTCTCCCAAGGGTGCGGGCTCGGATTCACGGCTTTTCCGGCCGTCCTGCCCGGGCGGGGAAGAACCCTGCGGGCACCGAGCTTCCTGCGGACCTTGGCCTCTTGCCGCCGCGTCGGTTCGTCGATCCGTGAGAGCCCACCATGCGCATGCGCGACATCGGCGATGTCGCGCCGACGGCGTTCCAACCGTCTGCTGCGAGTCCAAACACCTCCAGCGTGGCGCGTGGCTTTCGGGACTGCGGCATAACGGCTGGATTAGCATGGCATCGATCACATCTCATGATCAATCTGTGATGTGAGGCGATCTCCCCCCTCATGCTGTGAAAGCCGAGGTCGAGGAGAGACCCCATGTCCCGCAGACATGCCATAACCACGGGATGCGTCCTAGCAATCACCGCGCTGGCACTGACGCCCGTCCAGGTCGCCGCCCGGTCCCGGCCGGCGGAAACGTCGGCGGCCCTGTCCGCCTGGAAACCACCGCCGGGCATGCTTGAGGCGCTCCAGCGCGACCTGAGCCTCAGCAAGGAGCAGGCCCAGGCCCGCCTGATCAACGAGGCCCGCCTGGCACCGGTCGAGGCCGAGCTCCGCGGGAAGCTCGGTGACCGCTTCGGCGGTTCCTGGTTCGCGGGAACCATCGCGCAGAACCTCGTGGTCGCCACCACCTCCGCCTCCGACATTCCCCAGATCACGGCCGCGGGCGCCCGGGCCGAGATCGTCACCCGATCGCTGGCCGACCTCGCCGGGATCAAGAAACATATCGACGGCACGGTTCCCACCCGCCGGGAGGCGGGGACCGTGCGCTACGTCGACGTGAGGACCAACAAGGTCGTCGTTCTCTCCAAGGAGAAGGAGGTCGAGCAGGCCACGAACGTCCTGGAGAGTTCCGGCGTGGATCCGGTCGCGGTGAGGGTGGAGGCGTCCGAAGAGACCCCCCGGCTCCTCGACGACATCATCGGCGGCATCCCCTACTACATCGGTACCTCGGAGCGCTGCTCGGTCGGCTTCTCGGTGACCCACGGATCCCAGAACGGTTTTGTCAGCGCCGGTCACTGCGGGAAGAAGGGCGACACCACAAGCAGCACCAACTGGAGCCCCCAGGGCGTCTTCGAGGGGTCGACCTTCCCGGGCAGCGACTACTCCTGGGTCGCCGTGAACGCCAACTGGACGCCCAAGCCGGCGGTGAGCAACGGCAGCGGCGGCACCGCGAGCGTCGTCGGCTCCAGGGCCGCCATCGAGGGCGCCTCGGTCTGCCGGTCGGGCTCCACCACCGGCTGGCACTGCGGCACCATCCAGCAGCGCGACACCAGCATCGCCTATCCCCAGGGCACCGTCTACGAACTGGTCCGCACCAACGTCTGCGCCGAGCCCGGCGACTCCGGCGGGTCCTTCATCTCGGTGGACCAGGCCCAGGGCGTCACCTCCGGCGGCTCCGGCAACTGCACCCAGGGCGGTGTCACCTACTTCCAGCCGGTCGGCGAGATTCTCGCGGTCTACGGTCTGAGCCTGGTGACCGCCACCGGCGCCACCCCGCCGAGCACCACCCCACCGGGCACCACCCCACCGGGCGTCACCCCGCCGGGCACGACCCCCCCGAGTACGGGCGCCTGCACCGGCCTGCCGAAGAACGTCACCGGCACCCTGAACAATGGGCAGATCGTCTACCAGCCAAACAACCGGAACTATCGGACGACCGTCCCCGGTCTGCACTCCGGCTGCCTGGACGCCAACGAAGGGGTCGACTTCGACCTCTTCCTCGAGAGGTGGAACGGCCGAAACTGGAACACGGTCGCCACCTCCGACAGCCCGAACCCCGACGAGAGGATCGACTACACCGGCCCGGCTGGTTACTACCGTTACCGCGTGGCCTCCGCGAGCGGCTCAGGTCCCTACACCCTGAGATACAAGACGCCGTAGGAGGAACGCCCTCGTTCGCAGAGCGTTCCGGCCAACGGCACGGACCCTCCCGGCTCCCCGGCCGACCACGGTGCACGCCTATCCGGCCTGGATCTGCGCTTCCCGCCGATCCAGGCCACGATCTCCTCCATCCACCCCACCGTCGCCCTCGCCGCCATAGCGGTCGAACTGCGCCAAACTTGACGGTGACCGGACGGATGCCTGCCGAGGAGACCGCACCATGCCCTTTGTCGTCGATCTGACCCGTGGAACCGTCGAACGGGAGGATCGCTCCGCTGAGGCGGGTCACTTCGGTGGATCCATTCTCGGGTTGCGGCTGCTCGCCGAACGCACGCCCGCCGGTCTGGATCCGTACGATCCGCGGGCGCTCGTCTATGTCGCGGCCGGCGTGCTGGGGGGCGTACGGGGACCGGGGCTGGCCAAGTCGGTGTTCCTGGCCAAGTCGCCGCTGACCGGGGTGGCCGGGGAGACGCACGCGCTCGGCCCGTTCGCGGCGGGCCTTCGCGGTGCGGGCGCCGAGGCTCTGGCGATCACCGGCAGGGCGGAGACGCTCTCCTATCTCCTGGTCACCGGCGGCCACGTCTCGATTCACGCCGCGGGAGAGCTGCGGGGGCTGGGCACCGCCGCCACGACCGACGCCCTGCGCGCGCGCCACGGCCAGGACGCGCACGTCGCGGCGATCGGGCCGGCGGGGGAGAGCCTGGTCCGCTACGCGAGCGTGGTGACCGACTACGCCTTCGCCGCCGCGAGATACGGCGTGGGCGCGGTCTTCGGTTCCAAGAACCTCAAGGCGATCGTGTGCGTGGGAGACGCCCCGGCCTCCGTCGCCGATCCGGACGCGCTGGCCGGCCTGGCCGCCTTCTACCGGGAGGCGATCCCCGGTAACCGGCTCGCCGCGCTCCAGCGCAGCGAGCCCGGGTTCGCCGGGTGGGTGGGGGAGACCCCGCAGCCCGGCTACCTGGCCGTGCGAAACTTCTCCGTCTCGGGAGAGAACGGCCTGCGCCCCATCGCCCCGCACGCCTACGACGGGCGGGCGGTGGCGACCGAGGGCGGGTGCCCCGGCTGCCCCAACGACTGCCTCAAGGTGTACGCCCCGCAGGGAGCGCCCGAGCGAAGGTCCGGCGGGCTGGGCCAGGAGGCGGTCCTGTCGCTCGGCTGGAACCTGGGGATCGACGATCTCGACACGGTGCTCGGCGCCAACGCGCTCTGCCACGACCTCGGCCTCGATCCGGTCTCCCTCGGCGGGACGCTCGCCTTCGCGATGGAGTGCGCCTCCCGTGGGCTGCTGCCCGCGGGACCCGCCTTCGGCGACACCGGGGCGCTCGACGGCCTGATCCGGGACGTCGCGGCGCGGGGCGGAGCCCTCGGTGACCTGCTCGCCGAGGGATCGGCCCGCGCCGCCCGCCGGATCGGACCCGAGGCGGAGCCGTACGCGATGACCGTCAAGGGCGCCGAGGTGCCGTGTTTCGACCCGAGGGCGCAGCCGGGGATCGGGCTCGGCTACGCCGCGGCTCCGAACGGCCCGCGCTACGACGCGCTGGAGCACGACCTCGACTTCGATCCCGAGCTCGGCCTGCCGTACTCCTTCCCCGAGGCGGCGCGGATCGGCGTCGAACCCGCCGAGGCGGTCACGCTGGACGCCGGGCGGGGGCGCCGCAGCGCTCGCCTGCTGCGGCTGTGGAGTGCCCTGGACGCGCTCAACCTCTGCGTCTTCGCCAGCTCCCCCACCAGGCCGCTGACGATCGACCACCTGACGTCGCTGGTCACCGCCGTCTCCGGGGAGAAGTTCACCGTGGAGGATCTGCTCGACGCCGGTCAGCGGCGGCTCGACCTGATGCGCACCTACGCGTCCAGGGAGGGAGGCGGGCCGGACGAGCTGCCCGCTCGCTTCCACGACGAGGCGGTCACCGCGGGGCCGTACGCGGGCGCGGTGCTGGCGCGCGACTCCTTCGCGCGGGCGCGTGACGCCTTCTACGAGGAGCTGGGCTGGGGCGACTCCGCCGTCTGACCTTTTCGTCTTCCGCCCAACGAGATCACGGCCGGGGTCGACGCGGGCGGATTCACCTGCCGCCTCCCCGACCCCGGCGAGATCACCTGGAACCCGTCCGGCCGCGGGTCCCGGCCGGGCGTGACCTCGGCGTTGACACCCTCGGGGAGGCGTCCTAGCTTGTGCAAGATCAAATGATTGAACCAATGGTCGACAATGAGGAGGGGTGGATGTCCGTCATCGATTCCCACCAGCATTTCTGGAACCTGGAGACGGGTTCCTACCCCTGGTTGACGGCGGATCTGGAGCCGATCTTCCGTACCTTCGCCCCGGAGGAGCTCATCCCGCAGCTCGCCGCGGCAGGGGTGGACCGGACCGTGCTGGTCCAGGCGGCGGACTCCTACGCCGACACCGACGCCATGCTGGCGCAGGCCGACGCGTACGACTTCATCGCCGCCGTGGTGGGCTGGGTGCCGCTGGACCGGCCGGGCGAGGCGGCCGAGGCGCTGGAGCGGTACGGCAGGCACCCGAAGTTCGCCGGGGTCCGGCACCTCATCCACGACGACCCCGACCCCGACTGGGTGATCCGGGACTCGGTCGTCGAGGGCCTCGGACTCCTCGCCGCGGCGGGGCTGCCCTTCGACGTGGTCGCGGTGCTGCCCAGGCACCTGGAGCACGTGGCGTTCCTCGCCGAACGGGTGCCTGGCCTGCGGCTGGTCATCGACCACCTGGCCAAGCCGCCGATCGCGGAGAAGGGCTGGGAGCCGTGGGCGTCGCTGATCGCCCGTGCCGCCGAGCACCCCAACGTCTACGCCAAGGTCTCCGGTCTCAACACCGCCGCCGACGCCGAGAGCTGGACCGCCGAGGACCTCCGGCCCTACGTCGAGCACGCCGTCGAGGTGTTCGGCCCCGAGAGGCTGATGTTCGGCGGCGACTGGCCGGTGGCCCTGCTCGCGGGCGACTACGCGAAGGTGTGGAAGGAGACGGGCGTGCTCCTGTCGGGTCTCGACGAGGCCGCCAGGAACGCCGTCCTCGGAGGCACCGCCGCCCGCTTCTACGGGATCGAGAGCTGATCGTCCTTGACCCGCTCGCCGCGGCCGCTCGTCCCTCAGGCTGACCTGCGCAGGAAGTTCAGGCTCCTGGCCAGGGGGAGAAGGTCGACGCCAAGGTGGCGCAGGATCGACACGGAGGCGTTCGAGCCGTCGGCCAGCAGGCCCCTCAGCAGGTCCTCGTCCGTCACCCGGCTCCCGGAGCCGCGCCGGTTCATGGCGACCTCGACGACCTTTCTCGCCCTGCCCGTGAGGGGAAGGTCGCCGACCGGGCCGACGAGCACCACGTTCAGCGGGCGGACGCGGGAGCGGCGCAGCCGCCACGCCAGAGGGTCGTCCCGCCGGACCGGGATCCGGCGGCGGATCTCGTCCAGGTCGATGCCGAGGGTGGCCAGCAGTTCGCGATCACCCGCCCGGCCCTCCGCCGCCCGGCGTTCCCCGATCTCCGTGCGGACCGCCTCGGGGGTGACCGTGAAGCCCGCCACCGGCCAGGACTCGGCCAGGGCGAGCAGGAACAGGTCCTCGTCGAGCGTGGTGCGGCCCTCGTCGAGGGCCAGAAGACCGGCACGGATCGTGGTCCGTCGGGCCTCCGGGGTGAATCTGGCGAACATCGTCATCTCCCGCCGTCGATGATCCGGTGCGCGTGCTTCCTGTGTGCCGTCTGCCGTTTCACGCCGAGTGCCGCGGCGATGGTCTCCCACGACGCCCCCTGGAGCCGGGCGCCGGTGACGTGCGCCGCCTCGAGCTCCTCTAGGAGCCGCCTCAGTGCGGCCACGGCGGCCAGCGCGGCCACGGGGTCCCTGCCGTCGACGGCCTCGGCGAGTTCGGTTACCGATCCCATGGCGTCAGCATATGCTGACACTTCATTTTTGTCAGCATATGCTGACAAAAATGTTCGGCGATCGAGGGCCGGGCGGCCGGCGGCCTCCATGCGCGTTCACCGGCGAGACGATAACGTTCGGGGAGTGGACAGGATCTTCACGCTCAGAGAGGCGAGGGCGCTCATGCCCGCCCTGCTGGAGCGGACCGACGAGTTCGTGAGCATGCGCGGAAAGCTGGCCGAGCTCGCCCATGACCTCCGTGAGGACGGCGTGTCGGAGTCCGGCGGGCTGCCGGAGGCGAAGGCGTTCGAGGCGCGCCTGGACGAGATCCTCGGCTGGTTCGAGGCGGAGGGCATCGAGGTCAAGGGCATCGCGCCCCTGCTGGTGGACTTCCCCTCGATGCTCGACGGGGTCTCGGTCCGGCTGTGCTGGCTCGAAGGGGACCGCGACCTGGCCTGGTATCACCGCGACGAGCTCGGATTCGCCGGCCGCAGACCCCTTCGCTGAGCGTGGACGTTACTCGATCACGAGGTTGACGGGGATGTTGCCCCGGGTGGCGTTGGAGTAGGGGCAGACCTGGTGGGCGGCCTCGACCAGGGCGGTGCCCTGCTCGCCGTGCAGCTCGTCGGGAAGCTCGACGCGCAGCGCCACGGTCAGCCCGAAGGTCCCGTCCCCCCGCACGAGACCCACCTCGGCGGTCACCGAGGCCTCGGAGGCGTCGAGCTTCATCTGCTTGGCGACCAGCTGCAGCGCGCTGGCGAAACAGGCGGCGTAGCCCGCCGCGAACAGCTGCTCGGGGTTGGTGCCCTCGCCCGATCCGCCCATCTCCTTCGGTGAGGCGAGTGTCACGTCGAGACGGTTGTCGGAGGACACCGCCCGTCCGTCGCGGCCGGAGGCGGTGGCGATGGCGGTGTAGAGCGCGCTCATGGGTTCTCCTTCTAGATTTTCAACAATTTCATTGTGCACGATCTAATTGTCCACAGTCAACTTTGGTATGCTTCCCCCGTGAAAATGTTGCTGGAGAATCAGCTCTGCTTCGATCTGCACGCCGCGTCGCGGGCGATGGACGGTGTCTACCGGGGAGCGCTGCGCGAGCTCGGCCTGACCTATCCGCAGTATCTGGCGATGATGGTGCTCTGGGAGCGTGAGCCGGTGACGGTCAAGGAGCTCGGTGAGGCTCTGCGACTCGACTCCGGGACGCTGTCGCCACTGCTCAAGAGGCTGCAGGCGGCGGGGCTGGTAAGCAGGGAGCGCAGCGCCGCCGACGAGCGTTCCGTGCTGGTACGGCTCACGCCGGAGGGCTCGGAGCTGAGGCGGCGGGCCCTCGAGGTCCCTCGCAAGATCTTCGAGGCCACCGGCCTCGATGCCGCCGAGGGCAGGGAGCTGCAGCTCACCCTGCGCCGCCTCACCGCCTCCCTCGACAGCGCACCCCGATGATCACGGCCGACGACGTGCGCCGCGTGGCCATGGCGCTGCCCCGGACGGAGGAGAAGATCGTCAGGGACCGGGTGACGTTCCGGGTGGGAAGGATCGTCTACATCGGGATCTCGCCGGACGAGACCTCGATGGGCTTCGCCTTTCCCAAGGAGGAGCGGGCCGCCCTGATCGCGGCCGAGCCCGAGAGGTTTCACATGCCCCGGCCCTCCGACGAGCGGTACAACTGGGTGCGGGTGTGGCTGGGCGCGATCGACGAGACCGAGATGCGCGAGCTCGTCGAGGACGCCTGGAGGATGGTCGTGCCCAAGCGCCTGCGTTCGCTCCCGGGTCGGCTCTCCACCTCGCCGCCGTCTTCGTCGCTCACAGGTGACCGTGGACGAGGCACCCCGTCGCCATGCGCGAACGGCGCTCCCGCCGCCACGGAACCGCCCCACCCGTACTGAGAGAGGACCGAGCCGGGGCTAAGCCTCCGTCGGGCCGGCCGGCTCGGCCAGGAGCGCCGCCAGCCCCCGCAGTTCCTTGCGTGACAGCACCCCGAGCTTGCGCAGCGCGTTGGAGATGTGGCTCTCCACTGTGCGCCTGGACAGGAACATCTCGGTGGCGATCTCCTGGTTCGTCTTCCCCCGCGCGGCCAGCAGCACCACCTCGCGCTCCCGGGACGACAACGTCTGGCCGTGGGACGGCCGCCCGCCGCGCCACGGGTAGGGGATGGGCACCCCGTTCTGCCGCATGATCTGGCAGATTCGCGCGATGTCCCGGTCCGCGCCCATCTCGCCGTACAGCCGCAGCGCGCCTTCCAGCAGCGGCCCGCCGTCGGCCGCCCCGTGCTCGCAGCGCCACCGGCCCAGGCGCTCGGCGGCCAGCGCCTCCTCGTAGCGCAGCCCGGCCTCACGCAGGGTGGTACGCGCAGTGTCCAGCAGCCGGTCGGCCTCCAGCGGATCCAGGGACCGCGCCAGGACCGCCCGCGCGCCCAGCAGCGCCGCCTGCGCGATCGGCGCGTCGGCGCCCGAGATCCCCGCGCTCAGCTCGTCCACCAGCCCGGCCGCCTGGTCCGCTTCGCCGAGCGCGTCCAGGGCGTTCACCAGGCACAGCACGCTCTCCGCCCCCCACACCCAGTTCCCCTTGGCCCGCACGTGGGCCAGCGCGGCGGTGGCGTGCTCGACCGCCCCGGCGGCATCGTCCAAGGTCAGCAGCAGTCGGGACAACGTCATCCGGGCGGGGATGAGCGGCCAGACGGCCCCGACCCGCTCGGCCACCGCGATCACGTCGCCCAGGCGGGCGGTCGCTTCCTCGGCCGGGCCGGTCGCGGTGAGCAGCGTGGCGTGCAGCAGCCGCCGGTCCAGGGACGCGGCCCCCAGCTTGGCCCCCGAGCCCGCCAACCGGAGGCTGCGCTCCTCCAGGCCCGTCCACCGCCCGGCGGCCAGGTCGACAGCGGCCGTCACCAGCTCGGTGATCTCCGCCAGCCGGAGGTACTCGGCCTGGTCGGCCACCTGGCGTCCCTCGGCGAGCAGGGCCTCGGCCAGCTCCAGCCGGCCGACGTGCAGGGCGCCCTGCGCCCAGTTGAGGCAGGCGCGGGCGTGCTCCCGCGGCGCGGCCCTGAGCTCGTCGTCGCGCAGCAGCTCGGCGATCAGCCGCGTGCTGGCCGGGTCGCCCTGTTCCAGCAGGAGTGAGGCCCTGGCGATGCGCACCGCGACGCGGACGTCACGGTCGCCGCTGCGGCGGGCCGCCTCCTCGGCCTGGTCGCAGCGTGCAGCGTGCTCGCTGACGTGCCTGTCCACGACGGTCTCCGGCGCGGAGAGCACCGCCAGCGCCCGTCCCAGGAGCGCGGGCCGGTCGGCGAGGTCCTCCAGGGCGCCCTCGATCTGGAGGTGGCCGGCCCGCGTCTCGCCCTGCTGCCGCAGCAGGCGGCCGAGCACGAAACGCAGCTCGCCGCGCAAGTGGGCGGGGAGGGGCTCGGTGGCCAGCAGGCGTTCGAGTACGGGCACGGCCTCCGTGTGCGCCAGCCCGTCCACCGCCGCCCGGCCGAGTTTGACGGCCAGCCGCACGCGCACCTCGTGGGACAACTCGCCGATCTCCAGCGCCTGGAGCAGGAACCGTGCCGCGATGGCGTCGTCGCCGTGGGAGAAGGCGGTGTCGGCGGCGGCCTCCGCATTGACCACGAACTCGGCCGTGCGCCCCGCGTGCCGGTAGTGGTGGGCGAGCCGGACCACGGGCCTCGGCCCGCCGCCGGATTCAGCGCCGGTTTCAAGGGTCTGCGCGGTCCTGAGATGCAGCCAGCGGCGGCTGGACACGGGCACGGATTCGTACACGATCTGCCGCGCCAGCGCGTGGCGGAACCGGCACCGGCCGCCCTCCTCGTGCAGCAGCCCCACCGCCTGGGCCTGCGCCAGCGCCCTGGCGATGGCCGGGGGCCCGCTGCCCGCGACCTCCGCGAGCACCCGCTCGTCCGGCGTCATGCCGACGACGGCGGCGGCCCCGAGGATCTCCCGCGCCGGGTCGTCGAGGGCGGACAGCCGCTGCAGGACGACGTCGCGCAGCACGGTCGGCACGGCGAGGTCGGCCAGGATGTCGGGGCGGCCGGGGATCTCGCCGGCGGGCAGCCGCTCCAGCAGCGTGCGCAGCACCTCCTCCACGACGAACGGGATGCCGCCGGTCTTCTCGTAGAGGGGTCCGGCGAACGCCGGGGGAAGATCGGTTTTGAGTATGCTCCGCGCGAGCTCCTCGACCTCGGGCATGGTGAGCGGGGCCAGGCCGATCGTGCGGGCCGGTCCCGACGGGGCCCGGGCGAAGGCTTCGCGGATCGGCAGCAAGCCCGACTCGGTGCGTACGGTGAGGATCACCGTCAGGTCGCGCGGCATGTGAGCGGCCAGGAAGGCGAGGAAGTCGTGCGTGCCGCCGTCGGCCCAGTGCACATCCTCCAGGACGAGCACCAGCGGGCTGAGGTGGTCGAGCAGCGCGACGGCGGCGCGGAACACCCGGTGCCGCTCGGCCCGCTGGTCGGGCAGGGGCGGAAGCGGCGGCGGCAGGTGCTCGGCGATCTCGGGCAGCAGCGGCGCCAGCGCCCCGACGACAGGGTTGGACGGTCGCGACCGGGCCAGCTCGGCCTCCGCCTGGCGGAACGCGTCGAGCAGCGGCGACAACGGCAGCGGTTCCTGGAGTTGTTCGCACTGGCCCACGAGGCGGCGGGTTGCGGTCAGGTCGGGCGCCGCGAACAGTTCGGCGACCAGGCGGCTCTTGCCGATTCCCGCCTCGCCCTCGACCAGGGCGAGCGAGGGCCGTACGCCGATGACCGCGCGCAGGAGGGCCAGCTCGGCGTGCCGGCCGACGAGGAGGTCAGACAGGGCGCCCGACAGCATGCGGCCACCCCCTACCTGCACTAATTAGTGCAAACAGGGTACCAAGAATTCATTAAGTACCGCCCAAAAATCCGTATACGGTACGGATGCCCCATCCCGCGCCCCTCCCTAGCCTCAGTGATCGTCCGTGCGACGTGCGGAGAGGCATGAAGGGCCAACGATGCATCCCATATCCCCCCAAATTCCCAGAAGGCTGGCCACGGCCGCAGCGTTGACCGCGCTGGCGGTGAGCGGCCTCGCCTGGCCTGGATCGGCCTCCGCGGCGACCGGCGACGAGCCGCAGAAGACCTACATCGTGCAGATGATCCCCGACCCCGTCGCGACGTACGAGGGCGACGTGGCCGGGCTGGCCAGGACCAAGCCCGAGCGGGGCAAGAAGATCCAGCCCAGGTCCGCCGCGGTGACGGAATACGCCGGCCACCTCAAGGGCCAGCACGACGCCGCGCTGAAGAAGGCCGGCGGCAGGAAAATCTACGACTACGTCTATTCCTTCGGCGGGTTCGCCGCCAAGATGACCGCCGAGCAGGCGGTGAAGATGCGGACGCTACCCGACGTCGTGGCGGTCACCGAGGACAAGAAGGTCACGGTGCAGACCTCCTCGACGCCGTCGTTCCTCGGCCTCGATGCCCGCGGCGGCCTGTGGGACCAGCTCGGCGGCCCCAGCGGCAAGAAGGGCGGTGCCGGCGAGGACCTCATCATCGGCGTGATCGACAGCGGCATCTGGGCGGACAACCCGAGCTTCGCCAACCCCGATCCGGACGGCCACGCGTACAGGCGGGTCGGCGGCTACACCGGCACGTGCGACCAGGGCAGCCCGGACGACTCCTGGGACGCCTCCCTGTGCGACGGCAAGATCGTCGGCGCCCGGCACTTCGACGAGGGCTGGGGCGGCGACCAGGGCATGAAGGAGTTCATGCCGTGGGAGTTCGCCTCGCCGCGTGACTACAACGGCCACGGCACCCACACCTCCTCGACCGCCGCGGGCAACCACGACGTGCGGGTGACCGGCCCCGCCGCCGGGTACGGCAAGATCAGCGGCATCGCGCCGCGCGCCAGGATCGCCATGTACAAGGCGCTGTGGTCCACCCAGGCCGCGGACACGGCCAGCGGCTACAACTCCGACCTGGTCGCCGCCATCGACCAGGCGGTGGCCGACGGCGTCGACGTCATCAACTACTCCGTCTCCGGGACGAGCACCGACTTCCTCGACCCGGCCGAGCTCTCCTTCCTGGCCGCCGCCGACGCGGGCATCTTCGTCTCCGCCGCCGGCGGCAACAGCGGCCCGGCCGCGAACACGGTGGCGCACCCGTCCCCGTGGATCACCACGGTCGCCGCCGGCACGCACAATCGGACCACGCAGGGGAAGGTGACCCTGGGCAACCGCACCTCCTACACCGGGCCGTCCGCGGCTCCCACGAAGGCGGGCCCGGCGCCGCTCATCGACGCCGCGACGGCGGGCCTGCCCGGCGCCGACCCGGCGAAGGCGGCGCAGTGCCCGGCCGCCCGTGACAACGGCGGCACGGCGGTGCTCGACCCGGCCAAGATCAAGGGCAAGATCGTGATCTGCGACCGGGGCGTGACGCCCCGGGTCAACAAGAGCGTCGCGGTGTCCGAGGCCGGCGGCCTGGGCGTCATTCTGACCAACGTCGACGACGATTCGCTCTACACCGACCTGACCAGCGTTCCCACCGTGCAGCTGCACGTGAAGGACAGGCAGGCCGTCAAGGACTACGCGGCCACCAACGGCGCCACCGCCACCATCGAGCAGGCGAAGGTCAGCACCGACGCCCCGGCCCCGTACGTCGCGGACTTCTCCTCGCGCGGCCCGATCAGCGCCGGCGGCGGCGACGTGCTCAAGCCGGACGTGATCGCCCCCGGCCAGGACATCCTCGCCGCGTTCTCCCCGGCCGGCTCGGGGGGTCTCGACTTCAACCTGTCCAGCGGTACGTCGATGGCCGCCCCGCACATCGCCGGTCTTGCCGCGCTGCTGAAGGACCTGCACCCCGACTGGTCGCCGATGGCCGTCAAGTCGGCCCTCATGACCAGCGGCACCGACGTCAAGGACGGCCCCGCCGACGACTCCTCGGTGATCTTCGGTGCGGGCGCCGGCCACGCCGCCCCGAACAACGCCGCCGACCCCGGCCTCGTCTACGACAGCGGCACCAACGACTGGATCGCGTTCCTCTGCGGCGAGACCAAGGGCGTCACCAAGGAGGCCTGCGACGAGCTGAAGAGCGAGGGCTACTCGTTCGACCCGAACGACCTGAACACCCCCTCGATCGCGATCGGCCGCCTGACCGGCACGCAGACCGTGACCCGCAAGGTGACCAACGTCGGCCGCTCGACCGCCAAGTACACCGCCTCCGTCACCGGCCTGCGCGGGATCAAGGCCAAGGTGTCGCCGAGCACGCTCAAGCTCAAGGCGGGCGAGACCAAGTCGTTCACGGTCACGTTCAGCCGCACCACCGCCGCGATGAACGCCTACGTCGGCGGCCACCTCACCTGGAAGGGCAACAAGCACACCGTACGCATCCCGCTGGTGCTGCGACCGGCGCAGGAGACCTGGGCGGCCTCGTACGGCGTCGCGGGCGGCCCCGACTCCGGCGAGTACGTCACGCTCGACCCCAAGGGTGAGCGGGTCTACGTGACCGGCGTCAGCCAGGCGGCCACGTTCGGCCAGGACAGCCGATCCATGGTCACCGTCGCCTACGACGCGGTCACCGGCGCCGAGCTGTGGAACAAAAACTACGTCGGCCCGGAGAAGGCGTACGACGAGCCGTTCGGCCTGGAGATCAGCCCTGACGGCTCCAAGCTCTTCGTCGTCGGCACCAGCCAGGGCACCGGCCCCGGCCTCGACGCCGTCACGATCGCGTACGACAGCGCCTCCGGTGAGCAGCTGTGGGAGACCCGGCACACCACTCAGGGCTCCTCCGGCGACTACGCCAAGGGAGCCGCGGTCGCGCCCGACGGCAAGACCGTCTACGTCACCGGCATGACCTCGTTCGGTGAGGCCGACAAGAACGACTACTTCACGGCCGCGTACGACACCGTCACCGGCAAGCAGTCCTGGTACGTCCAGTACGACGGCCCGGGTTCCAGCACCGACGACGGCCGGGAGATCGTGGTGACCCCCGACGGGTCCAAGGTCGTCGTCACCGGCCAGAGCGCCGGCCCCGAGGGCACCGGCCTGACCGACTGGGGCACCGTCTCCTACGAGGCCGCCACCGGCAGGCAGCTCTGGGCCGCCGACCTCAACGGCGAGGACAACGGCCTGGACATCCCCTCCGCCCTGGCGGTCACCGAGGACGGTAAGGCTGTCGTCGTCACCGGCGTCACCAGCAACCCCGGAACGCTGACCGACTACACCACCGTCTCCTACGACGTCGCCACGGGTGAGCAGCTCTGGTCCGACACCTACGACGGCCCCGCGCACGAGAGCGACACCCCGCACGACATCACCGTCGCGCCCGGCGGCAAGCTGTACGTCACCGGCAACACCACCGGCGAGGGCTCCGGGTCCGACTACACCACCGTCGCCTACGACGCGGCCACCGGCGCACGCTCCTGGGTGCGGAGCTTCGACGGCACGGCCAAGAACGAGGACTACGCCTACGGCGTCCGGACGACGCCGGACGGGAGCAAGGTCGTTGTCATCGGCGGCAGCAGCGTGAGCAGCGAAACGGATATGGGCACGGCCGTGACCATGGACTACGTGACCATCGCCTACGACGCGGCCACCGGCGAGCCGATCTGGACGGGCCGCTACGACGGAAACGTCGCGGCCGGGGACTCCGCCAACGGCCTGGCCGTGGACGCCACCTCCGGCAACGGAGTCCGCATCTTCGTGACCGGCACCAGCGCGACCGGCGGGACCCCGCCGAACGCCGCCGAAGTGGACATGGTCACGGTCGCCTACTTCGAACCGTGGAAGCAGTCCTGACCCTTCGGTGACACCGCGCCCCCGGCCTCCCCAAGGAGCCGGGGGCGTTCCCGTCTCCCGAGGAGACGGATGAGGAGGTCAAGCGGGAGGCCGCGGCCTTCCGGGATCGGAGGGTCTTGCCGGTAGATCTTCAAGAGGTTCCGTTGAGATAGACCTCCCGGGCCAGTTTTGTCACCTGGGCGGTGGAGCGCTGCCAGGTGGTCGACGAGGGGTGGGCGGTGAGCAGGACCATGATCCAGCGCTCCTTCGGGCCGACGAGCCCGGTGGTGTGCAGCACCGGGTGGCCGTAGTCGGGGACCGGGCCGGTGGCGGCGGCTGTGAACAGGGCCGGGGAGACGGCCGGGACGGCGGGACGTCCCGCGGCGGTGGCGGCCGGCGCGGCGGGGAGCCCGGCGGGGGCGGTGGACGCCGCGGGCGCGGAGGTGTCCGACGTGGACTTGAAGACGGTCTTCCTGCACCGGCCGGGGGGTGTCGAGCCGTACCCCGACCAGCCCTGCTTGACCGCCCACGGGCCGCGGACCCCGCGGGGGATCCCGAAAAACTGGTCGAAGCCGTCGGCGCCGCACTGCTCGGCTTCGCGCAGGTGACCCAGGATCAGGCCGCTGACCCGGGGGTCGGCGCGGTCGAGCAGGTAACGGTAGGTCTTGGTGATGTCCAGCGCGCTGATCGAGGTGTAGCCCCAGTAACCCGGCCAGCCGGCGGGCGGGGGAGCGGTGTCGGTCAGCTGCAGCTTGCGCGCCGTCCGTTCGATGATCTTTCCCTGGCCGCCCCGGTTCCAGAAGGAGGTCGCCGCGTTGTCGTCGCTGACCCGCAGCATCGTCTTGAGCAGCGCGAGGTTGCTCTTGGAGACGCTCTTGTGCGCCTCCAGGTAGTCGATCGCGATGAGGATCTTCACCACCGACGCGGAGCGGAACTTCCGGTGCGCGTAGCGGTTCGAGGTGATCTTTCCCGTCTGGCGGTCGAAGACCACGTATCCGGCGGTGATCCCCGCGGGGACCTGTGGCGTGCCTGAGGTGGCGGCGGACGCCGGTCCGGTGGCCGCCAGGAGGGGGATGGCTGTCGCGAGGATCGTCAGGAAGCGCTTCACCCGCAAATGCCTACCAGATCCGGGCGGGCCCCGTGGGGTGCGCCGGGTGATCGAGTGGATCCGGCCGGTCAACGCCCGTCAATCCCCACCCTAAAACCAACTAAACATGTAGAGATTATGGGGTTTAGTGGTATTATCGAAATATGTCGGCAGCTTCTCTCCATCTTGCCGTTGCTCTCGACGGCGCCGGATGGCACCCGGCGGCCTGGCGTGACCCCGCCGCCTCTCCCAAAGACCTGTTCACCGCCGCCTACTGGGCCGGGCTGGTGAACGAGGCCGAGCACGGTCTGCTCGACTTCGTCACCATCGAGGATTCCCTCGCCCTGCAGAGCACCCGTCAGGAGGGCCCCGACGGACGCGTCGACCAGGTGCGCGGGCGCTTCGACGCCGCCCTTGTCGCCTCACGGATCGCGCCGCTGACCAGCAGGATCGGGCTGGTTCCGACGATCACGACGACGCACACCGAGCCCTTCCACGTGGCGAGCGCCCTGGCCACCCTCGACTACGTCAGCGGTGGCCGGGCCGGATGGCGCGCGCAGGTCTCGGGGCGCAGCGCCGAGGCCGCCCACTTCGGCCGCCGGGACATTCCCTCACTGCGGCTGGAGAGCCTCGACGACCCCGAGACGGTCCGCCTCATCCGCGAGCTGTTCGACGAGGCCGCGGACGCCGTCGAGGTGGTGCGCCGCCTCTGGGACAGCTGGGAGGACGACGCGGTCATCCGTGACGTGCCCACCGGCCGCTTCATCGACCGCGACCGGCTGCACTACATCGACTTCGAGGGATCGCGCTTCAGCGTCAAGGGGCCTTCCATCGTCCCGCGGCCGCCCCAGGGGCAGCCGCTGGTCACCGCGCTGGCCCACGCCCGGGTGCCGTACGAGTTCGCCGCGCGCAGCGCCGACGTCGTCTACATCACGCCGCACGACGCCGAACAGGCGCGCGCTATCGTGGAAGAGGTCCGGGGGTTCGGCAACGACGTGCTGAAGATCTTCGCTGACCTGGTCGTCTACGTGGGCGAGGACGCCCGCGAGCGCAAGGCCCGGCTCGACGAGCTCGACGGCGCCGACCACGCCTCCGACGCCGCGATCTTCACCGGCACGCCCGGAGAGCTCGCCGATCTGATCCTGGACTGGCGCCGAGCCGGTCTGGACGGGTTCCGGCTGCGCCCCGCCGTGCTGCCGGCCGATCTCGGCGCGATCACCAGGGGACTGGTGCCGGAGTTGCAGCGACGCGGTGTCTTCCGCACCGCGTACGAGGCGGCCACGCTCCGCGGCCACCTCGGACTGCCCCGTCCGGCCGGCCGTTACGCGGGGAGCCGCTGATGACCACTCCCGGTTCGAAGTCCGGTGTCTCCACGCTCAAGGAGATTCGATGAAGCAGGTCATCCTCGCAGCCCACTTCCCGGGCGTGAACAACCACACGGTCTGGAGCGATCCAGCCTCGGGCAGCCAGATCGACTTCGCCTCGTTCGCCCATCTCGCGCGGACCGCCGAGCGCGGCAAGTTCGACTTCTTCTTCCTGGCGGACGGCCAGCGGCTGCGCGAGCAGCGCGGCAGGATCCACGATCTCGACGTGGTCGGCCGCCCCGACGCGCTCACCGTGCTCGCCGCCCTGGCCGCGGTGACCGACCACCTCGGCCTGGCCGCGACGATCAACGCCACCTTCAACGAGCCCTACGAGGTGGCCCGCAAGCTCGCCACCCTCGACCACCTGTCCGGTGGCCGGGCCGGCTGGAACATCGTCACCTCCTCCGACGCGTTCACCGGGGAGAACTTCCGCCGGGGCGGCTTTCTGGACTACTCCCAGCGCTACGAGCGCGCCGAGGAGTTCCTGCGGACCGCCCACGAGCTCTGGGACTCCTGGGCCGAGGAGGATCTCGTCGCCGACCCCGTCGCCGGCACGTTCGCCGCGGAGGGCGCGGGGGCGTTCGCCCACCACGGCGCCCAGTTCGACATCGGCGGCCACTTCACCGTGCCGCGCAGCCCGCAGCGCTACCCGCTGACCATCCAGGCGGGCGACTCCGAGGAGGGCCGGGAGTTCGCCGCCTCCACCGCCGACGCCATCTTCTCCCGGCACAGCACGCTGGAGGCCGGTCAGGCCTTCTACCGCGACATCAAGTCCAGGCTCCCCGGGCACGGCCGGTCCCCGGACTCCCTGAAGATCCTGCCCGGGGTCACGTTCGCGCTCGGCGACACCGACGCCGAGGCCCAGGAGAACGCCGACCACATCCGCCGCCAGCAGGTCAGCCCGCAGACCGCGATCCTGCTGCTGGAACAGCTGTGGAACCGCGACCTGTCGTCCTACGACGCCGACGGCCCGCTGCCGGCGATCGACCCGGACGTCTCGGAGGACTCGATCATCAAGGGCCGCGCCCGGATGCACCGGGATCCGCTGAAGACGGCCGCGGAGTGGCGGGCCCTGGCCGAGGCGAAACGGCTCGGCATCCGCGACCTGATCATCGAGGTCACCGGCAGGCAGTCCTTCATCGGCTCGCCCGCGCGGGTCGCCGAGGAGATCAACGAGTTCGTGCAGACCGACGCCGCCGACGGCTTCATCCTGGTGCCGCACCTCACGCCGGCCGGTCTGGACGGCTTCGTGGACAAGGTCGTGCCGCTGCTGCAGGAACGCGGGGTCTTCCGCGCCGAATACGAGACGAGCACGCTACGCGGCCATCTGGGGCTGGAGAACGACCTGTGACCTCCTTTCCGGGGCCAGAGCCCGAGGTCTCCACGCTCAAGGAGGTTCGATGAAATTCCTTGCCATCACCCTTATCGTGCACGGGCCGAACCCGATCACCGGCGAGCTGAAGTCCACCAACGCGCGCCTGCGCGAGGTCGTGGAGAACGCGGTCCTCGCCGAGGAGCTCGGCTTTGACGGCTACGGCGTCGGAGAGCGGCACGAGCGCCCGTTCATCTCCTCCTCCCCGCCGGTCGTGCTGAGCCACATCGCCGCCAGGACGTCCACGATCAAGCTGTTCACCGCGGTCACCACGCTGAGCCTGCTCGACCCGGTCCGCGCCTACGAGGACTACGCCACCCTCGACCACCTGTCCGACGGCCGCCTGGAGCTGATCATCGGCAAGGGGAACGGCACCGCGCAGGCCCAGCTCTTCCACGTGACCGCCGAGGACCAGTGGGACCGCAACCGGGAGGGCTACGAGCTGTTCCGCCGCCTGTGGCGGGAGGACAAGGTGACCTGGTCCGGCAGGTTCCGGCCCTCCCTGGACGAGGCCGAGACCTGGCCGCGCCCGCTGCAGCAGCCGATCCGCGTCTGGCACGGCAGCGCCACCAGCAGGGAGTCGGTGGACCTCGCCGCGCAGTACGGTGACCCGCTCTTCTCCGCCAACGTCAGCAACCCGATCGAGCCCTACGCCGAGCTGATCCGCCACTACCGGGAACGCTGGGAGTTCTACGGCCACGATCCGGCGGACGCCCTGGTCGGCGCGGGCAGCGCGGGCTTCTACACCGCCAGGACCTCGCAGGAGGCGATCGAGACCTACCGGCCGATCTTCAACGCCCGGCTGGAGCTGTTCAGGAAGGTCGGCGTGACCCCGGTCTTCCACACGCTGGAGGACGCGATCGAGCGCAGCTCCATCCTGGTCGGCAGCCCGCAGCAGATCATCGACAAGGTCCACCGTTATCACGCGGCGTTCGGGCACGAGGTCATGCACCTGCAGGCCGACGCGGACGGCCTGACCGACAAGCAGCACCGGGCCGGGCTCGAGCTCTTCCAGGCCGAGATCGCCCCCGTGCTGCGCAGGGAGATTCCCAGCAGGCCCTTCCCCCGACACGGGGATCCGCGGCCCGCGAGCCCGCGGTCCGCGAACGCTCAGCACGGGAGGCAGCCATGACATCCCTGTCGATCCTGGACCTGGCGCCCATCCCCTCCGGGGGCACGGCCGGCGACGCGCTGCGCAACACCCTGGACCTGGCCAGGCGCGCGGAGGCGTTCGGCTACCACCGCTACTGGGTGGCCGAACACCACTTCGCCCCCGGCGTCGCGAGCGCGGCTCCCTCCGTGCTGATCGCCCTGGTGGCCGCGGCGACCGACACGATCAGGGTCGGCGCGGGTGCCGTACAGCTCGGGCACCAGACCGCGCTGGCCGTCGTCGAGCAGTTCGGCCTGATCGACGCCCTGTATCCGGGCCGTATCGATCTCGGCCTCGGCCGGTCGGGCCAGCGCAGGACCGAGCTCGCGGAGCTCGCGAAGAGGACCCCGCCGCCGCCCAAGCCCGCCAGGGTCGTGGACGGACTGCTCATCCCGGAGGGGTTCTCCTTCGCCGCGCTCGCCGCGTCGCCGCTCTTCGCGCTGTACGGCTCGCTGCTGCAGCAGCCGGGCGCGGAGAGCCCCGACTTCGCCGACCAGGTGGACGACATCATCGCGCTGCTGGCCGGGACCTACCGGTCCGCCGAGGGGCTGGCCGCGCATGCCGTACCGGGCGAGGGCGCGAACCTGGAGCTGTGGGTGCTGGGCAGCAGCGGCGGGCAGAGCGCGCAGGTGGCGGGGGAGCGCGGGCTGCCGTTCGCCGCGAACTACCACGTCAGCCCGTCCACCGTGCTGGAGGCGGCCGACGCCTACCGGGCGGCCTTCAAGCCCTCGAAGACCCTGGCCGCGCCCCACCTGATCGTCTCCGCCGACGTGGTCGTGGCCGAGGACGAGGACACGGCCCGCGAGCTCGCCTCGCCGTACGGGCTGTGGGTGCGCAGCATCCGCACCGGCGCGGGCGCGATGCCGTTCCCGACGCCGGAGGAGGCCGCCGCCCACGAATGGACCGAGGAGGACCGCACCCTGGTGGCCGACCGGCTGGACACCCAGTTCGTCGGCTCGCCGCGGACGGTCGCCGAGAGGTTGCGCGTCCTGCGCGACGTCACCGGCGCCGACGAGCTGCTCGTCACCACCATCACCCACGACCACGCGGACCGGGTCCGCTCCTTCGAGCTCCTCGCGGAGGAGTGGCGGAGGAGCTGATCGCGCCGCTCACGCGGGGCCGTGCCGATCCCCACCCGCGCGGGTGTTCGGCTCCCGCGTGAACGTGCCCGTCAACCAGCAGGTGTAAGGCCTCGATGGGCGTGCGACGAGCCGAATAACATGTATTACCGATTGACTTTGTAGGTTATATGTCTGACGATAGGCATGACCTAGTCTCCAGCCGTGAATGAGGTCTCTCGTGTCCGCTCCCGTCCTCGACGTGGGGGTGCGGCGCCGGGCCGTACGGGCGCAGCCACGCGTTGCCCGGCCGTTCGCCGCCGCCTGGCAACGCCTGCTCAGCCCGCTGGTCATCGTCGTGCTCTGGCAGGTCGCCAGCAGCACCGGCCTGCTCCCCGAACGTCTCCTCGCCTCACCCGTCAAGATCGTCACCACCGCCACCGACCTGATCCAGACGGGCGTCCTGCCCGAGGCGATCGTGATCTCGCTGCAGCGCGCGGCGATCGGCTTCACCCTCGGCGCGCTGGCCGGAATAGGCCTGGCACTCATCGCCGGGCTCAGCCGGGTGGGGGAGAACACGGTGGATCCGCCCCTGCAGATGCTGCGGGCGCTGCCGCTGTTCGGCCTGATCCCGCTGTTCATCCTCTGGTTCGGGATCGGTGAGACGCCGAAGGTCGCACTGGTCGCCCTCGGCGTGGTCTTCCCGCTCTATCTCAACACGTTCGCCGGGATCCGCGGCGTGGACGGCAAGCTCGGCGAGCTGGCCCAGGTGCTGCGGCTGCGCCGCTCGGCGATGATCGCCCATATCGTGCTGCCCGGCGCGCTGCCCCAGACCCTCGTCGGCCTGCGGCAGAGCCTGGGCGTCGCCTGGCTGGCACTGATCGTCGCCGAACAGATCAATGCGGACGCGGGCCTCGGCTACATGATCAACGACGCCCGTGAGTTCCTGCGCACCGATGTGATCGTCGTCGGCCTCATCGTCTACGCGATCTTCGGCCTGCTCACCGACTCGCTGGTGCGCCTACTGGAGAGGAGGGCCCTGTCGTGGCGACAGAGCTTCCTGTCATCGTGACCTCGGACCTCGAGACGGCCACCTCGGGTTCCGAGACCGCCGCGCCCCCGGATTCCGGAAGGGCCGCGACCCCGGCGCCGACGGTGAGGGTGAACGGCCTCACCCGGACCTTCGGCGAGCGACGGGTTCTCGACGGCGTCGACCTGGAGATCCGCAGGGGTGAGTTCGTCGCGCTGCTCGGCCGGAGCGGCTCGGGCAAGTCCACGCTGCTGCGGGTGCTCGCGGGGCTCGACCCCGGGGCGAAGGGCGAGGTCGAAGTGGAGGGCACCGTCGCCGTCGCCTTCCAGGAACCCCGGCTGGTGCCGTGGAAGCGGATCCTCGCCAACGTCGCGCTCGGGCTCCAGGCCCCCGACCCGCGCGCCGCCGCGCTGGCGGCGCTGGAGGAGGTCGGGCTCGGCGAGCTGCACGGCGCCTGGCCGCTCACCCTGTCCGGGGGAGAGGCCCAGCGGGCCTCCCTGGCCAGAGCCCTGGTCCGCGAGCCCGACCTGCTCCTGCTGGACGAGCCGTTCAGCGCCCTGGACGCGCTGACCCGCATCACCATCCACCGGCTCGTGCTCGACCTGTGGGGACGGCACGGGCCCGGCATCCTGCTCGTCACCCACGACGTGGACGAGGCCATGCTCCTGGCCGACCGCATCCTCGTCCTCGACCGGGGTGTGATCGCCCACGAGTCCAGGGTGGACCTGCCCCGGCCTCGCCATCGCGATCATCGCGACCTCATCGCCCTGCGCTCGACCCTGCTCACCAGGCTCGGCGTCACCCTGGAGGGAACCACGTGAACCGCCGTGTCGTCACCACCCTGATCGCCGCCTTACTCCTCACCGTCACGGCCGCCTGCGGCGGCACGGAGGAGCAGGCCGTACGCGCGGACGGCTCGGTCGACCTCTCCCAGGTGACGCTCCGCGTCGGAGACCAGAAGGGCACGGGGCTGCAGGCACTGCTCACCGCCGCAGGCCAGCTCAAGGACGTCAAGTACAAGGTCACCTGGGCCCAGTTCACCTCCGGGCCGCCGATCCTGGAGGCCATCAACGCCGGTTCCCTGGACTTCGGCGCGGTCGGCAACGCCCCGCCGGTCTTCGCCGCCGCCGCGGGGTCGAAGATCTCCATCGTCGGGGTCGCGGAGAAGGGCGTCGGCGGCCAGGCCATCGTCGTCCCGCCCGACTCGCCGATCAAGACCCCCGCCGACCTGCGCGGCAAGCGCGTCGCCGTGGCCAAGGGCAGCTCCGCCAACTTCCACCTGCTGGCCGTGCTCAAGAAGGAGGGGCTGAGCTTCACCGACATCCAGCCGCAGTATCTCCAGCCGCCGGACGCCCTGGCCGCGCTCTCCTCGGGGAAGATCGACGCCTGGGCCATCTGGGATCCCTACACCGCCCAGGCCGAGGCCCAGACCAAGGCGCGCATCCTGGTCGACGGCGCGAACTACGTCAACGGATTCGAGTTCCAGATCGCCGGCCAGGACGCCCTCGCCGACCAGGCCCGCTCGGCGGCACTGGGTGACTGGGTGACGCGCATCCGCAAGGCCCACCAGTGGGCCAACGACCACCAGGACGAGTGGGCGAAGGTCTTCTCCCAGCTCACCGGCCTGGACCAGGCGATCGTCTCCGTGTCGGTCAAGCGCAGCCAGTTCAAGGACCTCAAGCTTGCCGGAGACACCGTCGCCCGCGAGCAGCTCGTGGCCGACGCGTTCAGCGAGGCCAAGCTCATCCCCGTTCCCGTCAAGATCGCAGACGTGGTCGACACCCGCTTCGACGCCAGTCTGGAGAACCCTTCGTGACGCGTTCCCCGCGCTGCGGACCGGGGATTACCCATATTGGAGGTATTCGATGAAGTTCCACTGGTTCCTGCCCACCGCCGGCGACAGCCGGGTCCTCACGGGGGGCGGCCACGGCCTCAGGAGAGGGCACGGCCGCTCCGACGCGGCCCCGTTCCGCCCGCCGGACATCGAATACCTGGCGCAGATCGCCCGCTCCGCCGAGCAGCTCGGCTTCGAGGCCGTCCTCACCCCGACCGGCACCTGGTGCGAGGACGCCTGGCTGGTCACCGCCGCACTGACCCGCGAGACGGAGCGGCTGAAGTTTCTCGTCGCCTTCCGGCCGGGCTTCATGTCGCCGACCCTGGCCGCGCAGATGGCCGCCACCTACCAGCGGCTCTCGCGCGGCAGGCTCCTGCTCAACGTGGTGACCGGCGGGGAGACGGTCGAGCAGGCCAGATTCGGTGATCACCTCTCCAAGGACGAGCGTTACGCGCGGACGGACGAGTTCCTGTCGATCGTGCACGGCGCGTGGAGCGGCACGCCGTACGACTTCGACGGCAAGCACTACCAGGTCGACGGCGCGATGGTCTCGGAGGTGCCCGATCCCGTCCCGGAGATCTACTTCGGCGGCTCCTCGCAGGCCGCGGGGCCGGTCGCGGCCAAGCACGTGGACGTCTACCTCACCTGGGGGGAGCCCCCGGACCAGGTGGCCAAGAAGATCAAGTGGATCCGCGAGCTGGCCGAGGAGAGAGGACGCAAGATCCGGTTCGGCATCCGGCTGCACGTGATCACCCGTGACACCGAGCGGGACGCCTGGGCGGAGGCGGAGCGGCTGCTGGCCGCGATCGACCCGGCGGACATCGTGTCGGCCAGGAAACTGCTGGGCCGCAGCGAGTCGGTCGGCCAGAAGCGGATGCTGGAGCTGCACGAGGGTTTCACCGGGGGTACGGCCCGCGACCTGGAGATCTACCCGAACCTCTGGGCCGGGGTCGGCCTCGTACGCGGCGGCGCCGGCACGGCGCTGGTCGGCAGCCACTCCCAGGTCGCCGAGCGGATCGAGGAGTACGCCGCGCTCGGCATCGAGGAGTTCGTCCTGTCGGGCTATCCCCACCTGGAGGAGGCGTACTGGTTCGGCGAGGGTGTGCTCCCCAAGGTGGCCGCGCCCGCGCTGAGGTGACCGCGGCGGTGATCGCCCCGGCGCGGGCGCGGGGGCGATCACCGCGATACCCGGCGTCACGGTGCCGGGCGACTTCCGGAAAGCGGCCTCTCGCACGGACGGGTACGGCGGGCGGTTCCGGTGACCGCTCGCTCAGCGGCGGGCGAGCCGCCGTGCGATCCCGCGGTCGGCGACCACGTCGGCGATGGCGACGGCCAGTGCGACCAGCACGAAGGCGATGGTGAGCAGGAGCCCGTGCCGGAACGCCAGGGAATAGTCCCCGTTCGACGAGGCGGCCCCGAAGAACACCGAGCCGACCACCGCGATGCCTATGGCGGAGCCGATCCGCTGCCCCGTCTGCAGCACGCCGCCGGCGGCGCCGGCCCTGACGACCGGAACCTCGGACAGGGTCAGCGTCTGGTTCGGGGAGATCACCAGGCCGCTGCCCAGGCCGGCCGCGAGGAGCGGCACCGCGATCGCCCAGGCCACCTGATGGCCGGGGACCAGCCGTACCATGAGCTCGGTGACGGCCAGGGCGACCGCGACCAGCACCAGCCCGCCGACCACCAGCGGGCGGCCGAACCGGGTGACGATCCGTCCGCCCAGTACGGAGGTCACGGCCGATCCCACGGCGAACGGCGTGGTCGCCAGACCCGCGGTCAGGGCCGAGTAGTGCAGGCCGTTCTGCAGGTACAGGGTGAGAATGAAGAAGATCGCGGTGAAGCCGGCGAAGTAGAGCGCCGCGAGCAGGGCGCCGAGGGAATACGAGCGCCTGCGGAACAGGGACAGGTCGACGACCGGCTGGCTACGCCGCCCGTACCGGCGCTCCCAGGCCACGAAGCCGGCGATCACGATGAGCCCGGCGGGCGGCAGCAGCCACCTCTCGGGGCTCTGCCACTGCTCGCCCTCCACGAGCGGCAGCAGTATCAGCACGACGCCGATGGCGAGCAGCAGCACGCCCACGGGGTCGATGCTCTCCCGCCGTCGTTCTCCCGGCTTCAGCAGCGGGATGTAGCGATATGCCAGGACCACGGCCAGGATGCCGATCGGCACGTTGACGTAGAAGACGAGGCGCCACCCGTCGTGATCGCCGCCAAGATAGATGAGCAGCCCGCCGAGCAGCGGGCCGATCGCGGTCGATATGCCGATGGTGGCGCCCAGCAGCCCGAACGCCCGGCCTCGCTCCGAGCCCCGGAAAAGCTGCTGGATCAGGCCGCTGACCTGCGGATTGATGATTCCGCCCGCGACCCCCTGGACGAGGCGGGCGATGACCAGCCAGGTCGGGTCCTGGGCGACTCCGGCCGCCGCGCTGGCCAGGGTGAAGAGGACGACGCCGAAGACGAACGCGTTGCGCCGGCCGTACATGTCGCCGAACCGCCCGGCGGGCACCAGCACCAGCCCGAAGGCGAGGGCGTATCCGGACACCACCCACTGCAGCGTGCTCTGCGGGGCGTCCAGACCGGTACGGATGGTGGGAAGTGCCACGTTGACGATGCTGACGTCCAGCAACGTCATGAAGCCGGCGACCAGGCAGACGGTCAGCGCCTTCCAGCGACGAGGGTCCGCTCCCTCCTGACCGTATGCGGCCGGAACCTCGTCCGGCCGGGCCTCGGCGCTCATGCGGCGTACCGGCGCGGCGCACCGGTGCGCGTACCCTGCCGTGCTGAGGCGGCCAGAGGGACGGAGGTGACGGGAGCGGCCGGACGGCCTTCGGCTCCGACGGTGACGTACGCGCCCCGGCCCATGCGACTCCACCGCGTGCATTTCAAGCTTCCCGGTGACATGGGCAATCGGCTGATGATCACCATGACCGCCTCCTTCCGCGCTTCCGGCGGCGTCTCCCGCACTAGAACAACGAGCCCATATCTACCCCTTTTGGACAAGCGAATCATAGTCGGGCCGCCGGATGCCTGGCCGATACCGCTCAGGCCGTGATGACGCGCGGGCGAAGCAGGTCCTCGGACTTATCAGTACAGCTCACGCCCTCCGGGGGTGGCCACGGGGGACCGGCGGCTCTCATCGCCGCCGTGATCGCCCGGGCGGTGCAGGTGGGCTCCATCCCGATGGCGGAGCCTTCGACCGGCCGCACTCCGGGGCCTCGTGTCAGCCGGCGGCGGACGACGCGGAGAAGGCGGAGAAGGCGGAGAAGGCGGAGAAGGCGGTTCGAACGTGGACGGCGGCCGAGGCCGGGGCCTACCCGGCCACAGGACGGCGACGGTGACGATCGCGGAGATCGTCAATAGGACGCCCAGCAGAATTTCGAGAAGCGCGGTGGTCGACATCGGGCCCTCCCTCGACCTCGCCGTGGACACATGATCACGAGGACGAAGGTCTTCCCACACCCCCGTGTCGCACGAGGGCCACCCCGCCGGGTCTCCCTGTGCTCGGGGACCGTGATGACGATCGGGGTGTCGGACGGTGGGTACTCCCCTCCGCATTTATTCCACTATCCGTGCGGCTCAGGCCCCAGTCAAATGCCCGCGACCACTCCCGGCCGGCGCCCCCCCGGGGTTGGCGCGCCGCCCAGGCACTGGCCTAACCTGGGATGACGGGGGGAGTACTTCTCAAGAGCCGATCCGGTCAGGACGGACGTTTCGAAGCGTCCCCGGACGGCCGCCCGCAGGCGCGGGCGAAGGAGACCTCGAACAGCCGAAGCGCGTTCGAGGGGGTTCCATGTCCGCCAAGGCAGTCCTGTCGGTAGCCGATCTTGAAACGATCGGCTCGCCGAAACTGTGGACGATCACCGTGGCCGCTCTGATGTTGCTGCTGGCCGTGGATTTCCTGCTGACACGACGCCCGCACGAGGTGCGGATGCGAGAGGCGGTGGGCTGGTCGGTCTTCTACCTGGCCCTGCCTCTGATCTTCGGTGTTTACGTATGGGGGGTCTTCGGGTCCGGTGTGGCGATGGAGTTCTTCACCGGCTATGTAGTGGAGAAGTCACTGTCGGTGGACAACCTGTTCGTGTTCATGCTGCTGCTGTCCGCCTTCGCGGTCCCGACCGCGTTGGCCCAGCGGGTCCTGCTGTACGGCATCATCGGGGCACTGGTGCTGCGCGCGATCTTCATCGCCCTGGGGGCGGCCGTTCTGCAGAGCGGCACATGGGCGTTCCTGCTGTTCGGCGGGATACTGATCGTCACCGCCGGGAAGATCCTCAAGGACGCGCTGGGTGAGAAGGAGCAGACGGTCGACATCTCCTCCATGCGCACGATCCGGCTACTGCGGCGCCTCATGCCGGTCACCGACGACTATCGCGGCTCCCGCCTGGTCGTTCGTGAGGGTGGCCGCCGCGCTCTGACCCCGCTGGCGCTGGCCATCGTGGCCGTCTTCGCCACCGACATCGTCTTCGCCGTCGACTCGGTGCCCGCGGTGTACGGCGTGACCGAGGATCCCTTCATCGTCTTCGCCACCAACGTCTTCGCCCTGCTGGGCCTGCGGGCGCTCTACTTCGTGCTCCTGGGCGTCCTGACGAAACTGCGGCACCTGAACCACGGACTCGGCGTCATCCTGGCCTTCATCGGGATCAAGCTCGTCCTGCACTGGGCGCAAGGCGTCTGGGCGTGGGTCCCGGGGATTCCCACTCCGGTCTCGCTGGGGGTCATCGTCGTGGTCCTGATCACCGTCACGATCACCAGCGTGTACGCCAACCGCCGCGACACGAAGCCCGCCTCCTCACCCGCCGAACGCGAACCCCGCTCGAGGCCGACGCACTGATGCTCCGTTGCGGGCCCCCGATCTCATGGGACAGGGCCTCTGCGGCCCGGAGAGAACGAGGGACGGCGGCAACGGCGAACCCACCCCGTCCAGGGCCGAGGCAGTGGAGAGAACGAAGGCCTCTCTGATGCGAGCGGCTTGATACGGAGGTGCCGGCGCTCCGTCCCACCGCGACGGAGGAACCGGCCGTACTCGGACGCCTCTCGGCCGCGATCCCCGACGTGGTGAGAAAAACCCGAGGTCATGGCCAATCCTTTTGCGCCGTGGCTCCGAAGCTCCGATGTGACCGTCAAGAAGCCAGCCATGTCCAGCCTCGCGGCGGCAACCTGCGGGCTGCTCGCGGCGGGGGCGGCCCTGGGCGCCGCAGAACTGGCGGCGGCCCTGTCGAAGCCGCAGACCGGCCCGCTCCCGGCGGTGGGTTCGGCCTTCATCGATCTCACCCCCGCGTGGCTGAAGGATTTCGCGATCCGCACCTTCGGCGGCAACGACAAGATCGTCCTGCTGCTGGTCCTGGTGATCGTGGTGGCCGCGTTCGCGGCGGTCATCGGTCTGGCCGCACGCCGGCATCCCCGTCTGGCCGGCGGTGGGCTGATCTCCCTTGGTCTGGCCGCCGCGATGGCGGCGCTGTCACGGCCCGGCTCGGCACCTCTCGACGTGCTGCCCTCCTTACTGGCCGCGGTGGTCGGGGCGTCGGCGCTGCACCTGACGCACCGCGCCTGGCTCCGTACCTTCGCCACGCACCTGGACGCCGACCGCCCCGACCCCTCTGCCTCTGACCGTCCCGAACTCGCGGCCGGCCCGATGACCGATCGGCGGGCGCTGTTGCGCACTGCCGCCACGGTGCTGGGCTTCGCCGCCGTCACCGGCGGCCTGGGGCGGGTGGTGAGCGCCACCCGGGACACCGCCGCCGCCGGAGTACGCCTGCTGCTGCCCCGGCCGGCCGATCCCGCGCCGCCGCTGCCCGCGGGCAGTGACCTGCGCCTTCCGGGCCTGGGGCCTTTCACCACCCCGAGCAAGGACTTCTACCGGGTGGACACCGCCCTGGTCGTTCCCCGCGTGCCGCACCAGGACTGGGTACTGCGCATCCACGGCCTGGTCGACCGGCCGGTCGAGCTGACCTTCGACGACATCCTCGCGCGGCCGCTGGTGGAGCGGGACATCACCATGACGTGCGTGTCCAACGAGGTCGGCGGCCCCTACGTCGGCCACGCGCGATGGCTCGGCGTCGACCTGGCCGATCTGCTCCGCCAGGCCGGTGTACGAGCGGACGCCGACCAGATCCTGTCGCGATCGGCGGACGGCTGGACCTGCGGCACCCCGGTGCAGGCCGTACTGGACGGCCGGGACGCGCTGCTGGCCGTCGGCATGAACGGCGAAGTCCTGCCCCCGGTGCACGGATTCCCGGCCCGCATGATCGTTCCCGGCCTGTACGGATACGTCTCGGCCACCAAGTGGGTGACCGAGATCAAGCTCACCCGTTTCGCCGACGAACGCGCCTACTGGACCAGCCGTGGCTGGGCCGAGCACGCCCCCGTCAAGACCGCCTCCCGCATCGAGCTGCCCAAGCCCTTCGCCCGGCTGGCCGCGGGTCCCGCCACCATCGCCGGGACCGCCTGGGCCCAGCATCGCGGGGTGGCCGCCGTCGAGGTCCGGGTGGACGGCGGCCCCTGGCGGCAGGCGCGGCTGGCCCCCTCGCCGAACCCGGACACCTGGCGCCAGTGGCACCTGGACTGGCAGGCCACCCCCGGCGACCACCGGCTGGAAGTCCGCGCCACCGACGCGGTCGGCCAAACCCAGCCACAGCAGCGGGCGGCGCCGTTCCCCGACGGCGCCACCGGCTGGCATTCGGTCCTGGTGACCGTCCTATGACCCCTCCTGACCGAACCCCGTCCCATCACAGTCCCATCACACAGAGGAAAAGATCATCATGAAGGTTCGTTCTCTCGCCCTTCCCCTCCTCGCCGTGGCCGTGTCGTTGACCGCGGCATGTGGCGGCGACACCTCCGCCTCCCCGGCCGCGAGCGGTGCCGCGCCCGCGCCGAGCGCCGAATCGCCGATGGCCTCCGACTCGGCGTCGTCCGCGGCCATGCCGTTCGGCGCGGCCTGCTCGGCGGTTCCGGCCTCCGGAGAGGGCAGCTTCACGGGAATGGCCGACGACCCGGTGGCCACCGCCGCCTCCAACAATCCCTTGCTCTCCACCCTGGTCACCGCGGTGCAGAAGGCCGGGCTCGGCGACACGCTCAACAGCGCCGAGGACATCACCGTCTTCGCGCCCACCAACGACGCCTTCGCCAAGATTCCCAAGGAGACCCTCGGCAAGGTCCTGGCCGACAAGAAGGCCCTCACCGACATCCTCACCTACCACGTCGTGCAGGGCCGCAAGACTCCGGCCGACCTCGCGAACGGCTCCTTCACCACCCTGCAGGGCGGCACGGTGACCACCACGGGATCGGGCGAGGACTTCAAGGCCAACGGCGCGGCCGTGCTCTGCGGAAACGTGTCCACCCGCAACGCCACCGTCTACATCATCGACACCGTCCTGATGCCCAAGAGCTGACCCCGGGGCTCGCCGTGCCGGCACCGCACACGGGGACGGCACGGCGAGGGGGCGTACGGAAAGAACAAGCCGGGCGGCCACGGAAGGGGATGCGCGGGCGGTCCCTTCGCCGCCCGCCGTACCGGCCTCTGTCCGGGAGTCGCCCGTTCAGCGGTCGGCCACGTCCGGGAGCGCCACGCGGGCTACGCGTGGACGGCTCCCGCCCTGGTGAACGTCTCGACGATCTCGGCCCACGACGCTCCCGCGGTCAGCAGGGCGATGAGCAGGATGCGCGCCTTGTACGGATGGAGGAAACCCGCGCCCGTCAGCCCCCGGGCGAGGAGGTCGCTCTCGGAACCGGGGAAACCGTAGGTGCGGGAGAGCACGGATCCGGCGCCGGTGCGAGAGGCGAGCACAACGGGCATGCGCCCGGCGAGCTCGGTCAGCACCTCGAGGTAGCTCTCGGGCACGTGGCCGACGCCCATCGCGGCGATCACCAGCCCGTCGGCGCGGTCCGCGACCGCCCGCAGGATCTCTCCGTCGTCGCCGAGCGTCGCGGTGACGAGAGCGACCCGGCGGAAGCCGGCGTCCGGTACGAGCCGTACGGTGACCCGCTCACCCGGAGTGGAGAGGAACCGCGCCCTGCCCTCGACGAGGTGGCCGAGCACGCCACCGTTGGGAGAGGCGAAGGCGGCGACGCTGGTGCTGTGCGCCTTGCGGACCCGGCGGGCGGCGTGGATCTCGTCGGCGAACACCACGAGGCAGCCACGCCCGCGTGCGGCGGGATCGGCCGCGACCTCGATCGCGGCGAGCACGTTGGCCGGGCCGTCGGCTCCGGCCATGGTGGGGTTGCGCATCGCCCCCGTCACCACGATCGGGGCCGGGCCGGTGTGGAGGAGGTCGAGGAGGTATGCCGTCTCCTCGATGGTGTCGGTTCCCTGGATGACCACGATGCCGTCGGCGTCGCCGTCGCGGATCGCGTTCGCCAGATGCCGGAGGTCGTCGAAGCTCAGGGAGGCGCCGGGAAGCCGGCGGAAGTCTCGTACCTCGATCTCGACATCGAGCTCGCCGAGTCCGGGCACCCCGGCCAGGAGCTGCTCTCCCGTCAGCGCGAGCACGGCTCCGCCCCCCTGAGCGCCGGGGGCCATGGCGATCGTGCCACCGAGCGAGAAGACCACGATCCGGACGGACACGCCCACCCCTTTCAAGGCCACTGACCGTAGGAGGAGCTTAACGAGGCCACAGGTCGGTCAGCCGCCCACAGCCGATCGTCTAGTCCATCCAGCCCCGCCTTGATCATTTTCCGTATCCCGCACCGGGCCTAGCTCAGCAGGGACCGCTCCAGCTCCGGTGGGAGGCCGTGCGCCTGCCCGGCCTGGTACGCGGCGGTGCCTGCCCGACGCATCCACTCCCAGGTGCCGGCAACCGTCGCCTCGATCGGCCGGCTGGGCAGACCGAGACGGCGGGCGGTGGCGGTCTCGATCTGCCATGCGGTCCTGGCCACCTCCTCCGGCAGCCAGAACGGCAGGTGCCTCCATGGCTGCACGCCCGCCTCCAGCAGGGTCTTCTCGGTTATCGGCACCAGCTCCGACGCGGGTCCGCCGGTCGCGGAGACGGTTTCCCGGCATGCCCGCAGCAGCCCGCCGTAGGTTGTCATGCCGTACGGCCCGGTGGCGGTCACGGGTCCGGACATCCCTCGTTCGGCGGCGTCCACCAGCCAGCTCGCGAGGTCGCGGACGTCCACGAACGCCATCGGCTGGTCCAGGGCGTCGGGGACGGCGATCCGGCCGCCGGCGGAGATGCGGTGCAACCACGCGGTCAACCGGCCGCCGATCTCACGCGGCCCCACGATCACCCCGGCCCGGGCGCTCAGCAGCCGGTCGCCGAAGGCCCGGCTCAGAATGCGCTCGCCGGCGGCCTTGACCGGGCCGTACGCGTCCGACTCCTCGTCCCAGAGCGGGTCGTCCTCTCCCCTGACGGGCCCCGGCGGCCAGTTCCGGTAGGCGTTCATGCTGCTGACGTAGACGTAGGAGTCCGCGGACGCCAGCTCCCGTGCCGCGATCCGCGCGGCCGCGACCGTCTCCCCGGACATGTCGATCACCGCGGCGACCTTCACCGAGCGCACGGCCCGCGCCATCTCGTCGGCGGCGTTCCGGTCCGCGTGAACCGCGGTGACGCCGTTCGGCGGCGCCCCCGAGACACCCCGCGTCAGCGCCGTGACCCTGTGCCCCCGCGACACCGCCTCCTCCGCCACCGTACGGCTGAGAAACCCGGTGCCGCCCAACAGAAGTAGGTCCATCGAGGCACCGTAGCAAGGGCGGCGGACCTTCCGGCTCCAGCGCCACCCGATCGTTGACGCGCACGGCCTCCCGCTCGCCGTCACCTTACGGGCCGCGGCGGATCTGATCGGGAGGTACGGGCCGCAGTTCCCAGAGCAGTGGTTGCCCGGAGGCCAGATCCGTGGCGGTGACCACCAGCCGGCCACCGGTGAGGTCGTACCGCCCGGACAGCAGCTGTTCGCCCTTGCTGAGCCACGTCCGCCAGATCCTGATCGTGGCGGTGGCCGGATCGACCTCGAAGTGATGGGTCTGCCACGTCTGCCCGCTGCGCAGGACGACCTGGTGGGCGCGGTTGTGCTCGAAGTAGACGCGCTCGGCCGGGCCGGGCAGGCCGGAGGGCTGGAAGGTGCCCGCCGTCACGTTCCATACGCCGTCGAGCGGGGTGGGCGATCGGTTGTTGTAGTTGGCGACGTAGTACGAGCACGAAGCCGGAACCGCGAGCAGGAGAACCACGAGCACGGCGTGCGCCCACCGGGGGCGCGAGCGGGACGCGGCCCGGTTCCGGTCGCTCCAGAACACCGCCGCCAGTTCGCGGCGGTGCCTCCACAGTAGGTAGCCCGCGCAGCAGGCCCCGATCAGGGCGATCAGCATGGCGTCGTAGGGGATGACGTAGGAGACGTCGAGCACGGTGATCCCGGCGAGCAGCGGCGCGGCGCCCGCGGCCCCGAGCAGCGTGGTGCGGCGGAACGCCAACGCCAGGCCGAGGCCGACCTGCACAAGCCCCAGCAGATTGCCGAAGAGCGGTGAGTAACCGAAGTAGTACCAGGTCAGCCAGAATCCACTCACCGTGCCCATCGGCTTGTCGAGCTCGGAGTCGAGCACGGTGAACTGGGCGCCGAAGAGCTTGGCGAAGCCGTACTGCAGCAGAATCACCGCGACGGTCCATCGGCATATCTGGTACAGGAGGCGCCGGTCCTTCGGAACGGTGACCTCATCGTCGTGCTCGGCCGCTGTCTGCCCCGTCACAAGCTGCCTCCCCTCTCAGACATACGTGGGCGTTCCGGGGCCGTCAAGCCCGGACGGGCCGATGCCGGTGCCGAGCGTGGACGCGCCCGCCGTTCTCGCACCTGTACGAGTTTGCGAGCGCAGGGGTTTCGTCCCGGGACGTCAAGGAAATTGGGCTAGGCAAGCAGGCCTTGAGGAACGTCACGCTGCGGTGATGGTCGCTGTCCCGTTCCCGGCCGCGACCGTGACCAGTTGGCGAGCGCCATTCTGAACATGACCGGAAGGCGCACGACGTGGACGCTACGGATACCGCGAGGACCGTTCGGCAGCCCGAGAGAACGGTTTCGGCGGAGCGGCGATTCCAGGAGGAGGGGGGACCTCGGATCCGGGAGGTGAGGGCTCCGACCTACGAGGAGCTCCGGCCCTTCGGTCGCCGCGAGACTTCGGGATTTCCCGTTTACAAGAACCTGGAGGAGCGGCTGCTGCGCGCCGGAGCGCATCCGGATCCCGAGATCGCACATGTCATGGCGACGTGTTCGGCCTACGCCTACTCGGGTCCGGAGACCGTCTCCATGATCATGGCGAGGCTGGGGCTTGAGGACAACCAGTGCCGGATGATCCAGTTGTCCGTTGACGCGCTGTTTCTTCGCTCGACGGCATTCGTGATCCAGAGCAGGAGCGGAAAAGTCGCCATCCTGTGTTACAGGGGCACGGAACCGTTGAACCTCATCAACTGGATGGTGAACCTCGACCTTGAGCCGGAACGGATCGCCTACCAGATCGGCGATGGCTGCCCCACGGTGCACGGCGGCTTCTATCGCAACACGCGGGCGACGCGCTACGAGGTCATGAGCACCCTGCGGCACGCCTGCGACCGCCGGTCGGTCCGCGTCTCGTCTTCCGACGGCGCCGGCCTCTCCATGATGGAAGGCGGGCTTGAGGCGCTTTACATCACCGGGCACAGTCTGGGTGGCGCGATGGCCGGGCTCATGGCCGTCATGATGAGACACGAACGCAAATATCGAGAGGTGTTCGCCGACCGGCTCAGGGCGGTTTACACCTTCGGCCAGCCGATGATCGGTAATCCCGATTTCGCGGAAGCCTGCCAGAACGATGAGTTCCTCCGCGAGAAGGTCATCCGGTACGTCTACGACAACGACATGGTTCCGCATCTACCGCCCGCGGTCTCGGGGCCGTTCCAGCACTTCGGGCGCGAGTATCAGTATCGGGCTCCGCGGTTTCGCAACGCGCTGACAGACCTTTTCGAATACCTTGGTCGCACCTCCCAGCCCACTAGGGGAAAGTGGGAGGAAAACGTCCACCCCACGTCCCAGGCTTCGGGCCTGCCGACGATACTGCTGGCCAACCTGGCGTTCGTCGCCGGAAAGTTCCAGTTGGCCCGCTCGCTGCCGGCCGTGTATTCCGTCGAGGATCACTTTCCCCAGCATTACATCTCATCGCTCATTCCCTGCGGGGTGCAGAACGAATTCGGCGACTGATCGGTGACGCGTGAGGTCAACGCCGTCCGCACCGGCCTCACGCCGGAGGCGTCATGCGGCCGTTCTCCTGAAACATTCAGGTGCTCACCCCTACGGCGGAGAAGTCCCCGGCCCTGCGCCGAAGCAGGATCGGGGACTTTCCGGGGAGAGCGATCAAATGAGGACCTGACGACTTCCGGTCAGTCGGTCAGCGGGCCGAACTCCTTGCGGGTGTCGATCACGTCGCCGAAGAGCTCCCACCGCTCGCCCTTGAACTCCATGAGCTGCATGGACTCGATGGGGAAGCCGTCATCGGCGGCGGTGTTCAGCGTCACACCCGGCAGCAGCATGTCGACCTGGACGTTCTGAAGCGCCCGTATGGAGTCTCGCAGTCCCTCGCGCGTCGGGCACTTCGCCGCCTCCATCGCCTTCTGGAAGCTGCTGGCCGCCGCCCATCCGAAGGCGTGGTACGGAACGGTCGGATCGGCGTCGGGCGCGTACTGCTTCATCTTCGCGTTGTAGAGCATCATCTCCGGGTCGTTCGCCCACTTCGGATCGTTGGGATCCTTGTAGTACGTGGACGACACGACGCCCTGCACGTTCGGGAAGCCGACCGGCTTGAGGACGGTGATCGAGGCGGCGACGTTGTTGACGATGTGCAGCGGATTCCAGCTCGTGTTCTTGGCGTCGGCCGCCAGCGCCTGAGAGCCGAACTTGGGCGTCGTGATATTGAGCAGGACATCCGCCTTGGACCCGGCGAGGTTGCGCATCTGGGGGTCCACGCTCGGATCGGAGACCTCGTAGCTCTGCTCCGCGGCCACTGTGATCTTGCTGCCCTCGATGGCCTTCTTGAACCCGCCGAGCAGGTCCTTGCCGAAGTCGTCGTTCTGGTAGAGCACCGCCACCTTGGCGTCGGGCCGCTCCTGCTTGAGGTACTGCGCGTAGACGCGGGCCTCGGAGATGTAGTTGGGCTGCCAGCCGATGGTCCACGGGTGAGCCGTGTCGGATCCCCACTTCGACGCGCCGGTCGCGACGAAGACCTGCGGCACCTTCTGCTGGTTGGTGTAGTCCCAGGTCGCCGTCGTCGAGGGTGTGCCCAGTGTCTGGAAGAGCGCGAACACCTGCTCCTGCTCGACGAGCCTTCTGGCCTCTTCCACGGCCTTGGGCGGCTGGTAGCCGTCGTCGCGCACCACGAACTCGACCTTGCGGCCGCCGATCCCGTTCTTCTCGGCGTTGATGTAGTCGAAGTAGGCCTTGATGCCCTTGGGGATGTCGCCGTACGCGGAAGCGGGGCCAGAGAGCGGATAGATGCCGCCGAGCTTGATGCTCGTGTCCGTGATGCCGGTGGTCTGCTGCCCCTGGCATTCCCCCGACCCGGACCCTGACGCCGCCGTGCTCGGCGCGGCGGCCTCTCGCCCCCCGCAAGCCGCCAAGGCGACCAGCAGGGTTGCCGTCATCGCCGTAGAGCCGATCGCAGATACCCGCATTTCCTACTCCTTCCGGAGAATTTTTGTGATCGAGCGCGTCATGCGTCCCGCCAGCCCGGCGAGGCCGGTCGGAGCGACGTACATCACCGCGATGATCAACAAGCCGAAGATGACGCCGGGCGCGGCGTCGTTGACGTCCTGGGAGATGCTCGGCACGAACATCATGAACAGCCCGCCCAGCAGCGGGCCGGAGAACGAGCCCAGGCCGCCGACGACGATGCTTGCCAGCAGGGTGATCGAAAGCGTGAGAACGAACGAGTCCGGAGAGACGAACCCGATGACCCAGGTGTAGACGCAGCCCGCCGCCCCGGCGAACATCGCGCTCCAGGCGAAGGCGAGCGTCTTGTAGAACGACAGCCGCACGCCCATGACCTCGGCCGCCGCCTCGTTGTCCCGGATGGCGTGCAGGGCTCGGCCGACTCGCGAGCGCAGCAGGCCATGGGACAGCAGGAAGGCGACGACGGTCACGGCCAGCGCCAGGAAGTACAGCCACTGGTCCTCGGCCAGTCCCGTCCACGCCGGCGGAACCGGCTTGCCGAGGGTCAGCCCCATGGAACCGCCGGTCACCGCCTCGAAGCGCTTGAGCAGCGGCACGAGGAAGATCGCGATGGCCAGTGTCACGAGGGCCAGATAGAGCCCGCGCAGGCGCATGGCGGGCAGGCCGAGCGCCAGGCCGAGCGCGAACGCCACCGCGGCGGCGATCGGCAGGGTCACCAGGTGCGGGGTGTCCCACCGATCGATCATGATCGCGGAGCCGTAGGCCCCGACGGCGAAGAAGGCGCCGTGCCCGAGGGAGATCTGCCCGGCGTGACCGACGAGGAGGTTCAGCCCGAGCAGCGCCACCGCGTAGACCAGCACCATGGTGAGCTGGAAGACGCGGAAGGGCACGAGCTGGAACGGCGCGTAACAGGCCACCGCGAGCAGCACCGCCATCACGATCCACTGCCGGTGCGCGGTGGCGACGCGCGCCAGGGACCGGCCCCGGGTGGGCGCGTCCGCTCGCGCGGCCTTCTCGGTCACCTCCGCAGGCCCGCTCATGCCCTCTCCACCGCCGCCCGGCCGAACAGGCCCTGGGGCCGCAACAGCAGGATGAAGAGGATGATGACCAATGGCACGCCCACCTTGAGGTCGGATCCGATGAAGCCGACGTACGCGCCGGCGAGGGTCTCGGCGACGCCGACGACCAGGCCGCCCACCACCGCGCCCACCGGGCTGTCGAACCCTCCGAGGGTCGCCGCGGCGAAGGCGTAGATGAGGACGCCGCCCATCATGTTGGGCTCCAGGAAGAGCAGCGGGGCCACCAGGATTCCCGACACCGCGCCGACGGTGGCGGCGAGCCCCCAGCCGAGCGCGAGCGTCCAGCCCACCCGGATGCCGACGAGCCGGGCCGAGGAGGGGTTGGTCGCCACGGCGCGCATCCCCAGGCCGACCTTGGTGTGCTGGAAGAGCAGGTACAGCAGGCCCATGACCACGCCGACCACGGCCATGATGCCCAGCGTCGAATACCCCAGGCTGAGCCCGCCGGCCTCGATCGCGCCGCCGGGGAACGGATTGGGGAAGTCCTTGATGAGGAACGACCAGATCCATCCGGCGGCGGCGTTGACGAAGATGAACAGCCCCACGGTGACGATCACCACGGTCAGTTCGGGGGCGCCTTCCACGGGGCGGATGATGACCCGCTCGATCAGCATGCCGCCCACGAAGGAAACCGCCAGCGTGAGCACCAGGGCCAGCCAGAACGGCAGGCCCGCGGCCATGAACTGCCAGGCGATGTAGGCGGAGAACATCGCCAGCTCGCCCTGGGCGAAGTTGACGATCCCGGTGAACTGGTAGATCAGTACCAGAGCCAGGGCCAGGCTGGCGTAGATCGCACCCGCGCCGAGCCCCTCGACGATCTGCTGCAGGAAGCCGGCCATGCCTAGACCCGGTATCCGAGGTAGGACTGGGCGACCTGTTCGTCCGCCCGTATCTGCTCCGCCGATCCCGACAGGACGATCCGGCCGCTCTCCAGGACATGCGCCTGCTGGGCGATGCTGAGAGCGAGATGGGCGTTCTGCTCGACGACGACCACGGTGGTCCGCTCCTCTTCGTTGACCGCCCGCACGATGCGGAACAGTTCCTGGGTGACCATGGGGGCGAGTCCGAGGGACGGCTCGTCCAGAAGGAGCAGCCGCGGACGCAGCATGAGCGCCCGGCCGATCGCCAGCATCTGCTGCTCGCCGCCGCTGAGGCTGCCGGCCACCTGCTTCAGCCGCGTCTTCAGCACCGGGAAGTAGGTGTGGACGCGCTCCAGGTCGGCGTCCACCGCGCTGTCCCCCCGACGACCTCGAAGACCGCGAAGGCCTCGGCGGTCCCGGCGGACGAAGGCCCCCAGGCGCAGGTTCTCCTCGACGGTCAGCGGCATGAACGTGCCGCGCCCCTCGGGCACGTGCGCGACGCCCTGCCGGGCGATCGCGTCCGGAGAGCGCCCGGACAGGTCGGCCCCGTCGAGCCGGACGTCGCCGCGCACCCGGACCATGCCCGAGAGCGCCCGCAGCAGGGTCGTCTTGCCCGCTCCGTTGGGGCCGAGGATGGCGCAGATCTCCCCCTGGCCCACGGCCAGGCTCACACCGTGCAGGACCCGGGCGCCTCCGTAGCCGGCGCGCAGGTCCGTGACCGTCAGAAAGGCGTTCTCGCTCATATGGCCGTCCCCAGGTATGCCCGCATGACGCCGGGATCGCGCTGGACCTCCGCTGGCGGCCCCTCGGCGATCTTGCGGCCGAAGTCCAGGCAGACGACCCGGTCGCAGATTCCCATGACGAAGCCCATGTGGTGCTCGACCACGACCACCGTCACGTCGAACTCCTCGCGGAGCGCGCGAAGGGTGCCGGAGAACTCCTCGACCTCGGCGGAGTTGAGCCCGTTGACGGGTTCGTCCAGCAGCAGCAGTTTGGGGCGCCCGACCAGCGCCCGGGCCAGCTCCACCCGCTTGAGCGTGCCGAACGGCAGGCCCGCCGCGGGGTGGTCGGCGACCTCGGTCAGCGCCAGCCGGTCCAGCACGCTGTCGGCCTCGGCGCGGAGCCGGGCCTCCTCGCGCCGGACCTGTGGCAGCCACAGCGCGGCGGTGAGGAAACCGGCCCCTCCGGTGTGGTGCGCGCCGACCAGGATGTTGTCGCGCACCGACATGTGCCCGAACAGCCCGAGGTTCTGGAAGGTCCGCGCGATGCCCAGCCCCGCGATCGCGTGCGGCGGTACGGCCAGCAGGTCTCTTCCCTCGTACCGGACTCCTCCCTCGTCGGCGTCGTATCGCCGTGTCAGGCAGTTGAACAGCGTGGTCTTGCCGGCTCCGTTCGGCCCGATGAGTCCCACCATCTCGCCGCTCCGCACGGAGAAGCCCACGCCGTCCAGCGCCGTGATGCCCCCGAAGCGAACGGTAAGATCGTGTACCTCCAGCATCCGGCCTCCTGGGCGCAGCGAGTGGAAGAACAATGTTCTGAAGTTGTGGTCAGCGTAGGATCCGCCCGTGAGGAACCGCATTGGGCACGGGCACCCAAAATGTGACAGGGGTGTTGTCCACCGCGCACAGCGTGTGTCTCGGACCGGTTACGAACCGTTGACCGCCCGGCCTCAGCCATGGATCATCCCGGCATGTCCAGTGGATTCAGCACGGAAACACTCACTGGTACGGAAGCGGTCCGCGCTGAACGCGCACGTATCCTTTCCGAACTCCTCAACGACCTAGACGAGCTGGCCGACACCGCGGCCAGAACCATGCGGGACGAGATTCCCGCGTACGCGGCTCAGGACGAGGCGTTCCACGCCGACGTGCGGAGCCAGGTGACCCAGCACTACCGCAGCAAGCTGGCCGTACTGTTCGAAGACCGCACGGTGACGCTCGACGACATCGCCTTCACCCGACGGGCGGGGATGCGGCGGGCCCGGGCCGGGGTCGCCCTGGCCGACTACATCAACGCCTTCCGCGTCGGCCAGCAGGTCTTCTGGGAGTCGGTGGTCAAGCGGGCCGGCCGCTCGTTCGCCGGTCATGAGGCCGCGCTGTCGCTGGCGGCTCCGCTGATGCGCTACTGCGACTTCGCCAGCACGCACGCGGCCAACGCGTACATGGAGTTCCAGCAGTACGCCACCGCCGAGGCGGTGCGGGAGAGCAGGGACCTGCTGGAGACCCTCCTGGCCGGGAACACGCCTACGCGCGGCCGGCAGCTCGCCGCGGCCCAGGCGCACGGCCTCGGGCCCGACACCCGCACGCCGTTGCTCGTGCTGATCGCGATCCTTCTCCCGAGGATCGCCAGGTTCGGGGGAGAGGCCGTGGCATCGGGCCCGGACCGCGGCGCCGACGCGCGGCACGCGGCATGCGCGGCGATCGCCCGGACCGGGGGAAACGGTACGAGGACGCTGTCGGTCGTACGGCAGTCGGAGATCGTGGCCATCCCCTCGCTCGGTCCCGGCGCCGATCCCGAGCAGCTGTGCGACCGGCTGCAGGCGGTGCGGGAGAGTCTCCTCGGCGAGGGCATCGTCCTGGCGATGGGCGTCAGCACCGTGATCGCCGGGACCGCCCAGATCCCGCAGGCCTACCAGGAGGCTCGCACGGTGCTGGAGTTCCTGCCCGAGGAGGGAGGGGTGGCGGCCCTGCCGAGGATCACGGCCTTCCAGTATCTGGCGCTGAAGGCCGACGACACCGCCCGGCACCTGGTCGACCCGCGGATCACCGCGCTCCTGGCCGAGGACCGGGCGCGCGGAGGCGTGCTCACGGCCACGATCAGGGCCTTCGCCGCCGACGACCTGAACCTGCGCGCCTGCGCGGAGCGGCTGCAGATCCACCCCAACACCGCCCAGTACCGCCTGCGACGGATCCGGGAGCGCACCGGACGCAATCTGCGCCGGATCAACGACCTCCTCGACCTGCTCGTCGCGATCGCGCTTCAGGACACGCTGTCGCCGGACACCAATCCCGAGCGGAAAAGACTGGCCGCCGCGACCGATGAGAGCCATGGAGGCCAGACGTACGGTCGTTCCCATGAACCTCGCTGACCGGCTCCAGGTCGCCGCCGGGCGGCTCACCGGGAGAGCGGTCGTCACGCTCGACGAGGCGGAGATCACCTACGACGCGCTCGAACTGCTGAGCGCGCGCGTCGCGTCGATGCTGCGGCGGCGCGGGATCGGCGTCGGCGACCGGGTGGCGGTCATGCTGCCGAACGTCCCGGAGTTCGCCGTCGTCTACTACGGGGTTCTGCGGATCGGAGCCGTGGTCGTCCCGCTCGACCCGCTGCTGAAGAGGCGGGAGATCGCCTCCTACATCGGTGACTGCGGGGCCCGGCTGCTGATCGCCTGGCACGCCCTCGCGGAGACCGCCGAGGCCGGAACCTCGGGCACCGGCGCCGACTGCTTCTTCGTGGTCCCCGAGGAGTTTCGCCGGCTGCTGCGCGGCGTGGAGGCCGAACACGAGATCGTCGCGAGGGCGGCCGGCGACACCGCCGTCATCCACTACACCTCGGGGACGACCGGCCGGCCCAAGGGCATCGAGCTGACCCACGCCAACCTCGTGAGCAACGCCACGACGGTGGCCCGCATGCACGCGCTCGGCGTGGACGACGTCGTCCTCGGAGCGCTTCCGCTCTACCACGCCTTCGGGCAGACATGCTCGCTCAACGCGAGCATCCACGCCGGCGCGCGCCTCACGCTGCTGCCGCGCTTCGAACCGGGCCGGGCGCTGGAGGTGATCCGGCGTGACGGCGTCACGGTCTTCCAGGGCGTGCCCACGATGTACATCGCGCTGCTCGATCACCTCGGGGTCTCCGACATGTCGCTGCTGCGCCTGTGCGTCTCCGGCGGCGCCGCGCTCCCGCTCGACGTGCTCCGGGTGTACGAGGCGCGGTTCGGCTGCCTGATCATGGAGGGGTACGGCCTCAGCGAGACCTCCCCGTCCGCCGCGACCAACCGCGCCGGCCCCGGCCGCAGGCCGGGGTCCATCGGCTGGCCCATCAAGGACGTCGAGATGAGGGTCGTCGACGAGATCGGCGGCGAGGTGCCGTGCGGCCACGTCGGCGAGATCGTCATCCGGGGCCCCAACGTGATGAAGGGCTACTGGAACAATCCCGCCGCGACCGCGGAGGCGATCCGCGACGGCTGGTTCCACACCGGCGACCTGGGCAGGGTCGACGACGAGGGGTTCTTCTTCGTGGTCGGACGGCGCCGCGACGTGATCATCCGGGGAGGCCGCACCGTGTATCCCCGGGAGGTGGAGGAGGTCCTGTACGAGCACCCCGCCGTACGGCAGGCGGCGGTCGTGGGGATTCCCCATCCGAAGCTCGGGGAGGAGATCGCGGCGGTGGTGGTGCTGCGCGCGCCGGTCGAGGCCGACGGCCTGCGCGCCTTCGTGAGGGAGCGGGTGGCCGCCTACAAGTATCCCCGCCACATCTCGTTCGCCGACGAACTGCCCATGACCCCCACCGGCAAGATCCTCAAACACGCCATCGGACTGCCGCTGGACGCGACCGCCCCGCACACCCGAAGGAGATGAGCGCCCTCGACGGTCGTGGTCCCGGATCGAGCGGGTGCGTGGCGCGTCGCGGAGATCTCGCGGATGTGGGGCCTGCCACGTGGCGCTTGGGAGCACGCCGGGTCTCGTTCTTCAGGCCGGCTCACACGGCGGTGGAGATCGGCGCCGGTCCGCGGTACGGGTTGTTCATCGGGCGGTGCGCCCTTTCAGATCGCCGATCCCCAGGGAACCGTCGTATGGGGCCTGGGCATCAGATGTCGCGTCGGCCTTGCTCTCGGCGTCGGCCCTGCTCTTGGCGCCGGCTCCGCTCCCAGCGTCGGTCCCGTTCCCGGGGCCGGCTCCGCTCCCGGTGCGGGTCCCGGTCTCGGTCGCGAGGCCGGGCGGGTCGGGCAGGTCGTCGAGGAAGTCGGCGCTCGGGACGAAGAACAGGGTGCCCGTCACGGGGGTGGAGAAGTCCAGGATCCGGTCGTGGCTCGCGGTCGGGTCGCCGAGGAACATCCGCTCCAGCATTCGCTCGGTGACCGCCGGGGTGCGGGCGTAGCCGATGAAGTAGGTGCCGAACTCACCGCGCCCGACGGCGCCGAAGGGCATGTTGTCCCGCAGGATCTGCCGCTCGGTGCCGTCGTCGTCGACGATCGTGGTCAGCGCGACATGGGAGTCGGCCGGCTTGACGGCGTCGTCCAGCTCGATGTCGTCCAGCTTGGTGCGGCCGATCACCCTTTCCTGGGCCTCGACCGGCAGGGCGTTCCATGCCCGCAGATCGTGCAGGTACTTCTGTACGATCACGTAACTCCCGCCCGCGAACTCCGGGTCCTCGGCGCCGACCAGGACCGCCGCGCCCGCCGCGGGACCGACCGGGTTCTCCGTGCCGTCGACGAAGCCCAGCAGGTCCCGTACGTCGAAGTATTTGAATCCGTGCACCTCATCGCGGACCGTCACCGCGCCGTAGAGCCGGTCCATGATCTGCGACGCCAGCCCGAAGCACAGGTCCAGCCGCTGGGCTCGGATGTGGAACAGCAGGTCACCGGGTGTGGAGACCGCGTGGTGAACGGCCCCGACGAACTCGCGGAGAGGATGCAGCTCGGCCGGGCGAGGCCCGCCGAACAGGCGGTCCCAGGCCTGCGACCCGATCGCGGCGACGCAGCTCAGGTCGCCCTCCGGTGCCCGGAAACCGACGGCCCGCTGCAACCCCGGCAGATCGGACAGCAACTCCCGCGCGACGGGCTCTCCACCCGGATCGACCGTCACCACCAGGAAGATCGCCGCCCTCGTCAGCGGGCTCAGCACCGGCTGCGGGATCGCGCCTTGGTCGGGCTCCGCCATCGCCCCTCCTCATGTGCCGTATGCGGGGGCAGTCGCGTGTCAAGGTCGTCGATGTCGCCCCGAGGTGCCCCGAACCCCGCGAAGGCGCACGTTCACTGACCGTACCAACGAAGACTACGCTGCGTCGTTATGCCCTGCCGTCACCGGCCTCGCCATCGCGATACGGGCTACCCACGGCTGCGGCGGACATGGCGCCGAAGGTTGTCGTGCTCACCCGCCTGCCAATGATCTGGCAGGACTGAAGGATCAGCCGGCGGCACCAGGTGTGGCTCAGACGGTGTGGACGCCGGCCGCGGGCGGGTGGTTACCTGCGGCTGCGGCTCTTCTGCCTTGGATCGAAGGATCTGGGCGGTGAGGGCGGCGACTACGCAGAAGGCCACGGGCAGGAAGAACGTGTAGTTCAGTGGCATGAGGTCGGCGAGGGGTCCGATGATGGCGGGCCCGGCGAGCATGCCGAGGTAGCCGAGGCCGGCAACGCGGGAGACGTTGGCTCCGGCGGCGTTGGGGTCGGCGTGGCCGGCCGCGCTGAAGAGTTGCGGGATGGTGCCGGACAGTCCGACACCGAACAACGTCCATCCGGCGATGGCCAGTGGGATCGACGGTGAAAACACGATCATCGTGAGGGCGAGCGCGGCCAGTGCCGATCCGTAGCGGACGATGGCGACCGGGCCGAAGCGTGCGGCGACCCGGTCGGTGAGGAAACGCCCGATCGTCATGGCGACGGCGAAGGCGCCGTAGGCGAGGGCAGCGGTGGCGGCGGGCGCGTCGAGCACGTCGCGCATGGCCAGCACGCTCCAGTCGTTGGCGACGCCTTCGCTGAGCATCAGCATCAGAGCGAGCGCGGCGAGCGCCCAGATGCGCAGAGGAGTGGTCCGCCAGGTGGCGGCCTTGGCGGTGGGGCGTTCCAGTGTGCCGGCGGCTTCGGGCCGCGGTAGCAGCGCGGGTGCGACGACTGCGGTGACGGCGAGGGCGAAGAGGCTGACCGCGGTCAGGGTGGTTGTCGTGCTCCAGCCCCAACTGAGGGTGCGGGCGCCGACGAGCGCGGCGAGGACTCCGCCGATGGAGAACACGGCATGGAACGCGGACATGATCGGGCGCCGGTACCCGGCTTCGACCTGGACGGCGTGGGTGTTCATGCTGACGTCCAGGCTGCCGTTGCCGATACCGAGCACCAGCAGTGCCAGGCCGAGCGTCCACGTGTTCACGGCGAGCGCCGGCAGGACGAGTGCCGCACCGCACAGCGCCGCGCTCAGCGGCACGACCCTACGAGCGCCGAAACGGTCGGTGAGCGGCCCGACCAGCTGCATGCCGGCGAAGGCGCCGGCGCCGAGGAGCAGCAGGAGCCAGCCGAGCACGGCGTGGCTGATTCCGGCCCGATGCTCGACGGCGGGGATATGGACAATCCAAACACCCAGGACGAGACCGTTGAGGGCGAAGTAAACGAAGGTGGCCAGTCGCGCGGCCCGCAAGGATCTCATCACGTCTTCGAACGTATCAAACATAATTCACGTTCGAAAGATTGCTTTTCGAATGCATTTTGTGTTCAATGAGTGTATGGCGAGCGTGGACCGACACCGACAGATCACCGATGCCGTACGGCAGGCCGGGCAGCTCAGCGTGGCGGAGCTGGCGGACCTGACCAGCACCTCGGAGATGACGATCCGCCGAGACCTGGAGATCCTGGCCGAACAGGGCGTCCTCGAGCGTTACCGCGGCGGGGCCAGAAGTCTGCTGCTGCGCGGCGAGGAACCCCCGTTCGCGCTTCGCGAACATGACGGCCGGCAGGTCAAGCAGCGCATCGCCGCAGCGGTAGCCGACATGATCGCCGACGGCGAGGCAGTCGTGATCGACAGCGGCACCACCTGCCTCGAAGTGGCCCGCGCACTGACCCACCGCCGCCTGACCGTCATGCCGATGTCCCTGCACGCAGCCAACGCGCTGGTCGGCGCACCCCAACTGAGACTGCTCCTGCCCGGCGGGGAACCACGCCCCGGCGAGCTGGCGCTCACCGGCCCCCTGGCGGAGGCGTCACTCGCCGCGCTGCGCTTCGACACCGCGATCATCGGCTGTTGTGGCCTGAACGCCTCGAACGGCCTGACCGCGTATGACCTCGCCGACGCTGCGATCAAGCGCGCCATGATGGCCTCGGCCCACCGCGTCATCGCGGTCACCGAGGCGGCCAAGTTCTCCCGCACCGCCCTCGCCTTCGTCGCACCGGCATCCGCGCTGCACGCCGTCGTGACCACAGACGACGTCCCCAACGACGAGGCTGACGCGCTGGACGCCGCCGGCGTCGCCGTGCGGAGGGTGTGACCCGATGGCGGACACCGTGCTCTTCGACCTGTTCGGCGTCATCGCCCGCCAGCAGTCCCCATCCGGCCAGGAGTTGCTGGTGGCGACGGCGAGCGTCTCAGCCTCCGCGTTCTGGCAGCCTTACTGGGCGCTGCGCATGCCCTACGACCGTGGTGAAGTGACCGGATCCGGATACTGGCGGCAGGTGGCAGCCGCCCTCGGCACCACCTTCGATGACCATCAGATCGCCCACCTCATCGCCGCGGACATCGCGAGCTGGAGCGCCATCGACGATGACATGGTCGCCCTGGTCGAACAGACGGCGGCATCGGGGCGGCGAATCGCATTGCTGTCGAACATCCCGGAAGAGCTCGCCGCGCACTACGAACAGCACCACCGCTGGTTGAAGCACTTCGACGTGGTCGCCTTCTCCTGCCGAACCGGCCACACGAAACCCGACCTGGACGCCTACCGGTGGTGCTGTCAGACCCTCGACCTCGCACCGGAACGCATCCTGTTCGTCGACGACCGCGCCGAGAACATCCAAGCTGCCGAGGCAATCGGCATGCGCACCCACCTGTTCACCGGCCCCACGCAGGCCCGTCAGGCCATCACCGAACCGGACCCGGTGCCGCGGCGACGATAGCCCGACCGGCGCGGTGCACACGGAGCCGGCGCCCGGACCGACACCATCATCGCCGCGCTGCGGGTGTGTTCGTTGCCAGACGTCCGCGGGCGGGGTCGACATCGTCGACATCGAGGCGCTGCGCGCGCAGGCGGACGTGTTCGCGATGCTCGGCGCGGCCGTCAACGAGCCGCCGTACATCCAGCGAGCACGCCACTGGGTGGTGCCCGGCGAGGCCGGGTTGGATTTAGAAGCTGATTGCCGCTGAGCGGGTCATGATGGCCAGGCCGATGACGGCGAGGAGCCCGAGTGCGGCTGGGATGAGGAATACCAGGGGTAGTCCGACGGCGGCGGCTCCGAGTCCACCGGCGGCACCGCCCAGGGCGGAGGCCAGGGCGGAGGAGCTGAGGAAGATGGCGGAGGCGGTGGCGACGGCGGTGGGGAGAAGCCGTTGGGCGAGGATGATGCCGAGTGCGGCGAAGACCCCCCACACGCCGCCCATGAGGATCTGTCCGGCGAACAGCCCTGCGGCGGTGCCGGTGGTGGCGAAGCAGATGTTGGCGGCGACGCCGAAGGCAGCGCCGATCACCATCAGCCGCGTCATCCCGATTCTGCGTGCGACGAGCACCGCCAGCGGCATGAGGATGATCTCGACCAGTGGCTGGATTCCGATGATCGCCCCGCTGAGCTCGGCGGGGAAGTCGAGTTGGCCGTTCATGTAGATCGGCAGGTACGCGTACTTGATCGGTTCTCCGGCGTACACGAGCACGTAGAGCGCGGTGAACGTGATCAGCGGCAACATGTCGCGCACGCTGGGTCCGCGCGTGTCCGGTTCGCTGGTTTGACGCGCGGAGGTGATGGCAGGTGTCCTGAGCGTCCCCAGCGGGAGTATCTGCGCGAGCGTGCAGATGGCCGTTGCCAGGAGCATGGTGCGCGATGAGGTCTGGGCGGCCAGGAATGCCCCGGCGACCGGGCCGATCACCCAGCCGGCGGTCAGGGCCATCCGTACGACGGCGACCACTGCGTCGTTGTTCGGGTCCGGGTGGGCTTTCTGCTCGTCGTGGACGGCGGCGAACAGTTGGGAGGTGGCGGCGCCGCCGAACGCGCCGATGACGGCGCTGATGACGTAGGGCATCCAGAGCTGGGTCGAGTAGGCGGTGCCTACCCAGCCCGCGAAGCCCAGGAGAGCGCAGATGCGAAACAGTCCCAGGCGTCGGCCCGTGTGGTCCGAGCGTCTGCCGATCAGATAACCGGCCACGGGCGCGGTCAGGTTCGTGAGATAGAAGAGTCCGGCTGCGCTGAGTGAGGCACCGAGGTCGTTGACGAGGAAGGACGCGATCTGCGGCGCGGCGGCCGAGAACCCGAGAGCGGACAGGAACACCGAAATGGTGGCGCCGCGGTAGAGCGGTGAGGCGAGCGTAAGCCGCAGCGCCGACGTGCGCACCAGTGGTTCGTCCAGCGCCACGTCGGTGGCCTCGACCTGCTCGTGAAGTGCCATCCCTGCCGCCTTCGCGGATTCTAGTTTCGGGTGCTGTCGCGGAGGACGAGGTCGACCGGGAACCGCTGTCGGTGGCCTGGCGCCGGGTCGCCTTCCAGAAGCAGGCGGGTGGCGGCGGCGGCCATGTCCTCGACGGGCAGGCGCATCGTGGTCAGCATCGGGTTGCTGCATACGGACGCGATGCTGTCGTCGAAGCCGATGATGCTCACATCGTCGGGGACGCGTCTGCCGGTGGCGGTGATGGCCTGGACGGCTCCGGCGGCCATCAGATCGCAGGCGACGAACATCGCGTCGATGTCCGGGTGCTGTTCGAGCAGTTTTCTGGCTGCGTGGTAGCCGCCTTCACGGTGGAAGTCGCCGTCGGCGTCGACACCGGTCAGTCCGAGGTGCCGAACGGCTCGCAGATACCCGGTGCGGCGGTCGATGGCGCAGGGGTTGAGGGCGGGCCCGTGGATGGCGGCGATGCGGCGGCGGCCGAGCCGGTGGAGTTCGTTGACGGCGGTGTACGCGCCGCCGATGTTGTCGGCCTGCATAGCGGGAACCGATGAAGCGGTGGGCACCATCGAGACGGTGCGGCGGCACCGGCGGTAGAACCGGGTCGCCAGTGCCGGGGTGATGTCGGCGAGAACGGCCCCGATGGTGGTGTTCGTAGCGATCTCGTCGATCATTTCGGCGGCTGTCTCATGGCCCAGGGCGTGCAGTCGCAGTTGCGCGTTGACGGCTTCCAGGACGGGCATCATGCCGGCCAGGACGCGGCTGAAGTATGGGTGGGTCCCGAGCCAGCCGATACCGGGACCGTAAGTGATCGCGATGACGTCGACAGTGCGTTGGCGGCCGGAGGCCAGGGCTCTGGCGGTCTCGTTGGGCTGGTAGCCCAACTCGGCCACAGCCGCGTGGACCCGGGCGCGCAGCGGCCCGGACGCGCCGGGCGCGTTGTTGATCACACGGGACGCGGTCGCGCGGGACACACCGGCCACGCGCGCGACATCCTCGATCGTGGGCTTGAAACTGCTCATGGGGGCCTGCGCTCTCCGTCGCGGCACCTCGAACGCCGCGGCGTTCGAACCATAGACCCGAGAGCGCTCTCAGCTGAAGCGGCCGTAGCGCAGGGTGGATCACTGGCGACGGACACGGCGGCGGCGTCATGAGCTTCGGTCTCACGGGCTCACGCTTCCCCCGTTTGTTCGATCCCGATCGCGCACTACCGGCCCGAGGATGTTGAAGGAGCGCCCCCTGGCGATCCGACACCGGGACCGGCAGGACCGGGCGGCGGTTCTGCCGTGCTCACCATCAGGGCCTCGAACCGGACAGCATGATCGAGATGACCATTCTGCGAGTGGCCTGAAGACGACTGACAGATCGTGCCGCCCGCCGTTACCGTCCGAAGACAGGCCGTCGCCGCAACCGTCTCCAGGGCTCAGGGGAAGAAGACCGCGAACTCAGCGATGCCGGGGGTCAGGTGCGGCGGCAGGTCGGCGGCGGCGAACAGCTCCTCGGCCGACACGAAGGGACCGGCGGTCGTGCGGACCTGCACCAAACGGTCCACCAGTTCCTGGGTCATCCCGGGGAGCATCGCGAGAACGCTGGGCGGGGCGTGGTTGACGTCGATCAGACCGCCGTCGTCGTACTGGCGCGGCAGGTCGGGACGGCCCACTCCGGCATTCCTGGCCACGGTGGGGTCTCTCGTCACCAGGTCGCGGGCCTGACGGCGGAGCTCGGCACGGTTCCGTGCGGCGGCCAGGGCCTGCTCGTTGGGGTCGGCGAAGTGGGGCGCGAAGACCGAACGCCTGATGGCAAGCGCATGCGCGGTCCCGACGAGCATGCACCCTATGAAGGACAGTAGGAAGGCCACGTCACCCGCGCTGCCCGGCGCGCTGTCACTGGTGGAGAACAGCGTCACGACCAGCGCGGTGTAGACGGCCGTGGCCAGCCAGAGCGGCCACGACCGCTTGCGTCCCGCCGCGTAGCCGAACACGAGCGGCGAGAGCACACCCAGGCTCACCAGCGGCAGGAGCGCCCACAGGAAACTGAGCGCCGTACGCAAGGGAGACGGGGAGTGCGTCTTGCGGACGGGATGCGTCATGCTCCGAAAGGATAGATTCCAAAGGCGAAATTTCCAGTCCAGGATCTACATTCTGTCCCTTGGCCCTCTGGCAATAGGGGCCGACAGCCGGCAGGGGTGACCCGGCGGCACAGCACCGGGCCGGGCGTATCATTTCCACGGTGCCGCCTGGGTCGATGCGGTCGACCTGACTCCGCAGCTCATCCTCGCCGGACGCGCACCTGCTGCCGCCGTGTTCGAAGAGGTCACGCTGCACGCCGAAGCACCCGAACCGGCCGTCGGGCGCGAATCGCCGCGTCCGCGGGTGATGGAGGAGTGATGACGGGCTCGTTCTGGTGGGACCTCGTGATCGGTATCGTCGGCGCGCTCCTGCTCGCCTGGCTCGCCCTGGTGATCGTGCTGGTGATCCTGAGGCCCCGCGGCGGGCTGCTGGGCGAGGCGCTGCGCGTGCTGCCCGACGCGCTGCGCCTGGTGCGCCGCCTCGCCGCCGACCAGACCCTGCCGCGCGGAGTCCGTATCCGGCTGGGACTGCTGCTGGTCTACCTCGCCGTACCGATCGATCTGATCCCCGACTTCATCCCCGTCCTGGGCTACGCCGACGACGCCATCATCGCCGCCGTGGTCCTGCGCTCGGTCGTACGCCGTGCCGGACTGCAGGCCGTGCGCGCCCACTGGCCCGGCACCGACGACGGCTTCGCAGCTCTGGCCCGGCTGACCGGACTGGCCGAGCCCACCGACACCGGACGGCCGGACCGGACGGCAGGCTAGGTGAGTGTTCGTCGATCCGCTTTGTCCTGCTCGTCGAAGCCGGACTTCTCGCCGCCGGAGTCCTCTTTCTCGTCGGTCTTTGATAGGGGTGAAAAGTGGCGGACATCGGCGACGGCGCGGGCCAGAGGGCGGTTGTACGGCATGGCGGACACCTTCGGGTCTTCCGCCGTGCCGTACCTGGAAGCCGGCGGTCGGATGCCCTCACCCCGCGCCGCCCCGCCGCGGTCAGCCGATGCGGAGCGGGAGCGTGCGGGGGCCGCGGACCTGGCCCGTGGCCCAGGTCACCGCCGCCGGGTCCTCCAGCCCGAAGTTCGGGATCCGCTCCAGCCAGACCTCGAGCGCGACCCGCAGTTCCATGCGCGCCAGGTGCGAGCCCACGCAGCGGTGGATGCCGAGGCCGAACGCGGCGTGCCGGTTGACCTGGCGGTCGATGACAACCTCGTCCGCCCGGTCGAACTGGGCCGGATCACGGTTGGCCGCCGGGAACGACAGCAGGATCCAGTCGTCGGCCTTCATGTCGACGCCGTTCCAGTGCATGTCCTCCTTGACCAGCCGGGCCATCGTGACCGGCCCGTAGGCCCGCAGCAGTTCCTCCATCGCGGTCGGCAGCAGGGCGGGCTCGGCGACCAGGCGCTCGCGGTCGGCCGGTGTCTTGGCCAGGTGCCACAACGACGCGCCGATCGCGCTCCACGTGGTGTCGATGCCGGCGATGAGCAGCAGAGCCATCGTGCCCGCCACGTGGTTCGACTCCAGCTTCTGGCCGTAGAGCTCGGCGTTGATGAGGTAGGTCGTCAGATCGTCGCGCGGATTGTCGACGTGGTCGCGGATCTGCGTGAGCAGATATTCGAACAGCTTCTCCACCCGGAGGATGCGCTCCTCGGGCGGAGAGTTGATGCCTTCGAGCGCGTTCTCGACGAATTCGCGGAACTGCGGTCCGTCCTCGGGCGGGAAGCCGAGCATGTCGGCGATGACGCGCATCGGGATGTGCTGGGCGTAGTCCCGGGCGGCGTCGACGACGTCCTGCCCCTCGAAGGAGTCGATGAGCGAGTGGCAGAACTCTCGCGTCACCTGCTCCTGCTTGGAGACCGCGGTCTTGGTGAACGCCGGCAGCAGCAGCTTGCGCGCGTCGTGGTGGAAGGGCGGGTCGGAGGAGATCGGCGGCGTACCGCCCACCGGCGCCAGCTCAAGGGGCGGCCGGACGTTGCTCACGATGATCGCTCGTGAGGAGAAGCGTTCGGTGTCGTAGGCGATCGCCGCGACGTCCTCATAACGCGTCGGCAGCCAGGCGCCGCCGAAGCGCTCGGTGTGCGCGATCGGGCAGCGCTGCCGCAGCTCGTCCTGGATGGGGTAGGGGTTGGCGGCCCACTCGGGCTCGGCGTGGGAGAAATCGGTCGCCCAGTCGGAGACGGGGCCGGTGATGATCTCACTGCGTGGTTCGAGGGGCCGGTTCTGCTGCCTCTCCTGGAAACTCTGGGTGAAGCGGTCGTCAACGGTCATGCCACGCCTCCTTAGAGGATCTCGATCGCTCTTTCCGGACAGTTGGCCAGGGCCAGACGTGCTGCCTGTTCCTGACCCGGTGGCACGGCTCCGTCGCCGACGACGTGCCCGTATCCCTCGTCGTCCTCCTCGAACAGGTCAGGGGCGAGGTCGTAGCAGCGGCCGTGCCCGTGGCAGCGCTCGGAATCAACTCGTACTTTCACTACGGGGGCTCCGCTCTGTGTGCGGTGATGGCGTCGGTGGGATGAGGGCGCCCACGACGCGGGTGAGTAACGCCGACCATTCCGCGTCGTCGACCGCGTGCAGGTCCGGCGGGATGAGCGCGCTGCCCATCGACAGCAGCAGGCAGAAGTGGGCCAGCGCCTCGGGCGACAGCGCGGGATCCAGCTCGCCGTCGCTCTGGGCCACGCGTACCAACTCGGCGATCCAGTCGGTTCGCTCGCCGACGTAGTCGCGCATCGGACGCGCGACGTCCGCGTCGCGGCGGGCCGCGACCAACGCCTCGACGATGAGGTGGCGGGGAGCGTCGCGGCGCCGCGGAAGCCAGCGGCCGATGGCGAGGAGCAGGTCCGTGACCGACCGGTCGGGGTCCGCGGCGAACAGACTGGCCAGCAGCTGCCGCCCGTGCGCCCGCAGCGCGGCCACGAGCAGCTCGGCCTTCGAGCCGAAGTGCGCGTACAGCGCGCCGTTGCTCACCCCCGCGGCCGCGGCGATGTCGGCCACACGCGTACCGTCGTACCCCCGCTCGGCGAAAACCTCGGCGGCCGCCTGCAGCAGTCGTTCGCGCGTCTCAGCGGCGGTGACGCCCGCGATACGTCCCATAAATGAATTAAAAGATCGTTCATTTGATTCGTCAAGAGCGAACGTAAGTGTTCAGTTGTCTGATGTCCGGGGCCCCTGCTCGCGCGCGGGCCGCGCTCCCACGGTTCCGCGCGGGGCAGTCGCGCGTCCAGGATGGTTGCATGATGTTTCTTGGACTCGCCATCGTGCTCATCGCGAAGCTGGCGCCCCGCAAGGCGTCCCGGGTGCGTCGCGACGCGCCGGGATCGCTCAGCCAGGAGTTGTTCGATCTGGCCGTCCGGCAAGGCACGGCACCGGACCTGATCTATGTGGTCGCCGTGCGAGGGTACGAGCTGGTCGAGCAGTCGGTCGGCGTCATCAACGACGAGGGATTCGGGGCCAACTACTCCGCGGAGGGCGGGCGGCTGGTCCAGCTCAGGATCGACCGCGGCACCCTGGCGGACGCCGCGTGCACCAAACTCCCGAAGCGGTGCGAGAAGGACGGAGCCGGCTGGTACCGGGTGGGCGAAGGCTGTCACGAGTACTTCGCTGTCCGCGACGACCACCACATCAGATTGACCGGTCGCGTCGGGGAAGTCGATCGGGCCACCCTGAAGGCGGCCGTCGCCGGAGCGCGACCCGCCACCAACATCCCCTCCGCCATGCCGCCGCCGTCGCGGCCTCCGGTCCGGCGCGGTGACCTGCCTACCGGCGACGGCGCCCCGATCCGGCACACCGGCCGGGGCGGCTGAAACCGGTCCGGCCGGGGATCGGCTGTTCGGCCGAAGCGGCCGAGCCGGATCTGGACGCACGGGCGAGGTTCCCGGCTTTCCCGTCTCACCCGTGGCTCGCCGCAGCCGACTCAGCGGCCGTGGGCCCAGATCAAACCGTTGAGGCCAGAAGGTGCCGCGCCGACCGCCCAGACGGAACCGCTCTCCGGCCGGATGGCGAGGTCATGGACGAACGCGTTCTGGTTCGGCGGAGCCGGAAAGGCGCCCGGCTCGACACCGTCGGCGCCGATGTGCAGAAACCCGCTGCCTTTGCCCTTGGCGTCGTAGACGACCCAGGCCCCGCCTCTGCCGTCGGGCTCCGCCTGCGCGCGCGGTTGGATGCCCGGTTCGCCACGGACCTCGAAGGTGAAGCCGCCCAGATAGCCCGACAGCAGCAAAGTCTCACCGCAGAAGGAGCGCTTCGCACCGCCGCACGGCCAGGCGACCCAGCCGACGGCCATCACCCGGCCGGTCTCACCGTCGACCGCGACATCCGTCAACTCCGAGATCTGGTCCGAGTGCGCGGACGGAATCGCGGGAAGCGTGACCGCGCGCCAGGCCGCGCCGGTCCAGCGGGCCAGAGCCGCCGTGCCCCGCACCGAGCCCGCCGCCCACTTGCCGTCGAGTCCTTTGACCACGATCGGCGTGTCGACCTTGCGCCACACCGACCCGGCCAGGCGCCGCAGCGTGGACTGCGCCTTCCACCCGGCGTCACCGGCCGCGGGGAACGTGTTCGAGTTCTCGATGACCCACAGGTTCTTGCCGATGGAGTACGCCCGATCCGCCCGGCCATGGCTCCATCGCTTGACCTGCCAGCGCTTGCCGTCCCACCGGGCGTACCGCGACGCGCCGAACGCCCAGACCCTGGTGTCGGACGCCGACGTCAGCCGCTTCACCCGGAAGCCCGGCCCGGTGACCCGCTTGAAGGTGGACCGGCCGCCCTTGAGCAGGAGCGACTCGGCAGGACTCGATCCGCGATCCGGGTGCCTCGTCCCGGCGACCCAGACCGCCCCACCCGGCGTCACCGTTACCGCGTCATAGGAGTCACGGCGCTGCTCATGGACGACGCTCCACTGACCGGCCGGTGCCACGGCGTGGGCGGCGGCAGGCCCGGCGGCGACAGAAAGGGCGACGGCCGCAGCGGTGCCGCGAAACAACATTCCCATAAGGGTGAGACGCACCTATCAGCGGAAAAGTTTACATGCGGCAGGGCAGGAGCCCTGCTGTGCCGGCGGCGGAGTCTGGGGCGAAGCCGGTGGTGAGGCGGTCGCGCGATGTGAGGATCTGCCTGTTTGGGCGGCCGGCCACGAAGGCCTTCGCCGGCCGTCCCCGGTGAAACAGGCGCCAGGGGTGTGGCTAGATCGGGAAGCGGCCGCGGCGGATGTGCCAGTGGCGGCCGGCCTTCAGATGGTCGACGATCGCGCGCTGGAGCACGGTACGGCGCGGCAGCCGGTCGAGCGGCGTGGTCAGGGTGCGGAACACGAACCGCAGCACCTCGACGTCGGCGTCCAGCCCCTCCGGCTCCTCGTAGGGCTCCAGCTCGAACCTCCGCTGGAACCGGACGATGTTGGAGTCCTCGGGCAGGTATTCCAGCAGCTGCGGGTCGAGCAGCCACGAGCCGCAGGAGAACGCCGTGTAGCGCTCGTCGGGAAAGTGGCGTGGGAAGAACGCTCGGGCCTCGTCGAGCGACGCCGTGACCGCCTCCGAGGTCATCGGCCCCGACTCGGCGATGTGCAGGTCGATGGCGGTGCCGCCGCGCTGGTGCTGCAGCCGGCCCAGCTCGTAGACGCCGCCGCGCGCGTGCAGCGTCAGCCAGCTCTGCATGACCGGCCAGCCCTCGCGGTGCATCCGCCGGTCGATCGCGAGGTTGCGGCCCAGGTCCGCGAGGGTCGCCCATGACACGACGTCGGCGATGCCGTGGTCGCGGTGGTACTCCGTGACGACGTCGACCAGGGCCAGGTACGCGTACACGTAGAGATGCCGCCAGGCGGGACCCCGTTCGCGCGGCAGCTCCGGACCGGGCGGCAGCCAGCCGTGGCCCCCGAGATCGGCGCGGACCAGGGCGATCGAGCGGTCGAGCAGCCAGCGCAGCTCCGGAGTCCACAGCGGAGAGCCGGGGTCGGGCCAGCCCGCCATGATCTCGGCGGCGTCGTCCGGCCGCACCGCGAGCCGGGCGAGGATCGCGGGCGCGTCGGCCTTGGCGGGCAGCGGAGCCGACGGCCGGTCGCCGGCGAGCCGGTGCACGCGGTCGATGTCCTCGACGGGCACTCCGAGCCGGGCGGCGGTGTCGTCCAGATCCACGCGGACGATCCTACCGGCCGGTGGGGTCGTCCCCCTCGCCGCCGGTTCTCCCGGCGCCGGCTACGACGGCACGATCCGCCAGTGGGACATCGCCCGCCCGCCCGACCTGCTCAGAGCCGTCTGCGCACTCGCCCAGCGGCCCGTCACCGCTGCCGCGACCGGGACTACCCCGATGTCTCGCCGACCTTGACCTGGACGCGGGCGCTCAGTCGGAGGCGTGCTGCCAGTAGGGGTCGCGGTAGAGCATGACGGAGGTGCCGCGGAGCATCTCGTCCGGGGCGGAGACCAGCACGAGTTCGCCGTCGGCTTCGAGCCGGCGCAGGATGTCGCGGACGCGCGGGCCGACGGGCAGGCGGCCGACCGGGAGGCCGAGGAGCTCCCGGACGGTGTCGGCCACCTGGGAGAGCTGGAAGGGCTCGGTGAAGTCGGCGATCACCTTGCGGACGATCTCGACGGGGATCGCGGTCTCGGCCTCCATGTAGGCGAGCTCCCAGATGAGCTGCGCCTTGCGTCGGCCGGTCCCGGCGCAGGCCGTACACGGCTGGGAGAAGCTGGGCACGATGTGCTCGACGGTGGAGCCCAGGCAGGTGGTGCACTGGTTGGTCTCCGCCGCGTGCAGTTCCGCGGCGGCCCGGTCCGCCAGCTGCTTGCCGCAGAGGCACAGATAGACCCGGAACCCGCCGCGGACCAGGACGAGGTCGTCGGCGTCGTCGGGGATCTCGTCCCACAGCGCGGTAATAGTGTGTTTTTTCATCGTTTGCGACTCTAGCGACCCTGACCTTCGGGCCGGAGCTGAACCGGGACCAGCCTCATCGGAGCGCTCCACAGCCACTCCTCGGTGATGTAGGTGGCGGTCAGCAGCGTCATCAGGGCCAGCGCACGCTCGGCCGCGGTGGAGGGGTGCGCGCCGCGGTCGCCGAAACGGCACATCCACACTTCGAACAGGCTGCTGTCGCTGAGCTGTTCGTGAACCGAGGGCCGCGCGACGGCGAAGCCGTCCCGCCAGATGTCGACCGAGGGACTGGCGGACGGGAACGCCCCGGCCAGGATCCCGCCGCCGGCGGTGACCATCCGGCCGACGCCGTCGTGCACCGGCAGGATGCCGTCGCTCTGGAAAAGCACGACCCCGCCCCCCGGCGGGCTGGCGATCCGCAGGACCTCGACGGGGGAGAACTGCTCCGCCTTCCACAGCTCGGCGGCGTCCACCGGCGGGCAGAGCTCCGGCACGGCACCCAGGCGCCGGATGACCTCGTCCTCGGTCACTCCGCCGACGAAGGCGACGCAGAGATCCTCGTTGTAGGTCTCGTAGGAGAACATCATCTCGTCGACGGTGTCCTGAAGCTCGCTCAGCCGAGGGCTGATGCGGGGAGCCCCGGGAAGGTGGACGAACAGCTCCGCGAGCTCGGTGAACAGCGCCTGGACGCCGGGGGAGCGCCCGGCGATGCACGGCCGCCAGGGGTCGGCGCCCGCGGCGAGCAGGGCCCGGACGGCGTCGTCCTGGCCATGCCGTACGGCCTCCCACAGGGGGGTGGCGCCGTCGCCGTCGACCGGGTCCACCGCGGCCCCCGAGGCCAGGAGCAGTTCGATCACCTGGACCGCGCCCTCCTGGGCGGCCTGGTGCAGGGGCGTCGAACGCAGCCAGGGAAGGCACTGGCCGGGGTCCAGCCCGTCCGCCAGCCGTTCGCGGATCTGCGCCAGGTTGCTGTCACGCCACGCGCCGATGTCCTCGGCCCACTCGTCGTCGCCCATGGTCATCCCATCTTCTTACGCTGATCGGATCCAATCAGGACTGAACGACAGTTTTCGATCAGAGCCCGGCGTGACAGCCGGTCGGAGACGCGGGTGGTCTCGGGCAGACGGTAGCGGGGGGTCAGATTGAGGACATTGTGACAGGCCGTGTCGAGGTCGACGCGGTGGCCGACGGAGACGAAGACCGGTTTGACCCCCCGCTGGGTGCGGAGCACGCGTCCGACGACGTCGCCGTCCAGCGTCAGGTCGGTCCAGGAGCCCCGCTCGGGGGCGGGATCGGGATAGGTGCCGACGAAGGTCGTCTTGCCGACGCCGATCGTGGGCAGCCCGGTGAGCACACCCAGATGGCAGGCGAGGCCGAAGCGGCGGGGATGGGCCAGGCCGTACCCGTCGCAGACGATCAGCTCGGGGCTGACGGTCAGGCGGTCCAGGGCTTCGAGCAGGGCGGGGATCTCACGGAAGGCGAGCAGGCCGGGAACGTAGTCGAAGGTCACCCGCCCGCCGACGGTGACCTCTTCGACGACCTCCAGCGTCGTTCCGTCCAGTACGGCCACCGCGGCGGCCAGCCGATCCCCCTCATAGGCCACGTCCACCCCCGCGACCCTGGAGGGGTCGCGGGGGCCGGGATCGGTGAGGTCGAGCAGCGATCTGAGCTCGTCCTGGATCGCCTCGGCCTCCAGGACAGTACGCGGAGTTCGCACCTTCATATCTATATGATCGCCATTTTTAGGTCACGGCGTTATATCGCGGGAACGTCCGGCGAATTCGCGGTGGCCGGGGAAGCCGTCGCGGGGCGAGAGTCCGGCGCGCCGGCCGGTCCGCGCGGGCTCCGGCGCGCCCCGTCCCTGCTTGCCCGATGATTTGAAGAGAACCTATGGTGCGTGGACGGATCTTCGGGGAAAGGGCCATCCATGTCAGTGCTCGTAGCGTTCAGCGTGACTCCGATCGGCGCGGGGGAGGACGTCGGCGAGCTCGTCGCCGAGGCCGTTCGGGTGGTCCGCGCGTCGGGGCTGCCGAACCGGACCGACGCCATGTTCACCACGGTCGAGGGGGAGTGGGACGAGGTCATGGCCGTGGTCAAGGACGCAGTCGCGGCGGTCGAGGCGCGCTGCGGGCGGGTCAGCCTCGTACTCAAGGCCGACATCCGGGACGGGCAGGGCGGCAGACTGGACGCCAAGGTCGCCACCATCGAGAGGCACCTCGCCTGACACCCCGCTCACCGCCGGGCCGCACTCCGCCCAACGCCCTCCTCACCGTCGGGCGGAGCTCCGCCCGACATCCCGCTCACGCCGGGCGGTGCTCCGCCCAACGCCTCGCTCCCCGTCGTACGGCATCTCGCTCGCAGCGAAACGGGAACACCAAGCGGAGTGAAACCGTTTGCAAAAACGGGCGACTTCAGGAGTGTGGGCCGGATGGTGGCAGGCAGATCGATTGGACGTGTCCTCGCGGGCGGGCTGGCGCTGACCGCCGCCGGATGGGCGCTGAAGAACATTCCAGCGGAGCTGGGCGGCCGGGCCGCGGGAGAGCGGCTGGAGCGGATGCGGCGCTCGCCGCAGTTCCGCGACGGTGTCTTCCACAACCCCATGCCCGGAGCCGTCGCGCCGTCGGCTTCGAGCGCGCAGAACATCCTCTGGAACATGATCTTCAATGCCGAGGAGCGCCACCCCTCCCTGCCGGTGCCCCTGGTGACCTCTCCGGCCGTCGCGCCGTCGGCGACGGGGCTGAGCGTCGTCTGGTACGGCCACGCCACCACGCTGGTGGAGATCGAGGGCCGCCGCGTGCTCATCGACCCGGTGTGGAGCCATCGCGCCTCGCCGTCCCAGCTGGCCGGTCCGCGACGCCTGCACCCGCTGCCGGTGCCGCTGAGCGACCTTCCCGTGCTCGACGCGATCGTGATCTCCCACGACCACTACGACCACCTCGACCGCGCGACGGTCCGCGCGCTCACCGCCATGCAGGCGGCGCCGTTCCTGGTGCCGCTGGGGATCGGCGCCCACCTGGAGCGCTGGGGAGTGCCCCTCTCGCGGATCATCGAGCTCGACTGGGACGAGGAGGCGAGCGTCGCGGGCCTGCGGTTCGTCGCCACCGCCGCCAGGCACTTCTCGGGACGCACCTTCGCCCGCAACACGACCCTGTGGGGCTCCTGGGTGATCGCGGGCAAGGACAAGCGGGTCTTCTACGCGGGCGACTCCGGATATTTCGACGGCTACGCCGGGATCGGCGCCGCGCACGGCCCCTTCGACCTCACCCTCCTGCCGATCGGCGCGTACAGTCCCGCCTGGCCCGACATCCACATGAACCCGGAGGAGGCGGTCGCCGCCCACCTCGACCTGGGCGGCGAGCTGCTCCTCCCGGTTCACTGGGCGACCTTCGCGCTCGCCATGCACCCCTGGGCCGAGCCCGTCGACCGCCTGTGGCGCGAGGCCAAGGCCCGCGACGTCCGCCTGGCGATCCCCCGCCCCGGTGACCGCATCGACACCGGCGACGCACCCCTGGTGGACAGCTGGTGGGAGCTCCTTCACGGCGGGGAGACCAACGGCCGGTCGAGGTAGGCCCGGCGACCTCGGATCAGCTCCTGATCTGGTGGGTGATGGACGGGTCGGTGATGGCGGTGTCGTCGGCCAGCAGGAACGCCTTGGACATGATGACCGCCAGCATGCCGCCGTCCTCCTCGAACGGCAGGAAGACCTGGTCGAACGCGCCCTGGGGGACGATGCAGAGATAGGCGTCGTTGGGTTCCATCAGGATGTTGCCCGACCCTAGATGGATCTTGTAGGTGCGCAGATCTCCGCGGACCCGCAGAAAACGCTCGGCGAGCTCGACCCGGTCGGCGATGCGCAGGCGGGGAAGCAGCCGGGTCAGGGCGTCGCGGCGGACCTCGGCGCTCTCGGTGAGGTCACCGAAGTTGTAGGACTGCCAGTAGTCGCCCTGTCCCTGGGGGTCGAGACCGACGGAGGAGACGCCGACGGCGAGGTCGGCATCCCGCATGATCTCTGACAGGACCAGCGGCGGCACCTCGGTGAGCGGAACCGCCTCCCGCGACTCCACGTCGGTGCGGTCGAACCGGATCGGTCCGCTGATACAGGACGAGGCCGGGGCGCCGTACTCGTCGTGCTCCCAGGAGCCCCATGGCAGCTCCATGTCCCAGCGCGCCCGCCAGCCGGGGACCTCCTTGACGGCCTCGCCCTGTCCGGAGCCGCCCGCCGCGTCCCAGTGGCCGAGCGAGAGCCCGGTCCAGCCGCGCTCGGACAGCAGCGCCTTGGCCTGTCCGTAGCGCAGCACGTGTCCCGCGAAGCGGTTGGAGAACGTCCCGGTCTGCTCCTCGGCCGGGGTGAGCAGATAGACCTCGCGGAAGGCCTGCTTGAACGGTTGCCGCAACCCGATCTCCAGAAGATGGTCGCGCCGGCTCCGGACCTCCTCGACGGCCGCACCGATGGGATGCCAGAGCTGCACCGGGGTGTCGGCGCGAGGCTGGATCCGGCGGCCGAGCGGATCGGTGAGCTCCCAGCCGTCGGCGGTCTTGACCGGGATCCCGGCGGGGCCTTGCAGGATCTGCCAGATCAGCCGCCTGCCGTGGACGCCGGTGACGGGGTGGTCGAGGAAGAACTCCTCGACCTGGTTCCAGCGCCAGAGCCGGTCTTCCGCGAGCGCCCGCTCGATGCGGAGCCGTTCGGAGGGCAGGGTCTTTCGAACCTCCGCGAGCAGCTTTCTGAACTCGGAGAGCAGGCCGCCGTGGCTCTCCCTGACCGCCTTCGGCGCGGACTTGACCGGTTTTCCCGCCGGGTTGAGAAAGGTCAGCAGCGGGGTGCCCGTCTCGTTCAACGCCAGACGGAGGACGTGCTCGCCGGCCTTCTCCTCCAAGACTCCGTCGGGGCCGAGCCCGAACGTCGGCACGGTCCGATCGAGCAACTGCTCGCGGCTCAGCCCGGCCTGTGCGGCCACCGCGTCCAGCACCTGTGCGACTTTCGCCAGGATCGACCTCCTCCTGATCTTGGTCTGTAGCCGGGCCAGAGGAGCCACCACCTCTAGGCCGCCGTGCTTGGCCAGCACGCCCAGAGCGGCGTTGGCGAGCATCTCGCTGCGGGAGTTGGGCCCGGACCCGCCGATTCCGGTGCCCGCCGCCAGGGCGACCTCCCCGAGCAGCGGAACCACCCACGGCTCGTCGATCAGCTCGCACGTCCACACCATGCCGCGCAGCGGTGTGGCGGTGCGCGCGTGCAGGTATATCGCCGTCTCCCGATAGGCGGGGAGGCGGCTCAGGACCTCCTGGATGAGCGCGGCGGTGTCCGGAGTGAGAAGTGCGGCGGCCCGCCGGAGCCAGGCGACGCTGGGGCGGGCGGAGGTGGCGGTGATCCAGTGGCGCAGCAGGGGGAACGTCTGCCGGCTGCCGAGGGACACACCGTACTCGGAGGCCATCATGGCGGCGAAGCCGTCGCCCTTGCCGACCAGGCAGGTGGTGGCCTCCACGGGGTCATCCTCGGCGTGCTCGGCGATGAGGATGTCCAGGTCGAGTTTGTCCTGCGGGCTGAACCATCCACGGCTCCTGTTCAGGAGCTCCTGGACCTGGCGCATCAGGGGGAGATGGCGGCGCTGTGCCTCGTGGGAGAGCTTTCTGGTGACGGCCAACGGGAGAATCAGCGGGGACGCGGGGTCGCGGTCGAACAGGATCGGCTCGACCGAGGCCTGCCAGAGCAGCTCGATCTCGTCACCGGTCCAGGCGAGTTTCCGCTCGGCGACGCACAGGGCCAGCGATACCGGATCGCGAAGGTGGTCATGCTCGCGGGTGTGGGACAGGTTCGTCCGCAGCTGCGCCCACACTCCCATCGCGCGCCACTGCGCGTCGCCGATATCGGGCCCGAGCACGGAGATGACCTTCTCGGCGAAGGGCTGCACGTACCATTGCCGCTCTGGCACGTAGAGCTCGTCGAGCCGGGCGAACACGTCCACGCGGGTCTGGTCGATCTCGTCGCCGAGCCGGCCGAGCTGCTCGGGGGAGAGCTCGTCGAGGAGACCCAAGCCGGTCTTCGCCGCGGGGGCGAGCGGGGGCACCGGATCGGCGGCGGGGTCGATCCGCTCGGACGGCTCCGGCGGCGTGGACCCCTCCAGCGGCCTGACGCCGGCGGTCTCGTCCCGGAAGGTGTCCTGCGTCATCGGTGGTCTCCAGCGGTAGGGGGTGCCCTACGACTATCAGCCGGCTCCGACAAACCACCGGAGGAAGCCCTCACCCGGGCGAGGGCCGACGCCCCCTTCCCCGTGGGACAGGCGCGTCATACGCTCGATCCGACGCCTGGGAGGAGCGCCATGGATACGGCCGAACGCCGCGCCTGGGCCTGGACGTGCGGCAGTCTCGCCGTCCTGGGCGCACTGGTCGCGGTGATGGGATGGGGTCTGTCACCGGCTGTCTTCGCCCGCTATCTGAACCTCCTCGGTGGTGTGGTGCTCGTGGCCTCGCTCGTGAGCCTGATCGCGATTCTCGCCGCCGCGAAACCCGAACGGTGACCGTGCCTTACCTAGGGGAGTTCGCCTGTGGGGAGGAGGCCGATCACCGGGAGCCTTCCGGCGAGGCCCGGACCGACAGGCGGGTGCGGACGACGAGGTCGTGCAGGATCGAGGCCGAGGCCGAGGTCTCGGGAAGCCGGGAGGCGTCTCTGGCCTCCTCCAGCTCCGCGGTCAGGCGGGTGACGTCGTGCGCCAGCCGTACCCGATCGGGCGCGTCGCCGGGCAGGAGGCCGTGCTCGGCGGAGCGTTTGGCGGCCATCAGGTCACCGAGGTAGGCCGGGCCGCCGGTGAGCCGGGTGAGGTCGGCCTCCAGCTCCCCGGTGCGCATCAGGTGGATGCCGGTGAGCAGCACGCGGAAGGTGTAGAGCAGCGGCTTGAGCTCGCCGGAGCGTTCGAACAGCGACCACTGGGTGCGAGCGAAGCCCAGGTAGTGGTGGGCGTGGTTGCGGGTGACGCAGCCCGGGGCGGCGGCGATCATCTCCTGGTGGACCGGGGAGGTGGCCACCACCAGCGGTGAGAGCAACTGCTCCAGCACGTAGCCGTTGCGGCGCAGCAGCAGGCGGCAGAACTTGGCCAGGTCGTGGGTGACCAGGTCCACTTCGACGCCGTGCCGTACCCAGGAGCGGGTGAGGGTCTCCTCGCCCGTGTGCAGGCCGATCACCTCCTCAAGCGGCAGCAGGTGCACGCCGCGCAGGTCGACGTCGGAGTCGACCGAGGGGAAGCCGTACAGGTGCGCGCCGCTGACCGTGGCGAAGGCCGCCGGGTGCGCCTCCTCGGCGGGGATCTCGGCCAGCCAGGCCGGCAGGGTGACGGTCACAGGGCGGCCTCTCTGGTGCTCATCAGGTATTCCTCCACGCGCCGCCGGTCGGGCTCGGCGGGTAACACGCCCGTGCCGTCGAAGCCCGCGACCAGCTCGGAGCGCCAGCGGGTGACCTTATCCCAGGACAGCTCTCCCCGCCGTACGGCGAGCAGCCGATCGCGGTGGGCGTCCATCCGGACCAGCGGCTCGCCGTGTCGCGCCAGGTGCAGGCCGCTGATCAGCAGCCGGATCGTGTGCATGGCCTGCTTCCACTTGGGACGCTCGGGGTCCAGGCGGCGAAACTGGGCGTCGGCGTATCCGGTGAAGGTCTGGTGGGCGCGCCCGGACAGGAAGGCGCGCCGGATGGCGAGCAACTCGCTGCCCGCCGGGGTGGCATGCTCGACGATCGGTGACCACAGGCACTCCAGGACCGTCGGGTTGGCCTCCAGGGCGAGCCCGCAGAACCGCTCGACCTCCCACGAGAACTGCTCGGGCAGCGGTCCCTCGACGTGGGTGGGCGGTTTGGCCAGCCGCCAGAACAACCGGGTCGGCGTCACGAAGACCCCGCGCCGGTCGACGTCGGACTCCTCGGTCTCCAGGCCGTAGGCGCGCGAGCCGACCACCACCGACAGGACCGAGTGCGCCGGGAGGCACCGTGTTTCCATCCGCACAGCGTGCCAGCCCGGCGCTTGTTCGCGACACGGGGTTTCCGCACCCGGGCCGATCACCCCGTCGGCTCAGGGGCGGCCGCGGGCGGCGAAGTACGGCCGGAACCCCTGGCTCTTGTCGGCTTTGACCAGGGTCTCCACCACCTTGCCCTTGAGGTCCACCACTCCCACGCCGGTTTCGGTGGAGGCGATGAGGCGCTTGTCGTCGTACCAGCCGAGAACGGTTCCCCAGCTCGCGCTGAATCCAAGGCTGATCCGGGTCACGGCCTTGCCGGTCGCGGTGTCCCAGACACAGGCGGCCTTCTCCAGGGAGGTGCAGGCGGTGACGGAGCGGCGGCCGGAGATGGATCTTGATCGGAGGATGCTACACACGTCCGCAGGGACGATTCAGCGACTTTCATGATCTTAGCGATTTAAGCCGATTCAGGCGGTGAGGGTGGAGCGCATCTCCCCTCTCGGGAGGACGAGGTCCCAGGGATCGGTGGGAACCGTCTGCTCGGCCCTGCACCATGCAGAACGCCTCGGCCCTGCCCCCTGAAGCCTGGTGCAAACGGGCAGGATCTTTCGGGTTCAATTAAGCCCTCGGAAATCTGCGGGCAACAGTGAAAACCGCGCTCAGGTTAAGGTCAAGTGCCTGGACGCGCCGAGAAACCGAACCCCATGGTGGAGGTAGCGCGTCGTTCCAACCGGCATGCGATGCCGGAGGACATCACCAATGGGCGGCGACGGAAAACAGGGGCCACAGCCAGATGCCCTCCTCCGAGAGGGCAGGGAAGCAGAAACTTCCAATGTTCGCCTTCATGAGGATCGGCTCTCCTGAGCCATCCCTGGGCGCCATTTCCTCAGATGGAGTCGCGGTTGTCGAGACGGCTTCATCAGGAAGGAGCCGAAGATGTACGGAAAACGTCTGCTCACCGCCAGTCCGCTGATCGCCGCCCTCGTGTTTGGGACGGTCGATATCTCGCAGGCTTCGGTCGTTCAGGCTTCGGTCGTTCCGAAGTCCGTAAGCGCCGCCGACAGTCATGTCACGGCGCCCTTGAATGTCGCGCCGCCTCGGTGCAGGCGCGCATTCAACGGCCAGCTCAGAGAGCTGTGCTCGTCCGGTTGGAGCGAGGGATACACGGCCGGGAAAGCCTCGTGCGGGAAGCAAAACAGGAGCTTCTCCCCGGCGATGCAAGACACCGCATACCTGCACGGCTTCAACGGCGGGTTCGCAGCGGGCAAGGCCACGTGCTAGCCGCTGCCGGATCGTAGCCGTACAAGGGTTCGTGATCCCGTGAGGGTTCTCGAACCAAAATGGGGCGGGCCTGTCCGAACCTCGGACAGGCCCGCTTCCTGTTGAGCCGTCGGCCCCGGTTGTCAAGGCCGAGCACAGGTGGATCGTTGACTTGCTGCCGGTACTCCTCATCAACAATGACAGCGGAACGGACGTCAATGACGTCCACGGCTCAGGCCCCCGCTGCTACCCACCGTGCCACCTCGCCGCGGCGGGCGGACGAGATGACCAGGGCCGCCGGCAGCGCGGTCGCGACCACCGTTACGGCGAGTGCGATCCACGTAGCCGCGTCGGGGTGGACCAGCGACTGGCCGCGCATCGCCTGCCACGTCGTGATGGCGAACAGCGCCGTGTAGCCCAGAATGACGACCCCGGTCAGCTGGGCGCGCACGCGTTCGCTGCGCAGCCAGCCGATCCGGGCCGCGAGGGCGGTGAGAAGCAGCACCGCGAGCACGAACACCTGGATGGAGTGCAAGCCGATGAAGTGCGGAACACGCAGGTCGCCGCCTGCGGTGCTCCAGTTTGTGATCGGCATGCCGTCGCCGTCCGGTGCCCCGACCCCGTGCTGCCCCAGCAGCGTGACCGGGTTCCCGTAGGCGTCCTCGGCCGGCCGTGGTCCGGTCGCGGCCCACCCGCGGATGAAGGACGCCAGCGCCATGCCGATGACGGACAGCCCGATCCCGGCGCGCAGGGCCCAGGTGAGTGCCGTGTCGCCGACCCGCTGGAACAGCAGCATGACAGCGATGAGCAGGCTCGCCCCGAACAACCCGACCACGCCTGAGGAGAAGACCACCTGCCCGATCTGATTGAACGCGTCGGTGTTGACGTTGAAATGACTGTAGGTGCCGCGGGCGGCCTGCACCGCGATGAAACCGACGTCGATCGGCCCGGTGACGGCGAAGGCCGTTCCGAGGGTCCACATCGTGCGCCTCGCCCTGTGAAGCTTCGGCAACAGCCAGGCGAGCGTCGCGCCGTAGATGACGAACGACACCCCGAACTTCAACGGCTTCGCCCAGACCGATGCCTGCATGAGCTCACGACCGTCCGCGAAGAGGCCGATGCTCGCGACGACGACGAGCGTGGACATCGCCGCCACCATAATCATCAATGGTCGATGCCACGACCGCACTTCGGCGAACGAGCCGGACAACGGGTTCATACGATCCTCATTCCGGTGTCGCCCATGGCGGTGGGGGCCGCGCCGAGCGTCATCGGAGCGAACCACTCTCGATCCGGTGGGCAGAACCGCGGCACGAGCAGGCGGTGCACCGGTTCTGCGGCGCCCGCCGTGTCGCCGGGAAGGATCCGGCGCGCCAGGAAGCTCGGGACCGCCTCGGGCGCGTCCGGATGCTCCGCGTCGGGCGCCCGGCCTGTGGTCGGCGCCGACCATTGCGAGGGGACGAGCCGACGGGCAACGGAATCGCTCGAAAGCACTTCGGTGAGGATGCCCAGCGCCGCATGCCCTTCCGCGTCATCCGTATGTCGCACGGGTGCGTACGGTGTATATCGTGTCATGCGGACACCGTATCCAAACTGCGCAATTCACCTGTTTATTTGGCTTTAAAAGGCTTAGAAAGTGAACTAGTGCTCCAAAATTGAACTAGTACACTTGGTATAGCGCGACACCCTCCGTACGGTTCGGGAACAGCCGGTCGGCTCGACCACGCCGCCAAGCCCGCGGCGAGCCGACAACCCCAAACAGGCACTGAACCGCAAGCACGTACTCCGAACCGCCATCGCGATCGCCGACCTTGAAGGACTCGACGCCGTGTCCATGCGGCGATTGGCGGCGGAACTCGACGCCGGTGCGATGTCGCTGTACCGGCACGTGATGAACAAGGACGAACCGGTGACGCAGATGGTCGACGAGGTCTTCGCCGAACCAGAGCTGCCCACCCCCGGGCCGGAGGGGCGGCGAGCCAAACTCGAACTGATCTCCCGCCGGCAACGGGAGTTGGGGCGCCGGCATCTCTGGCTGCCCAGGGCCGCCTCTTTCACGCACCCGTTGCTCGTGCCCAACATGATGGCTCACACCGGGTGGACCCTGCGCGCTCGACGGGCTCGGGCTGCCGATGGACCGCATCGCCGACCGCACCGTCCAGGGCGTCGCGTAAGGCGGCCCGGGAGGTGATGCCAAGCTTGGGGAAGATCCGGTACAGATGAGCGCTGACGGTCCTGGAGGACAGGAACAGCCGTTCGCCGATCTCCTTGTTGCTCAGTCCCGAGGCGGCTAGGCGGGCCACTTCCAGTTGCTGGGCGGTCAGGCCGTGGGCGGCGTTGGGGCGCTGCGTCACGGCCACCCCGGTGGCCCGCAGTTCCTGCTCGGCCCGCTGCTGCCAGGCCGTCGCGCCGATCCCGGCGAACAGGTCCGCGGCCCTGCGTAGCTCGGGCCTCGCCTCGCCCGGCTGCAGACGGCGGCGCTGCAGCTCGCCGAGCGCGAGCCGTACCCGGGCGTGATCGAAAGGCCAGCGCTCGGTTCCGGGCAGCGCAAGCGCGGCCTTGAACAGCGGCACCCCCTCCTCGTCCGCCGCCACCAGCGCCTGCGCGGCCATGATATGCAAGCGCAGCCGGGGAGCCCGGCCGGCCAGCCCGGCCGCGGCGGCGGCGTGCGTCCTGGCCGCGGTCATCCGGCCGGTGCGCACCGCCGAATCCACCAGCTCGAAGACAGCCCACGGCGCGAACGCCACGTACGGGGGGATGACGCCGACCGGGCTGATGCTCGTCCAATGCGCATGAGCCGTCTCGTAGTCCCCGTGCGCCGTCGCGGCCAGCGCGAGGTTGCGGGCCGCCAGCGACAGATGCAGCGCGCTGCCGCGCGGTGCGGCCCACCGCTCGACGATCCTGCTGTACTCCCTGGCGCTGTCGGCGTCCCCCCGCGCGGCCGCGATCCACCCCAGGGTGCAGCGCAGGTCATGGGCCAGCAGCTCCAAGTCGTGCCGGACGCACAGGTCCAGCCCGGCATTGGCCGAGCTTTCTGCGGCCTCCCACTGCCCGGCCAGGAAGTGATCGTGCGCGGCCAGCCAGTAACCGCTGGCGGCATGCGTCACCGCGCCCTGCCCGGCCTCGCCGTCGATCAGGGCGCGGAAGCGGGAACGGTAGCCGGGCAGCAGGTCCATCCAGGTCGCCGCCCGGCACAGCGCGGCCACCCGGCCCGGCGGGGCGTCACCGGGCAGCTCGTCCAGCGCCGTCCGCACGCGTGCCGCAGTGCTGGTGCCCGTGAAGACGTCGTGCAGCAGCCGTACGTGCTCGTCGTCGCAACCGGCGACCACGTCCGTGACCGCCGCCCACTCCTCGGGGTCCTGGGCGTAGGAGGCGGCCATCACCCTGACCAGCGGACCGGCCGCAGGCGTGCCGCGCAGCAGGCGGCGGGCCGCGTCCAGGTCACCGTCGCGCAGCATGAGGATCTGCGCCCGTACGGCCAGCGCCCTGCCCGGATCGTCCAGATGGCGCCGCGCCTCGTCCAGCAGCTCCTGGGCCAGGTCGAGCTGCCCGGACTCGCCGGCCAGCTCGGCCGCGTGCTCCAGCCGTGCGGCGCGGGCCGGCGGGTCCGGGGTGAGGCGGGCCGCCCGCTGCAGCGCCTTGACCGCCAGCCCGGAGCCGCCCCGCAGGCTCACCGCGCGGGCGGCCTTCTCGATCTCGGCGGCCACCTGCTCGTCCGGTTCGACCGTGGCCGCCGCCAGATGCCACATCCGCCGTTCCGGATCGGTCTTGTGCTGATCGGCCAAGACCGCGTGCGCGCGCCGCACCTCGTCAGGAGAGGCTGTGTTGATGATCGCCGACCTGACCAGCGGATGGCGGAAACGCAGGCCGGACGGGGTTGAATCGCGCGTGACCAGGCCCAGCCGCTCCACCTCCAACAGGTCGTGCGAGGACAGCTCAGCTTGGTGCTCCAGCCGGTCACCGTCCAGCGCGGTCACCAGCAACGTCGTACGGATCTCGGGCGGCAGCGACAGCACCCGGCCGGCGAACGCGGTCTCCAGACGGGTGCGCATCGGCGCGTGGGCAGGCAACATCTCCACCCCGACCGAGGTCTGCGCCAGCTCGGTGAGCGCGAGCGGGTTGCCCGCGGCCTCGCCCAGCACCCGCAGGCGTACCGATCCGGGCAGGCCCGGGTGAAGCAGATCCAGCAGGTGCCCGGCCGCCTCGTCGTCGAGCGGTCCGACCTCCAGCATGGTGATCCCGGGCGTGACGCGTTCGCCGGCCGTCAGCGACCGCCGCGCGAAGATAGCCCTCAGGTCGTACGGCTTGAGTCGCAGCAGGATGAACATCATCACTTCGCGTGTGGGACGGTCCACCCAGTGAGCGTCCTCCACCGCGATGAGCATCGGTCCCTCCTGCGCCACGGCCGCCAGCACCGCCAGGGACGCCACCGAGATCGCCAACCGGTCAGGCGGCGGCCCGTCCTGCATTCCCAGTACCCGGCGCAGCACGTCCCGGTGGAAGGGCTCCACCCGGTCCATGTACTCCATCACCGGCGCGAACAACTGGTGCAGCCCGGCGAAGGCCATCTGCGCCTCACTTTCGAAGCCACTGCCACCCACCACCCGCATCCCCCGCTGCTCGGCGTAGGTGATCCCGGCCTGGAGCAGCACGGACTTGCCCACACCGGGATCGCCGTGCAGCACCAGGTTCGGCAGCACGCCGGGCACGCGGTCGATCGCTTGCCGCAACGCGGCCAGCTCCCGCTCCCGTCCAATGATGTCCATGTGCTCGTCTCCTCGGGTGCAGTCATCTGACCGATGGCCGCGATCGCGTGCCCCGGCATGCTGAGCGGGTGGCGCGACTACAGGCGGGAACAGGCGTGAGCCTCTTCTATCAGGACTTCGGCGACGGCGAGCCCGTCGTCCTGGTGCACGGCCGGCCGCTGTCGCACCGGTTCTGGGACGCCACGGACGCCTCTCCCAAGGCGACGGCCGGTTCGCTGACCGCCTGGAGCGCCGCGCACCCGGACGCGGACCTGTCGCACGTCACCGTGCCCACGCTGATCGTCCAGGGCGAGCGGGACGCGTTCGTGCCACTGGAGGGCAGCGGGGCACGCATCGCGCGGGCCATCGCGAACAGCGTGCTGGTCACCATTCCGGACGCACCGCACGGGGCCCCGCTCACGCACGACGGGCAGCGGAACCAGCTCATGCTGGAGTTCCTGGCGAGATGACGGCACGCAGCGACGGTAAGCAGCGGGCCGGGGGACCGGGTATCGGTCGCATGACGTAGATACTCGAGTGCCATGCGGGTCGTGCGGTCTAAAGAACGTCGCGAAGCTGGGCGCGCGAGGTGATGCCCAGCTTGCGGAACAGGTTGTACAGATGGGTGCCCACGGTGCGGTGCGACAGGTAGAGCTGCTGTCCGATCTCTCGGTTCGAGAGCCCGCCGGCCGCCAGCTTGGCGATGTGCAGTTCCTGGGGGGTGAGCTGTTCGGTTGTGGCGGGCACGCGGATCTCGCTGCTTTCGCCGGTGGCGCGCAATTCCTGGCGGGCCTTCTCGCCCCACGTGAGCAGGCCGAGGGCGTCACATGTGTCGCGGGCGGTGCGCAGGGGGACACGGGCGTCCAGGATGTGGCGCCGGCGGCGTAACCACATGCCGTACGCCAGCAGGAGCCGGGCCCGGGCGGCCGGCCATTCGGTCAGGTCGGCGGCCAGGGCGGCGAGGTAGAACTGTTCGGCGCGGTCGTCGTCGGCCAGCACCGCCCGCGCGTAGCGGAGTCCCGTGTGCAGGATCGGCGCCGGGGTGCGCCCGCCGATGACCTCAAGGCCGGCCACGGCCGCGCGGGCGGTCTCGCGGTGCGTCTCGGTGACGGCGGCATCCACCAGATCGCTGACCATCCACTGCCGCCAGGTGGAGTGGTACGTGGTGTCCCCCGGGTCGTACACCCGCCACAGGTGGCCGAAGGCTTCCTCATGCTGCCCGGCGTTTAGCGCGATCATGCCCCTGGCGTGGCGGAGCAGCGCCATGTTGGAGCGGATGGTGACGGTGCCGAGCACGCGTTCGCCCTCGGCCACCAGTGCGTGGGCGCGCTCCTCCTCGCCCCGCAGCGCGGCCAGCATGGCCAGTCCCCCCAGAGCCGCGGACTGCCAACGGGGCAGTCTGGTCTCGAAAGCCAGGCGTTCGCTCTCCTCTGCGGCCAGCAGGGCGTCTGCCAGGTGGCCGCGGAAGATCCGCGTCCACACGTGGGAGCCGAGCGCTTGCGCCAGCAGTCCCAGCCTGCCCTGGGCGCGCAGATCGGCGATCGAGACGTCGAGGAATCCGTCACCCAGCTCGAACGCCCCGACCGTGTGCGCGGCCACGGCCAAGATCCTGGCATCGGCCGCATCCACCTGGGTCTCCAGCAGTCCGGCCAGCCGCTTCATGACCTCTGCGCCGTTCTCGACGGGGTCCGCGGTGGCCAGGATGTAGATGAGCGCGGGGTCGTCCGGTCCGGTGGCCAGCCGTTCGGCCAAGGCGATGATCCGTTGCCGCAGTTCCTCGCCGGGATCGTTCCAGAAGGAGCGCAGGGCCGCGGCGCGGACGAAGTTGAGGGCGAGCGCCCGGTCATCGGACGCCTCGGCGGTGCCGATGAGGCGCCGTACGCGAGCCGGGCCCTCGTTGCGGCCCTCCTCCATGACCTCGCTCAGCCACGCCAACCGTGTGCGCTGGGTCTGGCCCTGGAGTTCGGGCTCGGCCAGCGCGAGCAGTTCGGCGACCTGATGGACGTTGCCGAGCTCGAAGGCCAGCTCGGCCGCGCGCAGGAGACGTTCAGCCCTGGTCGCGGGTTTCTCGCTGATGTCGGCGGAGCGGCGCAGAGCGGTGACCGCCACCGTGATGGCGCCGCGTTGCTGCGCCCGCACCGCCACGTTCTCCAGTTCCGCCGCCACGCTGTCGTCGCGGTGGCCGAGCGCCGCCGCTCGGTGCCAGGCGCGGCGGTCGTGGTCGTGGTCGTGCACTTCAGAGAGGGCGGCGTGGACGGCCCGTCGCTCCGTGACTTCGGCCTGCTGGTAGATCGCCGAACGTACCAGCGGATGCCGGAACTGGACGGCCCGCTCGGTCAGGCTGACCAGGCCGAGATCGGCTGCGGGCAGCAGGTCCGCGGGTGAGACGTCGGCGCCGGCCGTCCGGCGCGCTGCGGCCAGCGTCTCACCGAGATCATGACCGTCGTTGGCTGCGGCGGCCAGCAGCAACGTCCGCGTCCGGGGCGGCAGCTCCGCGAGCCGGACGGCGAAGGAGCGCTCCAGCCGGACGGTGAGCGGCAGGAATTCGGGCTGGGCGGCACCGCGCCCGCCGTCGAGCGCGAGCGGCAGCTCCACCAGGGCGAGCGGGTTGCCTGCCGCTTCCGTGAGCACGCGTCGGCGCAGGCTCGGCGAGAGCTCGGGGGCACGGCTGTCCAGCAAGGCTTCGGCGTCTGACGGCGCCAGGGCGCCCAGCGCCAGTTCGGAGAAGTGGGTGTTGTCCAGGATGGTGGCATAGCGGTCGCGGGCGGCCATCAGCAACGCGATCGGCTCGGCGCGCACCCGCCTGGCCACGAACGCCAGCACCTCTGCGGTGGGCCGGTCGAGCCACTGCAGGTCGTCCACGACGAGCAGCAGAGGCCGACGTGCGGCCATGTCGCTGAGCAGGTTGAGTACGGCGAGTGCGATGTGAAAGGGCTCGGGATCGCGGACCTCGTCCAGCCCGAAAGCGCCGAGCAGCGCTTCGCGCTGCCGTACCGGCAGCTCGCGTACCGAACCCAGCAGCGGCTGCACCAGCTGGTGCAGCCCTGCGAAGGCCAGGTATGTCTCACCCTGCACGCCGGAGGCCGACAGCACCACCAAGCCGCGCGCCGCCGCCCTTTCGTCCGCCACTGTGAGCAGGGCGGACTTGCCGATCCCCGCCGCCCCTCGCACCAGCAGCGTCCCGCCTTGCGTGCGTCCGCGGTCGACGAGCTCGTCGACCTGCGCCATCTCACGCTCCCGCCCGAACAAAGTGATCATGTGCTTCTCCCCGGACCTGATCTCCCGCGGATGATGATGGCAAGGGAGAAGGCGGTTGACTTTTCTGTGCGTGCCAGAGTCAGGGCATGGGGAGCTGGCGGCGCGAGGTGATGCCCAGTTTCTGGAAGGCATTGCGCAGGTGGAACTCCACGGTGCTGACGCTGATGTAGAGCCGGGTGGCGATCTCGGCGTTGCTGACGCCCCGTGCGGCCAGGTCGGCGATCACCGTCTCCCGGGGGGTGAGTGTGGTCGTGGCGGCGGCATCGGAGCGTGCGGTTCGAAAGCCGATCGCCGCCAGTTCGGTGCTCGCCCGCTCGGCGAAGGCCGCGGCGCCTATCTCGTGGAACATCGTGTAGGCGGTGTGGAGCTGCTGACGGGCGGCCTGCCGATGCCGGGCACGCCGCAACCATTCGCCGTACAGCAGGTGGGTCCGCGCCAGGTCGGTGCGTATGCCGGTGCCTCGCAGCAGCTCGACGGCCTGGCTGAACAGCGGCTGGGGATCATCGGCCAGGAGTGCGCGGGAACGGGCGAGCAGACCGAGCGCCCACGGTGTGTCCGCCGCCATCGCCCGCCGCTCGAGCGTGTGCAGGGTGGTGCGGGCCAGCTCGTGATCCCCGGTGCGTACGGCCGCCTCTACGAGATCGGGCAGGATCGGGCTGTGCAGGAGCGGGAAGGCGTCGTCGAAGACGGCGCGAGCCTGCGCCAGTGCCTCGGCGTAGCGGCTTCGGCCCAGGTGAAGGATGGTGAGTGCCTGACGGGCGCTCTGCAGGCTAAAGCCGCCGACCGTCTGGGGGTCGGTGCGGTGGGCGCTGATGAGCTCGGCCGCGGCCTGGGTGCCCTCATCGTCGCCGCGCCAGGCCAGCAGCGCTATTCGCACGAGGCCGGCGAATCGTTCGCCGCCTCCGATGACGGCTGACATTTCGCTGAATTCGGCGAAGAGCGTCTCGGCCGCGCCGAACTTCCCGCGCCAGAGCTGAAGCATGCCTGAAGCGTGCAGGACGGCGCGCAAGCTCTGCAGGTCACCGCGATCGCGGGCATGTCGCGTGTAGGTGTCGCACAAGGCGCCGACGGCCTGGTCGGCCCACATCTCGATGCCTGCCATCGCGGTCAGGATCGGCACCGCCGGACCGTTGGGGGGATCGTGCGACTGCGCGGCGGCGTTCAGTGCCTGACGCAGCAGCGGTGCGGAGGAGCCGATGCCGTACGCGAAAGTGCGGGCCAGCGCGACCAGGAAGGGAGCCTGGGTTTCGGCTCCCGCGGATGTGTCCGTGGCGGCGGCGAGGTCGCGCAAGGAATGCCGGGCGGTCACCGGAGAGATCGATACGGCGTAGAACCCGAGCAACAAGGTGTCGGCCGTCCTGCCGGGGTGCTCGTCGTACGCGGCCGATTCGATCACCGCATCGATGGCCTGTTCCGCGCGAGCGGTGGAGATGCGCAGCATCGCGCGCAGCCGCAGCGCTCTGGCTCTTTCGGTGCCCTGGGCGTAGGGTTCGATCCGGTCGAGCAGCCCTTCCGCCTGGTCGATCCGTCCCGCGATGATCGCGGCCTCGCAAGCCGCGATGAGCCGCCGGGTCCGTCCGCGCGGCTCTGGCGACAGCTCAGCCGACCGGACCAGCAGGGCGGCCTGCGCGGTGAACCCGCCACGCCGTCTGGCCTGATCGGCTGACCGCTCCAGTTGAGCGGCGACGTCCTCGTCCGGCCCCGCCGTAGCGGCGGCGAGGTGCTGCGCGCGACGGTCAACGTCGCCGTCGGCGTTCGTGGCCCGCGCCAATGCCCGATGTACGGCCCGGCGATCCTCGGGACCTGCTTCGGCGTAAACGGCCGAACGCAGCAGCGGGTGCCGAAATCTGACAAAAGGTGCGGTCACCAGCAAACCGGCCCTTTCTGCGGGTTCCGCCGCCATCAGCAGATCCGCGGCGGCCTCGTGCACGCCGAGCTCACGGGCGGCGCGCCAGACCAGATCCCGATCGCCCGTCGGCTCGGCGGCCGCCAGGAGGAGCAACCGCCGAGTATGGCCGGGCAGGCCACTGACTTGACGGAGGAACTGCTCCCGTATGGCGTCACCGGACTGCCCGGCTGGCCCGGGAGCAGGGATGCGGGTTTCCAGCTCCTCTGCCATGAGCTGCAGCGCCAGTGGATTCCCCTGCGCCTCGCCGACGACTCGGGCGGCGACGTCGCGGTCCAGCTTGCCCTTCACATGAAGGCCGAGCAGTTCCCACGAAGCCCGTTCACCGATCCCGGTCAGCCGATGGTGAGGCAGATCGTCCAGGACGGCCGTGGCGGCGCTGTCCCGGGTTCCAAACACAACGACCACGTTGTCGGCCGTCAGGCGTCTGCTCACGAAGGCCAGAATGCGCAGGGATTCGGCATCCAGCCACTGCCCGTCGTCACACACGCAGAGCAGGGGTTGTTCTCTGGCGTAGGTGGTGATCAGCGTCAACGTGGCCAGCCCGGCGAGGAACGGATTCGCGCGCGCCGCCTCGTCCATGCCGAATGCCGCCATCAATGCGTCGCGCTGAGGGCGGGGCAAATCGTCGATCCCGGCCATCAACGGCAGCAGGAACCGGTGCAGGACCCCATACCCGAAGTGGGCCTCCGCCTCCAGCCCGGTGACGCTCAGTATCCGCATGTCCGCGGCCAACTCGATCGCGCATTCCAGCAAGGCCGTCTTGCCGATCCCCGGCTCACCGCGCAGAACCAGTGCCCCGCCCACTGATCTGCGGGCGCCTTCGAGCAGGGCCGCGAGGAGGTTCACCTCCGCCGCCCGTCCGATCAGAGCCATCACAGACGGATCTTACGGGGATCATCCCGTTACAGGTAGGCACTCGTCCTGGGGCCAGCCTCAGTACAAAGGCGTTGGACGGCCGCCGACAATCCGTGTTGTGAAACTTGCGACAAGGACGAATGACGCTGCAGCTCTTGCCCGGATCCTCCGCTACGTCTCCCGCCAGGTGGCCGACCCCGAGCTCAATCCCCGGCACATCGCCAGAGCGCACCACATCTCCCTTCGCACCCTCTACCGGCTCTGCGAGCAAGGCGGCTTGAGCCTCGAACAATGGATCATCGACCAGCGTCTCGAAAACGTCCGGTGTGACTTGTCCCGGTCCGCGCGCGACCATCACAGCGTGGAGGCCGTGGCCCGCTCCTGGGGTTTCTCCAATCCCACGTTCTTCTCCCGCCGGTTCCGGCTCGCCTACGGCCTCACCGCCGGCCAGTGGCGGCGGCGCGCTCACGAGCTTCCCGCGAAGTAGCGGTGACCGGCGATCCCGTACACGCCGTCGTTTCGGACCCGCTACCGCCGCGGCGTCGCGGCTGCGGCAGGAGGCGTGTAAGGAGGACGCCCACTGACCCCTGGTGCAGTCATATGACCGATTGCCGCCAGACCTCGCGAACCTAGGGTCGCATCCATCGACACCGACCTGGAGACACCGAGATGCCCTACGTGATCGCCGACGACGGTACCGAGATCTTCTACAAGGACTGGGGAAGCGGTCGTCCGGTCGTGTTCAGCCACGGGTGGCCGCTCAACGCGGACGCCTGGGACGGGCAGATGCGCATGGTCGCCGCCAACGGCTTCCGCGCGATCGCCCACGACCGGCGCGGGCACGGCCGCTCCAGCCAGTCCTGGACCGGCAATGAGATGGACGTCTACGCCGACGACCTGGCCACCCTGATGAACACCCTCGATCTGAACGAGGCGAGCCTGGTCGGGCACTCCACCGGCGGTGGCGAGGTCGCCCGTTACATCGGCAGGCACGGCACCTCCCGGGTGGCCAAGGCAGTGCTGCTCGGCGCGGTACCGCCGCTGATGCTCAAGACCGACGCCAACCCTGACGGGTTGCCGATCGAGGTGTTCGACGCCATCCGGGCCGGTGTCGAGGCCGACCGCTCGCAGTTCTACAAGGAGCTGGCCGTGCCCTTCTACGGCTTCAACCGTCCTGGCGCGCAGGTGTCCCAGGGCGCCGTCGACGCCTTCTGGCTGTGGAGCATGCAGGTCGGCCTCAAGGGCGCGCTCGACTGCATCCGTGCCTTCTCCGAGACCGACTTCACCGAGGACCTCAAGCGCATCGACGTGCCCACCCTGATCGCGCACGGCGACGACGACCAGATCGTGCCCGTCCTGGCCTCGGCGCCGGAGAGCGCCAAGCTGGTCAAGGACGCCACCCTGAAGATCTACGACGGTGCCCCGCACGGCCTGACCGGCGCGTTCGAGCGCGAGTTCAACAACGACCTCCTCGCCTTCCTGAACTCCTAAGGAGCACCGCCATGACCCCCCTACACCGTCTCGGCCGCCTGCTGGGCGCCCTTGTCACCAGCTGCGTCCTGGTCCTCGGCCTGACCGCCGCAGCCGCACCCGCAGCCGCAGCCGCACCCGCCACCGGTGCCGGCGCTAAGCCGACGGTGGTGCTCGTGCACGGCGCGTTCGCCGACGCCTCCGGCTTCAACGACACGATCGCCCTGTTGCAGAAGGCGGGCTTCCCCGTCATCGCCCCGGCCAACCCGCTACGTGACGCCGCCGGTGACGCCGCCTACATCTCCAGCGTCATCGACACGATCCCCGGGCCCGTCATCCTCGCCGGGCACTCCTACGGCGGCATCGTGATCACCAACGCCGCACGCGGGCACGCCAACGTCAAGGCGCTGGTCTACCTGGGGGCCTTCGCACCCGACGAGGGCGAAAGCGCCCTGGTGCTGGCCGACAAGTTCCCCGGCAGCGAGCTGGGCTCCGCCCTCATCCAGCGCCCCTACCCGCTGCCGGGCAGCACGAGTGGGACCGATGGGATCGACGGCTACATCGACGCCGCCAAGTTCCGTGCGGTCTTCGCCGCCGACCTGCCCGAATCCCAGACCCGGCTCATGGCGGCCACCCAGCGCCCCGGCAGCGTCGGCGGGCTCGCCGGCCCCAGCGGCGTCCCGGCCTGGAAGACCATCCCGTCGTGGTACCTGATCCCCACCCAGGACAAGGTCATCCCGCCGGCCGTCCAGCGCTTCATGGCCAAGCGCGCCGGCAGCAAGATCACCGAGATCCGCTCCTCGCACGTCGTCATGATCTCCCATCCCGCGGCCGCCACGGCCGTCATCGTCGCCGCCTACGCCGCCACCCGCTGAAGGAGAACCCCCATGAAACCCGACACCATCGTCTTAATCCATGGCTTCTGGGTCACCCCCCGATCCTGGGAGCACTGGATCACCCACTACGAGAGCAAGGGATATCGGGTGCTGGCCCCGGCCTATCCCGGCTTCGAGGTCGAGGTCGAGGCGCTCAACGCCGACCCCACCCCGATCGAGGAACTCACCGTCCCCGCCATCATCGCCTCGCTGGAAAAACTGATCGACGGACTGGACTCCCAGCCGATCATCATGGGCCACTCCGCGGGCGGTGTCTTCACCCAGATCCTGCTCGACCACGGCTACGGCGCCGCGGGCGTGGCCATCAACTCCGCCCCCACCGAAGGCGTCCAGGTCATCCCGCTGTCGCAGATCAAGGCGACCTTCCCGGTGCTCAAGAACCCGGCCAACCGGCACAAGGCCGTCGGGTTCACGTTCGAGCAGTGGCACTACGCCTTCGCCAACACCTTCTCCGAGGAGCAGTCCCGCACCCTGTACGAGCGCTATCACATCCCCGCCTCCGGCAACGTCTTCTGGGGCAGCGCGCTGGCCAACATCCACCCCGGCAAGGACGACAACTATGTCAACTACCACAACGACGACCGGGCACCGCTGCTGTTCATCGCGGGTGAGAACGACAACCTGATGCCGCCCAAGATCCAGCGGTCCAACGCCAAGCACTACACGTCCAACACCGTCACCGAAGTGATCGAGTTCTCCGGACGCTCCCACCTCATGCCCGCCCAGGAGGGCTGGGAAGAGGTCGCCGACCGCGCCCTGGCCTGGGCCCTCGACCACAGCTGACACCTTCGGAAAAGAGCGCGCCCCATGTCGGAAGTCAGGTTCACTCACATCGGCGGCCCCACCGTCCTCATCGAGTTCGAAGGCTGGCGACTGCTGACGGACCCGACTTTCGACGCCCCCGGCCGGACCTACGCATTCGGCTGGGGGACCTCCTCCCGCAAGCTCACCGGCCCCGCCCTCCCGCCAGACGCCCTGCCGCCGCTGGACGCCGTCCTGCTCACCCACGACCACCACAGCGACAACCTCGACGACGCCGGGCGCACACTGCTGGTCGGCGCCGGAGTCACGATCACCACCCGCTCGGGCGCCCGCCGCCTCGGCGGAGCCACCCGCGGGCTTAAGGCCGGGCAGAGCACCCGGCTGGAGGCGCCCGGCCGTCCGCCGATCGAGATCACCGCCACCCCGTGCCGGCACGGGCCGCCGCTCAGCCGTCCCATCGTCGGCGACGTCATCGGCTTCGCCCTGACCTGGCCGGATCAGGACCACGGAGCGCTGTGGATCACCGGCGACACCGTGCTCCACCCCGCGCTCCACAAGACGGCCGCCGACCTCGACCCGGGCACGATCCTCCTGCACCTCGGCGGCGTCCAGTTCCCCCTCACCGGCCCGCTCCGCTACACCATGACCGCCGCCGACGCCCTCGACCTCGGCGGGGCCATCGACCCGGTCACCGTCCTGCCCGTCCACTACGAGGGCTGGCAGCACTTCCAGGAAGGCCAGGAGGCCATCACCGACGCCTGGGCCGACGCTCCCGCCGCCTTCACCAGGGCCGTCACCTGGCTGACGCCGGGCACGCCCCATCCCATCACCGTGTGACGAACCCCAGCACGCATCCGGCCGACCATCCCCTCCGCACTCGCCGGCGATCAAACGACCAGCGGCATGAGATCGACCAAGACGCCGGCGATGTCGAGCGAGCCGAGGAGAGCGGATGGAGCCGGGCGCGGTCTGGTCCGGGCCGTGGCCTGGTCGATTCCGGTAGCGATTGTGAGGACCGCGCCGCAGAGCGCGGCGAACTCGAGGTGGTGGAGGTCATGGATCCGCTGACCGCGTCCGCCCGGTCCGAGTTGCAGACGCTGCCTGCCCTGCCGGCGGCGTGGTTCCGGGAGCCGACGGCTGAGGAGTTGCCGCCCGCGTCCGGTGGCGTCCACTACGCCGAGGGCCGGTCCCAGCCCGACCTAGTGGCCCGTCTCTGAACGGTGGCGGGGTAATTGGCATCACCAGGTGAGGTTCGTCAGTCTGCCTCCAGGACTCTTGTTGGAGGCGGTCATGGCGCGTCGCCCGGAGGTATTCGTCCGGCCGTTGTCGCTGGAGTTCGCCGCCGGCTCACCCATCCGAGGCGACCGGTTACCCGGCCAAGGCTGCGTGACGGGCCGCTAGAGCGAGGCCGGGACTCTTGAGGCGGCCAGCGCCACGGAGGCCGAGGCGAACGCGGTGATGATCGGGTGAGGCCGGGTGCCGTCCCCGGACAGTTCGGGCTGGAAGAGCGTGGCCAGGAAGAACGGGTGACCGGGCAGCTCGAGCACTCGTACGGCTCCGGCGCTGTCACGGCCGGTGAAGATCAGGCCACCCTCCTCTAGCACGGACAGGTAGTCGAGGTTGAGGCCGAAGTTGCAGGAGTACTTCTCCACGCTCCTGTCGGCGCCGATGATCCTCTCGACCAGCGAGCCGGGCGTCAGCCGGACTTCATCCTCATGGCCGGCGAGCGAGCACGCCAGCGGCAGCAGCAGGAAGTCGTCGGCATCCGGGTCGTTCTCGGCGTGCGCGACCGGCAGGCCAAGGACGTTGCGCGCGTATTCCAGCAGGGTGTGCTGGAAGCCACCGCAGGTGCCCAGGAACGGGATACCCCGCTCGCGGGCGACCCGCGCGGCGTTCACCGCACCTGCCTCGCTGCGATAGGGACTGCCGGGCAGCATCCAGATGCCGTCGAACCCCTCCAGGTCCTGAGCCTCGGTGGTGGGGATCCAGTAGGCGTCCAGTGTCAACCCGTCGCGCTCGCGCAGCGCCTCGAGGATCGATGGGATGCGCACGTGGGCCTGGACACTTGGGGATCTGTCGCCGACCAGGGCGACTCTTGCGATCGTCATGCCCTCATCCTCACCGGAACTCCGAGGTAAGCGCCAACGATGATCCTTGCTGGCTTGATAAGCGATACTGATGCATCGTGGATCCACATCTGCTGCGCACGTTCGTGACCGTCGTCCACCGGAGGTCCTTCTCCGCCGCGGCCGAGGATCTCGGCTACACCCAGTCGGCGGTGTCCCAGCAGATCGCCGTGCTGGAGGCGGACCTGGGACTGGCTCTGTTGCACCGCCGCCCGGTGACGCCCACCCTTGCGGGGGAACGCCTGCTGGAACACGCCGGTCCGCTGTTGCTACGCCATCGAGCCGCCCGCGCCGACGTCCTGCGTGCCGCCGCCGGCCCGATCGAGCGGCTGACCGTGGTGGCCTCCCCGCTGGCGTGCACCCCGGCGATCGCCCGGAGCCTGGCGCAGGAGCGGCTGGCGGTGACCCTTCGCACAGCCGGACGTGAGAACGTCGCCGAGCAGGTCGCCTCCGGCGCCGCCGACCTCGGGTTCGTCGACGGGATCGCCGCGCCCAGCGATCCGCTGCGCCTGCCGGACGTGGGACCGCTTACCGCCGTTGGCGTGGCCGAGGAGGAGTTGGTGGTGGTCCTGCCCGGCGATCACCCGCTGTCTCGCAGGCGCGGGCTCGCGCTGGCCGACCTGGCCGACGCACTGTGGCTGCAGGCCCCTGCCGCCGTGTCGGTGGAGCGGTTGCGCGAGGTGGCAGGTATGGGCGGGTTCCGTGTCGGATTCCACTACGGCGGTGAAGATGTGCACACCCTCCTGAATCTCGCCGCCGCCGGACACGGCCTGACCCTGCTGCCCTCGTCGGTGGCGGCCGGAGTGCCGCTGACCGCGCCGCGTGTGGTGCACCGGGTGGAGATGCTGCACGGTCCCCTCGCGCCGGGTCCGGCCCAGGCCGTCACCGAGCGGCTCCGTTAGGAGAGAGCGCATCGCACCCTCGCTCGTTGAACGCGTGGATGACCTCACGTACGTAATCCGCGCGGTCTGCCGGGCCGGGTCAGGCGGCGAGGGTGGCGTGCATCTCCCAGAGGAGGATCTCGGCCGCGTCGGTGGCGGTGACGCGCTGGCCGCCGGTGGCGGTGAACCGTACGGCGTCGCCCTCGGCGAGCGGGCCGGCTCCCTCCAGGTCGACGGTGCCGCGGGGCACGAACAGGTGCAGGAACGGGGCCTCGGGCAACTCCACACTCTGGCCGGGCTCCAGCCTGGCCACGTGCAGCGCGGCGTACTTGTTGTTGATCCGGATCGCGCTGCGCCCCTTGTCCCTGTCCATCCCGGAGGCGACCGGGACCAGGCCGCCGCTGAGCAGCTCGCCGTCGATCTCCAGCTGCTCGTATCCGGGGGTGATCCCGGCCTCGTCGGGCACGACCCACATCTGCACGAAGCGCACCGGGTCGGTGTGTTTGTCACCCTGCAGCCGCCACGAGTCGTTCTTCTCCGAGTGAAGGATGCCGGTTCCGGCGCTCATCCGCTGCGCCAGCCCCGGATAGATCACTCCGGAGTGTCCCTCGGAGTCCTGGTGGACGAGGGAGCCGCGCAGCACCCACGTGACGATCTCCATGTCCTGGTGCGGGTGGGTGTCGAAGCCGGTGCCGGGCTTGACGACGTCGTCGTTGTTGACCAGCAGCACGCCATGGTGGCTGTTGGCGGGGTCCTGATGGCGGCCGAACGAGAACGAGTGCTTGGAGTCGAGCCAGGGGATCTTGGTGGCGAAGCGGTCGGCGGACCTGCGGATGTCGACGGTCATGGCGATCCTCTCTCGTCTATTTGATTGAACCTTCAACCGATCGATGCTCCGAGATGTTCCCCGGGCCCCTCGGCGGCAGGCAATCTTGCTCACCTGGTCGAATACACGCCGGAAATCACGCGTAACACGGGATAGCCGCCCATTCGTTATACCTTCGATCTTGCAGGTCAATATTGCTTCGAAGAGATTGACCGGAGTTGTCAAGTTCTCGTCGACCCTCTGGGAGTTCTCCTCGATGAACAAGTGGAAGACAGTCCTCATCGCGCTGGCGGTAGCCGTACCTTCCGGTGTCCTGCCCGCCGCGGCCGCTCAGCCCGCGGCCGCTCAGCCCGCGGCCGCTCAGCCCGCGACCGCGCAACCCCTGGCTGCACAACCCGCGACCGCACCGATCGAGAACAACGAGACCCAGCCGGTCTACTCGCGGGCCGACGCCCTGACCGAGACCGTGTTCGTCGAGGTCGCCCGGGTCGACAGCGACTCCGACGGCCGCCCCGATCGGGTCGCGGTCGACATCATGCGGCCCAAGGAGACCGCGGCGGGGCTGAAGGTCCCGGTCATCATGGAGGCCAGCCCCTACTACGCGGGCGGCAACGACGTGCCCAACCACGTCGTGGACCTCGACGGCTCGGACCCCGCGGGCATGGAGTACCGGCACAACAAGTTCAGCGACCTGCGTGACGAGATGTTCGGTCTTGACGACTCGAGCGCGGCCCGGGCGATCGCGCCGCCCTTCACCGGCTACTACGACAACTACTTCGTCCCCCGTGGTTACGCGGTCGCGCTGGTGGAGAACCTCGGCTCGGGCCGCGCGACAGGCTGCCCGACGACCGGTCTGGACAACGAGACCGCCGGGCCCAAGGCCGCGATCGAATGGCTCAACGGCCGGGCCCGCGGGTTCGACGTGGCCGGAAACGAGATCAAGGCCGACTGGTCCACCGGCAAGGTCGGCATGATCGGCGTCTCCTACAACGGCACGCTCCCCAACGCCGTCGCCGCCACCGGGGTCCAGGGGCTCAAGACCATCGTGCCGATCGCCGCCATCTCCTCCTGGTACGACTACTACCGCGCCAATGGCGGCGTGCTGGCTCCCGGCGGCTACCAGGGTGAGGACGCCGACGTGCTCGCCCGTTACGTCCTGACCCGCGATGACGCCGAACACGCCTGTGGCGCGCTCATCGACCGGATCGAACAGGACCAGGACCGCGTCACCGGCGACTACTCCAGGTTCTGGGACGATCGCAACTACCTCAACGACGTGCGGAAGGTCCGCGCCAGCGTGTTCCTGGTGCACGGTCTCAACGACTGGAACGTCAAGACCAAGCAGGCCGTCCAGTGGTGGAACGCGCTCGCCGAGCGGGACGTGCCGCGCAAGATCTGGCTGCACCAGGGCGCCCACTTCAACCCGTTCTCCTTCGCCCAGCGTAACGCCGAGTGGCTGCGCCAGCTTCACCACTGGTTCGACTTCTACCTGTACGGCCTGCGCAACGGCATCATGGACGAGCCGCAGGCGGACGTGGAGTCGGGTCCCGGCCAGTGGGCACAGCACGCCTCGTGGCCGCTGCCGGGCACGCGTGATGTGCGGCTGAACCTCTCCGCGGGCAAGGACGGCCGCAACGGCGTTCTGAGCGACAGGCGCCCCCGGGGCAACGCCGTCGAGTCCTTCGTCGACCAGAACGTCCGCGCCGCCGATCAGCTCGCCGAGAACGTCGAGACCACCGATCCCAACCGGCTGGCCTATCTGTCCGACCCCGTGACCAGGGACGTGCGCCTGTCCGGCACCCCGAAGGTCTCGGTGAGGGCGGCCTTCCAGGGCGGGCACTCGCCGTACCTGACGGCACTGCTGGTCGACTACGGCTCCGACGCCCGCGCCTACGGCTCGGTCGTCTACGGCACCACCCCGGTCTGCTACGGCCAGGGAGTGCCAGGCGACACCGGCTGCGCCCGCCTCGCCCAGCACATCACGGTGACGGCCCCCTACAAGATCATCACCAGGGGGTGGATCGACGTCCGCAATCGTAAGTCCGACTCCCGGACCGAACTGCTCCGCGAGGGCGGTTTCTACGACTTCGACGTCGACCTCCAGCCCAACGACTACATCGTCAAGGCCGGCCATCGGATCGGCGTCGTGCTCATCTCCACCGACCGCGACTTCACGCTCCGCCTGCCCGCCGGGACAGGTGTCTCGGTCGAGCCGGACGACAGCTCGGTCACGCTTCCCCTGGTCGGCGGCCGCGCCGCCCTCGGCTAGTCCTTTCCGGTAGGCGGGCCGCCTCGGGGGATCGACTCCCCGCGGCGGCCCGTACGGATTCCGGCCCTTGACGGAGAAGCTGACCCCTGATGGAGTGAGCCGCGATATGCGTCGTTTGGGGAGCTCGCCTGCGGGCCGGTGGCGTCGGTGGACACCGTTCGCGATGGTCGTCGTGGGACTGATGGCCGTCGGGCTCGCCGTGGGCGGGGTCCGGCTCGACGCCACGTTCGACCTGGACGCCTTCGTCCCCGACCTCTCCGCGCAGAGCCCCCTCCCGATCCCGAGCCGGACCGTCGATTCCCGGCCCGGGGACGACGACCCGCTGGGGGAGTTCTCCTTCTGGGCCGTGGTCACGATCGGCTCCGTGCTCGCCGCACCCATGATCGTCATGCTGATCCGGATGCTCACGCGACCCGACGACCGGCCGCCCCCGCCCCGCCCCGCACCGGAGGAACCGGTGGCCGTCGCCGCCGGCGGCGACGAGGTGCGGGCCGCGCTCAGGGCGGCCCTGGCCGACCTCGACGCCGGGGACGACCCGCGCCGCGCGGTGATCGCCTGCTGGCTCCGGCTGGAACACGCCGCCGCCGGGTCCGGAACCCCGCGCATGGCCGCCGACACCACAGCGGACCTGGTCGCCCGGCTGCTCGCCGTACACGAGGTGAGCGAACCCGCGCTGGGCCGCCTCGCGGGCGCCTACCGCCAGGCGCGTTACGCTCCGCACGAGGTGGCCGAATCGCTGCGCGACACGGCCCGCCGCGCACTGGCCGAGGTGGACGCGGAGCTGTCGTCGTGACGGCCGTCCTGTGGCATCTCGGGATCGTCGCCGTCGCCGTCGCACTGGCCGTCGTGATCGTCCGCCGGGTCCCGGTCGTCCTGTCGAGGCCGCCCGCCCAACCACGGGCGACCCGGACCGGAGAGCCGGCGGACCGGGCGTTCGCCGAGGCCCGGTGGTGGGAGCACCGGCTCGCCTCCACCCGGGACGACCTGCCGAGGTTCCGTTCGCTCGTCCAGCCCCGCCTGGCCGAGCTGGCCGTGGAACGACTCCGCCAGCGGCACGGCGCGACCGGCCCCGCCCGCGCCGCGGAGATCCTCGACGCCGAACTGTACAAACTGATCACCGTCCCCGCGAAGGCGGTCCCTACCCGCGCCGAGCTGGCCCGCCTGGTCGCGCGCATCGAGGAGATATAGATGGAGCTTGCCGACGTCGGCCGGCACGCACGCGAGGTGCTCGACCGGGTCAACACCGTCGTGGTCGGCAAGCGTGAGTCCCTGGAACTGGTCCTGGCCGGAATCCTGGCCGGCGGTCACGTACTGCTCGAGGACTTTCCCGGCCTGGCCAAGACCCTCACCGCTCGCTGCTTCGCGCAGGCACTCGGCCTGGACTTCACCCGCCTGCAGTTCACCCCCGACCTGCTGCCGGCCGATGTGACCGGTTCGTTCCTCTACAACCAGCGCGACGGCGACTTCGTCTTCCGCAGGGGTCCGGTCTTCACCAACCTGCTGCTCGCCGACGAGATCAATCGCACCCCGCCCAAGACCCAGGCGGCGCTGCTGGAGGCCATGCAGGAACGCCAGGTCAGCGTCGAAGGCGTCACGCATCCGCTGGAGGCGCCGTTCCACGTGCTGGCCACCGCCAACCCGATCGAGTACGAGGGCACCTACCCGCTCCCCGAGGCCCAGCTCGACCGGTTCCTGCTCCGGGTGTCCTTCGGCTACCCGTCCCCGGAGGAGGAGTGGACGATACTGGGGCGCCGGATGGCCCGCCGTACCGAGGAGGCCACGCTCGAACCCGTCGTGGACGCCGCCACCCTGAACGAGATGCAGCGGGCGATGGAGGGGGTGGCGGTGGAGGACTCGGTCGGCCGCTACATCGTCGACATCGTGTCGGCCACCCGGGACCATCCCCAGCTCCAGGTCGGCGCCTCCCCCCGCGGCTCGCTCGCCCTCCTGCTGACCGCCCGCGCCCGCGCGGTGCTCGACGGCCGCGACTACGTCATCCCCGAGGACGTCAAGCGGGTGGCTCCGGCCGCGCTGTCCCACCGGATCAGCCTCCGCCCGGAGATGTGGCTCCGCCGCGTCGATCCCGTCTCCATCGTCGAGGAGATCTGCGCCCGCACCCCCGCGCCCCTCTCCGAGCAGCTCCCCGCCTACACCGGTGGCACGTGATGTGGGCCTCGACCCCGGCGCTGCGGCGTGCGGTCGTTTTCAGCGTCGGGCTGTGCCTGCTCGCGGTGACGTTCGGCCGGGTGGACCTGCTGGTCATGGCCGTGCCGTTCGCACTGGGCACGGCTCTCACCCTGCGTTCCCGGCCGGCCGGGCCGCCCAGGGCCGCCCTGCGCCTCGACGACGTCGCCGTCGTCGAGGGCGGTGACGTCAGCGCCTCGGTCACCGTGGAGGGCGACCACTCGACGCTGTGCGTCGTCAGTCCCGACGTCTCGCCCGGCCTGGGCCAGAATGTCATGCACCACGTCGCGTCGTTGCCCGCCGAGGTGGCACTCACGGGCACGGCCAGGCGCTGGGGCGTCCACTCGCTGGGGCCGGTGCGGGTCCGGGTGATCGCCTGCGACGGGCTGCTGGAGTTTCCCGAGCTGGTGCTGCCCCCCGAGACCGTGCGGGCCCTCCCGGCCGCCGAGCCGTTCGTCTCGCGCGCCTTCGTGCCCCGGGCCGACGGGATGTCCGGGGTTCACCGCTCCCGGCGGTCCGGCGAGGGAGGGGAGCTCGCCGGAGTCCGGCCCTACCGGTCGGGCGACCGGTTGCGCCGCATCGACTGGCGGACCACCCTGCGCACCCGCGAGCCGTACGTCAACGCCACCCAGCCCGAACGCGACGCCGGGATCGTCCTGCTGCTGGACGTCCTGCACGAGGCGGGCGGCGGCGACGACGGTACGGGGAGCGTGCTGGACGCCACGGTCCGGGCCGCCGCCGCGATCGCCGAGCACTACACCCGTCAGGGTGACCGGGTCTCCCTGACCGAGTTCGGACCCCGGCTGCGGCGGCTGCCCCCCGGCACGGGCCGGCGGCACCACCTGGCCCAGCTCGCCTGGCTGGCCGATACCAGAGCCATGCCCGAAGGCTGGGACGCGTTGGGCGACCGGCCACCGATCGCCGGACCACCGGCCTCGAACGCCCTGGTCATCATGTTGACCCCGCTCCTGGACCCGCGTAGCGCCACCGCCCTGGCCACCTTGGCCCGCACCCGCCGCTGCCTGGTCGCGGTCGACACCATGCCCGCCGGTCTCCAGCTCCGGAGAGCCGGCGAATGGTCGGATCTGGCCGAGCGGCTCTGGCGGCTGGAACGCGAGAACACCATCGGCCGCCTGCGTGAGGTCGGGGTGCCGGTCGAGGTCTGGCGTGGCTCGGGCAGCCTGGACGCGGTCCTGCGAGACGTCGCCCGGATCGCCGCGGTGCCGCGATGAGCAGGCTGCACTCGCTGAGCTGGCGGGCGCTGGTGTGGGCCTGCGGAACGACGGCGCTGCTCGTCGCCATGCCACCGGACTATCGCGCCGGGATCGTGATGCCGCTGCTCGCCGCCCTGATCGGCCTGCTCACCGCGGCGGAGCCGGAGAGCGCCTGGGTGCTCTCCCTGGAGGTCGTCACCGTGGTGTCCTGGCTGCTGACCACCGTCGTGTACGGCTACTCCCCGTCCTGGATCGTGGCGCTGGCCATCGGGGCGCTCCTCTACATCCACCACGCGATGGCCGCCGTCGCCGCTCATGTGCCGGTGCCGGCGCACATTCCCGTCTCCCTGCTCACCGCCTGGCTGGGCCGGGTCGGTGTTGTGCTCGCCGCGTCCGTCGCCGTCTGCGTGCCCATCACCGCGCTGGCCGGCGCCCCCTTCGTGATTCCATCGGCCGTGGCCGTCATCCTCGGCGCCGGGGGAGCGCTGGGCGTCGCCCACCTTCTGACGCGGCCAGGCGCGGGGGGACGCTGACGCGGGAGGCGGCCGGTCACCGGATACGGCGCATTATTGCAACCTTTTTGCAATTGCGTGTTCATCGCAGAAGAGGCCTTGGTTCGGTACCGTGCTCTTGTGACCAGAGACTTCACGGTGTTCCCGGCCTCGAAGGGCGACGGGGATGTGGTGGGCGAGATCCACGCGGAGTCGTGGAAGGCCGCCTACGCCGGCTTCTTCTCTCCGGAGTTCTTCGCCGAAGCGGTGAGGCGGCGGCGCCACAAATGGCACGACGTGCTCGCCGAGGGCAAGGACACGGCCATGCTGGCCGCGCTGGACGGGCGGCCGCTGGCCTACTCCTACTTCGGCTCCTCACCGGCGCGGCCGGAGTCGGCGGAGATCTTCGGCTTCTACGGACACCCGGACGGCTGGGGAAGCGGGATCGCGGGTGCCCTGATGACCGCCTCCCTGCAAAGGATGCATGAGGACGGCTTCAGCGGGGTCCATCTCTGGACGCTCCGTGACACGCCCCAGTCCCGCCGCTTCTACGCCAAGAGCGGCTTCACGGAGTCAGGCGCGGTCCGCGGCCACGACTTCGGCGACGGCAACCCGATCGAGCAGGTCGAGTACGAGTTGGCCCTTCGCTGACAGCCCACGGTCACCGGCGGCGGCCTCGCGTCCGGGCCGGAGGAGCCCGGTCCACCACGCGGCCGTTCAACCGCGAACCCTGATTGTTTGCCGGACACTCCCTAAGGCCTGACCCTGGCTTGTCCCTGACTTTGACCCGTGCCTCTGCCGCCGGGCCGTACCGGCGCATAGCGTTGTGGGCATGGGACGAATTCTGTTGATCGTGGCGGCCGTGGTGCTCGCCTTTTTCCTGCTCGGCTCGCTCATGGGCATCATCTTCGGACTGCTCAAGTGGGCTCTGATCATCGGCCTGGTGGCCGTGGTGGTCATGTTCGTGGCCAGGCTCTTCCGCTCCTCCCACATCCGGGACTGATCGCCGGCCGGTGGGCTCCGTAGCCGGGACGCCGCCCGGACAGGCGGCGTCCGCCCGGTCCACTGACCGGCGTCCACCCGGGCCCTCTGGTCTGTGTCCATCCGGTTCTCCTGACCGGTGTCCGCCTGGTCCTCCTGGCCGATAGCCGCCCGGTCTCCATCCGCCTCCCCGGCCGGCGTCCGGCCGGTTGAACGGCGCAGGACGAGAGCGGCCCTCTCCGGGTTCCGTTCTGGATCTCCCCTTCCGTCGACCGCCCGTGTAAAGCCCTGGAAAGAGGGCACGTGGCCGATGCCGGATCCTCTCCTCCGCTCCCTGAGCGGGCGGAGGGGATACTGGATGACAGGGGGACAGGACGCCCGATCTCCATGGACTCCCGCCTGCGCCGCGTACGGCCTGCGCCGTAGGAGGCCGGTCCGTTCTCGCAGGTGGGCCGATCGTCCCCGCCGAAAGCTCTCAAGCCCGACCGCCCCGTCGTCTGAGGGCGACGGTTGCCGAGGAGGTACCGATGGCGATCGCGACGATCAACCCCACCACGGGGGAGACGCTGAAGACCTTCGAATCACTGAGTGAGCAGGAGTTGGACGAGCGGCTGGCGCTCGCCGCCGCGGAGTTCACGACCTACCGGACCACCGATTTCAAGCAGCGGACAGCCTGGATGCAGAGCGCCGCGGACCTGCTGGAGTCGGAGCAGGGGCAGGTGGCCCGGATGATGACCACCGAGATGGGAAAGACGCTGGTCGAGGCCCGGAACGAGGTGGCCAAGTGCGTGAAGGGGATGCGTTTCTACGCCGACCACGCCGAGGCGTTCCTGGCGGATGAGCCGGCGGACGCTCCCGCCGTGGGCGCGAAGCGGGCATATGCGCGTTACCAGCCGCTGGGGCCGGTGCTCGCGGTGATGCCGTGGAACTTCCCCCTGTGGCAGGCGATGCGGTTCGCCGCCCCGGCGCTGATGGCGGGCAACGTGGGGCTGCTCAAGCACGCCTCGAACGTTCCGCAGACCGCGCTCTACCTGGGGGAGCTGTTCGCCAGGGCGGGCTTCCCCCCGGGCTGCTTCCAGACGCTGCTCATCGGGTCCGACCAGGTTGAGCGGGTGCTGCGGGACCCGCGGGTGGTGGCCGCCACCCTGACCGGGTCCGAGCCGGCCGGCCGGTCGGTCGCGGCGATCGCGGGGAGCGAGGTCAAGACGACCGTCCTGGAACTCGGCGGTTCCGACCCCTACGTCGTGATGCCGTCCGCCGACCTCGACGGCGCCGTGGCCACCGCGGTCACCGCGCGGGTGCAGAACAACGGCCAGTCCTGTATCGCGGCCAAGCGGTTCATCGTGCACGCCGACGTGTACGAGGACTTCACCGACCGGTTCGTGGCGCGGATAGAGGCGCTGCGTGTGGGAGACCCGGTGGACGAGTCGACCAACGTGGGGCCTCTCGCCACCGAGCAGGGGCGCGACGACCTGGAGATGCTGGTGACCGACGCGGTCGTACGCGGTGCGCGCGTGCTGTGCGGGGGATTCACCCCCGACCGGCCGGGCTGGTTCTACCAGCCGACCGTGATCACCGACATCACCCCGGAAATGCGGATCTTCAAGGAGGAGGCGTTCGGCCCGGTGGCCTCGCTGTACCGGGTGGAGAACATCGACGAGGCGCTCGCACTGGCCAACGCCACCGACTTCGGGCTCGGCTCCAACGCCTGGACCACGGACGAGAGCGAGCAGGAGCGCTTCATCGCCGACCTGGAGGCGGGCATCGTCACCGTCAACGGCATGGTCGTCTCCTACCCCGAACTGCCGTTCGGCGGAATCAAGAACTCGGGATACGGCCGGGAGCTGTCCGCGCACGGCATCCGTGAGTTCTGCAACCTCAAGGCCGTCTGGATCGGCTGACCCGCCGGCGGTTCCGATCCGACCGGCGTCCGCGCCCCACGACCACGGCGTGTGGAGCCGGTACGACGCGTGGGGCCGGGCACGGCCACGGCGCGTGGGGCCGGGTACGGGTACGGGCGTGGAGGTGGATGCGGATACCGCGCATGGAACCGGGTGCGGCCACGGCGTGTGGGGCCGGGCGCGGACATCGTGCGTGGAGCCGGGCGCTCTCGGGCAGGTCCGTGTTCGCGTGGACGAGTGCGAGGGTGACCCGGCGATCTACGGCTGAGGTCGATCCGCTACCGTGCGCCCGTGCCGAATCAACGAACCGGTCCCGGAGGGCGGTCGCCCGACAGCCGTCTCGCCTCCGTCCTCCGCGCCTCCTCCGAGCTCATCGCCTGGATCGCGACGCCATGGGCTCTGTGGTCCTCCTCCATCCCGCTCGCGATCCTGTCGGTCGTGGTGCTCATCGGCCTGCCGACGGTGTTCACCACCCCCGGTGACAAGGCGCACGGGATGATCCCGGTGCCCGGCGTGGTGACCATCGCCCTGGTGCTCATGGAACTGGCGGCTGCCGTGATCTCCTCCTGGTCCGCCTGGTACCCGGGGATCGCGGTCGTGGTGAGCGTGCTCGCGGTGGCCTGCGTCGTCGCCGAGATCCCCCGCTGGCGCTGGCTCATGACACAGCGGTGATCGTCCGGCCTGCCTGAGGCCCGCCTGAGGCAGGCCGGACGTGGCCGGGCCGGTGCCCGCGGCGGAGATCAGTCGGATTGATCTCCGCCGGAGGCGGCCCGGGAGACCTGCTTCAGTTCGAGGTCGTCGAGCAGGGTCCGGGTCGCGGCGGCTATGGCGTCCACGGCCCGCTCGAAGGCCTCGGCGTTGCGGGCCGAGGGGGCGCGAAAGCCCGATATCTTGCGGACGTACTGGAGCGCGGCGGCTCGCATGTCGTCGTCGGTCACGTCGCTGGCGTAGGGCTCACGAAGAGTCTTGATGCTCCGGCACATGAACAAGACGGTACGTCGTATCCGGCCGCCGGTCGCGAGGGGACGCATATGTTCCCGTGATCCGGCACATCCGTCGACGCCGGCTTCCAGGTCGATGAAGTCCTCCGCGCCGGAGCCGGCCGAATACCCCCGCATGCTCCCGGCCCGGTATGCGCGCGACCGTCTGTGCGCTCTTCAGCCGCCGACGTTCAGGAGCTTGCCGAGGAGGGCGGTGAGGTGGTCGCGCTCGGCGGGGGTCAGGGCCTGGAACGTACGGTCGAGGAATTCCGGGACCGAGGTCTCGGCCTCGGCGAGCAGCCCCCGGCCGGAGTCGGTGATGGTGACGGCATAGGCGCGCCGATCGGCGGGATTGCGCTCGCGGCGCACGTGCCCGGCCTTCTCCAGGTCGTCGCAGACGCCGACCATGACGCTGCGGTCGATGCGCAGCTCCTCGCTGAGGGTCTGCTGGGAGCAGGGCCCGACGGCCGCGAGCATCTTCAGCACCAGGTGCTGGCCGACGCCGATGCCGTGTTCGTCCGCCTGGGTTTCGGCGGCGCGGGCGACGGCGGCCGAGGCCCGGCACAGTGCGATGTCCAGCCGTTCGCCCGCGAGTCGCGGAAAGTAGATCGTCTGTGCGCGGTCAGTGGTCTTGATCGCCATCTGGTCCCCTTCCGATGCCGATGATCGTACCACCAACCATCTTGATGCAGATTGTTTGACATCAGATGGATTCTACCCGTACGGTCACAAATAATCTGGACACAGATTGTTTGTACTCAGATGGAAGCTCGGATGAGGGCGGCTTCTCGCCGCCCAGCGCCGCCATCGCCCCACCTCGGCGTCCGCCTTGGGATCCACATCGGGATCCACCGCCCGCCGCGGACACCAATCCGCCCATGCCCGAGCCGGTGGCTGACGGACCACTCGACCCGAAAGGAAAACTCCCATGACCCTGGATCTGACCCCCGACGAGCTGCTGTCCACCACCCGCGCGGTCCGCAAACGTCTTGACTTCACCCGCCCGGTGCCCCGCAGCCTGATCGAGGAATGTGTGGACCTGGCCACCCAGGCCCCCACCGGACGCAACCGGCAGCGCTGGCACTTCCTGGTCGTCACCGAGGAGTCGCGGCGCAGGGCCGTGGCAGACATCTTCCGCCGCGCGGTCGCGACCGGCGGCGGCGCGCCGGTGAACGAACACGACCTGCGCCGCATGTACGCCCACCCGGGCTCCATGGAGCGCATCGCCGACGGTTTCCAGCACCTGTACGACAACATCCACCGGGTCCCGGCCTTTGTGATTCCCGCGGTCGAGGGCCGGACCGACCGGGCTTCGGTGCTGGATCAGTCCATGACCTGGGGGTCGATCCTGCCGGCGGTGTGGAGCTTCATGCTCGCGGCGCGGGCCCGTGGCCTCGGCACCGTCTGGACGACCGCCCAGGGCCCGCTGGAACGCGAACTGGCCCAGGTGCTCGGCGTTCCGTACGACGAGATCATGCTGGCCGCCTTCATTCCCCTCGCCTTCACCATCGGCACCGACTTCCGCCCGGCCCGGCGCATCCCCCACGAGGAGGTCCTGCACTGGGACCGCTGGTAGGAGGACACGCCGTACGGCCGATTTCCGCCCCGCCCGGCGCATTCCCCACGAGGGGGTCCGGCACTGGGACCACCGGCAAGGGGACACCCCGTCAAACTCACTGCACGCGTGCGCAGGACGGCTCGAAGAGGAAAAAACGGACCGGCCCGCCAGAGGGGCAAGCCCCTGGGGGTCGAGCGGGCCGGTCCGGGATCAGGGGATGGAACGGCGCAGGGCCACCGAGTCCTGCAGCACTTTGATCGGGTTGTGGCCGTCGATCAGCAGGCGGCGGATCAGGACCGCGACCTCGCGCATGGCGTCCGGGCCGAAGCCGCGGCGGGTCACCTCCTGGGTGCCGATCCGCAGACCGCGTACGGGTCCGCCGGGAGCCTGGTCGGGCAGGCCGATGCCGCTGAGGTAGACGCCGCCCTCGGCCAGCAGCCGGGCCGCGTCCTCCCCGCCGCCGAACGCGGCGGCGTCCACCGCGACGTGGTGGGAGGCGGTCCAGCCCAGAGAGGCGGCCGCCACGGTGAATCCCTCACCGTCCAGCGCCGCGGCCAGGGAGGTGGCGTTGGCCATGCAGCGGTCGGCGTAGTCGGGGCCTCCGGCGGCGTGCTCGGCGGCGGCGACGGCCAGCGGGGCCAGCCGGGAGGCGTCGTAGTTGGCGGTCAGCCCGGGGTAGGCGGCCGTCGACACCTGGCGCGCGAGGTTTTCGTCACGGGTCACGATGGCCGCGCCCGGCGGCCCGCCGAAGGACATGTAGGTGGACATGGTCACCAGGTGCGCGCCCTCGTCCAGCGGTTGCTGGAACCGGCCTCCCGCGATCAGCCCGGCCATGTGCGAGGCGTCGTAGACCAGGAACGCCCCCACCTCGTCACACGCCTTCCGGATCCGCGCCACGTCGTGGGGGAACAGCATCAGGCTCGCCCCGACCATCACCAGCGCGGGCCTGTGCCTGCGCAGGAACGCCGGCAGCGCGGCGTGGTCGACGTCGAACCGCTCGGCGTCGTAGGGCAGATCGACCACTCGCAGGGCCCGGATCCCGGCCGCGCCCTGGGCGTGGTGGCCGGCATGGCCGCCGGCGATCCGGGGCAGTACCGCGATCGTGTCGCCCGGCCGGGTGAAGGCGCTGTAGCAGGCGAGGTTGGCCAGCGTCGCGCTCTGCAGCCTCACCTCGGCGAACTCGCCGCCCATCACCGCCGCGACCTGGAGCGGGGCGAGCACCTCCAGCACGTCCAGCTCGTCCAGGCCCGTCTGGACCTTGTCCCCGGGCCAGCCCATCGACGGGCGGCTGCCCAGGGAGGCCTCGTGGGCCGCGTGGGCTCGCGGGCTCATGGTGTTGGTGCCCGCGTAGAGAACGATGCCGTCCTCGTCCAGACGGCCCCGGTGCTCCGCCAGCACCGCGTCGATCAGCCGGGTGACCTCGTCGAGGCCCAGGCCGGCCAGCTCGGACTCCAGTTCGGACAGACGCCGCTGCGCCCGGGGCGGTGCCCAAGGTGCGACGCGGCTTCGCTCCTCCACGGCGGTTCCTCTCACGGGGTGATGGGTGTGACGGTATGGCCCACGCCGGGAGGAGTCATCGTTCGGCCGGTGGAGATCCTTCCTACATCTGTAGGATCGGATGGTGATCGCGGATGACGTTCAAGACCTCCTTGAATCACTGGCCGTGGCCGTCGGCAGGGGCATGTCCGTGGACGACCTCGAGGGCCGGGTCGTCGCGCACAGCGCCCACCACGGCGAGGTCGACCAGGTCCGGGCCCACGCCATCCTGTCACGGTCGGTTCCGGCCGAGGTCGAGGCCTGGCAGGAGGCCCACGGGGTGACGAAGACCTGCGAGCCGGTCCGGATCCCGGACAATCCGGAGCTGGGCATGGCGTCCCGGCTCTGTGTGCCGCTGCTTCACCAGGACAGGCGCGTCGGCTACCTCTGGATCATCGAGGGCACGGGCCCGCTGAGCGCGGAGGAGCAGTCCAGGGCCATCCATGACGCCGCCGCGATCGCGGCCCTGCTCGACGACGGCGGGAGCTCTCACACCCTGCGCCGCCTGCTCACCGGAGAGATCGCCGTACGGCGGGCGGCCGGCGTGCTCGGTGAGGGACCGCTGCGCGTCCTGGCCCTGCGGAGGGATCCGGCCAACCTGCGCGAGGCGGTCGGCGCGGAGCTCGCACGCCTGCGCCGCCCTCCGGCCTTCACGATCCTGGACCGGCACGCCGTACTGCTGCTGAACCAGCGTGAGGACGCGCAGGCGCTGGGAGAGCGGCTGGCCGCCGGCACCCAGGGGAAGGTCGGGATCAGCGCGATCCACCCGGAGCTCGAATCAGCGGTGGAGGCGTACAGGGAGGCGGTCGCCGCGGCCAGGGCGGCGGCGGCCGAACCGGGGCTCGGGCCGGTCGCCCGCTGGCCGGAGTTGGGTGTCTACCGGCTGATCGCCGAGCCCACCGCCACCCCGATCGCCTCGCTGCGCGAGCATCCGGCGCTCATGCTGACGCTGGAGAGCTATCTGGACAGCGGGGGAGACGCGCAGGAGACCGCCCGTCTGCTCCACCTGCACCGCACCAGCCTCTACTACCGCCTGGCAAGGATCGAGGAGCTCACCGGGCGGAGCCTGAAGAACGGAACGCATCGGTTAGAACTCCATCTCGCGCTGAAGCTGATTCGCTGGAATACGGTGTAACGGCAAATAATTCGGGCACAGCTCTGCGGTGCTGGAGTTGATCGGCGGAATCATCAGCGTCATGGTCGTGCTCGCGATAGCCGCGCTCGCGTTACTCATCGTCTCAGCGGTGGTCCTGGTCACCCTGGCGGTGTTGGCCCTGACGACCTCACGGGAGCAGGATGGAAGGACGACTTCCCGGAGGTAGACGGTGCGGCAGCTCAGCGCGGTGGACACACAGTTTTTGAACTTTGAGACCTCGACGAATGTCGCGAACATAGCGGGGCTGGCGATCCTGTCCGGCGGGCTCACCCGCGGGGACCTGGTCTCGCTGCTGGCCAGGCGGCTCCACCTGGCCGCGCCGTTCCGCCGGAGGCTGGCCTTCGTGCCGTTCGGCCTGGACCATCCGTACTGGACCGAGGAGACCAGGATCGACCTCGACTACCACGTACGCGAGATCGCGCTGCCCGCGCCGGGCGACGACGAGCAACTGGGCGAGCAGGTGGCCAGGCTGCACGCCCGCCGCCTGGACCGGCGCCGCCCGCTCTGGGAGATGTATCTGATCCACGGCCTCGCCGGTGACCGGACGGCCCTCTACATGAAGGTCCATCACGCCGCCGTCGACGGGGTCACCGGCGCCGACGTGCTCGCCTCCCTGCTGGACACCTCCGCAGAGCCCGCCGAGATCGAGATGGCGCCTCCGAGCGAACCCGAGGAGAAGGTCGAACCCCGGGAGATGGTCGCCAGAGGGGTGGCCAAGGCCATCGTCAACCCGGCGAACACGGTGAGGTTCCTGATCAACGCCGTTCCGCACCTGGACGAGATCCCGCTGATCTCCCAGGTGCCCGGAGCGGGGCTGGTCTCGCGCATCACCCGGGATCTGGCCAACCGCCTGTCCGGTGGCGATCCGGTGCCCGCCCTTCCGCGCCTGACCGTGCCTCGCACGCCCTTCAGCGGCAGGATCACCGCCCACCGCCGGTTCGCCTTCACCACGTTGCCGCTGAAGGACGTCAAACAGGTCAAGAACGCCTTCGGCGTCACGGTGAACGACGTGGTGATGACCCTGTGCGCGGGAGCGCTACGGCAGTGGCTGCTCAAGCACGACGCGCTGCCCGAGCAGCCGCTCGTGGCCGGGGTGCCTTTCTCCCTCAGGGTTCCCGGCGACCACAGCGTGGGCAACCAGGTCACCATCATGATCACTACTCTGGCCACGCAGGTCGCCGATCCGGTGGAACGGCTGATGGCCGTGCGGGACGCGATGGAACTGATCAAGGACCGTTCGTCGCTCGCCCCGGCGCGCTGGCTCCAGGAGCTCAGCGACATGATGCCCTCGGCCCTGACCGGGATGGCCGCCCGCGCGGCCTTCAACCTCTTCGCCGGGAGTGCGGGACCGATCAACGTTGTGATCTCCAACGTCCCCGGCCCGCAGATCCCGCTCTACGTGAGTGGCGCCCGGCTGCTCTCCTATCACCCCGTCTCGGTGGTCACCGACGCCAGCGGCGGCCTCAACATCACGGTCTTCTCCTACGACGGCTCACTGGACGTCGGCGTGGTCACCTGCCGGGAGATGGTTCCCGACGTATGGACGGTCACCGACTACCTCAGGGACGCGCTGTCCGAGCTCGTGTTCCTCGCTGAGCAGCAGTGACAGGCCGGGGGCGTCCTCGACGAAGCGCAGGGCCTTCTCCAGGCAGACGATCGAGCCGCGCTCGTGTCTGTTCACGAACCGGATGTCGTCGGCCAGGGCCTGCATGATGAGCAGGCCGCGCCCGTGTTCGGACGTGGCGGAGGGCGAGGAGGGCACTCCTGAGAAGTCGAAGCCGTTCCCCGCGTCCACCACCTTGATCACGCAACGGTCACGGCAGAGTTCGGTGCTCACCATGTAGTCGTCGCTGGGGGTTGCGTGCTGGATGACGTTGGAACACGCCTCCGAGAGCATGAGCTGGATGTCCTCCCGGATCTGTGGCACCACGCCAAGGGCGCCGAGCGAGGCGTCCAGTAGTTGTCTGATGACGGGAACACTCGCGGCGTCACGCGGTAGACGCAACGCGATCGTGGCCTCCACGGTCTCCTCCTTCGCAGCTGACGACTAAGCCTTGCCCCGCCTAGGTCGTCCTAATCGAAGAGAGATGCTCGTGCCCGCACGAGGGGCCACGGAGGCCCCTGGGACTGGGGGGAATCCGGGGATTCGGAAATCTCCCGGTCCCTGGCGTCTCCGAGTGTCCCGGAGACGCCAGGGAGATCCGGGGGTGGTCCTCAGCCGGAGAAGGCGTCGCCGAAGGCCTGGTTGAAGGCCTTGAGGTCGTCGGGCATACGGCTCGTGATCAGGGTGTTCGGGCCGGAGGTGCAGATCACGACCTCCCTGTCCTCCCAGGTCGCGCCCGCGTTGCGCAGGTCGGTCTGGAGGCTCGGCCAGGAGGTGACCGTCCGGCCGTTCATCACGTCGGCCTCGATCAGGGTCCAGGGCGCGTGGCAGATGGCCGCGACGGGCTTGCCCGCGTCGAAGAAGCCCTTCGCGAACCGGACGGCGCCCGGCACGGTTCGCAGCATGTCGGGGTTGGCGACACCGCCGGGCAGCACGAGCCCGTCGAAGTCGGCCGCCGACACCTCGTCGACCGTCGCGTCCACCGCGAACCGGTCGGCCTTGTCGAGATGGTTGAACGCCTGGATCTGCCCCGTCCGGGTGGAGATCAGCTTCGGCGTGCCTCCGGCCTGCTTGACGGCCTTCCACGGCTCGGTGAGTTCGACCTGCTCGACGCCCTCCGGTGCTACGAGGAACGCGATCGTCTTGTCGTTGAGCATGGGTTTCCCCTTTGGCGTGTTGGTTACGTCCTTCAGGGGCGGGTCATGCCCGGCAAGTAGGGATCTATGCGATAGGCATTGATTCAGGGACGAACTTTGCGACGGCGCAGACCTGCCGCGGTGAGCCGGGTGACAAGCTCGCGCGATGACACGGCCTGCGCGCCCAGCGCGACGGCCCGCTCGTAGACCGTCTCGGGAACGTCGTAGTGGTCGCGGTCGAACGCCCGGGACGGCACGCCCAGCAGCGAGGCGAAGGCGTGCAGTTCCTCGGTCGAGCTGTCGCTGACCAGGTGTGACCAGAACAGGTCGCGCGGACCCGGCCAGTTGGGCGGGTCGATGAGAACGCTCACCGCTGGATGAGCTCGAGCGCGACCTCCAGGGCGGCCGCCTGGCGTTCGTCGTCGGGAAGTTTGTCGTCCTTGAGGATGAACCAGGCCGCGTGCATGGAGAACAGGGCCATCGAGTTCTTCAGCCGGGTGGCGGCCGAGTCGTCCGGGTCGACGAGGAAGGTGATCAGCTCCAGCATCCGGTCACGGGTCTTCTCCATCACGGGGTGGTGCTTGAGCGCCGTCTGGTTGCGCTCGGAGAATCGCATGACCTCGTGGTGCCGCCCTCGGTGCAGGTCCTCGGAGTAGCGGCGGATCAGCTCGCGCCGGGCCTCGTCGGTGCGCGGCTGGGTCTCGGCCCAGGCGATCAGCTCCTGCACCGCCTGCAGCCGGTCCTCGGCCAGGCTGGTGACGATGTCGTCTTTCGTTCTGAAGTGGTAGTAGAGGGCTGCCTTGGTCACTCCGAGAGCCTCCGCGATCTCCCGGAGCGAGGTCGCCTCGTATCCCTGCTCGATGAAGAGCTTCAGGGCGATCTCCTGGATGCGGGTCCGGGTGTCCGGGTGTTCCCTCATGATCCCCTCTGGTGGATTGAATCTGCTTGACGACCGGCAAGTAGCGGCTTACATTTCCATCGTATCCGACGCTAGCCGGTCGGCAGGTAAGCCAGAGATCCTTTTTACCCTAAGAGGAGGCTGACATGACGGAAACCGCACCGGCGCCGGGACGGCGGCGTGAGGTCATGGTAGTGCTGCCGGGCCTGATGCTCGCGATAGCGCTGGCCATGCTCGACAACATGATCGTCGGTACGGCGATGCCCCGCATCCTCGGGGAGCTCGGCGGCCTGGCCCATCTGTCCTGGGTGGTCACCGCCTACGTGCTCGGCACCACCGTCTCGACCCCCATCTGGGGAAAGATCGGCGACCTCTACGGCAGGAAGAACATCTTCCTCGCCTCCATCGTGCTCTTCATGATCGGCTCGGTGCTCTGCGGCATGGCCGGATCCGCCATGCTGGGCGGTCCCGCCGACGGCATGGCCCAGCTCATCGCCTTCCGTGCGATCCAGGGCCTCGGCGCCGGCGGCCTGATGGTCAACGCCATGGCGATCATCGGTGACCTCGTCCCGCCCCGCGAGCGGGGTCAGTATCAGGGCCTGATGGCCGCGGTGATGTCGCTGGCGATGATCGCCGGCCCGCTCGTCGGCGGATTCATCACCGACCACCTCAACTGGCGCTGGGCCTTCTACGTGAACCTGCCCGTCGGGTTCGTCGCCCTGGCGCTGCTGGCGGTCAAGCTGAAGCTGCCCAAGTACCGCACCGAGCACCGCATCGACTGGCTCGGCGCCGTCCTGCTCTCGATCGGCATCACCGCGCTGGTCCTGATCACCACCTGGGGCGGCAACGACTACGGCTGGACCTCGCCGCAGATCCTCGGCCTGGCGGCACTCGCCGTGGTCGCGCTGGCGCTGTTCGTCCCGATCGAGCGCCGCGCCGCCGAACCGATCATGCCGCTCAACGTGTTCCGTGACCGCAACTTCACGCTGATCTCGCTTGTCGGCTTCCTGCTCGGCTTCGCGATGTTCGGCGCGATCAACTTCCTGCCGCTGTTCCAGCAGACGGTCCAGGGAGCCTCGGCCACCAACTCCGGCCTGCTGTTGCTGCCGATGATGGGCGCGTCCATGGTCGTCTCGCTCTTTGTCGGCCAGGCCATCACCAGAACCGGCAGATACAAGGTCTACCCGGTCATCGGCGGCGTGATCATGGCGATCGCCATGTGGCTGCTCTCCATGATGGACGTCAACACGCCCACGTGGCAGACCGGCGTGTTCATCGCGGTGCTCGGCCTCGGCATGGGCTTCCTGATGCAGACCACGATGCTGATCGCACAGAACAGCGTCGAGCAGAGGGACCTGGGCGTCGCCAGCAGCGCGTCCACCTTCTTCCGCTCCATCGGCGGCTCGTTCGGCGTCTCGCTGTTCGGCGCGGTCTTCAACAACCACCTCACCTCCGGCCTGACGGACAAGCTGGGCCCCGCCCTGGGAGACAAGCTCGCCACCGGCGGCGGCCAGTTCAACCCCGCGGCCATGGAGCAGCTGCCCCCGAACGTGCGCCTCGGCTTCCTGGAGTCGCTGGCCTCGTCCATCTCCAGTGTGTTCTGGTGGGCCATCCTGTTCGCCGTCCTGGTTCCGCTCATCGCGGCCTTCATCCAGGAGATCCCGCTGCGTGGAGGCTTCGACAAGAACGAGGAGGCGGAGACCCCCGTCCCGATCCTCGAATGACCTCGCGTCGGGCCTCCGGCGCCAAGTCGCACCTCAGTGAGATGCAAGTGTCGCGCGGCACCATGGGACCCATGACGACAAGCGCACCCGCCGCCGGGTATGTGACCCGGCGGCCCCTGCCGGAAGACGCGCGGGAAATCCACGCGTTGATCTCGCTCTGTGACACCCAGGTGATCGGCAAGGCCGACATGACCCTGGACGACGTCACCGACGAGCTGAACGAACCGGCCTTCGACAGGGAGACCGACGGCTGGGTCGTCCACGACGGGGCCGGGCGCCTGGTCGCCTGGGCCTGGGCCCGCCGCAAGGGCGGCAGCGACAACGTGGACATCGACGTGGTGGTGCATCCCGACGCGCCGGGGCTGACGGGCGGGCTCTGGGACACCGTGACCGAGCGGGCCAGGCAGATCGTCGCGGAGCTCGGCCACGACAGGGCCGTGGTGGACATCGGCCTGTATCGGGAGGACAGCGGCAAGCGCGCCATCGCCGCCGCCCGAGGGTTCAGCGCCGCGACCAGCTTCATCCGGCTCCGTGCCGACCACGAGGCGTCGGTCCCCGAGCCCCCGCTTCCGCCCGGGGTGTCGGTGCACGACGGCCTCACCGAGGAGGTGCGCCGCCAGGGCCACGCCGTCCAGCAGGCCGGCTTCGCCGACCATTTCGGGTTCACCCCGGTGGACTACGACGAGTGGTACGGCGATCTGGACTCCTCGGCCAGCTCCGACTGGTCGCAGCTCGCGGTCGCGCGGATCGACGGCGAGCCGGCGGCGATGCTGCTGGGCACCAACGCCTTCGCCGGCGACGAGAACTGCGGCTACGTGCGCCAGTTGGCCGTCCTGCCGGCCTTCAGGGGCCGCGGCCTGGGCCGGTTCATGCTGCGTGCGGCGTTCGCCGCGGACGCCCGGCGCGGCCGGGCCGGCACCTACCTCCATGTCGACGCCAACAACAGCACGCCCGCGCTGGACCTGTACCTGTCGGTCGGCATGCGCCAGGTGCTGGCGATCGACGTCTGGCGGCGAGCGGTCTGACCCCCGGGCGTGGCCTGCGGCCTCGCCCAGCCCCGGTCCGACCGCCCGACCGGCCGGAGTCGCGACCTCATGCCGCCGTCCCGGAGTCGACACCGGCCGCGTGAGATTTGGTGCTATCTGGTGATTTCTGCCGCTTCTTGGGCGGCTGTCGCCTGCCGTTCATGGGACAGCCGCCGGAGAACTGCTTACTAGGGGAGTTATATAGACAACTTGTCCAACCCGGGTATCGCTCAAGGGAACCCGGGCGGAGAGGACCCATACCCCCGTGCCACCCCTTCTTCACGCCGCGACAGCCGGCAACGTCATCGCTCTCACCTCTCCGACCACCCCTTACGAGGGTGACCGGCTGACCTTCCACTGGGCCACCGACGCCCCCGATCCCACGAACTGGATCGGCATCTACGACGGTGACCGGCAGCCGGGCACCGGCGGCTCGCTGGTGTGGGTGTACACACCCGGCGCCTCCGGAGACACCACCCTCGACACCTCCGGCCTGAGCGGCGGCCCCTACACCGCCTACCTGCTGGCCAAGGACGGCTACGGCATCCTCGCCCGCACCGCCCCGTTCACCTTCGTTCCCAGGCCCGTCATCCCGCGTCCGCACGCGGTCGTGGACTCCCTCACCACGGCCCCGCAGACCGCCGGCGCGGCGTTCTCCGTCCGCCTGGGCGGGCTGTGGATCAGGCCGCAGGGCAACCCCGCCGGCAACGCGACCTTCAGCCGCCTCGGCGGCGCACCCTGGCTGTCGGTCGCCGCCGACGGCACCGTGACCGGCACCGCCCCCGCCTCCGCCCCCCGCACCCCCGGGCAACTGGTGGTCGGCGTGCGGGACAGCGCGGCCGGCACCGACACCGTCACCGTCCAGGTGCCGGTGCGGTCGCCCATGGACCGCGTCCAGATCAAGATCGCAACCCTGAACCTCTGGGACGCCGGGTCACACGTGGAAGACCCCCTGGAGAAGCAACTGCGCCTCGTGCTCACCCAGGGCCTGGACATCGTCGCGCTCCAGGAGACCGGCGGCACCGCCGCCCGCGCGCTCGCCGAGGCACTGGGCTGGGAGTTCTACCAGAGCAGCGGCAGCCTCGGCATCGTCAGCCGCCATCCGCTCGGCGACCCCACGGACCCCACCGCCGACCTGCCCGCCGCGGCCGTCACCGTCCGGCTGCCCGGCCACCGCACGCTGCGGCTGTGGACGGCCCAGCTGGACGAGGCCGACTACGGACCGTACACGGTGCGCCCCGGCCGGACCGCGGCGCAGGTGGAGGCCGCGGAGAAGCTGACGCTCCGCTACCGGCAGGCTCAGGCGCTGCTGGCCGCGATGCGCCGGGACCTCGCCTCCGACGTCCCGGTGGTCCTGGCCGCCGGCCTCGCCTCTCCCTCCCACCTGGACTGGACGTCCCGTACGGCCTCCGCGCACGGCGGAGTCGGCCGGGTCCGCTGGCCGGTCACGGACGCACTGCAGCAGGCGGGTCTGGTCGACGCCTTCCGCGACGCCCGCTCCAACCCGGTGAAGGACCCCGGCACCACCTGGTCGCCGGTACGGCCGGAGCACGACGGCGGCGGCGCCGAACCCCAGGACCGCATCGACCAGATCCAGTACGCGGGAAAGCTGAAGGTCCTGGAGGCCCACAGCCTGTACACCGGCTGGCCGCGGCCGGTGCCGGACACCGCCGCCAACGGCTGGCCCTCCGACCACGCCGCGGCCGTCGTCACCTTCACCCTGCCCGCCGCCCGCTGACCCCCGATCGACCGAAGGAACTCCCCTCGCATGACTGAGATCAGCCGCCGTGCCTTCATGGGCGCCACCGCAGCAGCCGGAGCGGCCGTCGCCGTAGGGCTGCCCGGCACGGCCAACGCCGCGGATCACCGGCACGGAAGCATCGCCGACGTCAAGCACGTCGTCATCCTGATGCAGGAGAACCGCAGCTTCGACCACTACTTCGGCACCCTGAACGGGGTGCGGGGCTTCGAGGACCGGCAGGCGCTGGTCTTCCCCAACGGGGACTCGGTGTTCCGCCAGCCCGACAGAGGGCGCACCGAGGGCTACCTGCTGCCGTTCCGGATGGACACCACCAAATACAACGCGCAGAACGCCGGCGGCCTCCCGCACGACTGGGACACGGGTCACACGGCCGTCAACGGCGGCGCCATGGACAAGTGGGTCTCCGCCAAGGGCGAGCGGACGATGGGGTACTTCACCCGCCAGGACATTCCCTACCAGTACGCGCTGGCCGACGCCTTCACCATCTGCGACGGCTACTTCTGCTCCATGAACGGCCCCACCGACCCCAACCGCCTGTATCTGTGGTCGGGCACCGCCGGCCCCGGCCGCGACGGCACCACCGGCCCGTGGACCGACAACACGCCGGTGACGGACAACCCGGTGGCCGACTGGACGACCTACGCCGAGCGGCTGGAGAAGGCCGGCGTCAGCTGGCGCGTCTACCACAACCCCGACGGCTCGGACGACCGCGACGGCGACTACGACGACAACGCGCTGTCGTACTTCAAGCAGTTCCACGCCTTCCCGAAGGACGACCCGCGGTACGTCAACGCGATGACCAGGTTCGACCTGACGGCGTTCGACCAGCACTGCAAGGACGGCACCCTGCCCACGGTCTCCTGGCTGGTGGCGCCCTACCTGTTCTGCGAGCACCCGGCGGCCAGCCCCGACTACGGCGCCCACTGGGTGAACACCGCCCTGCAGTCGCTGTTCTCCAACCCCGACGTGTGGGAGCACACCGTCTTCCTCCTGATGTACGACGAGAACGACGGCTACTTCGACCACGTCATCCCGCCGTTCCCCGAGCCGGAAACGCCGGACGAGTTCGCCGGGGACAAGCCGATCGGGCTCGGCAGCCGGGTGCCGCTCTGGGCCATCTCGCCGTGGTCGCGCGGAGGCTGGGTCAACTCCCAGGTCTTCGACCACACCTCGGTGCTGCGCTTCCTGGAGCGCGTCACCGGCGTCCGGGAGCCCAACATCTCGGACTGGCGGCGCGCGGTCTGCGGCGACCTCACCAGTTGCTTCGACTTCACCAAGCCCGACTACAGCATCCCGCGGCTGCCCGACACGGTGGCGCTGATGGCCGCGGCCGACGCCGGCAGCTCGCTGCCGGCGGTGAGGCCGCCGGCGGCCGGGCAGCAGGCGGAGGCCGTCCAGGAGCCCGGGGACCGGCCCCATCGCCCGCTTCCCTACCGCCCGTGGGCGGACGTGTCGGTGGACCGGGAGAGCGGCAAGGTCACCTGTACCCTCGTCAACGACGGCACCGCCGCCTTCCACTTCACGGTCCTGTCCAACCTCGTCCAGCCCTTCACCGGCACCCCGTTCACGGTGGCGCCGCGCTCCTCGCGGACCTACGTGTGGGACGCCACGGCGACGGACGGCCGCTACGACTTCACCGTGCACGGCGCCGACGGCTTCGTGCGCCGCTTCGCCGGAACGGTCGTGCGGGCGGAGCAGGACGACGTCGCCGTCCCGTCGGTCCAGGCGAAGCCGCGCAACGGCGGGCACAGGGAGACCGCCTCGATCGAGCTGAAGCTGATCAACGACGGCGGCACCGAGGTCGCCTTCACGATCACGCCGAACGACTTCGGCGGCAAGCCGCAGACCGTCTGGGTCGGGCCCGGCGATCGTGCCCAGCCGACCTGGTCAGGTAACGGCGGCCGGTACGACTTCACCGTCACGGCCGGCACCGGCGGCCGGTTCGCCCAACGCTACGCGGGCACCCTGCACGACATGTAACAGGCCGCAGGGCGCGAGGATCGACGTCCGGGGGCCCGCCGCGAAGCTCGGCGGGCCTCACGGCCGGGCCCCTCAGCCGGTGGGGGTCACCCGGTGCTTGGAGAGGTGGGCCAGCACCGCCTGGTTGGCCTCCCAGCCGTCGGGAAACTTCACCGGCACGCCCAGCTGGACGGGCTCGGCCGACGGGTGGGCGTCCAGGAGTTCGGGGATGCCCGCCCTGGCGACCACGATGCACGCGTGGCGGTGCCGGGAGGTGAGCACGCACAGCCGCCCCGACTCCAGGTGGAAGGCGGTGGCGTCCCGGCGTCCAGAGAGGGGGTGGAGCACGATCGTCACGTCGTACTCCCGGCCCTGGAGGCGGTTGGCGGTGTCCACCGTGATCTCCTCCGGCACCCCGGCGGCACGGATCGCGGCGACCTGGTCGCGGTGGGCGGCCCCGATGGCGATCCGCGCGGCCGTGACGGGGTGGCTGCCACGCTCGGAGTGCGCGACCGGCCCCCGCTGCAGCAGCCGCACCGCCAGCACGGCCGCGGCCTGTACGGCCTCCGCGTCCGTGCGTACGGTGTGGCGGCTCGGCAGCTCGTACAGTGCCCAGCCCGACACGGCCGCCTCCTCCAGCGCCCGGTCGTAGGAGGTGCGCATGCCGTTCACGGTGAACTCCAGCGACCGGTCGGCGTGGGTCGTCCCGGCGCGGAACCCGGTGAACGGGTAGAACGCCTCGGAGACCACCGGCGCCGCCGAGGCGGGCAGCCGCCAGGAGACCGGCAGCCGGTGCACCGGCAGGTCGGGGTTGTGCCGCAGCAGCACCGAGACCGCGCTCTGCACGGGATCCCACGACAGGCCCGCCCAGCGGTCGCCGTCCACGATCGAGAACGGGTCGAGCTGACCCGGGTCGCCCACGAACAGCGACCGCTCGAACAGCGAGGCGATGCGCAGCAGCTTGTCCGAGCGCATCTGGTAGGCCTCGTCCACGATCGCCCACGGCCAGGTCCTGTCACCGATCCAGGCCCACTTGTCGGCGGTGGCCACCACCACGGCCGGGTCGCCGAGGTCGGGCAGCTTGCCCGCCACCGAGACGTTGGAGTGGGCGAGGATGCGGCCGGGCGTGATGTAACCGCCGGCCGACAGGCGGCCGATCGGCAGGTCGGGATGTTCGAGCGCGAGCCGCTCGACCAGGTCGTCGACCTGCTCGTTGGTCTGCGCGACGATCATCAGCGGCTCACCGGTCTCGGCGATGTGCCCCGCCGCCTTGACCACCAGCGTCGACTTGCCCGCCCCCGGAGGGGAGTCCACCACCACGCCCCGGTTGCGGGGCAGGTCCGCCAGGACCGCGCTGACAACGGCCGCCGCCTCCTGCTGCGGTGTCACGACCACTCCTCTTGAGCATCGTCGTCGCTGGGCACGTACTCCTCCGGGGGGCCGCCGTGGGTCCACGGCGTCTGCTCGGGATCGGGGAGCGACGCCGAGGACTGGAAGTCGTCGGTCAGCGAGGTGTAGGTGACCCGCTCGCCCGGTTCGGGAACCGCCCCCGGAGCGGGGGTCTTCCCCCGGCCCATGCCCTTGGTGATCTTCAAGGTGATCTCTCCGTCCGCGATCTCGACGATCTCGGCGGCGTGGCCGCGCCGGTCCGGACTGCCGACCGTGGTGCCGAGCGCGAGCCGTACCGGGTCGTCGGTCCGGACGATGATCAGTGGCCGCAGCTTGCGCGAGCGGCCCTCGCCCTCGGTGTGCTCGGGGTCGGCGGACGTCACCGTTCCGGCGAACGCCTCGCCGGTCAGCCGGTATTCGGCCATGACCAGCGGATCGTCGTGGGCCCGCTGCACGTCGTAGCTCGCCCGCGCCCGCTCCAGCCCCGCCAGGCGCGCGGCGGCGCCGACCGCCCCGTCCCTGCGCGCCTGCGGCGGGCCGCCCTCGGTGATCCGTTCGACGAACCGGGTGAACGACCCCCGGTCGATCTCCCAGCGGTCCTTCACCCGCGCGCCCTCGGGCAGCGCGCGCAGCTCCTCGACCGCCCGCCACATCAGCTTCCAGGTCGGTTCGAGCTGGGTGCGCAGCGCCTGGGTGACGCGTTCCACGGCGCGCTCGGTCGGCGCCTCCTCGTAGGCCCGTACGGCGGGGCCGAGCACCTCGTTGTCGAACCCCGGATCGGTGGCGGGTCCGGCCGGAGGCCAGAGCAGCGGATCCTCGGCCTCCTCGGCCGCACGCCGTCCCGACATGCCCGCGGGCGGGGCGATCCACCCGAGCAGTGCCGCCAGGTTGGCGTCCTCCAGGCCGCTCTGCCCGGTGGCCCAGTGCAGGCCCAGCGCCTCGGTGGCCGCGAGCAGCAGGGAGGAGCCCGGCTGCTGCGACCGGTCGGCGAAGTAGGTCAGCCACCGGCCCAGTAGCGGCACCGACGGATGGACCGGATAGGGCCCGTCGGCCCGGCGGAACCGGGTGGACCGGCCCAGCATCCCGGTGAACGAGACGGCCGAGCGGTTCGGCACGAGGATCTGCGGCGCGTCCAGACACCGTTCGTACGGATCGCCGGTCTTCCGCTCCACCGTCTCGGTGGTCTTCTCGAACCCCTCGATGTAGGGCAGGAACACCTCGGCCAGGTCGGCCGCGAAGGCGAACCGCAGATCCCGGTTGCGGGGCTGGGGCACCACGAGCAGCCGGGGATAGTGGGGATCGGTGCCCACCATTGCCCCCAGCGGCGCGGCGGCCTCGCCCGCGAGTTTGAGCGGGATGAACACCATCGGGCGAGGGGCGATGTGGCAGTGCCGGACCGTGGTGATCCGCTGCGCGGAGCCGTCCCTGACGGCCCGCAGCTGCGCCAGCGCGGTCAGCGCGCTCATGGTCCCTCTCCTGTCGGCCGTGCGGGTGCGGTGCCGCCGGAGGCGTTCGACGTGGAGAATCCTCGCGCGGGCGGCGTGTCCGGCGCGGAGTTTCCTTGCGCAAGGGGCATGTTCGTCGCAGGGCCTCCTTGCGGGGGAGACGCGTCGGGCGCGGAGTCTCCCCGTACGGGCGGCGTGTTCAATTCAGCGCCTCCTCGCGCAGGCGGTCCGCCAGCCGGAGCAGGCGGGCGATCTCCTCCTGGCCCTCCGCGGGTTGGAGGGTGCCCTCGGCCAGGCCGAGCGCCTCGGTCATGCGGGAGACGCCGCCGAGCTGGTCGCGGATCTGGCGGCCGAGCAGGTCGGTGGAGCCGCTGCGGCGGGCCTCGTCGCGGCAGAACATGCACATGTCGCAGGTCGACAGGCAGTCGGGTGCGTAGCGGGCGGGCACCTGGCGCAGCGCCCCCGCCAGCTCGTCCGCCGGGCGGGTGGGCACGCCGTCCTGGTCCGGGACCAGGTCGAAGGTGAGGTCCGGCGGCAGGCCCTCCAGCAGGCGGTCCACCCGGGTCATCCTGGCCAGCTGCCGCTTGAGCACCGCGAGCTGCTTGCGCACGTCCACCAGCGCGGCGGTGGGACGGTTGGCGAAGTTCTCCGGGCAGACGAGCACCACGTCGTGGGAGACACGCTCCGGATCATGCCCGAGGTCGGCCATGAGCGTGCGCAGCGCCAGGACGTAGACCGCCGCCTGCCGGGCGGCCGCCGCGACCATCGAAGGCTCGGCCTGGCCGTCGACCAGGCCGAAGGACTTGATCTCCACGATGCGGAAGCGCCCGCCGAGCTGGAAGGCCACCACGTCGGGCTCCAGGTACGACGTGTGCCCGGCGATCTCCAGGCTGAACAGCGGGTGGTCGTAGAACACCGCGGTGCCGTCACTCTCGCGCGCGGCCCGGTCGATCAACGCCCGGGTGTGGGAGTGGCGCAGGTGCGAGCCGACGCTCTCCACGTCCTGGTAGCCGACCTGGTCGATGGGCAGGCCGAGCAGCTCTCGCAGGAGCCGCAGCAGCTCGGCGCAGCCGTTCTCCTTCACCAGCGCCTCGAACACGTTTCCCCGGGTGATCGCGAACTGTGACTGGCCGAACGGGGCGGGGAAGCCCAGATGCCTGGCCGTGCGGTCCTTGTCCACCCCCGCGGCGTCCATCAGACCCCGCCGGGCGCAGCCGGGGTTGGCGGCCAGCGCCGCGATCGCCCGCGCGTCGTGCGGATGGGACGGCATCGGCCCGCGTAGCTCGTCCAGCCTGTTCATGAACGGACTCCCTCGTCAGGCCCGTTCGTGAACGGTTCGCTGGGCCTGTTCGCGAACGGTGTGTCCCGCCTGTTCATGAACGGGCTCCCTCGTCCAGCCTGTTCAACAGGCCCCCCTCAAGGTGTTCATCGCGGCGACGCCGAACAGGCGCTCCACGTCCGGTAGTTGCCTGGCCACCCGCGCCGCCACCTCGGACCGCTGCGCGGTGTCGGCGGCCCGGTGCACCTCCAGCTCGGCCCTGGCCGCGCGGATCGCGGTCACGGGGTCGGCCGGGGCGAAACCCTCGACGGCGCCGGGGATGTTCTGCGCCATCCGCGACAGCAGCCGTAGCGCGCCCGGGGGCGGCTCGGCCAGCCGGGCCAGGTGCTCGGCGATCCGCATGGTCGAGGTGAGGAAGTCGACGCGAGGGCTCAGCGGCCCCAGCACCCGCAGCTCGGGCGCCCAGCTGCTGTCGGCGAGCAGTCCCCGGGCGGGGGAGAGCCGGTCGGTCAGCGCGGCGCACAGGTAGTACGGGCGGGCGTAGGGATCGCTGCGGAAGGAGCGCTCCTCGTCCCGGCGCAGGCTGGTGAGCTGGGAGCCGCGCAGCTCGCGGGAGAAGAACGCGTCGTTCACCGCCACGATGAGCTTGGCCGCGGTGGGCACGCCCAGCAGGGCGAGTGCCTGGTGCACCTGCTCCCTGATGGGCAGCAGCGAGGCCTCGGACTCGCGGAGCCTCGGCGGGGGCTCCTCGGCGGTGATCGCCTCGTCCCAGGCCTGCTCGGCCCGGCGCAGATCCCCGCGCAGCGATCGGGCGAGCGAGTTCTCCTTCGCTTTGACCGCCCGTCGCACCTCGGCGCGGAGCTCGGCTATTCGCCGCTCCAGCGCGTCCAGTGATTCACTCACGGCCCGGAGCGTAACAGGAGTTCCACCCGTCTCCCTTGAATTCCAGCGAATTCCAGCATTAAAGTGCAGACCATGTAACGGTAATAACGGGGCGAATGGGGCATTTAATGCGCAACCTATCGCAAGGTCGGGCCGTCCACCTGCTGGACGTGGAGAACCTGACGGGTGCCGCGCGCCCCGCCACCAGAGACGTGCAGACCATGATGAGCCATTACCGCGAGCGGGTCCCCACCGGCGGCATGGACCAGTACGTCGCCGCCGTCAACCACGGCGCCATGGTCACCGTCGGCCTGGCCCTGGCCGGAATCCAGCTCCTGGTCCGCTCCGGCCCCGACGGAGCCGACCGGGCACTGGGCGAGGTGATCCGCCTCGACCACCTCGACGCCCGCTTCGAGCGCGTGGTCATCGGCTCCGGCGACGGCATCTTCACCGAACTCGCCGGCTGGCTGTCCGGGCGGGGCGTCATGGTCGTGGTGGTCTCCCGGCCGGACGCCCTCAACCGCAGGCTCCGCCGTACCGCGGGCCAGGTCATCTCCCTGGACCTGGCCGCCTGATCACTCTCGTACGGCCGGACCTACGGGTCAGGCCTTCTCGATCGGTCTGCCCGGTCATCCGCCGTACGGCCGGACCTACGGGTCAGGCCTTCTCGATCGGTCTGCCCGGTCATCCGCCGTACGGCCGGACCTACGGGTCAGCCCTTCTCGATCGGCCTGCCCGGTCACCGTCGTACGGCCGGATCCACGGGTCAGGCCTTCTCGATCGGTCCGTCCGATCAACCGCCGTACGGCCGGATCCATGCATCGGACCGTGTCTCCACCGGCCTGCCCGATCGCCCGCCGGGGAGACGCGGTTCGCTCCCGGAGGCGTGCGTCACGTTCCGGTGCGGCCGACTTCGACCGGCGGGAGGATCTGAGCCGGCAGGGGACGGGAGTGCAGCACGTCCAGCCGGGAGACGGCTCGGGTGAGGACGACGTAGAGCCGGTTGAGACCCCGCGTCTCCGCCTCGACGATCTCGGCCGGCTCGGCCACCACCACGTGGTCGTACTCGAGGCCCTTGGCCATCGTCGCGGGGACGGCGGTGACGCGGGCGGCGGGGGCGGCGGGGGCATGGACGGCGCCGGGGGCGGGCTGGTCGAGCGTGGCGACCGCGATGCCCTGGGCCCTCATCGCCGCCGTCAACTCCTCCAGGGCGGTGTCCGCGGCCATCACCGCGATCGAGCCCTCGTGATCGAGGGCGTCGCGCACCGCGGCGACCGTGGCGCGGGCGAGGTCGGGTGTCTCACGGACCCGGAGACGGCCGTCGGTACGGAACGAGCGGGTCCTGGGCACGTCCGCCGCCAGTGCCTCCAGCAGGCGGTTGGCCATCGCGACGACGGCCGCCGGCACCCGGAAGCCGACGGTCAGGGCGATCAGCTCCGCCCTTGGCTTGCCGAGGTGGGTGAGATGGTCCGCCCAGCCGCCGGCCGCCCACGGGGTGGTGCCCTGGGCCAGGTCGCCGAGCACCGTGATCGAGCCGTGCTCGCTCCTGCGGGCGATCGCCCGGCACTGCATGGGGGACAGGTCCTGAGCCTCGTCGACGATGACGTGTCCGTAACTCGGCGGGCGCTCCAGAAGGCCCGCGACCTCGTCGATGAGCACGGCGTCGGCCGCCGACCACCTGGCGCTCTTGAACGAGCGCGGCGGGCGCGCCCACAGGATCGCCGCCTGCTCGGCCGGGGCGAGGATCCCCTCCGCGGCCCTGGCCAGCGCGGCCGGGTCACCGAGCAGTCCCGCCACCACCTCCTGTGGCCGGACGGCGGGCCACACTTCGTCCAGGAACCCGGTGACCGCCCTGCCCATCTTCCGTGTCCATACGGCGTTCGAGGTCTGGCCGCGTGCCTCCGCCTGGCGCTGCAGGACGGCGACGGTGCGCGACAGCACGCGCTCGCGGCCCACTCCGTACGGCGTCGCCTCCCGCCGGGCGCCCTCCACGATGCTCCGGAGCTCGTCCTCCCGCACGCGCCAGTGGTAGGAGCCGTCGGGGACGCTCAGCGGGCCGGTCGGCGCGCCCACCCGTTCGTAGAGCGCCCGGCGCAGCACCGTCGCCATGCGGACGTCGTGTTTGACGATCGCCGCCTCCTCGCCGTCGGTGCCCTGGAGCGGCCCGTGGGCCAGCAGCCGGTCCACGGTCGTCTGCTCGACGTCGACCTCGCCCAGAGTGGGGAGCACGGCCGAGATGTAGCCGAGGAACGCCTGGTTGGGGCCGAGGATCAGGACGCCCGTGCGGGAGAGCCGCTGGCGGTGGGTGTAGAGCAGGTAGGCGGCCCGGTGCAGCCCGACGGCGGTCTTGCCCGTGCCGGGCGCCCCCTGGACGCAGATCGACTCGTCGAGCTCGGCGCGGACCAGCTCGTCCTGCTCGGGCTGGATCGTGGCGACGATGTCGCGCATCGGGCCGACCCGGGGCCGTTCGATCTCGGCGGTCATGATCCGGCTCGCCGTTCCCAGCTCCTGGCCACGGTCGAGGTGCTCGTCCTCGAACCCGGTCAGCGTGATCGGCTCCTTCGACCAGCCGAAGCGCCGTCGCACGGTGACGTCCTGCGGGTCACGGGCACTGGCCCGGTAGAACACCCTGGAGACGGGCGCCCGCCAGTCGATCACCATCGGCTGCTGCCCGGTGTCGCCGGAGATGTGCCGCCGGCCGATGTAGTAGCGCTGCCCGCGGTGCTCGCCCGAGCCGAAGTCGAGCCGGCCGAAGAAGGGAGGGCCGTCCGGCTCCTCGCTCAGCTCCTTGGCGAGGCTCTTGAGGTGCCGTCCGAGCCTCTCCGCGCTGTAGCGGTCGCCCGCCACCCGCTCGCCGATGACGACGTTCAGCCGCGCGCCGTCGATCATCCGGAGCAGGGCGGTCCTGCACTCCGCCAAGTAGTCCCGCTCGTCGTCGAGTCCCGTGCCGGTCATCCCGCATCACCCCTAAATACTTAACCGAGTTAAAATATTAACCCAGTTGCCCTTCTGTTAGGTTGGACGGGTGACGGGACTCCGCGAACGCAAGAGGCAGCAGGTCCATGAGGCGATCTCCACGGCGGCGATCTCCCTGTTCCTGGAGCGAGGGTTCGACCAGGTGTCGGTCGCCGAGGTGGCGGCGTCGGCGGGGATCTCCAAGCCGACGCTGTTCAAATACTTCGCGACCAAGGAGGATCTCGTCCTGCACCGGATCTCCGACCATCAGGGCGAGGCGGCCAGGGTCGTACGGCGGCGCGAGCCGGGCGAGGCGCCGCTGGCGGCCCTCCATCGCCATTTCCTGGCCGGGCTGGAGCGGCACGAGCCCGTGACGGGTCTCAACGACCACCCGGTGGTGCTCGGCTATCACCGGATGATCTTCGAGACCCCCAGTCTGGCGGTCCGTGTGCTCCACTACACGGCGAAGGACGAGGAGGCGCTGGCCGAGGCGCTGGCCGAGGTCACGGACGAGCTCACCGCGCGTCTCGTCGCCGGTCAGGTGCTCGTCGTGCAGCGGGTGCTGGCCCGCAGGAACTGGCTGAGGCTGGTCGAGGGGGAGACGGCCGAGCAGGTTCTTCCCTCGGCGGTCGCCGCCGCCGACCGCGCCTTCGAACTGCTCCCCGAACTGGGCTGAGAGGCTCTCGGGCCTGCGCCGGGATTTTTCCCGAACCGGTCTGAGACGCCTCGGGCTGCCAGGTTGCTTCCTGAACCGGTCTGAGACGTCTCCGGGCTGCGCCGGGCTGCTTCCTGAACCGGTCTTGAGACGTCTCCAGGCTGCGCCGGGCTGCTTCAACCTGCCGGCGCCGAGGTTTCCGGGACCGGGCCGAGACGCCTCCGGGCCCGCGCCGGGACGGGTTCCAGGATCGGAGACGGGGCCGGGCGGATTTCACGGCAGACGGCCCCGGTGGTGACGGGTGATCCGCCACCACCGGGGCCGTCATGGTCTGCCCGGTGAATCCCGAAGTCCGTCACGCCCCCCGGAGCCGGGGATCGCGACGACCGCCGGGCGGGACTCTCCTAGGCCTCGACCTCGGAGCGGTCACCGGACCAGAGGGTGTGGAAGGAGCCCTCGCGGTCCACCCGCCGGTAGGTGTGCGCGCCGAAGAAGTCTCGCTGGCCCTGGATCAGGGCCGCGGGCAGGCGCTCGGCCCGCAGCGCGTCGTAGTAGGCCAGCGCGGTCGAGAAGCCGGGCGCCGGAATGCCCAGCTCGGCCGCCTTCACCACGACCCGCCGCCACGATTCCTGCGCCAGGGTCAGGGCGTCGGCGAAGTACGGGGCGGCCAGCAGGGTGACCGGCTTGGTCTCCGCCTCGTAGGCCTCACGGATGCGGTCCAGGAAGACGGCCCGGATGATGCAGCCGCCACGCCAGATCGTGGCCAGCGAGCCCGGGTTGATGTCCCAGCCGTACTCGGTGCTCCCGGCCCGGATCTGGTCGAACCCCTGGGCGTAGGCGACGATCTTCGAGGCGTACAGGGCCTGCCGTACGTCCTCCGCGAAACCCTCGCCGGCCGATCCGGCAGTGGCGCCCGCGGGCCCCGGCAGGGCGCGCGAGACCTCCCGCAGCTCCGCGTGACCGGAGAGCGAGCGGGCGAACACCGCCTCGGCGATCCCGCTCACCGGGACGCCCAGGTCCAGCGCGATCTGCACCGTCCACCGGCCGGTGCCCTTCTGCTCGGCCTGGTCGGAGATCACGTCCACGAGCGGCTTGCCGGTGGCCGCGTCGACCTGCCGGAGCACCTCGGCGGTGATCTCGATGAGGTAGGACGACAGCTCGCCCTCGTTCCACTGCTCGAAGACGTCCGCGAGCTCGGCCGGAGTCAGGCCGAGCCCCTGCCTGAGCAGGTCGTAGGCCTCGGCGATGAGCTGCATGTCGGCGTACTCGATGCCGTTGTGCACCATCTTGACGAAGTGCCCGGCACCGTCGGGGCCGATGTGCGTGCAGCAGGGCACGCCGTCGACCTTCGCGGCGATGTCCTCCAACATGGGGCCCAGAGCCTGGTAGGACTCCTTCGAGCCGCCGGGCATGATGCTCGGCCCGAGCAGCGCCCCCTCCTCGCCGCCGGACACTCCGGCGCCGACGAAGTGGATGTCGCGCTCGCGCAGCGCCGCCTCACGGCGACGCGTGTCGAGGAAGTGTGCGTTCCCACCGTCCACGATCATGTCGCCCGGCTCCAGCAGGGGCGCGAACTCTTCGATCACCGCGTCAGTGGGGGCGCCCGCCTGAACCATGATCAGAACGCGCCGAGGGCGCTCCAGCGCCGCGACGAGCTCCTCGGGAGTGTCACAGGCGACGAAGGCGCCCTCATGCCCGTGCTCCTCGATCAATGCCTTGGTCCTGTACTGCGACCTATTGTGTACAGCCACCGTGTGTCCGTGCCGGGCGAGGTTACGGGCGAGGTTCGCCCCCATGACCGCCAGTCCCGTTACACCGATCTGTGCCTGAGTCATGTCTCTTGCACTCCTTTTCACGTCCAAGAATGACAGTCTGCACCTTGGACGGTTGAGAGGATGCAAAGGGTCCAAGACAGCGACAGGCCCGGACACCCGTGGGTGTCCGGACCGGTCGCCTTGTGCAGAGGATTAAGGAATTTTCAGGAGGTTGCAGGGGGCGGTCAGCGGCTGCTGAGCGTCGGTAGTCCTTGCTCGTTCACGGGCGGGATGATGGTCTGCCCTCGGAGCCAGTGGATCGTGCGGATGACCCCGTCGCCGTAGCCGGGGGAGTGCTGACGCCCCCGGCCGAGCTGCCGGGAGACATCTTCGGCTGCGGTCTCTTCCCTGCCGAGGTTGAGCCCGGTCGGTCCGTGCATGGGGCGCGGCGTGTCCCGGATGGGGGACTTCGAGCGGATGCCGAGCACCCACTCACACACGGCGATCGTTCCCAGGCACCAGGCCCCGTCCCACTCGGTCGGCGCGTTCGGCCGGCCTTCCTTGGCCCGCTCGATGATCTTGTTGAGCTCTTCCTCGCTGCGCACTACCACGCCACGCCCGCCGACCAGGTGTCCCCAGCCCCCGGGGGGCTGGCGACCGGGGATCGGAATCCCGTCCTTGGCACCGATCAACCATCTCAAGGCGCTCACCACACCGTCGGCCGGAATGATCCGGCCCCGGCGCTCAACTCGCTCGGCGGCGTCGATCTCCGCACGCGCGTCGGCGACGGTCGGCACACCTCCCGATGCCGGGCGGCCGCTGATCGGCGCCTGGTCGCGCTTGCCCAGAGCCCAGAGAATCGCTTCTCCCTGTCCGGTTGGGGCCGACTCAGGGTAAGCGGCCTCCCATTCCATGATTGCGTCGAATACTGCCGTAACGTGTTCCGGCGGTCGCCGCACAGCGGGGCTCGCCTCGCTCTCTGCGGTCGTCATGGTCCCACCGTACGAGTAACTCCCTCGCCGTTCCAACACGGAGCCGCATCATCAGGGCTCGAACGAGCCCTTCCGGGACGGAAACCAGCCCTTCAGGGACGGAACCGGGTGCCGGGTTTCTCCGATCCGAGGACGTTGCCGAGGCAGCGGTAGACCCTCCTACCGCCCTCAAACTGCTCCTTTGAGGGCGGTAGGACCGTACTTTGCCACTTGGCGGCCGCGATGGAGCGAGCGTCTCCATATCGGGATGCGAGCATGATCGGCGTGGCGCACACTTTTTTTACCGTCGGATGTTTCTCCAGGGCCCTTGAGTCGTAGGTGAGGGAGTCCGAGGGCAGGGGGGCGATCGCGAAGGTCTCCCAGACATGGGACTCCTCGCAGGCGATCCTCTTGACCGAGACGTCGCCCATGACGTCAAGAAGGCCGCTCCAGCACTCCGCCTCCTTCACGCACGCGGCCCGCGCGCCCGGCACCGCCGCCGCGGGGCAGGAGGCCGTCTCCGTGGCAACCTCCGGGGCCTTCGCGGGGACGGTTCCGTTTTTTGTGAGAGTGTCCGGGGGAGCGTCGCCCCGCGGAGGCGGTGGGAACGGTGGTGGGAACGGCGGCGGTTGCTGCCAGCCGAACGGGTTCTGGCCGCCGTTCTCGAGAAACATCACTCCGACGCCGGCCACCAGCAGGATCAGGAAGGCCGCGGCCACCGCGACGTACACCTGGGAATTCGACGTGCCATGCGCGCCGGCGGCCTTCATCGGAGCCTGGGTGCTCGCGGACCTCCGCAGGCCGGGGGAGGTCAGATGCGTGCGGATCGGCTCCCTGCCCGCCGCTGGGCGGACGGGCGGCATGCCGTACGGCGAGGGCGCGCTCGCGGAGGGCTGTGCCGATGGGGAGGCCGGTGGGGAGATGGGGTGCGGCGTGGGCCGGGGCGCCGGGGCGCCGTGATCCAGGTGCAGGTCGATGAGGGCGTCCCGCAGCGCGGCGACGGATGGGGTGCGCTGCCCGGGATCGGTGGCCATGGCCTGCCTGAGCAGGGCGGTCAGCTCCGGCGGCACCCCGGGGATGTCCGGGATGGGCAGGCGGTGCAGGGCCACGACGACCGCGAGGTTGACCACGCCACCCTCGGGAAACCGCGGCGGGCGGCCCGACAGCAGCGCGTAGAGCGTGGCGGCGAGGGAGTAGACGTCCCCGGCGGCGGAGGGTTCGGTCAGCTCGAACGCCTCGGGCGGGGCGTAGGCCGGAGTGAGCGACTCGCGGGTCACCGAGACCTCTGCGCCCGAGGACGGCATGGTGGCCAGGCCGAAGTCGGCGAGGACCACGTTGCCGTACCGGTTGATCAGGATGTTGGCGGGCTTGATGTCGCGGTGCAGCACTCCGGCGGCGTGCGCGGCCGACAGCGCGTCGGCGATGCGGATGCCGATGTCGGCGACCTCGGCGGGGGGCAGCCGCTTCTCGGTCCGCATCCGGTCCGACAGGGACCCGCCGGGGCACAGCTCCAGGACCATGTACGGCCGGCCGTCGGGAAGAACCCCGGCGTCGTAGACGTGGGCGACGTGCGGATGGCCGGAGAGCGATCCGGCCGCGGTGACCTCGCGCATGAAACGGCGCCGATCCCGCTCCGAGACCAGCACCCGGTTGTCCACCTTGAGCGCCACCTCGCGCTCCACGGCCAACTGCCTGGCCCGGTAGACGATTCCGTAACCGCCCTGGCCGAGCACACCGGACACTGCGTAGCCCGGTACCGCAATGGCACCTGTTTCGGCCACTCGCCACCTCCTGAAGACGAGCGGCAGGTTACCGGATTTTTACTTTTATTCCGGTTGTACTTCTGTTCCGGTTCTATAAGCCTTCCCGCTTGAGGAGGCGCGTGTTCCACGCCCTCATCCGGCCCTCCGAGAGCGGTGCGCGTCCCTTGCTCAAGGAGCGGTGCGCGTCTCCTGCTCCACCGGAGTCGCGATGTGCGTTTCCTCTCCGAAGCCCGCCGGGATCAGAGCCGGCGCCGCGCTCCCGACGGAGGTCCGGCTCTCAGGTCCGCCAGATCAGCACCATGGCGCTGTCGTCGTCGCCGTGGCTCAGCTCCCTGATGAGAGCCGCCGCCTTGTCGTAGCCCTGCTGGACGAGGATTCCGGCCTGGCCGAGCAGCCGGTCGATGCCGGCGTCGACGTCGGCGCGTGATCCCCACATGCCGTCGGTGAACAACATCAGCGCGTCACCCTTGCGCAGGGTGCCCTGGACGCTGTCCCACCGGGCGTCGGATACGACGCCCAGCGCGATGCCCTGCGCTGTGCTCAACTCCCACGCGCCGCTGCCACGCCCGAACTTGGCGGGTGGCGGATGGCCGGCACAGGTGATGACGTAGCGTCCGGTGCTCAGGTTCAGGTCCAGATGCACGGCGGTGACGAGGCCCTCTCGCCCGTCTTCGCGCATCAGGTAGGCGTTGCACGCGGGCAGGAAATCGGGGGCGGGCGTGGCTCCGAGCAGTCCCCCGAAGGTTCCGGCGAGCATCATCGCCCGGCTGGCGGCGTCGCCGCCCTTGCCGGAGACGTCGACCAGCGCGACCTGAAGGTTGTCGCCCTCCTGACAGGAGACAAGGAAGTCGCCTCCGAACAGCGACCCGGGAGCCCGCCGGATGACGGCCTTACGGCCCCAGCCGCGCGGCAGCGTCGGCATCTGGCACATTCTCTGCAGCCGCTGTTTCAGCTCGATGAGAGCCTGATCACCGCGCAGGCCGTAGATGCCGACGCCGCCGCGCATGTGCGACAGGCGCAACGCCAGCCCTGCCACCACGATGAGCGCGATGAGCTGGGCAGGCTGTACGGCCGCGGTGAGCGTGATGACCACGGAGATGACGGACGCGGTGGTGAGGAGACCCATCGCGGGTAACCGCAGGCGCAGGCCGCCGAGCAGCAGGATCGGGGCGAGCAGGATCGGCGGTGCCCACCCGGTGCCCACCGTGGCACTCAGCGGGCCGACCGCGAGTGCCGCGGCGGTCAGGGTGACCAGCAGCAGCCGATAGCGGGCGACGCCGGGCCGTCGCAGGATGAACGTGCCCCGCTCCGGCGGTCGTCCTTCTCCCGAGGCGGAGTAGAACACTTCCTCGCCGGGGGACCACACGCTGCGGACGATCTCTTCTACGGGCATCGGTGTCTCGCCTGCGGTAGAGGGCCGGTTGGGCCGACTTTATCGGCAGGCCACCTGACCGGCGAGGATGAACCGCCGTGGTGGACCGGTTGATTTGACGAGGTAGACGAGGGTCCATAAAGTTCACCAGACCTGAGGGAGACGACGGCAACGTCGGGTCCCCGGAACCCTCCCCGAACACATCCACCCTTTGGGATATTTATGTCCCAAAACGGTCTGATTCGACACGAATCGGGTGGTGGAGTAAGTTTGAGGGGTTGCCCTGGAAACGGGGTCGCTCGAATTTCTCTAAGATAAGCAAGATCGAGTCAACTGGTTGAAAATGAGCTGGTTTGACACGAAAAAGCGGGTCTGAAAGAATAAGGGCACAACGAAAGAATACAATAAAAAAGAACGAACGCCCCGGACGTCGGGCCCGTAACAGGGTCGGCGGAGGGTGTACGCGTCCGTTTCTTGAGAACTCAACAGTGTGTTAAAAGCCAGTGCATGATGCACAACCCCGTTCATCCCACCCCTTTAGGGTGGGGGACGGATTCCTTTGGTTGATACATCCGCTCTGACGTCTGTGCGCCATCTGTGGTGCGCGGAACCGAGGACGGGTGCTTTCAGCTGGGGTGAACTTTTTCAGACATTGTTTGGAGAGTTTGATCCTGGCTCAGGACGAACGCTGGCGGCGTGCTTAACACATGCAAGTCGAGCGGAAAGGCCCTTCGGGGTACTCGAGCGGCGAACGGGTGAGTAACACGTGAGTAACCTGCCCCCGACTCTGGGATAAGCCCGGGAAACTGGGTCTAATACCGGATATGACACCTCCTCGCATGGGGTGGGTGTGGAAAGTCTTTTCGGTTGGGGATGGACTCGCGGCCTATCAGCTTGTTGGTGGGGTAACGGCCTACCAAGGCGACGACGGGTAGCCGGCCTGAGAGGGCGACCGGCCACACTGGGACTGAGACACGGCCCAGACTCCTACGGGAGGCAGCAGTGGGGAATATTGCGCAATGGGCGAAAGCCTGACGCAGCGACGCCGCGTGGGGGATGACGGCCTTCGGGTTGTAAACCTCTTTCAGCAGGGACGAAGTTGACGTGTACCTGCAGAAGAAGCGCCGGCTAACTACGTGCCAGCAGCCGCGGTAATACGTAGGGCGCAAGCGTTGTCCGGAATTATTGGGCGTAAAGAGCTCGTAGGTGGCTTGTCACGTCGGGTGTGAAAGCTTGGGGCTTAACTCCAGGTCTGCATTCGATACGGGCTGGCTAGAGGTAGGTAGGGGAGAACGGAATTCCTGGTGTAGCGGTGAAATGCGCAGATATCAGGAGGAACACCGGTGGCGAAGGCGGTTCTCTGGGCCTTACCTGACGCTGAGGAGCGAAAGCGTGGGGAGCGAACAGGATTAGATACCCTGGTAGTCCACGCTGTAAACGTTGGGCGCTAGGTGTGGGGACCTTCCACGGTTTCCGCGCCGTAGCTAACGCATTAAGCGCCCCGCCTGGGGAGTACGGCCGCAAGGCTAAAACTCAAAGGAATTGACGGGGGCCCGCACAAGCGGCGGAGCATGTTGCTTAATTCGACGCAACGCGAAGAACCTTACCAAGGCTTGACATTGCCCGGAAACACTCAGAGATGGGTGCCTCTTCGGATCGGGTGACAGGTGGTGCATGGCTGTCGTCAGCTCGTGTCGTGAGATGTTGGGTTAAGTCCCGCAACGAGCGCAACCCTTGTTCAATGTTGCCAGCAACACCTTCGGGTGGTTGGGGACTCATTGGAGACTGCCGGGGTCAACTCGGAGGAAGGTGGGGATGACGTCAAGTCATCATGCCCCTTATGTCTTGGGCTGCAAACATGCTACAATGGCCGGTACAGAGGGCTGCGATACCGCAAGGTGGAGCGAATCCCTAAAAGCCGGTCTCAGTTCGGATTGGGGTCTGCAACTCGACCCCATGAAGTCGGAGTCGCTAGTAATCGCAGATCAGCAACGCTGCGGTGAATACGTTCCCGGGCCTTGTACACACCGCCCGTCACGTCACGAAAGTCGGCAACACCCGAAGCCCGTGGCCCAACCAGCTTGCTGGGGGGAGCGGTCGAAGGTGGGGCTGGCGATTGGGACGAAGTCGTAACAAGGTAGCCGTACCGGAAGGTGCGGCTGGATCACCTCCTTTCTAAGGAGCACCGGCCGCGTAGCGGAAGCTGCGGGGTCTACGTCACGGTCAGGGGCGAATGTTTCCTGCGTGACACGCTCATTAGTGGAGCACTGGCTAATCGGATGATCTGGGTTCGCCTGGGTCGGTTGGTACCGCCTGAACCCCCTTTGGGGGTGCGGGAGTGGGAAGATCGGCTGGGGAATCGGGATGGGTCTGGACACACTGTTGGGTCCTGAGGAAACGGGCCATGTCGCAGCTGCCGCCGTCGGGTGGCGGCTGTGATGCCTGCCCTGCGATGTTGATCGCGGGGTGGGTGCCGTTGTTCCTCGTGTGCGGGACCGCTCTCCGATCACATCGGCTCATAGGCAAGTGTTTACGCGCTTGGGTGTGGGTGTCTGGTGGTCGGGTGGATGCGGTCGCTGTTTGTTGTTTGAGATTTGCATAGTGGACGCGAGCATCTTTGTGGCCAAGTTTTTTAGGGCACACGGTGGATGCCTTGGCATCAGGAGCCGATGAAGGACGTGGGAGGCTGCGTTAAGCCCCGGGGAGTCGCCAACCAGACTTTGATCCGGGGATGTCCGAATGGGGAAACCTAGCACCAGTCATGTGGTGTTGCCTCCGCCTGAATGTATAGGGCGGCTGGTGGTAACGCGGGGAAGTGAAACATCTCAGTACCCGTAGGAAGAGAAAACAAATAGTGATTCCGTGAGTAGTGGTGAGCGAAAGCGGATCAGGCTAAACCGTTCGCGTGTGATAGCCGGCAGGCGTTGCGCGGGCGGGGTTGTGGGACCCTCTAGCAGGAACTGCCGTTCCTGCAAACAGTAAGAAATCAGTGGGATAGTCGAAGCCTCTGGGAAGGGGCGCCGTAGACCGTGAGAGTCGGGTAGGCGAAATCCTGTTGACTGTTTGAGGGGATCCCAAGTAGCACGGGGCCCGAGAAATCCTGTGTGAATCTGCCAGGACCACCTGGTAAGCCTAAATACTCCCTGATGACCGATAGTGAACAAGTACCGTGAGGGAAAGGTGAAAAGCGCCCCGGTGAGGGGTCGTGAAATAGTACCTGAAACCGTGTGCCTACAAGCCGTAGGAGCGTAAACAAGGCTTGCCTTGTTTGTGATGTGACTGCGTGCCTTTTGAAGAATGAGCCTGCGAGTTATGGTGTGTGGCGAGGTTAACCCGTGTGGGGGAGCCGTAGCGAAAGCGAGTCTGAATAGGGCGCTCTTTAGTCGCATGCTGTAGACCCGAAGCGGAGTGATCTAGGCATGGGCAGGTTGAAGCGCGGGTAAGACCGCGTGGAGGACCGAACCCACCAGGGTTGAAAACCTGGGGGATGACCTGTGTTTAGGGGTGAAAGGCCAATCAAACTCCGTGATAGCTGGTTCTCCCCGAAATGCATTTAGGTGCAGCGTTGCGTGTTTCTTGCCGGAGGTAGAGCACTGGATGGCTAATGGGCCCGACAAGGTTACTGACGTCAGCCAAACTCCGAATGCCGGTAAGTGAGAGCGCAGCAGTGAGACTGCGGGGGATAAGCTCCGTAGTCGAGAGGGAAACAGCCCAGACCACCGACTAAGGCCCCTAAGCGTGTGCTAAGTGGGAAAGGATGTGGAGTCGCAGTGACAACCAGGAGGTTGGCTTAGAAGCAGCCACCCTTGAAAGAGTGCGTAATAGCTCACTGGTCAAGTGATTCCGCGCCGACAATGTAGCGGGGCTCAAGTACACCGCCGAAGTCGTGGCATTCACACAATAGCTGAGCCTTTGTGGTTTAGGTGTGTGGATGGGTAGGGGAGCGTCGTGCGGCCGGCGAAGCAGCGGAGTGATCCAGCTGTGGAGGCCGTGCGAGTGAGAATGCAGGCATGAGTAGCGAATCAGAAGTGAGAAACTTCTGCGCCGGATGACCAAGGGTTCCTGGGCCAGGCTAATCCGCCCAGGGTAAGTCGGGACCTAAGGCGAGGCCGACAGGCGTAGTCGATGGACAACGGGTTGATATTCCCGTACCCGCTACGATGCGCCAATACTGAATCCAGTGATACTAAGGGTCCTTAAGTCCCC
>NZ_CP029711.1:3872226-3873267 GCF_003203775.1 Streptosporangium sp. 'caverna'
TGCGAGGCTGAGAACTTAAGCGCCAGTAAACGGCGGTGGTAACTATAACCATCCTAAGGTAGCGAAATTCCTTGTCGGGTAAGTTCCGACCTGCACGAATGGCGTAACGACTTCCCCGCTGTCTCAACCGCAGACCCGGCGAAATTGCACTACGAGTAAAGATGCTCGTTACGCGCAGCAGGACGGAAAGACCCCGGGACCTTCACTACAGCTTGACATTGGCGTTTGGAACGTCTTGTGTAGGATAGGTGGGAGACGGTGAAGCTGTCACGCTAGTGGCGGTGGAGTCATTGGTGAAATACCACTCTGGTCGTTTTGAACGTCTAACTTCGGTCCGTGATCCGGATCAGGGACAGTGTCTGGTGGGTAGTTTAACTGGGGCGGTTGCCTCCTAAAGAGTAACGGAGGCGCCCAAAGGTTCCCTCAGCCTGGTTGGTAATCAGGTGTCGAGTGTAAGTGCACAAGGGAGCTTGACTGTGAGACCGACGGGTCGAGCAGGAGCGAAAGCTGGGACTAGTGATCCGGCGGTGGCATGTGGAAGCGCCGTCGCTCAACGGCTAAAAGGTACCCCGGGGATAACAGGCTGATCTTCCCCAAGAGTCCATATCGACGGGATGGTTTGGCACCTCGATGTCGGCTCGTCGCATCCTGGGGCTGGAGTAGGTCCCAAGGGTTGGGCTGTTCGCCCATTAAAGCGGTACGCGAGCTGGGTTTAGAACGTCGCGAGACAGTTCGGTCCCTATCCGCTGCGCGCGCAGGAGACTTGAAAGGAGCTGTCCCTAGTACGAGAGGACCGGGACGGACGAACCTCTGGTGTGCCAGTTGTTCCGCCAGGAGCATGGCTGGTTGGCTACGTTCGGAAGGGATAACCGCTGAAAGCATCTAAGCGGGAAGCTCGCCTTGAGATGAGGTCTCCCACCACGAAAGTGGGTAAGGCCCCCGGGAGACGACCGGGTTGATAGGCCGGAGGTGGAAGCATGGTAACGTGTGGAGCTGACCGGTACTAATAGGCCGAGGACTTGACCACAAAGCAACAGTGCT
>NZ_CP029711.1:8673408-10228147 GCF_003203775.1 Streptosporangium sp. 'caverna'
CCTCACGCTCAAAGAGACCGGCGAGTTCCTTCAACGGGACGGCTCCACCGTCAGCCGCTTCGAAGCGGGCCTCTATCCCGCCCGAACTCCGGACGTCATTGCGCTGCTCGACCTGTACGGCGTCGCGGGCGAACAACGGCGAGAAGGACTCATCCGATTGAGCCGTGACGTATGGCAGAGCGGCTGGTGGGACGCCTACTCCGAAGACGTGTCGCTGGGCATCGTCGACTACGCCTGGCTGGAGTCACGCGCCCAGCAGATCAGATCATTCGACGCACTCGTCATCCCGGGCCTGCTTCAGACCCAGCACTACATGGAAGCCATGATCCGCGCCGAGGATTCCGACGCCAGCCCTGATCAGATCAACCGCTGGATCGAGTTCCGGCGGACTCGTCAGCAGGTAATGATGGCGAAGGATGCGCCCAACTTCGTCGCAGTCCTCGATGAGGCCGCGCTGCGCCGCCTGGTAGGCGGATCCGAAGTCATGCGTGATCAGCTCGACCAGCTCGCAGCCGCCGCAGGCCAGACGAACACCGAGATCCGCGTGCTGCCGCTAACCGCAGGCGCCCATGCCAGCCCCGACGGCTCCTTCCGAATCTTCGAACTGCCCGAGCCGTACCCTGCCGTCGCCTACGTACCGAGCCCTGCGGGCGCGATATATGCAGAGGCCGAAGCAGCCGACAGGCTTAAGCTGAAGTTCGACCGCATTTGCCACGATTCGCTCACAGCCAGGAAGTCCATCGAGCTGATCACGGCAATCGCGGAAGACCTTCGCTAGCACGCAGAAACGGAGCCGCACCCGTCATGTCTGCACCCGAGCATGCACCGATCGCCTGGCACATCAGCAGCTTCAGCGCCGATGGCGGCGGCAACTGCGTCGAAGCTGGCCTCGTGAACGACGGTACCGAACGCGTCGCCGTGCGACACAGCAAGGACCCCGACGGTCCGACGATTCACTACACCCGCGCCGAGTGGGAGGCTTTTCTCGCTGGCGCCCGCGCGGGCGAGTTCGATTTTCACCGCGACTGACGATCTGCCGGTCAAAATCCTTCAGCCCGGCTCAGCCTCTTCCCGCGCCCGCGCGTGATCGCCGTGAGGCATGAGTCGTCTCGGACTGTAGTGGGATGAGTGGAACGCGTACTGAAGGCCCATCCACCCCCAGCCAGCCAGCAGAGTCCGGCACGGAACCTGGCGCTTCGGCTCGGCGCCCCCTGGATTGCCGCCCGTCACGCAGTGACCTGAACAGTCCCATCTATCCGGCCAAGAATTTTGAACTATTTGCACCATTTCGGATGCCTGCTATTCACGATTAGTTCGCGACTACTTTTCAGATGCTGGGATTTCGGGTTAATTTCACGTCAGACAGCCGTTCAATTCCGGAACGGCCAGCGAACCTCAGCACCGGAGGAACCACGTGGCCAAGCGCCAAGGAGTATGGGCTGACCTTCAACGTGAACGTGCGCGTCGCCAGCGCCTGGAACAACAAGCTGATCGGGCTGCAAGCCGGGCAGCGGCCAGTGCCGATCGGGAGCGAAAGCACGCTCTGCGCACCGCAGCGCAGAAGACTGCCGCGAACGAACGCGAGCGCAAAAAACTCTACGTCGAAGAACGTAAGGCCGAGGCTGCCGAAATGACCTCCGATCTCCAGTCGGTAATCACAGAACTAGAATCACTCCTGACCGTCGGAACCGGACGGCGGCCGGGCTTATCGTTCGCATCGCTCAAGCGCACTGTCGAAGTGCACCCATTTGACCCAGGTGATCTCGATAAACCGACTCCAGCGCCACGTTGGGACCAATTTGCGCCAAGGCCGCCGGGAGCATTTGGTCGCCTACTCGGAGGCGCCGCACGATACGAGCAGGAGGAAGCAGCAGCTCGACAGAAATATGAACACCGTCGTACGCAATACGCCGCCACGGAAGTTGATCGACTTAGACGACTGGACATGCGACGTAACGCTTATGACCAGAAAGTTTCCGAGACCGCTGCTGAAGTGCAGCGCTACAACACCGAGGTCGAAGAGTTCGAACGCGACATTTATTCTGGTGATTCTGATGCGGTTGCTCAGTTTTTCACTCTCGTGCTCGACGCTTCTCCTTATCCTGATGGATTCCCACACCAGACTCGAGCCATCTACCGACCTGAAGCTAAAGAACTGGTCGTCGAGTATGAACTTCCCGCGCAGACAGTCATACCATCCAAGCGTCACTACCGCTACGTTCAGACACGCGACGAGATCGATTCGGTCGAGCGTTCCATCAAGGAGATCAAGGACCGGTACGCCCGAGTTGTCGCACAGCTCGCACTACGCATGCTTCATGAAGTCTTCACTGCCGATCCGGAAACGATCATCGAAGTAGCGACGTTCAACGGCCATGTCTCCACCAAAGACAGGGCGACCGGGCAACCGATTCGCCCCTGTCTGATCAGCGTGAGCGCGACAAGGGAGCGGTTTTCTACCCTCGTGCTCACCGACCTCGACCCCGTCGCTTGCCTCAAACACCTCAACGCGCTGGTCTCCCCGCATCCTTACGATCTCGAAGCCGTCCGTCCTGTCGTTGACTTTGAGGCGCTGCTGTCTCAGTACAAGTTCGTCGAGGGCATGGACGTTGTCGCCAGCATGGACAGCCGGTCCGACCTACTCAAAATGACGCCAACCGAGTTTGAGCACCTGGTCAGGCATCTGTTTGAAGCCATGGGCATGAAGTCATGGGTCACTCAGGCCTCCAAGGACGACGGCGTCGACGCGGTTGCTGTCAACGAAGATCCTGTTTTCGGTGGCTTGTGCATCATCCAAGCCAAGCGCTATAGCAAGGCCGTCGGCATCGAATCCGTACGCGCTCTCGCCGGCGTGATGGAAGACAAGCATGCGACCAAGGGAATTTTGATCACCACCTCATGGGTCGGCAAGGACAGCCGTGACTTCGCTACCCGCCATGGCCGGATTCAGCTCATCGAGTGCGAAGAGGTGAAGTATCTCTGCAAAGAGCATCTCGGGCTCGATGTTCTCATCAGCCTGCCTAAGCCACCACCAAGCCGCCATTAACAAGCGCCCACCCAGCATCTAAATGATCACGGCCTAACAAGCGAGACGAATCCCGCAAGCCGACGCCGTACCAAGTGAAGGAGACCCGGCCTGGCGCCGTCAGTTCCGCGTACGTACTGCAAGCCCGCCGAGGGCTTGCCAATACTGGTCAGACCAAGTGCGGTGCTTCGTGGCTTGCTGTGATCGACGTAGGGGTTTGCCCGCGATCGGCCGTTGATCTTCGGCTTGTGGGGGATCAGGCGGCGCGTTCGTGGTTCAGGTGACTGTGGAGCTCGCGGACCATCACCCTGTCGCCGTACGGCTCAAGCTGACCGGCGAACTGCCGGAGACCCTCGACCGAGCGGGCGAAGGTCAGCGCCTTCGCCATCGGGATCGCGGCCCGTGCGGAGGCGAGGGCCTGCTCCAACTCGCCTATCCCGAGGTATGCCTAGGCGCGTTCACCTGATTGAGCTAGGCAGTTCGAGGGAGGCGTTGGCTGAACTCGGTCACGGTCGCTTCCGCATAAGCCGCTGACCACCGGTGCTAGCCAAGCAAGCTCCAACAGTCGCCCGCTTGGGCATTCAGCTCCACCGCGGCTTCGCCACCACCGATTGCCAACTCTGCCCGCTGTGGATGCACTGCGCCAAAGGCGTCTCAGAGGCCGTACGCGCCCACACCCTGCGCCTATGCCGCTACATAGGCCTGGCTGGCCAAGACCCGTCTGCAGCAGTCCTGATCGCCTGCGCCATGAATCCCGCCCGGATCGCCGACTGGACCGACGCGATAACCACCCAGCTCACCAATGTCCACTCAGCAGCTTCACAAACCTCCGCAAGACCCACAAAGCGATTTGACCACAGAGTCCACGCCGGAACCCCGATCACAACGAGACCAGGGGGGGTTATCGTTTTCCCGCAACGCCCGATAACCGCACATTCATGGCGATGCACTACAATATAAAAATAATTTCCCTGCGATCATCAATATTTATCGACTCACCCAAATTCTTCATCTCGACCTTACGTCAGCCATCGGATCGATTTACAAGGAAATCGCCGACAGGATCATTTATTGTAGCACCCCTGGGCATGACGCCAATAAGCTCCAGAAATCCGTCAGCCGAAGAGCACCTCTTGATGACCGCCTTAATGAAGGCATCCGTATATCCATAGTCTTTATGCATTGAATCATATCGACAATACTGCTCTTTAGTGCGCTCAGGATGAGGATTGCCCGTTTCGGGTCGGACACCTAACGCTTTCCAAGCTTTAGTAAAGTGATTCTGATTAAACACGAATATCAGGCTCTCGGAAATTTTCTCCGCAGCTACACGAGGCTTGTATAGATCATCGTTCGATACAGATCTCCTCTGCTCTCGCACTATAACAACGCCCATATCCTTAATGGCAACCCTCTGCTCCTCGCTCATTTCGTCATATCGAGTGAATTGCATGGGGAGAACTTCATCGTCCGTCGCCCTCGTCAGCTCGCTTACGAGCCGAATGCGGAACTCAAAGTGACTGCTATCCCTTATATCGCTATCGAGATCGGCGTGGTACTCAGAAATAAACTTACGGAGAGGAGCAGGAAGCCTAGACCTTAGTTTATTAAGTGCCCTTTTTCCGGAATCAGTAAAAGAACCAATAAATACGGGGAATCTAAGAGTCGTTGCAAGGGAGGAATTTTCGCCAAATTGATCAACAAGTTCTTCTTCGAAATTCAGCAGAAGAGCTTGAGCATGACCCGAGACCGCTAGGGAAATTTGCCTTTGCTCACTCTGGTAGCGATGTTCGATGCGATTTCTTATCTGAATGAAAAATTCAATATTTTGGCGAACGGGCTCGCCGGCATCCCACTTATAACTAACACACTTTGATAGTTCCCAACATTTGGGCTCTCCATCAATATATTCGATCAGTCTAGAATTATCGCGACGCCTGTATCTATAATCCACCCCATCACGAGTGAACTCTGCATGGAGTAGATAAAGCCAGGCAAGCTGCATATGGACAACAAAACCCTCGAAGGCTCGCTCTTCAGCCGCGTCATTATATAGGCGTACTGCCAGGCGGGCCTCAGCCTGAGCGGCTTGCATCATGCGGTAAAACTTCTTAGGGGGAGCCATTGTCTGACTTACTTCTCTCTGCGCCGCTTCTCGGCATGGCCTAGGATATAAAAGCTATTTAAGCCAGACGGGAAGTGTGTCAATATTAAACACTTAAGGTACACGTTACATAACATTATGTAAGGGATGGTTAGGTTAATCGATGGCAAGTTGATCTGATGCACGGGGCCGCCAAGGCTGCGGCGTGTGCCATAAGGCGTTGTTTGATCGCCGAGGGTGGAAAAGCTCCGTCAACGACCTGCCGTAGTGGGTCGTTCGAAGTTGAAGACAGCCTGACCTCGGAGCCGCGGGTGAGGGTGAGGGTGAGAGCAGCCTCGATAACGTCGGGACGTGTCGATACCGCCGGACGGCACGAGTAGTGAACGAGAAAACCATCTTGTGCCGCTCCCGATCTCCTCCTGTCCAGGGCGGGCAGGGATAGGTGCGTCGTCCGCCGCTCAGTGGAGGAGATCGGCCTGCCCCGCCCGCCGAGAACGACCACGGTCTGCTCCTGGCCACCATCTGTCCGGCGACACCTTAAGTGTCATGCGCGTCGCCCAGGGTGACGGGGGCCCTGACCAGGAGACGGATCAAGCGGGGTCTGGTACGACTTACGCCCATCGATGGCGTCTTGCATGGCGTCGTAGATATCCAGGATCGCGTCCTTGGTGCGCTGAAACTGGTGAGGAGACTTGTTTCGAAAGGCTCGGAAGGTATCCATGATGTAGTCCACATCTTCACGGGAAACCCCGTAAAGATGGAAGTAGGCCGCATCCAACTCGGCCCGCAGCCAGAACCGCCGCTCGTCATCCCACCTGTATGGAGCGCCTTCCTCATTGTGGTCGCGAGCAAACGCCTCCATTTCATAGGAGGTGTAAGAAAGCTCCATCACTCGTACGCTTACCCATGAGTCCAGCCGCCCGCTTGGCTCCCAATGACAGTTCTCTTCATAAGCCATCAGCGGCACAACGGGAAGCTGTTTTAAAGTCATGTATGACATAGATGTGCCTGCCATCTTTTGGCGAGCACAGAAGTCGAGCACGAATGACGAGAAGTTTGCTTGAAGGAGTGCACCTTTCGAAGGTACTAAAGCCAGCAGGAATTTGTGGCCGACCCCGAATCTAGGAAGAACGCTACTGATTAAAGTGCGAGTGTCGGAGCTGCGGCAGATGTCGCGCCAGCCGAGCAACCATCCCTTTTCCCACTTTCGGAAACGACGCTCACCTTCGACCGCGCTCTTCGGACAGAGTCTCTCTTCGACCTCGCCCTCAGCCACCCAATAACGAGGCTGCACCACATAGGCTGGGTCATCCTTCTGCACCTCAGTAGTTCTTGGCAACGTACCCTTATTTAACTGCGCCTCGGTTGCATCTCTGTAAGTACCAAACCGGTCGTCGAAATGATGAACCATCTTCGCTTCAACAAGCGGAAGCAGGCGCTCACCGTCTTTGAAAAGGAAGTTTCCACTAAGCTGCCACCCCTCTGCCATCATTTCTTCTAGCGTCTCTTTCCCTTCTGCGTTTGGGCGGAAAATATCGGAATTATTTGCCATGTCCAACATACGAAGGAACGATAGATCCCAAGGATTGACCTCGGGACTCTCTCGCCAGAGCACCGGGAGTCTCTGGTAGATGCGGAGCGTAATCTCCGAATTCTTCCTGTAGTCGAATACCGGGCATGTTCCAGTGTTCGGATTTAGCCTCGCGATGTCCTCAGGCGTAAGTGTGAATCTCCGTTCCTCCAACTGAGAGGTTTGTCGAAGCCTGAAAGCCAGATTGATTTCACTCTGAGGAGATTGACGGCCCGTTCCACTCCACAAGCAGAATCGAAATTGATTATGAACGTTAGAAAATATCTTCTCTTCGTTCTCAAAGTCGTAAAGCGAGGCCAGTGTCTTCGTCGTCACCATGTCCTTGAAGAAGAACTGGGTGGTGGCGTCGGTGGCGATGCCGGTGGGCAGCACCATGCCGACACGTCCCTTCGGCCCAAGGATCGTCCGCCCTGTCTCGGCGAAGACGGCGTAGGTGTTGATGTCACCCCGCCCGGTCAGCGGATACCGGCCTGACTCCCGGAACAGGTGTGCCCAGCCGTCGGCGCTGCGGAGTTCGTCCGCGAACTCGGCGAACAGTCTCCGGTCCACTTCTTCATCGCTGGTGGCCAGTGCGGCGATGGCCTTCTTCCGTGCGGCGGCGTTCCTGGCGTTCGCGATGTCTTCGTGCCGGGTGGCGAAGAACTCCTTCTCCTGCAGCTTGACCCGCTCCCACGGAGGGTTGCCGAGCACACAGGTGAACCCGCCCCGCCAACCTGTCGCCGGGTTGATGTCAGTGCCACCCTCGACTGTGACATCGAAGATCTCGGGAAACTCCACGTGCCAGTGGAAGAAGCGGTAGCGCTCCATGACCCGGTCGAACTCCTCGGCCATGGCCGAGGAAAGGCTGCCTCCTGCCGCCAACTGCCGCAAGGTGTCGGTGGTGATGGGGTTCGGAGCGTTGATGTGCTTGCGCCAGACGAACGCCGCACACCAGGCGTTGGCGACCAGACGGGCGCGGGCCAGTTCCTCGGACCGCTCGAACTCACGGAATCGCCGCTCCTGTTCCCGGACATCGGCCACGCTCGACACCGGGATGGCCGCCAGTGCCCGAAGCTTTCCGCCCAGGTCCTTGTTACCGACGCGCGGGCCCTTCTCCGCGAAGAGCGTGCCCTGGTTGCTCCGTTGGTGGGCGTTCTCCTGCTTCCACGATGCCACGATCTTCTTGTCATCGCCTTCGATCGCCTTGAAGGCCGCGTCCGGGATATCGTCGTCCAGCAGTTTGGGCGTGGTGCCCAGCAGGGAGTTGCCAACCTTGATGTGGGCGTCGAGGAAGGCTAGCGGCTTGCCCGGCTCCAATGACTCGATCCAGAGGGACACCTTGGCCAGTTCGGTGGCGAGCGGGTTGATGTCCACGCCGTAGATGCACCTGCCGACGACCTTGCGCATGGCCTCGCCGACGGCCTTGGGCACCGGCTCGGCCTCGCCAGTGACCATAGCGGCGTACCGCTTGGCGATGCGGCGGGCTGCGGCGACGAGGAAGTGGCCGGAGCCGCAGGCCGGGTCGCAGATGGTGATCTTCAACAGGTCGTCGGCGACCCCGGACGCGGCGTACTCGTCGATGACGGGGTCGAGTGTCGTGTCGAGCAGCGACTCGATCAGCGACGACGGCGTGTAGTACGACCCGGTGGTCTTGCGGTCGTTGCCCGCGACGGTCTTCAGCTCGAATGACGGCACCGCGAGCTCGGGGTGCGGGACCAGCTCCAGTAGTGACTCGTAGACGCTGCCCAGCTCGTCGGCTCCCAGGTGCTGGAAGTCGACGTCGCGGGGCCGGCCGTCCCTGCCGCGCACGGTGGACATGTGCCGGACCGCGGTGAGGAGAGCCTGGTTGGGCAGGTCGCAGACGAGAAACTGATCGGGCACGGCCTGGTCGGTCAGCTCCGTCAGGCTGTCGTCTGTACGGAAGAAAAGGCCGCCGAGGCCGGGCAGGCCGAGCGTGGACAGGCCGTTGTCGTCGCCGAGTGCCTTGATGACCCGGGCGGTGGTCTTCCACAGGTCGGTGTGGCGGTCTCCGGCACGTCGGACGGCGAGGCTGCGCAGCCGCCGGGTGGAGAAGTAGGTGACGTAGCGGTCTTTCGCGGCCTGCGACGCGTCCGGGGTGAGCAGGGCGTTTCGGTCCTCGGCGACGAAGAGGAAGATGAGCTGGTAGGCCAGCCTGAGCAGCTCGTGGTGGAAGTCCCCCTTCGTGAGGGCGCCGGAGCCAAGCTGGTCGCGGAGCTTGGGGTTGGCGACGAGGAAACCGGTGCCGAGCGTTTCGAGGGCCTGCTGCACGCCGATACGGAGCTGCTCGCGGGCCCGCAGACCGGTCTCGGCGGCGAAGGCGCGCCATTTCTCCAGCCAGCAGTCGGCGCAGGTGGGCGTGGAGTCGTCGCCGGAGATCAACTCGAAGCGGGAGGCGTGCAGCAGCGTGTAGAGCAGCACGAAATCCGAGTATAGCTCGCCGTCGAAGATGGCTTCCAAATCGAACTCGACGTAGGCCGCGCCGACCAGGGCGGTGGAGTCACGCAGGATGCGCAGCTGCCGTCCGTTGGACAGTACGCCCCACAGGTGGTCGTCGGAGAGGTTGAGAAACTCCTGCAGCATCGACTGCGGGGCCCGCTTGGTCTCCGCCCTGCCGGGGGTGCCCCTGTCCAGCTCGGTGTTCCAGCCGAGCAGGTGCATCGGCACGCTGTGCCACAGGTGGGAGATGGGAAACTCCTTCTCCCCCGTCTTCAGGCCGCCCCGGATGTACGGCACGTGCCCAAAGCCCAGCTCGCCGAGGAGCACCTGCAGCCAGCGTTCCCTGGTGGGGGTGGTGGCAGCGTCGCCGTCCGGCAGTTTGTCCACCCGGTCGCGGAACGCACGGTAGGCGCCGAGCAGATAGTCCCACCGGCGACTTGCCGCGTCTCCCAGCCGTTCAGAGGCGGCCAGGTGGTAGTCCTCGGGGCGGATACCGGGGAGCTCACGGTCGGCGGCGCCGATCCGGGAGAGCACGTCCTGCGGGATCAGGCTGCCCTCGACCTTGACGGCCAGGTAGGCGAAGGTTTTCATCGGGCACCGCCGGCCGGAAGGTAGACGTAGATGCCGAGCACGTCGGCATCGGGGTTGGCGGTCACCTTGAGTCCTCTCACTACCGCGCCGATGGCGCCGCGGACGCGCTGGTGGGATTCGGCGAGCTTGGCGGCCAGAGCCTCGCCGCGGGCTTCCAGGTCTGCCTTGAGATCGGGGACCTCGTCGGCGGCGCGCTGGGCGGTGCGTTCGACGAGCTGGCGCAGGGTGTTCTCCGGGCGGGAGGCCAGCACGTCCGACACCTCGGCGTCGCTGAGCCACTCACGCCCCTCCGCACCGGCCCGGTAACTGAGCACCTGGGCGTCCTCGGCGATGAGAGTACGGGTCCCGGCGCGACCGGGCAGGGTCACGTGGAAGCGGTAGCGGACCAGGAGCACCGTGGTGCGGATGCGAACCGCGTCGGTGCGGACGACGCCGAAGCGGCGGGCCGGGCCTTCGGCGTCGAGTGCGGAGTCCAGGGTGGTCCTGGCGAGGTCGCGGACCAGGGAGTCGGTCCGTACCAGTGGGTGACTGCCCGGTGGGGCCGGGATGTCGGGGTGGAAGTTCAGGTCCTGGGCCTTGCCGTTGAAGCTGAGGCCGAGGGCGTGCCGTACGGAGATCGGCAGTTGCCGGGTGTCGGCGGCGAAACCCTCGATTCGGGCGTCGATGATCGCGCCGAAGCCGGACAGTGCCTCGCGGGTGAACTTGGCCACGTCGTCCGCGCTGCCCAGCGCGGCGCGGATCTCGGCGACCTCCCGTTCGACTTCGTCGAGCTTGACGCCGGAGTGGGCGTATTTGGTGAGTGCCTTCGACTCGCGGTCGGCGGCGCTCTCCCAGGCCCGGTGGATCTGGTCGCGGGTCTTGGTGACGCCGAAGTCCAGGTCGAGTTGGTCCTGGTTGTCGTCGCCGCGGATCAGCAGGCCCTCGATCAGTGCCTTGATCACATCGTCTCCGCCACTGGGGACGGGTACGGCGACGCCGGTCTGCTTGGCAATGGCGCGGTGCTTGCGGATCAGCACGTTGAGCACGACGCCGTCGATGCCGTTGTCCAGGCCGTACATGGTGACGGCGCGGACGATCTGCTTGCGCTGGCCGAACCGGTCGACCCGGCCCTCCCGCTGCTCGTGCCGGGTCGGGTTCCAGGCCAGGTCGTAGTGGATGACCGCCTGGAAGTGCTCCTGCAGGTTGACGCCCTCGGACAGGCAGTCGGTGGCGACCAGGACGTGGCGGCCGGGTTCGGTGCCGAGTTCGTCGATGGCGGCCAGCCGCACCTCCGGCGGGAGTTGTCCGGTGACGTGGCGGACGGTTGCCTTCTTACCGAGCGCCTTGCGCAGGTGCTCGGCGACGTATTCGGCGGTGGGGATGAACCGGCAGAAGACGATCGGGTCGTAGCCATCGGCCAGCAGCGACTTGACCTCGTCGATGAGCGCCGCGAGCTTGGCATCCTCCTTCGGGCCCTCGATCGCGGCGAAGGCCGACGCCAGCCGCTTGAGCCGCCGGGCGTCCGCTGACTTCTCGTCGTCGTCGGTACGGCCGCCGGCCGCCGCGTCGATGCCCTCCAGGGCTTCGTCGTCGGTGAGGTCGAGCACGCTGGAGCGCCCCAGCTCATCGGCCTCCCGGTCGGTCTCGGCGGCGACGGTGGCCGACCGGGTGCTGAGCGTCGCGGCGGCGGCCCTCGGCGAGGAGGCGACGGAGCGCAGCATCGCGAGTGCCGACCACCAGGACACCCGCTGCTGCAGCCCGCTGCCCGGCTTGCGGACCGTCTCGCGGGCGTAGTCGAGGACCTTGCGGGCGAGCCTGCCGTACTCACCGGTCAGCGCGTAGGAGACGTCGCGGACGTGCCGGTCCTGCGGGAAGGGCGTCTCCTGATGGTACGGGGAGTCCTCGTGGAGGAACTTGCGGATGTCGCGGCGGCGGCGCTGCACGAAGTGCCTGGCCAGGTGCTCGCGGCCTTGCACCTGCTCCAGGTCGACGTTGCGCAGCTCAGGGTCGAGCAGGGCGATGAGGTCGCGGAAGGCGTCCTCCTTGCCGCTGTGCGGGGTGGCGGTGACCAGGATGAGGTGCCGCTTGGGGTTGTCGGCGATCTGCTCCAGCAGCCGGTAGCGGAGCTGGCTCTGCTTGCCGGTCGATCCGGCCGACACGCAGGTGTGGGCCTCATCGACGATGACCAGGTCCGGGCAGGTGCGGACGAACTGCTGGTAACGGCGGTCGGCCTTGATGAAGTCGGTGGAGACCACGGTGTACCGGTGCTTGTCGAAGATCGTCTCGTCCTGGCGGAGCTCACGCTCCAGCCGGTTGGCGGTGGAGGCGAGCACCAGCGTCGCTTCGATGGCGAACTTGTCGCGCAGCTCGTCGCGCCACTGCTCGGCCAGCGCCGGGGAGCAGAGAACGGTCAGCCCGGAGGCCTCGCCGCGCTCCAGCAGCTCCTTGGCGATCAGAGCGGCCTCGATGGTCTTGCCGATGCCGACGTCGTCGCCGATCAGCAGCCGTACGGTCTCCATCCGCAGTGCGAGCAGCAGCGGGACGAGCTGGTACTGGCGCGGACTGACGGCGATGGAGGCCAGGGAGCGGAACGGGCCGGCGCCGGAGGTGAATCCGATGCGCAGCGCCGTACGGAGCAGTCCGGCGGCGACGCTGTCGCCGACCTCTTCCGGCCGGGGCGGCGGGAAGGTCGCGGTGGCGACTTCGTCACGGAAGAGGCATGCCTCGAAGTCGGTGTCGCCGTTGAGCGGCCGGGCGAGCAGGAAGTCCCGGTCGCCGCCGGGCTGCACCACCCATTCACGGCCTCGGGCGGTCACCAGTGCGCCAGCGCTGTAGTTCATCGGCCGTTCCGTCCGGTGCCGAAGACACTCGGGTTGCTCCGCACGATCTCGTCCCACTTCTCGTCGTATCGGAATCTGATGACCAGCCAGCCCAGGTCCATCAGCCGGTCTTCCGCCTGCGCGTCGCGCTCGCCCACCGGTGCGGCGTCGTGGTGCGGCCCATCAACAAAAATCGCCACGTTTCCGGCCTTGAGCCGGTAGACGAAGTCGGGCTTCGTCCAGGCGTCGGAGATGAGCACCTGCGCTCCGTCGGGCAGGCGATAGTCACCCGCCCGGAGGAACTCGACGAACCGGAGCTCCAGCTCACTGTCGGATGAGTCGCGGAGGCTTTCCGTGTGCTCCTCAGCGGTCCGGTGCTCGCCGGTCGGCGTGGTGTCGGCGGACGCCAGCTCCCGCAGGACGTCCACGACCGCGAGCCGGTCGATCCGCTCGTGCCACCGCTGGTTGCCGTAGGAGAGCAGGCAGTCGTAACACCCCCGCTCGCACCGCTCCCTGGCCTCGGGAGCGTGGCCGTGGTCCTCTCCCGTCTCCGGGTCGATGTGGATGATCTCCAGTGCCTTGACGGCGACCTGGCGTAGCGCGTCGGGCTCGTCGTGCAGGCGGCGCAGCACACCCGCCCCGCCCTCGGCACTCTCGATGAGCAACATCCGGCCGCGCTGCAGAGGGTCGGGCAGTTCCTCGCTGGCCAGTTCGGCGTCCTCCAGCTGGAAGTGCGCCTCGATGCCACGCTCCAGGGCGTAGCGGAGGGTGGTGGCCACCGTTTCCGAGACAGGGTCGGTGAGGCGGATGACGCAGATGTTCTTGTGGTCCTCGACGAACGGGATGACCTTCATCACCCGCTGTGCGTCCTCGACCGACCTCAGTCCCTCGTCCTCCGGGTTCCGCTGGGCGGCCTTGGACTCGGCGAGCCAGCGGCCCCGGACCGGATCCAGCCAGTAGCCGACGTCGTTGGTGTTGCGTCGTCCCCGGTGTCCCAGGTTGGTGACGCGGACCGTGGCGGCGTCGCCGTACACCAGTTCGGCCAGCGGACCGTTCGTGCCCCGCACGTCCGCCCGCAGCCGCCCGTAACGGCTGCCGTGGCTGCTGAACCGGTAGGTGGTCTCCAGCTCGAACCCGGCGCGACGCCGCTCCTCCTCGTCGGAGGAGATCCGTTGTCGGCGGACGGTGTGCACGGTCTGCAGGTGCATCATCCCGGCGCGGTGGCCGCCCAGCTCGCTGTCGCACTCCTCGCAGCGGTCGAGGCCCACGTCGCGGGCGTGCCAGTAACCACACGCCGCACAGATCCGGACCTCGCTGGTGGCCACGTCCCCGGATTCGCCAGCGGGCACCTGGATGCTGTCCACCTGGTAGCGCTGGCCCTCGTGGTAGATCAGCGCGCCGGGACCGAACTCCCCGATTGCGATGAACCGGGGGCGCTGCACGTAGCTGCCCCGTCGCTTGCTTCCCGGGATGTAGGCGGCCAGTGGGAGGCGGGGGAAGGAGTAGCCCGGGAGGAAGCCCTCGGAGGCGAAGTAGCGGTAGGTGTAGAAGTCGCTGAAATGTTGCTCGGTGTCCTCGTTCTTGAGCAGCCGGATCTGGTTCTCCGCCTGCATGCGGCGTCCCTGCGCCCGCTGCCGGGATTTGGGCGTGGCGGCGTGGTCCAGGACCCGGCGGTTCTGCTCGGCCTGTTCGACGATGGCCGCCCGGTACAGACCACGCCACCGGTTGCAGTCGGCGTCGAACCTCTCCGCCGCACCGCGCACGGTGTCCTCGACCCAGCTTTCGGACCACCAGATGCTCTTTTCCAGCTCTCCGCGCTCCACGATGGTGGCGAGAATCCTCTTGGCGCGCGGTACGGCCCGGCGGCGTGCGTTGACGTCATCGAGCTGGACCTGGATGTGATCGTGGATGGGCAGCGTGTCCAGGTGCGAGATGTCGAGCACGTCGGTCATCTGGCTCTGCAGGTGCACGCCCGTCTCCGCCAGCCAGACGGCGTGGACGTGGGAACGGATCAGGTCCTCGTTGCCGAGGTCGAGCCGGGGCGGCTGCACGCTCCCCGCGACCATGAGCTGGCTGCGCCGGAAGTAGTACTGGTCGTGTGAGCTACCGGTCGAGCAGTAGGTGGTGATCAGGGCCGGCTGGCCGCTCCGACCGGCGCGGCCGGAGCGCTGGGCGTAGTTGGCGGGTGTCGGGGGGACGTTGCGCATCCCCACCGCGGCGAGGTTGGCGATGTCGACACCGAGCTCCATCGTCGGCGAGCAGTAGAGCAGCGGAAGCTTCTCCTCCCGGAACCGCTCCTCACGCTCCTGACGGTCCTCCGAGCGCACCTGCGCGGTGTGTTCCGCCGCGTGGATACCCACCAGGTCGGCGGAGGCCTCGGCGTACAGGTCCTTGAAGAACGGGTTGACGCGGGCGCCGACCTCTGGGTCCACGGTCTTGCGGAGCGGGTCGGAAGCGCCGGTTCTGCCGTCACCGGCCTGCCAGATCAGCTCGGAGGATTTGAGGCGATACCCGTTCACCCCGTCGCGCCCCTCCTCGATCTGGGTGAGCAGGCCGTACTTCCGCAGCGCCCAGAGCAGGTCGACGATGACCTGCTGGGCCTCATCGACGGTCAGCCTGCCCGGGTGGTTGGGGAAGGCTCCGGTCCGGCGCAGGTAGGTGCCGAGCGCCGAGCGGCCGGTGAAGTTGACCCGGTCACGGCTCTCGCCAGGACGCCCCGGCTGGGCGAACACGGTACGGGCGGTGTCGCGGCTGCCGCCCTCGGTGAGCGTCCACACTCCGGCGAGGTGCTGCTCGCTCTGCTTGTAGACCCGCTCGTATCCCTCGGGTGTGAGGTCTTCGACGTCCACGGCCAGCGCCCGGCGCATCTCGTCGAGCACGATGCGGGACAGTCCGGCCCGCAGGGCGGGCTCGGCGGTGCGCAGGGCGGGATGCGTTCTCTCCCAGTGCTCGGTGTCGGCGGCGATCTCGTCAAGTCCGACGTAGTCGAAGCGGAGCAGGCCGGTCTGCTCCAGGTTGGGCATGGTGATCCGCCAGCCACGCTCCAGGTCGAGATAGATCAGGTAGGAGAGGACGCCGCGGAGCGCCTTGCGCGCGGCCTCCTTCTGCCCGAACTTCACCTCCGGGTTCTGCGCATAGGCCTCCAGCGGCAGGTCCATGACCCGGGCCACCCGCTGAGCGACCTCGTCATGGCTCAGGCCCTCCTCACCCGCCGCCTTGGCCGCCCGGTAGAGGGCGCCCCGGAGCTGGGTCACCTGCACGAAGTCGTTCAGATGGCCGGCCTGCAGGCTGGCGTCCTGCCTGTTGTCGACGAAGGTGAGCAGCTTGCGGGCCTTTTCGTCGAGCTGGTTCTTCCGGCGCTGTTCGCGCAGGCTGCGCACGATGCTCGTACTGATGATCGACACCGCCGAGCTTCGGCCCTCGGTCGCGAAGGTGGCCAGCTTGGCGAAGTCCCGGCCCCGGCTCTGCTCGTAGGCGACTCGGCAGCGCAGGCAGAACCGGAAGGGCGAGGGCACGTACCAGGCCTGAATGCCCTCGCCGGGCGGAAGCTCCGCCCCGCCGGGGCCGAGCCACACCTCGCGAGGCAGATGATCCCTCAGCGACGGGCGCACCTGCGTACGGCCGTCGGCGGCCGGCTCCAGCCAGGAGTCCGGCAGGCGGCCGTTCTCCACCGGGTCGACCGGCCAGGGATGCTCGGCGCTGATGTAGAGGTAGCCGTTGACCGCGTCGCCGCCGACGACGCTCGCCTCCTGGCGGGCGCTGTAGCCTCCGCCCTTCCTCTTGGCGACGACGACGTAGTCCTGGCCGCACTCACGGCAGAAGGCGAGCGGGAGCAGGACCTTCTCCCGCTGTCCAGGCACGCTGACCTGGTACTGGCTGGTGATGTGGCGGATCTCCTCGGGCTCCAGGCTGATGTAGGAGGTGTCGCCCTTGGACAGGAACTGGTGCAGCCGGAACGCGAACAGCGGCCGGGTGGTCTCCGGGTGCCGTGCCCGCGCTCCCTCCTGAAGGAGCCGTTCGATCGCCTCCACGCACTCGGTCTCGTCGCGGCCGGTCTCCCCGGCGAGTGTCTCGGCGGCGATGGCGACCCTGGTCGGGTGGCGGCGGATCAGCCGTCCGGTGCCCGATTCAGCGGCGAGACCGAAGGTGGACTCGATCCAGCTCGCCAGCGGGTCATCGGCCAATTCCACGTAAGAACGGCCACTGCCCGCCCGTGCCATGCTGTCGGTGAGCTCGTCGGGGACGGATTTCCGGTCGACCGTGGCCCGGACCAGCGTCTCGCCGATCACCCGGTCGGGACCGACATCGGTGCCGAAGAGACGGGTGGCGACCTTGCTGACCGCCTCCTGCGCCGCGGTGAAGGTCGCGGTGGTGGCCATGGTGGCCGAGGTACCCACGCACTGGAGGTCCGGCGCGTTGCAGGCGTCCCGCAGCCGCCGGACCAGCATGGCCACGTCGGCGCCCTGACGGCCCCGGTAGGTGTGCAACTCGTCCAGCACAAGAAAGCGCAGTCCCTGTGCCGCCCCGATCAGCTTCTTACGCTCCTCCGGCCGGGTGAGGAGATATTCCAGCATCACGTAGTTAGTGAGCAGAATGTCAGGTTTATTGGTCAGAATGCGTTGGCGGTCATCCGCCTTCTCCTGCCCGGTGTACCGCTCGAAAGTGACCGGGCGAGAATGCTTGGGGAGTCCCCACTCCAGGTAACGCTCCAACTCGTGACGCTGACTATTGGCCAGCGCGTTCATCGGATAGACGACGATCGCCTTGATGCGGCCGGGGTCAGGGTCACGGAGAACGGAGTCGACGATCGGCACCATGTAGGCGAGACTCTTGCCGGAACCCGTTCCGGTGGTCAGGACATAGCTGCCGCCGTCACGAGCAGCCTCAACCGCCTCGCGCTGGTGACGGTGGAGCGAGATCGGCCGGCCTTCTGGACCGTTCCCTTCCGACTTGATGCAGAAGAGGCTTTCGCAGAGCGGATGTAGCAGATCCGCCGCCACCAGGTCGGAGATCGTGCCGCCACCGGCGAAGCTGGGGTTCAGTGAGACCCACGGGTGCGGCCACCGGACCCGGGCCTCCTGCTCGTCTTTCAGGTGCTGGGCGATGCGCTCGTCACGGACGTGGACGAGCGACGTGGTAAAACGGTCATAGTCGGCGATAAGCCGCTCATGTACCTGAAAGACATCCATTCCCGGACAGACGCCCCTTTTCTCCGGCGGAGACCAAAATGGCCGTTTTTGCACGTCGGAATTGGCCGCTTTCACGGCTTCGCCGAAGGATTCCCCGATCTAATCACCTGATGCCGAAAAATTGAATGGTAATTTACTGGCAGTTTAAAATCGGCACGCTGCACCGGTGCGACCGGCGAGAACTCAGGGAGACGTGGCATGGCCAGGATCGGCGTCTACCGGGACTTCTTCCGCGACTTCCCCAAACTCGAAAAATCGGTCCAAGACCAGGTCATTGGGGTTTTCTCAAAGTTTGAGGAGGCCACATACGCTGGATTGCACCTGGAACCTGTGAACAACGCTCGCGACAAACGAATGCACACAATCCGCATCACGCTCTTCTGGCGAGGCGTCGTGCTCGCCCCCGACAAGGGCGACGTGTATGTGCTGCTCAACGTGCTGCCCCACGACGACGCCTACGCGTGGGCCAAGCGCCGCCGCGTCACGGTGAACGCCGCCACCGGCGTCGTCGAACTGCGCGACCTCGTGACCCTGGAGGAACAGGCCGCCTCCGTCGTGCCTGCGGCCGAAACGGCAAGCCGACTGTTCGTCCATGTCAACGACGCCGACATGGCACGTCTCGGCATCGACGCCCAGGTGCTCGCATTCGCCCGGACGTTCAACAGCGACGATCAACTGGACAAGGCTCAGGCCTTCTTCCCGAAGCAACAGCACGACGTATTGGTCGGTCTGGCCTCCGGCATGACTCCGGACGAGGTCTGGACGAGCCTGCCGGCGCCCTCCGCGGAGGTCGCGGCATTCGACCCCGAGGACGTCAGCGCCGCCGTCGAACGCTCATCTGAGCAGGTGTTGCTGGTCAGCGGGCCCGACGAACTGATGGAAGCGTTCGCCAAGCCCTTCGCCTTCTGGCGGATCTACCTCCATCCCTCCCAGCGTGATGCCGCCTCCGGCTCCTTCAGCGGACCGGCCCGAGTGACGGGCGGTCCCGGAACCGGGAAGACCGTCGTCGCTCTACACCGCGCCAAGCATCTCTCCTCGCAAGCGAGCGATGAGAAATCCATTCTTGTCACCACCTTCGTCCGGACCCTGCCCTCCACCATGGAGGATGCACTGCGCCAGCTCACCGACGATGACGTGCTGATGAGCCGGATCGAGGTCCGGCACATCGATGGTGTGGCCTACCGGATCGTCACGGGCGGCACAGGTGGCCTTGCCGTACTCCGCGCTGAGGATGAGAAGCCGCGCTGGACCAGGGTGATCCGCGCCCTCGGCCTTCCCTCACGGTTCGACGAGGCCTTCCTCTCCCATGAGTGGCGGCAGGTCATTCTCACCCAGGGCATCAACTCCCTGGAGAAGTATCAGCAGGCGTCACGGCCAGGGCGCGGAAGGTCGCTCGGCCACCTCCAGAAGACGCAACTCTGGGGCGCCATCGCCGCCTTCACCGACGCTCTACGAGCAGAGGGAATGTGGACCTACGAGACCATCTGCCTTGAAGCGACGCGGTTGCTCGAGGAAGGCGAACGCAAGCCGTACAGGCACGTCATCGTGGACGAGGCGCAGGACCTCAGCCCTTGGCACTGGCGTCTCCTGCGTGCCGCGACGGTCCACGGCCGAGACGACCTGTTCCTGGCCGGCGACACCCACCAGCGGATCTACGACTACCGGGTCTCCCTGAAGAAGCTGGGCATCGACATCGCGGGCAGATCCACCCGGCTTAAGATCAACTACCGGACGACGGCGGAGATCCTGCGCTGGAGTCTGGGTCTGCTTCACGGCGAGCGAGTCGACGACATGAACGGCGCACTCGACACGCTGACCGGGTATCGATCAGACGTCCACGGCGCCGAGCCTCGCCTGACCGGCTTCACAACCCAGCAGAACGAGCTGGAGGAGCTGGTCAAGACCGTCAGACGATGGCTCGATCAGGGTGTCGCTCCAGGCCAGGTCGGAGTGGCGGCGCGCTCCAACATTCTCGCCGATCAGGCCGTTGCCAAGCTCAAGGCCGCGGGCATCCCCACGGCACCGCTGGCCAAGAAGCACACCGACTCCGAGGTGGGTGTAGGCACCATGCACCGGATGAAGGGGATGGAATTCCGGTGCATCGCGGTCATCGGCGTCGGGGAACACATGGTCCCCCCGACCTCTGCCATCACGCCTGCCGAAGAAGATCTGATCGCTCACCAGCAGGACCTACAACGGGAACGCTGCCTGCTGTTCGTAGCCGCCACCCGCGCCCGCGAAGAACTCACCATCTCCTGGCACGGCTCTCCCAGCACGCTTCTGCCCGTGTGATCATTCACCACAAACTGATCAAGCAGTAAGGCCTCCGTGTACGAACTTCTCACGATCTACATTCCGTGGAAGCCCAGTAGGAGAAAGGCGGAGTCGGCCGGCAACAGTGGCTGTCCGGCGATTCTCATCGTCCCAGGCGAGCCTTGGTGTCGTCGACGTCCATCCCGTGGAGCCTGGGCTCCGGCCAGGCCGCCGTCGACCTCCGCAGCAGCTGACCGCGCAGACGGAGAGCTGCCCGCGTTCCGGCATCAGACGTCTCCGCCAGATACCAATCGGTCATTGTCCTCGCCGAAGCAATGAAGAAGCTCACCGACCTGCTCTTCAACTGACCGCAATCCTGTCACGCGACCACGATCACGATCTTGCCGCGGAGGTGGCCTTCCTCGCTGAGACGGTAGGCGTCGGCGGTCCGCTCCAGCGGGAAGGTCCTCTCGATCGGCATGCGCAGCGCGCCCCACTCCATCAGCGGGAAGATCTCGGCGAAGACCTCGGACAGGGGCACCCTGTCGGCGCCGGTCGAGAAGCGCACCCCGTACTCGGCGGCGCGCCCGTCGGCGATGGTGACGACCCTCTCCGCGTCGCCGGTCAGCTCGACGGACATGGCGAGCACGTCGCGGCCGGAGCCGTCGAGGACCGCGTCGACACCTTCGGGGGCGGCGGCGCGCACCCGCTCGGACAGGCCGTCTCCATAGGTGACCGGCCGGACGCCCAGCTCACGCAGGAAGGCGTGGTGGACCGGGCTCGCCGTGCCGACCACCTCCGCACCCCAGGCGCGGGCCAGCTGCGCGGCGACCAGCCCGACGCCCCCGGCGACCGCGTGGACCAGCAGGGTCTGGCCCTCTTTCACGCCAAGCTGCCGCAGGCAGCGATAGGCCGTCTCGGCGGCCACCGGCAGCGAGGCGGCCTGCTCGAAGGAGAGCCAGTCGGGTTTGGCCAGGAGACTCTCGGAGGCGGTTGTCGCATGGGTGGCGACGGCGCCGGAGGTGGCGTGGCCGAAGACGGCCTGACCCACGCTCCAATCCCGGACGCCGGCTCCGAGGGCATCGACGATCCCGGCGAACTCGACACCGGTGCCGGCGGGGCCTCCCGCGAGCTGGCCCCGATCGAGGAATCCACGGCGGAGTTTCCAGTCGATTCCGTTGACCCCGGCGGCACGCACCGCGACCCGCACCTCCCCCGGCCCGGGCTCGGGGATGGGGACCTCGTCAAGAGTGAGCACGTCGGGACCGCCGTAGCGGGCGTAACGAATGGCCAGGGACATGTTTTTTCCTTCCGAACACGTATGAACTTCCGGACGCGCATGAGCTTCCGAACACGCATGAGCTTCCGAACACGCATGAGCTTCCGAACGCGCATGAAGAGGCGTCTCAGATCAGCAGCAGGGTCTTTCCGACGGCGTCGCGGGCCTCGATCACGGCGTGCGCTTCGGCGGCCCGCTCCAGCGGGAAGGTCTGCCCGATGACCGGCCTGATCCGGCCCGCGGCCGCCTCCGACAGCGCCCGCTCGGCCAGTCGCCTGGCCTCGCCGGGCGCGAACTGCACTTGCTCGATCCCGCGCACGCTCACCCCTCGCCCCTCCGCCTCTCCGGGGTCGACCTGGGCGAAGCCGCCGCCGAGCACGCCGTATGCGAAGAACCGGCCGTCCCGTGCCGTGACCTCGAACGCGGCCCGGCCCAGCTGCCCACCGGCGCCGTCGAAGACCACGTCCGCTCCCTCGCCACCGGTCGCCTCGCGCACCCGCTCGGGCCAATCCGCCTCCGAGTAGTCGACCGCGGTGTCGGCGCCCAGCTCCCGGGTCAGGTCCAGCTTGCGGCTGCCACGAGCGGCCGCGACGACGTGAGCGCCGGCCGCGTGGGCGAGCTGCACCAGCAGGCTGCCGAGACCACCGGCCGCCGCGGTGACCAGCACCCGCTCCCCCGGTTTGATCCCGGCCCCCTCGATCAGGCTCAGCGCGGCGGGGCCGATCTGGAGAAGCGCCACCGCCTCGCGCACGGCCAGCCCGTCCGGCACCGGGATCAGCTCCTCCGCCGGAGCCACGGCCCGCTCGGCGTAACCGCCGCCGTCGGTCCCGGTGACGACGCGCCGGCCGATCCAGGCGGGATCCACGCCCTCCCCGACGGAGATCACCTCTCCGCCCACCCCGCTCCCCGGCACGTACGGCGGGCTCAGGTTGAAGTACTCGGCACCCCAGCCGCTGCGGAGCTGCACTTCGACGGAGAGGATGTCCGCGACGGACACCCCGACCACGACCTGCCCGGATCCGGCGACCGGATCTGTCGCCTGGCCCGCCACCAGCACCTCGGGTCCCCCGAACTCGGTCACCTGGACGATCCGCATACCGATCACTCTCCTTTGACGTCGCTGTGGACATCTTCGAACCTCAAGCTTTGTTGAGGTCAAGTCAGTGTGATCGGCGTCACCCAAGCATGATCATCACAGCCGTGTTCCGCACTTCACGAGGTGGCACATCGGCGTGGGCGGGATCTCGGAAAACGAGGGGGCCTCGGCAGAACCCCTGCGGCACGGACGCCGCCGCGGACGCGAGAACCAGGCCGCTGCATATGGGACGGATAGATCGTCGTGCCGATTTTGGATGATTTTTGTGCAGTCAATCCTGACCCTTAACCCCAGCGGGAGACTTTCGGAGAGATCCAACAGACAGCGCGCGGTTCCGGTCAAGGCCTTGCCCGCCGGGGTCGCAGGAGAGGATCTACATGAGACTCAAAGGGGTAGTCACGGCGGGTTTCGCCCTGTTACTCAGCCTCGCGGGCGGCGCCGTCATGGCACCGAACGCCGGTGCGGCGGCTCTGGCAGAGCCGGTGCCGGTCGGCGCCACGGCGGACTCCGCTCCGAGTGACGGCGCGACCATCCTGGCGACCAACTTCCAGCTGCCCTTCCCCTGCGGGCAGGCCTGGACGGGCAACTCCGGCGCGAGCAGCGCGCACCAGTCGTGGGAGATCGACTTCAACCGGGGCAGCACCGCGAACGCCGATCTAGGAGACACCGTCGTCGCCGCGGCGGCGGGAACGGTGGCCATCTCGGCCCATCAGGGATCGGTCAACCGCTACGGCAACCTGGTCAAGATCGACCACGGCGGAGGCTGGTCCACCTACTACGCACACCTGAACACCCGCTCGGTGAGCGCGGGCGCCACGGTCTCACAGGGCCAGCAGATCGGCACGGTCGGCAATACCAGCAGCCCGGGCAACGCCATCTCCCCCCACCTGCACTACGAGGTGCGCCTGGGAACCAGCTACCCGTCCAACATCCAGAAGGCCGTCTTCAACGGGTCAACGTTCGGCTACCCCGGCGCGACGGTGACCTCGGCCAACTGCGGCGGCTCCAGCAACCCGTACACCCCGCAGGAGGTCTGCGGCAGCGGCTACGACGTGATCGACAGCGCGGCCCTGGGCTCGACGGGCACCGTCTACCTGCTCTACAACGCCGCCAACGGCAACAACTGCGTGACCACCATCAAGCGCACCTCCCTCGGTACGGCCACCGCCACCGCCGCCTACCTCGAAGTACAGGGACAGAGCCGGATCACCGACTCCGGCAACTTCGCCTACTACGCGGGTCCCGTACGCGCCACCGCACCCGGCAAATGTGTGAAGTGGGGCGGAAAGGCCGGCGCCTCCGTCTACGACAGCCCCTTCGAACACTGCGACTGACGTCAGGCAGGGGCCGCCCCCGCTTCCCGGGGCGGCCCCTTCGACACCCCCCACCTGCTAGAGGAGCACCCGTGAAGGCCCGACTTCGCCGTTCAGCCGTACTGCTGGCCGGCTCGCTCATCCCCCTCGTGTGCCTGGCGGGACCGCCCGCGAGCGCCGCTCCCCCGGATCCCCTGACCGACGCCTTCACTCGCGCCGCCGCGACCTACGAGGTGCCCCGCGATCTGCTGGTCACGCTCGGATACGCCGAGACCCACCTCGACGGCCACAATGGCGCGCCCAGCGCGAGTGGCGGCTACGGGGTGATGCACCTGGTCAGCAGCCCGGCCGGCCACACCCTGGAGCGCGCGGCCTCGTTGACGGGACAGCCGGTCGCGACGCTGAAGGCCGACGACGCGGCCAACGTCGTGGGCGGCGCGGCGGTGCTGCGCTCCTACGCCGACGAGCTCGGGCTGGACGCCACCGCCCGCAAGGACGCCGGGAAGTGGTACGCGGCGGTGGCCAGGTACGGCAACGCCTCGACCGCCGAGGTGGCCAGACTGTACGCCGACACCGTCTACGACCTGATGGCCACGGGTGTCCGTACCGCCACCCCGGACGGCGAGACCGTGACCGTGACCGCCCAGACCGTACGGCCCGATCGCGGCGCCTACGCCCAGACGCGGGACCTGGACAGGTCCTTCGCGGCCGCGGCCGTGGACTATCCCTCGGCGCACTGGGTGCCTGCCAGCTCGTCCAACTACGCCGTCTCCAGCCGGCCGACGAGCAATGTGATCGACCGGATCGTCATCCACGTGACCCAGGGCTCCTACGCCAGCACGATCTCCTGGTTCCAGAACCCCGCCGCCCAGGTCTCGGCCCACTACGTCGTCCGCTCCTCCGACGGCGACATCACCCAGATGGTCCGCGAGAAGGACAGGGCCTTCCACGCCCGCGACTACAACAGCCGGTCGGTCGGCATCGAGCATGAAGGCTTCGTCGACAACGCCTCGTGGTTCACCGACTCGATGTATCGCGCGTCGGCCGCGCTGACCCGCAGCATCGCCGACCGGTACGGCATCCCCAAGGACCGCGCCCACATCCTCGGACACGTCGAGGTCCCGGGCAACGACCACACCGACCCGGGCCCGAACTGGGACTGGGCCAAGTACATGCAGTACGTCGGCGGCGACAACGGCGGCGGGAGCAACCCGCACACCCCGCAGTCGGTCTGCGGTTCCGGCTACACGGTGGTCGACTCCGCGGCGCTGGGTTCGGCGGGCACCGTCTACCTGCTCTACAACACCGCCAACGGCAACAACTGCGTGACCACCATCAAGCGCACCTCGCTGGGCACGGCCACCGCCACCGCCGCCTACCTGGAGGTGCAGGGAAAGAGCCGCGTCACCGACTCCGGCAGCTTCGCCTACTACGCGGGCCCGGTACGCGCCGCGGCACCCGGCAAGTGCGTCAAGTGGGGAGGCAAGGCGGGCGCGTCCGTCTACGACAGCCCCTTCGAACACTGCGGCAGCTGAAGTCGGCTCCACCGGCTCACCCGGCTCCGGATGGAGCCGGGCGGAGAGCCGGTGGAGCGTCCTCGGATCGGCGGGGCAGCTCCGGCCGGAGGGCGAGCGACCGAAGTTGTTCGGTACCCGTTCCGGCCGAAAGGTGAGTGCTCACCTTTCGGCCGGAGGGCGAGTGACCGAGGTCATCCGGTACCCGCTCCGGCCGGAGCGGGTGCCGAGGTCATTCGACGCCCGTGGACCGCTGCGCGACCCCGTCGTCCGTTGTCTCCTTCAGCCAGAGCGCCGCGAACCGGGGCGAGCCGGCGCCGTAACCGCTGACATCGGAGAGCCGGTAACCCTGCCGGACCAGCCGGTCGAACTCCGCCTGATACTGCGCCGACGTCAGACCATGCCGCGCAACCCACGCGGAGCCACCCGTCCGCTCCCAGATCGCCGCGTACAGAGCCCTCCCGCCGACCTCGTAGCCGTCCACATGCACGAGGCGGTAACCCCGCCCGGTCAGCCGGTCGAACTCCGCCTGGTACTGCGCGGACGTCAGACCGTGCCGGGCAACCCGCGCGGGCCCGCTCGACCGCTCCCAGATCGCCGCGTACTGGGCCTCCCTGCCGACCCTGTAACCGCTGACGTCGGTGAGACGGTAGCCCTGCCCGGTCAATCGATCGAACTCCGCCTGGTACTGCGCGGACGTCAGACCGTGCCGGGCAACCCACGCCGGCCCACTCGAACGATCCCAGATCGCCGCATACTGGGCCTCCCTGCCGACGCCGTAGCCGTCCACGTGCACCAGGCGATAGCCCAGCCTGACCAGGCGATCGAACTCCGTCTGGTACTGCGCCGACGTCAGACCGTGCCGGGCAATCCACGCCGGTCCACTCGACCGCTCCCAGATCGCCGCGTACAGGGCCCTCCCGCCGGCCTCGTAACCGTCCACATGCACGAGGCGGTAACCCCGCCCGGTCAGCCGGTCGAACTCCGCCTGGTACTGCGCCGACGTCAGATTGTGGCGCGCGTGCCAGGGAACCGGCTCCGAGGTCCGCGCCGTACCGGCGACGAGGTCGCCCGCATGCCGGGCGACGTCCGCCGCTGATGCCACCCCGGTTTGTCCAAGGCCGAAAAACGCGCCCAGGCCGATGCCCGCGTGGAGCACACCGCGCCGGCTGAACAGCCCCGATGAATCCCGCATGTCGCCCCTCCTCATTTCACTCATCGTCACGCTGAGTTACATGAAGATACGGAACGGGCAAGATATCGAGCATCCTCTTCGCGGCGGGTCCGAGGTAAAGAAAGAAGAACGGACCGTCTCGACCGGCTCAGACCGACCGGTGAACCGCCCGAGCGGCCGGAGACGACGTCGACCCGCTCGCGCGGCGGTCGTCCGGATCCCGAGCCCGTACGGCGGGAAGGTCCGCGCCCTTTACCCGGCCGACGCCTGTCCGCGCACGGCCCGGTGAGCGGCGTTGGCGCTGCCGGCGGCGGCGATCACCTGGGTCAGCATCCCGTGAAGCCGCTGGAGCTCGCCCAGTTCCATTCCCAGGCGTTCGACGATCGCCGGGGGGATCTTCTCGGCTTCGTCGCGAAGCCTCCGACCGGCCGGGGTGAGGGTGACCGCGAGGGAACGCTCATCCTGGCTGGCGCGCGGGCGGTGGACGAACCCGCTGGCCTCAAGGCGTTTGAGCAGGGGTGACAGCGTGGCGGGCTCCAACTGGAGCAGCCGGCTGAGCTCTTTGACCGACAGCGGCGCGTGCTGCCACAGCGCCAGCATCACGAGGTACTGAGGATGGGTCAGCCCCATCGGCTCCAGCAGCGGGCGGTAGACCGCGATCACACCGCGCGAGGCGACCGCCAGGGCGAAGCAGACCTGGTTCTCCAGGGACAGCGGGTCGGGAATGTCGCCGATGTCACTCAATGGCATCTCCATGGAAGTCGTAGCCGTGCTATAAAATTAGTGTACGAACGGTTAGTGCACTAATCCATCCCCTGCCGGTCACGGCGGGTGTCCTCGATGCCCCCCTTCCTACCATCGGAGAGAAGCCATGAGCCGCTCCACCGTGCTTGTCGACGCCCCCTGGGTTCTGGAACATCTCGACGACGCCGACGTCGTCCTGGTCGAGGTCGACGAGGAGACCAGCGCCTACGACAAGGACCACATCCGCGGAGCCGTGAAGATCGACTGGAGGGATGACCTCCAGGACCCGATCCGCCGCGACTTCATCGACAGAAACGGCTTCGAGGCCCTGCTGTCACGCAAGGGCATCGCGAACGACGACACCGTCATCCTCTACGGCGGCAACAACAACTGGTTCGCCGCCTACGCCTACTGGTACTTCAAGGTCTACGGCCACCGCGACGTCCGCCTGCTCGACGGAGGACGCAAGAAGTGGCAGCTCGACAACCGTGAGCTGTCCAGCGACCCGGTCCAGCGCCCGGCCACGCGGTACCGCGCCCAGGAACCCGACGCCTCGATCCGCGCGTTCCGCGACGAGGTCATCGCCGCCATCGGGACCAAGGCCATCGTCGACGTCAGATCCCCCGACGAGTTCTCCGGCCGGATCCTCGCCCCCGCGCACTTCCCCCAGGAACAGCCCCAGGTCGCCGGTCACGTCCCCACGGCCAGGAACGTCCCGTGGTCCAGGGCCGCCAACGACGACGGCACGTTCAAATCCGACGAGCAGCTCCGTCACCTGTACGGCGAGGCGTCGGTCGACCTGAACGCGAGCGAGACCATCGTCTACTGCCGTATCGGCGAGCGCAGCGCCCACACCTGGTTCGTGCTGACCGAGCTGCTCGACCGGCCGGGCGTCAAGAACTACGACGGCTCCTGGGTCGAGTACGGCTCGCTCGTCGGCGCCCCCGTCGAGCGGGGAGCCGCCTCGTGACACCGCCGCCCGTGCTGTGCAGGGGTGCAGCCGGATGAGCACTCACTCCACCCCGGAGACCGTCATGCCTCGTCGGAAGAGGAAAACTCTGGAAGAGCGGATCGCCGACCGTCAGGCGCAGAGAGCTCCGCTGCGGGAGGGGAAGCAGTTCGAGCACGGACCCGCCAAGTTCGTGTTCATCTTCCTCATCGTGCTCCTCGTGGTGCTTCACCTCGGCGGTCTCGTCGCCCTCATGGTGCTGGACCACTGATCGACCGGCGCCGACCGTCAATCGACGCATCAGGCGATCCGGACCACCTTTGACGTCGACGTATGCGCGGGTCGCGCCGGAGACGGCTTCTCCTCCCGCGGTCATGTCGCAGGTGAACGAGCATGTATTGCAAACACGCTGCAATCGATGGGGCCTACTAATTGATGCAGCGAGCCCCGGGCAGTACTTCAGGGGAACCGGGGCACCCCTCCCTCGGGAGATCGACCATGCATCGCTCTGTTCGCCGTCTGCTCGGGTCCGCCGCCACCGTCGCCGTCGCGGCGTCGCTCTCGCTGATCATCACGGATGGGACGTCCGCGAGCGTCACCTCCTCCGCCATCCCTCGGTTCACGATGCCGAAGGTCTACGGGACGCAGTTCCAGGCCGCCTCCCACCACGACTTCACCAAGGGCATCCTCCGCTCGCGCGACGACGGCATCCTGCGCGGCTGGGTGCGCTCCTACAACAGAGGCACCGCGGAGTACACGCCCGTCAGATGGGTCGGCGGCAAGCAGGAAGGGGACGGGTTCTTCGCCGGCCCCGGAAAGGGTGACGTCTCCGGCTACAGATCGCCGGTGTCGAGCGAGGCCGTGCTCTACAGCACGACCGACTGCAAGATCCCCGGGGCCCAGGTGACCGCCGACAAGCGAGGGCTGGGCACCAGGCGCTGCTCCAAGCAGGAGCTGACCGCCCATCTGGAGGCCGGGTATCGGGCCGCCATGATCACCGTCCACCGCGGCCGGATCGTGAAGATCCAGGAGATCAGCACTCCGTAGGCATCCCGGTTCGCTCCCCCGTCACTGCGGTTCTGAGGGATGCCGCCAGGGAGCGAGCACGCAGAACTCGTTGCCGTCCGGGTCCGCGAGCACCACCCAGCCCGCGTCCGCGGGCTGCCCGACGTCCACCCGGCGGGCCCCCAGCCCGATCAGCCGCTCGACCTCGGCGTCCTGATCGTCGGGGTTGAGCTCGATGTGCAGGCGGCTCTTGCCCTGCCGGGGCTCGTCGAGCGGGGAGAAGACCATCCCCGGATGGCTGAACTCGTCCTTGGCGATGGCCACCTCGCCCTGCGGGCCCTCGAAGACGATCTGGTAACCCAGCGCCTGAGCCCAGAAATCGGCCAGCTTGGCGGGGGCTGGGCTGTGGATCGCGAGGCAGAACCAGGTGCTCGGCATGGCTGGATTTCTACCGTGTATCCCCCGTCGAGTCCAGATTCCGGACGGCAAGCGGACAGCGGCACCGTGCGATCTTCACCTGACGCGCGGTCGCAGGACGTCCGGCTGGCACCCGTCGTCCAGGTGGTCCGACAGCCATGACGCCCCTGGGCCGCCTCTCCGGAAAGGCCATGCGGAGGCAAAGGTCGTTTTAGTCGATGCCGTGGGCGGCGTGGAGCACCGGCGCCGCCGACCTGTTCACCGATGCTCGTAGTGCTCAGATGCCACGACGTCGCGAAGCGGGTAGCACGCTTAATGATCTCCACTGATGGACGGCGCACCGCCTGCGTCCGGAAAGCCGGGCATCGATGATCGCGGTGATCCTGGCCGTGCTCACCGCCGCGTGCAACGCCCTCTCCTCGGTGCTGCAGAAGCGCGCGACGCGGACCGTGCCGGAAAGCGACGCGTTCAGGCTCATACTGATCTGGGACCTGATCCGAAACCCTCTGTGGCTGGCCGGCATCGGCACGCTCATCGGAGGCTTCGTCTTCCAGGCCGCCGCGCTGAGCTTCGGCGGGCTCTCCCTCGTGCAACCCATCCTCGTCGTCGAACTGCCCTTCACGATGATCCTCCTCTCGTGCCTGTCCCGCACCCGGCTGGCCCGGGAAACGTGGCTGGCCATCGGCATCCTGACCGCCGGGCTGACCGTCCTGCTCGCCAGCGCCAACCCGACGGTGGAGCAACGGTTCCCGAGACTGACCGACTGGATAATCGCCACGATCGTGACGGTCGGTATCGCGGGATGTCTGGTCGCGATGGCGAGGCTCAGGCACGGCGAGTCCAGGGCGGTCCTGCTCGGGACCGCGTCCGGCCTGGGATTCGCCTTCACCGCCGCGCTGATAACCGAGAACACCCGTGTCTTCGCGGAGAACCCGTTCAGCCTGCTGACCACCTGGCCGCTGTACTCCATGGTCGTGGCGGGTCTCATCAGCCTCTTCCTCCTGCAGAACGCGCTGCAGAGCGGAAGCCTCGTGACCGTGCAACCGGCGCTCAACGTCACCGACCCCGTCGCCAGCATCGGGTACGGCGTCGCGTTGTTCGACGAGGACATCCGGCTGGGTCCGTGGATCATGCTGGAGTTGCTCGGCTTGGGGCTGATCCTCTACGGCAGCGTCCGGCTGGCCCGATCGTCCGTCCACCGGCAGCCTGGGGCCGGTACCTGGGAGGTGTGAGGACCTCGAAAGGCAGGAGATGAGACCGGCGCCCGGGGCGTGCAGAGCCTCCGGAGAACGAGGGATGAGGTCAGAGGCCCGGGGAGCGTGAAGGGCCCCAAGAACGAGAGCTTCCGGGGCGTGCAGGGCTCCCGAAGAGCGAGCGGCGTGAAGGGCCTCGGAGGAGCGATAGACGGGGTCAGAGGCCCGGAGGGACGAGGAAGGACTCGGCGGGAGACAGGGCGAACAGCGCGGCTCCCCGGGCGACCTGCCGGTCGCGTTCCTCTCCGTGACCGAATCGGTCCAGAGCCGCGAGCAGCTCCCCCGTGTCACGCGCGTACACGCTCAGTCCGGCCCGCGCCATGGCCCTCGCGCCGTCCTGGCCGTGACCGGGAATCGGCCGGTAGGAGACGACCGGCACTCCGGCCGCCATCGCCTCCCTGCACGTCACGCCCGCCGCGTTGTCCACCAGCGCGTACGCGGCGGCCATCAGCCCCGGCATGTCGTCGCACCAGCCGAGGGCGATGCCCGTATGCCGCAGACGGCGGCGCAACTCGCGGTTGTGCCCGCAGAGGATGACGGGCAGGTAGCGTCCCGAGCGAGCCAGGACGCGCGCCGTCTCCTCCACACCGCCCACGCCCCACGCGCCGGCCGAGACGAGGACCAGCCGATCCCCCGCGCGGGCACCGATCCTGGACCGCATCGACGCCGTACCGATCCCGGGCCGCGGCTCCGGGCGTACGGCCGGCGCCGCACCGCTCTCCGTCCGGCCGAGATCCGAATGCACGGCCGGTACGGCACCGCTCTCGGGCCGCCCGGGATCGGGACGTACGATCGGCGTCACCCCGGGACCGGGCCGCCGGAATCCCAGCCGTACGACGGGAGCGTGACAGGACACCGGGCAGCCCGTCGCGGTGTGGACGACGTGTGCGGTCGCCAGGTCCGGGCACAGATACCGGTCGTTTCCCGGGTGCAACCAGAGCCGATGCGCCGCGAAGTCGGTCAGCAGGACGGTGCTGGGGACCAGCAGGCGGCCGTGCCACCTCAGATGCCCGGCCGCCTGCGCGGCCACGTGGAAGGTCGAGACGACCTCGGCCACCTGCCTGCTGCCGACGAACCTTCTCAGCCGTGCCGCGATCACGATCGTCAGCGGCGACACCGACGGCGCCCGGCCGGGGACGAAGAAGATCTGGTAGATCAGCGCGTACAGCCAGGGGGCGGAGCGCATCATCCAGCTGTACCACCCGCGCAGTGCCGTACCCAGTCGCAGCGGGAGCAGGTCCAGGATGTCGACCACCTCGGCGTCGACGCCCTCGGCGGCGAGCCGCCTGACCAGCTCCGCCGCGATCACGTCGTGCCCGGACCCCATGCTCGCGCTGAGGATCAGCACCGTGGGCCGCGCCGGCCCCGTGGCCTCCCGCGCGGGGAACTGACGTGAAGAACCGTGCCGCGCCGGCACCAGGGTCGCTCTCACCCGGACCTGGAACAACCTCATGCGAACTTGAAACGACCTCACGCGGATCCGAGACAACGAAACGCGACGCGCCGGCGCGTCATGGTCCCTCTCGCACGCGGACTTGAAATAACGGAGCGCGGCGCGTTGGCACACCGTGGCCTTTCGCACGCAGATTTGAATTAACGAAGTGTGGCGCATTGGCGCATCGTGTCCTTTGGCTCGCAGACTTGATGTGATGAACCGCACCGTGTTGGCGCTCGCCGGTCTGGCCATGCTCCATGTCGGGCCCGCCGCGACCTGGCTGCCGGCCGTGCGCCGCCTGCTGCCCGGTCTCGCCGGGGTGGGGGCCGCCGACCATGTCGCGCTGACCTTCGACGACGGGCCCGACCCGCGGTCCACCCCGCGGTTCCTCGACGAGCTGGAGCGACTCGGGTGCCGGGGCACGTTCTTCGTCCTCGGCGAGATGCTCGAACGCCATCCCGAGCTCGGCCTCCGCATCGTCGCGCGGGGCCACGAGATCGCGGTGCACGGCTGGGGGCACGACAACGCCCTCATCACCCGTCCGGGCCGGATGGCTGCCGAGATGAGCAGGGCCGCCGAGCTGGTCACCGCTGTCACCGGCGTCGGCCCCGCCTGGTATCGGCCGCCCTACGGGGTGCTCAGCGCGGAGATCCTGATCGCCGCCCGCGGGCTGGGGTTGCGCCCCGTGCTGTGGACCGCGTGGGGCAGGGACTGGACCCGATCGGCGAGCCCGGCCTCCGTGCTGGACACCATGACTCCCGGCCTGCGCGGCGGGGCCACTCTCCTGCTGCACGACTCCGACTGCACCTCGGCCCCCGGCTCCTGGCGATCCGGACTCGGCGCCCTGCCGGAGCTGGTGGACCGCTGCCGGTCCGCGGGCCTGCGGATCGGGCCACTGCGGGATCACAGCGTCCTCCCCGGCCGTCCGGCCCCTCGCGAGGTTTACGAGACCACCGCCGTCTGAAGGCGTAACGATAGGAAAAGCCGCGCCGTACTTTGCGGTGACTTTGATTTCGAGCCGGTTTATGTCGCCTCCCTGAAAAAAATATTAATTCGCCGAAAACGAGACTGCGGCGGGATATCAAATATTTGCCCAGCTCCCGCCCGATAAACACCAACGAACTACACCCTCGCGTTTATAGCGGCCCACAAGGGACAAGCTCAAATTTATGTATTCGGGGGGAGACGACGCACGAGACGTCATGCGTCAAGCACGTCGGGAGGACTTTCCGAACGCCGTGCACGAAGCACCCCGGGAGAACCTTCCAGACGCCGCATGCCGAGCACGCCGGGATCACCTTCCGGACACCACGCATGAAGCACCCGGGGAGAACATTCCGGACGCCACACATGAAGCGCCCCGGGAGAACCTCTCGGACGCCGCGCAGGAAACGCTCCGGGAAGACCTCTCGGACGCCGCGCGTCGAGCACGCCGGGAGAACTTCCCGGTCGCCTCGCGGCTGCTGCCGCGCGGTCACCGCCACCACCTCCTCGCGGTGTACGGCTTCGCGCGGTTCGTCGACGACATCGGAGACGAACCCCAGGCCGAGGATCCGCTCCGCCTGCTCGACGACGTCGACGCCGATCTCGACCGCCTGTACGCCGGGCAGGCTCCTCGCCTGCCGGCCGTCAGCGCCCTCGAACGGACCGTCGGGACCTGCTCCATCCCGGCTCGGCCGTTTCGCCGCCTGGTCGAGGCCAACCGGATCGACCAGAGGGTCAGCCGATACGACACCTTCGACGACCTGCTCGCCTACTGCGAGCTGTCCGCGAACCCCGTCGGGCACATCGTGCTGCACGTGTTCGGCGCGGCCACCCCGGAGCGGCTCGCCCTGTCCGACCGTGTGTGCTCGGCGCTGCAGGTCATCGAGCACTGCCAGGACATCGGTGAGGACTACGCGCGAGGCCGCGTCTACCTGCCGGGCGAGGACCTGCGCCGGTTCGGCTGCGTCGAAAGCGATCTCGACGGGGTCGTCACCCCCACCCGGCTGCGTGGCGTCGTCGCGCTCCAGACCGAACGGGCCAGGCGGCTGCTCCACGAGGGAGATCCGCTCGTCTCCTCGGTGACGGGCTTCACCCGCGTCGCCGTCGCGGGCTACATGGCGGGCGGCCTGGCCACCGTCGCGGCGCTGACGCGTGCCCGTTACGACGTCCTCGGGCATGCCGTACGCCCACGCCGCACGCGGTTGCTGACGGAGTGGCTGCGGATCCTCAGCAGAAGGAGGCCCGGCCGTGGACATCTCTGACGCGTACCAGCACTGTGAGCAGGTCGTCCGCAAGAAGGCACGGAACTTCTCCTACGGCCTCCGGCTGCTGCCGCCCCCCAAGCGCCGGGCGCTGAGCGCCGTCTACGCGCTCGCACGACGGATCGACGACATCGCCGACGGGGACGAGCCGGTCGAGCAGCGCCTGGACCGCCTGGCCACCGCGCGGGCGGCGCTTGACGCGGCACGGCCCGATCTCGCGGAGCCGGTGCCGTACGGGTCCGATTCCGAAGAACCGGTGCCGCTCGGACACGGCGCGGCGACGGCCGGTTCCGGAGACCCGGTGCCGGTCGCGCTGAGCGCGGCACGATCCGATCCCGACGCCCCGATGCCGCTCGGACCCGGCGCGGCGACGGCCGAGCTCGAAGACCCGGTGCCGCTCGGACACGGCATGGCGGCGGCCGATCTCGAAGACCTGGTGCCGTTCGCGCTGAGCACGGGACCCCCCGGTCTCGAGGACCCGGTGCTGGTCGCCCTCTACGACGCCGCCCGCCGCTATCCGCTCCCGCTCTCCGCGTTCGAGGAGCTGATCGACGGGTGCGTCGCGGACGTGCGCGGGACGACCTACCGGCAGTTCGACGAGCTGCTGTCGTACTGCCGGAGCGTCGCCGGATCGATCGGCCGGCTGTCGCTCGGCGTCTTCGGCACCGAGGACGCCGATGAGGCGGTCCCCCTGGCGGACGCCCTCGGGGTGGCGCTGCAGATCACGAACATTCTCAGGGACGTGCGCGAGGACCGGCTGGCCGGGCGGATCTACCTTCCGTCCGAGGACCTCGAACGGTTCGGATGCACCCTGGACATCGACTCCTCCGGCAGGTTCACCGACCCGCCGGACCGGCTCGTCGAGCTGATGCGGTTCGAGGCCGACCGGGCACACGGCTGGTTCCGCGACGGCATGCGCCTGCTGCCCACCCTCGACGGACGCAGCGCGGCGTGCACCGCGGCGATGGCCGGCATCTACCGGTGCCTGCTCGACCGCATCATGTCGGATCCCACCGAGGCGCTGGCCGCACGGCTGTCACTGCCTCCGTGGAGGAAGGCGATGGTGGCGGCACGCGCCCTGGCGGGGGCGGGCCGATGAGGGAGGCTCCAGTCGCGATCATCGGTGGCGGGCTGGCGGGCATCTCCGCCGCCATCGCGCTCGGGGAGGCCGGCCACGCCGCCACCCTGTACGAGGCTCGGCCGAGGCTGGGCGGCGCGACCCATTCGTTCGTGAGGAACGGGCTGATGGTCGACAACGGCCAGCACGTGTTCCTCCGCTGTTGCACGGCCTACCGCGGCCTGCTCGACCGGCTCGGCGGTGCCGGGCGCGTACACGTCCAGGACCGCTTCGACGTGCGGGTGCTCACCTCGGCGGGACGGTGCGAGCGGCTGCGGCGCGGCGTGCTGCCGGGGCCGTTCCATCTGTTGCCGGCGCTGGCGAGGTATCCGCTCCTCAAACCCGCCGATCGGCTGCGCGCGATGCGGGTCTCGCTGGCCCTTCGCCGGCTCGACCCGACGGACCCGGCGCTGGACCGGACCGATCTCGGAAGCTGGCTGGCCGCCCACGGGCAGAGCGACGCCGCGCGACGCGCGCTCTGGGAGCTGTTCGCGATGGCGGCCCTGAACGTCGGCGTCGAGGGCGCGGCCCTGGGCCCGGCGGCGATGGTCTTCAAGACCGCGCTGCTCGGCCGGGCGGACGCCGCCGACATCGGGGTTCCCTCCGTACCCCTCGGTGAGCTGCACGGCACCGCGGCGCAGACCGCGATCGTGCGCCGCGGCGGTGCCGTACGGCTGTCGGCGAAGGTCACCGCCGTGGAGCCGGGCCCGGTGATCATGGTGGACGGCACCCGGGTGAAGGCGTCGGCGGTCATCGTCGCCACACCTCATGAGCAGGCCGCGATCCTTGTGCCCGGCGAGGCCGTACCCGGCAGGGGGCTCTGGAGCGGCCTGGACGCGAGCCCGATCGTCAACGTGCACGTCGTCTACGACCGGCGGGTCACCCGGGTGCCGTTCGCCGCGGTCGTGGACTCACCCGTGCAGTGGGTGTTCGACAAGACGCGCGTATCGGGGCTGCAGGACGGCCAGTATCTCGCGATCTCGGTCTCGGCGGCGGAGCGCTGGATCGACATGCCCACCGCGCAGGTGCGGGCCGTGTTCGTGCCCGCGATCGAGCGGCTCTTCCCGGCGGCGTGCCAGGCCCGGATCATCGATTTTTTCGTCACGAGGGAACGTCGCGCCACCTTTCGCCAGGGCCCTGGCAGCGGTGCGCTCCGTCCCGGGGCCGCCACCCGGTGGCCCGGACTCTTTCTCGCCGGCGCGTGGACCGACACGGGCTGGCCCGACACGATGGAGGCGGCCGTGCGCAGCGGGCTCAACGCGGCTTGTTTGGTCAGGCAGCATCTGAAGAACGAGGCCGCCCGGTGACCGCGGTCATCCCGCCGTCGGTCGGGGCCGCGCGCGGGCTCGTGGAGCCCGTACTGCGGGAGGCCGTGGCCCGGCTCGATCCGCTGACCGCACGCGTCGCGAGCTATCACCTCGGCTGGACCGATCCGGCGGGAGGGCCGGTCTCCTCGGGAGGCAAGGCGCTGCGTCCCGCCCTGGTCATCCTGTCGGGGAGGGCGGCCGGGGGAAGCGCGGAGCAGTACATGCCCGCCGCCGCCGCGGTGGAACTCGTGCACGCGTTCTCGCTGCTCCACGACGACATCATGGACGGCGACCGCATGCGGCGGCACCGGCCGTCCGCGTGGACCGTCTTCGGCTGCTCGGCGGCCATCCTGGCCGGCGACGGCCTGCTCTCGCTCGCGGGGGAGTTGTTGCTGGAAGGCGGCGTGCCCGACCGGGTACGGGCCGCGTACGGCCTGACCGTCGCCACCCGGGAGCTGGTCGCGGGCCAGGCGCTCGACCTGGAGTTCGAGCTGCGCTCCGATGTGAGCCTGGACGAGTGCCGGGAGATGGCCACGCTGAAGACCGGCTCCCTGCTGGCCTGCGCCTGCTCGATCGGCGCGACGGCGGTGGGCGGTCCGGCTCCGCTGGTGGCGGCCCTGACGGCGTTCGGAACCGAGGCGGGCCTGGCCTTCCAGCTCACCGACGACCTGCTGGGCATCTGGGGAAGCCCCGAGGTGACGGGAAAGCCGGTGCTGTCGGACCTGCGTTCCCGCAAGAAGTCACTTCCGGTCGTCGCCGCGCTCACCAGCGGTACGGCGGGCGGCGAGCGGCTCGCCGGCCTGCTGACCGGTTCGGAGCCGCTCACCGAGGCCGATCTTCAGGAGGCCGCCCGGCTCGTCGAGGAGACGGGCGGGCGATCCTGGGCCGAGACGGAGGCCAAGCACCGGCTCGACGCCGCCGAACGCCATCTCGCCGACGCCGACATGCCCGCGGACGTCCGTGCGGAGTTCCTGGACATCGCCCATTTCCTCACCTCCCGAGGTCACTGACATGACCATGGTCGAACTCCTCGACGCCTCTCACCTCTCGGGTCACCGGCACCACCACGGTCGAGTTCCTCGACCTCGCCCACCTTCCAAGGCCGCTGACATGACCGCCGTCGAACTCCTCGACCTCGCTCACCTTCCGAGGCAGCTGACATGACCACCGTCGCCGCGCCCACCTCCGCCGCGCTCGCCCTCGACGCGGCGTGCGACCATCTGCTCGATCTCCAGTCGCCCGAGGGGTGGTGGAAGGCCGAGCTGCAGACGAACGTGACCATGGACGCGGAGGACCTGCTGCTCCGGGAGTTCCTCGGCATCCGCACCGAGGAGGACACCGCGGAGGCGGCCCGGTGGATCCGCTCCGAGCAGCGCGACGACGGTACCTGGGCCAACTTCCACGGCGGGCCGGGCAACCTGTCCACCACGATCGAGGCGTACACGGCGTTGCGGCTCGCCGGTGACCGGACCGACGCGCCGCACATGTGGGCCGCGGCCCGGTTCATCCGGGAATCGGGGGGGATCGAGGCCAGCCGGGTCTTCACCCGGATCTGGCTGGCGATGTTCGGGCAGTGGAGGTGGGAGAAGCTCCCCGTCCTCCCGCCCGAGATGGTGTTCCTGCCCCCGTGGTTCCCGCTCAACGTCTACGACTGGGCCTGCTGGGCCCGGCAGACGATCGTGCCTCTCACCATCGTGAGCGCACGCCGCCCGGTGCGGCCGCTCCCGTTCGACCTGGCCGAGCTGCGCACCGGGCGTCCCGTCCGGCCACGTCCGCGCGGGGCGTTCACCGCTCTCGACCGCGCCCTGCACCGCTACGAACGGCGTCCTGTCCCGGGTCTGCGGCAGGCGGCGCTGAGACGTGCCGCCGAGTGGATCGTGGCACGGCAGGAGTCCGACGGGTCCTGGGGCGGCATCCAGCCACCATGGGTGTATTCGCTGATCGCCCTGCATCTTCAGGGCTACCACCTCGACCACCCGGTGATGAGAAAGGGCATAGCGGGGCTCGACCGGTTCACGATCCGCGACGAGAAGGGCCGCAGGCTGGAGGCCTGCCAGTCTCCCGTGTGGGACACCGTCCTCGCGGTCAACGGCCTCCTCGACGCGGGCCTCCCCGACGACCATCCCGCCCTCGTCAAGGCCTCCGGATGGCTGCTCGCCGAGGAGATCCGGAGCCCGGGTGACTGGTCCGTACGACGGCCGTCGCTGCCGCCCGGCGGCTGGGCGTTCGAGTTCGACAACGACGGCTATCCGGACATCGACGACACCGCGGAGGCGATCCTCGCCCTCCGCCGCGTACGCCATCCGGACGTCCGTCCGGCCATCGACCGCGCCGTACGGTGGATCACCGGCATGGCGTCCCGCGACGGCGGTTTCGGGGCCTTCGACGCCGACAACACCCGTGAGCTCTGCAAGAAGCTGCCGTTCTGCGACTTCGGCGCGGTCATCGACCCGCCGACCGCCGATGTCACCGCACACGTCGTCGAGGCGCTGGCGGCCGAGCGACCCGACTCCCCCGTCGTACGGCGGGCCGTCGTCTGGCTGCTGAAGGCGCAGGAGGCGGACGGATCGTGGTTCGGCCGCTGGGGGGCCAACCACGTGTACGGCACCGGCGCCGTGCTCCCCGCGCTCGTCGCGGCGGGAGTACGGCCCGGCAGCCCGTGCGTGCGGCGGGCCGTCACCTGGCTGGAACGGCACCAGAACGGCGACGGCGGCTGGGGTGAGGACCTGCGTTCGTACAGCGATCCCGCCTGGATCGGGCGCGGCCACTCGACACCGTCGCAGACGGCGTGGGCGCTCCTGGCGCTGCTCGCCGCCGGGGAGCGTTCACCGGCGGTGCGCGGAGGCGTGGAGTGGCTGGTCGGTCACCAGCGTGCGGACGGCACCTGGGACGAACCGCACTTCACCGGGACCGGGTTCCCCGGCGACTTCTACATCAACTATCACCTCTACCGGCTCGTCTTCCCGATCAGCGCGCTGGGCCGCTACGTGCGCTCGGGCGACGAGGTCCAGGAGACGTTGAGATGACCGGCCTGTTGATCTGCACCGCCCTGGGAATCGAGGCGCGAGCCGTACGAGGCGGCCTCTCGCGGGACTCACGGGCATCACGAGGCTCACGGGACGATCTTCCGGACACCTCAGGAAACGACCTCCCACGCGCCGCACGGGACGACCTCCCGGGAGCCTCGCGGGACAGCCTTTCGCGCACCTCACCGGGCGACCTCTCCCAGGTCTCGGGGAACGGCCTGTCGGCCGAGGACGTGAAGGTGATCCGGATCGGGATGGGGCCGGGCCGGGCCGCGAGCGCGGCGGCGCTGCTCCCTTCGACGGGAGCGGTGGCGGTGGTCGGCTTCGGCGGAGCCCTCGGCGGGGGCCTGCGCCCGGGGGACGTGCTGGTGGCGAGCGAGGTCCGCTTCGGGGGCCGGGTGCTGCCCTGCCCCTCGGCGCGTTTCCTCGCCGAGGAGCTGGCCCGGGCCGGCCTGCCCGCACGCAACGGACCGCTGGTCACCTCCGGTCACATCGTGACGGGGGCCGAGCGTCGCCGGCTCGCCCGCGAGGGGGCGCTGGCCGTCGACATGGAGACCGGGCCGCTGGCGGGTGCGGCGGTCGACCGGCCGTTCGCCGCCCTGCGCGTCATCGTCGACACCCCCGCCGTCCCGCTGATCCGACCGGCCACGATACGCGGCGGCATCACGGCGTACCGCACGCTGCGCCGGCTCGGCCCGATCCTCGCCCGCTGGGCGGCCACCACCGACCTCCCCTACGTACCGCTCACCGAGCGACCCCCGCCGAGCCTCCGCATACACGTCGAAGAGACCATCCGCCTGCCGCACACGCACGTTGAAGAGACCAGCCGGTTCACATCGCTCAAGGAGGTGCGATCCATATGACGATGCCAGTTCGCCAGCGCCTGCGTATCGGCGGCTACATCATCCGCCAGAAGCTCCGCGGACGTGCGAAGTTCCCGCTCCTGCTGGAGCTTGAGCCGCTGTTCGCCTGCAACCTGAAATGCGCGGGCTGCGGAAAGATCCAGCATCCCGCCGACGTGCTGAAGCGGCGCATGCCGGTCGAGCAGGCCCTGGCCGCCGTCGAGGAGTGCGGCGCTCCCATGGTGTCGATCGCGGGCGGGGAACCGCTCATGCATCCGCAGATAGCCGAGATGGTCCGGGAGCTGGTCGCCCGGAAGGTGTACGTGTTCCTGTGCACCAACGCGTTGCTGATCCCCAAGAAGATCGACCTGTTCGAGCCCTCGCCGTACTTCGCGTGGACCATCCACCTGGACGGCATGCGCGAGCGCCACGACGAGTCCGTGTGCAAGGACGGCGTGTTCGACGAGGCCGTCGCCGCGGTCAGGGAGTGCCAGCGCCGCGGCTTCCGGGTCACCACGAACACGACGTTCTTCAACACCGACAGCCCGCAGACCGTCATCGACGTTCTCAACTATCTCAACGACGACCTTCGCGTCGACGAGATGATGATCTCTCCCGGATACGCGTACGAGAAGGCGCCCGACCAGGAGCACTTCCTCGGTGTGCAGGAGACCCGGGAGCTGTTCCGCAAGGCGTTCTCCGGCGGGAACCGGAAGCGGTGGAGGTTCAACCACTCACCGCTCTTCCTGGACTTCCTGGAGGGGAAGACCGACTTCCGGTGTACGGCGTGGGCCATCCCGTCATACTCGCTGTTCGGCTGGCAGCGGCCCTGCTACCTCATGTCCGACGGCTACGCGGCGACCTACCGGGAGCTGCTCGAGGACACCGACTGGGACTCCTACGGCCGGGGACGCGATCCCCGGTGCGCCAACTGCATGGCCCACTGCGGATACGAGCCGACCGCGGTGTTCGCCACGCTCACCTCTCTCAAGGAGTCGCTCCGGGCCATCCGCAACGTCTGAGCGGCCCGCTCCCTTCGCACGAGGGCGCACCCGGAACCGTACACAGCCTGCCGAACATCCCCGCGAGGGCCCGGCCGCCTGCCGGATGTCCCGGCGCGCGGAGACCGGGTCCCGCGCCCAGGAGTCGCTCCGGACCGTACGCGCGACGGCCGAGGGCTCACTGCCTGCCGAACACCCCGGCGAGAGCGCGGAAGGGGCCGGGCACCGCGCCCTTCAGCCGGGCCGGCAACCGTAGCCAGCGCGGGGCGTACGTCTCGGGGCGGCCGTGTTCGACGGCGGCCACGACGGCCCGGGCGACCCGCTCGGCGGGGATCGGCGCGGGCCATCGGCGGCTGTACGGGGCGCCGCGCCGCTCGAAGAACGGGGTGTCCACCACGCCGGGCAGCACGACGGACACGCCGATCCCGCGCAGTTCGTACCGCAGGCTCTCGGCGAAGACGAGGAGGCCCGCCTTGGTCGCGGCGTACACCGCCTCGTCCCGCACACCGACCGCTCCGGCGATCGAGGCCACGAAGACGAGATGCCCCCGGCCGCGCTCGATCATGGCGGGCAGCAGCGACCGGGTCAGGCGGATGGGAGCCGTCAGGTTGCACGCGACCATGTGCTCGATGGTGTCGTCCGGCATCGTCGCGAACGGCCCGGCCCATCCGGTCCCCGCGTTGCAGACCAGGACGTCGACCACTCCGGCGCGCTCGGCCAGGCCGGCGACGTCCGTCGTGAGGTCACAGGCGAGCGCCTGCCCCCCGGTCTCCGAGGCGACGGCTTCGAGCCTCCCGCGATCACGACCGGACAGCACGACGCGGGCTCCCACCTCGGTCATCGCCCGCGCGGTCGCGGCCCCTATGCCCGACGACGCGCCCGTGATCAGCACGCGAGCCCCCGCAAGTCTCATCGTCACATCGCCCTCGTCGGTTCGGGAGGGGGGAACTCCAACGTCGTCTCCGGTGTGGTTCCCCCCGATGCCCCGCCGCATGCACCGGCAGCGCATCCTCACCCCGCCCTTGCCCAGGAGGAGGTGTCCGGCTCACCGGTCGTCTACCGGTCGGGCTCCGGCGTGAAGGCAACGCCCCTGTGATGTCTCCGGCCGGAAGGCCGATGTGAGTGCTGTCCCGTTGGCTCAGGTCGTGCGCTCGGAGACGAACACGAACTCGCGACCTGGGCGATCAGGGGCTTCCCGCACATCCAGCACTCGATAGCCGTTGGCGACCAGGCTCGATTCGACCTCGTCGCGACCGCGGAACCGGAGGGTCGAGTCGGAGGTGACCACCGTGCCGTCCGACAGGAACCTGTAGGTGTGGCGGAAGGAGACGAACGGAAGACTCACGTCGGTGACCTCGCGACGCTGCTCCACCGGTCCGTTCCCCGGGATGTCGAGGACGACCTGAGCGGCGTCGGCGGCCCACTCCTCCCAGGCCCGGCGTTCGGGACGCCTGGTCTCGAACACGAAGTGGCCACGTGGACGGAGTGCGGCGTGGACGCCCTGGAGAGTCCGCGCCCAGTCGTCATCGGTGAGGAAGACCTGCGCCACGTTTCCCGTCATCACCGCAAGATCAGCCCCGAGCGCGGGCACCGTCGTGGCATCACCGTGGACCCAGGTGATCCTTCCGAGCCGATCCTTCGACGTCGCGATCTCCAGTGATGCCTCGGCCGGATCGACGCCCACGACGGTGCGGCCGCTCTCGGCGAGCAGGAGCGCCAGGCATCCCGTGCCGCAACCGACGTCGAGCACGCGGTCCGCGCCCAGCTCGTCGGCGATGCGGAGGTAGGCCGTCAGGTCGTCGCGGTCTCCGTCGAAGGCGTCGTAGACGGCGGCGAGGCGAGGGTGGGCAAAGATCGCATCGGGCACCCGGCGACCATATCCACGGCAGAGCGCTCGGACGACGGGTTTTCGGCCGCCGCCGTTGTGCTCTCAGGCCGCGATGAGGATCTGGTCCGGCCGGCTGGGTCGCCTCCGGCGTGTCCGCGCCGAAGGCGACCCAGCCGATTCGGCTGTCGGGGCGCATTCCGGCATCGTCAAGGACCTCGGGGCATGCTCCGAACCGCCGTGTGCCTGGCGGATCGATGGCCTTGACGACACCGGACGCTCGCGGACGCCTCAGGACACGATGCTGATCCCGGGCATGGGACAGAGCATCTTCTGCTCCGCCGCGAAGTGCTTCTTCGCGGTCCAGGCGACCGTCTTGCCCGGGGGCACCTTCACGAGGGTCTGGGCGTAGTCGAGCGTTGTCGCCTTGGTGGTGGTGAAGTGGACGATGACCTTGTAGGTGACGGCCTTCTTCCCAGGGTTTTTCGCCGTTCCCTGAGCACTCCAACCGCCCGGTACGGCCTCGCATTTGGTCTGAACGATGTTCTGGCGAATGCCGGGGTCATTGGCCATCTTCGTCGGAAGCGGGTTCGCCCCGGCGTCCTTGTCCTTCGCGGTCGGCGCCGCGGCCGGCTGCCCCTCCGACACCGCCGAGACGTTGCGCACGGTGTCCGCGTTCGGAGAACATCCGGCGGCCAGCACGGATGCCAATATCACCAGCGCGGGGACTTTTACCACCGAAGGTGACGCAAATCGTATATTCACTGAACGACTCCCGCAGTATCGGTTGATTTATATTGGCGTTCAACTTTTCGACCTATACGGAATCGCAGCGTCAGGCCGAGGGCACCCACTGGATGCACCGGATTCTCACGGAGCCTGCGCTTTCGGTACGCAGGATGACCGTCGAAGCCATTTATTCACGATTGCCATGGAGCGGTGAATGCCATATCACCCACGACGATACAACCGCTCTCGGCAGAGGTCATTCTTCGTTGTCCATCACTGACCCGGTTTTGAGGTAATATTCACGCTCATCGAGATGGAATTCTCCCCTCCTGTCTTATATGACAGATAAGACCATTCCGATACCGAGGCGCCGACGGTCACGCCCCATCGAGTTCGGTCGCCGTCGCCCCGTCGTCCGTGAACCGTCGTCCTTGAAGCCGCCGGTCCTGCGATGCTCGGAGGTACGTTCGTCCTGGACGAGCCCGATGCCCGGCGAACCGGGCCGGCGCGATCGGTCCGGCTCTCGCCGCGGCCCGGCGGCTCCACACCGGCGAAATCCACCTGTGCTCATACGCGTTTCTCGGTGGATAAGGCGGCGTTTACCGCCTTATCCACCGAGAAATCATGTCCGGTCGTCAGCCCGGTGGACCTTCTTCCGGCCTACCGGTTGCCGTGACCGGCCCTCGCCGTTACAGGCATCGAGCCGATCGCCTCTCGTTGCCCAGGTGATGGCCCCCACCTATTCGGATGAGGTGGATGCGGCCGGGCTCAACAATGCCTTTTTGGATGACCTCCGTGATGCCGGTGGTGGTGCCTCCAGTGACCTGCGTGATGCCGGTCGTGGTGCTTCCAGCGACCTCCGTGATGCCGGTGATGGTGATTCCGACGATCAGTGATCTTGGTCTTTCTGGAATTCGACCAGGACTTGTGAACCTGGCAGGTCTGATTGCCGGCACCGCCGGCCCGTGGCCTGACCGTCGCAACCGTCGCGGTCGACATGGTGGAGGTGGTGACCGCGCCCGTCGGCAGAGTGCCCGAGGCCATCGCCGTATTCACGATCGAACCGGCGTTCATGTCCGCCCGCGTCACCACGTACGTGCCCGTGCAGGTCGTCGAGGCCAGCGGCGCCAGCGTCGTCACCGGACACGTGATCACCGAGGGCACCCCCGGCCGCCCGGAGGTGGTGTCCTTGATCCCGATACCGCTCAACGTGACGTTGCCGGTGTTGACGACCAGGTAGGAGTAGGTGATCCTCCGGCCCGCCGCCGATACCCTGTCGGGAGTCGCCGTCTTCGACAGCGTCAGGCCGGGATTCGGCGTAGCGGTCACCGTCGCGGTCGACGGAGGGGACATGACCGGTAGACCCGTCGGCAGGGTGCCGAAGGCCGTCGCGGTGTTCACGACCGAACCGGCGTTGACATCCGCCTGGGTCGTCACGTAGGTGCCGATGCAGGTCGTCGTGGCCTGCGGCGCCAGCGTCGTCACCGGGCAGGTGATCATCGGTGGCGTCCCTGTACCCGAGAACGCCGTGTCCGTCGCCCCCACCCCGGTCAGGGTCTCGTTACCGGTGTTGACGATCAGGTAGGAGTAGGTCACCATCCGACCCGCCGCCGTCACCGTGGACGGATCAGCCGTCTTGACGAGCGTCAACGACGCGGCGACCGTGACCGTGACCGTAGCGGTCGACGGCGCCGACGTGACCGCGGGACCCGTCGGCGGAGTGCCCGAGGCGACCGCCGTGTTCACGACCGACCCCGCGTCGATATCCGCCTGCGTGGTCCTGTAGGTGCCCGTGCACGTCGTCGCGGCCTGCGGTAGGAGCGTCGACACCGGACACGTGATCACCGGAGGCGTCCCCGTACCCGAGAACGCCGTGTCCACCACGACCACTCCGGTCAGCGTCGCGTTGCCGGTGTTGACGACCAGGAAGGAGTAGGTGATCGTCTGACCCGCCGCCGTCACCGTGGACGGCGAGGCCGTCTTCAGCAACGTCAGACTGGGCGCCGAGATGACGCTGACGGTCGCCGTCGACGGAGCCGACGTGACCGCGGGCCCCGTCGGCGGAGTACCCGAGGCGACCGCCGTGTTCACGATCGACCCCGCGTCGACATCCGCCTGAGTGGTCACGTACGTACCGGTGCACGTCGTCATGGCCTGCGGCGCCAATGTCGTCACCGGACAGGTGATCACCGGAGGCGTCCCCGTACCCGAGAACGCCGTGTCCGTCGCCCCCACACCCGTCAGGGTGGCGTTGCCGGTGTTGACGATCGAGTACGAGTAGGTGATCGTCTGACCCGCCGCCGTCACCGCCGACGGGGAAGCGGTCTTCAACAGCGACAGCTCCGGACGCGAGATGGCGGTCACCGCCGCCGTCGACGGAGTGGACGTGACCGGTGGACCCGTCGGCGGGGTGCCCGAGGCGACCGCGGTGTTCACCACCGACCCCGCGTCGACATCCGCCTGTGTCACCACGTATGTACCCGTGCAGGTCGTCGAGGCCTGCGGCGCCAACGTCGTCACCGGGCAGGTGATCACCGGAGGTGTTCCCGTACCCGAGAACGCCGTGTCCACCACGACCACTCCGGTCAGCGTCGCGTTGCCGGTGTTGACGACCAGGAAGGAGTAGGTGACCGTACGGCCCGCCGCCGTCACCGTGCTCGGCGAGGCCGTCTTCAGCACCGTCAGACCGGGCGCCGAGGCGATAACCACGGTCGCGGTCGACGGAGCAGAGGTCACCCCGGGGCCCGTAGGTGGAGTGCCCGAGGCGACCGCCGTGTTCACGACCGACCCGGCGTCGACATCCGCCTGAGTCGTCACGTAGGTGCCGGTGCAGGTCGTCGCGGCCTGCGGCGCCAACGTCGTCACCGGGCAGGTGATCACCGGAGGTGTTCCCGTACCCGAGAACGCCGTGTCCACCACGACCACACCCGTCAGCGTCGCGTTACCGGTGTTGACGACCAGGAAGGAGTAGGTGACCGTACGGCCCGCCGCCGACACGGCGGACGGAACCGCCGTCTTCAGCAACGTCAGGCCGGCGACCAGATCTCCAGTGATCGTCACGGTCGACGGAGCCGACGTGACCGCAGGACCTGTCGGCGGAGTACCGGAGGCGACCGCGGTATTCACGATCGACCCGGCATCGACATCCGCCTGAGTCGTCACGTAGGTGCCGGTGCAGGTCGTCGTGGCCTGCGGCGCCAATGTCGTCACCGGACAGGTGATCACCGGAGGCGTTCCCGTACCGGAGAACGCCGTATCCGTCGCACTTACCCCGGTCAGGGTCGCGTTTCCGGTGTTGACGACCCGGTACGAATAGGTGATCGTCTGCCCCGCGCTCACCACCGCCGACGGGGAAGCGGTCTTCAACAGCGACAGCTCCGGACGCGAGGTGGCGGTCACCGCCGCCGTCGACGGAGCGGACGTGACCGCGGGACCCGTCGGCGGGGTGCCCGAGGCCACCGCCGTGTTCACCACCGACCCCGCGTCGACATCCGCCTGCGTCACCACGTACGTACCCGTGCACGTTGTCGAGACCTGCGGTAGGAGCGTCGTCACCGGACACGTCACCACCGGTGGCGTCCCCGTACCCGAGAACGCCGTATCCACCACACTCACACCCGTCAACGTCGCGTTACCGGTGTTGACAACGCTGTACGAGTAGGTGACCGTCTGCCCCGCCGCCGTCACCGTGGACGGCGAGGCCGTCTTCAGCAACGTCAGACTGGGAATCAGGTCGGCCGTCACCGCCGCCGTCGACGGAGCGGACGTGACCGCGGGACCCGTCGGCGGGGTGCCCGAGGCAATCGCCGTGTTCACGATCGACCCCGCGTTGACATCCGCCTGGGTGGTCACGTAGGTGCTGGTGCAGGTCGTCGTGGCCTGCGGTGCCAGCGTCGTCACCGGACACGTGATCACCGGAGGCGTTCCCGAACCCGAGAACGCCGTGTCCACCACGCCCACACCCGTCAACGTCCGGTTGCCCGTGTTGACGACCAGATAGGAGTAGGTCACCGTCCGGCCCGCCGCCACCACGGCGGACGGAACCGCCGTCTTCAACAGCGACAGCTCCGGGCGCGACGTGGCGGTCACCGTCGCGGTCGACGGATCGGAGGTCACCGCGGGACCCGCGGGCGGGGTACCCGAGGCCGTCGCGGTGTTCACGATCGACCCGGCGTCGATGTCGGCCTGGGTGGTCACGTACGTGCCGGTGCACGTCGTCGTGGCCTGCGGTGCCAGCGTTGTCACCGGACAGGTGACCACGCCGGGTGTTCCCGTACCCGAGAACGATGTGTCTATCGCCCCCACTCCGGTCAACGTGACGTTGCCGGTGTTGACGACCAGGTACGAGTAGGTGATCGTCTGACCCGCCGCCGACACCGAGCTCGGCGACGCGGTCTTCGCCACCGTCAACCCAGGAGCCGGCGTCGCCGTGACCGTAGCGGTCGACGGCGCCGACGTGACCGCGGGACCCGTCGGCGGAGTGCCGGAGGCGACCGCCGTGTTCACGATCGACCCCGCGTCGACATCGGCCTGTGTCACCACGTACGTGCCCGTGCAGGTCGTCGAGGCCTGCGGCGCCAATGTCGTCACCGGACACGTGATCACCGGAGGCGTTCCCGTACCCGAGAACGCCGTGTCCACCACGGCCACACCCGTCAGCGTCGCGTTGCCGGTGTTGACGACCAGGAAGGAGTAGGTGACCGTCTGACCCGCCGTCGTCACCGTGCTCGGTGAGGCCGTCTTCGCCACCGTCAAACCCGGAGCCGGCGTGGCCGTGACCGTTGCGGTCGACGGCGAAGACGTGACCGGTGGGCCCGTCGGTGGAGTGCCGGAGGCGACCGCCGTGTTCACGATCGAGCCGGCGTCGATGTCGGCCTGGGTGGTCACGTACGTGCCCGTACAGGTCGTCGCGGCCTGCGGCGCCAGCGTCGTCACCGGACAGGTGATCACCGGAGGCGTTCCCGAACCGGAGAACGCCGTGTCGGCCACGCTCACACCGGTCAGCGTCGTGTTGCCGGTGTTGACGACCACGAACGAGTAGGTGATCGTCTGACCAGGCGCCGACACCGTGTTCGGTGAGGCCGTCTTGACGAGCGTCACACCAGGAGCCGGTGTCGCCGTGACCGTCGCCGTCGACGGAGCCGAGGTCACCGAGGGACCCGTCGACGGAGTGCCCGAGGCCGTCGCGGTGTTCACGATCGACCCCGCGTCGATGTCGGCCTGGGTGGTCACGTAGGTGCCGGTGCACGTCGTCGCGGCCTGCGGTGCCAGGGTCGTCACCGGGCAGGTGATCACCGGAGGCGTTCCCGTACCCGAGAACGACGTGTCCGCCGCCCCCGCACCGGTCAACGTGACGTTGCCGGTGTTGGTGACCAGGTAGAAGTAGGCCACCGTCTGCCCCGCCGCCGTCACCGTGGACGGCGAGGCCGTCTTCAGCAACGTCAGGCCGGGCGCCGAGGTGATGCTCACGGTCGCGGTCGACGGAGCCGACGTGAGCGGCGGGCCCGTGGGCGGGGTGCCCGAGGCCGTCGCGGTGTTCACGATCGAGCCGGCGTCGACATCCGCCTGGGTGGTCACGTACGTGCCCGTACAGGTCGTCGTGGCCTGCGGCGCCAATGTCGTCACCGGACACGTGATCACGGGAGGCGTCCCCGAACCGGAGAACGCCGTATCCGTCGTCCCTACACCGGTCAACGTGACGTTGCCGGTGTTGGTCACCAGGTAGGAGTAGGTGATCGTCTGGCCAGGCGCCGACACCAAGCTGGGCGACGCCGTCTTCACCACCGTCAAACCGGGTGCCGGCGTCGCCGTGGCCGTCACGGTCGACGGAGCCGACGTGACCGCGGGGCCCGTCGGAGGAGTACCCGAGGCGACCGCGGTGTTCGCCACCGAACCGGCGTCGACATCCGCCTGCGTCACCACATACGTACCCGTACACGTCGTCGAGGCCTGCGGCGCCAATGTCGTCACCGGACAGGTGACCACCGGAGGCGTCCCCGAACCCGAGAACGACGTGTCCGCCACAGCCACACCCGTCAACGTCGCGTTGCCATTGTTGACGACCCGGTACGAGTAGGTGATCGTCTGATCCGTCGCCGTCACCGTGGACGGCGACGCCGTCTTCAGCAACGTCAGGCCGGGAGCCGAGGTGGCCGTCACCGTCGCGGTCGACTGAGCCGACGTGACCGCGGGCCCCGTCGGCGGAGTACCCGAGGCGACCGCGGTGTTCACCACCGACCCCGCATCGACATCCGCCTGCGTCACCACGTAGGTGCCGGTGCACGCCGTCATGGCCTGCGGCGCCAACGTCGTCACCGGACAGGTGACCACCGGAGGCGTCCCCGAACCCGAGAACGACGTGTCCGCCACAGCCACACCCGTCAACGTCGCGTTGCCATTGTTGACGACCAGATACGAGTAGGTGATCGTCTGATCAGGCGCCGACACCGAGCTCGGCGACGCCGTCTTGACGAGCGTCAACGACGCGGCGATCGTGACCGCGACCGTCGCGGACGACGGCGAAGACGTGACCGATGGACCCGTCGGTGGAGTGCCGGAGGCGACCGCGGTGTTCACCACCGACCCCCCGTCGACATCCGCCTGGGCGGTCACGTACGTACCCGTGCAGGTCGTCATGGCCTGCGGCGCCAGCGTCGTCACCGGACACGTGACCACCGGAGGCGTCCCCGAACCCGAGAACGCCGTATCCACCACGGCCACCCCGGTCAGGGTCGCGTTTCCGGTGTTGACGACCACGTACGAGTAGGTGATCGTCTGCCCCGCCGCCGACACCGTGGACGGCGACGCGGTCTTCGCCACCGTCAAACCCGGAGCCGGCGTCGCCGTGACCGTCGCCGTCGACGCAGCAGAGGTCACCGCGGGGCCCGTCGGCGGAGTGCCCGAGGCGACCGCCGTGTTCACCACCGACCCGCCGTTGACATCCGCCTGCGTCACCACGTAGGTGCTGGTGCAGGTCGTCGAGGCCTGCGGTGCCAGTGTCGTCAACGGACACGTGATCACCGGAGGCGTCCCCGAGCCGGAGAACGCCGTGTCCACCACGGCCACACCGGTCAGGGTCGCGTTGCCGTTGTTGACGACCAGGTAGGAGTAGGTGATCGTCTGACCTGCCGCCGTCACCGTGCTCGGCGACGCCGTCTTCAGCAACGTCAAGCCGGGATCCGAGGTGACACTGACCGTCGCGGTCGACGGCGAAGACGTGACCGGTGGACCCGTCGGAGGAGTGCCCGAGGCCACCGCCGTGTTCACGATCGACCCCGCGTCGACATCCGCCTGGGTGGTCACGTAGGTGCCGGTGCACGCCGTCATGGCCTGCGGCGCCAGCGTCGTCACCGGACACGTGATCACCGGAGGCGTCCCCGACCCCGAGAACGCCGTGTCCACAGCCCCCACCCCCGTCAACGTCGCGTTTCCGGTGTTGACGACCCAGTAGGAATAGGTGATCGCCTGACCCGCCGCCGTCACCGTGCTCGGCGACGCGGTCTTCGCCACCGTCAACCCAGGAGCCGGCGTCGCCGTGACCGTCGCGGTCGCGGGAGCAGACGTGACCACGGGACCCGTCGGCGGAGTACCCGAGGCGACCGCGGTGTTCACGATCGACCCCGCGTCGACATCCGCCTGCGTCACCACATACGTACCCGTGCAGGTCGTCGCGGCCTGCGGCGCCAGTGTCGTCACCGGACAGGTGATCACTCCGGGCGTTCCCCTGCCCGAGAACGCCGTGTCCACCACGCCCACACCCGTCAACGCCCGGTTACCGTTGTTGACGACCAGATAGGAGTAGGTCACCGTCTGACCGGCCCCCGTCACCGTGGACGGCACCGCCGTCTTCGCCACCGTCAACCCAGGAACCGACGTCGCCGTGACCGTCGCCGTCGACGGAGCCGACGTGACCGCAGGGCCCGTCGGAGGAGTACCCGAGGCCACCGCCGTGTTCACGATCGACCCCGCGTCGACATCCGCCTGGGTGGTCACGTACGTACCGGTGCAGGTCGTCGAGGCCTGCGGCGCCAACGTCGTCACCGGACAGGTGACCACCGGAGGCGTCCCCGAACCGGAGAACGCCGTGTCCACCACGGCCACACCCGTCAACGTCGCGTTGCCGGTGTTGACGACCAGGAAGGAGTAGGTGACCGTCTGACCCGCCCCCGTCACCGTGGACGGCGACGCCGTCTTCAGCAACGTCAGACTGGGCGCCGAGGTGATGCTCACGGTCGCGGTCGACGGAGCCGAGGTCACCGAGGGACCCGCGGGCGGGGTACCCGAGGCGACCGCCGTATTAACCACCGACCCGGCGTCCACATCCGCCTGGGTGGTCACGTACGTGCTGGTGCACGTCGTCATGGCCTGCGGCGTCAACGTCGTCACCGGGCAGGTGATCACTCCGGGCGTTCCCGTACCCGAGAACGCCGTGTCTGCCACACCCACACCCGTCAACGTCGCGTTGCCGGTGTTGACGACCAGGTACGAGTAGGTCACTGTCCGGCCCGCCCCCGATACCGCGGACGGAACCGCCGTCTTCAGCAACGTCAGGCCGGCGACCGCATCTCCAGTGATCGTCACGGTCGACGGAGCCGAGGTCACCGCGGGCCCCGTCGGTGGAGTGCCCGAGGCCACCGCCGTGTTCACGATCGAGCCGGCGTCCACATCCGCCTGCGTGGTCACGTAGGTGCCCGTGCAGGTCGTCATGGCCTGCGGTGGGAGCGTTGTCACCGGACAGGTGATCACCGGAGGCGTCCCCGTACCCGAGAACGCCGTGTCCACCGCCCCCACACCCGTCAACGTCGCGTTGCCGGTGTTGACGACCAGGTACGAGTAGGTGATCGTCTGCCCCGCCACCGTCACCGCCGACGGGAAAGCTGTCTTCAACAGCGACAACTCCGGACGCGAGGTGGCGGTCACCGTCGCCGTCGACGGGTTGGAGGTCACGGCAGGACCTGCGGGCGGAGTACCCGAAGCCGTCGCGGTGTTCACGACCGACCCCGCGTCGATGTCGGCCTGGGTGGTCACGTAGGTGCCGGTGCACGTCGTCGAGGCCTGCGGCGCCAGCGTTGTCACCGGACAGGTGACCACTCCGGGCGTTCCCGTGCCCGAGAACGCCGTGTCCACAGCCCCCACACCCGTCAACGTCGCATTTCCGGTGTTGGTGACCAGGTAGGAGTAGGTGATCGTCTGCCCCGCCGCCGTCACCGTGGACAGATCAGCCGTCTTCAGCAACGCCAGGCCGGGAATCAGGTCGGCCGTCACCGTCGCGGTCGTCGGAGGGGCCGTGATCGGTGGACCTGTCGGCGGGGTGCCGGAGGCGACCGCGGTGTTCACGATCGAACCGACATTGACATCCGCCTGGGTGACCACGTATGTGCCGGTGCACGTCGTCGAGGCCTGCGGCGCCAACGTCGTCACCGGACACGTGATCACCGGAGGCGTCCCCGTACCCGAGAACGCCGTGTCCACCACGGCCACACCGGTCAGGGTCGCGTTGCCATTGTTGACGAGCATGTACGAGTAGGCGATCGTCTGACCCGCCGCCGACACCGTGGACGGCGACGCCGTCTTTACCACCGTCAAACCCGGAGCCGGCGTCGCCGTGACCGTCGCCGTCGACGCAGCCGAGGTCACCGCGGGGCCCGTGGGCGGGGTGCCCGAGGCGACCGCGGTGTTCACGATCGAGCCGGCGTCCACATCCGCCTGCGTGGTCACGTACGTGCCCGTGCACGTCGTCGCGGCCTGCGGTGCCAATGTCGTCACCGGACACGTGATCACCGGAGGTGTTCCCGAACCGGAGAACGCCGTGTCCACAGCCCCCACACCCGTCAACGTCGTGTTTCCGGTGTTGACGATCGTGTACGAGTAGGTGATCGTCTGGCCCGTCGCCGTCACCGTGGACGGCGACGCCGTCTTCAGCAACGTCAGGCTGGGCGCCGAGGTGATGTCCACGGTCGCGGTCGACGGCGAAGACGTCACCGCGGGACCCGTCGGCGGGATCCCGGAGGCGACCGCCGTGTTCACGATCGACCCCGCGTCGACATCCGCCTGGGTGACCACGTAGGTCCTGGTGCACGTCGTCGAGGCCTGCGGCGCCAACGTCGTCACCGGGCACGCCACCGCCGAAGGCGTCCCCGAACCCGAGAACGCCGTGTCCACCACACCCACACCGATCAGGGTCGCGTTACCGGTGTTGACGATCGCGTACGAATAGGTCACCGTCTGACCTGCCGCCGACACCGAGCTCGGCGACGCCGTCTTCACCATCGTCAGACCAGGAACCGACGTCGCCGTGACCGTCGCCGTCGACGGCGAAGACGTGACGGCGGGACCCGTGGGCGGGGTGCCCGAGGCGACCGCCGTGTTCACCACCGAACCCGCGTCGACATCCGCCTGCGTCACCGCATACGTACCCGTACAGGTCGTCGAGGCCTGCGGCGCCAGGGTCGTCACCGGACAGGTGACCGCTCCGGGCGTTCCCGTACCGGAGAACGCCGTGTCCACAGCCCCCACACCGGTCAACGTCGTGTTTCCGGTGTTGGTGACCAGGTACGAATAAGTGATCGCCTGACCCGCGCTCACCACCGTCGACGGGGAAGCGGTTTTCAGCAACGTCAGACTGGGCGCCGAGATGACGCTGGCGGTCGCCGTCGACGGAGCCGACGTCACCGCAGGGCCCGTCGGTGGAGTGCCCGAGGCGACCGCCGTGTTCACCACCGAACCCGCGTCGACATCCGCCTGAGTCACCACATACGTACCCGTGCACGTCGTCATGGCCTGCGGCGCCAGCGTCGTCACCGGACAGGTGACCACCGGTGGTGTTCCCGAGCCCGAGAACGCCGTGTCCACCACGGCCACACCGGTCAGGGTCGCGTTGCCATTGTTGACGACCAGGTAGGAGTAGGTGACCGTCTGACCCGCCGCTGTCACCGTGCTCGGCGAGGTCGTCTTCAGCAGCGTCAGGCCGGCGGCCGGATTTCCGGTGACCGTCGCCGTCGACGGAGCCGACGTCACCGCAGGGCCCGTCGGCGGAGTGCCGGAGGCGACCGCGGTGTTCGTCACCGAGCCGGCGTCGATGTCGGCCTGGGTGGTCACGTAGGTGCCGGTGCAGGTCGTCGTGGCCTGCGGTGCCAGCGTCGTCACCGGACAGGTGATCACCGGCGGCGTCCCCGAGCCCGAGAACACCGTGTCGGCCACACTCACACCGGTCAATGTCGCGTTACCGGTGTTGACGATCGTGTACGAGTAGGTGATCGTCTGCCCCGCCGCCGTCACCGTGCTCGGCGAGGCCGTCTTCAGCAGCGTCAGGCTGGCGGCCGGATTTCCGATGACCGTCGCCGTCGACGGAGCCGACGTCACCGCAGGCCCTGTCGGTGGAGTGCCCGAGGCCACCGCCGTGTTCACGATCGACCCCGCATCGATGTCGGCCTGAGTGGCCACATAGGTGCCGGTGCAGGTCGTCGAGGCCTGCGGTAGGAGCGTCGTCACCGGACACGTCACCACCGGCGGCGTCCCCGAACCCGAGAACACCGTGTCCGCCGCTCCCACACCGTTCAATGTGACGTTGCCGGTGTTGGTGACCAGGTAGGAGTAGGTGATCGTCTGACCCGCCGCCGACACCGTGTTCGGCGACGCCGTCTTGAGGAGCGTCAACGACACGGCGGCCGTGACCGTGACCGTGACCGTCGACGGCGAAGACGTGACGGCGGGACCCGTCGGTGGAGTGCCCGAGGCGACCGCCGTGTTCGCAACCGAACCGGCGTCGATGTCGGCCTGCGTCGTCACGTAGGTGCCGGTGCAGGTCGTCGAGTCCTGCGGCGCCAACGTCGTCACGGGACAGATGACCACCGGAGGCGTCCCCGAACCGGAGAACGCCGTATCCGTCGTCCCTACACCGTTCAATGTGACGTTGCCGGTGTTGGTGACCAGGTAGGAGTAGGTGATCGTCTGACCCGCCGCCGACACCGTGCTCGGAACCGCCGTCTTCACCACCGTCAAACCAGGAACCGGCGTCGCCGCGACCGTCACGGTCGACGGCGAAGACGTGACCGCGGGACCCGTCGGCGGGGTGCCCGAGGCGACCGCCGTGTTCACCACCGACCCCGCGTCGACATCCGCCTGAGTCGTCACGTAGGTGCCGGTGCAGGTCGTCGAGGCCTGCGGCGCCAACGTCGTCACCGGACACGTGACCGCTCCGGGTGTTCCCGTGCCCGAGAACGCCGTGTCCGTCGCCCCCACCCCGGTCAGGGTCGCGTTGCCGGTGTTGACGACCAGGTAGGAGTAGGTGATCGTCTGCCCCGCCGCCGTCACCGTGCTCGGCGAAGCCGTCTTCAGCAACGTCAGGCTGGGTGCCGAGGTGATGCTGACGGTCGCGGTCGACGGAGCAGAGATCACCGCAGGGCCCGTGGGCGGAGTGCCGGAGGCGACCGCCGTGTTCACGATCGAGCCGGCGTCGGCATCCGCCTGGGTGGTCACATAGGTCCTGGTGCAGGTCGTCGAGGCCTGCGGCGCCAGCGTCGTCACCGGACACGTCAGCGCCGAAGGAGTCCCCGAACCGGAGAACGCCGTGTCAACCACACCCACCCCGGTCAGGGTGGCGTTGCCGTTGTTGACGATCAGATACGAGTAGGTGATCGTCCGGCCCGCCGCCGACACGGCGGACGGCGACGCCGTCTTCAGCAACGTCAGGCCGGCGACCGGATCTCCGGTGACCGTCGCCGTCGACGGAGCCGACGTCACCGCGGGACCCGTCGGCGGAGTACCCGAGGCCACCGCGGTGTTCACGATCGACCCCGCGTCGACATCCGCCTGCGTGGTCACGTAGGTGCCCGTGCAGGTCGTCGTGGCCTGCGGCGCCAGGGTCGTCACCGGACAGGTGATCACCGGAGGCGTTCCCGAACCGGAGAACGCCGTGTCCGTCGCCCCCACCCCGGTCAGGGTGGCGTTGCCGGTGTTGACGACCCGGTACGAATAAGTGATCGTCTGCCCCGCCGCCGTCACCGCCGACGGGAAAGCGGTCTTCAACAGCGACAGCTCCGGGCGCGAGGTGGCGGTCACCGTCGCGGTCGCGGGAGTGGACGTGACCGGTGGACCCGTCGGCGGGGTGCCCGAGGCGACCGCGGTATTCACGATCGACCCCGCGTCGATGTCGGCCTGGGTGGTCACGTACGTACTGGTACAGGTCGTCGAGGCCTGCGGCGCCAACGTCGTCACCGGGCACGTGATCACCCCGGGCGTTCCCGTGCCCGAGAACGCCGTATCCACCACACCCACACCGGTCAGCGTCGCGTTGCCATTGTTGACGATCGTGTACGAGTAGGTGACCGTCTGACCCGCCGCCGTCACCGTGGACGGAACCACCGCCTTCAGCAATACCAAACCAGGAGCCGACGTCGCCGTGACCGTCGCGGTCGACGGCGAAGACGTCACCGCAGGACCCGTCGGCGGAGTGCCGGAGGCGACCGCGGTGTTCACGATCGAACCGGCGTCCACATCCGCCTGCGTCACCACGTACGTACCCGTACACGTCGTCGAGTCCTGCGGTGCCAGCGTCGTCACCGGACACGTGACCACCGGAGGCGTCCCCGAACCCGAGAACGACGTATCCGTCACACCCGTACCGGTCAACGTGACGTTGCCGGTGTTGGTGACCAGGTAGGAGTAGGTCACCGTCTGACCCGCCGCCGTCACCGTGGACGGAACCGCCGTCTTCACCACCGTCAAACCCGGAGCCGACGTCGCCGTGACCGTCGCCGTCGACGGAGCCGAGGTCACCGCGGGACCTGTCGGCGGGGTGCCCGAGGCGACCGCCGTATTCACGATCGACCCCGCGTCGATGTCCGCCTGGGTGGTCACGTACGTGCTGGTGCACGTCGTCGTGGCCTGCGGTATGAGCGTCGTCACCGGGCAGGTGACCACCGGAGGCGTCCCCGTACCGGAGAACGACGTATCCGTCGCCCCCACCCCGGTCAACGTCGCATTTCCGGTGTTGGTGACCAGGTAGGAGTAGGTGACCGTCTGCCCTGCCGCCGTCACCGTGGACGGCGACGCCGTCTTCGCCACCGTCAAACCAAGAGCCGGCGTCGCCGTGACCGTCGCCGTCGACGGCGAAGACGTCACCGCGGGACCCGTCGGCGGAGTGCCGGAAGCCGTCGCGGTGTTCACGATCGAGCCGGCGTCGATGTCCGCCTGGGTGGTCACGTACGTGCTGGTGCACGTCGTCGAGTCCTGCGGTGCCAGCGTCGTCACCGGACACGTGATCACCGGAGGCGTCCCCGAACCGGAGAACGACGCGTCCGTCACACCCGTACCGGTCAACGTGACGTTGCCGGTGTTGGTGACCAGGTAGGAGTAGGTCACCGTCTGACCCGCCGCCGTCACCGTGGACGGCGACGCCGTCTTCAGCAACGCCAGGCCGGAAATCAGCTCGGCGGCCACGGTCGCGGTCGACGGATCGGAGGTCACCGCGGGACCCGTCGGCGGAGTACCCGAGGCCGTCGCGGTGTTCACCACCGACCCGGCATCGATGTCCGCCTGCGTGGTCACATACGTGCCCGTACACGTCGTCGAAGCCTGCGGCGCCAACGTCGTCACCGGACACGTGATCACCGGAGGCGTCCCCGTACCCGAGAACGCCGTATCCACCACGGCCACACCCGTCAACGTCGTGTTACCGATGTTGACGACGCTGTACGAGTAAGTGATCGCCTGGCCCGCGTCGGTCACCGTCGACGGGACGGCCGTTTTCAGCACCGTCAGGTCGGGAGCCAGGGCGGCGGCCAACGTCGCGGTCGACGGGGCAGACGTCACCGCGGGACCCGTCGGCGGAGTACCCGAGGCCGTCGCGGTGTTCACCACCGACCCGGCATCGATGTCCGCCTGCGTGGTCACATACGTGCCCGTACACGTCGTCGAAGCCTGCGGCGCCAACGTCGTCACCGGACAGGTGACCACCGGAGGCGTCCCCGTACCCGAGAACGCCGTGTCCGCCACGGCCACCCCGGTCAGGGTCGCGTTGCCGTTGTTGACGACCAGGTAGGAGTAGGTGATCGTCTGACCCGCCGCCGACACCGAACTCGGTGAGGTCGTCTTCAGCAATGCCAGACCGGGAGCCAGGACGGCGGCCACCGTCGCGGTCGACGGATCGGAGGTCACCGCGGGACCCGTCGGCGGAGTGCCCGAGGCGACCGCGGTGTTCACGATCGACCCCGCGTCGATGTCGGCCTGGGTGGTCACATAGGTGCCGGTGCAGGTCGTCGAGGCCTGCGGCGCCAACGTCGTCACCGGACAGGTGACCACCGGAGGTGCCCCCGAACCGGAGAACGACGTATCCGTCACCCCCACCCCGGTCAACGTCGCGTTACCGGTGTTGACGATCTGGTAGGAGTAGGTCACCCTCCGGCCGGCCGCCGCCACCGTGCTCGGCGAGGCCGTCTTCAGCAACGCCAGACCGGGATCCGACACGGTGGTCAAGATCGCTGTCGCCGGATCGGACGTGACCGGTGGACCCGTCGGCGGAGTGCCGGAGGCCGTTGCCGTGTTCACGAGCGCCGCCGAGTCGATGTCGGCCTGCGTGGTCACGTAGGTGCCGGTACAGGTCGTCGTGGCCTGCGGCGCCAGCGTCGTCACCGGACACGTGATCACCGGAGGCGTCCCCGTACCCGAGAACGCCGTGTCCACCACACTCACCCCGGTCAGCGTCGCGTTACCGGTGTTGACGACCCGGTAGGAGTAGGTGACCGTACGACCGGCCGCCGTCAGGGTGTTCGGAGTTCCTGTCTTCAGCAGCGCCAGGCCGAGCTCCGGCGCGGCCGCAACGGTCACGGTCGACGGATCGGAGGTCACCGCGGGACCCGTCGGCGGAGTGCCCGAGGCCGTCGCGGTGTTCACGATCGACCCGGCATCGATGTCCGCCTGCGTGGTCACATACGTGCCCGTACAGGTCGTCGAGGCCTGCGGCGCCAGGGTCGTCACCGGGCAGGTGATCACCGGAGGCGTCCCCGTACCGGAGAACGCCGTGTCCACCACACTCACCCCGGTCAACGTCGCGTTACCGGTGTTGACGACCCGGTAGGAGTAGATGATCGTCCGACCGGCCGCCGTCACCGAGCTCGGCGACGCCGTCTTCAGCAATGACAGGCCAGGATCCGAGGTGGCCGCAACGGTCACGGTCGACGGATCGGAGGTCACCGGTGGACCCGTCGGCGGGGTGCCCGAGGCGACCGCCGTGTTCACGATCGAACCGGTGTCGACATCCGCCTGCGTGGCCACATACGTGCTGGTGCACGTCGTCGAGGCCTGCGGTAGGAGCGTCGTCACCGGGCAGGTGATCACCCCGGGTGTTCCCGTGCCCGAGAACGCCGTATCCACCGCCCCCACCCCGGACAGGGTCGCATTTCCGGTGTTGACGATCAGATAGGAGTAGATGATCGTCCGGCCCGCCGCCGTCACCGTGCTCGGCGACGCCGTCTTCAACAACGACAGGCCAGGATCCGAGGTGGCCGCAACGGTCACGGTCGACGGATCGGAGGTCACCGCGGGACCCGTCGGCGGAGTACCCGAGGCCACCGCCGTATTCACGATCGAACCGGCATCAATATCGGCCTGCGTGGTCACATACGTGCTGGTACAGGTCGTCGAGGCCTGAGGCGCCAACGTTGTCACCGGACACGTGATCACCCCGGGCGTCCCCGAACCCGAGAACGCCGTATCCACCGCCCCCACCCCGGTCAACGTCGCATTTCCGGTGTTGACGATCAGATAGGAGTAGATGATCGTCCGACCGGCCGCCGTCACCGTGCTCGGTGAGGCCGTCTTCAGCAACGACAGGCTGGGCGCCGGGGCGATGGTAACGGTCGCGGTCGACGGATCGGAGGTCACCGCGGGACCCGTCGGCGGGGTGCCCGAGGCGACCGCCGTGTTCACGATCGACCCCGCGTCCACATCCGCCTGCGTGGCCACATACGTGCTGGTGCACGTCGTCGAAGCCTGAGGCGCCAACGTCGTCACCGGACACGTGATCACCCCGGGCGCTCCCGTACCCGAGAACGCCGTATCCACCGCCCCCACCCCGGACAGGGTCGCATTTCCGGTGTTGACGATCAGATAGGAATAGGTGATCGTCCGGCCCGCCGCCGACACGGCGGACGGAACCGCCGTCTTCAGCAACGTCAGGCCGGCGACCGGATTTGCGGTGACCGTCGCGGTCGACGGATCGGAGGTCACCGGTGGACCCGTCGGCGGAGTGCCCGAGGCCGTCGCGGTGTTCACGATCGACCCGGCGTCGACATCCGCCTGCGTGGCCACATACGTGCTGGTGCACGTCGTCGAGGCCTGCGGCGCCAGCGTCGTCACCGGACACGTGATCACCGGAGGCGTCCCCGTACCCGAGAACGCCGTATCCACCGTCCCAACCCCGGTCAGCGTCGCATTACCGGTGTTAACGATCATGTACGAATAGCTCACCGTCTGACCCGCCGCCGTCACCGTGCTCGGCGACGCCGTCTTCAGCAACGACAGGCTGGGCGACGAGGTGACGTTGACCGTCGCGGTCGACGGAGCCGACGTCACCGCGGGACCCGTCGGCGGAGTACCCGAGGCCACCGCCGTATTCACGATCGAACCGGCATCGATATCGGCCTGCGTGGCCACGTACGTACCCGTGCACGTCGTCGAGGCCTGCGGTAGGAGCGTCGTCACCGGACACGTCACCACCGGAGGCGCTCCCGTACCGGAGAACGCCGTGTCCGCCGCCCCTACCCCGGTCAGGGTCGCATTTCCGGTGTTGACGACCAGGTAGGAATAGGTCACCGTCTGACCCGCCGCCGTCACCGTGCTCGGCGACGCCGTCTTCAGCAACGACAGGCTGGGATCCGAGGTGGCCGTCACCGTCGCCGTCGACGGAGCCGACGTCACGGCGGGACCCGTGGGCGGGGTGCCGGAGGCGACCGCGGTGTTCACGATCGAGCCGGCGTCCACGTCCGCCTGGGTGGTCACGTACGTGCCGGTGCACGTCGTCGAGGCCTGCGGCGCCAGCGTCGTCACCGGACACGTGATCACCCCGGGTGTTCCCGTGCCCGAGAACGCCGTGTCCGTCGCCCCCACCCCGGTCAGCGTCGCGTTACCGGTGTTAACGATCATGTACGAATAGGTGACCGTCCGGCCTGCGGCCGTCACCGTGCTCGGCGACGCCGTCTTCAACAACGACAGGCTGGGATCCGAGGTGATGCTGACGGTCGCGGTCGACGGATCGGAGGTCACCGCGGGACCTACGGGCGGAGTGCCCGAGGCGACCGCCGTGTTCACCACCGAACCCGCGTCGACATCCGCCTGCGTCACCACATACGTGCCCGTGCACGTCGTCGTGGCCTGCGGTGCCAACGTCGTCACCGGACACGTGATCACCGGAGGCGTCCCCGTACCGGAGAACGCCGTATCCACCGCTCCCACCCCGGTCAGGGTGGCGTTGCCGTTGTTGACGATCAGATAGGAGTAGGTCACCGTACGGCCCGCCGCCGACACGGCGGACGGCGACGCCGTCTTCAGCAACGTCAGGCCGGCGACCGGATCTCCGGTGACCGTCGCCGTCGACGGAGCCGACGTCACCGCGGGACCCGTCGGCGGAGTACCCGAGGCGACCGCGGTGTTCACGATCGACCCCGCGTCGATGTCGGCCTGGGTGGTCACATACGTGCCGGTGCAGGTCGTCGTGGCCTGCGGCGCCAGCGTCGTCACCGGACAGGTGATCACCGGAGGCGTCCCCGTACCGGAGAACGCCGTATCCGTCGCACTTACCCCGGTCAGGGTGGCGTTACCGGTGTTGACGACCCGGTACGAATAAGTGATCGTCTGCCCCGCCGCCATCACCGCCGACGGGAAAGCGGTCTTCAACAGCGACAGCTCCGGACGCGACGTGGCGGTCACCGTCGCGGTCGACGGATCGGAGGTCACCGCGGGACCCGTCGGCGGAGTGCCCGAGGCCACCGCCGTATTCACCACCGCCCCCGCGTCGACATCCGCCTGCGTGGCCACGTACGTACTGGTGCACGTCGTCGAAGCCTGAGGCGCCAACGTCGTCACCGGACACGTGATCACCCCGGGCGTCCCCGTACCCGAGAACGCCGTGTCCACAGCCCCCACACCCGTCAACGTCGCGTTACCGGTGTTGACGATCGAGTACGAGTAGGTGATCGTCTGCCCCGCCGCCGTCACCGTGGACGGAACCGCCGCCTTCAGCAACGCCAGGCCGGGAACCAGCGCGGCCGTGACCGTCGCCGTCGCGGGAGCGGACGTGACCGGTGGGCCCGTCGGTGGAGTGCCCGAGGCGACCGCCGTGTTCACGATCGACCCCGCGTCGATGTCGGCCTGGGTGGTCACATACGTGCCGGTGCACGTCGTCGCGGCCTGCGGCGCCAGCGTCGTCACCGGACAGGTGATCACCGGAGGCGTCCCCGAACCCGAGAACGCCGTGTCCACCACCCCCACCCCGGTCAGCGTCGCGTTACCGGTGTTGACGATCATGTACGAGTAGGTCACCGTCCGACCGGCCGCCGACACCGTGCTCGGCGAGGCCGTCTTCAACAGCGCCAGGCCGGGATCCGGCGTGGCCGTGACCGTCGCGGTCGACGGATCGGAGGCCACCGCGGGACCCGTCGGCGGAGTGCCCGAGGCGACCGCCGTGTTCACGATCGACCCCGCGTCGATGTCGGCCTGGGTGGTCACATACGTGCCGGTGCACGTCGTCGCGGCCTGCGGCGCCAGCGTCGTCACCGGACACGTGATCACCGGAGGTGCCCCCGAACCGGAGAACGACGTGTCCACCACCCCCACCCCGGTCAGCGTCGCATTACCGGTGTTAACGATCATGTACGAGTAGGTGACCGTCCGGCCCGCCGCCGCCACGGCGGACGGCGAGGCCGTTTTCAGCAATGTCAGGCCGGCGACCGGATTTGCGGTGACCGTCGCCGTCGACGGCGAAGACGTGACCGCGGGACCCGTCGGCGGGGTGCCCGAGGCGACCGCCGTATTCACCACCGAACCCGCGTCGACATCCGCCTGCGTCACCACATACGTACCCGTACACGTCGTCGTAGCCTGCGGTAGGAGCGTCGTCACCGGACAGGTGACCACTCCGGGTGTTCCCGAACCCGAGAACGCCGTGTCCGTCGCCCCCACCCCGGTCAACGTCGTGTTTCCGGTGTTGACGACCCGGTAGGAATAGGTGATCGTCTGGCCCGCGCTCACCACCGCCGACGGGGAAGCGGTCTTCAACAGCGACAGCTCCGGACGTGAGGTGGCGGTCACCGTCGCCGTCGACGGAGCCGACGTCACCCCGGGACCCGTCGGCGGCGTACCCGAGGCGACCGCCGTGTTCACCACCGAACCCGCGTCAATATCCGCCTGCGTCACCACGTACGTGTTCGTGCACGCCGTCATGGCCTGCGGTGCCAGCGTCGTCACCGGGCACGTGATCGCTCCGCGCGTTCCCAGACCCGTGAACGTCGCGTCCACCACACCCACATCCGTCAACGTCTGGTTACCGGTGTTGGTGACCAGGTAGGAGTAGGTGATCGTCTGACCCGCCGCCGTCACCGTGGACAGATCAGCCGTCTTCAGCAGCGCCAGGCCGGGATCCGGCGCGGCCGTGACCGTCGCGGTCGACGGAGCCGACGTGACCGCGGGACCCGTCGGCGGGGTGCCCGAGGCGACCGCGGTGTTCACGATCGACCCCGCGTCGATGTCGGCCTGGGTGGTCACATAGGTACCGGTGCACGTCGTCGAGGCCTGCGGCGCCAGCGTCGTCACCGGACACGTGATCGCTGGAGGTGTCCCCGTACCGGAGAACGCCGTGTCGGCCACACTCACACCGGTCAGGGTCGCGTTGCCGGTGTTGACGACCCGGTAGGAGTAGGTCACCGTCCTACCCGCCGCCGTCACCGTGCTCGGCGACGCCGTCTTCAGCAGCGCCAGGCCGGGATCCGGCGCGGCCGTCACCGTCGCCGTCGACGGAGCCGACGTCACCGCGGGACCCGTCGGCGGGGTGCCCGAGGCCACCGCCGTGTTCACGATCGACCCCGCGTCCACATCCGCCTGCGTGGTCACATACGTGCTGGTGCACGTCGTCGAGGCCTGAGGTGCCAACGTCGTCACCGGACACGTGATCACCCCGGGCGTCCCCGAACCGGAGAACGCCGTATCCACAGCCCCCACACCCGTCAACGTCGTATTTCCGGTGTTGACGACCTGGTACGAGTAGGTCACCGTCCTGCCCGCCGCCGTCACCGTGCTCGGCGACGCCGTCTTCAGCAACGTCAGGCCGGGCGACGAGGCGATGCTGACGGTCGCGGTCGACGGAGCCGAGGTCACCGCGGGACCCGTCGGCGGAGTGCCCGAGGCGACCGCCGTGTTCACGATCGAGCCGGCGTCGACATCCGCCTGCGTGGTCACGTAGGTCCTGGTGCAGGTCGTCGAGGCCTGCGGCGCCAGCGTCGTCACCGGACACGTCAGCGCCGAAGGAGTCCCCGTACCCGAGAACGCCGTGTCCACCACGCCCACACCCGTCAACGTCCGGTTGCCGTTGTTGACGACCAGGTAGGAGTAGGTGATCGTCCTGCCCGCCGCCGCCGCCGTGCTCGGTGACGCCGTCTTCAGCAACGTCAAGCTGGGCGACGAGGTGACGCTGACCGTCGCGGTCGACGGAGCCGAGGTCACCGCGGGACCCGTCGGCGGAGTGCCGGAAGCCGTCGCGGTGTTCACGATCGAGCCCGCGTCGACATCCGCCTGGGTGGTCACATAGGTCCTGGTACACGTCGTCGAGGCCTGAGGCGCCAACGTCGTCACCGGACACGTCACCGCCGAAGGCGTCCCCGAACCCGAGAACGACGTGTTCGTCACCCCCACCCCGGTCAACGTCCGGTTACCGGTGTTGGTGATCAGGTAGGAGTAGGTGATCGTCCGGCCCGCCGCCGTCACCGTGCTCGGTGACGCCGTCTTCAGCAACGACAGGCTGGGCGACGAGGTGACGTTGACCGTCGCGGTCGACGGAGCCGAGGTCACCGCAGGACCCGTCGGCGGAGTGCCGGAGGCCGTCGCGGTGTTCACGATCGACCCCGCGTCGACATCCGCCTGGGTGGTCACGTAGGTCCTGGTACACGTTGTCGAGGCCTGAGGCGCCAACGTCGTCACCGGACACGTCACCGCCGAAGGCGTCCCCGAACCCGAGAACGACGTGTTCGTCACCCCCACTCCGGTGAGGGTGGTCTCACCGGTGTTGGTGATGGCGTACGAGTACGTCACCGTCCTGCCCGCCGCCGTCACCGTGCTGGGCGACGCCGTCTTCAGCAGCGCCAACGACGAAACCTGCACGGGAACCACCGTCGAGACATTGGAGATGGCACTTCCCTGCTGGGTGGGCGTGTCAGAGCTGGAGTACGTGATGGTCGCGCTGTTGGTCACCGACGTGCCGGGCGAGTTGGGGCCGAGGGTGACCCGGAACGTCACGGAGGTGGATTGGCCCGGTGCCAGTGAGCCGCCGCTCGTGGCGTTCGCTCCGGTTCCCAGCTGTGCGCTGACCTGATTGCCGACGAACTGTGCCTGGTCATCCCCCGGGGCGTCCGTTTTGGGGCCGGCGTTGGGCCCCGACCCCACGACGATGGTTCCCGGAACGTAGACAGTGTTGGCGGGGATCGGGTCGAAGAGCAGCACTCCGAGGGCGGTGTCGTCTCCCGTGTTGGTCGTGGTGATGGTGTATTCGAGCACCGAGCCTGGTTTGGGGGTTCCGCCGCCTATCAGCTGGGATGACTTGGTCGTCTGCAGGTTCGCCTGGTGGAGGTCGGTCTGGGTGAAGAACGCCTGGGGCCAGTAGGCGTCTCCCACGGTGGCGAAGGTGAACTGGGCCGTGGTGTCATTGTTACGGAACGCCGACGACGCGTTGATGATGTTGGAGTCGTACCCGAGCGTGTTGGTATAGGTCGGGTTTCGGTTGGTCACCTGGTTGCCGAGCGTGGCGATGGTGGAGTTGAAGAAGTTGTTCGCCGGGTGGAGGGCGTCGGTGAGGGTGGTCAGTGGCCCATTGGTGGTCTTGACGCTCAGAGAGTCACCGACGATCGCGTTGTCGCCGTCGTAAACGACCTCGCCCAGCTGGACGTTCACCGCCCCGGTGGTCGGGGTCCGGAACCCGGACAGGTTGATCGTGGTGCTCGCGGCGCCGTTCTCCTGATACAGGAAGCCGTCGAACACCGCGATGTTCCGCAACGGCAGCGAGGGGTCGCGGTAGGCCACCACCAGTGACCAGCCGCCGAACGCTCCGAGACCGTCGAGCCCTCGGGCGGCCTGCACGTTCGCCACCGCGTAGGTGCCGGCACCCGCCGACGCCACCAGGGAGGTGACATCCGCGGAGGCTCCGTAGACGATTCCGTTCGCGGTGACGTTGTCGGGGGTGTCTCCGATGTCACCGGCCGAGGCGGTGATCGTCCGGTAGGCGGTGTCACCCGGAGCCTTGATCAACACTCGACCGCGCAGGCTGATGTCGGGCGCCAGGCGGTTGCCGGCCGGAAGGCCAGTCGTGTCGGTCGTGGTCTGGCCTCGCCCGCCCCAGTACAGCCGCGCGTAGGCTACCTGCGGGCTGGCCGACAACGTGAGGTCGGCGGTGCTGGAGTTGAAGGTCGTCGCGTCGCTGTCCACGTCGATGAAGGTGGCGGCGACGTTGTTGTTGCCCGAGCCGTTCTGACGGGTGGCGCAGTCGCTCACCTGCGGGGGGTAGCAGGTCACCACCGCGTTCGCCGCCCGGGTCACCGTCCCTCGGTAGTTGCTCGTGTAGCGCTGGGAGAAAGCGATCGGCGCCCGGCGCGCCGCTCGCGCACCCGCCTTCGCACCCGCCTTCGCACCCGGTCGAGCCGACTCGGCATCGGCCCGGGTCTCCGCGGACGGCCGGCGCCGGGCGGCGCCGCCGTCGGCGGTCTCCGGCATCGGATCGGCCGTGACGTCCAACGGCGCCTGGGACGGCGCATCGGCGACGGCACCGGCCTCATCGGCCGGCGCGCCGGTGGCGGCATCGGTGGCGCTATCAGCGGCGGCATCGGCGGTGGCGGCATCGGTCGGCGCATGACGCTTGTCGGCCTGCGCGCCGGCGGTGGTGTCGGCCCCGCCGGTCGGCGCGCCAACGGCCTCGGGGCCACCGGTCGCGTCCTGGCAGGTCCGCCCCGCGTGCGCGTCGACCGTCGGGATGGACATCCGGTCGCCGTATGCCCGGACGGCGTACCGGACCTCGACGCTGTCGCCCGCGCTCACATCGCCCGTCCACCTGAGCAGGGGCTTGCTGTAGGTCAACGCCCCCGCGGTCGCCTGCCTGTCGCCCACGGTCTCGCCGCCGGGGACGGCGGAAAGGTCTTCGGCGAAACTCGCCCCTTTCGCGTCGACGTCACCGGTGTTGGCGACGTGCACCGTGACGATCGCGCGCGCGCCTTCGACATGCGCGTCCCGCGTCAACCGCAAGGTCGGGCCCGTCCCATCCGGACCGCAAGTGATCATAAATGATGGAATGGTACTTTCATCGCCAGATGCAGCAGAAGATGGATAAATCGCAGGCGCCAGGCCGACCGCACATACCACAAATCCGGACAAGGCACTTCTAAAGAAACCCTTGCACACATAAGCACAGCGCGACAACGCCAACCCCCTGCAGAAATTCCGACAAATAGCGTCGAATCATTGAACGGGGGGTCACGCTCTGTGCCGCGACATTACTCCGACCGCAGCTTTAAGAGGATAACCAGATCATCAACGGCTGAAACATCAGCTGACCACGGCAATCACGACCTGCCGGTCTATGGCGCCAGGAGGGCCCATTTTCTTTACGTGCACGCTTTTTCCAGAAAAGTACCTCGATTTCTATTCGTCTGATCTTTCCCATTGCGAGCAGGAGTCGGACCAGGTGTCCATCTGGGGATATACCGATATACCGACACCAGCCTCGAACCCCCTACGGGAAGGTCGGGAATATCCATGTCCAGCATGAAACAACCACATTCCAGGCTGAATCCTTGACCGGCAGCCGCAGGTCGACCGAACCTCACCGCCGTGAGCTCGCCATCGGTCGATCAGTGCGAGCCGGGCTCGATGATTCGCTGGACGAGATCGGGCGTCCACTCCACGTACTCGACCTCGGCACCGTCCGCATGCCGGGCGTAGAGGAACCTCCCGGTCTCGGACCTGGTCTCGGGCACGGTGATCCGTCCGCCGTGTGCCGCGAGCTGCCGCGTGAGCTCGTCGAGGTCGGAGACGACCACGGTGGCGGAGGCGGGATACCTCACCCGCTCTTCCAGCGGCACCTCGATGACGAGGAAGTGCCCGATGGCGGCGGCCTTGACGTTGTCGAACGCGAAGCGGATATCGGGCTCGCGGCCGACCAGTTCCCGGAGGAAGGGCAGCGCCCGGTCAAGGTCGTCCACCCAGAGTCGGGCGTAGGTCCTGAGGATGCTCATCGCGTTGTTTCTTTGCTCCGTGCTCTCTTGTGGTTACTGGCTAACGATAGGAGAGTGAGAGCTGACCAGGAAGAACGCACTTTTTCGTGAGAGAGGAACCTCACGGTGACCGAGCAGTCAAGCAGCGTGGGGGAACGCGGCGATGTCATGCGCGCCCAGGCGTTGGCAAGGGAGATCTTCGCCAACGTCGCCAACAAGTGGGCGTTGCTGATCATCAACGCCCTCGGCGAGGACACCCGGCGCTTCACGGAGCTCCACGCGGCGGTCGAAGGCATCAGCCACAAGATGCTCACCCAGACCCTGCGCACCCTGGAACGCGACGGCGTGGTGAGCCGCCTCGTCCACCCCACGGTTCCACCACGCGTCGACTACACCCTCACGGAAGCCGGCCTGAGCCTCCAGACGACGGTCAACGCCATGTGCGTGTGGACCCGCCGGCACCTGGACAACATCGACGAGGCCCGCCACCGCTTCGACGCGCGATAGTTCCGCCGCTGTCAAGCACGGCAACCGAACCGGCCGAAGCGGTGCGGGCCAGAGCCGATGAGGGTGTACAGAAATGAACACCCGGCCGGGGAGCGGAGGCCGGTTCTCGTTCCGCTCCCCCGCCGGGCATCGCGTTGCGGCTACTTCAACCTGATGGTGGTGAAGTGGCTGCTGCCGTCATCGAGCTTCAGCTGGAGCCGGCGGCAGGTGTGGGACCAGCTCTTGTCGGTCTTCCACACGTAGTTGTACTGGCCGTCCTTGTAGCTGACTCCCGAGTGCCCCGGGTTCCTGATCGGCTCGGCCGCGCCGGTCGGTTTCCCGGTGTCGCAGGTCACCTGCTGAGAAGCCGGGTAACCGGGGGCGAAAACGCCGGTGCCGTGGTAACCGTCGAGACTGAACTTGATCGGCACGGCGCTGCCGGCCTTGCCGTTCATCGTCTCCGGGAAGTAGGCGTGCCAGCGGTAGACGACCTGGTAGGTCACCTTCTGGTCGGCGGTGTTGCCGGCGCGGTCGGCGGCGTTCACGGTGAACTCGTGGAAGCCGACGGTGGAGGTGTCGAGCCGGCGGCCATCGCGTACCGTGCCGACGCAGGTGGCGACTCCGGACAGGTTGTCCTTGCACCGGTACGACGCGTCCGTGTCCTTCCCGAGCGTGTAGACCGCCCCATCGGTGGGCCTGGTGAGGGAGATCGTCGGCTTGGTGACATCGACGGTCACCTTCACCGCCTGGTCACCGGAGATCGACACGCGACGCTCGGTCGCCACCGCGCCTTCGACGGTCACGGTGAAGTCGCACTTGACGTGGGGGAACACCGCCTTGAGCCGGCCGTCCGCCCCGGTGGTACCCAGGTTCCGCGGGCCGTTGCCGCAGTCGGCCCGCACCGGTGCCCCGACCAGCGGCTGACCGGCATCCGAGATCGCGGAGACCGTCACCGCGTTCAGCGCGTTGTGCGCCACCGCGCCGCCCACGACGTCAAGGGTGGTCTGCAGCCGCTCGGGACTGATGTTGTCCATCGTGTCCGTCGGCCTGTGGTACTGCGGCTCGGTGACGTACGTCCCACCGGTCGGACCACAGACGGCCGGCGAGGCCGGCGGCCGGTAGTCGAGCCAGATGAACAGCGAGGACGGGATGCCCGCATCGAAGAACGCCTGGTGGTCGCTCTGCCCGAGCCTGCAGTTGCGCAGTCCGTCGAACCCGAAGCGTGCGGCCGCGTTGTACGCCTCCTGGACCACGTAGTTCGACTGGCCGTCCGGGGTCAGCGCCCACAGCCGGGCCGGCTCGTACGGCGTGCCGACCATGTCCATCTGCCACTCGCCGACGAACCGCGCCTTCTCCTCCGCGGTCAGCGTGTTCACGTACGCCTTCGCGCCGAGCAGGCCGCCCTCCTCACCGCCGAAGCCGCCGATCCGCAGCTCCTTGTCCAGCGGATACCGGCTGAGCGTCCGGGCGATCTCCAGAGAGACGCCGTTGCCCGAGGCGTCGTCATGGGCGCCGGGCGCGCCCAGCACCGAGTCGATGTGCGCGCCGACCATGACGATCGGCGCGGTGGTGCCGGTCGGGTCGCCGACCGCGTGCCGGATGCCGATGACGTTGGTGCCCATCGGGGTCACGTATTCGTTCGTCGCGATCGTCAGCGTCAGCGGCCCCTTGGCCAGGAGGTCCCTGATCCAGGTGTTGTGCGCGCTGCCGCCGCCGATCACGGGGATCTCCGGCTGGGGCGTGGTGAGAGTGAACGACGGCGGCGCGGAGTTGCCGGTCGGGTAAGCCAGGATGACCGCGATCGCACCGTGGCTCACCGCGTTGGCCACGGCGGTGTTCCGGACCGCGGCGGTGGTGCTGTAGTCCATCAGCACGATGTTGCCCGCGGTGTCCGCGGGGAACTCGGCGTCGGACTGGCCGGTCTTGGCGTCGACGACCTGCCCCTTCACGCCGGTGTCGCCGGTGAACTTCCCGCTGGTCGAGGCGGCCATCTGCCAGTTAGGTCCTCCGGGCAGGTCCGCGTCCGAGGACGTGACCTTCGCGACGCGCTTGGTCGAGACCGGGCCCCATGACTGGAGGGTCACCTCGAAGCCGTAGGACTTCAGGACGCCGCCGATGTACTCCGCGCCCTCCCGCTCCTGCGGGGTGCCGTTCAGCCGCGGGCCGATGTCCACGGCGAGGTGCCGGATGTGGTTGACGGAGTTGACCGAGTCGAACTGGCCGACGATCTCGCTGTCATAGTCCGGCAGCAGTGTGCTCGTCGCTGCGGGCGCGGCCGCCGTCAGATCTGGGCCGGGCGGCCCCTGAACCTGTACGCCGCCGGCGGCCGCCGACACGGTCCCGAAGGACAGTGCCGCCGCCAAGCCACCGATGACGGTAAGTCGTTTGAACCGGTGAGGTTGTTTGGGTGAACTCCTCACGGAGCGCCTCCTGGTCATGGCGGACGTGAAAGTCCGCGTAGCGTCCCCACCTTCCGGGTCGCAGAGGGCGAGGACAAGGTTGGTAATGAGCACCAGTCGGGCAAGTGCGAATGATCACGTTATTCCTCGGGGTTCTGATCACCTAATGTCCTAGGTCCTGACCTTGTCTCTGTTCTGTATCGGTTCCATATCGCGCTCGTGGTCGCGGTGGGAGGACGCGACCGGGTCTCTTGCTGGGGCGGTGGCCGGGCCTGGTGGCTGGTGTTGATCAGCCACAGCGGCCTCGGCGTGCTGTCCGTGTGGTTGCGCATGGAGGCCAGAGCCGTGAGACCGGTGAGCCGGTTCTCCGGCGAGCATCTCTGTACAGGTCGCTCTGCGGGCCGATGGGCTGTCTCCCGGGCGCGCTACGGTGAGCGCGCCGTGAGGAGGCCGCCACAGCGTTTTCAGGCGTCGAGCTGGCGAGTGATCGACGGATCGGTGATGGTCGTGTCGTCGGCGAGCAAGAATGCTTTGGACAGGATGATCGAAAGCATTCCGCCGTCCTCCTCGAAGGGCAGGAAGACGGACGCGGTGCCGCGGTCGTGCCCGGGGACGATGCACAGGTAGGCGTCGTTGGGCTCCATCAGGATGTTGCCCGAGCCCAGATGGATCTTGTAGGTCCGCCGGTCTCCGCGTACGCGCAGGAACCGGTCGGTCAGCTCCGCCCGATCAGCGATCTTCAGCCGGGGCAGCAGCCGGGTGAGCGCATCGTGCCGGGTCCTGGCGGTCTCGGTGAGCTCGCCGAACCCGTAGGAGTTCCAGTACGCCTCGTGCCCGCCGGTCGCCTGCTGGTCCAGGCCCACCGAGGCGACGCCGACGGCCAGGTCGGCGTCACGGAGCACTTCCGACAGCACCAGCGGCGGCACCTCGGCCAGCGGCACCCCCTCGCGGACGACGCGGTTCCCCATCTGGTCGCGCTCGGAAAGCTCCTGTTCATCCCGGTAGAAAGTGATCTGTTCGCCGGCGCAGAAGGAGGCGGTGCCCCACTCATCGGCTTCCCCTTCACCCGTCACATGCATGCCCCAGCGGGCGCGCCAGCCGGACAGCTCCCTGATCGCCTCGCCCCGGTCGCCGCCGCCCTCGTAATCCCAGTGACCGATCGCCAGGCCGGTCCAGCCGCGCTGGTTCAGCAACGCCTTGGCCTGGCCGTAGCGCAGCACATGCCCGGCGAACCGGTTGGAATAGGTGCCGGTCTGCTCCTCGGCCGGAGTCAGCAGGTATATCTCGCGGAAGGCCTGCTTGTACGGCTGGCGGATTCCGTGCTCCAGCAGGTGGTCACGCCAGGCCCGCACCTCCTCGGCGGTCGCGTGAATCGGGTGCCAGAGCTGAACCGAGGTGTCCGGATCGAGCTGGGTACGGTGGCCTCGCGGATCGGTGAATTCCCATCCCACCTCGGTCCTGACCGGCAGCCCCGCCGGACCCTGCGGGACCTGCCAGATCAGGGTCCGGGCGTACAGGCCGGTCACCGGGTGGTCGAGGAAGAACTCGGCCACCTCCTGCCAGCGCCACGCACGTTCCTTGATCAGCGCCTGCTCCAGCCGGAAGCGCTCGGCCGAGAGCGCCTGCTTGAGCTCCTTGAGCGTGATCTTGAGGTCGGCCAGCGCCGGATCCTTGCGGATCGCCTGCGGGGCCGACTTGACGGTCTTGCCGGCGGCGTTGACGAACCGGAGCGTGAGACCGTCGGCGCAGAGCCGTACGAGGTAGTCGCCGATCTTCTCTTCCCGGACCCCGTCCTGACCGAGCCCGAAGGCCGGAACGGTGCGGTCCACCAACTGCTCACGGGTCAGCCCCGCCTCGTCGGCCAACGCGTCCAGGGTGCGCGCCACGTTGTTCAGCACGGACCTCACACGGGCCTTGGCCTGGAGGCGGGCCAGCGGCACGATCGCCGCCGGCCCTCCGCGGCGGGCCAGGACACCGACGGCGGCGTTGGTGATCATCTCGCTGCGGCAGGTGGAGCCCATCCCGCTTCTTCTGCTTCCGGTGCCGCAGTTCAGCGCGACGTCACCGAGGAGCGAGGTCACCCACCGCTCCTCGATCGCCTCGCACGTCCACACCATGCCGCGCACCGGTACGGCGGTGCGCTCGTCCAGGAAGACGGTCTCCTCCCACTCGAGATCACCGCTGACCCGGTTGACCTTCCGCTCTCGGTAGGACACCAGCCGGGTGAGGATCTCCCTGAGCAGGCCGACCGTCTCAGGGGTGAGCAGTGCCTTGGCAGTCTTGAGCCATTTGCCGCTCGGCTTGGTGGAGCGGGCGGTTCTCCAGTGGCGCAGCAGCGGCAGGACCGCGGGGTCGGCCAGGCGCGGGCCGTACTCCTCGGCCAGCAGCCAGGCGAAGGCGTCACCCTCCCAGATGACGTTCCGCACCACGCCGGCCGGACCGTGCTCGGCCGGTTCGACCAGCAGCTCCTCCAACTGCCCGGCCAGAGCCTCCCGCGCGGGCTTCCACTCCGCTACGCGCGACTGGGAATGCCAGCCCGGCTCTCCCATCCATCCGAGGATCTCGCGGCGCTCCCGGAAGCCGCAGCGGCGCGTCACCGCGAACGGCAGCAGGAAGATCTCTTCGTAGCGGGTGTTGTGGCCTCGATAGACCAGCTCGTGGGCCTGCCGCACAAAAATATGAGCGTCTCCGGGCGTCCAGTCGATGTCGCGCTCGGCCACCGAGCGGATCAGCCGCAGGACGCGCTCGTAGTGATCGTGCCCGTCCTTCTCCCCCAGTCCCAGTTTCAGCTGCGCCCAGTACCCGTACGCCCGCCAGTCGGTATCCGGCCCGGGCTCCAGCCCCTGCTCCAAGAGTGCTTCGAAACGGCGGCAGGTCTCCCTGGTCTCGTCGCTCACATACCCATGCAGATTGGTGTAGAGGAGATTGATCTCATGGATGTCAGTCATGTCAGCCACCGACCAGTGGGACGAGCTTGATGAACGACAGAACCGGGTCGACGGTCAGGTCGATCACCTCGGACAGGTCGTCGATCTGCCGCTCCCCGACCAGCAGCAGGAACCCGTTGCGCTGGAACGCCCGCTCGGCGATGTCCGCCTGACGCTCCCAGTCGATCCGTCGCGTCGCGCCCATCCGGTAGCCGTTCAGCTCCACCTCGGCGTCCACGGGACGGACCAGCCCGTTGAACCGGGCCGAGGGATTGGCGTTGTAGCGAGCGACCTCCTCCCGGACGCGAAGCCGTACCAACTCCCGTGCGGAGATGTTTTCCGGCAGGTCGGGGAGGGTGAACTCCTCTATCGGTTTTCCCGTCGCGGTCTCATCCCGGAAAACGACCGTTGCCATCCCGCAGCTCCACAAATCATCGGAATCGTTGTGATGGCCATAACTATCAGCCCGCTCCGACATAAAACCGATGCCACCGTCGGTGGCGAGCTCCTCCAAGCCTGGCCGATGTGCCGCGAATCAACCACTATCGAATAGATCTGCCCGATATATCCATATTTGAAGAGGGATATCTGAATCCTCGCCCGGAGGAATTGGTGCTCAACTTGCGGCGCCGGGGGTAGAGGTGCTCGTCCCGGGTTCCGGACCAGCGATCGAGGTCGAGTAGGTGCACGATCTCATGGCCCAGACTGAAAGCCGTAATAGCCCTGTGGAGCGGTCTGGAGACGTTCCCATCCAGCAGCCTCGCGCCGCTCCCTGGGGGATCGTAGCTGTTGACGTGGTCGGCGAAATCGGCAGCATCCAGAGCCGCGGTGGCGGTGACGCTCGGGTAGTGGTCACAGATCCGCTCCGCCGGAACCCCGTCCCGGAGCAGCGCGGCGACCTCGTCATAGGGAACGCGGGTCTGCTGTCTGTCTCCCAGGTCGGGAAACAGGTCTTCCTGTTCACTCATCACGCCAGCCGACGCCTCTTACAGCATCCCCCACCGTGGCCGTTCATTACAGCAGCGGCGACCTGATCTTTGATCCGTTCACTGCTGTGAATACGGTCGGGAACGTTTCCAAAAACGGCGGCTTGGTTGACCATGTCGTCCTTATAGCTGACGCCGAGGCCTGGCGCTAGGCATAGAGGCCCTTAGAGGTCAGGCCGGATCTATTTGTCAATGGGGCTGGGACGAGAGGAGGGTAATGGCCGTCACCCCCCGGATGGCAATCTTCTCCAACCTTTCCTGCTTAGGCAGCAAAAGAAGAGAAGTGTCCCTCGTGACGAAGGCGACGGTCACAACCACGTTGGCTCTTTGCGACCGGATGATGATCGCGTTGTCGGAGCCTGCAAGATAGGCATCGCTCCCGAGCTGGCTCAAGGTCTTCCGCAGAGTCAATCCCGCATCACTGTCCTGACCACGAAACTCGGCTAACTGACGGGCGGCCAACTGGCTCCCAGAGGCCCCGCTCGTACGGGAAAACCTGTCGTATTTCAGCTCGACACTTCCATGTGTGAATATGCTGAAAAGAGCCGAGATATTCCATCGACATTGGCTACGCTGGCCTGTCGTCTCATTCCCTTCATTTTTGAGGCTCGGAGCCAAAGACAGCTCTTTCACCACCTCGTCAGCGGCCCGCTGGTCAAGCACTCCGCACGCATGGGGCACCTGCTCGGCTTCGGTGTAGACGACCCATGTCCAGGGGCGGTCCACAGCCACGAGCAAGACCAGGATGAGGGCGAGCGGTGCCAGCACACCACGCACGCCAGCCCAGCGTGAGCCGGTCAGGACGGGTGCGGGGGACCCCCACTGCTCGCTCCACCGGCGGATCGTCAGTACTTGGTCGTCGAACTCCACGTTGCGGGCCAGAAAATGAGTCCGCGGGGCGGGGAGCACAAGGCGGTGGGACAAGCTTGTATCCGCACGGCGGAGCGCGATGGTGCGTCCGGTCGGCGTCGGCCGTACTTCGATTGCGAGGATGGACGGCCAACGCAGCCGAGCAGGGAACGGCGGAAAAGTCCGGACACCGTCGCGACCAAGCTCGACTCGGTCGAGCGCCGCCGCGGCCATCGACAACCCTAGGAGGATCAGCCACGCTCCCGCGACCATCGCCGACCAGGCGTACTGCTCAATGCCCCACCAGCCGACGACGGCCCCTAGGGCGAGCGGCACCAGAGCTACGACTGTCAGCCATCGCGGCGGCCGGAAGACCAGAGGCTCTGGCGACGGTATCGACCGAACGGCAAACGTCGCGTCGGGGCGACGACGGCCGAGGACGAACCGTCCCTGAGCTCCGAACACCCACCGGCACGGCGTCTGTCTGGAGCCCGACAGACGCACCGCGTCGAACGTGAAGTCGTAGATCTCATCGAGCGTGATCTCCGCATCGTCGTTCAGGTCTGCCGCACCGGTGTCCAATCCTTCGATGAAGGCGCGGGTGAAGACCGAAGGCCTGGGGTCGATCTCCTCGGTCAACACACCGTCCTCGAATGCGTACTCCGTCGCAGACGAGGCCGTGATTATCACCAGCCCGCGCCCACCGAACCGCTCCTGGACGTGCACGGTCTGGTCGGCGCGCACGACCATTCCACGTGCGAACGCGCCGCTGTAGCAACAGTCGAGGATGAGAACGATCCGCCGCGATCGGCTCCGCTGAATGCACGCGTTGATGAAGTCAGCCGTCACCCCGGTGTTCGCAAGATCCTCGATATGCGTGTCCTCGGCGGCCAAATACAACGCTCCGGTGGCGTCCTTCAGGCCGTGCCCGGAGAAGTAGAGCAGGAGGAAGTCATCTGGGCGCCGGTTGGCGAAGAATTGCTCGATCTCGGCCCTGATCTCGCTACCGGCCTTGTCCGTCAATGTTTTCGTCTCGAAAGAGCCGACCTCTGGGTCGGACAGGACACGTCCGAGCTCCGCCACGTCCTGGGCGGGCGCCCGGAGTCGGCGCAGTTCCGCATCGTCATAGACGGAATTTCCGATGAGAAGCGCCTCCCGGGCCACGCGTTACCCTTCTAACTCTCTTGCGTGCCGTTCGATGAACAAATCGATGAGACGACTCATCTCTTGAACCGTCACGCCCGTCACCTCAAGCCGATCACCGTCGATCTCCACCACCACCGAGCGGCTGGCTGACAGCGACACCCATGACCGGATGGCGTCCAGCACGGTGCCAAGCGATTCCTTGGTCCCCGACACGATCACCGTGAGGGCGCCTATGACGGTCTGTAGCCCTTTGGCGCCCGATGGTTCGCCCTCCGACGCCCTAGGTTCGACCACCGATCCAACGTGAAGGCCGGCCAACATGCGACCGAGTGCCGCAGTCTCCTCTTCGGTTTCTTCCGGCTCGAAATCAGCGGGTAGGTCGAGCGTAAGCCCGAGGTGAACCCTGGAGTCAGCCAACATATGTCCCCCTTCGCCCTAATTGTCAGCAGCGACTTTACCCACACCACCCATAGGGTGAACGCCTGTTGATCTAATCGACTTCATATCCATACGAACGTGTCAGGCCGCCACCGGTCTCGCCCGTAAGATGGCGGAGGGCGAGAAACCATGAGCGCGGAATCGTTGTGGCGGCCATGACTATCAGCCTGCTCCGACATAAAACCGACGCCACTGTCGGCGAAGTCCACCTACCTGTACGGGGCCGCACAGTCGAGGTGACGTTATATATGCTCGTCAGTCGCGGTTGAGCTGCTGGGCGAAGGCGATGGCGGATTTCTCGGCGAACTCACCGCTTATCGCTACCACCCCTCCGGTGATCGACTCCTGGACGATCGGGGCGGAAACAATCTTGCCGTCGATGAGAATCGCGAGCTGGTTGCGGGGCGAGGATTCGGCGGCGAGCCTGCCGGTCATGTCAGCGAACACGAGGGCGTCGGCCTGGCTCAGGGTGACCAGGATCGCCCATTGGCCGGTGTTGGGCTCGACAGCGGCCACGGCCCTTTTGGCCTGCCTGACCGGTGTTCCCTCGGCCAGACGGAAGCACGCGGTTCCTGTGAAGTCCAGCAGATCCGTGCCGGTGCAGGGCGCCGGCTTGATCTCGAGGACAGGCTGGAGGCGGAGTAAGGCGGGAGGTTCGATGAAAGGTTCGCGTGAGCCGATGTAGTTCACGGCGACGGTGGTCACGACGAATATGGCCGCAGCGACCACGATCGCCGGGACGGCCGTGATCACGACAATCAGCATCGTCCTGCGCCCGCGCCGGGAAGGTGGTGCATCCAAGGTCATAGACCCCATGATTTACCAAAAGTGTCAATTCATCACTTTTCGATCAAAACCCAGGAAATCGGTAGTTTATCCGCCTGCCGAGAGATCGTTTGCCTATGTCGGCAGGCCGATATCAGCCCCATGCCCTCCTCGGGGAAGACAGCACGGGGCTCGTCTGGCCGATATGGGGCGTACTTCCTCTTAGTACCTAAAGCGGAGTGAGCGCCGAGTAGGTAGGGCGCCCCGCGATCAGCCTGCCCCTCGGCCACAGCGAGGGCGGACTTCCGATCGGGGCGCAACTCGTAGCCCCCTACGGCCGCGAGAACCTGCTCATCCGGGTCGCCGCCCGGCTTGAGCAGACCCTGCCCTGGAAGGACCGCACCCCCCAGATCTTCGCTGGGAGGTGCTGACGACGTGGCCGCGTCGAGCCTGGGTCAGCGCGCCCTCCGCGGTGCGGGGATCCCTCCCGCGGGGGTGTCACGGAGCAGCCAAACGGGGTTGGACAGGGCGATGACCTTCCCGGTGCTGTCTCGCACCTCGATCCGTACGAACCGGGGTGAGCTGGTGTCGACGGGCAGGTCGACGAAGCCCCGGTGCCACGCGGACGTCGGCATGTCGGTGAAGGTGGTGCCGGGTTCGGGCTGGGCCTCTCCGGCGAGGTCGACCGTTCCCTGAACGACGCGCACGACGCCGCCGACGGGGGGTTTGGTGAGGATGGCGCGCACGGTGCGGGTCGCGGCCCTCGACGTCGTGACGGAGCCCATGGGGGCGGATCCGTCGACGAGGAGGTCGACGACGCCGGAGAAGCGCGCGGGGTCACCGAAGTAGACCCGTCCGGCGGCCAGGCTGGTGAGCAGGTCGCCCAGATCGCGGCTGCGTGCGTGCGCCCAGGTGACGAAGTTGGATTCCTGGCCGAGCCAGTCCTGGCCGGAGTGGTCGTCGCTGACCCCCGTGCCGGTGAGGAACAGCGCGTTGCGGGAGCAGACGTCCCAGAGCTGTGAGTGCCGGTCGAGGTCGACCCCGCCGCGGCTGGGGTAGCCGACCTCAAGAATGTCGCAGCCCATGGCCCGGTCGGCGAGGACGGTCTTGGCGACCGCCGCCCGGAGCGTGTCCTGCCCTTCGGGCGGGAGCTCGGCGGGGTGGGCGGTGCCGAAGGGGTGGTTGTAGGAGGCGAGACCGCCGTTGGAGTGGATCATCTGGACGACGGCGAGCCCGGCTGCCGGATCGGGGTCGGCGACCGGCAGGGGATTCGCGAACTCAGGCATGGTGATCTTGTGGCCGAACCAGTTGACGTGCGTGGGCTTGACGAGGGAGACCTCGAGGCCCTGGTACTGGCGTACTGCGGGGAACCGTCTGGCGTAGCCGGCCATCAACTCGGCCTGCACACGCAGGGAGGCGTTGGCCGAGCGTGCCGGGCGGGAGATGCGCAGCAGGTCGAACCAGCCGTCGGCGAGACGCTCCTTCTCGCTGACCGCGCCGAGGGTCAGGGTGATCATCGCGGCGTCGCGGCTCTCCAGATCCGGCCAGAACCTCTCGATGTCCTCGGCCGGAGAGATCTTCAGCGTGTTCCACCGTCCCTGCCGGGCGGGCAGGTGCACCACGCCGTCCAGCCCGGACCGGCTGCGGGACCTGCCCTGGGTCCCGTCCACGACGTAGGTCAGGGTGTACTGACCGGCGGGCCGGTGGGCGGTGGCCGGTCGCCAGCTCGTGCTGACCACCAGGGTGAGGTAGGCGTGCGGCGACACCTCGGCGGGGAAGACGTCGACCTCGATGGTCTGGTCGTACAGCGACCGCTGCATCACGGTGTTCGTGGCGCCCGCCGAGATCCTCACCGCCGCCGCGTCGCGGCCCGCGGAGGTCGCCGAGAGGCGCACCGATCCGGGGGTGGACGCGTCGCCGGGGGAGGCCGTCGTCTTGTCCCACAGAACCTGGGACGACGCGAGGGTTCCCTCCCGCTGCTCGGCCCACGACCACGCCACCCCGTTCACCTGCTCCGCGGCGCCGTTCATGTGAACCAGGTTCGGGTAGCCGTGCTCGGCCATCCGGAAGTCGTGCTCGGTCCACCACAGCACGTCGATGCCGGCACGGGTCGCCTGGTCGAGGTGGCCCTGCATGGTGCCGTTGCCCTCGCTCCAGGAGGCGTGGATGTGCATCGCCATCGACACCGGACGAGAGGCGGCGCCCTTCGTGGTGGCCTCAGCGGCCAGGGCCAGGGGCTGGGGTCCCAGCGAGAGACGCCCGGCTCCGATGGCGGCCACCGCCGCCGTCGTCTTCAACACATGGCGGCGTGATATCGAGCTCATCGTGCTCCAACCCTCAGCGAAACTACCGTGAGGGTGAGGGTGGCCCGTGCGGATGAACCGGACATGGCCGCCCAATGAGGCACGAACTAACGCGGCCTGTGCAATCACGTTTTTGTGCCTATAAGTACGGATTGCACGCTTTTCGGCGGCGTTGTCGATATCTCACAGGCGGGTGCCGGCCTGCCGAGACCACGGTCACCGTTGACGGTCGCAGGCCCTGGTCAGAGCCCGGTCGGTGGGCCACGGCAGAATGTCGCCCATGGAAGCCCGCATCGCGATAGCCCCGTCCGCGGAAGCACGAAGGGCTTACGGCCGCGCCAACTCCCCCGACTTCGACCATCTGGCCTCCGAGATCGAAGAGGCCGTGTCCGGGGGCGGCGGTGCCAACGTCCCCCTGGCCGAGGCCAACGGCCTCGTCTGGCTCATCCCCGGCGAGCCGGAACAGCTCCGGCTGACCCTGGACGGCCATCCCGGGATCGAGTGGGTGCAGTTCCCCTGGGCGGGAGTGGAGAAGTTCGCGACGTCCGGCCTCTTCCACCGACCGGTGGTCTTCACCTGCGCAAAGGGGTCGTTCGCCGGGCAGGTCAGCGAGCACGCGCTCATGCTGATACTGGCGAGTCTCCGCAGTGTCGTACGGCAGGCACGGGCGCCCCACTGGAGCCCGGTGGACCCCCGGTCACTGCACGGCCGACGAGTGACGATCCTCGGGGGCGGCGGCATCGCCTCGGAGCTCATCCACCTCCTGCGGCCCTTCGGCTGCCGGATCCGGGTGATCCGTCGCCGGCCGGAGAAGATCGAGGGTACCCAGGAGACACTGCCGCCCACGGCTCTGCACGCCACGCTTCCCGAGACCGACATCCTGGTGCTGGCCCTCGCCCTGACTCCGGAGACGAGGCACGTCATCGGTGCCGCCGAGCTGGCGCTGCTGCCGCCGCAGGCCGTCGTCGTCAACGTCGCACGGGGCGCGCACATCCAGACCGACGCACTCGTCGAAGCCCTCCGCACGGGGGCGATCTCCGCCGCCGGCCTGGACGTGACGGATCCCGAGCCGCTCCCCGACGGGCATCCGCTCTGGGCCGACCCTCGCGTCCTCATCACCTCGCACTGCGCCGACTCCGCCGACTACGTCCTGCGGATGCTCTGCGAGCGGGTCGAACGGAACGTGCGCAACCTGCGGGCGGGCCGGCCGCTGGAAGGGACGATCGACCCCGCCGCGGGGTACTGACCACGCCGGACCATCGATTCGGGTACCCCCCGGCCGGTGACGGAACCACCCGATGCATCTGATTCGGGCCTGAGGTAACGCAATCAACCCGTGCCGGGCAGACGTCCATGACACGCTGTGTGCGCATACGGGAACCCGCCGGGCGTCGCTGACATCCAATCGCGTACGGCCCACGCCCGCTCGCCGGGGCGTGAGCCGTACATCCCCGTGCTGATGTGAGCCGTAGATCCCCATGCTGATGACGTATCCGGATGTGAGCCGTACACCCCCCAGTTGACGACGTATGAGGTGCCTTCGCTATGGCGTCGAATGTGACCCGGTTGTATCAGGCGGTACTGCGCGACCCGTCCGTTCCGATCTCGATCCCGCTGTGCCGTACCTTCTCGGACTGGATCGTGGGGAAGGGGTTTCCGCCCGCGGACGCCGGGGGGCCGAGGGTCGAGACCGAGGTCGACGGGGCCCGGCTCACGATGGAGCGGCACGGCGACTGCGGACGCTACACGCTGGAGGAGCCGCGCGGGGAGGGGCACCTGTGCACCCGCGTGACCTATGCCGAATCGGTGCCGGGCATGACCGGGTGGGTTGTCGTCACCGTGGACCGGCACGGGGAGGGGGAGGCGATGGTGGCGAACGCGCCCGGTTTCCTCCCGGCCTACCTGCGCACCGCGCGGATCACCGACGGCGGTGTCCATGTCGAGGACGGCCCGGTGGCCCTCGACGAGGATGATGTGCAGCGGTTCGTCCACACGATGACCGAGCCCCGCCGGAGGGTTCCGATCGTGGTCGTCTCCGTGGACCCCCAGAACCCCGGGGCGGGTCGCGCCCGTGCCGACTACCTGGCCGGCGCCGCCGCCGGTGCGAGCCTGGTGGTGCAACTGACCGACCAGCGCGCCCAGGACCGGTTCAACAAGGCGATGGGCAGCGAACTGGGCGTGTTCGGCGGCGGTATACGCACCTACGTCACCCCCTTCGACGCCGGCGACGAACGCTATCCCTACCGGCACCCGCCCATGGGCGGCGCCATGATCCGCGACCAGGGCATCGCCGCCCTCAACCGGGTCGTCGACGGAGTGATCGGTGAGACCGCCCGTCGCAAGCTTCCCGACGACGTCCAGCAGACACTCCGTATCGTCTACCGCGTGCTCGCCGGGCGGGCCGAGCCGAGCGAGATCGCCACGGCCGTCGCACCCCGGCCCGCGAAGTCCGCTCTCACCCGCGAGGAGTTGCGGCGGCGGATGGCGGCCATGATCCAGCGCCCGGCGCCGTCCGTCATCGGGGCCGTCATCGAGAAGCCGGTTGCCACGAAGGGATCCGTCGGCGTCGAGGCCGGGGCGGCTGTCACGAACGGCGCCATCACCGCGGAGGCCGGACCGGCTGCCGCGAACGGCGCCGTCGCCGTAGGAACCGAGACGGCTACCGCGAACGGAGTCACCGCCGTAGAGGCCGCCGCGAACGGCGTCATCACCGCGGAGGCCGGACCGGCTGTCGCGAACGGAGCCGTCGCCGTAGAGGCCGCCGCGAACGGAGCCGCCACCGCGGGGACCGGGCCGGACGCCGGCGAGGGTGCCGTCGCCGTGAAATCCGCGCCGGCCGCCGTACCGGCGCCCGACCTGGAAGAACTCGCCCGGACCGTGGCGAACAGGGTGATCAGGGAGCTGCGCGGGGAGTTGGAGACGGCGCTGGGTCTCGCCACGTCATCCGGGACCACCGGCGGCGACTCGGGCAGGTTGCTCCGCGAGATCCGGATGCTCGGCGCGCATCTTTCCGGACTGCGTGACGTCGTCACCGAACGGCGCCGCGACGAGCTTCTTGTGCAGGCCGAGGACGAGAGCGACCGGCTGGCCACCGAGGTCGAGAGTCTCCGCGATGAGCACCGATTACTCCAGGAGGAGTACGCCGAGGCCGTCACGAGCACCAGGAAGCTCTCCGAACGGGTCCGCTGGCTGGAGCGCACGCTCGCCGAGGCGGGCCAGCCGGTGTACGGCGTGACCGGGGAGCAGCCCGTATTCGAACCGGCCAACCTGACCGAGGCCCTGCTCGAAGCCCGCGAGAACCTGCACCACATCGTCGTCGGCGACACCGACGGCGTCGCCGCCCGGCTGGATCTGGACCATCCCGCCCAGTGCCGCACGTGGGCGGCCAAGGCATGGGACGCCCTCCGCGCCCTGGACGACTTCGCGAAGGCACGGTCACGCGGGGAGTTCGCGGGCGGCTTCTACGACTGGTGCGCCCACGGCTCCCCCGGCCGCTTCACCATCCCGACCGGCATGCTGTCCATGCGCGAGTCGAAGACCGTGGCCAGCCGCCACAAGTTCAGTGCCCCTCGCACCTTCGCCGTCCCGCCCGAGGTGAACCCGATCGGGCAGGTCCTGATGGAAGCCCACATCAAGCTCAGGCCCATCGGATATCCCGCACCGCGGATGTACTTCCACGACGACTCCGGCGGCGCCACCGGCAAGATCTGGATCGGCTACCTCGGCGACCATCTCCCCAACACCCGCACGAACTGACCGACCCCGGCATATCGGCCTTCCCCGACCGCTTTCGGATGGCCGGCCCGGCTTATCGGCCTTCCCCCACTGCCTCTGAACGGCCAGCCCGGCCTATCGGTCTTCCCAACCGTTCCCGGATGGCCGGCTCCGACGTCCACGAGACCGTCACGCACTCGGCCCCCGCCTCTTCCGGAGGCCGGACCTACGGCCGGTCCGTAGAGCGCGTCCCACCGACGGCGATCGGCGACGAGGTCGCATGTGTCATCGGTTGTCGAGATTTTCGAGGATCTCCCGGACCTTGCCGACGTCCGGGTGGTGCTGGCCGTATCTCCGCTCGAGGTCCGACAGCAGGCCGCCCAGGGTGCGTTTCGCCTGTGCCCTGTTTCCCGAGCCGAATTCCAGCAGCCCGATCTGGCAACGGAGCTCCAGGACCCGCTCCTCGTCGGCGCCGAATCGCTGCTCGTCGGTCAGGAGCCGGTGGAGCTGGGTCAGGGCGACGCTCGTCTCCCCCACCGCCGCGTGGCAGTTCGCCGCCATCAACCGGCATCGCAACGCGAGATTGTTGCCCGGTCCCTCTATCTTGGCGACGTCGGCCGCCAGCCGGTGGAACTCGGGTGCCGCCCGGCGGTAGTCCCCGCCGAGGAAGAGGACCTCGGCGAGATCGATGCGCAGGTTGACCACGCTGGAGCTCATCGAGCCGAACGCGCCGGCGGCGGGACCGACTATCTCCGCCAGCACGTCCGCCGCCTGGCTGAAGCGGGATTCCGCCTTGAGCGCCTCGGCGTCCTTGCGGGCGTGCTCGATGTCATGAAGCCCGATCTGCGCCGTTCCTCCGGCGTGCCTGATCCGCGCCGGTCGCACCGGGTCGGTCGGCCGCCGGTTACGGCTCTCCGCCGGAGGGGTGATGCGTCCGACGACGGTGGCGTACATGCGCACCGGATGGGGCGTGTCCAGGTTCACGTAACCGGGGAAGGGCGGCAGGTCGTGGCAGAACTCCAGCAACCGTTCGTAGGCGACGTCCGCGCTGGGCACCCGCTTCTCCGGCGTTTTGGCGAGCAGCCACAGGACGAGCCGCTCCAGCCCCTCGGGCACGTCCCGCCTTCTGGTGCGCAGTGGCCGGGGCGGGATGTCGGTGTGGTTGCGCATCGCGGCCAGGGCCGTGGGGGCGGCGAACTGGTTCTCTCCGGCGAGCATCTCGTCCAGGATCACGCCGAGGGAGTAGAGGTCGCTCTGCGGACAGGCGGCCCCGCTCATGGCCTGCTCGGGTGGCATGTACGCCGGTGTGCCGAGCACCTCGCCCGTTCTTGTGAGTCTCGTCGCATTCGGGGAGACGAGCGTGGCGGCGATGCCGAAGTCGAGGACCTTCACCGTCCCGTCGGGGCAGAGCATCAGGTTGGCGGGCTTGAGGTCCCGGTGCACCAGCGAGTTGGCGTGGGCCACGGCCAGGACCGAGCACACCTGAGCGGCGATCGACACGGCCCAGGCGATGGGAACCTCGGTCTCGTCCAGAAGCGAGGAGATGGAACAGCCGTTGACGAGCTGCATGACCAGATAGAGATCGTCGCCGTGCGATCCGCAGTCATAGATCGTGGGCACTCCGGGGTGCTCCAGCCGGGCCGTGATCCGTGACTCACGAACGAAACGTCTGGCCAGTTCCTCATCCGGCCGGCCGTCGGGAAACCTGCTGACTTTGATGAATTTGACGGCGACCTGCCGGTCCAGGCGTTTGTCGTAGCCGAACCAGACCTCCCCCATTCCGCCGGAACGGCGAGACAGAGGATCCAGCTCGTAACGCCCGCCGACGGTGACCCATCTGCCCAAAACGATCAGCCCTCCAGAAAGGCTCTGCCTTCTCAGGAAAATCCAGAGAACTTTCCGATAAAAAAGTACAGGCTTACGCAGCGAACTGCGGGTCGAATTCCGCCATACGGACGCTTTCCAGCGCTACAACCATGATGGCATGATGCGTGGCTTTTCCTCCGCCTGCGGCAACCTCTCCGGCGGGCTTCCGGCGTGGGTACGGCGGCGCGCGGCGGGACGGCGGCGCCGGAGCGGCCGGGCGGTGACGACGTGGCGCTCCGGCTCGGCCCGCCGGTCGATCGGCGACCGCCGGCGCTTCACGGAGCGTCCTCTGCGACCGTACGGTTACCGATGGTAGATCCGCGAGATATCGGCACGTTCCATCGCGAGCCGAACGAGATCCTGGAACGCGTCACACGTCTCGAAGGGGGTGGTCGGCTCGAAGGTCCGCGTGACGTCCGGACGGAAAACACTCCCCTCTCCGACCGGTTCCACCACGATTATTCTCTCCTGCCTGACCGTTTCCACCATGATGCGGCCGCCGCATCGAGCCCCGCCGTTCTTCTCGCACATCCCGAAACGGGTCTTCCCGGTCACATACCGTACCGACTGGAACCTCTCACGGAAGAACACACCATGTCGGCCGACACCTCTCACGGAAGGCCTAGCCACCGACATTCATTGCGGCAGATTCGGCTCCGCCTTTAATAGCGCCGTCATATCGAAAGCGACCGCCGAAGCCCATCCTCGACCTCGTCCATCATGGCGAGAATCAGCGTGTCGGAGGCCCGATCTCTCCCGCGCGAATGAGGCATTGGATACGCCGACGCGGACGGCCGCGTCCTGTCCGAGAGAGAATGCCGACAGGCCGTCACATCACAACGATTGGCCGCGGACGGTTATGACATGATCCGCCCGCGTCCATCGGCAGGGCGCTCCCCGCGCGACAACGCAGACTCGGCCGGGAGACGGCGGCGAGGCGCTCGTCGCATCTTTCCCGCTCCTCCGCCTCCCCGTCTCCCCGGGTGCCTTCGCGCCCTGACGATCGCGGCGGTCGGCGAGCCCGATCAGGCGCTCTTGGCCGAATGGACGAACATCTCCCTCCTCTTAGGAAAACCGGACGAATTCCCCCACCCCCGGCCTGTCATACCGTCGCGGTAAACATCCATCGGAGGGCTGGCACGTGTCCGTTGATCTTCACCACCGCGCCGTCGTCGCAGACACTCATAACGATCTGCTGATGGCGGTTACCGCCAGGCCTCCGGAGCGGTGGGCGTCGTTCTTCCGTGAGCGGTGGCTGCCCCAGTTGCGTGAGGGCGGGGTGAATCTGCAGGTGCTGCCGGTCTTCATCGACGACCAGTATCGGCCCGAGGGGGCGCTCCGGCAGACGCTGCGCATGATCGAGTGTGCGCACACGCTGGCCGAGGGCAACGCCGACGCGGTGCGGCTGTGCACCGACGGAGCGCAGATCGACGCGGCGCTCGGCGAAGGGCTGATCGCCCTGGTGCTGGCGCTGGAGAGCGCGCCGGGCCTGGACGCGTCCGTGGAGTTGCTGCCCACCTTGCACCGGCTGGGGGTGCGGGTCGCCTCGATCGCGCACTGGGGCCGTACCGCGCTGGCCGACGGCAGCGGTGAGGACGCCACCGCCAGCCGGCTCACCGCCGCCGGCGTGCAGGCTCTGCGGGAGATGGAACGCCTCGGCATGATCTTCGATGTCTCGCATCTGGGTGCCTCCGGGGTCGCTCACGTGCTGGAGCTGGCCACCCGGCCGGTGATGGCCACTCACTCCTCGGCCCGGGCCCTGCGTGATCACCACCGCAATCTCACCGACGACCAGATCCGCGCCATCGCCGCCACCGGCGGCGTGATCTGCGTGAACTTCGTGCCGGGCTTCCTGTCGGAGGATCCGGCCGACCACACGGTGGACCGGCTGGTGGACCACATCGAGCACGTCGTGAGCGTCGGCGGGATCGACCACGTGGGCCTCGGCCCCGACTTCGTCCATGAGGTCCTGACAGACGTCACCCCGCCGTGCTGTGAGGATCTCAGCTACGGCGAGATCGATCCCCTGGCCGTCCTGCCGGGACTCGAAGGGCCACGCGGCCTGCCTCTGGTCACCGAGGCCCTGGTCAAACGGGGCCTCCCCGACGACGACATCGTCAAAATCGTTGGTGGGAACGTGCACCGGTTGTTCCGCGCCGAGCTCGGACGACCGCGGTGAACCTGAACGCCATGCTGGAGGACCTGGAGGAGCTCGTCCTCTGCGAGTCCTTCTCCGCCGACCATGAAGCGGTGGCACGCAGTGCTGAAGTGGTCGCCGACCAGGGCACCCGGCTGCTCGGAGCCCGGCCCGAGACGATCGTGATCGACGGGGTCACCCACCTGCGGTGGAGCTTCGGCACCCCTCGGGCGTTGCTGGTCGGCCACCACGACACGGTCTGGCCGATCGGGACACTGACGAGGATTCCCTGGTCGCTCGTGGACGGCATCGCCCGCGGGCCGGGCGTGTTCGACATGAAGGCGGGGCTGGTGCAGACGTTCCACGCGCTGGCCGCGCTGCCGTCGCTGGACGGGGTGTGCGTGCTGGTCACCGGGGACGAGGAGGTCGGCTCACCGTCCTCGCGCACGCTGATCGAGGAGGCGGCGCGCGAGTGCGCGGCCGCGTTCGTGCTGGAGGCCAGTGCCGACGGCGGCGCGCTCAAGGTCGCCCGCAAGGGCATCTCGATCTACGAGCTCCTGGTGCACGGCAGGGCCTCGCACGCGGGGCTCGACCCGGAGAAGGGCGCGAACGCCGGCATCGAACTGGCCCACCAGATCCTCGCCGTCGCCGGGATCGCCGACCGGGTGAACGGCGATCTTCCAGGCAGGACGACGTCGGAGGCCTCACCCGTCGCCGGAGCACGGGAAATCAGAGCACGAGAGACCGGGATCCGAGAGACCGGAGCGCGGGAAGCCGGGACCCGAGAAGCCGGAACGCGGGAGACCGGAGCACGGGAGAGCGGAACGCGGGAGACCGGAACGCAGGAGACCGGAACGCGGGAGAGCGGAGCACAAGGGACCGGGACCTCGCCGGGGTCCCTGGGAACGACCACCGTCACGCCGACGGCGCTGTTCGGCGGGACCACGGTCAATACCGTTCCCGCGCTGGCTCGCGTGTCGGTGGACGTACGGGTGCCCACCCTCGCCGCGCAGGAACGGGTCGACGAGCTGATGCGCGCGCTGGCCCCCCGGCTCGCCGGGACCAGGCTGGAGGTGAGTGGAGGCCCGAACCGCCCTCCCCTGGAGGAGGCCTCTTCGGCCGCCCTGTTCGCCGTCGCCCAGCGGATCGCCGCCGACCTCGGGCTCGCTCCCCTCACCGGTGTCGGAGTGGGCGGAGCCTCCGACGGCAACTACACCGCCGGCGTCGGCTGCCCGACGCTCGACGGACTCGGCGCGGTGGGCGGCGGCGCCCACGCCGACAGCGAGCACGTGGTCGTGAGCGAGATGCCCGGCCGCACGGCACTGCTGACCGGTCTGGTTCAGGCGGTGCTCAGGTGACCGGCGCGGTGCTGCGCGAGCTCCACTTCATCGAGGAGTTCGAGGACGTCATGAAGCTGTTCGACGGCATCTGGCGTCCCGACCCGGGGAGCGCGCCCGTCACGGTGGAGATGATGCGGGCGCTGTCGCACGCGGGCAACTACGTGGCCGGAGCCTACGAGGGCGACCACCTGGTGGGCGCCTCGGTGGCCTTCCTGGGCGCACCCCCCGGACAGGTACTGCACTCCCACGTCACCGGCACCGCGATCGGCCGCGGCATCGGATTCGCCCTCAAACTGCACCAGCGCACCTGGGCCCTGGCCCGGGGCCTGGACCGGATCACCTGGACCTACGACCCCTTGGTCCGCCGCAACGCCCACTTCAATCTGGCCAAACTCGGCGCCCGCCCCGAGGAGTACCTGCCCTCCTTCTACGGCGCCATGGACGACGCGATCAACGCCGGGGACGAATCCGACCGGGTGCTCGCCGTCTGGCGGCTCACCCAGCCCCACGTCCTGGCCGCCGCCCGGCGAGAGCCGTCCGCCCCGGCGGTCCCGCCGGACGCGGTGGCCGCGCTGACCGACCGCGACCAGCGCCCGATCTTCGGACGGACCGACGCGCGCACCCTGCTGGTCGCGGTGCCCGAGGACATCGAGGCACTGCGCCGTACCGACCCCGGTGCGGCCAAGGCCTGGCGACACGCCGTACGCGACGTACTGGGCGGCCTGCTGCGCGAGGGCGCGTCGATCACCGGTTTCCACCGCAAGTCCTGTTACGTCGTGGAACGGGCCGGCTGACAGTGGCCCGGCGCCGAAGGCGTGACCCCGGCCACAGGATTACCGTGGAACGGACCACCCGTCCCGAAACCAGTGCCGAAGACACGACACGGACCACACAACCGCCACGGAACGGATCGTCCGGCCCGAAACCGATGCCGAAGACACGACACGGACGACACAACGGCCATAGAGCGGGCCGCCTGCTCAAAACTGATACCGAGGACACGACACGCGCCACCTGACCGCCGCAAGCGGGTCACCTGATCGGAAACCAGCGCCGAGGACGCGCTGCCGGCCACACAATTGCCGTTGAGCAGGCCACCTGCCGACGGGGTCCTCACGGAGACGCGGCGGGAGCCGCGCGACATCCCGCGACACGCCGCCTGATCGGCGGCGAGCGCGGCCAGGAGAGGGAGAGAATGTGAAGATCACTGGAATCGAGCTGCGGCGGATCGCGATGCCGCTCGTCGCTCCGTTTCGCACCTCGTTCGGCGTCGAGACCGAACGCGACGTGCTCCTACTGCGGGTCGTCACCCCCGACGGTGAGGGCTGGGCCGAATGCGTGGCCATGTCCGACCCTCTCTACTCCCCCGAATACGTCGACGGCGCCGCCGACGTCCTGCGCCGCTTTCTCATCCCCGCCCTGCCCCCGAACCCCGACGCCCACAACGTCGAACGCGCCCTGCACCCCTTCAAAGGCCACCGCATGGCCAAAGCCGCGCTGCAGACCGCCGTCCTGGACGCCCAGCTCCGCGCTGGCGGCCAATCCCTGGCCTCCTTCCTCGGCGCCGCCAATGACCGCGTGCCCAGCGGGGTGTCGGTCGGCATCATGAACTCCATCCCCGAGCTCCTCGACGCCGTCACCGGCTACCTCGAAGAGGGCTACCTGCGCATCAAACTCAAGATCGAACCCGGCAACGACCTCGCCCCCGTCCGCGCCGTCCGCGAGCGCTTCGGCCCCGACCTGCTCCTCCAGGTCGACGCCAACGCCGCCTACACCCTCACCGACGCCCCCCACCTCGCCAAGCTCGACCCCTACAACCTGCTCCTCATCGAGCAGCCCCTCGCCCACGACGACATGATCCAGCACGCCCAGCTCGCCCAGAAGATCACCACCCCCATCTGCCTGGACGAATCCATCGAGTCGGCCGCCCACGCCGCCGCCGCCATCACCCTGGGCGCCTGCTCCATCATCAACATCAAACCCGGCCGCATCGGCGGCTACCTCGAAGCTCGCCGCATCCACGACCTCGCCCAGGCCCACGGCATCGCCGTCTGGTGCGGCGGCATGCTCGAGACCGGCATCGGCCGCGCCGCCAACGTCGCCCTCGCCGCCCTGCCCGGCTTCACCCTGCCCGGCGACACCTCCGGCTCCCACCGCTACTACACCACCGACATCACCCCGCCCTTCGAACTCCACGACGGCCACCTCGCCGTCCCCACCGGCCCCGGCATCGGCGTCGAGCCCCTCCCCGACGTCCTCGACGCCGTCACCACCTCCACCGAATGGATCACCCTTTGAACTCCTCTCCGGCCTGAAGGGCCGGAGCTTCTCCCGTCGCATCGCGGTTAGGCGGCGCGCGGGGGTTGACGCTTCGCAGACCGGGCAGCCCCGAGGTCTCCGCGTCCTGACACCACAGTTCCTGCGGCGTTGCGAATGTTGATCGCGGCGTTGGTGTCGGCGTGGCCGATCCACCCGCACACGGGGTTGGCGCACGAGAACCGGGTGCCGTCACGAGAGGCCGCGTCACGGTGCCCGCACTGGTGGCAGGTCTGCGACGTGCCCGGGGCGGGGACCTTCATCACCAGCCCGCCGCGATCATGGGTTTTGTACTCCAGCAGGGTGACCGTGCGGCCCCACGCCTCGCCGGTGATGGCGCGGTTCAGCCCTGCCTTCTGCGGCACGTTCCGGCCGGGTTGTTCGATCGTGCCCTTGGCGGAGCGGACCATGTTCGTTATCTCCAGATCCTCCACCACGACCACGCTAAAGGCGTCAGCGAGTTCGGTGGTTGTCTGGTGCTGCCAGTTAACGGCTCGGCGCTTGGCTGTCGCGCGGAGTTTGGCCATCTGGTCATAGGTGCGCGTCAGGCGATGAGAGGTCCGCTGTCCGGGGGTACGCCCAGCGCGCTGGCGGGCGGATTTCTTCTCCAGGCGGCGCAGGTGTTCATGCTCACCGCCGGTGAGCCAGGGGCCGTGCTCACGCATGGTCTCGTCCGACAATGCCAAGGCGACGGTGATCCCCCGGTCGATTCCTACGGCTGGACCGATATGAGTGTCCGTGACCGGAGTGGTCATGATCTCGGTCCGGAACACGATCTGCCAGCCGAAGGCGTCCTTGATCAGCCGGGCTCCGGTGATCCGCCCGGCCGGGCCGCCCTTGGTGACGCCGGGCAGGTCCTTGGTCCACCGAAACCGCACCCGCCCGACCTTGGGCAGGTTGACCGCACCCCACCGCCGGTTGACCCGCTTGATCCGCAGGTCGCGGGCCTGGGGCACATCGACGGCCGGCCGGGATCTCAACCGGGCCTTGAACGTCGGGCGTTTGGCGGGGTGATCAGGGGTGAAGAAGTTCACCCACGCCTGCCGGTAGGTCTTCAACACCGCCTGAGCCGCCTGGGCGGGCAGTTGGCCCATCCAGTCGATCTCACGACGGGCCGCCCGGATCGCCTCGTCGCACTCCTTCAATGTCGCGAACCGGCTCTGCCGGAAGGTGAAGTACTCGTGCAGCAGGTTCCACAGCGCGCGGGCAATGTGCGCCTGGTCGTCCAGCACCGCCGCCTGGGCCGCGCTCAACTCCAGGCGGGCCACATGCGCCCGCGTCTGCTTCACCTTCTCCACACTCTGATCGTATCGTTTGGTTTATGTCACCGAGGTGGGAACCGAACCATGATGTGCGCACCGGACGGCACGTCGTTTATAACCTTCACGCCCATTTGGTGTTTGTCACCAAGTACCGGCGTGGGGCCTTCACCGACCCGATGCTGGTCCGATGCGAACAGATCATGCGGGAGGTCTGTGCTGATTTCGAGGTCGAACTTCGCGAGTTCAACGGCGAGGACGATCACGTCCACCTGCTGGTCCATTATCCGCCCAAGGTCGCTTTGTCCAAGCTGGTCAACTCACTGAAGGGGGTCTCGGCTCGGATGCTGCGTAAGGAGTTCAGCGCTCACGTCAGCAAGTACCTGTGGGGTGATCATTTCTGGTCTGGGTCCTACTTCGCCGGATCGGTTGGCGGGGCTCCGCTGACCGTGCTCAAGCAGTACATCGAGCAGCAGAACCAGCCGGTCTGATCGAGGTGGACGCCGGTTCGCCTGGTGGCGAATCGGCTGTTCCTGCCCCGTTACGCGGGACAGTCCGCCTCACCCCCGGCCCGAAGGCCGGAGCACTACGGACGAACCTGGTAGAGAGGCTGTCCTGCCGAGGGGCCGCCGCCGTTCGCGGATACACAACCGATACGCGGTCGAGCGCCGGCGGATGCGCGGCTTCAACCGGGCCAATGTCCGGCCTGTGCAGGATGGCCCGCATGTTCTCCCCTCGAATACCCGGTGCGCTGGCCGCACTGACCGCGACCGTGGTGCTGTCCGCGACGATCGGATACGGCATTCCGGTCGCGGCGGCCGCGACGTCGGCACCCGCCAGGCCCGGTGCGCAGAGCGCGGGCGACCGGCTCTTCGCGTACCTCGGCAACGGCGGCTACGACGTCGACTCCTACGACGTGCGCTACGACTACCGGCCGGGCACCATGAAAATGGATGCCTCGGTGGGGATCACGGCAACCGCGACCCAGGCCCTGTCCAGCTTCAGCCTGGACTCGGCGGTGGAGAAGGTCATCGGGGTCACCGTTGCGGGCCATCCCGCCGGCTTCCGCGTCTCAGGCCAGAAACTGCTGATCACCCCCAGGCGGGCGCTGCCCCGGGGGCGGTCGTTCCGCACGGACATCTCCTTCCGCGTGGACCGCGACGACAACCCGCAGTCGCCCGCCTTCCCCTCCGATGAGAAACCGCACCGCACGGCCTGGGTCAACACGAAGGACGGCTTCTCGCTCATGGGCCAGCCGGACCGAACCCACCTGTTCTTCCCCGGCAACGACCACCCCGGCGACAAGGCGAAGGTCACCTTCCGCATCACCACCCCCAAGGATCTTCAGGCGGCCGCCAACGGCACCCTGCGCTCACGGACGGAGAAGGCGGGGCGCATCACCTACACCTTCACCACCCGCGGCCCCATCCCGACCCATGTCGTGCAGGCGGCGGTCGGCCGCTTCACTCTGATCAAGGGCAGGGGACCCCATGGTCTGCCGCTGCGCAGCTACGTCGCCACCGACCAGGCCGCCAAGGCGCGCCTGCTGGTGGACGACATCCCCGACCAGATGGCCTGGCTGGAGAAGCAGATCGGCCCCTACCCCTACGAGACCTACGGCGTGCTCGGAGTACCCGAGGGCTACCAGGGCGTCGCCCTGGAGACCGCGACCATGTCCACCTACGCCGCCGAAAATCTGACCGGCACGAACAACGAGGGCAAGGTGACCAAGGAGGACACCCAGGACGACCGGATCACCATGGTCCACGAGCTGGCCCACCAGTACTTCGGTGACGCCGTCTCGGTGCGCGACTGGGACCAGATGTGGATCAGCGAAGGTCACGCCGAGTTCTACCAGGTTCTTTACGGCTCGGAGAAGGGTTATCGCGACCTGAACGACCCCGGCCGGGGACTGCGCGCCCGCTACGACTTCGACGGTGACAAGCGGATCGAGTCGGGCCCTCCGGGGAGGATGACGCACGCGCGGGACGTGCTGGTCGGCACCAACACCGGGGGGCTGTTGATGCTGTTCGGGCTGCGGGAGATGGTCGGCAAGACCACCTTCCAGCGGATCGAGAAGACCTTCTTCAACGAGTTCCGCGGCCGCTCGGCCACCACCCGGGACTACATCAAGGTCGCCAACCGGGTGAGCGGCAAGAACCTGACCGGCTACATCAACGGCTGGATGTACGACGCCAGAACCCCGCCCATGCCCGGCCATCCGGACTGGAAGCCCAAGGGCTGAGGCGCACGGACGGGTAGGACGTGATGGCAGAGCACGGATCCCGTTTCCTGCGCTACGGATCTCAGGGGCAGCGCAGGCGCGGGATCGCCTCCAGCAGGGAGCGGGTGTAGTCGTCCCTGGGCGAGCCCACCACCTCCTCCGTCGGCCCGATCTCGACCAGCCTGCCCTGGTGCATCACCGCGACGACGTCGGAGACGTACCGGACCACCGCGAGGTTGTGCGAGATGAACAGCATCGACAGCCCGAGCTCCTCGCGCAGCGAGCGGACCAGGTTGAGCACCGCGCCCTGGACGGAGACGTCCAGGGCCGAGGTGATCTCGTCGGCGACCAGTAGCTCGGGCCGGGCGCCCAGTGCCCTGGCGATCGCCACCCGCTGGCGCTGGCCGCCGGACAGCTCGCGCGGGTAGCGCCCCGCCAGCGAGGCGGGCAGCGACACCAGTGACAGCAGCCGCTCCACCTCCGCCTGACGGGCGGCCCGGGACAGGCGGAGCCCCTCCGCCACCGACGTGCCCACGGTCATTCGCGGGTCGAGGGAGGCGTAGGGGTCCTGGAAGACCATCTGGATCTTCCGGGGATCGCCGCCGACGATCTCGCCGGTGTACGGCACCAGCCCGGTCACCGCCCTGGCCAGCGTGGACTTGCCCGATCCCGACTCTCCCACCAGGCCGACGATCGCGCCGGCCGGGATCTCCAGCGTGACGTCGTCGACGGCGGTGAACGTGCCGAACCGTACGGTCAGGTTCTTGATGATCACGAGGCCTCCCAGCAGGCGACGCGGTGCGCCCTGCCGTACGGGATCAGGGGCGGACGTTCGGCGCAGCGGTCGGTCGCCAGTTCGCAGCGGTCGGCGAAGGCGCAGCCCCCGCCGACCTCGGCGGGCGAGGGCTGGCGGCCGGGGATGCTCGCCAGCGGCAGGGACCTGTCTGTGTCCATGTCGGGCAGCGAGGCGATCAGGGCGCGGGTGTAGGGGTGCGCGGCGCCGGAGGCCAGCTCCCCGACGGGCAGTTCCTCGACCACCCGGCCCGCGTACATCACCACGACCCGATGGCACAGCTCTCCGACCACGGCGATGTCATGGGAGATGAACAGGGTCGCCGCACCGGTCTCGTCGGTCACCTCGCGCAGCAGCCGCAGGATCTGCCGTTGCACGGTCACGTCGAGGGCGGTGGTCGGCTCGTCGGCGATGATCAGTCGCGGCGTGCCCATCAGGCCCATCGCGATCACCGCACGCTGCCGCATGCCGCCGGACAGCTCGTGCGGGTGCTGCCGGGCCCGCCGGTCGGGCTCCGGGATGTGCACGCGCCCGAGCCGGTCCACCGCTCTGGTCCTGGCCTCGGTACGGCTCGCGCCCTGATGAACGGTCGCCACCTCCGCGAGCTGCCCGCCGACCTTGAGCGCCGGGTTCAGGGAGGACATCGGGTCCTGGAAGACCATCGCCAGCGACGTGCCGAGCAACCTGCGGCGTTCCTGTTCCGGCAGCTCGCCGAGGTCCGTGCCGCACAGCCGCAGCCGTTCCGCGCTCACCCGGCCCGGGTGGGGAACCAGCCCGCCGATCGCCAGCGCGGTCAGGCTCTTGCCGCTGCCCGACTCCCCCACCAGTCCGACGATCTCGCCGGGCGCGATGCTCAGCGACAGGCCGCGCACCGGCGTCACGCCGCCGGGGAAGGTGACGGTCAGGTCCCGTACCTCCAGGACCGCGTCCGGCTCGGGCTCGTCGAATCCGGGCTCGTCAGGCCCGGGAACGGCTCGCGGGACGTCCTTGCCCGCCGTCACGGCGGGACGCGACGCCGCGTGTGCCAGGGCGTCTCCCAGCAGGTTGAACCCGATGCCCGCGAGCGCGACCGCGACCGCGGGGCCGAGGGCGACGGCCGGGGTGACGTAGATGCGGCCGAGGCCGTCGAAGAGCAGCCGTCCCCAGTCGAACGACGGCGGCTGCACGCCCAGCCCGAGGAAGGACATCCCGGCCAGCCCGAGCAGCGCGCCGCCCAGCGCCTGGGTGAGGTTGAGGATCAGCGGCTCGGCGATGTTGGGCAGGACGTGGCTCGTCATGATGCGCCGCCGGGAGACGCCCAGCATGCGGGCGGCCGACACGTAGTCGGCCCCGGCGACGGAGGCGGCGAGCGTCTGGGTGAGCCGGGCGAAGCCGGGCGCGATGGCCACGCCGATGCCCAGCACGGCCCCTCGCGCGCCGAGCCCCGTGACCACCGCGGTGAACATGGCCAGCAGCAGGCCGGGGAAGGCGACCAGCGCGTTGACCGTACCGGTGACCAGGCGGGCGGCGCGGCGGGGCAGCACCGAGGGCAGCGCGCCCAGGACGACCCCGGCCGCCGCTCCGATGAGCGTGGCCAGCAGGGCGAGGGTGAGCGAGAGCCTCCCGGCGACCAGCACCCGTTCGAGGATGTCGCGACCCAGGTTGTCGGTGCCGAGCGGGTGCGCGGCCGAGGCTCCCTGGAGGATCACCGTGGCGTCGATGCGTTCGGCCCCGGCGCCCCAGATCGGGGGGCCGATGATCGCCAGGATGACCATGAGCGTGACCAGAACGGTTCCGGCGATCCCGGCGGGGGTCCGCGGCAGGCGCCGCATCAGGCCTCCCTCAGGACGGCGGGATCGAGCACACCGAACGGCAGGCGCCGCATCAGGCCTCCTTCAGGACGGCGGGGTCGAGCACGCCGGGCAGCGGGCGCCGCATCAGGTCTCCTTCAGGGCGGAGGTGGGGTCGAGCACGCCGAGCAGCAGATCGACGAGAAGGTTCACCACCAGCACGATCGTTCCGTAGACGAGGATCACGCCCTGGGCCACCGGGTAGTCCTTCTGGGTGATCGACTCCACGATCCGCTGTCCGAGGCCCGGCCACGCGAAGACGTACTCGACGAGCACGCTTCCGGCGATCAGGCCGGTGAGCAGCAGCCCGCCCACGGTCAGGGTCGCGGTGAGCATGTTGGGCAGGACGTGCCGCACGTACAGCCGGGCGGCGGGAAGTCGCTTGGCCCGCGCCAGCCGTACGTAGTCGGTGCTCAGCTCGCGCAGCGTCTCCACGCGGGCGATGCGGGCGATCATCGCCGTCGGCGCGATGGCCAGGGCGAGGATCGGCAGCACGTAGGACACGGGGCCGCTCTTGCCCGCGGGCGGGAACCAGCCGAGCCCGATCGCGAACACGGCCACCAGGGCGATCGAGTAGAGGAACTCGGGCACGGCGACGGCCGTGCCGGTCGCCGAGGTGAAGGCCGCCTCGGTGCCCCGGCCGCGGCCGTTCTCGGTGCGGACTCCCGCCCACATGCCGAGCGGCACCGCGACGAGCAGGGCCACGACGGTCGCGAGCAGGGCGAGCATGAGGGTGTTGGGGAGCCGGGCGGCGATGACGTCGCCGACCCGCTCCCCGCTGAGGAACGACGTGCCGAAATCTCCGCTCAGCACGTGGCGGACGTAGGACAGCAGCTGGTCCAGGATCGGCTGGTCCAGCCCGAGTGCCTCGCGCCTGGCGGCGACCAGCTCGACCGGCGCGGCCGGACCGAGCGAGGCGCGCACGGGATCACCCGGGATCAGGTGGATCATCGCGAACGACGCGACGAGCAGCGCGGCCAGCGAGATCACGAACCGGACGAGGTGCCGCAGGACGAACGCGCCGCGGGTGCGGCCGCCGGGCGGGCGCGAGGACTCGGCCACTCAGCCCGCCTCGGTCATCCGGATCGAGGTCGGAATGACCTGGTCCGCCGTCATCTGGAACGTCGCGCCCTTGGAGGCGACCAGCACGGTGTTCTCCACGGCCGGCACCAGGTCGGCGTTCTCGAACAGCGCGGACTCCGCCTCCAGCCAGAGCGCGCAGCCCTCCGCGCCCGGCTTCACCGCGGCCTCGGTGACCAGCTTGTCGTAGCGGTCGTTGGCCAGGTGGGCGAAGTTGGCTCCCTTCGGCGCCGCCGGACCGGACAGGAACCCGACGAGCTGCGTGGGGAGCGTGACGCCGATCGGCAGCCAGACGACGTCCCAGTCCTGGGTGACGGTGATCGACTCCGACAGTTTGGTGTCGATGACGCCGTTCAGCGCGACCTCGACGCCGACCTTCTTCCACGCCCCGGCGAGGTATTCGGCCGCGGCCTGCACGCCCGCTCCCCTGGTGGTGGGATAGAGCAGGCGCAGGGTCAGCTTCTTGCCGTCCTTGGCCCGGACGCCGTCCGCGCCCGCCTTCCAGCCGGCGGCGTCCAGCGCCGCTCCCGCGGCGGCCTCGTCGAAGGCCGGGACGTGACCGGTGACGGTGTCGCCCGGACACGGCCTCGGGTCGAGCACCAGCCCGGTGGCCGGCCTGCCGGTGCCGCTGGAGGCGATCCCGGCGAGCTCCGTGAGATTGATCGCCTGGGTGAGCGCCTTGCGCACCGCCGGATCCTTTGCGGGACGGTCGTCACCCTGGTGGTAGAAGAACTGCCCGTTGCCGGCGGCCCGGACCAGCTTGCCCATCCCCGGGGTGGCCTCCAGCCGGGCGCGGTCGGCGCCGGCGATGATCGCTCCGTTGAGCCCGCCGGAGATCAGCAGGTTGGCGGCGGTCTGCTCGTTCGGCACGACCTTCAGCACGACCTTGGCGGGCAGCCCGGGCGTCTGCGTGGTGGCGCCGCCCGGCCCCCAGGCGTAGTCCTTGCGCACCTGGAAGGTGTAGTGGTCGCTGGGCACCGCCTCGGTGAGCGTGTAGGGCCCGGAGCCCGAGGTGGCGCGGGCCACCGCCGAGCGGTCCTTCACTCCCTTGCCGCAGACGACGAACATCTCCGCGGTGCTCTCCAGGATGAAGCCGAACGGCTGCGGGGTGGAGAGCGTCACCGTTCCCGCCGCGTCGTCCGCCTCGGCCTTCATCCCCGCGGGGACCAGGACGCCGTTGATCGGCGACTTGGTGTTCGGGTCGGTGATGTGGTCGACGTTGGCGGCCACATCGCTGGGGGTCAGTGGGGAGCCGTCCGAGCAGGTGACGCCCTTGCGCAGGGTGAAGGTCACCGAGTCGGGCTTGACGTCCCATTTCTCGGCCAGTCCGGAGGTGATCTTGCCGTCGGCCGCGTTGTGGACCAGCGTGTCGTAGGCGAACGACAGCACCACGTTGGTGACCGAAAGCACGCCCATGGCCGGATCGAGCACACCGGGGTCGGCGCTGATCGCATAGGTGAAGGTGCCCGCGCCGGCGGGCGTGCCCGACGGGGCCCCCGCCGTGCCGCCGCCGCACGCGGTCGCGAACAGGCTCAGGGCGCCCAGTACGGCTACCGTTCCTGTGTTTCTCATCGGGGCTCCAGGGGGTGGAGGGTGATGCCCCACATTCGCCGGTTCCCGGCGATCCTTCTTCGTCCCTCCGCACAAAAAGTGGAAGGTTCGTCGTCCTACCGCCCGAAGATCCGCATCTGGAGCATCACGGTCAGCCGTGCGTCGGGGTCGGCCAGATCCAGCTCGCCGATCTCGGTGAGCCGCTTCAACCGGTAGCGGAAGGTGTTGGCGTGCACGTGCACCATGGCCGAGGCTGCGTTGACGTCGCCGAAGGCGTCCAGGTAGGCGCGCAGGGTGGCCACCAGCTCGCTGCCGTGCTCGGCGTCGTAGGCCAGGAGCCGTTCGTAGGGCCCGGTGGGCGCCTGCTCCTCGGCCTCGACCAGGTCGGAGAGCTGGAGCAGCAGCGACTCGAAGTGCACGGCGCTGTAGCCGGCGACCGCGCCGGACGCCTCGCGGGCGCGCAGCACGCGCAGCGCGCGGTCGGCGTCGGCCCGGGACCGGGCCACCTCGGTGAGGTTGGCCGCCAGACGCCCCACGCCGATGTTGGCGGCGTGCCGGGGGCCGACGCGGGCGAGGAAGCTCTCGGCGACCCGCACGGCCCGCCGCTCCTCGTCGCCGATGGCGTGCAGGGGCAGTACGGCGTACGCCACCGAGCCGACCAGCGCGGCGGCGGCCCGGGGGTGGATGGCTCCGACATGCAGGGCGAGCGCGTCGCACAGGCGGTGCCTGTCGCTCTCCCTGAGTGCGGCGTCGGTGCCGGATCCGCCGCTGAGCTGGGCGGCGAGCACGCACAGTCGCTCGCTGGCGACGCCGAGCCGCCCGGCGGCCTCGGCCGCGTCCCGGCCGCCCGCCAGCACGGTGGACAGCAGGTCGGCGCGGAGCCGCCGCCGGGTGTCCGCCCCGGCTCGCTGCCGTAGCAACTGCAGCGCGACGATCTTGGCGGCGTCGGTGAGGGCCCGCTGGCGCTGCTCGGTCAGCGGCTCGCGCACGGCGGCCCAGATGGAGCCGAGGATCTCGTCTCCCGACCGTACGGCTATCGCCACCCGGTCGATGATGTCGTCGCCCAGCTTCATGTAGACCGGTTCGCGGCTCTGGTACAGCTGCCGGAAGAACCCGCGCTCCTCCAGCATCCGCTGGTACCGCTGCGGCACCTGGCGGCCGAGCACGGTCTCCACCCTGCCGGGGTCGGCCTCGTCCTGCCGCTCGGAGTACGCCAGCACCATCGAGGACCGGTCCTCGATGGTGACCGGCGCGTCCAGCAGCGCGCACACGGCGTTGGCCAGTGAGAACAGGTCGTCGGGCGAGACCTCCCCCGGCTCGGCGAGATCGCCCTCGGCCAGCAGCGAGCGCAGCAGCGTCGTCACCTGCGCCCACGAGGCGGCCCGGGTGAGGCCGAGCACCGCGACCCCGGTCTCCAGGACCTTGGCCCGCACCAACTCGTCGACGTCCACCGGCTGCTTGACGACGATCCCGGCCGCCGGGCCCGCGACGTCGAGCAGGGCGCAGATCTGCTCGGCCCGGTCGACCCCGACGGCGAGCAGGATGCCGCCGGCCGGCAGCAGCAGCTCGTCGAGGGGGTCGTAGATGTGCACGCCGGTGACCTCGGCGTCGAGCTCGCCGGGGGAGGCGGCCACGTCCAGCACCGTGCTGCCCAGGTCCTCCAGGATCCGTTGCAGGCTGGCACGTGGCCGGTTGGTCATCCGTTCACGATAGTGAACATAGATGGACATCAGCCACGAATCCGGTCAGGGATCGGATCCGCGTCACGCACGGGGCGGTGCCCGCCCGTCGTACGGAGCCGATCGGGGACCGGACCCGCGTCACGCATGAGGCGACGCCCGCCCCTTGCACGGAGCCGGTCGAGGACCGGACCCGCGTCACGTGTACGGAGCCGGTTGAGGGCCGGATCCGCATCACGCACGGGGTAGCGCCCGCCCGTTGTGGAGGTAGGCGGCGCGGCCGTCCTCGACGATGAAGGTGACGGTCTCGTGCCTGCCGTTCTCGGACTCGGCCGTGATGAACGAGTGGCCGCCGTGGTGCACGTAGCGGGCGCTGGTGCGCTGGGCGCCGGCCTCCGTCATGAACTCGCCCGGGATCACGGTGATCTCCAGGCCGCCGTCCGCCGCGGCGATCTCGTAGGAGAGCTCCGGCTCGGCGTACCTGCCGGTGTACGGCGTGGGGTCCACGGCCTGCGGCGCCTGGGCCGGAACCGGGAAGTCCGGCACGGCGAGCCCCGTGGCCTCCCGGAGCAGCGGCAGGACGACGTCGACGAACAGGCCGAAGAAGCCGTCGCCGTTGACGCTCATCGCGACCGCGAAGTCGCTGCCCGGGACGACCCGCCAGAAGGTGCTCTGCCCGATCGTCCCGCCGTCGTGGCCGAAGACCTCGCCGCCCCAGTCGAACAGCTCGAAGCCGAGCCCCCAGCGGTTGGCGAGCAGGCCGGAGACACCGGGAACCTCGACCTGCGGTGTCCGCATGGCCGCGACCGTCTCCTCCGACAGCAGCCGGGTGCCGTCCTCGGCCAGCCCTCCGGCGAGGAACATCCGGCCGAACCGGACCAGCTCGCGCGGGGCCAGGCACATGGTGGAGCCCGCGGGCGCGTTGGAGCGCGGCATCTGCCAGGTGGGGTGGACGGTGCCCTCGGGCCCGACGTGACCGGCCGCCGTACGGAACAGCACGGCCTCCTCCCCGAAGAGCGCCGAGTGCGTGACGCCGAGCGGGTCCATCAGGCGCTCGCGCATCGCCCGCTCCCACGTCGTGCCACGCACCCGGGCGACCAGGGCGCCGAGGACGCAGTAGCCGGAGTTGCAGTAGGAGAACAGCGCGCCGGGAGCGTGCACGTGACCCGCGCCGTGCAGGTACTCCACGTACCTGCCCAGGCAGTCGTCGCCGCGCCCGGTGTCCTCGAACAGGTCGCCGACAAAACCGCCGGTGTGGGTGAGCAGGTGCCTGACGGTGATGACCTGCTCCGAGCCGTCGGCGACGACGAACTCCGGCAGGTAGTCGCGGACCGGCCGGTCCAGCTCGACCAGCCCCTCCTCGACCAGCTGCATGATCAGAGCGGCGGTCCACACCTTCGTGGTGGAGCCGACCTGGAAGATGCTGTCGGGCGTGGTCTCCACGCCGGTGTTCCTGTTCACCACTCCGGTGGCGGCCTCGACGAGCCGCCCGCCCGCCCAGACCGCGATGGCCGCACCGGGCACGCCGTGCCTGCCGGCCGCCTCGTCGAGGTTTTTCTGAAGGTTCTCAACCATCGTGGCTCCTCAGGCGATCTTGGGCGTGGCCCGCACACCGAGGTGGACGTACGGCGAGCCGTCGGGGAGCTCGTAGAAGACGGCCGACAGCCACTGGGGCTCGCCCTCGGGGCGTCCGACGAAGGTGACGTCGTCCACCGGGACGAGGTCGAACTCCAGGGGCGGATGCATGTCGGCCAGGGCTCCGGTGGCCTCGTTGAGCAGCGAGAGCCGGCCGTCGCGGACCGTCAGCGTCATCCGGCTGCCCGCCCGCTCGTACACACCGGCGTACCGCTCGACGTCGGTCTCGAACGGCTCGTCCGGCGGTCCCAGCACGGGCGGCACGGCCAGGTCGATCAGCTCGGCGAAGAGCTCGGTGGCCAGGGCGTGGTGGAAGGCCGCGGTGTGGCCGCCGTTGGCCAGCACGCACACCACCGTGTCCGTGTCCGGGACCGCCCAGAGCATGGCCGCCTGGCCGATGGTGTTGCCTCCGTGGAGGATGATCCGGCGGCCCTGCCACTCGTCCAGGATCCAGCCGAGCCCCCACTGCCTGCCGATGGCGTACGGGTTGGGGATGTCCACCTGCGGCTCCCACATCGCCTGCGGGTCGGCCAGCAGCCCGGTGCCCAGGTGGGCGCGGGCGAAGGCGACGACGTCGGCGGGGCGGGCGCAGATCAGCCCGGCCGGTCCGCAGGAGCGCATCAGGCCCCAGACGGGGGCGGGGACTCCACCCTCGACGTGGCCCATGGCGCCGCGGAAGCGCAGCACGTCCTCCGGCAGGGTCCAGGTGTGGGTCAGGCCGAGCGGCTCGATGATCTGCTCGCGCAGCGCTGCGTCCCACACCTTGCCGGTGAGGCGCTCGACGACCCGTCCGGCGATGATGAACCCGGAGTTGCAGTACGACTGGGTGACGCCGAGGGGATGGTTCTGCGCGAGGTCGGCACAGGCCTCGACGTACTTCTCGACGCAGTCGTCGCCGCGGCCCGTTTCGAGGAACAGGTCACCGTCGATGCCCGAGGTGTGCGAGAGCAGGTGCCTGATCGTGACGGTCTTGCTCACCTCCGGGTCGGCGACCCGGAACTCCGGCAGGACCTGGGAGACCGGGGTGTCGAGCGTCAGCTCGCCCCGCTCGACGAGCATCATGATCTGGGTGGCGGTCCACACCTTGGTGACCGAGCCGATCTGGAAGAGCGAGTCGGTGGTCACCTCCACCCCGGTGGCCGTGTTGAGCACGCCGGCGGCGAACTCGTGGACCTCCCCCTCGTGCAGGAAGGCCAGGCTCGCGCCGGGAACCTCGTATTCGGCGATCAGCTCAGCGAGACGGGCGTTCCATCGACCGAGATCCACTGTTCCAGCCACTCGACGATCCTTTCGTTGTAGTCCGCCCGATGGGATGGGCGGCCGTTGAGGATGAACAGGTGGGAGGCGCCGGGGTAGCGGACCAGCCGCACCGGCACGCCCCGTTCGCGCAGTGCGGCGAACCACTGCTCGGCCTGGCCGACGGGGCACCGGTCGTCGCTGTCTCCGTGGAGGAGCAGGGTCGGTGTGCTCACCCGGGCGACGTGGCTCATCGGGGACTGGGCGGCGAGGTCGTCGCCCAGTTCGTACGCCTTCAGGAGGTGGCCGGCGTCGGAGGTGCCGGTCATGCTGGCCAGGTCGCTGACGCACCCGCCGGGGACGGCCGCCTTGAACCGGCCGGTCTGGGTGGTCAGCCAGCAGGAGATGTAACCGCCGTAGCTGTAACCGGTCACCGCGAGCCGTTCGGGGTCGGCGACGCCCTCGGCGACCAGCTCGTCGATCGGGCCGAGGAAGTCGCCGGTGTCGGCGACGCCCCAGGCGCCGAGCGCGGCGGTGTAGAAGGCCTCGCCGTACCCGTCGCTGCCGCGCGGGTTGAGGGTGAGCACGGTCCAGCCGCGGGCGGCGAGCACCTGGTGGTAGAGGTGCGCGCCGTCGAAGACCGGCGCCCAGGCGTTGTGCGGGCCGCCGTGCGCGTCCAGCAGGAGCGGCCCGGGCTCGGTGAGCGTCTCGTCCCGCAGCACGAACCCCTCGATCGGCGTGCCGTCGGGGGCGGTGAAGGTACGGCTTCGCGGGGTGAACAGCTCGACGCCGGGAACCGCGTAGGAGGAGAGCCTCGTGACGCCGGGCGCCGCCGAGTCGGATGGAACCGCCGGGCCGGATGGAGGCGGAACGTCGCCCCCCGGGGTATCCGACGGAAGCGGGTCCTCACCCGGGGCATCCGATGAAGGCGGGAGATCGCCCACCGGGGTGGCCGCCCTGATCGCGGTGAGATCCGCGAGATAGACCTCTCCCGCGCTGTGCGGCGTGGCGGCGACGTAGGCGATCCTGCCTCCCACGGCGCTGACGCCGGAGACCACCTGGTCTCCACCGATGATCTTCTCGCCGGGGGCGCGGTAGAGGTGGGTGAAACCGCCGTCGCGGGCGCAGAAGATCAGGTCGTCCCCCGCGAGCTGGGGTGTCGCGCCGGGATAACCGGGCGCGCCCACCATGACGTTGCGGTCGAGCCCGGTCTCGACCTCCACGAGCCCGTCCGCTCCGAGGTCGAACAGGCGCACGTGGCCGACGGGGGTGTCGGCGTATCCCGCGACCAGCAGCCGTTCACCCAGCCACCAGACGTTCGTGCAGATCACGTCGGCGCCGGTGAGCCGCTCGGGCTTGCCGCCCGAGACGTCCACCGAGTGGACCGCGCCGCTGACGGTCAGGTCACGGTCGGCGTCCATGCTCGCGGCGAAGAAGAGCTTGCCGCCGTCCGGCGACCAGGACGGCTCACCCGCGTGGAAGTCACCCGAGGTGATCTGCCCGGTCTCCCCCGTCGCCACGTCCACCACGAAGAGGTGCATGGTCAGGCCGCGCAGCAGGCCGGTGCCGTCGGCCTTGTACTCCAGGCGGTCTGCCACGACCGGGGCGTGCGGGTCGACGTCGCCGTGCGGCGCGCCGTACGCGATCCGGTCGCCGTCGGGAGACCAGACCGCCGCGCCGGCGCCCAGAGTCGCCCCGGTCAGGACGCGCGGCTCGCCGCCGTCCATCGGCAGCAGATGGATCTGCGGCTTTCCGTCCACGGGACGGAGAAAGGCCAGCGAGCGCCCGTCGGGCGACCAGCGCGGGGAGGAGTCGTGCGGGCCGCCCGTCAGGCGCCGCGGCTCGGCGCCGGGGGCGGCGAGCCAGATCTCGGACCGGTTCTCGTCGGATTCCCGGTCGGCGGTGGTGACCACGTAGGCGACGGCGCTTCCGTCGGGACACAGCCGGGGGTCCCCCGGCACCGCGATGCGGGGAAGGTCGCTGAGGGAGAGACGAGGCATGCCCGAACGTTAGGCGTCCACTCGCCGTCGCTTCTTCGTCCGCGACGACGAACCGGGCTCCATCTGTTGTGCCGTCGTCCAACCGCCTCCCGGCCGGACGAGGTGGGTGACGGCGGAGCGGCGACTCCTCATTCGTGCCCGATGATCTGGTGGGGCCGGTACGGGGCCTCCAGACGGGCCGCCTCCTCTCCGCTCAGGGACACGTCCACCGCCGCGATCGCGTCGTCCAGATGGCCCACCTTGGTCGCCCCGACTATCGGCGCGCTCACGCCGGACCTACCAAGCAGCCACGCGAGTGCGAGCCGCGCCGGAGGCAGGCCTCGTTCGTCGGCGACCGCACGCACCACGTCGACGACGTCGAAGTCCGCGTCCTCGTACATGCTGTCGGCCAGCGGGTCGCTGCCGGATCGGACGGTGAGCCGCCGGTCGTCGCGGCGGCGGCTCCCGGCGAGCAGTCCGCGCGCCAGCGGGCTCCACGGGATGACGCCCACTTCCTGGTCCAGGCAGAGCGGGATCATCTCTCGCTCCTCCTCCCGGTACACCAGGTTGTAGTGGTTCTGCATCGACACGAACCTGGTCCAGCCGGCCGTCTGAGCGATGTGCTGCGCCTTGGCGAACTGCCAGGCGTACATGCTGGAGGCCCCGATGTAACGTGCCTTGCCGGCCCGCACCACGTCGTGCAGGGCCTCCATGGTCTCCTCGATCGGCGTCTCGTGGTCCCAGCGGTGGATCTGGTAAAGATCGACGTAGTCGGTTCCGAGCCTGGTCAGCGAGGCGTCGACGGCGGCCATGATGTGCTTGCGGGACAGCCCTCGGTCGTTCGGGCCCGGCCCTGTCGGGAAGTAGACCTTTGTGGCGAGCACGTAGTCGTCACGGCGTGCGAAGAGCTTGGCGAGCAGCCGCCCGGTGATCTCCTCGCTCGCGCCGTCCGAATACATGTCGGCGGTGTCGAAGAACGTCACCCCGGCCTCGGCCGCGCGCCGCACGATCGGCTCGGCCGCGTCCTCGCGCAGGATCCAATCCCGCGAGCGGGGATTGCCGTAACTCATCATGCCCAGGCAGATCCGGGAGACCTTCAGCCCCGACGAGCCCAGCTTCACATATCGCATTCCGTCTTGCCTTCCGGTGGGAGTGCGGTTTTCTCCGCACGACCCCATCGTCGGCCACCCCGTAATTTAGGAGAATGGCGAATCGAAAGATCAGACCCGAGCGGGCATACGAACCAAAGGAAATGGACGCCCTCGACCTTCGTATTCTCGCCGAACTGCAGGTCGACGCCAGAGTGAGCTTCGCCGAGCTGGGCCGCCGGGTCGGTCTGTCGGCTCCCGCGGTGGCCGACCGGGTGCAGCGGCTGGAGGAGACGGGCGTGATCACCGGCTACCGCGCCGAGGTCGACCCGCGGGCCCTGGGCTTTCCGGTCACGGTGATGGTTCGGATCCGTCCGGCGATCCGGGAGCTGCAACGCATCTCCAAGATCGCCCAGGAGATTCCCCAGATCGTTGAGTGTTACCGGATGACCGGCGACGACTGCTTCTACTTCACGATGCACCTGCGGGCGGTCGACGAGCTCGAACCGATCCTCGACCTGTTCACCCCGTACGGTCACACGACCACGTCCCTCATCCACACCGCGCCCGTGCCGCGCCGCCCCCTGCCGCTGGAGTGAGACCCGGGCCCGCCTTCCGGTTCGCCTCGCGGGCTTGCCGGACCTCGGTAGCGGCAGGGTCAGGTTCCCTGCGCGCGAGTGCCCGGTACGTATCGGGCCCTGGTGGCAGGACCAGGGTCCCCGCGGGCGAACGCCCAATCCGCATCGGACCCTGGTAGTGGCAGGGCCAGGATCTCTGCGCGTGAAACGCCTACCGTGGCGGTATGAGCCAGAGCAACGAACTGGGCGACTACCTGCGTGCCCGGCGTGATCTCATACGGCCTGAACAGGTCGGCCTGACGTCCGGCGGCCGCCGCCGGGTGCCGGGGCTACGCCGTGAGGAGGTCGCGCTGCTGGCCGGAATCTCATCCGAGTACTACCTGCGCCTCGAACAGGGCCGCGATCAGCATCCCTCCGCGCAGGTCCTCGACGCTCTCGTCCGCGTGCTGATACTCGACGCGGACGCCACCGCCTACCTGCACAGGCTGTCGCGGCCGGAGCGGCGCCGGCCGACCCGGCGGCGTCCCGAACGCGTCAGCGCCGGCATGAGGCAACTGGTGATGTCCCACACCGACATGCCGGCCCTCGTCCTGGGCCGCTACATGGACGTGCTGGTCGCCAATCCGCTCGCCCACGCCCTGTCCCCCTGTCATACGCAGGGCGTCAACGCGCTGCGCGCCGCCTTCCTCGACCCCGAGGTGCGAGCCCTCTACCAGAGCGACTGGGAACACCTCAGTTCCGGCCTGGTCGCGGGCGTACGCGCCATGGCCGGTCCAGAAAGCCGGGACGCGCACCTGGCCGAACTGGTCGGAGAGCTGTCGGTGCGCAGCGAGGAGTTCCGCCTGCTGTGGGCACGCCATGACGTCAAGCCCCGCACCAGCGGCGTAGCCCTCATGAACCACCCTCAGGTCGGCCCGCTGGAGCTGAGCTACGAAAAGCTCGCCGTCATCGGCACCGACGGGCAGATCCTGGTCATCTTTCACGCCGCACCCGGCAGCGACGCCGCCCAGTCCCTCGCCCTGCTGGCCCATCTGGCCGGCTCCGGCCCCACCGTAGCCGAAACGAGCGAGCCGAACACCCTACGGAGTTGATCCGTCGCCGTACGCCAATCCCGTCTCCCGCGCGCCGCACCCGCGTGTCCCGCCTCGTACGCCACACGCGTCCTCGTCCTCCTTGCGCCTCATTTCATCCGGCTTTACGGGATGGGCGAACGGGACCAGGTCGTCTCGGCCCGTCAGCCCGCTCCGCTCGTCCCTGGTGCCGGCGGGGCTGCCGATGACCGACCGGCGACCGGAACTCCTGCTCGCGACCGGGCTTTCGCTGATCGCGGGAATCCTGGTGGGCGTCGCCGTCCACGCGATCTACGACTCCGGTTCCAGGGTGGAGGCCGGCGAGCTCGTGCATCTGCTGCTCGAACTCGTGGCCGCCCTCGCGGCGGGCGCTGCCTACGTCGTCCTGCGGAAGCGGAGCTCGTAAGCCGCCGCGCGACGACCGGTTTGCCGGTGTCAGATATGACATGACCGATCACGGATAGTGATTTACCGTGGTCCACCTGCTTCGGGACGTGCGACGTGGGTACGCGCAAGAGATGGAAGACATCCTGATCAGCCGGGTGTACGGCGCGAAGCCCGCCAAGGGGCCGGTGTTCCTCGTTGATGGAATGTGGCCGCGGGGCATCCGTAAGGAAGATCTCAAGCTCGACGGGTGGGTGAGCGACATCGCACCCTCTCCGGACCTACGACTCTGGTTCGGGCACATCCCAGAACGTTTCGAGGAGTTCCGTACCCGCTACCGGCAGGAGCTCGACCGGCGCCCCGACGCCGTGCGCCCCCTCCTGGAGGCCGCACGCCAGGGACCGATCACTCTTCTCTACGCGGCGAAGGACACCGAGCACAACAACGCGGTGGTTCTGAGGGACTACCTGCTGGATCACCTCGCGAAAACCGCCTGACACAACCTCGGCAAGAACCCATCACATCCGCGCACGGGCCCCCTCAAGCATCGAGGCCCAAGCGTCCCAACCAATGAGAAAGCCGCCCGGCACGTGCCGGGCGGCTTTCTCATTGGTTGGCCATGCCGGGCGTCCGCCGCGGCCCAGGTTCGACCGGCAGCCGACGGCCGGCGTTCGCCGCTGAAACCGACCGGGACCGACCGGGACCGGGGGCCCGCCGGTTCGAGATGCGCGGGTCGCCGATCGAGGCGTAGGAACGGTGAGGCCGAGCGCCCGCCTGGTGGAGCGCGTGGGCTCCAGCCCGCGGGCGCGCCCTCACCCCGGCATTTCACGCATGTGCGGAAAAACCGTCGACAAACACGGTTGACAGGCATACATTCATGACGAAGACTACCTGAAAGTTTGCAATCAGCGGCCGATTATCGGATTTCCAGAAGCACTTCCCAAAGAACAGCCTGGGGAAAGTGCGCTTTTCTGGCTCCCATTCGTCCGTAGCTAGAAAGGGTCTTCAGCATGTCTTCAAGAGGCTCGCAGCCCCCAGCGGCCCGGAACGCCAAGAAACGCTTTTTGACACTTGCGTTAAGCGTCGGCCTATTGGGAAGCCTCAGTATTCCGGCAGCCACGACCGCCTTCGCCGATTCGACCGGCACCGAAGCGCTCGTCCAGCTGGCGACGGAGCGGGCAGCGACTCTGCCCAGCGGCCGGACCACCTACCGGACGATCACGGACTACAACGACGAGATGCTCGCGCTGAGCAAGCAGCACCCCGATCTTGTCAAGCACATCACGCTGCCCCACAAGACCCGCCAGGGCCGCGAGGTGTACGGCATCGAGGTGACCCACGACGTCAACGCCGCCGACGGCAAGCCGGTCCTGCTCATGATGGGGATACACCACGGGAACGAATGGCCCTCGGGTGAGCACACCATGGAGTTCGCCTACGACCTGGTCAACAATGCCAAGAAGGACCGGCAGGTCAAGCGCCTGCTCGATCAGGCGCGGGTCATCTTCGTCCCGGTCGTCAACGTGGACGGGTTTGTCATCAACCGGCGCACCAGCTGCGGCCTCTCACCGACGTGCGCCAGTAACGCCGGGGTCGACATCAACCGCAACTACCCCTTCGGCTGGGGCAGCAACGCGGGTTCCAACGCCACGTCCCGCGGCCCGGGGCCGGGTTCCGAGCCCGAGGTCCAGAACATCATGGACCTGACCACGACCAACCAGGCCACCGTACTGATCACGAACCACACCTCCGGTCACACCCTCCTCCGCCCCCCGCTGGAGAAGCGCGCGGGCGACGCCCCGGACGAGGCCGTCTACTCCGCCCTGACCGACGCGATGGCGGCCAAGAACGGCTACACGGGCATGAAGTCGGGCTTCGACTACGAGACGACCGGCGAGACCCCGGACTGGTCGTACTACGCCACCCGCGGCCTCGGATTCACCTTCGAGATCATGAAGACCCAGTCGACCACCAGCTCCTACCCCGAGGTGATCGAGGACTACCTCGGCACCGGTCGCTACGAGGGCAAGTCGAACCGTGAGGCGTTCATGGTGGCCCTGGAGTACGCGGCGGACCCTGCGGGGCACTCCGTGATCAAGGGCAAGGCGCCGAAGGGCGCGGTCCTGACGATCACGAAGGACTTCGACCTGTGGACCGCGCCGATCCTCCAGACGGGCGGTGTCCTCGATCCGCCCCAGGCGGTCCCCACCCACCTGGAGTCCAGCCTCGTCGCCCCGACCAACGGCAAGTTCACCTGGCACGTCAACCCGTCGGTGCGGCCGATCCCGGCCTACACCAAGGACGGCGTCGTCGCCACCGGCCCGGGCAACTTCCTCCGGGAAAGCTGGACGCTCACCTGCGCTCGCCCGAGCGGCGAGGTGCTCGAGACGGTGAACGTCACCGTCGACAGGGGCGAGCAGGTTGATGTGAGACTGCAGGAATGCAAGAAACACTTCAACGGCAAGGGCCCGAAGGACTAAACGGTCGCACACCAAAATGAGCCGGGCGGTCCCTCCAAGGGCCGCCCGGCACCGCTTTGAGCCCGCAGAAACTTCGCGACGCATGAGGTAACACGGCCAAAACCCGATCGCCCTGCCCTCCGAGCGGTGAGAATCAGCGCTGAGTGTGTCACTCCACGGGGAAGGGAAGTGTTCAAGGATGGGGCACGCCAGGGAGACCGGCCAGCCGCTCACCGTCCCGGACGCATCGCGGATCGCCGCGAACCTGCGCGGGCTCTTCGACGACCACCGGCTCTCCCCGTCGCAGCGCCGGATCGCGCGCTACCTGCTCGATCACGCGCAGGAGGCCGTCTTCTTCACCAGCGCCGACATCGCCGAGCGCGTCGGAGTCAGCCAGCCATCGGTCACCCGCTTCGCCGCCGCACTCGGGTTCAGAGGGTTCCCGGAGTTCCGGGACGCGCTCCGCTCGTCCGTGTTCGACAGCTCGCAGCGAACGCCGCCCGCCGAAGACCTCAACGAGATCCAGGAGCTGGTCAACTCCGAGATCCGCGACCTCGAACGGCTGCGGGACGGCCTCCGGGACACCCGTCAGCTTCGGGAGGTGGCCGGCCAACTGTCCAGGTCACGTCCGCTCCTGGTCGTGGGGCTGCGGGTCTCCGCACCGCTGGCGCACCTGTTCGGCCACCAGGCGGAGAAGGTGCTCCCGGACGTACGGGTCCTGGACATCGCAGGCTCGACCCTGGAGGACAAGCTGAGCCGGGCGGCCGAATCCGGAGCCGAATGGGTGCTCGCCATCGGGTTGCCGCGCTACCCGCGCGAGCTGGCCCAGGGGCTCATCTGGGCGCGGCGCATCGGGCTGAAGATCGCGCTCATCACCGACCAGCCGGTGGGCCGGCTCACCGACCTCGCGGACGAGGTCCTGCTCGCGCCGGTGAGCTCCGACTTCGCGTTCGACTCCCACGCGGGTCCCACGGTTCTGTGCACCGCGCTGCTGCACACCATGCTGGACGCCCTCGCCACCGAAGGGCAGACCCGGCTCGGCGCCTTCGACGACAGCGCGACAGAGCGCCAGATCTTCCTTCCCTACTGAACGGCGCGCGGCCGTCGGGGCCATCCGGGCGACCTCCGTACGCCCTGAACGGCGTGCACCGCCATCGGGGCCTCCGGTACGTCCTGAAGCGGCGTGCGCCGCCATCGGGGCCTCCGCACGTCGCCGTCCCGCCGTCGGCGGCCACCACGCCGAGGCCGGTAAGAGCACCCGGCCGGCGAGTTCGCCGCTTTCCGACTCATCTTCGGTCATCGCGAATCCGAAAAGCCGGTTTCCCGAATGGCTCGCATTCCATGAAACGTACATGGCGCATCGGAAGGCGTTTCCCGGAGCGGTGCCGACCGTCACCGGCATTTGGAACCGTCCAATCTCAGGTCGTCCGGCAGGCTCCCAACTTCCGCCATTGACATCACCATCGGACTTCTCTAACTTTCAGATGTTCTTATATATGGAAGCTATTCACATATGTGAACACGGGAGTGTCTTATGTCGCCCCAGAGCTCACCGTTCGGCCGGCGTCAGGTGCTGGCCGGAGCCGCGGCCGCGGCCCTCGGCGTCACGCTGGTCACGGCCACCGAAGCAGCGGCCGGGACCCGCCCTCGCCCGTTCGGGTCGTACGGATCACCGCGCCGAAGGCCGAACGCGCGCACGCTGTACGTCGACTCCCAGGGCCGGGGCGACCACATCACCGTCCAGGCGGCCGTCAACGCGACGCCGGACGCTCCCGAGCGGGGCTGGACGGTGGTGATCGCGGCCGGGACCTACCGCGAGACGGTCCTGATCGCCCAGGCCAAGACCGGCCTGACCTTCACCGGCGCCACCCGCGACGCCCGCGACGTCGTCATCGTCTTCAACAATGCCGCCGGAACGGCCAAGCCCGACGGCGGCACGTACGGCACGAGCGGCAGCGCCACCACCACGATCCAGGCCGGCGGGTTCACCGCGACCCACGTGACCTTCGCCAACGACTGGCTGCGCGCCGACCACCCGGAGATCACCGCGACACAGGCCGTCGCGGTGAAGGTCATGGGCGACCGCTCCCTCTTCGAGGCGTGCCGGTTCCTCGGCCACCAGGACACCCTGTACGCCGACACCCTCGCCCTGGCCACCTTCGCCCGGCAGTACTACCGGCACTGCCATGTCGAAGGCGACGTCGACTTCGTCTTCGGCCGTGCCACCGCGGTCTTCGACCGATGCGAGCTGCACACCCTGGCCCGCGACGTGTCATTCAGGCCCTACGGTTACGTCTTCGCACCGAGCACCGCCGCCGCGAACCCGCACGGCTACCTGGCGACCCGATGCCGTATCACCGGCGATTCTCCCGACGGCTCCTACGGCCTCGCCCGGCCCTGGCGCCCGAGCAGCGACCTGACCGCCGTCCCGATGCTGACCGTGCGCGAGACCTGGATCGGCCCGCAGATCGACACCGCCGTGCCGTACGTGAACATGAGCGCGGGCTACCCCTGGCAGGACGCCAGATTCGGCGAATATCGCAATTTCGGCCCGGGAGCCGCGATACCCGTTCCCGAGAACAGGCCCCAGCTGACCGCCGACCAGGCGGCCGCTCAGACCATCCGCACCCACCTCGGCGACTGGAAACCGTCGGCATGACCCGCGCGACCAGGTTGCGGGGTCCGGGTCGGTCACGGCCGCCTCGGCGACCGTTTCCGGGCTGCGCGACGTACGATCTCACATGTGACCAGCAGACCCGACTCGGCACAGCACCTGAGCGACCTCGCGCGGTTGCGGCGTGTTCGGGACCGGATCGACCGGGAGTACGCGCAGCCGCTGGACGTCGAGGCGCTGGCCCGCGGCGCGCACATGTCGGCCGGGCACCTCAGCCGCCAGTTCCGGATCGCCTACGGTGAGTCACCGTACAGCTACCTGATGACGCGCCGGATCGAGCGGGCGATGGCGTTGCTGCGCCGGGGCGACCTCAGCGTCACCGAGGTCTGCTTCGCGGTCGGCTGCTCGTCACTGGGCACCTTCAGCACCCGCTTCACCGAACTGGTCGGAATGCCACCCAGCACCTACCGGCACCAGGCGGCGCAGGCGACGGCGGGGATGCCCTCGTGCGTGGCCAAGCAGGTGAGCAGACCGATCAGGAATCGAGAAGCGCCGGCCCCCGAGCCGCGCCTAGCCTGACCGTCATGGACATCACCATTCACACGAGCTTCCTTCCGCACGAGGACCCGGACGCCTCCCTGGCCTTCTACCGCGACATCCTCGGCTTCGAGGTCCGCAACGACGTCGGGCACGGCAAGATGCGCTGGATCACGGTCGGCCCCGCCGGACAGCCCAGCACCTCCATCCTGCTGGCGCCGCCGGCCGCCGACCCCGGCATCACCGACGACGAGCGCCGTACCATCGCCGAGATGATGGCCAAGGGCACCTACGGCTGGATCCTGCTGGCCACCACCGACCTCAACGGCACCTTCGAGAAGCTGCAGGCCTCCGACGCCGAGGTCGTCCAGGAGCCGACCGAGCAGCCGTACGGGATGCGCGACTGCGCCTTCCGCGATCCCGCGGGCAACCTGATCCGCATCCAGGAACTGCGCTGAGCCGTCGATCACGGCCATGACCTGGACGGACGGCACCGTACAGGAGCCCGCGCACGACGGAGCAGAACGAGACGTACCCCTCGAAACTGGTTAGATCGAGCCAGGCGACGCCGACGGAGACCCCGAAGGCGAACCTTCGTAGCAGATCTCGCGTAAGGCCCCTCGTAACAGATCCCGCGTAACAGATGGAGACACGATGAGCATGGCCACGAGGCCGGACACGCAGTCGCCTGCGCCGCATGTTGCCGACAGCCACGATCTGATCCGCGTGCACGGTGTGCGCGTGAACAACCTCAAGGACGTCAGCGTCGAGATCCCGAAGCGTCGGCTGACGGTGTTCACCGGCGTCTCCGGCTCGGGCAAGAGCTCTCTGGTGTTCGGCACGATCGCCGCGGAGTCACAGCGGATGATCAACGAGACCTACAGCACCTTCGTGCAGGGCTTCATGCCGACGCTGGCGCGGCCCGACGTCGACGTGCTCGACGGCCTGACGACCGCGATCATCGTCGACCAGGAGCGGATGGGCGCCAACCCCCGCTCCACGGTCGGCACGGCCACCGACGCCAACGCGATGCTGCGCATCCTCTTCAGCCGGCTCGGCACGCCGCACATCGGCTCGTCCCAGGCGTTCTCCTTCAACGTCGCCTCGATCAGTGGCGCGGGCGCGGTCACGCTGGAGCGCGGCGGGAAGACCACGAAGGAGCGGCGCAGCTTCAGCGTCACCGGCGGCATGTGCCCGCGCTGCGAGGGCCGGGGCTCGGTCACCGATTTCGACCTCTCCGCGTTCTACGACGACAGCAAGTCGCTCAACGAGGGCGCCCTCACCATCCCCGGCTTCAGCACCGAGGGCTGGTACGGCCGCATCTTCAACGGCTGCGGCTTCCTCGACGCGGACAAGCCGATCCGCAAGTTCACCAAGAAGGAGCTGCACGACCTGCTCTACAAGGAGCCGACCAAGATCAAGGTCGACGGCATCAACCTCACCTACGAGGGGCTGATCCCGCGGGTCCAGAAGTCCTTCCTGGCCAAGGACGTCGACGCGATGCAGCCGCACATCCGGGCGTTCGTGGAGCGGGCGGTGACGTTCACGACCTGTCCCGAGTGCGACGGCACCCGGCTCAGCGAGGCGGCCCGGTCCTCCAAGATCAAGGGGATCAGCATCGCCGACACGTGTGCGATGCAGATCAGCGACCTGGCCAAATGGGTGCACGGCCTCGACGAGCCGTCGGTGGCACCGCTGCTCGCCAAGCTGGCACACGCTCTCGACTCGTTCGTGGAGATCGGGCTGGGCTACCTCTCCCTCGACCGGCCGGCGGGCACCCTGTCGGGAGGCGAGGCGCAGCGCACCAAGATGATCCGCCACCTCGGCTCCGCGCTCACCGACGTCACCTACGTCTTCGACGAGCCCACCATCGGCCTGCACCCCCATGACATCCAGCGGATGAACGGCCTGCTGCTGCGGCTGCGGGACCAGGGCAACACGGTGCTCGTCGTGGAGCACAAGCCGGAGACGATCGCGATCGCCGACCACGTCGTCGACCTCGGCCCCGGCGCCGGTACCGCCGGCGGCACCGTCTGCTTCGAGGGCACCGTCGAGGGGCTGCGCGGGAGCGACACCGTCACCGGCTGCCATTTCGACGACCGGGCCTCTCTCAAGGAGACGGTGCGCACGCCGACCGGCGCGCTGGAGATCCGCGGCGCGTCGGCGAACAACCTGCACGACGTCGACGTCGACATCCCGCTCGGGGTGCTGGTCGTCCTCACCGGCGTCGCCGGCTCCGGCAAGAGTTCGCTCGTGCACGGGTCGATCCCGGCCGGCGCGGGTGTGGTGTCGGTCGGCCAGGGCGCGATCCGCGGCTCGCGACGGAGCAACCCGGCGACCTACACCGGGCTGCTCGACCCGATCCGCAAGGCGTTCGCGAAGGCCAACGGCGTGAAGCCGGCCCTGTTCAGCGCCAACTCCGAGGGCGCCTGCCCCACCTGCAACGGCGCCGGTGTCATCTACACCGACCTGGCGATGATGGCCGGCGTCGCCACCACCTGCGAGGAGTGCGAGGGGAAGCGGTTCGAGGCATCGGTGCTGGAGTACCGCTTCGGCGGCCGCGACATCAGTGAGGTGCTCGCGATGTCGGTGACCGAGGCCAAGGAGTTCTTCGGCGACGGCGAGTCGCGCGTGCCGGCCGCGCACACCATCCTCAACCGGCTCGCCGACGTCGGGCTCGGCTACCTCAGCCTCGGCCAGCCGCTCACCACGCTGTCCGGCGGCGAGCGGCAACGGCTCAAGCTGGCCACCCACATGGCCGAGAAGGGCGGCGTCTACGTCCTCGACGAGCCGACCGCCGGCCTCCACCTCGCCGACGTCGAGCAGCTGCTCGGCCTGCTCGACCGGCTCGTCGACTCCGGCAAGTCGGTCATCGTCGTCGAGCACCACCAGGCGGTCATGGCACACGCCGACTGGATCGTCGACCTCGGCCCCGGCGCCGGCCACGACGGCGGCCGGATCGTCTTCGAGGGCACACCCGCCGACCTCGTCGCCGCCCGCTCCACCCTCACCGGCGAGCACCTCGCGGCCTACGTGGGCGCCTGACCGAGGCCCTCGCGATCAGCTTCGGGAGGCCGGCCGACCCCGGCCTCCCGACGGAACCGGGACAGAGCCGTTGGTGAACACGACCGGGACGACGTGCCCGGACGCCCCCGAGGTGGTCGGCGAGTCAGCGGTCACTGCTGGAAGTGACCGGGGCCGAGGACCTGCCAGTTCGCGGCGTTCGGGTCGCTGATCGAGGAGTAGGGGACGGTGAAGCTGAGCGCCTGCTTGGTGGAGCGCTTGATCGCCCAGAGCGTGGGCCTGTTGCTCGAACGGTCCCACGCGATGCCCTGGCCCTCGACGTTCGGGAGGGTGACGGTGGCGGCCCACTCCAGCTCCGAACCCGCGGACGGGACGTTCATGACGTAGGCCTCGCCGAGGTCGTGACCGGTGAGCCAGAGCCGGCCGTCGGGGCCCCACGACCCACCGGAGTTGCTCATCGGCTTGAACCGGTCGAGGATCGTCTTCGGAATCGTCCAGGACTCGACGACCTGGAACTTGTCGTCCATCTTGACGACCTGCGTGTTGTACGTCTCGCCGTACGGCTTGGTCTCGCCGGCCGGCACCTGGTCGTAGTTGGCGAAGCCCGCCCACCACGCACCGTCGTGCCGGTCGAGCCAGGTCAGCGAGCCACGATAGATGCCGAAGCTGTACGTGTCGACGTGCCGCATCGTCCGGGTGTCGAACACCTCGATCGAGCTCTCCATCGGCGACTCGTCGTAGTTGGAGTGCACGGCGTACAGCTTGTCGTTGACCACCACGCCGCTGTCCATGTGGATGATCGGGCCGTCGGCAATGAATCGATCACGAAAGGATGCTGCGAGGCCGCGCCACCCTGAACGCGACCCCCATCGGGCATCAATCCCGGTCACGATCACCACGGCGCCGACCAGCGCACCGAGCTCCCGGCAGTCACGACCCGTTGGCGATCAGGAGGAGCGGAGACCGCTGAGCTTCTCGGGATTGGTGATCAGGTGGATGCTCTCGACGACGCCGTCCACGAGATTCAGGATCATCACCGCGACGGGAGCGGGCCCGGAACGCACGACGATTCCCGGTCCTCCGTTGAGCTGCACGACGCTCAGGCTCGGGTCCTCCGGCATCCGGCCGGCGAACATGACCAGGGCGCGGGAGACGAGATCCACCCCGCGGATGGCCTTACGCGGCGCCGGGGCCAGCCCGCCCCCGTCGCTGATCAGCGTGACCTCGGGCGCCAGAACCTCCATCAGAGCCTTGAGGTCACCACCGGCGGCCGCGGCCAGGAAACTCTCGGTCGCCTTCTGCCGGACGGCCTGGTCGGTGTCGTAACGAGGGCGCCGGGCCTCCACGTGCTCGCGAGCTCGCCGGGCGGTCTGGCGCACCGCCGGCTCGCTCCGGTCGACGATCTCGCCGATCTCCGCGTAGGAGTAACCGAAGGCCTCGCGGAGAACGAAGACCGCCCGCTCCAACGGTGAGAGCGCTTCGAGCACCAGCAGCATCGCCGTCGACACCGAATCGGCCATCGCGACGCTGTCGGCGATGTCGGGGCTGGTGAGTATGGGCTCCGGCAACCACGGCCCGACGTAGGACTCGCGGCGCGCCTGGGCGCTGCGCAGCCGGTCGATCGCCAGCCTGGTGGCCACCCGTACGAGATAGCCCTCGGTGTTGACCACCTCCACGGGGTTCACACCGCTCCAGCGCAGCCACGTCTCCTGGACGATGTCCTCGCTGTCACCGGCCCGGCCCAGCACGCGATAGGCCACCGCCTGCAGCAGGTCCCGATGCTGATCGAAGATCCGCGCACGGTCCAGCTCGTCCATCTTCACCACGTCACCGGTCGCCACACGGACACTTTCGTCCCGTCTTCACCCTTGACTGTAACGATCACGTGCGCCCGGTCAAGGGCCGGCCATCCGGCTGAGGACACCTACGGCTGCGGGGCTGAACTGTTCGCATTCGTGTCGGCGGGGTTCATGGCCGCCGCAAGCGTGGTCCGCGGAAGCCGTGATCCGTGGGAAGCGCTGTCGATCCGGGTCCGGCCGAGCGGCCGGAACGCCGGGAGACGGAGCCGCTGACGGCGTCTCCGCTCGATGTCTCCGTTCGACGGGGAGGGCTCCGCCGCAGCCGAGTCCTCCCCATCGCCCCAGGTGTGGATGTCGCGCGGGTGGCCCCGTCGTCCACACCCGCCTCACGACCTCATCGGTCAGGGCAGAGAGATCTGCTCGGGAGCCTTGCCGGCGGTGACGGGAACCTTGTGCTGCATGGAGGGCGCCTCACCCTTGTTGCGCGCGTCCCAGGTGGGATAGCAGTCGTAGTAGCAGTAGTAGGGGTCGCAGTAGCGCAGGAAGCAGATCCAGCCCTTGGCCGTCTGCGTGCAGGCGGTCGCCGGCGCGGCCTGGGACGCCGCGGCCACGGACGATGCGGCATGGGCGCCGGTCGCGGGGAGCGCGACCATCAGGCCGGCACCGGCCAGGACGACACCGGCCAGGGCAGTGCCCGCTCTGCGAATGAAGGTGTGCATGATTCTCCTCGTTCATGTGGGAAACACGACGAAGGTAACTGTAATCAAGAAGTTACAGAGAGTCACGGACCCGATCTTGCCGCAGTTTCCCCGGCGGCAGGGCGGATCCGTTCTCGCAGAACACCGCCTTGGCAGGTGTGGGGTTGCGATCGCCTCGGCGGCATGGGCGACCGCTGAGCCGTCCTCCCCGGGGGCGAGACCGCACCGCCGGGGGTTCCCGCGCGGACGCGTTCGACCTCCGTCAGGGCCGCGCCTCGCCGGTGGTCGCCGTCACGCGCGGGAAGGTGACCGCGCGGACGAGCGCTCGGCTTTCATCGCGGTTGGCGGTCATGCGTTTTACCACCGTCCGCGCCGATGACGCGTGCCGCGCCGAGGTAGGCGGCGAGCAGGCTCTCGGCGACCGCCGCCACCGTCTCGTCTCCGGGCAGGAAGTACGGGCTGTGCAGGCCCGACGTCGTGTCGGTGCCCACGAACAGCATCAGCGACGGCACGACCGACGCGAAGTGGGCGAAGTCGTCGGCCCCGCAGGAGCGCAGCATGACGGGCATGTGGTGAGCGGTGTCGACGAGGATGTATCCGGTCTCCTCGGCGAGGCGAGCGTCGTTGACGAGCACCGGCTCCCCGGGCATGATTCGCACGTCCGCCTCACAGCCGTGGACGCGTGCGGTCCCCTCGACGACCGCGCGGAAGCGGTCGTGCAGCTGGTGGCGCCAGGGCTCCGACATCGTGCGGAGGGTGCCGCGGGCGACTGCGGTCTCCGGGATGGCGTTGGGCGCGGTGCCCGCCGTCACGGTCCCGAAGGTGACCACGGTCGGCGTCATCGGGTCGGAGTCACGGCTGACGATCTGCTGAGCGGCCACGATGATCTGGGCGAGTGCCAGGACCGGGTCGCGGGACAGATGAGGGTAGGCGGCGTGCCCGGCCTGGCCTCGCACGGTGAGCGTGAACTCGTCGGAGGAGGCGTTGACCGCTCCGGGAGTGCAGGCCGTCTCGCCCGCGCTGAGCACCGGCTGGACGTGGGCCGCGACCATCGCGCCGATCTGGTGCCGGTGCAGCGCGCCGGACTCGACGATGTCGAAGGCGCCGGACGGGTAGCTCTCCTCACGCGGTTGCAGCACCGCGACCATCGGGGCGGGCCCCCCCACACGCTCGACCGCCCCGGCCAGCGCGACCAGCGCGGCGAGGTGGACGTCGTGGCCGCAGGCATGCATGGCGCCGTTGCCCGAGGCCCACGGGACACCCGTCTCCTCCACGATCGGCAGAGCGTCCAGCTCTCCACGCACTCCGACGGCCAGGCCCTCGCCCCCGACGCGCAGGAGCGCGCCGGTCCCGGCCACCCGCTCCATCACGGTGCCGTCGGGCAGCGCGTCCAGCACACGTTTGAGCGTCGGCTCCTCCCTGCCGGACACGTATGGCTCCGCGTGCAACTCTCGTCGCAGTGCGTAGGCGGCGGGAAGCTTGGCGTGGAGGGCGGCGCGGAGCCGCTCGTGGATCTCTGTCATACATTTTCTCCGAGGCCGTAGACGCGGCGGGCGTTCTGCTCGCCGATCATCGTGGCTACCCGAACCGCCTGGTCCTCACTCCACTCGCCTTCGGCGACGAAGCCGGAAAGGACGCCGGTCATCGCGCGGCGCCAGAGCAGGGCGCCCAGATGGTGCAGCTCGGCAGGGCCCCAGGCGTCCGAGGAGAAGAGGATCTTGGCGAACGGCGCCAGCTCCAGGCTCTCGGCCACGACGGCCACGCTGCGCGCCCCCGTGTAGCTCACGCCCAGCCCGACGTCGAAGTAGACGTGCGGATAGGCCTGCGCGAGGTAGCCGGCGTGACGGTGGAACGGGTAGCAGTGCAGCAGGAGCAGCGGAACGTTCCGGGGTTCGGCGAGCTCGATGAGGCCGCGCAACAGCAGCGGGTCGGAACGGCGGAGGTCGATGTCGGGGTCGCCGAACCCGATGTGGAACTGCAGCGGCAGGCCGCGCTCGATGCCCGTCCAGATCAGGTGGCGCAGGAGCACCGGGTCGTCGAGCCGGGCCGGGCCGGGTCGATCGGATGCCCGCAGCCAGCGACCGGCCGCCTCCGTCACCTCGGCGGGGGTGGGTGGGCAGGGGTCGAAGTCGAGCCCGTGGCGGTAGGCGACGATGGTCTTCAACCCGCGTGCCGTACGGCTGCGCTCCCAGAGGGCCGCCTCGAAACGGGCGGCGAACCCGGCGGCGTCGGTCCCTTCCGCGGCGACCCGCTCCGCGACCGCCTCCAGCCGGACGACCTCGCCGGCGGGCTTGCCGGTGACGGCGGCCATCTGGTCCGGACCGAGGATCTCGTCCCCGCGGTAGCCGGTCTCCACCAGGAAGTGGCCGATCCCGCTCGCGGCGAGCAGGCGCCTGTTGACCTCCTCGGTCCCGAGCTCGACGCGGCGGGCGAGGTAGATCTCGGGATCCGGGTGCGGGTCCAGGCCGAGGACGGGCGCGCAGTGCCGCAGGATGGCGAAACCGACCTGGGAGTCGAACTGGGTCATCCAGGCGGGCACCGGCCGGTCGGACTCGGTGATCAGCTCCTCGAACTGCCGCCGCGACACATCGCCGGCCAGGACGCCGTGGACGTGATGATCCACCAGCGGGATCTCCTCGATCGCCCGTCTCAGCGTCTCCTCCCCCGTCATCGGCTCGACCGCCTCACGGGCGAAACCCTCCGCGGCCGCACCCGCGCCGCCGGGCCGGGAATCTCCTGGCTCTGCCTCTCCACCCCCACGACCGGCCGACCCCTTCCCCCTCATTCAAGCGCTTTGTCCCATATGGCAACTTCTGCCTAGTTTGCCAGGGAAGATACTCCTGCCCGGCGCCGGATGCGGCCTGGCACGCCCTATCAGTCGACGATCACGCCGCTCAGATCGGGACCATCCTCCCGCAGACCAGGGCCATCCTCCCGCAGGCCGGGACCATCCTTCCGCAGACCAGGGCCATCTTCCCGCAGGCCGGAGCCATCCTCCCGCGCAACCCGCGGACCGGGGCCCTCCTCCCGCGTGACCCACGAGCCGGGGCCGTCCTCCCCCACAGCCCGCAGGCCGGAGCCGCCCTCCCGAACGACAGGCAGGGGATCCGGACGTTTCCCGCCCGCACGACCACGGCGCAGCCAGACGAGCCATGCCGGTGATGCGCCTCCGCCTGCGTGAACGGAGTAGGCGCCCATCATCCAGTCCGCCAGACGGTCACGGTCAACGACGATCATGCCGTCCTCGCTCGCGGCCTGGTGCGCCTGCTTACTCAGGACGCTGGAGGTCACCAGGACGCCCCTGTGCCCCCTGTAAGCAGGGGCTCGCAGAGCGCCGATGAAGTCACGGACCTGTCCGGGCCCGACCGGCCTGGTGTAGAGCTTGCACTGGACGGCGTACGGGATGCCGCCCGGTGCGGTGCCGAGGACGTCGATACCGCCGTCACGGGCTCCGCCGATGACCCTGACCCCGCGGAAACCCTCGTTGCGCAGCAGCTCCGCGGTCAACTGCTCGAACTGCCCGGGAGTCAGCCGGCTGACCGCCGCACGTTCCAGCACCTCCCTCCGATATTTCCGGCCCGTTCTGCGCAGCACAAGGACCACGCAGGCGGTGAGAGCGACCAGGACAGCGGCTATCGCCAGAACAAGCGGCCACACGGAGGTGAGCGCGTTGAGCGCGTACGGAATCAGGATGATCACGATCACCGCGCCAAGCAGCCAGAGCACCCAGCCGTTACCCGCCCTACGCCGAGGACGCCTCCGTGCGGGTGACCGTCTTCGGGCCGAGGATCGCCTCCGCGCCGGAGATCGTCCTCGCGCCGGTGACCTACGCCTCGCCATCGTGAGACCTCCGCATTCGGGGGTGAAGTCAACAGCGAGTCTGACCCGCCACACCGACAAAAACCCTCCGGCCGCTGCCCCCATCACCATCGCCAAATAAAAAATTGGTCCCATATAACCGGAAATCGCCTGTATGGCTAAGTAAAATCACCCAGCAAAAGTCCACGCAAAGGAGAAGCAAAGCCAGCCTGGAGATCACCGGATACAGCCAGCGTGGAGCGCCTTATGTCGGAGCAGTTTTCGTTGTTTCGCCCTGATCCGGAAGTGGTACGGAGCGAGCCTCCCGAAAATCGGTTCCAGCGGATGAGAGTCCTCATCACAGTCAAGACCGCCCCCAACCCCTCGGAAACATACGGTGAGACCGTGTGCGTGGCCGCGCTCAGGCTTGATCTCGATCACCTGGGCTGGATAAGGCTCTATCCGATCAATTATCGAGCTTTGGAAAGCAACTCACAGTTCCGCAAATACGACATCGTCACGCTTGAGGCCAAACCGAGAACGAAGGATCCTCGAGTGGAGAGCCGGCAACCTCGATTGGACAGCCTCAAGACAGAAAATCACCTCACGAGCTGGGAAAAGCGAATGGCGTACCTGGATGACCACGTCGAGGACTCCATGTGCGATCTTCTGTCCGCTGTCCGTGACCAACCCGCTGCCAGATCACTCGCGGCCGTCAGACCAAAAGAGATCCTGGATCTCATCATCGAGCCCCACCTTGGTTGGAACCCCGCAGATCAGCGGAAGATCGAACAGTATGTCGCGCAGTTGGATCTTTTCGAATCCGGACCGCGCACCGCTCTGCAGGCTCCTCGATTCAAGGCCTGGTACAGGTACCGATGCCACTCTTCGGGCTGCAACACACATCGCCAAGGGATATACGACTGGGAGTTGGTCGCTCTGCAGCGGAATGTGCACGCCCGCGATGACGAAGGAGTAAGGGAAGCCATCCGCGAGAAGTTCCTGGACCTGATGTGCGCGCCGAAACGGGACACCATCTTCTACGTGGGCAACCAGCTCGCCCATCCGCAAAGCTTCATGGTGCTCGGCGTCGTCTATCCCCAGCGGATCAAGCCGGTACGGCGCGGCTGAACCGGTCGCGGATCGCTTCCAGCACGAGGTCTCGATGGCAACGTCGCTCGTCGGCCTCGAAGCACATGATCGCTATCGTCTGCTGCCGAGCGGCCTCTGCGATCCGCTCCAGACATTCATGCGCGCCGGAATCCAAGATCTGCTCGACATAGACACCGCGGGCGATCTCAAGCTCGGCTGGGTCCCCGCCGAACCCCGGCCTGTTCCACTTGGGATTTCCCAGCGACCGCATGTGATCATAAGCGATTCCGGCATCGGCAAGGGCGCCGGACAGCGCTGTCTTGCTAAATCCGCGCTTGCGGGAAATGGGGTTCAACCTGACGTCGACGAGGAGGGTGACCGAGCTGAGATGCAATCGCTCGATAAATTCCGCAAGATCGCAATCCTGATAACCGATTCCGATCATCTGCTGGTCCCGCTCGGAGCTAGGCATGAACAGTAGCCTCTCACGCTCCCGCGACGGCTGCTTGGCGGAGTTCGCAGCTGTCGGCAATCTCCGCATAGATGACGATCAGGCGTTTCAGCCGATTCGCCTCCATCGGTAGCTCTCCCGCGCCGGTCGAGGTTTTGGTCGCTCCCGATTCCCCATCCGACCGGCGGTCACCCGCCGACCGGGTCTCCGGCCTCGAGGGAGGCCGCGCCGGGCGCGTGCCGGGTACGGGCGTTGTACAGGAGGGTGATGACGACGATGACGAGGGGGAAGGCGACGGCGACAAGAAGGCCCGCGCGCAGGCCGGAGCCGCCGTCGTCGGGAAGCAGATCCGCGAGGCCGCCCAGCAGCGCGTTGCCGGTGGTGGAGGCGTCGGCGACGGCTCCGGCGATCCAGGGGCCGATGGCGCCGCCCGCGTCGCCGAAGACCGCCAGGACACCGAACATGGCCGCGCCGCCGAGGGGGAAGCGGCCGGCGGCGAGACTGAAGGTTCCGGGCCACAGGAGGCTGACGGCCAGGCCGCACACCGCGCAGCCGACGAGGCTGACCACCGGGTTGGTCGACAGGCAGGCGACGAGATAGCAGACGGTCGCCAGGGCGCCGCAGGAGGCCATGGCGGGCACCAGCGGGATCCTCTCTCCCCACAGGCCGTAAATGATGCGGCCGACACCCATCAGCACGGCGAACAGGCACGGGCCCGCCAGGTCTCCCCAGACCTTCGAGACGCCCAGGCCTTCCTCGGCGAAGAGGGACGACCACTGCGACATGGTCAGCTCGGCCGCGCCCGCGCAGAGCATCAGCGTCATGGCCGCGGCGAAGGCGGGGACGCTGAAAAGCTTTCTCAGAGAAGTGCGGTGCTCGTCGGGGACGGTGGCGGGCAGCGGCACCTTCAGGAAGACCACCAGGTTGATCAGGGGGACGATCGCCCAGGCCAGGGGCAGGATCTGCCAGGCGTCCTGGCCGATCTGGGCGAGCAGCAGCGTGCTTCCCGCCACCACCGCGACCTGGCCCCAGCAGTAGAAGGAGTGCAGCAGGCTCATGGCCGCGGCCTTGCCCTCCTGCGGGCTGGGCAGAGCGTCGACGACGGGACTGACGAGCACCTCCAGCAGGCCGCCGCCGACGGCGTAAACGATGATCGCGACGCACAGTCCCAGATACGGGGAGGGCGAGACCGCCGGGGCCACCGCCAGCAGCGCCAGCCCCGCCACCGACAGGATGTGGGCCACCACCAGCGGGACGCGGTAACCGAGCCGGTCCACGAACCTCACCGCCACGATGTCCGTGACCAGCTGGGTGGCGAAGTTCAGCAGCACCAGACGCCCGAGCATCTCCAGCGGCAGGTCGTAGCGGGTCTGGAAGACGATGAACAGCAACGGGGCCAGGTTGTTGACGATGGCCTGGGTGACGTAACCGGTGTAACAGGCGCGGCGGGTGTGGTCGAAGGTCATCGTCATGGGGGAATGCGCGTCTCTTCCTGGCGGGGGCTGGCCGTCTCGCACCCTATGTGGCGAGACGACCGGACATGACACCCGCCCTCCGGCTCCAGGGCGGTGCCCCCGAAACGAGGGTCAGCGCCTGCGCTTCTTGCCGTGTCCGCTGGGACGGCCGCGCGCGCCGGGGGCCTGACCTCGCACCAGCCGCAGCGGACGGCCGCGATCTCGCATCTGCTCGGCCACGAGGGTACGGAACTCCTCGACGGCCACCCTGTCGGGGTGCCCCGAGTTCTGCACCCCGGTGGCGATCTCCGATGCCTGGCCGGGAGGCAGGGCGGCGAGCTGCTCCCGTACGGCCTCCGGCCCGCCCAGCTCCAGAAGCGTGAGCAGTCCTTCGGTGATCAGGAACAGTTGCTCGCGGCCGGTGAGGTCCTCGGGCCCGAGGAGGCCCTCGTCGACGAGGGTCAGCACGGCCAGGGGCCTCAGCTTCGCGTCACCGCGGAGCCCGCGGAGGAGCGCCCTGCCATCGGGAAGCGTCTCGACAAGGATCTTCAGCATGGCCGCCGACCGGATGCGGAACGGGCATTCGCGTACGGCCTCCAGCAGTGGCTCGACGTCCCCGCCGTGCGCCGCCAGCCAGCCCTCGATCTCCTCCTTGGCCGTCTCCAGCGTGTAGTGCTGGGCGACCACGCCGAGCATTTCGGCCGGTGCCTCGTCCGCCAGCTCTCCGACCAGGGGGGCGTCACGGCCCCCGGCGAGCATGCGCTCGCGCACGGCCCGGACGCCCAGGGGCGTCAGCCGTACCAGCGGGCCGGGTTCGGCGAGCCGGGTGAGGAGCCGCGCGCACACCTCCGGCGGCAGCGGGCGCTCCTCGCCGTGCTCCGCCTCGAAGTCGTCGCCGAGGTCGGCGGAGAACATCTCGTCCGCCATGCCGTGGCTCAGCTCCACGGCGCCCAGCCCGGCCAGCACCTCAAGGGCCCGGAGCAGGTCCCTTTCGACCCCCGGCCGGAGCGACTCCGTCGAGGGGTCCTCCTCCTCGTCATCGAGCCAGAGGTATTCCCGGCACGCCAGCCACACGGTCTCCTGAAGCCGCACCACCGGCGTCGGGTGCGGAATGCTGTAGATCGTGTTCAGCACGTCGGGCAGTATCTCGTCGAACGTCAGGGTCATCGGCGAGGATCTGCCCCAGAAGGCGTCCGGCGCGCACACGACCCCGCCGAGGTCGAAGAACGTCTCGAACGCCCGCCGCCACAGCGCCTCCGGGTCACGGAGCAGCGGCGCGGCCTTGGCCACCCGCAGCACCCGCCCCTTGCTCACCCGCACCAGGCGGGCCTTCTTCGCCCAGGCGAACAGCAGATCGAGCAGGGGCGTCTCCGTCGAGCCGCGCGCCGTGGAGTCCTGCTCGCCGGTGCCGAGCAGTCTTGCCAGTTCGCGGGCGTCGGCCGGCCGGAGGTCGCCGGTGGCCGTCAGCTCCCGGCCGTCGGCGCCCACCCAGCCCGCGAGGGCGGCCAGCCGACGGACGGTCCCACTGTCCGCGGCGGCCGCGGCGAGCTCCTCTCGGGGCGGAAGGCCGACGGGAAGCTGCGCGTATGCCCGCGCCTGATCGAGCGGCGGCCTTGTGAGGCTCGCCTCGATCAGGCGGTCGAGCAACTCGCCGTCGTACCGGGCTCGTCCGGCGTCGACGTCGCGCTGGAACCTCTCCAGGGCCTCGCCGTCGCTGAGATCGACCCCGTTGTCCAGCGCGGCGAGCGTCCAGAACTTCCCGACTCCCTGCCGGAGCGGGTCGGCCAGCGCGGCCGGGTAATCCGCGGCCGCTTCGGCGACGGCCTTCTCAAGCGTGGCGATCGAAGCGCCTCGCGGGTCGCGCAGCCCGGAGGCGGCGAGGTAGCGCAGGAGCGTCAGCAGGCTCTCCGGGGCGGCGTTCAGAGTGTCGGGGTCGGCCACCACGAGCTGGGGAATCCACTCCAGCAGCAGTCGCCGCACCTCGACGGGGGTCCAGTGACCGAGGCGCCCGTCCGAGCTGAGGTGCCGTGAGTCCAGGGCGGCCGAGAGCATCCCCTCGTCGGCCCGCATGCCGTGATCCGCGGCCCAGTTCTTGCAGCGGCGGAGCAATAACTCCTTCGCCGATTCGTACTCCTCGGGTTCCTCGACCTCGAAATGGGTTCGCACGCCGTCCGTGATCCTTTCAGCACGCCGCGATCCGGTGAGAGCGGTACGGAACCATCCGATGATCCGGCTCCTGTAACCACCCTACGACTCCGGGTCACCGCCGTCAGGAAACTCGCGCCACGGCGATGTCCCGCATTCACCCCCGGGGAGAACACACCTCATCGCACATCCGGATCCGATGCCGTCTCCGGATGATCACGTGGACGGCACTCCGTGCGACCTTCTCCGGATCCATGGACGACGGACGCGGCGGTCGAAGGCTCTGCGTGCGGCCTTCTCCGGCTCCGTGTACGACGGGTGCGACGGATACGGCCCGCTCCGCTGCCTCCTCGACGGCCACCCGTCAGCTCGTTCGAGGGCCGGGCGCCTACTTGAGCTGCAGGACCGGGGCGGCGGTGGGATGGCGGTGCGAGACGGGCAGGCCGAGAGTGAACCAGACGACCTTGCCGCCGGAGGAGGGGCGGGTGACGCCCCAGTCTCCGGCCAGGGAGTCGACGATCTGGAGGCCCCGGCCGCCGGTGGCGTCCATGTCGCGCTCGCAGATCCGGGGTGCGCCCGCTCCGGGGTCGAAGAGCTCGCCGTACACAAAGCTCCCACCGCCGCAGATCCTGAGCGCGCACGCGGCGCCACCGTGCCTGACGGCGTTGGTGACCAGCTCACTGATGATCAGTACGCAGTCGTCGACGAGGTCGTCGGCGCCCCACAGGGAGAGTTCGCGGCGGACCATCGAGCGGGCTTCGCGCACACTCGCGGGGGCCGCAGGCAGCAGGCACTCAGCCTCGTACTCGGGAGCGGCGTCGGCGGACACCGCGGATGAGTTGTGATGGCGAGACACTGCGCCTCCTTTCGATGGGAGCGCTCCCACAACCAAATGTAGAACATTGACCCCAGTCGTGTGAATTGATTACGAAATATTTGTTTCGACCAAATGTCGCAAAGGTGAGGGGAGGTCATGTCACCAGGGGCAACGTCTCGACCTCCCTGGAGATCACCTTCGAGAAGACCGCGCCGTCAGTGGAGCTGGGGCAGTACCTTCGCGCCGAACGCGTCGATGTAGGCGCTCTGCTCCTGACCGACGTGGTGCAGGTAGATCTCCTCGAAACCCACCTCCGCGTACTCGTTGAGCCGGGCCGCGTGCCAGCCCAGGTCCGAGGAGACGTTGACCACCTCGGCGACCTGGGACGGCGAGACGTCGGCGGAGGTCACGTCGAAGAGCTCGGCGGTTTCGAGGTCCCAGCTCACCGGCGGGGAGAAGACGTTGCTCCGCCACTGGTCGTGGGCGATCGCCATGGCCTCCTCGTCGTTCTCGGCCCAGCTGAGATGGACCTGGAGGGCCGCCTTGCCCTTCCCGCCCGCGTCCCGGTAGGCCCCGACGACCTCGCGCAGTTTCTCCAGGGGCCCGTTCACCGTGATCAGGCCGTCGGCCCACTCCGCGCACCACCGCGCCGTCTCGACGCTCACCGCCGCGCCGACCAGCTTGGGCGGGACGTCCGGACGGGTCCACAGGCGGGCGCGGTCCACGGTCACCAGGCCGTCATGGCTGACCTCCTCCCCCGCCAGCATCGCCCGGATGACGTCGACGCACTCCCGCAGGCGCGCCATGCGGAGTTCCTTGCGCGGCCAGCGATCGCCGGTGATGTGCTCGTTGCTCGCCTCGCCCGAGCCGAGTGCGGCCCAGAAGCGTCCGGGGAACATCGCCCCGAGGGTGCCGATCGCCTGGGCGATGATCGCGGGATGGTAGCGCTGGCCGGGGGCGTTGACCACGCCGAACGGCAGTTCCGTGGCCTGGAGGGCCGCGCCCAGCCAGGACCAGGCGAATCCGGACTGCCCCTGTCTCTCGCTCCACGGGGAGAAGTGGTCCGACGACATCGCCGCCCCGAACCCCGCCTGCTCGGCCCGCGTCACCGCCTTCAGCAGCTCCGCCGGATGAATCTGCTCGTGTGAGGAGTGAAACCCATAAGTCGTCATCGTCTCCGGCTGCCCGAGATGCGGGCCCGTACTCCGGCTTTCACGCCGGAGATGGACCCGCGCGAACGCCCTCCGAGGCACTTCCTCGTTTTCGGGAAGGCTCCCGAGACCGGAGACGGGCGTCCCCGAGGAGGTGAGCCGCCACCTCCCCTTCGACCCGACGACTTCACGCGGGCGGTACGGCCTCCGCCCGGCGCACGCCGCATCGACGGCGTGCGCCGGGCTCGGGTGCTCTCAGAAGGCCGAGGTGTAGGTGGTCATCGAGCGGTGGCTCACCCGGGTGCCGGCGCTGTAGCAGGCGACGTTGCGGACGAACACGGTGGTTCCGCTCAGGGTCCACAGGGTCTGCAGGTTGCAGAACTCGGGCCCGGGTCCGAACGCGGTCGCCTGGACGTGGGTGGGCGCTGCGGCGACCTGGGGAAACAGCACCATGCGCAGGCCGACTCCGGAGCTCTGGACGGTGTTGACGCCCAGCTGGGAGTTGTGGTTGATGCCGACGGGCGTCGGTGCGTACGGGCCGGGTGCACTGGAGAGGTCGAAGGTGTAGGCGAAGTTCTTCGGCGGGATCGCCGCCCCGGTGATCGCCCGCTCACGCTGGTAGGTCAGCGTCCAGCCGGTGTTGAGAGGCACGTTCGTCGCGTTGAAGCAGCGCACCTGGATCATCTGACCGCTCGCCGTCGGGGTCCATCCGGCGACCTTGCAGCGGGCGGGCTGCGTGGGGTTGACCGCGGTCACCTGGATGTTGCCCGCGGCCGCCGGCGAGCCCAGGCCCGGCAGGGAGACCGTCCAGCTGCCGCCGCCCCCGGTGACGCTGTTCGGAGCGGAGACCGAGTTGAACTGGCCGGCGATGAAGGCCCCGTTGTAGTGGACGTAGCCGAACCCCTGCGCCACGGGCAGGGTGCCCGTGCTCGTCTCGAAGACGACGGTGTACTGGGCGAACACGGGAGCCCCGCCGTACCGGTAGCACTGCACGGCCACGACGAGGTCGGGGCCCGACGGTCCCCAGTTCTGGGCCTGGCACCAGTAGGCGTCCTGGGCGACCGCCGTGACGTGCACGACGCCACCCGTCGTCGCGATCTGCGGGAACCTCACGAACGACTGGCCCACGGCGCCGGGTGTGACGGAGACGTTGAACCCGACGGACCAGCTGCCCGCCTGGTGGGCGGGGCTGGGAATGCCCGAGTAGGCGTTGACGTAGGCGAATCCCCAGCGGTCCGGTACGGCGGCCTGCGCGCTCGTGGCCGTGGCGGCGAGGCCCGACACGAGCAGAAGGGTGACGCAGAGGATCCGTAAAATGACCTTTCGTAACTGACGCATGTCGCTCTCCGTCGAATCGAGGGGATGGGCAGCCGGATACGACAGCGGAGCCGTACGGCAGGGCTGCAGCGAGTGGCGGGGTATCTGGCTCACGATTTCGTTCCTGCTCTTGATAACCCGCCCGCCGACCTCTGAGAAGACCCAATCTCACAAGGAGATCTGACTGTCCCAAACACATTGGGTCAGTGTCCTGACCAGACACGACGTCACGAAATATCTATGCTTGCCGGGTGAAAACGCATAGGCCCATCAACCAAGATCCACGAAAAGGGGTGAGAACGTGCCGACGATGAACGCGAACGTCCCACGTGTCATGTGGCAATTACTGGAGCCTCTACACGCCGTCACCTATTTCGCCCCGGAAGCGCGGGCGGCAGCGGACGCGATCGGCATGCGCGGATTCTGGATGGGCTATTTCGCGATGAGGGCGGCCCCGCTCGGGCCGGTGGGCCCGGACGTCGTCACCGCCGCCTTCCACGGCTTCCATCCGGCACGGGTGCGCCGGGCGCTCCCCGACGCCTGGACGTTCGCGGCCCCCTCCTCCGTGCTGCGAGCCCGGCTCGACGGGGCGGGAGCCGCCCTGGAGCGCCTGCTCACGGACACGACGCTCGACTCCGATGATCTGCGCGCGGCCGCCACGCTCGCCTGGAAGGCCGCCGAGCACGCCGACACCGCGGGCCGGGTGCTCGGCGCGGCGAACCAGGCTCTTCCCGCGCCGGTCGAGCCGCACCTGCGGCTGTGGCAGGCCGCGACCACGCTGCGCGAGCACCGGGGCGACGGGCACGTGGCCGCCCTCGTGGCTCACGGCGTGTCTCCGGTCCAGGCGCACCTGCTCAAGGCCGCGGCCGACGAGACCGACATGGAGCTCCTGCGTCAGGGGCGGAAGTGGGATGACGCCGACTGGATCTCCGGCGCCGAGGCCCTGCGCGAGCGGGGGTGGCTCGACGGCTCGGACCGCCTGACCGCCGTGGGCGCGCAAGAGCGGGACCGGATCGAGCAACTGACCGACGAGGCGGCGGCCGGTCCCTGGCGAGCCCTCGGAGACGAGCTCACCACCACGCTTGCCCGGCTGCTCCGCCCCCTGGCCGGCGCGATCGTCGAGTCGGGCACGTTTCCGGTCACGAGCCCGATCGGCCTGCGGTGGCCGCCCTCGGACGAGGACAACCTGGAGCCCTCGCTCTCGGCCGCCTCCGCGCGGCACCGGAGCGACTGACCCCGGAGACCCGCGACCGGCCACACCTCGCGAGACCGGCCTGTCCCGCGCGTCACCGCTTCCTCGTGGTGTGCGGGTCGGGCTCGGCAGGGGCCGGGGTGTTCCGCGACGGCCAGGCGAGACGGGTTCGTTCGAGCGCGGCTGGGCGTGCCGTGTCCGCGCGGGAAGGCTTCGGGATCGCCCGGGCCGGTGAACCGCGGACCACCCGCACCCGGTTGGAAGGCCGGGTGCGGGTGGTCCGCGGTTTTCAAAGCCGGGAAGGACGCCAGGGGCTCAGCTGAACGGGAGCCTTATCAGCGACTGGTTGCCGATGCCCAGGGTGGTGGTGCCGTTGCCGATGGCGTTCCAGACCTCCACCCTCACCTGACCGCCCGACAGGTTGCCGAGCGTTCCCGACGAGGACTGCAGACCGGCGGCCTGGGTGTAGTGCTCCCAGCCCGGCACAGGGTCGGTGGCGAAGTAGTTGTAGGTCTCCACCCTGTCCCAGCTGCCGTTTCCGGTCAGGTCGTAGGAGACCCGGATCTGGCTGCCGTTGGCGACCGTGGCGCCCGCGTCCAGGAATAGGTCGAAGGTGGCGGAGCCGCCGTTGTGGGTGGCGGTGAGGCCGGTGGCGACGAACACCTGCGGGTTGACGGGTGTGCCGTTGGAGTTGCCGGTGGAGGCGGCCAGCGTGAGGTTGCCCGCCGTACCGGAGGTGCCCGGCAGCGCCCCGCCCGTCTGCAGGTAGCGGGTCGCGGCGAAGGTGCCCGTGGGCGGCGTCGGGGTGGGAGTCGGGGTCGGCGTGGGGTTGCCGGTCGGAGGAGTGCCGCCGCCCGCGTTGCCGCCGCTCCAGTTCTGGGCGCCGGAGGCGACCGTCTTGCCCGCCGGCACGTTGAGGACGGTGCCGTTGGAGAAGGTCACCGTGATCGCGCTGCCGGAGATGTTGGACGCGACGTAGGTGCGGGCGCCGTTCTTGCTGAACACCTTGGTCAGCGGGTGGTTGGCGGTGATGGAGCTGTCCACGTTGCCCAGCGCGGCCAGGTTGCGGATCCAGTGGAAGGTGTGCGCCCTGCTCTCACCCTCCTCGGGGGTGTAGCCGGGGTTGGCACGGAGGTTCGCCAGGGCGGTGTCGCCGTTGCCCAGCGCGAGGAATTCCCAGATGACGTCCTGCCACACGGTCGGTGGGCCGCCGTTGTTGGTCACCAGCTCGTTGTAGTTGGTGGTGATGTAGCCGGGGTTGTCACCCAGGTAGAAGTGGCCACCGGTGATCGGAAGCATGTTGATGCCCTGGATCATCTCTGGCTCGCCGCTGAACCAGGTGGCGTAGGCGCCGCCCGAGCCCCAGACCATGCCGACCGTGCTGTGGCCGAACGTCGTGGGGAAGTTCTGGTTGCGCGTGTCGAACCAGTACTCCTGGATCGCCGCCGCCTGGGTTGTGTAGATGTAGATGCCCGCGTCGCGGACCGCCGTGTTTCCGGTGGCCTGTCCCCACTGGATCAGGGCGTTGGCGAAGTTCATGCCCTCCGACGAGGACTCCTGGTTGTTGCCGGAGCCGAACGCCCCGTGTCCCGAGGCCCAGTCGTGGCCGGCGTAGATGTCGAAGTCGCGCAGGTAGGGGAACCGGGTGTCGGCGCGGTCGTAGTTGTTGGCGTCGCGGATCAGCAGGTCGACCATGCCGCCGTACTGGCTGCTCTTGGCCCAGTTCGGGTCGAACTTGGCGAGGGTCGCGGCGGCCGCGATGTAGTAGCCGTAGTGGAAGTGGTGGTCGTTGAGCTCCAGATCGGAGCCGTAGGAGGCCGGGTAGCCGATGAGGGTGCCCCAGGTGGGGTTGAGGTAGAAGACCCGGCTGGTCTTGCCCGGCGAGGCGGTGAACCAGTCGTTGAGACGGGTGCGGATGGCGTTGAGCGCCGAGGTGCGTACGGAGGTCAGGTTGAGCTGGTCGGCGATCTCCGCGATGCGGGCGGCGCGTCCCAGGCCCTTGCCGGTCCAGTAGGTGTCGTCGCCACGGATGTCCGCCGGGTTGGCCAGTTCCGCGTTGAGCTGGTTGGTGATGGTGGTGAGGTCGGCGCCGCTGCTGTCGCCGACGGCGGGCACCTCCGGCAGCACGCCGGTGTATTTCATCGTCGTCCTGAACTGGGTGCCCGTGACGATCTTCATCTGGCCGCGCGCCGAGGTGTAGGTCTGCGCGAACGGCGTCGAGCCGGTCAGGTAGTTCCACTGGTGCGGGTAGAGCGCGATGACCGTGCCGGTCGCCGTGCCCTGCCTGGCCGTGGTGGTGAAGGCGTACGTCGTGGTGAGCGTGCTCGCCGACTGGTTGTAGGCGTAGGAGACGCGAGTGCCGGTGACATGCGCGTGGGCGTACTGGCCGTAGGTGGCGGCCAGGGCGGCGCGGTCGCCGCCCGCGGGCAGCACCGCCACCGAGAAGAAGCCCTGGCCGGCCAGGGCCGAGCTGATCGTCGTCCCGCTGACCGTCCAGGTCGCGCCCGTCGGGGCGTAGGCGACGTAGTCGTGCCCGTTGGCGGTGAAGCCGATGGTGGCTCCGCTGTTGGACCAGACCGCCGGGGTGCCGGAGGTGGTGATCTGCGCGTCGCCGCCGGTGACCTGGAAGTAGCTGAACGGCAGGCCGTGGCCGATGGTGGCCTTCATGGTCCGGCCGCCGCCGCTCCAGTACGGGGTGACGGTCCAGTCGCTCCAGCCGTCGACCTTGACGTCGGGTGAGTTCAGCCCGGCGACGCCGACCCGGATGTCCTGGACGTAGGGGTAGTGGTACTCGCTCACACCGGTCGCCGTGCCGCTGATCGCCGCGGTGGTGTTGTAGGAGAATCCGAGGCCGTTGCCGAAGGTGTCGTAGGAGATCGGGTGGGCGTAGAGCGGCTCGCCGTACGCGCAGTCGGTCTTCTTGAAGAGGATCGACGACCACCAGTCGTTGGTCGGCACGGCGCCGGCCGGCGCGTTGGCGGTCACCCACTGGCGGGGGTTGGTGGAGACGGAGCCGCAGCCGCTCGGCAGCGAACGGCCGGCGGGCAGGGTGTCGGCGTAGCTGCCGGCTCCGAGCGTGGCCGCCTCGGCGGAGCGGGCGACGCCGAAGCCGAACAGGGCGGCCACCATCGCGATGACCACTCCGGCGGCGAGGCCGCGCCGGTGGTTCCGGGAGCGGCGGATGAATCGTCCTTCACGGGGGTACGCGCTGTCCGGACCCGTGGTCCGGATCGAGGGATCCATTGGGGGGTGCCTCCGGGGAGAGGAATCGGGATCTTCGGCGAACCAATCTGAGAGAGCGCTCTCTGACCGAGAAAGTAATGGCCCATTCGGCGGGCGTCAATGTTTCGTATTGGTAACGAATAAGTAAACCTCAGAGATGCAGGCAGGAGGGCATTTCCCCGCAGAACAGGGGTTTACGACACGCGGGGAGCGCGACCGGCATCCGCCGCCATTGCACCATGGCCCTGGTTAATCAGCGCGCGATAGCCGTACCCTGATCTGAGAGCGCTCTCTCAACCGACGGCACCCATCGCCGGTCGGCTCTTGCAGGACGCCCGCGTCCGGAGGCGCCCCGAAGCGCCCCGCCTCCTTGTCTCCGGCGCATTCCCGTCGCGCCCGTGCATGATCGGCGCACCCGGCACAACCCGCCGAGAGGTGACAGAACCAAGACTCGACACTCAACGTAGCGACTTGTTTACTTTGCGTGACTGTTCTGACCCCTCTCGCCCCAGGAGAGAACGTGCCACGCAGGAAACTCGCGACCCTCGCCCTGGCCGCCCTTGTCGGCTGCACGAGCGTCGCCGCCCTGGCCGTCGCCGCGCCCGCGACGGCGTCCGCCCCCCTGGCCCCCTCCAGCGCCGCCGACTTCACCGGCTACTTCCTCGCCAGACTGCCCAACGCCAACGTCCCCAACTTCGCCCGCCGCACGCTCTGGTGCCCCGCGGGCAAGCGGGTCGTCGGCGGCGGCGCCGAGGCACGGGGCAACGGCGCCATCCTGGTCGGCTCCTTCCCCACCGATGACGGCACCGGCTGGATCGGCATCGGCCGCCAGGCCGGCTACAACGAGGTCGGCATCAGCGTCTTCGCCATCTGTGCGAACGTCACCTGATCCGATCCGTCGCGGGACCATCGGCTCTGGCCGGACCTCCTCCAAGGTCCGGCCAGAGCTTTTTCCGCCCCCTCTCCTAACGACCGGGCAATAATCACTTAAAGCAATGGTTTACCGACCCACAGTCATGGTCATGGGAGGCCGGCGATTGAAGCGTCTGCGATACCGCTTTGACAACCTCATCGCCCGGGGAGCCGTGGCGATGACCGGCCTGCTCTGTCTCGTGGCGCTGACCATGGCGACGATCGGTGCGACGGCCCTCCTCACCCTCTCCTCACGGGCCATGGATCTGCCGTCCGCCCTGTGGTCGGGCCTGATGCGCACGATGGCACCCTCCATGGTGACCAACGACAACGGCTCTCCGGTGTTCCTCGCGAGCATGCTGCTCCTCGCCCTGGCCGGAGTCGTGATCTTCAGCACGCTCATCGGGCTGATCCAGACGGGGCTCGACCTCAAGCTCGCAACCTTGCGAAAGGGCCGGTCACGGGTGATCGAGCATGGTCACACCGTGATGCTCGGCTGGTCCGAGCAGGTGTTCCTGACCCTGGCGGAGCTCGCCGTCGCCAACGTCAGCAGGGGCAGGACCTGCGTGGCGATCCTCGCCGAGCAGGACCGGGTGGCCATGGAGGAGGCGATCAGGGACAGGCTCGACCTGCCCCGGCATCTGCGCGTCGTGTGCCGCACCGGAAACCCCACCGATCCGATAGACGTGCCCATCGTCAGTCCGGAGCGGGCGAAGGCCGTCATCGTGCTCGGCTCCGAGGACGACTCCGACGCCAGGACCATCAAAAGCCTCCTGGCCCTCGACGCCGCGGGGGTGCGCCCGGAGGTTCAGGTGGTGGCCGGCATCCGCGATCCGCACAATCTCGCCCCGGCTCGCCTCGCGGGCGGAAGCGGCGCGCAGGTCGTCGACATCGACGAGATCGCCGCACGGATCATGGTCCAGACCTGCCTGCACACCGGTCTGTCAGCGGTCTACGACGACCTTCTCAGCTTCGACGGCGACGAGATCTACATCGGCCTGGCGCGGGAGTTGACCGGCGAAAGGTTCGGCGACGCCCTGCCGGCCCTGGAGAACTGTTCCCTCATCGGTCTGGTGCAAGAGGGGAGAGTTCTCCTGAATCCCCCGCATGAGACCCGGATCGGCGCGGACGACCTGCTCATCGTGATCTCGGACGACGACGGCACAGAGCCGATCCGCTCGACCACCGAGGTGGACGTCGAGGCGATCCGCACCACGGTCGAGCGCGGTCCCCTGGCCCGCCGCGTCATCGTTCTCGACTGGAACAACCGCGGTGCCGCGATCGTCGCGGAGTTCGACCGTTACATGCCACCGGGCTCGCAGCTGACGGTCGTGGCCGACGACCCCCGGATGACATCCGAGATGAGCGCCCTGTCGGCCCGGACGAACAATCTGACCCTCCGCCACGAGACCGGGGACGTCACGCTGCGCGGCACTCTCGAATCGCTGGACCTCGGATCCTACGACCACGTTCTGATCCTGGCCGATGACCGGCTCGGCGCCCAGGTCGCGGATTCACGCACGTTCCTCACCCTCCTGCACGTCCGAGACATGAGCAGGAGGCACGGATGGCAGCACACCCTGGTGACGGAGATCGTCAGAGATTGCGACAGGCGTCTCGTGGAGGTCACCGAGGTGGACGACTTCATCGTCAGCTCCAAAATCACCAGCCTTTTGATGATCCAGATTGCCGAGAACCCGCAGCGCTGCCGGCTGTTCGCCGACCTGTTCGACGCCGGGGGGCAGGAGATCTACATCAAGCCCGCCGCGGACTACGTGCGGTTGTCCGCCCCGGTCCGCTACGCGACCGTGGTGGCGGCCGCACGAGCGTACGGCGAGGTCGCGATCGGCTACCGCAGCGGCCGTACGGCGGGCGAGACCGGCATCGTCCTGAACCCGCCGAAGAGTGAGTGCCTCACCTTCCGGGCCGGCGACATGGTGATCGTGCTGGCCGACGGCTGACCTCCGGAACCTGCCGTCGCAGGAACGTCCCCGAGCGTGGGCCGGCCCGCCGCAAGAGGGCGAACGGCCTCGGAGAACCAAGGGAGATCCTCCGCCGCGGTCCCGAACTCCGAGCGCACCAACCTCGAACCCCGAACACGCCGACCGCGGACACCCGTCTCGCTCGGAGCGAACAATTCTGACCCAATGTCCGATTTAAAGGTTTGGGCGAGTTTCGACAGCCTCGGCTCCAGGAAGGTTAGGAAAATGGCTCTTGGGCCACAAACAGCAGGTGGGGGGCATCATCAACCTCCCGCAGACTCCCCTTGAACTGTTTTCTCGACTCTTGCGAGGAGGGGTAATGACTGCGAGTGAGACGACCACCAGCAGGCGGGGCACCCGTACGCCGCCGAAGTCCACCATGCCCGCTGACCGGAAGGCCGGAAAGGAGCAGCCGTCGCCACCGACGGCGAGGGCAGCGGCCGAGCGCAAGCCCACGGGCCAGAAGGCGAAGGTGACCACCACGCCGAAGCCCACGAGCCAGAAGGCAAAGGCAACCACCGCGTCAAAGCCGGCGTCGCCGAGAGCAAAGGCGACCGCCGCGGCGAAGCCCGCGTCGCCGAGGACAAAGGCGACCGCTGCGGCGAAGCCCGCGTCGCCGAGGACGAAGACAACCGTCGCGGCGAAGCCTGCGGCCCAGAAGGCGAAGGCGACCACCACACCGAAGCCCGCGAGCCAGAAGGCGAAGACGGTCGCCGCGGCGAAGCCCACGGGTCAGAAAGCAAAGGCGTCCGCGGCGGCGAAGACCACATCGCCGAGAGCGAAGGCGACCGCCACACCGAAGCCCACGGGACAGAAGGCAAAGGCAGCCACCGCGTCAAAGCCGGCGTCGCCGAGAGCGAAGGCGACCGCCATGCCGAAGCCGGCGTCGCCGAGAGCGAAGGCGACCGCCACGCCGAAGCCCGCAGGCCAGCGAGCGAAGGCAGCCACCTCGTCAACAAGAACCAAGACGACGTCCACGCTGAAGCCCGCAGGTCAGAGAGCGAAGGCAGCCACCTCGTCAACGAGAATCAAGACGACGTCCGCACTGAAGCCCTCGGGCCAGAAGGCGACCGCCAAACCGAAGCCCGCATCGTCGAGAGCGAAGGCGACCGCCACGCCGAAGCCCGCAGGCCAGAGAGTAAGGGCGGCGGCCTCGTCGGCTAGAGCCAAGACGACGTCCGCGCTGAAGTCCGCAGGCCAGACGGCGACCGCCGCACCGAAGCCCGCATCATCGAGAGCGAAGGCGACCGCCAAACCGAAGCCCGCAGGCCAGAGAGTAAGAGCGGCGGCCTCGTCGGCGAAAGCCAAGACGACGTCCACGCTGAAGTCCGCAGGCCAGACGGCAAAGGCAGCGACCTCGCCAAAACCCGCGTCGTCGAGAGCGAAGGCGACCGCCAAACCGAAGCCTGCAGGCCAGAGAGTAAGGGCGGCGGCCTCGTCGGCGAAAGCCAAGACGACGTCCACGCTGAAGTCCGCAGGCCAGAAGGCGAAGGCGACCGCCACGCCGAAGCCCGCGGGCCAGCGAGCAAGGGCGGCGACCGCGTCAAAGTCCACGAGGCCGAAGGTCACGGACCAGATGTCCGCTGAGCAGAAGCCGACGACAGGACAGAAGGCGACGGGATCGAAGGCGACGGGGCGGAAGAGCGCCGGGCATCCACTCACCCTGAATCTGCCGATGATGACCCTGCAGGTCCGGCCTCCGAACCTTTCCATGCCTTCTATGCCCTCCATGCCTTCTATGCCGCATGTCCCCATGCCACACGTCAACCGGCAGGAAGTCGGTCAGGCCGTCGACACCGCCAAGTCGTTCCTTCCGCCGCCGGAGCGCATTGCTTACTACGGAGGTCTCGGCGCGCTCGCGGTCGCGGGGTTGATCGAATGGCCGGTGGCCGCCGCCATCGGGGTTGGAACGCTTATCGCCCAGCGTGCCCGCGGGAAGAACGGGCCCGCCAGGTCCTCTTCCCGGGCGCAGAGCACCACGGGGTCCGCCGCGTCGTCGCAGAGCACCACGGGGTCCGGCGCGTCGTCGCAGGGCACCACGGGATCTGCCACCACGGGGTCCACCCGCCGGGCCGCGGGCACCACGAGGTCCTCCACTTCCCGGGCGAGCACCGCAAGGTCCGCCGGTTCCACCGCGAGGTCCACCGGTTCCACCGCAAGGGCCGCCGGTTCCACCACGAGGTCGGCCGGTTCCACCACGAGGGCCGCCGGTTCCACGAGGGCCGCCGGTTCCACCACGAGGGCCGCCGGTTCCACCACGAGGGCCGCCGGTTCCACGAGGTCCGCCGGTTCCACCACGAGGGCCGCCGGTTCCACGAGGTCCGCCGGTTCCACCACGAGGGCCGCCGGTTCCACGAGGGCCGCCGGTTCCCGGGCGAGCACCGCGAGGTCTGCTCCCCGAGCGCAGGCCGGTACGGGCAGTAGGAGTGCGTCCAAGTGATCAAATGCTCGCGGTGACACGGCTGACCGGGCCACGGGTCATCACGGCTTGATCTGAATGTTTGTCACTGGAGAACTGAATGTCTTTGTCGCGTGTGCTCACGCTTTCCACCGCAGCGGTGTGGGGCGTCATGCCCGACGCCATCCGGAACATCCTTCCGCGCCCTCGTGAGATGCGAACGTGTGCCGGAGGACTCCATATCGCGCTGAGCACGGTCGGTGGCCCGGGCACCGGTCGGGTCGCACGACGGCTCGAAGAGGTGCTCCTCACGCTGCAGGGAGTCGAGAGAGCCGAGGTCAACGGCGCCCTCGGCTCTATCTTCGTGGGAGGTGAGACGGACTCGATCGACCTCGACAAGCTGTTGTCGATCATCGATGAGTTCGACATCGACGAGGACGGTGACGAGGACGACGAGGACTTCGATGAGGAGTTCGACGAGGACGACGGCGAGGAGGCCGACAAGGATCAGACGCAGGGGTCGGGGTTGTCCAGCATGGTGGGGCATCACACCCGTGCCGGCATCCGCCTCGGCGCGAGCCTGATCGGGACCGGACTGGCGCTCGCCGGGCGCACGATCCAGGCACCGAGCCTCTCCCCCGCCGTTCCCGCCCTGCTGCAACTGGCTGAGTCCACCCCGCGTATCCGTCACGAACTGGAGCACCGCCTCGGTCGCCCTGCCGTCAGTGCCCTGTTCGCGACGGCGAACATCGTCACCCATACGCTCGCGCTGCGTCCGACCGGACTGCTCGTCCAGTCGGTGACCGCCGCCAGCCGCTACGTGGAGGCACGTGGCATGCGGCAGGCGTGGGAGCTGCACGAGCAGAAACTGGCCTCCGCGAAGGGGGGCTACCGCCATATCCGGCCGGCGAGGAAACGACGTCCGGCTCCCCTGGCCCACAGCCCTGTGGAACGGTTCCAGCGTTTCGTGAGCCCGGCGGCGCTGGGCGCCTCCATAGTGACGCATCTCGTGAGCAACAGCAGGCAGCAGGGGCTCGCCATGCTGATCACAACGACGCCCAAGGCCGCCAGAAGCGGCACCGAGGCCTTCGCCGCCGCGGTCGGACGTGTTCTGGCCAAGCGGGGCACGATCGTTCTCAACAGTGCCGCCCTGCGCCACCTGGACGGCATCGACACGGTCGTCCTCGACGCCGACATGCTCAACACCGGTTCCTGGACGATCGACCGCGTCGTACCGCTCGCCGATGATCTGAACATCGACAAGTTGCACGCGCGGCTCTATACCCTGATCAACTTCAGTGACCCGAGCAAGCGGCGGGAGAACGACTCGTGGGTCGCGGAGCCGCTGACGGACCTGGACAGGCTCACCCCGGAGGACGCCCAGGAATGGGAGGCCCGGGGACTTCGGCCCATCGGTGTGACGAGGCAGGGCGACCTGATCGCCCTGGTCGGCCTGGCGCCGGCGATCGAACCTCTGACGGACGCCATCGTCGCCGCGGCCGGGGCCGGGTGCACCGTGATGCTGGCGGGCGGTGACGAAGGACTCGGCCGGCGACTCTCCATCGACGAGGTCCTGCCGGGCGGCAGACGGCTGGCCACCGCGATCCGCGCGCTCCAGGCCGACGGTCACGGGGTCGCCGTGGTGTCGAAGCGTTCGGGATCCGCGCTGGTCCAGGCCGATCTGGGCATCGGCGTGCTGGACCAGTCGGGCCGGATGCCGTGGGACGGGGACGTGATCACCGAGATCGACGGGGTCCATCTGCTCCTGAGCTGCCTGGTCCCGGCGAGGAGGACGGGCGAGCAGTGCGTATGGCTCAGCGCGGCGGGAGCGGCCCTCGGAATCACGCTGACGACCGTCGGGGCTCCGGCGACAGCGGTGAACAGAGCCAACATGGTGGGCGACTGCACGACCCTGACCGCGATCGGCATGGGCGAGTGGGCGGCCCGGAACATCGGCCGCGGAAACCTCCCCGTCCCCGCCGACCGCACTCCCTGGCACGCCATGTCCCCCGAAAACGTCCTCTCTTGGCTCAATTCATCCCTTAAGGGAATCACCGCAGCGGAAGCCTCGAAGCGCAGGAAATACGCGGATCCCGAGGATTCCCGGGGCCCCGATTCGCTGCTCCGTACATCCGTCGAGGAGCTGGCCAACCCGCTGACCCCGGTTCTGGGAGCGGGGGCGGGCGTGTCCGCCGTCGTCGGTTCGATCTCCGACAGCGTGCTGATAGCCGCGGTCATGCTCATCAACGCGCTCATCGGGGGCGGCCAGCGATACGCCGCCGACCAGGCGCTGCACCGCCTGACCGAGTCGGTCGCGGTCCGCGTACGGCTCCGCCGCCCCCGTAAGAACGAGGAGGCGACCGCCGACAACCTCGTACCGGGCGACGTCATCGAGCTGCGCGCGGGCGACGCCGTACCGGCCGACTGCCGCGTGCTCACCGCCGTCGGGCTTGAGGTCGACGAGGCGAGCCTGACGGGCGAGTCCCTGCTCGTCACCAAGTCGCCGGCTCCCGTCAACGCGTCCGCCCTCGCCGACCGGAGCTCGATGGTCTACGAGGGCACGACGGTGGCGGCCGGCCACGGACTCGCCGTGGTCGTCGCCGCGGGCGCGGCGACCGAGGCGTCACGGACCGCCAACCTCGATGTGGAACAGCATCCGCAGACCGGCGTGCAGCTCAGGCTGCAGGCGCTGAGCCGGCGGATCCTTCCGCTCTCGATCGGCGCCGGGGTCGTCCTGCTCGTCACCGAGCTGCTCCGCGGAAGATCGATATCGGCGGCGCTCGCACCCGCGGTGAGCCTCGCCGTCGCAGCGGTCCCCGAGGGCCTGCCCTTCGTCGCCTCGGTCGCGGAGCTCGCCGCCGCCCGGCGGCTGTCGACCCGCAACACCCTGGTGCCCAACCCCTCCACGATCGAGGCCCTCGGCCGGGTGAACGTGCTCTGCTTCGACAAGACGGGAACGCTGACCGAAGGGCACATCACCCTGCGCTACGTCTCGGACGGGCACACCGGAGGCACCGTCGAGGACCTGTCGCCCGAGCTGAAGCAGGTCGTGATCACCGGGCTGCGCGCGAGCCCGCGATACGACAAACGGCCCATCCCCCACCCCACCGACCGGGCCGTCATCGAGGGAGCCGAGAAGCTGGGTCTGACGCCCGACGAGGGGCTGGACGCCGACACCTGGGAACGGGTCGACGAGCTTCCCTTCGAACCGGGACGCGGCTACCACGCCGTACTCGGCCAGGGTGGTTCGGGGCAGCTGCTGAGCGTCAAGGGCGCCCCGGAGATCGTGCTCACCGGTTGCAAGAACATGCTCCGCGACCACAAGACGATTCCCCTCGACGCCTCCCTCAGGGCGGAGCTCGAAGAGGAGATGAACAGGCTCGCCCACCAGGGATACCGGGTGCTCGCGGTGGCTGAGCGCCCCGCCTCCGACCGGAGCGATCTTGACGAGTCCCGCGTCGACGGGCTGACCTTCCTAGGCTTCCTCGGCCTGGCCGACCCCGTCCGGCCCACGGCGGCGGAGAGCGTCGGCCGTCTGGTGCGGGCGGGCGTCCGGGTCGTCATGATCACAGGTGATCATCCGAGCACCGCCGAGGCGATCGCCTGCGAGCTCAACGTCCTGGACCACGGGCGGACCATGACCGGCCCGGAGGTGGACGCGCTCGACGACGACGACCTGATCAAGGTATTGCCCGAGGTGTCGGTCTTCGCCAGGACCACCCCGGCGCACAAGGCCCGGATCGTCAGCTGCCTGCGCCGCGCCGGCGAGGTCGTGGCGGTCACCGGCGACGGCGCCAACGACGCTCCCGCGATCCGCACCGCGGAGGTGGGGATCGCCCTCGGATCGCGCGCCACCCAGGCGGCCCGTGCGGCCGCCGACGTCGTGGTGACCGACGACCGCATCGAGACGATCGTCGACGCGATCATCGAGGGCCGGGCCATGTGGGGTTCGGTCCGCGACGCCCTGAGCATCCTGCTCGGCGGCAACCTCGGCGAGATCATCTTCACGGTCGCGTCCAGCCTGATCGCCGGGCAGAACGTCCTGAACGCCCGCCAGCTACTGCTGATCAACCTTCTCACCGACATGCTGCCGTCGATGGCGGTGGCCGTACGGCCTCCGGCGTCGACCAGTCCGGAGAAGCTGCTCGCCGAGGGCCCTGAGGCCTCGCTGGGCGCCTCCCTGACCCGCGACATCTACCTGCGCGCCGCCGTCACGGCGACCGCGGCCGGCGTCGGCTGGACGATCGGGCGGATGACCGGCACACAGGTGCGGGCGAACACGATCGGAATGGTCGCACTGGTGTCGGCCCAGCTGCTCCAGACCCTGGCCATGGGCAGCAGGGATCGTTTTGTCGTGCTGGCCGTCCTTGGATCTCTCGTCGTCCTGGGCACGACCGTCTCGCTGCCGGTTCTCTGCCGGTTCTTCGGCTGCCGCCCGCTCGGGCCCGTGGGATGGAGCATCGCCCTCGGGAGCGCCGGTGCGGCCACGCTTGTTGGCATGGTGATCGAGCCGATGACGCGCGAGATGTCACCGAGTGTTCACTGATTGGAAACTAGGACTAGCCGTTTCATACAACTTACTGCTAAAACATCCCACTAAGAGACCGTTTCTCATAGTGAGGTTGTTATGTCTGGATTCCTGTCCTCGGTTCTTGCCAAGGCGGTTTTTCTTCTCCTCGAGGCGCTCGTCATGCGCATCGTTCAGTCCCTCGCCCTCTCGATGGCCCGTCGTGGAGGCCTCCTGCCTGCCTAAAACTCAACGTGCCGCCCACCGCCGCCCTCTGGGCGCGGAAGGGCCGAAGCAGACCCCGCGCGCATCCCGTGGCCAGAGGCCCGAGGCGGATCGGCAGGGGTAGCACACCGGGTGACTCCACCCCGGTGCTTTCAGTGATCCCGGATCACTTCCGTGACGGCCGGCCTTCAGGAGCCCGTTGAGGCCGTAGCAGGAATCTTTCCCTCGGGTACGGCCAAAGTCCCCCGGGTCCGGCCGAGCTAGGTGGCGAGCCACCGAATCGCATGAAGACGATCTCCGCCCTCGCAGACGATCAGCGAGGCGCTCCACGACCCGGACACGACCGTCCACGCTCCCGGATGTGCTCGCGGACGGCCGTGTCACCTGTCGTCACCTGTCGTCGCCTGTCGGCGAGGGACTACCTGCGGCCGCTGCTCACGGCGTTGTACTGCAGGTCCTGCACCGAGAAGTCCTGGCGGACCTCGAACGGCGAGGCGACCTCGGCGGTCGTCACGCCGCCCCGTGTCACGGACACGCCGTTGGTGCCGTACTTCAGCGGATACCGCTGGGCGCTCACCCCGGCCGGAGCCTGGTAACTCTGGGCGGTGCCCCCGATCGATGCCTTGACCGTGGCCGCCCCGGTGAGGAAGGACAGGATCTCCACGGTGTCGCGGGGCGTGCTCGTATTGGCACGCGGAGTCATGAACTTGGTCTGCGTGCCGGACGTGGGACGCGCGGCCGCCATCTGGACCCGGTGGGTGAGGTAGACGGTGTCACGGACGATCGGCGGAGACGTCCCGGTCTTCAGCTTGGTCAGGTAGTACGACGAGAGGTCGAGGTAGGCGCCGCCGTTGTGCGCGGACGGCACGAACTGCGTCCCCTCAGAGAAGTCGTTCCACGTGGTGAGCTGGACCCAGTCGGTCCCGCCGGAGATGGCGTTGTCCCAGGTGACCCGGAGGTTCTCGGTGTTGTTCGCCTCGTCGTAGATGCCCTGGTTGGGCCGCTCGTCCTGGATGGCCACGGGTTGCATCCAGATCTTGCCGAGGTCGTGGGACGTCTTGATGTTGCCGGCGGCGCCCGACTGCTGGTTGGGGCTGCGGTTGCCCCAGTTGGAGAAGCCATGGCTGATCGGGGCGAAGGCCTTGTAGTTGGCGGCGAAATTCAGGAAAACCGGGACCAGCGCCACCTTGATGCCGTGTGCCTGCTGCATCTCGTTGATGAAGCCCGACCACCAGGCCGCGGTCTGGTTCTCCGCCTTGAACGGCGAGATGACCAGGCTCCCATTACCCAGGCGGTAGGCCGAGTCCGACTCGGCCAGCTCGGCCATCGACGTGGCGAGGGTGGCGGCGTCGGCCTTCAGTGACGTCATGTCGGGCATGAGGACGATGCCGAAGCCCGGGTCGACGTTCTCCGCGGCCTCGATCAGCAGCTTGGCCCGCGTCCAGTTCTGGCTGGTCAGCGAGAGGATGTCCAGGGTGAAGCCGTCGATGCCCGCGGCCCTGGCGGTGCGCACCTCCCTCTCCATGTCCGCCAGCTGCCAGTTGCCGGACAGCGGGGCTCGCGGAAGCGGACGGTCGCGGAGCAGCCCGCCGTACGCGATGTGCTTGCCCGACTCCCCGGCGGGGTTGAGGTAGTTCCTGGTGTAGTAGTCCTCGCTCTCCGCCTTGTTGTCGAAGGAGACGGGATAGGGCGTGAAGTAGTGCGCGAACACCTTCTTCGGCGAGGCACGCAGTGCCTGGACGGAGGGCAGGTCGAACGGCAGCGGCCCCTCCGCGACCACCGGCGCCTCGGTGTAGGAGATCACGAGACGCGGCCCCAGGCCGCCCGGCGCGCGGGAGGAGTGCAGGACCGCCTGGGCGCCCGCCGACGCCGTCAGGCCGAAGGAGTAGTCGCCGTTCCCTTCGAACGCGGACGAGACGTCGAGCCGAGCCACCTCACCGCTGGTGAAGCCGGTCCGTTCGGCGATCGCCGACCCGAACGCCGGCTGCCTGGTCCACGACGTGGAGGCGACCTCCCATGCCGCGGTGACCGGGTGCACCGCCACGGTCGTACCGGTTGACCGCGCGGGTTGGAGCTCCAGCGCCATCGTGACATCCGTCGCACCGGAGGGAACACCGGCGACGTCGAACCGGAGCAGGGCGCGTCGTTCGGAGTTGGCGACCCCGTCGCAGGCCTTCGGGCACACGGACAGCCACGTGTAGTCGGCATGGTTCAGGGTGGGGCTCGCCTGGCTGACATAGATGTCGGCGGCGGCCGCCACCGTGATCTTCTCGACGGCGGCCTTCGTGCCCGAGGCCTCCGAGGGCGCGCCTACCGTACCCGCGAGTGCGACGGCCGTGAGGACAGTTAAGATCTTTTTTATTGGACCAGCCGATAAGGGGGTCCCCTTAAAAATCATGGAACGCAATATGTCACCAAGTTAGGTTTTTTCAGGGAAAAACCAGATTTTGGTGGAGACCGGTTCGCGGATCCCGTCATCGATGAACGAGACCGGCGAGGCCCGCGGGACGGTAAGTGATCAGCCGCGATGGTGGCCGGAGTCCGGCGGCGCCGGTATGGCCTGTTCGTCCGTCCAGGCGGCCAGCAGACGCAGGGCGTGCTCGGACGGGGAGCCGGGCTCGGCGGTGTGCAGGCCGAGGGTCTGCTCGGGATTGCCGGTGGGGACGAACGCCTCGTATTCCAGGGTCAGGTCGCCGACCAGGGGATGATGGTAATTCTTGGTGCCGTGGGTGCCGCGATTGACGTCATGGTCGGCCCACCAGCGGCGGAAGTCCTTGCTCCGGATGGACAGGTCACCGATCAGCTCGGCGAACTGCGGGTCATGGGGATGACTTCCGGCGTACAGGTGGAGGGTGGCGGCGACGCCGCGGCCGGCCGTCTCCCAGTCGGCGTACAGGTCGCGGGCGGCCTCGTCGAGGAAGATGAAGCGGGCCATGTTGCGTTCGCGGTGCGGCAGCGCGTCGAAGTCGGTGAGCAGCGCGCGGCCCATCCTGTTGATGGCCAGGACGTCCAGGCGCCGGCCGGTGATGATGGCCGGGGTCTCGGTCATGGTCTCCAGCACCCGGCGCAGCCCGGGCCGCACCCGCTGCGGCGGCATCGGGCGGGGCCGCGCGCGGGTGGGCCTGGCCAGGGCGAAGAGGTGGGCGCGCTCGGTGTCGTTCAGGCGCAGCGCCCGCGCGACGGCGTCCAGCACGCTCTCGGAGGCGTTCAGGCGCCGGCCTCGCTCCAGACGTACGTAGTAGTCGACGCTCACCCCGGCGAGCTGGGCCACCTCCTCCCGGCGCAGGCCCGGCACCCGCCGCGTGCCCGGCCGCACCGGCAGCCCGGCCTCCTCGGGGGTGATCCGGGACCGGCAGGAGCGCAGGAACTCCCGGAGCTCCGGATTGCCCTCGGCGCCGGAGGAGTGGTCACTCATGGTATTCAGACTAGGAGAGGGTGAGGAGGGGTCGATCCGCGAGAGGGGTTCTGCTGGACCCCTGGTAGAAGCGGCCCCCTCCCGTGGCGCCGGAGAAGGCCGGGCCGTAGTTGGCTGGACGTACGGCCACCGACGGTGATCAGGCCGGCGGGGTCGGGGCCAGAAAGGCGAGGACAGTGGTGAAGCGCAGGATTCTCGGTGGGACCGGGATATCGGTCAGCGAGTTCGCGCTCGGGACGATGATGTTCGGAGCCATGGGCAACGCGGATCACGAGGAGTCGATTCGCATGATCCACACGGCGCTGGACGCCGGCGTCAACTTCGTCGACACGGCCGACGTCTACTCACGGGGCGAGTCCGAAGAGATCGTCGGCAAGGCGATCAAGGGCCGGCGCGACGACGTCGTGCTCGCGACGAAGTTCGCCCTTCCCATGGGCCCGGACGCCAACCAGCGCGGAGGCTCACCGCTGTGGACCAAGCGCGCCGTGGAGGACAGCCTGCGGCGGCTCGGCACCGACCACATCGATCTCTACCAGATGCACCGGCCGGACCCGGACACCGACATCGACGAGACACTCGCGGCGCTCTCCGACCTGGTCCGCTCGGGCAAGGTGCGCGCGATCGGCTCCTCGACCTTCCTCGCCGAGTTGATCGTCGAGGCGCAGTGGGCCGCGGACCGCGGCGGGCACCACCGATTCCGCACGGAGCAGCCGCGATACTCGATCCTCACGAGAACCGTCGAAGGCGGCGTACTGCCCACCGCGCAGCGTTACGGCATGGGAGTCCTGACCTACGGTCCGCTGAGCAGCGGCTGGCTGTCCGGGCGCGCGGACCCGACGCGGGGCCACCGCGTGGCGACGGCTCCCCAGGCCTTCGACCTGTCGGTCCCGGCCAACCAGGTGAGGCTGGAGGCCGTCCGGCGTCTCACCGAACTCGCCGCCGAGGCGGGAATGCCGCTCTCCCATCTGGCCACCGCGTTCGTCCGGTCGCACCCGGCCGTCACCTCCGTCCTGATCGGCCCCCGCACCCCCGAGCAACTCGATGATCTCCTGGCAGGTGCCGACGTGGAGCTGAGCGAGGACGTGCTCGACCGGATCGACGAGATCGTGCCTCCCGGCACCGAGATCAACCCGGCGGACAACTACCTCGCCGCGTCACCCGCGATCGGAGACAAGCGCCTCCGCCGCCGCTGACCGGCTTGGGAGTCGCAACAGAATGAGCCGGGTGGACCGATGCCTGTCTGGTTTGCCGCTTCCCATGCTCGGGCGCGATTACGCGGGCGTCCGGGACCCGCGATTCGGCCGGACGGCTTGTCAGTGGCCCGCGGCGCCTACTCCGGCCGCAGATGCCCAGGACAGGGCGCGCAGGCACCCCGAGCGGATGTCATCGAGGTGTGTGGCGAGTTCTTCCGGGGTCTCGCCTTGGAAGCCCTGACGTACTGCGGTCAGGCCGGGGCCGAGACGTAGGTGTAGTCCCCAGGTGAGGTGGACAGTGGCGAAGCCGAGGGCGGCGAAGTGGCGCATCTCGGTGTCGGCCAGGTCACTGAGGGCTTGGCTGTAGACCTCGAGGAGGGCTGGCTCGTCCAGCTCGCCGTGGCCGCCGAAGGCGCGGTAGAGAGAGACGAAGGTGCCAAGGTCGAAGCCCACGGGGCCGACGCCGACGTGCTCCCAGTCGATGAGGACGAGAGCGTCGTCTCGGTCCAGGCCGGCATTGCGCGGGGTGAGATCGCCGTGGACGAGAGTGGTGGGTAGCGTGGCGGCGCGTGAGTTCAGCTCCGCGGCCGCGTCCAGGCAGGTGTGCAGGGCGTGGACCTGCTCGCGAGTGAACAGTGCCTTGAGCTGCGGCTCGTGGGCCAGGGCGTCGAGGTTGTCGTGTCCGGCCGGGATGTGGTGGGTGTAGGCGGCGTAGCCTTCGTGCTCCAGCCAGGGGGTGTCGAGGAGGTCGGGGTGCAAGGCTCCTGGGACATACAACAGCGCGGTGCGCAGGGCGGTCGTTGTGGCGGCGGCGGGGTTCCAGGGCTGGTGCAGAGCAATGCCGATGTCGCGCATGACAATCCAGGCGAGACCGTTGTGGCTGACCACTGTCGCGTCCGGCGGTGTGGCCAGGCCGCAGGGCAGCAGAGCGGGAATGCCGCTGCCGAAGAAGTGGGCTTCGCGGCGGTCCAGTTGGCTGTCACGCGAGTCGAGCAGGGACTGGTGACCCCAACCGGGGATCTTGACGATCCACCGGGACGGGAAACCGTCTGGTGCGGTGGTGCTCACCCCAAGGACTGCTGCCTGTCCCAGTCCGGGCGACAGGTCCTGCACCGAGAGCACGCGCGTTCCGGCTCCCCATGCGCCCTCATGGGATGCGAGGACGGCCTCGATCGTCCCGGTGTCGGGCAGGTCACGGTCGGTCATCTACTTCCTTCCTGACGTGGTCCGCGAGTGGGTCTCGGACGAAGAGCATCCGACCACAGGTGCGACGGGAACGTCATGCCGGTTTCGGCACGGCCCCGGTCGCTGACGCTTCGCCAGGAAACGAGGTCTTCAGGCGTCGCCAGCAGATGATCACGCATGGTTCTGCTCGTGAGAGTTGACCGTGGTTGCTCGCCGGGTGTGACCGCGGCCCTGTTCCGGTGAAGTCGTTGTTCATGAGTTTTGACCGCACAGCATGGCTTACGGTGAGACGCCGGATGCGCTTCGTGATGAAGGAGCGTCCCCATGCCCCCTTCGAAGGTCGAGCTCTACGCCGCGATCCGCCGGGATGCCCGCGCGGGGATGTCGGGCCGTGCGATCGAGAAGAAGTACCGGGTCGACGGCGGACGATCGTCAAGGCCCTGTCATCTGTGTGAGATATCCCTCTCCCGTCGTCGTGGCGCTGGTGGTCTGGTGAGATGACCATGTAGTGATGACCTCCTCGCCCCGCCCGCCGCACGTCGGTGGCCGACCGGATCCGATAGGCGGGACTACCGCGCTCGGTGGAGAGCCCGCTCCCGCCCGCGGGTACCTGCTGGACAACGCGCGCGCCGAGGCGGGCGAGCGATTCGTTTGGCTGGCCGAGCTGTTCGACGGTGTGACGCGGGGGCACTTCGATCGACTGGGGGTCGGGGTTGGCTCGCGCTGCTGGGAGGTGGGGGCCGGTGGCCGCAGTATCCCGGAGGCGCTCGCGGCGGCCGTCGGTCCGACCGGGCACGTGCTGGCCACGGACATCGACCCGTCGTGGCTGAAGGCAGGCGGCGGGTACGAGGTGCGCCGGCACGACGTCGCCGCTGATCCGCCCCCGGAGCCGGGGACGTTCGATCTGGTGCACGCCCGGCTCGTGCTGGTCCATGTACCCGACCGGGCTCGGGCGTTGGCCACGATGGCCGCGGCGCTGCGGCCCGGCGGCTGGCTGCTGGTCGAGGACGCCGACACCGCTCTGCAGCCACTGGCGTGCCTGGACGACAGCGGCCCGGCGCAGCGGCGGGCCAACCGGCTGCGCAACGCGGTCCGGGAGCTGCTGACGCGCCGCGGCGCGGACCTGCGCTACGGCCGGACACTGCCGCGGGCATTGCGTGAGGCCGGCCTGGTGGATGTAGCCGCGACGGGCTCTTTCCCGGTCGGCGGGCTAGCCTGCGACCGGCTGGAGGCCGCGACCATCCGGCAGGTGCGCGGCGAGCTGCTCGCGGCCGGCCTGGCCGACGACGCCGAGATCGACGCGCACTTGGCCGCCATCCACGGGGGCGAACTCGACCTGACACTCGCGCCGCTGATCTCGGCCTGGGGACGCCGTCCAGCCGAGCACCCGCCGGCACTCGGTTAGGTGCGGATCCAGGCGTTGTCCGACCTGCCCACAGCGCTGTTCGTCGAGGAGATTTTCGGGCCGCAGGAGTAGCCCCTTACGGGGGCGGTCGTCATGCCGAGCATCGTCTCGGAAACGTCCCGCAACCCCGGTGCCGACACACCGGTCGGGTACGCCCGGGTATCCACCCGCGGCACGATGTGCGGCGGCTCGTCCCTGTCAACGGTCTCCCGTGGTGCGGTGAGTGTGGTCACGCATGGGCGACGGCCGCCATGAGCTTGCGGGTGAACCGGTGCATGTGGGGGTCGAGGATGTCCTCGGGCTCGGCGAGGACCTGCTGCGGCGACAGCCACCTGATCGCTTCGAATTCACCCTCGTCGAAGGAGGTGACGTCGTCGATCGCCGATCGCAGGACGTACCACAACGACACGTCGGTGTGCCGCTCCCGGCTGCGCGTTTGCGTGATGGTCAGAAAGAACGGGCGGGTGCCGGAGACCGCTGACGGGACGGCCTCGATATGCAGCTCCTCGCGGCACTCACGGAGCACCGTGTCCCACGGGTCCTCCCCCGGCTCCACGTGGCCGCCGCTGGGAAGCCACAGGCCGGCCTTGCGGTGGGCGACAAGCAGAAGCCGCCCGTGGAACTCGTCGAGGACCACGAAGTAGCTGACCAGGTGCATCGCCGGGACATCGGGCTTCCGGACCCGATACAGCGGAGCTCCGCCGGCGATCCACTCCGCTGCCGCGGCGAGGTGGACGCGCTCCTGGTCATCCCAGGGACGGATGCCTTCCAGCAGCTCCGCCAGCCGAGCCCGAAGAGTCTGATCCGGAATGTCTGATGCACCGAGGGCGGTCACGGTCCTCATGATGCCAAGGCGCGGTGACATTCTCTCCGCCTGAGTTCACGCCTGACGGAGACGCTCAAACGATCGGGGGGCGGCCGGCGAGCGTCAGCCTCAGCACGGTGGTCCAGGACATCGGTCGGCGCTGGCCGTGTCCGCCCTTGAGGCCTTCCCGCAGACCGGCGAACCAGACGGCGAGGTTCGCGCGGGATCGGATCCGGGCGATGCTGAGCAACGTCCAGATCGTCAGGTAGACGGGGATCAGGACGGCGGGCAGGCGGCGATAGGCGAGCCAGACGCGGTTGCGGGCGACGAGGCGGTAGAAGGTGTCGTGCCGGGCGGGGTCGGTGGCGGGGTGGTGGATGACGATGCCGGGCGCGTACCAGCCGGTCCGCCCGAGGTCCCACAGCCTCCAGCTCAGGTCGATGCCCTCGTGGAAGAGGAAGAAGTGGCCGGGCCAGCCGCCGGCCCGCTCGTAGTCGGTGCGACGTATGAGGACCACGCCTTCGGCCATGACGGTGATGGTGCCGGGCCGGGTGGCGTCGCCGGCGCGCAGGCGCGGGACCCAGCGGCGCATGGTGACGCCCGTGTCGGGGTCGGCTATGCGGGGTTGGATGTAGGCGGCTTCGGGGTGGCGGCGGGCTTCGGCGACGAGCCGGGCGAGGATGTCGGGGGTGGGGAGGACGGCGTCGTTGTCGAAGAAGAACACAAAATCGCCGCGGCCCGGCCCTGTCAGGGCGTCGGCGCCGACGTTGCGGCCCTGGGGGATGCCTTCGTTGGCGGGCAGGGTAACGGTGCTCACACCGGCCGGCACATGGTCGGGCTCGACCCCGTTGCCCACGATGACCACACGCAGCTCGACGTCCTGCTGGGCGAGGAGGGAGGCCATCGCCTGCCCGAACGCGGCGGGCCGATCGTTCATGGTGAGGACCACCACGTCGACGGTGGGCTTCGGGCTGGTCATCACGTCTCCCGGACGGGGTGAAGCGCTCGGCGTGTAGGAGCGGTGCCACGTGCTGGAGGGCGGGCGATGTGGTCTGGCCATGTGGTGTTTCCCTTGCATTAACCCGCCCACCCTAGCGCCGCGTCAGCCCGGAGACGGGCGGCACGCCGCGAGGTGCCGGGCCGGATCTACGCGGTCCGGCAGCCCACGGCCAGCGGTTCCGATCGCCTAAAGTCAGTCGCTTATGCAGCGGTTCGCCCGAGCGGCAGTTGCCTGCCCTCCTCCGGCAGGGGCTTCGCCGTCGACACGTGGAGGTAACCGGTGGACATGGCGCGCAGGGTTGTCACACGCGATCATCTGGCAGGAGTCGCACGCACGGCTCTGGGCGCCGAACATCGCCTCACCGGCGTCTCACGGCTGCGCGGCGGCAGCAAGAAAGGCGTGTACCGCCTCACCTTCGATGATGACTCCACCGCGATCGCCTACATCTGGGACGACGCCGAGAACTACTGGCCCACCGCACAGATCGACGAAACCGAAAACCGGGCGAATCCGTTCTCGCACGCCTCGGGCATCGATCTTTTCGAGGCCGCTCACCGGCGCCTGGACACCCTGGGGATCCGCACCCCGCGGATCCACCTGGCCGACCGCAGCCGGAGCCACTACCCGGCGGACATCGCGGTGGTCGAGGATGTGCCCGGCGCGACGCTGGAGGCACTGCTCCAGCAGGACCCGCACGGCGTGAAGGCGCCTCTGTCACGGCTTGCCGACGCGCTCGGCGCGATGCGGCGGCACCGGGGACCGGGCTTCGGCAAAGTCGCCCTGATCGACGACGGCGGCATCTCCCAGGGTCACTCGTGCGAGCAGGTCGTCCTCGACCGCGCGCTCGACGACCTCACCGAAACCACCTCACGTGACACGCGGATCGCGGGCGTCCGCGACCGCCTGGAAGACCTGGTTCGCGGGCTGGCCGCCACGGTGCGCCCGCGCTCGGAGTACGGGCTCATCCACGGCGAGCTCGGACCGGACCACGTGCTGGTGGACCGGCACGGGCACCCGGTCCTCATCGACATCGAGGGCCTGATGTTCTTCGACGTCGAGTGGGAGCACGCGTTTTTGCGGCTCCGCTTCGGCGAGCACTACCGGTGGCTGCACGCCAGCGGCCTCGACGAGCGGCGCCTGACCTTCTACACGCTGGCGATGCACCTGTCGCTCGTCGCCGGACCACTGCGGCTTCTGGACGGCGACTTCCCCGACCGCGACGTCATGACGGGAATCGCCGAGCACAACCTCCAGCAGGCTCTTGCCTTCCTGCGCTAGGAGTGCGGCGTGCCGAGATCATTGCTTCCGCCGGCTCCGGACGCCATTCCGACGTGCTCAGGAGGGATTTCTACCGGGCATCGCGGAGGTGGGCCAGGGCGATCTGCACGCTGCCGGTCAGCGGGGCGACGGAGTCGAGGACGAGTCGGTCCTCACACCAGGTGTCGAAGCTCGCGCGTCGCGCCTCCACTGACGCCCAGGTCGGTTCGGCGAAGCCGTCGATGTCGCGCCGGCGGCCTTCCAGCCGTTGCCGGTGCAGGGCGCGATCGGAGCAGGTCACCTCGATGTAGCGCAGCGCCACGCTCCAGCGGCGGGCGAGGCCGCGCCACTGTTCGCGTGCCTCCTTCGCGTCGTTCACCGCATCGACGATGACCGCCTGCCCGAGCGCGAGAACGTCGGAGGCGACTGCCTCCACCACGACATAGGCCGCCAGCCCGGTCGGCTGGCCGCGGTCGACTCCCGCTCTCCACATCGCGGCCTCCACCGGATCGACCGACAGCACCGGCGCCGGAAGCAAACGCCCCAGCTCCTGGGCCACGGAACTCTTGCCGGCACCGGGCAGGCCGCTCATCACGATCAGCATGGTCGGAACCCTGCCATACGGATCCGACAAACCATCCGATGCCGAGGAAGGCCTCTCGATGGTCGTCGACCCGCGCCGCGATGTTCAACCGGGCCACGCCGCTGTCACGCCGACCTCATTGTGAAACCCTCGGTAAGCGATCGTCTCCACCCTCGCCGAGGAAGCGCGACCGGTTTCGACGAGCTCTTCGGCGTAGGCGCTGAGGTGCAGATCCACGGTAATCGTGATCCGGATCTTCTTACCGCTCATGGTTGGATCTTGTTTAGCCGGTGGAGCACGAAACAGGCGAATCATCGAAACCCGCCCACGTACGAATTGGACTTTCGGTGGTGTCGATGTTCCACGGCTCTCCGTATCGTCACGTCTGTGGAACGACCGACGACTGAGGCGAGACTGTGACCACGGAGAGAAACCGGAGCGCTGGAGAGTGGTGGTCTCCCGGGCCGGCGCCCTTCCTGATCACGGCGGCCACGACGGCGGCCGGTCTGAGCGTCATCAGCCTATGGTGGGCCCTGCCGACCGCGGTCGCCGCGTTTCTGGCGGGGCTACGACCTGGACGGGCCCGGTCGGTGACGCTCGTGCTGGTCGCGGTGCTCGCGATCGCCGTGGTGGCGGTCTCCGTGGTCCCCTCCTGGATCGAGCTGGGGAGCCGGTTCGTGGCGGTGGTGGTGGGAGCCGCCATGCTGCCCTGGTTCGCGGGCCGCTTCTGGCTCCAGTATCGGGAACTCGTTCGGGCCGGCTGGGAGCGGGCCTCGCAGCTGGAACGTGAGCAGCGACTCGTCGCCGAGCAGGCCCGGTTGCGCGAACGGGCCCGTATAGCCCAGGACATGCACGACGTCCTCGGCCACGACCTAAGCCTGATCGCCCTGTCGGCCGGCGCCCTGAAGCTCGCGCCCGATCTGCCGGACGCACACCGGGCGGCCGCCCAGGACATGAGGGCGAGGGCGGCGGCCGCGGTGGAGCGCCTCGGTGAGGTGATCGGCGTCCTGCGTGAGGAGGCGGATGGAGCGCCGACGCAGCCGGCCGGCGAAGGCATCGCGGACCTGGTCGGCAGGACATCCGCGGCCGGGCTCGCGGTCACGTTGCGCGTCGAAGGCCAGGCGGACGATCTGCCGCCGATGGTCGAACGGGCCGCACATCGTGTCGTGCAGGAGTCACTGACCAACGTCACCAGACACGCGCCCGGTGCGGCAGCGGTCGTCCGGGTTCGGCACACCGCCACGGAGACGGAGGTCCTGGTGGAGAACGGCCCCGCGCCGGACACCGCCGACCCCGCACCCCGGGGCGGGGGGCGCGGCCTCATCGGCCTGGACGAACGTGTCCGGCGGGCCGGGGGCTCCCTGACGTATCGTCCCTCAGGCGGCGGTTTCACCGTCCTTGCCCGGCTCCCGCACACTCCCTCGGCGCAACCGTCACACCCCTCTGATCCCGCGCCGCCCGGTGACGCCGTGCCGCGAGAGCATCGGCGCGCACGCCGCCGGCTCGGCCGTACCCTGGTCACCGCGCTTATGCTGCCCCTGGTGACGGGCGCGCTGCTCGGCGGTGTTCTGAGAGGGTCGGAGATATTGACGGTGCGGCAGTCGGTACTGGTTCCGGCCGACTACGCCCGCATCCAGATCGGACAAGATCATTCCAAGGTGGAGCAGTATCTACCGGACCGGCAGACGACCCATCGGCCGGGAGCCGCCGAACCAAAAGAGCAGGGCATGACGTGCGAGTACTACGCGATAACGGCCGATCCTTTCGACGACCGGTCTGGAGATGCCTACCGCCTGTGCTTCCAGACGGGCAAGTTGGTGTCCGCGGACTCACTCGCGGGGTGAGTGTCCGATGATCCGCGTACTGATCGTCGACGACGAGCCGATGATCCGCGCGGGCGTGCGGGCCGTCCTGTCCACTGACCCGGACATCACCGTCGTCGCCGAGGCCGCCGACGGCCACGAGGCGGTGGAGCTGGTCCAGCGCCACCGCCCCCAGGTGGCCGTGCTCGACATCCGTATGCCTGGAGTCAACGGCATCGAAGCCACGGCGGAGATCCGCAGGACGGTTCCGGCCACCGGTGTTGTCATCCTGACGACGTTCGGCGAGGACGACTACATCCTTCAGGCGCTCAGCGGCGGAGCCTCGGGGTTCCTGATCAAGTCTGGCGAGCCCGAGGAGCTGATCGTCGGGGTCCGCGCGGTGGCCGACGGAGCGGCTTATCTGTCACCGAAGGTCGCGGCCCGCGTGGTCGCCCATCTCGCGGCCGGCAGCGTGGGGGCCCTGGCCGGTCGCCGCAGCGCCGCCCGCAGGGGGGTCGACGCGCTCACCACCCGGGAACGCGAAGTGCTGGCCTTCCTCGGCGGTGGGCTGTCCAACGGACAGATCGCCCGCCGGCTGCACGTGGTGGAGGGGACGGTCAAAGCCCATGTCAGCTCGATCCTGGCCCGCCTGGGGGTCGACAACCGGGCGGCGGCGGCCGTGGTGGCCCACGAGGCCGGAATCGTTCCCACGCGGGCGTCCGAGCAGCGGTGACACCAGCCGCGCGGCCGGCGGCGTGAGCGTGAGCAGTGCCGCCACCGCCACGGTGCCACCGAGGGTCACGCCGGCGAGCACGTCGTGCGGGTAGTGGGCTCCCACCATTACTCGCAGCAGCCCCGCCGCCCCGGCCAGCGGCAGAGTCACCGCGGCGAGGCGAGGACGCAGCACGGCCAGCCCTATCGCGAGTCCGGCGGCCAGGGTGGCGTGGTTACTCGGGAACGACCAGTCCCCCACCGCGGGACACTCCGCGATCGCCGTCCCGGCCCCCCGCAGCGCACGACAGGGCCGCTCCTCATCCACCACCAGCTTCAACGCCTCACTGATCGCGTAGGCGGCGACGGTACCGATGCCGATCGTGACGGTTCCGGCGACACCGTGAGCGTCTCTGCGCCGAACGGTGGCCAACCACACCAGGACGAGCAGCAGCCCGAGGATCACCAGGGTGCCCTCCGTAGCCACCTCCAGAGCTGTGCCCACCCATGACGGCGCGTCCGCCACCGCCTCGGTGACCGATCGGTACGCGAATGCCGAAGCCCCGTTCACGACCTTCACCGGACCGGCCTCGCCCAGCCCACCCGGGGAGAGCCACGAGACGGCTCCCGCCCCCGCGCCCAGCAACGCGATCGAGCCCAGCAGCCGGCGGCCGAAATTATGCCAAGGGTCAGTTTCCATAGCCTCTGACCGTAGGAACGACCACAGCCGGACACCCGAGCCGAACGGCAAGGCCGAACCTAGACGAACGTCAGGGTTGACACCCAGCGCTCACCACGTCCAGAGCTGCCGCCCCTCCCCGGCCGGCCTGTGCGCGGATGGTCGCCGAACCACTCGTGCCCGGATCGGGCTCAACTGGCTGGGTGCAGATCGTCGAGTGGTACGACGAGCTCTCGCGCCTGACCGACAGCCCGGTCGTCCGGCTCAACGCCCGCCGGTGTCGCTGACGGGTCCGGAGGTCCTACGTCATTCGACGAGATATTCGGCGGCGGCGTCGAGGAGCCAGGTGGCGAGGTAGCCGGCGAAGGACGAGCGGACGAGCACCGTGAACTCGTCGCCTTCGTGGGCGACGAGCAGGACCTGGGCCCGGGCCAGCATGGTCTGGGCGCACCGGCCGGGACCGAACGACCGGGGGTGCAGGTCGAGGGCGCAGCCGTGGGACAGCAGGTCGCGCCCCCGAGGCCCGGACATGAGCAGCGCCGTCCGCTGCGCGGAGACGTCGGTGACCCCGACGTGCTCCGTACCGGCCGCGAACCGCAGCCGGGCCTCCAGCTCGTCCGCGGTGCCGACCTCGTCCGCCTCACCGACGACCAGCCACTCGTCGGGGCCGAGCCAGAGCACGTCGGCGTCCGCGCTCGCGTACGTGCCGGGCTCGGTGGGGAGCGGCACGCCGAGGGCGAGACCGATCTCGGCGGCGGCGCGGCCCTCGGGGTTCACCCGCAGGTTGACCTGCGTGAGGAACGGCATCTCCGCTATGCACAGGTCCCTGCCCGACACCGGCTCGAGGTGGGCCAGCGGGCTCTGTCGCACGGCAATCGGCTCAGCCATCGCGACGCGCTCCTTCGGGGTCGTAGAGAACATGGTGGGTGACGGTGACGGGGATCATCTCGGCTCCGACGGGTACGTGGAGCCGCTCGCCGAGCCGCTCACGTCCGCCGCTGACGAGGGCGAGGGCGAAGGTCCGGCCGAGCGCCGCGCTGCGGTAGCTGGAGGTGACGTGGCCGAGCATCGGCACCGGCGGCTCGGGCAGTACGGAAGCGGCCACCAGGTGGGCCCCTTCGGGCAGCAGCCGGTCCGGGTCGGCCGGCAGCAGACCGACGAGGTGCTTGCGATCGGGCCTGACGTTGTCGGCGCGGGCGTAGGACCGCTTGCCGAGGAAGTCGGCCTTCTTCTTGGACACCACCCAGTCCATGCCCAGGTCGGAGGGGGTGACCGTGCCGTCGGTGTCCTGGCCGACGATGGGGTAGCCCTTCTCGGCCCGCAGCACGTGCATGGTCTCGGTTCCGTACGGCGTGACCACGCCGGTCGCCTGGACGGCCTCCCACAGTGCGAGCCCGTCCCAGGCGCTGACGTTGATCTCGTAGGCCAGCTCTCCGGAGAAGCTGATCCGGCACACCCGCGCCTCGATGCCCGCCACCCGGGTGTCGCGCCACGTCATGAACGGGAAGCTCTCGTTGCCCGTGGCCAGTCCGGGGGCGAGCCCGGCCAGCACCTCCCGGGAGCCCGGTCCCGCGAGTGCCACCGTCGCCCACTGCTCGGTGACCGAGGTGCAGTAGACCCTCAGGGACGGCCACTCCGTCTGCAGCCACTCCTCCATCCAGTCCAGGACGGCGGCGGCGTTGCCCGTGGTCGTGGTCAGCAGGAACCGGTCCGCCGCCAGGCGGATCACCGTCCCGTCGTCGAAGACCATCCCGTCGGGCCGGCACATCACGCCGTAGCGGATCGCGCCCACCTTCAGCGTGCTCATCATGTTGGTGTAGAGCCGGTCCAGCAGCTCGGCGGCGTCCGGTCCCTGAACGTCGATCTTGCCCAGCGTGGAGGCGTCCATCGCCCCGACGCCCTCGCGTACGGCCGCGCATTCCCGCAGGACCGCGGCCTCCATGTCCTCGCCCGGCCGGGGGTAGTACCAGGGACGCTTCCACTGCCCGACGTTCTCGAACGGCGCGCCCTGCGCCACGTGCCACTCGTGCAGCGAGGTGACCCTGACGGGGTCGTGCAGCACTCCCCTGTCACGCCCGGCGAGGGTGGCGAAGGAGACCGGCACGTACGGCGCCCGGAAGGTGGTCGTACCGAGTTCCGCGAGATCCACCCCAAGGGCGTGGGCGACGATCCCGCTGGTCAGCACCCCCGAGGTCTTGCCCTGGTCGTGGGCGGTCCCGGCGGTGGTGTAGCGCTTGACGTGCTCGACGGAGCGCAGCCCGGCACCGGTCGCGCGCATGACGTCGGCGACGGTGACGTCCCGTTGCAGGTCGACGAAGTGGCTCCGGTAGTCGGCGGCGGGCACGAGCCACACGTGCTCCTCCGGGAGCACCGGGACGTCCTCGGCATCGGCGACCGGCCCGGGGTGGGCAGTGTGAGGGGCCTGCCCGGGGTCTGCGGCACCGGAAACCGGTCCGGGCCGGGTGGTGCGAGAGCCCGGGTCGGACCGGGTGGATCGGGGAACCGTTCTGGGCCGGGTGGCGTGGAATCCGGCCGACTCCACCGCCCTGTCTCCGGCTGCGGCACCGTCCGCGAGGCAGGCGTCCAGGGTGAACACCCCTCGCGCGGATCCCGCCACCTCCACCGCCTGGCGAACGGTTCCGGGAACGAACGTGCCGAGTTCCTCGTCGTACCGGAGCCGGCCTCCCGCCTGGCTGAACAGATGGGCCACGGGGTTCCAGCCGCCCGAGACGAGCAGGAGATCCGCCTCGATCTCGCGCTCCGAACCCTCACGGCCGGAGGCCCCATCGCCCCCGAGGACCTTCCCCTTTCCGGAGATCCCCCCGTTCGCGGAGACCCTCCCGCTCCCGGAGATCTCACGGCCCTCGGAGATCTTCCCGTCCTCGGCGACCTCACGGCTGCGGGAAACGGTCACCGAGGTGACGGAGTCCTTCCCGCCCACCCCGGTGACAACGTGCCCGGCGAGCACCTCGGAACCGTCCCATCCCTGCCCGCCGCCCGGCCGTACGTCGACGACGGCGGCGATCTCGACACCGGCGTCCGCCAGGTCGCGGGCCGCGTCATAGGCGCTGTCGTTGGTCGTGAACACCACCGCGCGGCGGCCGGGCAGGACTCCGTACCTGTTCACGTAGGCGCGGGCGGCCCCGGCGAGCATGACGCCCGGCCGGTCGTTGTCGGCGAAGGCGATCGACCGCTCGTGCGCGCCGGTCGCCAGCACGACGCGGCGGGCTCGGATGCGCCAGACGCGCTCGCGGGAGGAGGCCTGCTCCCCGCGGCGCTCCACCGCGACCAGGTAGTTGTCGTCGTAGTAGCCGAACACGCTGGTGCGTCCGAGCACCCGCACCTCGGGGCGGCTCTCCAGCTCGGCCAGTGCCGCGGCGGCCCAGTCGGCTCCCGGGACGCCGTCGATGGTCTCGGTGGTGTCCAGGAGGCTGCCGCCGGCCGTCGGCCGGTCGTCGGCGAGGATCACCCGGGCGCCCGAGTCCGCGGCGGACAGCGCCGCGCAGAGTCCGGCCGGTCCCGCCCCGACCACCAGGATGTCGCAGTGGGCGTGAACGGCGTCGTAGCGCGCCGGGTCGGGCTCGTCACTCAGCCTCCCCTTTCCCGGCAGGCCCCTGGCCACCAGTCCGTCGTACAGCTCGACGGTGGTGGCCTGCAGCATCGGCTCGGGAAAGGGGTGTTCGATCTGGACGACCGCGCTGGGCTCCTCGGTCCACGCGGCGAAGACGCCCCGGGGACGGCCCAGCCCGACGCTCGTCGCCACCGTGCGCACGCCGTTGGCGAGCAGGGCGGCGGCGAGCGTGTCACCGCGGTATCCCTCGAGGTCCCGGCCGTCGAACTGGAACCGCAGCACCTCGCCCCGGCGGGTGTCCCTGCGGAACGGCTGGGAGGTCATGCGTTCACCGGTCCTGTCTCGCCCACGCGGTAGACGGCGTGGATCTCGTTGGTGGCCGTGTCCCTGACCACGTTGAACCAGCGGCGGCAACCGGCGGAGTGGCTCCACCGTTCGGCGAACGGCCCCTTGGGGTTGTCACGGAAGAACAGGTAGCGGGCCCACTCGGTGTCGGAGAGCGCGGCGGGGTTGTCGGGGTAGACGACGTGCGCCTGCCCGCCGTAGTGGAACTCGGCCTCGTCGCGAGGCCCGCACCACGGGCAGGGAATCAACAGCATCTGGCGGGCTCTCCTTCGAAGGAGTCGTTCGGTGGGTCGGTTGGCTGTGCTCGGCGCATGGTCAGTGGGCTACGGCGGCGGCGCCGTGCTCGTCCACGAGTGCGCCCGTGGTGAACCGTTCGAGGGAGAAGGCGGCGTTGAGCGGATGCGGCTCCCCGTGGGCGATCGTGTGCGCGTAGCACCACCCGACCCCCGGCGTGGCCTTGAAACCGCCGGTGCCCCAGCCGCAGTTGACGTACAGGTCGTCCACGGGGGTGAGCCCGACGACCGGCGAGGCGTCGGGGCTGACGTCCACCACCCCGCCCCAGGTTCGCAGCACGTGCGCCCGCGCGAAGATGGGGAACAGCTCCAGCGCCGCCGCCATCTGCTGCTCGATGATGTGGAACGCGCCGCGCTGCCGGTAGGAGTTGTAGGCGTCGATGCCCGCCCCCATGACCAGTTCGCCCTTGTGCGCCTGGCTGACGTAGACGTGCACGGCGTTGGACATGACCACCGTCGGGTGCACGGGCTCCAGCAGCTCCGACACCAGTGCCTGCAGGGGATGGCTCTGCACCGGAAGCTCCACCCCCGCCATCCGGCCCACGACCGAGGAGTGGCCGGCCGCGCACAGGGCGACCTTGCCCGCCGCGATGCGGCCTCTGGTGGTCTGTACGGCCCGCACCCGCCCGTCGACGACGTCGATCCCGGTCACCTCGCAGTGCTCGATCAGGTCGACGCCCATCGCCGCGGCGGCGCGGGCGAACCCCCAGGCGACGTAGTCGTGCTTGGCGATCCCGGCGCGCGGCTGGTAGGTGGCGCCCAGCACCGGATAGCGCACGTCGGGCGAGACGTTGACGATCGGGCAGACCTCCTTGACCTCCTCGGGGCCGAGCCACTCGGCGTCGACGCCGTTGAGCCGGTTGGCGTTGACGCGGCGCACGCTCTCCCGGACGTCCTGCATGCTGTGCGCGAGGTTGAGCACGCCGCGCTGGCTGAACAGGATCGGGTAGCCGAGGTCCTCCTCGAGTCCCTCCCACAGCTTGAGCGAGTGCTCGTAGATGCCCGCGCTCTCGTCCCAGAGGTAGTTGGACCGGATGATGGTGGTGTTGCGGGCCATGTTGCCGCCCGCCAGCCAGCCCTTCTCCAGCACGGCGATGTTGGTGATCCCGTGGTTCTTGGCCAGGTAGTAGGCGGTGGCCAGGCCGTGGCCGCCTCCGCCGACGATCACCACGTCGTAGGAGCGTTTCGGCTCGGGACTGCTCCACAGCCAGTCGGGGTGCTCGGGCAGCTCGTCGGTGCTCATCGTCATCCTTCCGCGGTCTCGGCAACGTCGGTGGGCGAGATCGCGTGTGTCGCGGCGGACATCGCGCTGCCGGGAGTCCGTACGGTCATGAGTCTTCTCCGTCGCCGTGCCCTAGCCACGCAGGCGCTCCATCGCCGGGTCGTAGAGCGGTTCCTCGGCGACGACGGCGGCGAGGCGCCGGTCGAAGTAGCCGATGTGGAGCGTCCGTCCGGGGACGGACAGCTCGGCGGGCAGCCAGGCGTAGGCGATGCCCCTGCCGATCGTGTAGCCGTAGGCGGCACTGGTGACGTATCCGACGCAGTCCTCGCCGTCGTACACCGGCTCCTTGCCCATGACGACGGCGGCGGGGCCGTCGACCGTCAGGCAGGTCAGACGGCGGCGCGGTGCGGTGCCGCGCTCCTGTAAGGCCGCGCGGCCGATGAAGTCGCCCTTGTCGGCCTTCCGTACGGCGAAGCCGAGCCCCGCCTCGTAGGGGTCGTGCTCGTAGGTCATGTCGGTGCCGAAGGAGCGGTAGCCCTTCTCCAGCCGCAGGCTGTTGAAGGCGCCGCGACCGCCCGCGATGATCCCGTGGCGCTGCCCCTGCTCCCAGAGGGTGTCCCACAGTTTCGCGCCCATGTCGGCGGTCGTGTAGAGCTCCCAGCCGAGCTCCCCGATGTAGGACAGCCGCAGCGCGGTGACGGGCACCGTACCCACGTGGGCCCGCTTGCCGCGGAAGTAGCGGAAGCCGCCGGCGGCGAAGTCCGGACCGGCCAGCGGCGCGACGAGGTCGCGGGCGCGGGGGCCCCAGACCCCGATGCAGCAGGTGCCCGCCGTGATGTCGCGGATCACGACCGATCCGTCGGCCGGGAGGTGGCGGTGGAACCAGTCGAGGTCGAGGTTGCCGTTGGCGCCGACCTGGAACAGGTCGCGGCCGAGCCGGGCGACGGTGATGTCGCTGCGGATGCCGCCGTCGTGGTCGAGCAGCAGGCAGTAGGTGACCGAGCCGACGGACTTGTCGACGTCGCCCGTCGAGAGCCGCTGCAGGAAGGCCACGGCCCCGCGGCCGCCGACCTCGATCCGCTTCAGCGCCGTCATGTCGTACAGCGCGACCGACTCCCGCGACGCCTGCGCCTCGGCGGCGACGATCGGCGACCAGTGACGGGCCGCCCAGTCGCCGGGCTCGGGAACGTCCCGGCCCTCCAGCAAGGAGGCGTTGGCGCCGTACCACTGCGGGCGCTCCCAGCCGCCGGCCTCCAGGAAGTACGCGTCGAGCTCGCGCTGGCGCGAGTAAAAGGGACTCGTGCGCAGCGGGCGCAGGTTCTCCGGCGGCTGCAGCGGGTGAATGATGTCGTAGACCTCGACGAAGTTCTGGCAGTCGCGGGTCAGGACGTACTCCGGGGAGAGCTGGTGGGGCTCGAAGCGGTTGACGTCGCACTCGTGCAGGTCGAACGACGAGCAGCGGCCGTCCGCCAGCCATTCGGCCATGGCGCGGCCCACCCCCGCCGAGTGCGTCACCCACACGGCCTCGGCGACCCAGAAGCCCTTGACCTCGGGCGACTCGCCGAGCAGCGGCATGTTGTCGGTGGTGAAGGAGAACAGGCCGTTGATGCCCTCTTCGAGCTTCGCCTCCTGCGCGGCGGGCAGCAGCGCCCTGGTCTCGGTCCACGCCGGCGCGAAGTCGTCCTCGGTGAACGACATCACCGACGGCATCACCTCCGCCGCGTCGACCGAGAGGATCTCCTCCGGCCTCACCGGCATCGGGCGGTGGCCGTAGTAGCCGATGCCCAGCCGGTCGAACCGCTCCCGGTAGTACAGGTCGGCGTCCTGGTGGCGCAGGATGGGCCGGAGCGCCTCCTCGGTCTGCCCGCTCAGCGCGGGGACCGGACCGGTCCAGGCGAGCTGGTGCGCCAGGGGGGTCAGCGGGAGGGACATGCCCACCATGCCCGCGACCTTCGGGCCCCAGATGCCCGCGCAGCACACCACGATGTCCGCCGGGATCTCTCCCCGGTCGGTGACGACGGCGGCGACCCGGTCGTCCTCGACGCGGATGTCCAGCACCTCGTGCCGCTCCAGCAGGCGCGTGCCCCGCTCCTGGGCGCGCCGGAGCTGGACCTCGACGGCGCGCACGGCTCTGGCCAGGCCGTCGGTGGGAACGTGCAGCCCGCCCAGGACCCGCTCGGGGTCGAGCAGGGAGTGCCGCTCCAGGCATTGCTCGGGGGTGAGCAGGTGCGCCTCGACGCCCCAGGCGGTGGCCCAGCCGTGACGGCGGCGCAGCTCGACGAGCCTTTCGGGGGTGGTGGCCACCTCCAGGCCGCCCACCTGGAGGAAGCAGTCGAGTGCCATGAGCTTCTCGACGGTGTAGCGGGCCATCTCCGTCATCGTCTTGGAGGGGTTCGTCTGGAACACCAGCCCGGGGGCGTGGGACGACGACCCGCCCGTGGACGGCACAGCGCCCTGGTCGACGACGGTGATGTCGTCCCAGCCCTTCGCCGAGAGCTCGTCCGCCAGGGCTGCCCCGACGACTCCGGCTCCGATGATGACGACGCGCTGGCCTGTCATACACACCTCCGTCGTTGCGCAGTCCGAAACAAAGTGCGCTTATCGCAACAGACTGTCTTCCCCCGGGTGGCGCTGTCAAGAATGAACCGGGGCAGATCAGCCGGTCGTACGGAACGATCTCCCACCCCGGGAAGGATCACCGGGCGCGCGCGACCCGCCGTCCGCACCGATGCCTCGGGAACCGTGTGGAACGCGCCGGAAACGAGCATCGGGCACGGCACGGACAGGACGTCCGTGCCGTGCCCGATACGAGGACTCGCCAACCTGCGCGAGCGAGCGCCGACCACGGGAAGTGCCCGCCTACACGAACGACCACCGGTCCGCACGAGAAGACGCCCCTCCCGGGAGTGCCGGCTGCGCACCGACTCCGGCCCACGCGGACGACCGACGTCCGACACGGGAGACACCGCCCCTTCGGGAAGTGCCGGCTCACGAGGGAGAGCGCCGACTCAAAGTCTCAGGCCGGTGGTGCTCAGGACGCGGGGAGCCAGGCCTTCACCTTGTCCGGGTTGTCGTTGACCCACTTCTCCGACGCTTCCTCGGCCGTCATCTTGTCCTCGGCGATGTACTTCGCCACCAGGTTCTGGTCGTCGTTGGTCCACGAGAAGTTCTTGATCAGGTCGTACGCCGGGCTGCCCGAGTCCGCGAACTTCTTGCTCACGATCTTGTCGAGGTCGGTGAGCGGGTAGTCGCAGGCCACCTTCTCCGCGTCGGCGTCACACCCCTCGGTGTACTCGGGAAGGTTGACCTTGACCAGCTTCACCTCGGACAGGAACCACTGCGGCTCGTAGAAGTAGCCGAGCATCGCGGTCTTCTGCTTCTCGGCCTGCCTGAACCCGGTGATGAGCGCCGCCTCGCTGCCCGCGAAGACGACCTTGTAGTTCAGATCCAGGTTCTTCACCAGGGCCACGTCGTTGGTGACGAACGACGGGTCGCCGTCGAGAAGCTGTCCCTTGCCCCCCGACTCCGAGGTCTTGAACAGGTCGGCGTACTTGTTGAGGTTCTTGTAGTCGGTGATGTCGGGATACTTCTCGGCCATCCACGGCGGCACGTACCAGCCGATGGCGCCCTTGTTCCCCGTCGAGCCGGCGCTGACGGCGACCTTCTGGTCCTCGATGTACTTCTTCTTCAGGTCGGCGTGCGACCAGTTCTCCACGATCGCGTCCACCTGCCCCGTGGCGAACCCCTGCCAGGCCACCTCCTCCTTGAGGTCCTTCTTGGTGACCGTGCAGCCGAGCTTCTTCTCGGCCACATAGGCGATCACCCCGGCGGTGGCCTCGTAGCCGACCCACGGGTTGATGGCGAGGTTCACCGCGCCGCACGCCTTCTTCCCCGCGTCGCCGGTCTGCTGCGCCGCGGACGGGCTCTCGCCCACCTTCGCCCCGCCGCAGGCGGAGACGAGGAGGCCGGTGGCGACCATGAGCGCTATCGCCCTCGGCGGCCCGGTTCTTATGACTGTCACTCAGATCCTCCTGTTGTCCAGGGCCGCCTTCGGCGGCTTGTCATGGGCCGCCTTCGGCGGTCGTCGCCCGTCGCCGGTCACGGTGAGGGGCCCTTGTCCTCTTGTTCAGCGCGTGTGGTGCGACGCGGTGTCCGCCCGTCTCGCCGCGGTCCTGGTGATCCGTTCGAGCATGATGCCGAGCACGACGATCGCCACCCCGGCCGCGAGACCCTTGCCGCGCAACTGCAGCTGGGAGAAGCCGGCCACGACGTCGTAGCCGAGCGCCCCGGCCCCCACCAGGCCGCCCACGACGACCATGGCGAGCACGTAGATGAGCCCCTGGCTCGTGGCGAGGGTCACCGCGCTGCGCGCCATCGGCAGCTGCACCTTCGAGATCACCTGCCAGGTGCTCGACCCGGCGGCCGTCGCGGCCTCCACCGTACTGGCGGAGACGCCCCGGATACCGTCCGCCGTGAGCTTGATCGCCACCGGCGCGGCATAAACGACCGCCGCGATGATGGCGGTGAACCTGGTCGCGCCGAACAGGCCCAGGATCGGCACCAGATACACGAACGGCGGCATGGTCTGCCCGGCGTCCAGCACCGGCCGCAGCACCTGGTCGACGCGGCCGCTCCGCCCCATCCAGACGCCGAAGGCCACCCCCAGGATCATCACCAGTACGGTGGCCACGAGCGTCGAGGCCAGCGTCACCATGGTGTCCTGCCACAGGCCGAGCCCGACGAGAAGGCCGAGCGACACCGCGCACATGATCACCACCCGGATGTTCGACAGGATCGCGGCGAACGCGATCACGACGATGCCGATGAGCCACCACGGCGAGCCCGTCAGCAGGGCCTCGAACGGGTTCAGCAGGCTGTAGGTGATGAGGTTTTTGAAGGCGCTGGTGTAGACGAACAGGTTGTCCTGCGCCCACTGGCTCGCCGCGTCGGCGCCGCGGCGCACGTACGGGCCCACGTTCGCGTCACCGGCGAACTCCGCCGCCCACACGTAGATGTGGGACAGGTAGACCGCCGCGGCGGTGACCACGAGGACGGCGGCGACCTCGATGCGGCGGCGGACCGGCTTCTGCGCGCGGCCGGCCCGGTGCGCGGTCTCGACGCGCCGGCCGGCCGCCGAGGTCATCCGGTCGAGCACGATCGCCATGACGACGATCGCCAGGCCCGCGTTGAAGGCGGTGCCGACGTCCAGCGTCTCCAGGGCCTTGAGCACGCTCTTGCCCAGCCCCGGGGCGTCGATGAGGGCGGCGATGGTGACCATGCACAGCGCGGCCATGATGGTCTGGTTGATGCCGACGACGATGGTCCGCTTGGCCAGCGGGAGCTGCACCTTCCTGAGCGACTGCCACGGGGTCGAGCCCAGTGACGTGCTGGCCTCCAGGGTCTCGGGCCGCACCTCCCGTATCCCGTGGGCGGTGATCCGGATCGCGGGCGGGACCGCGTAGATGATCGTCGCCACGGTGGCGCTCGCCGGCCCGATGAGGAAGAACAGGGTGAGCGGGGCGAGGTAGACGAACGTCGGCATCGTCTGCATGAAGTCGAGCACCGGGGTGACCAGCCGGTTGAACCGGTCGTTCACCCCCGCCCAGATCCCGAGCGGGATGCCGATCAGCAGCGAGAGCGCGACGGCGGCCAGGACCAGGGCGAGGGTGTCCATGCTCTCCTCCCACAGGCCGAGCAGGCCGAAGGAGACGAAGCCCGCCAGGGTCAGCAGGGCGATCTTGCGGTTGCCGTACAGCCACGCGACGGCCGTGGCGATGGCGACCACGCCCAGCCAGCCGATGACCGGAAGCGGCCTGCCGAAGGAGGGCTGGCTGATCAGCCCCTGGACGAACGTGATGGACTCGTCGAGGAACAGGCGGATGTAGTTGATGAAGTACAGGAACAGCGGGTTGTCGTTCCTGCTGTTGTCGATGGCCTCGCTGCCCTCGTTGAGCCGCGCGTGCAGCGGCGTCAGCTCGGCGCCGCCGAGCTGGAGGGTGTCCTGGCCCCGGACGAACAGCCAGACCAGCACCCACGCCACGATGACGGCGGCGAGCAGGTAGCGACGGGGCCAGAGCGGCCTGCGCAGACCACCGGACAGGGTGGACAGCGCGGCCATCATTTCCCCTCCTCCGGTTCCCCCGGAGACTCGGCGATCACCGCGAGGATCTCCTCGCTGGTGACGACGCCCAGAAGCTCGCCGTCGGCGATGATCTTGACCGGGCGCGTCGCGCGCAGGACCGTGTGCACGGCGTCGCGGACGACGACGTCGGGTCCGAGTTCGGGTCCGTCCAGCGGCTCGTCGGGAAGGGGCGGGCGCATGATCCATCGAGTCGTGAGCACGTGCGAGCGGGGCACGTCGCGGACGAACTCGCGCACGTAGTCGTCGACGGGCGCCCCGACGACCTCGTCGGGCGCGCCCACCTGGACGAGCTCGCCGTCGCGCATGATGAGAATGCGGTCACCGAGCTTGAGGGCCTCGCTCAGGTCGTGCGTGATGAAGACCATCGTCTTGCCGACCTCGCGGTGCAGGCGGATGACCTCGTTCTGCATGTCCCGCCGGATCAGCGGGTCGAGCGCCGAGAACGGCTCGTCGAAGAAGAGGACCTCGGGATCCACCGCGAGGGCCCTGGCCAGTCCGACGCGCTGCTGCATGCCGCCGGAGAGCTGGTCGGGGTAGGAGTCCTCGTAACCGGAGAGCCCGACGAGGTCGATCACCTCCCGTGCCCGCTTGTACCGGGCCTCCTTCTTCGCCCCGCCGATCTCGAGCCCGTAGGAGACGTTGTCCAGAACCCGCCGGTGCGGCAGCAGCCCGAAGTGCTGGAAGACCATGGCGAACCGGCGGCGGCGCAGCTCGCGCAGGTGCTTGTCGCTCGCCTTGCGGATGTCCTCCCCGTCGAGCAGCACCTCGCCCGCCGTCGGCTCGATCAGCCGCGTCAGGCAGCGCACGAGCGTGGACTTGCCCGATCCGGACAGGCCCATGACGACGAAGACCTCCTGGGGGCGCACGGTGAAGGAGACGTCGCGGATCGCGGCGACGCACCCGGTCCTCTCCTTCAGCTCGGCCCGCGAAAGCTCCTCCAGCGGGCTTCCCACGACCTTGTCGGAACGCGGGCCGAAGACCTTCCACAGACCGCGCACGTCGAGGACGGCCCGATCCTCGGCCTGCGCGTCAACGCTCGGCTGTACCTGTTTGGTCGGTGACGTCATGGTCATGACCACCTCATGGTCGTCTGGGATGGGGGTCCGTTCGTGGAGATCCGTCTACGGAAGCCGTCCTGTGGGGGTGACTTTCTCCTCAGCCGCGGAACCACCGCTGCGGCTGAGGACGGACGTTCTGCCACACGTGCTTGATCTCGCGGTATTCGCCCAGGCCGGTCGGCCCCAGCTCACGACCGACGCCTGACTGCTTGAACCCGCCCCACTCCGCCTGCGGGACGTAGGGGTGGTAGTCGTTGATCCAGACCGTACCGTGCCGGAGTCGCTTGGCCACCCGCTGCGCCTTGCCCGCGTCCTGCGTCCACACCGCTCCGGCCAGGCCGTAGTCGGTGTCGTTGCCGAGGCGGACCGCCTCGTCCTCGCCGATGAAACGCTCGACGGTGAGGACGGGACCGAAGGACTCCTCGCGGACCACCCGCATGTCCCGGCGGCACTCGTCCAGCACGGTCGGCGGGTAGAAGTTGCCCTTGCCGGGGAGCCGCTGCCCGCCGCAGCGCAGCACCGCCCCCTCGGCGACTCCGGCCGCGACGTAGTCCTCCACCTTGGCCAGATGAGCGGCCGAGATGAGCGGACCGGTCTCCGCCTCCAGGTCGAACGGCCCGCCGAGCCTGATGCGTCCGGCCCGGCGCACCACCTCGTCGACGAAGGCGTCGTGCAGGGAGTCCTCCACCAGCAGGCGGGCGCCGGCGGAGCAGACCTGGCCGGAGTGGAGGAAGACCGCGGTCAGCGCGAAGTCGACGGCGGTCTCGAAGTCGGCGTCGGCGAAGACGATGTTGGGGTTCTTGCCGCCGAGCTCCAGCGCGACCTTCTTCACGGTCTTCGCCGCCGACGCCATGATGAGCCGGCCCGTCGCCAGGCCGCCGGTGAACGACACCATGTCCACGTCGGGGTGCTCGGCCAGCGGCGCACCGACCTCGGCGCCCGCGCCCAGTACGAGGTTGGCGACGCCCGGGGGCAGGCCGGCCTCCTCCAGCAGGCGCATGAGCATGATCGCGGTGGACGGCGTGAACTCGCTGGGCTTGAGGACGAAGGTGTTTCCGGCGACCAGCGCGGGAGCGATCTTCCAGGAGGTCTGCAGCAGCGGGTAGTTCCACGGCGTGATGAGACCGCACACGCCGACCGGCTCGTAGACGATCCGGCTGATGGCGTCGTCCCGGCCCGTGTCGACCACGCGGCCGGCCTCGGTCCCGGCGATGCCGCCGAAGTAGCGCAGGGACGCCACCACGTCGTCGACGTCGTACTCGCTCTCGACGAGCCGCTTTCCGGTGTCGAGCGACTCGGCCCGGGCGAAGTCCTTCTTGTCGCGCTCAAGCAGGTCCGCCACTCGCAGGAGCAGGGCCCCGCGCTCGCGCTCCGGGGTCGTCGGCCAGGGGCCCTCGTCGAACGCCCTGCGCGCCTCGGAGATCGCGATCTCGGTGTCGGCCCCGGTGGCCTCCGCCACCGTGGCCACCAAGCCGCCGTCGGCGGGGGAACGGATCTCCCTGCGTCCGCCCGCGACAGGATCCCTCCAGCTGCCACCCAGATAGAGATCTGTCACGAACGAGCCGTCCTTCCGAGTTACCGCATGATCCGTTGCGTATCACGCACTGGAATGCTTAACGAGGAACAGAATCGACCCTTTATGTTCATGCAGTCAAGGGTCTGCCGTTTTCATTACCAGGCCAGCCGAGTCGTGAGGAAATTTGCTCCGCCGCCGCCATCACCTGCCCGGCCACCTCGGGAAGTCGTTCGGCGGGAAGCCGGAAGGTCGGACCCGACACGCTCATCGAGGCGACGACCACACCCTCGACGTTGAAGACGGGCGCCGCCACCGCGGTGAGGCCGATCTCCAGCTCGTCGACGGCGGTCGCGTATCCACGCGCCCTGACCCCGTCGAGCTCCTCCCCCAGCCGCCGGACGTCGGTGACGGTCCGCTCCGTGAACGACCGCAACGGCCCGGTGGCCAGCTCCTTCAGACGCCCGGCGGGGGCGTGGGCCAGCAGCACCTTGCCGTTGGAGGTGGCGTGCAGCGCCACGCGCCGGCCCGCCCAGTTGTAGGCCTGCAGGGCCGAGGGGCCCGCCATCTGATCGACGTACAGGGCCTCGTCGCGGTCGAGGATGGCGACGTTGACGGTCTCGCCGACCGCCGCCGCAAGCCTCTCCCCGATGGCACGGCTCTCCTGGACCACGTCAAGCCTGGCGGTCGTGGCGCCCGCGAGCCGGAGAACCCCCACGCCCAGCCGGTACTTCCCCCGGTCGGCGGTCTGCTCGACCAGATCGTGCATCTCCAACGTCATGACCAGCCGGAACGCCGTGGACCGGTGAACTCCCAGCTCCGCGGCGAGCTCGCTGACCCCCAGGTCTCCGTGCCGGGCGAGCAACGCGAGAACGGACAGCGCCCGGTCGACGGACTGCACCGCGGCGCCGTCCTTTTCCAACTCGTTGCTCATGGCACAACTTTAAGCGGGTTACGCACCGTCCCTTGCCCGCTACCACGCCGAACGGTCACCGGCTCGGGCTCTTGCGGTGCCGGTAGAAGTCGACGTGCTCGGCCGCGAGCGGGGTGTTGCCCAGGATCAGGTCGGCGGACTTCTCCGCCACCATCATGACCGGCGCATAGATGTTGCCGTTGGTCACGTACGGCATGACCGAGGCGTCCACGACGCGGATCCCTTCGAGGCCGCGGATCCTCATGGACAGCGGATCGACGACGGACATGTCGTCGACACCCATCCTGGCCGTGCACGAGGGATGCAGCGCGGTCTCGCCGTCCTTGGCGACCCAGTCCAGGATCTCCTCGTCCGTCCGGACCTCCGGCCCCGGCGACAGTTCCCCCTCGTTGAACTCGTCCATGGCCTTCTGGGTCAGGATGTCGCGAGCGACCCGGATGGCCTCCACCCACTCCCTGCGGTCCTGCGCGGTGGACAGGTAGTTGAATCGCAGCGCCGGGTGGACGCGGGGATCCGTACTCTTGATCTTCACCGAGCCGCGCGCGTCGGAGTACATCGGCCCGATGTGCACCTGGTAGCCGTGGCCGCCCGCGGGCGCGGAGCCGTCGTAGCGCACGGCGATGGGCAGGAAGTGGAACATCAGGTTCGGGTAGTCGACGTCGTCGTTGCTCCGGGCGAAGCCGCCGGCCTCGAAGTGGTTGGTCGCGCCGGGCCCGGAGCGCGCGAACAGCCACTGCGCGCCGATCCACGGCCGGTTGCGCCACTTCATCGCGGGCTGCATCGACACCGGCTGCTTGCAGCCGTACTGGATGTAGACCTCGAGATGGTCCTGCAGGTTCTCCCCGACTCCCGGCAGGTCGTGCACGACGTCGACGCCGAGGGCGCCCAGCTCCGCGGCGTTGCCCACCCCGGAGAGCTGGAGCAGCTGCGGCGAGTTGATCGAGCCGCCGCAGAGGATGACCTCGCCCGCGCGGACCGTCTGGCCGTTGTACTCCACGCCGACGGCGCGCTCTCCCTCGAAGAGGATTTTTGTGACGAACGCCCGCGTCTTGATATCGAGGTTGGGACGCTTCTTCACGGGGTGCAGATAGGCCCGGGCGGCGGACAGCCGGCGTCCCCGTCGAATGTTGCGGTCGAAACGGGCGAAACCCTCCTGGCGATATCCGTTGACGTCATCGGTCAGCGGATATCCGGCCTGCTGCACCGCCTCGAAGAAGGCCGCGAACAGCGGATTGCGCACGGGCCCGCGTTCGAGCGCGAGAGGTCCGTCGTGCCCCCGCATGAGGTCGTCCGGATCCGCGGCGAGGCAGTTCTCCATCCGCTTGAAGTACGGCAGGCAGTGGGCGAAGTCCCAGGTCTCCATGCCGGGGTCGGAGCCCCAGCGCTCGTAGTCCATGGGGTTGCCCCGCTGGAAGATCATCCCGTTGATGCTGCTGGAACCGCCCAGCACCTTTCCCCGGGCGTGGTAGATCCGGCGGCCGTTCATGTACGGCTCGGGCTCGGATTCGTACTTCCAGTCGTAGAAGCGGCTGCCGATGGGGAAGGGCAGCGCGGCCGGCATGTGAATGAAGACGTCCCACGGATAATCCGGGCGACCGGCCTCCAGCACCAGCACTCGGTTGGAGGGATCGGCGGACAGCCGGTTCGCGAGGGCGCTTCCAGCAGATCCGCCCCCAACGATGACGAAGTCGTACATGTATGCCTCGTCTCGCTCAAGCAAGATTAATGCCGCTAATCGTAGCGAATGGCGCAATGTGTTGTGCTATTCGCAACCAAGATTGTTGTCCTGCAATGGACGCATGTTCCTCACAGCGCTTACAGTCCCGCTATGGGCAACGATTTCACCGGTGGTCGCACCGACAGCAGCGGGGGGGTCCAGTCCGTCGACCGGGCCATCAGCATTCTGGAAATCCTTTCCCAGCGCCGTGAGGCGGGAGTGAGCGAGATCGCCCTGGAGATCGCGGTCCACAAGTCGACCGCCTTCCGGCTGCTCGGGGCGCTGGAGTCCCGGGGGCTGGTCGAGCAGGCCGAGGACCGCGGGAAATACCGGCTCAGCTTCGGGATCGTCCGTCTCGCGGGCGGCGTGGCCGCCCGGATGGACCTCACCCAGCAGGGCCGTCCCGTCTGCCGTCGCCTCGCCGAGGAGATCGGCGAGACGGTGAACCTCGCCGTCCTGCGATCCCACTACGCGGTGAACCTCGACCAGGTGCGCGGACCTGCGGCGGTCACCACGCAGAACTGGGTCGGACAGCTCACCCCCCTGCACGCCACGTCGAGCGGGAAGATCCTGCTGGCCCATCTCGACGACCGGTACCGCGTGCAACTGCTCGACGCGGCGGGCTTCGAGAAGTACACCCCGAACACGATCACCTCGCTCCCCGTCCTGGAGAAGCAGCTCGACGAGGCTCGCGGCAAGGGCTACGCGGTCACCGTCGAGGAGTTCGAGATCGGGCTGAACGCCGTCGCGGCGCCCATCCGCTCCTACGAGGGCGAGGTCGTCGCCGCGGTCAGCGCCTCGGGTCCCGCCTACCGCTTCAGCGAGGAGCGGATACACGAGTTCGCCCCGGCCCTGATCGCGGGGGCCGAGGACATCAGCCACCGCCTGGGCTACGTCGGCTGAGCCGATCACGACGCCCTCGACCGGCGAGGTCGTCCTCGGTGACGTCCCCGCGCCTTCTTCCGGTCGCGGGGGCATCGGCCTCCTCGTCACGGCACGTTCGCCCCCGCCCCGATCGCGGGGCCCTCCCGATATCCCACGCCCTGCTCCGGTCGCGAGGGCTCGCCTCCCCGTCACGCGAACGTCATCCCAGCTTTTCGAGCACCCAGTCGTGAAACGCCCCGATGTGGTGCTCGCTCGGCACCAGGACCCCGCCCCCGGCGTAGGCGCGGGAGTTCATCGCGGGCTGACATCTCTCACACGCGTCGAAGTCCTGCACGTTGACCCGGTGGAAGAGCTCGACGGACGGGCCGAGATCCTTGCCGCCCTCCACGACGTCCTTGCGGAACAGCCAGTCACACTCGACGATCGTCCGGTCGGCGGCCAGGGGGAACATCCGGTGGATGATCACGTGGTCGGGCACCAGGTTGATGAACACCTGCGGCTTGATGGTGATCGCGTAGTAGCGGCGGTCCTGGTCCTCGCTGACGCCCTGGATGCGGTCCACCCCCTCCGACCCGTCGACCGTGAACCCCCGGATCTCCTCGCCGAACTCCGCGCCGTGCCCCACGAAGGACTGCGCCGCGTAGCCGTCGGCGAACTCGGGAAGCACCTCGGTGAGCTCGGGGTGGATGGTGGCGCAGTGGTAGCACTCCATGAAGTTCTCGATGATGAGCTTCCAGTTCGCCTTCACGTCGTAGACGATCCTGCGCCCCACCTCGAGGTTTTCGATGTCGTAGTTTTTGATCAGATCCCCGTCGCCCAGCCGGGTCACCACCTCGCCGGTCACGTCCGCCTCGAACGACGGCGGCTCATCGGCCAGGCACACCCACACGTAGCCCAGCCACTCCCGCACGTGGACGTTCACCAGCCCGAACTCGACCCGGTCGATGTCGGGCATCTTGGTGAGGTTCGGAGCGGCGATCAGCTTGCCCTCGAGGTCGTAGGTCCAGGCGTGGTATGGGCACTGGAACGCCCGCTTCACCTCGCCGGACTCCTCGGTGCAGATCCGGGCTCCCCGGTGGCGGCACACATTGAGGAAGGCGCGGACCGAACCGTTCCTGGCCCGGGTGACGAGGACGCTCTCCCGCCCCACCTGAACCGTCCTGAAGGCGCCGGGTTTCCCCAGGTCGGAGGAGCGGACGACGCAGAACCACATCGACTCGAAGATCCGCGCCTGCTCCGAGGCGAAGACGCTCTCATCGGTGTAGTAGCCGCCGGGCAGGGTGGAGATCACGCTGGGGGGCAGGTTTCGCGTGCTCACAGTTCGCTCCTCAGGGTGGAATCCGTACGACTCGGGGCGGCGTCGAGCCGGCGACGCCAGCGGGTGAACAGACGGACCTGGTTCAGGCTCAGCACCGCGACCGGCCGATCCTGCCGCCGGTAGACGGCGAGGAAGCTGCGGTCGGCCACGTCGCCCTCCTCCACGGTGACCGTGTCTCCCGGGCGCGTGTGACCGACAAATTGGATCTTCATGCCGTACTGGTCGGACCAGAAGTACGGCGAGCCGGGAGGGTCGGGCGCGGTCGCCCCACCGGAGAGCAGTGTGCGCGCCGCCGCGGCGGGCCGCCGCAGCGCCCCGGTCCAGTGTTCGACGCGATGGTGGTACCCCATCGTGGGGTCGAACCACGCCGCGCAGTCGCCGACGGCGACGACACCGGGCACCCCGGTGGCTCCCCCGGCGTCGCACACCACTCCGTCGGTGAGCTGGAAGCCCGCTCCCGCCAGCCATTCGACGTTGGGCCGCGCGCCGATGCCGACGAGCACGACGTCCGCGGGCAGGATCCGGTCGTCGTCGAGCAGCACGCCCGCCACCCGGTCCGCTCCCCCGGGCGCACGCGCGCCGCCCGCCAGGTCCGTTCTCGCGGACCCCCGCCCACCGTCCACCCGGCCCGCTCCCCCAGACCCTGGCACGACGTCCGCCCGGTCCGCTCCCAGGAGCCCTCGAACGCCGACACCGCAGATGAGGCGGACTCCGTGGTCACCGTGGAGCGAGGCCACCACGGCGCCCATCTCGGCGCCGAGCGCGCCGGCGAACGGTGTCGGGGCCGTCTCGACGACCGTCACGTCGAGTCCCAGATCGCGAGCCGTCGAGGCCACCTCGGCCCCGATGAAACCGGCGCCGATCACCACGAGACGCCGTCCCTTGACGAGGTCGGAGCGCAGGGCCCGGGCGTCGTCGAGCGAGCGCAGGGTGTGGACTCCTCCGAGGTCGCCGCCTCCGGGCAGGGTGCGGGCGGAGGCGCCGGTCGCGACGACGATCCCGTCGGCTCGCACCGAGGTGCCGTCGGCGAGGAGCACCCTGCGGTCGCTCGGATCAAGACCGGTCGCGGTCGCCCCGAGCCTCCACTCGGCTCCGAGGTCCTCGTCGTCGGCTTCCAGCGCCAGGTCGGCCTCGCTCATCCGCCCGGCGAGGAATTCCTTCGACAGGGGCGGCCGGTCGTAGGGGCGGTGCGATTCGGTTCCGATGAGCGTCAGGCGCCCGTCGAATCCCTGGCCGCGCAGCGCGCGGGCGGCCGACAGGCCCGCCAGCGAGGCGCCGACGACGGCGATCGACCTCACGCCGTCCCCGCGCGAAGGCCGGGCGGCAGGTTGGGAGGCTCCTCCGACGGGACGACGTAGACGGTGCCGTCCTCGACCACCACCCGGTGGGTGCGGACCGGCAGTTTCGCCGGCGGGGCGTCCACCCTTCCCGTCCGCAGGTCGAACCGTGAGGCGTGGAGCGGGCACTCCACCTCGCAGCCTTCCAGCCACCCGTCGGCGAGCGACGCGTCCTGATGCGTGCAGGTGTCGTCTATGGCGTAGATCTCGCCGTCCTCGGTGTGGAAGAGGGCGATGGGCGGTTCGACGTCGAGTCGATAGGCCTCACCCCGTGGGAGGGCCGCCAGGGGGCACGCAGGGATCATCGCAACCAACCCCAGTTTCGTAAGACGGAACAACAAGCGCTATACGCAACAGCGTGAACCCGAAAAACCCCGGTGTCAAGAGTCGACATGTGGGGTCAAAGTACCCATTTTTTCCCAGGCGATCCTCCGGCCCGGCTGCCGTGCGGGACAGCGCCTCGATCGCCACTACAGCGCCCCGACGATGACACCGCCGAGTGATTTTTTCGGACTGTCGCTTCCACTGTGGCGCAAGCGGCTTCCAGGGTCGGACAGACCCTTGCAGGGAAATTGCGGTAAGAGAAAGAACGCAACGTAGTCGATACATTTCATGGAACAGCTGAAACCTTGCAGACATCTGTCCGTCATTTTAAGGTGTGGATACCCCCCCGGGCACCACCGGTCTGTGTGTCTCTGACCGCGAAGCGTCCGGCTCTTCGCAGGATTGAAGGGTCAGTCGATGAAAAAGTCCGGCAGGCTTAAGGCCTGGACGATCGCCACTGTCGTGGTGCTGACAGCGGGAGGGCTCGCCGGCATACCGGCCACCTCCGCCTCGGCCGCCGCGCGAGCAGACTCCCCGTTCGACTTCGCGGGGCGCGGCGCCACCGTGCCCTTCGTGGAGATCGAAGCCGAAGACGCCCTCACCTCAGGCCAGGTGATCGGCCCCGACAGGATCTATGGTCACCTCCCCTCCGAGGCCTCGGGCCGCAGGGCGGTGACACTCGACTCCTCGGGTGAGTATGTGGAGTTCACGCTCACCAGGCCGGCCAACGGGATGTCACTGCGCTACAGCGTGCCGGACAGCGGCTCGGGAACAGGCCAGAACACCACCGCCGACCTCCGGGTCAACGGCGCACACCTGAAGGACCTGTCCCTCACCTCGAAGTACGGCTGGTACTACGGCGGTTATCCGTTCAACAACAACCCCGGCGACACCAACCCCCACCACTTCTACGACGAGACGCGGACCCTGTTCGGGTCCACGCTCGCCGCGGGGGCCAAGGTCCGCGTCCAGTCCACCGGCGGCATCCCGATCACCGTCGACCTGGCCGACTTCGAGGTCGTCCCCGGCCAGATCACCCGGCCCGCGGGCTCGCTGTCCGTCGACGACTTCGGCGCCATCAAGAACAACACGGGCGTCGACAACACGGCCGCCTTCCAGGCCGCGGTCAACGCCGGCAAGGCGCAGGCCAAGGAGGTCTGGATCCCCGAGGGCACCTACAACCTCTACGACCACGTGGTCGTCGACGGCGTGACCCTGCGCGGAGCCGGTCCCTGGTACAGCGTGCTCGGCGGACGCCACCCCACCCAGCGCAACAGGGGCGTCGGCGTCTACGGCAAGTACGTCCAGGGCGGCGGCTACGGCGGCGAGATCCGCGCCCATGAGGCGGGCGGCCCGAGCCGCAACGTCACGCTCAAGGACTTCGCCATCATCGGCGAGGTCATGGAGCGCGAGGACAACGACCAGATCAACGCCCTGGGCGGCGCCATGACCGACTCGGTCGTGGACAACGTGTGGATGCAGCACACCAAGGTCGGGGCCTGGATGGACGGCCCGATGAACAACTTCACCATCAAGAACAGCCGCATCCTCGACCAGACCGCCGACGGCGTGAACTTCCACACCGGGGTCACCAACTCGACCGTGACCAACACCTTCGTCCGCAACACCGGTGACGACGGCCTGGCCATGTGGCCCGAGCGGATTCCGAACGTGAACAACAAGTTCACCTTCAACACCGTCGGAGTGACGCTGCTGGCCAACAACATCGTCACGTACGGCGGCAGGGACATCCAGATCACCGACAACGTGGTGGCCGACACCATCAGCAACGGCGGCGGCATCCACATCGCCAACCGCTACCCGGGCGTCAACTCCGGCCAGGGCACCGCGGTCGCCGGCACCCACACCGTCGCCCGCAACACCCTGCTCCGGGCGGGCAACAACGACTTCAACTGGCACTTCGGCGTCGGCGCCATCTGGTTCAGCGGGCTCAACGAGCCGGTCAACGCCACCATCAACGTCACCGACACCGACATCCTGGACAGCTCCTACGCCGCCATCCACGTCATCGAGGGCAGCACGAGCACGGTCAACTTCAACAACGTCAACATCGACGGCACCGGCACCTACATGATCCAGGCCCAGTCGGGGGCCAACATGACGTTCAACAACGTCAAGGCCGCTCACATCGGCGCGGGCGTCGCCATCCACAACTGCGTCGGCACGAGCTTCACGCCCGTCTTCGGCACGGGAAACACCGGCTGGAGCCCCACCTCCACGACCTGCACCGGCACCTGGCCGGCGCCGAACTACATCTACCCCGGTGGGGGTGGCAGCACGGGCGGCCTGTCCGGTTCTCCCGGCAGCCTGTCCTTCCCCGCGCTCCAGGTCGGCGGGACCAGCTCGGCGCAGGCCGTCACCATCACGAACGGCGGCACCACGGCGGCCCCGGTCAGCTCGGTGACCGCCACCGGTGACTACACCCAGACCAACAACTGCGGCAGCTCCCTCGCCGCGGGCGCGACCTGTACGGTCAACGTCACCTTCAGACCGACCGCGACGGGCACCCGCACCGGCACGCTCACCCTCGCCAGCAGCGCCCCCGGCGGCCCGGTGACCGTCGGCCTCACCGGCAGCGGCACCAACGGCGTCGCCCTCACCGCTTCGGTCGGCAGCCTGTCCTTCGGAGCGCGTCAGAGCGGCACGACCAGCCCGGCGCAGACCGTGACGATCACCAACACCGGCAGCGCGGCGGCGGCCCTGAGCGGCGTCACCGTCACCGGTGACTACGCGCAGACCAAGACCTGCGGCACCACCCTCGCCGCCGGAGCCTCCTGCACCGTCAGCGTCACCTTCACCCCCACCGCCTCGGGCACCCGTACCGGCACCCTGACGGTGGCCAGCAACGACCCGAACAGCCCCCTGTCGGTGGGCCTGACCGGTAGCGGCGTCACCTCGACCACCAACCTCGCGCTCGGCGCGACGATGACCGCCGGCAGCTCCAACGGCGGATTCCCGGCCGGCAACACCAACGACGACAACACCGCCACCTACTGGGAGGCCGGCGGCGCCTTCCCGCAGTGGCTGCAGGCCGACCTCGGCTCCACCCAGAGCATCGGCTCCATCACCCTGAAGCTGCCGCCGCCGGCCGCGTGGGCGACCAGGACACAGACCCTGTCCGTCGAGGCCAGCACCAACGGCTCCACCTGGACCACCCTCAAGGCCTCGGCCGGCTACACCTTCAACCCCTCCAGCGGCAACACCGTCACGATCCCCCTGACCGCCTCCACCGCGCGCCAGATCCGGCTGAACTTCACCGCCAACACCGGCTGGAGCGCGGCCCAGCTCGCAGAATTCCAGATCTTCCCCGGCGGCGGCGGCCCCGTCCAGACCGTGTCGCTGTCGGCCTCCCCGACCACCCTGGCGTTCGCCGCCAGAACGGTCGCCAGCACCAGCCCCGCGCAGACCGTAACGATCACGAACAACGGCACCGCGGCGGCGACGCTCGGCACCATCGCCACCACCGGTGACTACGCGCAGACCAAGACCTGCGCCACCACCCTGGCCGCCGGAGCCTCCTGCACCGTCAGCGTCACCTTCACCCCCACCGCGACCGGCACCCGTACCGGCACCCTGAGCGTGGCCAGCAACGACCCGAACGGGCCGCTGACCGTGGCCCTGACCGGCACCGGCGGCTCGGCGCCCGTCACCAACCTGGCGCAGGGCAGGGCGACCACGGAGACCAGCCACTCCCAGACCTACGGCTCGGCCAACATCGTGGACGGCAACGCCGGCACCTACTGGGAGTCGGCCAACAACGCCTTCCCGCAGTCGGTCACCGTCGACCTCGGCTCGTCGGTGAGCGTCGGCCGCATCGTCCTCAAGCTGCCCCCGGCCACCGCCTGGGCCACCCGTACTCAGGCGGTCACCGTTCTGGGCAGCACCGATGGATCGAACTTCACCGGCGTCGTCGGCTCGGCGACCTACACCTTCAACCCCGCCACCGGTAACACGGCCACCGTCACCTTCCCGGCCACCAGCAGGCGTTACCTGCGCCTGACCTTCACCGCCAACAGCGGCTGGCCCGCCGGCCAGCTCTCCGAGTTCGAGGTCTACGCCTCCTGACCCCACCCCAAGCTCCGGAGGAGGCGAACCCGCCCCCTCCGGAGCTTTCTCATCTGCCCCGGGCGATCCATGTTGATCTTTGTGGGTCGCGAACGATCGTTCTTGCCGAGTTCCACGATCCGGCCCGGGCACGAATGACCTGTCACGCCGGTTGCTCATCTCCGGCTCACCTCGACCAGGCGCGGGGTGCGGTGGCGGCGGCTGGACGTCAGCCGTGGTCGGTGGCGGCGCGTTCGATGAACTTGGCCACGGTGTCGGGCTGGGAGACGAGTACGGCGTGCGAGGCGTCCTTGACCTCGACGGTGGCGCGGGCGTGGGCGCGCTCGGCCATGAAGTGCTGTGCGGCCGGGGGGATGTTCTTGTCGCCGGTCGGGATCAGCACGTAGCTGGCGATGCTCTTCCAGGCGGGGGCTCCGGAGGGTTCGTTCAGTGCGGCGGAGGTGATGGGGCGCTGGGTGGCGGCCATCACGGCGGCGTCGCGGGCGGGGACATCGTGGGCGAACTGCTTGCGGAACTTGTCCTGCTGGACGTACAGGTCGGTCAGCCCACCGGGCAGCGCGACCTCCTGGAGGGTGGGCCCGAGGGTGCTGCCGGGGTATTTGTCCGACAGGGTGGCGGCGCTCTCACCGGTGTCGGGGAGGAATCCGGCAATGGCGACCAGGGCCTTGACGTTGGCGTTGCCGCGGGCGGCGTTGCTGATCACCGCGCCGCCGTAGGAGTGACCGGCCAGGATGATGGGGCCCTTGACGGTCTTGAGCAGGGCCGCGGTGTAGGCGGCGTCGCCGGCCAGGCCGCGCAGCGGGACCGCCGGAGCGATGACGTGATAACCGTGGCTCTGCAGGCGCTTGGCCACTCCGCTCCAACTGGAGGCGTCAGCGAAGGCGCCGTGCACCAGCACGATGGTCGGCTTGGGCTTGGTGCCGGCGGCGGCCGGCAGGGCCGCGGCGGCCAGGGTGGTCGCGACGACGGCGGTGCCGAGCAGGGCGGTCAGGGTGCGACGGGCGGAGAAGGTCATCGGGTGCTCCTTGGTGATCCGTTCGGGCTTGCAAGCAGAGCCTACACGTTTAAATCGTGCACGAGTCAATCGCATACGAGGTGATATGGGTCACGTGGGAGGCAAGGTGTCGCACCGATCGGGCCAGCTCACGCGACAAGGACACGTTCGCCTCTGCGCCGATGACATCTCGCACCCGTCCGGCGTCTCGCCCCGAAGGTGCGGAGACATCGCCGTACGGCGACCGGCACGCCGGTTACATTCCGAGGAGGCCGGGGTGGAGGGGCCCCCGCGTTTAGCATCGAGAACGAGTCAATCGTGGGCGCTGCTTCTTTGACTACACTCGGGGCATGGCATCTCCAACACCTCATGCCGCCGTCACAGACTCCGCCGCGCAGGCCACCGATGCGGGACCGCTGTCCGCACTGCTGTGCTTCGATCTGTATGCGGCTTCGCGCAGCGTCACCGCGGTCTACCGCACCTTGCTGGATCCCCTCGGGCTGACCTACCCCCAGTACCTGGTGATGGTCGTGCTGTGGCAACACGACCCCAGCACGGTCCGCGACCTCGTCGAGGAGATCCGGCTCGACTACAACACCCTCTCCCCGTTGCTCAAGCGGCTTGAGGCCCGCGGCCTGCTGAGCCGCCGGCGCCGCGCCGACGACGAACGCTCCGTGGAGATCGCGCTCACCGCCGACGGACGCGCCCTGGAGGAACAGGCCCGCCACGTCCCCGGCGCTATCGGCGAGGCCATGAGAATCGACGACGCGACCGTCGTCGAGTTGCAGCGTCTCCTGCGCGACATCACGACCTCCACCGGTGACTACATCGCGCCGGACACGGCACGCTGATCACGAGCCTCGGGAGGCGTCGCTCAAACCGCTTCACCGACGATTCCGGAATGCTCGGCGAGCATGCCGAGAGCCCGGCATCGCGCTTATCCGGTCCAGGACTTCCTTGACGGGAAACGGGCTACTCAGGCGCTTCAGCGACGACGAGGAAAACCATGACGCCGGCGAGGAAGGGCATCGCACCCATCTCTTCGATCCACCGCTCGGCGTCCCCGTCGAGATAGCCCGCTTCGACGGCTCTGACGATGTTGCGGCGCAGCCCCAAAAGCTGATCGGCCATCTCGAAGTCGCGGAATACCGGAGCGGTCGTCACGACGGACCGGACGATGAGACCCGCCTGGGCGGACAGCCTCGCGAGACTGCGGCCGATGGTGGCGTTGCGGACCACCTCCGTCACGATGAAACGGTTGAGACCACGATTCATCGCCAGGTCGTCGTGATCGATCAGCAGCGTGTCCCAGTCGGGTTCCGCCATGACGATTCTGGCGCCTGGCCGGGCCACACGACGAAACTCGGCAAGCACCTGCGACGGGTCGGCCACATGTTGGAGCACACGGTCAGTACGGGCTCGGTCAACGCTGTGATCATCGATGGGCAGGGAGTGCGCGTCGCCGATGCGAATGTCGACGATGGGCTGTCCGGCCAGACGGACTCGCGCCCGCTCAGCCATGACGGGGCTGTGGTCCACTCCGATGACCGAACCGGTCTGGGTGACACCCGCCGCCAGGTCTGCGAGGTCAGTTCCCGGCCCGCACCCGATGTCGAGCACGGTCTGTCCAGGGTGCAGATCAAGCATCCCCAGCATCTGCCGCTTGTAGGTCCGGCCTGAATCGCTCGCGGCGACCCGGTCAAGGTAGGCGATCGAGTCGGGGGGAGAGAGGCGATCAATTTCGATCATGGAGCTAGCCAAGCACGGCGAGATGGTGTTCATGAGGAGAGACCGTCGAGATCGTGTGCAGAGGCGAGTTTCAGAGACCGGGCCGGACGCTGACCTGCGTTCCCAGCTCTCGAAAACCGAGTGCCCGCGCGACGCGCCGCGACGGTTCGACACGCGCTCTCCACTGCGGCACCAACCGGCTTTCCAGCGCGTCCGTGACCGCCGCCGAGGCCGCGAGCCGGGCAAGGCCACGGCCCCGATATCGGGAAGCCGTCAAGATGCACAGATGCGCCACCGAACCGGGCCAGGATCGATACCCGGCAGCGGCGACCACCTCCGGACCGTCACGGACGACGAAGGCCGCCGAGGTGATCCCCGCCAGCCCGCTCTCGTCCGCGTCCGCATCTTCCACCGCGGCCAGAAGACCGCGAACATCATGGTGGTCCGCCGGCAGCCTTTCGACAGCGGCGGTCTCGTGTGCCATGACGAAGTCCTCGGCCTCGAGATACGCCAGCGTCGCCGGACCCAGGACGTCGACCACAGCCAGTGCCGCCCGGAGTCGATCGAGATCGATCGTTGTTTCCCCGGCCTGGTTGGCCAGCGCGTCGCGCAGGGGCTCGACCAGCCGGCCGTCGGGCACCGTGGCGATCGCAGCACCCCCCAGCGCGACGATGCCCGCCCACTGCGGCGGACACAACTGTGATTCCACGGAGGTGACCACGCTCACGCCGCCTCTCCGGGGAAAGGTGACGGGCACGCGAGCAAGACCTGTCCACATCTCACACGCACGACCCAGGGCGCTATTCGGCATGCGCCCATGATCTCCGACCTCGCAGTCCGAAACGAATGGATTTACAGCGACGGTGAGACCGGAACACGGCGAGATGGCTGTGGCGGGCCTGGTCTGGAGAAACCACGACGGCCCGGACCCGGTCGCGGAGGCCGTACTCGGGGTCGAAGCGGCTCCCCGGCCGCCCAATGCTCCTTGACCTGCTCGTTGATGCAGCGGAGCCGGGCATCCCGACGACCTGCCCGTTGACGCAGCGGAGCCGGGCATCCCGACGACCTGCCCGTTGACGTGGCGGAGCCGGGCATCCCGATCGAGATACCGGCATGGGAGGAGGCTTGACCGGTCATATATATGTCGTGTAATTTAATGACACGACATAGAACTTCTTGCGACCCACCCAGGGGTCGCCAAAGGAGCGGACGATGATTACAGACTTCTTCAGGTCCTCCCGGACGGACAAGCACGTGAGGTTCACCAACACCGTGCGCATCGAGCGTCCAGCCGGCGTGGTCTTCGACTACCTGGCAGACCTGCGAAACCTTCCCGCCTGGAACTACGCCATCCGCGAGACCCGGCCGATCACGCCGGGACCGGCCGGCCTCGGAAGCGTCTACCGGCAACTGCGCAGCCTCCCCCGGCCCATGCAGGAACAACTCGAGATCATCGAGTACGAGCGCGACCACCGCCTCGTCATCGAAGGCGGCTTCGGCCTCCTCCAGGGACGCGCAACCTACGGACTCGACGGATCGGCCGGCGCGACGACCCTGGTCAACGAGTTCGACCTCCACGCCGGGGCCCTGAACGCACTGAGCGGTCTGGCGACCCGCGGCATAGCCGGCGCCGTCGCACAGAACCTCCAGGTGCTGAAGGACATCCTCGAAGCCCCGAACGCACGGAACGGAATCACACGGTGACGGCCACCCGAGGTGAGACCGCTTCGGCCGCCTCCGTGGAGGCGCCCCTCCTCGCCCGGCCGCTTGAGAGGTGACACCGCAGGCGGCATCGTCCGGTACGGCCGGCCCCCGTCACATATCGGTTCAGGCGCGTTTGGCGATGGCGGTGATGAACGGCTGGACGAGCCGGGCGGCCAGCGGGCCGAACGCGGCGAGGATCAGGACATAGGCAGCCGCCAGCGGACCCAGGTCGGGGTGGACCCCGGCGGTCACCGCGAGCCCGGCGATCACGATGTTGAACTCGCCGCGCGGGATGAGCGCGATCCCGGCCCGCGCGCGGCCCGCTCTGGCGATGCCCGCCCGGCGGGCGGCGTAGGCGCCGGTGAGCAGCTTTGTGATCATGCTGATCACGGCGAGCAGGATGGCCAGTCCGGCGACCGGGAGGATTTTGGTGGGGTCGGTCTGCAGGCCGAAGAAGACGAAGAACACCGCGGCGAACAGGTCCCGGAGCGGGGTCAGCAGCGCCTGGGCGTCCTCGGCCAGCTTCCCCGACAGCGCGATGCCGACCAGGAACGCGCCGACGGCGGCCGAGACCTGGAGCTGCTGGGCCACTCCGGCGACCAGCAGTGCGAGGCCGACGACCTTCAGCAGCAGCACCTCGTTGTTGGGGCTGGCCACGAACGCCTCGATGAACCGGCCGTAGCGGAGCGCGACCAGCAGCACCACGCTGACCGTGGCCAGCGCGATCGCCACGGTGATCGCACCGCTGGCGAAGCTCAGTCCGGCCAGCACCGCAGTGAGGATCGGCAGGTAGATCGCCATGGTCAGGTCCTCGAAGACCAGCAGCGACAGCACCACCGGGGTCTCCCGGTTACCGATCCAGCCCAGGTCGGACAGCACCTTGGCGGCGATGCCCGAAGACGTCGCATAGGTGACCCCGGCCATGGCGAGGGCGGCCACCGGACCCCAGCCGAGCAGCAGCGCCGCGATCGCACCGGGCGCCGCGTTGAGCACCAGGTCGATGATGCCCGCGCGGGCGTTGCCCTTGAGGCTGGTCACGAGTTCGTCGGCGTTGTACTCCAGGCCGAGCGTGAGCAGCAGCAGGATGACGCCGAGCTCGGCGCCGACCGAGATGAACTCCTCGCTGGTGGCCAGGGGCATGATGCCGCCGGTGCCGAAGGCCAGACCGGCGATGAGATAGAGGGGAATGGGGGAGATGCCGACACGGAGCGCCAGCGCGCCCAGGATGCCGAGCCCGAGCAGGACAGCACCGAGCTCCAGGAAAAGAATTGCGATGTGCACCCGATGTCCTACCCGTGGGCCAGGATCTCGGAGACGGCCGCCGTGCTCTCCGGGCTGCCCACCACGACCACTATGTCGTCGGCGGCCAACTCGAAGTCGGGTGCGGGACTGGCGAACACCTGACCCTCGCGCACCACGGCCACGATGGAGGCACCGGTGCGGGTGCGGACCCGCGCGTCGCCCATCGGCCGTCCGGCGTACGGGGTTTCGGGCGAGATGGGCAGCTGGAGGCTGACCAGTCCCTCGACCTCCCGGTGCAGGGCGTTCAGGCGCTGCACGATGCGCGGGGCGCCGAGCAGCTCGGCGAGGGCGTCGGCCTCCTCGTCGTTCAGCTTGACGGTCTCGCACGCGCGGTCGGGGTCGGCGGGATCGTAGATCACCAGGTCGCGACGGCCGGTGCGGTGAGAGACGATCCCGATCCGCCGTCCGGACCGCGTCGTGAACTCGTGCCGCAGCCCGATTCCCGGCAGCGCCGTCTGCTCAACCTCCACCGAGCTACCCCGCTTCATCCTGAATTGGTCTTATTTGCCCACACCGTACCAACCAACCTAGCCAAAAGATTTGGCCGACGATCGGCCCCGCCGTACGGTGATTTGCGCCCGAAAGGGGTGGGGGCGATCACGCGAGGCGCGTGCGCCTCGCGGGGAGACCGAGTCGGCCGAGATCGGCGGCGCGGAGGCCACGGGACCGGGCGGATCCACTGTGGGGTCGGCACCCGAAATCCAAGGAAGGTTATTAATTTTAAACTTAAATTAATTTAGAGAAGATAGGAAATCAACTTGTGACAAGGGGTGGGATGACTTAGTTCACGACCCGATCTAACATGGTCGCAGGTAACCGGGGGGTTGCGCGTAACGGGGGAAGGAAAAAGATGGCGACGCCCGAACGAAGGACGGTGCGCGACCTTCGGCGCGGAAACCGCGCGGTGCTGTTGCGCACGCTCTACTTCGCGGGTCTGACCACCCGCCACGAACTGAGCGGCCTGACCGGCTTGAGCGCCGCCTCCATCAGCAACGTGACCAGCGACCTCATCGCCGAGAACATCATCGTCGAGGCGGGCCTGGTGGAGTCCGACGGTGGACGTCCCCGGGTGCTGCTCCGCGTCAACCCGAACTTCGGGCACGTGATCGGAGTGGACGTCGGCGAGACCCACGTGCAGGTCGCGCTGTTCGACCTGGACATGAACGAGCAGGCCAAGTCCGAGTTCACGCTACGCCCGGGCGAGCACGACGTCGACCTGGTCGTGCGGCACATACTGACCGGCATCGACGCCGTGATGGCCGCCGGCGGCACCGATCCCGCGCAGGTGATGGGGGTCGGCATCGGCGTCCCCGGCATCGTCGAGAGCGGACCCGAGGCACTCATCCACGCCCAGACCTTCGGCTGGGACGCCGTCCCCCTGAGCGCCCTCCTGCGCGAGGGCACCTCGCTGCCCCTTTACATCGACAACGGCGCCAAGACCCTGGCCCAGGCCGAGCTCTGGTTCGGCTCCGGCCGCGGATCACGGCACGTCATCGTCGTGCTGATCGGCTCGGGGGTCGGCGCCAGCATCATCACCGACGGGCGCACCTACCGCGGCGTCAACAGCAGCGCCGGCGAGTGGGGACACACGAAGATCGCGGTAGCGGGCAGGACCTGCCGCTGTGGCGCCCGCGGCTGCCTCGAGGCCTACATCGGGGCCGAGGGCATTCTGGAACGTGCCGGAATGACCGCCGAGATGGCCAACGAGCAGGCCGCGCTGGCCGAGTTGGTGAAGGCCGGCGGCCCCGTCATCAACGAGACGATCGACTATCTCGGTGCGGGCCTGGCGAATCTGATCAACCTGTTCAACCCCGAGCGAATCGTCATCGGCGGCTGGGCCGGGCTTCTCCTGGGCCAGCACGAGTTGGTCAAGATCAAGAAGGCCGTCGCCGAGAACTCGCTCTCCCAGCCGTACAAGACCGTCTCCATCACGCTCGGCAGGCTCGGGCCGGACGCGGTCGCACTCGGCGCCGCCACCCTCGTGGTGGAGGAGTTCCTCCTCGGAGAGATCTTCTCCACCACCCAGCAGCCGGCCGTCATCTGACGGCGCGGCGCACCCGTACGTCCCGACCGACGGCGTTCGGCCGACTCGGCGACCGCGCGATGGGCCGGCGCGCACGCCGCCAGGCGGGAAGCGCTGATCGAGGGCCGCACCACTTTCCACGCGCTCACCACCCGGAGCGTTGAAAGCGAGCAGGGTCCGCGGTCTCCGCTGGGGACAGGCCTGCGGCCCTGAGGAGCCCACAGCGCCTGGAGCAAAAACAAAAAGCCGTTGTCCTGCGAGTTTCCGCAGGACAACGGCCTGATGATGGTGCGCCGCCAGGGACTCGAACCCCGGACCCGCTGATTAAGAGTCAGCTGCTCTAACCAACTGAGCTAGCGGCGCTTGACCTCGACAAGACTACCGGATGCTCAGCCGTGGTCAGTACGTGAACCGACACATGCCGGGCACGACGCTCTTCGGATGCCTTTGCTTGATTCAATCGAAATGTCCCCCTTGCCGCGCGAGACCCCGCCGAAGCCGGAGGAGGTCAAGGGCCGACTTTTTTTAACTTCGGGTTGATTCCGTTTAGCCCTCCTCGCTCGGGTACGGGACTGAAGCCCGGAGAATCAACCCAAAGGGAGATGTACACCATGCAGCCTGAGCTGTGGAATTACCGAGCTGATGTCTACGACGTCAACAAGAGCCTCGACCTCGCCGGCTACCACGTGGAAGCCACAGATGGAAAAATCGGTTCCATCGACGAGGCGACCTATGAGGTCGGCGAGAGCTACATGGTCGTCGACACCGGACCGTGGATCTTCGGTAAGAAGGTCATGCTGCCCGCCAGTACGGTGACCCAGATCGACCCGCAGGAGCGCAAGGTCTACGTCGCACGCACCAAGCAGGAGATCAAGGACGCCCCGGAGTTCGACGAGTCGAGCTTCAAGGAGTCCGCCTATCGCGACCGCGTCGGCGAGTACTACGGCCGTTTCCCCTATGGGGGCACGGGCACTTTCTGACCCGGCACGATGCACGAGGGGGCCCCGCCGCAAGGCGGGGCCCCTCCTCTTGTTCCCGGTCCATTCGCCTCGACCTGTTCACGATGGTCACCGCGCCAATCCGGCGAATCTAAAACGGACAAATATGATAAAAGCGACAATTATCGGTGATGGACATAAAAACATCCGGGCGGGCATTCGGCCGATGACCGAATGCCCGCCCGGACGCCGAGTGGCTCAGGGCCAGGATGGATCGCCCTTCGGGACAATGGGGGCGGGGACGACGTCGAGCCGTTCCAGCAGGGTCAGAAAGGTGAACGCGTACGGCGAGTCCTCCGCGACCGCCGCGACCCGGTTCCAGTCGACCTGCTCGCGCAGCGCCCTCACCTGCGGCAGCAGCGAACCGTAGTCGCAACTGTGCTCCGAGAGCGGCAGCAGCCACGAGATGACCAGATCGGTGGCCTCCAGGACCGGCACGATCACCGCGGACGCCTTCATCGGCTCGGCCCGCGCCAGGAGTTCCGGAGTGACGGGATGGTCGCAGATCGAGAAGATCAGATCTACCAGCCTGCCCTCGTCGTAGGCCTTGACCAGCCAGTCCTCCGGCGGCTTGACCGTCTCGAACCCCAGCGCGCGCAGTGCTTCCAGAGCGGCTGGAACGTCCTTCTCGGAGAGGACGAAGTCCACATCGTGGAGTGAAGGCGCGGCCCCACGCGCGTATGCGGCACAGCCTCCTGCGAGTGCGAACCCGACATCGGCCTCCTTCAGCCCACTGCTCGCTCGCTTGAGCGTTTCCAGGATCGCGTCGGTTACCTCATGACTGTGGCTTCCCATAGCTCACGCGTACCCCATAGACCCGCAGGTAGGCATAGCAAACGCCAACTCGGGTAAACGAATGCCATGATTCAGCCGGAACACACACAAAATGATGAGCCCGAACCGGGTGAGACCCCCAAGGAACGTGTGGACCGCGAGCTCGGCGAACTCTTCCAGGGCCTGCGGGTCGCGGTCACCGGTGTACAGGTCCTGTTCGCCTTCCTCCTGACGCTGCCGTTCGCGGCGGGCTTCGACAAAGTCGACACTCTCGGCCGCTGGCTTTTTTTCATCGCCCTGCTGAGCGCCGCCCTGGCCTCCATCTGCTTCATCACCCCGGCCGCGCAGCACCGCCTGCTGTTTCGGACAAGCCTGAAGGAGAAGATGGTTCACCGCGCCAACGAGCTCGGCATCGCCGGTGCCATCGGGCTTTCGATCGCGATGACCAGCTCGGTCGCGCTGGTGGCGGAGACGGTCATCAACGCCTGGCCGGCCGCGCTGTTCGCCGGTGCGGTCGCCTTGACCAGCGCCTGGCTCTGGTTCATCCAGCCAATTGCCGATCTGTACCGAACCCAGGATGTTAAGGCGTGAATTGTGAGGGCAGGGGATTCTCATGGTTACCTTGCTCTGGATCATCGCAGTCATTCTCGTCATCTCCGGGATCTACGTGATCCTGGCCCGTCGCGACCTCCTCTGGGGGATCGTCCTCATCGTCCTCGGCTTCCTCGTGGGTCCCGGGGGTGTGAGTATCTTTAATGTCTAATGCGGGTCCCAACCCGCCCAAGCAACTTCAAGTCGCCCCGAATTCTCACCCGAAGACTCGCGGGCCGGGTTCAACCCGGCCCGCTTCTTCATGTCGCGCCCCTGTTCATGTAGCGACCGTGTCAGGGCAGAACCATCAAAAGGCGGGGACCCGGAGACGGCACATCTCTCGTACGCCTTCGGGCGCCGACATGGCAACGGGCCCTTAAGGGCGCCGGCGGCAGACCCCTAAGAGCCGGGGAACGGTACGTTCCCGAAAACGCTAGAGGCAGTACACCCCGTACGCGTGTCCCAGCACGGGCAGTGCCACGTTGCGCACCCGGATGCCGCCGGGAGTCACGCCCTTCTCCGTCCCGGCGTGCGCGTGGCCGTGGATGATCAGATCTGCGCCCTCCGCGTCCACCGCCTCCGCCAGCAGGTAGCTGCCGAGGAAGGGATAGATCTCCAGCGGCTCCCCCGCGAGGGTGTCCTTGACCGGTGAGTAGTGCGACAGCACGACCCGGCGGTCGGCCTCAAGCTCCTTCAACGCGACCCGCCAGCGATCCGCGATCCGCTTGGTGTGCCCGACGAACGCCTTGATCTCCGGCTCGCCGAAATCGCTGGCGCACTTGCCCGCGTATCCCCCGCCGAAGCCCTTGCCGCCGACCACGCCGAGCCGTACCCCGTCGATGTCGAGCACGGTCGCGTCGTCGTGCAGGACCGCGATCCCGGCGTCGCGCAACATGGCCGCGATCTCCGCGGGGCGGTCGGAGTGATGGTCGTGGTTGCCGAGAACGGCGACGACCGGGATCGGCAGGTCGCGGAACTCATCCGCCACCACCCGCCCCTCCTCCAGCGTGCCGTGCCGGGTCAGGTCACCGGCGAGCAGCAGCACGTCGGCTCGATCCTCGATGTCATGGAGTCGTTTGCGGTAGGACCCCCTGAGGCTCTCGTCCAGGTGCACGTCTCCGACCGCTGCGATCCGCAACTCCCTCACAGCTTCTCCTCCTCGCACGGGTCCCGGACGTCCAGGACGGTGATCTCGTTGCGGACGGTCAGCCCCGGAGCCGCCTCCTCCGCCACGTCGGCGATCAGCGCGCGGCGCCTGGCATCGGCCACCTGGCCGCGCAGGAAGAGCTGCTCTCCCCGGATGTCCACGAGGATGCCGAGCTCGCTGATCCTCTCGTCCTCGGCCAGCGCGCTCTTCACACGCGCGGCCACATACTGCGGAGCTTCCATATTCGACTCCTTCCGTCCCTCGGATTCCGTTCTCCAAAACATTTCGCCTTCCCGAGAAGACCAAGGTCAAACTCGTTTATAGGGCGGCAAAGAGGGGATAAAAAACACTTGGATGCCTAGGACGCAGGCACGTTTGTTTCGCATGTCAGCGGAGCCGTGCCTATGAAAATCGCAATGGTGTCAGAGCACGCAAGCCCCCTCGCCACCGTCGGCGGTGCCGACGCGGGTGGCCAGAACGTCCATGTCGCCGCGCTCTCCCTCGCGCTCGCCGCGCAGGGGCACGAGGTGACCGTCTACACCCGCCGTGAATGCCCCTTCCAGCCGGAGGAGACCGCCTTCGCCCCGGGGGTCACCGTGGTCCACGTCCCGGCGGGACCCGCCAAGATCATGGCCAAGGACGACCTGCTTCCCTGGATGCCCGAGTTCAGCCGGTGGCTGGCCAGGCGCTGGAAGACCGACCCGCCCGACGTCGCGCACAGCCACTTCTGGATGAGCGGCCTGGCGACCCTGGTCGCGGCCCGGGACACCTCGGTGCCCGTCGTGCACACCTTCCACGCCCTCGGCACCGTCAAGCGCCGTCACCAGGGCAAGGCCGACACCAGCCCGCGTGAGCGCATCCAGGCCGAGGCGGCCGTCGCCTGCCAGGTGGACGCGGTGATCGCGACCTGCGCCGACGAGGTGACGGAACTGGGCCGGATGCGGATGCCCAGGCGTTCCGTGAGGGTCGTGCCCTGCGGTGTCGACCTGAGCGCCTTCACCTCGGCGGGCCCGAGGATGGACCTCCACCCCGGCCCGGTTCTGCTCGCCATCGGCCGCCCGGTGCCGCGTAAGGGCGTGGAGACCACGATCCAGGCCCTGAGCCAGGTGCCCGGCGCCACCCTCGTCGTCGCCGGCGGTGACGTCACCGATCCGGAGGTGACCCGGCTCGCCCGGGTCGCCGGCAGGTACGGCGTGGCGGACCGCGTCCGGTTCCTCGGCAAGGTGGACCGGGCATCCGTCCCCTCGCTGATGCGTTCGGCGGACATCGTGGTGAGCGTGCCCTGGTACGAACCGTTCGGCATCGTGCCGCTGGAGGCCATGGCCTGCGGCGTGCCGGTGGTCGCCTCGGCCGTGGGCGGGCATCTGGACACGGTCGTCCCCGGCGTCACCGGCCTGCTCGTCCCGCCCCGTCAGGCGTCCCTTCTCGCCCGCGCCCTGCGCCGACTGCTGACCGATCCCTTCCTTCTCGCCGCGTACGGCATCGCCGCCGCGGACCGGGCGCGATCCCGCTACGACTGGAACAGGATCGCCGCTCAGACCGTCGCCGTGTACACGGACGTGCTCGCCTCGTATCGCGGCGGACGGGAAAGGGCCGGCGCCCGCCTGGAGACGGAAGTGGCCTGAAACCCGGAAGGACTCCGGCCCTGTGACAGGGCCGGAGTCCTTATTCGCGTGAGATCACTTACCGGTGGCTCTGTGGATGCTCCGAGCCGCGGAGCGGTCGATCGCGGCCTTGACCACGCCGAAGATCGCACCTTGGATGGCCGAGGCGACCAGTACCTCGCCCCAGCCGTACTCATCGGATGTCGCCTGGGGCGCGTCGTCCTTGCCCGCTGCGAACTTCCAGACCTGCTTGAAGATGGCTCCGGCGATGGCACCACCGAGCATTCCGCTCACGGCGCTCGCCCCTCGGGATACGACCCTGCTCAACGTTCCATCCTCCATTCGCATCTGTCTGTGGGGCCCGCCTACCCGTCGCGGCCGGACCCTAACGGACCTGTCCGCGACAAAACCATCAGGCGGTGCCTGCGAAAGACGCCCATGAAGGCTCTCTCGCCGGGAGATGAGCCCGGGTCACACGACCGGGGGGTCGGTGGGGCGACGCTCCTCGTACACACGACGCTGGGTCACCGGGTCCTCGATGATGGTCGTGGTGGGCGCGACGGCTCGGCGGGCGACGCTGATGCGGTAAATGCCGAACAGCAGTCCCGCGAGACCGCCGAGCATCAGGATGACGCCGACGACGTTGATGTCGAGGCCTGCGATGTCGAACTCGACCGCCCAGGTAAGAATTGCCCCGAGCATGATGAGAATGATTCCGCCTGCAATGGTCATGAGATTCCCTCCTTCGAGCCAACGTTTCACCATCTATCCCTCACACAGTTCTCAAACGTCGTCGCGTGAAGGTCATGGTGAGGCGCGTCCGTCGTATCGGGGAATCCCAGCTCACGGCGGTTCCCGTTCGGCCCGTGGCCGGCCGTTCCCGGCGACGTGGGCGGCAGGCCGTCCTTGCGACGTGGGCGGCAGACCGGCGGGAGTCATCGCGAGGAGGCCGTACGCGGCCCGAACACGCCGTCCGGCCGCGAGAGTGGAGCGAGGCGAGATCGGGCTCAGGTCCCGGACGGATCCGTCACTGACCGAGAAGCGCCAGCATCTGCTTGATCTGTGCCGTACGCGAGGCGTCGATCCGCCCGGCCAGCTCCTTGACCTGGGGGTTCAGGCCGGTGGCCGTCTCCACCCTGGCCATCTGGATGGCGTCGTCCTGCTCGGCGATCATCATGTTGAGGAGCTTCTCCTCGAAGTCGGCCGGTGCGGCGTTCGCGACGGCGGCGATCTCCTTCTCGCTCGCCCCCGGCATCCCGCCGTGGGCGGCGTGCTCGTCGGGCGCGGCGGTCGCGGGCTGCTTCCACTCACTCAGCCAGGCGGACATCGACGCCGCCTCCGTCTCCTGGGTGGCGGCGATCGCCGCGGCCAGCGTCTTGACCTCCTGGCGGGTGGCCCGATCCGCCGCCAGCCGTGCCAGCTCAACGCCCTGGTTGTTGTGGGGCGCCATCATCTGCAGGAACATCACGTCGGCGGGATTGAAATCCGCGCCGATCGCGCCGACCGCTGCACCGGGCACGGCAGACGCGGCGCCGTGTCCCATGTGGCCGCCGCCATTGAGCTCCTGGATGCTGTGGGCGCCGCAGCCGGTGAGAAGGAAGACGCCCAGGAGGATCGGGACCGCGCGCTTCATGGGGGAACTCCTTTGGGGGGTGGTGCTCGGGCCGGGGCGGTGGTGACCGCCCCGGCCCTGCCGGATCAGACGCGCCGCTCCCGCCGGATCGGATGCGCTCGCTCTCACTGGATCGAACGCACATGCTCCCGCCGGACCGGTCACGCTTGGTTCCGCCGGTTCAGACGCGCCGCTCCCACCGGATCGGACGCGTCTGCTCCCGCCGGGTCAGACGCGCTGCCACAACGCGGGGACGTTCGGCGGCTCCCAGCCCGTTATCGCGGTGTGCGGCTGCAGGCATCGGTAGGTCAGGCCGCCGTAGGTCACCTGCGAGCCGGCCGTATAAGCGGTGCCCGCCTTCCAGGTCCCGCCCGGCTGGGCCGTCGGGGTGGGCGTCGGGGTCGGCCTGGGGGTCGGCGTCACGGTGGGGGTGGGCGTCGGAGTCGGGTTGGGGTTGGTGGTGCCGCCGCCGAAGTCCACGTCTGAGCAGGTGTAGAAGGCCTCCGTGCTGCCCACTATGCGCTGCCAGATCGAGTAGATGAGCTGGCGCCCGCTCCGCTGCGGGATGTTGATCGTCCAGTTGGTGAACGTGGTGGGGTTCTGGTTGTTGAAGGTCTTGATGAGCTCCAGGTCCGACCAGCGCAGCGGCTGGCTCGGGTTCCAGCTCTGCTTCGTGATGTAGAACTCGAAGTTGCTGTTCGCGTGGGGTGCGGTCGCGTGGTAGGTCACCGTCAGCGGTCCCGGGGAGATCCGCGTGGCGGGCCAGTCGGTCCTGGCGAGGTCGAGCCCGCGATACTTGTCCCGCCCGGCACTGCACAGCTTGCCGTCCGGGATGATCTGGCGGTGCTGCCCGCCCGCATCGAGCCGGGACACCTCGTTCCAGTCGTAGAACGCCTGGGTGCCACCGGCCGCGACAGCCGCCTTGCAGGCCGCCGACGTGGGGTTCTCCGGGTTCTCGTTCTTGCAGACGTAGACGCGGCTGGGGGGATTCGACAGGGTTCCGTGAGAGATCGCCGGAGTGGACGGCAGCAGAGCCAGCAATGACCCGACCATGAGCGTGGCGGCCGTGGCGGCCACCTTGTGTCGCATGTGCACGTGGACTCCTCCTGATGGGGGGAAAGGGAGGTGGTACTGTCCAACGGCCGACGGATAGCACGTTATTAATAGGAAACCTTACTAAGAATTCGCTCGCTGAGGCCATACATACCGAGACATATTCGGATCCAGGCCCCGAGAGGCATGGCGTCGCCCTCCGCCGGGGTCCCGGTAGTAATGGCGCGGGATCCAACGGATATGCCTTTCACCTGCGCTTATGCAGAGGTCTCAGGCTGATGGGCCGGACCTGATCCCTGTTGTCTATGGCAGGCCAGAGGCATATCTGGTGGATTTCCGGCCAAAGCTACGGGGACCCCTACGTGATCAGCCCAGTCACTGGGTGTCAACTTCCTCGTTCGCCGACGCGGGTGCGCCCTCTGCGGTGTTCGCGCCGGCGTCCTGCTCCCCGGCGATCGTGGTCACGTCCGAGCTGGCCTTCGCCGCATCCGGCGCGGCCCTCCGCAGCACCCCACCGCCCTGCCCGTCCGGGTTGGCCGACGGGCTGCTCGGTGGTCGGCGCGGCCGCGGTGGGCAGTACCTTCGTCGCCCGCGCCAGGCTGTCCTTTCTGGTCGAACCGCTCGGCGACGTCAACGGCACGGTAAAATACGCGGTCAACGCCGTGATACTCGGCGATGTCGCCGTCCTTCTCCTCGTGGCCGCCTGCCGCCTGAACCGACGGGAGCCGAGCGCATGCTGACCGTCCGCGGCATCTCTTACCTCATCAGTGAGACGAGCACCGATGAGGTGCGGCGGGACCTGGAGGTCATCGCCCGGGACCTGCACTGCACCACCGTGATGCTCATCGGCAGCGACAGGGGACGGTTGATCGATGCCGCCCACACCGCCCTGAACACCGGTCTCGACGTCTACATCCGGCCCCACGTTCCCGAGCTGCGTCAGCCCAGGCTGCTGGAGCATCTGGACGCCGTCGCCGAGGCGGCCGAAGGGCTTCGCCGCGAGTACCCGGACCGGGTGACGCTCTTGGTCGGCAGCGAGTTCTCCCACACCGCGCCCGGCATCGTCCCCGGACCTCGATCGTTCCTGCGCCTGAAGCTCATCCTGCGGTTCCACCGCGTGCTGCGGCGCCGGATCGACCGGCGGCTCCAACGGCTGCTCACCGCCGCCGTGACCACCGCGCGCCGCCGTTTCCATGGGCCGCTGACCTATGCCATGGCGGGATGGGAGAACGTCGACTGGTCGCTGTTCGACGTGGTCGGTGTCAGCCTCTACCGCTCCCGGCGCAATCACGCCGCCTACGAGGACCGCCTGCGCGGCCTGGTTCGCGACCACGACAAGCCCGTCGTCATCACCGAGTTCGGGTGTGGTGCCTTCACCGGAGCCGACCAGCGGGGAGCCGGTTCCTTTCAGATCGTCAACTGGTTCGCCGAACCGCCACACATCCCCGGCGACCACCCCCGCGACGAGGCGGTCCAGGCCCGTTACCTCGGTGAACTCATCGACCAGTACAACGCGGAAGGAGTGCACGGCTGCTTCGTGTTCACCTTCGCCATGCCCGGCTTCCCGCGTCACGACGATCCCCGTCTCGATCTCGACAAGGCCGGCTTCGGGATTCTGGCGGTGAGCGGCGACGGCACACGCGCCCCCAAGGAGGCGTTCCACGAGGTCGCGCGCCGCTACGGCGACATGGCGACATGGCGACTACGCCGCGGACACCGAAGGTGAACTGCTATGCCGAGCGCTAAATTCGAACGGTGCGAGCCGGGAAGGCCGGGCGCCATGGGTGTGACGCCCGGCCTCCGTGACGGGTTCAGCCGATCGGGTACGGGATCTAACCGATCAGATGCTTCATGATCTTCTTGATGGTCGCGGCCCGCTCGGCCGCACTGGCCACCTGTTCCAGGCCGAAGCCGAGGAACACGCTGTCCTTCGTCGACACGGCGGCCGTCTTGTCGGCCTGCGCCCTGGCGAAGTCACCGGCGCCCGCCGGGCTGCCCGTGGGCGGTCCGGGGATCGCCCAGACGCCGAGGCCGGATTCGAAGCCCTCCGCATCGGGCGCGCCGCCGGTGGTGGTGACCCTGGTGTCGTCGACGAACGCGCCGACGCCGCCGGTGCCAGGGTCGGTCACGTAGCTGATCGACACCTCGACCCGCTGGCCCGCGTACGCGGACAGGTCGAAGGCCACCTGCTGCCAGCCGCCGGAGTTACCGGTGAAGCTGTTCCACGAACCACTGGTTCCGGTCGCCGCGCAGGTGGCGCCCGGCGTCAGGTAGTGCAGCAGCCACGGGTGCTCCTCCAGCAGGAACCCGGCCTCGCACTCGGCCGGAACCGTGGTGCCGGTCCCGCCGTTCAGGTCGGGCAGCGTCGTCCAGTTGTCCTGGCCGGCCGTGTGCGCCTCGACGATGACGTTGTCGTATCCCTCCTCGGTGTCATAGGAGAGCTGGAATTCCAGCCTGGGCCGCTGGGCGGCGGGCACCGCGGCCAGGTCGACCGTACGCGTCAGCCTCATGTAGGCGTCGTCGGTGTGCCCTCCGGCGACGTACCAGTTGCCCTCGACCGGGTCGAACGGCCCGTTCCCTCCGACGTAGGTGGCCGAGGCCGAGCTCTTGAACTGCGGGAATCTCGCCGGTGGCAGGGTGTCGCTGGTCACCTGGAGGCTTCCGGCCTCGTCCAGCGGGTTGGCGACGGTCGCCGGGCCGCCGAAGGTCCCGCTCGCGCCGTTCAGCCCGGTGCCGGTGCCGGCGAATCCGGTCGGCCCGCTGCGCGGGTTGCGGCCGTTGACGCCGAGATAGTACTGGGCGAAGTCGTCGGCGAGGATCAGGCACTCCTCGAAGAAGCCGTCCTGGCTGGTGATGACGCAGTCGGCGTCCGGCGCGCCGTCCAGGCCGTAGTAGATGCCGCCGAGCGAGGTGCCGAAGAAACCGTAGTACGCGGCGGTCTCCCCGGTGTGCAGCAGCTTGCCGCCCTCGTTGAGATAGTCGCGGACCGCGATGGTCAGGTCCTGCTGCGACCGCTTGACGTCCATGTCCGGCAGCGGGCCGAAGGGGGTCTGGGTGACCACGTCCTGCGCGTCCATCGCGAGCCGGTCGTCACCGAGATACCAGGCCACCGCCTTGAAGTGGCCGAGCACCCCGAGGTGGTGCGGCACGCCCTGGGCGTCGACGTCCCACGTCTCGGAGGAGTAGCCGGCGCTCTGCAGCGCCTGCCTGTACTGCGCGGCGTACTTCGGCGCGGTCACCGACGCCGGGTAGTCGGGGTTGAAGCCCGTGTAGTCCTCGTTCGCGACCACCAGCACCTTGGCGTTGGACTTCTTCTCCAGTTTGTACGTGAAGTGCTTGCTCTCCACGGTGCCGGTGCCGCTCTTGAACCCGGCGAACCAGACCTCGACCCTGTCCCCCGGCCTGGCGCCCTCCACCTTGGCGCGGTACTCGGCGAAGTACTCGTCGTTCTCGTCGCCGTAGCGCTCGCCGCCGTTCCACTCGGTGAGCCCGCGGAGCCGTACGGGACCCCCGTTGATACGGAAGCGCATCTGCTTGGTCGACAGGGACCGCCGGGCGACCACGGCCACCGGCTGCGGGTCACCGTAGGAGACGGTGAAGGTGTCGGGTTTGAAATCGGGGACGGTACGGCCCACCGGGGAGACCGGGTTCTCGGGGGTCTTCACCGACTTGGCCAGGTCGATCGCGAGCGGGATGTTCTTGGCGAACTCCGCCTGGATCAGCGCCTCGCTGTCGGGGAAGGTGAAGCCCGAGCCGCCCGCGCAGTCGGCCTGCGTCCACTCGTCGTCCGGGACGCTCGCCACCGCGGACTCGCAGGTGCCCATCTCCGGAGTGATCGCCAGGGTGCCGTACTTCTTGCTCATGTGGCCGTCGGTCTCACCGTTGGTGGTGTAGAGCTCGGCCGAGATGTCGGGGTCATAACCGGGTACGGCGGGCGTCGCGTCGTCGCCGAGCAGCGCCTCGAAGATCAGATCGTCGGGAGAAGGGGTCGCCTGCTGCCAGCCGACGCCGTAGAGCAGGAGCTGGGCGGCCGAGTGGTAGTTGAGCAGGTAGGTGAACTTCACCTTCTTGGCGAGGTTGTCGACCGCCCTGGTCTCGGGCTCCGACTGGGGGCTCGCCCCGCGGTAGGTCTCGCTCGCCGGGTTGTCCGAGGAGCCCTCGTTGTCGTAGCCCCACTTGTGCTCGAAGTTACGGTTCAGGTCGACGCCGTCGCCGGAGGTGATCTGACCGTCGCCGTTGTTGTCGCGCATGTTCTTGCGCCAGAGCCGGTTGTCCCCGGTGAAGGTGTGGTCGTAGCCGTCAGGGTTGGACACGGGGATGAACCACAGCTCGGTCGTGTTCACCAGCTGGGTGATCTCGGGGTTGGTGCCGTAGCCGTTGAGGAAGTGGAGCAGGAGCCTGCGGGTCATCTCCGGGGTGATCCACTCGCGGGCGTGCTGGGCGGCCATGTAGAGCACCGCCTTGCGCGTCCCGTCCCTGAGCTGCCGGGCGTCCTTGGTGACCTTGATCGCAGTGAGGGGCTGACCGCCGACGGTCGTGCCGATGTCCACGACCTTCGCGATGCCCGGCTTGCCGTTCGCCGCCTTGACGATCTGCTCGCGGATCCCGCCCGCGCCGCTGTACGGCTTGTAGACGCCGTCCCCCTTGGCCGCGACCCTCTTGTCCTTGTCGGCGGCGAGCGGTTGTTCCTTCAGGCCGAGGCCGGCCTTGCGGAGCTCCTCGGCCTGGGCCTCGCCGAGGATCGCCTCGACCACGACCTTCTTGCCGTCGGCGGACTTGCCGAGCCGCATCTCCTCCCGGTCGACGCCCGACTTCAGCAGGGTGTCCATCTGCTGCGACGTGAGCTCACCGGTGTAGACGTGTACGCCGTCATTCCCGCCCGGCGGGCTCGGCACCGCCGCCGCGGGGGGAGCCACGATCGTGCCCAATACCAGTGCCGTGATAGCGAGAATGGCCCATCTCGCACGTTTCATTGCAACCTCCGCCTAGTCCCCCGAAAAACAGGAACGTCCGAAATCTGCGCGGCTGCCTGATCGGTGTCAACGCCAATCGTCGCTGCTGTCACGCCGTGGCCACATGTGGTCAGAGCGACCTTTGGGTCTTCACGACTGCTGCCGGACGTGCAGGCGTGCGTCGCCTGAGAACGGACCGAAACCGGCTCCGCCACCGCTCACGGCTTCAGCGTGAACCTCTTCCTCGACGCGCCCGGGAACACGACGACCAGGTGCTCCTCCCCCGCATCGCCGACTCGTACGTAGATACGGAGCCGGTAGCGGCCCTTCCCCGCGATCGCCAGGTTCGGCATCGGGGCACCCGCGCCGACATCCCCGCCGTCCATCTCCGGCACGGTGAGCCGGCCGCTGCGGCTGACGATCGGTACCTCGTTGACCTGCTGCCACCCGGCCGTCCGCTGCGGCGGCGCGGTGCGGAAGGCCTTCACCGTGAGGCACAGATCGATGACGTCCTCGACGTGCCCGATGAGCACCGAGGTGCGGGTCACCCCGATGAGGGTGCCGTCGTCGTACATCTTGTCGATCGCCTGCTCCGACGCCTCCTCGGTCACTTCGGCCTCGGGGTCGTGGACCAGATAGCCGTGATCGCCGTCGGCGAAAAGGAAGTAGTTGGCCGTGGCCTGGACGACACCCTTCGTCCGGGGCCACGGGTCGCGGCACTGCGCGTTCTTCTCGGCGATGTAGGCGGTGTTCGCCGCCTTCGTCTCCGTGGCCGACCGCAGCAGCTCGGGATGGGTCGCGCCGACGATCTCCGGACAGACGTAGACGAGGTCCCACGGGTCCGCGCCCCAGGCGGGCCGCGCGCTCCCGGCCCGCGTCAGGATCGCCTCCTGCTCCTCGCGGTCCTTCGTACGACACAGCGCCCGCCCGGACGCAAGGATCTGCTGGTCCGACAGGCTGTCCGGGAACATGGGCGGGACACCGCCATCTGTGCTCCGCGCCCGGCACAGGAACGCGGCGTCGCGTTCCGCGGGTTTCAGGTCACCGAAGCTGGGCCGGTCGTAGCAGTCCATCGACCAGCCGGTGTAGGTGAGGTGCGGGGTCTGCTCCGGGTGGATGAGTGCGATGATCGGCAGTACGGCCACGGCCGCCACCGCGACGCGGGTCACGCGCCGCCGGGCGGGCGGAAGGTCCGCCGGGCGGTCCTCGGTGGGCAGTTCACGGGCGGTCGCCGCGAGCCACACGAGGTTGATGAGCCCCACCGCGTCCATCATGACCAGTATCGCCAGACTGCCGCTGGAGATCCATCCGAGGAGAATGTCGAGCGGGATCACCAGCGCGTAGACGCTCACCGACAACCACCCGGCGACCTGCGTGCCGCGGCTCCACCGGCCGTCGCGCCGCTGCCCGACGATCGTGATGATGGTCGCCGCCACCCCGGCCAGCATCAAGCCCAGTGCGACGATGCCGCCCGATCCAAGCTCTGCGAGGTCGAGTTCGTCGAGCAGTTCGCCGGCCATCCCGGCCAGCCCGACCGCGAACATCGCTCCGGCCGCCGCGCGCAGCATGCGGGACCGCCAGCGGATGACGAGCAGGTAGAGGATGTCGATCGCGGCCCACAGCGCGAGCTGCAATGCCGCGTCGACCGCGTCGGGGAGCAGCGCGATCGGGTACCACAGCACGAGGGTGTACGCCACCGCCAGATACAGCAGTCGGCGCAGCGCCTTCGCCCGGCGGTCCAGCGGTCCCGGCGCGGGGGCACGCAGGATCAGCCACAGGAGCGCGACCTTCACCAGGGCGGCCACGAGCAGCGCCACAGTCGTCAGGGTGTCGAACCCGTCGGGCGCGTAGAACTCCACATAGGCCGGCGGCGACCATTCGACGGCCACCCAGAGCCAGGCGTCGTCGAGCACCAGGCCCGCGATCGCCGCCGCAAGAATCAGGCCTACTAATCCGGTCCTGATAATTCGCCAGAAACCATCCGAAAGCACGGGACGTGATCTTAGTGCGGCACCGCCGTACAGGCGGACACAGCGGAACAAGCGGTCCCGCCCCGCCGATCGGACTCCAGCCGCTGAAAAGAACGCGAAAACAATTTCTTCAGCGGCTGCCGGATTCGCCATTGGCGAGCAACCGGCGTACGGCGTCCACGACCGTATATCTGCGGCGGTCGCGATCAACCGGGGCGTTCACCCCCAGTTCGGGGGTCATCGACGCCCAGGCCGTGGATATCGACAGGACCAGCGTCAGGAGCTCGACCGGGGTGTAGTGGCCCGGCAGAACGCCCTCTCGCTGGGCGTGCTCCAGCTTCTCCAGTTTCCCCTGGTTGGACGAGACGACGGCCTGCAGGGAGGCTCCCCGCGGTCGCTCCAGCCGATACCAGGTGGCCAGGCGCAGGGTCTCGGGATGATCCTCGTAGCGATCGAACAGCCGTCCGGCGTAACCCGGCAGGTCGGGGGCGTCGAACGGTACCTCGTCGATGAAGGCCGCGACGTGCGCGCTGAAGACCGCGTCGAACAGCTGATCCTTGTTTCCGAAGTAGGCGTAGATCATCGCCTTGTTGCATCCGGCGGCCTCGGCGATGCGATCCACCCGGGCTCCCGCGATGCCCAGCGCGGAGAACTCCACGCCCGCGGCCTCCAGTAGTCGCTTCCTGGTCCGATCCGCGTCCCGTGCCATCTCCCCACCCTACTCGCAACCAACCGGTCAGTTGACACGAACCACGCGGGGGTGTTCCATGAGAAACGTTGCAACCAACCAGTCAGTTAATTCGGGTCGACAGAGATCGACCGGGCAAGCAGAGAGAGAACCACAGTGATCGTCTACGACAGGCTCTTCATCGGCGGCCGGTGGGCCGAGCCCGCCACGACCGAGTTGCTCGACATCCGCTCGCCCCACGACCGGTCACTGGTCGGGCGTGCCGCCCAGGCCTCCCCCGCCGACGTCGACCGGGCGGTCGCCGCCGCCAGGGAGGCCTTCGACCGCGGGCCCTGGCCCAGGATGACCCCGGGCGAGCGCCAGGCCGTCATCGCCCGGTTCGGCGAACTGCACGCGGCGCGGACCGAGGAACTCGCCGCCCTGGTCACCTCGGAGAACGGCTCCGCGATCTGGTTCACCCGCTGGACGCACACCGCTCTCGCCGAGCAGACCGCCGCCTATCTGCGGGCCGCCGAGTCCTTCGGATGGGAGGAACGCCTGGACCCCTCCGGTGCGTCCGGCACCGTGGTGCGCCGCGAACCGGTCGGCGTGGTCGCCGCGGTCATTCCGTGGAACGCCCCGCACCAGTCGGCCCTGGTGAAGATGGTCCCGGCGCTGCTCGCGGGCTGCACCGTCGTCCTCAAGGCGTCGCCCGAGACCGCGCTGGACGCGCTGGTGCTGGGTGAGATCTTCGCCGAGGCGGGGTTCCCCGACGGCGTGGTCAGCATCCTGCCCGCGGACCGGGAGACCAGCGAGTATCTCGTGTCACACCCCGGCGTCGACAAGATCGCCTTCACCGGGTCGACGGCCGTCGGGCGCCGCATCGCGTCGCTCGCGGGGCAGCAGCTCAAGCGAGTGAGCCTGGAGCTGGGTGGCAAGTCCGCCTCGATCATCCTTGAGGACGCGGATCTCCCTGCGGTGGTCGAGGGACTGAAATGGGCGTCTTTCGCCAACAACGGGGAGAGCTGCGTCGCCCACACCCGCATCCTCGCCCCGCGGAGCCGTTACGACGAGGTCGTCGCGGCGTTGAAGACCATGGTCGAGGGACTCAAGGTGGGAGATCCCTCGGACGCGTCGACGTTCGTCGGGCCGATGGTCAGGGCCGACCAGCAGGAGCGGGTCCGGTCCTACATCGAGCTCGGCGTCAAGGAAGGCGCCCGCCTCGTCACCGGCGGCTCCGACGTCCCGGAGGGACTGGAGGGGGGCTTCTACGTGCGGCCCACGCTGTTCGCCGACGTCGACAACGCCATGCGCATCGCTCAGGAGGAGATCTTCGGGCCGGTGCTCGTCGTCATCCCCTTCGAGGACGAGGAGGACGCGGTACGGATCGCCAACGACTCCCCGTACGGCCTCGGCGGCGGAGTGTGGACCACCGACCCCGAGCACGGCCTGGAGGTCGCCCGCCGCATCCGCGCCGGTTTCTGCACGGTGAACAACGCCGATCCCGGATTCGAGGGGCCCTTCGGGGGCTACAAGGCCAGCGGCATCGGCCGCGAGTTCGGGGCCGTGGGCCTGGCCCAGTACGTCGAGCACAAGACGATCGCGGTCTGAGGGAAGATCACGGCCAGTAACGGGGTGGCCGGCGGCCTTCGACAAGTGGGCCATCGGCACGCCCGGGGATCGGACGAGATGGCCCGCGGCCTTCACGTAAGCGGGCTGCCCGCATGCCCCGAGGATCGAACGAGATGCCCGACGGCTCTCACGCAAGCGGACCACCGGCACGCCCGAAGGCGGACGATGGAGATCAAGACTCGATGCACTCCCTTTAAAGTGTCGACACTTTTAGGGCGATCGCGGCGATCAGCGCCACCCGCTTCCCGGGAGAATCACCCGGCCATACCGATCCTGACCAGGATTGGGAGGATCGCCATCCGATACAGATCCGACCTTTGCCTACCATTTCTGGACATCGAAATCAAGTGCTGTTTCAATGGAAGTGTCGACACTTTGCGGTGGATCACAGTGAATGCATCCCGATGAGGCGCCTGTGAGCCCCTTCCGCACGTGAGGCCGGCACGGGGCCGGACGGTCCCGAAACGATGAGGAGGTAAGAGGGGGTAAGGGATGTGGCATCCCTTGAAGAGGTCAACGACCTTCGCAGCTGGCTCGACCTCGCGGGCGAACTCGGCGAAGTCAGGACCGTCACCGGCGCCCACTGGGACGAGGAGATCGGCGCCGCTTCCGAGGTGAACTACAGGCGCCCGTCACCGCCGGCCCTGCTGTTCGACGACATCGTGGGCTACAAACGGGGACAGCGTGTCCTCACGGCCAGTATGGCGAATGCCCGCAGGCTGGGCATGACCCTCCGGCTGGGCACCTCGCTCGACGACCGCGGGCTGGTCGAGGCGCTGCGCACCCGCCCGAACGAATGGGTGGCGAACGCGGCCGGATACCCCGTCCGGGAGGTCGGTTCCGGCCCGATCTGCGAGAACGTCCTCGTCGCGGGTGACGCGAACCTGCTCGACTTCCCCGTACCGAAATGGCACGAGGCGGACGGCGGCCGCTACGTCGGCACCGGGTGCGCCGTGTTCACGACCGACCCGGCCACCGGAACGCTCAACGCGGGCACCTACCGGATGCAGGTGCAGAGCGACGGGCGGGCCGCGAGCGTCAACATCGAGGCGGGCAAGCACGGGGCCGCGCACCTCCGGGACTGGTTCGCCAGGGAGGGGCGCGCTCCCGTCACCGCGTCGTTCGGGCACGATCCGCTGCTGCTCGTCGTCGCCGGCACCGAGGTGCCGACCGGCCTGTCGGAGCTCGAGTACGCCGGTGCGGTGATGGGGCGGCCGTTCGAGGTGATCCGCGGCGAGGTGACCGGGCTGCCGATCCCCGCGCGCGGCGAGCTCGCGGTCGAGGGCTGGCTGTATCCGGACCGGCGGGAGCCGGAGGGTCCCTTCGGGGAGTGGACCGGCTACTACAGCGGCGGGACCGAGGCGGTGCTCACCATGGACGTCGAGCGGCTGTACCACCGCGATGATCCGATACAGCTCGGCGCCCCTCCCGGCAAGCCGCCGCACGACTACTCCTACATGCGCAGCGTGATGAAGTCGGCGATGATCCAGGACGCGCTCGTCAGGTCGGGGCTGCCGGGTGTGGAGGGGGTGTGGGCGCACGAGGCCGGAGGCGGCCGCCAGCTGCTCGCGGTGGCCATCCACCAGCAGTACGCGGGCCACGCGCGCCAGGCCGCGTACCTCACCTCGCAACTGCCGTCCGCCGCCTACATGAACAAGTTCGTGGTCGTCGTGGACGCCGACATCGACTTCCGCAGCCTCAACGACGTGATGTGGGCCGTCTGCACCCGCGCCGATCCGGCCGAGGACATCGAGATCATGCGCCGGACGTGGGGCAGCCGGGTCGACCCGCTCCGCGCGCCCGGCCTCCCGCCGTTCAACACGCGTGCCGTGATCGACGCGTGCCGCCCCTGGACCCGCCTGCCGGATTTCCCCCGCGTGGCCGAGGCGGGCCGGGACCTGGTCGACCGCGTCGTCCGGCGCTGGCCCGACCTGCTCGGCGGCTCCCGATGACGGCGAACCCCAGGTCACGTTCCGTACGCCCCCCGGCCGGCGACGCCACCCGACGGCCCGAACCGATGAGGATGCGGAGAGCGAGATCATGACGGTCTGCCTGCGCTTCAGGCTCAATCACGAGGACGTGGAGATCCACGTCCGGGATCCGGCCTCGACGCTGCTCGACGTGCTGCGCGACGACCTCGGCCTCACGGGTACGAAGTCGGGCTGCGCCATCGGCTACTGCGGGGCCTGCACGGTCATCGTCGACGGTGAGGCCGTCCCGGCCTGCCTGCGGATGGTCGGCCTGCTCGAAGGCCGTGAGGTGCGGACGATCGAGGACCTGAGCGGCCCGGAAGGTCTCGACCCGGTCCAGGCCGCGTTCGTGAAGTGTGCGGGCCTGCAGTGCGGCTTCTGCACTCCGGGCCACGTGATGGCGCTCCGGGCGCTGCTCGACGAGGAGCCGGAACCTGACGACGAACGGATCCGGCAGACCGTCGACGGCAACTACTGCCGCTGCACCGGATACGTGAAGATCCTCGACGCGGCGCGGGAGGCCGTGGCACTCCAGAAGGCCGCAACCGTCCGGAACTCGCGAGCCGAAGCGGCGACGTCCCGGAAGGAGAAGGCACCAACCGGAGCGGGAACGCCCCAGAAGACACAGACCGGAGCCGCGACGCCCCGGAAGGAGAGGGCACGGACCGGAGTGAGAACGTCCCAGGGGGCGCGGGCCGGAGCGGCGACGTCCCCCGAGGGGAGGCGTTAATGACGGCCGATCTCAACCGGGGGCGGGTGCCGACGACGGCCGGCCTCAGGGAGAGGGCTCCGATGCCGGTCGACGTCGCCCGCGAGGTGCTGACACCGGCCAGGGAGCTTCCCGCCACCGATCTGCCGTCCGGACGTGTCCTGCCGCCGTTGATCGGAAGCGCGGTCGAGCGGATCGACGCGGCGGAGAAGGTCTCCGGCGAGGCCGTCTACGCCGGTGACGTGCGGCTGCCCCGGATGCTTCACGGGGCCGTGCTCCGTTCGCCGCACGCGAGTGCCCGGGTCGTGCGGATCGACACCTCGCGCGCCGAGCGCCTGCCCGGCGTCCACGCCGTCATCACGGGCGCCGACACCGCGCGGATCAGGTGGGGGGCGTTCCGCCCGGACCTCTACCCGCTGGCGATCGACCGGGTCCGCTACGTCGGCGACGAGGTCGCGGCCGTCGCGGCGACCGATGCCGAGACCGCCCGGCGCGCGGCCGAACTCATCTCCGTGGAGTACGAGGTGCTGCCCGCCGTACTCGGCCTGGACGAGGCGCTCGCCGAGGGCGCGCCGCTCGTCCACGACGACGCGCCGGGCAACGTCGCGCACGAGTTCGCGTTCGACCGGGGCGGAGCCGACGAGTGGTTCGAGCGCAGCGACGTGATCGTCGAGGGCGTCTGGCAGAGCGCTCGCCAGTGGCACGGATCGATCGAGACGATCGGCTGCACCGCCGAATGGTCGCGGGACCGGGTCACCCTGTGGGTGAACACCCAGACGCCGTTCCTCGCCCGCCGGCGCTACGCGACCGCGCTCGGCCTGCCGTCGCGCAGCGTGCGCGTCATCCAGACCGAGGTCGGCGGAGGCTTCGGCGGCAAGTCGGGCGACGACAACACCTCGGTGATCTGCGCGATCCTGGCGAGGAGGGCGGGCCGCCCGGTACAGCTCCTCAACACCCGCGAGGAGGAGTTTCTCGCGAGCCGTCCCCGCACGCCGATGCGCTGCCGGGTCCGTCTCGGGTTCACCTCGGACGGTCTGGTGACCGCGAAGGACATCGACCTCATCGCCGACAACGGCGCCTACACCGGCAAGTCGCAGGCCGTCCTCGGCGCGGCGACCGTACGGCACGACGCGCTCTTCGCCTACCGCGCGGTGCGGGCGCGCTCGCGGCTGGTCTACACCAACCTCGTTCCCACGGGCGCGTTCCGGGGCTTCGGCAACCCCTCAGCGGACTGGGCCGTCGGCCAGGCGTGGGACCTCGCGGCGGCCAGGCTCGGCATCGAGATGCCCGACCTGCTCCTGCTCAACGCCGTCGAGGAGGGCGGCGTCTCCCTCCACAACCACAGGATCGGCAGCTGCGAGCTCAAGCAGTGCATCCGCAAGGCGGCCACGGCGATCGGCTGGTACGAGAAACGGTCCAACCCCACGCCCCACCGCGGCCTCGCGATGGGGGTCAGCGTCCACGTCTCCGGCCGGCGCAGTTTCGGTGACTACGACGGAAGCTCGGCGATCGTCCGGCTGACCGAGGACGGGCGCGCCGTCGTCATCACCGGTGAGGGCGAGATCGGCACGGGAGCGCGCACCACCCTCGCGCAGATCGCGGCCGCGGAGCTCGGGCTCGCGGTCGCGGACGTCACGGTCACGCGCCCCGACACCGACCTGACGACGCACGCGCTGGGCGCACTGGCGAGCCGCGTGACGTACGTCGCCGGCAACGCGGTGAAGCGCGCCGCCGCGCAGGCGTGCGAGCGGCTGCTGGCCGCCGCGTCGCGACAGCTCGGGCGGCCGGTGTCGGAGCTCCGGGTCGAGGACGGCCTCGTGCACGCTCCGCCCGCGCCGGGCGAGGACGGACCCGTCCGGCTACCGGTCGGGGTGGTCGTGCGCGCCGAGCTCTACCGGCCGAACGGCGAACCGATCATCGGCCTCGGCTCGTTCGACAACCCGTCGGAGTTTCCCGACGGGGTCAGGTACGGCAACGAGTCCGGTGCCTACAACTTCGCCGCCGAGGCCGCCGAGGTCGAGGTCGATCCCGCCACCGGCGCCGTGACCGTGCTGGAGCTCGCCGCGGTGGTCGACTGCGGGACCGTCCTCAACCCGCCCCTCGCCGAGGGTCAGGTCGAGGGCGCGATCGCCCAGGGAATCGGGATGGCTCTCACCGAACGCTTCGACTGGGCCGGCGGCGCGCCGACGCGCCCGAACTTCGTCGACTACAAGCTGCCGACCTCGCAGATCATGCCGAGGCTCCACGTCGAGTTCGCCGACTCGTACGAGCCGACGGGACCGTTCGGCGCGAAGGGCGTCGGCGAGATCGCCCTGGACCCGGTCGCGTCGATCGTGGCGAGCGCCGTGGCCGACGCCGTGGGGGTGCGCGTCCACGAGCTCCCGATCACCGCCGAGAAGATCTTCTGGGGCATCCAGGCCGCTCACGGACAAGGAGATCCGCCAGGGGCGTTCAGCCCGCCGACGAACGAGGACGTCCGGGACGGTCGGTCCGCTCACGAACGAGAAGACCGAGACCACCCACGCGAGGAAATCCGGGGCCTTCGATCCGCTCACGGCCGGGGGAGGCCGCCGGACCCTCCGTTCCGCACGGACCGGCGGGACGGTGATCGGCGATGACGATCCTCGACCGTGGCCTTCCGTCCCCCGGGGTCTCCCCCGATCCGGTGGCCCTGCTGACGCCGCGCTCCCTCGACGAGGCGCTCCACCTGCTCGCCGCCGAGGGCGCGGCCGTGCTCGGCGGGGGTGTGGGGCACACGCTGCGCCGCCACGACCGGCATCGCCGCGACCCGGCCTCGTCCGGCGCATCTCACGAAAGCGACGCGACCTCGTCCGATTCGCCCTCCGAGCGCGACGCGACCTCGCTGGTCTCGGTCGGTTCGCTTACCGAGCTCCGTACGATCTCGTGGTCCGGCGAGCACGTCACGATCGGCGCCGGCGTCCGGCTCGGCGAGATCGAGGCCGACGACCGGCTCGCCCGGACGTGGCCGATCGTGACGGAGGCGGCCGGCTCGGTGGCGACGGGCCGGATCCGGAGGCTGGTCACGCTCGGCGGAAACGTCGCCGCCGGCGACGACAGTCACGATCTTCCCGTGGCGCTCGCCGCCGCGGGCGCCGTCCTGACGGTGCGGAGCGTCTCCTCGACGAGGACCCTCCGCATCGGGGAGGTGAACGACCTGGGCGGGGACGAGCTCATCCAGGAGGTCCGGCTCCCGATCCCCTCGGGTCGTGCCGGCTCGGCGTACGAGAAGTTCCTGTCGCGCGGCGTGTGGGAGTACGCCTGCGTGAACGTGGGGGCGGTCGTCCGGCTCGACGACGCCGGAGCGGCGCGGCGGCTCTCGCTCGCCGTCGGATCGGTGACGGGCGGGCCGGTCGTGGTCGATCCGGCCGACCTGCGGGGTGCGGTGGCCGGCGGTGCGCTCATCGACGAGGTCGCCCGGCGCGCGGCGGCCTCCACCCACCCGTACGGCGACGTCAAGGGCTCCGCGGAGTACAAGTCACGCATGATCGCCGAGTTCGCGCGCCGCGCCATGACCAGGGCGGTTCGCCGCGCCGAAGGGACACCGCGTTCGGGAGGAGAGAGCACATGAGCGATCCACGGTGAGGCACGCATACGGGACGGCGTCACGCTGTCGTTCACGAGGTATTCCGGAGGAAAGAGCACATGACCACGGAAGCGATTCACGGTGAGGCACGCACGCGGGACGGCGTCACGCTGTCGTTCACGAGGTATCCGGCCGGGAAGGGGACCCCTCGGATCGTCTTCGTGCACAGTCTGGCCCTGGACCGGTCACTGTGGTCCCGTGTGACCGAGGCGCTCGACGGGCGTGCCGACATGGTCGCCTACGACTGCCGCGGGCACGGACGGTCGGGCCGTCCCCGCGGACCGTACACGACCGCGCAGTTCGCCGACGACCTCGCCGACCTGCTCGACCACCTCGGCTGGGCGGACGCCGCCGTCGTCGGGTGCTCGATGGGCGGCTGCGTCGCGCAGGCCTTCGCCTCCCGGCACCGTGGTCGTACGTGTGCGGCGCTGTTCGTGGACACGACGGCGTGGTACGGCGCCGCCGCCGCGCAGAACTGGGCCACCCGCGTCGTGGCGGCGCGGGAGAAGGATCTGCGGTCGCTGGTCCCCTCCCAGCTGGCCCGCTGGTTCGGGGACACGTTCCGCGAGGCCAATCCGGAGCTGATGAGCCGGCTGGCCGACATCTTCGTCGCCAACGACCTCGACTGCTACGACGCGGCGTGCAAGATGCTCGGCGCCGCGGACCTGCGGCGGGCCGCGTCCACGATCGCCCACCCCGCGGCCGTCCTGGTCGGGGAGGACGATCAGGCGACGCCACCGGCGATGGCGAAGGACCTCGCGGAACGCATCGGGGACGGCGCCGCCGTCGTCGTGCCCCACACCAGGCACCTCACCCCCCTGGAGAATCCCGGGGCCGTGGTCGGTGCGCTGACAGATCTGCTGGAACGGGCGGCCGAGAGGAGCCACTCATGAGCACCGGAACCGTCGACGTCCACGCCCACCACGTGGGCGCGGACGCCATCGAGCGCATACGCGACGAGGGCGCCGATCACGGCGTCCGGCTCGTCACCCATGAGGCGGACACCCGGATCGAGGTGGCCGGGCGGCTGAGCGGGCAGCCGCTGTTCTCCCGGCTCGGCGACGTGCGGGCCCGGCTGTCCTGGATGGATGCCGAGGGGATCGACGTCCAGCTGGTCTCGTCGTGGATGGACCTGTCGGGCTACGATCTCGACGGCCCGTCCGGACGATGGCTCGCCGGCATCCAGAACGACTCCGTGTCCGCGCTGGCGGCGGCCCATCCCGACCGGTTCCGGGCGGCCGCGGCGGTGCCGTTGCAGCAGCCCGACCTGGCCGTGCGCGAGCTGCGCCGGGCCGTCACCGACCTCGGCCACGAGGCGGTGCAGATCGGCGCGCGCGTCAACGATCTGGGGCTCGACGACAGCAGCCTGGAGGTCTTCTGGGATGCCGTCGAGGGGTTCGACATCCCGGTGATCGTGCACCCCGCCGGGCTCGACGTGCCCGAGCGCATCAGGCGTCTGTTCCTCTACAACCTCGTCGGCAATCCGTCGGAGACGACGTTCGCGGCGGCGGCCCTCCTGCTCGGAGGGGTCCTGGAACGCCATCCGCGCCTGCGCGTGCTGCTGGTCCACGGGGGAGGTTTCATCCCGTACCAGATCGGCAGGCTCGACCGGGGGTTCGTCGCGGCCCCGCCGGCGATTCGCCCGCGCGGCACCCGCGGTCCCCGCCAACTCCTGGACCAGCTCTACTTCGACTCGGTGCTGCACGACGCCGGCGCCCTGCGCCACCTCGTGAACTTCGCGGGCGCCGGGCATGTCCTGCTGGGGAGCGACTATCCGTTCGCGATGGGCCTCGATCACCCGGTCGAGGCACTCGACGCCGCGGAGCCTGACCGATCGGAGCGCGAGACCATCCTCGGCGGGGCCGGCCCGTTCGGCGGGGTCAGCCTGGCGAACCGGTCCACCCGGAGCGCTCCACCGCGGCGAGTCCCCGGCGAACGATGGACCGCGTGAGGGCGGCCGCCAGCTCGGCCTCTCCCTCGGCGTACGCCCGGACCAGCCGGCGGTGGTCGTCGACCGACCTGTCGATCCTTCCGGGCAGGGAGAGGCTGAAATGGCGCAGCTGGAGGGTGCGGATGCCGAGGGAGTCGAGGACGTTGCGGACGGTCTCGTTCCCGGCGAGCCGTGCCTCCGCGTTGCGGAACTCGACGACGAGCCAGAAGTATCGGTCCAGGTCCCCGGAGGCCGCGGCCTCCTCAAGCCGGCTCTGGATCCGGCCGAGCACCTCGAGGTCCCCCGCCGTGCACCGGGCGACGATCCGCCGGCTCACCAGGCCGTACAACTCCGATCGCAGCTCGTATATCTCACGGACCTCGGCGATCTCCAGGCGACGCACCCGGGGCCGCCTGCGGGCCGCGATCTCGACCAGGCCCTCGCGTTCGAGGGTCATGAGCGCCTCGCGGACGGGGGTGCGGCTGCTGTTGAACCGTCGTGCGAGCTCGACCGAGTTGAGATCGTCTCCGGGCTTCAGCCGGCCTTCGACGATCGCGGTGCCGACCGAGACGAGGATCTGCGCGCCGACGCTGCCGACGTCCTCGGCCCGCCCGAGCACCCTCAGGATCTCGCGTTCGCCCGCGGTCGGCGACGATCCGGCCCGTGGCCGGAGGGCCTGGTCATTCCTCTTGATCGTCATTGCCGCTCACCGCCCCGTCGCTCCCTGAAGGGTCCCGTCATGAATCACCAAATCACACCCCGGGTGCCGTGGGTCGTCGGAATCACCGGAGCCAGCGGGACACCGTACGCGGCGGCGGTCCTCCGGGCGTTGCTCGACGCGGGAGAGGCGATCGACCTCGTCGTCAGCAAGGCCGCTCGCCTGACGATGCTCGACGAGACCGGCCTGTCCTTCCGGGAGGCGCGGTGGCAGACCGACGTGAAGGCGTTCCTCGGGCGGAACCCGGGCGACATGATCGTATGGAAGGCCGCCGACTTCGCCGCGGGACCGGCGAGCGGCACGTACCCGACCCGCGGGATGATCATCGTGCCCGCGACGACCGCCGTCGTCGCCGGCGTCGCGACCGGCATGAGCAAGGATCTGATCCAGCGCGCGGCGGACGTCACGCTGAAGGAACGCCGTCCGCTCGTGCTCGTACCGCGCGAGACGCCCCTGCGGCGCGTCGCGCTGCAGCAGATGGCCAACCTCGCGGGCGAGGGGGCGGTGATCCTGCCCGCGTCACCGGGCTTCTACGCGGGAGCGCGCGACGTCCAGCAACTGATCGACTTCGTGGCCGGGAAGGTCCTCGACGTGATCGGCGTCCCGCACACGCTGTCCGAGCGGTGGAGCGGCCGGCTCGGGTCAGGTCGCACGGCCGAACCCTGAGCGGGGCCGGTGACCTTCACGGAAGAACCGGCTCCGATCTCTCACCCGGTGCCCTTCGACGCGCCGCCTCGGCTCGTACGGTGCCCTGACCCACCCCGGATCGGCAGCGGATCGCAGCGAGGCGAATACTTTGAGTAGCCGGTTCTGCGTCATCCACGCGGACGGGCGGCGATCATCCATCACGGGCAAGGAGGAACCGGTATGCGACCAGCGGTCATCACCGCGGCGGCGGTACTCAGCGCCGCGATCAGCGGCACCGGGGCTCCGGCGGGCGTACGGACGGCATCCCCGGAGACGAGCGAGCACCCCGGCCTCGGACGGCAGGTCGCGCAGCCGTCCGGGCTCGGCCTTCCGGCCGAGGCGAATCGGGACGCCCCCGCCGAACGGCCCGGCTTCGAGATGCCGTTTCCCTGCGGGGAGACGTGGCAGGCGGCGACGAGGCCGGGGCACAGACCGCTGTTCGCCGTCGACTTCAACCAGGGCACCGGAGATGACGACTGGCACCGGCCCGTGGTCGCGAGCTGGGGTGGCACGGTGTCGGTCAAGTACGCCCGCAAGGGCTACGGCAACTATGTGATCATCTCGCACGGTGACGGCTGGTCCACGCTCTACGCCCATCTGGACAAGGTCCAGGTCAGCGCCGGGCAGTCGGTCGAGATGGGCCGGCCGATCGGCACGGTGGGCAAAAGCGGCAGACAGCGCAACCCACACCTGCACTACGAACAGCGCCTCGACGGTGACGATGTGCGCGCCGTACTGCACGGCCAGGAGGTGCCCTACTACGCGAGATTCGATCTCACCAGCCACAACTGCGGCAAGCCGGATCTCGCGGGTCATGACGATCGAACCCGCGCGGAGCCGAATGACGATCACCCGGGAATCACCAAAGCCCAGACCGGATAACCGGCCTGGGCTTTGAGTTGTGCGCCGCCAGGGACTCGAACCCCGGACCCGCTGATTAAGAGTCAGCTGCTCTAACCAACTGAGCTAGCGGCGCTTGCAACGAAGGAAACTCTAGCAGCAGCGCCAGTGCCCTCGCACATCAGATAATCCCCCGGATACGGACTCGGGGCCGGACAGTCTCTCAACTGTCCGGCCCCGGCGTCTTCACGTAATCCCTTGAACACGGACTCGGGGCCGGACAGTCCCCCAACTGTCCGGCCCCGGCCTCTTCACGGGCCTCTCCATCGTCTCCCCCAAGACTCCGGCGGCACCGCTCAGGGACGCGATCCCCCTCGCGTCCTGTATCCGGTGAAAAGTCTCTGCAATGCTCCCCCCGGGCTTCGCAGACCCCCTTGACCTGCCTCAACATTACCGAGCCAAATGTAACGAGCAGCCCATACAACGGTTGATTTTGCGCCTACACCCAAGGTTCGCCCGGTATCACCGAACCGGTCCGGCAAGACCGTCAGATGTCCCCGGCGGCCGGAAGCTCAGGGTAGCTCGAGATTGACCTCGGTCGTCTCCCGCAGCGCCCGGCTCACCGTGCAGTATTTCTCCTCCACCCGCTGAGCCACCGCGCGGAGGACCTCCGCGGCCTTCTCGTCGCCTTCCGGCAGCTCCACGTCATAGGTGATGGTGATCGGCCCGAGCTTCGACGTTTCGACCTTCTCCGCCTGGACGGTCATCGCCAGGCGGACCATCCGATGACCGCGCTGGGCCGTCAGCGGCTCCACCGTGACGATGTTGCAGCCTCCCAGCGCCACGAGCAGCAGCTCCACCGGCGTGAACACGCCCTGCTCGTCACCGGTCCCCATGAGGACCTCGGCTCCACGGTCGTTACGGCCCACAAAACCGTCCTCGGTCCGCTCCACTCTCACCGACGCCATGACATTCCTCCCGTAGTTGTGCCGATCACCCTATCGAGGCAATCGGAACAGGGACGGAACGTGCTCAGGGCGGTGGTCAGAGCGGAGCGGGACCTCAGGCCTCGGGATGTTTGGACAGATAGCGGATGTAGAACGGGCGCAGGGCCTCACCCAGCTCGCCCTGACCCGACGCCATCGCGTCACTGAGCAGAGCCGACAGCCGGCTGAGGTCGTTCGCCGTCTCGTCCTCGTTTCCGCTGGACGCCTGCGCCGGGGGGATCATGCTGAGCAACTCCCACAGGAAGCCGAAGTCCGCGTGGTGCACGGCATAGTGGACTGCACGCTCATGTAGTTCCTGGGCCGACAGCGCCTCAAGATCATCCGTTTCCAACTGACCCACCCCCTCAGGCCCCTTCTGCCCCGAGATTACGTCGATCATGCGCGATCAGGGAGCCAACCGGACGATCATCTTCCCCACGTTGGCCCCGCGGAGCATGTCGATGAAGGCCGCCGGGGCGTTCTCCAGGCCGTCGACGACGGTCTCCTCGAAGGTGATCTTTCCCTCACGCAGGCCCTCTCCCACCTCGGCGATCATGTCGGGCCTGCGCGCGGCATGGTCGGTCACGATGAAACCGCGCAGGGTGAGACGCTCGCCGACGGCCCGGCCCAGGTTCCGCGGGCCGGGCACGGGGGAGGTGGCGTTGTAGGTGGAGATCGATCCGCACATCGCGACCCGGCCGTATCTCCTGAGCGCGCCGATGGCCGCCTCCAGGTGATCGCCGCCGACATTGTCGAAGTAGACGTCGATCCCGTCGGGAGCCGCCTTCGCGAGCTGCTCGTGGACCGGGCCCTTCCTGTAGTTGAAGGCGGCGTCGAAGCCGAGCTCCCCGGTCAGGTGGGCGACCTTCTCGTCCGATCCGGCGCTGCCCACGACCCGGGAGGCGCCCCTCAGCCGGGCGAGCTGCCCGACCAGGCTGCCGACGGCCCCGGCCGCGCCCGACACGAACACCGCCTCGCCCTCCTTGAACGCGGCGATGTCGAGCAGGCCCACGTAGGCGGTGAGACCGGGCATGCCGAGCACTCCGAGATAGGCCGAGAGCGAGACGCCGGGGATCTCCTCGACCGTGCGGGCCTCGCTCGCGTCGAGGACCGCGCGCTCGCGCCAGCCGTGCCCGTGCAGAACGAGATCACCGGCGGCGAGATCGGGGGAACGCGACTCGACGACCCTGCCGATCGCCCGTCCTTCGAGGGGCTTGCCGAGTTCGAAGGGCGGGTTGTACGCCTTGACGTCGTTCATGCGTCCCCGCATGTAGGGGTCGACGCTCATGAAGAGGTTCTGGACGAGGACCTGCCCCTCCCGGGGGTCGGGCAGTTCCACCGCCGCCGGCTCGAAGTTCTCCGGCGTCGGCCATCCGTCGGGCCGTGAGACGAGCCGGATCTCCCGTGTTCTCGTACGGCCTGCGGATCCAGCGTGGTCAGACATGGCAAACCCTCTCAGACGGTGCGCGCTCCCGGAAGGAGCCGTTTCCCTCAGTCGAATCTTCCTCGCCGGAGGCCGCGGGCGCTTGGCTCCTCACCCGCGGACGGCGGCAGGCATCTGGGATCCTCCCCACAAGAGCCGGCGGGCATCGCCCGCGCCTCCTATGGTTTGGGGCTGCGCGACCACCACCCGTCCGGGTCGGGCGCCCCCGGTTTCGGCAGGTAGCCGCCCCGATCGCCCCCAGAGTGATTAGTGTCCGTATATACCTTCTATATCCGCTCTTGGGAGCGGATCTATCGCCCGTCCGACCATCCATGCGAGGATGCCGAAACGTGAAAATCATCATTAAAATCCTGGTTGTGGCAGCCGCCCTGTGGGCGGCGACACAGCTCGTGGACGGCATCACCGTCTCCGCCGCGACCACCACCGAGCAGATCGTCACCCTTGTCGCGGTCGCCTTCGTGTTCGGAATCGTCAACGCGGTCCTCAAGCCGATCATCATGACGCTCGGCTGCGCGTTCTACATCCTCACCCTCGGGCTGTTCGCCCTGGTGGTGAACGCCGGCCTGCTGCTCCTGACCAGCTGGATCGCCGCCCAGCTCCACCTGTCCTTCCACGTGGAGGGCTTCTGGGCCGCGTTCTGGGGCGCGATCATCGTCGGTGTGATCAGCTGGCTGCTCGACCTGGTGCTCGGCGACTGACCCGATGATCGTTGTCCTTGACGGCGCCCATCTGACCTGCGAGCAGGTCCACCGGGCGGCACACGGCTCCGGGATCCTGATGGGCTCCACCCAGCATGCCGAGGTCGCCTGGCGGACGGCCGGTTCGCTCACCGGACCGGTGTACGGCCAGACCACCGGCGTGGGCGCCAACAAGGACGTACCGGTCGAGGCCTCCGGGCTCGACCTGCTCCGCAGCCACGCGGGCGGCGCCGGACCGCTGATCGAGGAGTCCCGCGCCCGCGCCACCCTCGTCGTCCGCCTCAACCAGCTCCTCACCGGCGGCTCCGGGCTCGACCCCGCCCTCCTCCCCGCCCTCGCGAGCGCCGTCAACCGGGGTCTCACTCCCCCGATCCGCACCTACGGCGCCATCGGCACCGGCGACCTCACCGCCCTGGCCACCACCGCCCTCTGCCTCCTCGGCGAGCTGCCCTGGACCCCGGCCTCCGGCGAGGGGCACGCGCGGAGCGCGGACGCCGCGCCCCGGCTCACGCCGGCCTCCGGCGACGTGCCCCGGTCCGAGCCGGTCTCCGGTGACGCACCCTGGTTCGCGCCGATCTCCGATGACGCGCCCCGATTCGCCCTGGCCTCCGGCGACGCGCTGCCCTTCATCAGTTCGGGCGCGGCGACCCTCGCGGACGCGGCCCTGGCCTGCCACCGCCTGAGACTTCTCCTGACCGCCGCCACGGCCGTCGCGGCCCACTCCTTCCGGGCGGTCGACGCCTCGCTCGAACCGCTGGCGCAGGCCGTACAGCGCAGGCCGAACCAGGCCGCGGTCGCGGCCGGGCTGCGTGCCCAGGTCGGCGCCACCAGCCCGCGGCACATCCAGGACCCCTACGGCTACCGCGCCTTCCCGCAGGTCCACGGCGCCGTCCTCGACGCCCTGGACTACGCGGAACAGGCCGTCACCGAGGATCTCAACACGGCCCCCGAGAACCCGCTGATCGCGGACGGCCGGGCCTGGCACAACGGCAACTTCCACTCCGCGCGGGTGGCCCTCGCCCTCGACGCCCTCCGGGCCGCGCTCGTCCAGACCGCGACGCTGAGCGCCACCAGGCTGACCACCCTGACCGACCCCGCCCACACGGGCCTGCTCCCGTTTCTGGCCGAGCGCCCAGGACTGTCCGGGGTGATGATCCTCGAATACGTCGCCCATTCCGCCCTGGCCGCCCTGCGTCAGCTGGCCGTGCCCGTCACCCTCGGCACCGGCGTGCTCTCCCTCGGAACCGAGGACCACGCGAGCTTCACCCCCCAGGCGGCCCGCTCCACCCTCGCCGCGACGGAACCGTTCGAGATCATCCTGGCCTGCGAGCTGGTCGCCGCCGTGCGGGCTCTGCGCCAGCGCGGGCTCCCCTGCGACATCCCCCTCGACCCCGCCATGGCCGACCGCCCCCTGGACGGCGACATCGACGCGGCACGCGGGCTGCTGCCCGGACTCGCGCTCCATCGCCCGCCGCGCCCCCGGGTGGAGGCCGTGGAGATCGCGGCCGGATCAGCCGACCGAACCGCGCGCGCGGAGCTGCGGAGCCTGGACGATACGGCGGCGGCGGGTGTTGCCGTCGGCCGCGGCCACGACCATCCGGACGGCGGCGCGGACGATGCCGTCGATGTCCCAGTCGACCGTGGTGAGCCCGGGGGTGAGCAGACCCGACATGGGATGGTTGTCGTAGCCCATCACGGACACGTCGGCGGGGATCCGGAGGCCCTGCTCGTCCGCCGCCGCGTACACCCCGTAGGCGATCGAGTCGCTGAAGCAGAAGAAGGCCCGGTGCCCGTCGCCGAGCATCCGGCGGGCGACCTCCGTGGCGGCCGTCAGCGCCTGGGGAGCGGTGACCACCTCGATGTCCAGCCCCAGCCGCCCGCCCTCGGCGAGGACGTGCACGTCCGCGGGCCGGTCGGGAGTGCTGGCCAGGGTCGAGGTGAGTAGGACGAGACGCCGGTGTCCCCGGTCGCGCAGGTGCTCCAGTGCCAGGGTCACGCCGGACCGGTTGTCGAACACGACCTCTCCCGCCGTGCGCGCCCCGGCCAGCCCGTCGCCGATCGACACCACCGGCAGGCTCTCGCACAGCTCGGCCCAGAACGGCGCCGCCGGGTTCACCGGCTGCACGATCAGGGCGTCCACCCGCTGGTCACGGAGCTGGCGGGCCATCGTGTGCTCCCGGGCCGGGTCACCGGCGGCGTCCAGGATCAGCGCGTAGCGGTCGTTGTCCTTGAGCGCCCGTCCGATGCCGACGCCCAGGGCCTGCTGCCAGAGATCTTCGAGGGAGCCGCAGAGCAGACCGATCATGCCGGTCCGGCCGCTGGCCAGCGCGCGGGCGATGGGATCGGCCTCGTAGCCGAGCTCATCGGCGGCCTGGCGCACGCGTTCGATGGTCTCCTCGGACACCTGCAGGCCGCGCAGAGCGTACGAGACCGCTGCCGGAGAGAGACCGGTGGCCTTCGCCACCTCACGAATCGTCGCTCGTTTCCTGGGCTGAGGCATCCAACCAGCCTATGGCTCCGGTCTGTCAAGAGTGTGATCTCCGCCTGATCAACGGAATAAGACGCATTGACACATCTGGTGTGAAGCGGTTCACTGAAACGGTTCACTGAACCGTGTCACTCGGAAGTGTTACATGGTCAGGGGTTTTACCTATATTCTAGGTAGGAAATACACCGAAGGGATCGGGCCGTAATGCCGCGAAGGGAGAGACGGGAGATGGCCATCGATGTGCACCAGCATCTGTGGGCGCCCGCGTTCGTGGACGCGCTGCGGCGGCGCACGGCCTCACCCCGCCTTGACGGCTGGACCCTCCACCTGGACGGCGAGCCTCCCTACGAGGTGAATCCCGGCGACCACGACCTCACCGGGCGGCTCGCGCTGAACGAGGGGCTCGATCTGGCCCTGGTGTCGCTGTCCAGCCCGCTCGGCATCGAGTCACTACCGCCCGAGGACGCCTGGCCGATCATCGACGCCTACCACGAGGACGCCCGCGCCCTGCCCGCACCGTTCGGCGCCTGGGCGGCGACCTGCCTCAGCGCCGTCGACCCGGCCCGACTCGCAAGGACCCTCGACGAGGGATTCGCCGGGCTCCAGCTCCCCGCCACGGCTCTGCGCAACGCGGAGGACCTCGCGCGAATCGCCCCGCTGCTCGACGTACTCACCGAACGCGACCTGCCGCTCTTTGTGCACCCCGGCCCGGCCACCGACCCGGAGGGACCCGGCTGGTGGCCCGCCGTCGTGCCGTACGTGCAGCAGATGCACGCCTCCTGGTTCGCCTTCGCCGCCTTCGGCCGCGCCCGCCACCCCGAGCTCAGCGTCTGCTTCTCGCTGCTGGCCGGGCTGGCCCCGCTCCACTCCGAGCGCCTGAAGAACCGGGGCGGCGACAGCCGGGGGTCGGTGGACTCCGGCATGTTCCTGGAGACCTCCTCCTACGGTCCGCGCGCCATCGACACGATCGTCCGCGAGCTCGGCATCGACGTCGTGGTCAACGGTTCTGACCTGCCCTACGCCACCGCCCCGGATCCCGCGCTCGGCGACGCCGCCTGGCACGCCGTCGCGGTCACCAATCCCAGCCGTCTGCTGAACCGAAAGGAGTCGCGAAAGTGAACCAGTCCAAGGGCCGCGAGAGCTGTGCGCCTCCGGGAGGCCGGCCTGCGAGCGAACGAGACAAGCCGCTTACCGTGCTCACCGCGCGGGCGAACGCGGGTTCCCGACCCGCCGGTTGGGAGATTTCATGAGTTACGAGACCCTGCCCGCCCGCGCCCTCGACCGGCGTGAGCTGCTCGACCTGGTCAACGAGCTGGCCGCCGACCCGTCCCGCTGGGCGGACCAGGTGGACTTCCCCGAGGACGGGGACCGCCACTACGCCTCCCTCTACCGGGACTCCTACGTCGACGTCTGGCTCCTGTGCTGGCGGCCCGAGGACGACACCGGCTGGCACGACCACGACATCTCCTCCGGCGCGGTCCGGGTGGTGGCCGGAACGCTGCTGGAGTGCAACCCGCGCATCGGCGGCGAGCACCTGGAATCCGTGATCACGAAGGACGAGTCCTTCTCCTTCGGCCCCGACCACATTCACCGGCTGAGCGGCGTCGAGCACGGCAGCGTCTCGATCCACGCCTACTCGCCGCCGCTATGGCGTCTCGGCCAGTACTCGATCAGCGACACCGGCGTGATGCGCCGCATCTCGGTCAGCTACGCCGACGAACTGCGTCCCGTGGACGAGATCCCGGAGATGGAAGAGGTCGCCTGAGAACGATCGGGCCGGTCTCCGTCGCGTACGGCTCCCGCCGCAAGCGGGAGCCGTACCGTTTGGCCCGGTCGACAGGGGTGATCGCCCAGGGGGCGCCCGCCGTACGGTACGGCGGGCGCCCCCTTTCGAGCGCTTGACCTTCCGGCCAGGACGTCCCTACTGGAACACGCGCTCCCTGACCGCGTTGGCCATGCCCGGGTCGTCGGCGAAGACGCCGTCGAGGCCGAGCCCGTAGAGCTTCTCCAGCCAGCCCATCACGTTGCCCGTGGCACGCGGGAAGGCGGGATTGGCCGTGTTGCCGAGCCGGAAGTCCACCGGGAGCTGGGAGTTCTCGTTCCTGATGGTCCAGGTGTGAACCTTCAGACCGGCCCGGTGTGCGTCCTGGATGAGCGTGGTGGGGGCCGCCGTGCGGCCGTCGGGGCCGAGGGGGACGATCCGCTTGGTGTCGACGCCGACGCCGTACGCGTAGCTCGCCACATCGCGCAATCCCTCGCGGGTGACCATGGTGTCGTAGGTGCGCGGGTCTCCGGCGGCCGCCCAGTCGTACGGCGCGCCGGTGGCGTTGATCAGCTGCATCAGCGGCAGGCGGGTCTTCTTGCTGAGCTCGCGCAGGTTGCCGCTCTCGAACGACTGGATGAAGACCGGGTCGTTCCGTCCGCTCCAGCCGTTCTTGCGGAGCACCTCCAGCAGGGGCTCCTCCAGGGAGAGCCCGATGGAGTCGAAGTAGCTCGGGTGCTTGGTCTCGGGGTAGACGCCGACGCCGCTCCGCCGGGCGAGCTTGACGACCTCGTCGAAGGTCGGGATCTGGGCGAGGCCGTTGAAGGCGGTGTTGTCAGGACGCAGGTCAGGGATGCGCTCCTCGGCCCTGAGCGTCCGCAGCTCGGCGAGGGTGAAGTCCTCGGTGAACCAGCCGGTGATCGCGAGGCCGTCGATGGTCTTGGTCGTACGGCGGGCCGCGAACTCGGGGTGGCTCTCGACGTCGGTGGTGCCGGAGATCTCGTTCTCGTGCCGGGCGACCAGCACGCGGTCCTTGGTCGAGACCAGATCGGGCTCGATGTAGTCGGCGCCGAGCGCGATCGCCGTCTCGTAGGAGAGCAGCGTGTGCTCGGGCCGGTGGGCGCTGGCGCCCCGGTGCCCGACGACGATGGGGGCGGAACCACGGCGGTCGGCGGTCGCGGGTTCGGGTTGCTGCAGCACAACGGCGACGGTGCCGGTCGCGAGGACGGCCAGCGTCACGCTCAGGAGCTTACGGATCATGTCAAGAACCGTAGGAGTCATAGGTAACCGTCAGGTGCCCGGCACACGACGGGCACCGCACACCCAGGTGTCCGAGGCATTGACCCGAGGGCCCCGCGCAAAAGAGGGGCAGCGCCCGCGGGGTGCGGGCGCTGCCGGGGGATGCGAGGTTGTGAAGGTCAGCCGGCGTGAACGGGGCGGCCGGTCCGGGTGATCGGCAGCTTCTTCGCCAGGTCCGTCGCGGCGGGCGGCTGGGTCAGGTATTCGGGGGCGCAACTGGTGCCGCGCGGCGGTGTCCTGAGCTCGATCAGGTATTTCGCGATCTTGTCGTGCGCGCAGACGCTGTTGCGGAACTGGCCGTGCCCGACACCCTCGTACTCAAGCACCACCGATCGCGGGATCTGCTGCGCGGCCGCGTGGTTCCACGCCGCCGGGGTGCCGACGTCATGGCGGGCCGTGACCACCAGAACGGGCGGGTTTCCACTGATCTTGAGCCGGTGCTGCGGGTTGGACACGGGGCCCTGCCAGTTGAGGCAGCTCGTCACGTCGGACCAGAACGGCGAGAGCTTCGTGTGCGGGGCGACCTTTTCGAGCTGCCGCCTGTACTGGTCGAGCTGGGAGAAGCTCCTGACGTCCCACGTCCAGTCGGAGCACCAGATGGCGGGGTAGGGGTTGCCGACCACCTCCGCCTTGGTGATGGCCGCCCTCGCCGAGGGCGAGCCGTCGGCGAGATCCCTCAGCCAGCCGGCGGCGTCGAACCAGGTGCTCGGGTCGTACATGTAGTCGAACAGCCCCAGCCGCAGTTCCTCGGCGGAGATCGGGGTGCCGTCGGCGTCCGTCAGGTCGCCGGCCGTCGCCTTCGCGTGCAACCCGTCCCACACGTCGACGACGTTCCGGCCGTACAGCGGGCAGGCCGCGGTCTCACCGCACCATTTGGCGAATTCGAGGAAGCTGCCCTCGAAGTCCTCCGTCGTGGTCTTCAGGTACTGCCACGCGGAGGTGATGCTGTGGTCCATGTTGGAGTCGATCGCCATCGCGCGGAGGTTCCCCGGGAACAGCTCGGCGTACTGCTGGCCGACCTGCGTGCCGTAGGAGATCGCGAAAAAGCTGATCTTGCGCTCGCCGAGCGCCACCCGGATCGCGTCGATGTCGCGGGCCGCACTGGTGGTGTCCACGTGGTCGAACAGCGGGCCGGTCTGCTCGCGGCAGTCCTTCGACAGGTCCGCGTTGAACTGCAGGAGCGCCCGGTATTCGGCCTCGTCTGCCGGATAGGTGGTCGGCGTGCGGTTGACCAGGTCCTCGCTGCACACCGCCTGGGTGCTGCGGCCGACGCCGCGTGGGTCGAGGCTGACGAGGTCGAAGTACTGCCGGATCGGATCGCTCTCCGGGATGGCCCCGTTGAGGATGAACGGACTGATCCCCGAGCCGCCGGGGCCGCCCGGGTGGACGACCAGCACGCCGATCCGCTTGGCCGGGTCCAGTGCCTTGAGCCGGCCGATCGCCAGGTCAAGGGTCGGCCCGCCCGGCTTCTTCCAGTCGATCGGCACCTTCAGGGTCGCGCACTCGCCCTTGGTGGTGCCGCACTCCGCCCACTGGATCGGCGCGGAGGAGCGCCCTTCCGAGGCCGCGGCCTGCTCGACAGTCGGCTCTGCGAGGACCGGCTGGGAGAGCGAGGACGTCAGCGCGAGCGCCGTGAGAACAACGGTGAATAACCGCCTCTTCATGCGTTCCTTTCACAGTCACGTGCCGCGTGCGAGGGGGCGGCGATGAATCAGGAACACACGTGAATGGCTCCGGCCGTCGCCGGCGGGGCAGATGCCGCATCGCCGGTCGAGGGAGGGATCCGCCTGAACCCGCCTCGCATGCATTCCCTTCTGGAGAGGGTGCTCCGTGATTCTTACCGGTAGATAAGACCAAAAATCGTAATATCGACCGGCAAAAATGATCATAGCGACGAGGCGGGACCGATGTTGATGTTCAGCAATATCGGATGACAGGAGGCGTCATCCCAGAGGAAGCGGGTCCGCCACGGGGCGGGCCTTCTCCTCCTTCTCCGCGGGAGGCGTCGGACGCCCGGCCAGGAACCCGGCGGGCAGCTGGAGCACGCACACGCCCAGCCCGACCAGCAGCGGAAGCGTCCAGCCGCCCGAGCTCTGGTAGAGCGCGCCGATCACGAGCGGCCCCAGCGCCGCCAGCGTGTATCCGACGGACTGGGCGACGGCCGACAGCGCGGTGACCGAGGCGGGATCGGGGGCGCGGAGCGCGACGATCAGCAGGGCCAGCGCGACCGAGCCGCCCTGTCCCAGGCCAAGGATGATCATCCACAGGGAGGGGGAGGCCGCGGGGGCGAGCAGGATGCCGACGTATCCGGCGATGGTGAGCACGCTCGCGACCGTCATGTACGGCACCTGCGACCGGGCCCTTCCCGCGAAGAGCGGGACCGTGAGCGTGGCGGCCATCTGTGCCAGATGCGTCAGCCCGAGCATGTATCCCGCCTGGTCGGCGGGGAGCCCGGCGTCCTGGAAGATCGTCGGCACCCAGGCCAGCATGATGTAGAAGGTCAGCGACTGCAGGCCCATGTAGGCGGTCACGAACCAGGTCACCCGGCTGCGCAGCATCACGCGGAACGGCCTGGGCACCGCGCTCTGCGCCACGGGGCGTCGCAGCGCCTGCGGCAGCCAGAGCACCATCGCCACGACGGCCGGGATCGCGGCCATCGCCGTCACCTCGCGCCAGCCGTAACCGGTGGCACGCTCCAGCGGCACCACCAGTCCGGACATGGTGGCGGCGCCGAGCACGAGGCCCGAGACGTAGACCGAGGTGAACAGGCCGATCCGGGAGGGGAAGTGCTGCTTGACGACGCCGGGCATCGCCACGTTCATGATGCCGATCGCCGTACCGGCGATCGCCGCGCCGATGTAGAGCGCGGGGACGCTGCCCGCGCTGCGCAGCACCACCCCGGCGGCCAGGATCAGCAGTCCGGCCATGACCGTGCGGTCCAGGCCGAACCGGCGGGCCAGGAGCGGGGCGAGCGGGCCCAGCACGCCCAGGCAGATCACCATGACCGTGGTGATCGCCCCGCCCCCGGCCGCGCTCAGTCCGAGGTCGCCCATGACCTCGTCGAGCACCGGCGACATCCCGGCCAGCGCCGGTCTCAGGTTGAGCGAGGCGAGCACGAATCCCACGATCAACAGAACCCGCGACAAACTGACTCTTCGCTCAGACATTGCCCAACCTTCCCACACCCCCGAAACCGCCCAGCACCCCCATAAGAGGGTCAGAAGGGGTATCTCGCGATGTCTCCCTGCATCGTCACCCACTGGGTCTCGGTGAAGGCCTCGATGTTGGCCCGGCCCCCGCCGAAACGAGAGCCGGTGCCCGAGGCGCCCACCCCGCCGAACGGAGCCGTCGCCTCGTCGTCCACGGTCTGGTCGTTGATGTGGACGATCCCGGTGGGGATGAGGTCGGCCAGCGCGAGGCCCTTCATCACATCGCGGGTGAGGATGCCCAGGGACAGTCCGTACTCGCTGTCGGACGCCAGCGCGGCGGCCTCCTCGACCGTGGAGAACGGCATGACCGGGGCCACCGGGCCGAACACCTCCTGGGTGTAGGCGGGAGCGCCCGCGGGAAGGTCGGCCAGCACCGTGGGCCGGTAGAACAGCCCCTCGTAGGTGCCGCCCGCGGCGAGCCGCGCCCCGGCCTCGACGCTCGCGGTGACGAGGCCGTGGACCTTGTCCCGCTGACCGGCGTCGATCAGGGGGCCGAGCGCGACCTGCCCGCCCATCGGGTCGCCGACCGGCAGGTGGTCGGCCTTCTCCGCGAGCCGGGCGACATACTCCTCCACGATCGAGGCGTGCACCAGGTGCCGGCCCGTCGTCATGCAGATCTGCCCCTGGTGCAGGAACGAGCCCCAGGCTCCCGCCGAGACCGCGAGATCCAGGTCGACGTCGTCCAGCACGATCAGCGCGCTGTTGCCGCCGAGCTCCAGGTGCGCCCGCTTGAGCAGGCGCCCGCACGCCTCCCCCACCGCCCGGCCGGCGGCGGTCGAGCCGGTGAAGGAGATCACCCGCACCAGCGGGTCACCGACCAGTGCCTGCCCGGTCTCGGCTCCGCCGGGGAGCACGTGCAGCAGGCCCGGAGGCAGCCCCGCCTCCTCGAAGACGCGGGCGATCGCGACGCCGCCGGAGACGGCGGTGCGCGGGTCGGGCTTGAGGATCACCGCGTTGCCCACGGCGAGCGCCGGGGCGACCGAGCGGATGGCGAGAATCAGCGGGAAGTTGAACGGAGCGATCACCCCGACGACCCCCACCGGGACGCGGCGGGCCAGGCTGAGCCGCTTCTTGGAAGTCGGCAGGATCTCTCCCAGCGGCTGGGAGACCAGCGCCGCGGCCTCGTAGCACTCCTGTGCGGCGATGTGAGTCTCGAGCTCCGCCTTGGGACGGACCGCTCCGGTCTCACGGACCACCCAGTCGTCGATCTCCGCCGCGTGTTCCTCGAACAACCTCCCCGCCCGCCGCAGCACGGCCGCCCGCTCCTCGAACGAGGCCGCCGCCCACTCCCTCTGTGCCCGTACGGCCCGCACCGCCGCCGCTGCCACGTCCTCGGGCCCGGCGATGCCGACCCGGCCGAGCTCCGCGCCGGTGGCCGGCTCGACGACGGCCGCGTCACCGGCCCGCGAGGTGTTCCAGCCGTCGCCGAAGACCTGGCCGGTCCACGTCTTGGCATCCATGAGCGTCATAACGGTTCCTTCTCTCAATCTGTCAGGGTTGAAAATCCGTGTCGGGAACGACCGCCACGTCGAGCAGCAGGGGCTCACCTCGCTCCGCGAGCCCCGGGATCACCTCGTCGAGCACGTCGACCGGTTCGGGGTAGGCCTCCACCCGTCGCGCCGGGCAACCCGGCGATCGCGAATCCGAGCCCGCCCATCGCCGCCGAGAGGAAGCCCAGGGGGCGTCGCGCCGGGGTCAGGCGGTGTGGGTCCGGCCGAGAGGACGGGGCCTCCTCCACGACCACGGTCTCGGGCGCGAGCCGTACGGCCGGCTCGCGCAGGACGTGCACGGCCCGCGGCGCCTCCCCCGGCGCCGGCGGGACGGGCGGCGCGTGCGGGAAGGCGCGGCACGGCGGTGGAACGGGCGGGCAGCGTGACGGCGAGGCGGGCGCGGACGGCGGCGGGGGAAGCGACGAAGGCCAGGTCGACGGAGCTGCGGTGAACCTCGGCCGGGTCGTCGGCGACGAGCGCCACGGCGGTGGGCCGGACAATCCGCGGCGGCGCGGCGGGCACGGCGGCATCCGTGCCGTCCATGACACCCGCGGCATCGGCGCCATCCGTGTCACCCGCGATATCCGCGCGCCCCTCCCTGCCACTCGGTGGGGCGGTTATGGGACGACGCACAGGACCTCCCGGGGGAGACGTTAGGGAGTTGTGTTCGTCATACGCACAATGATTCTTCGAACGAACGACATGTAACGCGGAAGTTACGCCGCGAATATCGGGTATGTCAAGGAATCATGATCAAAAAGTTGACCGCCCGGACGATGAGTAAGTATGTTCGTTCAAAGAACGTTCGTTCGCATGACGAACACATGGGAAGGGAGCCCGATGGCCACGGTGGTTCCACTCGCCGAAGCGGTGGCCGAGCTCGTGCACGACGGTGACAGCGTGGCGATGGAGGGTTTCACCCACCTGATCCCGTACGCGGCCGGACACGAGATCATCCGGCAGGGCCGCCGCGACCTCACCCTGATCAGGATGACCCCGGATCTGCTCTACGACCAGATGATCGGAATGGGCTGCGCCCGGAAACTGGTCTTCTCCTGGGGCGGAAACCCCGGGGTGGGCTCGCTGCACCGCTTCCGTGACGCGGTGCAGAACAGCTGGCCCGCTCCGCTGGAGATCGAGGAGCACAGCCACGCGGGCATCGCCAACGCCTACGTCGCCGGAGCCTCGGGACTGCCCTTCGCGGTGCTGCGCGGCTACCGGGGCACCGACCTGCCCGCGCACACCCCCAACATCAAGCCGATCACCTGCCCGTTCACCGGCGAGGAGCTCACCGCCGTCCCCGCGATCAACCCCGACGTCGCCGTCGTGCACGCGCAACGCGCCGACCGGCGGGGCAACGTGCAGCTCTGGGGGATCACCGGCGTGCAGAAGGAGGCCGTTCTGTCGGCCCGGCGCTCGCTGGTCACCGTGGAGGAGCTGGTCGAGGAGCTGGAGCCCCGCCCCGGCGCGATCGTGCTGCCCGGCTGGGCGATCACGCACGTGTCCGAGGCCCCCGGAGGTTCCCATCCCTCCTACAGCGCCGGTTACTCCACGCGTGACAACGACTTCTATCTCGCCTGGGACGAGATCGGCCGCGACCGCGAGACCTTCGTGGCCTGGATGAAGGAGAACGTGCTGTGACGACCGACCTCGGCACCGGCTACACCTCCGACGAGATGATGACGGTGGCGGCGGCCAGGCGGCTGCGCGACGGCCAGTCGTGTTTTGTCGGCATCGGCCTGCCCAGCACGGCGGCCAACCTCGCCCGCCGTACGAACGCCCCCGACCTCGTCCTCATCTACGAGTCCGGGACCATCGGCGCCAAGCCCGACCAGCCGCCCCTGTCGATCGGGGACGGCGTGCTGGCCGAGACCGCCGACGCCGTCGTCAGCGTGCCGGAGATCTTCAACTACTGGCTCCAGCCGGGCCGCATCGACGTCGGCTTCCTCGGCGCCGCCCAGATCGACCGGTTCGGCAACATCAACACGACCGTGATCGGCCCGTACGACGACCCGAAGGTCCGCCTGCCCGGCGCGGGCGGGGCTCCCGAGATCGCCGCCTCCTGCCGCGAGGTGACGGTGATCGTACGGCAGAGCCGCCGCGCGTTCGTCGAGCGCGTGGACTTCGTCACCTCGGTCGGCTTCGGCTCCGGACCGGGCGACAGGGAACGCCTCGGCCTGCGGGGCAGCGGCCCCCGTACGGTCATCACCGACCTGGGGATCCTGGAGCCCGACCCGGTCGGCTGCGAGCTGGTCCTCACCCACCTGCATCCCGGCGTCACCCTCGACCAGGCCCGCGCCGCCACCGGCTGGGAGCTGGCCGCCGCCCCCGACCTGCGCGAGACCGAGCCCCCGACCCCCGACGAGCTCGCCGCCCTGCGCAAGCTTACCGGGAAATGACCATGGAACGGCCTCACCCCGAAGCCATCGTGCGACCTCGCTCCAAGGTGACCCTCATCCGGTCGAATCCCGAAGCGACCACGGAACGGCCTCGTCCCGAAGCGACCGTGAGACGGCGCCCCGTCTTTCTCACGGCCTCTCTCCCGGTCACGAGGTTCGCGAGACACCGGCACCCGTCGGACAGGAGTTTCAGATCATGAACGACGTCTTCGTCCTCGACGCGGTCCGCACGCCCATCGGCCGGTACGGCGGGGCGCTGTCGGGCGTCCGCCCCGACGACCTGGCCGCGCACGTGGTCCGCGCGCTGGCGGACCGCTCCCCCGATCTCGACCCCGCCGCGATCGAGGACGTGTTCTTCGGCGCGGCCAACGGCGCGGGCGAGGACAACCGCGACGTCGCGCGGATGGCCGTCCTGCTCGCCGGGCTGCCGGTGACGGTGCCGGGCACGACCGTCAACCGGCTCTGCGGTTCCGGCCTGGAGGCGGCGATCGCCGCCTCGCGCGCCGTGGCCGTGGGAGACGCGTCCCTGGTGATCGCCGGCGGTTCGGAGTCGATGAGCCGGGCGCCCTGGGTGATGCCCAAACCGGCGCGCGGCTTCGACCGGGGACCGCAGACCCTGCACGACACGTCCCTCGGCTGGCGCATGGTCAATCCCCGCATGCCCGCCGAGTGGACGATCCCCCTGGGCGAGTGCGCGGAGATCCTGGCGGAACGCTACGAGATCAGCCGCGAGGCCCAGGACCGGTTCGCCCTGCGCAGCCATCGGCTCGCGGCCGCGGCCTGGGAGCGCGGCGTCTTCGGCGACGAGGTGGTCCCGCTCGACGCCCTCGACCACGACGAGTCCGTCAGGGCCGACTCCAGCGCGGAGTCCCTCGCCAAGCTGAAGCCGGTCTTCCGTTCCGGTGGCACCGTCACCGCGGGCAACTCCTCCCCGCTCAACGACGGCGCCAGTGCCCTGCTCATCGGCGACGAGGCGGGCGCCGCCCGGTCCGGCCACGCTCCTCTGGCCAGGATCGTGGCCCGCGCGGTGGTCGGCATCGAGCCGCAGCTGTTCGGCATCGGACCGGTCGAAGCCGCCCGCACGGCGCTCAAGCGCGCGGGCATCACCTGGTCCGACCTGCGCGCGGTCGAGCTCAACGAGGCCTTCGCCGCCCAGTCCCTGGCCTGCCTGGCCGAGTGGCCCGACCTCGATCCCGAGATCGTCAACGTCAACGGCGGCGCGATCGCCCTCGGCCATCCGCTCGGCTCCTCGGGCGCGCGCATCCTGGGCGCCCTCGCCCACGAGCTGCGCCGCAGGGGCGGCGGGTACGGACTGGCCGCCATCTGCATCGGGGTGGGCCAGGGACTCGCGGTCGTCCTTGAGGGAACCGGGTCCTGATCGCGTGACAGGCTGTCCTCCTTGGAAAACGCGAGCTATTCGGAGATGAGCATGGCCGCTTCGACGACCGGTGGGCTGTTCTCCGGGACGTTCGCCAGGGGTGGGGCCGCGCCCGAGATGTCGGACGCGGCGTGGCTGGCCGCGATGCTGGACGTCGAGGCCGCGCTGGCAGGCGCCCAGGCGGCGATCGGCCTGGTCCCCGCCGAGGTGGCCGCCGAGGTGAAGGACGCCTGCCGGCCCGAGTCCTTCGACATCGCGGAGCTGGGCGGCGCCGCGGCTCAGTCGGGAAACCCCGTGATCCCCCTCGTCGCCGCCCTGCGCGAGCGGGTCAAGCCCGAGCTTCGGCGGTTCGTGCACTACGGCGCCACCAGTCAGGACATCAACGACACGGCGTCGATGCTGATCGCCCGCCGCGCCCTGGTGCCGATCCTGGCCGACCTGTCCGCCTGCGCCGACGCGTGCGCGCGGCTGGCCGGCGAGCACCGCGGCACCGTCATGGCCGGGCGCACGGTCCTGCAGCACGCCGTGCCCGTCACCTTCGGGCTCAAGGCCGCGGGCTGGATGAGCGCGCTGGACCACGCGCGGGCCGGCCTGTCGGAGTTGCGGCTGCCCGTCCAGTACGGCGGAGCGGCGGGCACCCTGTCCGTCCTGGGCGACCGGGGCCACGAGGTCCTCCCGCGCCTCGCGGCCGAGCTCGGCCTGGCCGACCCGGTCATCCCCTGGCACACCGACAGGACTCCGGTGGCCCGGCTGGCCTGCGCCCTCGGCATGGCCTCCGGGACGCTCGGCAAGATCGCGACCGATGTGAAGCTGCTGGCCCAGACCGAGGTGGGAGAGGCGGCCGAGCCCACGGCGCCCGGCCGCGGCAACTCCAGCGCCATGCCGCACAAGCGCAATCCGGTGGGCGCGATGTCCGTGCTCGCCTGCGTCCAGCGCGTCCCCGGGCTGGTGGCCTCGGTGCTCGGCGGCATGCTCCAGGAGCACGAACGCGCGGCCGGCCCCTGGCAGGCCGAGTGGGAGACGCTGGGCGAGCTGCTCCGGCTCACGGGCAGCGCCGCCTCCTGGCTCCGCGAGGTGCTGGAGGGCCTGACCGTGGACGCCTCGCGGATGCGCGCCAACCTCGACGCGACGCGAGGGCTGATGATGGCCGAGCACGTCGTGGCCCGGCTCGGCGGCACGTCACAGGCCCGGGGGCTGGTGGACGCCGTCTGCGCCCGCGCGGCCGACGAGGGCCTGCCGCTGCGGGAGACCCTGCTCGCGGACCCCGGCGTGGACCTGACCCCGGAGGAGATCGACGCCGCCCTGGACCCGGCGGCCTACCTCGGCTCCGCCCTGACCTTCGTCGACCGAGCGCTCGACGCCCACCCGAACGCAACAAGGAGCTGAAAGATGGACGTGTGGAAGGCCGGAGACGCGACGCGCCGGGCCGTACTGAGCGATGAGCACGTGGACCGCGCCGCCGCGGGCGCCACGCCGTTCACCGCGGACTTCCAGGAGTTCATCACCAAATACGCCTGGGGGGAGATCTGGACCCGCCCCGGCCTGGACCGGCGGACCCGCAGCTGCATCACCCTCGCCATGCTGGCCGCGCTCGGGCACGAACACGAGCTGGCCATGCACGTGCGGGCGGCACGCCGCATCGGCCTCACCGAGGACGAGATCAAGGAGGTGCTGCTGCAGACCGCGATCTACGCGGGCGTGCCGGCGGCCAATCGGGCGTTCGCGGTGGCGCAGGCGGCGCTAGAGTTCGACCGGAATGAGGAGGACCGGAATGGTCGAACCGGTTGATCGTGGCTCCGACCACGTGCAGTCCCTGGCCCGCGGGCTCTCCGTCATCAGGGCGTTCAGCGCGACCAGCCCCGAACTCACGCTCAGCGAGGTCGCCCGCGCGACCGATCTGACCCGCGCGGCGGCCCGGCGGTTCCTGCTGACGCTCGTCGACCTCGGCTACGTCAGGACCGACGGGCGGCTGTTCGCGCTCTCCCCGCGCGTGCTGGACCTGGGTTACGCCTACCTGTCCAGCCTCTCCCTGCCCGAGGTCGCCGAGCCGCATCTCGAACGGCTCGTCGCCGAGGTGCACGAGTCGGCGTCCGTGGCCGTGCTCGACGGCGAGGACGTCGTCTACGTGGCCCGGGTGGCCACCAGCCGGATCATGCGGGTGACCATCAACATCGGCACCCGCTTCCCGGCCCACTGCACCTCGATGGGCAGGGTGCTGCTGGCCTGGATGCCCTCGGACGACCTCGACGCCTACCTGGAACACGCCGAGCTGCGCAGGCTGACCTCCCACACCGTCACGTCGCCCTCCGTCCTCCGGACCGAGCTCGACAGGATCCGCTCCCAGGGCTGGGCGATGGTCGACCAGGAGCTGGAAGAGGGACTGCGCTCGATCGCCGTGCCCCTGCGGGAGCGTTCGGGGCGGGTGACCGCCGCGATGAACATCTCCTCCCACGCGAGCCGTACGACCGTCGAGTCGGCCCGCCGCGACCTGCTGCCGCCGCTGCTCGCCGCGGCCGCGCGGGTGGAGGCGGACCTCCATTCGATGGGTACGGCCGGCACCGCGCTCTCCCGTTGACGCACCGGAATGATGACAACGTTGTCGACGAGCCGATACTGAGAAATGATCGACCCGTGACAGACAGTGCGCGCGGGCGTCCCACCATGAAGGACGTCGCGGCGGCGGCCGAGGTGGCGCTCAAGACCGTCTCCCGGGTCGTCAACGAGGAGCCGGGAGTCAACGCCGCCACGGCCGCGCGGGTCGTGGCCGCCATCGAACGGCTCGGCTACCGGCGCAACGAGAGTGCCCGGGTGCTCCGCAAGGGCCGGACGGCGAGCATCGGCCTGGTGATCGAGGACGTGGCCGACCCGTTCTACTCCGGGATCAGCCGCGCGGTCGAGGACGTGGCACTCCGGCACGGTTCCCTGGTGCTGAGCGGCTCCACGGGAAAGGAGCCCGAGCGCGAGCGGGGGCTGGTCCTGACCTTCTGCTCCCGGCGGGTGGACGGTCTGATCATCGTGCCGACCGGGTCCGACCACGAATACCTGCTGCCCGAACTCGACGCGGGCATCGCCGCCGTCTTCGCCGACCGGCCCGGCGGGCTGGACGTGGACACCGTGCTGTCCGACAACTCCGGCGGCGCGCGCACGGGGGTGACCCACCTGATCCGGCACGGCCACCGGCGCATCGCCTACGTCGGCGACAGCGCGTCCATCTTCACCGCCACCGAGCGCCTGTACGGCTACCGCCACGCCCTCCGGGACGCGGGTCTCCCCTACGACGAGTCCCTGGTCGCCACGGGTCCCGCGGAGCAGGCCGGAACCGCGCTGACCGGGATGCTCTCCCTCGACGACCCGCCCACAGCGGTGTTCACCGGCAACAGCCGGATCACCGTGGCCGTGCTGCGCACGGGACACCGCCTGGCCATGGTCGCCTTCGACGACTTCGAACTGGCCGACCTGCTGGTGCCCGCCGTGACCGTGGTGGCCCAGGACCCGGTGAGACTCGGCAGCACCGCGGCCGAGCTGCTCTTCCGCCGCCTCGCCGGTGAGCTGGGCACCCCCGAGCGCATCGAGCTGCCGACCCGTCTCATCCCCCGCGGATCGGGAGAGCTCCGGCCTTCGTGAGCACGGCGCGAGGTCCCGGCGCCTCCGGCTCCGCGGCGATCACGATCGTACGACGTGAGACTTCAGGTGGCCGGGAAGGATCCGGCGAGGAGAGCCGGCAGGGAGGTGCCCACGACCGGCGATCCAGAGCCTCGGGGCGTTTCTCCCATATATTCACTTAAGTGATTCCTGACGTCCTTTCCACGATCGCGATCGCCTTTCTCGTCCTCTACGCGATATGGATGATCGTTGCGAACCTGCCCCGCAGGGGCCGGTCCAGAACGTCGCTCACGCAGGCGGATCGCGAAGGCGTGGTCATTTACTGGCGGCCCGGCTGCAAGTACTGCATGAGGCTGCGCACACGTCTGCGCTTCACGCGGCTGCAGTACGTCGAGGTGAACATCTGGAGAGATGCCGAGGCCGCGGCGTTCGTCCGCTCGGTCGCGGGCGGGAACGAGACCGTGCCGACCGTGACCGTGGCCGGAAACGCCATGGTGAACCCGTCGAAGAGTCAGCTGCTGGAAGCGGTTGAGACGCATGCCTCGCGCCTACCACCGCCGACCGAAGCCGGGGATAGATGATCGTTTCCTGGAGAGTCTCCAGGGGATGAGAGTCGGCACCACCCTGTCCAGGGTCGTCCGTGACAGCGAAAGGCACTCTTCATGCGCATCGAAACCTTCGGAGTCATCGGCGCCGGAGCCATCGCCCAGGCCGTCGCCCGGCACGCGCTCAATGTCGGCCACAAGGTCACCCTCAGCAACAGTCGCGGGCCCGAGACGCTTGAGCCGCTCATCCACGAGCTCGGCCCCGGCGCGTCCGCCGGCACCATCGCCGAGGCGGCCCAGGCCGACGCCGTGCTGCTCGCCGTACCGTGGCCGCACATCCCGCAGGCCCTGTCCGGCCTGCCGCCGTGGGACGGCCGCATCCTCATCGACGCCACCAACCACTTCCTCACCGGACCGCCCGAGTTCGAGGTCGCCGACCTGGGCGGCCAGACCGGCAGCGAGGTCGTGGCCGGTCTGGCCCCCGGCGCCCATGTGATCAAGGCGTTCAACACGCTCTACGCCCAGCACATCGCGGCCGACCCCCGGCACGAGGCGGGCCGCCGGGTGCTGTTCCTGGCCGGTGACGACGCCGCCGCGGCGGCCGCCTTCGCGGAGTGGGCGGACGGGCTGGGATTCGCCCCGGTCAACGTGGGCGACCTGCGCACCGGCGGACGCCTGATGCAGCTGGGCGGTTCCCTGTCGTCTCTGCACCTGCTCAAGCAGGGCTGACGGCGCCCCTCAGGATCCGAGGGCCGACTCTCAGCACGCGCAGGGCCCTCTCATCCTGGCCGGTGTCGCCGGCATCGGCCAGGGCCACACCGCCTTGCCGGCCCACCGGGGAGCCTCGACGGCCACGACCGCCCGACAGAGCGCGCGGCGAATCGCATGCCGTCGGGCGGTCGAGGAGCCCGTCAGGAGGGCTCCGGCCGTAGAGATCTGTGCAGGGCGAGGGAGCAGAGAATGATCGCGACGCCTGCGAGGACTATCGCCATGTGCGGGGAGGTCAGCTCGGCGGCCCCGCCCACCAGGGCCGCGCCCAGCGCCTGGCCCGTCATCATCCCCGCCGAGGACAGGCCGAAGGCCTGGCCCCTGAACGGCTCGGCCACCGCCTCCACGAACCTTCGCTGCAACCCGAGCTCGTAGGAACTCCCCGCCGTCGCGAGCAGCATGAGCAGCGCGGCCCCCCAGAACACCGGTTGGACGACGAACACGAGCAGGGGAACGCCCGCCGCCACCGCGAGCGGCAACGCCAGCCGCTCCCTGCCGGCGGGCGAGACCAACCGGCCGACGGCGAGGTTTCCGGCCGCCAGGCCCACGGACGAGGCGGCGAGCGCGATCCCCGCGGTGCCTCCCAGATAGGGGACCAGCATCGCCTCGGCGCCCGTCACGAACGATATCGGCAGCCACTGTGCGAGGAGCAGGCCGCGCACCCGCGCGTCCACCATCAGGGTCCGGTTGACTCTCAGGGTCTCCCGTACGGCACCGCCTCCCACGACCCGGGCGGGAGAGCCCTCAGTCTCCACGCTTCCGGCGGAAAGGCCTTCCCCCGCACCCGGGACGGGGAAGTCACCGGCCTTCGCGCTCCGGGCGGGGAAGTCGGGCAGGCCGAAGCGCAGCACCACGACGGCCACCGCGGACAGCGCGGCGGTGACGGTCAGCGCCCCCGCGGGACCGGCGGCGGCGAGAATGCCGCCGCCCACGGCCAGCCCGCCGATCTGCGACCCGGCGGCCGTCATGGACAGCACGGACCTGCCCAGCACGAACGCGTCACCCGGCAGCAGATCGGGCAGGAGGGCGCTGCGGGCCGCCCCGAAGACCGGTGAGAACAGCCCGGTGACCAGAACCAGCGCGAGCAGCGCCCAGACGGGCAACCCGGCGAAGGCCATCAGCAGGCAGGTCACCACCCTGAGCAGCTCACCGACGATCATCAGTATGCGCGGCCGGATCCGGTCGGCCAGCGAGAGCAGGAACGTCCCGCCGACGATGTAGGGCAGGAAGCCCAGCGTGTACGTCGCCGCCGACAGGCCCGGCGAGCCGGTCCGCGCGTAGACCAGTGCCGACAGGGCCAGCATCTTGACCTGGTCACCGGCCACGAGAAGGGCGAAGCTTCCGAACAGGACCCGGAACTCCCGGTTCGCGAAGACCTCCGTGTAGGTCGCACCGCGCTCTTGTGTGGTCATGAGCACGATGCTGGAGGCGCCCGGAACGGCTGGCTAAGCTTTCGGATATATCCGAAAGGTCGTCAGATGGTCTACCGCATCGAGGTCACTCCGCAGGACGTCATGGCCAGCAGGTTCGCCATCTCCCCGCTCATCGTGACCAAGCACGCGCTCTGGATCCTGTCCGGGAAGAAGGAGGCCGGAGAGTGGCAGGCGTGGGCGGGCCGGATGCGGGGACCGTACGAGAGGCTGCTGCTCACGCACCCGGGGCTGGGTGCCCTGGTGACGCTGTTCCGTGACAGGCACTACAACGCCGACTTCCCCGCGCCGCCGCCGATCGGGGTGAACAGCCCGTTCGAGACGGAACTCGCGGTGGTGCGCGCCACTCCGGTGGCGCAGGCACACGACGAGATCGCCAAAAACCTGGAGGGGATGCCGCGTCCCAGTGAGTCCGTCAGGGACGTGCTGTTCTCCCCCGACGTCGTGGAGCTGTTCGCCGAGGCCATCAGGGCGATGTGGGAGGAGATCGTCGCCCCCGCGTGGCCGCGCTTCCACGCCATCCTGGAGCGGGACGTGGTTCACCGGGCGGGCCGCCTGGCGACCTACGGCTGGGCGGCGGCGCTCGACGATCTCAACCCGCGGATCCGGTGGCGTCCCGACGGCGTCATCGAGGTGCGTGCGAAGAGTCCGGACGAGACCCATCGGCTCGACGGACGCGGGCTGCTCTTCGTGCCGACCGTGTTCCCCGCGGGGGTGGGCTCCTATCTGGAGGACCGCTGGCCGTACGCGATCAGCTATCCGGCCCGGGGCACCGGCATTCCCCACGAGACGCCGGACGGCCTGGCCGGGCTGATCGGCAGGACCAGGACCCTGGTCCTGCTGGAGCTGGCGACCCCGGCGACCACCACCCAGCTCGTCAGCCTGCTTGAGCTGGGTCTCGGGACCGTGGGCGGCCACATCTCCGCCCTGCGCAGAGCGGGTCTGGTCACCGGGAGCCGCACCGGTCGCGGTGTCCTGTATCACCGCACGGCACTGGGCGACTCCCTGGTCGACCCCTCGGGACTCCGGCCATGAGACCGCGTGCGTCGACGCCCGCACATGCGGGGTGAAGCCGTCGGACGGAGCCCTGACGGGGATGCCGGAGGGGCTCCGGCCATGAGACCCCGTGTGTCGACGCCCATACGCGCTGGATGGAGCCGTCGGACAGGGCCATGACGGTGATGCCGAAGGGGCTCCGGCCATGAGACCCCGTGTCTCGACGCCTACACGCGCTGGATGGAGCCGTCGGACAGAGCCATGACGGTGATGCCGAAGAGGCTCCGGCCATGAGACCCCGTGTCTCGGTGCCTACACGCGCTGGATGGAGCCGTCGGACAGAGCCATGACGGTGATGCCGAAGTCCTGGATGGTCGCCGACAGCTCGGCGGGCGAGAGGCCGGGGGCCACGACGACCAGGGCGCCGTGCATCAGCGCCAGCCCGATCAGGGTCGTCATGGCGAGGCTGCACACCAGGGGCCAGGTCACCAGGAGGACGTCCGACTTCTCCAGCGCGGCGAGCCTGTCGAGGGCGTGCATCCGCATGATCAGATCCTGGTGGGTGAGCACGCCCCCGTCCTCGGTCAGCAGCGCGGGCTGAACGGCCGGGTCGAGGAGCGGCAGCGGGACGGATTCGAGCAGCAGCAGGTCGGCGAAGTCGACGGTGTCACGGGCCGGTCCGAACGCGATCACCTGCCGGACCCGGGAGTCCTCGGCGGCCTGCAGTGACGACTCCGCGAGGCGAGGAGTGGTGATGAGCAGCCGCGCGTCCCACTCGACCAGCAGCTCGGCCATCTCACCGCTCTCGGGGACGATGGGCGCCGCCACGCCGCCCGCCGCGATGACGGTGTGCACCGCCAGGGTCTGGGCGGCGGCGTTGTCCACGTGGATTCCCGCCACCTGGCGCCGCCTTGCCCCCCGTCTGACCAGGCCGGAGGCCCCCCGCGTCACCTCGCCGGCCAGCCGGCGATAGCCGTACACCACTCCGGCGCCGAGATCGATCAGCGCGGGCCGATCACCCCGCCCGTGTGCGCAACCGAACACCGCCTCGGTCACAGTGCACTGGATGGACTGGGGGGTCGGTCTCATTTCGCTGACAGTAGAGTCAGCCTCTTCTCTCGGGCATCGACAAATGTATGTAGATGACTGTGTATTCAAGGTCGTACCTCCAGGTAGCGCGACCTTTCGGGGGAGGCATGGGTTTCGAGAAGGGACCGCGCTTTGCGGAGAATCGGATTCTAGGCAGAAATCTTCGAAGAGAGAGGGTTTAAAGACATTCAAGGAGTGGGTTTCACACAACGCGAGTTCCAGGCAGGAATGGGCTCGGGGATGAGGGGTTCCGGGCAAATACAGGGTTTCAGGGAACGACGCCCAGGGGACGGGCGGGCTCGAGCCCTGCGCGGCTCGAGCCCGCTGTCGCGTGGCCCATGGCCCCAAGTCCCCACCCCTCCGAGGAGACCTCGGCCGTCAGGAGGGACACGCGACGCTCCCTCATGCTCGGCCGAGACACCCGGGATGGTGTGAGCCCTCATACGGACCACCTTCATGGTCGGCAGTCCGCGGAGGGCTGGACGTCATCGGTCGAACACCAGGAAAACGTATGGCCAGCGGTGGGCCCGGCACATGCTCCGGACTGCGTATACCGAGATGTATCTCCGTGACCGCCGATATGTAGTTCCGATGTGTAGACGTTCCCTGCCCCAGGCGCGTCCTCTCCGCCCGGGCGGTACGCCTTCCATCGCGCCGGCGACCGTTCGATCCCCTTTCGGCCCTCTTTCGCGCCGAACCCGTACCGCAGGCACGTACGGCGAGCGCATACGCCGGACCCGTACGGCGGGCACGCACGGCGCGGCCGCGGAAGGCGGATGCGCGGGGCGGACGGCCGGGACGTCTCAGGAGCGGTTCTGCTCGATGACCCAGGTGGCGACCTGGGTGCGGGAGGAGAAGCCGAGCTTGGCGAGGATGTTGGCCACATGCCGGGCCGCGGTCGCGGGACTGATCACCAGATCGTCGGCGATGGCCTTGTTGCTCATGCCTCTGGCGATCAGCTCGGCGATCTCCCACTCGCGGCAGGTCAGCGTGGTGAGCGGGGCGACGACCGGGTTCCTGCCGAGCAGCAGGGACGTCTCGGACGGCTCGTCGAACTGCAGCGCGTAACGGACCGCCTGCTCCTGGGACATCTCCTGGCCGTGCGCCCACAGCTGGGCGACCAGCGCCTCGCCGAGCCGTACGCGGGCGGGCTGGAGCAGCTCCTCCATCCGCGCGCCGAAACCGGGCGGCAGCACGGCGCCGCTCATCGCGCTCCTGATCGCCGCGGAGGCCCCCGCCAGGCGCACCGCCCGGCGGTCGTCCTCCTCGGCCAGCGCGAGCTGCGCGAGTGTCTCGATCCGCCGGGCCACGCCGAGTCGCTGGCCCGTGCCCAGGCAGAGCCTCAGACTTTCGATCAGCCTGACGCGGGCGGTGGCGAGGTCACCCTGGACCAGGGCGATCCTCCCCAGACCTGACAGGCACGTGATGGCCTGCCAGTGGGCCGTGATGTCCTGGAGCAGGTCGAGGGCCCGCTCGTAGTGGGCGCGCGCCTCCACGAGGTCGCCCCGGAGCCAGGCGACCTGGGCCAGCCCGATGAGCGCGACCGGGGCGGCCCAGTGGTTGTCGAGCTCGTGGGCGATGGCCAGCGCGGCCTCGAAGGAGCGCTGGGACTCCTTGGCCCGCCCCTCCGACAGCGCGAACGTCCCCTCCATGGAGCGGATCACCGTCTCGTGCCACGGATCGTCGACCGTGCGCACGGCCTCCAGCGCCTCGTCCAGGAGAGACCTGGCCCTCTCCGGCCGGCGCTGGTAGATGGCCACCCAGGCCAGGATGGCCAGCGCCCCGCTCAGCGGTCCGTTCAGGCCGGTCTTGCGGCAGAGCTCGACGGCGGCCGTGCAGGCGACCTGCGCGGTGTCGGGATCGCCCTGCCCGAAGGCCACCTGCCCGCGCAGCGCGAGGGCGTCACCGCGCACCCGCGGGGTCAGCTCCGTCGGCTCCACGTCGAGCAGCCGGTCAAGCCACTCGTCGGCCGGGGTGAACCTGCCACCGGCGATGATCGGCCAGCGCAGCAGGACGAGGAGGCGCAGCGCGTTCTCCGGGTCGTCCGCCTCGGCCGACCAGCGCACCGCCGCCCAGACGTTGGAGTGCAGCTCGTCCAGCAGGACCAGCATCGGGCAGATCTCCGGCCAGGTCGGGCGGGGCCGCCGGACGATCATCTGATGGATCCGGGCGGCGACGTCGATCATGTGATCCCGGTGCCGTCGCCGGAACTCGGGCTCCTCGCCGGAGACGTCGAGCTGCTCGGCCGCGTATTCGCGGATCGTCTCCAGCATCCGGTAACGCGTCTCGCCCGCCACCTCCGCGTCGGCCAGGACCAGGGACTTGTCGACCAGGTCGCAGAGCACCCCCAGGACGTCTTCGGCCCACAGGCCGTTGCCCGCGCAGACCTGCTCGGCCATGTCGAGCGTCCATCCTCCGGTGAACACCGCCAGCCGCCGCAGCAGGATCCGCTCGGGCTCCTTGAGCTGCTGATAGCTCCAGTCGACGGTCGCCCTGAGCGTCTGCTGCCTGGCCGGGGCCGTCCTGTCACCCGCCGACAGAAGCCGGAACCGGTCCCTGATGCGGGCGTTGATCTGCTCCACGGTCAGCACCCTGCACAGCGCGGCGGCGAGCTCGATGGCGAGCGGCATCCCGTCGAGCGCCTCGCACAGGCCGACGACGTCGCCGGCGTTCTGCTCGGTGACGACAAAACCTCGCGAGGCCGCGGTGGCGCGGTCGACGAAGAGCCGCACCGCCTCGCTGGTGCCGAGATCCTGGCCACCGCTCCTGGGCAGGGAGAGCGGCGGCACCCGCCACACGGTCTCCCCCGCCACCCGCAGCGGCTCCCGGCTGGTGGTGAGCACGCGCACCTGCGGGCAGACGGTGAGCAGCGTCCGGCAGAACAGGGCGGACTCCTCGATGAGGGACTCGCAGTTGTCGATGACCAGCAGCAGACGCCGGTCGCCGAGCGCGTCGATCAGTGTGTCGGCCAGCGCGCGCGACGGCTCGGGCTTCACCCCGAGAACGGCGGCCACCCGGGGTGCGATCAGGTCACCGCGCACCGCCTCCGCCAGCTCCACCAGCCAGACGCCCTCGGGAAACTCCTCCGCCACCTGGGAGGCCACCCGGACGGCCAGCCTGCTCTTGCCGATGCCGCCCGCTCCGCACAGGGTCACCACCCGAGCCACACTCAGCAGCTCGATGAGTTCTTCCACGTCGGCTTCCCGCCCCACGAAAGCGTTGGGTTCGAGGGGGAGGTTGCCGGGGGCAACGGAAGCGTGTGTGGTGTCCTGGGTCATCGGCTCTTAAATAGGTCGAGGGTAGAACCGTCACAGAAAGTGTGACATCAATTACCGAAGCATGCCCGGGCTTGGACCTATTTTTTAATGCGGAGATCATCTCGGCCTCCGGTATACCTTCGTGATAGTCCCCATGCGGACCCGTCCCGACCATCCCCGCCCTTACAGAAAGACCGGTGCCGGGGATCTCCGGACCCCGCGATAACCCGCACGGAAACCAGCTCCACCATCCCCAGTCCTCGCGATACCGCACCCGGAATTCGGCTCCGGCTCGCGGCAATCCGCGCCGACGGGCCCGCTCTGTCCGTCCCCGGCCATCCGATGGCGGATTGTCGGTACGGCGATTCACACTGCTCCTATGCCCGACACTCCCCCGAAAGCCCCCTCCAAGCCCCCCGAACCCTCCGAACCCCCTGGACCTTCCGAGCCCCCGGAGCCCGCTCCCGAGCTCGGCGAGCTCAGCCTCTCCGAGTGGCACGCCCACGTCGGCAAGATGACGGGGGTCAGCTTCCTGACCATCGCCCGGCGGCTGCCCGCGCTGGTGTCGCAGGCCGTACGGCTGGCGTGGCTGGCCGACCCCCGTGACACCACCATCACGATCAGTCTGAGCCTGATCTCCGGGGTGTTCACCGCGTTCGGACTGCTCGCCACCACCGGCGTGCTGTCGGCCCTGTTCGCGGCGGGGCCGACCCCGGAGCGGGTCATGGACGCCCTGCCCAGTCTGATCATGGTGGGCGTGGCCGCCACCCTGCGCACGCTGACCCAGGCAGGCGCGGGCTGGGCGCAGTCCCGGCTGGACCCGCAGGTCAGCCGGATCGCCGAGGAACGACTGTACGGGCTCACCAGCCAGGTCAGCCTGGCGGCCTTCGACGACCCCGACTTTCACGACGCGCTCCAGCGGGCCAGGGCGCGGGGGGTGGCCATGGCGGACGTGGTGGTCGGCACGACCATCAACGTGCTGACCGCGATCATCGGGATCGCCGCGGCGGCGGGCGTGCTCGGGGTGCTCCACCCCATCCTGCTGCCACTGCTGGTGCTGGCCGTGCTGCCCGACGCCTGGGCCGCGATCCGCTCGGCGCGGATGCGCTACACCACCATGTACGCGCTGATCCCCGCGATGCGCCGTAAGTGGATCATCGCGGAGCTGCTGGCGGAGCGCGAGGCGGCCGCCGAGGTGCGCTCGTTCACCATGCGGAGCTTCCTGATGCGGATGTACGACGTGGTGGCCACGGCGGAGCAGTCCATCCTGCTGAGCCTGGCGCGGCGGCAGACGTTCGTGAAGATCGCCGGGGAGGCGCTCGGCGGGATCGGCACGGCCGTCGTCTACGTCGCCCTGGGCGTGCTGCTGGCCGTGGGCGCGGTGCCGCTGGCCGTGGCGGGCACCGCCGTACTGGCCATCCGTTCGGGCCAGACCTACCTGGCCAACCTGATGTACGCCACCAACCGCCTCTACGAGGAGGGCCTCTACTTCACCGACTTCCTCGACTTCTGTGCCGACGCGGAGAGCCGGCTGGGCTCCGGGCGCCCGGAGAAGGCCCCAGAGACATTCGAGCGGATCACCGCCGAGGACGTCGTCTTCACCTACCCCGGCTCCAGCGCTCCCGCGCTCCAGGGGATGTCGATCACCATCGACCGGGGCGAGGTGATCGCTCTTGTCGGCGAGAACGGCTCGGGCAAGACCACGCTGGCCAAGATCCTTTCCGGGCTCTACGAACCGGACAGCGGGCGGGTCCTCTGGGACGAGACCGATCTGGCCGACGTCGACCCCGACCAGCTCCGCCGTCACATCGCGGTCATCGCCCAGGACCACACGCGCTGGCCGCTGAAAGCCAGGGACAACATCAGCATGGGCACCGACAAGGGCGAGAGCGCCCTGATCTCGGCGGCCGAGGTCGCGGGCGCCGACCAGGTCGTCGCCGAGCTGCCCCACGGCTACAACACCCTGCTCGACCGGCGCTTCAAGGACGGCCACGAGCTGTCCGGCGGCCAGTGGCAGCGGATCGCCGTCGCCCGCGGCTTCCACCGCGACGCCCCGCTGCTGATCTGTGACGAGCCCACGGCCGCCCTCGACGCCCGGGCCGAGGACGCCCTCTTCACCCGCATCCGGCAGCACGCCGACGGCCGTACCGTCCTGTTGATCACCCACCGGCTGGCCAGCGTCCGCTACGCGGACCGGATCTACGTCCTGGACCACGGCAAGGTCACCGAGCACGGCACCCATGACCAGCTCATAGAGCTCAACGGCCTCTACGCCGACCTCTACAACCTGCAGGCCGCCGCCTACTCCGCCTGATCATCCCGTACGGCCCGCATGAGGGCTTTTGCGATCCGCGGAGCCCGCCCTCCGCCTGATCGTCCGGCACGATCCGCATGATGGCCTTCGTGATCCGCGGAGCCCGCCCTACTCCGTCTGATCGTTCAGCACGGCTTCCATGATGGCCTTCGCTATGGGAGCCGCCACCTGCCCGCCCTGCCCGCCGCGCTCCACCAGGACCCCCACGGCCACCTGGGGATCGTACGCCGGGGCGAAACTGGTGAAGACCGCGTGGTCCTGCTGGGAGGCGACGTTCTCGGCGGTGCCGCTCTTCGCGGCGACCGTGGTTCCCGGGATGGCGGCGGCGGTGCCGGTGCCGCCCGGTTCGGTGACGGCGACCATCATCTGGGTGAGCCGCTCGGCCACGCTCGCGCTGAGCACCTGTCGATACTGCGACAGTTCGGTCTCGTCGATCACCCTGCCGTCGGAGAGCCGGACCTCCCGCACGAGGTGGGGACGCATCAGCACGCCGTCGTTGGCGACCGCCGCCGCCATCATCGCGATCATGAGCGGGGTGACCCGGTCGTTGAACTGGCCCAGCGCCGACAGCGCGGTCTGCGCCTCGTCCATCCCCGACGGATACACGCTTCTGGCGACCGGCATGGGAACGGCCAGGTCGTCTGTGCCGAACCCGAACGCCTCGGCCTGCTCGCGCAGCGCGTCCTGGCCGAGAGCAGTGCCGATCTTCGCGAACGGCGTGTTGCACGAGAGCTTGAACGCGTACAGCAGCGGGGGGTTGCCGTCACCGCAGGAGGCGCCCCCGAAGTTGCGCAGGTAGGTGTTCGTGCCGGGAAGGCGGAAGGAGGTGGGCGCACTGACAGGGGTGTTCGGATCGTACTTTCCCGAGCTGAGCGCCGCCGCCGAGGTGACGACTTTGAAGGTGGACCCGGGCGGATAGTTCTGCTGGATCGTCCGGTTCAGCAGCGGGTTGCCGGGATCGTCCTGCAATCGCTTGTCCACCCTGCCGAGCTTGACGGTGTTGAAGGTCGTGTAGGCGTTCGGGTCGTAGGAGGGGAAGGACACCATGGCCAGGATCTCGCCGGTCTTCGGGTCGATCGCGACGGCGGCGCCGGGCAGTCCCGTGTCGCGCAGTCCCTCGTAGGCGGCCCGCTGCGCCCGCCGGTCCACGGTGAGCCTGAGCGTGGCGCCGACCCGGGTGCCGTCCACCAGCCCGCGCACCTTCACCCGGGGGTCGCTCCCGGACAGCACGGCGTCCTCCGCCTGCTCGATGCCGCCGGCGCTGTAGAGCGAGACGTATCCGGTCACCGCCGCGTAGAGCGGGCCGTTGGGATAGAACCGCCGGTATCTGTACCTGCTGCCCCCGGCCACCCGGCTGGTCGCGATGACCGTGCCGTCGTGGAGCAGGATCTTGCCCCTGGGGCTCTCGAAGCGCGCGATCATCGTCCGCAGGTTGCGTGGATCCTCGTTGAGCCGCTCGGCGTCGATCCCCTGGAGGTAGGTCGTCTGAGCGAGCAGCACGAACAGCATCCCTCCGCACATCAGGGCGACGTGCCGCAGGGGGATGTTGATCCGGCGTGCGCGTGGTGCAACCATGGCCCCTCTCCCGATACCGGTTTAACAGCCGGACCGAAAAGGGGCTCTCGCCCACGGGCAAAGCAGCCGTACGGCTTCTAGTCGACCACCGAACGGTAGTATCCGATCTTGCTCCGGATCACCGCCTGTTTCTCGCGCAGGTTGTCGACCTGGGCCCGTACCCGCTGGTCATGGGCTTCGAGCAACGCGATCCGCTCGCGTACCGTGTGCTCGCCCGCACGGGTCAGCTCCGCGAACCGGATCATCTCCACGATCGGCATCCCGGTGTCGCGCAGGCAGCGGACCATGCCGAGCCAGCCGACGTCCTCCTGGGTGAACCGACGCTGTCCGGCCGAGTTGCGACCGATGGACTTCAGCAGGCCGATCCGCTCGTAGTAGCGCAGCGTGTCGAGGCTGAAGCCGGTCTCCTCCACTACCTGTCCTGGCGTGTACACACTCACATCTGGCAGCATCCCACCTGGAGTGCACTTCAGGTCAAGTCACGCGATTCCGGCAGTGCGCGAGCACACGCCCGGCACCGCCCTCCGGGCATTCGCCGTCATTCCGGGGACCGCCCGGCCCGCCATGGGACCGTAAGAGCCCGAGGCACTCACCGCCGTTCCGGGACCGCCCGGCCCACCATGGGACCGTAAGAGCCCGAGGCACCCGACGTCATTCCGGGGACAGATGCGCGGACAGGTAGCGGCGGACCAGGTGTTTGCACTCGGCGATCAACTCGGGGTCGCCGTCGAACCGGGAGCGGAAGGCGAGCTTGAGCACCGCGTCGGCGGCCTCGACCGCGACGACCAGCGCCCGGTCCAGATCCGGCCCGATCGGGACGCCGAGCATCTCCACCGTGATCCCGCGGAGCCGGTCGGCCACGATGACGTTGTTCTCCAGCGCGGCGTCGAGCATCCGCTCGGTTCCCTTGAGCGCCGGACCGCCCGGTGCGACGAGCACCTCTCCGAAGTCGACGACGGCGAATCCCGGCGTCGACCGCTTCATCGCGACGAACTCGTCGATCGAGAGATCCACCATCTCGGTCCAGTCCGACAGCTGCGTGCTCCCCAGCCTGCCGATGATCCGGTTGAGGAACGCCTCCAGGTTGCGTAACGCCAGCGCGCGCACCAGTCCGTGCTTGTCGGAGAAGAACTGGTAGAAGGTGCCGATGGGCACCTCTGCGCGGCGCGCGACCTCCTTGGTGGTCAGTGCCTCGTAGCCGACCTCGTCCAGCAGTCGCGCGCACTCGTCCAGCATGCGCTCAACCCGTTCAAGGCTGCGGCGCTGAGCGGGACGACGGCGCAGCGTTCCTCCGGAAGCGTTCGTCATCACTCCATCATCCACCACGCGGGCCTACCCGGGTTAACATGAGCCACACTCACGCATGTGGAGGTCGGGATGTTCCTGTGGGGTACGGCTACCGCGTCCTACCAGATCGAGGGTGCCGTCGCCGAGGACGGCCGGGGCGTCTCGATCTGGGACACCTTCACCCGCGAGCCCGGCAGGGTGCGCGGCGGGGACACCGGGGACGTGGCCTGCGATCACTACCACCGCTGGCCCGAGGACGTCGCGCTGATGAGCGATCTCGGGGTGAACTCCTACCGCTTCTCCATCGCCTGGCCGCGGATCCAGCCCGACGGCAGGGGCGAGGCCAACCCGGCGGGCCTGGACTTCTACGACCGGCTGACGGACGCGCTCTGCGAGAAGGGCATCACCGCCGCGGCCACGCTGTTCCACTGGGACCTGCCCCAGGCCCTGGAGGACGAGGGCGGCTGGTTGAACCGCGACACCTCCTACCGCTTCGCCGAGTACGCCGCCATCGTGGCCGACCGGCTCGCCGACCGGATCCCCATGTGGATCACGCTGAACGAACCCTTCATCCACATGGTGTACGGCTACGCGCTGGGCAACCACGCCCCCGGCAGGGCCCTGGTCCTGGACGCGCTTCCGGCGGCCCATCACCAGCTGCTCGGGCACGGCCTCGCCGTACGGGAACTCAGGGCGCGGGGCGCGGAGAAGGTGCTGATCACCAACAACTGCACGCCGGTCTGGCCCGCCTCCGCGGACCCCGCCGACCTGGCCGCCGCCGACGCCTACGACACCCTCCACAACCGCCTGTTCAACGATCCGGTACTTCTCGGCACTTATCCGGATTTATCGGCGTATGGGGTGAGCCTCGACTGCGTCAAGGACGGCGACCTCGACCTGATCGGCACCCGCCTCGACGGCATCGGCGTCAACTACTACAACCCCACCCGGATCACCGCCCCCACCGGCGAAGGCCTTCCCTTCGAGGACGCCGGTATCACCGGCTATCCCACCACCGCCTTCGGCTGGCCCGTCGTCCCCGACGGCCTGCGCGAACTTCTGGTCGGCCTCAAGGCGCGCTACGGCGACGCCCTCCCCCCGGTCTACGTCACCGAGAACGGCTGCTCCCAGCCCGACGACGTCGGCCCTGATGGAACGGTCGACGACCAGGCCAGGATCGCCTACCTCGACGGCCACATCAAGGCCGTGGAGAAAGCCGGGGCCGAGGGGGTCGACGTGCACGGCTACTACGTCTGGTCCCTGCTGGACAACTTCGAGTGGGCCGAGGGCTACAACCAGCGCTTCGGCCTGGTACACGTCGACTTCGCCACTGGGACACGCACCCCGAAGGCGTCCTATCACTGGCTCGCACAACGGATATCGCAAGGTTGAGAACGGGCCCCGCCCACCGGCTCACGCAACGGATCTCACGAGACCGAGAACGGACCCCGCCCACCGACTCGCACAACGGATCTCACGAGACCGAGAACGGACCCCGCCGATCCCGCCTGCCTGGACATCCGCCCCCGCGGATCGCACGGCCCGCCGGCCTCGGCGCCCTACGCCGAGAGCAGCCATCCGACGACGACCGAACCGACGCAGCAGAACAGCGCGCCAAGCAGGACGAGCATTCCGCGGCGGATAAGCGTGTACTTCATATCGACGATGACACCCAGCCGGCGAACCTGCCCACCCAGGAGGTCGAGGTTCTCGCGGGCCTCCCCGCTCAGGCCTCTTCTCTCAATTCCGGAAATCGCCCGTTCGGTGAAATCACGGAGATAGGCACGAGTGGGTGCCACCCGCACGGCCATGCTCGCAGAACGCGGGTAAATCGCCCGGCCAAGACAGAGGACAGCGAGAGAGCATAATCCCACCCCGGCCCACCAGAGCCATTCCACCGCGTCGGGGATACTGCCCGGCCCCCACCGTCCGCCGAGCGACCCGCCGATCACCGCGCCGGCCGCCACACCGATGGCGGCCAGGAGAATCGCCGCCTTCTGGTCGGCACGGCCGATCTCGGCACGGGCTTCGGCGAGAAGCGCGAGCAGCAGTTCGAACGACTCGCCTTCGGCTTTCTCCGTTGAATTAGAACTGGACTCCCGAACCGACCTGAAAAGGTTCTCCAACAACGTCATGAATACAGCTTAAGATCGTCGATCAGAGAGCTGAATGTACATTTACGCACACGGAGACGGACCCGAAGACGAACACCGGCTCCGCGGGCGTGACATGAGCCGGCAGAACGCCTCACCAAAGCGCCATCCCGACTCTTTCGGCCGCCATTCCACGACTTCGCGGGCCGGATATCGAGATAAGGCCGACCCGAATGGTGAATCGATCCCGGCGTGGCAATCCGACGGTGAATCGATCCCGGCGTGGCATCCGGCGGCGGACAGACCCCGGCGCCGCGACCCGGCGGGATCAGCCGCCCGGGCGCACTCAGCCGTTGAAGGTGTCGGGGTCCGGACCGGTGCGAGTGCCTCTGTCCAGACGGGCGATCTCCGCGATGTCACCCTCGGTCAGGGCGAAGTCGAAGATGTCGATGTTCTCCCTGATCCGTGATGGGGTGACCGACTTGGGGATCACGATGTTCCCCAGATCGAGGTGCCAGCGCAGGACGACCTGGGCCGGAGTCTTGCCGTACTTCTCGGCGATGGCGACGATCACCGGATCCTTGAGCACGGCGCCCTGGGCCAGTGGGCTCCACGACTCCGTGGCGATGCCGTGGTCGGCGTGGAACTCACGCAACTCGGCCTGTTGCAGGGCGGGGTGGAGCTCGATCTGGTTGACCGCCGGGACGATGCCCCCGTCGTCCATGAGGCGCGTCAGGTGGGCGGGCTGGAAGTTGGACACGCCGATGGCACGGACACGGCCGTCGGTGTAGAGCTGCTGCATCGCCTTCCAGGTCTCGGCATACAGGTTCTTGGCCGGTGCGGGCCAGTGAATGAGATACAGATCGAGCCGGTCCAGGCGCAGATCCGCCATGCTCGCGTCGAAGGCCGCGAGGGTCGAGTCGTAACCCTGGTCGCTGTTCCACAACTTGGTGGTGACGAACACCTCGTCACGGGGCAGACCGGAGGCGGCCAGCGCCTCACCCACACCCCGCTCGTTGCCGTAGGCCCTGGCGGTGTCGATGCTCCGATATCCCGTTTCGAGCGCCCTGGTCACCGCCTGGGCGGTCTCCGCCGGGGGCACCTGGAATACGCCGAAACCCAGCTCCGGCATGGACACGTCGTTGTTCAGAGTGGTCATCTGTGATCCCTCCCTGAGCGGCCGCGAACCGCCCCCCAACGGCCCGAATCAACCGCGAGCGGTGCGAGCCAACTGCGGATACGCATTTTTCTCGGACTTCCACAATTCCAACACGTGAGCATCGGGAATACCAAAACATGAGACGCGTGTCGGGCGGGACACGCGGGTGGAAAATCCGTTGTACGGCGACGGGGTGGGCCGTACGGTTGAAACCATGTGCTCGTTCTTCGCCTCCTCGATGGTGGGCTACGTGATCCGTCCCCGCGGCAGCCAGGCTCTGGCCCGCTAGGGACGCATCACCCTTTTTCCGTTTTCCCATGCGTCCCCGATGCGTGTGCCCAGGGCCTCCGAGACCTCATTCCTCTCGGACCCGAAAGGGCTACAGCTGTGGCGCGCTCATTCGCACACGGAAACCATTCACATACCCAGAAGCAGGTCAAGAACAGGGGCGGTCTCAGTGACCGCGACCGGGCCAGGCGTGTCCTGTCCCAGAACCTCCTCGTCGATCCGTACGCCGTCCACCAGGTGGCCAAGGCGGCCGGACCGCACGGGCTGGTCCTGGAACCGGGCGCGGGAGAGGGGGTCCTCACCCTCGCTCTCGCGGAGAGCTGCGCCAGGGTCGTGGCCTACGAGATCGACCCGCTTCCGGCGGGCAGGCTCAACGCCCGCACCCGCGACGACGACCGGATCGAGGTGGTCAGAGGTGACTTCCTGACCGCGCGGGCTCCACGCGAGCCGTTCGCGGTCGCCGGGAACATCCCCTACTCGATCACGTCCGGGATCGTCGGCTGGTGCCTGCGCGCGCCCGCGCTCACCTCGGCGACGCTGGTCACCCAGCTGGAGTACGCACGCAAGCGCTCCGGCGACTTCGGCCGCTGGAGCAGGCTGACCGTGCTGACGTGGCCCGGCCACTCCTGGGAGCTGGTCGGCCGCATCGGCCGCGAGAGCTTCCGGCCGGTGCCGGCGGTCGATTCGGCGATCCTGCGGATCGAGTCCCGGCCCGTCCCGCTGCTGCCCGCGGAGTGGGACACCACCTGGCGCGAGTTCGTCGAGTACGGCTTCACCGGCCTGGGCGGCTCGCTGCACGCCTCACTGCGGATGCGGTATCCGGCCCGCCAGGTCGACGCCGCGTTCGCGGACGCACGCGTGGATCGCGACACGGTGGTGGCGTTTGTCCACCCGGAACGGTGGCTGACGCTCTTCGAGCTGCTCCACTGACCCGCCGCCCGGGACCGGCCTCCACCGGCCGGTCCCGGGCACCTCCGCCTACGCGGGTGCCGCCCGCCGGGAACCGGATGGCACCCGCGCCGCCGACGGGCGTCCCGACTTTGAGAAGCCGGGTGAACTCCGCGGACGACACCGCCCACCGGGCAGAGGCGACGGAACGGGAACCGGCAGGGATCGGGCGAACTCCGCGGACGGGCGTCACCCGCCGGACAGGGACAGCAGGGCGGGGATGTCGGCCGCGCTGGGAAGCAGGTGGGTGTGTCGAGCGGCGCCCAGCTCGGTGGCGCCCAGGCCGCCGGTGAGCACCCCGACCACCATGGCGGCGCCGGCGTTGGTGCCGGCTTCGAGGTCACGGACCGTGTCGCCCGCGGTGAGGACGCGGCCGACATCGCGAACGCCCGTCGCCTCCATCGCCCGGAAGATCATGTACGGCGCCGGGCGCCCGGCGGCGACGTCGTCCACGCACACGACGGCGTCGAGGAGCCGGTCGTCCCAGCCGAGCTTCGCCAGCAGCGCGTCGGTCACACCGCGGTCGAACCCGGTGGTGAGCGCCACTTTGACGCCGGCGGCGCGCAACGTGGCGATCGCCTGGGGAACGCCGGGCAGGGGCGTCGGCACCCGGGCGGTGTAGGCGGCGTCCAGGCGGCTGCGGAAGTCGGCGACGGCGTCGTCGACGGTGCCGATCCCGGGCGCCCTGCCCAGCCCCTCGGTCAGCAGCGCGGTGATGGCCTCACGCTTGTCGGCGCCCATCCAGCGCTGGATGTCCGCGATGCTCGGGTGGCCGCCCGCGGCGCGTACGGCCTCTTCGAGCGCGACGTAGACGGCGCCGTGTTCCTCGACGGTGGTGCCGGCGATGTCCAGAACTGCCAGTTCGATCATGACGTGGGTCCTCACGGTTGTGGGGTGAGACGGCTCGGCGGGAGACGTCCGCGCGGAGAGGGCCGTCCTGGTTGTCGGGTGGGGCGGCTCAGCGGGAGACGTCCGCGCGGAGTGGACCGTCCTGGTTCGAACTGCGCACCAGCTCCGGGTGGGCCTGCTGGGAGTTCTCGATGGTGAAGGAGACGATGTCGGGCCGGTAGCGGTCGTCGGAGTATTCGATGAGTTCGCCCGTGGAGGAGAAGGTGCGGCGGCGTTCGCGCAGCAGGGGCGCTCCGGGATCGACGTTCAGGAGTGCGGCGTCGGTGTCGTCGGCGACGATCGCGTCGATGACGTGGCGGGCGGTGCTGAGGTCCACACCGCAGCCGCTCAGGTAGGCGAAAACCGATCCGGAGTCGCAGTCGTGGTCGAAGAGCAGCCGGCCGACGGACCAGACGAACGTCGTGCGCTCGATCATCGTGGGCAGCCCGTCCAGCAGCCGCAGTCGCAGCAGCTGGACGACCGGCTCGCCCTCGTCCAGTCCCAGAGCCTCGGCGGCCTCGGCCGTCGCCGGACGCCGGGCGATCTCCAGGGTGCGCTGACCCGGGGTCCGGCCCGTCCCCTCGGCCCATCGGGAGAACGACAGGAAGGTCTCGAAGGGCTGGGGTATCGCCTGGCTGCGCACCAGCGGGGGCTTGCCGCGCCCGCCGTCGATCAGCCCCTCCGCCCGCAGGGTGGCGAGTGCCTGGCGGACCGGCCCCCGGGAGGCCTCCCACTGCTCGCCCAGTTGCGACTCCGAGGGCACGGCCGAGCCCACCGGCAACTCGCCGGAGGCGATACGACGGCGTAGGTCAGCTGCGATGCGTTCATGCATGGGTCCATCCACGCAACTTGACAATACAGGAAGCCGAACGGGACACGAAAGCGGGCCAGCCATGAAGAAAACGCTATGAGCTGCGAAGTTAAGCTCAGAGAAACACGCGGTGACATGTGGGCCTTCGCGGTTGACAGCCTCTCTCGAAGCTGAGCATCGTACTTGTCATGACAAGTTATCTCCCGCGGAACCAGTCCCTCGACTCCGCCGATCTGGTTGTCGTCGGTGCGGGCATCGTGGGTCTCGCCCACGCCGTGGACGCGGTACGCCGCGGCTTGTCCGTCGCCGTCATCGAACGCGACGAGCGGGCCACCGGCGCCTCGGTGCGCAACTTCGGACACGGCTGCTTCACCGCCCAGGACGGCGACGCCCTCCGATACGCGATGGCGGCCCGGACCGGCTGGCTGCGCCTGGCCAAGGAGGCCGGGTTCTGGCTCCGCGACAACGGCACCGTCGTCGTCGCGCGCGCCGAGGACGAGTACGCGGTCCTGGAGGAGTTCCATGCCGTCCGCGACGACCAGGTCGTGCTGCTCGACGCCACCGAGGTGGCCGGCCGGATGCCCGCCGGCCCCGGCGTGGTCGGTGGCGCCTGGCTGCCGATGGACGTGCGCGTCGACCCGAGGGAGGCCCCGCACGCGATCGCCGGCTGGCTGGCCTCCCAAGGTGTGCGGTTCCACTGGGCCACCGCGGTGCACACCGTCGAGCCGGGTGTTGTCGGCACCAGCCGGGGGCAGGTCCGGGCAGACCGGGTGGTGATGGCGGTAGGCCACGACGTCGACCGTCACTTCCCCGAACTGGCCGAGCAGGCCGGACTGCAACGCTGCGCCCTGCACATGCTGCGCGTGCGCGACCCTCACGGCCAGAAGATCGCCCCCGCGGTGCTCACCGGCTTCTCGCTCCTGCGCTACGACGGCTTCGGGGCGTGCCCCACCCTGCCCGCACTCCGTACGCGGCTGGAGTCGGAACACCCCGACCTGCTCGACGCCGGGCTGAACCTGATGTTCACCCAGCGTCCGGACGGCGACCTCACCATCGGCGACACCCACGCCTACGCCACCACGCTTGAGCCGTTCAACGCGGACGAGCTCGACCGGCACGTCCTGGTCGAGGCCGGACGCCTGCTCGGCGTCGAGAGTCTCACGGTGCGCGAACGCTGGCGCGGTGTCTACGCCTCGGCCCCGGAACCGTTCCTGATCGCCACGCCCATGCCCGGCGTCCGCGTGGTCTCCGTGACCTCCGGCGTCGGAATGACCACCGCGCTCGGCCTGGCGCCGGAGGTCCTCGACGACCTGCTGCGCTGACCGCCGGACCCACGACCACACCGGATCTCACCGAAAAACGGCACGGCCCAGATCCCTGCCCGAACCCGGCACGACTCACAGATCCCGGCCCGCACCCGCGGCACACCCCAGATCTCCGCCCGAATCCGGCACGCCCCAGATCCCCGCCGGAAAACGGCACGACCCACATCCCCGCTCGAACTCTCGGCACGCCCCAGATCCCCGCTCGAACCCGGCATAACCTCCAGGAGATAACCCATGCGCGCACGACGTTTCCTCACCACCGTGGTGACGGCCTCGGCACTGTTCCCGCTCGTCGCGGGCTGCGGCGACACCGGGACATCCGGTACGACCGGGGCATCCGGCACGGCCGGCGTGACCTGCCCCGGCGGCAAGGTCCGCTTCGGCATCGAGCCCTACGAGGACCCGGCCAAGCTCAAACCCGCCTACGAGGTCCTGGCCGCCGCGTTGCAGCGCAAGCTCAACTGCCCGGTGGAACTGAAGATCGTCGAAGACTACTCCGCCGAGGTGCTGGCGATGCGCAACGGCCAGCTGGAGATGGCCCAGTTCGGACCGCTCGGTTTCGTCTTCGCCAGCCAGATGGCCGACGCGCAGGCCGTCGCCTCGTTCGCCGACGCGACGGGCGCCCTGACCACCTACACCGGCGGCATCTGGGTCCCCACGGACTCGCCGATCACCTCGATCAAGGACCTCGCCGGCAAGTCCCTCGCCCTGTCCAGCCCGGCCTCGACCTCGGGCGACGCCCTGCCCCGGTACGCGCTCAAGACCGAGGGCATCGCCGAGTCCGCCCTGAAGATCGACTACGCGGGCGGTCACCCCGAGGCCCTGCTCGCCCTGGTCAACGGCAAGGTCGACGCGGCCGAGATCAACAGCCAGCAGCTCGCGACCTCGCAGGCCGCCGGCACCTTCGACCCGTCGAAGTACCGGCAGATCTGGAAGTCCGAGCCGATCCCGAACGACCCGATCACCGTGTACGGCAAGCTCGACCAGAAGTTCCGTGACGCGGTCGCCAAAGCGCTGCTCGAGCTGGACACCGCCGACGTCACCAAGGTCGGCGCCTTCCTCGACGTCAACCCGCCCGGCCCGCTCGCCGCCGTGACCAAGGACACCTACAAGCCGCTGTTCGACCTCGCCACCGCACTGAACCTGACCGAGAAGGACGCCTAACGATGATGCCGACCGAGGGGGCCGGGCACGTGCCACCACTCGGTGGCCGGGCGGTACCCGGCATGAACGATGTCATGCAGACGCCCGGCACGAGGACCGGTGCCGGTGCCGGTACGGGGTCCGGTGCCGGTGCCGGTACGGGGTCCGGTGCCGGTGCCGGTACGGGGTCCGGTGCCGGTGCCGCGGCGAGCGCCACGGATCCGAGCGCCGCGCTCGTGATCCGGGGACTGCGCAAGTCCTTCTCCGGCCGTACGGTGCTGGACTCGCTGGGCTTCGAGCTGCGATCCGGCGAGTTCGTCGCGCTGCTCGGCGCCAACGGGTGCGGCAAGTCCACCGCGCTGCGCTGTGTCGCCGGGCTCGAAACGCCCGACGACGGCACGATCCTCATCCACGGCCGCGAGGTCGGCGGGCTGCGGGACGCCGAATCGGCGCAGCTGCGGCGGCAGACCGCCATGGTCTTCCAGCAGATCCACCTCGTCCGCCGCCGCAGCGCGCTCGACAACGTCTGCGCCGGTGCGCTCGGGCGGCTGCCGCTGCGGCACTCGCTCACACCCATCCTGTTCCCCCGCGAACTCCGGGAGGAAGCCATGGCCTGTCTGGACCGGGTCGGGCTGGCCGACCGCGCCGCCGAGCCGGCCGGACGCCTGTCTGGCGGGCAGCAGCAGAGGGTCGCGATCGCCCGTGCCCTGTGCCAGCGGGCGAGCATCATCCTCGCGGACGAACCGGTGTCCGCCCTCGATCCGTCCGCCGCGGAACAGGTGGTTTCCCTGCTGGCCGACCTCGCCCGCGACCAGGGTCTCGCCGTGGCCGCCGTACTCCACCAGCCCGGTCTGGCCCACCGGCACGCCGACCGCATCATCGGCCTGCGGAACGGCCGGGTCGCCGTCGACGCCCCCGTGCGAGCACTCGCCCCGACCGATCTGGACGCCCTCTACGCCCCCGTCGAGGCACTCACCGTGACCGGCCCCGCCCTCGGCTCCCCGGCCGGAACGCTCACCGTGACCACCGCGGATGCTCCCCGCTCCCCCACCGGAGCGCTCACCGTGGCCACCGATGCCCTCCACTCCCCGCCGGAGTCCTCACCGTGACCGCCGCGGATGCTCCCCGATCCCCCTGGGGGGTCCTCACCGTGACCGCCGCCAACGCCCTTCGATCCCCCGACCGCCGTCTCGCCGAGCAGGAGCCCCGATGAGTACGGATACCCTCACGCCGAGCGAGCCGCTCGCCCCGCCGAGGCGGCGCCGGCCCTCAACGATGACCGGCGCCGTCATCGTGGTCCTGGTCGTCGCGCACACGCTCGCCTGGCGCGGCACCGACTTCTCCCCCGCGGCGCTCGTACAGGGCTGGCGGGGAATGGCCGACTTCGTCGACCTGGCTCTGCCGCCGGACCTGTCGTGGTCACGGGTGCTCCTCCCCGGGATTCGGGCCGCGCTCGTCACGCTCTACATCGGACTGCTCGGCACCACGCTGTCCATACCCTTCGCGTTCGGGCTCGCGCTCCTCGCCGCGCGGACGACAACGCCGAACCGGTGGATCTACCAGGCCGCACGGTCGGTCCTGTCGTTCCTGCGGGCCGTACCCGATGTCGTCTTCGCGCTGGTGTTCGTCACGGCCGTGGGGCTGGGTCCGTTCGCCGGCGTGCTCGCGCTGATATTCCACAACACCGGGGTGATGGGCAAGCTGTGGGCCGAGGCGATGGAGGAGATCGATCTCGGTCCGCGCGACGCCCTGCGCACCAACGGCGCCTCCGGACTCCAGGTCGCCTCACACGCCGTGCTCCCCGCGGTGCTCCCGCAGTTCGTGGGCCTGCTGCTCTACCGCTTCGACGTCAACGTGCGCTCGTCCCTGGTGCTCGGTCTCGTCGGCGCCGGCGGCATCGGCTTCCTCGTCAACCAGTCCATCAAGCTCTTCCGCTTCGACGAGATGGCCACCCACCTGATGATCGTGATGGTGCTCGTCGTCGCCGTCGACCGGCTCTCCGCGTTCGTACGCCGCCGCATCGGCGCCTGACGCCCCGATCCCGATGCGGCAGGCCCGGCTTCCGTACGACAGAACACGGAGGCCGGGCCGTCATCTCTCCGGCTTGATCGATTTGTCGGAGTGGATCACTACTGTTCCCGGCATGCCCAGCGCACCGCATCGATACACCGCTCCGCCGCCCGCAGCGGAGTCCCCCACATCCAGCGATCTCATCGCCGTTCGGATCCGCTCTCGCCGCGAAGGAGCCGGCGCGTGAACGAGTGGGAGAGGCTCCGGACGTTCATCGACCATCAAAAGGCCGACGCCGTCGCGGCCCGGGTCGTCAAGCTGGACGAGGCCGCGCGCAAGGAGGTCGCCGAGGCTCTTCCCGGGCACCTGAAGGTTCTGCGTGGCAGACGCGAACCCTGGGAGGGTCTCGACGACCACGCCGAGGTGCTTCGCGCCGCCGGGGCCGGGGTCCTTCCCGGAGCGGCCGCCGTGGCGTCCTGGCTGAGCCGCCGCGAGTTCACCTCCCGGTGGGGTGGGCCGTACGGGGACACCGACCGCATCATGGCGATCCTCGCGACCAGGCCGGCGGAGTGGCGTGCCGACCTCGCCAGGCGGCTCGTGCTCAAAATCCGTACCGCGGAGGACCGCGACCTCGGACTGACGCTCGCCCTGCTCCGCGCGACAGGGATCGAGATCCCGATTCACGATCCGCTGGTCGTCGGATGGGTGAGCACCGGCAGGCTGCCCGTTCCCCACGAGGACCCGCTCTTCGACACGTTGCTTCCCCGCATCTTCGATGCCCAGGGTGTGGGACGAGCCCTCCAGCGGGAAGATCTCGCCCAGCCGTGGCTGCGCTCCCTGAGCGTGTCGGCCGCCCGGGACGGAGCGAAACGGCTGACGCTGCTGGAAGGGTGCATCAGCCGGTTCCTGCGGGGCGGATCGGCGCCGGACCTGCGGTTCTTCGCCCGCCTGCACGAGACTCTCGACCCCGCGCCACACGAGATCGAGTCACGCGCCCGTGACTATCTGCGGCTGCTGCCCGCCGCGCCCGGACCGATCGCGGAGCTGGCCCTGCGGCACCTGCGCACGCTGGACGGTCTCGATCCCCTCGACCTGGTGGAGGGGCTGGAATCGGTGCTCTTCCGGTCCGAGCGCAAGCTCGTACGCTCCGGGCTCACCTGGCTGGACCAGTTGGTACGGCTCTCGCCTCCCCTGGCCGGCTCGATCGCCGGACCGCTGGCGCCGGTGTTCGCCTCCGACTCCGTCGAACTGCAGGAAAGGGCCGTGACACTCGCGATCAAGCACGCGAGCCGCATGGGCGACGAGGGGCATGCCACCATCCGCGACGCGCTCGACACGCTCCCGTACGACCTCAGGCTGCGCGCCTTCGCCGTCTTCGGCGGGGAGGAGCCGGCCGCGCCCGATCCGCTGGACGAGTTCGTTCCGCCCGCGCTCCCACGGCCTGACGCCCCGCAGCGGATGGCCGATCCCATCGATTCGGTGGCGGGGATGCTGTCCGTCATAACCGGTCCCAGCGAATGGATGGCTTGGGAGCGGCTGCTGGCCGGCTTCGTCGCTCTCGTGTATCGGGATCGCGAGGGCGCGGCCGCCGCACTCAAGCCGGCCTTGGACGGGAAATACGACCATTTCTACCAGGACAGCAACCGATACCAGGTCCGCTATGGGGGGCAACCCCCTCACTGGAACTACGTCGACCAGTGGCTGGTCGGAGCGATGCGTTCCCTGACCGGCACCGCGTCGGCACCTGACGCCTGGAAGCACAAACTCCCCGACATCAGCGATCTCTCCACGCCCTGCCTGCTCCTCCTGCACCGAGCCGCCGAGATCCAGATGGCCGTCGAGGAGGACGTCGTCCCGCCGCTGCTGCTCTCCACTCCCACCCTCACGACCGGGCACGTGGACGCCTCGGAGCTGGTGACGAGGCTTGAGATCATCGAGGCCGCCGGGGCGAAACCGCTCGCCGCGGACCTGCAGCAGGCCCTCCTCCGGCTGCGGAGGGACCAGGACCCGCAGACGGCCGAACGCGCGAGCCGTCTCTCCTCGCCGGCCGGTCGCCTGGTCGCCCAATGGCTGGCCGGGGATCCCCTCCCGGACCCCACTGTCGAAATGAGCTGGTCCTCCTCCGGCAAGGTCGAGCGCTGGCTTGACGACGGTGAGACGGACAACCCTCACGAGGTGAGGTTCCTGCCGTCGCTGCACGCGACGGCCACCGGGTTCCCGCTCATCGACCTGGTGTTCCGCGATCCTCCGAGGGGTGGCGTGGGCATTCATCTGACGTGGTGGGCGGCGATGTTCCCTTCGCACCGGGAGGTGGCCGCCACCCACCTACTGCCCCATCTCTTCCGTCATCAATGGCATCGATCGGCGGTGCGGTCGAGCCATCTCCGCCAGATCACCCGCGGCGACGGGCCGCCGGGAGTCTCCGTGTCGCTCATCCTCGGCCTCATGCTGGGAGATCCCGACAGACCCGAGGCCGTCGACATTCTGCTGGAGACGGCGGGCCGCGGCGACCTGAACGCCGCCGAGCTCGGGCGGCAGGCGGCCCTGCTGGTCAAGCGCGAGCAGATAAAGCTCGTCCACCTGACGGCGGCTCTGGATTCGGCGTCCTCGCGGGGCGCCCACCGGGAGGTGTGGACGGCGATCGCCGCCGCGCTGCCGTTGCTCATCCCCGGATCCGGCCGGAAACCCCACCACGGGTTCGCCTCGTTCGTGGCACTGGGGGCTACGACGGCGGTGTGGTCCCACGCGCGCGGAGCGATCCCCGAGCTTGAGTCCATGGCGGCGCGCAAGGGATCGAGCGGCGTGCTCCGTGAGGCACGCCGCCTGCACGGCCTGTTGACGGCAGAGGAAGGATGACCATGCGCTCGAAGCATCAGGAGGCACATCGCCTACGGCTCACGATCGGGGACCTGGCCCGTGCCGCCGCGCCTCCCGGCTGGGCCGGGATCACGGTTCACCGTGCCCAGGTCAGCCGATTCTCCCGCACCGTCGTCACCTACGACGGGGCGGAGGCCGCCGTGCGGGAGCCGGACGAGGTTCGAGGGCTGGACGCGTCGTTCCAGCGACTCCGTGAGCTGTCCTACGTCGACGGCCGAGGGACATGGTTCTCCTGCGAGCTGCGTTTCACGCCGCGGAGCAGGTCCTACCACGGGCACGTGGACGCCGACGCGTTTCCCTTTCCCGGAGGTACGGACATCCCCGGGCTCGCGCCGCTGCAGGAGCTGGCGGCGTTTCCCCGCGACGCCGTTCCCCGCTGGCTCCTGGACGCGCTCCCGACGGCGGTTCCCTTCGGCCTCAGAGAGACCGACCGATTCAGACGCGAGCCCTCCACACCGGAACCTGCGCCGGTCTTCTCCGGAGAGCTGGTCTACACACCGATGGAGCATATGGCCGTCCACGGATTCGGGCACGGCGAGAATCGCCGTGTATTCGCCGTCGTTCTGGACGAGAGGACCACGGGTGACGGCGATCGTCTCTGCTTCATGAACAGACAATCGATGACCGGCTCGCCCTATTGGGTGACCCGTGGAGCCATGCGAGGCACCGGCGGCGGCATTACGTCCTACGTGCTGGACGATCGACGGCTCGTACTGCACCTCACTCCCGAAGCCGCGGACGATCTGGAGACCGAGACCGTTCTCACCGTCGACCTGAACCTGAAGCCCGCCGAGACGGAGGAGCTACGGGTCGCTCTCCAAAAGATCATCCTCGTCTGATCGCCCAAGCAGACTCGGAGGCTGTTTTTCCGGCCTGCCGCCAGGCGGATCACAACACGGAACAGGCCCTAGCTTCGCAGGTAGGAGGCGCCGTTCAGGTCGATGATGGTGCCGCTGGCCCACTCGGCCACAGGCGATGCGAGATACAGCACCGCGCCCGCGATCTCCTCGGGCATGGCGACCCTGCCGAACGGGCTCTGGGCACGGATCGCGTCACCCCTCGGCGCCTTGAGGTGCTCGTTGGTCATGTCGGTCTCGACGAAGCCGGGTGCCACGGTGCCCACGGTGATGCCGTGCGGGGCCAGGGCGATGGCGAGCGACTGGCCCAGGGCGTTCATACCCGCCTTGCTCGCTCCGTAGGCGGGACCGTCCGGTTCTCCGCGGAAGGCACCGCGCGATGAGACGTTGACGATCCTGCCGCCCCGCTTCATGTGCCGTACGGCGCACCACGTGACGTTGGCCGCGCCCACGAGGTTGACGTCCAGCGTCTCGCGCCACGCGGCCTGCCAGTCCTCGTACGAGACCTCCGTGATCGGGTGGTGAAAGAAGACCCCCGCGTTGTTGACCAGCACGTCGATCCCGCCGAGCGCCTCCGCCGCCTCGTCGACCATACGCCGCACCTCGGCGGGGTCGGCGAGGTCGGCCTGCACGGTCGTGTGACCCTCTCCGGGCAGCTCGGCGCGGAGCCGTTCGGCCAGGTCCGCGGAACCGCGATGGTGGATCGCGACCCGGTCTCCGGCGGCCGCGAAGGCCGTCGCGACCGCCCGGCCGATTCCTCGTGACGCCCCGGTGACCAGTACTGCTCGTCCGCTCATTCGCGGGAGACTAGCAGGGCGCCTCCCGAGCCTTCCCTCCGGGTATAACCCATTTTCTCCTGTCTCGCCTCACATCCGCGGTGCCTCATCCGGAGGACACGTCCAGTACGGGCTCCCTCGGGGAGTGCCTGGTCAGCCGCCTGCCGAGGCGCTGGGCCGGGGCCTCGACCAGGCGGTGGGTCAGGTAGCCGAGCGACACCAGGATGAGGAAGAACATCGGAAGGTTCGGGCTCACCCCCAGCAGGAGCGGATGCAGCAGATAGAGGGAGAAACTGATCACCCCGAGGTGGGCGAGCCACCGGGGGAACGCCCTGTGCCGCAGTGCGAACGCGGCCGCGAAGAAGCCGACGGCCAGCAGCATCGCCGGCGCCCAGCCGGGGTCGTCCTTGGCGAAGACCCCGCAGGCCAGGACCGTCGCCACGGTGGCGACGGCGGTACGCCACCGGATCGCCCCCTGCTCGGCGCGGTAAATGGCCGTGCCGGCGAACATCATGGCCAGGATGGTCAGGCCCTGCCACGCGCCGATCCGGCTGCCCAGGATCACCAGCGCCAGGCCGAGAAGGCCGCCCGTCACCGCGGCCGCCGCGCGTGCCCAGCCGCGCGCCCACGCCGACACGGCGATGACCACGATGCCCGTGACGCCGAGGAGCGCGGCGACCAGGTCGGCGCGGCCACTGATGACCGGGCGTGACATCAGGAGCCCGAGGGGTACGGCCGACAGCGCCAGGACGATCGCGACCGCGGCCGAGCGATGTGCCTGCCGCATGGCGAACAGCCCGACCACCAGCAGGTAGAACGACACCTCGTAGGAGAGTGTCCACATCACGCTGATGACGGCGGGCACACCGAGCAGTTCCTGCAGCATCGTCACGTTCCCGAGGACCGCGAGGGGCAGGGGGCGCGAGCTCAGGCCCGGATGAAGGGCGAACGCACCGGCGCACGCGAGGAGGAGCGCCAGGCCGAGCGCGGTGAGCAGCAGTGGGAGGAGACGGAAGACCCGGCCGATCCAGAAGGCTCGCACATCACCGCGCCGTTCCAGGGAGGCCGGGATGATGTAGCCGCTGACCAGGAAGAACACGAAGACGCCCCAGGTGCCGACGTCGATTCTGCGGTCCACCACCGCCCAGACCCCCGGAATGAAGGTCCAGGCGGAGTGGTGCAGCGCGACGGCCAGCGCGGCGGGTCCTCGCAGGGCGTCCAGCCAGGCCATCCGGGAGGGATTCGTGGACATTTGCCCGACTTTAGGCGATAGACCTGGGTCGGGCGTTCACAATTCGCGTTCGGGGCGCACCGCGACCTCCCGCAGTCGGCCGAGGATGTCGACGTCCGGGATCGCGGCCACCAGGTTGCGGGCCCTACCCGTGCCGGCCGGCACATCCGGGATCCGATTCCACGCCGGCCCGTCGCCGCAGTGCCCGGCGACGGGCGTTCAACCGGTCAGGCGCGGAAGGCGTCGGCGTGCTCGGCGGCCCACCGGGCGAACGTGCGCGCCGGGCGGCCGGTGACCTTCTCGACATTGGAATTGACGATGTTGGGCCCCTCCGGCACGTTGCCGAAGACGTTGATGAGAAACTCGATCATCTCTTCCGGCTGTCCCTCGGCCGCCATCTTCTCGCGAGCCTGCTCCTCGGTGAGCTCGACGAAGGGGACCTCCCTGCCGATCGCCTCGCCGATGATGCGGACCTTGTCGCGCGTGCTCAGTCTCTCGGGGCCGGTCAGGCCGTAGGTCCTGCCCGCGTGCCCCTCCTCCGCCAGCGCCCTGGCCGCCACCGCCGCGATGTCGGCCTCGTGGACCATGGCGGTGACGGCGTCGCCGAAGGGCTCCCGCACCACCCCGTCGGCGCGGATGGCCTCGGCCCACTGCAGCGCGTTGGACATGAACTCCGTCGGCTGGAGGAAGGTCCAGTCCAGGCTGCCGGCTCTCACGGCCGGCTCCAACGTCCCCTCGTCCCAGCCGCCCAGGACCGTGACCCTGCGTACCCCGGCCTTGGCGGCCAGCTCGACGATCTCCTGACCGTTCTGCAACGGCCCGTAGTCGTCTCCGCCGAAGGTGATCAGGTGAACCCCGATGACCCCGTCCAGCGCGGGCGCGAGGCTGTCCGTCACGGTGAGATCGCCCGACACGACCTCCACCCCGGCGGGCAGGTCCGCCCTGACCGGATTGCGGGTCAGGGCCCGCACCCGCTGCCCGGCCTGGATGAGCTCGTCGACCACGTGGCGGCCGACGGTTCCGGTCGCTCCGGTCACAAGAATCGTCATGAAGGTCTCCTCAGCTCGGTTGGGCTCCGAGAAAGACGCTACGAATCGACGCGGACAACCACTGTCCTCGTTTGCCGTTCACTTCGGAATTCAAGATCGAGATTGTTGAGCCGCACCGGCACAGGGAGCGTCCGGTCGCCCAGAGCCTCGATCCGGCCGGGACCGCCGTACGCGGCCGGATCCCGATGGGACTCTTTGTAGATAATCCAGAACGGAACCAGTTGCTACGCTGGGGACATGACTGCCATGGCGCCCGCCCGCACCGAGCCGGATCTGTCGTTCCTGCTGGACCACGCCGGCCATGTTCTGAGGACCCAGATGGCGGCGGCGCTCGCCGAGATCGGGCTGACGGCACGCATGCACTGCGTGCTGGTTCACGCCCTCGAGGAGGAGCGCACGCAGATCCAGCTCGCCGAGCTCGGCGACATGGACAAGACCACGATGGTGGTCACGGTCGACGCCCTGGAGAAGGCGGGGCTCGCCGAGCGCCGCCCGTCCAGCACGGATCGGCGGGCCCGGATCATCGCGGTCACCGAGAAGGGCGCGGAGGTCGCGAGGCAGAGCCAGGAGATCGCCGACGGCGTGCACCAGGCGGCCCTGGGAGCACTGCCCGACGATGAGAGAGAGACGCTTCTGCGAGCCATGAACCGCCTGGTTACGGGGCATCTGGCCACCCCCGTCGAGGCGCCGCAGGCGAGCCGGCGGGCACGGCAGCGCACAAAATAGATCCGCAAGGGATCGTCTACAACAAAACTATCTGCTACGGTCACTCCTGTTCCCTTTCGAACAGGAGTCGGCCATGTCGCACACCGCACCATCCCCTCAAACGCCCCCCACCGTCGCGTCCCGATCGCGCTGGCTCGCACTCATCGTGCTGTCTACCGCGATGCTGATGACGATCCTGGACGGCAGCATCGTGACCGTGGCGATGCCGGCCATCCAGCAGGACCTGGGCTTCTCCCCCGCCGGGCTCAGCTGGACGGTCAACGCGTACCTGATCGCTTTCGGCGGCCTGCTCCTCCTGGCCGGCCGGCTGGGCGACCTCATCGGCCGCAAGGCCATGTTCCTGGCGGGAAACACCGTCTTCACCGCCGCGTCGCTGCTGGCCGGAGTGTCCACCGGCCCCGGCATGCTGATCACCGCACGGTTCCTGCAGGGCATCGGCAGCGCCATGGCCTCCGCGGTCGTGCTGGGCATCCTGGTGACGTTGTTCACCGAACCCGGAGAGCGCGCGAAGGCGATCGGCATCTTCAGTTTCACCGGTGCCGCCGGAGCCTCGATCGGCCAGGTTCTGGGCGGGGTCCTCACCGATGCGCTCAACTGGCACTGGATCTTCTTCATCAACCTGCCGATCGGGCTGGCCACGATCGCGCTGGCGATCCGGGTGCTGCCCGGCGAGCGCGGGGCCGGACTCGCCGCCGGGGCCGACGTCATCGGCGCGGCACTGGTCACCGGCGGGCTGATGCTGGGCATCTACACCGTGGTCGAGATCGAGCGGTACGGCTGGCTCGCGGCACACACCCTCGGCCTCGGCGCGGTGTCGCTCGCCCTGCTGGCCGCGTTCGTCGTCCGTCAGGCCACCGCCAGGACACCGCTGATGCCGCTGCGGATCTTCCGTTCGCGCAACGTCTCCGGCGCCAACCTCGTCCAGATGCTGACGCTGTCGGCCATGTTCGCCTTCCAGATCATCGTCGCGCTCTACATGCAGAAGGTCCTCGGCTACGGCGCGCTCGACACCGGCCTGGCGATGCTTCCCGCGGCGGTGGCCATCGGCGGCGTGTCCCTGTTCGTCTCCGCCCGGCTCAACACCCGCTTCGGTGAGCGCGCCGTCCTGCTGGCCGGGCTGGTGCTCCTGCTCGGGGCGATGGGCTGGCTCACCCGCGTCCCGGTGAACGCCGACTACGTCACCGACCTGCTCCCGGTGATGCTGCTCATCGCGGGCGGCGGGCTGGTGCTCCCGGCACTGACCACGCTCGGCATGTCCTCCGCCAAGGCCGACGACGCGGGCCTGGCCTCCGGGCTGTTCAACACCACCCAGCAGATCGGCATGGCCGTCGGCGTCGCGGTGCTGTCCACCCTGGCCGCCTCGCGCACCGAAGCGCTACTGTCCGCCGGCGACAACGAGGCGTCCGCGCTGACCGGCGGCTACCACCTGGCCTTCGGCGTCGCCGCCGCTCTGCTCGTGGCCGCCTTCGCCGTCACGCTCACCGTGCTGCGGCAGCCCAGACGAGACACCACCGCCCAGGTCCCGACTCCCGCCGAGCCTGTGGCCCAGCCGGAAATCGCCTGACCACCCCACAACCGGCCCGACGACACACGGTACAGACAGGGATTGATTCGGATGACCGAGTTCACCACCACGACCGAGAACGAGCCGGGCTCCGGCCCCGCGCCGCGGATCCTCCCCGACGAGGACCTGGCGAACCTGCTCGGCGAGCAGCAGTTCGGCGTGCTGGCGACCGTGAAGCGAAGCGGTCACCCTCATCTGTCCACGGTCCTCTACCACTGGGATCCCGACGAGCGGATCGTACGGATCTCCACGACGGACGACCGCCTCAAGGCACGTCACATACGCAACAACCCCCGCCTCGCCCTGCACGTGAACGGGCCGGACATCTGGTCGTTCGCCGTCGCCGAGGGCGATGCGGAGGTGTCAGAGGTGACGACCGAGCCCGGAGACGCGATCGGCCGGGAACTGCTCTCCCTCACGCCGGGTTTCGAGGACCCGGCGCAGGAGGCGGCGTTCCTCGGGCAGGCGGTGGAGGAACGACGCGTGGTGATCAGACTGCGGGTGTCACGTCTGTACGGCACCGCCCTGGACATCCCCGCCGAGGACTGACCGTCCGGGCCGGCCCGGCCGTCGCGGCGCTGCGGGAGGAAGGCGGCTGACAGGCTCCTGTCGCCTCAGGCCGTCAGCCCCGGCGTTTCCGCACCGGGCTCGTCGTGCCAGTTCGGAGGGGTCACCGTACCGGCGAGCCAGTCCTTCCGGGTGATCGCGTACCCGATCGAGTCGTACACCGTCCCGCCCGCGCTTGGCCACGCCTCCCGGTAATGCGCCTCCTTCGCGTACCCGCAGCGGCGGAACACCCTCCGCATGGCGTGATTGTCCTGACGGGTGGTTCCCTCGATGCGCGAGATCTCCGGATACGCGCTGAACACGTGCTCCGTCAGCCAGGTGACCGCGCCTCCGCCGAGGCCACGGCCGCGGTACGCGGACCGGATGCGAAGGTCGAACATCGGCGTATCGTCATCGAGGTCCTCCAGCCGGACCACACCCGCGTGCGTGCCGTCCGCCACGATCCAGAAGGTGCGCACCCACTCGCCGTCGTAGTAGCCCTCTGCGACCCGTCGGCGGACCGTGTCCCGGTCGACCCGCTCACCGACGTGGTAGGGCCACCTCTCCCCGGCCATGAAGTCCGCCAGCAGCTCTCCCTGCGCCTCGTCTCCCACAAACCGTTCGTACTCGACGCGCACGCGAACATCACCCCTCGTCGGCCACCGCATCCGGTCGCAACCTTGTATCGCACGGGCTTCCCGGGCGGCAATCGAAATACGGGTCGCCTGGACGCTCCTGAGGCGGGCGCGTCCATCAACGCCGTGGCGGGCGTCCGCATGACCCGCGACATCGCCCGTGTCCGGTGCGGCGGCACCGGACACGGCCCGGCCGTAACGACCACGCGGAGAAGTCCTGTCCGGTCCGAGCCGCGTCGCCTGACATCCGATGTTCTCGATGCCAAAGGTTCACGCGTCATTAAACTCCAACTTATTTCAAGCTTGACTTAAAGCTGTCAAGATCCTACCGTGATCCTCGATCATGGTACGAAATGTCCTACCCTTCAGCGGCCACAGCCGTTTCAGGCTGCCAAAAATCGATAGGGAAGTTTAATGCGGCAAGTGTTATCCGGGGAATCTCCGGTCGGTGCGCCTCCGGTCAAGAGCCGGAACCGACGTCGGTTCGGAAAGCTGTCGTTCACCCTCCGCGCGTTTACGGCGGCCATGACGATGCTCGTCGTTTTTCCCGGAATCGCCTTCGCGGATCCGCCGAACGCTCTCGACTGGGCGGCTCCGTGGCCCGACCGCATATACGAGCCGGGTTTCGACTACGACGGCGACGGCTGCTACCCCACTCCGGCCATCGGGCGCGACGGAACGATCGCCCCGGGCCTGTCCCTGGGCGGCGCCGAGAACGGCCACTGCCGCGACTCGTGGGACCTCGACAACACCAACGCCTACTCACGCGTGAAATGCAACAACGGCTGGTGCGCGTACATGTACGCGCTCTACTTCGAGAAGGACCAGGCGGCACTGGGGCCCGGTAGCGCCGGACACAGGAACGACTGGGAGCACGTCGTCGTATGGGTGCAGGGCGAGTGGGGCATGTACGTCTCGACGTCCGCGCACGGCAATTACACGACCCGCCACAGAAATGACATCCCCTGGGACGAAACCGGGAAACACCCGTTTGTCGTTTACCACAAGGACGGCGCAAGCACCCACTGTTTCCGCCACGCCAATTTCGGTGAGAAGCCGGAGAACCACAAGGGGCAGTGGCAGTGGCCGACGCTGATCGGCTGGGACAACTACCCGCCCGGATTCCGCGACCGACTGGTCAACTACGATTTCGGCAGCGCCCATTTCGGGATCAAGGATGGCTCGTTCGAGGGAGAGCTCGCAAAGGCCAAGCCGGCCGGAATCCCGTTCGATCCCTACGCTTGAGCCGAGCATCCGGTTCGCGTCGGAGATCGCACGAGTTGAATTCGCAGTATTCCGGTGACACCTCGAAACGCATTCCGGTGACACCTCGCAATTTTGCCGGTCGAGGTCACCCGAGTACGGCCACCGCATGATCATGCCGTGTCCGTGAGGACATCTGAAGATCATGCGGTGGCCGGGTCCCGACCCCGGTGGAGGCGGCTTCCCGCCCTCCACCGGGGTCGGCGACCGGGCGATCTCCCGTCATCCGCTCCTCATCGGCGACAAACGCCGGCATCGCCGCAGCGAAGATCACAAGCGCCCCACCGTCACCGGCCCGGTGACGGTGGGGAAAGCACGCATTCCACTACCAAAAGGTAGAACGTCCAGGGCGGCGTTCGCGTCGACGCTCTCCCCAGCGTCATTGACTCTCCAGGTCACCGGTCCGGGGGACCCACTGAGGGCTCGGCCGTCTCCGCCCCAGGACACGCTGGAGCACTCCGATCCCCGCCCCCGTCGCTCCCACGAGGGTGACCAGAAGATGGACGGCGCTGAAGTAGAGGCCGAAGAGGAGGCCCCGGCGGGCGAACACCCGGCGGTAGGTGCTGCCGTCGAGGACCACCGCGGCGGCGACGAACAGCGGTGACACGAGGGCGCCGAGGGGGCCGAACAGCAGCGGCAACGCAAGCGCAGGCACGGCGGCGAGCAGCAGGACACCGCCGAACGCACGCGGTACGGAGTCGCCCGGCGTCTCGCCCCGGGCCCACTCCATCGCGCTCACCCGTGCGCGCCGGAACACCTTGCGCAGGATCATCCGCAGTGTGGAGTCATGGTCGGCCCGGCCGCAGACGGCGGCGGTGATGCGCACCTCGTAATCCTTCTGCATCACCCGGTAGCGGTAGTCGGCGGACACCGTGTCGCTCAGATTCGGGTTGAAGGGGCCGATCTCCTTGAACACCTCGGCCGGTATGGCGAGCACGGCCGCGTGCAGCTCAAGGGTCGGACGGTCGGTCGGCATCCACCAGTAGTGCATCTGCAGCGCGCGATACTGCGCGGCGAGACTCCGGGACGCCAGCGGCTCGGGGTGAAGGATGCCCCCCAGGGCGCCGAGCTTCGGCTCGGACCGGAGGATGTTCACCGCGTTCTCGACGCTGTCCGGGTCGAGGGCGATGTCACCGTCCAGGAAGAGCAGGATCTCGCCGTGGGAGTGCTCGGCGCCGAGGTTGCGCGCGGGCGACGCCCCGCCGTTGACCTCGGTGCGCAGCACGGTGGCGCCCATCGAGCTCGCCACTTCTGCCGCGTCCTCGGTGCCGCAGTCGTCCACCACGATGATCTCGATGGGCGAGTAGGTCTGCTCCTGGATCGCACCTACGCACAGGCGTAACACGTGGGAACGGTTGAAGCTGGGGATGATGACCGAGACTAACGGGCGTTCCATGGGTCGCTCCATTGGCTGAAGGCCGCTCTTTCCGAACCGCTGGGTGTTGGCCGGTGATGGGGGCAGGCTGCAATGGCGGTACCTCGGTCAACCGGCCACGGCTCACATCCCGACCTCGGACCGCCCTGCGCCCGGCCCACGCTAGCCGCGGCGGCTTGTCTCATTCTTGTCGTGCGCTCCGCCATGTCGTACGGTCTCCTTCCCGCATGGTCCGCGGCGCCGGACCCCACAGGAATCACGGCCGACCACCGCCGACCGCTGCCGATCGCCGAACAACAAGGAAGCGACAAGAACCGGTCAGTACGTTGAAACCGCTGAAAGTGATCGCGGATCGTCAATGGCTGTCGCCGGCCTGACCTACGTGCCGAGGTGGTGTGCTGATGGGCGACCGGGACATCATGACCGAGGATCAGCCCACGGATGTCCCCCCCGAGAAGCCGGTCGGCTGGCGGGTTCGCCTTGGCCGGTTCATCCGGCCGCGGCGACGGTGGTGCCTGGGCACCCGGCTGGTGGTGACCGCCACCACGGGGTGGCTGCTGTTCGTGGTCGCGCATCGGCTGGTGAGCGGCCGTACCTCGCTGTGGGCCCCGCTGGACCTGATCCCGCCGTTCATGTTCGTGGTGGTGCCGGCGCTGCTGCTGGTGGTGGCGCCGCTGGCGCGCCCGGTCCGGTGGCGGGTCATCACGGCGCTGATTCTCACCCTGGTGCTCGGCGCGGGACAGAGCGGGATCAACGTGGCGACCCTCTGGTACACCCCGCCGCCCGCGCCGCCCGGAGCCATCACCCTGGTGGCGTGGAACACCGAGTTCTGGGACCAGGACTGGCGCACCTCCGACGGAAACGGCTACTCGCCCGACTTCTACGACTACCTGCGCAAGATGGACGCGGACGTCTACCTGCTCGCGGAGTACCTGTACGTCGACACCTCGGCGGGGGACATGATGGCGTCGAAGTGGACCGCCGACATGGCCCTGCGCATCGACAAGCTGCCCGAACTGCGGCGCGAGTTCCCGGGATACGAGGTGGCGACGTCCGGAGAGCTGATCACGCTCTCGCGGCTCCCCATCGTCGGGCGGCAGGGTCTCGACATAACCCCGTGGCTGCCCGCCGACCAGAAGCAGGTGCCGGAGGTGATGCGGGACTGGCCGACCTCCTACACGGTCGAGACGCTGCGCACCGACATCCAGGTGAACGGCACGGTCGTCTCCTTCTACAACACGCAGGTGAACCAGCCCCCGCTCGATTGGCGGCTGTACGACGGTGGGTCCCGCGACTCCAACCAGTACGCCCATGCCCGGCGGGAGGCGAGCTATCAGGCGCTTCGGACGGACATCGAGGCCAACGACCACCCGGTGGTGCTCGGCGGCGACCTGAACACCACACCGGCGATGGGGATGCTCCGGCTGCTGCCGGAGAAGCTGGTCGATCACACCCAGGCCCTGCCGTCCCTGTATCCGGCCACGTGGACCGCCGGATACGGCGAACTCTGGCGGCTCGACTGGATGTTCACCACTCCGGACATCGCCGTGCACCGCTATGAGATGCCCGGAGCCGCCGGCCTGTCCGACCATCGCCCTCAACAAGCGGTTCTATCCGTTGGCCACTGAGTCGTGGAAGGAATTCATATGACGGAGCCGGCGACGGCGCGGCCCGAGGGTGTCGCGGTCATCGTGCCGAACTACAACAAGAGGAAGACGCTGCGAGCCTGCCTGGAGGCGGTGTACGCGCAGACGTATCCCCTGGCCGAGGTGATCGTGGTCGACGACCGCAGCACGGACGGCTCGTTGGAGATCGCGCGGGAGTTCCCCTGCACGATCATCGAGCCGCCGGCCAACCAGGGGCCGTCGGCGGCCCGCAACCTCGGGGTGGACTCCAGCAGCGCGCCCCTGCTGTTCTTCGTGGACTCCGACACGGCTCTGGCGCCGGACGCGGTGCAGAACGCGGTGCAGGCCTATCGGGACACACCCGACTGCGGCATGGTCCAGGGGATCTACGACAAGGAACCGCTGTACGACGACGGTCCGGTGGAGAGATATCGCGTCTTCTCCGAGCACTTCGACCGCCAGCGGGCGGTGTCCACGTTCCTGTCCAACTCGCTGATCCCGCGTACGGTCTACCGCGAGGCGGGCGGGCTGGACGAGCGGCTGCGCGACGGTGAGGACTTCGAGTTCGGCAACCGGGTCCCGTCCAAGTATCGGCTGGTGGTGACCGCGACCGTGGTCACCAAGGCGGACGACGTCGACCGGTTCTGGGAGTGCATGTGGGAGCGGTTCGTCAGGGCCAGCACCCTTCCGGTGATCATGTTGAGGGCGCGGCAGCTGCAGCACGACGACACGATCGGGTTCCGGCTGGACATGATCGGACCGGCTCCCCGTACCCGCCGCCTGCCGCCGCGGATCTCCTCCGTCTCGGCGGCGCTGAGCCTGTTCACGCTGCCGTTCGTCTTCTTCGTGCCGTGGCTGCTCCTGGCGCTCGCGGCGCTGCTAGCGGTGTTCGTGACGGTGAACCGTGACTTCCTCCGATACTCCTACCGGTACAAGGGCGCGGGCTTCGCGCTGCTCATGGCCTGGATGCAGTTCTGCTACCACACGGCGTTCTTCCTCGGAGCCGGGGCGGGGCTGCCACGACTCGTCTACGAGCTGCTCCGCCGCCAGGGGCACCCGGCCAAGACCGGCCTGACCCCGGTCTCCTCGGCCGGTGCGCCAGAGTGACCGCGCGCCGGCCGTGGCGCCTGCCCCGCCTGCCCCGCGCGCTCTGGCGCGTCCTGGTCATCGCGTTCGTGCTGGTCCTGGTGGGCGCGCTCGGCGCGACACTGGCCGGGCAGGACTGGAGCGTGGTCGCCGTCGTGCTCGCACAGCGCGACAGCGGGCAGATCGCCCTCCTGCTGGCCGGGGCGCTGCTGGCCAGCACGGTCGGGCTGCTCCTCGGCTTTCTGTCGTGGCGGGTGGTGCTGCTCGAACTCGGCTCGCCGGTCAGCGGACCACGGGTGGCACGCGTCTTCTTCGTGGTGTTCCTGAGCAAGTACGTGCCCGGAAAGGTGCCGGGCCTGATCGCCGCGGCCAAGGTGGCCACGGCCAACGGCGTCGGCCTGGCGCGGCTGATGAGCACCGCGGCGCTGAGCATGAGCCTGGTGCTGCTGACCGGGCTCACGATCGGGCTGCTCGCGGGTGTGCAGATGCTCGGCGCCCAGGTGGCGTGGCCGGCCGCGGCGGCGCTGCTGATCGTGGTCGTGCTGGTACGGCCGCAGCTGGTCAACCAGGGCGCGAACCTGGTGCTGCGGTTGCTGCGCCAGCCGGACCCCAAGTCGGCCTCGGCCCGCGGGATACGGCTGGCGGTCGTCGCGCAGGCGGTGTCATGGCTGGTCACCGGCTTGCACCTCTGGCTGCTGGCGGTCGCGATGGGGGCCGACCCGTTGCCGTCCCTGGGACTGTGCGTGGGCGCGTTCACCCTGGCCACGACGGTCGGGATGCTGACGGTCGTGATACCCGACGGGATCGGCGTCCGCGAGGCGGTGCTGACCGCCGCCCTGACGGTGGTGCTGCCCCCGCCGGCGGCCGCGGTGGTGGCGGTGGCCAGCCGGTTGATCTCCACGGTCAGCGAGGTGGCGCTGGGAGCGGCGGCGCTGGCGGTGGCCGAGGTCGTCATCCGGCGTGCCCCCGCCGTGGAGCCGGCGTTGGAGCCGGCCGTGGGCCCGGCGCTGGAGCCGGACGTGGAGTCGGCGGTGGAACCGGCGTTGGAGTCGGCTCCCACGAGCGTGGCGGGAGACAAGTAGCCATGTCAGGCATCGGAACAGACGAGTGCGAGCGAGCGTCCGGCGGACGGGTCCCCTCCCGTCCGATGGCCGCCCGCCAACCCGAAGGGGTCATCGATCATGGATGAACGGCAACCGCTGGTCTCGGTCATCGTGCCGAACTACAACTACGCCCGCACGCTGGACCTGTGCCTGAGCGCACTGGAACGGCAGGACTACCCGCACATCGAGGTGATCGTCGTTGACGACCGGAGCACCGACGACTCGGTGGAGATAGCCCATCGGCACGGGGTGCGGGTGCTGATCACCGACACCAACATCGGTGCGCCGGCGGCACGCAACCTCGGCGTCCAGCACGCACTCGGGGAGGTGCTGTTCTTCCTCGACTCGGATGTGGCGCTGACCCCGGACACGGTCGGGAACGCGGTGGCGCTGCTCACGTCCGATCCGACGCTGGGGGTGGTGTGCGGCACGTACGAGCCGGAGCCGCTGATCCCCGACAGCCGCGTGGAGCGGTACCGCAGCCTCCAGCTGCACTACTGGATCTCCGGCGACGCAGGCGACATCACCACGATCTACTCCGCGATCTTCGCGATGTGGACCAGGGTCTTCCACGAGATCGGCCCGCTCAACCCGGCGCTGCGCCACAGCGAGAACGCCGACTACGGTCACCGGATCACCCAGCGCTACCGGATCGTGCTGGATCTCACGATCCGGGGCGCGCACGACCATGACGACCGGCTGAGCGTGGTGCTGTCGAAGTTCTTCCACCGCGCGCGCCTGCACATCCCGCTCTACCTGCGCCGGCCGGACTTCAACGGCGGCCCGACCAACAGCAGCCGCGGCTGGGGTTCGCTCGCCGCCCTGTTCGCGGTGGTCACCGCGGTGCTGCCGGTGCTGTTCGGCCCGCTCTGGCTGCTCGTGCCGATCCTGCTGCTGCTCGGCTCCATCGCGTCGGATCTGGGGATGTACCGCTTCGTCTGGGGTTATGCCGGTGCGGCGTTCGCCCTCTACTTCGCCGCGGTCCACTTCCTGGTGAACGTCACGGTCGCGGTGGCGGTGTTCGTCGGTGTCGCGCAGTGCCTGGTGTCCCCTCGGTTCCGGCGTACCTACGACATGCCGAAGCAGTCCGCGCCGGCGATGGGTGCGTGAGCGATGAGCGACCCCCGCCCCCTCGTATCGGTGATCGTGCCCAATCACAACTACGCGACCTCGCTGGAGCTCTGCCTGCTCGCCATGCAGGCCCAGACCTACCAGCCGATCGAACTGATCGTGGTGGACGACTGCAGCACCGACGACTCGGTCGCGGTCGCGCGCCGGCTCGGTGTCCGGGTCGTCAGCACCGAGCGCAACCTGGGCGTGGCCGGGGCGCGCAACCTCGGCACCGCCCACGCCGGCGGTGAGATCCTCGTGTTCGTCGACTCCGACGTGGCCGCCTACCCCGACGCCGTCGAGGTGGCGGTGTCCATGCTCGCGGCCGACCCGCGGCTCGGGGCGGTGTGCAGCATCCACGACCCGGAGCCACTGATCCGCGACAGCCGCGTCGAGGAGTATCGGGCGCTGCAGTACTACTACTGGACGGCGAGCTCCGAGGGGCCGATCTCGTTCCTCTTCCCGGCTCTGGTCGCGATACCCCGCCACGTGTTCAACGAGGTCGGGCTGTTCAACACCCGGTTGCGCGAGACCGAGGAGGTCGACTACGGTCACCGCCTCACCCAGCGGTACGGCATGGTGCTCACCACGGCGGTGCGCTCCCGGCACGACCACGACGACAAGCTGCTCAAGTTGCTGCGCAAGCTGTTCCGGCGGGGGCGCGCCCGCGTGCCGCTGTACGCGCAGCGGAAGCGGTTCGCCCAGGGGTTCGAGACCTCGAACCGGGCCGGCGGCAGTCTCGCGGCGCTGGCGGCGGTGGTCACGGCACCGGCGGTGTTGCTCGGTCCCATCGGCGCCGCGCTGCCGGTCCTCGCCCTGGCCGTGTCGATCCTGGCGGACCTCGGCATGTACCGGTTCGTGCTGCGCCGGCGTGGCCCGCTGTTCCTGCTCTACTACGGTGCGGTGCATTTTGTGGTGAACGTGACCATCGCGGCCGGGGTGGCGGCCGGGGTCGTGCAGTGGTTCTGCTCGGCCAGGTTCCGTAGGCTCTACGAACCAGACCTGCGCGTGCGGCCCGCGGCCGCCGGAGAGGCCGCGATGTGACGACTCGTCCGTGCACACCCGGGATGCCCGCGCCCCGCCTGCGTCTCGGCGCACCCGAGACGCCCTCCCGTGTACGTCCCGAACGCGGCCGCCGGTGACCGACACCCAGGTCGCGACCGCGACCGCCGAGCCCCGGCGCGCCCGGCGGTCGCGCTGGGCGACCTGGCCGGTGATGTCGGCGTCGGTCGCCTGGCTGGTGTTCGTGGCGCTCCATCGCGCGCTGTCCGGCCGGGTGTGGTGGTGGCAGGTTCCGGAGCTCGTTCCACCGATCACGTTCGCGGTCGTCCCGGTCCTGCTGCTCGCGGTGGCCCTGCCCGCACGCCTGGCCCGAGGGTGGATCACGGCGGTGACGCTCGCCTCCGTGGCGCTCGGCGGGGGCGTGAGCGGACTCAACCCCGCCTCCCTGTGGCACCGGTCGGCCCCGGCCCCGCCGGACGCGATCACGGTGTTCTCCTGGAACACCTGGTACTGGGACCAGCCGGCGGCGGGTGGGGCGATGCCACCGCCCACCGGCACTCCGCCGCGTGAGGTCGCCGACTTCTACCGGTATCTCCGGGACCAGAGGGCGGACGTGTATCTCCTGCAGGAGTACGTCTACTTCGGCACGGATTCGAAGCCGATCCGGGTGGACGACGCGGCCAGGCTGCGCCGGGAGTTCCCCGGTTATCACATCGCCGTGGCGAGCGAGATGGTGACGGTCTCCCGGTTCCCGATCGTCTCGGAGCAAGGGATCGACCTGCGCCCGTGGCTGCCCGAAGAACGCGACGTGACCATACCGTCCAGCCCTGCTCTGCCCGATTTCCCCACGGTGAAGACGCTGCGCACGGACGTACGCGTCGGTGAGAAGACCGTCTCGTTCTACAACGCGCACATCAACTCCCCCGTCGACGCCTCTCCGCCCGGTCTGGACCCCCGCCGCCTCAACCGGACCCAGCACGAGCTGCGGCAGGCCAACCTCCGCACGCTCGCGGCCGACATCGAGAAGAACTCGAACCCGGCCGTCCTGGCCGGAGACTTCAACGCCTCACCGGCGATGGGCATCATGCGCCTGCTGCCGGATCGGATGGTCGACGCCACCCCGGTGCTCGGATCGCTCTACCCCACGTCCTGGGACGATCGATGGCCTCTGTGGCGGATCGACTGGGCGTTCACCACATCGGACGTCACCGTGCACCGGTACGAGCTGATCCGGTCGAAGGGCCTCTCCGACCACAGCGGGCAGCGCCTGGTCGTCTCGACGGGTCCGTGATCTGAGAACGCGCTCCGGAGCAGGGTCAGTGCCTGCGGGACAGCACCCGGCCGGGCACGTGGGCCGTGGGATGGACCCAGATCGGCGGTTCGGCCCGTGGCGGCTGCCCGAGTGGCACCCAGACCGGACCGGTGTGGCCGATGCCGGTCCGGACCGCCCCCTCGGCCGCCCAGGCCGGCGGGTCGTGATCGCCGTGCAGGATCTCCTGGTGCAGCGCGCGCAGCTCCGGTCCCGGCTCGATGCCCAGCTGGTCGGCCAGATACCCGCGCAGGCGTGCGTACTGGGCCACCGCCTCCGCGGTGCGCCCCAGGGCGCAGAGACCGCGCATCAGCATGCTCGCGAGCGGCTCCACGAGCGGGTAACGGGGAATGAGGGGCGTGAGCTCGGTGACCACCGCCTCGGGCCGTCCCAGCCGCAGGTGTGCCTGCGCCCAGGTGACGATGGCACCGACGAACTGCTGTTCGATGCTGTACCGGATCCTGGCCGCCCAGTCTCCCGAGATGTCGGTCAGCGGTGAGCCTCGCCAGAGCTCCATCGCCTCGGCCAGCAGCGCGACCCGGGCGAAGTCGTCGCCGGCATGGGCCTGCGCCTGCTTCGCCAGCCGGTGGAACCGGTAGGCGTCCACCCGGTCGGGGTCGCCCTCCAGCACGTAACCGCCACCGCGGCGCTCGATGGAGACCGCGGTTCCCGTCAGTGCCTGCCGCAGGCGCGCGATGTGGGCGTACAGCGAATCCGTCGCCCGGTCCGGCGGAAGATCCCAGATCCGGTCGATCAACGCCTGAAGGGATACGGGATGGTTGACATCGACCGCCAGGGCGGCCAGCACCGCACGTCGCTGAGGTGGTCCTAGAGAGACGCGCCGGTCATCGACCGTCACCTCAACCGGGCCCAATATGCGGACTTCCATGCTTTCCTTCCGTGTTGCTCTCACAGTGGGACGGCAGCAGCCAGGGCCGGATAGTGGGCGAACGCGAGCGTCACGCCCAGGGTGGCGGCCCACAACATCGAGTTGGTGACCATGACGCGGTCCCGCAGCAGGATTCGGACCGGGTCACCGCCGTCTTCGTCCATCAGCTGGATCTGCAGGTAGCGGAAGAGGGCGAAGAGCGCGAAGGGCGTGGACAGGAGCATCGCCGTCTGACCGTAGTCGGGACCGAACGGGCCCTCGTCGCGCAGATACATGAGGCCGGAGACGAGGGCGAGCACGGAGGCGATCTGCAGCAGCCAGTTGGTCAGCTCCATCGAGTAGCCGCGGAGCGCCGGCCGGTGCGCGGCGCCCGTGTCCAGGAGTTCCTGGCGCCGCTTGCCGATGAGGAGCAGCAGGGACATCGAGAACACCGTGACCAGCAACCAGGCGGCCGGCCGTCCTCCGATCGCCTCGTACCCCTGGACGACCCGGAGGACAAAACAGACCGCCACCGTGCCCACGTCGACCAGCGGTATGTGCTTGAGAAAGCCGCTGTAGGCGACGTTGATCACTAAGTACACGAGTACCGGCCAGTACGATCCCGGCGCGAGGGCGACGATGGCGCCGAGCAGCGTGAGCAGGACGGCACAGTAGACGTACGCGACCACGATCCCCACGCGGCCGGCGGCGACGGGGCGATGGCGCTTGACGGGGTGGTGCCCGTCACGGTGCCGGTCGGCGATGTCGTTGCCGACGTAGACGGCGGCGGAGGCCAGGATGAACGCGACCGTGGCCAGGATGACCCTGCCCACGGTGGCGAGGTTCCACGGGGAGGCGTCGATGAGCGCGAGCGGCACAAGGAGGATCGCCTTGGCCGCGTGCGATGGCCGTATCAAACTGAAGAGGTCCGCGACCAGGTGTGGCCGGACCTCCACGATCTGGCCCGTGGCCGGTTCCCAGATCTCCACTGTCTGGCCCGGAGCCATCTGGCCCGGAGCCGCCTCCCGGGTCTCGGCTGCCTGACCCGGCACCGGTTCGCGGTGCTGCGGGCTCTCTGGAATGCCTGTCGGCTCGACGACGTACATGATCTCCCCGGTCAGCTCAGAAGAAGACTTTCGCCAGCGACAGCGCACCCTGCCGCCACGCGTCGCGACTGGTCTGGCCGGCGCCCTGTGGCGAGCCGGCGGTGCGGTGCTCCCGCCACCACGCGTACGTACGGAGGATCGCCTCGCGGTTGGACAGCCGGGGCTGGAAACCGAGCCGTTCGCGGGCCTTGTCGGTGCTGACGTAGGAGTCGGCGAGCAGTTTGTGCACCAGCCGCCCGTAGACGGGCGACAGCCGGGTCCGCTCCAGCAGCCGGAGTCCGGCCAGGGCCGGTCGGACGGGCAGCGACACGACGCGCTTGCCGTGACCGGCCGCGTCGAGCACCGCCTGGAAGTCCTCCCGCAGCGTGCCGAACTCCGTGGCCGCGAGGTTGTAGGTGTCGTTCGCGATGTCCGCCGGTGCCGTCAGGACGCCGGCCACGGCGTCCACCAGGTCCTCGATGGCGAGCATCTGGATGCGCACGTCCCCGCGGCCGAGGACCGGGAAGTTACGGCCCTCCTCGGCCCACTCGAAGAGCATCGCGAACAGGCCCATCCGGCCGGGACCGAGGAAGGTCTTGGGGCGCAGGATCGGCACGCACATCCCGCCGGAGCGGTACTTCTCGGCCAGCTCCTCCGCCTCGGTCTTGGCCCTGGTGTAGGGGTCGACCGGCTCGCGCGGATGTTCCTCCGGCGTGGGCACCAGCTTCGGAAGCCCGTACACGGCGGTGGAGGATATGTGGACCACCCGCTCCACGCCGGCCTGGCGACCGGCCTCCAGCACGCTGTGCGTGCCTCCGACGATCAGGTTGTGGATCTGCTCCGCCGGATAGCTCGGCAGCGCGCCGGCGCAGTGCACGACCGCGTCTGCCCCGGCCATCGCCTCGGCCATCAGCGAGACGTCTCGCACGTCGCCGACCCGGTGCTGCCACTGCGGGGCCGGGTCGGACTGCGGGCGCAGATCCACGCCGATCACCTCGTGGCCCGCGAGCACGAGCCGCCGGGCCAGGTTGCCGCCGAGCATTCCGGCGCTGCCGGTCACTACGACCCGATAGGCCATCGCGACCCCACCTTCTCCCGCACGAATCGGGCGAGCAGCCGCGGCAGGCCCTTGGCCAGGGTCTTGTCGAGGCCGTCCAGGAAGTGTTCGAGGTCGTCGGGCTCGATGGCGAGGGTCGGGGCGACGACGAGGGGGTTCTCGACGTTCGGGCTGTAGTACGACACGATGTCGTGCTCGCGGTAGAGCTCGGCGATCACCGAGAGGGTGATCAGCTTGGTGCGGAAGTGCGGATCTCCGGAGAAGCCCGGCGCCAGCTTGCCGGCGATGTCGAGCACCTTGGGGCCGCCGGTCAGGAACACTCCCCACAGCGCCCCCGTTCCGGCCACCTGGCCGACCACCTCCGGGTAACGCTTCTGGATGTTCTCCAGGCCGGGCTTCAGGATGCGCTCGATCTGCCGCGCCCGCGCGGGATAGTCGTCCTCGACGACCACGTTGATCGCCTCGATCGCGGTGGCGGTCTCCTCGCCGAACCCGTAGTAGGTCGTGCTGTGCAGGATGACGTCGGAGAGCCGGTCGTACGCCTTGCGGAAGATGGGCTCGCGCGCGGTGTATCCGGCGATCGACGCCTTTCCGCCGCCCAGCGACTTCGAGTACACCAGGATGTCGGGCAGCAGGCCCTGGTAGCGCATGAAGTAGAAGAGGCTGCCGGTCTTACCCCATCCCGTGTACACCTCGTCGAAGATCAGGATGATGTCGCGCTCGTCGCAGATCCGGCGCAGCTCGTGAAGGTCCGTCTCCGACCAGCAGCGCATGCTCGACGCGCTGTACGGCTCGACCATGAGCGCGTAGACGTCGCACTTCCCGTCGGGGGTGCGCGCGGCGTCGACCGCCGCCCGCACGGCCGCGACGTCGCCGAACGGGTGGACGACGATGCCAGGAAGCCCGGGGAATCGAAACGCGTTCTCGGACGATCCGGTCAGGCTCCCCGCGCCGAGGGTCTTGCCGTGGAAGCTGATGTCGGACCGCAGGATCGTGTTACGCCGGCCGCCGTGATACTTGTACGCCATCTTGACGGCGCCCTCGTTGGCCTCCGCGCCCGAGTTCGGAAAATAGGAGATGTTCAGGTCGCCCGGCAGCAGCGTGGCCACGTTATGGCTCAGTGCGGCCAAATAGGGCGAGAAGAATGCCTTGTGCACTTCCATGCGCCGCCGCTCGGCGAAACGGCGCCGTGCCTCCAGGATGCGCGGATGGTTGTGGCCGTGGTTGAGAACGCCGACCCCGCCGGTGACGTCGAGAATCCGGCGGCCATCGCGTGTCCAGATCCAGGCGCCCTCGGCACGTTCGACAAGTTCGCGACCGAAACCGAAGGAGGTCATGAGGTTGACCTGGCTCCGGCTCACATATTTCCCGTACAGGTTCTGAACCTGCTTCACGGTAAGGCTCTCACACTCATCGATGCCGATTAACTCAGACACGTCCGCCCTTTCCCGGGGTTTTGTGCGAATTGACCGATTCTGACGTTACGGGCGCATTTCGGTCCGAGGATGAAAATCGTCGCCAGGCGGGCGCCGGTTGGATTTTCGCAGCGGTACCGCCGCTGTTTTCGGTCAGCCCTTTGGTACGCCTGCGCACGGTGCCGCCTTCTCCTAGAGGTATGAGAAAACGAGATACATGTCGCCAATAGTGTTAAATGTGGCTATACCTTGCCCTATACAAATCTGCATAGGTCGATGCCGTCGTCCGGCGAACGCCGGCAGAAAGGACAGCTCAGCGCGCGACCTCGGGGATTCGCCCGTCAGATCCCACGACCATGGCGGGTGTATCTGAGGATGGTTTCCAGCGTGTCGGATCCCGCGCCGATTTCGATCTCTCGTCTCTCATCGCCGTTGATCAGGTGGAGGGCCTGAAAGATGGTCGCGCTCGTATGCCGGCATTCGCGGGCCCGCGCCTCGTCCCCCAGGTCCTGGTATGCCCGCCCCAATCCCCACCAGTGCTCCGCCGTGCGGTAGGTCCCGACGGCGCCGCCCGCGAGATCGGCCTCCAGCGCCTCGTGATAGCAGAGGGTCGCCATGTCGGGCCGGCCGGCGAGACGGTGCATCTCCGCCAGATAGCCCAGGTCCAGGGCGGCCTTCACCGGATTCCTGATCCCCCGCAGGACGGCGGTGGTCTCGGCGTGGGAGCGAGTCGCCTCGTCGAGCGGCCCCGTGTGATGATCGGCCGTGAAGTCGTCCGGCGACGGGCCGAAGCGGCCGAGCGCCGGACGGCCGAACTTGGCGTTCCGCCTGGTCCGCAGGTTGTACACGTTGCCGATGGCGCCGGTGATGACGAGATAACTGTGAAGCACCCGCCGTATGGCCTTCGTCTGCTCCTCCTCGGTCTCCTCCTGCCGGGTCCGTTCACGGGCGAACAGGCAGAGCAGGTCGTGCATGCGATAGCGGTCTGCGTCGCCGACCTCGAGAAGCTGAACGTCGGCGAGGTGATCCAGGAGATCCGCGGTCTGCTCCTCGGAGCGGTCGGCCAGCGCCGCGGCGACCGCGACGCTGATGTCGGATCCGCCGAGCAGGCTCAGCAGCCGGAACATTCGGGAGTGCTCGGATTCCAGGCCGCGGTAGCTCATCATGAAGCAGGCCCGGACCGCCCGGTCGTCGGCCTGCAGCTCGGACAGTCGGTGATCCTCGACGGCGAGACGGTCGGCGAGGGCCCGCAGCGACAGGCCCGACCGGGCGACCAGCCGGGCGGCGGCGATCCTGATCGCCAGCGGCAGTCCCCCGCAGAGCCGTACGATCGCGCGCGCCGCCCGCGGATCGGCGGCGACGCGTTCGTCGCCGACCAGGCGGCTCAGCAGGGTGATCGCCTCGTCCTCCGCCATGACGTCGAGGCGGAGATGCGCGACGGCGTCCAGCGAGGTCAGCATCCTCCGGGCGGTGATCAGCACGCAGCACGTGGGACTGGCGGGCAGCAACGGCCGCACCTGCGCGGCGTCCCGGGCGTTGTCGAACAGGAGCAGCAGGCGTCTGCCGTCGGTCAGCGAACGGAATCGCGCGGCCAGCTCGTCCACCTCGGCCGGCGCGGCCGCGTCGTCGCCGAGGGAACGTAACAGGCGGGCGAGGACCTCGGCCGGTTTCAGCGGCTCGACGTTGGGGGTGGAGCCGTGCAGGTTCACGTAGAGCTGCCCGTCGGGAAACCGGTCCGCGACCTGGTGGGCGACGTGTACGGCGAAGGCCGACTTGCCGATCCCGGCCGCTCCGGCGACCGCGGAGATGACGATCGGGCCCGAGCCCGCGGAGGCCAGCGCCGTCCGCAACCGGGAGACCTCCGCGGCACGCCCGGTGAAGGCGGCCGAGTCGACCGGAAGCTCGGCCGGGGCGAAGAACCTGCGGACGGTGATCGACGGCGACGGCGCCGCCAGCGCGGGATCGTCGACGAGGATCTGCTGATGCACGCGGATCAGGTCCGGGCCGGGATCGACGCCCAGCTCCGCGGCGAGCATCTCCCGCGCGCCCTGGTACACCGCGAGCGCGTCGGCCCGGCGGCCGGAGCGGTACAGGGCGAGCATGAACTGCGCCCGGAGCCGTTCGTTCAGCGGATCTCCGCGGGTCAACGCCTCCAGATCGGGAAGCACCTCGCCGTGCTGGCCCAGTGCCAGCCGGGCCTCCAGCGAGGTGTCCACGACGGTCGCCCTCAATCGCTCCAACCGCGCCGCCTCGCCTCGCAACGGCTCGGGAAGGGACAGTCCCTCCAGAACCGCCTCGGCGCGCCAGAGGCCCACGGCCCGGGTGCACCGTTCGAGCGCGACGTCATTTCGCCCTTCGGATAACATTCGACGTCCTTGTGCGGCGAGTTCTTCGAACAATTTAACGTCGATTTCACCCGGGGCTACCCGGAGTACGTATCCGTTGGAGCCCGCCTCGATCCGGGAAGGGGCGCCGAGAACCCGTCGCAGCGCGGAGATATAGGTGTAGAGATTCGACTCGGCGTTGGGAGGAGCCTGTTCTTCCCACAGCCAGTCGAGCATCCGCTGGGTGGGTATCGCCTTGCCGGCATTGAGCAGCAGAGCGGCGAGCAACACCCGCTGTTTGCGCCGTCCAAGTGCGATCGGCCGCCCATTGGCCGCCCGCACCTCGATCGGTCCCAGAATCTTGAAATCCATCGGCATCACTCTTTAGCGCACACCATTCACCAACATGAACCGTACAAATGCGCATAAATCCTGTTTTGCCTAGCGACCCATGATCGTGGGTTTCCGCCTTCGAACGGTACTCACCTAAAGGGAAGAAAAAGATTACGTGAGCCGCATGCCCAAATCACTCACATTCCGGCGACGGTTCCGGCGAACGCCAGGGAAGACTGTTCGCTCTTTGGACCGTGCTAAATGAAATAAAATTTTCAGAACGCACGTACCGAGAAAATTACCTACACCGGGCCGCCGCATGAAAAAATTCACAGTGCTCAAAAATGCGAGCCCGCATTCCCTCGCGGGCCCGGTTCATGCCGGGGCAGAGGAAATGAGCGTGCTTTACCGCCGGAAAGCCCTTTCCAATGGTGCGAATGACGACCGGCGGCACCGGGTCAGGCCGTTTCGACCAGGCGACACATGTGAAATCAAAGGTTGGGGCCACCTGTTCGGCGTCCGGCCGGGGTGATGGCGGAGATCTGCGCGACGAGCGCGGCCAGGTGCGCGAGCGAGGAGTCGGCCGCGGCGTCCGGGACGGCGGTGATGACGTGGTCGATGCCCAGGGCGGCCAGGTCTCCGCAGCGCTGGACGCTCTCCCCGACGCTCTGGCCGTCGGGGATGCGCATGTGGAGGGTCTTCTCGATCTCCTCGTAGGGCCGTCCCAGTCGTTCGCAGTGGGCGCGCAGCACCCCGAGTTTGTGCGGCACGTCGGCGCCGTACAGGAAGTTGCAGGCGTCGGCGTACTCGGCGACGAGACGGAGGGTCTTCTTCTCCCCGCTGCCGCCGATCAGGATCGGCGGGCTCGCCTGCGGCGCGTTGAGCGTACGTTCCAGTCTGTAGTACCTGCCCTCGTACGGCTTGTCCTCGTCGCTCCACATCTGCTTGGCGATCTGGAGCGTCTCCTCCAGTCGCTCGAACCGCTCGGCCAGGGAGGGGAAGCGGAGGCCCAGACCTCGGGCCTCCGGCTCGTACCAGCCCGCGCCGATGCCGAGGACGGCGCGGCCCCCGGAGAGCGCGTCCAGGGTGCTGACCTGCTTCACCAGCAGCCCGGGCTCGCGGTAGACGGCTCCGGTGACGAGGGCGCCCAGCGTGACCCGGCTGGTGAGGGCGGCGGCATAGGACAGCGCGCCGTACGCCTCCAGCATCGGATCCTCCACGGCGCCGAAGTTGGGGATCTGGAAGAAATGGTCCATCACCCACAGGCTGTGCAGCCCCGCTCCGTCGGCGCCGCGGGCGACGTCCGCGAACCGCCCGGCGATGGCGGTGTCGCCACCGAGCCAGGTGAAGCGGGGGCAGGTCAGGCCGAGTTTCATCGAGCACTCCTTGATCGGGTTGGCACACCCGCCGCGGGATGACGCGCCATCGCGGTTTCGGGCATGAAAAAACCCTCTCGCCTGGGTTGCTGGACCCGAGGCCGAGAGGGCGCCGTAGGAGTGATTATCTCACGGTCGACGCACGGCACAGCCCTTTACGGGCAACGCCCCTGTCCGCCGCCCGACAGCCGTACAGGTCGACGCACGGCACAGCCCTTCCCGGTCTACGGTCCGACAGTCGTATGGAAGGTCACTCACCGGGCGGGAAGTCCGTGGAGCGGCTCACCTCCGCCCACCGCTCGGCCTCGGCGGCGTGGGCACGGGACGACCTCTCCGCCAGGTTCACCGCGTCCGACCCGAGCAGCAGACGCAGCGGCGGCTCGTCGAGGTCCACGGCGTCGAGAATGACGCGCGCCGCTCGCGCGGGATCGCCCGGCGCCGTCCGGTCATAGCCCGCACGCCGCCGGTTCATGGCGCCGACGGTCTCCTCGTAGTCCGGCCCCACGGCCGGAATGCTCATGGACGAGCCGGCCCAGTCGGTGCGGAACGCGCCGGGCTCGATGATGACGACCTTGACGCCCAGCGGCTTCACCTCGTTGTTGAGCACCTCCGAGAAGCCTTCGACCGCGAACTTCGCGGACTGGTAGGCGGCCAGGCCGGGAGATCCGCCCACGCGCCCGCCGATGGAGGAGAACTGCAGGATGTGTCCCGAACGTTGTGCGCGCAGCACCGGCAGGGCGGCCTTCGTGACGTTGACGACGCCGAAGAAATTGGCCTCGACCTGTGCGCGGAAGTCCTCGTCCGGCGTCTCCTCGATCGGGGAGGAGTTGGCGTAGCCGGCGTTGTTCACCACCACGTCGAGCCCGCCGAACTCGTCGACGGCCAGCCGTACGGCGGCGCGTGCGGCGTCGGCGTCGGTGACGTCGAGGGCGAACGTGCGCACGCGGTCGCCGTACTTCCGCACGAGGTCGTCGAGCTGTTCCGGCCGGCGGGCGGTGGCGACCACCCGATTCCCGCGCTCAAGTGCGGCTACCGCGAGCTCGCGTCCGAAGCCGCGCGAACTTCCCGTGATGAGCCAAGTCCTGATCACCATGTCTCCTTCAGATGCCTTACGAAGTATCTGTCACATCGATGTGACACTAAGAGGATTTTGTGCCGCATCTTTGTGTATGTCAAGCGGCCAGGTGTCACACCTGAGTAGACTGGCGAGATCATGAGAGCTGATGCCGTCCGCAACCTCGACGCGGTCCTGCGTACGGGCGCCCGCCTGCTGGCCGAGGATCCGTCGACCAGCATCGCCGCGATCGCCGCCGAGGCCGGAGTCGACCGGCGTACCGTCTACCGGCGCTTCCCCACCAAGGAGGCTCTGCTCGCGGCCATCTTCCAGGCGAAACTCGACTCCTCCGAGCGGGTGCTGGACACCGCCCGGCTCGTCGAGGCCCAGGTGGCGGTGGCGCTGCACCGATACGTGGAGGACATAATCCCGGTCAGCCGGGAGTGGCCGGTGGATGTGCGCCGGATGATGCGTGCGGATCCGGCCGCGAATGCCCGCCGAGAAGAACAGAGCGCCCGGCTCGACAGGTTCGTCCAGCGAGCGGCCGACGAAGGCCTGTTACGCGCCGACGTGCCCGTCGACTGGGCCCGCGCCATGCTGAGTCACCTCGTCGACACCGCCGCTCACCAGTTCCCCCTGCTCAATCCCCCGCAGGCCGCCGATCTCATCGTCGACACGCTGCTCAACGGCGTCGGACGGCGATAACCCCGCCGGGCCCCAGGAAGGATCACGATCCACCATGGGGTTGCCCGGATCCGGCGCCCTGGGCCGGCACATTCTGTCCGCAACCGGTGGAAAGCCCGCGGACCACCGGGGTGCACCGATGTCGCCTCTCAAGGTCGCACGCGATTTCCGTCGGACCCGTATGCCAGGATTCCCGTGATCTAGCCCCCCGAGAGAGCAGGGTTCCCGTGAGCGTCTACAGCTGGCTTGATGACGATGCGTTCTGCGCGACACACGTCCGCGGCCTCACCCCGCACGAGGCGCTGGCCCGCCTCGGCATCGAGGTGTTCGACGGAGATGACGAGGAAGACGAGATCGAGGAGGGTCTCATCTGCGCCCATCCGGCCGAGGGCGGCACCATTCTGAGCGAGTGGAACGGCTTCGCCGGCACGCTGGACGAGGTGCTGCGGCCCTTGTCGGCAGGAACCGTCACGGCAAGCCTCTTTGTCAACGTGAACAGGGTCGCGTCCTTCGACCACTACGCGGACGGCCGCAAGATCCTGTCTTTCGACCCGCTGATCCCCTACGACGGGGACGACGCCCCGCAGGACTACCTCGCCGACCGGATCGAGCTCGGCCTGGTCCAGGGCAACTCGGAGGGCGGGCTTGCCGCGGCGCTGCAACTGGCCCAGCGCATCACCGGGGTACGGCCGAACACTTCCAGTCACATCGCGGCCGCCCACGGCGTCCTTGAATATTGAGTCTTGTCGGCCTCATGTGGCGGGCGTCGTGAGCGCGGAGGGAGGGTCCGCCTTCAGGGGCGTGGGTCCAGAACCGGAGCGGGGTCGGTGAGACTGAACACCACGCCGTCGGCGGGGATGACGGTATCGGTGTCGTCGACGAATGCCACGCGCACCGGTCGCCCCTGGTCCACCGAACGCCTGAGAGCGCTTGGTCCCGAGGCCGGAGGCCTGTTCTCGTCACCCCACTGCTGCAGCGCGGCAAGCACCAGGAGCAGCTGCTCGCCTGCCGGAGTCAGGTGGTAGCTGTACCGGGTTCGGGCGCCCGGCTCGCGATAAGGCTGTTTCTCCATGACATCTGCGTCTACGAGAATGTTCAGGCGATTACTGAGCATGTCCGGGGCGATCCCGAGCCGGTCGCGGAAGTCCGCGAACCGGGTCACCTTCCCCAAGAAGGCTTCTCGCAAAATGAGAAAGGTCCACTTGTCGCCCACGATGTCGAGCGTGCGCGCGATCGAGCACACCTCTTCTGCCTTGTGCTTGACATTGACGGTACCCATGGCGCCAGTCTAACTCCTGAGTCGCTCATTCCTACTCAGTGCTGCTTGATCAGCGCAGTAGCGCAGATCAGGGCGGGTTCGCAACGGCGATCCTTCGCAGCGCGGGCGGCGCTCACATTCGTCAAGTCCGGCTGGGACCACCCGTACAAGCTCGGCTGGACAAAGGTGAGACGCCTGCCCACCGCCGTCTCGCCCGATGGTTACCGGGCTACGGGCAGACCGGGATAGAGCTGGTCCAGCCCACCGGAGAGCGCAGCCTTGGCATTGATGCTCTTGTCGTCGGCGACCACTTCGAGGGCGCGCGCCTGAACACCGTCCAAGGCCAGGCCCGCCACCCAGGCGGGGTCGACCTTGTCCGAGCTGTCGACGTAGTCGGCCATGTCCGTGTCCATGTAACCGACGTGGAGAGCCGTGACGTCGATACCGGCGGGGGCCAGCTCCTGCCGGATCACATTGGTCATCGCCAGCTCGGCGGCCTTGGCCGCGCTGTAGCCGCCATACGACGGATAGTGCACCCAGGACAGGACGGACAGGACATTGAGAATCGCCCCGCCCCCGTTGGCGGTGAGGACGGGAGCGAAGGCGCGGGCGACGTCAAGAGATCCGAAGAAGTGCGTCTCCATCTCGAGCCTGATGTCCGCCATGTCGCCGTCGATCAGCCCCACGTGCGTGCTGATGCCGGCGTTGTTGATCAGCAGTGTGGCGTCCGACGCGACTTTCGCCGCCTGCGCCACGGAAGCGGGATCCGTGATGTCCAGCTGAAGCGGCACGACCCCCGCAAGGTCGACCGAATCCGGACGCCGAGCGCCGGCATAGACCTTCTTGGCCCCGCGCTTGAGCAGTTCGGCGGCCAACTGCCGCCCAAAACCGCGATTTGCCCCCGTCACCACTGCGACAGCGTTCTGGATGTCCATGCGTGTCTCCCTCTGAATCCTGGATACCTATCCAGAACTTAGCCCACCTGGATAGGAATACGCAACCCAAGGGGTCGCCTGGCATGGGTGCCGGTCGGCAGACCCGCGTGTGCGGTGGGGGCACGTCCGGCTCGGGTCACCTCTTGGTCGGCATGCACGAGCCGGTGGTACGACCCCGGGCGGATACGGGTGTCCGACCGTGGGCAGATGCCAAGTGATCCGATGAGGAGATAACTTCTCGTCATGGAGTGGGCTCGGCGGCTCGGTGGAAGAGGCGTTGCCGACGCGGCGGTGGCGGTCGTCCTGGCGCTGTTCGTCGGATACGCCATCGTCGACCCGCCGGGGCCGTCGTCGTCGTGGCCACCGTGGTCGGCGTGGCCGGTGGCGGCGGTCGTGAGTTTTCCGGTCGCGGCCCGGCGGCGCTGGCCACGGGCCATGCTCGGCCTGGCGTGTGCCGCGGGCGTGCTGGCGACCGTGGCCGGTGCCATCGCGCCGAGCACGATCTGGCTGTCGTTCGTGCCGACCGTGCTCGTGCTGTACCTGGTCGCCTCCACCACCTCGGTCGGATGGTCGGTGGCGGGCTTGGCGGTGTGCGCGTTCGCCGCGGTGACCGTGGTCCTGATCTTCTACGCCCAGGTGCTCCCCGGCCTCACCCCCGCGGCCGCGCCCAGCGAGCTGCCGCCGCACTGGCCGGTCGAGATCGGTGTGATCTCTGTGCTGCTGACCGCCGGATGGGCCGTCGGGACGGTCGTGCGCTGGAAGCGGGACACGACCGCTCGCCTCGTTCGTCACCTCGCCGAGGCCGCGGTGACCGACGAGCGCAGGCGCATAGCCCGGGAACTCCATGATGTGATCGGCCACAGCATGAGCCTGATCGCCGTCAAGGCCACCGTGGCCAACCACGTCGCCGACGCCCGCCCGCAGGAGGCGCGCGCCGCGCTGGCCGTCATCGAGCAGACCAGCCGAAGCACGCTCGCCGAGATCCACCGGGTGCTCGGCCTCCTGCGGTCGGACGGCGATCTGCAGGAGGCCCCTCTGCCTGCTCCCGGCATGGCGGACCTGCCCGAACTGGCCGCCGACGCCCGCTCGGCCGGGATCGAGGTGGACCTGACCGTCCGCGAGGAGGCCGCGCTACCTCCCGCGGTCGCGGTGTCGGTGTACCGGATCGTGCAACAGGCCCTGACCAACATCATCACCCACGCGGGGCCCACCCGCTGCTCGGTCACCGTGGACATCGACGGGCGGGCAGCCGTGATCGAGGTCATCGACGACGGCCCCCGCCACGGCCGGCCACCGCGACCGGGCCACGGCGGACACGGCGGACACGGCCTGATCGGCATGCGCGAACGGGCCAAGATGTACGGAGGCACGTTCAGCGCAGAATCCCGGCCAGAAGGAGGCTTTCGCGTGGCGGCTCGACTGCCCTACGACCCGGACGGCGCCGTGACATGAGCGCCGTGACATGAGCACCGACACCGCACCGCACAATCCGCCCCCGCCCATCCGGGTGCTGCTCGCCGAGGACCAGGTCCTGGTACGCGACAGTCTCAAGGTCCTCATCGACACCACACCGGGGCTGGCCACCGTGGGCGAGGCGGGCACCGGCGCCGAAGCCGTACTCCTGGCCCGTCAGCTGCGACCGGACGTCGTCCTCATGGACGTGCGAATGCCGGACATGGACGGCATCGAGGCGACCAGGCGGATCTGCTCCGACCCGGCCGGCCCCGGCGTGCGAGTGCTGATCCTCACCACGTTCGATCAGGACGAATACGTCTACGCGTCGCTACGGGCCGGTGCCAGCGGATTCCTCATCAAGCACGCCACGGCGACCGATCTGCTGGCCGCCATCCGGGTCGTCGCCGCCGGCGAATCGCTGCTCGCGCCCACCGTCACCCGTCGGCTCATCGCCGACTTCCTGCGAAACCCTCGCCCCGCTCCGGCCACGCGAGACCTCGACGGCATCACCCAGCGCGAGCGCGAGGTGCTCACCCTCATCGGCAGGGGAATGTCCAACTCCGAGATCGCCGAGCACTTTCACCTCACCGTCGGCACGGTCAAGACCCACATCAGCCGGCTCCTGGCCAAACTGCACGCCCGTGATCGGGCCCAGCTCGTCATCGCCGCCTACGAAGGCGGGCTCGTCAACCCGTCGCCGCAATGATCACCAGGCTCGCCGGCCCCAGAGGTCGAAATGCCGGTGAGAAACGACAGCGCTCCGCCGTGATCGCGCGGAAGCGTACGGGCCCGCGAGGACCGGTCCGCACCAGGGTGACCAACGCCTGATCCCGGCCGATGAGGACTCTGCGCAGACCAGGGGCGGCCGCAAGGGAGGTCCGGCTACTCATCCGCTTCCCTTTCGACCTGATATGCCAAACTTCCCTCCGTACATGGCGCAGATAGGCGAGATGGGACCTGTGGAGCTACGGGACATCGAGATTTTCCTGACCTTGGCCGAGGAACTGCACTTCGGCCGCACCGCCGAGCGGCTGCACGTCTCCGTGGCCCGGGTCAGTCAGGCGATCAAGAAGCAGGAACGGGCCATCGGTGCCGAGCTTTTCGCGAGGAACAGCCGCAGCGTCCGGCTCACGCGACTGGGTGAACAGTTGCGGGACGATCTGCGCCCGCTGCACCAGGGCCTGGCGCAGACCTTGGAGCGGGCACGGCTGGCCGCACACGGCAAGATGGGCACGCTCCGGGTGAGCCTGTTCCCGGCCAACATCCAGGAGATGCGCCGCTACTGGGATACCTTCCGCGCCCGGCACCCGCAGTGGGAGCTGCGCCTGCGGATGTCGGCCTACCATGATCCGTTCGCCCAGCTACGCAACGGGGAGGCCGACATCCTGGTCACCTGGCTGCCGATCGAGGAGCCCGACCTCACCGTGGGTCCACTGCTTTTCACCGAGCCGAGGGTGCTGGGTGTGGCCGGCGACCATGAGCTCACCCGATGGTCCTCGGTCTCCCTGGAGGCGATCAGCGACTTCCAGCACCCCGCCCTCGAGTCTGCGCCCGACTACTGGTACGACCAGTACGTCCCGGAGCTCACCCCCAAGGGCCGCGTGATCGACCGCACCGCCAACGTGAACAGCATCGAGGACATCTTCATGAGCACGGTCCTGGGAGAGACCGTCGCCCTCTTCCCGGTCCACATGACCCGGTACTATCCCCGCCCCGACATCGCCTACCTGCCTGTCAAGGACATGGATGCGCTGCGGTACGGGCTGGTGTGGAACAGCGCCGCGGAGAACGACATGATCCGCGGCTTCGCCCGCGTCGTCCACGACCTGGGACCGCTGCCCGACTGAGATCGTCCACGGCCGGCGTCGGAAAGATCTCGATGTCGCGGATCTCCAGCGTGTCCTCCCATCCCAGGCGTGAAGTCTGCGGTTAACGCAGCGTTGCAAGATCCGGCGTTGCTCCGGCCAGGCCGTACCGACAATCTTGATCTAGGACGAATCACCTCATCTGAGGGAAAAATTGGCAAACAACCAAACACGGGCAGAATCATGAACATAGTCGCCTCAACGGTCGTCTTCACCGTTGACGATCTGGCAGGCTCCCGCCGTTTCTTCACCACTTATCTGGGTTTCCGCGAGGTGCTCGACACCCCGGATTTCACCTGGCTGAGCCGCGACGACGCGGCCGCGGACATCCTGCTGCACCAGCGCGACCTCGAACTGCCGAGAGAGCGGATCGCCCAGCCGGTGGTGGCGTTCGCGGTCACCGATCTGGCCGGGGAATCCGCGCGCCTGCACGCGGAGGACGCACCCGTCACCAGGCAGTTGTGGCGCAACCCGTGGGGTGAGTGGCTGATGCGTCTCACCGACCCCAACGGCATCGTCGTCGAGCTGACCGAATGGGTCGCGCCCGGCGGCGCCTGATCCACCCTCCTCTCCACCCGCGCGCCGGGCCGGGCCGGGCCGAGCAGGTTGAGGAACGTCCCGATGGGCGACCAGGCGGAGACGGTGTAAGCCGCAGGACGGCGGGCGATCCGATCAGCTCACCGATTGGTACCGCTCTGACCTGCGAGGAGAGGGCCAACAACCCAAAATGTGTTCCTCACTCGCGGCGCTCGGGGGCGCTCAGGACGTCGGCGAGTTCGTCCACCGCAAGCCCCCGGCCAGGCGTCGCCGCGGGCGCTTTGATCGTCATCGGCCTGTCCCAGTTCCGGTACTGCGTGGCCAGCCGCGCCTCCGGCATCCGGTCGTCTCCGAGCCCTCGGACCCCGGGCCGCTGGTTCGTGTCGAAGCCCCAGAAGATCCGGTACGGCCATCCGCGGTCGTCGTACATGTACGTCCAGGTCACCTCGGACGTGCCGAGGGCCGAGGTTCCCGCGGCCTCACGGAAGCTGGGCGAGACGCGATAGAGCTCCTTGAGCGTGATCGTCCCGGTCAGGGTGTAGATCTGCTGCCTGCGTCCGGTGGTGTTGTCCTTGACCCATGGGTTGACGGTCTTGCGGGGCTTGGTGGACAGCAGCTTGCGCAGCGTGGCCGGCTCCAGGATGTTGATGAACTGGTCGCCGTACGCGGCGGCGCCGCCACTCGCCCGGCCGGTGCGCACCCAGGTCTTCGCCCCTGGCGCGAGCTGGTACTGCCAGCCGCCCACGCTGACCGTGCGCAGCGTCCCCACCGTGCGGAGCAGGTCGGCGAAGTAGGGATCCTTGACCGCCTCGTCCACCACCAAATGCTTGTTGTCGATGCTCAGCTTCCGGGTGTGTTCCGAGGCGATCACGCCGGCCCGCCCCAGCTTGATCTTGCCGGTGCCGCTCAATTTCGTGCCGCTCCCGATGATGGTGTTCCTGCCGTTGCTCAGTTGCACCCGTCGCGTCAGATCCGTGGAGGCGCTCCCATAGAACTCGGTCGTCGCGCCGGCGCCGCGGGCGAGCAGCGAACGCACGCCCGCCACGGGGTCGGGTTCGGCGGTTCGGGCGTGGGCGGTGGCGGGAGTGGCGGTGACGAGGGCCAAGGCCATGATGATGGGGTGCATGCCGTACATCCAGGGGGTGAGTGAAGATCAAGTGTGGATGAGTGAATCTAGCGTGTGATCACGTCGGTGGGCGTGACAGTGCTCTTGATCACGAGCGGCAGAGCGGCCACTTCGACGAGTGGCGCGGGGCGCCCGCCCATCCTCCCGGCGGGTGCGGCTGACCGAGCGGTTCGAAAACCGGCCGGCGGCCACAGCGAAGAGCCGGTTGCGTGTGTACTAGCGTTGGGTGCGGCGCACCCCTCGGACACGGTTGTGCGCCTTGGAATGGGGATGCCATGGCACGCCCGGTGATCGCGACCAAGCTGTACGTCCCAAAGCTGCGACCCGGCCTGGTGGCGCGTCCCCGGCTCCGTGAGCGTCTCCGTCGAGGAGCCGAGTCGAGGCTGACGCTGGTGTCCGCCCCGGCCGGGTTCGGCAAGACGACGCTTCTCGCCGAGTGGCTGGATGAGAGGGCCGGGGAAGACCATTCCGTGGCGTGGCTCTCGCTCGATCTGGAGGACGGCGATCCCGCGTCGTTCTGGACGTGTGTGGTGACGGCGCTCCACACGGCGGTGCCCGGCGTGAGCCCGAGTGCGCTGGAGCTCGCCGCCTCCTCCCCCCTGCCGGCCGAACATCTGCTCGCCACACTGCTGAACGAGCTCGCCGCGGCGCCGGGTGAGATCTGGCTGGTGCTCGACGACTACCACCTGGTCGACAACCACGATGTCAGCGCCGGCGTGGTCTTCTTCCTGGAGCACCTTCCGCCCCACGTCCACGTCGTGCTCAGCACGCGCGCCGACCCCGACCTGCCGCTGTCTCGGTGGCGGGTGCGCGGAGAGCTGGCCGAGGTCCGTGCCGCGGACCTGCGCTTCACCTCCGACGAGGCGGCCACGTATCTCAACGAGGTGGCGGGGCTGGACCTCGCCTCGGAGGACGTCGCGGCCCTGGAAGAACGGACGGAGGGGTGGATCGCCGCGTTGCAGCTCGCCGCACTCTCCATCCAGGGGCGCGACGACGTCAGCGGCTTCATCTCACGGTTCGCCGGGAACGACCGGTACATCGTCGACTACCTCGTCGAGGAGGTGCTGCGGCACCAGACCGAGCCGGTGCGCGATTTCCTGTTGCGCTCAGCGGTTCTCGACCGGCTCACGGGACCGCTGTGCGACGCCGTCACCGACCGCGACGACGGGAGCCGCATGCTCATGGCCCTTGAGCGCGCCAACCTCTTCCTCGTGGCCCTGGACGACCGGCGGGAATGGTACCGCTACCACCACCTCTTCGCCGACGTGCTGCGGGCGCGCGTGCTCGCCGAGCAGCCGGATCTGGTTCCGCCGCTGCACCGGCGCGCCAGCCAGTGGTACGAGCGCCACGACCTGGCGGAGGAGGCGGTCAGGCACGCACTCGCCGCACGGGACTTCGACCGCGCGACCTACCTCATGGAGCTGTCTGTTCCGGCGATCCGGCGCGACCGGCAGGAGACAATGCTGCTCGGCTGGCTGAAGGCACTCCCCGACGACGCCGTCCGGCGCAGCCCGGTGCTCAGTGTCTTCTACGGATACATGCTCATGGTCTTCGGTGACCTCGACGCGGTCGCGCCCCGGCTCGACGACGCGGAACGCGCGCTGGCCGCCGTACCGGACGGGTCGGCTCCGCGGTGGGCCGAAACCGAGGAGCTCAGCACGTTGCCGGCGACCATCGCCGTCCACCGCGCCTCGCTCGCGCAGGCACGGGGCGATGTGGCGGGTACGGCGGAACACGCTCGGCACGCACTCGACCTGGCCGGCCCCACCGACCATCTCGCGCGAGGCGGTGCGGCCGGGTTTCTCGGCCTCGCCGCGTGGGCGCGGGGGGACGTGTCGAGCGCGCTGGAGACGTTCACGCAGGCTGTGGCAAGCCTGCACACGGCCGGCGCCCTCGTCGACGAGCTGAGCGGCACGGTCGTGCTCGCTGACATGTGGCTCGCGGCGGGTCGACCCGGCACGGCACGCCGGCTGTACCAGCGGGCACTGCGGGTCGCCGAGACGCACGGACAGCCCGTGGCGCGGGCAACCGCCGACCTGCACGTGGGGATCAGCGAGATCGACCGCGAAGCCGGAGACCTCGACGCCGCCAGGCGACACCTTGAGGCGGCCGCAGCCCTCGGGGAGCGTGCGCCGATGACCGAGAGCCGCTACCGGTGGTTCGTGGCCATGGGTCGAGTCGCCGATGCGGATGGCGACCTCCAGGAGGCCATCACCCTCCTGGACAAGGCGGAGGAGCTCTACCGGCCGGGCTTCTTCCCGGACGTGCGTCCCGTTGCGGCGATGAGGGCCCGGATCTGGATCAGCCGGGGCAACCTTTCGCAGGCCGTTGACTGGGCCCGTGAACGAGGCGTGTCCACCACGGACGATGCCGACTATCTGCGCGAGTTCGACCACCTCACCTTGGTGCGTCTGCTCATCGCGCAGTACCGGGCACACCCCGGCATCGGCGCGCTCGACCAGGCAGCCCGTCTGCTGGACCGGCTACACGAAGCCGCCGAGACCTCGGGTCGCGCCGGAAACCTCCTTGAGATCCGCATGCTGCAGGCCCTGGCACACGACGCGCGGGGACATCGGCCGCAGGCTCTGGAGTCCCTCGCCCGAGCCTGGGCGCAGGCGCCGGAACCAGACGAGTACGTCCGGCTCTTCCTGGACGAGGGTGTCCCGATGGCGGGGTTGCTGCGCGACGCCACCCACCACGGCGGCGCCGGCGGCCACGCGCGGCGCTTGCTCCGCCTCGGTCTCGGCGCGCCCGCCGAAGCTGAGGCCCCCGGCTCGGGGCGGCGCCCGGCGCCGTCGGCGGAGTCGTTGAGCGACCGGGAACTGCAGGTGCTCAGGCTGCTCGACAGCGCGCTGACCGGGCCGCAGATCGCCCGCGAGCTCTTCGTCTCGCACAACACGCTGCGTACCCACACCAAGCACATCTTCACCAAGCTCGACGTCACCAGCCGGCGGGCCGCGGTGCTCCGCGCCCGGGAACGCGGGCTGATGTAGCCGGCTCGGCCGGAGATCTCACCCCGTCGGTCACATCGTTGGGTGACGCCGGGTCACCACCCCCGTCCCTACCTTTGGGTCAACCTGCGGCGCCCGCCGCGGAACCCGAAAAGGAGCCGGACGTGACCATCGCCCCGACCACCCTCACCCGAGCGGCCGGTCTGTGCGCCGTCGCCGCAGGGCTGCTGTTCATCGGCGTCCAGATCAACCACCCCCACCTGGACGTCGCCTTCGTCACCACGACCGAATCGACGGTCCGTCAGAGCGCGAAGGTTCTCATGGCCGCCCTGTCGCTCGCCGGCATCACCGGGATGTATCTGCGCCAGGTGAAGCAGACCGGGGTGCTCGGCCTGCTCGGGTACGTCCTGTTCGGCGTCGGCTATCTCATCATCATGAGCATCGGAGTCGTTGCCACGGTCGTCCTCCCATCGCTCGTTCACAGTGCGCCCGGCTACGTCGACGACGTCCTCGCCGTGGCCGCCGGCGGCCACGCGACCGGCGACATCGGCCTGATGGAGCCCCTCAACCTGCTCTCCGGCATCACCTATCTGGCCGGCGGCCTCATCTTCGGCATCGCGCTCTTCCGCGCCGGCATCCTCGCCCGGTGGGCCGCGGCACTGCTCGCCGGTGGCACCCTCGCCACCATCGCGATCCCCCTGCTGCCGCAGATCAACGAGAGGCTGTTCGCCCTGCCCACCGGCGTCGCCCTGATCGGCCTCGGCTATTCGTTATGGCGCGAGCAGCGCACCCCGGCCGCTCGGCCCATGCCTGGCCCGGTCAGCTCGCGGCTCGACCCGGCAGGCACCCGGTGACCGTCCTCGGTACCAGCGAACTCACCGTCGATCTGGATCTGGATCTGGACCTGGGCACGGGCACGGGCACGGGCTGGGCCATCAACCTCGCCGTCGCCGAGCACGTCATCCGCCGTCGGACCAGCAGGGCGAGGACGCAGGTGGCGCCCTGATGGCCCGGTCACCCGGAGAACAGCCGCCGGCTTGCTACCGGCTTCGGGTCGGCGGGCACCTCGACCACCATTGGTCGGCCTGGTTCGACGACCTCACCCTGATCCACGAAAGCGACGGCACGACCAGCCTCAGTGGTCTCGTCTCGGACCAAGCGCAGCTGTACGGGTTGCTCATGAAGGTCCGCGACCTGGGCGTCACCCTGATATCCGTGGCGGTCATCGGAACGGCGACGGAACAAGAGCAGACATAGGACGAGGGTGAGTCCGGTATCGGCTGGACTCTCCCACTGCGGGAGGCCCCATGCTACTCCCAGTGGTTGATCATGAAGGTATCAAGCATGGGGACGGTGTGGCCGTTCGCCGCGTCAGCCTGAGGAGAACGACGCATGACCATCGTGAAGGACATCGAGGCCCGCGGCACGCACCACTGCGAGACGACGGCGCTGGGGGTGCTGTTGCGGCATGAGGGACTTGATCTGCCCGAGCCCATGCTGTTCGGGCTGGGTTCGGGCCTGTCCTTCATCTATTGAGACAGCAAGAGCATGGCATTCCCCTTTCTCGGAGGCCGCGTCAGGCCTTTCGAACTCACCAGGAACCTGGCCGCCAGGCTGGGACTGACGTTAACGGCCGAGGAGACCACCTCACCGCGCAAGGCGTGGGAGAACGTGGCCGCCCGCATCGACGCCGGTCGGCCGATCGGCCTTCAGCTCGACTGCTACCACCTGGACTATTTCCGCTCCAAAGTGCACTTCGGCGGCCATGTCGTCGCCATGTACGGCTACGACGAGCACGACGCCTACCTTGTGGACACCGACCAGCAGGGAGGAGCGGTGCGCACCAGCCGGACCAGCCTCGCCATGGCGCGCGCCGAACGCGGCCCGATGACCGCCAGGAACCGATCCTTCACCATCACCCTGCCGGCTCACCCTCCTTCCTGGCAGGACCAGATCATCCCCGCCATCAAAAACTGCGCCGACGCCTTCCTCGCCGCTCCCATCGCGAACCTGGGCCACCGCGGCATCGAGAAAGCCGGCAAACAGGTGCCCAACTGGCTGCTACGCACCGGCGAGCCGCAGCAGGACCTGCCGCAGGCCGCTCTCCTCATGGAGAAGGGCGGCACCGGCGGTGCCCTGTTTCGCGCTCTCTATCGCGACTTCCTCGACGAGTGCACCGGGCTGATCGACGACGGCAACCTCCGCGCCGGTCACAGGCTGTACGCCGAGGCCGCCGTCCTGTGGACGGACGTGTCCACCTTGATCACGAAGGCTGGAGAGAGCGGCGACGCGGGGTACCTCAGGCAGGCCGGCGTCATCCTCCACGATCTTTCGCGCATCGAGAAGGACGCCATGCAGGTACTGCGTCAGTTGTAGCTCAAAGGGAAACCGTTCCGCTCTCGGCACGTTGTCGTCGAATACGAACAAGGACGCCCCGTGCATAGTTTGCACAGGGCGTTTCAGCGGTTCAGGCGATGTGGTCAGGGGCGGGGTCGAACCGCCGGCCTTCCGCTTTTCAGGCGCACCAATCGCGACGTGGCCCACCGATCAGCGTGGGCGGCTGAGGGCGGCCTCGGCCAGATCCGTCCATTTCTCGGCCGAGGAGTGGGGCACGACCACCCAGTCCTTGATCACCCTGCCCTGCCCCGAGGGGTCGAACAGGGACGCCCCGGCCAACTGGAGCGCGACCGTGTGTTCGGGAGTGTCTCTGACCAGCCGGAACACCATGGCGCCGTCACGCTGCAGGCTCGCGAACACCTTCCCCGCCTGATCTTTCAGCGCGGGACTCCCCATCATCCTGGAGACCCGTACACCCAGGTCGGCCAGCTCGGCGCCGACCTGCTTGAAATCTTCTTCCGCGCTCATCGTCAGTCGGCCCCAAACTCCATGGCGGCGTGGTCGAGCAGCTCCTCATGGCCGGGGCTCTTCCCGCGTGACGCGATCGCCTCGGCCCCGCCTTCCGGCAGCACGGCGATCAGGCTAGTCGTCCTGGCGGCACCGATCAAGGCCGGATGCGGGGTGCCGATCATGCCGAATCCCACCGCCGGTCCCCGGCTGTGCGCGATAGATCACCATCAGCGCCGGCCAGGGAGAATGCGAAGATCAGAGGTTAAAAGACAAGTCGAGTGCCTGTTTCGCCGCGCCGTACCGCCGGCCGGCCCTCAGCGGTCGATGAGGTCGGCGATCTCGATGGCGGAGGCCAACGGCACCGTCGGATATCAGGAGTGTCCGAATGGGTGCTTGATCACTGGATCTTGGCCTTGTCCCATGCGTGTGTGAGGATCTCGTTGACGGTGTCGTCCGGGGTCTGGTCGGAGGTGTCGAGCCAGAGCCCGAGACGGGGAGTCTCGTTCCGGAGGCCGTCATTGAGCAGGTCGATGGTCCACCGGTCGTAGGCGTTCTTGCCCCGGGCTGCTTCACGGGCGGCGATGACCTCAGGCTGCGGGGCGAGCACCACGACGAGCAGCGGCCGCTGCCGGATGAGCTCGACCATCTCGGAGAGGTGTTCGCCGAGGATGACGTCTTGGGCGATCACCGTGAACCCTTCCCGGAAATATTCGTCGCAGGTCACCGCTGTCAGCCGGTGGCGCAGACGCAGTTGCCGTACCGCTTCTTCGGACGGATCGGGGGTCATGTCCGCCCGGCCATTGACCACCATGCGCCGGAACAGGTCGCCACGGACATGCACCGAGCGAGGCAGACGTTCGGCCAGCAGTTGCGCGATGGTCGACTTTCCTGCCGCTTGGATCCCGGTGATGAGGATGACGGCCTGCGGGAACGTTGGGGTCATTGCGCGGTGTCCTTCGTGGGTCTGCGGCTGACCTCGGCAGCGTAGGTCATCCGGTCGCCGGCGCCAGGCGGTGACACGGAGGCCTCGGCGCCGACCGGGTCGGCGAAGGCGCCGGTGTGCTCGGTGGCGTGGGCGATAAGCCGGTCACGGCAGGCGAACACCTGCCGACGGTAAGCGGTCTAGAGACGACCTCAGTTCGGTAGCGGTGCACCTGGGAGTCCGCCCGACATCCCTCCGAACCGGGGAAGTCGATCACGGGATCGCGGCCGGCCCGTGGTCCCAACGAGACCACCGCCAGGTCAGGAGCCCCACAGCTCGGAACATCGAGATCCGATCCGTCATGACGACTGACCTGCGGTGTCTTTTAAAAGGCGTTCTGAGCTGGACTTTTGGCTTTCGCCGGTTCTCATTGTTTCGTGCTGCTTCTCGTGCCCATGTGCCCTGGACGTACCCTGTGCTTCCCGGTCTGAAGGGCCGCCACCGCCGGGTCCGGCCGTGCGAAAACCGCTCGATCATAAGACTGAGCGATGGCCACGCTGGCGAGCACCTCGCATCACCTGTCGCTGTTTTCGGTGCTCTTGCGGAGCAGGGACGAAACAAGGCGGGAGGTCGGTTCCGTGGCGATCCCCAAGAAGGGCTCAAGGCTGATCGGCGTCGACGGCACCGCCTATCGCTGGCGGATCCGCCACAAGCCCACGTATTGCCAGGGAAACAGTTGGGGTCCGCTGACCTATGCGGTGGAGCCGACCGAGGGGCCGGGGCGGGTTCTCCTGGTGGAGCTCCCCCGCTCCCGGCCGGACGCCTGGCTCAGGGAGCGAACGATGACCGTACGACCGGCTCTCGTGGCGGCGACCATACGGAGAGCCCTTGACCGCGGCTGGGATCCATCGCAGGCGGGCGGCGCCTTCACCCTCAACCTCACCGAGGATGATCTGAGCGACGGGATGAACGGTCATCCACCCTCTCACGGAATCCCCTTCAGACCCGTCCGGCCGATTTAAAAGACACCCGCTTTACCGTTCGTTTCAGAGGTCTTCGAACTCACTCCTGAACGAAACAGCAGGTCATCGATACCTGGGACGCATCGCCTGATACCCGGGTCATCATTGGTCTCCCATGATCCCGGTGGTGAACTCGAAGTGTTCGCAACGGGTCAAACAGCAGGAGTTCACATGGGACAGCTCGCCGGCAGGGTCGCGGTCGTCACCGGCGGCAGCGCGGGAATCGGACTCGCCACGGCACAACGGTTCGCCGAGGAGGGCGCATTCGTCTACATCACCGGCCGCAGACAGTGGGAACTGGACGCCGCGGTCGCCAAGATCGGCCACGGCGCGGTCGGCGTGCGAAGCGATGTCACCGACCCCGAGGACGTGGACCGGCTGTACGCCAAGGTGTCCGAGGACGGCCACCGGATCGACGCCGTGGTGGCCAACGTCGGGTTCGGCGAGTTCGTCGGTTTGGCGGACGTCACCGACGAACACATGGACAAGATCCTCGGCATCAACGTGAAGGGCACGGTGTACACGGTGCAGAAGGCGCTCCCGTTGCTCAACGACGGCGCGTCCATCGTGCTGGTCACGTCGATGGCCTCCACCAGCGGTCAGAAGGGGCTGAGCGTCTACTCCGCGTCCAAAGCCGCGGTCCGGTCCTTCGCCCGTTCCTGGGCCAACGAGCTGAGCGATCGCGGTATCCGGGTCAACGCGCTGGCCCCCGGCTCCACGGACACGCCCGCGGTGGACACCGCCCTCGCCGCGTCCGGTCTGGACGCGGCGGCGCGGGAACAGTGGCGGGCGGATCACGTGGCGCCGATCCCGCTCCGCCGCTTCTCCCTGCCCGAGGAGCAGGCCGCGGCCGCGCTCTTCCTCGCCTCACCGGCCAGCAGCTACATCACGGGCATCGAACTGGCCTCCGACGGAGGCGCGACCCAGCTCGGATTCGGACTCGTCTAGGAGGCACGGTCCAGCGTGGCGCGGCCCGCCGCGACCGCCTTCGCGGTCCGGACGAACAGCGGCCGCGCCGTGTTCTGGCCGCCGTCCGGCCACGCCAGCATCAGCCGGGTCGCCGGGACGTCAGAAACGGGCACCGCCACGACGCTGTCGCCGATCCGGTTGGTGACACTCGCCCCGACGACCACGATCAACCGGCCGAAGGAGACCAGGTCGACGATCTGGTCGAGCGGGTACGGCGGGACGGAATCACGGTAGGCGTCCTCCCGGGTCAGCTCGGCGAGCGCCACCGCGGATCGCCCGGCCAGGCGGTGATCGGGCGGCAGCAGCACCACCGCGGACTCCTCGGCCACATCGACGCTCATCATTCCCCCGAGGTCATCGCGCCCGCACATCAGCCCCACGTCCGCGGCGCCGCTGCGCAGCACGCCGAGCTGGTCGTGGGTGAAGATCACCTCGACCGGCACCGCGCCGGGCAGCCGCTCGTAGGCCCGCACCACCTCGGCGAGCAGTCCGGGACCGGTTCCGGGCCTGGTGGTGACGACCAGCCGCTGCTGCTGGGCGGTGCGCCGGGTCCGCCGTACGGCCGTGTCCATCGCGTCGAGCACCCGGCGGCACTCGGCCAGGAAGACGCCGCCGGCGTCGGTCAGATCGACGCGGCGGCTGGTCCGCTCGAACAGCCGGACGCCGAGCCGGCGTTCGAGCCGGCCGATGGTCCGCGACAGCGGCGGTTGTGCGATGCCGAGCCGCTCGGCCGCCCGCCCGAAGTGCAGTTCCTCCGCGACAGCGACGAAGCACTCCACCTCGCGCGTCTCCATCCGGTCCACGCCCCTCAGGGTAACAACCGGGCACCACCATCCCTGACCTGCTCGGCGACCCCGCAAGCGTGTTAGCCGGATCCGAAGGTTGTCCGGACAGAACGAAAGGGCCGTCTCAGGTGTTCCCCTGTGACGGCCCTTCTGGCCGGCGCGGCCGAGGACTCGAACCCCCTGACCATCTGATCCGCGGTAAGGCCGAGATCGTCCACGGACGTCTACCGTGATTCCGTTCCGTCCTGTCCGCTGGATCTTGCCGAGCTGGTTGTCCGCCGTCCCGTTGGTGACGATCGCCACCTTCCAACCCGACGTGCGTAGCCGTGAAAGCCCGTCCATCACCTCGGGCCGGCAGCGGACGAGGTGCGGCATCCGCCCGCGGTACCGGCTCCACAGCTCTTCGACGGGATCGGGCAGGGTGAAGTGATCACGAACTCTGCCGAAGAAGACCTCACGATGGGGGTAGCCGGCCCGGTCCCAAGCAATCAGCCAATCGACCGCCTCGCACCCCAGGCCATACTGGTCGGCGAATTCCCCGGCCCACGCCTGGAAAGCCTCGTCCAGGTTGATGAGGGTGTTGTCCAGGTCGAAGAGCGCGAGCCGTTGCACGACAACCCGCCCTGATCAGATCGCCACTCCGGACTTGCGTGGCGCGAGGATTCCTCCACGCGGTCAGAAACCGATAGCAAGGACTGGCAGCTCAGAACATCGAGATGTGGACGTGGTCCAGGTGGTTGGCGGTGTTGCCACCCCGGTTGGACATCAGCCTCCAACCGGCGCCGGTGCGGACGTCGTAGTACTTCTGCTGCCAGATGATGTACATGACCCCGAAGCGGTTGCCGTTGGTGATGGCCCACTGGGCGAGGCGGTTACCGCGCTCCATGGCCTCCTCGGTCGGGATGCGGCCGCCGCTGCTCATCATGAAGTCGCAGGCCCGGCCGGTGCCGTGGTCTCCGGGGTCGCCCGGGCGCAGGCAGCCGTAGCCGTACGGCATCGGGAAGTTCTGGAGCACCGTGTTGCGCATGGTGACCGTGCGAGGGGTCAGGCCGTCGCTGCCCGAGGGGGTCTGGAAACCGTACTTGGCCAGGAGGCCCTCGATTTTGACCCGCTGGCTCTTGAGATCGACGATGTCTTTCTTGAGCTTGGCGATCTTGGAGTCGGCGGCCTTCTCGGCGGCCTTGGCGTCTTTGATCAGTTCCTTGATCCGGTTGAGCTGGGTGGCGCGCTGGCTGGCGAGGTAGGACATGGTGGCGGCCTGGCCGAGGACGAGGTTGGCGTCGCCGTCGAAGCTCATCAGGTTGCCGTCGTCCAGCACGCCGCCCATGTAGGTGGTCTGGGCGAAGCGCGCGATGTCGGCCTCGGCGCTCATCAGTGCCCTCTTGAGGCTCTTGGCGCTGGCGGTGGCCTTACCGGCCTGGACCCGGGTCTCCTCGAGGCTCTGCACCTGGCCCCGGTAGTCCTTGTTGAGCTGGGCGGCCTCGCTGGTCAGCTTCTTGAGCTCGGCCTCGGGGTTGGGTTTGGCGGCGCGCTGCGCGGTGGCCCCGGCCATGACCGGGGTCAGAAGCAGCAGGGCGAGCACGGCACCCAGCGTGGCTGAGCGACTCGATCTCACGTTTCGCTCACCTCCAGAGCCCTCCCACGAACGGAGCGAAACTATAGAAGACGATCTTGGGGCTCGCCACCGGAACGGGGGAACTCATGCACTATTGACGAACTATCTACCACTTTAAGGTGATTTAAATAGATACCGCCTGGCATGTCACTGTGGCAACCAGAGGCAATCTTTGCACACCGGCCCCTCTGAACACCCGAGCACCAGAGCCTTTGAGTGCCCGGCGGCCGGCCTTCCGGCGGCTCTTGCCATAAGTGACAGCTCAGCGGTCGGAGTTCTGGGCAATCCTTGCCATAAGCGGCGGCCCGGCGGCAGGCGTTTCGAGCAGCCTCCACCCGGAACGACAGCCCGGCGACCGGCGTTCCGAGCAATCCTCGCGGTAGGCGACAGCCCGCGACCTGCGTTCCGGGCAACCCTTGCCATCGGTGACAGAACATGATTCGGTCTCAAGCAACGGTGGGGCTTGTGGCGCCCTTCCCTGCGGATGACACTTGTCCAAGCAAGCATTCGCTCAAGTTTGACTCTGGCCCGCCCACCAGGAGGCAATACATCATGCGCCAGCACGACACGCTGTTCATCGGGGGCGACTGGGTGGCTCCCGCGGGCACCGGGACCATCGACGTCATCTCACCGCACACCGAGGAGGTCGTCGGCCGCGTCCCCGACGGGACCCCCGCCGACATGGACCGCGCGGTGGCCGCCGCCCGCCAGGCGTTCGACCACGGCCCGTGGCCCCGGATGACGATGGCCGAGCGCGCCGCCGTCGTCGGCAGGCTCGCCGAGATCTACGCGAGCCGCCAGACGGAGATGGCCGATCTCATCACGCTGGAGATGGGCTCCCCGATCACCTTCTCCCAGATGGCACAGGCCCCGCAGCCGCTCGGCATGCTGCAGTACTACGCCGAGCTCGGCAAGACGTTCGCGGTCGAGGAGGAGCGCTCCGGCATCTTCGGGCCGGTGGTCGTCCGCCGCGAGCCGGTCGGCGTGGTCGCCGCCGTGGTCCCGTGGAACGTCCCACAGTTCGTCATCATGATCAAGCTGGCCCCCGCCCTCGTGGCGGGGTGCACGGTCGTCGTGAAGCCCGCCCCCGAGACCCCGCTCGACTCCTACCTGCTGGCCGAGATGATCAAGGAGGCCGGCATCCCCGACGGGGTCGTCAACATCGTCGCCGCCGGACGCGAGGCCGGCGAGCACCTCGTCTCCCACCCCGGCGTGGACAAGGTCGCCTTCACCGGCTCCACCGCGGCCGGCCGCCGCATCGGCGCCATCTGCGGCGAGCAGCTCAAGCGCTGCACCCTGGAACTCGGCGGCAAGTCCGCCGCGATCATCCTGGACGACTGCGACCTGCCCTCCGCGATGGGCTTCCTGTCGGTCGCCTCGATGATGAACAACGGTCAGGCCTGCGTCGCCCAGACCCGCATCCTGGCCTCGCGCAACCGCTACGACGAGGTCGTGGACGCGGTCTCGGCGATGGTCAGGTCCATGCCGGTCGGCGACCCGGCCGACCCCGCCACCGGCATCGGCCCGCTGGTCGCCAAGCGGCAGCAGCAGCGGGTCGAGGACTACATCAGGATCGGCATCGACGAGGGCGCCAAGCCGGTCGTCGGCGGCCTGGAGCGCCCCCACGACCGCGGCTGGTACGTGGCCCCGACCGTCTTCGCCGGCGCCACCAACGAGATGCGCATCGCCCGCGAGGAGATCTTCGGCCCGGTCCTGACCGTGATCCCCTACGAGGACGAGGCCGACGCGATCAGGATCGCCAACGACAGCGACTACGGCCTGGCCGGGACGGTGTGGACCGCCGACACCGAGCACGGCATGGACGTGGCCCGCCAGGTGCGCGCCGGCACCTACGGCGTCAACCTCTTCATGATCGAGACCAGTTCGCCCTTCGGCGGGTTCAAGGGCAGCGGCCTCGGCCGCGAGCTGGGTCCCGAGGGACTCTCGTCCTACCTGGAGTACAAGTCGATCGCCCGTCTGGGCTGAGATCGAGGAGTGCTTGTACGGCTCGTCCGAGCCGTACAAGCACCCCCGCCGATGGACGGCCCAGCACGCCCCCGCGACGCTGGGCAACCGCTCGACTACATGAAGTATGTCCCACGACCACCACTAAGTGATGGTTCGTGTCCCGTGGACTTCTCCCAGCGGATTTCATCCATCCGCTGTAAGTAGACGTGCATTATTCCGAGTTGGTTCGCGAAACAATTTCCAGAGTTTGCCGGGCGATCTCGAACTCCTCGTCCGTGGGGATCACCGCGACCTTCACGACCGCGCCGTCGGGCGAGATCAGCGATTCGCCGCGCTCGTTGCGTACGGGGTCCACGGCGATGCCGAGCGCCCCCAGACCGGCCAGCGCCCTCTCCCTGACCGGCGCGGAGTTCTCTCCCACGCCCCCGGTGAAGGCGATGACGTCCACCGTGCCGAGCACGGCGTAGTAGGCGCCGACGTATTTGCGCAGCCGGTGGCAGTAGACCGACAGGGCCAGTTCGGCGTCCGGATCTCCGGCGGCCACGCGCTTCTGCACCGCGCGCATGTCGCTGTCCCCGCAGAGGCCGAGCATGCCGCTGCGCCGGTTGAGCAGCGTGTCGATCTCGTCGATGGACAGGCCCTCCGTCCGGCTCAGGTAGAAGACCACCTCCGGGTCCAGGTCGCCGCTGCGGGTCCCCATGACGAGGCCCTCCAGCGGCGTCATGCCCATCGAGGTGTCCACGCAGCGCCCGGCCGACACCGCCGAGGCGCTGGCGCCGTTGCCGAGATGCAGCACGATCACGTTGGCCGGGGGCTCGTCGGCGAGGAGGGCGGCCTTGCGCGAGACATAGGCGTGTGAGGTGCCGTGGAAGCCGTAGCGGCGGATGCCCAGCCGTACGGCGGTCTCCCGGTCGATCGCGTAGGTCGAGGCGGCAGGGGAGATCGTGGAGTGGAAGGCGGTGTCGAAGACGGCGACCTGCGGCAGATCGGGACGGAGTCTCCGGGTGACCGCGATGCCCGCCAGATTGGCCGGGTTGTGCAGGGGGGCGAGCGGGATGAGCCTCTCGATGTCCCTGACCACCTCGTCGGTGATCAGTGTCGGCTCGGTGAAGGTCGTGCCGCCGTGCACCACCCGGTGCCCGATCGCGGTGAGCTCCGCGGAGTCGATTCCCAGGCCCCGCTCCTTCAGCTCGTCCGCGACGATCTCCAGGGCCGCCTCGTGGTCGGCCACCGGGGAGCCGGGCTCGCCGATCCGCTCCACCGCTCCCGACGCCGGCCGTTCGCCGTCGGACAGCAGCTCGTACTTCACCGAAGAAGATCCGCTGTTGAGCACCAGTACGCGACTCACGTCGTCCTCCTCGCCCGGTGCCTCACCGGAGACATCTCGCCGACCGGGAGCGGAGATCCTGGGAGATCAGGATCTGGTAGTGACCCATTCCCCGACCCGGCGGATCAACTCGGGCGTGGCGGCAGACTCCGCGTGGCCGTACCCGGGTTCGATCCACAGCTCCTTGGGCTCCAGGGCGGCCTCGTAGATCTGGTAGGGGTGATCGAGCGGAAAGAAGGCGTCCGCGTCACCGTGCACGACCAGCAACGGCGTCGGCGAGATCTTCGCGGCCGCTTCGTACGGCGCCAGCGGCAGCGGGTCCCACACGCCCTTCATGATCCTTGTCCGCTTCCCCACCCTTGTGATCCACCGTCCCAGCGGTCGCTCGATCGCCCAGTGCACCTGCCGCATCGGCCGGGTCCCCCGGTAGTACCACCGCGCGGGCGCGCTCACCGACGCCACCGCGTCCACCCCGCCCAGCACCCCCGCATGCCGTACGGCCACCGCCCCGCCCATCGAGAACCCGACGAGCGCGACCCTGGTGTAACCGATCGCCCGCGCGTGCCGTACCGCCGCGTCCATGTCGAGGATCTCCAGATCCCCCACGGTCGACTCCCCGCCGGACCGGCCGTGCCCCCGGAAGTCGAACGAGATCACCCCGCCGAACCCGCTGAGCACATGGGCGATCCTCCGGGTGGAGCGTTCCCTGAGCGATCCGGTGAAGCCGTGGGCCAGGACGATCCCGAGATCGTCCGCCCCGCGCGACGGGGTGTGCGCGGCGTCGATCCGCACGTTGTCCCGGGTCCTGAACATCACGGCGAACGATGGAGCGAAAGGCATGGATCCGAGCTTAGGGAATGCTCCGCGCCCGGACACGACCGGACATGATCTGTCGCGGATACCGCGAACGCGATCTGGGCGGGAATCCACGGAGATCCACAGGGGGCTGAGTAGGCGGATCAGGCCAGTTCCGCCTACAGGAGAACTGGTCCGATCCGTACGGCGAAAGGGTGTCCAAAGGGTGAATTAGCGCACTCCATATGGCGGAGACGTGAGAGTGATTGGGCGGATCAACTAAAATGGGAAGGCCGCACGGTCCGCGGCCAGCCTCCACGATCACAGAGTGAGACTCCATCATGCCTTTGAACAGCCGCGACGACCTGCGGAACATCGCGATCATCGCGCACGTCGACCACGGCAAGACCACTCTCGTGGATGCCATGCTCTGGCAGTCCGGCGCCTTCCGCGTCAACCAGGACGTGGACGACCGCGTCATGGACTCCAACGACCTCGAGCGCGAGAAGGGAATCACCATTCTCGCGAAGAACACGGCCGTCAAGCACGGCGGCATGACCCTCAACATCATCGACACCCCCGGCCACGCCGACTTCGGTGGCGAGGTCGAGCGGGGCCTGTCGATGGTGGACGGCGTCGTGCTCCTGGTGGACGCCTCCGAGGGCCCGCTGCCGCAGACCCGGTTCGTGTTGCGCAAGGCGTTCGCCGCCAAGATGCCGGTCATCCTGTGCATCAACAAGGTCGACCGCCCCGACTCCCGGATCAAGGAGGTCGTGGACGAGGTCTACGAGCTCTTCATGGATCTGGACGCCACCGAGGAGCAGATCGACTTCCCGATCGTCTACGCCTCGGCCAAGGCCGGCCGCGCCTCGCTGAACCGCCCCGAGGACGCCGGCATGCCGGACTCCGAGGACCTCGAGCCGCTGTTCGAGGTCATCAAGAACACGATCCCCGCTCCGGTCTACGACCCGACCGCCCCGCTGCAGGCGCACGTCACCAACCTGGACGCCTCGTCCTACCTGGGCCGGATCGCGCTCTGCCGCGTCCACCAGGGCACCATCAAGAAGGGCCAGCAGGTCGCCTGGTGCCGCACCGACGGCAGCATCCAGAAGGTGAAGATCACCGAGCTGCTGATGACCGACGCGCTGGAGCGCAAGCCCGCCGAGCAGGCGGGTCCCGGCGACATCATCGCGATCGCCGGCATCCCGGACATCATGATCGGTGAGACCCTGGCCGACCCCGACGACCCCCGCCCGCTGCCGCTGATCACGGTGGACGAGCCCGCGATCTCGATGACCGTCGGCACCAACACCTCGCCGCTGGTCGGCCGGGTCAAGGGTTCCAAGGTCACCGCCCGCATGGTCAAGGACCGGCTCGAGAAGGAGCTCATCGGCAACGTGTCGCTGCGCGTCCTGCCGACCGAGCGTCCCGACACCTGGGAGGTGCAGGGCCGTGGCGAGCTGGCGCTGGCCATCCTGGTCGAGCAGATGCGCCGCGAGGGCTACGAGCTGACCGTCGGCAAGCCGCAGGTGGTCACCAAGACCATCGACGGCAAGGTCCACGAGCCGGTCGAGCGCGTGACCATCGACTGCCCGGAGGAATACCTCGGGGCGATCACCCAGCTCCTGGCGGTCCGCAAGGGCCGCATGGAGCACATGACCAACCACGGCACCGGCTGGATCCGGATGGAGTTCGTGGTCCCGGCCCGCGGCCTGATCGGCTTCCGGACCGAGTTCCTCACCGAGACCCGCGGCACCGGCATCGTCAACCACGTGTTCGAGGCCTACGAGCCGTGGTTCGGCGAGCTGCGCACCCGCAACAACGGCTCGCTGGTGGCCGACCGGTCGGGCCCGGTGACCCCGTTCGCCATGCTGAACCTGCAGGAGCGCGGCGTCCTGTTCGTCCAGCCGACCACCGAGGTCTACGAGGGCATGATCGTTGGTGAGAACTCACGCTCCGACGACATGGACGTGAACATCACCAAGGAGAAGAAGCTCAGCAACATGCGCTCCTCCACCAGCGACACGACGGAGACGCTGATCCCGCCGCGCATGCTCTCGCTGGAGCAGGCGCTGGAGTTCATCCGCGAGGACGAGTGCGTGGAGATCACCCCGGAGACCGTGCGCATCCGCAAGGTCGTCCTGGACGCCAACGCCCGCGGCCGCTCCACCGCCCGCGCCAAGCGCGGATAACCCGCACGCCGAACGACGGAAGGCGCCGGACCCTCGCGGTCCGGCGCCTTCCGTCGTTCGGCTCAGCCGCGGTCACCACGGCGTGGCTACGGGGCCGCCCGGTATCTTCTGAGGTAGAAGACCTGGACGGGCTTCTCGATATGGCAGAGGAGCTCGACTGCGTTCGGGGGTTCTCATGCATCACAAGATCCATTTGGCACTGGTCGTCGCGCTCGGCGCGGGACTGACCTCGGCGGGCTCGGTCCCTGCGGAGGCGTCTCCGAGCCCGCACGGCACAACCGAGCTGTCGGCCCGCGCCGACATCAAGGACGCCACGGGCAAGGCCGTCGGCGTGCTGCTCGTCGGGAAGATGGGCGAGGACAAAACCAAGCTCATGGTCGTCGCCAAGGACCTGGCACCCGGTTACCACGGCTTCCACATCCACTCCGTGGGCATCTGCGATCCCACGTCGAAGGATCCCGCCACCGGCAGCCCGTTCTTCAGCGCGGGCAGCCACTTCGCCCTCAACCCGGGCAACCATCCCGATCACTCCGGCGACCTGCCCGACCTCCTGGTCGCCCAGGACCGCACGGGTAGCGCCTTCATGGTGACCGATCGTTTCTCGGTGGCCCAGCTCCTGGACAAGGACGGCAGCGCCGTCATCGCCCACGCCCTGCCGGACAACCAGGCCAACATCCCCGACCGCTACCACCATGGCGAAAAAAGCCCTGACGACGCCACCCTCAAGACCGGTGACTCCGGTGGCCGCATCGCCTGCGGAGTGATCACAAAGCGCTAGGGAGCACCGGGTCTCCCTACTCCCCCAGGCTGGACGTGCCGCGGGGAGGCGTCGCAGAAGCCACCTGGCCGCCGGGTTCGTCGAGCGGCCGAGCTGGTTGCGCGCCCAGATGCCGGACCGGCTGCCGGGAACAAGCTGGGCGACACCCGTGACCGCCTTCCCCCTGGCCGCCCTTCACCGCCGCCCGATATTCGGCCTCGTATGCGCCCTTCGGCTGATACGCCGTCAACGTCCGGACGGGAAAGTCGCAGCGCATCCGCGACCTCGGCCCGGATCCCGGCGATCGGGTCTCCCCGGGCAAGGCCCGCCGGCCCGGATGACCGGCGGCATGTCGTCAGGCCTGTCCGGCGGGGGCGGGGGCGTCGAACAGCGCGGCGTTGTCGTCGACCAGCATGGCGCGGCCCTTGATGCCGGAGGCCATCTCGGGGCCGGCGATGCCGTCGTGGCCGGGGAGCTGTCCGGCGCCGCCCTCGGGGCCGAGCGGGACCACGATCGCGGTCGGCCACCGCTCATACTTGGCGAGCTCGCCCTCTCCGGTGATCAGCGTGCGGATGTTCGCGGCGAGAAGCGCGGCCTGCGCGCCGGCGAAGCCCGCCATGTTGCGGTCGGCGTCGGAGATGTCGCCGATCGCGAAGACGCGGTCCTGGCCGTCGACGAGCAGGTGCTCGTCGACGCGGACGTAACCGCGATCGTCAAGAGCCTTGGCGAGCGAGCCGCGTAGATAGCCGGTCTGGAGGCCGACGCCGAAGCAGCGGTACCAGACGTCGGCGGTCAGCTCGTCTCCCGCCTCGGTGGTGATCGCGATCGAGGCGGCGGTGGCGGGAGCCGCGCTCGGCAGCGCGCGCAGCGGGCTGCCGAGTACGAGTTCGACGCCGAGCTTGTCGAGCTGGCCGCGGAGCTCGTCTCGGAGCGCCTGATCATACGGCCCGGGCATGATGTCGGGCGCGGCGTCGGCGATGATCACGTGCTTGCCGGGGAACGACGCCTTGATCTCGCCGGCGAGTTCGAGGCCGGACGGGCCCGCGCCGACCAGGAGCACCCGCCGGGCGTCGGACAGCACCTTGTGCGCCTCCCTGATCCTGGCCCGCGCCGTCTCGGTGTCCGGCTCGTCGATCTTGGCGGGGAACGGGTACGACGATCCCGTCGCCAGGATCAGATAGTCGGGCTCAAGCCGGCGGCCCGAGGCGAGCGTGACCTGCCGGCCGTCGACCTCCACGGCACGATCGCGCAGGAAGCGTCCGTGGGTCAGGAGGCGGTCGTAGGGCATGAAGATCTTCTCCAGCCACTCCGGCTCGACCAGCGCGCGCCACGCCGCGACGTTGTGCATGAACGCGTCAGAGGGGTCGACGAGCGTCACGTCGGCGACGTCGTCGAGCGCCCTCGCAGCCTTGAACCCGCCATATCCGCCGCCCAGGACCACAACGCTCGGACGCGTGCCTGAAGTTTCGATCATTGCATCCCCCTGCTAGTAATTGGATTGCAGCGACGATAATCCTATCTGCTTCTAAAATCAAAGCGACGGTGGTTCTGCTAGTGTGGTGGCGTGACGCCGAAGCCCCCCCACCACCCCGACACGGATGACTGCATACGTGGCAGCGCCGCGTTGACCCGGGCCTTCGGCGTCCTCGGCAAACGCTGGAGCGGCGTCGTGCTCGGAAACCTCCGGTTCGGGCCTGCCGGGTTCCGCGAGCTCTCGCGTGCGACGGGAGGGGTCAGCGACTCGGTCCTGTCGGACCGCCTGTCCGAACTGACCACGGCGGGGCTCATCACTCGCACCGTCGACCCGGGGCCCCCGGTGTCGGTCTCCTACGAGCTGACCGCGAGCGGTCAGGCCCTCATGCCGGCACTTGAGCAGATCTCGCTCTGGGCCCAGGAGCACCTGCCGCCGGAATCGAGCCAGTGACCCCTTCCGCGCACCGTCAGCCTCCGAGCTCCCTCTTGCGGCGCAGCAGCGCGGCACGGGCGGCGCGGGCCCGGACGAGGATCACCAGGGCGACCGCGCCCAGCGTCACCGCGACGAGGATGCCCGCCGCGCTCACCCAGGTTCCCCGGGCGACCGCGATCGCGACCGTCCCGGCTGTGAGCAGACCCGTCGCGGTCACCGCCAGCCAGGCGGCGATCACCCGGTCGAGGGCGAACAACGGCGTCCTGCGGGTCAGCGCCCAGGTCCCGTAGCCGGCCCAGGCCAGGCCGAGCGCGACGAGCACCCCGAAGGCCAGGTGCGTACGGCCCGGCAGGGCCGGTTCGGTGGCCCAGAGCAGGCCGGTGAACAGCGCCCCGCCCAGCCCGCCGAGCAGCGCCACGACGTTGCCGATCCGGCTGCGCAGCGACAGCGGCCCGGACAGCCTGCCGATCATGTCATCGGGGTTCATCTCCGGTGTCCTTTCTCCGTGAGGTGGTCGCGCAGCATGCGCCGCGCGCGGGAGAGGCGTGACTTGACCGTGCCGACCGGGATGGCGCAGATCTCCGCGCAGTCCTCCAGGGAGAGGTCCTCCAGATAGAACAGCACGAGGATCTCCCGCTCCCGGACCGGCAGCTCCGACAGGCCCGCGAGCAGCTCGGCGCGGTCCACGAGGGCGTCGGCCGGATCGGCGGTCGCCTGCTCCTCCTCCGCCAGGACCTCGTGCCTGCCGTACTCCTCACGCAGCCGGTTGGCCACCGTGCGCCGGGCGATCGTGAACAGCCACGGCGCGAACCTGTCCGGTTCCTTCAACCGTGGCAGCCCGCGAACCACGGCCAGCCACACCTCCTGTGCCACGTCATCGGCCTGCGAGGACCCGATCATGCGCCGCACGTAGGTCCATACCGGGTCATTCCAGATCCCCACCAGCTCGGCGAACGCCTCGCGCTCCCCGAGCTGGCAGCGGACCACCAGTAATTCGTCAGTCACGCTGCCTCCTCCTCAGCACAGTCGGAGAACAGGGCCGGAAGGTTCACAGTCTCGCAACCCGGACACCGGCGGCCGATTCCGGCCGCGCCGAGGACGGATCAGCTGATCTTCCCCATGTCCACGGCCGGCAACGGAGGGCGCGGGGAGTTTCGTCCGGAAGCGTGGCATCGGCGGAGCCCATCGGACCGGTCTCAGCCGGCAACCGGACATGTCCCCGTCCGGGCGGAGACCTCAAGGTCGTGGGCGCCCTCGGGTGCCGTGGGCCGGGCCGTCGAGCGCTCTCAGCCGGGCCATGGCCGCCGGGGGAATGTTCAGGCTTCTCACCGGTCCTCCGGTCAGCGGCTCGCCGTACAGCTCCGGGATCGTCACGAACGTGTAGCCCTTGGCGGTCAGCTCGTTCAGCAGCCGGGGGACGGCCAGAACCGTCGAGGGGTAGATGTCATGCATGAGCACGATGGAGCCCGGCTGGATGTTCGCCGCACGCTCCGTGACGATCGAGGCCTTGCGGTCACGCCAGTCCACGGTGTCGACGTTCCACAGGACCTGGGCGAGTCCTTCGTGGCGGCTCACGTCGGTCACCCGGGTGTTCGTGGAACCGTACGGCGGGCGCATGAGGGTCATCTCGAACCCGATCGCATGGCGGACGATCTCCTGAGTACGGCGCAGCTGATGGATGATCTCGGCTTCCGGCAGCCCGGTGAGATCGAGGTGATCCCAGGTGTGGTTGCCCACCTCGTGCCCCTCGGCCACCATCCGGTGAAGGCTGTCCCGGTGATCCACCGCCACCATCCGGCCGAGCACGAAGAAGGTCGCCCTGGCCTGGTACCTGGCGAGGATGTCGAGCAGCATCCCGGTGTACGGGCCCGGCCCGTCGTCAAAGGTCAGCGCCACACACTTGATCTGCCTGCAGTTCACCGAGCGCGCCGGGGGCGGTAGGGGGAAGTCGCTCTCCGGCCGCCGCGGCTGGGCCGCGCCCGGTTTCACGGCCGGCGTCTCGGGCCCGGCCACCGGGGGCGCGCCCGCGGCGGGCGCGGCCGGGGCAGGACCGACCGGGACAGGCTCCGGCATGAGGGGATCGGCCGCGGTGAAGCCGGCCGTACCGGATCCGGGCGCGGCCCGGTCGGTCGCGCCGGGGCCGGGCACGACGGGGCCGGTCGTCGTGGAGCCTCCGGTAGCGGGGTCGGTCGCGGTGGAGCCGTCCGTGTCGGACCCGGCCGCGACGTGCACGATCCCGGTCGGGACGGCGTTCATCGGTCTGCCCGTGGTTCCCGCCAGGCCGATCGGAGAGGAACATCCTCCGACCGCGAACAGCAGCGTCACCGCGACGATCCGCAGCCGCATGCCCACCCCCGAAAGCGATGCGGGGGTCAGGGACAGCCTCGGCCGCCTCCCCCACAAGATCTTGGCCGGGCATTCCCAACAGGATGGGACATCGATCAGCGGATATGCGTGCCGACGCGCCATTCGAATGGCGCATTCAATGAAATCCGTATCCAGAGGACGATGTTTCCCCTGCCCCGGCGGATCGGGACGGAGCCCTACCGGTCGGGCGTTTCCCGGGGTTCCGTCACGACCATCATGAACCGCAGCGGGACGTCCCCCTCGTTGGCGTACTTGTGCGGGCGATCCGCGCTGAACACGACGGCGTCGTCCGTCTCCACGACGTGGCTGCCGCCGTACACCGACAGGGTGAGCCGCCCCTCCAGCACGGTCAGCATCTCGCGGGTGCCCGGGGGGTGGGCGTCGCCGTCATGGTGGTCGCCCGGAGCCAGCCGCCAGTCCCACAGCTCCAGGATCGCGGGAGCGTCGGTGCCGGCCAGCAGCCGGGCCGTGCTCGCCGCGCCATGCGGGAAGACGACCACATCGGTGGAGTGGACCACCCGGACCACGGGAGTGTCGGAGACATCGACGATCCGCGCGACCGTCACGCCCAGCGCGTCGGCGATGCGGGTGAGCGTGTTGATGCTCGGGTTGGTCCTTCCCTGCTCGACCTGGACGAGCATGCCCCGGCTCACCCCTGACCGCGCGGCGAGCTCGTCGAGCGTCATCTGCCGGTGCGCCCGCTGAGCCCGCACGTTGTTGGCGACCGCGGCGGTGATCGTCTCTGGGTCCATGAGTTCAGTGTAGTGAACTTGATTTGCACTGCAGTGCACTATCTGTGTAGTAATAGGTTGAACTACAAGTACAACCTATTGAACTGGGGTGAAGAGTGGCGGCTGTGGTGCTGGCAACGGTATGCGCGGTGGTGTACGGCACGGCCGACTTCTTCGGGGGCCTGGCCACCCGCCGATCCCGGGTGCTCGCGGTGGTGGTGCTCTCCCAGATAGTCGGTCTGGTCCTAGTGGTCGCCCTGCTGCCGTTCCTGCCGGGAACCCTCACGACCGGGACCCTGGCCTGGGGAATGGCCTCCGGCCTGGCCGGCTCGGCGGGACTGGTGCTGTTCTACCGGGCACTCGCCACCGGCGTGATGTCGGTGGTCGCACCCCTCACCGCGACCGCCTCGGCCATACTGCCGGTGCTGTTCGGGCTGGCCACCGGGGAGCGGCCGGAGCCGGTCGCGCTGGGCGGCGTGGTGCTCGCGCTGCTCGCGGTGCTGCTGGTGAGCCGCAGTTCCTCCCCCGCGGCGACGGCCGGGCGGAGCTACGGCTCGATCCTGACCTCGCTCGCCGCGGGCGCCGGGTTCGGCGGCTTTTTCATCCTGCTCTCACAGGCCCCCGAGGACGGCGGCATATGGCCGTTGCTCGGCGCGCGCCTGGCCTCGGTCACCCTCATCGCCCTGCTGGCCCTGGTCACCCGCCGCAGCCTGCACCCGGGATCCGGCGCGCTGCGCATCATCATCGCGGCCGGGGCCCTCGACATGATCGCCAATGTGCTCTTCATACTCGCCCAGCAGCGGGGCCTGCTGAGCCTCGTCGCCGTCCTGGTCTCGCTCTATCCGGCGAGCACCCTGCTGCTGGCCCGTTACGTGCTGGGGGAACGACTCAACACGGTCCAGGTGGTGGGCATCGGTTTCACCCTCGCGGCGGTCGCGCTGATAGCCGCGGGCTGAGGATCTCGCAACCGCGGCCCGGACCCGCACGAACAGGCCCTCCACCCGATGTGCCCGGCCCCCGCACGGCGGATCCGGATCCGCGCGGCGCGCCCGGTCCCGCATGCCGTCCCGAGGCGAACACGACAGTACGGCTCCCGCCTGGAGCGGCGGGAGCCGTACTGGAAGATCGGGATGACGGGAGAAGGGGTAGGGGACGGCCGTACGCGACGAGAAGGTCAGGCGACCTGGTGCTGCGGGGTGAGGCGGAGCCCGCCCTCTTCGCGGGCATAGCTCTCAAGCATGCCCCGGAGCTGGCGGCGACCCCGGTGCAGGCGGGACATGACGGTGCCGATGGGGGTGCCCATCCGCTCGGCGATCTCCTTGTAGGCGAAACCCTCGACGTCGGCCAGGTAGACGGCCACCCGGAAATCCTCGGGCAGGGTACGCAGGGCGTTCATCACCGCGCTGTCGGGCAGTTGCTCGAGCGCCTCGGTCTCCGCGGACTTGAGCCCGGTGGACATGTGGGACTCGGCGGCGGCGAGCTGCCAGTCCTCGATCTCCTCGGTGGCCGAGAGCTTGGGCGACCGCTGTTTCTTGCGGTAGTCGTTGATGAAGTTGTTGGTGAGGATCCGGTGCAGCCACGCCTTGAGGTTGGTGCCCTCACGAAACTGGTGGTACGAGGTGAACGCCTTGGCCACGGTCTCCTGGACAAGGTCCTCGGCATCGGCGGAGTTACGGGTCAAACGCATCGCGGACGCATAGAGCTGGTTGGTGACCGGCACGACATCACGCTCGAACCAATCCTGGCGTTGCTCTTTGGTCATCGTGATCATGTCATCCCCCTTGCGCTGTTCCCCCCATTGCCGTCCGACACAGGTGCGATGCACCCCTGCTGATGGCGGGTCTCATGTTCGCAGGCACCTTGTAAAGGGGCCGTTAAGAGGTCTGCCTGATCAGGGGATCCATCGGTGGCTGCGCTAATAGCGGGTGCGACACGCCCTACAGCCGGACAAGTCTCAGTATCGTAACATCGTTCGCCTGATTCGGACGAACATGTGTCTATCATCACATAACCCCAGTTGACGCTACCTTTAAGGTCATGCATTCCGTTGATCGACACGACCCCAAGACCCGCCACTGGGTGGCCGAGGCCATCCGTCGCGTCGAAGCCGACGCTCATCGAAGCTGCGACACCCATCTCCACGTCTTTCCGCTTCCCACACGTTGGGGGGTAAACCTCTACTTGAAGGACGAGTCGGTACACCCCACCGGTTCACTCAAACACCGGCTCGCACGTTCTCTTTTCCTGTACGGCCTCGCCAACGGCTGGATCGGCCCCTCCACCACGGTCGTGGAGGCCTCCAGCGGCTCCACCGCGGTGAGCGAGGCCTACTTCGCACGTCTCGTCGATCTGCCGTTCATCGCGGTGATGCCCGCCTCGACCTCGCCCGAGAAGATCTCGCTGATCGAGTTCTACGGCGGCAAGTGTCATCTCGTGGACGACCCCGGCACGATCTACGAGGAGTCCCGCCGGTTGACCGCCGAGACCGGCGGTCACTTCATGGACCAGTTCACCTACGCCGAGCGGGCCACCGACTGGCGCGGCAACAACAACATCGCCGAGAGCATCTTCAGCCAGATGGAGATGGAGCCCCACCCCGAACCCACCTGGATCGTGGTCGGCGCCGGCACCGGCGGCACCTCCTCCACCATCGGCCGCTACATCCGTTACCGCCGCTACAGCACCCGCCTGGCCGTGGTCGACCCCGAAGGCTCCGCCTTCTACCCCTCCTGGTGCTCCGGCGACGCCACCGTCACCGCCCCGGGCTCGGGCATCGAGGGCATCGGACGTCCCCGCGTCGAGCCGTCCTTCCTGCCCACCGTGATCGACCGCATGATCCAGGTCCCCGACGCCCGGTCCATCGCCGCCATGCGCTGGGTCCGCGAGGTCACCGGCCGCGACGTCGGCGGCTCCACCGGCACCAACGTGGCGGCGGCCGTACAGATCCTGAAGGAGATGCGGGAGGCGGGCGAGCAGGGCAGCGTCGTCACCCTGATCTGCGACGGCGGCGAGCGGTATCGGGGCACCTACGGCGACGACGCCTGGCTGGCGGAACGCGGCCTCGACATCGCCCCGCATCTGCGGGAACTGAGGTCATTTCTCGCCGACGACTAAGGCCATGCCCGTTGATGGAGCGAGCCATTTGGGCGAGCCCGCCTGCGGCCGGTCAACGTCAGCCGACCACAGGACCAAGGCCAAATACGGACAATGTCTAGCAGAGTTCGAAGTAACCCACTAATGTCGCGTTCGATACGACTCAGGACGCATCACTATGAGAAAAACATAGGGCGCGGACGGCCGTTGTGGCATGCCGTGACGAACCCGGGGGTGGCGCGTGTTTCACCCGAAGAACGATGGCCGAGCGCATCGAGGAGACCGTCGCGGCCCGGCCGCGACAGGAGGTCTTCCTGAGAGCGGCCAAGGGTGACGACGCGGGTGGTGGCAGTCCGGTCAGGACGGCGGGTGGCGACCACTCGGTCGAGGTGGCGGGTGACAGCCGGTCGAGCGGGATGGCAGGTGGCAGCGGTGCGGCGAATACCGGCGGCCCGTCAGGACCGGCCGTCCCTCTGCGCGTTCTTCTTGGCGATGGCGTCGACCACCGCGGAGACATGAGGTTCACAAACGGGGTCGAGGGAACGCCGACCGGAAAACCACAAGGTCTGGATAATGAAATCAGCCTGATGCCCACATAGGCACGTACCAGGGGCTTCCGGATCTGTCGGTAGAACCGCTGAGCGGTGAGTCACCATGCTCCTGACTTTAGTCCGCTTTGACCGATTCTCCATCAGAAGCCGAAAACTCGGTTTGGTATCGGTGCCGATTGGCGGCAAATCTCTGCCTCCGACCGTGATCGGGAGGTCAGACGACCTTCGCCGGACCCGCCGTCGATGCCTTGATCCTCGACGCGGTGAACACCGTCGCCGCGAGGATGCCCGACCGATGGAAGACGGCCGGGATCTCACTCCTCGCCTGACCGGTGCCGCGTTTATCCCGCCCCGACTCCGTCCTACCCAATCGAAATGTCCTTTTTGGCGCTAGGGTGAACGCGACTTGGATCGATCTTGAAGCCTTCGCAAGGAGGGTCACATGACAACGCCGTACAGCAACTTCGGGCAGAGCGACGACCTCAATGTGAATCGGTTGCTGGAGAACTTCGGCAAGCTCTCCCAGCAGTACGAGAAGATGATCGACGAGCTCACCGAGGCGAGCGGGCACGGAGAGGCCGCGGACGGCTTGGTCCGGGTCGAGGTGGGCCCCGAGGGCACGTTGCTGGGTGTGAAGATCGACCCTCGGGCCATGCGTCTGGGCTCCGACGCCCTGGCGGAAGCGATCATGGAGGCCGCCACGAAGGCGCTGAGCCAGGCGACGGAGCGTCTGAGCGAAGTGATGGCACCGCTGACCGGCGGGGTCGAGGAGTTCAACGAGACGGTGCGGGACCGGCTGCCGCACTCGGGCCTGAGACCCCAGGTCGGCTCCGATTCACGGGTGGCCGAAGCGCTGCGCGAACTCCAGGAGATCCGCGCCAAGTACGAGCGCCAATGATCCAAGTGGGCCGGCGCGGCGCACCGGCCCACCCGGGTCAGGTGTAGGTCCAGCCCTCGTCGCCGGACTCCTTGACGCTGCGCCGTCTGATGTCGTCGAAGTCCGTGTCGCCCGCCGAGCTCCCCCGACCGTCGCTGCCGAGGTTGAGCTGGGGTTGCGGGAACTGGTTGTCCATGGTCGCCAGTGAGGTCAGGTCTCCCATGTTGAAGAGGAGGGCCGCGCTGACACCGACGACCGCGCTTGCCGTTCCTCCCATGAGGAACAGGGCAGAACTGTTCTTCGTGGCGGTGGCCTTGGTCTTGATCGCCGCGCCTCGCGCCGCCATCTGAATGCCGCTGGACATCAGGGCCGCCCTGGCGACAGCGGTGGCGGGGGTGAGAGGCATCAGGTTGGCTCGAGTCATCGTCTCCGTACCCATGGCCTGCATTCGATGTCCGAACAGCTGCATGAGCTCCGAGGCGATGATGATGGCCAGCAGGGAGTCGACAAAAATCCCGCAGGTGTTGATGACCCGGTGAACGCTCGTCTGGGCGGACTGCACCGCGCCGGCCATCTGCCCGGTGGCGGTCTCGAACTGCTGGACCTCGTGAGAGACGATTTCCATGAACCTGTCGAAGGCGCGGCGATCGGCTCCCTCCGGCCACGCGGCCGTGATCGCCGCGATCTTCTTGTCCAGCTCTCTGGTCCTGAACTCCGTGATCTTGAGGTTCGCCACCCGCCAGTCACCCCACGCCTTGGTGACCGCGTCGTCGTCCCATGGCTGAGCGAGTGCCCAGATGGCCGTCGCTCCGCCGGCCGGAATCGCCAGTTTTCCCGCCAGCTCGATCTTGGCCATGGTGGCCGCCCAGACTGGAAAGATCTTTCCCAGGCCCAGCATCGCACCGATGGTCCCGGCCTCTATGCCGCCAAGTAGTCCAAGCTCTTCGCCCGGCACGTACCGACCTCCCCCTAGTCCGTGAGCCCCTGATCCTTCTTCTGCGCCTCGGCTAAATCGGCCCTGTCCTGCTTGAGTTTCGCCTCAAGGTCCATGATCTTCGCCGTGTCGTTGCTCGCCTTGGCCGAGACGAGCTCGGCCTCCCGGTAGTTCGCCACCACGCTGAGCAGGCCCGCGTTGATGCCGTTGAGGCAGTCGCATAAGCCGCCCGCCTGCTTGACCTGATACTCCTGGGCCGGGGCATAGTTGCCGGCCACCGTGCGCGAGCCGATGATGCCCCACGCCATAGAGCTCAGATGGGTCCCCTCGACGACAACCTTGACGTCCTCCGCCAGGGGGAGCAGCACATTGATCAAATCCTGGGTCGCGATCTTCAGCGCTTCCGTCTTGACTTCGACCATTCCGCCCGGCCTCCCGATGTGACGCATGTGAGTTATGCGACGTACGTCAGGAATGAGTAAATCAGGGTCAACAACGGTATGCCAAACAAATGATGATCTTCGATGAACATCTGGCGAACCGATCGTGGAGCGACAGAAAGGCCCGGCGCTCCACCTGGGAACGCCGGGCCCGCGGGCGGAAGGGTCAGGCGGCCTTCGCCGGGTCGACCTCGAAGATCTTGGCGAGGTCGTCGAGGATGGAGTGGGCGCCCTGGATGCCGACCGCGGTCATCCAGGTGACGTCGGAGACGTCGTGCTTGACGCCCTTGAGCTTGCCCCAGAGCGGGTTGGCCTCGAACTTCTCCTTGACCGGCCCGACCGACGGGTCGTCGTAGGCCGCGACGAAGATGTGCTCGGCGTCGAGCTGGGAGATGTTCTCCTGGCTGATGTTCACCACGATGGAGTCGCTGACGGTCGGCTGGCCCTCCGGGCGCGGGAAACCGACGTCCTTCAGCACCAGGCCGGAGTAGGAGTTCTCCACGTAGAGGCGGACGGTCGGCTCACCGGCGAACCGGGCGATGGAGACGGTGGGCAGCTCGCCGTCCTTGGCCTTGATCGAGGCGCCGATCGCGGCGGCCCGATCCTGATAGGCCTTGATCTTCTGCTCGGCGAGGTCCTCCTTGCCCAGGGCCTGGCCCATGAGCCTGAGGTTCTCCTTCCAGAGGGCGCCCGTGGTCTCGCTGAACACCGTCGGCGCGATCTGCGACAGCTTGTCGTACAGCGCCTCGTGCCGGACCTTCGCGGAGACGATCAGGTCGGGCTTGAGCGCGACGATCTGCTCGAGGCTCGGCTGCTCCAGGGTCCCGACCGATTTAGCCTCCTTGGCGTGAGCGAGGACCGGGTTCAGGTAGTCGGGAAGCTTCTCCTCGATCGACCGGTAGGTGGTGTAGCCGACGACGTCCGTCTCCAGCGTCAGCACCCCGTCCACGAAGCTCTGGTCGAGGGCCACGACCCGCAGGGGTTGCGCGGGGATCACCGTCTCCCCCATGGCATGCTTCACCGTCCGCGGAAACACCCCCACGCCGCTCGCCGCCGGAGCCGGTGTCGCACCGGAACCCCCGGGACCCCCGGAAACCTCAGCGCTCGTGCCCGAGGTGCCGGAGGAGCAGGCGGTGAGACCAATGGACAGTACGGCTCCCACCACACCGACGGTCAGGGCACGCAACGCTCTCATCTGAAATCCTCTCAGCCCAAAGTTAGGTGAGCCTAATTTAGCTTAGCTATACCTAAACTGGCATACTCATGCCGAAATCGGCAAACGAGAGGAGCGCGGGTGAGCACGGCGGCAATCACGCGAACGGCGTCCTCCGGGAGGACCATCCGGGCGATCCACCGGCATCGCCTGCTCGTTCTGGCGGGGCTGTTCGCGACCCTCGCCGTGACGGTCGCGCTCAGCGTCGCGATCGGCGCGAAGCCCGTCCCTCCGGCCGAGGTCTGGCACGCGCTGACCACCCCGACGGGCACCGAGAGCGACATCGTCGTCCGGTCGCTGCGCATCCCCAGGACCGCCATCGGCATCCTGGCCGGGATCGCGCTCGGCGTCGCGGGGGCCCTCATGCAGGGCCACACCCGCAACCCGCTGGCAGACCCCGGCCTGCTCGGCGTCACCCAGGGCGCGGGGTTCGCAATGGTCCTCAGCATCATGGTGCTCGGTGTCACCAGCCTCTACGGCTACATCTGGTTCGGCCTGGCCGGAGCGCTCCTCGCCAGCGCGGGGGTCTTCGCCCTCGGCATGGCCGGCGGCCGGAGCAGCCCCACACCCGTGACCCTGGCCCTCGCGGGCACCGCGGTCAGCGCCTTCCTCTACGCGCTCACCTCGGCCCTGGTCCTCATGGACGAGCAGGCCCTGGACGTCTTCCGGTTCTGGCAGTCGGGCTCGATCGCGGCCAGAGGCCCCGACGTCGCCTGGCAGGTGCTCCCGTTCATCGCCGTCGGCCTGCTCCTGGCGCTGTTCAACGCTCCCGGCCTCAACGCGCTCTCCCTCGGAGAGGACGTCGCCCGCGCCCTCGGCCAGAACGTCGCCCTGACCCGCGCCGTCGGCATCGCCGCCATCACGCTGCTCAGCGGGGCCTCCGTGGCGGCCTGCGGCGCGCTGGCCTTTCTCGGGTTGATCGTCCCGCACCTGGCCCGCCCGCTGTCCGGCCCCGACCACCGCTGGCTGCTGCCGTACTCCGGGCTGATCGGCGCCGCCGCGCTGCTCCTCACGGACGTGATCGGCCGGGTGGTGGCGCGTCCGGGCGAACTGGAGGTCGGCGTTGTGCTCGCCCTCATCGGCGCGCCGTTCTTCATAGCCCTGGTCCGACGGAGAAAGCCGGTCCGCCTGTGACATCCCCGTCGGAAAGACTCGTGAACGGGCGGCCGTTGCGGATCGGCTCCGCCTCCTGGCTGCTCCGCCTGCGCTCCGCCGCCGTGGCCCTGGTCCTGCTGGCCTCCGTGGTGCTGCTGATGGCGCTCACCATGCGCATCGGCGACATCCCGATGAGCGTCCCCGAGGTGTTCCAGGCGATCACCGGTGACGGCTCCAACCACTTCGTCGTCATGGAGCTCCGCCTCCCCCGCGCGCTGACCGGCGCCCTCGTCGGCGCGGCCCTCGCCCTGGCCGGGGCGATCACCCAGGCCGTCGCCCGCAACCCGCTGGCCAGCCCCGACATCCTCGGTGTCACCGGCGGCGCCAGCGTGACCGTGGTCGCGATCACCATGGCGGCGGGAGCCACCACGGGCGGCGCCAGCGGCCCGCTGGCCGCGGTGGGCATCCCCGTGGCGGCCCTGCTCGGCGGGCTGGTCGGAGCGCTGACCGTCTACCTGCTGGCCTGGCGCCGGGGCATGGACGGCTACCGCCTGGTGCTGGTCGGCATCGGCGTCTCGGCGGTCTGCACCAACGTCAAGTACTGGCTGCTGACCGTCGGGGACGTCAACGACACCGGCAAGGCCATGGTCTGGATCACCGGCTCGCTGAACGGCCGGGGCTGGGAGCACGTGGTCCCGGTCTCACTGGCGCTCGCCGTGCTCATCCCGCTGACCCTGCTCGGCACCCGCTCGCTCGGCGCGCTGCGCTTCGGCGACGACACCGTGACCGGTCTGGGCGTACGGATGAACCTCGCCAGGGGCCTGATGATCCTCGCGGCCGTCCTGCTCGCGGCGACGGCGACCGCCTCGGCCGGGCCCATCGCCTTCGTCGCCCTGGCCGCCCCGCAGATCGCGCTGCGCCTGGCGGGGGTGGCGCAGCCGCCGCTGGTCGTCTCGGCCCTGGTGGGAGCCGCCCTGACCACCGCCGCGGACCTGATCTCACGGACCCTGTTCAGCCCCGTCGAGCTGCCGGTGGGCGTGGTCACCGCCGTCCTCGGCGCCCCCTATCTGATCTATCTCCTCATCCGTGTGCGCAGAAAGGCGCGATCGTGAGACTGAAGGCCGTTGACCTCAAGCTCGGGTACGGCGACCGGATCATCGTCGACGGTCTCGACCTCGGCATCGAGGCCGGAACGGTGACCACGATCATCGGGCCGAACGGGTGCGGCAAGTCCACGCTGCTCCGCGCCCTGGGACGGCTGCTCAAGCCATCGGGCGGCGAGGTGCTGCTGGACGGCAAGCGCATCGACAGGATGCCCAGCAAGGAGGTCGCCAGGATCCTGGGCGTGCTGCCGCAGGCGCCCACGGCCCCCGAGGGGCTGACCGTGGCCGACCTGGTGGCCAGGGGACGGCATCCGCACCAGACCTGGTACCGGCAGTGGTCGTCCGACGACGAGTCGGCGGTCAGCGAGGCCCTGTCCATGACCGGCCTGCTGGAGCTGGGCGACAGGCCGCTGGACGAGCTGTCGGGCGGGCAGCGGCAGCGCGCGTGGATCTCGATGGCCCTCGCCCAGGGCACCGACCTGCTGCTGCTCGACGAGCCGACGACCTTCCTCGACCTGGCCCATCAGATCGAGGTCCTGGAGCTGGTCCGCAGACTCCACGGTGAGCTCGGCCGGACCGTGGTGATGGTCCTGCACGACCTGAACCTCGCCGCCCGCTACGCCGACCGCCTGGTCGCCATGCGCGACGGCAAGGTCATCGCCTCGGGAACCCCGGCCGAGGTCCTCACCGAGGGGCTGCTGGCGGAGGTCTTCGATCTGGACGCCAAGGTCATCGAAGACCCGGTGGCGGGCACCCCGCTGGTCATCCCCATCGGCACCCGGGCCCACCCCCCGAGCTGACCCGGGCCACGGCCACGCCGCCACGCCCAGCACCGGCCCGGCCCACGATCAGACCCGACCCGACCCAGGCCATGATCAGACCCGACCCGGGCCACCGCCACACCCGGGACCGGCCTGTCCTCACCGCCGGGTCCCCCGCCGCTCACGACCCGGGACCGCTCTCTGTCTCACGGTCGCTCGCCCGCACCGCCCCGGGGCATTCGCCCCATGGCGGTGCGGTGCCGGAGCTCAGTCTCCGAGGAGGGCGTCGACGAAGACCTCGGGGTCGAACGGCGCCAGGTCGTCGGCCCCCTCTCCGAGACCGACAAGCTTGACCGGAACGCCCAGCTCGCGCTGGACGGAGATGATGATGCCGCCCTTGGCGGTGCCGTCGAGCTTGGTCAGGGCGATACCGGTGATGTTGACGACCTCGGCGAACACCTGGGCCTGGCGCATGCCGTTCTGGCCCGTGGTGGCGTCGAGAACGAGCAGGACCTCGTCGACCACGGCCTTCTTCTCGATGACACGCTTGACCTTGCCGAGCTCGTCCATCAGGCCGGTCTTGGTGTGCAGCCGGCCCGCGGTGTCCACGATCACCACGTCGACCTTGTCCTGGATGCCCCGGGCCACGGCGTCGAAGGCGACCGAGGCGGGGTCGCCGCCCTCCGGGCCGCGCACGACCTGGGCTCCGACCCGGTCTCCCCAGGTCTGGAGCTGGTCGGCGGCGGCGGCGCGGAAGGTGTCGGCCGCGCCGAGCACGACCGTGCTGCCGTCACCGATGAGGGAACGGGCCAGCTTGCCGGTGGTGGTGGTCTTGCCGGTGCCGTTGACGCCGACCACGAGGACCACGGCCGGACGCTCACCGTGCGGCTTGACGTGCAGGGTGCGGTCCATGTCCGCGCCGATCTGGATGAGCAGCTGCTCCCTGAGCAGGGCCCGCGCCTCCGCGGGCGTCCGGCTGCCCAGGATCTTCACGCGGGTCCGCAGCTCGTCGACCATCGCCCGGGTGGGCGAGACGCCGACGTCCGCGGTGAGCAGAGTCTCCTCGATCTCGTCCCAGGCGTCGTCGTCGAGACGGTCCCTGGAGAGGAGCTCGAGGAGTCCCTTGCCGAAGGTGCTCTGCGATCGGGCCAGCCGGGTGCGGAGCCGTACCATCCTGCCCGCGGACGGCGGCGGAACCTCGATCTCCGGGGTGACGACCACGGGCTCGGCCGGCCTCGCCGGCGGCGGGACGGTGGTCGTCGCCGCGTCGTCATCCTTGGTGACGGTCCCGGCGGGCGCCTGCTCCCCGGGGAGCGGCCGCACCTCGGGCGGCTCGACCGGCGGGGCCTGCCCGCCCCCACGCCTGAAGAGCAGGAACACGCCGCCCGTCGCAAGCAGGGCGACGACAACGATGATCGCGATTATGCCGAGATAGGCTTCCACAAGACCACAGTTTTCCAGACGACCCGGAATGCTCGGACACGGTGGGGTCAGGCGGACTCGTGTTCTCTCAGGCGCTGGCTGATGACATGGGTCACGCCGTCGCCCCGCATCGACACTCCGTACAGCGCGTCGGCGATCTCCATGGTGCGCTTCTGGTGGGTGATGATGATGATCTGCGAGGTCTGCCTGAGCTCCTCGAACAGGGTCAGCAGGCGCTGGGTGTTGGTGTCGTCCAGCGCGGCCTCGACCTCGTCCATCACGTAGAACGGCGAGGGCCGCGCCTTGAAGATCGAGACGAGGAAGGCCACCGCGGTCAGTGACCGCTCGCCGCCGGACAGCAGGGACAGCCGCTTGACCTTCTTGCCGGGCGGCCGGGCCTCGACCTCGACTCCGGTGGTCAGCATGTCGGTGGGATCGGTGAGCAGCAGCCTGCCCTCGCCTCCCGGGAACACCCGCGTGAAGATCGTTTCAAACTCGCGGGCCACGTCCTCGAACGCGGCGGTGAACACCTGCTCGACCCGATCGTCGACCTCCTTGACCACGAGCAGCAGGTCACGCCGGGTCTTCTTCAGGTCCTCCAGCTGCGAGGTGAGGAACGAGTGCCGCTCCTCCAGCGCCGCGAACTCCTCCAGCGCGAGAGGGTTCACCTTGCCGAGCTGGGACATCTGGCGGTCGGCCGCCCTGGCCCGCTTCTGCTGCTCCTCCCGCACGTAGGGCACGGGGTCGCCGTCCCCCGTGGGGACCGGCTCGGCCGGGCCGTACTCGGCGATGAGGGTGTCGGTCTCGACGCCGTACTCCTCCACCGCCCGCATCTCCAGCTGCTCCAGGCGCATCCGCTGCTCGGTCCTGGCCACCTCGCTGCCGTGCGCCCGGTTGACCAGCTTGTCCAGCTCCCCCGACAGCTCACGGACCCGGAGCCGGATGGACTTGAGCGAGGCGTCGATCTGCCCGCGCGCCTGCTCGGCCTCGTCGCGCTCCGCGGTGGCGGCGACGATCGAGGTCTCCAGCATCCGCAACGCCCGCTCGATGCCCCGGACGACCGCCTGGGCCACCCGTGCGTGCCTGCGCCGCCGCTCTCGCAGGTCGGCGGCCCTGGCCCGCTCCTCGCGCTCCCGCTCCGCCGCGCGCATCAGCCCGTCGGCCTTGCCCTCGATGCCCCTGGCCCGCTCCTCGGCCGTTCGTACGGCGAGGCGGGCCTCCATCTCGGACTGCCTGGCCACCGCGCAGATCTCGGCGAGCTCGTCGCGCATCTCGGTGGTGGGCTCCGTCTCCAGCTCCCCCTCCTCGCTCGCGGCGGCGAGCCGTTCCTCGAGCTCGGTGAGACCCGCCGCGTCCCGGTCGCGGGCCTCCTGCGCCGCCCGCACGCCCCTGGCCAGCCGCTCGCACTCGTCGCGGGCGGCTCTGGCCGCGGCGTCCAGCTGGGCCAGACGCTTGGCGACCGCGGCGACGCGCTGGTCGGCGTCGCGCTGCCTGGCCCGGACCTGGTCCAGCGCGACCTGCGCCGCGTTGACGCCGGCCTGGGCGGTCTGCACGCCCGTCTGCGTCTCGGTCACCCGCGCCTGGGCGCTCTCGACCGCGAACTGCGCCTCGCCCTCGGCCTCTGCGGCCTCCTCCATCGCCGTCCCGGCCTGCTCGGCGGCGACCCTGGCCGCGGCCAGGGCGACGCCCGCCTCGTCCAGCGCGGCCCGTACCTGGAGCGCCGAGGTGCCGCCCGCCGAACCGCCCCTGGCAGCGTAGGCGCCCAGGAGGTCACCGGAACGGGTGACGGCCCGCAGCTCGGGGCGCTGCTCGACCGCCTTCCTGGCGATCGTCAGATCATCGACGACCAGCACGCCCGCCAGCAGGTGCGCGGCGGCGGCCCGCAGCTCGGCGGGGACCGTGACCAGGTTGATCGCCCATTCGGCGCCGGCCACCGGCACGGAGCCCGTCTGGATCTCCGCCCCACCGGCGGCGATGACTATGGAGGCCTGGCCGCCGTCCTCGTTTCTGAGGAACTCGATGGCGTCGGCCGCGCTCTGCAGGGACTCCACCGCGACGGCCTCGGCGGCCGCGCCGAGCACGGTGGCGACGGCCACCTCGGCACCGGGCCGTACGGTCAGCATGGCCGCCACCGGGCCGAGCACCCCGGCCAGGTCGGCGCCGAGCAGCACCGCGCCGCCGTCCGCGCCGCTGATCAGACCCAGCTCCAGGGCCTCGAACCTGGCCTCCAGCGCGGCCACCTGGCGCTGCGCCTCCTGGTCGGCCTTGCGCGCCACACCGAGGGCGGACTTGGCGGCGCCGAGCGCGGCGTTCGGCCCGGCGACGGCCGCCTTGGCCTCCTCGACCCCGGCTCTGGCCCGTTCCACGGACTCCCGGGCCTGCTCCACGACCTCCAGCGCGATCTCCAGCTCCTCGGCGAGGGCGGGATCGGCGGCGGGCTCGGCCTGCTCCTGGCCGTCGTGCTCGGCCTGGGCCTGCTCGGCGCGCTGCTCGGCCTCCTCCAGCGAGCGTGTCAGCCGCCCGATCTCCTCCTCGGCGGCCCCCGCCCGGCTGCGCACGGCACCCACCTGGCCCCTGAGCCTGGCCAGCCCCTCGCGCCTGTCGGCTGCGGCCCTGGCCTCGGCGGCCAGCCGCCGCTCCTCGGCGGCGAGCGCGCCCTCGGTCTCGGTGCGCCGGGCCACGGCCCTGGCGAGCGACTCCTGCTCGTCGGCGAGCAGCTCGGCGAGGACCCGCTCCTGCTCCCTGACCTCCTCGGCCTCGCGCTCGAAGTCTTCGGGGTCGCGCCCGCGCCGCTCCACGGCGGTGTCGGTCGCGTGGCGGTGGCGCTCCGCGGCCAGCCCGCCCAGGCCCCTGAGGCGCTCGCGCAGCGAGGAGAGCCGGAAAAAGGTCTCCTGCGCGGCGGCCAGGCGCGGCTGGGCCTCGGCCTCGGCGGCCTCCAGCTCGGACTCGGCGACCTGGCCCTGCTCCAGCTCGGTCTCCACCGCCGCACGGCGGGCGAGGACGGCGGCCTCGTCGGCCGTCTCCCGCTCCAGCGTGGTCCGCAGGGTGAGCACGTCGTCGGCGAGCAGCCGCAGGCGGGCGTCGCGGAGGTCGGCCTGGATGACGGCGGCCTTGCGCGCGATCTCGGCCTGGCGGCCCAGCGGCTTGAGCTGGCGGCGCAGCTCGGTGGTGAGGTCCTGGACGCGGGTCATGTTGGCCTGCATCGCGTCGAGCTTCCGCAGCGCCTTCTCCTTGCGCTTGCGGTGCTTCAGGACGCCCGCGGCCTCCTCGATGAACGCCCGGCGCTCCTCGGGACCCGCGTGCAGCACCTGGTCGAGCTGGCCCTGCCCGACGATCACGTGCATCTCCCGGCCGATGCCGGAGTCCGAGAGCAGCTCCTGGATGTCCAGCAGGCGGCAGGTGTCGCCGTTGATGGCGTATTCGCTCTGGCCGGCCCGGAACATCAGGCGGCTGATCGTGACCTCGGTGTAGTCGATCGGAAGCATGCCGTCGGTGTTGTCGATGGTCAGCGTGACCTCTGCGCGGCCCAGCGGGGCGCGTGAGGAGGTGCCCGCGAAGATGACGTCTTCCATCTTGCCGCCGCGCAGCGACTTGGCGCTGTGCTCGCCCATGACCCAGGCCAGGGCGTCGACCACGTTGGACTTGCCCGATCCGTTGGGACCGACGACGGCGGTGATCCCCGGCTCGAACCGGAGGGTGGTGGCCGAGGCGAAGGACTTGAATCCACGCAGGGTCAGGGTCTTGAGATACATCCGCCCCCCTGTTCTCCGGCGTGCTCCTGGGGTGAACTTTCGTCCAACACGCACGCCGCGCCTGGCGGTTCAGGCGCAAATCTCCGGTGTCTTCCCTCGTCAGTCCGTTGCTCGACTCCCGTGTGGGGGAAGACTACCGTTCTTCACCCGCGCTCGCCTGTACACCGCCTATGGTGCCGTGCATGGATGCGGAACGCGGTGAGGGCGAAGCTCCAGCAACCCCCCCAAGTGGGGAAAGCCTTCTTAAAAGGCGCACTTTTCTCATAGGCGGAGGGCTGGCCATGCTGGGCCTTGGTGGGGCCGCGCTGATAGCCGGCCCGGAGGGCATTCGGGATGCATACGCCCAGATTGTCTGCGGCCCGGTTCCCGACCCGCCGTCGGCGCGCCCCGGGGCGCGGCTGCAGAGCAAGGTGGGCAGGCACCGAGTGATCATCGGATTTCCACCGGGGGTGCGGGGGGAGATTCCTGTGGTGATCATGCTTCACGGCGACCTGGGCGACGCGTGCACACCGTTCGACCGCTATTCGGCCGATCGCCACCTGGCCGCGAGCGGCGGGCGTTTCGCGGTGGCCGCCGTCGACGACTGGCCTTCCGCCGACATCACCGGGACGGTCCTGCCCTACCTGCGGGCGAACGGACTGGACACCGAGAGGATCGGGCTGCTGGGCTGGTCGTCGGGGGGAGCCGGAGCGCTGAGGATGGCCGCGGAGCTGGGCCCGAAACGAGTGTGGGCGGTCGCCGCGGCGTCACCCGCCGTTACCGCCTCACAGGCGCCGTTGCGCGATCTCGTGGACATCCCGGTATGGCTGGGCTGTGGCGAGCGCGACGACTGGGCCCTGCAGACTCAGACGATGCTGAAGGGCCTCAGAGCGCTGGGTGCCACAGCCGAGGGAAGGGTTACCTCCGGATGCCAGGACATGGCCTACCGCCGCCGGGTGTTGCCGGAGCAGTTGGCCTTCCTTTCGCGCCATATATGACAAGGGACGCCCCGAAGAGGCGCCCCTAGGACAGTGTGTTTCCGTCCCGGCCTCTAGGTAAGGGCCGGCTCGCGATCCTGCAGACGGTTGAACTCCTCGTCGCGGGTGTTGGCCGCGAGTTCGTCGTTCTGGGCCTGGAGCCGGGTGAGCTCTCCCTCGAGATCGCGGATGCGCTGCTGGAGGCGACGCATTTCCGAGACCATTCGAGGGTCGGGACCGCCGACGTGGCCGAGTAGAGCCTTCGCCATGGTAAAGGGTCCTCCACGCTGAGTGACCAGACTGGTTCGCGCACTTCTTTGCCGCGGGAGGGGTGCGCGCGGTTCTCATCAAGAGTCGCACCGGTGAGGGAGACGGTCAAGTTGAACGCTCCAGGTGGATGCACCAGTAGGCACTCTCGACAGATAACTATACCTTATTTTGGGGGTTTTGTGGAAGCGGTCAGCGCTCTACAAAGCTCACCAAACCGCCTTTGGGCTCATTCCAGTGCTCTACGACCCCGTCGACCAGGCCGGGCGTGTCACCCCCGCGGAGAAACTGCAGCAGTTTGGCGCAGGATTCCTCCGAGCCCTCCGCGACGATCTCCACCCGGCCGTCCGCCATGTTGCGGGCCCAGCCGGTCAGCCCGAGCTCCAGCGCCCGCGACCGCGTCCACCAGCGGAAACCGACCCCCTGCACGCGGCCTCTGACCCAGGCGGTCAGCCGCCGGTCCGTCACAGCCCGGCCTTTCGCGGGCGGGGCTGGCAGCGTGGGCAACTGTAGGACGAACGGTTCATGAACGACTCCCTGATGATCGGGGCGCCACACCTGGGACAGGGCTCGTCCCGCCTGCCGTACACGGCGAGTGACCGGTCGAAGTAACCGCTCTCGCCATTGACATTCACGTAGAGACTGTCGAAGGATGTGCCGCCCTCGGACAGGGCGGCGGCCATCACCTGACGGGCGGCGGCCAGCAACTCGGCGATCTTCGGCTTGGTCAGCGCCCCGGTGGGCCGGACGCCGTGCAGGCCGGCCCGCCAGAGCGCCTCGTCGGCGTAGATGTTGCCGACACCGCTGATCAGCGACTGGTCCAGGAGCGCCCGCTTGACCTCGGTCTGCTTGGCCCGCAGGCGGCTGGCGAACTTCTCGTCGTCGAAGTGGGCCTCGAACGGGTCGGCCGCGATGTGAACGATCGGCTCCGGCACCGGTCTGCCCCCGGAATGGCCCATCGCGGTCACCAGCACGTGCCCGAAGGTCCGCTGGTCGACGAAGCGCAGGTCGGGGCCGCCGTCGGTGAAGGCGATCCGGACGCGGAGATGCTTCTCCGGAGCCGAGTCCGGCTCCACCATCAGCAACTGCCCGCTCATCCCCAGATGCGCCAGGATCGCGTCGGAGCCGTCGAGGGGCAGCCAGAGATATTTGCCCCTGCGCTCGGCGGAGCCGACCGTGCGGCCCTTCAGCCGGGAGACGAACTCCTCGGCGCCGGGGACGTGTCGCCGGATCGCCCGCGGATGGAACACCTCGGCGTGGGCGACGACCCGCCCGGACACCCAGCGCTCCAGGCCCCGCCGTACGACCTCGACCTCGGGCAACTCGGGCATGAACCCCTCCTTGAGCAGGCCGGCCGTCCCCTGGTCGGGTCAGCTGGCTTCGCGCCTGTCCCGATCCTGACGGATCCGGGTCCAGGCCGCCTCGGCGGCCTGTTGCTCGGCTTCCTTCTTCGAGCGGCCGGAACCCGAACCGTACTCCTCTCCACCGACACGAACGATCGCGGTGAAGGACTTGGCGTGGTCGGGACCACTTTCCTCGACGTGATACTCGGGCACACCCAGCGATTCGGACGCGGTGAGCTCCTGGAGCGAGGTCTTCCAGTCGAGCCCCGCCCCGAGCGAGGCGGAGCGGACGATGAGGGGGTCGAAGAGCAGGTGGACGACACGGAACGCCTCGTCCAGGCCCCTGTTGATGTAGACGGCGCCGATCAGCGCCTCAAGGGTGTCGGCGAGGATCGAGGACTTGTCGCGTCCTCCGGTGCCCTCCTCGCCGCGTCCGAGCCGCAGGAACCGGCCCAGGCCCAGCGTGCGGGCCACGTCGGCGAGGGCGCGCATGTTGACCACCGCGGCCCTGAGCTTGGCCAGCTGCCCCTCGGGCAGGTCGGGGTGGTTGCGGTAGAGGGTGTCGGTGACCACCAGGCCCAGCACCGAGTCGCCGAGGAACTCCAGGCGCTCGTTGGTGGGCAGTCCACCGTTCTCGTAGGCGTAGGAGCGGTGCGTCAGCGCCCGCTCCAGGATGGCGACGTCCAGCGTCACCGACAGGACCCGCTCCAGCTCATCTTTGACGACCTGGACGGCCACCGGTTTGATGCTGCTCATACCCACGTCTTCTCCTCGCACGTTTCTCATCGAAGGCGCGATGGCGAAGGGGAGAACGAGAAGTGCCCGAAGACGTGGTGGGCGCCGGGAGGGTACGCGATTACACGCGAACCCCGGCGTCCACCACAGCCGCGGGCGGACCGCCATCGCATGGGATTGCAAACGGTAACGCCGGCCGGGGCCGGAAAGGGACCCGGCCGGCATCCGTCAGTCAGAATGCGATCAGGCGGAGGGCTCGATCACCTGACGGCGGTTGTAGGTGCCGCAGGTCGGACACGCCACGTGCGGACGCTTGGGCGAGCGACACTGGGGGCAGCTCACGAGCGAAACCGCGGCAGCCTTCCACTGCGACCTGCGGGAGCGGGTGTTGCTCCGCGACATTTTGCGCTTGGGGACAGCCACGTCAGCTCTCCTGATCGTTGTTATGTTCGGGTATGAGATCTTGCAGCTTGGCCCACCGGGCGTCGACCACTTCGTGCTTGTGGCCAGGCTCGGCGTCGGCCAGCCTGATCCCGCACTCCACGCAGAGCCCCGTGCAGTCTTCACTGCAGACCGGGCTCAGCGGCAGTGTGAGCACCACCGCGTCGCGGAATGTGGGTTCGAGATCGAGCAGGTCACCGTCAAGAAGCGAGTCATCCTCGGCAGCATCCTCTGCCGAGTAGAAGAACAGCTCCTGGAAGTTCACCTCGGTTTGCAAGGTGACCGGTTCCAGGCAGCGTGCGCACTCCCCCCGCAGCGGGGTTCGCGCAGTGCCCGTGACGAGCACACCCTCCATGACCGCTTCAAGTCTGATGTCCAGCTCGACATCGATGTCCTTGGGGACACCGATCATGTCGACGCCGATGTCCGCCGGGGCCGGGAGAACGAGATTCATCTGGCGCATGAGCCCTGGTCGCCGCCCCAGTTCATGGGTAGAAATCACCCAGGGGGCTCGGGGGTTCAAGTTACGCTGAGTCATTCCGCTCTCATTAGGCATGTTAGGCATGGCGCATCGACGCCGTCGTGCAAGGCCGAACTCAGAGAATACCAGGGCCTAGCCCCTGAGCCGTTCGACCAGGAGTTCCTGCACAAGATCAGGCACGAGGCCGGACACGTTTCCGCCGTACTTGACGATCTCCTTGATACGGCTGGACGACAGGAACGAGACCTCCGGCGCGGTCGCCATGAACAGGGTCTCCACCCCGGACATCCGGTAGTTGAGCTGGGCCTGCTGGAGCTCGTAGTCGAAGTCGCTGACCGCGCGCAGACCCTTCACGATGGCGGGGATCTCCCGCTGCTTGCAGTAGTCCACCAACAGGCCGTGAAACTTGTCCACTCGCACGTTGCCGTACTCCTTGGTCACGGTCTGGAGCATCTGGATGCGCTCCTCCACCGTGAACAGGCTTTTCTTCTCGAGGTTGATCAGTACGGCCACGACAACCTCGTCGTACTGCCGGGAAGCCCGGCCGATGATGTCCAGATGGCCGTTGGTAATGGGATCAAACGATCCCGGACAGACAACGCGACGCAAGGTGAACCCCCTGCTCTGTGGCTTTATGGATTCCCGGCGGCGCGACCGTACCAAACGGACGCTTCGCCATAACGACGGACCCTCTCCTCTTCGTATCCGAGCGGCCAGACCAGGTCCTTACCCCTGCTCTCCCGTTCCACCGCGACCAGCGCGTCCTCGTGAAGCCAGCCGTGGTCCCTCAGCTGCCCGAGCGTCGCGTCCACCGCCTCCGCGGTCATCGCGTAGGGCGGGTCGGCGAACACCAGGTCGTACGGCTCGCCGGTGCCCCTGGCGAGCACCCGCTCGACCCTGTCGGCCGCGAGTTCGGCTCCCGGCAGCCCGAGGGCCGCGATGTTCTCCTTGATCGTCCGGACGGCCCTGGCGTCGGACTCCACGAGAAGGGCGTGGGAGGCCCCTCGCGAGAGCGCCTCCAGCCCGAGCGCGCCCGACCCCGCGTAGAGGTCGAGCACCCTGCTCCCCTCCAGCGAGCCGAACAGCGAGCCCACGGTGGAGAAGATCCCCTCCCTGGCCCGATCGCTCGTGGGGCGGGTCCCCCGCCCCGGCGGCACGGCCAGCCGCCGTCCTCCTGCGATTCCCGCGATGACTCGACTCACCTGCCCATCCTCTCAGTGCCGGTCGGATGCCGGTCGGATGCCGGTCCTGTGCCGATGCCGGTCGAATGCCGCTCCCGGACCGGTCGCGGGCCAATTGCACCTCACGATTCTGATGAATTACGGCCCAACGCTTAAGGAGTGTCATTGCCATGTATTTCGGATTAATCACCGCTCCACGGCCCGGATGATCGACGCGCCCTCACAGCGCGGCGTGTCGCGACGCATCACATAACCGCAGGTCAAAAGGGTCCTGACAGGTGATCTAGGTCAAGAGTGGGCAAGGAGTGGCGACGAAAGCGCAAGGGTCGTTCCGCCGGGTGCCGGTGCCTTGCATGATGAGTCCTGCGGCCTCCAAGTGACCCAGGGGGAGGCCGACCGGCGTGATCGTGAGCCCTTCCGCACGCCGGTGCTCTCGGCACCTGACCCGGGAGTGGGCCCAAGCGGGGACGGCATTCGGGGGGAGGCCGTCCCCGCAGTTGGGTCCATCGGCTTCTCAGCGACCGGACCGTGACCTTCCAGCGGCCGGACAGCCTTTTCCCGGCGATCGGGCACTCGCCCTTCCAACCACCGGACAGAGTCGATCGGCCTCGGGCCCTCTCCAACGAGCCCCGGCTCCTCTCGATGCCGGACCTCTTCTCGATGCCGGACGGAGCCGGTCGGCCCGGTCCCTCCCCATCGGCGGGCGGAGCCGGTCGGCCCGGGTCCCCCGATGAGCGGGCCCGAGCCTCAGGTCTTCTCGAGATATTCGGCGCGCTCGTCGGCGAGGAGCCTCTCGATCTCCATGCGGAGGACGGGGTGCCCGGCCAGATCGGGGTCGTCGGTCAGCATCGCCTCGGCGTCCAGGCGGGCGGCGTGGATCACGTCTTCGTCGCGGAGGAGCCTGAGCATCTTCAGAGACGATCTGCGGCCCGACTGGGCCACTCCCAGCACATCACCCTCCCTGCGCTGCTCCAGGTCCACACGGGACAACTCAAAGCCGTCCAGGGTCGCCGCCACCGCGTCGAGTCGCCCCCTGGCGGGCGTGCCCCCCAGCGACTCGGACACCAGCAGGCACAGACCGGGCAATCCACCACGACCGACCCGGCCGCGGAGCTGGTGGAGCTGGGAGACGCCGAACCGGTCGGCGTCCATGATGACCATGACCGAGGAGTTGGGGACGTCCACGCCGACCTCGATGACCGTGGTCGCCACCAGGACGTCGATCTCGCCCCTGGTGAAGGCCCGCATCACCGCGTCCTTCTCCTCGGGCGGCAGCTTGCCGTGAAGCACCGCCGTACGGAGACCACGCAGCGGCCCCTCCGACAGCATCTCCGCCACGTCGAGCACCGCCAGCGGCGGCCTCCGCTCGTCGTCGTCCTTCGACAGATCGCCCTCGTCGCCCTCCAGGTCGCCGATGCGCGGGCACACGATGTAGGCCTGCCGGCCCAGCTCGATCTCCTCGCGCAACCGCGTCCACGTCCGGTCGAGGAAGTGCGGTTTCTCCGCGGCGGGCACCACGTGGGTGGTGATCGGGGCGCGCCCGGAGGGCAGCTGGGAGAGGGTGGAGACCGTGAGGTCGCCGAAGACCGTCATGGCGACCGTGCGCGGGATCGGGGTGGCGGTCATGACGAGCACGTGCGGGCGCCCGCCGCCGGCCTTCTCCCGCAGCGCGTCGCGCTGCTCGACCCCGAACCGGTGCTGCTCGTCGACCACGACCAGGCCGAGATCGGCGAACTGCACACGCTCCTGGAGCACCGCGTGGGTGCCGACGACGATCCCCGCCGAGCCCGAGGCGGCGTCGAGCATGGCCGAACGGCGGGCGGCCGCGCCCAGCGAGCCGGTCAGCAGGGCGACCACCGTGCCGCCGAACATGCCGCCGGCGGCCAGCTCTCCGAGCATGGAGGAGATGGACCGGTGATGCTGCTGGGCGAGCACCTCGGTGGGCGCCAGCAGCACGGCCTGGCCTCCGGCGTCGACCACCTGGAGCATGGCCCGCAGCGCCACGATGGTCTTGCCCGCGCCGACCTCGCCCTGGAGCAGCCGGTGCATGGGATGGGCGAGCGCCAGGTCCGCGGCGATCTCCTCCCCCACGCTCCGCTGCCCCTCCGTGAGCTCGAACGGCAGCCGCCCGTCGAAGTCGGTCAGCATCCCGTCGCCGCGCGGCGGCCGGGGCGTGGCGGGCCAGGAGGCGGCGGCCATCCGGCGCTGCAGCAGCACGGCCTGGAGCAGGAAGGCCTCGTCGAACCTGAGCCGCTTGCGCGCCCTGGTCACGTCGGCGTGGTCGCGCGGCCGGTGGATCGCGAGCAGCGCCTCCGCCAGGCCGGGAAGCTTGTGCCGGGCCCGCAGGTCGGCGGGGAGCGGATCCTCCAGCTCGCCCATGGTGTCGAGGACGACTCCCATCGCCCTGCGGATGGCCCAGGGCGTCACGTCCTTGCCCGCCGGGTAGATCGGCACCAGCGCGGCGGCGAACTCCTCGGCGCCCGCCTCGGCCTCCTCGAACATCTCGAACTCGGGATGGGACAGCTGCCACCTGCGCTTGTCACCCTGACCGAACGCGCCGACCTTCCCCGCGAACATGCCCCGCCGGCCCGGCCGCAGCCGCGTCTCCGCGATGTGGGACGTCTTGCCGAAGAAGGACAGGTAGATCTTGCTGCCGCGGCCGTCGACGACCTCGACCTCCAGCCAGGTGCCGCCCTTGTTCCGCATCGGCCTGCGCATGGCCCGGGTGATCTCGCCCACCACGGTCACGTGTTCGTCGATCTGCAGGTCGTCGAGGTTCGTCAGCTCACCCCGCTCGGCGTAGCGCCGCGGATAGTGCCGCAGCAGATCGCCGACGGTGCGCAGGTCGAGAACGCTTTCCAGCAGCTTGGCCGTCTTGGGGTCCAGCGCCTTCGTCAGCGGCTCGTCGAAGCTCGTCACCCCAAGTTTCTATCGCGTCCCGGCGACAGAATTCACTCAACGCCGATGAGCAACGGGTAACCGCCCTGCCCACCCTCGTACAGAACCACCTCGATGTCGGGCCTCGTCGCGCCCAGATGCTCCTGTACGGCCCGCGCCAGTCCCGGCGGCGCGTTGACTCCTTCGAGCACGGTCACCAGCTCGCTGCTGGACGACACCATGCGGCGGACGACCTCGAGCGCGGTGCCGGCGAGGTCGGTGCCGATCACCGCGGCGTCTCCGTCGATCACGCCCAGGACGTCTCCGCGCGCGGTCAGCCCCGCGCTGGTCATGACCTCGCGATCGGCCACCCAGACGTGCCCGTGGCGGGTGTGCGCGGCGGCCTCGGTCATGGCCACCACGTCGTCGTCGAAGCGCCGCAGCGGGTCGTGGACGGCCAGCGCCGACAGGCCCTGCACCGACGCCCTCGTCGGCAGCACGCTGACCACGAGCCCCTCCTCCCTGGCGATCTCGGCGGCGGCGGCCGCGACCTCGCGCGCCCCGCCGTCGTTGGGCAGGACCACGACCTCCGAGCCCGCCTCCCGGATCGCGGCGAGCACCGCCGCGAGGGGCGGGCTGGAGCCGGGCTCGCGGCGGACCACCACGGCGCCCGACTCCTCGAACACGGCGGCCAGCGCGGGCCCCGCGGCCACGGCCACCACCCCTCGCCCGCGGGCGGCCGGGTGAGTCCTGCCGGATCCGGCCAGGTAGGTCACCTTTATCCGGTGGGGGCGTCCCAGACGCAGGGCCGCCTCGATGGCCGCGCCCGCGTCGTCCACGTGGACGTGCACATTCCACAGGTCCTCGCCGCCCACGATCACGAGCGAGTCGCCGAGCGCGTCCAGCTCCCCGCGCAGCACGCCCACCGCGGCCGCGTCGGCGTCCAGGAGATACATGACCTCGTAGCCGGGATGGCCGGACCCCTCCTCCGGCTCCGGGCGCGCGGCGCCCTGGCCGGCCGGGTGGACCGGCACCGGGATGTCCACCCGCCCGGTGTAGGAGTCGGTGATCACCGCGGCGAGGCTCTCAAGGATGATCGCCAGGCCCGCTCCGCCCGCGTCCACGACGCCGCTGCGGGCGAGCACGTCGAGCTGGTCCGGGGTACGGCGAAGCGCGGAGCGCGCCTCCTCCGCCGCCTTCCTCGCGATCGAGACGAGATCGCCGGGCAGGTCGCCCACCGCCGCGGCCACGGAGGTGAGCACGCTCAGCACCGTGCCCTCAACCGGCCGGGACACCGCCTCACGGGCCAGTTCGGCGGCTCTGACCAGGCCCCGCCCGAGGTCGGCGCCGCGGCCCTCGGCCCCCTTCAGCACCTCGGCGAGACCGCGCAGCGCCTGGCTGACGATGACCCCGGAGTTGCCGCGGGCGCCGATCATCGCTCCCTGCGCGAGCGTCCGCCAGGTGGTCGCCGCGTCCGCGTCGCCGGGCAGCCCGTCGAGCGCCTCGGCCGCCGAGAGCATGGTCAGGTACAGGTTGGTGCCGGTATCGCCGTCGGGCACGGGAAAGACGTTGAGCGCGTCGATCTCCTCGCGCGCCTTTCCCAGGGTCTCCGCGGCCAGCCGCGACCACCGCCGGATCGCGGACGGGTCGAGGACCTGCAGCATGCCTGCCCTTCCCCCCTCCGGGATGCGCTACGGTTGCCAACGGAGATTATCCCCGTTCGGTCAGTCATGGCGGCCCACGTTGCCGTGCATGGCCGAACATCGGATATCCTCATATGGCCAGCCGGTCGTCCCGGCGTGCCCGATGACCGCCCGCTAGCGCGGCGGATCGGGCCTCTCGACTGATATGAAGGAGCGAACCGTGGCTTCCGTCTGCGATGTTTGCGCTAAGAAGCCGACCTTCGGCAACAACATCTCCCACTCGCACCGACGCACGCGTCGCCGCTGGAACCCGAACATCCAGCCCGTGCGCGCAGTGGTGAACGGCACGCCGAAGCGGCTGAACGTGTGCACTTCCTGCATCAAGGCCGGCAAGGTCACTCGCTAGCCAGACCTTCACGGCAGCCCGTCGTCCCCTCCCAGGGGGCGGCGGGCTGTTGTTTTCCGTCTCACCCGATCTCCGCTCCGGATGGCTAGTGTCTGACGGGTGAGCACCCCCCACGAACCGCTGGAGCTGAGTGTCGGCGCGAGCACCGGCGCGAAGATCACCACCGGGCTCTTCTCCATTCCCTTCATCGTCATTCCGCTGTTCATGATCTCCATACTCCTGCGGCCCGACAGGTTGTTCGAGGGCAGCCTCAGCCCCCTGTCGTTCCTCGCGGCGGTGCCCCTCGCGATCATGGTCCTTTTTCTTCGTGGCGCCCTCGGCACCTTCCGCCTCCGGGCCGCGCTGAAGGGGAGCGTCCTGGAGGTCCGCAACACCTTCGTGACGCACAGGGTGGACCTCGCCCGCGCCCGCATCTGGCTGGACTCCTCCACCGAATACGCCGGAGCCGGGAGCAACCGCCGCCCGACGGGTCGCAGGATCCCCCATCTGTCCGCCCAGGAGCCGGGCGGTCCCAAGGTCCGGCTGGCCCTGCGCACGGCGGAGGGCTTCCTGCCGCCGTACGAGCTGACGGCCCTCGCCGACGCGGTCGAGTCGGGTCACCGGACCGGCCCGGAGGCCGAGGAGACCTCTCAGGCGGCCGGCCTGCTCCGGCGCCTGGGCACCGATCCCCTCACCAGGATTCTCTAGCGCAGGCGCCAGGCGTGGTCCACCGGGCCGATGCCCGCGCCCAGCGGGAAGCCGTGCGCGATCGCACCGGTGACGTATGCCTTGGCCTTCTCCACGGCGGAGGGGACGTCCTCGCCGAGGGCCAGGTGGGAGGCGATGGCGGAGGCCAGGGTGCAGCCCGTGCCGTGGGTGTGCCGGTTGTCGTGACGCTCGGCGGTGAAGCGGAACTCCCGCGTGCCGTCGGTCAGCAGGTCCACCGGGGCGCCGGGCAGATGACCGCCCTTGACCAGCACCCACGTGGGGCCGAACTCAAGGACCGCGTCGGCGGCCCGGCGCAGGTCTCCCTCGTCCTCGACCTTCACCCCGGTGAGCTGTGCGACCTCCCACAGGTTGGGGGTGACCACGGTGGCCGCCGGCAGCAGACGCGACCTCATCGTCTCCACGGCCTCCGGTGCGAGCAGCGCGTCACCGTGCTTGGACACCCCCACCGGATCGACCACCACGGGCACGTCCAGACCCCCCAACACCTCGGCAACCGTCTCCACCAGCGCGGGCGAGGCCAGCATCCCGGTCTTGACCGCCTGGGCGCCGATGTCGCCGAGCACCGAGTCGAGCTGGGCGCGGACCGCCTCCGGAGGAAGCTCCCAGTATCCCTGCACGCCCAGCGAGTTCTGGGCGGTCACCGCGGCGATCACGCTCATGCCGTGCACGCCGAGGGCCAGCATCGTCTTCAGGTCGGCCTGGATGCCCGCGCCACCGCCGGAGTCGGAACCGGCGACGGTCAGCACGCGAGGAGGGGTCGAATCGGTCATGTCCCCATCCAACCAGTCTCAGATCAGGAGACCGAGCACTCCCCCTGGCTGCTCTCACAGGTCTGGGGGATCTCCGCCCGGCCGCGCGCGGTGAAGTTGACGACCAGATCCTCACCGGGCTCCAGGTCCTTGCCCGACTCGATCACCAGGGTGTCGCCGATCTGCTTCCCGGCGGCCCCGCTCACCGAGGAGACCCTTCCGTTCACCGGCAGACTCAGCCTCAGGCCGTTGACCCTCTGACCCGCGGTGACCACGAGCCTGACGGTGTAATCCCTCGACTTCTCCCTCACGAGGTCGACGCCGACCCTGATCGCCGCGGGACCGTTCGGGGCGGGCGCCTCGGAGGTCTGGGCGGGCGCGGGCGCGGTGTCCACCGGGGCGTCGGTCTCATCGGCGGAGAGGGGTCCGGAGGCGGGGCTCGAAGAGGGTTCGGGGCTCTCCTCCGGTCCGGCCGCGGGCTCCGGCTCGTCCGCGAGCTTCGGTCCGTCCGCGGGCGAGTGCGCGCCGGTGGACAGCGGCTCGGCGGCCGCGGACCGGGGGGCGCGGGTGGCCTTGGGCGCGTGGGTCGGACTCGGAGCGGAGGAGACGACGGCGCCACTCCGGCGGGTGGCCTCGGGGGTCGGAGTGGCCTCCGACTCCCCCTGTGCCCCTTGCTTCCCCGGCTCCTGATCGGGCTCCTCGCCGAAGGTGGGATCGCCGGCCGGTTCGTCGGTCTCGGCCTGCGGCACCGGCTGGTTCGACGCCGCCAGGACGCAGCCGCCGGGCGGGCAGTCGGTGCTCGACCCCGCGGGACTGGTCATCACCTGGACACCGACCACGGTTCCGCCGAGAACCACGATCATCGCCGCGACGGCCAGCAGCATCATCTTCCGCCCGCCGGAGCGCCGTTCCTCCTCGGGCCGGACCGGATCGGACAGCGCGGTCTCGGCGGAGGACCATCCCGACCCCAGGAATCCGGTCCGCGTCTCGACGACCGCCGACTCCTCGGGACGGAGCCTGCGCCCGATCGCCCCGTCGGGGTTGCCTGGCTCCGGGGTGGCCTTCGACCTACGTTTTCCCCGGCTGGGGGAAGCGTCTTCCCCGTGTTCCGCATGGCGGCCCATACTGCCCCTTTCCTCTAGGGAATCTCGACCGCCCATCTTCATACCAGTTTAATAACCGTTTGTCGCAAATTTCACTGATGTCACAGCAGGTGGGAAACGTCACTCACGGAAGTGGTCCCAGCCGCCGCGGTCCAGCGAAACGCCCTTGACCTGCACGCCTTCCCCTTCGATCACGTGGCCCACCACGGTCCAGGCCGGCGAGAGCCGTGCGTGAACGGGAAAAGTCGCGGCGAGGGCGTGGTCCTCGCCACCGGCGAGCATCCACTCCAGCGGGTCGGCGCCGAGCTGCCGGGCGGCGTCGGCGATCGAGGGAGGGATGGCGAAGGCCTCCGGGTCGAGCACGAGGGCGACCCCGGAGGCCTTGGCGACGTGTCCGAGGTCCTGGAGCAGTCCGTCGCTGACGTCGAGCATCGAGGTCGCGCCGAGTGTGGCCGCCTCGATTCCGCAGGCGTAGGGGGGCGCTGGACGCCGGTGGGCCCCGATCAGCTCCGCCGGCTCGCCATGGCCCTCGCGGAGCAGCGCGAGCCCCGCGGCGGCGTGCCCGAGCCGCCCGGCCACCGCGACCAGGTCTCCCGGACGCGCTCCCGAACGCGTGACCGGTGCGCGCCCGCCCAGGTCGCCGAGGGCGGTGACGCCGATCACGACCAGATCGCAACGGGTGATGTCCCCGCCCGCCACGCTGGCGCCGACGAGGTCGCACTCGTCGCGGAAGCCGTCGGTGAGATCGTCCAGCCAGGTGAGGGCGGCGTCGGAGGGCAGGCCGAGGCCGACCACGATGCCGGTGGGCACGGCCCCCATCGCCGCGATGTCGGACAGATTCTGCGCCGCAGCTTTACGACCTATGTCGTAACCACTGGACCAATCACGCCGAAAGTGCCTACCCTCGATCAAGAGGTCCGTTGTCACGACGACCCGACCGTCAGGAGCGCTCAACATCGCGGCGTCGTCCCCGGGACCGAGCAATACGGTTCCACCTTGTGGCAAGCGTCCGGCAATACGTGCAATAACCCCGAATTCGCCGAGATCTCCGACTGTGATGACACACCTCCTGTTCATGACAGGGTACGGTGACCTTTCGGCACTGATCCAATCGCCCGGGAGGACGTTATGGTGCAGGCCTATATTCTCATTCAGACCGAAGTCGGCAAGGCCGCGAACGTGGCCAGCGAGATCTCCGGAATCCCCGGTGTCACGCAAGCCGAGGACGTCACCGGTCCCTACGACGTGATCGTTCGGGCCGAGGCCCGCAACGTGGATGAGCTCGGCAAGCTCGTGGTGGCGCAGATTCAGGCGGTAGAGGGAATCACACGTACCCTTACGTGTCCCATCGTTCATATCTGACCATCAGGAATGTGAGATGTCTCTCCGGTTCGCCCGCTGGACGGGGTGCGCCTGCGCCCTGCTGATCCTGGCGGGATGCGGCGGCACCGTCCGGATGGAACCGCCCGTCCCCGAGGGGGCGGCCGTGGCCGCGTGCAAGCAGCTCGGGGAGCGGCTCCCGCAGAAGCTCGACGGCGCGGACCGGGTGGAGTCCACCCCCGCCTCGCCGTACGTCGCGGTGTGGGGGGAGGCCCAGATCGCGCTGCGCTGCGGGGTGCCGCGGCCGGCGACGATGGCCGCCACCGACCAGGTGCCGGAGATCGACGGAGTGGCGTGGTTCCCCGACCCCACCAGGCCGACGCTGTTCACGGCGATCGGCCGGGAGGCCTACGTCGAGGTGACGATCTCCCAGGAGCACACACCGCAGAACGTGCTCGTCGATCTCGCGGCACCCATCAAGGCGGCGCTACCGTAGGCCGGGAGAGCGGTGCAGCGCGAGCTGGATCAGCCGCTCGACCAGCTGGGGGTAGGACAGCCCGCTGACGGCCCACAGCTGCGGCGCGACCGACATCGCGGTGAAGCCCGGCATCGTGTTGATCTCGTTGAGGATCAGCTTGCCCTCGGCGGTGTAGAAGAAGTCGACGCGCGACAGCCCCTCGCAGCCCAGCGCCTCGAACGCGCGGACGGCCATCGCCCGCAGTTTCTCCGTCACGTCCTCGGGGATGTCCGCGGGCGCGGAGAGGGACATGTCGTCGCCGATGTACTTGGCCTCGAAGTCGAAGAACTCGTGGTCGCCGCGGACCAGCACCTCGCCGGGCACGCTGGCCCGCGCGGCCTCGTCGCCCATGGACTCCAGCACGGCGCATTCGATCTCACGCCCCGCGATCGCGGCCTCGACCAGCACCTTGGGATCGTGCTCACGGGCGAACTCGATGGCCCGCTCCAGCTCCTCCAGGTTGTGCGCCTTGGAGATGCCCTGGCTGGACCCGGCTCGGGCGGGCTTGACGAAGACCGGCCAGCCGAGCTCCTGGACCTCCTTGAGGATCCGGTCGCGGTCGGTCCGCCAGTCGCGGTCGCGGACGACGACGTACGGGCCGATGGGCAGGCCCGCGGCGGCGAGCACGATCTTCATGTAGGCCTTGTCCATGCCGACCGCGCTGGCGAGCACCCCGGAGCCGACGTAGCGGACCCCGGCCATCTCCAGAAGCCCCTGGATCGTGCCGTCCTCGGCGAACGGCCCGTGCATCACGGGGAAGACCACGTCGACATGGCCGAGCTCAATCGGAATGCTGCCCGAGTCATAGGCCACCAGCGGCCCTCCGCCGGATGGCAGTGCCAGCCCGGAGCCCTGGGCGTCCACGGCGGGCAACTCACCGCCGTCGATCTCATAACGCTGGTCCCCCGAGGCGAGCACCCACCGTCCGTCCCGGGCGATCCCCACGGGAACCACCTCGTACTTGGACCGATCGATGGCCTCCAGCACGCTGCCGGCTCCAAGGATGGAGACGGCGTGCTCGGAGTTACGACCGCCGAAGACGACGGCGACCCGCGGACGGGGTTCGTGCTGTTCACTCATGAAGACCGAATCTACCCCCTCTTAGGGGGCAATCTGCCTGTTAGACGCGCCTATCTACCCGATACGGGGAAGGGAGTCCAGCGCCTTGGTCACGTCCATAATGAGGTCTTCCGCGTCCTCAAGCCCGATGGAGAACCGGACCGCCCCCGCGTCGACCCCGGAGCCGTTGCCGAGCCGGCGGTGGGTGGCCGAGGCCACGTGCGCGGCCTTGGTGCGCGTGCCGCCGGCGGAGGTGGCGATCGAGGCGAGTTTGAGCGCGTCGGCCAGCGCCGCGCCCGCGCCGTAACCGCCGTGCGGGGTGATCGTCACGCAGGCGCCGTATCTGGTGCCCTCGGGGCCGGAGTCGAACAGGCGTCTGGCGAGCTGGTGGCCCGGGTGGCCGGGCAGCCCCGGATAGTCGACCCGGCGCACGGCGGGGTGCTTGGCCACGGCGGCGGCGAACAGCATCGCGGTGGAGCACATCCGGCGCACCCGCAGCGGCAGGGTCTCCAGTCCCCTGCGCAGCAGGAACGCGTCGTCGGGGGAGAGCGTCCCGCCGGTGTCGATGCGGACCTCGCGCAGCTGGGCGACCAGGTCGGGACGGCCGACCGCGACGCCGCCGGTGCAGTCGTCGTGGCCGCCGAGGTATTTCGTCGCGGAGTGGATCACCAGGTCGGCGCCGTGTTCGAGGGGGCGGCACACGATCGGGGTGGCGAAGGTGGAGTCGACCACCAGCAGCGCCCCGGCCATGCGGGCGATCCGGTAGAGGCCTCGGATGTCGGAGACGGCCATCGTCGGGTTGGAGAGCGTCTCCGCATAGATGATCTTCGTATTGGGCCTGACCTCCGCGTGCACCCGGGCGAGATCGCCGTAGTCCACGAAGTCCGCGCCGACCCCGAACCTGGACAGCACATTGGTGATCAGGGAGTGGGTCCCGCCGTACAGGGGGGCCGGGGCCACGATGTGCGCGCCCGCGCGCAGGAACGTCATCAGGACGGTGCTGATCGCCGCCATCCCCGAGGCGAACGCCTGGCCCGCCACGTCCTCGGGCGCCGCGGCGCCCTCCAGCGAGGCCACCGCCGCGGCGAAGGCGGCGGTGGTGGGGTTGTCGATCCCGCCTTCGGCGAAACCGGAGCCCTTCTCGTCGAACGCGTCGGCGTATTCGGCGGAGTCGCCGAAGCTCCACGCGGAGTTGCGCCACACCGGAAGGCCGAAGGGGCTCTGCTGGGGCGCGAGCGCGGGAGGCAGGTGCACCGATCGGGTGTTCTCGCCCTGCCTCCTGCGTGTGCGTCTGTTCACAGACCGTACCGTTCCGCTTTGGGAGTTCGCGACATCAGCAGCACCGCGGCCTCGCTTGGTGGCATTGCGTCGTGGACCACCGCCACCACCACCTCGGTGATCGGCATCTCCACGTCGTGCTTCCTGGCCAGCTCGAGGACCGACTCGCAGGACTTGACCCCCTCGGCGGTCTGTTTCGTGGCGGCGACGACCTCGGCCAAGGTCATGCCCCGCCCAAGATTCTCACCGAAGGTACGGTTCCGGGACAATGGGGACGTACAGGTCGCTATCAGATCGCCCATCCCCGCCAGGCCCGCGAAGGTGTGCGGATCCGCGCCGAGCGCCTCGCCCAGCCGTGAGATCTCGGCCAGCCCGCGCGTCATCAGCATCGCCCCGACGTTGTCGCCGAGCCCCATCCCCGCCGAGATGCCGACCGCCAGGGCGATCACGTTCTTGATCGCTCCTCCGAGCTCGACCCCCACCACGTCGGGGTTGGTGTAGGGACGAAACCACGGCGGCATGTAGCAGGCCGCCTGGAGGCGTTCCATGGCCCGCTCGTCGGTGCAGGCGACCACGGTCGCGGCGGGCTGGCCCCGGACGATCTCACCGACCAGGTTGGGCCCCGACACCACCGCGACCCGCTCCTGGGGCACCTCCGCGACCTCGCAGATCACCTCGCTCATCCGCTTGGTGGTGCCGAGCTCGATGCCCTTCATCAAGCTGACCAGCACCGCGTCGGGCGGCAGATCCGCCTTCCACCGGCTCAGGTTGGACCGCAGTGTCTGGGAGGGCACCGCGAGCACCACGAAGTCGGCACCGTCGAGAGCCTCGGCGGGATCGATCGTGGCGCGCAGGGTCTCGGGCAGCACCGCCCCGGGAAGGTATTCCGGATTCTCGTGACGGCGGTCGATCGCCTCGACCACCTCCGCCCGCCGGCCCCACAGGGTCGTCCGGGTGCCCGCCCCCGCAAGGATCATGCCGAAGGTAGTGCCCCACGAGCCCGTGCCGAATACAGCCGCCTTGGTCATTTCATCACCGTACGCCGAAGTCAGTTGTCAACGGGTTCCGGCGCCCCTGGCGCCTTCTCCCCTCGCAGCTCGGCGAGCTGAACCGTGATCGCCGCCATGATGTCGGCGGTCGCGTCGCGCAGGACCTCCGCGTGCAGCGGCTGCCCCTCGTACTTCGACAGGTCGACCGGCGGGCCGGTCAGCACGTGGAAGGTCTTGCGCGGAAAGAGGCTGGGCCTCTTGCTCCCGTAGGGCAGGATTTTCTGGGCCCCCCAGTGAGCGACCGGGATCACCGGCGCGCCGGTCGCCAGAGCCAGCCTGGCCGCGCCGGTCTTGCCCTCCATCGGCCAGAACTCGGGATCGCGGGTGCAGGTCCCCTCCGGGTAGAACATCACGCACGCCCCGTCGGCGATCCGCCGCTCCGACTCCCCGAGCGAGCGTGCCGCGTCGGCGCTCCCCCGGTAGACCGGGATGGCCTGCAGCTCCTTCACCATGTGCCCGAGCCCCGGCACGGAGAAGAGCCCCGACTTGGCGAGGATCGTCGGCCAGCGCCCGTTGTTGTAGAGGTAGTGCGAGATCAGGATCGGATCCAGCCACGACAGGTGGTTGGTCACCAGGATGATCCCGCCGGTCTTGGGCAGGCGGTCGCTGCGCCGCCAGTCCTTCTTGACCAGGAGCCAGGAGATCGGTTTGACGATCGTGACCGCCACGGCGACCCAGAATCGCGAAGGCCATCCAGGACGTCTCATGGGCTCCTCCAGGTGAGCGGGGTGCGTCCCAAGTCTCCCGGTTGACTCCGCGAGATGTCGAGGCGGGATGCTTAAGGTTATGCCTGCTCCGGAGAGTTTCACCTGGACCCTCGTCGTGCCGGTCAAGACGCTGGTCGCCGCCAAGACCCGGCTGTCGGCGGCGGCGGGCCCGCACCGGGCCGCGCTGGCCGTGGCGATCGCCTGTGACACCGTCGAAGCGGCGCTGAGCTGCGTGTTCGTCGCGCGGGTCGTCGTGGTGACGGGCGACCCGGTGGCGGCCGAGGCGCTCGGCGGCGTCGGTGCCCACGTCGTCGGCGACCCCGAGGCGGGGCTGAACGCCGCCCTCCGCCGCGGTGCCCGGGAGGCGGTACGGCTGGCGCCCGACGACGCCGTCGGCGCGCTCCAGGCCGATCTCCCCGCTCTGCGCCCGGCGGAGCTTGCCCTCGTGCTCACCGCCGCCGCGGAGTTCGACCAGATGTTCCTGCCCGACGCCGTCGAGGTCGGCACGACCTTCTACGGGGTACGGCCCGGCGTGCCGTTCACCCCGGGGTTCGGTGGCGAGTCACGGGACCGTCACCTCCGGCGTGGCGCGAAGGAGCTCTGCCTGGACGGGATCGACTCGGTCCGGCGGGACGTGGACACCCCCGACGACCTCCGGGTGGCACTCGCCCTCGGCGTCGGCCCCCGCACCCTGGCGGTGGTGGAGAGGATCAGGGGCGGGGAGCCGGACAAGTGAGCCGGGGAGCCCCCTCCGCCTCCGCGGGAGGGGGCTCCCCGGCCGTCCGGCCTCCGTCCGTCACGAAGCTCGATCCCGGGCTCGGCGCGGAGCTCGTCGGGCTCCCCCGCCGTCTGGTCTCCGCCTGCCCCGGTCGGGGGATCGGGCTCCTTGAGCTCAATGTCCGGCGTTCTCCTCCACGGCGTGCTTCGGCAGGAGGAAGGCGGCGAGGAAGGTCGCCAGCAGCATCCCGGCGACGATCCAGAGGACGATCCGCGTCGCCCCGATGACGTCGGGATTCGCTCCGATTCCCAGCTGGTCGAAGAAGACCGTGCCGAGCAGGGCCACGCCGAAGGCCCCGCCGAGCTGCTGGACCGCGGTGAGCGTGCCGGAGGCCGAGCCGCTCTCGTGCTGCTCGACCCCGGCCAGCACGATGTTGAAGAACGGCGCCATCAGCAGGCCCATCCCGATGCCGGTGACCGTCAGCGCCGGGACGAACTGCCAGGGGGTCACCTCCATCCCCGCGAGGGTGACCGTCAGCAGGACGCCGAGCGTGCCGAGCGCCATGACGAGGACGCCGCCCTGCAGGACCTTGCGGCCGAACCGCTGCACCATCTGGGCGAGGCCGAAGCCGACGACCATTCCCAGCGACCAGGGGATCATCACCAGGCCGGCCTTCAGCGTGGAGTAGCCGAGACCGACCTGGGTGTAGAGGTTGAACACCAGGGCGAAGCCCGACATGGAGGAGAAGAAGACCAGTCCGGTCAGCAGGCCGCCGGTGAAGGCCCGCTTGCGGAAGAGGCTGGGTACGACCAGCGGGTCACCGCCCGCGCGGCTCCTGCGGGACTCGAACCAGCCGAAGATCGCGAAGACCACGACGGATGCGCCCATCATGACGAAGGACCAGGCGGGCCAGTCGCTCTCACGGCCCTGGACCAGGGGAAAGACCAGGAGCAGTCCGGCCAGGGAGGCCAGGAGCACGCCGCCGAAATCAAGCTTGAGGGGGTGTGGTGAGCGCGACTCGGGAAGGTATCGCAGCCCGGCGACGATGGCGGCCAGGCCCAGCGGCAGGTTGATCAGGAAGATCATGCGCCAGCCGGTGCCGAAGAAGTCGGCGTCGATCAGCCATCCGGCGAGGATCGGACCGCCCACCGAGGACAGGCCCATGACCGGCCCGAACAGGCCGAACGCGGCGCCCATCTCCTTCGGCGGGAACATCTCCTTGATCATGCCGAGCCCCTGCGGCAGCATGACCGCGCCGAACAGGCCCTGGACGACCCTCGCTCCGACGAGCAACTCCGGCGACTGCGCGACGGCACAGAGCAGCGAGCCCACGGTGAATCCGGCGGCGCCGATGAGGAACATCCTCTTTCGGCCGTAGATATCGCCGAGCCGTCCGCCGGTGATCAGGCCGACCGCCATGGAGAGCGTGTAGGCGGCGCCGAGCCACTGGATGACGGCGGCGGTGCCGCCGAGCTCGGCCCGGATGGTGGGCGCGGCGATGTTGGTGACCATGGCGTCGAGGAGGTCCATCACCTCCGCGGCCAGGATCACGAACAGGGCGACCCAACGCCAGCGGTAGAGCGGGGGTTCGGGTGGCGCGTCGACTGCGGTCGTCACGTCACTGGTCATGGTGCTCTCCTCAGGGGATCTGGGTGGAATTTGGGTGGGAACAGCGTCCGCCTCCGATGAACATCGTTCACTGTAGACGAGCGATGTTCTTTGGGAGAACATGGTTCAGTCCGCAGTGCGATGTTCTTAAGATATGTCGCATTGGTTGGCATGACAAGATATATCGCGAAAATGAGCGGTGTTCTCCACACCGATCATTGTTCGGCACGGCGTTACACTGACGTCATGAGCGACGAGTTGCCCGCGCTGCCCTGGGAACGGTCACGCCGGAGGACGGCTCCCGCACGGATCCCTCTCACCCGGGATCGGATCGTCGACGCGGCCTACGTCGTGCTCGACCGGGAGGGCTACGAGAAGCTTGGCATGCGCCAGGTCGCGGCCGAGCTCGGCGTCGCGGTCTCGGCCCTCTACTCCCACGTGAGCAGCAAGGACGAGCTGTTCGAGCTGATGTACGTCCGGATGTTCGACGACTGGAGCCTGCCCGAACCCGATCCGGAGCACTGGCGTGAGCAGGTCGCGGACTACGCCCGCGCCGGACGGGCCAGACTGCACAAGCATCGCGACCTGGCCCGGATCTCGATGGGCAGCATTCCCTTCGGCCCCGAGACGCTGCCGCACATGGACAAGATCCTCGGCCTCTTCCGCGCGGGCGGGCTGCCCGACCGGGTCGCCGGGGCGGCCGGCGACGTGATCTCCACCTTCATCGACGGCTTCGCCCTTGAGGAGAGCATGTGGGAGACCCGGCGCCGCGAGTCCGGTAAGAACTCCTGGGCGGAGATGCGGGAGACCCTCGAGCGATACTTCGAGGAGCTGCCGCCCGACCGTTTCCCGCACCTGGTCGCGCTCTCGAACACGATGTTCGAAAACTCCAACGACGACCGGTTCGACCTCGGCATCGAGATCATCATTCGAGGGCTGGCGTCGTTCGCGGAGGAGGCAGAAGCCGGAAGATCTTCCGGGAGGTCAGCACCGGAAGATGAGCGGTCATGATGCCGGCCGTGGCGACCCACAGCACGGTGTGCGCGTCGAAGACCTCTCCCAGCGCCCCGCCCAGCAGGCCGCCGACCGGTGCGGCCCCCCACATCAGAAATCGCATGCTGGCGTTCATGCGGCCGAGCAGGTGCTCCGGGGTGATCCGCTGGCGGTAGCTGAGCTGGTTGATGCTGAACACCGCGCCGCCGACGCCGCTCAGCAGGCAGCCGAGCGGAAACAGCGCCAGCCGCCAGCCCTCGGCCGTCAGCGGGGAGATCAGGATGGCCAGGGCCGCCAGAACGGCTCCGCCGTACATGGCGCGGCCGACGCCGAAGCGGACCGCGACGCGCGACGCGAGCACCGCACCGATCAACCCTCCGACGGCGCCGCCGGAGAGCAGCAGACCGTAGATCCCCGGACTCACTTCGAGCATCTTGATCAGGAAGAGCGGCTGGGCCACGACCCAGATGCCGTTGGACAGCATGACCAGCGCGCCGACCCCGGCGATACGGCGAAGCACCGGGTGTCCCACGACGTAACGGACGCCCTCGCCGATCTCCTCCCCGAGCCTGCGGCGCTCCGCGATCGGTGTGATCGTCTCCTCGGCGCGCACCCCGCCGAGCAACAGCGCCGAGACCAGATAGCTGACCGCGTCGGCGAGCAGCGCGATCGGCGCGCTCAGCGCGTGCACCAGCCAGCCGCCCAGCGCGGGACCCGACAGGACGGCGGTGTTGCGCAGCGTCTCCAGGGTGCCGTTTCCCCTCAGCAGATCGTCCTTGCCGACGAGCGAGGGCAGGAAGCTCATGTGCGCGACGTCGAAGAAGACCGCTCCGACACCCATGAGGAGGGCGACGACGTAGAGGTGGGGCAGGGTCATCGCGTCCAGGGCGACGGCGGCAGGGACGGACAGCAGCGCGACGCCGCGGAGCAGGTCACTCCAGATCAGGATCGGACGGCGGCGCAGCCGGTCCGCCCACACCCCGGCCGGCAGCCCCAGGAACAGGAACGCGGCCATCTCGGCCGCGGTGAGCACACCGATCTGGAAGGGGCTCGCGTCGAGGGTGAGCATCGCCACGAGCGGCAGGGCCACGAGCGTGATCTGGGTCCCGAACTGACTGATCGCGTCGGCCCCCAGAAAAAGCCGGAACGACGCATCTTGCCACATACCGGTTCTTTTGTTCCCCGCGCGCATGATGAGGCATCGTGGCGGTCCCCCGCGAAGCCGGTCAACCGCTTTTCCGGCGGGTTACGCTGATCGGGTGCAGGCAACGGTGCGGATCTTTGACGCGACGACCCGGTCGGGGTCGGTGTTCCTCGACGACGGGAGCGAGATCCCGTTCGATGCGGCGGCGTTCGACGCGGGGCCGCTGAGGCTCCTCAGGTCCGGCCAGCGGGTCAACATCGTCATGGACGGCGGCGACATCACCTACGTCACGCTCTCGACCTTCCCCGTGCCCCGATAGGCCTCGCCCCGGGTAAGGCAGCGGTTTCGGACCCGGCAACACCCCCCGCCCCCAAGATCGTGCCCCGGCGGATCCCCGGGCCGGGTGAGGCCACGATTTTCGGCCCGGACGGCCCGCCCACCCGGGCGGAACCGCCCCGGCGGACGCCCGCCCCGGGGCTCCGTGCCCGGATCGGCCCCGGAGCCCGAATGGGCCCGGGCCTCGTGCCGGGATCGGCCCCCGGCCGATCTCCCCGCACAAGGCCCTCCACCTGCCCGGCAGAGCTCTCCCCCGTAAGGAGAAGCCGGACACCCGGACTCCCGCGGCGGGAATCCGGGTGCTCGCGTGAGGGCTACTTTTTCTTCGCGCTCTTCTTGCCACCCGTGTTGACGAGTTCCTTGAAGTCGGAACCGGGCCGGAACTTCGGCCCCCAGCTCTCGGCGACGTGGATCTCGGCACCCGTCGAAGGATTGCGGGCCGTACGGGCCGGCTTGTGCACCATCTCGAAGGCGCCGAAGCCCGTGAGCGAAACCTTGTCACCGGTGGCGACCGCTGACTGAATGGTCTCGATCACCGCATTCACAGCCTCGGTGGCCGTCTTCTTGTCGCCCATCTTGTCCGCGATGGCGTCGACGAGTTCCTTTTTGTTCATAAGGTTGCTCCCCCTGTCTTACCGATGTCCGGGAGTGGGTCATGAGGCAGAAAACCCGTCTCACCCGATTTGTCACGACGAGAGGTCTCAACTCAGAGAGAAACCCCTTGCCCGCTTGAAATTAAGGGACAGAGCCGTATGACTCAATCACCTTCCGCAATGTTTCCAGCACTCGGCGTATCTGAAACCAGAACATCAAGGTCTAGAAGGAATAAATCGAGACGCCCTGCGGCATGATCAAGATCATGTTTTGACACATCGCAGATGGCGAGCAGGCGTCTGGACAGGCGCTGTCGCTCTGCCGGGGGGATGGGCAGCACGCGAACGCGGCGGTGCGCATCGCGCAACCGCCGCGCCAGCTCGTTCTCTGAACGTGTCAGACAGTCGTCGGCAGCCATGGCTGCCGACCATTCTCGTACACCGTCACATCGTCGGCGTTGCGCAGGGTCAGCCCGATGTCGTCCAGGCCCTCCATCAGCCGCCAGCGGGTGTAGTCGTCGATCTCGAATCCGGCGACCTCGCCACCCCAGCGGACCTGACGTCCTTCCAGGTCAACGGTGACCTCCAGGGCGGGGTCCGCCTCCACGGCGCTCTGCAGGGCCTCCACGACGGCGGCCGGCAGGACGACGGGGAGCAGCCCCATCTTGGTGGAGTTGTTGCGGAAGATGTCGCCGAAGCGGGCCGCGATCACGACGCGGAAACCGTACTGCTGCAGGGCCCAGACCGCGTGCTCTCGCGAGGAGCCGGTGCCGAAGTCGGGTCCGGCGACAAGGATCGAGGCGCCCTCGTAGGCGGGGTTGTTCAGGACGAAGGCCGGGTCCTCGCGCCAGGCGGAGAACAGGCCCTTCTCGAATCCGGTCCGGCTGACCTGCTTGAGCCAGACGGCGGGGATGATCTGGTCGGTGTCGACGTTGCCGCGACGCAGCGGCACGGCCCGGCCGGTGTGGGTGGTGAAGGCGTCCATCGCGAAAACTCCTTACAGGTCGGCGGGCGCGGTCAGTTTGCCGGTGACGGCGGTCGCTGCGGCGACCTGCGGGGAGACGAGGTGCGTACGGCCGCCCTTGCCCTGGCGCCCCTCGAAGTTGCGGTTGGAGGTCGAGGCACTGCGCTCGCCGGGGGCGAGGGTGTCGGGGTTCATCCCCAGGCACATGGAGCAGCCGGCCTCACGCCACTCGGCTCCCGCGGCCTTGAAGATCTCGTGCAGCCCCTCCTGCTCGGCCTGGAGCTTGACCAGCATCGAGCCGGGGACGATCAGCGTGCGGGTGACGACCTGGCGGCCGCGCAGCACGTCGGCCACGGCCCGCAGGTCCTCCAGCCGCCCGTTGGTGCAGGAGCCCACGAAGACCGTGTCCACCCGCACGTCGCGGAGCGGGGTGCCCGCGGTCAGCCCCATGTACTCCAGGGCGCGCGCGGCCGCGGCCGGGTCGTCGGTGTCCCGGGGGTCCGGCACCGACGTGCCGAGGGGAGCCCCCTGGCCCGGGTTGGTGCCCCAGGTGACGAACGGGGTCAGCGTCGTGGCGTCGATCTCCACGACCGTGTCGAAGACGGCGTCCTCGTCGGTCGTCAGCGTCTTCCAGTATTCGACCGCGGCGTCCCAGTCCGCGCCGGACGGCGCGTGGGGACGGCCCTTGAGGTATTCGAGCGTGGTCTCGTCCGGAGCGATCATGCCCGCCCTGGCGCCCGCCTCGATGGACATGTTGCAGACCGTCATCCGGCCCTCCATGGAGAGCGCCCGGATGGCCTCGCCACGGTATTCGACGATGTAACCCTGGCCGCCGCCGGTGCCGATCTTGGCGATGATCGCCAGGATCAGGTCCTTGGCGGTGACCCCGGCCGGCAGCGTGCCGGAGACCTCGATGGCCATCGTCTTGGGCCGGTAGGCGGGCAGCGTCTGGGTGGCCAGCACGTGCTCCACCTCGGAGGTGCCGATGCCGAAGGCGATTCCGCCGAAGGCTCCGTGCGTGGAGGTGTGGGAATCGCCACACACGATCGTCATACCGGGCTGGGTCAGACCGAACTGCGGGCCGATGATGTGCACGACGCCCTGGCCCGCGTCACCCATCGGGTACAGCCGGACGCCGAACTCCGCGCAGTTCTTGCGCAGTGTCTCCACCTGCACCCGTGACACGGGATCGCTGATGGGACCGCGTACGGTCGGGACGTTGTGGTCCTCGGTGGCGATCGTCAGCTCGGGCCGCCGAATGGGCCGGCCCGCCATACGCAGGCCGTCGAACGCCTGCGGGCTCGTCACCTCGTGAATGAGGTGAAGGTCGATGTAGAGCAGATCAGGCTCGCCCTCGGCACGTCGTACGACGTGCTGCTCCCAGACCTTCTCCGCCAGCGTGCGGCCCATGTCGCCTCCTTGCGATCGCCGATTTCGCACCCCACTTGCTTTCTCATATGTCGAGACGTCAGTATCGGTGCATGGACAACTCTAGCGGAGTCGGCGTACTCGACAAGGCCGTCCTCGTGCTCAACGCACTTGAAGCGGGCCCTGCATCCTTGGCACAACTCGTCCAGGCCACCGGCCTGGCGCGCCCCACGGCCCACCGGCTGGCCGTCGCGCTGGAGTATCACCGCATCGTCTCCCGCGACACGCAGGGCCGATTCGTGCTGGGCCCGCGCCTGTCCGAGTTGTCCACTGCGGCCGGTGAGGACAGGTTGCTGGCCGTCGCCTCTCCGGTGTTGACCCAGCTTCGGGACATGACTGGCGAAAGCGCGCAACTTTACCGGCGCCAAGGTGACGAACGAGTGTGCGTGGCCGCCGCCGAGCGTGCCAGCGGGCTGCGCGACACCGTGCCGGTCGGCTCGGCGCTGCCGATGCTCGCCGGGTCGGCGGCGCAGATCCTGCTGGCGTGGGAGGAGCCGGACCGCCTGCACCGGGGACTGCGCGGAGCCAAGTTCACCGCCGCCACGCTGGCGAGCGTCAGACGCAGGGGCTGGGCGCACAGCGTCGGCGAGCGCGAGCAGGGCGTGGCCAGCGTCTCGGCGCCCATCCGCGGCGCGGGGGGCAAGGTGGTGGCCGCGGTGTCGGTCTCCGGTCCGATCGAGCGCCTGACCCGGACTCCCGGCCGGCTGCACGCCGCCCCCGTCGTCACCGCCGCCGAGCGGATCACCGAGTCGATGCGGCGGGCCAACTGAGCCCTCCCACGAGGGATCGCGACGGATCACAACGGATCCACGGCGTCGTCCGCGCACGATCGGCCTGGCCTGTAGGTGAGCCACGTGAGATCGACTGGGCTGACCCGTGCGATATGAGGAGGCGAGCACCCTTGCGGCCCCCTAGGCTGGGTAGGTGACAGATCGCATCGAGGCAGCCGCCGCTGAACTGCGTCCCCTGCTCCAGAACTTCATCCTCTGGGCGCGTGAGAACGCGCCCGGCAGCGATGCCAACCTGGTCGGCTCCGTCGCCCTATGGCACCGGCTGATCGCCTCCGACGACGTCGGCCGGTGGAAGCAGGCCGATCTGCGCACGGTGCTGCTCGACCGGATGCCCCAGGTCGTGGAGGATCCGGACGCCGCCGCCGACGGCATGGTGCCCGCGGTCCGCGCCTATCTGACCTTCCTGTCGGAGTCGAACCACCTGACCAAGGGCTCCGCCTCACTCGACGATCTGCTCGTCGAGCTCGACCGTCTCGAAGACGATTTTGTCGACGCGATGGAGGATCTCGTCGTCGAACAGGACGAATACGAGGACGAGGACGAGGAGGAGTCCGAGGGACTGGGCGACTTCGAGCCGTTCGCCGACGAGCTCTCCGATCTGCCGACGATCCGGCTCCGCCCCGACGCCGAGCTGGCCGCGGCCACCCGGAAGACGACTCTGATCACCAAGGCCCGTGACCTCGCGGTCTGGGTCGGATCCGAGCGCCGCGTGGGCGAGACGAGCCTGCTCAGCGACGCCGAGATCGGCGAGGCCCTCACCGCCCTGGGGCTCGCGGCCCCCGAGCCGGGGGACAAGTCGCTGGCCGACTCGGTGCCCGCGCTCTGGAACATCTGGAACCTCGCGATCGACCTCGACTTCCTCCAGCCCGAGGGCGAAGACACCGTCAGTGCCGACGCCGACACCGCGGACTGGCCCTTCGAGGAGGACGACGACGCTCTGGACGCCTGGATGGCCGGTCTGCACTCGATCGACTACGGCGACCCCGAGCTCGAAGACGAGGAAGCCACGATCGCCCTGTCCGGGCTGACCCGGGCCCTGCTGATCCGGGTGCTCCTGGCCACCGGTTCCAAACCCCTGGCCGAGCTCCGCACCGAGCTGGCCGAGGCCGCCGCCGAATACGACGACCTGGGCGCCGACGCCTGGGCCGCGGCCGCCGAGCGGTACGGCGACCCGCTCAACCCGGTGCTCGAGTGGCTGACCGGCTACGGCATGGTCGAGGTCGAGCACGATCAGGTACGGCTGACGTCGCTCGGCATGGAGGGCCTCGTCCACCTGGTGGACGACGCCGACATCGAGCTGGACGCCCGGCCCGCCATCGACGCGATGACCGCCCTGGATCTGCTCTCCTTCAGCGCGGAGCTGCCCGAGGAGGAGGCGGACGCCGAGTTCGCCGCCTGGATGGAGCTGCGTGCCCCCGCCCAGGCCGCCAAGGAGCTGCTGGAGGCCGCGGCCGAGGATGACGCGGACGCCCTGATCCGGGTCCAGGCGGCCAGCATGGTCGGCTCGCTCGGCGAGGAGGCCGTGCCCGCCTGGAAGGACGCTCTCGACGAGCCGTCCCTGCGTCCCTACGCGGCCACCCATCTGGCCCAGCTGGGCGTCGACGACGCTCCCTCGCCCACGCAGGCCGACACCCACTGGCTGATCCTCGACATGCTGACCATCTCCGCCGGTCTCGGCCGCCCGGAGTTCGTCAGCAGCCTGGACGACATCGGCGACCTGGTCAACCTGCTCGACGTGATCTGGAAGGTGCCGCACCCGCACCTTGAAGAGTTGCTGGAGGCCATCGGCAAGGCTCACCCGGACAAGCAGGTGGGCAAGGCCGCCAAGCGGGCCCTGTTCAAGGCCCGCTCCAACCACAACTAGCGCGCTGGTACCGGCGTCCGGGTAACCGGCGCCGGTGTCGGCGTCCGGGTCGGAGTAGCCGGTGACGGCGTCCGGACAGCCGGTGAGGGAATGACGCCCGAGTCGGTCACCAGGGTCAGGCCGTAGGTCGCGAGGATCTCGTTGATCGGCTGGAAATAGGTGGTGCCGCCCGAGTTGCAGTTACCGGAGCCGCCGGAGGTGACACCCTGTGCCTGGTCGATGGAGATGAAGGATCCGCCGGAGTCGCCGGGCTCGGCGCAGACGTTGGTGCGGGTCAGCTCGAAGACGTTGCCCTGGGTGTAGGTGACGCTGGCGTCGCGCTGCAGGATCGTGCCGCAGTGCCAGTCGGTGGTGGAACCCGAGCGGCAGACCGAGGCGCCCTCGATGGCCGCCCTGGAGCCGGCGACGGGCACGGCTCCGTTTCTTCCGGTGCCACCGTTGCTCACCAGCGCCCTGGGCGTCCAGTTCCCGTTCACGAGGACCCAGGCCATGTCGCTGATCGGAAAGGCCGATCCCCGGATGACGCCCTGGGCGACCCGGTTGAAGCCGGTGGTGACGCTGCCCGCCTTACCGCAGTGACCGGCGCTGACAAATCCGTTCTGAGTGCCGCGGGTCACCGAGAAGCCGACCGAGCAGCGACTCGTGGGTCCGATGTAGTAGGCGTCGCCACCCCTCAGGTCGTAGAAGAGCCGGGGCTGCTCGGTGGACGGCACCACGCTCACCGCCGCCGTGTCCACACCAACGGTCTTGATGATCTCCACGGTCTCCGTGGGCGCCGCGGAGAGGACGACGATCTTGTTGTTCTTGACGTCGATGTAGCGCACGCTTCCCCCGCGCGGGTGGACGGGCAGGGCCTCGTCGAGCCTCCGCTTGATCGGGATGAGCTGTGACAGCGATCGGGTGACGATCTCCGGCTGGGCGCCCGCAGCGATGATCTGGGGAATGTCGGCGGCGCTGGTGGTCGCCACCACGAGGGTCTGCGCGGTGGTTCCCATGAGCCAGGAGCCGCCGAAACGGTCGCCGAGCCGTCCGCGGAGCTTCTCCTCGATCGGTGCCAGACGGGCCTCGTTGAGCAGGCGAGCCTCGGCCTGATCCCTGCTGAGGCCGAGGTCGCGCCGGAGTGCGTCGATCATGCCCGGCGGTGGTTGCCAGACGGACGGAACGACCGGAGTATCCGCTGTCCGGCGGCCGGCGACGGCCGGGACGACCATCAGGCCAAGGGCGGTGATCGCTAGGACGCATCCCGCGGTAACGGCATGTCTGTGAGACATGGGTGTCTCTCCTCGACCTCGGCTTCTCAGGTAAGAGGGAGGAGAATCGCCCTATATCGCAGGATGATCATGCGATATAGACAACGCCATCTTAATCCAGTCGTTATCTATCGAGGCCGCAGAAGCCAAGCGCCACGCGGGCGGCGATTTCGAACGGGGTCCGCCGGCGCGCGCACCGCCCTCCGCGAAACCGCCCTCCGTGAAGGAGCATCGCGGGAGCACTCTCGCCGGAGGGACTCCGCCGGACGACCGGCGGATCGCGCCGCCGACGGCCCTCCACCTGGCATCCGGCGGCCGAGGGGATGATCGTTTGAGTCGCTGCTCGGAGGTGATGCCGACCCATTTCGGGACGGCAAGGCTATCCAGTAAAGGATGCGCTCCGAAAAAAGGTGAATTTTCTCCAGAAATACAGAAAGCCCCCGAGAGCCAATGCTTTCGAGGGTTTCACGATGTAGTCCCGACCGGATTCGAACCGGCGCTACCGCCTTGAGAGGGCGGCGTCCTGGGCCACTAGACGACGGGACCTTGTAAGAGAAGACAGTGGTAGTCCCGACCGGATTCGAACCGGCGCTACCGCCTTGAGAGGGCGGCGTCCTGGGCCACTAGACGACGGGACCCTACACACTGTCACCGGATTCGGAGGGAGCTGAATCCGCAACGTCTTCCGAGGAAGACGCAGCTGGGGTACCAGGACTCGAACCTAGAACAACTGAACCAGAATCAGCCGTGTTGCCAATTACACCATACCCCACCGCACCGGACTCCCTTGCGGGATTCGCTGGCGACTCCGAAAGAATAGCCCAGGTTGGGGGTCAAGACCAAAACGATTGACCAGAGCCCGAATCGCCGTGACACCGGAGTGCCATCTGCGGGCCCGCTGTGTAACGCTGCTGAAGCGATCCCGCCTGTCTATGAGGAGTCCCCGCCTTGACCGAGAACCCGTTCTTCGCTCCGAGTACGTTGCCCTACAAGCTGCCGCCCTTCGCTGAGATCCGGGAGGAGCACTACCTTCCCGCGTTCGAGCGGGGCATGGCCGACCAGCTGCGAGAGGTGGAGGAGATCGCGAGCGAACCCGGCCCCGCGACGTTCGCCAACACCGTCGAGGCGCTGGAGCGCTCGGGCCAGATCCTGAAGCTGACCGCGACCGTCTTCATGAGCATCGCCTCCTCCGACGCGACCGACGGCATCCGGGAGATCGAGACCGAGATCTTTCCCAGACTGACCCAGCACGGCGACTCCATCCATCTGAACCGCGCCCTCTACGCCCGGATCAAGCAGGTCACCACCGAGAACCCCGAGGAGGCCTGGCTGCTGGAGAAATACCGCGTCGACTTCGTCCGGGCCGGCGCGGACCTGTCCGAAGCCGACCAGGGGCGCCTCAGGGAGCTCAACGAGGAGCTGACCAGACTCGCCACGACCTTCTCTCAGAACCTGCTGACGGCCTCCACCGCCTCCGCGCTCGTCGTGGAGGACGTCAAGCAGCTCGACGGGCTCTCCGAGAGCGCGATCAAGGCCATCGAGAAGGACGGCACGTACGTCCTGCCGCTGCTCAACTTCACCAACCAGCCCGCCCTGGCCGAGCTGACCGACAGGGAGACCCGCAGGAAGCTGTACGAGCTCTCGGTCGGCCGGGCGCCGGAGAACTTCGGGCTGGCCGCCAGGATGGCGGCGCTCCGCGCCGATCGGGCGGCCCTGCTCGGCTACCCGAACCACGCCGCCTACTCCGTCGCCGACCAGACCGCGAAGACGACCGACGCCGTCGAGGAGATGCTCGGCAAGCTGGTGGGCCCCGCGGTGGCCAACGCCCGCCGGGAGGCCGAGGCGCTGGGCGAGCAGGCCGGGTTCCCCATCGAGCCGTGGGACTGGTCGTTCTACGCGGAGAAGGTGCGCAAGGCCCGCTACGACTTCGACGGGGCGGAGCTGCGTCCCTACTTCGAGCTCGACCGGGTGCTCAGGGACGGCGTCTTCCACGCCGCCGGTGAGCTGTACGGGATCACCTTCGCCGACCGGGACGATCTGGCCGGCTATCACCCGGACGTACGGGTCTTCGAGGTGTTCGACGCCGACGGCTCACAGCTCGGGCTGTTCGTGTTCGATCCCTACGCCCGGCCCACCAAGCGGGGCGGCGCGTGGATGAACAACCTCGTGGACCAGTCACACCTGTTCGGCGAGCTGCCCGTGGTGATGAACAACCTCAACATCACCAAGCCCGCGGAGGGCCCGACGCTGCTGACCTTCGACGAGGTCAACACCGCCTTCCACGAGTTCGGCCACGCCCTGCACGGCCTGTTCTCCGATGTCCGCTTCCCCCGGGTCTCCGGCACCGCCGTGCCGCGCGACTTCGTGGAGTATCCCTCCCAGGTCAACGAGATGTGGGCCACCTGGCCGTCGGTCCTCGCCAACTTCGCCAAGCACCACGAGACCGGCGAGCCGGTGCCGGCGGAGCTCCTGGAGAAGATGAGGGCCGCCGAGAGGTTCAACCAGGGCTTCGGGACCGTCGAGTATCTCGCCGCGGCGCTGCTCGACTGGGCCTGGCACAAGCTGGTCCCGGGCGAGGTGGTCGAGGACGCCGAGGCGTTCGAGGACGCGGCCCTGGAGCGCGCGGGGATCGCCTTCAGGCTGGTGCGCCCGCGCTACCGGACCAACTACTTCGCGCACGTCTTCTCCGGCGGCGTGGGCGGATACAGCGCCGGCTACTACTCCTACATCTGGAGCGAGGTGCTGGACGCCGAGAGCGTCGACTGGTTCAAGGAGAACGGCGGTCTCAAGCGCGAGAACGGCGACCACTTCCGGTCCGCGCTGCTGTCGGTCGGCGGCTCCATGGACGCGATGAGCGCCTTCCGTGACTTCCGCGGTCGCGACCCCCGCATCGAGCCCCTGCTGGAGCGCCGCGGCCTGCTGACCTGACGGGTCTCCTCCGCGCTCGTACGGCCTCCCCGCTTCGGCGGGCAGGCCGTACGGCTCAGAGCCCCAGACAGTGGGTCACGGCATCGCGCTCGGGCTCGGCCCGGCGGGCCCACGCCGCTCGTGACCCCGCTTCACCTCCCCCGGCTCCACGCGGTGGACGGCGCCGCGGATCACCGGGCATCCTTTTCTCCGGTTCTCCGGCCAGGTTCCCGTCCGCCGGCCGCTCGCCACGGGACCTCGCCGGTCACGTGGCTCCACCCCCGCCCCGCCGGGCACTGCCCGGCCGCTCTCGCTCAGCCTTCGAGCTTGGCGAGGGCGGCGCGGAGCCGGTCCTTCGAGCGCTCCCGGCCGAGCACCTCGATCGACTCGAACAGCGGCAGGCCGACGGTCCGGCCGGTGATGGCCACGCGGACGGGGGCCTGCGCCTTGCCGAGTTTGAGGCCGTACTCGATGCCGACCTCCTCCAGCGCGGTCTTGAGCGACTCGGGGCTCATGTCGACCGTCTCCAGGCGGGCGAGGTAGCCGGTGAGGATCTCCACGGCGGAGTTCTTCATGGCCTTGTCCCATGACGCCTGATCGAAGACGGGTTCGTCCAGGAAGAGGAAGTCGACGTTCGCGGTGATCTCGGAGAGGACCGCGATGCGGGTCTGGGCGAGCTCGGCGACCTTGGCGAAGGTCTCGCGGTCCCAGCCGGGCTCCAGCCACGGCTCGCAGTGGGCGATGAAGCTCGAAAGGGGCAGCGCCCGGATGTATTCACCGTTGAACGCCCGGAGCTTCTTCTCGTCGAAGAAGGCATTCGAGGAGATGACGTCCTCCAGGCGGAACAGCGGGACCATCTCCGACCACGGCATGATCTCCCGGTCGCCGCCGGGGCCCCAGCCGAGCAGCATCAGGTAGTTGACCATCGCCTCGGCCAGGTAGCCCTCCTCGCGGTAGGACTCCAGGGCGACCTTGTCGCGGCGTTTGGACAGCTTCTTGCGCTGCTCGTTGACGATCACCGGGGTGTGCGCCCAGACGGGGGGCCGCGCGCCCAGCGCGGGCCACAGCAACTCCTGGCGGGCGGCGTTGGGCAGGTGCTCCTCGCCGCGGACCACGTGGGTCACCCGCTGCGTGATGTCGTCAACGGCGTTGGCCAAGACGTAGAGGGGGGATCCGTCGCTGCGCGCGATGACGAAGTCCTCCTGCGCGTCGTTGGGGAACTCCACCCTGCCCTTGATGAGGTCGTCGACCACGATGACCCCCTCGTCGGGGGTACGGAAACGGGCCGCGCCCTCGGTCAGGCCCCTGTCGCGGCAGAAGCCGTCGTAGCCCTTGTGCTCGGAGCCGGTCCGCGCCTGGACCTGCTCGCGGGTGCAGTCACAGTGGTAGGCCTTGCCGTCCGCAAGCAGCTTGGCGACGGCCTCGCGGTGCTGCGGCTCGTAGGCCGACTGGAAGTAGGGGCCCTCGAAGACCGGGTTGTCGCCGTTGATCCCGATCCAGGAGAGGGCCGAGATGATGCCCTCGGTCCACTCGGGACGGTTGCGGGTGGCGTCGGTGTCCTCGATGCGCAGGATGAACCGGCCGCCGGCCCCTTCGGCCAGTGCCCAGTTGAACAGCGCCGCACGGGCGCTGCCGACATGGAACATGCCGGTGGGCGAAGGAGCGAAACGAACCCTAATCACGCGAGACCACCCGGTTGCTGAGAGTGCCGATTCCTTCGATGAAAACGCTGACCTCGTCGCCGATGGCGAGCGGGCCGACCCCCTCGGGCGTCCCGGTGAGGATGACGTCACCGGGGATCAGGGTCATGACCGCGCTCACGTGAGCGATCAGCGCTGGAATGTCATACATGAGCTTGGAGGTGCGCGAGCTCTGCTTGACCTCGCCGTTCACCGACGTGGTGATGGCCAGGTCGCTCGGGTCGAGCTCGGTCTGGATCCACGGGCCGAGCGGGCAGAACGTGTCGAAGCCCTTGGCCCGGGTGAACTGGACGTCCTTCTTCTGCAGGTCCCTGGCCGTGACGTCGTTGGCGCAGGTGTAGCCGAAGATGACCTCGTGGGCCCGCTCCCTGGGCACCTCGCGGCAGAGCCTGCCGATGACCACGGCCAGCTCCCCCTCGTAGTCGACCCGCTGGGACAGCGCCGTCGGATAGGAGATGGCCTCTCCCGAACCGATCACCGAGGTCGACGGCTTGAGGAAGACCAGGGGCTCGTCGGGCACCTCGCCGCCCATCTCGCGGGCGTGATCGGCGTAGTTTCTGCCGATCGCGAGCACCTTGCTGGGCAGCATGGGCGCGACCAGCCTGACCTGGGAGAGCGAGTAACGCTCACCGGTGAGCTGGATCGACCCGAACGGGTGCCCCGAGATCCCGGCGATGAACTCCTCGCCGGGACCGCCCTCGACCACGCCGAATCCGACACCGTCACCTGTGGAGAACCTGGCTATACGCACACGACAAGGCTAGTCGCGGTCGGAGTCCTGCCGGACCGTCACCCGGAGCCGTCACGCCGCCTCGCGGGAGCGTCTGCCCGGGGCAGCGCTCGGTCCAAGCGCTCCCAAAACGTGGAGGACCAAAAATCTCAACTAACCAAATCGTCCCAATATATCCACAATCAGCCAATAAATCCCCATTATCCGATTAATAAAGCGTATGCGCTGATTGTGGCGGATGTGGAGGGTATTACGCCCTGTAGCGGTATCGGGAGGCCAGACGGTTTTCCACGGGGGAAGGAAACGACGTGACCGAAGCGAGCACGGTAAGCAAGACCAAGGGCGACGAGGGCGCGGTGGCACGCACCAGAACCGGAAGCCCCGGAATGCAGGGGGGCCTGGTCACCCCCATGGGAACCACCAGCATCGAGAGCGGGGTCGTGGCCAAGGTCGCGGGCATGGCGGCCAGGGAGATCCCAGGGGTCTACGACATGGGCGCCAGCACCGCACGCGCGTTCGGCACGGTCCGCGGCATGGTGGGCGGCCAGCAGAACGTCATGCAAGGGGTGTCCGTCGAGGTGGGCGAGCGGCAGGCCGCCGCCGACCTCCAGCTGGTCGTCGACTACGGCGTGGCCATCCCGGACGTCGCCACCGCCGTACGCCGTAACGTGATCACGGCTGTCGAGCGCATGTGCGGGCTCGAGGTCACCGAGGTCAACATCAAGGTCGCCGACGTCCACATGCCCGGTCAGGACGGCGACGGGACCGGGGAGCAGCCCGAGTCGGGGCCGCGCGTCCAGTGAACGAACCGACGCACGACACGACCGACCTGGCCGACGAGGTGGCCGGTACCGCCGGCCCTGCCGACGAGGTGGCCGGTGCCACCGACCTGGCGGACGAGGTGGCCGGCGCCGTTCGACGATGCCCGGACGTCGCCGAGCTGTCGAGCGGGCCGTTCGAGACCGTGGCGACCTACCTGCCCGGCAGAAAGGTCTCCGGTGTCGCACTGCGTGACGACGTGGTGGAGGTCTCCATCGTCGTCAGGCAGGGGCGCCCGCTCCCGGAGATCGCCGACGAGGTGCGTGCGGCGATCGCCCCGCTGGTGGGCGGCCGCCCGGTGAACGTCCATATCGGAGGTATGCAATGAACACTTTCCCAATGTGGTCCGTGATGGGCCTCATCCTCGGCATCGCCCTGGGCTTCGCTGCCGCCTTCGGTGGTCTCGGCGCCTTTCTTCTGGTGCTCGTCCTGGGCGCCGTCGGATTCCTCCTCGGCCGCATCGCCGAGAGCGGCGAGATCAGCATGTTCCGGTGGTCGGGAGGGCGGCAATGACCACCCCGGTCGAGCACCGCGCCACGGAGACGCCCGCGGACGCCGGCGACCTTCCGACCCGTCCGCCGGGAGACGACACCCCCGCGGACGAGGCGTGGTCAGCTCAGCCCGTACGGCGAGCCGTACCGGCCGGGCAACGAGGCAGGACCGAGATCGCGGAGCGAGTCGTGTCGCGCATCGCGGCTCGGGCCGCGGGGGAGGTGGCGCGGGTGCGCAAGGTCGGCGAGCGGGGGCCGCTGACCTTCCGAGGGGGCGCCCGCGCCACCGTCGACGGAGAGCTCACGGCGCTGCGGCTGGACGTGACGGTGGAGTATCCCGCCCCGCTCCTGCACGTGGCCGATGAGGTCCGGCAGCACGTCAGCGAACGGATCCACACGCTGACCGGCCTGGCCGTCGGCCACATCGACATCGACGTGACGAACGTGGTCCCTTCCCGGGTGACGCCTCTCGCCGGGTACGCCGGAAACACCGAGTACACGGTGACCCGTTCCCCGGCGGCTCCTGACGACTACTCGATGACCTGCTCCAGGACTCCGCAGGCCGAACGTCCCGAGGGAGAAGGCCGATGACGGTTCCCTCATCCGGCTCACCGGACGTTCCCGCCTCCGGCCCGCCGGACATGGTCCCGGGGATGAGGAACACCGATGAGATAAACACGCAGGAAATGCCGACCGCACCCGGTGCGGAGCTCACGGAACAGCCCGTACCGCCCGTGCCGGCCGGAGTGCCGCGGAATGCCTCCGCGGACCGGGCGGCGGTCAAAGCCTTCCGTCCGCGCCGGGTGATCCCCTCTGTGATCACGGCCCTCCTGATGCTCGTGATCGGCGGCCTGGTGGCCGCAGAGGTGATCAGTGCGCTGCTCGGCAACCCGCTGCGCCTGGTGCCCTATGACCGAGTGCTGGGCTGGGCGTCGTCCACGTCGTGGGACGACCCGTCGGTGCTCATGGGCGCCCTCGTGCCCGCTCTCCTGGGCCTGCTGCTGGTGTTGCTCGCGCTCATACCCGGACGGCCCAGGCTCATCCCGGTCAGGACCGGCGACAAGGACCTGATCATCGGCATGCGGCCCAAGGGCTTCGCCCACGCTCTGACCCACGCGGCCGAGCAGGTCCAGGGCGTCGACCATGCCCGGGTGAGGGTGCTCGGCAGGACCGCGCACGTGAAGGCGGACAGCTTCCTGCGGGACACGACCGGGGTGGCGGACGCCGTACGGCAGGCCGTTACCGCGCGCATCGCCACGCTCAGTCCCGTGCGCGACCATTCCGTACGGGTGAAACTGCGAGAAAAGGGTGAACGTTCGTGAGCCGCATGGACAGGAAGACCGCGAGGGGCAACCGGCTGGGTCTGCTGATCATCGGGCTGCTGCTGATCATCCTGGGCGGCCTCGTGATCGCCCGCGGCGCACGCCTGTTCCCGCAGAGCTTCGCGCCCGCCAGGGCGCCGCTCGTCACCGATTCGGTGCGCTCCGCCTTCGTCCATGACTACCCGCTGCTGTGGTGGATGGTCGCCGGGGCGGCGGTCGTGCTCGCGCTGCTGGGCCTGCGCTGGCTGCTGGTCCAGGGACGGAGCCAGCGACTGGGCGGCATCCGCCTGCAGAGGGGCCCCACCGGCGTGACCGAGGTCGACACGGGGCACGTGGCCGACGCGATGGCCACCGAGGTCAGCTCACAGCCCGGGGTTCTCGGTGCCACCGCCTCACTGGTCGGCACCAACGCGCACCCCGCCGTACGGCTGCGCATGGCGGTCGCCGAGACCGTCCCGATGAACGCCATCCGCGAGCAGCTGGGCGGGACCGCCCTCCCGCACATGCGCCAGGCACTGGAGACCGACCGGGTGCCGACGGTCGCCCAGGTGAGCCTGGAGTCGCCACACCCCCGGAGGAACGTCGCCTGACGGAGCGTCACCCTAGAGTGATCGGGGAAACCAACGCTTCGAGACTTCGAGGAGAAGCTGTGCCTTCGGTTGTGAAGATAAACGTGCTGACCGTGTCCGAGGAGATGCGCGAGGAGCTGGAGCGCCGGTTCTCCGGGCGGGCCGGGGTCGTGGAGTCCGCCGACGGGTTCGAGTGGTTCGAGCTGCTGCGTCCCGTGGAGGGCACCGACCAGTATCTGGTCTACACCCGCTGGCGCTCCGATGAGGACTTCAAGCGCTGGACCGAGAGCCAGTCATTCCAGAAGGGCCACGCCCAGGCCGCCGGACAGGCCGGCGGCCAAGGGCAGGGTGAGGCACAGGGACACGGGCACGGACACGGCCATGGACAGGGACCGGCCGCCTCCGGAGCCCAGCTCTGGTCGTTCGAGGTGGTCCAGAGCGCCGGCCCCAAGTCCGGCTCCTGAACGGACGCGCCTTCTCAAGCCCCGGGGACGCATCCCGGCCGGGACCGCTTCCAGGTCGCGGCCGGGAGTTCGAGCGCATGCGTGCTCCGGCCTGTCTCAGTGGTCCAGCGGGTTCGCCCTGATGCGTTCGGCGACGCCCGCGCGGACGAACACACCCGCGAGGCTGTCCGGCTTCCGCTCGGCCTGGTCCCTGAAGCACGCGATGAACTCCTCGCCGAGCCCCAGCCGGGGGTAGCGCTCCAGCACCTCGGCCCGTAGCCCGGCCGGAAAGTCCTCCGACCTCCGTCCGGAGACGTCCAGCCCCGTGGACAGCTCCAGCAGGTGCCCCTCGGGATCCTGGGTCACATCCACCTTGTCCCACATGTGCCGCACGATCACCTCCGACGCGCGCACCCGCCGCTCGACCGGCCACCCCGCGCCGGCGCCGAGGACCCACGCGACATGGCCGCCCGCCTCCTCGAACGGCACGGTGTGGCTGTCGAACTCCTTGACCAGGCCGATGTCGTGCAACATCGACGAGACGTACAGCAGCTCGGCGTCGAAGGAAATGTCGTTCATCGCCCCGTAGGCCGCCGCCCAGAGGTAGGCCCGCACGGAGTGGTTCAGCAGGGCGGGTGAGCAGTAGGCGGTGGCGACCTCCAGCGCGCCGCGAGTGGCGGAGGTGTCGGGAATCACGATGTCGGCGAATCTCATGCGTCCAGCTTGCCCCAGTCGGAGAACGGCCCGCGAGTGGCCGGAAGGTCAGCCGTCGATGGGATCCCGCCATGGGGTTCACGACTGCCGCGGTGGCGCCGTTCGACGAGATCCCGCCGTTCGAGGCCCCGGCGCCGATCGCGGTCTCCGGGGTTCGATGCCGGTCGCGGTCTCCGGGATTCGATGCCGGTCGCGGTCCTCGGGATTCGATGCCGATCGCAATATCTTCGGGAGTCGGCGCGCTGAGCCGAGAGGCGTCAAACGCGCGGCCCGCATCTAGTTGCTAACGATGTGCCGGAAGAGGTCCGCCCTGCTTGACCGATTTGCTGGGATTTGGACACCATGATCCGCCCTCTTCGTTCGGCCCGAAAGGAACTGGCGTGCGCCGCCGCACACAAGCACTCTTTCTCTCACTCGTTCTCTTCGCGACCTGCGGCGCGACGGTCGGTACGGCGGAGGGCTCGGACCAGGTCAAACGCACCTCCGAGTGTCAGGGCGACTGGCTGCCGGCCACGCCGACGGGACCGGAGATCATGGCGGGTGAGGTCGAGTTCCTCGATCTGGACCCGGTGAAGGTGGCCAAGGACGTCAACTGGCGCACCGACCCCTACCGCAACCGCTCGTGGAGCATGGTCTTCCACTCGCTGCGCTGGATGGGCCGCCTGGTCGCCGATTACGAGAACAACGGGGACAAGGCGTACCTGGACCGGGCCACCGAGGTCGCCAAGGACTGGGTGGAGGACAACCCCCTCGGCAGCGCCAAGGCCAGTTCCTACGCCTGGCAGGAGCACCCGATCGCGCTGCGCGCCCCCGCGCTGCTCTGCCTCAGCAAGCACGTCAGCGCGTCCTGGCTGACCAGCAGCCTGGCCGAGCACGCGAAGATGCTCTCCAACCCGAACCTGTACGAAAAAGGCCACAACCACGGCATCGACCAGGACATCGCCCTGCTCGGCATCGGCTGCCGCTACAAGCGCGACGAGTGGTCCAACCTCGCGATCAAGCGACTGACCGAGACCGTGAAGCTCGACGTCGACTCCCAGGGCGTGCTGCGTGAGCAGGCCCCGCGCTACGCGATCTACGTCCACGAACGCCTCAAGGTCGCGATGGACAACATCACGGCGTGCGGGCGGAAGGTGCCCGGGGAGATCGCCAAACGGTGGGAGTCGCTGGAGGGCTTCATCGCCTACTCCACCCAGCCCAACGGGTTCATGGTCCCGATCGGAGACGGCACCGCGGACGTGCGGCCGGTCGGTTACGACCAGGCCGTGAAGACGTCCGGCGACCACCCCACGAAGACCGTGCGGGTGTTCGGCAACGGCTACGTCTACGGGCGCACCGCCTGGGACAAGCCCGAGTCGGCGTTCTACTCCATCCGCTTCGGCCCCGGCCTGAAGTATCACGGTCACGAGGACCACCTCGGCGTCACCTACTACGCCCAGGGCCGCGACGTCCTGGTCGACGTGGGCTTCCACTCCTATGAGAACAGCGCCTACCGCAACTGGACCATGTCCCCCGAGGCGCACAACACCCCCGCCGTGGTCGGAGCCAAATTCCGCGGCAAGACGGCCACCACCCTGAGCAGATCCTCGATCGGGCAGGATCGGCAGAGCTACCGGCTGACCGACAAGGCCTACGGCGTGCCTCGGACCCGCTCGGTGCTGGTCAACCACGGGGAGGACGTGATGGCCGTGCTGGACACGGTCCCCAAGGGTTCTCAGGTCCGCAACGTCTGGCACCTCGCCCGCGAGTTCTCCACCGTGTCGAACTCCGGCGGCCAGGTCGTGGTCAAGGACAAGGCGGGCTGGAAGGCGACGCTGGTCCAGCTCTCGATGCCGTCCTGCAAGCCGGTGAGCGGGCTGAAGGTGGTCAAGGGACAGCAGAGTCCCTACCAGGGCTGGGTCTCCCCCGCCTACCTGCAGAAGGAGCCCGCCCCCGCGGTCGTCTCCCCCGCGTCCGACGGTCCGCTGCTGACGGTCGTGGTGCCCGGCACGGACAAGCCCTCGGTCTCATGCGCCGGAGGCAAGGTCAGCCTGGAGACGTCCCAGGGCTCGGTCGGCTTCCGGGTCAACGGCGCGGATCTCTCCTGAGGTCCGTTGCGGGCCCTCCCCCGAGGGCCCGCAACGGATCCCGCCCAAGGCCCCGCAGCGGATTCGATCACCGTCGAACGGGCTCATCCTGAAACCGCTCGCCGTCGCGGACGGGCAGGAGGGCACGGGGATCCACAGGCGTGCGGCTTGAGTCCGTACCAGAGGGCACAGGGGTCCCCCTCTCGTACGGCTTCCGTACGAGAGGGCACGGGGATCCCCGGGGCATACGGCTCGAGTCCGTACGCCCCGGGGGCCGGATCAACCGGCGACGTGGCCCGCGCGCAGGAGGCCGTAGGTGACGGCCTGCTCCAGAGCCTGCCAGGAGGCCTCGATGATGTTCTCGTCCACGCCGACGGTGGACCATTCGGTGGTCGCGTCACTGGAGGTGACCAGCACGCGCGTGACCGCGTCCGTGCCGTGGGTGCCCTCCAGGATCCGCACCTTGAAGTCGATGAGCTCGACCTCCGCCAGCTCGGGGTAGAGCCTCTCCAAGCCCAGCCGCACGGCCCTGTCCATGGCGTTGACCGGGCCGTTGCCCTCACCGGTGGCGACGATCCGCTCGCCCTTGGCGTACAGCTTGACCGTGGCCTCACTGACCAGCTCGCCGCCGCGGGTCCGCTCGACGATCACTCGCCAGGACTCGACCTCGAAGTGACGCCTGCGCTCGCCCGCCACGGTGTCGCGGAGCAGCAGCTCGAAGGAGGCGTCGGCCGCCTCGAAGGTGTAGCCCCTGGACTCCATCTCCTTGACCCGGTTCACCAGCTCGCGCGAGGTCTCCGCCGACAGCTCGTAACCCAGCTCCCGGCCCTTGAGCTCGACCGAGGCGCGACCCGCCATGTCGGAGACGAGCATGCGCATGTCGTTGCCGACCTCGGCGGGGTCGATGTGCTGGTAGAGGTTGGGGTCGACCTTGATGGCGCTGGCGTGCAGCCCGGCCTTGTGCGCGAAGGCGGAGACGCCCACGTAGGGGGCGTGGGAGTTGGGGGTGACGTTGGTGATCTCGGTGATCGCGTGGGCGATCCTGGTCATGTCGGCCAGCGCCTCCCGCGGGACGAGGTCGAAGCCCCGCTTGAGCTGGAGGTTGGCCACGACGCTGAACAGGTTGGCGTTGCCCGACCGCTCGCCGTAGCCGTTGGCGCAGCCCTGCACGTGGGTGGCGCCCGCCTTCACGGCGGCCAGGGTGTTGGCCACCGCGCAACCGGTGTCGTCGTGGCAGTGGATGCCGATCCTGGCGGACGTCCCGGCCGCGGCGTGGACGACCTCGGCGAGCTCGTCGGGAAGCATGCCGCCGTTGGTGTCGCACAGGGCGATGACGGACGCCCCCGCCTCCGCGGCGGTGCGCAGGACCTCCAGCGCGTAGGCTGGATTGGATTTGTAGCCGTCGAAGAAGTGCTCGGCGTCGAGGAAGACTCGCTGTCCCTCCGCACGAAGGTGAGAAACCGTGTCGCGGATCATCGCGAGGTTCTCCTGGAGAGTCGTGCGGAGGGCCAGCTCCACGTGCCGGTCGTGGCTCTTGGCGACAAGGGTCACGACCGGCGCGCCGGATTCGCGCAGTGCGGCCACCAGTGGGTCGTCGGCTGCCTTCGTGCCTGCCCGGCGGGTCGCGCCGAACGCGGCAAGCTGCGCGTACTTCAGGTCGAGCTCGGTCTGAGCCAGCCTGAAGAACTCTGTGTCCTTGGGGTTGGCGCCGGGCCAGCCACCCTCGATGAAACCGACGCCGAGATCGTCCAGGTGACGCGCGATGGCCAGCTTGTCGGTCACCGTGAGATTCAGGCCCTCCTGCTGGGCGCCGTCACGGAGCGTGGTGTCGTACACATGGAAACGATCATCGTTCATGTCGGTCTCCTTCGCGGGTTTGACGATTCGCCGCGCGCTCATTCGGCCTTGAGAAACAAAAATGACCCCTCACGGACGTGAGAGGTCTGCGCGCCGGCGGTGTCCCTTTTCAGCCGGCGCGCCTGCCGATAATGAGCAGAGCGTAGAACATGATGCTCAGGAGTCTGCCACACGCTGACAGCATCTGACACATCGATCTCAGGATTCGAGATCGACGGCATACCGACTCGAGCCCGGATTTCCGCTCCGAACCGGCGGCGAGCGGCGAGAATGACGGACATGAAGGCGACTTATCTCGATTCAGCGGTCGGGCAGTATCTCCTCGCGCACAGCACCTGGTCCGACGACGTCCTCGACGCGCTCGCCGTCGAGACTCGCGAGCTCACCGGGGACAGCGCGCGAATGCAGATCTCCCCGGACCAGGGACGCTTCCTCACCATGATCACCCAGGTCAGCCGTGCCCGGAACGTGGTGGAGGTGGGCACGTTCACCGGTTACTCATCCATCTGCCTCGCCCGGGGCCTCGGCGCCGGCGGCAGGCTGAACTGCTTCGACGTCAGCGAGGAGTGGACGGCGATCGCCCGGCGCTACTGGGACAAGGCCGGGATCGCCGACCGCATCGAGCTGAAGATCGGCCCGGCGGCCGAGCGGCTGAAGGAGCTTCCCGCCCAGCTCGCCGTGGACCTGGCGTTCATCGACGCCGACAAGGTCAGCTATCCCGTCTACTACGAGATCCTCCTGCCCCGCCTGGCCCCGGGCGGCCTGATCCTCGTCGACAACACCCTGTGGAGCGGGCACGTCGCCGATCCCACCAATGACGACGAGACCACCCAGCTCATGCGCGAGTTCAATGACATGGTCATGAACGACGACCGGGTCGACTCGATCATGCTGCCCATCGCCGACGGACTCACCATGATTCGAAAGCACTGACGAGAACTTCCCCGGATCTCGGGTGGGCGCGAAACTTTTCCATTACTTTAGGTGATGTGCCAAACACGTTGCGCCCACCCGCGCGGAGGGAAGGATGATCCCATGGGACTGGTCATGGAGAAATCGATCATTCGCCAGATCAACGATCAGGCGGAGCTCGAAAAGCTTTACCTGGAACTCGTCGATCGCTTCGAGAAGCATCGCATCGAGATCGTCAACGGCCGGATCGTGGTGAGAGAAGTGGCCACGATTGCTCACGCCGATGTCGTGTATCAACTCATGTCCCAGCTCATACCGTTCTCGATGGAGAAGGGATGGCGCGTTTACCCGGAGGCCAGAATCTTCCTGCAGGCGCAGGCGGATCGATACGAGCCGGATCTCATCGTCGTTCCCGCGAATCGCCGTCTCTGGGACCCCAGTCACGTGTACGCGAACGCCACGCTACTGGTCGCCGAGGTCGTCTCCCCGAGCAGCGTCCACGATGATCACGTGGTCAAGCCTCGAAACTGCGCGCTCGCGAGAGTCCCGCTCTATCTGGTGATCGACACTTTCGCGAGCCGGTTCAGACTGCTCAGCCGGCCGGGACCGGAAGGTTACGCCGACGAGGTCACCGAGTCGCTCGGCAAGCCGCTTGAGCTACCCGCGCCATGGAATCTCACGATCGACACCGCCAAGCTGATCGAGGGATAGGCCCCGTTCACGGGGAAAGCCCGGCCGGTGGGAGGCCGGGCTTTCCCTGCGCGAGGAACCGGTGGAGCGTTTCCGAGCCTTGACCGGGTCGTTTCGGAGCCGGGCGCTGTTCCCGGTCACGGGAGATCAGGCCGACGTTGTGTGCGAGGCCTCTAGCAGATCTTGTGGACCCAGCTGTGCGCGTCGGGGCGGGAACCATACTGGATGCCCACGAGCTCCTCGCGGATCCTGGAGGTGACCGGCCCCTGGGTGCCGTCGCCGATCGTCCAGGCGCGGTCGGCGCCCTTGACCGAGCCGACCGGGGTCACGACCGCCGCGGTGCCGCAGGCGAAGACCTCGGTGAGCTCGCCGGACTCGCTGCCCGCCTGCCACTCCTCGATCGACAGGCGTCCCTCCTCGGGGGTCAGGCCGAGGTCGGCGGCGAGGGTGAGGATCGAGTCGCGGGTGATGCCGGGCAGGAGCGTGCCGGTGAGTGCCGGGGTCAGCAGGCGGTCGCCGTAGACGAAGAACAGGTTCATCCCGCCCATCTCCTCGACGTAGCGGTGCTCGCCCGCGTCGAGCCAGACCACCTGGTCGCAGCCCTGCTCGACCGCCTGGCGCTGGGCCACGAAGGCCGCCGCGTAGTTGCCGCCGCACTTGACGGCGCCGGTCCCGCCGGGGGCGGCGCGGGTGTACTCCGTGGAGAGCCAGACCGAGACGGGCTTGCCGGCGCCGAAGTAGGCCGCCGCCGGCGAAGCGATCACCATGTACTTGTAGGTCCTGGACGGGTAGTTCACCCCGAGCGCCGCCTGGGTGGCGATCATGAAGGGGCGCAGGTAGAGGCTGTGCCCCGGTGTCGTGGGGACCCATTCGCGGTCGGTCTGGACGAGGAGTTCCAGCGACTCGACGAAGGTCTCCTCCGGGAGTTCCGGCATGGCCATCCGCCACGCCGACCCGTTGAACCGGGCCGCGTTGGCGTACGGGCGGAAGGTCGCGATCGTGCCGCCCTCCTGGCGGTAGGCCTTCATGCCCTCGAAGAACTCCTGGGCGTAGTGGAAGACCGCGGTCGCGGGATCCAGGCTCAGCGGGCCGTACGGCATGAGCCGCGCGTCGTGCCAGCCCTCGCCCTCGGTGTAGTCGATCGAGATCATGTGATCGGTGAAGATCTGCCCGAAGCCGGGGCTCGCCAGTACCTGCTCGCGCTCGGCCGCGGTGCGCGCGTGGTCGGAGAGCTGCACGTCGAAGCTGAGCTGCTGAGCGGTGGTCATGACGGGATCCTTCTCTTGGTGTCGGGCGGCCTGATTCCATTCTGCGACGGAACAGGTACCGGGAAAACTACTGCATCGACATCGAAAACCGGCAGTGCCGGGATAACGAAGACGCGCCTGGCGGCTCGTATGAGCCGCCAGGCGCGTCTGAAGTGAGGGAGGCGGCTTCCTCAGCCGGCTACTCGGGCGGTGATGTCGTCACCGATCTCGTGGGTGGTCCGGCCGGCCCAGCCGGTCAGGCGTTCGACCAGGTCGTCGGCCACGGCCTGCTCGACCCTGGCGGCCTCCTGGGCCAGGCCGAGGTGCTCCAGAAGCATGGCGACAGACAGGATCGTCGCGGTCGGGTCGGCCTTGCCCTTGCCCGCGATGTCGGGGGCACTGCCGTGAACCGGCTCGAACATGCTCGGCGCGGTGCGGTCGGGGTTGACGTTGCCGCTGGCCGCCAGGCCGATGCCACCGGCGATGGCGGCGCCGATGTCGGTGAGGATGTCACCGAAGAGGTTGTCGGTGACGATCACATCGAACCGCTCCGGCTGGCTGACGAAGAACATCGAGGCCGCGTCCACGTGGCAGTAGTCGGTCTCGACATCGGGGTATTCCAGACCGACCCGGTCGAAGATGCGGGCCCAGAGGTCACCGGCGTAGGTGAGCACGTTGGTCTTGTGGACCAGCGTCAGCTTCTTGCGGGGGCGGCCGGCCGCCTTCTCGAAGGCGTAGCGGACGACCCGTTCGACGCCGTGGGCGGTGTTCAGCGACTCCTGGGTGGCGATCTCGTGGGGCGTGCCACGGCGCATCACGCCGCCGGTCCCCGCGTACAGCCCCTCGGTGCCCTCGCGGACCACGATCATGTCGATGTCCTCGGGACGGGCCTTGCCCAGCGGGGTCTCCACGCCGGGGAAGAGCTTGACCGGGCGGAGGTTCACGTAGTGGTCGAGCTGGAAGCGGAGCTTGAGCAGTAGATCGCGCTCCAGGACGCCCGGGGGCACGCTGGGGTCGCCGACCGCGCCGAGCAGGATCGCGTCATATCCGCGCAGCTCATCCAGAACCGAGTCGGGCAGGGTCTCACCGGTCTCGTGATACCGCTTGGCGCCGAGATCGTAGGTGGTGGTCTCCACCTTCGTGCCGACCGCTTCCAGGACCTTCAGGCCCTCGGTGACGACTTCGGTCCCGATCCCGTCTCCGGGGATGACGGCCAGGCGAATGTTACGCGAATCCATGAACGCACCCTACCGGTCCCGTCTCGGTGATCGAACAACGATCTCATTCTGCGGACAGATTCGAGCGTACGACACGCCTGATCGTTTTGTCCATCTTTGCGAGGTATTGACCGTTTCGTTGACTTTCGTTATGGTCCTCAGCATTCGTATCGACGCCTAATTCGCGCAGGTCATCCCCTATATCGGTCTGCGCGGAGCCGGGGAACCACTTTTTCGGGATCCACGGGACATCGAGAACACTCGCTCCACCCCCGGAGCCGTTCCCGCTGTCTCATGCGATTCCTTGGGGCGAATCGGCGCATCCCTCGCGCCGTAGGGCGGCCTCCACGCCCGAGTCCGACAGCTCACCCGGCCGGCCTTATGGAAGGAACCATTTTGTCCGGCATGACCTACCCCCGTGTCCTGTCGCTGTTCGTGGCCGGCGCCGCCGTGTTCGCGACTCCGGCCGTCGCTCTGGCCGACTCCTCCCCCCTGGCCGACGCCTCTCTCACCGGGTCCTCCTTTCCCGTCACCCGGGGCGAGGCCCCCGTCCCGCCTCCCGGGCCGGCGGCTCCCGGCGCGGCGGCTCCCAGCCTGACGATCCCCGGCCTGGCGGCTCCCGGCTCGGCCGCTCCCGCTCCGGCGGCTCCCAGCCCGGCAACGCCCGGCACCTCCGGCGCACACGGCACCTCCGGTGCGCCCGGCACCGTCGAGCCCTCACCGGCGCCCGCGACCGAACAAGCCCCCGCCCCGGCTCCCAAGCCCCCCAAGCCTCCCAAGCCCGCCTGGCAGAAGGCCGTGAAGTGGGCCATGTCCAAGCGCGGCACGCCCTACGTCTGGGGCGGCACCGGCCACGGCGGCTTCGACTGCTCCGGCCTGGTGCTCCGCGCCTACGGGGCCGCCGGGATCAAGCTGCCCCGCGTCACCAACGACCAGTACAACGCGTTCTCCAAGAAGATCGCCTGGAAGGACCTCCAGCCGGGCGACCTGGTCTTCTTCAGCGGCCTCGACCACGTCGGCATGGTCAGCAAGCCGGGCTACATGGTCAACGCCCCGCACACCGGCGACGTGGTCAAGGTGGAGAAGCTCGACGCGGGGCGTCGCGCCTCCTTCGCCGGCGCCGTCCGCCCCGACCCCAAGGGGGTCAAGGCCGCGATCGAGGCCGGCACGCTGAGCGCCGGCTGAGCCTCCCGGCCCTCATCGTCCGAGGCGCCCCGATCGGCGCGTGGCGTCTCGGACGCCCGGTCCGCGCACGGCGACCACCGGCAGCGCCGACCACCGCACCCACGTGCTTCGGACGCCCGGGTCCGCGCATGGCGACCCCGGGCATCCGTCATCAAGCCGGTGCACGGCGTTCCGGTCGCCGGCGTCGGGCCGGCGCACGACTCCCGGGCGCCCGTCATCGGGTCTGCGTACGGCGAGCCGACACCCGCCGGCTTCCCCCCGTGGGCTCGCGACCGCGGGGGGAGGCCGAGGTCAGGCGCGGCGGCCGGTGAAGATGACATCCCAGGCGCGGCCCAGCGCACGGGTGACGGCGCCCAGCAGGACTCCGCTGTCGCCCAGCGTGCTCGCCACCACGGTGGGGCGCAGCGGTCCGAGTTCGGCGATCCTGGCGGTGATGGAGTCGCCGAGCAGGTCGAGGTTGCGGCCGACGCCGCCGGCGAGCACGACCACCTCCGGATCCAGGACCGCGGCCACCGCCACGATCAGCCCGCCGATCCGGCGGCCCTCGGCCTCGACGACGGCCAGCGCCAGAGGGTCGCCGGCCGCCGCGGCGCCGAAGACCTCCTTGGCCGTCTCCAGCCACAGCCCGGCGGCACGGGCCTCGCGGACCACGCCGGAGGCGCCGACCACCGTCTCGGTGAGCCCGTGCTCCAGCACCTCCTGGTCGGGGGCCAGATTCTCGGCCGCGGGCAGGTAGGAGACCTCTCCCGCCGCGCCCCGGGCTCCGGAGTAGAGCTCTCCGTTGATCACGATGCCCATGCCGACGCCGGTGCCGACGGACACCAGCGCGAAGTGGGACTTCCCCTTGCCCTCACCGTGGGCGTGCTCGCCCAGGGCCGCCAGGTTGATGTCGTTCTCGATGGCCAGGTCGGTCTCCAGCGCGGTGCGCAGCCGGTCGAGCAGGCCGGGGCTGCCCCAGCCCGGCAGGTTCGAGGCGAGGTCCAGACGCCCCGCCTCGGGGTCGTAGACACCGGGGCTGCCGACCATCGCGTAGGTGATGGAAGGCCATTCGAGGTCGGCCTCCGTCACCGCCGCACGGGCGAGGTCCCGAACCCTGGCGACCAGGTCCTCCTCGCTGCGCGCGTCGTTGCGGCCGTCGCGGCGGCCCACGAAGCGGCCCCGGAGATCGGCCACCGCCACCCGGATCCAGTCGCGGCCGATGTCGATGCCCGCGACGTGGACCGCGCCCGCGTTCATGTCGTAGAGCGAGGTCACGGGGCCGGGGCGGCCGGAGACCTCTCCGACCAGGTGGACCAGCCCGTCCGTCTCCAGGCCGGCCATCGCGGCCGAGACGGTCGGTTTGGAGAGGCCGGTCGCCTTGGCCAGATCCGCCCGGGAGGCGGGGCCGTGGTCGAGGAGCTGGTCGAGGAGCCGCCGCTCGTTCATCACCCGCAGCAGTCGTGGATTGCCTAGCTCGCCTCGCACTCAGCTCTCCTCATCCTACGATCATGGAAATAGGGCTAGCCAACGCCTTTGATAGTAAACTACCTTTCTTACTAATCAATCGCATTCGAGGTCTGCACGAAGGGAAGATGTGCGATGCACCGAGGATGGCTGGCCGTTCCTCTCCTGGCGATACTCGCCACGACCGCCTGCGGCAGCACGAACACCGCCGGAACACAGGACAGCCAGGACGGCAAGGAGGCACCCACCATCGCCCTCTTCCTTCCCGAGTCCAAGACCACCCGCTACGAAGCCTTCGACCGGCCGCTGTTCGAGGCCAAGGTCAAGCAACTCTGCGCCGAATGCAATGTTCTATACAACAACGCCGACCAGGACGCCGCCAAGCAGCAGCAACAGGTGGAGGCCGCGCTGACCCAGGGCGCGGACATCCTGGTGCTCGACGCGGTGGACGCCGGAGCCGTCGCCCCGCTGGTCAACCAGGCCAAGCAGAAGAAGATCCCGGTGATCGCCTACGACCGGCTGATCTCCGGCATCGGCTACGACTACTTCGTCTCGTTCAACAACGTCCGGGTCGGGGAGATGCAGGGCCAGGCCCTGCTCGACGCGCTCACCGCCAGGGGCACCCTGAACAAGGGCAAGATCGTGATGATTCACGGCGCCACGACCGACCCGAGCTCCGCCGACTACAAGAAGGGCGCGCACAACGTCCTGGACGGCAAGGTCGATGTGGGCAGGGAGTTCGACACCCCCGACTGGAGCCCGGACAAGGCCCAGCAGGAGATGGAGCAGGCGATCACCGCGCTCGGCCGCGACAACGTCGTCGGCGTGCTCTCGGCCAACGACGGCATGGCGGGCGGCGCGATCGCCGCGATGAAGCGGGCCGGATACAAGGACCTCCCGCCGATCACCGGGCAGGACGCCGAACTCGCCGCCGTCCAGCGGATCCTCACCGGCGAGCAGAACATGACCATCTACCTGAACATCAGGACGGAAGCGGAGAAGTCAGCCGAGCTGGCCGTCGCGCTGGCCAAGGGCCAGAAGCCCGCCGCCCCCACCACGGTGAACAACGGCACCGCCGACGTTCCCGCCTTCCTCCTCGACCCGGTCGCCGTCACGGCGGACAAGATCAAGGACACGATCGTGAAGGACGGCTTCTACAAGGCCGCCGACATCTGCACCGCGGAGGTCAAGGACGCGTGTGCGAAGGCGGGCATCGAGTAGATGATCTCGGCTACCGGCATCACCAAGCGGTACGGCGCCGTCCAGGCGCTAGACGGCGCGAACCTGGACCTGCGTGAGGGAGAGGTCGTCGCCCTGATGGGCGACAACGGGGCAGGCAAGTCCACACTGGTCAAAACGGTCTCCGGGGTCGTCATCCCGGACGAGGGGACCATCACCCTGGACGGCCGTCCGGCCAGGATCACCACCCCTCACGACGCCCAGTCCCTGGGCATCTCGACCGTCTACCAGGATCTGGCCCTCTGCGAGAACCTCGACGTGGTCGCCAACCTCTTCCTCGGCTCCGAACGCCGCCGCTGGTCGATCCTCAACCACATCAAGATGGAACGCGCCACCCGCGACCTCCTGGACCAGCTCGACGTGCGGATCCGCGACATCCGGGTGCCGGTCGCCTCCCTGTCTGGCGGCCAGCGCCAGTCCGTGGCCATCGCGCGGGCGCTCGTCGGCGATCCCCGCGTGGTCATCCTCGACGAGCCCACCGCCGCCCTCGGCGTGGAACAGACCGCCCAGGTCCTGGACCTGATCAGGCGCCTGCGCGACCGGAACCTGGCGGTGCTCGTCATCTCCCACAACCTCGCCGACGTGCGAGCCGTCAGCGACCGCGTGGTGGTTCTGCGCCTCGGGCGCAACGCGGGCGAGTTCGTCACGGCCGACACCTCCCAGGAGGCCATCGTGGCCGCTATCACCGGAGCCGCCGCATGAGCCGGTGCGGCGCACGAGCCGGCGCGGACAACCTTTCCGCCCCGAGTCCGGAGGAGGACGCATGACCGTTCTCGGCATGCCGTACAAGCTGGACCGGTTGCGGCAGGGAGACCTGGGCGCGTGGCCGGTGGTCGGCGGGCTGATCGCCATCGCGGTCGTGTTCGGGTCGCTGAACGAGCACTTCCTGTCGCCGGAGAACCTGACCAACCTGGTCCTGCAGATGGCCGCCACCGGAACGATCGCGCTCGGCATCATCATGGTGCTGCTGCTCGGTGAGATCGACCTGTCGGCGGGTTCGGTCAGCGGGCTGTGCGCGGTGGTGATGACGATCCTGTCGGTACGGCACGGCTGGAACCCCGTGCTCGCGATCGTGGTCGCGGTGCTGGTCGGATCGGCGGTCGGGCTGCTCCACGGCGTGATGCACACGCGGCTGTACATGCCCTCGTTCGTGGTGACGCTCGCCGGGCTGATCGGCTGGCAGGGACTGCTGATCTACCTGCTCGGCCAGGGCGGAACGATCAACCTGCCCTTCGACGGGTTCATCGCCGGGCTCAGCGACACCTGGCTGCCGCCCTGGCTGGCGTGGCTGCTGGTCGCCGTCCTCGTCGGCGCCTACGCGGCGGCCGGGGTGATCACCCGGCAGCTCCGGGTGGCCGCCGAGCTGCCCGTCAAGCCCTCGCACTGGATCGCGCTGCGGATCGGCGGCCTGGCCGTGCTCCTGGCCGGAGCGGTCGTGGTCCTCTCGGCCGACCGGGGCGTGCCCCTGCTGCTCGTCATCTTCGGGGCGCTGGTGATCGGCCTGGACCTGGTGCTGCGGCACACCGCGTTCGGACGCTGGATGTACGCCGTGGGCGGCAACGCCGAGGCGGCCCGCAGGGCGGGCATCAACGTGACGAGGATCCGGGTGCTCGCCTTCGTGCTGTCCTCCACGCTGGCGGCCTTCGGCGGGATCCTCGCGGCCAGCCGGCTGGCCGCGGTCAACCAGAGCTCCGGCGGCAGCGACATCCTGCTGATGGCCATCGCGGCGGCCGTGATCGGCGGCACCTCGCTGTTCGGCGGCCGTGGCCGCACCTACGCCGCGCTGCTCGGCATCCTGGTCATCCAGTCGATCACCAACGGAATGCTGCTGCTCAACGTGGACTCCTCGGTCCGTTTCATGGTCACCGCCGCCGTCCTCGCGCTGGCCGTGGCCATCGACTCCCTCGCCCGCCGGGGAAGCGCCCGGTGAGCCACGTCCTCGGCATCGACTTCGGCGGGACCAAGGTCGCCGTCGGCGTCTCCGGCTCCGACGGGCCGTCCATGGTGGACCGGATCCGGCTCGACACGGGCGAGCGGACCCTGTCCCGGACCCTCGCCGCGGCCAGGGAGCTCCTGGGCTCCCCCGCCGCCGTGGGCGTCTCGAACTGCGGGGTGATCTCAGGCGGCCGGGTGCGCCTGGCGCCGAACGTGCCCGGCTGGGAGGGGCTGGAACTGCCCCGGCTGCTCAGGGAGGAGTTCGGGTCCGTCCCCGTCGTGATCGACAACGACGTCAACGCCGCCGCCGCGGCGGAGCTCCGCTGGGGTGCGCTGCGCGGCGTCTCCACCGGGCTCTACGTGAACCTGGGCACGGGCCTGGCGGCGGCCCTGGTGGTCGGCGGGCAGGTGGTGCCGGGTGCGCACGGAGCCGCGGGCGAGATCGGCTACCTGCTGGTCGACCCCGCGGAGCCGGGCTTCGCCGACGGTCACGCGCCCCTGGAGGAACGCGTCTCCGGAGTCGCGCTGGCCGCGAGGGGCTCGGCGGCGCTGGGCCGTTCCGTGACGACCGCGGAGCTGTTCGAGCGGCCCGGAGCGGCGGAGGGGCTCCTGGACGAGGCGCTGGGCACGCTGGCGATGACCGTGGCGAACCTGTGCGTCGTCCTCGACCCCGAGTGCGTGGTGGTCGGCGGCGGCATGATGGGCGCCGCCGGCCGGATCCTGCCCGGCCTGTCGGCGGCGATCGCGCGGACGGTCCCGTTCCCGCCAGAGATCAGGGCCGCCCGGTTCGTGGACGACGCGCCCCTGCTGGGCGCTCTCGCCCTCGCCCACTCGGCCTCGGCGAAGCCGAGGCCGTAGGGCGTCCTTCAGCCCCGGCGAAGGCGAACCGACGAAGCGGCCTTCGAGCCTTGACCGGGTCGTCCCCTTGACCGGGTCGTCTCAGGGACGGCCGTCGCCTCCGGTCGCGGGAAACCCGGCCACCGTCGTGCACGGGGTCACCGGAACCCGGCCACCGTCGTGCACGGGGTCACCGGCCCGGTCGCCCGGCCCGAACCCGGGCTAACGGGCGGGAACGCCGCCGTTGTCGCGACGGTCCAGGGCTGTCTGGAGGGCCTGGGCGGCCTCGTCCTCGTTCTCTTCGGGACGGTTCCAGGGATACATGTCATACATGGCGATTCTCGTCTCGGTCGCATGCGAGCAGGAGAGGTGATCGGGACTCCGGTCACGAATCCGAATCGAGCCCGATGCCGCGAATCCGGGTCACGGATCGGCGGCGAGGGCTTGGGGCCGGCGGGCGCCATCACACCGCGGCGAGCTGCCGGTCTGCCCCTGTCAGGCCCCGCCGCGGCAGGTAATGGAGTACAAGAACCTGACGCATTTGACACCAGGTTACCTGGCCATCGAATCGCCGTCTCGCCCGCCGTACACACTTCTCACATGCTGAGACGCGGCTGCGGCCGCCGCCCGGGTCGTCGGGGCGGCGGCCGCAGCCGGAGCAAACGAGGAAACGCTGCCCGGTTACTCGGCCAGGTCGACCGAGCGACCGCTGTCGGCGCCGATCTCGGCGCCGATCTGGTCGACGACGTCCTGCGGGATGCCCGTGTCGACGGTGAGCGCGATGAGGGCCTTGCCGCCCTTCGCGTCCCGGGCCACCTGCATCGAGGCGATGTTGATGCTGTGGTCTCCGAGGATCCGGCCGACGACGCCGACGATTCCGGGACGGTCGGTGTAGGTGAAGAACGACAGGTGGTCGGTCGGCTCGATCTCCATCTGGTAGCCGTTGACCTCGACGATCTTCGTGATCTGGCGCGGTCCCGACAGCGTGCCCGAGACCGAGACCGTGCGGCCGTCGGCGAGGACGCCGCGGACGGTCACGACGTTGCGCCAGTCGGGGCTGTCGGCGCTGGTGATCAGCTCGACCGTCACACCGCGGTCCTTGGCCAGGAGCGGGGCGTTGACATAGGTCACCGAGTCCTCGACCACGTCGGTGAAGACACCCTTGAGGGCGGCCAGCTCCAGCACCCGCACGTCGTGGGCGGCGATCTCGCCGCGAACCTCGACGTCGAGCTTGGTGGCGACCTCGCCCGCGAGGGCGGTGAACACCCGGCCGAGCTTCTCGGCCAGCGGCAGGCCCGGCTTGACGTCCTCGGCGACGACGCCGCCCTGGACGTTGACCGCGTCCGGCACGAACTCACCGGCGAGGGCGAGCTTCACGCTGCGCGCGACCTGGGTGCCGGCCTTCTCCTGGGCCTCGTGGGTGGAGGCGCCCAGGTGCGGGGTGACGACGACCTGGTCCAGCTCGAACAGCGGGCTGTCGGTGACGGGCTCCTTGGGGAACACGTCGATGCCGGCGCCGGCGACGCGGCCCTCCTTGATGGCGGAGTAGAGGGCGTTCTCGTCGATGATGCCGCCGCGGGCGACGTTGATCAGGCGGACCGACGGCTTGACGATGTGGAGTTCCTTGTCACCGATGAGCCCGATGGTCTCCTTGGACTTGGGCAGGTGCACGGTGATGAAGTCGGACTCACGCAGGACCTCCTCCAGCGAGGCCAGCCGGACGCCCATCTGAGCGGCGCGGGCCGGCTGCAGGTAGGGGTCGTAGGCGATCAGCTCGACACCGAACGGCTGCAGGCGCTGCGCGACCAGCTGACCGATCTTGCCGAGGCCGAGGATGCCGACGACCTTCTCGTCGAGCTCCACACCGGTGTACTTCGAGCGCTTCCACTCGCCGGCCTTGAGCGCGGAGTGCGCCTGGGCGACGTTGCGCGCGGAGGCGAGGATGAGGGCCACGGTGTGCTCGGCGGCGCTGGTGATGTTGGAGGTCGGCGCGTTGACGACCATGACACCGGCCTTGGTCGCGGCCTCCACGTCGACGTTGTCCAGGCCGACGCCGGCACGGGCGACGACGCGGAGCTTGGGAGCGTGGGCGATGGCCTCGGCGTCCACCTGTGTGGCGCTGCGCACGATGAGCGCGTCCACGTCGGCGAGCGCGGGCAGGAACTGGGCACGGTCGGCTCCGTCGGTGTGACGGACTTCGAAGTCGGCGCCCAGAACCGCCAGACCGGCCTCGGAGAGTTCTTCTGCGACCAGTACGACGGGCTTGTTCACAGGCTAGATCCTTCTGAGACGAGGAGGCTGCACGGACCTCACCTAGTCTATCGGCGCTTGTGAACGGCTTCACGAGTGTCCCGGGATCCGAGACGGCTACCCAATCCCTACGCATCCCATGCGTAGAAAATTCAACTTGGTATTGCTCCACACAAAACTTCGCTATTACCCTGATAAGCCGTGGTTCACTACCTATCGTTCCTCATATGAGCATCGGGAACCCCGCTCTCGGCGAAGTGCTCGCGCAGCATGGCGGCCCGCACCGGCTACTGGCAGCGCTTGCCGAATGGGGACTCCTGGTTGCCGTGCGACCGGACCGCTCCGTCGTGCTCGGCACGACCCAGGCCGGTGATCGTGTGCTGCTCGGGTACACATCGGCGGGCACCTACGCACGGCACCGTGGCAGCCACTCGTTGTCGGCCTGTGACGCCGACACCATCCTCGACATCCAGCGCGTCACCGGTGTGCGGGAAATCGTGATCGACGCGGCTGGACCTGCGGCGGCGGCCGTACCCATCGAGGATCTCCAGCGATATCTGCTCTCGACGCGCAGTGGGCCCACGCCCGCGCTGTCGAGCGCGACCCCGACGACGACTCCGACGGCGTACGCGACCGGGGCGATGGCCACCGTCTCGCGTCCCTCGACGGCGCGCCCGAAGATCCCGGTGCCCGCGGCGCCGTCGGCGCCGTGGATCCCCGCGCCCCGGCCCCATCTGTCCGGGCCGATGCAGCAGGTGGACCCCGGCTACCGGCGGTGTGACCACCCGATCCTGCCCGCGCTGCGGGCCGCGATCTCGCACCTGCTCTCCGGCTACCCGCTCGTCCACCACGTGTGGATCTCCGAGGCCCGGACCTCCTCCGGCGCCCCGGGGATCATGTTGCACGTCAAGGTGCACATGTCGGCGGCCGAGGACGTGGTCAGGGACATCCATCGCGGGGTGCGCGCCCGGCTGCCGCAGCTCGCGGCGAGCGAGGCGCCGATCCTCATGGCCAGGGTCGCCGACGCGCGCAGCGAGCAGCGGATGGTCGAACTGGGCGCCCACGTGGTCTGCGCCGACGTCACCGACTGAGGACGTCACCGGCCGGCGTCTCCGGCTCGAGATCGTCATCCGGCGGGAGGTGTCCGCCGGATGACGAGGCGCTCGGGCGGCTCGCGATCCCGGCTTTATTTGATCAAGGTGTTCGCGACGACGATGGCCAGGCCCAGCAGCAGGTCGACGCACCCCACCTTCCAGGCGGCCGGCCAGGAGCCGCCGGAGGCTCTGGTGGCCCACAGTCCCCAGCCGAACAGCGTGAGCGCGTTGAACACCAGGACGACGCTGACGGCGGTGGAGGAGTTCCACCACCCCAGGTGGGCCACGAGAAGCGCGCCCGCGGTCGGCAGGGTGGCCGCCACCAGCGGCCACTCGGTCAGCACCGAGCGCGCCGTGTGGACGAGAGGCTTGTCGCCGGTCACGGTGTGATGGGCGAGCGCGTGCGCGTACCCGTGGGCGACGGCCGCCACCAGTCCGGAGATCAGCACCCACAACGCGTCATACCCGGGATTGGCGGGAGCCTGGTCCAGGGCGGCTGCCAGGCTGCTGGCCAGAACGGTGCCGTAGACGGCGCCGAACAGCAGCCGCTCGGACGGCTCGCGCCGCCGGATCCGGCCTAGCACGCCCGAGCGCCTGGGGGATCTGAGATGTTCGGTGCTGTCGGCCATCGTCTCGCTCGCTGCCGTGAACTGGGACATCACCACACCTACCAGCTCTCCCACCCGGCCCGGCGCACCCTCGCCGTAGCCCGGCCGGTGACCTTCCGCCGCCGGCCGACCACGAATGCCATCCGATCCGACGGGCCGGCGTCGCCTTCGCCCGGGCGCACGGTCCCGCCGGAGGTCTCGCCTACCCCATCCGGCGGGTCAGCGTGGTCCCGGTCCTGGCGAACGCCATCGCGATCAGTGCCACCGCCAGCGGCAGGCCGATGCCCACGGCGAGGAGCTCCGGCCACGGCACGCTGAGGATGACGCCCATCCTCTCGAACGGCACCCCGTTGAGCCCGATCTCCTGCATGGAGTCGCGCCGCAGGCTCACCTGACTCGCCAGCGCGAGCCCGGGGACCAGCCCGATGAGCAGGCCGAGGGGCACCCCGAGTCCGGCGATGAACGCCGCCTGCCCGGCCGCCACCAGCCTGCGGGTCCCGGGCCTCGCCCCGACCGCCGAGAGCGTGTCGAGGTCGGACCGGGCGTCCGCCGCGGCCAGCCCCGCGGCGGTGAACGTGCCGCCGAGCACCACCACGGAGGCGAAGGCCGCCATGACCCACAGGATGAGGTCGGGCCTTTCATCCCGCCGGCTTCCCCGTTCGGTCCGGACCGCGACCTTGGTGGTGATGGCGCGCACCGGTCCGCTGAGGCGCTGCTCCTGCTCCCGGGTCAGGCGGGCGACCGCCGGATCCACGACGAGGTGGCTCAGCTTGGCGGTGAACCCCTCCTTGGTGATCGCTCCGACCGGCATCACACCGAGCACGTTGAACGGCCCCTGGACGGTGGCCACCACCGCGGGCACGGCGACGATCCGCTCCTTCGGCTCGTCCGCTGTCCACGTCGAGAGGTTGAGGCGGATCCTGCCGTCCCTGACCGCCTTCGGATTGAAGATCACCATCTTCCCCTCCGCCAACGCCGTCTCGGCCGCCCGATCGGTACGGCCCAGCAGGAGACGGAGCAGGTCGGGCCCGCCGGCCGGAAGGTGGCCGAACCCCGATTCCGAGGTCATACAGCGGCTGCACGCTCCGTCCATTTGCTGGAACGACACCATCCCGTCGGCGTCGACCGGGACGTAGGCCTTCACCAGCGGCACGCCGGGGAGCACCCTCTCGACGATCGGCCGGATCTTCTTCCAGGACTCCTCGGTGACGTCGTTGCCGTAGACCGCCGTGGCGCCCATCGGATAGAGCATCCGGTAGTGCTCCTCGAACGCTCTCCGCTCGCTGGCGATGCCGACGGTGAACGCGCTGAACGCCGCCGCGGCGGCCAGCACCGCCACGATGGCGGGGGCCGTACGACCGCGGTTGCGGGAGGCGTCGCGGGCGGCCAGCCGGAAGGGCAGCGGGAGCCCTCCGGCCAGTCCGCCGATCAGCCGGACCAGCCGGGGCGTCACCATCACCAGGCCGAGCAGCCCGATCACCGCACCGAAGAGAACCACCGAGTCGGCCATCCGGATCCCGGAGATCATCGCCCCGACCCCCGCCACCAGCAGGATCAGACCGAGCAGCGGCCATCCGGCGCGGTCGCGCACCTTGGCCCGCCGTCCGGTGAGCGCCGCCACCACGTCCGCCCGGGCGGCCTGTACGGCGGGCACCACGGCCGCCGCCACCCCGCTGAACACCCCGAGTATCGCGACCAGCGCGATCTGCCCGGCAGGCACCTCGAACGGCCCCATCTCTCCGAGCGGCCAGACCCCGATGTAGGACGTGATTCCCCTGGCGGCGCCGACTCCTCCGGCGATGCCGAGCACCGCGGCGGCCAGTCCCAGGGTCAGTCCGTCGGCCAGCACGACCAGTTTGAGGTGGCGGGCCGAACCGCCCTGGGCGGAGATGAGCGCGAGTTCCCTGCGACGGCGTCGCAGGCCCACGGCGAAAGCGGGCCCGGCCAGCAGCACAACCTCGATCACGGCCAGCGTCACCCCCATGACACCTACGAGGAGAGCGTTGATCCCTCTGCTGTCCAGCCATCCCCTGATGTCCTGCGCCGGCCCGTCGCCCACGGACGGCGGGTCCTCCAGCACCGCTCGCGACAGCACGGTCACACCTGCCTGATTGATCCGGCGTGTCTCGTTCCAGGTGATCGGCGCCGGGGTGTCCACCAGCCAGGACCGTTCGGCCGCCCAGGGCTCTTCAACAGCGGTCGCGGTACGGACGGGGATCAGCGAGCCGGGTAGTCCGATGAGCGTGATGCCGAAACGATTCGGCTGTTTGACCACCGCCCCCACCACCCGTTTGGGCACATCGTCGCGGGTGTAGCGGATCGTCGAGCCGACTTCTGCCTTCAAAAAGGCGGTGACGACCACCTCGTCGGCGGTCTGCGGGTAGCGCCCCCGTAGAAGTGGGAACATCCCCGCCGCCATCGGGTCGCGCAGGTCGATCTCCCGGACTCCCGCGGAGGTGTAGTCGGTCCCGTTCCAGTACTCCCTGATGTCTTCACTCATCGGGATGATCCGGCCGGATCCGATCACGGCCTGGATCTCCGCCTGGGACCGCTCTCGCAGCGGCCTTTCACGTCGGGGCTCCCAGCCGTCACCTGTCACGTCCTGCCGGATCGGCTCCGCGGCCCTGTTTGTCACCTTGGCGTCGGCCGCGCCCAGGTCCATGGTCAGCCGCTCTCTCGGATCGATGTCCCGGCTGACGTCCACGGTCAACACGGCGGTGAGGGCGAGGATGGGCAGGCCGATCATCACGATGATGAGCGCGCTGCGCGCCCTGGCCCGTCCGATTCCGCGCCGGGAGAGGCGCAGCGCGGCAAGAAAAGCGCTCATCGGACCCTCTCCAGGGTGGAGGTGGGCAGGTCGAAAATCATTGTTGTGTCTCCTGCGTTCGGGGGGCTGTCAGCGGGTTCACCGATCCCTCGTGGGGCCGTGAACCGGGATCAGGTGAGGCGGCGGGTGAGCACCACCCTCGTCCGGACGCACAGCGCCGCCATCAGCGCCGCAAGCAGAGGCAGGCCGACCAGCACACCCGCCAGCGCGAGCCACGGCACGTCGACCTCGGAGGCGAACGAGCCGACCAGTTCGCTGCTCACCCTCATTCCCTCCACCCGACCGCCGGAGAACGCGTCGAGGACACCCACCACACCGAAGATCAGCCCGATGAGCATCCCTCCCGCCACACCCAGGCCGGAGACGAACACGGCCTGACCCGCGACGAGGAGACGCTGTACGCGGCCCGTAGCCCCCACGGCCGCCAGCGTGGCCCGGTCGGGGCGGCCCTCCGCCGCGGCCAGCCCGGTCGCGGCGAACGTGCCTCCGAGAACCAGGACGGCCGCGCCGAGGGCGAGGGCGAGCAGCATCGTGGCGCTGCCGTCCTGGAAACCCCGCTCGGTCCTGACATAGGCCGAGCGGCTGAGGGTCCGCACGGCGGCGTCCAGCCGCGCCTCCTGCTCCGGCGTCACACGCGGCGCGGCCGGATCGGCGATGAGAGTGTCGTAACGGACGGTGAGGCCGAGTCTGGCCGCCAGCGACACGGGCAGTATCGCGCTCACCAGCGGCTCACCCTGAGGGCGCCGGACGACGGCGGGCACCGAGTGCGAGGTGCGCTTCTTGAGCTCGGCCGTGAAGACGAGCATCCCGTCGCGCAGCACCCGCGGGTCGAACACGACCGCCTTGCCGGCCGCGAGGGCGGCCTCCGCTGCGGGGTCGGGGCCGCGCAGGAAATAGCGGGCCAGGTCGGCCCCGCCCACGAGCGGCTCCCGGAACCATGTGAAGGGTGTCGGGCAATCTCTCGCGCAGCCGGGTTGAACCACGATGTTGACATGCGAGAAGCCGGGCTTGGCGAGCTCTCCCGCCTCGATCAACGGAGCTCCCGGCAGGGCGGAGGCGGTGGCTCGTTGGATCTCGTGCCAGATCGCGGGGTTGGCTTCGTTGGAGGTCACGACCGTGCTCCCCATCAGGTACTGAGGCTCGTACCTCGTCTCCCTCTGAGCGCTCTGACTGGAAATCACCACCGCCACGCCTGCGAAGACCGCGGTCGCGGCGAGCACCGCGGCCACGGCGGGGGCCGTGCGGCCCCGGTTGCGCGCGGCGTCCCTGGCGGCCATCCGGAACGGCAGCGGCAGCCGCGTCGCCAGGCGCGCGGCGACGCCGACCAGCCCCGGCGTCAGCAGGACCAGCCCGAGTTGCCCGAGCACCGCGCCCGCCAGCAGGCTGACCTGGTACAGCCCGAAACTCACACCCCACCTCGGCAGGACGGGACCGATGACGATGACCGCTATCGCTCCCACCAGCAGCACCAGGCCCAGCACGGGCAGGCCCCGGCGTTCCCTGGCCCGGCCCCGGCGACCGGCCAGCACCTCCGCCACGTCCGCCCTCGACGCCTGGACCGCGGGGACGACCGCCGCGAGCAGGGCGCTCACCATCCCCAGGAGCACGACGAGTGTGATCCGGCCGACGGGCACCTCGAAGGGGCCGTGCAGGGCGAACGGCGTGACGGCCGCGCCGATCCCGATCCCGCCAGCGGCTCCGAGCAGGGAGGCCGCGAACCCGAGGGTGAGTCCGTCGGCGAGGACGACGCCGCGCAGGTGGCGGGGCGAGCCGCCCTGCGCGGCGATCAGCGCGAGCTCGCGCCGGCGGCGCCGGATGCCGACGGCGAACGCCGGGCCGGCCAGGAGGACGACCTCCAGCCCGATGATGACGGCGCCCAGCGCCACCATCATGACGTCGGAACCGTCCCCCGTCCCGTGGGGGAGGGGGTCCTCCGGGCCGTTCCCCGAGGGGGGAGCGTCGACCACCTCTCGCGAGAGGACCGCGACACCCTGCCGGTTCATCTCGCGAACCCGCTGCCAGGAGACGGGGGCGGGAGTGTCGATGAGCCAGTTCGTGCTGACCTTCCTGCTCCCGTCGAACACGGTTCCCGGAAGCGCGACGATCTCCGGACGGTTGGGCTCGCGCCGGGGCTCGACGACGCCGACCACGGTGACGGCGGCGTCCGTACCGCTCACCGTGACGGTGCTTCCCTCCCGCAGCTTCGCGCCGGGACTCGCCGCGACCTCCCCCGCGGCCCGCGGCAGGCGCCCGGACAGGAGCTTGTACATGCCCTTGGTGATCGGGTCTCGCAGGTCGATCTCCCGGAAGTCGTGCTCCCGGTAGCCCTTCGCCCCCTGGTAACCGGTCAAGGCGAGACGCGAGGGGACAACCCGGCTGCCCGGCCCGAAGAGGGTGAGGACATCCTGTTCCGTCAGATTCCTGTCCTGGCGGACACCATGGCCTCTCATGTTGAGCTGGACGGACCCGTCGGCGCTCTGCCTCACCGGTTTGCTGGAGGCCCCCTCCCGGACGTGGGCGTCGGCCGCGCCGATGTTCCAGTCCAGCCCCTCCTTGGGGGTGACGTCCCCGGTGGCCTGCCACGTCACCCCCGCGGTGAGCAGGAGCACCGGAAGACCGATCATGACCATGATGAGCGCGCTGCGCGCCCTGGCCCGTCCGATTCCGCGGCGGGAGAGGCGTAGCGCTGCGAGAAGTGCGCTCATGCCGTCCTCCCGCCCTGCGACCTGGATTTCGCGACCACGGGCCGCCTATTCTGCGATCCGGTGTTCACGAACGCTCGTCGCCTGTCCGTTCGCTCGTTCATCGGGCGCTCTCCAGGGGGACGGCGGTGGAGTCGGCGATCTCGCCGTCGCGCAGGAAGACCACCCGGTCGGCCCAGGCGGCGTAGCGGGGCTCGTGGGTGACCAGCAACACCGCCGCTCCCGCGTCGCAGCGGGCGCGCAGGAGCTGGAGGATGTCGTCGCCGGTGGGGGTGTCGAGCGCGCCGGTGGGCTCGTCGGCCAGAAGCAGCCGCCGTTCCCCGACCAGGGCGCGGGCGATCGCGACCCGCTGGCGCTGACCACCGGAGATCTCGTCGGGGAACCGGTCGGCGACCTCGGCGAGACCGACCTCGGTGAGGACCTCCAGGGCATCGCGACGGGCCTGCTTCGCCCTGATCCCGTCCAGCTCGCGCGGGAGCATCACGTTCTCCGCCGCCGTGAGCGACGGGATCAGGTTGAGGTCCTGAAAGACGTAGCCGACGTGGCGGCGGCGCAGCCCGGCCAGGTCGGCGGCCTTCAGGCTCATCAACGGCGTGCCCTCGATGACCACCGAGCCGGAGGTGGGCAGGTCGAGTCCGCCCGCTAGGTTCAGCAGGGTCGACTTGCCCGACCCCGAGGGGCCCATCACCGCCACCAGCTCTCCGGCGGCGACGTCCAGGCTCACCCCTCTCAGAGCCGATACGGCCTGCGGGCCGTCACCGTGCACGCGGGTCACGTCCGCAAGCCGTACGACCGGATCGAAACTCATCGTTGTGTCTCCTGCGTCTGGGGGGAGGCCGCCAACACGGCCTCGCAGTGATCGAGCCAGCGCTGTTCGGCCTCGGCCTGAAAGATCATCGAGTCCAGGACCAGCCGCTGTGCCGGTCCGCCGTCGCATCCGCGTTTGGCGCGGGTGAGCTCCTGCAGCGTGCGCATGGTCGCGGTGCGCTGGGCCTGGATGACCGGCCGCACGTCCGCCCTCGCGGTAACCGCCATGGCGAGCTTGATGACCAATTCGTCCCGGGGCCGGTCGGCCTGGGCGACGGGGGTGCCGAACCATCGCTCCATCTCGGCTCGACCGGCCTCGGTGATCGTGTAGACGACCCGGCCCTGCTCGTCCTGCTCTCCGGGGCTCACCAGACCGTCGCGCTCCAGGCGGGAGAGCGTCGTGTAGACCTGGCCGATGTTGAGTGGCCAGGTCGCCCCTGTCGACGTCTCGAACTCGGCGCGCAACTGGTAGCCGTAGCGGGGCCCCTGACTCAGCAGAGCGAGCAGTCCTTGCCGAATCGCCATGGATACTGAGTATGCATACTCAGTATGGTCACCGCAAGAGATCTGCATATTCTGGACAGGTTCCATACTTGGGCCTGATACTCAGAGGATGAGCTCGACGCATCCTCCGTCCCGCGCGTCCGACGGGGATCGCGACCGTGCGATCAACGAGCTCCGTGACCGCGCCGTCGAGGGGCATCTGTCACACGACACGTTCCTCGGCCGCGTCGACATGGCGCTTCGCGCACGCAACCAGGGCGAGCTCGACAACCTGGTCGCCGATCTCCCGCAACGCGGCCGGTTCCGGCGCATGGTCACCGAGGTCGTCTCCTCGGCCTCCGATTTCACCAAGCGCGTGGAGTCCGCCTGGCGACGCCCCAGACTGCCCAGGCTGGCGCTGCCCGGCGACGGCCGCACCCGTTACGTGGTGGGCCGCGGCTCCGCCTGCGACCTGGTCCTCGCCGACCTGACCGTCTCGCGGGTGCACGCCGAGCTCCGCCGCGACGAGGAGGACTGGATTCTCATCGACCTCGGCTCGCTCAACGGCACCCGGCTGAACGACTGGCGCCTGGTCGGACCGGCGAGGGTCCGACCGGGCGACGTCATCTCCTTCGGCGACTGCGGCTTTCTGGTGATCACACCTCAGCTGATCTGAGCTTCTCCGATCCGAGCTTCTCCGCCGTCAGGGGGTAGCGCGCCGTCAGCACGATGCTGACCACGACCACGAGCGCGGGCAGCAGCGTCGCGCCGTACAGCGCGGCCGTGATCGCGGAGTCGGGCTGCGCCACCGGCGCGGAGGGATCGGACTCGACGAACCCGGCCACGCCGAGCAGCCAGCTGAGCACCAGCGCGCCGAGCGCGAAGAACACGGTCTCGGCAGCCGTCCAGAGCCCGGTGAACACCCCGGCCCGCTGCCTGCCGGTGACCGTCGCGTCGTGGACGATCACGTCCGACAGCATCGAGAACTGCAGCATCTGCCACCCGGCATAGCCGAAGCCGATGACGAGCACGCACAGGTGCGCGTACGCCGAGCCCAACTGGCCGGAGAAGGCCATCCCGATCGCGCCCGCCAGGAACAGCACCGATCCGAGGATCATCGCCCCGCGCTTCTCGTAGCGTCTGGACAGCCACACCCAGAGCGGCATCGTGACCAGCAGCGGACCGACGATGCACAGCAGGAGCGTGGTGGTGGCCGAGGGCTCCTGCAGGATGTAGGTGGCGAGGTACGGCGTTCCCGCCAGCATGGTTCCGGCCGCGAACATCTGGGCGCAGCTCAGGCCGAGCAGCACCATGAACGGCCTGCTGGAGCGCGCCGCGGCGAACTGAGCCCTGATCGACGGCTCGGCCGTGGCCCGTACGACCGTCGGGGCGCGGGTCGTGCCGAAGAAGGCGGCGAGCATCGAGGCCAGCAGCGCGACCCCGATGACCAGGCCCATCATCCGGTAGCCGGAGGCGTCGTCGCCCGCGATCACCGGCGCGAGGGCCCCGGACAGCAGGACCGCGAGGCCGACGAAGACCATCTTCCACTGGAGGATCGACGAGCGCTCGTGATAGTCCTCGGCCATCTCGGTGCCCATCGCCTTGTAGGGCACCTCGTAGAAGGCGTAGGCCGTCGCGGTGAGGAAGTAGAAGAGCCCGACGTACAGCGCGGCGGACGTGCCGGTGAGCGGCGGGCCGGCGAAGGTGAGGGCGAACATCGCGGGGAAGGTGAGCGCGCCCAGGAGCATCCAGGGACGGCGCGCGCCGAGGCGGGAGACCGTCCGGTCGGAGCGCTGGCCCACCCAGGGGTTGATGAAGATGTCCCAGACCTTGGGGAGGAAGACCACGATGCCGGCGATCCAGGCGGGGATGGCCAGAATGTTGGTCATGTAGAACAGCAGCAGCAATCCCGGGACCGTGGTGAACGTCGCGGTGCAGACTGAGCCGACACCGTAGCCGATGCGCACGCTGCGGGGGACGGTGACGACGGCGGGAGCGAGCGCCGGTTTGATCATGACCCATTCAATCGCAGCAAGCGATCGCTCGGTAGACCCAGAAATATACGGATATTTCCGTATTGCTGCGAGAGCCGCGATTCTCCATCATGATCATCTCAAATCCTCTAACCACTTTGGAGAAGCTTTGCGGCCTTCGCGAAGAGCGACAATCTCAGTCCTCCTGCTCGCCTGTCTCACCTGGAGCTCCGCCCCGGCGAGCGCTCTCGAACCCACGTCCGGCGTCACCGACCTGGTCAAAGACCTCGACCAGATCCTCAGCGACGCGCGGCTGACCCCGGCCCAGGCGGGGGTGGTCGTCAAGAGCGCCGCCTCCGGCGAACAGCTCTACGGCCTGGACGCGGGCAAGGTCCTCACCCCCGGCTCCAACGCAAAACTGCTGACCTCCGCCACCGCGATCGACTCCCTCGGCCTGGACTTCCGCTTCACCACGAGCGTGCTGTCCACCGGTCGCGTGGCCGGATCCACCCTCGCCGGCGACCTATACCTCAAGGGCACCGGCGACCCGACCATGCTCGCCGCCGACTACGACGCGCTGGCCGCCCGTGTCGCCGACGCGGGGATCAAGACGATCGCCGGCAAGCTGGTCGCCGACGACACCTGGTTCGACTCGGTGCCGCTGGGCACCGACTGGGCCTGGGACGACGAGCCGTACTACTACTCGGCGCAGATCTCCGCGCTGACCGCCTCCCCCGACAAGGACTACGACGCCGGCAGCGTGATCGTCTCGGTCGCCCCCGGATCCGCCGCCGGCAAGCCCGCCAAGGTGTCCACCACCCCCGAGACCGACTACCTGAACATCGTCAACAAGGCGACCACCGGGACGACGACCAACGTGTCGATCGAACGGCAGCACGGCACCAACACCGTTCTGATCACGGGGACCGTCGCGGGCGGCTACGACGAGTGGGTCACCGTGAACGACCCCACCGGTTACGCCGCCTCTCTTTTCCGCAAGGCACTGACCAATCACGGCGTGCGCGTGATGGGCTCCACCACTCGTGACGCGACCCCGCAGATCGCGGCCACCGTGGCCTCCCGTCAGTCGATGCCGCTGAGCGAGCTCCTCATCCCGTTCATGAAGCTCAGCAACAACATGCACGCGGAGATCCTGATCAAGTCGGTCGGCCGCAAGGTCTCCGGAGCCGGAACCTGGAGCGCCGGACTCGCCGCCGCCACCTCCTTCGCCCACGCCAACGGCATGCCCTCGCTGCGCATGCGGGACGGCTCGGGCCTGTCCCGGGGAGAGGGGCTCACCCCGGGCGGCATCACGGACCTGCTGATCGCGCTGCGATCCAAGCCCTGGTTCTCCACCTGGTACGGCTCGCTGCCGATCGCGGGCGAGCCGGACCGGATGGTCGGCGGCACGCTGCGGAGCCGGATGGCCGGCACCCCCGCCGCCGGGAACGTCCGGGGCAAGACCGGTTCCCTGACCGGCATCTCGGCCCTGTCCGGCTACGTGACCAGTGCGGACAACGAGCCGCTGGTCTTCTCCGTGCTGCTCAACCAGTATCTGTCCGCCTCTCCGAAGGACATCGAGGACAAAATCGCCATCCGTCTCGCCCAGTTCAGCAGGACCGCGCCCGCCGACGTGGCGAACGTCCAGCTCAGGAAGGCCACGGCGGACGCCCCGGAGATCGAGTGCTCCTGGCTGAAGCCCGCGCAGTGCTGACCGGCCGATAGCCGGTCGATGATACCCCCGACGCCTCTGGAGCCACTCTGGTTTACCTGAAACCCACATTAATGTCTGAAATTTCGTGACAACAGCGGTCTATGCCGACAGAATGCGGAATCCATCCAGCGTCTAACCAATCTGGAGGAACCGACATGCGTAGACCGCTAGGGGCACTGCTGTGTCTCGGGAGTCTGGTGGCGCTCAGCACGCCGATCGCCACCGCCCAAGCCGCAGCAGGAGCCCCGCAGGTCGCGTGCCGGGTGTACGCCGCCAAGCCCTACGTCACAGCCGCCGGAAAGATCCAGGCGTCCGCCGCCCGGCTGGGCTGTGACAACAACGCATTGGTCCGCATCCGCATCAAACGCGCAGTGGCCGGGGCCGACCCGATCGTCAAGAGCGCGGCCAGGAAGGGATCCAACGGACGGGTCACCGTGAAGCTGGGGTGCGCGCCCGGCGTCTACTACGCCACCGCCACCGACTACCGAGGCCACACGAGCACGTCCAAGCCCGTCCGGCTGGCGTCCTGCACCCCCACGAGCACCCCGACCCCCACACCCACGACCACCACCGCCCCCGCGGCGACCCCCAAACCCACCCCCACGGTCAGCACGACCCCCACGACCCCCACGACCCCGACGACCCCCGGGGTCGGAACGGCCGAGGAGAACGAGGTCCTGCGGCTGGTCAACGTGGAGCGGGCGAAGGGCGGCTGCCAGCCGCTCAAGCACGACGCGCAGCTCCGCAAGGCCGCCTTCGACCACTCGGCCGACATGGCGGCCCAGAACTACTTCAGCCACACCTCCAAGGACGGCCGTGACTTCATGGCCCGCATCCGGGCGGCCGGCTTCACCGGCGGGTCCGGCTGGGCGGAGAACATCGCCGCGGGACAGACGACCCCTGCCGCCGTGATGACCGGCTGGATGAACAGCGCGGGCCACAAGGCCAACATCATGAACTGCAAGTACACCCTCATCGGTGTCGGTCTGGCCAAGGGCACCCAGGGATACAAGATCTACTGGACCCAGGACTTCGCCGCCAGGTAAATCCCGGCCTTCCCCCCGGGAGACGGCGGAGAGTGCGGCGACGCCCCCGTGACGGATGACCGTCGCGGGGGCGTCGCCGTATGCGGCCCCGCCCGGCTCCGTTCAGCTCGTGGAGGTCTCCGAGCTCGAATGCTCCCGATCGACGTTCCCCGGGTGCTTCTGGCCGAGGCCCGTGAAGCGCCGACCCAACGTCATCCCTCGCAAGCGCCTCCGGAACCACTTTGGTTCACCTGGAAATCACAATGACGCCCGGCATTCCGCGATAAGGGCGATCTACGCCTACAGAATGCGAGATCCGATCAGCGTCCAACCGAATCCGGAGGAACCGACATGCGTAGACCGCCAGGGGCACTGCTGTGCCTCGGGAGCCTGACGGCACTCGGCATACCGATCGCCACGGCCCACGCCGCGGCAGCCCCGCAGGTCGCTTGCCGGGTGAGCGCCTCCAAACCCCATGTCACCGCCGCCGGAACCATCCAGGCCTCCGCCTCCCGCCTGGGCTGTGACGACACCGCGATGCTCCACATCCGCATCAAACGCGCAGTGGCCGGGATCGACCCGATCGTCAGGAGCTCAGCCCAGAGAGTGGTCGCCGGGACCGACCCCACCGTCAAGAGCGCGATCCAGAAGGGAGTCAACGGGCGGATCACCGCGAACCTGCGGTGCGTCCCCGGCCTTTACTACACCGCCGCCACCGACCACCAGGGCAACGAGGACAGGTCCGAGGCCGTCCGGCTGTCCTGCACCACGGACGCCCCTACGCCCGCACCGGCTCCCGATGCCGGCACGGCCCTCAAACCGGCTCCCGGTGCCGACACGGCCCTCAAACCCGCTTCGGCCGCCCCCGGCCCCGCCCAGTGGCCCTCAACCGAGGAAGAGTCCGAGGTGGTGCGGCTGACCAACCTCACGCGACAGGCGAAGGGCTGCGGTCCGCTCACGCACGACGTACAACTGCACTCGGTCGCCCAGGACCACTCGGAACGCATGGCCGCCACCAACGCCCCCGACCACGAGAACGCTCTCGGTCGCATCAGGGCGAGCGGCTTCACGCCGATGTCGGTCTGGGGGGAAAACGCCGCATGGGGCTTTCCCACCCCGATCAAAGTGGTCGATGAATGGATGAAGGAGGACGAAACCCCCACCCAACGGGAAAACATTCTGAACTGCGCCTACACCCACGCCGGGGCGGGCCTCGCCTACAACGCCCAGAAGGTCCCCTACTGGACTCTGGTCTTCGCCAAGCACTGAGCCCGGACGGCCCGCGCCCCCGCGAAGTGAACCTTCGCGGGGGCGCGGGCCGTACACGTTGAGACACCGCGTGGAGCGCCAGGCACATCGAGGTGCCCGGATCGGCTCGCGGCGGATTCCGCTACTTCAGCCAGCTCATCATCGGACGGAGCTTGGCGCCGGTCTTCTCGATCGGGTGCTCGGCGAGCTCGGCGCGGTAGGCGGTGAACTTCTTCTGGCCGCCGTCGAACTCCTCCACCAGCTCCTTCGCGAACTCGCCGGACTGGATCTCGGCGAGAATGCGCTGCATCTCCTTCTTGGTCTCCGCCGTCACGATGCGCGGGCCACGGGTGTAGCCGCCGTACTCGGCGGTGTCGGAGATCGACCAGTTCATCTTGTGGATGCCGCCCTCGTACATGAGGTCGACGATCAGCTTCATCTCGTGCAGGCACTCGAAGTAGGCGACCTCGGGCTGGTAGCCGGCCTCGACCAGGGTCTCGAACCCGGTCTTGATCAGCTCGGCCAGGCCACCACAGAGGACGACCTGCTCGCCGAAGAGGTCGGTCTCGGTCTCCTCGGTGAAGGTCGTCTTCAGCGCGCCGGCGCGGGTGCCGCCGATGCCCTTGGCGTAGGAGAGGGCGAGGTCCCAGGCGCTGCCGCTGGCGTCCTTCTCCACGGCGACGAGCACCGGCACGCCGCGGCCCGCGGTGTACTGACGGCGGACGAGGTGACCGGGACCCTTGGGCGCGACCATGGCCACGTCCACACCCTCGGGGGCCTCGATGAGGCCGTAGCGGATGTTGAGGCCGTGACCGAAGAAGAGGGCGTCGCCCTCGACCAGGTTCGGAGCCACGTGGTCGGCGTAAAGGTGACGCTGGATGTGGTCCGGCGCCAGGATCATGGTCAGGTCGGCCTCTTCGACGGCCTCCCCGGGGGAGAGCACACGCAGGCCGTCGGCCTCGGCCTTCTCGCGGCTCTTGGAGCCCTCGGGCAGGCCGACTCGGACATCCACCCCGGAGTCGCGCAGGGAGAGCGCGTGGGCGTGGCCCTGGCTGCCGTAGCCCAGGACGGCCACGTGCCGGCCCTGAATGATCGACAGATCGGCCTGGTCGTCGTAGAAGATCTCAGTCACTTACTTAACCTTTCGGGTTTCCTATGCGACTCACGCGGTCCGGTCGAGGGCCCGCAGAGAACGATCGGTGATGGAACGGGCGCCGCGGCCGATGGCCACCATGCCCGACTGAACCAGTTCTTTGATGCCGTACGGCTCCAGGACCTTGATGAAGGCCTGCAGCTTGTCCGGCGTGCCGGTGACCTCGATGGTCACCGCGTCCGAGGCGACGTCGACGCAGCGGGCGCGGAACAGTGTGACCATTTCCAGGACGCTCGAACGGTTCTCGGCGTCGGCACGCACCTTGATCAGGGTGAGTTCGCGCTGCACCGACTGCACCGGGTCGAGCTCCACGATCTTCAGCACGTTGACCAGCTTGTTGAGCTGCTTGGTGACCTGCTCCAGAGGCAGGTCGGCGACGCTGACCACGATGGTCATCCGTGAGATGTCCTCGTGCTCGGTCGGCCCGACCGCCAGCGAGTCGATGTTGAACCCGCGGCGGCTGAACAGCGACGCGACGCGCGCGAGCACGCCGGGCTTGTTCTCCACCAGCACGGAGAGCGTGTGCCTGCTCATGACTTCTCCCTCAACCGGTGGCCCGCCCGCGCGTGCGCCGGGCCGCTGTGCCTGTCTGTCCGCTCGCTTCGCTCGCTCACGCCTAGTCCTCGCCGTCCCAGACCGGCGCCATGTCGCGCGCGAACTTGATGTCGTCGTTGCTCGTCCCCGCCGCGACCATCGGCCAGACCATGGCGTCCTGGTGCACGACGAAGTCGATCACGACCGGCACGTCGTTGATCTCCATCGCCTTCTGGATGGTCGCGTCCACGTCCTCGGGACGCTCGCACCGGAGACCGACACAACCGTATGCCTCGGCCAGCTTCACGAAGTCCGGAATCCGCTGGGCCGTCTGCAGGTCGCTGTTGGAGTAACGCTCGTTGTAGAACAGCCTCTGCCACTGCCGGATCATGCCGAGATTACCGTTGTTGATGATCGCGACCTTGATCGGCACACCCTCGATGGTGCAGGTGGCCAGCTCCTGGTTGGTCATCTGGAAGCAGCCGTCGCCGTCGATGGCCCAGACCACGCTGTCGGGGCGGCCCATCTTGGCGCCCATCGCGGCGGGGAGGGCGAAGCCCATCGTGCCGGCTCCCCCGGAGTTGATGAAGGTGCCCGGGTTCTCGTAGCCGATGAACTGGGCGGCCCACATCTGGTGCTGGCCGACGCCGGCGGTGTAGATGGCGTCGGGACCGACGAGCTCGCTCAACCGCTCCATGACGTACTGCGGGGCGAGGGAGCCATCCTCGAAGTTGTCATAGCCCAGCGGGTAGGTCTCCTTGTAGGCGTTGAGCGCCTTCCACCATTCGGTGTAGTCGCCCTTGCGGCCGTCGCCGCGCACCGCCGTGAGGAGGTCGGTGAGAACCTCCTTGCAGTCGCCCACGATCGGGACGTCCGCGTACCGGTTCTTGGAGATCTCAGCCGGGTCGATGTCGGCGTGGATGACCTTGGCGTGCGGGGCGAAGGTGGACAGCTGGCCGGTGACGCGGTCGTCGAAGCGGACGCCGAGCGCGATGAGCAGGTCCGACTTCTGCAGCGCGCCGACCGCGGACACCGAGCCGTGCATGCCGGGCATGCCCATGTGCTGCGAATGGCTGTCGGGGAAGGTGCCGCGCGCCATCAGGGTGGTGACGACGGGGATGTTCATCAGCTCGGCGAACTCCAGCAGCTCCGCCGACGCACCCGCCCGGTGCACGCCGCCGCCGACGTAGAGCACCGGCCGCTTGGCCTCGACGATGAGCTTGGCCGCCTCGCGGATCTGCTTGGAGTGCGGCCGGGTCACCGGGCGGTAGCCCGGCAGCTGCATCACCGGAGGCCACTGGAAGTTCATGGTGGACGTGAGCGCGTCCTTGGAGATGTCGACCAGCACCGGCCCCGGGCGTCCGGTCGAGGCGATGTGGAAGGCTTCCATGATCGTCCTGGGGATGTCCTCGGGGTCGGTGATCAGGAAGTTGTGCTTGGTGATCGGCATGGTGATGCCGGAGATGTCGGCTTCCTGGAAGGCATCCGTGCCGATGGCGCTGCTGACCACCTGGCCGGTGATCGCGACCATCGGGACCGAGTCCATGTAGGCGTCGGAGATGGGGGTGACAAGGTTGGTCGCACCGGGACCGCTGGTCGCCATGCAGACCCCGACCTTGCCGGTGGCCTGCGCGTATCCCTGGGCCGCGTGGCCGGCGCCCTGCTCGTGCCGTACAAGCACGTGCCGGACCTTGGCCGAGTCGTAGAGAGGGTCGTAGGCCGGGAGGATGGCACCGCCCGGGATCCCGAACACGGTATCGACCCCGACCTGCTCCAGCGCCCTCACGAGGGCCTGGGCTCCTGTCATCTGTTCGGTCATCGGCTCGTTCCTTGTGGCTGAGCATGCTTGACGACATAAAAAATGCCCCATTCCGCCTTGGGAGGCGGAGCTGGGGCGGCGCGCAGGTCGTAGTGCTTCGCGTTATCGGCCTGCGCGCCGGCGAAGTACTACGAGAATCCCACGGTGATGCTGCATGCCTCTACCTTGGCCGACGGAGCGTCTCCACGTCAAATTCATGGGACACATATCTCAGAGTCCGAGATACCAGATATGGGCGCGAAGGCCTGTCCCGTATGAGAAAGCGGAGGTGACAGGCCCCCTGGCCCCTGGTTCCCGAGCCTCCCCCGGCCCCCAACTTCCCAATCAGGACGAGTCTGGCACGAACCATCGCGTTCCGGACGGACGGATCATCCGGATGGGCGGATGGACGCCGTCAGACGCTGCTGTGCAGGCTGGAGAGGCTGGTACGCATCAGGGCGTCGACGCCGCGCGCCGCCATCGGCCGCGCGACCAGGAAGCCCTGGCCTCGGGTGCAGCCCATCTCCCGCAGCAGCTCCAGCTGCTCCGGCCGCTCGATGCCCTCGGCGACCACGATCAGGCCCAGGTCGTGACCGAGCCGCACGATCGTCCGGGTCAGCAACGTCAGGGTCTCGTCGCCGCCGAGACCGGACACGAACGACGGATCAATTTTGATCATGTCCACCGGGAGCTGCCGCAGCAGGGCCAGCGAGGCGTAGCCGGTGCCGAAGTCGTCGATGGCCAGTCGTACGCCGAGCCTGCGCAGCTCGGAAAGCCGGGTGATGGTCTCCTCGGCGTCCTCGACCAGCATCTCCTCGATGACCTCGAGGGTCAGCGCGCTGGGCGGCAGGCCGCTCTCCGTGAGCGCCGACTCCACGGTCTCCACGAAGCGCGGCGCCATGATCTGCCGGGACGACAGGTTGAGCGAGAGCCCGATGTCCCAGGAGGAGGCGCGCCAGGCGGCCACCTCCCGGCAGGCCTCACGCAGGATCCACTCGCTGAGCGGCACGATCAGGCCGGTGTCCTCGGCCGGGCCGAGGAACTGCTCCGGCGGCACGAACGTGCCTCCCCGCACCCAGCGGACCAACGCCTCGACCGCGGTGACACGCGAGGTGGCCAGGTCGACCACCGGCTGGTACTCGATCGCAAACTGGTTCTCCAGCAGCGCCCGCTGCAGGTCGGCGGCGAGCTCCAGGCGGCGCACCACGTCGGCGTGCATGTGCGCGGCGAACACCTCGACCCGGCGCCCGCCCAGCTCCTTGGCCCTGGCCATCGCCACGTCGGCGTTGCGGATCAGGTCCGCGGAGGACACGTCGTCGTCGGCGAAGGCCACTCCGACGCTCGCGGTCAGCGCGATGTCACGGTCTGCCACCCGGAACGGCTCGGACGAGACCGTACGGACCAGCCGCTCGGCCAGGTCCACCGCCGTCTGGGCGTCCACCGCCGACTCCAGCAGCACCGCGAACTCGTCACCGCCCCAGCGCGCCAGAGTGTCGTCGGCCCGCACCGTGGCGCGGAGCCTGCGAGCCGCCTGACCGAGCAGGTAGTCGCCGCTGGCGTGACCGACCGAGTCGTTCACCGCCGTGAAGCCGTCCAGGTCCAGGAAGACGACGACGGCGCTGCTCGCGCCGGGACGGACCAGCACCTCCCGCGTGCGTTCTTCGAAGTAGGCCCGGTTGGGCAGGCCCGTGACGCCGTCGTGGAAGGTCAGGTGGGCGACCTGGTTGCGCAGGGCCTCCTGGTCGCTGATGTCACGCGTGGTGATCAGCAGCAGCTCCTCGCCGCGCACGTGCCGGGTGGCCACCGACTCGGTGGGCCGCCAGGTGCCGTCGGACGCCCTGACCCGGCAGGCGACCATGCAGGTGCCCGGCCCAAGGGCCGGCTCCTCGTCCAGGCTCATCGCGCGCAGCGCCACCTGGACACCGGGCACGTCCTCGGGGTGGATGTAGTCGAAGATCTTCCCGCCGACCAGAGCCTCGGGGCGGTAGCCGTAGGTGGTCTCGACGCCTTCGCCGATCTCCCGCACGACGCCGTCGTAGTCGCACATCAGGACCACGTCCCCGGTGCTCTCGGCGAGATCGTGCAGCTGCCGCTCGCCGAGGTCGACCAGGCGCCGCATCCGGCCGGTCTCCACCAGCATCAGGAACAGGCGCACCGCCAGGAGCCCGACGATCGACGCGGACACCGCGGCCAGGACCTGCACCGGCCCCTGCATCCTGCCCTCGATCACGCGGAAGAGCACCACACCCGTGGCCACGACGACGAGGAGCAGCGGCACCGACGCGATCAACGAGGACGTGCTCTCGCGGACGGACAGCGTGCCCGGCTCGTCGTCGCCGTCCTCCGAGTCCGCCACCCGCGCCGTACGGTCGCTCCACGGGACCGCCGCGAGCAGCAGGAAGGCGGCGGGGGCCAGCCACACCCAGGTGAGCGAGGGCGCGGCATCGCTCACCCTGGCCAGCGCGGTGGCCATCTCGGCGATCGTGATGGCGGCGAGCACGGCCAGCGCGGCCAGGCCCACCGGCCAGGCGGATCTCCGGATCGGCACCACCGCGGGACCGACGACGCACGTGAGGATCAGGCAGAACAGCGGTGAGGCGAAGGTGACCGCGAAGTTGCCCGCGTCACCGGCCTCGCCGTAGACCGGGGCGAGCAGAAGCACCCAGGTGATCACGAAGACCGAGGCGGCGCACACGTAGCCGTCGGCGAGGTCACGCAGCAGCGCGTGCCCGTACGCGGGCCGGGTGGCGCAGAGAGCGGTGCCGACGGCGATCATGGCCGTGCCCACGAGAAGCATCAGGTCGGCGAAGGTCACCACGAAGGGCGTGCCGTCCGCGAGCGGCCGCACGCCGATCCCGACCAGCCAGGTGAGCGAGCCGCCCGCCAGCCAGCGCCAGGCCATCGCCTTGCGCCGGTCGGCCACCCTGGTCGCCGCGGTGAACAACGAGATCGCGGCGGTCGTGGCGGCGATGACGCCCGCCACCGCACCGACGACCACGGCGGAAGCGCCGCTGACAAACGCGGCGACGAGCCCCACCGCACCGATGCCGGCGGCGGCGGTCAGCGGTACCCGGGGGTCACGCCAGCGGATCAATGTCGTCTGCCCATCGGTGTCGATTCGTCTCGCTGCTGCAGCATCCCTTATTCGCTGCGCTCGCGTTGCCGTTGCCGACGCGTCATCCTCCGCGTCCGCAACGCCACATGGTCAGTGTGTGCCGTTCCGCCGGTCCGAGTGGTGACAACGCCATAGTCGTCACCGATCTGATAACCACACGGACGGTAACGATCGCAGTTATCGACCGTACGCACCCCAGGTCACGAGGTAGCCACGGTCCGGATTCCTTTGCTGGTCAGTAGGAATCCGTGATCACATTCTTCAGCGGCTCCCCCGCGAGGTAGCGCAGGAGCTGCGAGCGGAGCAGCTTCAGCATGCGCCTTTCCGAGGCCGGACTGCTGCCTGCGACATGCGGGGTGATGAAAACTCCCGGCGCCGTCCACAGGGGGTGGCCTGAGGGCAGCGGCTCGGGATCGGTGACGTCGAGCGCGGCCAGGATCCGGCCTTTCCCCAGTTCGGCGACGAGCGCGTCGGTGTCCACGACCGTTCCCCTGGCCGCGTTCACCAGGACGGCGCCGTCCTTCATCGCCGACAGGAAGTCCGCGTCCACGAGGCCGACGGTGGAGGGGGTGGACGGGACCAGCAACACCACCACGTCCGCCCTGGGCAGCAACTCCGGCAGCTCGTCCTGGCCGTGCACGTTCGCCCGCGCGGTCCTGGCCACCCGGACGACGTTCACCTCGAAACCGTCCAGCCGCCGTTCGAGGGCCTCGCCGATCGAGCCGTAACCGATGATCAGCACGGTGGAGTCGGCCAGCACGCCGGTGTGGTGGTAGGTCCACTCACCTTCCCGCTGCGCGGCGGCGAACCCCGGGAACTCCCGCAGCACGGCGATCATGGCCCCCACCGCCCACTCCGCGGTGCCCGCGTCATGCACCCCTCGCGCGTTGCACAGCGTCACGCCCTCCGGCAGGTGAGGCCGGTAGAGGTCGACACCGGCCGTGACCGTCTGCAGCAGCCGCAGCCGGGGCATCCGGGCGAGCAGTTCCGGGAGCCGCGCCACCGGGAGCAGCGGCGGGACCCAGACCTCGACCTCCTCCGCTCCTCGCGGTACGGCTTCCGTGCCGTCGTAGACGGCGCACTCCACATCGGGCAGATCGCTCAGAACATCGACGGCGGCTTTGGAGGGGACCCAGATCTTCATGCCTGCATTATCCAGCCGTGCCATCCACGAGATCATCCTGGCGTGGAGGCAGGCCTACTGGTCGACGACGGTGTCCGCGGTGTCGCCGTCATCGGAGGCGTCCACCGCGCCGGGGATGTCGGCGGTGTCGGCAGGGGTGGTCTCAGCGGGGGTGGTGGCGGCGGGGACGCACTTCAGGTCCGTCTCCGGACGGTAGACCGTGGTCTCCTTGACCCGCTTGATCTCCTTGCCACCCTGCGCGAAGACGCGCCAGACGTCGATCGTGAAGCCCGGCTGACCGACCATGGCGATGCAGGTGGGGCTGCTGTCGGTCTCGCTCTTGAACTGGGTGACGTTGTAGCGCTCGGAGGGGATCGACGTGATGTCGTAGCGCTTGGTGCTCCAGAAGGCGACCGTGACCGAACTGCTCGAGAAGGAGGTCTTCACCAGCACGCCGTACTTGGAGTCGTTCTTCCAGCGGAAGTCGGGCTCGGGCCAGGAGACCGTGGACTCGCGGCCGGCCGGGTAGCGGGAGATGTAGAACTCGTGCGCCACGTGCTGGACGTCCTCGAAGCCGCCGAAGTAGACGGCGTTGTACATGGTGGTGACGAACTGGGAGATGCCGCCGCCCACCGAGTCGATCAGCCGGCCGCCCTGGATCATCGGGGCCGGGACGAAGCCGCGGGCCGTGTCGCGCTGGCCGATGACGCCGTTGAGCGAGAAGGTCTCGCCGGGCTTGACCAGGTAGCCGTCGAGGAGCTTGGCGATCGTCTGGATGTTGGTCACCCGGGGAAGGCAGCAGTCGTACGGCGTGGTGAACTCGCTGACCTTCTCCTTGATGCCGAGCCCGCGCGCCTCGGCCTCGGAGATCCGCGGCTGGACGGTCGCGAGGGTGACCGGGATGGTCCGGCTGCCGCCCTGGGTGACCATCTCGGCCACGTCGCCGGCGAGCTTCTTGTCGTCGATGCCCTTGCCCTTGTGCCCGGGAATCAGCTTGGGCTTTCCGGCGACGATCTGGAAGGTGGGTTCGCGGGGGGCCAGGGACGGGTCGACGAGGTTCTTCTCCACGGTCGCGATGGCGCTTCTGGCGTCGAACGAGGGGCTCATGCCACCGGAGTCGTCGGGCTCGAAGGCCAGGTGCGCGGCGAGGGTCTCGACCGGCAACCGGGCCTGCTTGCCCGCGTATGTCAGAGTGACGGGACCGGACAGGGCCTTGTCCGCGTCGGCCGCGGCCTTCTTGACCACATCCGCCGTGACCTTGGGCTTGACCACCGAGACCGGCAGCCGGATCTCGGCCTCGGGGCCGAGGAAGGCCTTTCTGATCGCGCCGCCCGCGGCCTCCTGCTCCAGGATGCGGCCGTCCTGGGGCGTCACGACGACCGGCTTGACGCCTTCGAACGTCACCTTGCCCTCGCGGACCTTGACATCGATCTTCTTGGCCAGCGACTTGACCGTGCTCTCCAGAAGATCGGAGTCGACCGAGATCTGAGGCTCCAGCAGGAGGGTGCCGGTGAGCGCCCGCCAGACCTCCATGGGTGAGGGGAAGTCGCTGGGCGCCTGGTCGATGGTGGCGACGACGTCGAACTCCAGCCCGGCCTTGTCGGGGTCGATGTCGTATTTCTTGCCCGCGGCCAGAAGCGTCATCTCGCGGGAGGCCTTGTCCGCCAGCTGCGCCCTGAGCTTGTCGGCCGCCTCCGTCGCGGTCAGCCCGCCGATGTCGATGTTCTGGACCCGGGTGCCGGGGAGCATCTTGCCCGACATGACGACCGCGGGGATCGCGTAGGCGAGGCCCGCGAGCAACAGGACGGTCACGACGATGAGGACGAGCATCCGGCTCCGGCGGCGGCGCGGAAGCGGCTCCTCGTAACGGAGGGGTTCGAGCTGCGGGGAGCCGTCGCCACCGCCGGGCATGAGCCCGGGCTCGTCACGGAGGGAGCGCTGCGGGAGGGCGCGTTCGGGTGGGGCGGGCATCTGCCAGGGCTGCGGCGGCTGGGCCGCGGGCGGCAGCCCGGTCGGTCCCGCCGGGGGCCCGGCGGGAGAGCCGAAACCCGAGGAACCGAAGATGTCGGGCGAGACGCCCGGAGGAAGTCGCGATCCTCCCTGAGGCTGCACGCCGGGGGGAAGCTTGGGGCCGCGAGCGCCCGGTGGGACGGGACGTGAGGGCTTGGGTATCGCCTCGAAGGGATCCGTCGGCGGGTCGATCGACGCTCCGGCGTTCCGCACGGCCTCCGTCTCCTCCTACTTCGCAGCTTTTATCTCTGGCAACCCTAAACCACAACCGTCAGACAACATCCTCAAAGCAATAACAATTGACTGCCTCACCCGACTGGAACCGGGTGATCCCGGTAACCGGGTCGTGGAGTCGCTCCCGGGACGGTCTCCCCGGCACACGAGGCCGCACGGACAACACGGACAGCCACCCGAGGGCCGCGATCATCCCGTCCAACGGTAGCGGTGTTCGGGCCGTCCGGCGGTACCGTAACGCGGCCGGAGCTCCGCCTGCCCCACCGCGCACAGGTGTTCCAGGTAGCGGCGGGCGCTGACCCGGGAGAGGCCGGTGAGCACGGCGGCCTCGGCCGCCGACAGATCCGTGCCGCTCGCCTTGAGCGCGTCGGCGACCAGGGCGCACGTGGGGGCGGACAACCCCTTGGGCAGCGGCGGCGGCCCTCCCTTGACCAGGCCGAACAGGCTGTCGACCTCGTCCTGGCAGGCCTCGGAACCGATCCTGGCGAGCCGCCTGCGGGTCTCGGCGTACTGTTCGAGGCGTTCGGTGAGGGCCCGTGCGGTGAACGGCTTGATCAGGTAGTTCACCGCGCCTCCGCGCATGGCCGCCCGGACCGTGCTCACGTCGCGCGCGGCAGTGATCATCAGGACGTCGACCGGGTGGGAGGCGCCTCTGAGCGCCGTGAGCACGGCGAGTCCAGACATGTCGGGCAGGTATATGTCGAGCAGCACCAGGTCGGGCCTGTGCACGGCCACTCCCGAGATCGCCGCGCCCCCGGTGTGCACGGTGTCGACCACCGTGAATCCGGGCACCCGCGCCACGTAGCCGCTGTGAATCCTCGCCACCATGAAGTCGTCGTCCACCACCAGCACGCGAATCACTTCGGCGTCCCCAGACTCGTGTCCTCGCCCTGCCCGGCCGCTCCCACGGTCTCGCCGCCTCCGATGTCCCGGGCACCCCGGACGGGTTCACCGAACGAGGCCTCACCGGTCTCACCGCCTCCGGCGCTCCGGGCACCCCGGGCAGCTTCGCCGGCCGCGATCGCCGCGCCCTCACCCGTGGGCAGCAGGGCGGTGAAGACGGCGCCGCCCGCGTTGTGCACCCGCACCCAGCCGCCACGGCGCGAGCATGCCTGGCGGGTCAGGGCCAGGCCGAGGCCACGCGGTCCCGCGTGGGCGGCCTTGGTCGTGAAACCCTCGCGGAACACCTCGCCGACCAGACCGGGGGTGATCCCGGGACCCGAGTCGCCGACCCTGACGTGCAGGCCGTCCGTCTCGGTGCGGACCGAGACCTCCACCGTGCCCCCGGTCTCCTGAAGCGCGTCCAGGGCGTTGGCGACCAGGTTGCCGACGACCAGGACCGCGTCGTGCGGGTCGCCGAGCATGCCCTCCTCCACCCGGGAGTCGTCGGAGAGCACCAGGGACGCGCCCCGCTCGGCCGCCTCGGCGGACTTGGCCAGCAGCAGCGCGGCCAGCGTGGGGTCGGCGACCTTCTCCCTGATGCCGGACGCGTGCCGGCTGTAGGCCTCGGTGGTCTGGGTGATGTAGCTGACCGCCGTCTCGTGCTCGCCGAGCTCCAGCAGGCCGACCACGGTGTGCATCCGGTTGGCGAACTCGTGGGCCTGCGCGCGCAGCGCGCCGGTCGTGGTGCTGGCCTGGTCGAGCTCGCGCGCCAGCCGTACCAGCTCGGTCCGGTCGCGCAGGGTGACCACCCAGCCGCTCTGCTGCTCGCGGACCGCCACCGGGGTGCGGTTGAGCACCAGTACCCGGTCGCGGTGGAGCACCACCCGGTCGTCGCCGGAGTCCACGCCGTCCAGCACGTCGCGCATCCGGGCGGACAGGGGCATCTCCCGCAGGCCCCGTCCGACATCGTGCTGGGAGAGGCCGAGCAGGTCGCGGGCCGCGTCGTTGATCAGCGTCACCCGGCTCTGGAGGTCCAGGGCGAGCACCCCCTCCTTGACGCCGTGCAGCACGCCCTCGCGCTGTTCGAGCAGGGCCGCGATCTCCCTCGGCTCCAGGCCGAAGGTCTGGCGGCGGACCCGCCGGGCGATCAGCGCGGTGGCGCCGGATCCGGCGAGGAGTACGGCGAGCACGGTCCACAGCAGCGGCGGCAGCGCCTCGCCGAGCTGGTCGGCGACCGTTCCCTCCAGGACGCCGACCGAGGTCAGGCCGATGATCTTCCCGGAGGCGTCGAAGATGGGGGCCTTGCCGCGCACCGAGCGGCCGAGGGTGCCGGTCTGGATGCCGGTCCAGGGACGGCCGCTCACCAGTATCTCCGAGCCGTCGGTGGAGAGCTTCTTGCCGATCAGGGCCGGGTTGGGATGCGCGTAGCGGATCTGCTCGCGGTTGGCGATCACCACGTAGTCGGCGCCGGTGGCCGCCTGGACCCCCGCCGCGATCGGTTGCAGGCTGAGCTCGGGCCTGGCCTGGCCGAAGGCCTCACGCACCTGGGGCAGCCCGGCCACGGACTCGGCGATCGCCAGTGCTCGCTGCTGGTACTGCTGGTCGAGCTGGTCGCGGGTGTGCTCCACCCAGACACCTGCCGTACCACCGACCGCAAGAAATACGATCACCATCTGCAGAAAGAACAGCTGGGTGCCAAGCGAGGCGTTGAGTAGGCGTCGCACGAGGTGGCTCCCTGGTCAGGGGACCTCATGAAAGCAGCCCGAGATAACAACGGGGTCGCGGCAGCCATGACCAATACGACCGATACGACGGCAAACATGCAAAGCATCGACACCGTGATCGTTTAGCCTCAGCATCCTCACCACGCTTTCTTTATGTTGTTGGGAGTTAACGATGCGTCTTCGGAGACTGGCGGCCCTCGCTGCCCTGTCCCTCGCCCTCACCGCGTGCGGCTCGGGTGGGGGATCCGGCGCGAACGCGCTGAGGATCATGGCTCCGGCCGCGCCGGGAGGTGGCTGGGACCAGACCTCCCGCATCGCCGAGCAGGCCTTCAGGTCGGTCGACCAGTCGCGCAAGGTCGAGGTCTACAACGTGCCCGGCGCGGGCGGCAGCATCGGCCTGGCCCAGCTCGCGGGTGAGAAGGGCAACGGCGACCTGCTGATGACCATGGGCCTGGTCATGGTCGGAGCGCTGGAGCAGAACAAGTCGAAGGTCACCCTGGCCGACACCACTCCCATCGCGAAGCTCACCGAGGAGTACGAGATCGTCGTGGTTCCGGCGGACTCGCCGTACGCGACGCTGGCCGACCTGGTGACGGCGTGGAAGGCCGACCCGGCGAAGATCGCCATCGCGGGCGGCTCCGCCGGGGGCACCGACCACATCGTGGCGGGCCTGATGGCCAAGGCCGGCGGCATCGACCCCAAGTCGGTCAACTACATCGCCCACTCCGGCGGCGGGGAGGCGCTCAACGCGCTGCTGGGCAACAAGGTGGCGATGGGGATCTCCGGCATCGGGGAGTTCGCCGAGCACGTGAAGTCCGGCAAGCTGCGCGCCCTCGGCGTGAGCTCGCCGGCCCGCCTCGGCAACGTGGACGCCCCCACGCTGAAGGAGGCCGGCCTGGACGTCGAGCTCGCCAACTGGCGGGGCTTCGTCGCGCCCGGCGGCCTGGACGACGCGGCCACGAAGAACCTGACCGACCTGGTCACCAAGATGCACGACTCGCAGGCGTGGAAGGACGCGGTGACCAAGAACGGCTGGGCCGACGTCTTCCAGACCGGCAAGCCGTTCGCCGACTTCCTCACGGCCGAGCAGACCAAGATCAAGGCCGTCATCGCGGAAATGGGTCTCGTCTCCTGATGTCCCTCCCCGAAGAGCCGGGCGGCGCCACCGATCGTGGCGCCGACCCGGCGTACTCCTGGCGACGGCCCGAACTCGTCCTGGCCCTGGTCGTCCTCGCGCTGGGCGCGTTCGTGATCGTGGGCACCACGGACGTCACCGCGGCGGGCTCCACGTTCGGGCTGGGGCCCCGCTTCTTCCCGGTCATCGTCGGCTCGGCATTGCTGCTGATCGGGCTGTTCTACGTGCTCGACGTGGTCAGGGGCGGCCGTGGCGACCCCGAGCAGGCCGAGGACGCCGACACCGACGCGCCCGCGGACTGGCGGACGGTCGTGCTGGTCAGCGTGATCTTCCTGGCCTTCGCCGGGCTGCTGGACCTGCTCGGCTGGATCGTCGCGGGCGCGCTGCTCTTCTTCGGCCTGTCGGTGACGCTCGGCGCCGAACACCGGCTCCGCGCGGGCGTGATCGCCGTCGTGCTGTCCACTCTCACCTACCTGGCCTTCGTCAAGGGCCTGGGCGTGACGCTGCCCGCCGGGCTGCTCTCCGGGGTGATCTAGATGGATTCGTTCCAGCTGTTGATGGAGGGGTTCGCGACCGCGCTGACCCCGATCAACCTGATCTACGCCCTGATCGGCGTCACCCTCGGCACCCTGGTGGGCGTGCTGCCCGGCATCGGCCCTGCCATGACCGTGGCGCTGCTGCTGCCGATCACCTTCAGCGTCCCCCCGGCGAGTGCGTTCATCATGTTCGCCGGGATCTACTACGGAGGCATGTACGGCGGGTCGACCACCTCGATCCTGCTCAACACCCCCGGTGAGAGCTCCTCGATGATCACCGCGCTCGAGGGCAACAAGATGGCCAAGAGGGGCCGGGCCGCCCAGGCCCTCGCGACCGCCGCGATCGGCTCCTTCGTCGCGGGCACCATCGCCACCGGACTGCTGGTCGTCGCGGCGCCGCTGGTGGTGGACTTCGCGATCTCCTTCGGACCCGAGGACTACTTCGCCCTGGCCATCCTGGCCTTCACGGCGGTCTCGTCGGTGCTGTCGCGTTCGGTCGTGCGCGGGCTGGCGTCCCTGGGGGTCGGCCTGGTCATCGGGCTGATCGGCATCGACCAGCAGACCGGGCAGGCACGGCTGACCATGGGGGTCCCGCAGCTGCTCGACGGCATCGACGTGGTGATCGTCGCGGTCGGTCTGTTCGCGCTGGGCGAGGTGCTCTACGTCGCCTCCCGGCTACGGCACGGCGAGCCGGAGGTCATCCCGGTCGGCCGGCCGTTCCTCGGCCGCTCCGACTGGTCCCGCTCCTGGCGGCCGTGGCTGCGCGGCACCGCGCTCGGCTTCCCGTTCGGGGCGCTGCCCGGCGGTGGCGCGGAGATCCCGACGTTCCTGTCCTACACGGTCGAGAAGAAGCTGGCCCGCGGGGTCACCCGCGAGGAGTTCGGCAAGGGCGCCATCGAGGGCGTCGCCGGTCCCGAGGCGGCCAACAACGCCTCGGCCGCGGGCACCCTCGTCCCGCTGCTCACCCTGGGCCTGCCCACCTCCGCGACGGCCGCGATCCTGCTCGCCGCCTTCCAGCAGTACGGCCTGCAGCCGGGGCCCCAGCTGTTCGACCACAACCCGGCGCTGGTCTGGGGCATGATCGCCTCGCTGTTCATCGGCAACACCATGCTGCTGGTGCTCAACCTGCCGCTCGCCCCCCTCTGGGCCCGGGTGCTGCACATCCCCCGTCCGTATCTCTACTCCGGGATCGTGCTGTTCGCCGCGCTCGGCGTCTACGCGCTGAACTCCTCCTGGGTGGACATGGTCATCCTCTATGTCCTGGGCCTGCTCGGCTTCGCGATGCGCCGCTTCGGCCTGCCCATCGCCCCGGCCGTGATCGGCCTGATCCTGGGGCCGATGGCCGAGGTCCAGCTCCGCCGGGCCCTGGCCATCGGTGCGGGCGACGTGACGGTCCTGGTCAGGAGCCCGATGGCCGCGGTGCTGCTGGTGGTGGCGCTCCTCGCGCTGTTCGCGCCTCTCATCAGGAAGCTGGCCGCCCGCCGCACCACCGGCTGACGCCGCGCGGGCGGCCCATCACGCGAAACGCTCGGCTGGGGCATCCCAGCCGAGCGTCCGGTCAGACCGCCGGCCGTCTCCGGCCGGCCATCGTGGTGCGACGGTCCCGCGGGCCCGCCGATTCTCCGGCGAGCCCTTCTCCGTGAACCACCCGAGCGAACCGCTCGGGGCCCCTCCGTGAACCGCAGCATCTCTCCGTGAGCCACCCGGAGCGAACCGCTCGGAGCCTCTCCGTGAACCGCAGCATCTCTCCGTGAGCCACCCGGAGCGAACCGCTCGGAGCCTCTCCGTGAACCGCAGCGCCTCTCCGTGAGCCACCCGGAGCGAACCAGCCGGGAATGAGCTACTCGGAGACGCCGAGCTTCTCCAGCAGGAGCTCCCGGGCCCGGCCCGCGTCGGCCTTGCCGCGGCTGGCCTTCATGACGCCGCCGACCAGGGCGCCGACAGCGGCGATCTTGCCGCTGCGCACCTTGTCGGCCGCGTCGGCGTTGCCCGCCAGGACCTGGTCGATGATCGCCAGCAGCTCGCCCTCGTCGTTGACGATCTGCAGACCGCGAGCGGCCACCACCTCGTCCGGGGAGCCCTCGCCGTTCAGCACGCCCTCCAGCACCTGCCGGGCCAGCTTGTCGTTCAGTGCTCCCCCGGCGACCATCGCGCACACCCTGGCGATCTGGTCCGGGGTGATCAGCAGCTCGCTGAGCGGGATCGCGGCCTCGTTGGCGCGGCGGGACAGCTCGCCCATCCACCACTTGCGGGCGTCCGCGGGCGGTGCTCCGGCGGCGACCGTCGCCTCGACCAGGCCGATGGCGTCGTTGTTGTGCATCGCCTCCATGTCCAGGTCGGACACGCCCCACTCCTGCTGGAGCCGCTTGCGCCTCAGGCGCGGCAGCTCGGGCATCGCGGCCTTGAGCTCGGCCACCCACGCGACGTCGGGGGCGATCGGCACCAGGTCGGGCTCGGGGAAGTAGCGGTAGTCCTGCGCCTCCTCCTTGGAACGGCCCGAGGTGGTGGTGCCCGTGTTCTCGTGGAAGTGGCGGGTCTCCTGGATGATCCGGCCGCCGTCGGCCAGGATCGCGGCCTGGCGCTCGATCTCGCTGTGGACCGCGCGCTCGACGCTGCGCAGCGAGTTCACGTTCTTGGTCTCGGTGCGGGTGCCCCACTCCGAGGAGCCGCGCGGCATGAGGGAGACGTTCACGTCGCTGCGCATGGAGCCCTCCTCCATACGCACGTCGGAGACGTTGAGCGTGCGCAGAACCTCGCGCAGCTCGGTGACGTAGGCGCGGGCGACCTCGGGGGCGAGCCTGTCGGTCCCCGGGATCGGCTTGGTGACGATCTCCACCAGCGGGATGCCCGCGCGGTTGTAGTCGACGATCGAGTAGTCGGCTCCCTGGATGCGGCCGGTGGCGCCGCCCACGTGGGTGGACTTGCCGGTGTCCTCCTCCAGGTGGACGCGCTCGATCTCGATCCTCACGGTTTTGCCGTTCACCTCGACGTCGAGGTAGCCGTCGAAGCAGAGCGGCTCGTCGTACTGGCTGATCTGGTAGTTCTTCGGCATATCCGGATAGAAGTAGTTCTTCCGGGCAAAGCGGCACCATTCAGCGATCGAACAGTTCAGGGCCAGGCCGATGCGGATCGTCGACTCGATCGCCTTGACGTTGGCCGTCGGCAGCCCTCCGGGGAGCGCCAGGCAGACCGGGCAGACGTTGGTGTTCGGCGGCGCACCGAACTCGGCCTGGCAGCCGCAGAACATCTTCGACGCCGTACCCAGCTCGACGTGCGTCTCCAGCCCCAGCACCGGCTCGAAGCGCTCCAGCGCCTCGTCGTACGGCATCACCGTGTCAGTGCTCATCGGTCGTTCACCATTCCTCTTTCGCTCCGCGGAGCACTCGTTCCTCGCGCGCCACTACGCTCACTCATCGGGTTCTTTGTGGAACTCATAGGTAACCAAGTCCCTTCAATGCGTTCCTCGTCTCGGCGACCCAGTCCGCGTACGCGGGCACCTGGGCCAGGACGGCGAGGTCGATGTTGCGTCCTATGTATTCGAAGTAGTCGCGGATCGGCTTGCCCCGGCGGGGGACGGTCGCGGCCAGGAGACCGACCGGGTCCACGATCCTCTCGACGTCGCGGGGCCGTACGGGCAGCCCGCTGACGTCGCTGCCCTCCAGCCCCGCCCACACGGCGGGATCGGCGAGCATCCAGGCCTCGGTCTCACCGAGTCCGATCACCGGCACCAGGTAGTGCGAGTGGTAGCGGACCCCGTCGGCCTTGCCACCGGCCTTGCCCCGGTCCCTCTCGTCGTCGTGCGTGAAGAGCAGATGGCAGTCGGCGGCGAGCTCCTCCAGCGCCGTGACCATGTGCTCGCGGTCGCAGGAGACGACCTCCGTCGCCTCGACGTCGACCGCGTGCGGCGACATCCAGGTGAGCTCACGCAGCTGCCGGGAGATCACGATGCCCAGAAAGCCCTCGTCGGCCTCCCCCTCGGCGACCAGCCCCGCCACCAGAGGCCGGCTCATGCCGCCGCGCCCAGGTATTTGCGGACCTGCCTGGGCGAGACGAACGTGCCCGGCTCGCCGTCCGGCTGGATCTGCTTGGCCACGGTCACCCGCGACACCCGGTCGTTGTCGGGGTCGACACGGACCACGGCGTCCAGGAAGGTCAGCGCGTCCGGCTCGGTCCGGTAGATCTCGGCGACCACCACCGGGGAGTGGCTGGTGAAGATCACCTGCCGGAACGGCTCCCTGCTCCCCGGCGCGGTGACCCGCTGCCGGATCCGCCGGAGCAGCTCACCGAGACGGCTCGGATGCACGCCGTTCTCGATGTCCTCCACCATCAGCGTACCTGGATGGTCGGGGTCGTGCAGAGCCGTGAGCAGGCCGAGGACCCGCAGGATCCCGTCCGACAGCAGCGCGGCCGGCACCGTTCCCTGACCGTCGACGACCACGTCGAAGGAGCACTCCTCGCGATCGACGCGGGGAATCAGCGCGACCACGTCGGGAACCACCCCGGCGAGGTCGACCGTGAGATCGGTAAGCGCCGCCGACCGTGCCAGCCGCCCGAGCACCGCGGCGAGGTTCGCGCCGTCGGCCGCGAGGGGCCCGGTGTCCGCCGAGGAGCACCGGCGGCGCATGGCCCGCGGCGAGGGGACATAACGGCGCCACGACTGGACCGTACGGCGAGGCGTGGTCTCCGGCTCCGGATCCTCGACCATGTGGCCCAGCAGTTCCTCGGGGATCTGACGGGCCACATGGCTGACGACGATCCCGCTGGACCTGGGGATCCTGAGCACCATCTCCGCGCCCACGTCGAACCGGATCGGCAGCAACGCGCCGGGCTCCGGGGCGACCAGGGCCTCCACCGAGACGGCGAACCCGCCGATCGCGGTTCCCTGCGCGACCCGGTGGAACTGCTCGCCCGGCAGGCCCCTGGCGGCGTCGAGCAGCCCGCCGGAACCCGCGACCTCGTCCGCGACGAACCCGACGGCGTCGAACAGGTTCGACTTGCCGCTTGCGTTGGGACCGACCAGCGCGAGGAAGGGCGGCACATCGAGATCGAAGTTCAAGAAGGACTTGAACCCGTCGATCTCGATCCGAGTGATCATGCCGCCGCTCTCCCTCTCACCTGTCGCCTCCGTCTCCTCGAAAAGGTTTCTACAGCGCCGGGGCCTTGGACAGCAGGCTTCCGCCCCAACGGGACTCGAGAGCCTTCTCCACGGCCGCGCCGACCCGGTAACAGCGGTCGTCGCCGAGCACCGGGGCCATGATCTGCAGACCGACCGGCAGCCCGTCCTCGTCCGCCAGGCCGCACGGCACGGAGATGGCCGCGTTGCCCGCCAGGTTGGCCGGGATGGTGCACAGGTCCGCGAGGTACATCGACAGGGGGTCGTCGGCACGCTCCCCGATCGGGAACGCCGTGGTCGGCGTGGTCGGCGAGATGAGCACGTCCACCTGCTGGAACGCCGCCTCGAAGTCGCGCGCGATGAGCGTGCGGACCTTCTGCGCCTGGCCGTAGTAGGCGTCGTAGTAGCCGCTGGACAGCGCGTACGTGCCGAGGATGATGCGCCGCTTGACCTCGGGACCGAAGCCCTGGGCGCGGGTCAGCGCCATGACCTCCTCGGCGCTCCGCGTGCCGTCGTCGCCGACGCGCAGGCCGTACCGCATGGCGTCGAACCGGGCCAGGTTGGACGAGCACTCCGACGGGGCGATCAGGTAGTACGCCGGGAGCGCGACGTCGAACGAGGGGCAGGAGACCTCGAAGACCTTGGCGCCCATCGACTCCAGCAGCTCCACGGTCTCGTGGAAGCGGGCGAGCACGCCCGGCTGGTATCCGTCGCCGCCGAACTCCTTGACCACGCCGATGCGCAGCCCCGCCACGTCGGCGTTGCGTGCCGCCTCGACCACGGAGGGCACCGGGGCGTCGACGGAGGTGGAGTCCATGACGTCGTGGCCGGAGAACGCCTCGTGCAGCAGCGCGGCGTCCATCACGTTGCGGGCGAAGGGGCCCGGCGTGTCCAGGGAGCTCGCGAAGGCGATCACGCCGTAGCGGGACGAGCCGCCGTAGGTCGGCTTCATGCCCACGATGCCGGTGACCGCGGCGGGCTGGCGGATCGAGCCGCCGGTGTCGGTGCCGGTGGACAGCGGGGCCTCGTAGGCCGCGACCGCGGCGGACGAGCCACCCGAGGAGCCGCCGGGGATCCGCGAGAGATCCCACGGGTTGTGCGTGGTGCCGTAGGCCGAGTTCTCGGTGGAGGAGCCCATCGCGAACTCGTCGAGGTTGGTCTTGCCGAGGATCACCAGACCGGCCTCGCGGAGGCGGCGGGTCACGGTCGCGTCGTACGGCGGGCGCCAGCCCTCAAGGATCTTCGATCCGGCCGTGGTCGGCATGTCCCTGGTGGTGAAGACGTCCTTGTGCGCGATCGGCACACCGGCGAGCGGACCGAGGTCCTCCCCGGCGGCCCGGCGGGCGTCGACGACCCGCGCCTGCTCCAGCGTCGTCTCCGCATCGACGTGCAGGAACGCGTTGACCTGCGGCTCGACGGCGGCGATCCGGTCGAGATGGGCCTGTGCGACCTCGACGGCCGAAACCTCGCCGCTCGCGACCAGCGCGCCCAGATCGGCGGCGGACTTGTGGATGAGACTCATGCTTCCTCCCCAAGGATGCGCGGGACACGGAAGCGGCCGTCCTCGACCGCCGGGGCACCGGACAGTGCCTGTTCCGGCGTCAGGCTGGGCCGTACCTCGTCGGGGCGGTAGACGTTGGTGATCGGGAGCGCGTGTGAGGACGGCGGGATGTCGTCGGCCGCCACCTCGGCGACGCGGGCGACCGCACCGATGATCACATCGAGCTGGGCGGCGAAGTGGTCGAGTTCCTCATCGGCCAGCGCCAGCCGGGAGAGCCGGGCGAGGTGAGCGACCTCGTCGCGGGTTATGGCGGACATGAGTCGTTGAACCCGTTTCGTGGAATGGCAATTGGACCCTGTCATCCTATGGCTCGTGACCTAACGTGCCCGACTCATTAACGCCGCAGTAACCAAGTCAAGATCTGTTAGGGGGGTTGTCCACCCGCTCCGTGGCCTGTGAGGTGGGGCGGAACCCCTCGGCCGGGCCGCCTGAACCCTCCGGTGGGCACGGGCCCGGGGGCCTCGTCGGGGCCCGTAAGCCGACTGGACGCCTTTCGAACCCCGGCCGGCTCTTCCCGGCCCGGGAGTTTCCCGGGTGATGTCCGGTGCGGGGCCGTCAGGCGGGGTGGGGATCGAAGACCTCGGCGGGGTCGAGGGCCTCGATGGGGTCGAGAAAGTCGAGGCCGGGCTTGGCGGGGTCGCGGTGCTCGCGGAGCCAGACGGTGGCGTCGGCGGCGGACATGGGCTTGGCGAACAACCAGCCCTGGCCGAGATCGCAGCCCATGTCGGCCAGGTGGGCGGCCACCTCGGGGGATTCGACGCCCTCGGCGACCGAGCGCAGGCCCAGGGAACGGACGAGGTCGACGATGGAGCGGACGATCCGCTCGTCGTCCTTGGACTCGCCGATCCGGCGGACGAACGAGGCGTCGATCTTGACCTCGGCGACCGGCAGGCGCTGCAGGCGGACCAGCGAGGAGTAACCGGTGCCGAAGTCGTCCAGCGCGAGCGGCACCCCGAGCGAGGCCAGGGCGCGGATCGCGTCGGCGGTGTAGGCCTGGTCGGTCATCAGGATCCGCTCGGTGACCTCCAGCTGGATCGCCATGGGCGGCAGCCGGTATCGGGCCAGGCCCGCCTCCAGCCGGTCGGAGAGGGCGGAGTCGAGCAGGTCACGGGCGGAGACGTTGACGGAGATCTGCTCGTGCAGGCCGGTGTGCCACCAGTGCGCGGCCTGGGCCAGCGCGGTGTCGATGACGTATCCGGTGAGGTGGCGCATCAGGTATGACTGCTCGGCCATCGGCACGAACTCGGACGGGGGGATCATCCCGCGGTCCGGATGACACCACCGCAGCAGCGCCTCCACGCCCCGCACCTGCCCCCCGGCCAGGTCAAGCTTCGGCTGGTAGTGCAGCCGGAGCTCGGAACGGTCGATGGCCCTGCGCAGGTCGCCGAGGAGGTTGAGCCGCTCGGGACTGTTGCGGTCCTTGTCTGCGGCGTAGATCTCGACTCCCGTCCGGCCCTCCTTCGCCAGGTACATCGCCACGTCGGAGCGCTGGAGCAGCATCTCGAAGTCCGGCGCGTGGTCGGGATAGAGGGCGATGCCGAACGAGGCGTCCACGTCGAAGGTCATCCCCTCCAGGCGGACCGGCTCGGTCAGGGCCACCCGCAGGCGCGCGGCCACCTCCCTGGCCGCCGCGGCGTCCCTGATCGAGGGCAGCAGCACCGCGAACTCGTCACCGCCGAGCCGGGCCACCACGTCGCCAGGCCGCACGCTGTGGGTGAGCCGGTGCGCCACCAGCTGCAGCAGGCGGTCGCCGACCGGGTGCCCGAGGGTGTCGTTGACCTCCTTGAAGCGGTCGAGGTCGAGCAGGAACAGGCCGACCCGCTCGCCCACCCGCGCCTCGGCGAGCGCCTCCTCGGTGCTGAGCACGAGCATCTTGCGGTTGGGCAGCCCGGTGAGCCCGTCGTGCATCGCCTGGTGATCGCGGCGGACCGACATGGTGGCGGTGAAGTAAACCGCCATCACCGGTGCGAGGAACAGCGGCACCAGCGCCGGGGAGTGGTTCATCACCACCACGACCAGCGGCGCCAGGCCGAGCAGTCCGGCGTAGACCAGGCTCTGGTGGCCGATCGTGGTCTTGATCACCCGGTGGAGTGACCTGCGCTCGTGCAGCGCCACCGCGCCGGAGACCAGCAGTGCCCGGACCACGAAGTAGGCGAGCCCGGCCAGCCCGATCGCGAGCAGGTCGGACCCCCTGGGCACCCAGACGGTCACCGGGGACGGCCGGTTGTCGAAGATCCCGAGCACCGCCCCGGCCGCGGCGCAGGCCAGCGTCACCTGCGCGATGTTGAACATCACCCGATGCCATGCCTTGCGGGTGACGGCTCCGTTGACGACGATGGCGACCGTCTGCATGAGCACGGCGGTCGGCAACCCGTAGTGGAGCAGCGCGGCGAAGGTGAACATGGTCGACGGGTAGGTGCCGCCCACGGTCATCGACGACGACAGGAGCACCGGCCGCAGCTCGCCCAGCACGACCAGGATCGACAGCATCCAGAAAAGCGGGCTGCGGGCGAGCCCCGCCAGCTCCTCCTGACCGATCAGCCACTGCGTCACGGCGAGAACGGTGAACCCCGCCGCGATGACGGTGGCGAGATAGGACCACAGGGGCGAGCCAGCGCGCGGGCCAGTGTCGCGTGTGTCATTTGGGTCGGCCATGAGTAACAAAACCCCCATTAGTTCACTATGGGAGAGTACGGCCTATGGGCCACTTCGCGAAACCGGTTGCGCACGTTCCGTCACTGGCATATTGAGCGCCTTTGCCCCATTACGTCCGCCCATGGCCGACTATTCTTCGGGTTTCACCGCCATCGCGGCCGCGGCTTCGGGCCCCTCGGCGAGGAGAACCCGCAGGCCCGGCTCGTCCAGGACCGGGACGCCGAGCGTGACCGCCTTGTCGAGTTTGGAGCCGGCGTTCTCGCCGACCACCACGAAGGAGGTCTTCTTCGACACCGAGCCCGAGACCTTGCCGCCCCGGCTCGCCAGGGCCGCTCCGGCCTCGTCGCGGGTGAAGTCGGCCAGCGTGCCGGTCACCACGAAGGTCAGCCCGGCCAGGGTCTGCGGGAGCCGCTCCGCCGACCCCTCGTCCACCATCCGGACCCCCGCGGCCTTCCAGCGGGCGACGATCTCCCGGTGCCAGTCGACCTCGAACCACTCGCGGATCGCCGCTGCCACCCGGGGGCCGACCCCCTCGACCGCGGCCAGCTCCTCCTCCGAGGCCTCGGCGATCGCGTCGATCGAGCGGAACTCGGCGGCGAGCGCCCGTGCCGTGGGCGGGCCGATGTGCCGGATGGAGAGAGCGACCAGCACCCGCTGGACCGCGTCGTCCTTCGTCTTCGCCTTCTCCAGCTCCTCCAGCATCGTCTCGGCGTTCTTGCTCGGCTCGCCGCTCTGGTTGGCGAAGAGGGTGACGACCTTGGGCTCGCCGGTCTCCGGGTCGGTCTTGGGCAGGCCGGTGTCGGCGTCGCGGACGACGGACCTGATCGGCAGCAACCGCTCGATGGTCAGGTCGAACAGGTCGGCCTCGGTGCGGACCGGCGGCTCCTGCGGCGGCAGGGGCTGGGTCAGCGCGGTGGCCGCCACGTAGCCCAGCTTGTCGATGTCGAAGGCCCTGCGCCCGGCGGCGAAGAAGATGCGCTCGCGGAGCTGGGCGGGACACGCCCTGGCGTTGGGGCAGCGCAGGTCGGCGTCGCCCTCCCGCTCGTACGCCAGCTCGGTGCCGCACTCCGGGCAGTGCGTCGGCATCGTGAACTCCCGCTCGGTGCCGACGCGCAGGGCGGCGACCGGCCCGACGATCTCGGGGATGACGTCGCCCGCCTTGCGCAGCACCACGGTGTCCCCGATGAGCACGCCCTTGCGCGCGACCTCCGAGCCGTTGTGCAGCGTGGCCCGCTCGACCGTGGACCCGGCCACCACGATCGGCTCCATGACGCCGTACGGCGTGACCCTGCCGGTGCGGCCGATCCCCACCTGAATGTCCAGAAGCTTGGTGTTGACCTCCTCCGGCGGGTATTTGTAGGCGATCGCCCAGCGCGGCGCCCGGCTGGTGGAACCCAGGTTGTTCTGGAGCTCGATGCGGTCGACCTTGACCACGACACCGTCGATCTCGTAGGCCGGGTCGTGGCGGTGCTCGCGGTAGAACTCGATGAAGGCGTTGATGCCCTCAAGGTCGTCGACGACCTTGTAGAGGTCGCTGACCGGGAGCCCGAACTCCCTGAGCCGCTCGTAGACCTGGGACTGGGTCGCGGGCTCCGCGGACCCCTTCCACACGCCGACGCCGTGAACGATCATGAGCAGCGGGCGCTGCGCGGTGATCTGCGCGTCCTTCTGCCGCAGCGATCCGGCGGCCGAGTTTCTTGGATTGGCGAACGGGGCCTTGCCCTCCTCGACCAGTTGCTCGTTGAGCTTCTTGAACCCCTCGACCGGTATGTAGACCTCTCCGCGGACCTCCACCAGATCGGGCACGTCGTCACCGATCAGGCGGTGCGGCACGTTCGTGATCGTGCGCACGTTGGCCGTCACGTCGTCGCCGACGCGGCCGTCGCCCCGGGTCACCCCCCGGACCAGGCGGCCCTTCTCGTAGACCAGCGCCAGCGCCAGACCGTCGATCTTCAGCTCGCACAGGTAGGGCGCGGGGTCGCGCTCGGCCAGCCGCTCGGCCCGCGCCTGCCAGGAGGCGAGGTTGTCGGCGTTGAACGCGTTGTCCAGGCTCTCCATGCGCTGCAGGTGCGCGACCGACGCGAAGACGCCGGAGATCGGCGCGCCGATCTTCTGCGTGGGCGAGTCGGGCGTGCGCAGGCTGGGGCTCTCCTCCTCCAGCTCGCGCAGCTCCCGCATCCACGCGTCGTACTGGGCGTCGCTCACGGTGGGAGCGTCGAGCACGTGATAGTTGCGGTTGGCCTCCTCGACCAGCTCGGTCAGCTTCGCGTGCCGCTCCAACGCGGCCACCGGCACACCCTCGACCTCAGCGCCCATCGCCCGCTCTCCCCTCGTCAAAACGACCCAGGGAAACGCTATCGCCGAGCACCGACATCGCGAGTCCGCCTTACCCGGAGATGAACAAGGCCGCCTGATCGGCCGCGACAGCACGTGGGGCCCCGGCCGCCGGGCATCGCACCGCCCGGCGCTCGCTCCGGGAAGGGGTCAGTCGTCCCGCCGGCCGGGATCCTCGCCCAGCACCTGGGCCGACTTGCGGCACTTGACCAGGGCCGCCCTGGCATAGGCGGGCGAGGCTCCGGCCAGGCCGCAGGCCGGGGTGAGCACGACCTGCGAGGCCAGGCCGGCGGGGGGGAACCCGAGACGGCGCCAGAGCTCGACGGCGGGCCTGGCGACCACGTCGATGTCCGGCAGCGAGGCGTCCACCCCGGGCACGACACCGAGGAAGAACGCCGTCCCGCCCTCGATCAGCTCACCGATCTCGTCCTCGTCACGCCGCTTGAGCAGGGAGGCGTCCAGCGAGATGCCCTTGACGCCCGCCGTACGAAGGACCTTGAAGGGCACGTCTGCGGCGCAGCAGTGCACGATCGGGAACGCGTCGGCGGGGAGCACCTCCCGGAGCCGATCGGCGGCGACCTGGACGTCGACGGCGTTCAGCCGCCCGAAGCCCGACGCCGTCGGCACGGTGCCGGCGAGGACGCCGGGCAGTCCCGGCTCGTCGAGCTGTACGACGATCTCCGAGGCGCCCGGCACCCTCCGGCGGATGTCGGCGACGTGCGCGACGATCCCCTCGGCGAGGGATTCCACCAGGTCGCGCACCGCGCCGGAGTCGGCGAGCGTCTTGTCGCCGTACCGGAGCTCGATCGCCCCCGCCAGCGTCCACGGCCCGCACACCTGGATCTTGAAGGGGCCCCGGTATCCCTGGGCCGACTCCTCAAGCGCGTCGAGGTCGCGCAGAAGGTGGTCGCGGGCGCGCTTGAAGTCGCGCCCCGGCCGGTCGGCGAACCGCCAGCCGGACGGCTGCACCTCCACCGGGAGCTCCAGCAGCAGCGACGCCGTCCGCCCGATCATGTCGGCGCCGACTCCGCGCGCGGGCAGCTCCGGCAGGTACGGCAGCGCGGGCAACTCGCCGAAGACGACCTTGATCGCCTCCGCGTGATCCTCCCCCGGATGCGACCCGATGCCGGTCGCGGTCGCCTCGCCCCATGGGTACTGGCTCATGGACTGCTCCTGGTTTCGCGTCGGGACGTGGGCGACACCCACCGGCGTCTTTCCGGCTCACCCATCCCGGCCAGCTTAGGACCGCGAAATCCCGTACCCGCCTGAGCGACCTCTCCTCGCCCGACGCCGGCCGTCGATCCGCGGTATCGGGGGTCGCCGCGCCGGGTGGGTGAGCCTCGTCGCCCTCGTCACGGCGAGCGATCCCTCCGTTCCTCCGATACACGAATGGAACCCGTCATTTCGCCCCGACAGGGAAACAGGCGTGAAAAGCGGGTGAAAACGGCGATTCGGGTGGGCCGGATTTGATTGGATGGGACTTGATCAACCTGATGAGTGTCTGTACCGAGATGTGAGCTGGAAGGAATTCCATGGGTGACCTGCACCCTCTGCTGCCCGAGGATCCGGAGCGCATCGGCGTCCACCTCCTGGTCGGCCGGCTCCTCGAGGATCCCGCCCAGGCCGTTTATCTGGGTCACCTGCCCGACGAGGACACCCTTCGCGTGATCCGCGTGCTGGAACCACGCCCGGACGCCGATCCTCAGGAACGCGAACGGATCACCAACGAGCTGCACGCCGCCAGGCGCGTGTCCGGGGCGCACACCGCCCGGCTGCTCGAGGTCGGCTGGTCCGACGACTCCCCCTACCTGGTCCGCGAGCACGTCGAGGGCCGTTCGCTGCGCGAGACGGTGGCCGCCGACGGACCGCTCGGCGGAGACGCCCTGGAACGGCTCGCGGTCGGCATGCTCACCGCGCTCACCGCCGTACACCTGTCCGGTCTTGTCCACGGCGGGCTCACCCCCGACACCGTGCTCCTCGGCCCCGACGGGCCTCGCGTCTGCGACATCGGCCTCGGCGACGCCGCCGGCTCCGACCCCGGATTCCGGGCCCCCGAGCACGTCCGCCCGGGGGTCGCGTCCGGCGGCGACGCCGCGCGGATCCCGGAGACCGACCCCGGCCGGGAACCGGTCGCGGCCCCGAGCCTGGCCCCGGCCCCGGCCGCCGTGCCCGGAAGGCCCGCGGACCTCTTCGCCTGGGCCGCGACCGTCGTCTACGCGGCCACCGGGCAGCCGCCCTTCGTCGAATGGCCCGAGACGCCGCCGGAGGGCCCGGCGGACCTGACGAGCATCCCGCCCGTGCTCCGCTCCCTCGTCGTCACCTGCCTGGACGGGCGTCCGGAGGCCCGGCCCGACACCAGGGCGGCCATGCTGCGACTGCTCGGTGAGCAGCCCGCGGAACAGGCCCCGCCGGTCCTGGCGTTCCCCAGCCTCCCCGTCGTTCCCCGCCTCCCCGGCGTTCCCGGCGTTCCCGGCGTTCCCGGCGCGAACGCCCCCGCCGCCCTCGGTGCTCCCGGCGTTCTCCGCCTCCCCGGTGTTCCCGGCGCGAACGCCCCCACCGCCCTTGACGCTCCCGGCGCGAACGCTCCCGCCGTTCCCAGTGTTTCCGGCGTTCCCGGTGCGAACGCCCCCGACGTTCCCGGTACGAACACGCCCGGCGTTTCCGGGGGCCCCGAAGTTCCCGGCACGAACGCTCCCGCCGTTCCCGGCGTTCCCGGTGCGAACGCGCCCACCGCCCCCGACGGTCCTGGTTCTCCCGGCACTCCGAGCGTTCCCGGTGCGAAGGCTCCCGGAGTTCCCGGTACGAACATGCCGGGGGTCCCCGGAGTTCCCGGTACGAACGCACCTGCCGCCCTCGACGTTCCCGGCACGAACGCCCCCGGCGTTCCCGGCGCCATCGGAATTCCTGGCGTTCCCGGGGTCCCCGGAGTCCTCGATGTTCCCGGTGCCTTCGAGGCGAACGCCCCCGGCGTTCACGCCGGACCGCTTGACGGGGCCCTGTCCCCGGCGGTGGCACCGCCACCGGCGCCACCGGCGCCACCGCTCTGGGGCACACCGCCCCTACCGGGCAGTCAGCCTCCGAAGAGCGGTGCTGTGATCGCCGACTCCGTCAAGGAGCAACGGAGCGGCAACGGTTTCCCCCTCATGCTGGTGGCCGGGGTCGGCGTGGTCGCCTTGCTGTCCGGACTCGGGCTGTGGGCCGCCGGAAGTTATACCTCCCTCGGCAACGCGGAACGGGTCGCCGCCGACGGAAAGGTCTCATCGGCACCTGCGGCGAGCCAGTGGTCGGGTCAGGACACCACGGACGACCCGGCGAACCGGGTGACCGTACCCTGGGGTACGACCCCGACACCGCAGGTGGGAGATGTCGGGCCGTTGCAGCTGTCCACCGATGTCCCCACTCTCCCGGTGCCGAACCCGGTCACCCCACCGGTCCTGATGCCGACGCTCCCGCCGCCCGCCATACCGACCGCGATATCGACCGCGCCCCGGACGACGGGGAAGGCCAAGGGGACGTCGAAGCCGGTCACCAAGCCCCCGGCCGCGAAACCGACGGCCAAACCGCCTGTCGCCAAGCCGACCACGGCCGCCCCGAAGCCGACCACCAAACCATCGGCCACCAAGCCGCCGGCCGCGAAACCCACGACCGCGAAGCCCACATCCGCGAAAACGACGGCGCCGCCCGCGGCCAAACCGACCACTGCCGCTCCGAAGCCGACGACGGAGCCGCCGCGCTCCAATCCCTACAGCCCGCAGCAGGCCTGCGGGGCGGGTTTCTCCGTGCAGCAGAGTGCATCGTTCAGTGGGGGGACGGTCTACCAGCTCTACAACGCCTCCACCGGCAACAACTGCGCGGTCACGATGAAGAGCGCCGACGTCGGCAAGGCGACGCAAGTCTGGGCCACCCTGGAAGTCCAGGGAGGCGGCACCAAAACCGACCGGGGCAACTTCGATTTCTACGCGGGCCCGGCCGTTCTTCTCGGCAAGGGCAAGTGCGTGCGCGTCTCCGGCGGCGGCCCCGGCGGCAGTGCCGGCACCGACTGGGCCAACTGCGGATGACCTCGCGGCTGACACAGGAATACGGCGAGAGAAGGCGATCATGATGCCGTTCTCCCCACCCGTGACCGCACGGCCGACCGGATGCCCACCCGTGACCGCGAGGCCGACCGGATGCCCGCCGGGCCCCAGGAGCGGACGGAACGGGCGGAGGAGCAGGGTGCCGTCTGACCTCCGCCCGTTCCGGGAGTTTCGATGATCGGCTGGAAGCTTGCCGCGGGTGTGCTCGCGCTGACGATCGCGACTCCTCCCGTCGCGGCGACGGGAGGGACAGCGGGAGGGACAGCCGACTGCTCTCCGCCTCGCGGAACGGCGACCATCGGGGAGACATGGGCCCAGCGGAGGCTCAACCTGCCCGAGGTGTGGCGGCTGACCAGGGGCGCGGGAGTGACCGTCGCGATCGTCGACAGCGGCCTGGACACCGGTCACCCTCAGCTGAAGCGGGGCATCGCGGAGGACGTCACCGGGACCGGGGCGCGTGACTGCTTCGGTCACGGCACGGAGGTGGCGGGCATCGTCGCCGCGGTCCCGGTGAGGGGAGTCCCCTTCACGGGGGTCGCGCCGGAGGTGAAGCTGATCTCCGTCAAACACACCAACGACGAACGAGGGCAGGTCGGCATGCTGGCCCAGGCCATCGTGAAGGCCGTACAGCTCGGCGCCGACGTGATCAACGTCTCGGTTCAGGCCAGCGACCAGCCCGACCTGCGCAACGCGGTCGCCTACGCGCTGGCCAAGAACGTGGTGGTGGTCGCCGCGGCGGGCAACGTCAACAAGGATGACGGCTCTCCCGTGGCCGCCTATCCGGCCACCTATCCCGGGGTTCTGTCCGTCGGCTCCGCCGGTCCCGACGGGAGGAGGGCCGACTCCTCGAACCCGATCACGCCCATCGCCGTGATGGCGCCCGGCACGGGAATCACGAGCACGTTGCCCGGCCAGGTGTACGAGGAGGACCTGGAGGGCACCAGCTTCGCCGCGGCGTACGTGACCGGGGTCGTCGCGCTGGTCCGCGCCCGCTATCCGGAGCTGACCAACGAGGAGGTGGGACGGCGCATCGTGCTGACCGCCGACGGCGGATCCGGGACCGGGACCGGCGCGGGAATGGTCAACCCACTGCTGGCCGTGTCGGCGATCCTCCCTTCGGAGACGGTGGCGCTCGCACCGCAGGAGCCCGCCCCGCTCGCGCCCGACGCGATACGGCCCGCACCGGAGGAGGACGCCCGGAGCGTCTCGATCGCGACCCGGGTCGCCCTGTTCTCCCTCGCCGCGGCCATTCTGATCACGCTGGGCAGCATCACGATCCCGCTGGGGCGCCGCCGTGGATGGCGAGCCGGCCCGATGGAGAACGGGTCGTGAGAAGGATCCCGAGACCGGCGAACTACGGGGTCGACATTTATCTCGATAGCCAAATCTCGCATTATTTATGAGCTTTATGATCATTTAAGTTGAAAGGAACCCAATGGGGGATCTAGGAGCTTTACTGCCTGAGGATCCGGAACGCATAGGCGTTTACCTCCTTGTCGGGCGGCTCGGCCAGGATCCCCGGCAGACCGTGTACCTGGGCCACCTGCCCGACGACAACACCCTGCGCGTGATCCGGGTGCTCGCCCCCCGCCCGGAGGCCGACCTCCAGGCGCGCGAACAGATCACCAACGGGCTGTACGCCGCCAAACGCGTCTCCGGCGCGCACACCGTCAAGCTGATCGACGCCGGCTGGATCGACGACTCGCCCTACATCGTCCGCGAACACGTCGAGGGCCGCTCCCTACGCGAGACCGTGACCGCCGACGGCCCGCTGACCGGCGACGCGCTGGAACGGCTCGCCATCGGCACCCTCACCGCGCTGACCGCGATCCACCTGTCCGGCCTCACCCACGGCGCCCTCACCCCCGACACCGTGCTCTTCGGCCCCGACGGACTCCGCGTCTGCGACATCGGCCTCGGCGCCACCGATCCCGAACCCGACTACCGGGCCCCCGAACTTCTCCGCGTACAGGCGGGCCCCCACCCCGGACGGCCCGCCGACCTCTTCTCCTGGGCCGCGACCGTCGTCTACGCCGCCACCGGCCGGCCCCCCTTCGGCGGAGAACCCGGCAAGGTCCTCCACAACCCGGCCAACCTCATCGGCCTCCCTCCCGGACTCGCCCCCCTGCTCACCGCGTGCCTCGACAAACATCCCTACGAACGGCCGGACACCAGAGCCGCCATGCTCCGCCTGCTCGGCGAGGAACCGGCGATCCGGATCACCGGGGACGGCACGTGGCAGGGCGAGGCGTCGCCGGCCGTACCGCAGTCGGGCGTCACGGTTCCGCAGCCGGTGGCGCCGTCCGGCTGGGGTGCGCCGCCGCTCCCCCGGGACGCGGCTCCCGCCTCGCAGGCGCCGGTCGTGCTGCAGGCGAAGGCCGAGTCCGGGGATCGGCCGAAGAGCGGCGGCTTCCCCATCCTGCTGACCGCCTGCGTCGGCGTGGTCGCCCTGCTGTCCGGACTCGGCCTGTGGGCCGCCGGGAGTTACGCCTCCCTCGGCAACGTGGGGCAGGCGGCCGCCGAGGGGAAGGTTCCCCACGCGGTCCTGGGACTGGCCGACCAGTCCGGGCAGGGCGTCGGAGGGGACTCGGCGGACACCGGCAAGGTGACCGTGCCCTGGGACACCACACCCGACGTGCGGGTCCCGGACGTCGAGCCGCCGAAGTTGAGCACCCAGGTCCCGACGATCGCACCGCCGAGTCCGCTGACGACCCTGTTCGTGACCCCGCCCCCGACTCCGGCGATCACCGCGCCGGTGTCGCCGACCGCCGTTCCGACACCCGCGCCGGTGGCCACCGGCGCGTCCACCCCGGCCCCGACGGTGACGGTGACGGCGACTCCGACGGTCGAACCGACCTCGACTCCGGCCACGCCCGCGCCGAGCGAATCGCAGACGCCGGGCGAGTCCTCCACGCCGACCACGAGCGTGACCCCGACGCCCGCTCCGCCGGCCGCCGAGCCTTCACCGGAGCCGCCCGCCTCCCGCCCCAACCCCTACACCCCTCAGCAGGTCTGCGGAACCGGCTACTTCGTGCAACGGTCCGCCTCGTTCGCCGGCGGGACCGTCTACCAGTTCTACGACGCCTCCACCGGCTCCAACTGCGTGGTCACCATGAAGGACACCGACGTGGGCACCGCCACCTCGATCTGGGCCACCCTCGAGGTCCAGGGCGGAGAGAGCAAAACCGATCGGGGCGACTACGAGTACTACGCGGGCCCGGTCTTCCTTCCCGCCGCAGGCAAGTGCGTCCGCTTCACCGGCGGCGGACCCGGCGGCAGCGGCGGGGCCGACTGGGACAACTGCGGATGACGTCTCCGGAAGGCGTCCGAGCCCCCGGCCGCCTTCCGGAGACGCCGTTCCGGCCTCCTAACGAGCGATCCTCCCCGGCGCCGCCCGGAGGAGAGGCACCGACGACCGCTCGGGAAGACCTGGGGTACGGGGCCGGGCTCCGGGCAGGAATCCGGCCCCGTACTCGACCGGCTCCGGCGCGTCCGGTCAATCACGTCCGGTCCGCCAGGTCCGGTCAGTCGCGTCCGGTCAGGTCGCGCAGGGAGCGGGCCAGATCCTCGCCGATCTCCTCGAACTGGCGGCGGGCGCTCTCCATGTCCAGGGTGACCGGCTGACCGCCCGTCGCCTCCCTGATCAGCTCCTCGTTCTGGCGCTGGGCGGCATCCTGGGCGGCCAGGACCGCCTCGGTCGCCGCCTCGGCGATCGTCTGGGTGTCCAGTCGCGCGATGCGCGGGTCGAAGGTGATCTTCTGGATCCGGCCGGTGCCGTCCACCACGGCCCGGGCCAGGCCGTCTGCGCCGAAGCCCTCCCCCGTGATGGCCGCCAGCTCGCCGTAGACGCCGCCGAGCCGGCTCAGCGCCTCCTCGCTCTGCCGTACGACCTCCTCCAGGTCCTCCATGCTCTCCAGGCGCAGGTCGTCGGGGTTGAAGTTCATCACTTGTACGTCTCCGGAATTTCTTTCTTGGGGGAGAGCCACACGAAGTTCCCGGACGGCGGGAGCTGAAGCGACTGCCCGGCTTTCGGGGGTGGCGGCTGCTGGAAGGCCGGCAGGTTGTCGATCTTGATTCTGGCCGCGGTGAAATCGACCTTCGCGAGGCCGGTGGGCTCCAGGTTGAACGACTGCATCCAGGCTTTGCCGGAGAAGTAGATCGACATGCTGCTCGCCCCTGCGGCGATGACTTTCCCGAGCATGGCGGTCGAGCTTGCGATGATCTTGCTGGCCATGATGCCGAGCATCCGCAGATTGAGCGCGGCCGACGACGCGTAGGGCGTCGCGAGCATCGCGGAGGCGATCGCGGCAAGGGCGAGGAGGGTCCCGGCGACCTTCGCGATCGCCAGCCAGTAGGCACGGTAGGAGTCGCCGAGCTCGTCCACGATCCCGGCGATCGTCTTGATGTAGCCGCGCAGGCTCTCCAGCGCCTCCTGGTACCGCTGGACGGCGTCGTCGAACGCGTCGCGGTCGTCGGCGATCCAGCCTTCCTTGCCCTTGTTCAGCAGCATGGCCACGTAGCTCTTGTTGGCGGTGTCCAGGCGCGAGTGGAGGGACTCCCAGTTGTTGTAGATGTCGGCCATCCCCGGCACGTTCGCGATCGCGGTCACCGCGATCGCCACGCCGGCCCAGGCCGTGGGCGCCAGTCGCGCGCCCTTCTCCATGGTGCTGATGATCTTCGTGGAGTTGGCGATCACGCCCCGCGCGCTCTTGGCCGCGGTCAGGGGCGTCGGCGGCTTACCCGCAGGTACCGGCATGTCAGATCTTCTGGATCACTGGTAGACGACGGTGCTGTTGATCTCGGCGGTCTGCCAGTTACCCGCGGCCGTGTTCAGCGTGTCCTGCCAGGAATCCAGCACGTCCAGGGCCTGTGCCAGCTTCTCCCTGACGTCCTTCTGCACCTCGCGGTAGGGCAACCCGATGGCCAGCTCGCCGACGCCGCCCCAGCCGGCGCCGCCCAGCTCGGTGCTGTCCACCATCGCCCTCAGCTCCCTGATCTGCGGAACGACGTCGTCGCCGATCTCGGTGCCGATCCCCTTGATCGCCTTCGACGTGACGTATCTGTCCTGGGTCATGCGCCCTCCATGATCGACGGCTTTTCCGTGATATCTCCTATCACCTCGCCCAAGCCGCTCACATGCGTGTTCGGCCTGTTCCGCAGGCCTTCAATGATCGGAAACGTCGCGGACGACCGCCGTTCACCCTTCGCCCCGGTGAGGCCGTTCCATGATCATGCTTCTATGCTGTGGGCTACCGCGCACCCGGCGAAGCGGAGGTGGGATGCAGACCCGTCGCGATCTTTACCAGGCGTACAAGCTGATGACCCAGCGCCTGGGGATGGCTCTGCTCCAGGGCGAACCCGACCTTCCCGAGGCCCCGATGCGCCGGCACAACGTGGCGATGTTCGGCAGCGTGCTGGTCGCGGTGCTGGTGACGGCCGGCTTCGGCATCCTGGGGCTGCTACGGCCGGGCGACGCGACCGCGCTCACCGATCCCGGGAACGTGATCGTGGAGGAGGAGTCGGGCGCGATCTTCATCTACAGCGCCAAAGAGGGGAAGATGATCCCCGTCGACAACGTGACCTCCGCCCGGTTGCTGCTGGGCGACCAGGAGGTGAAGGTCCGTACGGTCACCGCGGCCTCGCTCGCGAAGTTCCCGCGTGGCGCGCTGGTGGGCATCCCGGGCGCGCCCAAGTCCCTGCCCGCCCACGACCATCTGGTCCGCACCCCCTGGTCGGCCTGCGTGATGGAGGGCATGGACTCGGGCGGTGAACGCAGGCCGTACACCTCGCTGATCGGCGGCCTCGACGTCGGCGGCAGACCGGTCGAACCGAGCTCGGCCATGGTCGTCCAGGAGGGGGGCCAGGTCTGGCTGCTCTGGTCGAACCGGCGGATGCGCGTGCCGGCCAAGGGCGTGCGAGCGCTGACCCAGGAACAGCCCCGCCAGGTCCCCGCGGCCTGGCTCAACGCGCTGCCCACCGGGCCTGACTTCAAGAGTCCGGAGATCCCCGATCGCGGTCGCGCGGTGACCGGGCCCGACGGCGGGAAATCCGCGGTCGGCAGGGTGTTCACCGTGCCGCCGGTGGTCGGCGGCCCCGCGAAGTGGTACGTCCTCCTCTCCGACGGCCTGGCGGACCTCACCCCGACCCAGGCCGCCCTGCTGCTGGCCGACTCCGCCAGCAAGGAGGCGTACGGCCGGGCGCCGGTCCGGGAGACCGAGCTGGACGCCGCGACCGCGAACGGGACGAAGGAGTCGACCACCGACCTGAGCGGCGACGGGCTTCCCACGACCATGCCGGAGATCATCCCGTCGTCCCCGACGAGCCCGCTCTGCGCCGTCTACTCCGACACCGAACGCGGTTCGACCCGGGCGTCGCTGACGGTGGGCGGCACGGAGCGCATCCCCGCGCCGCCGAAGGGCTGGTTCAACCAGGACGTGGTCGATCAGGTGGTTCTTCCGCCCGGCAGCGGCGCCCTGGTGGGAGTGCTTCCGGGTGACGGCAGGCTGGACGCGGTCGGACCGCTCTTCCTGATCAGCGACCAGGGCCGGCGGCACTCCATCCCTTCTCCAGGCGCGCTGCCGAGCCTCGGCTACACCCCGGAGGAGGTCGCCCCGCTCCCCGCCCACCTGATGAAGCTGATCCCCGAAGGTCCCGCGCTCGACGCCGCGGCCGCACGGGCGCCCATTCAGGTCATCCAGCCGGCACCGGTTCGATCTCAGGGATAGCTTCGTCATGGCCGGGCGGACATCTCAGAGAGGGTGCCGTCATGGCCGGGCGGACCGGGTACGGCTCGGCGGATCAGAAATTCGGCAAGTCCGGGAAACCCGGAAACCGGCCTGAGGGCCGCCCGGCTCCTCGCCATCCGCAACCGGCTTTACCAGCCGAAGTTCGGGAGCACACCCGGCTGCTCGATATCGGTGTCCACCTTGGGCACAACGGGAAGCAGCCCTCCGCTGGTCGTGTCATAACTGAGCGCCTGGGTGAATTCGGGGGTCTTCCCCTTCATGGCCTTCAAACCGGGCAACGACTGAGCCTGCTGGTTATAGTAGACGGCCACGCCGGCGACAATCACGCTGATTTTCATGATGCCTTTTACTTGTGCGTCCATAATCTTCTGCATAACGGATCCCACCGTGGTCACGATCCTCATCACCATGGTTTCGGCGGCCATCGCGGTCGGGGTAAGGCGAGCGACCGAAATGTATGCCACCAAGCCCATCAGGATCCCTGCTATGGCCGTACATGTCAGGGCACCCCAATGATAAAAATCCGCCGCCGAGTGGAGGACGTCCCCCACACCTTTACGGCGGTTCTCGAGCAGCACAAGCTGGTCGTCGAACTCCTTGAAGTTTTTCATGAACATGTCATAGGACGCACCCACCCATTCCTTGTTGGCACCGGCCGCCCTCGCCAGTCCTCCCAACTCACTCCGGAGATAAGCGATGCTGTCGCCCGTCGCACCATTCGGAGCGGCCACCGGGGAATGAGAATCGTGGAAACTAGGTGAGAAGAGAGCTGGATCCGGCCCGATATCGACGGGTGACTTGTCGTTCCATTGCGCTGCGGCCCTCTGAATTTCGGCCGGGTCGGCGATCATTAATGTCATCATGAATGCGATGGGCCGTGCGTACGGTATGACAATCGCGGCCATCCCCGCCACCGCAGCCGCATCCACGTAAAGAGTGCGATCCAAATCGTATGACATTACGAAGGTTTCTCCCCTACTCGATCACCGGAGGCGCGACGTCGCCGTCGCCGCCCCAGACGCCTTCGTCCTCCGTGAGCCACGTGGAACGCTCGCGATCCTTGTCGCCTTCGCCACCCGCCCCGCCGCCCATGGGGCTGAGCGGCATCATGGGCATACCACTGGACCCCAGGCCACGCCCTCCGAGACCCGCGCCCTGGCCGGCGGCACCACCGGGGTTCGCCCCCGAAAAACCACCGATCCCGCTTCCGGTACCGGTGCCGATGCGACTCCCCGTGGACACGCCCTCGGCCCCGGGCGACCTTAGATCTGACATTTCAGGCGCTTTAAACGCATTAGACGGAGCATTCAACCCAGCCAACTTCGGGTCATATCCGGAAAGTTCGGTCTTCAGCGGATCATTCAACGCGTTCTTGCCCAGTGCGTTTTCGTCAAGACCGTTCAACTTCGGCGGATCGACGTTACCCGCGGTCCCGGGATCCCCCTGACTCGGGTCGAAGCCGGGCGGCTTCGGAACGTCTTCCATACCGGGAGGCTTGGGAATATCACCGGAACCCGGAGGATCGAAAATGTCATCGGAACCGGGAGGCTTGGGAATGTCATCAGAACCGGGAGGATCGAAGCTGTCATCGAAATCGGGAGGCTTGGGAGCGTCGTCGGCACCCGGAGGATCGAAGCTGTCATCAAATCCGGGAGGCTGCTTGCCCAGGCCTCCGAGTCCGTTCTCACCAAGGTCGCCCAGTCCCTTGGGACCCTTTCCCAGGTCGCCCAGGCCCGCCCCCTTGAACGGTGGGATTTTCCCGCCACCGGTACCGGAAGGCTTGGGTTTACGCGGCTCCTTGCCGGCTCCGGCCTTCTCCGCTTCCTTGGTGTTCTCCGCGACCTTGGAAAGTGCCTCTTTCCACGATTCCAGGACTTCCCTGCCCTTTTCCACGGCGTCAGCGGCACTGTCACGCACCTGAGTGTGCGCCACGTTCAGGCCTCCGCCGATGGCGCCGAAGGCGAACGTGTGGATCTGGATGGCCTTGATCTTGCCGCTGAGCTCCGTCATGACCGGAGCGCGTTTCCCCATGCCGTCGCCGAGGTCTCTGACCTTTTCGTGGTCCATCTCGAACCCGGGGTCCGACAGATAGGGGTTGGCGACGCCCGATTTCATCACGGGCATGCCCGAATAGCCGTAGGGGTCGTCGGCGGGAGAGTCGGTCACGGTCGCCTCCACCGCGAGGATGAGCCCCCGCGAAAGCTGATCACATTGATCACGCAGACTACGTCAGCCGTTCGGCCACCGTACAGGGAGGCCTCGGCGTGGGGAGGCCTCGCCGGCCGCTCGGCAAGGGATCATCCGCGCGGGAGGCGGATCCCCGCCAGGTGCAGGTGACGCACCGACGTGACGGTCGCACCGACGTGCCGCCTCACCTATGACGCGAGCAGATCATAAATACCCGATATAGCCTCAAAGCGGACTTAGGATCCCATTACCCTCATCATTCGCTCGGACACCGAGAGTTGCAAATACCCCACGAGCTGCACGGACACCAAATGCATGAATGATTGTAATGAAACTGCAACTGGATCACCTGTGAGCGGTGTGACGCTTGATCGCTAATGTGATGTTTCGTCGCCATTGCCTGACCAACCGGGGGTGGGCGTGCGCGAGCAGATCACGTGGAGGTGACCGTGGCTCAGCAGACCCAGGTAAAAGAGCACGACCTGCAAGAGGCCATCAACTGGATCGTGGACTCCGCAGAGAGAATCCGCACCATCCAGAAGAACCTGGACACGGCAGGCGTCGAGCTGCAGACCAACTGGCAGGGCCAGTCGCACCAGGCGTTCAGCAAGGTCCACCTTCTGTGGCACGAGCGCATCGACGTCATCCTGAAGAGCCTCCAGGACCTCGCGCAGAACATCCAGTCGAGCAACAAGAACTACAGCGCGTTCACCCAGGAAGCACTCGCGGAGATCAGCAAGATCGAAAGCCTCATCAACGCCGCCCCTCCCGCTGCCGGCAGGTAGGCCTCCCTTGATCTGTCTTTCGAAAACGAACGGAGACCGTGATGGTTGATTTTGACGTTACCAAGGTCAATTACGGCGGGCTGGACATCGGCGAAGGCGCTTTCCAGGCGGCCTTCAACAGCCTGGTCGGCGAGCTTGAGGACCTGGAGACCAAGCTCAACCAGAAGACCGCGCTCTGGCAGGGTTCCGCCCAGGAGGCCTACAACGTCACGCGAGCGACGTGGCAGGCCGAGGCGAAGGGCCTGGCCGACATCGTGGCTCTGCTGGCCAAGAACATCAACATCACCCGAATGAACATGCAGGACGTTGAGAGAATCAACACCGCCATGTTCGACGGCAAGTGATCGAAGAAACGTTGACGATGCCCTCCCAGTCGGCTGAAGGCTGGGAGGGCATGAGCCGTGACCGTGGACGGGGAATGTAGACATGGGTCGCGATGGTGGGATCGAGGTTGCCCACAAGGCCGTCAAGGACGCCAAGACGGACCTTGAAGAGGTGCTCGAGTTGATGCGGCCCAGTCCGGGCAACCACAAGGTCACGCCCGTCTTCGCCCAGAACGGCGCCGTCCAGCAACTCCTTGGAGATCGCGCGGCGATCGGCGGTTTCTGGCCCGCCGCCCAGGGTTTCCAGACGAGCGTTCAGAACGCCGGGACCGCGGTCGGCGGCGCCTATACGGAAATCACGACGCAGCTCACATACGTGATCGGACTGCTCAACACCGCGGTCACAAAACTCGAAAACACCGAACGCGACGGCATGGAGCGCGCCGGGCAGATCCAGGTCTGACAGGTGCGGCCCCTGTGCCGTGGCGGAACACCCGGCATGTCGGCTTGAGGAGACGGGGGACTCGTGGCTGCCAAAGAAATGCCGATCAGGGAAAAAATCGACCCAGGCGAATCCGGTGAGATCACGCTGGACATGCTGAAGTCCGCTCTTGCCGACACCAAGCCGGAGCTGATCGAAAATGCGGCGGGAGAGTTCAGGTCGGCGATGGCCAACCTGAAGACCCTGATCGACTGTCTCGACCGGCACCTTGATTCCTTCGACAAGAAGTGGACCGCCGGCGAAGACGCCAAAATGGTGAAGACCCAGTTCCGGCGGCTCCGCGAGTCGGCGCAGAACATGGTCGACGCGATTGTGGGGCCGAATCCCCCCGGGATGATGGGGCCCTACGTTCCCACGGGCGTCGCTCCGGCCCTGGAGATGTACAGCTCCACCCTGAAGGAGTTCAGGGGCGACAACGTGCCGCAGAGCGCGGACCGGGATGTCTCCTTCCTTGAGGGGGCCGCTCAGGGTGGGGCGGCCGGCGCCATGGGAGGCGCGGGAGTCGGGGTGTTCGTCGGAGGTGTCGGCGCCGTGCCCGGGGCCGTCATCGGGGCCGTCGGCGGCACGATCGCCGGGGGCGTCACGACGCTGTTCACGGACGGGCCTTTTCAGAACGTGTTCGGCGACTCGAAAGCGGAGCAGGACCTGAAGGCCGCCAAGGAGCATCTGAAGAAGCTGACCCAGGCCACGGCCTCGGTCAACGAGGCCTTTCCGCACTCGGTCAAGACCGACATCCCGGAGTTCACCCCGCTTGGTTTCACCCCTCCCAATACCGGCACGCCTCCGGGGAGCGCGTACCGGCCTGGCGGCCTTGGTGCGTATCCCACGGCGTATGTCCCCGCCTCCGGCGGAAACGACTTCACCATGCCTGACTTCGGCCTGAACGGTGACGGTCCCGGCGGTCCGGAAGGTGGCACGCCCGGCGTGAACGGACCCGGCTGGAACCCATCCGACCCGAACGGACCCGGCACGAACGGGCCCGGTGCGAACGTGCCCGGCTGGAACGACCCCGGCACGAACGGACCTGGCGCGAACGGGCCGGGCGCAGGCGGGCCCGGCGCGAACGGCGGCACCGGAGCCGATGGGACCGGAGCTGGGACGAACGGCGGCGCCGGGGTCGGCGCGTATCCGCCCGGGGATCCCGGACGCGAGACCAAACTGGCCGACTACACCCCGCAGATGCCCGACCTCTCCGCCCAGCAGAGCCACCCGGGCAACTTCGGCCAGCAGGGCTACTCGGGCAGCGGCTCCGGAAATTCCGCCACGGGCAACGGCGCCCCGGGAAGCACCGTCGGCTACGGAGTCGGCGGAGGCAGCGGAACCACCAGCGGAGGCAGTGGAGGCAGCGGAGGCAGCGGAGCGGGGGCCGACTCGAGAGGCGTGGGTACCGCACGCGCCCTCAGCGCGAGCACCGGCTCGACGATGCCCTTCGTCCCACATGCCGGCGGGGCCGGCGCGAGTGAGGGTGACGAAGAGCGCGAGCGGTCGACGTGGCTGCTGGAGGACGAGGACCTGTTCATGAGCGACCGGCCGGTGACGTCGCACCTCATCGACGGGGCGCCGAAGGGTAAGGCATGAGAGACAGCGAGTTTGGCTCACCAATTCCCAAGCTTGAGCTCCGGAAGGACTGGCCCGGGCTTGACGAGGCGGGCAGAAAAGACGGCCCCGACGTCAAGCACGCCGAGATCAGAAAGATCATCCAAGTGCTGCGGAGCGAACTCGCCGCGCTGAAGGGTGGGGGCCAGGCATCGATGAGCGCCACCTGGAGTGGTCCCGGCACGCTCGGCGAGATCGCGGGACTCGGCAACGTGGGTTCCGCGGAGACCGGGACTTGGGAGACGGCCGATTATTTCGGCCGGAACATCACTCAGGCCTACACAGTGCTGAACGGTAAATATCAGGCATTCGCCGAGCAGTACGAAGCCTTGGTCGTGGCGCTCGAAAAAGCCATCAGAAATTACGAAGAGAGTCACGACGGCAGCAGCGCGTGAGGTTATGGCGGGAGTGTCACCATGGGGACTGGTCACGGCTGGGAACTCATCAAGATCTACTCAACCCTGTACGGCCTTGACGAGGGGAAGCTCACCAGGACTCAGATCGAACAGAAACTCAAGGCCACCGACCCCGACCGGCTGGAACAGGCGGGGAATGCCTTCCTTGCCGGGGCCGAGCTGCTCCGCGGTAAGTCGGGGGGCAACGGCGGAGGCGCGTCCGGAATCCAGGCCGCGATCGGCGACGCGGCCAAGCAGTTGGAAAAAGCGTGGAGCGGCAAGGACGCGGCCGAGCTGCAGACCACGCTCCGCAAGCTGCACGCCACCGCGGGGGCGCTCGGCGACGCGATGCAGGCGACCGGCGGACCGCTCTCCCGCTACGCGGAGCGGCTCCGGCACTACCGCGACACGATTCCGGCCGCTCCGCTGCCCGGCCCGGGCCAGAGCAAGCTGAACCTGGGCGCCCCGGAGGGCGTCGGGGGCGGTACCATAGGCGCACCGCCCGCCATCGTCGATCCCGACAAGCCGGCCCAGACCCATCTCCGCAACTTCAACATGGAGATCGGGGAGATAAACGCCACGCTCGCCGACGGGCTGGCCTTCGACCTTCCTCCTATCAAGCCGATCGACTTCACCCCGCACAAGGCTCCGAAGGTCCCGTTCGATACCTCTTACGTGCCCCACACTCGCTCGGAGGGGGTGTGGACCGCCGGAGGCTACGACAACGGCCAGGCCGCGGGCCAGGGCGGGTCCGGCGCGACAGGTGGGCAGAACGGGTCAGCCGGGACCGGCGGAGCGGGCGGATCCGGTGCGCCGGGCGGTCAGGACGGAACCGGCGGGGCCGGTGGATCCGGCGGTCAGGACGGGTCCGGCACGCCGGGCGGATCGGACACGCCGGGCGGCCAGGACGGAACCGGCGGGACCGGCGATCAGGGCGACCCCGGCGGTCAGGACGGATCCGGCGGGACCGATGTGCCGGGTGGCTCGAACGGCGAGGGCGGCTGGAACGACCCCGACCCGCAGGACGGGACGGGACAGGAGGCTCCGCCCGTCATCGGCGGCGCGGACGATCCGTCCCGGCAGACCCAGCTGGCGAGCGACACCCAGGGTCCCTGGAACGCCGGGCCGCCGACAAGCGGCCAGACCGGGCTGAACGCCCCGGCCACCATCGTCGACAGCCGCCCTGCCACCGCGATGGGCCCCAACCTGCTGAACCACAACGGGATGATCGGCTCCGCCCAGGAGGGCACGGTCGGCGCCCGTCCCCCCGGCGGCGGGTTCGGCGCGCAGGGGCCCGGCACCGGATTCGGCGGGCAGGGAGCCGGGGCGGGAGGCATGAACGAGGCCGGAGTCCTGCGAGCGGGCACGGGCACGACGGGCTCTTCGATGATGCCGTTCATGCCGGGGAGCGGTGCGGGCGGCGAGGACGAGCAGGAGCGCGATCGGACGATCTACTCACCGGAGGGCGACGTGTGGGCCTCCCAGCACGAGACCATCCCTCCCCTTATCTGCTGAGAGTGGCCGACGTGTATCAGGACGGGCAGCGCTTCGGCGACCTGCTGGCTCAGAGCAGCCGACTCCTCTCCGAGCTGGAGGATCCGCGGGACCCGGCGGAGCACACGTTCCAGGGCAGCGGCCAGGCGGCGAACGGGCAGGTGAGCGCCGTGGCCGGCCCGGACGGACGGATCCGCGAGCTGATCATCAACCCGCGGGTCATGCGCATGGCCTCGGAGGATCTCGCACGGGAGATCCTCACGGCGGTGAACGCCGCCCTCGACGACCTCCGTGCGAGCATCCCCGGCCTGGAGGCGGCGACCATGGACCCGAAGGCACTCGCGGGGAGCCTGGACGGCATGCAGGACGACGTGATGCGCCGCCTGGACGAGTTCGCGTCGGAGATCGAGCTCACCGTACGACGGCTGGAGGAACGCTGAACGCGAGCCACGGCGTGCAGGCCTCGCACGCGGACTTCCGGAGCGCGGACACGGGACTCACCTCGGTCGGCGCCGACCACTCCGCCGAGGTGCGGGTCCTGCGCGCCTACCTCGAGGGAGAGGGTGATCCGTGGGGCGACGACGAGCTGGGAAGCACGGTCGGCGCCGCCTATCGCGCGGTGACGCGGCAGGCGCTGGAGGCCTGCGAATCGCTGGCGCGACGCCACACGACGGCGGGCGGCGACGTCGGGACGATGTCGGTCAACTACCGGTCGGCGGAGCGGCGAGGCGAGGAGGAGGCCGACCGGATCACGCGAGCCGTCCGCCGGGTCTGACGACCGGTCACCGGCGGAGATCGGTGTGCGGCAGCACGACGCCGACGGGGCCGAAGGGATTGATCGCGACGCCGACGCCCGCGGGCAGCAGGCCGATCAGGTCGCCGCCGCGGATCCGCTGCCAGCCCGTGGAGCCCTCCGGGAATTCGCCGGGCAGATGGGCCTGCGCCGTGCAGACGAGCGCCGTCCGGCCCTCATCCGTGTCGAACACGGGAATGCCCCCGTCCGGACCGGCGGCCACGATCACATCGGCCTCCAGAAGCAGGGCAACGATGCCCTCCCCCGTGGCATAACCGGTCGAGCTGAGCTGGATGGCATCGTCCAGGGGATCGGTCGGGTCGGGGTAGTCGAGCGCCACCGGCGAGGGCCGGTAGTTCGGATTGTGGCGGAACTCACCGCTGATCTCGCCGCGCTCATCGGCCTGCCACGCGCCGATGATGCCGTACGGCGGCACCTCGCCGCCGGGGTCGAAGAAGGGGTCGATCGCGTAGAACCACTTTCCGGGACTGCGCCGCGCCTGTTCCCGCAGCTCGTCGGTGAGCGGCGGAGGCGTTGGGACGTCGTTCACTCGAATCCTCCTGGTCAGGCCTGAGAGTAGCCGGGGTAAGGATCGAAATGGGGGTTGGCAATGAAGTTACTCGGTGTTCTGGCCACTCCCGCCGGCCAGGCGCCGGAGACGTATCGCCGATGAACGCCACCGACGAAGGCGACCTCCTGTTCGTGGCCCAGCCTGGTGCTCACCGCCGGCATGGTCCTGCCGACATCGATCCCGCCGGGGGCGTCCACCTCGTAGACGTAGCCTCGCGGAAAGACGTTGTCGATGTCCTGACGTCGGCTGGTCCCCACGAAGGCTGAGGGCCTGGCCTTGTTCACGTAGTCGTCCAGCGCGGTCACGGTCGGGTCCCGCGGTTGGAATCCCTGATCGAACATCTCGTCCGGCGACCGGTCGTCAGCCCGGTAGAGCGGCTCGCGCTCCCTGCGCCACATCGGGTAGGGGGTGACTTTCCGCACGTCGACGCTCTTGTCGGCGGCCGCCTCCAGATAGTTGTCCGGACCGCGAAGGGGCGTGGGCGGGCGCCGCGGCGGCGGGGAGGCTGCGGAGCTTCGCGACGGGAGTTTACGCAGGAGATGGGAGGCCTGCGTGAAGAGGCGGAGCGCGCTGCGTTTCAGCAGGTCGACCATCTTGCGGATGGCCTGCCGTACGGCCACGCGGGCGCTGCCCACCACGGCGGGAACGGCGGTGAGGGAGGCTCCGGCGGTCGGCCCGGAGGCCGTGACGAGCTGGGACAGACGCAGTGCGAACCTTACGAGGATCACGATCAGCGCGACCTTCAGGGCGAGCGCCGCCATGGCGGAGATCTGCAGGGCGGAGCCGATGAGCAGGGCGGCGGTGACCGCGTCACCGCCCTGACTTGAGGTGTCCCGCGAGTCCCGCTCGAACGCCCTGACGTCGTCACCGTCGTTGCGGGACACGATCCGGGCGACGTGGGCGCCGGCGGCCGACACGTTGCGGCGCAGCATCATCGCGAAAGCGACCCACCGCCGGCCGGATTCGTGCAGCTTCTCCTCGTCGACCACCGGCCAGGGGACTCCGATGAGGTTGAGGGCGACGGCGAGTTCGGCCGGCGGTTGCAACGCCACGGCGAGGTACGGGCCTTCAGAGGTCGAGACGGCGGCTGATGCGGTCGAGCTCGCCCATCACGTCCTCGAAGGTCCGGTCGTAGGCCGCCTCTATCTCCCTGACCTGCTGCAGTGCCGCATCGGGGTTGTCGGCGTATCTCATGGGGTTGTCCTCCTCGCCGAACGCCTCCCCCATGAGGGTGCCGACCTGCTCCTGGAGATCCTGGGCCGCGTCGCGGACAACCATCTTGATCTTCTCGGCGAGCTCTCCCGAGCTCAGACGCATCGCCTTGGGATTGAGATCGAGCTCGCTCAGCCCGCCGCTCGTGTATTCCACGGTGACCAGGCCGTCTTCGTCCCGTGCGCGCCCGACCAGCGCGGCCATGCCCTTCTGGACTTCCTCCATACGGGCGAAGTGCTCTCCGGCGCCTCGGAGGACCTTGTCAACGTCAATGTTCTCGAAGTTCCCGAACCCCGTCATCGACTGCTCCGTTTCCACCGCAGCCAACCGGCCACACCAACATCAGAAGGCATCAGTGGCCACTTTTGCACCAATCTAGCCGCACCGCGGAGACAGGCGCAATAAAGCCCGGACGACCGGACGGACCGCTCAACCCGGTGGTCCGTCCATCCGGACGGACCGCTCACCGGACGGGCCGTTCAGCCGGACGGGCCGCTCAGCGGGGCAGACCACTCAGCCGGACAGGCCCCGCACCCAGGAGTAGACGTCCAGCACGCCGAGGGCGAGCGGGAACAGCGAGATGATCAGCAGGACCTCGATGATGTCCCCCGCGCGCCCCCAGAACGGGGACGGCTTTCCCACCGGAAGCCACAGGCCCAGACCCGCCGAGATCGCCGCGACGCACAGCAGTCCCATCACCGCGGCGATCGCCGCCACCCCGCCCAGACCGGCGACATGCGAGATCACGAAGACGACGATCCCGGTGAGTCCCGAGAGCAGCAACCAGAGCCGCTGGCCGAGCCCCTGGAAAACCCGGGCCCGCATGATGAGCGTCAACGACAGCGTCAGCGAGGTGGCCACGGCGACCCAGTCGTCGTCCGTCGCGAGGTAGGTCAGGGCGACCAGCGCCACCATGCCGACCCCCGCGACCAGCCCGGTCGCGTAGCGCTGCGCGTAGACGGTGCGCTCCCGGAGGGACGCCCCGTCGATCTGCTGGTTGTCGTTGCGGAGTTCCTCGGCGCTGGTCGGCATCGTGGGCATCGGCAGACGGGCGAACCGGAACGACAGCATCGGGATCAGCGGGCTGAGCGCCAGCAGGACCGTCAGGGTCACGGCGGCGACTCCCGCGGGGGAGGCGCCGGAGACCATCACGACGGCGGCGCTCACCGATCCGGCCATCGAGGCGACCGCGGCACCGAGAAAGCCCGGTACGCCGTCGGCGATCGCGATCACGCCGATGGTGGCCACGAGACCGAGGGAGGCGAAGGCCGCGAGCATGTTCGGCGCGCTGAACGCGAACGGGCCTCCGGCGCCCGCCGGCGCCAGGAACCCGGCGAAGAAGCCGTACGGCAGGGCCGCGTAGCCGATCAGGGCCCCCGCGGGCGAGTCGCCCACGGCCCGGGACAGCGCGGTGCCCGCGACGATCAGAAGGACCGCGAGCACCCCGGCGAGCACCGCGGAGACCGTCCACGGTGGCCCCGCCAGCGCCAGGGCCACCGACCCGGTGACGAGAACCACGGCCGCGGCCCCCACGCCCGCCAGGCGGGTGTGCCTGTCACCCCATTTCCCGGGACCTTCGGTGACGCCCGTGGCGACCACGTCGGCCACGTCGTCGAACATGGCCGGGGGCAGCACCGACTCACGCGGCCTGAGGTAGAGCACCTCACCGTCGAGCACGCCCAGGCTCCCCAGGCTCTGGCCGATGTCGAGCGGGATGCCGCCGAGCCGCTGGAGCATCCATCCGGGAGCCGCCGCCGAGTCGCCTCCCGCCTCGCCCACCGCGCGCAGCAGGCTCGGCAGCACGTGGGGCAGGGGAATGTCCGCGGGCAGCGCCAGGTCGGCCTTCATGCGCGGAGCCACGATCGTGACGTGGCACAGGGCCGGCAGCGGCGCGGGAAACTGCGCCAGCGCGCCCTGCGGCATCGGCCCCGAAGCGGGCGGTTGAGCCGGCGACCTCACAGTCGTACCCCCTCGTACCATAAGCATCGCAAACCTCACGAATATGCCGGATACGGTAGCGGGCAGAGTGAGGATCATGTGCGACAGCCGTACGTAAACGTTTTCCGGCGGGAAGAAACAGCCCGGACGATCAGAAAGGCGCTCCCAGGGTGAGCATCGTAATCGTGCGGCGCCCGGAGCGCCGTCCACCGCCCAAGCCTCCGCGGGGCGAGGTCCTGCTCGAATCTCCCCCGGAGATCCCGGAGGTCCAGCCGCAGGGCTTCATCGCGGTGCTCACCTACCTGCCGATGGTGGCGGGCGGCGCCGCGATGGGCCTGATGTTCACCGCCGGCGGCAACTCCAGCCCGATCATGTACGTGGCGAGCGGCCTGTTCGCCGTGTCCATGATGGGGATGACGCTGGGTCAGATGGGCCGCCAGTCCGGGGAGCGCAAGCAGCGGCTGAACGGCCTGCGCCGCGACTACTTCCGCTATCTCTCCCAGGTTCGCAAGAAGGTACGGCGAGCGGCCGCCCAGCAGCGCGAGGCCCTCGAATGGAGCGGCCCGGCCCCCGACTCGCTGTGGTGGGTCGCCATGAGCCAGCGCCTGTGGGAACGGCGGCCCCGTGACGACGACTTCGGCACGATCCGGCTCGGCACGGGTGTGCAGAAGCTCGCCATCCAGCTGATCCCCCCGGACTCCAAGCCCGTCGAGGACCTGGACGCCCTGTCCGCCGGCGCGCTGCGAAGGTTCGTCCGGGCGCACTCCACGGTGTCCGAGCTACCGGTCGCGGTGGCCCTGCACTCCTTCGCGCGGATCAATCTGACCGGTGACCCGCTCGCCGTCCGCGAGCTCGTCCGGGCGATGATCGCGCAGATGACCGTGTTCCACTCTCCCGACGACATGCGGATCATGGTGTGCGCGAGCAAGGAGTGGATGGCCCAGTGGGACTGGGTCAAGTGGCTGCCCCACGCGCTGCATCCCGAGCAGACCGACGCCGCGGGGCAGGTGCGGCTCATGACCGAGAACCTCGCCGAGCTCGACCGGCTGGTGGGCGGAGACCTGAAGGAGCGGGCGCGTTTCAAGCCGGGGGCCTCCGCCGACGCCCTGCCGTACCACGTGCTGATCATCGACGGCGGGCACGTCCCGCACGACTCCCAGCTCGGCACCGACGCCATCCAGGGCGTCACCGTGATCGACCTGTCCGGATCGGCGGGACCGATCGAGGAGAAGAACACGCTGCGGCTGAACATCCGGCCGGACGGCTTTTTCATGGTCAAGATCGATCACGCGGGCAAGCAGAGCTCGACCCGCCTGGGCTCCCCCGACGGGCTCGACTTCCTGCGGACCGAGGGCCTGGCCCGCCAGCTCTCCCCCTTGCGCGCCTCGACCGCCAAGGGCGGGGACACGCAGGACGTGCTCGCGGTGAACACCTCACTGACCGACCTGCTGGGCGTCGGCGACGCCTCTCTCCTCGACGCCTCGGCGACGTGGCGGCCCAGGGCCGGGCGCAACCGGCTGCGGGTGCCGATCGGTCTCGGCGTCGACGGCCGCGTGGTCGAGCTCGACATCAAGGAGTCGGCGCAGGGCGGGATGGGGCCGCACGGCCTGGTCATCGGCGCCACCGGATCGGGCAAGAGCGAGCTGCTGCGGACCCTGGTGCTCGGCCTGGCGATCACTCACTCCTCGGAGATCCTGAACTTCGTCCTGGTCGACTTCAAGGGCGGCGCCACCTTCCTCGGCCTCGACACCCTCTCCCACGTCTCGGCGGTCATCACCAACCTCGAAGACGAGCTCCCCCTCGTCGACCGCATGTACGACGCCCTGCACGGCGAGATGGTCCGTCGCCAGGAGCTGCTGCGCTCCGCCGGCAACTACGCCTCCCTGCGCGACTACGAGCGCGCCCGCGAGCAGGGCGCGGACCTCCGGCCGATGCCCACGCTGTTCGTCGTCATCGACGAGTTCAGCGAGCTGCTCGCGGCCAAGCCCGAGTTCATCGAACTGTTCGTGATGATCGGACGGCTCGGCCGCTCCCTCGGCGTGCACCTGCTACTGGCCTCCCAGCGTCTGGACGAGGGCCGGTTGCGCGGCCTGGACACCCACCTGTCCTACCGGGTGGGCCTGCGGACGTTCTCGGCGATGGAGAGCCGGGTCGTGCTGGGGGTCGCCGACGCCTACGAGCTGCCGTCGGCCCCGGGCAACGCCTACCTCAAGTTCGACACCACCGGGATGACCCGCTTCAAGGCCGCCTACGTGTCCGGGGCCTACCAGGCGGACCCCCAGCGCGCGGCGGCATCGGACGGGCGGGGCCCCCTCCGGGAGGTCGTGGAGTACGGCCCGGCGTTCGCCCCGGTCCCCGTGATCGAAGAACCCGCGAAAGAGCTGACGGCGGCGGACGCGCCCGGTGCGAAGGACTCCTCCAACCTTCTGGACATCGTGGTCGGCCGGCTGCGCGGCCAGGGCCCTCCCGCCCACCGGATCTGGCTGGCCCCGCTGGGCGATCCCCCCACCCTCATCCACCTGCTCCCGGCGCTGTCGGTCACGCCGGAGTTCGGCCTCACCACGACCGGCTGGGTGGGCCGGGGCCGCCTGCACACCGTCGTGGGCATCATCGACAAGCCGTTCGAGCAGCGCAGCGATCCGTACTGGCTGGACCTGTCGGGGGCGGCCGGCCACGTCGGCGTCGCGGGCGGGACCCAGAGCGGCAAGAGCACGGTGCTGCGCACCCTGATCTCCAGCATGGCCCTCACGCACACCCCGCGTGAGGTGCAGTTCTACTGCCTGGACTTCGGCGGCGGCTCACTCGCCTCGCTGGAGGCGCTCCCCCACGTGGGCGGGGTCGCCAGCCGCCTCGACACCGACCGCGTCCGCCGTACGGTCGCCGAGATCGCCACCCTCCTGGAGCAGCGGGAACGCAGCTTCACCGAGCAGGGGATCGACTCGATCTCCACCTACCGGCAGCAGCTCGCCGCCGGAACGATCGAGGGCGACCGGTTCGGCGACGTCTTCCTGGTGATCGACGGCTGGCTGACCGTCCGGCAGGACTTCGAAACGCTCGAACCCGTCATCACCGACCTGGCCGCCCGCGGCCTCGGTTACGGCATCCACGTCGTGGCCGCGACCAACAAGTGGTCGGAGTTCCGGCCCGGCATCCGGGACCTGTTCGGCAACCGGGTGGAGCTCAAGCTCGGCGACGCGTACGAATCCGAGGTCGACCGCAAGAAGTCGCTGGCCGTGCCCGAGGGCTCCCCCGGCCGCGGGCTCACCAAGGACGGCCTGCACTTCCTGTCCGCGCTTCCCCGGATCGACGGCATCCAGAAGGCCGACGACCTGTCGGTCGGCGTGCGCACGCTCGTCCACGCGGTCGGCGACGCCTGGCAGGGCGTACCCGCCCCCGGCGTGCGACTCCTGCCGTCCGTGCTGCCCGCCGAGACGCTGCCCGACGCGTCGCAGACCGGGCCCAACCGGATCGCCGTCGGCATCGACGAAGCCACCCTGAATCCCGTCCTCCTCGACTTCGAGGCCGACCCGCACTTCATCGTGGTGGGCGACACCGAGAGCGGGAAGTCCAACCTGCTGCGGCTCATCACCGAGGGCCTGGTCGCCCGGCACACGCCGCACGAGGCCAGGATGATCGTGATCGACTACCGGCGGTCGTTGCTGGACTCCGCCGCGACCGAGCACCGCATCGGTTACGCCGCCTCCAGCGCGGCGGCGCTCGAAATGATCAACGATGCGCGCAGCGCGCTGCTCAAGCGGCTGCCTCCCGCGGACCTCACGCCCGAGCAGCTCCGGGCCAGAAACTGGTGGCAGGGCTCGGACCTCTACATCGTCGTCGACGACTACGATCTCGTGGCGACCTCGTCGAACCCGCTGCATCCGCTGGCGGAACTGCTGCCGCAGGCCCGTGACATCGGCCTGCATGTGATCATTTCGCGGGCGATGGGCGGGGTCGGCCGGGCGATGTTCGACCCGATCATCCAGAGGATCAAGGACATGGCCAGTCCCGCCGTGATCCTCTCCGGCAACAAGGACGAGGGCTTCCTGTTCGGCAACGTGCGGCCTCATCCGCTCCCCCCGGGCCGGGGCTACTTCGTCGACAGGAAGTACGGCGCACGCCTCACGCAGACCGCGTTCCTTCCGCCCCAGGAGCCGCCGGACCCTCAGTGAGCGGGTGACTTCCCGTCGTGAGGTTCCGGAGCACCTCACGACGGGGACCCGCCCCCACGTCCGGTGGGCCCTTCCCGCGGAGGGAAGCCTCCGCGGGAAGGGCCCGGGGCGGTGAGCGCGTCCATCGGGGAAACGGAGGGCGCGCGCCCTTCCGAATAGATCTCTGTCCACTACGATCTACATTTGTCCGCTCTGTGACATCTCGGAGGGAGTCGGCCGGGTGGCAGGTCTTGATCTCCATTTCGACGCGCTTGAGCAGTGCCGGACGGCCACGAACAGAGTGGTCAAGCAGTTTCGCGCGCTGAGCGGCCTGTATCCCGCCCAGGGAGGCGACTCCTCCATCTTCGGAAAGCTGGCCGACTCCTCCGCGCTGGCCACGGCCCTCGACGACGTCGAGAAGACGATCGACAGCGAGCTCGGCAGCGTCACGAGCAAGCTCGACGCGGTCGAGCGGGCCCTGGACGACGTGCAGCGCAACGTCCGCAAGGCCGACGACCCCGACGGGACCAGGTCGTCATGAGCCTGGCCGACAGCGTCTCCATGCTGCCTGGTGGCGGCGAACTGTCCGGCTTCGTGAGCAAGCTCGCCGGCGGCAACCCCACCGCGATCCGCGCGGTCGCGACCCGCTGGCGAGGCGCGGCGGGCAAGGTGAACGAATACGCCGGCGACCTCGGCGCCGCGGTCAACACGGTCGACGCCGCCTGGCAGGGCAAGTCCTCCGAGGCCTTCGGCACTTACATGCGAAAGTACGGCAAGGCCGGCGAGGCGCTCCATGACGCGCTGTCGAACTGCGCGAGCTCTCTCGACACGGCGGCCACCGCGCTGGAGACCGCAAAATCCGAGGTCGACGCCACCTGCGGCAGCCTCCTTGAGACAAGGGACGTCGTCACCTACCTCAACAGCACGTCATCCGAGGAGCGGAAGAAGCTCGAACCGAGTGTCGCGTCGTCGGTCGGCGGCGCCACCTCCTACGCCCGCATCTCTTTCACGGCCGCCGAGAACGCCGTGACCAAAGCCATGGGCGACATCACAAAACAGATGGAGAACAGGCCGCTCTCCTTCGTCGGCTCCTACATCGGGGCACCCGGTGAGCAGACGTTCCTGCCCCAGCCGGGCCACCCCTTCCTCTGGGAGCGGACCGCGAGTTACGGCCAGGCCGGCGGCCCGGACGGCAACGGGCCCGGTGGCGCCGGCGGCAACGGTTCGGGAGGCGGCTTCGGCGGTTACGGGCCGAGTGGGCCTCCCCCGCCCGGCGGCGGCCCCGCGCCCAGCGGCAAGGTCAAGGAGTGGATCGACCAGGCGATCGAGATCCTCAAGGATCAGGGATATCCCGTCGAGAAGATGAATCCGAACGACATCTGGATGATCATCCAGCACGAGTCCGGCGGGAATCCCAACGCGATCAACGAGTGGGACTCCAACGCGGCGGCGGGACACCCGTCCAAGGGCCTCATGCAGACCATCGACCCGACCTTCAACAGCCACAAGCTGCCCGGGCACGGCGACATCTACAACCCCGTGGACAACATCATCGCCGGGGTCCGCTACGCCATCGACCGCTACGGCTCGGTCTCCAACGTGCCCGGCGTCGTCGGATCGAAGACCGGCAGCGGCTACGTCGGCTACTGACGGCGATTCCCGTCAAGGACGGGTAACGGCCACGTCGGCCACGGACCGCCCTTCCCGTCGAAGACTCATTACGGCCACGTCGGCCACGGGCGGCGATTACCGGCGATCTAAAATGTGGTGATGAAGCTCACGAAGTTAATCCACGCGTGCGTTCGCCTGGAGAAGGGCGACTCGGTCCTGGTCATCGACCCGGGATCCTTCAGTGAGGAGTCCGCGCTGGACGGCGCGGATACCGTCCTCATCACCCACGAGCACTTCGACCACGTCGCCCCCGACCGGCTGCGCAAGGCGGCCCAGGCCAACCCGTCGCTGGAGATCTGGACCAACGAGGGCGTGGCCGCCCAGCTGACCGACGTCCCGGCGAAGGTCCAGGTCGTACGGCACGGCGACGCCTTCGACACGGCGGGCTTCGGGGTGAAGGTCTTCGGCGAGCAGCACGCCCTCATCCACCCGGACATCCCGATCATCCGCAACATCGGCTTCCTGGTGGACGAGGAGGTCTTCTATCCGGGCGACGCGTTCACCGCTCCCGGGGTCGAGGTGCCCACGCTGCTGGCGCCGACCAACGCGCCGTGGATGAAGAGTCTCGAGATGATCGCCTACCTGCGCGAGGTCCGGCCCGCACGGGCGTTCTCCACGCATGACGGGCTGATCAACGAGTTCGGCCAAAAGATCATCGACAGCTGGCTGGAGATGGAGTCGGACAAGCAGAAGGCCGACATGCGCCGTCTCAAGCCGGGCGAGTCGGTCACGCTTCCGTAAAGCCGGTCCACGCCGCCGCCGCGGTGCCGCCAGGTGCCGGTCACCCGGACGGAGCGACGGCGGTCGAGCCGATCATCATGGGAAGCTTGAGCACGATCGATGGCTTCGTGCCGAAGGAGGACGCCCATGCTTCGAGACCCGAGCATCTGTGACGCGTGCGCTCGTCTTCACCGGAGACGCAATCCCGAAGCCGAGACCACGATGGACATGTGGACGCCGTACTGCGACGCCTTTCCCGGTGGGGTGCCGGACGCGATCTTCTTCGGCGGCTTCGACCACAGGGAGGAGTATCCCGGCGACGGAGGCATTCGCTTCGTTCTCCGGGAAGGCGAGGAGAACGTCCTGCGTCTGTACGAGGGGCGGACCGGCGTCTCCTGAGAGCCCGTCTGCACGAGGAGAAACGGGCGTCCCCTGAGAACCCGTCTGCACGAGAAGCAAACGGGCGTCCCCTGGGAGCCCGTCTGCACGAGAAGCAAACGAGCGTCCCCTGAGAACCGCGGATCGGAAACCCCGAGCCCGATCGCGGGGTGGAGATCCGCCCGGGCCGGCTACCCCTCCGCGCCAGATCACGCGCTCTGCAAGCGGCACGGGGAACCTCCGGCCCGAGGGCCGGAGAAGAGGTCAAGGCTCAGCCGCCGTTGTCCGCCGCCCAATGATGGGACTGCAGAACGGTGCCGATCGCGAGGGCGAGCAGACGGGGCGTCCGCGCTCCCATGTATTCGGCGAATGCCTCGGCGACCATTTCGTGCGGGTCGGTGGCCCCGTACCGCGACAGTTCCCGCTCCACTATCTGGGCGATTTCCGGACGAAACCCCACCTCGACGGCGACCCGTCGTCCGATCACCTCTCTGACCTCCTGCATCAGCTTCTGTTCCACGCTGTCGGGCAGACGTTCGAGAAGGTGATGGCCGAGCTCGTGGTAGAGGACCGCCCCGGGGTCCTCGTAGCCGCGCGACAGCCAACCGGCCTGCATCCGAGACGCGTACAGATCGGTCATCTGATGGAGGTCGCGCAGCTGGAGGGCGTTCAGGTAGATCCCCGTGTCGGGACCCCTCAGCACGGAGTAGGCCCCCACGCTGTCGACGAACCTGTTCTTCGGATCGGCCGTGCTGATGGTGCCCACCTCGCTCAGCGCCGCGGGGAACCTGTCCGCGACCTGTTCCAGCACCCGGTTGTACTCCCGCGCGACGTCGGGATGTATCGGAGCGGACGTGTAGTCGACCACGGGGGCGGAGTCGCCGAGTCTCTCCGCGAGGATCTGCCGCGCCTCGGCTTCGACATCGGTCAGCGCCTGCAACTGCTCCGGCGAGAAGTGCGGCGGCTCCGCCGCACCGTTGTGGCCGCCCCCGTCGGTGTCACCCGTGACCGCGTCGCGCGTGTCCGCCGCTCCCCCGTCCGTCCGGTCGGCCGCCTCCTCGCTGTGCGGAGCGGGGGCCTCCGGCGTCTCACCGGGCGCGTCGTCCCAGTTGATTATTCTGTCGATGCCGGACCGCCCCTGGCCTGAGCCGTCACCGGCCCGCCCTCCGGAAGCCGGCCTGGCACCCTGTTCCCCGCCGGAGCGGGCCGGGGCCTGGTGCGACACGGGGGCGGGCGCCGGAGGCGGACCATCGGCGCGGTGCGTGACGCCTTCCGGTTTCGCGACCTCCGGCCGCACCGTGCCGTCGGGTACGGCGTGCGCCAGGTTGGTGGCCGATCCGCCGCCCGGTCCCCCGTCTCCGCCCCGCGAGAACGGGTTTCCTCCCGCCCAGTGCGCGTCCGCGCCCCCGAACACCCCCGCCGTGGTCCCCTTGAGCACCGTCTCCCAGTCGAACCGGCCGCTCAATCCCAGGCTGACCGCCGTGGCGGCACCGTTGGCCAGCCCCGACTGCCCCATCAACCCCCACATCGACCGGCTCGACGCCACCAGCGTCTTCTCCAGCGCCGACATCTCCGCTCGTGACAGCCCGGCCTGCAGGCCCGCGGTCGACAAGCGTGACAGGCTCCCCGAAATCCCCGTCAGGAAAACCCCCGTCAGCGCGCCCGTCCCCGCGGACGCCAGAACCTGCTCCCAGTCGATGGAGTCACGCCTCGACTGGGATGCCTGCACCGCCAGGTCCAGCCCGCCCATCACCCCGCCGAACAAGGCGATGTTGAACAACAACCGCTTGGCGATCTGCTGGATCGTCATCCGGGTCAGTTGCGCTCTCGCACCGATCAGCGCCAGCGACACTCCGCCCCATGGCCCGGCCGCCGCCGCCAGGAGCCAGATGAGCTGGAAGATCAGGAACCAGACCGACACCTCGATCATCCGCTTGGTGTACTCGACCTGCACGCCCACCCGGTTGAACTCCAGCGCCGCCCCCACCAGCCGATCCACCAGGTCGGCCTGCTTGCCGCCCGACACTTGACGCACATGGTCGGCGAACGCCTTCAGCGCGTCCCCGTCCCAGTCGGCATCCGGCCGGGCCGCCCTCATCGTGCCGAGGCCGCCGTGCGGTCCCCCCGTCGCCACATTCCGTGCCGTCGCCGCGCACGCGTCCGCCAGCCGGAAACACCCCGACTCATCCCCCTCGGGCCAGTCCATCCCCACGGCCCACCCCACCCACGGCTTCGCCCAGTCAGGGACCAGGAAACCGTCGAAGCCCACGGAGGATCACACGCCGGGAAGGGTGCCGGCGTGCTCGGCCGCCTGGTATCCGTCGGCACTCGCGGCCAGTCGTCCGCGCACGCTCTCAAGCTCGTCGACATACGCCGTGAAAGCGTCGAGGATCGACTCTTTGATCGTCGGGAGGTTCCTCTCCAGCTCCGCGCCGTACTGGTCGTCTCCGAGCGGGCGTCCCTCCTGCAGGAACACCTGCTCCAGCGCGGCGCGCTCCCCCTCGATGTAATCACGCTGCTCGGCGAAGTCCTGGGCCCTGCGGCGGATTCCCGTCAGCGCCGCGTAGTAGCCACCGGACGGTTGCGTCATCCGCGTTCCTCGGGCGACGGCTCCACGGGCTGGGGCAGGAACGACTCAAGGCTCGCCCCCTCCCCGAAGATCTCCTCGTAGGGCAGCCCCTCCGGCACGAAGGGAGCCATCAACTCCCGTGTCCGCTCCGCGATCTCGGCGGTCGCCGCACCGATCTGCTCCATGACCGACCCTGACAGCTCTGACGGCGACAGCTTGCGGTAGACCCGGGGATCGAACTCGATCTCCCGGATCTGGCCGCGTGAGCCCACCGTCACGGTCACCATCCGGTCTTTCGAGTGGGCGGTCGCCGTCAGCTCGCTGAGTTTGCCGTACATGTCACGTAGCTGGCCGGCCTGCCGGTTGTACTCCTCGGCAAGCCCCTCCATGGCGGCCTGGAAGTCATCCGTCATCGATGATCACTTCCATCAAGCGTTCCAGACATGCCACCCATTATTGATCAAACCGGGTCGGTACGGGGACGTACGGAGAACCCGGACCCCGATCAGGCCGCGGAGGCGATGGTCGCCGAGCCGACCACGGTGTCGCCCAGATAGAACACCGCGGCCTGACCCGCGGCGACTCCGGTGGCGGGCGCGTCCAGCGTGATGTGGACCTCGTCGCCGGAGAGCTGGGCGCGGCAGCCGTACACCTCGCCGTGGGCGCGGAGCTGGACCATGCAGGCCAGCGGCTCGCGGGGCGCGTCCACCGGGCCGTTCCAGACCGGGCGCTCGGCCACGATGCTCGTGACCTCCAGGGACGAGCGCGGGCCGACCGTGACCGTGTTGGAGACCGGCTCGATGGACAGCACGTAACGCGGGCGGCCGTCGGCCGTCGGACGGTCGATGTGCAGGCCCTTGCGCTGGCCGACGGTGAAACCGAAGGAGCCCTCGTGCTTGCCGAGGACCTCGCCGGACTCGTCGACGATCGGGCCCTGCGCCGCGCCGAGACGCTTCTCCAGGAAACCGCGGGTGTCGCCGTCGGCGATGAAGCAGATGTCGTGGCTGTCGGGCTTGTCGGCCACCATGAGCCCTCGCCGCGCGGCCTCCTCGCGGACCTGGGCCTTGGTGGAGTCGCCCAGCGGGAAGATCGCGTGCTTGAGCTGGCCCCTGGTGAGCACGCCCAGGACGTAGGACTGGTCCTTGCCCTGGTCGGGGCTGCGGCTCAGCACGCCGTCGGCGATCCGCGCGTGGTGGCCGGTGGCCACCGCGTCGAAGCCCAGCGCGAGGGCGCGATCGAGCACCGCCTCGAACTTGATCTTCTCGTTGCAGCGCAGGCACGGGTTGGGCGTGCGGCCGGCCGCGTACTCGCTGACGAAGTCCTCGACCACGTCGCGGTGGAACCGTTCGGCCATGTCCCAGATGTAGAAGGGGATGCCGATCACGTCGGCGGCCCTGCGGGCGTCCCGCGAATCCTCGATCGTGCAGCACCCGCGGGCGCCGGTCCGATAGGACTGCGGGTTGGAGGAGAGGGCCAGATGGACCCCGGTGACGTCATGTCCCGCCTCGGCGATGCGGGCAGCCGCCACGGCGGAGTCGACGCCGCCGGACATGGCGGCAAGCACACGAAGAGTCATAACCCCTTGAGCGTACCCGCCCCCGTCAGACCGGGAGAATCCGCAGAGCGTACCCACGCCGGCGCGTGCCCTCGGACCGGGAGAATCCAGGCACCGCACCCGCGCCGGCCCGTGCCCCTCAGACCGGGAGAATCCGCAAGGCGGGCCCGCGCCGGCGCGTGCCCTCGGACCGGATGAGTCCGGGGAGCGTATCCACGTTGGCGTGCGCCCCGCCGGGCTGGAAGAATCCGGGGTCATGCGACTGTTCGGACGTAAGAGCGAAGCCGACGCCGGTCCGGCCGAGGGTATCGGCGAGTTCTGGACGTGGTGGGCGGAGGCGAGGCCCGAGCTGGACGCCATGGTCGCCGCCGGCGAGACCGACCGGCTGGCCGAGCTGATCGGCCCCGCGGTCCAGGCCGTCCATCCCTCCCTGGTGTGGGAGATCACCGCGGGACCGAGCGCCGGCCGGGCCCTCGTGGTCACCGCCGCCGGTGATCCCGAGTTGCGTGCCGTCGCGCACCGCTGGGCCGCCGCCGCTCCGGCCGCCGACGCCCTGTGGGAGTTCCACCCGTCCAGGTGGGCCAACCCGCAGGCCATGGACCTCACCCTCGACGTGGACGGCTACGAGCTCACCCTGGACAAGCTCATGCTGGGACTGCGCGTCCCGCACGGCAGCCTCCGCATCGAGGTGATCGCCTACCACCCGAGCTTCACCATCATGGACGACGACACCAGGGCCGAGGCGACCCTGCTCGCCCTCGACTGGATCCTCGGCGAGGACGAGGTGGCCCGCTGGGTGGGCGACGTCTCCGCCTCGGCGTTCGAGCCGATCGACGCCGTGCCCGCCGTGCACCTGCCGGGCGTGGTCGCCGACCTGGCCTCCGGCCACCAGGGCGAGCAGTGGGCGCTGATGGAGGGCGAGACCGCCACCGGGGCCCGGCTGTCCGCCACCGTCCGCTACCCGCTCCGCCCCGTCGACTATCCGCTGTTCGACCGGCACATCACCATCACGCTGCCCTACACGCACCGCGACGGCGACGGACTGCCCATCGGTCCCTCCCTGGAGGCGCTGAGCGACTTCGAGAAGCGCCTTGCCGGGCAGATCGGCAGGCTGACCGGCAAGGCCGTCCTCGCCGCGCACATGAGCGCCGAGGGCCAGCGGACGTTCCACGTCTACGCGGACCCGGCGAGCGACGCGGCCGCCCACCTCGCGAAGCTGATCGCGAGCTGGAAGGACGGCCATCCCAGGACGGACGTGGCCGACGACCCCGGCTGGATCATGATCTCGCCCTTCCTGAGCTGACGGCCCCGGCCGCACGCGCGAATGGGCTTCGGCGAGATACGCGGCTGTCACCACCGCACGCGGGCTCGCCATCCCGCGAATCGCGAATAAGGTCACACACGGCCACTCGCCGACGCGGGCGAGGTGCGAGGTCGCCCCGTAGCGGATCTTCCGCGCACCGGCGGCTCGCCGAGACGCGCGAAGGCGGACCGGCCTTTTCTAAAATGCGAGGGAACGTTTCGCTCGTTCTCCGCCTCCTTGTTGATGACGGCCCATTTTGGGCCGAAACATGAGGAGGAGCTCGTGAACGACGTAGATGTGACGACGGTGGACGGCAGCCGGCAGTGGTCGCCGGACGGCGTCACCCCGGGCGGTGAGGGGCGTTCCATCCCGGCGGTGGACGGGGTTCGGCACCGGTTCGTGGATACGCCGCGGCTGCGCTTTCACGTCGCGGAAGCCGGCTCGGGTGAGCCCGTACTGCTGCTGCACGGCTGGCCGCAGCACTGGTGGGCGTGGCGCAAGGTGATCCCGCTGCTCGCCGGTGACCACCGGGTCATCTGCCCGGACCTGCGTGGTTTCGGATGGACGGACGCGCCGCGATCGGGCTACCGGACCGAGGAACTGGTCGACGATCTCATCGCGCTGCTCGACGTGATGGGGCTGGAGCGCGTGCTCGTGGTGGGCCATGACGTCGGTGGGCGGCTCGGTTTCCACCTGAGCCTGCGTGATCCCACGCGAGTGCGCCGGCTGGTCACGTTGAACGCGGTGCACCCGTACTGGAGCGCGCGCTCGATGGGGGCCTCGGGCGCGTTGCGGTCATGGTGGACGCCGCTGGTGGAGACTCCGCTGCTGGGGCGCCAGGTCGTACGGCACCTGCCGGCCTTCACCCGGATGATGCTCCGGCTCGGCGCGGTCGACCGTGACGTCCTGTCGCCGGACGAGGTCGCGGAGTACGTCGCGGCCACGCGTGAGCCCGCGCGGGCCAGGGCCAGCGAGCGGTTGATGTACGAGTTCGCCTACCACGAGATCATCCCGACGCTGAGGGGCCGTAACCGCTCTCGCCGGCTGACGGTGCCGACGTTGATGCTCAACGGTGAGCGGGACGTGCGGCTCTCACCGCACTCGCTGGGCGGATGGGAGCCCTATGCGGACGATCTGAGCGTCCGCGTGGTGCCCGGTGGCGGACATATGCTCGCCGAGCAGCACGCCGACCTCGTGACCGAGGAGATCCGTGCGTTTTTCGCAACCGGGCGGCAGCCCGGCTAGTGCGCCGGGCGCCCCGGCCTGGCCGGGGCGTGCGGGGATCGCACGGACGGCGGATCCTCGCGGACGCACCCGGACAACGGATTCTCGCGGACGGATATGAGATCGATGCGTACCGACACGTCACAGCTCTGGGGGGACGACGTGGATCCCGCCGATCTGGTGCGGGCCGCGCAACGCGGCGACACGCGCGCGATGAGCGAACTGCTCGACCGGCTCGCGCCCTACGTCGGCCGGCTGTGCGGCCCGATCGCCCTCCAGGACGGCCCCGACGCGGCGCAGGAGGCGCTGACCACCGTGTTCCGCGAGTTACGCCGTCTGCGCGACCCCGCCGCCCTCTACGGCTGGGTCCGCATGATCGCTGTTCGCGAGGCGGTGCGCATGGCGCGACGCACCCTTCACGGCACGGATGCCGGGTTCTACGAGGAGGTGCCCGCCCGGGGAGATCCGCAGCTGGGCACGGACATCCGCGATGTCCTGAACCGGCTGTCCCCGGAGCACCGGGCGGTGCTGGTCCTGCGCGACCTGGAAGGGCTCGACGAGAAAACGGTGAGCGACCTGCTGGCGATCGAGGTCGGAACGGTCAAGTCACGGCTGCACCGAGCACGCGACAACTTCAGGAAGGTGTGGGGACGATGAGTCAGGACTGGCCCGTAGCCGAGCTGGATCCCGTACGACGGTTACGCGTCATGGCCGCCGCGAACCCCGGCGCCATGTTCGGTGAGACCGTCATCCCCGCGCGGTTCGAGCAGGTGTGGGCCGTCGCCGGCGACCTCGAGGTCGAGCTGCCACGCCTGATCCACGACATCCGCAGCGCCCGGATCACCGCCCGGGACGGCGATCGGCTCGAGGTGCGGGCACGTGGGCACCTCGGGCAACGCGCCCGGTTCGATGTGGTCCTGCGTCCCGGATGGTGCTGGATGCAGAGCCGGTACCTCCTCGGAGGAATGGCCGCCGCACCGCACCCGGACGGCACCCGGTTCGCCTTCCTCGGCGGCCTCCGGCTACCGGGCATCCGCGTCCTTCACCCGCTCCTCGGACGCGTGGCGCAGCCGCTGGTCGACGGTGCGCTCCACCGGCTCGAACTCGACGTACGGCGGCGCCTCCGGCCGTGACGTCGCTCACCCGAGCCGGGGAGCGATCAGCCGAGGCGCGCTCGACGTACGGCGGCGCCTCCCGGCCGTGGCGTCACTCGCCCTGGCCGGAAGCGATCAGCTGAGGCCCGCGCGGCGGGCGCGCTCGACGACCTGGCCGAGGACCTCGGTCAGCCGGTCCACGTCGGCCATCGTGGAGGTGTGGCCGAGGGAGAAGCGGAGGGAGCCGCGCGCACGGACCGCGTCGGCGCCCATGGCGAGCAGCACGTGGGACGGCTGGGCCACCCCGGCCGAGCAGGCCGAGCCCGTGGAGCACTCCACGCCCTTGGCGTCCAGGAGCATGAGCAGGGCGTCCCCCTCGCAGCCGGGGAAGGAGAAGTGCGCGTTGCCGGGGAGACGGTTCACCGGATCGCCGTTGAGGATCACGTCGGGCACCGTCTGACGGACCCTGCGGATCAGGTCGTCGCGGAGCTCGATCATGCGGGCCGCGGTCTCGATCCGGCGGGCCACCGCGGTCTGCACGGCCATGGCGAGACCGGCGACGGCGGGCGCGTCGAGCGTGCCCGAGCGCACGTCGCGCTCCTGCCCGCCACCGTGCAGCACCGGCACCGGATCCACGCCCCGGGCCAGCAGCAGCGCGCCGACGCCCATCGGGCCGCCGACCTTGTGGCCGGAGAGCGTCAGCGCGTCGACGCCGGAGTCGGCGAACACCACCGGGATCTGTCCGACGGCCTGAACCGCGTCGGTGTGGAACGGGATGCCGTGGTCCCGGGCGATCGCGGCGAGCACCCGGACCGGCTGGATGGTGCCGACCTCGTTGTTGGCCCACATGACGCTGACCAGGGCGACGCTGTCCGGATCGTGCTCGATGGCGTCACGGAGGGTCTGCGGGTGCACCCGGCCGAACTCGTCGACGTCGAGCAGCTCGACGGTCGCGCCCTGGCGGTCGCTCAGCCAGTGCGCCGGGTCCAGCATCGCGTGGTGCTCGATCGCGCTGATCAGGATCCGGGTCGCGCCGCGGGCGCGGCGGGCCCAGTAGAGACCCTTGACGGCCAGGTTGTCGGCCTCGGTGCCCCCGGCGGTGAAGACGACCTCGCTGGGCCGGGCGCCGAGCGCGGCCGCGATGGTCTCCCGCGACTCCTCCACGACCTGGCGGACACGGCGGCCCGTGGCGTGCAGGGACGACGCGTTGCCGACCTGGCCGAGTTGGGCCGTCATCGCCTCAATCGCCTCGGGAAGCATCGGCGTGGTCGCCGCGTGGTCTAGATAGGCGGACTTCACGGCCGCACTCCCCTCCCGGTTGTTCTCAGCCTCACAAGCGTATCCGCGCTTTCGTGGGGCCTCATACTCACATTGACTACTGAACCGTCCAGACGGTACAGTAAGCGGCATGAGACGGGAAGAGTTGCTGGACGCGGCAGAGGATCTGCTCTGCGACCAGGGCTCCCAGTCACTCACCCTCGCCGCCGTCGCCGAGCGCGCCGGATGCAGCAAGGGTGGCCTGCTCTATCACTTCGGCACCAAGGAAGCCCTGATCAAGGGCATGGTCGAGCGGCTGATCGAGGAGTTCGACGACCTCGTCGCCGCCCAGGGCCAGGACACCTATACAAAAAACTATCTGGCAGCCACATTCGCCGCCGTACAGGGGGGCAGGCTGCGTCGCTGGGCGGTGGTCACCGGAGCCTCCGGCAACCTCTACCTGCTCACACCGCTGCGCGTGGCGATGGCCCGGTGGCATCGCGAGGGGCTCGACAGCGAGCCCGACCCGGCGGCGGCACAGATCGTGCGCCTTGCCTGTGAGGGGCTGTGGGACGTGGCGAGCCATGATCCCGACCTCTACGACGACGACCACTACGCCGAGTTGAAACAGCGCTTACTGGGCCTGCTGCCCGCCTGACCAGGATCGTTCCTGGATTTGATCGCCACCCGAACGGGGGCGCCTCATCGCACAAAGTCTGGTGGTCGCTTTCGCATGCGCGAAAGCGACCGTCTTTGGTGTGCCCGAATCGGCAGTGTTCGAAACGTCTATCGACATCTATTGAAGGGATCGAATCATGACCCGCGTTCTGAGGACGGCCCGCGCCGGCGCGGTCGTCACTTTCATGCTCGCCGGACTTCTGTGCGGATCCATGACCGTGCGCATCCCCGCGCTGTCCGACAAACTCGGCCTGTCCGAGGGCTCGATCGGCATCACCCTCCTCGTCTGGGGCCTGGGGGCATTGATCACCATGCAGTCGATGCGCGGGGTGATGGCGCGCTTCGGCAGCCGGAGCATCCTGCGGGTCGGTGCTCCCCTCAGCGCGGTCGCCCTGGCCCTGCTGGCGCTGGCGCCGACGTTCCCGCTGCTGCTGGTCGCCACCGGCCTCTTCGGCATGGCGTTCGGCGCGGTGGACGTCGCGATGAACGCGCAGGGCTCGACGGTCGAGCGCGCCTACGGCCGCCCGCTGATGAACGGCATGCACGCGGGCTGGTGCGTGGGAGCGATCTCCTCCGGCCTGATCGGCACCGCGGCGATCGCGGCAGGACTCTCGCTCACGGTCCATCTGACCCTGGTCGCCCTGATCGCGCTCCCTCTGATGGTCTTCGTCAGCCGCACCTACCTGCCGGACTCCGTCTCCGTGAACGCCCGAACCGCGACCCGCCGCCGGATGCCGCCGGTGGTCTACCTGCTCGGCGTGATCGCGTTCTGCGCGTTCATGGTCGAGGGTACGGTCGCCGACTGGAACGGCCTCTACCTGCGTGACATCCTCGGCGCTCCCGAGGCCGTGGCCGCCCTGGGCTACCCGATCTTCGAGGCGGGCATGCTCCTCGGCCGCCTCACCGGCGACCGTGTCCGGGCCCGCTTCGGCGCCCGCGGCATGATCATCACCTCCGGTCTCGCCTCCGCGGCCACCTTCTCCGTGGTCCTCACGGCCCCGACGGCCCTGATCGCCATCTCGGCCATGTTCTTCGTGGGCATCGCGGTGGCGACGGTCTCCCCGATGGCGATGTCCCTCGCGGGCGACGCGGTCGCCAACCCCGGCCCGGCCATCGCCCAGACCGGCGCGATGGGCTACGCGGGGCTGCTGCTGGGCCCGGTGATCATCGGTCTGCTCTCCGACCTGGCCACGCTCAGGGTCGGGCTCGGAATCGCCGTCGTGCTCGGCGTCCTGATCGCGCTGACCGCCCGGTTCCTGCCCCGCCCCGGTACGGCCGCCGCCCCTGCCGAGGCCCCTCAGCGCGAGCTCTCCATGGCCGCCTGAGCGTCTCCGTGGCCATCTGGGGCGTGGAACGCCGGGCGCCGTCATCCCTCGCGGCCGATGAGCGTTCCCGGTCGACGGAGCACACGGGACGCCGGTTGCCGCCGCCCTCGCGGTCGAAGATCGACCCCGTTCGGCGGAGCTTCCGTGTCCGGCGGAGGACGCGGGAGCCCTCGGCGCTCACCGGCGCTTCAGCGCTCACCGAAACGCGAGACAGCCCGGAAAAAGCGAGATGGCGCCGCACGACCTGTGCGGCGCCATCTCGCGTATACGACTACTCGTACGGCTACTTGCGCTTGGTGATCTCTTCGGTGAGCTGCGGGACGACCTGGTGCAGGTCCCCCACGACGCCGAAGTCGGCGAGCTCGAAGATCGGCGCTTCGGAGTCCTTGTTGATCGCGATGATCGTCTTGGCGGTCTGCATGCCGGCCCGGTGCTGGATGGCACCGGAGATGCCCGCCGCGATGTAGAGCTGCGGCGACACGGTCTTGCCGGTCTGCCCGACCTGGAACTGGTGCGGGTACCAGCCGGCGTCGGTGACGGCGCGGGAGGCGCCGACGGCCGCGCCGAGGGAGTCGGCCAGGGCCTCGATGACCGAGAAGTTCTCGGCCGAGCCCACCCCGCGGCCACCGGAGACCACGATCGAGGCCTCGGTGAGCTCCGGACGGGCGCCCTTCTCCTGCTTGACCCGCTCCACGACCCTGGCGCCCTTGGCGGCGTCGGAGACGTTGACGGTGACCCGCTCCTCGGCGCCCGCACCCGCGGCCGCCTCGATCGGCGTCGCGTTCGGACGGACCGCGACGATCGGGGTGCCCTTGGTCACGCGCGAATGGACGTTGACCCCGCCGCCGAAGATGGACTGGTCGGCGAGCAGGCCGTCCTCCATGCCCACGGCGTCGGTGAGCACACCGGAGTCGATCTTGATGGCCAGACGGCCGGCGATCTCCTTCGCCTCGGCCGTCGCGGCGACGAACACCGCGGCCGGGGACTTCTCGGAGACGAGCTGGGCCAGCAGCTCCGCCTTGGGAGCGACGACGTAGTCGCCGATCTCGGCGGCGTCGGCCACATAGATCTTCTCCGCGCCGTATTCGGCCAGCTTGGCCTGGGCGTCGGGAGAGTAGCCCTCTCCCGCCCAGACCGCCGACGGCGTGCCCAGCTTCCGGGCGAGCGTCAGCAGCTCCAGCGTGACCTTCTTGACCTGGCCCTCGACATGGTCGACCAGAACGAGAATCTCAGACATCTCAGCTAACCCCCGTTCTCAGACGAACTTCTTCGACGCGAGGAATTCGGCGGTCTTCACGCCGCCGTCACCCTCGTCCTTGACCACCGTGCCGGCCGCGCGAGGCGGCGCGGCCGCGAAGTCGACGACCTCGCTCCAGGAGTTGGCAAGGCCCACCTGGGAGGCGTCGATCTCGGCGTCGGCGACGCCGAGCTTCTCGACCTGCTTCTTCTTGGCGGCCATGATGCCCTTGAAGGACGGGTAGCGCGGTTCGTTGATCTTCTCGACCACGGAGACGACGGCGGGCAGCGAAGCCTCGACCCTGTCGTAGCCGTAGTCGGTGACGCGCTGGATCGTGATGGACGTTCCGTCGACCTCGACCTTGTTGGCGAAGGTGAGCTGCGGCACGCCCAGACGCTCGGCCAGCATCGCGGCGAGCACGCCGGTGCGGGCGTCGGTCGACTCGGAGCCGAGCACGACCAGATCGAAGCCGATCTTCTTGAGCGTCTGCGCCAGGGCGTAGGAGGTGCCCAGCACGTCCGAGCCGTGCAGGGCGTCGTCCACCAGGTGAACGGCCTTGTCCGCACCCATGGCCAGGGCCTTGCGAATGGTGTCGGCGGCCTTGGCGGGGCCCATGGTGAGGACGGTCACCTCACCGCCGTGGGCCTCCTTCAGGCGCAGCGCCTCCTCGACCGCGTATTCACAGAGCTCGTTGATGACGCCGTCGGCGGCATCGCGGTCGAGCGTATTGTCATCGGACCTCAGCTTGCGCTCGGTCGCCGTGTCGGGGACCTGCTTCACGCAGACGACGATGTTCATGGCCGGTGGCCGACCTCCCGTGTACGCGTACGCCACCGCGTCGCTGCGGTTGGCGCCGGATTGCGGTACGCGCACGCGGGGTACGTGCACGCGATGCCAAGATTGCCAGGTGCCCGAGGGCGCTGTGACAGTGGGTGACCCGGTCGGGGACGTACCCGTTCCAGCTCCTCCAACACCATGTTACTCATCGGTAGCTTAGGCGCAAATCGCCAGGTTGCACGGCTTGCGCCACACATCCGGATGACCCGCCCGGTCAGTTATCCTCCCCACCATACCGAACTATATTCCGGAATCTGCGCGGGGATCGGCGCGGCGTACGGGCCTGCGGCTCAGCTGCCGACCAGGATCGCGACAAGGACGAAGACGACGGTCCCCAGGGCCAGCGCCAGGGTGAGCGTGCTGAAGAACGTGCCGAGAACGACCCACAACCCGACGGTGCCGGCGGCACTGGCGAGATCAATGATCATGCGCGGGCGGTTCCGGCGGGCGAACAGGGCGATCCCCCCGTCGGTGAGCATCACCAGCCCGTATCCGGTCAGGAGCAGCAGCGACACCTCCGGCAGCGGGCCCTTGGCCGCCGCGGCCATCAGGGACACGAGCAGGCCGGTGCCGACGACCCAGCGGCGGTGCACAACGGCCCTGCGGCGCTCGCGGGCCTCCTCCGGCGATGGCCTGCCTGGCTGCGGCCGACGGCCAGGACGCCACTGCCGGGTGGTCAGATCGTGCATTCCGGCCGCCTCCGCCTGAAGGGCCGCGTCCTGGACCCGCGCATCCTGAACGTGCGCGTCCCGGACGTGAGCGCCTCGGCCCCGGGCGTCCCCGGCCTGGGCGTCCCGCCGCCCGGCGGCCGGTGCTCCCTCGAACCCGGCGACATCCTGGAACGCCGCGGTGGCGAAGGCCGAACGGGTGCGCGGGGCCGACGGACCCGAGGAAACCACCGCCTGGACGACCGGGGCGGCGCTCAGCCGGACCAGGAGCATGCTCGCGGACGGCCGGGCGGCCGGGTCGCGCAGCAGGCACTCCCGGAGCAGCGGCTCCAGCCAGCCGGGAACGCCCTCCAGGTCGGGAGGGTGGTGGACGACGCGATAGCCGACCGCCGAGGCCGGGCCCGGGCCGTACGGATGCCGCCCCGTGGCCGCGTAGGCCAGAGTCGCCCCGAAGGAGAAGATGTCGGCCTCCGCCCCGGAATCCGCACCCTCCAGCACTTCGGGCGCCAGGTAGCCCGGCGTGCCGAGAATCGCTCCCGCCGTGGTGACCGAGGGGGAGTCGAGCGCGCAGGCGATGCCGAAGTCGATGACAACCGGCTCGCCGTCGGTCAGGATCACGTTGGCGGGCTTCAGATCGCGATGAACGACCCCGGTGGCGTGGATCGCGGTCAGGGCCTCGGCCAGGCCGCACGCCAGCCGTACGAGATCGTCGTCTCCGATCGGCCCGTCACCGGCGACCATCGCGCTGAGCGGACGTCCCTGCACGTAGCGGGTGACCAGGTAGGGGCGGTCGCCCTCCATCGAGGCGTCCAGGACCTCGGCGATGTGCGGGCCCTGGACGCGCCGCATGGTCTCCACCTCGCGGGCCAGCCGGGTGAGGGCGGTCGCGTCGGCCGCGACCTGCGGGTGCAGGATCTTGACCGCCACCGTGCGCCCCTCGGGATCCAGCGCGAGGTGGACCTCGCCGAAGCCTCCCGCCCCGAGTTTTGACAGGAGGCGGTACGGGCCAAGGCGTTCACCGTCCGGCGCAACCATGCGACTCCTTCCGGCCTGCTGTCATCCATGGTGCCGTAGAGTCGGCGATCGTGCACGGGGGGACGGCGAGAACTCGCCCACCTGCGGACACGAGACGCAAGCTAGACGTTTCCCATCGGCCATGGATCACGATCAGGCACGGGAGCGATGGCACGACGCCCACTCCCGGAGGGTCGCGGAGAAGATCCCCGCCTCCGGAAGGTCAGGACGCGACGCTCACTTCCAGAAGGTCAGGAAACCGAAACCGAGGCTGTTCATCAGGTCGTCGACGAGACCGCCGATGAGGTCGAGCACGCCCATCGCGCTGTCGTTCGCCGCTCTCGCCCACTCGTTGTGCAGCTTGTCGATCACATCGGTCGGCGCATCCCACGGCGCGAAGGAGGGTGACACGCTCACCACGGCCATCACCGCGAAGAACGCCAGCGTGCCCAGGGCGATCGTGGTCACCATGGCCGCGCCGGGACTGCGGATCACCCCGGTCAGCGTGCGGGACACGGCCTTGCGGGGCTTGCCCCCGCCGGGCAGCACGAACAGCCCGGCCACGAACGCGCCCGCCGCGTAGGCGGCGGCCGGATTGGTCTTCATCTGCCCGACATAGACCAGCCCGCCCCACACGCACATGCCGAACATCGCGGCCAGCGGGGCCGTGACCAGCGTCGCGAGGCCCGCCTTGATCAGCGCCCACGGGGCGCCGAGCAGCGCGAGCAGGGGGTCGGTGGCGCTGTTCCCGCGGATCGAACGGCGCTGTGCCAGGTCACCGAAGAGGTATTCGCCCACGCGCAGGCAGAGCGCCGCCACCAGCGCGAACGCGCTCACCACGACCGGCAGCACGCAGGCCAGCGCGACCAGGATCGTCAGCAGCAGCCCCGCGGCCAGCGGGTGACCCGTGCGGTAGCGCGGGCGGTCCTCCGGCGGGGTGCGGGGCTGGGTCGCCGGAGTGTGCGGCCGGAGCTGGGACTGGGGCGGCGGCGCGTACGGCCTGGCCTGGCCGGTCGGCGGCGGGGCCGGATATCCGGCGACCCGCTGATCGGCGTACGGCGGAGGCGGCGGTGCGAACCCCACCTGGGCCGAGGGCGGGGCCGGAACGTATGGAGGAGGCTTGGACGCCGGGTTGTAGGGAGGCGGAGAACCGGTGGTGGACCGGCCCTGCTGGGGAGAGGACCCGGCGGAGGGCCGGGTCGGCTCGGACCTGGGCCTGCGCTCGCGCCGCTCCGGCTTGGCGTACTCCACCGGCGGGAGCAGGTCGGAGTAGGTCCCCTCGTGGGGCAGCGCCCGGGTGCCGTTCGGCGAAGGCGAAGGTGAGGACGGGGGCGGGGCCTGGCCGTCCAGAGCCCTGGTGCCGTCGGCGTTGAGCACCCTCGTGCCGCTCTCGTGGGCGGCGGTGGGCGGCGTGTCGTGGAAGACCGTCACCGTGGGGTCGAGGGCACGCGCCATCCGGTGCAGCGCCACCGCGCTCGGCCGGGCCGTGGGGTCGACGGCCAGTGCCTGCCTGAGCCAGCCGCGCAGCCAGGCGGGGGCCAGGTCGATGTTGGCCCGGCCCTCCATGATGTTGAAGCAGACGACCTCGAAGCTGCCCGTGCCGAACGGCGGCTTGCCCGTCGCACCGAAGAAGACCGTCGAGGCCAGCGCGTGCACGTCGGCCGCCTGGGTGATCTCGGAATCCCGGATGATCTCCGGGGCGAGGTAGCCGGGGGTGCCGACGAACATGCCGGTCTGGGTCAGCCGGGTGGCGTTGACCAGGTGCGCGATGCCGAAGTCGATGACCAGCGGGTCACCGTTGACGATCATCACGTTGGACGGCTTGAAGTCGCGGTGGACGACGTCGGCGGCGTGGATCGCCACCAGTGCGGCGCACATGCCCTCGGCCAGGCGGATCACCTGGTCGGCGGGGAGCGGGCCGTCCTCGAGGACGGTCTCCTCCAGCGTGCGCCCCGGGGCGAACCGGGTCACGATGTAGGGCTGCTTGGCCGTCAGCTCGGCGTCGAGCACCTCCGCGACGTGCGGGCTGCGCACGCGCCGCATGGTCTCCACCTCGCGGGTGAGCCGGTCGCGAGCCTTGAGATCGGCGGCCACGTGCGGGTGCAGGACCTTGACGGCCACCTCGCGCCCATCCTCGTCGAGCCCCAGGTGGACGACCCCCATGCCACCTTCGCCGATCTTTCTGAGCAACCGGTATGGGCCAAGTCGCTCAGGCGCTTGCGTGTCCCCCGCCATCACGCCGCCTTCTCTCTTAGTCCGTCCAGCTCGTGCACCACCGTTCCGACATCGACCGGCGTCCAGACGGCCGGTCGAGCGTTCTTGTCCACGGTCCCGATCGCGAGAAAGACCATGAGCGCCGCCACCGCACCCAGCACCGCGGCCACGATCATCGCCGCGCTCCGGGACGGCAGCAGTGATGCCAGCGTACGTCGCATCTGGCGGCTGGGACCCTCAACTCCAGGACCTGCGCAGATGGTCCACAGCGCGACCGCCGTGCCCCAGCTCAACGTGTAGGTGGTCGGCATCGTTCCGACCAGCACGGTGAGCAGCAGCGTCACCGGCAGGCCGAGGATCAGCGCGTACGGCACGAGCGCGACGGTGATGCCCACCGACTTCAGGAGCGCGGCCGGCTGGCCGATCACCCTGAGGACGTCGGCCGCCGCCGCGCCCGCCGCCCGGCGGGCGCTGAGCTTGGGCTGGGCGATGTCGGCGGCGCGCAGCAGGATGGCGACCGGGATCACCACCACGGCGACGATGACCGGTGCCATGACGGCCGCGACCGCCATGACGACCAGCATCAGCGCGCTCGCCACGCCGTACGCCTTCGAACGCTGCAGCGCGTGGCCCGGCCGCTGGCCGGGATGGAACGCGCCCTGTGAGGGCGACTGCGACTGGTGCTGGGGCTGCTGGGGTTGCTGCGGCTGCGAGTACGGGTAGGGCGGCGGCGACGCCTGTGCGGGCGGCCGGACGTGCGGCGTCTGCTCGAACGAGACCTGACGCTGCGGATACGGCGGCGGAGGAGAGGCGGGCGCGTTCGCGGCCGGGGTGTTCGGCTGCCCGGGGTAACCGGGCTGCGGGGGGTGGTTGCGGATGTATTCCTGAAGGTCCTGAGGTCGGACCCGCTGGGTCGGGATGTCGCCGTCGGGCACCGGCTTGGTGGCGCCCTGCCGGTCGGCGGCATCCGGGTTGAGCGGGTTGGCCGGATTGGCTGGGTTGCTACCCGGCCGGGGCTGGTTGCGGACGGCGGGGCCGCGGGTGGGGATGTCCTCCGGGCTGAGCATCCCGGTGGGCATGTCGTAGACGTTCTGCTGGGCCGCCGCGAGCTGCCGCAGCTCCTCGGGCGTCACCCGGCGGGTGGCCGCCGGGTCGGAAGCCTCCTCGGGCGTCACCCGGGGGGCCGCTCCCTGGTCGGGAGCCTCCTCACCGAGCAGCGAGACGTATTCGCGCGGCTGGGCCACCGGGGTCGGGGGCCACGGCGTGGACGAAGGGACCGAGGGCCGGGAGGCCACCGGGGTCGGCACGTCGCCGGGGTCCGCCTGGACAGGCGCGCCCGGGCCGCCGCGGCCGGTCCGGCCGGCGGGACGTCCCGAGGCGCCCCCGGCGTCGGGGCTCGAGTCGTCGAGCTGCGGAAGCGTGGAGATCTCGTCGGGCATCTTGGCCCGGCCGGTGCCCGGCGACAGGCGCGCCACCTGTGCGGCCAGCTCGGCGGCCTTGGGCCGCTTGGCCGGGTCACGCTGCAGCGCGGCCCGCAGCACCGGCTGGAGCTCCCGCGGGACGGCGTCCACGTTCGCCTTGCCCGCGGTGATGTTGTAGAAGATCATTTCCAGCGTGCCCTTGCCGAAGGGCGGCTGGCCGGTGGCCGCGAAGACCAGCGTGCCCGCCCAGGCGTGCACGTCGACCTCGGGACCCGCCTCGTGACCCTCGATGATCTCGGGGGCGAGGTAGCCGGGCGTGCCGATGAACATGCCGGTCTGGGTCAGCCGGGTGGCGTCCACGGCCTGCGCGATGCCGAAGTCGATGAGGACGGGCTGGCCGTCCAGGATGAGCACGTTGCCCGGCTTGAGGTCGCGGTGGATCACTCCGACGGAGTGCACGGCGGCGAGCGCCGACGCCACTCCCTTCGCGATCTTGAGCAGCGCGGGCAGCTCCATGGGGCCGTCCTGCTTGACGACCTCGTCCAGCGGCGGGCCCGCGATGTATCGGGTCACGATGTAGGGCCGATGCCCGGTCACGTCGGCGTCGAGCACCTCGGCGATGTATTCGCTGCGCACCCTCCGCATGGTCTCCACCTCGCGCGAAAGACGGCGACGCGCGACGTCGTCGCCCGCCACCTCAGCGCGAAGAACCTTCACCGCCACCTGCCGCCCCTGGGGGTCGACAGCGAGGTGAACTACGCCCATACCCCCCTCACCAAGCCGCCGTAGCAGCCGGTAGGGGCCCAACCGGTCGTCCTGTTTCATGGCATGAAGCACCATATCGGCTTAGGCACCGCCCACGAGATGAACCATCGGGCCACATTCTTCGACTCAATAACGTCCAGCGGGACCCGACGGTTTCCCGATTCCCTCCACCACTTAATATCATTTTGGCTTCACAGCGCCAGACGAAGCACCTCAGCCGTCTTCAGCCCGGCCAGGACGGCACCGGAAAGTGCCAGTTTGGAGTGGCGGACGCCACTGCCGATCACGACCCCCGGGTGGTTGGCCACCGCCTCGTCCACCAGCACCGGCCAGCCCTCGGGCAGCCCCAGCGGAGTGATCCCGCCGTACTCCATCCCGGTGAGCCTGACCGCTTCCTCCTGCGGCGCGAACGAGATCTTCCGCGCGTCCAGGTGCCGGCGGACCACCCCGTTCACGTCCGCCCTCGCGGTCGCGAGCACCATGCACGCGGCATAGCGGACCTCCCCACCCCGTTTGGCCGCCACGATCACGCAGTTGGCCGACTCGGCCATGCCCACTCCGTACCGCTCGCAGAACGCCGCCGTGTCCGCCAGCGCCGGATCGATCTCCGCGACCTCGACCCCTTCGAGGTCGCCGATCGCCTGTGCCACCGGGTCCGCCAGCAGATCCAGCCGGTCGCCGGCGTTCGCCCAGTCCAGTGTTCCGATCGTCATCGCCATCGTCGTCTCCCTCGGATTCTCTGCTCTAGAGAGAGTACGACCGCCGGACAACAGGTCAGGAGGTCGCCTGGAGAACCCGGCTGTGGAGGTCGGTGACGGCCCTCCTCGCGGACTCCAGCGCCCCGGCCTGCCAGGCGATCAGGTGGGTGAGCCAGTCGCCGGCGAAGTAGACCCGGCCCGCCGGGCGCTGGAGCAGGGTGAAGGCGCCCTGGTAGGAGGGCCAGGTGGTCCAGCCCCCCTCGATGTACGGCTGGCGCTGCCAGGCGATCGAGAGACTCGAACGGAGCTCGGAGCGGTATTTCTCTCCGTGGATCTTCTTTCCCTGGGTGAGCGCGCGGCTGCGGCGGCCGGCGTGGGGCAGCTTGCCGTACAGCTCGGCGTTCTCGTCGGAGTTGTAGTAGCCGACCAGCAGGCCGCTCCTGGAGTGGTAACCGTACGAGGGGTACCAGATGTGGGTGATGTCCAGGTCGGTCTCGGTGATGCCGCCGTAAATCCGGTCGTCGATCTCCCACCAGCGCCTGCCGTACTCCAGGCCGATCTTGCCCGCGGCGACCGGGGTGGGGGTGCGGAGTGCGGCGGTGACCGGGGCGCCGAGGTTGTGCGGCAGCCGCGCGAACAGGTGGGGCGGCAGGGTGGCGATGCAGTAGTCGGCCTTGAACACGCCGCCCTGATGGGTGACCTCGACGCCGTCGGGCAGGTTCTTGACCCCGGTGACCCGGGTGCCCGTCCTGATCCGATCCTGCCCGACCGCCTTGACCAGGGCGGTCACGATCGAGTCCATGCCGCCCACCGGCTGGAACATGGGGGTGGCCTGGTCGTAGCCGAAGTCATTGGTGATCGCCCGGCCCGTGCCCGCGGCGAGCACGGCCCTCAGGGAGGACGGCCCGGCGATGGGGACGCCGTCCGCGACCCCGGGGTAGGTCTCGAAGCCGCGGCGCGTGGAGCCGTGGTAGCCCAGGTCGGGGCCGAGGTCGCCGAAGCGCCGCAGGAACTCCGAGAGCCGCTCGCGGTCGTCCTTCGTGAGCCGCCGGTTCAGGGCGCCCGCATTGGTCGCCTTGGCCAGCAATTCTGCGACATATCCGTATAAATCGGCCCGAGCTGTGCGGGAGCGGATCGGGGCCGTCATCCCCTGCGTGTAGACGTACGCCGAGGCGTTGTTGTTGACAAACGTCTCGATGGGAACGCCCAGCTCGCGGCAGTAGTCCATGGTGACCATCCACGGGGCGATCCGCCCGGGTCCCGCGTTGAAGTAGGTCCCCTCCTCGAACCCCGCCGTCTGCGTCTCCCCGCCCATCTCGGCCAGCCGGTCCCCGCCGCGCAGCGTGAGGTTCCTGCCCCCCACCCGGTCGGCCGCCTCCAGGATCGTGCAGTCGTATCCGGCCTTGCCCAGCTCGTAGGCGCAGGTCAGCCCGGCGACCCCCCCGCCGAGGATCACCACCTTCGCCGCGGCCCTGCCGCTGAGGGAGAAGTCGGAGGGCTGCGGGGGAACGAAGTCCTTCTCCTGGGAGTCGGGCGCGAGGCCCAGCGCGCCCATGGCCGCGAACATGGCCCCGGCGCCTCCGGCGGCGCCCACACCGACCAGCAGCGCCCTGCGTGTCAGGGCCCTGTTCTCACTCATGGGAGTTCCTCGTCCTCATCGGACATCTAGCGCGGGGAGGCGGCACTTGTCGTGTTTTCTCTGGGGGTGGGCCGGGCTCGGCGGGGTCGGGGCGTTCCGCGACGGCCAAGCGGGACGGGTGTTCGTTCGAACGCGGCGGGGGGTGCCGTGTCCGCGCGGGGAGGCTTCGGGGTCGCCCCAGCCCGTGAACCGCGAACCGACAGACCCGGCCGGCAGGCCGGGTGCTGGAATCCCCGGTTCTCGCAGCCGGGGAGGACGTCGATCATGACGGGCTCTTGTCTTCGGTTGGGGAAGGTCAGCCGTACACACCGCTGCCGCAGGCGACCTGGCCGCCGATCATGGCGAAGAGACCCAGTAGCGCCATGATCTGGGAGAAGTCATCGGTGACGAACTCGGTGTGGCGGGGCCCCGCCGACGTCACGCCGGGGATGATCGCGCAGCCGGCGGCGATGGCGGTGGAGTTCCATTCGACGCCGAGGGTGAACGGGGGTTCCGGCGTGAAGGGGCGGAAGTCGGTCACCCGGCCGAGCGCGCGGGCGGTGGCCTCGCGGATGCGGGCCTGGGCGACGGCGGGCGGCAGGAGCTCGGCGGAGAACCTGTCGACGCCGTCCTTGACCGCGACCGTCTCGACGTCGCCGAGCAGCTCGCGGGCCTCCTCGCAGACCGCCTCGTCCCCGGTCACCAGGGCCACCGGCACGCCGAGCGATCCGGCGAACGACGCGACCAGGCGGGTCTCGCCGCAGACCTCGCCGTTGAGGTAGAGGTTCTGGATCTCCTTGCCCATCCAGGTGTGGTTCAGGACGCCGTGCTGGACCCCGGCCCGCGCGTGGTAGCCGGCGAAACAGGCCACCCGGTAGCTCTCGTCGAGCCCCTGGCCCATGCGCAACGGCTTGCCGGGACCCCTGATCAGGGTCGCCCGCTCGTCGAGCAGGTCGATCCTGAGGTTCTTGGTCGAGCCGTGGGCGTCGTTGACGCGCACGGCCTCGGCTCCGGCGTCGAAGGCGCCCCGGACGACCGCGTTGGCGTCGGCGGTCATCAGCTCGCAGCCGCGTTCGTAGCCCCGGCCTCCGGCGTGCATCTCCTCCGGGTCGGTCAGCCCGGTGACGCCTTCCATGTCCACCGAGACATACACCTTCACGACATCCCCCAGGTCTCGACGCGTCGTGCCTCATCCTCGCTCATGAACCCGACCTCGTCGTCCATGAAATCGTGGATCTGCTTACGCCACGGCTCGGGGATCTCCTCGATCGCGGGCGGGTAGCAGCGATCCAGCCAGGCGGTCGAGGCCTCGGTCGCGCCGAGGAATCCCGCGGCCTTGCCGAAGGCCGTGTCCTCGATGCCGGGCACGCGTGCGCAGCCGTACTCGATCATCTCCTGCCCGCCGTACGGCGGGGGCTCCTGCCACTTGCGCGCGACCGGGCGGCCGGGGCCGATCGTGGTGCGCAGCGGGCGGCGTTCGACGGCGGCCTGGATGAGCTCCTTGTAGAGGCACTTCCCGCAGGTCCCGCACGGGCCGCTCACCCCGCGCAGGCACCAGCGGACCTGCTCGCGCAGCGTGGAGCCGAGGGCGAGCCGCATGGTGACGGCCTCGCTCACCCCTCCCACCGGGAGCACGATGTGCAGGCCGGCCGCGGCGAACGCCCGGCCCCAGGCGCCGTGCGGGGCCCACATCAGGTTGTCGGGGGTGTATCGGCGCAGGTAACGGTCGCCCCCCAGCCAGCGCGAGCCCAGCTCGTAGCCGAAGGCCAGACCCCCCAGGTCGAGCTCGTCGGCCAGCAGCAGCGCCCCCGCGGCCACCGCGTGGTGCTCGGGGTAGCCGGGGCGGGGCTCGGCGAGCGTGAACTCCAGATCGGAGCGGACGACGGTGAGGTCGCGTCCGGTCTTGCCGGCCAGCGCGGCCAGGACGTCGGAGCGGTAGTGACTCCAGCGGTTTGGCACGCGCGGGTGGGAGACCCGCTGGAAGTGAACGAACGGCGCGTCCGGCAGCATCGCGGCCACCGCCGCCGAGTCGGCGCCGCCGCTGTAGGAGATCGCCAGCCTGCCGCCGGAACGCGGCTGCCCCCCGACGGGTCCCGCCTCGATCCCCCAGCCCGACTGGATCGCCGTGGCGAGCTCCGCCGAGATCGGCCGGTCGAAGGAGATCCGGCGCCGGGTCCACGGCGCGACGACGGTCCACGCGGCGAGGGCCAGAAGATCGGGGTGGATGTCGTACGGCTTGCGGGGCAGCTCGACCCGGAAGGAGTTCGTGGCCAGCTTCAGAGGCTGGCCGTCGGCGCAGAACCCGGTGATGGCGTCCTCGGGGTCCAGCCGGAAGGTCAGCTGCCAGACGCCGCCGTCGGCCGCCCAGGTCACCCTCATGCGGCGCTCCCCGAGGAGTCGGACGGGCCCACGGAAACAACGGCGGTCACCGCGGCCGCCGAACCCACGGAGACCGCCGAGCCCCCCGAGCCCCCCGGTCCCGCCGGGAGACGGTCCACGGCCTGCCAGAGCAGCACCTCGTTCTGGAGGACACCGTCCAGGGCGACCGCGGTCTCCTCGGAGAGCCGGTGGGCGTCGTCCCAGCGTTTCGCCCGGGCCGGATCGAGCCGGACCTTCTCCACCTGCGCCCGCAGCTCACCGACCTCGGCGCGCAGCGAAACGATCTCCCTGCCCAGCGTCTGGACCTCCCAGAGCGCGTCCTTGATGTCCTGCCGATGGTCGGCTCGGGAGATGTATCTGGAGTCGAACCACCCGAGCACCACCCGTCGCAACCGGGCAGGAATCAGCGCACGCTTCACCAACCGCACCATAATCCGGCACGATACCGGCAACGCATGGCCAAACCTGACCAAACCCAACAGCTGGCCCGGGCTCAGCGCATGGGTCAGCGGCCGGTGAACGTGGCCTTGGACTTCTCCGCGAACGCCTTCATACCGAGCTTGGCGTCGTCGGTGGCGAAAAGCCCCGAGAACTGCAGGCGCTCGATCTCAAGACCGGTGTCGAGGTCGGCCTCGAGACCGTGGTCGACGGCCTGCTTGGCGGCGCGCAGGGCCAGGGCGGGGCCGCCGGCGAACTGGGCGGCGTAGGCGACGGCCTCGGTGTAGACGTCGTCGTCGGGGACGACCCTGTCCACCAGGCCGATTCGCAGCGCCTCGTCGGCGGACACGTGGCGGCCGGTGAAGATGAGGTCCTTGGCCTTGGCCGGGCCGATCAGCCGGGGCAGCCGCTGGGTGCCTCCCGCGCCGGGGATGATGCCGAGCAGGATCTCGGGCTGGCCGAGCTTCGCCGACTCGCCCGCGATGCGGACGTCGGCGCACAGGGCGAGCTCGCAGCCGCCACCGAGGGCGTAGCCGGTCACGGCCGCGACGACCGGCTTCCCGATCTTCGCAACCGTGGTGAAGCAGTCCTGCAGCACCGCCGAGTGAACCACCATGTCGGCATAGGACATGTCGGCCATCTCCTTGATGTCGGCACCCGCCGCGAAGACCCGCCCGCCGTAGACGACCACGGCGTACACGCCGGGGTCGGCGTCCACCTGCCGGGCGCACTCGGCGATCTCCAGCTGGACCTGCCGGTTGAGCGCGTTCATCTTCGGTCGATCGAGCCTGATCGTCGCGATCCCGTCAGCCGTCTCCACCCGCACGAACTCGCCCATGAACGTCCTTCCGCCTTCCGCCGAGAACTCCGTTGCCGAACACCCCTGACACCGGCGCACCGAACCGCGGCGCACCGGCACCGATGTGCCGGCGCGCGATCACGCCGGCACACGGTCCCACAAGAATGCCGCCACCCAACATAGGGCGCGCTCTAGTTGATGGGCATGACCAGGTCCCCTGTTTCCTCGGCGTTTCCGGGGCGCGTGGTCAGACCGGCGATCACCTGACGGTAGATCCCCTCGTATCCGCGGGCCATCACCTCGGCGTCGAAGCAACGCTCGACATGGGCCCGGCAGTGCAGGGGGTCGAGCCTGCCGATCGCCTCGATGGCCGCGGGAAGCTCCGCGGGATCGCTCCGGATGAAACCGGTGACCCCGTCCACGATCACCTCGGGCACGGCCCCCCTGCCGAGGGCGACCACGGGGGTGCCGCAGGCCATGGCCTCGATCATGACCATGCCGAACGGCTCCTCCCAGAGGATCGGGAAGAGCAGGCAACGGGCCGTCGCCAGCAGCCGGCGCTTGTGGTCGGCGTCGGCCTGGCCGACATACTCGGCGTCGGGACCGAGCCGGGGCCTGATGTGCTCCTCGAAGTATCGGTGCTCCACCGGTTCGGTGAGTTTGCCCGCGAGGACGATCCGCCGTCCGGCCGCGCGGGCGGCGTCGATGGCCAGGTGCGCGCCCTTGTCCTCGTTGAACCTGCCGAGCCACAGGACCCAGTCCTCCTTGTGCCCTCTGAAGGGAAAGGACGAGACGTCGACGGCGTTGTGGACCACCCCCGCCCAGCTCAGGTCCGGGGCGATCCGCCGTTGGGCCTCGGAGATGCCGACGAGCGACACCGTCTCGTTGAGCACCCGGTAGTACTCGCCGAGTTCACCGTCCACCTCACCGTGGCAGGTGACCACGGTCGGCACGATCTGCCCGGGCGCGGTCAGCGGCCCGGCCAGCGAATGGTCGTGGATGATGTCGGCGTCAAGCTTCAGGGTCATGCTGTACGCCTTGGCCGCGTGCAGAACCTCGGGCATCGACTCCCCGATCCGCTCGGAGGGCGTCTGGTCGTAGGTGGCCAGGAAACGTGCGGAGGTGCCGGAGCTGCCCGCCCCGATCAGGGTGACGTCGTGCCCGCGCCGGGTCAGCCCGGCGATCAGATCGGCCATCATCGCCTCGATGCCCCCGTAGCCCAGAGGGGGCACGTCGTACCAGGGCGGCGCGATCATCACGATGCGCATTCCCTCGGACCATGGGCGGACGTTTGAAGAAGTCATGTCAACCTCGCCTCGAACATCTTCGGATGGGACAACCGAGGGGAGAGCCGAGGGGTTGGCGACCCCGTTCAGCGGATCCGTCCGGTGGATCTGCTCGGGATCCGTTCTGCGGATCTGGTCAGCGGACCTGCGACGGAGCTGGCGTCGTGGGGCCGCGTGGCTCGTTGATCAGCGCGATCCCCTCCGGCAGCCCGGCGACGGCGACGCCCTCATCGCCGACGTCGATCGTGACCCGGGAGCCCGCGAGCGGGAGCCCCGTGATGCGCAGGCTCTCCAGCTCGACGGGGTCGAGCCACACCCGGCCGTAGGGAATGCACGGCTCGAGGCGGAGAAGGGTGCGGACCAGCTGGATGGGGCTCGCGGCGGCCCAGGCCTGAGGAGAGGACGAGGTGGGATACGGCACCGGCCAGGCGAACTCGGCCCGGTCGAACCCGCAGAACAGCTCGGGCAGCCGCCAGCCGAAGACCTCGGCCGCGTCCAGCAGGCCGTACACGATCCGCTGTGCCTCCTTCGCGAAGCCGTACCGCATCAGACCGGCGGCGATCAGGGCGTTGTCGTGCGGCCAGACCGAGCCGTTGTGGTAGCTCATCGGGTTGTAGGCGCCCATGTCGGAGGCGAGGGTGCGCACACCGTACCCGGTGAACATCTCCGGCGAGAGCAGGCGCTCGGCGACGGAGGGCGCCTTGTCCTCGTCCACGATGCCGGTCCACAGGCAGTGCCCCATGTTGGAGGCGAGGCTGTCGATGGGACGCCCGGCGCCGTCGAGACCGATGGCGTAGTAGCCCCGGTCGGGCAGCCAGAACCGCTCGTTGAACTCCTCCCGGAGCTGCGTCGCGCGGGTGAACCACTGCTCCTCCATCGCGCTGTCACCCACGTGGTGGGCGAAGTAGGCGCGTACGACGTAGGCGGCGTAGACGTAGCCCTGGACCTCGGCCAGGGCGATGGGCGCGCGGGCGAGGGTGCCGTCGGCGAAGTTGATCGCGTCGAAGGAGTCCTTCCATCCCTGGTTGATCAGGCCCTGGTCGGAGTTGCGCTGGTAGGACAGGAACGGGTCGGCGGACCTGCGGATCCAGCCGAGGGCGGCGTCGGCGTACGGCATGAGCTGCTCGACCACCTCCTCGTGCACGCCCCACCGGCGCAGCTCACCCAGGAGCATCACGAACAGCGGGGTGGAGTCCACCGAGCCGTAGTAGGCACGGCCGCCGTAGGAGGAGTCGGCGCACTGCGGCCCGAAGCGGAGCTCGTGCAGGATCCTGCCCGGCTCCTCCTCGGTCAGCGGGTCGTCGACGGTGCCCTGCAACCTGGCCAGGCGGTGCAGGGTGCCGATCGCCAGGGACTGGTCCAGCGGCAGCGCCATCCACGAGGTGAGCAGCGAGTCGCGGCCGAACAGGGTCATGAACCACGGCGCGCCCGCGGCGATCGTCGGCGGCTCGTCGGGCATGCTCGGATCGAACATCCGCAGCGCCCCGAGGTCCTCTCTGGACCGGTTCAGGACCTGGGAGAAGGCGCGGTTGGAGGTGGTGATGGTCGAGGAGAGACGGTCCCAGTCGGCACGGCGCCTGGCGGGCTCGGCGTATTCGAGCGGGTGGTGGGTGGAGAACCAGGCGGGCGACTCCTCCCCCTCCAGGATGGGGTTGACCTGCAGGCTGACGGCCCATTCGCCGCGCGCGGGGACGACGACCCGGAAGATGAGCTTGCCCGGCACCGCGAACGGCGCGGGTTCGGCCACGATCCTGGTGCCGCGGCGCCGGGTGGCGGAGACGATCAGCAGCCCCGACCCGTCGGTGGTCACCTCCACGTCGGCCACGTGCTGGACCCGGCCCGACTTCACCTCGAACAGACCGGCCACGTCGGAGGCGACCTGTATGTCGACCACGCATCCGGCCGGTTCGTCGGCCAGGTTGCGCAGGGTCAGATCCTCGCGAAGGCCCCCGCCGACATAGCGGTCCCTGATCACGAGCAGGGTGCTCTCCACCCGTCCGGGACGGGGGCAGGCCCTGCCGAGGAACGTCGCGTGGTACGGCTCGCCCGCGATCACGCGGAGCGCCTCGATCGGGCAGTCGTCCACCCGCAGCTCCCAGCGCGACAGCAACCGGGTGTCGGCGTGGTAGACCCCCTGAGCCCCTCCTTGCACGATGTCGCCGTTGCGCGCGGACACACAGAACGAACCACCCTCCACGAGAGTGACCGTGGTGTCGCCCAGCGCACCGGGCTGGCCTTCGAATGTCCAGGCGTCCAATGTCTTCTCCGGAATTCGTGAGCTTCCTCGCCCCCTCTATCTGCCCCAAATCGGATAGATATGAACAAAACCGGCACTTCCCATGCAACCTCCACCCTCACCATGACCTGCGGAAACGTCATTCCCCGGCAGGCGAACCACCCCCCACGACCCCCAGCCGGACTCCCGGCGAAGGCCGGCGAAGGCCCCGCCGCCCCGCACCGCCCGGCCCTTCGCGCTCCGCGCCCGGCGCGCGGAGATCCCGGTGGGGAAAGCCCTTGCCCTCATCGGTTGGAGCACCAGCCGGCGGGAACCTGACATTACCAATGCTTGACCCGATAGTAGTCATTCACCTACTCAGAGTGACCGTCGGGAAAGAGGTCGTAGTGACAGGTATCAACCGGCGCGGGTTCGCCAAACTGGCCGGACTGGGCGCCGTAGGGTCGGTCATGGGCTCGATCGCGGGCGAGGCTTCCGCGACCACCGTGCGGGCGCCGCACAGGGGCGCGCGCTGGAACACCTGCATGGACGTGGCGCGGGATCTGCTGCTGGTCGGCAAGGACGGATCGGACCTCAAGCTCGAATACCTCCGGACGCTGATCGACAGAGGCCTGCCCAGAACCCGCGCCCCCAAGAAGGTGCTGATCGTGGGCGCCGGGATCTCCGGGCTGGTGACCGCCACGCTGCTGAAGGAGGCCGGGCACCACGTCACCGTCATCGAGGCCAACGGCAACCGGATCGGCGGCCGGATCAAGACCTTCCGGACGGGGTTCGCCGACCGGCGGCAGTACGCCGAGGCGGGGGCGATGCGCATCCCCGACTTCCACCCGCTCACGCTGGCACTGATCGACAAGCTCGGGATCTCCCGCCGGCTGTTCTACAACGTGGACGTACGGCCCGGCGCCGAGGCCGCGGGCCCGACGCCGCCCGTCGTCCACACCTCCCACGACGGGAAGGTCTGGCGTTCCGGCCCCTCCCGGGGGGAGTTCAGGGCTCCGGAGAAGACGAACAACACCTGGATCCGGGTCAACGGCATCGCCCAGCGGCGAGACGAGTACGCCAGGGACCCGCGCAAGATCAACGCCTCGTTCGGGCTGAAGGACGGCCGGACCGCGGGAAAGATCCTGGACGACGCGCTGGACCCGGTCCGCGACCACATCTCCGTCGTACGCGGCTCGGGACGCGTCGACAAGCCGCTGCCCGAGCTGATCGAGGGCTGGGCCCGGGTGATGTACGAGTTCGACGGCTACTCCATGAACCGCTTCCTCACCGAGCACGCCAAACTGAGCGCCGCGGCGGTCGACGCCATCGGCACCATAGAGAACCTGACCTCCCGGCTCCCGCTGTCGTTCATGCACACCTTCCTCACCCGGAGCCTGGTCAGTTCGTCGGCGACCTACTGGGAGATGGCCGGAGGCAGCCGCGAGCTGCCTTACAGGCTGGCACCGGGGCTGCGCGACAACCTCCGGATGGACCGCCGGGCCGTACGGATCGAGCACACGGCCCGGGGGGTGCGGGTCGAGACGGTCACCGAGAGGGGCAGCACCGAGTCGGACTCCAAGCCGCAGGGCCGGGCCGAGACCTTCGAGGCGGACCTCGCGATCATCACGATTCCGTTCTCCGCGCTGCGCCACGTGGAGATCGCCCCGGCTCTCTCCTACCCGAAGCGGCGCGCGGTGATCGAGCTTCACTACGACTCGGCGACCAAGGTGCTGCTGGAGTTCAGCAAGCGATGGTGGGAGTTCACCGAGCAGGACTGGAAGCGCGAGCTCGGCTCCCGCTACCGCCCCGGATCCCTCAGCCACGTGACGGGCGGCGGCTCGGTCACCGACAACGCCAACCGGTTCATCTACTTCCCCTCGCACCCGGTGCCGGGCAGCGACGGCGGCGTCGTGCTGGCCAGCTACGCCTGGGCCGACGACGCCACCCGCTGGGACTCGATGGACGACGCCGAGCGCTACGGTTACGCGCTGCGAGGGCTGCAGGAGGTGCACGGGGACCGCATCGTGGAGTTCTACACCGGACGCGGCCAGACCCAGAGCTGGCTGCGCAACCGCTACGCCTTCGGCGAGGCCGCGGTCTTCACCCCGGGCCAGATGACCGAGATCCACCCGGCCATCGCGGTTCCCGAGGGCCGGCTGCACTTCGCCGGCGAGCACACCTCACTGAAGCACTCCTGGATAGAGGGCGCCCTGGAGTCCGCGGTCCGGACGGCCCTGGAGGTCAACGGCCGAGCCCTCCCCGGTTGATCCACGGTCCGGACGACCCCGGAGGTCAACGGCCGAGCTCCCCCGGCCGATCCACGGTCCGGACCACCCCGGGGACCGACGCCCGAGCTCCCCCGGCTGCTCCAACGGTCCGGACGACCCCGGAGACCGACGCCCGAGCCCTTCACGGTTCGTCCGCGCCGCCGCGCGCCCTTATCTCACCGATCGGCATCGTTCATGATCGGTGAGATAAGGGCGCGCGGCGAGCAGGGAGGGCCAGGCCCTCGACGAGGTGTCCGGCGGAGTGATCACGGGAGGCCCGCCGGGTGGTGACGGGCCCATACGGCTCTGCACCCGTCATGACAAGATCCGCGTTCCTCTCCGTGGTGTGTCGCGCCGCCAATCCGCGTCGCGAAGAAACTCTTCTTCGACGATCGTCAATGTGAAGAAACTTATTGACAGTGCGATCTTTACTTCGCAGTCTGGCTGCACCGGATCCCCCAGTCCAGGAGCCCCCATGCGACGATCGACTCCCCTTCGATCGGCGGTCGCGGCCATAGTGGCCGCCGGCGGCCTCGCCCTGATACAGCCCGCCTCCGCCGGCACCCTGACCGGCCCCCTCTCGCCGGCCGGCCCCCTCTCGGCCTCCGCTCCGGCCGGACCCGCCTCCGCCGGATCACCGGCCCGGACGGCGCTCACCGGCCAGGCCGCCCCCGGCGACCGGCAGGCGGCCTTCGCCGCGGCGGCCAAGGCCTACGGCGTGCCCGAGAACATCCTGCTCGGCGTCTCCTACCTGGAGTCCCGCTGGGACGCCAACGCCGGCCTGCCGAGCACCTCCGGGGGCTACGGCCCCATGCACCTGACCGACGCCGCCGCCCTGCTGCGGGCCCCGCAGCACCACACCGGCCCCGGCGAGGACCCCCGCGGCGACGACGCCCGAGCGGCCAGGCACCCCGTGGAGACGGCCGTCCCGGCGGAGATCCCCGCCTCGCTGCGCACGCTGGAGCGCGCGGCGGAGCTGACCGGCGAGAGCGAGGAGAGGCTCCGCGAGGACGACGCGGTCAACATCCGCGGGGGCGCCGCGCTGCTGGCCGACTACCAGAAACAGCTGGGCGCCCCGCTCGGCGGCGAAACGGCCGCGTGGTACGGAGCCGTGGCGCGATACTCCGGGGCGTCCGACGAGAGCGCGGCCAAGGCGTTCGCGGACGAGGTCTACGCCACGATCCGCTCCGGCGCCGACAGGGTCACCGGCGACGGCCAGCGCGTACGGCTGCGTGCCGCGGGGGACCTGCGGCCGCTGGAGAGGTGGCTGAACCGCCTGGGCCTCAGGAAGCACGGCGGGAGCGGCGTCGAGTGCCCGCCCACGGTCTCCTGCGAGTGGATTCCCGCCCCCTACGAGGAGTTCGGCGCCGGCGACTACGGCAACCACGATCTGTCCGACCGGCCGTCGACCCAGAAGATCGACTACATCGTCATCCACGACACCGAGACGCTGTACGACCCGACGCTCCGGCTGGTGCAGGATCCCACCTACGTGAGCTGGCACTACACGCTGCGCTCCCAGGACGGGCACATCGCCCAGCACGTGAAGACCAAGGACGTCGCCTGGCACGCCGGCAACTGGTACGTCAACGCCAAGTCCATCGGCCTGGAGCACGAGGGCTTCCTCGCCCAGGGCGGCGCCTGGTACACCGAGGCGATGTACCGCACCTCGGCCAAGCTGGTGCGGTATCTGTCCCAGCGGTACGGCATCCCGCTGGACCGCGCGCACATCCTCGGCCACGACAACGTGCCGGGCACCCTGCCGAGCACCGTCTCCGGCATGCACGAGGACCCGGGCCCCTACTGGGACTGGGCGCACTACTTCGAGTTGCTCGACAGGCCGCTGCACTCCTCCGGCCCCCGGAACGCGGGGTCGGTGATGATCCTGCCGGACTACGCCACCCACCAGCCGTACTACTACGGCTGCGACGGCGCCAACCCGTCGGCCGCCTGCCCGCCGCACGGCTCCTCCTCGGTGTGGCTGCGCACCGAGCCGCGCGAGGACGCCCCGCTGGTCAAGGACATCGGCAAGCACCCGACCGGCGACTCGCTCTACAGCGTCTACGACCACAGCGCCCGCGCCACCACCGGCCAGCGCTACGCGGTGGCCGACCGGCGGGGCGACTGGACGGCGATCTGGTATCTGGGCCAGAGGGCCTGGTTCCACAACCCCGCGGGGCATCCCACGGCGGTCCCCTCCCCCGGCCTGGTGGTCACGCCCCGGCCGGGTCTCACGAGCATCCCGGTGTACGGCAGGGCGTTTCCGGAGCCCGAGGCCTACCCGGCGGACGTGCCGGTGCAGGCGCTCACCCCGCTGCAGTACACGCTCTCGGCGGGCGAGCGCTACACCCTCGGCCTGGCCGCCCGGGGTGAGTACTACCGGGCTGTGACCTTCGACACGTCGCAGCATCAGATGGTCCGGGGCGGGCTGCGGTACTACCAGATCCAGTTCGGCCACCGGGTGATGTTCGTCAGGGCCGACGACGTGAAGGTGTCGTTCTCCTGAGGTTCACCGGGTCTCCCTGACGAGACCCGTCTCCCCCGAAGTTCGCGGGAGGCGGGTCTCGTTGAGATTCACCGGGACGCCCGAACGAGGCGTGGCCTCCCCGAGGTCCACCGGGTCTCCGGTCCCCGGAGGAGGCGGGTCTCGTTGAGATTCGCGGGGCATCCGGGTGAGGATGCGCGGGGTCTCCCGAAGGTCTACGGACCTTCGGGAGACCCCGCGATCAGCGCAGGGTGCCGTTGGTCATTCCCGCCGGCTCCTCGGGCACCGCGATCAGCCCGAGCTCGGAGGAGGACGCCACCAGAGGATGGTTGGGGACGACCCGGACGGTGTAGCCGAAGGACCCGGTGCGATCCAGGGGGACGACCCCGCTGAAGATCGCCCTGCCGTCGTCGCCGTCCGCCTCCACGGCCAGATCGGAGTACGTCGGGGCGACCAGGTCGTCATGGAGCCCGACCCTGCCGTAGGCGGCCTGGACGCGGACGTCACCGGGCTCCAGCTCGCCGAGGGCGATGGTGGCCTTCAGCTCCAGGGACGCCCCCAGCTCGGGGGTGTCTCCCAGGCCCGAGGCCTCCACGTGCTCGACCCGGACCCCCGGCCATGCCCGGCCGACCCTGAGCTTCCACGAGGCGAAGCTTCTGGCCTGCTCGTAGGAGTCACCCGACAGGACACGCGCCGACCTGGCGGCCGGGGCGTAGAGGTCGACCACGTAGTCGCGGAGCATCCGCCCGGCGAGCACCTTGGGGCCGAGCGTGGTCAGGGTGTGCCGGACCATCTCCAGCCAGCGCCTGGGCAGACCGTCGGTGCGGTCGTAGAACCGGTCGGCCACCTCGTGCTCGATCAGGTCGTAGAGCGCGGTGGCCTCCAGCTCGTCGCGGCGGTCGGGGTCGGTGACGCCGTCGGCGGTCGGGATGGACCAGCCGTTGGTGCCGTCGTACCACTCGTCCCACCAGCCGTCGCGGATCGACAGGTTGAGCCCGCCGTTGAGCGCGGCCTTCATGCCGGACGTGCCGCACGCCTCCAAGGGGCGGAGGGGGTTGTTCAGCCACACGTCGCAGCCCTGGACGAGCAGCTGGCCGAGGGCCATGTCGTAGTCGGGCAGGAAGATGATGCGGTGCCGTACGTCCTCGGAGTCGGCGAACTTCACGATCTGCTGGATGAGCTTCTTGCCGCCCTCGTCGGCCGGGTGGGCCTTACCCGCGATCACGATCTGGATCGGCTTGTCGGGGTCGAGCAACAGCGAGCGGAGCCTGTCGGCGTCGGCCAGCATCAGGGTGAGCCTCTTGTAGGAGGGCACCCGGCGGGCGAATCCGATGGTCAGCACATCCGGGTCGAGCACGTCGTCGATCCAGTTGAGCTCGGGGGGCGAGGCCCCCCTGTTGATCCAGGACTGCCGGAGCCGCAGGCGGGCCGCCTCGACCAGCCTCTTGCGCAGCCGTCCGCGGATGCTCCAGACGTCGGCGTCGGAGATCTTGTTGACGCTCTCCCAGCCCTGTGCCCGCTCGACCAGCGTGGGCAGCTCCCTGCCGGCCAGCTCCATGATCTCGCGGCCGACCCAGGTGGGCGCGTGCACGCCGTTGGTGATGGACCCGATCGGGATCTCGTCGATGTCGAATCCCGGCCACAGGCCCTGGAACATCTCCCGGCTCACCGCACCGTGCAGCTCGGAGACCCCGTTGACCCGCTGGGCCAGCCGCATGCCCATCGCGGCCATGTTGAACTTGCCCGGCTCGTCCTCGGCGCCGAGCGCCAGGATGCGGTCCACGGGGACCGTGGGCCACGCGTTGTCGCCGCCGAACTGACGGCCGATCATCTCGGCGGGGAAGCGGTCGATCCCGGCGGGAACGGGGGTGTGGGTGGTGAAGACGGTCCCGGCGCGGACCGCCTCCAGGGCCTCGTCGAAGGAGAGCCTGGCTTCGGTGAGCTCGCGGATGCGCTCCAGGCCGAGGAAGCCCGCGTGACCCTCGTTGGTGTGGAACACCTCGGGGGCCGCGTGCCCGCTGACCTCGCAGTAGGCCCGGATGGCACGGACGCCGCCGACGCCGAGCAGCAGCTCCTGCATCAGGCGGTGATCGGTGCCTCCGCCGTACAGACGGTCGGTGACGTCGCGGGCCGCGACGTCGTTCTCGGAGACGTCGGAGTCGAGCAGCAGCAGCGGGACCCGGCCGACCTGGGCCACCCAGACCTGGGCGTGCAGCGCGCGCTGCTCGGGCAGGCCGATCGTGACCCGCACCGGCTCGCCGTCCTCCCCCTTCAGGAGGGACAGCGGCAGGCCGCCGGGGTCAAGGGAGGGATAGTGCTCCAGTTGCCAGCCCTCGGGCGAGAGGGACTGGGTGAAGTAGCCGTGCCTGTACAGCAGGCCGACCGCCAGGATCGGCACGCCGAGGTCGCTGGCCGCCTTCAGATGGTCACCGGCCAGGATGCCCAGGCCGCCCGAGTACTGTGGAAGGGCGGAGGCGATGCCGTACTCGGGTGAGAAGTAGGCGATGCCCTTGGGCGCGTCGGAGATGGTCTGGTACCACCTGGGCGCGGTCATGTATTCGCGAAGATCGTCGGCCGCGTCGGCGAGCCGTCTGAGGAAACGTCGATCGGCGGCCAGTTCGCGCAGCCGACCGGCCTCGACGGCGCCGAGCATCGCGACCGGATCCTGGCCTACCCTCTCCCAGGTGGCAGGGTCCACCTCGGCGAAGAGATCCAATGTCTCGGGGTGCCATGACCAGCGCAGATTGAGCACAAGTTCGCTGAGGGAGGCCAGCTCAGGAGGCAGGACAGTACGGACGGTGAACCTACGAATTGCTCTCACGGTGCCAGACCCTAGTTACTCAGCGCCACGAGGGCGACCAAAACGCTCACGCGTCTCCCTCTCACCACTATCAATACGCCCCAAACACAACAAAGGCGGGTTGATGGGTGTTAGCTCAACTCGCCGGAGAGTAAGAGATCCCGCACTCTTCCACCGGCACGCATGAAGATGGACTATTGGGGCAACGACCTATGAGTCATAAGCCTCCACCCCGGGAGTGGTCATCCAGGTGAAGGCAGGGTTACACCTTGCCCCAAGACCGGTCACCGGAATGTTTGAAAAACGAAGATCTTTCTTTGCCGGCTTCTTCCGGCGGTACCGGGCGTGCCGCCGCTACCTTGAGACGCGATGATCGGACGAATCCCAATCCAAGACATTCACCCCACGGTCGACAGCGGGCGCCGCCCCGCCAAGGCCGCAGCGGGTGAGACCTTCGAGATCTCCGCGACCGTGTTCCGGGAGGGACACGACGCCGTCGCCGCCGGAGCCGCACTCACCGGCCCCGACGGCGTACGCGGACCCCTGCTGCCCATGAGAGAGCTGGCGCCGGGTACGGACCGCTGGGGCGTTGAGGTGACGCTGCCCACCGAGGGCGAGTGGCACTTCCGCGTGGAGGCGTGGGGCGATCCCATGGCCACCTGGCTGCACGACGCGGGTATCAAGATCCCGCGCGGCATGGACGCCGACCTGATGTGCGAGGAGGGCGCCCGGCTCTTCGAACGCGCGGCGAGGGCCGTACGGCCCGCGGACTGCAAACCCACCGACAGCAGGACCGTGAGCGGCAAGACCGCGAGCGGCAAGACTTCCACCGCCCAGGCCGGCAGGCGGCAGAAGACCGCCCTGAAGGTCACGCAGGAGCATGTGTGCGGTCACCGGGCCGCGCTGCAGGCGGTGGCGGCCAGGCTGCGCGACACGAGCATCGACCCGCGCGCCCGCTTCGCGATGGCCCAGCTCCCCGAGACGATGGGCCTGCTCCGCACCCACCCGCTCAGGGAGCTGGTGACCAAGTCGGCCAGGCGCACGATCAGGGTGGACCGGCGCAGGGCGCTGTTCGGATCCTGGTACGAGTTCTTCCCGCGCTCCGAGGGCGCGATCGTCGAACGGGACACCGCCCCCAAGTCCGGAAATTTCGCGACTGCTGCGAAGCGGCTGCCCGCCGTCGCCAAGATGGGCTTCGACGTCGTCTACCTGCCGCCGATCCACCCCATCGGGCACAGCTTCCGCAAGGGCCGTAACAACACCCTGGCACCCGAGCCGTACGATCCGGGCTCGCCCTGGGCGATCGGCTCCGAGGACGGCGGGCACGACGCCATCCATCCCGACCTCGGCACCTTCGACGACTTCGACGCCTTCGTGGCCAAGACGCGCGAGCTGGGCATGGAGGTCGCCATCGACTTCGCCCTGCAGTGCGCGCCCGACCACCCGTGGGTCAAGGAGCACCCGGAGTGGTTCAACATCCGCGCCGACGGCTCGATCGCGTACGCGGAGAACCCGCCGAAGAAGTATCAGGACATCTATCCCCTGAACTTCGACAAGGATCCGAAGGGCATCTACGACGAGATCAAGCGCGTGGTGCGGCTCTGGATGGACCACGGCGTACGGATCTTCCGGGTGGACAACCCGCACACCAAGCCGGTGGCGTTCTGGGAGCGGCTGCTGGCCGACATCCACACCACCGACCCGGACGTGCTGTTCCTGGCGGAGGCGTTCACCCGGCCGGCGATGATGCGGGCGCTGGCCAAGGTCGGCTTCCACCAGTCCTACACCTACTTCACGTGGAAGAACTCCCGCAGCGACGTCGAGGACTACCTGAGCGAGCTCTCCCACGTGACGTCGCACTTCCTGCGGCCGAACGTGTTCGTCAACACTCCGGACATTCTCCATGAATATCTACAGCATGGTGGTGTCCCGGCATTTTATATCAGAGCGATTCTCGCAGCGCTGACAATGCCGACCTGGGGCGTCTACGCCGGATACGAACTCGCGGAGAATGTTCCGATTCGACCGGGTAGCGAAGAATACCTAGATAGCGAGAAATATCAGTACAAACCACGTGATTGGGTAGCGGCCGAGCGTGAAGGCCGCAGCCTTGCCCCATTCATCACCCAACTCAATTTGTTTCGAAGAGCGCACCCGGCGCTCCAGGAATTGCGTAACCTACGTTTTCACAGCGTCGACCATCCGGATGTGGTCTGCTTTTCCAAGCGACTGCCCGGCGCCTACGACACGGCCACACGACGGCACGGCCTGGGCGACGTGGTCCTCGCGGTTGTGAATCTTGACCCACACAACACCCATGAGGCGACGGTGTCGCTGGACATGCCCACCCTCGGTCTCGACTGGCACGCCGAGTTCGTCGTGGACGACGAACTGTCGGGCGAGTCGTATCGCTGGCGGGAGACCAACTACGTGCGCCTCGATCCCCACATCCACCCAGCGCACGTCTTCACTTTGCGTTCCGCGGCGGCGAACCAGCGGTGAGCCGGCCGGGTACGCCTATACCGGCAGAACAGCGGGGAGTCCACTGGTGAGTCAGCTACCTGAGCCAATCCCGAACACCTTCGACGAGGAAAAACCGCGCGATCCCTACTGGTTCAAGCGTGCCGTCTTCTACGAGGTGCTCATTCGGGGGTTCTCCGATTCCAACGGGGACGGTACCGGAGACATTCGCGGTCTCATCCAGAAACTGGACTATCTCCAGTGGCTCGGTGTGGACTGTCTCTGGCTGCTGCCCCTTTACGAGTCACCGCTCCGCGACGGCGGGTACGACATCGCGGATTTCATGAAGATCCTTCCGGATTTCGGTGATCTCGGAGACTTCGTCAAATTGGTGGACGAGGCCCACAAGCGAGGCATGCGGGTCATCGCCGACCTGGTGATGAACCACACCAGCGACCAGCACCCCTGGTTCCAGGCCTCCCGCCATGACCCGGAGGGTCCGTTCGGCGACTTCTACGTCTGGAACGACAACGACGAGCTCTACAAGGACGCCCGGATCATCTTCGTCGACACCGAGACGTCCAACTGGTCCCACGACCCGGTCCGGGGCCAGTACTACTGGCACCGGTTCTTCTCCCACCAGCCGGACCTCAACTACGAGAACCCGGACGTACAGGACGCGATGCTGGAGGTGCTGCGGTTCTGGCTGGACCTCGGCATCGACGGGTTCCGGATGGACGCCATCCCCTACCTGTTCGAGCAGGACGGCACGAACTGCGAGAACCTGCCCCTGACCCACCAGTATCTGAAGCGGGTCAGGTCGGAGATCGACCGGCTCTACCCCGACCGGGTGCTGCTGGCCGAGGCCAACCAGTGGCCGGCGGACGTGGTCGAATACTTCGGCGACCCGGCGACCGGCGGCGACGAGTGCCACATGGCGTTCCACTTCCCGCTGATGCCGCGCATCTTCATGGCGGTCAGGCGGGAGTCCCGGTATCCGATCTCGGAGATCATGGCCCAGACGCCGAAGATCCCCGAGCACTGCCAGTGGGGCATCTTCCTGCGTAACCACGACGAGCTCACGCTCGAGATGGTGACCGACGACGAGCGCGACTACATGTACTCGGAGTACGCGAAGGATCCCCGGATGCGCGCCAACGTCGGTATCCGGCGTCGGCTCGCCCCGCTGCTGGAGAACGACCGCAACCAGATCGAGCTGTTCACCGCGCTGCTGCTCTCCCTGCCCGGCTCTCCCGTGCTCTACTACGGCGACGAGATCGGGATGGGCGACAACATCTGGCTGGGCGACCGTGACGGTGTCAGGACCCCGATGCAGTGGAGCCCCGACCGCAACGCCGGGTTCTCCGACTGCGACCCCGGGCGCCTCTATCTCCCGGTCATCATGGACCCGATCTACGGGTACCAGGCGATCAACGTCGAGGCGCAGCAGAAGAGCTCCGGCTCCCTGCTGCACTGGACCAAGCGCATGATCGACATCCGTAAGCGCCACCCGGTCTTCGGCCTCGGCGCCTACACCGAGCTGAACTCCTCCAACCCGAGCGTTCTCGCCTACGTCCGGGAGTACGGCGACGACCGGGTCCTCTGCGTCAACAACCTCTCCCGGTTCCCGCAACCGGTGGAGCTCGACCTGCGCCGATTCGAGGGGTCGATTCCCGTCGAGACCATGGGCGGAGTTCCTTTTCCAGCGATTGGCGAACTTCCGTATCTTTTGACGCTTCCTGGGCATGGGTTCTATTGGTTCACCCTGCCACCCGTATCCCAGGAGGCGTAAAGCCGTGTTGACGGAGCTCCTTACCGGCTGGATCACCCATCAACGATGGTTCGCCGGTAAGGGGCGGCCGATAGACGATCTCACCGTCGAATCAGACGTGGAGCTCGCCCACGGCCTGCGTCATCTGATCATCTCTGTGCGTCAGGGCGGGGCGCACGACCGCTACCAGCTTCTGCTCGGCAGCGGGGCGGAGGAGTCCGCCCGCTTCAAGCCCGCCCACATCGGCGACGGATACTACGACGCCGCCTACGACGCCGATCTCACCGGCGTCCTGCTCCAGGCGATGGCCGCGGGCCGCGACCTCGGGCCGCTCCGCTTCCGCCACATGGAGGGGACGGAGATCGACACCTCGCTCCGCAGCCTGGTGCTGGGCGCCGAGCAGTCCAACACCTCCCTGGTGTACGGCGACACCTACATCTGCAAGCTGTTCCGCCGCCTGATCGCCGGCGTCAACCCCGAGCTGGAGATCGTCACGGCCCTGGCCCTGCGCAGCGACTCACACGTCGCGCAGCCGTACGGCTGGATCGAGACCGACCTCGACGGAGAGCCCACGACGCTGGCGATGACCCAGGAGTTCCTGTCCAACGCCAACGACGGCTGGGCACTGGCCCTGGCCAGCGTCCGTGACCTCTACGCCTCGCTCAACCCCTCGGCCGCCGAGGCGGGCGGCGACTTCAGCGCCGAGGCCTGCCGCCTCGGCATGGCCACCGCCCAGGTCCACCACGAGCTGGCCGCCGCGTTCCCCACCGAGGTGATCGAGGCGCAGGAGGTCAAACGGATGATCGAGGATCACCGCCGCCGCCTGGACCTCGCGATCGCCGAGGTCCCCGAGCTCGGCGAATACGCCCATGTCGCCGAGGAGGCCTACCAGCGGGTCACCGACGTGGCCCGGGAGATGCCCGTCCAGCGCGTCCACGGCGACTACCACCTCGGTCAGGTGATGCGCACCACCGGCGACTGGGTCATCCTCGACTTCGAGGGCGAGCCCGGACAGCCCATCGCCGAGCGCCGGGCCCTCTCCTCTCCGCTGAGGGACGTGGCCGGCATGCTCCGCTCGTTCGACTACGCCGCCCTCCACCTGCTGACCGACCACCCCGACGCCGATGCGCTACGGCCCCGCGCCGTGGAGTGGGCCGAGCTCAACCGCTCGTCGTTCCTGGCCGGCTACTCCGCCGGAGGCGGGCACCTGCGCCCCGAGGACGCCGTACTGCTGCGCGCCCTGGAGCTCGCGAAGGCCGCCTACGAGGTGGTCTACGAGGCCCGCAACCGCCCAGCCTGGCTCTCCATCCCCATGGCCGCCTTCCAGACAGAGCGCTAGATGGACCTGCCCGCGGACGCCGGAGGCCGCCCTGGCCAGTCGGGGGCCGACGCCGTCCATGGTCGCCTGCTGCAGTGGTGCGAAGGTGGCGCCACTGGCGATCCCGATGATGGTCAAACCGGGCAGCAAGGACTCCGGGGTCACACAATCAGTCAACACGACGGAAGGCCGCGCGGTAGTCCCTCGGGCGTCGTCCGGTGTGCTTGGCGAAGAGGGCAGCGAACGTGCTGGGGTCCCTGTACCCGACTGCGGCGGAGATGCCGGCGACGGTTCGGTTCGTGGTCTCAAGGAGATGGCGGGCGCGACGGACGCGCGACGACTGCAGGTAGGCGAGCGGGCTCTGGCCGGTCTCGTCCGCGAAGCGCCGCAGCAGCGTCCGAGCGCTGACCTTGAACATGTCGGACAACGCGGCGAGGTCGTATCGGGCGGCAAGGTTCTGGTCGAGCCGTCGCATGACCTTGTGGGAGAACTCGTTTCCGGGCTGCGGAAGAAGTCGCCCGTCAACGTATGGAGTCTGGGACGATCGCGCATCGTCGATGAGCGCCACCCGCGCGGTTGTCCGTGCCACGCCGGCACCGCTGTGCTGGCGGATCAGTTCCAGCGCGAAGTCGTACATGGCACTGAAGGCCGCCGTCGTCGTCACCCCCGTGTCGGTGACGACCAGATGTTCGGGTCGGACGTCAGCGTCCGGATAGCGTCGAGCCAGTTCGTCCGCGAGGAGCCACGCGGTCGTAGCCCGGCGTCGGTTGAGGAGTCCAGCCTCGGCGAGCAGGAACGCACCGACACAGATCGAGACGACGACGTTGCCTGCGGCTGCGTGTGAGCGGATCGCCGCAATTTCAGGGGCGAGGGGTGCGAGCTTGGCGTCCACGTCCAGGCCCGGCAGGAGCTCGAACCCTGGCACGACAAGGACGTCGACCTCGCGCAGCGGAGTGACGGCCAGTGCCGCACCACCCGATGCGGCTACACGACGACGGGGCGAAACGATCGACACCTCGTATCCGGAGCCGTCCGGTCCGGCAACGTGCGTGGCCATCGTCAAGAGATCGGGGACGCCGAACACCTCGGACGCGAAGCAGCCCGGATAGGCCAGGACCCCGACCCGCAGTGCGCTCACGCTCACCTTCTCTCAATCGTGCCTTTTGGCGAGATTACCCGCATGCATGGCGATCTGGCCTCTTACCTTGTGCGGGGGCATCGGTCCACCCTGTCAGTATGAGCGCTGCCGGCGGACGACTTGACGACGTGATCACGGACTTCTCGTGCCGACTCGTGGACGTGGAGGGGGTGGTGAAGACGGTGTACGTCGCGGGTTCCGGGCCGGCCGTCGTGTTGATGCCGGAGATGCCCGGCATCAGTCCTGACGTCCTTCGACTAGCACGGTGGGTGCGAGATGCGGGTCTCACCGTTTATGTCCCCTCGCTCTTCGGGGTCGACGGTGCCTATCCCACGGTCGAGGGTGGTAGGGAGGTCTTCCGCCGCGCGTGTGTCAGTGCCGAGTTCCGTGCGTTCGCCGGGGGCGGGACCAGCCCCGTCACGGCGTGGCTACGTGGGCTCGCGCGCCAAGCCCATGCCGAATGCGGAGGTCCGGGAGTCGGCGCGATAGGACTGTGCTTCACCGGCAACTTCGCTCTCACCATGGCGCTTGAACCAGCTGTCATCGCGCCAGTGGTCAACCACCCGTCGCTGCCGCTGGACGACCCCGCCGGACTCGAGATCAGCGACGCGGACGCGCGCGCGATCCGAGACCGCATCACGCGCGACGGACTGAAGGTTCTCGCCTACCGCTTCGACGACGACCGTTGGTGCACCGGCCAGCGCTTCGCCGCCTACCAGGCACTTCTCGGCGACGCCTTCGACGGCCGTGTTCTTCCGGGCAGTTCCGCGAACACCAGCCCGCCCCCGTTCTTCGCCGACGTGGTCGGGTCCCCCCACAGCGTGGTCACCGCCCACCTCGTCGACGAGGAAGGACATCCCACGCTGAAGGCCAGGGACGAGATCCTCGCCTTCCTGACCGACCGCTTGAGCCCGTTCGGACATTCCGAGACGACATCCGGCTGAGCGGCACAACGCCGACCAGGACAGCGTCTGCCGATCGCCGATCGCCGATGATCCTGCTCACGATGGACCGGCGCCGGTGAACCATGCGGCATCCGTTCACCGCACTCGCCCGTAGGTAGGGCAGCACCCGATCATGGTCGGTCAACCGGCTCCATCGGCGGTGCAGCACCGCGAAGGTGTCCTGGACGACGTCCTCTCCCCGATCGGTGAGAGATCTGCCCCGCGGCTACTACTGCCGATCTCAGGCCTCCTTCAATATCATCAGAAATCCATCGAAGTCAGGGCAATTCACTGGGGCGGGGAGCTATGACGTCAAAGAGGGCACTCATCGTGCGGGGCGGCTGGGACGGTCACCAGCCCGTCGAGGCGACCGACCTGTTCATCCCGTTTCTTGAGAAGAACGACTACTCCGTCCGCGTCGAGGACTCGCCGCAGATCTACGCCGACGCCTCCGTCATGGGCGACCTCGACCTCATCGTGCAGTGCTTCACGATGGGTTCGATCGAGCAGGACGCACTCCGGGGACTTCGGTCCGCCGTCGAGGCGGGCACGGGTTTCGCCGGCTGGCACGGGGGGATCGTCGACGCCTTCCGCGGCAGCTCCGACTACCTGCATCTGGTCGGCGGCCAGTTCGCCTGCCACCCGGGGATACCCGAGGCCGAACAGACCGGTGAGCAGAGCGACAACTACGTGCCGTACCGGGTGAACATGCTGCCCGGCGCGGCCGATCACCCGATCACCCGGGGCATCGAGGACTTCGACCTGGTCACCGAGCAGTACTGGGTGCTGGCCGACGACTACTGCGACGTGCTCGCCACCACCACACAGGCGGTCCGCGACGGCGATCCGTGGCACCGGCCGGTCACGTCACCGGCGATCTGGACCCGGTCCTGGGGCGAGGGGAAGATCTTCGTGTGCACCCCCGGACACCGGGTGGAGGTCCTGGAGGATCCCAGCGTCCGGACCATCGTCGAGCGCGGCCTGCTGTGGGCCGGCCGATGAGCGCCCCCGACGGAGCCGACATCACGGGCCGGTCGATGAGCGCCCCCACCGGAGCAGGCATCGTGGGCCGCTCGCCGGACGCCCCCGTCGGGATCGGCATCGTGGGCTGCGGTGCGATCTCCGGCCAGTATCTCGCGACGCTGAGCACCCTGGACGGCGTGAGGCTGGTCGCCGTCGCCGACCTCGATCCGGCGCGGGCCGAGGCCGTGGCCAAGGCCCACGACGGCGTCCGCGCCCTGCCGGTCCCCGACCTGCTGGCCGACGGGGCGGTCGACGTCGTACTGATTCTCACGATGCCGGCGGCCCACGCCGAGGTGGCCCTGCAGGCCATCGCCGCCGGCAAGGACGTCTATCTCGAGAAGCCGCTGGCCGCGACGACCGCCGAGGCCGGGGCCGTCCTGGCGGCCGCCGCCGAACGCGGCGTCCGGGTCGGATGCGCCCCGGACACCGTACTCGGCACCGGGATCCAGACCGCGCGGCGGACCATCGACGACGGCCTGATCGGGCGGCCCATCTCGGCGACGGCCACCATGATGACGCCCGGCCACGAGCGGTGGCACCCCAACCCCGACTTCTACTACGTCCCCGGAGGGGGCCCGCTCCTGGACATGGGCCCCTACTACGTCACCTCCCTGGTCACGCTGCTGGGACCGGTGGTCTCGGTGATCGGCGCGGCCAGCCGTACCCACGACTCGCGGTTGATCGGTTCCGGGCCGCGCCAGGGCGAGCTCATCCCGGTCTCGATCGACACGCATGTCACCGGGGTGCTGGTCCACGCGTCCGGAGCGGTGTCGACGATGGTGATGAGCTTCGACGCGGTCGCCACCGTGTCGGCCAACATCGAGGTCCACGGCGAGCGGGGCTCGCTCGTCGTCCCCGACCCGAACCATTTCAGCGGTGACGTGAAGCTCTTCCGCCTGGGCGGCACCGATTGGGAGACGCTGCCCGAGTCGGGCGGCTACCGGAACTCCTCGCGAGGCTTCGGACTGGCCGATATGGCCGGAACCCCTGAGGGTCAGGAACCGCGCGCCGGCGGATCGCTGGCCTTCCACGTCCTGGAGGTCATGGAGTCGCTGCTGCGGTCGGCCGGAACCGGGCAGTCCATTCCGATCGTGAGCACCTGCCCGCGCCCCGAACCGGTGCCGCTCAGCTGACGGTCAGCTCATTAATGCCGCATTCATTGCGATTTATCACGTGCGGAACATGCGTGCACGATGCTCTCGTCACGATGCGGCGCACGGAACTTCGCGATCTGTTCATGGCGAGGAGACCGGCAGGCGGCCCCTCACGGTGAGGAGCCGGTAGCCGTCACCCGAGCCCGGCCCGGCTCGGGTGACGGCTACGGCCTGCCGGACGACGGGCAGGTCATGCCCATGGACGAGGACTGAGTGGAAAGATCATCGGGCGGGGCCTGCGTTCGGTCTCCTTCCCGCCCGGAGGGAAATTCACGTAGCAAAGGAGCATCCCGTGGGCTACCCGGACGACGCGACCCTGCGCCTGATGGAGGAGGGCCTGAGCGATCTCACCGGCGAGGGCACGGCCGCCGACGAGATGATCCGGGTCGTCACCGACTCGGCCGGCCGGATCCTGAAGCTCACCCTGAACCCGAATGTCATGCGCATGGACAGCCAGGAGCTGGCGGAGGAACTCTGCGCCGCCGTACAGCGGGCGCAGGCGGACGGGGAGCGCAAGACGCGGGAACTGGTCGGTGGAATCCTCGGCTCTTCGGAACAGCTCCCCGATCGCACGCAGCTCTGGAACGGGCACTGATCGGCCTGGCGATCAACCCGCCTGGGCATCCGCCGAGGCGAGAAAGTCCAGCAGCAGGTCGGTGACCTTGCCGGGCGCCTCCAGTTGCATCCAGTGGCCGATCCCGTCGAGCCGCTCGTAGCGCCACGGCGCTGTGACGTGTTCTTCGGTGCCGGTCATCGACCGCTCGGTGAGGAACCGGTCACCGCTGCTCCACACGCCCATGGTCGGCACCGAGATCGGCGGCAGGATGGCGTCGTCGTTGAGGAGCCACTCGGGCGGCACCCCCTTGCGGTAGATCGCCAGAGCCGCACTCAGTGCCCGGGGGTCACGCATGCGCTCGATGACCTCGTCCCGATCGGGATGCTCGGCCAGCATCTGCCGCATGTTGGAGAAGTCGTGCTGGCTCAGCCACTGCTCGGCGACCCCTTGGAACTGGAACAGCAGCATGTACCAGGACTTCTCCCGCTGCTCCCAGCCGGCCGACAGCATCGCGCCGCGATGGCCGACCGACAGGCAGGCCAGGTCGGTGACCCTTCCGGGCGCCATGATGGCGACCAGCTGGGCGAGGGCCGAGCCCCAGTCGTGCCCGACGAGGTGAACCCTGTCGACGCCGAGCTGGTCGAGGATGCCGATCAGGTCCCCGGCATACGCGGCGATCCTGTAGCTCTCCAGGTCCTCCGGCTTGTCCGAGGCACCGAAACCGCGCAGGTCAGGGGCGATCGTCCGATATCCGGCGGCGTTCAGCGCGGCCACCTGGTGCCGCCAGCACGCGTGGGTGTCGGGAAAGCCGTGCACCAGCATGACGGCCGGGCCCTCCCCGCTGACCTGCACCTCCAGCGCGATGCCGTTGACCTCGATACGCATCACACGGCTCCGAGCACAAAAATATTGATCATGATGCTCTCCTGAATCGGAATCGACACACATCGGAGGGCCACTCCCGGCACCCACCTTACGGCCCCTCTCCTACCCGATTTTCGCTCAGGAGTCGACGTTCGGGAGCCTCCGACCGTGAGAGACGACTCTCAGCGCCCTACGGGTTCCGGGTGCGGGCCGCCCATGCGCCAAGGGTTCCTCACGGGAGGATCTGCGTTGTGCACGAGCGTCGCGGGCCGCGGGTCAGCTGGACCAGCCGGCCGGATTCGAACACGACTCGCGTGAGATTCCCGATCCGGTGTCCGGGAAAGCTCCATGGCGCTCGCGGTGCAGGTGGGCGAAGAAGTAGCACATCTCCTCGCACTCGGCGTCCGGCACCGCCTTCTTCGGATCCTCGGCCACCGCGGCGTAGAAATCGCGGCCCAACGCGACGATGAAGCCGCGCGCATAGAGGAAACCGTCATCGGAACCGTCCGTGACCGCTTGGATATCCGCGCGGTCGATGTCATAGAGCTTGCTCTCGACCACCCGATCAAGATCCGCCAGCTCGCCCGCCGACAACCCCTCGCCGATGGAGCGGAGGTTGCTCAGGAACTCCCGCAGAGCGCCTTCGACCACGGCGAGCGGCGGCTTGCCGTGAAGGTCCTCGCCGGGGTCGGGCACCCGATGTGTCAGCGCCCGTCGCGCCTGATCGACTTCCACTCCCAGCGGTGCCCAGGCCACCTCCACCAAACTCCAGAAACGCTCCTCGTCCCCCACCGGGAGTTGCCGGTCCTTCACGTTCGTCGCCACCCCTCATGACCAACCCTGCGATCCGTACCGATCACACAACCAGACGGCACTGACAACCAACTCCCATCCGGGCGATGGCCGACCGGGCGTGGCCGGACTCATGCGTTTCCTCCTCGACAGGCGTAGACGACTGACCGGCGGCCGATCACGACGTTTTCCGATCATGAGGAGGACGATTCCTCGATGTGGCGGCCGGTTGACTTTGCCCCTGGGGCAGACCGCAGGCTCGGAGTGACCAGAACGAGGGAGGCGGCCATGGAGCTTCTGACGATTGGGGCGTTCGCGAAGGCGTCCCGGCTCTCGCAGAAAGCACTGCGGCTCTACAACGAGCTGGGCCTGCTCGTGCCCGCGCGGACCGATCCGCTCAGCGGCTACCGGCTGTACGATCCGGCGCAGCTCGAACGGGCCCGCCTGGTGGCGAGACTGCGCCTGCTGGACATGCCGCTGGCCCGGATCAAGGCCGTGTGCGACCTGGAGCCGAAGGCTGCGGCCGAGGCGATCACGGCCTACTGGGCACAGGTCGAGGTGGAGCACTCCGCCCGCAGGGACCTGGCCGCCTTCCTCGTCGAGCAGTTGACCGGAAAGGACAGTCACATGTTCGATGTCGAACTCCGCGACACCCCCGAGCGCATGGTGCTGAGCGCCAGGCGTCACCTCACCGCCGACGAGCTGGGCGGGTTCGCCACCGACCTGGTGAGACGGCTCGGCGACGGCACGGTGCCGGGGCTGCCCGGCATCGAGGGCGCGCCGTTCCTCATCTTCCACGGGGAGGTGAACGCCGACAGCGACGGCCCGGTGGAGTGGTGCAGGCCAGTACCCATCGACCAGGCCGTGCGGATCGCCGAGCGCTTCCCCGACCTGGAACTGCGCACCGACCCCGCGCACAGGGAGGCGTACGTACGGCTCACCAAGGCCCAGCTCGACCCGGTGAGCTCGGTGCGCGCACTGCAGACCCTGGGCACCTGGGCCGTCGAGCACGACCTGATGAATCACCTGGCCGGGCCGCCGCGTCAGGTCTTCTTCGCCGACCCGACCATGGCCGCCGCCGACACCCCCGTCAGCGACCTCGTCGGTCCGCTGCTCCCGGACTAGGCCGTTTCTGCGGATCATCCCGGAGCACGAGGAACGGGGAGGTGTTCAGGGAAGGTCGCTGTTGCCGCCCAGGTTGGCGATCACGCGGCGCAGGACGTTGAGAGCGGCCACATATTCGTCCGTCCCGACGCCCTCGTGCATCTGCTCGTGCGCCTGTGCGTTGCGAGCCTGGGCGCGGAGCCGCCCGGCCTCCCCGATTTCGGTAAGAGACAGGACCCCGGCCTCCTCCGTCATCCACCCGCGCGTGACCAGATCGTCGAAGACGCCTTCGAAGTCGATGCCGAGGTCGTCGAACGGGGCCAGACGATCGGCGAGCCGGGCACGACTCCACGTGCCCGGAGCGCCCGCGACGTGGTTGAGCGTCCACCAGTGCGGTTGGGTGAGCTGTTCCACGGCCAGCTCCGCCCGGATGCGTCCGACCACGACACGACCCGCCTCGCTGCTCCAGTAACCGATGGGCTGCGCGGCCAGCTCTTCCCGGGCGTACTCCTTCATGATCATTGAATGAGCTCCTTGTCAACGGTTGAACGAATGTGATCACCGTAGAAGCTCAAGCAAGGTTGAGGTCAAGCCACCCTGGTCGCCGGCTTGGCCAGGACCTTCACTCCGGCAGATCGAAATGCTCTCAGCCGGCAGAAACAAAGACAGAACCCGGCAGATCGAAAGGACAGGCTTCGGCAGATCCAAAGCAGCGCGTACGTCGTGACTTTTCCTCTTCGCAATCTCGTGCCGCGAGGCCGCCCGGTGATATCCACGTGGAATTTCGAGGGCCACGGCCAGCACCCGAGGCTGGAGTTGATCGCGGCACCGGTGCCGTATCAGCTCAGATTTCATGAGAGCGGCAACGAAAGAGCCCTTCCACCCGACTCCGAGTGAAAGGGCCCCTCAAGGTCTGAGGTAGGTGTCAGCTGGTCGCGCGGAAGCTTCGACCGTCAAAACCTGTGAAGCTGTGGATGTCGGTGGCGGGGAAGGTGAGCGCCTGGCCCGTGCAGTCCGTCGTCTTGTAGACCTGGATGGACTTGCCGGTGTTGTTGAACTCGGAGTGCACCGTGAACGGCAGCGTCGTGCAGTCGGCGCTCGGGTCCGCGTAGGTCACGGGCTGGCCGGCGAAGGCACCCGACCAGAAGGTGACACCCGAAGACGTGGCATCCGCGGACGCGGGGGCGACGGTGCCAAGGATGACGGAGAGCGAGGCAACGCTCGCGAGGCCCAATGCGAGCTTGATCTTGATAGTGGGCATGGCTTCTCTCCTTGCTTGCAACGGTGCGGCGAACTGCCGCATCCACGACGATCGCTTTACAGATGACCTGACAGACAACGCGATCATTGTGTTGAATCGTTGAAAAGTCAACGAAACTTTTCCGCAACGAGCGGTGGCGATGCGTGAAACGGGCCGCGGGGATGACCCCGGAAAGACGTGAGGACCCTGGTAGAAGGACCGGGCTTGATCACGGCCATTCATCAACGACGGCGGTGATCGCTCAGGGCGGGCATGCCGATCGGGTGATGGACGCCGCCGGAATCCGCTGGAAACAGGTGACCGTACGGTGCGGCTTGGTCAGGCGGGTTCGGCCCGCAGCGCCTCGACCGCGTCAGTGATCGATCAATGTCTCGGTCCATCCCAACGCAAACGTCCCGCCGTCAGCAGATCTTGCCCGGCTCGGCCGCGGTGGCTGTCAGCAGATCCCGTACGAGATCGAAGTCGACCTTCTCCGGCTTGCGGAAACGCAGGCAGCCCTTGCCCATGTCCTGCCCCTCCAGGCGCTGCTCGAAGGCCTCACGGACGTCGCTGCGCACAAGATAGAAGGAGATGTACTGCTTCTGACTCGCGAAGCCGATCTCAATGGTGCCGTCCCGCTCGTACCCGGGCATCCCGTACGCCATGACCTCGGTGAAGCCCGTGAGCTCCGTACGGCACAGCTCGCGCAGCCTGGTCAGGACCTCCCTGCGCTCATCGGGCACCTCGGCGAGGTAGCCGTCCACGTCTTCCGCCTTGCTCTGCACCATGCAGAGAGCGTATGTCGTGTTCGAGAATTCGATCAATGTTCAAACACTGCAGGAAGTCCGCCGGATGCCATTGCCGGCCCGCGCGGGGCACCCCTCTTGGCTCTTCTCGATCGACAGAAACAGAAAAGCACCTCCCTTGCAGGACTCCGGCCATCGCCTCGAGGCCGGAGCTCGCCGGAGTTGTCCGCTTCCCGACGGAGAGCCGGATCAGTAGCTGGGCGGGGTGACCGCGATGACGAAGTCGACGGGAGTGTCGCCGGGGTTCAGATAGCGGTGCGGCAGCGAGGAGTGGAAGTAGCAGCTGTCTCCCACGCTGAGATCGTGCTGCACGCCGGACACCTCGACGATGAGCCGCCCCTCGAGCACGAGGACGCACTCCTCCGAAGGATGCGACCAGGGCGTGGCGGCCGAATAGCCACCGGGCGGCAGGTGTCCCTTGAGCATTTCGAGGCGGCCGTGCCCGGGCGAGACCCGTGAGTAGGTGATCCCACCGACCGGCGACGCGACCAGCATCCGGTTGTTCTCGCGGATCACCGAGACGGCCTTCGTGTCCTGCTCCTGGAACAGGCTGAACAGCGGCAGCTGGAGCACCCTCGCGATCTTCCTGAGCGTCTCCAGGCTCGGATCGGTCCGATCACGCTCGACCTGGCTGATCAGCCCGGTGGACACACCCGCCGCCTCCGCCAGTTGTGCGACGGTCAATCCTCGCTGCGTACGGATTTCCCGAATTCTGGCTCCAGTCACCAGGCGATCCTAACCGCCGTCAGTCACATTGAAAATGGTTGACCTGATTGAAACAACGCATGTAATGTGCCCGAAATGTCGCAATATTTGGACGCTACGCAGTTCCGGGCCGAGTTTCCAGCACTCACCGACACGGTGCACCTGGCCAGCTGCAGTCAGGGCGCGTTGTCATCCAGGCTCGCCTACTCCCTGCAGGAGATCGGATTCTCCATGAGGGACAAGGGCGCGCCATGGGGCCTGTGGATGGCCGAGGTCGAGTGGGCCCGCGAGCGGTTCGCCCGCCTCATCGGAGCCTTCCCGCATGAGATCGCGATCCTGTCTTGCGCGTCCGAAGCCGCCTTCCAGGTCGCGTCGTCGCTGGACTGGTCCCGCCGCGCTGAGATCATCACCAGCGACCTGGAATTCCCATCCATCGCGCACGTGTGGCTCGCCCAGGCGCAGCGCGGGGCGCGGGTCCTGGTCGCCGCCGACACCGGCGAGAACATCGACGCCGAGGCCTACGCCGCGGTCGTCAACGAGAGCGTCAACCTGGTCTCCATCCCCCTGGTCACCTACCGCAACGGTGCCCGCCTGCCGGTCGAGGAGGTCATACAGCTGGCGCATGAGCGTGGTGCCCGGGTGTTCGTGGACGCCTACCAGGCCGCCGGCGTGATGCCGATCAACGTGCGCGAGCTGGACTGCGACTACCTGGTGTCGGGCTCGCTGAAGTATCTGCTCGGCCTGCCCGGCATCGCGTTTCTCTACGTGCGCGACGGGCTCGCGCATCAGCGCGATCCCGAGCTCACCGGGTGGTTCGGCCGTACGAATCCGTTCGCCTTCGACACGCGGCTGCTGGACTTCCCCGACGACGCGCGCCGCTTCGAGACCGGAACACCGCCCGTGCCGTCGGCCTACGCCGCCAACGCCGGGTTCGACCTCATCGAGCGGGTGGACCTGAACGCCGTGCAGATCCACGTCTCCGCCCTGGCCGAGGAGCTGGCCGAGCGGCTGGCCGCGGCGGGCGAGAGGGTGGCCAGTCCGGCCGGGTTCCGCGGACCGCAGGTGGCGATCGAGGACGACGATCCGAACGCGCTGGCCGAGCAGCTGGCCGCGCGCCGCATCATCACCGCGCCACGCGGCAACCTGCTGCGGCTGTCCCTCCACTACTACAACGATCGCTCCGACCTCGACACGGTCGTCGACGCCATCAGCGCATGCCGTAAGGCCTGAACCCACCCCCCAAGAGGTTTGCCGTGGAAAACGAATCCGGCCTGCACCGGGGCCTCCGTGGACGCCAGCTCACCATGATCGGCCTGGGCGGCGCGATCGGCACCGGGCTTTTCCTCGGCTCCAGCCTGGCGATCTCGCAGGCCGGACCCGCCACGATCATCGCCTACGTCGCCTGCGCGGCCGTCGCTCTGGTGATCGGATGGGCCCTGGCCGAGATGGTCGTCGTCCATCCCCAGGCGGGCGCCTTCGGCATCATCGCCCACCGTTACCTGGGCCCGTGGTCCGGATTCGTGGTCCGCTGGACCTACTGGACCGTCCAGGTCATCGCCATCGGCGGCGAGGTCATCGCGGGCGGGATCTACGTGCGATTCTGGTGGCCGTCGCTGCCGCTCTGGGTGCCCGTGGTGGTGTTCTCCGTGGTCGTACTGATCACCAACGCCGTGGCGGTGAAGGTGTTCGGCGAGGTGGAGTACTGGTTCGCGATGATCAAGGTCGCGGCCATCGTCGTGTTCATCCTGCTCGGCATCCTGCTGATCACCGTCGGCCTGCCCGGCGCCGAGGCCACCGGTACGGCGAACCTCACCGCGCACGGCGGCTTCCTTCCCAACGGGATCAGCGGGCTCTCCCTCGCCATCGTGTTCGTGCTGTTCAGCTACGTCGGCGTCGAGGTCGTCTCGGTCACCGCCGCGGAGTCGGAGAACCCCGCACGGGACATCCCCCGCGCCGCCCGCCGGATGGTCACCCGCCTGGCGCTGTTCTACATCGTGGCGATCACGATCGTGCTGACCGTGGTGCCGTGGACCACGACCGCCCAGGGCGGGACCGTCACGGAGAGCCCCTTCGTCAGGGTGTTCTCGGCCGCCGGCATCCCCGCGGCCGCGACCATCATGAACTTCGTCGTACTGACCGCCGCGCTGTCCAGCGCGAACACCAACCTCTACCTGACCACCCGCATGATGCACTCGCTGGCCACCGGCGGCTACGCGCCCGCGTGGACGGGACGGCTCAGCGGTTCGGGCGTGCCGCGCAACGCCCTCGCGCTGTCCGCACTCGGCCTGGCCCTGGCCGCGTCGCTGTCGGCCGCGAGCGAGAGCGAGGCGTACCTCGCGCTGTTCGGAGTGTCGGTCTTCGGAGCGCTGGTCGTGTGGCTGCTGATCCTCGCCACGCACTGGGCCTTCCGCCGCACCCGCAGAATCCAGGGCCTCCCGCCGTCGCCCGTACAGCTCTGGGGCGCCCCGGTCACCTCGCTTCTGGCCATGCTGTTCCTCGCCGGAGCGCTGGTCTCGACGCTGTTCATCGCACCGCTGCGGCCCGCGTGGTGGGCGGGTGTTCCGTTCTTCGCGATTCTCAGCGTCGCCTACTGGATGACCTCGCGCCGATCAAAGGCCCTGGCGTCCGCCGAGAAGCCGATCTGATCCACCGGCGGATGCCTTTCCTGCGGATTACCGAGGCTCCTTTTCCAGATCAGCTTGGGCGAATCGGCCCGTCACGATCACCTCGCGTGGATACGCTCGGGCGATGATTATCTGGTTGAACGGGACCTTCGGGGCGGGCAAGACGACCACCGCCGGGGAACTGGTCAAGCTCGTTCCAGAGGCAAGGATCTTCGACTCCGAACACGTCGGCTACATGCTGAGACATGTTCAGGGCCTCCCGGAGCTCGGCGACTTCCAGCACTGGCCCCCGTGGCGCGGACTGGTCGTGGAGACCGCCTCCCAGCTGCTCGGCTATCTCGGCGGAGTGCTCGTCATCCCGCAGACGGTCCTCGTCGAGCAGTACTGGACGGAGATCCGCACCGGCCTCGAGAAGGCCGGCATTCCCGTCCACCACTTCGTCCTGCACACCGACCACGACACCCTCATCCACCGGATCGAGACGGACGCCGTGGAAAGGCAGGCACGGCAGTGGCGTCTTGACCACCTCCCGGGCTACCGCGACGCCCTGCCCTGGCTCAGCCACGAGGCGAAGGTCGTCGACACGACCGGGATCCCACCGGAGCGGGTCGCTCAGATCGTCGCCGCCGGCGCCGGAGTCCCCCAGGGGTGATCCGCATCCGGAAACGACGCGGTCCGACGCGGACACCACGGAGCCATGCGGCGCGGGTGCCGCGGAGTCGGATGCGGCGCGGGTGCCGTGGAGCCCGCGCGCCGCATTCGACGTCGTTCGGTCTACCGCCGTCAGCCACCGAACAGCTGGGTGACCTTCTGGATGAGTTCGTAGACCCCGTAGGCGAAGGGCAGCCCGACCCATGCCCACACCAGCAGCATCAGAGGGTTGAATCCGGTGCTCGTCTCCTGGACGTCTGCCATCAGGCTTCTCCTCTCATGGCCAGCGGGCCCTGCTGACCGGCCTCTTCGACTGTCGGCTCGTGATAGACGGGGTTCACCGGGCGGATCAGCTCGTTGGCCAGGAAGCCCACCGCCAGCAATACGATCATGATGTAGAGGGACGTGGTGTACAGCGAGGGCCCGGATCTGCCGGCGGCCTCCTGGGAGTCGGCGACGGCGTTGACGATCAACGGGCCGAGCACGCCCGCGGTCGACCAGGCGGTCAGCAGCCGGCCGTGGATGGCTCCCACCTGATAGGTGCCGAACAGGTCCTTCAGGTACGCCGGGACGGTGGCGAACCCTCCGCCGTAGAAGGACAGGATGCCCATCGCGCAGACGATGAACAGGGGCGTGGAGGAGTCTCCGGCCAGTGCGATGACCAGGTAGAACAGGGCGCCCACGCCGAGGTAGACGCGGTACATGTTCTTGCGGCCGATCACGTCCGAGGTCGAGGACCACACGATGCGTCCCGCCATGTTCGCCAGCGACAGCAGCGCCACGAAACCGGCGGCGGCGCCGGCCGCGACCGGCGTGGACGTGTTCGCGAAGAAGTCGCCGATCATGGGGGCGGCCTTCTCCAGGATGCCGATGCCCGCGGTGACGTTGAAGCACAGGACGACCCACAGACACCAGAACTGCGGGGTGCGGATCGCGTTGCGCGCCGAGACGTTGGCGGTGGTGACCAGCGATCGAACGGCGGTCTTCGCCGGATCCCAGCCGGGAGGACGCCAGCCTTCCCTCGGGACCCGGATCAGGAACACGCCCATGGACATGAAGACCGCGTAGACCAGGCCGTGCACCAGGAACGTCTTGGATATCCCGCCCAGGTCGCTGCCGAAGGCGCTCAGCATCTCGGTGGACCACGGCGAGGCGATGAGCGCGCCTCCGCCGAACCCCATGATCGCTATGCCCGTGGCCATTCCCGGCCGGTCGGGGAACCATTTCATCAGGGTGGAGACCGGCGAGATGTAGCCGATGCCGAGGCCGATTCCGCCCACAAAACCGTATCCGAGGACGACCAGCCAATATTGCCCGAGGGCCACCCCGAGCGCGGAGATCAGGAATCCCGAGGAGAAACAGATCATCGAGACGAACATCGCCCAGCGCGGGCCGTTGCGCTCGACGAGCGTCCCTCCGAAGGCGGCCGACAGGCCGAGCATGACGATGCCCAGCTGGAACGGCAGGGCGCTGGCCGTGCCCGTCAGACCGAAGGCCGACTCAAGGGGCTTTTTAAAAACGCTCCACGAGTAGGCCTGGCCGATGGCGAGGTGGACCGACAGGGCAGCCGGAGGGATCAACCAACGGCTCCAGGTCGGGGGAGCAACTGTGCGTGAACGGCTGAAGAACCCGGAGGGGGTTAGAAATGTCAGCTTTTGTCCATTTTTGCCGTGCATTGGAATACAGTATGCCGTCGTCACTTATCTGTCGACAGTAATGAGCGAAACAGTCAAGGCGGATCCGTCAAGGCAACCCTTCAACCTCAGGTCCCCCACGTCACGGCATCGAGTCCTTGCACGTCGGTGTTCCCACGGTGTGCGCCGGGCAACCGGAATCGCGCTCCACGCCACGCGCCGGATAACGGATAACCGGAAATCACCTCGCACTTGACCCGTCGCCATCCACGGCGGGACATGCGCGCCCCCTCGGGGCGAGCCCGAGATCACACATCCCGAGGGTTGAAGCCGCGCCGGCCCTTCATCTCACGGTCGACCACGGCGGAGAATCCGCCGGCATCGGCGGCGCCGAGCAGAACACAGCTCCCCACCTATCTCGCAAACCACATCGTCATACACCAATGGCGCAATACGCCGTTTGATCTGCCCAGACACCCCATTGCGGCTACCGTTCGCAGTCAAAGGTCAACAATGAGTAAAGAGGGCGCTCGTGGGGCGGAGACTGATGGTGATGGCGGTCGCGGGGGCAGGGATGATGACCGTCGCCGGGGCCGTGCTGTTCATACCCGGTGAGCAGAGGTCCCAGGCGGCGGGGTCCGCGCCCCAGGTGGTCGTGCAGGGGGATCCGCTGACCGCACAGGAGATCGCGCGGGCGAGCTCGATCGCGTCGGCGGGTTCCCGGGAGCACCTGGCGGCCGGGCAGGTCAAGCTCCTCTACGTCGAGCGCGACGACGACAAGGACGCGGACGAGCGACGGCGGGCCGACGCCTACCTGTACGACTACAGCGCCGACAAGCTCATCGTGCGGACCGTCGACCTCGACCGGGGCACGGTCGTCGAGGAGAGCGTGGCGCGAGGGGTGCAGCCGCCGCCGTCCAAGGCGGAGGAGGCGACGGCCGCCGAACTGCTCCTGGCTCACCCACAGTACGGCGGGGGCGTGCGCGAGTCCTACGCCAAGGCGGGGGGCAGGCAGCTGAGGTCCGCGGCCGACCTGGGCCTGCGCGGGCTGATCTTCACACCGGCCGGTGAGCGGGGGCCCGCCCGGCACTGCGGGATCCATCGGTGCCTGCGGCTGTTCGTCCGGCTGCCCGACAAGACGTGGCTGGACACCAGCCGGATCGTCGTCGACCTGTCCGCCAAGAAGATCCACACCCTGGAGTGGTGACCGTGTTCCTCCGCCTCGCCCTCTCCTGCGCCATGCTCGCCGGAGGCCTCGGCTCGGCACGGGCCGCCTCGACACAAGCCGCGCCCGCCGCCCGGGCCGTGACCGGCGCCGGGGCATCCGCATCGGCGGCGCATGCCGTACGGGCTCCGGCGGCCCCGTGCAGCGCGCCGTACCGGATCGACAAGACCCTGCCGAACGGCGCGCGCTGGCAGCTCTGCTGGGAGATGCGCAACATCGAGGGACTGGCCCTCACCAAGGTCGTCTACACGCCGAAGGGCAACCGGGCGGTCACGGTGCTCCGCAGCACCGCGCTGGCCCAGATCCACGTGCCCTACGACAGCGGCCGGCCCCGCTACCACGACATCGGGGCCCTGGGCTACAACGCCATCGCGCTGCAGTCCGCCGACTGCCCGGGGGGTGAGCGCCGCGAGCAGTTCGTCTGCGTGACGACGCGGGCGCGTGGCCACGCGTACCTGAAGTCCGACTACGACGGGCCGAACGCATCTGCCCAGGGGCGCGATCTGGTGGTGTTCTCCGCCTTCCAGGTCGGCTGGTACACCTACCTGGTCGAGTGGGCCTTCTCCGACGACGGCTCGATCACCCCGCGCGTGGGCGCGACGGGCTCGCTGTCCGGATTCACCACCACGCCCGAGCACGGCTGGCCGATCGGGGTGGGTGCGAGGACCTTCGAGACGAGCCACAACCACAACATCTTCTGGCGCCTCGACTTCGACATCGCGGGCAAGGCCGACGACCTCGTCGAACAGTACGACTTCTCAGGATCCGGTACGGCCAAGCGGAAGCTCGAACGCACCGCGTTCGCCAGGGAGACCAAGGCCGTCAACGGGCCGATGCGCTGGTGGCGCGTGGTTGATCAGAAGGTGCGCAACGCCGACGGGCACCGCGTCTCCTGGGAGATCAACAACTCCGACAGCTCCGAATACCGGGGCCCCGCCAACGAGGCCTTCACCCGCGCCGACGTCTACGTCAGCACCTACCGCTCGTGCGAGCGCCTGGCGACCGTCAACCCCTCTCCCGGATGCGCCAAGTCCGTCGACCGCTACATCAACGGTGAGCGGGTCAAGGATCCCGTCGTGTGGGTCAACGTCGGCTACCACCACGTCCCCCGCGACGAGGACGGCGACCTCATGCCGACCCACTGGCAGGGTTTCCGCGTCACCGCCCGCGACGTCACGGCCAAGAACCCTCGCTGATCCCCATCCGATCCCGGCCGCGGCGGTCCTCCTGAAACTCCGTGATCCGCAGGACCGCCGCGATCATCCTTGAGGTCCAAAACCGCCACCACCGCGAAGCCCCGGACGGACCCACGGGAGGAAGGGCCCGGTCATCGGTTCTGCTCCGTCCCGGGCTTCGACGATCCGTCCCGTACGGCCGGCGCACGACTCCCACGACGTGCGGGAGACTTCGGGAACACGACCTTCGATCGGTCTCGCGCAACCCTCGCGCGACTCTCGTGAAGTGCGGGACGCTTCGGGAACGCGGCACTCACGCCGCGGAGAGGCCGGACGGGTGCGGGTGGCAGTGGATCATACGGATGCACGGTCACCCTCTGTGTGATCAACTCAGTGCGCGGACAGTGGTTCCCTAAGCTTCAAGGGATGCCAATCGGGATTTTTCCGCCCACAAATCCGCACCTTTTCGCGACACGCATGGTGATAGCGGACAAGGGCATGAGTTGGGTGCCCGGGTACGGCAGGGTTAGGGATATCGATCTAGCGGGAGTGAGCCATGAACGCGGACTTGGACCGGCTGGCAGGCGGTGCACACCACGATCCGCACTCGATTCTGGGGGCGCACCTGGGACCGGAGGGTGTGACCATCAGGACGCTGCGGCCACTGGCGCAGAAGGTCCAGGCGGTCGTGGACGGCCAGGCTCACGAGATGAGACACGTGGCCCACGGAGTGTTCGCGACGACGCTTCCGGGCCTTGACAAGATCCCCGACTACCGGCTCCGGATCGCCTACGCCGGGGCCGAGCCGTACGAGACCACCGATCCCTACCGGCACTGGCCCACGCTGGGCGAGGTGGATCTCCATCTGATCGGCGAGGGGCGTCACGAGCGGCTCTGGGAGGTGCTCGGCGCGCGGGTCATGCTGCACGAGGACGTGCAGGGCACGGCCTTCGCCGTATGGGCGCCGAACGCGCGCGGGGTGCGGGTCCTCGGAGACTTCAACCACTGGGACGGCACCGCGTACCCCATGCGCTCGCTTGGCAGCTCGGGAGTGTGGGAGCTCTTCATCCCGGGACTGGGCGAGGGTGACCGCTACAAGTTCGGCGTCCTCGGCGCGGACGGGGTCTGGCGGGCCAAGGCCGACCCGATGGCCCGGCGCACCGAATGCCCGCCCGCGACCGCGTCGGTGATCGACAAGTCGGAGTACGGCTGGCAGGACGAGGAGTGGATGCGGCGGCGCGCCGGCAGCAATGCCGCGGCGGAGCCGATGAGCGCCTACGAGGTGCACCTCGGCTCATGGCGGCCGGGGCTGTCCTACCGGGATCTGGCCACCGAGCTGGTCGACTACGTGGTGGACATGGGCTTCACCCATGTGGAGTTCATGCCGGTGGCCGAGCATCCGTTCGGCGGTTCCTGGGGCTACCAGGTGACGTCCTACTACGCCCCGACGGCCCGGTTCGGCTCTCCCGACGACTTCCGCTACCTGGTGGAGCGCCTGCACCAGGCCGGGATCGGGGTGCTGGTCGACTGGGTGCCCGCGCACTTCCCGATGGACGACTGGGCGCTGGCCAGGTTCGACGGGACGCCGCTCTACGAGCACGCCGACCCCGCGCGGGGCGAGCACCCCGAGTGGGGCACCTACATCTTCGACTTCGGCCGCCGGGAGGTCCGCAACTTCCTGGTCGCCAACGCGGTCTACTGGCTGCGCGAGTTCCACATCGACGGGCTGCGGGTCGACGCGGTCGCCTCGATGCTCTATCTCGACTACTCGCGGCGCGAGGGTGAGTGGACGCCCAACGAGTACGGCGGGCGGGAGAACCTCGACGCGGTGGAGTTCCTCAAGGAGATGAACGCGGTCGCCTATCGGGAGGCGCCGGGCATCACCACCATCGCCGAGGAGTCGACGGCGTGGCCGGGTGTCTCCCGGCCGGTGCACCTGGGCGGGCTGGGCTTCGGGTTCAAGTGGAACATGGGCTGGATGCACGACACGCTCGCCTATCTCAAGCACGAGCCGATCTTCCGGCGCTACCACCACCACCAGATGACGTTCTCGCTGATGTACGCCTACTCGGAGAACTTCGTGCTGCCGCTCTCGCACGACGAGGTGGTGCACGGCAAGGGATCGCTGCTCGGCAAGATGCCCGGCGACGAGTGGCAGCGGTTCGCGAACCTGCGCGCGCTGTTCGCCTTCATGTGGGCCCACCCCGGCAAGCAGTTGCTGTTCATGGGTGGGGAGTTCGGTCAGGGTTCGGAGTGGTCGGAGGAGCGCGGGCTCGACTGGTGGGTGCTCGACTTCGACGGGCACAAGGGGGTCCAGCGGGTGGTCCGCGATCTCAACCGGATCTACAAGGAGACCCCTGCCCTCTGGGACATGGACACCTCCCCCGAGGGCTTCCGCTGGATCGACGCCGACGACGCGATGGGCAACGTGTTCTCGTTCCTCCGCTACGCCAAGGACGGCTCGGCCCTGGCCTGCGTGGCCAACTTCTCCGGCTCGCCGCACGACGACTACAACCTCGGTCTGCCCTATCCGGGCTCGTGGGAGGAGGTGCTCAACACCGACGCCTACGACTACGCGGGCAGCGGGGTGGGCAACCTCGGCACGGTGGAGGCGATCGACGAGCCCCGCCACGGCCTGCCGTACTCCGCCCGCCTGCGTGTCCCTCCCCTGGGCGCCCTCTGGCTCCGGCAGGTTCCCGTTCCGGCCTACGGGGTCCAGGCCGTCGACGAGAGCGAGCGGGACGTCCAGGAGGTCCGGGATATCCAGAGCGCTCAGAGCATTCAGAACGGGCAGAGCGGCCCGGACAAACGGAGCATCGGGGAACCGGCCGCGGAGGGATGAGCCGCAGCCGGTAACCTCCGCTTCCAACCCGCATTCGGGCCGGTCACACGACAGGTGACCGGCCCGTTTCATGTCTCGGTCGAACCGGTCACCCAACAGACGACCGGCCTGCCTCACGTCTCGGTCGAACCGGTCACCCAACAGACGACCGGCCTGCCTCACGTCTCGGTCGAACCGGTCACCCAACAGGCGACCGGCCCGTTTTATATCTCTTTCAGGCTGGTCACCCGATATTCGGTCGGCCTTTTTTGCGTCCAGCGCCCATCCGGAATTCGGTTTGTCACCCCACCGGGATCCGGCGCCCATCCGCGATCCAGCCCGCGTCCTTCCTGCTCCGCCGGTCATTCGTCGCGCTCTCGACCGGTGCGTGTACGTCACGCGGACGGAAAACCTTAAATCGGCCTTATATCGACGGGCAAGGCATTGACCGCCCGCGAACGAGAACCTACGCTCTGAGAACTAATAGGAAACTTTCCTATGAATACGGGGACTAGGCACCAACTGACCTGGAGCGACCCTTGCGACGAATTACCATCGGCTCCTTCATCGCAGCGGCGGCGCTGCTCGCCCCCATGGGGATGAACGCCGCGACGGCCGCCACTCCCGCCACGGCCACCTATTCCACCGTGTCCGACTGGGGCTCAGGCTTCGAGGGCAAGGTCACCGTGAAAGCGGGGACGAGTGCCCTGACGAGCTGGAAGGTCGAGTTCGACCTCCCCGCCGGCAAGTCGATCCCCTCCGCGTGGGACGCCGATCTCACCAAGAGCGGCGATCACTACACCTTCGTCAACAAGTCATGGAACGGGGCCCTGGCGGCAGGGGCCACCGTGAGCTTCGGATTCAACGGCGCGCCCGGCGGACTGACCGGCGTGCTGAACTGCAAGCTCAACGGCGGCGCCTGCAACGGCACCGGCACCCCGGACCCCACGCCGACCCCGACGCCGACGCCGACCCCGACGGTCACCCCGACTCCGACGCCCACCCCGACCCCGACGCCGACGGTCACCCCGACCGTTCCCCCGGTCTCGGGTAAGAAGCTCGTCGGATACTTCACCGAATGGGGTGTCTACGCCCGCAACTACCACGTGAAGAACCTGGTCACGAGCGGTTCGGCGGCGAAGCTGACGCACATCCTGTACGCGTTCGGCAACACCGCGGGCGGCCGGTGCAGCATCGGCGACTCCTACGCCGACTACGACAAGGCCTACACCGCCGACCAGAGCGTCGACGGCGTGGCCGACACGTGGGACCAGCCGCTGCGCGGCAACTTCAACCAGCTCCGCAAGCTGAAGAAGGCCTACCCGAACATCAAGGTCATCTGGTCGTTCGGCGGCTGGACCTGGTCCGGCGGCTTCACCCAGGCCGCGGCCAACCCGGCGGCGTTCGCCGAGTCCTGCTACAACCTGGTCGAGGACCCGCGCTGGGCCGACGTGTTCGACGGCATCGACGTCGACTGGGAGTACCCCAACGCCTGCGGTCTGAGCTGTGACGCCAGCGGCCCGAACGCGTTCAAGAACGTGATCTCCGCTCTGCGGAGCAGGTTCGGCGCCAACGCCCTGGTCACCGCGGCGACCACCGCCGACGGCTCCAACGGCGGCAAGATCGACGTCGCCGACTACGCCGGTGCCATCAACAACCTGAACTGGCTCATGCCGATGACGTACGACTACTTCGGCTCGTTCAACGCTCAGGGACCGACGGCCCCGCACTCGCCCCTCACCTCCTACACCGGCATCCCGACGGCCGGTTTCAACTCCGACGCCGCGATCCAGAAGTTCAAGGCCAAGGGAATCCCCGCCAGCAAGCTCCTGCTCGGCATCGGCTTCTACGGCCGAGGCTGGAGCGGCGTGACGCAGGCGGCTCCGGGCGGCAGCGCGACCGGCGCGGCCCCGGGCACCTACGAGGCGGGCAACGAGGACTACAAGGTCCTCAAGACCAAGTGCCCCGCCACCGGCACCGTCGGCGGCACCGCCTACGCCTTCTGCAACGGCCAGTGGTGGAGCTACGACACCCCCAGCACCATCGCCGGCAAGATGACCTACGCCAAGAACCAGGGTCTGGGCGGCGCGTTCTTCTGGGAGACCAGCGGAGACACCGCCAACGGTGAGCTCATCACCGCGATCGCCAACGGCCTCAAGTAATATTTCGAACACTCGGCCCTCCGTGTGCGTTACGCCGCGGGGGGCCGAGCCGTTTCTGAGAAGATCCTCTAAATCCGGGGCAAAGTATTCACCAGGGACGAATCGCTACCTAGACTCCGAATCGCCTGTTGATCTCCCCCGGAGGACAAGTGCGACTTCGAGCCCTCGTGGCCATGGCGATCGTGTTCAGCCTCGCCCCCGCCGTACCTGCCTTCGCCGGGAGTTCCCCGGCGCCCGCCCCTTCCGCGGCACCCACTCCCGCCACGACCGAGAACCCCCCGGCACCCGCTCCCTCCGCGGGGGCAGAGGATCCGTCCGCCCCTCCGAAGCTGGAGGCCGGCCTCGGTGTGGACACCGACGGAGCACGGGTCATCGTCGAGGTGGCGGCCCCCGCCGAGGCGGCCCCCGTCGCCGGGGAGGCGCGGCTGCTGCCCGACGCACAGGTGGTCCTGGAGCCGCCGGACACCTCCTTCATCGTCGTCCAGGGCACCGGCGAGTCCCTGACCCGGCTGGCCGAGGACCCTCGCGTCCGCTCCATCCGCCGGGACCGCGCCTACTTCCCCACCTCGCTGGCCTCCGGCCTGCAGGTGATCGGCGCGGACAAGGCGCACACCGCCGGGTTCAGGGGTGAGGGCCAGACGATCGCGATCATCGACACCGGGATCGACGCCGATCATCCCGACCTCGCGGGCAGCGTCGTGGATCAGGAATGCTTCTCCGTGACGGACGAGAGCGAGGGCGCCCAGTCGCTCTGTCCCAACGGGCAGGAGACCGACTCCGCATCCGCCGACGCCAAGACCTCCGCCTGCCTCGACGCTGGGGTCAACCTGTGCGACCACGGCACCCACGTGGCGGGCATCGCCCACGCCGTCGCGCCCGCCGCGAAAATCGTGGCGATCCAGGTCTTCAGCCGGATCGACGACTGTGACGAGGGCGGCGCCTGCCTGACCGCCTACGAGTCCTCGCTCCTGCTCGCCCTCGATCGCGTCGCGGAGCTCAAGAACACCATTCCGGGTCTCGTCGCGGTGAACCTCAGCCTCGGCGGCGGCCTCTACGAGGGGGCGTGCGACGCCGAACCCGAGCTGGAGGCGATGAAGACGAAGGTCGAGGCCCTGCGCGCCAAGGGCGTGGCCGTCGTCGCCGCCGCCGGGAACGAGGGCGCCCTCGGCGCCGGGGCTCCCGGCTGCCTGTCCGGCGCGGTGACCGTCGGCGCGACCGACGACGCCGACCGCGTCCCCTACTGGTCCAACTACGGCTCCGTACTCGACCTCTTCGCCCCTGGCGTCGACATCGACTCCGCGGTGCCGAACAACGGACACCAGGTCTACAGCGGGACGTCGATGTCCACCCCGCACGTCACCGGTGCCATGGCGCTGATGGCGCAGAAGTCTCCCGGTACTCCGGACGCGCTGCTCGACCTGCTCAAGGCGGCGGGCCGCCCGATCGTCTACGACGGGGTGAGCACCCCGCGTCTGGACCTGGGCGTCGCGATCGCCGGGGACGCTCCCGATCCCGCCGTGACCCAGAACCCCGACCCGGGAGACGGGTCCGCCCCGGGCGACCCCGACGACGACCTGGCGGGCGACCCGAGCCCCGAGCCGAGCTCGGGTCCCTCCCCGGTCGGCGACCCGCCGGCCGCCCCCGCGCCGGAGCCGATTCCCCTGCCGCAAGTCACCGTCACCGTCACCGTGACGGCCACCCCCGCCGCTCCCGCCGCGGCGCCCGTCATGTGCAAGCGCGGCACGTCCAAGAAGACGCTGACCGCCGCGCAGTGGGCCGTGGAGATCACCCGAGGCAAGGGAACGCTGCCCGACGCGACGCTCGCCTGCTATCTCGGCATGACCGCCAAGGCCAGCAAGGTCTTCTCCGAGCTCACGCGCGTCTCCACCCTGGGTACGGCCTACCGGGTGCTCAAGCCCGCCAAGAAGACCGCCAGGGCCGGCTTCGAGAGCGAACTGCTCGCCGCCTGGCTGAACTGGGCCCATGGCGGGGTCAACTTCACCGCGAAGGTCGGCAAGACGACCACGTTCAGGGACGCGCTCACGTCGGCGGAGAAAAAGCGCCTGAAAGGTACTCCGTCCTCCACAACCACCTTGCTCCTGAGAAAGCAGGTGAACACCCGTCATGCGATATAAGTCGGCGATGTGTCGCTTAGGGTGAAGAACATGGACGCGACCAAGGTGATCATCGACACCGTCGACCGGTACCGGCAGCGGCGCACCGCTCCACTGGTCCTAGAGCTCGACCTCACCGAGGGCCTGACCCAGGGTCCCCCGGCGGATCCGCTGAGCGCCATCCTGTCGATGCGCAGGACGAGCCTGGCCGATGTGCTGTCCGGGCTGAAGCGCGGAGGGAAGGACCCCCGGGTCAAGGCGCTGGTCGTCAAGATCGGCACCCAGCCGCTGGGACTGGCGATGGTGCAGGAGCTGCGCCAGGCCGTGACCAGGTTCCGGGCGGCGGGCAAGCTGACGATCGCCTTCGCCGAGACCTTCGGCGAGTTCGGAGCCGGCACCGTCCCCTACTATCTGGCCAGTGCCTTCGAGCGGGTCTACCTGCAGCCGTCGGGTGACGTCGGGCTCACCGGCGTCGCGATGGAGCAGCGTTTCCTGCGGGGCGCGCTGGGCAAGCTCGGCGTCGAATACCAGATCGGCCAGCGGCACGAGTACAAGACCGCGGCCAACACCTTCACCCAGGACCACATGACCGACGCCCACCGCGAGTCGATGGGCCGCATCACCGAGTCGGTCACCGAGCAGGTCATCGCGGGCATCGCCGAGGGCCGCGGGCTCGACCCCGCGAAGGTCCGCGAGCTCATCGACCGGGGCCCGTTCATCGGCGCCGAGGCGGTCGAAGCGGGCCTGGTGGACCGGCTGGCCTACCGTGACGAGGTCTACGACGAGGTCAAGCAGGCCGTGGGCGACGACTCGCTGCTGCTCTACGTCGGCCGCTACGCCAAGAACCTGATCGCGAGGAAGCTCCCGCATCCCGGTGAGCAGACCGTCGCGCTGGTCCACGGCACCGGCGCGATCCGGCTTGGCCGCAGTGGCCGCAGCCCGCTGGGCGGCGGTGGCGCGATGGGCTCCGACACCATCTGCGCCGCCCTCCGCGCGGCCCGCCGCGACGACAACGTGAAGGCCGTCGTCTTCCGGGTGGACAGTCCCGGAGGCTCTTACGTGGCCTCCGACGCCATCTGGCGCGAGGTCGTGCTCACCCGCAAGGCGGGCAAGCCCATCGTGATCTCGATGGGCGACCTGGCCGCCTCCGGCGGTTACATGGTCTCGATGGCCGCCGACGCGATCGTGGCGCAGCCGGGCACGCTCACCGGTTCCATCGGCGTCTTCGGCGGCAAGGCCGTCATCGGCGGGCTGCTGGAGAAGCTCGGGGTGTCCTCCGAGACCGTCGGCGAAGGCGCCAACGCCGGGATGTTCTCCCCCACGAACGCCTTCTCCGAGGCGCAGTGGGCGCGGGTCAACGCCTGGCTCGACCGGGTCTACGACGACTTCGTGAACAAGGTGGCCGAGGGCCGCGGCCTGCCCCGTGAGCGTGCCCACGAGCTGGCCAAGGGCCGGGTCTGGACCGGCGCCGACGCGCGCGAGCGCGGTCTCGTCGACGAGCTCGGCGGTCTTGAGGACGCCCTCGCGCTGGCCCGGAGCAAGGCCAGACTCGCCGCCGACGCCCCCGTGCGGACCTATCCGAGGCTGAGCCCGCTGGAGCGCCTGCGCCCGGCGGAGTCCAGCGAGGACAAGTCCGCCGCCCTGGCCCAGGTCCGCCTGGAGGCGTGGGGCCCGATCGCCCACCTCGCCACCGAGCTCGGCCTGCCCTCGTACGGTCCGCTCATGCTCCCGGGCGGGTGGACGATCCGCTAGCGCGACGACCACGCCGGGTCCGGCGGCCCATGACATCACGTGATGTCGTGGGCCGCCGGAGACCCGGCCGAGATTCAGGTCACCGCACCCGGCGGACCGTCTCGCCCTCTGGGAGCGCGAGCAGCCGACAACCCTGCGTTCGGCGGGCGGGGAACAGGGAACGCTCTCGCCCTCTGGGAGCGCGAGCGGCCCGAGTTCCTCGCGGGCCGGCAGGCCGTGCCGATCACCGTGAGAGTCCACCGCGAACGCGCCCGGAGTGACGGCGCGGCGAGATCGTGCCGACGGAGTCGTGCCGGCGATCAGGCGGTGGGCCGGTAGCGGCCGCGGAACCGCACGAGCGGGAGAAGTGCCGAGTCCACGTAGTCGACCGCGAGGACCTTGGCGATGAAGAGCGTGTGGTCCCCCGCCGGGACGACCTGGACCGTCTCGGCCTCCAGGGCGGTCACGCCGCCGTCCACGATGAGCGCCCCGCTCAGCTCGCCCCGGTGGTGCGGCGTCCCCGCGAGCAGGAGCCGCGCGCCGGGACGGCCGGCGGTGGCGAAGCGGCTGGCGATCGTCTTCTGCCCGGTCGACAGCACACTGGCGGCCCAGCGGTCGTGGCGGAGCAGAAGCTCGTTGAGATAGCGGGTGTTCTCCATGCTCACCATCACGAGCCGCGGGTCCAGTGAGACCGAGGTGAAGGTCGCGACCGTGGTCCCCACGTCGTCACGCTCATCCTTGACGGTGATGACCGTCACGGCGGTCGGCACCTGGGCCATTGCCTCGATGAACTCACTCATGCCGGTAATCATCCCGGAAACCGGTGTCACCCTTGGCATCGCCCGTGAACGGGACCCCGGCAGGCCCGACCAACCCCGTGGGCCCGGATAACCCCGGGAGCCCGTACAGGCACCGCGAACACGGCGGCGCATGACGGTCCACGGCATCCACAGCGGCACGGCATCCACAGCGGCACGGCGTCCGCGGCATCCACAGCACCCGCGGCGTCCACGGCACCCACGGCACCCACGGCACCCACGGCACCCACGGCACCCACGGCGGAAACCGTACGGCCCGCGCCGGTGGAGCGGTGCGGGCCGTACGGGTGGATCAGATCGAAACAGGAGGGAAGCGATCAGGAACGACTAGAGCAGACCGTTCTGCGTCAGCCAGTCCTTGGCGACCGTGGCGGCGTCATCCTTGTCGATCGCCACCCGCTTCATCAGCGCGAGGAGACCGGGGGTGTCGAGCTTGGCCGAGACCGCGTTCAGCGTCGTCGTCACGGTGTCGTTCACGCCGGCCTTGTTGACCAGGGGCGCGATGTTGTCGGCGGCGAAGGCGTTCTTGTTGTCCTGCAGCGAGACCAGGTCGTTGAGCACGATCTTCGGGTCGGTGGTGAAGACGTTGCCGACCTGGACGGTGCCGTCCTTGATGGCGTCGGCGGTGGCGTCGCCGGTCTTCTTCCACTCCTTGAACTCAAGGCCGTAGGTGTCCTTGAAGTTCGTCTCCTGCCGGGACTGGAACTCCGGCGGGCCGCCGACCGTGTAGCCCTTGGCGACCTTGACGAGGTCCTCGATCGTGGTGAGGCCGTCCTTCGTGGCGGTCTCCTTGGTGACCGTCAGCGAGTTGTTGTCCTCGGCCGCGGCGGGCTCCAGGACCTCCAGCTCGGCCGGGAGCTTCTCCTTGAGCCCGGCGACGATGTCCTCCTTGCTCTTCACCGTCGTCGTCTTGTCGACGAAGGCGAGCAGCGAGCCGATGTACTCCGGCAGGATCGTCAGGCCGCCGCCCTTGACCTGGTCGAAGAGGACCTCACGGCTGCCGATGTTGAGCTTCTTCTCGACCTGCACGCCCTTGGCCTCCAGGGCCTGGGCGTAGATCTCGGCGAGGAGGACGTTCTCGGGGAAGTTGGCCGAGCCGACGACGACCTTCCCCCCGGCCGCGGGCGCGGATCCGGAGGCCGCGGGGCTCGCGGAGGCGCTGGTGAGCGGGTCGCCGCCACCGCACGCGGTAAGAGTGAGCGCCGCGGACAGAATGACTGCCGCGGTGCTGAAAAGGCGCTTCATCGTACGTTCCCTTCCAAAGCGGGGGGTAATTAGGAGATTAGCGTATGGTCAGGCGCTGGCTCACCCCCGGAGAGACCAGAAAACGCTGCACCAGGCCGAATCCCAGCTGGACGATCAGAGCCAGCAGCGCCACGAGAACGGCCCCGCCGATCGTGCTGGGGAAGTCCTTGGTCGCGAGGCCGTCGACGATGAACCGGCCGAGACCTCCCAAGCCTACGTAGGCCGCCACGGTCGCGGTCGACACCACCTGGATCGCGGCGACCCGCAGGCCGAGCATGATGAGCGGCAGCGCGGTCGGCACGAGCACCCGGCCGAGGACCTGTCCACCCCGCAGGCCCATGCCGTACGCGGCGTCTCGCAGGTCGGGATCGACGTTGCGGATGCCCTCGTAGGTGTTGACCAGGATGGGCGGCACGGCGAGTGCCACCAGCGGGATTAGCACCGGGACGATGGTGCCCACGCCCATCAGCAGCACGATGAGCACGAGCAGGCCCAGGGTCGGAAGGGCGCGGGCCGCGTTGGCGCTCAGGATCGCGAACAGCGCGCCCTTGCCGGTGTGGCCGATCCACAGCCCCAGCGGCAGCGCGATCAGCATGGCGAGCAGCAGCGAGAGGCCCGAGAACTCCAGGTGCTCCAGCAGCCGGACGGGGATGCCGTCCGGGCCGGACCAGTTGTCCGGGTTCGTGAAGAAGTCGATCACCCAGTTCACGCGGTCCTCCTTGCCCGAGACCACGGGGTGAGCAGTCGCTGCGCCAGGACCAGCAGCAGGTCGGCGACCGCCGCCAGCGCCACGGTCAGCACGATGCCCACGACGATCGGGGTGTAGAACTGCCGTTGCCAGCCGTCGATGAACAGGTAGCCCAGCCCTCCCCTGCCGACCAGCGCGCCCACGCTGACCAGGCTGATGCTGGAGACCGCCGCCACCCGGAGCCCGGCCAGCACGACCGGCACCGCGATCGGCAGCTCCACCCGGAGCAGCCTGCGCAGCGGGGTGAAGCCCATGGCCACGGCGGACTGGCGCACGTGGTCGGGGACCGAGGTGAGACCGTCCACGACGGCCGGGATCAGCACCGCCATGGCGTAGAACGTGAGCGGGACCATGACGGTCTCCCGGGTGGCGAGGCCGGTGATCGGGATGAGCACGATGAAGACGGCCAGCGAGGGCAGCGAGTAGATCACGTTCATGACGCCGACGGTCGGCTGGTAGAGCCAGCGCCAGCGGGCGCCGGCCAGCCCGAGCGGGAGCGCGATGAGCAGCCCGATGACGACCGGCACCAGCGCCATGACGACGTGGTCCATCAGCAGTCCCTGGATGTTGGGCCAGTTACGCCCGATCCAGTCCCAGCGGACCAGCGGTTCCTCAGCCACTGACGCCTCCGACGCCCCCGGCGACCAGCGCCAGCTCCTCGTCCAGCGCCTCGCGGACCGCGACGCCCACGACGCGCCCCGACTCGTCCACCGCGATCGCGCTTCCGGACGGGGACAGCAGCGTCGCGTCCAGCGCGGCGCGCAGCGAGTCGCGGCCCTTGACGAACGTTCCGTACGGCGCGAGCTCCACGTCCGCCGGCGTGCCGGACTCCGGCAGGTCCTTGGAGGCGACCCAGCCCAGCGGCCGGTTCTCCTCGTCCACCACGACCAGCCAGGGTTCGGTCGTGCCTCGCAGCGAGGAGACCTCGGCGGAGGCGGGCACGGTCAGGTCGGTGCGCAGCCGCAGCCCGTCGCCGGAGACGAAGGACAGTCGCCGGATGCCCCGGTCGCGTCCGAGGAACTCAAGGACGAAGTCGTCTGCGGGCCGGGTCAGCAGCGTCGAGGGATCGGCGAGTTGCGCCAGCCTGCCCCCGACCCGCAGCACGGCCACCCGGTCACCGAGCTTGACGGCCTCGTCGATGTCGTGGGTGACGAACACGATGGTCTTGTTGAGCTCGGCCTGCAGCCGGAGGAGCTCATCCTGCAGGCTCGCGCGCACGATCGGGTCCACCGCGCTGAACGGCTCGTCCATCAGCAGCACCGGCGGATCGGCGGCCAGGGCGCGGGCCACGCCGACCCGCTGCTGCTGTCCGCCGGAGAGCTGGAAGGGGTAGCGGTCGGCCATCTTGAGGTCGAGCCCGACCCGTTCGAGCAGCTCCATCGCCCGGGCGCGGGCTTTCTTCTTGTCCCAGCCGAGCAGGTAGGGAACCGTCGCCACGTTGTCGACGATCTTGCGGTGCGGGAAGAGCCCCGCCTGCTGGATGACGTACCCGATGCCCCTGCGCAGGGTCGGCGGGTCGATCGTCTTGACGTCCACGCCGTCGAGGAGAATCTGGCCTCCGGTCGCGTCGATCATTCTGTTGATCATGCGAAGGGAGGTGGTCTTGCCGCAGCCCGAAGGGCCGACGAACACGGTTATCTCCCCGGTGGGGACCTCAAGGCTCAGATTGTCCACGGCGACGGTTCCATCGGCGTAGCGCTTGGTGACACCGTTAAATGTGATCATGCGCAACCTCTTGTTTTCGGCAGGGTCGCGGCTCCCCACCCCATGACCGCCCCCGCGATCCACGGCGGCCCAGCCTACGGTCGTCATTTACGATCTGTCGCCCCGCCCCCGTGTCAAGAGGGGCTGGAGATGTGTATTTCTCATCAAATGGGCATTGAGTAGTGCGGGAGGTGCCCATGAGTTGACATGATTACCCACATTGCCGGAGTCAATCCCTCCGGCATCGCACGTCACAAGTTTCACAGATCTCACCACCCCCGTTCTGCACCATGCTCGCCGAACCATCCCGCGGAGGAACCGGTCCCGTGACCCAACCGCTCCTCGCTCAGCGCTCGCGCGGCGACCTCATCGCCGAGCTCTACGACCGCCATGCCACCGGGCTGTTCGCGTACTGCCACGACCAGCTCGGCGACGCCGCCTCCGCCGCCGACGCGCTGACGTCCGTCCTCGCCGTCGTCACGGCCGAGAACCCGCCGCGTGCCGCCCTGTACGCGCTGGCCCGTCGTGAGATCCACCAGCGCGACGTCGTCTACGCCCCGCTGTCCGTCGGCGTCGATCCGGCGTCCGCCCTCGTCGAGCGGGTCCTGCGCGAACTGCGCCCGCACCAGCGCGAGGTCCTTTACCTGTCCGGCATGTGCGAGATGGACACCTCCGAGCTCTCCTGGGTGCTCGACGTGGCCGGCGACACCGCCGACGAGCTGACCATGAGCGCCTGCCGCCGCTTCGCCCAGTCGCTGAGCCTGGCCCTGGCCTCGACCCAGGTCCCGGACCATCTGGCCGACGTGTTCGGCGCCATGAGCGTCGCCCCGATCCGCGACGTGCTCACCCGCGCGCCCTGGGCCGTCCCGCCCGTCGGCCTGCGCGCCGCCCTGCTGGGACCGCGGGCCGTCACGGCGACGGCCGCCCGGCGATCTCCGTCCCCGCTGGTCAAACAGCTCTGGCCGACGACTCCCGCGTGGCCGTTGCCGCTCGCCGAGACCGGCTCGCCGACCGGCACCTCCTCACCGGGACGCTTTCAGGATCCGGCCTCCCCTCCGGACCGCTTTCCGGATCCGTTCTCCCCGTCGAACCGCTCTCCGGACCCGTTCTCTCCCCCGGACCCCGCGGTGGTCTCCGCCCACGAGGCCGCCACCGCCCCGATGCCCAAGATCAGGGACTCGGTCCTGACGGCACTCGACGACGACGCGGGAGCCCGGGTCTCCCGTCTGCGGCTCCAGCGGCCGAAGCCCCGCCGGGCGATGCCGCTGTCGGCGCCGATCCCGGCGGACGTGCTCGACGACGCCCCGGCGGAGAACCTGTTCCGGCCGCTCACCCCCGACGTGCGGGTGACGCCGGCTCCCGCCGACAAGCTGGTCGCCTCGGCGTCCTCCGACGAGACGTCCTCCGATACGACATCCCCCGATACGGCGTTTGCCGATACGGCGGTCTCCGACGAGACGCCTCCCGGTGAGATGACCCTCGACGAGGCGATCCGGGACATGGCGGCCCGCCGGGAGAGGGCGTCCCGGGTGCTTCCGCTCCCCGGCTGGCCCCTGCAGACGGACCAGCTGGACGCCCTGGCACGCCACGAGCAGCCGCCGCTGCCCCAGTGGCTCACCAATCCGGATACCCCGGCAGACTCCGAACGCGCACAGCCGCCGCTCCCCGACTGGTTCACCGACAGGGATCATCCGGGCCCCGGGCCCCAGCACGACCAGCTGCCGTACGCGAAACCGGTGTTCCCCAGCTGGTCCACCCACGTCTACCAGCCGGGCGCCTCGGCACAGCACGAGGAGCGGCCGGACGGCCCGGACCTCGGCCGGGCTCCGAGGACGGCGGAGCTCGCCGAGACGAGCGAGATGGCCGCGATCCGCGAGCCCGAGGCGGCGACCTCCGCCCCGGACCCGGCAAACGGGCATGCGCGGCACAAGCACAAGATGATCAGGTACGGCCGGCGCCATCACCACGACTGGGCCTGGGAGCTGATCGGCTTTGTCATCGCCCTGGCGATCGCGATGATCGTCTTCTTCGCGGTCCCGATGCTCGGCACCCCTTAGCCGGATCTCACAGAACCCCCGTTCGTCTCTTCGGAGACGGGCGGGGGTTTTTGCGTGGTGCACGGACGAGGGCCGACCTCCCCTGGTCGCCGATAGCGGGACGGGTCAGGCGGTAAGGGCGGGCGATTCCCGTCCAGCGCCGAAGCGGCGGCCAACGAACCTCGACGCGATATGGCCACAGGGCTTTGCATGAACATGCGTTGCAGTGCATACTCTTGTCTTATGTCCAAGGTTCTCACCTCCCTGCCCACCGGCGAGCGCGTCGGTATCGCCTTCTCGGGCGGCCTCGACACCTCGGTGGCCGTCGCGTGGATGCGCGACAAGGGTGCCGTTCCGTGCACCTACACCGCCGACATCGGCCAGTACGACGAGCCCGACATCGCCTCGGTGCCCGATCGCGCGCTGGCGTACGGTGCCGAGATCGCGCGCCTGGTCGACTGCCGAGCGGCGCTGGTCGAGGAGGGCCTGGCCGCGCTCACCTGCGGTGCGTTCCACATCCGCTCGGCCGGGCGCCCCTACTTCAACACCACGCCGCTCGGTCGTGCCGTCACGGGAACCCTGCTGGTCCGGGCGATGGCCGAGGACGGCGTGCAGATCTGGGGCGACGGCTCGACGTTCAAGGGCAACGACATCGAGCGGTTCTACCGGTACGGCCTGCTCGCCAACCCCCACCTGCGCGTCTACAAGCCCTGGCTCGACGCGGACTTCGTGTCCGAGCTCGGCGGCCGCAAGGAGATGTCGGAGTGGCTGCTCGCCCACGACCTGCCCTATCGCGACAGCACCGAGAAGGCATACTCGACCGACGCCAACATCTGGGGCGCCACCCACGAGGCCAAGACCCTGGAGCACCTCGACACGGGCATCGAGACCGTGGACCCGATCATGGGGGTTCGGTTCTGGGACCCCGCGGTCGAGATCGCCACCGAGGACGTGACCATCGGCTTCGAGCGGGGCCGCCCAGTTACGATCAACGGCAAGGAGTTCGCCACCCCGGTCGACCTGGTGATGGAGGCGAACATGATCGGGGGACGGCACGGCCTGGGCATGTCGGACCAGATCGAGAACCGGGTGATCGAGGCCAAGAGCCGTGGCATCTACGAGGCGCCGGGGATGGCGTTGCTGCACGCGGCGTACGAACGACTGGTCAACGCGATCCACAACGAGGACACCCTGGCGAACTACTACAACGAGGGACGGCGGCTCGGCCGGCTGATGTACGAGGGCCGCTGGCTCGACCCGCAGGCGCTGATGCTGCGAGAGTCGCTGCAGCGCTGGGTCGGCATGGCGGTCACCGGCGAGGTGACGCTGCGGCTGCGCCGCGGTGAGGACTACTCGATCCTGAACACCTCCGGCCCGGCTTTCAGCTACCACCCGGACAAGCTGTCGATGGAGCGCACCGAGGACTCGGCGTTCGGTCCGGTGGACCGGATCGGCCAGCTCACCATGCGCAACCTCGACATCGCCGACTCGCGCGCCAAGCTCGAGCAGTACGCCAGCCTCGGCATGGTCGGCACCCACCACGCGCTCCTCGGTGCCGCCCAGGTGGCCTCGACCGAACTGGTCGGCGCGATGCCGCAGGGCGGCGCCGAGGCCATCGCCTCACGCGGCGAGGTCTCCGGCGACGACGAGATGCTCGACCGCGCCGCGATGGAGTTCGGCACCGACTGACCGGCTCGGGGAGGACGCCGAGTCAGAGCCAGCGTTCCCTGGCGGCGTGCCAGGCCAGCTGCATCCGGGTCTGCGCGCCGGCCAGCTCCATGATGTGCGACAGGCGCCGTTGCACGGTCCGCTGGCTGATCCCCAGCTGGGTGGCGATCGACTTGTCCGCCACTCCCGCGACCAGCAGTGAGAGCAGATAGAGGTCATCGGAGTTCAGCGGGCAGGTCTGCGCCCCCTCGGTGAGGGCGCCGTCCTCGGCGACCCGTAGCGGCGTCGCCCGGTCCCAGTACCCCTCGAAGAGCGCGATCAGCGCGTCCAGCAGCTGACCGCTCCGCACCAGCGCCGCCGTCGGCTCGGAGATTCCGGCCTCCTGGACGAGCGGCAGCACGCCGATCTCCCTGTCGACGACCGTCAGCCGCACCGGGAGCCGGTGTACGGCTCTGGCCTGCTCGCCCAGCTTGACGCCGTAGGCCACGTTGGCCTGCATCCCGGGCTCCTCCAGCAGGTCGCGCTCGTAGACGACCCGGTAGGCGACCCCGCGGAGCAGCGCGGCCGGCTCCTCGTCGTTGTCGGTCGCGGGCATCACGATCGCGCGCACCTTGCAGAGGGAGAGAACCTCCTCGCGGGCGTTCGCCTGCATGTGGTAGAGCTGCTCGCGTATCGCGAGCCGGTTGGGCAGCACCTCGACGAGCCGTCCCGCGTCGCGGCGGCGGGCGTTGCCCCGATACTCCTCGGAGAGCTGCTCCACCTCGCGCCGTGCCCAGTCGAGTGACTGCTGGTGATGGAGGAGCCGCGAACCCAGCACGATCTCCGGGGCCACGGCGGTGAACCGCCGCCCGTCTGGGGACGCCTCCCGGATCAGCCCCCTGTCCCGCATGGAGACCAGCACCGTCTCGGCGGTCTCGGCGTCGAGGTCCAGCTTCCCCATGAGATCGGTGACGTCCGTCTCGGCGGTCGTCACCAGAAACCGGTAGACGCGTTCCTCCACAGGATCCAGCCCGACGGATTCCAACATGCCGCAATGATGACATCCGAAATCCCCATTAACGGACACATTCACACCTAAACGGACGGGCAACCCCGAGGTGAACGGGCACGCGTTCCCCGTCTGGACGAGAGACACGCCCCGGCGGCATGAGGGAAACTCGCGGCCTCAGGGGTTGTGACAGAAGCTTGTCAAGGCTAGTATCACGGCAACTCTTAGGAAACTTTCTTAAGAGAAACGGCGAGTGGAAGCTCCGGCAACCCGCTCGCCGCTGTCCGGTCCGACCATGAGCTGCGCGAACTCGATGACGCAGGCCGTCATCGCACGGAAGTCCGACCGTCCGGACGCCCCACACCCCCCGGTTTCCCCCTGGAAGCGATCATGCGACGCACTCCTTCCCCGCTCGCCGGCGACCGGGTCCGCAAGCCTCTCGCGCGGGCCACTCGTGCCCCCGATCCGGCGGCGACCTCCCCGGGCGAGGTAACCGGTCACCGCGTCGACAGCTCGTGTAAGGACCGGCCATGTCACCGAACCTGTGCGGCCCCCACCGCACGAAGGAGTGATCAAGTGTTGAGACAGCGCATCATGGCCTCCCTCTCCGCCCTGGCGCTCGCGAGCGTGCTCGCGGTCGTCCTGCCGATGTCCTCCGCCTCCGCCGCGAGCTGCACCACCGCGTGGAGCGCCTCGACGGTGTACGTCGGCGGCACGACCGCCTCCTACAACAGCCACAACTGGTCCGCGAAGTGGTGGACCCAGAACGAGACTCCCGGCACCACCGACGTCTGGGCGGACCAGGGCGTGTGCGGCGGCGGCACGACACCGCCCCCCACCTCGGGCTGCAGCTACCCGAACTGGGTGGCCGGCAGGGCGTACGTCACCGGAAACATCGTCAAGTACACCGACGGCAGGTTCTACATCGCCGAGCACGACAACCCGGGCTACGACCCCGTGATCAGCACGTGGTACTGGGAGCCGTACACCTGCGGCACGACCCCGCCCACGAATCCCCCCACGAACCCGCCCTCGACGGGCTTCGTCGTGAGCCAGGCGCAGTTCAACCAGATGTTCCCGAACCGGAACTCCTTCTACACCTACAGCGGCCTGACCGCGGCGCTCAGCGCCTACCCCGGCTTCGCGAACACGGGCAGCGACACCGTCAAGCGGCAGGAGGCGGCCGCGTTCCTGGCCAACGTCAACCATGAGACCGGCGGCCTGGTCTACGTGGTGGAGCAGAACACCGCGAACTACCCCCACTACTGCGACACCAGCCAGTCGTACGGCTGTCCCGCGGGCCAGGCGGCCTACTACGGTCGCGGGCCGATCCAGCTGAGCTGGAACTTCAACTACAAGGCAGCGGGCGACGCGCTCGGCATCAACCTGCTCGGCAACCCGAACCTGGTGCAGACCGACTCCGCCGTGGCGTGGAAGACCGCGCTCTGGTACTGGAACACCCAGAGCGGCCCGGGCACGATGACGCCGCACAACGCGATGATCAACGGGCGCGGCTTCGGCGAGACGATCCGCAGCATCAACGGCAGCCTGGAGTGCGGCGGCAGGAACCCGGCGCAGGTGCAGAGCCGGATCAACGCCTACCAGAGCTTCACGCAGATCCTGGGCACCACCCCGGGCAGCAACCTGAGCTGCTGACCTCGGCACGGCGAAACACCCGCATGACACAGGAGGGCGCGGCCGCTCGGGGGCCGCGCCCTTCCCCGCGTCCTCGCCCGGGTTCCGGCGGCTCATCCCGGCCCGGTGGAGCCGTTCACATGTGTCGTAGCTGGTCGCGGAGCGTACGCGCGACCTGGGCCATGAGCGCCTCGGCTCCGGGCTGGCTGATGGCCGGCACGCGGGACTCGGTGAGTACGGCGACGCCGAAGACCTGGCCGTCGGCGTGCTCGACCACTCCGACCTCGTGACGGAGGTTGAGAAGCGTCCCGGTCTTGGAGGACCACCTCGACGCGTCGGAGCTGAAATCGGGTGCGAGCCGATGCCGCAGGACGTTGGCGGCCATGAGGGTCCGCACGCGTTCGGTGACGCCCGAGTCGATGGGAGACGGTGTCCACAGTGCCCGCAGGAGTTCGATGAACGCTCGCGCGGATCCCGAGTTCGCGCGCGTCACGTCCAGTTGCGAGATGCGATGTCCCCGCCCCTCCGTCCCCGCTTCGATGGCGAGGACGTAGGCGAGGTGGACGTCGGCGGAGTCGAGGCGTTCCGCCGGGGTCTCGGCAAGTTCTTGCATGGTGTGGCGGACCGTGATGCCGCGGAGCCCGAACCCGTGCATCACTGCGGAGACCTCGGCGGGCGGGGTGAGGGCGAACAGCGTGTCCGCCGCCGTGTTGTCGCTCAGGGCGGTGCTGAGGTAGAGCAGGTCGTCGATGGCGATCCGGGCCGGGTGCCGGAACCTGCTCAGCCCGGTCGGCCCCGGAGTGCTGATCTCGCCTGGCTGCACGAGGATCTGTGTGGAGCCGTCGAGCTCGCCCTTCCGGATGCGTTCGAGCGTCGCGACGGCGAGCGGGATCTTGACGAGTGAGGCGATCGGGAACTCGAGGTCCGGCTCGATGCCGATCTCGTCGCCGGAGTGCAGGTCCCGGACCAGGAACGACCCGCGCAGCCCGGCGTCGTCGAGCGATCGCCGGAGTTCACGGATCAGGCTCTCGACCTTGATGGTGTTCCTCCGTCTCGGTCGTGTGCGCCGAGGCACCGAGCGATCGCGTGCCACAGCCGGGCCTGAATGCGCTCCGCGTCGTCTCCGACGGCGGCTGATACCTCGAAGCCGCGAACGAGGCGGATCTCGCCGACCGGGCGCCAGTGTAGCCCCAGTTCCTCGGCCTGCTTGACCGAGCACAGGAGGAGATCCGTCGAGCCGAGGACCTCCGCCGTGGCGGCGGTGAGCGTGGTCGAGACGGTGACCTGCGCGGGCTGGAGACCGACGGCGTCTCGGGTCCGGAACATGCGGTCGCGGATGTGGGGGACGTCGTCCTCGGGCTGGATCCAGATCCGGCTTCTTCGCGACGACAGCGCGGCTCGGCCGGCTCGGAGGGTCTCCACATAGACGGTTTCCGCGAGCCGGTCCGTGGCGCCGGCGAGCCCGAGTCGCACGGACCAGATCGCGTCGCCGGGTGGTACGACCGTCAGAGCGGCACGGACCTCGCGGGATCGGACGAGCTCTGCCCGTTCGGCCGGCGGGGCAGCATGGAAGTCGAGGTAGATGCCGTTTTGACGGGCCTCCACGTCGAGCCGTGCAAGGTCGCGAACGGTGCAGATGCCGGGAACGGCGAGGCGAAGGGGATTGAGCTTGGCCCGTTCGGCTTCGTGCTCCATGTCGTCGGCCAGGTGGACGAGACGCTTCGCCGACGGCAGCATGTCGCGGCCGAACTGCGTGAGCATCGCCCCGCGCGACGACCGATCGAACAATCGCTCCCCGAGGTGCTTCTCAAGAGCGGCGATCCGACGGCTCGCGACCGACTGCGGCACGCGCGTGGCCGCCGCACCTTCGGTGAAGCTTCCTCGTTCGCTCACGTTGACGAACGCTCTCCAGGCTCCGAGGACGTCCACGAGGTGAATCGTATGCCATTTCAGCATAGAAGCGGCTGTTTCTGTCTTTGACGGCATCAAGCAACGACACGAGACTGCCCGTCGTATCCAGTTCATGACGGGAAGGCCCGACCATGCCCACCCAGCCTCTTCGACGCGCCTCACTCGCGCTCGTTCCTCTGACGGGTTCCGCGACGACCGGCCATGCGTCCACCGTTCTGGCTCGCGGGCTGGGCAGGCTCTGATGCCACGTCGGGGGACGGAGATCGTACGGCTCGCCGCCATCGGGGCGGCGGTGGGCGTGCTGGTCGCGGGGGTCGCGTTGCCGGCCGTGGGAGGCGCGGGCCTCGGAATCGTGTCGGCGACCAACGAGGTGAACCTCAAACCGGAAGACCTCACCGAGCCGCCGCCGGCCGAGGTCACGGTCGTGCAGGACGCCCGCGGCAACGAGATCGGGCGGTTCTACGAGGAATACCGCGAGGTCGTCAAGCTCGATGAGATGGCCGAGGTCATGAAGACCGCGATCATCTCGATCGAGGACTACCGGTTCTATGAGCACGGCGCGATCGACATCGAGGGCACGATCCGCGCGCTGGCCAAGAACCTGCAGGCCGGCGGGGTGAGCCAGGGCGGCTCCAGCATCACCCAGCAGTACGTCAAGCAGGTGCTGCTGAATTCCGCCGACACCGAAAAAGAGAAGAACGCCGCGCTGGAGTCCAGCTACGCGCGCAAGCTGAACGAGCTGCGGTATGCGATGGCGGTGGAGAAGAAGTACTCCAAGGACGAGATCTTGGAAAAATACCTGAACATCGCTTACTTCGGGGCGGGGGCCTACGGGGTGGAGGCGGCGGCCAAGCGGTTCTTCGGGGTGACCGCGGCCGATCTGACGCTGCCGCAGGCGGCGACGCTGGCCGGCGCGGTGCAAGATCCCAACTCCACCGACCCCAACCTGGGTAAGAAGAGCCGTGCGCTGCTGTTGAACCGGCGCAACGTGGTGCTGAACCGGATGGCCGACCTAGGCAAGATCACCCAAAAGGAGGCGAGCGCGGCGAAGGCCACCAAGCTCGGCTACAAGGGCACAAAACTGCCCGGTGGGTGTGAGTCCAGCAGGTACCCCTACTTCTGCATCTACGTCCGCAACGAGATCCTGGGCAACCCGGACTTCGGGAAGACGGCCAAGGCGCGTCTGGAGTTCCTCAACCGCGGCGGTCTGACGATCAAGACCACGATCGATCCGACCATGCAGGCGGCGGCGGACAAGGCGATCAAGAAGTGGGTCCATCCCTCGGACAACCCGGCGGCGGCCGAGGCCTTGGTCCAGCCGGGCACCGGGGCGATCAAGGCCATGGCGACCAGCCGGACCTACGGCCGGAGCAAGGCCAAGAACGAGATCTCCTACAACCTCGTCGCCGACGCCAAGCACGGCGGCGGCCTCGGCTTCCAGGCCGGCTCCACCTTCAAGGCCTTCACCCTGATCACCGCCCTGAAGGAGGGCATGAAGATCGACGACGGCTTCACCGCCGGCGCCGGCTACCTGGCGCCCGGCTACTCGACGTTCAAGAACTGCAAGGGCGAGAACATCGGGGACCCGACCCACACCGTCACCAACGATGAGGGCAGCCCGGGCTGGAAGACCCTGCAGACCGGCACCTGGGACTCGGTGAACACGTTCTTTCTGATGCTGGAGCAGAAGGTCGGCCTCTGCGACACGATCAAGACCGCGAAGTCGCTGGGCATCAAGCGCAGCGACGGCGGGCCGCTGACGGAGTTCGAGACCTTCACCCTCGGCACCAACGAGATGGACCCGATCACGGTGGCCAACGCGTACGCCGCGATCGGCGCCCGCGGCAGGTACTGCGCACCGATGGCGATCACCCGGATCACCGACCGCGACGGCAAGACCACCGCCTACAAGCCCAAGTGCCGTCAGGCGCTCGATCCCGAGGTCGCCGACGCGGCGGCCGACGTGCTGTCGGGTGTGTTCGACAAGGGCACGATGCGAGGCGTCGGCGGCATCGGCCGCGACGCGGCGGGCAAGACCGGCACCACCGATGACTACGCGGCCGCGTGGTTCGCAGGATTCACCCCGGACCTGGCGGGCGCGGTGAGCATCGGCGACCCGCGCGGCTCGCAGGACCACAAGCTGACCGGCGTCACGATCGGCGGGCGGTACTACGGGGCGGTGGCCGGGGCCACCCTTCCCGGGCCGATCTGGAAGGACACGATGCTGGCGGCGCTGAAGAACGTGCCGCCGACGTCGTTCGCCCCCATCGATCCGGCCCGGTTCGAGGGGTGCTCCCAGGCCTGCCGGCCCGCGCCGCAACCCACGGACGACGACACCCGGGAGACCGGTCCCGAGGACGGTGCCGTCGGGGACGCCGATGTCGGCGACGACGGCGGCGGCCCGCGCGGCTAGTCCCGTTTCTCACCCGTCATTCGGCCGACAGGATCAGCCCGCTGGTCGGCACGCCCGTGCCCGCGGTGACCAGGACGTTGTGCACGCCGGAGACCTGGTTCACCGAGGTTCCCCTGATCTGCCTGACGGCCTCGGCGATGCCGTTCATGCCGTGGATGTAGGCCTCTCCGAGCTGTCCGCCGTGCGGGTTCACCGGCAGGTGACCGTCGATCTCTATGCCGCCTCCGGCCACGAAGTCGCGGGCCTCGCCGCGCCCGCAGAAGCCGAGCTCCTCCAGCTGGGTCAGTACGAACGGCGTGAAGTGGTCGTACAGGATCGCGGTCTGGACGTCCGAAGGCCCGAGCCCGGACTGCTCCCAGAGCCGGCCGCCGACCACTCCCATCTCGGGCAGGCCCGTCATGTCGTCGCGGTAGTAACTGGTCATCATCATCTGGCCGGCGCCCGCGCCCTGGGCCGCGCCGGTGATCAGGGCGGGCGACCTGCGCAGGTCCCTGGCCCGCTCGGCGGAGGTGACCACCAGGGCCACGGCGCCGTCGCTCTCCTGGCAGCAGTCGAGCAGGTGCAGCGGCTCCACGATCCACCGGGAGGCCTGGTGCTCCTCCAGGGTGATCGGCCGCCGGTGGAACCACGCGGCGGGATTGGTGGAGGCGTGCCTGCGCATGGCCACCGCCACCCTGCCGAAGTCCTCGGACGTCACGCCGTACGCGTGCATGTAGCGCTGGGCGAACATGGCGACCCAGGCCGCGGGGGTCATCAGCCCGTACGGGACGTGCCAGCTCATCTCGAGTCCCTGGGACGAGGGCTCGCCGCCGATCCGGGCGTCGGGCTGGCCGAACCTGCGGCCCGAACGCTCGTTGAACGCGCGGTAGCAGACCACGGTCTCGGCGACGCCGGTGGCGACCGCCATCGCCGCGTGCAGCACCGTGCCGCAGGCCGCGCCGCCGCCGTAGTGGACGCGGGAGAAGAACGACAGGTCGCCGATGCCCACCTCGCGGGCCACGGCGATCTCGTCGTTGGCGTCCTGGGTGTAGGTCACCAGCCCGTCCACGTCCGACGGCGTCAGGCCCGCGTCGTCCAGCGCCGCGGACACCGCCTCGGCGGCGAGCTGGAGCTCCGACCGGCCCGACTGCTTGGAGAACTCGGTCGCGCCGATGCCGGCGACGGCCGTACTCCCCGAAAAGGAGACCACGCTGATGGAACCTCTCTGCGAAGGGGGATCTCGGTCAGCGACGGGGCAGGACGAGTCTGACGGTTCCGGAGGCGTGGTCGCCGAGGCTGACCTTGCCCCGGATCTCGACGGTGAACTCGTCGCCCTCCTGCGAGACCACGGCGCCGGTGAAGGCCAGCCTGTCGCCCGCGTAGGCGGGGGCGCCGAGCTTGACGTTGATGCCGCGGAGGATCGCCTCCGGGCCCGCCCAGTCGGTGACATAGCGCTCGACGAGGCCCATCGTGGTCAGGATGTTGAGGAAGATGTCCTTCGACCCCTGCGCCCTGGCGCCCTCGACGTCGTGGTGGACCGAGGTGAAGTCCATCGTCGCCAGCGCGGTCGAGACGATCAGCGTGGGGCTCAGCTCGATCGTGAGCTCGGGGAGAACCGCGCCGATCTCGACCTCGTCGTCGGTAAGTGTCCGCATCACGCCTCCCGGGGGATCCACATGGGCAGGGTCAGCTCGTCGTCCATCTGGCGATACGTCACGCGCACCGGCATACCGATACCCACTTCAGAAGAAGCGCATTCCGTGACGTTGCCCACCATGCGCACACCCTCCGGCAGTTCCACCACAGCGACCACAAAAGGCGTCTCGCGTCCGGGAACCGGTGGATGGTGGTGCACGACGTAGCTGTAGACCTCACCCTCGCCTCCGGCCACCACGTACGTCCGGTCGGCCGAGCGGCAGGAGGGGCAGACCGGCCCCGGCGGGTGCCGGAGCTCCCCGCAGCCCGCGCACTTCTGGATCCGGAGCTCGCCCTTGGCGACGCCCTCCCAGAAGAACTCGGTGTCCCTGTTGACCGCGGGCCTCAGCGGGTACGGCGCGCGCGGTGCGGCGTCGTCCACGGCGGTCACGGTCTTCGGCGGGTCCGGCGTGTGCGGTGCGGCGTTGACGGTCGCGGGCTCCGGCGGATCCGGCGTGCGCGCCGCGTCGTCCACGGCGGTCGCGGGCCTCAGCGGGTACGGCATGCGCGGTGCGGCGTTGACGGTCGCGGGCTCCGGCGGTGGGGCTTCCTCCCGTTCCCTGGGCCGGAATTTCAGCACCCGGAACAGCATCGTGGCCACGGGCTCCTCGCCCACGTACCAGGTGACGTTCCAGGTGACGAAGTAGCCCTCGCCGAGCGCCGTCCGCTTCGGCCCGGAGAGCCCGGCGAACCGGGTGGCCGGGACCGGCCGCTCGCCGAGCCTCACGTAGCGGTGGTAGGTCTGCTCGCAGTTGGTCGCGACCACGCCCGTGTGGCCGTTCTCGTCCAGCATCCTGAGCACGTCGTCGACCGGCGTGCTCACCTGCCTCGCGCTCCTCTTCACGCCCGGCATGCTCCAGACCTGGATCATCGCCGGGGGCGCCACGATCTCCCCGTGCACGCCGCCCGCGGCCGCCTCGGGATCGGTGTAGAGCGGGTTGGCGTCTCCTATGGCGTCGGTCCAGTGCCGGATCATCGGGATGTTCACCGGGTCCGCCGCGGCCACGCCCCGGACCTCGCCCATCTCGATCCGCCGCTCGGCCAGGGCGGTGAGCCGTTCGTGGAAGGTGCCGCCCTCCGCCGCCGTACCGGCGCCCGCCGTACCCGCCGTGTCCGGTGTGCCCGTGCCCGTCACGGCGTCCGGCACATCCCCCGTGCCCGTCACGGCGTCCGCCGGCCCACCGTCTGCCGCGCCCGTGTCCGCCGTCATCGGGGCGGCCTCGGCAGGTTCAGGCCGAGCATGGCGATGAGCTCCCGCTGGACCTCGTTGACGCCGCCGCCGAAGGTGAGGACGAGCGAACCCTTGGCGCCGCGGTCGACCCGCTCCATGAGGTCCGCGGTCTCGGGGTCGGCCGGGTCGCCGAAGCGGGCCAGGACGTCGCCGACGATCCGGCCGACGTCCTGCAGCCGCTCGGAGCCGTAGACCTTGGTCGCGGAGGCGTCGGGGGCGCCCAGCCAGCCGAGGTCCATGTTGGCCGCGACCTGCCAGTTCAGCAGCTCGTTGGTCCGGAAGTAGGCGTAGACCTGGCCGAGCGCCCGGCGTACGGCGGGCTCCTCGATCAGGCCCGTGCGGCGGGCCCAGCCCAGGAACCTGTCGTAGGTGTGGGCGATGTTGCCCGCGGGACCGAGCGTGACCCGCTCGTGGTTGAGCTGGTTGACGATCAGGTCCCAGCCCTTGTTCTCCTCCCCCACCACCATGTCCACCGGCACCCGGACATCGGTGTAGTAAGTGGAGTTGGTGTGGTGCCGCCCGTCCATCGTCCTGATCGGGGTCCAGGAGAAGCCGGGGTCGGCGCAGTCCACGATCATCATCGTGATGCCGCGGTGCTTCTTGGCGTCCGGGTCGGTGCGGGCCGCCAGCCAGATGTACTGGGAGAAGTGGGCGCCCGAGGTGAAGATCTTCTGGCCGTTGACGACGTAGTGGTCGCCGTCGCGGACGGCGGCGGTGCGCAGGGACGCCAGGTCGGTGCCCGCCCCCGGCTCGCTGTAGCCGATCGCGAAGTGGCACTCCCCGGCCAGGATGCGCGGCAGGAAGAACTCCTTCTGCTCCGCCGTGCCGTACTGCATGAGGGTCGGGCCGACGGTCTGGACCGTGATGATCGGGTAGGGCACCTCGGCGCGGGCGATCTCGTTGGCGAAGATCTGCTGCTCCAGCGGGCCGTATCCGCCGCCGCCGTACTCCTTCGGCCAGCCCAGTCCGAGCTTGCCGTCGCGGCCGAGGTTGCGGCAGTGCTCCATGTAGACCTCGCCGAACGGGTCGACGGCGATCCTCTTGCGGTCCTCGGCGGTCAGGCAGGCGCCGAAGTACTCGCGCAGCTCGCCGCGGAGCCTCTTCTGGTCGGGGGTCAGGTCGATCAGCATCAGACGCGTGCTCCGATCGTGTCGAGCCGGGCCTCCACGCCGCCCAGCAGGTGGGCGTGGTGTTTGCCCCAGGCGAAGTAGCGGTGCAGCGGGTAGGTCACGTCCACGCCGATCCCGCCGTGCAGGTGCTGGCAGGTGTAGAGCGCCCTGAGCGCCGAGTCGGTCACGCTGAGGGCCCCGACGGTCAGGTCCGTCTCGGCGTCCTCGGCCGATCCCTCGGCCAGCAGCCACGCCCCGGACCACACGGCCACGTCCAGTGCCCGCCCGGCGATGTAGACGTCGGCGATCTGCACGGTCACCGCCTGGAACTCGGCCAGGGCCCGGCCGAACTGCTTGCGGGTCCTGATGTACTCCGTGGTCAGCGCCAGCGCCCCGGCCAGGACGCCGGAGGAGACGGCGATGATCCCGGCCAGCGCCAGCCGCCGCAGCTCGTCGAACGCCTCGCCGTCCTCGGCCCCCACCAGCTCGCCGGGGGCGTCCGCCAGGATGAGCGTGGCGGCGGGCTCGCCGGTGGTGACGGTCACCGGCCGCAGGGTCATCGCCGCCGGTTCGACCAGGAACAGGCCGATGCCGCCGTCCGTCACGGCCGGGACGAGGATTCTCGACGCCTCGGCCGCATACGAGACCGTGCCCTTGGCGCCGTTCAGCACCCATCCGCCGCCGTCCCTGCGGGCGGTCGTGGTGGGCGCGGCGCCGAGATCGCGGCCGGGCTCGCGCAGCGCGGAGGCCAGCACGATCTCTCCGTCGGCCAGCGGGGCCAGCGCCTCGCGCTGCCCGCCGGAGCCGTGCCGGGCGATGACCAGCGCGGCGACCAGGCTCTGCTCGGCGGGAACCGGGGCCACGTGGCCGCCGATCTCCCGCAGGATGACGGCCAGCTCGACCGGTCCGAGCCCCGCGCCGCCCGCCTCTTCGGGGAGGCAGACGCCGAGCAGCCCGGCCTGGGCGAGGGAGCGCCAGAGGCCGACGTCGTACGGCGCGCCGCTCGCCTCGTGGGCTTCCAGCCTGCCGACGGTCACCTCCCGGCCGAGTAGCTCCACCGCGAGTTTGCGCAGTTCGGTCTGCGTCTCATCAAGATTGAAGTCCACTAGTGCTCCAGGGGTGCTGTCGACCGTGCCGATGAACCCGTCGTCGATCTGCCGGACATCCCGTTTCCCCGCAAGGAATGCCAGGGATGCCAAACCAGCCGTTCCAAAAAATAGAACAGATTCTATTCGGCGTCTAGGGTCTGCCGATCGCGGCGGGTGACGGAATAACCCCCGCACGACATATCCCATGTAAGGGTGGGGCGTCTTTGCGACCGACGAATAACTCATCCGAGCATCCAGAAATCAGATAACGTGTTCTCATGCGTACCCCGCATGTGCCCTCGGAAGTGCCGGCAAGCCCGCGCCCCGCCGGCACGACAGCCCCGAGCGACGCCGAATCGGTCACGATCAAGGGGGCATCCGACATGCAGAGCGAGCCGGCCTCCGTCGGCGTCCGCACGAGGAGTCAGCACCAGCGGCGCAAGCGCATCGTCCAGGCGGCCGCCGCCCTCGCCTCGCGTGGCGGCGTCGAGGCCATGCAGATGCGCACGGTCGCCGAGCGCGCCGGGGTCGCCCTCGGGACCCTCTACCGCTACTTCCCCTCCAAGATGGATCTCGTGGTCGCCGTCGTCGGCGAGGAGATAGACCTCCTGGAGAGCAGCATCGAGCGCCGTCCGCCCAGTGCGGTCACGGCGTCGGGGCGGGCCGTCGACATCCTGATGCGGGCCACCCGCGGCCTGATGCGCGAGCCCGAGCTCGCCGACGCGCTCATCCGGTCTCTGATCATGGCCGAGGTCGACACCCCGTTCGGCGACCGCATGGCGGGGCTGCTGCTCCGCGTCGCCGGAGACGATCTCACCGTGGAGACCGCCACCGAGGAGCAGTTCGCCCTCGCGGGCTCGCTGTCCAGCATCTGGGTGCACGAGCTGATGGAGATGCTCCGCGGCCGTCGCACGTACGAGCAGATCCAGCGCCGCATCGAGATCGCCGCCGCCCGCCTGCTCGCCGATTTCCAGGCCCCTCCTTCCGCCCGAAACTAGAACGGGTTACAGTCGCAACCGGAAGATGACCAGAGCGACGTTCTGGAGCGACGCGCGAGCGAGCGGGCCGGCAGGCATGGGGTGCTCGCGGATGCGGGTTCCGAGCCGGCGGGCGAGAGGATCCCCATGGGTGCAGTGATCGTCGAAGCCGTACGAACTCCGATCGGCAGGCGCAACGGCCGGCTGGCGGGGATGAAGCCGCAGGCGATGCTCGCCGCGGCGCTCAACGGCCTCGTCACCAGGTCGGGAATCGATCCGGCGACGGTGGATCAGGTCTTCGCCGGGTGCGTCACGCAGGCGGGCGAGCAGGGCGGGCACGTCGGGCGTCACGCCTGGCTGTACGCGGGCCTGCCGTACCGGACGGGCGTGACCACGATCGACGCGCAGTGCGGATCCTCGCAGCAGGCCGTGCACCTGGTCGCCGCCCTCATCCAGTCGGGCGTCATCGACGTCGGCATCGCCTGCGGCGTCGAGGTGATGAGCCGGGCGCCCCTCGGCAGCAACGTGCTCCCCGCGAGGCCGCGGCCGGACGACTGGGACCTCGACCTGCCCGACCAGTTCACCGCCGCCGAGCGGATCGCGCAGCGGCGCGGGCTGACCCGCGAGCGGCTCGACCACTTCGGCGCGCGGTCGCAACGGCTCGCCGCGGAGGCGTGGGCCGGCGGCCGGTTCGACCGGGAGGTCATCGAGGTGACCGCACCGGTCCTCGGTGAGGACGGCGAGCCGACCGGCGAGAGCCGTACGGTGAGCAGGGACCAGGGACTGCGCGAGACGACCGCCGAGGGGCTCGCGAGGCTCAAGCCGGTGATGGGGGACAACGGCCTGCACACCGCGGGCACCTCCTCCCAGATCTCCGACGGCGCCGCGGCGGTCCTGCTGATGAGCGAGGAGGCCGCCGCCCGGTACGGCCTGCGCCCCCGGGCGCGGATCCTCGCCCAGGCCCTCGTCGGCTCCGAGCCGTACTACCACCTGGACGGCCCGGTGGACGCGACCGCCAAGGTCCTCGCCGCCTCGGGGATGACCATCGAGGACATCGATCGGTTCGAGGTTAATGAGGCATTCGCCTCGGTAGTCCTATCCTGGTCATCGGTTCATCAGCCGGATATGGACCGGGTCAACGCCAACGGCGGCGCCATCGCACTCGGACACCCCGTCGGTGCGACCGGTTCCCGGCTGATCACCACCGCCCTGCACGAACTGGAGAGATCAGACTCCTCGACCGCGCTGGTATCGATGTGCGCGGGCGGGGCGCTCGCCACCGCCACGATCCTCGAGCGCCTTTGAACGGCGCCGATAAGGAGCATCCTCCCGTGAAGTCCCGCCGCAGGCCGTACAGCGAGCAACGCCCGATCGACGCCGGCGGCGGGGTGTGGAGCGTGCCCGTGCCCATCCCCGGCAACCCGCTCGGCTACACCCTGATCTACGCGATCGAGTCCCCCGCCGGTCCGGTGCTGATCGACGCCGGGTGGAACGATCCGGAGTCGTGGCTGGCGCTGCGTGACGGACTGGGCGCGGTCGGCATGGACATCCGCGACGTCAGGGGCGTGGTGGTCACCCACTTCCACCCCGACCACGCGGGGCTGGCCGGGCAGGTCAGGGAGGAGTCCGGGGCGTGGATCGCCATGCACGAGGCCGACGTCGCGCTGGTCGAGCTCATCCGCGACTTCGAGGAGGGCGCGCACCAGGACTTCCAGGCCGACATGCTGCGCCGCGCCGGGGCGGGCTCCGTCGAGGTGGAGGAGGTGACGGCGAACCGGCCGCGGCCGCCCGCGCGACCCGACCTCGTCCTTCGCGACGGCGACCTGATCGACGTGCCGGGGCGCAGGCTCCGTACGATCTGGACCCCCGGCCACACGCCGGGTCACATCTGCCTGCACCTTGAGGACGCCGACCGGATCTTCACCGGGGATCACGTGCTCCCGGCCATCACCCCGCACATCGGCATCTACCCGTACGACCGCTCCGACGTCGACCCGCTCAGCGACTTCCTGGACTCGCTGGAGAAGGTGAAGGGTCTCGGCGACCTCGAAGCCCTCCCCGCCCACGAATGGATATTTCCCGATACGGCGGCCCGCGCGACGGAGATCGTCGCCCACCACGAGGAGAAGCTCGTCCGGATCGCCGCTCTGCTCTCCGAGGCGGAGGAGCCTCTCACCATCTGGGAGATCGCCTCCCGGATGACCTGGAACCGCCCGTGGGCGGATTTTCCGGCGGTACTGCGCGGCATGGCGGCCGGAGAGGCGGCGGCTCATCTACGCACCCTGGAGGTGCGCGGCGTGATCCGTCGCACGACGGGAACTGATCCAGTCCGCTTCGCCCTACACTCATAGGGTAGACATCGGATGTCTGCGCGACCCTGAGGACGGTGGAGTGTGGCGGTCACCGACGCCGCGATCGACAAGATCAAGCAGATGATCCTGTCTGGCGAGCTCGCCCCGGGCAGCAGGCTGCCCAAGGAGGCCGATCTGGCCGAGCGGCTCGGCCTGTCACGAAACTCCCTGCGTGAGGCCGTCCGCGCCCTGGCCCTGATCAACGTGCTGGACGTGCGCCAGGGCGACGGCACCTACGTGACCAGCCTGGAGCCGCGGCTCCTGCTGGACGCGATGTCGTTTGTCGTGGACTTCCACCAGGACGACACCGTCCTGCAGTTCTTCCAGGTCCGGCGGATCCTGGAGCCCGCGGCGACCGCGATGGCCGCGACCCGGATGTCCGAGGCCGAGGTCGCGGAGCTGCGCAAGATCCTCGACGCGCTCCCCGTGGACCCGAGCGTCGAGCAGCTCGTCGCCAACGACCTCCAGTTCCACCAGCTCATCGCGGAGGGCTCGGGCAACGCGGTGCTGTGCTCCCTCATAGACAGTCTGTCGGGCCCCACCACCAGGGCCAGGATCTGGCGGGGCCTCACCCAGGAGAACGCCCTGGAGAAGACCCGCGAGCAGCACAGCGCGATCTGCGAGGCCATCGCCACCCGCCAGCCGGAGATAGCGCGGGCCTGGGCCACGGTCCACATCGCCGGCGTCGAGGAGTGGCTCCGCAGCGCCCTCGCCTGACCCCGATCGCGCGAGCAGAAGCAGTCGACCGGCACCTCCCAGAAGTCCCGTGGCCACGCCATGAGGCGCGGGTCGACCGTGCGCATGCCGCTACGCGCGTCGTTCGCGCCCCCGCTCGCCCGCGGGAGTGGAAGTTCCCGCGGTGACGCCCTCGGCCGCCGGTCTCAGGAGGTGACCTCGCCGGACTGGACGCGGCGGTAGTGACGCTGCGCCTTGGAGCGCGCGCCACAGGTCTCCATGGAGTGCCAACGGCGCGTCCCGTTGCGGGACGTGTCGTGGAAGTAGAGGACGCACTCGGGATGGGCGCACCGCCGTACCCGATCCGATTGCGTCTGGAGGAGCTCCGCGTACCGGCTCACCGCCATCCACGCGGGCAGCCATCCCGCGTCGGCGTCGACCGCGTGCTCCGGCCTGCCACCATGGATCTCCGTCCGCACCGAGCCGTGCGCGAGTACGGCGTTCAGCCGCGCCTCCGTGACGTCGCCCGGCCGATCGAGGGCGTCCCTCAGGGCGTCCCGGGCCTCCAGCAGCGGCGCCTTGGCGTCCGGCACCGGGTCGGTGAAGCCGTTCTCCGTCAGCCACCGCCCGACGCCAAGGTCGTCCTCGAAGAAGTCGACGGGCAGCCCACGGCTCATCCACCGGGTGTTCACCAGTTCCAGCGGCAGCGGCTCTCCTCGGTGCGGTCTCTCCAGCATGCAACCGACCTTACCACCGTAGCGAGTTTGACAGGTAAGAGAACCCCTGCATAAATTCTTACCGTTCAATCGAGTTTGAAAGGTAAGAAAGAGGGCCGAACCATGTCCGCCAACACCTCCACGCCGACCAGCGGCACCACCGCGGTCCCCATCCGGAACCGCACCGCGGTGGTCGACGGTCACACCGTCTTCTACCGAGAGGCCGGCGACCCGTCGCTCCCGACGCTGGTGCTGCTGCACGGCTTCCCGACGTCGTCGCACATGTTCCGGCGCCTCATCGAGGAGCTGAAGGACGCGTACCACCTGATCGCCCCCGACCACATCGGGTTCGGTTTCTCCGACGCACCGTCCGTCGAGAGGTTCACCTATTCGTTCGATCGCCTGACGGAGATCACACAGGGGCTGCTCGACCAGCTGGGGATCGAGCGGTTCGCGCTGTACATCATGGATTACGGCGCTCCGATCGGTCTGCGCATCGCGAGCCGCGCCCCGGAGCGCGTGACCGCACTCGTCGTGCAGTCGGGAAACGCGTACGTCGAAGGGTTCACGCCCTTCTGGGACATCCTCTTCGCTCACGCCAAGGACCGTCCGGGCAACGAGGCGGAGGTCCGGAAGCTGTTCGAGGCCGACGCCACCCACTGGCAGTACACCCACGGCGTGTCCGAGGACCGGCTCGAGCGGCTGAGCCCGGAGACGTGGACCCTGGACCAGAACCTCATGGAGCGCCCCGGCAACGTGGAGATCCAGCTGCAGCTGTTCTGGGACTACCAGTTCAACCTCGACCTCTACCCCGGGTTCCAGGAGTACTTCCGCACGCACCGGCCGCCGACCCTGATCACCTGGGGCGAGCACGACAAGATCTTCGGTGCCGACGGCGCCCGCGCCTACCTGCGCGACCTCCCGGACGCCGAACTACACCTCCTCGACGGAGGCCACTTCGCCCTCGAGACCCACGGCGACGAGATCGCGGCCCTGATGCGCGACTTCCTCGGCCGCGTCCTGTGACCCACCCCGGGCGGACGGCCACGCGGTCCGCGCCACCATCCCGTCAGACCGGCGGCACACCGAACGAGAAGAAGGACCTGACGTCATGACAGACATCGCCCTCACCTACATCGGCGGTCCCACGGCCCTCCTCGAGTACGGCGGAGTCCGTTTCCTCACGGATCCCACCTTCGACGCGCCGCAGACCTACGAACCCCGCAACGGCGTCACCCACACGAAGACCCATGGCCCAGCCCTCACTCCGAACGAACTCGGCGCGGTCGACCTGGCCCTGGTCTCACACCACCATCACGGCGACAACCTCGACGTCCTCGGCACCGCCCTCCTGCGCGACCTGCCCCTCACGATCAGCACCACCAAGGCGGCCGAGGACCTCGGCGGCACAGTCGTGGGTCTCGAGCCGTGGGCCTCCGTGCGGGTCGGCCAGGTCGGCCACGTCACGGTCACGGCCGTTCCGGCACTGCACGGCCCTCCCGGGTCGGAAGGCCGCGGTCCCGTCATCGGATTCGTCCTGCGGACGGCGGAAGCGCCCAGCGTCTACGTCAGCGGGGACAACGCCTCGCTCCTGTACGTCGAATCCATCGCCGAGCGCTTCGGGAAGATCGACATCGCGCTCCTCTTCGCCGGGGCCGCCCGCCTCCCCGTCGCCGAGGGCGACCTCACCCTGTCCTCGGCGGACGCGGCACGCGCCGCGGAGATACTGGCGAGCGACACGGTCGTCGGGCTGCACACCGAGGACTGGGGACACCTCACCGAATCCAGGGAGGACTTCCGCAGGGCGTTCACCGGCAGGGGCCAATACGTCGAGACCCCGCGCGCCCACCGCGTGATCCTGCGGAACGCCTGATCTCCAAGCCCGAGGTGCTCCGGCAGGGCGGCCGTGCCGTCCTCCATCTCCTCGACGGTCAGCGGATGGTCGATGTCGGCCGTGGCGAGGTGATCATCTGCCCGAAGGGGTGTTCGCCGGTAAGGAACGCGGCGCCGACGTCGATATCAGGGGGCCGGGGGCCGGTCGACGCGGGCCCGGGCGATGAGGTCCGGGTCCGCGGCGGCGATCCGTTCTCGCATCGGACGCCGGCGCAGGGCGTCGAGCGCCTCGTCGACGAGCCTGCTCAGGGGGAACGACAGCTCGGCCTCGAACTCGGTGGCCGCGGCGGCGGTGGCGGCCCATTCCGCTTCCAGCGTGGGCAGAAGCGGCTCGGCCTTCGGGGACAGGCCGACGATCCGCTGACGGGCGTCCTCGCCCGGGGTGATGGAGACCAGGTCCTGCCTGACCATCTGGGCGACCGTCTGGCTCGCCGCGGAATGGGTCACGCCGATCGCCTGTGCCAGGTCGCGGATGGAGCAGGGACCCGAGGCGGCCAGCACCCGGATGACCGGGGTGAAGCGCGGGCGGAATCCGTCCAGCCCGAGGTCGGTGTAGACGGCCGCGACATCGGCGTCCAGGAGATCGAACAGGTGGCGTAGCCGGGTTCCGAGCAGCTCGGGTCCGGTTGCGGGAGAAGCCATGAAAGGAATATAACAGCGCTGTTGCATTCCGCTTGAAGGGATCTTGGACATGACCGAGCTCTATCCGCCGATCGAGCCGTACGACCACGGGATGCTCGATGCCGGTGACGGCAACCTCATCTACTGGGAGGTCTGCGGCAACCCGGACGGCAAGCCCGCCCTCGTCGTCCACGGCGGGCCGGGCTCGGGGTGCTCCCCAGGCCATCGCCGATACTTCGACCCGGACCGCTACCGGGTCGTCCTGTTCGACCAGCGCGGCTGCGGGCGCAGCACGCCGCACGCGAGCGATCCGGCCACGGACATGAGCCTCAACACCACCGAGCACCTGCTGACCGACATGGAGAAGTTGCGTGAGCACCTCGGGATCGACCGCTGGCTGCTCTTCGGCGGCTCGTGGGGGTCCACGCTGATCCTCGCCTACGCCGAACGCCACCCGCAGCGGGTGTCGGAGATCGTCATCCCCTCCGTCACCACCAGCAGGCAGTCGGAGATCGACTGGCTCTACCGGGGCGTCGGGCGGTTCTTCCCCGAGCAGTGGGACCGGTTCCGGGCCGGCGTTCCCGAGCCCGACGGCGACCTCGTCGCGGCCTACGCGCGTCTCATGGAACACTCCGACCCGGGCGTGCGGGAGAAGGCCGCGACCGACTGGGTCACCTGGGAGGACGCCGTCATCTCCATGGAGCCCAACGGCGCGCCGAACGCGTACAGCGACCGCCCGCCGGCCGCCCTGCTCGCGTTCGTCCGGATCTGCTCGCACTACTTCGCGCACGGCTCGTGGCTCGACGACGACGTCCTGCTGCGCGAGGCGGAACGCCTGGCCGGGATCCCCGGCATCCTGATCCACGGCCGCCTCGACCTGGGCAGCCCGCTCGGAACCGCCTGGGAGGTGGCCCGTGTCTGGCCCGACGCGGAGCTGATCGTCGTCGACGACTCGGGACACACGGGCAGCGACGCGATGCGCGATGAGATGCGCGGTGCGCTCGACCGGTTCGCCCGGTAGCGAGCCGACGTCCGGGGAACCCCCTCGGGACGGCCCGCCAAAACCCTGCCGCCCGGGGGAAACCGCTTGGGGCGGCCCCCATGAGAGCCCCGCTCCGGGAAAACCGCCTGGGGCGGATGAGGGGCCCTGCTCCGGGAAAACGCCTGAGGCGGCCCACGAGGGCCCTGCCGTCCGGAAACCGCTCAGGGCGAAGGGCCCTGCCGTCCGGGAAACCGCTTGAGGCGGCCCGCGAGAGCCCCGCATCCGGGACGAACCGCTTGGGGCGGCCCGCGAGAGCCCGGCCTCACGCCGGACCCACGCGGGCGGTCCACGCTCAGACGACCCAGGCCGGCACGAGCTTGTCGCCGTCGGGCACGGCGCATTCCGCCGAGACCTGGATGCCGTCGGTCACGTAGGCGCGCATGCCCGCGGGGGCGACGACGATGGCGGTGAAGCCGGTCGCCGGGGCCGAGCTCAGACGGCGCGGCACGTCGGCCGGCATGACGAGGGTGTCGCCCGGCTCGACCGTGAGAGTCTCGTCGCCGAGCTCGACGGTCGCGCCGCCGTCCAGCACGGTCCACACCTGCTCGGTGTCTATGGCGTGCGGCGGCCCCACCTGGCCGGGGTTCATGTCGACGCGCCAGACGACCTGGCCGGCACCGCCCTGGGACGGGGAGGCGAGCGTGGTCATGACGGCGTTGGGCGTCTCGGTCCGGCGGCTTTCGGCATGGCGGATGACAGGCATCGGGAAATCCCTCAAATAGACAACGTGGTTGTCTAAATAGTGAACCAGGTTGTCTATCGTGTCAATCCGGTCGTGCCCTCGGCTCCCCCGTGAAATGGGTGCGCGTCTTCGGCTCCCGTGTGAAATCAGCCGGGCGTCTCGACGAGCTGTGCGCCCGTCGAGACGTCCGGCATGGCGTCTACGGCGCGAGCGGGCCCGACCATTCGAGACCGGGCCCGCCCGTTCGTGAACGGGCCCTGCCGTCTGCGAGCGGGCACGGCCGCGAGCAGGAACGGCCGTTCGAGAGCGGGCCCGGCTGTTCGTGAACCGGCCCGGCCGTTCGAGAGCGGGTCCGGCCGTTCGTGAACCCGTCCGACCGTTCGCGAGCGGGCCCGGCCGTTCAGGCCGGGATCAGTTCCTCCGCGACAAGGTCGGCCCAGAGGGCCTCGGGGACGGACTCGGCCACCAGGGCCGCGTTGGCGATGACCTCGCCGGCGGAGCGGGCGCCGACGACGACCGAGGCGATCGCCGGGTGGCGCAGGGGGAAGGCCAGTGCCGCCTGGGGCAGGGTGACGTCGTGCCGCTCGCAGACGGAGGCGATGCGGCGGGCCTTGGCGAGCAGGGGCGCGGAGGCCGGGGCGTAGTCGTAGGTGCCCGCCGGGTCGTGGGTGGCGAGCAGGCCGCTGTTGAAGGCTCCCGCCGCGAGCACCGAGACGCCACGCTCCTCGCAGAGCGGCAGCAGTTCCCCGGCCCCCGACTGGTCGAGCAGGGTGTAGCGCCCGGCCAGCATGACCAGGTCCACCTCCGTCTCGCGGACGAACGCGGCGAGCATTCCGGCCTGGTTCATCCCGACCCCGACGGCCTTGACGACACCCTGGTCGCGCAGCTCGGCCAGCGCCGGATAGGCCTCGGAGACGGCCTGCTCCCAGTGGTCGTCCGGGTCGTGGATGAGGACGATGTCGACCGCGTCGAGGCCGAGCCGCTCCAGGCTCTCCTCCAGCGACCGCCGCACCCCGTCCCGCGAGAAGTCCCACACCCGGCGGACGTCGGCGGGCACGTCGAAGCCCTGGTCGTCCCTGCCTCCGTCCGAGGAGGGGACGAGCAGGCGGCCGACCTTCGTCGACAGGGTGTAGGAGTCGCGGGGCCTTCCCGCCAGGGCCGCGCCGAGGCGCCGCTCCGACAGGCCGAGCCCGTAGTGGGGCGCGGTGTCGAAGAGGCGGAACCCCGCCTCGTAGGCGGCGTCCACCGCCGCCCGAGCCGCGTTGTCGTCCACCGCCGAGAACAGGTTCCCGATCGGTGCCGCGCCGAAACCGTACCTGCTGACCTGCACCGCTTGCTCCGTTCTGTACGGCTTGATGTTCTGTCCGGCTTGATGTTCTGTCCGGCTTCACGTCTCTCGTGCGGCCCGAGGTCTGCGCACGGCTCCGCGTCCGCACATCTCTCGTGCGGGCGCGCGCCCCGGCTTCACGTCTCTCCTACGCGCCGCGCACCTCGGGCTCGCATCTCTGCGGCTCGAGGTCTCCGTACGGCTACACGCCGATGCGGCTCGCGTCCCATCGGGGGCGAGCCGCATCGGCGGGAGGCGAGCCGTACCGCGTCAATCTTGGGCTTTACCGCCCGCCAGGCGGCTGATCATCAGGGCGATCAGGATGATGGCGCCGTAGACGAGCTGCTTCCACTCTCCGGGAACGCCCTTCAGCGTCAGGATGTTCTCGACGAGGCCGATCACCAGGACACCGGTGAGGGCGCCGAGGATCGTGCCCTTTCCGCCGTCCATGCTGACCCCGCCGATGACGGCGGCGGCGAAGGCCATGAAGATCCAGCCGACACCCTGGTTGGCGCTGATGCCGCCCAGACGACCGGTCTCCAGCACTCCGGCGAGCGCGGCGATGACTCCGCCGATGATGAAGACGACCCACAGGACCCGCTCGACCCGGATGCCGGCCGCGCGGGCGGCGTCGGCGTTGCCGCCGATGGCGTAGAGCGAGCGGCCGACCCGGAAGTACCCGAGCGCGACGATGGCCGCGGCGAAGAGCGCGCCCGTGATCCAGATGGCGGCCGGGAGGCCCAGCCAGGTGGCGCTGCCGAGGTAGAGGAACGACTCGGGCAGCTCGAACAGGCTCTTGCCCTGGGTGAGGCCGAGCTGGAGTCCGTGTACGACGATCATCATGGCCAGCGTGACGATGAAGGCCGACAGCTGGAACCGCATGATCAGGAAGCCGTTGAAGGCGCCGACCAGGCCGCCGACCAGCAGGCAGAGCGGGATCGCCAGGATCCCGGGCAGTTCGAGGCCGAACCCGCCGGCCGCCACCGGGATGACCAGCATCACGCCCACGGCGGGCGCCATGCCGACCGTGGACTCCAGCGACAGGTCGAACTTGCCGGCGATCAGGATCAGCGCCTCGGCGAGCACCACCAGCGCCAGGGCCGACTGCTGCTGGAGGACGTTGGTCAGGTTGCCCATGGTGAGGAAGACCGGGTCCACGAACGAACCGGCGATCAGCAGGACGACGATCACCGGGACGAGGGTGAGGTCCCGGAACCGCCCGAGCTGGATTCGCCTGCCCTGTGGGGCGGCCACCGCGGGAGGGGTCGGCGGGGTCTTTGTAGCGGTCATCAGTGGTGGATACCTTCCATCGCCGTCACCAGTTCGGTGTCGGTCCAGCCGCGTGGCACGTCCTTCACGATCTTTCCGTGGAACATCACCAGGACCCGGTCGCAGATACGCAGGTCGTCGAGCTCGTCGGAGACCAGTACGGCTCCGGCGCCCCGGTCGGCCGCGTCCTCCACGGCGCCGAGGAGGGAGTGCTTGGCCTTCACGTCCACACCGGCGGTCGGGTTGATGACCACGAGTGCCCGGGGGTCGTCCGCCAGCGCCCTGGCGAACACGACCTTCTGGGCGTTGCCGCCGGACAGGTCCGCCACCGGCTGGTCGGGGCCGGTCGTCTTGATGTCCAGCCGTTCGATCATCTGGGTGCCGCGCTCGCGGCGGCGGGCCGGGGAGATCGTGCCGAACCGGCCGAGCTTGCGCGCGATCGGGATGGTCGCGTTCTCCGCGATCGACAGCAGCGGGACGAAGCCCTCGTGATGCCGGTCCTGGGGGACGAAGCCGAGCCCCGCGGCGAGCGCGGACGGCACATCTCCCTGCTTGACCACGGTGCCGTTGACCGTCACCGTGCCGGTGCCGGCCTTGCGGAGGCCGACCAGGGTCTCCGCCAGGCTGACCTTCCCGCTGCTGCCGGATCCGGCCAGGCCGACGATCTCTCCGGCCCGGACGGTCAGGTCCACGTTCTCGTAGCGGCCTTCGAGTCCGAGCCCCTCGGCGGCGAGCACCACGGGGGCCGAGGCGTCGGCCGTACGGGATCGGTATTCGTAGGCGGCGGTGACCTCACCGGTCATCGCGTCGACGAGCTCGCTGTGCGGGAGGTCGCCGACCGAGGTGGTGAGGATGTGCCGGGCGTCGCGGAAGACCGAGACGCTCTGGCAGACCTCGTACACCTCCTCAAGGTGGTGTGAGATGAACATCATCGTCACGCCCTGTTCCCTGAGCGCGCGCATCCGGTCGAAGAGCCGCTGGATGGCCGGGCCGTCGAGCTGGGCGGTGGGCTCGTCCAGGATGATGAACCGGGCGCCGAACGAGAGCGCCCGGGCGATCTCCAGCAGCTGGCGCTGCTCGACGTCGAGGTCCCCGGCGAGGATGTTGGCGTCCACGTCCACGCCGTACTGCTCCAGGAGCTGCCTGGCCCGCGTGCGCATGGCCCGCCAGTTGATCGCCCCCCGCTCCGTCTGACGGTTGAGGAAGAGGTTCTCCGCGACCGTGAGCGAGGGGATGATCGTCGACTTCTGGTAGACGCACGCGACGCGCTGCCGCCAGGCGTCCCGGTCGGCCAGCGGCGGCGCGGGCTGCCCGCCGAAGCGGACCTCGCCCTCGTCGGGCCGCTGGAGGCCGGTCAGGATCGACACCAGCGTGGACTTGCCCGCGCCGTTCCTGCCGACCAGCGCGTGCGTCTCCCCCTCGGTGATGGCGATCCCGGCACCGTTGAGCGCGGTGGTCGGGCCGAAGCGCTTGGTGATCCCAAGCGCCTCAACCGCCTTAACAGAAGATGTCATCACTTAACCTGGTTGCCCCAGAGAGCCGGGTCGTCCACGTTCTCCTTGGTAACCAGCGGGGCGGGAAGCTGGTCCTCAAGACCGTTCGGCAGCTGGATGATCGTGCTGTCGTGGTCCGTCGGGCCAGGCTGGAAGGTCTTGCCGTCGAGCGCGGCCTTGGCGTAGAAGAGCGCGTACTTGGCGTAGAGGTCGGCCGGCTGGGAGACCGTGGCGTCGATCTCACCCTTGCGGATGGCCTCGAACTCCTGGGGGATGCCGTCGTTGGAGACCACGAAGACGTGCTTGGGGTCCTCCGGCGGCACGATCAGGCTCTTGGCCTTGAGCACCTGCAGGGTCGGGGCCAGGTGGACACCGCCGGCGTGCATGTAGATGCCCTTGATGTCCGGGTGCTGCTGGAGACGGGTCTGCAGCATCGAGGCGGCCTTCGTGCCGTCCCACTCGGTGGGCTCGTCGAAGACGGTGATCGCGGGGAACTTCTCCTTCATGCACGCGCTGAAGGCCTCGGCCCGGTCGCGGCCGTTGATCGAGGAGAGCGCGCCCATGAGCTGGACGACCTTGCCCTTGCCACCCAGCTTCTCGCCGAGGAACTCGCACGCCTTGGTGCCGTAGGCCTTGTTGTCGGCCCGCACGACCATGTAGACGTTGCCCTTGTCGGGGCGGGTGTCCACCGTGACGACCGGGATCTTCTTGCCCTCCAGCGTCTGCAGCGTGGAGGCGATCGCGCCGGTGTCCTGCGGAGCCATGACGATCGCCTTGGCGCCCTGGCCGATCAGTGCCTGGGTGTTGGCGACCAGCTTGGCCACGTCGTTCTGGGAGTTGGTCGGCGGCATCAGGTCGACGCCGATCTCGGTCGCCATCTGCGGGACGTACTTGTTGTAGGAGTTCCAGAAGTCGGAGTCGGCACGCGGGAAGTCGATCCCGACCTTGCCGCCTGCGGCCCCGGCGTCAGCGGTGGGCTGAGCGGCAGTGGTGGCGGCTGTGTCGGTGGGCTCCGACGAACCGCACGCCGAAAGGGTGAAAGTGATCGCAAGCAGTGCCGCGCCCGTCGCCGCAGTTCCGAGTTTCATACCGTTGCCTCGATTCGAAACCATATGGGGGGTGAATTGTCTCTAGTCTGATATCTCATTCGACAGGGTCTCTTCCCGTCGTGATCCTCACGGCTCCGCCGTCACGATCCGGTGGTCGATACGGTCTCCCGCCACGACCTCCGCGATCCTCACTGCTTCCCGTCACGATCCTCATGGCTTTACCGTCACGATTTCGTGATGCTCACGGTTTCCCGTACGACCTCGTGATTCTTACGACTTGGGCCGGAGCCTGAGCCCCTGCATCCCTCCGTCCACGGCCAGGGCCGTGCCGGTGGTGGATGCCGCGAGCGGGCTCGCGAGGTAGGCGATCGCGGCCGCGACCTCCTCCGCGCTCACCAGACGGCCCATCGGCTGACGCCCCTCCAGCGCCCCGCGTTCGGCCGCCGGATCCTGAGCCGCGTCGAGCAGGCGCTGCACCCACGGGGTGTCCGCGGTGCCCGGGTTGACGCAGTTGACCCTGATGCCGTCGCGGACGTGGTCGGCGGCCATCGCCAGGGTGAGCGACTGGATCGCCCCCTTGGACGCGCTGTAGAGCGCCCGCTGGGGCAGTCCGGCCGTGGCGGCGATCGAGCAGGTGTTGACGATCGCCGCGTTCGCCGAGAGTCGCAGGTGGGGAAGGGCCGCCCGGGTGACTCGGACGGTGCCCAGGACGTTGACGTCCAGGACCCTGAGCCACTCGTCGTAGGGGTTGTCCTCGATCGTCCCCGCGGCGCCGATTCCGGCGTTGTTGACCAGAATATCCAGGCCGCCCAGCTGCTCGACGGCCTGAGCGACCGCCGCAAGGACCCCTACCTCGTCGGTGACGTCGGCCTTGACCTCGATGAACGGCCCGCCGGACGCGTTGACGTCCAGGGAGGCGACATTCGCTCCTCGCTCGGCGAGCAGGGTGAGCGTGGCCAGACCTATGCCTGAGCCGCCACCGGTGACCAGGGCGCGCAGACCGTCGAACTCACCCATTGAGGGACCTCCAGACCGGACCGTCGGGATATGTGTGATCGGTGATCGAGGTGGCGCGCATGGCCGCGCTGAAGCCGGGCAGGCTCGGTGCGACGTAGGCGCCGTCCTTGATGACCACGGGGTCGATGAAGTGCTCGTGGAGGTGGTCGACGTACTCGATCACCTTGTTCTCCATCGAGCCGCTGACCGCGACGTAGTCGAACATCGACAGGTGCTGCACCAGCTCGCACAGGCCGACCCCGCCCGCGTGCGGGCAGACCGGGATGCCGAACTTGGCGGCGAGCAGCAGGATCGCGATGTTCTCGTTCACCCCGGCGACGCGGGCCGCGTCGATCTGGAGGTAGGAGATCGCGTCGGCCTGCAGGAGCTGCTTGAAGATCACGCGGTTCTGGACGTGCTCACCGGTGGCGACCGGGATGGGCGCGATGCCGCGGGCGATGGCGGCGTGACCGAGCACGTCGTCGGGGCTGGTCGGCTCCTCGACCCAGTGCGGCCGGAACTCCGCCAGGGCGTTCACCCAGGCGATGGCGGAGTCGACGTCCCAGCGCTGGTTGGCGTCGATCGCGATGGGGAAGTCCTCGCCGCAGGTGTCGCGGGCGATGCGCATCCGCCGCCGGTCGTCCTCCAGATCGGCGCCGACCTTCAGCTTGATCTGGGTGAAGCCCTCGGCCATGGCCTCCTTGCACAGGCGGCGCAGCTTGTCGTCGCCGTAGCCGAGCCAGCCGGGGGAGGTGGTGTACGCCGGGTAGCCCCGCTCCCGCAGGTTCGCGATCCGCTCCCGCCTGCCGGGCTCGGCGGCACGCAGGATGTCGAGTGCCTGCTCCGGGGTGAGCGCGTCGGTGAGGTAGCGGAAGTCGACCAGCGCGACGAGCTCCTCGGGCGACATCTCGGCGAGCAGCAGCCAGAGCGGCTTGCCCGCCCGCTTGGCCTTCAGGTCCCAGAGCGCGTTGACCACGGCGGAGATCGCCATGTGCATGACGCCCTTCTCCGGGCCGAGCCAGCGCAGCTGGGAGTCGTGGACCATGTCCTTCCAGAGGGCGCCCATGTCCTCGGCGTCCTTGCCGACCACGTACGATTCCAGCGCCCTGATCGCGGCGGTCTGCACCTCGTTGCCGCGGCCGATGGTGAAGGCGAAGCCGTGGCCCTCGAACCCGTCGTCGGTCTTCAGCACCACGTAGGCCGCCGAGTAGTCCGGGTCCGGGTTCATCGCGTCGGAGCCGTCCAGCTCCAGCGAGGTGGGGAAGCGGATGTCGTGGGTCTCCATCGAGGTGATGCGGTAGGCGTCGCCTCCCTTCTCCCCGGTGTCGGACGCCACGGCACTGTGCTCACTGGCCGGGCCGTTTCGCTCACTCATGCCTGTCCCACCGTCTGCCGCTGACGCCCCATGCCGTCGATCTCCAGCTCCATGACCTGGCCCGCGCGAAGGTAGGGCTTGTCCGGCAGGCCGAGCGCGACGCCGGCGGGGGTGCCGGTGTTGATGACGTCACCGGGCTCAAGGACCATGAACCGGCTGAGGTAACGGACGACCTCGGCCACGTGGAAGATCATGTTCTTGGTGCTTCCGTCCTGGTACGGCATGCCGTCCACCCAGAGCCGGAGACCGAGGTCCTGCGGATCGGCGATCTCGTCGGCGGTGACCAGCCAGGGGCCGAGCGGGTTGAAGGTCTCGCAGGACTTGCCCTTGTCCCACTGCCCCCCGCGCTCCAGCTGGAACTCACGCTCGGAGACGTCGTTGGAGATCGCGTAGCCCGCGACCGCCGCCAGGGCCTCCTCGTGACTCTCCGCGTAGCGGACGGTCTGGCCGATGACGACGGCCAGCTCGACCTCCCAGTCGGTCTTCACGCTGTCTCTCGGGATCAGCACCTCGTCGTAGGGTCCGACGATCGTGTTGGGAGCCTTCATGAAGATGATCGGCTCCGCCGGGATCGCGGCGTTCGTCTCCTCGGCGTGGTCACGGTAGTTGAGCCCGATGCACACGATCTTCCCCGGCCGGGCGATGGGCGCACCGATCCGCAGCCCCTCGCCGTCCAGCACGGGAAGCTCGTCCCGCTCCAACGCCTCGCGGACGCGTGCCACTCCCCCGGAAGCGAAGAAAGCCCCGTCGATCTCGGCTTCCGAGATTTCGCGGAGATTACCGGCGCCGTCCAGGACCGCCGGTCGCTCCTGGCCGACGGGTCCTACTCGCAGCAGCTTCACACCGCACCCTTCATTCATACATCGGATGTCTTGTCCCGTGATGCTCGATGACGCCGAACCCCCGTGTCAACCCCTCATGGACCGATACATCCGATCCGTTATAGACAAGAAACCGCAGCTGGCGGCCATATAACGGTACATCCCCGGATCGCGGGCGATCAGTCATCGGGTTGCTCTGTTCAGACGGCGGACGGGCTCACTCACGGGATCCCCGGTGCCAGCGGCCATCTGGTTGATCGAGAAGTCATAAACATCGGAGGATGAGCCTTGTTACGTCCGAATTTCAGTGCTATCTCCTAGAAGCAGATGGGCCCTGTGATCGGAGGAATTCGTTGTTCCACCCCTCAAGAAGACGACTTGCCGTTGCCTTCTTAGCCGCTCTGACCCTCACCACCAGCTTCTACGGCCAGAATCTAGCTCAGGCGAAGTCGGAAGGAGCCGTCGTGTCAGCCGATACACCCGATGACCTGACTCTCTGGTACGACAAGCCCGCCACCGACTGGGAGACCCAGGCGTTGCCGATCGGCAACGGCGCGATGGGCGCCATGGTGTTCGGCGGCGTCAACAGCGAGCAGATCCAGTTCAACGAGAAGTCCCTGTGGACCGGCGGTCCCGGCGCGAACAACTACGACTTCGGCAACTGGACCAGCCCCCGTCCCAATGCGATCGCCGAGGTTCAGGCGCAGATCGACCGCGACGGGAAGATGTCCCCCGAGGCGGTGGCGGCCAAGCTCGGACAGCCCAAGAGCGGCTTCGGCGCCTACCAGACCTTCGGGGACCTCTGGCTGGACATGCCAGAAGTCCCCGCGAGCACGGTCACCGGCTACCGCCGGGAGCTGAACCTGCGCGACGCGGTCGCCAAGGTCGGCTACACCTCGGACGGGGTGACCTACTCCCGCGAGTACTTCGCCAGCCACCCCAGCAACGTCGTCGTCGGCCGGATCTCCGCCGACAAGGGCGGCAAGGTCTCCTTCACGCTGCGCACCTCCTCGCCCCGCAACGACAAGCAGGTCTCGGTCTCCAAGGGCCGCCTCACCGTCAGGGGCACGCTCGCCGACAACGGCATGAAGTTCGAGTCGCAGGTCCAGGTGATCACCAAGGGCGGCACCCGCACCGACGGCACCGACAAGGTCACCGTCACGGGCGCCGACAGCGCGATGTTCGTGCTGTCGGCGGGCACCGACTACTCCGACGTCTACCCGACCTACCGGACCGTGGACCCGCACGCCAAGGTGACCGCGACGGTCGACGCGGCCGCCGGCAGGTCGTACGAGGGGCTCAAGGCCAAGCACCTGACCGACTACCGGAACCTGTTCGACCGGGTCAAGCTGGACCTCGGGCAGAAGGCGCCGACCATCCCGACCGACAAGCTGCGCGCGGCGTACACCGGCGGCGCCTCGACCGACGACCGGGCGCTGGAGGCGTTGTTCTTCGCCTACGGCCGCTACCTGCTGATCGCCTCCTCCAGGGAGGGGTCGCTCCCGGCCAACCTGCAGGGCGTGTGGAACAACTCCACCAATCCACCCTGGTCGGCCGACTACCACGTCAACATCAACCTGCAGATGAACTACTGGCTCGCCGAGCAGACCAACCTCGCCGAGACGACCGAGCCGTACGACCGCTACGTCCAGTCGATGATCGCGCCCGGCACGAAGACCGCCCAGGAGATGTTCGGCTCGCGCGGGTGGGTCGTCAACAACGAGACCAACCCGTTCGGCTTCACCGGCGTGCACAACTGGGCCACCTCGTTCTGGTTCCCCGACGCGGCGGCGTGGCTGACCCAGCAGATGTACGACCACTACCGCTTCAGCGGCAGCAACAAGTATCTGCGCAGCACCGCGTACCCGGTGATGAAGGGCGCGGCCGAGTTCTGGCTGGACACCCTCTACACCGACCCGCGTGACGGCAAGCTCGTGGTCTCCCCCAGCTACTCCCCCGAGCAGGGCGACTTCACGGCGGGCGCCTCGATGTCCCAGCAGATCGTCTTCGACCTGCTGACCAACACCCTGGAGGCGGCGAAGGAGCTGAAGAACGACAAGCCCTTCCAGGCCGAGCTGCAGGCCGCGCTGGACAAGCTCGACCCGGGCATCCGGATCGGTTCCTGGGGTCAGCTCCAGGAGTGGAAGGCGGACCTGGACGATCCGCGCAACGACCACCGGCACGTCTCCCACCTGTTCGGCCTGCACCCCGGACGGCAGATCACGGCCGGCACCCCGGAGGCCGAGGCGGCCAAGATCTCGCTCACCGCACGAGGCGACGGCGGCACCGGCTGGAGCAAGGCGTGGAAGGTCAACTTCTGGGCCCGCCTGCTGGACGGCGACCACTCGCACAAGATGCTCAGCGAGCAGCTCAAGAGCTCCACGCTGGACAACCTGTGGGACACCCACCCGCCGTTCCAGATCGACGGCAACTTCGGCGCCACCTCCGGCATGGCCGAGATGCTGCTGCAGAGCCAGCACGACACGATCGACGTACTGCCCGCGCTGCCGTCGGCCTGGTCCAACGGCTCGGTCACCGGCCTGCGCGCCCGGGGCGACGCGACCGTGGACGCCTCGTGGAAGGACGGCAACGCCGACAGGGTCACCGTGCACGCGGGAAGGTCCGGTCCTCTCAAGGTCCGCGCCGCCATGATCGGTGGCCGCTACCACGTCGAGGACGAGAGCGGCAAGACGATCGACCCGCCCCGCGACGGTGACGTCATCACCATCGACGCCAAGGACGGAGAGTCCTACACGATCGTCAACGGGGTGACCGTCAAGATCACCGCACCCGTGATCGCGGGCGCCGGCGAGTCGATCCCGGTCACCGTCACCGTCACCGCGCCGGGCACGAAGGACGTGCCCGCCGGCACGCTGGCCCTCACCCTCCCGCAGGGCTGGACCGCAACCCCCGCCTCGATCCAGGTGCCCGCCGTCTCGCCGGGCAACCCGAAGACCTTCTCGTTCTCCGTGGCCGTCGGCCCCGCGAACGGGACCAGGTCCGCGCGGATCGCGGCGGAACTCTCGGGCGACGGCTGGAAGGCGGGCAGCTCGGCGGCCGTCGGCCTCAACCCGTGCGTCACCCCGCCGACGGACAGGGCCGTCGTCGCGTGGGACCCGACGTCGGGCACGACCGTGACCGACAGCTCCGGCAGCGGCAGGAACGCCAACGTCGTCGGCACGGCGACCTACGACACCACGGCCCCGAGCGGCAGCGGGCTGGTCCTGAACGGCTCGACCTACCTCACCACGGCGAGCACGCTGCTGGGCTACATGCCCGAGGCGACGTTCGCGGCCGAGGTCAAGATCGGAGGGACCGGCTACCGGAGGCTCTTCGACTCCCAGCCGGGCGGCAACCCCGGCACCGACGGGATCATCGTCGACCTCACCCCCTCCAACACCCTGCGCTTCATCGGCGCCGGGCAGAACGTGGGGCTGAGCGGGACGATCCCGACCGGCCGCTACATCGACCTCGTCGTCACCATGAACCGCAACGGCGTGATCAACACCTACGTCGACGGCACCCGGGTCGGCGGCGGCACCGCGACCACCGACGGCATCACCGGCTGCACGGCACGCCCGCTCCGCTTCGGAGCGGACCAGGACGGCGGCCAGCGTCTCACCGGAGCCGTCGACCGCATGGCCATCCTTCCCCGGGCGCTGACCGCGGCCGAGGTCGGCACCTGGCGTGACATCGCCTTCTGACCCGTCAGGCGATCATCTGATCCATCCGCCGGTCATCTGAGAGGTCCGGCGGCCATCTGAGACGAGGCCCGGGGAGCAATCGCTCCCCGGGCCTCCTTGACGCCGCCCCTCTTGACGCCGTCGCCGCCACGTAATAGAACACGTTCTAGAATGCTGTCCCGTCGAGCGGTCGATCACGTGCTTGACGGCTCGGCACGGCCTTCACGGAAGGTGGGCTCCTTGACGTCCTCGCGACTCTCCCGTCCGCGACGTGCGTCCTCGCGAGGAGCTTGTCGCAAGATCAGCCGAGTGCGGCCTACCGAGCCCGTATCCACGTAGGCTGCACCGTTATGAGCCGCGTCACGAGGACGCACGCACGGTTCGCGCAGGAGGACCAATGGACATCGATCTGGTCGACAAAGACTTTTATTGGCGTAACGGAGCGCCTTATGACCAGTTGGGCTGGTTGCGAGCCAACACGCCGGTCTACCTGCACGAGGGCGACACCGAGCGCGGCTGGCCCGGGTTCTGGGCGGTCACCAAGCACGCCGACGTTGTGCACATCTCCCGCCGGTCCGACCTGTTCTCGTCGAGCAAGAAGCTCGCGCTCTTTGACGAGGTGCCCGAGGAGCAGCGTGAGCTCCAGCGGATGATGATGCTCAACCAGGACCCGCCGGAGCACACCCGGCGACGCTCCCTGGTCAACCGGGGCTTCACCCCGCGCATGATGGGCGCTCTGGAACAGCGCATCCGTGACCTCTGCAACCAGCTGGTCGACGAGGCCAAGGGCCTTCCCTCCGTCGACTTCGTCCGGGACATCGCCGCCCCGCTGCCGCTTTATGTGATCTGTGAGCTGCTCGGCGCCCCCGTCGAGGACCGGAACAAGATCTTCAAGTGGTCCAACGAGATGATCGGGGCCGAGGACCCGGACTACGCGGCCGACCCCGCCGAGGGCACGAACGCGGCCATGGAGGTCTACGCCTACGCCAACGCTCTGGCGGCCGAGCGGCACAAGAATCCCCGCGAGGACATCGTCACCAAGCTGCTCATGCCCGACGCGGCCGGCGAGACGCTCACCGAGGAGGAGTTCGACATGTTCGTGCTCCTTCTGGTCGTCGCGGGCAACGAGACCACCCGCAACGCGGCCTCCGGCGGCATGCTCGCCTTCTTCGAGAACCCCGAGCAGTGGCAGCGCCTGGTCGCCGACCCCTCCCTCGCCCGGACCGCGTCCGACGAGATCGTCCGCTGGGTCTCCCCCGTCAACCTCTTCCGCCGTACGGCCACCGTGGACACGATGATCGGTGACCAGGAGATCAAGGCCGACGACAAGGTCGTGGTGTTCTACAGCTCGGCCAACCGGGACGAGGACGTGTTCGCCAACCCCGAGAGCTTCGACATCGGCCGCGACCCCAACCCGCACATCGGCTTCGGCGGCGGCGGAGCCCACTTCTGCCTCGGCAACCACCTCGCCAAGCTGGAACTGCGGGTCCTCTTCGAGGTCCTGGCCGAGCGGCTGCCGAACCTGGCGCAGGCCGGCCCGGCCCGCCGGCTCCGTTCCAACTTCATCAACGGCATCAAGGACCTTCCGGTCACCCTCGTCTGAGGGTCGGCGCCTCGGAGGACCGGAGCGGCGCGGATATGCCCCGCGGTGTCTGACGTGGCCGGCCGGCGTGGCCGCACGCCGGCCGGCTGCCCGGCGGTTCTCTCCCGAGAGCCACGTCAGGCGACGGAGTGCGTCACCGTGCCCGTGTAGGGGCCCGCGACGGCGCTGTTCGGGATGGCCACCACGAGGGTGGGGTTCCAGCTGGTGGAGGTGCCGAGCACCCCGGCCGTCTTGGAGAACGCCGTGCGCGGGACGGAGAGGTCCTGCGCGAGCAGAGCGGTGAGCTGTCCCGGGGTCCGTATGGCGATGCCCACCGAGGCGGTGACCGGACCCGACCAGTACGACACTCTGCCCTTCCCGACGGTCTGCGCGGAGGAGCCCGCTCCCGTGGTGAAGTTCGTCGCCGACACGGTCGCCGTCCAGCTGGCCAGGATCAGCCGGTTGTCGACCACCGTGACAGTGCCCATCTGCCTGCTGATCGTGCCCCCCGGGGCCGCTCCGCCGAGGGCGACCGAGGTGGGCACGCTTATCGACAGGGCATCCGCTCGCAGCTCGGTCGTGTCCGTTGACGCGACGGCCGGCGCCGGGGGTGCGGCGAGCCCGAAGGCCAGGGCTACCGAGGCCATCAGCGGCTGAGCTGGCTGCATGGGTGTTCCTCCTTGTCAGGGCCGAAGCCGGGGGCGTGACGGCTCGGGAACGGCAGCGGACGGACCGGTACGCGTATGCCCGGCCCCGTGGACGGTTGGAATTCGCCACAGCCGACGCCCGCCGTCGTCGTCGCCGTAGCCCGAGAAAGTGATCACGTCCAGCTTATTCGGGGTCTCTGTCAATCCAAGGATCACAGGCCGTCGTCCAGAAGAATTGATAATCCGATATCGGCAGCCATATCAACAGGCCGACTTCCTGCGATTCGTAGGAAGTCGCCGATGTAAATATGCGGTCGTGAAGGACAACTAAGGACGGCCCATATGATAAGTGCCGTGCCCGGATAACACCGGGCACGGCACTCACAGCTACTCAGTCATGCTCTGACAGGAAATCAGAGCGGCGGAGTCGCATTGACGAACGAGGTGCAGTTCGCCGGGTAAGCAGGAGGCCCAAGGGGCGCTCCCGGAGCGAAGAAGCCTCCCAACACCGGGATGGGAAGTCCCAGGAGGCACCTCGAGTGAGCGATATCTCCTATTTCGTTCTGCACCGTGATGTGAAGGTACGGAAGCACCCCGTCGAGGAACTCCGTGGTAGCGACGTCGACCGCGTCTGCGGGATAGTTAGGTATCCCCGACATGTCATGCCAGACGGGAGTCGTTCGCGGGTCGCGAAGGAACAGCGTCGAGTCGGTCCGCACAGATGTGATGATCTCGTCGAGAAGCAGGAACGCCGAGTCGACAGCGGACGGCGGTGCCAGAGGGCCAACCGGGCCCGCCGGGCCCGCAGGACCCGTGGCGCCCGTGGCACCGGCCGGACCGGTGGCACCGGCCGCACCGGCCGGACCCGCAGGACCTGCCGCACCCGGAGTACCCGCAGGACCCGTCGCACCTGTCGCACCTGTCGCGCCCGCCGGGCCCGCAGGACCCGCGTCGCCCGTGGGACCGGCCGGACCGGCCGCACCCGGAGCACCCGCGGGACCCGCGGGACCCGTCGCACCCGTCGCACCTGTCGGACCCGCCGGACCCGCGTCACCCGCGGGACCGGTCGGACCGGCCGCACCCGGAGTACCCGGAGTACCCGCCGGACCCGCAGGACCCGTCGCACCCGTCGCGCCCGCAGGACCCGCCGGACCCGCGTCACCCGCAGGGCCGGCCGGACCGGCCGCACCCGGAGTACCCGCAGGACCCGCAGGACCCGTGCCACCCGTGGGACCCGCAGGACCCGTGTCACCTGTGGCACCCGTGGCACCCGTGGCACCCGTCGGACCCGCGGGGCCCGCGGGACCTGTACCACCCACGGGACCTGCCGGGCCCGCAGGACCCGTGGCGCCCGGAGTACCCGGAGCACCCGCAGGGCCCGTGTCACCCGTCGGGCCCGCAGGACCGGCCGGGCCCGCAGGACCCGTCGTACCCGGAGCACCCGCCGGACCGGGGTCACCCGTGGCGCCCGTCGCGCCCGTCGCGCCCGTGGCACCTGTCGCGCCCGGGGCGCCCGGCGAACCCGCCGGACCCGCCGGACCCGTGGCGCCCGGCGTACCCGGAACACCGGCCGGACCCGCAGGACCTGCCGGACCCGTGTCACCCGTCGGACCCGCCGGACCCGCAGGGCCCGTCTCACCAGGCGTACCCGGCGTACCTGCCGGACCCGCCGGACCCGTCGCGCCGGGGGCACCCGGCGTACCCGGAGCACCCGCCGGACCGGGGGCACCCGTGTCACCCGTGGCACCCGTCGCGCCCGTCGCACCCGTGGCACCTGTCGCGCCCGGGGCGCCCGGCGAACCCGCCGGACCCGCCGGACCCGTGGCGCCCGGCGTACCCGGAACACCGGCCGGACCCGCAGGACCTGCCGGACCCGTGTCACCCGTCGCACCCGTGGCACCCGTGGCACCCGTCGGGCCCGCAGGACCCGCGGGACCCGTACCGCCCGCAGGACCTGCCGGACCCGCAGGACCCGTGTCACCAGCCGGACCCGCAGGGCCCGGCGCACCCGGTGTACCCGGCGCACCCGGTGTACCCGGCGCACCTGGCGTACCCGGGGCACCCGGCGTACCCGGAGCACCCGCCGGACCCGCAGGGCCTGTCGCGCCCGGGGCACCCGGCGTACCCGGAGCACCCGCCGGACCTGTGCCACCCGTGGCGCCCGTGGCACCCGTGGCACCCGTGGCACCGGCCGGACCCGGGTCACCCGCCGGGCCCGCAGGGCCTGTCGCGCCCGGCGCACCCGGCGTACCCGGAGCACCCGGAGCACCCGGGGCACCCGGCGTACCTGGAGCACCGGCCGGACCCGCGGGGCCCGTACCACCGACCGGTCCCGCAGGACCCGCCGGACCCGTCTCACCAGGCGTACCCGGCGAGCCCGCGGGACCCGCAGGACCCGTGGCGCCCGTCGCACCTGGGGCGCCCGGGGCACCCGGGGCACCGTTCGCACCGTTCGCACCCGGAGCGCCGTTCGCGCCGGGGGCACCGTTCGCACCCGGGGCGCCGTTCGCACCGTTCGCACCGTTCGCACCTGCGGGACCGGACGGACCAGCAGGACCTGTGGCACCCGTCGCACCCGTGGCACCCGTGGCACCCGTCGCACCCGTCGCACCGGGAGAACCCGGCGAACCGGGAGTGCCTGGAGCACCTGGAGCGCCGGGGGCGCCGGGGGCGCCCGGAGGACCGGGAGGACCGGGAGGACCGCCCGACGGGCCTGTCGGCCCCTGTGGGCCTGTCGGTCCGGTCGGCCCTGTCGGCCCCTGCGGTCCGGGCGGTCCGGGCGGGCACTTGCAGTGCCTTCTCGGGCACTCGCAGTCCCGATCCCGGTCCCAATCCCGATCCCTGTCCCTGGCCTTTATGCCCCCGATTTTTATTCCCCTCAAATGAGGGCGCGAATTTTCGAGGGGCTGAATTCTGTGACGATCCGACGCAGGCCTGTTTTTATCTGCCTGAGTATGAGGGAGAAGGACTACCGTATTTTCGGATAGGGCAACGGCACTGGCCGGAGTCTGACATGAAAGCGCCAGAATAGCGCCGATTGCCGTCGTTCCGATTGCCGTTGTAGCGACGGCCCAACTTCTGCTTCGTTTACCGAAGCCAGCATTTGGAGCCCGCCTTTTACTGCTAGGAGTCATCGCGTTCCATGTCTTTTATGATTCCAGGGAATCAGATTCCGTGGCCGCGGCAGTGGCGGCAAACAGGAGTTACCCCATGATCGACATGGCGATGCGCCATTTCAGTTAACAATGATTAAATGGATTTGCCAACAATAAGGAAATGTCCCAATCTTTCGATTTCGTCCCTGCACTTTATTCATAATTGCCCCTTTGGTTCGCATGTTCCTTTTAGAAGGAATTAATTCCAGATAAGGGACTTTGGTCATGTTTTTCGGCATGGCTTCCCAACACCAAAAGGGCGCCGGCCGGCTCCGCGATATTCGCTCATGAGATCGGCGACGGCCGGCCGGATCCGGGCCCCGGCTGGGGCAGGAGACGACCGGGGACAGGGAAAGGTCGCGGGCTCGTCGTGTGGAGCGAGCCGACGTCAGCCCGGCCGGACCCGGGCCAGGCGACCTGACGGCGCGACACCGCGACTTCGCGCCGAAGGACCGGCTCATTGCCGGATCGACGCTCGTATCGGTTGGTCCCCGCATGACCGAACTTGCACCGGTTCCTGGTTCCCCCGCTGGTCAGGAAGCCCTTAGTCTCGATCAGAACCCTCGGAACCCATGGCCAGAGGATCGGCCACCCGGCCATCACTCACGGAGGTCTTCCACTCACGGAGGCCTTCCCGGAAGGTCTTGCCATGTCTGCCGATCTGCCGATCTCGCGTTCCACCGCGATCGTGTCCATGGTCACCGCGCTCGTGCTCGGCGGGTCGTCCGTGGCCTTCGCCGCCCCGAGCGCCCCCGTCGTCACACCGGGCCAGACCGCCGAGGGCATTCGGCAGACCGCCTCCCTCGTACCGCTGACCGACCTGGCCGTACAGCGCATCCTGCTGGCCGACAAGGTGGCCGCGGCGAAGTTCGGCACCGGCCGGCCCATCGACGATCCCGTCCGGGAGCAACAGGTGCTGGACCAGGTCACGACCCTGTCCACCGGCATGGGGCTCGACCCGGCGGACGGCACGCGCTTCTTCCGCGACCAGATCGACGCCGGCAAGGTCGTTCAGCACGGTCTGTACGCGCTGTGGGGGACACGCCCGAAGCTGCGTCCGGCCGATCGGCCCGATCTGACCACGGAGGTCCGGCCGCAGCTCGACAAGATCACTACAGAGATCCTGGAGCAGTTGAAGGCCACCGCGGACGTCCGGGGCGCGAACCACGCCTGCGACGTTCAACTGTCCGGCGCGGCGGCCTCCGCCGCGCAGCACCGGCATCTGGACAGACTGCATCGTGACGCTCTCAACGTCGCCCTCCGCTCGGTCTGCACGGCTCCCCCTCGGCCGACGAACGGGACCGGCTGACCCGGCTGCCCGCCCGGGTCCTGGACCGTCACACCCACCGGTGAGAACTTTCGAATGACGGTCCCGTCCGCCTTCAGCCCGTACGCGGCGCCTCGGTACCCGGTTAGATCTCCTTGAGGAAGCCCGCGTCGACGGCGAAGTCCGCGCCGGTGGTGCTCGCCGAGCGCGGCGAGACAAGCAGGGCGATCACATCGGCGACCTCCTGCGGCTCGACGAGACGCCCGGTCGACAGCTTCATCATCTCCGGTGCGACGCTGCTCAGCACGGTGTCACGGTCGGTGCCCGCCTGGGCGGCGATGATGTCGGCCGCGCCGCCCTCCTCGGTCCACCATGCCGTCCGAACGGGACCCGGGGAGACGGTGTTCACCCGGATGCCCTGCGGCGCGAACTCCTCCGACAACGCCTTGCTCAGGTTGTTCAGGCCCGCCTTGGCGGCGTTGTAGTCGACGTTCATGGGAGCGGGCAGCCGGGCGCCGCCCGAGGAGACGTTGACGATCGAGCCGCCGCCTCGCCGGAGCATCGGCGGGATGGCCGCGCGGACGGCGCGTACGACCGAGAACAGGTTGAACTCGAACATCACCCGCCAGTCGTCGTCGGTGGGAGCCAGGAACGAGAAGCGCGGCAGGGCCACGCCGGGCGGCGGGCCGCCGGCGTTGTTCACCAGGATGTCGAGCCCGCCGAACTCCTCCACCGCCCGCGCCACGATCTCACCGGGCGCCTCGGGGTCCATCAGGTCGACCGGTACGTGGAGCAGGTCGGCGCCGGCGAGCGCCTCCAGCTCCGGGGTGCTCTTGCGCGAGGCGGCCACGACGCGCACGCCCTCGCCGAGCAGCGTGCGGGTGACGGCCAGGCCGATGCCCTTGGAAGCGCCGGTAACCACCGCGACCCGGCCGGAAAGCTGCAGATCCATAGGATGTCCCTTCATCGTCACGTCCCATCCGTAAGAGGAGGGGATCTGGACGAGAACGACGCTATGGCGAGCATGCGATCCGGAACCGGCGGGATTCGGACCAGCAGTTCCAGCTGGATTCGGACCCGCAATCTCGTTTCTCGCGGTGTCACGGGCCGGACGTCCCACGGCCGTCCGTGTCAGGCGGCCATGGGACGCGACGGCTCCATCACGATGCCCGGCTCCAGGTCGGTCGCCGCCCAGGCGGCCGGTGACTCAGGACCCGGCCGGCGCCGTCATCCGGCCCGGGCGTCAAGACCATGGACAACGGGTCCGGGTCCGCACCGGAGACGACCCGGCATAGGCGGCGGGACGAGAACGAAGGGCACGGCGATCGCGGCTGCCAGGACGGCTCGCCTACCTCTGCAGGTCGACGCACGAGTAGTAGGCGTTTTCCGTGTCGGCGATGTTCCAGACCGCCAGCACCTTCAGCCGGCCCGTCCTGCCGTTCAGGTCCACGGTGTGGATGACCGGCGAGGTGGGCACCTCCCCCTGGCTGTCGAAGCGTGCGATCCGCGTGTCGCCGATGTAGTAATCCCACGTGCCGGTCCTGTAGGGAGCGGTCAGCACCCAGTTGAAGGTGACGGTGTTCTTCACCTTCGTGACCGGCCAGGCCTTGGTCTCGTCGTCGAGCGCGAGGAAGCGAGGGTTGTTGCCGCTGCACTTTCGCAGGCCCTTCGCCCCCTTCACGTTCTGCGGGCTGTCCTCGGCTTCACCGCAGTCCTGGACGCGTCTCGCCGCGCACATGGCCTGTCGACTCGGAGGCGAGGAGATGTATCCATGCCGTACCTGCGGGCCGAGAGCCGGCGAGTCGATGTGATCGACCTCATGCGCCGGGGAAGGCGTGGCGTGCGCGGCGGGGGCGAGGGCGAGCGGGGCGGCGATCGCGACCGCGGCGGCAAGGGCGGCGCGGCGGGTGCGATGGATGCGGTGGGTGCGGGAAAACATATGAATCCTTCTGTTGACGCGAGGTCCCGCATTGATCTGGCACGGGCCCGCGGTAGGGTCCCGGCGCTGGATACCAGCGCTCCAGAGAGCGAGCGATCACGGTGAAATCCGGCTAGGTCGAATTCACTTTAAGTCTCCGTTTGATTACCAAGCGCAACCGACACGGAGTCACTCGCATCGCATTGCCCTCCCGGCCGAGCCGCTCGATCGGCGTCGGCGGGTACGGCCCGCTCTTCCCCCGGCACGGGCTCACCGCGCACCTCGTCTCGCCGGCCACGGACGCGCCCTGTCCGTAGCCCGGCGAGGTGACGGACCGTACGCGTCCGTCACTCGGACAGCACGAGGAGGTTGGACGGGCCGGGTACGTGGGGACGTTCGGGGACCGGGTGGGTGGCGAGGGCACACCACACGGTCCAGCCCAGGCTCCGGCCGTGCTTGCGTATTCCCCAGCGCCCCCGGGAGAGCGTGTCGACGATGAACAGGCCGCGGCCGCCCTCCGTGCTCATTCGCGGCTGGACATTCATCTCCCGCGAGAGGTGGGGAGCGGTGGACGCCGAACCAGGGTCGGAGACCTCCACGTAGAGGAAATCCTCCGCGGCGGTCAAGGTTAACCTGATGAGGTCGCCTGCGTTTCCCTGATCCGAGTAGACGATGGCGTTCGTCACCAACTCGGAAACCACCAGAACGGCGTCCTCAACCGCCGGATGGTCGTAGCCGAGCCATTTACGGACTTCTGAGCGAGCCCGCGGCACCGAATCGCTGGTGCTCGTTAAGTAAATCTCTTCGAAGGTCTCCGATTTCATGCTGATAACCTTCCACTCCAGCTCTTCGTACTGGACTTTCAGTCCCACCATGCAGTCCCCACCATGCCCATCGGCCATTGGCTAAAACACCGGCATGCGTCCGGCTCCTATCCCGGCCGCCTCAAACCAGAGTCACGGCGAATGGGAATCGGCGCTCGTTTCACAGATCTCGCGAATCCGTCGCGTCAACCCGTGAACCCTGCACGAAGCTTCCGAAGGAAGACCGATAACCGTTTCCGAGGACTTCACCTCGACGGTTTCACTACACGTTCATTTCTGGACAGAACTCCACAATCAACGCAACAAGACAGGCTTGATCCCAAGAAAACTTTGCGCGGTGGCAATTCGCCCCGGCGGAGTTTTCAGGAATCGATGGCATGACATATGTCGAGTTGAAAGGAAATGGCGGTTGGCTCTCGGCGGTCGCGCGCCGGTCATGCGCCGGTCGCGCGCCCGGAGCGGCCTCCGAGCGACCCCTGGGCGACTCGGCCGTACCGGCGCGGCATTCCTTACCTCCTTTCCGTTGTTTTTGTTTTTTCATGGTGCTTGGCGGGCCGCCCCGCCGCCCGATTCTCCATTCGAGCTCCAACGGGGTTTCCATTGATTTGAGATCATGGATTGATGGTCGCTCTCAGCAGGGGGAATGCCACAAGTGCGTGGATACAACCGATTCGACCACGGGAACTCGATGAAAACTTCAACCACCCCTGCGAGACGCCGTTGCTCGCGGAGACCTGGAATTCCTCGCGGGTTTTCCGGCTACACGTCTGCCAGGACGGCAGGCATGGTCGTCCTGGCCGTCATGGCCCTGATCTCCTCCTGCGGAAGGGATGACGATTCGCCGACCGCCTCTCCGACCGTCTCTCCGACCATGCCGTCCGCGTCCTCCCCGACCGCCTCACCGCGTATCAAGCCGCTCCCGATATCAGCAGCACAAATGGCGCGCTTGCCAACTATCACCACTTATGCGACATTGCGCAGAGCCCCGGAGGATCCCGATCCTTTTCACGTCGCGGATGGATTTCTCGTACATCCGACGGCGAAACGCGTGGTCTATTCCCGCCCCGGAGGTCCACCGCTGGGAGTGTTGCCGACCACCCAGCTCCAGGACCCGACCTGGGTTCCGGTGGTCCAGCGGCTGCCGGGATGGGACCGGATACTGCTGCCGAGCCGGCCGAATCGATCCACGGGATGGATCCACACCGACGACGGAGGACTGCGGGGCGTCTACAGCACCTACCAGGTGCGGGTCGAGCTGGCCGCTCGCAGGCTCACGGTGTTCGACGCCGAACGCAGGCTCGGATCCTGGCCGGTGGCCGTGGGCGCGCCCGGCACGCCCACCCCGCGGGGGCGGACGTTCCTGCTCGCCTCCGTGACCCCCGGTCACCAGACCTACACCCCGCTGTTCCTCGCGCTGGGCGCGCACTCAGGCACCCTCGACACCTTCGCCGGCGGCCCCGCGACGATCGCCCTGCACGGCTGGCCGGACAGGTCCGCGTTCGGCCAGGACGTCAGTTACGGCTGCGTGCGCGTTCCGTCCGCCGCGCTGGACCTGCTCTCCCGCCTCCCGCTGGGCAGTCCCATCATGATCACCGACTGATCCCGGCGGAGGCCGGAACGGAGGAGTTCAGGACCAGGAGGAGTCCTGGTCGGGGTCGCCGCCGTTGGACAGCAGCTTGATGTCCGACTCGACCATCATCGTGACAAGCTCCTCGAAGGCGACCGAGGGCTCCCAGCCGAGCTGGACGCGGGCCTTTTTGGGGTCGGCGCAGAGCAGGTCCACCTCGGCGGGGCGGTGCAGGGTCTGGTCACCGACCACGTGCCGCTCCCAGTCCAGCCCCGCGGCGGTGAAGGCGGCCTCCACGAGTTCACGGACGGTGTGCGTACGGCCGGTGCCGATCACGTAGTCCTCGGGCGTCTCCGTCTGGAGCATCAGGTGCATTCCGCGGACGTAGTCGCCGGCGTAGCCCCAGTCGCGACGGGCCTCCATGTTGCCCAGACGGAGCTCGGAGGCCAGGCCGAGCTTGATCCTGGCGACTCCGAGGCTCACCTTCCGGGTGACGAACTCGGTGCCCCTGCGCGGGGACTCGTGGTTGAACAGGATTCCCGACACCGCGTACATCCCGTAGGACTCGCGATAGTTCTGGGTCAGGAAGTGGCCGTACGCCTTGGCCACGCCGTACGGAGAACGGGGGTGGAAGGGGGTGATCTCCGTCTGCGGGGTCTCGCGGACCTGGCCGAACATCTCCGAGGACGATGCCTGGTAGAAGCGGATCTGCCCGGATCCGGCGGCCGTACGCGAGGAGGAGATGCCGGAGCAGACCCGGATCGCCTCCAGCATGCGCAGCACGCCCATGCCGGTGACCTCGGCGGTGAGCTCGGCCTGCTCCCACGACATCGGGACGAACGAGATGGCGCCGAGGTTGTAGACCTCGTCGGGCTGGACCTTCTCCACGGCGGAGATCAGCGAGCCCTGGTCGAGCAGGTCTCCGCCGACGAACTGGACGTTCTGCAGAAACTTGCGCAATCGGGAGACACGGGGGTTGGCCTGCCCACGGGCCAGTCCGTAGACCTCGTACCCCTGATCGAGCAGATACTCGGCCAGATAGGAACCGTCCTGCCCCGTGATACCGGTGATCAGTGCGCGTCTGGCCAACGCGTTCTCCTCGCTCGTAGGGCGGGACTTTCGCCCGGGCTTGTGCCGTGTGATTGGCGAATGTACCGCCACACCCCTATATGGGCATCATGCCGGTCAGGCCACAACGAGAACGTGTTCCACCGAATCAAGTTCGGTGAGACTAACTTCCCAGCTCGCAGCCCGTGAGGCTCAGTCTAGGAACAATTCCACATCAGGTGCGCAAAGCTACCGAATGGTAGGGTCCGAGGACTAAGGTCATCTTTCACGGTACCTGTCCCCTTTCCGGACAGGGGGTAGGAAGGGGTTGCCGTGCCAGGTGCGGACTCACTACGGGTTGCGTTGCTGTCCTACCGCAGCAAGCCGACCTGTGGGGGCCAGGGCGTCTACCTGCGCCATCTCAGTCGCGAGCTGGTCGCCCTCGGGCATCGCGTCGAGGTGTTCTCCGGTCAGCCCTATCCCGAACTCGACGAGGGCGTCATTCTCACCAAGGTCCCCAGCCTTGACCTGTATCGCGACGAAGACCCCTTCCGCACTCCCAAGCTGCACGAGTATCGCGACTGGATCGACTGGCTCGAGGTCGCGACCATGTGGACCGCGGGATTCCCCGAGCCGCTGACCTTCACCCTGCGCGCACACCGCGAGCTGAAGAAGCGCCTCGGCGACTTCGACGTGGTGCAGGACAACCAGACGCTCGGCTACGGCCTGCTCGGCATCCAGAAGCTGTTCCCGGTGGTCGGCACCATCCACCACCCGATCAGCGTGGACCGGCGGATCGAGCTGAAGGCCGCGCCGCTGCGCAAGCAGTTCTCGCTCCGCAGGTGGTACGGCTTCGTCCGGATGCAGGCCAAGGTCGCGCCGAGACTGAGCCCGATCCTGACCGTCAGCGAGTCCTCCCTCGCCGACATCCACCGCGACTTCAACGTGCCTCAGGCCAACATGCGGCTCGTCCCGCTGGGCGTGGACACCCGCTACTTCCATCCGCGCCCGGAGATGCCCAAGCGTCCCGGCTCCATCGTGGCGGTGGCCAGTGCCGACTCCCCGATGAAGGGCGTCTCGACGCTGCTGCGGGCGGTGGCGAAGCTCGCCACCGAGCGCGACGTCAACCTGACCGTGGTCAGCAAGCCCACCCCGGGCGGCCCGACCGAGAAGCTGGTCGCCGAGCTCTCCCTGCAGGACCGCGTCACGTTTGTGCACGGCATCTCCGACGACGCGCTGGGCGAGCTGATCGCCACCTCGGAGATCTCGGTCGTGCCCTCCCTCTACGAGGGCTTCTCGCTCCCGGCCGTCGAGCACATGGCCTGCGGCACCCCGCTGGTCGCCAGCCGTACCGGCGCACTGCCCGAGGTGGTCGGCGACGCGGCGATCCAGGTTGCCCCGGGCGACCCCGAGGAGCTGGCCGCCGTACTGCGACGCCTGCACGACTCCCCCGAGGAGCGGGCCGCGGTGGGCAGGAAGGGCTACGAGCGAGTCATGGAGCGCTACACCTGGAACGTCGTCGCGCAGCGGACCGTGGAGGCCTACCACGAGGCCATCCAGGCCCGTCGCGCGAAGTGAACCCCTCTCATACCGATCACCTCAATAGGAGCGGCGAGTGCTGACTGTCGACTTCGGCCGGTTGCCCGTGGGGCCCGGAACCCGAGTTCTGGACCTGGGCTGTGGCGGCGGACGACATGCGTTCGAGGTGCTGCGGCGGGGCGCCGACGTAGTGGCCTTCGACATGGACGCCGAGGAGCTGGAAGGCGTGGCGAGCATGTTCGCCGCGATGGACAAGGCCGGCGAGGTGCCCCCGGAGGGGACGGCCGAGACCGTGACCGGCGACGCGCTCAACATGCCCTTCGAGGACGCGAGCTTCGACCGGGTGATCGCGGCCGAGGTGCTGGAGCACATCCCCGACGACATGGCCGCGATGCGGGAGATCTTCCGGGTGCTCAAGCCGGGCGGTCAGGCTGCCATCACGGTGCCGAGCTTCCTGCCCGAGCGGATCTGCTGGGCGCTGGACGAGGCCTATCACACGGCTCCCGGCGGGCACGTCCGCATCTACACGCTGGCCGAACTGAGCGCCAAGCTGAAGGCGGTCGGCATGGAGATCGGCCCGCACCATCACGCCCACGGGCTGCACGCGCCGTACTGGTGGCTCAAGTGCGCGGTCGGCGTCAACAACGACGACCACCCGCTGACCAAGGCGTACCACGAGATCCTGGTCTGGGACATCATGAAGCGCCCCGCCGCCACCAGGATCGCCGAAGCGGTGCTCAACCCGCTCATCGGCAAAAGCGTGGTGCTCTACGTCCGGAAACCCGCGTGAGCGACCCCATCAACCGGGCGCGAACCCGACGCAGTGAGCAGAGCGGTCTGCTGAGGAACGAAGCAGCCCGCGGAGCGAATGAGGAGCGGTGAGCGACCCAATCAACTGGGCGCGAACCCGACGCAGTGAGCAGAGCGGTCTGCTGAGGAACGAAGCAGCCCGCGGAGCGAATGAGGAGCGGTGAGCGACCCAATCAACTGGCCGCAGGTCGTCCAGACCGCCCACAGCATCGCGGCGGTGCAGGAACCCGACGGCGGCATCCCGTGGCCCGAAGGACATGTGGACGCCTGGAACCACATCGAGTGCCTGATGGCGATGAGCGTGGCCGGGCTCGCAGGACCGGCTCGCAAGGGCTACGACTGGCTGGCCCGTACGCAGCGGACCGACGGCTCCTGGCCGATGAAGCTCGTCGGGGGCAAGGCCGTCGAACGGGGCGGGGAGTCCAACCACGCCGCCTACGTGGCGGTCGGCGTCTGGCACGAGCTGCTGGTGACCGGGGACGAGCACTTCGCCCGTGAGATGTGGCCGGTCGTCCGATCCGCGCTGGACTTCGTGGTCGAGCTGCAGACCACCCGGGGCGAGATCGTCTGGGAGCGGGCGGCCGACGGCAGGCCCGCCGAATACGCCCTGCTGACCGGCTGCGCCTCCATCCACCAGGGCCTGCGCAGCGGCGTGCTGCTCGGTGAGCGCCTGGGCGACCCGCAGCCCGACTGGGAGCTCGCCGCCGATCAGCTCGGTCACGTACTGCTCGCGCACCCGGAGGCGTTCGCCGACAAGAGCCGCTTCTCGATGGACTGGTACTACCCGATCCTGGGCGGCGCGGTACGCGGCGCGGCCGCCGAGGCGCGGCTGGCCGAGGAGTGGGACACGTTCGTGGAGCCGGACCTGGGCATCCGCTGCGTCTCCGACCAGCCGTGGGTGACCGGCGCGGAGACGTGCGAGCTGGTGCTCGCACTGGACGCCGTGGGCGACCGGGACCGGGCGCTGAAACTCTTCGCGGACATGCAGCACCTGCGGCACGAGGACGGTTCCTACTGGACCGGCTGGCAGTTCGTGAACGAGAAATGGTTCCCGCACGAGCGCTCCGCCTACACCGCGGCCGCCGTCGTGCTCGCGGCCGACGCGCTGACCGACCACACCCCGGCCGCGGGCATCTTCCGCGACGCGGGCAAATACGTGACAGATCGTCCCACGGCAGACTGCGGGTGCAGCCACGCCCGTTCGCGAGCCTGACGTCCCCTCCCGGGCCACGGGGCCGCCAGGCCTCCAGATCTAACAATTTCTTTGCCCGGAACCAGAGGGCGGTGCTTGAAGGCCGGAATACGGCTTACTACGTTCGAGCCTGTGAGCAATGCGGAGGGCACCCGGGTAATAGCTCAGAGCGACGAGGCTGAGCGGGTCACCGCGCACAGGGTCCCCGAACCGGCGAGAGCGGACGCGGACAGGAGCGGCGCCGAGAGCGCCCCCGTCACGAACGCCGAGAAGACCCTCGACCGGGCCCAGGACGTTTCCAGGGACAGCTTCTGGGACATCCCCGCCGAGAAGACCCTGGCGGGCCATGGCACGCATCATGCCGGCACGCCCGGCCACGGCGCGGAGGCCGGCTCGCCGGACCACGGCACGGAGCAGACCCGCTCACCGAACCGCGACGCAGAGCGGGCAGAACGGACCGGCACGCCGGACCGCGGCACGGAGACCAGCCCATCGAACCGCAGCACAGAGCGGACGGAACGGACCTACGCGCCGGAGCACAGCGCGGAGACCGGTTCACCCGACCGCAGCACGGAGCGGACCGGCACGCCGGACCACAACGCGGAGACCAGCCCACCGAACCGCAGCACAGAGCGGACGGAACGGACCGGCACGCCGGACCACGGCACGGAACGGACCGGCACACCGGACCACGGCACGGAGACCGGCACGGCGCACGACACGAGGCGGACCGGTACGGAGACGCCCGGCACGGAGGACGACAGCGCCGAGGCCATCCTGAACGCCATCCAGGAGCCGGACACCTCGGAGGCCTCGGACGCCGCGAACGCCTCCGACCCGGCGGAGCTGGTGCTGACCAGGCCGGGCGGCCTGATCAACCTGCTGTGGAAGAACCCCGGCCAGGCCGATTTCGGACCTCGCCGGTTCCGGCTGGGCCCGGCCCGCGAGCGGTTGGAGACCTCGGGACGGGCATTCCTGACCGGGTTCAACGCGATGCTCGCCCGGGAGGTCGATCGGATCGACGACCTCCCCGAGGAGCTGCGCGGATTCGCCTACGAGGGTGCGGGCATGGCCTGCGCGCACCTCGACATCCTCACGATCACCGGCGGCAGGCGGCTGAGGGACCTGCTCAACGGGCAGGGGATGCGGTATCCGCACCTCATCCACATGGGCACCGGCTGGGCGTACGCCCGGCTGCACATGCGGCCGATGTGGGGCATCCGTTCGGTCCACCCGCTGCTGCGCTGGCTGGCCTTCGACGGCTTCGGCTTCCACCAGGGTTTTTTCCTCACCGACAGGACGGTGGGGCGTCAGCGCACGGCCGGCCTGATGGACCGGACCCAGCGTGCGATCTTCGACCAGGGCCTGGGGCGGATGCTCTGGTTCCATGAGTGCGCGGGCGTGGACGACGTGGTCCTGCGCATCGCCGAGTTCCCGGCCGGTCGCCGCGCCGACCTGTGGAGTGGCGTGGGTCTGGCCGCCACCTACGTCGGCGGTGCGAGCGCCGCGGACCTGGAGTGGATGGCCCTGGCCGCGACGGAGGACGGCTTCCGCGCCCACCTCGCCCAGGGCAGCGCCTTCGGCTGCGCCTCCCGGCTGATCTCGGGGATCGTCCCCGACCACACCGTCGCGGCCGCGCCCGCACTGTGCGGGGTGGAGGTGGACGAGGCCGGTGGCTGGACCGACACCGCGCTCATCGCGCTGGGCCACAACGCGCACAGCGGTGACCACTACCAGGCCTGGCGGGCGGGGATCCGGAAGGCCTGGGCGCGGCGCAACCGCGATTCATGACCCCGGCCGCGGCCCCGTTCAGGGCTTCCGCCGCACATCCGTCGGCGACCTCCGCCTCATCCCCGTTCGCAGCCTCCGCCATGCCCTCCGTTCTCCTCTTCCCCCCAGACCGCGCTCCCCTTCCGTTTCCCTCTCCGTGCCCGCTCTCGCGCGACCTCTCCGGGGCTCCCGCGGGCGTCCGGCAGTGATCCGTGCGAACGCCTGAAGGGTGCGCCGAATGTCCGTCGCGATCGTGGGGTTGGCCTGCACCTACCCGGACGCACCCGATCCGGGGGCGCTGTGGGAGACGGTGCTGTGGCGGCGGCGGGCGTTCCGGCGCATGCCGGTCGAACGGCTTGACCTGGCCGACTACCACTCCTCCGACCGGTTGGCCTCCGACCACACCTACAGCACCCGCGCCGCCCTGATCGAGGGCTGGGAGTTCGACCGGGCCGCCTTCCGCATCCCCGGTGCGGCGCACCGCGCCGGGGACCCGGCTCACTGGCTCGCCCTGGAGGTGGCGTCCCGCGCCCTGATCGACGCGGGCTTCCCCGGTGGGAAGGGGCTCGACCGCGACCGGGTCACGGTGGTCATGGGCAACACCCTGACCGGCGAGGTCTCCCGGGCCTCCACGTTGCGACTGCGCTGGCCGTACGTGCGCCGCGTGCTGGTCTCGGCCCTGGCCGGGCTTCCCGAGGAGACGGTCACCCGGGTGCTGTCCCGCGCGCGGGGCGAGTATCTACGGCCGTTCCCCGAGACCTCCGAGGAGAGTCTGGCCGGAAGCCTGCCCGGCACGATCGCCGGACGTGTCTGCGACCACTTCGACCTGCGCGGCGGCGGATACGTCGTGGACGGCGCGGGCGCCTCGTCCCTGCTGGCCGTGATCACCGCCTGCCGTTCGCTGCTGGACGGGAGCGCCGACTTCGCCCTGGCCGGGGGCGTGGACCTGAGCCTCGATCCGTTCGAGCTGGTCGGCCTCGCCAAGACGGGTGCGCTGGCCGAGGAGCGGATGCGAATCTACGACACCCGCTCGAACGGCTTCTGGCCCGGTGAGGGCTGCGGGATCGTGGCCCTGATGCCCACGGCCGGCGCCCGGGCCGCCGGGGTCCGGATCTACGCGGAGATCGCCGGTTGGGGCGTGTCCTCCGACGGCGGCGGAGGCATGACCCGTCCGGAGTCCGGCCACGGCGGCGGAGGCATGACCCGTCCGGAGTCCGACGGCCGGCTCCTGGCCCTGCGCCGCGCCTACGCCCAGGCCGGGATCTCCCCCACCGAGGTGGCCCTGTTCGAAGGTCACGGCATCGGCACCGCCGTCGGCGACACCGCCGAACTCACCGCGCTCACCCGTCTGCTGTCCGGCACCGTACGGCAGGCGGCCCTCGGGTCCGTCGCGGCCAACATCGGGCACACCAAGGCGGCGGCCGGAGCCGCGGGACTGATCAAGGCCACCCTGAGCATCGCCTCCGGTGTCCTGCCTCCCACCACCGGGTGCGGCTCCCCCCACTCCCTCCTGACCGCTCCCGGCGCCCCCCTTCGCGTCCTGGCCGTCCCCGAGCCCTGGCCCTCCGGCCCCCGCCACGCGGGGGTGAGCGCCACGGGTTTCGGGGACATCCACGCCCACCTCGTCCTCACCGCCCCGGCTCCGGCGGAGGTGAGCAACCTCACCGATCCGGTACGGCCCGCGCCCGATCGTCCGTCGCCGGACGAGCCCCTGGTGTTCGCGTTCTCGGGCGAGGACGCGGAGGCCGTACGGCCGGTGCTGGAGCGGGTGGCGGACCAGGCCGTCCGGTGGTCGGAGGCGGAGCTGTGCGATCTCGCGCACGCGTTGGGGACCGCCCCGGCCGGGTCGTTGCGGATCGCGATCGTGGCGGGGTCCGCGGAACAGCTCTCCGAGCGCGCGGAGCTCGCCCTGAAACGGCTGGACACCCTGGAGCCCGGCAGTCTCGTCGCCCTTTCCGGGCTCTACCTCGGGCAGGACGTGAAGGGGCGGGTCACACTGCTCTTTCCCAGCCAGGAGGCCCCGGCGGGGGACGTGTTCGTCGACCGCCCGATGCCGGACACGGCGTCCGCGGAGACCGCCGCCGCTCTCTGGGCGGACACCGCGATCCAGGACCTCACCGACCTCTACGGCGACCACCCGGCCAGACCCGTCGACATCTGGCGCGACCGCGTCTTCATCCCCAGCCCGTGCTCGTCCGCCCAGGTCACGGGGGCGATCGGTGAGCGGACAGGCGGTGGCCACGGGCTGGGCGGCGGCATCGCGGGAATCGTGATGGGGCTGGTGGCGGGGGTCATCTCGCGGCTGCCGTCGGCGGACACACCCGAGCCCGCCGGCCGGGCGGGGCCCGTGGCGGGGGTCGCGCACTGGGTGAGGTGTTTCGCCGAGGATCCGGACACCGGCCGGGACGTCCCCGCCGTGGCCGCGGACGGAGGCGCCGACTCGGACTGGGAGACCGACGGCCCGAAGGACACGGACATCCCGGTCAGGCGGATCGTGATCGACGACCCTCTCCGCCCCGGGGCCGCCGAGTCCCTGGTCTCGGCCGCCCGCGAGGCGGTCGCGCGCCGGGAGCGACTGGCCGTGGTCTGCGGATCGGACGCCGTGGCCGGATTCCTGGGCAGCCTGAGGCTGGAGCATCCCGAGCTCGACTTCGGCGCCGGGGAACCGCGCGGAAGAACCGTGATCGCCCTTGACGGCGAGGGTCCGCTGCCGGTCGGACCGGCGGACGTGGTGCTGGTCAGCGGGGGCGGCAAGGGGATCGGGTTCGCCTGCGCCAGGGCACTGGCCGAGGCGAGCGGGTGCGCCCTGGCCCTGCTCGGGCACCGGCGGCCGAACCACGACCCCATCCTGAGAACCAACCTGCAGATGCTGGCCGTCAAGGGCGTCCGGTACGGCTACGCCACGGCCGACGTGGGCGACGCCGACCAGGTGACGCATGCCGTACGAGAGCTGGAGGGGACGCTCGGCCCCGCCACCATGCTGATCCACTCTGCGGAGGTCAACCGGCCGGGCAGGTTCGCCGAGCTCACGGCCGAGGACTTCGAGCGGCACATCGCGCCCAGGCTCACCGGGCTGGACAACCTGCTCGCCGTGACCGCACCCCGCAGGGTGGTGACGTTCGGGTCGGTGATCGGCCTGTACGGCCTGGCCGGGGAGAGCCACTACGCGCTGGCGGGCGGGTTGATGAGGGAGCGCGTCAGAAGGATCGGCGGGCTGAACATCGACTGGTCCGTATGGTCGGGCGCCGGGATGGGCGAACGGCTGGGCGTGCTCGAATCACTGGTCAGAGCGGAGGTGACGGCCATTCCCGCGCGGGAGGGCGTGGAGCTGTTCCTCAACCTGCTCAGGACCAAGGACCTGCCGTCCAGCGTGGCCGTGCACGGCCGGCTGGGCGGACCCGCGGCGCCGTGCCCGGGGGGAGGACGGTTCCTCGAAGGGACCCGGGTGCACGTCCCCGGCGTGGAGCTGGTCGCCGACAGCCGTCTGTCGATCGAGTCGGACGTCTACCTGAACGACCACCGGATGGACGGGCAGGCGGTCCTGCCCTCGGTGGTGGCGCTGGAGGCGATGGCGCAGGCCGCGGGGGCACTGGCCGGACGACCTCTGGACGAGGCCGCGGAGATAACGTTCGACCGGCCCGTCGTCGTGCCCGACGAGGGCGGCACCACGATCCGGGTGTGCGCGCTCCGGCACGAGCAGACGGTCGAGGCCGTGGTCCGCAGCGAGGAGACCGGGTTTCACGTGGATCACTTCAGGGCGGTGTTCCCGGTGAACCCCGTGGGCGAGACGCTGTTCGTGCCGCAGCTGAACCGGGACGGCACCGAGCCCCTGGACGCCGAGGACCTGTACGGCGCTCTCTGCTTCCACACCGGGAGGTTCCAGCGGGTCAGGGAGCTGACCCTCGTCGAGGCGCGGAGCTGCCGGGGCGAGCTGCGCGGCGACGACCCCGACGGCTGGTTCCCGGACAGGCCCGTGCTGGGCAGTCCGGGACTGAGCGACGCCACGATCCACGCGCTGCAGGCGTGCGTGCCGCACCGGCGGCTGCTCCCGGTCGGCTGCGAGCGGCTGGTGATGCGGCCGTCCCAGGGCGACGTACGGCTGCACGCCACCGAGCGCGGGCACGACAGGGGTGAATACGTCTGGGACGTGACCACCACCGATGTGCGCGGGCGGCTGGTGGCCGCGTGGATCGGGCTGCGGTTGAAGGACGTCGGCCCCCTCCCCCGGCGCGATCCGTGGCCGACGAACCTGCTGGCCGTCTACCTGCAGCGGGCCGCGGTCGGTCTCGGCCTCGATCCGGCGCTGCACGTGACCATGGCCGGCGGGACGTGCCGCAGCCACCTGGACGACCTCGTGCTCGGCGTGAACGGTCCCGCGTACTGCGACTGGGAGCGGGTGGGCGGTGCGGGCAGGACGCTGGGGCCCGCGTTCGACCCGCTGGTCGCCGAGCTGCTGCCGCGCTGCGCCGAGACGGAGGAGATCGTGTCCGCCCGGATCTGGACGGCCGTCGAGTGCCTGTCCAAGGCGGGCCGTCCTCCGACGACGCCACTCGTCGTCGTGGGGGGTTACGAGGAAGGCTGGCTGCTGCTGCGCGCGGGCACCGGCCTGATCGCCTCGACGGTGGTGCGGGTGCGCGACGTGCGGGAACCGGTGGCGGTCTCCATCATGACGGAGCGGTCGTGAGACCCACGCCCGCCGAAACCGGGTCACCCGTACCTGCCGGCACCGGGTCACCCACGCCTGTCGGAACCGGGTCGTCCATGGCTACCGGCACCGGGTCGTCCATGGCCACCGGCACCGGGCCGCCCGCGAGAGACGACCTCGTGCGCTCCGATGCCGTACCGCGGCCGCGGAGCGCGTGCGCTTCGATCATCCGATGCCGGGGCCGACCCTCTCCAGCACCCGCAGCGATCCCTCGTGCCGGACCTCCTTGAACGCGCCGGAGGCGAGAACCCGCTGGTAGACGAGATATGGCCCCTGCCCGCCCTTGGCCGGGTCGGGGTAGACGTCGTGGAAGACCAGCGCGCCGCCCTCCACGATGTGCGGGGCCCATCCCTCGTAGTCCTTGGTCACCGGTCCCTCGGAGTGACCGCCGTCGATGAAGAGCATCGCCAGCGGGGTGTTCCACAGCCCGGCGACCCGCTCGGACTTGCCGACGATCGCGATGACCTCGTCTTCGAGCCCGGCGGCGGCGATCGTGCAGCGGAAGGAGGGCAGCGAGTCCATCTTGCCGAAGCGGGGATCCATCAGCGTGGGGTCGTGGTACGCCCACCCCGGCTGGATCTCCTCGGAGCCCCGGTGGTGGTCCACGGTGAAAACGACGGACCCGGTCTGCCTGGCCGCCGAACCGAGGTAGAGGGCCGACTTCCCGCAGTAACTGCCGATCTCACAGATCGGACCGAGCGGGCCGTACTCGACTGCGGTCTCGAACAGGACGAGACCCTCCGGGTGGGGCATGAATCCCTTCGCGCGCTGGGCGGCGTACAGCAGGTCGGCGGGCATGGTCGCGATGCTCATCACAGCAGACTACCCAGACCGAACAACATTCCAAATGGCCCTTGCCCGACCTTATGGAACGTGTTCTACTTTGCACCGTGAACCAGCGCACCCGCATCGTGATGTCCGACGACGAGGTGACGGCTTTCGTCCGTGAGTCGCGAAAGCTCCAGCTCGGCACGATCAATCCGGACGGGACACCGCACATGGTGACCATGTTTTACGGGCTGGTCGAAGGAAAAGTAGCCTTCTGGACCTACGGCAAGGCCCAGAAGACACTCAACATTCAGCGGGATCCCCGGGTGAGCTGCCTGATCGAGGCCGGCGACGAATACTCCGACCTGCGTGGAGTCCTGATGTACGGCGTGGCCCGGCGGATCGACGACCCGGAGGGGATCCTCGGTGTCGGCATGAACGTGGCCCGGCGGATGGCCGGAATGCCTGACGCGGAGGAGCTCCTGACGGAGTATGTCGCCTACACCGGCCGCAAGCGGGTCGCCTTCGTGGTGGAGCAGAGTCGAGTGATCTCCTGGGATCACCGTAAGCTCGCCATTCCCGCTTAGGAGGCTCACATGAAAATCAAAGTCGACTACATGGTCTGCGAGTCCAATGGGATCTGCACGGGACTCGCCCCAGAGGTCTTCGAACTCGACGACGACGACCAGCTGCACCTGCTGCTGCCTGAGCCGCCGTCGGAGATGACGGACCGCGTCCGGCACGCCGTGCGGTCCTGCCCCAAAGCCGCTCTCTCCCTCGAGGAGAACTAGGAAGGACCCCCATGCGTGGTGCGCTTCTGCATGCCGTCGGCGACGACAAGCTCGATATCCGTGATGACTTCACCCTCGCCCCGATAGGCCCGACCGATGTCCGGATCAAGATCAGGGCGACCGGCGTCTGCCACTCCGACCTGTCGGTGATCAGCGGCGTACTGCCCATGCCCCTGCCCATCATCCTCGGTCACGAGGGCGCGGGCGAGGTCCTCGAGGTCGGCGACCACGTGGCCACGGTCAAGGCCGGCGACCACGTCATCGTCAACTGGAACCCGGCCTGTGGCAGCTGCTCGAACTGCCTGGTCGGCCAGCCGTTCCTGTGCACGGTCTACCTCATGGACAGCTTCGTCAACGCCCGCTTCCGCTTCGGCGGCGACACCCCGGCGTTCGGCATGGCCGGATGCGGCACCTGGGCCGAGGAGATCATCGTGCCCTGGCAGGGTGCGATCAAGGTCGACCCCGAGGTGCCCTTCGAGGTGGCGGCGCTGATCGGCTGCGGTGTCACCACCGGCGTCGGCGCGGCGCTCAACACCGCTCGCGTCAAGGCCGGATCGACCGTGGTCGTGGTGGGCTGCGGCGGCATCGGCCTGTCGGTGATCCAGGGTGCCCGGATCTCCGGTGCGAGGACGATCCTGGCGATCGACCCGGTGGAGTCCAAGCACGAGCTGGCCAAGAAGGTCGGCGCCACCCACGCCATCACCCCCGACCAGCTCACGGATGCGATCGGCACGCTGACCGGCGGCAGCGGGTTCGACTACGGGTTCGAGGCCGTCGGCAAGTCCGCCACCATCATGACCGCCTGGCAGGCCACCCGCCGCGGCGGCGACGTGATCGTGGTGGGCGCGGGCGCGATGGACGACACCGTCCCGCTGACCGCCTTCAGCCTGCTGTTCGAGGGCAAGAACCTCCTCAGCTCGCTGTACGGCGGATCGGACGTCCGGCGGGACTTCCCGTTCTTCGCCGAGCTCTACAAGGCGGGCAAGCTCGACCTGGAGAGCATGATCAGCTCCCGCATCAAGCTGGCCGACCTCAACGACGCCGTGGCCGCGCTGAAGGGCGGCGAGGTCCTGCGTCAGGTCGTCGTCCTGGACTAGCCCGTCCTGGGGTCCGCAGCCGGGCAGAGGGCTCTCCCGGCTGCGGCCTCCCAGCGGTACGGCCCGCGACCACCGACGCGATCGGCGGACGCGGGCCGTACCCGTCCGGCGGCCACCGGCGCGACCGCCGACCGGGAGGCGGCCCCGGCCGGCGGCGCCGTCATCGGCCGGCGGGAGCACCGGCGGAGGCGGACCCCGTACCCACCCGACGACCGCCGGCCGAGAGAGGCGGCCCCGGTCGGCGGGAGCACCGGTGGATTCCTACTTCACCCTTTCGAAGAGCCCCACCGACCAGCGGACGGGACGGTTGGCCGAGGCGCCGGGCATCTCCCATCTGAGCGTGACCGTGAGCCGTTTTCCGGCGGGTGCCCCGAACTGAGTGATCGCCATCGGGTACGGGCCGCTCTCCCACACGCCGCAGGCGCCGCGGCTGCCGAGGTCACGGCCGTTCACCTGGATGGTGAAGCGCAGGCGGCCGGCCAGCTCGCCGGTGCAGAGCTGGTCGAGACCCATCTGCCGGCCCCTGCCGGTGACCTCGAACGTGACCTCCGCGTCCCGCGGCCACGTGCCCGCCTTCGTCTCGATGAGGTTTTCCCCCTTGATGAGGGCCTGCCCCTTCGCCTTGGCAGGGCCTTCCCCTCCCACCTGCTTGGGGAAGGCCCTGGGCGGCGGAGGCAGCGCGGGCGTCTCCGGCGGTGTCCACTCGTAGATCGCGAGGTTCCAGACCCGGTGATCCGGTTTCTCCACCACGGGTTCACAGGGTTGCTTGGCACTGGTCCCCGTACAGGCCAAGCTGCCGCCCTGCGACACGTCGAACGTGATCGTGACCTCCGTGGCGCCCTCGGGCACCGGCAGCGGCTTCAGCTCCATCCTCTCGGTGCACTGGTAGAAGTGCTCAGCCATCCGACTCCCCTTGATCCATATGGAGAGGGGGATGGTCGGCGTCCTGCCGCCCTCGCAGATCGCCGCCACGTCGAGTGCTCTCCCCGAGACCGGCACCGTGACGGTGACCTGCTTCTCACCGGGCGGCGCGACCCTGGTCGTGGCCACGCGCGTGTACTGCGCTCCGTCGTCGGCCGTGAACCGCTCCGGCAGATCGGAGGAGGGCTGTACGGCGACGGTGGTGTCACGCGTCTGCCCTGACGGCCCCGTCAACTCCATCAGCCCCGTCAGCGACAGGGCGAGCACGCTCGCCGTGGTCAGCGCCGCACCGGCCGCCACGAGGCGGCGACGCAGGCGGATCCGCCTGATGCGCGCGTGCACCTGGTCGTGCCGTGCCGGATTCGCCGGGGGTTCTCCACCGCCGTGCTCACGCAGGACACTCCGCAACTCCCCCAGGCTCATCGGTGCAGCTCCTTCATGATCGACTCGTCCACCCGCAGTTTGGCCAGCGCTTTCGCGCTCTGGCTCTTGACCGTGCCGATCCCACAGCCGAGCACTGCGGCCACCTCGGCGAGCGAGAGATCCTCGTAGAACCGCAGCACCACCACGGCGCGCTGTTTCACCGGCAACCTGCCGAGCGCACGCCACATGGCGTCACGCTCGTCCAGTCCTCCGCTCATGTCATGGGCGAGCAGACCCTTCGGCAGCTCGTCGCTCGGCAGTTCCTGCCGCCAGCGCAGTCGCCACCAGGAGACGTACGTCGTCACCAGCACCTTGCGCACGTACGGTTCCGGCTCGTTCAGCCTCGGCCAGGCGAACCACGCCTTGGCCAGCGATTCCTGGAGGAGATCCTCCGCGGTCGCCCAGTTGTGCGTCAGCATGTACGCGGTGCACAGTAATCGATCCGACCGCATTGCCACGAAATCCGCATAGAGCGTTCGATCTGCCAAACCCTGCCTCCAACCGTTGCCTGCCGACGGTAGTGACGCGTCGAGCGCGGCCAAAGGTTGTCTCCACCACAGAAAAACCCGTCCGGGTCCCCCGGACTCCGACGTCCTCCGTCGTGAGCCGGAGATGTCCCTTGTCACCGAAGGTGAGACATCGCACGGCTCCAACCTGTGACGCCGCAGATCGAGTGACAAGGCTCGGCCGGCTGGTCTGCCATTCAATCTGAGGCATCTCGACGGCACGGTCGCCTCAGCGATCCGGCGGGCCTTCTGACGCTCCTGCCCAGGGAACGGAATCACCGGACAGCGGGTGGTGAACGGGCGCGGTTCACCACCCGCTGTCCGCGACGGTTCGGGTCAGCCCAGCATGTTCTCGATGAGGTCGGCGGCGCGCACGGTGCCGCCCTCGGCTCGTGCGTCGGCGCGGAGCAGTGCCGAGCGGCGGGCGACCTCCGGATCGGTGGTGAGTTCGGTCAGGGTGGTCCGTAGGAGCGCGGCGGTGGCGTCCGGGGTGTCGATGCGGCGCGCCACTCCGAGTTCGACGAGGCGGTCGGCGTTGGTGAACTGGTCGACGGCCTGCGGGACGGCGATCATGGGAACGCCGGTGAACAGTCCCTCGCTGCTGCCGCCCATTCCCGCGTGGGTGATGAAGGCGTCTGCCTGCTCCAGGATCGCCAGCTGAGGCACCCAGCGGTGCACCTCGACGTTGGGCGGTACGGTGCCGAGCTCCTTCGGATCGGTGTGCCTGCCGATCTGGAGTACGACGTGCCAGCCGGGCAGGTCGCCGTAGGCCGCCAGGCACTGACGGTAGAACTCCGGCTGCCGGGTGTACGCCGAGCCCAGGGAGATGAGCAGCACGTTCTCGGCGCCGGCCGGACGCGTCCAGCCGCCCTGGTCCGTCCGTGTGCCGAAGCAGGGACCGACGAACGTCACCGCGTCGGTGTCGACCTGGTCGGCGTGCGGCTGCATGGCCTTGGGGATCAGCGCCAGAGCCCGCCGGGGCCGGCCGGAGAAGGCGTCCACGTCCGTGGTGGACGCCCCGCATCCGGCGAGCCACGCCGCGAACTTCGCCCGGTACGCGTCGGCGCCGGGCAGTTGCCACAGGGACGCCGCGACGTCCTGCTCGTAACCCTTCCAGGCCACGTAGGTCGGCGACAGCTGCAGGGTGGGGCGGTCCTGCGCCTCGGCGAGGGCGCGGGCGGCGTAGGCGCCGATGTCGTACATGTACAGGTCGGCGCGGTCGTGGTCATACGCGGTGCGCAGTTGCGGGAGTGCCCGGACGGCGTCGTCGAGGAAGACGGTCATCGCGGCGATGGGGTCGTCCGGCCAGTCGTTGTCGGCGACCGGCAGCCCGGAGTCGTACGGGACGAATTCGGCGCCGGTGGCCGTGATCAGGCCGGACACGGCCGGGTCGTTGGCATAGGTCACCCGGTGGCCGCGAGCCACCAGCTCGCGGACGATCTCAAGGCTGGGAAGGACGTGGCTGACGGCGGGGATGCCGACCATCGCGACATGGGCACGGCGACGGGACATGACAGATCACTCGTTTCAGGTCTACGGCGGAATGGACACGACGGCCCGGTACGCCAGTGGATGCCGCGACGGCACAGCCTGTCGCGCGCACACCGGGGGCACCGGGCGAGGACGGAGAACCGCCCCTGGCCGTGTCAGCCGTAGATCTGGAAGTGCATGCCCGAGAGCTTAACCCGCCTCCCCGGGCCGGGCCACTGCGATAACGGCGGAAGCCGTGGTGCGCTCGATCCGCCGAACCCCGCCTCCGGCCGCGATGCGGAACCGGCGAGGCGGTCCCCGCCACGCGATTCGGAGAGTGGCGTGTGATCGGCGGAGCCTTACGACGATCAGGCCGCCGATCCGTCCGCCGGGGCGGTGCGGATCGGCGGCCTGGTCCGCCTTGCCTCTGAGGAGGTCTTACTCCGAGGAGAAGGCCGCGTCGAAGGCCGACGACGGAGGCGTGATGGCGTTCAGCTTCCGGATGATGCCCAGCGCCTCGGGGGCGCCGTCCAGCCGGTCCATGCCCGCGTCTTCCCACTCGATGGAGATGGGACCGTCGTAACCGATGGAGTTCAGGGCCCGGAAGCAGTCTTCCCAGGGCACGTCCCCGCGACCGGTCGAGACGAAGTCCCAGCCACGCCGCATGTCCGCCCAGGCCAGGTGCGACGCGAGACGGCCACGCCGCCCGTTGCCGGTGCGGACCTTGGCGTCCTTGCAGTCCACGTGGTAGATCCGGTCGGCGAAGTCGAGGATGAACCCGACCGAGTCCAGATCCTGCCAGACCATGTGGGACGGGTCCCAGTTCAGCCCGAACGCCTCACGGTGGCCGATGGCCTCCAGAGTCCGGACCGTCGTGTAGTAGTCGTAGGCGATCTCACTCGGGTGCACCTCGTGAGCGAACCGGACGCCGACCTCGTCGAAGACGTCCAGGATCGGGTTCCACCGGTCGGCGAAGTCCTGGTATCCGGCCTCGATCATCGAGGGCGGCACCGGCGGGAACATCGCGAGCGTGTGCCAGATCGACGATCCGGTGAATCCGACGACGGTTTTCACGCCGAGCTTCGCGGCCGCCCTGGCGGTGTCCTTGATCTCCTCCGCCGCGCGCTGCCGCACCTCCTCGGGATCTCCCGACCCCCAGATCCGCCCCGGCAGGATTCCCTTGTGCCGCTCGTCGATCGGGCTGTCACAGACGGCCTGGCCGACGAGGTGGTTGGAGATCGTCCACACCTTCAGGTTGTGCTTGGCCAGCACCTCCAGCTTGCGCTCGACATAGGAGTCGTCGGCCAGGGCCTTGTCGACCTCAAAGTGGTCACCCCAGCAGGCGATCTCCAAGCCGTCGTAACCCCACTCGGCGGCCAGGCGGCAGACCTCCTCGAACGGGAGATCGGCCCACTGGCCCGTGAACAACGTGATCGGCCTGCTCATGACACCACCGTCCAGCGGCTCTCATCGGCCGCACTCGCTTCTACCGCCGCCAGCACCCGCTGCACCCGAAGACCGTCCTCGAAGGACGGCGACGGGGCGACACCGGCGGCGACCGCCTCAAGGAAATCCTTCGCCTCGTGGGTGAAGGTGTGTTCGTAACCGAGCCCGTGCCCCGGCGGCCACCAGGCCGCCGCGTACGGGTGCTCGGGTTCGGTGACCAGGATGCGACGGAAACCCGCCTCGGCCCCGCTGAGGGTGTGGTCGTGGAACCACAGCTCGTTCATCGCCTCGAAGTCGAAGGCCAGGCTTCCCTTCGACCCGTTGATCTCGATCCGCAGAGAGTTCTTGCGGCCCGCGGCGAACCGGGTGGCCTCGAACGAGGCCAGTGCCCCGCCCCGCATCCGTCCGATGAACAGCGCGGCGTCGTCGACGTCGACCGTCCCCCTCTCGGAGGTACGGCTGTCGCCGACCAGGCCGGAGGAGGCCTCGGCGAGGGGGCGCTCCTTCACGAACGTCTCGGTGAGAGCCGAGACGCCCGCTATCACGTCACCGGTGATGAACTCGGCGGTGTCGATGATGTGCGCGCCGATGTCACCGAGCGCGCCCGAACCCGCCTGGTCCCGCTGCAACCGCCAGACCAGCGGGAACTCGGGGTCGACGATCCAGTCCTGGAGATACTGCGCCCGGACGTGGCGCAGCTCCCCCAGCCGTCCTTCCTCGACCCACCGGCGGGCCAGCGCGACGGCCGGGACCCTCCGGTAGTTGAAGGCGACCATCGCGTACACACCCTTGGCCGCCGCGGCGCGAGCCGCCGCGGACATCGCCTCGGCCTCGGCCACGGTGTTGGCCAGCGGCTTCTCGCACAGGACGTGCTTGCCGGCCTCCAGTGCCGCGATGGCGATCTCCGCGTGGGAGTCGCCGGGCGTGCAGATGTCCACGATGTCGACGTCGTCGCGGCGGATCAGATCCCGCCAGTCGGTCTCGACCGCGGCCCAGCCGAGATCCGCGGCCGCGGCGGTCGTACGCTCCTTCGAACGGCCGCAGAGCGCGGCCATCGTCGGTGTGACCGGCAGGTCGAAGAACGCCGAGACGCTCCGCCAGGCCTGCGAGTGAACGCGCCCCATGAACGCGTATCCGACCATGCCGATCCCCAGTGTCGGCTTGTCGTCACGAGGCATCAGGACTCGAATCCGAGCGGCAGGTACTTGTCGACGTTGTCCTTGGTGATGGTCTCCGAGGCCAGCGTGATCGACTGAGGCACCTGGTTCTCCACCAGATCGCTCATGCCCTTACCCTGCGCGATCAGGCGGGCAAGCTTGATCGCCGAGGAGGCCATGGTCGGGCTGTAGGTGACGGTGGCCTCCAGCACGCTGTTGCCGGCCTGGATGTCACGCATCGCGTTGGCCGAACCGGCGCCGCCGACCATGAAGAACTCGCTGCGGTTGGCCTCCTTGATCGCGGCCAGCACGCCGATGCCCTGGTCGTCGTCGTGGTTCCAGATCGCGTCGATCTTCTTGTGCGCCTGCATCAGGTTGCTGGCCACCTTGGTGCCCGACTCCACGGTGAACTGCGCGTCCTGCTTGGCGGTCACGGTGAAGCCGAAGGTCTTCAGCGCGTCCTCGAAGCCCTTGCTGCGGTCCTGGGTCAGCGGCAGGGTGGCGATGCCCTGGATCTCCAGGATGACCGGGTTGGCCACCCCCTTGTCCTTGAGCTTCTTGCCGATGTAGGTGCCGGCCGCCACGCCCATGCCGTAGTTGTCGCCGCCGATCCAGGTGCGATAGGACAGCTTGTCCGGAAACACCCGGTCCAGGTTGATCACCGGGATGCCGGCGTCGCTGGCCTGACGGGCGATCTGGTTGAGCTGCTGACCGTCGTTGGGCAAGATCACCAGGGCGGCGACCTTGGCCGCGATCAGCGACTCCACCGCGGAGATCTGCGCGTTGATGTCGTTGGTCGGCTCGACCGGCTTGAACTCCACATCGGAGTAGGTCTTGGCCGCGGTCTCGGCGTTCTTGGCGATCGCGGCGATCCAGCCGTGGTCGGCCGCCGGCGCGGAGAACCCGATGACGACCTTGGTGCCGGGCGCCTCGTTGCCACCCGTCGGCGCCGGCGCCGCGGCCGGTGCCGCGGCGGTGCTCGGTGCGGCGGCCGGCTCGTTGCTGGTGCATCCGGCGACCAGCGCGCCGGCGCCTATGACGGCTCCGCCGAGGAGGAATCCTCGGCGGGCGACGTTTTCTGCCATGAACTTGCTCCTTTTGAGGGATGACACAACCAACGCTTCACCGAAGGGGGTGAAACGGCTCAAACTTCATAGCCGGAAGCGGATGACGCTTCCTCAGGGGGTGAAACGACTGGGGCTTCCCACGGGGAAGCGGGTGAGGAGTGCAGGGGTGCAGGGGTGCAGGGGTGGAGAGCCTGCCGCGGGTCTCGGTGGACAGCTCACGGCAGGCACGTTCTAGGTTCGTGATTCCAGGCTGCGGCGCTGCAGCAACACCGCCACCACGATGATCAGACCCTTGGCGATCAACTGGTCACTGGTGTTCAACCCGTTCAAAATGAACAAGTTCGTGATCACCGTGAAGATCAGCAGACCCAGGATCGACCCGATGATCGACCCACGGCCACCGGTCAGCAACGTGCCCCCGATAATCACCGCCGCGATCGCATCCAGCTCATACAGATCCCCATGCGTGGACGAGCCGGTCGTGGTCCGCGCCATAATCAACACCGCCGCGATGCCACAGCACAACCCTGAGAGCGCGTACAACATCATGGTGTGCCGGCGCACGTTGATCCCGGCCAGCCGCGCCGCCTCGGGATTGCCGCCCACCGCATAGGTGCGCCGCCCGAACGTGGTCCGGTTCAGCACCACCCAGCCCACCACGACCACCAACGCGAAGATGTAGACCAGCACCGGCACCCCGAGCACCCGCGTGGTCGACAACTGAACGATCATCTCGTTGCCCTGCTGCACCAGCTGGGTACGCCGATCCGACATCCGCTGCGCCAGACCCCGGGCGGCCACCAACATGGCCAGCGTCGCGATGAACGGCACCATCCGCCCATAAGCGATCAGGAACCCGTTGACCAGCCCCGCGGCCGCCCCCACCAGCACCGCACAGACAATCATGATCAGCGGCCCGTAGGCCTGGGTGGCCAGCGTGGTGGCCCATACCGAGGCCAGCGCCATCACCGCACCGACCGACAGGTCGATGCCCCCACCGATGATCACAAACGTCGCCCCGACCGTGATCACACCGATCGTCGCGGCCAGCGACAGAATGCTCACCAGGTTGGAGGTGGTCGCGAAGTTCTCCGGCACCGTCACCAACCCGACGATCGCCAGCAGCACCAGCGCCGCGACCAGTCCCAGGTGGCGGGCCTGGCCCAGCCGGGCCAGCGGGCCCAGCACCACCGGGGCCCGGCGCACCTGCGCCTGCCCCCGACCCTCCGAACCGTGCGGGCCGCCGGACGGCGCCGCCGCATCCGCGGTCATCGTCACCGCACCCGCCGCACCCGCACTCGCGCTCTGCGCCGGGTTCGCGCTCGTCGCCGCGGCACCCGCCGAGCTCGCACCCGCGCCCGCGCTCGCGTCCGGTGCCGGGCTCGTGCCGTCTGCCGGGCTTGCCGGGCTCTCGCTCTTGGGATCGCTCACAGCGCACTCCCCTCCATGATCATGTCCAGTACCCGATGCTCATCCAGATCCCGCGCCGGCGCCTCAGCGATGATCGTGCCCTCCCGGATCACCAACACCCGATCGGCCAACCCCAACACCTCCGGCACCTCGCTGGAGACCAGCAACACCCCGATCCCCTCATCGGCCAGCCGCCGCACCACCGCATACAACTCCGCCCGCGCCCCCACATCCACCCCCCGCGTCGGCTCATCCAACAACAGCAACTTGCGGCCATTGACCAACCACCGCGCCAACACCGCTTTTTGCTGATTGCCCCCCGACAACGTCTTGATCGGCCGCTCTGGATCAGCGGGGCGGATATCCAACGCCGCCACCAACTCCGCCGCCTCGACCGCCTCCCGCCGCCGATCCATCCAGCCCAGCCGCGAGTACTTGCCCAAACTCGCCAAACTGATATTGCGCGTCACACTCTGATCCAGCAGCAACGCCTGCGCCTTACGCTCTTCGGGCGCCAGGCCCATCCCCCGGCGCACCGCCCCCGAGGTACCAGCCCGGCTGGAGACCGCCCGCCCCTCCAACACCACCTCACCGGAAAACCGGCGCGCCCCGTAAATCGCCTCGATGATCTCCGAGCGGCCCGAACCGACCAGCCCGGCCAACCCCACGATCTCCCCCGCCCGCACCTCGAAGGACACATCCGCGAACACGCCCGGCACCGTCAGGTTCCTCACCTGCAGCACCTGCTCCCCGGCCGCCTCGGTGCGGCGCGGCGGAAACACGTACTCCACGCTGCGCCCGGTCATCAACGACACCACCTGCGCCGTCGGCGTACTCTTGGCCGGCAACCCCACCGCCGCGGTGCGGCCGTCCTTGAGCACCGTCACCCGATCCCCGATCTCGCGGATCTCCTCCAGCCGATGGGAGATGTAGACCACCGCCACCTGTTGCGCGGTCAGCTCCCGGATGATCCGAAAGAGGTTGCCCACCTCGTCATGGGCCAGCGCCGCCGACGGCTCATCCATGATGATCAACCGGGTGTCATGCGAGAGCGCCCGGGCCATGCTGACCACCTGCTTGGCCGCCGGCGACAGGCGGCCCACCTCCATCGACGGGCGGATCTCACCGTGACCCAGCCGGCTGAGCAGGGTGCGGGCGGCCCGGTTGGCCTCGCTTTGGCTGACAAAGCCCAGCCGGGAGATCTCATGGCCCAAGAAGATGTTCTCGGCCACGCTCAATCCGTCGACCAGGTCCAGTTCCTGGTAGATGGTGGAGATGCCCAGTTTGATCGCCGCGGTGGGCGAGGACAGCCGGACCTGTTGGCCGCCGAGTTCGATGGTGCCCTCGTCGGGTTGGTGGGCGCCGGCCAGCACCTTGATCAGGGTGGATTTTCCGGCGCCGTTCTGGCCGAGCAGGCAGTGCACCTCTCCGGGTAAGACCTCCAGGTCAACGCCGTCGAGTGCGCGAACGCCGGGGAATTGCTTGACGATCCCCCGCATCAACAGCAGGGGGGTGTCATCGGACATGGAGCCTCGCTGATCGCTCATGGGGCCGAGAAAACGTGGTCGCTGCTGAGCCGGGCCGCGCCGATCACACCGGCGTCGGCTCCGAGCTCTGAAAGCACGATGGGGAGATTGCCCGTCGCCAGAGGCAGCGACCGGCGGTAGACGACACTTCTGATCTCCGCCAGCAGCACGTGACCCAGCTTGGCCACGCCTCCAGCGATGATCACAAGTCCCGGGTTGAAGAAGCTGACGAGCCCGGCGAGCACCGTGCCGACTCGGCGCCCGCCGTCGCGGATCAGTCGCACCGCCTCGGCGTCACCCATCTCGGCCGCCGCGGCGACGTCCTCTCCGGTGAGCGTGCCCGTCCGCCGGAGCCGTTCGCCGAGATACGGCGAGCGCCCGGCGATGGCCGTGGCCTCCCTGGCCAGGGCGGCCCCTCCGAAGTAGGCCTCAAGACAGCCGACGTTGCCGCAGGCGCAGGTGGGCCCCTGGTCGTCGACGCGGATGTGGCCGATGTCGCCGGCGCTACCGGAGACACCCCGGTAGATCTTGCCGTCCACCACGATCCCGCAGCCGATCCCGGTGCCGATCTTGACGAACAGGAAGTCGTCCACCTGCTTGGCCAGCCCCGCGTGGAGCTCGCCCAGAGCCATGATGTTGACGTCGTTGTCGACCGCGGCGGGACAGCCGAGCTCCTGGCCGACCGTCTCCCTGACGGGGTAACGGTCCCAGCCGGGCATGAGCGGCGGGGCGACGGGCATTCCCTCCCGGAAGCTGACCGGCCCGGGGACACCGACTCCGGCCCCGTGCAGCTGGGTGAAATACCCCTGGTCGCGCAGCTTGCCGACCATCTCCATGGCCTGGTTGAGCACGATCACCGGCCCGTCGCGCACGTCGCACGGCTCGCTCACGTGGCCGAGGATCTTCAACTCTCCGTCGGTGACGGCAACATCGATCGAGGTGGCGCCGATGTCGATGCCGACGAAGCGCAGGCTTCCGGCCAGCCGTACCATGCCGGACCTACGTCCACCGCGTGAAGCCGCCAGGCCCGCCTGCTCGGCCAGGTTCAGCTCGATCAGCCGGTCGATCTCGAGGTTGAGCTTGGAACGAGACAAATCGACCACATCACCGAGCTCGGCGCGTGACCAGGCTCTATCGCGCAGCAGCCGGAGCAGCGCAGCCTGATGTGCGGTTTCCGGCCGGGCGGTAATCCGCTTCACAACACCTCCGCGTTCGGAGTTGGTTGAGCAGAAGTTAACCCACTTCTGCTCACCTTGTGAAGAGACTTTTCGTTGCGATTCGCCGACTTTTGCAGATTTCTGCAAAAGTCGGTGGACTCGGTGCTGCTCACGCTACTCGCCCCTGCCCGTTCATTCGATGGTCCTCAGCGCTGTTCGTCGTCCGATCCGCTCGGCGATGCTCGGCGTCACCCGGTACGGCCGATCCGCTCGATGACGCTCAGCGATGCTCGACGCCATGGCCTACGGCCGAGCCGCTTGGTGATGCTCGGCGCCACTGGATACGGCCGAGCTGCTCGATGATCTCAAGCCGCTCGGCCGTACCCGTCTGTGCCCGTGGTGCTCAGCGGCGTTCGATGCTCAGCGCCGCTCGATGCCGTTCAGCTCACGCGAGTGAGCTTCCACTGCTGGTTGGTAGAGCTCCCGCAGGTGGCCTGGGTGAGTTGCGTGCCGTCGGCGGTCGAGGCGCCGGGCACCTCAAGGCAGAGACCGCTGGCGGCCGAGGCGATCCTCCAGTTGCCGTTGGACCCGGCGGTGAACCTCCACTGCTGGTTGGCGGCGCTGTGACAGGTCCACTGGATGATCAGTGCCCCCGACGAGGTGGAGGCGCCGTTCACGTCCAGGCACTTGCCGCTCTGGACTCCGGTGAGGGTGAAGGCGCCGCTGGACCCGGCGGCGAACCTCCACTGCTGGTTCGTGCCGGTTCCGACCGTCCACTGCACCACCCTGGCCCCGTCGGCCGTGGACTGGCCCTCGACGTCGGCCGCCTTGGAACTGTGCGCGGCGACCATGGTGTAGACACCTCCGGCCACCGGCCCGCTCGACCCTCCTGTCGTGTTCAGGGTGAAGGAGTCGAGGTCGAACTGGTTGGCCGCGGAGGGCTTGAACACCAGGAACAGCGGGTGGCTGCCGGACAGCGACGACACTGATGTGGCGGCCGTCTGCTGGTAGGTGTCCCAGCCTCCGGTATTCGGCACGGTTGTGGTGGACAGCAGCTGCCCGGTGGGCGAGTCGGCACGCAGCTCGATGGAGCCGCCGCCCGACGGCGAGGACAGCCGGTAGGACACCGACGCGACCCCCTGGACGCTCATCGGCGAGAAGGAGATCCAGTCGTTGCCGGAGATGTCGCCGACGCGCTTGCCGTTCTGCGCGCCGGACTGTTCGACGATCCGGACCCCGGATGAGCCGGTGAAGTGCTCGGCCTGCTTCTGCCGGGGCTGCAGGATCAGGTTGGCGGTGTTGGACAGGCCTCCCGCGTCGGTGTAGGTCGCGGTGAGGACGTAGAAGGTGTTGGCGTCGGCGTCGTGACCCGAGTTCGTGGTCACCACGGTCCCCGAGCAGCCGGTGAACTGGCCCGTGTCATGGCTGTGGGTGTCGTGGCCGAGCGCCGTGACCACCTTGACCTTGGAACAGTCGATCGTGCCGTCCTCGGGGTCGGTGACGGTCACCGTGTACGGGACCGAGTCGCCGAAGTTGATGGCCGTGCCGTCGGGCGGCGAGCCGAACTTCACGACCGGCGCGGTGTTGCCGACCGTGATGGGAACCGTCGCCGAGCCGCTCTTGCCCGACGGGTCGGTGATCGTGAGCCTGGCGGTGTAGGTGCCGTTGGCGGTGTAGGTGAACGAGGGGTTCGCCGAGGTGGAATCGGTCGAGCCGTTGCTGGTGAAGTCCCACGCGTAGGTGAACGTGTCACCGTCGGGGTCCGCCGAGCCCGCCGAGGAGAACTGGACGGCGAGCGGGGCCTGTCCGGAGGTCGGCGTCCCGCTCGCCTTGGCGATCGGGGAGCGCGAACCGTTGATGTAGTCGATGCGGTAGACGCCGTCGTCGGGGTTGGTGCCGCCGTAGCCGGCGCCCCACTCGACCAGGTACATCGCGCCGTCGGGGCCGAACTTCATGTCTATCGGCGACCTGAACCCGAGGTTGGACAGGAAGCGGTTGGTCTTCAGGACGTTGCCGCTGCCGTCCAGCCGCATCTCCATCAGGTAGTTGCGGCTCCACTCGTAGAAGAACGGGGTGTCGTCGAAGTACGCGGGGAACTTCGTGTCCGAGGAGCTGGCCGCGTCGTAGTGGTAGAACGGCCCGCCCATCGGGGCCGCGCCGCCGCCGGTGCCCATCTCCGGCCACTCGGACACGAGGTGGTAGTTGTACCAGACGGTGGCGGACTTGACCGCGGGCAGGTTCGTCAGGCCCGTGTTGTTGGGCGAGTTGTTCACCGGCGCCGAGCAGTTGAACTTCGACCCCGAGGTGGAGGTGGCGAAGTTGTAGTCGTTGAACGGGATGTTGTTGCCGACGCAGTACGGCCAGCCGTAGAAGCCGGGCGCCTTGATCAGGTTCCACTCGACGGTGCCCTCGGGACCGCGGTTGGAGTTGGCCGATCCCGCGTCGGGGCCGTAGTCGGCCATCGAGATCCAGCCGGTCTCGGAGTCCACCGAGAACCTGAACGGGTTACGGAAGCCCATCGCGTAGATCTCCGGGCGGGTCTGCGCGGTGCCCGACGCGAACATGTTGCCCGAGGGGATCGTGTAGGTGCCGTTGCTCTCCGGGTGGATCCGCAGGATCTTGCCGCGCAGGTCGTTGGTGTTGGCGCTGGTCTTCTGCGCGTCGAAGTTGGCGCGGCCCGAACGCTCGTCGATCGGCGCGTACCCGTCGGAGGAGAAGGGGTTGATGTCGTCGCCGACGCCGATGTAGAGGTTCCCGCCGGGCCCGAAGGTGAGATACCCGCCGGTGTGCCCCGGCTCGTCGGTCCTGGTGGCGGGGATGGCGAGAAGCTTCTTCTCACTGGACAGGTCGAGGGTGTCGCCGTTCAGGGTGAACCGGGAGACCTGGTTGATCGCCGCCGAACCGGTCGGCGAGTAGTTGAGGTAGACCCAGCGGTTGGTCGCGAAATTCGGGTCCAGGACGATGCCGATCAGGCCGTCCTCGCCGCCGGTGTAGACGCTCAGCGTGCCGGTGGTCACGATCTGGCCGTTGCTCTTGCGGACCAGCATGAGCTTGCCGGAGCGGGCGATGTAGTAGACGTCGCCGTTGGGGGCGATGTCCAGGCCCATCGGCTGGTCGGGCGCGCTGTCGAGCGTCACCTTCTGGAACCGGTTCCACATGGTGCCGCCGCAGTCGCCCGCGGCGTTGCCGGCCGCCCACTTGACGCCGCCGAGCACGTGCTGGCGGAAGTAGGTCTCGCTGTAGGAGCCGTTCTCGTGACCCATCGCGGTCGCCCACACGCGGCCGCCCTCGGTGTTGCGGCACCAGGAGATCGGGTGGTCGGCGCCCATCTTGCTGCCGCCGGCGTCGTAGGTGGTCTCGTCGGCGGTGACCAGGACGTGGACGTCGCCCCGCATGTTCTTGCTGAAGTTGTACCACTCCTCGGTACGCGTCCAGCGGTCGGGCAGGCCCACGGTGGAGGGGTGCTTCTTGTCCAGGACCTTGGCGGTGCCCTGCACGATGCTGGAGTGCGCGGTCATGTGCGCGCCGCCCAGAACGAGCTGATCCCACCAGGGGAACTGGCTCTCGATGTTCATGTCGGTGGTGTTGTGGATCGCCACGATCCCACCGCCGTCGTTGACGAACTTCTGGGTGGCCTGACGCTGGGCGTCGTTGTCCCAGACCATGCCGGAGTTCTGCAGCATGATGATCGCGTCGAAGGTGGCCAGGTTCGAGTCGTTGAACACGCTCGAGTTCGAGGACTGGACGACCTCGAAGTTGTTGGCGGCGGCGAGCTGCTGGACCATCGTGACGCCGGACGCGATCGAGCCGTGCACGTAGTCGGCGGTTTCTGTGAACAGCAGCACGCGGAAGTCCGCCGCTGCCCGTACGGCTTGCGCGCTCGCCGTACTGATGGGTAACAGGAGCAGAAGTGGAGCCACAAGGGCGATGAGCAGGCGACGCATGGAATCTCCTGGGGGTGAGACCTGCGGAGCGGGCCGGGCGACTTCTGATCGGAGGCCCGAAGTGCCGGGAAAATCGGAGGATGTTACTAACATTTGTCGATTTCCGACTGATTTCCCCCTTGTTTCCGGATAATAAAGACCAGTTATGCCGACGGTCAAGCAAAAGTTTGGCCGATTCAATCCGAACTCCCCCCGAAGGCGGTGAAGCGTCACGGCGCGAGGAGCACCACACGGCCTCGGACGGCGAATGGACAACAGAAAGGGCGCCCTCACCTGAGAGGGCGCCCTTGAGCTCGGAAAAGTGTCAGATTGTCAGAGCATGGCCTTCATGGAGGCGGCCGCCTGCTGGCCAAGGACGATCGGGGACAGATAGGGCTGCTCGGCCATGATGGCCTCCCAGTTGTCCCGGATGTCCTCCACGGTGTGGCCGTCCTGGCTCCAGCCCGGCCCCTCCGCCACGAACACCCGGGCGACCCGCCCGGCGCCGACGCTGAAAGTTTCACCGCTGGCCTCGCAGGACTCGTGCGCCAGAAACGTCACCAGGGAGCTGACCGCCTCCGCGGTGAACTTGGCCTCGAACTCCGCGGGGAGGATCGACTCGGTCATCCGGGTCCAGGCGATCGGCGCAATCGCGTTGACCTTGATCCCGGCCCTGGCGCCCTCGATGCCGAGGGTCTTGGTCAACCCGACCAGACCCATCTTGGCCGTGGAGTAGTTGGCCTGGCCGAAGCTGCCGAACAGGCCCGCGGGCGAGGAGGTGTTGATGATCCTGCCGTAGCCCTGCTCCTTGAGATAGGGGAAGGCCTCACGGCTGACCAGGAACGATCCGCGCACGTGAACGGCGAGAACCTGGTCGAACTCCTCGACGCTCATCTTGCCGAAGGATCTGTCGCGCAGGATGCCCGCGTTGTTGACGACGATGTCCAGCCGCCCGAAGGCGTCGATCGCGGCCTGCACGATCGCCTTGGCACCCTCGGGGGTCGCGACGTTGTCGGTGCTGGCGACCGCCTCGCCGCCGTTCTTCTTGATCAGCTCCACCACGTCGGCGGCCGGCCCGGCGGAGGCGCCGGTGCCGTCCAGCATCCCGCCCAGGTCGTTGACGACCACCTTGGCACCGCGCTCGGCCAGCGACAGCGCGTGCGAGCGTCCGAGGCCGTGCCCGGAGCCGGTGATGACCGCGACCTTGCCGTCAAACCGCAACTCTGACATTCGCAACCCTCCCACGAGAATATAGTTCTAGTCTCCAGGAGAATAGCTCTCCCGATGCCCCTTATGCCATCGAATGCAAGCCACATGTTGTCGGATCGTCGCGGATAGTCACCGAGCATATTAATTTCTGCTAAAGTTTTTGCCCCGCACCGGGCGAGGGTCAATGACGACACTCCTCACTTTCTCTCTGTACGCCCCCGCCCAAAAACCCGGGCTGGAGGCCCTGCATGCCCTCATCGCCGCCCCTTCGTGTGGTCCAATGGGCCACGGGCGCCGTCGGTCGATATTCCCTGCGCAACGTGATCACCCGGCCCGAGTTCGACCTGGCCGGAGTGCTCGTCTATGACCCGGACAAAGTCGGCCAGGACGCGGGGACACTCGTCGGCCTCCCCGAGGCAGGCGTCGTCTGCACCGACGACGTCGACGAGATCCTCGCCATGGACGCCGACTGCGTTCTGCACATGCCGCTGCCCGCCTCCTACTTCGGCGGTGGCCAGCCGACCGACGTGGAGACGATCTGCGCCCTGCTCGCCACGGGCAAGAACGTCATCACCACCACCGGATTCGTCTATCCCAAGTGCTACGGCCCGGGTGTGGTGGAGCGGCTGGAGACCGCCTGCCGTACCGGCGGCTCGTCCCTGCACGGCACCGGCATCAACCCCGGGTTCATGAGCGACCTGCTCCCGCTCGCCCTGACCGGCCTGTCCAGCCGGGTCGACCACATCTACGTCCGGGAGACCTCCGACTTCCGGGGTCACCCGTCCCGGCAGATCGTGGTGGACCTGTTCGGCTTCACCCGATCGGCCAAGGACTACACCGCCGCCGTCCGCCCGTTCCGCGCCTTCCAGCGCTCGCTGTTCGCCGAGAGTGTCCAGTTCGTGGCCGAGAACCTCGACGTGGTCCTCGACGGGGTCGACGAGAGCGACGAGTTCGAGCTCGCCACCGAGGAGTTCGAGATCTCCGCGGGCCTGGTCAGGGTCGACACCGTGTGCGCGTCCCGCTGGACGTTCACCGGCCTGGTCCGCGGCCGTCCCTTCATGACGGTGGAGTGCGTCTACAAGGCCGACGCCACCAAGGTCCATCGCTGGTCCGAGCCCGGCTTCAGCATCCACATCGAGGGCATCCCCCAGATGACGCTCAGCGTCGGCGAGATCTCCCACGGCCTGGCCGGCGCCGCCGCGCACGCCGTCAACTCCGTGGCGGCGGTCTGCGCCGCCCCACCCGGCATCCACACCGCTCTCGATCTTCCCCTCGCCACCGGCCGGGGAACGGTTCGCATCGCCTGACAGCCACGTCATCTGACAGCCGCGGAGCCCGGCGGCCCCGCCTCCGACCCCTCCCGGAGGCGTCCCGGCACCTTCCGCGCCCATGCACGAATTGGTTTACCCTGTTTTAAAATGCAATTTCGCCATTCACATGGATTCCCATATCTTGCGCGCCATTTCATCTTGAGCGAGCCATTGGTCGGCATAAATACACGGCTTCACGAGCGGCAATAATATCCCGAGAAAGCCGACATCAACCTAAAGTATCCCGATCAAGTCAAATGCACTTGTTGCGCGTGAATTTGTTTCGGCACACCCCGGCCCGCCTTGGAAAATCCCCTCGAATCGGCGACAGCAACCGGTCCCCAGGGCAGCCAAATCACCTTTTATTGCGACATTTAGGTAGGATCAAAACTCGCGCATGTCGGAAAACGATGACGGCGGCGGCAATTAGTAGACTCAAATGTCATGGCACATCATCAATAATGCGCCTTGACTGCGGAATACTAAAAGAAAAGGACGGCTTTATGTTAGACCTCATTCGTCCTCGCGCCGCGCGAAACACCCTTCGTTCCCAGCTGACAACGGCTCTCACCTGCATGCTGGCAACGGGAATCGTCGTCGCGGCACCGCAAACCGCGAGCGCGGTGGCAGCACCGGTGCCGCTCGGCGCCGCCACCAACTTCGCGATCCTGGCCGGGACATCGGTCGCCAACACCGGCTTTACCATCGTCACCGGAGATGTCGGGGTGAGCCCGGGCGCGGCGGTGACCGGCTTTCCTCCCGGCGGCATAGCCGGGACCGTCCACGCGGCCGACGCCACCGCCGCACTGGCCAAGACCGACCTGGCCACCGCCTACACCAACGCCGCAGGGCAGGTCGCCGACGCCACCATCCCGGCGGCGCTCGGCGGGACCACCCGGACGCCGGGGGTCTACGCCTCCGTCACGGGCGCCTTCGGGATCACGGGAACCCTGACCCTGAACGCGCAGGGGGACCCGAACGCGATCTTCATCTTCAAGACCACCGCCGCCTCCGTCCCCCTTGTCGCCGCCGCATCCAGCAGGGTGGTCCTCGCAGGGGGAGCAAGGGCCTGCAACGTCTTCTGGCAGGTCGCCGGTTCGGCCGCGGTGGGAGGCAACACCACCTTCATGGGGAACATCCTCGCGCTGAGCTCGGTCACTCTCGGCACCAACGCGACCGTGAACGGCCGCGTCCTCACGGGCACCGGCACGGTGGCCCTGAGCACAAACGCCGTCGTACGGGCCGACTGCGGCCTGACCGCGGCCTCGGCCGAGGCCGCGGCTCCAACTGCAGCTCCGGCTGCAGCTCCGGCCGAGGCCGCGGCTCCGGCTGCGGCTCCGGCCGAGGCTGCGGCCCCGGCCGAGGCTCCGGCCCCGGCCGCGGCTGCAGCTCCGGCTCCGGGGGCCACCAGGGTGACGCTGACCTCGTCGTGCGGCTCGAGAACGCCGGGCGGCCCGGTCGTCCTCACCGCGACGGTGAGAACGGATTCGAACCCGCCCATTCCCGTCGGTCAGGTCGTCTTCAGGAACGGGACGACCGTCATCGGCTCGGCCGCGCTCAACTCCTCCGGGCAGGCCATCCTCACCCCGAACCTTCCTGCGGGCAGGTGGCGGATCACCGCCGCCTTCGAGGGCGGCTCGGGAGTGGGTTCCGGCACCTCACGGGCGCTCAACCTGCGCGTCGGTCCCGGTAGCACGTGCTGGGTGCGCGACCGAGGACGGAGGCACCACCACCACGGCGGTACCAACAACGGTAACAACAACAACAATGCGAGTGCCTTCGGAGGCGGAGGTGGGGGGCACCGCGGGGGGCACCGTCACCTCTGACCGCGTACACGCGGATGTGCCCGCGTCTCTCACGCGACCGGGGGTCCGGTCACACAGGTGAATCCGGACCGAATCGATACGTCCTCGCGGGGGGCGTCCCATGACGGGGCGTCCCCCGCGGGAGTTTTGGTGTGAGGGGTGAAACGGCCGAGGCGGCCCGAGGGTAAAACCGCCGGAACCGAGATCGGTCTCGGTGACGAGGCCGGCGACCAGGATGTGGTCCCCGATGTCAACGGTGGAGTGGGGGCGCAGATCAGCCGGGTGAAGGCGCCGCTCAGCAGGGGGATGTCCTGGGGGCCGGGGCGCCAGGCGATGAGGCGGCGAATCGGTTGATTTCCGAAATAAAGCGATATCTCATTTTTATCGCAACATTTATACAAACCCAAAACTCGCGCATGTCGGAAAACGAGACAGACGGCGTTGATTAGTAGGCTCAAATGTCATGGCACATCATCAATAATGCGCCTTGACTGCGGAATACTAAAAGAAAAGGACGGCTTTATGATAAACGCCATTCGTCCTCGTGCCGGGCGACACCCCCTTCGTTTCCGGCTGGCAACGGCTCTCACCTGCATGCTGGCAACGGGGATCGTCGTCACGACGCCGCACACCGCGAGCGCGGTGGCGGCCCCGGTGCCGCTCGGCGCGGCCACCAACTTCGCGGTTCTGGCCGGGACAACGGTCACCAACACGGGCCCCTCCATCATCACCGGAGACCTGGGAGTGAGCCCGGGCTCGGCGGTGACCGGCTTTCCGCCCGGCGCCGTCGTCGGCGGAACCATCCACTCGAACGACATGGCCGCCATCAATGCCAAGGCCGCGCTGACCGCCGCCTACAACAACGCCGCGGGGCAGCCCGCCGACGCCACCATCCCGACGGAGCTCGGCGGGACCACCCGGACGCCGGGGGTCTACAACTCCGCCGCGGGCACCTTCGGGATCACCGGAACCCTGACCCTGAACGCGCAGGGAAACCCTAACGCGATCTTCATCTTCAAGACCGCGTCCACCCTCATCACCGCCTCGGGCAGCACGGTGGTCCTCACCGGGGGCGCCCAGGCGTGCAACGTCTTCTGGCAGGTCGGCAGCTCGGCCACGCTGGGAACCGGCTCCAGCTTCGCCGGAAACATCCTCGCGCTCACCTCGATCACCGCGACCACCAACGTGACCGTGAACGGCCGTCTCCTCGCCCGCACCGCCGCGGTGACCCTGGGCACGAACACCGTCACGCGGCCCCTCTGCCAGATCCCGCCGCCGGGGACGACCACGCTGACACTGACCTCGTCCTGCACCATGAGGGGAGGGGGCCCGGTCGTCCTGACCGCGACGGTGAGGTCTTCGAACGGGACCATGCCCACGGGCATGGTCTTCTTCAGGGATCGCGGAGTCGTGGTGGGCTGGGCTCCGCTCGTCGCGTCCGGGGTCGGAACCGCGAGGGCCACGATAACCCCGAACCTCCCCGATGACAGGATCGCTCGCATCACCGCCACCTATACGGGCACTCTCCTGGTGGGTCCCAGCACCTCAACCATGCTTACCCAGAGGGTCGGCGACGACGGCCGCTGCCCAAGCCGAAGGAAACACCGGCCCGTGAACAACACCAATAACAACAACAACGCGGGACCTCGCGCGTGAGAAGGGGGCACCGTCCTCACGGAAGACGTCATCACGTCTGATCATCCGCACTCGGACGGGTCCACCCCTGTCATCCACGCCCACGGGCTCGGTCGCGCCGATGAGACCGGGCCTGTGAGCCGGAGCCGGTGAGTCCGGGCCGGAGCGCTGTGACCTCGCGGGGAACGCCTCAATGACGGGGTGTCCCCGCGGGGGGATCAGGCGTGAGGGGTGAAACGGCCGAAGCGGCCCTGATGGTAGAGGAGCGGGCGACCGCCGGGACCGAGGTTGGTCTCGGTGACGAGGCCGACGACCAGGATGTGGTCCCCGATGTCGACGGTGGAGTGGGGGGCGCAGATCAGCTGGGCGGAGACCCCGCTCAGCAGGGGGATGCCCTCGGGGCCGGGCTGCCAGGCGGTGGGGGCGGCGAAGCGGTCGACGCCCTTCCTCGCGAAGCGTGAGGCCAGCTCGGCCTGGTCGCTGGCCAGGACGTTCACCGCGAAGTGGCCGGCCTGGCGGAGCGAGGGCCAGGTGGTCGACGACTGGTCCACGTAGAAGGAGACCAGGGGAGGCGCGAGGCTGACCGAGGAGAACGAGGTGGCCGTCAGGCCGACCGGGACCTCCTCGCACTGAGCGGTGACCACGACGACCCCGGCCGCGTGAACGGCCAGCGCCTGCCGAAACCGCTCGGCGTCGATCGCCCGGCCGGACAGGGTCTCCGTCATGTTCCCTCGCTCAACAGTTCGTCTGGTGCGACCAAGGCTCTTCGCTCGGTCACCTTTTCCTCCTCGGCGGCATTAACCACACTTAAGGTCGGTAACCCATTCACAACATCTTTTCTTCCCGATATCACGTGGAAGCACCTTCCCTGAGCGCAGCGGCTACCTGAGGAGCGACCCTGGCGGCCCAGCGATCGAGGACGGGCTCCAGTTCCTGAAGCTCGGATTCCAGCAGCGCCAGGCCGGGGGTGGGGACCGTCGCGCCCAGCTCGACCAGGAGGGGCCGGAAGTGGACCTCCACCGCCAGGGCATGCCGCGCGTCCCCCATCACCAGCAGCGGGAGCGCGACGGTCGACGCCAGCGCGCCACCCGGCAGCCGGTCGAGGAAGGCCTTGAGCAGGCCGGTGTAGGTGCCCTTGTAGGTCGGGCTCGCCACCACCAGCACGTCCGCCCCGGCGACCAGCTCCAGCGCGGCCTCCACCGTCCCCGACGCCTCCGGGGCGAACAACCGCGGCGCCAGGGCCGCCAGGTCGACGACCTCGGGGGCCGTACGGTCTCCGATTCGGCGGGCAACGGTCTCGGCGGCCCGGACGGCCACCCCGTATGTGCGCGACCCGGGCCGCGGGTTTCCCACCACGATCACGATGCTCATGAGGCCACCGGTACTTTCTGGTCGAAAATGGAGCCCGGACGCGCCAGGCCATAGTTCTGCCGCAGGGTACGGCCCTCGTACTCGGTGCGGAACAGTCCGCGGAGCCGTAGTTCAGGGACGACGTGGTCGACGAAGTCCTCCAGACCGCCGGGAAGGACCGGCGGCATGATGTTGAAGCCGTCGGCGGCGCCGTTGACGAACCACTCCTCGATCTGGTCGGCGATCTGCTCGGGAGTACCGGTGACCACGCGGTGGCCCCTGCCTCCGGCCAGACGGCCGATCAGCTGCCGGAGGGTCAGCTGCTCGCGCTCGGCGAGATCGGTGACGAGCTTGACCCGGCTCTGCTGGCCGTCGGTCGCCGGGGGCACCTCCGGGAGGCGCGCGTCCAGCGGATGGTCCGACAGGTCCACGCCGAGGATGTTCGACAGCTGGTGCACGCCGTACTCGGGGATGATCAGCTCCTCGAGCTCCCTCTCCAGTTGGAGCGCCTCCCGCTCGGTGGATCCGATGATCGGCGAGATGCCGGGGAGGATGAGCAGTTCGTCCTCACGCCTGCCGTACCGGCCGAGGCGTGACTTGAGGTCGGCGTAGAAGTCCTGGCCGTCGGCGAGGGTCTGCTGGGCGGTGAAGACGGCCTCGGCGAAACGGGCGGCGAACTCCTTGCCGTCCTCGGACGATCCGGCCTGGACCAGCAGGGGGTGGCCCTGCGGCGGGCGGGAGGTGTTGAGCGGGCCGCGAACCCGGAAGTGGGGGCCGATGTGGTCGAGGGCGTGGATCCTGTCCGTGTCGGCGTAGTTCCCGCTGTGGTGGTCACCCAGGATCGCGCCGTCCTCCCAGCTGTCCCAGAGCTTGGTGACGACCTCCAGGAACTCGGTGGCGCGGGCGTAACGGTCCCTGTGCGCCGGGCGTTCGATGCCGAAGTTGTGCGCCTCGGCCTCGCTCGCGGAGGTGACGATGTTCCAGCCGGCCCTGCCGCCGCTGATGTGGTCCAGCGAGGCGAACTTGCGGGCCACGTGGAAGGGCTCGTTGTAGGTGGTGGAGACGGTCGCGATCAGGCCGATGTGGTCGGTGACCGCGGCCAGCGCGGCCAGCAGGGTCAGGGGCTCCAGCCCGCCGAGCGCGTTGTGCCTGACGTTGCCCCACAGGGCCAGCCCGTCGGCGAGGAAGACCGAGTCGAGCCTGCCCCGCTCGGCGACCTGGGCGAGACGCTGGTAGTGACGGACGTCGGTGACGTCGGCGGAGGAGGTGCGCGGGTGCCGCCAGGCCGCCTCGTGGTGCCCGACGCCCATCAGGAAGGCGTTCAGGTGCAACTTCCGTGTGGGTCGCGTGGTCATCAGGTGGTCCTCCACGTCGAGAAGCGGCGCTCCAGGCGCACGAGGAACTGGTTGAAGAGCAGCCCGAGAACGGAGATTGTGATGATTCCCGCATACATGTCGGGTACCCGGAAATTGAACTGGGCGTAGTTGATCAGGTAGCCGAGGCCGGCCTTGGCGCCGACCATCTCGGCGGCGACCAGCACGAGGATCGAGTAGGCCCCGGCCATCCGGATGCCGGTGAAGATCGTGGGCACCGCGGCCGGGAGGATCACCTTCTGGAACAGCCGGATCGGGGGCAGCCCCATCGACCTGGCCGACTTGATCAGCAGCGGATCCACGCCCTTCACCCCGGCGATCGTGTTGAGCAGGATCGGCCACGCGCAGGCGTACAGGATGATCGAGATCTTGGAGGTCTCGCCGAGCCCGAGGATCAGCACGAACACCGGGAGCAGGGCGAGCGCCGCGGTGTTGCGGAACAGTTCGAGCACCGGGTTGAGCAAATCGGCCACGGGCCTGTACCAGCCGATCAGCAGGCCGAGGGGAATGGCCACGATGATCGCCAGCGCGAGTCCCGACAGGGAGCGGATCAGGCTGGCCTGGGTGTGGTCGAGCAGCTCACCGGAGAGGAGCAGGTCCCACCAGGCCGCCAGGACCCCCGACAGCGGCGTCAGGAAGGTGGGGTCGACCACCTCCAGCCGGGGCAGGATCTCCCAGATCGCGGCGAGCGCGGCCACCGCGGCCGTGCGCCGTCCCACCGATCCGGCCACCCGTACCGAACCTCGCCACAGGCGCCGGCCCACGCTCGGACCGGTGAGAGAGCTCTCCGAGGCTTCGGCGACCGCCTCCCGCAGGACGGCGGGGATCGGCGCCGAGGGGGCGCCCGTAACCGGGGCTCCGGTCGGTGAGGCGGTCGAGGCATCGGTGGAGAAACGCGCCGGGGAAGCAGCCGAGGCGTCGGTGGAGAGGTGCGCCGGGGAGGCGGCCGAGGTGTCGGCAGGGGCATCGGCGGAGAAACGGACCGGGGAAGCGGTCAGGGTGTCGGCCGAGGCGACGGCGGGAGCATCGGCCGGAGCGCTCACGGTGGGAGCGCCGGTCGGGGTGCTAGCCAACGGAAACCGCCTCCTCGGCCCTGGCCGCCGCGACCTCGTCGCGGAGCAGCGTCCACACCTCGTGCCGGTATTCGCCGAAGCGGGCGTCGGCCCGCAGGTCGCCCTCGCGGGAGTCGAACTCCACGTCCACGACGCGCTTGATCCGGCCGGGGCGGGACGTCATGACCGCGACCCGCTGGCCGAGATAGACGGCCTCGTCGATGCCGTGGGTGATGAACACGATTGTCTTGCCGGTCTTCTCCCAGATTCGCAGCAGCTCCTCCTGGAGCGACTCGCGGGTCTGCGCGTCCAGCGCGGCGAACGGCTCGTCCATCAACAGTACGTCCGGGTCGAAGGCCAGGCTTCTGGCGATGGCCACGCGCTGGCGCATGCCCCCGGAGAGCTCGTGCGGATACCGGTTCTCGAACCCGTGCAGGCCCACCAGCTCCAGGTAGGTCCTGGCCCGCTCGGCGCGCTCCTTCTTCGACACGGCTTTCGCCTCGAGCCCGAACTCGATGTTGGACAGCGCCGTACGCCAGGGGAACAGCGCGTACTGCTGGAAGACGATCCCCCGGTCGAGGCCGGGACCGTTCACGGGGGTCCCGTTCAGGAGGATCCGGCCGGTGGTCGGGGAGTCCAGCCCGGCGAGCAGGTCGAGGAGCGTGGACTTGCCGCAGCCGCTGGGCCCGACCAGGGTGAGGAACTCCCCGGACCGTACGTCGAGGGTGATGTCGTCGAGGGCGGTGAACAGCCGGTCCGCGTCGCGGACGCGGAACTTCTTGCCGACCCCCTGGATCTGGATCTTCACTGGATGCCTCCGAACGGGTTGTACTCGTTGGTGAAGACGTCCTCTGCCTTGACCTGACCCGGTTTGATCTCGCCTTCGCGCTCCAGCCAGTCGATCCAGGTCTGGAACTCCTTGGCGTCGATCACTCCGCCCTTGTTGGCCACCCCGCTGCTCTTCCAGAACTCGATGGCGGTGGAGTCCTCGTTCCTCTTGCGTTTGGCGATGATCTCCTTCGACTTGGCGATGACCTCCTCGCGGGAGTGGGTCTGCGTCCACTCGACGGCCTTGGCGAAGGCCTCCACGAACTTCTTGACGGTGGCCGGGTTCTGCTTGATGAACTTCTCGGTGAGCACGACGCTGCCGGCGGTGAAGGGGCCGAACAGGTCGATGTCCTTGAAGAGCGGGTGGATGCCGCCGCGCTCCAGCGCCTTGTCCCGGAGGATGCCGCTCAGCGCGGCCACGTCGATCTGACCCTGGCGGAGCGACTGCTCGGTGTTGACCGGCGGCACGACGACCAGCTCGACCTGCTTGATCTCCTCGGGGGTCAGGCCGCCGCGCTTGAGATACTCCTTGACCACGGCTTCCAGGTGGGCCCCGAGGGTGTTGACCCCGATCTTCTTTCCGATCAGGTCGCGCGGGCCCTTGATCGGTGAGCCGTCGGCCACGAAGTAGCCGACGTAGCTGTCCTTGTCGCTGCCGTAGTAGCCGATCACGGCCTTGATCGGGGCCTTGGCGGCGGCGAGCTTGACGATGGCGCCGTTGAACGCGCCGCCGAAGTCGGTCTGTCCGGTCGCGGCGGCCTGGATGTCCTGCGGACCGGAGATCGTGTTGCCGATCCACGCGAGTTTGAGGGGGCTCAGGTAGCCGAGCTCCTCGGCGAGCTCGGGAAAGGTGACGGCGCCGACGCTCCCCTGGTAGCGGAGCTCCAGGGTTTCTGGCTCACCGGGTTTCGCGGAGGCCTCCCCACCGCAGGCGGCGAGGGTGGCGACGAGTGACATGGAGGTAAGGACATTTCTGATCTTGATCACGAGAGGCGTCCTGGAGAGTGGGAGGGGGGCGGTGGCGTCGGTTCGTGATCACGGACACTGAGCGCTGAACACGCGACAGAAGTCGACATGTGCGCACCTGGTCAGATAGAGGCCCATACCGGAAAAGCTACGCACGGATCCACGCTAAGTCAATATTCCCTACCGGCTTTACATGAAATACCTCTTCTCCCCCGCCATGATTGTGCCGTTAGACCCGAATCATGTTCTGTGCGGGTCCCGTACGGTTGACGCATGAAGCTGGGACGCGAGATCTCCGACGGCGGACGCTTCGTCCGGCAGCCCAACCGGTTCACCGCACGGATCGAGGCGGACGGCGAATATCCGCCCGAGGCCGGCCGATATCAGCTCTATGCCTCCTACGCCTGCCCGTGGGCGCACCGATCGCTCATCGTCCGCGAGCTCCTGGGTCTTCAGGACGTCGTCGGGGTGACGATCGTCGACCCGATCAGGGATGAGAAGGGCTGGCGTGTCCCCGGCGGCGATCCGGTCACCGGGATGGAATACCTCTCGGAGCTGTATCTGGCGACCGACCCCGACTACCAGGGCCGCTACACCGTGCCCTGCGTCTGGGACGTCACCACCAAGCGCCTGGTCACCAACGACTACCCGCAGATCACCCTCACCCTGGAGACCGCCTTCGCCCCGTGGCACGCGGAGGGCGCGCCCGACCTCTATCCGGCCGGGCTGCGCGAGGAGATCGACGCGCTGAACGCGGTCATCTTCGACGGGTTCAACAACGGCGTCTACAAGGCCGGGTTCGCCACCTCCCAGGAGGCCTACGACGACGCGGTCACCAAGGTCTTCGCCACGCTCGACCTGCTGGAGGAGCGACTCGCAGGCCGGCCGTACCTGCACGGCGACGCGCTGACCGAGAGCGACGTACGCCTCTATCCGACGCTGGCCAGGTTCGACGCGGTCTACCACTCCCACTTCAAGTGCGCGATCCGCCGCCTGGTCGACTATCCGGTGCTGTGGGCCTACGCCCGCCGGCTGTACGCGATCCCGGCGTTCCGCGACACCACCGACTTCGACCAGATCAAGCGCCACTACTTCATCACGCAGACGAACATCAACCCGAGCCAGATCGTGCCGCAGGGCCCGGAGATCGACTGGACGGCGGCCTGACGGTCTCGCCTCCCCCGCGCGCGGGAGGTGTCCTGACAGAGCAAAGGTCCCGTACGGGACCTGCCGGGCACCCGCCGGCGCCGGGGTGGACGGCGACCGCGACCCGCCGGGCGAGCAGGCCGCGGAGCCGCACGGAAGGTTCGCGGCCAGTCGGTGATGACGTTGTCGCGCGGGCCGCCGTAGACCGGGTTCCTGTCGTAGCGCTCGTCCGTGATCTGGCCGTACGCCTCCCTGTGGACGCTCTCGAATCTCGCCGGCCGTTCGTCATCCACGGGCGGTTCCCATGAACGGCCTCCTCTGTCAGCGCGAAATACGGACATCCTCCCTATGTGCGGATCGGCCCCATCATTTCTCGCCAGCCGGAGACTCTTTGGCGTATCGGCAACGCATTCGGGCGTCCCAAAAGAGCCGGATCTTCGCACAGTGGCATTTCTCCGGTCTCGACCGAGGGGGCGTCGGGCCGACGAGAAAGGGACATCTTCCGATACGAACCGGGCACCCGGCTCGACGAGAAGGCCGAACGATCAGCGAGGAGGGCGTCGCGTCGATCTTTTGAAAGTTTCATCGGGCAAATCGGTCATTCGCCCGGTCAGTGGTCAGGCGCCGGGGGCGGCTCATTGACGCTGGGGAAACCCGCTGGAAACATCGGCGCATCTCAGTGTGGGAGCGCTCCCACATGCGGATGCATCCTTCGCTCAAAGGACCCCCCGTGATCAGACCACCTGCCTGGCTCGCCCTCACCCTGGCCGCCGCCCTGGTGACCCTGACCCCACTACCCGCCGCCGCCGACGGCCCGGAACAGATCGTCAACGGCACCTTCGACACCGGTACGGCTCCGTGGTGGAGCACCGGCAACACCGCGCTCGAGATCGACGGCGGCCGGCTCTGCGCCGACGTCCCCGGCGGCACCGTCAACCCGTGGGACGTCATCATCGGCCAGGACAACGTCGCGCTGGTCAAGGACGAGACGTACGAATACTCCTTCTTCGGCATCGCGACCCCCGGCCGGGTCGCCAAGGCCCTCATCCAGCTCCCGGTCGACCCCTACACCCAGTACCTGTCGGCCAACCCCGAGCTGAGCGTGTCCGGCAACGACTACACCTACACGTTCACCTCGCCGGTCGACCTGCCGACCGGGCAGGTGGCGTTCCAGCTCGGGGGCAGCGCCACCCCCTGGAGGTTCTGCGTGGACAACGTCTCCCTCAAGGGCGGGGCCGAACCCGACGTCTACCAGCCCGACACCGGGCCGCGCGTCCGGGTGAACATGGTCGGCTACCTGCCCACGGGGCCGAAGAACGCCACCGTGGTCACCGAGGAGACCGAGCCGGTCGGCTGGACGCTGAAGCGTGAGGGCGCGACCGTCGCCCACGGCGACACCGTCCCGCGGGGAGTGGACCCGAGCTCACGCCAGAACGTGCACTCCATCGACTTCGGCGCGGTCACGACCCCCGGCACCGGCTACACGCTGGAGGCCGACGGCGAGACCAGCCGCCCGTTCGACATCGACGCGAACCTCTACGAGGAACTCAGGGCCGACGCGCTGAAGTTCTACTACACCCAGCGCAGCGGGACACCGATCCTCGACGCCCTGCGCCCGGGGTACGGCAGGCCCGCCGGGCACGTGGGGACCGCCCCCAACCAGGGGGACGTCGCGGTGCCGTGCCAGCCCGGCGTCTGCGACTACACGCTCAACGTGAAGGGCGGCTGGTACGACGCGGGCGACCACGGCAAGTACGTCGTCAACGGCGGCATCTCCGTCCACCAGCTGATGTCCGCCTTCGAGCGCTCGAAGACCGACGGGACCCACAAGGACGGGGACCTGAACATCCCGGAGAGCGGCAACGGGGTGCCCGACATCCTGGACGAGGCCCGCTGGGAGCAGGAGTTCCTGCTCAGCATGCAGGTCCCCGCCGGCAAACCGCACGCGGGGATGGCCCACCACAAGATCCACGACGCCGCGTGGACCGGATTGCCGCTCCTGCCCCACCTCGACCCGCAGAGGCGCGAGCTGCACCCGGTCTCCACCGCCGCCACCCTCAACCTGGCCGCCACCGCGGCCCAGGCGTCCCGGCTGTTCGCGCCGTACGACGCCGCGTTCGCCGCGCGGAACCTGGAGGCGGCCCGGAAGGCCTGGGCCGCGGCGAAGGCCGACCCGGCCCGGTACGCCGACCCCGCCGACGGGGTGGGCGGCGGCGCGTACAACGACAACGACGTGACCGACGAGTTCTACTGGGCGGCCGCCGAGCTCTACATCTCGACCGGCGAGAAGGAGTTCAGGGACTACGTGCTCGCCTCCCCGCACCACACCGGGGACATCTGGCGCGACCGCGGATTCGACTGGGGCAACACCGCCCAGCTCGGCCGCCTGCAGCTGGCGAGCGTGCCCAACGCCCTCCCGGACCGGGCGCGGGTGCGGCAGTCGGTGCTGGAGGGCGCCGACAAGTATCTCGCCGTCCAGAAGGCGCACCCGTACGGCCTGACGTACAACCCGCCGGACTTCGACTGGGGCTCCAACAACCTGGTGCTGAACAACATGGTCGTGATGGCCGTCGCGCACGACATCAGCGGCGCGGCGAAATACCGCGAGGGGGTGCTGGAGGGGATGGACTACCTCTTCGGCCGCAACGCCCTCAACCAGTCCTACGTGACCGGTTACGGCGAGGTCGCCTCCAAGAACCAGCACAGTCGCTGGTACGCCCACCAGCTCGACGCCGCCCTGCCCAACCCGCCGCGCGGCACCCTGTCCGGCGGGCCGAACTCGAGCATCCAGGATCCGGTGGCCCAGGCTAAGCTCCGCGGCTGCGCGCCCCAGTTCTGCTACATCGACGACATCGAGTCGTGGTCCACCAACGAGCTGACCATCAACTGGAACTCCCCGCTGGTCTGGATCTCGTCCTTCCTCGCCGCCCCCGCCCCCGCAGGCGTCTGCACGGTGACCTACACCAACCGCGACCAGTGGCCGGGCGGGTTCAACACCCAGGTCACTGTCGTCAACACCGGCAAGAAGGCGATCAACGGCTGGGCCCTGAAGTGGTCCTTCCACGGCGGCCAGGAGGTCCGGAGTCACTGGAGCGCCGACCTGTCCCAGAGCGGCGCGACCGTGACCGCCAAGAATCTCGGCTGGAACAAGACCATCAAACCCGGTGACTCGATCACCTTCGGCTTCCTCGGCGCCGAGGCCCCCGGCCCCAACCTCAGGCCGGAAAGGTTCCTCCTCAACGGAACCCTCTGCCGCTGACCCCTCGGGGCGGCCGCCCTCCCCGGCGGCCGCCCCGGGCGATCAGGCCCCTTCCGCGGGGTCCGGGCGGGGTGTGACGGCTTTGACGAGCCGGGTGGAGGCGGTGGTGGCGTAGCCGACGGCGGCCAGTACCTGCTCGCACTCCTCACGGGTCAGTTCGAGCCCTGTCAGCCGGTCGGCCAGCAGGCTCATGTGGGCGGCGTACTCGGTGCAGACGAGGATGACCGCGGCGACCGGGTCGACGTCGTCCGGTCCTGCGTCGGCGGCGGGATCAACGATGGGCGTCATACCGATCACGCTACGCCGATCGGAGCGGCGGACACGGCGAATCCCGCTCGGTACGCGGCCGATACATGGCTGAGCGTCCACGGATACGCAATCTCGGCAATACGGACATCTGCTCGGCACAGGGTGGCTGACGTGCGCCATTGCGGCGTACCGAGCCCCCGGAGGTGCCTCCATGCGTCGTCCTGCCCGCCCACCGGGCATGCCCGTCCCGGAGGCGATCACGCCGCCGCCCGTGCCCGCGAGCGACACCGGCCGGGAACGCACGATCTGGGCCGACGTGGCCAAGGGCATGTGCATCCTGCTCGTCGTGCTCTGGCACGTCGTCACCAAGCACTACCTGCGGATCGACTGGCGCGTGTCGCCGCCGATCCCCGGGGCCTGGGGCGCCCTGACCGAACAGCTCCTGCCGCTGCGCATGCCGCTCTTCTTCACCATCTCCGGCATGTTCGCCGTCGGCGCGGTGAGGAGGCCGTGGCGGGTCCTGGGCCGTTCGAAGGTGGCCAGGTTCCTCTACCTCTACACGGTGTGGCTGTTGATCCACACCATGCTGCTGGCGCTCGTCCCGGACTTCGACACCGCCCGCGCCACCGGCCCCCTCGACCTGCTGGCCCAGCTGACGATCACCCCGTCCAACCTGTGGTACCTGTACGCGCTCGCCCTGTATTTCGCCATCGCCAAGGCCGCGCGCCGCCTCCCGGCGGCCCTGGTCCTGGGAGCGGCCCTGACGCTGTCGGCCGTGGCCTCCGCCGGGCTGCTGGAGACTCCCGGCAACCGCGGCGGCCTGTACCAGAACCTCGTGTTCTTCCTCGCCGGGCTGTACTTCCGGCCGCTCGTCGAACGGCTGGCCGCCACCGCGAGCCGGCCACGCCTGGCCGCGCTCGGCGTCTCCTACGCCGCCGTCCTCCTGGCCATGACGGCCACCGGCGCGCGCGCCTGGCCCGGTGTCTGGCCGGCGGTCTGCGTCCTGGCGACGGTCCTCGGCGTGACCGCCGCCGCCCAGATCAGCCGATGGACGGCCCTGGGCGACGCGCTGGCGAGACTCGGACGCAACACCCTGCCCGTCTACATCATCCACATGCCCCTGCTCGCGCTGCTGCACCAGGCGCTCCTGCCTGCCCTGTCCACCGGCATGGACGGCAGGCTACGGCTGCCGCTCACGGTCGCCGAACCGCTCCTGATGAGCGCACTCCTGGTGTGGCTGTGCCTGACGCTTCACCAGGGGCTCCTGAGAGCCGGAGCCACCTGGCTGTTCGACCTGCCCGAAAGACGCGGTCCTCGCGAGGTGGGCGAGCCCGCCGGACACGAAACAAGTGTGAGATCCGTCATAGGGCCGCCGTAGTCCCGTCACAGGTGGGGGAACTCGCGCGACCTAAGCTGGGGGCGTGATCGAAGAGATATGGGTGGACCCCGCGGTCAGCGCGCTCAGGCCGGACTTCGCGGTGCTGGTGATGGGGGTGTACGGCCTGCGCAACGGGGCGACCGACGACAGGTCGCGGAGTTGGCTGGCGGAGGCGGCGGAGAAGGCCGTGGCGGTCGACGACCCGAAGGTCGAGGCGTGGAGAGACGCCTACCGGGCGTTCGGCGCGAAGCCGCAGCGGACCAGGCCGTCGGTGGACGCACTGGTCAGGCGTATGCCGCTGCCGGAGATCAACCTGGTGGTGGACGCCTACAACGCGATCAGCGTCAGGCACGGCCTGCCCATCGGCGGGGAGGACCTGGGCCACTACGAGGGCACGGCCAGGCTGATCCGTGCGAGTGGGGACGAGTCGTTCGAGATCGTCGAGAAGGGCGAGCCGGCGATCGACCACCCGGAGATCGGCGAGGTGGTCTGGCGGGACGACAGGGGGGTCACCTGCCGCCGATGGAACTGGCGGCAGTGCGTCAGGACCCGCATCACCGAGGAGACCACGGACGCGTTGTTCCTGCTGGAGCGGCTCGCGCCCATGTCCATGGAGGAGCTGGACGCGGCGGGAAAAGAACTCGTCAAGATGCTTGAAGAGATCACTCCGGAAGTCCGCGTCGAGTCCCGTCTCGTCGGACACGGTTGACCAGGACCGGAGTGGCGCAACAGATCTGCAAGGAGTGACCGTTTTAGACTGTGCTGAGAGGATCGACGCGGAAGCTGTGCTTCAGACTGGCGCATGTTCCGGCCGAGGCGAGTAGCCTTGGACAGGTTCTCTTTCATCAACGCCGATCTGCGGAAGAGGCGATTTCCGCCGTGTCGTCTGAGTCGTCGCGGACAAACCCGCTGGCAGCCTTTGGTCAAAACGAATGGCTTGTCGACGAGCTGTATCAGAAGTACCTCCAGGATCCCGAGTCTGTGGACCGCGCCTGGTGGAACTTCTTTGCTGACTACACCCCTGATTCCGGGTCCGGCAGAGCCGCACCCCAGGGAGCGGCCACAGCCGCGCCCGCTAGCCCACCCGCTGCGACTCCGGCGACCCCGCCTGCCGCACCGCCGACCCCCGCGCCGAGGGCCAAGGCCGCCCCCGCGGCCCAACCCAAGCAGGAGATGAAGTTGCCCGCCGGCGCCGAGGAAGTCCGACTCCGTGGGGCGGCCGCCCGAACGGCGGCCAACATGGAGGCCAGCCTCGAGGTTCCGACGGCGACCAGCGTGCGCGCGGTCCCGGCGAAGCTGCTCGTCGACAACCGCATCGTGATCAATAACCACCTGTCGCGTGGTCGCGGTGGCAAGGTGTCGTTCACGCACCTGATCGGCTATGCGGTGATCAGGGCCCTCCATCTCCTCCCGGAGATGAACCACGCCTACGCCGAGGTCGATGGCAAGCCCGTCCTGGTGAAGCCGGAGCACGTCAACCTGGGCCTGGCCATCGACATCGCGAAGAGCGACGGCACCCGCCAGCTCCTCGTGCCGTCGATCAAGGCGACCGAGGACATGGACTTCCGCCAGTTCTGGGTCGCGTACGAAGACGTCGTGCGCAAGGCCAGGTCGGGCAAGCTCGGTGTCGACGACTTCGCCGGCACCACGATCTCCCTGACCAACCCGGGCACGATCGGCACCGTTCACTCCGTGCCGCGCCTGATGCCGGGACAGGGAACGATCATCGGCGTCGGCGCGATGGAGTATCCCGCCGAATATCAGGGTGCCTCCCCCGAGACGCTCTCGCGCCTTGCGGTGAGCAAGGTCATGACGATCACCAGCACGTACGACCACCGGATCATCCAGGGCGCCCAGTCGGGCGACTTCCTGCGGCAGGTCCACCGGCTCCTGCTGGGCGAGGACGGCTTCTACGACGAGATCTTCGAAGACCTCCGGATCCCCTACGAGCCGATCCGCTGGGTCCAGGACATCTCCGCCACGCACGACGACGACGTGGCCAAGTCGGCCAGGGTCATCGAGCTGATCCACGCCTTCCGGGTCCGCGGTCACCTGATGGCCGACACCGACCCGCTCGAGTACAAGCAGCGCAAGCACCCCGACCTCGACATCAAGTCGCACGGGCTGACGCTGTGGGACCTCGAGCGCGAGTTCGCCACCGGCGGCTTCGGCGGCCGGCCCCTGATGAAGCTGCGCGAGATCCTCGGCGTGCTGCGTGACTCCTACTGCCGCACCATCGGCGTCGAGTACATGCACATGCAGAACCCCGAGGAGCGCGCCTGGATCCAGGCGCGGGTGGAGCGTCCGCACGCCAAGCCCGACCGCGAGGAGCAGCTGCGGGTCCTGGAGCGGCTCAACACCGCCGAGGCGTTCGAGACGTTCCTGCAGACCAAGTTCGTCGGCCAGAAGCGCTTCTCCCTGGAGGGCGGCGAGTCCCTGATCCCGCTGCTCGACTCGGTGCTCAGCGCCGCCGCGGAGGAGGATCTCGACGAGGCCGTGGTCGGCATGGCCCACCGTGGCCGCCTCAACGTGCTGGCCAACATCGTGGGCAAGTCCTACGGCCAGATCTTCGGCGAGTTCGAGGGCAACCTCGACCCGCGCAGCGCCCACGGTTCGGGCGACGTGAAGTACCACCTGGGCTCGTCCGGCGACTTCGTCTCTCCCGACGGCTCCAAGCTCAAGACCTCGGTCGTGGCCAACCCCTCGCACCTGGAGACGGTCGACCCGGTCCTGGAGGGCGTGGTCCGCGCCAAGCAGGACCTGCTGGAGCGCGGCGAGGAGGGCTTCACCGTCCTGCCCGTGCTCGTGCACGGCGACGCGGCCTTCGCGGGCCAGGGCGTCGTGGCGGAGACCCTGAACCTCTCGCAGCTGCGCGGCTACCGCACCGGCGGCACCGTCCACATCGTGGTCAACAACCAGGTCGGCTTCACGACGAGCCCGGCGAGCTCCCGGTCCAGCGTGTACGCCACCGACGTGGCCCGGATGATCCAGGCCCCGATCTTCCACGTCAACGGGGACGACCCCGAGGCCGTGGTCCGGGTCGGGCGCCTCGCGTTCGAATACCGCCAGGCGTTCCGCAAGGACGTTGTGATCGACCTGATCTGCTACCGGCGCCGGGGCCACAACGAGGCCGACAACCCGGGCTTCACCCAGCCGCTGATGTACGACCTGATCGACGCCAAGCGCTCCACCCGCAAGCTCTACACCGAGGCGCTGATCGGCCGGGGCGACATCACGGTGGAGGAGGCCGAGGGCGCGCTCCGCGACTACCAGGCCAAGCTGGAGAACGCCTTCGCCGAGACCCGCGCGGCGGCCAAGGAGCCCACCGGCGAGTTCGCTCGTCCGATCGACCGGGAGAACGTCCCCTGGTCGCACGACGACACTCCGACGGGCATCTCCGAGGAGACCGTCAAGCAGATCGTGGAGACCCAGCTCAACATGCCGGAGGGCTTCACGGTCCACCCGCGCCTGCTGCCGGTGCTGCAACGCCGCGGCCAGATGGTCTCCGAGGATCACATCGACTGGGGGATGGGCGAGACCCTGGCCTTCGGTTCGCTGCTGATCGACGGCCACCCCGTCCGCGTAGTCGGCCAGGACACCCGGCGAGGCACGTTCACCCAGCGCCACGCGGTGCTGGTGGACCGGGTGACGGGCGAGGAGCACACCCCGCTCAAGGCCTTCAACCAGGGCACCACGAAGTTCTACATCTACGACTCCCTGCTGAGCGAGTACGCCGCGCTCGGCTTCGAGTACGGCTACAGCGTGGAGCGTCCCGACGCGCTGGTCGCCTGGGAGGCGCAGTTCGGCGACTTCGTCAACGGCGCCCAGTCGATCATCGACGAATACATCACCTCGGGCGAGCAGAAGTGGGGCCAGCGCTCCTCGGTCACGCTCCTGCTGCCGCACGGCCACGAGGGCCAGGGCCCGGACCACTCCTCGGCACGCATCGAGCGCTTCCTGCAGATGTGCGCCCAGGACAACATGACCGTGGCCCAGCCCACGCTCCCGGCGAACTACTTCCACCTGCTGCGCTGGCAGACGAAGTCCCAGCGGCACCGTCCGCTGGTGGTCTTCACGCCCAAGTCGCTGCTGCGGCACAAGGCGGCGGTCTCGGCGGTCAGCGAGTTCACCTCGGGGTCGTTCCGGCCGGTGCTGGGCGACACCACGGTGGATCCGAGCGGCGTCCGCAAGGTCGTGCTCTGCTCCGGCAAGGTCTACTACGACATCGCCGCAGCCCGTGACAAGCAGGGCCGCAACGACGTGGCGGTCGTCCGCCTGGAGCGGCTCTACCCGTTCCCGACGAACCCGCTCCTCGCCGAGCTGGACCGCTACGCCGGTGACATCGAGCTGGTGTGGGCGCAGGACGAGCCGATCAACATGGGCCCGTGGCCGTTCCTGACGCTGAGGATGGCCGAGAACCCCGACGCGTTCGGCGGGCGTTCGATCAAGCGGGTCTCCCGCAAGGCGAACTCCTCCCCCGCTTCGGGCTCGCACTCCACGCACGATGCGGAGCTGCAGCAGATCCTGGGCGAGATCTTCGGCTAGGGATCGGCGACAGCGAAGCAGGCATCATCCCGAAGTCCCCCGCAGGGATCCCTGCGGGGGACTTCCCCGTTATGACAGGTGACGGCAGACGCCACCACGAGGAGAACGATGTACTTCACCGATCGGGGTATCGAGGAGCTCGTCGAGCGCCGCGGAGAGGAAACGGTCAACATCGTCTGGCTGGCCGAGCGGCTACGCGAGTTCGTCGACCTGAACCCCGAGTTCGAGACCCCGGTGGAGCGGCTGGCCACCTGGCTGGCCCGGCTTGACGAAGACGAGGACGAGTAACCGGGACCCGGGCCGTCGGCCCGAGCCGGCGGTCCGCACCGCCAACCCGGATGGCAGCCCACGCCGGCGGCTCCGACCGGTAGCGCGCACCGATGGCTCGAACCGGCAGTCGAGGCCGGCAGGACAACCCGTCCAGGAAAGCAAAACACGATATATCTTGACCTCTCGCATGACGCGACATATCGTGTCCGATATAAGGAGGTCACGAATATGCGGCAATGGATCATCGAGAAGCCGGAGCAACTCACCTTCGAGTCCGTGAGCAAGCTCAACGTACGAATCGTGGCGGGAAGGCTGGCGGTGCTGGCCAGCGACGGCCCTCCCACTCTTGAGGTCACCGAGGTCGGCAATCCACCATTGATCGTCACCCATGAAGATGACGGGACACTCACCGTCACCTACAAGGACCTGACCTGGGACGGCATGCTGGGCTGGCTGCGCCCCGGGAAGCGGGAGGCGACGCTGACGTTGACCGTGCCGAAGGAGTGCCCGATCAACGTGGGAGTGGTCTCCGCCTCCGCCGTCGTCGCCGGCTTCGAAGGCCGCACCTCGGTCAAGAGCGTCTCCGGTGAGATCGTGCTCGACGGGGTGAGCGGCGAGATCCACGCCGACACCGTCTCCGGCACCATGGAGAGCCGCAATCTGGTCGGCGACCTGTCCTTCAAGAGCATCTCCGGCGAGTTGACCGTGGCGCAGGGCACGCCCCGCCGCTTGCGTGCCACCACCGTCTCCGGCCGGATCACCGCCGATCTGGAGCTCCCGCCGACCGGTCACGTGACGCTGAACAGCGCCTCGGGCGACATCGTGCTCCGGCTTCCGCACGAGGTCGACACCGACGTCACGATCCGCTCCAACTCCGGAAAGATCAGCACCGCCTTCCCCAAACTCGCCCAGGGCGGGAAGACACTGACCGGCCGGATCGGTGGCGGCATGGCCTCTCTGACCGTGAGCACCATATCCGCCGACGTCACCCTGTTGAAGGGAGAGCAGGTATGAGCCCGGTCTTCGGCCACGGACGGTTGCGGCTCTATCTTCTCAAGCTGCTGGAGGAGAGCCCTCGCCACGGCTACGAGGTGATCCGGTTGCTCCAGGACCGGTTCCTCGGCGTCTACTCCCCCTCGCCCGGCACGATCTACCCGCGCCTGGCCCGTCTGGAGGAGGAGGGCCTGGTCACCCACGAGCTCGTGGACGGCAAGAAGATCTTCACCATCAGCGACCAGGGCCGCGCCGAGCTGAACGCGCGGCTCGACGAGCTCGCCGATCTCGAGCAGGAGATCTCCGACTCCGTCCGCGACATCGCCCGCGAGGTCAAGGAGGACGTGCGCGACACGGTCAAGTCGCTGCGCGAGGAGCTCACCCAGATGGCGCGCGACGTACGCCAGGGCGCCAAACAGGACCAGCAGCACAGCGGGCAGCAGGACCGGCAGGACCAGAGAGAGGCCAAGCAGAACGAGCGCGAGTCCTGGCGCGAGCAGAAGGCCGAGTGGCAGCGTCAGAAGACCGAATGGCAACGCCAGAAGCGTGAGTGGCAGCGTCAGACCAACGAGTGGAAGCACGACTGGAAGCGCGTCTGGGCCGGCACCTTCACCGGGGAGGGGTCACGTGCCAATGACGCCCGGCTCGGGCAGATGCTGGCCGACTTCGTCGAGGAGGTCCGCAGGGACGCGGCGAACGCGCAGGTGAGCGAGGAGACCCTGGCCACCGCGCAGGACGCGCTCTACGACGCCGCCCGCCGTATCCGCGACGCGCTCCGATAATCCTTTCTCGTACGGCCCGAGGCCGGGCAGTCACGGAACTGCCCGGCCTCGAAGCCGGTCTCCCGACAGGCCGGCCTTCACCAGCGAGGCTTCTCGCATCGCGGTGAGCCCGCCTCGAAGTGGCCGGCCGCCGCGGAAGTCAGTACATCCTCGCCTATGAGTGGCATAGCGATCCGCCAACGGGGTTGTTAAGGTGTGCCACGTCATGGAGAGGATCATTGTTGGCTGACAGCAGAAACGATCCCGTGGTGGTGATCGGGCTCGGCCGGTTCGGCAGTTCCCTGGCACTGGAGCTCACCCGCAGGGGAACCGAAGTACTGGCCATCGACAGCCGGCCCAAGCTCGTACAGAGCCTGTCGGGCCAGCTCACCCATGTCGTCGTCGCCGACTCCACCGATCTCGAAGCGCTGCGCCAGCTCGGGGTTCCGGACTTCTACCGGGCCGTGGTGGCCATCGGCACCGAACTCGAAGCCAGCATCCTGACCACCTCCCTGCTGGCAGAGCTGGAGATCGACGACATCTGGGCCAGGGCCGTCAACCACGAGCACGCCCGCATCCTGCAGCGCGTGGGCGCCCACCATGTGCTCCTGCCCGAGCACGACATGGGCGAACGGCTGGCGCACCTGCTCAACGGGCGCATGTTCGACTACATGGAAGTCGATGAGAACTACGCGCTGGTCAAGACCCGCCCGCCGCACGAATACATCGGCGTCCCGCTGGGAGAGTCCAACCTGCGCCGTAAGTACGGGGTGACCGTCGTCTGCGTCAAGGGCAAGGACGAGGAGTTCACCTACGCCGGCGCGGGCACGGTCCTGGCCTACGACGACATCATCGTCATCGCGGGGAAGATCAAACAGGTGGAACGGTTCGCCGAACTCCCCTGACCTCCGGCCTACCGCGGTGGTTCATCAGACGACCGGCGGCCGTCGCCGCCCGTGAAAGCCGCACGGGAAACCTCGGTTGTCTTCGGCTGTCTTCTGTCGTCCAGAGCTTCGTGGCGCCGACGATGACGTAGCCGCCGGTGGAAGGCCGGCCGGGTGGGATCGTCGTGCCCGGATCCCGGCCACCGCTCTCGCGCGCGAGTAAAGACGGAAATCTTCTTCTAACTCGCCAGTAATGTCAATTATCGACATTTGTCATGAAGAGCCCTTACTGTGCAGCCGTTGGCACCCCCCGTTCGAGGAGCGATCATGACATTTGCCCGCGCCCGATTAGCCGCCATCGCCACCCTTCTCCTCACCGCCCTCCTGATCCTCACCGGCCGTCCCGCGATCGCCGCACCCGAAACGCCGCTGGCCGCCGCGTTCGACCGCGCCGCCGCCACCCATGAAGTGCCCCGTGACCTGCTCATCGCACTCGCCTACTCCGAGACGCACCTCGACGGTCACGGTGGCGCGCCGAGCGCGAGCGGCGGCTACGGCGTGATGCACCTGGTCAGCAACCCCACGACGCACACTCTCGAGAAGGCGGCCGAGCTCACGGGAGTGCCGGCCGCGAAGCTCCGTACCGACACCGAGGCCAACATCCTCGGCGGCGCCGCCGTCCTGCGCTCCTACGCCGACGAGCTCGGTCTCGACGCGGCGGCCAGGAAGGACGCGGGCCGGTGGTACGCGGTCGTGGCCAAGTATGGGAACGCCGGGGCCCCCGAGGTCGCCCGGCTCTACGCCGACACCGTCTACCAGCTCCTCGGCACCGGCATCAAGGCGGCCGGGGTGACGGTCGCCCCGCAGGAGGTCCACGCCGACCTGGGCGCCTACGCCCGGACGGCCGACCTCAACGCGGTGGCCGCCGTCAGCCCGGACTACCCGAACGGAAGCTGGGTGGCCGCGAGCAGCGGTAACTACGTCGTCTCCAATCGCCCGACGAGCAACACGATCGACCGGGTCGTCATCCACATGACCCAGGGGTCGTACGCCGGCACCATCTCCTGGTTCCAGAACCCCAGCGCCAAGGTCTCGTCCCATTACGTCGTCCGTTCCTCCGACGGCGCCGTCACGCAGATGGTCCGCAACAAGGACGTCGCGTGGCACGCGTCGAACTACAACACCCGGTCCATCGGGATCGAGCACGAGGGCTTCGTCAGCGACGCCTCGTGGTTCACCGACGCGATGTATCGCTCCTCCGCCGCGCTGACCCGCTACATCTGCGACAGGTACGGCATCCCCAAGGACCGCACCCACATCATCGGGCACAGCCAGGTGCCCGGTGCGACGCACACCGACCCGGGAACGTACTGGGACTGGACCAGATACATGCAGTACGTGACCGGGAGCGGCGGCGGCACTCCGTCGTGGTCCGTCACCGTCGACAACGCCACCGCAGGGAAGTTCACCGCCAGCGCGAACTGGGGCACCTCCACCTACTCCAGCCAGCGAAACGGCGCCGACTACCGGTTCGCCGATCCGGTGACCGTCAGCGACTCGGCCTGGTTCCGGGCGACCATTCCCACCGCGGGCAGCTACCGCGTCGACGTCTGGTATCCGTCCGACCCCGGTTACAGCAGCTCCGCGCCCTATATCGTCACCACTTCCGCCGGTAACCAGACGGTGTACGTCGACCAGCGCTCCGGCGGCGGCGGTTGGCGCAGCATCGGCACCTTCTCCCTCAACGCCGGTGACTACAACGTCGTCGGCGTGAGCCGGTGGACCTCCGGCGTCGGCTACGTCATCGCCGACGCCGTCCGGATCACGCGGCCCTGAGACGAGTACGGCTCGCGCCTCGCGCGAAGGCGCGAGCCGTACTCCCCCGGGAGATCACGCTGGAGCGGATCTCCGATCGGCCTCCGGAGAAGCGCGAGCCGTGCTTCTCACAGAGATCGTCCTGGAGCAATTCTCCGGCCGATCCCTCGACACGCACGGGTCGCGCCCGCGCAGGGATCGCCCCGGAGCGAACCGTCAGGGCAGGGTGAAAACGATCTTTCCGAACAGGTTGCCCTCGTGCATGGCGGCGAACCCCTCGCGGGCCTCGGTCAGCGGGAGTGTCCGGTCGATCAGCGGGCGGGCTCCGGTCTGCTCCAGGAAGCGGGCGAGTCTGCCCAGCTGGTCGCGGGTGCCCATGGTCGAACCGACCACCGACAGCTGCAGGAAGAAGACCCGGTTGAGGTCGGCCGGGGGAACCGCGCCGCTGGTCGCACCGCAGATCACGATCCGGCCGCCGGGACGCAGCGCCTTCAGCGAATGGGCCCAGGTGGCCTCGCCGACGGTCTCCATCACCGCGTCCACCCTCTCGGGCAGCCGGGCGCCGCTCTCAAAAGCCTGGTCGGCGCCGAGCTCCAGTGCCCGGGCCCGCTTCTCCTCCGAGCGGCTGGTCACCCAGACCCGGTAACCACCCGCCCTGCCCAACGTGATCAGTGCCGTGGCCACGCCGCCGCCGGCGCCCTGGACCAGCACGGTCGAGCCCGGCTCCAGCTCGGCCTTCTCGAACAACATCCGGTAGGCGGTCAGCCACGCGATCGGCAGGCAGGCCGCCTCCTCGAAGCTCAGCGCGGCGGGCTTGGGCACCAGGTTGCGCCGGGGAACGGCCACCCGCTCCGCGAAGGTGCCGTCGTACTTCTCCGACAGCAGGGATCGCTTCGGGTCGAGCGTCTCGTCGGCGCCGCTGCCGATCACCGAGTGCACGATGACCTCGTTGCCGTCCTCGTCGAGTCCGGCGGCGTCACCGCCGAGCACCATCGGCAGCTGGTCCTGGCGGATGCCCACGCCCTTGAGCGTGAACAGGTCGTGGTGGTTGAGCGAGGCTGCCTTCACCGTGACGGTGGTCCAGCCTTCGGGAACCTTCGGCTCGGGGCGTTCACCGAGCGTGAGTCCGGCAAGGGGATTGTCGGGATCGATCTGGGTGGCGGTTACAGCGAACATGGCCGCACCCTACGCCACCTGCTTGATCACGATGCCGTTGATCGCCCTCTCGACGAACCCGCGCTCTCCTGAAATCGCCACGTACACCCCGTCCTGGCAGGCCTCGGCGGAGAAACGGCGTCGCTGCTGGATGACCGAGAGTTCGATCGACTCGACGTTGCAACCCGGAACCGGTGCGAGCACCAGCAACGCCTCCCTCGCCCCGCCGAACCAGAGTTGCGGCCCCACCCTCTCGCTTTCGAGGCCCTCGCCCGCCCGCGCCAGCAGGATCGGAGGCTTGGCGCTGAGCACGAGGTAGCCGCCCTTGGTCACCTTGCCGCGCAGGTTCTTGGCCCAGAGCAGCCGCTGCTCGAAGGGCATGCCGTCCCTCTCGTCGTGCAGCGCCATGTACCAGGGGCCGTAGGAGAACAGCAGCACCTCTCCCTCGGCGGGACTCATGGGGTGCCAGAGCGTGGTCTTCCCGGTCAGCTTCCGGATCATCGGCTTTCCCATGGCGACCCCGGCCGGCCCTCCCGGAGGCGCGGTCAGCTGCCGGTACAGATCCTTGCGTCCGTCCAGCCAGGCCCCCTGAGCAGGCCGTACTCCCAACTTGGCCAGGCCCAGCTCGGCGGGATAGCCGACCTCGGCCTTGGAGCCGTCGGGGAAGACCACGTCCAGGATCTCCCTGTCGCCCTCGCGCCGCGGCTTGGGGTAGAGGGCGTTGGGGACCTCCTCCACGGTGACCTGCGGCTGGATGGGTACGGGATCGGGAGACACCGGCGGCTCAGCGGGATGCCGGCTCGCCAGCAGCACGATCACCGGAACGGCCACGAGCACGGCCAGCACCGCGAACCCGATCCAGCGCCGAGGGCCCTTCGGAGCCTCCATCTCGGCGATGTCGTATCTGCCGTCGGCCATGTCTCAGGCTGCCTTTTCGGGCACGTACGGCTCTCGCCCCGGCTCCCCCGTGATGATCCGGGAGGCCGCCACCCCGAGGGGCGACTGCGGGGCCGTACCGCCGAGGTAGGGGATGCGGGCATCTCCACTCATGAAAGCATCCAACCAGAACAGAGTTCGAGTTAATAGTCCGGAGTTTCCCGAGTTGCTTGAGAAACCGGCGATAATCGCTGTTACCGATGTTGCCCGAGGTGTCGTGGAAGGCGTCAAAAACCCATATTGACCTGCATGAATACCCATTCGTTAAACTATAACTAATTGCTATTTTAATAACGGGATCGCATCGAAGGGAACCATCTCAGACTTTTTCACGTCATTTCCTCGCCGAGCGCTTGATCCATTCAGTAACGTTCCGATCGTTTTCCCGGCACGAAGATGTCCCGTCTTCACGCCGAGAACGAAAGGAGCTCCCTTGAATTCCCGAGCACGGCGCCTCACGATCCCCCTCACCGGCCTTCTCATGATCGCCGGAATGATCGGCGCCACCACCAGTGCCAACGCCGGCGCTGCCCCCAAGGACGTCGTCAGCTCCCAGGCCTCGGAGACGCCTACGGAGGCGACCTCCTTCTGGTCACCGGAGCGGATGCGCAAGGCCACGGACGCGACGGGCGACATCGACCTGAGCGTCAAGGGTGGCGCTCCCTCCACCGCCGCGGGCCCCGACGGCCCCGTCGGATCGGTCCCGCCGATCGGCGGGGAGGGCACGAAGACCCTCAAGAGCAAGCAGGTCAACCTGCCCAACACCGTCGGCCGGGTCTTCTTCACCCTGCCCAAGGCCAACCCCGCGGACCCGAAGAGCTGGAAGTACTGCTCCGGCAGCTCCGTCCAGGGCAAGTACCGCAACCTGGTCGCCACCTCGGCGCACTGCGTGTACGACGTGAAGAGCAACCAGTTCTACGACAACTGGATCTTCATCCCGTCCTACTGGGACGGCGACCAGGCGTGGGACGGCAAGAACCCCTACGGCATCTACGCGGCCAAGTGGTTCAACGCCCACGACGACTTCGTCGTGAAGGAGGACTACGACTTCGACTACGCCTTCGTCAACGTCAGCTCCGGGTTCAAGGTGAACTGGGAGAAGGGCGCCGACGGCAAGTGGAAGCCGCTCATCAAGAACGTCGGCCGGCTCGGTGACAACGTCGGCGGCCAGGGCTTCGCCTGGAACCAGAAGGTCAAGAGCACGGTCTTCTCCTTCGGCTACCCGGCCGGCCTGCACCCCGACGGGGACAAGCCCTTCACCGGCCGCACCATGAAGTGGTGCTACGGCACGACCGGCGCCATGCCGGCCGCACCGAAGTACAACGTCCAGGAGCACATCGGCTTCAAGTGCTCGTTCACCGCGGGCGCGAGCGGCGGCCCCTGGCTGCTCAAGTACAAGAACTCCACCCGGACCGGCTACCTGGTCGGCGTCAACAGCATCGCCTGGGACACCGACAAGAACGACCGGTACGACAAGATCTCCTCGCCGTACTTCAACGGCGACACCCACAAGGTCTACACGACCGCTGCCAACCGCTGGACCAAGTAACCTGCTCGATCGGCCGGTTGTAAGGCCATTCGGCCGGCCGGAGTGACGAGGGGCCCGGTCTTCGGACCGGGCCCCTTCACCCCTTCGCCTTCAGCGGTTCGCCCTTCAGCGGTTCGACAGCTTGGCGGCTCCCGCGGCTCCAGTGGTCTTGGCGGTTGCAGTGGTTTTGTCGGTTTGAGCAGTTCCAGCCGCTCCCGTGCCACCCCGGTGACGGGGACGCCACGGGCGCCACGAGCCCTTGGGGCGCCAGCCCCATGAGTCCCAGAAGGCGAAGACCGGGCCGGTCTCGGCCCACAGTGAGCAGGCGTTACCGAAGGTCCGCTCGAATCGGATGAACCGGTCGTTCCAGATACCGGTCGCGCTCACGGTGACCGGGTCGTACTGCAACGTACAGATCACCCCCCGTGGCGGGACGAGGTCGGCGGGATGACCTCCCACCTCCTCCAGCACCTCACACGCCCACTCCGGGTCGGAGTGCGTGCCGCCCGGCGGATCGCACTGGAGCAGGGCATGCCCCACCACGGGCGCGGACCTCTCTCCCTTCGCGATGGTCAGCGTGAGCGTCTTCACGGTGGGTGGAGGTTCGACAGCGCTCGAAACCGGTCCGTTCCCGACGGGACGCTCCGGATAGGGCGGAACCGGTCTCTCCGCGGACGGATCGAACCCGTCAGGCGGCGGTTCCGTGACCGCGCCGGCCGTACCGGAGAGAAGGAAGAGCCCAGCGGTGACCAGACAGAGAAGACGTCGCATGAGATCCCCCGATTGCGCGTGACGCCGGATGCCCGTTCAGCCTCCCGTGGCCGCCCCCGCCCGGGCAACAACCGCCTCCGGCGTTTTCGCAGGTCACGCTCGTGTACGGCGTGCGACTCCGCGTACGGCCGAGCACAGGTGGATCAGACGCGGATCATGAATCTCTGGTTCCACCTATTTGATAACGAAATCATATCGGTCCGAACCAATGCCCGATTTGTAGCTTTTTAACCCTTCTTTGCCTAGTACGGTCACGTCTTATCTCTTTACTCATGTGTGGATTGCGTCCCGAGTGATCCATGACCCCTCGAGTGATCCATGAAGTACAAGGAGCTAAATTGAACCCCCGAGCCAAGCGCCTGATCCTCCCCCTCGGAGGGGCCCTCGTGGTCACCTCCATGGTCGGCGCATCCTTCTCCAGCGCGGCCCAGGCCGCGCCCGACCCCGACGCCAAGACGACGGCGCTCACCTCCTCCGGTAACGCGAAGGCCATCGCGGGCTACTGGACGGCCTCGAAGCTGAAGGGGGCGACGACCTACCTCGCCGACTCCACCGTCTCCGCCAAGCTCACCAAGACCGGTGCCACCAGGGCGGCCGCCGACGGCAAGCCGGGCGTCGTCGCCCCGACCGGCGAGGGCGGCAAGACCGCCGGTGTCTCGAAGAACCTGAACCTGCCGATCACCGTCGGCAAGGTCTTCTTCATCGACGACAAGGGCAAGGAGCGTTGGTGCTCCGGTAGCTCCGTGCAGTCGAAGTACCGCAACCTCGTCGCCACGGCCGGTCACTGCGTGTACGACACCGACACGAACAAGCCCTTCAACAACTTCGTGTTCATCCCCGGCTACTACCAGGGCAAGGCGCCCTGGGGTATCTACGTCGGCGCCAAGGTCAACACCCACGACGACTTCACCGTCTACGAGGACTACGACTTCGACTACGCCTTCGTCAACGTCTACAACGGCATCAAGCAGCAGCCGGAGAAGGAAGTCGACTACAAGACCTACAAGGCACACGTCGACAAGGGCGGCGTAGGCCGTGAGAGCGCCACGACCGTCGACGCCGCGACCTACGACAAGTGGACGCAGAAGGGCGGCCTCGGCAAGGTCGACAACGTCTCCACCGAGGACGAGGTCGGTCCGCAGTACAACGGTGCCGTCGCCGTCGCGTCCGAGACCGGCAAGGAGACCTGGGACAAGATCCCCGGTCAGGTCTACGGCCTGAAGGACGACAAGGTCACCCTCAAGGGCAACGCGGTACCCCAGGCCTCGTGGCCCAAGACCGGCTCCAAGGTCGAGAGCCGTCTCGAGAACGTCACCAAGACCGAGTACGACGCCTACAAGGGCCTCGGCTACCGGAAGATCGACGCCCGCGGCAACTACACCATCACGTACTACTACGTGGTGAAGTACATCAAGAAGACCGCGACCGTGAAGTACACGATCTTCCGTCACTACATCTCGACCGTGGCCGACGCCGGCCGCCTGGGCGACAACGTCGGCGGTCAGGGCTTCAGCTGGAACCAGACGCTGGGCAAGAAGGTCTTCACCTTCGGCTACCCGACCGCCCCCCACCTGGACGGCGACAAGCCGTACTCCGGGCAGACGCAGAAGTGGTGCTACGGCACGACCGCCGCCGCGCCCGTCGTCTCGGCGTACAACGCCCAGGAGCAGCAGGCGATCAAGTGCGCCTTCACCCCCGGCGCCAGCGGTGGCCCCTTCCTGCTGCAGTACAAGAGCAGCAAGCGGACCGGTTACCTCAACGGCGTCGTGAGCCTGACGGTCGACAGCGACAAGAACGGCCGCTACGACCGGGTGACCACCCCGTACTTCAACGGTGACACCTACGGCATCTACAAGTACGCCGCCAACCTCTGGACCGGGAAGCTCCCGGCCTAGGTCACGGACGTTCCGAACGTGGAAGGACCCGGCATCCGCCGGGTCCTTCCACGGGCCTCACGGGCCGCTTATGCATCCGGAGACAGACTGGCCGGGTAACGGACTGAGAGCGGATCGGCAAAGGGAACTGCCCAAAAGTAAGTTGATCTGAAAAAATCACCCATTAGTACCTTGATTCACTCTGGGCTTCGGAAAGGAACGGTCCTCTTGTCTCCCCGCGTACGACGGCTCACGTCCACGCTCGGTGCTCTGCTCGCCGCATGCGTGACCATGACGTCCGCGTTCGCCGGGATCGCCGCGGCCACCCCTTACAACGGGATCCCCAACGGCATCACGTCGATCACCCTGACGAAGAACAGCGCCGACATGAAGCGGGTCGCGGAGTACTGGAATCCGGCCAAGCTCAAGCAGGTCATGAACAACGTCCCGGCCAATCCCGAGATGAAGTCCAGCGGCACTTCCTCAGCCTCTCCTTCGCCCACCGCCACAGCGGCCTCCGCCATGGACACCACCGCCGCGATAACCACCACGACGAGCTCCGGCACCTCCGCCCAGCTCGTCAAGCCCACCCTCCCGAAGAAGAGGCCACCGGCCACTGGCACCTCGCCGGTGACCGTCGGCAAGGTGTTCTTCCGGATCGGGGACAAGGACTTCTGGTGTTCCGCCTCGTCGGTGGCGTCGGCCAACCACGACCTGGTCGCCACGGCGGCGCACTGCGCCTATGACGCCAAGCAGGGCAAGGCGGCCAGCTACTGGATCTTCATCCCGGGCTACAACAAGGGGGAGACCCCGTACGGGATCTACGTCGGCCATTCGCTGAACCTGCACGAGAGCTTCGTCGGCCGGGGTGACTACGACTACGACTACGCGTTTGTCACCGTGCACGACGGGTTCGTATGGAAGCCGGGCAAGACGGCCGGCACCTACGAGATGCAGACCGTCGGGAGCCTGGAGGACAACGTCGGCGGGCAGGGTCTGGCGGTCAACCGCGGCGTACGCCTGTACACCCTGGCCTTCGGTTACCCCGCGGCTCCCCATATCGACGGCAGCAGACCGTACGACGGCCAGCAGCTGAAGTCGTGCGACGGGCTCACCACCCGGCAGCAGGCCCCCACCCGGCTGGTCGAGGAGGGCATCGCGCTGAAATGCGGGTTCACCGCCGGCGCCAGCGGAGGCCCCTGGCTGATCGGCTACGACACCAAGCACGCCGTGGGGTATCTCAACGGTGTCAACAGCTTCACCTGGGACACCAACACCGATCGGATCTACGACCAGATCTCCTCGCCGTACTTCAAGATGTCGACCTTCATCGTCTACCGGTGGGCGGCAAGCCAGCGAGTGAGCTAGCCCTGAAGGATCCCTTCCCCAAGCGAGGGGTTCCTCCTTCTGTCTCACACCTGCGGGACCCGGCACGCGTCGGGTCCCGCAGCCGTTTCGGGGGTCTGTGGGCTCTGCTCCAGAGCGCCCGTGGCGGCATTAGACGTAGCCGCGGGCGATTCGGTTCCATGTGATCTGCATCACATATGAATCGTTACCTAAAGTACCAAATCGCCTACGCAACATCAGTCACTTTTGCAACAAACTCGCTTTCATCTGGGCAAATGAGACACCAAGATCTCAAATACAACAAAGCTTTCATGATCACCTAAACATCACGAAGAGATCTCGACGCCTCGGATGGGCTCTTCCCATGCCAAACCGACTTCCGGTTCCCAAGATCACCACTGTATGTTTCTGGCATTCCCTTTACTGACGCATGGGACGCAGAAGCGTTCCACATCAGACCAAGGAGTTTTCCCTTGAAGCGCATCCTCCTCCCCGCCGGTGGCGCACTGCTCGCCACCGGTCTGCTGGCCGCCGGCCTGGCCGGCACCGCTAGCGCCAACGCCAACCCGGACTGGGCCACGGACACCATGGCCAAGGACGCCCCCACGGCGCAGGCGACCGTGGACTTCTGGACCCAGGCCCAGGGCACCACGAACAACCTCGCCAAGGCGACCGCTTACACCACCGAGACCACCCCGGCCTCGAAGCTGAACACCTCGGGCGGTTACACCCCCGACGGCAAGCCCGGCGTGGTCGCCCCGATCGGCGAGGAGAAGGCCACCACCTCGGTGGTCAAGAACGTCAACCTTCCCAAGTCCATCGGCAAGGTGTTCTTCGTCGACTCGAAGAACCAGCTGAAGTGGTGCTCCGCGACCTCGATCCAGTCCAAGTACCGCAACCTGGTCTCCACCGCCGGGCACTGCGTCTACGACGACAAGGCCAACGCCGCGGTCATGGACCACTGGGTCTTCGTGCCCGGCTACTACCAGGGCAAGACCCCGTGGGGCATCTACGTTGGTAAGACCGCGTACGTGCACTACGACTTCAGCGTGTACAACGACCGCGACCGCGACTACGCGTTCGTGACCGTTTACAACGGCATCCAGGTCGGCGGCGGCACCCCCAAGGTCGTCAGCGAGGCTGACTACAAGGCTTCCACCGCGAGCGCCAAGTTCTCCAAGGACGAGGCGATCAGCAAGGAAGAGTACAAGAAGATCCGTGACCTCAAGGGTGGCGAGACTTCTGACGCTTGGGCCAAGGTCGACAAGGTCTCCGAGACCGTCGGACCGGACTACCCCGGCGCCGTGGTCGCGCTGACCGAGGTCAGCAAGGACGTCTACGACGCAGCCCCCGACGGTCGCAAGAACGGCGCCAAGGCTCCGTGGAAGACCCGTACCGAGAACGTCACCAAGGCTCAGTACGACGCCTACACCGGTGTTGGTTACCGCAAGCTCGACAAGCGCGGCAACTACACCATCACCCACTACTTCACCAAGTCGTGGGTGAAGGAGACCCAGGTCAAGGGCTACTTCAAGACGACCTTCTACATCGTTGACGGCTTCATCAAGGACGCTGGTCGTCTTGGTGACAACGTCGGCGGCCAGGGCTTCACCTGGAACCAGAAGGCCGGCCAGACGGTCTACGTCTTCGGTTACCCGGCGGGCGCACACCCCGACGGCAACAAGGCCTTCACCGGCGTTACGCCCAAGTGGTGCTACGGCAAGACCCTTGCCACCAAGTACGTCTCCGCGGCCGACAAGGTCGAAGAGCACGTCGGCCTGAAGTGCTCGATGACCACCGGCTCCGATGGCGCCCCGTGGCTCGTCAAGTACAGCAGCGCCAAGCGCCTGGGCTACGTCAACGGAACCACCAGCCTGTTCGGTGACACGGACAAGAACGGCCGTATCGACGTCAACACCTCGGCCTACTTCGATGGCGAGACCGCTGCCGTCTACAACAAGGCCGCCGCTGTGTGGTCCGGCTCGATCGTCACCAAGTAGTAGTAGCTACTCGACGATCACCCGAGCACGAGGGTCCAAACCTCACGCTCACCCCAGCATCATCCGAGGGCCCCGGCTTACGCCGGGGCCCTCGGCCTTTTCACAGGCAAGAGCTCCATCGCCAGAGGAGCGAAAACCATCGAAGGGCCCGGCACACGCCGGGCCCTTCGATGGTTTTCCAGTGGAAACGGCGAAAACTGCACACACCGACCGCCCTTTCCCGAGCGCCACGTTGCAACGTCAGGCGAGGCTGAGCCCTTCGGCTCAAGCTGCTGTCCGGCTCCGTCGCCAACGACGCGGCAGCCAGAAGATCAAGGGTTGCCGGGGGGCTCTGAACGTACGTGACCGCGCCCACATCGGCCACGGCGACGGCTGTGGCCGCTCCAGCGACCGTGCCCGCATGCTCCGCGGGGCCTCACGGGTCACTCACCGCCCGGCTCGAGAGCCGATGGGCGGTTAGACGTGATCACGAGCCAATCGGTGCCATCGATTCGATGTGATCTGCGTCACATATACGCCATCACCTAAAGCGCTGATTTCATCACGAAGCGTAAGCACCTTTAAGGCAAACTTACGCCTATCTGCGAAAACGCTGTGAATTGCCTCAGCCGTCACAACAGCCTCGAGGCTCGCCAAACATCACGAAATGATCTCTGCGGGACGCGCCGGATCTTTCCCTCTCGAATCGGCTTCCGATCCCCAAGATCGACACTGTATGTTTCTGGCATTCCCTTTACTGACGCATGGGACGCAAGAAGCGTTCCACATCAGACCAAGGAGTTTTCCCTTGAAGCGCATCCTCCTCCCCGCCGGTGGCGCACTGCTCGCCACCGGTCTGCTGGCCGCCGGCCTCGTCGGCACCGCTAGCGCCAACGCCAACCCGGACTGGGCCACGGACACCATGGCCAAGGACGCCCCCACGGCCGTCGACACCGCGAACTTCTGGCTCGCGGCGAACGGCGCCACGAACAACCTCGCCAAGGCGACCGCTTACACCACCGAGACCGTCCCGGCCTCGAAGCTGAGCACCTCGGGCGGTTACACCCCCGACGGCAAGCCCGGCGTGGTCGCCCCGATCGGCGAGGAGAAGGCCACCACCTCGGTGGTCAAGAACGTCAACCTGCCGAAGTCCATCGGCAAGGTGTTCTTCGTTGACTCGAAGAACCAGCTGAAGTGGTGCTCCGCGACCTCGATCCAGTCCAAGTACCGCAACCTGGTCTCCACCGCCGGGCACTGCGTCTACGACGACAAGGCCAACGCGCAGGTCATGGACCACTGGGTGTTCGTGCCCGGCTACTACCAGGGCAAGACCCCGTGGGGCATCTACGTTGGTAAGACCGCGTACGTGCACTACGACTTCGATGTCTACAACGACCGCGACCGCGACTACGCGTTCGTGACCGTTTACAACGGCATCCAGGTCGGCGGCGGCACCCCCAAGGCCGTCAGCGAGGCTGACTACAAGGCTTCCACCGCGACCGCCAAGTTCTCCAAGGACGAGGCGATCAGCGAGGCCGAGTACAAGAAGATCCGTGACCTCAAGGGTGGCGAGACTTCTGACGCTTGGGCGAAGATCGACAAGACCGCCGAGGTTGTCGGCCCCGACTTCCCCGGCGCCGTGCTGGCGCTGACGGAAGTCAGCAAGGACGTCTACGACAAGGCTCCCGACGGTTTCAAGACCAACGGTGCCAAGGCTCCGTGGGCGACCAAGACCGAGAACGTCACGAAGGCTCAGTACGACGCTTACACCGGTGTTGGTTACCGCAAGCTCGACTCCCGCGGCAACTACACCATCACGCACTACTACACCAAGTCGTACGTGAAGAAGAGCTTCGTCAAGGGCTACTTCAAGACGACCTTCTACATCGTTGACGGCTTCATCAAGGACGCCGGTCGTCTTGGTGACAACGTCGGCGGCCAGGGCTTCACCTGGAACCAGAAGGCCGGCCAGACGGTCTACGTCTTCGGTTACCCGGCGGGCGCACACCCCGACGGCAACAAGGCCTTCACCGGCGTTACGCCCAAGTGGTGCTACGGCAAGACCCTTGCCACCAAGTACGTCTCCGCGGCCGACAAGGTCGAAGAGCACGTCGGCCTGAAGTGCTCGATGACCACCGGCTCCGATGGCGCCCCGTGGCTCGTCAAGTACAGCAGCGCCAAGCGCCTGGGCTACGTCAACGGAACCACCAGCCTGTTCGGTGACTCCGACAAGAACGGCCGTATCGACGTCAACACCTCGGCCTACTTCGATGGCGAGACCGCTGCCGTCTACAACAAGGCCGCCGCTGTGTGGTCCGGCTCGATCGTCACCAAGTAGTAGTAGCTACTCGACGATCACCCGAGCACGAGGGTCCAAACCTCACGCTCACCCCAGCATCATCCGAGGGCCCCGGCTTACGCCGGGGCCCTCGGCCTTTTCACATTCAGGCGTGAAGCCTCATCGCCATTTTCACGGGTGAAATCTCATCGCCAGAAGAGCCAAAACCATCGAAGGGCCCGGCACACGCCGGGCCCTTCGGCTTTTCAGGTGGAAACGGCGAAAAGTGCGTGCCGGCCTTCTCTTTCCGCGGCCGCCGTAGTTTCCCCCTCCGGGGCGCCACGTTGCGGCATAAGGCGGGATCGAATGCCTTGGCTGGACGGCCCTGGCTCTGTCACCGACAGCGCGGCAGTCAAAGGATCAACGAAGGCCACCGGCGTAGACCGAGTCTCAGCGGGCCATGCAACAGCTCCAGCCCCACCGTGAAGGCCTACAGGCGTCCTCCGTAAACCCCCACTCGAAGACCGCCCGCCACTCGATTCGGGGGCCTGTAGGGGTTTTAGACGTGATCGCGAACAAATCGGTGCCATCAATTCCGTGTGATCTGCATCACATGGACCTCATCACCCATCGCATTGATGTGCTCACGAAGCGTTGAAGCTTTTATGTCAAACTTACGTCTATCTGCGAAAACGCTGTGAATTTTCCCAGCTTTCACAGCAGTCTCGGAGCTCACCAAAAATCACAAAATGATCTCTGTGGGGCGTGCCGGATCTTTCCCTGCCGAATCGGCTTCCGGTCCCCAAGATCGACACTGTATGTTTCTGGCATTCCCTTTACTGACGCATGGGACGCAAGAAGCGTTCCACATCAGACCAAGGAGCTCCCCTTGAAGCGCATTCTCCTCCCCGCCGGTGGCGCAATTCTTGCCACCGGTATGCTGGCCGCCGGCCTGGTCGGCACCGCTAGCGCCAATGCCAACCCGGACTGGGCCTTCGACACGATGGCCAAGGACGCTCCTTCGGCTCGGAACGTCGCGGGCTGGTGGCTCGAGAAGAACGGCGAGACCAACCGTCTCGCCCAGGCCACCGCTTACACCACCGAGACCACTCCGGCCTCGAAGCTGAACACCTCGGGCGGTTACACCCCCGATGGCAAGCCCGGCGTCGTGGCGCCGATCGGCGAAGAGAAGAAGTCCACCTCGGTGGTCAAGAACGTCAACCTGCCGAAGTCCATCGGCAAGGTGTTCTTCGTCGACGCCAAGGGCGACCCGCGCTGGTGCTCCGCGACCTCGATCCAGTCCAAGTACCGCAACCTGGTCTCCACCGCCGGGCACTGCGTGTACGACGACAAGGCCAACGCCAGCGTCATGGACGAGTGGGTCTTCGTGCCCGGCTACTACCAGGGCAAGACCCCGTGGGGCATCTACGTTGGTAAGACCGCGTACGTGCACTACGACTTCGATGTCTACAACGACCGCGACCGCGACTACGCGTTCGTGACCGTTTACAACGGCATCCAGGTCGGCGGCGGCACCCCCAAGCTCGTCAGCGAGGCTGACTACAAGGCTTCCACCGACGTCAAGTTCACCAAGGACGTGGCGATCACCGAGGCCGAGTACAAGAAGACCCGCGACCTCAAGGGTGGCGAGTCTGCTGACGCTTGGGCGAAGATCGACAAGGTCACCGAGACCGTTGGTCCCGACCACGAGGACGCCGTCCTGGCGTACACCGAGGTCAGCAAGGACGCTTACAACGCGGCTCCCACCGGCTACAAGGTCAACGGCTCCAAGGCCGAGTGGAAGACCTGGACCGAGAACGTCACCAAGGCTCAGTACGACGCCTACCAGGGTCCCGGTTACCGCATCCTTACCCCCCGCGGCAACTACACCATCACGCACTACTACATCAAGTCGTACGTGAAGAAGAGCTTCGTCAAGGGCTACTTCAAGACCCTCTTCTACACCGTCGGGGACTTCATCAAGGACACCGGTCGCCTTGGCGACAACGTCGGTGGCCAGGGCTTCACCTGGAACCAGAAGGCCGGCCAGACGGTCTACGTCTTCGGTTACCCGGCGGGCGCACACCCCGACGGCAACAAGGCCTTCACCGGCGTTACGCCCAAGTGGGTCTACGGCAAGACCAACGCCACCAAGTACGTCTCCGCGGCCGACAAGGTCGAAGAGCACGTCGGCCTGAAGTCCTCGATGACCGTGGGCTCCGATGGCGCCCCGTGGCTCGTCAAGTACAGCAGCGCCAAGCGTCTGGGCTACGTCAACGGCGTCACCAGCCTGTTCGGTGACACCGACAACAACGGCCGCATTGACATCAACACCTCGGCCTACTTCGACGGCGAGACTGCTGGCGTCTACAACAAGGCTGCCGCTGTGTGGACCGGCTCGATCGCCAAGTAGTAGTAGCTACTTAACGATCACCCGAGCACGAGGGTCCAAACCTCACGCTCACCCCAGCATCATCCGAGGGCCCCGGCTTACGCCGGGGCCCTCGGCCTTTGCGGGCAAGCAGAAAATCGCAACACAAAACGGATGGGGGCCCGGCTTACGCCGGGCCCCCATCTCTTTGCGACCACCGCGACCTCAGGCGGGACTGAGCTCCCTGGCCCGCTCGTTCAACTCCCTCACCAGCGGCTCGGCGGCGAAGGGATCCAGCCGCCTGCGCAGGTCTGTGACGTACGACCGGGTGCGGGCCGACTGCAGGCCTCCGGCCAGATCCAGCGCGTCGGCGGCGACCGTACAGGCCTCCTCCAGCTCCCCGGATTCGACCAGCCCCGCCGACAGCAACGACAGGTTGAACATCCGCCCCCGGACGTAACGCCCGTCCATCTCCAGCGACCGTCTGGCGTGCCGCACGGCCCCCGGCCCGTCACCCAGATCGCGGAAGCAGTGGGCGAATTTGGCCGACAGGTAGGCCTCGTCGAAGTAGGCGATCCAGTCGGGTTGGTCCCCGGACCCGCGCCGGTCGAAGGCCAGCTCGGCCTCGTGCAGGGATCTGGCGCACGCCTCCCGGTCCGCCAGCACCGCGTGCGCGTGGGCCTCCAGCACGTGCGTCTCGGCCAGCAGGGCGAAGACGGCGGCCCGGCGGGCGGAGAGCTGGGCGGCCCTGGCAAGATCGAGGGCGTGCGCGGGCTGTCCTATATATATGGCCTGATGGCTCATCCCGGCGAGGATCTCCCCGCCGAGCCCGTGATCCCCGGCTCCCCTCGCCAGACGCAGCGCCTGGATCAGGTAGCGCTGGGCCAGGCCGTGCTGCTCAAGGTCGTAGGCCATCCACCCGGCCAGCCGGGTCAGCTCGGCCGCGGCCGCGGCCAGTGCCCTGCCCGTGTCCTCGCCGTACGAACCGTCACTGAGCAACGGCGCGACCGCCGTGTCCAGATATCTCACCACCGCCGAACGGACCCGGCCCCCGCCGAACCTGTTGTCCAGCTCACCGAAAGATCGGGTGACCTCCCGGATCGCGGCGATGTCGTCCATGCCGACCCTGCGGGGACCGGCCCCCGCAGGGCGACCCCCCAGGGGAAGGGTCAGCCAGCGTAAGGCTCCGGCGGATCCGGCCCCGATCGCGAAGGTGGAGTCGATCAGGAACCTGCGTCTCTCAACATCCCCGCGCCACAGTGCTGTCACGGTTGCGATCCCCTCCTGCCACGTGTGGGTGAACTCCTGTCCCAGGTCGAGAGGCGTCGAGACGGCCGGCAGACCGAGATCCTCCGTACTGACCGTCCTGCCGAGCCGGAGTGCGAAGATCTCGGCGAGAAGCCCCGGGACGGGGTCTCTCGGCCGCTGACCGGCAATCCAGCGCAGAACAGAACTGTGGTCATATTTCAGACCGGACAGGCCGCGAGCCACCCCGAGATCGTTGAGCCGTCGGGCCAGCCCCTTATGAGTGAAGTCCGCTTCGACGATGAGCCTCTGGAGTGATCTGTTGGGCTCGCGTTCCATTAGCTCTCCTCACCGTGAGAACCGAGGGCGCGCCGAGAGCGTCCACGCTTCCAACGCACATATCCATCCCTGGTGCCTATCTTGCACACATAGGTAACGGAGAGCTTTTTTTATAGCACGATCCGTGACCATTTTCGGGATTTCAAGAAATCCCAGCACCCTTCGCGGATTGGACGATCAGTGGAAGCTCCGGCCCGATCACCTGCGGGAGAGCGCACGATCGATCGCATCGCGGCGGGGTGCCCGCTTCCCGCGAACGGCCGCCGCAACCGGTCGGATGCAAAAATGCCGCCCACGTGACACCGGGCGTCCCGAGCCGCCATCACTGCGCCGCGCCGGCGTGTCGATTCCACCGGCCCGACGCCTTCCGAAACACGTCCGTGATCAAGGTAAGGATGCGGTGCTGCGCTTCATGCTCACGCTGGGCACCAACGGGCTCCCTCAGCGATTGGTCACCGTTTATCCGCAGAAGACACACGGCGGGACGGAACCAGGGAAAGAGGACAGGCGGGTCAGCGTTGAGACTCGTTACACCGGGTGGGAAGCCGGGTGACCATCAAGGCGCCGCCGGCGAGCGAGGTGGCGGTCGTGGGAAAGCGCGAACCGAACGCCCGCGGCGGCGGCCGAGGTTAGTCCCAGGGCGTAGTCAGGAGCTGGTCTATCAGCAGCAGATCCGGCCGGTGATCCGAGGGAGAACCGCGATCATGGACCGGATCTTTAAGCCATGTACAGCGTCTGTACGGCAAGAACCTCTCCACGCGTCCCGCAGGCATTTCCGACGGCCTCGGTTGCCGCCGGAAAAACTCGAAAAAGTCCGGCAAGTCGGCGGATACGACGGTTACGGCACCCCAGCTCACCCATCCGCATGGCCGCATAGCAGGGAACGAGGGCCCTATTCCTGGCCCCTGGCCGTGCCGTCGGGCGTCGCTACGGCATCGGCGGGAGGAGGCGTGATGTCGGTCCTGGCACCCCAGCCGGTCAGGCGAGCGTCAACGACATACGCGTGGCGGACGTCACCGCTCTTGGAGTACGGCTCGCCCCACGAACCCCAGGCCCTGCGCACGAGCTGGTCCTCGCCGAACCAGAGCCGCCAGGAGATCTTGGCCTCCGCCTCGTTTCCGGTGGGCTTCTCCTCAAGCCCGAAGGGGAATCCGGGAGAGGCGCTGTAGAGCCGACCGAGGGTGATCGTGCCCTGGTAGAGCATGGTGTGCGTGCCGTCGTAGATCCCCGCGGGGCGCTTGACCCTGGTGGTGGCAAGCACCGCCTTCAGCATGACCGGATCGGCGAGCTTGATCCAGTCAACATCCAATACGGGCCGGGTCTTCTTGTCCTCATAGAGGAACCAGCTTTTACCCTTGGACGCAGCTCCCTCCTGGGCATACTTGCGGCCCTCAAAAGTGATCTGCCGTACGGGGCCCGCAAAATACTTAAAGTCGGAGCGATATGTCATATCGGTAGACTGGATCTTGCCTTTGCCGAACTCGGCGACACCCTCGGTCCAGATATTCACCTTCTCCCCGCCCATTACGTCGGTGAGAACCTTCGACATCTTCACACCCCGGTTCTCGACGAGCTGACGCTTGAGCGCGTCGATCGGATTGGCCGGAGCGACCTGGGCGTTCGCGGTTACACCGAGTCCGGAGACTATGGCCGGAACGGTCAGCATGACGGCCATCGCAGCGATCCATCGCCTCATTTGAGAATGCCCCCCGTTCGCGCCCCACACCGCGAAGGGCTTTAACGCGATCTTCGCACTCCGATATCTCGCTCTAGTTACAGCATCCGGGAAAGGCCGGCTGTGAGAATTTCTCGCCTACCGCGACCGTCCTGCCTATCGCTTCATGACGACGTCTCCGAGCGGAATGCTTTGATCACGCCTGGACGTCGCCCTGAGGTGAAACGGTCGTGGTGAGCCAGTCGCGGGCCTGGGCGAGGTGGTGGTCGGTGAGGCCGGTTCGCGGGTCGACGTCGATCAGCAGGAAGGCGCCGACGCCGGGATGGGCGTGCAGGTAATCCTGGTCGGCGGGGGTGAGGTCGTCGTCGAACCAGACGAACGGGCGGTGCCGTACGTAGTCGGCGACGGGCCGGGTCTTGAAATGCTCCCCGGTTAGGGAGGTCAGGTCATCCGTCACGGTGATCACCGGCAGGTGGGGCAGGCCGATGCGCGGGCTGATCTCGGCGTTGGCGTGCTGCTCCCAGCTGGTGGCCCAGGCCAGCTCGGCACCGGTCTCGCGGGCCAGCGCCACCAGCTTGGCTCCGTACCGGGGATCGAGCAGGATCCCGTGCGCCTCGCCGTCGACGACGACTTCGTAGCGCCGAAATCGCAGGGAGGAGCGCCTCTGCGGGTTGAGCACCCCGTCCACGTCCAGGAGCACGAGCGGCTTCACCGGATCCCCCTCCCCTGTCGGTACCGGCTGTTGGGGCAAGACCGGAGGCGGACCGTCGGCCTTGCACATGTCAGGCGGACCCACCGCCCCAGTACCGACGATGCCAGACGAGGTCGGCGGCGGTGCGAGGCAGTCGTCGTGTGCCCGTGGTGGCCGGCACCGTCCTCGGCTCTCCGGCCGAGACTGTGGGCATCGGCTCGCAAGGGGCTCCGCGTTCAACCGATGAGCATGTCGAGCGATTGGAGCCGAGCGCCCCCTCCGGAGGCGTGGCTTTCATCTTTGAATCGCTCGATGAGCACGGACCGGATGCTGGACGGCACCGCAGACGGCGATGGCGAGTCCCACACCCGCCCAGCGGATCACCGCCGCTGTGGATGCCGTCTCACCGGGAATCGTCAGCGCCATGTATATGAGGCTGATACAGATGAAAATGCGGCCGATCGCGGGATGGAACTCAAACCCATTCACAGTGGCCGATCCCCGAATGACCTTGGCCCCTCATAGGTCAACTCTGCTCTACTCCGGCGTCCAATGGGCGTGGATTTTCATCCAGTGAAAGATTTTCTGCTGTGTGATGGCCGAGGGGTAGCATGACCGCCTCCTTGCAATTCAGGTTTCAAAGAATGCAGGGTTTCGACGGAATCCCGGCTCGGCGTAGACGGTTGATGGGAGCGTGACCCGGTGGGCTACGGCGACCCTTTTGAATACGGCGCCGCCGGTGCCCTGGTCGGGCGCGCCAAGCAAGTCAGACGCATATGCGACTTCCTTGCCGCCACCGACCGCGGCGGGGCGCTCCTGCTGTCGGGGCAGGCGGGAGTGGGCAAGACGGTCCTGCTCGATGCCGCGGCGGAAGCCGCGTCCTCAACCGGAACGCGTGTCCTGCGTGCTGCCGGAGTCGAGTTCGAAGCCGACGTGAGCTACTCCGGACTGAACCAGCTCCTTTTCCCCCTCTCCGAGGCGTTCGGCGATCTCGACAGCGCGCACAGCGAAGCCCTGCGTGTCGCGCTGGGCTTCGGCAGCGGACCACCACCGGACCGGCTTGTCGTGTCCAGCGCGACCTTGATGCTTCTGCGCCAGGTGGCCACCGCGGCCCCGCTGCTTCTCATCATCGACGACCTGCCCTGGGTGGACCGGGCCAGCGCCGCCGTGCTGGGCTTCGTCGCGCGCAGGCTCGGCGGCAGCCGCGTCGGTTTCCTCGGCGCCATGCGCTCGGGGAGTGAGACCTTCTTCAACCGCGGCGGGCTACCTGAATACGAGGTACCGCCGCTGGACGGGAAGTCGTCGAGGGCCCTGCTCGACGCACACTTCCCGAACCTTGCCGAGCGGGTGCGTCAGCGACTGCTGGCCGCGGCCGAGGGGAACCCGCTGGCTCTGCTCGAGTTGCCGACGGCGCTGAGCGGGCAGCAGCGCGTGGCGCTGGAGAACCTTCCTGCGGTGCTGCCGCTCAGCCAGCGGCTCCAAGCGCTGTTCGTCTTCCGGGTCTCCAGCCTCCCCGCTGCCGCGCGGCGTCTGCTGCTGCTCGCGACGATGGACGGGACCGGTGACCTCGGGGTCCTGCAGGCATCGGCGCGGCAGGCCGGCTACCACGCCGATCTCGACGACCTAGCGCCTGCTGAGCAGGACCAGTTGGTGAGCTTCGACGAGGGCACCCGGCGGCTCGTCTTCCGCCACCCCTTGATCCGCTCGGCGGTCGTGGATGCCTGCACCAGTGCCGAGCGCCGCGCGGCCCATCGTGCCCTGGCCCAGGTACTGGTGCATCAGCCCGAACGCCGAGCCTGGCATCTCGGAGAAGCGTCCGTCGAGCCGGACGAGCAGGTGGCCGCCCTGCTGGAACAGGCCGCGCATCGCATCACGGCGCGCGGAGACGCCGTCGGGGCGGTGGCGGCACTGGTACGGGCCGCCGATCTGAGCCCCCGCGGTTCGGACCGTGCCCGCCGACTGGCGGAGGCCGCCTACATCGGCGCCGACGCGACCGGCGAACTGCGCGGCGCGTCGGAGCTGCTCGAAGACGCCCGCCGGGCAGACCCGGACCTGACGGGCTCCCTGCGCTCCGCTGCCGCCGCCGTCTACCTGATCATCAACGGTGACGGAGACATCGACGCCGCTCACCGCCTGCTGGTGGGCGCCATCGAGTCCGGCACACACCGGTACGACGCCAGGGACAACGCCCTCATCGACGCAGTCCACCTGCTGCTGCTCCTGTGTTTTTTCAGCGGCCGCGCAGAGCTGTGGGCTCCCTTCTACACCGCGGTCGCCTCCCTGCGACCGGAGCCGCCCGCGCTGCTGTCCGTGGCCGGCAAGACCTTCTCCGACCCGGCACGTACGGGAGCCGCGGCTCTGGAACAGCTGCAGGCGGTCCTCAGCGGACTTCCCGAAGAGACCGACCCCGGCCGTATCGTCCGCATCGGCACCGCGTCGCTCTACCTCGACCGGCTGGCAGACCTTCGCGGGCCCTCCTGGAAAGTCGTCCTCCAGGGACGGGACGGCGGCCCGGCGCGCAGACACCTCGGCGCGCTGATGCATCTGTGCCTGGACGACTACCTGACCGGCAGGTGGGACGAGTGTGTGGAGCTGGCCGACGAAGGAATCCAGCTGTGCGAGGACTCCGGCTACCGGTTCTTCACCTGGTACTTCTGGTACTGCCGAGCCGTCATCGCCGCGGTCCGCGGGGACGACGACACGGTCGACCTCCTCACCGACCAGATCACCCGCTGGGCGACGCCTCGGGGAGTCGGGACAGCGCTGCACTACGCCCGGCAAGTACGCACCATCGCGGATCTCGGACGTGGCGACTTCGAAAGCGCCTATCAGCACGCGACGGCGATCAGCCCCGCCGGCACTTTCGCCTCCCACGTCCCACACGCCCTATGGGTGGCGATGGACCTCGTCGAAGCCGCGGTCCGCACCAACCGCCAAGCGGAGGCGGCCGCCCATGTGCGCGCTATGCAGGAGACCGGCATCGCGGCGCTCTCCCCACGGCTCGCCCTTCTCGCCGGCGGCTCGGCGGCGCTGTGTGCCGCCGAAGATGAGGACGCGGTACGCCTCTTCGACACGGCGCTGGCCGTGCCGGGCGTCGAGCGATGGCCGTTCGACCTGGCCCGGGTGCGACTCGCCTACGGTGAAAGGCTCCGACGAGCACGGGCGAACGCAGACTCCAAAGGGCCGCTGAGCCTGGCGTACGACGCCTTCACCCTGCTCAGCGCCCGTCCCTGGGCGGAGCGCGCGTCCAAGGAGCTGCGTGCCACCGGATGGATCGCGCCGAGAACCGCCGCCGCGGGTGGCCAGGTGCTCACGCCGCAGGAGCGGGAGGTAGCGGATCTGGCCGCATCCGGCCTGAGTAACAAGCAGATCGCCGAGCGGCTCTATCTCTCGCACCGGACCGTCGGCGCGCACCTCTACCAGATCTTTCCCAAGCTTGGAATCACCTCCCGAGCCGCGCTCCGCGACGCGCTTTCGGCCTTGGACGAATGACACCACCGCACCGGCACGCCCACGATCAACCAGTGGGCTCGATCCGCTTCCGTCCAAGCGGAACAGGCTTCCAGGACCGGCCCTGTGGGCAGCGGCGTCAGCCCCTTCCGTCGCACTCCCGTCCGGCTAACCGCCGCTGCCCGCGCTGCCGGTCCCCGGCCCGTCGCCGGGTGAACCCGCGGCGACCCGCAACGGACGGCTGCCCTTCGGTCCGTCCACCACGGCCGCGATGGCCCTGGCTGTCTGGGCGACGTCCGCGTCGGTGCCGGCCTGCTCCGCCAGGGTCACGTCCACGCGGTCGACCAGGCCGGGATACCGGCCCTCATACGCTTCGGCGGTCTCGGTGTCATCCGGATAGACCAGGCGCACGTGCTGGCCGGTGTCAGGCATGAGCGAACCGGAAACGACGATCGAGGTCTCTATCCCGAAGCCGGTCAGCTCTTTCGCGTAGCTCGCCGCGAGATGGTCGATCACCGTGACGGCTTCGGAGTGCAGGGCGAGGTAGGGAGCCGCATCGGCACGGTGGCCGGAGGGTACGACCCAGACCAGCAGGCCGTCCTGGCGCTCGCGCATCTGCGGCAGCACCGCACGGTTCACCCGCTGGGTGGACAGCACATGCGCGTCGTAGATCTGCGCCAGCTGGTAGGGAGTGAAGGACTCGACGGGTCCCCGGGGTACAGGTCCCATGGTGTGGATCACCACGTCGATTCGGCCGGCTTCCGCCGTGATATCCCTGACCGCGGCGGAGACCGAGCGCTGATCGGCGACATCAAGTACGAGGGGACGCAGCCGCGCGCCCTGCGCACGGGCGTACCCGTCCAGTTCGGCGATGCCGCCGGGTGAACGGCCGGAGGCGGGCCCGATTCCGGCGTAGGCGGTGTGACCGGCACCGGCCAATGCCTGCGCGGTCGCTGCCCCGAGACCGCTGGAAGCCCCGGTAATAAGAACGATCTTCGACATCAGGCTCCTCTCCTCAGCGGATGACGGGAGCGGCGAGGCGACCGTGGACATGGTGATCGTCGGGCTGCCGGCACCGATCGGGCTGTGGAACGTCACCGGCAGGTGCCTGACGTCTCACGTCATCCGCTGCGGTCGTTACCGACCTCTGCCCGTCCACGTTGCTTTCCATACGAGACCTTGCCCAACATTCGTCATGCGGTGGATGGGGCGCTCCGCCCCCTGCCCGGCTGTTCGCTCGACGCAGGAAGTGAGGTCCCACTCGACAGGTACAACGCGCACCTGACCACGTGGCCAGTGTCGGTGCTGTGAGGATCGGGCCGCCTAGGTCAAATGACTGCGCAAGAGACTGCGGTTCGTGCCGCCCGCAGCAGGGCCGCGTAAATGCCGCTCGGCACCTGGGTTCCGACCTCGGCCGCCGGGCCGCCGTGAGGCCCCTCGGAAATCGGGACCTCGGTTCGTTCACGCGCACGGAGGGCACGATGGCCGGCCCGACATGGGCAAAAGCCGGAGCGGGCCGCCTCCAAACCCTGCGTCGTGTCTGTCCGACCTGGAGGAACACCGGCGGGCTGTTGAAATGACTGTCCAGCGCGGCGCGATGGCGCAGGTTTCGGGTGGCCATTCGACGGATGCGGACGGGGCGCGTCTGGCGACACTCTGGAGAAGCGCCGCAGGATGCGTGCTCGACGTGCATCGGGGGCGGATCGCAGGGAGCGACGGTCCGGCTTCGCGTGCGGTGAGCAGCGGTCTTCGACTCCAGGTTCCTTTCCGCCGGATGGCAGGTGGGACGTGGGTCTCCCACGCGCCGCTTGTCTCCGCCGATCGGTCCGGCCCATTTAAGTGAACAGAACGTTCTATATACATTGGAGGGTTCGCATGAGTGAGTCCCAGGCCAACGAGGCCGGCACGATCGTGCTCATCCACGGCCTCTGGGTGAATCCGCGCAGCTGGGAGGGGTGGAAGCACCATTACGAGGCTCGGGGGTACAGAGTTCTCACCCCTGCCTGGCCGGGTCTCGACCGCGAGGTGGAGGAGCTTCGGCGCGACCCCACGGGCATCGCGGGAGTCGGCCTTCGCGAGGTGGTCGACCACTACGAGAGCATCATCCGCGGTCTGGATCGCCCGCCGATCATCATGGGCCACTCGTTCGGCGGCGCCGTCGTGCAGATCCTGCTCGACCGCGGCCTGGGCAGTGTCGGCGTCGCCATCGACTCGGCAGCCGTCAAGGGTGTGCTCCCCCTGCCGCTGTCGACCCTCAAGTCGGCCTGGCCGGTCCTGGGAAACCCCGCCAACAAGAACAAGGCGATCTCGCTGACGCCGCAGCAGTTCCACTACGCCATCACCAACACCCTCACCGAGAGCCAGTCCGCCGCCCGCTACGAGCGGTACGCCGTCCCCGGCTCGGCCCGCGTCCTCTTCCAGGGGGCGTTCGCCAACTTCAACCCCCGAGCCGCCACTCGAATCAACTTCCGCAACCGCCGCCGGGCCCCGCTCCTGTTCATCGCGGGACAGGCCGACCACATCGTCCCGCCCAAGGTGAACAAGGCCAACTGGCGCCTCTACCGCAAGTCCCCCGCCGTCACGGACTACCAGGAATTCCCCGGGCGCTCGCACTTCATCATCGGCCAGGACGGCTGGCAAGAAGTCGCCGACTATGCACTGAACTGGGCCGAGGAGCACATTCCCACCCGAGTGTGACCGTAGACGGCCCGCCATCCACAGCCCGGCACAACGCCACCTCCGGGCGCGGGGCGGTCCACTGATCCATCTCCACCGCCGTGCGCCCTCGCGGACAGGCATGTCCGTGCTCAACAAGCGATAACCCACCACACAAGGAGAAACCCGTGCCCAACCGTCGGACTTTCCGCATCGCCATTGCCTGCGCGACCGGGGCCGCCCTCGCCACCGGCGTGACCACCCTCGCGTCGGCCGCATCCACCCACCAGACGGCCTCGGCCCCGAAGCCGACCGTCGTCCTCGTGAACGGAGCCTGGTCCGACGCGGCCAGCTGGAGCGGCGTGATCAAGCGCCTGCAGACCAAGGGATATCCGGTCGTCGCCCCTCCCACCGCTCTGCGCAGCCTCTCCGACGACTCGGCCTACCTGGCTTCCTACCTCAAGACCATCCACGGCCCCATCGTCCTGGTCGGCCACTCCTACGGCGGATCCGTCATCACCAACGCCGCCACGGACAACACCAACGTCAAGGCCCTGGTCTACATCTCGGCCTTCGCCCCGGACGAGGGCGAGAGCGCCTCAAAGCTGACCGCGAAGTTCCCCGGCACCCACATCACCACCGACCCCAACGCGCCCGTCCCCACCGCTCTCACCCCCGTCCCCTTCACCCTGGCCAACGGCACCGCCGGAGTCGACCTGTACGCCAAGGCCGACAAATACCGGGACCTGTTCCTGAGCAACCGCCTCAGCAGCAAGGCCGCCGCCGAGCTCGCCGCCACCCAGAGCCCCGCCGCCCCGGCGGCCCTCGACGGAGAGTCTGGCAAGCCCGCGTGGAAGACCATCCCCTCCTGGTATCTCGTCTCCAACGACGACCACCTGATCCCCCCGGCGGCCGAGAGCTTCATGGCCGCCCGAGCCCACGCCCACACCGTCAAGGCCGACACCCCCCACGCCGCGCAGGTGACCAACCCGGAGATCGTCACCAACCTCATCGAAAAGGCCGCCGCGACCACCCGCTGACAACAAGCAGCAGCCATGGCATCACCGGGCGGCCCGACACCCCCCGCCGACCGACACGTCGGTTGTCCCGCGGGGAACAGCGGGGCCGCCCGGCGGTGTTTATTCAATAGCGACCGATTGATCATGTCCGGAGACATAGCGAGGTAACCCACCCGGCTACTCCGCCGACGCGACCTCTCGCCCATCGGGTCACATCATCTTCGGGTGGCTGAGCAAGCGCCCATCGAACGGCTCGGAAACCATCGCGCAGGAAGGCAGGGAACATGTCCAACGAGCACAGCATGTCGGTGACCGACAAGGTCCTGGCGTTGCTCGGAGCGTTCTCCTACGAAACTCCTGCGCTGACGCTCACCGAATTGTCGAGGCGGACGGGGCTGTCGATGCCCACCGTCCATCGTCGTGCTGCCGAACTCGTCGAATGGGGAGCTCTCGAACGTGGACCCGACCGGCGCTACAGGGTGGGTCTGCGGCTGTGGGAGGTGGCCACCCTCGCGCCCCGCGGCTCTGCCCTGCGGAATGCCGCCCTGCCGTTCCTGCAGGACCTGTACGACGTCACGAAAGAACAACATATCCACCTTTCTGTGCGAGATCACCTGGACGTCGTCTTCCTGGAACGTCTGAGCACGCCCAACGCCCCGCAGGCCGACAGCCGGGCAGGAGGCCGGTTCGGCGCATTCGCCACGGGAGCGGGATTGGTATTGCTTGCCCATGCCCCCGGCGACGTACGAGAGAAATATCTGAGCAATCCGCTGCGGCGCTATACCGAGAACACCGTTACGGACCCCGCCCGGCTCCGCTCCCTTCTGGCCGGCGTCCGCAGGGAGGGTTATTCCACCAGCGACAGAATGGTGGGGCCGGACGTCCACTGCATCGGGGCGCCGATCTACGGGGCGGACGGCTCGGTAGTGGCAGCTGTGTCCATTTGCTTCCGAGCGGGCAGCCAATCCCCCCAGACGCTTGCTCCTTCCGTTCGAGCAGCTGCCCGAAGAATTTCCCACGCCCTCCGCTGACGAACGTGAACGGCGCCCATTTCAAGGCCGCGATTCGCGACGTACCTGATCCCTGGCGCCGGCCGTGTCGTCGGCCTTCGCGTCGGTTTCATCGCCAGAGAACACCTGCGCTGCCGGGACCCGGGCCGTTTCAATTTCAATGCCGAGTTGATCTTGCAATTGTGCTGGTCACGGCGGCGTGATGGTGCCGGTAGAGCGTTACGAACGCAACGAGGCTCCCGTCGATGCCAGACGAGGTCGGCGACGGTGCGAGGCAGTCGTTGTGTGCTCGTGGTGGCCGACGCCGTCATCGGCTCTCCGGTCGAGGCTGTGGGCATCGGCTCGCGACGGGACTTTGTATTCAGCCGGTCAGCATGTCGAGCGCGACGTCCCACAGGCGTGCTGCGGCCTCGGGGTCAAGGGCGTGGGCGGCGACGCCGCCGGCCTCCATCGACTCACCCGCCGTGGTGGGATCGTGCGGAAGGGCCTCGTTGCAGTTCTCGAAGTACCGGCCGCCGATCCCGTCGAGGAGCGGTGACGCCGCGAGAAGCACCGAGGTCGCCGCACCCTGCTCCGTGCTCCGCCACGGGTAGTCGTCGAAGATCGCCTTGATCTCGGCGGTCATCTCCGCGCCTTGGGCATGGCGCTGCAGGTTGGTGTGGATGCCGCCGGGATAGAGCGCGTTGGCGACGATGCCGTCGGCGGCCCATCGCCTGGTCGCCTCGACGGCGAGGAGCACGTTGGCCGTCTTGGACTGCCCGTAGGCCGCCCACGGGTCGTACGCACGGCGCTCGAAGTGGATGTCGTCGAAGGTGATCGGAGCGCGCAGGTGCCCGTTGGAGCTGACGGCGACGATGCGTGCGCCACCCGCCGCCGCCAGGGCGTCATGCAGCCCGAGCGTCAGCCCGAAGTGCCCGAGGTGGTTCGTGGCGAACTGGAGCTCCCATCCCTCCGGCGTACGGTGCAGCTCGGGCAGGGCCATGATGCCGGCGTTGTTGACCAGGATGTGCAGCGGGCCTTCCCAGGCCGCCGTGAAAGCGGCGACGGAGGACCGATCGGTCAACTCCAGTGGGGCGGCCGAGACGGTGCGGTTGCCGGTCTTCGACGTGATCTCGGCCGCGGTTCGCTCGCCGGCCTTGATGTCGCGCACCGCGAGTGTCACCTCGGCTCCCGCCGCGGCCAGTGCGCGGGCGGTCTCGACGCCGATACCGGAGGTGCTGCCGGTGACGACGGCGCGTCTGCCGGTCAGGTCGACACTCGCGAGGACCTCGTCGGCGGTGGAATCACGGGTGAACGGGGTGGTGATCCGTGCGTGGGAAGTCATGGTGTTCCTGTTCCTGATGTCTTATCGGACGGGCCGGCGGTATCCGCCGCCCAGGCGCGTTCACGCACTCGTTGTGGACGAGATGCGCGACGAGGGCCGCGAGATCGCCGGCCGGCCGACGTACGGGCGAAGGCGTGGCCGGAGCGTGCCCACCGTGTGACACCGCTTCTCGTACGGCCCCAACAACCACTTTCCGGCCGGGCTTCACCCGTAACCAGTGCTCTGCCGACACCGGTAGTGCCAGGAGCAGGCTCCCGCCACTATTCCGGCCCGCCGGGGACAGGCACTATTCCATAGGGTTATTCATCCGTCCGTCACAAGACCTGTCTGACCAATCCGATCCAGAGCGGTGGTCCACCGAGATCACCCACCTGATCAAGGAGGCACCATGTCGAGCCACGGCGATGACGACATCCCGAGCGGCATTGGGGCACCGGCGCGCCGAGCCCTGGCCGGCGCCGGCTACACGACACTCCCCCAGGTCGCCTCAATGACCGAGCAGCAGCTTCTGCAACTACACGGCATGGGCCCCAAAGCCATCCGCCGGCTACGCGCCGCACTCGCCGAACGCGGCCTCACCCTCGCCGACCAGGAAACCTGAGCCCTGCGACCACTCTGAATCCACCCCGTCATCGAACCGGCGGATGTCGGCTCTCCGCATCTGTTTCCGTGCTCGGCCTCCCCAAATGGGTGCCGGAGAATGAGGATCGTTCTCCTTGCGATAACTCCGGAGTCGAGGCGATGTGGCCGAGCGGAACCCTCCTCGGCGCGGGATCGTTTGTGATCTCAGCGCCCTCGATACGCCGGACACGATGAAGGAGCCAGACCCCGGATGACGTCCAAAAACGAAGAGGACGTTCAACGAACCCTTGAGAATGCGCGACTGGCACGACTGGGAGAGCGCATGGTCTTCGTCGCGCACATCGTCACCGAACAATTTCGACAGACTCATGCGGCGCGGGGTGCGACCGATCTGATCGACGCCATAGAACGCGAAGGCTGGCTACTCGGCCATCTATCTGAAAGTGACTTTCCGGTACCGCATATGACCTGCATTTTTCGGCGGCACGACTGGTAGAGCGTCTCTGGTCGGGCTGTATGGCGGCCAACGAGATCCAGAGGGCTGAGAAACGGTGGTTCTCTCCGCAGCGAATTGGCGGATGTTACCTGTGGATTCATTATATGGGTTGCGCTGATCGGCGAAAAGCCACATGATTCGACCTGCTGAATCCCTGTCGACGTTCGTGAATATCCCTGCGAAAGGTTTCGTAGATGGCGCTCCAGCGTGCCTTCCTGGTCGTTGCTTCCGTTTCACTGATAACGCTCGTCTCACCGCAGACGGCTCTGGCGGCACCGGCCGACCCGGTGACGGTGTTGCAGAAGCTCCTGGTCCCGGGGCAGGGGGTGACAATCTCCGGAACGTCGAAAACCTGGATCGGCGGCGACTCGTCCAAACCTGCCAGCAAGCTCAGCGTCAAAGGCGTCCTGGCATTCGACAAGGGGAAACTCGCCGCGGGTGAGGTCACCCGTGTCACCGCCGGTGGAAACAAGTTCAGATTCCGCGTGGTCGGCGGTGTGACCTATGGTTCGGGCGGGGCTTGGTCGGACATGCTCCCGGCGGGAAAGACATGGGCGCGCAGCCCGATCCTGAAGTTTCAGCCGTACGAGCTTTCCGAGCAGAACATCAACATCTTCGAGCCCTTGACCCTGCGTAAGATCCTGATGACCACGAATACCAAGACTCCCCATCAGGTCGTCAGGGGTGTGCCCGCCACGCGCTATGCCGGTGTCATCACGGCGAAGGCGCTGTGCACGGTGTCGGCCGCCTGCCGGAAGCAGTTCGGGAAGTCGGGCGACACCCGGATCGCCTGGCAGCTCCTGCTGGACAACCGGGGTCGGGTCGTACGACTGGTCACCGCGTGGACGCGAGCCAAGAACAGCGCCGCAGGGGTGCTCGGTGGCGGCTCCGAGGTCAACACCTACTACAGCGGCTGGGGAGCCAAGGTTGTGATCAAGGCCCCGCCCGCGGGGCAGGTCGCCAAGGTGAACTGATCGCACGCTGGGCGTGCCGAAGGTGCCGGGCACGCCCACACCGAGCCTCTCGCCGAGAAGCACGCCGGGCCGTGATGAGAGGTCGGCGGACCCATCGAACAGGGTAAAACCGTCGTCGCCCCGGGGATCAGGCGGAAAACGGGGTCGGTGGGTCTGTCTCGGCCGCTTCGAAGCCGCGGCGCAGGAACTGCAGGAGCCGGCGTGCGTGGTGAGTGTCGGCGCTGACCATGGCGGCCGCGCTTGTCAGTGCGAGCAGGTCGCCCACGGAGAGGTCGGACCGGACGGCACCGGCGTCTCTCGCCCGGATGAGCAGACTTTCCGCGGTCGATCTCATCGACTCGTGCCACCGATCGAACAGCTCCGTGCGGCGACCGTCCGGGCTCTCGGTGGCGGCGAGGGCCAGGGCACGTTTTGTCGCGACGTGGACGATGAAGCCGTCCAGCCAGTCGAAGAGCGCCTCGGCCGCCGAGGGTTCGTGGAGCAGGGCTGCGCCCCGCAGGCAGAGCGCGTCCACCTCGTCCGCGTACACGGCGACGAACAGATCGCCGCGGGTGGGGAAATGCCGGTAGAGCGTCGCGTTGCCGAGGCCGGCCCGGCGCGCCACGTCGTCCAGCGCGACCTCGGGACCGTACTCGTCGAAGAGCTCCTTCGCCGCTGAGAGCAGCAGCTCGGCGTTTCGCGCGGCGTCCGCTCTCCGCGCCCGCCCGGGGGCGGCTCGCTCATCTCCGCTACGTGCCATCGGCTACTCCAGGTTGTTAAGCGGGGATTTCCCCGGTTACTCTACCAACCTAAACGGGGAAGTCCCCGTATCACCGTTCCAGGCGCGGGAAGTCACATGTCGACGGCGAGGCCGAGTTTGACCGCCGTACCGTCCCGAGCTCTGACGAGAGGACCCTGATGACACTGACCGCTGAGGACCGTACGGCCATCACAGAGCTGATCTCGCTGCACGGGCACCTGGTCGACGACGGCGAGTTCGACCGGATGCACGAGGTGTTCACCACCGACGTCACCTATGACGTCACGGACATGGGTGGTGGATCGATCGAGGGGCTGACGGCGCTTCGGGACGCCGCACTCGCGATGGGCGCGTTGAACCCCGTCGGCCACCACGTCACGAACATCGTTCTCACCGAACTCGCCGACAATCGGGTGCGAGCCCGGTCCAAGGGAATCGGCATCAACGCCGACGGCACGAGCGGAAGCGTGACCTACGAGGACACGGTCTCGTACGGTGACCAGGGGTGGAGGATCAGCCATCGCAAGGTCCTCGCCCGGCGAGCTCCCCTGGGCGCCAGGTAACGCGGCGACCGGGAAGCGGCTGAGCAAGCCGGACGCTCCGTAGCGTCGACCTACTCGCCGCTGCGCCGATCGGTCGCGGTGACCGGGAAGCGGCTGAGCGAGTCGGGCGCTCCGTGGGGTCGGCCGACTCGCCGCCGGGCCTTAGCGCTAACCGTTCGCGGGCACCACCCCGGCGGAGTACGAGCCGATCAGGGTGGCGGCGTCGCGGGCGGGACCGACGGCCAGGCGGTCGCCGAACTCGCGCTGGAACTCCTGGAAGGCGGCCAGTCCGGACAGGCCCTCACCGTCGACCACGTGGACGAAGGTGACGCCGTCTGCCAGCCGGAACGAGCTGTAGTGCAGGCCGGGTGGCGCCGTACTCGCCAGCTCCGCGAAGACGTTCTCGATCAGGTGCTGGTTCCTGTCGGCGGCCTCTGGCCTGGTCTGGTAGCGGATCACTGCTGCGGTCATCACGGTTCTCCTCGGTCGTTGGCTGTCACTTCTTCTGACCGCGCCGGCACCCCGAACTCATCGCCGCGACGAGTCGCGATGAGTTCGGTCCTCCGCCGCTGTCAGTACCGGTGACAGTGAACTTCTGGAGGACCCTCGTGAGCAGCAAGGAACGGACGACCGTCGAGCAACGCCGGGTGCTGGCCCTGGCCTCGATCGGCTCGGTGATGGTCGCGCTCGACACCCTGGTGGTCGCGGCGGCGCTGACCACCATCAGGCAGGATCTCGGCGCCTCGATCGAACAGCTGGAATGGACGGTGAACGCCTACAGCCTCAGCTTCGCGATGCTGCTGGTGACCGCGGCGGCGATCGGCGACCGGTGGGGCCGGCGCCGGACGTTCGCGGCCGGCCTGGCCCTCTTCTCCATCGCGTCGATCGCCTGTGCGCTGGCGACCTCGGTGCCGTTGCTGATAGCCGCCCGGACCCTCCAGGGAATCGGCGCGGCGGCCGTGATGCCATTGGCGATGAGCCTGCTCGGTGCCGCCTTCCCCCCTGAACGCCGCGGCTGGGCGATCGGCGTCTTCAGCGGCCTGACCGGTCTGGCGGTGCTGGGCGGTCCGATGATCGGCGGTGCCGTGACCCAGGGGCTCGCCTGGCAATGGATCTTCTGGATCAACGTGCCGGTCGGTGCCCTGGCGATCCCTCTCGTCCTCCGGTGGATCCCCGAGAGCAGGGGAACGGCTCGCCGGCTCGATCCGGGCGGCGCGGCGCTGATCACCCTCGCCGTCCTCGGCATCGTCTGGGGCGTCGTCCGCGGGCCCGCGGCGGGCTGGAACAGCCTGGAGGTGATCGGTTCGTTCGTGCTCGGAGGCCTCCTGCTGCTGGGGTTCCTGGCCTGGGAGAGTCGCGCGCCGCAGCCGATGGTGCCGCTGACGTTCTTCCGGTCGAGGGCGTTCTCGGCCGGCAACGCGGCCGGCTTCTTCCTGACCGCGGCGCTCTACGGCGCCGTGTTCTTCCTCGCCCAGTTCATGCAGGCCACCTTCGGCTCCGGTCCTCTGAAGGCCGGGCTGCAGCTCCTGCCGTGGACGGCCACGCTGTTCCTGGTGGCGCCCCTCGCCGGCCGTCTGGTGGATCGGATCGGCGAACGTCCGCTGGTGGTGACCGGGCTGGCCTTGCAGGCGGCCGGCCTGTTCTGGATCGGTCAGGTCGGCGGCGGCACGGTCCACTACTCCGAACTGGTGCTGCCGCTCATCGTGGCCGGTTGCGGCGTCTCGATGGCGATGCCGGCGACACAGAGCGCCAGTATCGGAGCGCTGCCCCGCGAATCCGTCGGGATCGCCTCCGGCATCTACAGCATGATGCGGCAGCTCGGCGGTGTCGTCGGAGTCGCCGTACCGGCCGCGGTGTTCGCCGGCGCCGGGGGCTACGAGTCCTTCACCACCGGGTTCACCCGGGCCCTGGCCGTCTGCGGCGTACTGTCGTTGCTCGGAGCGCTCGCAGGACTCGGGATCACCATGCGGCGAAGTACAACAGGTCCGGTGGCCCGGCAGGAGCTGGTCGAGGAGTTACGTTGAATCTGGAGGACGAGTTCGCGCGTTACCGGGGTGAGCTGGTCGCGCACTGCTACCGGATGTTCGGGTCGCTGCACGACGCCGAAGACGCCGTGCAGGAGACGTATCTGCGGGCGTGGCGGGGGTTCGCGGAGTTCGAGCAGCGCTCGTCGGTCAGGACCTGGCTCTACCGGATCGCGACCCGGGTCTGTCTGAACGCCCTGCAGCACAGCAGTCGCCGGATGGTGCCGTCGGCACTGGGCGCGCCCGGCGTCGACCCGGACGACCTGGAGGAGCGGGCCCTGGAGACCAGCTGGCTGGAGCCGTTCCCCGACCTGATGCTGAGCGCCGACCCGGCTCTGGTCGTGGGGACTCGGCAGAGCCTCAGACTGGCGATGGTCGCCGCCCTGCAGCACCTGCCGCCGCGGCAGCGCGCCGTACTGATTCTGCGGGATGTGCTCGCCTGGCAGGCGTCCGAGGTGGCCGGTCTGCTCGACACGACCACCGCGGCGGTCAACAGCTCGCTCCAGAGGGCCCGTGCCGAGCTGGCCAAGCTCGCACCCGCCGAGGACCAGTTCAGCGAACCGGACGAGCCCGTACGGCGGGCCCTGCTCGACCAGTACGCCAAGGCCTTCGAGAAGGCGGACCTGGCCGCTCTGGAAGGTCTGCTGACTCAGGACACCCGGTGGGAGATGCCGCCGATCCCGACCTGGTTCGACGGTCGCGACGACGTGCTGCGCCTGCTCAGGGCGAAGGTGACGCCGGGGGAAGGTCTGCGGATCTTGGTGGAGACGTCCGCGAACGGGCAACCGGCGTTCGCGAAGTACGTCCGCGGTCGCGACGGCGCCTTCCATGCGCACTCGATCGAGGTGCTGACCCTGACCGGCGCAGGCGTGTCCTCGGTGCTCGCCTTCCACCGGGCGGACCTGTTCGGCTCCTTCGGCCTCCCGATCGACCGTCTCCACCGGGATGAAGGCGCCTCGGGTACGGATGACCCACCCAACTGACCACCACCACAGCGGCGGCGGACCGATGCATCGGTCCGCCGCCGCTTCGCTTGCCGGCCGGGTTGTGCCGCGTTGCCGGCCGCCGCCCTTCCGGCGTGCCCGCTTGGCGGCGGCGTCACGGGCCGCCGGGAGCCGGTGTCCGGCCCACGACGTGATCTCCACGGCCTGACCGGTGAGACCCGGCGGGATCTCAACGAGGACAGCCGGCTCCAGAGCCCCGATGACTGGTTTCCGCCGGGACCGATTTTCGCGGCAAGGTCGGACCCTAGATGCGGGCGACCCCGTCGGCGCGGGCCTGCGCGGCGACCGCGGCGATGACGGCGGGGGCGACGCGCTCGTCGAACGGGCTCGGGATCACGTAGTCGGCCGACAGGTCGTCCCCGACCACGGCGGCCAGCGCCTCGGCCGCGGCGACCTTCATGTTCTCGGTGATGGTGGTGGCACGGACGTCGAGCGCTCCCCGGAAGACACCGGGGAAGGCCAGCACGTTGTTGATCTGGTTGGGGAAGTCGGAACGGCCGGTCGCGACCACCTGCGCGTGCTTCCTGGCGATCTCCGGATGCACCTCCGGCGTCGGGTTGGACAGCGCGAAGACGATCGAGCCGGGCGCCATCGACGCGATGGCCTGCTCGGAGACCGTCGAGCCCGACAGGCCGACGAACACGTCGGCCCCGGCCAGCGCGTGCTCCGTGGAACCTCGCAGGTCGGCCCTGTTGGTGTCGCGCGCCAGGGCCTCCTTCACCGAGTTGAGCCCCTCGCGGCCCTGGTAGATCAGGCCCTTGGAGTCGGACACCCCGATGTCACCGATGCCCGCGTTGAGCAGGATCCGGCTGACGGCGACCCCGGAGGCGCCGGCGCCGGCGACCACGACCCGCAGCTCGCCCAGCGAGCGGCCGGTCAGCCGGGCGGCGTTCTTCAGCGCCGCCAGCACCACGATCGCGGTGCCGTGCTGGTCGTCGTGGAAGACCGGGATGTCCAGAAGCTCGCGCAGCCGGTCTTCGACCTCGAAGCAACGGGGCGCGCTGATGTCTTCCAGGTTGATGCCCCCGAAGGAGGGCGCGAGCCGCACGACCGTCTCGACCAGCGCGTCCACGTCGGTGCAGTCGAGACAGATCGGCACCGCGTCGACGTTCGCGAACTGCTTGAACAGCAGGGCCTTGCCCTCCATGACCGGCATGGCGGCGGAGGGCCCGATGTCTCCGAGTCCGAGCACCGCGGTGCCGTCGGAGACGACGGCGACCACGTTGGACACCCAGGTGTAGTCCTTGGCGAGCTCCGGGTTCTCGGCGATCGCACTGCAGACCCTGGCCACACCCGGGGTGTAGGCGAGTGCGAGGTCGTCGGCGTCGCGGACCGGGACGGTCGAGCGGACCTCCAGCTTGCCGCCGCGGTGCAGGGCGAAGGCCGGGTCCGTATCAAGAGCTTCGAGCGTCTCGAGGGAAGTGGAGGATGGCGTGAAAGCCACAGTGACCCCTGTTGGTTCAGTCAGACGGATAGTTCCTTCGGAGGCGGCCGCAGGAAGCGTGTCCCGGGCTTCGGTAGCCGCTCGGGGCCTGCTCACTGAGCTCGGTCGCCTGGAGGGGTCGGGGGTCACCCGTCGCTCGATTGTGCCACATGTTGAGACTCCGCCAGATGCCAGAGGTCACTTACCTTGTTGACGTGGTGTTAATAGCGCCACTCGTGTAATACTCGAAATCCCTATTCATCGCTTACATTGACGGGTCACCCGATGGACCTGACCACCTACGCCGAGCTGGCCGTACTACTGATCAACAGCCCCGACCGGCTGACCGGTCTGGAAGGTCTGCGCGCTCTCCTGGAAGAGGGTGGCCGCTATCGGCCGGGCTGCCGTCTCACCCGCGGCGACCTCGACGCCCTGCGCGACCTCCGCGAAGAGCTCATCATCGTGTTCGAGACCGCGGACGCCGGCGACGAGCAGGCCGTGGTCGACCGGCTCAACTCGCTGCTGATCCACCATCCGGTCCAGCCGCAGATCTCCGGTCACGACGGCGAGCGCTGGCACATGCACCTCACCGAGGGCGGCCGGATGGCCGACCAGTACGCCGTGGGAGCCGTCATGGGCCTGGCCACCATCGTCACCGACCTGGGCGTGGACCGGCTCGGCCTCTGCCAGGCGCCGCCCTGCCGCAAGGCCTATCTCGACACCTCCTCCAACCGGTCCCGGCGCTACTGCTCGGAGCGCTGCGCCAGCCGGGCCAACGTGGCCGCCTACCGGGCCCGCCAGAAGGTCGGCAGCCCGTAACATCGTGGCCGCCCGCCGGACCCGCCAAAGATTTGCAGCACCGTGGCTGTTTTATCGGGCACCGCAGAAGGTGGACGGCGGTCCGTAATGCCGTGGACGACCCGTGACGCCATGACCGCCCGCCGGGCACGGCGGCCAGGCGACCCGTGGACGCCGCCGCCTAGCCGGCCCGCCGGAAGGGCGGCGGCCAGTAACGCAGCACCACCCGGCCGACGATCGACGACGGCGGCAGCGCGCCGAAGTCCCAGCTGTCGCGGCGGCCGGAGGCGCGCTGGTTGTCGCTCTCCAGCCACCATCCCCCGTCCGCCTCCCAGACGGCCCGCTTGACGATCAGCCTCGCCTGGTCGGACGGAAGGCGTGCGACGACCAGGTCCCCGGCTCTCACCGGGGCGTCGCGCCACACCCACAGCCAGTCGCCGGGCCGCAGCGCGGGCAGCATCGACTCTCCCTCGACACGCACTCTCATGGAGCGCAGCCCCCTCCCACACGGGTTTTTGAAGACGAGTAAGGTCGTTAATCGGACCATGCTGAACTCAGCATCAAGGAAGGATTTTCCGATGCTCGCACGACTTCTGCGACCCAAGCACATCGCCTCCGCGCACTGTGACCTGCCGTGTGGTGTGTATGACCCCGCTCAGGCTCGCATCGAGGCCGAATCCGTGAAGGCCATCATGGAGAAGTACGCCGCGAACGAGGACCCGGTCTTCCGCGCCCGCGCGATCACCATCAAGGAGGAGCGGTCCGAGCTCGTCAAGCACCACCTGTGGGTGCTGTGGACCGACTACTTCAAGCCTCCGCACCTGGAGACCTACCCGCAGCTGCACCAGCTCTTCTGGGACGCCACCAAGCTGGCGGGCGCCGCCGGCGGCAAGGGCACCGTCGACGTCGCCAAGGCTGACGAGCTCCTGGGCAAGATCGAGGAGATCTCCGACATCTTCTGGAAGACCAAGGCCGCCTGAGCAAGGCAGCGCCGCCGCTGATCGCGGCGTTCGGCGTCGTGATCAGCGGCGTGATCAGCACAGCAGGCCCCGCATGAGGTGCGACCATGCGGGGCTTGACCTGTTCAAGCGCCCTTTTTGGACATCTTCAGATGTTCTAGTGGTGTCAATTCACCCCGATCGCGAGTCCAATCGGGCCAAGGACCGTCCAGGGGCTGTAGGTTGCAGAGAGCGACTCTGCAAGGAGGAACGTGACCGAACACACCGAGGTGCCTGCGGCCGGTATGAGCGGTATCCGCGACGTGGTGAGCGTCCGGCTGCCGGCGGCGAGTGCCTATCTGTCCGTGCTACGTACGGCGACCGCCGGACTGGCCGCACGGCTGGACTTTACGCTGGATGAGATCGAGGATCTGCGGATCGCGGTCGACGAGGCGTGCGCGATGTTGCTGGCCCAAGCCGTTCCCGGCACCGATCTGACTGCCGAGTTCGAGCTCACCGGGCAGCTGATGCAGGTCCGGGTCGAGGTCAGCACGGTCGGTAGTTCCGCACCGAACCGCGATGACTTCGCCTGGATGGTGCTCACCGCCCTGGCTGATGATGTGGATGCCGTAACCGACTCCCCCGACCGTATGGCGATCGTGCTCCGCAAGCGCCGAGGCGCAGCGAGGCCAGCGTGACGGAAAGGACTCGTGCCATGGCCGCCAGCGACCACGCTGTGCCCGACCGGGTGCGCGCGCGCCTGCTCTTCGCGGAACTGGTGGAGTTGCCCGCCGACGACCCGCGGCGCCAGCGTATCCGTGACGAGCTCGTCGAGCTGCACCTTCCCTTGGTGGAATATCTCGCCCGCCGGTTTCGCAACCGGGGCGAGTGGCTTGACGATCTCACCCAGGTCGCGACCATCGGTCTGATCAAGTCGATCGACCGCTTCGACCTCGGCCGAGGGGTGGAGTTCTCCACCTACGCCACCCCGACGATCGTGGGCGAGATCAAGCGGCACTTCCGCGACAAGGGCTGGGCGGTCCGCGTGCCGCGCCGCCTGCAGGAGCTCAAGCTCTCGCTCACCAAGGCGATCAGCGAGCTCTCCCAGCGGGAGGGGCGAGCACCCACCGTCGCCGAGCTCGCCGGGTTCCTGAAGATGACCGAGGAGGAGGTGCTCGAGGGGCTGGAGTCGGCCAACGCCTACTCGACGGTCTCCCTTGACGCGCCTGACTCGGGTGACGACGACGCGCCCGCGGTGGCCGACTCCCTCGGCATCGTGGACGACTCCCTGGAGGGCGTCGAATATCGCGAGTCACTCAAGCCTCTGCTCGAGCGGTTGCCTCCGCGCGAGAAGCGGATCCTGCTGCTGCGATTCTTCGGCAACATGACACAGTCACAGATCGCCACCGAGCTCGGCATCTCCCAGATGCACGTGTCCCGGCTGCTCGCCAGGACCCTGGCACAGCTCCGTGAAGGCCTGACCGTGGAGGATTAGTCCTGGTCCCCGTAGAGGGCCTGGGTCGTCGGCGGGGACAGGAGCGCGACCAGTCCGATCACTGCGATGGCGATCAGCGGGATGCCGATCGCCTGCTGGTCGGACTGGATCAGCGTGACGCCCACGGGCAGGGCGAAGATCTGCGTCAGCACGCCCGGACTCCGCGTCCACCGGTCGACCTGGATCATCCCCCAGGCCACCCGGAGCAGACCCGCGCCCACGAGGATCCCGAATCCGGCGACGAAGATCGAGCTGATCAGATCGGCCGGTTTGCCGATCACTGTCTCGACGCCGACGTAACCGCCGAGCAGCAGGGCGGTGACGCCTTCCAGCCCCATGATGGCGGCGGCGACGGTGAGGGTCATCGGACGGTTCGGCACGCGCCAACCCTATCGCCGGGACATCCCGCCTGCTTCTTTACCACCCCTGTGCCGTAAACGGCGGATACGCTGAAAATTATGCGCGCGATGCTCCTGGTGAATCCGAAGGCGACGACGACCAATCAGCGGACCCGGGACGTGCTCATCAGGGCGCTGGGCGCCACCCTGGATCTGACCGTCGAGGAGACCCGATACCGGGGACACGCGGCCCAGCTCTCCCGCGGGGCGCACGCCTCCGGATACGAGGTGGTGGCCGTGCTCGGCGGCGACGGCACGATCAACGAGACCGTGAACGGCCTGCTCAACGCGGAGGACGGCAAGCGGGGGGACGACGGGAGCGCGGTGGATCGGCCGGCTCTGCTGGTGATCCCCGGCGGCAGCGCGAACGTCTTCGCGAGGGCTCTCGGCCTGCCGAACAACCCGGTCGAGGCGGTCGGCGCGGTGCTTGAGGCGATCCGTGACGGACGGCGGCGGACCGTCGGCCTCGGCCAGGCGATCTGGGACGACCAGAGCAGATATTTCACTTTCTGTAGCGGCCTGGGATATGACGCCGAGGTGATCCGGGCGGTCGAGGGCATACGGGGCACCGGCCGCAAGGCCACACCCACGCGTTACGTGAACACCGCGTTGCACCACTATCTCTCGACCGACAAACGCCATGCCGCCATGACCGTCGAGGGCCCGGACGTGCCGCCGACCGGCCACATCTTCCTGGCGATCATCTCCAACACCTCCCCGTGGAGCTACATAGGCTCCCGGCCGGTCTCCCCGACCCCGTGGGCGAGCTTCGAGACCGGCCTCGACCTGCTGGGACTCCAGCGCCTCGGCCTGCCCGCGATGGCCCATCTGATGCCCCAGATCATCGGAGCCCGCGACACCCTTCCCACCGGCGGCCACCTGGTGCAACTCCATGACGAGAAGGAGTTCACCCTGAGCGCCGGGCGCCCCGTGGCGTTCCAGCTCGACGGCGACTACCTGGGCGAGGTCGAGCGGATTACGTTCCGCTCTATCCCGAATGCGTTACAAGTCTTGGTCTAACCCGTTACATGCGGTCATTGTGTGACGCATCCGACATCCATATCAGGCAAAACGTTCCCCCAAACCTCTTGCGTGCACAGAGCGTGGCTGCCAATCTCAACATTGACGTCGGAACGTAGGACCTTTGAGCGGCCACATCGCTCCCGGGCCACCGACGATCAAGTGGACATGCCCCCGAACCAAACCAAGGGTCGGGATACTGTTCGCGCTGGCTAGTGAAAGTCTTCACAAAGTGAGCCGACGGAGCCACCGCAAGGGCTCCTCTTACGAAGGAGTGGACGCATGGACTGGCGCCACCGAGCTGCCTGCCGTGACGTGGACCCCGAGCTGTTCTTCCCCATCGGCAACAGCGGCCCCGCCCTGATGCAGATCGAAGAGGCCAAGCAGGTCTGCCGTTCGTGCAGCATTAGTGAAGCATGCCTGAAGTGGGCCCTGGAGTCCGGGCAGGACGCCGGCGTCTGGGGTGGCCTGAGCGAGGACGAGCGTCGCGCCTTCAAGCGCCGTACGGCCCGCGCCCGCACCCGCGCCACCGTCTGATCCAATCACACTCGATCGTCGGCGCCGTCAACGGGTCGCCGACACCGTCCGACGGCCGATCCGCCGGACCTCCCTGGATCCGAGAAGATCCGAGGAGATCCGCGAAGAGACGGCCTGAGGTGTTCCCCCTTCCCCGCCCCGGTTCGGAACCGCGGGGAGGGGAGTCGTGCCCGGGACGCCCGCAAGCACTACGGGACCGCAGCCCCTCGCCAGGCCCTACGGGCCCGCGCGCCACCGCCCGCTCAGACGGCGGGACCCTGCGGGGCTCGCGCACCATCGCCCCTGTTCAGGGGCCGTTCAGACCGCGGGCAGGGGGATGCCCAGGGTGACCTCCGTGCCGCCGCCCTGCCGGGGCTCGATGGCCAGCCGCCCGGACAGCTCTCCCACCACCAGGGTGCGCACGATCTGCAGGCCGAGACTGGTGGACGAGTCCAGGTCGAAGCCCTCGGGCAGACCGGTGCCGTCATCGGAGACGATCACGTCCAGCCTTTCGGCCCCGCGGGACACGATCACCTGAAGTTTGCCCGGCCGGTGTGCCAGCCCGTGCTGGACCGCGTTCTGCAGCAGCTCGGTGAGGACCATCGCCAGCGGCGTCGCGATCTCCGAACGCAGCACCCCGAACGCCCCGATGCGGCGCGGCACGACCTGCGCCTCCGGAGCCGCCACCTCGCCCGTCATCGCGATCACACGATCGGCGATGTCGTCGAAGTCGACCTGCTCCTCGGGCGTGTGGGACAGCGTCTCGTGCACGATGGCGATCGACCCGACCCTGCGCACCGCCTCTTCCAGCGCTTCCCGCCCCTCCGGCACCTGCAGGCGCCTGGCCTGCAGCCGGAGCAGCGCGGCCACCGTCTGCAGGTTGTTCTTCACCCGATGGTGGATCTCCCGGATGGTGGCATCCTTGGTCATCAGCTCCCGCTCGCGCCGCCGCAGCTCGGTCACGTCCCTGATGAGCACCAGCGCGCCGATCCGCCCGCCGCCGACGACCAGCGGGATCGCCCGGAGCTGCACGACCGTGCCGCCCGACTCCACCTCGGTCTCCCTGGGCTCCCGCCCGCTCGCCACGATCATCAGGTTCTCGTTGATGGGCTCGTCGCGGTAGCAGAGCGTCGCGGTCGTACGGCCCAGCTCGGCGCCGACCAGGTCGGCGTTGAGGCCCAGCCGCCGGTAGGCCGACAGCGCGTTCGGCGAGGCGTAGGTGACGCGGCCCGCCCGGTCCAGCCGGAGCAGTCCGTCGCCCACGCGCGGCGAGCGGACCAGGATCGGCTCCGCGCCCGAGAACGGGAACCGTCCCTCGGCGACCATCTGGGCGAGGTCGGAGGCGCTCTGCAGGTAGGTGAGCTCAAGCCTTGAGGGGGTGCGCGCGGACGACAGGTTGGTCGAGCGCTGGATGACGCCGAGAAAGTGGTCCGCCCGCCGTACCGGAATGGTCTCCTCGCGGACCGGGACGCCGCTCGACCAGTCGGGATCGCCCTCGCGGCAGATCCGCCGCTCGTCCCAGGCGATCTCCAGGAGCACCCGCTCCCCCTTGGCCGCGATCATCCCGACGATGTCGTCGTGATAGACCGTGGGCCCCGTGGTGGGCCGCATCTGCGCGACCGCGATCCATCCCGAGCCGTCCTTGAGCGGTATCCACAGGATGAGATCGGCGAATGACAGGTCCGCGAGAAGCTGCCAGTCGGAGACCAGCGAGTGCATCCACTCGAGGTCAGCATCGTCGAGCGCGGTGTGACGAACCGCCAGGTCGCTTAGAGTCGGCACCCGTGCATCATGCGTTCTTTGCAGGCCCGAACGCGAATCGGGTGGGACCGACTGGGAAAATGCCCCCTATGGAACAGACCCCCGACCCGCTGGCACGTTTCCGCGCCGCGGCGGCCTCACGGGAGGCAGCGGGTCTGAAGCGGACCCTGCGTGCCCGCACCCCGGACGACGACGGCCTGATCGACCTCGCGTCCAACGACTATCTCGGGCTGGCCAGGGACGAGCGCCTGGTGGAGGCGGCCACAGCGGCCACTCGGACCTGGGGCACCGGTTCGACGGGCTCCCGCCTGGTCACCGGCTCCACCGCCCTCCACGCCCGCCTGGAGGCGCGGCTGTGCGCGTTCGCCGAGGCGGAGGGCTCCCTGGTGTTCTCCTCCGGCTACCTGGCCAACCTGGCGGCCGTCGCGGCCCTGGGCAAGGACGCCCTGGTGGTCTCCGAGGCGGGCAACCACGCCTCGATCGTGGACGCCTGCCGGCTGTCGCGCTCGCGCGTGGTGGTCACCCCGCACAAGGACGTGACGGCCGTGGAGAAGGCGCTGGCCGACCGGCACGAGGATCACGCGATCGTGGTCACCGACGCGGTCTTCTCCGTGGACGGCGATCTGGCGCCCCTGGCGGAGCTGTACGCGGCGACCGTACGGCAGGACGCGCTGCTGGTCGTCGACGAGGCCCACTCGATCGGCGTCATCGGCCCTCGCGGGCAGGGCGCGGTGCACGCCGCGGGCCTCGCGGCCGAGCCGGGCGTAGTGAGAACCCTCACACTCTCCAAATCCCTGGGATCCCAGGGCGGAGCCGTGCTCGGAGCGCCCGAAGTGATCCAGACCCTCATCGACACGGGCCGCTCGTTCATCTTCGACACCGGGCTGGCCCCCGGCAGCGTTGCGGCGGCACTCGCCGCTGTGGATATCCTTCACAACCAGCCCGAACTGCCCGGATACGTACGGACCAGGGCGAGAGAACTGGCCTCGATGGCCCGCGAACTCGGCCTGGAGACCAACGATCCGGCAGGTGCGGTCGTCCCCATCGTGCTCGGCCCGCCCGAGACCGCGCTCCGGGCCGCCCTCGTCTGCGCGGAACGCGGAGTGCGGGCCGGATGTTTCCGGCCGCCCTCGGTGCCGGTCGGCCGCTCTTGCCTGCGGTTGACCGCACGGGCCAATCTGAGTTCAGATGATCTAGCGGTGATCAAGGGTGCGCTCACCGCCGTGGCCGAGATGAAGGTGACCATGTGAGTGAGCGAAGCGGGCGAGGCATCAGGCGAGGCATCTCCGGCCGCGCCGGTTTCGAGCCGTTAGGCGAGGTGGAGTCGTGAGCGATGACTCACCCAGAATTCCGAAGTACTACGACGTCAAGCGCAGCCTGCTCGCCCTGACCAAGAGCCTGCCCGCGGGCAGCGCGCTGCCTCCCGAGCGGACCCTCGCCGTCCGCTTCGAAACCTCGCGCACCACCGTGCGCCAGGCCCTGTCCGAGCTCGTGGTCGAGGGCCGCCTGGTGCGCATCCAGGGCAAGGGGACATTCGTCTCCCAGCCCAAGGTCGCCCAGGTCCTCCAGCTGACGTCCTACACCGGCGACCTGCGGACCGTCGGCCTCGAACCCGACACCAAGATCCTCGACATCAGCTACATCACGGCCGACGAGCCGCTGGCCCGCCGCCTGGCCATCAACCCCGGCGGCCGGGTGCTGCGCATCCACCGGTTGCGCCTGGCCAGCGGCGAGCCGATGTCGATCGACACCACCCACCTGTCGGCCCGGCGCTTCCCCAGGCTCAGGCGCGAGCTGGAGGTGCACTCCTCCCTGTACGAAACGCTGTACAACGCCTACAGCGTGCGGCTGACCGACGCCGAGGAGATCATCGAGACCGTGCTGGCCACGCCGTACGACGCGCAGGTGCTGGGCGTCGACGTCGGCCTGCCGATGCTCATGCTCACCCGGCACGCCTTCGACGCCGACGGCAACCCGGTGGAGTGGGCCCAGTCCCTGTACAGAGGCGACCGCTACAAGTTCGTCACCAGGCTGCGTCGCCCCTGAACCCGCGAAACCGAGGATTGCCACAGGTCTGTCACCGGGCCGCGCCGCCCTCGGCCCTCGCGACCTCCGCGAGATCCGAGGCCCGCCACGAGGTCGTCACCGGGCCGCGTCGCCCCGGCAGGCCGCGGGTCCGTCACCCCTGACCTCCCGCGGCACGCGACCGTGTCCGGCCGCGGGAGTTCGGGCCCGCGGGGCCGGGGTCCGCCTAAGGTGAGGTGGATGAGCATTCTCGTGGTCACCGGGACCGACACCGGGGTGGGCAAGACGATCGTCACCGCGGCGGTGGCCTCACTCGCCAGGGAGCGAGGTTCCTCCGTCGCGGTGGTGAAGCCCGCGCAGACCGGGGTGACCGACAACGAACCCGGGGATCTGGACGACGTCATCCGGCTCTCCGGGGTGAGGACCACGTTCGAGCTGTCCAGGTTCCCGGACCCGCTGGCCCCCGCGGCGGCGGCTCGCCTGGCGGGCCTGCCTCCGGTCTCCCTCGTCCAGGCCGCGGTCCGGATCAAGGAGCTGGCCGGGTCGCACCAGCTGGTGATCGTCGAGGGAGCGGGCGGGCTGCTCGTCCGTTTCGACGAGGAGGGGGCGACCCTGGCCGATCTGGCCCGGATGATCTCGGCGCCGGTGCTCCTGGTGACCAGGGCCGCGCTGGGCACGCTCAACCACACCGCGCTGACGCTGGAGGCCATGGCCCACCGGGGGCTGGAGCCGGCCGGGGTCGTGATCGGGTCGTGGCCGGCCGAGCCGGGCCTGGCAGAGCGGTCCAACGTGTCGGATCTGGAGATGCTGGCCGCCAGGCCGCTGGTGGGCGCGCTCCCCGAGGGAGCGGGGCTCCTGGATCGGGAGTCCTTCGCCCATGCGGCCCGCGCCGGGCTGGGCCCGGCTCTCGGAGGCGGGTTCGATCCCACCGCGTTCCGGACCACCCTTAGGCTTTTCCCGTAGAAGACAGGCTTTTCCCGCAGACCACGGCAGGAGATCGAAGCAACGTGAGCGACATCCTCGAGATCGCCCGGGTGCAGGTGCTGGAAGAGGGCCGGGGTCTCGACGCCGCCCAGGCCCTGCGCTGCCTGCAGCTGCCCGACGACCGCCTGGCCGACCTGCTGGCACTCGCGCACGAGGTCCGGATGAAGTGGTGCGGCCCGGAGGTGGAGGTCGAGGGGATCATCTCGCTGAAGACCGGCGGCTGTCCCGAAGACTGTCACTTCTGCTCCCAGTCGGGGCAGTTCTCCTCCCCCGTCCGCGCGGCCTGGCTGGACATTCCCTCCCTCGTGCAGGCGGCCAAGGAGACCGCGGAGACCGGGGCGACGGAGTTCTGCATCGTGGCCGCGGTCCGGGGGCCCGACCAGCGGCTGATGGACCAGGTCCGCGAGGGCGTCAAGGCGATCCAGGAGGCCGTGGACATCAACGTCGCCTGCTCGCTGGGCATGCTCACCCAGGCTCAGGTCGACGAGCTGGCCGAGATGGGCGTGCACCGCTACAACCACAACCTGGAGACCGCGAGGTCCCACTTCGAGTCGGTCGTCACCACCCACACGTGGGAGGAGCGCTGGGACACCTGCCTGATGGTGCGCGAGGCCGGGATGGAGCTGTGCTGCGGCGGCATCGTGGGCATGGGCGAGACCCTCCAGCAGCGGGCGGAGTTCGCCGGGCAGCTCGGTGAGCTGGCACCCGACGAGGTCCCCCTGAACTTCCTCAACCCGCGTCCCGGCACGCCTTTCGAGTCCTACCCGATGCTGGAAGGTTCGGAGGCGCTCAAGACGATCGCCACCTTCCGCCTCGCCCTGCCGCGCACGATCCTGCGCTACGCCGGCGGCCGCGAGCTGACCCTGGGCGATCTCGGCACCCGCGACGGCATGCTCGGCGGCATCAACGCGATCATCGTCGGCAACTACCTGACCACTCTCGGCCGCACCGCCGAGGCCGACCTCAACCTCCTGGTCGATCTGAAAATGCCGATCAAAGCGCTTTCCGACACCCTCTGAAACGCGTTCCACACCGATCGAGGCGCCGTTCCACTCCCCCTGAAACGCATCCCCAACCGTTCAGATGCCGTTCAGACTCCCCCGAATCCGGACATTCGACGCGGTGGCCGGATGACCGTAACGCAGGCCGTTCCCATCGGCCTGCGATCTCCCCCTGGTGGAGGGGGCCGTTCGGATGAGGGGATTGCGGGCAGGGGGAGCATTCCCTGTCCCGCCAAATAACTGACTGGTAGGTTGCGCGCTATGGAGTCTCCCAAGCATGCAGGCGACATCGCCGTCGCCGTCTCCAAGGCCTACGGCATCGAGACCATGTTCACCCTGTCCGGCGGCCACGTCTTCCCCCTCTACGACGGAGCGGTCCACGAGGGCATGCCCATCCTGGATGTCCGGCATGAGCAGAGCGCGGTCTTCGCCGCCGAGGCGACCGCCCGCCTGACCCGCAAACCCGGGCTGGCCGTGCTCACCGCCGGCCCCGGCATCACCAACGGCGTCAGCGGCGTCGCCACCGCCCATTTCAACGGCTCTCCAGTTGTGATCATGGGAGGCCGGGCGCCACAGTCGCGCTGGGGCTCCGGTGCGCTGCAGGAGATCGACCACCCGCCGCTGTTCGCACCGATCACCAAGCTCGCCTTCACCGGCTCGGGCGCCGACTCCATCGGCCAGGACGTGGAGATGGCCTTCCGTACGGCCCTCGCCCCGCACCGCGGCCCGGTCTTCCTCGACTTCCACATGGACCACCTGTTCTCGGCGGCGCCCCCGCTCGAAGAGGCCACCGAGACGCTGAGCCCGTCACCGCTGGAGCCGGACCCCGACGCGATCGCCGAGATCGCCCGGCTGCTCGCCGAGGCCGAGCGGCCGGTGCTGGTGCTGGGCTCGGACGTGTGGATGGACCGCGCCGAGGAGGTCGCCAGAAGCTTCGCCGAGGAATACCGCCTGCCGGTCATCCTCAACGGCCAGGGCCGCGGCATCCTGTCCGCGGGACACGAGCTCCTGGTCACCCGGGCCAGGGGGACGGCGTTCTCCCAGGCCGACCTGGTGATCGTGGTGGGCACCCCCGTCGACTTCCGCCTCGGTTACGGCTGGTTCGGCGGCAAGGACGGCGCCCCGCTCGCCAAGGTCGTGCACCTGGCCGACGCGGCCTCGCAGCTGACCACGCACATGGATCCCGCCGGCGCCGCCGCCGGTGACCTGTCGCTGGTCTTCTGGGTCCTCGGTACGGCCTGCGCCGAAGCGGGCGTGTCCCCCAAGGCCTACGCGCCGTGGCTGGCGAAGCTGGCCGAGGCCGCCTCGTATGCCGTCGCGGGGGACGTCGGCCTGCTGGCGTCCGACTCCGACCCGATCCACCCGATGCGGATCTACGGCGAGCTCAACAAGCTCCTCGCCGACGACGCCGTGGTGATCGGCGACGGCGGCGACTTCGTCTCCTACGCGGGCAAATACATCGAGACCAAGCGCCCCGGAAACTGGCTCGACCCCGGCCCGTACGGCTGCCTGGGCACGGGCCTGGGCTACGCCATCGCCGCCCGGCTGGCCCGGCCGTCCTCGCAGGTCGTGCTGCTGCTCGGCGACGGCGCGGCGGGTTTCTCGCTGATGGACGTCGACACGCTCGTCCGGCACCGCCTGCCGGTCGTGATGATCTGCGGCAACAACGGCATCTGGGGGCTGGAGAAGCACCCCATGCAGATGCTCTACGGCTACGACGTGGCCGCCGAGCTCCAGCCGCAGTGCCGCTACGACCAGGTGGTGACCGCGCTCGGCGGCGGCGGCGAGTTCGTCACCGACCCGTCGGAGATCGGCCCGGCGCTGCGCCGCGCGTTCGACTCCGGCGTGCCGTACATGGTGAACATCGCCACCGACCCCTCCATCGCCTATCCCCGCAACACCACCGGCATCTAGGAAATGGGCACCGGCGCGACGCGCCGGCGACCACCATGCTCCCCGCGGCGGTATCGAGGCCCGGGGAGGGTGCGTCGGCGAGCCGTACGACCACGGCATCCCTCGCGGTCGTCCCGGCGGTGGACGCCGGGACGACGTGTCGGCGAGCCGTACGACCACGGTGTTTCTCACGGCTGCCCCGGCAGTGGGCGATGTGTCGGCGGGGAGCACGGTCACCGTGCTCCCCGCCCCGCCACCGACGCCTAGGAGGTGGGCGTCGGGGTCGGCGTGGCGGACGGCGGGCACGGCTTGCTGATCACCGTGATGTCCACCGGCTTCTTGCTGTCCCACATGACGTTCGCGCCGGGGTCCTGCTGTGCCACCGTCAGGCACTGCGAGTGATCGATGTCGGAGCTCTCGGAGACCGTCACCTTCAGGCCCGCCTTGGCAAGCATCGCCTTGGCCGCATCCGGCGTCTGGCCCACGACGTCCGGCACCTTCTTCTTCACCACCGGCGCAGGAGTCGGCGTGGGGGTCGGCTTGGGGGAGATGATCAGTCTGACCGCCTGGGTGGCGCTCGCGTTCTCGTTGTCCGTCACCATCACGGTGAAGGAGTAGATGCCGGCCTTGAGCGGAGTGCCCGACAGCATGCCGGTGGAGAGGTTCAAGGTGATGCCCTGCGGCAGGCTGCCCGAGGCGAGCGACCAGGCGTACGGCTCGACGCCACCGTCGACGGCCAGCGAGAGGCGGTAACGCTCCCCCGCCTTACCGGCCGGCGGAGCGGGAAAGTCCAGGGATGGCGGAAGGGCCGCCGCAGCGGTCTCCTGTGGCGGACAGGCATCGACCACGATCTGCACCTTCCGCTTGGGATCCCACTGGGTCTTGGCCTCGGGATTCTGACGGACCACCTTCGTGCACTGCGACATGTCGACGCCGGCGCTCGGAATGACCGTCGCCCTCAGGCCCTCCTCCTTGAGCAGCATCTGGGCCCTCTCCGGCGACAGGCCCATGACGTACGGCACCGTCTTCTTCGCCGCCTGCGTCTGAGTGGGCTTCGACGGCTGACTCGCGCTGGGCGGCGCGGGCATCGTCTGGGGGTCCTTCGGCGCGGCGGACGCCAATCCGTTGATCGCCAACGCGACGAGGCCGACACACACCACGCCCGCCGTCGCGGACATGGCCACCAGCATGCCCTTGCTGCGCGGCTTCTTCGCGGCGCGGCGACCCTGCCCGTTGGAGACGGGCTCGATGGCCGGAACCGCGGACGGTGTCGCCCCGGACGTCCCGGCCCCCTGCCAGCCGCCCGTCTGCGCCGCGACGGATCCCTGCCAGCCCGTCTGGGCGTTCGGGGGCGGCTGCCAGCCGGTCTGGGCACTCGCGGATGCCTGCTCCTGCCAGCCTGGGGCTCCCGCCGCGACCGTCTGTCCCTGCCAGCCCGTCTGCACCGACTGCGCCGACTGCCAGCCGGTCTCCCGCGCGCCCCCGGCCTGGTGTGACGGCTGTAGGTCCGACACCTCCTCGGGGCCCAGCCCGAGGATCGACTGTCTCGCGGCGGCGCTCATGGCCATGGCGCTGGGGAATCGCCGGGCCGGGTCCTTGGCCAGGGACCGCTCCACCAGGGCCCGGATCGCGGGCGGAACGTGCTGGGGCAGCGGGGGCGGCATCTCGCGGATGTGCTTGAGCGCGACCGTGACCGGTGTGTCGCCCTCGAACGGGCGCCGTCCGGCCAGGCACTCGTAGGCCACCACGCCCAGCGCGTAGATGTCCACCGCGGGGGTGACGGGCGCGCCCTCGGCCTGCTCGGGCGCGCAGTAGGCGGCGGTGCCGAGCACCATGCCCGCGTCGGTCAGCCGGCTGGCCGCATCGGACCTGGCGATGCCGAAGTCGGTCAGCACGAGCGTGCCGTCCGACCGCACCAGGAGGTTGCCCGGCTTGATGTCCCGGTGGACGATGCCCTGGTCGTGCACGGCCTGCATCGCCGAGGCCGCCTGGGCGATGAGATCCATCGCCGCGGCGGGGGCGATGCTGCCCAGCCTCCCGAGGAGGCGGTCCAGCGGTTCGCCGTCCACGAACTTCATCACCAGGTATGCCGTCGCCCCCGCGCCGGGCACCTCGTGAATCCCGTAGTCGTAGACGTCCACGACTCCCGGATGGTTGATCGTCGCCATCGCCCGGGCCTCGCCCTGGAAACGCACCAGGAATCCCGGATCGTCCGTACGGCCGGGGAGCAGCACCTTGACGGCGACGGTGCGGGCCAAGACGATGTCCTCACCCCGCCACACCTCGCCCATACCACCGGCGCCGATGCGGGTGTCTAAACGGTACCGCGCCGCCAGCGTCGTGCCTTGGGCCACCATGGCTCCCCCGTAACCCTCTCCACTCCCGCCTCAGAATTCTCAACAAAGCGGATTTGTATCGCGGCAGGGTGACGAGAAAGTAACGAAACCCTGCGTGCCGTCCAGGTCGCGAACAAGACGCGTGCCGTAGCATCGCACAAAACTCAGCGCTTTTAGGGTTACTTGTACACCTTGCACACCTCTGCCCCAGAGATGCCCAAGCCTCCCACCGGAAACAACCCACCACGGACTGCCCCGACACCCGTGGCAACAGACCCGCGACACCTTATCGAACTCCCTAGATGCGTACAAGACCGTTCAAAGCGAACATAGATCTAGGAAGTAGACAAATATGATCAATTCACTACAAATGGGAGCAGAGTAGAACCGCCCCTGGGTGATGAGAGTGAGATCGGCCACTCATCGGGCCGCACCCTGACACAGCCGGCATCGGCCACCCGTACCCGGCACAGCCGGCGCCGGCCGCCACAAGCCATGTTCGACCCGTACTCGGCGCGGCCGACATCAAGCGCCACAGGCCCGATTCGGCACAGCCGGATTCGGCACAGCCGGCGCCGGCCGCCACAAGCCATGTTCGACCCGTGTTCGGCGCGGCCGACATCAAGCGCCACAGGCCGGATTCGGCACAGCCGGCGTCAAACGCCGTAGGTCATATTCGGCACAGCCGACGTTCAGCCGCTCAGCGAGCCGTGTTCGGCGCAGCGTGCGGACCAGCCGCCGGGGGTCACCTGGACCACCATCCGGCGACGGCAGCGGGCACAGTAGCGGGGCGGCTCCATCGCACGGGCGGCGAGGCAGGCGGCGTGGTCGCCCTCATCGGCCCGACGGCCGCAGTGATCACAGTAGAAGGTCACGGTCAGACCCTACGCCGACACGCGCGACGCTCACTTCCACTCCCCCACCACGACACGCACGTTCACCCCCGGTCTCCCGCCCCGGCACGTATGACAATCACTCCTGGTCTCCCGCCCCGGCACGCATGACGTTCGCTTCCGGTCTCCTATGCTGGCGCGCATGACGCTCACTCCCGGCCTGCGCTCCCAGCTCCTCACGATGGTCGAGAAGTCGGACACCGCGATGAAGCTCGGCAGCGGGGACGTCCCCGTGCTGGCCACTCCCCGCATGCTCGCCCTCGCCGAGCAGGCCACCATCCAGGCGGTGGCGGGCGCTCTCGACCCCGGCCAGACCTCCGTGGGCACCAAGGTCGTTCTGGAGCACCTGGCGGGCAGCCTGATCGGCACCCACGTCGAGATCACCGCCGAGCTCACCGAGGTCGACGGCCGCCGCCTGGTCTTCGGCTTCACCGCACGCGATCGGCACACCACCGTCGCCGTCGGCACGATCGAGCGCGTGGTCGTCGACCGTGAGCGCTTCCTCGCGAAACTCGCTCGCTGACCGCCGCTCGCTAACGGCCCGGCTCGACGGCATCCAGCCCGATCACACCGCCCTCACCGCCCGCCCCCGCGGGCGGTGTTCTTCCCCGGGACTCCGGACCCGCCGGCGCCGATGAGGCGAAAGCCCGCCGTACGGCGGTGACCCGGACCGTCATACGCCTACTCGATGACGGCGATGAGGTCACCCTCCTGGATGACGTCACCCTCGGCCACCTTGAGCTGAGAGATCACACCTTCGTCCTCGGTAAGAACGGGGATCTCCATCTTCATGGACTCAAGGATCACCAGGGCGTCACCCTCCGCAACGGTGTCACCCTCGGCCACGAGGATTTTCCAGACATTTGCCACCATCTCAGCGCGTACTTCAGCCACCGGGAACTCCCATCACTCGCTGTGGTTCAACTGTGCCAGAAAAGCCTGATCATGCCCTCATACGGGAGACCGGCTCCGTGTCGCAGCTTCCGTCGGTGAGCTCCGGAGTGTTCCAGCGGCTCCGCGCGGAACGACAGGTTGTTCTTGGGCTCTTCCACCTGGAAATCCACCACGGAAACCTGCGACGGTGCGAGACCGGAGCCTCCTCAGAGGCGGTGTAGCGGAGCCATCCTGTCGATCACTCGCGCCATCGCCTCGACGACGGTCGGATCATACTCGCCGCCGGAGCCGAGGCGGAGCCGCTCGAGAGCGGCTCCCGCGCGGTCTCGGTCGCTGGAACCGCCGACCAGGTCGTCGTAGGCGTTGGCCGCCTTGATGATGCGGCTGGCCAGCGGCGGCGTCTCGGCGCAGGTGTCGCACTGGCGCCGGACGATCTCGGCCACCCGGTCCAGTACACCGGTCTGCCGGATCACCTCCGCGCCCAGTTCGGCGATGCGCCGCGCCTGCTCGGGGTCGGTGAGCACCGTGGCGCCACCGGGGATCGGGTCGTGCAGCGAGAGCTGGCCGATGTCGTGCATGAGCGCGGCGTACTCCAGCTCCAGCAGCTCGGGCTCGGCCGTGCCGAGCTCCCGCCCGACCGCCACCGCCAGGCGGCTCACCCGGCGGGAGTGCCCGGGCTCGACGTAGCCTCCGACCTCGGTGACCCGTGACAGCGCCCTGACCGTCTGGAGATAGGTGGCACGGATCCCGGCGTATTTGCGGAAGGCGACCTGGGTGACCAGCAACGGCGCGGCGAACACCAGCAGGGCGGCCATGTCCATGCTGTGCGAGGCGAGCGCGAGCAGGATGCCGGAGGCCGCGACCGCGGCTCCCAGCGGCGCGGCCATGCGCATCTCGTCGCGGACGGCCACCCCGAAGGCCGCTCGCACCTGCTCGGCCCGCAGGACCGCGGCCAGCAGCACGTCGACCAGCACCATGACCAGGATGAGCAGGACCATCACCGCGAGCGCGGGCCACCAGTTGCCCTCGCCCCCCTCCGCCAGGGTGAACAGCGATCCGGCCAGTGGCCTGTAGGCCAGCGCCAGCAGAGCGCCGGTGAGCAGCCGGCGCGCCATCGCGTCCAGCCTGGGCTGACGGCCCACGGCGAGGTGGGGCAGAGCGCCGGTGACCATGCCGACCGCCAGCACCGCGACGACCTGGAGGGCCGAATGACCTGCCGGGACGCCGCCCATGTCCAGCAGAAGCGTGTAGCCGAGTGCGGCGGCGGCGCCGATCGGCGCCACCTCCCGGTTGCCGGGCATCGTGAGCCTGGCCAGCTCTCCCGCCGCGATCAACGCGCCGAAGCCGAGGGCGATCTCGGGATCGACCAGTCCGGTCGCGGCCGTGTGCGCCACCCCGGCCACCGCCAGAAGGCCGGCGGCGCAGATCAGAAGGAGCTGACCGGAGTCGAGTCCTTGAAAGGCCCGAACTCCCGAAGGACCGCTCATCGTTCGGACACCACCTGGATGGGCATGGTCGGGTCGTCGTGATCCTTGGTGGCGGTCTGCACCGCGTCGGCCGGAGGCGTGACGACCTTGCGCGGAGGCTCCCAGCCGTCGCGGTCGATGGCCTTGATGAAGGCGGTGACCATCACCGGATCGAACTGGCTGCCGGCGTTCTTACGGAGCTCGGCCATGGCGACCTCCACCGGGCGGGCGTTACGGTAGGAGCGGTCGGAGGTCATCGAGTCGAAGGCGTCGGCCACCGCGATGATCCTGGCGAACTCCGGGACCTCGTCTCCGGCCAGCCCCATCGGGTAGCCCTTGCCGTCCTGCCGTTCGTGGTGGTGCATGATCCCGGCGAACGCCTCGTCCAGGAAGTCGATGCCCCGCACGATCTCCAGCCCGCGCATCGGGTGGAGCTGGATGGCGGCGTACTCCTCCTCGGTGAGCGGGCCGTCCTTCTGCAGCACCTTGGTCGGCACGCCCAGCTTTCCCACGTCGTGCAGCATCCCGGCGTAGCGGATCGCCCGCAGCCGCTCGGGCCCCATGCCGATCTCCTGGGCGATCATGCCGGAGGCCAGCGAGACGCGGGTGCAGTGGCCCCGCGTGTAGTAGTCCTTGGTCTCCACCGCCTGGCAGAGCGCGGCGATCGTGGCGTCGTAGGAACGCTGCTGCGCGAGATACTGGCCGAAGGCCCAGCGGGCGACGAACAGCGGGAGCAGCACGAGCACCGCGGCGATCGAGTTGACCGTCGCCCACAGCCCGGCGATCAGCAGCCCGAAGGTGGCGTAGCCCAGGTAGGAGACCAGAAACTGGGCCAGGCCGCGCAGCGGCACCTGGTCGGCCTGACCGGTCACCACGAGCACGAGCGCGATCAGGATGAAGTTGAGCGGCACGAACACCGCGGCCGCGCCCGCGAAGGGCACGATCAGGTCGTCGAACCCGGCGATCGTCGGGGTGACGAGCCGGCCGCCCAGCAACCGTTGGTAGACCCAGCCCGCAACATAACCGCAGATCGCGAACTGGGCGCTGTTGAACAGGCGCTTCACCAGCGGCAGCCCCGGGCGCACGCTGAAGACGGCCGTCATGCCGACCAGCGCCGCGCCCTCCGGGCCGACGAGCACCACCGCGGCGAGCACGGCCGAGAAACTGACCGACACCGCGGCCTGCCGGACGTTCAGCAGGGTCGGCACCGACTCGCACACCAGGAACAGCAGAGCCAGCACCAACAGGGTGGACCAGTCGAGCCGCTCAAGCCGACCGCCCACCACCGCACTGTGCCCGAGCAGCGCGAACGCAGCTCCGATGACCAGGGCAAGATAAACCTTGGCAAACCACGGCAGTCCACGCAAAGCGGCCACCTTTGGATCCCACGAGCGCGCGCTTAGGTCCAGGAGATCCCAGGTTGTACCGGGTTGACCGTTTCCTTTAACATGCGCTGCCTCCACGTCGATTTCGCACTCAGGCTACAGAAGTGAGCCGGGCGTGGAGGGAGAGACCGAGAATCGCGAGCAAAGTGTAATCAATACGTCACTAAAAGTCACTCGCCGGTGTCGTTATGCTGCCATTTGCGACCGGTGTGACGGCGATTGAGGTCGTCTAACGGGCCGAGAGGCGGGTCCTGGCCCACTCCACCGTGGCCTTGAGGCCGGTGGCCAGATCCGTCTGGGGGCGCCAGCCGAGCCCTTCGAGCGCGGGAGCCGGATCCACGGCCATCGCCGGCAGGTCGCCCAGGCGCGCCTCGGCGTCGGCCGGCTCGTCGGCGGCCCCCGCCGCCCCGGCCACCAGGGAGTGCAGCCTCCGGTCGGAGGTCTCCACGCCGGTGCCCAAGTTGAACCGGCGGCCGTTCCCCTCGTCACCGCAGGCACGGACGAAACCATCCACCACGTCGTCGACGAAGACGTAGTCGCGGGTCTGGCCGCCGTCGCCGTACACCACGGTGGGGGTGCCCTTGAGCAGCGCGTCGGTGAAGATGGCGACCACTCCCGCCTCGCCGTCGGGCGACTGGCGCGGGCCGTAGACGTTGGAGAGCACCAGTGCGGTGTAGTCGATGTCGTAGAGCGCCTTGAAGGTGGCGAGGTAGGTCTCCGCGCTGAGCTTGGAGGCCGCGTACGGCGAGCGCGGGTCGGTCGCCGCGTCCGCGGGGACCGGGATGACCGCGGGCCTGCCGTAGACGGCGACCGAAGAGGCGAGGATGACCTTGCGGGTGCCACCGTGATGGGCGGCGGTGAGAACGGAGGCGGTGCCCTCGACGTTGAGCCGGGCGTCGTGGACGGGATCGGCCACGCTCCTGCGCACGCTGACCTGCGCGGCGAGGTGGCAGATGACCTCGGGCTTCCACTCGGCGGCCAGGCCGATCAGCGCGGGGTCACGGATGTCCATCACGTGCAGCGCGAAACGAGGGCTCTGCGCCGCGTCGACGAGGTTGGCGCGGTCGCCGCCGGACAGGTCGTCCACGACCGCGACCTCGTGCCCATCCGCCAGCAGCCGATCCACCAGGTTCGACCCGATGAATCCCGCTCCGCCGGTGACGAGTATCCGCATGCTGAACCCCCATGTCTTCGTATGGCCATGGCCGTACGAGAGATCTTAGGAGGTCAGCGGGCCAGCTCGGAGCGGACCTGCGCGATCCGGCTGAGGACTTTCGCGCGCAGGTCGTCCGAGGCTTGATCGCAACCGCAGTGCTTGGCGACGAGCTGTTTGACGACCTGCTCCAGGCCGTACTCCTTCAGGCAGGGGTGGCACTCGTCGAGGTGGTGGCGGATGTCACCGCAGTTGTTCTCGTCGAGCTCGCCGTCCAGGTAGGTGTAGACCTTGTCCAGGATCTCGCGGCAGTCGATGTCGTGGTGATTTCCGCAGCTCATACGATCACCCTGCCCCTGGGCCCCGCGCCCACGAGTCCGCCCTGCCTGCCCTGCCTGCCACGCTCGCTCACTTCGCACCCTCCGCGGGAACCAGACCACGCTCACGCGCGTAGTCCTCGAGCTGGATCCGCAGCTGGCGACGGCCACGGTGAAGCCGCGACATCACGGTCCCGATAGGGGTCCCCATGATGTCCGCGATCTCCTTGTAGGGGAAGCCCTCAACGTCGGCCAGATAGACCGCGATGCGGAACTCCTCGGGAAGCGCGGCGAGCGCCTGCTTCACGTCGCTGTCGGGAAGGTGCTCGAGTGCCTCGAGCTCCGCCGACTTCAGCCCGGCCGAGGTGTGGGACTCGGCCCTGGCGAGCTGCCAGTCCTCGATCTCCTCGGCACCCGACTGCTTGGGCTCCCGCTGCTTCTTACGGTAACTGTTGATGAAAGTGTTGGTGAGGATGCGGTAAAGCCATGCCTTGAGGTTCGTGCCTTCCTGGAACTGATGGAAAGACGCGAAAGCCTTGGCGAAGGTCTCTTGAAGGAGGTCTTCGGCGTCCGCTGGGTTCCGGGTCATCCGAAGCGCGGCGGAGTAGAGCTGGTCGAGATAGGGCATAACATCCCGCTCGAACCGTATGCTCCGCTGCTCCAGAGTCTCCTCGTCTGTCGCAGGGACCGGACCCACCCCCTTAAGATCGCCGGAGCCCTGCTGGCGCGGGACACCGTACTGAGCGGAGGATACCCGCTCATCAGGGAGAGACCGATCGCCGGGGCGGCTGATGGGTTCGATCAACGCGAGCATTCGCTTGCCAACCTCCGAAAGGATCGTGCGTTGTCCGCTTGCAACACGCTCGCCCAAGCATCTGTTCCCGCAAGATAGAAGGTGACGAACGACCCGGTACGGGGAAAAAGATACGTACCGGTAGGTATCTGAATTCACCGGATCCCCCGAAGCCAGGAGCTGCTTGTGCTGCCCATCCCGGCCGAAGAGCTGAACGGCTCAGGAACGCTCGGGCCGTACTGGACCTTTTACCACGCGGTCGTGGCCGAGCAGCTGAACCGATGGCTGCCGAAGAGTCCTTCCACCATCCTCGACATGTCCTGCGGAAGGGGCCGCTGGGCCTCCCAGGCGGCGAAGGCGGGGCATCGGGTCATCGAGATGGTCGACTTCCGCCGATCCGCGGAGGGCCCGCTGCTGCACGACGCCTCCAAGGTCCGCCAGGTCCGTGCCGACGACCTGCGTTTCCTGCCCGACTCCAGCATGGACGCCGTACTCGCCGAGGAGCGCGCGATGTCGGTGGAGCTCATGGCCGAGTCCGCGGTCGGCGACATCGCCCGGGTCCTGCGCCCCGGCGGCCGGGCGCTGATCTGCGTCGACTCCCTGGTGCTGGGGATGGCGATCCTCGCCGAGCAGAACTACTGGGCTCATCTGCGCCAGACGGGCGAGGTCATGCTCGTGCCCTGGCCCGACGGCAGCATCACCCGGTGTTTCAGCAGCGGCCAGCTCCGTGAGTTGCTCACCGAGGCCGGGCTGGAGGTCGAGTGGGTACGGTCCCGCACGGTGCTGTCCCCCTCGACGGTCGACCACGTGCTCGCCGCCGACTCGCGCGCCCTCACCTGGCTGGTCAACACCGAGCTGGACGCCCACCGGGACGACGACGACACGGTGGGCATCCATCTGGTCGCGAGTGCCCGGCGTGTCTGACCCGCGTCAGCGTCTGCGCTCGCGCTTGGACTGGCACTGCACGCAGCGGGCGGCCTCGGGGCGCGCCTCGAGCCTGCCCGCGGGAACGGACCCGCCGCAGTCCGTGCAGAGGCCGTAGCTCCCGTCGTCCATCCGCTGGAGCGCCGCGAGCACCGAGCGGCGCTGCCGCATGGCCACGTCCAGCATGGCCCGGTTGCGATCGGTGTCGGTCAGGGTGGATCCCGCATCCGCCCCGGACCGGTCCCACACCGCCTGGGGATCTCCCCCCAGGACCCCGATGGACCGGTCGAGCTCGGCGAGTGTGTTCTCCAGGCGCTTACGCGCGGTCGCGTTGTCCACGAATCCGCACCTCCGGGAATCGGGAGCGGCCTGTGAGGGGATTCCCCGGTTCTCCCGTCAGGCGGCAGGGGGTGAGTTCTGCGACGGTGCTCTCACTCTGAGACACCGCTTTCCCACCGGATGCCCATTTGAGCTCGGTTTTACACCGATCACAGAGCGTTTCCTAATATCAACAAAAAGTCAGGAGAATGTCTGACCCTGCGGGAGAGCGCGCGATCGCATCGCGGGCAGGGGCGCCTGCTTCCCGCGAGCGGTCGCCCCCGCTTCCCGCCCCGGCTGAAAACGTCGTTCAGAAGAGCGGCCGGCCGTCGCCTTCCCCTTCTTGCAGCGGCTCCAGAAGCTCGGGGCCGTTGTTGCGCACCGAGTTCACCGCCGTGGAGACCGGATACGCCTTCATTTTCGTGGCGATCGCGGGGATCAGGAACTCCCGCGCGTCGGGCGCCCCGGGATCGAGCCAGTCGGCCCAGCGGTCGTGCTCGATCAGCATCGGCATCCGGTCGTGGATCCTGCCCAGCTCATCTTCGGCCGAGGTCGTGATGACCGCGCAGGTCACCATCCACGCGAGCGGGTCGTCGTCGGCCCGGCTCCGGTCCCGCCAGAATTCGTACAGCCCCGCCATGGCCATGACCTCGCCGTCGGCCGGCTGGATGAAGTAGGGCTGCTTTTTCGGCTTGCCCGGTTTCCCGGGCGTGTCGGCCGCCTTGGCCTCGTCCAGCACGGCCCATTCGAAGTAGCCGTCCGCGGGAAGCAGGCAGCGGCGCTCCGCGAACGCCTTGCGGAACGACGGCTTCTCGGCGACCGTCTCCACCCGCGCATTGATCATCTTCGAGCCGATGGACGGATCCTTCGCCCAGGCCGGGACCAGACCCCACCGGACCACCCTGAGCTGCCGTACCGCCCTGCCGTCCGGATTCGCCTTGGGCGTGCGGCTCATCACCGCGTAGACCGGTTTGGTCGGCGCGACGTTGTAGTCGGGCCGGAGCTCCTCCTCGGCCGCCCCGTCGACCTCGACCTCGAACGTCTCCAGCAACTCCTGCTTGGCCCGCGCAGACGCGTATCTCCCGCACATATCTCCACCTTGCCACGCGTTCGAGGGCACGGGGTGATCCCCCCGGTAGGCTTTTGGCCATGTCCGCTCCGCTGTGGCCCGCACCGACCGCGACCGAACCCGTCCGTGCGACCGTCCCCCTGCCCGGGTCGAAGTCCGTGACCAATCGCGCGCTGCTGCTCGCCGCCCTGGCCGACGGTCCCGGCACGGTACGGCTGGCGCTGCGCAGCAGGGACGCCGATCTGATGGCGGACGCGCTGCGGGCGCTCGGCGCCACGATGAGCCCCTCCAACGAGAGCGCCTCCAGCGTCGACTGGTCGATCGTTCCCGGCCCCGTCACCGGCGGCGCGCGGATCGACGTGGGGCTCGCGGGCACCGTGATGCGGTTCGTGCCGCCGGTGGCGGCCCTGGCCGACGGCGAGGTGTTCTTCGACGGCGACCCGCACGCGCGCAAGCGTCCGATGGCGGTGATCCTGCGCGCCCTGCGCGCCCTCGGCGCCGAGGTGTCGGGCGACGCGCTGCCGTTCACCGTCAGGGGTCCGCTGACGGGTGGAGAGGTCAGGCTCGACGCCTCCGGCTCCTCCCAGTTCCTCTCCGGTCTGCTGCTGGCCGCGGCGCGGTTCGAGAAGGGCGTGACCGTACGGCACGACGGCCCCCCGATCCCCTCGCAGCCGCACATCCAGATGACCGTCCAGATGCTCCGCGAGTTCGGCGTCCGGGTCGACGACTCCGAGCCCGACGTCTGGCGGGTCGAGCCGGGCCCGATCGGGGCCAGAGACTTCACCGTGGAGCCCGACCTGTCCAACGCGGCGCCGTTCCTGAGCGCCGCCATGGTCACCGGCGGCACGGTCACCATCCCCGGCTGGCCCTCGCAGACCACCCAGCCGGGCGACCAGCTCCGCACGCTGCTGGCGGACATGGGCGCCTCGGTGGAGAGCACGCCCGGCGGGCTGGCGGTCACCGGCACCGGGCGGATCACCGGCATAGACGCGGACCTGCGTGACGTGGCGGAGCTGACGCCGACGATCGTCGCCCTCGCGGCCCTGGCCGACTCCCCGAGCCGGATCCGCGGCGTCGCCCACATCCGCGGGCACGAGACCGACCGGCTGGCCGCACTGGTCGCCGAGGTCAACGGCCTCGGCGGCGACGCGAACGAGACCGAGGACGGCCTGGAGATCCGGCCGCGCCCCCTCACCGGCGGGGTCTTCCACTCCTATGACGACCATCGGATGGCCACCGCGGGCGCGGTGATCGGCCTGGCCGTGCCCGGCGTCGAGGTGGAGAACATCGCCACCACGGGTAAGACTCTTCCCGAGTTCGCCTCCATGTGGACGGACATGCTGCGCGGCGCACGATGAAGTACGCGGTGGGTGCGCGGTGATGGCTTACCGTCAGGTAGGCCCTGAGAAATGCCCGATAGTGTCGAGTGACCGTTGTGGCTGCTCAAACGAGGGCGCCCCGGGTCTGAGAAGGCGAAGAAGCTGAAAAAGCGCGAATACGACGAGGATGACGTAAGGATCAGGCCGGGAAAGGGCTCCAGGCCCCGGACCCGTATTCGGCCTGCGCACGAAGAGGCGGTCTCGGGGTTCGTGGTGGCGGTCGACCGGGGTCGCTACACATGCCTGATCGAGTCGGAGGGCGAGAAGGGCCGCCGCCGCAAGAAGGACCACCTGGAGGGCGCCACCATGAGCGGCCGGGTCGTGGTCGCCATGAAGGCCAGGGAGCTCGGCCGCAAGGGAATCGTGGTCGGTGACCGGGTGGCCCTGGTGGGCGACATCTCCGGCATGGCCGACACGCTGGCCCGTGTCGTCCGCGTGGAGCCCCGCACCTCGATGCTCCGCCGCTCCGCGGACGACACCGACAACACCGACGGCATCGAGCGTCCCGTGGTAGCCAACGCCGACCAGCTCGTGATCGTGACGGCCCTGGCCGACCCGCCGCCCCGGCCCCGCATGATCGACCGGATGCTCGTCGCCGCCTTCGACGCCGACATCGAGCCGATGCTCTGTCTCACCAAGTCCGACCTCGCCTCACCCGACGAGTTGGTGTCGCTCTACTCCCCCCTCGGCGTGCCGTACGTGGTGCTCCAGAAGGGCAGCACCCTGGACGAGATCAGAGAACGCCTGCGAGGCCGGATCAGCGTGCTCGTCGGCCACTCGGGCGTGGGAAAGTCCACGTTGGTCAACGCCCTCGTACCGGATGCCAACCGGGCCGTCTCCCACGTCAACGCGGTGACGGGCCGGGGTCGGCACACCTCCAGCTCGGCCGTGGCCCTGGAGCTCCCCGACGGGGGCTGGATCATCGACACCCCGGGCGTGCGCAGCTTCGGCCTGGCCCACGTCTCGGTCGAGACCGTCCTCGCCGGCTTCCCCGACCTTCTTGAGGGAAGCATCCAGTGCCCCAAGGGCTGCAACCATCTCAGCGAGGAGTGCGCCCTGGACGCCTGGGTGGCGGCCGGCCACGCCGACCCCGCCCGGCTCGTCTCACTGCGCCGCCTGCTCGCCAGCCGCGAGGGGACCCCGGACGACGACCACGCGGTCGAGCCGGAGAGCCCGGGCGGCTGACAGCCGGGCCACAGGCCCGGTGAGACGCGGGGCCCAGCCGGCCGGGTCGCGGGATTCCGGCGGTCAACGGTTGAGGCGCAAGGTCCCGTCGGCCGACGGCCGGGACGCGAGGTCCAGCCGACCGACGGCCAGGTACGCGGTCCGGAGGCAACGATTGAAGCGCGGGGCCCCGTCGCCCGACGGCCGGCTCGCGGGGTTCGGACGGTCAACGGTTGAGGCGCAGGGTCCAGACGACGGTCATCTCGGAGACGAGGGTGCCGTCGGTGGTCCTGATCTCGACGGCGACCTCGAACTCGGGGCGCTCACCCGCGTCCAGCTTGGCCACGACCTCCTCGCGGGAGCCCAGGAGACGCGCCTCGGCGACGGCCTCTCCCATCGCGAGCTTGACATAACGGATCGCCGCGTTCGCGGCCAGAGGGGTCGCCCGCGACAGCTGATCGCCGAAGGCCGAGAGCATCGCGGCGCCGGAGGCCGACTCGGCGAGGCTGAACAGGGCTCCGGCGTGCGGACCGCCCACATGGTTGTGCAGATCGGGGCGGTCGGGCATGCGGGCGACCGCGAACCCCGGTTCCACCTTGTCGAAGGAGATGTCCAGCGTCCTCGCGAACGGAACGCTCTGCAGCATGAAGGCACCCACGTCGAAGGTCATGTCCCGAATGCTACTGGCCGGTAACACGAAAATTCTACTGATCGGTAACACGAGAGCCCGACGAATGTCTCATGGCCATCCCATCGATCGCCTGGATACGGGAGATGTCAGGCGGCGCGTGTGGACGCGGGAGAAATCAGGTGACCGAATGGGCACGGAAGACATCATGCGACCGCGTGGACGCGGAAGACGCCAGGTGGCCGTGTAGATGTGGGAGACATCGGCGACCTGTGGATACGGGAGACGTCAGGTGAGCGAGTGGGCGCGGGAGACACCAGGCGTCCTGTGGATACGGGGGCGCCAGGCTACCGAGTGGGTGCCGAGACGCCGGGTGTCCCGTGGATACGGAGGCGTCAGGTGACCGCGTGGGTGCGGAGACGCCGGGTGTCTCGTGGATACGCGGGGCGTCAGGTGACCGCGTGGGCGTGGAGGCTCCAGACTCGCCGCGCTGGGGCACTTCGCCTCCTTACGGTCGTGCTTCCACCGCCCTGTGAGGACCAGTCCCCTCGTGGGCTTTCCAAGTGGTGTGACGCGACACAATTCCCCCTCTTGATCCCTGCTCTCCTATAACCGACCTTCGGCACGATAGCGTTGCCCTCCGTGACGGGTTACAACGACGATCTGCGCCTCGCCCACGTCATGGCCGACGCCGCCGATGACCTGACCATGCGCCGGTTCAAGGCCATGGACCTGCGGGTCGAGACCAAACCGGACCTCACGCCGGTGAGCGATGCCGACCAGGCCGTCGAGGAGGCGATCCGCGGCACCCTCAGCCGGGCGCGCCCGAGGGACGCGGTGATCGGCGAGGAGTTCGGCAAGACCGGTTACGGCGACCGTTCATGGATCGTCGATCCCATCGACGGCACCAAGAACTACGTCCGCGGCGTTCCCGTCTGGGCCACGCTCATCGCCCTGATGGACCAGGGCCGCGTCGTCGTGGGCCTGGTCTCCGCCCCCGCGCTCGGCCGCCGCTGGTGGGCCGCTCGCGACAGCGGCGCCTGGACCGGCAAGAGCCTCACCAAGGCCACCCGCTGCCAGGTCTCCTCCGTCACCAAACTGCAGGACGCCTCGCTCTCCTACTCCAGCCTCGGCGGCTGGGAGGAGGCCGGCAAGCTCGACGAGTTCCTCGATCTCAACCGGTCCATCTGGCGCAGCCGCGCGTACGGCGACTTCTGGTCGCACATGCTGGTCGCCGAGGGCGCGGTCGACATGTCGGCGGAGCCCGAGCTCTCCCCCTGGGACATCGCGGCGCTGACCGTGATCGTCGAGGAGGCCGGTGGCATCTGGACCGATCTGTCCGGGGTCCCCGACATCGACGGAGGCAGCCTGCTCTGCAGCAACGGCTCGCTGCACGGCGAAGTCCTCAAGCGCCTCGGCAGCGGCCCGCTCACGCTCCCCGTCTAGGGAAGCCCCTTCGGAGCCCCCGCGGACCTCCCAGAGGGCCGCCTGGGAGCCCTTCGGGCGCCATGGGGTTGCCTCCAGACCCCCGGACCGCCCACAGGGCCTCCCGGGCCTCCCCAAACCCACCCAGAACCCACCGAAAGGGTTAACCGGGAGCTCAGGCCACCCGGGACCCCCTGAGGCCCCTCAGGGCCGACCAGGCCCGAGCGACCCGTTCTCACACCCCAAAACTCGCCCAAATGATCGCCACGACTGCGACCGGGGCCATTCATTTTCCGTTCATCTTTATATGGGTTTTGAGTCATCTTGCCTCCCTACTGTCCTGAATGTTGAAGGACTTAATGGGAGGAACCCAACCGTGAAGTATGCAGGCCGGCTCGCCGCGGTCACCCTTGTCGGCGCGCTTTCGCTCGCTGCGTGCGGCACCGATAACAACACCGCCAGCACCGACACCTCCAGCAGCAGCGCCGCGGCCCCTGCGGCCGGATCCGACGCCGGTCTCAGCGGCACGATCAACGCTGCGGGCTCCTCGGCACAGGCGAACGCCATGGACGAATGGAAGAAGAGCTTCCAGCAGGCCAACTCGGGCGTGAGCATCAACTACCAGCCCAGCGGCTCCGGCGCGGGTGTCCAGGCGTTCATCCAGGGCACCGTCTCGTTCGCCGGCTCCGACTCGGCGCTCAACGACGAGAAGGGCGAGCCCGCTCTGGCCGACGCCCGTTGCAAGACGGGCAAGGCGATCAACCTCCCGATGGTGACCGGCCCGGTGGCCGTCGTCTACAACCTGCCGGGTGTCGAGGGGCTGCAGCTCTCCCCCAAGACCATCGGTGGCATCTTCGACAGCAAGATCACCAAGTGGGACGACGCGGCGATCAAGGCTGACAACCCGGACGCCAAGCTCCCCTCGACCCCGATCCAGGCGTTCCACCGCTCGGACGAGTCGGGCACCAGCGACAACTTCACCAAGTTCCTCGTCAAGACCGCCGAGTGGCCGTACGAGGCCGCCAAGGCGTGGCCGACCGAGGCCAAGGGCCAGGGCGCCAAGGGCTCCGACGGCATCGCGCAGTCCGTCAAGAGCACCGCCGGTGCGATCAGCTACGTGGAACTCTCCTACGCCGAGAACTCCAGCCTGGCGAAGGCCAAGGTCGCCAACGGCTCCGGCGAGTTCGTCGAGCTGACCCCTGAGAGCGCGGGCAAGACGGTCGAGGCCGCCGAGGTCGTCGGCCAGGGCAACGACCTCAAGCTGAGCATCGACTACGCCACCCAGGCCGCCGGCGCTTACCCCATCGTCCTGGTGACGTACGAGATCACCTGCGAGAAGGGCCTGCCGGCCGAAGAGGTCAAGCTGGTGAAGTCCTTCCTGAGCTACACCTCCAGTGACGAAGGCCAGCAGGCGCTGACCAGCCTGGGCTACGCCCCGCTGCCGGCGGCGCTGCTCACCAAGGTCAAGACCGCCGTCGAGGCGATCTCCTAGCCGATGGCGACTCCCGTTCGTACCCGCGATGGCGGATCGGCCCTGGGCCGATCCGCCTCGCGGCGCAGCCGAGGTGAAGCCCCCTTCCGTTACGCCTCCACCGGCGCCGGGATCTTCCTGCTCGTGATCATGGCGGCCATCGGGGTCTTCCTCGTCGTCGAGGCGGTCCCGGCACTGCAGGCCAACAAGGGGAGTTTCTTCACCGATCTCATCTGGGAGCCGAACGGCAGCCAGATCTTCGGTATCGGGGCTCTGGCGTTCGGCACCGTGGTCAGCGCGACTCTCGCACTGATCATGGCGGTGCCGGTGGCCGTCGGAGTGGCGCTCTTCATCTCCCACTACGCGCCCCGGCGCATGGCCGGAGTCCTGGGATACGTCATCGACCTGCTGGCCGCCGTCCCCAGTGTCGTCTACGGCCTCTGGGGCGTCATCTTCCTCGTCCCGTTCATGCAGGGGCCCTCCGAGTTCCTCAACGAGTATCTGGGATTCATCCCGTTGTTCGGCGGTGACCTCGTCGCGGGCCGCTCGATGCTGACGGCGTCGATCGTGCTCGCGGTCATGATCCTGCCGATCGTCGCGGCGATCTCCCGGGAGGTGTTCCTCCAGGTGCCCAGGATGCACGAGGAGGCAGCGCTGGCCCTCGGCGCGACCCGCTGGGAAGTGATCAAGGTCGCGGTCCTGCCGTTCGGCCGTCCCGGCGTCATCAGCGCGGCCATGCTCGGTCTCGGCCGGGCCATGGGAGAGACCATCGCCGTCGCGCTCATCTTCCCCGCGACGTTCGGCATCAGCTTCGAGATCCTCACCCCCCAGGGCAACAGCATCGCCGCCAACATCGCCAACGGCTTCGGCGAGGCCACTCCGATCGGGCGTGGCGCGCTGATCGCGTCGGGTCTGGTGCTGTTCATCATCACGTTGCTCGTGAACACCGGCGCCCGCATGATCGTCGCTCGTCGCAAGGAGTTCTCAGGGGCCGCCTCATGACCACGATCCAGCGCATATCCCCCAACAGGCGGTTCAAGGACCGGCTCGTCCAGTTCCTTGTCTACCTGTCGTTCGCCATCGCCGTGGTACCGCTCGTAGCGGTCCTCTGGATGGTGATCAAGAACGGCCTCGCCCGGTTCGACATCGAGTTCCTGACGCACTCCATGCGCAACATCGGCGCCACCGATGCCGGAGGCGGTGCCTACCACGCCATCGTCGGCACCCTGGAGCAGGTCCTGCTGGCCTCGGTGATCTCGGTCCCCATCGGCCTGCTCACCGCGATCTACCTCGTGGAGTACGGCCAGGGCACCCGGCTGAGCCGGGCGATCAGCTTCTTCGTGGATGTCATGACCGGCATCCCTTCTGTCGTTTCCGGTCTGTTCATCCTGGCCTTCTGGATCCTGGTCCTGGGCTTCTCGTTCTCCGGTTTCGCCGGCGCGCTGGCTTTGTCCATCCTGATGATGCCGACGGTGGTCCGCTCCGCCGAGGAGATGCTCCTGCTGGTCCCGAACGACCTACGCGAGGCCTCCTACGCACTGGGCGTGCCGAAGTGGCGGACGATCACCAGGGTCGTCCTGCCGACCTCCTTCTCCGGCATCGCGACCGGCGTCATGCTCGCGATCGCCCGTGTCGCCGGAGAGACCGCTCCGCTCCTGCTCACGGTCTTCTTCACCGACTCCATCAACACCGACCCCTTCAGCGGGCCGCAGATGGGGTTGCCGCTCTTCGTCTTCGATCAGGCGACCCGTCCGACGGACACCGCCATCGACCGTGCGTGGGCCGGAGCGCTCACGCTCATTCTGATCGTCATGCTGCTCAACCTGGCGGCACGCCTCATTGGCTGGTGGCGTTCGCCCGCTAAGGGCCGATAGGAAGGGAAGTCGAAATGGGCCAGCAGATTCAGGTCTCCGGTCTCGACGCGTACTACGGAAAGCACAAGGCGATCGCGGACATCTCGATGACCATCGAGCCTCAGTCGATCACCGCCTTCATCGGCCCGTCCGGATGTGGAAAGTCGACCTTCCTCCGGACGCTGAACCGCATGCACGAGGTCATCCCCGGCGCACGCGTGGAGGGTAAGGTCCTGCTCGACGGAGAGGACCTCTACGCCCCCGACGTCGAGCCGGTGGCGGTGCGCCGGATGATCGGCATGGTCTTCCAGCGCCCCAACCCGTTCCCCACGATGTCGATCTACGAGAACGTGGCGGCCGGGCTCCGGCTCAACGGCAGGCACTCGAAGTCCGACCTTGACGGCATCGTCGAGAAGTCGCTGAAGTCCTCCAACCTCTGGAACGAGGTCAAGGACCGCCTCAACAAGCCCGGTGCCGGCCTCTCCGGCGGTCAGCAGCAGCGTCTGTGCATCGCCAGGGCCATCGCGGTCAAGCCCGAGGTCCTCCTGATGGACGAGCCCTGCTCCGCGCTGGACCCGATCTCCACACTGGCGATCGAGGACCTGATGGCCGAGCTGAAGGATCAGTTCACGATCATCATCGTGACGCACAACATGCAGCAGGCAGCGCGAGTGAGTGACCGCACCGCCTTCTTCAACCTCTCAGGGCAGGGCCAGCCGGGTCACGTCGTCGAGATGGACGACACCTCCCGGATCTTCACCAATCCCTCCCAGAAGGCGACCGAGGATTACATCACCGGTCGCTTCGGCTAAACCGATATTGGAGGATCTGGGTGATCCAGCCGCAGTCGGCACTTGATGTGAACGGGGACACACGCACAGCGCCCATGCTGCTGGTGGCCGATCCTGAATCGGCGCTGGTCCATGACCTGGCCGCCGCCCTCGAACGCGAGGGTGTCGAGGTCATGGGCGTCACCGACGGCGCTCAAGCCCTGTTGCAGGCCGGGGCGCTCCGGCCTGACGTCGTCCTCGTCAGCGCCTCGCTGCCGGTCATCGGGGCGGTGGAGTTCATTCGCGCCGTACGGCTGACGCGAGCGATCCCCGTCCTGCTTGGCGTGGGCGAGGGGCATGCTCAGCAGGCCGTACAGGCACTCGCGGCCGGAGCCACCGCATGCGTGGCCCGGCCGTACCGGGTGCCCGAGCTCCTGCCCCTGGTGCAGGCCGCGTTCACCGGCGAGTCAGGGATCCGCCGGATGCTCGTGGTCGGCAAGGTGGAGTTGGACGTGAACGCCTACCAGGTCAAGGTGGACGGCCGGACCGTCCACCTGCCGTTGCGCGAGTTCGAGCTGTTGCACTACCTGATGCGCAACGCGCATCGCACGGTGACCCGCGAGCAGATCATGCGGCATGTCTGGAACTCCACGGACACCACCTCGACCAACACGATCGCCGTACACGTCAAACGTCTGCGCGCCCGCCTGGGCGACAACGACGACCAGCTGATCCAGACCGTACGAGGTGTTGGTTACCGCCTGGTCGACAAGACCTCCTGACGGCTCAGCCGGAAGCGCTCCTGACAGATCCCAGCCGGCAGGCGGGACCTGTCAGCGTGCGGCACAGGGTTCGGCCGGCCAACGGGAACTGGCAGCATGCGCAGAGCATTCGGCCGGTCGACAGGACCTGGCAGCATGCGCAGAGCGTTCAGCCGGTCGACAGGACCTGGCAGCATGCGCAGAGCGTTCAGCCGGTCGGCAGGACCTGGCAACGCACACAGAGATTCAGCTGATCAACGAGGTCTGGCAGCGTGCGTCCTTCGCGCATCCTTGCTCGCCCCGGAAGGCGGCCAGGATGCGCCTGACCGCCCTTCGGCTTGCACAGGCCGGTGGTATTCGGGGCCGGAAGGCCTGCTCCTAACGAACGTCGGCGACCAGTTTGGCGATGATCTCGTCATCGCACGTCGCCCAGAACCCCCCGACCACGTCTTCGAGATGCTCCAGCGAGTCCGCCCTGAAGAGCACATCCTGATATTTCGTGATGTCGTAGTGAGTGGTTCCCATGGCGACAAGATCCAGCGGCCTGATGTCCATGCCGCGAAACTCCTCGATCTCCCCGTAGGAGGACAGGATGCCCGCGCCGTACGCCCGCAGGTCTCCCTGGTCCGTCATCACGCCGAACTCCAGCGTGAACCAGAAGATCTTCGAGATGAACTCCAGCGCCTGCTTGCTCTCGACCCTTCGCGCCGCGTTCCCGGCCAGCCGGTAGAGCCGCGAGTAGCGGTCGGAGGCGAGCGCGTTGGCGTGCCCGATCACCTCGTGGATCACGTCCGGCTCAGGCGTGTAGAGCGGCGTGGAATGGTGCCGGATGTACTGCGTGGAATAGAAGAGCCCGTCCGCCAGTACACCGTAGAAGTCCCTGAGCGGCACCAGGCCGGCCGCCGGGAGATAGCGGAACCCGGTCAACGGCTCCAGCAGGTCGCCGACCTCCTGAAGCTGGGGAATCCGCTCCGCGGGCAGCCTCAGCCGCTCGGCCGCCTCCAGGTATTCGGCGGTCGCGTATTTACGGTGCTTGATCGCCAGCGCCTCGCTGACCAGCGCCCATACCTCGTGCTCCTGATCGGTGTACTCGGCCGTCGGGATGGGAGAGCCGGGCACGTGGCTCACCGCGAGCGCGGCGATCGCATTGCGGCGGGCCCGGTAGACCGGGTCGGCGAAACCGGGATGGCTCTTGGCGAGTTCAACCTCGATCGTGCCGTCGTCACGGGTCGCCGTCGGTGCGAAGTACTGCGCTTCCTCGAACATGCATGGAATGACAGCAATTTCTCGATTCGATGGCAAGAGCGCGCAGTTTCACTGCACGATTTGCCCAGAGGAACGGAGATGCACCACCTTCGGGCTGGTCGTATCGCCTAGTCTGGTGCGATGCCTCTCGACAAGCTGGACAGCCGTCTCCTGGTGACCATGCGCGCCCACCCGCGCATCGGTCTCACCGAGCTGGCCCGCCTGCTCGGCGTGGCGCGAGGCACCGTGCAGGCCCGTGTCGAGAAGATGATCGCCCGCGGCGTCATCGCCGACTTCGGCCCCACGGTCACTCCCGAGGGCGCCGGCTACCCGATCCTGGCCTTCGTCTCCCTGCAGATCGCCCAGGGCCGCCTGACCGAGGCGGTGCAGATCCTGGAGTCCCTGCCGGAGATCCTCGAGGTCTACGGCACCAGCGGCCAGTCCGACCTGCTCTGCCGGGTGGTCGCCCGCAGCACCCCGGACCTTCAGGAGATCATCGCCCGCATCCTGGCCTCCCCCGCGGTCCAGCGCACGGACACCACGATCGCCCTGTCCGTCCAGGTTCCCTACCGGATCGAACCCCTGCTCCAGGCCACTCCAGACGCCTGATCGCGCGAGGTATGAGCCCACGCTTCAGGAATAGGTCCTGACCGCGCCTCCACGGGCTCCGAACGGGCGGAGGCCCTCAAAGACGATGGCAAGGGTACGGCGTTGCAGATCGCGGCCCCAGCCGGCGTGTAGAGCGCCCTGACAGACGCCTGTGAGCAGGGCGATCACCTCATCGAGGTGAATGTCCTCGCGGACGGTACCGGCCCGCTGAGAGCGGGTCAGAAGCGCTTCGATCCCCTCGCGCAGCAACTGCACCGAGTCGGCGACCTGGAGATCGATGCCCGCCTCCGCCAAGAGGCCGACGACGGTCCTCTTCTGCGCCGCCTGCTCGACCATCCGGGTGATGAAGGTGAAGAGCGCCTCACCGGGCGCATCGTCGGTGGCGAGCGTGTCCACCTCCTGGGTGAGCCGTGCAAGGAGGTCCTTCATGATGGCCTGCAACAGGGCCTGCTTGGTGGGGAAGTGCTTGAAGACCGTTCCTATGGCCACTCCCGCACGAGCGGCGACCTCGTCGGTCGACGCCGACGGGCCCTTCTCCGCGAAGACCGCCTCGGCCGCGGCGAGGATGCGCTCTCGATTGCGCCGAGCATCGGCACGCAACGGCCTGGCGCCGGCGGGATCGCTCGTCGCCTCCGGGGAGGACTTCGGGGAGGTCATCTGATCAGCCTTCCTACAGCGTTGACAAAGTGAGTCTCGACTCACCATTATTAAATTGAGTATTAACTCATCTTAGGAGTTCGCCAGGAAAGGATCCACCATGACCGAACCCGCCGTCGTCCCGGGGCCCATCGAGATCTTCGAGCGCATGCGGCAACAGTGGCTCAGAAACAGTGTGGACTTCGAGGAGGACCTGGCCGAGGACGTCGTCATCGAAATGCCCTTCGCCCCGCCAGGTAGCACTCGGCGCTACGAAGGACGCGAGAAGTTCCTCGCCTTCGCCACCCCCGGAAGAGCCGCCTTCGTCCAGCAGTTCACCATTGAAGAGGTCCGCAGCGTAGCCATCCATGAGACCACCGACCCCGAGGTGATCATCGTCGAGTACGAGCTCGCCGGAACGATTAACGCCACCGGCCGCCATGCGGCCTCCCCATTCATCGCAATTCTCCGGGCACGCGATGGGAAGACGGTGCACTGGCGGGAGTACCAGAACCTGCCGGCCATGGCCGCGGCTATGGCCGAAGCCCAAGCACCGATCCCGGTCGAAGAGTGATCGGCGACCGCCCTCGCGTTACCACCGCTCCGACAGATCGCCCCGCAAACGAGGAAAAGGTGTCCGCGCCCCGCAGGTGCAACCCCCTCCCCGGACACGAAGAAACACGAAAAAAGGGTCCGAACCCCGAGGGTTCAACCCCCTCCCCCGGAACACGAAGGAACACAAAAAAGGGGGCCCCGCCGTGTGGCAGAACCCCCCTCGTGAATGCCGGTGGGTGAACGCAGAAAAGGGCCACCCCAACATGGGGTGACCCTTTTCCGTGAAAGATTGTCCGGCGGTGACCTACTCTCCCACACCGTCCCCGGTGCAGTACCATCGGCGCTGAAGAGCTTAACTTCCGGGTTCGGAATGTAACCGGGTGTTTCCCCTTCGCCATAACCGCCGTAACCCTATTAAACAATCAACCACACACGGCGCATACGCCAGCGGTGTTTGCTGTTTCAGAATCACATAGTGGACGCGGGCAACACAATCTGCATACCATGAACCGATCACGCGCTGCTCCGGACCCGGCGAGGATACAGAGCGCAGCGACAACCACATTCACACACACACAGCACTGTTGCTTTGTGGTCAAGTCCTCGGCCTATTAGTACCGGTCAGCTCCACACGTTACCATGCTTCCACCTCCGGCCTATCAACCCGGTCGTCTCCCGGGGGCCTTACCCACTTTCGTGGTGGGAGACCTCATCTCAAGGCGAGCTTCCCGCTTAGATGCTTTCAGCGGTTATCCCTTCCGAACGTAGCCAACCAGCCATGCTCCTGGCGGAACAACTGGCACACCAGAGGTTCGTCCGTCCCGGTCCTCTCGTACTAGGGACAGCTCCTTTCAAGTCTCCTGCGCGCGCAGCGGATAGGGACCGAACTGTCTCGCGACGTTCTAAACCCAGCTCGCGTACCGCTTTAATGGGCGAACAGCCCAACCCTTGGGACCTACTCCAGCCCCAGGATGCGACGAGCCGACATCGAGGTGCCAAACCATCCCGTCGATATGGACTCTTGGGGAAGATCAGCCTGTTATCCCCGGGGTACCTTTTAGCCGTTGAGCGACGGCGCTTCCACATGCCACCGCCGGATCACTAGTCCCAGCTTTCGCTCCTGCTCGACCCGTCGGTCTCACAGTCAAGCTCCCTTGTGCACTTACACTCGACACCTGATTACCAACCAGGCTGAGGGAACCTTTGGGCGCCTCCGTTACTCTTTAGGAGGCAACCGCCCCAGTTAAACTACCCACCAGACACTGTCCCTGATCCGGATCACGGACCGAAGTTAGACGTTCAAAACGACCAGAGTGGTATTTCACCAATGACTCCACCGCCACTAGCGTGACAGCTTCACCGTCTCCCACCTATCCTACACAAGACGTTCCAAACGCCAATGTCAAGCTGTAGTGAAGGTCCCGGGGTCTTTCCGTCCTGCTGCGCGTAACGAGCATCTTTACTCGTAGTGCAATTTCGCCGGGTCTGCGGTTGAGACAGCGGGGAAGTCGTTACGCCATTCGTGCAGGTCGGAACTTACCCGACAAGGAATTTCGCTACCTTAGGATGGTTATAGTTACCACCGCCGTTTACTGGCGCTTAAGTTCTCAGCCTCGCACACCCGAAGATGCGCTAACCGGTCCCCTTAACGTTCCAGCACCGGGCAGGCGTCAGTCCGTATACATCGTCTTACGACTTCGCACGGACCTGTGTTTTTAGTAAACAGTCGCTTCCCCCTGGCCTCTGCGACCCCCACCAGCTCACAAAGCAAGTCTGATCACCAGCGGAGGCCCCCCTTCTCCCGAAGTTACGGGGGCAATTTGCCGAGTTCCTTAACCACAGTTCACCCGATCGCCTTGGTATTCTCTACCTGACCACCTGAGTCGGTTTGGGGTACGGGCCGCCACGACACTCACTAGAGGCTTTTCTCGGCAGCATAGGATCACCCACTTCGCCACAATCGGCTCGGCATCACATCTCAGGATCAATGGACCGCGGATTTGCCTACGGTCCTCCCTACATGCTTACCCCAGGACTACCATCGCCTGGGCTGGGCTACCTTCCTGCGTCACCCCATCGCTTACCTACTACCAGTTCAGGTCAGGCGTTCGGCCTCACCCCAAACACCCCGAAGGGTGCGTGCGGGGGACTTAAGGACCCTTAGTATCACTGGATTCAGTATTGGCGCATCGTAGCGGGTACGGGAATATCAACCCGTTGTCCATCGACTACGCCTGTCGGCCTCGCCTTAGGTCCCGACTTACCCTGGGCGGATTAGCCTGGCCCAGGAACCCTTGGTCATCCGGCGCAGAAGTTTCTCACTTCTGATTCGCTACTCATGCCTGCATTCTCACTCGCACGGCCTCCACAGCTGGATCACTCCGCTGCTTCGCCGGCCGCACGACGCTCCCCTACCCATCCACACACCTAAACCACAAAGGCTCAGCTATTGTGTGAATGCCACGACTTCGGCGGTGTACTTGAGCCCCGCTACATTGTCGGCGCGGAATCACTTGACCAGTGAGCTATTACGCACTCTTTCAAGGGTGGCTGCTTCTAAGCCAACCTCCTGGTTGTCACTGCGACTCCACATCCTTTCCCACTTAGCACACGCTTAGGGGCCTTAGTCGGTGGTCTGGGCTGTTTCCCTCTCGACTACGGAGCTTATCCCCCGCAGTCTCACTGCTGCGCTCTCACTTACCGGCATTCGGAGTTTGGCTGACGTCAGTAACCTTGTCGGGCCCATTAGCCATCCAGTGCTCTACCTCCGGCAAGAAACACGCAACGCTGCACCTAAATGCATTTCGGGGAGAACCAGCTATCACGGAGTTTGATTGGCCTTTCACCCCTAAACACAGGTCATCCCCCAGGTTTTCAACCCTGGTGGGTTCGGTCCTCCACGCGGTCTTACCCGCGCTTCAACCTGCCCATGCCTAGATCACTCCGCTTCGGGTCTACAGCATGCGACTAAAGAGCGCCCTATTCAGACTCGCTTTCGCTACGGCTCCCCCACACGGGTTAACCTCGCCACACACCATAACTCGCAGGCTCATTCTTCAAAAGGCACGCAGTCACATCACAAACAAGGCAAGCCTTGTTTACGCTCCTACGGCTTGTAGGCACACGGTTTCAGGTACTATTTCACGACCCCTCACCGGGGCGCTTTTCACCTTTCCCTCACGGTACTTGTTCACTATCGGTCATCAGGGAGTATTTAGGCTTACCAGGTGGTCCTGGCAGATTCACACAGGATTTCTCGGGCCCCGTGCTACTTGGGATCCCCTCAAACAGTCAACAGGATTTCGCCTACCCGACTCTCACGGTCTACGGCGCCCCTTCCCAGAGGCTTCGACTATCCCACTGATTTCTTACTGTTCATGATCTCGGCAGAGACCATAAGAGGGTCCCACAACCCCGCCCGCGCAACGCCTGCCGGCTATCACACGCGAACGGTTTAGCCTGATCCGCTTTCGCTCACCACTACTCACGGAATCACTATTTGTTTTCTCTTCCTACGGGTACTGAGATGTTTCACTTCCCCGCGTTACCACCAGCCGCCCTATACATTCAGGCGGAGGCAACACCACATGACTGGTGCTAGGTTTCCCCATTCGGACATCCCCGGATCAAAGTCTGGTTGGCGACTCCCCGGGGCTTAACGCAGCCTCCCACGTCCTTCATCGGCTCCTGATGCCAAGGCATCCACCGTGTGCCCTAAAAAACTTGGCCACAAAGATGCTCGCGTCCACTATGCAAATCTCAAACAACAAACAGCGACCGCATCCACCCGACCACCAGACACCCACCCTGTGACAGGTGAGCCGATGTGATCGGAGAGCGGTCCCGCACACGAGGAACAACGGCGCCCACCCCCCTCACGAAGAGGGGAGGTGAGCAAGACGCACGATCGCCACCCGACGGCGGCGACCTGCGATCCGGCCCGTTTCCTCAGGACCCAACAGTGTGTTCGGAACGGATGAACCCCCAAACCGTCGTTCCCACTCCCATGCTCCGAAGAGCGCGGGCGGTACTTGCCGGTCAGCGATCCCGCCGATCCGAGTAGCCAGTGCTCCACTAATGAGCGTGTCACGCAGGAAACATTCGCCCCTGACCGTGACGTAGACCCCGCAGCTTCCGCTGCACGGCCAAGTGCTCCTTAGAAAGGAGGTGATCCAGCCGCACCTTCCGGTACGGCTACCTTGTTACGACTTCGTCCCAATCGCCAGCCCCACCTTCGACCGCTCCCCCCAGCAAGCTGGTTGGGCCACGGGCTTCGGGTGTTGCCGACTTTCGTGACGTGACGGGCGGTGTGTACAAGGCCCGGGAACGTATTCACCGCAGCGTTGCTGATCTGCGATTACTAGCGACTCCGACTTCATGGGGTCGAGTTGCAGACCCCAATCCGAACTGAGACCGGCTTTTAGGGATTCGCTCCACCTTGCGGTATCGCAGCCCTCTGTACCGGCCATTGTAGCATGTTTGCAGCCCAAGACATAAGGGGCATGATGACTTGACGTCATCCCCACCTTCCTCCGAGTTGACCCCGGCAGTCTCCAATGAGTCCCCAACCACCCGAAGGTGTTGCTGGCAACATTGAACAAGGGTTGCGCTCGTTGCGGGACTTAACCCAACATCTCACGACACGAGCTGACGACAGCCATGCACCACCTGTCACCCGATCCGAAGAGGCACCCATCTCTGAGTGTTTCCGGGCAATGTCAAGCCTTGGTAAGGTTCTTCGCGTTGCGTCGAATTAAGCAACATGCTCCGCCGCTTGTGCGGGCCCCCGTCAATTCCTTTGAGTTTTAGCCTTGCGGCCGTACTCCCCAGGCGGGGCGCTTAATGCGTTAGCTACGGCGCGGAAACCGTGGAAGGTCCCCACACCTAGCGCCCAACGTTTACAGCGTGGACTACCAGGGTATCTAATCCTGTTCGCTCCCCACGCTTTCGCTCCTCAGCGTCAGGTAAGGCCCAGAGAACCGCCTTCGCCACCGGTGTTCCTCCTGATATCTGCGCATTTCACCGCTACACCAGGAATTCCGTTCTCCCCTACCTACCTCTAGCCAGCCCGTATCGAATGCAGACCTGGAGTTAAGCCCCAAGCTTTCACACCCGACGTGACAAGCCACCTACGAGCTCTTTACGCCCAATAATTCCGGACAACGCTTGCGCCCTACGTATTACCGCGGCTGCTGGCACGTAGTTAGCCGGCGCTTCTTCTGCAGGTACACGTCAACTTCGTCCCTGCTGAAAGAGGTTTACAACCCGAAGGCCGTCATCCCCCACGCGGCGTCGCTGCGTCAGGCTTTCGCCCATTGCGCAATATTCCCCACTGCTGCCTCCCGTAGGAGTCTGGGCCGTGTCTCAGTCCCAGTGTGGCCGGTCGCCCTCTCAGGCCGGCTACCCGTCGTCGCCTTGGTAGGCCGTTACCCCACCAACAAGCTGATAGGCCGCGAGTCCATCCCCCACCGAAAAGACTTTCCACACCCACCCCATGCGAGGAGGTGTCATATCCGGTATTAGACCCAGTTTCCCGGGCTTATCCCAGAGTCGGGGGCAGGTTACTCACGTGTTACTCACCCGTTCGCCGCTCGAGTACCCCGAAGGGCCTTTCCGCTCGACTTGCATGTGTTAAGCACGCCGCCAGCGTTCGTCCTGAGCCAGGATCAAACTCTCCAAACAATGTCTGAAAAAGTTCACCCCAGCTGAAAGCACCCACTCCACCCCGCACCACAGATGGCGCACGATGACAGCGGATGTATCAACCAAAGGAATCCGTCCCCCACCAAGTAGGTGGGATGAACGGGGTTGTGCATCATGCACTGGCTTTTAACACACTGTTGAGTTCTCAAGAAACGGACGCGTACACCCTCCGCCGACCCTGTTACGGGCCCGACGTCCGGGGCGTTCGTTCTGTTGTGCTGTGTTCCGATCTTACCAGGATCAGGCGGTTTAAGGAAAACCAGCGCTTTACACACCGTTTCGCTTGTCCCGTCGAATCCGTTAGGATCTCGACTACCCTGTTTCCAGGGCAACCCTCTAAACCTACCGAGACATCCGCTTCGTGTCAACTTTGCAGACACGTCCGATTTGCCAGGACCAGGGCAGAGGGGGTGCTGGGCGGTTCGCCTACCCGGAGATTCAAGGCCCCGGGGCTCTTCGCCCTGCAAGATGAACACTACCAGGACTCTCACGTAACAGAGACAACTTGCCAACCATCCCCGAGCCTCGCGCGTCTCAAACGTTCGTAGGAAGTCGAAGCGCGCAACCAGACGTCAAGCCGATCGCAACCGACTCTGGATACGAAGTACTCGCGAGGGTCAGAATCCTGACTCCGCCGTGGAGGTGAGCACCATGACCCGCTCGGAGTTCGACGACATCCGCGCGCACATCGACGCGGAGGCCGATCATCCAGGTGACCTGTTGAGGGTTGCCAGGTCTCTGCTGAACGACCTTGAAGACGCACGGATGCGAGAGGCGACCCTCCGCGCTTACTATCTGCGTCTTCTCACCGCGGCACGGGCAACGGTCGCCGCGGAGACGGCCGGCTATCCGGAGCCGTTGACCTTCCTCACCGACGAGCTCGCCAAACGCGGCCAGCTCCCGGTAACCGAGGAGGTGAATCGGATCCTGGCCGATGCCCACACCGCGGCCGCGTTACTGGCCTGCCTGGAGCAGTCCCCTGTCGCGGTGGCGACCACCTCCGGTCCCCGTTCCCGGAGATGCGGGGGCACAAGCCGTAGCCTCCCGCGATGAGGCATTCCGCGTCATTGACCTGGTCTTGAACCAAGATCTGTAAGACTCCAGGCATGGTGCAGCGAGGGCTGAATTGGGCTGCGACGACCCTCGTGGGCGTCTTCGGCTTTGTCTGGATCGGTGTTGTGGTGTTCGCGACCATCGACGCACCGACATGGGCACGAGTGGGGCAGGCCTCCTTCGGGGCCTGCCTTATCGCATGGGCTCTCTACAAGGCGGTCCAGCTGCTCCGCCGTACCGAGCCCAGGTTCGTCCCCCGGCACCGCCGGGTCAGAGCCTGACCGCCTGGAGAACGGGTTAGAAGCCTCTCCGGAGCGAGCGCAGCTGGTCGGCGACCTCCTGGCACGGGGCGCCGAGGTCGAACCGGCTGAGGAGGAAGATCCCCTCGCCGGTGTCGATCTCCAGAAGCTCCGTGCGAGAGGTGAAACGGGTCTGCGTGTCCACGCGCACCCGCTCGATCATGCTCCATGGCAACCGCTCGGAGCCGGCGAAGCCCTTCACCACCACGAGCCCCTCCCCGTCGGCGCTGAGCCGTACAGGAGCGAGGACGTCGCGCAGAGCCAGTACGGCCGCGACCACGGTCGCGGCGCCCGCCAGGAACGCCCCGCGCAGGTCACCGAGAGTCAGTACGGTGACCGCCGCGAGGACAAGCGTCGCGACGATCTTCAGGATGAGAAACTCCCGGCGCACGCGCCAGTGCAGGACCCCTTCGGACATGTCAGCCACGCTACCCCTCGGTTTTTTGGGACACGTACGGCGGAGCCACGCCTCGACCTTGACGCGGGGGTTTCAGGAAAACGACGAAGGCCCTGATCTCTAGGAGATCAGGGCCTTCATGTGGTAGCGGGGACAGGATTTGAACCTGCGACCTCTGGGTTATGAGCCCAGCGAGCTACCGAGCTGCTCCACCCCGCGTCGGTGTATGTCTAAACCTTATCGGTCTTCCCAGGCGGACAGCAAATCAACGCGAGGGTTACCTGGTCAGCTCGGCGGGCGACCATGACGGCCGACGGATTCCGGCCCGGAGCGGAAGCTCCTGGCCCTCTGGAACGCAAGACCGGCGATCGTCCGGTTGATCGATGTCGACGGCCGGCACGCACGGGACCCGCCCCAGAGCGCATCGGGCGATGCCTTGCCTCCGGGCTGGCCATGGCAATCCGGCCGGGGCCGGACACAAAAAAGTCCCGGCCTCCGATTTCTCGGAGACCGGGACTTCCTTTAGTAGCGGGGACAGGATTTGAACCTGCGACCTCTGGGTTATGAGCCCAGCGAGCTACCGAGCTGCTCCACCCCGCGTCGGTGTATGTCTAAAGACTACCCGGCTTTGGCGGTGGACGCGAATCAAATAGCGCTGGGCTCCGTCGAGCCTCCTAGGAACTCGGCAGTGGCGTCGGCGCCACCGACGGTGTCGCGGAGGGCACCGGTGTCGCCGACGGAGCCGGGGTGGCGGTGGACGTCGACGACGGTACGGCTGTGCCCTTCAGCTTCTTCAGGGCCGCCTCCAGCTCCTTCTGGGCCGCGCCGTACTCCGTCCAGTTGGGCGGGTTGGACGCCAGGGCCGCCTGCGCCTTGTTGTACGCCGCCTGCGCCTCGTCGATCACCTTGGCCACCTCGGTGATGGACTCGTTCCCCTCAGGCTGGGCTCCCTCAGGCTGCTGGGCGGTGTCCGGGTTGGCCGGTTCGGCACCGGCGCTGGTCCCGAAGACCTGCTCCAGCGCGCCCTTGAGCGTGTCCGCCGAGCCGACCTTGCTGCCGTACGCCACCAGGACCCGGCGAAGGATCGGATACGGCTCCTGGCCGGAGGCCGCGGCGATCTCCACGTAGACCGGTTCGACATAGACCAGACCGTCGGCGAACGGCAGGGTCAGCAGGTTGCCGTAGCGGACCTTCGCCTGTCCGAGACCGAGCAGGTTGAGCTCGCCGGAGAACTTGTTCTGGAAGTTGTTCTGCACCTGACCCGGGCCGGGGATCGTGGTGTTGGAGGGCATGCGCAGGATGCGCAGCTTTCCGTAGTCCGGTCCCGGATTGGCGTCCACGGCCATGAACGCGGCCAGGTTGGGACCCTGGCGCGGCACGAACGTGGTGGTCAGCGAGAACGACGGGTCCGAGGTCTTCGGCATCTTGACCGACAGGTAGTACGGCGGCTGCTTGATGCCGGCCTCGCCCGACGGGTCGTTCGGGACGTTCCAGAAGTCCTGACCGCTGTAGAAGGCGTTCGGGTCCTGGATGTGGTACTGGGAGAGCACGTCACGCTGGACCTTGAACAGCGCCTCCGGGTAGCGCAGGTGCTGCCTGAGCTCGGGGGACATCTCCGTCTGCGGCTTGATGACGCCCGGGAAGGCCTTGCGCCAGGTCTGCAGGATCGGGTCCTTGTCGTCCCAGGCGTACAGGCTGACGGTGCCGTCGTAGGCGTCGACCACGGCCTTGACCGAGTTACGCATGTAGTTGATCTGGTCGCGCGGCTGCGGCACCACCAGGCGCGGGTCGGTGACGGTGTCGCGCGTCATCGCCTCCAGGCTCTTGCTCTGGGAGTACGGGTAGGCGTTGGAGGTGGTGTACGCGTCGGCGATCCAGACCACCCTGCCGTTGACGATGGCCGGGTAGGGGTTGTCGTCCATGCTCAGGAACGGCGCCACCTTGGCGATGCGTTCCTGCGGGTTGCGATCGTAAAGGATCTTGGAGTTCGCGTTGACGTCGCTCGACAGCAGCAGGTTGATCTCACCGTACTTGGCGGCGTAGAGCATCCGGTTGAGGAACGAACCGACCGGAACTCCGCCCTTGCCGTCGTAGGTGGTGTTCTTCTGGCCCGTACCGCCGCTCTCGGGGTAGTCGAGCTCCTGCTTCCCCGTGCCTCCGACGATGACGTAGTCGGTCGAGCCCGGGGCCTCGCCGAAGTAGATCCGAGACTCCTTGAGCTTCGTCCGATCCACCAGGGCTCCGGTGACCGGCATGTCCTTGGCGTCGAAGTTGGGCAGGCCCTCGGAGTCGACCTCGTTGCCGGGCGCGGCCACGAAGCCGTAGCCGTGGGTGTAGACGAGGTGACGGTTGATCCAGTTGTTCTGCTCCGGCGGCGGGCCGGTGAGCTCGCGCACGGTCACGACGGTGTCGCGCATCGTGCCGTTGGGATCCGGGTAGCGGTCGACGTCGAGCGGGTCGTGGAAGTCGTAGTAACCGCGAATCCGCTGCTTCTGCTGGTAGGTCTTGGCGACCAGACTCGGGTCGAGCAGACGCACACCGGAGATGGAGCTGTCGGCGGTGACGTTGACCTTGCTCGGGTCACCCTGCGCCGTGTAGTCGATGACCTCGGATTTATCGACCCCGTAGGCTTTTCGAGTCGCGTCTATGTTGTATTTGATGTATTCCTGCTCCTTGCCCTGCTGGTTCGGCTTGACCTGGAACTGCTCGACCAGGGCCGGATAGACCCCGCCGATCAGGATGGCCGAGAGCACCAGGAGTCCGAAGCCGACGCCGGGCAGCATGCCGCCGGACCGTACGACTCCGGCGAAGAACAGGGCGGCGCAGATCAGGGCGATGATCGCCAGGATGGTCTTGGCGGGAAGCACCGCGTTGACGTCCGTGTACGAGGCGCCGTTCCGGAAGCCCCGATCGGAGAAGACCAGCCCGTACCTGTCGACCCAGTAGGCGACCGCCTTCAGCAGCACGAAGATGCCGAGCAGCACCGACAGATGCACCCGGGCCGCGCGAGACGCGTGCATGCCCGGGGACTGGATCCGGAAACCGCCGTACAGGTAGTGCACGATCGCCGACAGGATGGCGGACAGCACCACCGCCACGAACAGGAAGTTCAGCACCATCCGCAGGAACGGATAGGTGAACATGAAGAATGAGATGTCCATCTTGAACAGCGCGTCGGTCTCACCGAACGGCGTTCCGTTGATGAATTCCAGCCAGGTCTTCCACTGGCCGGAGAACGACGAGCCGGCGAACAGGCCGAGCACCGCCACGCCGATCAGGAAGATCAGCTTCCGGTGCGGGTCGAGGGCCATCCGGTATCGGTCGGCGCCGCTGGCGCCGCCGAACATCCCGGGACCGAACATCGGCCGCATTCGGTACGCCATCAGCATGTTGCCGCCGACGACGCCGACCATAACCAGGGCGCCGACGACGAACAGCAGGATCTGGGTGACGATCACACCGGAGAAGACCGCCGTGTATCCAACCGAGTTGTACCAGAGGTAGTCGGTGAAAATACCGGCGAAGAGAAAGAACAAGACGACGATCGCAACGAGGGCGATCGCGACAGGAAGTAGCAGTCGCGGCCGGCGGGGCAAGCGCATTGCCCTACCGGCTCCGGGGGTCCGGAAGCTCAAGGCCAACCCCTTGTCGTAAGAGCACGGTCGGTTTTTGGCAACCTACACCGGCGAGGGTTCGGTCGCGTTAGGCCTCTCGGGCACGGTCCGGCCACAACTCCCGCAGGTCTGGGGTCCAGCGGTACCAACGTATGGGAACCCGGATGAGTGCCCCATCCACGATCCGGAACCCTAAAAGACTTGATCGCCCTCGACGGTTCCCGCCAAACATCCTCGGCTACCGGGCGTGTTCAGGCCCGGGCCACGGCCGTCAGCTCGCCGAGCAACTCGGCGCGGAACCGCCGGTGCGGATCTTGTCGATCGCCTGCGCCGCCTCGTGGAGCGTGGCGACCTTGACCAGGGTCAGTCCGCGGGGGATCGCCTTGACCGCCTCCGCGCAGTTGTCGGCGGGGGTGAGGAAGACCGTCGCTCCGGAGTCGCGGGCGCCGACCATCTTCTGCTGGATGCCGCCGATCGGGCCGACGTCGCCCTCAGGCGTGATCGTTCCGGTCCCGGCGATGGACTTGCCCCCGGTCATCGCCCCGGGGGTGAGCTTGTCCACGATGCCGAGGGAGAACATCATCCCCGCGCTCGGCCCGCCGACGTCACCGACGTTGATGGTCACCTTGAAGGGGAACTTGTAGGCGACCTGCATGCTGATGCCCACCAGGGGGGTGCCGTCGGTGGCCGCGACGGTCGGGACGGCGACCGTCTGGCTCTGGCTGCCGCGGTTGATGACGAAGGTGACCTGCTCGCCCACCTTGTGCTTGCGAACGATGGCGGAGACGGTCTCGCGGTCCTCCGCGGGCACGCCGTCCACCGAGACGATCTCGTCGCCGCTCTTGAACTTCCCGTCGGCCGGCAGGTCCTTCTCGGTGGAGGCCACGGTCACGACCGTCCTGTAGGGGATCTTCAGCTCCGTCAGGGCCGCCGCGGTCGCGTCGTCCTGGGAGCCGGTCATCTCCTGGGTGTTCTGCTCCTCGACCTCTTTCGCGGTGGTCGCCGGCGGGAAGATCGTCTCCTCCGGCACGACCGCGATGGTCGGGTCCACCCAGCCCCTGAGTGCGCTGAACAGGCCGATTCTGGCGCTCGGCCCGCCCTGGTAGGCCACGGTGACGAGGCTGAGCGCGCCCGTGGTCGGATAGGTCTGGCGTCCCTCGATGCTGATGACAGGCTTGCCCTTGACGGCGCCGATGGTGTTCTCGGTCGGTCCGGGACTCAGCACGACGTACGGCACCGGCAGCAGGGTGCCGACAACCGCGAGTGTGAGCGTGAGAAAGCCCGCCACCATGAGGGTCAGCACTCGTCGGGACATGGGGTAGAGCTTATGCGGTACGGCCGGGCATGACGTCCTTGCGGTCCGCCCTCCCGCCGATGTCGCGGCCCACGCCCGATCTCCCTCGCGGACACCGCTCCAGCGGCCCGCGCCCGGTCTCCCTCACGGGCTCGGCGAGGCGGCCCGCGGCCGGTCTCATTCGCAGGCCCCGACCCATTCGGCTGAGCCGTCCGCGAACAGCTGGTTCTTCCAGATCGGGACCTCGCTCTTGAGGTCGTCGATCAGTCTCCGGGAGGCCTCGAACGCCTCGCCGCGGTGGGGGCAGGCGACCGCCACGATGACCGCGATGTCGCCGAGCCTCAGGTCTCCGACCCGGTGCACCGCGGCCAGCGCGGTCACCGGGAAGTCCGCCGCGACCTTCTCGGCCACCCGTCGCAGCTCATCCTCGGCGCTCGGGTGTGCCGAATAGGAGAGCAGGGTGACCGGCTTGCCGTGATCCTGGTCGCGCACCGTGCCCACGAAGATCGTCGAACCGCCCGCGGCGTGATCGCCGATGGCTCCGAACACCTCGTCGACGGAGAGCGCGCTGTCGCGAATACCGAGCAACCGGATGACATCCACGTCACAAAGAGTACCGCCCCAGGGAAAAACCCCCGGGGCGCGAGCCGTATTTAAAAACTTGGAAAAGAATTCACCCGCGGCACTCTTGGTGGCCCCGCACACGGTGCTCCCGCAGAAGGCGCCCCCCGGCGAGGCGCCTTACGGACGGCGCCTTCGACGGTGACGCCCCCTACGGACAGCACCCTCTGCGGACGGCGCCTCCTACGCGGACAGCGCCTCCTACGGGCGGCGCTTCTTGCGGGCGGCGTGGACGATCGCCGCGGTACCGAGGACGGCGACGGTGGCGCCGGCGGCGGCGGTGATCGTGGCGTCCTTGCCGGACAGACGGCGGCCGACGACCGCGTGCCGGCCCTCGCGCAGCTCCAGGAGCTGCTCGAACGAGGCCTCGTTGGTCCACAGCGGTTTCCATCCAGCCGTGCGCAACGCCGCACAGTCGACCACCCACGGGTAGACGACGTAGTGCAGGTCGGCGGCCGGTGCCGGGGTGATGCCCAGCCGGTGCAGGCGCTGGGCGGTGCCGAAGGTCAGTCCGGCGGGCAGCTCCAGCCGTTTCAGCCCGGAGATCTCCTCGACCTGCTCCTGCTCCAGCCAGCCCTCACCTCCCACGGCCACCACTCCGGAGACCGTGCCGAGCGCGGCCATCTCCAGGGCTGAGACCAGATCGTCCACATGGCAGAACTGCCAGCGGGGATCACAGCCCTTGACGGTGAGCAGCCTGGGCGCCTCGAAATGCCGGGTGACCACGCTGTCCACCCCGGGGCCGACCACGGCGGCGGGCCGGACCACGGTCACGTCGAGACCCGGATGACTGCGCAGCGACCGCCGGGCCAGCGCCTCGATCTCCAGGTGGTCACCGACCACTCCGGTATCGGGTTCGGCGGCCACCGCGGAGTCCTCCGGCAGGGGGACGGGGTTGTCGGGGACCGCGCCGTACACCATGGCACTGGTGACCAGCACGACGCGGCGCACCCGGGCGGCGGCGCTGGCGGTGAGCACCGTCTGAGCCGCGCGCAGGTTGTAGGCGCGCCGCTCCGCGGGGTCGGCGTCGAGCGCGTAGTCGGCGGACAAATGGACGAGCACATCAATGTCGGAGATCCGGTTCGCCAAGAGCGGATCTCGGACGTCGAGCACCCGCCACGTGACGTCGGGCACGTCGCCGCGCTGCTTGTCGATGGCCACGACTCTGCGGAAATCCGCAGACGAGGCGACTTTCGCGACGAAGGCACGGCCGATACCCGAGGCCGCGCCGGTGACGGCGACGACCGGGGGCCGGGAGCGTTTCGAGGTAGGCACCAGGTCCTCACTTTGCACTGACCCGCCATGCGACGGATAACGTGGCGGATGTGGACTCCTCCATCCTGCACGAGGTAGAGCGGTGACTGACTTGCCAGGTCGGGAAAACGACCCCAACGAAAATCCGTTCGCCATGTTCGGCAACCCGGAGCAGATCGCAGCGGCCATGCGGCAGTTCGCGGACATGCTCTCCGCCCCACCGAGCTCAGGTCCCGTCAACTGGGACATGGCGAAGAACATCGCACGGCACGTCGTGGTCGCCGAGGGCGACCCGAGTGTCATGGAAGGCGAGCGGCGCCAGATCGTCGACGCCCTGAATCTCGCCGACCTGTGGCTCAACGAGGCCACCGCACTGCCGAGCGGGGTGAGTAACCCCCAGGCGTGGAGCAGGTCCGAATGGATCGAGAAGACCGTTCCCGTCTGGCAGAAACTCTGCGACCCCATCGCCGCCCGCATGGTCGAGACCATGAGCGGCACGCTCGGCGCCGCGGGTCTGCCCGCCGAGGCCCAGGCCATGGCCGGGCCGCTGATGGGCATGATGAAACAGATGGGCGGCATGATGGTCGGCCAGCAGATCGGCCAGGCCATCGGCTCCCTCGCCCGCGAAGTGGTCGGCTCCACCGACATCGGCCTGCCCCTGTCGGACAACGCCGCCCTGCTGCCGGGCGGCATCGCGGCGTTCAGCCAGGGGCTGGAGACTCCCGCCGAGGAGATCCGCCTGTATCTCGCCCTGCGCGAGGCCGCCCATCACCGGCTTTTCCAGCACGTGCCGTGGCTGCGCACGCATCTGCTCGGCGCCGTGGAGGAGTACGCCAGGGGCATCACGGTCGACGCGTCCGCCCTGGAAGAGCAGCTCCGCGGACTCGACATCAACAACCCCGAGCAGCTCCAGCAGGCGCTGAGCGGCGGCAACCTGCTCAAACCCGAGGAGACCGAGCGCCAGAAGGCCGCCCTGTCCCGGCTGGAGACCATGCTCGCCCTGGTCGAGGGCTGGGTCGGCACGGTCGTGGACGGCGCCGCCGAGGGCAAGCTTCCTTCTTCGGCCGCGCTCTCGGAGACCGTACGGCGCCGCAGGGCGACCGGTGGCCCCGCCGAGCAGACCTTCGCCACACTCGTCGGCCTCGAACTGCGCCCCCGCCGCCTGCGCGAGGCCGCCGCTCTGTGGCAGGCGCTGGAGGCGGACCGGGGTGTGGACGGCCGTGACGCGGTCTGGGGCCACCCCGACCTCATGCCCACCGCCGACGACCTCGACAACCCCGAGGGCTTCGTCCGGGGCGAGCCCGAGCTCGACCTGTCGTTCCTGGACGCTCCCCGGCAGGATCCTTCCGGCGAGGGCACCGAGCACGACGAAAGCGGCGAGGACGGCGACGGCAAGAGTGGTGGCGGCAAGGGCGACGGCGCGTGAGCCTGCGTGCCGACGCACGGAGCGTGCTCGCGGGATGGACCGCGCCGACCGCCGAGGAGGAGCTCCTGCGCAAGGAGTTTCTCGAGCACGTGGACGCCCACGAGGACGCGATGTGGCGCGAGTGTGTTCCCGGTCATCTGACGGCCACGACCGCGGTGCTCTCTCACGACGGTGAGCGGGTGCTGCTCACGCTGCATCCCAAGGCCGGGATGTGGCTGCCCATGGGCGGCCACATCGAGCGCGACGACGTCTCGATCGAGGCGGCGGCGCTGAGGGAGGCCACCGAGGAGTCCGGCATCCCCGGCCTGCGGCTGCTGCCCGGCCCTCTGGCCCTCGACCGGCATCGGGTCTGGTGTCACCCACCGCACAGCCACCACCTGGACGTGGAGTACGGCGCGGTCGCCCCGGCGGACGTCGAGGCCGTGATCAGCGACGAGTCACTCGATCTGCGCTGGTTCCCGGTGGAGGAGATTCCCGAGCTCTCCGACGAGGCGACCCGCCGCCTGGCGCGCCGCGCTCGGGAGATCATGCGTGCCGAGGAACACGCTCGGTAACCGGAGGGGCGCTGAGAGCCCTGAAGGACCCTGGCCTGCCGGGAGCCCGACGGTGCTCTGGCCCGCGGGGAGTCCGGCAAGGCCCTGACCCGCCGGCGGTGCCCCCGAGGAGCACCGACGCGCGTCACGTAGGCCGAGACGCGCGCCACGCGAAGACCCTGTCCGGAAAGCCCTTGATCCCGAAGCTGGAAACCCCGTCCCAGAAAAACCTTGATCCGGAAATTCATGATCCGGAAAGGCTCCGCTCGGGGAAAAGCCATGGTCATGAAAAGTCATGACATACGCCGCTTAGGTCGATTCGCTGGACGCGACTGGCCGTTGGTGGACATGGCCGGATACCCGTAAACGGCGTTGGACCGTTTTATGCTCGTCTCACGTATCTCCGGATACCTTCGTTTCTCCGGGCACCTTCGTTTTGATCAAGCTATACGAGCGAATCAGGACAACGTGAGCGTGGACGTCATGGCCGACAGCGGCGTGGGAGGTGTGATCGTGACGCCGGTGCGCCGACGTCTGCGGATCTCCAAGGCTCTCGCCTGGGCCGCGATCACCCCCTTCGCCGCCTGGGCGCTGGCCAGGGGAACCGGGCTGGAGCGCGGATCGCTGACCACCCAGCTCATGACCGCCACACCGTACGCGGCGGCGGGTTCGCTCGTGCCCGTGCTCATCGCCGCGCTGACCCGCAACCGCGCGGCCGTCACGATCGCGCTGATCACCACCGCGGCACTCGGTTTCAGCGTGCTCCCCCGCGCCGTCGGCTCCACGGGGAGCGCGGCCGGGACTCCGCTGCGGGTGCTGACCCTCAACACGTTTTTCGGCGGAGCCGAGCCCGAGGTCGTGATGGACCTGGTCCGGCGTCTGCGGCCGGACGTGCTGAGCATTCAGGAGCTGACCCCGGGGATGGTCGAGGAGCTGGACGGGGCCGGGCTGAAGGCCCTCCTGCCGTACCGGACGCTGGAGGCCGAGTGGAACGCCGGCGGCACCGGTCTGTACGCCAGGTATCCGCTGACTCCGCTGGAGGACCTGTTCAAGGTGATCGGGCACAACATGCCCGCCGCCACGATGGCCCTCCCCGGCACCGGGCCGATCGAGATCGTCGCCGTACATCCCCGTCCGCCGCTGGGCAGCCAGGTGTACGAGTGGACGGAGGCCATAAACGCCTTTCCCTCCGCCTCCCCCGACACGATCCGCATCCTGGCGGGTGACTTCAACGCCAGCCTCGACCACGCGGTCATGCGGCGCTTCCTGAGCCGGGGCTACGCGGACGCGGCCGACAGGGCCGGGCAGGGGCTCACCCCCACCTGGCCCGCCAACAGGAGCTTTCCACCCCTCATCACCATCGACCACGTCGTCGTGGACCAGCGGGTGAACGTGAACGCGGTCAGCGTCCACACCGTCCCGGGCACCGACCACCGCGCCGTCTTCGCCGACCTGCGCCTGCCCTCGCCCTGACACGGCCCACGCGGCCCCACGTCGTCTCCTCACGACCTGGTACGGCCCCGCGAGGGCGATCCGGTTGTTGTCCCAGCCCTCGCGCCACATCCGGGCGTCGTCCCAGCCCCCGGGTCCGGGTGCCGTCTCGATCATCGGCTCCGGCCGCCTTTGCGGCCCTCGCGTCACTTCAGGTGCCGTCCAACCCTCACGTCACGCCAGGCCGTCGTCCAAGCCGAGTCGCCTCGACAGCAGCGTCCGGCTTCTCGTTCCGGCTCTCACGCCACTTCAGGTGCCGTCCAGCCCTTGGGTCACCTCGACAGCAATGCCCGGGTGTTGTCCCAGCCCTCCAGGCCGGGGTCCAGCAGGCGGACGTCGTCGGGCGCGCGCAGGCGGTGCCAGCCCGGCCCTCTGGCGACCATCCGGCTGCCGGGTGCCGAGGCGCGGAGCGTCTTGATCGGGTCGAGATCGTCGAAGTCCGCGCTCGCCCAGCCGGGATAGGGCAGGTGGGCCGCTATCGCCACCGCGCCGCCCTCCGCCGCCGGGCAGACGGCGATCTGGGCCCGGCCGAGCTCGCGGAAGAGCTTGCCGATGAGCAGCGGGGGCAGATCGGGCGCGTCGCCGCTCAGCAGGACCGCCTGCCTGCCGTACGGCAGGGCCGTGAAGGCCGCCTCGACCAGGGCGCTCCCCGACAGGTCGGGAATCTCGACGACCGGGGTGCCGGGCCAGACGATCTCCTCCATTCCCGGCACGCTCGTCACCAGGACCGGTGAGACGAAGTCGAGCCCGGCGACGAGCTCGTAGGTGTCCTCGGCCAGGGCCATCAGGAACTCGGTGGCGTCGACCCCCGGGGGGGCCGCCCTCGCGATCGAGGGTGTGACAAGAACCGCCACCAATCGATCTTCCGTCAATATTCCTCCGCAGAACCGCTGGCCGCCGTGGAGAATCCCTCGAGGAACCCTCGTGCCCGCTCGGCCTTGGGATAGTGTTCCACCAACGCCCAGAACTGCGGACCATGGCTCGGCACCAGCAGGTGGACGAGCTCGTGCATGATCACATAGTCGACCACCCACGACGGCATGCCCCGTAGCCGCGTGGAGATCCTGATGGTGCCGTGATCAGGGGTGCACGAGCCCCAGCGGTGCTGCTGGTTCTCCACCCAGCGCACGCTCGACGGATTCGCTCTGCCGTCGAGGTAGCGCGCCGACAACTCGGCCGCCCGGTCGAGTAGATCATCGTCCGAGGGCCGTCTTCGTTGCTCCTTGGCCGCTAACCGGTCGAGCATCCGGCGCACCCATTGCTCTTCATCGGTGCTGCTCAGCCCGGCAGGTAGGAGCACGATCGTTTTCTCGCCGTCGCGGTATGCAGAGACCGTCCGCCGGCGACGAGAACTTCGGCGGACCTCGACTGTCTCGGGGGGCACATATGAACGGTAGCCGAGAATGACGAATTCACACCAGAGGGTAGAACGCGTTCCCGCTGGTCAATCCCCGTTCGTTGATTGTTCAGCTATGCCTGTCAGTCATGAGGACGACCTATCTAATTAACCTGGATATCGCCTGTCTCATGAGTTGCCGAATCGCGGGACCCGCCGTTCTCTCTGGGCTGACAGCCCCTCAAGCATGTCGTCCGAGGCCATGGTGACCGGTTGGGCAAGGGATTCCCAGCGCAACGCGGCGTCGAGATCCGCGTGACCGCCCCCGGCGAGGGCGACCTTGGTGAGCCGGGTGGCGATCGGCCCGTTGGCGGCGACCGCCGATGCGATCTCCATGACCTCTGCCATCAGGGACTCGCGGGGAAACGCCCTGGTGACCAGCCCCGCCCGTGCCCCCTCCGCACCCTGCATCGTCCTGCCGGTCAGCAACATCTCCCTGGCCACCCCCACTCCCGCGACCCTGGGCAGCAGGTAGGTGGCCGCCATGCCGGGGTGTAGTCCGAGGGAGGTGAAAGGGGCGAGCAGCTTGGCGTCCTCGGCCGCGTAGACCAGGTCGCAGGCGAGGGCGAGGCAGAGCCCCGCCCCCACGGCGGCGCCGTTGACGGCGGCGATGGTCGGCACCTCCAGGTCGGCGATCGCCAGCCAGGTCCGGTAGAAGCCCAGCATCCGGTCACGCAGGGCGGGCACGCTCTCGGCGCCGCGCTCCGCGAGCCAGGAAAGATCTCCCCCCGAGCAGAACGCGTTGCCCGCGCCGGTGACCACCACGCAGCGGACGTCCCTGTCCGCGGCCAGATCGGCAATGGTCCGCCGCCACTCGCCGGTCATCCCATCGGTCATCGCGTTGCGCCGGTCGGGGTGGTTGAGGGTGAGCAGGACGACGCCGTCGTCCCGCCGGTCAAGCAAGAGCTCGTTCATGGCGGGAGCGTAATGCCAAGAGCTCGTTCATGGCGGAGCGTAACGCGCGGAGAGTTATCCACAGGCGGAGTTATCCACAGGCGAGGGAAAAGGCGTTTGGGATCTTACCGGGACGTGGCACTCTGGCCGCCCCCCTGGAGGAAGGCACCCTGATGAGGCCACGTCTCAAGCCCGCGCTGCGCCGGATCACGCGCGACGAACGCACCCTGCAGTTCGGCCTGCACCCCCGGCACGCGGTGGTGCTGACCGATCTCGAGCCCGAGGTCCGCCGGTGGGTCGAGAGCCTGGACGGCGTACGGGATCTCGCCGAGGTGCTGGTGGGCGCGGCCGACGCGGGGATCGGGGAGGATCGCGGCCGGACCCTGCTCGATCTGCTGGTCAGCCGGGGCGTGGTCGACGACGCCGGGGTGGGTCCCGGCCCGCTGCGCACGCTCACGATGGCCGAGCGCGACCGGCTCCAGCCCGACCTGGACGGGCTCTCGCTCTCCCCCGGCACGACCGACGGCGGGCTCGCCGCGCTGGAGCGCAGGCGCGATGCCCAGGTGCGCGTGTACGGCGCCGGCCGGGTGGGCGCCCAGATCGTCGCCCTGCTCGCCGCCTCGGGGGTCGGCCGGATCTGCGTCGTCGATCCCGGGACGGCCCGCAACCGGGATGTCGTCCCCGGCGGCCTCGGCTGGACGGAGGTGGGGATGAGCAGGCAGGACGGCGCTGTCGCGGTGGCCAGGAGCCTGGCGCCCGGCCTCACCGCGTGGACCGGCGACGGCGCGGCCCAGCTGGCCGACGGGGCCAGGCGGCCCGACCTGGCGGTGCTCGCGCCGGTGGTGCCGCTGGACGGCCTGCTGATCAGGGAGCTTCTCGCCTGGGAGATCCCGCATCTGCTGGTGACCGCCTTCGAGGGCTATGGGTCGGTCGGCCCGCTGGTGTTACCCGGTCGAAGCACATGTCTGCAGTGCCTAGATTTGACCCGACGAGACCGCGACCCCGGCTGGCCGATCGTCAGCGCCCGTCTGGGGGGCTTCCCCGCGGGCGAGATCGCATGTGGCACAGTGCTGTCGACGCTGGTCGCCGCGGCCGCAGCAGGTCATGCACTTGCTCTGATCGATGGCAGGGAGGTCGCTGTGACCAACGGCACAATGGATGTCATGCCCGATTGGAGATGGAAGAGGCGATCCTGGAGTGTTCATCCTCAATGTCGTTGCTTCCGAAACGAGTTGGGTTCGCTAACAATGGTCGCGTCGGCTCCATGCCGCTGACAGACACCACAGCGAAGGGAGGGAGCGGCGTCTCGCTGTACGGGGGACACGCCGCAAACCAAGGTGAGTGACCTTCCGCGCCGCGCTGTTGCGCGCTCCGCCAAGCTGGCGGCTCTCCCGATCGGGTTCGCCGGTCGCACCGCTCTAGGGTTCGGAAAACGGATCGGCGGGAAGTCCGCCGAGATCGTCGCCCAGGAAATCCAGGAACGCACCGCCGAGCAGATCTTCAAGGTTCTGGGGGAGCTCAAGGGCGGGGCGATGAAGCTCGGCCAGGCGCTGTCCATCTTCGAGGCCGCGCTGCCCCCGGAGGTCGTCGGTCCCTACCGCGCGACCCTGACCAAACTCCAGGACGCGGCCCCGCCGCTCCCCGCCAAGACCGTGCACAAGGTCCTCGTCGAGCAACTGGGAGACGACTGGCGGGAAAACTTCCAGTCGTTCGAGGACAGACCGACCGCCGCCGCCTCGATCGGCCAGGTGCACAAGGCCGTCTGGCACGACGGCCGGACGGTCGCGGTCAAGATCCAATATCCAGGAGCCGGCAAGGCCCTGCTCTCCGACTTCACCCAGCTGGCCAGGCTCGGCAAGCTCTTCGGGGTGCTATTGCCGGGGCTCGACATCAAGTCCGTCCTCAGCGAGCTGCGCGAGCGGGTGGTGGAGGAGCTCGACTACCTGCGGGAGGCCGAGGCCCAGCACGCCTTCGCCCTGGAGTTCAAGGACGACCCCGACTTCCTGATCCCGGACGTCATCGCCGCCAACGAGCAGGTGCTCGTCTCCGAGTGGGTGGACGGCACCCCGCTGTCACGGACCATCACCGACGGCACCCAGGAGGAGCGTGACCGCGCCGGACTCCAGCTCGTCCGGTTCGTGTTCTCCTCTCCGGCAAGGGTGGGCATGCTCCACGCGGACCCGCATCCGGGCAATTTCCGGATCGTCGAGGACGGGCGGATGTGCGTGCTCGACTTCGGCGCGGTCAACCGGATGCCCGACGGCTACCCCCCGCTCTTCGGGAAGCTGACCCGCATCTTCAACAACGGCGACATGGCGACCGTGATGCAGGGCCTGCGCGACGAGGGTTTCATCCGCCCGCACATCGAGGTGGACCCCGAGGCCCTGCGGGCATTCCTCGCCCCCTACGTCGAACCGACCGCGGTGGAGGAGTTCACGTTCAGCAGGGAATGGCTGCAGGACCAGGCGGCCACGGTCACCGACCTGAGGCCCGGAAACGTCGTGCGACAGCTCAACCTGCCCTCGTCCTACGTCCTCATCCACCGGGTGCACGCGGCGGGGATCGGCGTGCTCTGCCAGCTCGGCGCCACCGCCCGCTTCCGCCAGGAGGTCATCCGCTGGGTCCCCGGATTCGCCGACGCCGACGAGGATTCCGGAGAGCCCACGGCTGTCGTGAGCTGACCGCGGCAGCCGCGAACCGACCATGGCCGCCGTGAACCGACCGTGGCCGCCGTGAACCGGCTGCTGTGAACCGATCACGCCCGTCGTGACCTGAACACGGCCGTCGCGAGCCGACCCGGGCCGGCCGGTCACCCCGGAGCGGGATTCGCGTCGTGAGCGACGCGGATCCGGCGAATGCGGATCCGGTGAATGCGGATCCGGTGAATGAGACGGCCCCGACAGAAACGCGTCAGGGGTGGCCCGTTCGAACGGGCCACCCCTTTTTTACTTTTTAGCGATCTTCAGAGCGCCGGTCTCCGGAGAACCGGTCTCCGGAGATCAGACCAGGCGCAGGAGTGCGCTGCGGACGCGCGCGGACGCGCGTTCCACATCACGCTGAGCGCGCTGGAGGCGCTGGACACCGGCCGCACGGCGATGCTCCTCCGCTTCGCGGTGGAGGGTCCGTATTCGGTCTTTGACCAGTTCTTGATCCATAGAGTGCATGTCCAGGCTCCAAGCGGTGTGGAAGGTCATCGGAAATCGTCCTTTCGGGAACGTGCGGGTTCTTACGTGATCAGGCGGCGACCGGCGACTTGCGAGGACGCCCACGCGGGCGCTTCCGCGGAACGACCGCGCCTCGCAGGACGAGCTCGCCGCCCCAGACACCCCATGGCTCCTCGCGCTCGAGCGCGCGGGCCAGGCAGGCCTCGCGGATCGGGCAGCCTCCGCAGAGCGCCTTGGCGAACTCCACGTCCTCCGGAGACTCTGCGAACCACAGGTCGGGGTCGGTACGACAGGGGATTGTGGCTTCGTCGATCAGGTCCATGACCGTCTGGGCCCCCATCTGCTTCACCTCTCAGTTAGGTGTTGATCTTTGGTTACCTCGTGGGTGGGGGTCAGGAATGACGCGGACAAACAAGAAGGCCGCGGATCCTGGTGCGGATCCGCGGCCTGAAGGCTTTTTCTCTCTCGGTCAGGTTATGACCGGAGGGTGCCTCCAGGGTTGCGGACCACGCAGTCCACCGTTTCCGATGTGCTTGGTCGTTGCTGCATAGCTGCCGCCCACAGGGGCGGGGGTAGCCGGGACTCTCATCGCCGGGAAGGCGACCGGAGCGAACCCGTTGGCGGCCTGAACCAGGATCTGGACAGACTGGTCCTGCTGAAGCTGAGCCGCCGCGCCAACCGTGAGGATGACCTGGCTGCCGCGGTGCAGGACCGTGCTACGTCGCGCGGAAGTGAGCCCGAACCGGGACGACATCAGATTGCTCTTCACAGCGGACTCACCTCCATTCGTTGATGGCCGGGCACTCGGTGCCCGACTTGCTTGACATGACCCTAAACCCCGCTCGCGGGGACGGGCAACATATTTTCTACCTGCAGTTTTATCACTAGCTCACGCGGATCATCGCTTCCTGCACCACCGACACCGCGAGCTCTCCCGAGCGGGTGAACATCTCACCCTTGGCCAGGCCGCGCGCCCCACCCGACCACGGTGACTCCTGGGCGTACAGCATCCACTCGTCCACGCGGAAGGGGCGATGGAACCACATCGCGTGGTCCAGCGAGGCGCCGGAGATGTTGGAGGCTCCCCATGCCAGGCCGTGGGTCAGCAGCACGGTGTCGACCAGGGTGAAATCCGAGGCGTAGGCGGCGAGCACCACGTGCAGCAGCGGGTCGTCGGGCAGCTCGGCGTCGTAGCGGAACCACACGTCGGTCTTGGAAGTGCGCAGCGCGGGGTCTCGGTGGGCCTCCCAGGTGAGGGGGGTCACGTAGCGGGCGTCCACCGGGCGCGGCTTGGCCAGCCACTCCCGCAGCGGCGACTCATCCCCCATGACCTCCCGCATCCGGTCCTGGAACAGGGGCAGGCTCTCGGGCGCGACCACGTCGGGCATCACCACGGCCTGGTGCTCCACGCTGGTCTCCACGATGTGGAAGGAGGCCGACATGGTGAATATCGCCTTACCGTGCTGGATGCCCACCACCCGTCGTGTGGTGAAGGAACGGCCGTCGCGGACCCGTTCGACGTTGTAGACGATCGGGATCGCCGGATCGCCGGGCCGGATGAAGTAGGCGTGCAGCGAGTGGACGTAGCGATCCTTCGGCACCGTCCGGCCGGCGGCGAACAGCGCCTGGGCCGCCACCTGACCGCCGAACACGCGCTGGATGCGCTCCTCAGGGCTGCGGCCCCTGAAGATGTCGAGCTCGATCTGCTCCAGGTCGAGCAGGTCCAGCAACTCTTTGAGCGCCTCGTTCACGCGTCCTCCGTCTGGTTTGCGGCCGTGCGGCACAGATCGAGCACCGCTTCACCGTAACGGTCCAGTTTGACGCGTCCTATACCGGCGATCGCCAGCAGGTCCTGTTCGGAGGCGGGCGCCCGTTCGGCGATGGCCTGGAGGGTGACATCGGTGAAGACCGCCCACTGCGGGATCTTGTCCTTCTTCCCGACGCCCGTACGCCAGGACTTGAGCGCCTCCAGCAGGGCCTCGTCGTAGTCGACCGGGCAGGTGGGGCACCTGCCGAGCTTCTGCGCGGCGGCCGAGGTCAGGGTTCGGGCGCAGATCCGGCAGCTCACCGGCGCGGCGACCGCGCGCCGTTCCTTGGGGGCGGACTCGGGCGTACGGCTCTGCGCCCCGGAACGGCCCGTGAGGCCGTCGAGAAAGCGGGAGGGGCGCCGAGAACGACGCCCGCCCGGTGAGCGTGCCAGCGCCCACGACAGCCCCAGATGGGCACGCGCACGGGTGACGCCGACGTAGAGGAGACGGCGCTCCTCCTCGATCTGCTCGGGCGTCTCGGCATAGATGATCGGCAGCATGCCGTCGGTGACCCCGACGAGGAAGACCGCGTCCCACTCCAGGCCCTTGGCGGCGTGCAGCGAGGCCAGCGTCACGCCCTCGACCGGCGGCGCGTGCTGCTCGCTGGCCCGACGCTCCAACTCGGTCACGAAGGCGGGCAGGTCCGCGCCCTCCGCGGCGAGGTCCTCGGCGAGATCGGCCAGCGCCTTGAGCGACTCCCACTTCTCGCGGGCCTTGCCGCCGCCGGGGACCACGGGGGTGAGGCCGATGCCGGCGAGGATGTGGTGAACGGTCGTGACCAGCGTGTCGTCGGGCTCGACCGAGCGGGCGGCGCCGCGCAGCAGCACGACCGCCTGGCGGACCTCCGGACGCTCGAAGAACCGGTCGGCGCCGCGCAGCACGTAGGGGACTCCGGCCTTGCCGAGAGCCTGCTCGTACGCCTCGGACTGGGCGTTGACCCGGAACAGCACGGCGATCTCCCGGGTCGGCACACCGCCGTCGGCGAGTTTCTTCACCGCCCGTGCCACGCCCTCGGCCTCGGCGACCTCGTCGTCGTATTCGGCGAAGACGGGCTCCGGACCGTCCGGACGCTGGGCGATCAGAGAGAGTTTGTGCGGGGTCCGCGCCTTCTCCAGCACCCGGTTCGCCAGGGAGACGACCTGGGGGGTGGACCGGTAGTCGCGAACCAGCTTGATCACGGTGGCGTTGGGATGCTCGACCGAGAAGCCCGTCAGGTAACGGGGGGTCGCGCCGGTGAAGGAGTAGATCGTCTGGTTGGGGTCACCGACCACGCACAGGTCGTCGCGACCGCCGAGCCAGGTGTCGAGCAGCAGTTTCTGCAGCGGGTTGACGTCCTGGTATTCGTCCACCACGAAGTAGCGGTACTGCTCGCGGATCTGGGCGGCCACCTCGCGATGCTCGGTCATCACCGCGGAGGTGAGCTCCAGGATGGTCTCGAAGTCGACCAGGTGCCGGTCGCGGCGGAGCGTCTCGTAGGCGTCGTAGAGCCGGAAGACCTCTTCGGGCGCGACCGGCGGGGTCCGGCCGGCCTTCTTCGCGGCGTCGGCGTAATCCTCCGGGGCGATCTGGGTGACCTTGGCCCACTCGATCTCGGCGGCGATGTCCCGCAGCTCGGACCGGTCGGGGTTCTTGCGGATGGAACGGCAGGCGTCGATCAGCAGGGGCATCTTCGACTCGATCACCCTGGGCGGATCCCCGCCGATGACGCGCGGCCAGAAGTAGGTGAGCTGACGCAGCGCGGCGGCGTGGAAGGTGCGGGCCTGCACCCCGGGCGTGCCGAGCTGGCGCAGCCGCTGCCTGAGCTCCCCGGCGGCACGTGTGGTGAACGTCACAGCCAACACGCCCTGTGCATCTACCACTCCGCTGCGTACGGCGTGCGCGATGCGATGGGTGATGGCGCGCGTCTTGCCCGTCCCCGCTCCCGCGAGCACGCAGACCGGTCCCCGGACGGCTTCCGCCACGTCACGCTGCTCGGGATCCAGCCCCGCCAGGACGTCGTAGGGCTCCACGGAGACTCCTTAACATGCTGTCGAACACGCTGGCGGAAACATCCTCCCAGCCACTGGCAGAGCATCGCCCATTCTGGCATCATGCCGCCGTTCGTCGATGTCGTTCGCCGAGATGCACAACCATGCCTGTTTCCCCCACAATGGGGAACGAATTGGCTCGGGGAAGGAAGAACCTGTGCGAACTGCGGTGACCGTGAGTGCGCTTGCTCTGGCGACATTGGTGATCGGATCCGCGACGGTGCACGCGTCCCCGGCTGCGCACGCGTCTTCGACGCCTTCGCACACGAGCGCCACCTCGACGGCGAAGAAGCCCGCCAAGGGCGACCCGACATCCCCGCCGACCCCGCCGCCGCCCCCGGTCGTCGCGCCTGATCCACTCGTCCACGGCACCGACATCAAAACCATCTCGTACGGCTCGCACGTCCGCCAGCGGATGGATGTCTGGTACCAGTCCGATGGTCTGACGCGACCCGGCGTCTTCGTGATCCACGGTGGCTGGTGGTCCTCAGGGGACAAGAAGCTCATGACCGCGGTGAGCCAGAGTTACGCCGAGCTGGGCTACACGGTCTTCAACATCAACTACCGCCTCTCCACCGACGCCCCCTGGCCGGCCCAGCGCACCGACACGCTCGACGCCATCGCCACCGCGCGCAGGCATGCGCCCCTGTGGGGCTTCGACCCGAACAACTACGTGGTCGTCGGCTTCTCCGCGGGAGGCCACCTGTCCACCGCCGTGGGAACCTACAAGGACGGCCTGCCCGGCCTGCGCGGCGTGGTCGGCATCTCCCCGGTGATCTCGCCGATGACGGCCTACACCGAAGGCGCCGAGAGCCCGGATGCGAACAAGCGCAAGCTGCGCACCGCGGCCATCAAACTCGCCGGGGGCTGCGGGCCCGGCAAGTGCCCCAAGATCTGGGCCAGCATGGAGGTGCCCCTGCACGCGAGCCGCCGCGACGTGCCCGTGCTGACCGCGCACTCGGAGGACGAGTTCGTGTCGGTGGAGCACAGCCTCCAGCTCAAGTCACGCCTGCGCCAGGTCGGCGTGGACATGACGGTGCTGACCGAACCGGGCACCGGGCACAGCGCTCCCCTCTACCGGATGCCCGGCCTGGCGGAGGAGGTCCAGGAGTGGATCGGCGACAGGCTTCTCGGGCCCACCAGATAAGCTTGTTGAGCCCCCGGGAAGATGAACGGCTCTCACTTTGTTGCCAATGAGCGCCGGACATCACATGAGGGGACATTTAACAAAATGGCGCTGACTGTATACACCACCACCTGGTGCGGTCCCTGCAAGCGGCTGAAGAGCCAGCTCACCCGCGAGGGCATCTCCTACGAGGAGATCGACATCGAGCGGAACCCCGACGCGGCCCAATTTGTCATGAGTGTCAACAACGGCAACCAGGTCGTGCCCACCGTCGTGATGGACTCCCCGACCGGTCGAGTCGTCAGGACCAACCCCTCGGTGATCGAGGTCAAACGCCTCCTGGCAGGCGTCAGCGCGTAACCGCGCTCCCTCACACGGCGAGCCCCGGTCCTGTTGGACGCGGGGCTCCGTCGTGCCGGAGTTTCGGCGACCGTACCCGGCCGCTGGAGCAGCCGTGGAGCTGCGGCGGCCTTCGCCGGCGACCTCGTTCGGCGCGTGCCCGCCACCGTCATCGACGGCCGAGACGGGCCGTGCCGATCACCAGTCGCCGATCAACGGCTTTCCGTACCAGGTCTCGATCAGCCTGCGGGCGATCGAGACCTCGGACGGCAGGCGCACCTCGCCGCTCTCCATCGCGGCCAGCAGCTCGGCGCGGCTGAACCAGCGCGCCTCGGCGATCTCCTCGGGATCGAGCACGAACTCGGTCGACGTGGCCCGCGCGAAGAAGCCGAGCATCAGGCTGCGGGGGAACGGCCAGGGCTGGCTGCCCAGATAGTGCGGTTCGGCGATGCTGACGCCGACCTCCTCGGCCACCTCACGCGCCACGGCGTGCTCCAGCGACTCGCCCGGCTCCACGAACCCGGCCAGCACCGACAGCCGCCCCTCGGGCCACTGCGGCCCCCTGGCCAGCAGGCACCGGTCCTGGTCGTCGTGGATCAGCATGATCACCGCCGGATCGACCCGGGGGAAGTGCTGGCTGCCGTCCTTGGGACAGACGCGGACGTGCCCGCCCGACCGGACCTCCGTACGGCTCCCGCAGCGCGGGCAGAACTCGTGGGTGGAGTGCCACGCCTCCAGGGCGACCGCGTAGACCATCAGCCCCGCGTCCCGGTCTCCCAGCAGCGAACCCACCTCGCGCAGCCCCACCGCGACGATCTCCTCCTCCGCCAGCGAGGAGGCGGCGCGCGGGGCGACGATCCGGCCCGGGGCGGAGGTGTGGACGACACCCGGCAGCGGGGCCGTCACGGCGAAGTAGGCGACACCCTCGGCGTCCACGCCGAGCAGGTAGCGCTCCCCCTCGGGTGCGTCGGCCGTGGGCAGCAGCGTCAGCGCGACGTCCTCACCGCTCCGCCGGACCAGCGCCTTGCCGTCGTCGACGACCAGGACCCGGGTCGCACCGTCCTCCCACGCCCGTTTGAGCCACTCGGCGTCACCCCGGAACAGTGCCGAACGATCGATGGTGCTGCGCGCGAGCAGCAGCGGTCCCAGTAGTTCTTCTTGCGTCGTGATCTCCACGCCGTCCCGCCTCCCCAAACCGGTGAACAGTTTATGCCGCAGGAGAGAGGCACTTCCGCGCGTCCTCCGATCTCGGCGGCCCTCCTGCCGGATGAGAGGTCTTCAACGCCATAAGGAGGAGGACTTGTACGGTGATTACGCAATCACGCACGCACGATGATCCTCGACGGCTAGGATACCTCGAGTTAGGTTAGCCTTACCTGATATCGGGGGTCCTGCATTGCGGCTGTACCTCACAGCGCTCAAACCGACCGACTCGGTCACGGACGGATTCCTTCCGGCGGCACACGAGCTGGGCTGTGACGTCACGATCCTCACCGACCGGCCGGAGCACCACCGGCACGCCGGGACCGAGGTGCTCGGCTGCGACGTGCGTGACGCCCGCGCGGTGATCGACGTCATCGCGCACCACCACGCACCGGACGCGATCTTCTCCAACTCCGATCACCTCCAGGCCGAGACAGCCCTGGCCGCCGAATACTTCGGCCTGCCGGGCAAGGACTGGAGAGCCTGCGCCACCACCAAGAACAAGGCACTCACCCGGCGGCGGCTGGCGGCGGCCGGGGTCGAGGTCGTGCGTGCCGTACGGCTGGCGGCCGGCGACCCCGTGCCGCGGGACCTGCCCTTTCCCGCGGTGGTGAAGCCGCGCGAGGGCGTGGCCAGCGAGGACGTCGTGCTGGTGCGCGACGCGGGCGAGCTCGCGGCGGCCGTACGGGCGATCCGGGACCGGCGCCCCGACGAGGCGCTGGTCGTGGAGGAGTACCTCGACGGCCCCCTGCACACGCTGGAGACGCTCGGCGACGGCGAGAGGACCCAGGTCCTCGGCGGCTTCCGGACCAGGCTCGGGCCGCTGCCGTACTTCGTGGAGGAGCGGCTCGACTGGGAGCCGCCTCCGGGGAGCGAGCACGTGCTGCGGGCGCTGGACGCGCTGGGGGCGGGGTTCGGGGCCTGCCACACGGAGTACGCGATGACCTCGGCCGGGCCGCGGATCATCGAGGTCAACTACCGGGTGATCGGTGACCACTGCGACTTCCTCGTCGCGGACCTGCTGGGCGTTCCGCTGTTCGAGCGCATCCTGGGCGTCCACCTCGGCGCGAAACTGAGCGACCGCGGCACACCCGGCATGCTCGCCATGAGACCGGACGGTCCAAGCAAGCCCGGTACGGAGCAGGGCGAGCCTGGCATGCTCGCCATGAGACCGGACGGTCCAAGCAAGCCCGGTACGGAGCAGGGCGAGCCTGGCATGAAGCCGGGCGGTCCAAGCAAGCCCGGCGCGGAGCCGGGCGAGCCCGGCATCCTCCGCGCGAAAACAGGTGATCCGGGCACGCCCGCCATGAGGCCGGGCCGCCCAGGCAAACTCGGCACGGAGCCGGGCGGCCCCGGTGCGGCCGGAGGACACGGGACCGTGCTGAGCCTGATCGCCGACCGCTCGGGGACCGTGGTGGAGGCTCCGGGGACGATCGTTCCCGCCGCCGGGGACCGGATCCGGTTGTGGCACCGGCCGTTGCGCGCCGTAGGCGACCGGATCGATCAGAGCAATACCAACCGCGACTACATGGGCATCGTTCGCGCGATCGGACCCGACCGGGCAAGCGTGGACGCGGCCCTCACGGCCTTCACCGCCGGCAACCCGTGGGTGATCGCATGATCGGGAGAGGCACCGTGAGCGGTCGGGAACCGTACCTCGCCGCCCGTGTTCTGAACGCGCTCCTGCGCGAGGACTACGGCGGCCTGACGGCGCGGGTGACCCGGAGCAAGGACGGCGTGGCGCTCGTCCTGCCCCGGGGGCGCCGGGTACGGCTGACGCCGGGCTCGCTGTTCCAGGACTTCGTGGTGGCCCCGGAGGAGGCGCTCCGCCTGGAGGAGGTCCTGCACACGTTGCGGGAGGTCTCAGCCCCGACGGACGCCCCCGGCGTCGAGGCCTTCGTCCAGGAGTGCCTGGAGGCGCTGCGCTCCCTCGACCTCCACGACGCCCACCGCGAGGAGGTGCTCGCCCGGCTGGGCGCCGAGTCCTCCCGGCCACCGGAACGGCTCGGCGCCGTGCGGAGCCGGGCGTCCGGCACCGGGCCGAGCCAGAGCTCAAGCGCCGTGCCAAGCCGGGCATCCGGCATCGTGCCGAACCAGGGCTCGGGCACCGTACGGAGCCGGGCTCCCGGCGCCGTGCCGAGCCAGGGTTCGGGCACTGGCCCAAGCCAGGCATCCGGCGCCGTGCCGAGCCAGGGCTCAGGCACTGGCCCAAGCCAGGCACCCGACCTCGTGCCGAGCCAGGGCTCGGGCATCGTGCCGAGCCAGGCATCCGGCGCCCTTCGGCCGGTGTCGGGCGTGGGGCACGGCACCGTGCGCTACGAGACGCTGGCCGCCTTCGTCGATCATCCGGTGTACCCGACGGCCCGGTGCCGGATCGGGCTCTCCGACGAGGAGCTGACGGCCTACGCGCCGGAGTTCGCTCCCGCCTTCGAGCTGCGCTGGGCCGCGGTGCCCCGGGAGCGGCAGGCGGGGGCGGAGATGCCGGAGGCTCCGGGGTTCGCCGCGGTCGGGCTGGACGAGCGCCTCGCGGAGACGCACGTGCTGTTCCCCGTGCATCCGCTGACGGTCCCCGCGGTCGAGGAGATCCCGTGGGCGATCATGGGGCCCGAGCCGTACCTGGAGGTCAGACCCACACTGTCGATGCGCACGGTCGAGATCTTCCCCGGCACGCACCTGAAGCTGCCGCTGACCACCAGCACGCTCGGGCTGCGCAACCGGAGGTCGATCAAGCCCGACACGCTCGCCGACGGGGCGCGGGCCGAGCTGCTGCTGCGCGAGATGCCCGATCCGGGGGTGGTCCTCGCCGACGAGCAGACCTACGGGCACGCGGGACACGAGTATCTGGGCTGGCTCCTGCGCCGCCATCCGGCGGGAGAGGCCGTCCCGGTGGCCGCGCTGCTCGCGCCCCTGCCCGGCGGCGGATCCGTCGTGGAGGAGCTCGCCGGGCGCTGGTACGGCGGGGACGTGACGCGACTGCTCGGGTGGTACCTGCGGCTGCTGTTCGGGTTCCACGTGCGGCTCTTCGTCCGGTACGGCACGGCGCTGGAGGCCCATCAGCAGAACCTCTCGCTCCTGTTCGGAAACGGTCCCGCCAAGCTGCTGGTCAAGGACAACGACGGGCTGCTGACCTCGCCGGACCGGCTGAGGAGCGCGGGCGTCGCGGTGCCCGACTTCGCCGACGGACGGATGCTGACCGACGATCCCCACGCCCTCGCCGACGTGTTCGTGACCATCACCCTGCATCTGGCCGCCGCCGCGGTGACCTTCGGCGCGCTGCCGTCCCCGCAGGCCGCCCGGCTGATCCGCGACGCGCTCTCCGACGCGCTGGAGGAGTACGGGGAGGATCCGATGGCCCGGCTGCTGCGAGCCAGAACCCTCGACGCCGCCCGGCTCGTCGGCAAGTCGATGATCACCGCGGGAACGCTGGTCGACAAGGCGCGCACCGGTGCGCGCGACGTGAACAAGTTCTACGGCACCAGCGGTCCCAACTATCTCCGCCAGCCGCCCCAGGCCGTCCAGACCGTGACCATGCAGAGGACGACATGACCAGCCTCGCGCTCGACTCTCCCGCCGCCGTCGCCGAGGAGGCGTCACTGGCGGCACTGCTGCGCTGCTGTGTGAGGGAGGTGTCCGGGCCTCGCGGGCAGGTCTGGCACGCCGAGCCGTACGTGCTGCTGCGCGTCGCGGACACCCTTCTGCGGGTCCGCACGTACGGCGGGCTCGCGCTGCGCTTCGAGGGACCGGCCGAATGGCTGGAGGCCGGGGCCTGGCAGCCGCTCTCCGCCGACCTGCTCGTCCGGCTTGTGGAGCTCGAACTCGGCGGGGCCGTACCGGCGGGAACCGAACCTGGCGAGACCGGGGGTATCGGGCCTGGCGATACCGGCTCCGGACTCGGCGGGACGGGATTCGGCACGGCTGAACCCACAGAAAACAGACCCGGTGGGACCCGGCTCGCGGAAACCAGACTGGGTGAGACCAGGCCCGCGGAAAACGAGTTCGATCAGATCGGATCGGGCGGGGTCAACGACGAGTTCGCGGCGCAGGTGGCCGCGAGCAGGGAGGTCATGGCGACGCTGCTGGCGGTCCGGCGGGACGCCGATCCTCCGGCCGATCCGTGGCTGGCCTCCGAGCAGGCGCTGGTCTTCGGGCATCCGTTCCATCCCAGTCCGAAGGCACGCGGCGGCGCGGACTGGCTGCGCTACGCCCCCGAGGCGCACGCCGGTTTCCCGCTGCGGCTGCTCGGGGTGAGGGACGACGTGCTGGCCCAGGCGGGCGACACCGGCCCGCTCGACGCCCTCGGCCGGGCGCCTCGCGGCTATTCGCTGCTCCCCGCGCACCCATGGCAACTCGACCTGCTCGCGGCGGAGCTGGCCGCGCCGCTGGCCGACGGGCGGCTGGTCGATCTGGGCGACGGCGCCCGTACGGCGATCCCCACCTCCTCGGTCAGGACGGTCTACGAGCCGCAGATCGACCGGTGCCTGAAGTTCAGCCTGGACGTGCGGATCACCAACTGCGTCCGGAAGAACTCCTGGTACGAGCTGGCGGGCGCGGTCGAGCTGACCAGACGCCTCGGACCGGTGTTCGAGGATCTCGCGGTCGAGTTCCCCGGCACCCGCTGGCTTCCCGAACCCGGCTACCGCTCCGCCGACCTGGGCACCCGTCTCCTGGAGGGACTGGGTGTGATCATCCGTACCAGCCCGTGGTCGGTCTGCCATCCGGGCGTGACCCCCCTGCTGAGCGGAGCGCTGGCCGTCTCCGCCGAGCTTCCGGCCGAGCCGGTGCGCTGGTGGCGTGCCTATGTCGAGCACGTCGCCCTGCCGGTGCTCGACGCCTACCTCAGCCACGGCGTGGTGCTGGAACCCCACCTGCAGAACGTCCTGATCGGCGTGGACGCGGCGGGGCTGCCGGTGGAGGCCGTCTTCCGCGACATGGAGGGCACCAAACTCGTCGCCGGCCGTCACGACCTGTCCGGGCTGCCGGAACGGGTCGCCGAGGCGCTCACCTACGACCCTGCCGCCGGCTGGAACCGGGTGGTCTACTGCCTGATGGTCAACCACCTCGCCGAGATCGCGGCCTCTCTCGCGGGGCAGGGGCCGACACGGGAGCTGTGGATGGTGGCCGGGGAGGTGCTGGCCGGATACGCGGAGTCCAGGGGATGGCCGCGACCGCTGTCCGACCTGCTGGCCGGGGTGCCGCTGCCCGCCAAGGCCAACCTGTCGGTCCGGTGGGCACGGTCGGCCGACCGTTCGGCCGGGTACGTGCTGGTGGCCAACCCCCTGGCGGTGCTCTCCTGATCCCGGACGGACCGTCCACCCGTTCATGATGAAGGGCCCCGAGAACTCGGGGCCCTTCATCACCAATTGCCTCCGGCGTGGAAACCCTCGCCTTCGGGCGGGGAGGGAAACGCGGCACGGTGACGCGCTTCCGGGTGAGCGGTCAGTCGTGGCCATCGGCTCGCCGAAGCAGCCGGATGTGGCGGTGGCCGATGCCTTGCCGGGTGATGATCTCGGCTCTCAGCTCGCGGTCAAGTAGTGGAAGCTTGGTTTCGGATGCATCAGGAAGTCGTGGTGAGAGATGTTCCAGGCGTAGGCGCCGGCCATCGTGAACTCCACGACGTCCCCCACCTCCAGCCGTGTGGGGACCTTCCTGGCGAGGATGTCCTTGGGGGTGCAGAGCTGGCCGACGATCGTGACCGGCTCGCCCGGAGCCCCCATGACCAGCGGCTGGTCGTGCCCCTTCGTGGCGGGGGTCCGGAGGTGGTGGGTGCCTCCGGCGACCACCGCGAACAGCTCGCCGTGCACGCGCTTCACGTCGATCACCTGGGTCACGTACCGCCCGCAGTAGACCGTCAGCGAACGTCCCGGCTCGATGCGCAGCACCTCGCCGGGACGGCGCAGCCTCGCCAGGCCCTCGCCGTACGAGCGCCAGTCGAACCGGTCGTCAGGGTCGGCGTAGGACACGGCCATGCCCCCGCCGAGGTTGATCTCGGTGACGCCCAGCCCCCGGGCATAGGTCAGGACGGCTTCGGCCAGCACCAGCAACCGCGCGGCGTCGAGGCCGCTGGCCAGATGCGCGTGGATCCCGCACAGCCGTACCGTCTCCTGGTCTTCCAGCATGGCCACGCACTCGGCGATCCCCTCCGGATCCATGCCGAACGGCGTCGCGCCACCGCCCATGGCCAGCGAGGCGCCCTCGATCGGCACGTCCAGGTTGACCCGGAGCAACACGTCCGCCCGATGTCCCGACGCCAGGAGCCGCCGCAGCTCACCGGGGCTCTCGACGTGCAGCCGGGTGACCTCGCTGAGCAGTTCCTTCTCCGTCTTGCCGGGTCCGCCCAGCGCGATCGAAGCGTCCGGGAAGAGCTCGCGCACGTGGGCCAGCTCTCCGCCCGAGGCCACCTCCCAGCCGTCGACGTACGGGGAGAGCGCCCGCAACAGCTCGGGATCGGGGTTGGCCTTCACCGCGTAGTAGAGCTCGACGTCGCCCAGCGCCGCTCGCACAGCCGCCAGGTGGGCGTCCAGCTCGACCAGGTCGTAGACGTAAGCGGGCAGCTCCGCCGTGGAGGCCAATCCTGAGACTCGATCCCTCACCGGTACCGCAGATATCACTTCGGCGTCTCCGATCTTAAAACGTCCGCTGGTCAGTACATCGAGCTCAGCCTGCCCATCGGCTGATCCCGGCATGCACGGAGGTCTCTCAACCGGGGGAGAACATCCATCACCAGGCGACGGCAGGATGAGCGTCAACCCGTCTCCGCCGCAGACCGCCGGCCTCCCCGCCCTGCCGCGTCCCGGACGGTGCTTCTCAACCGCCTGGCGAAAGAAAACCGCTCAGGGCAGGATCTCCAGCCGGACATCGGCGACGTCGTCATACAGGTGCGGCACAGGGGTGATGATCCGCAAGCCTCCGCGCGCTTCGGCCAGGAGCACGGCATGGGCGGCGGCAAGGATCGTCACAATCTCGGACTTCATCGCCAGTCCTGGTGTGTACTGCTCCAGGTTCGCCGCCATCTTCGGGCCGAACCGGGCCGCGTTCGTCACCTCGGCGGCCGTTAGGCCCCCGATCGTCACCACCGGCACCGAGAACAGTGCCTCGGCCTGGCGGGACCGGAAGCCGGCCACACACTGCGCGGCTACCGCCGGAAGAAGAAGCGTGGTGTTGCGCAGCACCGACTGGCGGACGATCTCACGGCCGTAATTACTCCGCGCGTCGAGCAGGTGGTAAATCGCGTCAAGATCGAGGACATGACCGGTCACTCCTTCGGTCCCTGATGTCACGCGACATCCCGGGAGGAGCCGAACAGGCGGTTCGCGCGCGCCCTGTCCGCGTCGGTGATGCCCTCCTGCCAGTCCGGGCCCCACAGCTGCTCCAGAGCCGCCATGCCGTCCTTGATGCGGCGCCGCTCCCGCAGAGCGTCGGCGATATAGCCCGAGGCATTGCCGGACTCCTGCGCTTCGTCGGCGAGATCGTCCGGCAGGGAGATCGTGATCCGCTTGGTCATACTCGTGAGGGTATTGAGTCATACTCTCGTCGTCCACAGCGGAGAGTCACCTGAAGTGACCGGATCGGGACGCGAAGGAGGCGGCAGGTTGCTCGCCGTTGCGCCCGCCATCCGATCGGACAGCGGGCGCAACGGCCGGGATTGGCTACGGGTGACCGTTAGCTACGGGTTACCGCGCCCGAGGTCGGGTTGAGCAGTACCGGCTTCTTGTTGGGGCCGTGGCGGAAGTCGAGCATTCCGGTCAGCGGCTTGGCGTGGGCGTCGAAGGAGGAGTCACCGATACGGCCGGTGCCCCAGTTGTCCTCGACGAACTTGAGGATCGAGGTCTGGTCGGTCCGGGTGTGGTCGACGTAGTTGGTCTTGCTGTACGGGCTGATGACCAGCATCGGGAGGCGGGGGCCCATGCCGCAGCGGTCGGCGTAGCCGCCGGCCGCCGAGGCGGTGCCGCACAGCGCCGCCACGTCGTGGGCCGGGTCGGCGGAGCCGTTGAAAATGGGAGGCTTGGCGTGGTCGTACCAACCGTCGGAGTCGTCATAGGCGATGACGACCGCCGTGGAGCTCCAGTCCTTCGACCGCTGCAGCTCGTTGATGGTGTCGACCAGGAAGTGCTGCTCGTCGAGCGGGTCGGAGTAACCGGCGTGGCCGTCCTGGTACTCGCCCGCCTTGAGGAAGCTGACCGCGGGGAGGTTGCCCGCCTTGACCGCCTTGTGGAAGTCGGTCAGGTCGTACTGGTGGTTGGCCTGGTCGGTCTGACCGATCTTGGCGACCGAGGACGGCGGCAGGTGCTTGGGGTTGCTGGTGGACTCGTAGTAGGCGAACGGGTTGTGGTGCGGGCTGTAGTCGACCACGGAGTTGCCGCCGATGTTCTGGTGGGTGGCCCCGCAGACCGCGTAGCCGTTGGCGGTGCCGGTCGGCGTGAAGCCGCCCTGGAACCAGCCCCAGGTCACCTTCTGGTCGTTGAGGAGGTCACCGATGTTCTTGCCCTTCATCACGGCAAGGGCGTTGGTGGAGGTGTGGTTGGTGTCCGAGCAGTCGTCGAACGCGGGGTCCGGGTCGTTGATGACCGTTCCCACGCCCTTGGCGTTCGGCGAGGCGACCGTGTAGGCGTCGGTGACCTTCTCGTGCGTGACCGGGTTCACCGCGTACACGCCGTGGGTCTGCCCGGAGATCAGGTTGAGCGCTCCCGGGGTGGACGGCCCGAATCCCGTGTTGAAGGAGTTGTCGCTCATCGCGTAGTTCTGGGCGTAGTTCCACAGACCGGTGACGGTGTTGCCGTCGTAGTAGTCCATGACCAGGCCGGGCTCGCCGAAGATGACCGGCTGGCCCGTGCACTTGTCACGCCCGGTGTTCTCGACGAACTTGTCGGCCTTGCCGCCGTTGTAGGCGAGCTGCTCGTGGCCGTAGTCGTGGTCCATGTCGCAGGACAGGGCCTGCGACGGGGCCAGGCGCTTGGGGTTGAACTGGTTCGGGTTCTTCGTGAGGAGCTTCTTGCTCAGGCCGTCGACCTTGGGGGTCCCCTTCACGGCCTTGAACGTCGTGCCGTCGGTGTTGGCGGCCTGGGGGTACGTGCCGAAGTAGTGGTCGAACGAGACGTTCTCGTCGAAGAGGACGACGAGGTGCTTGATCGGCGTCGAGGTGCGGCTGGAGTGGTCGGCGGGCTTGGACGCCGCTCCGTGGTCGGCCCATCCGGGGCTCGCCGCCACCGTCGCCATCGCCAGGGCCGCGACCGTCGCCGCCACCGCGAGTACCTGGGTCCTTCTGATCCGGCTATGGGACTTCATGCCCATGTCGCCTTCTTCCGTAAATGAGTGGTTTAGGTGCACTCGTCAATCTTTCGGAGCGGCAGGGCAACGGCCACCACGGAATCATGACGCCAGGCCAAACACTGAGTTAACGGTCCGTCCACATCAGCCCACCAATGTCCGGCCGAAATAGTCGCCGGCATCGCGCACCCCGGGCAGGACCAGGAAGTAGCCCCCACCGACGGGCTGGATGTAGTCGACCAGTGGCTCGTCTGCCAGCCTGGTCTGCACCGCCTCGAACTGTGCCGCGAGATCCCGCTGGTAGCAGACGAAGACGAGGCCCATGTCGAGGTCGCCGACCGAGTCGACACCGAGGTCGTAGTTGTACGGCCTGCGCAGGATGCGGCTGCCGTCCGTCTGGGGGACGCGTGGATTGGCCCGGCGAATGTGACTGGTCAGCGGAATCGAGGTGCCGACCGGATCGGCGGCGAAGTTGGGCACGTCGAGCTCGTGGTCGCCGTCCAGGGGCGCCCCGGTGTCCCGGCGCCTGCCGATCATGTTCTCCTGCTCCAGGATGGAGACCCTGTCCCAGAACTCGGCCAGTATCCGGATGATCCGGATCACCTGGTAGCTGCCGCCTTCGGGCAGCCAGACCAGCCGGTCCATCAGCGCGGCGTCGGAGACGTCGAGGTTGGACGTGCCGTCCTTGAAGCCCATCAGGTTGCGCGGCGTGCCGGAGGGCCTGGGCGGGGAGACGAAGCCGTCGATCCGCCAGCGCACCTGCATCCCGCCCCTGGTGTGCTTGGCGATGTCCCGCAGGGCGTGCGACACGGTGTCCCAGTTGTCGGCGCACAGCTGCAGGCTCAGGTCCCCGTGGCACCGCGCTTCGTCGAGGTGGTCGTTGGGAAATTCGCGCATGGGGGTCAACCCGGCCGGCTTGCGGTCTGCCAGGCCGTACCTGCCGTCGAACAGGGACGCGCCCACCCCGACGGTCACGGTCAGCCCGTCCGCCGGCACCGTGGGACCGAGGACCCCGGAGTCCGTCGGCGGTGCGCCGATTCCCACCTCGGGCGGGGTGCCGCCCGAGGTGAGAAACCTGGCCCGCTCGGTCAGGGTCCGCAGCAGGTCGGTCAGCTCCCGCCGGTCGGCGGCGAGCACGTCGAAGGCCACCAGCGTGGCGTTCCGCTGCTGAGGGGTGGTGATGCCGGCCTGGTGCGCGCCGTGGAAGGCCACCACCGGATCAACGGCCGGGGCCGGGGTCGCGCGACCGGACGGCGCCCCGGCGAGCACGGCGCCCGCCACGCCCACACCCAGCGCTCCGCGCATGAACGTCCGCCGGTCCGTCATGATGTCCTCCGGGTCTCACCGATCGACGCGATCGGGGCGAGTTCCTCCAGCAGTGCGCCGATCGTGCCGTCCAGCCGCCGGCGATCGATCGTCTTCAGCGAGGCGACGGGAGTCCATCCGCCGCCGGGCCGACGTGCGTCTTTCAGCAACCGCCGGGCGCGTCCCATCCAGACGCCCACCTGATCCCAGCCCGCGTACCGGCTCCGCATGATCGGCGCGATCGCGTCCAGTACGGCCTGCGTGCCGTCGAGGTTCGCCTCGGCCGTGGCCAGGCCGGTCCCGCTGCCCTGGTCGGCGGTGCCGGTCAGCTGGGACTGGAGGGTGTCCTCCAGGATCTCGTGGGCGCGCAGCGGCAGGTCCATGGGATCGGTCCGCTGGTCGGGGAAGTCGTGCCGCAACTTCGCGACGTCGGAGGCGAGCCGGTCGCCTTCCGGAGCCAGCGACGAGGGCGTCTCGCCGTGCCAGAGTCCGTACTCGATGCGGTAAAAACCCGAGAAGTCCTTGTCGTACACACCGCCCGGCAGGCTGTCCGGCAGGCCGTCGATCATGTCGGCGAACTCGTCGAAGGTCCCGTACGCGGCGCCCAGCCGTTCGTATCCCAGGTGTGCGGTCAACCACGCGGTCCGGGCGTCGGCCCGGTCGCCGCGGTGCAACGCCCGGCGCAGGGCGGCGACGTCATCGGCCAGAACGGCCAGCCCGGCGGTCACGCCTTTCCGGTATCGGCTCACCGCGCCGGTCAGATCCTGGTCGTCCACCGGCAGGACGGCCGGGGTGCCGTCCTGTGGTCCGTCGGTGATCCGCGTGGTTGGGCCGGTCAGCATGTTCACGCCCTCCGGCAGGCAGCGGAGGGCGTAGGCACCGTGCCCCAGCCGGACGCGCAGGGGTCTGGTGGTGCCCGGCGCCAGCGACTCCACCTCCGCGTAGACCGCCCCGGTGCCCGGGTCGACGAGCTCGACGTCGGTGGTGACCGTGTCCGTGTTCTTGACCAGGAACGTCCTGTCCCCGCCGTGCCCGGTCCAGCTTGTGCCGCACACGCTCCGCGCGATGCCCATCACGCTTTCCGCGGCGGGCGGTGCGGCTTCCGCCGTGGAGGGCGAGGCTGCCGGAGCGGGATCGCTCGTGCAACCGGTCAGGGGGAGGAGGACGATCGCGGCGAGGAGCGCCCGGCGGGCGGCGGATGGCCAAGCGGGACGTGTCACCGGGAAACTCCCGTCAGATGAGCACAAAAGCGACTCTGGGGAGCATAAGCCAGCAAAACCCCCTTCAGGGCCGATCCCGAAGGCGGACAGAGAGAACTTCATCGCCGGTTCACCGGCCGTTCGGTAACGGACGCCCCAGAAGAGCCGGATCCGATACCGACCGGGCGGACCTCTCCCTCGCCTTGGCCAAGATCACAGAGGTGGCGGGGCGACCTCCGGTCAGGAGATCGCCGCCGGGCTACGGCCGTCGGAGGTTATACGTGAGCGAGCGGCGCCCGGATGGCAGACGGAGAATTCCATCGGCGATATGGAACTCCGATGAACGGCTCCTTTGATGACGCCCCTCCCGAACCGGTCGGCGTTTCTCCCCGGGGATGAGACGGAGCACATCGCAAGGCCGGCGCCGAGGGCGTGCCTCGGCGCTTTTTCAGTCAGGGTGTCCTTATTCCTGCGCCGATCACCGCACCTTGGGTCACTTACACGAGACCGGCCCCGGGCTGCCCGGACGGCCACTCCCGGCCGTCGCCGCGTTTCAGGTGGCCGGTACGGCTCGGGCATCTCACTCCCACCGCGTTCCGAATGGCGAATGTCGCGAGTAACGGCCTACGCCATCGGCAGGCGGCGGCGAAATCGGAGTGAGTCCCCGACAATCGCGAATACCTGGCGCGACCATGTGCGCAAGCCGGAGAAACGGAGGCCATGATGGTTGACGCTTCTTATCGATATATCCGCATTTCCGACCCGTTCACGGCGATTGTCGCCGCGGTCGTCGCCTTGACGTCATCAAAACGATCTTGATGTTCCCGGATGAGGCGCTGCGCAAACCACGATGGCGACTTCTCAACCCGGTCACGGTCCGCGAGTGACATCCGACCCTGGCGCCGACGGCTCCGGCGACGGTCCGTTCACGGATCCGCTTGGCAGGCCTCTCCGCGAATTGCCCGGGAACCGGCCCTTCCGCCGCCACACGCTTCCGGCGAAAAACTCTCCGCCGGAACGGCTCCATACGGCGGCACGGCGTCCGTTCCCTTCTTGGACAATGAATGAAAACCTCGAGGCAATCCGTCGCCGATTTTGAACCCCCGACCTTGGAGACACTCTTCTTACTCATCACGCATGCGACAGAAATGAGGATTCTCTCGCATTCATCACGGGTAAGGCGAATTCAATCATCGACGGGTGCGCGCCTGTCGATCATTGACCCGACGGCCCGGCAGGCATGGAGATTGCCTTCTGCCGGACGTCCGCTCCCCTGCGCGCCTTTCCATGTTTCCGTTGGCATTCGCAATTGCCACGACGCGCCCGCGCAGATCGGACCCGTTGTCCGCCGCTCCTTCGGGCAACGAAAAAAGCCCCCTCCTCCGGAGAGATCCGGAGGAGGGGGCTTTTACAGCCGAGCTCGGTAAGAGGACTTACCTAGTTGGCCGCTTCGTACTGCTCGACGATCTTCGCCGCAATCCGGCCGCGCTCGCTGACGTTCAGACCCTGGTCCTTCGCCCACGTACGAATCGCGCTGCTCTTCTCGCGCTCGAGCGCCCGGCCGGAGACGTTGAGCTTACGACCACGCCCCGGTCGCTCCTGGCGGACCGGACGAGCAGCGTTGATGAACGGTGCGAGCGCCGCGCGCAGCTTGTCTGCGTTCGAGCCTGAGAGATCGATCTCGTAGGACGAGCCTTCGATGGCAAAGGCAATGGTTCCCTCTGCCTCGCTACCGTCTAGGTCATCTACAAAAGACTCCACGATCCGCTTGGCCATGATCGTTCTCCAAATGATGTTTAGGTGTTGGCGATACCTTAGCGGTTCCGCCAGGTGCTTCGGGCCAAAGGGGCTTAGTCTCCCTGAGGCGCTCCCTCTGTCATTGCAATTCCATGCGGGCAGAGAGGGACCCGACGCCCTCGTGCAACAGTGACGGCTGGATCCGACTGCTCCACTAATCTACTCGCCTTCAATGCCGCCCTCTCCCAAAGCAAGATGGAGTGGGGTCATTTAACGCCGAGCGTTATAGGCCCAGAGCATGTCCCGCCCGTGCTGGAAGCCGGACGAAGTCACGTCCGATTTCATGCGGGCGGCCCGTGCCGCGGCCCCGGAGACGACAACCGGACGCCCCGGTTCAGCCCAGTGCGGGCACCGACTCGACGAGCGCGATAAGGCCACGCTCGTCGAGAAGGTTAACGGGCCGAACCGTCTCGTTGAGGCGAACGTAGTGGAATGCCGCGCTCACATGGTCCAGGGGGATGGCGGCCAGATGGGACCATGCCAGGCGATAGGCGGCAAGCTGGACGGAGGCGGCGGCCTCGGCCTTCTTGCCGTTGGGGCGCCGGCCGGTCTTCCAGTCGACCACCTCGTAGCGGTCTTCCGAGACCTGGAACACCGCGTCCATCCGGCCCCGGATCAACCGGTCGGCGATCATCGTCTCGAACGGGACCTCGACGTCCAGAGGTTCCCTGCCCGCCCACTCACTCTCCTCGAACCGGTCGCGCAGCTCGTCGAGATGCGCGTCGGTCTCCTCGAAGTCGTCGGACGCGCCGGGCAGCTCGAACTCGTCCATCAACCGCTGCTGCCCCCAGCGGGACTCCAGCCAGCGGTGGAAGGACGTCCCCCGGCGGGCCAGGGGGGTGGGCTTCTTGGGCACGGGACGGCGGATCTGCCGGGCCAGGGCCTTGGGGTCGGAGGCCAGCGTGACGAGCGACGAGACGGTCAGGTGAGTGGGAAGCTCCACCCGCCCGCTACCGCGCCGCCGATTCATCTCCCGTTCTCTCAGCAGGAGCTCGGTGTCGCGCTCCCAGGCCTTGGCCCGCTCCCTGTCCCATCCCCGTAGCTCCGGGAAGGCCGCGGCGCGCTCATTCTCGGGCTCCTCGAACTCGCGCTCGTACTCGGAACCGGCCGGATCGCCCCGCCGCGCGGGGAGCACCGGTCCCGGCTCCCCGTGGTCCCGGGCTTTTCCGAAGTCCTCGAAGCCCTGGGGATCCCCGGAGTCCCGGGGGCGCTCCGAGGCCTGGGGATCCGGGAGATTCTCAGAGGCCCGGAGCTCCCGGGGTTCCCGAATGCCCTCCGGATCCTGGCCTTCCCGCAGATTCGCGGGGTCCCGGGAGTCCTGAAGGTCCTGGAAGTCGTCGGGCTCCTCGAATACGGGGCCGTCCTCGTCGTCCGGAGCCTCGGGAAAGGGGATGTCCTCGTCGTCCGGGACCTCCGGAAAGGGGACGTCCTCGTCATCCGGAGCCTCCGGGAAAGGAACGTCCTCCCTCTCCGGATCAAAACCGGCCGGATGGCTCCGCCCGGCGGGGGAGATCGGCGCGGCACCGGCGAGTGCGGCGAGAGCGGATTCGACCATGGTGGCGCCGTCGAGGACGGCCCCGTACCGGAGACCGTCCGGCGTGACGGGCCAGGTGGACTCGGCGGGCTCGGTGAGGAGGGGGTTGGTGGCGCCCTCCTCCGCCTCCGGGGCCCAGAAGGCCACGCGGCCGCAGGTGTCGCGGGTCTCCACCAGGAAGTCGGAGGGCTCCAGCGGTTTGGCCGCGCTGCCCCACCGGTAACCGGAGGCGATCAGGAGGTAGTGCGCCCGGGTGACGGCCACGTAGGCGAGGCGGCGCTCCTCCATCAGGTCGCGGTCACGGCAGCGCTCGTCGAAATCGGCCAGTTCCTCCTTGGCCAGCCCGGCCAGTCCGGGCAGGTCGGAGGCGTCTCCGCGGAGCTGGTAGGGCAGTTTGCGCGGGTTCTCCGTCCACTTGGGACTGGCCGCCGCGCGGGCGGGGAACACCGTGCCGACCGTGAGCGTGCCGGCCTTCGACAGCGCCTGCGACATGCCGGGCACCACGACGACCGGCCACTCCAGGCCCTTGGAGGCGTGGATGGTCATCAGCTTCACGCTGTTGCTCTCTCCCACCCGCCCGGCGTCCAGGCCGTTCTCCTCCTCGTCCGCCGCCTTCAGGAACGCCAGGAAGGCGCCCAGCGTGGGGTCCTCCGAGTCGCCCGCGAACCGGGCGGCGGCGTCCAGGAAGGCGTCCAGGTCCGCGCGGGCGGCGAAGGCGCCGATGGCCGTCCCCCGCGCCGCCACCTCGATGTCGAGATTGAGCCTGCGCTCGATCTCGAGGATCAGGTCGGGGAGGGGCTGACCGGTGTGGGCACGCAGGATCCGCAGCTCCTGGGCCATGGCGACCAGCCGCACGCGCGCCAGGGGCGAGAACAGGTCCTGCCACTCGGGGCGGTCGGGCAGTTCGTCGAGGGCGTCGATCAGGCTGCCGCGCTCCTCGGCCATGTCCGCCACGACCTGGTCCAGCGGGTCGGCCACCGGCGACGCGCCGTCCCTGGTCTCCCGGTTCAGCTCGCGCGCCCGCTCACCCAGCTCCTTGAGGTCGGCGGGGCCGATCCGCCACCGCGGTCCGGAGAGCAGCCGGACCAGAGCGTCTCCCGCGGTCGGGTCGTAGAGCGCGCGCAGGGTGGAGACGATGTCGGAGACCTCGGGCACGGCGAGCAGGCCGCCCAGCCCGACCACCTCGACCGGGATCCCCCGGTTCTCCAGCGCCTTGCGCAGCGCGGGAAACTGCGAGCGCTTCCTGGCCAGGATCGCCACGTCGTGGGGCTGCACGCACTGCGGGCCGCCCCACGCGCTCTGCTTGGCCTTCTTGCGCTCGCCCTCGCCCCACGGCATGCCGTCGGGTGCGGTCTCGGCGCCCAGCACCTTGGCGATCCCTGCGGCGATCCACTCCGCCTCGTCGTCTGCGGTCTCGTGGAAGGCGCACACCACCCGGCCGCGCTCGATCCGGTTGCCGCCCGGCACGAGCACCGGCACCTCCCTGGCCTCCATCCGGAGCGGGATCTGCAGCCGGGCGGCGACGTCCAGTACGGCGTCGCCGTTGCGGAAGCTGACCGAGAGGCGGCGGACCGGAGCCGGCTCTCCGGCGGCGGTCCTGAAGTCGCGGGGGAACCGGGTGAGGTTGCCCGCCGAGGCTCCGCGCCAGCCGTAGATGGACTGGCAGGGGTCGCCCACGGCGGTCACCGGATGGCCGCCGCCGAACAGCGCGCGGAGCAGCACGAGCTGGGCGTGGCTGGTGTCCTGATATTCGTCCAGGAGGACGACGGCGAACCGTCCCCGCTCGATCTCGCCGACCTCGGCGTGCTTGGCCGCGATGCGGGCGGCCAGCGCCATCTGGTCTCCGTGGTCCACGACCTCGCGGCTGCGCTTGAGCCGGCTGTAGGCCTCGACCAGCGGCAGCAGCTGCTCCCTGGCCCGCTGGGTGGCCAGCGGCCTGCGCTGGTCCTTGACGGGCGTGCCGGGCAGCTCGCCGTACCGCTGGGCGAGCCAGGCCCCGACCTCCCGGACGTCCTGCGGGGAGCGCAGGTGCTCGGCCAGCTCCCCCGCCAGCTCCAGCACCGCCCGGGTGACGGTGGCCGGACCCCATTCGATCTGCTCCATCGGCCCGTCGTAGGCGCTGACCACCCGCCCGGCGAGCTGCCAGGAGACGGCCGGGGTGACCAGGCGCATGGTCGGCTCCAGCGCCTCGCGCAGGGCGTGGTCGGTGACCAGCCGGGCCGCGTAGGCGTGGTAAGTCGAGATGGTCGGCTCGCCCTCCATCAGCTCGGCGGGGACCTGATTCGCGGCGACGAGGCCGTTGAGCCGCTCGCGGACACGGATGGCGAGCTCTCCGGCGGCCTTCCTGGTGAAGGTCAGGCCGAGCACCTGCTCAGGACGGACCAGGCCGTTGGCGACCAGCCAGACGACCCGCCCGGCCATGGTCTCGCTCTTGCCCGACCCTGCCCCGGCCACCACGACCATCGGTTCGAGACCGGCCTCGATCACGTCGGCCTGCTCGGGAGTGGGTGGCAGGATCCCCAGCTTGGCCGCGAGCTGGATCGGGTTCAGCACGCGGTGACCCCGCCGCGGACGGCACGACTCACAGCATCAGCACTCTCACCACGGACGGCGCGACACACACCACGAACACTCTCGTCGCGGACGGCACGGCCCACAGCAGGAGCACCCTCACCACGAACAACACGACGCACACCCTCACCACGGGCGACACGGCCCACAGCAGGAGCACCCTCACCACGGACGGCGCGACTCAGCGCGGGGACGGCCTCGCGGCCGGTGGTACGGCTCAGCACACCTGATCTCCGTTCTTGCTGACCGGGCAGCTCGCCCGCACAGCGCAGGTGCGGCATCCATCGTTGACCTTGGCCTGGAAGAACGGCCCGGACATGCCGATCGCCACGGTGTCGACCATGTCGCGGGCCCAGCCGGGATTATCGTCCTCCCCCAGAGGCTGCTGCGCCTGCTCTTTGGCGCCCTTCTTGCCCGCGGCGTCTCCCACCTGGACCAGGGCCGCACCGCCCGGCTCTGTCATCCCGTGCCGCTGGAAGGCGCCCAGCAGCGCGGCGAGCTGGTAGACCCCGAGCTGGGGATGGCGTTCGAGCTCGGCGTCCTTCGGCCCGTTCTTACCGGTCTTGATGTCGATGATCACGGCTCGGCCCTCGCCGTCGCGCTCCACCCGGTCCACCCGGCCCTTGATCTGCACCCCCTCGGAGACCATGGCCGTGAACGCCTCCTCCAGGCCGACCAGCTCGCGGGGGTTGTCCTGGTGCCAGCGGACGAACTTGGAGATCATCTCCTCGGCGACCTTGCGCTGCTTGCGGTTGTACCAGACGCCGCCGAAGTCCAGCTCGTGCCAGACATCGTCCAGGCGCTTGCCGAGGGTGTCCTCGGTGGGCATCCCGGTCGCCGCGAGCACCGCCAGCGCGTGGATGACCGTGCCCAGGCCCCGGGCCGCGTCGGTGCCGCTCGCCCCCACCGAGGTCTCCAGCAGCCAGCGCAGGCCGCATTTGCTGAAGCTCTCCACCGCCGAGGGCGAGATGCGCACGATGTCGTCGGGCCAGCTCAGCGGGCGATCGTCGGAGATCGGGGTGAGGGCGTACCAGTCGTTGGGGTGGGCGCCGGGCACCCCGGCGGCGGCGAGCCTGGCCAGGTGTTCGGCCGCGGTCCTGCGGAGCGGGTCGGGCCTGGTGGGGTCGGAGACCGCCGAGCGCAGGTCCGCGACCAGCGCGGACATGCTCAGCCAGCGGGAGCGCTCGTCGATGCCGGTCTCGTCGGTCGACCCGGGCACCAGCTCGGTGATGAACCGGGAGGGCCGCTCCTCGGCGTCCTCTCCGCCCACGGCGGTGACGATGAGCCGCTTCCTGGCCCTGGTCGCGGCCACGTAGAACAGGCGGCGCTCCTCGGCCAGCAGCTGGGAGGCCAGCGCGGCGGAGACGGCCGCCGGGTTCTCGTGCTCGGAGCCCTCGGCCCTGGCGACCATGTCGTCGGTGCTCAGGATGGATCCGCGCAGCCGCAGGTCGGGCCAGGCGCCCTCCTGGACCCCCGCCACGACCACGACGTCCCACTCCAGACCCTTGGAGCGGTGCGCGGTCAGGATGCGGACCGTGTCTCCGTCGGGGGCCCGCTCGGCGAGGGAGTCACCGGCGATCTCCTGGGCGACCAGGTCCTCCACGAACACGTCGACGCCGGCGTGCGGCAGTCGGTCCACGAACCTGGCCGCGTGGTCGAACAACGCCACCACCGCGTCGAGGTCGCGGTCGGCCATGGTTCCCCGGAAACCGCCCCTGACGCTCGTCTCGGTCCACTTCACGGCCAGCTCGGTGGCCTGCCAGACGGTCCAGAGCACGTCTTCCGCGGTGCCGCCCTGCCGTACGGCCTCGGCGGCGCCGGCGATGAGCTTCGCCAGCCGCTCGGCGGGCAGCGCGACCTGGGGATCCACCCTGACCAGCTCCCGCACGTCCTTCAGCGCCGCGACCAGCAGCTCGCCCGACGAGCGCGGCTCGGCGGCGTCACGCTCGGCGGAGTTGTCCACCAGGTCACGCTCGTCGGGGTGCGTCAGCGCCTCGTGCTCGGCGATCCGCAGGGTACGGCGCAGGCGGCGCACCCCGATCATGTCGGTGCCGCCGAGCGCGCCGGTCAGCAGCTCCTCCGCCAGCGCCTCGTCGAGGATCTCCGGATGGAGCGCGACCTGGATCAGCCTGATCAGCGGCCGCACGCCCGGCTCCTGGAACAGCGGCACCTCGCCGCCGCCGACCACGACCGGCACCCCGGCCGAGACCAGCGCCCGGCGCAGCAGCGGCACCTGGCGCGTCGCCGACCGCACCAGCACGGCCATCCGCGACCAGGGGACGCCGTCCAGCAGGTGCGCCCGCCGGAGCGTGTCGGCGACGACCGCGGCCTCCTGGATGGCTCCGTCGGTCACCAGGACCCGGACGTCGCCGGGTTCGGTGTCCGGAAGGGGTTTCAGGTCCCGGTGCGCGGCGCCGCCCGGGGTGGCGGGCAGCCGCGCGGTGATGCGGCGGGTGGCCTTCAGAAGCTCGGAGCCGCTACGACGGCAGACGCGCAGCGCGATGACGGGCGCCTTCTCCCCCGCCGCGTCACGGAATCTATCCGGAAATTTCATGATTCCGCGGACATCGGAGCCGCGGAAGCCGTAAATCGACTGGTCGGGATCGCCGACCGCGATGAGGTCGCGCCCCTCCCCCGCCAGCTGCTGGAGCAGGAGCTCCTGCGCCGGGTCGGTGTCCTGGTATTCGTCCACGAAGACGGCGTCGTAGGCGGACCGCTCGCGCTGCCGCACCTCGGGATCGTTGAGCAGGGCGGCGGCGGCGCGGATCAGCTCCGAGTAGTCGAGCACCGGCTCCAGATCGAGGTCGAACCTGGCCTGGTAGCGGTCGGAGAACCGCCCGGCGGCCACCCAGTCGGCACGGCCGTGGCGGCGGCCCAGCTCGACCAGCTCGGCGCCTTCGAGACCGCGCTCGGCCGCGCGGGACAGGAAGTCGCGGAGCTCGGAGGCGAAGCCGCGGGTCTTGAGCGCCTCGTGCATGTCGTCCGGCCAGTGCGCGGCGCCGTCCTCCAGCTCGCCGTGGAGCAGGCGGCGGATCTCCAGAAGCTGCTCGGGACCGGTCAGCAGGCGGGGCGGCACCCCTCCGGCGAGCACGGCCTCGCGGCGGAGCAGCGCGTAGGCGTAGCTGTGGAAGGTGAGGGCGAGCGGGGTGCGGGTGGTGCGGCGCATCCGGCCGGTGATGCGTTCGCGCAGCTCCTCGGCCGCCTTGCGGCTGAAGGTGAGCACGAGCACCCGCTCGGGATCCACGCCGCGGCGCTCGATCCTGTCCACCACGGTCTCCACGATCGTGGTGGTCTTGCCGGTGCCGGGCCCCGCGAGCACGAGCAGCGGGCCGCCCTCGTGGGCCACCACCGCCCGCTGGTGCTCGTCCAGCACAGGGGCAACAGCTCTCCCCGCATCCTCACGACGCACCAGTCGCCAGCCCTGACCACTCACAACTCGCCATTCCACCAGATCTCGGACGATGATCGTGCCGAGTCGGGGTGTACGGCATGGCGGAGGCCCGGTTCCGAGAGCCGGATGATCAGCTCGTCAGGGTGTTCTCCGGTGCGAGGACCTGGGCCGGAGGTGCGGATCCCCTTTCGGGGAAGCCTCCGGCCCAGACGCTCAGGAGACGAAGACGTGGTCGACGACTCTTGCCGTCGCCTTGCCGTCGTCGCGGGGCGTGTAGACGCGCTGGAACCGTTCGTAACGCTCGGCGTGCTCGGCCGCCACCTCGTCGATCGTCCGTATGGCCTCGATCACATCCGCACTCGTGGTCAGCAGCGGGCCGGGGGCCTCGGCGGCCAGGTCGAAGTAGAGACCCCGCTTGGCCGAGTAGCGCTGCAGATCGTGGGTGAAGAAGATCATGGGCCGTCCGGTCACGGCGAAGTCGAACATGACGGACGAGTAATCCGTGATCAGCACGTCAGCGATCAACAGCAGATCAGCTATATCCGGATATGTCGTGACGTCGAGTCCGAGGCCGGCGGGCATGTTCGGCGCCGCCTGCATCGCGTGGGCCCTGATCAGGAACTCGTGACCGGGACCCAGCACCCGCCGGGCCTCGGCCAGGTCCAGCCGGAGCGTGGCGCTCTTGCGGTCGTAGTCACGCCAGGTCGGCGCGTAGAGGACCACCTTGACGCCCTCGGCGATGCCGAGCCTCCGGCGCATCGCCGCGGCCAGCTCCTCCCGCTCGGGCGACAGGAAGGCGTCGGTGCGCGGGTAACCGCTCTCCAGAACCTTGCCCTGGTAGCCGAACGCCTTGCGCAGGACCGGGGTCGCCCACGGACTCTGCGAGAGCAGCAGGTCCCAGCCGCGCACCTCGGCGACCTGCCGGTGCCACACCGGCGGCTTCGGGTCGCGGGACATGTGCGGAAGGTCGTTGCCGAGGCGCTTGACCGGGGTGCCGTGCCAGGTCTGCACGACCACCTGGTCCTCGCGTGCCCGGAACCACGGCGGGAGGAAGCCGTTGGTCACCACGTAGCGTGAGCGGGCGAGCACCGCGTAGTGCTCACGGCTGCCCGCGCGGACCACGGTCGGCTTGATGTCCGAGCCGAATCCGAGCTCCTGCGACCCCGGAGGCACGAACGCGCCGTCCTTGACCACCCAGATGTGCTCGCGATCGTCTCCGCGGCGCACCCGCTCCTCGTAGATCGCACGGACGTTGCCCTCGTACTGCCGGCCGTCGGAGGCGACGTACACGGTCGCGTCGGTCAGCTCGCGGCCCCGCTCGGCCGGGTAGAAGCCGCGCCGCAGCGAGTACAGGCCGCCGGCGCCCTTCTCGTCGTCGGGCAGGTTCTCGGCGACGGCCAGCACCGGCACGTCGAACCGGGTGGAGATCAGGCGATACTCCCGCCCGTCGCGGATCCTGGGGGCCTCGTCCAGCCCGTCGAGGATGGCGTGGTCGACGCGGACAGGGACGATCTCCCTGCCGTCGCGAACCACCATGCTCCAGCTGCCGCTGATCAGCGGCACGGTGTCTCCGAACCGGGGCATCGCGGCGGGCGCGAACCGTACCGAGAAACGGGAGTCGGCGCGCTCGAGCGGAACGGTGTAGATCAGTCCGGTCCGGTGCTTGAGCGACAGCTCCGCGGGGCCCGAGCCCGGATAGGAGCCCTCAAGGGTGAGCGTGCCGTTCTCGTCCCAGGTGGCCGCGGAGATGATCGGACGGATCCGGTGCGCGGAGACGATCACTCGGTCGCGCCGGTCGCGCAGCACCGTGATCTCCCGCTCACCGACGATCGAACGGCTCTCCTGCGCCTTGCCGAGCATGACGGAGGCGGCCGGATCTCCCTTGGGCTCGACCCAGAGCCTGCCTCCGTCGCGCTCCTGCAGCAGGGACGACACGGCGAGCGGAACGACGACGGCCGTGCCCCCCTCGACGGGGGTGAAGTCCGCGGAGATCCGGTGACCGTCCAGGCGCGCGTGGCCCTTGCCCGTCCCCTTGCCCGGCAGGAACACCGCCAGCTCCAGCTTCTCGCCCTCCAGCCGCACCCCGGTCAGCTCCGCCCGGGTGGGCTGCAGAACGATCTGGAGGGCGCGGTCGGAGGTCCAGACCGGGCGGACCCATCTGCTCGGACGGACCTCCAGACCCGAAGGACGCTCGGTGCGACCGCTGGAGGGGCCGCGGAGCAGGCCGGTGGCGCGGGCGCCCCGGCTCCAGATCACGATCTCGGCCCGCCAGGTGGTGGTGTCCTGTACGGTCGCCCGGCGGCGGAGCAGCCGCTTGGCGCCGCGCACGACGGCCCGCACGCCGGCACGCCAGCGCAGGGCCCACGGGTGCAACTCGGCGGTGAAGCCCGACCAGTCGTAGTTGCAGCCGGCCTCCTCCGCGCCGTAGGTCGCCTCGGGGTGGAAGACCCGGCGGGTGCGCAACCGCACCGGCGGCAGCCAGCGCGGGCCTCGCAGCACCACCGTCGCCCGGTTGAAGCGACGGCTTCGCACGGAGAGCCCGGCCAGATAGGCGTGGCCGCTGACACGCAGCTTCCCGTCGGACCAGGAGATGTCCTCGACCTGGGTCATCGGGATGAGGTCGGCGGCGCGCAGCCGGTACAGGGATTCGGGGAGCTCGTCCCGCAGCGGCAGGTCCGCATACCAGCGCAGGCTGGTGCGGATCCGTTTGGACGGTTCCGCGGCGGCCGTCGCGACCTTCTGCAGCGCGTCACCGTCCGCGAGGTCGTCTATCCCCCGGTGTTCGAGCAGGTGGAAGGCGATCCTGCGCGCAACCGGCAGATCACGCTTGACGCGTGCGTCCACACCGGCGATGTAGGGCTTGAAGAGCGTGACGAACTCGCGACGGCGAACGGCGCCGCGCTTGGTCGCCAGATCCAACCTCGAACCGAGCGGACCTGCCAGTGCGTCGGCGTCGAACCTGCGACGCTCACTCGGGTCCAGCCCTTCGGCCAGCACCGCCGCCATGATCAACTCAAGTGGTTCTCCCCGGTCGCAGAGATCTTGGACAGCCCGTAGACGGTCAGCGACGGGGTCGCCGCTGGCTCGTGCGGGTGTGGCGCCGGTGGCCATGGAGAAAGCACCGCCTTTCGACAGAGCGCTGTCCATGGCCATGGTAGTGGGATACGACAGGCCCGGTTACGCCGTGCTTTCCGGCCGTCCGTCCCACCTTGCGACGCGCATATCCGCGCGGGTTCCCCTCATCGGAGTCCCCTCCTGACGCCATCCGGCAAGACATCGCTGCTCATGGCCGGGAGGGGGGCTGCCGTCGGCGTGCACGACACGCCACCAGGGCACGCCGCCGCCCCAGACGGACATGACGCGGCCGACCTGACGCGGACCCCCCTCGCCGAGATATTCGGCGATGTCCCCGTAGGACATGACCATGCCCGGCGGAATGCGTTCGACCAGGTCGAGCACACGTTCCGCGTACGGGGTGGGGTGGCCTACTGACTCCATAGGGTCGGGCCGGCCGAGAGAATCTCGCCAAGTTTGCCGAATTCGTATGCCGCGGAGCCGTTCAGCTGCTCGACGAGGCCGTCACGGATCGCGTAGGACTCACCGTCCTCGCCGACCAGGCGTGCGCCGAGCAGGGAGGAGACCCGCGCCATCTGGGCCACCTGCCAGTCGGAGTCGGGCGTGCCCGACAGACAGCCGTTCCAGTCGGCGACGGCATGGATCTCGTCACCGTGCCGGGCCAGGACCTCGCCCGCTTCCTGCGAACCGCGGAACTCGAACCCCGCCTGCCCCAGCACAGTCGCGAGTTCCGCGAAGCCGAGAGGCGCAGGGCGCTCCACGCGCAACTCGTACCCCATGATCCGCGACCTTAGCGAACCTTCGCCGGTTTCCCGAGCAGGAAGGCCGACATCTAACGGACCGCGTCCGAACAGTGTCCAAAACGCGTTCGAATCGAATTCAAAATCCGCTTAGCCCTATCGTTTTCATCCCTGGAATACCGGGTTCATCCCCGAAGCGTCGCGCGCCCGTTTGCCGCGCGCTCCCGGCCTCACCACCGAGGCTCCGACGTCTCCGGTCGTGGTTCGCCGCCGGCCGCGGCTAGGGCCGCGCTCGGCCGCTCCCCCGCCGGTTCGCCGGCGGCGCCCCCGACATCGGAACGGCCGGCTCCGGGCGGCGGACGAGCATGATCACCGCTCCCGCGAACGCCAGCAGTCCTCCGAGGAGACCCCCACCGTACAGCCAGAGCCGGAGGGGCGCGGGGCCGGGCCTGGGCGGCTCCTGGACCAGGGGGCCCTTGCCGAAGTGCTGGTCCTCGACCGCGGGGACCTCCGCCGCTCCGGCCACCAGCTCTCCCGCCTTGGTGAGCGCCGCGCCCGCGTCGACGACGCCGAACCCGACGTGGTCGTCGTATCCGGCGGCCGGGGCGGACGTGGCGGTGGAGGTCAGCGCCTGCGACACCATCTGCGGTGAAATATCTGGATATTTAGCTTTTATGAGGGCGGCTACCCCCGAGACCAGCGCGGTCGCCGAACTGGTCCCCTCCGACACCCCGTAGTCGCCGCCCGGCATCACCACGGGCACGTCCACGCCCGGCGCGGAGACCAGGACCGACAGATTGTCGCTGCTGAACAGCGCCGGCTTGCCCTGCTCGTCCACCGCGGCGACCCCGACGACCCCGGAGTATCCGGCCGGGAAGTTCCAGAAGGAGGTGCCGTTCTGCATGGCGTACTCGGACTCGCCCTCGTTGCCCACGGCCGCGATCAGCACCACGCCCCTGGACAGGGCGTAGGAGATCGCCTCCCGCTCGCTCTTCTGCGCCCCGTAGGCCCCCAGCGACATGCTGACGACCTCGGCCCCGTTGTTGGCCGCGTAGCGGATCGCACGGGCCAGGGGGCTGTCCCTCTGCGAGCGCAGGTTCTCCTCGGGGATGGCCGAGCCGTCCGTCGCGTCCTGTTCTATGATCATCGGCAGTGAGAGGATCCGGGCCTCGGGCGCGATCCCGAGAAGACCGCCCTCGCCGTTGCCCGCCCCGGCGATGAGCGAGGCCATCGCGGTGCCGTGCAGACCCGCGCCCGGGTCCTTCCTGTCGTACTCCACCGACCCCATGTTGGGCCCGGAGATCACCCGGCCGCGTAGCTCGGCGACCTCGTCGTCCACCCCGCTGTCCACCAGGGCCACGGTGACCCCCGCGCCCTTGGTGACCCTCCAGGCCTGCTCGACGTTCATCTTCTCCAGCACCCAGCGCTGGTCCTCACGCACGTCCGCGGCGGCCACCGGTGCGGCGAGCGTCGTCGGAACCGTCAGGGAGACCGCGATCAGCGCTCCCGCCGCCCAGACCCGCCTCCGCCTCAGCACACGTTCCCCTGCGTGCACTGGGGGACGGCGCTGGGCTCGTCGCCGAGGGCTCGGGCGATGCGGCCCGCGACCGCCTGGGCCGTCGGCCAGAGCTCGCTGTGCAGGATCTCCTCCGGGGGGATCGACTCGCGGGTACGGCCGTCGGTGTAACCGGCGGTGGAGAAGATGATGTAGGGGCCGACGCCGACCCAGGAGTTGCGCTGCCGCTGGGCGGCGCCGAACCGCTCGGTCGCCGTGCCGGGGAACGCCACCGGCCGCACCCCCACGCGGTCGTCCACCGCCAGCTGACCGGCGGCGGCGATCCGCTTCTCCTCGCTGGCGAGCACCGCGATGCCCACCGTGAAGGCGAAGCTGGAGGTCTGGTCGACATAGGTGGCCCGCAGCAGCGTGCGGCAGCCGTACTCGGTGAGCACCGATCCCACCGGGGCGTCCACGCCGGCCGCGCAGGCGACCTCGGGCGCGAGGCCGACCCTCCGGGCGTACTGCTGCACCCGGCCGAGGCCGATGTACTGCAGCTCGACGGGGAAGACCAGGTCCGCGGGCCAGTTGTGCCAGCGGGCGGCGATGTCCTCCTGGATGTAGCGGGCCTGCTCGACGGCGGTCAGCGGGCGGGACCTGGTCTCACGCACCAGCCCGATCGTGCCGGCCAGCACGTTGGTCGCGGCGATCGCCAGAATCGTGCCCATCAGGATCAGAAAGATCGTCCGGTAGCGGATCCCCTGCTCCAGCGCCATCTGCTCGGCGCGTTCGATCGCCCCGCGGGTACGGCTCGCGCCCGGCCAGGAACGCACCCGGGCACGCCTGCCCGCGGCGCCCGGCGCCGGCACCCGCGGCGCCCGGGTGCCCCTCGAGCCGGACGTCCGGGAACCGGATGGCGGCCAGCCTCCGCGAGCACGGGATGCCGAAGCTTCCAGGGGCCGCTCCGGCTCCTGAGACCTCCCTGGCTGCGACATACTTCGATGCTACGTTGCCGAGCTCCGCCGCCCTATCGTCGGAGTGTGTTTACCCGATCACCCGCCGCGCGCGGCATACACCGCTCCCCAGTTCCCCGGTTTTCAACCGTTGGCGCGGCGGTCAGTGTGTGGAGACCGGAGCCCGTACGGGCTCCGCGAACCTGTTCGCCGACCGCGTCCGGCTGACGAACACGGCCAGCGCCGCGAGGGAGACGACGGCGCCGATCCCGGCGGCCACGGCGACCCCTCCGTACAAGTTGATCTTGTGTTGGTCCCGGTGGATCACCTGCACCGGTCTGACCCCCCTGCCCAGCGGCCGGGCGGGGTCGTAGGTGGCGCGCCCCTTGGCCGTGAGGGTGTGCCGGAAGATCTTCGTCGCGGCGGCGAGCGCCCTGGGAGCGTTGACGATGCCGAAGCCCGTGCCGGTGTCGTAGCCGCCCTTGGGCCGCCGGGTCGCTCCCACGGCGAGTGCCTGCGCGACCAACGCCGGCGACATCTTCGGGTATTTGGCCTTGATGAGGGCGGCGATCCCCGAGACCAGCGCGGTCGCCTGCGAGGTGCCGCGGCCGACCCAGTATTCGTCACCGGGGCCCGCGCCGAGGATGTCCACCCCCGGCGCGGCCACCAGGACCGAGGGGTTCCGGTTGGAGAACGAGGCCCGGCGCAGCCCTCCGTCCGCCGCGGCGACCGAGACCACCCCGGGGAAGGCCGCGGGGTAGGAGTAGGGGGCGAAGCCCGTTGAGCCGGTCTTTTTTGCGCCCTCGTTACCCGCCGCCGCGACGAGCACAACTCCCTTGGAGATCGCGTAGCGGATCGCCGCCCGCTCCTCCTTCGTCGCCAGCTCCTTGGAGATCGACATGTTGATCACGTCGGCGCCGCGGTCCACCGCGTATCTGATGCCCCTGGCCACCACGTTCTCGTAGCGCGCCGCGGTGTTGAACTTCCTGAAGCCGGGCTCCTCGTCCTCCAGGATCACCCGCACCGACAGCACCTTCGCCTTGGGCGCGACGCCGATCACCCCGTCGCCGCCGCCCAGACCGTGACCGTGCCCGGCGATGAGCGACGCCATGTAGGTGCCGTGCAGCCGCAGGGGCTCCACCCCCGGCGGGTTGGAGCCCTCGGTGAAGTCCTTGCCCACGGTCACCGAGCCCGCCAGGTCACGGTGTCCCGGATCGACCCCCGAGTCCAGCACGGCCACCGTCACCCCCAGGCCCTCGGAGATCCGCCAGGCGTCGGGCAGCTCCAGGGTCCGCAGCACCTGTCCCTGGCTGTCCCGGACGTCGTCGGCCCGTGCCACCGCCGGGGCGAGCCCCAGGGCGATCATGGCCAGCAGTACCGCGACGCCCACCCGCCTCAGCATCGCCACTCCTCAGAGGCGCAATCCGGACGTACGGGCGTGGAGATGTCCGCGAGAATCCGTTCGGCGATGTCCCCGGTGAAGGCGAAAATGGTCGGCCGCTGCTCCCCGACCGCCTTGGCGGGGCGGCCGTCGATCTGCCCGATCGTGGCCATCACCACGTACGGCCCGGCCTGCCGTACCAGGCTGCTCTGCCGCCCGGCCGAGGTGAAGCGGTCGGTGACCGTACCGGGGAAGGCCAGCGTCCGCAGGCCCGGCGAGGGGCGGCCCGCCCGGGGCAGCGACGCCTTGGCCCGTGCCGCGCCCACCTCGTCCGCGAAGGCCGCGACGCCGACGGTGAGGACGACGCCCTGGAGCGCGTCGAGATAGGTGGCACGCAGGATGCCCCGGCAGCCGGCCTGCCGCAGCGCCTTGGTCAGCTTGGCGTCCACGGCCTTGTCGCAGCGGGTCTCCGGAGAGATGCCCACGCGCCGGGCCTTCTCCTCGCCGCCCTGCTCGGCGGCGTAACCGACGGTCGCGGGGAAGATCCGCCCGGCGGGCCAGACCTGCCAGCGCAGGGCCACCTCACTGACGGCGGCCCGATCCAGCTCCGCCTGGCTCGGACCTCGGGTGAACTCCGCTCCGGCAGCGCTGGAGGCCACCCCGGCCACGACGGCGCAGCTCAACGTCAGCGCGGACGCCGTGACCAGTGCCGGCCACACTCGCCGCCGCCGACCTGGGGCTTCATTCACGTCATCGACCCTAATGCGGTGAGGAGGGTGCCATCCGCCATTCCGGATGGATACGTCGAGATCCACACGCGTTCGGTGGGCGGGATCGCCGTATCAGGCTGGGTTCGTTCGGGTCGCGACTCCATCTGACGGAGTCCCTCCCGGGAGCCGCCACGCCTGTGTCCCCGCCTCGCCGACCGCTGTGCGGCCGAGGCAACTCACCCGAAACGGCGGACGCCCCGTGGAGCGGGCTCCACGGGGCGTCGGCGGCACGGGGCCTAGTAGGCAGGCAGGCTCGGGTCGACCGTCTTGATCCAGCTCAGCACGCCGCCGCCCACGTGGACCGCGTCGGAGAAGCCGGCGTTCTTGACGATCGCCAGGACCTCGGCGGACCGGGCACCTGACTTGCAGTGCAGGATGATGCGCTTGTCCTGCGGGAGCTTCTCCAGCGCGGAGCCGTTGAGGAACTCACCCTTGGGGATGAGCACGGCGCCCGGGATGGAGACGATCTCGTACTCGTTCGGCTCGCGGACGTCGATCACGTAGATGTTCTCGCCGGCGTCCTGAAGGGACTTGAGGTCCTTCGCGGTGATGGTGGAGCCCGAGGCCGCCTCCTGGGCCTCCTCGGAGACCGCGCCGCAGAACGCCTCGTAGTCGTCCAGGAGCTGGGTGACCGTCGGGTTCTTGCCGCAGAGCACGCACTCGGGGTCCCTGCGGACCTTGACCGAGCGGTAGTTCATCTCCAGGGCGTCATAGATCATCAGACGGCCGACGAGCGGCTCCCCGATGCCGGCCAGGAGCTTGATGGCCTCGTTGACCTGGATGGAACCGATGGAAGCGCACAGCACGCCGAGCACGCCGCCCTCGGCGCACGAGGGGACCATGCCGGGGGGCGGGGGCTCGGGGTAGAGGCAGCGGTAGCAGGGGCCGTGCTCGGCCCAGAACACGCTGGCCTGACCGTCGAACCGGTAGATCGAACCCCAGACGTACGGCTTGCCGAGGAGGACTGCCGCGTCGTTCACCATGTAGCGGGTGGCGAAGTTGTCGGTGCCGTCCACGATCAGGTCGTAGCCGGAGAAGATCTCCATGACGTTGTCGGTGGTGAGCGCCGTGTTGTGGACGATCACCTTGACCAGCGGGTTGATCTCCTTGACGCTGTCGGCAGCGCTCTCGGCCTTGAGCCGGCCGATGTCGGACTGTCCGTGGATGATCTGGCGCTGAAGGTTGGACTCGTCCACGACATCAAAGTCGATGACGCCGAGCGTGCCCACACCCGCGGCCGCGAGATACAGAAGTGCGGGGGAGCCCAGGCCACCGGCGCCCACGCAGAGTACTTTCGCGTTCTTGAGACGCTTCTGACCGGCCATGCCCACGTCGGGAATGATCAGATGGCGCGAATAACGACGCACCTCTTCGACGGTCAACTCGGCTGCCGGCTCTACCAGCGGTGGCAACGACACAGTTCAGCTCCCGTTTCAGGGGGTCTTGGCGGTACGGCTAGCACAGCACGCACCATTCACAACCCAATGCGGTACCCAGGTCATTCCCCAATTGACATGGGGGCAGTCTCGCCGATCAGAAGCCGTGCCTCGCGGGCCACCCGGTCGGGGACCTCCATTTGGGCCACGTGCCCCGCGTCGGGCAGCAATACCAGCCTCACCTGCGGAAACGTCCGGCCCGCACGGGCCGCCATGCGCGGATTGACAAGCCGGTCGTGGCGGCCGTGGACGATCAACGTGGGTGCGCCGACCCGGGCCGCCTGCTGCCACAGATTCTCCTCGCCGCGCCTGAAGTACTCCGCGACGAGGCCCCGAGCCGAGCTGACCAGCGCGACCGCGGCGTACGGCAGGCCGTCCCTGCGGCGCAGCTCCTCGACCGCCTCCCTGAGGCGTTCCGGGTGGATCCGGCCGGAGTCGGCGTAACACATGGCGATCGTGGCATTGAGCCTGCGCTCCGCGGGCAGGACGCTCAGCCGGCCCGCGGCCCACTCGCCCAGCCGGGGCACCGTGGACAGGGCCACCCGCGCCGGGCCGGACCTGGGCAACAGATCGGGCAGGGCCGGCGAGACGAGCGTGAGAGAGCGGACCAGATCGGGCCGGTCGGCGGCCACCCGCACCGAGACCGCACCGCCCAGGGAGTTGCCGAACAGGTGGACGGGCCGGTCCGCGACGCGTTCGATCAGCGCGATGACGGTCCGGGCGTGGGCGCCGATGGAGTAGTCGCGGCCGGGTGGCTCGGGGGAGTATCCGGCTCCCGGCAGGTCGAGGGCGTAGCCGGTGACCACGTCGGACAGCTCGCCCATCAGGTCGGTCCAGTTGGTCGCCGAGCCTCCCAGGCCGTGTACGTAGACGGCTTTCTCGCCGGGCCCCTCCGGGGTCGACCGCATGTGGACGATCTGCTCTCCAAGGTCGACCAGCTCGCCGGGCCAGCTCGGAATCGGGTTGTCCACCACGTGTCCTCCTCTGTTCTTGCTCCGTTTCCACGATAGTTCGATGCGTGTGATGCGCCAGTTCGGGCCGCATGATGCGCCGCCGTCCGAATACCCGCGATCCGCCGCCCGATGCGTGTGATCGCCATCGTCCGGTACGCGCGGCAGGGTGCGCGTCATCCCCTGGCGACCGGCTCGGGGTTCGGCGTACGCGGGCCCCCGGCGTGCCCCCATTGGCCCGTTCGATTCATTCGGACAAAAAGGGCAAAAGTGGTCAATTCAACCCCCCGCGCGAACAACCCGCTCTTCCGAGCCCCCTCCTGCAATACCCCCAATTCTGGCTTGCGCGACAAATCCGACATTGAAGACATTTCACAGTAAAACAAACAATAAAGGTTCAATGCAATCAATAAATACACATGAAGATAGTAAAAGCCCTCTATGTCCGTTTGTCGCACCACACTAGAGGAAACCATGACAACTAGGGACGACCCATAAGCGGTCATCTCAGACATTCCAGAGAGCCAGGCATTTCAGGAACTCTGGAATTTTCCAGAAATCTGGAAATAGTCGAATTCGGGGCAACCGATCCTTTCGAGGAGGAAATGCAATGCCCAACGTCAAGAGTGTCATTGCGGGACTCGCGATCAGCACGGCACTGGCCGGCGGAGTCGTGGGCATGGGCGCGGCGACCACCGCGGCCACCGCGAGCGCCACCACGGTCACCGCGAGCGCGGGCTTCACGACCTGGGGTGGATGCGGCGGCGGCTGTGGCTGGCGCCGCGGCTGTGGCTGCCACCACCGCTGCCACCACCGCTGCTACCGCCACCACCACCGCAGCCACAGGTTCAGGCTCAACGTCAACATCAACAACAACAACACCAACGGTGCGGAAGACGAAGTCAACAACACCAACAACAACAACAACGTCTGAAATCACTGATTTAATCGCCGAATAACAACTAGCCTCCACCGTATACACAGCGTCCGGTCGAGACACGTCGACCATACGCGGGTAAATCCGGGACTGTCGAAAGCCCCGGATCCACGGCGGAGGGAAAGAGTGCCCGTGTTCACTGCGATCATCGCTCTTCACCGAAGAGTCGTCATCATCCAGAGGGCACGGGCACTCAGCATGAGGTCCCTGAGGTTCCGGTGACCCCCAACGCACGCGGCCCCTCCCATCCCGGAAAAGGCGGTTTCTCGCTTAGCGCTGCCAAGGACGGGCCACGGCCAGGCCCCGACCGTTTCGAACGGCGACTCCGCGCCTTTTCGAAATAACCCCGTAAGACGGCCCCGTACCTCTCCGAACGGTATTCCCAACCCCGCAAAAGGGAGACGGCTCCCTTGCCGGGTAGGACCGGAGAGTCTCTTCGCCGGGAGAGCGGCACGCCCGAGGCGACGACGCGCCACAACGCGCCACGGCCCCCGTTCGTCGTGTTCACCAGCTCGCCACGCCTTCCTTCCGCGCGGCCACCGGGCGCCAGCCACGTTGATCAATGCGGCAAAAATGAGTGAAGCAGATTAAACCCTCATTTCGCCCCCTCTCATATCTACGCATACCCCCTTCCCCGCCTTCCACTCCGGCGGCATCTTCACCTGCGACTCACACGACAAATCCGACATCAAAGATATTTCACATCAAAGCGATCGATAGGAGTCTAAGACCATCAATAGAGAGATAAGAAGATAGCAAAAGCCGCCAAGCTCCGTTTGTCACACGACATCCCAGGAAACTATGACAACCAGGGACGACCTATCAGCGGCCATCCCAGGCATTCCAGGGGAATCTGGAATTTCCAAGGCAATCTGGAAAATGTCGAATTCGGGGCAACCGATCCTTTCAAGGGGGAAACGCAATGCCCAGCTTCAAGAGCGTCATCGTAGGGCTCGCGATCAGCACGGCACTGGCCGGCGGAGTCGTGAGCCTGGGTGCCGCGGCCACCGCCGCCAACGCCGGTACCGCCACGGTCACCGCAGGCGCCGGCTTCCTCAACTGTGGCGGAGGTGGCTGTGGCTGGCGCCGCAGCTGCTGCCACCACCGCTGCCACCACCACAGCTGCCACCACCGCAGCCACCACAGGTTCAGGCTCAACGCCAACCTCAACAACAACAACGTCAACGACGCCGATGACGACGTCAACAACACGAACAACAACAACAACGTCTGAGATCGCTGATTAATCGCCGAATAACAACTAGCCTCCACCGCGGGCACAGCATGTAGTCGAAGAATATCGACCACATCCAACTGAATCCGGGACTGCGGAAAACCCGGATCCGCGACGGAGAAAAACGAGTGCCCGTGTTCACTGAAATCATCGCTCTTCATCGAAGAACTGCGACGACCCAGAGAGCACGGGCATTCGGCATGAAATCCCCCAAGCCCTGTCTCGCACACGGAGGTCTGGAAACCGTCGAAATCGGAGTAACCGATCATTTCGAAAGGGAAATGTAATGCTCATCGTCAAAAATGTCATCGCGGGGCTCGCACTCAGCACGGCGCTGGCCGGCGGAGTCGTGAGCCTGGGCGCGGCGACCACCGCCGCCACCGCCGGTGCCACCACGGTCACCGCGGGCGCGAGCGTCATCAACTGCGGCGGCGGTGGCTGGGGCTGGCGTCGTGGCTGCTGCTGCCGCCACCGCTGCCACCACCACCGTTTCTTCCACCACCGCAACCACCACAGGTTCAGGCTCAACGTCAACATCAACAACAACAACACCAACTTCAGCGACGATGACCGCCGCGAGGCCCTCGACGGCCGCGACGATCGCCGGAGCAGCGATGACGTCAACAACGCCAACAACAACAACAACGTCTGAGATCACTGATCAACTGCCGAACAACCACTAGCCTCCAGCCGGGGCACGGCATGCAGCCGAAACACGCAGCCCACCCGTGAAAAATCCGGGACTGCGCAAGTCCCGGGCCCCCGGCGGAGGAAGGGTGCCCGCGTTCACCGAGATCATGGCCCTTCACGAAGAAGCCACGATCACACGGCGAACACGGGCATTCGGCATGCGCCCCCCAAAAAAGACCGCGTCGCCTGCCTTGAGGAACTCCGACTCCCGTAGTTCCTTCTGCTCCTCGAAGAAGAGGACCCCCTCTTACCTCTATCGAGGAGGAGCTGCGACCGGGCTCCCTCGAGGAGAGAACCCGCGGACCTCGGACGCCTCCTCGTCGCAACTTTTGCGACAAATGCGACATCGAAGCCATTTCACAACAAAATATCTAATAAGACTCTAAGATTATCAATAAATAGATAAGAGGGCAGCAAGAGCCGTCAATAACCGTTTGTCGTAGGACATACGAGGAAAATATGACAACGAGGACGGCCCATCAGCGGCCACCCGGTCACTTTCCATGATTTTCTGGAAATGTCTAAAACGGGGCAATCGATTCTTTCTAGGGGGAAATGCAATGCCCAACGTCAAAAGCGTTATGGCAGGACTCGCACTCAGCACGGCACTGGCCGGCGGAGTCGTAAGCCTGAGCGCGGCGACCACCACCGCCACCGCCGGTGCCACCACGGTCACCGCGGGCGCGAGCGTCATCAACTGCGGCGGCGGCGGAGGCTGGCGTCGTGGCTGCTGCTGCCGCCACCACCACCGCTGCTGCCACCACCGCAGCTGCTTCCACCACCGCAACCACCGCTTCAAGCTCAACGCCAACCTCAACAACAACAACGTCAACGACGCCGATGACGACGTCAACAACACGAACAACAACAACAACGTCTGAGATCACTGATTAATCGCCGAACAACCACTAGCCTCCAGCCAGGCCACGGCATGTAGCCGAAACGCGCAAGCCACCCGTGGAAAACCCGGGATTGCGTAATTCCCGGGCCCCGGCGGGGGGAAAGTGCCCGTGTTCACCGAGATCATGGCCCTTCACGAAGAAGCCACGATCACACGGCGAACACGGGCATTCGGCATGCGCCCCCCGAAGAACCCGCGTCGCCGGTCCTGGGGAACCTCAGCTCATCCCGCTCCCAGAGAAAAGAACGCGGATTCTTTTCTCATCTCCATCGAGGGCAGGAAACGGTAGAACCCGGCCGTCTCCAGCAGAAAAGCCGCAGCTCCCGATCCCGCGACACGCGTGCCCCCTCGATCGACCGCTCCCGGCCTCCCTCTCCACCCCCTGACCTGATCCGACGACACGCGCCTGTGCCCTCCCGGACAGAACCAGGCCGTGACGGGGACCACTCGTGGACTGCGATCCCTCTTGCTCGGGGCCAGACCTTACGACCGTCGGCGCACGCCCACCGCGCCGTCGGCGACGGTGCAGCGAGTGACGGCGGTGTCGATTGATTCAGCGCAAAGTGGATTAAATGGGTTAAATACGACTCTATCCATCGCCCATATCCATACATTCGTCATTTCTCGCCTTCCATCCTCGGGGCACCCTTGCCGCATGACCCTTGCGACAAATAAGACATAAAAAACATTTCACAGCAAAAGCATTAATAAGATCCTAACATCATCAATAAAGAGATAAGAAGACAGTAAAAGCCGTCAATGTCCGTTTGTCGCATGACATCCAAGGAAACCATGACAACCAGGGACGACCCATTATCGGCATCCCGGACACTTCCAAACATTCTGGAAAATGCCGAAATCGGGGCAAACAATCCTTTTAGGGGGAAATGCAATGCCCAACGTCAAAAGCGTTATGGCAGGACTCGCACTCAGCACGGCGCTGGCCGGCGGAGTCGTGAGCCTGGGCGCGGCGACCACCGCCGCCACCGCCGGCACCGCCACGGTCACCGCGGGCGCGAGCGTCATCAACTGCGGCGGCGGCGGAGGCTGGCGTCGTGGCTGCTGCTGCCACCGCAGCCACCACCGCAGCTGCTACAACCACCACCACCGCAGCCACCGGTTCAAGCTCAACGTCAACATCAACAACAACAACACCAACGACGCCGAAGACGAAGTCAACAACACGAACAACAACAACAACGTCTGAGATCACTGATTAATCGCCGAACAACAACCAGCCTCCACCGCGAGCACAGCACGTAGTCGAAGAACGAAGAATATCGACCACACGCGGCTGAATCCGTGACTGCGGAAAACTCGGATTCGCGACGGAGAAAAAAGAGTGCCCGTGTTCACTGAAGTCATCGCTCTTCATCGAAGAACTGCGACGACCCAGAGAGCACGGGCACTCGGCATGAAATCCCGAAACCCTGCCTCAGGTGCCGGCGTGAAACTCAGCTCACGCGGCTCCCCTGTTTCCCCCGTCTCGGCACGTCATGCCGGGTGGCGCGCCTTTCGCTTTCGGGGGACCTTCTCCTGTTCGACGGCCTCCCCGTCGCGCCCGGCTTTCTCCCCGTGGCCGGCGGAGGCCCTCTCTCTGGCCGGGGTCCTGCTTCCCGCCTGCTTCTTGGCGGCCTCGACGCTGGCACGGAGCGCGGCCATCAGGTCGGCCGTCGGTCTCTCCTCGGCCGGAGCCCCGGTATGGATGATCTCCTTACCCGCGATCTTGGCCTCGATGACCTCCTGGAGCGCCTCCCGGTAGGCGTCCCTGTACTGCTCGGGGTCGAAGTCCGCGACCATCGTCTCGATCAGCGACTCCGTCATCCTCAGCTCCTGGGACCGGAGGTCGACGCCCTCCTCCTCGAACGCGAAGTCCACCGGGCGCACCTCGTCCGGCCAGAGCATCGTCTCCAGCACGAACACCCCATCCCGGATCCGCAGCACCGCGAGCGACTCGCGCTGCCGCAGCGCGACCTTGACGATCGCCACCCGGCCGGACCGCTCCAGCGCGTCACGGAGCAGCACGTACGGCCGCACGCCCACGGGGTCCGGCTCCAGGTAGTAGGACCTGTTCAGCAGGATCGGGTCGATCTGGTCGGCCGGACTGAACTGGAGCACCTCGATCCTGCGCGAGGTGGACAGCGGCAGGCCTTCGAAGTCGTCGTCGTCGAGCACCACCATCTCCCCCGCCGGAAGTTCGTACCCCTTGGCCACGTCGACGTAGGGGACCTCCTCCTCGCAGACCGTGCAGAACCGGCGGAACTTGACGCGGCCGCCGTCCTCTCGATGAACCGTGTGGAAGGTGACGTTGCGCTGCTCGGTCGCGACGTGCAGCTTGACCGGGATCGTTACCAGCCCGAACGCGACCGAGCCTCTCCAGATGCTCCGCATGGCGTCTCCTAACTTGGAGCTTCCCATCAAGTTTCGCGCACATGTTCGGAAATGCCGCCGACCGGATGGAAACCCTCACCAACGAGGCAGATACCCGTCATGGGGAATCCGATGCCCCGTCTTTCTTAGCAAGCGGGACCCGAGGTCGTACGCTGGGCGATGTCCGGCGTTCACTGGAATCGGGGGAGGGCGAAAAGATGTCAGAGATGGATGTACGCGACGAAAGCAAAGAAGAAACGACCGACGAACGCGCCGAGGAGATCTCTGTCGAGACACCCGAGGCCGACGCCGCCGAGCAGAATCGCACGATGCGCGAAGACGGGCCGAGCTGGCCTGACGACATTCCCCTGGAAGTCAACCCCGCGGATGCCGTCGAGCAGAATCGCACGGTCGACATCGATGAGGACGATTATCGCTGACCGGAGTTACCCACGCGTAGGATAAGCATCAAGACAGCAGGAGCTTCCCTCAAGGAGACCGCCGTGACCGCTACCCCGGATGCCAAGCCCCGGGGCACCCGGCTGCCCCGGACGGCTCGCCGCCGCCAGTTGCTCAGCGCGGCACAGGAAGTGTTCGTGGAGAACGGCTACCACGCGGCCGCGATGGACGAGATCGCCGAGCGGGCCGGGGTCAGCAAACCGGTGCTCTACCAGCACTTCCCCGGCAAGCAGGAGCTTTACCTGGCCCTGCTCGACCTGCACATGGACGACATGATCACCCGGTGCCGCGACGCCCTGGCCTCGACCACGGACAACAAGCAGCGTGTTCAGGCCGCGATCGGCGCCTTCTTCGACTTCGTCTCCAGCCAGGGCGAGGCGTTCCGGCTCGTTTTCGAGTCCGATCTGCGCAACGTCGCCCCGGTCCGCCAGCGCATGGAGCGCAATCTCCGCGAGAGCGCCGAGATGATCAGCCAGGTCATACAGGAGGACACCGGCTGCTCCAGCGACGAGGCCCGCCTGCTCGGCGTCGGAATGGTCGGCATGGCCGAGGTCAGCGCCCGCTACTGGATAAGCAGCAACGGCTCCATTCCCAAGGACGCCGCCACCCAGCTCATCGCCCGCCTGTCCTGGCGTGGCATCTCCGGTTTCCCCCGCACCAACGCCGATCACTGAGACGGCCGGCCTCTGAGGCGTCTGTTCGCTTGCCGCGATCAACCGACACGTCATGCCCTCGATGGGGTGACCATGGAGCGAGCAACCCTCGTCGAAAGGGAGCATGATGGAAATCAAGATCGGCGTGCGTTCGGTGCACCGTGAACTTATCGTGGAGACCGACTTCTCGGCCGAACAGGTTGAGAGCGAACTCAGCAAGGCCCTCGCCACCGAGGGCGGCAACGGCGTCTTCACCATCACCGACGTCAACGGCCGTAAGGTCCTCGTCCCCACCGCCTCACTCGGCTTCATCGAGATCGGCGAAGAGGAGGCCCGTCCCGTCGGCTTCGGCGGCACGCTCTAGACAGATCCCGTAGGGCTCGCGCCAGGTCGTCATCCCCTTGCCGGCCATGGCGCGGTCCTCGGATCGTCTCCGTACGGGCCTCTCAGCCGCCGGGACACTCATCTCGCGCCCCCAGCCCGCAGCCGCGCGGGCGGCGGACCGGGTGGAGGTGATCCCGCCTCAGACCGACTGCCGGGCAGTCCGCGCTCCCCCTGCGCAGCACCGGACGCGAAGTCCAGGGATTCGGCCCACATCTCGTCAAGGAACTGCCATAGCGGCGCGAGGCCCTCATGCCTGGCACGTTACCGCCGTTCGCCGCTCCACGCGGCTCGATCAGCAGACCGGTTTCCGTGAATCGGGGGACCACGAACCTCGCGGCCCAGGCCCTACGGCCTGGAAGGCAGGCCGAGCGCGGCCATCCGCCTGCCGTGCGCCTCGGTCAGCCGGGCGAACATCCGGGTGATGTCATCTCCCTCCGACACCAGAAGCGTCGCGAGTTCGGGCCTGGCCAGGGCCACGTGCTGCCCCTGGCTCAACGCCTCCCCCACCAGCCGTCTGGCCCACAGCGCCAGCCGCCCGCTCTGCCGGGGGTCCTCCTTGATCGCCATGCTGACGCGCTCCACCGCGAACTGTGACCGCCCCTCGTCCGCGAGAACCTCCTCGACGAGGTCCCGCGTCTCGTCGTCCACGCGGGTGGCCGCCTCCCGGTAGAAGTCGAGCGCGATCCCCGTACCGACGTACGCCTTCATCAGGGTCTCCAGCCAGTCTCCCGGCGCGGTCTGGGCGTGCCATTCGTCCAGTGGCCCGGCGAACGGAGCCATCGCCTCCTCCGGATCGACGCCGAGGGAGGCGATCCGGTCACGGAGCAACTGGAAATGCGCGTATTCCGCCGCCGCGAGACCGCCGAGAGCGGCCCGATCGGTCAGCGAGGGGGCGTGCCGCGTGGCGTCTTCGGCGAACCGGAGGAACGCGGTCAGCTCGGCGTAGGCGAGAACGCCGAGCAGGTCGGCGACACCGGGAGGGGAATCCATCATGCACGCAGCCTATGAGCTGACCCACCCGGCAATTCAGCGGGAATACTAAGAAATCGGTTCCTCGTTGTGGTATCGAGTACACTGCTCTGTGAAAGTGCGACCGCACTGTGTTAATCCAGGACATCTGCTTCTGGACGCCCCCAAAAGTCGGCGTGACGCCGCAGCGGTCGCTGATGACATGAGAGGGCTGGCCCTTCCGCGAGGACCCGGCACGGGGAAAACTTTTTTCAGCCCGTGGTCCCGGCAGGACTGCCTTCAACGGAGATTTAGGCAGGCCAAGCTGACGACGTTCCGAGACCTCGGAGTCACACCAGAGATCGCCGACGCCCTCGAGACCGAGGGCATCATCGCGCCGTTCCCAATTCAGGAAATGGCACTCCCCCTGGCACTCAACGGCCAGGACATCATCGGTCAAGCGCGCACCGGCACCGGCAAGACCTACGCCTTCGGCGTGGCCATGCTGCAACGTGTCGGCAAGCCGAGGAAAAACCGTAAGAAGCCCCGCGGGCTGGTCGTCGTACCGACCCGTGAGCTGGCCGTCCAGGTCACCGAGGACCTCGTGACGGCCGCCGGCAAGCTCGGCTCCCGGATCCTCACCGTGTATGGCGGACGTGCCTACGAACCCCAGGTCGAGGCCCTCAAACAGGGAGTCGACGTGATCGTCGGCACTCCGGGCCGTCTGCTCGACCTGGTCAAGCAGAAGCACCTCGATCTCAGCCAGATCGACGTGCTCGTCCTCGACGAGGCTGACCGCATGCTCGACCTGGGCTTCCTGCCCGACATCGAGCGGATCATCAAGCTCATCCCCGCCGAGCGGCAGACGATGCTGTTCTCGGCGACCCTTCCGGGCGAGATCGTCGCCCTGTCCCGGCGTTATCTCACCCGCCCCACCCATGTGCGGGCCGAGAACAACGACGTCGAGGCCGAGACGACGCAGACGACGCAGTTCGTCTGGCGCGTGCACCGGATGGACAAGATCGAGATCGTGGGCCGCCTGCTCCAGTGCGATGGGCGCGGGCTCACGATGGTCTTCTGTGAGACCAAGCGTGCCTGCGACATGGTCGTCGAGCAGCTCAAGGAGCGTGGCTTCGCCGCCGCGGCCGTTCACGGAGACCTGGGCCAGGGCCAGCGCGAGCAGGCCCTGCGGGCCTTCCGCAACGGCAAGATCGACGTCCTGGTCGCGACCGATGTCGCGGCGCGGGGCATCGACGTCGACGACGTCACCCACGTCGTCAACTACGACTGCCCGCAGGACGAGAAGGCCTACGTGCACCGGATCGGCCGCACCGGCCGGGCGGGCAAGACCGGTATCGCGGTGACCTTCGTCGAGTGGGAGGACCTCACTCGCTGGAAGGTCATCAACAACGCGCTCTCGCTCGACTTCCCCGAGCCGGTCGAGACATACTCGACCTCCCCGCACGTCTTCAGCGACCTGGGCATCCCCGCGGGAACCAAGGGCGTGCTACCGCGCGCCAACCGGTCCCGTGCGGGCCTGGCGGCCGAAGAGGTCGAGGATCTGGGCGAGACCGGGCGCATCCGCTCCCGTACGACTTCCCGCAAGGGACCCGAGGAGGATCGGGAGGAGCGCCGTGAGCGCCCCGCCCGCGCCCCCCGGGAGCGTCGCCGCACCCGCGGCGGCCGGATCGGCGAGGAGCCCATGGAGAACGCGGCGCCCGCAGAGGCCGTCAAGGCCACAGAGCCTGTAGAGGCTGTGGCATCCGTGGAGGCCGTCGTCACCGAGGCACCCCCGGCCGAGGCGCCCAAGCGCCGTCGTTCCCGCGGTCGAGTCATCGCGGAGACCCCGGCGCCGGTGGCCGCAGAGGAGATCCAGAGTCCTGTTGTCGAGCTCGCCGAGGTGGAGGCGGACGTGGCACCTCGCAAGGACATCCGTGACGATCAGCCCGCCGAGACCGCGCCCCGCCGGGGCCGGACTCGCAAGGCGGGGCTGAACCCCGACGTGAGTCTCGTCGGGGAGACCGAGGTTCAGGCTCGTACGGAGCCCGTGGTGGAGAAGACCCGCAGGCGTAAGCCGGCGGCCGAGACTCCGCGATGGGAAGAAGAGCCGGTGACGGAGCGATGGGAGGACGAACCTGTGAGTGATCGCTGGGAGAACGAAGCAGTGGTGGAGGCGCCCGCGCCTCGGCCGCAGCCCGAGAAGATCATCCCAGCCAGCCCGTTCTCTGTGATCTTCCAGTCGCCGGACCTGGCGGGAGAAGACGACGAGATCGCCCCGTCGGCGGCCTCGGAGCGCGTGCAGAGCCGTCGTCGCCCCCCGGTCAGGGGTCAGGCCCCGCAGCGGGGTCCGCGTCGGTCGAACTAGCAGTACCAGCATGAAAAGGGGCGCAACCATATCGGTGGCGCCCCTTTCGCATTGAGAGACGCACAGAGTCATGTCACCAGGAGAGGTATCGTGGGGCCACGTGAGTACGCCACGTTTTCTGACCCTGCCGCCTGGCGTCCGCTCCCGCTATTTCGAAACGGCGGTGGGCACGTTCGCCGCGCTTGAGGCCCTGCCCGTCAGCGGCATCCCCGAGCGCTGGCCCGCTCTGCTGGTTCCCGGTCTCACCGGCAGCAAGGAAGACTTCATCGCGGTCCTGCAGACGCTCGCCCAGTCCGGCCGCCAGGTCGTCGCCGTCGACATGCGAGGGCAGTTCGAGACGAGCGGCCCCGACGATCCTCTGGCCTACACCTGCGCCGCGCTCGGCAACGACATCGACACGCTGGCGCACGTGATCGGCCATGGAGGCCCCGTCCACCTGGTCGGGCACTCCTTCGGCGGCCTGGTGACCCGGGAGGCGGTCATCGACGGCCGGACCAGGTTCGCGTCCTTCACCCTGATGAGCTCGGGCCCCTCCTCGATCGTCGGGCCCCGCGAGCGCGCGGGCCGGATCATGATGAAGGAGCTGCCCGAGTTCGGCCTCGAAAGCATCTGGCACACCCGGATGGAGCCGGAGGCCCTGGCTGCCGGGGTGCCTGACGAGATCATCGCGTTCCTGCGCAAGCGACTGTTCGCCAACTCCCAGACCGGCATGTTCGCCATGACCGGGGAGGTGCTCTCCGCGCCCGACCGGTCGGAGGAGCTCACCCAGGTCGAGGTGCCCACCCTGGTCCTGTACGGCGAGCACGACGACGGCTGGCCGCCGAAGACGCAGTCCGAGATGGCCCGCCGCCTGCACGCCGACTGCGTCGTCGTCCCCGGCTCGGCCCACTCCCCCGCGGTGGAGGCCCCGGAGACGACGGCCGCCGCACTCACCCGGTTCTGGAACGCGGCCGAGGCCCGCCTGCCGGGCTGAGGCCCCCGCCCGGGGCGGGAGCCATGCGTTTTTACCTACTATGTCGAGTATCAAAGACATCGTCGTCCAGCCTCCGCACACCGCGACCTGGCTGGTGCACATCGACCGCTCCATGTGGATCGGCGGGGTCCGGGGCCTCATGCTCCAGGCCCTGCACCCCCTCGCGATGCGTGGGGTCTGGCAGAACTCCAACTTCCAGGAGGATCCCTTCGGGCGGCTCCGCCGTACGGCGGACTTCGTGGGCCGGGTCACCTTCGGCAGCCCGGCGGAGGCCGGCGAGATCGGCCGCCGGATCCGGGGGATCCACCGGGCGCTGCGCATCGACGATCCCGACACGGGAAAGATCCACCGCGTGGACGACCCGGAGTTGCTGCTCTGGGTCCACTGCGCGGAGGTCTCCTCCTACCTGTCCGTGGCACGGCGGGCGGGCCTCGGCCTCAGTGACCGCCAGGCCGACCGATATCTGGCCGAGCAGCGCCACAGCGCCACCTACGTGGGCCTGCACGCCGAGGACGTGCCCGGCTCGCTCGCGGAGATGGACGACTACTTCGCCGCGATGCGGCCCCGGCTGAAGGTCACCCCCGAGTCCGCCTCCACGGTGCGCTTCCTGCTGTGGCCGCGCCTGCCCGCCGGGCTGCGCCTGCTCGCCCCGGGCAAGCCGGCGTACTTCCCCTTCGGCGCGCTGTGCTACTACTCGCTGCCCGCCTGGGCCAGGCAGATGTACGGCGTCCTGCCCGAGGCGCCGCGGAGCGCCGTGACCGCGGCGCTGAGGACGTTCAGGACGGCGATGAACTCGATCCCCGAGCATGTCCACGACCGCGCCTTCATGCCGTACACCCGCGAGATGCTCGCCGCCTCCCGGATGCGTCTGGGCGCCGCGGGCTACGACGTGAGCAGGGGGCTCAAGGGCCTGACCGACCCCCGCCGCTGGCCGGAGGGAACGCCAGGCGTCACCTGAGCACCCCCGGGCGGAGCGGGGGGGACGGTGCGGCGGGGACCCGGCACGGGTACGGCGGCGGGGACGGTGCGGCGAGGGACGGGTACGGCGGCAGGGACGGCGCGGCAGGGGACGGGTACGGCGCGGGACGGCGTGGCCGTCAGTCGGCGAGGCCGTCCCAGGGCTGGCGATCACCCGAGGCGGCCTGCCCCTCGGGGCAGTGACGGCGGAAGTCGCACCAGGAGCAGAGCGGGCCCGTCCTGGGCGGGAAGAGCGCGTCGATCGCCTCGGGAACCCGCGGCGGGTTGCGCTCGGCGCCCTTGACACGCACCCCGGCCCAGGCCCTGTAGTGCTCGTCGGCCGCCGAGGCCTCGGTCGCGATCTCCTCGGCCCGCCCCAGATGGCGGGCCAGGGACTCGTCGGTGTGCTCCCACTCCACGACCGAGCCGGTCGGCAGGTGATGGAGCTCGACCTTGTGGCACGGGCGGTGCATGACCCTGGAGGAGGCGACGGCGTAGACGGCCAGCGCGAGCGAGGATCGGGCGTCATCGGCGGTCAGGGGACGTCGGCCGGTCTTGTAGTCGACCACGACCAGCTCCTCCCCACGCCGGTCGAGCCGGTCGATGCGGCCGGAGACGGCCATGACGGAGGTGCGGGTGGCCACCGTCCGCTCGACGCCGACCGGCTCGTCGGAGGGGTCGAGGCTCGCGACGTATCCGGAGACCATCTCGCGGGCGCGGTCACGCCAGGTCGTCGACTGCTCGGCGTCGCGGAACCCCTCACCGATCCATTTGCCGGTGACCAGGGTGCCCGCCGTCACCGGCGTCCGCCGTTCGTACGGCTCGCGCCACCACGCGGCCAGCGCGTTGTGCACGCTGGCGCCCACGCTGTTGTGCGCCCATGGCGGCCCCTTCTGCGGCGACGGCCGGTCCATGTAGGTGAACCGGTATCGCCGGGGGCAGTCGAGCCAGTTGTTCAGCCGCGACGGCGTGCAGGTGTAGAGCCGCCGCGGCATGCCCTCTAAGGGGAGCTGGTCCATGAAGGCCTATTCGCCCGGGAGGTTCAGCCGGATCCCCGCCGCGCGGGTCCCGTCGGTCAGCGGACCCTCGGGCTCGTCCTCGGCCGCCGTACCGCGGATCAGCGAGCCGGAGAGCCAGGCGTCGAACTGGGGCTCCAGGTCGCCGATGGTCGTCTCCTCCCCGTGCGCGGGCAGCACGCGGGTGCCGTGCTTCAGGGTGAACAGCGCACTGCCGATCGAACTGAGCTGGTCGGCCAGTGCGGGATACTCCCCGCCGATCTTGCCGGGGCCGTCAGCCTGAAGGGTCTTGCCGGTGAAGACCGCGCCCAGCGCCTCGCAGTACAGCGAGACACCGCCCAGGGAGACTCCGGGCGTGGACATGACCTCAAGCTGGACGTCGGCGACCTCGAACAGGCCCTCGTCCTCCATGTCGATGTCCGGCCAGGTCTGAGGCCAGGTCTGCCTCCACAGCGGCCGGTCCTTGGGATTAAGGGCGACGACGGCCTCGTCTCTGGCCGCCACCTCGATGGCCGCGCCCACGTGGTCGGGCAGGCCGTGGGTGCAGATAACCGCCAGCACCTCACGCTCGCCGACCTTCTCCAGGATCTTCTCCGCGTCGCGCGCGGGGTCGATGACGATGACATCCTCATCGTCGCCCAGAATCCAGGTATTGTTCTCGACCTTGTGTTCGACGCCGTCTACGTCGACGACGCCCTCGGTCACTACTCGCTCGATACGCGCTGTCACGCTTCCGAACTTTACTGCCTTCCCCCCGCCCCGCGGTTCGAGCGGAGGTAACGGATGACGCCGGGGCGCAAGAGGCTCAAGGGATGGCAAATCCCGCGAGGACGTCACAGAGGACGTCCCGCCGCACTTCACCCGGCCGTCGAAACGGCCGGGTTCGCCGCCGTCGGTTCAGAGGATCCCGCTGTCCAGTCGCGGGGAGAACGCGCCGAAGGGCAGGTCAAGCGCCTGGTCGTTGTCGCGCAGGTCCCGCAGGGAGAGTTCGGCCAGGGTGAGGATGTAGCCCGCGTCCGGAGGCCAGACGATCGCCCACAGCCAGTTTCCCAGCGCCTCGCCCGCGTAGACCGCCCGGTCCGGGGCACCGCCCACACACCACAGCGCGGCCGGGTGACCCTTGACATCGATCTTGGCGTGCGGCGGGCCGTCGTCGAACCCGGTGCCCGGATCGGTGGCGTCGAGCCCGGCGAACGCCGCGCCGAGACCCACTCCGGGCTCCTCGGCGATGAGCAGCAGGTCGGCGGGGCCCTGGGTCAGCGAGGGGCCGGAGAGCGCGACCACGGTGGCCCTGATGCCGCTGCGCTCGTCGCCCGCGTCGGCGAACCCCGTGACCAGCCATCCCGCGGGCAGGGGCCACGGCAGCCAGACGGGGACGCGGGCATCAGTGATCATCTTCACGGCTGCGGAGGACGGATGTCTCGGCGGCTGCAGGGGCAGGACGTCACCATGCGTGCCGCATCTCCAGGCGCTTGACCAAACGCCCGGCGGACGGAGCGGGCCGAAACACCGGGGGCAGATAGGCGTGGCTTTCACGCCTACTCACGCTGCTGTGTCCACGGTCCATCCGTCAAGGGTGTTCACCGTTATGTAGACGTAATCTTATTCACGTGCGCGTAAATTGTGTCGGGGCGATCATCGTCGACTCCGGGCGGATACTCCTCGTCCGCCGGGGCCATCCGCCCGGCGAGGGCCTCTGGTCCATCCCCGGCGGCCGGGTCGAACCCGGCGAGTCCGACATCGAGGCGGTGGCGCGCGAGGTTCTGGAGGAGACCGGGCTGAACATCGTCCCCGGCCGCCTGGCGGGCACCGTCGACCGCCCGGGACCCGGCGGCGTCGTCTACGAGATCCGCGACTACCTGGCCGCGCTCCCCGACGGATCCGACGGCACGCTCTCCGCCGGATCCGACGCCGCCGACGCCCGCTGGTTCACCCCCGACGAGCTCGTACGGCTCCCGCTCACCACCGGCCTCCTGGACGCCCTCGTCGAATGGGCGGTCATCGGGAGGAGGTGAGGGTCGAGCGCCACAGGGTGAGGTGGTCGGCGCTGTAGGTGGTGGAGCGGCCCAGGGCCACGACCTGACCGCCGGAGGAGACCGCCACCGCGCCGAGCCACTGGGAGCCGTCACCGTCCAGGCTGCCCTGGCTGGGGGCGTGACGCTGCCAGTTCAGCCCGTTCTCGGAGGTCCAGGCCACGCTGTCGCCCGCGCCCGGGACGCCGTGCCAGCCGACCGCCACCACACCCTCCGCCGTCGCCGCGAGGTCCTGGACGGCGGACGACCGGTCCGCGGGGAGCCAGGAGAACTCCCAGGTCGACCCGTTGTCCGCCGACACCGCGCCGAAGGCCCTGCGCCCCTCCTCGGTCAGGGCGGTGCCCGCGGCGACGATGTGCCCGCCGTACAGGACCACGTGCCGCAGCCCGGCCGACGTCGCGCCGGGGGGCAGGACCGGCTTCCTCGCCGTCCAGTTGACCCCGTCCGCCGACACCCAGACCACACCGGTCTCGCGCTCCGCCGTACCGGCGCCGCCGACGGCCACGTATCCGGACGAGGTCGCCGAGACGTCGTGCAGCCGCACGCCGATGCCGCCCGCCGGAAGCTTGGCCGCCCTGGTGTAGCGCTTGAGGTCGGGGGAGAACCACAGGACCGGGACGACGGTGGCGGGACCGCGGTCCTCTCCCGCCATGACGTAGCCGGACGGTCCGGCGGCCACCGCGTGCGGGGCGAGGAAGTCGTGGTCGGCGGCCGGGGCGAGGGAATCCAGGACCGGGACCCTGCGCCAGTTCTCGCCGTCCGTGGAGGTGACGAGCAGGGGTTCGGTGGAGGAGGCGTCGGTCATCGTGCTGCCCACGGCCAGCCAGCCCCGCCTGCCGTGCGCGACGTCGCCCAGCGTCTGCCGCAGCGGGCCTCCCAGGAGTTGCGCCGGGCCGCCGGCCTTCCAGCTCTCTCCGCTCGTGCTGGTCCAGATCCCGGCGTCGCCGGAGGCGGAGCCCACGGCGACGAACCTGCCGTCTCCCGCCGCCACCCTGGACGTCTCGCGGGCGGCCCTCGCCAGCCCCTCGATCCCGCTGAGGGAGACCGGTCTCGCCTCGCCGCCCTTGGGCGCGGTGATGAGGACCACGCGGTTGTCCACGTCGGCGGCGCGCTCGTCGCCGCCGATGACAAGCGTGCCGGCGTCGGACAGGGCCAGCGCCCGGAGCGAGCCCGGCACCTCGCCGAGGTCGGTGGTCTTGCTCCACTCGTGGCCGTCCGCGCTGCTGTAGACGGCGTAGCGCTCGAAGCCCGACTCGGCGACCGCGGCCACCCCCGCCGAGGAGGAGGTCAGGCCCTTGACGCCCGAGCCGTCGCGGGCCAGGCCGGTGATGGTGCCGCACCCCGCCCAGTCGACCCCGTCCGCCGAGCAGTAGACGCGGACCTCGCCCTTGTCGCTGCGCTGCTGGGTCGGGACGAGCACGAACCCGTCGGCGGCCACGGCCAGCGCGCCCGGCTCCGGGATGACGTCGTTCAGTGCCGCGCCGGTCCGCAGCCAGCTTCTGCCTCCGTCGGACGAGCGCAGGATGACCGAGGTGGACTGGCCCTGGGCCGGATCGGCCAGCGCGACCACGGCGTCGCCCTTGGCGACGACCGCCTTGATGCCCCGGACCTTGTCCGGCATGCCGATCGCCTGGGTCTCCACCCGCTCCCATTCACGGCCGTCGGGCGAGACCCAGGCGACGGCTCCGTTCGTGCCGTCGGGCAGCATGACGGTGCCCACCGCGACGAAGCCCGAGGAGGTCCTGGCCAGGTCCATGATCTTGTCTCCGACCCCGAAGGCGTCCAGCTTGGCGGGGTCGACCGCGTTCCAGCTGGAGCCGTCGGCGCTGGTCCACAGGCCGCGCCCGGCGCCGAGGATGTCGTTGCCCGCGGCCAGCCAGAGGCCGTCGCCGCCCGCCACCCGGCCCACCGTGGTCGGACCCGTCTCGTAACCCGCGGGCCCGGTCACCTTGCCCAGCCGCCACGTCGTGCCGCCGTCGGGCGAGACCAGGAACAGCGGCCTGGGGACCGGGCTGGTGGTGTCGCTGCCGACCGCGACCATGACGGAACCCACCGAGGCCACGGCGTTGAGCACCTGGTTGGAGCCGTCGCCGCCGATGCCCGCCCGCGGTACGAAGTTGGCGTCTCCCGAGCGCACCTCGTCGCCGACCAGCCGGAGGCCGGTGGCGAACGGGCTGCTCACCCAGCCCCACAGCACCAGGCCGCCGCCGACCGCGACGGTCACGACGAGGACCATGAGGAACGGTATGACCAGGCCCCGGCCGCGCCTGCGCCTGGTCGGGCTGGAACGGCGCACGGCGGAGGGCGCGGCGGCCGCACGGTGGTGGCGCCCGCCGTTCGGCCCCCGCCTGCTGGGCGAGCCCTGGGCGACCAGCAGATCGGGCCTGGCCGGCCTGCCGCCGGGAGGACGTCCCACGCGGCGGACCGGCTCGAAGTCGTCCTGATCCTGCTCGGACTCCGGTTCGGAGGTCCATTCGGGCTCCGGAACCGGGGTCCATTCGGTCGCCGGGCGCGGGATCGGTTCGGGAGCCGGTTCGGGAGTCGCCGTGATGTCCGGCTCCATCCTGATCCGGTCATCGGGTCCGCGCGGCGGGGACGGCGGGGGCGGCGGGGGCGGCGGGGGCTCAGCCCGCCGATGCTCCTCGCCGGACGGGCCCGAGGCCACCAGGAGGTCGGGTCTGTTCGCTCTCCCGGGGCTCCTGCGCTCGCGCGCCGGGCCCGAGGCGACAAGAAGGTCCGGGCGGTCCACCAGACGCGGACGTCCCTGTCCCTGTTCCTGCCCCTGGGGAGCATGGCGTCCGGGCTCGGGGGACCGTTCGTCCGCGGGCCGTTGATCATCCGCGGCGTGGTGGGAATCCGGGGGGAACCGCGGCGCCGCCGGCGGAGGAGCGGGGGCGTAGGGCTGGGTGTGGGGGCGGCGGCGCTCGCCGCCCAATCCCTCGGGACGCGCCTGCGGGGGTTCGCCGTCGTCCGGAGTCGGCGCGGCGAACGGAGGAAGCATCCAGGGGGAGGACAGGGGAAGCCCTCTGGTGCTGTCGTCGGAGGGGCCGGGGGGGAAGTGCTGGATCGTCGGCGGGGACGTGTGGGGCTCCTGTGACTCGCCTTCGTGTGTCGCGTCGTCGTAAACGTCGTCGTCGTCCGCCGGCCACTCTTGCGAGCGCGGGTCGTGGGGGCCCGAGGCCACGCTCAGCACCTCCTCGTAGGAAGCCCGTCTCAGTCCGGAGCCATCGCCCCGGATCGTTCCAGCCGTCTCCGCAGCGCTAAACCGCACCCCTTACGGAAGCGGCAAATCGCACGGCGACCCTACTCCTACCCCGTTCTGTTGAAACGATCACCTTTACCATCCGGGATCCATGGATTCTCCATGCGCGCCCCAAGATGTGCCATACATACTCCAGAGCAACACGTTCGGGCCGCGATGACGAGACCTCTCTAGTCATATTTATGGGCCATGAACCCGAATTTGTCGGCTATGCGCCCGATTTGTCACACTTTAGGCACATTGTTCTGAAATCATCGGTCGCCAAGAGGCCCTCCCCATCCCCCGTTACGGCAGGGATCTGGTTTTTCCCCTCTTGTATGGATTAGTTCACAGACCCCGCGCCCCCGCCTGGAGTACACCTGTGCTCAGGCAACCACCACTCTCAGGGAGCAGACAATGACACGGCTGGGGCCTGTCTACACGCTGGCGGCAGGAGCGGCGATAGTCGTCGCCCTCGGCACGTTCAGTGCCACCACCTCACCAACGACTCAGAACGTGAACGCGCAGGACGAAGTGGCCGCGCCGGCGGCCCCCGAGGTGATCGTGACCACCGCGGAGGCCACTCCGACCCCGGAGGTCACCAAGACCGCCAAGCCCACCCCCGTCAAGGCCGACTACGCCGGGCGGGTCCAGGGCAACGGCGGGCTGATCGCCATCTCCATCCGGAACGGCAAGGCGGTCGGCTACTTCTGCGACGGCAAGATCGAGGCCTGGCTCAAGGGCAAGGCCGCCGACGGCAAGGTCACCCTGTCCGGGCCGCACAACGCCTCGCTCATCGCCCAGATCGGCGCCGGCAGGGCCGGAGGAGACCTCGAGTTCGGCGGCAAGGAGTGGAGCTTCAAGGCCCCCACCGTGAAGAAGCCCTCCGGGCTCTACCGGGCGAGCGCGATCGTCCGCGGCGCGAAGGTCCGCGCCGGCTGGATCTACCTGGACGACGGCAGCCGGGTCGGCCTGACCCTCGTCGACGACAAGCCCGCCGACGTGGCGATCCCGGAGCCCGGCCAGAACGCGACCGTCAACGGCGTCGAGGTCGACCCCCAGGACGTCGACGAGTTCATCGGAGGACTGTGATGGACGACAACACCCAGGACAGCACGCAGGCCATGAGGGTGCCGGGGCAGAATTACGTGACGGACAGCACCCAGGCCATCCAGGTGCCGGACCAGAAGCAGAACCTCGCCCCGCTCCTCCTGCCGCTCGTGATCGGCGGGCTGGTCGCGGTCGGCCTGGGCCTCTACGGGCGCGTCCACACGCCCACCGGTTACGCGATCGGCCCGGCCGGGTTCTCCGGAGCCCTGGCCATGAAGGCCTGGTTCACCACCGGCGCGTTTGTGCTGGCGCTGGTCCAGATCTTCTCCGCCCTGGTGATGTGGGGCCGGATCAAGCTGGACGTGCCGTGGATCGGCACCCTGCACCGCTGGTCGGGCCGGGTGGCGTTCCTGCTGACGCTCCCGGTGGCGTTCCACTGCCTGTACGCGCTGGGCACCCAGTTCGACGTGCCGCGAGTGATGATCCACTCGCTGCTGGGCTGCTTCTTCTACGGTGTGTTCACCGCGAAGATGCTGGCGCTTCCCAAGCGGGGACTGCCCGGCTGGACCCTTCCCGTCCTCGGCGGGCTGACGTTCACCGCGCTGACCGGGCTCTGGTTGACCTCGTCGCTCTGGTTCTTCACGACGATCGGAATCAAGTTGTAGGCGGTGTGAAGGTGCCGGTCCGTCCCAGGCCCGCCGCCCTGCCCTTGGCGGCCACCACCAGGGCCATCTTCCGGGACGCCTCATCGATCATCTCGTCGCCGAGCATGACCGCGCCGCGCCTCTCGACCGTCGTGTAGTAGTCGTACGCGTCGAGAATCAGCTCGGCGTGGTCATAGTCCTCCTGGGACGGCGAGAACACCTCGTTGGCCGCATCGACCTGGGAGGGGTGAAGCACCCACTTGCCGTCGAACCCGAGCGCCGCGGCCCGCCCGGCCACCCGCCGGTAGCCGTCCAGATCCTTGATCGCGAGGTACGGGCCGTCGATGGCCTGCAGGTCGTGCATGCGCGCGGCCATCAGGATGCGCATCAGGATGTAGTGGTAGGCGTCGCCCTCGGTGTAGCCCGGCGGCTGCTCGCCGACCACCAGGGTCCGCATGTTGATCGAGGCCATGAAGTCGGCGGGGCCGAAGACCAGCGTCTCCAGGCGCTTGGACGAGCCGCCGATGGCGTCCACGTTGACCAGGCCCCTGGCGCTCTCGATCTGGGCCTCGATGCCGATGCGGCCGACCTCCAGCCCGTTCGCCTTCTCGATCTGGGTGAGCAGCGTGTCGAGCCAGACCACCTGGGTCGGATCCTCCACCTTGGGCAGCATCAGGCAGTCGAGAAACTCTCCCGCGCCCTCCACGACCTCGATGACGTCCCGGTAGGTCCACTGGGTGCCCAGGTCGTTGACCCGCACGACCCTGGTCTTGCCCGACCAGTCGCCCTCGCGCAGGGCGGCCACGATGTTCTTGCGCGCACCCTCCTTGGCGAGCGGCGCGACGGAGTCCTCCAGGTCGAGGAAGATCTCGTCGGCACCGATCCCCTGGGCCTTCTCCAGGAAGCGGGGGTTGCTGCCGGGCACCGCGAGACACGAACGTCGGGAGCGCATGGACACACGCTAGCGGCCGGTCGGGCGCCGATGGCAGCCCGGGGCCGCCTATGGCGTCCATACAAAGACGGCGGCCCGTTCTTGGCGGCGATCGCGTAGGGCTCTCGCCGGAGATGTCAGAACAATGGACATCAAGCATCGGCTAAGGGAGACACAAGATGGCAAACGCTTCTTCGGTAGCCGGCAGGCCCGCCGTACTGTCCGATCTCATCCCGGGTTCCCGCGTCCGCGACATCGCGCTCGTGGTCGGCGGCGCGGGCCTGACCGGTCTGGCCGCGCAGCTCACCTTCCCCATGTGGCCCGTTCCGTTCACCGGTCAGACCTTCGCGGTGGTGCTGGTCAGCGCGGCCCTCGGGATGAACCGTGCGGTGCTGAGCATGGCGCTCTACATGCTTGTCGGCATCGCGGGCGTCCCATGGTTCGCGGAGGGCGCCTCGGGCTTCGGCGGTGCCACCTTCGGTTACATCATCGGCTTCATCGCCGCGGCCGCCCTCGTCGGCAAGCTCGCCGAACGCGGCGGCGACCGCACCGTCCTGCGCACGGCCGGCACGATGATCCTCGGCAACCTGGTCATCTACGCCTTCGGCCTGCCGGTCCTCATCGCCGTCACCGGCATGGACCTGGGCGCCGCGCTGGCCGCGGGCGTGACTCCCTTCCTCATCGGCGACGCGCTCAAGATCGCGGTTGCGGCCGGCCTGCTCCCGGCGGCGTGGAAGCTCTCCCGCCGTTGATCGGCCGATCCACCGCCCGTCGGGGCTCCGGGAGCCTTCCCGTTCCCGTCTCCTCCCCTGTCTGACGGCCCGGGCATCCTCGGAAGCTCGGAAGAACGTAGTGATGCGGCGATACGGCCTGCCCACCCTGGATCGGGAGGCGCAGGCCGTACATTCGTCTTATGGGTGTGATCGAAGAGGGTGCCAAGAAGTCGAGCGTCCTTTGGCTCTCACTGGACCGGCCCCGGCTGGCCTGGCACACGTGGCACGACGGCGCGATCTACCTGGTCACCGGCGGCGGCGAGCAGTCACTGCCGGGGCTGGCCGAAACGGACCAGGTCCAGGTGACGCTGCGCAGCAAGGACAACGGGGGGCAGCTGGTGGCCTTCGACGCCTCCGTCGAGGTGGTGAACCAGGCCGAGGCCGCCGAGGCGGTGGCCGCGCTCGCCAAGGAGCGGCTCAACGCCGTCGACGGCGCGAGGCTGGCGGAGCGCTGGGCCACCCGCTCCCAGGTGGTACGGCTCACACCCCGCGAACCGGCTTCCTGACCTCGGGGCTCACGCTCCCCGACGCCGGGAACGGCTCTCACGCCACGCGAGGCGGCTTCCCCGCCGAGCGGGGGCTCGCACCGCCACGACCTTCTCCGGTACGGCTCACGCCACGCCGACCGGCTCCCTGACCTCGAGCGCGGGCAGGCTCGCCGTCGCCCGCTGGGCCAGGTAGGCGCCGAACAGGACGATGAGGCCGCCCACGATCTGGAAGGGCCCGAGGGCCTCGCCCACCAGGACCCAGGCGATCACCGCTCCGGCGACGACCTCGACCGAGGCGACCGTCGAGCCGATGGCGGCCGACAGGCGGCGGACCGCGGTGACTCCGAGGATGTAGGCGGCGACCGTGGCGATCACGATCATCCAGATCACGGCCGCCAGCGCGGGCAGCAGGTAGCCGCCCTCCGGCGCCACGGTCCGGGTGAACGCCTCCCAGGGGATGTTCCACGGCTGGGAGATCGGCAGGAGCACCAGGGCCGAGCCCAGCAGGCCCCAGCCGATCAGGCCGAGCGGATCGACGTCGTCGCCGAAGCCGTCGCTGAGCAGGAAGTATCCGGCGCAGCACACCGCGGCGCAGCAGGCGAGCAGCAGGCCCACCGGGTCAAGGCTCAGCCCCGACCAGATCTCCACCACGATGCCGAGCCCGATCACCGCGACCACGGCGCCGATGAAGGCCGCGCGCGGCAGCCGTACCCGCCGGACGAAACGCACCCAGAGCACGACCAGTACCGGCGAGGTGTATTCGATCAGCAGGGTGACGCCCACGGGCAGCCGGGTGATCGCCGCGAAGAACAGCGCCTGCACCCCGGCCACCGCGATCACCGCGTAGGCCGCGAAGAACAGCAGCCGCGAGCGCGGGATGCGCAGGGCCCGAGGCTTGACGAACGCGAGGACGCCGACGAGCAGCAGCCCGGCCCCGGCCATCCGGACCCAGACGGACTCCAGCGGGGCCAGCCCCGCGGCGCCCAGATATTTGGCCATGGGCCCGGAAAAGGCGAAGAACCCGGCTGACGCGAAGGCGATCGGCAGTCCAGCACGTCTCATAGCCACCATCCACGTAATTACCGTTAAATGCATTTGATGCTGTCATGTCGCGATATACACGGGCAAGGGGACGTCCGAAATGTGAGCGTGGGAGCGTGGCTTGGCCCGGAGCATCGGGCACGCGGCCTACGCTTCGGATGTGCAGATCTTCATTGCCCGCCTCGCCGGCACCCCGGTCTTCGACCCGGCCGGTGACCAGATCGGCCGTGTGCGCGACGTCGTGGTGTCCATCGCCGGCACCACGTCACCGCGCGTGCACGGCCTGGTCGTCGAGGTGCAGCCCCGGCGGCGGGTCTTCCTGCCGATCACCCGGGTGCGGTCGATCGAGGCCGGGTCGGTCGTCTTCAGCGGCCGGATCAACATGCGCCGGTTCGAGCAGCGGACGACGGAGACCCTGGCCATCGGCGAGATGCTCGACCTCAGTGTGGAGATCGGCGGCAAGCCGATGACGGTCCTGGACCTCGCCATGGAGGAGACCAAGCGCGCCGAGTGGCTGATCACCAAGGTGGCGCTGGTCAAGGGCACCTCCGGCCTGGGACTGCGGCGGCGCGGCACGCCCAGGATCGTGGACTGGGCCGAGGTCCGCGGCTTCGGCGCCGTGCAGCAGGACCAGGGCGCCGCGAACCTGCTGGTCACCTTCGAGGCGATGCGCGCCGCCGACCTGGCCGGCGCCCTGCACGCGCTGCCGGACAAACGGCGGGCCGAGGTGGCCGCGGCCCTCGACGACGTACGGCTCGCCGACGTGCTCGAGGAGCTCCCCGAGCGCGACCAGATCGGCATCCTGAGCTGGCTCGCCCCCGAGCGGGCCGCGGACGTGCTGGAGGAGATGGACCCCGACGACGCGGCCGACCTGCTGCAGGACCTCCCCGCCGAGCAGGCCGAGGCGCTGATGGCGCTGATGGAGCCCGAGGAGGCCGCGCCGATCCGGCGGCTGCTGATCTACCCCGAGAACACCGCGGGCGGCATGATGACCAACGAACCCGTGGTGCTCCCCCCGAACTCCACGGTCGCCGAGGCGCTGGCCCACATCCGCCAGCGGGGCATCACCCCCGCGGTGGCCGCGCAGGTCTACGTGGCCCGGCCGCCCGTCGAGACGCCCACCGGCCGCTTCCTCGGCCTGGCCCACTTCCAGCGGATGCTGCGCGAACCCCCCTCCACCCTGCTCGGCAGCATCCTGGACACCTCCCTCGACCCGATCAGGCCCGAGTTCACCCTGAACCAGGTGACCTTCTACCTGGCCACCTACAACCTGGTGGCGGTGCCCGTGGTGGACGAGGTCGGCCGCCTGGTCGGCGCCGTGACCGTGGACGACGTGCTCGACCACCTGCTCCCCGAGGACTGGCGAGAGCAGGACGACGTGTCGGGAGCCGAACGTGGCTGACCGGCTCGATCAGCCCAGGCAGCCGGGACTGCGCCTGCGCCCGCACTACGACCCGGAGACCTTCGGGCGGCTCTCGGAGCGGATCGCCCGCTTCCTCGGCACCGCCAGGTTCCTGGTCTACATGACCGTCTTCGTCGCCGTCTGGGTCCTGTGGAACATCTTCGCCCCGGCGCCCTGGCGCTTCGACTCCTACCCGTTCATCTTCCTCACGCTGATGCTGTCGCTCCAGGCGTCCTACGCCGCGCCGCTGATCCTGCTCGCCCAGAACCGGCAGGACGACCGGGACAGGATCCAGGGTGAGTACGACCGCGGGGCCGCCGAACGGAACCAGGCCGACGTCGAGTATCTGACCCGGGAGATCGCCGCGCTGCGCATGGCGCTCGGCGAGGTGGCCACCCGCGACTACATCCGCTCGGAGCTGCAGCGCCTGCAGGAGGAGCTCCAGGGGCAGGGTCAGACGACCCCCGGGCCCAGGGAGCTTCGCTGACCTCGGCCCGCGTCTCCCGATCGATGATCAGCAGGAGTCCCGGCCGGTGCGGTCGGGCCAGGTCCGCCCCAGCGGCACCCCGGTCCGGTCGGTGATCAGCAGGAGTCCTGGCCGGTGCAGGGGTCGGGAAAGAGCTTGTTCAGCATGGCCGCGCACTGGCGCAGCTCGTCGCCGTCGAGCACGTCCAGGAACTGGGCGCGGATACCGCGCAGGTAGGTGGGGGCGGCCTCGGCCAGCCGCGCGGTGCCACCGTCGGTGAGAACCGCGTACAGGCCCCGCGCGTCGCTGGTGCAGGCCTCCCGCTCGACCAGGCCGTCACGCTGGAGACGGTCGATGAGGCGGGTCAGGCCGCTGCGCGACAGGAGCACCCGGTCGGCCAGGTCGTTCATCCTCAGTCGCCGGCCCGGCGACTCCGACAGCTGCAGAAGCACGTCGTAGGAGGCGAGGGCCAGGTCGTGCTCGACCAGCAGATCGGCCTCCAGCGCCCGGGTGATGCGGACCTGGGCTCGCTGAAGCATGCGCCAGACCTCCAGCTCCTCCGAGCTGATGGCCTCTCTTGACTCGCCTGCTGTGATGGTCACGGAGTAACCTTAGAACGTTGTACGCGCATCTACACAGTGAATTGTCCGGATTTGACAGTCACAGCCGGATCCGGAATTCCTGCCAGCGCCCCTGGGTTGACATCAGTTGACACCAAGGGGACATGACATTTCTCCGCTCCTCCGGGAGCGGCTTCTCGTCAAGCAAATGGGCGTCACGACGGACAAGCCCTGCCCGTAGACCGTCTGAACGACAAAAGACAAGGAGGGACGGCATCCCCCGTCGCCTCAGGGTGGCGGTGCATTGCCGACACTTCGATGGCACCTACCCCGGAACTGGTGATGGCCGCTCTCGCGACCGTCAACGACCCTGAGATCCGTCGGCCGATCACCGAACTCGACATGGTCAAGAGCGTCGACATCTCCCCCGAGGGGGCGGTGCGCGTCGCGATCTTCCTTACGGTGTCGGGCTGCCCCATGAAGGACACCATCACCCGCGACATCACCGGCGCGGTCTCCAAGGTCGGCGGCGTCACCGGCGTCTCGGTGGAGATGGACGTCATGAGTCAGGAGCAGCGTAAGACGCTCCAGACGAAGCTGCGCGGCAACAAGGGACCCGAGAAGGAGATCCCCTTCTCCCAGCCCGGCTCGCTGACCCGCGTCTTCGCGGTGGCGTCCGGCAAGGGCGGTGTCGGCAAGTCGTCCGTCACCGTCAACCTGGCCGCCGCGATGGCCATGAGCGGGCTCAAGGTCGGCGTCGTCGACGCCGACATCTACGGCCACAGCATCCCTCGCATGCTCGGCGTCTCCGAACGCCCCATCAAGGTCGAGGACATGATCATGCCGCCGGTGGCGCATGACATCAAGGTCATCTCGGTCGGCATGTTCAAGCCGGAGGGCAACACCCCGGTCGTGTGGCGCGGTCCGATGCTGGACCGGGCCCTGCACCAGTTCCTCGCCGACGTCTACTGGGGCGACCTCGACGTCCTGCTGATGGACCTGCCTCCCGGCACCGGCGACATCGCGATCTCCGTGGCACAGCGCATGCCGTCGGCGGAACTCCTCGTGGTGACCACCCCGCAGCAGGCCGCCGCCGAGGTGGCCGAGCGCGCGGGGTCGATCGCCGTGCAGACCCACCAGCAGATCGCCGGTGTCATCGAGAACATGTCATGGCTGCCCTGCCCGCACTGTGACGAGCGGATCTCGGTCTTCGGCGAGGGTGGCGGCCAGACCGTGGCCGACGCGCTCACCCGCACCCTCGGCGCCCGCGTGCCGCTGCTCGGCCAGGTGCCGATCGACATGCGACTGCGCGAAGGAGGCGACGAGGGCAAGCCGCTCGTCATCACCGACCCGGACACCCCGGCAGCGCTCGAACTGAGCCGTATCGCCGCCGGTCTCAGCAAGAAGTCGGGCAGCCTCAAGGGCCTCCAGCTCGGCATCTCCCCCACCAGGGGCCGCTAGGCCACCCGTCCCGTTCAGCAGCACAGGAAACGACGCGGGCGCCCCCTTTCGAAAAGAGGGCGCCCGCGTCGTTTCTCATATGGGGCCGTACGGGGCGCGCAGGGCATGCACAGAGCGCCGCAGAGTACATAAAGGACAAAAGGTACGAATGGGTTCCTACGAGCCCGTACGGGCTCGTACGGGGCTCGGCGTCAGGTCACACCTGGGCGGACGGGATTTCGGGCGGGCGTCTCTCCCGGCCTACGTCGCCTCCGAGTCGTACGGGGGGATCTGCCCGTAGTCCAGCCCATCGGCCGCGTCGGCGTGGGCGGGCACGGGGGCCGGCGTCGCGGTGGAGGTGGCGTTCCAGTCGTCCTCAAGGTCACCGAGCAGGTGCTTGCGGACGAAGTTCTTCGGGTTGAGGTCCGCCGGGTCGAAGTTGGAGAACTCCGGGCCCAGGCCCGCCTGTAGATCGTCCCGCGCGTTGTTGGCCATCCGGCGCAGGTTGCGCAGCGTCTTGCCCGCCTGGGAGGCGGCCTGTGGCAGTTTCTCCGGGCCGAAGACAAGCAGGGCGATGACCACCAGCGCCACGATCTCAAGCCAACCGAGTCCGAACACGGTGATCTCCTACCGGGACAATGCCAGGGGCGTCTTCTCCGGGACATACACCAGAGAACTTTCAGACTAATACCCGCAAGCCTAAGCATGCGCCCCCGTGCGGCCCACACCGGAGGGCTCCGGTGTGGGCCGCACGGGCGACGTCACTCAAGAAGGCTGCGGTGTGGGCTCGACGGGCGCGGCACCGACGGTCACGGTGGCCGTCTTCTCCTGGCCTCCGCGCTGGTACTTGACCGTCAGCTTCTCTCCCGGCGCCTTGTTCCGGATCAGCGCGATCAGTTCGTTGCCGTCCTGCAGCACGACGCCGTCGATCTCCAGGATGACGTCGCCGGGCTTGAGACCCGCCTGGGCGGCGGGGCCGTTCGGCTCGATCGGCTGGATGCCCTGCTTGGACTCGGACGCGATCTTCACGCCGGAGCCCTCGAAGGTCGAGTCGATGGTGACGCCGATCCGTGACTTCTTGGCCGAACCGGTGGCGATCAGCTCCTGGGCGACCCGGCGCGCGTGGTTCACCGGGATGGCGAATCCGAGCCCGATGCTGCCGCTCTGGCCGCCGACCGACCTGCCGAGGGTGGCGATCGCCGAGTTGACGCCGATGACCTCGCCGTTGGTGTTGACCAGCGGCCCCCCGGAGTTACCCGGGTTGATGGCCGCGTCGGTCTGGACGGCGCTGAGCCACGTGGTGTCGGAGCTGTTCTCCTCGCCCGCCTGGACGGGGCGGTTGAGCGAGCTGACGATGCCGGAGGTGACGGTGCCGGTCAGGCCGAGCGGGGATCCGATGGCGATGACCGGGTCGCCCACGACCACGTTGTCGGAGTTGCCGAGGGTGATCTCCGGGGCGCCGAAGGTCTCCTCGGGCTTGACCACGGCCAGGTCGGACTCGGGGTCGACGCCGACGACCCTGCCGGGGGTGGACTTGCGGTTGTTGAACTGGATCTGGATCTGGCTCTGGCCGCCCGCCGCGGCCCCGGCGACCACGTGGTTGTTTGTCACCACGTAGCCCCCCTTGATCAGGAAGCCGGAGCCGGTGGCCGCGCTGGTCCCGCCCTCGACGGTCAGGGAGACCACGCTGGGCAGAACCTTCGCGGCCACACCCGCGATCGACTCGGGAGGCCGGACGTTGGAGCCGCTCGGCGCCTTTCCCAGATCGAAGGAGGGATCGTGGCTCGAACTCGCCGGGCGGGTGAGGAAGTAGGTCCCGAAGCTCCCCAGCGTCGAGGCCAGGAGTGCGATCACCAGGGCGAGAACGACCATCGTGCCCGTGCGCGGCCCGCGACGGGCGGGAGACGCGGCGCCTCCGAAGCCTCCGGGACCGCCGGCGCCGGGAGGCGGCGCCCAGCCCGGGCCCATGCCGAACGCCTGTGACGGCGGGGGCGGAGGGACGCCGGGGGAAGTGAAGATCGTCGTTTCCTGCCGGGCCCTGCCGGACGGATCGCCCCAGCCGTCCTCGGCGGGATAGGCGCCCTGGCCGGTCTGTCCGCCATCACCGAACAGGGAGCCCCGGTCGTCATACCGGAGCTGCTCGGTGTAGCCCTGCTGTCCTGAATGCTGTCCGGGCTGCTGATTCCGCTGACCGTAGCCCGGCGGGCCGCCCAGCTGGCTCCAGCCGTCGTCTCGGGGCGGTTCACCGTGAAAAGGCGCCTCGCCCGCGGGCAGGAACTCCGGGCGGGAGAACTCCGGGGCCGCGCCTCTGTCGTCGGTGAAGTCCGACGGCGTACGCCCCTCAGCACCACCATGCGCCTTGTGGGTACCAGCGTCGTCGGTCATCGAATACTCACTACTCCTTGCCTCGTATGAGGCCGCTCACCGAGTCAACCCGGCAATCTTCCCCTGAGCGGCATACGAGAGATGTAAAGCGCGCTTTATCCGAAGGGATTGACCCAGGACAGCAGACGGCTCGCACCTCGGCCGAGCCGTGTCCAGAGATCGGGCACGGGCTCGTGAGGCAACGCTGCGACGGCGGCGTCGACCATGTCGGCCGGAGCGTCCGCGAAGACGGTGTAGACATGACCCCCACTCGCCCAAATCGTCTCCTGCCCAGCTGAGTCCCGGATCCAGATCGTATGCCCACTGCGCTGCTCCGCATGCCACCCCTGGAGACGTTCCTCGTCAAGCACACCAGACTGGATGAAAACCGATACAACGGACAATCCATCCGAATATCCCAGATATAAGTACCCAGGAGAAGTGTTGTGCGCGGCGAACAGCTCAAGGCGGCCGGGCAGGGCACGGGGGAAATGCCAGCCTCCGGCGAAAAGCCGGGGAACCTCGGTCAGGGAGAAACCGCCGGTGGTCATCACCGGAACGGCGCCTTTTCTCGCCGGGTCGAGGGTCAGATCGACGAAGGCGCCGGCGTGGACGACCTTGCCGTGGCCGTCGAGGAGCTCGCGGCGGAGCACCAGCCCCCCGGCCTCGTCGAGCCAGTAGCGGGCGGCGACCGTACCGTCCTGGCGCAGGACGTTCGCGAGGCGGGCCGGGCGGCCGCAGGCGCGGCCCCTGCCCGCGGCCACGACCCGGTAGTTTCTGGCCAGGACCTCCAGCATGAACTCGGAGGGGCTGGTCATGCCGCCCGCGGGGGTGCCGGGATCCGCCGTCTGGACGGGGTCCGACGGGCGGGAGTGCATCATCAGCCCGCGCCCCGGAACATTCCGGACCTCAAGCACCGAGGAGACGGCGCCTGAGCGGCCCCAGGTGGTGACGTACTGCGTCCCGGAGTATCCACGGGTCCGGCCCGCGATCGCCGCCTCACGGAGCAGGTGGAGGCCGGTGTCCTCGCTTTCGGCCTCGTCCGGCGGGGCGGCGTGCGCCGGAGTGCCCACCACCAGTCCCAGCAGCATGACTGCCGCCAGAAACACGGTGACGGGCAGCCGGATCACGGAGTGGGCGAGAGGGTCGGCTGCGCCGACCCGCCGAAGGGCGCGGTGTTTCCGTGCTGGTTGGCGAACATGTCGATCGGCGGCACGACGCGCGGGTTGGGATTGGCCCCGCCTACGACGAACAGCGTGCCGATCGCCACGGCCGCGGAGGCGACGCCCACCGCGACGTAACCGGCCCTTCTCGAACGGCGGGGGCCTCCGGCACGGCCGCGAGGCCGGTTGTCCGGGGGCGCGACGCTGTGCATGCTCGGGATCGGGGCCCCGGCGAAGGTCCGCGGGGCCGGAAAGGGCCGCTCACGAGGCGGTATCGGCCCCCCAGGCTCGGACATCCGCAGCAGCGACATGGTCAGGTCCGCCGGCATGGCGGGCCCGTCGAGGGACCTCAGCCGGCTCTTCAGCGCCCGTACGGCGTCGACCTCGGCCCGGCAGTCCGCGCAGAAGGTCAGATGGGACAGGGCACGGTCGCGCTCGTGATGATTCAGCTCACCGTCGACCAGTGCGGAAACACGCTCTCCAAGGTGACTCATGTTCACTCCTTGCCAAGTGGCTTGTCGTGACATTCGTCATGACTGTGGTTTCTCATGCGAACTCCTCCCCGTGAGTGACGTTCGGGGGGAGCCGGTCGTTGCGCGGCGCGCGGTGATCCAGCGCCTCGCGCAACTGTGCCCGGCCGCGATGGATGCGGCTGCGGACCGTGCCGAGCTTCACACCCAGCGTGGCCGCGATCTCCTCGTAGGACAGTCCCTCGATGTCGCACAGAACGACGGCAGCGCGGAACTCGGGCGCGAGCGCGTCGAGTGCCGCCTGGATGTCGGGCTCCAGGTGCGTGTCGTCATACACCTGAGCGGGGGACGGCTCTCGCCCGCGCAGCCGTTCGGCGGCGTCGTCGGCGAGTCCCTCGAACCTGATGCGCTGCTTGCGCCGGGCGGTGTCGAGGAACAGGTTGGTGGTGATGCGATGCAGCCAGCCCTCGAAAGTGCCTGGCGTGTAGTTCGACAAAGATCTGAAAACCCGGACGAAGACTTCCTGAGTGAGATCCTCGGCATCGTGCACGTTGCCGGTCAGCCGATAGGCCAGCCGATATACGCGCGCAGAATGCGTCCGGACCACCTCTTCCCACGTGGGGGGTGTCCAGTCAGACACGGGAGCATCGGCCTGGTGGTCGGACTCCTCCACCAGCACTCCTCTCTCCGGGACCACCGCTATCGCCATAGTGCCTGGTTTCGTCCCTTCGTGCGCACTCACTACCTTCAGGACCGGCAAAGGCCGCTTAAACCGTGCAACGCACCGGGCGCGACATGAGTTCCCGATCGGGCCTGCCTCCCTTAGGCTGCGACCCAGTGCCTATATGACTGTGTACGGAGAAAGCGGGAGGAGAGGCCGATGGCTGAGGCGCCGACAAGTCCGTTGGAGGCCACTCTGGCCTATGCGGAGGAGTTCCACACGGAAGACGAGGTCCTGCAGGCCGCGCGGCAGCACGGTGTGCAGGTGGGGGCGCGCCCGATCCTGCCCGGAGGCGGCGCCGCCCTCTGCTTCCTCGCCACCGCCATCAACGCCCGTGCCGTCGTCGAGATCGGCACCGGCTGCGGGGTGTCCGGTCTGTGGCTGCTCCGCGGCATGCGCCAGGATGGCACGCTCACCAGCGTGGACGTGGAGCCCGAGCACCAACGCCTGGCCCGGCAGAGTTTCGCTCAGGCCGGTTTCTCCGGCGGCCGGATCCGGTTGATCACCGGCCGTGCCCTCGACGTGCTCCCCCGCCTGTCCGACGGGGGCTACGACCTGGTCTTCTGTGACGGCGCCATGCAGGAGTACGCCGACTATCTCGCGGAGTCCGTCCGGCTGCTGCGTGTCGGCGGCATCGTCGTCTTCGACAACGCCCTGTGGCACAACAGGGTCGCCGACCCGGCCCAGCGCGACCCGGACACCGTCGCCGTGAGGGAGCTGGGCAAGCTGTTCCGTTCGGACGAACGGCTCCGCCCCCTGATGATCCCCCTCGGCGACGGCATCCTGGCCGCCATCAAGCTCTCGGACTAGCGCTCTCGAAGCCTCACCGCGGGAAGCCCGGGCCGCGGAACGCGGACCGTGAACCACATCCCACGGGCCGCGTTCCGCGGCCCGTGGGGGTTTTCACCGTGCGGACAGCCATTCGAGCAGCAGGCGCACGCCGTACCCGGTGGCGCCCTTGCTGAGGAAGCCCTCGTCGGCACCGCTGCGGCCGACGCCCGCGATGTCCAGGTGCGCCCACGGCCGCTTGCCGGTGAACTCACGCAGGAACAGCGCCGCGGTGATGGAGCCCGCGCCGTAGGTCGATCCGATCTCGATGTTGGACAGGTCGGCCACGCTGGAGTCGAGACCCGGGACGTAGTCGTCGATCAGCGGCATCCGCCAGAGCCGCTCACCGCTGCTCTCGCCCGCGTCGATCAGCTCGGCGGCCAGATCGTCGTCCGAGGCGAAGATCGCGCCGAGGCCCTGGCCCAGGGCGATGCCGATCGCTCCGGTCAGCGTGGCGATGTCGATCATGAGATCGGGGTCCAGCTCCGCGTCGGCGTAGGCCAGCGCGTCGGCCATCACCAGGCGGCCCTCGGCGTCGGTGTTGAGCACCTCGACGGTCCGCCCGCCGTACTGCGTGATCACGTCTGAGGGGCGCTGGGCCGTGCCGGAGAAGGAGTTCTCGGCGGCGGCGATGAGACCGGTGACCCGGACCCGCACACCGAGGGAGGCCAGCGCGCCCAGGACCGCGATGACAACCGCGCCGCCGGCCATGTCGGTCTTCATGAACTTCATGCCCGCGGTCGGCTTGAGCGACAGGCCGCCGGAGTCGTAGGTGATGCCCTTGCCGACCAGGACCACGTGCTCGGTCGCGCCCTCCGGCTCGTAGGAGAGCTGGATCAGCCTCGGCGGGCTCACCGAGCCCTGGCCGACGGCGACGATGCCGCCGAACCCGCCGGACCGCAGCTCCTCCTCGTCCCACACCCGCGCGGTGACGCCCTGTTCCAGGGCGCGCTCGGCGAGCCAGGCGGGGTTCTTCACCGAGGAGGGCGTGTTGGCCAGGTCCCTGGCGAGCGCGACGGCCTCGGCGATCAGCTTGCCCTTGGCCACCTCCGCCTCGGTTCCCTCGCCGACGAACTCGATCATCGCCACCGAGGTGGACTTCTTCTCGCCCATCCGGAAGGCGTAGGTGGCCAGCAGCGCGCCCTCCACGAACGCGGCCACCGGCCCCTCGGGCAGCACGATCCTGATCGTGTCCTTGCCCTTGCCGCGCCGGGCCACCGCCGCACCGGCCTTGCGCAGGTCCGCGGCCGAGCCGTCCCCGACCCCGTAGAGCAGCACCCGGCCCACGGCGTCGCCGTTGGCGACGGGAACCTCGATGATCTCTCCGGCCTCGCCCTTGGCCTGGTAATGGTCCAGCAGAGCGGCCGAGGGCACCGGCAGCTCGATGGCGGGGGCGGCGTCCGCCGCGAAGGGGACCGCGAGCAGCTCCGCGTCCTTCGCGATCGAGGTCTCCGTGACCTCTCCGCTCGACGAGGGGGCCGGATCGCCGCCCTCCGCAGGGGTAGCGGCGGACAGTCCGTGTCCGTAGATCGTGTGAGGTAGTAGCTGGTAGGGCGAGAGGGGCATGGGTTAACTCCAGTCATCGGCTCATGGGCCGGGGAAACGCCGCGGCCCTGGCGCGAGCCACCGTGAGGCAGTCCGACGGCCAGGGCCGTGTTGATCATCGGTTGCGGTCGCGCGGGTCGTCGCAGGCGTCATGCTCCCCGAGCAAGCTCAAATAGGACCCGGCTTCACCGCTTGTTCTCAGATCGGGATCAGCCGACGATCTTCTTCAGTTCCTCACCAAGGGCATTGGCCTCGTCTGCCGAGAGCTCGACGACAAGGCGGCCGCCACCCTCCAGAGGAACCCGCATGACGATCCCCCTGCCTTCTTTGACGACCTCCAGCGGACCATCACCGGTCCTCGGCTTCATAGCCGCCATGCGTGTATCCCTTCCTGCATCGGTCTCCGGATCTCCGACTGACCCGAGGGTGGCCGACGCATTCACGTCTTCTGTGATGTCCTATTATCCCGCCTCCGCGCGGAGAATGGGAACGATCAGTCTCAGCATCGGCTGATCCGGCAATCAAGACCGTTGTCCGGGACCCCTTCCGGCGACCAAACTTGTCATCGTGAACGCCCGCGCCGCTCTGTTCGATCTGTACGGGGACCACTTGCGGTCCCGAGGCGGCCGCGCGTCCGTGGCCGCCCTCGTCCGTCTGCTCGCACCGTTGGGTATCGCCGCCCCCGCCGTACGCACCGCCGTCTCGCGGATGGTGCGGCAGGGCTGGCTGGTCCCGGCCCGACTGTCCCAGGGGCCCGGCTACGAGGCCACCTCCAAATGCGTGCGCCGCCTCGACGAGGCGGCGCTGAGAATTTACCGAGTTGGGACGATCACCTGGACCGGCCGGTGGCACATGCTCGTGGTGGAACCTGTGCGCGAGCGGTCCAGGCGGGAGCGGCTCAGAGCCGACCTGTCTTTTCTCGGGTACGCCCCGCTCTCGGAGACGACGTGGATCGGCCCGCGCCCGTCCGCCGAGCTCGACCCGATCCTCAACGGCGAGAGCATCCGCGCCGACCGGTTCGAGGCGGTGCTCGACGGCGATCCCCGGACACTCGTGGCCAGGACCTGGGATCTGGAGGGCATCGGGTCGGCCTACGAGGAGTGGCTGGTCCAGGCGACGAACCTGGTCGGCGGGCTGCCCCAGGACGCCGCCGCCGCCCAGGTGTTCGCCACCCGGAGCAGGTTGCTGCACGGCTGGCGCAACTTCCTGTTCCGCGATCCCGGGCTCCCCGCCGAGCTTTTGCCGCCGGGCTGGCCGGGGGAGAAGGCCAGGCTCTACTTCGAGCGGGAGGCCACCCGTCTGCTCCCCGCCGCCGCCGCGTTCGTCGACCGCAACCTGACCGAACCGTAGTCGCGCCGAAACCCCAGGAACCCAGGAAAACCCGAAAAACTGGGCAGATCAGAGACCAGGAAACCCAGCAGCGACCAGGCAACCGGGAGGGCGGGCAGCCAGGCAACCTGCCGACCACAGCCGCAACCGTAGAAGCCACAACCGCAGAAGGAGCCTCCGTTGGACGACGTTCTCTACTCGGTCGACGACGCCGTCGCCACCGTCACCCTCAACCGGCCCGAGGCGATGAACTCGCTGACCACGCAGGCCAAGGCCGATCTGCTGGAGGCGCTGACCACGGCCTCCCAGGCCTACGCCGTACGGGCGGTGCTGCTGACCGGATCGGGGCGGGCGTTCTGCGCCGGCCAGGACCTGAACGAGCACGCGGCCAACCTGGAGGCGGGCCGCGGTCTGAACGACACCGTACGCGCGCACTACAACCCGATCGTCCGCACGATCACCGAGATGGGCAAGCCGGTCGTCGCGGCGGTGAACGGCGTCGCCGCGGGCGCGGGCGCCGCCCTGGCCTTCGCCTGCGACCTTCGGGTCGCGTCGGAGAAGGCCAAGTTCGCGATGGCCTTCGGCTCCATCGGGCTGGCCCCCGACTCCGGCTCGTCCTGGACCCTCCAGCGCCTCGTCGGCCTGGCGCGCGCGAGCGAGCTCCTGCTGCTCGGCGAGCCCCTCGACGCGATGCGCGCGCTGGAGCTCGGGATCGTCTCCAGGGTCGTCCCCGCCGACGAGCTGGGCGCCGCGGCACGCGAGCTGGCCGTACGGCTGGCACGGGGCCCGACAGGCGCCTACGCGGCGACCAAGCGGGCCCTGAACCACGCCGCGAGCAGCTCCCTGGCCGACGCCCTGGCCCTGGAGGCGGACCTCCAGGACGCCTGCGCCAAGACCGACGACCATCTGAACGCCACTCGCGCCTTCCTCAGCAAGGAGCGCCCCGTCTTCGAAGGTCACTGACAGCCGTCATCGACGCGCGCGAAGGCGGCCAGGTCGCCCGCGCGCGTGAAAGCGGGACCCGGTCACCCACGCGTGCGGAAGCGGGGCTCTACCGCGAAGCCGTTGGCCGCCGTCATGCCCCGGTCACCCACGCGTGCGGAAGCGGGGCTGGAAAGGCGGGGCTAGAGGGCCTCGCGCGTCCAGCAGTCCGCCAGGTGATCGTTGACCAGGCCGATGGCCTGCATCAGCGAGTAGACGGTGATCGGGCCGACAAAACGGAAGCCGTGGGACTTGAGCTCCTTGGCGAGCGCCTTGGAGGCCGAGGTCTGCGCGGGCATGTCCGCGAGGGTCTTGGGCGCGGGAGAGCTCGGATCCGCGTAGCGCCAGACGAGATCGGACAGCTCGACGTCGAGGGCCGCCCTCGCGTTGGCCACCGCGGCCTCGATCTTGGCGCGGTTGCGGATGATGCCGGCGTCGCCGAGCAGGCGGTCCACGTCGGCCTGGCCGAACGCGGCGACGGCCGGGATGGAGAAGCCCGCGAAGGCCGCCCGGAAGTTCTCCCGCTTGCGCAGGATCGTGATCCACGAGAGACCCGACTGGAAGGCCTCCAGGGTGAGCCGCTCGAACACCCGGTCGTCGCCCGTGACCGGACGGCCCCACTCCTCGTCGTGGTAGGCGATGTAGTCGGGCGCGGTGGTCGGCCAGCAGCGGACCCGCTCAGAAAGGATCGGCGCGGAAAGGATCGGCGCGGAAAGAATCGGCGCGGGCGAGATCGACGGGGAAACGGCCGGTTCGCTCACCGCGACTCCTCCTTTCCGAGGCGCTCGCCTGCCGTCCATGCGCCGAAGGAGCCCGCCGGCGCCTCGGACGGCGATTCCGGCGCCTCGGACTCGGACGCGTACGGCGACTCGGCCGAGGAAGGCGAATCAGGCGAGGACCCGGACCGCGACTCGGTTGAGGAAGACGGCTCAGGCGAGGACCCGTACGGCGACCCGGTCGAAGAAAGCGACTCGGACTCCGACCACGACTCGGACGCGGACCGCGACTCGGGCGAGGAGGACGGCTCAGGCAAGGACCCGTACGACGACTCGGGTGAGGAAGACGACTCGTACCGCGACCCGGGCGGTTCGGGAAGCTCCTTCAGCTCGGCAAGCTCCTTGGGCTCCTCGGGCTCGTGCTCGGTGCGCGGGCCGTTCAGGGGGCTCGCGTGGACCTCCTGACGGGCCTGGAGCCTGCTGGAGAGCAGCTCCGACACCCGCTGCTCCAGCACGGCGATCCTGGTGTCACGCTCGCTCAGGGCGTTCGCGACCCGGTTCAGCGTCTCGTCCACACTCTGCGTGTGATAGCCGACGATGCTTACCGGGAGCTGAAGCGCCATGAAGTCTACGGCGCTGAGCTGCCCGGCGGCGGGCAGGTCAAGCGGCGGCACGTCCGGGGCGAACTCGCTCAGCTCACCTCCCCGGCCCATGGCGACCACCGTGACACCGGCGATGACGGTTACGGCAGCGAGAACGAGTACGACCAGCACATACGAATCGTGCCACAACTCCTCTGATCTAGGATCGTGTCATGGCTGCTGCCGTGATACTCGGACCCGACGACCACCACGAATCCGGCTGGGTCGAGGCCCGTTCGATCGCCGAAATCGAGGAATTCGTCCGCGCCGGGCGCACCGTCGCCGTCACGCCCGCCGCACTGGCCGGAGACGACGACGAGGCCGCGGAGCTCACCGCGGCCTCGATCTGCGCCTGGGCGGGCGCGCGCGTCTTCCGGACCAACCGCCCCGGCCGGGTACGGCTCGCGGTCGAGATGACCGACTCCCTGGCGGGGCGGCGTCCGCCCGCGTTAACCCGCCGTGGCCTCGCCTAGCTCCTCGGGACTCGGCGTCAGGTGCCCGGCCGTCTTCTCCAGAAGCTGGAACGCCTCCTCGACCGTGGTGGTCCAGGAAATGGCGTCGAAGACGTTCGGGCGGGTGAACCCCGCCTCGTGCATCCCCTCGACCAGTTCCTTCAGCGGCGTGTAGAGGCCCCACGGGTCCAGCAGCACCAGCGGCTTGTCGTGCAGGCCGAGCGTCCGGGTGGTCCAGATCTCGAACAGTTCCTCCAGCGTCCCGATGCCGCCCGGCAGGACCAGGAAGGCATCGGAGCGGGCGTCCATGATGCCCTTGCGCTCGCGCATGTCGGTGGTCACCACCAGCTCGTCGGAGTCGTGGTCCGCGACCTCGATGTCCACGAGAGCCTGCGGGATCACTCCCACGGTACGGGCGCCGCCGGCGCGGGCGGCCCGGGCCACCGCGCCCATGCACGAGACCTTCGCACCGCCGCTGACCAGGCTGTGCCCACGCCTGGCGAGCTCGGTGCCCACTTCCTCAGCCAGCGCCAGATACTTCTGATCGATCTTCTGACTTGATGCCAGGAATACGCATATAAACACTCTTAGACCCTATTGGGCGTCGCCAACGGTGTTCAGTGCCGCCCTCTCCTCATCCCCGAGCCGCTCCCCCCGGTTCTGGTCGGCCTTGGTGATGATCCGGACGGCCTCGTCCACGTCGTCGGTGACCTGGATGAGGTCCACGTCCGCCGGGGAGATCTTTCCGGTCCCCACGAGGGTCGACTTGATCCAGTCGAGCAGCCCGCCCCAGAACTCCGTTCCCATCAGCACGACGGGGAAGGAGGTGACCTTGCGCGTCTGGACCAGGGTCAGCGCCTCGAACAGCTCGTCCATCGTGCCGAACCCGCCCGGCAGCGTGACGAAGCCGCAGGAGTACTTCACGAACATGGTCTTGCGGACGAAGAAGTAGCGGAACTCGACGCCCAGGTCCACGTACTCGTTCATGCTCTGCTCGAAGGGGAGTTCGATGCCCAGGCCGACGGAGACGCCGCCCGCCTCCCTGGCGCCCTTGTTGGCCGCCTCCATGCAGCCGGGCCCGCCGCCGGTGATCACGGCGTAGCCGGCCCTGGACAGTTTCTGGCCGAGCTCGACGCCCATCTCGTACTCCGGCGAGCCGGGAGGGGTCCGCGCGGACCCGAAGACGGTCACCGCCTCGGGCAGTTCCGCGAGCTGGCCGAAGCCCTCCACGAACTCCGACTGGATGCGCATCACCCGCCACGGGTCCATGTGCAACCAGTCCGCCGGCCCTCTTTTGTCGAGAAGCCGCTGGTCATGGGTCGAATCGGAGACGAGGTCGCCGCGGACCACGGCGCCTCCCTGACGGCGCTCCGGACGTGTTTTCTTCATGCGGGTCACCGTAGCGCCGTCTTCGGAAAAATCTTGAAAAATCTCCCCGAAAAGACGGAACCGGATTTCGAGGAGGGCGCGTCTAATTGCCGAGGGTGCTGCTCGGGACTGAAAGTGGCTTTCCCCGCCAAATGGCCGGCGAGGAAAGCCACTTTCATTTGTGCCCGGCCCCCGGAGCGGGGATCCGCAGGTCAGAACCCGCGCTCCGAGCCTCTCCCCTGCGGGCCGCCGAGATCGCGAACCCGTCAGGCGAGCCAGTCGAGCATTCCGCGCTCGCAGTCGGCGATCTTTTCGAGCGACACGAACTCTCCTTGCTGATGTGCCAGATTCGGGTCGCCCGGACCGTAGTTAACCGCGGGAACGCCGAGGCTCGAGAAGAGCGAGACGTCGGTCCAGCCCAGTTTGGCCCTCGGCTCGCCCCCGACGGCGTCCACGAAGGCCGCCGCCACCGGGTGGTTGAGGCCGGGCCGCGCGGCGGGGGCGCCGTCGGTGAAGCGGACTTCGAAGCCCCTGAACACCTCGCTCACGTGCGCCCGCGCGTCCTCCAGCGACAGGTCGGGGGCGAAGCGGTAGTTCACGGTCACCACGCACTCGTCGGGGATCACGTTGCCCGCGACGCCCCCGGTGATCGCCACCGCGTTCAGGCCCTCGTGATATTCCAGCCCGTCCACGATCGGGAGCCTGGCCTCGTAGGCGTTGAGGACCTCGAGCACGGGCTGTGCGGCGTGGACGGCGTTGACCCCGAACCAGGATCTGGCGCTGTGCGCGCGCTTGCCCCGGGTGATGATCTGGGCCCGGAGCGTGCCCTGGCAGCCGCCCTCGATCATGCCGTCGGTGGGCTCCATGAGCACCGCGAAATCCCCGGCGAGCCAGTCGGGATGGCTGCGGCTGAGCCGGAGCAGGCCGTTGCGCTCGGCCTCGATCTCCTCGCAGTCGTAGAAGACGTAGGTCACGTCCCGGCTGGGCGCCTGGAGCGCGGCGGCCAGCTTCAGCGCGACCGCGACGCCGGCCTTCATGTCCGAGGTGCCGCAGCCGTACAGCCGGTCGCCCTCGACCCGGCTGGGCAGATTGCCGGCGAGCGGGACGGTGTCGAGGTGCCCCGCGATCACCACCCGCTCTCCCCGGCCGAGGTCGGTGCGGGCCACGATCGAATCTCCGTCGCGGTCCACGGTCAGATGCGGAAGCGTTCTGAGCGCCTCCTCGACCGCATCGGCCAGTTCTTTCTCGTGACCACTCACCGATTCGACGTCCACGATCAGCGCGGTGAGCGCCCCGACGTCCTGCGTGAGATCCAGACGCGTACTCATGCTCGCGACCCTATCTGTGCCCGCGGCCTCGCCGGGAGCGGCGTCATCCGCGCCGGGCGGGCCTCGCCGGGAGCCGTGTCGCGCGTCGGCGTCCGTGCCCGCCGATCTCACCCGGAGCCGTGTCGAGGCCGGCGTCCGAAGCCGTGGAACGGTGTCACTCTGCGTAACATGATGGAAGCCCGGTGTCCGTGGACTTCCGCCGCGCCGCGCATTCGCCGCGGACCGATAGGTTCTCAACGTGCGAAGTTTCTCCAAAGGAGTCATCGCGATCATCGCGATCGTGACCGTGCTCGCGGTGGCCGTGGCCGTGGGTCTCTTCACACTGTTCAACCGGGTCACGCCGCTGCCCACCCTCGGTGAGGGATGTACGGTCACCACCCCCGTGGGCTCGCTGGACCTGGAGATCGAGCAGGCTCAGGTGGCCGCGACCATCGCGACCGTGGCAGCCCGCAGGAACCTGCCCGAGCGGGCCGTCGTGATCGCCTACGCCACCGCCATCCAGGAGTCCAAGCTGCTCAACCTGGAGTCCGGCGACGGCGACCGTGACTCGGTCGGGGTGTTCCAACAGCGGCCCTCGCAGGGCTGGGGCAAGATCGAGCAGCTGATCGACCCGGTCTACGCCTCGGGCAAGTTCTTCGCCGCGCTGGTGAAGGTGAAGAACTACCGGAAGCGACCGCTCTACGAGGCGGCGCAGGAGGTGCAGCGCTCAGCCGACGGGTCGGCCTACGCGCAGCACGAGGACGACGGGAAGCTCCTGGCCGCGGCGTTCACCGGACGGGTCCCCAAGGCCGTGCGCTGCTGGTTCTCGGTCCCCACGGACAAGGCGACGGCTCCCACGGGCAAGGTGACGCCCGCGGGCGAGAAGCGGGCCACGGACGGGGCGCCGCTCTCCGCCGCGGAGAAGGCCAGGCGCCAGCTCGTCAAGACGCTCGGTCCGGGGAGCACGCTCGAGGCCTCCTCACAGAAGCGCGGCTGGCTGATGGCCAGCTGGTCGGTCGCCCACGCCCAGGAGTTCGGCCTGCGCCGGGTCCGTTACGACGGCCAGGCCTGGAGCTCCGCGACGGGCGACAAGGGCTGGAAGGCCGACGCGGCGGCCTCCGCGGGCCGGGTCGAGATCTCCTGATCCCGGGGTATCAGACCTTCTTCTCCTGGATCCTGATGGTGCCCGGGGGCAGGGGCTGCGCGTAGGAGGAGCTCCAGCGCTGGCCCTGGAGCCGTTCGAAGCTGAGCAGGCGGCCGTCGGCGGCCCGGTAGTCGGCGAAGTCGAGCAGGCCCCGCTCGGGCATCGAGGTGACGCCCTCCGCGCGGAAGGCCGCGGTGCCCCGGTCCCCGGGAAAGAAGTCGACGCCCTCGACGCTCAGCGTGGTCTTGGCGGGGACCATGCCCTGCGTGGGCACCGAGGTCCACAGCAGCACCTCAAGGTGGGGCAGGTCCCCGAGGGCCAGGCCGGGACGTGCCTCGATCGACAGCCACTGGTAGCGGCGGGTGCCGTCGTCGAGGAGGTACTCGGTCCACTGGTTGCCCTGCCACGACAGGTACATGGCGCCCAGGACGCGGCTGCGTACGCCCTGGCAGTCGATCGTGTCGCCCACCTTGATCATGCGGGGGTCGGGATAGTCGATACCGACCTGGCCCGCACTCGGCTGAGGCGGCTGCTCGACGTCAACCGGCTGGAGGGGGCTCTCGCCGGGGGGCTCGGGTTCGCGGGACTCCCTGCCCTGACGCGTGGTCGCGAAGAACGCGCCAAGCAACAGAACGAGCGTGATCGCGCTCAATCCGAGTATCACGGCGACCACGGGCGTCATGTCGCGCGATCCTACTGGAGGCGGCGCACCGCCGCACTGATCCGTTCGTCACTGGCCGTCACGGCAATTCGGATATGCGCCTCGCCGGCTTTTCCGTAGAAGTCACCCGGCGCGACCAAAATCCCCTTATCGGCTAGCGCGCGTACCTGCTCCCAGCAGTCCGTCCCGTTGGACGCCCAGAGGTACAGGCCCGCGGTGGAGTGCTCGATCTTCCAACCGGCCGCCTCCAGGGCGGGGCGGAGCACCGCGCGGCGGGCGGCGTAACGGGCCCGCTGCTCCTCCGCGTGCTCGTCGTCGTCCAGCGCCACGGCCATCGCCGCCTGGACCGGCGCCGGCATGATCATGCCCGCGTGCTTGCGGACCTCCAGCAACCGCTGGATCAGCGCGGGGTCGCCCGCCACGAATCCGGCGCGGTAGCCCGCCAGGTTGGAACGCTTGGACAGCGAGTGCACCGCGAGCAGACCCTCGTGCGAGTCACCGCACACGTCCGGGTGCAGGATCGAGATCGGCTGCTCTTCCCAGCCCAGCTCGATGTAGCACTCGTCGGAGGCCACGATCGCACCGCGCTCGCGCGCCCACGCGACGATCTTGCGCAGGTGGTCGACGGGCAGGACCCTGCCCGTCGGGTTGGACGGGGAGTTCACCCAGACCAGCGGCACCGCCTCCGGCCCGAGCGCGAGCAGCCCGTCCGTGGCGTACGGCTCGGCGCCCGCGAGGCGGGCTCCCACGTCGTAGGTGGGATAGGCCAGCTCAGGAAGGATCACTCGCTGGCCGGGACCGATGCCGAGCAGCGTCGGCAGCCAGGCGACCAGCTCCTTGGAGCCGATCAGCGGCAGCACGTTCGCCGGATCGAGGGCCACACCGTGCCTGCGCCGCAGCCAGCCCGCGGCGGCGGCGCGAAGCCGCTCGGTGCCGTAGGTCAGCGGGTATCCGGGACTGTCCGAGGCCTCCGCCAGCGCCTGCCGTACGACGGCCGGCACCGGGTCGACGGGGGTGCCCACCGACAGGTCGACGATCCCGCCGGGATGCTCCTGCGCCCGCTCCTTCAGCGGCGTCAGTCGATCCCATGGAAAGTCAGGCAGCCCGATCACAGCTCTCCCGTAAGTGCATGTCCCCGCCCTGGCCGGGCCGGGAAAAGGCTTGGTGGAGGCCGGGCTCAGAGGTGAGCCCGGCCCCTCCGGGAACCCGGACGGGCAGGGGCGGCCACCGTGCGCCGCCCCTGCCCGCAGAGGCTCTTAGTTGCCCTCGGCCTGCGGGGGCAGTGCCGCGACGACCGGGTGGTCCTTTTCGATCTTGCCGACCTTGGAGGCGCCGCCGGGCGACCCCAGGTCCTCGAAGAAGTCCACGTTGGCCTTGTAGAAGTCCTTCCACTGTTCCGGAAGATCATCTTCATAGAAGATCGCCTCAACGGGACACACAGGTTCGCACGCACCGCAGTCCACACACTCGTCAGGGTGGATGTAGAGCATGCGTTCGCCCTCGTAGATGCAATCGACGGGGCACTCCTCGATGCACGCCTTATCCAGGACGTCCACGCAAGGCTGCGCGATGACGTAGGTCACCTCGGGCTCCTTCTTCTTTACGCACCTAGGCACGACTTCGACCGCGGGTTGCTACGCCCTAGTATTGCCGTGCCCGCCAGATGTCGGAAACGGGAGGGGGCAAAAGGCGATGTCCCATGGCTTCAGTGCTCGCCTGAATGTCACTCTAACCCCATCTGACGTGGGCAAAAGAGTTACCACGCGGCGACGGGTTCCCGAGGGGTTTCGCGACGCGGTGGGCACGCTCGAGTTCTGGCGGGACGGCGCACTGGGTGTGCGCAAGCGCGACGGCACCCTCGTCGAGATCGCCGAGGACACGCTCGCGGCGGCGAAGGTCGTTCCGGACTCACCACGACCCCGCGGATAAGCCGGATCCCGCTCGCACGTAAGCCATTCACCAAAAAACGCCGCGCCTCCTCGACCTGCCACATGGTCGCCAGGAGTATTCGACTGGTGACCGTACGCACCAGCGCCACCGCCGCCGCCGTGATACTCACCGCCACGATCGCGGGATGTAGCGCCCCGGCTACCGAGAACAACGACGTCAAACTTCCGCCGGTCAACCCCCAGGCCGCCTCCCTCAAGGCCGGCTTCTCGACGATGGAACGCCTCGTCGAGACGGCCAGAAAAGAGGGCTCGCTCACCGTGATCGCGCTGCCACGCGACTGGGTGAACTACGGCGAGATCATCGACGCCTTCTCCGACGAATACGGAATCAAGGTCAACCAGCTTGAGCCCGGGGCGAACAGCCAGCGGGAGATCGAGGCCGCGGCCTCGCTCAAGCCCGACGTGTTCGACCTGAGCATGGACGTCGCCGTGGCCAACGCCGCCGCCTTCGCGCCCTACAAGGTCCAGAGCTGGCAGGACATCCCCGACACCCTCAAGGACTACCGCGGGGGCTGGTACGCCGGATACGGCGGCTACATGTCCATCGGCTACGACCCCCGCAAGATCCCGGCCCCGGCCTCCTTCGCCGACCTGCTCAAGCCCGGCCACAGCGTCGCCCTGCCCGGCGACCCCCGGCAGGCCGCCGCCGCCTTCAACGCGGTGATGGCGACCTCGCTCAAGGGCGGCGAGGCCAGGGCGGAGCGGGGCGTGGAGTTCTTCGGGCGCCTGAAGAGCTCGGGGAACCTCGCCGCCAAGGGACAGACGGCCACGGCCGTCATCGACTGGGACTACCAGAACGCCGAGCGGGCGGCCGAGAACGGCGAGTGGAAGGTCACGATCCCGGGCGACGCCGTGCTCGGCTCGTACTACGTCCAGGCCATCAACAAGAAGGCCCCGCACCCGGCCGCGGCCCGGCTGTGGCAGGAGTTCCTCTTCTCCGACAAGGGCCAGAACCTGTTCCTCAAGGGTTACGCCCGTCCCGCCAGGATGGAGGCCCTCCAGATGCGCGGCACACTGGACGGAGAGCTCGCGGCCAAGCTCCCCGCCACCACCGCCAAACCCGTGTTCCTCACCATTCCCGAGACCGATACCGCCAAGGCGTACGTCCAGCGCGAGTGGGCGAAAAAGGTCGGATAAGCCTGAGGCTGAGGGGACTGATATGTCGCGACTTCTCTAAGGCTCTAAAGTGTCTGGAGAGTAGCGATAAGAGACCCTGGCGTCTCAGAATGTGAGCTGATCGTCTTGCGATACGACACCCCGAGCTTGATGAGGTGGAACGCTCGCGCCTATGACAGCAGCTTTGGGTACGTTTCAGCACATGGCGCCCCTCTGGTCGAATTGCTCGACCCCCAACCCGGGGAGCGCATCGTGGATCTCGGCTGCGGCACCGGGGTGCTGACAGCCGAGATCACCTCCCGGGGCGCCCGCGTCCTGGGGATCGACGGATCGCAGGCGATGATCGAGAAGGCCCTGGCGCAGTATCCGGGGCTGGACTTCATCGCCGGCGACGGCCGCGACTTCACGGTCGCCCAGCCGTACGACGCGGTCTTCTCCAACGCGGCCCTGCACTGGATGGGCGAGGAGCCCGACGCGGTGATAGCCAGCGTTCGCGAGGCGCTGACCCCCGGCGGGCGGTTCGTGGCCGAGATGGGCGGCGCGGGCAACTGCGCGGCGCTCACGGCGGCGCTTTTCACGGCGTGGCGGGAGCACGGGCTGCGAGAGCCCGGCCTGCCCTGGTACTTCCCCACTCCCGCCGAGTACGCCACGCGCCTGGAGAAGGGCGGGTTCACCGTTCGGCTGCTGGAGTACTTCGACCGGCCGACCCCGCTCGACGAATGCCCCAACGGAGCGGCCGACTGGGTGCGGATGTTCGCCGGGTCACTGCTCCGCGGCGTGCCCGCCGACCTGGTCGAATCGCTGCTCCATCGGGTGAACGAACTGGCCGCCCCCGCCCTGCGGCGGGAGACCGGTTGGATGGCTGACTACGTACGGCTCCGGTTCGCAGCCGTACGCCGCTGACCAGACCCGATGCGCCAGGGCGATTTGCCAGACTATGGTCTGTTCCATGAGTCTCGTTCCTCGGCGATGTGGAGTGACTCGGGCGGCTTGAGGGGCTGGTGAAGGGAACGGATGAACTTCAGTCTGAGTGACCTCGTGCCGCCGCTACGCTGGAGCGACGCGGCCACGATCTCACTTCTGCGTGACCAGCCGGATCTCCCGGACGCCTGGTGGCGGAGCCTGCCGATGTCCCGGGTGCTCGCCGTGCTGGGCCCCGAGAGGCTTGCGGAGATCCTCTCCGAGATCGCCCTGCGGCACTGGCCGGCGGCCTCGGTGGGCGACATCCTTCCCGCCCTGCACGTCCTGGACCCCGAAGAGGCGGACGAGCCCTGCACGGCCATCGCCCTGGACCGCACCGGATCCTGGCCGGGTCTGCTCGCCCTGACCGGTCACGACCTACGCGACCAGCCCTTCATCCAGCCGCTCCCCGTGCTGAACGCCCTGTTCACGGCCGCGTTCGCCCGCCTGGTCACCCCCGCCCCCGCATCGTCGCCGATGTCCGCCGTCGCCTTCGGCCGGAGAGCCGAGGCCCCGGAGTCCGAGGAGTCGCTCTTCGGAGCCCGCGCGGCCGTCGTCCCCGCGACCCGCGCGGTGGCGGCGGAGACCGGCGCGGAACTCCACGAGGCCGCCCCCGCGCGGGAGCCACAGACCGCGGACGCCGGAGCCGGTTCCGCATCGGCGGCCGGCGACGCGGAGCACCCCGAGGCGAGGCCGAGCGCCGCGCCGGAGACCGTCTTCGTGGCCAAGGGCAAGGCCGGGCCTCTGCCCGGGGCGGCCCTCGGATCCGCGGCGAAGGCCGCCGAGCCCAAGCCGGAGCCCGAAGCCGTACCCGTCCTCGACGCCGACCCCGCACCGGTCCTCGGAGCCGCGCCGGCATCCGAGGCCGGGCCCACCGCGGGCAAGCCCGCGGGCAAGGCCACCGCCGAGCCTGAGCCGGAGGCCGGGGCGCTCGACGCTCCGGAGTCGAAGTCGGCCGCCGAGGCTTCCCGGCAGCCGGCGCGGAAGCGACAGGCCGAGGCGAACGCGGTCTCGGCGGGGGATGTGCCCAAGGCCCGGCTGCCCGTGGAGAACCTCCACGCGTTGGTGGACGGCATCTTCGCGAACATCGAGGACAAGCGCTGGGCCGTCGCGCAGAACAGGCTGTTCAGCGATGCCCCGGCGGCCCTGGAGGCGCTGGCCAATCTCTTCGCGGTGCCACCCGAGGTCATCCAGGACCTGGAGGCCGACCTGCGCAGGGAGCTGAAGGAGTGGCTCGCCTCGGACGAGGCCGCGCCCTACCGGGACCATCTGGACAGGGTCAAGAAGGTCATCGGCAAGGCCGCCCCCAGGGAGCGGTTGATCAACGCGGCCGACTGGCACAGCCGCGAGCTCCACTCCCTCGACGTGCCGGCCTGGCAGTTCGTGCTGGCCACCCTCCCGGACTACCACCTGGTCGACGAGTGGCTGGTGGAGGGCGACATCGCCGAGCTTCGCCACCGCACCCGCGACATGATCAGTAGTGCCAAATCACCGCTGACCATCAACAAGGCCCTCGACATGGTCTCCTCCCTGGGCATTCACCCCGAGGTGTCCAAGGAGTGGCTGGAGAACGTCCCCCAGCTCCGGATCCTCGGCGCCGGCGAGCGGCCGCCCCAGCGTTCGAACGGCTCGGCCGCCCCGGCCAAGCCCGCGCCCAGGGGGGCCAAGCAACCCCCGGCCCTGTCGGCGGGGAAGCCTGCGCCCAAGGCCACCGAGCGCCTCTCGAACGGATCCGCCGGACTGCCCCCGGCCGTGGCGGCCGAACCCGTTCCGGGCGAACCCGCCGGACGACCTCCGGCCGTGGCCGAGCACCTTCCGAGCGGACCCGCCGAGCAGCCGGAGCCGGAGGAGAGACCGGTCAAGGAGCCGTTTCGCCCGCTCAAGGACGTCTCGCTGACCCGGCGCTGCTTCCGGCAGCCGGACGGGCGGTGGTGGCTCAGGATCGACGTCACGCCCGAGCACATCCAGGGCGCCGAGTGCCCGCTGCCCAGCGGGTTCGCCGCCTACCTCGGGATGTCGCCCGGCGTCGGCCGTACGGTCAACAGCGCGGTGGGCGAGCTCGCCCTGAGCTGGCAGGACAGGCCCGTCCTCGAATCGCTCAGGACGCTCCTGGACGATGTGGGTGCCAAGGAGGGAAGCCACCTGTTCCTGACGCTGTCCGACGAGGGGGTCCTCCGGGCCAGGCACCTGCCGGCCGCGGCGAAGGACGCGGATCCGACCGCGCACGCGTTGCGGCTGGTCGGTTACACCGCGGCGGGCGGCACCCACGAGCAGGCCTGCCGGGTCATCGCCACCCGGGTCGGCATGACGGGGCCCGTGGGCCTGCCCGACCTTCTCATCCGGCTGCGAGAACGCGGGGACCGCGATCTACTGTCCCTCCTGGCCTGACCCCATGCCCCGCCTCGCGATCTCCCCGGAGTTCCCCGTAGAACTCAGCGCCCTGGCTCAGCCGGTGCGCCGGGACGTCGTTGTCGCGGCGCGGCGGTTCCTGCAGAACGTGGCGGGCGCGCCGCACCCCGAGCGGGTCAGGGGGGCCAGGGACCCCCGGGTCGCCACGCTGAGGCTGGCCGACCGGCACCGGGGCGTCGTGGTCAAGCAGCGGGACGTCTACTGGCTGCTGACCGTGCTTCCCGACGCCGAGGCGTGGGCCTACGCCCAGCGCCACCGGTTCGGGGTCAACACCGCGCTGGGCGTGGTCGAGATGTGGGACGCCGTGGCGCTGGACCGGGTACGGCCCGCGGTCCGCAGATCGGCCGAGGCGTCCCGGACACGACTGTTCGCGGACATCTGCGACACCGACCTGGCCGAGCTGGGCGTCGACAGCAGGTTCCTGCCGCTGGTGCGGCAGATCACCGACCAGCTCACCCTGGAGGCGCTCGAACCGCTGCTGCCCCCGACGCAGTACGAACCGCTGGCCGCGCTGGCCAGGGGCGAGTCGATGACCGGGGCCTGGCGGGAGCTGGAGAACTGCCGCCCCCTCGCCGCGGACCCGGAGCCGATCAACCTCGAGGACTTCGGCGCAGCCCTCCGGCGCAGCCCGGATCGCGCCGTCTTCACCGACTCCCCTCGCGAGCTGAACCGCGTGCTCGACGCGCCGGGCTGGTGCGTGTTCCTGCGCCCGCCGCAGTACCGGATGGCCTACTGGGAGTCCTACCAGCAGCCGACCCTGGTCACCGGCGGCGCGGGCACCGGCAAGACGCTCGTCGCCCTGCACAGGTCCGCCTACCTCGCCAGGCGCGGCACCGGGCAGATCCTGCTGGTCACCTTCTCCCAGGGGCTGAGCTCCGAACTCGCGGCCAGGCTCGATCTGCTGGTCGAGGACGAGGTGACCCGCAAACGGATCGAGGTCGGCAACGTGGACCGGCTGGCCCACCGCATCGTCTCCGAGGCCGAGGGACGGCCGCCCTCGCTGGTCGGCGCCACCGAGCTGACCGCGCTCTGGGAGGAGACCGAGACCGGTCACAGCCCGGCGTTCCTGCTGCGGGAGTGGGAACAGGTGGTGCTGGCCCAGAACCTCCAGACCCTGGACGAGTATCTGAGCGCGCCCCGCCCCGGCCGCAGCGTCGAGCTCACGGACGAGGAGCGGACCGCCGTCTGGCACGCCATCGAGCACGTCACCGAGCAGCTGAGAGAACGCGGCAAGCGGACCCTGCTCCAGCTGGCCTCGGAGGCGTCCGTGCTGCTCGGTCAGACGACCGGCGACCTGCTCGAGGAGGCGGAGCCGAAGCGGGAACCGTACCGGCACATCGTGGTGGACGAGGCGCAGGACCTGCATCCCGCGCAGTGGCGGCTGCTCCGCGCGGCGGTGCCGCACGCCCGCGACGACCTGTTCATCGTGGGCGACCCGCACCAGCGCATCTTCGACACGCGGGTGACCCTGAGCGCGGTCGGGATCGACGCGATTCAGCAACGGCTTCAAGTGTCATACCGGCTTCCGCAGGAGATCCTGTCCTGGGGGGTACGACTACGCGGAGGCGGACCCGCGGACGGGCTCGTGAGCGGCGTGCAGGAGCTGTACGGCCTGCGCGCCATGCGACACGGGCCCCGTCCGATGGTCCGTGCCTACGATTCACCGGAGGGCGAACTGACGGGTCTGATCGCACAAGTGGGACAGTGGGTGCGGGACGGCGTGCCGCCCCAGGAGATAGCGGTCGCCGCAAGGACCGCCGGCCTCGTGCGCAATGCCCGAGCCGCTCTTCGCGAGCTGGGAGTACGGGTGACGACGTTGCACGGTATGAAAGGCCTGGAGTTCCGGCGTGTCGCCGTCATCGGCGTGACGGACGGGATCGTGCCCGACCCCGACGCGCTCACCCCCGTCGGGGAGGACCCGGCGGCGAGGGCACACGACCTCCAGCGCGAGCGCGGGCTGCTCTATGTGGCCTGCACCCGAGCCAGAGAACTACTTTATGTGTCCCACTCCGGGCGAGCCAGTCCCTTCCTTCCCACCTGATCACATACTCTGAACTGCGGATATATTCCCCTTTGCCGGTTGGACCTCAATGAACCTCAGCCTGAGCGACATCGCGCCACCCCTGCGCTGGACCTCCCCCGGCCAGGTAGCGCCGATCGCAACCGACCCCCGTCTCCCTGAGGCGTGGTGGCAGGCGCTTCCGCTCGACCGGGCCTGCACCACCATCGGGACCTCCGAGGTCGCCGGACGTCTGACCGATCTTGCCCTGACATGTTGGGGACATCTGATGCTCGGCGACGTCCTCCCCGTACTCAGGTTCGCCGACCCGGCTTCGAGCGTCCGTACGCCCGAGGGGCTCGGCCGCGAGATGGTGCACAAACTGTTCACCGGCGTACTGGAACGACTCCTTGAACCGGTCACCGAGGAGAGCGTCGCCAAGGTGCGCCCCTCCCGTCCCGACCGGCCTTTGCCCGAGTTGATCGACGAGCTCTTCGGCACGTTGGACGAACGGCAGCGGGCGATCGCCAGGGACCGGCTCTACGCCTCCCAGCGGGCCACGCTCGACGACCTGGCGCAGCGGTTCTCGGTCACCAGGGAGCGCATCCGGCAGATCGAGCGCGACCTGCGCGACCACGTCGAGGCCTGGCTGACGGGTGAGGACGCGGCACCGCTGATCGCCCACGTCTCCTGGCTGCGGGGCCGGCTGGGCTCCGCCGTACCGGCCGACGACCTGGCCGCGGCGGTGCCGTGGCACCGCACCGAGCTGGCCACGCTGGGCATCCCCTCCTGGCGGTTCGTACGGACCCTGCTGAGCGGCTACGACCAGGTGGACGGCTGGCTGGTCGCCGGCGGCGCCGACGAGCTCAGGGAGAAGACCCGGCAGCTGTTCACCGACGGGCCGCGCCCCCTGGACGAGGCCGTCACGATGGTCAGCCAGCTCGGCATCCGCGAGGACGTGGCCGAGCGGTGGCTGATCGCCGTACCCCAGCTGAGGGTGCTGGAGGACCACGTGGTGCCGTGGCCCCGCAGCGTCAACGACAAGGCCCAGGCCGTGCTCGCGGTGGCCGGGAGCCCGCTGACCCCCGAGGAGATCCAGGAGCGCATCGGCGAGGACTACAGCCTCGTCGGCATCCGCAACCAGCTCACCGCCGACGACCGGTTCCTGCGGGTCGACCGGAACAAGTACGGGCTGTCGCGCTGGGGCGGCGAGCAGTATCTGGGCATCCGGGAGATGATCGTCCGGGAGATCGAACGGTCCAGCGGCGAGGCGTCGGTCAACACGATCGTCACCAACCTGACCGCCCGCTACGACGTGAGCGAGAGCTCGGTCCGCGCCTACGCGGGCGGGCCCGGCTTCGAGCGCACCCAGCGCGGATGGATCCGGGTGGCCGGCGCCGAGCAGGCCGACTACCACCCGCGCCGCGACGTCGCGTCGACCCGCCGCTGCTTCCGCAGTCGCGACGGGCGCTGGTGGCACCGGGTGGACGTCAACGCCGAGCACCTGCGCGGCTCGGGCTCTCCCCTGCCGACCGGCTTCGCGGCGCATCTCGGCATGGCCCCCGGCGGGCAGCTGACCGCCTCCACCCCCTCCGGCGACGTGGTGATCAGCTGGCACAACCAGCCGACCATGGGCTCCATCCGCCCGGTCCTGATCGCCGCCAACGCCGCCGAGGGGGACCACGTCTTCCTGACCGTGTCCGACGGCGGCGAGCTGCTGACCCGCTACCTTCCCGCCGCGTCCCCGGCCATCCCCGCCCTGAACCGGGCCCTGCACCTGATCGGGTACACCGCCCCCGTCGCCTCGGAGGCCGAGGGCGTCCGCCTGATCGGCGCCCGGATCGGCCTGTCCGACGGCTGCACCCGCGAGGAGGTCATCGCCCGTCTCCGCGATCGCGGAGACCGGGAGATCCTCGTCTTCCTGGAGGGTCCCGCCTGAAGAGAAGCGCCCACGGGAGAGCCGGCGGGCGCCGCCTGAGGAGAACCGGGGTCACCGCCCAAGAAAGAACCGCCCCGGGAAAACCGAGGCACGCCCGAAAGAAGCCAGAGGGAACCGTCCAAGAACGAACCGCTCCGGAAAAACCTGAGGGCACGGTCGAAGGAACCGGAGGGCGCCGCCCTGGGAGAGCCGGGGGCACGCTCGAAAGAACCGGGGGCGCCGCCCGAGAAAGAACCGCCCCGGGAGAAGCGGAGGCGCGCCCGAAAGAACCTGAGGCGTCGCCCGAGGAGAACCGCCCGGGGCGAATAGGCTCGGGACATGCTGCGCCTGTATGACACGCGGAATCGCCAGGTTCAACAGATCGTCCCCGACGGGGCCCGGTCGCTGCGGATGTATACCTGCGGCCCGACCGTCTACAGGTACGCCCACGTGGGCAACCTCCGGTCGTATCTGCTGTCGGACCTGATCAGACGGGTCAGTGAGCGGCAGCGGGTCCGGGTGGTCGTCTGCCGCAACATCACCGACGTCGGGCACCTGGTGGACGACACCGAGCTCGACCCGGCCGGTGAGGACAAGGTCCTGGCCCAGGCACGGACCGAGGGGCGCACCGCGCTGGAGATCGCGCGGTTCTACGAGGACGCCTTCCTCGCGGACGCGGCCGCGCTCAACATGCGCCCGCCCGAGCACTCCCCCCGGGCCAGCGAGACGATGGACACGACGATCGAGCTGATCGCCAAGCTGATCGGGAAGGGACACGCCTACGCGGTCCCCGACGGATCGGTCTTCTTCGACGCCGCCTCCTTCCCGACCTACGGCGAGATCTCGGGCAACCGGCTCGACCAGCTGAGGCCCGGCCACCGCACCGAGGGCGTCGACCCCCGCAAGCGGTTCCACGCCGACTGGGCCCTGTGGAAGCCCTCGGACCGGGAGCTGACCTGGGAGACCCCGTGGGGCCGGGGCTTCCCCGGCTGGCACATCGAGTGCTCGGCGATGGCGCTGAAGTTCCTCGGCGAGCACATCGACCTGCACACCGGCGGGATCGACCTGCGCTTCCCGCATCACGAGGACGAACGCGCCCAGTCCGACTCCGCCGCCGGGCACGAGGTGGTGAAGCACTGGGTCCACGGCGAGCACCTGCTCTTCGACGGGCGCAAGATGTCCAAGTCCACCGGCAACGTGGTCCTGCTCCGGGACGTGGTGGACGAGGGCCTGGATCCGCTGGCCGTACGGCTGGCGTTCATGGAACATCGCTACCGCCAGCAGATGAACCTCACCTGGGACACCCTGCGGGCCGCCGACAAGACCCTGCGGCGCTGGCGCTCCCGCGTCGCCGAGTGGTCGGAGTTCCCCAGCCGTCCGATGCCCGCCGACCAGGTCTCCCTGATCGAGGCCGCCTTCGACGACGACCTCGACACCCCCCTGGCCCTTCGCCTCCTCCGCGAGCTGGAACGCGACGACTCGACCGCCCCCGGATCCCGGCTCGAGGCCTTCCTCCATCTCGACCAGATCCTCGGCCTGGACCTCTCCCTCGACATCGGCAGGTCCAGGACCCTTCCCGCGGGCGCCGCCGAACTGCTGGAACAGCGCGAGCGGGCGCGCGAGGCCAAGGACTGGCCCGCCGCCGACCGCCTCCGCGACGAGCTGGCCGCGCTCGGCGTGAAGGTCGCCGACACCCCCGAGGGCCAGACCTGGTCGGCCTTCTGGGACTGACCCGGACGGCGGACCCGGCCGATCTTCCGGAGCCGGCCCGGACGAGAACCAGACCCGGCCGGCCTTCCGGGGCCGGCCGGGACGGCGGGCCGGACCCGGCCGATCTTCCGAAACCGGCTCGAAGGGCGGGGCCGCCCCGGGGCCGGATTCGACCGGGTTTCCCTTGTCGGCGCCGGAGACGGACGGGCGGCGGTGACCTTGTCGATCCAGCATGAAATGGTCATGTTTCCGCAGGTCGTAGTAGCAGATCGCGTCTAATGTCGGTGGCGGCCGATAGCGTCCCGATCATGAGCGAGAGCGGCGTTGTCGTACGGCCTGCCACGGTTGCGGACCTGGGAGGAGTAGTGGCCTGCAGTTCCGCGCTGTTCACCGAGGACGCCGGAGCCCACGACCTCACCCTGAACCTGAACTGGCCCACGGAGCACGGTCTGGCCCGGTTCACGAAGGCATTGAGCGACCCGGACCGCCTGGTGATGGTCGCCGAGGACGGCGACCAGATCATCGGCCACCTGACCGGCTCGCTGTCCGGCCCCAGCCTGATGCGGCCGCTCCTGGTGGCGACGCTGGGCAGCATCTACGTGCGGCCCGCCTACCGCGGCCAGAAGATCGGCGTCAATCTGGTGGAGGAGTTCAAGGCGTGGGCCCGTCGCCACGGGGCGCAGTACGCCGGAGTGACGGCATACGCCGGCAACGAGGGAGCAGTGCGCTTCTACGAGCGCAACGGCTTCGCCATGCGGTCCGTGGTCCTGGAGACCTCCCTTTGACGTCCTCCCCCCTCTGAAGGACGGGGCCTCCGCCCTGGAGGTCCGGTCATCGCGACGCCGGCCGGTTGGGAGTCGGAAAGCACCTCCATCGGTTGACCTCGCTCGCGCTCATGGCGGTCAGCGGTCAGCCGGATTAGCCCGCAGCCAGGCCAGGACCTGCCGGGCGTGCTCGTTCGGCGGGAAGACCGGGTAGAAGACGTGCTCGATCACCCCGTCACGGATGATCAGCGTGAGCCGTTTGTAGAGTGTCATCCCGTCCGCCTCGAACGTCGGCAGGTCCAGCTCGCCGGCCAGGCGCAGTCCGGGGTCGGAGAGCATCGCGAACGGCAGGTGGAGGCGCTCGACGACCTCTCGCTGGTATTCGTCGTCCTGGCTGGACAGACCGAACACCCGGACCGCACCGGCGGCGGCCAGCTCCCCGTGGTGGTCACGGAAGTCGCAGGCCTCGGTGGTGCAGCCGCGAGCTCCGGGGATGTCGTTCCATCCTTGCGGCAGGTCGCCGCCCGGACGGCCGGTCAGCGGATAGATGTAGATCACTGAACGGCCTGAGCCCAGCGCGTCGAGGGCGACCGGCTCACCCGCCGTACCGAGCAGCTCGACATGGGGCGCCCGGCGGCCCGGGAGGTGGTCCGCCGCTCCGTCGTCCTCGGGGACGGGCAGGTCGGCGGGAAGCTCGTACAGGTTGCTCATGAGGCCTCCTCTTCCGTCGATGATCCTCTCCAGGTCTATCCGATTTTCCGGATATGCCCAATTCGGCGGCGGGCCCTCGCCAGGTGACCGAGATTCCCGCGTCGCCGAGGTGGAGCCCCGGCACGGCCCGAACACGGAGACCACAGGTGTTCACAGATGTTCACAGGTGTTCAATGACCCAATGAAGAACATCGCACCCACCGGGGCTCAGCACACCATCGCCGCCGACGGTTTCCAGGCGATCCTCACCGAGCTCGGAGCCGGTCTCAGGAGCCTCACCCTGAACGGCCGGCCGCTTGTCGTCGACTATCCCGAGGACCTGTCCCCGGTCGGCGGGGCGGGGCTGCCGCTGCTTCCCTGGCCGAACCGGATCGAGGACGGCCGCTACACGTTCGACGGCGAGGACAGGCAGCTCGCGCTGACCGAGCCCAAGACCGGCAACGCGATCCACGGCTTCTCCCGGTCTCATTCCTGGCAGGTCCTCTCCCACGACGCCGCCTCCATCAGGCTCGGCCTGCGGCTGTTCCCCCAGACCGGTTACCCGCACATCCTCGACCTCTCCATCCTGTACGCGTTGAGCGCCTCCGGCCTGGAGGTCGAGGTGGCCGCGGAGAACGTCGGCGACACCGTCGCGCCGTACGGTTTCGGCGCCCACCCCTATCTCGCCCTCGGCACCCTCGACGACGCCGTTCTGGAACTTCCCGCCGCCCAGTGGCTCACGGTGAACGACCGGAAGATTCCCACCGGCCGCCGGGGTGTCGAGGGGACCGAGTACGACTTCCGGACCGCCCGCCCGATCGGTGAACTGGAGCTCGACACCGCGTTCACCGGGCTGGAGCGCGGCGCCGACGGGCTGCTGCGGGTCAGCCTCCGCGCCGCGGACGGAACCGGCGGGGTCGAGCTGTGGGCGGGCGACGGGATCAACTGGCTCCAGCTCTACACCGGCGACACCCTCCCCGACGAGTATCGCCGCAGGGGGCTCGCGGTGGAGCCGATGAGCTGCCCGCCGAACGCCTTCCGCACCGGCGAGGACGTCATCCGGCTGGCCCCCGGGGACCGCGTCGCTCACCGCTGGGGAATCGGCCCGATCCCCTCGGCGGAAAAGATCGTCTGAGCCGGACGCGCGCCGTGCCCAGCGGCATCGACCAGGTCAGCGACAGGGAGCCCCATACGTCGCATTTCGGCGAATGCGAGTACGGTGTCGGGGCCCCGGAGGTGCTGCCAAACTTGCTGGGACATGTCGTGTAGGAGGTTTTTGTGAGGTTCCGTCCGTATGCCTGGATGCCCCGACCGCTCAAGTGGCTCTCTCGAATGGTCACCGTCTTGGTGGTATTCGGACTGATCCTCGCGGGAGCCGGCATCTGGACCGTACGGGCATCCTTTCCCCAGCTCGGGGGTGAGCTCAAGGTGGCCGGCCTGACGGGAAAAGTCACCGTCTACCGCGACAAAACAGGAATCCCACATATCTATGCGGACTCCCCCAACGACCTGTTCATCGCCCAGGGTTACGTGCACGCGCAGGACCGGTTCTTTGAGATGGACTTCCGCCGCCATGTGACGGCCGGCCGGTTGTCGGAGATGTTCGGCTCGGCGACGCTGCCCGAGGACAAGGTCATCCGCACCATGGGCTGGCGGCAGGTGGCCGAGGAGGAGCTGCCTCTGCTCAGCGAGCAGACCCGGCTCTACCTGGACGCCTACGCCAAGGGCGTCAACGCGTGGATGGGGCAGAACAAGGGCTTCGCGGGCAAGAGCCTCGAATACGCGATCCTGCAGTTCACCGCCGCCGGTTACGAGCCCGAGCCGTGGACCCCGGTCGACTCGATCGCCTGGCTCAAGGCCATGGCCTGGGACCTGCGCTCCAACATGGAGGACGAGATCGGCAGGGCGCTCGCGGCGAGCAAGCTGCCGCGCGGCCGGGTGGAGCAGCTCTGGCCCGGATACCCCTTCGACACCCGCCAGCCGATCGTCACCCGAGGGTCGGTCACCGAGCGTGGATTCGACCAGTCCAAGGAGCCGGTGAAGACCGTCGCGGACACGGGAACCGGCACCGGCACGAGACTCGGAACGGGAACGGGAACGGGAACCGGCACAGGAACGGGGACCGGGACCGGCACCGGGACGGATGCGGGCACGGGAACAGGTACGGGCAGGGGTACGGGTACCGACACGGGAACGGGTACGGGTACGGGTACGGGTACGGGTACCGACACGGGAACGGGTACCGGTACGAATGCGAGCGCGGAGACGGACACCGGCGTGACCGTGGGCGCGTTGACCAGGGCGGCCGAGGCCATGCGCGTGGTGCCGAGCCTGATGGGCGACTCCGAGGACGGCAGCGGCATCGGCTCGAACTCGTGGGTGGTCAGCGGCAAGCACACCACGTCGGGCAAGCCCCTGCTCGCCAACGACCCTCACCTGTCGGCCGGCATGCCCTCGGTCTGGTACCAGACCGGGCTGCACTGCCGTACGAAGAGCGCCAAGTGCCCGTTCGACGTCACCGGGTTCACCTTCTCCGGTGTGCCAGGTGTGATCATCGGCCACAACGACAAGATCTCCTGGGGTTTCACCAACCTCGCCCCCGACGTCACCGACCTGTACCTGGAGCGGTTGAGGGACGACTCCTTCCTGTTCATGGGCAACTGGAAGCCGCTCGTCACCAGGATCGAGACCATCAAGGTGGCCGGGCATGAGCCGGTCGAGCTCAAGGTCCGCGAGACCATGCACGGGCCGATCATCTCCGACGTCATGTCGGACGTGAAGGACACGCTGCCGGGCACGGCCAAGATCTTCAACGCGGAGGCCGACGCGGTGGCGCTCAAGTGGACGGCGCTGGACCCGGGCAGCACCGTCGACGCGATCTTCGCGCTCGACACCGCGCAGGACTGGCAGCAGTTCCGGGCGGCGGCGAGCAAGTTCGACGTGCCCGCGCAGAACCTGATCTACGCCGACACCGAGGGCAACATCGGCTACCAGTCCCCCGGCAAGATCCCGGTCCGGACCCGGGGCGACGGCACCTGGCCGGTGCCGGGCTGGACCGGCGAATACTCCTGGCAGTCCACGATCCCCTTCGACGAGCTGCCCAGCGTCTACAACCCGCCGGAGGGCTACATCGTGACCGCCAACAACGCGGTCATCGATCCCGAGCGCTACCCGCACATGCTCACCAAGGACTGGTCCTACGGCGACCGCTCCCAGCGCATCCTGGACCGTCTCCAGGAGGCGCTGAAGAAGGGCAAGGTGGACGCCGCGACGATGAGCGACGTGCAGCAGGACACCCGGAACGGCTTCGCCCCCTTCCTGGTGCCCAAGCTGATGGACGTCAAGGTTGCCGGACCCTCCGAGGACGCCCGCAAGCTTCTGGACGGCTGGGACTACTCCCAGGACGCGGAGTCGGGTCCGGCGGCGTACTTCAACGCCGTCTGGCGGCACCTGCTCATCGAGACGTTCAACGACGACCTGCCGGAAAGCGCCTGGCCCGGCGGCGGCGGCCGCTGGTTCGAGGTGGTCCGCGCCATGCTGGACAGAAGCGACGACGCGTTCTGGGACGACACGCGAACCTCGATCAAGGAGACCCGCGACGACATGCTGCGCCGGGCCATGGCCGCGGCCTACGACGAGCTGAGCGCTCGTCTCGGACCGGACGTCAAGGCCTGGCGCTGGGGCGACCTGCACTCGCTGAAGCTCGTCAACCAGAGTTTCGGCACCTCGGGGATCGCCCCGGTCGAGTGGCTGTTCAACCGGGGTCCGTTCCCGGTGGGGGGCAGCAAGGACGCGGTCAACGCCACGAGCTGGGACCCCCAGCAGGACTACACGGTGACCTCGCTGCCGTCCATGCGCATGATCGTGGACCTCGCGGACCTGGACAAGTCCCAGTGGATCAACCTGACCGGCGCCTCCGGCCATGCCTTCCACGACAACTACTGGGACCAGGCGCCGCTCTGGGCGAGCGGGAAGACCACCCCGATGCTCGCCCGCGAGGAGTCGATCAAAAAGGCGGCCGCCCACACCCTGATCCTCACCCCGTGAGAGTGCGGGTCGCACCGCCACGGTGAGCGAGGGTCACGGAGACGTTCGTTCACGCGGTGGCGGTGCGGGAGGGCCGGCGTTCGTTCACGGCGTGGCGGTGGAAGGTCACGCGCCCTGGTCGGACCGCCGCCTGGGAACGGCGACCCGGGTGAGGTCACGGGCGACGACGACCTCCCCCGGGAAGTGGGAGTGGGCCTCGTCGAGGAACCTCTGCTCGTCGTCGGCGTCGTAGCGCTCGGAGAAGTGGGTGAGCACCAGGCGGCGCACACCCGACTCGGCCGCGACCCGGGCGGCCTGGCCGGCGGTGAGGTGACCGTACTCCTCGGCGAGCCTGGCCTCGGCGGCCAGGAACGTCGACTCGATGACGAGCAGGTCGACGCCTTCGGCGAGCGCGAAGGCGTTGTCGCACAGCCGGGTGTCCATGACAAACGCGGCGCTCTGCCCGGGACGCGGGCGGCTGCACTCCTCAAGGGTGACGGTGGCGCCTTCGACGGTGACCGTTCCTTCGCGCTGGAGTTCGCTGATGAGCGGCCCGTGGACGCCGCGGGCGCGCAGACGCTCGGGGATCATCTGGCGCCCGTCCGGTTCGTCGAGGCGGTAGCCGTACGCGGGGACGGGATGGGAGAGCGGGCGCGCGGTGAGGGTGACGGGCCCGGCGGGCAGGCGCACCACCTCGCCGTCGAGCGGGTGCTCGACGATGTCGGCGGTGTCGTGGAAGACGGTGGCGTGGCGCAGCCGCCGCCAGTAGGCCTGCCCGCTCAGCGGATAGGCGGCCCCGATCCGATGCCCGACGCCGTCGCGAGAGATCCGCTGGACGACTCCCGGCACGCCGAGACAGTGGTCCCCGTGCAGGTGCGTGACGCAGATCCAGGTGATGTCGCCGGCGCTGACCCTCGCGTGGGTCATCTGCCGCTGCGTGCCCTCACCCGGGTCGAACAGGAAACCGGCTCCGTCCCAGAGCAGCAGATATCCGTTCTGATTGCGGTTGCGGGTGGGCACCGCGCTCGAGGTGCCGAGGATGACGAGTTCGCGAGGAGACACGGTCGCCATGTTAGGACGTGGCGCCGGCCCCGCCGGAGGGCTCGGTCGATGTGGACGACCACCGGGCGGGGCCGGTGATCGCCGCCTCCCTACCGGGGGGTTCTCCTCGCCCGGCGCCACCACGGCGACTTACGGGAGTAGTTTCCGTCCTCCAGGTTCGCCAGCCGCTCGAAGACGTTCCATGCGGCCCGGTCCCAGCAGATCAGCATGGAGGCGGCCGTCGCGACGAGATAGAGCAGCAGCATCGGCAGGCCCACGCAGAGCATGTACTGGGAGGCGTGCCGATCCTCGTGCCTGAGCAGGCTCCCGGTGAGAAAGCCCTCCTCGTACTTGGTCAGCACCACGTTGCCGACGGTGAACGCCCTGGCGATCGGGAACCGGAAGCGGTAACCGTACGCCAGGATCAACCCGTCGGGTCCCGCCGTCACCCGGGCGTGGCCGAGGCGCGCCACCAGCAGCCCCAGTGGCGTGGACAGGTTCGCGTAGTTGAGGGTCCGCCGCACCCGATGCAACCGCCGCATACCGCAAATTGTGCGCTCCTCCGGTCACCGTGCGCCAGCGGTCCGGCCCACCCGCTCCGACTTCGCACCGACCGGGCCCGCTCCACGCGACTACGGGCCGGGCCGCTCCACGCGACTACGGTGAATGCGGTTCGACGGGGCGGCGACCGTACGAGTGCTTGGTGAGCAGCCAGGACTCGCCGCCCGCGGAGGGCGAGAGCAGCACGCCCGCCAGGATCCCGGCCAGGCCGCCGTAGAGGTAGACGTAACCGGAGAGGTCATTGGCGATGATCACATCGCCCTCCGGGCGGTTGGCGAGCCAGATCATCGTGATGACCATCCACCCCGCCGCGGGCGCCAGGGCGGCCAGCTTCCCACCCATCATCCGGCCCGCGCCGTAACAGACCGCGAACAGCGCGGCGACCCAGCCGATGGCCGAGACCGGGACGGGCCAGATGTACCACGAGTGCTGGAATCCGCCGAGGACGCCCATCAGGAGTCCGAGCATGACAAGCACGGCGTACGCCGCGGCGGTGACCGCCGTCGTCACTGAAGGTTTCTCCGCCACCGGGACCTGCTCCGTCACAAGCACCGAGGCTAGTCGATCCCCGCGAAGAGGTCGTCTTCGCGGTCATAGGGCTCGCCGAGGCCTCCCACCTCGATCGGCGCTCCCGGAGCGGCGGGCCCCCGAACCCCGGCGCGAAGGATGAAGTGCTCCACCCCGAACGTCTGCTGGCCGGCGTTGTTGGACAGGGCGAACCACGGCGGGTCCACCCTGATCTGGGTGGCGTGCGCCCGCATCGCGCCGAACTTCTCACCGATGTGGGCGCGGCCGTCGATCTCGGTGGTGACGTCCTGGTCCGCGCAGCCGAACGGCAGGTCGCCGACCTCCTCGACGAAAAAGCCGACCTCCCTCTCGCGCAGCGCCTCCTCGGCCCCGCGCATCACCGACGTGGGCATGGCCGTGAAGTAGAACTTGGCGATCCGCCACGGCTCGCCCTCGCCGAACGCCGGATCGGCGGCCAGCTCGAAGGCCCGCCAGGAGACGCGGTGGGCCTGGATGTGGTCCGGGTGGCCGTAGAAGCCGTTCTCGTCATAGGTGACGAGAACCTGGGGCCGCACCTCGCGGATGATCTTCACCAGCTCCCCCGCGGCCTCGTCCAGGTCGGCCCGCCAGAAGGCGGTGTCGCGGTCGTTGGAGGCGACGCCCATCATCCCGGAGTCGCGCCAGCGGCCGGGACCGCCCAGGAAACGATGGTCGGCGACGCCGAGTGCCTCGCAGGCGTCGGCGAGCTCGCCGACGCGGTGCTTGCCCAGGGTGTCGTCCCGGTCGGCGGTCAGATGCGCCAGCTCCGGGGGGATGACCTCCCCCTCCTCGCCGAGCGTGCAGGTGACGAGCACGACGTGGGCCCCCTCCGCGGCGTATTTGGCCATGGTGGCTCCGCTGCCGATCGTCTCGTCGTCGGGGTGCGCGTGCACGAGCATCAGGCGCCGATCGGTCATCGAGTTCCTTCTGTGTGGAGACCCGGGTTTCGGTCCCGGGCAACCCCAGGCTCCGGCCGTGGGGAGGATGTCAGGCGTTCGAGGATATCCGTGACCTGGTGTACAGGGTGAGACGGACCGCCCCGAACGCCCGGGTGCGCCCTCCGCGAAACTCCTTTTTCAGCTCCTTGAGCCTCGGATCGTCCTCCCACGTGGTGCCGCGCAGGCGGGGCGAGACCAGCCACACCCGGGTGGAGCGGGCGCCGGGCTCCACCAGCTTGCCGTACGGCTCGCCGTACACGGCGACGAACAGCCGGTATTTCACCGGCACGTAGAGCACCGCGTCTCCCGGCCGCTGCTCGGCGCTCAGCACCGCCGCGAGGGTGCGCAGGTCGTCGGGGCGGGCGTCGGGCTCGCGGATGGCCAGGTGGGCGCTCGCCGAGAGCACGGCCAGGGCCGTGAAGACGGCCAGGCCCACGGGAGTACGGCGCGCCGCCGCCAGACCCGCTCCGGCCAGGAGGGCGAGGGCGGGGATCACGAAGAAGACGTAACGCGCGTTGTAGATCGGGTAGACCTGGGAGATCGCGAACGACAGCGCCACCGGGAGGATCAACCACGGGAGCGTCACCGAGGCCAGGAGCGCTCCTCCGGGCCCCGTCCCCGCCGGTCCGCTCGCACCGGCGCTCGGACCCCGCTCCGGCAGCACCTCCACACCGGTCCTCGGACCCGCCCCCGGCAACGCGTCCACACCGGCGCTCGGGCTCCTCCCCGGCACCGCGTCCGCACCGGCCCTCGGACCCGTTCCCGGCGGCGTCCCCGCGCCGGTGCCCGCGCTCGTGCGGGAACGCGCACCGGCCCGGAGCGCCCACCAGGTTCCGAGCAGGGCGAGGACGAGCAGCAGGCCGAGGAACAGCATCGGCAGGGACGTGGCGTCCCACGCCTTCGGGCCGCCCGCGAGCTCCACCCCGAAGGTTCCCAGATCGGCCAGGCCGGGGACCTTGAGCCAGAAGAGCTGCTCGTCGCGCTGCCCCGACGCGATGAGCGCGAGGGGCACGAGCAGCACTCCCGCCCCGACCATCGAGGCCAGCCACGGGACGATCTCCGAGCGTTTGCGCAGGAGGATCGTGACGGCGTGGGCGGGCACCAGGAGCAGCGCGTAGAGGTGGAACCAGCCGAGCAGGGCGATCAGCAGGCCGTACCCGAGATACCGTGACCGCCGCTCACCGAGCAGGACCCAGGTGGCCGCGACCGCCACCGCGCTGACCAGGGCGTAGCTCCGCGCCTCCTGGCCGTAGCGGCTGACCATGGGCAGCACCGCGTAGACCAGCCCGGCGAACATGCCCACCTGCGGCGTGGCCACCCTCCGCCCGATGGCCACGATCCCGAACGTCGCCCCGGCGACCGCGAGCGCCGAGGGCAGCCGGGCCGCGAGCTCCCCGTCGAAGGCCGCGAACGGCCGGAGCAGCAGATAGTAGAGCGCGTGCACGGCGTCGATCTTGTCGAGCAGCTTCCACAGCTCGTCGAACGACATGGTCGCCGCCATCACGCTCACCGACTCGTCCCGCCAGAAGGACGGGATGCCGATCCTCCAGAGGACGAACACGAACGCCAGTGCGGCGAGCGCTCCCGGGGAGCGGGCAATTCGCGCGATAAGGGTCACTTGCCCAAGCTTCCCCCATGTTTTGACCATCCGAGCTCCACCCCCGGGAAATCCGGGGCGCGGCCCGGGCTGGCAAGATGGCTGGTATGAGTGACAGCTTTCCTCGTCTGCACGCCAGGACCCGCCGATTCACCCTGGGGGTACCGCGTGGTTTCACCATCGCCCCCGCCGGCGACCGCATCGTCTTCCTTCGGACGAAGGGCGGCTCCGACCCGGTCACCTGCCTGTGGGAGTTCGACGTTCTCAGCGGCAAGGAGCGGCTGATCGTCGACCCGCGCACCCTGTCCGCGGACGAGGAGGACCTGCCGGCCGAGGAACGGGCCCGCCGCGAGCGCAGCAGGGAACAGGCCGGCGGCATCGTCGGCTACAGCACCGACGCCGGGGTGACCGCGGCGGTGTTCGCGCTCTCCGGCGGCCTCTACACCGTCGACCTGAAGACCAAGTACGTGCGGCTGCTGAAGACGCCGGGGTCGGTGATCGACCCGCGGATGTCCCCCACCGGCGTCCACGTCGGTTACGTGAGCGGCGGAGCGTTCCACATCCAGGACCTTGAGGACGAGGTGGACCACGTGCTGGCCCGCCCCGAGGCGCCCGGGGTCACCTACGGCCTGGCGGAGTTCATCGCCGCCGAGGAGATGGACCGCATGCGGGGCTACTGGTGGTCCCCGTTCGGCGACGCGGTGCTGGTCGAACGGGCCGACGAGTCGCCGGTCCAGAAGTGGTACATCGCCGACCCGGCCAACCCCTCCCGCCCCGCCGTCGAACAGCGCTACCCCTCCGCGGGCACGGCGAACGCCACGGTCGAGCTGTTCGTCCTGACCCTGAGCGGCTCCCGCATCCCCGTTCCCTTCGAGGACGAGTACCTGGTCAACGCCACCTGGGACGCCCACGCCCTGTCGATCGTCACCATGTCACGCGACCAGAAGAGCCTGCGGCTGCTCACCGTCGACCCGGCCACCGGGAGCTCCACCGTCGTCCGCCAGGACACCGACGCCGCGTGGGTCGACATCGCCACCGGCGTGCCCGGCCACCTGTCCGACGGCACTCTGGTCTGGGTGGCCGCCGCCGACGGAGGCCACCGTCTGATCATCGGCGACCAGCCCGTCACGCCGCCCACCCTCCAGGTTCGCGAGGTTCTCGACGTCGACGGCGACGCCGTGCTCTTCCGCGCCAGCGGCGAGCCCACCGAGATCGCCCTGTGGGCCTACAGGAACGGCCGGATCACCCTGGTCAGCCCGGCCGAGGGCGGCGTCTACAACGGTCACACGGCGGGCGGCACCCTCGTGGTCACCGGCCAGACCCTCCACAGCGAGGGCTCGACCGCGCATGTCTCCCACAACGGAACGCCCCGGGGCAACATCGTCTCCCACGCCGAACGGCCCGGCCTGGACCTGAGGGTCTCCCTGATCCGCGCGGGCGAGCGCGACCTGTCCACCGCCGTGCTCTTCCCCTCGGGACACGTGCCCGGCTCCGCGAAACTGCCGGTCCTCATGGACCCGTACGGCGGGCCGCACGCCCAGCGCGTCCTGTCCGCCGCGGGCGCCTACCTGACCAGCCAGTGGTTCGCCGACCAGGGCTTCGCGGTGATCGTGGCCGACGGCCGCGGCACCCCTGGCCGCGGTCCCGAGTTCGAGCGGGCCGTCCTGCACGACCTGGCCTCCCCGGTCCTGGAGGACCAGGTGGACGCCCTCCACGGTGCCGCCGCGCAGTTCCCCGACGATCTGGACCTGTCCCGGGTCGGCATCCGGGGCTGGTCCTTCGGCGGATTCCTGGCCGCCCTGGCCGTCTTCCGCCGTCCCGACGTGTTCCACGCGGCCGTCGCGGGGGCCCCGGTGACCGACTGGCGCCTTTACGACACCTGCTACACCGAGCGCTACCTCGGCCACCCCGACGAGGGCCACTACGACTCCTCGTCCCTGTTCGCCGACGCCGAGAAGCTGGACCGCCCCCTCCTGCTGATCCACGGCCTGGCCGACGACAACGTGGTCGCCGCGCACACCCTGCGTCTGTCCTCGACCCTGCTGGCGGCGGGCCGCCCGCACAACGTCCTGCCGCTGTCCGGCGTCACCCACATGACCCCTCAGGAGGTCGTGGCCGAGAACCTGCTCCTGCTCCAGGTCGACTTCCTCAAGAAGTCCCTGGCCTGAAACGGCGGGGCACGGTAAGAAGTCCCTGGCCTGAATCACGGGGGCACGGTGCCGGCGACTTGAGAGGCGGTCCCCGATCTCAAGGCGCCGGAGGGCCCCCGGCCTGAAATGGCGGGGGGACGGCTCCGGAGGCCCGGCGCCGTCCTCCCGGCACAGTGGTTCCCGCCCCACCTCGACGTCCTGGGCCGGTACGGGGTTTTCCCACGCGTATCGCCTCTCAGCTCACCGGCTCGACGTCACGAGCCGGTACGGGGCTTTCCCGCGTGATCGCCTCTCAGCCCACTATCTCGGGCCCGAGTTCAGCCTCTTCATCATCCTGTGGCCGAGCCTGTCACCGTGCTTTCCGTTCTTGCCTCCGCGCTTCTCCTCGCCTGCCCTGCCCTGGTGACCCTCGTGCTTCTTGTCACCCGGCTTGTCCGCGCCGGCCAGAGGCGCGTGCTTCCCGCCTGACCGGTTCTCGCCTGCCTTGCCCTGGTGGCCCTCGTGCTTCTTGTCGCCCGGCTTGTCCACGCGGCCCAGAGGAGCGTGCTTCCTGCCCGACCGGTCCTGGCCCGCCCTACCCTCGTGCTTCTTGTTGCCTGCCCTGTCCGCACCGGCCTGAGCCGCGTGCTTCCTGCCCGACCGGTCCTGGCCTGCTCTGCCCTCGTGCTTCTTGTTGCCCGCCTTGTTAGCGCCGGCCGGACCCGCGTCCTTCTTCCCGCCCGCCGCGTTCGCGCCGGCCGGACCCGCCTTCTCCTGCCTGCCCGCCGCGTCGGCGCCGCCCGGAGCCGGGGACGCCTCCCCGCCGACGGCGCCCTCCCCGGCCGGAGCCGCGTCCTTCTTCCCGCCCGCCGCGTTCTGGCCTCCCGGATCCGCGTCCTTCTTGTCGCCGGCCGCATCCTTGCCCGCCGCGCCCGTATTCCCCGGCTTCCCAGGCCGGCCATCCCGGTGGCCTCGGCGATCCCCGTCATCCCGGTGACCTCGATGGCCCCTTCCCGGGCCGGGGGCCGCCACGACCGCGGAGAAGGACACAGCGGCGGACGGGAGCGAGCACAAGCAGGTGACACCGGAGGTCGTGTGGGCCAACGGCGCCGCGGTGGAGGCCATGGCGACGCCCCCGTAGGACACGACGGGGACGACAACAAAAGCACCCATCAGAAGCTTGCCCAGCGCCGCACGTCGGCGGAGGCCCGCGCGGTCCGCGACGGACTCGATCAATTCAGGTGACATGAGAAGTGACACCCCTTTCGGTTCAGTCTCGTGACTACATGCATTTGACTGACTACTGTCAGCAATGGCCACTGTAGCCGTCGAAGACCGTTTCGAGCCGCAAGGGGAGCCGTCGTCAGCGGCGGCGCGCGAACATGCCACGGCGCGGCGCCGTCCTCCGTGAACGCGCCACGCCGCGCCCTGGGCACCGCTTCACCCCCGTGCCACGCCGCGCCACGGGCACCGCCTCAGCCGCCCGCGCGGCGCCGCGCCACGGCGCCGCCTCGCCGCGAGCGCCGCCTTACTTGGAGGTGCCGTGCCAGCTGCTCCACAGGGCGGCGTAGGACCCTCCGGCGGCGACGAGCTCGTCGTGGGAACCGAGCTCGCTGATCCGGCCGTCCTCGACCACCGCGACCCGGTCGGCGTCGTGTGCCGTGTAGAGGCGGTGGGCGATGGCGATCACCGTACGGCCCTCGAGGACCGCCGCCAGGGACCGCTCCAGGTGGCGGGCGGCCCGGGGGTCGATCAGCGAGGTGGCCTCGTCGAGGACGAGGGTGTGCGGGTCCGCCAGGACCAGCCGGGCCAGGGCGGCCTGCTGCGCCTGGGCGGCGGAGATCGACTCACCGCCGGAGCCGACGACCGTGTCCAGTCCCTCGGGCAGTGCCTCGACCCATCCCCAGGCGTCCACGGCCTCCAGCGCCGCACGGATCTGGGCCTCGTCCGCCTCGGGACGGGCGATCAGCAGGTTTTCGCGCAGGGTGCCCCGGAAGATGTGGTGCTCCTGGGTCACCAGGGCGACGTGACCTCGCAGGTCGTCCAGCGGGAGCTCGACCAGCGAGGTGCCGCCGACCGTGACCGAGCCGGTGCGCGGACCGTGGATGCCCGCGAGCAGGCGGCCCAGCGTGGACTTGCCCGCGCCGGACGGACCCACCATGGCCAGCCGCTCTCCCGGCTTGACCACCAGATCGATGCCGTGCAGCACGTCGTGGCCCTCCCGGTAGGCGTAGCGGACGCCGTCGGCCTCCAGCTCCTCGCCGTCGGGAACGCCGGAGCCGGCCTCGCGGTCGTCGGGCACCTCGGCGACGCCCAGCAGGCGGGCCATGGAGGCCCCGCCGACCTGGAGCTCGTCGATCCACATGAGCAGCCGGTCGAGCGGGTCGATGAGCTGCTGCACGTACAGCGTGGCCGTGGTGACCTGTGCGATCGTGACCCAGCCCTCGATGTAGAACATGCCGCCGATGACCAGCGTCGCCACGATCGGGATCACGTAGCCGAGCTCGACCGTCGGGAACCAGATCGTGCGCAGTCCGAGGGTGTAGCGTTCGGCGGCCCAGGACCGGGAGATGTCGGTGTCGGTACGGCGGTGCCGCCGCTCCTGCAGGCCCAGGGCCTCCACGGCGCGAGCGCCGCTGACCGTCTCGGCCAGCCCGTCCGTCATGTCCGCGTAGGCGGCGCTCTCCCGCAGATACCCGTCCCTGGCCCGCTTGAGGTACCACCGGGTGGAGATCCACAGGATCGGAACGGCCAGCAGCGAGGGCAGGGCGAGCAGCGGTCCCACGATCAGCAGGGCGCCGACGGTGATCACGCAGGTGACCAGCGCGATCATCGTCTCCGGCACGGCGTGCCGTACGGTGCGCGACAACGAGTCCACGTCCCGCGAGGTCCGGGTGATCAGATCGCCGGATCCGGCGCGCTCGACCGTGGACAGCGGCAGGCCGAGCACCCGGCCGACGAACTCCTGGCGCAGCTCGGCGAGGACCTTCTCGCCCAGCTTGGAGGAGGCGTAGACGGCGAACCTGACCAGCACCGCCTGGGCGGCCAGGAAACCGCCGATGCCCAGCGACACCCCGGTGACGTCGACCCCGGTGCCCGCCTGGACTCCCTCGACGAGCCCGCCCAGCAGCCACGGAGCGGCCAGGCCCGCGACGGCGGCCAGGCCGTGCAGGCCCAGCGCGATCGACAGGTCCCGGGGATATTTCAGTGTGAGCCTGCGTGCATAGGCTCGGACCTGCGCCTGGTCGGCGACCGGCAGAATCTGCTTGCTCATGCGATCACCTCTCCTGGCGACTCGGTTTTCGACGTGGTTGCCGGCCGCGACATGATTCCCGGCCTGGTCTGTGACGTGGTTCTCGTCCCGTCGGCTCGCTCGCTCACGCGTCGGCGCCGCGGGTGACGACGGCGGTGTAGGCCGGCTCGGTGGCCAGCAGTTTCCTGTGCGTGCCCTGAGCCTGCACGACGCCGTCCCTGACGTAGATCACGTAGTCGGTCCGGTCGAGCACCAGCGGGCTGGTCGTGCAGACCAGCGTGGTCCTGCCCGCGCGGGCCTTGACCAGCCGGTCCGCGATGCGCGCCTCGCTGTGGGCGTCCACCGCGCTGGTGGGCTCGATGAGGATGAGCACCTCCGGATCGGCGGTCAGCGCCCTGGCGAGCCGTAGCCGCTGCTGCTGGCCGCCGGAGAACTCCCGGCCCGCCTCGGCGACGTGCCCGTCGAGGCCGTCGGGCAGCGCGTCGACGATGTCCTCCGCGCACGCGGTGTACAGCGCGTCGGCGATGTCCTGGGCGGAGGCCTCTCCGGTGATGTCCAGCTCGTCCCTGAGCACTCCGGCGAACAGCTTGGCGTCGTTGTCGGCCACCAGGATCCGGCGGCGGACCTCGGCGATCGGCAGGGTGTCCAGCGGCACGTCGCCGAAGTCCACGTCGCCGTCGCTGTAGCGGCCGAGCCGGTCGGCGATCGCGATGCCCTCCTCGGGCACGGCCGCCACGACGGCGGTGAACACGCCGGGGCGGACCGCCACCCCGGAGGCCACGTCGCGCAGCAGACCGCCGCCGGACTCGCCGGAGCCGCCCTGCACCTCGGGCTCCAGATCGAGGATCCGGATCACCCGGCGGGCGGCGACATGTCCCTTGGTCAGCTTGTCTGCCGCCTCGGTGAGTGTCCGCAGGGGGGCGATCAGAAAGGCCGCGTAGCCGTAGAAGGAGACGAGCTGGCCGATGGTGATCTGGTCCCGTATCGCGAAGGTCGCGGCGAGCCAGGTCACGCCCGCGATCAGCAGGCCCGGCAGCAGGATCTGCGCGCCCTCCAGCGTCGACTCGGCCGAGGCCACCCGCACACCCGCGTGCCGTACTTTCTGGGACTCCGCGGTGTAGCGGTCGGCGAAGACCTGCTCACCGCCGATGCCGCGCAGCACGCGCAGGCCCGCGACGATGTCGGCGGCCCTGGTGGAGAGGTCGCCCTGCAGGTCGCGGTAGGCGTGCTGACGCCTGTGCAGCGGCCTGAGCAGGGGCGCGACGGCGACGGTCATGAGCGGCACGCCGATCAGCACCGTCAGGCCCAGCGGCAGCGAGGTCCTGATCATGATGACGGTCACCACGACGATGGCGACGATCGCCCCGATGCCCCGGAGCAGGATGTCCATCGCGTTGCCGATGTGGGCGATGTCGGAGTTGCCGATGCTGACCACCTCGCCGGTGGACATGCGCTTGGGCAGGGTCGCGCCCAGGCGGGTCGACTGCCTGACGGTGACCTGAACGGTCCTGTAGGCGGCGTTCAGCCAGTTGTAGACGGCCATCCGGTGCCGGAGGGTGCCGGTGACGGCCTGCACGACTCCCAGGCCGAACAGCGCCGCGCCCCAGGTGATCAGAGCTGACATGTCCTCGGCCTTGATGGCGTCGATGCCCTTGCCCATGGTGACGGGGACGAGTGCCATCGCGAGCCACCACACGATGGCGTAGGTGATACCGATAAGCAGGGAGCCCGCCTGCTTGCGGGCCACCCAGCGCAGGTACCGGAACGGACTTCGGGCGTCTGGAGTGCCGGGATCCGCGGCAGGTAGGGAGCGCATAGCTTTACCAGGCTGACAACCTTGCCCTGATCAAGCAAACCATTTTCGGTGGTGACGGCGGGATTGACAGCCCCGTCGTGTCAACCTATGTTGACACCTATGAGCGATACGGCACAGCTGGCCTCCGACGCCGGCAGCCGCGATCCGGCCGTCGGCCTGCGGGCCGTACGGGCGCTGCGGATGCTGGTCGACCGGCTCGAGGCCCTTCAGGTGGAGAACGCCAGGGACCAGGGCTGGTCCTGGCAGGAGATCGCCAACTGTTTGGAAGTCACCCGGCAGGCGGTGCACAAGAAGTACGCGGGCGGCCGGGGCCTGCTACGACGGGAGAGATAGCCATGTTCGAACGGTTCCATCACGACGCCCGCCAGGCGGTCGTCCTCGCCCAGGAGAACGCCCGGACCCTGCACCACGACATCATCGGCACCGAGCACCTCCTCCTCGGCCTGCTCGCCCAGCCGGACGCCCTCTCGGCCCGCGTGCTGGGCCGGCACGGCCTCGACCACGACCGGGCCCGCCAGAGCGTCATCAGCCTCGTCGGGCAGAAGCCGGAGGACGCCCTCGACGCCGACGCCCTGGAGTCGATCGGCATCGACCTGTCGGCGATCCGCGAGAAGGTCGAGGCCGCCTTCGGCCCCGGCGCACTGGACCGCAAACCCCGGACCAACCGGCGGGGCCACCTGCTCAGCGGCCACGTTCCCTTCAGCTCGCGGGCCAAGAAGACCCTGGAGCTGTCCTTGCGCGAGGCGATCAACCTCAAGCACAGGCACATCGCCGACGGCCACCTCCTGCTCGGCATCCTCCGCGAGGGTGAGGGCCTGGCCTCCCGCGTCATCGCCGACGCGGGCATCGACTCCGCGGCCCTCCGCCGGGAGATCGTCTCCGAACTCGGCTGATCCCGGCTCCACTTCCCGGAGCCGGGGCCGCCCGTCAGTCACCGGCCAGAGCCTCGGCCTCCGCGTGCAGTGCCTCGACGAGAACCAACTCCAACAGGAAGTCCTTGTCCACCAAGGCGTCGGGTGCTTCCATAGCCCCTCCTCGCGGAGAAGACGCCCTGTCCGCATCCCGGGGCTACGGCCATACCAAAAAGGGCTCAAACAGCAAAACCCTCCGCCCGAACTGGACGGAGAGCCCTCGACATGTCTCAGGTCCTGCCAGGACGCAGGACATCCTTCAGACGAGCGGCCAACACGTCCCGCTCTTGGATCCCCAGGGGCCGGCGGCCCCGCTCAGACCTCCTGGACCCGGAGTACGGGCGCGTGGGTGATGGGAAAGTTCACCGAGCGGGCGATGAAACACACCGTGTGCACATCGCCGTGCAGCGCGCGGGCCTTCTCCACCATCGACGCGTCGGCGACCGTCACCTCGGGGCGCAGGAGGACCTCGGTGATCTGGCCTCCTCCGCCGCTCTCGTCCATCGTCATGACCCCGTGGGCGTGGTCCTCGTACTCGGTGACGACGACCCCGCCGACGGCGCAGAGGTGGAGGTACCAGAGCATGTGGCACTGGGCGACGGAGGCCACGAGCAACTCCTCGGGATTCCAGCGCGCGGGGTCGCCGCGGAAGGCGGGGTCGGAGGAGGCGGCGATCGCGGCCTTGCCGTCCGCCAGCACCTCGTGGTCACGGCTGAAGGACCGGTAGCTTTCCGTGCCCGATCCGAGGTTGCCCGTCCACTCGACCGTGACGTCGTAGGAGTGCGTTGTCGTCATGGGATCAGAGCTTAGAACGCCCTGAAAATCGGTACTGCGGGGCAGGTCACCATGCCGGTGCCGCTCTGGATTGTGGCCTGCGGGAGAGGTCGGTCCTCGCTCCGGCAGGCCGCGGGCCGTGCCTCCCGGGATGGAGGCACGGCCCGCGCGACGGTTTTACCTGGGTTACCTGGAGGCCCTGAGGTAGTCGCGGTTCATCTGGGCGATGGTGTCCAGCGAGATGCCCTTGGGGCAGACCGCGGTGCACTCCCCGGTGTTGGTGCAGCCGCCGAAGCCCTCGGCGTCCATCTGCTCGACCATGGCCTTGGCGCGCGCGTCGCGCTCGGGCTGGCCCTGCGGGAGAAGGCTGAGATGGGTGATCTTGGCTGCGGTGAAGAGGGAGGCCGAGCCGTTCGGGCAGGCGGCGACGCAGGCTCCGCAGCCGATACAGGTGGCCGCGTCGAACGCCGAGTCCGCGTCGTCCTTCTTCACGGGGATGCTGTGGGCGTCGGGAGCCGATCCGGCCGGGACGGAGATGAAGCCGCCGGCCTGGATGATCCGGTCGAACGAGGAGCGGTCCACGACCAGGTCCTTCACCACCGGGAAGGGCGCGGCACGCCACGGCTCGATGGTGATGACCGCGTTGTCCTCGAAGTGCCGCATGTGCAGCTGGCAGGTGGTGGTGGCCACCTGCTCGCCGTGGGCGACACCGTTGATGACCATGCCGCACATGCCGCAGATGCCCTCGCGGCAGTCGTGGTCGAACGCGATCGGGTCGTCGCCCTCCAGGATGAGCCGCTCGTTGAGCACGTCGAGCATCTCCAGGAAGGACATGTCGGGAGACACGTTCTCGACCCCGTAGGTGACCATACGGCCCTTGTCCCGGGGACTGCTCTGACGCCAGACCTTGAGGGTGAGGTTCACTTGTAACTCCGCTGGCTCATCTTGACGTACTCGTAGTCGAGGTCTTCCTTGTGCAGGACCGGGCCCTGCTCGCCGTACTCCCAGGCCGCGACGTAGGCGAAGTGCTCGTCGTCACGCAGGGCCTCGCCGTCCGCGTCCTGCGACTCGGCGCGGAAGTGGCCGCCGCACGACTCGGTGCGGTGCAGCGCGTCGATGCACATGAGCTCGGCCAGGTCGAAGAAGTCGGCCACCCGGCCGGCCCGCTCCAGCGCCTGGTTGAGCTCGTCGGCCTCGCCGGACACCTTCACGTTCTTCCAGAACTCCTCGCGAAGCTCCGGAATCCGCTCCAGCGCCTTGCGCAGCGACTCCTCGGTGCGTTCCATGCCGCAGTAGTCCCACATGAGCTTGCCCAGCTCGCGGTGGTAGGAGTCGGCGGTGCGGTTGCCGTTGGTCGCCAGCAGCCTGGCGATCTTGTCTCGGACCGCGATCTCGGCCTCGGCCACGGCCTCCTCGTCGACCTCCCCGTAGGGGCCGTTCGCGAGGTAGTCCCCGATCGTGGTCGGGAGCACGAAGTAGCCGTCGGCGAGTCCCTGCATCAGCGCGGACGCGCCGAGGCGGTTGGCCCCGTGGTCGGAGAAGTTGGCCTCACCGATCACGAACAGGCCGGGGATCGTGGACTGCAGGTCGTAGTCCACCCACAGGCCGCCCATCGTGTAGTGCACGGCCGGGTAGATGCGCATCGGCTGGGTGTAGGGGTCCTCGCCGGTGATGCGCTCGTACATCTCGAAGAGGTTGCCGTACTTCTCCTCCACCGCGGCGCGGCCCAGACGCTTGATCGCGTCGGCGAAGTCGAGGTAGACGCCCAGACCGCCGGGGCCGACGCCGCGGCCCTCGTCGCAGACGTTCTTGGCGGCGCGGGAGGCGATGTCACGCGGGACCAGGTTGCCGAACGCCGGGTAGATGCGCTCCAGGTAGTAGTCGCGCTCCTCCTCGGGGATCTCCGAGGAGGGCCGGGCGTCGCCCCGCTCGACCGGCACCCACACCCGGCCGTCGTTGCGCAGCGACTCCGACATGAGGGTCAGCTTCGACTGGTAGTCGCCGCTGACCGGGATGCAGGTCGGGTGGATCTGGGTGTAGCAGGGGTTGGCGAACATCGCGCCGCGCCGGTGCGCCCGCCAGATCGCCGTGGTGTTGCAGCCCTTGGCGTTGGTGGACAGGAAGAACACGTTGCCGTAGCCGCCGCTGGCCATCACGACCGCGTCGGCCAGATGCCGCTCGATCTCGCCGGTGACCATGTCCCGGACGATCACGCCGCGTGCCCGGCCGTCGGAGATGATCAGGTCGAGCATCTCGTGGCGGGTGTGCATCTTCACGGTCCCGGCCGCGATCTGCCGCTCCAGCGCCTGGTAGGCGCCGAGCAGCAGCTGCTGGCCCGTCTGGCCTCGGGCGTAGAAGGTCCTGGAGACCTGCGCGCCGCCGAAGGAGCGCGTGTCGAGCAGGCCGCCGTACTCGCGGGCGAACGGCACGCCCTGGGCCACGGCCTGGTCGATGATGTTCGCGCTGACCTGGGCGAGCCGGTAGACGTTGGACTCCCGGGCGCGGAAGTCGCCCCCCTTGACGGTGTCGTAGAACAGCCGGTGGACCGAGTCGCCGTCGCCGCGGTAGTTCTTGGCCGCGTTGATGCCGCCCTGGGCCGCGATGGAGTGGGCGCGGCGGGGCGAGTCCTGGTAGCAGAACGACGTGACGTTGTAGCCGAGCTCGCCGAGGGTCGCGGCGGCGGAGCCGCCCGCCAGGCCGGTGCCGATGACGATGACGTTGAGCTTGCGCTTGTTGGCGGGGTTGACCAGCTTGGCGCCGAACTTGCGCTTCTCCCAGCGGTCCTCGATCGGACCGTCGGGAGCCTTCGTGTCGCGGATCGGTTCGCCTTCGGTGTACTGCGTGATCATCGTTCGCTCACCACTCCTCATTCGCTACGCGGAAGGCTTGCTTCGCCGCGCCTGCCACTGCGCTCACTGCGTCGGGCTCGCTCACAGTGATCATCGTTCGCTCACCACTCCTCATTCGCTACGCGGAAGGCTTGCTTCGCCGCGCCTGCCACTGCGCTCACTGCGTCGGGCTCGCTCACAGTGATCATCGTTCGCTCACCACTCCTCATTCGCTACGCGGAAGGCTTGCTTCGCCGCGCCTGCCACTGCGCTCACTGCGTCGGGCTCACTCATTTGATGACTCCGGTCAGGACGCCGGCGGGTACCGCGAGGAAGCCGAGGACCATCACCACGGAGATCGCGGCGGCGGTGCCCTTCAGCGCCCGGTAGCCACGCCCGCCCGCCAGGCCGAGCGTCTGGAACGCGCTCCACAGGCCGTGCCGCAGGTGCAGGCCGACCATGATCACGGCGAGCGCGTAGAAGAGGGTGACCGGCCAGCGCGAGGGGGCGAAGCCCTGGACCAGCCGCTCGTACGGCGTGCCGTCCCAGCCGGCCGGGTTGACCGTGCCGAACGTGAGGTCCAGCAGGTGCCAGATCACGAACAGGACGATGACCACGCCGCCGTAGCGCATGGTGTGCACGGCATAGCCGCTCGCCCGGGACTTGCGCTTGGCCGCGTACTTGACCGGGCGGGCCTTCCTCGCCCGGCGGGCCAGGGAGATCGCCGACCACATGTGCAGGCCGACCGCCACGGTCAGCACGACCTCGACCAGGGTCAGCAGGACCCGGCGGGGAAGGATCGGCTCACCCATGGTCCGCAGGAAGTCGGCGTAGGCGTTGAAGGTCTCGGCGCCGAAGAAGCTCTTGAGGTTGCCGGCCATGTGGCCGATGAGGAAGAGGACCAGGATGGCGCCGGTGACGGCCATCACGGCCTTTTTTCCGTTGGAGGAGGCCAGGAACCGACCGGACCTCTTGGGCGTCTCGGTCCTTGCGGGGGTGTTCCCCGGAGGGTTAACCGGCGCGGTGGCGGATCCGCGCTCAATCGTGGCAGTCACACACGTGACGCTAGGTAAGGGTATTTACCTTCGTCCAAGTCATCGTGGATGTCGTTTCCATAGCCACCGGCTATTACCTCTGCGTCCGTGCCTCTTCCATGTCCGCGCATTGTCCGGTAGTGCGAGCAATCTCACATCTTCCCTCACATCGGGGGTCGCCCCGGATCCGCGGCCACGAGGTCCGTACGCTAGGGAAACGTGCAGCTCCAGCAACTGGCCTACTTCGTGGCGGTCGCCGAGACACGCCACTTCACCCAGGCCGCCGAGCGGATGCGCGTCGCCCAGCCCTCACTGAGCAAGCAGATCAAAGCCCTGGAGGCCGAACTCGGCGCACCGCTGTTCAGCCGCGCCCGGGGAAACGTCACCCTCACCCCCGCGGGGGAGGCACTGCTGCCACTGGCCCGCCGGATGCTGGCCGACGCCGAGACCGCGCGGAGCGAGATCGGCGAGCTGGCCGGGCTGCGCCGTGGCCGGGTCAGGCTGGGGGCCACGCCCTCGCTCTGCTCGGGACTGCTGGCCGACGCGCTGGCGAGGTTCCACCACGCCTATCCCGGCATCGAGCTGTTCGTGGAGGAGGGCGGCTCCCGCGACCTGGTCCGCACCCTCGCCCGCGGCCAGCTCGACCTGGCTCTGATCATCATGCCGCTGCAGACCGACGACCCCTCCCTGGTCACCGAGGAGATCCTGCGGGAGAACCTGGTGGTCGTCTCCCCCTCCACACCCCACGTGCGCAAGCCGTACCTGCGGATAGAGGAGCTGCGCGGGCGGCCGATGGTGATGTTCCGCCGCGGTTACGACCTGCGGGAGGCCACGATCAGCGCCTGCCGCCAGGCCGGGTTCGAGCCCAGGTTCGCGGTGGAGGGCGGCGAGATGGACGCCGTACTGCGTTTTGTGGAGGCCGGGCTGGGGATCGCGCTGGTCCCCTCGATGGTCCTGGACGGCCGTCCGGGCCTGACCGGAACCCCGCTGGCGCCTCCCGGGCTGCGCCGCACCATCGCCATCGCCCACCGCAAGGACGTCGAGCCCACCCGCGCGGCCCAGGCCTTCCGCTCGACCCTGCTCTTCTTCCTCGCCGAGGCCGCCCATGACGGAAGCCTGCCCCAGGGACTCGACCTGATCACCGAGTCCTGATCCGTACGGCTCCCGCCTCATCAGGACACCGGTCCTGATCCCTGTGGCCCCCGCCTCATCAGGACACCGGTCCTGATCCCTGCGGCCCCCGCCTCGTCAAGACGGCAGTCCTGATACGTATGGCTCCCCCGTCAGGACACCCTCGTGTCACTCCCGCGGGAGGATTCCCTTCCCGGTGACGGCGGCCTCTCCTCGGAACGTCCGGGCTCTTCGGAGCGTCCAAAGGTACGTCGGCCGCCACGTAAAATAGGGAGATTGATCAACACCCTGTAAGTCCCGGTGTCACACTATTCTGCGTACCGTTAATAGGTGTCCCCGAGTTCACGAAGAGGCGTCCGTGACCGCCCCCGACAATGAAACGCTCACGCTTCTCCTCATCGAGGACGACGCGGGCGATGCCTTCCTTGTGGAGGAGCTACTCGGCGAGGCGAACAACCCACCCAAGATCATCTGGGTGCGCAGCCTCGCGGAGAGCCGGGTCCGGCTGACCACGGACGTGCACTGCGTGCTCGTCGACCTCTCGCTCCCCGACGCGAGCGGCCTGGAGGCCCTGGAGCAGGTGCTGGCGATGGCGCCCCACGCCGCCGTGCTCGTGCTGACCGGGCTGAACGACACCCACGTGGGCGCGGCGGCCGTGGCCGCGGGCGCCCAGGACTTCCTGGTCAAGCAGGACGTGGAGGCCCGGCTGCTGGCGCGGGCGATCCGCTACTCCATCGAGCGCAAACGCGCCGACCTGGCCCAGCGCAGGCTGGTCGAGGCGGAGCTGCTGACCAAGGAGAACTCCCGCCTGGAGCGGGGGCTCCTGCCCGTCCCGCTGCTGGTCCCGGGGACCCTGGATCACCAGGCCCGCTACCTGCCGGGCCGGCGGCGCGCCCTGCTCGCCGGCGACTTCTGGGACACCGTGCAGACCCCTGACGGCTCCGTGCACGTGGTGGTCGGCGACGTCTGCGGGCACGGCCCGGACGAGGCCGCGCTGGGGGTCGCGCTCAGGATCGCCTGGCGGACCCTGGTCCTGGCCGGGCACACCGGCAACGACCTGCTGAACACGCTCGACTCGTTGCTCCGTCTGGAGCGCAAGTCCGCGGAGATCTTCACCACGCTGTGCATCGCCACGATCGACCCCGCGCTCGACCGCGTGCGGATGCACGTGGTCGGTCATCCGCCGCCGCTGCTGATCCGCGACGGCGTGATCGAGGTGGTTCCGGGCACCCCGTCGGGACCGCCCCTGGGGATCTTCCAGAACGTGGAGTGGTCGGAGCTCGACGTGCCGCTCGGCGGCGACTGGTCGATACTCCTCTACACCGACGGCCTGATCGAGGCCACCGTGGGCGGCGGGCCCGACCTGCTCGGCACCGAGGGCCTGCTCAACCTGGTCCATGAGCAGGGCGGCATCCACCTCGACCGTCTCATCGAAAAGGTCATCGAACTGAACCGCGACGCGCTCAGCGACGACCTGGCCACCGTTCTCATCTCACGGAACGGGAAGCGATGAGCAACCGCGCCCGTCCGCACCCCCTGCCCGCGCCCGCCCCGGCGACGGGCTTCGGGAAGCTGCCCCTGGGCCGCTGGTTCCTCATCTCAGGAGCGGTCATCGCGCTGGTCTTCACGATCGCGACCGTCATCACGGTCGCCTCGCTCGTGGAGACACGCGCGGCCCGGGTGGACGTGGTGGACGTCGTCGACCCCGCGGCGCTGCGGGTCCTGGAGATCTCCAACGCGCTGACCTCGCAGGAGAGCTCGGTGCGGGCGTACGGCAGGACCAACGAGGCGACCGCTCTCCAGGACTACAGGAAGGCGATCGCCTCCGAGGTCACCGCGCTGGCCGCGCTGGCCACGCTGATGCCCCGGATGCCGGAGAAGGCCGTGGTGAGCGCCGAGGTGGCCCGGCTGAAGGCCGCGGGAGAGGCCTGGCGGCGTGACTACGCGGAGGTGGTCGTCGTCTCCGTTCCAACCCTGAAGACGGAGGCCTCCAGGCAGAGCGCGCCGATCAACGCCGCAAGATACAACGACGTCCGCCAGTCGCTCACCCAGCTCCAGACCCACCTGAACCGGCTGCACGCGACGGGCAGCGCCCGGCTCGAACGGGGTTGGCAGGCTCTCTACCTCGCGCTCGGCGGAGTGGCCGCGGTGCTGGTCCTGGCCGGGATCGCCGCCGTGCTCATCGTGCGTTACGCCGTACTCCGCCCCCTGGCCGAGCTGAACGCACAGGTCCGCGCGGTCGCCCAGGGAGACTTCGACCACCGGCTCAAGGTCGAGCGTCCGGCCGAGCTGACCGAGCTCTCCGGCCACGTGGACGCGATGCGCCGCCGCATCCTCAGCGAGTGGCGCCGGGCATCCGAGACGCAGGCCAAACTGGAGGATCAGGCGGCGGAGCTGCGGCGCTCCAACGGCGAGCTGGAGCAGTTCGCCTACGTGGCCAGCCACGACCTGCAGGAGCCGCTGCGCAAGGTGGCCAGCTTCACGCAGATGCTGGAGCAGCGCTACGGGGACCGGCTCGACGACCGCGCCAAGCAGTACATCGCCTTCTCCGTCGACGGCGCCAAGCGCATGCAGCTCCTGATCAACGACCTGCTCGACTTCTCCCGGGTCGGCAGGCTCGGCGGCGAGCGGACCGTGATCGACGCCAACCTGCCGCTGAAGGCCGCGCTGAACAACCTCGGCGCGACGATCGAGGACGCGGGCGCGACGGTGACCTCCGACGAGCTGCCCGAGGTGCGCGGCAACCGGGCGCAGCTCACCCAGCTCTTCCAGAACCTCATCGGCAACGCGGTCAAGTTCCGCTCGCAGGAGCCACCGAAGATCCACATCGGCGTACGGCGCGACGGCGACATGTGGGAGTTCTCCTGCACCGACAACGGGATCGGCATCGAGAGCAAATACACTGACCGGATCTTCTTGATTTTTCAGCGCCTGCACGGACGCGACGCGTACGCGGGAACCGGCATCGGGTTGGCGCTGTGCAAGAAAATCGTCGAGTACCACGGTGGTCGCATCTGGGTGGACGACGATGAACCCGGCATGGCCGGAACGACTTTCCGCTGGACGCTTCCTCCTGGAGACACCGATGAATGACCTGCGCTGGATCGACGTACTCCTGGTCGAGGACGACCCGGGCGACGTCCTGCTGACGCGGGAGGCGTTCGAGCTCAACAAGGTCAGGAACAAGCTGCACGTGGTCAACGACGGCGAGCAGGCCATGGCCTTCCTCCGCAAGGAGGGCGACTACGCCGACGTGCCCCGGCCGGACCTGATCCTGCTGGACCTCAACCTGCCCCGCAAGGACGGCCGTGAGGTCCTCCAGGACATCAAGGCGGACGAGAAGCTCCGCGGGATCCCGGTGGTCGTGCTGACGACGTCGGAGTCCGAAGAGGACATCCTGCGCAGTTATAATCTGCATGCCAACGCGTACGTCTCCAAGCCGGTGGACTTCGAACAGTTCATCAGCGTGGTTCGGCGGATCGACGACTTCTTCGTGACCGTGGTCAAGCTGCCCAACTCCGGCCAGCACTACTGACCGTTGAGCACCACCACCCGGCGATCAAGGGGTCGACAGGTCAGCTGACCTGGCCGTCGGGGAACTCCTCGGCGCTGTCCAGCCTGTGAGACACTGACAAATGCACGGCTCCTTCCTGACCAACGTGACAGGAATCACACCGGAGTAGTGAAAATGTGAGTGACCCTTCTCACCTAAGCACCGGGCTGCGTCGTAACGTATCCCCACCAATATGCGCGCGCACGTGTGAGCCGGCGCGACGATGGCCCAGCGCGCAGCACCAATGAGCGGCACAACTGAAACGACCCGGACCTCTTTGGCGAGCGAGGTCCGCGGGAGGTGGAGAGGTCTTGATGACCCAGACAACGGCCGACAGCCCGGCCAGACGACAGCGCGCACAGATCAAGGAGCGCACGTTACGAACGGATCCGTGGTGGCGCTATCCACTGATCACGTTCATCATCTTCATGGCATTCCTCGTCTACGCCACGTGGGCGATCTTCGATACAAGCTACTTCATGGCCCCGTACCACGCGCCGTTCGCATCGCCCTGTCTGGCGACGAGCTGTCCGGAGGGGGCGCGGCTCTTCGGCTTCGCGCCCTTCGGTGACTGGTACACGCTGCCTCCGGGGTTGTTGATCCTCGGCCTTCCCGCCGGGTTCCGCTTCACCTGCTACTACTACCGCAAGGCCTACTACAGGGGCTTCTGGCTGTCCCCGCCGGCGTGCGCGGTGAACGAGCCCCACAAGAAGTACACCGGTGAGTCGCGCTTCCCGCTCATCCTGCAGAACGTCCACCGTTACTTCTTCTACGCGGCCATCGTCGTCGGCCTCATCCTCGCCTACGACGCGGTGAAGGCCCTGATCGAGAAGCCTGACGGCCTCGGGACCTGGATCCTGATCGTCAACGCGATCCTCATCAACCTGTATTCCCTGTCGTGCCACTCCTGCCGTCACATCACGGCCGGTCGCCTGAACCACTTCTCCAAGCACCCTGTCCGTTACAGGGCCTGGAACGTGGTCTCCAAGCTCAACGCCAAGCACCAGGAGCTCGCGCTGGTCTCCATGTTCTCCGTCATGGGCGCGGACCTCTACGTCCGCCTGGTCGCCAAGGGCATCATCGCCTTCTCGTTCGCATAAGGATCACCTGTGGAAATCGAGCGTCACGAATACGACGTCGTCGTCATCGGCGCCGGCGGTGCGGGACTGCGGGCGGCCATCGAAGCCCGCCAGCAGGGCAAGCGAACGGCGATCGTCTGCAAGTCGCTGTTCGGCAAGGCGCACACGGTCATGGCCGAGGGCGGCGCGGCCGCGGCCATGGGCAACGTCAACAGCAAAGACAACTGGATGGTGCACTTCCGCGACACCATGCGCGGGGGCAAGTTCCTCAACAACTGGCGGATGGCCGAGCTGCACGCCAAGGAGGCCCCCGACCGGGTCTGGGAGCTGGAGGCCTGGGGCGCGCTGTTCGACCGCACCAAGGACGGCAAGATCAGCCAGCGTAACTTCGGCGGGCACGAGTACCCGCGGCTGGCACACGTCGGCGACCGTACCGGCCTGGAGCTGATCCGCACCCTGCAGCAGCGCGTGGTCGCGCTCCAGCAGGAGGACGAGAAGCTGCACGGCGACGCCGAGGCGTACATCAAGGTCTTCCAGGAATGTACGGTCACCCGCCTGCTGAAGGACATGAGCCCCGCGCACGGCCCCAGTGGGGCGATCGCGGGCGCCTTCGGCTACTGGCGGGAGAACGGCAAGCTCATCCTGTTCGACGCCCCCGCGATCGTGCTGGCCACCGGCGGCATCGGCAAGTCCTACGTGGTCACGTCCAACTCGTGGGAGTACACCGGAGACGGTCACGCGCTGGCCCTGCTGGCCGGGGCGAAGCTGATCAACATGGAGTTCATCCAGTTCCATCCCACCGGGATGGTCTGGCCCCCCTCGGTCCGCGGCATCCTCGTCACCGAGTCCGTCCGCGGCGACGGCGGGGTGCTGAAGAACTCCGAGGGCAAGCGCTTCATGTTCGACTACGTCCCCGAGGTGTTCAAGGCCCAGTACGCCACCACCGAGGAGGAGGGCGACCGCTGGTACACCGACCAGGCCAACAACCGCCGCCCTCCGGAGCTGCTCCCGCGTGACGAGGTGGCGCGAGCCATCAACTCCGAGGTGAAGGCGGGTCGCGGATCGCCCCAGGGTGGTGTCTACCTGGACGTCTCCACCCGGCTCCCCGCCGCGGAGATCATCAGGCGGCTGCCGTCGATGCACCACCAGTTCAAGGAGCTGGCGGACGTCGACATCACCAAGGAGGCCATGCAGGTCGGCCCGACCTGCCACTACGTCATGGGTGGCGTCGAGGTCGACGCCGACACCGCGGCGGCGGCCGTCCCCGGCCTGTTCGCGGCCGGCGAGGTCTCCGGCGGCATGCACGGCTCCAACCGGCTCGGCGGCAACTCGCTGTCCGACCTCCTGGTGTTCGGCCGCCGCGCGGGCGCCGGAGCCGCTTCGTACGTGAACGCGCTCGCGGGCCGTCCGAAGATCTCCGATGAGGCGGTGACCGACGCGAAGGCGGAGGCGCTGGCCCCGCTGCAGCGTTCCGGTGAGAACCCCTACGAGGTCCACCACGAGCTGCAGCGCACGATGAACGAGCTCGTGGGCATCATCCGCAAGGAGGAAGAGGTCTCCGAGGCTCTGGAGTCGGTGGAGAAGCTCAAGGAGCGGGCCCAGGGGGTGGGCGCGGCCGGCAGCCGGATCTACAACCCCGGCTGGCACCTCGCGCTCGACCTGCGCAACATGCTCCTCGTCTCCGAGTGCGTGGCCAAGGCGGCCCTGCTCCGTCAGGAGAGCCGTGGCGGTCACACCCGCGACGACTTCCCGGGCATGTCGCCCGACTGGCGCACCAAGATCCTGCTCTGCGAGCTCACCCCTGACGGCTCGGAAGTGATCGTCCAGGAGCAGGTTCAGCCTCCGATGCGCGACGACCTGATCCAGCTGTTCGACCGCGACGAGCTGAAGAAGTACATCACCGAGAAAGAGCTGGCCGACTTCGACGCGCTGGCCAAGGAGTAACCATGAGTTACAAGGCGAAGTTCCGCGTGTGGCGGGGCGAGGGCGGCGAAGGCAAGCTCGAGGACTTCACCGTCGAGGTGAACGAGGGTGAGGTCGTCCTCGACATCATCCACAGGCTCCAGGCCACCCAGGTCCCCGACCTGGCGGTCCGCTGGAACTGCAAGGCGGGCAAGTGCGGCTCCTGTTCCATGGAGATCAACGGCCGGCCGAAGCTCGGCTGCATGACCCGGATGTCCACCTTCACGGAGGACGAAACGGTCACCGTGACGCCCATGCGGACGTTCCCGGTGATCAAGGACCTGGTCACGGACGTGTCGTTCAACTACAAGAAGGCGCGGGAGATCCCGTCCTTCACCCCTCCGGCGGAGGTGAAGCCGGGCGAGTTCCGCATGCAGCAGATCGACGTCGAGCGGTCCCAGGAGTTCCGCAAGTGCATCGAGTGCTTCATGTGCAACAACGTCTGTCACGTCATCCGTGACCACGAGGAGAACAAGAGCAACTTCGCCGGTCCGCGTTTCCTCATGCGGATCGCCGAGCTGGACATGCACCCCTACGACGTGGCCGACCGCAAGGACTCCGCGCAGGAGGAGCACGGCCTCGGCTTCTGCAACATCACCAAGTGCTGCACCGAGGTCTGTCCCGAGCACATCAAGATCACTGACAACGCGCTGATTCCCATGAAGGAGCGCGTCGTCGACCGCAGGTACGACCCGCTGGTCTGGCTGGGCAACAAGATTTTCAAGCGCTCCAGCTCTAACAGCTGACATCTCCGGCAGCGCCGGTCGCGGAGGCTCGCGACCGGCGCTGCCGCGTTTCCCAGGGAATTCGGGGCCACGCCCGGTCGGCCGGAGCCCCTCTTTCGCCGTGGCACCGTCACGCCCGACAACGGTTCGTCTCTGCCCGGGAATTCGGGGCCGCCCGGAGCGACGGCCTCTCAGAGGTCTCCGCCTACCCGCTCAAGCCTCCCTCAGGGAGATCCCACCGTCAGGGGAGGACACGGGACGGCTCTGAGGCCGGAGACGACGGTGACCTCGATGGCGTCGGAGCCGTTCGACGATCCAGTCGTCCTTGACCCGGCCCGCCGGGACGGGGAAGAAGCCGTCGGCGGGCCGGCCTGACGGCCGACCCGCACCGCCTTACTTGGAACGCCCGAACAGCCCGCGCTTCTTCTTGCCCGTGTCCTGGCCGGGAAGCGGGTAGACCGCCGTGCCGGTGGGATCGGCGGGAGGCTGCGGGTCCGCGAGCGGCTCCTGGCCGGGGCCGTCCTGGTCCACCGGCCCCTGCGGGAGACGATCCCCCTGGGGCTCGAAGACCGAGGGGTCGCCGGGCTCCTGCGAGGAACCGCTCTGGGACTCGGAGGCGGGCGGCGGACCATCCTGGAGACGATCGGGGAACGGGTCCTGCCCATGGCGACCGTGCCGCATCGGCTCCTGCGGGAACGGCGCCCCCGGGAAGTCACCTTGCGTCTGGGGGAAACGATCTCCCTGGAGATCGGAGCCGTACGGCGCAGCACCCTGGTCGAAGGGAGCGGCGTCGCCCACCGGGCCCTGGACCGTCTGCTCGTGATCCACCGAGCCGTGGGCCGTCTGCTGCCCCTGACCCGCCTGCGGGCCGTACTGCTCGCCCTGGCCGGCGGTCTGCTGCTCATGACCCGGAGCCGGCATGTAGGCCGTCTGGCCGAACTGCTCCGGCGCCTGGGCGTACTGCTGGCTGTACGGCTCCGGCGTCTGGGGGTACTGCTGGTCGTGCTGCTCCGGCGAGTAGCCCTCCGGATAGACGGGGGCGTACATCTGCATCGGAACGAAGCTGATGATCGGGGCGTAGGCCGTACCGCCCTGATAGGCCCCGTGCGGGTAGCCGGGCGCGGGTCCGTAGCCGGGGCCCGCGGGATATCCCATGGGGTCGCGGGACAGGCCCCGGGGACCGGCCCTGCGGATGGCCGCGGCGTGGGCCAGGCGGCGCAGCCTGCCTTCGAAGATCAGTACGGCGAACAGCACCAGCAGGACCAGGATCAGCGCCGGGATGCCGAGCTGGTGGCTCAGCGTGGCGCCGTCGAACTCGGAGCCCGCGTTGCGGATCTCGTAGAGCTCGGAGGTCGGCGGTGCCTCGGTCGGCGGCGTTTCGGCCGGAGGCGGCGTGACGGTGGGGATGGTCGGGGTCTCCTCGGAAGGAGGAAACACGACCTCCGGGTCCGCACTCGGCGGCGGTGTGTCGGCCGGTGGCGGGACGATCGGCGGCGGGACGACCGGAGCGCTCGTCTTCGGCGGGGCCGCGGGAGGGGTCGTCGCCGGGACGGTGATCGTGGTGGTCACGGTCTTCTGCGGCACCTGGGTGCTCGGTGGCGGTGCCGGGTTCTCCGGGTCGTCGGTGACCGTGACGGTCACGACCGGCGTGGGCTCCTCGGCACACGGAGCCGCCGGATCGGCGTCACACCCCGGGATCGACGAGGGGTCAGCCCCGACCATCCGAACCGCCGCGTCTGCCCGGATGGGACCGGTGAGCGGCGCGACGGCGAGCAGCATCACCCCGCTCAGTCCCAGGGACATGACAACGGCGGTGACAGCTGCCGTACGCCGTGCTCGCGTCACCGGTGCCCTCCGAGAATTCCTACACAAACATGTCAAGGAGATACTAGTTGGGCAAAAGTAACAGCAAAGCGCCTTTTACAAAACGGGTCGCGCTCCACGGCGACGCCGGACCCTCATCTGCAGCCAGAGAAGGCCCAGTAGCGCCGCCATCGCGATCCCGACCGCCGGAAGACCCCGTACTCCCGACAGCAGCGAGCTTGACTCGGCGGCCGCCGGTGCGATCTCCGTGTTCGGGCCGTCCACATCTCGGGGAAGCGGTGCGCCCTGGAGCTGCGAATCGGCCGATGCCCCCAGAGGCTGGGACATGATCGACGCCGGTGACGGCATCGCCGGCGGCATCTGCGGGGTGGAGCCGTTCAGCATGGGCGGCATTCCCGGCCCAGCCGACATTCCCGGCCCAAGCGGCATTCCCGGTCCGCCCGGCATTCCCTGCCCGCCCGGTGCCATCGGCAACATCGGCGGCACGGCAGCCTGCTGCGGCCCGACCACCGGAGGTCCGGCCATCTGCGGCCCGGGCATCTGCAGCCCCGGCATCTGAGGTCCCGCCATCTGGAGTCCGGGCATCTGCGGGCCGGCCATTCGCGGTCCGGCGGCCGCGCCCTTGGCCGCTCCACCCGCCATCCCCGGCTTGCGGAGCGAGGAGGCGGAACGCACCTTGGCCGCTCCCGAGCCGTCCTGTCCCGCGCTGCGGGGCATGCGGGACTTCTGATCCGGTGCGGTGCCCGGCGCCACGCCCCCGAGCCCTCCGGGGACCTGAGGCACCGGCTGCCCGGCTGCCGCCCCCTCGGGGGCCGGAGCCATGGAGAGCCCTGGGACCGGCACACCCTTCTCCGCCTGCGGAGCGCCCTGCCCGGCCTCGGGCACGGGCACGGGAAGCCCCGGGACCATGCCCTTCTCCATCTGCGGGAAGCCCTGCCCGGCCTCCACTCGCGCGTCCGGCGGTGCGGCCTGCGCCTGCGACGTCACCGGGGCCTCCGCGGCCTCACCACTCGGCGTCACCGGGGCCTGCGCGACACCGTCCTTGGGCGCGACGGCCTCCGCCGGAGCCATAGGCATCTGCCCTTCGGCCACCGTGGACCCGGCCGGAGCCAGCCTCTTCGCGGGCGCGAACGACGTGTCGAGAATCTTCACAAGGGCGGCCATGGCGGCCTTCTCCCTGTCTACGGCGGCCGCATCCTCCGGGGCTCCCGACCCCCCGGCGGAGGCCTCGGACGCCCTGAGGACGTCGACGGCCTCGGCCCCGGAAATCTCGGGCGCCATTTCGCCTGTCCCGAAGGCTCCGTCGCCATCAGAGGCACCGGGGGCGTCAATCGCCCCGGGAACCTGACCCGCCGTTCCGAAAGTTCCGGAGTCGTTGGAGGCGTCGAGCGGCCCGACATGCCTGGGAGCCGCGCCGGGAGTGGGCTCGACCAGGCCGGGAGCGGATCCGGGCAGGGCGGGACGAGCCTCTTCCCCTGTGCTCACCTCGGACTCGGCGCCCACGGTGGCCGCCCGGATCGTGCCCTGGGCCTTCCTGGTCATCCATTCGCCCCCGGGCCCGCGCATCCGGGTCACCGCGGTCACCCCGATGTCCTGCGTCCCCTCAGGCACGTTGAGCAGCACGTCCACGGACTTCTCCTGGCCGAGATCTCCCACCCTGCACACCTGCAGGCCGTCCGGGAGCGGCACCCGGCTGCCCGACGCGTCGGGGCATTCGATGCTCCTGAGCGCATCGGCGGGCGTCGTGACGATCGCCAGACGGGCGTCGGCTCCCGGCCCCTCCAGCCGCACCGGGAACCGGATCACGTGGTCGGAGCCCTGCCACCGCGACCCCACACTGGAGCCGTCGGCCGCCAGGTCGAGGGGCACCGAGGCGGGTCCCGACGCCCCGACCGCGTATACCGCCGACCCGCCGCTCAGTAGGAGCGCCCCCGTTCCGACGGCCGATACGATCCGGACACCCCGCCACCATCTGATCACTGCACTTCTCCGATCCCCCGATACGGACACGCAACATCGACACTCACAGTAATCGATGTGTGGCGCGGAGTTACCCCGTTCGGCTCTCGTCGAGACGCTCTTGCACGGCCCGCACGACCGGCAGGTCTGCGGGCAACCACGGGACGTCATAGAGTTCGTCAACACCCAGCCAGCGCAGGGCCAGATGCTCCCTGGTCTCCGGCTCCCCCTCCGAGAGCTTCGCCAGCCAGACCCTGAGAACGTAACCCCCCGTCAGCGGCCAGTCGCCGCCGACCTGCTCGCCGATCTTGACCAGGACCCCGAGCTCCTCCTGGCACTCCCGGACCAGCGCCGTGTGATCGTCTTCTCCCGGGTCGACCTTTCCACCGGGGAACTCCCACCCGCCGGCCAGCTCGGGCGGCCCGGCACGCTGGGCGGCGAGCAGTCTCCCGGTGTCGTCGACGATCGCGGCCCCCACCACGACTCTGGGATCCGATGGTGTCAACCTTGCTCCTTCAGTTTGAGCTGAGCGAGAACCTGAGGATTCTGCAACGGCCGGGTGAACCCCACGATGCCGGTCCGTTCCTTGTAGGACGTGACCTTGATCGGCCCACACAGGGTGCACCTGGCCTCGACCATCTTGCCGGGCGAGACCACCATGCCCACGTGCCCGGGGTTGCTCGGACCCGTACCCGGACCGGCGTTGAAGAAGACCAGGTCCCCGGCCTGTTCTTCCCCCTCCGGCACGTTCACCCCGAACGGCCACTGGCCGAACGTGGTGCGCGGAATGGTCAGGCCGACGCTCCGGTAGGCCATGTAGATGATCCCCGAGCAATCGTAGCCCGCGGGCCCCGTGCCACCCCAGATATAGGGTTTGCCACGCTGGGCCAGCGCGTATTCCATGATCCCGGCGACCGTTCCGGTCGGCGCCGCCTCCAGCAGGGTCTCGTCGCAGACCCCCTGCGCCTGCGGCGGGACGCTGACCGCACCGTCCTTGGCGTACTTGCCGGCGATCTCCATGACCTGGTCCACGTACCACCAGGCCCGGTTGTAGATGAAGAGCGAGCGCCGCACATCCTCCGGCGCGCCGTTCCGCTTGAGCATCTTCGCCGCGCCTAGGATGGCGTCTGCCGGGTTGTACACGTCGGCCCAGCCGTCTCCGTCGCCGTCGGAGGCGTAACCGTTGAACTGAGACGGGATTTTGATCTTTGCCTTGCCGCCCCACGTGCTGATCAGAAACTGCATCGGCCCGGCGGCGCCGGCGTAGTTGGTGCCGCTCTGCACGCCGGGCAGCGTGGAGCGGCCGTGGTTGGTCTCGCGCTTGCCGACCCCGGCGAGCACGTTCCACTGCACGCCGACCTTCTTGCCCTGCTCGCGATAGAGCTTCAGATACTCCGCGGGGATGTCGGACGTCGCGGTCTCGGACTCGTTGTCCGCAGCCTGAGCGTTCTCCTCGCAGTCGGCCGTCTGGCCGCCAGTGAGGGCCGGGAAGCTGCTCATCATCAGCATCGGTGCCATGACCAGTGTGATCAGGCAGAGCGCCGCCACGGCGAAGATGAGCACGAAGCGGATCTTCCTGCTGTCCGTCATACGATTCCGCCGTTCATTCCGTCCCGCCGGTCTCCGAGGGCTGGTCGTCTCCCTCCTGGCCGGAGTCCGCCGGTTGCAGGTCGTGGACCCTCCAGTCGGTGCCGACCTCGATGAGCGTGACGGCGTACTCCTCGACCCGTTCCTTCGCCCCGCTCCTGGCCGTGACGTTCTGGGTGCCGACGACCACGAAGACCACCGAGGCGCTGTTCACCTGCCGGATCTCCTTCACCCGTGCCGTCCCGACGGAGACGACCTGGTCGGCCTTGTTCGCCTCGACGGTGCCCGGCGAGGTGACCGTGCGCAGCAGCACCTCGGCGAACTCGTTCGTGGTGTAGCCCTCCAGCCGGCTCCCGTAGGTCGCCGGGTCCTCGTCGTAGCTGAACGTGCCGTACTCGGCCGTGAACCGCTGGGCGTAGTCGGCGGCGGCGGCCAGCTCCTGCTTGGTCATCGGCAGGTAGGAGTAGACGTCGAAGGGCGCGTTGCTGGCCGTCGCCGACGGGCGCGGAGCCGCCGCGCTCACCTGCTCCTGCGATCCGAGCACGGTACGGCCCACGCCCGCCGGTTCGGCCGAATCCTGCCGCTCGTCGCCGGAACCCGACCCCATGGTCAGATAGATCCCGACCGCGGCGAGCAGCACCACCAGCGCCGCGAAGACGAGTCCACGCCGGTTGCCGCCTTCGTTCATCGTCAGTCCTTGCTACGAGGGCGAAGCCAGAACGGCGCGGCCGCCTCGTCGGCCTCCCTGCCTCGCTCCGACCGCTTGGGCACCCAGAGCGGAGGCGCCTCGGACCTGTCCGGACGCCCGGCCCCGTTGTCTCTCGAAGAGCCGCCGAACGGGCTGCTCCCGGATCTCGAAGAGCCGCCGAACGGGCTGCTCCCGGATCTCGAAGAGCCGCCCGAACCGCCCGAGCCGCCGCCGAAGATGCTCCCGCCGGATCTGGAGGAGCCCCGGGAGCCGCCGTTCTGCGATCCCGAGCCGGAACCGCCCCGCGACGAACCGGACTCCGAACGGCGCGGACCGCCACCCCCGAAGATGCTCCCGCCCGACCGGCCGCCCCCGGAAGAGGGCGCGGAGGACCTGCCACCCGAGGAAGGAGCGGAGGACCTGCCGCCCGAGGAGGGCGCCGAGGACCTGCCGCCGGAGGAGGGAGCGGACGGCCTGCCGCCCGAGGAGGGGGCCGCGGAGGATCCGCCGCCCGATCCCGAGCTGCCCTGGGGGGCCCAGCCGCCGCCGGAGCGACCGCCGAACCAGCCGCCCCCGCCTCGTGCGGGAGAACCGCCCGACCTGGTCGGAGGTGCGCTGCCCGCCTTACCCGCGCCGGAGAGGTTGAGCGGTGGCGCCGCGCCGGGGCGTGCCGCGGTCACCGGACGGCCGGTGGCCTTGCGCCGGCCACCCGCCTGCGCGTCGGTGTCCAGCGGCGCCGGCTGCGCGCCGGTCGGGACGCGGGTGCCCGAGGGTGTGCCCGTCGCCGAGGCGCCGCCGTCCTCGCCGCGGACCTTGCCCTGGGCGACCGTCGCGGCCGCCGTGGCGACGGAGGCGCCGCCGGCGATCGCCGCCGCCTGCAGCACGGGCTCCGCCTTCCGCATGCCCCACCGGCCCGCCCTGGCCGCCGCGACCGGTGGCAGCACGCCCGCCGCCCGCTGCAGGGTCGGAGCGCTGGCCGCGTCGCCCAGCATCCGGGTGGTGAGCGTGTGCCCGTCCATGGACGAGAACAGGTGCTGGAACGGCCGCCGGTAGAAGAACACCGCGATCGTCAGCAGCGCCATGAACATGACCTGCATGCCCCACGGCATCGCCATGGAGATGATCAGCGCGTATCCGTATATCAGCAGGCCCAGGACGAGGGCCAGCACCGCCTGCCTGAGCAGTGTGCCGACCACCATCTCCACCCAGCGCATGGCGATGATGCGGCCGGACCCCGGATGGACGCCGATCAGCAGGAAGACCGGCGCGAGTATCAGCAACAGCAGGAACCCGACCTTGAGCGCCAGCAGCGAGATCGCCACCAGGAAGATCAGCAGCCCGGCGATCAGCGCGGCCATCAGCGCGCCGATCGCGACTCCCAGCCGGTTCGTCCAGTCCTTGCCCTGGAAGAGGAAGAAGATCGGGGTGTTCTGCAGCTTGTCCGCGACCTCCGTCTGGTACCGCGCCTGGTGGGCGCTGGTGCCGAGGGTCTCGGTGGCCTTCATCTCGGTCGCGTCGAGCGCCTGGATGCCCAGCAGCGTGGCCCCGAACGTCTTCACCACGGGGGCGTTGGCGTCGGCCGTGCCGAACTCGCCCATCAGCCACGGCTTGCAGACCAGGATCGACCAGAGCGCGTCGGCGTTCTGGTCGACGCCGGGCGAGCCCTGCTGCCCGTATCCGCCGGCCTTGGGCTGGGGGTTGGTCTCGCCCTCGCTCGGCAGGCACGTCGCCCCGCCGGCGCCGGGAAGCCCGGAGAAGGCGGAGTTGACGACCTCGCCGGTCGCGTCGGTCACGGTTTTGCCGAGTCCGGTGAAGTCGCCGGGGCGGCTGAAGAACCAGACCGCCACGGTGACCGCGAGGACCATCCAGATGACGCCCTCGGCGGTTGTGGTCGCACGCTTGCGGATCAGGCCGTACCAGGCCAGCCAGATGGCCCCGAGGATCACGATCGGCCGCAGGAAGGGCCAGTACAGGGCGTCGGACAGGCGGGTCACGATGTCGTCGACGACGTTTTTGATCGACTCCAGCGGGCCCTCGGTGGCCGCGGCCTGGTAGGTGGTGATGGTCAGCCGGTCGAGGGCCTTGGCCCAGGAGAAGACCGTGTTGGCCATCGCGTTGCCCATCACCGCGGCGACGTCGTCACAGCCGAGCAGGTGGGTGTGCCAGAACTGGCCGCTCATGCCGTATCTGGCGTAGTTGCCCTCCGTGGCGGGGTCGGGCGCCGCCGGGGCGGCGACGGCCGGGGCGCCCGCCTTGGGCGCGTCCGGGGGCGGCGGCTGGAGCAGGCCGTCCACGCCTCCGCCGACGACCTCGGGAGCCAGGTCCGGCGAGAGGTCGCAGGGCGCGGCGGCGACGGCGGTGGACGTCTCCGCCGGGAGCACCAGCGGCACCACGAGAAAGGCGGACAGGGCCACCAGCCCGATGGCGATCCGCCTGCCCAGCCGTCTCTTGCGGGAGCGCTTCGGCCCCTTGCCCGGCCTCGACCCTCCGTCCGGGTCCTTCGACCCCTTGCGGGGCCGATGGATTCCGGCCAAGCCCTTCAGCCCCTCACCGAGACCCTTCGGCCCTCTGCTCGGCCCTCTGACTAAACCCCTCAGCCCTTTGCGGGAGCTCTTCATGACCGCACCTCCAGCGCCGCAGCCCCCGGCCTACTGACTCTGTCTCCCCCGAGCAGATCATGCACGTTCTCATCTGGTTTGTCGTGGGTCGGATTCGTATCGAGCCAGCGCAGCAGGTCGTCGGAGATGAGGTCCACTCCGATACGGCCCGCGCGACCGTCCAGATCTCGGAAGACGCACTCGCCGTTGCCCAGCGAGCGCAGCACCGCCTTGTGCTCCTCGGAGGGTTCGACCCCGAGCAGCGCCATCACGTGCTCCACCTCGACCCGCTCGGTGGACCGGAACGCGAACACCGAGGAGAGGCAGTTCGTCACCTGCTCGCTCAGCAGGTCGCCGGCGTTCTGCGAGACCAGGACCAGCGCGGTGTTGCGGGAACGACCCATCCGGCTCACCTCGGGCACCAGCTTGGCGCCCTCGGGGGTGGAGGTGATCGCCCACGCCTCGTCCAGGAAGATCGCCTTGGGTGTCCGCCGGTCCAGGCCGTTCATCAGGCCCCGCGCGAACTGCGCGACCAGATAGAGCAGCGCCACCGACAGCCGCTGCTCGTAGGAGTAGTCGTCGCGGCCGGTGGAGGCGTCGGGAAGGGTCAGCCCTCCGAGGGTGAAGACCGTGGTCCAGCCCTCGGTGTCGATCTGGTCGCCGCCGGAGGGGTCGAAACAGAGCCGGGCGAGATGCATCTCCGACATCGAGCGGAGCACCGCGCCCAGGTTCTTCGAGGCGGCGTCCTCGGTGTGCTCCAGGTAGTCGACGACCTTGCCCAGCGAGGGGTCCTCGGCGTTCGAGACCGCCGCGACCGCCTGGATCATGGCCGACTCGCGCTCCTCCGACATGCGCGGCAGCAGCAGACGCAGGGTCTCGGTGGCCATCGTCTTCTTGGCCGCGAGGTCGTCGCCGAACGAGAACGGGTCGAGCAGGCCCGGCGCGGCCGAACCGAGAGGGATGATCCGCGCCTTCCTTCCCCGCTTCTGCAGCAGCTGCACCAGGGAGTCGGCGTCGCCCTTGGGGTCGATGACCGCGATCGTCACACCGCGCAGCGCCATCTGATAGATCATCAGCAGCGCCAGCGTGGTCTTGCCGCCGCCCGGCTCACCGGTGATCGCGATGGCCGTCGGCCGGTTGCGCGTGGCCGCCACCAGCGGGTCGAAGTGCACGATGCTCCGGGCACGGCCCAGGCTCTCCCCGATGTACGGTCCCATCCAGCCGGCCTTGCTCTCGTCGACCCGGTCTCCCAGGTCGACGGTGGCGGTCGCCATGCCGCCCGCGATGGTGCGCAGCGGCTGCCGCTGGGCGTAGGCGTTGACCCGGACCTTCTCACCCGGCAGGGTCTCGCAGAACAGCGAGAACTGGTCACCCGTGGAGCTGACGATGTCGATGCCCATGTCGCGGTAGTGCTCCACGACCGCCTCGACCCGCTGCACGCAGATCTCCTCGGTCGGGGCGGACACGATCAGCCGGTGCCAGCCGTACACGAACGGCAGGCGCTCCTTGGTGATGCCGTGTTCGAGCATCCTGGCCGCGTCGATCTGCTCGGCCAGTGCCAGCGGCGCCTCCGCTCCCGCCTCCCGGATGTGGATGTCCATGTCGCGGGCGTGGGCGAGCTTGCGCGCCACGTCCTTGCTGGCCTTCACCGGCGGGATCAGCCGCATCCTCGAGCTGACCTCCACCGGGAAGGGCATCTGGTCGGCGAAGTGCATCCACGGCTCACCGTCGGGGAACGGCATGAGGTCGGGGAACCGGGCGAAGGACAGGTGCGCGACGTAGGAGTCGCCGTACGGCTGCTCGATCCGCAGCAGCGACCTGCCGTTGTGGATCTGCCCCTCGACCAGGGACTCGATCTCGCCCCTGCCCCACCGCCGCTTGGGACTGGCCGAGGTCGGCGGGTCGCCCAGGGATCCGGTCGCGGCGTGCTGGAACAGCCAGGCGATCTCGGCGGAGGTCGCGTGCCTGGCGTACAGGGCGCTGGACGACAGCGCCCTGCCGAGCCGCTCCGCCTGGTCGGTCCACTTGGTGATCTCGGCCGTCGGGACGTGGTCGTCCTCGATGCCCAGGGCCTTCTCGCTGCGCTGGTAGAAGCCCAGGAGCTGGGAGAGCACCCCTTCGCCCAGCTGCCGCCCGCGGGCGCCGAGCCGTACGCCGAGGTAGACCTCCTTGCTCCAGAAGTCCTTGGCCCAGACGTGCCGGTACATCTCCTCGAGGTAGTCGCGCCAGCCGGCGCCCTCGTCGGAGGTGGAGTTCAGGGCCATCGCCCACTCGGCCGCCGGGTAGGTGCGGTGCGCCACACGCAGGTGAACCTCCGCGTCCGGCATCCGGATGGTGGCCAGCGCGATCGTGATGTTGGTGGCCAGCGCCTCCCGCTCCTCGGGCGTGATGAACTCGTAGCTCACGGTCGGCAGCCGGAAGTAGGCCCACACCGACGATTCGGTCAGCAGGATCCGGTCGTCGAAGTATCGGACGGCGAGGCGATTGCTCGCCCGCGACGCACGGCTCACCCGACCTCCTCGGTCGACCGTACGGCCGGACCTTCGTGCCTGCCGGTTCGCTCACTCACCTGGATCTCGTCACGCCCGTCCACCACATCTCCTCGTGCCCGGGGGATCACTGAGCTAATTCCTCCTCGCTGGGTCGAGCCGTCTGCACCGCTCCGAAGCCCGCCACCACGACCCCGGCCAGGGCGAGATACGCCCGGCGGCCCGGCGTGCGCAGGTGGGACGGCTCCACCCTGTCGGATCTGCCGGGGGCCAGCTCGTCCTCCCAGGGCACCCGTACGATCGCCCGGCACCTGCCCCGCGCGACCGCCTCCGCCTGCTCCACGTCGCCCATGCTGCGGCGGCTCACCCCGTTGACGACCATGATTGCCCGTTGGCGAAGGTCCGCGCAGCCGTGTCCGTCAAGCCACTCGTAGGTCATGGCCACCGCGTCCGGCCCGTCCTCGCTGGCCGGAACGACCAGGACGAGCTGGTCGGCATAGGGCAGCACCCGGGCGGCCAGCGCCGCCGCCGGGTCCATGACCATCAGCTTGTAGTGCCGGTCCAGCATGTCCATGGTCTGGCCGAGCCGCCGGTCGGAGAAGAGCGAGCGGTCGGAGAGCCGCTGCTCGGCACCGGCGTCGGCGTCTCCGGCGAGGACCTCGAGACCGGAGGCGCAGCGGCTGGTGTAAGCGCGCATGCCCAGGTAGCCGTGGACGTTGTCCAGGCCGGTCAGCAGGGAGCTCAGCGTCTCGGGGGACTCGACCTGGATCCGGCTGGACAGGGCGTGGGTGCCGATGTTCGCGTCGACCGCGAGCACCCGGTCCTCGCGGTATCGGGCGAAGGTGTGGGCGAGCATCAGCGCGGTCGTGGTCTGCCCGGCGCCGCCGGTGCATCCCAGCACCACCACCCGCCGGCTGCCGCTGAACACCGCCCTGGCTCGCGCCTCGTCGATCTCCGACCCGTCCGTACGGCCTCCGCCTCCGGGACCGATGACCACCTGGGCCAGCCGCCGCCAGCCACCGGAGGAGTCGCGGCCGACGACCGATTCCACCCGGCGGACCCTGGGCTCCTCGTGCCGGCGGACACCGGTCTCCTCGTGGCCGGGCCTGGGCACCGGCACCGAGGGCGTCACCGGATCGGCCTTGGCGGCGGACGCCGAGGGAACCGCGCGGATCGACATGTTCGCCGGCATCCCCGTGGACCGTTCGGACGGCCACACCTTCGACGTCTCGGCGGGCTTCCCCACCGGCTGCCCCTTGCGATGCTGAGCCCACGCGCTCTCGTCGGTCTCCGCGGGAGGCCGCCCCTGCTCCGAGGCCCGCAGCCCGATCGGAGCCGGTCCGACGAACCTCGGCACGATGGAGGGGACAGCCGGAGCGGAGGGCCGCTCGACGGGGTCGGGCACGATCGCGGGCCGCTCGGGAGCCTGGCCAGCGGAAGCGCGCTTCGGCGCCTGACCACGGAGCTGCGCCGGTGTCCGGGGCTGCGCCTGGACGGGGCCCTGAGCCTGGCCCTGGCCCTGAGCCTGTGCCTGGCGCTGAGCCTGCGTTTCGGGCTGTGCCTGGGCTTGGTTCTGAGCCTGCGCCTGGACGGGGCCCTGTGCCTGTGCCTGGGTCTGATCCTGAGCTTGCGCTTGAGCTTGTGTCTGATCCTGAGGCTGGGACTGGGCTTGCGCCTGGGCTTGAACCGGGATTTTGGTCGGGGCCGGGACCTCGGCAGGATCGGAGATCCGAGCTGCGGCAGGGGTCTCGACCGGACCGTGACTCGGAGTCCGACTCGGACGCGGGTCCGGAACCTGAGCCGGAGTCACGGCGGCCGGCGAAGGCTGGTCGGGCATGGCCGGAACGCCACGCTCGGCTCCGGCGGAGGCCGCGAGCCGGCGCAGCCGCTTCAGCGCCTCGGTGCCGATCGGGGCCACCGGGGCGTCCGATGCCGCCGAGGCGGCCGGAACGACCGACGCGGCAGGAGCCTGCTCACCTGGCGAGGCCGATGCGGCGGGAGTCTTCTCACGCGCGGAAACCGCCTCGACCGGCACAGCCGGAACCTGCTCGCGCGGCGAAGCCGATTCGGCGGGAGCCTTCTCGCGCATGGAAGCCGCTTCAACCGATACGACGGGAACCTGCTCATGCGGCGAGGCCGATGCGGCGGAAGCCGCTTCGAACGACACGGCGGGAACCTGCTCGCGTGGCGAAGCCGGTATGGCCGGAACCGGATCAGCCGGAACCTTGAACTGCGCGGCGGGAGCCGGCGGGAGAAAGTTTCTCTCGGCGGGCATCGCGGGCGAAACGGCGGTCCCCTGTAGGGAGGACACGGAGATGGCGGGGACGATCGGCAGGACAGCGGGGAACGTCTCCGGGGAGACGGCCTGGCCGAGAGCCGGAGCGGTGCCCTTGCGAGGGCGGGCCACCGTACCCCAGGCGATGCGCTCGCCGGTGACCGGAGCGGCCGTGGCCGCCGCCGCGGCGGCGGCCACGGCAGGACGAACCTCGCGGGCGGAGGCGACTGCGACGCGCTTGGACTGGGCGTGACGGGCCTTGCGCGAGACCCTGGCCCGGGCCGAGGCCGCCGACTGCGGCGTGGCCTGCCAGACCCGGCCGGTCAACGTGATCTCGGAGGGCTCGTAGGCGGGAGCCATCCGGCACCAGGTGCGCGGTTCACCCATGTAACGCATTTGGGACTGGAGCAGCTCGGTGAGCCGCTTGCTCTCGATCACCGGCCGGGTGGAGAGCCAGGTGACGACGCCGGGCGGCACCAGATACACCACGTGCCAGGGCGCGCCGAAGGGCAGGCCGACCAGGTAGAGCAGCAGCGACCACGGTGCCAGCACGCCCACGAACACACCGATCCAGACAATCGGAAGCGGCATCGGTAGCCGTAGGTCGTACAGCTTGTAGAGCCGCTTCTCGATCCGCCAGATATTGGTATACGTGGGCAGGTCCACGCGCTCCTCCTTTTCCGCCTCTCCTTGTTTGACCGCTCAGACGCGGTCTCAATCCCCCCGGATGCCCAGTGCGCTCGCGATCGCCTTGGCCGTCACCTCAATGATGTTGGGCACGTAGAAGATCACTCCGATGGCGATCGCGAGAATGATGAACTGGACAAACCGGGTGATCTCACGGGTGAAGAGGAAGAAGAGGGCCACAACGGAGACGATGACCAGGAAGAGCGGGGCGAAGAAGCTGCGGAGAAAGTCGGCAAGACCCTCGGTGTTCACGCCTGCCGGAGGAGCGGTTGGCTGAGCGAGCTCCAGCACGCTCAGCAGCATGGATTTCAGAATCACTTGTCGTCCTCCGTACTCATGATCGTGCCCGCCGGGCGGTGGCGGGAACGTGGCACACGCACGCACGGCTTCCCCACCGGCAGCTCATCGATCAGGGGGGGTCTGTCCACTGTGGACCGGCATCGTTCGATCATGGTTACCCCACGGACCGTTCCGCGCCGCGGATGCCCTTGACGAACCACTTGTCGCCCTGCTTGACCACAGTGAGCAGGTAGGCCTGCTCCAGCTTCCCTCCCATGTCACCGGGGTCCGCGGTCGGATCGGCGGACGGGGCCGCGCCCGCGGGCACACCCCACACGACCGTGGCGGTCACCTCCCGGGTGGCGCCGCCGGGAAGCGGCACCACGAGGTCCTTGAGCTCCACGAAGGTGAACGCGCCCCCGAACCCCTCCAGGGTGATCCCGGCGTCGGCGTAGCGCTGCAGGGAAGCGGTGTCGCTCGCGGCGTAGGCCTTGAAGAAGTCGGCCAGGGGGGTGCGGAGCTCGAGCTCCGCGGCCTCGTCGCGGTCGGGTCCCGACTGGGCGGGCAGGTTCGCCTGCGACGGCGCGGGCAGGATGCCCGGACGCCCGGAGACCACGAACTTCTTCGTGTCCGTGTCGTAGAAGACGGGCACGGACAGGAGCTGGCGGCGGCTCCCCGACTGGTACGTCAGGGTGACGACGGCGTTCTCCCGGTCGGTGACCTCGACGCCGTACGGTTGCACCGCTCCAGCGGCCATATGGCCGAACCCGTCCCAGCCGAACTGGGGTTCCGCGCCGTCGGGCAGGAATGGGGCGAGTCTCGCCGCCCTCTCCTGCGAGCGGACGGCCTCGAAATTCAGGTAGACGGCGGCGAACTGGCTCGCGAAAGAGGTGCCCTGGGTGACGGGAAATCCGTCCGTGGAAACAACGGCCGCGCCGGTGGTGGCGTTCTGCTGAGTGAACCGCTCAAAAGGTGCACGGACCCCATTTACGACAATAACCACTATTAGTGCCCAAAGCACTGCACGGCCTGTCCATACCAGCCAGCGTCCGCCTCCGCCCGACCATCGGCCCCGGGACGACGCACCTCGCCCGCGCGCCGGAGCGCGATCAAAATCGGGGTCGTGAGACGCTCCTGGGTATGCCGAAAGCTCGGGGTCGCCGGCGATCCGAGGATCACGCTGGACCGTCGCCCTTCGAGCCATCACGCCTCCGCTCGCGCCAATCCCCCGGCCGGCGCGGTGTCGTATTACCGCCGATCCCGTTAGCCATGGTGAAGCTCTTACTCTAGCCGCCCCGCCGATTCTTCCAGGAAAGCCACGCCTATGCTGCAGGGATCGTCGTGACTGAGCAAACTGAGTCTGGAATCCGTCCAGACCTGCTATCGCGCCGACACCTCGCTCTATCGTGTGTTATCCCTGGCCAGCGCATGGCCTGGTTACTCAAACGCCACCCATTGCTATCCAAACGGCACCCGCACTGTCGCGACCTGCACATTTAACGCGAAATACATCACGCAACGTCACCAAGGCGCAGACCGGACACGGACAGCGTCAGACCCGTCACCCCGGGAGCCCGGCGCGACATCGCCGACACGGCGCTTCAAGATCATGCGGACCCGTGCGGGCCGAGGCGGCTACGAGAAGGGCCCCGACGCCGGCGGCGTCGGGGCCCTTTCCATGAGGTCTTCTACACGTTGAAGCGGAACTCCACGACGTCGCCGTCGCGCATCACGTAGTCCTTGCCCTCGATGCGGGCCTTGCCCACCTGGCGGGCGGCGGCGATGGACCCGGCCTCCACCAGCTCGTCGAAGGAGACGATCTCGGCCTTGATGAAGCCGCGCTGGAAGTCGGTGTGGATGACCCCCGCCGCCTCGGGGGCGGTGGCGCCCTTGCGGATCGTCCAGGCCCTGGTCTCCTTGGGGCCGGCGGTCAGGTAGGTCTGCAGGCCGAGGGTCTCGAACCCGATGCGAGCCAGCTGGGCCAGGCCCGACTCCTCCTGGCCGACGGACTGCAGGAGCTCGAGCGCCTCGTCGTCGGGAAGCTCGACGAGCTCAGACTCGATCTTGGCGTCCAGGAAGACGGCGTCGGCGGGTGCGACGATCGCCGACAGCTGCGCCCGCAGCTCCTCTTCCACCAGCTCGTCCGCGTCGAGGTTGAACACGTAGAGGAACGGCTTGGCGGTCAGCAGGTGCAGCTCGCGCAGGTCCTTCGGGTCGATCCCCGCACCCTTGGCCCCCGCGTACAGCGTCGTGCCGCCGTCGAGGAGCTTGACCGCCGCCTCCGCCGCGTCGAGCGTCGCCTTGCGATCCTTGTTGGTCCTGGACTCCTTCTGGAGGCGGGGGATCGCCTTCTCCAGCGTCTGCAGGTCGGCGAGGATCAGCTCGGTGTTGATCGTCTCGATGTCGCGCCCGGGGGCGACCTCGCCGTCCACGTGGGTCACGTCGGGGTCGGTGAAGACCCGGATGACCTGGCAGATGGCGTCGGTCTCGCGGATGTTGGCGAGGAACTGGTTGCCTCGTCCCTGCCCCTCCGAGGCGCCGCGGACCAGTCCGGCGATGTCGACGAACTCGACCTTCGCGGGCAGGATCTTCGCGGAGCCGAAGATCTCGGCCAGCTTCTCCAGGCGCGGGTCGGGAACACCGACGATGCCCACGTTGGGCTCGATGGTGGCGAACGGATAGTTCGCCGCCAGGGCGTTGGCGGTCTTCGTCAGCGCGTTGAAAAGCGTTGACTTACCGACGTTGGGCAATCCGACGATGCCGATGCTCAGGCTCACGTGAGATGAGTTTACGTGGAATCACCCAGTGCTACCCGCCGCAGGCAGATCACAGGCCGGTAGACATTGCGCTCGCGCGCCCGCAGGTAGCGGTCGGAGCCCTCGGGACAACCGTCCAGGGATCGGGCCCTGGCGGTCACCTTCGCCCAGGCCGCGGCCGACTCGCAGGAGGTCCTGACAAGCGTCTCGCGGCTCACCAGACCGCTGTCCGGCTCCGCCACGCAGTTCCCCGCGGTGAGAACCCGGCCGCCCCTGCCCAGGCAGGCGACGGCCCCGGGGCCGACGATGAGCGTGTCGAGGGTGCGCTCCGGGCAGTCCGCAGCCCGGTCCACCACGGCCACCGCCCTCCCGTACCAGCCCTCCTCGGCGCACGGCCGCTCCCCGCCGCGCAGCGCCACGCAGTCGCCCGCGCGCAGCAGTCCGCCGCCCGCGCCCGGGTCGCCGGAGTGCGTGGGACCCAGATTCCGTACGCACGCCGTACGGCTCGTCCCCCCGGCGCCCGGCGAGCCGGCGACCGTACCCCTCGCCACCGTCTCGATCCTGACGAACTCGTCGGTGTCGGCCGGGCAGTCCGACGCCCGGGCGCCCACCGAGGTCACCCGGCCGTCGGCCCCCGCGCAGGAGACCAGGTCGAACCGGGCCTCCTTCCGCCTCACGCAGGCGTCCTTCCGCCAGGTCATCGGGGTCGGCGCCGTCGCTGTCGCGTCGGGCCCCGAATCGGACCCACCCGCGATGAACGCGCCCGTGGCGGCGATCGCCGCCACGGCGACGACGATCGTGACACCCAGTGCCGACACCACTTTCCGACGTGAGCCATGCTTGCTCACCAATCACCTCCGTGTTCGCAATGAAACTCTGCGTGACGAAATGTGTTCGCACAAGCGGAATGCGCGGGCCGACCCCGAAAGCGTGTCGGCAAGCCAGGAGTCATCGGGCCTGCCATCATTCCGAGGTGGACGTCATGGCACTCGTTTTTCAGCTCGCCGTGGGACTCGCCGCAGGACTCGCGATCGGTTTCCTGCTGGGCCGGGCACGTGCCTCCTCCGGAGCGACGGATGTCGCCGTCCGCCTGGCGGACGCCGAGGCCCGCGCGAAGATCGCCGAAGAGAAGGTCGTTTACATCGAGGGGCAGCTCACCGATCGTTTCCAAGCCCTGTCGAGCCGGGCGCTCGACGTCAACAACCTGCGCTTCCTGGAGCTGGCCGAGACCCGCCTCGCCGCCAACCGCGCCGAGGCCGCCGGCGAGCTGGAGCAGCGCAAGCAGGCCGTCGAGCATCTGATCGAGCCGCTGAAGGACACGCTGGCCCGCGTCGAGACGCAGCTGCGCGACACGCAGACGGGTCAGCGGGCCGCCCACGCGGAGCTGGCCAAGCACATCGACGTCGTGCGCGAGAGCAACGACCAGCTCCGCACCCAGACGACCGCGCTGGTGCGGGCCCTGCAACGGCCTGAGGCCCGGGGCCGGTGGGGGGAGCTCCAGCTCCGCAGGGTCGCCGAGATCGCCGGGATGCAGCGGTTCTGCGACTTCGACGAGCAGGCGAGCATCACCACCGTCGACGGCGTGCTCCGGCCCGACATGGTCGTACGGCTGGCCGGCGGCAAGAACATCGTGATCGACTCCAAGGTCTCCCTGGCCGCCTACCTGGAGGCCGCGGAGTCCACCGATCCCGACTACCAGTCGGCCCGGCTCGACTCCCACTCCCGGCACGTGCGCGAGCACGTGGACCGGCTGGCCGCCAAGTCCTACTGGCAGGCGTTCAGCCCGGCGCCGGAGTTCGTCGTGCTCTTCATCCCCGGCGAGGCCTTCCTCGCCCCGGCGCTGGAGCGCGACCCCGCCCTGCTGGAGTACGCCATGCGGCGGCGGATCCACATCGCCACGCCCACCACGCTGATCACCATGCTCCGCACCGCGCAGTACGCCTGGCAGCAGGCCGCGCTCAGCGAGAACGCGCTGGCCGTCTTCCAGGTCGGCAAGGAACTCTACGAGCGGCTGAGCACCATGGGACGGAACATGGAGGCGATGGGCCGGTCGCTGAGCCGGACGGTGGAGTCCTACAACAGGACGGTCGGTTCCCTGGAAACCCGGGTGCTGGTGAGCGCGCGGAAGCTCAACGACCTGGGGCTGGTCGAGGCGGATCTGGAGAAACCACAGACGGTCGAGGATCTGCCGCGTCCGCTGACCTCTCCCGAACTGCTGGGAGAAGAGGAGTCAAGCTCGCCTCTCATCTCCCGGCTGAACGGTAAGTTGGCCAACGACCTGCCCTAGAGCTGTTCCCTGAAGACGCTGACAGCCGGACACTGGAGGCGGAGAGGGTGACGATGAGGGGGCCGAAGGGGCAACCGATGGACGAGCGAGGCTACGGGCAGCCACCTGGTGGGGTGATCTCATGAGTGAGCGGGGCCGGAGTTCCGGCATCCGGCTGACCGCCCGGGGTGCGGTGGCCTTCGTGCTGGCGTTCACCCTGGTGGGCAGCGTCGCGCAGGTGTTGTCCGGGTGGCCGGTGATCGGGCCCGCGTTCGTGGCCGGCTGCGTGGTCGCGGTGTCGCTGGTGAACCGGCGGGACCTGCTCTCGCTGGTGGTGTCCCCACCGCTGACCTTCTTCGTGGCCACCGTGGTCACCGAGCTGGTCCGCGCGCTGACCACGGCCTCACCGATCCAGTCCTTCGGGCTGGGCGTGTTCACCGCGCTGTCCGGAGGTGCCCCGTGGCTGTTCGGCGGCTCGCTCCTGGTCCTGGTCATCGCCTGGCGGCGGGGCCTCACCCAGTGCGTTCGCGAGCTGCGCGACGAGCTCCGGGCCGCCGGTCCCAAGGTTCCCCGCCCGAGGACCGGCGACGGCACCGGTTTCGCCCCCGAGCCGGAGGGCTATTTCGAGCCCAAGGTGTACGGCACGCCGCGCGAAGGCCAGTAGGGGCGAGCGCGGGGCGGCGCCCGCCGTACGACGGCCTCGGGTGGCCGCCGTACGGAGAGCGGATCAGACGGTGGTGGCGCGCAGGTCCTTGCGGAGCTCGTGCGGGAGCGCGAAGCGGACGCTCTCCTGGACGGACTCGACCTCTTCGACGTCGTTGAAGCCGTGCTTGGCGAGACGGACCAGGACCTCGGCGACGAGCTCCTCGGGAACCGAGGCGCCGCTCGTCACACCGACCGTGGTGACGCCGTCGAACCACTCGTCCTTGATGAGCGAGGCGTCGTCGACCAGGTAGGAGGCGTCCGCGCCGTGGTCGAGGGCGACCTCGACCAGTCGCTTGGAGTTGGAGGAGTTCTCCGAGCCGACGACGATGACCAGCTGGGCCAGGGCCGCGATCTCCTTCACCGCGACCTGGCGGTTCTGGGTGGCGTAGCAGATGTCGTCGCTCGGCGGGTCGATCAGGTTGGGGAAGCGCTCCCTGAGCCGGGAGACGGTCTCGATCGTCTCGTCCACCGACAACGTGGTCTGCGACAGCCAGACCAGCCGCTGGGGGTCCTTCACCTGAACGGTGCCGACCGAGTCGAGGCCGTCGACGAGCTGGATGTGATCGGGTGCCTCACCCGCGGTGCCTTCGACCTCCTCGTGGCCTTCGTGACCGATGAGCAGGATGTCGTAGTCTTGAGAGGCGAAACGCTTGGCCTCGTTGTGCACTTTGGTCACCAGCGGGCAGGTAGCGTCAATCGTCCTCAGGCTGCGCCGGGCGGCCTCCTCGTGGACTGCCGGAGACACTCCATGGGCGGAGAAGACCACAATGGCTCCCTCGGGCGCCTCCTCGGTCTCCTCAACGAAGATCGCTCCGCGCTCCTCCAGCGACTTGACCACGTGAGTGTTGTGAACGATCTGCTTACGCACATATATCGGAGCCCCGTACTGTTCAAGGGCTTTCTCCACAGCTTGGACCGCACGATCGACCCCCGCGCAGTAACCACGGGGCTTCGCCACAAGTACGCGTCGGGTCGCGGGGGTCTTTGAAGTCATGTTCTTATGCTACGTGGAACGCCCGCCGGGGCCGCCCACCCGTCCCATGAGCTACTCGGCACACAGTCCTGCCACATACAGCCTTCCCATACTGACCTCCCAGGAGACGACATGTCAGTCCCCGACATGATCCGTAACATGAGCAAATTCGCCGAGAAAGCGAAGGACCTTCCGCTTCACATGCTGCAGACGGCGCTGAGCGGCGTCGGCCAGGCCCTTCTGCTCGGCGACCGGGTGAAAACCAGGATCAAGGGTCTCGGCGGCCAGGAAGAGGACCGCGACGCGTCCGGCAAGCAGACCGCCGGCCAGCTGACCGACCTTGAGGAGAAGGGTGGCGAGAAGGCCGAGGAGAAGCCGGCCCGCCGCGCGCCGGTCATCTTCGCCCCCCGCCCGGAGAAGGCCGCCGCCAAGGCCACCACCGCCGAGAGCAACGGCACGAAGGCATCCGAGCCGGTCATCTTCACCCCGGCCAAGCCCGCCGCGACCGAGACCGCCGTCGCCAAGCCCGCCGAGGCTCCCGCTCCCGAAGCCGTCCCCGCCGAGCCCGTCAAGGCGGCCGAAGCCGAGGCTCCTGCTCCCGAGGCTCCCGTTACCGAGGCTGTCGAGGTCAGGGCCGCCGAAACCGAAGCCCCCGCCGCCGAGACCGTCGAGGCCGCGGCTCCCGTTACCAAGGCCGTCGAAGCCGACACTGCCGCTTCCGAGACCGTCGAGGCCAAGCCCGCCGACGCTCCCGCTCCCAAGGTCACCGAGCCCGCCAAGCCCGCCGACGCTCCCGCTCCCGAGGCTGTCGAGGCTGTCGAGGCTGTCGAGGCTGTCGAGGTCAAGGCCGTCGAAACCGAAGCCCCCGCCTCTGAGCTCGTCGAGGCCAAGCCCGCCGACGCTCCCGCTCCCAAGGTCACCGAGGCCAAGCCCGCCGAAGTCGACGCCTCCGCCCCTGAGACCGCCGAGCTCAAGCCCGTCGAAGTCGAAGCTCCCGCTCCCAAGGCCAAGGCCAAGGCCAGGCCGAGGGCCTCCGCGGCCAAGGTCGTCGAAACCGAAGCTCCCGCTCCCGTGTCCACCGCGCCGGAGACCGGGGCCGAGATCACCACCCCCGAGGTCGCACAGGCTGAGGTCGCACAGGCCGACACCGCGGACGCCGGGATCGCGCAGGCCAAGGTCGCGAAGCCGAGGACCACAAAGCCGAGGGTCGCGAAGCCGAGGGCCGCGAAGGCAAAGGCCGCCGACCCCGAAGCCGCGAAGCCCGAGGTCACGGACGTCGAAACCGTGAAGCCCGGCACCGTGGACGCCGCTGTGGCCGAGATCACGGAGACCGAGGCCGCGCAGCCGGCCGGGGAGCAGCTCCTCGCCAAGGCGGTCGCCGCCCCGGCCGAGCCGATGCCCGGTTACTCGGAGCTGACGGTCGCATCCCTGCGCGCCCGGATGCGCGGCAAGACCGCCGTGCAGATCCAGGAGCTCATCGCCTACGAGCGGGCCACCTCCGCCCGGGACGCCGTCGTGCGGATGTATGAGAACCGCCTCGCCAAGCTGGAAGCCGCGGAATAGCCGCGTCTGACGCGTAGGCTTCCGGCCATGAGTTCGAAGACCACCCCCGAGCAGCCCCTCCCGGTCCGCACGGTGTTGCAGATGGTCGGCGGCTGGATCGGCAAGCTCGGCACCATCTGGGTCGAGGGACAGATCACCGAGCTGACCGCCCGAGGTGGCACGGTGTTCCTGACGTTGCGTGACCCGGTGGCCAACGTGTCCGCCCGGGTCACCTGCCCTCGTGGCGTCTACGAGGCGACCGTTCCCCGGCCGGTGGACGGCGCCCGGGTTGTCATGCATCTGAAGCCGGACTTCTGGGTCAACAAGGGTTCCTTCGCGTTCACCGCCCTGGAGATGCGCCCGGTCGGCGTCGGGGAGCTGCTGGCGCGGCTGGAACGGCTGCGCCAGGTGCTCGCCTCCGAAGGACTCTTCGGGATCGACAGGAAGCGGCGACCGCCGTTCCTGCCCGGAACGATCGGGCTGATCTGCGGCCGTGACTCGGCCGCCGAGCGCGACGTGCTGGAAAACTCGCGGCGCCGCTGGCCGGCGGTGCGGTTCAAGGTCGAGCCGGTGGCCGTGCAGGGACCGTACGCGGTCGGTGAGGTCACCGAGGCACTGCGCAAGTTCGACGCGGACGACGACATCGACGTCATCGTGATCGCGCGGGGCGGCGGGTCGATGGAGGACCTGCTGCCCTTCTCCGACGAGGCGCTGATCAGGGCGGTGGCCGCGTGCCGTACACCGGTGGTCAGCGCGATCGGCCACGAGCAGGACAGCCCGCTGCTCGACCTGGTCGCCGACGTGCGGGCGTCCACGCCCACGGACGCGGCGAAGAAGGTCGTGCCGGACGTCGGCGAGCAGCTGACGCTGGTCCGCCAGCTCCGTGACCGGGGGCGTAGGGTGGTCGGCGGCTGGCTGGACCGCGAGACGGCCTGGCTGTCCGCGGTCCGCTCCCGGCCCTCCCTCGCCGACCCGGTACGCGAGATCGAACGCAGGGCCGAGCAGGCCGAGCAGCTCAGGGACCGGGCGAGGCGCTCCCTCACCGGCTCCCTGGACCGCGCCCAGGACTCGCTGCAACACCTGCGCGCCCGCCTGATCACCCTGTCCCCCGCCGCCACCCTGGAGCGCGGCTACGCGATCGTGCAGCGCCCGTCGGGTGACGTCGTACGGCTCGCGCGGAAGGTCGTCCCCGGTGAGGAGCTGACCATCCGGTTCCCCGACGACCGGGTGACGGTCAGGAGCGACCCCGCCCCGTGACGAGGGACGTGCGCGATTCCGCCACGTGAATGACGCCTTTCACACCGGCCCGGCGGTGTGGGTGGTCACGGAGCCGGGGCCGATCAGGAACGGTCCCGCCACGTGAGCGAGGGGTAGCCGTCGTCGACGAAGCCGAACTCCCGGTAGAGCGGCTCCCCGTCGGAGGTCGCGTGCAGGTCCACCTTGCGGATCCCGCTGTCGCGATACCACTGCAGGAGCGACACCATGATGGACCGGCTGTGCCCCCGGCGCCGGTGAAGGGGGTCGGTGGTCATGCCCTGGATGTAGCCGTAGCGGCCGTCGGGGAGGCTGGGGCCGGGAAAACGCTCGAAGATCAGGCCTATCCCACAGGCGGCCAGCCCCTCTTCGGGGGCGTCCACCACGTAAACGGCCGTGTCGAGGCTGCCCAGCCGGTCCTTGAGGCTTTCGGCGTACGCCTCCTGCCACTGGCTCTCGATCGGGTAACTGCCGTCCTGGGCCATGCGGTCGGCCAGAATCTCGCGGAGACGGACCAGCTCGGGGATGTCCTGGGGGTTCGCACCACGAACACTCATCCACGCAGTCTCGCAGGCCGTCGAACTGGGGCGTGTGTCGGCCGGTGACTCTAGGGTGGGGGATGTGGCCGATGAGAAATCCGAGAAGACACCGTCATATGAGCAAGCGCGCGAGGAGCTGACCGAGGTGGTCCGCCGTCTCGAGACGGGTGGGCTCACCCTGGAGGAGTCGATCGAGCTCTGGGAGCGCGGTGAGAAGCTGGCCGCGCTCTGCGAGGAGTGGCTCCAGGGCGCCCGGGTGAAGCTCGCGGCGGCCATGGCCCAGCGTCGGCAATCCGACTCCGTCGGGGACACGCCCTTCTGAGCGACCCGGGGGTCCGGCCGGAGTCATCCCTTTCCCCGTCGGCCAGGTTCCGGCCCGGGACCTGCCCGTTCGGAGCGCCGGATTCCGGTCCAGGCCCTTCCGGGCGGCCGGGTTCCGACCCGGGATCCACCCTTCGGAGAGCCGGCCTCCAGTCCAGGACTCACCCTTCCGGAGAGCCGGATTCCAACCGAAGCTGGGCGGTCGCCCTGGCTCCTCACCCGTAGAGACGGTCGAGCTGGGCGGCCCGGAGCTTCTCGATGCTCCCGGCGAGTTCTCTGGTGGCCTGGTCGGCGCCCGCTCCCTGTTCGCCGCGGGACAGCAGGACCCCCTGTTCCAGATGCTCGCGCATGTTCTTGGCGAAGAGCCCGTCAAACGCGGCGCCCTTCGTCTGATCGATGACGCGGAGGTCATCCGCGGTGACCATGCCCGGCATGTCGTGACCCTCGTGCACGTTGGTCTTGGGCGCACCCGACCGGTCCATCAGCGCGCGCAGCTTCAGGAGCTCGGCGCGGTGATCGGCGGCGAACAGCTTGGCCAGCCGGATGACCTTCGGATTCGAGGTCCGCTCCGGGGCCATCTCCAGCATGCTCAGCAGCTGCTCGTCCATCGGGATCATCAGCTGCATCCAGCCGACGTCGGTGCCGTTGAAGGCCCCCGACGGCGTACTCGCCGCAGGGGACACAGGAGACGCAGGAGACACAGCCGGGGGCGGGGACACCGCGCTCCGGCCGCTCGGCGCCGGCGGGTGGTACGCGTGCTCCGAAGCGGGGCCGCCGCATCCCGCGACCAGCAGCGCGGCGACCAATGCCGCCAGTGGCATACCGACGGCGGTGGCTTTCATGAGGTTCCTCCCTCGCCGGACGCTCCTGCGACCACACCAGGAACGCTACTTAGTCAGCATCCTTAAAAAAAGGGGGAAACATCAACGGAAAGCAGCGACGGAAACCCGGTGGAGACGCTCCTTCTCCATTTCAGGCCGCCGACCTGGCCGTCGACCCCCGCCCCCTGGTTCACGGCCGATGCCATCGATCAGAAGAGGGCGTGCGGATTTTCCCGCCGGCCGAAGCAGGCCGTGCCGCGCGAGAACGAGGGCGCGATGCGAGAACGGCTCGGCCCGGAATCAGAGGGCGACGATCCTTGTAACGCCGAGACCCGCGTGGTGCTACGAGGGGAGCTTCGACTGCTCCTTGAGAGATCCGGCGAGGGCGGACAGCTCGTCCCACTGGGCGGTACCGGTGACGACGATCGTGACGTCGGGCAGGAGCCGTACGAGGGAGCGCTGGTCCTTGTCCTCGCGGAAGCGCTGCTGCCAGGTCACGCCGTTGATCTGGACGTTGCCGGTGGCCTTGTCGGTGTTGGCCATCCGGTTGGCGAACTCGGCCGCGGGCTTCTCGTCGCTCTGGGCGAGGCTCGCGTGGGAGCGCTCGTCGTCCGGGCCCTTGGCGGTGGCGAAGCCGAGCTGCCAGGTCACCACGCCCTTGGTGTTCGTGGCCCGGGAACTGGTCGGAATCCATCCGGCGGGCACCGGCTCGGGAGACCAGACCTGGTAGGGCGCCATATGACGCATGTTGGCCACGTCGATCGAGAAGTCGATCTCTGGTATGTGCTCGGTCCTGCTCTGTGGCGTGATCAGCAGAAAGATGCCGACGCCGACCAGGCAGACCAGCACCGCGACCACGTAGCCGTAGAAACCCTGAGTGAACCTCTGCACGACTGTCAACCCTATCCATACGGGGGCGCGGGCCGGTCCCAGGGGCAGTCGATCTTCCCGACGACGGTGGACGCCGCTCCAGCCCGAGCACGGGAGCTGCCCTCGGAATGCCCGATGACGGCCGGCACGCCCCGGCCAGGACGCGAGAACCACCTTCGGGAGCGACGGATCCACCCGAACACGGGTCGGCACACCCTTGATCAGAACGTGGAAGACGCGCTCAAGGACGGCAGCTCTGCCCGATCACGACCGACATACCCCAGCCAGGACACGAGAACCGCCCTCGGAAGCGGCAGACCTTCCCGATCACAGTCGGCGCGCCCCTGACCAGAGCGTGGAAGGCGCGCTCAGGGACGGCGGATCTGCCCGATGATGGCCAGCACGCCCTCGGCCAGAACCCGGGAGGCGTCCTCGTCCTCGGACAGGGCGACCTCGGAGACGGCCGCGGCGAGCGCGCCGGTGAGGACCACGACCAGGGCTCCCTCGTCGCCCTCGAACAGGGTGGCGTTGCGCTTGGCCCACTGGCGCAGCCGGTCGCGCATGATGACCTCGAATCCCGGCGGCCCGTCACCGCGCAGGAACAGCGCCGAGATCTCCCGCTCGGCCAGGCAGCCCTCCAGGTAGGCGCGGGCTCCGGCGATGAACAGCCGCATCGGGTCGTTCTCGCCCTCGGCCCGGGCCGCCTGGACCGCCTGCTTGGTCCGCTGGGTCTGCCGGATCTGGAACTCGTCGAACAGCGTCAGGTAGAGATCGGCCTTGCCGGAGAAGTGGTGGTACAGGCTGCCGACACTCGCCCCGGCCCGGGAGACCACGTCGGTCACCCCCGACTCCGCGAAGCCGCTTTCGACGAAGACCTCCCTGGCCGCCACGAGGAGTGCGACGCGCGTGGCGGCACCTCGCTCGGAGGTCCGTGCGGTCACGCCTGTCACCAGCCGGTCCGTGTCGCTGCTCATGGTGGGCACATTATCCTCCGGCAGGCGGTCAGAGGGGGGCAACTACGATCGTTGGAGTAATCCATGAGAGGGGTTCCTCACCATGTCCGATCAGACTTCCGACCAGACGTCCGTCCCCGCCGCGCTCGCGACGGGCGATCGCGCACCTGATCGCAACCTTGCTCTCGAACTGGTCCGTGTCACCGAGGCGGCCGCGATGGCCGGGGCTCGCTGGGTCGGGCGCGGTGACAAGAACGGCGCGGACGGCGCCGCCGTGAACGCCATGCGCCAATTGATCAACACGGTGTCGATGAACGGTGTGGTGGTGATCGGCGAAGGTGAGAAGGACAACGCGCCGATGCTCTACAACGGTGAGCAGGTCGGTGACGGCAGCGGCGCCCAGTGCGACGTGGCCGTGGACCCGATCGACGGCACCCGGCTCACCGCACTCGGCATGCCCAACGGGATCTCGGTCATCGCGGTCAGCGAGCGTGGCTCGATGTACGACCCGTCGGCCGTCTTCTACATGGACAAGCTGGTCACCGGCCCCGAGGCCGCCTCGTCGGTGGACATCAACGCGCCGGTGGCCGACAACATCGCGGCGGTGGCGCGGGCCAAGGGCGGCGCGCCCTCGGACGTGACCGTGGTCGTCCTGGACCGCCCCCGCCACGAAAAGATCATCAGGGAGATCCGGGAGACCGGCGCGCGGATCCGGCTCATCACCGACGGCGACGTGGCCGGTGCGATCATGGCCGCTCGCATGGGCACCGGTGTGGACCTGATGCTCGGCGTCGGCGGCACCCCCGAGGGCATCATCGCGGCCTGCGCGCTCAAGTGCCTGGGCGGTGTCATCCAGGGCAGGCTGTGGCCGCAGGACGACGCCGAACGCCGCCGGGCGCTGGACGCGGGTCTCGACCTCGACGCCACGCTGAGCACCGACGACCTGGTCAGTTCGGACGACGTGTTCTTCGCGGCCACCGGGATCACCGACGGCGAGCTCATGCAGGGCGTCCGCTACCGCGGCGGCGCCGCCGTCACCAGTTCGCTGGTCATGCGGGGCCGTTCCGGGACGATCCGCAAGATCGAGAGCGAGCACCAGCTCTGGAAGCTGCGCGCCTACAGCGCGATCAACTTCGACAGCGCCACCTGAGACGGCGTCGTCCGAAGACGGCTCCGGGCGGCGGCGCTCAGCGGCGGAACCAGGAACGGCGAGGTCGCTTGGGGTGCTTGGCGACGACACTGCCCATCGTGATGAATCCGGTGATCTCGATGACCGGGCCGTCCGGGGCGGGCCGGACCTGGTTCGTCTTGCCCGCCATGAAGCCGGAGGCGGGCATCTCGATCCGGACGCCCTCCGGGACGATCAGCGTGAGGGTCCCGGCCATCACGGTGACCTGGAGGGTCACGTGGCTGGTCTGGAGCAGCGCCTCGCGCAGGTCGAGCGTGACGTTGGCACAGATCGCGGTGGCGGAGAACCTGCTGGGCACCACCCATCGTCCCGAGCGCTTCTCCGAACCGAAGAACGCCGTCACCGGGCGGACGTCGACCTGCAGCGGCTGGGCCTCGGGCGGGAGCAGGTCGGCGGTGAAGGCGGTGAGCTCTCCCAGGGTGCGGGCGCGGTAGAGCGCCGCGAGCCGCTCCTCGTACTCGTCGTGGTTCAGCCGCCCGTCGGCGAGGGCGTCGCCCAGTACGGCGGCCACCCGCTCGCGGTCGGCGTCTCCTGCCCGCAGGTCGCCGGGGCGGGGCTGAGGGGCGTGGTGACGAATGGCCGGGGGCCAGGGATTGTCCACCCTTCGACGATAATCCTCGCCGGGTCTCGGAGGGCCGCCCATCCGGCGGAAATACCAGGTAACCGATCATTGACCCTTGGAGACCGCGCCCATACCCTGACGAGAACTTGAACCCCCCTCATGTTCTATGGAGGTCGTGGTGCCGACCCCACGTGACACTCAAGCCCGTGTGGCGACCTGGGCCGTGTTCTTCGTCCAGGGCCTCTGCTTCGCCACCCTGCTCACCCATGTGATCGATCTGCAGCACAAGTTCGGGCTGAGCGACGGCGACCTCACCCTGGTCCTGCTGCTCGTACCGGTGATCGCCGGCGTCGGGAGCGCCGTCGCCGGTCTCCTGGCGGGGCGGTACGGCAGCCGCCTGGTCCTGCGGATCTCCCAGGTGGGCGTCTGCGCCGCCGTGATCCTGTCGGGCTGGAACGGCCAGCTCGCCGGGCTGTACGTGATCAGCGCGGTGTTCGGCCTGTTCGTCGGGGCGGTGGACGCGGCGATGAACATGCAGGCGGTCGCGGTCGAGCGCCGGTACGGCATGAGCGTGCTGACCGGTTTCCACGCGGTGTGGAGCGTCGGCTCGATGCTGGGCGCCGGGTTCAACTCCGCTTTCAGCGCGCTCGGGATGGACCTGGCCTGGTCGTTCTCCATCCCGGTGATGATCGGCGTGGTGATCTCAGTGATCATGCTGCCCCGGCTCTACAGCCGGGAGGAGGAGCGGGCGACCGAGCAGGCCGTACAGACGACGGCCCGGGTGCCGTGGCGGCCGATCATCCCCCTCTGCCTGGCGATGGCGTTCCTCTACGTCGGCGACGCGGCGGTCTCCAACTACAGCACCGTCTACATGGAGAAGGCGCTGCTGGCGACCGGCTGGCTGCTGCCCTTCGCCTACCTCGTCTACCAGGCGGCCATGCTCATCGCGCGGGTCCCGGGCGACTTCGCGGTGCGCAGGTACGGCCCGGCCCCCGTCGTCCGCGTGGGCGCGGTGATCGCGGCCGTCGGCACGCTCGGCATCGTCGTCGCCCCCGGCGTCCTCGTGGCCGTCATCTCGTTCGGCCTGGTCGGCATCGGCCTGTCCGTCATCGCCCCGCAGTCGTTCTCGGCCGCGGGCCGCCTCGGGACCGGGGCGGAGACGGCGATCGCGCGGGTCAACATGTTCAACTACATCGGCTTCCTCGTCGGTGCGGCCGTGGTGGGCACCCTCAACGACACCGTGGGGCCGCGGGAGGCGTTCATACCCGCCGTGGTCATGGTGGCCCTGATCGTGTTTCTGGCCAAGGGCTTCGAGCCCAGGACGGAGCTCGCCGCCCAGAGCCCCCAGAGGTAGGGGCGGCGATCCGGCTCGCCACCAGCACCGGGGCCGAGGTCCTTCCTCGCCGGGAACCTCGGCAGCGCGCCGATCGGCGTTATGGCCGGGCGGCGGCCACGTTGGCCGCGCCTTCCCCAGGCACTTTCCGGGGGTCTCCACCTCCCGCGGGGACACCCTCACCTGGAGCGGGTGGATGTCCACCCTGACCAGTCCCCTGGTCAAGACCCCGATCAGGCGCGTCCCTCACCCCGCCCGGCCTGATCGGCCCGCTCGGGCTGACCGCTCGTGAGCCTCCGCAGGTAGGCCAGGCTCTCGCGGACGTCCTCCTTCGGGTCGGCGTCGCCCGGACCGAGGATGACGTCCTGCTCCATGACGTACCACCCCTGGTATCCGGCCCTCGTCAGGCCCGCGACGATCCCGGCGATGTCCACGTCGCCCTGACCGAGAGGGCGGTAGATGCCCGCCCCGACCGCCTGGGTGTAGGTCAGCTCACCCGCTCCGACCCGCTCGGCGAGTGCGGCGTCCACGTCCTTGAGGTGAACGTGCGCGATCCGCTTCGCGGCTCGGGTGACCAGCTCGCCGGGGTCGGTACCGCCGATGAGCAGGTGACCGGTGTCCAGGCAGAGCGGCATCGCGCTGCCGTCGAGCACCCGGTTCACCTCGTCGCGGTTCTCCACCATGGTCCCCACGTGCGGGTGCAGGGTGACCGTACGGCCGAACTCCCTGGATTCCTTGAGGATCCGACGCAGGTTTCCCAGCAGGGTCTTCCAGCCGCGCGCGTCCAGGACCGGCTTGTCGTCGTAGCTCTCGCCCCCGGTGGACGCGGCCAGCACGACCACCTCCACGTCACCGTCCCTGAAGGCGCGCATGGCCGCCCGGACCACCGGTAGCGGATCCAGCTCCGCGTCGTGCAGCATCACGGGGACGAACCCGCCGACCGCACGCAGGCCGTACTGCTCCAGCAGGGAGCGGCAGCGCGTCGGCGAGGGCGGCAGGAACCCCTCCGGCCCCAGCTCGGTGGCCGTCAGGCCCAGCTCCGCCATCTCCGACAGCACGCGGGAGCGATCGAGCTGCGGGCCCCAGCCGGGAACCTCGCAAACCCCCCAGGAGATCGGTGCACCGGCCGTCTTCAACGGACCACCTCCGTCACGCGAACCGGACGTCCTTCGTGCCGGGAGAGCTCGGCGGCCTCCGCGAGATAGAGGGCGGACAGGGCGTCCTCGACCGTGCAGGGACTGTCCGCCTCCCCACGTGCCGCGCTGAGAAACGCGCCGAGCTCGGCGACGTAGGCGGCCCCGAACCTGGTCACGAAGTCCGGCCAGGGATCGCCTGGCGGTTGCAGACCTTCGGCGCCGGTCAACGGCGTGCGCGGGTCGAGACCGACCACCTGGGTCTTCAGCGTGCCCGCCAGCTCCATGCGGACGTCGTATCCGGCTCCGTTGTGGCGGGACCCCTGCACGGTGACCAGCGTGCCGTCGTCCAGGGTGAGCAGCGCGGCGCTGTTGTCCACGTCACCGGCCTCGGCGAAGAACGCCTCGCCCCGGTTGGAACCGGTCGCGTAGACGGTCTCGGCCTCACGGCCGGTGACCCAGCGCAGGATGTCGAAGTCGTGGATATGGCAGTCGCGGTAGATGCCGCCCGAGGTGAGGATGTAGTCGGCGGCGGGTGGGTGGGGGTCGGCGGAGAGCAGGTGCACCCGGTGCAGCGTGCCCAGCTCACCGTTGCGCAGCGCATTTCTCGCCCGGACGTAACCGGCGTCGAAGCGGCGCTGGAAGCCGATGTGCACGACCGTCCCGCTCTGCTTGGCCGCCTCGAGCACCCGGACCGTGTCGTCCACGCCTGCCGCGACCGGCTTCTCGCAGAACGCCGGCACCCCCTGGGCGCAGGCACGCATCAGGAGCCCGGCGTGGGTCGCCGTGGGGGTGGCGATGACCACCGCATCGGCGTCGAAGGCGTCTCCCACCTGGGCTCCCAGCCCCGCGGCCACCTCTGCCGCCCGCGCGCCGTCCACGTCGCTCACGACCAGTTCGTCGACCCAGGGATGCGCGGCCAGGGTCGCGGCATGAAACGCCCCGATTCTGCCAAGGCCCAGCAGACCAACACGCATGATGCCTCCCTGGGAGAAAGCAGCCGGTCTTCAGTTCTAAGCGAACCGTCCGGAAAACGTCAAGACTTTGTCAGGACATTCGGATGATCTATCAACCTCGAAGATGAGGCGGCGATCCGGACCGGGAGACGAGCGGTCTCACGATCAACGCGGCAGATCGGCCGCGAAAGTCCGGACGATCTCGTCGGCGTGGTGGACGGGGAGGCGGGCGAAGCCCATCACCAGAGCGGGCGGGCCAGACGCGTGCCGCATGGGGCCCACCGGCTCGGCGGCGAGGCCGCAGGCCTGGGCCGCCCGGACGGCGGACAACTCGTCCCAGCCGTCCGGCAGCTCCGCGAACAGGTGCAGTCCCGCGGAGACACCGTGCACCGTGATCTCGGGAAGGTGATCGGCGAGGGCTCGTACGAAGGCGTCGCGCCGGGCGCGGTACTCCCGGCGCACCCTTCTCAGGTTCCGGTCGTAACCACCGGTCCTGACGAAGTCCGCCAGGGCGTGCTGCTCCAGGACCGACGAACCGAGGTCCAGCTCACCGCGGGCCTGCCGCACCGACTCGGCGAGCTCGGGCGGGGCGGCGACCCAGCCCAGGCGGAGTCCCGGGGCCAGGGACTTGCTGATGCTTCCGGTCAGCACCACCCGGCCCGGGGCGAGCCCCTGCAGGCAGCCCACCGGGTCGCGGTCGAACCGGAGCTCCGCGTCGTAGTCGTCCTCCAGGATCATCGCCCCCGTCCCGGTGGCCCACTCGATCAACTCGGCGCGGCGGCAGGGGGAGAGCACGACCCCCGTCGGGTACTGGTGCGCGGGGGTGAGCAGCACCGCCCGCGCCCCGGTCTTCGCGAGGGCCTCGACGTCGACGCCCTCCCCGTCCACGGGGACCGCGACCAGGTCGGCGCCCGCGGCGCGGAGCAGCGGAAGCTGGCGCAGGCCGGTGGGATCCTCGACGGCCAGCCGGATCCGGCCGGGACGCGAGGCGGGATGCGCGACCGAGTCGACGAACCAGTCGAGATCGTGGCTCGCCCGGCTCCAGGGAAGCCGTCCGGCGAACGCCTGGACCGTCAGGCTCAGCCCCTGTGCCACCCCGCTCACGATCACCAGGTTGTCCGGGGTGACGTCGGCCGCACGGACCCTTCCCAGGTAGGCGGCCAGTTCCTCGCGCAGCTCCGGGATCCCGCCGGGGTCGCCGTAGTCCAGCGCGTCGGCGGGCAGGGTGGTGAGGACCCTCCTCATCGAGGCCAGCCACCGCTCGCGGGGAAAGGCCGTCAGATCCGGGGACGTGGAACGGCGCCCGTAATACGGCCCGGGTACGGACATCGCGGGACCGCGCCCGGAAGACGGCCCACCGGGCATCGCCGGATCACCGTGGGGCAACCCACGGCCGGACGGCACGGGGTCGCCATGAGGCGACAACCCACGACCGGGCATCGCCGGATCACCGTCGGACGACCCACGGCCGGGCGATAGGGGGTCGCCGTGGCGTGACCCACGGCCGGAAGGCACGGGATCACCGTCGGACGACCCGCGACCGGGCGGTACGGAATCGCCGTGGCGCGGCCCACGGCCGGAAGGCACGGGATCACCGTCGGACGACCCACGGCCGGGCGGTACGGGATCGCCGTGGCGCGACCCGCGACCGGGTGGCACGGAGTCGCCGTGGCGCGGACCGCGCGGTGCGAAGCCGTCTCCGGAATCCTCAGGAAGCCGGCACGCCGCCGGGGCCACACTGGTGCCCGCGCCGACCCGCGAAATCAGGAAACCCTCGGCGACAAGCTGCTCGTAGGCCTCCACGACCACTCCGCGAGACAGCCCGAGATCCCTGGCCAGCTCGCGGCTGGCGGGCAACCGGACCCCGGCCGTCAGGCGGCCCCGCCGTACGGCCTCGCGAAGCTCGCGGGCGATCTGGCCGGCGATACCGCCCGCCGCGCGGTCGACGGTGAGATGCAGGTCGGCCAATTGGTCCTCTGTTTCGCCGCTCCATTGGACCCGACAAGGGAACCATTGCCTTCCTAGCATTCCCCACATGAACGCAAATGTCAGCACCCCCAACCCTCGCGTGGAGATCCGCGGCCTGGGCGAGGCGGCGGGGGCGATGTTTCTGGTGGGCACCCTGGCCGGGGTCTCCGGTGTGATCCAGGACTATCCGATCTACGGCGGTCAGGCACTTCGCTACCTTCTCGCCGCCGTCGTCCTGTTCGCCGTCGCCCGGATCGCGGGGCTCGGGTTCGTCCGGCTCACGCTCCGCGAGACCCTGCTGCTGGCCGCGCTGTCCCTGACGGGGTTGGTGATCTTCAACGTTGCCGTGATCGAGGCCACCCGGCATGGCGGTCCGGCCCTGGTCGGCACCGTGCTCGGCACCGTCCCGCTGGCGCTGGCCCTGCTCGGCGGCCGTCCGACGCCGCGGGTCATCGGGGCGGCGACGGTGGTCGTGTCCGGCGCGACGCTCGCCACCGGGCTGGGCAGCGGCGATCTGCCCGGGCTGCTGTGGTCGCTGGTCGCGCTGTTCTGCGAGGTCTGCTTCTCGCTGCTGGCCATCCCGCTCCTGCCCAAGCTGGGCGCGGTCCGCATCTCGGCCTACACCGCGACGCTGGCCGTACCGCTGCTGGCCGTCGCCGGCCTGCTCGTGGACGGCACCGCGATGCTCCGCGTGCCGAGTTCGTCCGAGGCCCTGGGCCTCGGCTACCAGTCGGTGATCGTCACCACCGTGGCGTTCTTCCTCTGGTACGACGCCCTGCCCCGGCTCGGCCCGGGGACCGCGGGGCTGTTCGCGGGGCTGATCCCGGTGGGCGCCATCGCCACCGGCGCACTTCTCGGCCTCGGCACGCCCTCGGTCCCCGACCTGGTCGGAGCCGCCCTGGTGGTCGCCGGAATCGTCATCGGTCTCAGCGCGACGGCCTCCCCCTCACCGGCGACCGCGGCGGGCGCACCCGCTGCCGAGGCACGTCCACCGGCGTCTCCGCCGAGCTCGCCGTCTGTCGGGACAGGCTCTCCGACGGCTCCGGCGGGCTCACCTGTCCCCGGGGTGGATCCATCGAGGATTCCGGCGTTTCCGCCCGCTGCTGAAGCACGTCCACCGGCGTTTCCGGCCAGCTCGCCGGTGAATGGGGGCACTTCCCATCAACGCTCTTGATGCTCTGAAGGGCGATCGCGATCAGCGATGCCGCGAGCCCCGCGACCACGATGAGCGCGATGATCGCCATCATAATGATGGTGCTGGTCATATCAGCATTTCCGGTGTTCATGATGTTCTCCGGCTTCCGGACGTTCAGTCCGCTCTCTCTTTCAGCTTCCTCTGTGGTTTCGAACGCTTGCCCCCGATGGACGCCACGAATGATCCACGCTTGTCCCAAATGCGGATTTAAAAGCTGATTTCTCCCTATAAGCCGTACGGCAGGCAGGAGGTCGCGGCGCCTTCCGTACACGGTCACGACGGGCGGGCGGGCGGCAGGCCCGCAGGTAGAACCGGCGGAAGCCCGTGGCACCCGGCCTGCCCGGCCATGCCGAACGGGCCGGGTGATGCGCCGGCCGGCGGGCCCTGCGGGCAGGTCGGGCGGGAGGGCTCATCGGGTGAGTCCGGGAGAGGCCGTACCCTCTTGGAGGACCGGAGATGGCGCCCCCGCACGGAGGATCGAAGACGATGCCCGAGTTCGACTACACCGACCTGCTTCCCCTGGGACCGGATGAGACGGAATACCGTCTGATCAGCGCAGAGGGGGTGCGCGTGGTCGAGGCTGCGGGACGCAGGTTCCTGGAGGTCGAGCCCGAGGCTCTGCGGCTGCTGACCGAGACCGCGATTCACGATATTTCCCACTATCTGCGGTCGTCCCACCTCGCCCAGCTCCGCAAGATCATCGATGACCCCGAGTCGAGCGGAAACGATCGCTTCGTCGCCCTCGACCTGCTGAAGAACGCCTCGATCTCAGCGGGCGGCGTGCTCCCGATGTGCCAGGACACCGGTACCGCGATCGTCATGGGCAAGCGCGGCCGCCACGTGCTCACCGACGGCGCCGACGCCGAGCACATCTCCCGCGGGGTCTACGACGCCTACACCAGGCTGAACCTGCGTTACTCCCAGATGGCCCCGATCACCATGTGGGAGGAGAAGAACACCGGCTCCAACCTCCCCGCCCAGATCGAGCTCTACGCCGAGGACCCTGCGGGCCACCCCGACGAGTACAAGATGCTGTTCATGGCCAAGGGCGGCGGCAGCGCCAACAAGTCGTTCCTGTACCAGGAGACCAAGGCGGTCCTCAACGAGAAGCGGATGCTCCAGTTCCTGGAGGAGAAGATCCGCTCCCTCGGCACCGCCGCCTGCCCGCCGTACCACCTGGCGATCGTCGTCGGCGGCACCTCCGCCGAGTTCGCCCTGAAGACGGCCAAGTACGCCAGCGCCCGCTACCTGGACACCATCCCCACCGAGGGCTCCGCCTCCGGCCACGGCTTCCGGGACCGCGACCTGGAGGCCAAGGTCTTCGAGCTCACCCAGAAGCTCGGCATCGGCGCGCAGTTCGGCGGCAAGTACTTCTGCCACGACGTCCGCGTCATCCGCCTCCCCCGCCACGGCGCCTCGTGCCCCGTCGCCATCGCGGTCTCCTGCAGCGCCGACCGCCAGGCCCTGGCCAAGATCACCTCAGAGGGGATCTTCCTGGAGCAGCTGGAGACCGATCCGGCGAAGTTCCTCCCGGAGACCACGGACGAGCACCTCTCGGACGACGTCGTGAAAATCGACCTCAACCGCCCGATGCAGGAGATCCTCGCCGAGCTCACCAACTACCCGGTCAAGACCCGCCTGTCGCTGACGGGACCGCTCGTGGTCGCCCGCGACATCGCCCACGCCAAGATCGGCGAGCTCCTGGACGCCGGCGGCGAGATGCCGCAGTACCTCAAGGACCACGCCGTCTACTACGCCGGTCCCGCCAAGACCCCCGAGGGCTACGCCTCCGGCTCCTTCGGCCCGACCACCGCGGGACGCATGGACTCCTACGTCGAGCGCTTCCAGGCCGCCGGTGGCTCCAAGATCATGCTCGCCAAGGGCAACCGTTCCAAGCAGGTCACCGACGCCTGCAAGGCCCACGGCGGTTTCTACCTCGGCTCCATCGGCGGCCCCGCCGCCCGCCTCGCCCAGGACTGCATCCGGAAGGTCGAGGTCCTGGAGTATCCCGAGCTCGGGATGGAGGCCGTCTGGAAGATCGAGGTCGAGGACTTCCCCGCCTTCATCGTGGTCGACGACAAGGGCGACGACTTCTTCACCGACTCCACCGGCCCCGTCCTGTCCATCGGCCGCCGCTGAGCGGTCGCTTCCGGATTCTCAGGCTCCGCCGTACAGGCGCCCGATGTCGATGAGTTCGACATCGGCGCGCCCCGCGGCGGTGTGCACGAGGTCGTCGGTGAAGCCCGACCGGGCGAGCAGCAGCAGTTTGGGCGGCGCGCCGGCCCTGGCGCTCGGGAGCGGTCCGCGCAGGTGCTCAAGCCGCTGGAGCTGGGCGACGGCCGTGGGCGCAGCCGTGCCCTCGGCCTCTCCGATCGCGATGATCCGGTCGGCGGCGCCATCAGGCAAGGGAACCCGTCGATGACGACGGGTACGGCGCGCTCCTCGCCAGGGCGGAGCAGTTCGTCCAGCGCCTCACGCCCTGGCGGCGCCTCGGGCCTTCGGCGTCCGAAATCGCTCCTATCGCCGCCGACTACCGCAACGCCCGTATCGGTTACGCGGAGAAGCGGTAGGGTCTGACCAACCAGGCGAATGTCACTCAGCGTGTCCCAACAGTTACGAGCATGAAAATCTGACCGAAGTTGGCAAGAATATTCGGCCCGGTCTCTACTGGTCTCATTACGCAAATCGGTAAGCTGCACCACATGCGTGCGCCGCCCGGATACCTCCTAGCAGCGCGCTATCGGCTGTCGGAGCCGGTTGGGCGCGGCGGCATGGGGACCGTATGGCGAGCATACGACGAGCTCCTCGACCGTGAAGTCGCGGTCAAGGAGGTTCGACTGCCCTTGATCCTCGACGAAGAACTCCGTGCCGAGCTGTGCGCCAGGACCGAGCGCGAGGGCCGGGCGACCGCGATGGTCGCCCACCCGTCGGTCATCACCGTCTTCGACGTCGTCACCGAGGACGAGCGTCCCTGGATCGTGATGGAGCTGCTCCGTGCCCGATCCCTGGAACAGCTTCTCCAGGACGAGGGCCCGTTGCCTCCGCAACGGGTGGCGGAGATCGGGTGGCAGGTCCTGGGCGCGCTGCGTGCCGTGCACGCCAAGGGGATCCTGCACCGCGACGTGAAACCCAGCAACGTCCTGGTGACCGAGGACCGGGCCGTGCTCACCGACTTCGGCCTCGCCGCCCTCGAAGGCGATGTGTCGATCACTCAGGCGGGCATCGTGCTCGGCTCCGCCGGATACATCGCCCCCGAACGCGTGCTCGGCGCCAAGGCCAACTCGGCCGCCGACCTGTGGTCACTCGGCGCGACCCTCTACACCGCCGTCGAGGGCCGTGGCCTGCACGGACGCCGTACGGCTGCCGCCGCGCTGGCCGCCCTGACCAGCGGCGAGCCGATTCCGCTGGAAAAGGCGGGGCCGCTGACCCCGGTGCTGCAGGGGCTTCTCAAGATCGACCCGGTCGTACGGCTCGACGCGACGCGCGCCGCGCTGATGCTCGCCCGGGTGGCGGCCGGCGGAACGGCCGAGGAGCCGCTCACCAGACCCGCGAACAGAACCGTCCGGAACACGACGACGATCGCCGCACCCTCGTTCGGCCGGCGCTCACAGCACCGCGGGCTGCACCGGGTCGGCCCCCCGCCGCCCGCACCGACTCCGCTGTCGGCCCCGCTGTCGGCCCCGCTGCCACCCCTGCGTCCCGGCCCGTCCTCGATGCCGCACCCGCGGGGGCAGCGCCGCCCGGGTGAGGGCATGCATCGCAAGCCGACGGAGGCGCCCCCCACCAAGAGGCCGTTTATCCGATTTGTGGCACCCCTTATCAGGCTGGCGCTGCCTCGTCTTCTGTGGCCCCGCGAACTCCGTAAGCGGGGATAAAGCACTTCTCAAGAAGAAATGGCTATCTTCTTCTCATGCCGGAACAGCAGATGCGCGTGCTCGCGGACCGCTACGAGCTGATCGCGCCGCTCGGCCGGGGCACGATGGGCACCGTTTGGCGTGCCCACGACCGTTCCCTGGGTCGCGAGGTCGCGATCAAGGAAATCCGTCAGGAGCCCGGGCTCAGCGAGGCCCAACGCACCGAACTTCGGGAACGCATGATCCGTGAGGGTCGTATGGCCGCTCGCATCAGCCATCCCTCCGTGGCCACGATCCACGATGCGATCGTCGAGGACGGCAGCCCATGGATCATCATGGAGCTGGTCCAGGCGCGCTCCCTCGAAAGAGTGATCGAGGAGGAGGGGCCGCTGCCACCCCGGCTCGTCGCCGAGATCGGGGTAGATCTTCTGGGCGCGCTGCGGGCCGCCCATGCCCAGGGCGTGCTCCACCGCGACGTCAAGCCCGGCAACGTGCTGATCACCGAGAGCGGCCGGGTGGTGCTCACCGACTTCGGCATCGCCAAGGCCCAGGGCGACACGAGTCTCACCAGGACCGGCATGGTGATCGGTTCCCCCGGATACACGGCGCCCGAGCGGGCCCGCGGCGAGCACACCGGGCCCGAGTCGGACCTCTGGTCGCTGGGAGCCACCCTGTACTTCGCGGTGGAGGGCCGCCCGGCCTACGAACGCTCCTCGGTGTCGGAGACCCTGGCCGCTCTGATGAGCGAGCAGGTGGACCCTCCGACCCAGGCCGGACCGCTCCGCCCGGTGCTGGAGCAGCTCCTGAACAGGGACTACAAGACGCGGCTGACGGCCGCCCAGGCGAACGCGATACTCCGGGCCGTGGCCGACACCCCCTCGCATCTGGCGGATTCGACGCCGGCCCCCGCACCCACGCCCCCCGCCTCACAGGCACCCAGGGCGGCGGCCCCGACGGACGAGGGGTACGACGCCGACCGCACCATGATGATCATCCGGCCCAAGGGCGGCCTCCGCATCCCCGGCAGCGGCCCGGCCCCCGTCGCCGAGCCTCCCGCTCTCGCGTCTCCGGCCCCTCCCGCGGCCGCCTCGGCGACCCCGCCTCCGAGCGGCCCCCCGGAGACCGGATGGGTGGAGAGACCGGTCGTCCCGGGGCTGGGAAGGCCGGTCGCGGGACGGCCGAGCCCACCCGGCCCTCCCGGACCCGGCGCGCCCACCGCGGGACGACAGGGCCAGCCCGGCCCCGTCGGACCTGGCACGCCCCCCGCGGGACGACAGGGACCGCCCGGCTCCCCCGGACTCGGCACGCCCGTCGCCGGGCGGCAGGGCCCACCCGGCGCCTACCCTCAGCGGCCTCCGGAGGGTTCGGCGCAGTGGCCGCCGGCCGGCGCGCCGCACGGATTCTCCCCGGCCGCGAGGCCGGATCTGACGGACACGCCGCCGCACGGATTCCCGACCGTGCCGGGACAGGAAGCCCCCGTCCAGGGACAGCAGGGCCCCGGGGGGACGCCGTCGACCTGGCAGCCCGACGCGTTCAACGGAAACTTCCCGCCGCCTCCCGGGCTGGGGACCGACCTCTTCGCGATCGCCGGCCAGGGCGGCCCGGCCGTTGATCCCGGCCAGGAGGAGCGGAAGGCCTCGGTGCAGAGGAAGCGGACCGGCATATTCGTCCTCATGGGCGTGGCGGTGTTCGCCCTGTTCGTGATCATGATTCTGGTCATGTCGACCTTCACCTAGTCCGTGTGATCCCGGGGACGGCTCGCGCCGGCGATGACGACCTCCATCTGACGCGCGTGCCCCGAGAGGAGTTCGCGGCCACGGTGGCGACCTCCACGTGACGCGCGCGTGCCCCGGGAGCACTCGTGATCACGGTGGCGACCTCCACGTGACACACGTGGTTCCGGGAGCGGCTCGTGGCCGCGGCGGGCGACCTTCGCGTGGCGTGTCGTGGTTCTCCCCAAGGGGGTCGTCGCATGGCGAGCGTGAGCGTCGTCACGGCGACCCAATGGCCGGATCCCGGTTTGTTTCATCACACAGGACGCAGACTGGATCCATGAGCGAGTATCGGATCGAGCATGACTCGATGGGCGACGTACGAGTTCCGGCGGACGCGAAGTGGCGGGCGCAGACCCAGAGGGCGGTGGAGAACTTCCCGGTCTCCGGGCGCGGGCTGGAGAGCCCGCACATCGCCGCCCTCGGCCTGATCAAGGCGATCGCCGCCGAGGTCAACGCCGAGCTGGGGGTGCTCGACAAGGAGCTGGCCCAGGCCATCGCCGAGGCCGCCACCGACGTCGCCGAGAACGAGTGGGACGGTGAGTTCCCCGTCGACATCTTCCAGACCGGGTCGGGCACCTCCTCCAACATGAACGCCAACGAGGTGATCGCCACCCTCGCCGAGGAGCGTCTGGGCCGTCCCGTCCACCCCAACGACCACGTCAACGCCTCGCAGTCCTCCAACGACGTGTTCCCCACCTCCATCCACGTCGCCGCCATGACCGAGGTGACCTACCACCTCATCCCGTCGCTGCGGCACCTGGCCACCGCGCTGCGGAACAAGTCGCTCCAGTTCGAGGGGGTGGTCAAGGCGGGCCGTACCCACCTGATGGACGCCACCCCGGTCACGCTGGGCCAGGAGTTCGGCGGCTACGCCACCCAGATCGAGAACGCGATCTCCCGGGTGCGGAGCTCGCTCCCCCACCTCTCCCAGCTCCCGCTGGGCGGCACGGCGGTCGGCACCGGCATCAACATCCCGCCCGGCTTCGCCCCCAAGGTCATCGAGAAGCTCCGGGAGGCCACCGGGCTCTCGTTCTCCGAGGCTCCCGACCACTTCGAGGCCCAGGGTGCCCGGGACGCCATCGTGGAGCTCTCCGGCCATCTCCGCACGGTCGCGATCTCACTCAACAAGATCGCCAATGACCTCCGCTGGATGGGGTCCGGGCCCCGCACGGGGCTGGGCGAGATCAACCTGCCCGATCTCCAGCCCGGTTCCTCGATCATGCCCGGCAAGGTCAACCCGGTCGTCCCCGAGGCCGTGTGCATGGTCGCCGCCCAGGTCATCGGGAACGACGCGGCCATCGCTTTCTCCGGCGCCTCGGGCAACTTCGAGCTCAACGTGATGCTCCCGGTCATCGCGCGCAACGCCCTGGAGTCCATCCGGCTGCTCGCCAACGTCTCCCGGCTGCTGGCCGACCGGTGCGTGCACGGCATCACCGCCAACGCCGACCGCATGCGTGAGTACGCCGAGTCCTCGCCGTCGATCGTCACGCCGCTCAACACCCACGTCGGCTACGAGGAGGCCGCCAAGATCGCCAAGCAGGCGCTGGCGGAGCGCAAGACCATCCGCGAGGTCGTCATCGAACGCGGGCACGTCGCCAACGGCACCCTCACGGAGGAACAGCTCGACACCCTCCTCGACGTGCTGTCCATGACCCGTCCGCCCTCGTAGATCATCCGGGTCTGAAAGACTTCGAGACATGACCCAGATCAAGTTCTACGGACGCCGCGACGTCTGGTCCGACCTGCGCCAGGAGATCTCCGACACCGTTCACGACTGCCTGGTCGAGGCGTGGCGGCTTCCTGCGGACAAGAGGTTCCACCGGTTCTTACTCATGGACGCCGAGGACCTGATCTGCCCGCAGCGGAGCGAGCGATATCTCATCGTGGAGATCATCTGCTTCCTGGGCCGGACGGACGAGGCCAAGCGTGACCTCATCCGCACGCTGTTCGCCCGGGCCCAGGAGAACCTCGACCTCCCCGCCGAGGACCTGGAGATCGTGATCCTGGAGGCGCCCATGGTCAACTGGGGCATCCGCGGTCTCCCGGGCGATCAGCTGGCGCTCACCTACCCGGTCACGCTCTGACCGCCCCGCACCCCTGGCCGCCGCCGCACGACGCGGCGGGCCGGATCCCGGCGCGGTGCCGTACGGCACCGTGGGAGACCGGCATCGCCATGACGCCCGGAGCGAGGCCGACCTTGCGGGACGGCCAGGCGGAGTCTCCCCACATAAGCGCTCGGATGAGTGTGTCGACCAGCTACATGGGCCGGGATTCACGTCATTGCCTAGATTCGGCACCATGATTGACCTAGCGGGGCGGCGGGCCGTGGTGACCGGGGCGGGCAGCGGGATCGGGCGCGCCTGCGCGCACCGGCTGGCCGCCGCCGGAGCACATGTGGTGGTAGTCGACATAGACGCCGAGACCACGGCGAAGGTCGCCATGGAGATCTCGGGGACACCGGTGGTCGCGGACCTGTCGGTTCCCGGGTTCGTGGACGCGCTCCCCGGTGACGTGGACATCGTGGTGAACAACGCCGGGTTCCAGCACGTGGCCCCGATCGAGGAGTTTCCTCCGGAGGTGTTCTCCAAGATCATGAAGGTCATGGTGGAAGCGCCGTTCCTGCTGGTCCGGGCGGTCCTGCCGGGGATGTACGAGCGAGGGTGGGGGCGCATCGTCAACATCTCGTCGGTTCACGGGCTCCGCGCCTCGCCGTATAAATCCGCGTACGTAACCGCAAAGCATGCCCTTGAGGGGCTGTCCAAGGTCATCGCCCTCGAAGGCGCCTCGCACGGCGTCACCTCCAACTGCGTGAGCCCCGCCTACGTCCGCACGCCGCTGGTGGAGAACCAGATCAGCGCCCAGGCCGAGACGCACGGCATCGGCAGGGACGAGGTGATCGAGCAGATCATGCTGGCCCCCGCCGCGATCAAACGGCTGATAGAGCCGGACGAGGTGGCCGAGCTGGTCGCCTACCTGTGCGGCCCGCACGGCTCGTTCATCACCGGGATATCCCTGCCCGTGGACGGCGGCTGGACCGCACGCTGAAACGCGACGCGCAGCGTCGCCATGACACCGTGAGGGCGCGCCGGTGACCTGGACCGAGGAGCGTCGTGAGGGCGCGCCGGTGACCTGGACTGAGGAGCGTCGTGAGGGCGCGCCGGTGACCTGGACTGAGGAGCGCGGGAGCGGAGCGGACGCGTGACGAGGGAAGCTCACCGGATAAGAGCGCCCGAACCGCGACGCGCAGCGTCGCCATCAGCGCAGAGCGGAGCGGACGCGTGACGAGGGAAGCTCACCGGATAAGAGCGCCCGAACCGCGACGCGCAGCGTCGCCATCAGCGCAGAGCGGAGCGGACGTGTGACGAGGGAAGCTCACCGGGTAAGAGCGTCCGAACCGCGATGCGCAGCGTCGCCATTGACGCAGCGTGTGACGAGGGAAGCTCACCGGGTAAGAGCGCCCGAACCGCGGCGCGCAGCGTCGCCATGAGAATGGACGGCATGAGCGCACGGGTCTTCCTCGAATTACTGGCCAGAGAAGCATCGGCGGTCGAGTTCGAAGGGCCCATCCTCGCCGCCAGGACCGGCGGAGCCGACGCGGTGACGCTGGCCGAGCTGGAGGAGGCCAAGCTCACCGCGCTCAAGGTGCGGGCGCTGCTGCGGCGCAGGGCCAAGCGGGAGGCGGAGCTGTCGGCGCTGTTCGACACCGCGGGCGACCTGGCCGGGCTGCGGGATCTGGACGCCGTCCTGGAGGCCATCGTGCACCGGGCCAGGCAACTGCTCGGCACCGACGCCGCCTACATGACGTTGCACGACTCCGAGCGGGGCGACACCTGGATGCGGGTGACCGACGGCTCGGTGTCGGCCAAGTTCCGCGCGCTGCGGCTGGCCATGGGCGCCGGTCTCGGCGGGCTGGTGGCCCAGACCGCCACGCCGTACTCGACGGCCGACTACTTCGCCGACGGGCGCTTCCGCCACAAGACCCACATCGACGACGCCGTGCTGGAGGAAGGCCTGGTCGCCATCCTGGGCGTGCCGCTCAAGCTCGGCGCGCGGGTGATCGGCGTGCTGTTCGCCGCCAACCGGAGCGTACGGCCGTTCACCCAGGACGAGGTGGTCCTGCTCGGCTCGCTGGCCGCGCACGCGGCGGTGGCGATCGACAACGCCCGGCTGCTGCAGGAGACCAGAAACGCGCTGGAGGAGCTCAGCGAGGCCAACCGGCAGGTGAACGCGCACAGCCAGGCCGTGGAGCGTGCCGCGCTCGCGCACGACCGGATGACCGGGCTGGTGCTGCGCGGCGGCGGGGTCGAGGACGTGGCCGCGGTGGTGACGGAGGTGCTGGGCGGCTCGCTGGCCGTACTGGACGACGCCGGACGGCCGATCACCGGGGACGCGGGTGAGCTGGACGCCGGGGTGTTCGACGCCGCCCAGTCGTCGCGGGCGCTGGGCCGCACCGTGAAGAAGGGAAACCTGCTGGTCGCCTCGGTGGACGTGGGGGCCGAGCCGCTGTGCACGCTCGTGCTGCGGGCGGACGGCCACGTGGCGGACACCGACCAGCGCATCCTCGAACGGGCCGCCCTGGTCACCGCGTTGCTGCTGCTGTTCCGCCGTACGGTGGCCGAGGCGGAGGGCCGGGTCAGGGGCGAGCTGCTCAACGACCTGATCTCCCGTCCCGCCCTCGACGGCCTGGCCGAACGCGCCAGGCGGGTCGGGGTGGACCTGGACGCCGGCCACGTCGTGGTCGTGGTCCGTCACGGCGGCCAGCGTGAGCGCGCCGCCTTCTGGGCCTCCTCCCAGGCCACGCTGAACCACGGCCTCGCCGCCCAGCACGGGGACGAGGTGGTGCTGCTGCTGCCCGGCGACCGGCCAGGACACCTCGCCAAACGGGTGGCGTCCGAGCTGAGCGCCTCGCTCGGCCATCCGGCCACCGCGGGCGCCTCCGGCCCGGTGCGCGGGCCCGCCGCGGTCGCCACCGCTCACCACGAGGCGCGGCGCTGCGCCGACGCCCTGCTGGCCCTGGGCCGGGCCGGTGACGGGGCGAGCCCCACCGAGCTGGGCTTCGTCGGGCTCCTCGTCGGCGACGGACACGACATCGAGTCGTTCCTCGGCTCGGTGATCGGCCCGGTGATCGACTACGACGCCCGCAGGGGCACCGCGCTGACCCGCACGCTCACCGCCTACTTCGGCGCGGGCGGCTCGCTCTCCCGTACGGCCGACGCCCTGCACATCCACGTCAACACCGTCACCCAGCGGCTGGACCGGATCGCCCAGCTCCTCGGCACGGGCTGGCAGGAGCCCGAGCGCGCCCTGGAGATCCAGCTCGCCCTCCGCCTCCACCGCCTCAGCCAGTAGCCGATCCCCCTGACCGCCGCGGTGGTCCGCCGCAGGTCACCCCCGGCCGGTGAGCCCGTGACGAGGTGGAACGCCTGCGGTCCTCCGCCCGCCGCCGGTTCCGTCGTGATCTACGTCATGGCCCGTACCGTGACCTCGCAGCCCACGTCCTGGATCCGCCTCGTGACCCGCTTCCGGCGGGGCGGTCATCCGCTTCTTCCCGCGTCGCCCGCCTCGCCTTCCATGACAGTCGCATACATCCACATAGCCCCGCCATTCGGTATGGAGACCATCGCCATAGGAGTGACGCCGGTCACTACGTACCGTGAGCCGACATCCCCCCAACAGCTCTACCCATTGGTGAGTGAGATGGCAGAAAACACCCGCACCCCCATCGGAAGGATCGTCGCCGCCAGTCTCGTCGGCACGACGATCGAGTGGTACGACTTCTTCCTGTACGGCTCGGCCGCCGCCCTGGTCTTCCCGGCCCTGTTCTTCCCCTCGTCGGACCCGCTCACCGGCACCCTTCTGGCGCTCCTCACCTACGCGGTGGGCTTCGTCGCCCGCCCGGTGGGCGCCCTGGTCTTCGGCCACTTCGGCGACCGGCTCGGCCGCAAGAAGCTCCTGGTCCTCAGCCTGCTGATGATGGGCGGCGCGACCTTCCTGATCGGCTGCCTGCCGACCCACGCGGCGGTCGGCGCGCTGGCTCCGCTGCTGCTGACCCTGCTCCGGCTCGTCCAGGGATTCGCCCTCGGCGGCGAGTGGGGCGGCGCGGTGCTCATCGTCTCCGAGCACGGCGACGCGAAACGCCGCGGCTTCTGGGCCTCCTGGCCTCAGGCGGGCGTGCCCAGCGGCAACGTGCTGGCCACCGCGGTGCTCGCGATCCTGGCCGCGGTCCAGACCGACGAGGCCTTCACGAGCTGGGGCTGGCGCATCCCGTTCCTGCTCTCCGGCGTGCTGGTGCTGATCGGCCTGTGGGTCCGGCTGTCCATCGACGAGTCGCCGATCTTCCAGCAGGCGCTCGCGAACAGCAAGCCCTCCCAGAGCATGCCGATCGTGGACGTGTTCAGGTACCACTGGCGGGACGTGCTGATCGCGATCGGCGCCCGCTTCGGGGAGAACGTCTCCTACTACGTGATCACCGCGTTCGTGCTGGTCTACGCGACGACCGCGGCGGGGCTGTCGAGGTCCCTCGTACTCAACGCGGTGCTGATCGCGTCCATCGTGCACTTCGTCACGATCCCCATGTGGGGCGCGCTCTCCGACAAGCTCGGCCGCCGTCCGGTCTACCTGCTCGGCGCCGCCGGGGTGGGCCTGTGGGCCTTCGCGTTCTTCCCCCTGATCGACACCAAGAACTTCGCCGCGGTCACCCTGGCGGTGACGGTCGGGCTGATCCTGCACGGCGCGATGTACGGCCCGCAGGCCGCGTACTTCTCGGAGCTGTTCGCCACGAGGATGCGCTACTCGGGCGTGTCCATCGGCTCCCAGCTCGCCTCGATCGTCGCGGGCGCCCTGGCGCCGCTGATCGCGGTCGCCCTGCTGGACGCCTACGACTCGGCCTTCCCCGTCATGCTCTACATGGCCGGCGCCGCCGCGATCACCCTGATCACCGTGTATGTCTCCCGTGAGACCAAGGACCGCGACCTCGCCACCCTCGGAACCCCCGAAGAAGTATCGACCACTCGCTAAGCCGTACGGAGATATCTGATGGACCTTGAGAACCGGCCGGTCCCCACCGCCCGGATCACGCAGAACGTCCTGTCGACCGGTAAGACCGGAGGCGAGGCGGTGCTGTTCGTGCACGGCAACGTGTCGAGCGCCGCCTTCTGGCGGGACACGCTGATCGCCCTGGCGGACGACTACCGGCCGCTCGCCGTCGACCTGCGGGGCTTCGGCGACACCGATCCCGCGCCGGTCGACGCCACCCGCGGCCTGCGCGACTACTCCGACGACGTGCTCGCGCTGATCGACGCCCTCGGGCTGGACGGCGTGCACCTGGTGGGCTGGAGCATGGGCGGTGGGGTGGTCCTGCAGGTGTTGCGCGACCGGCCGGCCGTCGTGCGGAGCGTGACTCTGGTCAACCCGATCTCGCCGTACGGCTTCGGCGGCACGCACGGGGCGGACGGCGCGCTGAACCACCCCGACGGGATCGGCGGCGGGGCCGGGGCGGCGAACCTCGACTTCGTGAAGCTGCTCGCGGCCGGGGACACCTCCGCGGACTCCCCGGTGTCTCCGCGGAACGTGTTCAGGACGACGTACGTCAAGCCCGGCACGGTGATCGAGGACGCGGACGAGGACGTCTTCGTCGCCTCCATGCTCTCCACGAGGATCAGCGACGACCACTACCCGGGCGACGCGGTCAGCTCCGACATCTGGCCCGGGGTCGCCCCCGGCACGCGAGGTGTTCTCAACTCGTTCGCGCCGACGCACTTCCGGCTCGACGACCTGCACACGATCGACCCCAAGCCGCCGATCCTGTGGATCAGGGGCGAGGCGGACGTGATCGTCTCCGACACCTCGCTGTTCGACCTGGCCCACCTGGGCGCCCTCGGCGCCATCCCCGGCTCGGACGGCACCCCGGCGCAGCCGATGGTCTCCCAGACCCGGGCCGTGCTCGAACGGTACGGCAACCACACCGAGGTCGTCCTGGACTCCGGCCACAGCCCTCACATCGAACGCCCCGGAGAGTTCCGCAGCGCCCTCTCCGACCACCTGAAGCGGAGCTGACCGATGCGTAAACCCTCAAGCCTGCGTTTATGGCCGCGCGCCACCCAGGACACTCCGGACATGCCGGCCCAGGCGGGATCACGCGAGACCGCGTCCGCGGGACCGCGCAGAGCCATGATGGCCGCCGGACTCACCATCGCCACCGCGGCCGCCCTGGTGACGGGTGCGCCGGCCGCGGGCGCCGGAGTGACGGAAGCCTCGTCGAACGGGCACTGCGCGCGGGTGGACCGGGTGAAGGTCCCGGGGGCCGAGCTCCAGGTGAAGGCCTGCCTGGACGATCTCACCACGGCGGGCACCACCGTCTCGGGGCACACCGACCCCGCCGACTGGGCGGGGCTGCACCCCGCGGGGGCGGTCAACCCCACGGGCGTCCCCGGCATCCAGATCGACGGCTACTTCCCCGACACCTCGACCTTCAACACGAGCCACGGCTGGAACCACGACTCCCAGTTCGTGCTCCGGCTGCCCGACCGCTGGAACGGCGGGCTGGTCGTGACGGGCACCCCCGGCAACCGGGAGCAGTACGCCAACGACTTCACCATCTCCGACTGGGCGCTGGCCAAGGGCTACGCGTACGCCGTGACGGACAAGGGCAACGTCGGCGCCACCTTCTACCTCGACGGCCGCAAGCCCGGCGACGCGGTCGCCGAGTGGAACGACCGGGTCACGCAGGTCGCGATCGCGGCCAAGGCGGTCGTCGCGCAGCGGTACGGCAAGGCTCCCCAGCGGACCTACGCCGCGGGCATCTCCAACGGCGGCTACCTGGTCCGCTGGCAGCTGGAGAACCAGGCCAAGCTCTACGACGGCGGGGTCGACTGGGAGGGCACGCTCTGGCGGACCGAGGGCGACAACCTGCTCAACTACCTGCCTCCGGCACTGCGCGCCTACCCCAAGGGCGACACCCAGGGGATGTACGACGCCGGTTTCGCCAAGGGCTCGGAGTTCCTGTGGCCCTACCACTACCAGTACTACTGGGACCTCACCCAGCGCGTCTACCGCGAGGAGCTGGACCCCTCCTTCGACGGTGACACGGTGGCGGGCACTCCCTTCTGCGCCTCGGGCACCCCGGCGTGCGACGCCGACTACGACTACGACGCGCGCAAGCCGTACAAGGCGATGAAGAAGATCGGCCTCACCGGCAAGATCGGCAAGCCGCTGATCACGATCCACGGCACGCTGGACACGCTGCTGCCGATCTCCCGTTCCAGCGACGTCTACGCGGACATGGTCGGCGACCGCAGGCCGTTCCGCTACTACCGGATCACCGACGGCAACCACGTGGACGGCCTCTACGCCACCTACCCCGACAAGCTCCGGCCGCTGCTGCCGTGCTTCCGCAGCGCGTTCGAGTCCCTGGAGGGCTGGGTGGAGCGGAAGCAGAGCCCGCCGCCGAGCGCGACCCTGCCGCGTCCGACGAGCGGGGACCTCGCCAACGAGTGCCGGCTGGGCGGGTGACCTCCTCTCCGGCGTCGGTAGCTGTCAGTGCAGAAGAGGCTCCCCGCCGGCTGAGGCGCTAACCCGCGTCCTGGTAACGCCGCCGCACGGTCCGGATCGCCCGGACCGTGCCGCGGGCCCCGGGAATCCGCAGCCCGACACGCCTCAGCACCGGATACCAGGGCCCGGGGTTCCGGGCGGCGGTGGACTCCCGGATCTCCACCCGTCCGCCCCGCCTCATATCCACCGTGAAACGGAGCGCGACCTCCTGGTCGTCCACCCGCAGGAACGGCGACCAGTCGCCCGGGGTCAGAAAGCCCTCCCCGCGCACCCGCCGGACCGGAACCTTGGCGATCAGCCGTCCGGCGAGCTCCCCCGGGACGCCCGGCTCGACCAGGGCGGGCACGCAGACCTCGCGTTCCCTGCCCGTGGGACGGCGCAGCACCAGCTCGGCGGGCGGTCCTCCGCTCGGCGGCACGTACGGCACGGGCACGACGACAAAAACGTGCCCGCGCTGCTGGGTGATCGTCGTCCCCGGCGAGACCAGGACGATCGACTCGGAGAACGAGCGGGGCTCCACGCAGATGCCCAGCTCACCCTGGTCTGACCACCAGGGGATGACCAGCCGCTTGGAGTAGTCGGCCAGCGTCCCCGTGCAGTTCAGCGGTGACCCGGTCACGCGGGTGCGCGCCTTGTGCGTCCCGGCGTACATGCGCACGTGGATCTCCCAGCGTCCCGGCGGCAGCGGACGGCCGAGAGCCGCGGAGTTCACGTCCAGCCGGGCCGTCCCCGTGACCTGCAGTCTGACCTTGACTCCGTCGCGCTGCCGGATGCGGGTCATCGAGCAGCTCACGGGCAGGAAGTAGACGACCCCGGTGCCGGAGTGCCTGATGTAGACCTCCAGCCGGGCCCGGGAGGCGGCGTGGCCGACGTCGGCCAGTTCGGGCGGGAGGCGGATCCCGTCGAGGAGCACCGGCGGCTCCCAGAGCAGGCCGTCCTCACCGTGCGGGAGGAACCGGATCGGGGTGCCGTCGGCCTGCATGATCTCCACGGTGAGCCCCATGGTGAACACGCCGTCGTCCCAGAGGACCTCCTGGAGGTCGGCCTGCAGGCGGGTGCCGCGCATGGCCTTGTCCAGCACGAGGAGCTGGTCGAGCCTTCCCGCGCGAAGCAGCGCGGCGCGGGCCCGCAGATGCACGGGCACGTAGTGGTCCAGGCGCTGGGGGAAGCGCTGGACGACCACCTCGCGCAGGGTCGTGAAGACGGTCGCCCGGTTCCGGGCGGATGAGACGAACTCGGCTCCCCCGAGCCGGCGCAGCACCGCGGTGCGGAACCAGTGCGCGTACATCCGGTCCCGCTGGCGTCCCTCGGGGACCTCTCCGTCGATGATGTCGAGCAGCTCGCGCAGCTCGGCGGCCCACACGTAGGGGTCGGCGGGCGGCTCGGGCTGCTCCTCGACGTGGCAGCAGACCTGGTCGGCCAGAATGGTGATGACCTTGGCCCGCAGGTAGGCGCGGACCACGAACGCCTGTTCGGCCAGGCGTCCACCGGGGTCCGCGAAGTTCAGCGCCTCGGCGTCCAGGAACGCCCTGCGGAAGAGCTTGTGCGGCGTGAGCAGCGACAGCAGCCGGTCCTTGACGATGTCGGCGCGCTCGCGGTTGGCGTCGAAGATCGTGGACGGGGGTGCCTGGTCGTTGACCAGCCGCCCGATGAGGATGTCGGCCTCGGTCTCGACGGCGCGCTCGTACATCTTCTCCAGGGCGGTGCGTTCCAGGCGGTCCGTCTGCCCCATCAGGTAGACGTACTCGCCCCTGGCGACCACCAACGCGACGTTGCGGCCGCGCATCGGCGACCCCGTCGGCGTCAGATGGAGCACCCTCACGTTCGAGCGCACGGCGGCGACGGCGTCGAGACGCTGCTGGATCCCGTCGTCCGATCCGTCGTCGGCGAAGATGACCTCGTATTCGTCCGAGGCCATCGACTGTTCCAGCACCGACCGGATACAGGCGTCGGCGCCATCACCGGGGTTGTGCACCGGCACCACCACGCTGACCTTCACATTCATGCGGCCAAGGGTGCGACGCCCGCGCCCGGTACGCGGTAAGACTTGCCGACTCCTGGCCTCTCAGTACCAGCCCTTGGCCTGGGAATGGCCCCAGGCGCCACAGGGCGTGCCATAGCGGGCCTTGATATAGCCGAGCCCCCACTCGATCTGGGTGGCCGCATTGGTCTGCCAGTCGCCGCCCGCGCTGGCCATCTTGGAGCCGGGAAGCGACTGGGGGATGCCGTAGGCGCCGCTGGAGGTGTTCATCGCACGCTCGTTCCAGCCGCTCTCCTTCGTCCACAGTGACTCGAGGCAGCCCCACTGGTCGGACCAGCCGCGCGCGTCGAGCATCTGCTTGCCCAGCGCCTTGTTGCCGGTCGGGTTGGACGTGCCGGGAGGAAGCTTCTGCGGGGCGAATCCGTCGCCGCCCGGAGCCTCTTCGACGATCTTGATCGGGTTGAGCACCTTGCGATGGTCTCTCTCGGCCGCCAGCGCGTCGGCCTTGAGCGCCTGGGCGGCCTGCTCCTTGAGCATGTCGGCCTGGAGGTCGGGACCGAACGGGTCGCCACCGAACATCTTCGCCATGTCGTCCAGCGAGACGGGCGGTCCCTGCGGGGCCGACTCGTTCTGGATCGCGGTGTAGGCGGTGAAGGTTCCGCCGCCCACGAAGATCACGATCAGGGCGCCGGAGATCAAGACACGCTTGGGGGTCAGCCAGCCCGGTGTCTTGGCCTTGGCCGACCTTCTGGTCGAACGGCGGGCACGGGGAGCTGAGCGCTCCTTCAAGTGTGGCGATCCTGGACTCACGACCTATGAGCTTGCCGTGCACAGGGGGGTGGTCCGCAACCGAAACCAGAGAGTTGGTTGGTGTTACCTAGGACGTTTCCCGGCTTTTTCATGACTTAAGCGCCAGGTCACATGCGCTTTCATGGTGTTTAGCATACTAATGTGACTTTGGTCACAATTTAGGAACAAGCCTGGCCTTACGCGCTTTTATGGCGAAAAGGAGGCCTCATGAGCCTTCCGGCGCCCCACGAGACCCCATCCACCCCATGTCACGGTTCTGTGTCGAAGCGGTCATTACCGGACATTGGCAGAATAATGTCCGGGTGGCTGGCATCCTCCTTGTTGAAGACGATCTTTCGGTCCGAACCGGACTGGAGCTCGCGCTGACCCGTCAGGGCCACACCGTCACCTCCTACGCCAGCGGCGAGGAGGCGCTCGAGCACATCCGCTCGCGCCGTCCCGAGATCGCCATCCTCGACGTGATGCTGCCGGGCATCGACGGAGTCGAGGTGTGCCGCCGCATCCGCAAGATGGACCAGCTGCCGGTGATCCTGCTCACGGCCAGGGGCGACGACCTCGACGTGGTGGTGGGACTGGAGGCGGGCGCCGACGACTACGTGGTCAAGCCGGTCGAGCCCCGCGTGCTGGACGCCCGGATCCGTGCCGTCCTGCGGCGGGTGGAGTCGGTCGCCTCCGACCGCATCACCTTCGGTGAGCTGGTCATCGACCGGGGGGCGCTCAAGGTGTCGCTGGAGGGCCGGGAGGTCCACCTGACCCCCACGGAGCTGCGGCTCCTGCTCGAACTGGTCCGCCACCCCGGCCAGGTGCTCAATCGCAGATACCTGCTGCGGGCCGTCTGGGACCACACTCACGTCGCCGACTCCCGGCTGGTGGACGCCTGCGTCCAGCGGGTCCGGGCCAAGATCGAGGCAGTGCCCGCCGAGCCCGAGTTCATCCACACGGTCCGCGGATTCGGCTACCGTTTCAGCCCGCCGTGAAGCGGATGTACGTCGGGCTGCGCGGACGTCTGGTCATCATCTTCACCCTGATCGCCATCACGGCCTCCGCGCTGGTCGCGGGGATCGGCTACGAGCTCGTCAAGCGACGGGTGATCGACCGCGCCGAGCAGGTGGCCGTGAGTGACGTGCGCGACACGCTCGAAGGCATCAGGGTGCCCATCGGCGCGCTCTGGCCGGGCGACAGCCCGCCGACCAACGCGCAGATCAGCACGTTGCAGAAGAGCCTGCGCTCGCAGGGCGGCAAGGTGGTGGTCCGCTACGAGAACTACCTCTACCCCGACGGGGACTTCACCATGAGCGACGTCCCCTCCGACGTCGCCGTCCGGGCCACCCAGCGGATGGTGGCCAAACGTCAGGTGGTCAAGGGGAGCATGTGGCTGATCGTCGCCACCCCCGTCTGGCGGATAGAGCCCATCCACACGGCCCAGCCCACCGGGATGAGCGTCTTCGTGTTCGTCCCCCTCGCCGAGGAGGAGCACCTCCTGACCGGGATGCGGCAGCCGCTGGCGGCCGCGGGGGCCATCATGCTGATCATCGCCCTCGCCCTGGCGCTGGTGTCGGCCCGGCAGGTCCTGCTGCCGGTCAGGAGGCTCGGCTCCGCGGCCCGCGCGCTCGGCGCCGGTCACCTGGACACCCGCCTGCCCGTGAACGGCCAGGACGAGCTCTCCGAGCTCACCGCCACGTTCAACGACACCGCGGCGGCCCTGGAGCAGAGCGTGTCCGAGCTGCGCTCGCTGGAGGCGATGTCCCGCCGGTTCGTGGCCGACGTCTCCCACGAGCTCAGGACCCCGCTGACCGCGATGACGGCGGTCACCGACATGCTTTCCGAGGAGGCCGACCGGCTGCCCCCCGAACCCGCGGCGGCCGTACGGCTGGTGCTGCGGGAGATCAAACGGCTGCGGACCCTGGTGGAGCAGCTCATCGAGGCGAGCCGGTTCGACTCGGGCACGGCGACGCTGAACGTGGACACCGTGGGCATCGCCGATGCGATCTGCGACTGCCTGGAAGTGCGAGGCTGGTCGGAGCAAGTACGGGTGAACGTCCCGCAGGGACTGACCTTCTCCGTCGATCCCCGGCGCTTCGACGTGATCCTGGCGAACCTCGTGGGCAATGCCCTGCGCCATGGCGAGCCTCCCGTGGTGGTGACCGCCAGGAGCACGCCGAACGGACTGGAGGTAAAGGTGCGCGACCACGGCAAGGGAATCCCCGCGGCTGATCTGCCCCACGTGTTCAACCGTTTCTACAAGGCGGGCGCCCGGGGCGACGGCAGCGGGCTCGGCCTGTCCATCGCACGGGCCAACGCCCATCTGCACGGCGGCACGATCTCGGTCCGCTCGCAGGAGTTCAACACCCTTTTCACGGTCTGGCTGCCCCCGGCATGAAACGGCTCGCCTGCCTGTTCGCGGCCATCCTGACCCTCGCCGGATGCGGCATCTCCCCCAGCGAGGTCCAGGACCAGGGCCGCCCGCCGGTGATCAGTTACAGCCCCACGTGGGTGACGGTCTACCTGCTCCGCGACGGCCGGCTGGAGCCCGTCAGGATCCCGGTGAGCTCCGACTCCGTCAAGAACGTCGTCGACACCCTGTTCCGGGCCGGGAAACAGCCGCCGAAACCGGGTCTGACCAGCGCGCTCAACGGTTTCAGCTCCTACGACACCAAGACCACCAGATACTCCGACGACGTCAGGAACAAGCAGAACGACCTCGAGGAGAATCTGGGCTACCGGCTGAACGTGATCATCACGGGCGAGGGCAGGATCTCCACGGCGGGGCTCGCCCAGATCACCTGCACCATCCGGCAGAACAAGCAGGAGAGCATCTGGAGCGTCGAGGTGACCCGGCTGTTCCCGGGGACCCCCGATTCGATGGGGGAGCACACCTGCTTCGAATACCGCGGGCTCGCGGCCCCGGGAGTGCGGCTCCCGCCGTGAGGGCTCTCCCGAGACCGGAGAACCCACGGCCGAAGGTCGACGGCCGAGGCCCGACGACTGAGGATCGACGATCGGAAACCGACCGCCGGGAATCGACAGCTGAGGACTGACCGTCGGGGTCTGACCGCTGGGAATCGACGGCTGAGGACTGACGGTCTGAGACTGACCGCCGGGAATCGACTGACGGGGATCGACCGACGCCACTCGTGGACCGGCGCCCGGCGAACGCGCGTTCGCCGGGCGCCGGTCTTCCGGCGGTTAAATCGTGACGTCTTCCAGCATCTCGGTGACCAGTGCGGCGATCGGCGAGCGCTCCGAGCGGGTCAGCGTGACGTGCGCGAACAGCGGATGGCCCTTGAGCTTCTCCACCACCGCGACCACACCGTCATGCCGGCCCACCCGCAGGTTGTCCCGCTGGGCGATGTCGTGGGTGAGCACGACCCTGGAGTTGGCGCCGATTCGGCTCAGCACCGTGAGCAGCACCCCGCGTTCCAGCGACTGCGCCTCGTCCACGATGACGAACGCGTCGTGCAGGGAGCGACCTCGGATGTGGGTGAGGGGAAGCACCTCGAGCATGCCCCGGTCCATGACCTCCTCGATCACCTCGGGCGTGGTGACCGCGCCGAGGGTGTCGTAGACGGCCTGCCCCCACGGCCCCATCTTCTCGCTCTCCGAACCGGGCAGGTATCCCAGATCCTGGCCGCCCACGGCGTACAGCGGGCGGAAGACGATGACCTTGCGATGCTGGCGGCGCTCCAGGACCGCCTCCAGGCCCGCGCAGAGGGCCAGCGCGGACTTGCCGGTGCCGGCCCGGCCGCCCATCGAGACGATGCCGACCTCCGGGTCCATCAGAAGGTCGAGCGCGATCCGCTGCTCGGCCGAACGGCCGTGCAGTCCGAACACCTCGCGGTCTCCGCGCACCAGCCGCACCGATTTGTCCGGCAGTACGCGTCCCAGCGCCGAGCCCCTGCTGGACAGCAGTCGCAGGCCGGTGTGGGTCGGCAGGTCACGGGCGTCCACCAGGTCGGCGGTGCCGTGTTCGAAGAGCGTCTCGACGTCCTCCGTGGTCACCTGCAGCTCGGCCATGCCGGTCCAGCCGGACTCCACGGCGAGCTCGGCGCGGTATTCGTCCGCGGTGAGTCCGATGGAAGCGGCCTTGACGCGCATGGGCAGGTCTTTGGAGACCAGCACCACGTCATGTCCCTCTGCGGCGAGGGTACGGGCCACGGTCAGGATGCGGGTGTCGTTGTCGCCGAGCCGAAAGCCTACGGGCAGGATCGACGGGTCACTGTGATTGAGCTCGACCCGTATGGTGCCCTCGCCGATCGGCATGGGCTCGTCCAACCGCCCGTGTGTCACCCGGAGGTCGTCGAGGTACCTCAGCGCCTTGCGCGCGAAGTATCCGAGCTCTGGATGATGGCGTTTGCCCTCCAACTCGGTGATGACGACGATCGGGAGGACGACCTCATGCTCGGCGAAGCGGCCCATCGCCGCTGGATCCGCCAAGAGGACTGAGGTGTCCAGGACGTACGTACGCCGCTTGGTGACCGACGACGTAGGTGAGGACGAAGGGTTTGCCACGCGTTCTCCCCCGGGCGCCATGGGAGGCGCCCTGCCATGAGCTGGGATGCGGACCGGCCCCGGGCCCACGCTCGCGACTGTCGAGGAGGAACCGTTGACCGGCCCTCCTTGGCAGGTCGTGACGCAAAGGCGGGCCCTCTTCCGGCGTAGGTGAGCTGTGCTCTCCTACTTCTTACGGTACGTCCTGAATGCCCGTCTTCCAATGGTCCAAGCTTGACCGAAAGATGGTGTTCATGTGGTATTTCAGGAGCCGTACCGTCGGTTTCGCGCGGCATATGAGCGGAGAGCCCGCAAGAAGTCGACTCTGCGGAAGTCAGGCCAGTAGGCCTCGCAGAAGTAGAACTCGGAGTGAGCGCTCTGCCAGAGCAGGAAGCCGGAGAGGCGCTGCTCTCCCGAGGTCCGGATGACCAGATCCGGGTCGGGCTGACCGCGCGTGTAGAGATGCTCCGCGATGTGCTCAACATCGAGGACCTCGACCAGGTCCTCGATGCTTGCGCCCTTGCTCGCATGCTCCTGAAGAAGGGAGCGCACCGCATCAGCGATCTCACGCCTTCCTCCATACCCAACGGCAACGTTCACAATCAAACCCGGACGATGTGATGTTGCTTCTTTTGCATTTTTCAGGACATGGGCCGTGTGATCGGGCAGAAGATCAAGCGCTCCCATGGGCTTGATGTGCCATCCATCGACCACGAGCTCCTGGACCACGTCCTCAATGATCTTCATCAGGAGGTCCAGCTCGTCCTTGGAACGGTTGATGTTCTCGCTGGACAGCAGCCAGACCGTGACAACCTCAACACCGGCCTCCCGGCACCAGCCGAGCAACTCGGAGATCTTGTCGGCACCTTTTCTGTGGCCTCGGCTCACATCGTCGATGCCCATCGAGCGCGCCCAGCGCCGGTTACCGTCGACGATCACGCCGACGTGCCGGGGAGCGGTCTCCTTCTGCCGGGACAGCTTCGCTTCCAGCCTTCGTTCGTACAGCCGGTAGACGAGATCGCGCACGCCCATTGGAGTCCTCCCCCTCAACGCCCGCCGTCGAAGGGCGCTGACAGGCAATTATCACCGCCCCGCGGACCCCTCTGCCCCCTCTACAGGGTTCTGACGGAGTTGCTACAGGCTTCTGGCGGAGTTGCCGGACTTCTGCGGGCTCAGGCATTCCTCGGCCTCCGCGACGAGAGCCTCCACGAAGACACCCAACTCCGCCGAGGTCAGAACCGCTCGCAGATCCGCCCCGTCACCGTCTCCGGCCTCCACAAAGGCTCTCCTGGTGAGCCGCCACTCCCCGCCCGGCCCTCGCCATTCGGGAATCCAGGTCGGAACCGTCCGCAGCCGGCACCGGAGTTCGCCCTCGCCGACGACCCCGTTCCTGGTCCGATAACGAAAGGCGAACAGTTCTTCGTCGTCGGGGAAGCGGTCGTCGGGGTCGGGCCAGTGCGCCTCATGGCCGGCGCGGGCCTCGGCGACCCCCCTGGCCAGCCGGGTGAGGAGCCGGCCGCACCGCTCACCCACCGTTCCGTACAGCGCGCCGTCGCGGTGGAGTTCAAGCGTGATCTCGTACGGCGAGCCGACACCGTCCCGGCACGCCACCGGCGTAACAGTCAGATATGAACCATCAAGACAACGCAGTCCCCCCACCTCAGAGAGGTTATCCCTGACGAAGGCCGCCAAAACATGATCAACGCCACTCATGCCTCTGCCACCCGGGCGGCTGGTGCCATTCCGTCCAGCCGTGACCCGAGCGGCCGTCGGCGGCCTCGAACCGGCACAGGGCCCGGGGAAAGTGCGCGATCGCACCGTCCGGGGAGGTCATCGCGACCGGCGCGAAGCTGATGGGCACGACCGTCAGCGGGGCTCCCGGCACGGCCAGCCACGACTGGGCGGGGAAGCCGTCCTCACCGAACTCGCTGGTCGCGGTGAAGCCCTCGCGGTGGTCCAGCACGCCGTCGGGCGGGACCGTGAAACACGGCCAGGGCATCTCGAAGCCGACGTTGGCCCGCATGCCGTGAAAGAACGTCCCGTCGTCGAGACGTCCGGAGCTCCACAGCCACGAGACCTGCCACCAGTCGCGCTCACCCCAGCTGTGGTCGCGCTCACCGTGCCCAGTGAAGGGGATCTCCTCATCACCGACCCTGATCACCCCGGCGACCTCACAGGGGATCTCGTAGCGCGGGATGAACCCGTAGGGGTAGACCCCGCCGACGGTCTTCCACTCCAGGTCGAACTCCAGCGAGGTCGTCCGGGCTCCGGCCGTGTCCGTGTAGGCCTGCGCCGGGTCGTCCAGCACGACCGCCGCCTCGGCGTTCAGGGTCAGTCTGAAGGAGCGCATGGGGAGCGTCACGTCGTGGGTGGCCCGGTATCCCTCGCCCTTCACGGCGAGGTCGGGCCCGGGGAGCGGGGCGTGGTTGTCGGCCAGCAGCACCGTCGGCCGGTCCTTGCCGACCAGGCATGCCCAGTACCAGGCACGATTCCAGTTGGGATACAGCCCCAGCCGGATATATCCGGCGATCGAGCCGTCCTGGGTCGTGAAGTCGAGATAGACGGACTCGCTCCACAGGGGCTCCACGCCGACCGGATGCGCCCCCTCGTCCTCGTCCCGCAGGGGCCACGTTCCGTGATCCACGATTTTCACCACGGTCACTCCGATGCAAGCGCTTGGTCAGATATCGGCTCAATTTAGCCGACCGCGCCGCGCTCGGACAGTCCCTCAGCGCCTGCCCGCCCTGGCCGGGCCGGACGACGGCAACACGCCGCTCATGGAGAGCACCGTGGCCAGCTCGCGGTCCACCACTTGGCCCAGGCCGTACAGGGCGACGCCGAAGAGGTTCGACGCGTCCACGGTGACATGATCCCGGGAGCGGGGCGGCAGCGATCTGCCCTCGCGGTGGCGCAGACGGTAGTGGGCCAGCGCGGCCTGCCCGGCGCGCGTGGGGACGACCTGCCTGGAGTCGCCGGCGACGACCAGCCCCAGCTCCTCCAGCCGCGCGATCAGCGCGGTGACGGCGGCCCCCTGGACCAGCGCCGCCTTGATCTCCCAGACCGGCAGGCCGTCGCGCCGGCCTTCGAGCAGCCCGAGGACCTCGGCTTCCACCGGCTCCATGACCTTCACCGGATGCGCGGGGTCGGTGGACGTGGAGCCCGTCAGGGTCAGAATTCCGGTGGGCGGGATCCGGACCCTCTCGTCCGCCGCCAGGGACGCCAGGGCGGTGTTCAGCACCCGGAATCGCCCCGCTGCGAGCAGGGCCAGCTCGTACGGACCCAGATCGGGGCCCGCGTAGCCCCTCGGCGCGTGCATGGCCAGCCGCAAGGCGATCAGCCCCGCCACCATCAGGAGCGCGACGGTCACGACGACGATCAGAACGGCGACCATGACGACCTCCGTAAACGCATGTCTCCCGCAGGACTTCTTTACCCGTTCTGACGAATATCAGTGGCTGGAGAGGCAACGATCGCCGCGCGTGGCACCCGCCGGCGGCGGACATCGTGATCGCCGCACCGGACGCCGCCACCGGCAGATGCCATGACCCGCGTCGACCACGACCGCCACAGACCTCGCGATCACCGCGCCGGACGCCGATGGTCAAACGTCACGGCCCACGTCGAACGCGACCGTCACGGACATCGTGAGCACCAGACCGGACGCCGCCACCGGCGGACCTACACGACCCGCGTCGTACGCGACCGTCACAGGCCCCGCGATCACCGCGCCGGACCCCACACATACGCCGGACCTCACGACCGCCGGAAACGCCACCAGCGGGACGCGGGAGACGGCTCTGGCTCCTCGGCCTCCTCGGGCCGACCGGGCAGGCGCCCCGTCGCCTCGAGCCTGCCGGCGAAGTCCCGCGCGTCGGCGCGGGAGCCGCCGGGCGGCTTGGGACGGCCCCGCGCGTAGGCCTCGAACTCCCCGGCGAAGTCGCCGCCGAGCAGCGCGACCAGATCGGGACGGAGCCTGGCCACCGTCCCCCTCCGCTTGGAGATCAGGCTGAACTCCTGGATGCGCAGTCGTTTCTCGTCGAACCCGGGAGGCGTCTCCCCACCGGCCACCAGGGCGGCCAGCAGCCCGGACTGCGCCCTGGCCAGCGCGGCGCGGGCCTCACCCTCCGAAAGCACGTCCCCGGCCGTAGCCGGGATCGGAACCGCGCCTGCGCCCGCGTCCTGGACCGAAGGCACGGACCCGATCACGTCAGAGACCGGAACCGCGTCTGCGCCCGCGTCCTGAACCGAAAGCGTGGACCCGATCACGTCCGGGGTCGGACCCGCGCCTGCGCCCATGTCCTGGACCGAAGGCACGGACCCGATCACGTCAGAGACCGGAACCGCGTCTGCGCCCGCGTCCTGAACCGAAAGCGTGGACCCGATCACGTCCGGGACGTCGCTCCGCGGCCGGGCGCCTCCGCCGGCCGAAGCCTCGCGAGCGGCGTCGTCAGACACGGGCCATCGCGCCGCGGATCCGGCCGAGCTCCGCTTCGAGGGCGGCGTCGCTGGGATAGTCGTCGTCCCATTCGAGCAGCACACCCGGCGGATCGACCCGGGCGCAGAGCTCGGACAGGATGTCCAGCACGTCGGCGGGGACGTGCGCGGTGTGGGTGTCGTGCCAGACGCCGTCGCGGGAGTGCCCGCCGGCGACGTGGACGTACGCGAGCTCGGACAGCGGCAGGCCGTCCAGCGCGCCGACGGCCGACAGCCCCAGGTTGACCTGGTTGGTGTAGAGGTTGGCCACGTCGATCAGGAGCCGGACACCGGTCATCTCCACCAGCTCGCCGAGAAACTGCGCCTCGGTCATCTCGTCCTCGGGCCAGCCGAACAGGGCCGCCACGTTCTCCAGGGCCAACGGGACGGGAAGCGCCGCCTGCGCCCGCCGTACGTTGTCCGCGACGACGGAGAGCGCGGCCCTGGTGCGCGGGACCGGGAGCAGGTGACCGGCCTCCATGCCGCCGGAGCGCACGAAGGCCAGATGCTCGCTGACCAGAGGCGCGTCCAGCGCCCGCGCGCAGGCCGCCAGGTGCGCCAGCCGTGCCGGGTCGGGCGGTTCGGCCCCGCCCACACCGAGCCCGACCCCGTGCGGGATCACCGGCACCCCGCGGGCGCGGAGCACCCGCAGGGACTCCGGGAGCCGGTCGGGATGCACGTTCTCCGCGACGACCTCGACGAAGTCCACCCCGGGCAGCCGCTCCACGGTCAGGTCGATCTCCGACCGCCAGCCGATGCCGACACCCAGTGATCCGGCCACCGTCACACCCCCATTCCGATCGCCCGCACCGGTCGACCGGGCGCCATCGTGAGCGTCCCGATCTCCCGGAGGAACCGGTCAGGTGCCGTCGTGAGCGTCCCGATCTCCCGGAGGAACCGGTCGGGTGCCGTCGTGACCATCCCGATCTCCCGCACAAGCCGATCGAGTGCCGCCGTGATCGCCTGGATGAGCCGGCCGCGTGCCTCCGTGACCGTCCCGGTCTCAGCCGCCACCGCAACCGCCCCCTCCACAGCCGCCGCCACCGCCGCAGCTCGACCCGCCGCCCGAGTCGCCGCCCGAGCCACCTCCCGAGTCGCCCGAGCCTCCGGAGTCGCCGCCCCAGCCTCCGGAACCGAAGGAGCCGTCCCCCGAGCCGAAGGAGCCGCCTCCGCAGGAGCCGGCGGCGCATCCGGTCGTCGAGGTGTATCCGCTGTCGCGTTTGAGCTCCTCCTCCAGGGTCGGGTCTCCGAGCTCGCCCAGGCCGTACAGGGCGACGGGAACACCGACCGCGAAGGCCAGATCGGGGGTCATGGGGCGGGCACCGCGCACGTGGAGCCGCCGGGCGGAGTCGAGCGCCTCGCGCCCGGCCTGGCTCAGGATGCCGCGCAGCGCCCGCTTCTCGGTGGAGTAGGTGACCAGGCCTCTGAGCGCCATGAAGGCGCCGAGCAGTGGCACCACCACCCCGGGGAAGCTCGTGAAGATGCCGGCCAGCAGCATGCCCACGTTGACGACCAGGGCGAGCACCGAGAGGATCAGAAGCCGGTTCAGCAGCTTCCACGCGTGACCGAGCGCCTCGTCGGGCACGATCAGGCCCATGCCCATCAGGCGGTAGCGCAGCCCGCTCATGGTCTCGCCGTCGGCCACCGTACGGCGGAGCTCTCCCACCGAGCAGGAGCCGCCGCGGACCTGGAGGGACTCCAGGAGGGCGTGCTCGACCGGATCGGGGGAGATGCGGGTCCCGGCGACGAGACTGACCTGGCCGCCTCGTGAGACCCGGATGGCGCCGGCCCTGGCCAGCATGCCGAGCGCGGTGTTGATCACGCGGCGCGGCCCGCCCGCCAGGTAGGCGAGCTCGTACGGGGTCATCTCACCGCGATGGTGGGTCACGGCCGAACGCACCCGGCGGTGCTCACGGCGCAGCGCCGTCCTTGCGAAGCCGCCGAGCAGAATGAGGACGATTACTACGACGTACGGGATCGCCTGCATGCCCGTCTCCCCAGGGGAAAGAAGGGCTCGCGCCCATCTTGTCCTGATAGACGCTCACAGACCCCGGGAAGTTTCCCCTCAACCGCCACAACTATGACGAGCCGTCCCGGGCGACCGGGGTCACCGGTCGTGACCCCGGTGTCGAAGGACCGGTACGGAGTCAGGACGGAAGCCGGTCGATCGCCCCTTCTCCCGGCCAGGAGGCGCCGCCCCTCATGGCTCTCATGGCCGAGGAGGCACGGCCTCTCATGGCTCTCCTGACCGAGGAGGCGCTGCCTCTCGTGTCCGGGCCGGGAAGGCATCGCCTCTCATGCCCGAAGGGGCACTGCTTCTCATGCCCGGACCGGGGAGAGGCGCCGCCTCCCGTGTCCAGGCTGGGAAGCACCGCCTCTCATGCCCGAAGAGGAACCACGCGGTTGCCGTACCCCCCGGGAGCGGGGCACGGCAACCCCGGGGATCAGCCCAGCCGTTCGACGAGCGCGTTGTACTCGTCCCAGAGTTCCTTGGGGAACCGGTCGCCGAAGGTCTCGAAGAAGGCGGGCATCAGCGACGCCTCCTCCTTCCAGGTCTCCCTGTCGACGCTCAGCAGGGTCCGCAGGTCCTCGTCGGAGATGTCCAGGCCCTCGGTGTCGAGCTCGGCGGGGAGCAGGCCGATCGGCGTGCGCACGGCCTCGGCCTCACCGTTGAGGCGCTCGACGATCCACTTAAGCACGCGGATGTTCTCGCCGAAGCCCGGCCAGATGAACGTGCCGGCGTCGTTCTTGCGGAACCAGTTCACGTAGTAGACGCGCGGCAACCGGACGTTCTTCCGCTGGCCCATCTTGATCCAGTGGGCGAAGTAGTCGCCCATGTTGTATCCGCAGAACGGCAGCATCGCGAACGGGTCGCGGCGCAGCTCGCCGACCTTGCCCTCGGCCGCGGCGGTCTTCTCGGAGGCGACGTTGGCTCCGGTGAAGACGCCGTGCTGCCAGCTCAGCGACTCGCTCACCAGCGGGACCGCGCTGGCGCGGCGCCCGCCGAACAGGATCGCGGAGATCGGCACGCCCTTGGGGTCCTGCCACTCGGGGGCGATGATCGGGCACTGGCCCGCGGGGGTGGTGAACCGGGAGTTCGGGTGGGCGGCGGGCTCGTCGCTGTCCGGGGTCCAGTCGCGGCCCTTCCAGTCGGTCAGGTGCGCCGGGGGCTCATCGGTGAGGCCCTCCCACCACACGTCGCCGTCGTCGGTGAGGGCGACGTTGGTGAAGATGCTGTTGCCCCAGAGCGTCTTGATCGCGTTGGCGTTGGTGGACTCGCCGGTGCCGGGGGCGACGCCGAAGAAACCCGCTTCGGGGTTGATGGCGTACAGGCGGCCGTCGTCGCCGAAGCGCATCCAGGCGATGTCGTCGCCGATCGTCTCGACCTTCCAGCCCGGGATGGTCGGCTGGAGCATGGCCAGGTTCGTCTTGCCGCACGCGCTCGGGAACGCCGCCGCGACGTAGCGGGTCTCTCCCGAGGGCGGGGTGAGCTTGAGGATGAGCATGTGCTCGGCGAGCCAGCCCTCGTCGCGGGCCATCGTGCTGGCGATGCGCAGCGCGTAGCACTTCTTGCCGAGCAGGGCGTTGCCTCCGTAGCCCGATCCGTACGACCAGATCTCGCGGGTCTCGGGGAAGTGGCTGATGTACTTGGTGGAGTTGCACGGCCATGGCACGTCGTCCTGGCCGGGCTCGAGCGGGGCGCCGACCGAGTGCACGGCCTTCACGTAGTCGCCGCGTTCCTCGATGAGCCGCAGGGCCTCCTCCCCCATGCGGGTCATGACGCGCATCGACACGGCCACGTAGGGCGAGTCGGTGATCTCGACGCCGAGCTGGGAGATGTCACCGCCCAGCGGACCCATGCAGAACGGCACGACGTACATGGTCCGGCCGCGCATGCTGCCCTGGAAGATCTCGCCGAAGGTCCGGCGCATCTCGGCGGGGGCGATCCAGTTGTTGGTCGGCCCCGCGTCCTCTTCGCGCTCGGAACAGATGTAGGTGCGGTCCTCGACCCGGGCGACGTCGCTGGGATCGGAGGCCGCGTGGAAACTGTTCTGCCGTTTGGCCAGACGTTTGAAGGTTCCCTGCTCGACCAGCAGATTCGTCAGGCGGGTCCACTCGGCCTCGGAGCCGTCGCACCACTCGATCCGATCCGGCTGGGTCAGCTCGGCGATCTCTCTGACCCACGCGACCAGCTCGGTATGGGTGGTCGGGCTCAGGGCGGTCACGTCCATGGTAAGAGACACTGCTGGGGCTCCTTTGCATTTCTCAGGGCCAAAACATCATTGACCACCAAACCGCACGTAATCCAATTGGCGTAGACCAGTGAATTTGCAGGATTGGCGTCGCGGCGTCGCCGGTCCCCCTGCCCTGTCGGGCATACGGGCTGGCAGTGGTCGCGATGTTGAGGAGACCTACCCAAAAGAAGTGCGATTAAAAAAAGCCGTCCCCGCAGTGGTATAGGCCAATCACAAAGGTCTAAACCAATCAATCAACAGGTTCAGACCAATTGCGCGGCCATTTCCCCTGCCCAGACTCAGGAATTCACGTCGGGGCCCGCGGCGCGAACGCGGTCCACATGCTGAAGCGCGTCCCGCAAATCGGTGAGCCAGGTGTCGGTGTGGTTGCCCACCAGGCGCACGCACCAGGCGAGCGCGTCGCTACGACTGCGGGCCACCCCGGCGGCGACGAGCGTGTCCAGAACCCGGCGCTCGGACTGGCGCAGCCTGGTCATGACGGGGATCGACAGTGTGGTGAACATCACCGTCTCCTCGCCGACGGCGATCCCCCAGGAAACCTTCCTGCGGAAGCGGTGTTCCGCCTCCAGCGCGATCTCGATGCGGCGCTCCCTGGTCTCCTCCCGGAAGCGCTGGATGCCGCCCTCCATGGCGGCCGTCCGCTCCACCTCGGAGGCGTCCTCGCCGAGCACGGGCGCCTGGAGCCTGCCGACCACCGTGATCTCCTCACGGTCCAGCACGATCTCCGGCTGGCCTTCGAACCACTCCTCGGGCAGCCGCCCCAGGAACCAGCCTCGTAGCTTCGCCGCTGCTTCATCATTTTCCATGTAATTTAGATTACAACGCTTTAGTTGAAGACACCAGCATCGTGTATCGGTGATGACATGACCACGATCGGGGCACCCCCTCGGTCACGGCGACGGTCGGAGCGTTCGGCTCGTGTGCCGTCACGTGACACCGGTGACACGCCGAACACCCGGCATCACGGCGACGGGCGCCGTACCCGGGAACGGCGCCGTGCTCGGAACGGCGCTCCGCTCGGGAACGGCGCGGCACCCTGGATGATCTCGGCGCTCGCGGCGGTGTTCATGAGCGTCGCCGGGCGCGAGAATCAGCGCATGAGCTCACCTCCGCGCGCCGAGGGACTGCGCGAACGCAAGAAGGCGAAGACCCGCTGGACGATCCAGGAGCACGCGTTGCGCCTGTTCGTCCGGCAGGGCTACGAGGCCACGACCGTCGAGCAGATCGCCGAGGCCGCGGAGGTGTCGCCGAGCACGTTCTTCCGTTACTTCCCGGCCAAGGAAGACGTGGTCGTGCAGGACGAGTACGGCCCGCTGACCATCGCCCTGTTCCGCGAGGTCCCTCCCGGCACGCCGCTGATCGACGCCTTCCGGCAGGCCGTACGGACGGCGTTCGGCGGATTCACCCCCGCCGAGTTCGAGAAGGTCTCCATCCGGGCACGGCTCATCTTCTCGGTGCCCGCGCTGCGCGCCAGGCAGCTCCAGAACGCCGTCGACACGCACGCGATGATCTGCGCGGAGGTCGCCTCCCGCACCGGCCGCGACGCCGGCGACTTCGAGGTCCAGACCTTCGCGGCAGCGGTGATCGGCGTCATGATCACCGCGATCACCCGCTGGGCCGGGAATCCGGCGGAGAACCTGCCGGAGCTCATGGACACGGCCCTCGCCCACCTCGCGGCCGGTCTACCCCTCTAGGCGCTCCTAGCGGACCTGGGCGGCGACCCCGGGGCTGATCCGCACGGCACCGGCGAAGTTGCGGGTGCTGACAGGGACGATCTTGACCACGTCTCCGGTCCTGGGGGCGTGCAGCATCTTGCCGTCACCCCAGTAGATCGCCACGTGCGAGACGTAGCCGGGGTTGGTGGGGTCGTTCCGCCAGAACAACAGGTCTCCCGGCTGGGCCTGGTCGAACGGGATCTGCGGACCCGAGACGAACTGCTGGTGCGTCACCCGGGGCACCGTGATGCCCGCCTGGGCGTAGGCCCACTGGACCAGCCCCGAGCAGTCGAAGGAGTCGGGTCCCTCGGCACCCCACACGTAAGGACGGCCGAGCTTGCTGACCGCGGCGGTGAGGACGGTCCTGATCTGCGGCGCGGCCAGGAAGGCGTCCGCCGGCCACACCGTGCGGCCGGGATTCACCGCCTGACCGGGAGCCTCGGGAGACTTCAGCACGGGATTGATCACCGCGATCTGACCGCCCCTGGGCAGGATCCTCAGCAGGGTGCTGCGCAGCGCGACGGAGTCGACCTGGGGAGCGCTCACCACCAGCGCGTTGTTCTCCGGGATGCCCAGCGCGCGTGCGGTCGGCTTGGAGACCACGGCGTCGATGGAGCCCATGCCCATCGTGGCGTAGGCCCCCACCCGCAGCGTCCGGCTGGCGGTGGTGAAGGTCTTGCCCAGCGGCATGCCGCCGTCGTTGCCGAGGACGAAGGAGACCGCGACCTCCCCGGCGGAGACGTTGCGCCAGAGCCTGTCGGACCCCGCGGTCGGCTTGGGGGTGTACGCGCGGAAGGTCGAGGGGTTCACCCCGAGCGTCTGCACCCGCTTGCCGTCCAGCGTCACCTCGGCGGCGTCGGCGCGCTCCACCGACCGCACCCCCCTGGTCTTGGTGATCTTCGCCACCACGGCCGGGCTGAGCGGCTTGTTCGCGACGATGAACAGGTGCGGCCGCCGGATCGCGGTCAGCGGGGCCACCGGCGGCGGAGCGGCGGCCTGCGTGGGCCGGGTCTCGACCAGGCCGTCCTGCGCGCCTCGTACGGGCTGGGCGGGCCCGGTGGGCTGGACGACGACGGACCGGCGCAGGGCGACCGCCTCCGAACTCCGCCCCGACAGCTGCACGAGGATCATCAGATCGGCGGCCAGCACGGTGACGACGAGGACCGAGATGACGGGGACGGCCCGTCTCATGATGTGGATGGCGCGATGGCCGTACTTCACCCGGGGGCGATATGCGAGATCCTGGCGGGCCTCACGGATCAGGCCGGAGACACGCGTCCGCCGCTCGAACACGACGTCTCCCCTTCCCGTCCGGAGTCAGCCATACGAGGGTGCCGTACACCGAGCCATAATGCACGCGAATCCACCGAAAAGCGCCTTATCTTCGACGCGATCACACGCCGGATGGAGTCTTCGGACACACGGCGATCCGCCGGGACCAGGGTCCCGGCGGATCACTGGATTCGGGTGAGGTCAGTTACCGATGTACGGAACGGCCTCAAGAATCTCGACCGTGTTGGAGCGGCCGTTCGGCATCGTGTAGGAGGCCTTCTCACCGATCTTCTTGCCGTTGATCGCCGCGCCAAGCGGCGATTTGGGCGAGTAGACGTCGATCGGGGCGCCGCTCTCCTCACGGGAGGCGAGCAGGAAGGTGACCTCTTCGTCGTCGCCCTGGAAACTGACGGTGACGGTCATTCCGGGGCCCACCACACCTTCGGTGCGGGGCGCCTCGCCCACCCGGGCGTTCTCGATGATCTGATGGAGATGGTAGATGCGGGCTTCCATCTTGCCCTGCTCGTCCTTGGCGGCGTGGTAGCCGCCGTTCTCCTTCAGGTCGCCCTCTTCGCGGGCGTCTTCGATCTTCTTGGCGATGTCGGTGCGCCCGGGCCCCGAGAGGTATTCGAACTCCGCCTTCAGGCGGTCGTACGCCTCCTGAGTGAGCCAGGTGACGCTCTCGTTGTGGGAGTCGGCCACGGGTTCTCCTTGCTTCCTCTTGGGGGCTTCGTTCTGGTGTAGCGGATGATCTGGGTAGCGGGCGGTCGAATTTCGAAAGGCTAACAAGTTAACCGCTCAAACGCTTCCCCAAATGTCTCACTATACGAGATAGCAGTAGTGCACGGCACCCGAAGTAGCCTGGGCACTGGTCTCTAGCCGTTCGGTAAGCCGAACATATCCCTCACCAGGTGGAATATTGACCTCACGGCTTCCCACCTCCACGTGGTTGACATCCGTGGCCTGGAGCTGGCACAGCACAGCACGGTCGGATGGCTTGCTCACTTCGAAGGTGATTTGCACAGAATCACCGCTGCTGGCATCAAAAGCAATGACTTGGTTGCTGACTTCGGTGTCACCTCCCGCCGCCCACATCACATAACCCCACCCACCTGCGCACACGGCGCAGAGGATCGCGATCACGACGTGCACGACGAAGCGCCCCTTGCGCTCCGGACGATCGGGGAAGTCGCCCGGGGTGCCAAGGATCGGGCCGTCCTGACGGCCCCTCTCGGCCTCGCTGGTGGCCATGACGGAATCTCCCTGCACTACCTCGGCGTTGTCCGAGACAATTGTCCCTCGCGGGGGCCTCGCCCTCGCGACCGCCCAAGAGAAACTAACCTCTCCCTAGAGTGACTTAAGCCCAGGGAGCGGTGCGGCACGAGCGAGCGAGGCGAACGGCATGTCGAGACATGACGTCCGCGAGGCAAGCGAAGACCCGAGCGCAACCGACATAGAGGAGACATCGAGCCCGTGAGTGCACCGCTGAGGCTGATGGCCGTTCACGCGCATCCCGACGACGAGTCGAGCAAGGGCGCGGCCACCATGGCGCGCTATGTCGCGGAAGGCATGGACGTGCTGGTCTGTACCCTCACCGGGGGTGAGCGCGGTTCGATCCTGAATCCCAAGATGGATCGCCCTGACATCCTCGAGAACATCGGCGAGGTCCGGCGACTGGAGATGGAGCGCGCACGGGAGATCCTCGGCGTGCAGCAGCGTTTCATGGGATTCGTCGACTCCGGCCTGCCGGAGGACGAGAGCGAGCCGCTGCCCGAGGGCTGCTTCGCCGTCCAGCCGCTCGAGATCGCCTCCGCGCCGCTGGTCGCCGCCGTACGCGAGTTCAGGCCGCACGTCATCCTCACCTACGACGACGACGGCGGTTACCCGCACCCCGACCACATCATGACCAACCGCGTCTCGGTGGAGGCCTTCGAGGCCGCCGGCGACCCCGACCGCTACCCGGAGGCCGGGGAGCCCTGGCAGCCCCTGAAGCTCTACTACCAGATGGGCTTCACCAAGGAGCGGTTCGAGGCGCTGCACGAGGCGATGACCTCACGCGGCATCGGCTCCCCCTACGCCGACTGGATCTCCCGGTGGGAGGACCGCCCGCAGAAGTGGCCGGTGACCACCAAGGTTCCTTGCGGCGACTACTTCGAGGCCCGCGACGAGGCGCTGCTCGCGCACGCCACCCAGGTCGACCCCGACGGCTCCTTCTTCGTCTGCCCGCGTGACCTGCAGCGTGAGGTCTGGCCGACCGAGGACTACCACCTGGCCCGATCGCTCGTGGATGTCGAGCTTCCCGAAGACGACCTGTTCACCGGTATCCACGCGGAGAACGTCTCGCACGCCTGCCACTGACACGACTGTGGGGGGTCGGTGGCAAACTTGAGATGTGATTGCATTCGACAGCGCCATCAAAGGTGAGATCGGTCCCGGCCTGGTGGGATTCCTCGTCGTCGCGGCATTGGGCTTCGCCCTGTTCCTGCTCGTGAAGTCGATGAGGAGACACGTCGCCAAGATCGAGGTTCCGTCCGAGGCGGAGCTGCGGAAGCAGAAAGACACCACCCCCACTTCCCCCACCTCCCCCTAGCCGATCTCCCCGGAAGATCCGGCGCAGACCCATCTGAGGACGGGCATGCCTGAGAACATCGAGGTCTCCGACCATCCGGAAGCCTCTCGCTTCGAGATCCTGGTCGACGGCGAGGTCGCCGGGTTCGCCCAGTACCGGCGACGCCCCAATAAGATCTTTTTCACGCACACCGAGATCCTCCCCAAGTTCGAGGGAATGGGCCTGGGCAGCCGCCTGGTCGTCGCGGCCCTGGACCAGAGCCGTACGGCGGGCCTGCCGGTCGTGCCGCTCTGCCCCTTCGTCGCTCGATACATCCGGCGACACCCTGAATACAAAGATCTGGTGCACGAGGACTACCTCGACCTGGTCGAGGACGGGGCGTGACAGTGGGGCGGCGCGTGTAGACCGTACGGCGCACCGCCCCCCACCCTCGGAGGCCGTACCGCCCCGGCCTCCGAGCCGCACCGCCCTCACCCGTCAGTCGCCGAGCACGTCCGTCGACGACCAGGCCCGCTCCAGGGCCCTGGGCAGGCCCCAGCGGCCCAGCGGGGTGAGCACCTCGGTCCTGTCGACGATCCCGAGACACGCCCACAGCGGTGTCACCGAGCTGAAGAGCGTCTCCGCCGCCTCCAGGTCCTCCGGCTCGTCCAGCGCGACGTCGATGTCCTCGGACTCGGCGATGAGCCGGGCGATCCGCTCGGGCGAGGCCAGGACCCCCGGACCGCGTCTGGCCAGGGCGGCGACCACGGCCAGCCAGTCCGCGTGGTGGATCGCGCACAGCGCGGCCAGCACGGAGTCCTCGTGGCTGAGCTCGTTGTCCAGGTTGGAGAACTCCTCGGGGCTGTCGTCCTCATCGGGCAGGTCCGAGATCGGCCCGGCGATGCCCGCCGTGACGGTCAGCCAGAGGTCCTCGTCGTCGGCGGGCAGCGGCTGCCCGTCGTATCCGGCGCACGCCCGCAGCACGTTGCCTGGGTAGCCGGGCTCGGCCAGCACCTCGCGCAGCCGCGTGGCGGCGGCCTTCAGCTCCTTGACGGGCCGCTCGGGATCGGGCAGCTCCGCCAGGATGCGGCGCAGCTCGCTGAGGGCGAACGCCTCCTCCTCGTCCCAGGCGGCGAACAGCTCCTCATCCTGCTCGTCGCTCACCGCGGCCCCCGGCACCCTCCCGTCGGGCAGCGGGCTGGTGAGCCAGCGCTCCTGCAGGTCCGCGTAGACCTCCCTGGCGTCCTCGTCGCCCTGAGCGAGCGCGTCGGGATCGATCTCCCCGGCGGCGACCCGTTCTTCCAGATAGGCGACCAGGCCGCGGAACATCTCCGCGCCGATCGGTCCCCGCTCGTCCTCCTCGGGCCAGACGAAGAAGCTGCGGGTGAGCAGCAGCGGCTCGGTGCCGGTGGACTCCAGCCACCGTTGCACGTCGCCCACCGTCGCCCCACCGGACTCGATCGCGCTGAGCGTCGTCTTGGCGGAATCCCAGAAGGGCAGTGACAGCGGGTTGCCCACCGCCATCAGCGCTCTCCTCAGATCGGGGATGGCCACCAGCGCCACCCCTGAGGGCACGGCAAGCAGCGCGCGAGCCACATCACGCCGGGTCAGCTCGGAGGCTGTCCTGCCGGCGTGCACACAGACGAAGTCGAGATCCACGCCCAGAGAGCCTACGCCCGATGCCGCACCAGCACATCTCCCCAGCTCAGTTGGGCGCGAGCCGCGTCGGGTACGACCCCGCATGTTCACGGTGTGGCCCCATGTTCGGTTTAGTGTGAGGTGAGGCCGTGGAGGTAGAACGAGTACGCGCGATCCGAGCACGTCTCGCGCGACGAGAACGCACGCACCACTTACGCAGGAGGGTCTCGATGAACAGGTTGAAGGACGCCACCAGTCCCTATCTGCGGCAGCACGCTGACAACCCGGTGGACTGGTTCGCCTGGGGGGATGCGGCCTTCGAGGAGGCCAGGCGGCGGGATGTGCCCCTGTTGATCAGCGTCGGGTATTCGGCGTGTCACTGGTGTCACGTGATGGCGCACGAGTCGTTCGAGGACGGCGGCACGGCCGCGATGATGAACGAACGCTTTGTCAACGTGAAGGTGGACCGCGAGGAGCGTCCGGATGTGGACGCGGTTTACATGGCGGCCACCCAGGCCATGACCGGCCAGGGCGGATGGCCGATGACGGTCTTCGCCACCCCGGAGGGGCATCCCTTCTACACCGGCACCTACTTCCCCAGGGAGCAGTTCCAGCGGCTGCTGACCGGGGTGTCGAACGCCTGGACCGGCGACCGGGCCGCGGTGCTGGAACAGGGATCGAAGATCGTGGAGGCTCTGAACGAGCGGTCGGCTCTGCCGTCGGGACCGCTGCCCACCCCGAGCACGCTGGCGCGGGCCGTGCACGGCCTGGCCGAGTCCTTCGACCAGGTGCGCGGCGGATTCGGCGGGGCGCCCAAGTTCCCGCCGTCGATGGCGCTGGAGTTCCTGCTGAGATACCGCGGAGCCCCCGTGATCGAGAGCGGGCAGACGAGCCCGGAGCCGAAGGAACCCCGGGCCACCGCGAGCGCGGCGAGGTTGATGGCCGACCGGACGCTGGAGGCGATGGCCAGGGGCGGGATCTACGACCAGCTCGCCGGTGGATTCGCCCGCTACAGCGTGGACGCCGGCTGGGTGGTGCCGCACTTCGAGAAGATGCTCTACGACAACGCGCTGCTCCTGCGGGTCTACGCGCACTGGTGGCGCTCGACCGGCTCGGTGCTGGGCAGGCGGATCGCGCTGGAGACGGCCGACTGGCTGCTGGCCGAGATGCGCACCCCGGAGGGGGGTTTCGCCTCCGCCCTGGACGCCGACAGCGAGGGTGTGGAGGGCAAGTTCTACGCCTGGACCCCCGAGGAGCTCCACAAGGTCCTCGGCGAGGAGGACGGCGCCTGGGCGGTCGGCCTGTTCGAGGTGACCGGAACGTTCGAGCACGGCACCTCGGTGCTCCAGCTCCTGTCCGATCCCGAGGACGCCGAGCGGTTCGCCCGGGTTCGCTCCGCGCTGCTGGCCGCGCGGGCCCATCGGGTACGGCCGGGCCGCGACGACAAGGTGGTGGCCGCCTGGAACGGCCTGGTCATCGCCGCCCTCGCCGAGACCGGGGCGCTGTTCGACCGTCCGGACCTCGTCGAGGCTGCGCGAGCCGCGGCCGTGCTGCTCGACGAGCTCCACATGGACGGCGACCGGCTGCTGCGCACGTCGCGCGACGGCAGGGCGGGCGACAACGCCGGAGTCCTGGAGGACTACGCGGACCTCGCCGAGGGCCTGCTCGCCCTGTACGGCGTGACCGGGGAGGTGCGCTGGTTCCATCGGGCCGGGGCGCTGCTGGAGAACGTGCTCGGCCGGTTCTCCGACGGGTCGGGAGGGTTCTTCGACACCGCCGACGACGCCGAACGGCTCTTCCAGCGCCCGCAGGACCCCACCGACAACGCGACCCCCTCCGGGCAGTTCGCCGCCGCCGGGGCCCTGCTCTCCTACGCGGCCCTGACCGGTTCGGCCAGGCACAGGGAGGCGGCCGAGGCGGCTCTCGGCACGGTGACCGTACTCGCGGACAAGCACGCGCGGTTCGCCGGGTGGGGCCTCGCGGCGGCCCAGGCGGCCGTCTCCGGTCCGATCGAGGTCGCGATCGTGGGCTCGCCGGATGATCCGGCGACGGCGGCGCTGCACAGGACCGCCCTGCTCTCGTCTCTGCCCGGCCTGGTCGTGGCGCTCGGCGAGCCCGGCTCCGAGGAGGTCCCGCTGCTCTCCGGCCGCGGCCTGGTGGGCGGCCAACCGGCCGCCTACGTGTGCCGCCGCTTCGTCTGCAAGCTGCCCGTCACGACCCCCGCGGGGCTCCTGGCCGAGCTGGAGAACGGGAGCGGAGACGACGACTAGACGGAGAACCTGATGTTCCGGGGCCGGCGGCGCCGGTTGCGATGACCATGAAATTCGACCGGGTTTTCGGTCGCCGCCTCGCCGAAGCCGCCGCCGCACGTCGCGAGTCGGCGAGCCCGGCGATCGCACGCGGTCAACGCGTCAGCCCCGTTTTCCGCACGTGCCGCATCGTTGAGGGTCGGCAGACATATCTGATCCAGCGCTGTGGGTGATCACCCCGGTCGATGGGGGTCACGTGCGGAATGCGGGACTAGCCCTGGCCCTGGCCCTGGTCCTGGCCGTTGCCCTGCCACTGGCCCTGGCCTTGGTCCTGGCCGTTGCCCTGACCTTGACCCTGGCCCTGGCCGTCACCGAACCCGTTGTCCGTCCCGTCTCCCGTGCCGTCGGGAACCTGGTTCTGGTCGGGGGACGAGGGCTGGTCGGGGACCGGGTTTCCCGTCTCCTGCGGGTCGGGGGTGACGGGGTCGCCGTTCTGGTCGAGCCCGTCGCCGTAGTCCTGTCCGTCGCCGTAGTCCTGGCCGTAGGGTCCGTCGGACGGGCCGTTGGACGGGTAGTCGCCGTAGGGCGTGGAGTAGCCGTAGTTGGACGGCTCGGGGAAGTCCTTGACCGGTTTGCCCGCCATCGCCTCGGTCATGAAGGCGTGCCAGACCTGAGCCGGGTAGCTCCCGCCGAACTGGGCGCTGCCGCCCACCACCACCGGCTTGTTGTCGTCACGGAACATGTCCACCGCGGTCGCCAGCTGCGGGGTGAACCCGGCGAACCACGCGGCCGCCGACTCGTCGGTGGTGCCGGTCTTGCCCGCCACCGGACGGTCGTAGAGGCGGGCGGCCGAGCCGGTTCCGGCGTTGACGACCTGGGTGAGCGCGTAGGTGGCGTCGATCGCGGCCTGCTCGCTGAAGGCCCGCTTGCCCTTGGTGGTGCTCTTGGTGACCTTGCCCTGGGCGTCGGTGATCGAGCGGATCACGTGGGCCTCGCGGTGGACGCCCTCGGCGGCGAACGCGGCGAAGCCGGAGGCGTTCTGCACGGCGCTCACGGACGCCACCCCCAGCGGGAGCACGGCAGCGGCCTTGTGCGGGGTGAGCTGCGCGGCGGGGATGCCCGCGCTCTCGGCGAGCTTGACCACCTTGTTCAGGCCGACCCTCTGTCCGAGATCCACGAAGGCGGTGTTCACCGAGTTCTGGGTCGCGGTGACCAGGTTGATCTCGCCGTACGACTCGCCCTCCGAGTTGGGAATCGGATGCTCGGGGTCCGAGGCGACATGCATCGGCGAGTTGCCGTTCACGCGGGTGTCGAGGCCGAGGCCGTCGTCCAGGGCTGCGGCCAGGGTGTAGGCCTTGAACGTGGACCCGGCCTGCACCTTGGCCGAGAAGGAATTGTCGAACTTGTTGGCGGTGTAGCTACGGCCGCCGTAGAAGGCGACGACCTCGCCGGTCGCGGGGTCCACCGCGGCCAGGCCGGTGCGGACCTTCTTGGAGGTGTCCTCCGGCAGCACCGAGGTGACGGCCCGTTCGGCGGCGGCCATCAGGTTCTTGTCGAAGGTCGAGACGATCTTCAACCCGCCCTGGTTGATGACCTCGTCGGTGTAGCCCCTCTGCTTGAGCTCGGCCGCCACCTGGTCGAGCATGTAACCCTCCTGGCCCTTGGGCTCGAAGATCGCCTTGGGTGCCTTGAGGGTGGGGAACTTGACCGCGGCGGCCTGTTCGGCGGTGATCGCCCGGGTCTCCACCATTCCGTCGATCACCGATCGCCAGCGCGCCTTGGCCGCGTCGAGGTCGGCGCCCTTGGGGTTGGCGAACCGGGACGGCTGCTGGATCACCGCGGCGAGGTAGGCGCTCTCGGCGAGGGTCAGCTTGCCGACGTCCTTACGGAAGTAGGCGTTGGCCGCGGCCTGGACACCGTCGGCGCCCCGGCCGAAGTAGATCGTGTTGAGATACTGCTCCAGCACCCATTCCTTGGACTTCGACTGGTCCACCTTCAAGGAGATCATGACCTCCTTGAGCTTACGGACGACGGAACGCTCCTGGCTGAGGCCGCTGTAGTAGTTGCGGACCATCTGCTGGGTGATCGTCGAGCCGCCCTGGAGCTGCTGGCCGCTGACCGTGGACCACATGGCGCGGAAGGTGCCCGACACGGACACGCCCTTGTCGTCGTAGAACGAGCGGTTCTCGGCGGCGATGACCGCGTTTCTGAGAGTCTCCGGCACCTTCTGCAGGGGCACGCTCTTGCGGTTCACGCCCTGCTTGGCCAGCACGGTCTTGCCGTCACGGTAGTAGATCACCGAACCCTGCGCGGTGGCCTTGGGCTGCGTGCTGTCCGGGATGGGGGTGACCGCCCACACCACTGCGAGCAGGCCGATGACCGAGAAGAGACCGATGCCGAAGACGATGAGTGTGATCCGCAGGAGTCGTCTCCCGGGTCTGCCCTTCCCGCCGCCCATTCGCACGCGTGCCCCCGATCAAATCCGCACCAGACCCCCGTCGGTTGTGCGGATCGTTAAGGTTAAACGATGGATAACGGTGTCTGGACCCTCCTTGGGATGGTACGGCTAGCCACTCCCCTGGCGTGGGACATCGGCCACCAAAGGCAGAACCCGGTATGGCACGGGAGTGTCCAGTGCTATCACCGTTGAGGTCCTGACAACACCGTGCACGTCAACGATCAGGTCAATGACCCGCTGCAGATCGGCATTGCTGCGTGCCACCACCCGGCAGTGCATGTCGTCACCCCCGGTGATCGTGTGCACCTCCAGGACCTCGGGGATGGCCGCGAGCTGGTCGGCGACCGGCTCGTGCCCGCTGAGCTGCCGGATCTGCAGGGTCACGAACGCGGTCACGTCGTAGCCGAGCGCCGCGGGGTCGACGTCGGGACCGAAGCCGGTGATCACTCTCCGTGCGGCCAGCCGATCGAGACGCGCCTGCACCGTCCCCCTGGCCACGCCGAGCCGCCGCGAACACTCCAGCACGCCGAGTTTGGGCTCCGCGGCCAGAAGGGCGATGAGCCGGGCGTCGAGTTGATCAATTGTCATGGTGTACAGGCATCCCGATGATACGCGCGAATAGCTGTACATATTGTCTACCCATTTTAGTGGCTGTTGCACAAAGCGCCCATTAAAACGGACAGTATCCACATGAATGACATCTTTCCTGTGAACGGTATGGACGCCGTGGTCTTCGCCGTGGGCAACGCCAAGCAGGCAGCCCACTACTACTCCAGCGCTTTCGGCATGCGGCTCGTGGCCTACCGGGGGCCGGAGAACGGCAGCCGTGACGAGGTGGCGTACGTCCTCACCTCCGGCAGCGCCAGGTTCGAGTTCCGTGGTTCCGTACGGCCCGGCACCGAGATCGCCCGCCACGTGATCGAGCACGGTGACGGTGTGATCGATCTGGCCATCGAGGTCCCCGACGTCGAGGCCGCCTACGCCCACGCGATCGCCCGGGGCGCCAAAGGCCTGGAAGAGCCGCACCTGCTGGAAGACGACCACGGCAAGGTGATGTCCGCGGCGATCGCGACCTATGGCGAGACCCGGCACACCCTGATCGACCGGTCCGCCTACAGCGGCGCCTACCTGCCCGGCTACGTCGCGGCGGAGCCTCTCGTCCCGGCCCCCGACGTGCGCAACGGCCGTCTGTTCCAGGCCATCGACCACTGCGTCGGCAACGTGGAACTCGGCAAGATGGACGAGTGGGTGGAGTTCTACAAGCGGGTCATGGGCTTCACCAACATGGCGGAGTTCGTCGGCGACGACATCGCCACCGAGTACTCGGCGCTGATGTCCAAGGTGGTCGCGGACGGCACCCGCAAGGTGAAGTTCCCGCTCAACGAGCCGGCGATCTCCAAGAAGAAGTCGCAGATCGACGAGTACCTGGAGTTCTACGGCGGCCCCGGGGTGCAGCACATCGCGCTGGCGACCAACGACATCCTGAGCACCGTCGACCACATGCGCGAGGCCGGGGTGGGGTTCCTGGACACGCCCGACTCCTACTACGACGACCCGGAGCTTCGTAGCCGGATCGGCGAGGTCCGCGCGCCGATCGAGGAGCTGAAGAAGCGCAAGATCCTGGTCGACCGCGACGAGGACGGCTACCTGCTGCAGATCTTCACCAAGCCCGTGCAGGACCGTCCCACGGTGTTCTTCGAGCTCATCGAGCGGCACGGCTCGCTCGGCTTCGGCAAGGGCAACTTCAAGGCGCTCTTCGAGGCGATCGAGCGCGAGCAGGACCTCCGCGGCAACCTTTGACCAGGATTTCATGGAGAGTCTTTAACAACGCTTGACTTTGGGCTGGCCGGTACATGGCGATCAAGGTCACATGGCATCACCACCACCGCCGGACGAGCCGCGATCGAACCCCTCGCCCTCTCCTCCGCCCGATCCCCCACCCGGCCAAGGTCGCCAAGGGCCCGGTCCCGGCACGTTCGGCGGTGGAACACCCGGCTACGCCGCACCTGAGCGCGACTCCGGCCCATCCGGCCACGGCGCACCGGAGCAGGGCCCCGGCCTGATCGGGCCGGGGCCCTGCTTCGGTCTGCCCGGACCGGTGCCCGCCAGGCTGGGCGGGCGCTGGCGCCGCCTGTTCGCGGGCATCCTCGACATCATCATCGTCAGCCTCATCTCCTCGCCGTTCACTTACCGGACATACGGCACTATCTTGGACATCGAGTCGGGCGTCTTCGTCCGGATCCCCATCCAGCACACCCTGCTCGCGGCCCTTGTCGGTTTCCTCTACTACTGGCTGCTGACCGCTTTCTGGAACGGCCAGACCCTCGGCAAGAAACTTCTCCACCTGCGAGTGACCGACGTCAGCGGGCAGAGGGTCGGCGTCGGGCAGGCAGCCCTCCGCGAGGCGGCGTCGTGGGTGATGTACGCGACCTGTTGCCTGGGCTGGATTGACCTGGCATTCATCCTTTTCAACCAACGCAAACAAGCCCTCCACGACATAGTCGCCAAGACGCTTGTCGTAGATACCTGATGGTCAGAGGCCGTTCGCGTAGTCTGCCGTCGATGCGGCTCGGTGGGACCCGGGCCAGAAAAAGGGGGGCTTCAGGACATGGCGTCCAGTCGGCTTATCGTGGTAACCGCTACTCTTCTCGGCACATTCGGGGCAGTTGCCTGCTCGGCGTCGAGCGGGGAAAGCGCCCCCGCCTCAGCCGTCGACAACCCGGTGCCCGCAGGCGGCACGCGCTCCGTCTCGCAACACGCGGGCAGGGCCGGCGCCCCGGGGATCGGCGATCCGGACTTCCCGACCGACGGCAACGGCGGCTACGACGTCGCCCACTACCGGCTCAAGATCGACTACGACCCGCCCACCAAACGCCTCTCCGGCGTGGCCGGGATCGAGGCCACGTCCACCCAGGACCTGTCCAGCTTCAACCTGGATCTGGCCGGCTTCGACGTCAGCAAGATCACCGTGGACGGCAAGCCCGCGACGTTCGAGCGGGCCAAGCAGGAGCTGACCGTGACCCCGGCCGCGTTCATCCCCGACAAGACCCCGTTCAAGGTCGAGGTCTCCTACGCCGGAGAGCCCAAGCCGGTCCAGCACTCCACCAACCTGGGCACCTACGGTTTCATTCCGACCAAGGACGGCGCCTTCGTCGCGTGCGAGCCCAACGGCGCCAGGACCTGGTTCCCCGGCAACGACCACCCGGCGGACAAGGCACGCTACGACTTCGAGATCACCGTCCCCAAGGGGACCACCGCGCTGGCCAACGGCGAGCTCGTCGGTGAGCCGAAGACCGGCAACGGCAAGACGACCTTCCTCTGGAAGGAGAAAAACCCGATGGCGAGCTACCTGGCCACCATGACGCTGGGCAAGTTCGAGCTGCGCCAGGGCAAGACCGCCGGGGGGATCAAGAACCTGGCGGCCGTGGACCCGAAGTTCCGCGACACGCTGGACAATCTGTACACGGAGTCGGGGAAGGTCACCGACTACTGGAGCACCGTGTTCGGTCCCTACCCGTTCTCCTCCACCGGTGGCGTGGTCGACGACTTCTCCGCGGGCTACGCCCTGGAGAACCAGACCAAGCCCCTCTACGGCGGGTTCACTCCGGACAGCGCGATCATCGCCCACGAGCTGGCCCACCAGTGGTTCGGTGACAGCCTGACCATCAGGCGGTGGAGGGAGCTCTGGCTCAACGAGGGCTTCGCGACCTACGCCGAGTGGCTCTGGTCCGAGCACAACGGCGGCAAGACCGCCGAGCAGCAGTTCCAGAAGGAGTACGCCGCTCCGGCGGACGACCCCATCTGGAAATACCCGGCGGGTCACGCCAGGCCCGACGACCTCTTCAACAGCTCGGTCTACACCCGCGGCGGCATGACGCTCCAGGCGCTCAGGCAGCGGATCGGCGACCCGGCGTTCTTCAAGCTGCTGAAGACCTGGACCGCAGACCACAAGTACGGATACGTCACGACCGAGGAGTTCATCGCGCTGGCGGAGAAGGTCTCCGGCAAGCAGCTCGACAAGCTCTTCGACGCCTGGCTGTTCACCCCCAGCAAGCCGACGACCTGGTAGTCCCGGCGTCCCGCGCCATACCGAGGCGGTCACCTCGATTTCGAGGTGACCGCCTCGGTCCGTGTGGACGCGTCTCCCGACCCTTCTCGACCGGTTGACGACCCTGGCCTGAATGGGGCTTGAGGTGCCGCGCCGCGCCCCGGTTGACCGGCCCGAGTCGATGGCGAGCCCTTCGATCACGTCAAGGCAACCGCCTCGGCCGATGCGGACGGGGTTCTCCGCCGCCCAGGGCGGTTCCCCAATCGGTGCGGGAAAGGTCTCCTCGGAGGCACAATTTGACCATACTTCGCCGGGCGAAGTATGGTCTTCCGCATGGCTAAAGGATCAACCACGGTCAGCGAGCCGACCTACTTCATCCTCGCCTCACTGCTCGACGGCCCCCTTCACGGGCACGGCATCATCAAGCAGACCCTGAAGCTCTCGGAAGAGCGGATCAGGCTCCCGGTCGGCACGCTCTACGGCGCGCTCGACCGGCTGGCGGCGGGCGGGCTGATCGCCGTCGACCGCGAGGAGATCGTCGAGGGACGGCCGAGGAGATACTTCGTCCTCACCGACGAGGGCCAGAACCTGGTCTCCGCCGAGGCCCTGCGCATGCAGCAGGCGGCGTCGGTCGTGACCAGCCGGGTCCTCCGTCTCGGATCGGCGTTCTCATGACCGTCGCCACGAACTCGCCCGCCTCCGCAGGGGCGGGCGTCACCACGGGTCCGAACGCTCGCGCAGGAACGGGCGAGCGTTCGGACCCGAACTCCCCCGCGGGGACGAGCATCGGAACCGGCTCGGACGCCACCACGGACTCGCGCACCGCCACGGGGGCGGGCGCGGGGGTCCTGGAGCGACGGTATCGACGGCTGCTGCTGGGATACCCCCGCAGCTACCGGTCCGGATACGGCGGCGAGCTGATCGCCACCCTGCTCGACACCGCCGAGCCGGGGCGCACCCTGCCCTCGGCCCGGGAGTCCTTCGCGCTGATCGTCGGCGGGCTGCGGACGAGAGTGACCTACGCGACGGAGAGGCCCGCCTGGGTCGACGGGGTTCACCTCGGAGTCCTGGCGTTGTCGGTCGCCCAACTGGCGATGCTGGTGCCGTACGCGACCGCCATTCCGCTCTGGGTGGGGCTGTCGGCACTCGCCGTCGTCCTGATCATGCGTGGGTGGGTGCGTACGGCGCTGCCGGTGACGGTGCTGGTCGCGGTCAAGGTCTGCTCGATCACGCTCGGCCGCACCTGGCTGGACGTGACACTGCTACCGGTCTATCCCGACCCGATCTGGGGCGGCGGGGCACTCTACGGGGGCGGCGGCCCGGTGGCGCCGATGATCGGTTACACACTGATCGTGCTGGGTCTGCTGGCGCTGGCCGCCCGCGAGCCCCGGTCCATCGGGGCTCGGTCGTGGCTGTGGTGGGCGGCGATCCCGGCACTCGCCGGTGCCGACCCTGCCGGGCTCGACTTCACGGGCGGGCCCGGCCCCCTCGCAGCGGCCAGGGTCGCCGTGGAAATCGGGATCCTCGCCCTCGCGATCTGGGCCGGCCACGTGGCCCGCGACCCGCGCTGGGCCATGGCCGCGGTCATCTATCTCATCCCGGTCTGCGCCGTCTACGCCGAAAACCTCGGCGCCCAATCCAGCCAGGACGTGGCGCACCTGGCCCTGCTCGTCTTCCTGACGGCGCTGGCCGTGATCGTGCCGTACCGCGCGAAACGACACGTCCTTCTCTAACCTGCCCGATCGAATCGCGGGCGGCAGCCGCTGCCTCCTGACCATGCCCGCATGCCGAAACGGAGTCACCCCATGCCACGAGTTCTCACAGTCATGCCCGCCGCCACCCTGTCGCTGGCCCTACTGGCCGGTTGCGGCGCGGAGTCGGCGCCACCCGCCGCGCCCGCCGCCGGGAAGGCGTCCCCTGCCACCGATTCACACGGAAAACGCCGCCAGATGGAGGCGATGCGCGCCGACTGCATGAAACAGAAGGGCTTCAAGTACGTCCCGAACGTCCCCGCCCCACTGCAGACGATAAGCGAGGAGCGCCGCCTTGAGATAAGCGGCGACTACCCGGCGATGCTCAAATATCGCGAGAAGCACGGCTTCGGGGTTTACTTCACCTTCGCCTATCCAGACGATCCTGAGGAGGGCATCCCGGATCCCATTTCCGACCCCAACATGGAGCTGGCGCAGTCGCTCTCCAAGACCCAGTACAACGCCTGGACCGCCGCCGACAACGCCTGCTATGCGGCGGCGTTCACCACGCTCACCGGCAAGAAGGCCTCCTCCATGGACGACGTCTACGCGCAGGCGGACAACCTCTACGTAAAGACCAAGGAGCGCCGGCTCGATGGCGACCCCCGGCTGGTCGAACTGGCCGGTGACTTCGGCGACTGCCTCAAGAGCGAGGGTTACCCGGTGGCCTCGCTCAAGCCCACCGCGATGGCATTCAGCACCGGGCTCCTCTTCGAAGAAGAGCGCACCGCCAACATGGTCAAACGCATGAAATCGGGCGAGGCGCAGACCGTTGAAGCCGTGCGGATGCCGCCCGGCGAGGCGAGGCCGCACCTGGCCAAGGAGATCAAGGCCGCGCTCGACGACCTGGAATGCGGCAAGGATTTCTACGCCGCGTTCCGGCCCCGGGACTCGAAGCTCCTGGAAGAAACCTGGAATGGGTTCGGCCGGAAAGACGGTCTGCTGCCGTATTGAGACCGGAGAGGTGAAGATTCGCAGCGGATCCGGACACCGCAGCCCGGAAGCGTTCCGCCGAAGGTCGCGCCGTACCGCGCGAAACAGCACGTTCGCCTCCACCCCCACGGAGAATCCCTTCCCGCCGCGGGCGGTGCCATCGCCTCTCGCACACGCCCACACAGCGAAACGAGGTCGCACCATGCCACGAGTTCTCGCAGTCATGCCCGCAGCCGTCCTGGCCCTGGCCGTGCTGTCCGGTTGCGGTGGGAATTCGGTGTCCGGGGCACCCGCCGCCGGAAAAGCCCCCGCGACCGCCGATCCGCAGGGCATACGCCGTCAGACGGAGGCGGCGATCGGGGACTGCATGAAGCGGAAGGGCTTCAAGTACAACCCGAGCCTGCCGTCGGACCAGAAGACCGACGAGGAGGTCAAGCGGGAGACGGGCGACTACCGGTCGGTGAGAGAACAGCGGGAGAAGTACGGCTTCGGCCTGTACTCCGGATACGTGTATCCGGAGTACAGGCCGGCCGGGGGCATGAACTTCTCCGACCAGGACCCGAACAATCCGATCATGATGGCGCTCTCCTCGACTCAGCTGGCGTCCTGGCGGACCACCCGAGACACCTGCTACTCGGCGGCCGTCAAAAAACTCACCGGCAGGACCGTGAGCTCGGAGATCGATCTGTCCATGCAGGCCCACACGATGCTCGAACAGGCGGAGAGCCGGGAGCTCGACGGCGACGCGCGGCTTCTGGACCTGGCCGGGAGATTCGGCGACTGCCTCAAGACCAAGGGCGTCAGGGTCCGCTCGCTCAAACCCACCGCGGTCGGCGACGCGAGCGAGGCTGCCATCCGGGTGGAGATGTCCGCTCTCGGCGACAAGCAGCTGCTCGACAGGGGTACCGACCCCGCCGCCCTCAGGAAGATCTCCGTCACAGAGCCGGGCGGCGAGAAAAACGCCCCCGGTGAGAGCGTGTTCCTGCCCAGCCTGACGCCTGACGAGGCCAGGCCGTACCTCGCCGGGGAGATCAAGGCCGCGCTGGATGACCTGGAATGCGGCAAGGACTTCTACGCCGCGTTCCAGCCCAGGGAACGGCAGATCCGCGACAGGATCGACCGGGAGTTCGGCTACCACGCCGGACTGACGTCGTGAAACACGTTCGACCATTACGCCGGGCCGACGTCGCGAAACACCTTCGGCCACTACGCCGGGCCGACGTCGCGAAACACGCTGCGGCGCTCGGAGCGGAACGGCCGTGGTGACGTCGAGGCATCGCGTGCTGGGCGGCCTCGTGGCCGGGGTCGTCCTGATCGCCGGCGGCGGGTGGGCGGTCGGCACGCGGCTGCGTTCCCCCGCCGACGAGGCCGCGCTCCGGCAGCCGCCCAAGCCGTCGCTGATCACCTCTCCCGTCGTACGGCGGAAGCTCACCAGCACGGTCGCCGTCAGCGGCACCCTGGCGTACGGCTCACCGTTTCCTGTCGCCCTCGCCGGGGTGGTGGGCGGCGCCGCCGAGGCTCAGCGGGTCACCCGGGCTCCGCACCCCGGCAGGATCGCCGAGGGCTCGGTGCTGATGGAGGTCAACGGCCGCCCGGTGTTCGCCCTGCGCGGCAAGGTTCCCATGCACAGGACCATGACCCCCGGCGCCACCGGCGCCGACGTCAGGCAGCTCCAGGCGGCGCTGCGCCGCCTCGGGTTCGGCGCGCCGGGCACCGGTGTCTTCGACTCCGCGACCACGTCCGCCGTCCAGCGCTGGTACGCCAAGCGGGGATACGCGGCGCAGGAACCCGACCTCACCGCCAAACAGACCAGGGAGCAGCTGCGCCAGGCCGTACAGACCGCCGAGGAGACCCTGCTCACCGACCGCAAGGCTCTCGAGGCTGGACGTGACGTCCTGCCGCTGAAACTCAAACTCGGCAACGCCCGCGAGGACCTGCGAGCCGCAGAGGACGCGCTGGAGGAAGAGGACTCCGCAGACCTCACCCCCGAGGAGACGCGCCAGCTGGAGGACCTGCGCCGAGCCGTACGGACCGGAGAGGAGGAGGTGCTCGCCGCCGAGCAGGCCCTCACCGCGGCCAGGTCTCCGCAGACCCTGCCCACGGCCAAACCCGAGGCGACTCCTCCCACGCCCGGGCCCGAGGCGACTCCTCCCACGGCCGAATCGGAGGACAGGCGACTGCTGGAGCTGAGGGTCTCCAATGCCCGGCAGAACCTGGAATCCGCGCGTACCACCCTGTCCGATTTCGCGGACCAGGCGAGCGCGGGCAAGGAGAAACGCCTTGGGGAACTGCGCAGGGCCGTACGGCTGGGCCGGGAGACCGTGGCCGTCGCCGAGCAGGCGCTGCGCCAGGCCCGCCAGAACTCCCCGCTCCGGCTGAAGGTCACCAACGGCGGCAAAAACGTGGCGAGCGCCAGAGCGATCCTGGCCGAATACCTGAAGACGTACGGCATCGGCGTCCCACCCGGCGAGATCGTCTTCCTTCCCTCGTTGCCCGCCCGGCTGGACAAGGTCGGGGTGAAGCCCGGCGACGCCGTCGAGGGCGAGGTCGCCACGGTGACCAGCGCGGCCTTCGCGGTGACCGGTTCGGTGGAGAGCAGGGAGGCCAAGCTTCTGCGCAGAGGCATGAAGGCCACGCTGGAGACGGCTGACGAGACGCGGTTCCCGGCGGTGCTGAGCGCGACCGGCGACGCGGCCAGACCCGCCGAGGCCGATGGAAAGACCGAAGGCGCCGGGGCCGCCGGGGTCGCCGACGAGAAGCTGGACTCGGTACCGGTGCTGCTCACCCCGACGGTCGTCAAGGGCCTGCGGGAGCTGGTCGGCGCGCCGGTCACCGTGAAGATCTCTGTCGGAGCCACCGATAATGCCGTGCTCACCGTTCCGGTGGCCGCGGTCGTCACCTCGGCCGACGGCCGGCCCCGTGTCCAGGTGGAACTACCCGGCGGCGACAAGACCGGCGACGTGGAGGTCAGGACCGGCCTCACCGCCGACGGCACCGTGGAGGTGACGCCCGTGAAGCCAGGCACGCTGAAGGAGGGCGATCGGGTAGTGGTGAGCGGTGCCTGAGGAAACGGCTCCCCCAAGCGGCGAAACCCATCCACGGCGCGCCGGGAACGGTAAGTGGCCATGAACGGTAATGAACTGTGAACCTCGTCATCCACCTGAACGACGTCAGCCGGGTGTTCCCCGCGGATCCGCCCGTGCACGCGCTCTCCAAGATCCGCCTACGTGTTGAGCGGGGGGACTATATGGCCATCGTGGGCCCCTCGGGGTCCGGGAAGTCCACCCTGCTCAACACGTTAGGCCTGCTCGACCGCCCCACCTCGGGCTCCTACCTGCTGGACGGGATCGAGACGACCACGCTGAAGGACGGCGCCAGGACCAGGCTTCGGGGGCACCGGATCGGCTTCGTCTACCAGTCCTTCCACCTGCTCGACCACCGGACCGTGGCGGAGAACGTCATGCTCGCCGAAATGTACGGCCGGAGCGGCGGAGCCGGGGGTGAGAGAGCGAGGAACGAGCCAACGAGCACCCGAGCGAGCGCGACCACCAACCCGCGCGGCGGAGCCGGGGGTGAGAGAGCGAGGAACGAACCCCCAGGCGCGGCCATCGGCGGGTACGGTCGCCGGGGCTGCCGCAGGCGTGCCGAGGAGATGCTGGAGAAGGTCGGCATGAGCCATCGAGTCGACTTCATGCCCGGCCGCCTGTCCGGCGGCGAGCGCCAGCGTGTAGCCATCGCCCGCGCGCTGATGGGCGGGCCGTCGCTGCTGCTGTGTGACGAGCCCACCGGCAACCTCGACAGCAGGAACACCGGAGCGGTGCTCGACCTGTTCGACGGCCTGCGCGACCAGGGCCTCACGCTCCTGGTCATCACCCACGAGGACGCGGTGAGCGCCCGCGCAAACCGGCGGGTCCGCATCAGCGACGGCGTCCTCACCGAGGAGTGACACGCACCCCACGTCACATGCGGTGCCGCCCTCCTGCGCACTCACATCCCACGCGGCACCACTTCTGTCCCGTACGTCCCCATGTCCTATGTGGTGCGCCCGTTCGCTCTCTCACCTGCCGGGCGAACCGCCCTGCCCGCTCTCCCGAAGGGATGTGACCGTGGACATCCGCGATCTCTGGTCCGAGGCCCTGGCGGGCATACTCGCCCGCCCGGTTCGCTCCGCCCTGACCACGCTCGGCACCGTCCTCGGCATCGCCACCCTGGTCATCACCCTGGGCGTCGCCGCCACCGCCGGAAACCAGATCGTCGGACGGTTCGACGAGCTCACCGCCACCGCGATCACCGTCGAGGTGCCCGGCAGACCCGACCCGCTGGTCACCTGGGAATCCCCAGCCTCCCTCACCCGGCTGCGCGGGGTCGTCTCGGCCGTCGCGCTCGCCCAGACCGACACAAGCTCCAACCTCCAGGTCACCTCCAATACCCTGGTGGACCCCACCAGGGTTACCGGCCAGACCCTGGCCGTGGTGGCCACCGGGCCCGAACTCCCGCGAGCGGTCCACGGCCGGATGACCGGGGGCCGTTTCTTCGACGCCGGTCACATCGGGCGCCGCGACCGCGTGGTGGTCCTTGGCGAGCAGGCCGCCAGGATGCTCGGCGTCACCCGCCTCGCGAACGCCCCCGCCGTGTTCATCGGCGACCGCGCCTACACCGTGATCGGTATCCTCGGCGATCTGCGCCGCGAACAGATCCTGTCCACCGCAGTGATCGTGCCCTCCACGATCGGCGCCGACTTCGGCCTGAAGAACGTCACCCGTGTCCTGGTCAACACCACGCTGGGCGCCGCCGAGCTGATCGCTGGGCAGGCCCCCGTCGCGCTGAGCCCCAACCATCCCGGCGAACTCCAGGTCATCGCCCCGCCCAGCCCCAAACGCGCCCGCGACGGCGTCCAGGACGACGTCAACGGCCTGTTCCTGATCCTCGGCCTGGTCTCCCTGGTGGTCGGCGCGGTGGGCATCGCCAACGTCACGCTGGTCACCGTGATGGAGCGCATCGCCGAGATCGGCCTGCGCCGCTCCCTGGGCGCCGCCCGCCGCCACATAGCCGCCCAGTTTCTGCTGGAGTCCACGTTGATCGGTATGAGCGGCGGCGTGATCGGCGCCGGTCTCGGCCTGGTCTCCGTCGTGGCCGTCTCCGCCATCCGGGAATGGACTCCCGTCCTCGACACCCGTCTGGCCCTGGCGGCCCCCGTCGCCGGTGCCCTGGTAGGCCTTCTCGCGGGCCTCTACCCGGCCCTCCGCGCAGCCCGCATGGAGCCCGTCGACGCCCTGCGGTGAACGGAGCCGCCACCCTCGCCAACAAAAGCAGACACTTCATCACTCGCCCCCATGAGGGCGTTACCTACCAAATCGACCATGACGGGTCAGCGATGATTTCCATTTCCCGCATGTCCCGTTCCATCGGCATACGCTCCCCGAGCCCGCGAACGACGGCACGGTCGGACGGGTGGTCAAATCCATATAATCGACGTGGTCCAGCGGGCCCGTCATTTCATTGCGCCGCCTCACGGATACGCCGAAACGCATCGGCTTCGGGCGTCCGCACTCGCCGGCCCGGCTCCGGGTCCAGGAGAAGAGCCAATCGACGGCATACGGCCGTCTCTTACTTTCAACGGACCCTTCACCCGCCGAATCAGCACGACGAGATCCTCTCCGGAAGGCCGGCGGTCACGCTCAAGTCCGCCACGTAGATCTCACGCCGGCCATACCGGGTGAATGAACCACTCCCACCCCTTACACATTGCCGTAGTCCAGCCCCTCCGGGCTCCTCCCACGCGTACGGCCGAGGTGTGAAAAATCGCCATGCCGGTCGTGCGATCCTCACCACGACACATGTGCGATAAACCCCGGGTGAAGCCATCCTCACTAAGAGTTATGGACTCTTTTCTGGATTGCCCCTAAGCTCGGAGAGTCCGCAACCGGATTTCCAGCTCAAACAAGTCCAGATAATGACGGCCGCCGGTTTTTCCTGACCTGGGTCCGGTATAAGCGCTCTGTCGAAGGCCCCCTTTTCCCCCAATTCGTGGAGGTTGCGATGGGCACTGAGTCCTCCTCTGGCCCCGGGTCTCCCCGCGTGCGCTTCGGTGCCGAGATGCGCCGCCTGCGCGAGGCCGCGCAGCTGTCGCAGGCCGCCGTGGCCGCACGCCTGGGGTGCACGCAGACGCAGGTGAGCCGCCTGGAGGTCGCAAAACGGACTCCGTCGAAGTACGACGCGGAGAAACTGGACCAGATCTTCGGGTTGACCGACAGCGGGCACTTCTCGGGGTTGCACCGGCGCATCACGTCTCGCCCGAGCGCGCCCGGGTGGTTCATGAGCTGGGTCGAGGAGATCGAGCCCACCGCCCTCGTCCTCCGGTCCTGGGATCCCCTCCTGATCCCAGGACTGTTCCAGACCGAGTCCTACGCCCGGCAGGTCTTCGCCCTGGAGCCTCGGATCACTCCGGAAGAGGTGGAGGACCGCGTTCAGGCCCGCATACGGCGCCGGCGGATCCTCGACAAGAACGATCCTCCGTCGTTTCTGGCTCTCATCAACGCGTGCGTGCTGCGCCGTTCGGTCGGAGGCGGCGCGGTGATGCGAGAACAGCTTGATTATCTGCTCGAGGTCGCCTCACGACCCGCCGTCTCCATCCAGCTCGTCGCTCCAGAATGCCTGCCCGGAATGCTGGGCGCCTTCATGATTGCCAAACTTCCCGACGGGAGGCCGGACACCATTCACGCGGACTCCTCGGCCGAAGGCCAGATCTCGTCCGACCGCGATCTCGTGACCTCCGTCTGGAACCGCTATGAAGCGATACGACTCTGGGCCTATCCTGAACACGCATCACTCCGAATGATCGAGGAAGCGAAACAGGAATGGACCTGAGCGCCGCCGTATGGCGAAAGTCCTCTCGCTCCGGCGGGAATGGCGGACAGTGCGTCGAGGTCGCCGACAATCTTCCGGGCGTGATCGCGGTCCGCGACAGCAAAGACCCCGACGGCCCCAAACTGCTCTTCGTCCCCACCGAATGGAATGCCTTCGTCAACGGCATTAAAAACGGTCGATTCGACCAGTTCCAACCGTCCGGTTCTCACCATCCAAGAAACGGCGGCCCCCTCACCCGACGGTGAGAAGACCACCGCCATCCCGTCGCCGCCAAGACGGAGATTACCCGCGAGGGCGTTACCCGTCTCAGTCGCGTGAGGCCCGGTGCCGACGCGGTTATCATCCGGCCGCGATCGTGCCCTCGGTTCCGCCGCACGATGCCGGCGCCGAACACCCCCACGCGAAGCAGACCTCGGCCTTCGAGCGAATCAGGCGAGGTCCAGCTGCCAGGAGACGCCGAACCGGTCGCCGATCCAGCCGAAGCGCCTTGCTGAAACAGCAGGCGCGGCCAAGCCTCAGCGGGATCAGGGGCCGTCGGCGGGTGTGCCGGAGGAGAAGACGAGCACGGAGGCGGTGAAGCCGTGCACGTGGTTGTGGCCGCCCACGGGCCCCACCTCGCCGGCCGCGAAGAACCCGGCCACGCCGATGGGGCCGAGCGTGTCCCGGACGGCGACGGCATCGTGGTCGGCGCTGCCGAACATGGCCGAGCCCCGGCCGTTGCAGGAGAACAGCAGCGCGCCGTCCACCCTGCCGAACTCCTCGCGGTGCGCGTCGAGCAGCTCGTACAGGTCCTCGTCGGCGGTGGCGGCGTCGCGGACCTGGAAGCGGACGGTACGGCCCACCTCGACGACATCGCCGATGGCCACGGCCTCCCGCTCGGGATCGATCCCGATCACGCCCCGGATCAGGAAGTCTCCGCGCTCGTGCCGCTCGGCGTACTCGTTCATGGCGATGCCGATCTGCAGCCCCGAGGCGACCAGGTCGCGGTCGTCCTCGTCCAGCGCGCTGACGATCTCCTCAAGCCGCGCCAGGGCCGGCTGGCCCGCGAGCTCCAGGAGCAGGTTGTCCTCGACCTCGGTGACGGCCATCGTCGGGCCGATCGGGCGGCAGCCCTGGCTGACCACGGTGCTGACGTTGACGGGGCCACTGAGCAGCACCCCGACGGCTCCCTCGGAGTAGATCTCCCCGTCGGCGAACAGCCGGACCGCGCCCCGGCCCTGGATCGCGTTGGCCAGGCCTCCGATCAGCGGAAGGTCTCCCAGCACCTCCTCGGAGCGCTCGACGAAGCCGTCGGTGGGAAAACTGTAGGGATCGGCGAGCAGGATGGCCGCCTGGTCGTCGGGGTGGCGCTCGGGCAGGCCGACCACGACGAAGCGGTCATCGGCCCGGAGGGTGTCGAGTGCGAAGGTCGTCAGCCGGGCGCCGTCCAGGGTGGCGGCCCAGGCGCTCACGGAGGGGGTGACCTCGACTCCCTGCCCGTCACCGATCACTCCCGTGGCGCTGCAGCCGAGAACCGCGGCCCTGGGCGCCATCCGCATCGCCCGCAGGCCCGCGCGGCAGACGTCGTCGGGATCATCCCCGCAGATGAAGAAGCAGAGCAGGTCAGCGGGTCCGGACAGGCCGGACAAGGCTTGGCGCACCGCGGTCTCGGCCGTGGCGACCAGGTCGGATCCCACCGCCAGGCCATCGGCGAAACGACTCGTCATCAACGCCATTCGTCTCGCCTCTCTTCCTCTGCCCGAGTCCCCGTCCGGGATCTTGCTCAGATCCCTCGAACGGAGCCTTACCCGAAGTTTGTCCTGAATTTCCGTCCGCAGCCCGCCCACCGAGACATACCCGAAATGTGGATCCGAGGGCCTGCCCGAAGCCTTGCCTTGGAACGATTCTCCCCACTGCGGGGACAAGCACGCACGCCGACCGTCACCCAATAGTCAAGATCCGAAAGTGGGATGAGAGTGCCGGATCGGGCGTTGGGGACGTAGGCTCGATCCCGTGCCTCAAATCCCAGAGCCACGTACTCTGCGCGAGCTCCGCGCGAGCGGCCATATTCACCGTACGGTAAAGGCCGAGATCCGCGAGAACCTCCTGGCCCGTCTGCGGGCCGGAGAGCCGCGGTTCCCCGGCATCATAGGCTTCGACGACACCGTCCTGCCCTACCTTGAGCGAGCGCTGCTGGCCGGGCATGACCTGGTCCTGCTCGGCGAGCGCGGCCAGGGCAAGACCAGGCTCATCCGCACCATCACGACCCTCCTGGACGAGTGGACCCCGGTCGTCGCCGGCTGTGAGATCAACGACCATCCCTACGAACCCTCGTGCGTCCGCTGTCGCCGCCTGGCCGGTGAGACCGGCGAGGAGCTGCCGATCTCCTGGAAGCACCGGGACGAGCGGTACGGCGAGAAGCTCGCCACGCCCGACACCTCCGTCGGCGACCTGATCGGCGACATCGACCCGATCAAGATCGCCGAAGGACGCACGCTCGGCGACCCGGAAACCGTCCACTACGGCCTTGTTCCGAGAAGCAACCGGGGCGTGTTCTCCGTCAACGAGCTGCCCGACCTGGCCGAGCGGATCCAGGTGTCGCTGCTCAACGTGCTGGAGGAGCGCGACATCCAGGTCAGGGGATACAACCTGCGCCTGCCGCTGGACATCCTGCTGATCGCCAGCGCCAACCCCGAGGACTACACCAACCGCGGCCGGATCATCACCCCGCTCAAGGACCGGTTCGGCGCCGAGATCCGCACCCACTACCCCCTCTCGATCGAGAGCGAGCTCGTCCTCATCCGCCAGGAGGCCGCGCTCGAGGATGTGGGAGCCGACGTCCCCGACCACCTGATCGAGGTGATCGCCCGCTTCACCCGGCTCGTCCGCGAGTCCACCGCGGTCGACGCGCGGTCCGGCGTGTCGGCCCGCTTCTCCATCGCCGCCGCCGAGACCGCGGCCGCCTCCGCCGTACGGCGTGCGGCCCTGACCGGCGAGGAACACGCGGTGGCCCGGGTGGCCGACCTCCCGGGAATCGTGCACACGCTGCGCGGCAAGGTGGAGTTCGAGGTCAGCGAGGAGGGCCGGGAGACCGACGTCCTCGCCCACCTGCTCCGCAGGGCCGTGGCCGAGACGTTCAGGGGCACGCTCGGCGGCACGGATCTGACCGCGCTGCTGGACAGGTTCTCCGAGGGCGTCCAGGTCGAGTCGGGCGCCATGATCCCGGCCGCGGAGCTGCTCCGCAGGATCGGCCCGGTGCCCGGCCTGGCCAAGATCATGTCGCAGCTCGGCATCGGCGACGAGTCCCCGGGACACGCCGCCGCCGCTCTGGAGTTCGCCCTGGAGGGGCTCTACCTCCTGCGCCGGCTGTCCAAGGACGAGGTGGACGGCACGGCGGTCTACCGCACCTGAGGTGTCTGCATGAGCTATCGCTATGGCCAATACCGGGACGGGCCCGACCCGCTCGCCCCGCCGTACGACGTGCGTTCGGCGCTCGACAAGATGGGCGACTCCATCCTGTCGGGCTCCAACCCCAGCCACGCCCTGCGTGATCTGCTCAAGGAGGGCCTGCCCGGCGCGCAGGACCGGCGTGGGCTGGACGACCTGCTCCGCGAGGTACGGCGACGCCGGCGCGAGCTGCGCGAGCGTGGCCGCCTCGACGGGACCCTGGAACGAGCCAGGGCCCTGCTGGACAAGGCGATCGGCCAGGAGCGGGCGGAGCTGTTCCCCGACCCCTCCGACGACGCCCGGCTGCGTGAGTCGGAGCTGGCCGGTCTTCCCGACGACACGGCGAGCGCGATCCAGGAGCTGAACAACTACCAGTGGCGCTCGGCCGCCGCCCGGCAGACCTTCGAGGAGCTGCGCGACCTGCTGCGAAGGGAGGTGCTCGACAGCCAGTTCCGCGGCATGAAGCAGTCTCTGGCCAATCCCGACCCGGCCGCGATGGAGCGGGTCAGGGAGATGATGTCCGAGCTGAACGACATGCTCGACCGGGACGCGCGTGGCGAGCACACCCAGGATGACTTCGACCAGTTCATGTCGAAATATGGAGACATGTTCCCGGAGTCGCCGCGGAACCTGGAGGAGCTGGTCGACACCCTCGCCCGCCGGGCCGCGGCCACCCAGCGTCTGCTGGCCTCACTGACCCCCGCCCAGCGCGAGGAGCTTGAGGAGCTGATCAACCAGACCCTGCAGGATGCCGGGCTGGCCGAGCAGATGCAGCGCCTCGGCGAGTCCCTCTACTCCCGCCGTCCCGACCTCGCCTGGAACACCCCGGAGCGGATGGGCGGCGAGGAGCCGATGGGGATGGGCGACGCGGTGACCGCCCTGGACGAGCTCGCCGACCTGACCCAGCTGGAGGCCGCGCTCCGCCAGGACTATCCCGGCGCCCGGATGGACGACATCGACGAGGACGCGATCCGGCGCGCCCTGGGCCGCTCGGCCGTCGACGACCTGGAGGCGCTCAAGCAGATCGAGCGTGAGCTGGAGCAGCAGGGCTACCTCCGCCGCCAGCGCGGCAAGCTGGAGCTCACCCCCAAGGCCGTCCGCCGCCTCGGCGAGACGGCGCTGCGCCGCGTCTTCGCCTCCCTCGACGCGGGCCGCCGCGGAGACCACGACCAGGTCGACGCGGGCTCCGCGGGGGAGCTCACCGGGTCCTCCCGGCCCTGGCGGTTCGGCGACGAGCAGCCCATCGACGTGGTCCGCACGGTGGTCAACGGCGTACGGCGCGGCGGGAACACCGGAACGGTGACCCTGTCGGTCGACGACTTCGAGGTGGCCGAGACCGAGAGCCGTACGGCCGCCGCGGTGTGCCTGCTGGTGGACCTGTCCTACTCGATGGCCCTGCGGGGCACCTGGGCCGCGGCCAAGCAGACCGCGATGGCCCTGCAGGCGCTGGTCGCCTCGAAGTTCCCCCAGGACTCGGTGCAGATCATCGGCTTCTCCAACTACGCCCGCATCCTGCAGCCCGACGAGCTGGCCGGGCTGGAATGGGACATGGTCCAGGGTACGAACCTGCACCATGCGCTGCTGATCGCCGGGCGCCACCTGGACCGCCATCCCGACTTCGAGCCGGTCGTGCTCGTGGTCACCGACGGCGAGCCCACCGCCCATCTGCGGCGTAACGGCTCGGCCGCCTTCGAGTGGCCGCCCACTCAGGAGACGCTGGAGCTGACACTCTCCGAGGTGGACAAGATGACCCGGCGCAGGGCGACGCTCAACGTGTTCATGCTCGCCGACGACGAGCGCCTGAAGGAGTTCGTGAACGAGGTCGGCCGTCGCAACGGCGGCCGGGTCTTCTCCACCGGCGCCGACCGCCTGGGCGAATACGTCGTCAGCGACTTCCTGCGGACTCGCCGGACGCGTTGATCGATGTCTGTTGACCGGACGCGCCGGACGCGTTGACCAACGTTCCGGGCCCGATGCTCGCCGGACGCGCCGGTCGGCACCGTACGACGCGATGAGGCCTCTCGGGAGACACTCCCGGGAGGCCTCCTCTCAAGCGCCGACGTAGGCGACGTAGCCGTTGAGCGCGAGGTCGAAGCCGTCGCGGTAGTGGCGGTAGGACCGGTAGCAGGGCCGCCACGCCGTGCTGTTGCCGACACCCGCGCGGGCGTCGACGACGGCGGAGGGGAGACGCTCGGGCCGGAGCAGCAGGCCTCCGCCGAGGTAGCGGGCGTCGGCGAGGACCGTGCGGGTGTCGCGGTCGCCGGACACGTAGCGGCCACGGCGCCAGCCGCTCTCCTCGTCCCACACCAGCGTGTCCTCGCCGGTCAGCCGGATCGTGACGGTGCGCGGGTCGCAGGGGCCCTGCCACCAGTCACGGACCTCGTCGCCCAGCGCCTCGACGACGCGGCCGGCGTAGAGGGCCGGCTGGTGCCGCCACTCCTCGGTATACGGCTCGACATGTTTCACAGCCACAACGGGCACTCCCTATGTGCCTTCGCGCACGATTGGTTGATCTTGACGAACGTGGTTGAGCGCGCGTCCGGCACGACCGCGGCATCACCGCCGACGGTCCCATCACACGGGAACACGCGATAGTGATCCTACTCACCTCGCAGGTGTGCTCAGGGCGAATGTGAAGATCGCTTTCCACCCCCGCCCTTCCTCTTCCGTTCACCGCCGCCCGTCGCCCACCATGGGACGGCTTTTGTTGGCCGAATCGTGACCTGATCTCGACAACTTCTCCGCCATCGACTTCGTCTCTCCAGTAATGGCATTTGCCATTGCGGAACGGGAGGAAGTGGGTCTGATGGTCGCGGGGATTCTCGTGGCGTTGATGCTCATCACCTGCGTTGGTTTCGAGTTATGCATGGCTCCGCGCGGCCGCGACGAGCAGGACGTCAACGAAGGGGAGTAACGCAGCACTGGCTTGATGCACGGCGATATCCGGGAAATGCTTATTCAAGTCGCCCCGGAGGACATCATGTGGATAGCGATCGCGGTAACGGGCGCAATCATCATCGTCTGTTTTCTGATCGTCCTCGTGGTCGTCGTGATCAGCATTCATGTCGAGGACAACCGCGCGACGATCACCAGTCGCGCACCGGGGGCGGCCGCCGCGCGAACGCGCAGGGTGCTGGGGCTGAAAGTCGACCACAGCGCCTGCCGGAAAGTGGCGAATCCGGAGCATGCGTGTCCGCTGTGCCGCCGTGGCCTTCAAAGGATCATTCAGGAAGACGCCGCCGGGCAATGACGCTTGCGCGAGCCGTACCCAAGGGAGATCACCGGGGACTAATGTCTGGCGCATGACGAACCTGCTGCTCTGGCTACACCTCGGTTTTGCGATCTTCGCCCTCGGGCCGGTCACCGCCGCCACCATGTCGACCCCCCGATTCATCCGCGCCAAGGACCTGAACGTCCTGCGTTATCTGCACAAGACCACGCGCATATATGCCATTGCGGCCGTCGGCGTATTCGTGTTCGGGGTGCTGCTGGGACGCGACTACCTCGGCAAGCCTTATCTTTCGGTCTCGATGACGCTCTTCGTCGTCGCCGCGGTGCTCCTGGTCATCGTGGACCGGGACCAGATCACCGCCATCCGGGTCCTCGGCAACGAGAACCCGGATGACGACGCCAAGGTTCAGACCGGGCGGATCGCCACGCTCTCCAGCATCGTCACACTGATCTGGTTGATCATTCTGGTTCTGATGGTCTGGGGGAGCCCGGCCTGAGGCACCGCACCCGTTCCGGTGCGGAGCCTCCGTCCGCGCCCGGTCTTCCGAACCGGAGCGTCAACCGGCCCTAGCCCAGCGCCTGGCTGAGGTCGGCGAGCAGGTCGTCGATCGTCTCGATGCCGACCGACAGGCGGACCAGATCGCCGGGGACCTCCAGCGGCGAGCCCGCCACGGAGGCGTGGGTCATCCGGCCGGGGTGCTCGATCAGCGACTCCACCCCGCCGAGCGACTCGGCCAGCGTGAACAGCCTGGTCCGGTTGCAGAGCTCGACCGCCTCGGCCTCTCCCCCGGCGACCCGGAAGGAGACCATGCCTCCGAAACGCTTCATCTGCTTGGCCGCCACCTCGTGACCGGGGTGCTCGGCCAGCCCCGGGTAGAGCACCGAGGTCACCTTGGGGTGGGCGAGCAGCAGGTCCACGACCCGCTCGGCGTTGTCGCAGTGACGGTCCATCCGCACCCCGAGCGTCTTGAGACCCCGCAACGTCAGCCAGGCGTCGAACGGCCCGGCCACCGCGCCCATCGCGTTCTGGTGGAAGGCGAGCTCCTCGCCGAGACCGGCGTCACGCGCGACAAGCGCCCCGCCGACCACGTCGGAGTGGCCGCCCACATATTTGGTGGTGGAGTGCACCACGATGTCCGCGCCCAGCGCCAGCGGCTGCTGGAGGTACGGCGAGGCAAACGTGTTGTCCACCACCAGCAGCGCGCCGTTGTCGTGCGCGAGCTCGGCCAGGGCCGTGATGTCGGAGATGCCGAGCAGCGGGTTGGTGGGGGTCTCCACCCACACGACCCTGGTCTTCTGGGTCATGGCGGCCGCCACCGCGCGCAGGTTGCCCAGCGGCGCCGGGTCGTAGCGCAGGCCCCAGCGCTCGTGGACCTTGGAGAACAAGCGGTAGGTGCCACCGTAGGCGTCGTTCGGGATGATGGCGTGGTCGCCGGGCTTGCAGATCGTACGGAGCACGGCGTCCTCGGCGGCCAGCCCCGAGGCGAAGGCCAGACCCCGGCTGCCGCCCTCGACGGCGGCCATGGCCTCTTCCAACCCGGTCCTGGTCGGGTTGGCCGACCGGCTGTACTCATATCCGGAGCGCAGTCCGCCCACGCCGTCCTGCTTGTATGTGGAGACCGCGTAGATCGGCGGCACGACGGCCCCTGTGTGGGGGTCGGGCTCCTGACCTGCGTGAATGGCCAATGTCTCGAATCCTTCACTCATGAGGTCCACGTTACCGGGACGCGGGCCGGCCCTCGGGCTTTCACCCTGGAGGGTGAGAGGCCGCGCGGGAGCGCCCTCTGAGGCGTCGTCGCGCCCCGGGCGAGACTCCGTGGAGCGAGAGGGTCACGCGGAGTGCGCATCACCCATCGCCGGGCAGATGTTCCAAAACCAAGCGGTCGATGAGATCGTGCGGCGATTTTTTCGCCCGCAGGGGACGGGGATTGACTCAAATGCGGACATATCCACCGAACGGTCGATACAACATGTCGGCCGTTCGGCCTAGGCTCAACGGCCGTGGGGAAAACGCACCGGATCGTCCGCTGGGCCCAGAGGCTCAGCGAGATCGCGATGGTCGGCTGGCTCCTGTTGCTGCTCCTGCTCGACCTCGTGATGGCGGCGACGAGCGGTTCTGCGCCGCTGTGGCCGAACGTCGCGTGCGGCGTCGTCGGCGTTCTGGCGGTGCTGTGGCGCCGGACCCAGCGGGTCAGAGGGTTCGCCGTCCTGCTCGCGCTCTCCTTCGCCTGCTCCCTGATCATCGGAATCATCGGGGTCACCGGCAGGCCGGGCCTGGCCGAGACGGGGTCGCTGCTGATCCTCACCGTCGGCGGGCTGCGCTGGATGGAGCCGATCAGACGGGGCGCGCTGTTCTCCCTGGCCTCGGTGATCGTGCTGGAGGCCTCCGCGGGGCGTCTGCTCGAGGACGCCCCCTCCGTGGCCGTCGGTTTCTCCATCTTCGTCACCTGGTCCGCCGCCGCCGGGATCGGCGCCTACCTCCGTTTCCAGCTGGAGCGCCGCAAGGAGGCCGTGCACTCGGTACGGCGCGCCGAACGCCTGGAGCTCGCCAGGGAGCTGCACGACCTCGTCGCCCACCACATCACCGGGATCGTGGTCCAGGCACAGGCGGCCAAGGTCGTCGCCGAGCAGAGACCGGAGGCGGTGGTCCCCTCCCTGGAGGCGATCGCCAACGCCGGATCCGAGGCGCTCACCTCGATGCGCCGCCTGGTCGGCGTGCTGCGAGCGGAGGACGAGGCCGCCCGCTCCCCCGGCAGCACGTTCATGGACATGCGCACGATGGTGGAGCGCTTCTCCGCCGGAGGTCCCAAGGTCGCCTTCGACATCGGCCAGGGCCTCACCGACGGCACCCTGCCGCCGGAGGTGATGACCACCGTCCACCGGGTCCTGCAGGAGTCCCTCACCAACGTCCGCCGGCACGCCCCCGGCACCGGCTGGGTCGAGGCGGACCTGAGGCTGACGGACGGCTCGGACATGCGGGCCTGGGCCGAAGGCATGCGCGCGAACGGCCGGCAGGAGCCCCGTGGCCAGCGAGGCTCCTCGGCGATCACGGCCACGGTGCGGCTGCGGGTCCGTAACCACGGCTCGGCGGCCGACATCAGGGTCTCGCGCCTGGGGGGCGGATTCGGCCTGGTGGGCATGGCCGAGCGCGTCGAAGCGCTCGGCGGCCGCCTCACCGCCGGCCCCGTCCCCCCGGGGGCCTGGGAGGTGACGGCGGAGTTTCCGCTCAGGGACTCCTAGTGGTTGACCAGGAAGGCCAGCAGGTCCTGGCGGGTGAGCAGACCGACGGGCTTGCCGTCGTCGAGGACGACCGCGGCGTCGGCCTTCTCCAGCGCCTCGACCGCGGTGGCGACCGTCTCGCCCGCGCCGATCGTCGGCAGCGGCTGGGACATGTGCTCGGCCAGCGGGTCGGTCGGCCGTACCCGGCCGCGGTAGAGGGCGTCGAGCAGATCGCGTTCCAGGATCGAGCCGACCACCTCGGCGGCCATCACCGGCGGCTCCTCCTTCATCACCGGAAGCTGCGACACGCCGTACTCCCGCATGATGGAGATCGCCACCTCCACCGACTCGTGCGGGTGGGTGTGCACGAACTCCGGCAGTCCGGAACCCTTGCGGCTCAGCACGTCCTTGACCAGTCCCTCGTCGGTGGAGGTGGTCAGGAAGCCGTAGTCGGCCATCCACTCGTCGTTGAAGATCTTCGACAGGTATCCCCGTCCGCCGTCCGGCAGCAGCACCACCACCACGTCGTCAGGGCCGGCCTGCCTGGCCACGCGCAGGGCCGCGACCGTGGCCATGCCGCAGGAACCGCCCACGAGCAGGGCCTCCTCGCGGGCCAGGCGGCGGGTCATCCCGAAGGAGTCCCTGTCGGAGACCGCGATGATCTCGTCGCAGACCGTGGTGTCGTACGTGGCCGGCCAGATGTCCTCGCCGACGCCCTCCACCAGGTACGGGCGGCCGGTGCCGCCGGAGTAGACCGAACCCTCCGGGTCGGCCCCGATGATCTTCACTCGGCCGCCGGAGACCTCCTTGAGGTAGCGTCCGACGCCGCTGATCGTGCCGCCGGTGCCGACACCCGCCACGAAGTGGGTGATCCGCCCCTCGGTCTGCTCCCAGATCTCCGGGCCGGTGGAATGGTAGTGACTGTCCGGATTGTTTGGGTTGGAATACTGGTCGGGCTTCCAGGCGTTCGGCGTCTCCCTGGCCAGCCGGTCGGAGACGGAGTAATAGGAGTCCGGATGGTCGGGCGAGACGGCCGTCGGGCAGACCACGACCTCGGCGCCGTAGGCCCTGAGCACGGCGACCTTGTCCTGGGCCACCTTGTCGGGCACCACGAACAGGCACTTGTAGCCGCGCTGCTGGGCCACGATCGCCAGGCCGACACCGGTGTTTCCCGAGGTGGGCTCCACGATCGTGCCCCCCGGAAGCAGCGCGCCCGACTTCTCGGCCGCATCGATCATGCGCACCGCGATCCGGTCCTTCACCGAACCGCCGGGATTGAAATATTCGACCTTGGCCAGCACCTGGGCCGGCAACCCCGCCGTCACCTTCTGCAATCGGACGAGAGGGGTGTTACCCATCAGCTCAACCAGCGAGTCATAAACGCGCACCGCGATGATCACCTCGAAATACCAAAGCTCTGTCAGCTTGTTTTGTGGAACGCCGTGATCCCATAGGGGTGGCGGGTACTCAGCTAGCTTTCTAGGACAACGCTACCGCCGCACCGTGTAAGGGAGGCAACGCCACGTGATCTGGACTCCCGGGGTCGCACGGGCGGCACGGCGCATCGCGGCGGCCGCGGCCGTGGGCGGGGGCGGACTCACCGCGCTGGGCGCGGCGACCTACGGGTTGCTGTTCGCCGAGGGCGTGCTGGCCCGCCGCATCGTCGGCCGGCCTCACGGCATGGAGGGTCCCCCGTCGGACGGGGTCTACGGGGACTTCGACGGCGAGCCGATCCGGATGGTCATGCTCGGCGACTCCCTCTCCGTGGGACTGGGCACCACGGATCCGGCCGAGACCCCGGGCGTGCTGATCGCCTCCGGGCTGGCGATCATCGCCGAGAGGCCGGTGCGGCTGACCGTGGCCGGCAAATCGGGGGCGGTCTCCGCCGAACTCGGCGACCAGGTGGATCAGGCGCTCAGGAGCCGGCCCGAGGTCGCGATCATCTTCATCGGCGCCAACGACGTCACCACGCAGACGATGCCCGCGCGGGCCGTACGGCACCTGCAGAAGGCGGTGTGGCGGCTGCGGGTGGCGGGGGCCGAGGTGATCGTGGGAACCTGCCCCGACCTGGGCACGGTCCGGCCGATCGCGCAGCCGCTGCGCTGGGTGACCCGGCGCTGGAGCCGCCAGCTGGCCGCGGCGCAGACCGTCGCCGTGGTCGAGGCGGGCGGGCGGACGGTGGCCTTCGCGGACCTGCTGGGGCCGGAGTTCGACACGAACCCGACGGAGATGTTCGGCCTTGATCGTTTCCACCCATCCGCTCAAGGCTATCTACAGGTTGCTTACGCAGTGCTACCTTCTGTATGCACTGCGTTGGAGCTGTGGCCCGAGCCCCAGCCTCGGCGCAGTGAGCCGATCTACCTCGCGGCAGCCATGGCCGCGGAGGAGCCCGGGGCCGAGGTCTCCGCAACCCGCGTCGCCGGTCGAGCAACCGGGGTCCACGGACGGTGGGCGACCCTGCTCCGCCGGAGGCCAGTGGTGATGCCTGACGACGCCTGAGCATGGTCACCCTCCGCGGCGAAGTCATAACCCCTCGCCCATTGGAGTGGAATACCCGTGATCCGGCCCCACGCGAAACTGGCTCTGGTGCTCGCCGGAGTCCTGACCCTGGCCGGTTGTTCCGGCGGTAAAGCCAGTGAAGCGGCCACACCGGCCTATCCCGCCTGGCACAACACCGAGATGAACGCGGTCAGCCGTACCACCGTCGCCGGCGGTGTCGCCACGACGACCTCGATGAAGCCCGACGGCACCCTGGAGACGGTGGCCGTAGACCTCGCCTCGGGCAAAAAACTGTGGGCCCATCCCACGACCATGGCGGGCCGCCTGCCGGGGATGGGGGTGCCCGCTCCGGCGATCGTCGAGACCGGCAGGGGCCAGGCCGTCACGGTGACGGTCGGTCCCGCGAAAAAGGGCCGATGGAAGGCCACGCTCGTCGGCCTCGACGCCAGGACCGGGACGCGCAGGTGGACCCGCCCGGTGCACTCCACGTTCGGCCCCCAGAAGTGCGGGCCGTACGTGTGCGTGTCGGAGAACACCGCGCTCACCACCGCCCGGGTCGTCGTACTCAACCCCGTCACCGGCAAGGTGATGTGGAAGCTGCCCGGAATCGCCGAGGTCGAGTGGTCCGACGCCTCCCGGGCGGTGTTCCTCCGGCTCGCCCAGCACCCCGTCCTGGAGTCGTACGACCTGAAGACGGGGAAGGTCGGCTGGCAGCTCCCCATCGAGCGGGCACTGGGCATGGGGGTGGACATGTCGGGCGGCTGGTCGTTCGGCGCGACGACCGGCAACCTCGTCGGCTACATCGCCCCGTACACCAACCCCAAGACGAAGAAGGTCTCCGCCTTCGGCATGTTCTCCGCCAAGCTCTCCGACGGCACGGTCAACTGGATCCGTCCCTCGGTGGTGCGGGTCTATCCCAGCGGCAGCCCCGGCTTCGCGCCGGTGGTCCGCCCGGTCGACCAGCAGGGCCAGTACGGCGGATTCGCCCGGCTGGACGCCGAAAACGGCCGGGTCCTCGGCCAGATCCCGGTGGCCCAGGTTCCCAGCGCGGGATGGTGGCTGTCCTTCCCCTCCCGGATGGAGAAGATCGGTTTCCTGCGGCACGACAAGCCGGGCAACTCCTTCGACCTGGCCACCGGTCAGGCCGCCGAGGTCAAGAACGAGCGCGGCTGGTCCTTCTGCGTCACCGACCCCAAACCCCTCCCGCTCAAGAACCAGAACCCCGGCTTCTACTCCGTGGCCTCGCTGTGCGAGTTCAAGCTGGCCGACGGCAAGCGGGTGGCGGGCTCGGGCATCCCGCCCGTCTGGTTCACCGGCAGCCAGGACGGCTGGCGGACATGGCGTGACGAGAAGGGCGGACTGCGCGCGATCAAGGACGGCTCCGGCCCCACTCCCGGCATGTACGGCTGAGCCCCGCGTCGTGTCCTCGTGACAGGGGTCCCACCTCAGGGTGGGACCTCTGTGCATGCCGTACAAAGTTCTGTTTCATCGTCCCCGGGGCGTGGCTTCCGGCATACCGCGCGGTACGCTCCGCAGGAGGAGCGAGTATCGAGAACCCAGGAGAGCCACATGCCCGAGGCAGTCATCGTCGCAACCGCGCGCTCGCCGATCGGACGCGCCTTCAAGGGGTCCCTCAAGGACATCCGTCCCGACGACCTGACCGTACAGATGATCCAGGCCGCGCTGGCCAAGGTCCCCCAGCTCGACCCGACCACCATCGACGACCTGATGCTGGGCTGTGGCCTGCCGGGCGGTGAGCAGGGCTACAACATGGGCCGCGTGGTCGCCACCCTGCTCGGCCTGGACACCGTGCCCGGAACGACCGTGACGCGCTACTGCTCGTCCTCCCTGCAGACCACCCGGATGGCCCTGCACGCGATCAGGGCGGGCGAGGGAGACGTGTTCGTCTCGGCGGGTGTGGAGTGCGTCTCCCGCTTCGCCAAGGGAAGCTCGGACGCGTGGCCCGACACCCGAAACGAGCTGTTCGGCGGCGCTCACGACCGTTCGACCAGGGCCGCCGAGGGCGGAGGCGGAGTCTGGCACGACCCGCGCGAGGATGGCGAGCTGCCCGACGTCTACGTCGCGATGGGTCAGACGGCCGAAAACCTCGCCGGGCTGAAGGGCGTCTCCCGCCAGGAGCAGGACGAGTTCGGCGTCCGCTCCCAGAACCTGGCGGAGAAGGCCATCGCCAACGGCTTCTGGGAGAAGGACATCACCCCGGTGACCCTGCCCGACGGGACCGTGGTCAGCAAGGACGACGGCCCCAGGGCCGGAACCACCTACGAGGCGATCTCCCAGCTCAAGCCGGTCTTCCGCCCCGACGGCACGGTCACCGCGGGCAACTGCTGCCCGCTGAACGACGGCGCCGCCGCGGTGATCGTGATGAGCGACATCAGGGCCGCCGAGCTCGGCATCACCCCGCTCGCCCGGATCGTCTCCACCGGCGTGACCGGCCTGTCCCCCGAGATCATGGGCCTGGGCCCGGTCGAGGCCTCAAAGCAGGCCCTGGCAAGGGCGGGCATGTCCATCGGCGACGTGGACCTCGTCGAGATCAACGAGGCCTTCGCCGCCCAGGTCATCCCGTCCTACCAGGACCTCGGCATCGACCTCGACCGGCTCAACGTCAACGGCGGCGCCATCGCGGTGGGCCACCCCTTCGGCATGACCGGCGCCCGGATCACCTCCACGCTGATCAACAGCCTCGCCTTCCGCGACAAGTCGATCGGGCTGGAGACCATGTGCGTGGGCGGCGGCCAGGGCATGGCCATGGTCCTGGAGCGCCTCAGCTGATCAGCCGTGAACGTCAGGGCCCGCGCGGGTGATCCCGATCCTCAGGATCACCCGCCGTTCCCGCTCCATGCTCGCCCGATAGTCGTCCCAGTCCGGATGCTCGCCGGAGATGTCGCGGTAGTAGCCCACCAGGGTCTCCATAGCCTCGGGCAGCGGAACGATCTCCGCGGTGCCCTCGACCTGGATCCACGAGCCGAAGAAGGCGTCGGTCATCACGCAGAGCGTCACCTTGGGGTTCTCGCGAAGGTTGCGGACCTTCGCGGCGGTCTCCCTGGTGCTGACGATCGCGTTTCCCTCGGCGTCCAGTCCCACCACGACCGGCGACATCTGTGGTCGCCCGTCGGCGTGCGAGGTCAGCATCACCGCCCGGTGGTTGTCACGAATGAAGTCACGTGCCTTGTCGAGATCCATGAGCCCATCATGCTCGATCATGCCCGCGCACAGGAAAACCCGCGCCACCTGAGCGGTGACGCGGGCCTCACAGAGATAGGCGGTGTGAAACTCAGCGGGTACGGCGGCGCCGCTCATGCTCCTGCACGATGGCGGCGGCATAGCCGTGGGTCAGCCCGTGCTCGTCGGCGAGCCAGTTGGCGCGCTCTTCACAACGAAGGAAAGCCGGGCCGTTGTCGATTGCTTGGAACCACTCTGGGAGTGCGCGTCCTGTGATGACAGAGACCCTTGCGATCAGCTTGCTCTGCGTCTCCAGTGAGTGGTTCAACGACATGGGCACCTCCACGGATAGGCTCCTTTGCTCGACAGTGCATCACGAATCCCCAGATGGCAAGCCCTTACACCTGGCCTTCGATGTCACTTCGTCGATCACCGGTTGCCCTGCGTTCACCTGAGCGCCCGCCGGACAGAGAAAAAACCCCGCCGAAGTCGCTCCGGCGGGGTCCTTCTGCTCGCGATGAGTTTCTAATCTCGGAGGTAGCTCAGCAGGCGCAGGATCTCCAGGTAGATCCAGACCAGGGTGACCGTCAGGCCGAAGGCCATCAGCCAGGAGTACTTCTCCGGGGCACCGGCCTTCACACCCTGCTCGATCTCGTTGAAGTCGAGCATCAGGAAGAAGCAGCCGATCAGGATCGCCGCGATGCTGAACACGTAGGCCAGCGGGCCGCCCGACCGGATGCCGATGCCGTCCTCGATGAAGAAGCCGGCGACCAGGTTGATCAGCACGAGGCCCATCAGGCCCAGACCCGCGGCCACGACGAATTTCGTGAACTTCGGCGTGACCCGGATGATGCGCAGTGCGTACACGGTCAGCATGGCGCCGAACGCGAGAGCCGTGCCCACAACCGCCTGGAAGACGATGCCGCTGTACAGATCGTTGTACATGTGGCTGACCACGCCGATGGCCACGCCGTAGGCGACCGAGTAGCCGAGGATCAGCACCGGGTTCGTGCTCTGCTTGAACGAGACGATCAGGCCGAGAATCAGGCCGACGACCACGCCGATCAGCAGCGCGACCGTACCGAGGTTGAGTGCCCAGGCCACCGCCGCCGAGACGGCCAGCGTGCCCAGCGTGATGAACCCGCGCACGACCACGTCGTCGATCGTCATCGTCCGCTGCGCGGGGGGCGCGTACGACGGCGAGTTGTACATGCCCTGAAGCTGTTCAGCTGTCGGAGTCGGCGTCCCCCAGGCCTGCTGGCCATTGGACTGCCGACTGAAAATCGGGTTCTTACTCTCCATCGGTGCCTCCACGCTGCGACCTACGCGATCAGCGTATTAGATCGGTTGTCACATGGCCGTATCGTGCTGATATCCATGGTGTTCAAGTTGCCGTACGGCTCCCGCCGATGTGCCCAACGAATGGCCCACAGGTCTGGTTCCCGGTTTCACGGCGCTCTATCGAGGGCTCGCGGAAAAGGCGCCGGGACGCCTCGCCGCGTGCGCCACCCGCACCCGCGCTGACCGAGCCCCTCCTCACGGGCCCTTGAGCCGTGGGAACCCCGGGCCTCGTGCCCCGGAGCGGCGTCACCGGCGGCGATCGCCCGCCCCGACGCGACCGGGCACCCGCCGCTCGGGCGCGTCGCCCCCGAGCGTCGGCTCGGGACCCGCCTCTTCCTTCACGGTTACTATTTTATACCGGAGACCCGTTGAATCCCAGGTCCGATGGGAAATCTGTTCGCCGGCCATACTCTCACCGGCCGGGAGCGCATTCATAAAGAATGGAATGGGGAATCCCGGAACAGCCGGGCCGGCCTCTGCTTGAGTGTCTGTTTCCTCCGCCCGCAGTATCTTCGCGTCAACGCCTAACGCCGCTGGAACGTGACATCACGGTCACCTAAACCTTCGGAGAAGGGAAGCCGAGGGCCGAGTCAGCCGGGGGCGCACAGACTGTTAGCCGCTTGTAATAAAGTCGAGTCCACATTCGGCGCGGAGCTCTTCCTGCGGGTCATCGACCGCCATCGGCCGCGATGGGCGGCCGGATGGCGAGATGAGGTCGTTGAACAGCGTTTCCGCAGGTCAACGACCTCATCTCGGAAGTAACAGCAAGTGCCCCCGGAGGGACTCGAACCCTCACTCGAACCCTTTTAAGGGGTTTGCCTCTGCCTTTGGGCTACGGGGGCGCCGTAATCATACGGAACCGACCACTCATACGTAACTGTTCAAGCCATCCGTCACACGACTCCCTGCTCTAAACGACGGATCGTCCAGGCTCCTGGTACTGGATCCAGGAATAGCACACTGCCAAGGTGATCCAGCTGATGCTGGATGGGTCGGGCTTCGAAGGCTGCGACGAGCCGGCCGCATGACCGCATGGCCGGCGGCGGCCCGGGCGTCCGGGTCTTCAGGAAGGGCCTGGGCGTGCCGGGGCGGGCTCGGGAGTGCCGAGCCCGGCGTCGACGGATTCACCGCCATGCCGCATCCGAGATCGCGGCGGAGATCGGCTCCTGCGATCTCGGTGGCCGTTCCAGGCCTGTCGGCCCCTGGCGCGGCCGTCACGGGCAGACGCCCACGACCCCCTCCCGGCCGGAGCCGGCTTTCAAGGGAAGGTCGTGAGAATCAGCGACGTACCCGGACGGGAACCCGGCAACCATCTATTTCGGGGATCGAGAACTCAGCTCGTCGTCGCGGCGCGGAACTCGTTGTGCGGCGCCTCGAGCTCTCCGAGCGACACGGTCTCCCGCTTGAAGAAAAGCGCCAGGGTCCAGTCGGCCATGACACGGACCTTGCGATTGAAGGTAGGCACTCGCGACAGATGGTAGGTGCGGTGCATGAACCATGCGGGAACTCCGCGGAGCTTGATCCCATAGACGTTGGCGACGCCCTTGTGGAGGCCGAGACCGGCGACCGATCCGACATACTTGTGCCGGTAGTCGACCAGCTTCTTCCCGTGCAGTTGACGGGTGATGTTGTCGGCGAGGACCTTGGCCTGCCGTACGGCGTGCTGGGCGTTGGGCGCGCAGTACTGACCGGGGCTCGTCACGTCGGGCACGCCGGCCACGTCTCCGGCGGAGAAGGCGTCCTTGACCCCGACCACCGTCAGAGCGGCTGTCGCCTTGATCCGGCCGCGCTCGTCCAGGGGCAGGTCACCGGCGTTGACCACCGGGCTGGGCTTCACCCCGGCGGTCCACACGATGGTGGCCGACTGGAACTCGTCACCGTCGGAGAGCTTGACCAGACCGCCCACGCACGAGTCCAGGCGGGTGTTCATCTTGACCTCGATGCCGCGCTCGCGGAGCTGCTCGGCGGTCCACTTGCCCATCTCCGGGCCGACCTCGGGAAGGATGCGGTCGGTGGCCTCGACGAGGACCCAGCGCATGTCCTTGCGCGAGACGTTGCGGTAGTAACGGGCGGCGTCGACCGCCATGTCCTCCAGCTCGGCGAGCGCCTCGATACCGGCGAAACCGCCGCCGACCACGACGAACGTCAGCGCCCGCTGCCGCAGCTCCGCGTCCTCGTCACTCTCGGCCCGGTCGAGGAGCTCCAGCACCCGGTTGCGCAGCGCGATCGCCTCGCCGACCGTCTTGAAGCCGATGGCGGCGTCGGCGAGACCGGGGATGGGAAGCGTGCGGGAGATCGAACCGGCGGCCATGACCACGATGTCGTAGCCGATCTCGTGGGGGGTGCCGACGTTCGGCGCGAAAGTGACGGACTTGGCCGCGTGGTTGACCTTGGAGACCTTGCCGTTGAGGATCGTCGCCGCGCGCAGCACGCGGCGGAGCGGCACCACCACGTGCCGGGGCGAGAGGTTCCCGGCGGCGGCCTCGGGGAGGAAGGGCTGGTAGGTCATGTGGGATTCGGGGGTAAGGACAGTGATCCGCACGCTGCCCTCGCGCAGCTCCTTGCGGAGCGTGTGCTGCAGGCGCAGCACGGTGTAGAGGCCGACGTATCCTCCGCCGACGACTACGATGTGCTTCGAGTTGGGGTTCACTACGACGCCATCCTTAGGTTTGAGGCTTGTGAAACCTTTCACAAGCATACGTCCCCCTCGGCGATCGCGCCATGTCCGGGTCAGCTAATTTGTTCGATGGTTCCCCAAACCGGGATAAAACGCCCTTCTTGCCGTGAAATTTTTGCTGATTTTCTCTTGGTGAGCGGGGCTCACGCGCCACGGAGGGCGTTCGCCCTGGTGAAGAGCCGGTCAAGCATCTCGGTGGTCACCCGGCCCGTGAAGGTGTTCTGCTGGCTCGGGTGGTAGCAGCCGAGGAGGTGCACCGGACGTCCGTGATGGGAGATCTCCACCTCGGCCCCGTGGCCGAAGGCCGGCCTCGGACGCGGCAGGACGTATCCGGCGTCCTTCAGCGCGGGCCAGATCGCCTGCCAGGCGAAGCCTCCCAGGGCGACCACCACCCGTACGCTGCCGGCGACCAGCGCGACCTCCCTGGCCAGCCAGGGGAAGCAGGCGGCTCGTTCCGACGGCTCAGGCTTGTTGGCCGGCGGGGCGCATCGGACCGCCGCCACCATGCGTGCGCCGATGAGCCTCTGCCCGTCGCCGGCCCGGACGCTGGTCTCCTGCGCGGCCAGGCCCGTGCGGTGGAGCGAGGCGAACAGCCAGTCCCCGCTGCGATCCCCGGTGAAGACGCGCCCGGTGCGGTTGCCCCCGTGCGCCGCCGGGGCAAGCCCGACGATGAGCACCTCCGGTTTCTCCTCGCCCCACCCGGCGATGGGCCGCCCCCAGTAGGTCTCCTCGGCGAACGCCCGTCTCTTGACCGTCGCGACCTCCTCCCGCCACTCCACCAGGCGCGGGCAGGCCCGGCAGACGGACTGCGCGGCCGTGAGCTCCGCGAGGGTACGGCTCGCACTCGCCAGCTCCCGCACCTCGGCGGGATCGTGGGCGACGGGGGTGTCCGGCTGGGCGGGATCATCGGGCCAGCCGGATCCGGGAGGAACATGGGTCATGCCCTCGATGGTGCCCGATCCGGAAGACCACCTGCTCCGAGGCCGTACGGTCCGCGGGTCCTGGGCTGGACGCGCATCCTCGGCGGTGAGCGGAAACCCGGGCTGAGCGGGGCTGCGAGGACCAAGCGGAGAGCCGGGCCCGAACAGGGCCGGAGAAGCGAAAAAGCGGCGCCCGCTGGATGCGGGCGCCGCCTGTTCTCACTTCAGATGGAACTCACTACCAGTTGTTGCCAGGCGTGAGCGACGCGGCCGGCTCCGGGGTCTGAACCGGAAGCGGCTTCGGGGTCGGGGTCGGGGTCGCGCTCTTGCAGATGACCTTGGTCTCCGCGGTGGCGCTGGTCGGACCGTTGTAGACCTCGATGGAACGCTTGGCCTCGCCAGAGGCCGAGGTGCTCCAGGAGTCGCTCACGGTACGGCTCTGCGAGCCGTAACCGCTGAAGTGGATGCTCTCCCAGCCACCCGCGACACCGTTACGGATCCAGCGGTACTTCACGTCACCGCGGTGCGAGGCGCTGATCGTACCGGTGAAGGTACGGGCGACCGGGCAGGAACCGTAGTAGGTGCTCGGAGCGCTGATGGAGACCGAGACCCGCGGGGACGGGTTCCAGTCCCTGCAGTCGATCTTGAAGTAGTCGCGGCTGGACGAGGGTCCACCCACGATCTTCAGGACAGCCCAGCCCCTGAAGTCGTCGTGCGTCCGGATCACGTGAGCGACCCTGCGCGAGCCCTTGACGTAGACAGCGTCACTGTCGACGACGCGGCCGTTGACGATCCACTGGTAGCGCACCCAGCGAGAGCCGGAGATGCTGATGCGACCGTTCAGGGTCGCCCGGCAGTTGTCCTCGTCGACCCACACCTGAGCGCTGCTCTTGTGGGGCGGGTTGAGGACGGTCCAGTCGTTGCCACAGGAGACCGAGAAGTACTTCTTCCCGGAGGTGGCGGCACGCGGCGACAGGACCTGGATGGCCTGCCAGCCCTTGGTGTCGCGCTTGAAGGTGCCGGTCTCCTTGACGGTGACGCTCTTGGTGCCCTTGCCCTTCAGGGCGAAGGACTTGACGCTGCTCTTGGAGCCGTCGCCGCGCAGCCACCGGTAGGTGACCTTGGTCTTGCTGGCGACCGTCTTCACCTTGACGCTGGTGGAGAAGGTCACTTTGACGGGACAGGCACCCTTGTACTTCGTGACAGAGGCACTGGGGGTGTTGGCCCAGACCGCGGGCCTCGTCGTGGAGGCAGACGCCGCCGTCTGGGTCGACCCACTGGCCGCCGCTGCGGGCGTGGCCAGCAAGCCGGTTGCCATCGTCGCCAGCATGGCCGCGCCGGCTCCTACTGCGGCTAGCCTGCGTGCTAGTCCGGAATTCATGAGGGGATGCTCCGTTTCGTTTGGAAGCAAAATGTGCTTCGAAGACGGTTGCCGCCCCGGCACCAGCTGTGCCCGGGTCCCACGGCAAAGTCTCACTAAAGCATGTTTACTTAACCATAAAACAGAAGCGGTCCTCAATACTCCCCAAATACGTGAATTGTCCAGATATCATTAAGATTCGGTGACAGACCAGGCGATTCCGTCCAGAATGTCGTGTTCGCTGACGACCACCTCGGTGAAGCCGTACCTCTCGACGATCCGATCCAGGATGAGCGCCCCCACCCCGATCACGTCGACCCGGCCGGGATGCATGACGGGAATGGCGGCCCGCTCCTGGGTGGTCATAGCCAACAAACGCACAGAAATCCCATGTGTCTGATTTGCCGTAATTCGCGAATGGTGAATTCTCGCCGGATCGTATTCGGGCAGCTCAAGTGCCATTCCCGCGACGGTGGTGACGGAGCCCGCGAGTCCGACCAACGTCAGCGCCCGCTCCACCGGCACCTCCGCCGCGACCCGGTCGAGCGCGTCGTCGATGTCGGCGACCACGGCCTCCACCGCCTCGGCCCTCGGCGGGTTGCCCGCCTCGCGCAGATGCCGCTCGGTCAGCCGGACGCACCCGATGTCCACCGACAGCGCGGCCTCCACGTGCGTCGAACCGACCACGAACTCGGTCGAGCCGCCGCCGATGTCGACCACGAGGTACGGCGGGCGGGTGCCGTCGGGAGTGGGCAGACCGGTTTCGGGCGAGAGGCGCGTCAGATCGCGGGTGGCACCGGTGAAGGACAGCTCCGCCTCCTCGGCGCCCGTGATCACCTCGGGATCCACCCCGAAGATCTCACGTACGCCGTCCACGAAGTCCTGCCGGTTGACGGCGTCGCGGGTCGCGCTGGTGGCCACCACCCGGACCGCTGAGGCCTCATGCTGGGCGATGAGCTTCGCGTAGCCGCGCATGGCGGTGAACGTGCGATCCAGAGCCTCCGGCGCCAGCCTGCCGGTCTTGTCCACCCCCTGGCCCAGCCGGACGATCTCCATGCGCCGTTCGACGTCGGTCAGGGTGTCTCCGTCGATGTCCGCGATGAGCAGGCGGACGGAGTTGGTGCCACAGTCGATCGCGGCGACACGGGTCACTTGGTCTCCCCCTTGGGCTTCGGTGCTCACGGTCGTGATCGGTTCCGGTCCTCTTCGATGATCGGGTCCGGCCCTCTTCGACGCCTGGTCTCAGTCTGGGTGTTCGATCTCGGCGCTCGGTTCCGGTCCTCTTCGGTGATCGGGCCCGGCCCTCTTCGACGCCTGGTCTCAGTCTGGATACTCGATCTCAGTGCTCGGTTCCGGTCCTCGCCGGCCGGAGCGGCTCCGCGTTCGCACCGCCGCCCCCTGCCCCGGCCGCTTCCCCGGCCTTGCAGCACGACCCCGTCGCCCACCACTCGCCGAGCGCGTCGAGGGCCTCGCGGCCGAAGGGGTTGCTCCCCGGCACCGCGAGTTCGTGACCGACCAGGGCGTGCAGGCACTTGACCCGATTGGGCATGCCCCCGGTGCTCTGCATATCCCTGGGCAGCGGCTCCAGCCCACCATCGGCCGCGGCCTCGTCGCGGCGCGCGATGTAGTCGGTGTGGGCGGCCAGGTAGGCCTCCGCCAGGGCGGGATCCTCGGCGAGCCTGGCCTGCATGCTCCGCATCATCCCGGAGGTCTCGAGCGTTCCGATGGCCGAGGCGGCCTTCGGGCAGGTCAGGTAGAAAAGCGTCGGAAACGGCGACCCGTCGGGCAGCCGCGGCGCGGTCTCCACCACGTCCGGCAGCCCGCACGGGCAGCGGTGCGCCACCGCCCGCAGTCCTCGTGGCGCCCGGCCGAGCTGCCGCTCCACCGCGGCCACGTCGCGATCATCGATCATTCGTGACACCCCCTGAAAGACGACATCCAGGTTATCCGTGTCACCCCGCGGCCTTGGCCGCCTTGGTGCCCTTCCCCGTGTCCGCCGCCTCGACCGACTCCCAGAGCGTCTGGTACCACGGTGGCCTCACGGCCTTCTTCTCCCCCGCCGTGCCCTTGCCCGGTGAGGGCTGCTCGCCCATGACGACGTAGCACTTCTGTCCGGGGTCGCAGTAGAACAGCCGCTCCCTGGCCTGCCGCTTGATGTAACCGGGGTCCTGGAGCTGCTTTCTGCGGTCATCCAGATCCTTGATCGCGGCGAGCTCCCTGGCCTTCTCCTGCTGAAGCTGGGCGATGGTGCGACGCTGGGCGACATACTCCCTGATCGGGTAGGCGAGGCTCATCGCGATCGCACACACCACGACCGCGAGGACCGCGGCCCGTCCCGTCAGCTGCGGTCGTTTCGCCATATGCCCCTCTTCCGTCCATGCTCTCCCCCGCGTCGCCGTGCCGCGCACGACGGCTCGGGCACCGGCTGGACCGGTCGCCCACCTCGCTCCGCGACGCGGCGCCGGCGGACCGGCAACCTACCTCGCGACACGGCCGGCGACCTTCCTCGCCGTACGGTTTGCGCCCGGATAAGGGCGCAAACCGTAGGACGAAGCTACCGCTGGAAGCGCGGGAACGCCGCGCGACCCGCGTAACGGGCGGCGTCGTCGAGGAGTTCCTCGATACGGAGCAGCTGGTTGTACTTGGCCACGCGGTCGGAGCGGGCAGGCGCACCGGTCTTGATCTGGCCGCAGTTGGTGGCCACGGCGAGGTCGGCGATCGTGGTGTCCTCGGTCTCACCGGAACGGTGGCTCATCATGCAGCGGTAACCGTTGCGATGGGCCAGGTCCACCGCGTCGAGGGTCTCGGTCAGGGTGCCGATCTGGTTGACCTTGACCAGCAGCGCGTTGGCGGTGCCCTCGGCGATGCCGCGGGCCAGGCGCTCGGGGTTGGTCACGAACAGATCGTCGCCGACCAGCTGGACCTTGTCGCCGAGTGCCTTGGTGATGGCGTTCCAGCCCTCCCAGTCGCTCTCGTCCAGCGGGTCCTCGATGGAGACCAGCGGGTAGTTCGCGACCAGGTCCTCGTAGAAGGAGATCAGCTCGGCGGAGGACACGCCCTTGCCGTCGATGGTGTAGACGCCGTCCGAGTGGAACTCCGAGGCCGCCACGTCGAGCGCCAGCCCGATGTCCTCGCCGGCCACGTAGCCGGCCCTCTCGATGGCGACCAGGATCAGGTCCAGCGCGTCGCGGTTGGAGGGCAGGCTCGGGGCGAAGCCGCCCTCGTCGCCCAGCCCCGTGGAGTAGCCCTTCTCCTTCAGCACGGCCTTGAGCGTGTGGTAGACCTCGGTCCCCATCCGCACGGCCTCGCGGAACGTCTCGGCCCCGATCGGGGCGATCATGAACTCCTGGATGTCGACGTTGCTGTCGGCGTGCGCGCCACCGTTGAGGATGTTCATCATCGGGACGGGCAGCACGTGCGCGTTCGGCCCGCCGAGGTAACGGAACAGCGGCAGCTCGGCGCTGTCGGCGGCGGCCTTGGCCACCGCCAGGGAGACACCTAGAATGGCGTTGGCGCCCAGCTTGGCCTTGTTCGGCGTGCCGTCCAGGTCGATCATGACCTGGTCGATGCTGCGCTGCTCGGTGGCGTCGAAGCCGAGGATCTCGTCGGCGATCTCGTCGGTCACACCGAGAACGGCCTTCTCGACCCCCTTGCCGCCGTAGCGCTCATCGCCGTCACGCAACTCGACGGCCTCGAACTGGCCGGTGGACGCACCACTCGGAACCGCGGCACGCCCCTGGCTGCCGTCGTCCAGGAGGATGTCGACCTCGACCGTCGGGTTGCCCCGGGAGTCAAGGATCTCGCGGGCGGTAACGCCCTCGATGGAAGCCACGAAGCGCTCCTAAAGTCGCAGGACAGTTTGCCTCAGAAGCTTACCGAGGCCTACTAACCGGTACGGTGGCCGCCATCGGGGCGGGGAGCGAACTCCCGGTGTCCGGCGGCCCCGAAGGCGGCGGCGCCGGAGGCCGAGCAGCCGCACCCGGTCCGCCGGGCGGCCCCGAGCGCGCCTTTTACACGGGCCTTACCGGCGGTGGATCATCGTCCGATCATGTCCATCGGCGTAGGTACCGCGGGGAGGCGGGCACGCCCCGCGCCCAGGACGGCGCTGCTGCTCATGGCCCATCTGCCGTTGACCGGCGTGAACGTCACAGTGCTCACCTTCGTCGCGATCGACCAGGCTCTACGGCTCGCCGCTGAGACGATGCGGACGAGCGACAAGGACGAGTACACGAACATGGGCACGGGCGAGTTCTACATGGGCCAGGCCGCCGGGACCGCGTGGACGTACGCCATGCTCCTTGCCGTCGCCGGAGCCATCGCCCTGGTGATGACCTGGATCGCCCGGCGTCACGGGGTCACCGCCCCCCTACGGGCCGGGCTGGTGGTTTTCGCGATTCCCTTCCTGTTCCTGCTGCTGGTGGTGACGCTGGGCATGCCCTTCTGGCTCAGCGGGGCCAACGGCGAGCCCGTTCCCAAGGTGCTCGGGGACGGGCCGCCCTGGTATCTGACCGCGATCACCACCCAGACCTCCCTCGCGGCCGTGGCGTACATCGCCGGCGCGGTGCTGATGCTCAGGGGCGGGGGCGTGCGACGGCCCGGTCACCAGGCCGCGGGGCCGGCCCGCCGGTGAGATCGGTCCGGTTCCGTAGACGAGCCGTGACGGCTTGGACGCGGTCGCGGCTCCCCGTCACGACTCCCGGTCGCGGACCCGGTCGCGGTAGACGCGGGCGACGGCGCGCAGCTCGGCCTCCGGGTCGAGGCCGGCCGCGTGCGCCTGCCGTACGAGCTCGAAGAGCCGCGCCCCGAGTCCCTCCGCGGGAAGCTCGGAGGGCAGCTCGGCGGGGGCTCCCACGCGCTCGGCACGCCGCAGCAGCTGGGCGGCGAGGGAGAGGGCGGGCTGGCCCATCGGGACGCCGTCCACGACCGAGCCCGAGTCGCCGCCGTTCTTGGCCGCGCGCTCGGCCGCCTTGATGGTCTCCCAGTTGTCGCTGACCTCCTCCGCACCGTCGACCTTGGTCTCGGCGAACACGTGCGGATGACGGCGGACGAGCTTGGAGACGATCGCGTCGGCCACGTCGTCGATGTCGAAGCCGTCGGGGCGCTCATGGGCGACCCGCGCGTGGAAGGCCACCTGGAGAAGCAGGTCGCCCAGCTCCTCCCGCAGGGCGGCGTGATCGCCCTCCTCGATGGTCTCCAGAACCTCGTAGGCCTCTTCGAGGAGGTACGGCGCCAGCGACTCGTGGGTCTGCTCGGCGTCCCACGGGCAGTTCACCCTGAGCCGGTCCATCACCGAGACCAGGTCGAGCAGCCGCGCCCCCGGCAGGTCGTAGGAGCCGGGCACGACCTCGATCACCGGCGGATCGTCGAGCGCCACCGCGGCGTAGCCGATGGAGCGCATCATCGCCTCGTCGGCCTCCAGCCACACGACCGTCCCGGCCTGGGCCTCACGGACCAGCGCGGCCGGGTCCGGCGTCACCACCTCCACCCTCACCCCGGCCTCCGCGAGGTAGGGCAGAAGCGGATGATCGACGGCCCCGGTGCGCACGGGACCGTCCTCGAGGACCTGCCACGCGTGACGGCTGAGCAGCCCCGGGGCGACCCGGGGCGAGGTGGTGACGACGATCAGCGGCATGTCCCCGAGGCTACTGCTGCGGAGGAGCGGCAGGAGGAGCGGCGGGCACCGCGCCGAAGCGGGCGCTCTCGACGAAGAGGTTCGGCTGCTGCTCGCTCCGCTGCTCGTTGATGGTGCCGTAGCGCGGGTTCCAGGTGATCGGCACGGACTGCAGATCCTTGATCACCTGAGCCTGGCCCTTCTGGATGGCGGCCTCGTCGGTGCCGCCGCCGTACTTGGCCATGAGCTTGGTGATCAGCAGGCTGGCCCGGGTGAACTCGCGTACCTTCGAGGGCGCCACCGCCTGCTGGAGCATCTGCTGCTCATACCCGGCCGCCCCGCCTTCGCCGCTCGAGATCACCTGATCGATCTCGGCCTCGGTGACCGTGACGCCCTTGCTCTCGGCGACCTTCGCACGCTGCGCGGAGGTGGCGAGCTGGAAGAGCACGACCTGCGGGACGCTGCCCGGGAACTGCAACTGGGAGGCGGAGACATTGGCCTTGGCCAGCGCGGCCTCGTACTCCCGCACGTTTTTGTCCAGCTCGCCGGCGCTGATCCGATCCTTACCCACGATGGCGGCGGCGCCGGCCTGCGACGGAGAGCAGGCGGTCAGCGCGACACCCGCGGCGGCGACCGCCAAGATGACACGAACTCGAGTCGACTTCACATGCGTTCCCTTCACGACAAACGTCGCTTACTTTACCGGCATGCTCTCGAGGAACATGGCCTCGACCAGATCGCCACACCACTTGAGCAGATCCAGGTCGCGCAGCGGCTGTCCGCCGAGCGGCCTGGTCTTGGGTACCGGCACCAGCAAGGTACCGGCTGCCTGCTTCAGCAGTGCTTTCGGGTACAGCCGTTCGAGCCTGACCTGCTGGGAGTCCCTGAGCGCCACCGGAGCGAACCTGACGTGCTGGCCCTGCAGGGTGACGTCGGTGAGCCCGCCCCTGCGGGCACGGATCCGGAAGCGGGCGACCTCCAGGAGGTTCTCCACCTCCTGCGGCGGCTTGCCGTACCGGTCGACGAGCTCCTCGCGCACCGCGGCGACATCGGCGTCGGAGCCGATCCCGGCGATCCGCCTGTAGGCCTCCAGGCGCAGTCGCTCGGAGGTCACGTACTCGTGCGGGATGTGGGCGTTGATCGGCAGCTCGACCTTGACGTCCGGCCGCTCCTCCTCCTGGTCCTCGCCCGACAGCTTTGCCTTCTGCTCCTGTACGGCCTCCGCCATCATGCGCACGTAGAGGTCGAAGCCGACGCCCGCGATGAAGCCCGACTGCTCGGCGCCCAGGATGTTGCCCGCGCCGCGGATCTCCAGGTCCTTCATCGCCACGTACATGCCCGCGCCCATCTCGGTGTGCTGCGAGATGGTGGCCAGACGCTCGTGGGCGGTCTCGGTGAGCGGCTTCTCCGGCGGGTACAGGAAGTAGGCGTAGCCGCGCTCGCGCCCCCGGCCGACCCGGCCGCGGAGCTGGTGGAGCTGGGAGAGCCCGTAGTTGTCGGCCCGGTCCACGATCAGGGTGTTGGCGTTGGGCACGTCCAGCCCGGATTCGACGATCGTGGTGCAGACGAGCACGTCGAAGTCGCGCTCCCAGAAGCCCACCATGATCCTCTCAAGCTGATGCTCCTGCATCTGGCCGTGCGCGACGGCGATCCTGGCCTCGGGCACGAGCTCGTGCAGCATGGCCGCGACCTTGTTGATGCTCGCGACGCGGTTGTGGACGAAGAAGGTCTGGCCGTCGCGCATCAGCTCGCGCCGGATCGCGGCGCCGATCTGCTTCTCGTCGTAGGGGCCGACGAAAGTGAGGATCGGGTGCCGCTCCTCCGGCGGGGTGAGGATCGTGGACATCTCGCGGATGCCGGTGAGGCCCATCTCCAGCGTGCGGGGGATCGGCGTCGCCGACATGGCCAGCACGTCGACCTGCGTCCGCAGGTGCTTCATGGCCTCCTTGTGCTCGACGCCGAACCGCTGCTCCTCGTCGATGATGATCAGGCCGAGCTGCTTGAACCTGATCTCCGGCGAGAACAGCCGGTGCGTGCCGATCACCACGTCCACCGAGCCCTCGGTGAGACCCAGCATGGTCTCCTTGACCTCGCCGTCGCTCTGGAACCGCGACATGGGCCTGACGTTCAGCGGGAACCCGGAGAACCGCTCGGCGAAGGTGGACATGTGCTGCTGGACCAGCAGCGTGGTGGGCACCAGCACGGCCACCTGCTTGCCGTCCTGCACGGCCTTGAACGCCGCCCGCACCGCGATCTCGGTCTTGCCGTAGCCGACGTCGCCGCAGATCAGCCGGTCCATCGGGATCGGGCGCTCCATGTCGCGCTTGACCTCGTCGATGGCCTCCAGCTGGTCGCCGGTCTCGGCGTAGGGGAAGGCGTCCTCCATCTCCCGCTGCCACGGCGTGTCCGGCGCGAACGCGTGCCCCGGCGAGGCCATCCGCGCGGAGTAGAGGCGGATCAGCTCCCCGGCGATCTCCTTGACCGCCTTCTTCGCCTTGGTCTTGGCCTTGGCCCAGTCGCCGCCGCCCATCCGGTTGAGCGTGGGCGACTCGCCGCCGACGTAGCGGGTCACCTCGTCGAGCTGGTCGGTCGGCACGTAGAGCCGGTCGCCCTTGGCGTACTCGATCACGAGGTATTCGCGGGTGGCGCCCTGCACGGTCCGCTGCACCATCTCGACGTAGCGGCCCACGCCGTGCTGCTCGTGCACCACGTGGTCGCCGACCTTGAGCTGGAGCGGGTCGACCATGTTGCGGCGCCGCGACGGCAGCCGCCGCATGTCCTTGGTGGACGCCTTCTGCCCGACCAGGTCGAGGTGGGTCAGCACGGCCAGCTGCGGGGTGACGAAGCCGTGCTCGACCAGACCGGTGGTGACGTGGACGACCCTGGACTCCGGAGCCCGGTCGAGGCCCCTCTCCAGCCGCGCGGGCAGGTCCACGCCCTTGAGCAGCTCGACCATCCGCTCCGCGGGACCGTGGCCCTCGCTGAGCAGGACGACGACCTTGTCGTCGGCCAGCCAGCCCTTGATGTCGGTCAGCGCCCGCTCGGTGTCTCCCCGGTAGGCCTCCGACTCCTGTGCCTCCAGGAGCAGCCCCCCACCGAGGTCGTCGCCGCCGAACGGCGCGATCGACCACCAGGGCTGGCCGAGCTCGCGCGCGTGGTCGCGGATGTCCTCCAGCGTGCGGAACGCCGCCGCTCCCAGGTCGATCGGTGCCTCTCCCCCGGACGCGGCGTTGATCCAGGACGCCTCCAGGAACTCCTGGCTGGTCCGCACGAGCTCGTCGGCGCGGCTGCGGATGCGCTCCGGGTCGCACACGAACACCGCCGCCTGCCCCGGCAGGTGATCGATCAGCAGGTCCATCTCCCCGGAGAGCACCGGCGCGAACGCCTCCATGCCCTCCATCGGAACGCCCTCGGCCAGCTGCTCCAGGATCTCGGCCAGCGAAGGGTGCTCCTCGGCGAGCTCCCGCGCCCGCTGCCTCACCTCGTCCGTCAGCAGCATCTCCCGGCAGGGAGCGGCGAACAGGCCGTCCTCCGCCACCTCCAGCGACCGCTGGTCGGCGACCTTGAACCAGCGGATCTCCTCGACGGTGTCGCCCCAGAACTCCAGCCGCAGCGGGTGCTCCTCGGTCGGCGGGAAGACGTCCAGCAGACCGCCTCTGACGGCCACCTCACCGCGCTTCTCCACCATGTCGACCCGGTGGTAGCCGTTCTCCACAAGCCTGTGGACGACGCCTTCGAGGTCGATGTCGTCGCCGGCGCGCAGCCGTACCGGCTGGAGGTCGCCCAGACCGCGCACGATCGGCTGGAGCAGCGCCCTGATCGGCGCGACGATCACGTGCAGCGGCCCCGCCGAGAGGTCTCCCTCGATCGGGTGGGCCAGCCTGCGCAGTACGGCGAGGCGCTGGCCGACGGTGTCGCTGCGCGGCGACAGGCGCTCGTGAGGCAGCGTCTCCCAGGCGGGGAAGACCGCGACCGCGTTCTCGTCCAGGAGGCTGGTGAGCGCCGAGGCGAGGTCCTCGGCCTCGCGCCCGGTGGCGGTCACCGCGAGCACGGTCCGCGCCGTCCCCTTGGCGCCCTCTCTGGCCAGCGCGGCCACGGCGAAGGGACGCAGCGCGGGCGGCGCGATCAGCGCGACGTCGGAGGAGTCACCCCCGCGCACGTCCTCGAGGACGCCAGCCAGTTTCGATTCCCCAACGACAAGGTCCAGCAGTCCGGAAAGGCTCATCAGATTCGCCCACAGCCCCACGACGGCAACACGACAGGCCCCGGCCGGAAAGGGCACGGGGGTACCGCCCAAGGTTACTTGCACTGGCGCTCTCACCCGTAAGGAGCCGGAAATGCACTACTAATCGTGAGTGATTGACTACTCTCGGTGGCATGTCTGAGGTGAGGTCGGTCGTCGCGCGAGACGACCTGTTGAGTCGGCGCGTCCGGGAGCAGCGGATCGGCCAGTTCGGCCGGCGGCTCGACGTCCTGATCGCCGGGTGCGGCTGGCCCAACGCGCTGGAGCCCGCGCAGTCGGAGACCCGGGTCGTCGGGATCGACGAGGACCTGCCGGCGCTGCGGGCGTGCATGTCCGCCCGCAAGGGCATCGACTCCTGGACGCTGGGCGACCTGCGGTCGGTGCCGATGCCCCCGCGGTCGTTCGACGTCGTCTACGTGTCGTTCCTGCTGGAGCGGATCGAGCATCCCGAGCTGGTGCTCGACCGGATGCTCACCGGCCTGCGGCCGGGCGGGCTGCTGCTGATCCGGATGCGCGACCGGACGTCGGCCTACGGGACGTGCGACCGGCTGATGCCCTCCGCGCTGCGGCGGATGCTCTGGCGCAGGTTCGTCCCCGCCGGCACGGTGGGCCCGTTGCCCGCCGTCTACGATCAGGTCGCCTCGCGCGAGGGGATGCACTCCTTCTGCCTGATGCGCGGGCTGATGGTGACGGACGACGTGTTCGCGACCAGCGGGCCGGCGCTGGGCGGGCCTCTCGGTAAGCTGGTCCGTGCCGCCTGCTCGGTGGTGGAGATCCTCTCCAGGGGACGGCGGCCCGCCTCGCACGACGAGATAACCATGGTGATCCGCAAGCCCCAGAATCACTTCGCCCGGTTGATCTGAGAGTCACCCGGTCGATGTGGGACAACTGGAGTAGGTAGAGTGACGAAATTCGACTAAGTCGATCGGGATTGTGGAGCAAATGACGGCGCCTTTCGAATGGACCCCCGACGCCCGCGAGCTCGCAGATCTGGAGTTGCTGCTCTCCGGCGCCTTCCATCCGCTGAAGGGCTTTCTGAGTTCGGCCGACGCGCACTCGGTGGACGAGCACGGCACGCTGGCCGACGGCACGCCGTGGCCCGCGCCCGTCACGTTCACCCTTCCCGACGACCATCCGGCCGCCCCCGGTGACCAGGTCACCCTCCGCGACCCCGAGGGCGCCGCGCTCGCCGTGCTGACCGTCACCGAACGGCAGGACGGTTTTGTCGCCGGCCCGGTGGAGTCCCTGGGCACACCCGAGCACGGGCCGTTCGCCCGGCTCCGCCGCAGCCCGGCCGAGATCCGCAAGGAGCTGGGCGAGCAGGACGTCCTGGCGGTCACCATGCGCGGCCCGCTGGACAACCTGGACGAGATCACCGCGATCGCCGAGGAGCTGGAGGCGACGATCCTGCTGCTCCCCCTGGCGTTCGGCGAGGGCGGCCCCGCCGTGGTCCGGGCCGCGCTCAAGGCCCGTGACCGGCTACCCGAGGGCACGCTCGTGGCCGTGGTGCCGCTGGCGCCCCGGGAGGAGCCCTCCATCGACCTGGAGCTGCGCGAGCACGTGGCCGAGGCCTACGGCGCGACCGAGCACCTGGCCGGGCCCGAGCCCATCACGCTTCCCGGGCCTCCGCACCGGCGAGGGCTGGTGGTCTTCTTCACCGGGCTGTCCGGCTCCGGCAAGTCCACCGTCGCCCGGGGGCTGCGCGACGCGCTGCTGGAGCGCGGGAGCCGTACGGTGACCCATCTCGACGGCGACGTGGTCCGCCACCTGCTGTCGGCGGGGCTGACCTTCTCCAAGGAAGACCGCGACCTCAACATCCGCCGGATCGGATTCGTCGCCGCCGAGGCCGCCAGGCACGGCGGGCTGGCGATCTGCGCGCCCATCGCCCCCTACGCCGCCACCCGGGACGAGGTCCGCACGATGGTCGAGGGCGTCGGCGCCGACTTCCTGCTGGTCCACGTGTCCACGCCGCTGGAGGAGTGCGAGCGCCGCGACCGCAAGGGCCTCTACGCCAAGGCCCGCGCCGGGCTGATCCCCGGGTTCACCGGGATCTCCGATCCGTACGAGGAGCCGGAAGACGCCGACCTGGAGATCGACACCACCGACATCAGCGTGGAACAGGCGGTTCACCAGGTGCTGGATCCGCTGATCCAGGGCGGCTGGATCCGTTGAGCGGGCGTCTCTTGAGCGGTCGCCCCTTGAACGGACAGCCCTTAAGCGGACAGCACTTGAACGGGCTTTGCTTGGACGATCGTTTCCGTCAGGCGGACGAGGAGCACTGAAGGCCGATGGGCATCGACATCCCTCTCGCCGTCGGGTCGTTCCTGGTGGCGATCATCATCGGCCTGACCGGCATGGGCGGCGGCGCGCTGATGACGCCGATGATGATGTTGTTCTTCAACGTGCCACCCCTGGCGGCCGTCTCCAGCGACCTGGTCGCCTCGGCCATCATGAAGCCGGTGGGCGGGGCCGTCCACATGCGGCGGGGCACGGTCAACCTGCGGCTGGTCGGCTGGCTGTGCGCCGGATCGGTGCCGGCGGCCTTCTGCGGGGTGCTCGTGGCGAGGGCCTTCGGGGACGGCGAGCAGGTCCAGCAGACGATCAAATATGCCCTGGGCATCGCGCTCCTGCTGGCCGTCGCCGGACTGGTCGTCAAGGCCGTCCTCGCGCGGCGCGAAGGGGCGGTCTCGGAGGACCTCGGGAATATCATCGTGCGCCCAATTCCGACCTTACTGGTCGGTATGGTTGGCGGCCTGGTCGTCGGCATCTCATCCGTGGGCTCGGGATCGCTGATCATCGTGGCGCTGCTCATGCTCTACCCGGCGCTGAAGGCCAACCAGCTCGTCGGGACCGACCTGGTCCAGGCCGTCCCGCTGGTCGCCTCGGCCGCCCTCGGTCACCTGCTGTTCGGCGACTTCAAGCTGGACGTCACCGCTTCGCTGCTGGTCGGCTCGATCCCCGGCGTCTATCTGGGAGCGCGCATCTCCTCCCGGGCACCCGGCGGAATCATCCGGGCGCTGCTCGCGGTGGTGCTGCTGGCCTCGGCGCTCAAGCTCCTCGAGGTGAGCAACACCGCCACGCTCTGGATCCTGGGCGCCGCGGTGGCCGCCGGAGTCGGCGGGTGGTCACTTCTGCGGAACCGCGGCGGCGCGGAGGTAGGGATCGTCGGCGAGGTCGCCGAAGGCTCTGAGCCCGCCGGGGGTGGTGTCGAAACGGGTGTCCCCCCGGGGGGCGTGCGGTGAGTCGAAGTAGACCAGCGCCTTGATCTGCGGATAGTCCCGCATCTCCTGGCGCACCGATGTGAAGAACGACTCCTTGAACCGGGGCTGGTCGTAGCGCTCGAACACACCCCACTCGGCGACCATGACGGGCTTGCCGGGGAAGCGCGCCTGCATCCAGCGGTAGAACCCGGGCCATTCGTCGAACCCCTCACGGGCCTTGTTGACCAGCCCGTCGAAGGACTGGACCTTGTCGTCGACATAGGGGTCCATGGCCACCCAGTCGACCACGTCGTCGCCGGGGTAGAGCTTCTCGAACCAGGGTTTGGCCGCCCAGTTGGGCGCGCCCATGTAGGTCATCACCGTGACCGCGTTGTCCACGCCCTTCTGGCGCAGGCGCAGCACCACGTGCCGGAACATCGCCGCGTAGTCGTCGGCGGTCATTCCCGAGGCGGGCCGCTCCCGTACGTCGTTCTCCGGTTCGTGATGAACGGTCAGGAAGAACCTCTGGGGGAAGTTCTTCCTGATGTGGCCGGCCAGCCGGTCGATCCGCTCGTCCAGCGCGCCCCGGGCGATCTCCGCCCAGGTGCGGTCGAAGGACGGCTTCCAGTTGATCAGCAGGAGCCTGTTGCCGACCTGGTCGCGGGCGATCGCCCGCTCCTCGGCGGTCGGGAAGAGATCCTGCTCCCGGTGGTAGACGTGGACGATGTCGGCCGGGCGGCCCATGCGTTTCTCCGCGCGCTTCAGCGCCTGCCCGGGACTTCTCCCGGTGAAGACCTCCGGCGCGACTCCCCACCAGGCCCCGCACGAGGGGATGAGCTTGGCGGTGACCTCGCAGGCGGACGCCGTCGGATAGGCGCTCGGCAGGCCACCGATCTCGGCCTGGGCGGGCGCCGACGGCTGCCCCGGCACCCATGGGCTCACCGACGTCTCCGCCCCTGCCGAAACGGCCGGCTTCTCCGAGACGCCCGAGGCCCCGCTGCACCCGCTCAGCCCCGCCCCGCCCAATGCGAGCGCGCCCAGTCCCGATGCCAGGACGAATCGCGATCCGCCGATTCCGGCTCCCCGCGAAATAAGTCTTAAATCGGTATTTGTCCGATACAACGGTTCCTCGCAGATGTTCAACGTGCACATTTTCCAGCCCTTCGGGAGCACACCCTCCCACCACCAGGACGTGCGATGTCGCAGACTTTGCAGGTCCGTTCCCGAACCCCATGGCAATAGATGGGAAATATCGTATAAACGATATTTATCGCGCCGTGATTGGCGAGATCACTACGAAGAAAATCTTGCATATTGGGCCAGTAAAATGGAAAGCCAACCTATAGTTCTGAGGATTAGTTCGTAGGTTCCGAAACCGATTCCGCCCGAGAGGGACCCCTGCGCATGAGCCCTTCGCCGGACGCCCTCGTTCACCGCTCCGGCGGAGATCTGGCGGACTACGCGTCCCTTCTCCGCCGTCAATGGCCGATCTTTCTGCTCCTTCTCGCGGCCGGAGTCGGCGGCGGCGTGGTCACCCTGGTGGCCGCGCCCTCCGCCTACACCGCGTTCGCCCAGGTCCTGGTCGTCACGACGGGCCCGCAGGAGCAGACCAACCAGGTCACCAGCCGGCAACGAGAATCACTCAACCTCGACACCGAGGCCCAGATCGTCCAGTCCGCTGTGGTCGCCAAGAAGGCCGAGAGGGTGCTCAAAGGCATTCCCGGGCCCGTCGAGGTCTCCGTTCCCCCCAACACCTCGGTCCTGCAGATCTCCTACACCGCCGATGCTCCGGCAGCCGCGGCCGCCGGAGCGAACGCCTATGCCCGCGCCTACCTGGCCTACCGGAGTGAGTCCTCCACGGGCGCTCTGACCGCCCAGCTCAAGGTGCTCCTCATCAAGTTGAAGCAGGTCAACGCGGGTCTGGCCAAGGTGGCCGCCACGCTGCCGGGGCTGGCGAAGGGCACGGCGGAGCGGACCATCGCCCTGCAGCAGCAGAAAGTCCTGAGCCGCCAGAGCTACACCCTCACCGCCAAATACGACGCGTTCAAGACCGTCGCCGTCATTCCCGGATCGGTGATCAGCGACGCGGTGGCGCCCACCGAACCCAGCGCGCCCAGCCCTCCCCTCCACCTCGGCGGCGGCCTCATGGCCGGGCTGCTCTCCGGGGTCGGGGCCGCCTGGCTCCGCGACCGCCTCGGCACCAGGCTTCGCAGGAAACCCCGCACCAGGCGACCGGCCGGCACCGGCACCGCCGGTGGAGAGAGGCCGGACGGACCCGCAGGTGCGGCCACCATGCCCGGGGCGTCCTCACGCGAGGTGGCGCGTGCCGCGCGCAGCCTGCACGAGCACGAAACCCCGGTGCTCGGCACCCTGATCACCAACCGAAGCAGGGTCCCCGCCGCCCCTCCCCACCCGGAGCGGGACCGCATCCCGGCCCCCTCTCCCTATCCGGAGCGAGACAGGATCCCGGCCACTCCTCCCCAGCCGGAGCGGGACAGGCTCCCGTTTGTCCCTCCCCGCTCGAAGTGGGACAACATCCCGGCCGACGCCCCCCACATGGAACGCGACAGAATCTCGGCCTCCTCTCCTTATCTGGAAGGGGACATGCTCCAGGTCATCCCTCCCCGGCCAGAGCAGGACAGGCTTCCGACGGCCCCTCCCCACCCGGAGACCGCCGAAGCGGCCCATGGAGCCGAGCCGCCGTCCACCGGTCTGAAGGGCCGCAGCCGATCCGTGCCCGGATCCCGCAGGGCGACTCCTCCGCAGGCGCCGCCGTCGGCGGCCTCGCGGACGACTCCCCGGCCGTGACGGTCCCGCACCGGGCGGCCTGGCCGATCGCCGCGCTGCTGGTGGCGTATCCGCTGTGGTGGGCGCTGGGTTTCGGCGGCCTGGCGGTGATCGTGCTGGCCCCGTGGATGTTGCTGATCCTCCTGCGGAGACGACCGATCAGGGCGCCGCGTGGGTTCGGGCTCTGGCTGCTGCTCCTGGCGGGATATGTGATCAGCGCACTCATGCTCGGCGAGATGCCGCCGGACACCTACGGCGAGTTCTCCGCTGGACGGATGCTCGGCTACCTCATGCGCCTGGCCCTCTACGCCTCATTAATGATCATGGTGCTCTACCTGGGCAACCTGACGGAAAGCGAGCTGCCGCAGCTCATGCTGGTGCGCATGCTCGGCGCGATGTTCGTCGCGACCGTCGCCGGCGGTCTGCTGGGCGTGTTCGCGCCGCGTGTCGAGTTCACCTCGCCGATCGAGTGGATCCTGCCCGAGTGGATCAGCGGCAACTCCTTCGTCCGGAACCTGATCCACCCCACCGCGGCCCAGATGCAGAAGGTCCTCGGCCACGCCTCCCCCCGCCCGGAGGCGCCGTTCGAGTGGGCCAACGCCTGGGGAAGCAACGTCTCGGTGCTGCTCATCTGGTTCGTGGTCGGCTGGTGGGTGTACGGCGGGCGGCGCAGGCGTCTGGCCGCGGTCCCGCTGGTCGTTCTGGCCGCCATCCCGATCGTCTACTCGCTCAACCGCGGCCTCTGGATCGGCCTGGGCATCGCATGCGCCTACCTGTTCCTCCGCCTGGGCGCGCGGGCCCGCATCGCGGTCGGCTCCGCCGTCGCCGCCGGGGCGCTGATGTTCTTCCTCAGTCCCCTTCAGACGATGGTGGCCCAGCGGCTGGACAGCCCGCACAGCAACGACATCCGCGCCTTCACCGTGTCGGCGACCATCGCCGCCGCCGGCACCTCGCCGCTCATCGGCTACGGCAACACCCGCAACGCGATGGGCAACCACCGGACGATCACCACCGGCAAGACCGGCTGGTGCCCCACCTGCGGCCATCCGCCACTGGGCAGCGACGGCCAGCTCTGGCACCTGATGATCACCCAGGGATTCGCCGGGGCCGCCCTCTACGTGGCGTTCTTCGCCGGGGCCATCCGCCGCCACTGGCCTGACCGGAGCCCGATCGGCATGGCCGGGGTCCTGGTGATGATCCTCACCCTTCTCTACATGTTCGTCTACGACGGGCTGGTCACGCCGCTCAGCCTGTATCTCATCTCATTCGCGCTGCTCTGGAGGAACTCGATGACGAGCAGGGAGGAACCGGCTCACGGACCCCGCGATGCGATATCCGCCACGCGAGATGGGTGGGAGGAGATCCGGGTGCCGGGTCGTTCCCCGCTCCCTTCTTCACCTGAGCGACGGAGCCACGGCCGGGGAGAGGAATGAACGACGCCCGCATCCGTCTGCGCTATCTCGACCAGACGATCAACCTGCTGTTCCCCGGTCCCGGCGAGGCCCGGCCCTACACCCTGCTCCCCCATCGCCTGCTCCCCCGCAGGCTGGTTCCCCGCGCGTGGTGGCATCTCGGTGGAAAGGTCATGGTCCCCTCGGGGGAGGGCGGCATCGAGACCTACCTGCGCGAGGTGCTCGGCACCCCCGTCCGCGTCGTGCTGCACGTCCGCCCGGCCAGGCGGGCCAACCGCAAGCCGCTCCTGGAGGTCCACGCCCCCGACGGGCCGGTCGCCTTCGTGAAGATCGGCGACACCGACCGTGCCCGCGAGCTCATCGCGAACGAGGCACGGACCCTCGACCTGCTCGCCGGCATGCCACTGAAGATCGTCGTCCCGCCGACCGTGCTGCACTACGGGTCCTGGCGCGGCCTGTCCGTGCTCGCGCTGACTCCGCTTCCCGTACGGCGGGGTCCGATTCCCGAGAGTCTGCTCGTCGACGCGATCGCCGAGATCGCCCGCATTCCGGCCTCCCGGCCTCCCGGCCTCCAACCTCCGGTCATCCAACCCCCTCGTTCCCAGCCCTCCGGCCCTCAGCGCCCGGGGTCCCAGACTCATGGCCACCGGCCCTCCAGCCCTGAGCTCCCGGCCTCCCGGCCTCCCGGCCTCCAACCCCCTCGTTCCCAGCCCTCCAGCCCTGAGCCCGCGCGGTCCCGGCCTCCCCGACCCCTGCCCTCCGGCCCCCAGCACCCGAGTTCCCCGTCGCGTGGCCGCCTGTTCACCTGGCACGGGGACTTCGCGCCGTGGAACATCGCGCGAGGGGCCGACGAGCGGCTGCTGGTATGGGACTGGGAGCGGTTCGGCACCGGGGTGCCGCTCGGCTTCGACGCCGTCCATCACTTCTTCCACCGTGCCCTGCGCCGTACGGATCCGGCCGCCGCGGCCATGACCTGCCTGGCGCAGGCCCTGCCGACCCTCGCCCCGTTCGGCCTGTCCGCCGCGGAAGCCCGGCTGACCGCGATCCACTACCTGATCACGCTCGCGGACCGGCACGCGGCCGACGGCCATGAGCCTCTCGGCCCGCCCGCCCGCTGGCTCAATCCCGTCGTCGACCATCAGGAGGTTCTGGTGTGATGCGCACCTTGAAGTGTTCCGTCCACACCATGTCGCGAGCCGCCGGGCGTCTCACCGCCGGGAGCAGGGTCCTGCCCTCCTTCCTCATCATCGGAGCGCAGCGTTGCGGCACAACCTCCCTCTACCGGGCTCTGTCGCAGCACCCGCTATTGCTCAAGCCCGTGCTCCACAAGGGCGTGCACTACTTCGACATGGCCTATGACCAGGGCCTGCCGTGGTATCGAGCGCACTTCCCGCTGCGGCCGCGAGTCTCCCGGCTGGCATACAGGTACGGCTACCGCCCCCAGGCGTTCGAGTCCTCGCCCTACTATCTGTTCCACCCGCTGGCCGGCGCCCGGATCGCCTGGGACCTGCCCGGTGTGAAGCTGATCGTGCTGACTCGCGACCCGGTCGAGCGCGCCTTCTCGGCTCACGCGCACGAGCTGGCCAGAGGTTTCGAGACCGAGACCTCCTTCGCCAGAGCTGTGGAGCTGGAGGAGGAGCGGCTGGCCGGGGTCGAGGACGACCTGCGCGCCTTCCCGCACTCGACGAATCACGCCCACCGGCACCTCGCCTACCTCGCCAGGGGCCGCTACGCCGAGCAGCTCGCCCGGCTCGAACCGCTGGTCGGCCGGGAACGGCTGCTCGTCCTGGACAGCGGGCGGTTCTTCTCCGAGCCGGAGGTCGTCTACGACCGGGTGCTGGCGTTCCTCGGGTTGCCGCACATCGGTGACCCGGTGTTCGAGCCGCACAACGTCCGGTCCCGGCCCGCGCCGATGCCCGCCTCGCTCCGCCGCGAGCTGACCGATCATTTCGAGGGCCAGGACTCCCTTCTGAGCTCATGGCTCGGCGCGGTGCCGTCTTGGCGGCGTTGATCTCCGCAGGCCTGTCCGGCCTGTCCAGATTGAACGGAACCGCGCGAGGCGGGCTGTCCAGATTGAACGAGACCGCGCGGGGCGGGCTGTCCGGATTCAACGGGACGGCGCGAGGCAACCTGTCCAGGCTGAACGGATCAACGCGAGACAGACTGTCCAGATTGAACGAGACGGCGCGAGGCAACCTGTCCAGGCTGAACGGGACAGCGCGGAGCGGGCTGGCCGGACTGGCCGGGGCGGGGGTCGGTGCCGTCGCGCAGTTCCTGATGGTCGTTCTGGTCACCCGGGAAGCGGGCCAGGAGACGGCGGGCGCCTTCTTCGCCGCGACCGCCCTGTGCATGATGGTCGCCGCGATCCTGCGGATGGACGCCGGCAACGGGCTGATCTACTTCATCGTCCGCTCGCGGCCGTTCGGCTACCGCTGCACCTCCGGTTACGTACGCGCGGCCCTCGTCCCGGTCACGACGCTCTCACTGGCCGTCGGCGCGGCGGTCTTCGTCAACGCCTCCGACCCCGCGCTGCGCGTGCTGGCCGTGGCCCTGCCGGTGGTGACGTGCTCGGGCATCGTGGTGAGCGCGACCCGTGGGTTCGGCGCGATGCGGCCGACCGTGCTGCTGGACGGCATGTTCCAGCCGGTGGCCCAGCTTGTCCTGGTCGGGACCGCGTTGCTGGCGGGCCTGAGGTCGGTGCCGGTGCTTGCCGCCGCCTGGGCGCTGCCCTCCCTGCCGGTCCTGCTGCTGGCCTCGCTCTGGCTGCACCGGCGGCTGCCGTACACACCGTATCTGCCGGGAACCGCCCGCGACCTGTGGCGCCACACCTGGCCTCGGTCGCTGGCCGCCGCGATCCAGGCGGTGTTCCAGCGGCTCGACATCGTGATCGTGGCAATGCTCGCCGGGCCGGCCGAGGCCGCCGTCTACACCGCCGCCACCCGGTTCAAGGTCGTGGGTCAGCTCGCCGGCCAGGCTCTGGCTCAGGCCACACAGCCAAGGCTGGTGCGCGCCCTGGCCAAGGGCAACCTGCCGCGCGCCCGCGAGCTGTACCAATCCGCCGCCATGTGGCTCGTCCTGATGACCTGGCCGATCTGGCTGGGCTACGCCGTACTCGCCCCGTGGTTGCTCGGCGCCATCTTCGGTGACGGCTACGCCTCCGGTGTTCCGGTGGCGCTCGTACTGGCCGCGACGATGATGCTCTCCACCGCCTGCGGCATGGCCGACGTGGTGCTGACCTCCGCGGGGCGCACTGGTTCCAGCCTGGCCAACCTGGTCGCCGCCATCACGGTGACCGTGGCGCTGGACGTGCTGTTGATTCCCGGCTTCGGCGCGCTGGGCGCCGCTCTCGGCTGGGCCGGAGGCATGGTGGTCAAGAACCTGCTCCCGCTCTGGCGGATCCACCGCCTGTACGGCCTGCGTCCCTTCGGTGTCCACAGCCTGGCCGCGCTGAAGCCGTGGCGGGCGTCATGACCCCCGTGCTGGTGACCGGGTTGCCGAGGAGCGGAACGAGCTGGACGGGCAAGATGCTCGCGGCGAGCGGCGAGCTGGTCTACGTGAACGAGCCGCTCAACCCCGAGCACCCGCCGGGCCATTCCCCCGGTGTCCTCAACACCACCGTCACCCACCGTTTCCAGTACATCTGCCCGGACAACGAGGATGCCTGGCTGCCCGCCTTCGCCTCCACCGTCGCGCTGCGCTACGGGTTCCTGGCCGAGCTGCGCCGCAACCGTTCACCGTACGACCTGGCGAGGATGGTCAGGTACGGCACATCGTTCACGCTGGGACGGCTGGGCGGGCGCCGGGCGTTGCTGGACGACCCGTTCGCGCTCTTCTCCGCCGGATGGTTCGCCGAGCGGCTGGGCTGCCGAGTGATCATCCTGCTGCGCGATCCCGTGTCGTTCGTCGGCAGCTGGCAGCGGCTCGGCTGGACGGTCTACTTTCATGAGCTGCTCGAACAGCCGCTGCTGGTCCGCGACCATCCCCACCTTTCCGCGTTACGCCTCCTGGTCGGCTCGCAGGACCGCCTCGCCAAGGCCGTCGCCCTCTGGCGTGCGGCCAGAACCACCGCCATCGACCTGGCGGCCCGGTCTCCCGGAGTCCTGCTGGCCGACTACGAGCACCTGGCCGCCGATCCACGGGCGGGCTTCCGCCGTCTGTACGAATGGTCGGACCTGACCTGGTCCGCCCGAGCCGAAGAACGCGTCATGCGCGCGTGTACGGCCACCACCGACGGCACCGGCCGCACGGGGCGCACGGGTGGCTTCGCGTGGAGCGGCCTGTCCCGCACGGCATACCAGCCGATGGACTCCCGCCGCGCCCTCGCCACGGCCGCCACCCGGCTGAGCCAGGAGGAGATCCACCGGGTCAGGGAGCTGGCCTTCGCCCCGGAATGAGGGAAGGCCCGCTCAGAGAACTGGCGCCCGCCCCGGAACGACCGAAAACCTGATCGGAACACCGGCCTACCCCGAGCAGGGAATGGCCTGCTCAGGCACCTGGACCTGTCACAGAGCAACGGAAGACCCGCTCAGGCACCTGGACCCGCCACGAAGCAACGGAAGACCTGGCCAGGGAACCGACCCCGCCACAAAATCGCGGAAGACCACCTGATCGGGGAGCTGGCCCCGCCCAGAAACGGCGGAAGACCCGGCCAGAGAGCCGACCCCCCAGAAGCGACGGAAGACCAGGCCGAAGAGCCGGCCCCCGCCCAGAAGCGACGGAGGCCGGCGGCGCAGGATGATTTTCACGACCCTGCTCCCGAGGTGCGATCGCGGTGGCCAGGCCCTTTGAGCTGACGTCCTCTCGCCTTGAAAGCCGCGAACCGCCGGCACCCGGTTGGAAGGCCGGGTGCCGGCGGTTCGCGGTTCACCGGCCCGGGCAACCCCTAAGCCTCCCGCGCAGATGCGGCAACGCCCTGCCGCGCTCAAACACACACATCCCACGTGGCCATCGCGGAACACCCAACCCTGTTGAGCCCCATCCGCGCACCACGAGGCTGAGCCCCACCCACGCACCACGAGAAAGCACAAGAAGTGCCCCCTCCCGACCCGAAGGACGGAACATCCGCCCTAAGTTGTCCGGGCAGAATGTCCGGCGACGAAAGTCGATGACGCAGATGCTTTCAGGAGAGCGGGCAGCTTCTCGCGGGACTTTCAGGAAAAGAGGCCCCGGACCAGGGAGACGGTGAGCAGGCGGAGCGCGTACGGCAGGTCATCCATCAGGTAACGACGGGCCAGTCTGCCCGGCTCGCTGATCAGGCGGAAGAGCCACTCCAGGCCGCTGCGCTGCGCCCAGACCGGGGCTCGCTGGACGGTGCCCGCGGCGAAGGCTATCGCCGAGCCGCAGCCGACGAACCAGGTGCCGGGCAGGTCCTCGCGGAGCGCCGCAATGAGCCGGTCCTGCTTGGGAAAGCCGAGCCCGACGAAGACCAACCGAGGCCCGGTCGCGATCACATCGTCTCTCACCCTGGCGTAGCTCTCGGGAACATCCTCGAACCCGAGCGTCGGGGCATCGACCCCCGCGACGACCAGTCCCGGATAGCGGCCGATCAGGTTGCACGCCGCCTGAGCGGCCACGCCCGGCGGACCGCCCAGCAGGTAGACCGGGTAGCGGTAGAAGGCGGCGGCCTCCGACAGAGACCAGATCAGGTCGGCGCCGGTGATCCGGCCCGGGACCGGGGTGCCGAGCAACTTCGCCGCCCACACCAGCGGCATGCCGTCCGCCACCGCCAGATCGGCGTCTTCGACGAGCCGACGCGCCTCCGGATCGCGGGAAACGATCCGGCTGATGTCCACATTCGGTGTGACGATGTGGCCGCCCTCGCCGCGCTTCAACGCGGCGACCACGTGGTCGACCACGTCGCTCTCGGTCATCGGGTCGATCCCGATGCCCGCCACGTGCACGCGCTTGCGCAGTCGCCGGCGAGTGGCCTTGTCGGGCCGCGGCCGCTGGCGAGGAACGGCGGGCGCCGTCCTCTGCCTCGCGACCGGCGCCCCGGTCTGTCCAGCGACGGTGGACAGACCGGGTATCTGAGGATGCTGGCCGGTGGCTCTTGCACCGCGTCCGGACAACATCGCGTCCTGGTCGAAAGGCTCGGAGTCTCGACCGGACAGCATCGCATCGCGCCCGAAAGGCTCGGAACCTTGACCGGACAGCATCGCATCGCGGCCAAAAGGCGCGGAGTCATCCCCGGACAACATCGCGTCATAGCCGAAGGGCGCGGATCCCGGACCGGACAACGTCGCATCGCGGCCAAAAGGCGCGGAGTCATCCCCGGACAACATCGCGTCATAGCCGGTGGCGGCAGGTCTGTGACCTGTGGTGGGCGGCATCAGATGCCGTGCCCTCGGTGGTGAAGGAGACCGAGCATGGCCCGAGCCGAGACAAGGCCCGTCGCCACAGCGAGCGCGATGGGTGCGCGGGGTTCGCCACGGCGAGCCGCGAAGGCTCGCCAGGCCCAGCGGCCTGCCTCCCACCGCTGGCCGAGGGCAGCGTGATGGAAGGCAAGCTGACCGTAGATCCGCGCCGCGCCGCGCGGATCCACGGCCAGATCAGGGTGCCGGGCCAGCATCCACTGCAGCCCGGCGATTCGGTCGGCCCAACGGGTCACGTAGGCGGAGCCGCCCCAGCGCACACGCACCAGGGGACGGTCCACATGCACGATCGGGTGGCGGGCAGCGGCGCGCAATGCCAGATCCCAGTCCTCGTTCTGGCCGTTGGGGGCGCTTTCGTCCACCCAGAGCGCGCCGCGCCGGAACAGGAACGTCGAGGAGTGCACCATCGCCATACGCGAGCGCACCAGGTGCTGACGGGTGATCAGTTGGGTCCCCGCCAGGCGGGGAACGCGGCGCGAGCCGTACTCGACCTCGATGGCGCAGCTGGAGAACTCCGCGTCCGGCTCCGCCTCCAATGCGGCGACCTGGGCACTGATCTTGCCGGGCAGCCACTGGTCGTCGTCGTCGCAGAAGGCCACCAGATCGGTGCCGAGCGCCGCGATGCCCGTGTTGCGCGTCCCGGGCAGACCGGGACTGAGCCGGTTGGCCATCACCCACGCGCTGCGCGAGAACGGCTGCTCCCGCCCGGCCGTCAGGGCCTGGCCCGACATGAGGTCGGCCATCTGGTCGGTGACCTGGATCGGGTCGCCACGGTCCACCACGATGACGACCTCGACGGCGCCGGGGTAGTCCTGGCCGAGTACGGCGAGCGCGGCCGAGCGCAGAGTGTCAGGCCGATGCCCGCGGGTGGGAATCACCACGCCCACAGATGGATTCACCGGACACCTCCGGCGTGGATGCCCCGTCCTTCGGGGCGGGAGGGAAACACGGAACGGTCAGACACGGATCTCTCCTTGCAGGGCACGGCGATAGCCGTACTTGATCATGAGCGGCCAGGTCAGTGCGGTGACCAGGTGCCGGTGTCGGGACGGTGCGGCGGTGCGCCAGCCGTCGTCCCTGGTCAGCCGAATTCGGCCGACCGTGAAACGCATTGGGTTGCCAGAGGCCGTGTGGGCCGTCGAGAGCTTGGCTTCACCGTCCGCGAGAAAGCCCAGGCGGGGCGGGAGGCCGATCCTGGCGGTCAGCCGCCTGAGCGTGTTGGCGGGTGCTTCGAGCAGGTCCTCGTAGCGGACTCGGGTGACCGGGACGCCGCTGCGGGCCAGGAGTTCGAGGCTGAGGTTCTCTGTCAGCCAGTGCAGCGAGGTGCGGGCCGGAGACCATGAGGTCATCGGACGCCCGTCCTCGGGGCGCTCCACCCGCCTGTGCCAGGAGTGCGCGACCGCGCGGGGGTCACGGACCACGTGAACGACGTGGACATCGACTCCGGCCACCGCGAGGCAGAAGGCCAGAGAGGCATGCTTGCTGGAATCGACCACGACCGGGCAGTCAGCGATCTCTCCCGCCGCGTCGTACAGGCTGCGGTAGGTGGCGACGTATTCGTCCAGCTCGACGGTGCCGAGCGTCGGCCACCAGCCGGCCACCGCCTGCTTCTCGGCGAGGAGCCGGGCCAGAACGGGGATGCGTCGGGTGCGGTCCACCCGGGACCTGAGCGTGAGCATCCGCCGAGCCTGCTCCTCGGACCATCCGCCGAACGCGCGCTCGCCGACCTTGCACCAGAAGGGGCAGGCGGCAAACAGCTCGCGACACCCGCACGCCTCGTCCGCCAGCACGCTCCTGGCCCAGAGGTGGACGACCTCACCGAGCGGCGCGATGCCGGGGACCTCGCCGAGGAGACGCTCCAGCAAAGTGGTCCCGCTACGGCCAAGGCCGCCCAGGAAAACCACCCGCGCAGGGGATGGACTATCAGACACAGGCACGAATCCTTACCCGATGGATACGGAACGTGCCGAGGCTAGCGCGCAGAGTAATCGGGCGGTCAGCGAACAGACAAAGGATCTACCCAGAATGCTGTAACGAGCGTTTCGTCAGACCGGGCAGGAATGTCTTCCCAGTTCAAGCCGGTGGAGCATCTTCCCACCTCAGACCGGCGGAGCCCTCAGACCGGCGGAGCCCTCAACCGGTGGAGCGTCTTCCCATCTCAGGCCGGTGGAGCCCTGAGACCGGCGGAGCCCTCAACCGGTGGAGCATCTTCCCACCTCAGACCGGCGGAGCCCTGAGACCGGCGGAGCCCTCAACCGGTGGAGCATCTTCCCACCCCAGACCGGCGGAGCATCTTCCCACCCCAGACCGGCGGAGCCCTGAGACCGGCGGAGCCCTCAACCGGTGGAGCATCTTCCCACCCCAGACCGGTGGCGCCCTCAGATCAGCGGGGCATCTTGCCGCTTCAGACCGGTGAAACCCTCAGACCGGCGAAGCGTCTTGCCGCCTCAGACCAGTGGCGCCCTGAGACTGGCGAAGCGTCTTGCCGCCTCAGACCAGTGGCGCCCTGAGACTGGCGAAGCGTCTTGCCGCCTCAGACCGGTGAAACCCCTCAGACCGGTGGAGCGTCTTCCCACCCCGGACCAACGGTGGCGCCCGGTGCACGCTTTCGCGCTCGCCCCGGACGCAACCCCCGCCGCACATTCGCCCCAGCTACAGGCCTAGGTAACAGGCCCGCGCCCATGAACAGGGCCCGGGCCACCCGCCACCGTCGCCGCGCCCTTGAAAACCCACGCGGCCCCGCACGCGTGAGCAGGGCCCGGGCCACCTACCTGCCGTCGCCGCGCCCTTGAAACCCACACGGCCCCGCACGCGTGAACGGGGCCCGGGCCCGCCCACCTGCCGTCGCGCCCTTGGCTCTGGATCCCACGCGGCCCGGCACTCGTGAATCAGGCCCAGGCCACCCGTCGTCGCCTCGCGGCCCCTACTCGGCCTCGACTACTTCGCCTCGACGATCATCCCTGCGCCCACGGTGTTGTTCGTCGCGTCGTCCACGAGGATGAATCCACCCGTGAGGCGGTTTCTCGCATAGTCGTCCACGAACAGCGGCTGGGTGACACGGAGCGAGACGCGCCCGATCTCGTTCAGGCCAAGCGACTGGGCTGATTCGTCCCTGTGCAGGGTGTTGACGTCCAGCCGGTAGTGCAGGTCCCGGACCACCGCGCGGGCCGTACGGGTGGTGTGCTTGATGGTCAGCTTGGTGCGCGGGCCCAGCTTGGCCACGTCGGCCATCCAGCAGACCATCGCCTCAAGCTCCTGGGCGACGTGCGGCTGGTTGTTCGGACGGCAGATCATGTCGCCGCGCGAGATGTCGATGTCGTCTTCCAGCCTGAGGGTCACCGACATCGGCGCGAACGCCTCGTCCACCGGCCCGTCGAAGGTGTCGATCGAGGCGATGCGCGTGGTCAGGCCCGAGGGCAGGTGCATGACCTCGTCGCCCGGCTTCAGCACGCCACCGGCGACCTGGCCCGCGTAGCCGCGGTAGTCGTGAAAGGCCGGGTCGGTGGCCCGCTGCGGGCGGATGACGTACTGGACGGGGAAGCGCACGTCGACCAGATTGCGGTCGGAGGCGATGTGCACGTGCTCCAGGTGGTGCAGCAGGGAGGAGCCGTTGTACCAGGGCATGTTCTCCGAGCGGGACACCACGTTGTCGCCGTGCAGCGCCGAGATCGGGATGAACGTCAGGTCGGGCGCGTTCAGCTTGGAGGCGAAGGAGGAGAACTCCTCACGGATCTCCTCGAACCGCTCCTGCGAGTAGTCGACCAGGTCCATCTTGTTGACGGCCAGGACCAGGTGCGGCACCCGCAGCAGCGTGGTCAGGAACGCGTGCCGCCGTGACTGCTCCAGCACGCCCTTGCGCGCGTCGATCAGGACGATCGCCAGGTCGGCGGTGGAGGCGCCGGTGACCATGTTCCGGGTGTACTGGATGTGCCCGGGAGTGTCGGCGATGATGAACTTGCGCTTGGGCGTCGCGAAGTAACGGTAGGCCACGTCGATCGTGATGCCCTGCTCCCGCTCGGCTCGCAGGCCGTCGGTGAGCAGCGACAGGTCGGTGTATTCGTTACCGCGGTCGCGAGAGGTGCGCTCGACCGCCTCAAGCTGATCCTCGAAGATCGCCTTGGAGTCGAAGAGCAGCCGGCCGATCAGGGTCGACTTTCCGTCGTCGACGCTTCCCGCCGTGGCAAAGCGAAGGATGTCCATCAGAAGTAGCCTTCCCTCTTACGGTCTTCCATGGAGGCCTCGGAGGCGCGGTCGTCGGCGCGGGTGGCGCCACGCTCGGTGATGCGGGTGGCGGCGATCTCGTCGATGATCTCCTCGACCGTCGCCGCGGCCGACTGCACCGCGCCGGTGCAGGTCACGTCGCCGACCGTGCGGTAGCGGACCACCATGTCGAAGAGCTGCTCGTCCTCGTCTCGGATGATGAACTCGCTGTCGGCCAGCAACATGCCGTCGCGCTCGAACACCTTGCGGGTGTGCGCGTAGTAGATCGAGGGGATCTCGATGCCCTCGCGCCGGATGTAGTCCCAGATGTCGAGCTCGGTCCAGTTGGACAGCGGGAACACCCGGATGTGCTCACCCTTGCGGATCTTGGCGTTGTAGAGATTCCACAGCTCGGGACGCTGGCTCTTCGGATCCCACTGGCCGAACTCGTCGCGGAAGGAGAACACCCGCTCCTTGGCGCGGGCCTTCTCCTCGTCGCGGCGGGCGCCGCCGAACACCGCGTCGTACTCGTTGTCCTCGATCGCGTCCAGCAGCGTGGTGGTCTGCAGCCGGTTGCGTGACGCCCTGCGTCCGGTCTCCTCCACCACTCGTCCGGCGTCGATGGAGTCCTGGACGCTGGCCACGATCAGGCGCGCGCCGAGCTCCTCCGACCGGCGGTCGCGGAACTCGATGACCTCCGAGAAGTTGTGCCCGGTGTCCACGTGCATCAGCGGGAAGGGGATCGGCGCGGGCCAGAACGCCTTCTCCGCGATACGGAGCATGACGATGGAATCTTTACCACCGGAGAAGAGAAGACAGGGACGCTCGAATTCGGCCGCCACCTCACGCATGATGTGGATGGCCTCTGCCTCGAGGACGTCGAGCTGCGACGTTGTGTAGTCGCACTGGAGCATCAGACTCTCCTAGCGGGGATTTATCGGTGCAGATCCCGGATTCCAGCGAGCAACGTTGGCGCTAGTCCCGGTAGGGATACAAGAATATCCGGCAGTGAGGGGTCACCTTGGTTGTAGACCAGGGGCGAGCCGTCGATGCGGCTCGCATGGGCCCCACAGACGAGGGCCACGGCCACGGGCGCGGCGGAGTCCCATTCGTACTGACCACCGGCGTGCACATAGGCCTCGACCTCCCCGGTGAGCACCGCGGAGATCTTGGCTCCCGCCGATCCGATGGGCACCAGGTCGGCGCCGACGAGGTCGGCCAGCTTCTGGACGAACTCCGGCGGGCGGGTCCGGCTGACCGCGATCCGCGGCCTGGCCTCCGGCCCGAGCTCCGGCAGCATGGGTGGTTCGAGGGTGGACAGCGTCCGGCCCTGCGCGGGCAGAGCCACCGCTCCGGCGGTCAGCGTGCCACGCTCCCAGAGCGCCACGTGGACCGCCCAGTCCTTGCGACCCTCCTCGGCGAACTCACGGGTGCCATCCAGCGGGTCGACGATCCACACCCGCTCGGCCCTGAGGCGGCGAGGGTCGAGACGCTCCTCGCTGGTCGCCTCCTCGGACAGCACACTGTCACCCGGCCGTAACCGTGTCAGGGCCTCCATCAGAAACAGGTGCGCCGCGGCGTCGCCTTCCTTGCGGAGCGCGGAGGGATCGTCGAACCCCTCCCCCTGGCGCAGGGCCAGCAGTTTCTCGCCGGCCGCCGTCGCCAGTTCCCTGGCGAGGGCGTGATCGTCTCCAATTGCCATCAGTATGCTCCAGCCCCTCGCGCGACAGCTGACCAAGTCTTCCATAGAATCTGCAGGTCCAGCGTGAGGGACCAACTCTCCACGTAACGCAGGTCCAGCCGTACCGATTCCTCCCAGGACAGATCGGATCTTCCGCTCACCTGCCATAAACCGGTCATCCCGGGCTTGACCAACAGCCTGCGCCTGACATCGTCGCCATATCGTGCGACCTCCTCGGGCAGCGGCGGCCTGGGGCCCACCAGCGACATGTGACCGAGCATCACGTTGAGCAGCTGGGGCAGCTCGTCCAGGGAGCGGCGGCGCAGCCAGGCGCCCAGCGGGGTCACGCGGGGATCATTTCGGATCTTGAAGAGCACGCCACGCTCATCGCTGGAGAGGTCGATCTTCTGACGCTCGGCGTCGGCGCCCATCGTCCGGAACTTGTAGATGGTGAACTCGGCGCCGTCCCGGCCCACCCGCGTCTGCCGGAAGAAGGCAGGCCCGGGACTCGACGTCCGGATGGCCGCCGTCACACCGGCGAAGAGCGGCAACAGCACCAGCAGGAGCAGCCCCGCCCCGATCCGGTCGAAAAGGCTCTTGACCAGCCGGCGCAGGCCCGAGATCTCTGGATGGTCCACGTGCAGCAGCGACAGTCCAGCGGCCGGGCGGATGCTGATCCGCGGCCCGGCCACCTCCATCAGCGCCGGAGCCACGACCAGGTCGGTGCCGGTCTTCTCCAGACGCCAGGCCAGCCGCCGCAGTGCCACCCCGTCCATCTCCGGGCAGGCGAGCACGGCCACGGTGTCCGCCTCGATCTGTCCGACCACGAGAGGAACGTCGGAGAAGTCTCCCAGGACCGGGACGCCCTCCACGTCGCCCATGCCGTCGTGCGGCAGGCAGGCCCCGACGACCTCCATGCCGTGATAGCGCTCCAGGCGGAACCGGCGCACCAGCTCGGCGATCGTCGTCCGGTGACCCACCGCCAGGACCCGCCGCATGCACCTGCCGTGCGCCCGCATCCGGTGCAGGGAGCGGCGCAGGCCGTATCGCGTGAGGAGGGTCAGCAGCGTTGCCAGCGGGATCGCCAGCACCACGTAGCCGCGGGCCACCTCGGTCCTGGTCATGTAGGCGCCGACGGCGAGGGCCGCGGTGAGCATGAACCCGCACTGGAAGATCCGCTGGAACTCCTCGGAGCCCAGGCCGATCAGGCGGGGCTCGTAGGCGCGGTTCAGCGCGACCAGGCAGACCCAGACGATGGGGAGCGCCACGCTCAGCACGACGTACGGGATGACGTAGGGAGTAACCTCGCCGAAGCGGACGAACAGCGCGACGGCTCCGGCCAGAGAGGCGGAGCCGATATCGCCGACGACAGCCCGCCGCCTGTGCCTTCGCACCCACTTCGGCATGCGCCGCAGAGGCGCCCCCGATCTCGGCGCAGCCTGGACGACGGTTACGTCACGCATGCGCTCCCCCTGCGTAACCATTTACGAACGGACAGTCACCGAATGTTAGCGGCGACAGGAGAGGCCCGAGGGTTGAAAACCGAAACGTATATCTCTGTGGATATTGAAGCCGATGGCCCCATTCCCGGCCCATATTCGATGGTCAGCTTCGGCATGACCGTGGCCGGGCGGATGACCGGAAAGATCTTCGAACCGGTCGACGCGGAGGCTCACACCCTCTACGCCGAGCTGAAGCCCATCAGTGACGACCACGTTCCCGAGTCGCTCGCCGTCAGCGGGCTGGACCGGGAGGCACTGATCCGCGAAGGCCTGGATCCTGCCGAGGCCATGCGGACCGCCGCCACGTGGATCAGCGAGGTGTGCGGGAACAGCACACCCGTGCTGGCGGCCTATCCGCTCTCCTACGACTGGATGTGGATCTACTGGTACTTCATGCGCTTCGCCGGCGCCTCGCCGTTCGGGCATTCACGCTGCATCGACATCAAGACGCTCTACGCCGTCAAGGCGGGAGTGCCGATCGGCTGGGCCACCAAGCGGCAGATGCCCAAGCATCTGCGTTCTCGCCGGCCGCACACCCACAACGCGCTTGACGACGCGATCGAGCAGGCCGAGTTGCTGCAGAACCTGATGGCCCTCGACTGAGCGCGGCGCGGACGGGCGGATCACCCGTGACAGGCCGGACGCGGCGGTGACCGGTGGGCCGCCCGGGACAGGCAGAACGGCGACGGTGACCGGGGGACCGCTCCCCGGACCGGGCACCGCGGTGATCGGCGGACCGCCCAGATGGACGGGACAAGCAGAACGCGACGGTGACCGGCCGTGCGCCGCCTGGGCACCGCGGGACTACCTCGGTGGTCCGGAGACGTTCAGGTCACCCGCGTGGAAGGCGTTCTGGGTCGGCTCAAGGCCCACCTTGATCAGCGACTCCACCACGTCGGCGGCGCGGTCGACCAGGAACGGCAGATCCTTGCGCTCGACGGTGGCGAAGTCCTTCAGGACGTAGGCCGCGGTGTCCATCCGGCCGGGCGGGCGTCCGATACCGAACCGCACCCGCAGATAGTCCTTCGTCGCCAGGGACTTGGTGATCGACCTCAGCCCGTTGTGACCGTTGTCACCGCCGCCCAGCTTGACCCTGAGCGCGCCGTACGGGATGTCCAGCTCGTCGTGAACCGCGATCACGCAGGCCGGATCGATCTTGTAGAAGTCGGTCAGGGCCTTGACCGGCCCGCCCGAGAGGTTCATGAAGGACAGCGGCTTGGCCAGCACCGCGGAGACCCCCGCCAGGCGGCCCTCCAGCACCTCGGCCCGCGACTTGTGCGTCTTGAACCGCCCGCCGGCCCGTGCGGCGAGCTCGTCCAGCACCATGAACCCCGCGTTGTGCCGGTTCGCAGCGTATTCCGGCCCGGGATTTCCCAGGCCAACGACCAACCAGCGGTCCACGGTCGGCATCCCTTCATATACGCGTCAGGGCAGCCCGGTCTCGGACTGCCCTGACAGATGTAGCAGAAAAACCACTTCGTAGCGGAAGAGCTACTCGGCGGACCCGTTGGCCGGCTCCGCGGCGGCCTCGGCGGCCTCGGGCTCCGGCTCACCGGTCGGGGCGCCGGTGACGTGCAGGACCAGGGTGTCCGGGTCGGCGATCAGGGTGGTGCCCTCGGGCAGCTTCAGGTCGCCGGCGGTGACCTGGGTGCCGACCTCCATGCCCTCGACGTTGACTTCGACGCCGGTGGGGATGTGGGTGGCCTCGGACTCGACCGAGATGGAGACCAGCTGCTGGTCGAGGATGCCGTCGGCCACCTCGCCCACGACGGTGACGGGGATGTCGATGGTGACCTTCTCGCCACTCTTGACCAGAAGAAGGTCGACGTGCTCCAGGAAGCCCCTGATCGGGTCACGCTGAACACCCTTGGGCAGCGCCAGCTCGGTCGACGCGCCCTGAAGGCGGATCAACACGTTCGGCGTGCGCAGTGCGAGCAGGAGCTCGTGCCCAGGGAGGGTCATGTGCTGCGGGTCGGTACCGTGCCCGTAGAGGACGACGGGCACCTTGCTCTCGCGACGAACCTTGCGGGCGGCGCCCTTGCCGAACTCAGTGCGCGGCTCAGCGTTGATGACAACTTCGTTGGACACGGTAGATCTCCTAGGGATCTTCGAAAATTGAAAGGTGCGCTCCCCCTCACCCGCCCTAGCGGAAGGCGTTACGAACGCACGCAATCTCACTACCCTACAGCGCTCGCTGCCGGGCTACGCCCGATGGCTGTTACATGGCGCCGCTGCGCATCGCGATTCGGACGCTCCTACCCGGCGAGCTTCCCTCGTCACACGTCCGCTCCGCACTGCGCTGATGGCGACGCTGCGCGCCGCGGTTCGGACGCTCTTACCCGGCGAGCTTCCCTCGTCACACGTCCGCTCCGCTCCCGCGCTCCTCAGTCCAGGTCACCGGCGCGCCCTCACAGCGCTCCTCAGTCCAGATCAGCGGCGCGCCCTGGGGGTCAGCTGTCGCCTTCGAACAGACTCGTCACCGAACCGTCGCTGAACACCTCGGTGATCGCGCGGGCGATCAGCGGGGCGATCGACAGGACGGTGAGTTTGTCGAACCTGTTCTCCTCGGCGATCGGCAGCGTGTTGGTGACGATCACTTCGGAGATCTTGGAGTTCTTCAGCCGGTCCACCGCGGGGGTGGAGAACACCGCATGCGTGGCGGCCACGACCACGTTGGTCGCACCCTGCTCGTACAGCGCGTCGGCCGCCTTGCAGATCGTGCCCGCGGTGTCGATCATGTCGTCGATCAGCACGCAGGTGCGGCCCTGCACCTTGCCGACGACCTCGCTCACCTTCACCTGGTTGGCCACCTCGAGGTCGCGGCGCTTGTGGATGAAGGCCAGCGGGGTGCCCAGCGTGTCGGCCCAGCGCTCCGACAGCCGCACCCGGCCGGTGTCGGGCGAGACGACGGTGGTCGTCTCCAGATCGAGCTTGTCCTTGAGGTAGTTGACCAGGACCGGCATGGCGAACAGGTGGTCCACCGGGCCGTCGAAGAAGCCCTGGATCTGGGAGGTGTGCAGGTCGATCGACATCAGCCGGTCGGCGCCCGCGGTCTTGAGCAGGTCTGCCATCAACCGGGCGGTGATGGGCTCGCGGCCCCTGCTCTTCTTGTCCTGGCGGGCGTAGCCGTAGAACGGCATGATCACGGTGATCCGCTTGGCGGAGGCGCGCTTGAGCGCGTCCACCATGATCAGCTGCTCCATGATCCACTGGTTGATGGGCCCGGTGTGGCTCTGGATGACAAACGCGTCACAGCCCCGGACCGACTCCGGGTAGCGGGCGTAGATCTCGCCGTTGGCGAAGTCACGCAGTGTGGTGGGGGTGGTGTCGACCCCGAGGTGGTCGGCCACCTCCTCGGCCAGCTCCGGGTACGCCCGCCCGGAGAAGAACATCAGCTTCTTCTCACCTGGCTGCTTGATGCCACTCATGCCGTCCTCCCCATCTGACGGCTTGTCCTTGCCTTCGCGATGCCGTTGTGCCCCATGGCCCGCTCACTCACGTCTTGCTCCCCTGCTCATTCCCGGCTTCGGCTGCCCGCAGTGCCGCCTGGGCCGATTTGGTGCCCGCACGCTTGCGTGCGACCCACCCTTCAATGTTGCGCTGCCGCCCGCGGGCCACCCCGATGGCCCCCGGAGGGACATCGCTGTCGATGACCGAACCCGCGGCGGTGTAAGCGCCGTCACCGATGTTCACCGGCGCGACGAGCATGGTGTCGCATCCGACGAAGGCGTGCTCGCCCACCGTCGAGTGGTGCTTGTTCACCCCGTCATAGTTGACGAAGATCGACGAGGCCCCGATGTTGGCCCCCGCACCAATCGTGGCGTCGCCCACGTAGGTGAGATGGGGCACCTTGGCTCCCTCGCCCACCTGGGCGTTCTTCATCTCGACGTAGGTGCCCGCCTTGGCCTTGCGTGCGAGCACGGTGCCCGGCCGCAGGTAGGCGTACGGTCCGACCAGGGCCTCGGGACCGATCTCGGCCTCGACGCAGACGGCGTTGCGGACCAGGGCCCCCTCGCCGACGACCGTGTCCGTCAGCGTGGTGGCCGGTCCGATCTCCGCGCCCTCCGCGACGGTCGTACGGCCGTGCAGCTGGGTGCCCGGATGGATCACCACATCCTGCTCCAGGGTCACGTCGACGTCCACCCACGTGCTCGCGGGGTCGATCACCGTGACTCCGGCCCGCATGTGGGCCTCCAGCAGCCGGGAGTTGAGCACCTTCTGGGCGAAGGCGAGCTGCACGCGGTCGTTGACGCCCTCCACCTCGACGTAGTCGGCCGCGACGTGCGCGCCGACCCGGTGGCCGTCCTGCCTCAGGATCGACAGGACATCGGTGAGGTATTCCTCGCCCTGGACGTTGGAGGTGGACACCCGCTTGACCGCGTCGGCCAGGAGGAACCCGTCGAAGGCGTAGACGCCGGAGTTCATCTCCTTGATCGCCCGCTGCTCCGGGCCGGCGTCCTTCTCCTCGACGATCTCCAGCACCGCTCCGCCGGCGTCACGGACGATCCGGCCGTAGCCGTACGGGTCGGGGACCTCGGCGGTCAGCACGGTGACGGCGTTGCCGTCCTCACCGTGCCGTTCCAGGAGTGCGGCGAGGGTCTCGGCGCGCAGGAGCGGCGTGTCGCCGTAGGTCACCAGGACCGTGCCACCGATGGTGCCGACCGATTCCAGGACAGTCCGTACGGCGTGACCGGTCCCCTTCTGCTCGGACTGGACGACGGTCTGCGCGTCGGGACTGGTCTGCGCCAGATGCGCCTGGACCCGATCCCGCGCGTGGCCGACGACAACGATAAGCCGCTCGGGTTCGAGACCTCGAGCGGCGGTGAGCATGTGGTCGACCAGGGTACGGCCGGACACCTCATGCAGGATCTTGGGTGTTCTCGACTTCATCCGGGTGCCCTCACCTGCGGCAAGGACGATGACGGCGGCCGGGCGCGGCACACTCACGGACGAGGCTCCCTCGGCGTCGCGGCTGAGACATGACAGAGCATGACGACGTACGGCTACCGCCAGGGCACCGCACTGTCACCTGCTCGACAACGTGAGGATACCTTCCCCTCCGGGAAGGCACCCAGCCGACCAGCCGCACCAAATAAAGCGGACAGCAAGGATGGCTCCGGCACCAGGACTCGAACCTGGACAACAAGGACCAAAACCTTGCGGGCTGCCAATTACCCAATGCCGGATCGGCCGTACGAAGCAGACTATGTCCGCGCGCTCGGCACCCCCCTACGATACCGAGCCCAAGCTGTCGAACGCGCCTCGTTTTGGGTCCTCCCCGGCCACGGGGTCGGCAGGCCCGGCGAGGAGCCCGGCGCGGGCGGTGCGGGATCCACCGTTTAGCAGGTCAGGCTAGTGGTAGACCAGAGATGAACCCACCGCGGATGACTCTTCGATAGTCATTTTCCCCACATTAAATGTCCAGGGACTCCTAACTTACGATTGCGTAGGTTACGTTGGCGTAGCCAGACAAAAGTCCATCCCCCTCTTTCCGAGCCTTCGAGGTAGCGCATGACCGCCATCGCAGAAAGCCCTGCTCCAGGCCCGACACCGGGGCCCAAGCCGGATGCCGATCCCGAGCAGAAGACCCTGCCCGAGCTCATCGTTTTCGGGGTGATCGTGGCCGCGCCGCTGCTCGCCCTGATCGCGGCCGTTCCGCTCGCCTGGGGATGGGGACTTGGCTGGTCCGACATTGTGATCGCCAGCGTGTTCTACGTGGTCACCGGGCTGGGGGTCACCGTCGGCCTGCACCGCCACTTCACGCACGGGTCGTTCAAGGTCAAACGCCCGTTGAAGATCGTGCTGGGCATCGCGGGCAGCCTCTCCATGGAGATGTCGGTGCTGGACTGGGTGGCCACCCACCGCAAGCACCACAAGTTCTCCGACAAGGACGGCGACCCGCACTCGCCGTGGCGCTTCGGACCCGGTTTCGTCGCCGTGGCCAAGGGCCTGCTCTGGGCCCACATGGGCTGGCTGTTCGAGACCGACCGGGCCAACCGCGAGAAGTACGCGCCCGACCTGGTCAAGGACCCGGACATCATCAAGCTGCACAAGCTCTTCCCCGTGCTGGCGATCACCACGCTGGTGCTTCCCGCCCTACTCGGCGGCCTGCTGACCTGGTCGTGGTGGGGCATGGCGACCGGCTTCTTCTGGGGCACCCTGGTCCGGATCGGCCTGCTGCACCACGTGACCTGGTCGATCAACTCCATCTGCCACGTCTTCGGTGTGGAGGCCTTCGAGTCTCGTGACAAGTCGCGCAACGTGTGGTGGCTGGCCATCCCATCGTTCGGCGAGTCCTGGCACAACCTGCACCACTCCGACCCGACCTGCGCCCGGCACGGCGCGCTCAAGGGTCAGATCGACCTCAGCGCGGGCGTGATCCGCTGGTTCGAGAAGGCGGGCTGGGCCTACGACGTCCGCTGGCCGACGCCCGAACGACTGGCCGCGAAGCGCATCGCCGCCTGACGGCTCGCGAAGCGCATCACCACCCGACGGTTCCAGGGCCGCCCGGAGCGGCGGCCCCAGCTGACGACCCCGCCTGACGACAGGGCGACCCGACATATCCAGACTTGCATACCTATCAGGAGCCGGCGTAACAACGATGCCTTCCGACCTTGCGACGACGATCAACCCAACTGTCGCGATTGAAGCGGTCCGTGGCATAGGTCCCGCTTCCCAGCCAGGGGGCACCATTATTAGAACCGTGAGCGAACCTCGACGACGAATGTCAGGCAAGGAACGCCGGGAACAGCTGATCCAGATCAGCCGGACCCTGTTTGCGGAGAAGGGGTTCGACGGCACGTCGGTCGAGGAGATCGCGGCGACCGCCAACGTCTCCAAACCGGTGGTCTACGAGCACTTCGGTGGCAAGGAAGGGGTATACGCGGTCGTCGTCGACCGGGAGATGCAGAAACTGCTCAGCATGGTGACCGAGGCTCTGTCGGCCTCGCACTCCCTGATCAAGCTGGAACGGGCCGCCCTGGCACTGCTGGCCTACGTGGAGGAGAACAGCGAGGGTTTCCGGATCCTGGTCCGCGACTCGCACGCCGCCTCGGGGACCGGCACGTTCGCCAGCCTGATCAATGACATCGCCAGTCAGGTCGAAGACGTCATGGTCAACGAGTTCATCGAACGCGACTACGACCCGAAGCTGGCTCCGATGTACGCGCAGATGCTGGTCGGCATGGTCGCGCTGACCGGTCAGTGGTGGCTGGACGTGCGCAAGCCCCCTCGCGAGGAGGTGGCCGCCCACCTGGTCAACCTGGCCTGGAACGGTCTCACCGGGCTGGACCCGCGACCTCGCCTGACCGCCTCCTCCAGGGGCCTGGAGCAGCGGCGGACGCCGCTGCCGCCGCGCCCCACCGACAAGGAGCTGCGGGAGATGGAGAAGGCCCGCGAGCGGGACCTGCGGGAGCAGGAGAAGCTCCGCGAGCGCGAGCAGCGCGAGGCCGAGAAGCTCGCACGGGAGCAGGAGAAGCTACGGCTCCGCGAGCAGCGCGAGCTGGAGAAGGCACGGGAGCGGGAGTTCCGCGAGCAGGAGCGGCTGTTCAGGGACCAGGAGAAGGCCCGCGAGCGGGAGCTCAGGGAGCAGGAGAAGATCCGGGTTCGGGAGGCGAAAGCCGCCGAGAAGGAGGCCGCCAGACAGGCCGAGTCGGCCGAGCGCCTCGGCATGGAGCAGGAAAAACTTGAGCCAACCGAGTAAGCAACAGCGGTCGTTGAGCCGAAATTAACGTTCCATTTGATTAAATCGGGCATTCTGGTCATATGTCCGCTGAACCCGCTCACCCCACCCTCGAAGGGTTGCCCCTTCCGCAAGAACGTTTTCTCAACCGCGAGGAGAGCTGGCTCCAGTTCAACCAGCGGGTTCTGGAGATGGCGGAGGATCCATCCCTCCCCCTGCTCGAACGGGTCAGGTTTCTGGCGATCTTCGCCAGCAACCTGGACGAGTTCTTCCGCGTGCGCGTGGCAGGACTGAAGCGGCGGATGGCCACCGGCCTGCTGCTACGGACGAAAAGCGGGCTCAAACCCCGCGAGGAGCTGGCCAGGATCGCCGCGATCGCCGACGACCTCGCGCAGCGGCACTCGACCTGCTTCCAGGAGCGGGTGCTCCCGCAACTGGCCGCCGAGGACATCGAGATCGTGCGCTGGGACGACCTGGGCCGTGAAGAGCGCAGCGAGATGCGCAAGCTGTTCCGGGAGAGAGTCCGGCCGGTGCTGACCCCGCTGGCCGTCGATCCCGCCCACCCGTTTCCGTATATTTCTGGCTTGTCGCTCAACCTTGCCGTTACCGTCCGCAATCCCTCCAGCGGTCACACCGTGTTCGCCCGGGTGAAGGTGCCGAGCCAGCTGCCCCGCTTCGTCGCGGCGTCCAAGGCCCGCTTCGTCCCGCTGGAAGATGTGATCGCCGCCCACCTCGGCCAGCTCTTCAAGGGCATGGAGATCGTCGAGCACCACGTCTTCCGGGTGACCCGCAACGAGGACCTGGACGTGGACGAGGACGTCACCGAGAACCTCATGCAGGCGCTGGAGCGCGAACTGCTCAAGCGCCGCTTCGGCCCGCCCGTCCGGTTGGAGGTCGAGGACACCATCACGCCCGAGGTGCTCGACCTTCTCGTGGAGGAGCTGGGGGTGGCCGATCACGAGATCTACAGGCTGCCCGGCCCGCTGGACCTGACCGGGCTGCACGCGATCGCCGACCTGGAACGGGGCGAGCTGAGCTTCCGTCCCTTCGTTCCCGCCGAGGTCGTCCACGTCGACGACGACATCTTCGCCGTGCTCCGCGAGCGGGACGTGCTTCTGCACCACCCGTACGACTCGTTCTCCACAAGCGTTCAGCGCTTCATCGAGCAGGCCGCCGCCGACCCGAACGTGCTGGCCATCAAGCAGACGCTCTACCGGACCAGCGGCGACTCTCCGATCGTGGACGCACTGGTCGACGCGGCCGAGGCGGGCAAGCAGGTCGTCGTGGTCGTGGAGATCAAAGCCCGTTTCGACGAGCACGCCAACATCACCTGGGCCCGCAAGCTGGAGCGGGCCGGCTGCCACGTGGTCTACGGCGTCGTCGGGCTGAAGACCCACTGCAAGCTGGCCCTCGTCGTACGGCAGGAGCCCTCCGGCGAGCTGCGCAGCTACTGCCACATCGGCACGGGGAACTACAACCCCAAGACCGCCAGGCACTACGAGGACCTGGGACTGCTCACCGCCGACCGGCTGGTCGGCGAGGACGTCACGGACCTGTTCATCCACCTGACCGGCTACTCCAACCACTCCGCCTACCGGCGGCTGCTGGTCGCGCCGCACTCCCTGCGCGGCGGGCTGCTGGCCAGGATCGAGCGGGAGATCTCCCACCAGGAGGCGGGCCGCCCCGCCAGGATCAGGATGAAGACGAACTCCCTGGTGGACGAGCCGATCATCGACGCGCTCTACCGGGCCTCGCAGGCGGGCGTCCCGGTGGACCTGTGGGTGCGCGGGGTGTGCACCCTGCGGCCGGGTGTCCCGGGGCTGTCGGAGAACATCCGGGTCAGAAGCGTGCTGGGCCGGTTCCTCGAGCACTCGCGCATCTACGAGTTCGGACACGGCCGCAGGCCGGAGATCTGGATCGGCAGCGGCGACGTGATGCGTCGTAACCTGGAACGGAGAGTGGAGGCGCTGGTCAAGGTCGCCAGCCAGCAGCAGCGGGTCTACCTCAGCGAGCTTCTCGACCGGGGGATGTCGGACGACACCCTGACCTGGTGGCTGAACTCCGACGGGACCTGGACCCGGCACCGCGGCGAGGACCTGCAGACCCACCTGATCAGTACCCGGCGGTGGAGGACGATCGATGACTGAGCCGGAGGCACATCCGACAGACCTGATCCGTGCCGCCGGGGCGGTGGTGTGGCGCGGTACGGAGAGCTCGCCGGAGGTCGCACTCGTCCACCGGCCCCGGTATGACGACTGGTCCTTTCCCAAGGGGAAGGTGAAACCCGGCGAGCACATCATCGCCGCGGCGCTGCGCGAGGTGACCGAGGAGACGGGGATCACCGTCGAGCTCGGCCGCTCCCTGCCGTCGATCCACTACCGGAAGGGCAAGCGTCTCAAACGCGTCGACTACTGGGTGGCCCGGATGATCTCCGAGGACCGTCACCTCGACGTCGACGAGGTGGACGAGATGGTCTGGCTGCCGGTGGAGGAGGCCGGGCGGCGGCTCAGCTACGCGCCGGACGCCGGAGTGCTCCGCGCGTTCGCCTCGGCGCCGCCGGCGACCACCCCGCTCATCCTCGTACGGCACGCCCTGGCCGGGGCGCGCAAGAACTGGAGCGGTGACGACGACGAACGGCCGCTCGACGACAGGGGCGATACGCAGGCCAAGGTGCTCGCCGAGGTGCTGTCCGGCTACCGCCCCGCGACGCTGGTCAGCTCGCCCAGCAAACGATGCGTGCAGACCCTGGAACCGTACGCCGAGCGGGCGGGCCTGGAAATCGGCCTTGAGCCCTCGCTGTCGGAGAGCCGGTACGACCCCCAGACCTCCCTGCGCCTGGTCACGGAGGCCGTGGCCTCCGAACGGCCCACGGCGTTCTGCAGCCACGGCAAGGTCCTGCCCGACCTGATCTCAAGGATCACCGACCGGGCGGGGGACGCGCGGCTGCGCAAGGGCGAGTTCATGGTGCTGCACTACGCCGACGGCCAGATCGTCGGCGTGGACCGCTACACCACCTGACACCGGTGGGCATCCGGCACCGGTGTCAGGTGGACACCCGGCGCCGGCGCTCTCCGGGTCACAGAAGCTCCGCGACCGCGGCCGTGGTCTCGACCCAGACCTCGGGGAACTCCTCGTGGGCGCGCTGGGCCGCGGCCCGTTCCACGCCGGTCAGCACGCCGTAGGTGAAGGTGTCCTCCCCGGCCAGCCGCGCGGTCTCCGCCTCGGCCATCAGCCGCTCCTGCGCGACGATGCCGTCCCGGTAGGTGCCCAGCACCTCCTGTACGGCCTCCGCCCGCTTGGCCAGCTTCTTCTTCCCGAGCGTTTCCGCGGTGTAGCGGGCCCGCTTGGCCGCCTTGCGCACCTCGTGCATCGCGAGCTCGTGCTCGACGGGCTCCTCGATGACCTGGGCGGCCTCGTAGGCCTTGACGACCCGGCGCCAGCTCTTGGCGGCGACGGCGTCCAGGGCGTCGGCGGGCTTCTTGGCGGCCTTGGTCAGCACCGGGGTGCCGACCAGGTCGTCGAGGGCGTCGAGCAGGGCGAAGTAGCGTTCGCCGCCGAGCGCCTCCCTGATCCGGTCGTAGGCCTCGTGCTCCTCGTCCAGCAGGTCGGAGCTGAGGCGGGCCCTGATCGGGCCCACGAGCAGCCCCTGGTCCAGGCTGTCGAGCCTGTGGGCGAACCGCTCCCGGATGACCTCCAGGTCACGTGCCTCACCGAGGACCTCGCCCAGCCACTTGAGCTCGTCCTGGACGTTCTCGGTCCCCTCGATGACCGTCTTGAACGACTTCAGCACGCTGCGGAGCCGCCGGCAGGCGACGCGCATCTGATGCACGGCGTCCTCCTCCGCCCCGCGGACCCGGGGATCCTGCGCGAGCAGCGCGGAGACCTGGGAGGAGATGTAGTCGACGACGACCTCGCCCGCGGAGCCCTTCTGGGTCTCCGCGTGCTGCTGCTCGGGGACGGGCCCCGCGGCGTTCAGCAGGCGCGCGAGCTTGCTGGCCGAGTCGGCGGGGCTGGCACCGGCCTTGATCAGCTGCTTGCCGATCTTCTTGAGCAGCTTCTCCTCACCCTCGATCAGCTCCGCCTCGACCTCGCGCCACCGCTCGACGTGCTTCTCGTCGTTGAACACGGTGCCCTTGACCCGGTCGTCCGCGATCTCCACCAGCCGCACGCCCGCCGCGTTGACCAGCGTGGTGACGGTGCGGCGGGTGTCGAGCTCGGCGATCGGCGCGAGGGGGGTCCCCCGCGTGTAGGCGAGCACGAGGTCGACCAGCTCGGGGGGGACGATCTTGGCGCTCCGGGTCAGCGGACGGGCGATCTCCTGCCGGACGCCCTTGGCCTTGGGCAGCTTGAGGTGCCAGCCGGGATCGGTGCCGCCTCTACGCCGGCGCAGGGTGATGCCCCGCGCGGCGAGCCGCAGATCAGGGGTGTCGAAGTAGAGCGCCACGAGCTGGTGGGTCTTGGGACCCACGATCTCCGTGCCGCTGGGAAGATTCGCCGGTTCCGGGACCTCGTAGTCCAGCGGAACGTCGAACTTGTCTTCGATCTCTATCGCCACAGGTCATCCCCTGATTTGCATACATATCACTGCCTACTCGCAGTATTTATTGATGCCCGGTTATTCGTCCAGAAACCCCACTCAATTACCTTCGAGATCATCAACATGACAGGGCACCCATCCGGCGGCGGATCATGCCCTGCCCCCGCCGGGCCGGGCCGGCGGTCACTTCTGAGCGACCACGAAGATCCGGCGGAAAGGGAAGATCGTGCCGTACGGCCTGCGGGGATAGGCCTCCCGCAGCGGCGCGGCGAGGTCGGCGAGGAAGGCGTCCGCCTCGTCGGGCTCCAGCCGGTCGAGCATGGGACGCAGGGCGGTGCCGGTGATCCATCTGAGCACCGCGTCCTCCCCCGGGAGCACGTGGAGATAGGTGGTCTCCCACGCGTCCACCCGGCAGCCCAGGCCGGCGAACAGGCCGAGGTAGCCGGCCGGGCCGTCGACCGGATCCTCCCTGACCAGGTCGCCCAGCCGGTCGCGCCAGGTGGTGCGGCACAGCTCACGGGTCAGCACGTGGCTGGGAGCGTCGAAGGTGCCCGGGACCTGGAAGGCGAGCCAGCCTCCCGGCGCGAGCGCGTCCACCCAGCGCGGCAGCAGTTCGCGATGCTCGGGCACCCACTGCAGGACCGCGTTGGACACGATCACGTCCACCGGGTGCTCCGGCCGCCATCGGGTGACGTCGTCGACGGAGAAGCTCAGCCGACCGCCCCCGGGAGCCTTCTCGATCATCGCGGGCGAGGAGTCGAACCCGTGGACGTCGGCGTCCGGCCAGCGACCGGCCAGTGTGGCGGTGAGCTCGCCGGTGCCGCATCCCGCGTCGATCACATGGGCGGGTCTCTCTGCGGCTATCCTGGCGACAAGATCGAAGAAGGGCCGCGAGCGCTCGTCGGCGTAGCGGTTGTAGATTTCGGGATCCCACATATCTCTTGACATCAAGATGATTGATATCCGGCCAAGTATCTCGATGTCAAGACAGATACACTCGCGACATGACCCCGCCCCACGTGGACCACGACGCCGAGCGCTCGGAAGACGAGGTCGACCGGCTGGTCGCCGCCTGGCGCCAGGAGCGTCCCGATCTGGACGTAGAGCCGCTCCAGGTGCTCAGCCGAGTCTCCCGGCTCGCCCGCCACCTCGACCGCGCCCGCCGCGCCTCCTTCGCCGAACACGGCCTGGAGACCTGGGAGTTCGACGTGCTCACAGCCCTGCGCCGGGCCGGCGAGCCGTATGAGATGAGCCCGGGGGCCCTGCTCCGCGCGACCCTGGTGACGTCCGGGACGATGACCAACCGGATCGACCGTCTCACCGCGGCCGGTCTGGTCAGGCGCCGTCCCGACACCGAGGACCGGCGAGGGGTCCTGGTCTCCCTGACCGAGGCCGGGCGGGCGCGGGTCGACAGCGCCTTCGCCGACCTGCTGCGCCGCGAGCACGAGTTGCTGGCGAACCTCGGAAAACATGAACAGCAGGCCCTTTCGGGCCTGCTGCGCACGTTACTTGTCCCTTTTGACGCCACCGACACAGGAGCGCGCTGAGCTCTCTGCCCTGCCGGGAGAAGCTAAACCCCTTTACTCACCCAGGCGGTCGGCCAGCTCCAGCCACGCGCCCTCGATCGTGTCCTTCTCCACGAGGATCTCCTTGAGCTCGGCGTCGAGGGAGGCCAGACGGCCGTAGTCGGCGGCGGCATCGGCCATGGAGGCATGGAGCTTGGCCTGGCGACCGTCCAGCTTGCTGAGCTGGCGCTCCAGGCGGGAGAGCTCCTTGCGGAGCTCGCGCTCGTCCTTCGCGGACAGACCGGAGTCGGCCGCCTGGGGAGCCGTCGCCGCGGCCGAGGTCGCGGAGGCCGTACCGGACGTCGCGCCGGAGGCCGCGCGCGCGGACAGCGCCGCGCCCGAGGAGCGCCGCGCCAGGTATTCGTCCACGCCGCCGGGGAGCATCGACAGCTTGCCGTCACCGAGCAGGGCGACGGTCTTGTCGGAGACCCGCTCCAGGAAGTAGCGGTCGTGGCTGACCAGGATCAGCGTGCCCGGCCAGCCGTCGAGGAGGTCCTCCAGCTCGTTGAGCGTCTCGATGTCGAGGTCGTTGGTCGGCTCGTCGAGCAGCAGCACGTTGGGGTCGTCCATCAGCAGGCGGAGCAGCTGGAGGCGGCGCCGCTCGCCGCCGGACAGGTCTCCGACGACCTTCCACTGGGCGTCGCCCTTGAAGCCGAGGCGCTCCAGCAGCTGGGAGGCGGTCCACTCCTTCTTGCCGACCTGGATGAACTTGCGGACCTCCTCGACGGTCTCCAGCACCCGGCGCGTGGGGTCGAGCTCGCTCAGCTCCTGTGACAGGTGTGCCAGGCGGACCGTCTTGCCACGCACGACCTTGCCCGAGTCGGGCGTGACCGTGTCGGCGAGCAGGCGGAGCAGCGAGGACTTGCCGGAGCCGTTCACGCCGATCAGGCCGACCCGGTCACCCGGGCCGAACTGCCAGGTGGAGTGGTCGAGGACCAGAGGACCCTCGCCGGGACCGCCGGCGTGCAGGGTGACGTCCTCGAGGTCGTAGACCGTCCGGCCCAGCCTGGCGGCGGCGAACTTGACCAGCTCGACGCTCTCCCGGGCGGGAGGCTCGTCCGCGATCAGCGCCTGGGCGGCGTCGATGCGGAACTTGGGCTTGGAGGTGCGCGCGGGCGGGCCCCGGCGGAGCCAGGCGATCTCCTTGCGCATGAGGTTCTGGCGGCGGGCCTCGGTGGAGGCCGCGACCCGGGCGCGCTCGGCCTTGGCCAGCACGTACGCGGCGTATCCGCCCTCGTAGCGCTCGACCGAGCCGTCCACGACCTCCCAGGTCCTGGTGGACACCGCGTCCAGGAACCACCGGTCGTGGGTGACGACCACCAGCGCCGTCCTGCGGCCCGACAGGTGCCTGGCCAGCCAGTCGATGGCCTCGATGTCGAGATGGTTGGTGGGCTCGTCCAGAATGATCAGGTCGTGCTCGTCGATGAGCAGCTTGGCCAGGGCCGTACGGCGCCGCTCACCACCCGACAGGCTTCCGGCGAGCGCGGCCAGGTCGATGTCGCCGAGCAGGCTGGCGAGGATCTCGCGGATGCCCGCGTCGCCCGCCCATTCGTGCTCGGACCTGCCGCCGAGGACGATGTCCTGCACAGACCGCGCCGGGTCGAGGTCGTCGCCCTGCGACAGCGACCCCACCTGGAGTCCTCGGCTGTGCGTGACCCGCCCGCCGTTGTTGGGCTTGAGGTCACCGGCGATCACTGAGATAAGGGTTGTCTTGCCGCCGCCGTTGCGGCCGACCACGCCGATGCGATCGCCCGTCTCGATGCCGAGAGAGACGTCGCCGAGCAGGGGCTTGGGACCGTAGGAGTGGGAGACCGACTCAAGATTGACCAGATTCATCGCTCTGCAAGCGTATCCGGTCCGGCCTACACCACCGTCGGGCCGGGAACGGGACCGTAGGCGGTGATGAGGTCGCGAGCCACCCCGGCGCTCTTGAGGGAGGCGGCCAGCTCTCCGGCGTGGGCCTCGGACTCGGCGAGGAAGGCGCAGGTGGGGCCGGAGCCGGAGACCAGGGAGCCGAGGGCGCCCTGCTCGCGGCCGGCGTCCAGCGTGCGGGCCAGGGAGCGGCGGAGCATCACGGCGGCGGGCTGAAGGTCGTTGGTCAGCTCGGCGCCGAGCGCCCTGGCGTCCCCGTCGCGCAGTGCGGCCAGGAGGGACTCTCCGGCCCGGGGCCAGGCGACCTTCTCTCCCATCGCCTCGCGCATGCGGTCGCACTCGGCGTAGACCGTGGCCGTGGACAGGCCGCCGTCGGCCAGCGCGAACACCCAGTGGAACGTCCCCGCGACCTCCAGCGGAGTGAGCCGCTCGCCCCTGCCGGTGCCGACGGCCGTGCCGCCGAGCAGCGCGAACGGGACGTCGCTGCCGAGATCGGCGGCGATCTCCAGCAGGTCGTCCATCGGCAGGCCGAGGCCCCACAGCTCGTTGCAGGCGACCAGCGCGGCGGCGGCGTCGGCGCTGCCGCCCGCCATGCCGCCCGCCACCGGGATCGACTTGCGGATGATCAGGTTCACGCCGTAGGAACGGCCCGCGTGCCTGGCCAGCGCGAGGGCGGCCTGGATGGCGAGGTTGTCGTCGTCCTCGGGCACCTGGTCGGCGGACTCGCCCTCGACCCGGACGCTCATCCCGGTCTCCGCGGTGGCCGTGACCTCGTCGAAGATGGAGACGGCGTGGAAGACGTTCACCAGATCGTGGTAACCGTCATCGCGCAGCGGCCCGACGGCCAGCTGCAGATTGACCTTGGCGGGCACACGGACGGTCACGGAATTCATGCGGCCCTCATCGGCACTCGCTGACTGGTCACAGTCTCAGATGGTAATGGGATCCGCTTCTTCCTCACGCAAACGCCTCAACAAATCGAACTATCCGCGGTGCTCGGCCTGTCCACGGTGCTCGGCGATCCGCGAGAAATCTTCGACGGTGAGCTGTTCTCCACGCTCGGAGGGGTCGATCCCGGCGGCCCGCAGCGCCTGCTCGGCGGCGGCCGCCGTACCGGCCCAGGAGGCCAGGGCGGCGCGGAGGGTCTTGCGGCGCTGGGCGAAGGCGGCGTCCACGACGGCGAAGACCTCCTCGCGGGTGGCCTTGGTCGAGGGAGGCTCGCGGCGGGTCATCGCGACGAGGCCGGAGTCGACGTTGGGGGCCGGCCAGAAGACCGTACGGCCGACGGGACCGGCCCGGCGGACGTCCGCGTACCAGGCGGCCTTGACCGAGGGGATGCCGTAGATCTTGGAGCCGGGGGCGGCGGCCAGCCGGTCGGCGACCTCGGCCTGGACCATGATCAGGATGCTGCGCAGCGAGGGCAGGGTCTCCAGCATGTGCAGCACCACCGGGACGGACACGTTGTAGGGCAGGTTGGCGACCAGCGCGGTCGGCTTCTCCTGCGGCAGGTCGCCGGGAAGGATGCGCATGGCGTCGCCGAGCACCACGGTGAGGCGGTCGGCGAGCTCCGGAGCGTGCTCGGCGACGGTCAGGGGCAGCTGGGCCGCCAGGACCGGATCGATCTCCACCGCGACCACGCTGCGGGCCTCGGGAAGCAGCGCCAGGGTGAGCGACCCCAGGCCGGGACCCACCTCGATGACCACGTCATCGGGCCTCAGCCCGGCGATCCTCACGATCTTGCGGACGGTTCCTCCGTCAATCACAAAGTTCTGGCCAAGTTTTTTTGTGGGACGAATATCGAGCTTCTCTGCCAAATTACGTATTTCCACAGGACCGAGAAGGCTCATGCTGGTTCCTCAAACGGCTGATCGAATCCGGCACCCGCCGGATTGCTGTTGATATCGACTCGTTCGCCGCGCTCACCCAAGGTTGTACTCCAATGCCATCCGACAAGTTTCCCGCATCGAACCCCCCGCAAGGACGAGCGATGGACATGGGAGGTTCCGTTGTGGATAACGTTGCCATACAGGGGGCCATCGGCCAGGAAAGGAACCCCAGTGAGGCGGACGTGAACCAGCCCGGCGTCGAAGGGCTGCGCCCCAACGATCCCGAGCAGATCGGGAGCTATCGGCTTCTCGGCCGCCTTGGTGAAGGCGGCATGGGAACCGTTTACCTCGCGCTCGCCCCGGCCGGTCGGCCGGTGGCGGTCAAGGTGGTCAAACCGGAGTTCGCGATCGAGGACGGGTTCGCCGCGAGGTTCCACACGGAGGTGGAGAACGCCCGGCGGGTGGCGTCGTTCTGCACCGCCCAGGTGCTCGACAACGGCAACGACGACGACGGCCGACCCTACATGGTCACCGAATACATCGCGGGCACCCCGCTGTCCCGCCAGATCACCGAGCACGGCGCGCTGGAGCCGGGGACGCTGCACGGCGTGGCCCTCGGGGTGGCCGCCGCGCTGGCCGCGATCCACGTCGCCGGACTGGTTCACCGAGACCTCAAGCCCGCCAACGTGATCCTCTCCATGTCCGGGCCCCGAGTGATCGACTTCGGTATAGCCAGGGCGCTGGACTCCACGCACAGCTTCACCCGATCGGGCGAGGTGCTCGGCAGTCCCGGCTGGTGGGCTCCCGAGCAGGTCCGCGGCCTGGAGATCACCACGGCGGCCGACATCTTCGCCTGGGGCTGCATGGTCGCCTACGCGGGTAACGGCCGCCACCCCTACGGCCGGGGCGACATGATGACCATGGCCACCCGGCTGCTCACCATCCCGCCCGACCTGGGCGCGCTGCCCAGCCCGCTCAACGAGCTGGTCCGCCAGGCCACCTCCATGGACTCCTACCAGCGGCCCACCGCCCAGGACCTGCTGATCGCCCTGGTCGGCGGCGCGATCGCCGCGCCGACCATGGCCCCGCCCACCCGGGTGGATCCGCCCACCCTGATCGCCACCGACATGCTCAACGAGTCGTGGCAGCCCCCGGCCAACGTGGAACCGGACTCCACCCAGACCCTCAGCGCCCTGAACCTGGAGCTGCCGCAGGCTCCCCCGGCCGAGGCGTCGACCCCCGCCCCGACCTCGACTCCGACTCCGATTCCGGCCCCGTACCCGTACACGAGCGGGTTCCCGACCGTGCCCCCCGCCTCGCCTTCGACCTCGCCCTCCACCGCGATGCCAGGCCCGGCTGCGACGCCCGCGAGCCCCACCCCGACGCCCGCGCCGGCCCCGCGCCCGACGCCGACGCCCCGCCCGCACCCGGCCCCGACCCAGCCGTCGCCCTCGAGGCCGTCGCCCGGCCAGGCCGAGCCCCTGGTTCCGCTCGCCGCCGGTACGGCCACCGCAGGTAAGGCTCCGCCCTGGCGCTGGTTGTTCGCCGGGCTGGCCGTACTGGCGGCACTGGCGGTCACGGCCTTCGTGCTGATCAACCTCGGAGGCGGTGCGACCAGCGGAAACAGCGTGAGCGGTGGAGGCGGAACGACCGCCGACGGACAGGGACAGCAGGCCGGGGTCCCCACCCCCGTCACCGACGTGAACAAGAGGATCGCGACCGGCTCCTACATCGAGGACCCCCAGTTGATCATCACGCAGGTTCCGCGATGCGACCTGACCGGCTATCAGGGCGCCGTCCCGTCACGCGGCCGGTTCTGCGCGGTCCCGTGGACCCTGATCAACACCGGCGGAAAGCTGGTCCCGCTCAGCCGTACCCCGCTCAGCCTGATGGACGACCGCGGCGCCTCCCATGTGCCCGAGCCGATCTCGAAGGGCCTGCCCGCCACCCTCGCTCCCGGCGGCAGGGCGGACGGCGTCCTCATTTACGATCTTCCTCCGGCGCGTAAGCCGCTGACATTGACCGGCAGCGTGATCGAAGGAGGCAAAGAGATCACGGTGAGGCTCTCATGAGACCTCTGCTCTGGCTGCTGGTCGCGGCCACGCTTCCGATGCTGCTCACCGTCTCCGCCGCCTTCGCCGCTCCCGCGGCGGCCTCCGTGGCCCTCGCCACCACCGGTGTCGTTCCCGCCGCCGCGATGGCCACCGTGACCGCTCTCACCGCCGCCGGGTCCGCACTCGCGATGGCGGCCGGTCCCGCCGACTGCACCGCGGCGAGCGCGAACGACTTCAACGGCGACGGCGTGGACGACACGGTGGTCGGCGACCCGTTCGCGAGCCCCGGCGGGCGCAGCGGCGCCGGGGCCGTGCACGTGCTGTTCGGGCGGGGTGAGAGCGGGGCTGCCGTGACCGCCCCCGAGGTCGAGGCGGGCGACGGCTTCGGGTGGTCGGCGCGGCTGGCCCACCTCGACGCCGACCGCTGCGCGGACCTGCTGATCGGCGCCCCGTACACCGACGTGGCGGGCAGGCAGGACGCCGGCGCGGTCTATGCCGTGTACGGCGGGCCGCAGCAGAGGACGGTCCGCATGGCCGCCCCCGAGCCAGAGGCCGACGCCCACTTCGGCTGGTCCCTGGCGGCGGGCGGGACCCTGGTGGCGGTCGGGGCGCCGCACGAGAACGCCGACGGGGTGGCCGACGCGGGCGCGGTCCATCTCTTCGAGACCGGCGCGCTCGACACGTCCAAAAAGATCTCCCAGGGCAACGGGGGCGTGGCCGGCAACAGCGAGGACGGTGACATGTTCGGCTGGTCCCTGGAGATCGGCCGGCTGAACGGCGACGGCGCCGAGCTCGACCTCGCGGTCGGCGCGCCGTACGAGAACGACGACGGGATAGGACAGCAGGTCGACGCGGGCAAGCTCGACGCGGGATCGATCACCATGATCTTCGACGTGCGCGAGGCCGGGGATACGTACGCGAGCAAGAAGTGGGATTTCAACGAGATCCCCGACCCCGATCCCGACGACCGGTTCGGCGAGGCGGGCGACCGGTTCGGCTACGCGATGTCCTACGCGGAAGAGGGCGACACTCGCTATCTCGCGGTGAGCGCGCCACTCGGCGACGGCGCGTCGGTGAAGGACTCCGGCCTGGTCCAGCTCTTCCAGTCCTCCGGCACCGCCGCGATGGCTCCTTCCGCCACCTTCGACCAAGGCCCGGAAGGCGTCACGGGTGATGGTTACGGCTTCTCGCTGGCCCTCACCGGAGAGGGAGGTGCCCGGATGGCCGTGGGGGTGCCCTTCGACGGGCCGGACCGGCGAGGCGGCGTGCACCTGGTGCCGGTGGGTGACGCGTCGCAGGCTCGGATGATCAATCAGAGCGAGCCCGGCGACCACTTCGGCTGGTCGGTGGCGTTCAGCGGTAACCGGCTGGTGATCGGCGCGCCCGACCGGGGTGCCGCGGGGACCGTCTTGCTGCTGGGCCGTAACGACGCCGAGGGCATACCGCTCTCACCGGGAGCCGGGAAGGTGCCCGCCCTCGACGGCGGCGTCTCGGCCGACTTCGGCGCGGCGGTGAGCTGAGCCGGAGGGGCGCCGAACGGCAGGGCGCAGAGCCGAGCAGGTTGGGCACCGAGCGGGCGGCGCACCAAGCAGGCCGGGCGCCGAACCGAATGAGCAGGGCACGGAGCGGGCGGGGTACCGAGCCCAAGCGGACGTGACCTCGAGCGGGCTGGGCACCGAGCCCGAGCGGACATGACGCCGAGCGGGCAGGGCACCGAGCCCGAGCGGGCGGGACCCCGAGCGGGCCGGGCCGGCTCACCAGGAGCCGAAGACGGTCTCTCCGTTCGTGCCGATGGCGACCGCGAGATCGGCCGGCTCGATCTTCTTGACCTCGGCGAGGCAGCGCAGCGTCAGGGGGAGCAGGTAGGGAGCGTTGGGCTTGCCCCGGTGAGGCACCGGCGGGAGGTAGGGCGCGTCGGTCTCGACGAGGATCAGCTCCTTGGGCGCGATCCTCGCGGCCTCGCGGAGGTAGGCGGCGTTCTTGTAGGTGACCGGACCGGAGAAGGACATGAAATATCCGGCCTCGACACACTTTTTCGCCATCTCGGCGTCGCCGGAAAAACTGTGGAAAACCACGATTTCCGGAGCCCCCTGCTCGGCCAGCACCCGGAGCACGTCGTCGTGCGCCTCCCGATCGTGAATCACCAGGGCCTTGCCCGTCCGCTTGGCGATCTCGATGTGCGCACGGAAGCTGGCGTGCTGGTCGTCCTTGGACGCCCAGTCGCGGTAGTAGTCGAGCCCCGTCTCTCCCACCGCCCTGACGTGCGGCAACCGGGCCAGCTCCTCGATCTCGGCGAGGACCTCCGGCGTCGAGGCGTGCGCCTCGTTGGGGTGGATCGCCACCCCGGCGTAGATGTCGGCGTGGAGCCCGGCCGTCTCGGCGTTCCAGCGCGAGGACGGCAGGTCGTAGCCGATCGTGACGAGCCGCGTCACGCCGACCGCACGGGCCTCCCCGAGGATTCCCTCGACGCTCGCCCGAGCCGCCTGAGCGGCCTGCGCGACGGGGTCTCCCGAGGACGCCTGGCGGTTGCCCACCATGATGTCCAGGTGACAGTGGCTGTCGAACACCTCGGCGGTCAGGGGCTTGGGGGCTGCGGGAAGATTCGTCGTGCTCACGACTCCCAACCTACCGAGGAGCCGGTACGGCTCGCGCCCGTCACCGGACGCGAGCCGCGAAGGACCTCACCCGACCACACAGACCCGAACCGGGAAAGCCCCCGCCCGACCGCACAGACCCGAACCGCGAAGGACCTCACCCGACCACACAGACCCGAACCGGGAAAGCCCCCCGATCGACCGCACAGACCCGAACCGCGAAGAACTTCACCCGACCACACAGGCCCGGGCGGGGAAAGACCCCCGCCCGGTCATGCGGACACGAGCCGCGGGGGGCCTCACTCGGCCAGGCGGGCGAGCTCCTCATCGACGATCTTCGGGTCGAGCTTGGTGAACAGCGGGGTCGGCGGGGCGAGCGGGGTGCCCACCCGGATCGGGGTGGACTCCCAGCGGGCCGCGCCCTCGTAGGAGCCCGTGATGATCGGGTAGCTCCGGCCGTCCTCGTCGGTGACCTCCTGGATCTCCGGCATGCCGGACCACACGCCGGTGCCGCCGAACATCGCGTAGATCTTGTTGGAGGAGTTGGGCAGAACCGGGGTCAGCAGGGTCTTTGCGTCGTCCACGACCTGCAGCGCCACATGGAGAATGGTCTTGACCCGGGCGGGATTGTCCTTGATCTTCCACGGCTCCTGCTCGGCCAGATATTTGTTGGCCTCGCGGATGACCTCAAACGCCTCGGTCGTCGCGTTCTTGAAGCGGGAGTGCTCGAACTCGGCGGCGACCTTCGGGAAGGCGGCACGGCTCCGCTCCAGCATCGCGCGGTCGGCGTCGGTGAGGTCGCTCGCCTCGGGGATGACGCCGAAGTTCTTGGCGGCCATCGAGATCGAGCGGTTCACCAGGTTGCCCCAGGCCGCCACCAGCTCGCCGTTGTTGCGGTTGAGGAACTCCGACCAGGTGAAGTCGGTGTCCTGGTTCTCCGGGCCCGCCACCGCGATGTAGTAGCGCAGCGCGTCGGCGTCGTAGCGGGCCAGGAAGTCGCGCACGTAGATCACGACCTGACGCGAGGAGGAGAACTTGCGCCCCTCCATGGTCAGGAACTCGCTGGAGACGACCTCCGACGGCAGGTTCAGCGCGCCGAGCGAACCCGGCTTGCCGTCCCGGGCGCCCTGGCCGTTGTAGCCGAGCAGCATCGCCGGCCAGATCTCCGCGTGGAAGACGATGTTGTCCTTGCCCATGAAGTAGTAGCCGCGGGCCTCGGGGTCCTGCCACCACTGCCGCCAGGCCTCCGGGTCGCCGGAGCGGCGCGCCCACTCGATGGAGGCGCTGAGATAGCCGATGACCGCGTCGAACCAGACGTAGAGCCGTTTGTTGGTCTGGTCGCTCCAGCCCTCCAGCGGGATCGGCACACCCCAGTCGAGGTCGCGGCTGATCGCGCGGGGCTGCATGTCACCGAGCATGTTGAGCGCGAACTTCAGCACGTTCGGCCGCCACTCACCCTCCTTGGACTGCAGCCAGGAGGCCAGCACCTCGGCGAAGGCGGGCAGGTCGAGCATGAAGTGCTCGGTCTCCACGAAGATCGGCGTCTCGCCGTTGACCTTGCTGACCGGGTTGATGAGCTGGACCGGGTCGAGTTGGTTGCCGCAGTTGTCGCACTGGTCGCCGCGGGCGCTGTCATAGCCGCAGATCGGGCAGGTGCCCTCGATGTAGCGGTCGGGCAGGGTGCGCCCGTTGGACGGCGAGATCGCGCCCATCGTGGTGTGCGGGAAGATGTAGCCGTTGGCGTGAAGACCCTTGAAGATCTCCTGCGCCACCGCGTAGTGGTTGTCCGTCGTGGTCCGGGTGAACAGGTCGTAGGAGAGCCCGAGTGCCTGGAGGTCCTCGACGATCACCCTGTTGTAGCGGTCGGCGAGCTCGCGGGCGCTGACGCCCTCCTTGTCGGCCTGCACCTGAATCGGAGTGCCGTGCTCGTCGGTCCCGCTCACCATCAGGACCTTGTTGCCCGCCATCCGGTGGTACCGGCTGAAGACGTCGGATGGCACGCCGAATCCGGAGACGTGCCCGATGTGGCGAGGGCCGTTGGCGTAGGGCCAGGCGACCGCGGTCAAGATGTGCTGGGACATGATGCCAAGCCTAAGGGACGCGGGCTCAGGCCTTGGTGCTCTCGCGGCTACCGGTGCCGCTGTCGCTGCCGTTGCCGTCGCCGCCGGCGACCTTCTCCATGGCTGTGCCCTCGTCGACACCGGTGGCGTCTTCGCGGGTGACGGCCTCGGCGGCCTCCTCCGCGGCCGAGGCGGCCACGTCGATGGACGTCTCCTTCGTACGGCGGATGCCGAGGATGCTGATGAACAGCGCCGCGAAGATGGTCTGGAAGCTCACGATCAGCGCGGTGGCCGAGGGCACGACCAGGCGGAGCGACTCCGAGGGGATCAGCGGTCCGAAGCTGCGCGTCTGCCAGTGGACCAGCGAGGCGACCAGGCCGCCCAGACCACACACGGCCAGCAGCCCACCGACGATCAGCCCCTTCTCCAGGGTCACGATGTCGACAAGCTTGCGCACCCGCCTGTCCTCGGGCAGGAAGCCCTCCTCGGCCGCGTACACCTTGGTGAACACGGCGAACAGCACCGCCTGGAAACCGATCACCACCATGGCCGAGGCGCCGACCAGGGTGTCGACGTCGAAGGCGAGCTTGCCGATGTAGACCGGGCCGAAGGTGAGGGTGGCGCCCGCGACCAGGCCGATGGTCATCAGGATCATGCCGGGGATCAGGAACAGCCAGCGCGGGCTGTAGAGCATCAGGAACCGCAGGTGGCGCCAGCCGTCGCGCCAGGAGCGCAGGTGCGGCGGGCGGGTCCGGCCGTCGGGCGACAGCGTGGTGGGCACCTCGCGCACGTCCAGCCCGGACAGCGTCGAGCGCACCACCATCTCGCTGGCGAACTCCATGCCGCCGGTCTGCAGGCCGAGCTTGAGGATGGAGTCACGCCTGAAGCCGCGCAGGCCACAGTGGAAGTCGCCGATCGCGCTGGGGAAGAACAGGCGGCCGATGAAGGAGAGCACCGGGTTGCCCAGGTAGCGGTGGAGCGGGGGCATGGCGCCCGGCGCGATGCCACCCTTGAACCGGTTGCCCATCACCAGGTCGGCACCGTCACGGAGCTGCTCAACAAATGGCAACAGGCCAGTGAAATCATAGGAATCATCGGCGTCACCCATGATGACGTATTTGCCGCGAGCGGCCCGAATTCCGCCCATCAACGCGTTGCCATATCCCTTGGCATCGATGTGCACGACGCGGGCTCCGGCCTCCCGCGCGAGCTGCTGCGAGCCGTCCGTGCTGCCGTTGTCGGCGATCAGGACTTCCCCGTCGATCCCGTGTTCCCGCATGCAGGCCAAGGCCTTGCGTACGCAGGTTTCCACGGTTTCCGCCTCGTTTAAACAAGGCATGACCACGGTCAGTTCCACGTCTCAACCCTTCAGTTACAGCACACAGTCACAGCACACGCCAATCTCACCATGATGCCCTCTACGGCCTACTGCCCGGGTCAACTCCATGAAACGGCTGGCATCCTGTATTACATGGTGACCGCCGCCGAACTTCCGCGTCTGGACGAGCCTTCAGCCGCCAGGATCACACGTCTGTGGGCGTTCCTGCGCAGGCATCGCCTGTTCGTGGCCTTCCTCGCGCTGGCGTTCGCGCTGCGTCTGGTCACCATGCTCGGGTACGGCCCGGCCCTGTGGTTCAACGACTCGTACGAGTATGTCTCCGGTGCGGTGAACCCCGACAGGCCCAGTGCCCTGCGCCCGAACGGCTACTCATTCTGGCTCCTGCTGCTGAGGCCCCTGCACAGTTTCGCCCTGGTGACCTTCGTCCAGCATCTGATGGGCCTGGGCATCGCGGTCCTGGTCTACGCCCTGCTGCGCAAGAAGTTCGGGCTGCCGGGCTGGGGGGCGACGCTGGCCGCGGTGCCGGTGCTGTTCGACGCCTACCAGATCCAGCTCGAACACCTGATCATGTCCGACACGATGTTCATGCTGCTGGTCGTGGGCGTGATCACGCTGGTCCTGTGGCACAGGAAGATGTCGTGGCGGCTGGGCGCGGTCGTCGGCCTGCTCCTCGCCCTCACCGCGCTGACCCGGTCGATCGGCCTGCCGATCCTGGCTCTGGTCGTGGTCTACATGCTGGTCAAACGCACCGGCTGGAAGACGATCACAGCCATGGTGACCGCGTGCGCGCTCCCGGTGCTCGGCTACATGGCCTGGTTCGCCTCGGCGCACGGAAACTTCGCGATGACCAACAGCGACGGCGCAATCCTCTACATGCGGACCGCGCTGTTCGCCGACTGCAAGAAGATGGCGGTCGACCCCCGCAAGGAGCTGGAGCTCGCGCTGCTGTGCATCAGCGCCCCGCCGAGCGAGCGTGACTTCTCCGGTCAGAAATACCTCTGGTGGGCCCAGAACGGCCAGCGGTTCCACGCCTTCGGGGTCGGCAGCACGTTCACCCCCGAGATGAACCAGGCCGCCGGGACGTTCGCCAAGCGGGCCATCCTCTCCCAGCCGCTCGACTATCTCGCCATCGTGGCCGGTGACTTCTTCCGCGCCTTCCACTGGGGCCGGCCGCGCTTCCCCGACGCCAACACCTACCGGCAGTACGAGTTCCTGCCCGAGAACAAGATCCTTCCCGCCTGGGCGTCCAACCGGGGCAGCACCGACACCGACGCGCTCAAATACGATCCGGGCCTGCGCACCGCTCTGATCCGGGGCAAGACGAGCGTGATCGGCACCGAGGTCCACGACCCCTGGGGTGTCTTCATGCAGGGCTACCAGCGCGTCGTCCGGCTGCCCGGCATCGTGCTCGGCGTCCTGCTGCTGATCGGCCTGGCCGGGGTGGCCGTGCGCTGGCGCAAGCTGGGCGGGCCGTTGCTCCTGCCGTGGCTGGCCTCCTTCGGCCTGATCCTGGCCCCCGCCGCGACCGCCGAGTTCGACTACCGCTACCTGCTGCCCGCGGTGCCCCTGGCGTGCATGGCCGCCGCGATCGCGTTGCGCCGCGGGTTCGCCCGGCCCGGCTCCATGGCCACCCCCGGCGCCCTGCCCACGCCCGGCTCCGCGGTCGACACCGATCCCCCGGCCGACACCGACCCCCTTCCCGAGTCCGCTCCCGAGTCCGGCCCCCTCCCGGAGCCCAGCCCTCTCCCCGTGCCCAGCTCCATGACCACTCCCGATCCCCTGCCCGCGCCCGGCTCCGCGGCCGATCCCGGATTCCTGCCGGCGTCCGGCTCGATGACCGGCCCCGGCTTCCTGCCCGTGCCCGGCTCCGTGACCGTGCCCGGCTCCGCGGCCGGCAGGCCCGGTTCCCCGGCCATGCCCGGCTCCTCGATCAGGCCCAGCTCCGAAACAGCATTCGCGTCCACCACTGCGAGTGCGGAATGACCTCGGCGACCAGCACCGGATAGAGCCATCCGAGGTTGATCAGCGCGAGGAGCGTGAAGGCCCCGACCACCGCGGCCCCGAGCGCCCTGCGGTTGGGCGCGGCGTCCGCCCGCCCGATGATCAGCCCGGCGGTCAGGGTGAGCGCGAGGATCATGAACGGGGTCATGGTGATCGCGTAGAACAGATACATCGTCCGGTTGTCGGAGATGGCGTAGTAGAACCAGGGAAGCCAGCCGAAGGCGTAACTCGCCAGCACCGCTCCGGCACGCCAGTCCCTGGTCGCCACGTACCAGACGATCATCGTCAGGAGCGCGACCAGCCCGCCGTACCAGATGACCGGGGTGCCGACCCCGAGCACGGCCTGGGAGCAGCTGTCCGCGCCGCATTTGGTCGCGGGCGTCTCGTAGAAGAACGCCACCGGGCGCAGCAGCAGCGGCCAGCTCCACGGCTCCGACTGGTAGGGGTGCGTGGACGCCAGGCCGGTATGGAAACCGAGGACCTGCATGTGGTAGCTCAGCCACGAGCGGATCGAGTCGAAGACGAAAAACGCCGGGCCCTGCGAGGTGGCCTGTGCCCAGTTGCGGCCCCAGCCCAGCGGTGAGGCGAACCAACCGGCCCACGAGACCACGTAGACGAACGCCGGGAGAAGACCCATCGCCAGCAGGATGGAGGTCAGGTCCTTGCCGAACGCCCCCCGGTACGGCTCCCGCAGTCCGACCGCCCTGCGTGCTCCGGCGTCCCAGAGCAGGGACATCACGGCGAAGCCGATCAGGAAGAAGATGCCCGACCACTTGACCGCGCACGCCGCGCCCAGGCAGAGCCCGGCGGCGATCCGCCACGGCCGAAGACCCAGCCCGGGACCCTGGTCGCTCAACGGCGACGATTCGTACCAGGTGACGAGCCGCCCACGCGCCCAGTCCCGATCCGCCACCAGGCAGGCGAAACCGGCCAGCACCCAGAACATCAGGAAGATGTCCAGCAGCGCCGTCCGCGACAGCACCAGGTGCAGTCCCTCGACCGACAGCAGCAGACCGGCCAGGCAGCCCAGCAACGTCGAGCGGGTCATTCGGCGGGCCACCCGGGCCAAAATCAGGATGGACAGCACCCCCACCACCGCCGCGGCGAAGCGCCAGCCGTAGGGATTCAGGCCGAAGATCTGCTCGCCGACGCCGATCATCCACTTGCCCAGCGGCGGATGGGCCACGTAGAGCGGGCAGGGATCGGCGTCCGGCGGGGTGCACTTGACCAGGAAGTCGGTGTTACCGGAGAGGAGCATCCGGTCGGCGATCGGGTCTTCCGTCGTCCCGAGCGACGCCCGCTCCACGCCGTAGTGGAGCAGCGCGTACGCGTCCTTGATGTAGTACGTCTCGTCGAACACGACCGCGTGCGGCCGTCCGAGGTTGACGAACCGCAGGATCCCCCCGAAGACCGCCACCAGCAACGGTCCCAGCCAACCCCATAGGACATTTACCGGCATGGGCGGTAAGAGACGATCCCGTGTTGATCCCATTTAGGAAAGTATGGTGATAAATCAGCTTCGATGGACAGCGTCATAGAGATCCCGTTTCGGGATTCCCGCCAACTTCGCGACGTCCACGATCGCCTGTTTCTTTGGCACGCCCGTCTCCTCGCGGCGGGCGACCTCCGCGACCAGGTCCTCGATGACCGGCGGCAGGGCCTGCGGGACGTGCCCGGCGACGACGACGGTGATCTCGCCCTTGACGCCGCCTGCCGCCCATTCGGCCAGCTCTCCCAGGCCGCCTCGCCGTACTTCCTCGTAGGTCTTGGTGAGCTCCCGGCAGACCGCCGCCCGGCGGTCCGCGCCGAACGCCTCGGCCATCGCCGCCAGCGCGACCTGCAGCCGGTGCGGCGCCTCGAAGAACACCATCGTCCGCTCTTCCTCGGCGAGGGCGGAGAGCTTGCGGGCCCGCTCGCCGGGCTTGCGCGGCGGGAAGCCCTCGAAACAGAACCGGTCACTGGGCAGGCCGGAGACGGCCAGCGCGGTGGTGACCGCGGACGGCCCCGGCAGCGAGGTGACCTTGATCCCGGCCTCGACGGCCAGGTGGGTCAGGCGGTATCCGGGGTCGGAGACGCCGGGCATGCCCGCGTCGGTGATGATCAGAACGGTCTTGCCCTCCTGGAGCACCTGGAGGAGCTCCGCGGCCCTGGCGATCTCGTTGGCGTCGTAGTAGGAGACCACCCGGCCTCTGATCTCCGCGCCCAGATCACTGACCAGGCGGCGCAGGCGGCGCGTGTCCTCCGCCGCGACCACGTCGGCGGTCTCCAGCGCCTCCCGCAGCCGGGGAGAAACGTCGCCCGCCTGCCCGATCGGGGCCCCTGCCAGCACCAGCCTGCCGTTGTCAATCACTGTTCCATCTTCCCTCATTACGGATGGCCCCCCACCCTGGGGCGAAGTTCCCTAATTGGGCATGTAGGCGGTGTTTCTTGGGTTCGTGGGGTTGAGAGGCCCGTACGATGTCCGAGTGGCCGTGACCGACTTCACCAACCAGGCGTTCGAGCAGCCGGAGTCTGAGCCGAGCACCGAACCGATGCGTTCCGTGCGCGACCGGCTGGTGCCCCCAATGCCCGGTAACGCCTGGTGGGGATGGCTGGGCCCGCTGCTGGTGACGGCATTCGGGGCGATCCTGCGCTTCACGGACCTGGGCCGTCCGAACGCGGTCATGTTCGACGAGACGTACTACGCCAAGGACTCCCTGGCCCTGTACTTGTTCGGCGCCGAGCACAACGTGGTCAAAGACGCCGACAAGATCCTGATGCAGGGCGGCACCCAGATCTGGCAGCAGTGCGCCCCCGCCGACCTGGACAAGTGCGCCTCCTACGTCGTCCACCCGCCGCTGGGCAAGTGGATGATCGGCATCGGCGAGCAGATCTTCGGCATGAACCCCTACGGCTGGCGCTTCGCCGGAGCCGTGGTGGGCGTGCTGTCCATCCTGATGCTGGCCCGGGTGGCCCGCCGGATGACCCGCTCGACATTGCTGGGCTGCCTGGCCGGTCTGCTGCTGTCGGTCGAGGGACTGCACCTGGTGCTGTCACGGACGGCACTGCTGGACATCTTCCTGATGTTCTGGGTACTGGCCGGTTTCGCCTGCCTGGTGATCGACCGCGACTGGGCTCGCGGCCGGCTCGTCACCTGGTACGAATCGTCGCCGCTGAGCGACCAGGGTCCCGGGCTGGGCCTGCGACCATGGCGGATCGCCGCCGGAATCTGCCTGGGCGCGGCGTGCGCGGTCAAGTGGTCGGGCATCTTCTTCCTGATCGGCTTCGCCGTGATGTCCCTGCTCTGGGACGCCGGAGCACGCAAGGCGGTCGGGCTGCGCAGGCCGTACGGCGGGGCACTGACCAAGGACATGCCTCCCGCCCTCCTGGCGATGGGCCTCCTCCCGGCGCTCACCTACATGGCCTCGTGGACCGGTTGGTTCGCCTCCTCCGCCGGCTGGGGCCGCAACTGGGCACAGGCCACCTCGCAGGGCCCGGTCTTTTTCGTCTTCGACTCGATCCGCTCGTGGCTGAGCTACCACATGCAGGTCCTCAGCTTCCACACCGGCCTGGCGACCCACCACAACTACCAGTCGACGCCGTGGAGCTGGCCGCTGCTGCTGCGCCCGGTGGCGTTCTTCTACGAGAGCCCCAAGACCGGCTGCGGGGCCGGCCAGAGCTGCTCCCAGGCCGTGCTCGGGGTCGGCACCCCGGTCATCTGGTACGGCGCGCTGGCCGCGCTGATCGCGATGATCGCCTGGTACGTCGCCACCCGCGACTGGCGTGCCGGAGCGGTGCTGATGGGCTACGCCGTCGGCTGGCTGCCCTGGTTCTACTGGGCGATCGCCGACAACCGGACGATGTTCCTGTTCTACGCGATCCCCATGGTCCCGTTCATGATCCTGGCGATCGTGCTCGCGGCCGGACTGATCATCGGTCCCGCGGACGCCCCACCGGTCCGGCGGATGGTCGGCGCCCTGGGCGTCGGCGTCTTCACGCTGCTGGCACTTCTCAACTTCTGGTGGCTCTATCCGGTGCTCACCGCGGAGGTCCTCCCCTATGCGGAGTGGAGTGCACGCATGCTTTTCAAGAAGGGTTGGATCTGACCGTCCACCTATGAGCCACTTAAAGCAGATTCCTTAGGGTAGGCAGCGTGCACGATCCATTACGTCACGTTCATCGTCAGGGCAGGCCCGCATACGGCAGACTTCGCAATATGCCTGCACCGGACGTGGCCGCGCTCCTCTTCGAGCTGGAGCGTTCCGAGCCTGACTACGCCGAGCACGCCCGAAGCGCGATCGACTGGCTGACCGGTGGCGAGCCACTGGAGACGATCACCGAGCTCAACATGTGCGAGTTCCTCTGGTACACCCTGCCCACCAAGATCAGTGGTGATCGCGCCGCGGTCGCCCACGCGCTCGGCCGGCTCCTGCGGCTGGGCGGTCTCGAGCGCTACGCCGCTCTCTGCTCCTCTCCCACGACCGCGCAGATCCTCCGCACCTACAGCCGCCTCGGCGAGAGCGCCGGGATGGCCGCCTACCAGAGCTCCCTCGAGGCCACGGGGGTGTTCCCTCCCGACGTGCCGGAGCTGCGGTGGAGCTCGATCATGGGCCCCGAGGAGCTCGGCGCCCACGGCGCCTGCTCGGCCGCGCTGGAGCTGGCCATCGTCTCCGGAGAGCTCGCTCCCGATTCCCCCGAACGGGAGACCCTCACCCGCCACTGGCTGACCACGCCCCGCGCCGAGCTGGGCGGCGACAACTGGCTCCACCGGGTCCAGGGCGAGCGGCTGAACCGCTGGGTCCTCGGCCGGGGCACCGCCTGGCGCGAGCTGGCCCAGCCCTTCGAGGTGCGCCTGCACGCTCCCATCCCGGCTCCGGAGGAAGACCACCTGGAGGCGTTGCGCTGGCTGCTGGCCATGGGCTGCCGGCCCGGAGGGATCGCGCTGACCCAGCGGCACAACCTCGCCCGGTCCGTGCTCGCCGAGAGCACCTGGAGCGGCACGGAACTGGCGGCGGCCCGCGAGGTGGCCCAGGGACAGCTGAACGCGCTGACCCAGGCCGGAAGACGGCTGGTGACCACTCCCGCGGGCAAGCTCCTGCTCGACGACCCCGACCTGCTCTGGGAGGCCGCGGCCGCCGCGCTGCTGGCGCCGGCGTCGGGAGAGAACGGATTCCGGGCCTCGGCCAGAGAGGTGGCGCTGATGCTCCTCGCCGACGACTCACCCCTCGACCGTGACCGCGTCACCGCGGTGATCGACTGTGCGGAGTGGCAGACCCTGGAGGTAGACGCCTCGCTGACCGAGCTGGGGCGGCGCCTGGACGCCTTCGGTCTCCGGGTGGAGGGCAAGCTCACCCCCGCGGGCCGATCGGCCGCCCTGGCCGCGCTGCGAAACCACGCCCTGCGGCCACGCCAGTACGTCAACATCGCCTGAAGCCGTGCCATCTCCAGTCTTCTCCAGGCTTTTCCCGCTATTTCCAGCGGAGCCGGTACGGTGGTGACGTGAGGAAGGCATCCGGCGCAGCCATATGGTCGCGCGCCGAGGGTTCTCAGCGCAGCCGTATGTTCTCGGGCCGAGATGGTGCTCAGCGCGACCGTACAGCCGCGGGCCCGGGTGGTTCTCGACGCCACGTGTGGCTGATTATTCCGTTTCATCGTGGGCAGTGAGTGAACGTGCCCGAGCCCACCTCCGTTGACCGCCCTTCAGTGCCGGCAACGTCCCCGCCCACCACCGGCGCATCATCGGCCGACTCGGGCGCCCTCACCGTCGACTCCGCCGGCGTCTCATCGCAGCCCAGACCGACGGCCTCCACCGACGCCCCCTCACCGCCCAGACCGGCGACCCCGGGCGACGACCTCGGCGCCGGTCTCCCCGTGCCCGAACCGCTTCTCACCTCCGCCGGTCCCGTGCTCCCGTTGAGCGCCCCGTCCGCCTCCGAGCCCGCGTCCAAGCTCCCCTTCGGCCGCCCGGGGCGCTCGATGAGCGGCAACCCCTTCGTGTTCGGCTTCACCGCCGCCCTCGGCGTGCTCACCGCATGGTGGCTGGTGCAGGCCGTGATGAGCGCGAGTTCGGTGCTGATCCTCATCATCGTCTCGCTCTTCCTCGCCATCGGCCTGAATCCGGCCGTCGAGGCCCTTCAGAAGCGCAGGCTCCCGCGCCTGGTCGCGATCACCATCGTCTTTCTCGGCGTCATCCTGGTCTTCGTCGCCTTCGGCCTGGCCGTGGTGCCTCCGCTCACCACGCAGTCCACGGAGTTCGTGGACAAGCTCCCGCAGTACGTCCAGGAACTGCAGAACAACCCGACGATCCGCGACCTGGACCAGCGGTTCCAGTTGCTGACCAAGCTCCAGCAGTATGTGACGAGCGGCGACTTCGGCACCCAGATGTTCGGCGGGGTGCTCGGCATCGGGTCGGTCGTCATCGGGGCGGTCTTCAACTCGCTGACGGTCCTGGTCCTGACGCTCTACTTCCTGGGCTCTCTGAACTCGCTCAAGAAGCTGGCCTACCGCCTGGTCCCCCGGTCCCGCCGGACCCGTGCCAGCCTGCTCGGCGACCAGATCATCGAAAGCATCGGCGGCTACGTCGCCGGGAATCTGATCATCTCGCTGATCGCGGGCGTGACGACCTTCTTCTTCCTGACCTTCATGAAGGTGCCCTACGCCCTGGCCCTCGCCCTCCTCGTGGCTCTGACCGACCTCATCCCGCTGGTCGGCGCCTTCATCGGGGCGGGCGTCGCCTCCCTGGTCGGTTTTTTCGTCTCACCCACCGTCGGCATCGTCTGCCTGATCTTCTTCACCATCTACCAGCAGATCGAGAACTACTGGATCGCGCCGAGCGTGATGAAGAGCTCGGTGGACGTTCCTCCACTCGCCACGATCGTCGGCGCCCTGCTCGGCGGTGCGCTGCTCGGCGTGCTGGGCGCGCTGCTGGGCATCCCGCTGGTCGCGGCCATCCTGCTCATCCTCCGCGAGGTGGTCTTCCCCCGTCAGGAACGGGCCTGATCGTTCCGGGGGCGGGATATTCCCGCCCCCGGGACGCCGCCGGTTCCCTTCGGGGGATTTCCGGTAGGGCGTCACGGCAGACGCGCTCTCCACTCGGCGCGATTACCGACGAATATTCGCCATAAAGATGAATATCTGTCACAAAAAGGACACGATCGAACGCCGGAGTCGAGGCCGGGATTCCATCTTCCGAGTGCGGGCCGCGCGGACGGAGGTCCACCCGTAGAGGGGACGTGGCCTACGGTTTCGACCCTCCCGGCACGTCCTGCCGCAGCGTGCGAAGGCCTGCCGTACGCGGGCATGCGACGGAACGCCGTGCGGCAGAGCCTGTGCTAGACAGGGAGTCAATCAAGGGAGCCGTATGGATCAGCTCAGTCTCGGAGTCATCTCACGGTCCCGCAAGGAGAACGAGCGCCGGCTGGCGATTCACCCCCTGCACCTCGATCGGATCGACGCCGATCTGCGGGGTCGTGTCTACCTCGAACGTGATTACGGCGAGCGCTTCGGTCTCTCCGACAAGCAGCTGGAGCCGCACGTCGCCGGACTGCTTCCCCGGGAGCAGCTTCTCGCGGAGTGCGATGTCATCGTGCTCCCCAAACCGCTGGCCGAGGATCTCGCGGAGCTGCGCGAGGGGCAGATCCTCTGGGGCTGGCCGCACTGCGTCCAGGACCAGAAGGTGACCCAGCTCGCGATCGACCGGCGGCTGACCCTCATCGCCTTCGAGGCGATGAACCACTGGACCAGCGAGGGCGCGTTCAACCTGCACGTCTTCCACAAGAACAACGAGCTGGCGGGTTACTCCTCGGTGCTGCACGCCCTGCAGCTCATCGGGACGACGGGCGACTACGGCCGGCGGCTGCGTGCGGTCGTCATCAGCTTCGGGGCGACCGGCCGGGGCGCGGTGACCGCCCTCAACGCGCACGGCGTGAACGACATCGACCTTCTCACCTTCCGTGACGTCACCGCGGTCGCCTCACCGATCCACTCGGCGCGCATCGTACGCTTCGAGCACGAGGCCGACGATCCCAACCGCAGCTACGCGCTCACCGAGAACGGCCGGATACCGCTGGCGGCCTTCATCGCCGACCACGACATCGTCGTCAACTGCGTGCTGCAGAACACCGACGATCCGCTGATGTTCGCCACCGACGACGACCTGGCCGCCTTCGCGCCGGGCACCCTCATCGTCGACGTGTCCTGCGACGAGGGGATGGGCTTCAGCTGGGCGCGGCCCACGTCGTTCGCGGAGCCGATGTTCGACGTGGGGGACAACGTCCACTACTACGGCGTCGACCACAGCCCGTCGCACCTGTGGAACTCCGCCACCTGGGAGATCAGCGAGGCACTGCTGCCGCACCTGCGGACGGTGCTCGCCGGCCCCGGGGCCTGGGACGAGGACGACACCGTCCGGCGGGCCATCGAGATCCGCGCCGGCGTCATCCAGAACCCCGCCATCCTGTCCTTCCAGCACCGCTCGCCGGACTACCCGCACCTGGCCGGCTAGGGCGACACCGGTCACCGGCGCGCGGCGGGCCGCCGGTTCGGCGGCGTTCGCGCTCATGGTCGGCGGGTCTCCGTACCGGCCTCCCGGGCGAGCTGAGCGGCGCTCGCCCGGGAGGTCTGGAACGCGCCGACGGCCGGTCTCAGGGCAGCCAGTGACGAGCGGGAAGGGCTTTCTCCCGGTACTGCCCCGCGCCATCGGATTCGACGAACCACGCGTGCCGGTCCGGAAGGACGCCGAGGACCTCGTGGAGCCGGGTGCCCACGTAGTGCAGGGCGACGCCGTCCTCGGTCGCGTAGCCCGAGGGGAGGTCGCCCTTGCCGACGAGCTCACGAAAACGCCGGCGCCGAGGTTGGTCGTCCAGGTCGTCGTGGACTCCGTTGCTGAACGGCAGGAGGCCCAGCCCGTTGTCGACGGGGCCGAGGTCGTCGCCAAAGGAGTCGGTCACTCCGCCCAGATGCCAGCAGAGGCTGCCCGCGCTCTGCCCGGCCAGCACCACCCCCGCCTCCCAGCACTCCCGCAAGATCGCGTCCAGCCGATGCGCACGCCACACCGCCAGCAGGTTCACCACGCTGCCACCCGATACGAAGATCACGTCCTGAGCCAGCAGATGAGCCCGTACGTCGGCGACGTTCGGCCGGACGAACAGCTCCAGGTGTGACAGGTCGGCGTCCCCGAAGGACCCGGCCCGCGCATACCAGTGATCGATGTATTCGCGGGAGTCACCCACCGCGGTGGCGATGAGACACATGCGCGGCCTGGGCACACCGGTGAGCCGCATCGCTTGCCATATCTGAACGCCCACCCGCTCCGGAGGGAAATCCTCGGGCGGATTGAGCACTCCCGAACACGCCAAGATCTGCCGCTCTCTGACCATGAACACATCGTCTTGCCTGGTAGAGGTCCCTGCAAATCAGCGTCGCCCGCGCACAGGCCTCCGTGACATGACCGGCGTACACTCTCCCGAAACCTTGCCAATCCTTGATTACAAGATTACGTTGATTCGCGTCGAGCCCCGGAGATCCGTGTGACCGTCGAATACATCCGCTACCGCGTTCCCGAAGACCAGCACGACAGGTTCGAGGCCGCCTACACACGAGCCGCCGCCTGTCTCCGCGCCGCCCCGCAGTGCGTGGACTACGAGCTCGCCCGGTGCGAGGAGGAGCCTTCCTGCCACATCCTGCGGATCACCTGGACCTCGGTGCACGACCACCTGGAGGGGTTCCGGAAGAGCGAGAACTTCACAGCCTTCTTCGCCGAGATCCGGCCGTACGTGCCGTACATCGAGGAGATGCGCCACTACCGTCCCACCGCCGTCCACGGCCAGGGCGGCTCGATCCCGACGCTCTACGAGTGGGCCGGCGGAGCCGAGGCCCTTGAGCGGCTGACCGAGCGGTTCTACGAGCACGTCGTGACGGACGACCTGCTCAAGCCGCTCTTCGCCCACATGGACTCCGACCACCCGCGCTACGTGGCCATGTGGTTGTCGGAGGTCTTCGGCGGACCTTCCCGCTACACGGACGAGCGCGGTGGTTACCCGCACATGCTCTCCCAGCACCTCGGCAGGGCGATCGGCGAGCCGCAGCGCCGCCGCTGGGTGAGCCTGCTGCTGGACGCGGCCGACGAGGTCGGCCTCCCCGGCGACCCGGAGTTCCGTGCGGCCTTCGCCGGCTACCTCGAGTGGGGCACCCGCCTGGCGGTGGAGAACTCCCGGCCCGGCGCCGACCCGATCCGGCAGGCTCCCGTCCCCCACTGGGGCTGGGGCGTCGCCCCGCCGTACCTGCCCTGAGAGACATCCCCCGGCGGCCTTCCCTGCCCCTCGCGCAGGAGCTCGGCGATCTCCGCGGGCAGGGAGAGAAAGGGCGAGTGGGAGGTGTCCACGCAGGAGCACGGCCGTGCTCGCCGACGAGCTCGGTGCCTGGCCCCCGACGAGCTCGACACGCTCATCTCACTGCTCCAGAAGGTCAGCGGCACCTGAATCCCTCGTCCGCGGCCGGCGTCACCCGGCCCGGAGCGCCTCGCCGTGCTCCAGGTAGACGGTCTCGCCCAGCGTGCGGGCGGTCGCGGCGGCTCTGACCCGGCGGGCCAGGCGCCCGGTCAAAAGGCCGTCCACGTCCTCGACCGCGTGAAAGGCGAAGGCGGTCAGCTCGTTGTCGGCGAAGGTGATCGCCCCGAGCGTCTCCGCGTCGAGCACGCCGCCGTCGAAGACGAACAGGACGATGTCCCCCACGTCCGGACCGGGCGCCCAGTCGGCCACGAGAAGGCGTCCGATCGGCGGCCGAATGCCCAGCTCCTCGCCGATCTCCCGCACGCAGGCCTCGTACGGCGTCTCCCCCGGCTCCACGCACCCCCCGGGGATGTCCCGCTGTGGCTTGTAGGACGGCTGGACGATCATGATCCGGTCGTCCTCGTCGAAGAAGAGCGCGCCCGCGGCGGCGCGCGCCCGGGCGAAGAACGGACCCTCCTGCTCGCTCATGATCTCGACCCTACGGGAATCCAATCATCCGGACGAGGCTCGGGCGACGAGCCATCGCCGTCATTACAACACCGCCGCATAAGCACCTTGTAGCGTTCCACACATCTTAAATGGACTAAACATTGGATAGGCGATTAAAAGGATCAAACGGGACGGAAGATGCGCAAAGGGTTTTGGGTCTCTTCGGCGCAGAATTTCCTAAATCGTGGCTATATGCGATAGAAGATCACTCGCACCTACTGCCTGTCTCTTCTTGAGGTATACGTGAAGCTTCTCCGGCTCCTTGCGGCTCAGCTGTTCGCCGCGACCTTCGTTCTCGCCACCCTCTCCAGCCCCGCCCACGCCGACGCCCCCGAGGGCGACGCCCAGCTCGCCCTCGAATGGCAGACCGCGTGGGACACCTACAAGTTCTACGACTCCACGCCCCCTCCCCATCCGGGATCGGGGCGAAGCCGGGCCAAGAGCAGCATCTCCATCACCATCAACGCTCCGATCGAGCGCGTGTTCTCGTTGTACTCGAATATCAACAACCACGTCGGCATGCACTCGTTCCTGAAGAAGGTCGTCACCCACAAGGACTGGTACCGGGGCCGCACGCGCTACATCAACTTCACCGCGGTCGAGGAGATCCCGTACGAGGGTGCGATCGTCGTCAGCAACACGCACGCGCAGCAGCGCATCAACCGCGACAAGTTCTTCTATGAGACGGACACCTGGTCGCTGCCCAATGTCGTCACGCACCAGAAGATCGTCTTCGAGAAGCGGCCCGGCGGGAAGACCGAGGTCACCGAGAACCTCACCTTCGACGCGGACACCTCGCTGATCGATTTTGTCGTCGCGAACGGCACCGCCTCCCACGAGGTGAACCAGACGGCCCTCAAGCAGGCGATCGAGAGCGGCGAGCTCTGATCCACCCCGGCGTGGGGCGCACCCTCCGGGCGCGCCCCGCGCGACCACGCCGAATGGGCCCGCGACCACCTCGCGGACTTTCGCTGACCGCTCATGCGGGACGTTTTCGATGTGGCCATGAGCCCCAGGACTTCGGCACGAGGAAGGAGACGTTCCTGCTGTGGCATTCTCGGGCGTCGATACAGCAGGCTTAAACGCAGTTCGCGGGATCCTGACCTTCGCGCTCGAATTCCCGCAGTGACATCACAACGTCAACGGCGTCTTGCTTCTTCTCGTCATACCTTTGGACCAGCACCAGACCGGGCTTGAGCTTGGCCACATCGCCGGCCTCGAAGCCCACATTCGCGGTCGAACTGCTGTTGTCATGAGTCGCGCCGTAAACCCTGTACGTAACCCCCGGGGCCGGAATCAACGGCTTGGGCACGACCGTCCATCCGTCGGATGGCGCATCGAACCGAAACGACGCGCCCTTTCCACCCAGTGCGGGCGGGCGATATTCCGCGTCGACGGCAGCCGGGTTCGTCTCCGGGCCGACAGGATCGTGGTAGACGATCACGACATCCGGGCCCCGTCCGCACCAGGCGAGGACCACGGTGAGATGACCCGCATCGTCGACGCTGATTCCGGTAATTCCGCCGGTGCGTACCGAACAGCCGGTGAGACCGGCCAAGAGCGCGACCCCCAGCACCGCGCTCATCCATTTACGCATGTTCCGACAATACGGTGGAACAGCGATCTTTCCGGAAGTCCCGGGATCACGACTGCCCGCCCCCGCCGTAATCCGTGACCGGTCCGGCGGGGGCGGGAGAGGGGCTCAGAAGTAACGGGAGCTGAGGTCGGTGGTGGGCCAGGTGGTGACCTTGCCGATCTCGGTGTTGATCTGCGGGCTCAGCACGTTGAAGTCGAGGCTGCCGCTCTCCTCCCGGCGGTTGAACAGCGCGGCGTAGGTGAAGCCGTTCTGCAGCCGGGCCAGGTAGGTGTAGGTACCGGGCAGCGAGCCGTCATGCCAGGTGTTGAGATGCCCGGTCACCTGGCGCACCCACAGGCCCGCGCCGTACCAGGAACCGCTCGACGTGACGCCGATCTCCGGCTTGGCGACCATCCTGCCGATGGAGGTCGCGTTGAGCACCGGGCCGGGAGCGTCGAAGATCTTCGCGAACCTGACCAGGTCCACCGCGGAGGCCAGCCAGCCGCCGCCGGGGGCGCGGTTGGTCATGCTGAAGCCGCCGTACGGGGTGGGCACCACGGTGTTCCCAGGACCCGTGACGGTTTTACTGGTGTAGCGCGACTCGTAGAACACCTCGCCGGGCGCGGCCTCCGCGCGGAGCGTACGGCCGAGCCGCAACCGGGTGATGCCGACGGGCGCCAGCAGCTTCTGCTTGACGTAGGACTCGTAGCTCTGGCCGGAGACCTTCTCGATGATCCGGCCGAGCAGCATGTAGCCGTAGTTGCTGTAGGCGTAGCGGCTGCCGGGGGCGAAGTCGAGCGGGCGGCTGCTCGCATACTTGATGATGTGGTCCTGGGTGATCGGCAACGGTACGCCGAGCGTGCCCGCGATCACTTGATCCAGATACAGATAGTCCTGCGAGACGGCGAGGTCCCAGCCTCCGGTGTGCTGCAGCAGCCGCCACACCGTGACATCGGCCAGCCGGGGATCCGCGGCGGTGGACAGGCCGAGCAGGCTCGCCACCGAGGCGCCCAGGGTGAGCTTGCCGTCTTGGACCAGGCGCATGACGGCGGCGGCGGTGATGTGCTTGCTCAGGCTCGCGATCCGGAAAAGCGAGGTGGGCGACACCGTAGGGACGGTCCGGCCGTCGCTGGAGTATCGGTAACCACGCGCCAGGACGAGCTTGCCGTTCTTGGCGATGGCGAGCTGAGCGCAGGAGATGTCGCGCTCGGTGATGTAGGTCTTCAGCACTCGGTCGAACCCGGCGAGCGCGGCGGGCACGACCCCGGACACCTGCACCGCCGGGGCGCTGCTCGCCCGTACGGGCGGTGCGCCGAACACGACCGCGGGTACCATCGCGGTACCTGCCTGGAGAAGTCTTCGCCTGCTGAGCAGCGTCACATGCGCTCCTTGGATCGGCGGTTCGATGGGGATCTTGACATCGGTAGCGGATCTTAGAGCGCATTTTTGGCTTGCGCCAACCAGGACTTTTCGGGGCACCGTATTCGGTGCCCCGAGCACCTTCGGGAGCCCGGCCGCTCCGGAAGTCAGGCGACGATCCCCCTGGTGGCCGGTCCGACGTGCCGGTCAGGCTGGTCGCACGGCCCGCACCTACCTGTCGCGTTTCTCGGCGTCCAGGTCGGCCGGGCCGCCTGTGGTCACGCCCTCCAGCGGGGCGTCCGTCGCCGCCGCCGACTCGCGCTGGGTACGGACATCGGCCAGTCGGGTGTTCAGTGCGTTTTCGATGGCCTGGTAGGCATCGCTGCCCAGGACCAGACGGCGGGGTGCCGGGTCCTGGTCGACGCTGGCGATCATCGCGGCGGCCATCAGGGCCGGGTCGCCTACGCCTTGGGTCGTGCGTTCGGTGAGGATGCGGCGGATTCCCGCGACGGGCGTGCCGTTGTAGGCCTCGATGCCGTCGGCCAGCACCGAACCGCCGTAGCGGAAGTTGGTGCGGGCGCCGCCCGGTTCGACGATGGTGACGTCGATGCCGAACGGGGCCACCTCGCCCGCCAGCGCGTCCGCGAAACCCTCGACGCCCCATTTCGTGGCGTGGTAGAGGGACCCGCCCGGCCACGCCGCCTGGCCGCCCACCGAGGACAGTTGCAGGATCCGGCCACCGCCCTGCCGTCGCAGGTGCGGCAGCGCGGCCCGGATCAGCCGGATCGAGCCGGTCAGGTTGGTCGCGATCTGGTGCACCATCTGCTCGTCGGTCAACTCCTCGGCCGCGCCCATCAGGCCGTACCCGGCATTGCTGACCACGACGTCGATCCGGGCCAGGGCGGCCCAGGCCTCGTCGACCACCGCGGTGATCTCGGCCGGGTCGGTGACGTCGAGGTGGGCCGCGCGGAAGGCATCCGGCCAGCGGGCCGACAGATCCGCGACGCTGCCCGCAGCGCGGAAGGTGCCGACGACGCGGTCGCCGCGGGACAGGAGTTGCTCGCTGAGGTGCCGGCCGAAACCGCTGTTCGCGCCGGTGATGAGCCAGGTTCGTGAAGTCATGCCGGCAGCGTGCGCCAAATCCCGGCAAATCAGCCATTCCCCTGGTGAGAGGGGTGCTGCCAGGGCTACCCAGAAGGGACTCCAATCCGCTTATGGTCGAGAGTGTGAACCTGATCGGCGAATACCTGCGGGCCCGGCGCGAGCTGATCCGGCCCGAGGATGTCGGGCTGCCCGACAACGGCCATCGGCGCGTGCCGGGGCTGCGACGGGACGAACTGGCCATGCTCGCCGGGATCAGCACCGAGTACTACACGCGGCTTGAGCAGGGCCGCGACCGGCGCCCCTCTCCCCAGGTGCTCGATGCGATCGCCCGCGCGCTCGGCCTCGACGAGGACGCCACCGCGCACCTGCACGCGCTCGGCACCCCGCAGGAGCCTCGGCGGCGGCGTCCGGCGCGGGTCCGGCCAGGTGTGCAGCCCCTGCTTGATGCCTGGCACGGCACTCCCGCCTACGTCCAAGGGCCGTTCCAGGACGTCCTGGCGGCCAACCGTCTCGCCGTGGCGTTGTCGCCGGTCTTCACCCCGGGCAGCAACATTCTTCGTTCGGTGCTGCTCGACCCCACCTCGCAGGAGTCTCTGCCCGACTGGCAGAACCGGATCGGCAGCCTGGTCGCCGCCCTGCGGGTGATGGCCGGTCCGGACGTCAACGACCCGCGCTTGACCGACCTGGTCGGCGAACTGTCGGTGAAGAGCGAGCTGTTCCGCCGCCTCTGGTCGCGCCACGACGCCAAGCCGCATCCGGGTGGTGGTGTGCACCACCTGCGCAACCCGATCGTCGGCGACCTCGAACTGCACTACGAGAAGTTCGCCGTCACCGGTGCCGACCGGCAACTGCTCGTCGTCTACCGCGCCGAGCCGGGCTCGCCGAGCGCCGACGCCCTCGCCCTGCTGGGGTCGCTGCCGGAGGAATTCACTCCTCGCCGTCCCCGCACACCGGATCGAAGCGCGTCTCGAAGCCACGCGCGTCCTGCTCACTGACCGTCGGATGCTCCGGCCTGGGCGAACCTCACCTCCTGCCCGGTGCCGCCAGGCGATCCGAGGAGCACCTCGACGATGTCACCCGGCGCACGGCAGGATCGAGGGATGACGCATTTTCTCATCTCCTTCCCCAGTGCCGCCATGGTGATCTCGGACGAGGATTTTCCTGACGTGGTACGCGACTCCCACGCGGTCATCCAGGAGGCCAAGGATGCCGGCGTGTACGTCTTCGGCGGCGGGATAGACGAAGACGTCGATCCCGTCCTCGTGGCCGGTGACGGTACGGTGACGGACGGCACCTATCCGCAGACCACGCAGTTGAACGGCGGGTACACCATCCTGGACCTGCCCTCCCGCGAGGCGGCGCTGGAGTGGGCGAAGAAGATCGCGGCCTCCTGCCGCTGCTCGCAGGAGGTCCGGGCGTTCCGGTACGACCCGCTCGCCTGACGGCGCACGGCCACCCCCGTGCCGTCCACGTACCCCGCCTTCTCACACGCGGGCGGTGCGACGCGGCCGGTCGGCGTCGATGCGGTCGAGGAGGTCCTTCAGGGCGTCGCTTGACAGCCCCCGGATCAACAGAAGTTCCTCCCTCGTTAAAGCACCCCCGCGGCCCTCGTCAAAGCACCCCGCGGCGAGTTTCAAAAAGCGCTCTCACGGTGACCGAATCCGGTGAGATCCCACGCGGGCGGTTCGGGTCACCGCGCCGGTCGTTTTCAGTCGACGGCCCGCACGTAGTCGCTGGGTGCGACCACTCCGTGGCGTCCTTCGCGCAGGACCGCGTCGACCACCGCCTTGGCGGCCGCAGCGACGTCGGTGTCGCGCCCGACCTGGGCGATGAGCTCGTCGCCGACGACCTCGATCCGCGCGACACCGAGGCCAAGGGCAAGGTCCACTGCCGCCTGGACACCGGCGAGATCGACCCAGCACGAGCGGGCACATACCCAGCCCGGCCCTCGTTCCGCCGGGGGAATGCCGAAGTCGGCCGGATCGACATCGCCGTCAGCGGCGGCGATGATGAGCCGCTCGACTCCGCCGAGGATGCCGGCGGTCTCGCCGGCGGTGGCCAAGCGGGCATCGAGGCTGAGTCCGCAGCCGAGCTTGCCCTCCAGTCGGTAGACGTCGAACCCCACGGGGGCGTCGAACACGTGGTCGCCTATGCCGGGTTCCACGCCGGCTCTCGGCAGGATCGCACGCGAGTGGCCGGTCGTGTTGTTGACGACCACGTCCCGGTGACAGCGCATGCCGCGGGCCCGTTCTGCCTCGCCCTTCGCCTCGGACAGCCGAACCGGGTCGTACCGGCCGTACTTGTAAGCCGCCAAGGCCGCGGCGTCCGTCTGGGAGACCGACCGCAGGAAAGAAGGCGACGCGGTGAACGGGATGATCGTCTCCTGGGCCACCGTGCCGACGTAGTCGCGCAACTCCGGGGAGAAACGGTTGTTGCACAGGCAGTTCAGCTGGCATCCCGGGGCTCCGGTCCAGTTCGTCAGGAGCGCCGCGAACGCGGCCATCACGACCGCCAGCGGCCGCACACCCGTATTCGCCGCGATGTGGGCCACCGCCTCCGCGGCGGGCCCGGAGCCCAGCAGGACGTGATGATGGCCGCGGGCGTCGGGAAAACGGAAGGGCAGACCGAGCGCGCACAACGGCTTTTCGGCCACCTGGCGGGCCCAATACCTGACCGAACCCTCCAGCCGGCGCTGCCCGGCCGGGGTGAGTTCGTAGGTGGCACGGTCGGCGGGATGGTACGCGGCGGGAGGAAGCGATCGGTTCGCCAGCAGGGCGGCGAGTTCGGCGCGCAGAATCGTCATCGCCAACAGGTCTGCCGCCACATGCGACACGTGCAGGACGACCAGGAACGGAGATCCCGACCGGGTTACCACGCTCGCCCTTATCGGAAAGTCGGCGGCTGGATCGAAAGCCCGGCCGGGCGAGAACCAGCCCTGATGAGTGCCCTTGGCCTCGATCACCTCGGCGACGAGCGTGCCCGACGCGTGCACGAACTGCTCCCCGTCCCGTAAGAGGGTCCGCAGCGCCTCCTGGCGACCGATCAGCGCGCCCAGAGCCGCACCGACCGCGTCCATGGTGCTTCCCCGGGGCACGCGCACCATCGTTGACAGGATGTCGGCCGGCCCCGGCAGGTCCGGACTGATCCACTCCAGCACGTTCCTCTGACCGACCGTCATGGGCCACCGCCCCGATCGGGGACCCGAGAAGCAGACCTTCAGGTCATTCACCTCCGACCGCTACCGGTCATCGCGGTCTGCCTCGCACCGGGGCCGCACAGAACCTGGCGCGTGTTCCCCGAGAGTCGCCGGCGTGTAGTCCGGCCGAGAGCGATGGTCCTGGCGAGTCGACCCGCCACGGCCGAATTGCTCGTTCAAGCCCACCCCTTCGCACCCATCACGTTGTCATCGAGACGCACGCCGATATGGCACCCGACCACGTTCTCGGCTCGAGTTCCGTATTGAGATTCGTCACCGATCGGCCCTCTCCCGACCTCGGTGGGAGAATGGTAAGGAGCGCCATTGGGGGCGTCAATATGTTAAGCAATATTCAGTTTTTTCTCTTTTCGGCCTCGGTCCGACACTTCCTCGATTTAGCCCCATGAGGCAAGAAAATCGGCCGGTGCAGGCATAAAAACCCCAGGAATCGGCTTCACGGCCGTTCGGAGATTGACATTTCTCAATCAAGCAGTCGAACGGAATCCTGTCATCCATTCTCGAACCAACTCAAGAACGGCTCCTGGTGGGGTGTTCATGAGTAGGGATGGCCTGGGGAAACGGAGGGGCTGAGAAGATCGCTTCCCGACGGGGCCAGTCCGTCTCTGCGAGGGGCCGATCGGCCTCCAGCCGCTCGGTCTCGTACGCGCGCCTCCCTCGGCCACCGGTGGGCTGACACCCCCGAGGCAGAGAACCACCGCGAGCTCGACGGCGCCGCCACGCCCGCCGGTGAGCCGAACCCTGTGGGAACACCCACCTCAACGGCCGCCTTCTGCCCGCTGAAGGGGATCACGGTGCCAGAGCGGTGGAAACGATGTCCGCCATCCACGCCCGCTGTGCGCGCTCTCACCGACACCCCGATACGGAATCGCCGGCCGGCGGTTTCGGCAACTCGGCGTCGAGCAAACGCTCGGCTCGGGGTACCGCGAGGCCGCGGCCGGCTGCGAACCACAGCCCGATCAGCACGAACAGGGGAAGCTGGGAGGTGAGGGACGACTGGAGCACATCTCCTGCCGGGCTGCCGTAGATGATCACGACGCGCAGTACCGCGTCGGCGAGCAGCACCGCTCCGAGACCGGCGGTCATCGCCCGGTAGAGCATCCGGAACCGCCGTGAGTTCCGCCATGCTCGCTCGAACGCCTCGGCGCGCGCCGGGTCACCTTTCGAGGCCACGGGCTTGAGGGCGACTCGCATCAACGGCCGGTCCGACCACGTGGTCGCCAAGACGAAGACTCCTGCGACGGCGACGTAGAACGAACTCCGGGCGAGCGCGAAGCGCGCGTCGCCGCTGATCGCGGTCAGCACGACGCCGACCGTGACCTCTACCAGCACCAGTAGGGCGAAGCCGTCGATCGGGTGTCCGGCCTTACCGCGTATTCGAGTTCGCAGCAGATCGGCGACGACGACCGCGCCGGAGGCAACCGCGCCCGCCACCATGCTCGCGGTGCTGCCGAGGCCCGCGAGATAGCAGCCGGCGATGGCCACGGTGGGCACGAGTGCCACGACCACGGCCAGCCTCCAACGGAACTCCCCGGATTCGACTCGACCGCCGATCGCCTTCCCGGTCAGAAGGGTTCCGCCGATGGCCAGCCGCACCGGGGCGGGCATGCCGGTCGGCGCGAGGGCGGCCAGGACCAGCGTCGGAAGGAGCAGATCGACAGCCATATTCGCGATCATTATGACGAAATACATGGCTTTACGCCGTGCACTGATTTCAGGCATGGGACGCTTCCCGGGCTCCGTAACTCGCCGACCGTTCAAGGGCCGCACCCGCTGTGATGCGCATTTCGGTGTGGTAGCGGGCGATCGATGCGACCCGTCTCCCGAAGCGAACCCGGCCCGCGAGGCCGTCGGCGAGCACCCGCCGCAGCGTTCCCCCGCTGACGGCCCCGGGCGACGGCGGCGTCTCGTTTCGCGACAGCAGTCGCCGCGTGGGCGAATACAGGTACGCCCCTGGGTCGCTCTGGCGGTGCAGCGTGCGCTCGTACGCCTCGAAGTGCGCGTCTGCCAAACATGCCCGCAACGCGTTGTGCCCGGCCGCGTTGACGTTGATTCGACGGCCCAGACCGACGTCGCGGAACCCGTCCTGCGCTTCGACTACCTCGACGTCCACCCCCGACTTGTGCAGTCCTTTGGCCACGCACAGCCCGCCCGGTCCCGCCCCTACCACCACTACTCGCACCTGGCCTCCTGGTTCGACCGCCTAAAGCCTTCGACAGTAAGTCTCTTAGCAACAAAGATAACTAGAAGCTAAGGTACATTGAGAAGGTGACGCAAGACGCACCTGCCGACGGTCAGGCGGCCGCGCTGCTCGGCCGCGAGTTCGCGACGGCGATCGTGGTGTTCCACGAGGCGGTCGGCAGACTGATGGGGCTCAGCTCGGTCGAGCGAAAGTGCATCGACGTGCTCCAACGGCTGGGACCGGTGACGGCCGGAGCGATCGCGGAACACACAGGCCTGACCACCGGCGCCGTAACCGGTTTGGTGGACCGGCTCGAGACCGCCGGCTACGTTCAACGCGCACGTGACCCGCACGACCGTCGCAAGGTCGTCGTACGGCTACTGCCGAACGAGCAGATGGATGCGCTGATGGCCGCCGCGTTCGGGACATTCGTCGAAGACATGACGGAGATAACGACCAGATACAGCGACACCGAGCTCTACGCGATCACGGACTGGATACGCAGAACCACCGACGCGCTGGTGGCCAACACCCGCAGAATCATGAGTCTCGACGCGCTTGGAGCCGACCCGAGCAGCTCTGCCCATCCGGGTCGGCCGAACATCCGCCGCTGACGGCCGCGGACTGCGATCTCCTCCGAACTCGAGGGAATCCTTCCTCGTCGCCGCAGCCGGATGCTGCACGAACCGGGCAACCTCGACCGCATGGTCGATACCGCGATGACCCGTCCTAAATTCCGCCATCGCGCCTCGGGCGGTCGAGGAGAAAGTGGAAACGGTCGCAGCGTGCTAGATCACGCGAACGAATTCACCGCTCCTGGGGATGAGCCCCAAGTGATGATCGGCAACGTCGTCACTCAAGTAGTCACCCGGCAATGCAGAAGGCCGTTCCCGACTGCTCGGAAACGGCATCTGACCTGGTAGGGAGTTCACGAGTGCAGTTGAACTTGGAGAATGTGAGGCCTTGAAGATCGTTTCCCAGCGGAGAAGTGATCGTTTACCGCGGGGGCTGTGGCCGGAGATCGGAGGGAGGCCGGACTACCGCTGGCAGCCCGGCGAGCGTCGGCGTCCCTCACTCTGCCGGGAGTGCCCGTCGCAGCGGCTCGTCCGGCAGCGCCGTGCGGTCGGTACCGGTGGTGGCGCCGAGGGCCTGAACGTCCGGCCCGGTCGAGCCCCCGTACGTGGCGATCTTGTATTCGACCGCCGTGAGGGAAAGGGTCAGCTCACGGATCCGGCGGCGGATGGTGTCACGATGTTCGACCAGCACGTCGAGCCGCTCCGGCACCGTGTGCCCTCCGGCATCGACGAGCGAGATGTAGTGCTGCAGGTCACGCATCGGCATACCGGACAGCCGCATCCGGGTGAGGAACACCAGGCGCCGAACCGCTGCGGCGTCGTAGACGCGATGACCATTACCGTCGCGGGCCACCTCGACCAGCCCGGCCCGCTCGTAATAGCGCAGCGTGTGGGGCGAGATGTCGAGGAGGTCGGCAACCTCGGCGATCGTCATCGTCTCGGGCAGATCAGCCAGGTCGGCGAGGCGGTGGATCGCCTCGACCGACAGCGGACCGGCGTCCCCAAGCGCTTCGAGCGCCCTGGTCATCAGATCGTCGATGGCCATGACCACGAGCCTAGATGGGCCGTACCGATGCGGAGACACCCTCGAAGTCGGCGCTGCGGGCGGTCTCGGCCCACCGCTCGACCTCGTCCAGGCCGCGCCGGTAGGCACGCGAGATACGCTCGACCGCCTCGCGCCCGAGCGGCAGCCGCAGCGGCACCTCGTCGCCGTGCGCGAGGGACACGATGATCTCGGCCGCCCGCGCCGGGTCACCTTCCTGGCGGCCGTCGGTCCCGGCCATGTCCGCACGGACGTTGGCGAGCACGTCACGGTAGGTCGCGGACGGCTCGACGAACTCGAGCACGTCGCTCCCGTTGAAGCCGGTCCTGAACCGGCTGGGCTCGACGAGCATCACCCGGATCCCGAACGGCGCGACCTCCCCGGCCAGGGCCTCGGACCAGCCTTCGAGGGCGAACTTCGACGCGGAGTACGCCGACACGCCGGGGAACGACGTCCGCCCACCCTGGCTGCTCATCTGCACGATCGTCCCGGTGCCCCGCTCACGCATCGTGGGCAACGCCGCCCGGACGAGCGCGGCGGGGCCGAACAGGTGCAGATCCATCAACTCGCGCAACTGCGCGTCGCCGACCTCCTCGACCGCTCCGACCACGGCCCGGCCCGCGTTGTTGACCAGCACATCGAGCCGACCGAAGCGGTCGAGGGTGTCGCGCACGAGGTCCGCGGCCGCGGCGATGTCCCGGGCATCGAACTTCGCGATCAGGCAGTCGTCCGGGTACTTGGCCCCCAGATCGGCCACACTCTCGGGCCGGCGCACCGCCGCCACCACGTGGTCGCCCGCCGCGAGCGCCGACTCCGCCAGCGCGCGTCCGAACCCGCGGGACGCGCCGGTGATGATCCAGGTCTGTGTCGTCATGGCGGGGACGCTATGCGTTCGAGCGCGCTCGAACGCAAAACCGAAATCCCTGAAACGACAAGATCCCGTCACCTTCGGTCCGGCCGTTTCAAGAACGGCCCCTGGTGGAGATGAGGGGATTCGAACCCCTGACCCCTTCGATGCGAACCCCGGTGGGACGCACCGTTTCCGATCAACGGATGCCGTTCGGTGTCGTCAGATGCCACGACGATGACGTCCATCTGTCTCGGCTGCGCTCCCGTGTCAGCGGATTCGCTGACTTTTCGCTGACTCCGCCCAGCCGCCCGACCTGGGGCGACCATGGCTACGGGAAGCCGCGTTTCTCGCGGTCGGCACGAATTTGTCGGCCTTGTACGCCATGATCGGCGCTCGTACTAGTACATCCCTCTCAAGGAGTGCCATGGCCGTCACCGACAGAGCCGGATAGTCCGGCATGGGCTGGAACGGCTGGACGCATCTCGCTCTACTCCATGCCCAGCTCGACGCGGGCGCCGACCCGAATTCGGGAACAGACTTCCATGGACGCCCCCTCCACCAAGCAGCCGAGCGCGGCTCGCCTGAAGCGGCTCTCGCGGTGGCCGCCCGGTCAGCCATGATCCAGAGCTCTGAGAACAGCTCAACACGACCGAACACCGCGTCAACCTTCCTATGCACCGATCTCCCAGCTCTCGACGAGAGCGTCATGACCGCTACGTACAGGAGGCAAGCGTGAAGCTTCTTCTCACTTCCGCCGGCGTCAAGAATCCGAGCATCCACAGCGCGCTGGTCGACTTACTGGGCAAACCGATCGCCGACTCCAACGCCCTCTGCATCCCCACCGCCGGCTACGGGCACCCCCAGAGCGGTCCCGGTGGGGCATGGAGTTTCATCAGCGGCCGGTCCTCCACCCCCATGTGCGAGCTGGGCTGGAAGTCCTTGGGAGTGCTGGAACTCACCGCGCTGCCCAGCATCGACGAAGCACGCTGGATCTCCTGGGTCCGAGAGACGGACGTCCTGCTGGTGAACGGCGGCGACGCCCTGTACCTGTGCCATTGGATGCGGCAGTCCGGGCTGGCGGATCTCCTGCCGTCGCTGCGCGAGACGGTCTGGGTGGGACTGAGCGCCGGAAGCATGGTGATGACCCCACGTATCGGAGAGGACTTCGTCGGCTGGCAGCCGCCCGCCGGGGGCGACAGCACACTGGGCATCGTCGACTTCTCGATCTTCCCGCACCTGGATCACGAACTCCTGCCGGAGAACACCATGGCCGAGGCGGAAAGATGGGCGGCCGGAATCCCAGGCCCGGCGTATGCGATCGACGACGAGACCGCCATCAGAGTGACCGAGGGCACCGTCGACGTCGTGTCCGAGGGGCACTGGAGGCTGTTCTCCTCCTGACACCAACAGGGCTCGCACAGTGGTCGCCGGCTTTTCGCCGATCCCGGTCCGCGAAAGTCCTTCGGAGGCCGTACGCCCCCGGAGGACGAAGTGACCTCATAGCCTCTGAGCAGCAAAAAGGCCCGGCTCCATGATCTGGAACCGGGCCTTCCGTCTTGTGGGATGTTCACGAGTGGGTGTGACCTGGGATGCAGTAGGGGCCTGAAAGATCGCTTCCCGAGACCGGCATGATCGTTGCCCAGGTTGGATGGGGGGGCTCGTCTCGACGCAGCAGGCTCGATCGTCGGTTCCGCGGCCGACGAGGACGCCGATGGCCGTGGGGGCGCGGGTCCACAGCAGGGACTCCGGGGGCAGAAGGATGCGGAACGGAATCTGGTGTAAATGAGGTTCCCGCACGTCAGCAGGCTTTCGAACGGACTTCGTTTTTGCCGCATTCATCGCATTGAAGGGCCATGCTAAGCCCTTATGCGGTTGATCCAGATCATGTCATGCGCCGTCGTCAGCATCCTGCTGCTGCTCGGCCTCGTCGGCTGGCCCGGCGAGACCATGACGCGAATGGGGAACTCCTCCTATCCCTGGCGTCCGGCGGGATGGGGGACGCCAGGGATCGACGTCCTCGGTAGGGCTCCCTTCGCGGCCGAGGTCTACGGTGACGTGGCGGTGGACCGGCGGCGGGGCCTGCGTACCGAGAGACTGGTCGCAGAGCGGATCACGGACGGATCCACGGCCTGGCTGTACGAGAACGGCTGGGCCGACGACTCGTTGGGGCCCGTCCGGGTGGACGATCGCCGGGTCGCGGCCATCTGGCGCGATGGCCGGGTCAGCCTCATCGACGTACCGGACGGCCGCATCGTCTGGCAGGCCGACCTGCCGGCAGGCCCGGGCCACGAGGCCAACCGGGCCTACGACGAGGAATGGGCTGCGGCCTGGGAGATCTCCGTGGCCATGGACGGCTCCGTTCCCCTCGTGGTGGTCCTGCACGACGGCCGGCTCGACGTGCTGGACGGCCGCACGGGGGCGATCCGCTGGTCCAACCCGCCTGACTCGTCCGCTTCCTGCCCTATAGAAAAATCCGGCCTCGGAGTCCGCAGCGCGGGCGAGACCGTACTCGCCTTCCGGCACTGCGCGGGCGAGGAGTCGAACGTCGCGCTCAGCGCCGCGGACGGCAGGCGGCTGTGGGGGTTCGACGGTGGAGAGCTGTGGCACGCGCGTGCGCTCGGTGCCGATCGCCTGGCGTCGGTGGACGACAACGGTGCTCTGGTCGTCCGCAGAGTTCACGACGGGAAGGTCCTCTGGCGCGCCTCGTCGGCGGGGCTCAAAGACAACTCCTACGGGGAAGCGATGGGGGTGTCGGACGAGTTGGTGACCGTACGCTCGGAGACCGCGGTGGCCGCCTACCGTATCGTCGACGGCCAGGTCGCCTGGCGCCGCGCCCTGGGCGGTGCCAGGGACCACACCGTGCTGACGGACGGCGTGGACGCCTACGTCGCCGAGGACGCGACGACGCTCGTCAAGCTCGACGCCCGCACGGGACGCATCATCGACCGGCACCGCTTCGAGGACGACATCGCCCCGCGATGGATGCGCGACGGACTGGCCGGGATCGGCGTGGGCACCGGCGACGACGTGGTGATCGGCTGACTCGCCCGCCGGTATGTGCCGGGCGCGTCGTTGATGTGGGGATCCGGTGCAAGGCGGCTGGGGCGTGAACCCGGGCATGGCTCTGGCTTCGTTGCGGAAGTTGTGGCATGAGCAACTAACAACCCTTGAGTTCCTCCTGGCTTCTCAGGTCTCCTTAGCCGCAGGACCTGGGGCTTATCACTGACAGCGCTCTGTGCGCGGCATACATCGGCGTGGAACCGGGAGGTCGTGCATCGTGGGGTTCAGGGCCCCTCGGTCCAGATGTACCAAGGGCCCTTAAAATGCTCGTACCAGGCCTCGTCCGGGCCCGGTACCCGATCCGGAATGTAGGCGAAGCCGTAGCTCCGCCAATCCATCGTAAGCGAGGTGACCATGAACCTCGCTCCCCTGGGGATCTTCTCCACGCGATTCACCCGATACAGGCCCCGCCACCGATCACGGCCATCGTCGTCGTCGCGCACCGACCGGGCGTAGCGCTCCAGACTCGACTCCGACAGGGCAAAGCGCGCGCGAAAGGGCGCGTCGACCGTGACCAGCAGCACGGTGCCCAGCACCAGTACGAGTGGGACGAACATCCAGGGCGCCCGCCCCCGCGCGCCTTCACCCAACAGTGCGGACCAGGTGATGGCGAGCGCCAGCCAGTACAGCGCCAGCAGCAATGCCCAGTAGGACAGGCCGGGAGTGCTCACCTCAAAGAGCGTCAGGAGCGAGGCGAGCCCGATAGCGCCGGTGAAAATCAGGGCGAGGGGGTGCGAGTCAGGCGCATGGTGCGATCTTGCCTGAAGGTGAGACGCAGCGCAGCGCCCCAGCGAAGGACAAGAAGTGCGTCTGGATCTCTCCCCTTAGTGACTGCCAGTGCTTTGCCGTTTACAGTGTGGAGCTGCAGGACTGCATGACGTGAATGCAACACGTGAGGGTGACTGCTTTGTCTTCAGGGAGACGATGGTGACGTCGCTGCTGGAACGCTTGGCCCGGGCCGAGAGGTCCGCACTGCAGCAGGTGGATGAGCTGCGAACGCGACTGGCTGAAGCCGAAGAGCAGGTCCAGCGGTTGTCCATCACCCGGCAGACCCTGACGTTGCTCGCGGATCACGACGGTGAGGACGAAGGCAGGGACGCCGGAGAGCAGCCCGGCCTCGACCCCCATGATCCGGAGGGTGCGACATCGCCGTTGCCTGCCTTGCGCGGCTGGCGGGAGCAGGCGGTGGCGTTGCTGGCCACGGCGGAGCGACCGATGCGGGCGAGGGAGATCGTGCAGGCGCTGGGCAGGCCGGACACCCGTTCCCAGGTGGAGGGAATGCGGTCCCGCCTGCAGCGGCTGGTGACCGACGGGTGGTTGCGACGCGATGGTTCTACGCGTGAGTTTTGGTACCGGTGCCGTGTGAGCCTTGGTACCAGCGTGTAGCCGGGCGGTGACGGGTCAGCGAGTCTGGATACCACTGCCCAAGTTGTGCGGAGGTGAACCGTGGCCCCCAAGGACGGGGCCACGGTGGCGCGATTGTGGTTAAGCCTTGATTGGTGCGGCCGCCCTGGCGGTCAGTTCGATCTTCGCGCAGTAGGCTGCACGGGCTTCCTCGTCGATCTGCTCCTCGTATTCGGGGCGCAACCCGGTCCGGCCGTCGAGGCCCTCGCGCAGGATATCGGCGTGCCCGGCATGCCGGGTGGACTCGCCGAGGACATGGACCATGATGGCGAACAGGTTCGTGTGCCAGGCCGGCGTCGACTCCGGCCACCACGGCACGTGGCCGGGGGCGTCGAGGGGAAGCTCGTTGATCGTCGCGTCCGAGTGTTCCCACGTGCGCCGGTAGAACCCGATGATCTGATCGCGGGTCTCGTCCTCGGTCGCCCAGTGGCTGCCGTCGGAGTCCTGCCACCGGGGCAGGGATTCCGGGGAAGGGCGGTCGAAGACCTCGCCGAAGTACCTGGCCTCGACGGTGGCCACGTGTTTGACCAGGCCGAGGAGGTTGGTCCCGGTCGCTGTCAAAGGTCGGCGGGCGTCGTATTCGGACAAGCCGTCGAGTTTCCAGAGCAGCGCCTTGCGGTCCCGCCGCAGTCTCTCGTGCAGGTTGTCTTTCGCGAAATCGTCGATCATGGGTCGCGATTCTGTCATGCTGCGCCGGTGGGCTCAGGTTGCGAGCTGCCTGGCGTCAGACGATCGACGCGTTCGTCCTGACCGGCTGCACCGACCTGGCCCCGAGTTCGGCGCAGACCTACCGGGCCTGGCTGCGGCACATGCGCGCCACGCTGGCCTGGCTGGAACGCGGCGAGCAGGCGCCGCCGCCGATGAAAGCCCCCAAGAGGGTCAGCCCCGCCGTACTCGCCGGCCCAGCTCGGACGCCTGCGCGGCTGGGCCGAACACCTGCCCGGCCAGGCCAGAGGCGACGCGCTGGCGTTGATGGCGCTCGCCTTCGGTTGCGGTCTGACCTCTGGGGAGGTGGCCGCCGTCCGGACCGGGCATCTGCGTCGCCTGGGCTCTGGCGCGATCGTGGTCACCGTCCCCGGCACCCAGCGGTTGATCGTCTGCCGCGCCGCCTGGGAGGACGTGCTGGTTCACGCCGCAGACCGGCCCGGCGACGCCTTCGTCTTCCGGCCCGGGCGCGCCGCCCGGCACTCCAAGAACCTGTTCAGCTCCTGGACGGCCTGCCACACCCCGACCGGCGGCCTGCCCGCCTTGTCGGTGCGCCGGCTGCGCTCCTCGTGGATCGTCGAGCTGTTGAGCGCGAGGATCGATCTGGCAGTGGTGGCCGCCGCGGCCGGGATGAGCGCCTCCGCGCTGGCCCGCTACCACCATTTCGTCCCAGCTTTGGATGAGCCCACCGCGGTCGCGCTGCTGCGCGGCCGCGCCCTATGAGCACGGCGAAGCCACGCGCCTGGCCGCCGCGCACCCCCCGAGCCCGGACCATCCGACCCCGCCCTCCCGCCCTCCCGCCAAGCAACCGGCGCAGGTCCCCGACGCCGTCACCACCTTGAAACCCCTGACCGCGCTCGACTTCCCCGCCGCCTTCGCCGTCGTCGACCGCGCCTACACCGATCAGCAACCCGCCCACTTCGCCCAGCCCGCACGCGAGCTCGGCTACCGGCTCGCACTCGATTACAAAGTGGATCAGCGGGGAGTGCAGGGCAGCGCCCACGGCGCCCTGCTCATCGCCGGCTCCCTGGCCTGCCCGCTGATGCCCGCCAAGCTCGCCCGCGCCACTACCGGCCTGGACGACGCTGCCATCCGCACGCCGTCGGAAGAACTCACCGCGTTGATCGCCGCGCGAGAGCCGTACTTGCCGCGTCTCAAGCAGAGCGCGAACGCAGACGGCGCCATCCGCTCGACCGCTCGCCGCTCACGGGCCGGAGCAGGCCACCACCCGTCCCATAACCCGCACTTCAGATCACCGTGTCGCAGCACCCAGCCCGAAGCCGGCATCGCCATGGCCAGCGACGCGAACTCCGACCTCCACCAGCGCCCTGACACCACCCGGGCCTTCCCGGACACCTGCTCCGCAGCTCCCAAACCAGGACGACCCCGGTTCGGAACTCCCTGAAACGACAAGATCCCGCCTGATCTCGATGATCAGACGGGATCCCGTCAACTTCAGTCCGGCCGTTTCAAGAACGGCCCCTGGTGGAGATGAGGGGATTCGAACCCCTGACCCCTTCGATGCGAACGAAGTGCGCTACCGGACTGCGCTACATCCCCAAGACGTGGACTAGATTAGCAAACTTCCCGGGGCACTCGCGCCATACGGCGCCGGTTGTCAGTCTCCAACCGCACGGCGGGGCATCTCGGCGTACTGGTCGAACAGCTCGTCGCGGTGGGCATCCAGGTCGATGATCTCCGCCACGGGTCGCTGGGCTTCCAGCTCGATCAGCTCGGCGGCCCGCCTGCGGGCGCGCTTGGCGCGCTTCACACGGGCCTGAACGGCGGCTCTGCGCCGCTCGGCGTCGATCTGGACCGATACCCGCAGGACCGCGAGATAGGCGCCCAGAAGGACCACGGAGGGCGCCACGCCCCACCAAGGGATCACCTGGACAGCGGCCGTCACCACGGAGGCGAGAAGCAGCAGCGTGCACCAGAACGTCAGCCGTCGGCGCTTGGCCACCTGCAGCGCCCGGCGGCGATGCATGGCACGACGGCGCTCCGCGGATTTTCTGGCTGTAGGCTGCCCGCCCGGGGTTCGCGCGGGCCGGGGGTCGGACTGGGTCTCAGACTCGACCTCGGACCGGGACTCGGACTCGGACCAGGACTCAGACCGGAACTCGGCCTGGGTCGTCTCAGGCGAGGACATGGGCATGGGCATGGGTGCGGACAGGGTGTCGGCCATCGCGGCGGCGGACTCCTCGTCGACCGCCTGCTCATCCGCCCCGTACGGCTCGGCGCCCTCGTGGGCGTCGGCCATGACGGTCTTGTCCCGGCGCAGCCACATGGGCACGAGCACGCACAACCACATGACGACGATGGCCAGATAAAGGAAAACACTGCCGCTCACGGCCACCTCCGGGCAGCATGAAGACGCCTGTGGTCTCCTGGCGTCCTCAATGTGCTCATGTCACGCACCGTAAGACCGCGTGTCACTATTTGACGAGCATTCGATGCGGTGTGTCGCCAGATCTTCAAACCTCTTCGTGGGGAGCTCCACCGTGGGCCGCCGATTCACGGGCCCGCCGCCACTGCACCAGCAGCCCTCGTGGCGCGTCCTCGACCGTGAGCGCGTAACAGATGTGATCGCGCCAGGCGCCGTCGATGTGCAGATGCCGGCGCCTGATGCCTTCCTCCCGGAAGCCGAGTTTTTCGACCACTCTGCGGCTCGCATGATTTTCCGGACGGATATTGGCCTCGACGCGGTGCAGCCCGGTGGTGAAGAAGCAGTGGTCCACCGCCATGGCCACTGCGGTGGGGGTGATCCCTCGCCCCGCCAGGGCACCGTCCACCCAGTAACCGATCTGGGCCGACCTGGCCGAACCCCAGACGATGGCGCCCACGGTGAGCTGCCCGGCGAAAACGCCCTGGTAGGTGACGACCCAGGGCAGCGCGAGCCCCTGCCTGGCCTCCCTGCGAAGGGTCCCGGCCATCGAGATGTAGGGGCCGAGGCCGGTCTTGAACAGGGGGGTCTCGGGATTGCTCGGCTCCCAGGGGCGGAGCCAGTTTGCGTTACGCAGCCGCGATTCCCGCCAGACGCGCACGTCTCGCAGCCGCAGCGGCCGAAGTCCCACCGGGCCTTCCGTCAGGGTCACCGGCCAGCCACGAAGTCGATCCACATCATCCATCATCCCCCCAAGACACCTCAGCGTGCCACGGAGTAGGTAAGGCGTCTCAGCGAGGGTGTTCTTCCACACCGGCCGGAGCCGGCGGGACACCCCGGCGAGGGTGATCCCCCACACTGAACGGAGGCGACAAGACACCCCGATGAAGGCAGCCCCACGTCGAGCGGAATTCGGCAGGACATCTCAGCGAGGATGGTCTCCCCCACGGATCTGGTCCACGGCATGCCGGAGGACGGGCGAGAGTACGGCCATGCCGTCCCGGACCCCGCCCGAGGAGCCCGGCAGGTTGACGATCAGGGTGTTGCCCGTCTGCCCGGCGAGCCCGCGAGACAGGATCGAGGTGGGCACCTTGTCACGGCTCACCTGACGAATGGCCTCGGCGATGCCGGGAATCTCCCTGTCGATCACCCGCGCGGTCATCTCCGGGGTGAGGTCCGCCGGGGTCAGGCCGGTGCCGCCGGTGGTAACGATCACGTCGTATCCCTCGGCCACCCCGGCCCACAGCGCCGACTCCACCGGAGCTCCGTCGGGAACCACCCGGGGACCCTCCACGTCACATCCGGCCTCCGCGAGAAGCTCGACCAGCAGCTTCCCGGATTTGTCTTCGTATATACCGGCGGAGGCCCGGTTGGACGCGGTGATCACCAAAGCTCTCATGCGGACATTCTCCTGATCGCGGCGGTTACGGACGGGTCCAGCGGCCCGTCTTGCCGCCGGTCTTCTCCTCGACCCTGACGTCGGTGATCACAGCCGCCGGATCCACCGCCTTGACCATGTCGATCAACGCGAGGGCGGCGACCGAGACCGAGGTCAGCGCCTCCATCTCGACCCCGGTCCGGTCCGCGGTCCTGACCAGGGCGGTGATCTCCACGCCCTCGTCGACCACGACCAGCTCGACCTTCACGCCGTGCAGCGCGATGGGGTGACAGAGCGGGATCAGGTCGGGGGTCCGCTTGGCGCCCATGATGCCGGCGATCCGCGCGGTCCCGATCGCGTCACCCTTGGGGATGTCCCCCGACCGCAGCAGGGCCACGGCCTCGGCGGACAGCAGCACCCTGCCGGTGGCGCTCGCCGTACGGACTGAGACGTCCTTGGCCGAGACGTCCACCATGCGCGCCGCGCCGGTCTCGTCGATGTGTGTGAAACCGCTCACACGGGCTCCTTCCTCATCTCCCTCGCTCACAGCGGGATGACCTCCACCGTCGTGCCCTCGGGGAGTTCGGTGACGCCCTCGGGGACCACGATCAGGGCGTTGGCCGCGGCCAGGGCGGCGAACTGGTGGGAGCCCTGCCGCTGCACGGGGGAGACGGCGCCGTCGGCCGTCAGCACTCCACGCAGGTGCGACCGCTTGCCCTGGGGCGAACGGAGCGCGGACGTGGTCACCGCCCGCACGGTCCGCGTGGGCTCCGCGGGCAGGCCGCGCATCTTCCGCAGCGCGGGCCGGACGAAGACCATGAACGACACGAAGGACGACACGGGGTTGCCCGGCAGCGCGAAGAGCGGAACCTGGTCCTCACCCACCACGCCGAACCCCTGGGGCATGCCCGGCTGCATGGCGACGCGGTCGAAACGGACCGTGCCGAGGGGACCGAGCGCCTCCTTGACCGGCTCGTAGGCTCCCATCGAGACGCCGCCGCTGGTGATCACGACGTCGGCCCGCAGGAGTTGCGCGTCGAGCTGGTCGAGGAACCGGGTGGCGTCGTCGGCCACGATCCCGGCCCGATATCCCTGGCCTCCGGCCTCGCGGACGGCGGCGATCAGGGCGTAGCTGTTGGACTCCCAGATCTGACCGGTGCCCAGGGGCGTGCCGGGCTCGACGAGCTCGGCCCCCGTGGAGATCACCACGACCCGCGGCCGGGGCCGTACCAGCACCCGGCGGCGGCCGACCCCGGCCAGGACGCCGAGTTGCGCGGGGCCGATGGCGGTCCCGACGGGCAGCACGACGTCGCCGGCGTGCACGTCCTCGCCCGCCCTGCGGATCGCGTGCCCCTCCTGGACCGGGCGTGAGATCGTGACCCGCGCCGTGCCCCCGTCGGTCCACTCGACCGGGACCACGGCGTCGGCGCCCACGGGCATCGGGGCGCCGGTCATGATCCGCGTGACCATGCCGGGACCTATGACCAGCATCCGGCCGTCCCCGGCCGCGACGTCGTCGATCACCGGCAGCGTCACCGGTGCCTGCTTGACGTCCTCGGCCCGTACGGCGTAGCCGTCCATGGCCGAGTTGTCGAACGGCGGCAGCGGGATGGGAGAGAGGACCTCCTCGGCCAGCGTGGTGCCCAGCGCATGGTCGAGTTCGAGCTCGAGCGGGGCGAGCACCCGCACGGTGCGCAGGATCTCGGTGAGGTGCTCGTCGACCGATCTCATCGGGCTGACCCGACTTGTCTCGCTCATCGGGAGGCCAGGAATTCCTTCAGCCAGGGCATGAACTCGGGCGCCAGGTCGGGGCGCTCGGAAGCGAACTGCACCACCGTGCGCAGGTAGTCGAGCTTGTTGCCGGTGTCGTAGCGGCGTCCGCGGAACAGCACACCGTGGACGGGGCCGCCCTGGTCACTCCCGCGTCCGGCCAGGGTGCGCAGGGCGTCGGTGAGCTGGATCTCGTTGCCGCGGCCCGGAGGGGTGTTCTCCAGGACCTCGAACACGGCCGGGTCGATGACGTAGCGGCCGATGACGGCCCAGTTGGAAGGGGCCTCCTCCTGCGAGGGCTTCTCCACCAGGTCGGTCACCCGGACCACGTCGTCCTCGGAGGTGGGCTCGATGGCGGCGCAGCCGTACAGGGAGACCTGCTCCTTCGGCACCTCCATCAGCGCGACCACGCTGCCGCCGTAGCTGCCGCGCACCTCGATCATGCGCTTGAGGAGCTCGTCGCGGTAGTCGATCAGGTCGTCGCCGAGCAGGCAGGCGAACGCGTTGTCGCCCACGTGCTGCTTGGCGCAGAGCACGGCGTGGCCGAGACCTCGCGGCGCGCCCTGCCGTACGTAGTGAAGGGTCGCCAGGTCGGCGGGCTCGCGCACCTGGGAGAGGCCGTCGCCGTCGCCCTTCGCCTCCAGGGCTTCCTCAAGCTCGATTGCCCGGTCGAAGTGGTCTTCTATGGAACGCTTGTTCTTGCCCGTGACCATGAGGACGTCGAGCAGTCCGGCGGAGACCGCCTCCTCGACGACATACTGGATGGCGGGCTTGTCGACGATCGGCAACATCTCCTTGGGGGTCGCCTTGGTCGCCGGAAGAAAGCGGGTGCCCAAGCCCGCCGCGGGAACGACGGCTTTCGTCACAGCATCAAAGTCGGCCATGCCAAAACCTTAGTGGAGGGATCTGTGGACAAGCTGAAGTTGCGCTCCACCATCGAGGCGGCACGTGCTTCGATCCCGGAGGACGAACGGCATGCGGCCTCCGTCCAGATACGGGAGTCCCTGCTGGACCAGCCGTGGGTCCAGATGGCCGGGCTGGTCGCGTGCTACTGGTCGATCGGTACGGAGCCCGCGACGCACGGGCTGGTCTTCGCCCTGTGGAAGCACGGCACGACCGTCATCCTGCCGGTGCTCAGGGACGACAACGATCTCGACTGGGCGGTGTACGACGGACCGGACACCCTCGCCGCGGGCCGTTTCGGAATCATGGAGCCGGTGGACACCCGGCGCGGCGTCGACACGATCAGGACCGCCGCCCTGGTGATCGTGCCCGCCCTGGCGGTCGACAGGTCCACCGGGATCCGGCTCGGCCGCGGCGGCGGCTCCTACGACCGGGCGCTCGCGAGGGTCGGCCCGAACGTTCCGACGGTGGCCCTGTTGCACGAGGGCGAACTGCTCGACGGCGTCCCCGCCGAATCCCACGATCTTCCGGTCCGCTACGCGGCCACGCCCGGAGGGATCGTCCGGACCGCCCCACATCTCACATGACGTCCCACCGGACCGCTATGGAACGCGCGTAACGGCCTGCCGGTCCGCCTGGAAGGATTCCCGCCCGGGCACCGCACGCACAACGGAACGCGCGTGACGGCCCACCCGGGATCCCGCCCGGACATCAACACGCACAACGGCCCACCAGGCCGTTCGGACCGCCACGGAGCGCGCGACGGCCTGCTGTCGGTCCGCCTGGAGGGATTCCGCACGCACAACGGCCCGCCAGGCCGTTCGGATCGCCAGGCCGTTCGGATCGCCAGGCCGTTCGGATCGCCACGGAGCGCGACGGCCCGTCATCGGTCCGCCTAGGGATTCCGCACGCACAACGGCTCACCGGGCCGTTCCGACCGCCACGCCGGAGAGATCGTCCAGACCGCCGCGAAGCATGAGCGGCGACTCACCGATTCGCTACGCCGCCGCGCCTGGAGAGGTCATCCGGACGGCCACGGGGTGTGCATAACGGCCCAACCGAGTGCGACACAATGGTCCCCGGGGTCGGAGAGGGGGCCAGATGGAGCTGCATGTCTGGCTGCTTCTCGGTGCCGGGGTCGTCATCGCGGCCATCGTCGCGGTGCGTGTCGCCCACCGGAGCGGCCTTCCGAGCCTTCTGATCTTCCTGGGCCTCGGCGTGCTCATCGGCGAGTCCGGACTCGGGCTGCAGTTCGAGGATCCGCAGCTCGCCCAGCAGATAGGCCTGATCGCGCTGGCGATCATCCTGGCCGAGGGCGGTCTGACCACCACCTGGAGCCACGTCAAGGGCTCCATCCCCACGGCGCTGGTGCTGGCCACCGTCGGCGTCGGCGTGAGCATCGCGGCCGTCGCGATCCCGGTGCATCTGCTCCTCGGCATGGACGTACGGACCTCGCTCCTGCTCGGGGCGGTCCTCGCCTCCACCGACGCCGCTGCGGTCTTCTCCGTCCTGCGCCGTCTGCCCCTGCCCTCGCGCCTCTCGGGCATCCTGGAGGCCGAGTCCGGCCTCAACGACGCGCCCACGGTCATCGCCGTCATGCTGCTGAGCGCCAGTGCCTCGCCCAGTCTGGGAGGCGCGCTCTTCCAGGTGCTCTTCGAGCTGGTGGTGGGCACCGCCGTCGGCCTGGCGGTCGCGCCGCTCGGCGCCTACGCGCTGCGCCATATCGCGCTGCCCATCTCCGGTCTGTATCCGATCGCGGTGCTCGCGCTCGCGTTCGTCGCCTACGCGGGAGCCGTGCTCCTGCACGGCAGCGGCTTTCTCGCGATCTATCTGGCGTCCCTGGTCATGGGCAACTCCCGGATGCCTCACCGGGCGGCCTCCCGGGGCTTCGCCGAAGGTGTGGCCTGGCTGGCCCAGATCGGCCTGTTCGTCATGCTCGGAATGCTGGCCAGCCCCTCGGAGATGCCGACCGCGATCATCCCCGGCCTGGTGGCCGGGCTGATCCTGGTCGCGGTGGCCCGGCCACTGTCGATCATCGCCTCCACCCTTCTGGTACGGCTGGCGCGGATCGACCGGCTGAACTGGCGAGAACAGGCCTTCCTGTCCTGGGCGGGGCTGCGGGGTGCGGTGCCGATCGTGCTCGCCACCATCCCCTGGGCCGCCACCTCGGTCGATGACAGCGCCGCCAAGTTCGTGTTCAACGAGGTCTTCGTGATCGTCGTCGTCTACACCCTGCTGCAGGGGCCGACGCTGCCGTTCGTGGCGAAGAAGCTCGGGCTCACCACACCTGACGAGGCTCGCGACCTGGAGGTGGAGTCGGCTCCGCTGGAAGAGCTCAACGCCGACCTGCTCCAGGTCAGGGTGCCGCCGACCTCCAAACTGCACGGTGTGGAGATCTTCGAGCTGAGGCTGCCGACCGACGCCCAGGTGACATTGATCGTCAGAGACGGCCGGACGTTCGTTCCCGCCGACTCCACGAGGATCAGGATCGACGACCAGCTCCTGATCGTGACCGCCGCCGCCTGCAGGGACACCGTCGAGCGGCGGATGCGCGCGATCAGCCGCAAGGGCAAACTCGCCGGCTGGTTCGGCGAGATCGGCAACTGATCACGATGGGGACGCGCGGACTCCGGCTCTGGATCCGCGGGCTCTACCCTGGCAACGCTCAGGCCGCTGGGAACACTCGGGCTCCACTCCAGAAATACGCGGGCTCCACCCCTGCAATCCGCAGACTTCGGCCCAGGACGCGCAGGCCTCACTCCAGAATCACGAGCTCCAGCCCCGGAAAGCGCAGGCCCCAGCCCTGGAACGCGCGAGTTCCACTCCCGGAACGCGCAAGCTCCGGCCCCGGGGCGTACGGGCCCGGCCTCTGGAATGCGCAGGCTCCGACTCGCGTTTAAGCTTGTCGGCTGCGTACCATTAGCAGTCGCGCCACTAGAGTGCCAATCGGCGCGGACCATACGAGGAGGAGCGCGTGCCCACCTACCAGTACGCCTGCACTGCATGCAATAACCAGTTCGACATCGTCCAGAAGTTCTCCGACGACGCGCTCACCGAGTGCCCGAGCTGTGCGGGCGACCTGCGCAAGGTGTTCTCCGCGGTCGGCATCGTCTTCAAGGGATCGGGTTTCTACCGGACCGACAGCCGGGCCTCCTCGTCCAGCACGGTGAGTTCCGCGGCCTCGACGTCGACATCGACGTCAAGCTCCTCGGGCTCCTCGAGTTCGTCTTCGTCGGACTCGTCGAGCTCTTCGTCATCGTCGTCTTCTTCGTCATCGTCGTCGAAGGACTCCGCCCCCGCGAAGACGAAGGCCAAGAGCGGCTCGGCGGCCGCGGCCTCCTGAGCCCGGTCTCCTGAGCCGGCCTCCCCCGAACCGGTCGCCGCCCCCATTCACGCCCCAGAGGGCACTCCCGCGCCGGGCCTACCCCAGGGTTTCAGGGGGCTGCGCCCGGCACCCACGGTATGGCCCGAAGCCAGGGCCGGTGCCCGGCATTCACGATCACGGCCCCCTGCGGCGTATGGCAGATCTTCCTGCGGTGACCGAACGACCGCATAGGGGACGCCGTTATCCACAGGGCCTCGCTCCGATATCCACAGGACGCCACCCGGGCTCCTCGCAGCCCGCCCGTGGCGATAATCTCTGCGCCATGGTCACTCGCGCGGATATCGGGGTCATCGGCGGTTCGGGCTTCTACTCCCTGCTCGACGATGCCACAGAGGTCGAGGTCACCACACCGTACGGCCCGCCCAGCGACGTCATCACCGTGGGCCGGATCGGCTCGCGCTCGGTGGCCTTCGTGCCCCGCCACGGGCGCGACCACCACTTCCCGCCCCATCGCATCCCCTACCGCGCCAATCTGTGGGCACTGCGCTCCCTCGGGGTGCGCCAGGTCCTCGCCCCCAGCGCGGTCGGCTCCCTACGCCCCGAGATCGGCCCCGGCGCCCTCGTCGTCCCCGACCAGATCGTCGACCGCACCTCCGGCCGCGTGCAGACCTACTACGACGCCGGAGGCGTCGTCCACGTCGCCTTCGCCGACCCCTACTGCCCCTCCGGCCGCGCGGCGACCATCTCGACCGCCCGGTCCGCCGATTGGGATCTGGTCGAGGACGGCACCCTGGTGGTCATCGAGGGCCCCCGCTTCTCCACCCGCGCCGAGTCCCGCTGGTTCACCGCCAACGGCTGGTCGATCGTCGGCATGACCGGCTATCCCGAGTCGGTCCTCGCCCGCGAGCTTGCCCTCTGTTACACCTCGCTCTCCCTGGTCACCGACCACGACGCCGGAGTCGAGGCGGGCGAGGGGGTCACCCACGAAGAGGTCCTCGCCTTCTTCGCCACCAACGTCGCCCGCATGCGCTCCCTCGTCGCCGATGTCGTCACCGCCCTTCCCGAAGAACGCACCTGCCTCTGCGCCACCGCCCTGGACGGCCTCAAGCTCCCCTTCGACCTGCCCGACTGACCTCGCCCCGCCGTACGACGAGGCATCTCTCGCCCCGCCCTCTGATCTCGCCCCGCCCTCTGATGGGGCGCCTCTCGCGCGGTGACATGCCGGCCGCCCGGCGGTTCAAGGGGCTCGTCCCGCCTCTGAGGAAGCGCCTCTTGCCCCACCCTGTGGTGGGGCGCCTATTGCCCCGCTTCACGGTGGAGCGCCTCCCCCAGCGGCCGCTTCGCCTGCCTTCCGCCTCCCCGCCCGCCCCCACAGGGGGTGGGCATCCCATCACGGGCCCCGCGCCGCCCGGCTCCCACCCATTGGAGTCAGTCATGCGCGCCCTTCGCCGTCTCTTCGGCCGCCGCCACCGCCTCATCGCCACGGTCGTCGCCGCCCTGGCGATGGCGTGCGCCGTGATCGCGCTACAGCCGGACACCGCGTCGGTGACCGTTCTGGCCGCCGCCAGAGACCTCCACAGCGGCGTGCTGGACGCCGCAGACCTGAAACCGGTGGCCCTGCGGCCCGACACGGTCCCCGACGGCGCTCTGAGGCCCGGGGCGCCGATCGCCGGGAGGGTCCTGGCCGGTCCCATGCGCCGGGGAGAGCCCCTGACCGACGTCCGGCTGCTCGGCCCGAGCCTGCTGGCCACCCACGGCCCCGGAACGGTGGCCACCCCCGCCCGTGTCGCCGACCCCGAGACCGCGCGCCTGCTGTCCCCCGGCGACGTCGTGGACGTGCTCGCCGCCCCCTCCACCTGGGACGGCTCCGCTCCCGCGAAGATCGTGGCCGAAGACGTCACGGTCCTGAGCACGCCCGCCGGCGAATCGGACCGGGGCGCCCTCGTCGTGCTGGCCACCACCTCGGATCAGGCGATCGAGCTGGCCTCCGCCCAGGCCGGTGGACGGCTCTCCATCACCATCGGGTCTCACGCACGGTGATTCCAGGCCACCTGAGGGCCCTAAGATCTTCGCCGTATCGGGCACACAAACGGTGGCCGAGGACATGCGCCAAGGAGCCAAGTTGCTAAGTGGATTCAAGAAGTTTCTGATGCGTGGAAACGTGCTCGAGCTCGCCATCGCGGTAGTGGTCGGCACGGCGTTCACCGCCATCGTGACTTCGTTCGTCAAGGACGTTCTCACCCCGCTGCTCGCCGCGATCGGAGGACAGCCCGACTTCTCCGCCCTGACCCTGACGATCGGTAGCAGCGAGATCAGGTACGGCGCCTTCCTCAATGCGGTGATCGCATTCGTGATGGTGGCGTCCGTCATCTACTTCTTCGTCCTCACCCCCTACGAGAGGCTCACCGCCCGGTTCAGCAGGCAGGAGGAGGTCACCCACCGAGAGTGCCCGGAGTGCCTCTCGGAGATCCCCAAGGCCGCCGCCCGCTGCTCCCAGTGCACCGCCCAGGTACTGCCGCTCGTCTGAGGAAGTCGCCTTGCAGCCCTGAGATCGCCTTTACAGCAGGGAGCCGACCTTGACGTCGTACTCCCAGTGCCAGGGCTCGAAGGGGCTGACGTAGGCCCAGTCGGGGTGAATCCAGCCAAAAGTCTTGCCGTTGGCCTCCAGCCAGTTGAACTCGACCGATCGAAAGCGCTCCACGCCTCCGCACAGGTCGACGGCAAGCCCCAGCCCGTGATTGCTCCGGCCCGGCACCGCGGCCAGGCCGGGTCGGGTGTAGTAGACCGACTGCTGCTCGGACAGGCTTCGATAACTGTCCGTCACGCACATGGGCTTGCCGAACCGCTTCCGGTAAGCCTCGTTGAGGCTGATGAACGCGAGCGCCGCGTCCCCTCTCAATTCCTCGCCCCGCTGCTGGAGCGGGCAGAGATAGGCCTTGGGGATCAGCCCGTTGGCGAACACGTCCATCGTCGTCGCCCTGGTCGGATCGCAGCCGGCCGCAGGCTTGCCCGACTTGTCGAGCTTGACTCCCAGCTTTACCAGCGCCTGGGTCAGTGACTTCACGATCTTCTGCGAGCGCTCCTGGAGCGTCTTGATCTCGGCGCCCATCTGCGCCTCCGACAGCAGGCTGTTCGCCCGCAGCTCCTGTGCTTCGCTCGCCAGTTTCTCCTGCTCGGCCTGCAGGCGACTGCTGTCCTCAAGGACCAGGTTCCGCTGGGCCACGAGCTGGGTGGTGCTGGCCATCGCCTGAAGGGTGCCCACGTCGGAGGTGCCGGACAGGAAACCGGACACATCGCCGCCGACGGGCTGCTGGTAGAGCAGTTCGACCATGTCCGACAGCGGCTGCCGTACCTGGGCGAAGGCCTTCTCCGCGGCCTGCAACTGGCTCAGCTTGGCCCTGAGCTCCTTCTGCGAAGCCGCGATCTTGGCCCGTCGCTGTTCCAGCGCCTTCGTCGCGGCCTCGAGCTCTTTGGATGCTTTTTCCGCATCACGGCGTAGCTCGGTGAGATTCACCGGCTCACGGCGGAGCTCTGTGGAATTCACCGACTCAAGAACGGCGACAGCCTGGGCCTTCACCGGCGCCTGCTGCGCGGCAGCGGCTCCCGGCAAAAGGGAAGTCATCGTCGCGACGACGGCGATCAGACCCGCTGATCGACGAGGTGGCACGTTCGACCCCTCCGTTTGCGAACTCGTGACCTGGGTCAGGCACGCACGCTACTACAGCTCTCCGAGTGTCCGGGCCAGACTCCTCGCGACCGGTATGCGCCGAACACCCCAATTTGACAGCCGACAACTTATGCCTCTTGTCGCACATGCTCCTTACAGACCTCCCAGAGCCAGGTCTCCCGCCACTCCCCCGGGCACGTCTCCTCGGCCTTCGCCAGCTCCCGGTGAGGCGTCCGCCTCACCGGAGGCGCCGGAGGTTTCACGGGCGCGCGAGGCACCACATTTCGCACCATCGGAGGGGCCTCAACAGGGGCGTCATCGGCGGTCGAGTGGTGCTTATCCACCACAACCGGGATCATCAAACCCTCATACGTCGGATACGGACGGGGCGGCGGCGGCACCGCCCTCGGCCCAAAGGCGACACTCCGCGCAAGCCCGTCAACAACCGGCGGTGTGGCCGCCGCTCTCTTCCGAGGCCCCAGATTTCCCCGAGAACTCCCATCGAATTCCGTATCGGAGGGTTCCGTCCTGGACCTCGCATTCGATCCCGCACCGGAGGATTCCGCGTTGGATCCCGCATCGGCGACAGCCATCCGGACGGCCGCCTCATAGCCGGTAGCCTCGGCCACCAGGAGGCCCCCGGCCAGAAGCGCGGGTGCCAGCATGGCTCCGCACAGCACCAACGGCCGCAGACCGCGATGCCCCCTAATCCGCTTCCGTCGCTTTTGGATCACGGAGCGTGACGTTAGCCACGCTCATCCCCCTCTCCCGGCCACTTGCCGCCCCTTTTACCCCAGCTCAGCGAACGGATAACTCACTGTTCGCTCCCAGACCCCCTCTAGGCGCACATCTACTCCCCGCTTTCGCTACTCTTACAAGGAGCCCCTGCCTCCGTAGCTCAGGGGATAGAGCACCGCTCTCCTAAAGCGGGTGTCGCATGTTCGAATCATGCCGGGGGCACTTTTCTGACCAGCGAAAATGTCCTTGACCTGGGGTTATCCTTGATCGCGTTTCCGCGTACGTAGGCAGTGGAGTGCAGCCGTAGGCAGCCGTGTGCCAGCGGTCGCGGAATATACGTGGAATGATCTTGAAGGTGTTTCCGCAGGTCCTCCCGTGGTTCCGCGAACCTGCGACCTCCAACATGTCTCCATTCCACGGGCACCCCAGATCCCGGGAAGTTGACGATTTAGGATGATCCACCGTGCGACGACTCGCGCTCCTCGGCCTGGACGACACCCTCGTAAATCTCGACGAGACGCCTCAGGCCGCCTGCAATACCGCGGCGCGGTCGTCGGCGACAGGCATGGGACTGGGTGAGGCCGTAGGGGCGCGAGTTCCCCGGTGTGGCTAGGAGGGGGCTTGGCCCTGTCGCTCTGAGCGGCCGGGTGTCACCATCGCGGCCGCGACAGCACCGGCCGCTGCCGCGACCGCCGCCACGGTGAATCCGCTGGTGAAGCCGCTCAACGTGTTCCCGACCAGGCTCGCGGCTGCAACGCTCGACACGACTGCGGCTCCGATGGAGGCGCCGAACTCGTGGAAGGTGCTCACGATGCCGGAGGATATCCCGGCCTCGTGCGGCGCCACCTGGCCGAGTGCGGTAGCCGAGGCGATGACGAACATCGCGCCGGTGCCCGCCGCCGCGACGGCCACGCCGACCACGACGCTGACGGGACTCATCGACACCGCCGGAACGGCCATGCCGATCGCCGCGACCGTCAGACCCGCGACGGCCAGAGCGCGTGCACTCCATCGGCCGAGCATGCGTCCGGTCAGGTTGGCCCCGAGCATCGTCGACAGCGCCACCGGCAGGAACAACAGCCCTGTCTGCAACGCGCCGTATCCCCGAGCATGCTGGAAGTAGAAGGTACCCAGGAAGAACACCGCGATCATCAGTGCCGTCGCCATCAGGATGAGGAAAGCGCCGGTCGCCACGGGCCGCCGAGCCAGCAGCCGGACATCCATCAGGGGTGAGCGCGCCCGCCTCTGCCACAGCACGAACAGCACGTAGCCCACGGCAGCCGCCAGGACGAGCCATCCGGTGAGCGCGGTGAGCCATCCCCTCTCACCGGCGGCGATAAGAGCGTAGATCAATGACGCGGAGGAGGAGGTCACCAAAATCGCGCCGAGGACATCGAGTCGGGACCGGTTGGCGGATGCGGATGGCTGGGCCGGCAGCAGAGTGGCGAGCATCGCGGCGAGTACCAGTCCGATGGGCACGTTGACGTAGAAGATCCACGGCCACCCAGGGCCGGCGGTGAGCAGGCCGCCAAGCAGGACGCCGAGGGCGGCGCCACCGCCGCCGAGCGCGGACCAGACGCCCAGGGCCTTGTTCCGCTCTTCCCCATCGAACAGGGCCACCACCAGCGACAGGGCCGCGGGAGACAGCAGCGCCGCCCCGACACCCTGTGCGACGCGACCGCCCACCAGCATGCCTGCCGACCCGGCCAGCCCTGTGACCAGCGATGCCATGGTGAACAGGAGTAGTCCGGCGAGCACGACCCGCTTGGCTCCCACCAGGTCCGTGATTCGTCCGCCGAGCAGCATCAGTCCGCCGAAGGTGAGCGTGTAGGCGCTGACCATCCAGGTCAGCGCTTCGCGGCTGAGCCCGAGGTCCGTCTCGATGTGGGGCAGCGCGATGGCCACGACGGTGACGTCGAGGATCAGCATGAGCTGTGCCACCCCGAGGAATCCCAGGATGCGCCACCGCGCCGGATCTGGCTCGTGGGGCGATGTCTGCCGTACTGCCGGTTGGGTCATCGGATCCTCCGTACGGATAACTCGTACTCTAATGTACGAGTTTTGCCCTCACTATAATCCGTACATGCGCATACGCGTTAGGGTGAGGGCATGGCTGCACCCTCCGCCGGTTCCAGGCGCCGGGCCGATGCCGAGCGCAACATCGCTCGCATCGTGTCGGCAGCGCGCGCGCTACTGAGTTCAGATCCGAACGCGACCACCGACGACATCGCGCGCTTTGCCGGCATCGGGCGGATGACGCTGTACGGGCACTTCCGCACCCGGGCCGACCTGGTCGAAGCCGCGCTGGTGGACGCGCTGCGAGCCGGTGACGAAACCTTGTCGTCCATCGACCTGACGGGAGACGCCCGCCAAGCCATGACCCGCCTGCTGGTGTCGAGTTGGGAGCTTGTGGCCGAGTCCGCGGCCCTGATGACCGCCGCCGATGGGGTTCTGCCTGCGGGACGGCTGCGAGAACTGCACGCCGAACCCGTCCGGCGCATGGCCGAGCTCATCGGCCGCGGCCAGAACCAAGGCGCCTTCCGCACAGACTTGCCCACCGGTTGGCTGGTGAGCGTCGTGCACTACATCCTGCACGGCGCAGCGGATGAGGTGCGCGCGGGACGTCTGCCCTCGCAGGACGCCGCTGACGTGGTGACCAAGTCCGTCCAGTCGCTACTGACCGGCTAGGTGTCCTGTCCCGTGAGGTCGGCGCCTGGCTGATGGCCGAAAGGCCGTTCAGCGCGGTATGGCCGCCTTTGGATCTTTTCCTGCACGGCCGGGCTCTGATGGCCGACTGGTGTCGCGGGGCGGTCGTCACACTGGGGGGCGGCCACGATCTGCGCGAGGGTGATCTCGCTCAGCAAGGTGTGCTGGTGCTGTCGCATCTCTGCCCAGATGTCCGCCAGTGGCGCGGCGACGCCGGGGAAGTGCTCGGTGCCCTCGGTCACTCCCTCGCTCACGCGGATCACGTCGGCGAGGGTGATCTTTTCGGCGGGGTGGGCCAGCCAGTAGCCGCCGTCGGGTCCGCGCTGGCTGTGGATGAGGCCGGCGCGGCGGAGCTGGAGCAGGATGTTGTCGCAGAATCGGCGGGGGATGTCCTGGGTGGTGGCGATCCGCTCGGCGTTGATCGGGCCCTCGGCCGCCGCCAGGGTGACCATGGCGCGTAGCGCGTACTGGGTGCGGGCGGAGATGCGCATCATGTGCCGCGCTGCGGAAGGTCGCAGTAGCGTGCGAAAGCCGTTTGAGGCGGCCGTTGAGACGGGCGGCAGAGCCAGGCATGCACATCATGAGGCGATCGGCGTGGCGTGGTCGTCGAGGGTGCCGAAGACCGGCGTTGTGACTGCCGCCATGACGAGTGGTGACTCGACCCCAAGGGATACTCCTATTTCTCGACCCATTTGGTAGGTTTACCGTAATTTGACGTTGTGGATTTAGCAATCATGAAAGCGCATCCATACTCCGGCGCATGGCGGCTGCGGCTCCGCTGCGAGGTCAAGCTCTGAGGAGGTAGCTGATCGCGGTCACGGTCGCGATGGCGCCCAGCAGTGCGGTCAGGAGGCGTTCGCCGAGGCGGTGTTGCAGCAGGCGGTGCTGCAACGCGGAGGCGACGGAGGCGCCGCCGAGCCCACCGAGACCAAGGGCCAGGCCGATGCCCCAGAATGGTGCGGCGGGGGCCGCCCCGATATCGGCGGCATCCAGAAGGGTGTAGGCGAGCAGCCCGGTCACCGAGGTCGACAGGGTGGCCGTCAGGGCCAAAGGTGCCGCGCGGCGCACCGGCCAGCCGGCCAGGCCGACCAGGGCGGGGGCCAGCAGCGAACCACCACCGATCCCCAGCACGCCGCCGATGCACCCGCCGATGAACGCCAGGCCCGCCAACGGCCTCACACGCCCGCCACCCATCGGGTCGCGGACTGGCATCCGGGTCTTGCTGGTGCCGCGCACGCTGCGCATCAACAGGTTCACCCCCAGCGGGAGCAAGACCGCGACCAACAGCAGGCGAAATCGACTGGGATCGGCCAGGACGCTGACTCGCATATAAGCGCCGAGTACGGCCGCGGGCACGCACACGGCCGCGACCACCCCAACGTGGTCGGTGCCCAATCGTCGCGATGAGGGCTCTGTCTTCACCCGTAAACGCCGCAGGGCGGCGGGGGTGGAGATGACATTGAACAGCAGATTGGTGGAGCTGACCGCCGGTCCGGACACACCCAGCACGCTCAGCTCCACCGGAAGCAGGAACACCGCGCCCGACACGCCGACCGCGGTGCCCAGCAGCGCCACCACGAACCCCGCGATGACGGCCAGCATCAGCTCACCCATCAACGGCTTTCGCCGTCGGCTGGGCGATGAGGCCGGCTCTCCCTTGAGCGTGCATACGGATCACGGTGCCATGACACGGCACGCAGCACGCAGGCGGCCCCACGAAGCGCACCGCGCCGGGGCGGCAATCGGAGCGGTGCATCACATGTCCCACGACAGTTGGAGTGATCACATCGTGCGGCCCGCATCGGCGTCCAATGACCACCGGGCTCCGCATCGGCGACGACACGAAGCCCGGCAGGACAGTTCTCACGGGTGGGGCGACGGGTGGGCAATGGCCCAATCAGGCCGGGGCGGTCTCCTCCTCGTCCGCGCGGCGCCGCAGCTCGGCCTCGATCGCCTCGACCGACTCATTCGCCTTGTCGCGGCGGTACTCGCGCACCGAGTAGGCGATCGCGGCGACCCAGATGAGCGCGATGGTGATGTAGGCGACGGTCTGCACGCCGCCGGAGGCGCCGATCCAGTCGCTGCGCAGCAGGGTGCGGATGTTGGTGAGGATGATGACGCCGCCCACGGCCGAGCCGAGAATGCGCGGCGGGATGTGGCGCACCAGCCAGGCGGCGATCGGGGCGGCGATCACGCCGCCGAGCAGCAGCACGCCAACCCAGGCGAAGTTGATGTTCTCGGAGCCGATACCGATCAGGAAACCGAGGCTGGCGGCGATGGCGACGAGGAACTCGCTGGCGTCGATGGAGCCGATCACCTTACGCGGGGGGATGCGGCCGCTGGCCAGGATGGCCGGGGTGCCGACCGGCCCCCATCCGCCGCCGCCGGTGGCGTCGACGAAGCCGGCGACCAGGCCGAGCGGCGCCAAAAAGCGCTTGCGCAACGGCTTGCCCAGGTTGCCGCGCGGCAGGCCGAAGGCGGTGAAGCGGATCAGGATGTACACGCCCAGCGTGAGCAGGATGATCGACATGATCGGGGCCGCGACCTCGGTAGAGAGGCCGGACAGGAACGTCGCGCCGGCGAACGCGCCGACGGCGCCGGGGATACCGATCTTGGCGACGACCTTCCAATCGATGTTGTTGAAGCGCCAGTGGGAGATGCCGGAGGCGAGCGTGGTGCCGATCTCGGCCAAGTGCACGGTGGCCGAAGCGGCCGCGGCGTTGGTTCCGATGGCGAGCAGCAGGGTGGTCGAGGTCACGCCGTAGGCCATGCCTAGGCTGCCGTCGACGAGCTGGGCCAGGAACCCGACCAGCCCGAGCAGGATGAGTGCGCGCACGGCATCCCCTTTCCAATGTTTCCTACTTTGTAAGTTGGAATTATCGTTTATTAGGCTGGTGGATCAGTCAAGTCACATTTCGAACACCCATCTTGCTATCCGGACACCGAGGAAAGCCGCCGGAAATGACGCCTCCGGCAGAGCGTTGGGCCCCGGGGGTCGTGAAGAACGATGACGCGGCCGATCACCGCGGTCGCCACCGAAAAGATCATCATCCTGGCTGACGCCAAATCCGACAATGCGGGTCTGGATCGGGTCGCCTGAGCCCCACCTGTTTCTACCGCTGCCACAACCTGCACTTGGTCTACTTCTGGATTACTCAATTCCAGAAGTAGACCGACTGTCGGCTTCCGGAAACACGCTCGTTGCACCTGGCGACACACCAATTCGCGACGATCCTGTCAACGGATGTGGCACCGACCGGGGCTCACCGATCCGTTCCTACTGGACCCCAACGCCTCTGGCCCCGTGCTTGCTCAGCTCGCCTGGCCCGCAACCTCCCACGTCAAGCCAGCGACTTGGCGGCATGACGTCGCCTTCGGGCGGACATCACCGCAATACCCCGCCCCCCTATGGTATAACTAACTCGTATATCAATGATTGAGTTAAGGATTCATGATTCACACCCGTTCCCTCTTCGCGCCTGTGTCGGCACACAGATTCCGCGAATGGCACGGAACTGGGACGACGAGGCCTGGATCGCCAGGAACGCACGGAAGAAACGACGCCCCCATGTCCGGGGCGGTCGAGTTCGACCACAGGGCCGATCCGAGGTTTCGGCCCCTTTCGGCACAGCTTCCGTTATCGCAAAGCACGTGAACCAAGGAGGATTCGCCATGGTGTCGATCCGTCGCGCGACAGCCAAGGACGCATCGGTTATTCATGGACTGATGCGTGGCTTGGCCGAGCATCAGAATCATGGGTCCGCGGTGAGCGTGAGCGCCGAGCGCCTCGAAGAACTGCTCGGCCGACCGGAGATCACATACTTGATCGCTGAGCGTGGTGGCCGGGCGATCGGTTACGTGTCCTGGCTCGAAAGGATCAGCTTGTGGTCAGGCGGCGATTATCTCGCGCTGGACGATCTGTTCGTATGTTCCGAACACCGCGGAGAGGGAGTCGGCGATCGGCTGATGCAGGCGGCCCGCGAGGCCTCCGAGGGCAGGGTGATCCGCTGGGAGGTCGCCGAGGACAACATGGCGGCACAGCGTTTCTATGAGCGCATCGGAGCGAGTCTCGTCTCCAAGAAGATCTGCCGATGGCAGGTCGCATAGCAGCACCATCAGAGCTGATCTACCCACCGGTCCAGGCGGCCGGACGCCTCGTCCTCCTTCAGGCGTGTATGACCACCCAACCTCAAACTAGTTGTTTACTACAACAATCTAGTTGTATGGTCGAACTATGGCGGATGAGCGTGAACTCCAAGAAGCCGTAGGGCGTTTCGTGCGGGCTTTCGGTCTCCATCAGCCTGACCAGACTCCCTGCGGCCGACCCATCCCGGTATCGGAGGCCCACGCACTGGGCGAGCTGGCCAGGGACGGTGCCCTGCGGCAGAACGACCTGGCTCACCGCCTCCGCCTGGAAAAGAGCAGCACCAGCCGCCTGGTCACCCAACTCATCAACCGCGGCTGGGCCGAGCGCACTGCGGCCCCCGATGACGGGCGAGGCGTGCTGGTGCAGCTCACACCCGCAGGGGAGAACGCCGCAGCACAGCTGGCCGAGGCCAGGGCGGCGCGCTTCTCCGCGCTTTTGGACCGTGTTCCCCCGGGTGAACGCGCCGGCGTGCTGCGTGCCCTCGACATCCTCACGGAGGCAATCGAATGAAACTCAAAGATCGACCCGTCCGCCTGCTCATGGCAGCGCTCGTGGCCATCGCCGGCGCCTTAGCCGTCTATGTGCTCATCGGCCGGAACGGGCAGCAGGCGATGGCCGACCGCCAGGTGGAGATCGCGGCCAAGGGCGCTCAGGTGATGCCGTTCGACCTGGAGCGCACCACCCACCGCTTCACCAAGTCGGCCAACGGCGGCCTGCAAACGGTCACCGCAGATGACCCGGCCGACGCGCGACAGGTCACGCTCATCCGCGAGCATCTCGCCAAGGAGGCCGCGGGCTTCGGCCAAGGCGACTTCGGCGATCCCGCCTCCATCCACGGCACCGACATGCCGGGCCTGCGCGAACTCGAACAAGGACACAGCCGCATCGACATCCGTTTCGCCCAAACACCGGCCGGCGCCCAGATCACCTACACCACCTCCGACCAACCTCTGGTGAAGGCGATGCACGCCTGGTTCGATGCCCAGGTCTCCGATCACGGGCAGCACGCCGAACACGGATAGAACGCCCCTGCGACACCTACCGGCATACCCGTGCCTGCCCTTTTCACGGGACCTCCCCGAAGCACCTATCGAGGGACATTCCCGAGCTCGATATACCCTACCTGGGTACAGTTCAGCCCGGTTACGGCAAGTGCTCGATGTAGTCGTGATCATGAAGGGATGTCCTATCACCTTGGTCTGTGCCTCTCCCGCGACCGCGAAGTACCGAGGGAGCACGCTCCCGGCGTAGTCGTAGCAGTCCGCACACAGCGGCTCATCGAGGCATGCCTCGTCGGAGCCGTGCCGGGCCGTGCAGCACATGACGTGCCCATGCGAGCAGGTGACAGCGCCGGGCGTGGCACGGCAGGACCCTGCCGTGCTTTTGCTGCCGGTCGGTATCCGGTGAGCAGTGCTCTCGAGCGATGACCTTCCCGAGAGATCGTATGGCAATGGCAAAATCACCAGTCATGGACGCGAATGCTTACCTCGGCCTCCTTTCTCGGGTGGAAGCCGACCCGATCGAGGTTGATTGGGAGGTAGTGGAGTCTCACATCGGCATCGCGCTGCCCTCGGACTACAAGGCTCTCGCCGCCTATGGCCCGCTCGACATCGGCGACTTCGTCTGGCTATACACGCCATGCGTTCAGGAGTACGAGTTCAACCGGCTCGACGCCTTTGACTACGTCGACTGGTTGAAGCAGACGCATCGCCACTGCCGCATCGCCGCCCGAGACGTACCGCCGCACGCGCCGCCACCCTTCCACCCCTTGGAAGGTGGGCTGCTCGCCTGGGGAAGTACGCGACGCAGCTCTTACCTGTTCTGGGACACCTCCGTGTCCAAGGATCCGGACCGATGGCCCGTCGTGGTCTTCGAACAGGACTCCGCCCTCAAGGGCGACAACCCCTGGCTCACCCTCAACACCCCCCTGCTCGAGACCCTGACGCTCATCCTCAGCGAGGGGATCTCTCTGCCGAGCGGCCAGATGCTCGGCCCGCTTCCGCCGATTGCGCGCAGGACCCGCTTCCTGCGGGCGGCCACGCCCTGGACCCCACCCGAGAAGTCACCCGAACGGGGCCCGGAAAACGAGCGCCGGGCCGCACTCACCGAGGGAGCCGGCCTCGCCGCTCTCCGCCTCCTTGCCCCGCCGCCCGAAGCCCCCTACCTAGGCGAGCTCACCTGGGAAGAGGTGTTCGCGGCCCTCGGCACGCGGCTGCCCTCCGAATACGTCGAGCTGATGGAGGTCTACGGAACCGGCTGCTTCAGCGGCTGGATGCGGTTCGTCGCACCCTTGCGCGGCGAACAGTACGGTCTCATCCAGACGGCGTCCACGGTCAGCGACGGCTACCGTGACCTCCGAGAATCGTTCCCTGAGAACTTCCCACTGGCCGTCTGGCCGGAGCCCGGAGGCTTCCTGGCGTTCGCCGACTCCATCGACGGCGACCAGCTCGGATGGCTGACCCAGGGAGACCCCGACCAATGGCCGGTCATCGTCTTCCCGCGCCACGATGACCAGGGCTCTCCGCTGCCCGGTACTCTCACCGAGACCCTCCTCGACTGGATGCGCGGCCGCCTGGACGAAGCAGGCTTCGCGACCCTCGATCCGGACGACGACCCGCTCGAGTTCCTCGGATTCGTCCCGAACACCGCCGACGACTTCGCCGAGCAGGAGCGAGAACGCCGGGAGTGGGAGTGCCAATTCGCAGCTGACACACCGGAGTCACCGGCGCAAGGGACCGCGTGACCGCTCTAGCCATATGCCTATGTGCGTGGCATGAGGCTGACCGGCAGCACGGTTCGTGGACTCGGCATTGGTGATCGCCTTCCTCCCGGGCATCGTCCTGTGGCCGGTCTATCCCGATAGCCGGAGGAAATGGCTGCTAGAGCTGATCCCTCACCTGGTCGAATGGGTGAGGGCGCCGTTCGGCGACAGACACGACGATGACGATGACGATGCCTGACCGGCTGTTGAGCCAGGACGTTGGTGACGCGCTCGAATGGCTCGTAGCCGGGAGGAAAACCAATGTGCACCGAGTGGTTCGACTGAGTATCGTGCTTGCCATGTCGAGCCCAGAGGCATCCAAGGTGGGGGCTTTCGGTCACCCGTCAGCCCCCTGAACCACTGAATGGTCCTGTTCTGCTGCACGGTGGTGGCAGATGACAGGAGTAGTTGGGCCGCTGACCGCGGTGACGAGACGTTTCATCTGATCTCTCATCACCTCGGAGTTTCTCGATGCCTCTACCTCTCTATCTGCTTGCCGTGGCGCTCTTCGCCATGGGCACCTCAGAGTTCATGCTCGCCGGCCTGCTGCCGGACATCGCCGCAGACTTCGGCGTTCCGGTTTCGACGGCGGGACTGCTCACATCGGCCTTCGCCATCGGAATGGTCGTCGGTGCCCCGCTCATGGCGGGACTCGCGCGCCGGTGGCCACGGCGATCCAGCCTGCTGGGCTTTCTCGGCCTGTTTCTGGCCGCACACGTCCTCGGCGCCTGCACCGGCAGCTTCACAGTTCTGCTCGCCACCCGAGTCATCGCGGCGCTTGCCAATGCCGGCTTTCTGGCGGTCGCGCTCACCGCAGCCGCTGAACTGGTCCCTTCCGACCGGAAGGGCCGGGCCCTGGCCGTCCTGCTGGCGGGCACCACGGTCGCCACCATCGCAGGGGTTCCCGGGGGTGCCTTGCTGGGGACACTGCTCGACTGGCGCGCCACCTTCTGGGGGATGGCGGTGTTGTGCCTACCCTCGGCGCTCGGCATAGTGCGTGGCATTCCCGCCAAGACAGAACAACCGAACGGGCCGGCAGGCCCGGATCTACGTCAGGAGCTCACCGAACTACAGCGTCCACGACTGATCCTGGTCCTGCTGCTGGGCGCGCTGGTGAATGCCGCGACGTTCGGCACCTTCACCTTCCTCGCTCCGATCGTCACCGATGTCGCTGGGCTGGATCCGCTGTGGGTCTCTGCCGTGCTGGTGCTGTTCGGCCTGGGGTCCTTCGTCGGCGTCACCGTCGCCGGGCGGTTGTCCGATCAGCGGCCCGGTGTCGTCGTCGCAGTCGGCGGGCCGTTGCTGCTCGGCGGCTGGGTCGCCCTCGGCCTCGTCGCGTTCAATCCGATCGCTCTGCTGATCCTTGCATTCACCCAGGGTGCGCTCTCCTTCGGACTCGGGAGCACGCTGATCGCACGCGTGCTGTATGAGGCCGCAGGAGCGCCGACCATGGCAGGCTCCTACGCCACCGCTGCCCTCAACGTCGGGGCTACCGCCGGTCCCGTCATCGCCGCCGCCACGTTGAGCACGTGGTTGGCCGAACGGGGACCCGTCTGGGCCAGTGGCGCCTTGGTCGCAGTCGCACTCCTCCTCGCTCTGCTTTTCCGCCAGGCCCTCGAACACAGCGATTACGAGGGGAGCATGCGATGACGCGCCGTTGAACATCGAAGGTCGACACACCGAATCACTGCCCTGCGAAAAGGCCGCCACCGACCGCACACCACGATCGGGAACCAGCCACCAGCATCACGACTGCACGACCGTGCAACCGACGTCGTGACCTCCTACAACCGGCAAGAGACCCGGAGGGGGAATGCCTACCCCGCTCCGGGTCTCTTCGTGTTCCGACTTCAGTCGAGTGCCTCGTCAATCTTGCTGTTGGCACGAGCCTGTTGGCCATCGAGGCACTTGGCATAGACCCTCAGGAGCACATCAACACTGTGCCCGGCCCGCTTGGCCACCTCGGTTGCCGGGACCCCGGCATTCAGCCACAGGGACACGGCCGCGTGGCGCAGGTCGTACGGCCGAGCCGCGAGCGGGGGTGCGACCTGCGAAGCGGCGTGAAACGTCCGCTCATGCCGCTATGGGTGCGCTCACGCCAAGTGCGGCACCGGTATCGAGGCATACCCAGTGGGGCCTACGCCCAGGCCGTCCGGCCCGGCAACGCAGCAGCGGACAGCAGCGTCACCAGGTCATTGGTTCCTGGGCCATCTTGGCTTGACGCGATCTGGATCAGCGAGCGGAACGAGCCGTCGCTCGCCGAGACGGGTAATGACCGCCAGCGGCCTGGTCGCCAGGTTGACGACTCTGGCGAGCCCCGGGCGGCCCTGCCGCTGAAGTAGCCGGGGGCCGATGTCGGCCATGACCGCAGCAAGGCCGGGCATTGGGCGACCGAACAGGGTCAGTTCATGGATCAGGCCGGCTGGGTCAAGCCGCAGGAGCTGGGCTTCCTCGATTGCCTCCCGACCAGCATGGGCGTGGTAGAACAACGCACGGGTATGACCGGTGCCGACCGCCGTATGGAAGCGGATGCCGCTGATGACATCGAATGCGGCGCCCAGCATCTCAACGACTTGATCTCGGCCGCGGAAGCGGAACTGTGCGGTCAGCGGTGAAATCACCTCTACGTCGTCCGCCAGACACCGAGCGGCCGCCAGCACGTCACCGCTTTCCCCGGCGGCTTGCCACGCTGCGATCGTCTCGTCGTACGAGTCGGCTTCGCTCACGGCGTCCATCGTAGCCTCTCGCTTCGCGATCGCCGGGTTGGTTGATCTCGGCGATACGACCCCCTGAGTTGTGCTGGCTACCGACGCCAGAGCGTCCTCAACTGCCGCGAAGCGTTACGCTGGCGGCCACGGGGGATGTTTGATGGGATCGGTCTATGAACACACGAGGACATGAAATCGAGGTCACGCCTGTATCGGATCAGGTCGTGGTGCGAGTCAAGGACGTGGTCGTCGCGACCTCCTCCCGGTCGATCGTGCTCACCGAGACGGGGTGTCCGCCGCGGTACTACCTGCCGTCGGCGGACGTGAAGATGGACATACTCAGATCATCGACAACGACGTCGCACTGCCCGTTCAAGGGCGACGCCGCCTACTGGTCGGTTCAGATCGGTGACGGTGTGGTCGAGGACGTGGTCTGGTCCTACTCGGAGCCGTTCCCGCGGGTGGAGGAGATCGCCGGACTGCTCGCCTTCTGGGCCGAGAAGCCAGGCGTCACGCTCGAGGTGAACGGGCAGGCCGCGTAAGCGTCGCGGGTTGCGATCGCCGCCACGCGCAACAGACTGTCCGCCCTGACGGCGCTGAACATCCGCTTCTGCCGGTCCAGCGGTGCTAGAGCCATCCGATCGTCGCTCGTCGTGAGTACTCGCGCCGGTCGCGCAGGTGCGGGGCATGCGCCAGTCCCGGAAGGGATGCCGTGTGGGTCCAGTAGCGGGCCAACGCGACAAGGAACGCGTCGACCTTTTCCGGTTCGGCGGCCTCGCCGACCGGGTGTCCAACGAAGATCTCCTCGGGATCGACGTCACCTAGATCGGGCTGCAGCAGCAAGCAGACCAGGTCACCTCAGGCAGGGCCGATACAGGCGCGCCTCCAGTCGACGAGATGTGCCGTGCCGCATGGGCTGATGAGGATGTCGTCGAAGCGGGGGTCGAAGTGCATGAGCGTGTCGCCGACCGCGAGCTCGGTCCGCATCGCCTCCATGAAGGCGAGCCGTGGCAGGTGGTCGCGTTCCCATTCGCCAATGCCGTCGACGGTCCACCCAGAAGGCGGCCGTCGGATGGCCTCTAACTGCGTTGGTTCTCTCCTCGACAAAGCCCCCAGGCCCCGCCGCTCGGAGGACTGGGTCAGATGGAGCTCCCGCAGGCGAGGCCGAGGACGAACGATCTTGCCCCGGAAAGGAGGGGCAACCTCCATTCCGGGGCGAGGAAGAACGGTCCCGCCGGGCCGAAGCCCAGGGGGCACGGCGACGAGACATGGCGACGTCGTACCTCGCCGGCTTCCCGCCCGTACGGTGAGCGCTCAGTCCCGCAAGCCGGGACGATCGACGATCACCGACGACAGCAGGGCCGTGTTCCACACCGCGCCCTTGCGAAGCATGGGCTCGCTGTCGCCGGGCCTGAGGTAGTCGCGCAGCCAGAGCATCTGACGGCCCAGGTAGCGGTAGGTGACCGGGTCGAGGATGTCGTAGCGGCGCTCGGGTGTGTCAAAGTCTCCCTCCCGCCAGACGCCCAGACCGCTGCGGCCCGCGGCGTCCCACACGCCCTGCTCGATGTGGACACCGGGAATGAGCGCCAGGGCGCGGAACATGGCCGCCTCCAGCCGCGGTGGCATCGAGCCGTACCTGCTCAGGTAGAGCATGATCACGCTGTAGGCACGGGCGTCGTCCGGTGCGACGCTCTTGGGGACGCCTTCCTCATGTGCCCCCTTGATCCAGTGGCGATCACCTGTGACCTTGGCCAGCAGCTTCCTCGGGTCGGTCGGCAATGCGCGGAGCTTGGCGTCGTACTGCTGCGGCGACAGGTCGTCGTCGCCCGGGTCCGGGGGGATGTCACGGATGACCAACTTGCCGTCCCGGCCGAAGACGGCGCGCTGTTTGCCGTCGTAGCGCATCCATTCTTCGCGGGCCTTGACCGTGTCCGAGTTCGGCTGTTTGTCCAGAATCTTGGTGTAGTGCCACTGCGTCGGCAGGGGCACATGGGCGCTCTCCCTCCCACCCGCCACCTCGGCGGCGTGGGCCAGCACCACGCTGGAGTCGAGCCGAACGACCGACGGTGTGTTCGTCGGCCCCGAGGCGGGCGATTCCGGCCGCAGGATGGCCACGGCGAGCACGGTGGCGGCCCCCAATGCTCCAACGACGAGCAGGCGGCGCCTCAGCGCCTGCCCGCGCCCCCGCATCCGCGTCAGCAACCGCCGTCGCTCCGGGATGATCCATTCCTGGCCCGGCTCGGGGACCTCGGCGCGCCACTCGCGCAGTGATCGCAGGTCATCCATCGAAAGACTCCTCTCTGGTCACCGCGGGGTTGGATCCGCCGAGCGCCTGGCGCGTCCTGGCCCTGGCCCGGTGCAGGCGGGATCTGACGGTGCCGACCGGGATGTCCAGCGCACGGGCAACGTCCTCGTACGACATGTCGGCCCAGGCCACGAGTAACAGCACCTCCCGGTCACCGGGTGACAGCCCCGCCAGCGCCGCCGCCAGTCCGGCCTGCTGCGCGGCGATTCGGTCGTCGACGCGCTCGGTGTACGGCACGGCGATCTCGTCGACGCCGCTGCGGACCAGCGCCCGGTAGAATCGGATCTCCACTCGCCGATGCCGGCTGATGAGCCGGGCGGCGATTCCGTACAGCCAAGGCCGTGCGTCAGGGTGACTCGCGTCGTAACGGTTGCGGCGCCGGAAGGCGGCCAGGAAGGCGTCGGAGACGATGTCGTCGGCCAGGGATGGTCCCAGCCGCCGGGCGACATAACGCCGCAACGCGGGCGCGTGCCGGTCGAAGAGGTCGGCGAAGGCCTCCGGGGTGTGCTCCGAGCGCCGTATCAGCTCGGCGTCGTCGGCCCTGCCGGATTCTTCGGCGATCACATGGTGCTCCCGTCCCTGCGCATTGGTTCGCCAGCTTTCGCCCGCACGCACGTCGTGAGTTCACGTTATGGGGTGTGACCCGCATCACAACGGATCCAGCACCGAACTCGTACCGCCCTATGTCAACCCGATCCTCGCGGCCTGCCTCATCCTCACCGTCACCTTTATCGTTCTGGCCTGGAGGGCAAGGTGGGCCAACGCCGGCAAGCGGGCGTCCTGACCAAGTAACTTCCAGGTCACTGAAGACAAGACGTAGAACGAGGATGGCGATGGTCGAGGTAAATCACGCTGACGTCGCATGGTTATACGACATCAGCGTTTTAGGTGATGCGTGCAGTCTGACCTTCATTCGGGGAGTCGATGAGGTCGAGGCACTGCGCCGGCTGGGTGCGAGTGAGGATGACATCCACCTGTACACCAGCGACGATTGCCCACTACCCGAAGCCGTACGCGCATGGCAGTGCGGCGAATGGACCGTCATCATCGAGGTGTCCGACGAGCGACTGGTCGACCCGAAGATCATGGACGCCGTTTCGGCAGGAACAGAAGCAATCATGATCTTCGAGAACATCAACGCCTGGAGCCGATTCGAGTACTTGGCCGACGGGGAGGTAGTAGCCTCCTTCGATCCCGCGGGGCCGGGCCACCGCCAGGGGAACGATCCTGATCGGTTCGTCGAGGAGATGCGCGCATCAGGATTCGATCCGGATATCGACATCGAGGAAAGTGACACTGAGGCCGATGCGCCCGGGTTCACCGAGCTGTTGCTCCTCGCCGCTCGACTGACCGGTGTCGTCCTGACTCCGGAGATCTTCAACGGCCCGCTTCCGGGCGCCTGCGTGAAGTCGTAGACCGCTGAAAAGCAGGAAGATGGCTGCGACTCGTATTCAGTCGTCTGCGGCAACCAGGAGCGACAAGGTCTCGGCGACGCGGTCGATGAGGATCAGTTCGTGGAACTCGTCATGAATTCCACCCCAGTCATGAAATGCCTCACGACCTATATTTTTAAGCTGATGTCTTCCCGTGGCTCCTGAGATCAGTGGATGAACCTCACGCTCCAGCCGAGCGGACAGAACCGTGGGAAGTTCGCCATACTGCTCTGCCCACCTGCGAAATATGGCCTTCGCATCCACCTCGTCGACGTGCGCATATGCGGTCGGGCTCAGGTTTCGCAGCCAGTAAGGGCCGTGACGGACTCCGTCGATATCCACTCCTCCTCCGGCATAGTCGTCTCGGTACTGTTCATGTCCGATCAGTTCCGCCAGCAGGTGAGCATCATCGGTGTCCGGCCGGGGCAAGCCGAAGCGCTTGATGTCGACCCAGCGGTAACCGTGCCCCTCGAAGTGAAAATCACTGAAGTTGACGAAAAGATGATCTTGATACGTGAGGACTTCTTGCATGCCTCAACGATAGGAGCAGCCGGATCGATGGATCCGGCTGCTCCATCCATCCCAGGGTGCGCGGTAAGTCTTACGTCTCCAGGGCTTTGGTGATCTGCCCGTTCACGCGAGTTCGTTGCCCCTCGATGCACTTCGCATGGACAAGGAGAAGCACGTCGACGCCATGTCCGGCACGTTGGGCCACCTCGGTCGCTGGGACACCCGCGTTCAGCCAGAGGGAAACCGCCGCGTGCCGCAGGTCATACGGCCGGGCTGCCAGCGGAGAAGCGATCTGTTCGACGGTGAATGCCAGCCGCCGGGCTTCCTGCCAGACGGAGGAGTAGGCCGAGGAGGAGAAGGACTGCCCCTTGCTCGTGCGGAAGATCCGACCGTCCTTCTCGGTGCCGTGTTTGTCGATGTGCTCTTTCCCGCCTGATGCTTGACGGCCGGCCAAGGGATCGTGCATCGATTCCTCATCGTCCGTGCCCGTAGGCTCAAGAGGGAGCCGCTACGTCCGCTCATGCCAAGGTGAGCGCGTCAGTATTGGGGCCAATCCGCCAGCGGTCGCCGGTAGGTGATCGACGTGTCGGCCGCGGCGCAGATGCGCGAGTTCGCCGAGCACCGCTGTGGCATGCACCTGGAGGTCAGTGATCGACGACGCGGCTGAGGAAGCGTTCACCGATCTCGGTGATGTCCTCGGTGGTCCACTCGAGAGCGGGCGTGGCGACGGTGATCTCGGTCATCGCCATGCCCGGTACGTCTGTTTCCTGCCAGCCGGCGACGAACCACACCTTCTCCTCTTCGGCGAGTGCCAGCGCCGCGTCGTTGAGTGCTTGCGCCGGGTGGGGCAGCCAGAGACGGAATCGATGGGTATGCGGAGGTTCTGGATACACCCGCGCCCCGGGAAGCGCGGTGAGTGCCGCAGCGACCGTCCTCGCGTGCCGTACGTAATCGGGGATGCGCGGCAGCTCCCTGTTGAGACCGGCGAGTGCGGTCAGGGCGGCCGGCCACTGCTGGAACACCTCGCCGCCGTAGCGGTGCCGCCAGATGCGGGCGTAGGAGGCGAGCTGCGTGGTGCCCGCGAGCGCCGCACCGCTGATGCCGCCGATCGTCTTGTAGAACGAGACGTAGGTGCTGTCGGCGAGGTCGGCGATCTCGCCGAGGGTGTGCGCCAGGTACGGGGTGGACTCCCAGATCCGGGCGCCGTCGAAGTGTACGCGTGCACCGATGGCGCGCGCCGCGCCGGATATGGCGGCGAGTTCGCTCCAGGAGGGGAGGACGAAGCCGGCGTCGCGCAGCGGGAGTTCGACGACGACGGTGCTCACGGGTTCGGCGAGCGCGGTGATCTCGTCGGCGGTGGGGTTGCGGGGCGCGGTGGTCGGCCAGGTACTGCGCAGGCCGCTCAGATGGGCGTAGGCATGCCGTTCGTGCACCTCCAGGTGGCCGAGCGGGTGGAGAGCGACCGTCGGGTGCCCGCTGCGGTCAGCGCCATAGCGCAGCGCGACCTGCTGGGCCATCGTGCCGGTGGGGAAGAAGACGGCGGCCTCGGTTCCCAGTAGGTCTGCCACGCGTTCTTCCAGCGTGGTCACCGGACCGTCACCGTAGAAGTCAGGCTGACCATCCAGATCACCGCCTGCGTCCATGTCTGCGAACCGGTCCCTCATGGTCATGGGCCGGGTGCCGGAAAGGATTCGGTCGCAGGCCTGCAGAGCGGCAAGCCGACGCTGCCTTGTGTTGTGGGACATCGGCAGATCATCGCATGTCAGCGCATTAGCGGGTCAATCGGTCTCCGGAGGCAGGAGATCATCTTATGCACGGCTCTCGGCCGACAGGTGCTGTGCAGGCCGCGGCGCTTGAAGGAGCGAGCCGGGGCCAACCTCGGCGAGGAGACTAAGATCATTGCGCGTTTCCACCGTAGGTTGACCGTGCGCCACCGGACGGTCCACAGTGAGCGCATGAACAGGGCTCTGGCCGCGCTGACCTTCGGCGCGCTGCTCACGCTGCTGATCGGGGTCGTCGCATCTGGAGAGTCCCTGCCGTCGCTTGTGCTCGGCGCGGTGTTCACCGCATTGGTCACCTTCGGCTTCTCGCGGGTACGTGCGCGCAATCAGCTGACCTGGTCGTTCGGGTACGTGGCCGTGCAGCTGCCGATCGCGTTCGTCGTGTTCTCACTGAACGCGGGGGTCGCCGCGACGCTTCTGCTCGTTGTGCTGGTCAGCCAGTGCGTGCTGCTGCGGTTGCCGATCGCCGCGACGGCGGTCGTGGTCGGGCTGGTCCCGTTCGTCCACCTCGGCATGTCGTGGGGCGAAGGGCTGCGGGAAGGGCTTGGAATGCTTGTCACCGCGGTGTTCGCCGCGATCGTGACGGAGTTGCTACAACGCGAACAACGCGCCCGTGTCGAACTAGCCGAGGCGCATGAGCAGTTGCGTGACTACGCCGCGCAGGTGGAGCGGCTCGCAACCGTGCAGGAACGAAACCGGGTCGCACGCGACATCCACGATGGACTCGGGCACTCGCTCACCGTCGTCCAGATGCAGGTCAAGGCCGCCCGTGCGGTCCTGATGACCGACACCGCCAAGGCCGACGAGGTACTCGCCAAGGCCCAGGACCAGGCCGAGGCCGCACTCGCCGAGGTACGCCGCTCGGTCCGCACATTGCGCGAACCACGCGAAACCCCTCCCCTGCCTGACGCCTTGCAGGCGTTGGCCGAGCTGACATCCGCCGCGGGCGTGACCACCAGCGTCGCGATATCCGGCGAGCAACGACCGTTGCCCGACGAGACGCGCGAGGCCTTGTTCCGTGCGGCGCAAGAGGGTCTGACCAACGTCCGCAAGCACGCCCAGGCAACCCGTGCCGACTTGGTCCTGGACTACGCTGACACCGCCGTCCGGCTGGCCATCCGCGACGACGGCGCCGGCTCCGCTTCGACGTCTGCGTCCGGTTTCGGCCTGGTCGGGCTCCGGGAACGCGCCGAGCATCTGGGCGGACGGTTGAGCGTCGAGTCGGCATCGGGCGCGGGCTACACCTTGAGCATGGAGGTTCCCGGATGAGTCCGGTCCGCGTCCTGTTGGTCGACGACCAGGCTCTGTTCCGCGAAGCCCTGGCCACCCTCCTGGCCACGCACGACGCCATCGAGGTCGTCGGCGAGGCGGGCAACGGCGACGAGGCGATCCGCCGGGCCGCCGAGCTCACCCCGGACGTCGTCCTGATGGATCTGCGCATGCCCGTCCTGGACGGCGTCGCCGCGACCCGTCGCCTGCGTACCGACCACCCCGGCATCGGCATCGTCGCGCTGACGACGTTCGACGACGACGAGGACGTGTTCGCCGCCCTTCGCGCTGGAGCTTTGGGCTACCTGCTCAAGGACGTCTCCTCGGCTCAGCTGATCGAGGCCGTCCTGGCCGCCGCCCGCGGCGAGTCGGTGTTGCAGCCGTCCGTCGCCGCGAAGGTGGTCGCCCAGTTCGTCCGCCTGCCCTCGACCAGCGCCCCGGAACCGCAGCCATTGGTCGTGCCGCTGTCCGACCGCGAACTCGAAGTCCTCCGCCTCCTCGCCACCGGCCACAGCAACCGCGAAATCGCCGCAACGCTTTACCTGGCCGAGGGCACCGTGAAAAACCACGTCACCAACGTCCTGTCAAAACTGAACGCCCGCGACCGCACCCAAGCCGCATTACGCGCACGGTCACTCGGTTTGCTCTGACCGTTTCCGCCCGGGTCATGACCGCCTCATGACCTCGGGCATGACCTTCGGCACATGGCAGGACGGCGGCCGGCGGCGACTCTTGTCGGTATCAGTCGATGCCGAATCCAAGGGGACGTCATGACGACCGTGGAAACCACCCGAAGTACGAGTCGCAAGCTGGGCCGGTTCGTCTGGCACTACGTCGAGATGGTGATCGCCATGCTCGCCGGGATGTTCGTGCTGGCGCCGCTGTGGCCGGACGCCTGGCTGGCGCGGCCGGAGGTCGACGCGCTCGTCATGGCGACCAACATGACCATCGGAATGACCATGGCGATGGTCTTGCACAGGCATTCGTGGGCGCGGATCGGTGAGATGGCGGCCACGATGTACTTACCGTTCCTCGTCTTGCTGGTGCCGTTCTGGCTCGGGGCACTGTCCGCCATGGGGTTGATGATGGCCGGGCACGTGATCATGTTCCCGCTCATGCTGGCCGCCATGGTGTGGCGCCGCGACCACTACTGGCACTGAGGTTTCGATGCGCACCTTCCTGCGCCGCGCGCTCGCGGTGATCGCGGTTCTCCTGATTCCGGTGGCGGGCGGGGCGATCTCCGCCTTCGCCACGTTCGACGCCCAGTACGCACCCGGGCCGGACCGGCCCGTTCCCGCCGCCACCTCCCCGGCCTTCGACCCCGCCAAACCGACCGCGGTCGTGGTGATCGGCGACAACGGGGCCGTCGTGTCGGATGCCCTTGCCCCATACGAGATCCTGGTCGCCTCGGGCCGGTTCAACGTCTACACCGTCGCGTCGCGAAGGCGCCCGCTGCCGTTGACCGGTGGTCTGGACCTGGTGCCGGATCTGAGCTTCGCGGATCTCGCCGAACTCACCGGCGGTGCCGCGCCGACGCTCGCGGTCATCCCGGCGATACCGGACGTCGGCGAGCCCAGTACCGGGCCGGTCACGACGTGGCTGCGTGATCAGGTGAGCCGCGGCACGCTGTTGCTGAGCGTGTGCAACGGCGCCGGTGTCCTCGCCTCGGCGGGTCTGCTCGACGGCCGGCCCGCGACCGCGCACTGGATGCGGATCGGCTCGTTCGAGTCGGACTATCCCGCGGTGAACTGGGTGCACGGCAAGCGTTTCGTCGACAGCGGTACCGTCGTCACGACCGCGGGCGTGTTGTCCGGCATCGACGGAACCCTGCACATGATCGAGCGCCTGGCCGGTTCGACGGTGGCGGCGAACGCGGCCAAGGCCGTGGGCTGGCGGTACTACGGCAACACGCCGCCGGTCGTGACCGGCATCGCCATGCCCGCCCCGGCCGCGATCGTCAACGCGGGTTGGACGTGGGCGCCGCCGACCGTCGGCGTGATGCTGACGCCGGGCGTCGGCGAAATCGACCTGGCGTCGGTGTTCGAAACGCACGACAAGTCGCTCGCAGACCGGACGTTGGCCGTGAGCGCGGACGGCGGCCCGATCCGGTCACGGCATGGACTGACATTCCTGCCCCGCGCCGATCTCGCTGGCGCGGCCCCGGACCTGGATCGCCTGCTCGTGCCCGGAGCCGGCGTTCGCCTGGGCCAGGTCCCCGACGGTCTGGAGCCGGTGTACGTCCACTCCGGACAGGACTTCGCCTACAACGACGCCGTGCGGGACCTGGCCCGGACAACGGATGTGGCCACCGCCCGCTGGACCGCTGAGACCATGGAACTGCCGACCGACGGCCTGCGACTGGACGGCCCGGCGTGGCCGTGGCAGCAGACGGCGCTGCCCATCCTGTTGATCCTTTTGGGTATTGCCGCGGTGATCTGCCTTCCGCGCCTTCGGACCGCTGTGGACACTCCCGTCCGGGCCTGATCGCGGCGGCTCCCTCGTGACGCGAGGGAGCCGCCGCCGTCAGAACGGCCCTTGATCAGCGGGTACAGCACAAGGAGGTGAGGTGTGATCATGCCGGGTGACGTGCGCGGAGCCAGACCGCCGCTCTGCGCGCTGATGCACGGGACAGCCAGGCGTCCTGGACCACCTCGGCCAGCTCGTTCCGGGTGAGCTCACCGATCCGACTGGCCCGCAGCAGCACCGACGGGTGACCATCGAAGTGCGCGGTGGTGAAGAACTGCGACGCCTCGTCCTGAACCAGTGCCTGCTTGTCCGCCTCGGACTCAACCCAGAAGACGATCACATCCGCATAGCGCTCCCCGGTGTCAGGGTCGACCGCGTCCGGCCGTGGGGTGCGAAAGAAGACGAACGACTTCCCGCCCACTTGGTAGACCGGATTGTCGCCGGTCCCGTACTCGACGGTGACGTGCGGCATGGCCAGAGCCAGCTCGTGCACGTCCTCGACGCGGGCCGGCCGGCTTCCGTTATCGTCGGACACAGCCCCAGCGTAGGCGGCTCCCGGTGGAACGTCAGGTCATGCCGCAAGCTGGGCGGTCGGTCAATGGGTCTGCTCTGGTCTTCCCTGTGAGCCGCCCACGTTCACGCCGGCGCCTGATCTACACGAACGACCGCAATCCGGCTCCGGCATCTGCCCTGTCCGCGGGCGCCCCGCAGCGAATTGTCTTCGCGCGGGGTTCGCCCGCCGTATTCGGTCAGCCGGCTTGGGTGAGGGCGTCGATCGCGGCGACGTCTTCGGCTGTGAGGTCGAAGCCTTGCAGGTCGAAGTTGGTGGCGACGCGTTCCCGGCGGGAGGACCTGGGCAAGATCACGATGTCGTGTTCCAGATGCCAGCGCAGGACGACCTGGGCGGGAGTGACTCCGTGCCTCTGGGCGATCCCGGTGAGGACCGGGTCGTTCAGGTCGGTGTTCTTGAGGCCGCTGTAGCCCTCGACGACCACGCCTCGGCGGCGGTGCTCCTCCAGCAGGGCCGGGTCGTGCTGCGCCGGGCTCCACGGAATCTGGTTGACCGCCGGCTGCCGTCCGGTGGCCTTGGTCAGCAGGTCGATCAGTTCCGGGCTGTAGTTGCTGACCCCGACGTTGCGGACCAGCCCGGCGTCCTTGGCGGACAACAACTCCTGCCACGTCGAGACGAGCTCGTCCTGGTCCGTCGGCCAGTGGATCAGCCAGAGATCCAGGTAGTCGGTGCCGAGCAGCCGAAGACTCGACTCCAGGGTACGGCGGGCATGCCGCGCGTCCTGCGGGCGGAGCTTGGTGGTGATGAAGACCTGCTCCCGGTCCAGGCCGCTGTCTTTGACGGCTCTGCCGACGTCCGACTCGTTCTGATACAGGGTCGCGGTGTCGACATGCCGGTAACCGATCTCAAGCGCCGCACGCACCGACTCGTACGCCGCCTCGGGCTGCAGCTGCCAGGTCCCAAAACCGATCAACGGCAGCGCGGTACCGTCAGGCAGGTTCACTGTCTTAGTCATGCGGAGCATTCTGCACCAACGCCCCGCCTTGGCCGACGGCCGCTCCTAGCCACGGGCAGCTGTGGCACTTTGTCGAGCTGCCGGTACGGCCCTCTGCCGCCGCGCCAGCCGAGGCGGGTTCCATCAAGATCGACAGTAGATGCCGGGTCGGCGACGTTCTCCCCGACCGGGCCGGCCCCCGAAGACGACGACGTCGTAGGTGTTGCCGTCCATGTCAGTTTCCCTTTGCGGCGCGGCCGAGACGGAGGGCCGAGATGAGGAAGAAGATGCCACCGGGGATGGCATAGCCGGCCGCGTTGGTCAGCGTCGGGTTGTCCGCGGAGGCACCGATGATGAACGATGCACCGGCGAGTACGGAGATGCCGCCGCTGATGATCATCGGCCACTGGCCGCCCATCTTGCGGCGGGTGACACCCACGATCAGCTGGACCAGCCCGGCCACGACCGCCCAAGCGCCCCACACGCGCAGCACCGCCGGGATACCGGACGCGCAGGCGATGGCCACGCCGATGGCGGTGATCAGACTGACCGCGATGTTCACGTACAGCAGGGCAGGTGATCCGGTGGTGCGCGACGCGCGGGCGTCGACGATGGCGGCGGCCACGTCGAACAGCGGGTAGAGCACGAGCAGAGTGACCGCGAGCGGACCCAGTTTCGAGGCGGTCGTGAACATCACGAGGGCCCAGACGATGGCGAACGCGAACCGGACGAAGTACAGCCGCCGCAGTGCGGACGCGGTCCTGGAAATATCGGGCGAAGCAGCGATAGTGCTCATGATGATCCTTTCAGTGGATGAGTGACGAGGGGAGCGGTTCAGCGCGTCCCGCGGCCGGCCTTCTCGATCAGGTGGGCATGGCCGACCATGAAAGCGGGCGAGGAGGCTTCACGAAGGCCGGGGAGACCGAGGTCCGCGCCGCGGACGCCGAGACCGCCGACAGACCGACCGCGAGTGACCACGGCCGTACCGATGGACAGCGGGGTGGTGCGTACTTGCGTACACGAGCCACTGGAACAACTCCTCCCGCGAGACCGAACGTTCTATCGCGCCACAGCATGGCAATTTATCGTGTGGGCTGTCAAGACCGAACGTTCTACTCGCTAAGATGGCGGCATGCGCAGCCAATCCGAAGGCCGGCCGTCCGAAGCGCGATCCCGGCTGCTCAACACGGCCACCCGGCTCTTCTACGCGGAGGGCCTCCACGCCGTCGGCATCGATCGCATCGTCACGGAAGCGCAGGTGACGCGGGCCACCCTCTACCGGCACTTCCCCGGCAAGGAAGACCTTGTCCTCGCCTACCTGAACGAGGTCGACCGGGCCATGCGGAGCCAGGCGGACGAGGCCGTCGCCGCCGGACTCCCGGCCGCCGGCACCATCCAAGCCCTCAGCACGTCCATCGCCCAGGGCATCCAGTCCCCCGGCTTCCGGGGATGCGCCTTCCTCAACGCCGCCGCCGAGTATCCCGACCCCGAGTCCCCGGTGCGCAAGGCCGTGCTCGCCCACCGCCAATGGTTCCTGGAAACCGTCACGGAACTGCTGGCCAAGATGCGGGAGACAGGCGCCGAGCCTGCCGGCCGCCACTTCGTGATGATGCGCGACGGCGCCATGGCCGCCGGCTGCCTGTTCGACCCGGCGCTGGTCTGCGAGACCTTCCTGCATGGAGTCGAGAGGCTCCTGCAGGTTTATGCCGCCACCGACTACAGCGGACCGGCGGGGCCTGAAGACACCATCGACGCACCTACACGTTGACCGGCTCTGCGGTGTCGTCGACGGTCACGCCGAGGATCTTTCGAGTGTGCGCCCGGCCGACCTAGAACGATCTTGCATCGTGAGGTGCGCCGATGGTCGGTCCTGTCAACCTCGACGTCCTGGTCACCATCATCCGGCCAGGCCTCAAACCGCGCGTGCTCTTGCCGGCTCAAGACCCCGGCCGAGCCGCCTGCGCTCGTCGACCATCAGGGTGACCGCGACGCCTCGGAGGTTCCCGGTTCCCGAGCGAGCGTGACGGCCTTGTCATATTCGGGTCGGCGGATGGCGCGTGGAGATCTTCTCGCAGAAAGATCCGGGTGACGCCACGTCATGGATCAACGAGGACTGAACCTGTCCTGCTTGGGTGACAGAGTCGTCATCAACAGGGCAGCGGACAACAGGTCCCGTCCCTTGGGTATCTCGTGGAGTGAGCATGTTTCTGGTCACCGGCGCCACCGGCAACGTCGGACGCAACGTCGTCGAGCGACTGCTTGCCCGTGGTGAGAAGGTGCGGGCGCTGGTGCGGGATCCGCAGCGGGCGAACCTGCCGGCTGATGTCGAGGTGGTGGAGGGCGACCTGTCACGACCGGACACCCTCGCTGCGGCACTCTACGGCGTCAGCGGCGTGTTCCTGTTCGCGGTGCCCGGCAGCGGGCCGGCCTTCGCCCAAGCGGCACAGCGGGCCGGGGTCGAACGCGTCGTCCTGCTGTCGTCCAACGGAGTCGACGACACCGCCGCCGAGCAGGCCAACCCGATCGCGGCCTACCACGCCGAGATCGAGCAGGCGCTGCGCGCCGCCGAGCCGGCCTGGACGCTCCTGCGTTCGGCGCACATGGCCACCAACGCCCTGCCCTGGGCGGGGCAGATCCGCGCCGGTGACGTGGTCCGCGCACCCTACGCCGGCGCCACCAGCGCGCCGATCCACGAGGTCGACCTCGCCGAGGTCGCCGTCGTCGCGCTGACCCAGGACGGCCACGCCGGCCAGGTGTACGCGCTCAGCGGCCCGCAGTCCCTCACCGCGGCCGAGCAGGTCGCCCTGATCGGCCAGGCGCTCGGCCGTCCGCTGGTCTACCAGGAGCTGACCCCCGAGGTCGCCCGCGAGCAGATGGGCCGCTTCATGCCGCCGTTCGTCCTGGACACCTTGTTCGAGCAGTGGGAGCAGTCGGTCGGCCATCCCGCGCAGGTGTACGACACCGTCGAGCGGCTCACCGGCCGCCCGGCCCGTACCTTCGCGCAGTGGGCCGCCGACCGCGCGGCCGACTTCTCCTGAACAGGCAGCGCGCCGCAGACCGGTCGGGGTTCCCTGTCTGGCGGGACTGCTCACGCGCCCCGGCAGGGCCCGCCGGTCATCCGGTCGGCGGGCCGCCCTCGGCTGATGCGCCGAGCGCGTGACCGATGCGCGCGTGCAGCGTCCGGAAGTGCTCGACGAGCTCGGCCGGCTCGTGGACGGTGAAGTCGAAGCCGAGCAGGGTCACGTGCAGGGCGAGCCCGTCCAGGGAGTTCGAGCCGGCCCGCAGGACGCAGCTGCGCTCGTCGACCGCTTCGACCACCCCCGCGTCGGCCGGTACCCGCTCGACCACCTGTGCCGCAGGGGCATACATGGTGAATCGCGCCTGGTAGCGATACCGATCGACACCCACCGCCCAGGACGCGTACTCGCCGATGTCGTCGGCAGGCGGCTCGCGTGGGCTGAACCGTGGACCGGCCGGGGTCCGCGGCCGCAGCCGGTCGACCCGGAAGGTCCGCCAATCCGCCCGGTTGAGATCGTAGGCCACCAGGTACCAGCGGCGCCCGGCGTGGACAAGCTTGTGCGGCTCCACCGTACGAGTGGTGTCGGTGCCGTCGTGGCTGCGGTAGTCCATGCGCAACCGCTGGTGGTCGCGGCAGGCCGCGGCGATCGTGGTCAGCACCTCAGCCGAGACGACCGCACCCGGCCGGTGCTGGGCCACGGTGGCCGCGTCCAACGCCGAGACCCGGTACCGCAATCGCGGAGGCAGGATCTGTTCCAGTTTCGCCAGGACCCGCACCGACGTCTCTTCGATCCCGGCCACCGTGCCGTTCGCCGCGGTGCGCAATCCCACCACGACCGCGACGGCCTCCTCGTCGTCGAGCAGCAGCGGCGGCATGGCGGCCCCGGCGCCCAGCCGGTACCCGCCGATGTTCCCGATCGTGGCGTGCACCGGGTAACCGAGCTCGCGCAGCCGATCGACGTCACGGCGCACGGTGCGCACCGTCACCCCCAACCGGTCGGCCAGCTGCGGACCGGACCAGTCCCGGTGTTGCTGCAAAAACGACAACAGCCGGAGCAACCGAGCAGACGTTTCAAGCATGCCTGCATTGTGCACCGCAACGAGGACCATAGCTGACCTCCTTGGCTGACACTCTTATCTCAGTGATCGCCGCTGACCGGACCTGACGCCGGACACGGCGGTGTCGACAGGTCCCTTGCCTGGAACCCCGGTCGTCTCGGCCTCCGAGCAGGCCCGTGACCGGGCCCTGTGGCGCGAATGCCCAGCCAGGGCGCCATCCCCGTGCACGTGGCCGAGCGCTTCGTGCGACAGAAAGGAGTCGTCTGTTGAACAGCGAGATCAAGCCGTTCCACGTCCACATCCCGCAAGCCGAGCTGGACGATCTGCGGCGGCGCCTGTCGGCCGTTCGCTGGCCCAGCCAGATTCCCGACGCCGGCTGGAGCCGTGGCGTGCCGGTGGCCCACCTGAAGGACCTGACCGAGTACTGGACCACGACGTACGACTGGCGCGCGACAGAGAAGCGGCTCAACCGGTATCCGCAGTTCACCACCCAGATCGACGGACTGGACCTCCACTTCCTGCACGTCCGCTCTCGCCACCGGCAGGCGTTCCCGCTGATCCTCGCGCACGGCTGGCCCGGGTCGATCGCGGAGTTCCTGGAGGTGATCGAGCCGCTGACCGATCCCGCCGACCCTGCCGACGCCTTCCACCTCGTGATCCCCTCGCACCCGAACTTCGGGTTCACCGGGCCGGCCGCGGCAGGCTGGGACTCGCGCCGCATCGCCACCGCCTATGCCGAGCTGATGGTCAGGCTCGGCTACGACCGGTACGGGGCACAGGGCGGCGACTTCGGTGCGTTCATCGCACCCGACCTCGGGCGGGTGGACCCCGAACACGTCGCCGGCGTGCACGTCAACGCCGCCACCGCCGGGTTCATCCCGTTCGGCGGTGTGCCCGAGGGCACGGTGCTCACCGACGCCGAGCAGGCCCGGATCGACCGGATGAACCGGTTCCTCTCCGATGGCAACGGCTACTTCCAGATCCAGGCCACCCGTCCGCACACACTCGGCTTCGGCCTGGCCGACTCCCCGGTCGGCCAGCTCGCCTGGATCGGCGAGAAGTTCCACGACTGGGCCCACCCCGCCGGCTCGATCGGATTCGACCAGGTCATCACCCATGCGATGATCTACTGGCTGACCAACACCGGCGCGTCCTCGGCACAGATGTACTACGAATCCATGCACACCAACAGCTGGCCCACGCCTTCGCAGGTACCCACCGGCGTGGCCAACTTCGCCGAGGACATCGCGATCCGCCACTTCGCCGAATCGCTCAACAACATCACCCACTGGGCCGAGTACGACCGCGGCGGGCACTTCGCCGCGCTCGAGGTCCCCGACCTGTTCGTGGACGAACTGCGCACCTTCTTCCGCACCGTCCGCTGAACAACCGGTCGGCAATCGGAGTCCGAGGTGTTCGCGCCGGCACGATCGAGCGCGATCACGGTGATCACAACCTTGTCCACGGTCACCGTCGTGACGCTGATCTGACGGCTTTCGCAAACCGTCCCGTCGACTGACGGAAACATCGTCATTTCTCGGTACGGACGGTGAGTCGCCGAGCCGGGAACGCGCTGCGCCTCTTTATATTGCCGGAGGGTGGGCGTGCGTTGTGCCCGGAATCGTGAGTCCGGCAGCTCGCCCCGGTGGCTGGTGTTGAGCGGTCGGAGTGAACATGGTTGGTGAAGCGTCCCGCGATCCCAGCCCGAAAGGGAAGCACGGCTTCCCCGAAATCGACCCCACTCTCCGGGCCACCGCGGCAGCATCGGCGGGTGGCACGCTCGTCATCCTGTGGCCCGCGTTCACGCTGGGCGCGTACGGCGCCATCTTCTTCGACGCCGTGCTGGCAATCTGGGCCGTGGCCACGGCGGTGCTGCTCTCGGGTCTGATGCTGCACGCCAGAGGTGCGCTGCCCTGGGCAGGCTGGGTCGCTCTGACCCTGCCCTCGGTCTGGGTCGTTCTGGCCGTCGTGGCGCCGAGAGCTCACGGGTTTCGCTACCTTCACTACTTCGAGGTGGTGCTCACCCTGGTGGGAGCGCCGGCCCTGGCCTGGCTGCTGTCGAGAATCCTGCTGCCCGACTACGCCGAGCTCCCCGAACGGCACCGGCTGCGGGCGGTCGCCGTCACAATCGCCGTCGGAGTCCTGGCCTTCCTGCTCGGCAAGTTCAATTACCTGTTCCTCACCTGTGCCGATTTCGACATCAGCGGTAACAACACCCCTTCCGGCTGCGCGCATGGCCCGCCTTTCCACCTCCTTTGAGAACCTCGCGCCCGTGGATGGCCCGTAGAAGTGGATAGGTCATCCCTGACCGGCACACGGAGGCCGCCATGGGTAAAGCTCTCGGTGACGTACGCGGTCTGGCGGCTTGACGCGCCTACCCGGCCGAGATGCGGGAATCAGAACCGAGCCAAGTCGTCGATTCCGATTCCCGCATCCAGCATGTTTCCGATCCAGGTCGGAGGCTTCTCTTCCTATTTCGGCGCGTCCCGCCCGCCGCTACGTCCTGTAGCGGAAGAGGATCCGGCCGCGGGTGAGGTCGTACGGGCTGAGCTCCACGAGCACCCGGTCATACGGCAATATCTTGATGTAGTTCTTCCGTATCTTCCCGCTGATGTGCGCCAGCACCTTGTGCCCGTTCTGGAGCTCCACCCTGAAGGTGGCGTTGCGCATGCACTCGACGACGGTGCCCTCGACTTCGATGCCGTCTGTTGTTCTTGCCATATTCTCGCCCTTCTCCGGTCGGTGACTGTGGGGGTCGGTGAGGAAACGAATTCCGCTGACGCAACCGTGATCGAGACGCCTCGGCAGACACGGTTGTCGCGGACGGCCATCCCGCGCGCTACGGGAACCGAAGCCCGCTCATCGGCTCGGCCTGTGCCGCGCGTGCTTCGGGTCCGGTCCCCTCCCGCGGTGACGCGGTGGGGCGTCAGCGGAGCACCAGCTCCAGGTTGCTGCTCGCACGCCGGGCGCCGACGCCCTCGAACAGCGCCATGGCCGCCCCGTTGGATTCGTTCACCTCGGCCGATGCCGTTGCGATCCCGCCGCGGTGCAGCGAACCCAGCACGTGGGCGAGCAGCGCCCGAGCGATACCGCGGCGGTGCTGGTCGGACCGGACCGCGATCAGCCCGATCCGTGGCTGCCGGGTCACCGGCGCCAACCGGACCAGTCCCACGTATTTATCGGACTGTGCCGCCACCGCGTACTTCGACGGGTTCCGCAGGGTAGCGCCGTCCAGGCGGGGCAATACCTCAGCCGGCATCTCCTGCCATCCGACGGTGGCCTCGACCTCGTCGCGAATCACGCGGTCCAACGTGCGCAGAGGGCCCTCCTCCGCCTCGCCGACGGCCACTATCGTCACGTCCGACGGCGGTAGCACTGAGCCGAGTCCCGTGACCCGCGGGTCGGTGGGCACGAGGTACTCCCACTCGCGGCGTCGGGTCGTGAAGCCGACTCGCTCCCAATGGGACGTCAAGTCGGGGTCGGCCTCGTCGACCACCGTGTACAGCGGCTTCGGTAGGTCCGCCAGCATGGCATCGGCGAGTTGGTCAAAGACCGCGCCGTGCCACGCGTCGATGCTGAGGAAGGTCCGTCCGTCGGGCCTGAGCGAAGCGTCGCCGCGGCCGACCACCCGGTCGTCCTCCACAGCGTGCCATTGACTCTCCGCGACCCGCGTGATCACTACGGCAGGCTCGCCCACGCCCGAAGTGAAATGCACAGAATTCATAGGTTGTTGCCTTTCGGGATTGCCTTGTCGAGGCGCTCCCGGCGACACCTACGTCAATCGCCCAACCGTGAAGAAGATAGGGAGCACCCATATCGATACAGCGTTCATGGGTCTCACCTCCTAGCGCGATGCCACGGTCTGCGGGACGCTATCAGCCCGAATGTCGTCCCGTCCAACCATTTTCCCGCCGACCAACTCGGCGGGCCGCCAATGCGCGTCTCTATCGGGCTATCGGGGCGCCGCCTACAGCAGGCGTTCACGGTCGGCCCGGTACGCGAAGGGGCCGCCTTCGACACAGATCGAAGGCGGCCCCATCTCCATCGGTCTCTGGTCAGTCGACGGGCTGCCAGGGGCCGTAGAGCTGGCCGGGGGCCTGGTTACGGGTCCACCACTGTGCCTTGTACTTCTTGTTCTTGTACGTGACGACGTCGCCGATGTTGAAGACCCGGGAGGGGGTCCAGATGACGGTGCCGTCGGCCGCGGTCTCGATCTGCTCCCACGGTCCGTTGGGGTCGCCCGGCTTCTGGTTCTGCGTCCACCACATGGCCCGCCAGGTCGAGCCCTGGTAGGTCACCGTGTCGCCGGTGTTGTAGACCTTCGAGGCATTCCAGGCCGGCGCGACGGGCGTGACCGGAAGGTTCAGCCCGACGATTACCGGGTCGTGATCGGAGGCCGCGAACGGCTCGGCGCCGTCGAACAGCTGGGCGGCGTTGTAGTTGTAGCGGCTGTAGTTGTAGGCCACGGACTCCTGCGCGTTGATCTGCCACACGTCCGCGCCGGTCACCATCGCCTTCGCGGCCGGGTTGGCCAGCACGTGGTCGAGCGAGCCCTGCATGCCGTTGAAGGAGTACGTCGACTCCGACGGGTCGAACGTGCTGCCCAGGTCGGTGTAGCCGTCGGTGTACAGGACCTGCATCGGGTCCTCGTGCGTGTAGGCGTTGAAGTCGCCGAGCAGGAAGATCCGGTCGGTGCCGAGATCGGCCGCCGCCTGCGAAGCGAACGCGGAGACGGCCTGCGCCTGGCGGACCCGGGTCGCGTTGAACGCGCCCTGGTCGACGGCCGGGGACGAGGTGTCCTCGGCGTCGCCGTCGTAGAGCGGGGTGCCGGCGCCCTTCGACTTCAGGTGGTTGGCCACGACAAGGAACGCGTCCTTGTCGGTGGCGCCGACCTTCTTGAAGCCCTGGGACAGCGGCTGACGGGCGATCGAGAACGGCTGGCCGGGACCGGAGTCGCCGGTCAGCACGGTCGACGGTCCGACCAGGGTGACGTTGGCCGGCTTGTAGATGAAGGCGGTACGGATGACGTCCTGCTGGGACAGCGGCGGCAGCTTGTCGGCGGACGGCGAAGGCGCGTAGGCCCAGACCTTCGAGCCGGCGGCCGCGTTGAGCGCGTCGACGAGGCCGGCCAGCGCGGTGTCACGCGGCTCGCCGAACTTGACGGAGTTCTCGATCTCCTCCAGCGACACGACGCTCGCGCCGAGCCGGTTGATGCCGGTGACGATCTTCGACTGCTGGCGGGCGAAGTTGGCCTGGTCGGCCGCGCCGCGCGGGCCGGAGCCGCCGTCCGTGCCGGTGCAGGTGTTGACAGCGATCCGGTTGCCCTGCCGGTCCGTGTAGTACGTGCACTTGCCCAGTCCCTTGGCGACGTAGTCCTCGCCGGTCATGGGGAAGTAGTTCTCGACGTTGAACGTGGCCAGGCTGATGTCACCACCGACGGCCGACGGCTGCTGGTTCCCGGTGCGAAGGTCGCTGAAGGTGGCGACCTTCGCACCGTCGTCGGTGACCTGCTGCCTCGGCTGGAAGTTCCACAGCGAGAACCGGTATTCGAGGATCACCGGCTCGTGGAAGGTCACCTTGGCCCCCACCGTGACCGCTTTGGTGGTGGTCAGCCACGGCAGCGGAGTGTCGCGGGAGGTGCTGGTGCTGTAGTTCGAACTGGAGCCGTCGTCGAGCGTCACCATCCGGGCGGCGTTGTCGGCCGCGGCGGCCTTCGCGTCGGCGCTTCCCGCGGATCCGACGTCGGTCGGCTGGCGCAGCGGCGTGTCGCCCGCGGCCAGCGTGAAGGAGCCGTAGAAGTTCGCGTCGTAGTTGTCCGACACCGTGAAGTCGCCCTGCGGCGCGATCAGCTCGCCCTCGTGCTCCTCCTTCGCGGCGTCGGTCGCCATGTCCGGCCACGGAATCCGGCCCGGGACAACGGCCGCCAACGCGGTGTCGAGCTTGGTCACCGTCGGCGACTGGATCTCGGTCTCGCCCTGGAACTCCGTGACCTCGCCGGTTACCCGGACGCTCTCGCCGATCGCGACCTGGCCGGCCGACTCCGACCCGTAGACGAACACCGCGTCGGAAGCGCCGGGAGTCTTGTCGTTGGCCTTCGTACCGCCGGCGCCGCCGGTTTCCAGGAAGAAGCCGTTGAAGCCACCGGTCGCGTAGACCGCGGTCACGACACCCTCGGTCGTCACCGTCTGCCCCTTGTACGGCGAGGTGTCGGTGTTCGTGCCCTGGATCGACGCGATCGGGACGATGGTCGAACCGTCCCCGGCGACCTGGAACCTGAAGGTCGCCGAGCCGGTCGCGCCGGCCGAGTCGGTGGCGGTCACCGTCACCGACGCCGTACCGGCCGAGGTGGGAGTGCCCGAGACCGTACCGGCCGAGGAGATCGTCAGCCCGGCGGGCAGCCCGGCCGCCGTCCAGGTGTACGGCTCGGTACCGCCGGAGGCGTGCAGGGCAAGCGGTGTGATCGCCGTGCCGGACGTGGCGCTCTGCGAGCCGGGGTCCGTGATCGTGATCGTCCCGGTGCCTTCGCCCGGGTTGCCGGCGTCAGAGGCCGCGTTCTGGGGAGTCGGAGCGACGACGTGGAAGTCGGCGACGTTGTCATCCGTGTCCGCACCGGCCGCGTCACGCTGGTAGCTCAGGGTCAGCGAGTTACCCGTCGGAGCGCTCTTCTCCGGAGAGTTGCTGGTTCCCCAGCCGATCTTGTCGATCACCGTATCGTCGGTGGGAAGCACGCCCGAGGTGCTGGCCGCGATGAACAGCGTGCCGCCCCCCGCGCCCGGGTTGACGCTCCCGCCGGTGCTCAGATCGGGTGTCGGCAGCGGTGCCCCGGGGTTGGCGCTCGCGTTGTTGCCCGGCAGTTGGATGAGGAGGTGGCCATGGCCTGCGACCGTCCCCGAAAGCGCGAACACCTGCGAACCGCTCGGGATCCCGGTGCTCGTGGGTGCGCGGTACTGGAGGGTGTCGCCGGCGAGGGAGACGGCGTTCTGCGTCGGGTTGTAGAGTTCGACGAATTTGTTGAGATAGCTCGCGCCGGACGAGCCTCCGTTGACGTACGCTTCACTTATGATCAAGCCGGTCCCGGCCGAGTTGGCGGATGCCGGGGCGGCGAACAGCGAGCAGGCAACGCCTGTCGTGGATAGCGTCAATGCGGCGATGATGACTCGCCGGAAAAGCGGCGCAGACAAAGACCGCACCTCCAAATGGATCGCTGGCGTGCTATGACCTGGTGTCGCAGCAGGGCCAACGGGGAACCTTAGGCGGAGATCTTTGACCGCGCGCGGCCGGGACCTGAACAGTGCGCTACAGCTTGGCGACGTGGTGGGACTGATCGCTGACAGGCATGAACGGCCGAGACGCGATGGCCCGCACGTTCGGATCCGGATGATTTTTCAGACGGCATCGGCCGGGCGCGTCCGTCCCGGTGCCGCTACCCCAGCGCACGGCGTCCGACAGCCACCGCCCCCGGCATGGAAGACAACCACCACGCCCATCGAGCCGGCGAAACATTTGATTCGATCACCAGCGGCGCCGACGGCAACCTGGACTCGATGGGCGAGGAGTGTCACCGTCCGCGTCGCCCGCCCATCCGTTCGCGCTACGGCGCGACCCTCACCAGTTTGCGGTTGAGGAATTCGCCGATGCCCAGTTCCGACAGTTCACGTCCGAATCCGGAGTTCTTGACCCCTCCGAAGGGCAGGCTCGGCGAGTCGGCGAAGCAGGAGTTGATGTACACCATGCCGGACTCGATGCGGGTCGCCACCTGCTGGGCATGTTCGACGTCGGCATCGAAGACGTAGCCGCCCAGGCCGAACCTGGTGGCGTTGGCCAGCCGGATCGCCTCTTCCTCGCTGTCCACGACGTAGAAGGACAGCACTGGTCCGAAGGCCTCTTCCCGGTAGAGCGGGTTGTTCTCGCCGATGTCCGTGATGATCGTCGGTTCGAGATAGAACCCGGGGCGGTCGACGCGGTGGCCGCCGTGAACGATTCGCGCTCCCGCGGCCTCTGTGTCCTCGATCAGCCGAAGCAGTCCCTCCAGGGCGCGTTCACTGGCCAGGGGGCCGACCTGAGTGGCCTCGTCCTTCGGGTCACCCACCTTGATCGCGGCAAAGCGCTCCTTCAGGGCGGCCAGCATCTCCTCGCCCCGGGCCCTGCCGACCACGATCACGCGCTTGATGTTGACGCAGCCCTGCCCCGAGTTGTAGGTGCGTCCCATCACCACTTGCTCGACCGCATGCTCCAAAGGAGCGCCTTCGAGGATCAGAGCGGGATCGCTGCCGCCCAGTTCCAGGACCGCCTTCTTGAGGTTTCGTCCGGCGCGTTCCCCAACCGAAGTCCCCGCCCTCTCGCTACCGGTCAAAGTGACGCCGCGTACGCGGAAGTCGTCGACCAGCTTGGCGATCTGCTCGACGCTGCAGAAGAGATTCGTGTAAGCCCCTTCCGGAGCTCCCACCTCCTCGAACAGCCGAGCGAAGGCCAGAGCGCACTGCGGCACGCTCTCGGCGTGCTTCATCATGACCACGTTGCCCGCCACCAGCTGGGACGCGGCCACACGGGCCGGCTGGTAGTAGGGGAAGTTCCACGGCTCGATCGCCAGGATGACGCCGATGGGTTCGGCGATCAGCTTTGCGCCGGGCTCGCCCGGCAGCGACTGCTCCGCGAGGAACTTCTCCCCGTGCTCGGCGTAGTAGTCCAGAATGTCGGCTACGAGATCGACTTCGAAGTAGCCGAAGCGGGTGACCTTCCCCATCTCCAGGGTCAGGTACTCCACGTACTCATCCCGCTTCTCGCGCAGGATCCGAGCGGCACGGCTGACGATTCGAGCCCGTTCCGCGACGGGCCTGAACTTCCAGTCTTCGCGGTAGAGCCTGTCCGCGGTTTCCAGGGCGGCGAATACCTCTTCATCCGACTGCAGCGGGAACTCGGTGACGAATTCGCCGGTGGCCGGGTTGATCGTACGAAAGCTCATGATCCACTCCTCGTTCTGGCGTTTCGAATTGATGCCGGGTGAGATCGGTGCCGCGATTTCCTCGACGCGCGTATTACTTCGCGTCGCCGTCGAACCTCACTCGGTCCGGGTTCGGTTCGATCCAGTCCTGGGCTCGACGCCACCACACCTCGGCGGACGGCTTCAGCCTCGTGGGGTCATCGAGGGTTCCGGCCTTGACGATCATGAGATCGGGCCGTTCGTGCATGACGGTGAAGATCGGAGTACCGCAGTCGCCGCAGAAAAGCCTGTCCCGCAGGTTGCCGTTTTCGACTCCGACGGTCTGGTAGGACTTGGGCGTCCCCTTGATTTCCAGGGAATCGCGCGCCACCAGCACGTTCACCGAGAACGCCGCACCGCTGTTCCGCTGGCAATGAGCGCAGTGGCAAAGGACGACGGCCTCGGGCTCCGCGTCGAACCGGTAGCCGATCGAGCCGCACAGGCAGTGTCCGGTTCGCACGCTGGAGTCGGGCACCGGATCGATGTCGCTCATTTGAGGATCTCCCTTGTTCGGTTCGCTGGGTCGTCCCCGGCGATGGGTCTTTTGCGCGCGGCACCGTGAGTTGTGTGTGGTGCCCTGACGGGAGGGCCGGCAAAGGCAGGCCAGGCCGTTGCACCGGTGATGTGGGGGGCTGGGCCAGGGGCTTGCAAGCTGTTGCCCGGGACACATCGAGCGTGCTTCGAGCGCGCGGGGTTAGCCAGACACCCGCTTCGCCTACGTCTCGTGTGGCTATCACCCGCAGAGACAGGCTGGGCTGCGGACTCCGCGCGATACCCGGAACGTGGCAGCCCACCACGCCGCTCGCACCTGGCCATCAGCCGCCCCGAAATCGGCTCCGGAACCGGACCTGTAGGAGGGACTCGACCCGGGTGCAGAGCCGAGCGAGCTCCTGCGCACTCGCGGGACGCGCCTCAAATCGGCCGATGCAGGGCTACCGACCACAGCCGACGGCGCCGCGTGCCGGGCCTGCGGCGCGAGGAGCCGGCGCAGCTCGCCGGAGTCTCCATACGATTCGAGCAGGGCAACGGCTCACGCGAAGCACTGGACACGATCTCCCGCGTGCTCAAGCTCTCCGACGCCGAGCACGCCCACCTGCTACGCCCGGCCCAGGCCAAGCGGCATCAGCCGGCAACCCGAGCCGCCGCGCCAACAGGTGAGGCACGCGCTGAACATCCACTCCTCGGCCAGAGCCGGCCAGATCTACCCGCCTCCCGGCGCCATGCCCCAGCGGCCCGCACCGAGCAGTTCCAGGTAGTGGGTGTGGAAGGCGTTCAACGTGCTGCGATGGCCGACGCTGACGAGGATGCACTGGGGCAGGCGATCACGGATCAAGCTGTACAGCGCGTGTTCGAGACCTTCGTCGACGGCGGAGGTCGCCTCGTCGAGGAAGGCCAGGTGGGGCCGCTTCAGCAGGACCCTGGCGAAACCGAGGCGCTGTTGCTCGCCGGGAGACAGGGTGCGGGACCAATGGGCCTCATCGTCGATCTGATTCGACAGGTGGCCGAGCTGTACCCAGCGCAACGCCTCGCACGCCTGCTCGTCGTCGATCCGGTGCGCGGGCTCGGGGTAGGCCAGGGCGGTACGCAGGCTTCCCAGGGGCAGATACGGCTGCTGCGACAGGAAGATCGTGTGAGCTCCGGTGGGCCGGCGGACGGTGCCATGGGCGTGCGGCCAGAGACTGGCCAGGCTGCGCAGCAACGTGGTCTTCCCGCTTCCCGAGGCTCCTTTGACCAGCAGTGCCTGCCCTGGGCTCATGCTCAGCGTCAGGCCCTCGATCAGCGGTTGCCTGTCGGGACGCCATACCCCCAGGCCCTCGATCTCCAGCGCGTCGGGACGATGAGCGAAGATCGGCGACGACAGGCCGCGCGACTCCCCGTTCGCGTCCATCAGCGCCGTCAGCCGGTTCAGCGTCGCCCGGTAGGTGGCGAAGGAGTCGTAGGCGTTCCTGAAGAAGGACAACGAGTCGTGCACCTGGCCGAAAGCACCGGCGGTCTGGGTGATGTCACCGAGTGAGATCGTCCCGCTGAAGAAGCGCGGCACCTGGATGAGGAAGGGGAACACGACCGAGATCTGGGTGACCGCGTCGTTGAACACCTGAAGCTTCAGGGACCGCTTGGTGATCGCCCAGGTGTTCCCCATGACGGTGGAGAACCTGGCCGACAGCGCCGCCCGCTCGACGTTCTCGCCGCCGGAGAACGCGATGCTCTCGGAGTTGTCCCGCAGGCGGACCAGGGCGTAGCGGAAAGAGGCGGAGAGGCCCTCCCGCAGGAAGTTCAAGTGGATCAGCGGGCGACCGATCCTGAAGGCGAGGAACGACGCCATGATCACGTAGGTGTAGGCGAGGAAGACCATCGCACGTGGTACCTCGTGGCCGAAGACGGGCATCGGCCCTGACAGCCCCCAGAGAATGGCGGTGAACGACACCAATCTCAAGGCGGCGCCGATCGCACCGATCGACAGGTCGTATGAGTTCTCGACGAACTGCGTGACGTCTTCCTCGATGCGCTGATCCGGGTTGTCGACCGGGGAACTCACGAACTGGCCCCGATGGTAGGCGTGCCCGTCCAGCCAGTCGGCGATCATGTGCTCGTTGAGCCAGGTCCGCCAATGGATGAACAGCCGCTGGGTGATGAGGTACGCGAGCTGTGCGCTGGAGACGGCGATCACCGCAAGGATCATGAAAACGGTGACGCAGAACCAGAACTTCTTCGCGTCCAGTCCCTGCAGCGCCGTGTAGAGGCCGTTCGTCGCATACGAGATCAGCACTTCGAGACGTACCGCGAGGACCGTCAGCCAGAGCAGCAGCAGGAGAGTGAGCAGCGGTCGCCAGGTGATCCGGCTACGCCCGGGCTTGAGATAGGGAAAGGCGAGTCGCCGGAACTGCCGTCCCCAGTGCGTGCAGCGGGTCAGCAGCCAGACCACCAGGGCACCGACCAGGATGGTGACGACCCAGGTCATCGCCGTCGAGGTGAGGGACGTAAGCCATTCGTGCTGCCAGTCCATGGCGCCGGTGGCGGATCGAGTCGACACCCTTAAGAAGGTACGTCCAAAAGTCCGATTTATACCATTTTGGGTAGATAGTTGAAGTTTGTCAGTTTATCAATCGTCCTGCGGGTGTCGATCAATCATCCGTCCAGGTCAAGCCGCATGCCGGTACTCCCCCGAGGACGCCGCCGAGTCGATCATCTTGACGGAGGTCAAGTCGCGTGATCAGGGCCTGGGTCGCTACCGGGGCTCCGCGTGTTCGCTACACACCGGCAGTACCAGCCGCAGTATCGCGCCACTTTGACACGGCACGGCTTCTGCCGTCCCGCCATGAGCCTCGGCGACCTGCCGGACGATGGCCAGGCCCAGTCCGGAGCCAGGGTGCGCGCGGGCTGCGGGTGAGCGGTAGAACCGGTCGAAGACGAATTCGAGGTCGCTGTCGGGGATCCCTGGGCCGGCGTCCGCGACGTCGAGGGTGCCCGCCTTGACGCTGATCCGGACCCGGCCGCCGGACGGACTCCATTTCACGGCGTTGTCGACGAGGTTCGCGACGGCGCGTTCCAGGGCGTCGGGGTCTCCGTGGACGAGGGTGGGCGCGCAGGTCAGCTCGAATCCGATCTTTGGTGCCCGATGCGCCGCGCGGGCTGCGACGCGCTCGGCGACCAGGTCGAGGCGGACGTCTTCGGTGTGGAACGCGGGTTGGCCGTAGCGGGCCAGGTCGACCAGGTCGTTGACCAGTGTTTTGAGTTCGCCGACCTGGCCGAGCGCTTCGGCGGCAAGGAGCGGGGCCTGCGCGTCGGCCAGGTTTTCCGCCAGCAGCTCGAGGTTCACGGTCAGGCTCGTCAGCGGTGTTCGGAGCTCGTGCGAGGCGTCGGCCACCAGGCGGCGCTGGGCGCCGACCGACTCGTCCAGGGCAGCGGTCATCGCGGCGAACGCGGAGCCGAGCCGGCCGATCTCATCCCGGCCGTCGGCGGGGATCGGGATGGCAAGATCGCCCGTCGTGCGGATCAGTTCGACGGTCTCGGTGAGCCGGCCTACCGGGCGTAGGACGCGGCGTGCCGCCAGACGTGAGGCCAGCGCCGCCAGGAATCCGGAGGCCACCGTCGAGCCGGCGAGCAGCCAGGCGAGTTCGCGCAGCGTGGGTACGGGATCGGATTCCGGGATGGCCGTGCGCACGAGCACCCCGGGTGATCCGGGGAATTGGGCGGTGTAGACGCGGTAGCCGACGCCGTTGTACGTCGCGTCACGGAAGTAGGCGGTGGCGGTGCCGTCCGCGACGGCGACGTCGCGGGCGGTGAGGTCGACGAACTGCGTCGACGGCCCGATCCGGACCGGGTCCGGCACGATCTGCAGCTGGGTGCTCCCGATCCCCAGCGGAACCGCCGGAAAGTCCGGCTCCGCGTTGGACATGCTGTACTTGGCCTTGATGGCCATGGCCACGGCCGGTGCCTGGCCGACCGCCACGACCAGTGAGCTGTCGATCTGGCCGCGGAGGTTGGCCTCCACCGCCGGATACAGGACAACCGACACGAGCACCAGCGCGCCCGCGACCACGGAACCGCCGGCGATGGCCAACCGGGTGCGCAGGTTCATGGCTCCTCGCGCAGGACATAACCCAGGCCGCGCACCGTCTGGATCAATCTGCTGCCGCCGCCCGCCTCGAGCTTGCTCCGCAGGTAGCTGATGTAGACCCACAGCGCGTTCGACTCCGGGCCGAAGTCGTAGCCCCAGACGGACTCGAAGATCTGGGTCCGGCTCAGTACGCGGCCGGGATTGCGCATGAACAGCTCCAGCAGCGACAGCTCCGTCTTGGTCAGCTCCAGGCGTCGGCCGGCACGCTCGGCCCTGCAGCCGCTCAGGTCCAGGTCGACGTCGGTGAAGCGCAGCACCTCGGCCCTGGCGCCGCTGCGCCGGAGCAGGGCTCTGAGCCGGGCCCGCAGCTCGTCCAAGGCGAAGGGCTTGACCAGGTAGTCGTCGGCCCCCGCGTCGAGCCCGGCGACCCGGTCGGTGACCAGGTCCCGGGCCGTGAGCATCAGGATCGGCGTGTTGAGCCCGCCCGAACGCAGCGTCCGGCACACCTCCAGCCCGTTCGGTTCGGGCATGAGGACGTCGAGCACCACCGCGTCCGGGCGGAACACGCCGTGCTCGGCGAGGGCGGACACCCCATCGGCGGCGGATGACACGTCATAGCCGTCCCGGCGCAACGCATGCTCCAAGGACCGCCGCACAGCCGGGTCGTCGTCCACCACGAGTATCCGCATGATCGCCCATCCTCATTGTCGATCCCGAAGGATCCGGCGGCTGTCAGCCGTTGGCCGACGACCGCTTCAGATCCGCCAACGCGCTGGTGAGCCGGTCGGAGCTGACCCCGAGCGAGGCGGCGATGTCGCCGAAGGCCTTGGACGTCGGATCGACGCCGCCGGAAGCCGATCCCAACGCCACCACAGCGGTCAGAGCGGCCTTGGCCCTAGCCTGATCGACGCCGAGCGCCGCGGCAACAGAGGCCGCCGCGGCGTCCGTGGTGAACGGCGAGTCCTGCGGGCCGTCCACGCCCTTCTTCTCCTTGCTGTTCTGCTTGCCGTGGTCGTCACCCGGCGCGGGCTTGGAGACCAGCGGTCCCAGAGCGTCCTGGACCCGCGAGACCGGCAGCCCCAGGTTGGCCGCGACCGCCGCGACGAAGGCATCCGGTGTAACGCCGGTCGAGGTGGCCGTCGACGTCTTGGCCGCGATCAGCGCGGCGTCGAGCCGGTCGGTCGTCACCCCGAGCTTCGCCGCGATCGCGACGAAGTCGGCATCCGCGGCGACCGTGGACTTCCCGTCCGGATTGACCGTCACGGAACAGGACTTCGCGTCACCCGGTGTCGGGGCCGGACCGGATGCCGCCGCCGTACCGGTCGCGGCCAGCGCGGCGAGCGTTGCCGCGGCCACCACCAGCCGTGTGCGTTTCATCATCGTGATGCCTTTCGTCCACTGAGCGCACCGGACGAGAACCGGCGCCGTGGCGACAACACAAACACCGCGGCCTCAGGTGCGGTTTCGGCCGGCTTTAGAGGTTCCTTAGAGGCGAAGATCCAGATCTCCACGTCATGGGAGGCGGTCATGCCGCCTCCCGGAGAGTGTCCGGCCGGGTCGCGAAGTCGCTCCGCCCGACGCGGATCTCTCCGTCGGGCGGCTTGACGCACGTGGGCGCGTGACCGAGCTCGCGCCGGAGACAGAACGTCCGGCGCGAGCGTCCGCCCAGCTCATCAAGCACCCGAGGAACCGTCAGGCGGCGCGTACGCCTGTACGGAGAGCCTGTCGAACAGGCTGACAACACGATCTTGTTGAGGACAGCGTGAGCGATCCGAAACTGTGGATCCCGCCGCAGGAATCACCTCCCAGCGTCCGAAACAGGAGAAACGATGAAGTTGCCCTCATGCGCCGCCACCCTCGTGGCGGCCGCCCTGCTCGCTTCCTTGACCGGAGCGTCCGGGATGTCGGCGGCACAGGCGGCCGACATCAGGGCCCTTCCAAGCGTGAACATGGAAGCCGCCGTCAAGGCGGCCCAGATCGACCCGCGGCGGCCCGACAACACGCTGACCCCGGGCGCCAAGGCCGGCGTGCTCCTCATTGAGCAGGCGCTGCGCGACCGGCGCCTGCTCGACGCGAAGTGGGTGGACGGTTACTTCGGCACCACCACGGTCACCGCCTTCGCGAAGTACCAGAAGTCGCTCGGCTTCACCGGTCTCGCCGCCAACGGCCTGCCGGGCAAGACGTCGCTCGCCGGGCTCGGAGCCGGCCGCTTCGGGGTCACCCGCATCATCGCCCCGGGTGCCCGGGTGTCCGTCGGTGGCGTCGTCGTCGACACCCGCACGCGGAGCATGCTGGCCGAGGCGAAGCGGCTGCTCGGCCGCGACCTCGTGCTGCTGCAGGGTTCGTACAACCGCGGCGGCGACCCCACGTCCGCGGGCACCCACGACGGCGGCGGCGTCGTCGACATCTCGGTCAAAGGGATGAGCTCGGCCACCCGTACCGCGGTCGCCCGCGCGTTGCGAAATGTCGGCTTCGCGGCATGGGTGCGTAGCCCCGACCAAGCCGACTGGCCGTGGCACATCCACGCCGCCGCCATCAACGACACCGACCTCTCCGGCCAGGCCCAGCACCAGATCGGTGACTACTACCTCGGCCTGAACGGGCTCGCCGGCCGTGGCCCGGACGACGGCCCGAAGGTGACCATCCGCACCTGGGAGGAGTACCAGCGCCGCTGACCATCCCAACCCCAGGCTGCACAGACACCAATAGACACAAGGAGAACACCATGAGAATGCTCAACAAGATCCTCACCACCGCGGCCGCCGCGATGACGCTCGGCGGGGCGGTGCTCGCCACCGCCTCACCCGCCTCGGCAGCCGGACGCAACGGCGTGTGCGAGACCGGCGAGTTCTGCTACTACTTCAACAGCAACAACCAGGGATCACTCTCCGACTTCACCGGATCCGTCGGCGACTACGCCACCAAGCAGCCCTCCTGCTACGACTTCAAGGGACCCGGCACCGGCAAGGGCAAGTGCATCAAGAACGCCGCCGCCTCCGTCTGGAACCGCAGCGGCAAAACCGTCCGCGTCCACTACAACAGCAACTACGCCGGCAGCACCTACCAGGACTTCGCCGCCGGCGCCAAGGGCAACCTCACCGCCGCCCTCAAAAACCAGAACGCCTCACACCAGTTCAGCCCGTCGTCATCTGCGCGCGTCGACATGTCGTACGGGCTGTACAAGACCGGCGGCGGCCACATCAGCTGCGCCTTCGACGGTTACACCAACACGGCCGGCCGGCACGAGGGCATCGACATCGCCCGCGGCGTGGGCTCGGATGTCCACGCCCTGGTGAGCGGTCAGGTCATCAACGTCGCGCGCGGGTTCAACGGCGGCTCGGGGCTCTCCACGATCGCCATCTACAACGCCTCGCTGAACAAGACGATCATCTACCTGCACTCCGCTCCGCGGTCCTCCCTGAGCGTGGGCCAGCAGATCTCGCGCGGCCAGATCATCGCCGACGAGGCATGGCACGGGGTGTCGTCCAGTGGGGCCGCGCACACCCACGTCGAGATGCGCCCCGGACGGCAGACGCGCGCCTCCAAGAGCGTCGGCGACCCGACTCTGAGCAACCCGAACCCGAACTCGTTCTGGATCTCCCAGAACTACAACCTCCGCTAGCGCACCGCGGCCTTTGATGAGAGGAAGGCAACTGTGTCCCCACGAACCGCACGGCCGATCTCGCGGCTCATCGCGGCGGCCGCCGCGATGACGCTCGGCGGGGCGGTGCTCGCCACCGCCTCACCCGCCTCGGCAGCCGGACGCAACGGCGTGTGCGAGACCGGCGAGTTCTGCTACTACTTCAACAGCAACAACCAGGGATCACTCTCCGACTTCACCGGATCCGTCGGCGACTACGCCACCAAGCAGCCCTCCTGCTACGACTTCAAGGGACCCGGCACCGGCAAGGGCAAGTGCATCAAGAACGCCGCCGCCTCCGTCTGGAACCGCAGCGGCAAAACCGTCCGCGTCCACTACAACAGCAACTACGCCGGCAGCACCTACCAGGACTTCGCCGCCGGCGCCAAGGGCAACCTCACCGCCGCCCTCAAAAACCAGAACGCCTCACACCGGTTCGTGAGCTCCGCACCGCCGACCGGGTGCAAGACCGACGGCACGCACGGCAAGCTGCCCACGACGATCCTCGTCTACCGGAAATCCCTCAATCGCGTGGACCGGGTGGAGTTCAAGACCTACATCAAGAATGTCCTGCCCAACGAGTGGCCGTCGTACTGGCCGGCGGAGTCCCTCAGGGCCGGGGCGATCGCCGTCAAGAACTTCGGCTGGTACTGGGCGCTGAGATCGGCGAGCAAGACGCCGAGCGGCCAGTGCTACGACGTCTCCGACCACACGGCCAGCCAGGTGTACAAGCCCGGCTCCGCGACGGCGGCGACGAACGCCGCGGTGGACGCGACGTGGGGCACCCGGATGACGCGCAACGGGGAGATCTTCAAGGCCCAGTACTGCTCCACGACGACGGCCTGCGGCCATTGGGTCACCGGCGACTGGATGTCGCAGACCGGCTCTCGCGATAAGGCCAAGGCGGGCTGGAGCCACTCCAGGATCCTCAAGGACTACTACAAGGGGATCGTTCTCACATCCTGAACCCCCTGAAGACCGTCCGCCCCTGTTCCCCGCCGTGTGATGCGCGGCGGGGAACAGGCGTCAGTCGACGATGACCTGGAAGTTGAGCGGCCTGCCTCCGGGGAACGCGACTCGTCCCGAACCATCCATCAGCTTGAACCGCACGTAGCACAGGCCTGGGTTCCTCGGCGTGGTGACGTTGGTCCGGATGTCGACGCTCTCTCCGGGTCGCGTGTCCTCGATCGGTACGTCGGAGATGGTCTGGCATTGATCAGGTCGCTGCGGGAGGTCGAGGCGATGTAACGAATATCCCTTCCACGGCACGGTCCCGGCGTTCTTGAGCCGCCATACCTTGGTCTTGGTCTGGCCGGGGCCGACGCGTGTGCAGTCGGGCAGTGTGATGTCCCCGATGAACACCGCCGAATCGCCCTCGTGCACAGGCGGGCTCCACGGCGGGTTGGTCGCGCGCACCGGGCAGTCGGCTGCCGACGGCGCGGCCTCCGATGGACTGCCGGACGGGTTCGGGATGTGCCCGTCGGTCTCGGAGCCGCGATTGGCGGTGGCCGCGATGAGGACCGCTGCCCCCATACCGACGGCCGCCGCTGCGAGCGCGGCCGCGGCCGGGCGGGTCAGCCGGAGTCGCCCTCTGCCCTCCGGCGCGGGGAGGACCGGCTGAACGTCGCCCGCGATCTCGTCGGGCGGTGGCGGTGGCGTGGGCACAGGCGCCGAGGTCTCACCAGCCGATCGTGGCGCTTGCGACCCGATGGCGGTGTGCACGGTATGACCTTCCGCGGCGCCCGGGGCGGAGGCTGCGAGTCCGCCAAGCGGACGGGCCGCCGAGGTGCCCGCGCGGATTGAAGGATCTCCGGCACCCGCCGATCTGACCGCCAGGTTCGCCCTCTCCCAGCGTTCGCGGTACGCGGCCGGGTCCGCGCCGCACGCCTTGACGAACTCGACGGTGGTCTCCCAACTCGGGAGCCGGTTACCCTTCGTGGCTTCGTGCAACGTCGTGTGCGAGATCGCCCCCGACCGGCCAGACATCTCCCGAAAAGGTGGGTTGCCGATCGATTTGCGAAGTTCTCGCAGAGCCGCCGCGAAGTCCTCGATCGTCTCCGTCCGTGCAGGCATGTCGTCCACCCAGGTGAAGCTAACAGCGCCCACGGTATTTACTCAAGCTCGAACCCACAGTGGTGGGCGAAGTAAGGCGGCCGGCGCCGCTGGCCGGATGTACCGATCGAGGGCGTTGATCAATCGCGTGCAGGGCGGACGCAGCCGCGACCTCACTCATCGGCCGGCCTTCGTCGACGACAGGACGAGCGACGATGAGACGGTGTCGAGGAGTCGGTGCGGCGTTGACATGAGATCTCGGAAGGCTGCTTTTCACCGGTGGTTCACGATGAGGCGCCCGGAGAATGGAAACACGCGTGGCTCCGGCCTCACGGTTGCGCCTACTTCGGCAAGGTGAGGATTTCGGCTCCGTCGTCGGTGATGGCGATCGTGTGCTCGCTGTGTGCCGTCCGGCAGCCCGTCGCGCTTCGGAGCGTCCACCCGTCGGCATCCGTGACGAGCTTGGCGGTGTCCGCCATGACCCACGGCTCCAGTGCGAGCAGCAGCCCCGGGCGCAGCCTGTATCCACGGCCGGGCCGTCCGGTGTTCGAGACGTGCGGGTCCTGGTGCATCGTCGATCCGATGCCGTGACCTCCGAACTCGGTGTTGATCGGATACCCCGCCTCGCTGAGGACCGAGCCGATGGCATGGGAGATGTCGCCGATGCGGGCTCCGGGCCCGGCAGCCGCGATGCCCGCGCTCAACGCGCGTTCGGTTGCGCTGATCATCGCGACGCTCTCCGGAGGCTTTGAGTCGCCCACGATGAAGCTGATGGCGGAGTCCGCGGCGACTCCGCCTTTGGAGACGGCGAGGTCGAGCGTCAGCAGGTCGCCGTCGGCAAGCCTGTAGTCGTACGGCAGTCCGTGGAGCACGGCGTCGTTGACGGCCGTGCAGATGTAGTGGCCGAACGGCCCGCGTCCGAACGACGGCTCGTAGTCGACGTAGCAGGACAGCGCTCCGGCCTCGACGATCATGGCCTGGGCCCACCGGTCGATGTCCAGGAGGTTCGTGCCTACCGCGCTGCGGCTCTTCAGCGTCTGCAGGATGTGAGCGACCAGGGCGCCTGTCTCTTTTGCTCGAGCCAGTGCGGGGGGACTCAGGATCTCGATCATGCGGCGCCCTTCTCATGCAACCAATAACTATCCCGGCCATATTATCCCGGCACCCGGTACTATCGGAGCCATGGTCAGGTTGCCGCTCACACCCGCAGAGGTCGAGCGCGGACAGCGCCTCGGCGCCCTGTTGCGTCGCGCCAGGGGAGAGCGCTCGATGCTCGAGACCGCGCTCGACGCATGTGTCTCACCGGAGACCCTCCGGAAGATCGAGACGGGCCGCGTGGCGACCCCCGCCTTCTCGACCGTCGCGGCGATCGCCGATGTCCTCGGCCTCTCCCTCGACGTGGTGTGGGCCGAGATCAGCCGGCCCGAAAGTGGTGCGGAGCCGACCGGCTCCGGTCACAACGCACGTGAGCGGCTGGCCTCGTAGGTCTCGATCCCGCAGCCGCGTCGGAGGCGTCGAGGAGCGAGCAGGCGTGGGTGCGGCTCTCAGCCGATGTCCCCGGTCAGTACGTCGAGATCGAGCGGTGAGCAGGTCACCCGTCACCTCGTTGACGAACACGGCCGGGGCATGACACCCCTCCGCGCCGGCCTGGGACGCGCCGTTCGCTCGCGAGCGGGCCGGCCGGCCGGGAGTCGTCGTCCGGTGGACTCGGGTCAGACGGTGCCACCGGGGGAGATCAGGCCGGTCTCGTAGGCGACCACCACGGCCTGGACGCGGTCACGCAGGCCGAGCTTGGACAGGATCCGCGCGACGTGGGTCTTCACCGTGGCCACGCTGAGGGTCAGCTGGTCGGCGAGTTCGGCGTTGCTCAGGCCGGTGGCGAGCAGGCGCAGCACGTCCAGCTCCCGGGGCGTCAGCCGGGACAGATCGCGGTGGAGGGTGGGCTTCACGTTGTCGCGGCGGGCGAAACGTTCGACCAGGCGGCGAGTGATGGTGGGCGCCAGCAGGGCGTCTCCGGAGCGCACCAGGCGCACCGCGGCCACCAGGTGTTCGGGGGTGACGTCCTTGAGCAGGAACCCGCTCGCCCCCGCGGCGAGCGCGGCGTACACGTAGTGGTCGAGGTCGTAGGTGGTCAGGATCAGCACACGGGTCTCCTCGGCACCGCCCGCGAGGATCCGCCGGGTGGCCTCGAGACCGTCCATCTGCGGCATCCGGATGTCCATGAGCACGACGTCGGGCCTGGTACGGCGGACCGCGGCGACGGCCTCTTCCCCGTTGGCGGCCTCGGCCGCCACTTCGATGCCGTCGGCGGCGAGGATCATGCGGAATCCCGTGCGTACCAGTGCCTGGTCGTCGGCGATGACGGCGCGCAACCGCTCGGTCATGTTGTCCTCCACGGGATGCGGGCCTTGATCCGGAATCCTTCCCCGGCCGTCCGTCCGGCGTCCAGAGTCCCACCGTAGACACCGAGCCGCTCGCGCAGTCCGATCAGCCCCCTGCCGTCGCCGGTCCGCGGTCCGGTGCTCCGTGCCCCGCCGGTGTCGGTCACCTCGATCTCCAGCCAGTCGCCGTCATGACCGATCGTCACGAACGCGGCGGCCCCGGCCGCGTGCTTGATCGTGTTGGTGAGGGCCTCCTGCACGACGCGGTAGGCGGCGAGGTCGATTCCGGGAGGCAGCGGCTCAGGAGGCGACACCTCGACGCTCACCGGCACGCCGGCGGCGCGGACCCGTTCCACCAGGGCGTCGAGCTGATGGAGCCCGGGTTGGGGTTCGAGCCCGTCGGAAGGCCCGTCGAGACGCTCGCCGCCCGGGCCGGCGAGCAGGCCCATGACGTGGCGCAGCTCGGCCATGGCGGCCCGGCCGCCGGACTCGATCGCGAGCAAGGCCTGCTTCGACTGTTCCGGCTCCACGTCCATGACCTTGCGGGCCGCGCCGGCCTGGATCACCATCACGCTGACGTTGTGGGTCACCACATCGTGGAGTTCGGCGGCGATCCGGGAGCGCTCCTCCGCGACGGCCCTGTGCATGGCGTCTGCCTGCGCCTGCTGCAGTTCGGCGAACCGATGCCGGCTGGCGCCCAGCTGTCGCCGCCAGAAACGGATGAAGCTCCCGAAGACGCCGACGCTCAGCAAGACGACGAACGGCCCCATCCAGTTCGGTAGCGCGGGCGCGACGTCCCGGAAGGCACCGCCGGCGAGCCCGGCCGCGAGCACGAGGCCGCCCATTGCCAGGAACCGGTTACGGCTGTAGGCAACGGCGCCGTACGCGGCGACAGCGCAGGTCAGCACGGTGATCCAGGTGGCGCTCGCGTGCGTGGCCAGCGCCGCGGCCAGCACCGCCCAGAAGGTGATGAGCGGGTACCGGCGCCGCACGGCCAGCGGTAACGCCGTCAGCGCCACAAGAAATACGGGCGGGTCGTAGGACGAGGGCTGGGCCGGCACGCCAGAAGGTGGTGGGTAGCCGATCGGGGCATCAGGACCCGGCGGGCGATCAGGACTCGGTGGGCGATCAGGACCCGGCGGTGCGAACGGGCCGGGCGGGTTGCCGGCGGGTGAGGATGGGCCGTTGGACAGGACGCCGGGAGGCGGTGGGTAGCCGGCCGGGGCATCAGGGGCGGCCGGGAGATCAGGAGGCGCGGGCCGGGTGGCAGGAACCGGCGGCGCGGGCGGGGTGGCGGGAACCGGCGGCGCGGGCGGGGTGGCGGGAACCGGCGGCGCGGGCGGGGTGGCGGGAACCGGCGGCGCGGGCGGGGCGTCAGGTCGGAGCTGTAAGTACTCGATCACTTTGGGCTGATCACCGATCGGGCCGGTCACCGGATATCTCGCCGATACGGTCACCGCGATGACCGCCAGGACGATCGCGACCACCGCGTCGGCGACGAATGCCCTGCGAGACGGCCTCGGAGGTCCGTCGCCACTCAGCCCCGGCGTGTCCCGTACGCCTCGCCGGTCCGGGTGGTTCTCGTCCAGCCGGCTGTTCAGGTTGAGCACATGCCGCCACCACGGTGGTCGTTCACCCGTTCCCATCGGCACATTGTCACGCCTGCCTGTCCGGCCCGCATCGGCCGCTGTGACGGGGCTCATGGTCTTGAGGAGTACATCGCAGGGATGACCTGGCAGCCCTTCGTTCTCAGGCGGTACGCGATCTCGGTATGACGGCCGACGCGCACCGGCAGGGGCGGTGCCTAGTTTCGTTCCTGTCATCACGCCGCTCTGGAGCCGCGACCTCACCGAAAGCATCGCGGCGCTGTTCATGACCACCCTTCGGACCCCTCTCAGGAGGACATAGCGTGACTTCTGTCTTGCAGGCCCAGGCACTGGGCAAGAGGTACGGCAAGCGCTGGGCGCTGCGCGAGTGCACCATCGACATCCCGGCGGGCCACGTCGTGGGGTTGGTGGGCCCCAACGGAGCCGGCAAGACGACGCTGCTGAAGCTGGCCGGCGGCCAGCTCGAACCCACGGCGGGCGACATCACCGTGCTCGGCGGGCGGCCCGGGGGCACGCCCGCACAGCTGGCCAGGGTCGGGTTCGTCGCCCAGGACACCCCCGTCTACGCGGGACTGACCGTTGCCGATCACCTGCGGTTGGGGGCGCGGCTCAACCCCCGCTGGGACGACGGCATGGCGCGAGAGCGCATCGCGCAACTCGGTCTCCTCCCCGCGCATCGAGCGGGCAAGCTGTCCGGCGGCCAGCGCGCCCAGCTCGCCCTGACCCTGGGCCTGGCCAAGCGGCCCGAGCTGCTGATCCTGGACGAGCCCGTGGCCTCGCTCGACCCGCTCGCCCGCCGGGAGTTCCTGCAGGGGCTGACGGAGGCCGTCGTCGCGCACGATGTCAACGTCGTGCTCTCCTCCCACCTGGTCTCCGACCTGGAACGCGTCTGCGACTTCATGATCGTGCTCGTCGACTCGCGCGTTCAGATGGCGGGAGAGGTCGACAGGCTGCTGGCCACCCATCACCGGCTCACCGGCCCGCGTCACGATCCCGACCGGCTCCCCGCCGACCAACATGTGGTCTCCGCGCGCCACACCGACCGGCAGAGCACGTTCGTGGTCCGTACCGACGCCCCGATCCACGATCCCGCCTGGACGGTCACCCGGCTCAGCCTGGAAGACCTCGTCCTGGCCTACATGGACAGGCAGGCCGCGGAGAACCGGCGAGTCGCGCTGGAGGTGCAACGATGATCTGGCTGACCTGGCGCCAGTTCCGCGGCTCGGCCGTGATGACGGCCGCCGTACTCGTCATTCTCGCCGTCGTACTGGCCCTGACCGGTCCGGACCTTGCCTCCCGCTACTCGGCCGGGATCGCCGGCTGCGTCTCGGACGACACCTGTGAGCGGTTCTTCGACCGCTTCTTCGACGGATACGAGCTCCTCTTCGTGGCCGTCAGCTTCGTCGTGCTGGCCCTGCCCGCTCTCATCGGGCTCTTCTGGGGAGCACCGTTGATCACCCGCGAGCTGGAGGCGGGCACGCACCTGCTGGTGTGGAACCAGAGCGTCACCCGTGGCCGCTGGCTGGCGGTCAAGCTCGGGCTCATCGGCCTGGCGGCCATGGCCGCCGCCATCGCGAGCGGCCTCGCGGTGACGTGGTGGTCCGATCCCCTGGACAAGTCGGCCGTTCCGGACCTGGCTCTGATGGCTCCCCTGGTGTTCGGCGCGCGTGGCATCGCCCCGATGGGTTATGCGGCCTTCGCCCTCGTCCTGGGCGTGACCGTGGGCATGCTGGTGCGCCGTACGTTGCCCGCCATGGCCCTCACCCTGGCCGTCTTCGCCGCGGTCCAGTTCGCCATGCCGCTGCTCGTCCGTCCCCACCTGATGCCCCCGGTCACCGGAATCTTCGAGCTCAACCAGGAGAACATGAGCGGCATCCACGTAGAGGAACAGGGCGGGCCCGTGCGGATTTCCACGAGATCGGCGGTTCCCGGCCACGCGGGCTCCTGGGTCCTGCTCAGCGACCTCCTGGATCCGTCCGGACGGAGGATCGCCGGCAGCGGTGAAGAGGCGCCCGTCCCCGTCTCGGTGACGTCGGGCCCCTGCTCGCCGCGGGAGACGGGACCACAGGGCCTGGACGCGTGCTGGGTCGAGATCAACCGGCTCGGCTACCGGCAGCAGGCGACCTACCAGCCCCTCGACCGCTTCTGGCCCTTCCAATGGATCGAGACCGGGATCTACGCCCTCCTCACCCTCGGCCTCACGTGGTCGTCCTTCTGGTGGATCCGGAGACGCCTGTCATGACCATCCTCAGGATCGCGGCCGCCGGGCTCGCACTCCTCCTGGCGGCGGCCTGCACCGCACCCACGCCGCCGCGCGGCCAGGTGAGCGCGGCAGCCGGTACGGTCTGCGCGCCGCCCCGGGCGACCCCCGAGGCGGAGATGGCCACCACGATCGACGTCATCGAGCAGGCGTACTTCTGCATCCTCGGCAACTACTACAGCGGCACCACGCTGGACGTCCGCTCGCTGCTGGCCGCCGGGCTCGTCGCCCTGACGCAGGAGCTCAACCGCAACGGGCGCGACGTGCCCGAGGCGGGCATGCCGGCGCTGACCGGCGACCGCAGAGCCGACTGGACCGCCTTCGAGACCACCTACCGGAAGATCACCGACCAGGTCCCCGGCCTGCGCGACAGGCTGGCCGTCGTCACCCTCGAGTCCATCGTGGCCGCCCTCGGCGACAACCACGCCCGCTGGACGCACGACGTCAAGCGGCCGCCCGACTACTACGACGGCGACGGCTACGGCCTGGGGCTCCAGGCGAACGTCAACGGCCCGCAGCTGGACGCCGGCCCCGGCGCCGCCCTCCCCCCGCTGTTCGTCACCATCGTGCAGGGCGGCGCGGCGCAGGCCGCCGGGCTGCGCCCCGGCGACGTCATCGAGTCGATCAACGGATCGGCGCCCTTCATCGACGGGAGGTCCACCCCCGCGATCGCCGCCCTCTACCCGCAGTACCCGGACGCGCGCCCGGTGCGGCTGCGGCTCCTGCGGCAGACCACCGGCCGCCACTGGACCGTGACGCTCAAACCCGGCCTCTACCAGCGGGATCTGGCCACCCTGCAACTGGTGAGGTCGAAGCTGCTGGAAGACGACATCGCCTACGTGCGGATGACCGGGTTCGCGCCCGGCTCCGCGAACAGGGTCCTCAAGGCGATCTCCAGGCTGCGCACCGGCCGGACGCTGTCGGGCGTCGTGCTGGACCTGCGCGGCAACGGCGGCGGCAGCCCCGTGGAGGCGATCCGGCTGCTGAGCGCGTTCGTCCACGGCAAGGTCACCGCCTACCAGTGCACCGTGGACGGCAGGTGCGTGACCTCGTGGACCGATGACACCGTCGAGCTGCTTCACCTGCCGCTGGCGGTGCTCACCGACCGCGGCTGTGCCTCGGCGTGTGAGCACTTCAGCTCCGCGGTGAAGGACCTGCGCATCGGCCGGCTGGTCGGCACCAGGACCGCCGGTGTGATCTCCGGCCCGGCGCGGGGGTACCTGCTCGCCAACAACACCCTCCTGAGCTTCCCCGACAGGCACCACCTGGGACCCGATCGCGAGGTGATCGACCGGATCGGCGTGCCGCCCGACCACTACGTGCCCCTGACCCCGAAGGACGCGGCCGCCGGGCACGACCCCGCCCTGGCCAAGGCCCTGACCCTGCTGCACACGTGAAGGGACCTCGCCATGAGAAGACTCCTGACCCTCGCCGCGGGACTGGCCGTCCTCGCCGCGTCCGCCTGCTCCGCTCCCGCGCCGCCCAGGTCCGACGCCCCGCCGGCCAAACCGCCCGGCCCCGCCACCCTGCCCGCGCCCACCGGCACCCTTCCGGTCGGCACCACCGCCCTGCATCTGAAGGACGCCTCCCGCCCCGATCCCTGGGACCTCGACGTCGACGCCAGGGAGCTCAAGGTCACCCTGTGGTATCCGACCAAGCAGCGCGAGGGAGAGCGCGCGCCGTACATGACGGCCGAGGAATCGGAACTCTTCCTGAAAGGCTCCGGGCTCGCGCCCACGCCGTACGACACGCTGAGCAGGACACGCACGAACGCCGTCAAGGACGCCGAACCGGCGGGGCGGAAGCTTCCGCTGGTGGTGCTCTCTCCCGGCTTCACCAAGCCGATGAGCACGCTCACGTCCCTGGCCGAGGATCTCGCCAGCCGAGGCTACGTCGTGGCCGGGATCGACCACACCTACGAGAGCTACGCCACCACCCTGTCCGACGGGCGGGTCGCCGAATGCCTCGCCTGCGACAGCGACACCGACCCCGGCTCCCGCACCGCGCTGGTCCAGGGCCGGGCCGCCGACGTCTCCTTCGTCCTCGACCGGCTGACCTCCGAGTGGGACGGGCACGACCTGATCGACCCCACCCGGATCGCGATGGTAGGCCAGTCGGCCGGCGGAGCCGGCGCCATGGCGGCCATGGTCAAGGACCCGCGCATACGCGCCGGAGTCGACATGGACGGCACCACCTACGCCCGGATCCCCAGGAGCGGCCTCTCCCGGCCGTTCATGTTCCTGGGTTCGCAGGAGCATGTCCCGGGCAGCCTCGACAATTCGTGGGACCGTGACTGGAAGCTGCTGACCGGGTGGAAGCGCTGGCTCGTGCTGTCGGACGCCGAGCACCAGTCCTTCACCGACATCCCACTGGTGGCAGACGTCCTCGGTCTCAAACCTCTCCCTGGCATGATGCCCGCGGCCCGTGGCGCGGAGCTCACCCGCACGTACGTGGCGGCCTTCCTCGACCAGCACCTGAAATCACAGCGGCAGCACCTCCTGGACGGGCCGTCATCGCGCTACCCCGAGGTCACGTTCTGCCCCACGACCTGTGGTCGATCCTGAGACCCCGCGCCGCCGAACGCGATGCGGCGCGAGTCTCGCCGACGGGGGCCGGACGGTCGACCGCATCCTCATAGATGAGCTGCGCGAAGCCGAGCAGCTCCTACAGGCGGCGCAGCTCGGCGGAGACGTCGAGGAGCCGGACCGGATGCTCGACGAGCGGCTCGTCTTCACCGGGCCGCCGGAGGGCGGGGCCACTCCGGTCAGTGCCTTCCCGCTCGGGCCAGTGCGTCCTCAGCCTGCGCAGCGAGGGCCCCGACAAGGTCGGCTGCGGAGGGCCGGTCGTTGATGAGATCGACGGCCTCGCCGGCCCACACCGGCAGCGCGGGTATCTCGCCTCGTGCCACGCCGTCTTGGTAGGCCTGTCTGGCCTGGGGATCGGCGGCGAGTTCGGCTTCTCGGCCCCGCCATCGATCAAGGAAGGGGTGGCCGAGGGTGCGGGCGGTGTATTTCGACGGCCACCGGGAGCCTCGGGCGATATCGAGCACGCTGCTGCGCTCGGTGTCCTCCCCGCGTCCCTCAACGATCGCCTCGACGGTCGAGAGGGCGACCAGGGCCTCGGTCGTGGCCTGAAAGCGGGTGCCGATGAGTGCCCCGGCGGCCCCCAGAGCCAGAACGGCGGCCACGCCGCGGCCGTCGGCGATCCCACCGGCCGCCAGCACCGGCACCGGCGCGGCCAGGTCCACCACGATCGGCACGAACGGCAGCGTGGACCGCCCGTGCCGAGCGCCATGCCCACCGCTTTCGACCCCCTGCGCCACGATGACATCGGCGCCCAGGTCCACCGCCCGCCTGGCCTCCTCCAGATCGGTGACCTGAATGATCAACGCCGCACCCGCCCGGCGGATGCGTTCAGCGAACGGACTCGGGTCTCCAAAGGACAACATCACCGCCCGAGGGGCGTACTCCAGTGCACGCTCAACCGCCCCGCCGTCGATCGCCCAGGTCAGGAAACCGATCCCCCATGGCTTGGTGCCCTCGGCAACGATGGGCAGCTCGCGGGCCATCCAGTCCCGATCCCCGTTGCCGCCGCCCAGCAGCCCGAGCCCTCCGCCGCGAGAGACGGCCGCCGCCAGCGCACCACCGGCCGACCCGCCCATCGGCGCCAGGGCAATCGGGTGCCGCACACCGAACAACCTCGTGAACGCCGTCGACAACGCCATAACCGCAATCATCGCCCCCTACCGTCGCACAAGGGCGTCAGGCGGTTGAGCCGGCCGCCGACGCCCCGATTTTCCGCATCTTTCCCGATGAGAAAAGCTGTTTGTCGTTTTCACCATCCCGCCCCTGGAAGGAAGACACGTGATCGGCAACCTGCAGTGCGTGGTGCTGGACTGTTCGGACGCCCTGGAGCTCGCCCGGTTCTACCGGTCGCTCCTCGGTGGCACGGTCAACCAGCCCGATCCCCGGTGGTCGCTCGACGACAACTGGACGACGCTCCACCTCGAGACCGGCATGGTGCTCACCTTCCAGGGCGTTGACGACCATCGGCCGCCGCAGTGGCCGGATCCCACCCGCCCTCAGCAGTTCCACCTCGACGTCGGCGTCAAGGACCTCGACGAGGCCCAGCGGCAGGTCCTCGCTCTCGGCGCCACCATTCTCGACCCCGGTGACGCTACCCGCTGCTGGCGCGTCTACGCCGACCCCGCAGGCCATCCCTTCTGCCTCGTCTGGGAGTGACTCCCCGCGCCTCGGCGCGGTGTTCCTCCAGCCGTCCGGGTCGGTGGCCGCCGCCGAACCGGCGTGCAAGACAGGAGGCCGGCTTCCGTCGTAGTCTGCTCGCACGTGATGGACAGGAGTCTGAAGTGGCCGAGACGACGCTGACCGAGACGACGGTGGCCGAGGTGCTGGCCGAGCTGGCCGAGCTCGAGGACCCGAAGATACGCGCGGTGAACGAGAGACACGGTGACGATCACGGTGTGAACCTCGGCAAGCTGCGCGCGCTCGCGAAGCGGCTGAAGACGCAGCAGGAACTCGCGTGCCGGCTCTGGGAGACGGATGACACCGCGGCGCGACTGGTGGCGATCCTGATCTGCCGCCCGAAGGCGTTCGGGCGGCAGGAGTTGGACGTCATGGTGCGCGAGTCGCGCGTACCCAAGGTGCACGACTGGCTCGTGAACTACGTGGTGAAGAAGAGTCCGCACTCCGAAGAGCTGCGCCTGGCCTGGTCCGCCGATCCGGATCCGGTGGTCGCGAGTGCCGGCTGGGCGCTGACCACCGAACGCGTGGCGAAGAAGCCCGAGGGCCTCGACCTCGCAGGACTGCTCGACGTCATCGAGGCGGAGATGAAAGACGCCCCGGATCGCCTGCAGTGGGCGATGAACCACTGCCTGGCTCAGATCGGGATCGAGCGCGCCGAGCACCGCGTTCGTGCGATCGACATCGGTGAGCGCCTGAAGGTGCTCGAGGACTACCCGACTCCCCCGGGCTGCACGTCTCCGTTCGCGCCCATCTGGATCACCGAGATGGTGCGCCGGCAACACGACAAGTAGGAAGGTTCGCGCGACCGCTCCCCCCGGCGGTCACCGGTCAGGGCTGGAGCACGTAGCGACCGCGCACCCCACTCTTCGCCATGGCCCGGTGGGCGTCGGCGACCTGGTCCAGCGGCACGACCGTGTGCACTCGGGCCGGCAGTTCGCCGGACGCGGTGCGGGCGAGCAGATCACCCAATCGCGGGCCGTCGAGGTGCGTTTCCACGACGGCCACGGTGATCCCGCGCTCCGTGGCCGGCACGGCGTTCGGCCGGACCCCGACGAACGCCCCGCCGTCGCGGACCAGGGCGAGACCCTGCTCCTGCAGTGCGCCACCGTCGGCGACCGCGTCCCAGCCCGGCTCGGCCTGCGTGGTGAAGCCGGCGCCGAGGCTGCGGACGAACTCCTCGTCCTCGGCTCGGGCCAGGCCGGTCACCCGCCAGCCGCGGTCCTGCGCGAGCGAGCAGACGTACCCCCCGACCGCGCCGGCCGCGCCGGTCACCAGCAGCCGGTCACCGCCGGCGGGCGCGTCGCCGAGCAGGTCGACGATCTGCGCCGCGGCCAGCCCGTTGAGCGGCACCGTTGACGCCGCGACCAGGTCCAGCCCGGCGGGCACGACGGCGAGGCCGGCGGCCGGTACGACGAGTTGCTCGGCGTAGGTGCCGAAGTCGCGGTCGAACCCGACCACCAGACCGGCGACCCGGGTACCGGCGGCCAGGTCACCGCCGCGGCCGGTGGCCACGACGATGCCGGCGAAGTCCCACCCCAGGCCGGTACGCTCCGGCTGATCGATCAGCCCCACGGTGTGGAAGAAGCCACCGGCGACCCCGAGGTCGACGGGGTTGACCGGCGCAGCGGCGATCGCGACCCGGACCTCGCCGGGTCCGGGCTCGGCAACGGGAACGTCAATGATCTCGATCGCGTCGGGTCCGCCCGGGGTGCGCACGACGGCGGCGCGGAAGGTGGACATGCTCATGGGTTCGCTCCTTGTGGGCCTGTGTTCGGCGGTCATCTCGCATCACTATCGAGGGGTAACTCTCCATAAGGAAGTACGCACCTCAGAGTGCGTAGGGCACCGCCCGGTAAGGAGGAACGGTCGATGCCGACATCGACGGCAGCCCAGAAGCGGACACGGGCGCAGGCAGATTACGACGCGTTCCCGGCGAAAACCGTTTGCCTCACGTGGTGGGGCTCAGGGAACGTGGTGTCCACGATGTTCTAACGGACAGCACCCCGCTACTCCGAGATGCCACAGCGCCGACTCGCGCCGCGATGCTCCCGCCCACACCCTTTTTGAGGGAAGAGAACCTCCTTGTCCCAGCAACACTCCCGGCAGGAGTCCCCGCCGCCGTCCACCGCGGCCATGGGTTCGGCCACCGTCACCGTGTTCGCCTCCCCCACAAGCTGGATCGAGTCCGACGCCCTCGCGCAGTGCCACCAGGTGGCCGCCCTCGACGGCATGACGCACGTCGCCGCCATGCCGGACCTGCACCCCGGCAAGGGCGCTCCCATCGGCGCCGCCATGGCATCGACCGTGCTGTACCCGTTCCTGGTGGGCTCCGACATCGGTTGCGGCATCGCCGTGTTCCCCATGAAGCTCAAGCGCGCCGTACCCGAGAAGCTCGCCGCCCGGTTCCCCGACCTCGATCGCGCGCTGGATCCCGAGCGGGATGCCGACGACCCGGCCTGGGCCGTTGTGAAGGGCGATATCCCCGCCGGTCACACCGAGGGCTTCGGGACGGTCGGCCGGGGCAATCACTTCGTCGAGCTGGCGCGGATCGGGACCGTCTTCGATCCGGACCACGCGAGCCGTCTCGAACTCGCCGCCGACGACCTGGTCCTCATCGTCCACAGCGGTTCCCGAGGGCTGGGCGAACGGATCCTGCGGGCGCACACCGCGGTCCACGGCGCGGGCCCCGCCCCTGATCCCGGCGCCTACCTGGCGATGCATGACGACGCCGTACGCTGGGGATCACTCAACCGGCGGCTGATGGCCGCCCGCGTCGCCCATGCCCTGGGGACCGAACCCACCGAGCCGATCGTCGACCAGTGCCACAACCTGGTCGAGATCCGCGACGGGGTCTACCTGCACCGCAAGGGGGCGGCGCCGGGTGACGGCCGCGACGTGCTCATCGCCGGTACGCGAGGCACCCCTTCCTACCTCGTGGCCGCCCACGCCGGGCCGGAGGCCAACCACTCCGTCGCGCACGGCGCGGGCCGCAAGATGTCGCGTGCGGACGCGCTGCGCCGGGGCCGGGCCAAGCACACGGTCGAGGAACTGCGCCGCACGCCGGTGGGGTCGCTGGTGGTGTGCGGCGACCGCCAGCTCCTCTTCGAGGAGGCGCCGACGGCCTACAAGCGCATCGAGCAGGTGATCGCCGACCTCGTCGACCATGACCTGGCCACGCCCGTGGCCACCACGGTCCCCCTGGTCACCTACAAGACGCCCGACCTCGGGTCCACGTCCCAACGGGACCGGCGCCGCAAGCGAGGCCGGTCGTGAGCGTCCACCTGCTTCTGTCGGCCGGGCGCGGCCCGCAGGAGTGTGCCTGGGCGCTGGCACGGCTGCTGCTCCGCCTGGAGGCCGACGCCACCCGGCAGGATCTGGAGACCCATCGAGTTCAGACCGTTCCCGGCGACCGGTCCGGCACCTACCAATCGGTCCTGGTCCAGATCTCAGGAGCCGGCGCCGAGGCGTTCGCCGCCTCGTGGACCGGAACCCTGTGCTGGCAGGCCCCCAGTCCATACCGGGCCAACACGAGCCGAAAGAACTGGTACGTCATCGCCCAACCGTGCCAGGTCGACACCCCGCGCACGACGTTCGCGGAAGCGGACGTCGACATCGTCGCCTGCCGTACCGGCGGCCCCGGCGGTCAACATCGGAACAAGGCCAGCACCGCGGTACGGGCGACCCACCGGCCCTCGGGAATCGTCGTCGTGGTCGACACCGAGCGGCAGTTCAGCCTCAACCGCCGCATCGCCTTGCAACTGCTGCGACAGCGCCTCGAGCACGGCGACGAGGTGGCAGGGCGCGCCGTCACCACCGCCCGCCGGCGCATCCACGATGAGCTCGTACGCGGCGACCCCACCCGTGTCGAACGTCCGGAGACGTCGAAGCGGGACCGGCACCGTCATCTGCAGCCGTAGGTCGATCGAGCTCTCCGTGGCCGACGTCGGCGGCCGAGGGCCGTCGTCCGTATCATCTCGGCATGGCGCTGAACCCGGAGCTACGGCTCGGCCGGCGGGCGGTGCTCCTGGCCGCCGGAGGGCTGCTCGTCGGTTGCTCCCGGCGGCCCGAGGCCGACAAGATCCACCTGCGACTGGCCACCGGGCCGGCGGGGGCGGTATACCGGCGCATCGGCGGTGCGCTGGCCGAACGCATCTCCGAGCAGGTGCCGGGTGCCACGGTGGTCACCGTGCCGAGCGGAGCGTCCACCGACAACATCCGGATGCTGCGGGCGGGCGAGGTGCACCTTGGGCTGACGAGCCTGGACGCGCTGATCACGACCGACGGCCGCGCGCCCGAGGGGCTCTCGGCGATATGCCGGCTCTACGACAGTCACCTGCATCTCGTGGTCATGGCCGGTTCGGCGATCGACGGGTTCCGGGACCTCGAGGGTAGGCGCATATCCCTCGGTGCCCGTGACTCGGGCACCGAGTTCACGTCGCTGCGGGTTCTGAAGCTCGGCCTGGTGAACGCCGACGGCCGGTACCTCAGCCAGGCCGAATCGGCGGCGGCACTGCGCGACGGCGAGATCGACGCGATGTTCTCCCTGACCGGCGTCCCGACCCCCGCCATCACGGAGCTGGCGCAGCGGCACCCGATCCGGCTGATCCCGCTGGACACGCAGGCGGACGCGCTCTTCACGGCGTTCCCAGGTCCCTACACCCCGGCCATGATCCCCGCGACCGCCTACGCCGGTGTCCCGGCCACCCGCACCATCGCGGTGCCGAACGTGCTTCTCGTGCGCGACGACCTGCCCGACGACCTGGTCCACGCCATCACCGACACGATCTTCACGCACACCGGCACGATCGCCTCCGGCGGCCGCGACGACGCCGAAGCCGTCCCCGAAGCGTGGCAGATCAACGTGCGCACCGGGATCTCGACCGCATCGATCCCGCTTCATCCGGGCGCGGCCGCGTGGTTCCGCGACCGCAAGCCCTGACCCGGGCAAGACCGGACCCGAGACGGCGACGGACCGGCGGCAGAGCCCGGGTCCTCAGGTCGGCGGCAGATCCCAGGCCCTCCAACCTGCGCCGGAGCCCATGTCCTCAGACCGGCGACGGAGCCGGGGCGCCGGACGGCGACGCCCCCCGCGGAGCGATCGGCAACGCGACCACCGCGGCGAATCCGTACCCGGATCCGTCCGGGCGCGGCAGGCCCTCCTCCAGCCGCAGCTCGCCCCCGGCCGCCCCGACCAGGTCGGCGCAGATCGCCAGTCCCAGGCCGGTCCCGGGCACGTTCTGGTGCCGCGGCGACCGCCAGAACCGCCGTGGCGCCTGGGCCCGCTCGGACGCGTCGAGCCCCTGGCCGTCGTCGCGGACAGCGATCGTGACCACGCCGGCGGCCGCGGAGACGTCGCGGTGCCCGGCCGCGGAGACGTCGCGGTGCCCGGCCGCGGAGACGTCGCGGTGCCCGGCCGCGGAGACGTCGCCGTATTCGGCCGCGGAGGCGTCGCCCTGTCCGGCCGCGGAGGTGCTGCCGTGTCCGGGGCCCGCACCGCCGGGGACGACTCGGGCGGTCACCTCCACCACCTGCGCGTCCGACAGCCGTAACGCGTTGCTGATCAGCTCGTCCAGGATGCTGCCCAGTCCGCCCGGCGGCTCCAGCAACCGCAGCCCCGGCGGCACGTCGACCGCCAGCGTCTGCCCCGCCGTCGCCGTCAACGCCCGCCACCGGTCCACCCGGGTCGCCAGCACCGCGTCGAGATCCACCGGCGACGCCGTCCGTATGCTCTCCATCCGCGCACTGGCCTGCAGCGAGTTCAGCATCCGCTGCATCGCCTTCAGCTCGTCGACGGCGACGTCGTACAGCTGCCGCCCGTCGCCGGCCGCGCGCAGATGCGGTTCCAGACTCTCCACGGCGAGCCGGAGGCTGGTCAGCGGATTGCGCAACTGATGCGACGCGTCGGACACGAATGCCCGCTGCCGCTGCACGGCGTTCTCGACCGCGTCCATCATGGTGTTGAACGACTCCGCCAGCCGCCGCAGCTCGACCGGGCCGGCCTCGGCGTCCGCCCGGATGGTGAGGTCGCCCTGGGAGATCCGCGAGCTCGCCGCGTCCAGCTCCCGCACCGGCCGCAGCACCCACGCCGACACCGGCCAGGCGACGGCCACCAGCGCGATCAACGGCAGCAGCCCGAGCCCGGCGAGCTGGGCCCATCGTACGAGGATGCGGTAGCGCGTCTTCGACAGGTCGGAAATCGTCACGACGGCGCCGACGACCTCGCTGTCCCGGCCCACCGGCTCCGCGACCACGAGTGCGGAGTCGTCCCACGGCGCCCATTCCCAGGACGGTTCGGACCTCGCCCCGGCCAGCGCCGCGGTCACGATCCGGGGCAGTGCCGGCTCGGCCCGCGCCGCCTCCCGGTACGCACCGGCCGGTCCGAGCAGCACCGTGCCCGAGGTGTCGATCGCCGCGACCGGGATGCCGTACAGCTCGTGGTAACGCGCCAGCTCCTGGTGGAGCGCCTCGGTCCGCCCGGTCGACAGCGCGGTCTCGGCCAGCGACGCGAACCGGCCGACGTCGTTGAGCCGGTCGACGTAGGTCTCCTGCATCTCCCGTTCGGCCACGGTGACGCTGAGCGGCACCCCGAGCGCCGCGACGAGCAGCACCGCGAGGGGCACCAGGACGGCGAGCAGTCGACGGTGCACGGCGCGTCAGCCGATCAGCTCCGGCTGGTCGGCCAGGAGCCGATAGCCGACCCCGTGGATCGTGCGGATGAGCACGGACGGCCTGAGCTTGTGCCGCAACGCCGCGATGTGGGTGTCCAGGGTGCGACTCGAGGACTCCCAGGTCGCGCCCCAGATCTGGTCGAGGATGACATCGCGGCTCACCACGTTCGGCGCCCGCCGGGCCAGCAGCAGGAGCAGCTCGAACTCCTTGCGGGTCAGCGTCACGGGCGTGCCGGCGACGGTGACCTCGCGGGTGCCGACGCCGATCCGCATCGGGCCGAGGACGAGCGGCTCATCCGGGTGGCTCAGGGCCCGAGCCACCCGGGTGCGCCGCAGGACGGCGTCGATCCGGGCCAGCAGCTCCGAGGTGCCGAACGGCTTCACGATGTAGTCGTCCGCGCCGGCGCGCAGGCCACGGACCCGCTCGTGCTCCTCCGACCGTGCTGTCACGGCGATGACGGCGGTCTCCGGGCGGTCACGCAGCTTGCGGATCACGTCGAGTCCGTCGCCGTCGGGCAGACCCAGGTCGACGAGGACCACATCGGATGGGGCGGCACACACGGCCTCCGCGGCGGTGGCGATGCGGTGGACCTCGAAGCCCGCCTGGGTCAGGACGGTCACCAGACCCCGCGCCACGCGGTCGTCATCCTCAATGATGGTGATCCGCATACCGGCGGATTGTACGGCCCGGACCGACGCTTGCGTTAGCCCCTTCAGGTCCTGGGATTTCTGGCCTTCGGCGCATTCTTGGGATTTCTCTGACACCATCCGCGTCCCCGTCAACCGAGACTGAGTCCACGCACTCACCGATAAATGCGCATGCGCTGACGAGGAGGCCGCGATATGAGAACGACCAGCAGATACCGTGCCGCGCGGATGATCGCCGCGATCGGCGTCGCTTCGCTTGTCGCCGCCTGTGCCGGCAACGGAGGCACCGCCGGCGGAGGCGGCACCGGCGGTGGCAGCACCGGCGGAGGCGACGCCGGCGGCTATCCGGACCAGAACATCACATTCATCGTGCCGTTCAGCGCGGGCGGCCCGACGGACACCGTCACCCGCATGATCGCCGAGCCGATGGCCGCCAAGCTCGGCGGCAAGATCGTCGTCCGGAACGTCGAGGGCGCGGGCGGCACGGTCGGCGCCGGCGAGGTCGCGCGAGCCAAGCCCGACGGCTACACCGTGCTCATGCACCACATCGGCATGTCGACGGCGCCCGCCCTGTACAAGGACCTGGGCTACAAGCCGCTCGAGGACTTCGAGATGGTCGGGCTCGTCACCGAGGTGCCGATGACGGTCGTCGCCCGCAAGGACTTCGAGCCCAAGACGCTCCAGGAACTCGTGACCTACGTGAAGGCGAACGCCGGCAAGGTCACGCTGGCCAACGCCGGCATCGGCGCAGCGTCCCACCTGTGCGGCCTGCTGTTCCAGACCGCCGCCGGTGTCAAGCTCCAGGAGGTCCCGTACGAGGGCACCGGCCCCGCGCTGACCGATCTCGTCGGCGGCCAGGTCGACTTCATGTGCGACCAGACGACCAACACCAGCGGCCAGATCTCCGCGAACGAGGTGAAGGCGTACGCGGTCACCACGCCGGAGCGGGTGAAGAGCCTGCCCGACCTGCCCACCACGACCGAGGCCGGGCTGCCCCAGCTCCAGGTCAGCGTGTGGCACGGTCTCTACGTCCCGAAGGGTACGCCGCAGGGGGACGTCCAGAAGCTGTCCGAGGCGCTGAAGGTGGCGCTGGCCGACCCGGGGGTCATCGACCGGATGGCCAAGCTCGGCACCGCGCCGGTCCCGGCCGGGGACGCGACCCCGCAGGCGCTCCGGACCAAGCTCGAAGAGCAGCTCGGCACCTGGGCGAAGGTCATCGCCGACGCCGGCGTCAAGGCCTCCTGAGATGGAGCGCCGCCGGTCCTTCCCGGACGTCCTCGCCGGGGGAATCTTCGTCCTGATCGGTGGCGCGTTCGTGGTGGGGTCGCTCGGCTACGAGCTGGGCACCCCGCTGCGGATGGGCCCCGGCGCCTTCCCCGCGCTGGTCGGCGGGGCCGTGATCGCCCTGGGCCTGGCGATCGTCATCAAGGGGCTCATCGCCGGCGAGGTGGTCTCGTTCGGGCCGATCCCCTGGCGTGCGGTCACCGTCATCGTGCTCGCGGTCCTGTTCTTCGGATTCACCGTCGAGGGCTTCGGATTCGTCCCGACGTCGGCGGTGACCGCCCTGCTCACCACGCTGGCCAGCTCGCGCGTACGGCCGCTCACGGCCGTGGCCGTGGCCGCCGGGCTGACCGTGGCCGGCACGCTCATCTTCGTCTTCGGACTTCAGCTGCGGATCCCGCTATGGGGCCCGTGGCTGGGACTCTGACGCGGCATCCGGATTGAGGCATGGAACTTCTCGACAACCTCGCGCTGGGCTTCTCGACCGCCTTCATGATCCAGAACGTCCTCTACTGTTTCGTGGGAGTACTGCTCGGGACGGCGGTCGGCGTGCTGCCCGGCATCGGGCCGACGGCGACGGTGGCGATGCTGCTGCCGATCACGTTCAGCTTCGAGCCGGTGACGGCGCTGATCATGCTGGCCGGCATCTACTACGGCGCGCAGTACGGCGGCTCGACGACCGCCATCCTGATCAACCTGCCCGGTGAGTCGTCGGCGGCGGTCACCGCGCTGGACGGGCACGAGATGGCCCGGCAGGGCCGGGCCGGCGCGGCACTGGCCGCCGCTGCGATCGGGTCCTTCATCGCGGGTACGGTGTCCACCGTCGTGCTGGCCGTCGCGGCCCCACCGCTGGCCCGCGTCGCGTTGAAGTTCGGCCCGGCCGAATACTTCTCGCTGGTGCTGCTCGGCCTGATCGTGTCGATCACGCTGGCGCGTGGCTCGACGCTCAAGGCACTGGCGATGATCGCGCTCGGAGTCCTGTTCGGCACGGTCGGCCAGGACATCTACACCGGCACGCCCCGGTTCGTGTTCGGCCAGCGCGAGCTGTACGGCGGCATCGACTTCGTGTCGGTCGCCGTCGGCATGTTCGGGGTGGCCGAGATCCTGCGCAACCTGGAGAACGAGCAGACCCGTACGGCGGTCATCAGCAAGGTGAAGAACCTCTGGCCGACCCGCGAGGACCGGCGCCGGATGATCGCCCCGATCCTGCGGGGCACCGGTCTCGGCGCCGCGCTCGGCGTCCTGCCCGGCGGTGGCCACGTGCTGGCCTCGTTCGCCTCGTACGCCGTCGAGAAGCGGGTCTCGAAGCGTCCCCAGGAGTTCGGGCGCGGCGCGATCGAGGGCGTCGCCGGCCCCGAGTCGGCGAACAACGCCGCCGCGCAGACGTCGTTCATCCCGCTGCTCACCCTGGGCCTGCCCGCACACCCGGTGATGGCACTGATGGTCGGCGCGTTCATCGTCCACGGCATAACCCCCGGCCCGAACGTCATCACCGACGAACCGGCGCTGTTCTGGGGCCTGATCGCGTCGATGTGGATCGGCAACGTGCTGCTCGTGCTGCTGAACCTGCCGCTGATCGGCGTCTGGGTGCGCATGCTGCGCATCCCGTACCAGGTGCTGTTCCCGATGATCATCCTGTTCGCCGCGATCGGCACCTACTCCCTGGAGTTCAACGCGTACGACGTCTACGCGATCGCGTTCTTCGGGATCCTGGGCTACATCCTGATCAAGTGCGGCTGCGAGCCGGCGCCGCTGCTGCTCGGTTTCGTCCTCGGACCCTTGCTTGAGGAGAACCTGCGGCGGGCGCTCATCATCTCCCGCGGCGACGCGTCGGTCTTCCTGACCCGGCCGATCTCCGCGGTGCTCCTGGTCCTGGCCGTGGCAGCGCTCGTCGTCGCCGTCCTCCCTGCGATTCGCAAGCGCCGCGAGATCGTGTTCACCGAGGACGAATAGAAACCCTTACAGCTTCACCGTCCGTTCCGCCTGAAGCGGCCCGCGGAGAAATCGGCGGCCTGCAGCCGATTTGCCGTGGTGGGCGGTCATGTGAAGGATGCGGGGATGATCTCCCCCAGCCTGTTCCGGCAGCGCCGCTTCCTGCTGTTCGTCGGCGGCAGCGCGGGCTCCTGGGCCGCCGTGTACGTCCAGGGTTCCGTGTCCGCCTTTCTGCTCTTGACGATGTCCGGAGACCACTCCCTGTTCGGCTGGACGGCCACGATCGGGTCCGTGGCGGGCTGGACGGACACGGGCGGGGATCTGCTGTTGCTGCTGCTCGCCCTGCCCCTCGGCGTGCTGGTCGACCGGGTACGGCGCCGGTCGGTGCTGGTGGCGATGAGCCTGCTGGGGGCGGTGCTGCTCGCCTCGGTTCCGGTCGCGGCCTGGCTGGGTGCGGCGACCTGGCCGCACGTCGCCCTGGTGGGAATGATCATCGGGATGCTGCAGGGGACATCGATCGCCCACGATGCCTACCTGCCGGCCGTCGTCGGACGCGACCGGCTGCTCTCGGCGAACGCCGTGCTGACCGTCGTGCCGGCGATCGTCGTGCTCGGCGTCATGCTGGTGACCGTCTATCTCACGGACGGCTCCGAGTCCTCGGTCCTGCTCGTCATGGCCGTGGTGCTCGCCCTCTCAGCGTTTCTGTTTCGCGGGATCGACGCTCCGGAGGAGCCGCCGGGTCCGCGAGCGGGCCTGTGGCGGGAGCTGGCCGAGGGCGTGCGCTTCACCCTGACCCATCCGGTGCTCCGGGCCATCGCCCTGTTCCTGGTGCTGTCGCCGTTGTTCGAGGAAGTGGTCGAGGAGGCGACCAGCGAGACGGTCCATGCGGCGCTTCTTTCGGATCGCATCGATCTGGGATGGACGACGCTCGCCGGCTCCGTGGCGTCCCTCGCCGTGGTTCTGCCGGTTGTGCTGCTGCACCGGCGCGTCGGCGTCTTCCGGATGGCCTGGCTCGCAGCCTTGGTGACCCCTCCGTTCGCGCTCCTGTCCGCGCTGGCCGACACGGCGTGGGGTGCGGTCTGGTACGCGATCGGCACGGTCGTCCCACAGGCCGGATGGACGGTCATCGCGGTCGCCCTGCTCAGTCACCGCCAGGCGATCACGCCCGACCGGCTGCTGGGCCGTACCGGCGGCACGCTGCTCCTGCTCACCGGCCTGACCGGATTCGCCGACGAGTCGCTGGAGAACTTCGCCGAGCTGCTCCTGCGGGGATGGGGGTCGCCACCCGTCCTGGCGTTGGGTATGGCGGGCATGCTCGCCGCGGCCATCCCGCTGCTGAAGGTCCGCCACCTCGCCACGTCCGCATCTCCACGCGCGACACCTGACGACAAGGTCATTGGCAGCGTAGGTCCGGACCTGGAAACCTGAGGCCGAACCTGGCAGGGTTCCTCGAACAGGACATTCACCCCGGGCCGATTGTGTCTGTGAACGCTACCTTGTCACCGTTGACGTGGAGAACCGGCAGAACAGGTGCTCCGAGCCATAGCGAGAATGGGCCTCGGCTTCATCCATGAAATGTCCGAGCGGGGTTGTAATGTCCACATCGGGCCGTAGGGGGATCATCAATCTCGGAGGACTGTGATGGATGTTCGCGAAGCCGCGCTGCGTTGGGCGAATACGTGGGCCGCAGCTTGGGAAGGACAGAACGCCGAAGCCATCGTCGCCTGCCAGGCCGAAGACGGCGTTCACTGGTCGACGCCCTTCGCAGCCCCTCACCGAGGACGTGACGGGCTCAGAAAATACCTTCGGGACGCGTTCGCGTCGGAGGTCGAGCCGACACGGGCTCGTTTCGCCGAGCCCGTGGTCGAGGGTGACCAGGCCGCCGTCGAGTACTGGGCGCTGTCGCGCTATGAGAGTGGCCCGCTGACCATCTCCGGATGCACAATGTTGCGATTCAACCCAGACGGCCTGGTCAGCGAATCTCGGGACTACTCATTCGTTGAGTCCGGTCATCACCCGTTCCCGTTCGGGTGGTGAAGCCGGATCCTTCCTGAAATCCCGGTGAGCCGAATGGCGCCGATCGCCGCCATAACCATGTCCGACCGGTCAGAGATCTGTGAGACGGAAACCGGCGCGACCCGTACGGCGTGCACGGCCGAACGGCTGGAGGTCATGTCGCAGCGGGTCAGCGCCTTCACCGGTTCGAGGCGTTCCCGGTCGAACTCATCGTCCGGGTTCAGCTCTCCTGATCGATAAAAAGAGCGGCGAGGCGGGGAAGGCGTCGGCGGGTCTCCTCCTCGTCATCCACGTCCCAGTTCTCACCCGCCGGGCGGCCGGGCCGGTCTAGCCCCGGCACCGTGGCCTCCATCACCGCATCGAACGAGTCCGTCTCCCCCTGCACACGTCCGTACGCCTCCCGTGGCGCATACGACAGGTCCTCACAGCCGATCCAGCCCTGCTCCTCACGGCTCATCCGCGCGACGACGGGCAGCTCGGCAAGCGAGTCGGGATCGGCGACGGCGCGGGTGAACGTCGTGCGCCCCAGCAGCACGAGCCCACCGCGGAAGTCCCTGAAGCCATCGTCGCCGCAACCGCCCTCGATGAGCTGCGCCGCGTTCCACAGCGGCCACCGGTACGCGGAGTCACGAACCCGGATCAGGAGCTGTGCGAACGCAATGATCTCGGCGGCCTCCAGCTCGGAGAGCAGGGTGGTCAGCACCGGCACCAGCGGGTCGCCGGGCGGGTCTCGGTCATCGGCACGCTCACCGACCGCGGCCCGGGCCCGCTCGATAAGATCCCACCAGACATCGATCTTCACGCCGGTCACTCTAACGACGACGGCCCTCTGCCCCATGACCCTGGGGTCGCCTCATCCCCCGGGCGATCACCGCCGTGGAGATCCACCGGCATCCGGCCAGACTGTCAGAGCAAATCGACGCGGCACGTTCCGCACGACCGACCCCTACTCCGCTCCGTTGCCCCGGTTTCCACCGGTTACCGGCTCTGGACAACGTGGCGCTTACGTGATCTGACTGAAGAGTACGAGCGCCGTCGATCACGAACAGGAGCACCTGGAAATGAGCGTCACGCCGCGACTGCACACCGCCGGCACCACCCTGCTGGACCGAGCCCGCGTCCTGCGCCCACTGATCGAGCGCGAGGCGGCCACGGCCGAGGCGCAGGGCATGCTCACCACCCCCGTCGTGGACGCCCTCCATGAGGCAGGACTTTTCGGCGTATGGGTGCCCGCGTCGCTGGGCGGCGCGGAGCTGTCCCCCAGGGAGCTGATCGCCGTCTTCGAGGAGCTCTCCTACGCCGACCCCTCGACGGGCTGGGTGGTCATGGCCACCACGCTGGAGAACGGCACGGCCGGCGCCTACCTGGGTGACGAGGCCGTCGAACGCATCTTCAAGGGCCCGCGGATGCCGCTCTTCGCGGGCCAGGGCACCCGGCCGGGCACAGCCGTACGCGAGGACGGCGGTTTCCGTCTCAGCGGCCGGTGGAGCTTCGCCTCGGGCATGCCGCACGCCCAGTACGTCCACAGCCTGGGCGCCATCGAGGGCACCGACGAGGCCCGGATCTTCATCACCCCGATCGAGGACGTCAAGATGCTCGGCAACTGGGACGTCCTGGGGCTGCGCGCGACGGGCAGCATCGACTACGCCATCGACGGAGCCTTCGTCCCCGAGTCGCAGACGCACATCTTCACGCAGAACGAGCCGCTGCGCGGCGGCGCGATCTACCGGCTCGGCGTGCTCGACCAGGCACTGATCTGCCACTCCGCCTGGGCACTCGGTGTCGGCCGCCGGCTGCTCGACGAGTTGAGCCGTTACGCCCGGGCACGGACCGGACGGCCCGGCCAGATCGCCGACAGCAACGCCTTTCACGCCGATTTCGCCCGCGCCGAGGCGAAGTTCCGCGCAGCGAGGGCCCTGGTGCACGAGACGTGGGAGGACACGGAACGCACCCTCGACTCGGGCCGGACACTCGACGTACGCCAGGAGACCCTGGTGCGGCTCACGCTCAACCACGTCACGTCGACGGTCGCCGAGGTGGCCCGCTTCGTCTACGCGTCGGGCGGCACCACGGCGCTGCGCGACGGGCTGATCCAGCGGCTGTTCAGGGACGTCAACGCCGGCACCGCGCACATCACCTCGGGCCCGCAGGCGCTTCAGGAGTGCGGCCGCGAACTGGCCGGCCTGGCTCCGGATCAGTCCTGGATGCTCTTCGCCCTGGAGGCGTGAGGGGTGGTCCGACGCGCCGGGAAAGATTGGCCCATCGAGGCTTCTGTCATATTTTGGAGCATATAACCACGTGTAATAATAATGTCCTGCTAATAGGATTGCCCGCCAAGGCGGCGTCTCGCATGCCGAGATTGGTGCAAGTTTGTGAGAAAAACTCATAGGCTCCAAAGCAGCTGAGACTCACCGAACATCTCCCCATTTCAATCATTATGCGCAAGTGACCGTGGCCGGAATCTGCCACTCCACCTGCAGCCGAGGCCTTGCGCCTCTCCCGCCATCAATGATTAGCTCCCTTACATGACGGGCGTGCCAACGTATATTGCGGCTGAAATTCAGGCCGAATCAATCGCGATTCATCCACGACGCGTCTCCTCCAGATCCTGATCGCCGGCGACCTCATCGCCCGACTGATTCGAACCGCTTGAACAGGGCATGAGCAGAGGGCGGCGAAGCCCTCTCATGCCATCCCCCACCACCACCGATCGACATCCCCTCCCAAAGATGGACCGTTCCAACCTGCCGGAACGGCCCATCGACGGCACGAATTCCGTCTCGTGTCCCCGGATGCCGGGGATCCCCTTCTCGTTCGACGCATCGCCGCAGATCACGCATTTATTCGCGAGAACCTTCATGTGATTGCCCGGAGTTCAATTCATCATGTCCGAACTCTTGTCCGGGCGCGATCGCATGGGCGTTCTCAATGCCGGATCGTTTGGAGTCTCCTCCGTGACGAATTCGCTTTCCGATGTCCACAATTCCTTTCCAGAGCCGACGACCGGCGAAGGCTACCGGTCACCCACGCCGGGCCTCACCGCGGCCTTCGATCCCGGACGTTTCCACGACGGCGCCGTGGACATCGTCAGCCGCCTGACGACGTATCTGGGCGACCGGTCGGTCCGGGGGCTCGACCTTCTCGATCCGGCGGTGCTGCTGAAGGCCGCGCGGGGACTGATGACCCCGGAACGGCAGCGCATCGCCGACTTCGACGCCGACCGGGTGAACCAGATCGTCGACCTGTACACGGGGACCGGCATCCCGGTCTACTCACCCGGCTACATGGGACGGCAGTTCTCCGGCGTGGTGCCGCTGGCCAGCCTTATCGACCTGGTCGGCTCGGTGGTCAACCAGCCTTCCTCCTTCTACGAGGCCGGGCAGCTCCCCAGCGTCGCCGAGCGGCTCATGGCCGAGGAGCTCAACCGATTCATCGGCTGGAACCGCGACCGGTTCGCCATGGTGACGACCTCGGGGGGCTCCCTGGCCAACCTGACCGCGCTGCTGGCCGCCCGCGACCGCGCCTTCCCGCAGATCTGGACGCGCGGCACCGGCGGCATGTCCGGCTCCCCGGCCATCGCGGTCAGCGAGGAGGCCCACTACAGCGTGACCCGGGCGGCCGGGGTGCTCGGCATCGGCGAACGGCAGATCGTCCGGCTCCCGGTCGATCGGGCCGGGCGGATCCGTCCCGATCTGGCCGGCCCCGTACTGGACGAGGCGCACCGGCGCGGGCTGCGTCTGTTCTGTCTGGTGGCCTCGGCCGGGACCACGTCGATGGGCGCCTTCGACCCGCTGGACGAGCTCGCGGCCGTGGCACGCCGGCATGGGCTCTGGCTCCATGTGGACGGGGCGCACGGGGCGAGCCTGCTGCTGTCGGACCGGCACCGGGACAGGCTGCGCGGCATCGAGCAGGCCGACTCGCTGACCTGGGACGCCCACAAGATGCTGTTCATGCCGGCGCCGTGCACGCTGCTCTTCTACCGCGACGGCGCGGCGGCGCGCGGCGCGTTCCGGCAGCGCGCCAGCTACGTCTTCGACGAGGAACCGGACATCTACAGCGCCTACGACAGCGCGGACAAGAACTTCGAGTGCACAAAACGCCCGATGATCATGCCGCTCTGGACGGTCTGGTCGGTCTACGGCCCGGCGCTGTTCGCGCAGAAGATCGACCGGCTGTGCGCGGTGACCCGGCAGGCGTACCGGATGATCGCCGACGAGCCGGACTTCGCCGTGGTGCACGAGCCGGAGTCCAACATCCTGTGCTTCCGGTACCGGCCGGACGGCCTGGACCCGGCGACCGTACACCGGCTGCAGCTGGAGATCCGCAACCGGATCCGGGACGGCGGGCGCTTCTTCATCTCCAAGGTCGACATCGACGGGGTGGCGGCGCTGCGCGTGGTGGTGATGAACCACCTGATCGACGCCGACCACCTGACCATGCTCATCGCCGAGATCAGGGAAATCGGGCAACGGGTGCTGCGCGCGAGCGCCGCGGCCCGGCACGACCAACGGAATGGGAGTCACTCATGACCATGACGGATCTGGACATCGCCGCCTCGACGGAGCTGGCGGCACAGCTGATCCCCGAGGAGGAGCTGCGGCCCCGCTCGGTGGACGACGTCACCCGGCTGCCGTCGTTCGCGGAGAAGCTGGAGGAGTGCGGGCGGCTCACCGGAACCCCGTACTGCGAGTCCTCGCTCGACCTCCAGAACGCGCTGGTGTTCCGCCGGCTTCAGCAGCTCGTCGGCATCACCCTGCTCAACCCGCTGTGGCGCGAGCGGCTGAACTACTTCGGGATCCGCAGCGCCCCCGCCGACATGTCCGAGTGGGAGCGGATCCCCCTCTCGGACAAGACCGTTCAGCGGGACATGTTCATGGGCGCGCGAGCCGGGATGGTCGTGCCTCTCGGCCACGGCGGGTTCGAGGTGGTGGCCAGCGGCGGCACCGGTGACGGCATGCCCCTGGAGATCGTGTACTCCCTGCGGGAGCTGCGCGACACCTACCGCATCGCCGGGGAGTTCATGGGCGCCTACCAGCTCGGCCGCTACCTGCGCGGTCCCGCGCCGCGCTGGCTGTTCACCACCCTGGCCGACTACCAGATGTGGAGCAGCGGGACCATGGTCGGCGGCGTCCTGTCCCACGTCCCGGACGTCAACTACATCGGCGCGGGACCGGTGAGCGCGCCGGTGCTGGAGCACATGTTCTCCTACCCGGGCCCCAAGGCGCTGATGGGCATCACCGCCGGCATCGCGCTCCTGCCCGAGCTGGGCGCGGGCCTGACCCCGCAGGCCAGGGCGAGCTTCCGGGTCGCCATGTACGGCAGCGGCTCCCTGCCGCAGCGCAAGCGCGACGAGCTGCAGGCGTTCTTCCCCAACGTGTCGATCCTCAGCTACTTCGCCGCGACCCAGGCCGAGTGCGTCGGGCTCCAGCTCGACCACACCTCGCCGGAGCTCTCCGCCGTGCCGGGGCTGCACCTGGTGGAGATCGTGGACGAGCACGGCCGTGCCGTCGCCGAAGGCGAGGAGGGCGAGCTGGTCGTCACCCGGCTGCACGCCGACGAGACGCCGCTGCTCCGGCTCAAGCTCGGCGATCGGATGATCCGCCGCTCCGCCCTGAACGGGCCCGGGCTGCGCACCGAGCGTTTCGAGTTCGCCGGGCGCACCGCCGACGTGCTGCACCTCAACGACAGCCAGTATTCGGCGACGCTGGCCTACGCGGCCCTGCGCGGACGGCTGCGCTCGACGGCCGGCATCGACCTGGACCTGGTCGCGCACGAGGTCCAGTTCCACAACCACCGTGAGGACCGGACCCTCACCCTGCTGGTCGCGGTGGACGACGCCGAGGGCACGGCCGCGGCCGTCGAGCACGCCCTCGGCCCGAGCGGGACGCGGCGGCTGTTCACCCAGGCGCTGCCGAGCTCCCTGTCGCTCTTCAACGACCGGGAGGCCAACGCGGCGGCCATCGAGCAGACCGGGTACGGGTTCCGGCTGGCGTTCGTGCCGCCCTCCTCACCACAGATCGAACGGACCACCGTCGGCAAGACGCCGCTGGTCAGGGACCGGGGCTGAGCACGTGGTGGCCCGTACGCCCGGATGACATCCAACAAGGGAGGATCGATGAAAGACAGGATCAGCATCGTCGTGATGGTCGACGCCGTAGGGGCGTTGTCCGACAGGACGTTGCACAACGGCAACCTCTCGCTGGTCGACGACAGCTCGGCGGGGAGCAGGCTCCAGGGGACCCCCGATCTCATCACGGCGGTGGTCCCGGGGCAGGTGGTCCAGTGGACGCCCATCCACGTGGACGTGCAGACTCCGGTCGAGATCCAGGCCATCGAGTTCCTGTCCGGTGGCGCCGTCCCGCTCACGGCCGACCAGGCCGTGCCGCCGCACCCGGTGGAACCCCCCGCTCCGGCACCCGGTGCCGTGCCCACGACGGGGGCCGACGCCATGGCTTCCAACGGGTACGAGAACCACGACCTCCTGGTGTGGGAGGGCGTCGTGCCCTACGACATGACGCCCGGTGTCCCGTACCGGTACCGGCTCTCCCTCAGGCTCCACGAAGGACCCAACAGCGTGCTGCACATCGACTCGCCCGCGCTTCTGCGCGTGTGAGCCACGTTCTGCGAAAGGCGGTTTCATGGCCCAGCAACACGGGATCATCGTGCTCTTCGACGTCGAGAACGCGCTTCGGACGCGGTCGCTCGACGGCAACACGTACTGGTTCGACAACATGAAGTTGTTCGGCTCGGAGGGAGTGGGCACCGAGCAGCTGGTGACGATCGTGCCCGGCACCCATTACCTCGACGGGTCGCAGGCGACCGAGCAGGTGCTGAACTGGTTGCCCGAGGCACTGGGGTCGATCCCCTCGACGGTGCCGCGCAACTACCTGGCCGAGCAGGAACGCGCCGACGACCGGCGCACGCTGGAGGAACTGGCCGCGCTCGGCGGCGAGGACGGTGCGAGCAGCACCGATCTCAAGCGGCTGCAGAAGCGGGTCGGCAAGCGCGCCCGCAAGTCGGGCAGCGGGCGCGGCCTCACCGAGGCCAAGCTGCTGGACGTCACCGGTAAGACCACGGGCAGCCCCGGCGCGTACAACTATCCGTCTCCGGTGATCACCGATATCACCGGTCCGGCCGTCACCGAGAAGATCATGTACCCGGCCCAGTACGGATCGCCCGACATGGTCTACGACGGCTGGTACTGGGCCGCGACCGTGGACACGAGCCGGCCCGGGGTCTACCCGTACATCCTGCACATCCAGCTGCACGAGCTGGTCGCGCACAACGACGAGCTGGTCTGGGAGTCCGTGGAGATGACCTGCGAGTCCAGCCTCAAAGTCATCACCGATCCGAAGCGCAACGGATTCACCGGCAACGGGCTGGGTGTTCTTCCCCTCCCGTCCGTCCCGGCCGCCGGCTGACCCGGTCCGCGCCAGAGCATCTTCGAATGGAGGAGCCGCATGCCCCCGAAGAACAAACAGCCCGAACGCCGGCCCGCCCGGCCCGTGACGATCACCGCGGTGGTCGACCCCGTGGCCGCGCTGGCGTCGGAGAACCTGGACGACAACCTCTATCTCTACGACACCAACATCGCCGCGGGGTCCACCGGTTTCGGCACCCCTGAGCTGCACAGCCGAGTGCGCAAGGGCGACACCCTGCTCTGGAACGTGATCCCGCTGGAGTGCGAGACCTACGTGGCCCTCACCGACGTCGAGATCGACCCGCGGATCGCCGAGCCCACGCAGGAGGTGTATCCCGGCACCGACATCGTGTACTGGACCGCCGAGGTCAAGCAGGACCTCACCGAACCGCTCCCGTACCGGCTCTCGTTCCTGCTCGGCACCGTCACCACGCCGTTCACCCCCAACGCCCGGCCGGCCCTGGCCGGTCCCGCCAAAGAGGGAAAGGAAGGCCGATGACCCAGGCGTACGCGGCCTCGGACTTCACCGAGCACGGCCAGCTCAACTCCGTCCAGCTGAACGTGGTGACCCTCGTCGACATGGAGAAGGCCGCCGCGACGAAGTCCCTGGACGGCTGCCTCTACATGATGGACAACAGCGTCGGCGGGGTCGGGCAGGGCGCCGACAATCTGGAGACCATCTGCAAGCAGGGTCAGGTGGTCAACTGGATCATCCGCCCGATCGACATGCACCGCCGTCCTGACGGCACCTGGCCTCCGATGCCGAAAATCAACAATCTGGTCTTTCTCGACATCGAGAAGGGCGACGAGGACGACGTCGCCGAACGCCGGATCATGACCGAGCTCAAGGTCTACGGCGCTCCCGACCGGATGCGCGACCAGTACACCGCCGTCTACTACTACTGGGCCGGGGCGGTGATGAGCGACGCCCGGCCGGGGCTCTACCGCTATCGGTTCGTCCTGGAGCTGGAGAAGGAGCACGGCACCGACAAGCTGTATCTGAACTCGCCCCGCTATCCCGCCCTGCGGGTACTGCCCGTCTGACGGTCTCCGGGGCCGCGAACGCGGTGTGGTGAAGGTGGAGGTCATGGTCGCCGCCGGGCGGCGGCCATGGCCGGCCGGCGCGGGCGCCCGGCCTGCTCCTCGAAGATGAGGAGGACCTACCGGAGCATGCGCTCGACTGTTTCCTCGGTCGAGGGCACCGCATGAGCGAGGAATCGGTAGTTGACGATCGCCGCTTCGTAGCCGTCGCCCCAGTCCGGATGCCGCGGTCCGGCGGTCGCGTCCCTGACAACCGCCACCTCGAAGCCCTGCTCGAGAAATTCGCGCAGGTGGGATTCGACGCACAGGTTCGCCAGCATGCCACCAAGAACGATCTTGTTGATTCCCCGCTTGCGCAGTTGCAGGACCAGATCGTTGGTCTGCGGCCCGAACACCTTGTGTGGACTGGCGACGATCGTCCTGCCGTCTTCGATGTAGGGCTTGAAACGATCCAGCCAGTCCGCGCCGGAGTCGCGGAAACCGGTCAGATCCAGCGGGCCGCTCCGCGCGAAGGTGCCCGTCCGGAGCTCGTCGGTCTCCAGCGGTCCGTTGAACGTCCAGCCGCTGTCGGTGGGATAGAAATAGTGGGGCGATATGAAAACGTCATAGCCCCGCTCCTTTGCGGCCCTGAAGATGCGCTCCATGTTCTCGACCGTGCCGTTTTCGGTGACGCTCGCACCGACCACCGCCCAGCTCGTTCCTTTTTCGCTCAGCACGTCGTTCTGCGGGTCGATGAACACCACCGCAGTGTCGGACCGCTGAATTTCCATTGCCCCGGCCCCTTTACCGTTCCCGGCTCGCCGTCGGCAAGACCGGCCCCCCATCCGGATGGCTCAGGCTGCGAGGCATACCCCTTCCGATCGGCCGGCAATCGTCAGCCGCCCGCAGGGACCGAGGTCGGCTGCCGAGTTCGGGCAGCTCAGAGGGCTGGACGCCCTCGCCGCCGGGGAGGACGGCCCGTCACGGTCTCAACCCAGGACCGGGCATCGTCCTCGAACGGCGACCGGTTCACCGCATCACTTTTTCGGCGTACTCGCGGAAACCACGAGCCGGATGGCCGGTCATCCGCTCGACGGTGTCGGTGGTGCGGTCTTCCGCCCCCTCGGCGATGGCGCAGTCCATACCGGCCAGCATCGCGGCGAACTCCTCGGGGATGCCCGCGGCGGTCAGGCGGTCGCGCATCTGCTCGTAGGTGAGCGGCCGATGGGAGACGGTCCTGCCCGTGACCTGGGCGATGATGCCCGCGACGTCGTCGTAGCTCAGAGCCTCGGGCCCGGTGATCACCAGGTCGGCATTGGGTGCGGTCTCGTCGGTGAGGGCTCGTACGGCGACCGCCGCGATGTCGTCGGCGTCGATGAAGCCGACCCGGCCCGTACCGGTCGCGGTCAGGATGGCGCCGTCGTTGCGGATGCTGTCCGCGTGCGGGTGCTGATCGGTGAAGTTCTGCATGAACCACGACGGCCGCAGCACCGCCCACTGGTCGAACAGGCCGGCGAGCAGGCCGTGGACCTGGCCGACTCCGGGTCCCCCTGCGGGTATGGCCGAGGAGCTGAGAAGTGCCACGCGCCGCACACCGGCGGAACGGGCCTGCTCCAGGAAGGACACCATGACGGCGGCCGGGTCCGGGTCGCCGATGGGCGGAACGAGGTAGACCCGGTCCGCGCCGTGCAGCGCGCCGCCGTAGGTGGCGGAGTCGTGCCAGTCGAAGCGGACGGCCCGGGCGCCGTCCTGCGCGGTGGCGCGGCGACTGGCCGCCGTGACCGTGTGGCCGAGGGCGACGAGCCGGGACACGACGCGGCTGCCGGTGTTGCCCGTGGCTCCGGTGACCAGGATGGCGAGGTCGGTCATTTTCGTCTCCTCTTATCGTGCGGCGGGGAAGAACTTCGCGTCGTCCAGGGAGCCCGGGATCGCGAGGGGGTTCCAGTAGTCGCGGTAATGAGCGATGAGGCCGTCCATGTCCTTGCCCAGCAGCAGGTCCAGGCTGCGGCGGTACACGTCCGCCGCGGTGGTGGGCTCTGTCATCGGAATGCGCCATCCCCTAACATATGGACTATGAGTCCGTTTAAGCATATGGACCGCTGGTCCGTTTCGCAAGTGGAGAGGCCATGATTCAGCGCAAGGAGCGCGCGGATGCCCTGCGCAACCGCGAGGCCGTCCTGGCCGCGGCCGACGATCTCTTCGCCCGCAGCCAGAGCCCCGGCAGCGTTTCCATGGACGACGTCGCGGCGGCGGCAGGGGTCGGCAAGGGCACCCTCTTCCGCCGGTTCGGCGACCGGACCGGCCTCATCCGCGCACTGGCCGAAGCGCGTATCCAACCCTTGCGCGATGCCGTGGAGGCGGGGCCGGCGCCCCTCGGCCCCACCGGCCCGCCTCGCGAACGCGTGCTGGCCATGCTCGACGCCGTACTCCGCTTCAAGCTCGACAACCGCCACCTCTCCCTGGCCCTGGAAGAAGCCGGCAGCGGCAGCCCCTATCAGGCGGGTCACTACACGTGGTGGCACCGCACGCTCCGGGACACCCTGCGGAGGATCCCCGGCGTTCCGGACGACGACTTCACCGCACACGCCCTGCTCGCCGCCACCCGCGCCGACCTCGTCGAGCACCTCGTCGGCCAGGACGGCATGACCGCCGAGCACATGAGGGCGCACCTGGCGAACTACACGGCCAAAATCCTGGGCGGCTAGCGGCGGCTGGAGGAGCCTTCGGGCGAGGCGGGTGAGGTGGAGCCGCGTGCCACGAGTTCGGTGGCGAGTTCGACGTGGTGGGAGTCGACACGTTCGCCCGCCGCCAGGCGCAGGGCCGTGCGTACGGCGACGCCGCCCATCTCTCGCAGCGGCTGGCGCACGGTGGTCAACGGGGGCGAGGCCATGCGGGCGACCTGGGTGTCGTCGAAGCCGACGATGCTGAGGTCCTCGGGCACGCGCAACCCTCGTGCCCTGGCCGCCTCCAGCACGCCGAGTGCGATGTCGTCGCAGCCGGCGAAGATGGCCGTGGGGGGCTCGGGCAGGTCGAACAGGGCCGCGCCGCCCGTCACGCCCTCCTGGTAGACGAAGTGCCCCGACCGTACGTAGCTCGGGGGAACCGACTCGCCCGCGGCCTCCAAGGCGGCGCGGTAGCCGTGCAGCCGGGCCTGGTTGCAGGCGGCGGTGGCCGGGCCGCCGAGGTAGGCGATGCGCCGGTGCCCGAGCGAGAGCAGGTGCTGCGTCGCGGCCAGGCCCCCGGCGAAGTTCGTCGAGCCGACGCTGGTGACCCCCCTGGTCTGCGGCAGGTTCATCGGGTCGATCACGACCAGCGGCAACCGCACGCGCGACAGGGCGGCGAGCTGGTCGGCGGTCAGCTCGCTGGTGACGGCGATCAGGGCCCGCCGCCCGGCCGTGGCCAGGCCGCGCGCCCAGGCTCCGGCGCGGTCGTCGTTCGTCCGGATGCTCACCACGATCGCCGCGTCGACCTCGGCCCCGGCCCGCACCGCGCCCTGGACGATCTCAGTCGAGTACGCGTTGAGATCGGCGTCGAGCTCCACCTCGATCGTGTCCATCACGGCCACGTCGCCCCGGCGGCGCTGCGGCAGCGCGACGTAGTGGTGCTGCTCCAGCAACGACTCCACGAGGGAGCGGGTCACCGGGGAGACGTCGCCTCGGCCGTTGAGCACCTTCGACACGGTCGCGACCGACACACCCGCCGAGGCCGCGACCGTGGCCAGCGTGGCCCGTCTAGGACTGGCCGGCATCTGTTCCTCCCTGCTGTGTGGCGGAAGAGCCCGGTGTCGGTTCCACGGCCACGTGGGTGACCAGCCGGCGGTCTGGGCCGACGTGACGCAGTGGGCCGGTCAACCGGATGTTGCCCCGGCAGGGCAGGTCGGACGCCGACGCGCCCACGAACACCTCAAGGTCCCCTGGCTCGACGACGCGCCGCAGGTCACGCCCGGTGAACGCGGTCCGGTCCGCGTGCACGGTGAAGGTCGTCAGGGCGCTCGCGCCGGGCTCCAGCCGGACCCGGGCGAACCCGGTGAGCTGCAGCACCGGCCGGGTGACCTGGGCGACCACATCGTGCAGGAAGAGCTGGACGACCTCCTCGCCCGCCCGGCCGCCGGTGTTGCGCACGCGCACCGACACGGTGAACTCGCCGTCGGTGGGCACCTCGGCGTCGCTGATCTGCAGGTCGTCGATCGCGAAGGTGGTGTACGAGGTGCCGTGCCCGAACGGGAACAGCGGGGTCGGGTCGAGGTTGCTGATGCCGTGGCTGTTGGAGCCCAGCGGCGGCTGCAGGTAGGTGCCCGGCTGCCCGCCCGGGCCGCGCGGGACCTGCACCGGAAGCTTCCCGCTGGGCTGTACCCGGCCGGACAGGACCCCGGCGACGGCCGCCCCGCCCTCCTCGCCGGGCATGAACGCCTGGACGAGCGCGGCGGCCGTCTCGGACACGGCGCCCAGAGCGTACGGGCGGCCCGAGACGACGACCACCACGACCGGTGTGCCGGTGGCGGCCAGCTCGACCAGCAGGTCCTCCTGCACGCCGGGCAGCCTCAGGTCCTCGGCGTCGCAGCCCTCGCCCGACGTGCCCAGCCCGAACATCCCCGCCAGGTCTCCGACGACGACCACGCACACGTCGGACTCGCGGGCCGCCCGGAGCGCGGCGGCGAAGCCGGAGCGGTCGTCGCTCCGCACGTCGCAGCCCGGCTCGTGGATCAGCTCGGCATCGGGCAGCTCGGCCCGCAGCGCGTCGAGCAGGCTGGGCGCGGCCACGCCGAGCCCGAGTCCCGGGTGATGGGGCAGCACGTGGTTGGGGAAGGCGTAGCAGCCCATGAACGTGCGCGGGTCGTCGGCGCAGGGGCCGACCACGGCCACCCGGCGCGGCTCCGGACGCCCCTCGCCGAGCAACGGCAGCGCGGTGCCCGCGTCGAGCAGCACGATCGACCGCTCGGCCAGCTCCCGGGCCAGTGCCCGGTTGTCCGGCGAGTCCAGGTCCACGGCCCCCGCCCCGGCCACCGACTTCTCCGGCGTCCAGTCCTCCTCCAGCAGCCCGAGCTGCACCTTCTGCGTGAGCAGGCGCCGGGCGGCCCGGTCGATCAGGGACTCCGGCAGCTCGCCCCGCCGTACCCGCTCGACGAGGTGCCGGCCGAAGCCGAGCGTGTCGGGCAGCTCGACGTCGACGCCCGCGGTCAGCGCCTGCACCCCGGCCTCGTCGGTGTCCGCGGCGATCTGGTGCATCGTCGCGAGGAACGGGATCCCCCAGTAGTCCGACACCACCGTCCCGGTGAACCCCCACTCGTCGCGCAGCAGGTCGGTCAGCAGCCACGAGTCGGCCGTGGAGGGAACGCCGTCCACGTCGGAGTAGGAGCTCATGACCGAACGCGCGCCGCCCTCGACGAGGGCGGCCTCGAACGTCGGCAGGATCATGTCCATCAGCTCGCGCCGGCCCATCGGCACCGGGCCGTGGTTGCGGGCCGCCCGGGAGGCGGAGTAGCCGGCGAAGTGCTTGAGTGTGGCGATGATCCCGGCGCGCTCAAGGCCGCGCACGTAGGCCGCGCCGAGCATCGAGACGAGGTACGGATCCTCGCCCATGGTCTCCTCGACCCGGCCCCAGCGGTAGTCGCGCACCACGTCCAGCACCGGCGACAGGCCCTGGTGGACGCCCACGGCGTGCATGTCCCGCCCGATGGCGGCGGCCATCCGCTCCACCAGGTCCGGGTCGAACGTCGCCCCCCAGGCGATGGCCGCCGGGTAGACGGTCGCGCCGTAGGTGGTGAAACCGGTCAGGCACTCCTCGTGGACCAGCGCCGGAATGCCGAGCCGGGACTGCTTCACCACCTCGGACTGCAGCCGTACCACCTCCGCGGCGCCCTCCACCGCGGTCAACGGAGCGCTGCCGAACACCCGCGTCAGGTGGCCGAGCCCGTGACGGGCCGCCTCCTCGATGGGCACGTTCCCCGAAGCCGCGAAGACGTCCTGCATCGGGGCCACGTTCGCCGTGCCTTCGGCCTCCTCGGACTCCCCGCCCTGGTCGGCCTTCATGTCGTTGCCGAGCCACCGGCTGCCGAGCTGGCCGACCTTCTCCTCCAGGGTCATCTCCTCGAGGAGGGCGTCGACCCGGTCGGACACGGGGAGTGCCGGGTCCTGCCACGGACGGAGGATCCGCCCCGCCGCGGAAGTCCCATCTAGCGCCGTCATCTGCTATCTCCTCAAGGAAACAATCAATTCTCGCAACTTTTCGAAACATTTCGGCATGTTTCGGTAGCTCTGCGCGACATTCTGGCGCACGCGAGGTGACCAGCAAAATCCCAGATGAGAGTACCTTACATATCCAAGATATAGAGCTCATACCGACATGAGACCACCCCTTGACAGACACGTAGTGGAAATCTAAATTGGCGTGCCACGCGGCCTGTTTCGGAAATGTTTCGACATGCTGGGCCCACGAAGAGCGGACGCCTGGCATCGGAGGTGCTGATCCACGACCGACGGCCACCGCCACTGATGTTTCACATGGAGCCGCGCCCAGCCTGGGCATTCGACATACGGAGATCAGCGTGGAGTCAAAGACACCATCTCGCCGCACTTTCCTCGCCCTTTCCATGGGCATTCCGCTGGGGGCCGCGTTAGCGGCCTGCGGCACTTCCGGCCCCACCCCCGCAGGTGGGGGCGCCTCCAGCGGAGGCACCGCGAACAACAAGGCCACCTACTGGTTCCTGTCGGTCCAGCCGCAGGAGGGTGTCCGCACCAGGGCCGTGGAGCGCTTCAACAAGGCCAACCCCAACGGGCAGATCGCCTTCACCGCCCTCCAGAACGACGCGTACAAGACGAAGATCAAGACGTCGATCGGCGCGGGTCAGGCACCCACCATCATCTGGGGCTGGGGCGGCGGGACCCTGCGCACGTACGTGCAGGCCGGCCAGGTGGAGGACCTCACCCCGTGGTTCGAGCAGAACCCCGCCGTGAAGGACCGGCTGTTCGCCTCCTCCTTCGGGGCGGCCACGATCGACGGCAAGATCTACGCGATGCCTGCCGAGACCATGCAGCCCATCGTCCTGTACTACAACAAGAAGGTCTTCGACCAGGTCGGCGTGAAGCCCCCGGAGTCCTGGGCCGACATCATGGCCCTGGTCCCCAAGTTCAACGCCGCCGGCATCGCCCCGTTCTCCCTCGGCGGCCAGTCCCGCTGGACGAACATGATGTGGCTGGAGTTCCTCTTCGACCGCATCGGCGGCCCCGAGGTCTTCCAGGCCGTGTTCGACGCCAAGAAGGACGCCTGGTCCAACCCCGCCGCCCTCGACGCCCTGACCAAGCTGCAGGAGCTCGTCAAGGCGAACGGGTTCATCAAGGGCTTCTCCTCGATCACGGCCGACTCCAACGCCGACCAGGCCCTGCTGTACACCGGCAAGGCCGCGATGATGCTGCACGGCGGCTGGACGTACGGCAGCATGAAGACCGACGGCGGCGACTTCGTCTCCGGCGGCCACCTCGGCTACATGAACTTCCCGCCGGTTGACGGCGGCAAGGGCGACCCCAGCAACACCGTCGGCAACCCCGGCCAGTACCTGTCGATCTCCTCCAAGGCGACCCCCGAGCAGAAGGAGATCGCCAAGAAGTTCTTCGCCACCGCCGTGCTCAACGACGAGGACGTCAAGGAGTGGGCCGGCACGGGCGCGGTGCCGATCGTCAACGGCGCCGACAGCGCGTTCGCCACCTCCGAGGACGCGGACTTCCTGAAGTTCGTCTACGGCATCGCCAGTAACGCCAAGACGTTCGCCCAGTCCTGGGACCAGGCCCTCAGCCCCGCCGCGGCCGAGGTGCTGCTGGACAACATCGCCAAGCTGTTCCAGCTGTCGATCACGCCTCAGGAGTTCGTGACCAACATGAACGCGGTCATCGGCAGTTGAGCACAATCACCACCCCTGCTCGGAGAGGGACGCCGCCGCCCGCCGCACGTAAGGCCCGCGGCGGCGGCGTCCTGCCGTGGCTGGCCGTGCCGGCCCTGGTGCTCTTCTTCGCCTTCGGGGTAATTCCGCTGATCGGGGTCCTGTTCCTCAGCTTCACGTCCTGGGACGGACTCGGTGAGATCCAGCTGTCCGGGCTCACGAGCTGGCGGGCCGTTCTCGGCGACCCCGGCCTCCTGCACGCGCTGTGGGTGACGCTGCTGGTGATGGTCGTCTCCTGGGCGGTCCAGACGCCGGCCAGCATCCTGCTCGGGACGTTCCTGGCCGGGCGCCAGCGCTACCGCACGGTGCTGGCGGTGCTGTACTTCATCCCGCTGCTGCTCAGCCAGGCCGCCATCGCCATCGCCTACAAGGCGCTGCTCGACCCGAACTTCGGGCTCGGCGCCGGGCTGCACATCGACCTGCTCGTCCAGGACTGGCTCGGCAAGCCCGTCCTCGCCTTCAGCGTCGTGATCTTCGTGGTGTCGTGGCAGTTCATCCCCTTCCATTCGCTGATCTACCAGGGCGGCGTACGGCAGATCCCGCAGTCCCTGTACGAGGCCGCCGAAATAGACGGCGCGGGCCGCGTCCGCAAGTTCTTCAGCATCACGCTGCCGCAGCTCAAGTACACGATCATCACGTCCTCCACCCTCATGGTCGTCGGGTCCCTGACCTTCTTCGACCTGATCTTCGTGCTGACCGCGGGCGGTCCTGGCGACGCCACCCGGGTGCTCGCCCTGGACATGTACAAGCGCGGGTTCCAGGCCAGCCAGATGGGACCGGCCAGCGCCATCGCCGTCATCCTCGTCCTCGTGGGCCTCGCCCTCGCGTTGCTCCTGCGGCGGCTAGGCGGCCGCGACGCCAACGCCAGCCAGATGGAAGGGGCCTGACCATGAGCTTGACCCAGACGACGGGGATCAAGCGGGCCGAGACGCTCGAATCAGAACCGCACGGGCACCGCCGCAAGCGCCGGCGGCGTCCGGGCAGCGACGGCCCCAACTGGCTGGGCGGGGCGGCGAGCTGGCTGTGGCTGGCGGTCGTGATCGTGCCGATCTACTGGATCGTCATCACCAGTTTCAAGGCGCAGAGCTCCTACTACGCCACCAACCCGCTGGCGCCGCCGACCGATCCGACCCTCGCCAACTACCAGATGGTCATCGAGTCCGACTTCCCGCTGTACTTCGTCAACAGCCTCATCGTGACCGTCGGCGCGGTCATCCCGGCGGTCGCGGTCTCGTTCATGGCGGCGTACGCGATCGTCCGGGGCGGCCGCCTCCGCTTCCTGCGGGGGGTGAACTCGCTCTTCCTCATGGGACTGGCCATCCCGCTGCAGGCGACCATCATCCCGGTCTTCCTGATCATCATCCGGCTGCACCTCTACGACTCGCTGCTGGGGCTGATCCTCCCGTCCATCGCCTTCGCGATCCCGCTGTCGGTGCTGATCCTGTCCAACTTCATCCGTGACGTGCCCAAGGAGCTGTTCGAGTCGATGCGGCTGGACGGCGCGGGCGAGTTCGCGACGCTCCTGCGTCTGGCCCTGCCGCTCACCATGCCGGCCGTGGTGACGGTGACGATCTACAACGCACTGACGATCTGGAACGGGTTCCTGCTGCCGCTGGTCCTCACCCAGAGCCCCGACAAGCGCACGCTGCCGCTCGCGCTGTGGAGCTTCCAGGGGCAGTACAGCGTGAACGTGCCCGCCGTACTCGCCTCCGTCGTGCTGACCTCGCTCCCCATCCTGGCCATGTACGTCATCGGCCGCCGTCAACTGCTCAGCGGCCTGACGGCCGGTTTCAGCAAGTGACCGCACCCGGCCGTCCGGCTCACCGTCTCGCGGCCCGTCCGAATGCCCGGGTTCGCGAGCGGCGCCGGAACGGCGGGGGCGGACCTCGGTCAGGCGAGGAAACTCGATCGGAATCGGTTCCCGTCGTGCCGACGGCCTTCCCGGCGCCCCACAGGTCCCGGGACTGACGCAGGTCCCCCCTCGGCACGCACGGCGACGGTTTCGGGGTCGTCCGAACCGACGCGATCCCCGTAGAGCACCCGGAAAACGCACCTGAGAGATCGTGCTCGGGATACGTTGGGGGCGATGAAGGATCAGCGCGCGGAGATCGCACAGCCGGAGCACGGCCACCGGCCGAGCGGGCGGACGATGCCCGCCCTGAGGGACGTCCCGGGTGACAGGCCGCCGGGCAGGCGCGCGGGCCGGTCGCAGGTGAGGCCGATGGTCGCCTCACTCGTCGGCCTGGCCGTTGCGATCTCCGGTTGCGCCGGCGCGCAGGGCGCCGCCTCACCGGGTGCTGCTCCCCGCCAGACGGCGACACAACCGGCTCCGGAGCGGTCGGCGACGCCCCCGGCGAAGGAGCCCGTACGCCAGGCGCCCGCCCTGCCCGACCCGGACGCTCCGATCCCCAAGGACCCGGCGCGGCTGGCTCGTTCCCTGACCGACACCGTCGCGGCGCTCCGGCGTGCCACGGACGACTGGACGCGCAAGGGGAACCCCGCCAAGGGGCAGCCCCCGGAGCCGATGGTGCTGCTGGCCCTGCAGCAGCAGCGCATCTACCGCTACCTCGCCCGCAATCCACAGGTCGCCTCCCGCACCTACGCCAAGCTGCCGAAGGCCCTGGCCGGGCAGGCGAAGGACAACGTGACGGCCGCCCGGGATCTGCTCTCCCTGGTCCACCCCATCAGCGGGTCGGCGAAATTCCGCGTCCAGCCGCCCAAGCCGGCGGATGTCCTGCTCGACCACTTCCGGTATGCCGAGCGCAGGTTCGGCGTCGAGTGGGAGGTGCTGGCGGCGGTGATGTTCGTCGAGACCAAGTTCGGCCGCGTGAGGTCACCGAGCCACACGGGCGCCCAGGGACCCATGCAGTTCATGCCGCGAACGTGGGACGCCTACGGGATGGGCGGCGACGTCCAGGACACCCGGGACGCCCTGCTCGCCGCGGCCAACTACCTGCACGCCTCGGGGGCGCCGCGCGACTACCGGCGTGCGCTGTACGCCTACAACCACTCCCAGGCGTACGTCAACGCGGTGCTGCTGCACGCCCGCCAGATCAAGCAGGACATCAGAAACTACTACGCCTACTACAACTGGCAGGTGTTCGTGGTCACCACCCGTGGAGACCGCCGCCTCACCGGCCCCTGACCCCGCGATCAGCCCTGGGCGATGGGGCGGACGACGAGTTCGTTGACGTCGACGTCGCCGGCCTGGCCGATCGCGTATCCGATGGCGTCCGCGACCGCGGAGGCCGGGATGGCGAGTTGTTCCATCGCGGCCCGCGCGACGGCCTGTGTCTCCGGGTCGCCGCCGCGGTCGGTGAGTTCCGAGCGGGTGAAGCCCGGGCTCACGACGGTCACGCGGATGTCCCGGCTCTCCTGGCGCAGTCCCTCGGAGAGCGCCCGGACGGCGTACTTGGTGGCGCAGTAGACGGCCGCCGTGGGGTCGACCCGGTGCGCCGACGTCGAGGCGACGTTGACGATGTGGCCGGCGCCTCGGGCCCGCATGTGCGGCAGGACGGCCGCGATGCCGTGCAGGGTGCCGCGCAGGTTCACGTCGATCATCTGGTTCCACTCGTCGATGCGCAGCGCGTCGATCGTCGACAGCGGCATCACGCCCGCGTTGTTGACGAGCACGTCGATGCGGCCGTGACGCTCGTGGGCGGTCTCGACGAAGGCGCGCACGCTGTCGAGGCTCGTCACGTCGAGCTCCCCGTGGTCGGCTCGGCCGCCCGCGGTGCGGATCTCGCCGGCGAGCGCCTCCAGCCGGTCCACGCGCCGCGCGCCGAGGACGACGTGGTGGCCGTCGGCGGCCAGGCGGCGGGCGGTCGCCTCACCGATGCCGCTGCTGGCTCCGGTGATGAGGACGATCTTGCTGTCGGCGGTCGACGGGCTGCTCATGAGAACTCCTGGAAAGCGCTGGGCTCGCGGCGGGAGTGCCGCGAGACCAAGCGTGCGTCCGCCGCCGCGCCGGGAGAAGGGCCTGTCTTCCTAGGTGCGCCGCACCCGGGAAGACACGCCCTTCTCCGCCCGCCCGTGGTCACGCAGAATCAGGGCATGGCGGATGTGGAACAACGAGGTCCGAGCGATCGGGGACCGTATCGCCTGATCGGCCGGGGCTCCGTACTTGCGGCTCAGGCCGTGGCGTGCACGGAACCCAGGTGGGCGAGGGCGTCGGCGCTGCGGCTTCCGGGCTCCGGTGTGCCGACGAGCAACTGCTGGCCGGGAGCGTCGCGGACGTCGAAGGTCTGGTAGGTCAGCTCGACGCGGCCCACCTCCGGATGGTCGAAGACCTTGAACGTGCGGGGGAGCCCGCTCACGGCCTGGTCCTGCCACAGGGCCCGGAACTCGGGAGAGGTCCGCAGAAGCTCGTCGACGAGCGCCCTGATCTCCGGATCGTCCGGGTGGCAGCCCGCGTTGAGGCGCAGGGCATGGACGGTCTGCTCCGCCAGGGTGGGCCATTCGACGAACACGGTCCGCGCCTGCGGGTGCTGGAACAGCACCCGGACCATGTTGGTCATGCCGGAGAAGGGCGAGAGCAGCGCGGCGGCGACGGCGTTGGTGGCGAGCACCTCGAACGCGGGGCTCAGCACGTATGCGGCCGCGGAGGGGAAGGAGTCCAGCAGCCGCAGCAGCGCCGGGTGGACCAGGTCTCGCGAACCGCCCGGTGCCAGGCGGGGGTTCAGCCCGGCGAGCCGGAAGATGTGGCCGCGGGCGTCGAGGTTGAGCTTGAGCGCCCGTCCGATCGCGTCCAGGACCTGGGCGGACGGATTGCGCTCTCGCCCCTGCTCCAGCCGGGTGTAGTAGTCGATGCTCACCCCGGCGAGCACGGCGACCTCTTCGCGACGGAGCCCGGCGACCCTGCGGTCGCCTCCCCCGCGCAGGCCGACATCCACGGGATCGAGGCACGCGCGATGGGCCCGGAGGAACTCCCCGAGCTTGTTCGTGGACGCGGCCGGCATGCAGGCCACGCTACCCCTCGCTTCCAGGTGCGACGCGCCCGGGCAGACCGTACGGCTCCCCCTCGCCGTCCGCGCGATTGATCGCGCCGGCACCGGCGGCGGCCGGATACCGGCTCGGCACACGAGAGAATTCACACCGGTGGCAGCCGACTCGACACACGGGAGAAACCCATGCCCTTCGCCGACGAGCTCATCGGTGATCACACCGCCAAGGCACTGATCGAGGCGATCGCGGCGGCCGCGCCCGGCGCACCGCTCACCGCGCTCCGCACCGCCGCCGGCGAGCTGGCGCCCCTGTCGCTGCGGGAGCGCAGCGACCTGCTCAGGGACGCCCTGCTGCGGGACCTGCCCGGCGACTACGACGCGTTCGCCCGCACGATCCGTGCGGCGCGGGACGGGCTGCCGCCCTTCAGCGGGTGGCTGATCTGGCCGGTCACCAGCGCGATCGCCGCGAAGGCGATCGACGACGGCGGCACCGACGCCTTCGACGACGCCATGGCCGTGCTCGCCGAGCTCACCCCCCGCCTTACGTCCGAGCTCGCCATCCGAGCGCTCCTCGACCATGACATCGACCGCGCCCTCGCCGCCGTCCTCACCTGGACCGCCTCGCCCGACGAACACGTCCGCCGCCTGGCGTCCGAGGGCACCCGGCCGTTCCTGCCCTGGGCGAAGCGGGTGGCGGCGATCATGGCCGATCCCCGGGCGACCCTCCCCATCATCAATGCCCTGTACCGCGACGAGAGCGAATACGTGCGACGTTCCGTCGCCAACCATCTGAACGACCTGAGCAGGCAGCAACCGGAGATCGTCGTCGAGACCGCGGCCGCCTGGCTCTCGGAGCCGGACAAGAACACCCCGCGCCTCGTCAGGCACGGGCTCCGCACCCTCGTCAAGAAAGGCCATCCCGGCGCGCTCGGCCTGCTGGGCTTCACGCCCGCCGCCGCCATCGGCGTCGTCGGGCCGGCCCTCGCAGCGACGCGGATCCCGTTCGGCGGAACCGTCGGTTTCACCGCGACGATCACCAACACCGCTACCGCGCCGGCGACGCTCGCCGTCGACTACATCGTGCACCACATGAAGGCGAACGGCAGTCAGACCGGCAAGACCTTCAAGCTCACCACCATGACGCTCGCCCCCGGCGAACGACGGCAGCTCTCCCGCGAGCACTCCTTCCGCGAGATCACCACCCGGCGCTACCATCCCGGCGAGCACGCGATCGAGCTCCAGATCAACGGCGTCGCCTCCGGCCGGAGCGAATTCATCCTCCTGGCGGCCACCTGACACGCGTGGTCCCACGGATTGATTCACGGCTGATACACGGCTGAGCCGTCACGGAGGTCCGGCACCGGCACCATGGGCACCTGCGGTTCTGCGGGGTGGCCGGGGTGCTCTGCCGTGGCGTACCGGTCACCGGAGGAGGTCCGGCGACGCCTTCGCGCTCCCACAGAGAGAGTCCTTATATTGTCTTTTATACCTTTTTAGTCATATTTGGGGAGAAATGTCGGTTTCAGAGGTCGGCGGCGGCCCACCGGATCCTGTCGCGGTGCTGCTCGTCGAGGACGACGAGGTGATCCGCAGGGCGGTCGGGATGGCCCTGGAGCGTTACGGCTATCGCGTGAGCACCGCGGGCGACGGTCTGACCGGCCTCGAACTGTTCAGGGAGCAGCAGCACGATCTGCTGCTGCTGGACGTGATGCTGCCGGGGCTGGACGGCATCGGGCTGTGCCGGAAGATCAGGGAGTCGAGCCTGGCCCCGATCCTGATGATGTCCGCGCGCGGTGACGCCCTGGACGTGGTGTCGGGCCTGGAGGCGGGGGCCGACGACTACGTCGTCAAGCCGGTCGACACCTCCGTACTGGTGGCCAGGATCCGTTCCCTGCTACGCCGGGCCTCCTTCGCCCCGAGCCCCGAGCACGCTCCGGAGCCCGCTTCCGACGGCGCCGGCGACCTGGTCTTCGGGGACCTGACCATCGATCCCCAGGGCCTGGAGGTGCGCCGGGCCGGTGAGCCGGTGGGGATGGCCCCCACCGAGTTGCGGTTGCTGCTGGAGTTCGCGGCGAACCCGGGGATCGTGCTGGACCGGCAGACACTGCTGCGCAACGTCTGGGACTACGGTTGGGACGGGGACAGCCGCGTCGTCGACCTGTGCGTCCAGCGGCTGCGCAAGAAGATCGGCCCCGACCGGATCGAGACGGTCCGCGGCTTCGGTTACAAGTTGCGGCGCTGAGATGGGACACACCATCGCCCAGGCGGCTCGCAGGCTGCTGAACTGGAGGTCGCTGCGCTGGAAGATCGCGGCCTTGGTGGCCATGGCGTCCTGCGCGGTCGCGCTGGCCGTCGGGATACTGGTCCACCAGAGCACCCGTGAGCGTTCCATGAGCCTGGGCGAAGATCGGGCTTACCTCGACATGCAGAAGGCGGAGAGCGACTACCGGCGCACGGGCGACGCGTCGGCCGGCTACAGCGGGGAGATTCCGGCCGCACTGCTCCAGCAGGTCAGGAGCACCGGGCGATTCAGCACCTGGTACGACGACCGCCGGCCGGAGGTCCTCTGGATGTGGGCGGCCGAGCCCATCGACGATCAGGTGCTGGCCGTGCAGACCGACATGGGCACCGAGATGCGCAACCTGCGGGCCCTGGACCGGCACATCGTGATGGCCTCGCTGGCCGTACTCGCCGTTGTCGTGCCCCTGGCGGCGCTGGCCGCCGAGCTGCCCAACCGGCGGCTGAGGCGGGTGGCCCGGACCGCGCGGCGTATCGCGGACGGCGATCTGAACGCCCGGACCATGGTGGGCGGCCGGGGCGGCGACGAGATCACCGAGATCTCGGCGGCCGTCGACTCGATGGCGGACAGCCTGCAGGACCGGCTGCTGAGCGAGCAACGCTTCACCGCCGACGTGGCCCACGAGCTGCGTACCCCGCTGATGGGCCTGGTCACCTCCGCCGAGCTCCTCCCCGAGGGGGAGGTCACCGAGCTGGTCAGGGACCGGGTGCGGGTGCTGAGGGCGCTGATCGAGGACCTGCTGGAGATCTCCCGCCTCGACGCGGGCGCGGAACAGGCCGATCGCACCTCGGTGCCGCTCGACCAGGTCGTCGAGGAGTCCGTACGCCGGACGGGGCTCCAGGTCCGGCTGGCGGTGAACGGCGACCCGGTCGCCGACACCGATCCGCGCCGCCTCGACCGGATCGTCGCCAACCTGGTCGCCAACGCGCACCGCCACGGACGGCCTCCGGTCGAGGTCACCGTGGACGGCACGACGATCGTCGTACGCGACCACGGCCCCGGATTCCCGGACGAGTTGCTGGCGGAGGGACCGCAGCGCTTCCGCACCGGCGCGGCCGAACGCGGCCGGGGTCACGGCCTGGGCCTGACCATCGCCGCCGGCCAGGCCCAGGTGATCGGCGCCGAGCTCACCTTCGGCAACGCCCCGGACGGCGGCGCGATCGCCACGCTCCACCTGCGGGACGGCATCGGCTCCGAGAGCTGACACCTGCCTGACGCTGGGCGATTCACCACCGAGGACCGACGCCCATCCGACGCTCCCGAAGCTGGGCGATTCACCACCGAGGACCGACGCCCATCCGACGCTCCCGAGGCTGGGCGATCCGCAGCCAAGGGCCGACACCCGTCCGGCGCTCCCCGGGAACTTCCAAAGCCGGGCGACCCGCGACCACTGGCCGACGCCCGTCCGGCGCTCCCCCGGGAACTTCCGAAGCCGGGTGATCCGCGATCAAGGGCCGACACCCGTCCGGCGCTCCCCGGGGACTCCTGAAGCCGGGTTCATACGCGGCCAGGGGCTGATACACGCCCGATGCGCACCCAAGCGGCCGTGGATACGCGACCGCGGCGGCGCGGACACCCGCACCGCGCATGGTGGCTGATGTGCGCCGCAGCGGCGTACCGACCTCTCGGAACAGAGCTTTTCACGTGCTCTGTCCCGCGCCTGATCACTGGGCGACCACAGCCACCGAAAGAAAGAATCATGCCCAGCACACTCCACCTCCCTCGTACTCGCGTCGCGTTCGCGGCCTTCGCCTGCCTCGCGGGTCTGCTGGCCGGTTGCGGCAATGCGAATGAGACGAGCGGCACGGCGAGCGACTCGTCGACCTCCACTTCCACTTCCGATTCGGGTTCCGCCGGTACGGCCGACCAGAAGTACGACGCGTGGGAGGCCAAATTCCGGTCGTGCCTGAGCGAAGCGGGCTTCGAGCTCCCGAAAGAGGCCGGAAAGATCGACTTCGGCGACCGGCAGGACGCCTACAAGGTCGCGGAGGACGCCTGCCTGAAAAAGATCGGCAAGCCGCCGACGGCCGATGACGGGCCCAAGCTGACCGACCAGGAGATGCAGGACCTGAGTCTCGAGAGGACCAAGTGTCTCCGCGACCGCGGATACGAGGTCGACGATCCCAAGCCGGGAACGGCCATGGTCGTGCCCGAGGGCGTCAAGCAGAGCGATCTGGATGAGTGCTTCAAGCCATGACGCACTCCGAACAGCCCGTAATCGAACCAGCGCTGCAAAAAGGAAGAGCCATGTCCTTCACCTTCCATGTTCCTCGTGCTCGCGTCGCACTCGCGGCCTTCGCCTGTCTCGCGGGCCTGCTGGCCGGGTGCGGCACCGCGAATGAGGCGAGCAGTACGGCGAGCGACTCCTCGACCTCCACTTCCGGTTCGGCTTCCACCTCAGAGTCCGCCGGCACGGCCGACCAGAAGTACGACGCGTGGGAGGCCAAATTCCGGTCGTGTCTGAGCGAGGCGGGCTTCGAGCTTCCGAAGGGGGATGGACAGATCGACTTCGGCGACCGTCAGGACGCCTACAAGGTCGCGGAGGACGCCTGCCTGAAGAAGATCGGCAAACCGCCGACGGCCGATGACGGGCCCAAGCTGACCCCCCAGGAGCAGCAGGCCGTGAATCTCAAGAGGAGCCAGTGTCTCCGCGACCGCGGATACGACATCAAGGATCCCAAGCCTGGGGGCTTCTTCTGGCCCGCGTTCGTTTCGGATGCCGACGTGCAGGGGTGCCTGAACCCATGAAGCCCTCCGAACAGCAGGCGGAGCCGGTGCCGCGAAAGCGCGGCCGTGCCTGGGTCTGCTCGATCGCGGCCGTCGTGGCCATCGGTGCCGCCGTGGCGGTCGTGGTCACGCGGTCCGGAGGCGGTGCCGCCGAGGAGACCGGGCACAAACGGGTGGCGGGCACCGCTCTCGTCGAGCGGAAGACGCTCCAGGAGACCGTCACCTCGCCCGGATCACTCGGCTACGGCGGAGCGAGCGAGATCGACGCCGGACGCGCCGGCACGATCACCCGTCTGCCGCGAGAAGGCGGCAGGGTCAAGATCGGCGGCGTCCTGTACGCGACCGACAATCAACCCGTGGTGCTGCTGCGCGGCAGGCTTCCCGCCTGGCGCGCCTTCAAAAGCGACATGAGCGACGGACCGGACGTTCGGCAACTGGAACAGAACCTCCACGCTTTCGGCCACTTCACCGGAACTCCCGACACCCACTTCGACTGGTACACCAAGGCCGCGATCCTGCGCTGGCAGGATGCCCTCGGGATGAAGGAGACGGGATCGATCGACCATGGCCTGGTCGTCTTCGCTCCGGGCGAGGTGCGCGTGGCGGAGACCGTGGCAAAGGTCGGCGACCAGGTCGGGGCGGGCACCGCCGTGCTGAGACTGTCGGGGCTCACCAAGCTCGTTACCGCTGAGCTCGCGACCGCGAAGCAGGCTCTCGCCAAGGCGCGCGGCAAGGTGACCGTGAACCTGCCGGCGGGCAAGACGACGACCGGCACCATCTCCGGAATCGGTTCTCCCCGGCAGCAGAAGGGCGGCGACGGGAAGGCGATCGTCGTTCCGGTGACCATCACCCTCGACCACCCTGCCGCCACGGGGCGTCTCCAGGAGGTCTCCGTATCGATCGACTTCCCCACCGCCAGTCGCAAGAACGTCCTGACCGTTCCGGTCGCCGCGCTCATCGCCCTGCCGGAGGGTGGGTACGGCGTCGAGGTGGTTCGCGACGCGGGAACGACCCAGACGGTCGCGGTGAAGCCCGGACTGTTCGCCGCCGGCTCCGTGGAAGTGACCGGCGACGGACTCGACGCCGGGCAGAAGGTCGTGGTTCCGACACTATGAGCGATTCCGTCATCGAGCTCGACCAGGTGGTTCGCGACCACGGCAGTCCACCGGTGCGAGCGGTCGACCACGTGTCGCTGTCGGTCGCCCGCGGTGAATTCGTCGCCATCGTGGGACCCAGCGGCTCGGGCAAGTCAAGCCTGCTCAACATCATCGGCACCCTTGACCGGCCCACGAGTGGGCGTACGACCATCGACGGCCACGATGTCGACGCGATGAGCGACGCCGAACTCTCGGCGTTGCGCGCCTACCGGATCGGGTTCGTCTTCCAGCAGTTCCACCTCGCGGACGGGATCAGCGCGCTCGACAACGTCGCGGACGGCCTTCTTTACACGGGCACGCCCCGTGCCGAGCGGCGGCGCCGGGCGCAGGCGAGCCTCACCCGCGTCGGCCTCGCGCACCGCCTCGGCCACAAGCCCAACCAGCTGTCCGGCGGCGAACGGCAACGCGTCGCCATCGCCAGGGCGACGGTGTCCGATCCGACCCTGCTGCTGGCGGACGAGCCCACCGGCAACCTCGACCAGAGCTCCGGCGCGAGCGTGATGGAGCTGCTGCACGAGCTCAACGCCACGGGCACCACCGTCGTCGTGATCACCCACGATGTGCAGCTCTCCCGGCAGATGCCGAGACGGATCACCATCCGCGACGGCCGCGTCGTCGATGACGATCGGGAAGCGTCGGCATGAGGCGCGGCAACCAGACCGAGATACGCCGGTCACGCCTGCTCCGCTCCGACGTGTACCGCGTGGGCGCGTCGGGACTGAGCTCACGGCCCACCCGGGTCATTCTCTCCGCACTCGGCATCGCGATCGGCATCGCGGCGATGATCGCCGTCGTGGGCATCTCCACCTCCAGCCGGGCGAAGCTCGACGCGCAGCTGGCGTCGCTGGGCACGAACCTGCTGACCGTTCAGCCGGGTACGTCGTTCACGGGCGAGGACACCTCGTTGCCGGTCGAGTCCACCGGCAAGGTCGGACTGATCCGGGGAGTCGAGAAAGCCGGAGCGGTCGCCGCGCTGCCGGACGTGAACGTGTACCGGAACCGGCTCATCGACCCGGGCAAGTCGGGTGGCATCGACGTCCAGGCGGCCGGCCTCGATCTTCTCAGTCTCCTCGACGGCACCCTGCGCGAGGGAACATGGCTCACCGAGGCGACCGCGAGCTACCCCACCGTCGTGCTCGGCGGCATCACCGCCGAGCGGCTCGGCATCGTGAGCACGGGCAGTCAGGTCTGGCTTGGCGACACCCAGGTCACGGTCATCGGGATACTCGACGCCCTGCCGCTCGCCCCGGAACTGGACACCTCCGCGTTCATCGGGGAGGCGTTCGCCACCTCGCGCTTCGGCTGGGACGGCAAACCGACCGTCATCTTCGAGCGCTCGGCCGACGCCGAGGTGGAAGCCGTGCGCGACCTCCTGCCGCGCACGGTCAACCCGGAGAATCCCGAGAACGTGAGCGTTTCACGGCCCTCCGACGCTCTGGCGGCGAAGAACGCCGCGGACCTCGCGTTCACCGGCCTGCTGGTCGGGCTGGGCTCCGTCGCGCTGCTCGTCGGAGGCATCGGCGTCGCCAACACGATGGTGATCTCCGTACTCGAACGTCGCAGGGAGATCGGGCTGCGGCGCGCCCTCGGCGCCACCCGGGGGCACATCCGGACCCAGTTTCTCGCCGAAGCGCTCCTGCTGTCCGCACTCGGCGGCCTTGCCGGGACGGCCCTCGGGTTCGGAGTCATCGCGGTGTTCGCCGAGACGAACGGCTGGCCCATCTCCGTACCGCCCGCCGTGTTCGCCGGCGGCATCGGCGCGACCATGCTGATCGGGGCCGTCGCCGGCCTCTACCCGGCGATCCGTGCGGCGAGAACCCCTCCGACAGCCGCCCTGAACGGATAACCGTACCCGCGGCAGAAACCCCGTTCGTCCCCGCGTGGGAGGGGACGTATCGCGCCCCTCCCACGCGGCGGCCGAACGAATGCCATCGCGACGCGGCTCAGGCCACTGACGCAGGTATGCGCGTCTCCGATGTTCTCCAGGCCGAATGAATGCCATCGCGACTCAGACCTCTCACGCAGGCATACGCACCTCCGACGCTTTCCAAGCCGAACGAATGCCATCGCGACTCAGGCCGCTCACGCAGGCATACGCACCTCCGATGTCGATCAGGAAGGGAACCACTCATGGACATAAAGCTCGGCCCGCCATTCGCTCCGACCCGTCGGCACCCTGTCGTCACCCGCGGGAAGTGGCCGAGGCGCGTGCTCATCGCCGCACTGGCGATCGCCGTCACGGCCGGCCTCGGTTGGGCGGCGTTCGCCTTCGGCGCCCGATGGATGGGCACCGCTTCATTCACCGACGGATTCCCGGGGTGGGGCACCGGCCGCACCGTCGGCGTCCAGGACGGGTTCGTGCCGGACGGCGGGCACCTCTCTCCCCACGACACCGAACTGCCCGCGATCGCCAATCTGGACCCGAAGCTCCTGCACGCCGTACAGGAGGCGGCGGACGACGCGGCCGACGACGGCGTCGACCTGTTCCTGACGACCGGCTGGCGGAGCAAGGCGTACCAGCAGCGGTTGCTCGACGAGGCGGTCGTCAAATACGGCAGCGAGCGAGAGGCCCGCCGCTACGTCGGCACTCCCGAACAGTCGCACCACGTCACCGGCAAGGCGGTGGACATCGGTCCGACCGACGCCGACAGCTGGCTCAGCCAGCACGGAACCGACTACGGGCTGTGCCAGACCTACGGCAACGAGATGTGGCACTTCGAACTCGCCACGACGCCGGGAGGCGTCTGCCCCGAGATGCTCCCCGACGCGAGCGACGGCCGGTCGGCCCCAACGGAATAGATCTACGGCTGCGCCGTACGGCGCGCATCGAACGGCCGGCGGATCTCCATGGCCGCGATCGGCCGTAGTCGTCGAAGGAGGGCCGGAACTCACCGTCCGCGGGTGCTGTACGGCGGGTGTCGGCAGGTCCGATGGTGATCAGCGGCGTACGCCGGTAGGTCGGACGGTGATCAGCGGCGTACGCCGGTAGGTCGGACGGTGATCAGCGGCGTACGCCGGTAGGTCGGACGGTGATCAGCGGCGTACGCCGGTAGGTCGGACGGTGATCAGCGGCGTACGCCGGTAGGTCGGACGGTGATCAGCGGCGTACGCCGGTAGGTCGGACGGTGATCAGCGGCGTACGCCGGTAGGTCGGACGGTGATCAGCGGCGTACGTCGGTGGGTCGGACGGTGGTCAGGGGAGATCGGGGAAGCGTTCGACGTTGTCCTCGACCCAGGAGAGCAGTGACCCCAGGGGTACGCACGCGTCCCGTCCCAGGTCGGTCAGCTCGTACTCCACGTGCAGGGGGACGGCGGGGTAGATGGTCCGGGTGATCAGTTCGTTCTTCTCCAGCCGGCGCAGCACCGCCGTCAGGACCTTGGGGCTGATTCCGTCCAGCCGTGTTTTGATCGCGCCGAACCGGACAGGACCGGCCTCCAGGGCGCCCAGCGCCAGCGCGCTCCACTTGTCCGCCAGCAGATCGAGCACGAGCCGGCACGGGCAGCTTGCCGAGTAGACGTCCCGGGCCGCCTGCGGAATGTGGAAATGCGGCGTGGCCATGTTACTTCCCTTTGGATAGCAGGATCCGTTGCAGGTAACTAGTACCTGTGAAGTAGCTTGCCATAACGGACGTGCCGACGCCCAGCGCGGGTGCGCCGTACGGCCTGCGGTGCGGGGCTCAACGGGGAACGGGAACGGTCAGCGCGTCGTCATCAGTGCTGGGTTCTCCGCGTCCTCGGCGTGACCGTACTCGGCATGTTCAGTCGTGAGAGGAGATGGGGCCGATGGCGATGACGGCGTTGGACTACGAGGGCATCCGGCAACTCCTGGCGCGCTACAGCGTTGCGCTCGACCTTGGGGACGTGCCCGCCTTCCAGGCGTGCTTCGCGCCCGACGGCTACTTCGCCGAGACGGGGCTGCCGCTGGAGACACCCGAGGGGCGTTTCGAGGGGCGGAAGAGCATCGGCGAGTTCGCCGCGCACTTCATCGCGAACGCGCAAGGTCATATCCGGCACTGGTCGTCCCCGCCGTTGATCGAAGGCGATGGGCACGACGCGACAGGCTTCACCTTCCTGATGGTCCTGCGCCCGGGCTCGTCGCCCGGCACCGGCGTCATCCTGACCGGCGTGTACCGCGACCGCTACACCAAGATCGACGAGCGGTGGCACTTCGCGGCACGTGAGTTCACCGCCGATCCGCAGCCCGAGCATCGCGGCACCTCTTCGCGGGATCCGCTGGTCGCCCGTTTCGACGACTTCGTCGCCGGCCGATCACGATCCTGATCGAACTCCCCCACGTCAGGGTTCGGAAGCGCCCGGTCCGGCAGGGGGCTCGCGGTGCCATCGGACGGCCGATCACACATCTCGATCATGCGAACAGAACGCATGTCACCTGAGGCATGTCCCTAGATCTGAGGAGGTTGTCATGCCGCGACAGAACCGGTTGGGCAGGATCGGCATTTGGACCGGGGCCTGGAGCAACGCGTTGCGCGGCGACGGTCCGGCCGGCGCGGGCACGTTCGACGTGGCGGCCGAGCTGGACGCGCTGGGTTACGGCACCCTCTGGCTCGGCGGGAGCCCGGCCGTCGCCCACGCGGCCCCGCTCCTTGGGGCGACCTCCCGCATCACCGTGGCCACCGGCATTCTCAGCATCTGGGAGCACGAGGTCGCCGACGTCGCCGCCCAGCGGGCCGAGCTCGAACGGACCCACCCCGGACGCTTCGTCCTGGGACTTGGGGTGAGCCACAGCCACTTCACCGAACGGTACGAGCGTCCGTACGCCGCGATGCGGGAGTATCTGTCCGCCCTGGACTCCGCCCCGGATCCGGTGCCCGCCGAAGCGCGCGTGCTGGCCGCCCTCGGCCCCAGGATGCTGGCCCTGTCGCGGGACAGGGCCGCGGGCGCGCACCCGTATCTCGTGACCGTCGAGCACACCGCCCAGGCCCGCGAGATCCTGGGCGAGCACGCCCTGCTCGCCCCCGAGCTCAAGGTGGTCCTCGACCCGGACCTCGACAGCGCCCGCGCCACCGCGCGCGATTATCTCCGCTTCTACCTCTCGATGCCCAACTACACCGGCAACCTGCTCCGGCTGGGCTTCGGGAAGGACGACTTCCGCGACGGCGGCAGCGACCGGCTGGTGGACGCGGTGTTCGCGCTCGGGGACGCCGACGCCATCGCCGGAAGAGTCGCCGGTTTCCTGGCCGCGGGAGCCGATCACCTCGCGATCCAGGTGGTGACCGACGACCCCCAGCACGACCTGCCGCGCGACGCGTGGCGCCGCCTGGCCGAGACCCTTCCGCTGGCCGGCTGAGCACGGACCCGCTCCACGGCGGCACCCCGCCGTGGATCCATCAAGAACCATCATGAGGAGAACACGATGAGTGACACCCAGGAGAGCAAGGCCGCCATCGCCGTTGTACGGCGGAGCATCGAAGAAGTGCAGGGACGCGGCGATTTCGACGTCTTCGACGAGCTCTTCGCCGACGACTTCGTCGACCACACACCGCAGCCGGGCATCACCGCCGACAAGCCCGGCGTCAGAGTGCTGTACAGCGCGCTACGGTCCGCGTTCTCCGACTTCGATCCGGACATTCACTGGCAGGTGGCCGACGGCAACCTCGTGACGACATTCAAGATCTACTACGGGACGCACGCGGGCGAGTTCCTCGGCATTCCGCCGACCGGCCGGAGGATCCAGTTCGAATCGGTCGACGCCATGCGGGTGGTCGACGGCAAGATCGTCGAGCACTGGGGCGTGGGAAATCTCTACTCCCTCGTGCGGCAGCTCGGGGGGCTGCCCGACACGGGACAGTCGATCTAGTTAGTGCAAGGGAGATCACTCACGTGATCCGCCCCTGGAACACGCCCTAATCCTGGGCCGTGGGGCGAACGACGATGTCCCCCACGTCGACACCGTCCGGCTGCTCGATGGCGAAGGCGATGGCGCGGGCCACCGCGTCCGGCGGGATAGCGATTTTGTCCATCTTGTCGAGGATCTGGGCCTTGAGCTCGGGATTCGACATGGGCTCCGCGAAGTCCGTACGGACGAAGCCCGGTGAGACGACGGTTACGCGCAGGCTGTCGCCGGCTTCCTGGCGCAGGCCCTCGGAGATGGTGCGCACGGCGTTCTTCGTGCCGGCGTACACCGACTGGAGCGGAACGATGCGCAGTCCGGCAGTGGAGACGGTGTTGACGAAGTGTCCGAAGCCCTGCTCCCGGAACACGGGCAGGGCTGCCGCGATCCCGTACAGCACGCCCTTGAGATTGACGTCGATCATCTCCTCCCAGTCCTCGACGCGGAGGTCGTCCAGGGGGGAGATCAGGCCGACCCCGGCGTTGCTGACCAGGACGTCGATCTTGCCGAACCGGTCGCATGCCAGCTTGACGAGGCCGGACAGGTCCTCGCGCCGCTTCACGTCCGTGCGGGCCCAGGCGGCTTCACCGCCGGCCTTTTCGATGCGGGCGGCCAGGGCCTCAAGACGGTCCGGACGGCGTGCCCCGAGGACGACCTTCGCACCGCGCTCGGCGAGCAGAAGCGCGGTCGCCTCGCCGATGCCGCTGCCGGCGCCCGTGATCGCCACGACCTTGCCTTCGATTCCCAACATGATGGGCAGTCCTTCCGGAAGAGGAATGAGGGCAGATCACGCTCATGCCCTACAGTGAAAGTGGAGGCGCCGCCACTTCGTCCACACTAAGTGGCGACGCCTCCACTTAGCAAACGGAGAGAGGGAAGAGCCACTGATGGCCCGAGATGCAGGACGTCCACTGAGGGCTGACGCGCAGCGCAACCGGGACAAGATCCTGGCCACCGCGGTGCGTGTGTTCACCGAGGAGGGACTCGACGCGCACTTCGAGCGCATCGCCAGGGAAGCGGGCGTGGGAACCGGCACCCTCTACCGGAACTTCCCCACCCGGGAGGCCCTGATCGAGGCGGCCTACCGCAACGAAGTGGCCCGATTGTGCGACTCCGTCCCCGGCCTCCTGGCGACCATGCCGCCGCATGAGGCCCTGCGCGCCTGGACGCGCCGCTTCATCGACTACGCCACCGCCAAATTCGGCATGGCCGACGCCCTGCGAGCCGTCGTCGCCTCGGGCACCAACCCCTACGCCGACAGCCACGAGATGATTCAGGCGGCCCTCTCCTCGCTCATGGCCGCCGGTACCGCCGCCGGCACGATCCGGTCCGACATCCGCCCGACCGACATGTTCGCCGCTCTCGCCGGGATCGCCCTCACGTCGGCCAAGCCGGAGCAGCGAGAGCAGGCCGAACGCCTCCTCGACCTCACCCTGGACGGGCTGAGACCCGCCCGGCCACAGCTACCCGAAAGCTGACGTCGCAGCCCCGATCACCTCTGCCATACGCCCTAGTGCGGGGCGTGGCGAGCGTCCTCCACGTTGCCGAGTATGTGCTCCCGCCCCCATGCGCCGAGCGGCGCCAGTGCCTCGTTGAGCGAGAAGCCAAGCGAGGTCAGCGAGTATTCGACGTGGGGCGGCACCTCGTCGTACGCCTCGCGGTGCACGATGCCGTCCACCTCCAGCTCCCGCAGATGGGAGGCGAGCACCTTCTCGGTCACCCCCGGCAGCAACCTGCGCAGCTCACCGAAGCGGCACGCCCGTTCGTTGAGCGCCCAGAGGATCAGCACCTTCCACTTGCCGCCGATCACGTCCATCGCCGCGTCGATCCCGCATTCGTACGCCCCCGGCCTCCGCGCAACCGCCATGACCCACCCTTCCCACCTGCTCACTCACCCCAGGGTAACCACGCACTCCAAAGTGCGTACTTGATCGATTCGGGGCCTGCGACGAGTCTGACCAGCATGAATGACAACACTTTTGAGAAGTCCCGGCTCACTCTCCTCGGGCTCGGCGCCATGGGTACCGCGCTCGCCCATGCGTGGCTCGCCGCCGGGCATCCGCTGACCGTCTGGAACCGTACCGCCGGTCGGGCCGAGCCGCTCGCCGCCGAGGGCGCGACGGTCGCCGGCACGACCGCCGAGGCGGTGGCCGCGAGCGATCTCGTGGTGATCTGCCTGCTCGACGACGCCTCGGTCGGCGAGGCCCTGGCGGACGCCGATCTGACGGGCAAGGACCTGGTCAACCTCACCACCGGCACCCCCGCCCAGGCCCGCGCCCGCGCCGAGTGGGCCGAGGAACGCGGCGCCCGTTTCCTGGACGGTGGGATCATGGCGGTCCCGCCGATGATCGGCGCGCCGGGATCCGGCGGTTATGTCTTCTACAGCGGATCCCGCGCCCTCTTCGACGCCCATCACGGCACGTTGTCCATACCGGCCGGCACCAGGTATGTCGGGGAGGATCCCGGCTTCGCCGCCCTCCACGACGTGGCGTTGCTGAGCGCGATGACCGGGATGTTCGCCGGGGTCTCGCACGCCTTCGCCCTGGTCCGCAAGGAAGACCTCGCGCTGAAGGACTTCGCCCCGTTGCTCGTCGATTGGCTCACCGCCATGGCCCCCTACGCGTACGGGATCACCGGCCACCTGGAGAGCGGTGACTACACCGGGGGCGTGGTCTCCAACCTCGCCATGATGGTCGAGGGCAACGCGACACTGCTGCGCACGGCCGAGGAGCAGGGAGTCAGCGCCGAGCTGCTGACCCCGTTCATGGCCCTGATGGAGCGCCGCCTCGCCGACGGCCACAGTGATGAGGGCACCACAGGTGTGATCGACCTGCTCGCTCGCTGAGGGATGCCCCATGGATCTTCGCCTTCCCGCAACGAGGAGATCCGCGGGGAAGTCCGAGGTCGCCTCGCGCCGGTCGGCCTTCCGGCTCGGCCGGACTCTCCCGTCGTGGGAACGTCCATGCTGATGGTGTGAACGAGGAACACCTGCCGATCGGGCGGTTCGCGCGGCTCTGCCGGCTCAGCGTCAAGCAACTGCGTCACTACGACGAGCTGGGCCTGCTGCCCCCGGCGCACGTCGATCCGGACACCGGCTACCGCTACTACCGGCCCGATCAGGCACGCGACGCGCTGCTGATCGGCCTGCTGCGCTCTCTCGACGTGCCCCTGCCGTCGATCGGGCAGGTGCTGTCCGGCGAGACGGGCGTGCTCGGCGGCGTACGCGACCGCATGGAGGCCGACCTGGCGCGCCGCGAGCGCAATTTCGCCGCGCTCGAACGCATCCTCTCCCAGGGCCTGCCACGGCCGGAGGTGACCGTCGTCCGCGAGCCCGCCCGCCGGGTGGCCGTCGTACGGGACACCGCGTCGCCGGAGCGGATCGGCCCTGTCACCTCGGCGTGCATGACCCGGTTGATCGCGGCCGTGGGCGAGCCGAAGGGACTGTTGATCGGGCTGTTCCCGCTCGACCTCACCCACGAGGTCGCCGTGGCCGTCACGGTGGAGACGTCCGAGGACGTCCCCGGGACGTCCCCGGACGTCCTGCCGGGTGGCCTGTACGCCTCGGCGACCCACATCGGGCCGTACGACCAGATCTCCCTCACCGCGCACGCGCTGCTTGCCTGGGTGGGCGAGCGCGGGCACACGCCCGGCGGCCCGCTGCGTGAGGTGTACGTCTCCAACCCCGCCACCACGTCACCGGACCTGCTGGTGACCCATCTGATGATCAAACTGGAGGATCCGGAATGAACTGATGACGGCCACTCCTCAGGCGGAAAACCTGGGTACGACAACCCTTTGGGGCGGCCGGGCGTATGGACGGGTATGAGACCGAAGACGGCTACGTGAGCAGCCATCAGGAGTTCACCGAGTTCGTCGCGGCGCGGGGAACCAGCCTGTTCAGGATCGCTCACCTTACCTGCGGGTCCCGTGACGAGGCCGAAGACGTGCTGCAGAGCGCGCTGGAGAAGGCCTACCTCAACTGGGGCCGCCTGCACGCGGGTAGCGACCCCGAACCGTACGTGCGTCGCATCATCGTCAACACCGCGATCAGTCGTGCCCGTCGCCACGCGATCCTGCAGATCCTCTTCACCCCCGCGCCGCCCGATACCCCGGCGCCCGACGCCCTGCCCGGCGTCGAACTCCGCCAGATCCTGATGATCGGCCTTCGCGCCCTGGCACCTCGCCAGCGGGCGGTCCTGGTCCTGCGTTTCTTCGAGGATCTGACCGAGGCCCAGACCGCCGAGGTCCTGGGCTGCTCCACCGGAACGGTCAAAAGTCAGACGTCCAAGGCCCTGACCCGTCTGCGCGCTCTGATCGGCGCCGATCTCCTCGATGAGGCGTTGCCCCATGTCGAACCTTGAGAACGAACTCCGTCAAGCGATGATCGAGGAGACCACCGCTCTGGGGGCCCCGCCCGATCTCGCCCAGCAGACGATGCGGCGCGCGCGTCAGCGCAGGAGGTCTCACCTGAAGGCACTGGCCGTGGCCGCCGCGATCGTGGTCGGGGCGGTGGCCGTACCCGTCTATCTGGGGGGGCAGACGAGCGACGTGGCCGCCCCCACCCCGTCGGCCGTCGTCGACGGCGTCCAGACCGGATACCTCCCCCCCGGCCTCGGCACGCCCGAACAGGAGAAGGTCCGCGACGGAGGCCTCCCGGGAACCAGGGCGACCTGGGGCTCGGGAGACGACCAGGTCCTCGTCACGGTCTACCGTCCCACGGTCCTTGAGAGCGGAGATTCCGAGCACCTGCTGGCCAGGTTCGAAGAGTCCTCCGGCGCACTGCGAGGAGGCGTCCTGGTGCGCGGACGCCCGGGGCTCACCACACTCGCGGACGACGACCTGGTCTGGGTGGAGCGGCCGGACCTGGTCCTGCGCGTCTCCGTGGGCACCCGGCACCGGAGCGACCTCCGGGCCATCGCCGACGGCCTCGAACCCGAGGGTCGCACCGGTGATGTCTTCGAGGGGCTGCTCGTCACCTATCTCCCCGCCGGCCTGTACCTGGACGGACCCACCTCCGTCAACGGCTCCACCTCCTGGACCCAGATGCGGTGGAGCGGGAACGACGTCTCGATGCGGCTGCTGGCCGTGCGCGGAGCGGACGCCGAGGATTCGCAGACGCTGCTCGCCTGGGCCAGAACCCATCAAGATCTGTCCGGCGGCACCCCGAAGAAGGTCCGGGGGAAGCCTGGGTACAGTGCCACGCTGGACGACCCCGACCAGCGTCAGGCACACGTGCGCCTGTGGGTGGAGAAGCAGGGACTCGGATACATCCTGGCCATCAGCCGGCCCCTCGCCCCCGAACTGGACAGGATCATGGACGGCCTCGTTCCCGTCGAACCGGCACCCATACCCGGCGAATCGGTCGACGGAATCGGCGTCACCTATCTGCCCCCCGGCTTTCAGCGAACGACGCCCAGGGACGACATGCGGTTCGGTACCGGCTGGAGCGCGACGATCGGTCGCTGGTCGGGAAGTCGAGGCGACGTCGAGGTCACCGTGGCCCGAGGCGCAGTCGTGCACAGCAGCCAGTGGCTCAACGAGTTCTTGCGAGGGCAGAAGCGGCAGTCCTCCCCGGTGGGAAGAGCGCCTGCGGGGATATGGACCACCGACCCGAACGGCTGGCGGGGAGCCTTCTGGGTGGCCCCGGGCGTCGCCCTCCACGTCAAGGTCAGCCCGGACCTGGCCGGCGAGCTGGGCAAGATCGTCAAAGGTATCCAGGACCCGAACTCCTAGCCGCGGCGGGGCCTGGACCTGCGAGGTCCGGGCCCCAGGCCGACGACAACCGGTTCGGCAGACGGGTCCATGAAGGCACCCCGAGGTCCGGGCCTCGCGCTGACGGCAACCGGTGCGGCAGACAGGTCACCACGAAGGCACCCCGAGGTCCGGGCCTCGCTGACGGCAACCGGTGCGGCAGGTGGGTCATCGCGAAGGCATGGCTCCCGGATTACGCCCGAACCGCCCGGGACGTGAACAGGGTCCGTGCGCGGGCCAGCGCCTCGGCGTCTTCGAGCACCTGTCCCGGGCGGTTGCCGTATCCGAGGAGTTCTCCGCCCCACCGCATGCCCATGTAGTCGGCGGTCAACCGCAGCGTGCCGAGCAGGGGCTCCACCCGGGCGGTGTCCTGTGAGGTGTGCGCGGTGATCGCCCACATGGTCTTTCCCCGCATCCGGTTCTTGAAGTCGGCGCCCGGCACCCGGAGCCACGCCGTCCAGTGGTCGAGATAGGTCTTGGTGCTCGCGGACACGCTGTACCAGTAGAGCGGTGACGCGATCACCAGATCACTCGCCCCGAGGGTCGCCTCCAGCAGGACGCGCTCGTTGTCCACCGGCTGTGGATAAGTGCCCTCCCCCTCGTGGCGGACGTCGCCGAACGTCGGTAGCGGGAGGTCGCTCAGCCGCAACCAGCTCTGGTTCGCCTCCGCGGGAAGATGCGTGGCGGCCTGCCGTGCCAGCGCCTCGGTGTTGCCGTCCCGGCGCGTGCTGCCCAGCAGGAAAAGGAAGTCCACGGAACCACTCCTATGCTCATGCATTAGTTGCATGAGCATAGGAGAGCGTGCCCGGGCCATGCCAATCCGGACACGGCCTCCCGAGCGGACAGCCGTCGATCACCGCCTCGACACAGTCGTCGTAGCGGACAGCCGTCGATCACCGCCTCAGCCCGGTCGCCGCGCCCATGGCCCCGCAGCCGCCATAGCCATCGGGGCCGACCTGACCGCTGCGAAATCACCGAGGGCCGACAACCGGTCAGCGGCGCGGGTTCCAGCTCGTGGTGTCGACGGTCAGTCCGAGACGGCGGGCGATGTCATCCCACTTCACGTACTTGAAGTTGGTGTTCTCGCGCGCCTCGCCCTCGGGGTCCAGTGCTTCGGGGGTGTTGGCGCCGTCGTGCGTGACGAACAGGCCCTTGGGGAACCGGCGGCCGAGGGGCACGTTGACCACCATCGTCCCGTCGCTGCCCTGCACGCTGTCGACGCCGCCGCGCTCGCCGACCTGGAAGGAGCCGATGAAGGCGTTCCGGCCCCTGCGGTCGTAGACGGCGAAGGTGTCGCCGCCCTGGCCGGAGGCGATCAGGTAGCCCTTGCCGTCCTTGCCGTAGTAGATGGTCACGCCCTCGGCGTCCGCGGTCAGGTTGTCGCCGCCGTATCCGGGATCGACGCCGGAGACGCACTCCTCGGTATCGGCGTCGTAGGTGGCCGGTACGCCGTACTCGCGGACACGGTCGATCAGTACCGGTGAGCCGGTGAGGTCACCGGAGATACGCCAGATGCCGACATCCTCCTGAGCCGCGTAGAGCGTGCCGGTCTGGGCGTCGACGACCATGCCCTCGATCTGCGGGCCCACGCCCGGCTCGTCGCAGGGGCTCCAGCTCTGGCCGTTCGGGAGGGTGAAGCTCGACGGCAGGTCGATGGTCCGGAGCATCGTGTAGCCGACCTTGCCGCCCGGGGCGTCGGTGAGCTTCAGCAGCGCGAGCCGCGTCGTGTGCCGGCGGCTGACCAGGACGTAGGTGCCCGAGTTCCGCTTCCAGGTCGCGAGGCCGTACACGGTCTCGGCGTTGTTCACCTCCGCCTGGGTCGCGTTGAAGATGAACGGCGCCGCGGGGTCGGTGATGTCGGTGAGCGGCCGCCGGTTCCGGTCCGCCTTGGCCGGGTCGACGCGGTAGACGCGCAGCTTGTCCGAACCGCGATCGGAGGCGACGAAGATGTCCGACCGGCCCGCTCTGGAGGTGTGGCCGTAGACGACGTCCACGTTGTTCAGCCGGCCCGGCTCGTCGTCCTGACCGGGCGCGGCCGGCGCGGGCAGGTGCTGGAGTTGCTTGCCGTCGAGGTCGTAGACGTACAGACCGCCCTCCTTGGCGGTGGTTGCGATCACACTCGCCGCCGGTGAGGTGGGGTGGACCCAGATCGCCGGGTCGTCGCCGTTGGCGTTGCCGCCGGCCTCGTCGTCAAAAAGGGCCGGGGTCTCGACTCGGGGTTCGACGGTGGGCAGGTCTCTCGCCGTCGCCGGTAGTGCCGCGGCACCGAGCAGTCCGATCGTCAACGCGGTGGATGCCAGGGCGGTCAAAGGGCGCATTGACTTCTCCTCGTAAGGGAACCTTGCAACCTTGATCCTGTTCAGAGAAGAGGAAGGGGCGATGAACCGCGCCGAAACTCCCCGCCAAATCGGGGTTCCGTTAGTTGTCATGGCCGACCGCCTTCTTGCCGACGGCGACGGCGACGGTCGGCTGTGTCGAGAAGAATGGGCTCTGGGGACCGTCTGGTGAACTGAAAGTCGATGAGCTGGGGCAATCCGCCATGGGCGGCCATTTCACGATGCGGAGCCGGCCGAACAGATTGCCAGGCCCATCAGCGCTCGGGTGGCGCCCACAAAGCTGCGCGTACCCGTGCCACCTTGCAAGGTGAGGGCCCGGCGCAATGCCATACGGCCGAGGTTCTATAAATACGTCGCTGGATACACGGATGTAACACCCTTAACACATCATTAGTGCGAAATATCCTTAATCGACATTCGACGGCGATTGTGGCCGCGAAAGTGCGCTGAGGAGGATCATGAGGGTGCCGAAGAGCCCGAGCGACGTGCGGGACGCGCTGGTCAGAGGAGTGGGACGGCGAAACTTCCTGCGCGCGGCAGCGGTGATGACCGGCACTGGCGGCGCGCTTCTGGGATCGCGTTCCGCTCATGCCACGTCGGCATCGAATTCCGCCCCGGCGGTGACACTGCCCGGGGAAATACTCCAGCCGGGAAAGGGTCCCATCCACGGCAAGCATTACCTGCCGTCACGGGTCGAGCAGGTCAGGTGGGGTTACGTGCCCGCGGTGGGCAGCCGGCAGGTGCTGCGAATGAGATCGGGAGAGACCGTCACCGTCGACGCCGTGTCACACGAGGGCATCCTCGAAGACCAGGGACGTGACCCGGTCGCCTACTTCGGCAGGCATGGCGTGTCTCGCGGGAACGTGCTCGATGACGCCGTCACGATCGCCCGCGACTACTCGCGGACAGAGCGCAACTTCGATGTGGACGGGCCGCACGTCGTGACCGGGCCGATCTATGTGGACGGCGCGGAGCGAGGCGACGTGCTCAAGATCGAGGTGCTTTCGATGCTGCCGCGCGTGCCGTACGGCGTCGTGTCGAGCCGCCACGGCAAAGGGGCGCTGGCCCGGATGGCCGACGGTGGTGCACCGGCCGGAATAACCCTGGACGAGGTCATGCCTCCCGTGGCGACCGACGGACGGTCCACGGGCGACCCGACCCGCTACGGCAACGTGTCGGTGTTCACGCCGGTGCGCCGCGGGCGAAGGGGTGTGGCGAGCGGCGTCATGAAGCGCGGAAGGTCCGGTACGGTCACCTTCCCTTTGCGTCCGTTCATGGGAGTGATGGGGGTCGCGTTCGCATCCGAGGGCGAACTGACCGCGCCGGCCCTCAACTCGATTCCTCCCACCCTCGGCGGCGGCAACATCGACATCAACCTGCTCGGCGTGGGCGCGACCTTCTACCTGCCGGTGTTCGCCGAAGGGGCCCTCTTCTACACCGGGGACTCGCACATGGCCATGGGCAGTGGCGAGGTGGCGCTGACCGCGATGGAGGGATCGCTGCGCGGCACCTTCCGGCTCACCGTGTGCAAGCCCGGATCAGACGACGCCCCTTCGGTCGCCTTTCACTATCCGTTCGCCGAGACTCCGCAGGCATGGGTGCCGATCGGACTGTCCGACCCGGACGGCTCACAGAACGGGCAGGTGAACGACCTCAACATCGCCATGCGGAGGGCGGTCGCCAACGCACTCGACTTCCTCGAACACGACCAGGGCATGGACCGGGGCGTCGCCTATGCCTACCTGTCGGCGGCCGCGAACTTCGAGGTGTCCCAGGTCGTCGACCGCACCACCGGAGTGCACGGTGTCATCCTCAAGGAGCATTTCTCCGGCTGAACGCATCGGGAGACCATAGTTGTCGATAAGACAATTTACGGATTTATACGCTATTTGGCCTATATGCATATGAGCTGATCGAACCGATCGAGCGGAATCAACGTTTCAGCGTTGTGAAGCTTCTCTATGTGATCGGCGCCGCCCTGGCCGTGATCGCGATATGCGCGGCAGCCGTACTGATCTCACGACCGGTGAGCGAGTCGCCGCCGGTGCCGGTCGCGTGCCCGCAGCGATGGGACAGCACCACGATCGGCGGCTGGGTGCCCGCCGCCGCCGACCTCGACGGGATCGAGGAGTCCCTCGTGCCCGGCGAGCCGGCCGAGGCGATGATCTGCGCCTATCCCGGGGACAACGCGCACCCGGGCGGCGAGCGGCTCGCCGGGTCCCGGACCCTGACGGGCGAGACCAAGGCGATGGCCCGCGACCTCGCCTACCTTCCGGTGAGCACGGAGGCTCACGGCGGTCCGTGCACGGCGATGGGAGGGCCGATGACGAACTACCTCATCCGGTTCGCCTATCCCGGCGGGGAGGCGCTCTGGGTGGGCAGCGCCGAGGAGGTCAACTCCTGCGTGAGGACCACGAACGGCACGGCCGACAGCCGCTCCTACATCGGGCCGAGCCTCACCACCGCCTACCGGACGGGAACGTGGAAACTCTCACGGCCGGACGACCCCTGCACGGGGCGCACCACCGGACGCCGGGGCCAGGACGAGCGGATGGTGCCCGAGGGGCCCGTCTCGGTCCTGGTGTGCGGGGAGATCGCCTCATCCGACAAGCGGTCTCCCCGGCTGGAGCATGGCCGGCAGGTGGCCACGGCCCTGGCGGAGACGCTGAACTCCCCGGATACCCGGCCCAGCGAGAACATCTGCCATCAGATCGCCGGCGTGGACGACCGCACGCTCCGACTCCTGTTCGCCTACGCGGACGGACCGCCCGCGGACGTCCAGATCTCGATGGGCTGCAAGCCCGGCATCAACAACGGGCTGCTCCAAGCCGACCTCGACGACCCCGTCCGCGACGAAGTGACGCGACTCGCCCCGCCCAAGGACGGCGGAGCCGTACCGGGTGAATGATCTCAGTGGTCGAGATGCTCGGGCTTGTCGGTGCCCTCACCGCCGACAGGACCAGCGTGGCGGCTTGGAAGCCGGCGGCCACACGTCGTGGAGCACCGGCTCCTCCGTAGGGAGCAGGTCATCCGGCGTGCTTGTCGAAGGCCTCCACCCCTGCCTGGGCGACCGTGATGTCCTGCTCCACGTTTCCCGCGCTCACCCCGATCGCGCCGACGACCTCACCGCCCGCCCCGGCCAACGGGATGCCGCCGCCGAAGATCACCAGGCCTCCGTTGGTCACCTCGATGCCGTAGAGCGAGCCACCGGGCGCGGCTGCCACCCCAAGCTGCTCGGTGGTCATCCCCATCAGGATGGCGGTGCGGGCCTTGCGGACGGCGATGTCGATGCCGGCGCGGATGGCGCCGTCCTGGCGTGCGAACGCCAGCAGGTGTCCGCCGTCGTCGACCACGGCGATGTCCATGGGCTGGCCGATCTCATCCGCCTTGTCCAGCGCGGCGTCCAGCACGTGGCGGGCCTCGGCGAGGCCGAATCGTGCGGGCATGATGACGTCTCCCTTCACTGATCATTACGGTCGTGGGCGATCTCTCCCCTCGCCGATCGATACGGTCGTGGATGGTCCTCCCTTCGTCGATCGATGAGATCGCTGGCGCCTTCGCGCCCCTAGATGGGCACCTGTTCCAGCTCCGCGTCCAAGGTGATCTCCGTGGCGCTGAGTGCCACGGAGACGGGGCAGGTCTCCTTGGCCTTCGTGGCCGCCCGGCGAAAGGCCTCCGCGTCGACGCCCGGAACGGCGGCCCGCACGACCAGCCGGATCTCAGTGATCAGGTAGGCCTCGCCGCGCTGGTTCTGGGACACCGTCGCCGTGGTGTCGATCCGTTCCGGGGGTGTGCCGGCCGCGGTGAGCAGCGCTGACAACTGCATGCTGTAGCAGGCGGAGTGTGCCGCGGCGACCAGCTCCTCCGGGCTGGTCTGACCGTCCGGCTCGCCGGCCCGGGTGGGCAGCGAGAACGTGAACCGGCCCGCTCCCGAGGAGACGAGGGTGACCGTTCCCGATCCGGTCATCAGCTCACCGGTCCATCGTGTCGTGGCAATGCGATCAGGCATGGGAAGAGCCCTCCTGCTGCTTGAACGGGATGCCGACGACCAGCCGGGCGGCGTTGTGCCCCATGGTGCGGGCACTCGAAGGCGGGCCCGCCACCGCGGGCGCGTCCGGCGGCAACTTGGCGTGGTGCACACAGATGTACCCCGCGGCGTCCACGCCTATCCCCACGTCGAGGTTGGAGGCCTGGGCCGCGGCGAAGGCCAGCTCCCGCGCGCCTCCGTCCGCCGCGTTCCCGGCAGGGCACGACCCGTTCTCCGGACGGTACGGCCTGTCTTCAGCACGGTGGAGCCCGTCTTCGGTGCGGTGGAGCCCGTCTTCGGTGCGGTACGCCTCGTCCTCGGCATGGCGGGGCACGCTCTCGATGCGGCATGGCACGCCCTCCTCCTCCATGCCGGCGTTGATCTCACGCAGGCAGTGCCGATTTCCGAGATCCGGGTGGTGGAGCAGCACCACGGCGGGCCGGTTTCGCCCCGCGCGATCGGAGTGCCGGTCATTGGCAGGTGCGTGGTGCATGATCCGTCAGCTCCTCACCACGGTCCTGACCGCATGATCTGTCAACCTCTCGCCCACAATCCCGGCCGCATGATCCGCCGACCTCTCACCCGCGGTCCCGAGCACGTCATCCATCGGCGCTCACCGCGGTTCTGGCCGCCCGTGCCGCCGCGTAGCTGACGACCAGGCCGGTGGCCACCGCGTTGCGCGGGCCCTCGGAGCCACGTACGTTGCCGGTCCCGCTGACGATCCCGAACTCCGCGACGGCCTCCGCGATCATGTCCGGGATCTCGAAGTCCAGCGCGGAACCGCCCAGAACCACCACAAAACCCGTACGCCGGACGTTGCCGCCCGGGACCACCTGCTCCAGCGCACGGAGCGCGTTGACCACGAAGACCCGGTGCTTGGCGGATCTGCGCACCTGACGGATCTTCTCCACGCCGTGCCGGGTGGGGATCGGGTGCATGCCGGCGTCGGTGAGCACGACGACGCGGGCGAAGGTGTCGGCGGGCAGGGGCTTTTCGAAGAAGCGGACGGTGCCGTCCTCCATGCGGATGTGGAAGAAGCTCTCCGCCTTCGCCAGCGGGTACTTCTTGATCTCTTCGGCGAGTTCCAGGTTCTCCAGCCCGAGCTCGGAGTCGATCAGGTTGGTGACCAGGTCGCCCGCCCCGGCCAGGTGCACCGAGTGCACCTCGGCGCTCTCGGTGGACATCGCCGCGTCGGTGGATCCGCCGCCGAGGTCGAGGATCGCCACCGGCCTCTCGGTGCCCGGAGTGGTGAGCGCGCCCAGCAGCGCCATGTCGGCCTCGACACCGCCGATCAGCACCTCCGTACCGAGGGCCACGCGCAGCTGGGCGGCGAGCAGCTCCATCGGCCCCCTGCTGGTACGCACCATCGCGGCCAGCGCGACCGCGTTCTCCAGCGCGAACTCCCCCGCCAGACCACCGGTGATCCGCTGCGGTACGAAGGTGTCCACGGCGAGCACGTCCTGGATGCGTACGGTGTCGACCGGCATCGCGGTCAGCCCGGACATGGTGTCGCGGACGCGGGCGAGCATCCCGCCGACATGGGTGCCGGGCTCGCCGACGGCGTCGATCAGGGGCTGCACCCGCTGCAGCGTCGCCATGATCTCCTCGGCGCCGGCCTCCATCTCGACCGGCCGCTTGGCCTTCTCGCCGATCAGGGTCAGGGTGCCGGCGGGGATCCTGCGGTCGGTGATGTCCCCGGCCGGGGTGCGCACCACCACGGCCGAACGGTTGCCCACCAGCGCCCGCGCCACCGGCGCGATCATGCGGGTCTGCTCGGGATCGAGCTCGAACACCGTGGCGATCCCGTAGGAGTTGGACAGGGTCCGGATGGTGCGGCCCTGCTCCGCGACCTCGACGGCGGCCAGCATGCCCAGCGGCACCCTGTCCACCAGCGTGACCTCGTCGACCACCGGCACCTGCTCGGCCAGCCGGTTGGCGATCAGGTTGGCGTCGTCGGCGTGCACGACCACGCCGGTGACCCGGACCCCGCGCGCGGCGGCGCCGTTGATCCCCGCGGCGGCGTCCTCGAAGTCGACGCCGGCGCCGACCACGCAGATCACCGCGCTCCCGGCGGCGCAGCGCGGCAGATCCGGGAAGGCCACGGTGGTGCCGACCCCCAGCCCGACACCACCGGGCGTCTGTGGGTTGTGCCCGATCATCGTGGACTCCGTGATGATCGTCTCGGTGATCGTCTCCATGGCCATTCCGCTGATCACGGGGGTCGCCTCGTTGACCAGCACCGTCTGGAGTTCGGCCGGATCGCGTCCGGCCCTGGCCAGGGCCGTGCGCACGACCTCGACGACACCCGAGACGTTCTCCGTGGTGCCCTTCACCCCCGAGGTCCTGCCCAGCGCCCCGGAGAGGTAGGTGACCTTCCCGTCCTCGCCGACGTCCGTGAGGCACGCCTCCGTGGTCGAGTTGCCGATGTCCACCCCTGCCACCAGGGACATGATCTTCCCCAGCCTCAGCCGGCGTCGGCCATGCTGATCAGCGCACCGAGCTCCACCGGCCCGGCGTCCGGGCGTACGAACTCGGTCTCCTTGATGTGCAGCAGCGCGGCCTTGGCCTGCCAGCGCGGGCGGGCCATGTAGTCGTTGCGCGAGGGCACGGGTTCGGGCGATTCCCCCTTGGCGTACCGGGCCGCGTTGCGGCCGATCATTCGGAAGGTCTCCAGGTCCATCAACGGCGCCTGCGGGAACAGCTCCAGGTTGGAGAGACGGACCAGGTCCTTCTGGTGGATCATGGTGGTGCCGCGCGAGAGGATGCCGATCCCGATGCCGGAGCCGGAGAGCCTGGCCGCGGTGTGGGCGATGACCGCGAGGTCGGCGCTGGAGCGGAGCCGGATGATGCGGGCGTGCACGCCCTGCTCCTCCACCCCGGCCAGCAGCTCACGCAGCACCTCCGCGTGCGGAACGTCGACGATGGTCTTGGAGAAGAAGTCGCCGAACGCCGGTGAGATGCCGATGACCACCTCGTCGGAGCGGCGCCCCTGATGGGCCGCGCCCTTCTCCTCCAGGTGCAGCGTGCGCCGACCGGCTGTTCCTCCCGCCGTCCCGGTCGGAACCGCCTTCGGGGAGGAGCCTCCGACCTCCTGCTCCGGGTTGCGGGCGCTGACGACGTGCCGGAGTTGTTTCATCTCCTCCCACCGCGCGCCGCTCGGACGGTATCCGCTCCCCGGACCCGCGTAGTCGTTGGCGTCGTTGACGGCCGAGAGCGTCGTCAGCTCCGGGGTCAGGATCGCCGAGGTGTGCAGCAGGTCACCGGAGACCCGCTGCCTCAGCACGCCCAGCAGCGCCTCGGCCACGTCCGGGAAACCGCCGGCCTCCAGCCCCTTGACGATGTCGAGCCCGGTGACGCCCCGGTCCATCACCGACTGCGCCGACTTCAGGTCCTCGAGCACGTCCCGGAGCGGCAGCTCCTTGCTGCCGTGGGAGTAGGTGACGGCCTCGATCTCCCTGTCGGTGATCGGCGCCAGGTCGAGGTGGGCGAACACGCCCTGCAGCGCCCGCGCGGCCCGGTTGCGGGCGGCGAGGATCTCCGCCTCCGGGACGTGCCGGAGCGCGCCGTCGACCTGCAGGTCCCGCTGGAGGGTGTTCCAGTCGTCGTAGTCCTCGGGGTCCATGTTGGAACCGGCGAACATGTTGTCGTAGTTCGGCACGGCGGAGTAGCCCGAGCAGATGAAGTCGGTGCCGGGCAGCAGCTGCGGCATCATCCGCGCGGTGCGGCGCATGTCGGAGTGCGAGAAGGACTGGTCGTTGCCGGAGGCGCATTCGAGGTCGACGGTGCTGGCGATGAGGTTCTCGGCCAGTACGGCGCGGATCCCCGCCGGCACCGCGCCGGGCACGCCGATGCAGCTGATCGAGCCGTTCTGCAGCCCCTGGACCCCGGCGCCCTTGGCGACCAGGATGCAGCGGACCTCCAGGTACAGCATCGACTTGCCCTCGGCGTTGCCCATCTGGACCTCGGCGCCGGTGCCGGAGGTGAACCGCATCTTGATCCCGCGGGACGCGTACGCGGAGGCGAGGAACGCCTTCGACCACGGGGTGTCGTCGCCGTCGCAGAAGACCTGCTCGGTGCCGTACACCGAGATCGTCTCCGCGTAGGCGGTGATGCCGCGCATGCCCAGCTCAAGCTCCGTGGCCTCCTCCAGCGCGCACTGGGTGAGCACGCCTGGCTTCCCCGCCTGGGCGCCGACCTGCAGCGCGATGGCCACCAGCGGGGCGTACCGCACCACGCCGAGGGTGGTCTCCAGCTCGCGGAACCCTCGCAGCCCGGCCTCCGCGGCGTCCGCGGCCACCTGGACCGGGTTGTCCCGCGCGCTCGTGGAGTGTCCCTGGTTGGCCGGGGTGCGCCGCGCCCGCATCTTCTGCATCGCCATCATCATCTCGACCACGTTCATGGTCTTGACGACCTCGAGCAGCTTGGCGGGCGTCAGGCCGGACGACACCGCCAGCACCTCGGCGCGCGACACCCTCGGGTCCAGCAGCATGTGCGCGATCTCGGTCGCCGGGATGGCCATCGCCCGCTCGGCCGCGGCGGCGTCGATCGCGTGGTCGGCGATGAACTGGTCGAGGAAGTCGAAATCCTTCCTGTCCTTCCCGTCCATCTCCACGATGGTCCCGTCCTTCACCCGCACGCTCGGCTGCGGGTCGTACGGGCTGTCCATCGCGACCATGCCGACCTCGGGCCACTCCTCCACGAAGCCGTCGAGGTTGACCGGGCGGTTCTCCAGGATCTCCGTGCGCTTGGAACGCCTGGGGGCGGCCGGTGTCTGACGGCCGGGCCGCTGAGGGGCCGCCGTCGCTTGGGTCGTTGACGTTTGGGGACGTGCCGCGCGCTTGGTGCTCATCTCCGGTCTCACCTTCCTGATGCCTCTGTCGCCGGCGAATACGTCCGGCGAACGCGTCCTGTGAACGCGTGGCGTGCTCAGCTCGCGAGGATGCCCCGGCGCTCGTACACGTCGGCGGCCTCCCTGATCAGTTGCGCGCACAGCGTGGCGGAGTAGTCACGCTCCAGCTCCTCCGCGATCGCGGTCAACTGCTGTTTCGTGGAGGCGCGCGGCCGCAGCGCGTTGTAGAACCCCAGCACCTTCTCGTCCGGCAACGCGGTCAGCTCGGCGGCCCTGCGGAAGTTCTGCCCGAGCTGCGGCCTGCCGACGGAGTCCGCGATCTGCGCCTGCAGCCGCAGCGTCTCCGGCGCGATGCGGAGATCCTCGGCCGCCACCTCGCCGGCCAGGACGGCCTCCATGGTGATCTCGTCGAGACGCTTGCCGGTCGGAGTCCTGAGCAGCTCCGGACGGTGGGACGCCAACGGGTAGTCGCGCTGCGGATCCAGCTTTTCCGAGGTCATCGGCTCGCACCTGCCTTCTCCATCACGAGCCCCGCGGGCTCGATGTCACCGGAGTCGCCACCGTCTCGGGGCCGAACGCATGAACGGTCACCGCGGTGCCGATATGCGACGAATGCTAAGAAACGTTACGTTGCAATGACATAGCGCTCATTACTTGGGCAAATTTGGCGATTTAATTACCTCGTTTCAACGATGTGACCCCCTTACAGCCGGGTACGGCGAGCGGCTACTCGTCCTCGGCGAGCAGCCACGCCAGCCTCGCCACGACGGCCGGCCGCCGGGAGTCGTGCGCGGGCAGCTCCCCGGCGAGGCGTTCGAACACCTCGAGGTCGTCGTTGCCGGGCTCGCTCTGCGCGAACGTCCACAGGGCGTCGAGGTCGCGGTGATCGAGGACGGCCGACCGCAGCGCCGCCACCAGGTGGTAGCGCTCCGCCCGGATGGCGGGCGCCTCCGAGTTGGCGAGCAGCGGCGCGTGGCAGGCCGCCACCGCCGCGCGTACGTCACCCGAGCTCAGCGCGGCCCGCGCGGCGAGGAAATCGGCCTCGACGTCGGCCCGCAGCCGGTACGGCTTGGCCTGCATGCCCGCGTCGCCGAGCTGTGTCCGGAGCCGGTGGATCTCGGCGCGCACCGTCGCGGGGTTGCCGTCGTCGCCGTAGAGCTGCAGCGCCAGCTGCTCGGCGGTCAGCCCGGCGGGGTGCAGGGCGAGCAGGGCGAGAAGCTCGGCCCACCGCAGGGTCAGCGGCAGCTCGCGGCCGTCCAGCACCGCCACCGGCCGATCTCCGAGGAACGACAGCGACAGCTTGGGCCGGCGCGGCGCCGCCCGCGCCGAGCGGGGAATCCGGAGCAGGTATCCCTCGGCCAGCGGCTCGACCAGCGCCTCGCGGCCGTCGTCGAGCAGGACTCGATCGGCGCCGGATCGGATCCGGACACGCTCGGGCCACCGGCCGAGCGGCTCGGCGGCGATGACCCGCCCGGTCGGGGTCAGCAGCGCGCCCGCCTCGCCGCGCAGCCCGGCCAGGTGCGGCATGTTCCTGATCCGCAACCGCTCGTCATGCAGCTGCATCTGCCCGCGCAGGTGACTCTCGGCGAGCTGCGCGGTGGCGTTGACCAGGCAGACCACCGCGGGGTGCAACGCCTGGAGCAGTCCGCTGACGTCGACCGCGCCGAGCAGGTCTCCGGTGTCCGGGTCGTGGATGGGCGCGGCCGCGCAGGTCCAGGTGTGATAGGTCCGTACGAGATGCTCTGCGGAGTAGATCTGCACCGGGGCGTCGATCGCGAGGGCGGTGCCCATCGCGTTGGTCCCGATGACGTCCTCGGTCCAGCGGGCGCCCTCGCACAATCCGACCGGGTCCGCCCGCAGGCAGATGTCACTCGGCCCCTCACGCCAGAGGATGGTGCCCTCCGCGTCGGTGACGATCATGACGTGCCGTGACTCGTCGGCGATGCCGACCAGCAGATCACGCAGGAGTGGCACCACGGCACGCAGCGGATGGGCCGATCGCACGTCGGCCACCTCGTCCGATCCGTAGACCATCGGCGGCTGGTAGTCCTCCGGGTCCACGTGGGCGGCCAGTGAGCGCCGCCAGGACTCGGAGATCACCGAGCGGAGCGACGCCGTCGTCTTCTCGCCGCCGAGCGTGGCCTCGCGCACCTGCTGCAGCAGATGGAACTGCGCCACGGGGTCCGACGCCAGGCTCAGGGCCGTCGGGGCCACTGGGGCCGCTGTCGGTGTTTCGGAGGGGTGGACTTTCATAGTGCGCTCCGCGGCGACCCTGACGGGGCGCGTCAGGGCAACCGTCACTGCCGGTGACCGGGCCTACACCAGCATGCCGCGCGACGCCCGCCTCTACCTCGGCGAAAGCGGGCAGCCGACCGTGCCCGCCAGGCGTTCCCCCGTGCAACGATGCTGCAACGTCGGCCTTCCTAAGTTGATATATAACCGTCAATTCATGATATAGGGGGCAGAACCATGGCAAGGTACGCGGCGCCGGGTCAGCCAGGCAGTATCGTGACGTTCCAGCCACGCTATGACCACTTCATCGGCGGTGAGTACGTCCCACCGGCAAAGGGCCAGTACTTCGAGAATCCCACCCCGGTGACCGGCGGCACGTTCACCGAGATCGCCCGGGGCACCGCCGAGGACGTCGATCGTGCGGTGGCCGCCGCGGAGGGCGCCGCGGCCGCGTGGGGCCGTACCTCGCCCGCCGAGCGCGCCGGGGTGCTGAACAAGATCGCAGACAGGATCGAGCAGAACCTGGAGGCCATCGCGGTCGCCGAGTCCTGGGAGAACGGCAAGCCCGTACGGGAGACCCTGGCCGCGGACATCCCGCTGGCCGTCGACCACTTCCGCTACTTCGCCGGGGCGATCCGGGCGCAGGAGGGCTCGATCTCGCAGATCGACGCCGACACCGTGGCGTACCACTTCCACGAGCCCCTGGGCGTGGTCGCGCAGATCATCCCGTGGAACTTCCCGATCCTGATGGCCACCTGGAAGCTGGCCCCGGCGCTGGCCGCCGGCAACACGGTGGTGCTCAAGCCCGCCGAACAGACCCCGGCCTCGATCCACGTGCTGCTGGACCTGATCGCCGATCTCGTCCCGCCGGGCGTGCTGAACGTGGTCAACGGGTTCGGCGTGGAGGCCGGCAAGCCCCTGGCCCAGCACCCGCGGGTCCGCAAGGTGGCGTTCACCGGGGAGACCACCACCGGGCGGCTGATCATGCAGTACGCCAGCGAGAACATCATCCCGGTCACCCTCGAACTGGGCGGCAAGAGCCCCAACATCTTCTTCGCCGACGTCGCGGACTCGCGGGACGACTTCTACGACAAGGCGCAGGAGGGCTTCGCGATGTTCGCCTTGAACCAGGGCGAGGTGTGCACCTGCCCGTCGCGGGCGCTGATCCAGTCGTCCATCTACTCGACGTTCATGTCCGACGCCGTCGCGCGGGTGGAGAGGATCAAGCAGGGCCACCCCCTGGACACCGACACCATGATCGGGGCACAGGCCTCCAACGACCAGTTCGAGAAGATCCTCTCCTACATCGACATCGGGCAGAAGGAGGGCGCGAAGATCCTCACCGGCGGCGAGAGGGCGGACCTCGGCGGCGAGCTGTCCGGCGGTTACTACATCCGGCCGACGGTGTTCGAGGGCCACAACAAGATGAGGATCTTCCAGGAGGAGATCTTCGGCCCGGTGGTGTCGGTGACCCGGTTCGACGACTACGCCGACGCGATAAAGATCGCTAACGACACCCTGTACGGGCTGGGCGCGGGCGTGTGGTCGCGCGACGGCAACACCGCCTACCGCGCCGGCCGGGAGATCCAGGCGGGCCGGGTGTGGACCAACTGCTTCCACGCCTATCCCGCACACGCCGCGTTCGGCGGGTACAAGCAGTCCGGCATGGGCCGCGAGAACCACAAGATGATGCTCGACCACTACCAGCAGACGAAGAACCTGCTGGTGTCCTACTCGCAGAACGCCCAGGGTTTCTTCTGATCATGTCCGTTCGAAAACGCCGTTCTCGCCCTTCAGGAATCTGATCATGTCCGTTCAGGAGCACCGTCCCCGGCCTTCGGGGAAGCGAGTGGATCTCACCGACGCCGCGGCCGACCTGCTGCGACGGCTCACCGGACAGCATGGGCCGCTGATGTTCCACCAGTCCGGGGGATGCTGCGACGGCAGCTCCCCGATGTGCTACCCGCTGGGAGAGTTCCGCATCGGCAAGGCCGACGCCCTCGTCGGCGACCTCACGGTGGACGGCATCGACCAGCCGGTCCCGGTGTGGATGTCGGCGTCGCAGTTCGAGTACTGGAGTCACACCCACCTCACGATCGACGTGGTGCCCGGCCGGGGCAGCGGTTTCTCCGTGGAGGCTCCGGAGGGCGTGCGCTTCCTGGTCCGCTCCCGGCTGTTCACCGACGACGAGCTGAGCGAACTCGACGACGCCTGACCATCCACCCGCGCCCCGCCGGGATCGGGTGCCGACCGAACTCGCCGACGTCTGACCACCGGTCCCAACCGACAGGCGAAGGCCAGGACCGTCAGGAGCGCACGCCTCATACAGCGATCACCTAAAAGTCATGTGACACACGGATATCGAGTGATGCAGCTGTGACTGCCCGTGGCAGGGAGATGATGCTGAGGCCGTGTCCGGTTATCCGGTTAATCGTTGTGCGACGTCCGATACCCGCCAGCCCTGGCCGCCGGTGGCGGGCATGCTGTGTCAAATGGTCAACTTTTCCGAAGGGCTCATTGATCGGTTCGTCCTGTCCAGCACCGAGTTCGAACGGAAACTGCAAGCAGTGCGGTCCGAGCAGTGGACCTGGCCGACCCCCTGCACGGAGTGGAACGTGCGTCACCTGGTCAACCACATGACTCGGGGAAATCTCAGCTACACGCATCTGCTGCACGGCGGCACCGGTGCGGATTTCCTGCGTCTCCGGGACATCGACGCGCTGGGCACGGATCCGGTCGGTGCGTATACCCGGTCCGTGCAGAAGTGCGCCGAAGCCTTCGCCCGGCCCGGTGCCCTGCAGCGGGTTCTCGACTATCCCTTGGGCCAGGTGACCGGGCAGCAGGCGCTCGCCGTGAGGACCACGGACAGCACTGTCCACACGTGGGATCTCGCTCGGGCTCTCGGCGTCGATGACAACCTCGACATCAGTCTGGTCGCGTGGATCGACGACCATCTCGACGAGATCTATGACGGATTGGCGGAAACTCCCACCGCCGCCGAAACGAACCACCAGTTTTTTGCAGCTCCCCAGGATGTGCTCGCCCACGACGCGTCGCGACAGAACCGGCTGTTGCATCGAATGGGCAGGAGAATCAAAAGCGGTCGCTGAGATCCGCACGACATGTTCGCTGCGACGCTCACCTGCCGCCGCTGGTCCGCTGATGGCACAGGTCGTCCGAGCGAGACAGCACGATCGCAGGCGTCACGGCGGATGCTCTCACTCGTTCGAGTTCGGTGGCGGACGGCCTGATCCGCGGCGCGGCCGCTCGGTGTGGGACCGCCGGACCGACTCGGGCATGACCGGTCCATACCGCCGACGTGGCGTCCGATTTCTCCGGTTGCGTCCTGGATGGGGTGCACAGGCGTTTACCCTTGAGGTGAACGTCTGTGCACCCCATGCCGTCTCACGACCTACGGAGAACCGTGCCCGAAGCGATGACCGAACCCGCCGAGGCTTCCCACCCGCGTTTCCTCGTCGCCGTCCTGGCGTTCTGCGGCGTGGTGGTGGCCGTCATGCAGACGCTTGTCGTGCCGCTCCTGCCGCACATCCCCCGGCTCACCGGCAGCACCCCCACCGCCGCCAGCTGGCTGATCACCGTCACCCTGCTCACCGGCGCCGTCTGCACCCCCGTCCTCGGACGGGTCGGCGACATGTACGGCAAGCGCAGGGTGCTGCTGGCCTCCCTCGGCGTACTGGCCGCCGGCTCCGTGATGTGCGCCCTCAGCTCGCACATCGGAGTGCTCATCGCGGGCCGCGCCCTGCAGGGCGCGGCGCTGGCCGTGGTGCCGCTGGGCATCAGCATCATGCGGGACGAACTCGCACCCGAGCGGATCCTGCCCTCGGTCGCGCTGATGAGCTCGACGCTGGGCATCGGCGCGGCCGTCGGGTTGCCCGTCGCCGCCCTCGTCGTCGAACACGCCGACTGGCACATCATGTTCTGGGCGTCGGCCGGCATCGGCCTGCTCGACATCGTGCTGGTGCTCTGTTTCGTGCCCGAGTCGCCGCTGCGCTCGCGCGGCCACTTCGACGTCCTGGGCACCCTCGGCCTGACCGCCGCCCTGGTCAGCCTGCTGGTGGCGGTCACCCAGGGCGGCGACTGGGGCTGGACGTCCGTCCGGACCCTCGGGCTGCTCGCGGTGGCCGTGGTGGCCGCACTGCTCTGGGGCGTCTACGAGCTGCGCGCCTCCTCCCCGATCGTCGACCTGCGGGTGTCCGCACGGCCCGCGGTGCTGCTGACGAACCTCGCCGCCATGCTGATCGGCTTCGCCTTCTACGCCAACTCCCTGGTCACCGCGCAGATGGTGCAGGAGCCCACGAGCACCGGTTACGGTCTCGGCGCGTCCATCGTCGTCAGCGGTCTGTGCCTGCTACCCGGCGGCCTCGCGATGGTGGCGCTGTCGCCGGTGTCCGCCAGGATCTCGGCGCGCTACGGCCCCAAGGTCACCCTGGCGCTGGCCTCGGCCTTCATGGCCGTGGGCTACGTGGTGCGCTTCTTCACCAGCCACCAGCTGTGGACGATCATCCTCGGCGCCACCGTGGTGGCGGCGGGCACGGCCATCGCCTACTCCGCGCTGCCCGCGCTCGTGATGCGCGCGGTGCCGGTCGGCGAGACCGGCGCGGCCAACGGCCTCAACACGCTGATGCGATCGATCGGGCAGGCCTTCTGCAGCGCGGTCGTCGCCGCCGTCCTGGCCAACATCACCTTCCAGGTCGGCGGCCACACCGCACCGACCCTCCACGCCTACCTGCTGGTCTTCCTCATCGCCGCCGGTGCCGCGCTCCTCGCCCTGATCGTCACGCTGTGCCTGCCGGGTCGTACGGCTCCGGTTTCGACTACCGTCGGACAGGACCGGATGACGGACGCGGCAGAGCGTTCGCCGACGGCACTCGCGCGGGAGCACGCATGACCGGGCACGCCACCGACGAGGCGACGGGCACCGGGGCCGCCACCGACGCCGGTACGGGTCCCGCCGCCGATGTCGGCACGGGCCGCGGCGCCATCGTGCGCGCCGCCCGGCGGGCGTTCGCCCTGCGCCCCTACGCCGAGGTGACCCTGCGGGGCATCGCCGCCGACGCCGGGGTGAGCGCGTCGCTCATCGTCAAGCACTTCGGCAGCAAGGAACAGCTGTTCAACACCGTCGCCGACTTCGAGCCGGCGGCCGACGAACTCTTCGCGGCGCCCCTCGACACGCTCGGCCGGCACCTGGTCCTGACGGTGGTGCGCAGCCGTCGCGAGCAGAAGGGAGATCCGCTGCTGCGCGTCGTGTTCTCCCTGGGCAACAGCGACGAGCGCTCCCTCCTGCGGGAGCGTTTCCGCGAGCAGGTCACCTCGCGGCTGACCGCCCTGCTCACCGGCCCCGAGCCCGCCCTGCGAGCCGAGCTGATCGCCGGTCAGCTGCTCGGTCTGGGCGCCACCCTCAGCCTCCACCCTTCGGGCGCCGGATCACTGGCCACCCCCGAACACCTGGCCGACCTCTACGCGCCCGCGCTCCAGCGCCTGGTCACCGGCTGAGCGGGAGCGGTCGGGTGCCGCCCGTCCGATCTCCCGGCCGTTACGGGGCGGCGCCGCGGTGAGCCGGCCTACTTCGGCTGGTCCGCCGCGGCGAGCCGGGCGGCGCGGGTGGTGAGGTAGTCGCGCTCCGGGATGCTCGTCGTACGGCTCGCCGCCGTCCTGTAGTCGTCGACGGCGGCCTGCCGGTCGCCGGCCATCTCCAGCAGGTGGGCCCGGGCCGCGTAGAAGCGGTGATGCCCCGCCAGCCGCCCGTCGGCGTCGAGTGCCCTAAGCATGTCGAGGCCGAACGCGGCGCCGTGCGCCATGGCGGCGGCGACGGCCCGGTTGAGCGAGACCACGGGGTTGTCGGACATGCGTTCCAGCAGGCCGTACAGCGCCAGGATCTGCGGCCAGTCGGTCTCCTCGGCCGTCGCCGCCTCGTCGTGGATCGCGGCTATCGCCGCCTGGAGCTGGTAGGGGCCGACCGCGCCCCTGGCCAGGGCGCCGGTGACGAGCGCGACCCCTTCGGTGACGGCCTCGCCGTCCCACAGGCTCCGGTCCTGTTCGGCCAGCGGGATCGGGACGCCGCCCGCACCGGTCCGCGCGGGGCGCCGGGCATCGGTGAGCAGCATCAGCGCGAGAAGCCCGGCCACCTCGCACTCGTCGGGGAGCAGCCCGTGGAGCATCCTGGTCAGCCGGATCGCCTCGCGGGACAGCTCCACGCGTTGCAGGTCGGGGCCGGCGCTGCTGGCGTAGCCCTCGTTGAAGATGAGGTACAGGACGTGCAGCACCGAGCCGAGCCGTCGCGCCCGCTCCTGGGGGGCCGGCATGCGGAACGGGACGCCGGACGCCTTGATGCGCTGCTTGGCCCGGCTGATCCGCTGCGCCATGGTCGCCTCGGGCACCATGAAGGCCTTGGCGATCTCGGCCGTGGTCAGACCGCCCACGGAGCGCAGGGTGAGGGCGATCGCCGAGGCCGGGGTCAGCTCCGAATGGCAGCACAGGAACAACATGATCAGCGTGTCGTCCCGGTCCGTCTCGTACGCGTCGTCCGCCGGCGGCGCCGTCCGCCGGTCCGGGGGCTCCTGCGTGGCCACCCGTTCCTCCCTGCGGCGCCGGGCCTGCTCGTTGCGCAGCTGCTCGATCATCCGGCGGTACGCGACCTGGATGAGCCAGCCCCGCGGGTTGCCCGGCACGCCTTCCGCGGCCCACTGGGCCGCGGCGTCCAGCAGCGACTCCTGGACCGCGTCCTCGGCGGCGTCGAAATCTCCGAAGCGCCGGGTGAGCACGCCGACGACCTGCGGCGCGAGTTCGCGCAGCAGGTCGTCGACGACCGGACCACTCATCGGTCGCGGCTCCTCGGAACTGACCTGCACATCACCCGGCACGCCCCGATCGGCATTCGACGCTCACAGCTCCTCGGACCTGACCGACATCACCTGGCGCACCTCGATCGGCATGTTGAACGGCTTGCCGCCGGGCCCGGGCGCGGCGGAGACGTACGCGGCGAGCTCGATCGCCCGCTCGATGCTCTCGCAGTCGACGATCCAGTAGCCGACCAGGAACTCCTTCGTCTCGGGATACGGACCGTCCGTGACGACGGGAGGGCCGTCACCGTTCGCCCGCACGATCCGGCCCTGATCCGGGCTGGCCAGTCCCTGCGCCTCCACGAACTCCCCGGCGGCGGTGAGCTTCTCGTTCGTGGTGTGCATGAACTCGATGTGCGCCTTGACGTCCTCCGGGGCCCAGGTGTGCATCGGCTGGAGGTCGTTCTGCTCGCTGAACTGCATCAGCATCATGTACTTCATGTCATCGTCCCTTACGTTCTCGCCGGCGCTTTCACGTACAGGTAGAAGCACGCTCCCCCGGTCTCGACATCCTGGCGGGCATCCGGGAAAGAAAAATCAGCCCGGGTCCGTACGACGTGCCCCCACGGGCTGACCGGGGCCACCGCTGGAACGGCCCGCCGTCCTCACGGTGAGGTCGGCCCGGCCACACGTGAATGCGTCCTTCCCTCGGTCCAGAGCCCATCTGGCTCCTATCATCACGGAATGCTCCGTGAATCAAAGGGACTTGCCGTGCTGATCACCGCTTTCAGCCTGGCGGCTGCCGGTTGCGGCTCGGCGGGGCGGCAACCCTCGGCGGAGCGGAGACCGGAGGGCGTCGCGACAACCGCGGCGGTTCAGCCGGAGACGAGTCCCCCGTCATCGTCTCCCGAGGACGAGAAGTACGTGACGGGTGCGTTCGACTTCATCTATCCCGACCGTGGAGCCTTGGCGAGGGACCCGGTGAACGTTCCGCTCGCGGGCGATCCCTGGAAGCTCGTCCACCTCGCGGACTACGGCGTCTTCGACGCGCTGACGCACGTGGTGGCTCCCGCCGAGGACGACGCCTGGGCGTTCGGGTGGACCGGGGGCTCAAACGGTTCCCCCGTCGCACTCAGGTGGGACGGCTGGCAGTGGGTGAGCAGCGCGCTGCCGGGCGGCGTCAAGGGCTCCGTCATCGACGCCGGCTCCTCCGCGCCCGACGACGTCTGGTTGCACGTCAACGCCAAGGAAACCTCCTCCGCCCTCCACTGGGACGGCGTCCGCTGGACGGTCTCGAAGGAGTTTCCGTTCACGGTGTGGCAGATCGAGGTGCTGGACAGCACGCACGTCTGGGCTCTCCCCTCCGCTGACGCGACCGTGGCCTGGTTCTTCGACGGAACCGGCTGGCGGGAGGCGCCGCTGCCTGACGGAGTGCTCGGCCTGGCGATCGGCGCGACCGCACCGGGCACCCTGTGGGCGGTCGGCACGTCGGGGAAGGGCGCGCAGACGGCCACGGGACTCTTCCGCTCCGACGGAACCGGCTGGACACGCGTCTCCTTCGGCGGGATCTTCCCCGCCGACGACGGGGAGGGGTACCTGCGGCTGGAGAACCTGGTCACCGGCGGCGAGGACGACGTCTGGGTCTTCGGTTCCCGGACGGAGCGTCAGGAGGAGTCCGGCGAGGGCGAACGGCCGCGGAGCCTTCCCGTGGCGGCCCATTGGGACGGTCGCTCGTGGCGCGCGGTGACCGTACCGCCCAAGTGGCGGCTCCGCGCAGCCGTGGCCGACGGGCGTGGTGGCGCTCACGTCATCGTCTGGCCCGCCGACGACGACCCCGGCGCGGACATCCACACGACCTCGGTCCTGTCGCTCGCCGCGGACGGATCGTCATCGGTGTCCGTACCGGAGGTTTCCGGCGGGCGTGTGTCCCTGAACGACCTGGCCGCGGCACCGGAAAAGATCTGGGGAGTGGGCGCGGCCTACCCGTCGGAGGTGACGCTGACCGCCTCCACCTCCGCCGTCTACGCCCGGACGATCACCCCCTGAGACGCGTCACGGAGCGGATCGGCGGCCACATGATCCGTGGCATTCGGAGAGCGTTTCACCCGGTCTGCCGACTTCCCCGGAGTAAGGGCGCACGGAGCGGATCGGCGGCCCGGAACGCGGCCACGTGCTCCGTGGCATTCGGAGCCGGGTCTGCCGCCTTCCCCGGATGGGGGCGCTACGCGGCAGGCGTCGTCGACGTCGCCGTGGATCGGTATCGAGAGGGTGAGATCCCGTACTGCCTGACGAACGCCTGGCGCAGGGTCTCGGCCGTCCCGAACCCGCAGCGGGCCGCCACCCCGGCCATGGGCAGGGAGGTGGAGACCAGGAGGTGCGCGGCGGCCTCCGTACGGGCCTGCCGGACGAACCGGCCCGGTGTCTGTCCGAGGTGTTTGAGGAACAGCCGGGTCAGGTGCCGTCCGCTCACGCCCGCGCCGACCGCCAGCGCGACCGTGGTCAGGTCGGAGTCCAGGTGACCCGTGACATGGTCGACCACCTTCTTGACCAGGCTGTTCACCGACGGCGAGGCGACGGTGAACATGCTCATCTGCGCCTGGTTGCCGGGTCGCTGCAGGTAGGTCACCAGGCTCCGCGACACTCGCCGCGCCAGCTCGGCGCCGTGGTCTTCCTCGATGAAGGCGAGCGTGAGGTCCAGGGCACTGGTGACGCCGGCCGCCGTGTAGGTGTTCCCGTCGCGAATGAAGATCGGGCCGGGATCGAAGAGGACCTTTGGATGACGGGCCGCGATGTCGTACGCCTGCTCCCAATGGGTGGTGGCGCGCCGGCCGTCGAGCAGGCCCGAGCCCTCCCCGCTCCGAGCCGGAGGCCCGTCCGGGAGTTTCACGGGGCGACGAGCGGCACCGAACGTGGCCGGCCACGACCGGTGCCGCTCGCACCTCGGCTCACTGGTCAATCGCTACCCTCTGCCGCTGCCGACGGGGTTCTAGCGATTGAAGGGACCGCGGTGGTCGTGGTGCCAGTCGGGCCGTCCGCCGTGCCAGTGATTGTCGTGATGCCAATCGGGCCGTCCGCCGTGCCAGTGATCGTCGTGATGCCAGTCGGGCCGCCCGGCATGCCAGTGATTGTCATGGTGCCAGTCGGGCCGCCCGCCGTTCCAGTGGTTGTCATGGTGCCGGTCACGCCAACCGCCGGGTGGGGGGTCATTCCGTATTCCGGACAACAGAGGAGCGGCTTCCTGGGTTGTCGCGCTCGCGCCCGCGGGCTGAACCGACATCGTCAGGGCGACGATGAGACTGGAAGCCACCAATGTTGCGGCGGCGAGGGCATGCTTCACCATGGAAAATCACTCCGTGTCTGATGGTTGATCCCGGCATGCTGCCTGGACTGTCGAGCGCCGACCGAGTTCGCGAAAATGTCGAATCGACGTCCTGATTAAAGACGCTAGTTGAGGACATCTGGTCGATCTCCCCAGGGAGAACAAAGCCTTGGTCCGGGATCAATACCGAAAAAGAAAGTCGGAGGTTACGTCGGGACGGAGATGACAAGCCCGATATTGACGATGAATATGGTTATCAAGAATGCGCCGGCCCGGAGCGGGAAATCCCTTTGAAGGCCATGCCGGATGTGCGAGCCGACGCATGATCACGAACTCACAGGACTTCTCTCCGTCCGGGACGGCACCCCGGGCGGGCCCACCCGAGGTGCCGTGGAGCGACAAACCCACCTGAATGTCGCAGGCGATGAACTGCGGCGAACGTGGTCGACCACGACCGTTCGCACCTCAGCTCGCCGGCCAGTCGCTCCATTTACTCCCTTATTGGACTATTTCTAGTGGATGTGGCCGAAATAGCCGTAATTGTTGTAGTAGCCGCCCCAGCGGTTGCCCGGGTGGACGTGGTAGCCCGAGCCATCGAAATTCCTGTGAAGGTAGGGTCCGCCGCCCCAGGGATAGGTGGGGTCATAGGGGTCGTGGGAGATACGGCCGCCGTTCAGGAGCACGGATGCGGCCGTGGTTTCCTGGGTTACGACGCTTGCGCCGGCGGGCTGGGCGGACATCGTCAGGGCGACGATGAGACTGGAAGCCACCAATGTTCCGGCGGCGAGAACGTGCTTCACCATGAAAATCACTCCGTGTCTGATGGTTGATCCCTGCGTGCTGCCTGGACTTACAGGGCACCGTCTCGGTTTCCAGGAAATATGCCGAATCGGCGTCCTCACTAAAGACGCTAGTTGAGGGACATATGGGCGGTCTCCCCAGAGAGAACAAAGGCTTGGTCCGGGATCATTACGGAGCAAGAAAGCCGGAATTTACGCCACGGCAGAGATCATGAGCCCGGATGGGCGTCCGGATCCGTGTCACCTCCGCACTTCTTCTCCGGCATACACGGGCGGTGAATTCACCACTCCGGAGTGATGGAAGCACGGGCGGCCAGAGCCACGGTGGCGGCGGATCCGGGATGTTCCGCCCGCTCCTTCGCCGTCCGGTTAAGACCCGATGAGACGGCGGACCGCTCTGTCGCCAACGCGTTTCCACCGATTGGTAGGACAAATTTGCCGATAAATGGCCTGTTTGTCTGGTCCGACCGATGCCTAGTGTGGCGGGTATGACAACGACCGACTCGGCGCCGACGACGCCTCCGGAACAGCGCCCACCGTTCGTCCCGGAGCCCGCGGAGGCGATGGCGACGATCTCGAACGCCGGCGCGGGTGCCGCACCGCGGCAGTACTGACGTTCACCACCACACGCGACGAGAGAGTTCTTGCCATGCGCATATTCCTGGCCGGGGCCACCGGGGTCATCGGCAGGCGGATCGTGCCGCTGCTGATCGAGCAGGGTCACCAGGTCACCGGCCTGGTACGGCAAGCCGCGGGTGCGGCGGCACTACACGCCCAGGGTGCGGACGCGGCGCCGGCCGATGTCTACGATGTCGACGCGCTCGCCCGGGCCATCCAGAGTGCCGCGCCCGAGGTCGTCATACATCAGCTGACCGATCTGAGCGACGGCAACGGCGAGTCCAACGCGGTGATGCGGAAGACGGGCACCCGCAACCTGACCAATGCCGCACTGGCCGCGGGCGTCAGCCGCATCGTGGCGCAGAGCATCGCGTGGGCCTACGAGGGCGGGGATGATCCCGCCACCGAGCAGACACCGCTGGACCTGGGCGCGAGCATGCCCAGGCTGACGGCCGTACGGGGTGTGGCCGCGCTGGAGGGTGCCGTGCGAGAGGCTCCGGAGTGGGTGGTGCTGCGTTACGGGCTGCTTTACGGCCCCGGCACCTGGTACACGCGCGGCGGGCTGGCCGCCGGCAGGGCCCAGGCGCGTGAGCTGGTCGCGGACGCCGATGTCAGCAGCTTCGTACACGTCGACGACGCCGCCGCGGCCGCGGTGGCGGCTCTGGCATGGCCCTCGGGCGCGGTGAATGTCTGCGACGACGAGCCGGCCGCGGGATACGAGTGGGTTCCGGCGTTCTGTCAGTCGGTGGGAGCGGCGGCACCGCGACGCACCACCGACGCGGTCCGTCACGAGTGGGCACGGGGCGCGGACAATCACCACGCGCGCAAGCACCTGGGCTGGACTCCGCGCCACCCGTCCTGGCGGGAGGGATTCACCGCGTCGTGACGGGGTGCCAACGGCGGCACCCATCGGCACTCATCGGTGCGGCCGGGGCGGGAGGGATTCACCGCGTCATGACGGGTGGCGCGGAGTCCAGCCCATCGGCGCAGCCGGCGCGGGTCCGCCTCCCACCGGGGTTGTCCGCGGGCCGAAGCCCGGTGAGATCAGGACCGGCGGAACCAGGTCAGGGGAGCGTGACGAACTTGCCGAGGAAACGCCGCGCCGAAGGGGTGTCCAGGCGGTAGTCGATGTTGGTCGACTTGCAGGTGTCGTCGTCTCCACTGATCGTCGTGGCCACGAGCAGGTCCGAGGTGGAGTCTCCCAGGAAGTTCGGGCCGCCCGAGTCTCCGTAGCAGGTGCTGCCGTCGCCCTTGGAGTGGTCCACCGACAGCTGGAGCCACGAGCGGGTGAGCTTCTCGAAGGAGATGGACGTCCGGCTACGCGTGTCGTTGTAGTTGAACTCCTTGCCGTGCGTCCCCTTGATCGGGCCCACTGCGCCGTACCCGACGGGGGTGAACTCCGAGGTCTTCAGGCTGCTGTCGGCCTTGAGATTGTCGAGCATGCCCTCGGTGGGCAGGGTGGCGGGCTTGATGTCCGGGATGGCCGTGCTGAAGACGACGACCGCCATGTCGTAGAGCTCGTTCTTCTCCTTGAACCGCGAGTCGGGCACGTAACGACCGGTGTAGACCTTGTCCCCATGCTTGTAGTGGCTGGAGAACGTGACCCTGGCGGTCTTCTCCCCCGGGTCACCGCAGTGAGCGGCGGTCAGGAAGACGGTCGGCGAGATCAGCGTGCCGGTGCAGTAGGACCATGTGCCGTCGGGGTTCGGCTTGTGGCCGAGAATGGCCCCCACCTCCGGATGCGCGACGTCGTCAGCGGAGCCGTTGGTGATGGCCAAGGCGGGAGAGGCCATACCGGCGATCAGTACAGCGAAAATCGGGACAAAGGGAGCAAAACGCATGAAAGGACTTTAAGCACATAGGGCCTCTATATGACACAGTGCAGGGAAAAGATCTACTTCCGGAGCCGTCCGGCACCTGCCGAAACCTGACCCCGTTCTGTCCCGTCAGTCCCATCCCTTTTCGCCGGTCCCATCTTTGAAAAGAATGGGACCGGCCTCGTCGTCCCCTGGACGATCTCCTGGCCGACCGGCTGGGTCCGGGCCCGCCGGGTCGGCCTCAACCGCGCTCATCGCCCGTTCTACAGGTGGGGCAGCACTTCGGCGGCGATCAGTTCCAGGTGATCGAGATCGTCCATGTCGATCAGCCGCAGGTGCACCCGGGTGGTGCCGATCGCGGCGAACTCGCCGATCCGCTCGACCAGCTGTGCGGGCGAACCGATCACCGGGTCCTCCGGAGGCAGCGCGCTCGGCACGTGCAGCGGAGCGGCCCGGCGCCGGGCTTCGGCGTCATCGCGTCCGATCGCCACGACGATGCCCGCGGAGAGCGTCAGCGGGGCGCGGCCGGCGTCGGCCCGGCCCGTCCGCTCGCCGGCCTCGATGACCCGCTCGTACGCCTCGGCGGTCTCCGCCACGCTCTTGAACGGCATGTTGAACTCGTCCGCGTAGCGGGCGGCCAGCTCGGGGGTGCGCTTCGGCCCGCGACCACCGACGATGATCGGCGGACCGGGCACCTGTACCGGCTTGGGCAGGGCGGGCGCGTCGACCAGCCGGTAGTGGTCGCCGTGGTAGTTGAACAGGGAGCCCACCGGGGTCGCCCAGAGCCCGCCGATGATGGCGAGCTGCTCCTCCAGGCGGTCGAAGCGTTCGCCGAGCCCGGGGAACGGGATGCCGTACGAGGTGTGCTCCCGCTCGTACCAGCCCGCGCCGACGCCCAGCTCGATCCGGCCGCCGCTCATCTGGTCCACCTGCGCGACGATCATCGCCAGCGGGCCGGGGAGCCGGAAGGTCGCCGAGGTGACCAGCGTGCCGAGCCGGATCCGGGAGGTCTCCCTGGCCAGGCCCGCCAGGGTCACCCAGGCGTCCGTCGGGCCCGGCAGGCCGCTGTCGGGGCCCATTGACTGATAGTGGTCCGCGCGCAGGAAGCCCTCGAACCCGCCGTCCTCCGCCAGCCGGGCCATCCGCAGCTGGTCGTCGTAGGTGGCGCCGCGATGGGGCTCGGTGAAGACACACACACGCATGCTTGTCATCCTCTTTCCCCGGCCGGCGCCGGAGCGTCTCGCTCCATCAGCAGTTCGTGCAGGTCGGCACTGCACCGGGCGACCTGTTCCAGATGCGCGTTACGGCCCAGGCTGCGTGGTCGCGGGATGTCGATGTCGACCACCTTGCGGATCCGGCCCGGTCGCGGGCTGAGCACCACCACCCGGTCGGCCAGCAGCACCGCCTCGTCGATGGAGTGGGTGACGAAGACGATGGTGGCCGAGCTCTCCATGTGGACGCGCTGCAGCTCCACCGACAGCTCCTCGCGGGTGAGCGCGTCGAGTGCGGAGAACGGCTCGTCCATCAGCATCACCCGGGGATCGCCGATCAGCGATCGGCAGAGCGAGACCCGCTGCTGCATGCCGCCGGAGAGCTCGTGCGGCAGGCGCTTCTCGAAGCCGCCCAGCCCGACCATGTCCAGCAGTTCCTGGGCGCGGGCGCTGTACGCGGCCCGCCGCCAGCCGAAGATCTCCACCGGCAGCAGCACGTTGTCGAGCACCGACCGCCAGGGCAGCAGCGCGGGCCGCTGGAACAGCATCGCGATGTCGCGGCGGGCCTTGGTGATCCGCTCGCCCGCGACGGTGATCTCGCCTTCGGTGACGGGAAGCAGGCCGGCGATGAGGCGCAGGAGGGTGGACTTCCCGCATCCCGATCGGCCGACGACCGCGACGAACTCACCCTCCGCCACATCCAGGTCGATGCCGCGTAGCGCCTCCACCGTGCCGGAGCGTCCGGTGAAGGTACGGGAGACACCGGCGAGTCGGATCATGCGGGCAGGCTCCCCATCCAGCGACGGTGATTCCACATCTCACCAAGATTATCTGGATCGCCCGGCGAAAGGCAGTCCTCAGATATGAAATGCCGGTTTTATTCTATTTCACATATATGAATACCGTTTTGTGCATGATTCACCCCATAAAGCGACTCGCGCGCCCAGGGCGGTTTCCTCGTACGCTGTCCGCGAGGTTCCTCACCCACGGCTTCGGCCCTGGGCCGTCCCGCTCCAACTCCCCCGGCCGGCCGAAAACCCGCCGGCCGAAAGGAAACGGTGTTCATGAGAAGGCTCACTCATACGATTGCCGTCGCGACCCTGGCCGCCATGTTCGCCACCGTGGCCGGTTGTGGCGGAGAGGACAGTCCGGATAAAGCTGGTAGTTCTTCCGCTAAAGCCCTGGAAAAAGTGACCTATTTGACGTCATTTGGGAACTTTGGGCGAGACTCGTACGCGTGGGTCGCGAAAGAGAAGGGTTTCTTCGCGGACGCCGGGTTCGAGGTGGACATCAAGCCCGGAGGCGGCACCGGCGACAACATCACGAAGGTCGAGGCCGGCGCGGCGATGTTCACCCCGCTCGATCTCACCGGTGTTCTACTGGCCCGGGGGAACGGCGGCGCCAAGGGCGTCACGGTGGTGGCCGGCATCCAGCAGAACACCATGGCCGCGATCATCAGCCTTGAGGGCAACAAGATCACCACCCCGAAGGACCTGGAGGGCAAGACGCTCGCCGACAGCCCCGGTTCGGTGGTGCGCAACCTGTTTCCCACGTACGCGAAGCTGGCCGGCGTCGACGCGACGAAGGTCAAGTGGGTCAACGGCCTGCCGGCGAACCTGATCGGCCTGCTGGCGGGCGGGACGGTGGCCGGCATCGGCCAGTTCGTCGTGGGGCAGCCGACCGTGGAGTCGGTCGCCAAGGACAAGAAGGCCGTGGTGCTGCCGTACAGCGACGTGATGGACGACCTCTACGGCAACGTGCTGGTCACCTCGACAAAGATCGCCAAAGAGAACCCGGAGATGGTCAAGCGCTTCACCGCGGCGCTGATCAAGGGGCTCGTGTACAGCATCGACAACCCCAAGGAGTCGGGGGAGATCCTGCAGAAGAACGTCCCGGCCGCGACGGCCGCGCCGGCCGCGGCCGAGTGCGAGCTGATGGCCGCGTTCGTCCGGCCCGCGGATTCGGGCGCCGCGGCCGGCACGATCGACCCCGAACGGGTCGCCCGCAGCATCGGGATCCTGCAGGACGCCGGTGCGATCCCGGCCGGCCTGACCCCGGATCAGCTCATCGACTCCAGCCTGGTGCCGGCGTCCTGACCGTTCCGTCATCGAACGGGCGCACCCGCCGGTCTCACCGGCGGGTGCGCCCCTGGTGCCGCCGCCGGTCGATGAGCCGACCGGACGAGCCGCCGGTCGATGGGCCAGACCGAATGAACCACCCGTGATGGGCCGGACCGGATGAGCCGCCGATGGATGGGCCGGGCCGGATGAGGAGAAAGAACCGTGACATGGTCGAGGTGAGCGAGGCCCGCCCCCCGGTGCGCGCCAAGGGATCCCGGGAGCGCGGCCCCGGTGGCGGGGCGGCGACCACGGCGCTGTGGCCGATCCTCGGGCTGGTGGTGGCGATCACCGGTTGGTGGCTCGTCACCTCGGCGTTCAACCTTGTCCATCCGGCGGTGCTGCCGCCGCCGCAGGAGGTGCTGACCGCGTTCGACGCGAGGTCGGCGGAGTTGCTCGAGGGGTTGGGCGCCACCACGCTGGAGACCGTGGTCGGCTTCCTGCTCTCCGCGGTCGCGGGGGTTCTGATCGGGCTCGCGCTGGCCGCCTCGCGGGCGATCGAGCGGATGTTCTCGCCGCTGCTGGTGGCGATCAACGCGGTGCCGAAGATCGCGTTCGGGCCGCTCCTGGTCGTCTCCCTCGGCTGGGGGCAGCGGCCGATCCTGACCATGGTGTTCCTGCTCAGCTTCTTCCCGATCGTGCTCTCCACGGTGACCGGGCTGACCACCACCCCCGCCGACCTCGCCGAGCTGGCCAGGTCCCTGGACGCGTCGCGCTGGCAGGCGTTCCGCAAGGTACGGTTGCCGGCCGCGCTGCCGCAGATCTTCGTCGGTTTGAAGATCGCCATGCCGCTGGCCGCGATCGGCGCGGTGATCGGCGAGTTCCAGGCCGGTGAGGGGGGCCTGGGCTACCAGATCGTGCAGTACAGCGGGGTCGCCGACAGCGCCACCGCCTGGGCCGCGATCATCCTGGTCGGGGTGATGAGCATCGTTCTCTACTTCGCCCTGGTGCTGGTGGAACGGCTCGCCTTGCCATGGGTACGCGACACCACCTCGGCCCGGTGAGAGCGGGCCGCCCCGGCCCGGTGAGGTGACCGGACCTCGGTCCGGTGAGAGCCGATCGCCTCGGCCCGGTCGAGGCCGAGCCGTGTCGCACGCTCAGGCGCGCACTCCGTACCCCGTGAGCTCTCGCACCGTCGCACGCTCAGGCGCGTACCCCGTACCCCGCGAGCTCTCGCACCGTCGCACGGGCGCCTATCGTGTGCAGCGCGTCGAGCGCGTGCAGGTACGGCTCGACGAACCGCCTGTCGTCGGCGAGGTCGCCGAAGAGGTCCCGGTTCTCGATGAAGGCCGTGGGGCGCTCACGCTGCGTCCTCGCGGCGGCCGTGAGCCGGTCCCTCAACCGGTCGACGACCTCGATCGGCTCACCGGATTCGTCGGTCCCTTCGGCGTAGCGCGCCCAGCTGGCCACCACTGCGGCCGCGCGGGCCACCTCCCCGCCCCGGGCCAGCTGCTCTCGCACAACGGGAAGCAGCCATTTCGGGATCCGGTCCGACGACTCGGCGCACAGCCTCGCCAGCGTGTCCCGCATCTCGGGGTTGGAGAACCGTTCGATGAGGGTCCGCTTGTAGACGTCCAGGTCGATGCCCGGCACCGGCCGGAGCGTCGGTGTGGCCTCGACGTTCATGTAGTCGAGAAGGAACTTCGCGATCGCGGGGTCGGTGGCCGCCTCGTGGGCGTACCGGTATCCGCTGAGGTAGCCGAAGTAGCAGAGCGCCTGGTGGCCGGCGTTCAGCAGGCGCAGCTTCATCAACTCGTACGGCTCCACGTCCGCGACGACCCGGACCCCGGCCTCTTCCCAGGGGGGCCTCCCAGCGGGGAAACGCTCCTCGAGCACCCACTGGGCGAACGGCTCGCAGACCACCGGCCAGGCGTCCTCGACGCCGAACCGCAGAGCCGTGGCCTCGCGGTCCTGGCCGGTGGTGACGGGAGTGATGCGATCGACCATCGAGCTGGGGAACGCGACGGTGTCCTCGATCCAGGCGGCGAGATCGGGGTCGGCGAGCCGGGCGAACGCCGTGAAGGAGCGCCGTGCGACCTCCCCGTTCTCCTGGATGTTGTCGCACGACATGACGGTGAACGGCGTGATCCCCCGGGCCCGCCGACGGCGCAGAGCCTCGGTGACGAGCCCGAACACCGTGGCCGGGATCGCGCCGGGCTCCAGGTCCGCGCGGATCGCGGGGGCCTCCGCGTCGAACTCCCCGGTGACCGGATGGATGTTGTAGCCGCCCTCGGTGACCGTGAGCGACACGATCCGCACCGCCGGGTCGGCCATCTTCTCGATGACCGCCTCCGGATCGTCGGGGGCGAAGAGGTATTCGATGATCGATCCGATGACGCGGGCCTCCCGTGCTCCGCAGGGATGCTTCACCACGAGCGTGTAGAGGCCGTCCTGCGCGGTCAGCGCGTCCCGCATCCGCGCGTCTCCGGGGAGGACCCCGACGCCGCAGATGGCCCAGTCGTGCGCCTTGCCCTCGTTCATCAGCCGATCGAGATACATCGCCTGATGGGCGCGGTGGAACCCGCCCACCCCGAAGTGAACGATGCCTGCCGTGAGCCCCGACCGGTCATAGGAAGGAATCGCCACCTCCCCGGGAAAGGTTCCGACCGTCTCCTGCGTCAGTGCGGTCACCGCCATCAATCCCCTCGTCAGCGCCCCCTACCTCGTCTTTACGCTCATCCGGGCCAACTCCGACAGCTCCGAAATTTAAATTGTCGGTATAGGGAGAGGGCGGCAAGGAACGCTCCGGCCTCCGAGGGGGAATTGTGGTGACAAAGGTGGTGCGGGAGCCCCGGACTGCCCTCTACCTGCGCACTCGCGAAATCTCGGCGATCTCCCCGTCGTTTTGAGCCGGCTTCTCATGAACGTGCCGATCCGACGGGCCACCGGGGGGTGCGCGCCTCGGTCGGATTGTCCGTGCTCCGGGAGCCGGATACCGCCCAGCCCCATGAGGCCCCCTTAGCGGTGCCGCAGAGCTGGCGCTAATCTGGCGCGGACTGAGTTTGTGGGCTGACCCCCGCTCCTTCATGCAAGTGGGTTCCGTCCGGTTTACCGTCCGGCCGGAACCGATGAAAGGAACCACATGAGATCTCGCAGTATCGGTGGTGCCGCCCTCGCGGCCGCACTGTGCGTCGTGGTGAGCGCCCCACTGGCTCCCTCCGCCCTGGCCATTTCCGCCAATCCCGGTCATCAGCACTCTTCGGCGGGTGCGGCCAACATCGGCGACCCGTACTTCCCCGACCAGGGCAACGGGGGCTTCGACGTGCGGCACTACGACGTCGCGTTCACCTATGACCCGGCCACCAAGCGCATGGACGCCACCACGACGATCACTGCGACCGCGACTCAGGACCTGGACCGGTTCAACCTCGACTTCCGGGGCCCGGAGATCACTTCCCTGAAGGTGGACAGGCGCCGGGCCGAGTTCAAGCGTGACGGCCAGGAGCTCGTCGTGACGCCACGCGAGAAGCTCAGGGACCGGAAGTCCTTCACCGTGGTCGTGAAGTACGCGGGGACTCCGCCGGTCATCACGGACCCGGACGGCTCCATCGAGGGCTGGGTGCCGACCGATGACGGCGTGTTCGTGCCGGGCGAGCCGCAGGGCGCTCCCGCGTGGATCCCGGCCAACGACCACCCGACGGACAAGGCGACGTTCACCTTCCACGCGACCGTGCCGGAGGGCATCACCGCGGTCGGCAACGGCCAGCTGCTGTCGCAGAGGACCAGGAACGGCCAGACGACGTTCGTGTGGGACTCGACCGAGCCCATGGCGACCTATCTCGCCACGGTGACCATCGGCAAATTCCAGGTCGCCAAGTCAAGGACGCCGGGCGGGATCCCCGTCTACACCGCGGTCGACCCGGCGCTGGCGAGCGCGTCGGCGGCCAGCGTCGCCAAGATCCCGGACATCATCGAGTACTTCTCCTCGATCTTCGGGCGGTACCCCTTCGCCTCGGCAGGGGCGATCATCGACCGCGCGCCGGATGTCGGCTACGCCCTCGAGAGCCAGACCAAGCCGATCTTCTCCAGCGCCCCGAGCCTCAACACGATGGCGCACGAGATCGCACACCAGTGGTACGGCGACAGCGTGTCGGTCAAGCGGTGGTCCGACATCTGGCTCAACGAGGGTTTCGCGACCTACGCCCAGTGGCTGTGGACCGAGCACAGCGGAGGGGCCACGACGCAGCAGACGTTCGACAGCACGAGCAACTACGGGCGCGCCGCGACCTCGGCGTTCTGGCAGACCGTCACGGCCGACCCCGGCACCTCCGACATGTTCGGCAACGTGCCGTACAACCGCGGCGCGATGACGCTGCACGCGCTGCGCGGCAAGATCGGCGACACCGCCTTCTTCCAGCTGCTCAAGAAGTGGGCCACCGCGAACCGATACGGCAACGCGAGCACCGCCGATTTCATCCGTCAGGCGGAGAAGACCTCGGGCAAGGACCTGAAGACCTTCTTCGACGTGTGGCTCTACCAGAAGGGCAAGCCCACCACCTGGTAATTTCGCCCTCCCGGTGATCTCCCGCCGATGGCGGCGGGCTCATCGCCGACCGGCCGACAAGCCTTCCACCTGGAGGCTTCGCCCTTACCAGCCGCATCCGACGGCAGCCGATGGCCGTGCGAACCCGTTCGCACGGCCATCGGCCGTCACGGCTCCTGGAGCGGCGCTCCCCACCCGAGGTGGGTCAGGCAGGGTTCGACGTCACGGGCGCGATGCGGCTGTTGTGCAGGTGCTCGTAGATGACGGACGTGCGGACATCGGCTATCTCGGCGCGTTCGGTGAGTTTGTCGATGACAAACGCGTAGAGGCTGTCGTTGTCGGGCACCGCGACGTGGATGATGAAGTCTTCGGTGCCGGTGGTGACGAACACGCCCAGGGTGTCGGGCAGCCGGCTGACCCAGTTACGGAACGCCTCGATGTTGCGCCTGGACGGCGGCCGGATCCGTACGGCGATCAGGGCCTGGACCGGCCGGCCGATCGCGGCCAGATCGACGTCGAGCAGGGCGCCCCGGATGACACCCCGCTCGCGTAGCGCGCGGGTGCGGTCCAGTGCGGTGGTCGGCGAGACACCGACCGCGGCGGCGATGTCGCGGTTGGTCCGCCGCGCATCTATCTGCAGTTCTCGCAGAATCGCCGTATCAAGTTCATCCAAATCCGCCATGTGGCCATGGTAGCCGTACTTAATACGGATGCTTTGCTTCGATCTCGAATATCCGCCTACCATTCCAGCGAGATGGTGGATATCAGCAGCTACGGAGGGAGCAGGTCGGTGAGTGACAACCAAGCGGCCCCGGCGGTCGGATACGCCCCGGAGGAGATCCAGACGGGAGAGTCGACCCGGGCGGCGAAACTGAAGTGGGTGGTCGTCGTCGACGAGACGCTGCCCGCGGGACGCGGTGTGAATGCCGCGGTCTGCGTCGCCTCGGCCACCGCGGTGGCCGTTCCCGGGCTGCTCGGCCCGGACGCGAAGGACGCCGAGGGCGCCGCTCACCCGGGCCTGCCCTGGGCGGGATGCTCGATCCTGGCCGCCTCGGCCGAGCAACTGACGGCGATCCGGGCCAGGGCCGCCGAGGCCGGCGACGTGTTCGTCGCGGACATGCCGAGCCTCGCGCAGAGCACCCGCGTCTACGACGAATACCTCGACCAGATGGCCGCGTCCGGCCCGGACGAGATCGCCTACTACGCCTTGAGCCTCGTCGGCCCCCGGAACAGGATCGACAAGATGGTCCGCAAGCTCTCGCTGCTGCCGTGACCGGACGCGCCCGCACGGCGTCCGCTGAGGCCCGGTGAGCTCTCAGACACATTCGGCTGGTGGGGTGCCGATGGTCGTCGAGAAGCACCTGTCGCCGCGGGGACGGCCATGCCCGGCTCAGTGCGGGGCCGGCAGTCCCGCGGCGGCGGCGTCGAACAGCGCCGACGGGGTCGGTTGGGGCCGGCGGGACGGAGCCCTCAGCCGGTTACGGCAAAGTTTTTGTTGATCGGTCTGGGAGCGGGCGCCGGCGCCAGCCCCCTGTGGCCGTGGCCGTGGCCATGGCAGTGGACGCGCCTGTGGCAGTTTCCGCGGTCGTGTCCATGCCCCCGGCCGTGCCAGTACTCACGACCATGCCCGTGCTCGCGACCGTTGCCGCTGGCGTTGTTGTTGTTATTGCTGTTGTTGGTGCCGTGACCGGGCGCGGTCGGTGTGGGCATCGGCGTGACCGTCGGAGTCACCGTCGCTGTCGGGCTGACCGTCGGACTCACCGTCACCGTCGGACTCACGGTCGGACTGACCGTCACCGTCGGACTCACCGTCACCGTTGGACTGACGGTCACCGTCGGACTCACCGTCACGGTCGGACTCACCGTCACCGTCGGACTCACCGTCACGGTCGGACTCACCGTCACCGTGGGGCTCACGGTCACGGTCGGACTCACCGTCACCGTTGGACTCACGGTCACGGTCGGGCTCACCGTTACCGTCGGGCTGACCGTAGGGCTCACCGTCACCGTTGGACTGACGGTCGGGCTGACCGTCACCGTCGGACTCACCGTCGGCGCCGCGCAGTTGGCCCTGGTGATTGTGTTGGTGTCGAGGCTGACCTGACCGTTGCGGGCCAGCGCTCGGCCGTCAATGGTGGCGCCGGTTGTCACCGAGATCGACGTCAGGGCAAGGATGTTGCCCACGAAGGTGGAGTTCGTGCCCAGCGTCGCGGAACTGCCCACCTGCCAGAAGACGTTGCACGCCTGCGCGCCGCCGATGAGGTTGACGTTGCTGGCCGATCCGGTGATGAGCGTGGAGGCGATCTGGAAGATGAAGACGGCGTTGGGGTCGCCCTGGGCGTCCAGGGTGAGCGTGCCGGTCAGCCCAAGCGAGGACGTGGACTTGTATACGCCGGAAACGAGTGTCTGGCCGACGAGGTCACCTGCCACGCTGGTGGCCGGGGTCCGTCCGGCGGCGTCGTTGTACGCGGTGGTCAGGTCGGACTGCGCTTGAAGCGCGACGGCGTCGGCGACGTGCTGTGCCCCGATGACGGTGCCGGGAGGGAAACCGGTCACCGCGCTTCCCGGGCTCACTCCCAGATCCCCGATGATGGTGCTGGGACCGGTGTTGGTAACCGTGGTCCCGGCCAGAACCGCGAAGCCGCCGGCGGTTCCGAGACCCACCTGCGGTTCTGCGGCGCTCGCACTCAACTGCGTGGCGATGAGCACAGCCACGGCGGGGACGATCGCGAACCCCACCGCCAGCCGGGAGAATGCGGGCGACCTACGGGAGACACGGCTGAAGATGGCTTTCATTGAGCGGATCTTTCTCCTATGGAAGGGCCCTGGAGTCGCCCGGCTGTCACGTCGGCAGAGGGTGAAAACGTCCGGTCGCGTGAGTCACCGACCAATCGCGGGTGCCCCCGTGGAGCGATCAGCGGTTCGTGAAGCCCGAGAGCTCTACCCCGTGAATCCGCATGCTACGTGGAGATATCAACAATTGCGGACACGAACCGCTTAAACTGCAAATAAAGATCGATCAATTCTTGAGTTCATGTCCTGAAATCACCCAATAAAAGAATTCTCCTTTATCCCGCGGATATGCTGCCGAATGACCGGATCCGGCTCACCCCGGCGCGAAAGGCCGCGGTCAGGCGGTGATCATGACGGGGCTGCCCAAGGGCACCCGGGACAGCACGCTCAGCGCGTCGGCGGGAACTCGCACACATCCGTGGCTGACCCCGCGCCCGAACACGGTCTCGTCCGACCAGCCGTGCAGGGCGATCGTGCCGGGCCCGCCGCCGAAGGTGTCAAAGCTGTCCGAATGCGTGCCCAGCGGAAGGATCAGCGGGCTGTAGGTCGGGCGGGTGGGAGCTCGGGAGGCGAGCAGGAACGTCCGTCCCGTCGGCGTGGCCGTGGACGGGGCGCCCACGGCCACCGCCCACGATCCCAGCCTGCGGCCGGCGTCGAACACGGTGAGCCTGTGGGCAGAAAGATCGACCCGCACCCGGTAGGCGCTGTAGGCGTTCCGCAGCCCTCCACCGCCGACGTAGATCCATCCCGTCGACCGGTTCGGCCGGCTCGGCAGCAGAACCCGCGCCCACCCCGGCTGCTTCTGCACCACCGGAACCCACGTCGGGCTTCCCAGCTCCGTGGTGGGCAGCACCGCCACCGGCGGCCCACCCGGATGGGCATACACCACCTGCGGCGCCGTGGGATGTGACACGACCCCGTCCATGGGCTCGAACGGTTCCGGGTCCTGCGGCGCCTCCCGCAATCTTGCGAAGGTCGTGGCGAGCGGCAGTCGAGCCGCCTGTGCCGCCGACACCGCGACCGGCGTGACCGGCGTGACCGGCCTCGGCGAGACGGACGGCGCCCCGGCATCCGGTGGCACGTCCGTCCCGCAGGCGGCGGCCAGGGTCACGACGGCCAGCGTCGTGCACCACACGATCGCCTCTGCCGACCGGAGAGTCGCATGACCGGGCCTGCCGAACCGAAAGCGACCGGGCACCGAGAACCTCCAGAAAAGCCAGTGAATGCGACATCTTCCGCATTCGACCTTTGGGCCCGAAAGAGATTACGGCGCCGCGGCCATACCGGGCGGCCGACACCATACGAGGTACCAGAACCCCCGATTCGGAAGAACCATACACATATAGCACCGCAGAACAGCGTGAATGAATCTTCCTCGCCCTCGGCGGCTGCAAAGTTTTTCCGAGTCCTCGGTCGGCGGCGATTTTCCCGGAATTCCATGACATGGAGTAATACAGAAGGGATGGTGACGGAAATATCTCCGCCACCATCCCTTTTCGCTTACCTCAGTGCTTTTCTCCCATCACCGTCACCGGGAGTAGGCCTCCAGCTCGTAGAGGGAGTAGCCGTACGACGTCGCGCGCGTGACGCCCTGCATGCGGACGTAGCGGGCGCTGACCGGGCTGAACGTCACGTTGTCCACGCCGCCGTTTCCGGTGGTGGTGGAGTAGACGGTGGTCCAGGTGGAGCCGTTGGCCGACGTCTGGATCGAGTACGCCGACCCGTAGGCCGACTCCCAGCGCAGCACCGCCCGGGCCACGGTTTTCGCGGATCCGAGATCGACCTGGAGATACTGGTTGTCGTTCCACCCGCTCCCCCAGCGGGTCGTCGGGTCGCCGTCGACGGCCGCGCTCGCCGGGTAGAAGAGCTGGGATTCGGACGCCTTCACCGTTCCCCCGCTCGCCAGGTTGGCGATCGGGTCACCGCGGTGAGCGGGGAACGACACGACCTGCTGGTAGGTCGGCCGGTTCTGCCAGGAGATCAGCGACTGCTTGATCCCGCCGAGCGGCGACTGCCGGATGGAGTCGGCGCACCACTGGTCGCCCGCCGAGCACGCGTCGTCCGCCGGATAGGTCGTCGCCGCGGGTTCCGCGAGCGCCGCCGACAGGCTGTTCAGCAGGACCGTACGGCAGCCCGCCACCGTGCCGTCCCCGCAGTACTTGCTGGGCAGCGGACCGGTGACCGGGTCGCCGAGCACGGACCGGACGTCCTTGCTCACGTAGCCCCACCAGCCGTACTGGAACGACGAGCCCTTGTGCGTCTGGGCCTCGTTCGCGGAGGTGGGCAGGCTGGAGAGGTCACCCTGCTGATGGCCCGAGGGCGACTCGTTGATCTGCAGGGCGTTGACCAGCGACTGGTACAGGCCGGCGCCCAGGCCGGGCTTGAACTGCGCGTTGACGAGCTTCGGCCACCACGCGTCGAACGCGCGGATCGCGTCGGCGTTCGTGTAGGCCTTGCTGCCCTGCGAGGTTTCGAGCCTCCTGGCTCCCGACGCCGCCCAGGCGGACAGCTTGGAGACCGCCGAGGCGAGTGCCGGGTCGGTCACGGTCGCGCTGTTGATCACTCGGAGCAGGTCGGGCAGGACCTTCTTGCCGCGCAGGTCGGTCGTGGCGGCCTCGGCCATGATTTTCACGGTGCCGGCCCGGTCGAGCTTGCCGGATCCGGACAGGGCCGCCTTGACCGGGGCGTCCAGCAGGTCGGCCCGGTGAACCGGCCCGAAGCTGAAGTTGCCGTCCGCGGCGCCGTAGTCCTTGGCCTGCTTGTTGTTCCAGCTGACGAGGTAGTCCTGGTCGGCCGTCTGCGGGTGGGTGGCGGAAGCCTTGTACGTCGCGGTGTTGGTGGACGGGTCGAAGCCCGCCCACTCGTGGGCCGCGTCGGCCGGCATCGGGAGGTTCGGGTCGGAGACCGCGGACCTGACCGGGTCGTTGCCCGACATGAAGTACGCCGCGTCGGAGGAGTTCACGTAGAACCAGTTGAACGCGAAGCCGATGTTGGAGGCGGAGTTCGCGAACGCCGCCGCGTCACCCATCTGGTCCGTCTCGTTGAACATCTGGAACCCGATCGCCGAGTCGGCCTCGTGCTGGTACGTCGACCGCAGGGTGGCGAAGGCGGTGGGCTGCCCGCCGACGGTGCCGCGCCAGCTCACCAGCCCGTACTTCGTCCGCTCCACCACCAGGTCGTACGAACCCGCGGCGGTGGCGTCGGCGACGCTGGGCTTCCACGCGTTGGTCTTCTTCAGCGTCTCCATCGCCGTGCAGACGCCGTGGTAGAGGTAGTACTTCGACTCCTTGGTCACCGCGCCGCCGCCCGGCTCGCAGAGCTGGAGGGCGTAGGTGTCGGTGATGTCCTGGCCGCTGGAGGTCGCGCTCCAGGCGTAGTCCGCGCCCCGGCCGAGCAGCACGTAGAAGTTGAGCCCGGAGAACGCCGCGCCGCGTGCCTGGATGCCGGGCCCGGAGATCTCCTGCAGCATGAGCAGCTGGGGGGCGAAGTAGCCCGTCTGCGGGCCGAACACCGCGATCGGATGCCCGGACGCCGACTTGGCCGCCGACACCACCACGGCATTGGACATGCCGGGCTTGGAGTTGTCGACGAGCATCCCTTCGAGCACGCCCTTCGCGGCAGGGGTCGCGGCCGTGGCCGAGGCGGTGGCCGATCCGGTCTCGTTCTCGGTGATGTCCACGGGCGCCGTCCCCGGGTCGGGCAGTACGGCCCCGGTGGCGCCGGGCGCGTTGCCTGAGGGGAAGCTCTGGCCGTTGTGCAGGGTGAGTGTGGCCTCCGGGTCGTTCTGCGCCCGGAACGCCGACCAGACCTGGTCACCGGCCGCCGTGCCGTACTTGGCCCGGGCCGCGACCCGCACCAGCGCGGACTGCATCTCCGCGCCGCCGCCTCCGCCGAACAGCCCGCCGATCACTCCGGAGATCGCGATCAGGTCGGTCATGGTGAAGTCCTGGGGCCCGCCCGCGTTGGTGATCGCGTCCATGTGCCCGGTCAGGACGTACTCGCCGGGGCAGTCGCGGTTCGCCATGCAGCGGTCGATGTAGGCGTTGATCCCGCTCACGTAGTCCTGCACGTCGGCGTAGAGCTGCGCGCCTCGGGCGCTGGAATCCCTGAGCCTGTTGATCTGTCCCTGGAGGTCCGCCTCGGTGTAGGGGGAGTTCCGCCAGGCGCTCTGCTCCAGCGCGCGGTTGCCCGGTGCGCCACCGGCGAACGGCGTCAGCTCACCGCGGCCGACGTGCCGCATCAGGTCCATCACCCACAGGCGGTCCTGCGCGCCCGCGTATCCGGCGCCGAACATCGTGCCCTGCCTGGTCGTCCCGGTGATGTGCGGGACGCCGGTCGCCTTGTCTCGGACGATCTTCACGTCCGGTCGGGGGCTGGTCGTGCTCTCCACCTGCCCCGCCGGAACGCCGAACGAGCCGTCGTTGAAGAAGGTGGTGATCTGGTCGTCGGTCAGCCCGGTGTAGCCGGAGATGAGGTTGGCGTACTTGCCGAGCTGGTCGTTGCTGTGTCGCGGCATCGTGCCGAACCCCTGGTTGCCGAGGATCTCGACCAGGGTCGCGTTGCCGTTCTCGCCGGGTGGCAGGATGTCCGCGCATTCGCCGAGGCAGTAGTCGGCGGGGGTGAAGACCGCTGCGGATGCGGGCACGACGAGGGAAGCCAGCGTGAGGATCGCAGCCGCGGAGGCAGCAGTGATCTTCCGCCGGAGACGTGCGGGCATGTGAGAACCCCCAAAACATGAGGCGTGCTCGGATGTTGGGAGGAACATACTGCCGGGCCAACGGCGGATCAATGGCCGATGTGATAATCACCCACGCGGATCATGACTACCGGTAATCACCGGCGGTCGATCGGGCATCGTTCGACGAGCCGAAGGACGGCGGACGAGCCCGTCGCGGGGTCGGCGCCGCCTGGGGACAGCTCGAAAGCGTCCCGTCACAACGGGTCGAAGGCCGGGACGGCTGACCGGCCCGTTGCGGGGTCGGCGCCGCCTGGGGACGACTCGGACCCGACCTGGTGTGGAGTCGTCATCGCCTGGGGACGGCTCGGAGGCACCCGTCACATTCGGTCGAGAGCCGGGATGGCCGCCGCCAGGGTGGCCACGGCGTCCTCGGTCCACGGACCGGCCGTGATCACGACCACGTGCTCGATTCCGAGTGCCGCGAGTGCGGCACAGCGCTCGACGAACGCTTCGGAGGTCTCACCCGGTTCGAGGCGGGTGCTCAGCGTCTTCTCGATCTCGCCGTACGGCCGGCCCACCTCCTCGCAGTGCCCGGCGAGGACGTCGAGCTTGCGCCGCACGGTCTGGCCCCCGTCGGGGATGTCGAACAGGTTGCACGCGTCGGCGTACCGCGCCACGAAACGCAGCGTCTTGGTCTCGCCCATGCCTCCGAGCAGGATCGGCGGATGCGGCAGGCGCACGGCCGGAGGATTGTTGACGGGATACGCCAGCCGGTAGTGCCTGCCCTCGAACGGGGCGTCGTCACCCGACCACATCTGGATCGCGAGCCTCAGCGTCTCCTCCAACCGCTCGAACCGCTCCGCGACGGGCGGAAGCGGAAGATCCATCGAACGGGCCTCCATCTCGTGATAACCGGCCCCGATTCCCAGCCAGGCCCGCCCACCCGAGAGCACGTCGAGCGTGGTGACGGCCTTGATCAGCATGCTGGGCGGGCGGTAGGTCACGCCGGTCACCATGGTGCCGATCCGGACCCGCTCGGTCAGCGCGGCGAGAAACCCGAGCGTGGTGTACGCCTCCAGCATCTCCGCGCCGGGCGTACTGGTCGGGTCCGCCTGGATCAGATGATCCGCCACCCATACGGTGTCCAGGCCGCCCTCGTCCGCGGCTCGGACGATCCGTGCGAGCCGCGGGGCGAGGCCCTTCGAACCGTCCGGCCATGAGTAATTCGTGATGTTGAGACTGAGACGCATGGCTGCCAGCCTTCCGCGCGACCGGCCGCGGCGCGTCATACGGGGGACGGCCTCCGCCATACGTCGTCGGGAGTAGCAACCGCCCCATGCCCTACCGAGAAAACAGCCTCCTACCAGGGCGGCTTCCGTTTTGAGCCCGCACCGTTCGCGTTACTTTTCGAATGACCCGGGCATCGACCAGGAATGCACGAGAACCCAGACGATCCGGCCGCGGTGACGCCCCCTGAGAACCCTGACGGCTCCGTCACGGTGACTTCCCACGAGCACCCGGACGGCTCCGTCACGGTGACCCCTTGCGAGGACGGCCCGCTCCTGCTGCGCGGGGCGTTCACGATCCTGACCCAGGAGGGGCGTTCCATCGACCCGGGCAGGACGACGGTGGCGCTGTGCCGCTGCGGCCGGTCGGCGACCAAGCCGTTCTGCGACGGCTCGCACAAGGCCGCCGGATTCCGTGCTTCCAGCGAGCCCGACAGCCCGAACTGACGGCGCACCCCCGGCGCCCACCCGAACATCGCCGAGATCCGTCAGGGACTCGTCACGACGCCCACCTGCCGCAGGGACGTGGTCTCCTTCCGCCAGCAACCCAGGACATACTCGGCGAAGAGCCGCTCAAGGGCCAGTGAGCAGGCGGCGCCGTACAGAATGTCCCCGGCCAGCGACGGCTGCGCGTCCGTCAATCCGCCGCACATGTCGTTGGCGGCGATCTGCTCGTGGACGGCGTCGGCCTGCACGTGCTCGTCGTAGAAACGGGCCGCCGTGTCGTCACCGCCCAGCCGCCGCAGGCCCTGGCCATACCTGCGGTTGGGGAGCGATGAGGTCATCTCGAACGCCGCGAGGTGCCCCAGCAGGGCTCCGCGATGCCGCCGGTGGAGTCCGAACAGTGACATGACATTGGATATCGCCAGCGTGATCGCCGGAGCCCGGTCAAGGTAGGCGCCGTAGGAATCGTCAAGATCCAGCCCGCGCATGGTGGCCCGGAACAGCTCCGAATGCATCCGCTCGACGCGTCCGCCGCCGTACTCGTCCGCCTGGATCTCCACCAGCGCGGCCTTGGCGGAGCCGCGCAACCGGGGGATCGCCCACGTGTGCGGGTCGGCCTCCTTGAGATGGTAGATCGACCGGTGCATGACAAATTCGCGGAACTGCCCGAGGTCGGCCTCCTTCTGGAGGAACCTCGCCAGGGAGGGTCCGTCGTCGTCGGCCACCAGATCGGCCAGGACCTGGCGCATCTGCGCGGGTGGCGTGAAGGGTGGGCGCGGTACGGCCTGCGCCAGGCCGTGCTCCAACCGGCCTTCCAGGATCTCCCGCGCTGCCAGCAGCGCCGGGTTCCACTCCCACCGGTCGTCCACCCCGTCGAAGCCCTGGTAGTGCAGTTCGTAGCAGGCGAAGAGCGCGAGCTGGAGATCCTCGTCCCCCAGAACCGGGTCCCCGGAGTACGGGGGAAGGGGGTCGAGCGAGTGCGGCAGGCGCGTCAGGTGGTCGAAGAGCAGGGCCGTGATCGGACCCCGCGGCGTGGGCAGCCGCATTACCGCCTCCAGAAGCGATGGACTGCTCGGTAAGAGGTCCAAAATGGTGATCCGGCACGCGTACCCGGCTTCTGTTCCATGAGCCCTCTCCATTCCGCGGCCGATTTTCTGGCCGCTGGAGGTTCCGATGCCCTCGGCGACACCGCCGAAACGCCGGAAAGATCGCAATACATAACCTCTGAGCAGCTGAAACACCGCAAACCGAAGGCTTTACCCAGGGGATGGAGAACATGCTCTCCGCTGGATGGCTCGATAAAGAGAGCTCAAAAAAGACAATGGGTGCGTTATGCGAATCGGGATCCTGGGACCGCTGTACGTGCGCGACGCCGAGATCCATGGCGCTCGGCTGCGGGTCCTCCTGGTCAGGTGCCTCATGACCCGACGGGGTGCCCGGGGGTCTTCTCCACGATCCTGAAGCCCACCCCGCGCCAGGCCGGCTCGATGGCGAGCGTGAGCCCGGTCGGCCCCGCCCCGACGATGAGTACCTGGGTGTCGTTCATCACTTTCTCCTCCGTGGTCATGGAGAGGAGCGTGTCCGATCGCGCCGTCGGCTCACTGCCAGGACGCTGCCAGGACACTGCCCGGCCGCAGTATCAGGACGCCGTTGATCGCACCGCCGGGGTGCCGTCCCGCCGCGATACCGGGGCACTGTTGATCGCGGCCAAGGTGCTGTCCGCCCGCAACACCGGGACGCCGTTGATCGCGCTGCCGGGTGCCGTCCGTGCCTTCCGGGCTGCCCGGCTACCGGCCGCCGGCGGATGACGGGGCGGAATCAGGATTCGCCCGGCATGACCGAGGGAATACGACAGGCAGTCGCGCCCGCGGGAACGATGCCCATCGGATTGGGCATGTCCGGCAGAACCCGCCGTAACGCAGGGTCTTACCCGTGCCGACGCCTCGTGCCGTGGAAACTCGTCCTCGGTTCGGCCGACATGTGATCTCCTAGAACCCTGGCAGCAGGGGTCGGGAGGTACGGTCAGCTCATGTCTGAACGCAGCATGCCACACGACGCCACTTCATGGTCGTGCCCCCACGGGCAGGACGCCCGCCGAGGCTGCGAGGCCTGCTACGAGGAATCAGCCCGCCCCAGCCAGGAGCTGTCGTTCTGGACGGTCGCCGCCTGGTTCACCACCGACCGGCCCATCCCCATAAGGACCATTCAGGACGTTCACCACCACGGCCGCCATTTCGCCCTCGACCAGCCGTCCGCCCCGCTCGTCTACCTCCTGACCGGCGAAGCCTATGCCCGCGACGGCGTTCAGGCCGTGGCGGGCGTGATCGGCTTTCTCCTGCAGAACCGGCACGTGATCGCCACCTTCACCGTCACCGAGACCCGGGCCACCCACCGCTCACCCGCCACGGCCACCAAGCCCAAGACCACCCGCCAGACAGATGTATGGCTCCACGAGCGCGGGCCCTCCTGAGGAGCGCTCCAGACCGTGACGGCCATCGACGTGATCTCCCGCCGCACCCGGAAAGCGGCGGGACAGACCTGGCGCGGTGAGAACGGCCGGGACGGCGAAGACCACAAGGTGGCGAAGGGGATGAACCGATCCGGACTTGATTGACGCCTTGCTCTGGGGGAACTTTGGTACCTCACCCCGGGAAGGTACGGTCAGCTCATGTCTGAGCGCAGCATGCCGCACGACCCCAGCTCGTGGGCGTGCCCTCATGGGCAGGATGCCCGTCGAGGCTGCGTGGCATGTTACGAGGAATCGACCGACGCCGACCCGGAGCTGTCGTTCTGGGAGGTCGTCGCGTGGTTCACCACCGACCGGCCGATCCCCATCAGGACCCTGCAGGACGTCCACCACCACGGCCGCCGTTTCGCTCTCGACCAGCCGTCCACGCCGCTGGTCTATCTCCTGACGGGCCATGCCCGCGCCGAGGACAGCGTGCAGGCGATCGCGGGCGTGGTGGGCTTCCTCCTGCACAACCGGCACGTGGTCACCAGCTTCACCGTGACCGAGACCCGGGCCACCCGCCGCTCGGTCGCCACCCCGGCCAGGCCCGTCACCACCCGCCAGACCGACGTCTGGCTCCATGATCGCCGTCATCCCCGATGACGCCTTCCATTGCTAAACTGGACAATATAGTTGTCGATACAGCGAGGCGGGCCGTCGATCGTGTCAGATGACCCTCCCGGCTTCGAGCTTCCGCTCCGGCTCTTCCTCGGCTTCCGGACCCTCATCGACGAACTCCACGCCGAGCTCGCCCGTCAGGGCCATCCCGACCTGCGGCCGATGCACGGATTCGTTCTCCAGGCGATCGGCTCCCGCGGCACGACCGCCGTCGAGCTCGGCAGGCGGCTGGGGATCTCCAAGCAGGCGGCGGGCAAGACGGTCGACACCCTGGAGCACCTGGGCTACGTCGAGCGCGGCTCCGACCCCGCCGACGCGCGACGCAAGATCGTACGGTTGACCGAGCGGGGCGTGGACAGCCTGGTGCGGTCGGCGCGCATCTTCGACGACCTGCGGGCGGGCTGGGCGAAGACCCTCGGTGAGGAGCGTCTGCGCGCCCTGGAGGCCGATCTGCGCGCGGTGACACCGACGGACTTCTTCCGGCTCGACGTGCCCGGCTGGTTCGGCGGCTACTGACCCTGCGAACGTACGCCTCACTCGGCCACGAGTGCGTGCCGATCGCTCCGGGCATGCCGCCGGACCGGGTGGCGGCGGTCAAGAAGCGGTTCGACGCCGCATCATGACCGGGCCACGGACCACCTCGGAGCCACTCGTCTAGGGACGAGCGGGCCGGGCGTCCAGGGCGTCCTGGAGCGTGGGGAAAACAGGGATGCGCATCGTCAGCCCGGTGATCCAGAGGATGCGGGTGGCGCCGCGCTCGGTGGCCACCAGAGCGAACCAGCCCTCCTCGCTGAGGGCCTGCTTCCAGTAGTTCACGATGAGACCGGTCGCCCGGGAGTCCAGGAGGGCGAGACCCGAGAGATCCACGATCAGGTCCGAGCCGAACAGGGCGAAGGCCTGGTCGAGGAAGTCACCGGCGAGATCATGGATCGAGAAGTCGAGGCTTCCCCGGATCACCACGACCCCCACGCCCTCGTTGGCCGTGGCCCAGAACTCCGCGGCCGGCGTCTCCAGGTGAAGCTCGGGCATCAGACGCTCTTCCGGACAGACGGTGACGGCGAGTGAAGCCCTGCCCTTTGGCGGTGCCGTGAAACGCGAACCCCTGGGCGGCCTCTCCGATCGTTCACGCCAGGAAGAAGATCAGCGCACGTTGAAGTAGACGCGGACGGTGGTGGCGCCGTGAGCGGTGTGGACGCGGACGAGATCGCTGAGGAGGTTGGTCACGAGGAGACCCCGGGAGCCCGGGTGGCGGGGGCCGACCGGGCGGCGCCCGGCGAGGGGATCGGCGATGTGTCCGGCGTCACTGATGTCGAAGACCACCCGCAGATCCTCCGACCACAGGCGCAGAACCCCCGACCCACCGCCGTAGTCGAGGCTGTTCGCGGCCAGCTCGCTGACGATCAGCCGCAGGTCCTCCAGGCGTTCTCCGGCGAGCCCCGTCCGGGAGGCGTAGTCGACGGCGAACGCGCGCACGAGTGCCAGGGTGCCGTTGCCGAAGGCGAAGGTGACGAAGCCCGGCGGCGGATCGGACAGGGGCTGGTTGTAGTCCCGCACGATGCGGTCGGGCGCGTAATCGCCGCTGGAACGCGAGCCGGAGCCGTCGATGAGGACGGGATGGGTCGCCTCGGCGTCCCTGATGACCTCCGGGTCCAGCCCGTCGAGGTCGTAGGGGCACAGGATGGTGACGGCCCGGCCCGAGAACGCGAGGTTGATCAGTGCCTCGTGCTGCACGCACGCCGGATACTCCGTCGCCGACCGTCCGGGCCAGATCGGCTCTCCGATGATGCGGACCCTGCCGGAGGAGTGCCGGTCGGCGAAGGCGCGCAGGACCCCGGGAATGATGCGGCCGGGATTGCGGCCGGCCTCCGTCATGTCGAGAAACCGCACCTCGGAGGCCATCTCGCCCAGCTCGGTCTGGATCAGCTTCAGGTTCTGACCGGGCACGGCCACCGCGACCGGCTCACCCGCCTCCAGACCTTCGCGGATGAAGGGCAGGGTGCCGTCGAGATACTGCCGGCTCCCCCGATAGAACAGCGCCGGATGAACGAACGGATCCACCTCGGTGGTCGTCGTGCTCATCTGGTCTCCACTTCGATCGGGGAAGGATCTGATCCGATCAAAGTGAGTACGGATCTCAGACAGTAAGGCGAACGGTGCAGGTACACCTTGCTCTCGGAGGGAAGGTCACGCGCGGCCTTCGCCAGCAACCATGCCCCCCGAACATCGATGAACGTCAGTCCCGCCAGGTCAAGATGCATGTCCCCACCACTGGCAACCAGCCCGCCCAGGGCCTCCTGCCAGATTTTCCTGGTGGTGTGGTCGATCTCGCCACTCACCTTAAGTCCGTTGAGCCGGTCGATCCGGAGGCCCTCGAAACCCGGCCCGTGAACGCCGGACGCCGGGCGATCAACCTCCACCGCCGACAAAGGCCCGAGATGTCCCGACTCTGGCCAGATCGACACGATGACCATCCTGAAGTCGATGACGGACTCTTCCAAAGTACCTGCTTTTAACTTTTAACGGAAAAGGCAGAAAAATTCAGATGATGCCAGAGAAAAACCATCGCGACTTCGGCTCTCAAAGCACGTGGCGTGAACCTTCCTCACGACCGTGGCCCCGAAACACGCGGCGCGAAAACTCTACGCACCGTAGCCCCGAACACACAGCGTGAACGCTCGACCCGACCAAGATCCCGCAGCACACGGCGCGAACGTCCCGCACGACCACGGTCCCCGAAGCACGCGGCTACGGCCCCCCGAAGCGCGCGGCGCGAACGTCGTTGCCTCAACCCGGGGACGGCAAATCAAACCCATCCAAATATGCGACAAAATGGCATACATGAGGATTCTGATCATTGGCGGGACCCGGTTCGTCGGCCGTCACATCACCGAGGCCGCGCTCGCGGCCGGGCACGAGGTTTCCCTGCTGCACCGCGGGAAGACGGGTCCTGGCCTGTTCCCCGAGGCCGAGCACCTGCTGGCCGACCGCGACGCGGACCTGTCGATCCTGCGTGACCGGCAGTGGGACACGACGATCGACGTCAGCGCCTACCTGCCGTCGCAGATCACCCACCTCGCCGGCGCACTCTCCACCGGCCAGTACGTTTTTGTCTCCACCACCGCGGTCTACGCCCCGGAGGAGCCGAACTTCACCGAGGACTCGCCTCTGGCCGAGTTCGACGGACCGGTCACGGAAGAGGTGACCGGCGCGACCTACGGTCCGCTGAAGGTGCTGTGCGAGCGGGCGGTGACCGACGCGTTCGGGTCCGGGTCACTGATCGTACGGCCCACGTACGTGATCGGCCCGTACGACTACACCGGCCGCTTCACCTACTGGGTGAACCGGATCGCGCGCGGCGGCGAGGTTCTCGCACCCGGCAACCCCGACGACCCCATCCAGGTGATCGACGGACGCGACATGGCCTCCTGGATCATCGCCATGATCGAGAAGACGGGCTCGGGCACCTTCCACGCGGTCAGCCCCGCTCCGCCGTTCTCCTTCGGCGACATGCTGGAGGCGATCGTGGCCGAGGTCGGACCTCCCGGGACCACCCTGACCTGGGTCGGGCAGGACTTCCTGAAGGCCGAGGGCGAAGACGGCCGGTCACTGCCGCTCTGGCCGATGGGTGAGGACGGAACCTCGATCAACACCGCGAACCCGGCCGCCGCCTACGCCGCGGGGCTCAGCCCGCGCCCTCTCGGCCAGTCGGTACGCGAGATCCGCGACGCGGAGGCCTCCTTCTCGACGAGCACCACCATCACTCCCGACCGGGAGGCCGACATCCTGTCCCGCTGGCGAGCCCGGCCGTAGGTTCTGCCGTACGGCACGGGCCGGGTGACGGACCCGTACGGCACGGGGCCCGGGTGACGGATTTCCGTCCCGTGGGTCACGGAACCGGGTGACGGGACCGGCAGATCTCGGCCGAGGCCGTGTCGGTCGATGGCTTCTTCTTCTCCCCGCCGGCAGCGGGATGACCACCCGTCCCCTGCCGGCGATGGGACGGGTCAGATTCCCATTCTTGATGACCTGAGCGGGTTGTGGCCGACCTCCAGCAGCGCCCGCCGCCGATCGTCGTCATCCTCGGCGTCGAAGGAACTGTCGGTCAGCGCGTCCTCGACGCGGTCGATGGCCCGCTGCATCGTCTCGATGTCGTCCTGGGTGAGGTCGACCTTGCGTTTGCCGAGAACCCGCAGCACCTGACGCCCGAGTTCTGGCATCTGCGACTCGGGATCCCCCGGGAAAACCTCCCCGGAGCCGGACGCCAGCAGAAAGGCCCGTAGTTCATCCGACGTCATGTTCACGATCTCGTGGAATTCCTGCCACACCAGATCGAAGATCAGATCCGAATTCTCGGCCACCGTTCTCTCCTCTCCACCTCAGGTCTCTCCTCTCCACGTCAGGCCGGAACGGCCGTCTCACCGGATGCGGACCGGTGATCGATCTCCGCCTTCGGCCGCCCCAACGAGACCGACGCAGGCGGCCATACCCCGGCCCCCGCCGCCCTAACAAACACCATGGTCAAACCGGCGAATGGTACGGCCAGGCGCCTCCCCACCGCCCTCGCCGTCCGTGCCGGAGGCATCCGGTTCCTGGCATTTGTTCGCCGAGGACAGAACCGCGCCTCCGAGTGAGTGAGCCACTCACTCACTCAGGTAGGGTAAAGCATGTGATTTCGACCTCCCAGCGCGCCGCTCCACTCCCACCGGACGAACGGCGGGCCGCGCTCATCGCGTCCACCCTGTCACTGGTGCTCGCCCACGGCCCCGACGTGAGCACCCGGCAGATCGCGCAGGCCGCCGGCGTGGCGGAGGGGACCATCTTCAGGGTCTTCGCCACCAAGGAAGAGCTCGTGGACGCGGCCGTGGCCAGCGCCTTCGACCTCTCCCCGCTGCTGCGGGACCTGGCGACCATCGACCGCACGGCTCCCCTGCAGATCAGGCTCGTCGCGGCGGTCGAGATCCTACAGCAGCACACGACGCGCATCTTCCGGCTGGTGGACGCGCTGGGACCGCCCTGGCTCGCGGAGGCCCGTCGTAATCCCAAGGCCCGCACCGATCAGGGCAACGTCATCCGGCAGGCGCTCGCCGAGCTGATCGAGCCCGGCCCCGACCGGCTGCGATGCGAGCCGCTGGAGGCCGCACGCCGGCTGCAACTGATGACCACCGCGGGCAGCCATCCCCGGATCGTCGAGGGCAACCCGCTGTCACCTCCGGAGATCGTCTCCATGCTGCTGGACGGAATCCGCCTGCGCCCCGGACACGAGCCAAGCCCTGAACCCGAGCCACGCCCTGAACACGAGCCAAGCCCTGAACCCGAGCCACGCCCTGAACACGAGCCGAACCCCGAACCCGGCCTCTCCCCCGACCTCACGGAATCCACCTGCGCCCCCAACCCGGCCCTCCCTCAGAGCCCCCCGAACCCTCCGAACACGACCTCGCCTTAGAGCACGACATTCCCCCTGAACACGACGCGCTCCGCGCGGACGCCTCAGACGCGCCCCGCCCGGACGCCTCAAGTGGAGAGCCCCCATGCTGAGTCGGTTGCTACGCACCTACCTCAAGCCCTACTCATCAACATTGATCATCGTGGTGGTGCTGCAGCTGGTCGGCACCATGGCCTCGCTGTACCTGCCCAGCCTGAACGCCGACATCATCGACCAGGGTGTCGCCGTCGGCGACACCGGCTACATCCTGACCACCGGCGGCTGGATGCTGGCCGTGTCCCTCGTACAGATCGCCTGCTCGATCGCGGCGGTCTACTACGGCGCCCGCGCGGCGATGGGATTCGGACGAGACGTCCGCTCGGCCGTCTTCCACCAGGTGGGCGGGTTCTCCGCCCGTGAGGTCTCCCAGTTCGGGGCACCCTCGTTGATCACCCGCAGCATCAACGACGTGCAGCAGGTCCAGATTCTCGTGGTGATGACCTGCACGATGCTGGTCGCCGCGCCGATCATGTGCGTCGGCGGAATCATCATGGCGTTGCGACAGGACATCGGCCTGTCCTGGCTCATGCTCGTCTGCGTGCCCGCCCTGCTGGTGTCGATCGGCCTGATCATCTCCCGCATGGTTCCCCAGTTCCGCGCGCTGCAGACCCGCATCGACACGGTCAACCAGGTGATGCGCGAGCAGCTCTCCGGCATCCGCGTCGTCCGCGCCTTCGTCCGCGAGCGTGAGGAGACCCAGCGGTTCGCCGTGGCGAACACCGCGCTGACCGACACCTCGCTGCGTGTCGGACGGCTGACCGCGCTCATCTTCCCCATCGTGATGCTGATCCTCAACGCCTCAAGCATCGCCGTGCTCTGGTTCGGCTCCAGCCGGGTGGACAGCGGCGAGATGCAGATCGGCGCCCTCACCGCGTTCCTCATGTATCTGATGCAGATCCTCACCTCGGTGATGATGGCAACCTTCATCTCGATCATGATTCCGCGCGCCGCGGTCTGCGCCGAGCGCATCATCGAGGTGCTGGACACCGAGTCGTCGGTGGTCCCGCCCAAGAACCCCGTACGGCAGGTGCACACTCGCGGCGAGCTGGAAATGCGCGACGTCGAGTTCCGCTACCCGGGTGCGGCGGCGCCGGTGCTGTCCGGCATCTCCTTCCGCACCACCGCGGGACAGACCACCGCCATCATCGGCAGCACCGGTTCTGGCAAGACGACGCTGGTCTCCCTGATCCCCCGGCTGTTCGACGCCACCGCCGGCACGGTGTCGGTCGACGGGGTCGACGTCCGCGAGCTCGATCCCCAGATGCTCTGGACACGCATCGGCCTGGTGCCGCAGAAGCCGTACCTGTTCAGCGGCACCGTCGCGAGCAACCTGCGGTACGGCAACCCGGACGCCACCGACGAGGAGCTGTGGGAGGCGCTGGAGGTCGCCCAGGCCCGCGACTTCGTCGAGGCGATGCCCGAAGCCCTTGAGGCGCCCATCACCCAGGGCGGCACGAACGTGTCCGGCGGGCAGCGGCAGCGGCTCTCCATCGCCCGGGCACTGGTCAGCAAACCCGAGATCTACCTGTTCGACGACTCGTTCTCCGCCCTCGACCTGTCCACCGACGCCCGGCTACGCGCCGCCCTGCGTCCGCACACCGCCCAGGCCGCCGTCATCATCGTCGGCCAGCGGATCTCCACCATCGCCGACGCCGACCAGATCATCGTCCTCGACGACGGCGTGATCGTCGGCAAGGGAACCCATGACGAGCTGCTGGTTTCCTGCCCGACCTACATCGAGATCGTCGAGTCCCAACTAGCCGTGGAGAGCGCAGCATGAGCACCCCCATGACATCCGCGCGGCCGCGACCGCCCGTGGGAGGCGGAGGCTTCGGACGGGGGCCGTTCGCGGGAGGCGGGATGCCCGCGGAGAAGTCGATGAACTTCGGGCCGTCCGCCCGGAGACTGATGCGGCGGCTGGCCCCCGAACGCCCGAAGATCCTGGCCGTGATCAGCCTCGGCGTGATCAGCGTGGTGCTCTCCGTCATCGGACCGAAGATCCTCGGTCGCGCGACGGACCTGATCTTCACCGGCGTGATCGGCAAGCAGCTGCCCCTCGGAACGACCAAGGAGCAGGCGGTCCAGGCCGCCCAGGCGTCGGGCAACGACAACTTCGCCGGCCTGCTCTCGGGGATGGACGTCATCCCCGGTCACGGGATCGACTTCGGCGCTCTGGGCACGATCCTGATGTGGGTCCTGGTGCTCTACGTCGCGGCGTCGGTCTTCGCCTGGATGCAGGGCTACCTGTTCAACGGCGTGGTGCAGCGCACCGTGTTCCGGCTGCGGTCGGACGTCGAGGACAAGATCAACCGGCTCCCCCTGCGGTTCTTCGACGGCCAGCCCCGCGGCGAGCTGCTCAGCCGGGTCACCAACGACATCGACAACGTGTCCCAGACCCTGCAGCAGACGATGAGCCAGCTGCTGACCTCGGTGCTGACCCTGATCGGCGTGCTGGCGATGATGTTCGTGATCTCGCCGCTGCTCGCGCTGATCGCCCTGGTGACCATCCCGCTGTCGGTGATCGTCACCGGACAGATCGCGAAGCGCTCGCAGAAGCAGTTCGTCGCGCAGTGGTCCCACACCGGCGCTCTGAACGCCCACATCGAGGAGGCGTTCACCGGCCACGAGCTGGTGAAGGTGTTCGGACGCCTGCCGGAGGTCGAGGAGGTGTTCCGCGAGAGGAACGAGAAGCTCTTCAAGTCCAGCTTCGGCGCCCAGTTCATCTCCGGGCTCATCATGCCGATGATGATGTTCATCGGGAACCTCAACTACGTCGCCATCGCCGTCGTCGGAGGCCTGCGGGTCGCCACCGGGTCGCTGAGCCTGGGCGACGTCCAGGCGTTCATCCAGTACTCACGGCAGTTCACCCAGCCCCTGACCCAGGTCGCCTCGATGGCCAACCTCCTGCAGTCGGGCGTGGCGTCGGCCGAGCGGGTCTTCGAGCTGCTGGACGCCGAGGAGCAGAAGCCCGACCCCGCCACCCCGGTGCTGCCCACCGCCCGGCAGGGCCGCGTCGAGTTCGAGCACGTGTCCTTCCGCTACAACGAGGAGCAGCCCCTCATCGAGGATCTGTCCCTGGTGGCCGAACCCGGGCACACGGTCGCGATCGTCGGCCCGACCGGGGCGGGCAAGACCACCCTCGTCAACCTGGTCATGCGCTTCTACGAACTGGACGCCGGCCGGATCACCCTCGACGGCGTCGACATCACCGCGATGAGCCGCGACGACCTGCGCTCGCACATCGGCATGGTGCTGCAGGACACCTGGCTGTTCGGCGGCACCATCCGCGACAACCTCGCCTACGGCAACCCCCAGGCCACCGAGGAGCAGATCCAGGCCGCCGCGCGGGCCACGTTCGTCGACCGGTTCGTGCAGACCCTGCCCGACGGCTACGACACCGTGATCGACGACGAGGGAAACAACGTCAGCGCCGGGGAGAAGCAGCTGCTGACCATCGCCCGCGCCTTCCTCGCCGACCCGTCCCTGCTCATCCTCGACGAGGCCACCAGCTCGGTCGACACCCGGACCGAAGTCCTGGTGCAGCACGCGATGGCCGCGCTGCGCTCGGACCGCACCAGCTTCGTCATCGCCCACCGGCTCTCCACCATCCGCGACGCGGACCTCATCCTGGTGATGGAGTCCGGGCGCATCGTCGAGCAGGGCACCCACGAGGAGCTCCTCGCCACTCGGGGCGCCTACCACCGGCTGTACTCCGCGCAGTTCAGCGGCGCCGTGGACCCGCTCGACGAGGAGCTCGTCGAGAGCTGATCGCCGCGCGGGGCCACCGCGTCAGGTCGCACCGTACGGCGCCGCGCCACCTGGCCAGGTGGCGCGGCGCCGTGTTCGTCCGAGTTTCCCGGAGGCATCACATTCACCTGGTCCGGCCATTGACCGGCCCCTCACGAAAGGCGATCCGGATCGCCGCCGTACGCGGATGATCCGCGCCGCCCGGCGGTAGGACGGCCCCTCCGCAGGCTGCTTTCACCTCCGCGCAGTACATTGGAGTGGCGATCAGCAGACCGCCTGGAGCTGGGCCGATTCGGGGGCTCGCCATGTCTGAGCTGCGTTCACGTGCCTTGCGTTCCCTCCGGCGCGCCACCCAGAACAACGATCAAGCCGTACCGGGACCCCAGGAGGCCCCCGAGCGGTCGATGGACCCGCGGGCGACAACCGTCGACGTCCCCGTGGAGAACAGCATCATCGACTGCGCCGTCTACGTCGGCGGCCATCGCAGTCAATCTCCCACCACGCTGGCCGACACCTACCGGTGCCTGCGCGACAGGTCCGGCAGCATCGCCTGGATCGGCCTGTACCGGCCGGCGGAGGCGCAGCTGCTGTCGCTGGGCGGCGAGTTCGGGCTGCACGAGCTGGCCGTCGAGGACGCCATCGTCGCCCATCAGCGGCCCAAGCTGGAGCGCTACGGCGACACGCTGTTCGTCGTGCTGCGCGCGGCCCGCTACCTGGACGAGGCCGAGGAGGTCGACTTCGGCGAGTTGCACGTGTTCGTCGGCCCGGACTTCGTGCTCACCGTCCGCCACGGCGAGGCCCCGAACCTGTCGGCGGTCCGCCGCCGGATGGAGGCGGACCCGCAACTGCTGGCCCGGGGTCCCGAGGCCATCCTGTACGCCATCGTGGACGCGGTCGTGGACGGGTACGCGCCGGTGATCGCGGGTCTGCAGAACGACATCGACGAGATCGAGACCGAGGTGTTCCGCGGCGATCCCAGCGCCTCCCGCCGGATCTACGAGCTGTCACGCGAGGTGATCGAGTTTCAGCGGGCCACGCGTCCCCTGATGGGCATGCTGGAGTCGCTGTCCGCGGGGTTCGACAAATATGGCGTCGAGGATGAGATGCGCCGCTACCTGCGTGACGTGGTCGACCACCTGACCACGGTGGTGGAGCGGGTGGACGGATTCCGGCAGATGCTGCAGGACATCCTGAGCGTGAACGCCACGCTGGTGAACCAGGCCCAGAACGAGGAGATGCGCAACCTCACCCGGGCCAGCTACACCCAGAACGAGGAGATCAAGAGGATCTCCTCGTGGGCGGCCATCCTGTTCGCGCCCACCCTGATCGGCACCGTCTACGGGATGAACTTCGCCTTCATGCCGGAGCTGCACTGGATCTTCGGCTACCCCCTGGCCCTGACGCTGATGGCCCTGACCTGCGCGAGCCTGTACGTGATCTTCAAGCGTCGCAACTGGCTCTGAACCGCGAGGCCGTACGCCATCCCCTGGATCTGCGTTACGGCAGGCGCAGGATCGGCCCCGCCGGTGCCCCCGCTCTGAAGAACGACCGATCGACAGGTGCTAACCACCGGAGACGCCCCCGCTCTGAAGAACGACCGATCGACGGGTATTCACCACCGGAGACGGGTGCTCACCACTGGAGATGGAGTGCGAGAGGGCCCCGGTGGTCCACCGTGCCGCGGTATTCGATCCGCTGGTCCGGCACGAGACGGAGATCGGGCAGGCGTTCGGCGAGCAGGCGCAGGGAGATCTCGATCTGGCGGCGGGCCAGGCCGGCCCCGGGACAGTAGTGGGCGCCCTGGCCGAAGACCACGTTGGCCTTCAGGGGCCTGGTGATGTCGAACTCCTCGGCCCGTTCGAAGGCTTCCTCGTCACGGTTGGCGGAGGCGAGGCAGACGGCGATCTCGGTGCCGGCGGGGAAGTCTCGTCCTCCGACACTGGTGTCGGTGGTCGTCACCCGCAGGAAGACGTGCGTCGGGGTGTCGTAGCGGGCGATCTCTTCGGCCGCGTTCGGCACGAGGTCGGGCCGTTCACAGAGCAGCCGCCACTGGTCGGGCTGGGAGAGCAGCCGGAGCAGGCCGTTGCCGAGCAGCGCCGAGGTGGTGATGTGGCCCGGCAGGGCAACTGTCAGGATCAGGCCGACGAGTCCCTCCATCTGCTCGGCGGTGAGGGGCGCGCCACCCGGGGCGGACGCGGCGATGTATTCACTGATCACGTCGTCTCGGGGTGCGGCGGCGCGATCGGTCACGTACCGCATGATGAACCGCTGGAATCGGACCCAGGCCCGGGCGCACTCGATCTGCTCCTCATCCGACCTGAACTGATGCCCCATCCCGATGGCCGCCGCGGCACGGCTGTCGTCCCCGAACGCCCTGCTGTCCTCCTCCGCGAAGCCGACAAGCCGGGCGATCACATCGACGGGGAGCCGGTTGGCGTACTCCGCCATGAAGTCGACGCGACCGTCCTTGGCGAAACCGTCGATGAGGAGCGATGCCCGTTCGGTGATGTACCGCTCGGTCGCGGTGACGCGTTCGGGGGAAAGGGCCGCCGCCGCGAGAACCCGCAACCGCCGGTGCCCCTCGCCGTCCATGGTGATGAGCGTCTCCCGCAGCGGAAAGCCCTTGGACAGTTCCTCAAGGACCGCCGGCGGAAACGGCGTGTACGGCCGCAGGGTGTTGGCCGAGGAGAAGGTCCGCCCGTCGCGCAGGATCACGCGCGCATCGGCCATCTTCGTCACCACCCAGGCACCGACCACCGGGGAGAAGAACAGCGGCTCTTCGCGCCGTGCCCTCTCGTAGAAGGGATAGGGGTCGCTCAGGTGCGCACGGAGCGGGTCGTAGAGATCACCCAGGGACATGCCCATCACCTCTTCCCGGAAGATGGCAAAGTGCCCTGACTATAACTCGGCTCTGCCGAGGTGTCCCTTCCCCATTCAGCGCTCTGCTGAGACATCCCTTCTCCATTCAGGGCTCCGCTGAGGTGTCCCTCCTCCATTCAGCGAACGTCTTCGTTCAGCGAACGCCGCGGAAGAACTCGCGGACATCGCCGACAAGGAGGTCCGGTACCCGCAGCGCGGCGAAGTGGCCGCCGCGGTCGAACTCCGACCAGTGCGTGATGGTGTGCTCGCGTGCGGCGAAGGAGCGGATGGTGGAGTCCCCGGCGAAGACCGCCATTCCGGTCGGCACCGGGGACAGCTCGACCTGCCGCCCCCACGAGGCGGCGCCCTCCTTGTAGAGGCGGGCCGAGGACCCGGCGGTCCCGGTCAGCCAGTACAGCGCCACATTGGTGAGGATGACGTCCCGGTCGATCGTGCCGACGTCATGGCCGTAGCCGTCGAACCATTCGAGGTTCCAGGCGAGCTGACCGACCGGTGAGTCGACGAGAGAGTAGGCCAGCGTCTGCGGCCTGGTCGACTGGATCTGCGCGTAGCCCGACCGCTCGCCGGCCCAGCCGCTGATGTTCGCCAGACGCGCCTGCTCGGCCTCGGTCAGTGCCTCGACCTCTGCCGGGTCCCCGGACGGGAAGGCCACGAATCCGTTGAGGTGCAGGCCGGCGAGGTGAGCGGGGTCGACCCTCGCGAGTTCGGGCGAGATCCGCGCGCCCCAGTCGCCGCCCTGGGCGCCGTACCGCCCGTAGCCGAGGCGGCGCATCAGCTCCGCCCAGGCCCGGGCGATGCGCGACACGCCCCACCCGGTCGCGGTCGTCGGCCCGGAGAACCCGTAGCCCGGGATCGAGGGGACGACCACGTGAAACGCGTCCGCCGGATCGCCGCCGTACGCGCGGGGATCGGTCAGGGGCCCGATCAGCTCCAGGAACTCGACGACCGAGCCCGGCCAGCCATGGGTGAGGATCAGCGGCAGCGCGTCCGGCTCGGGCGAGCGGACATGCAGGAAGTGCACGTTCTGCCCGTCAATGGTGGTGGTGAACTGCGGAAACTCGTTCAGCCTCGCCTCGTGCCGGCGCCAGTCATAGGTCGTCCGCCAGTATTCGGCCATCTCCTTCAACCGGTCGAGCGGTACGCCGTACGACCAGCCGACGCCGGGCAGCTCGTCGGGCCAGCGGGTGCGGGCCAGGCGGTCGCGCAGGTCGTCCAGGTCGGCCTGGGAAATGTCGACGCGGAACGGGCGAATCTCCTCGCCCAGTCCGGCCGGGGGGACGTCAACGCTCAGCGGCCGGACCTCGCTGTCCGACTCGGTCTGGGGAATATCGCCGGCCAGGCCGGCACCCATCGGTTCGGGCACGCTGTCCAACTCGGCCCGGGACATATCGGTGGCCAGGCCGGCACCCATCGGTTCGGATGCGCTGTCCAGCTCGGTCCGGGAAATGTCAGTGCGAAATGCAGGGGTCTCGGTGTCCATGGCGCCACGGTAGAAACGATTGCGGCCAGGTTCAGGCCGCAATCGTTGGCAGACTACGGGCATGCTGGACACCTCGGCCCGTCTGCTCCGCCTGCTGTCGCTGCTCCAGGCACGCCGCGACTGGTCCGGCCCCGCCCTGGCCGAACGGCTGGGCGTCGGGGCGCGCACCGTCCGGCGTGACGTGGAACGGCTGCGCAGCCTCGGCTATCCCGTGCACGCGACCCCGGGCGTCTCGGGCGGCTACCGGCTGGGAGTCGGCGCTGCGCTGCCCCCGCTGCTGCTCGACGACGACGAGGCGGTGGCGGTCGCGGTGGGGCTCCGTTCGGCCGCCGCCGGTGGTGGCGTCGCGGGGATCGAGGAGACCTCGGTGCGCGCCCTCACGAAGCTGGAACAGGTGCTGCCGTCCCGGCTGCGGCGCCGCGTCAACGCGGTCCACGACTACACCGTCACGATGCCCGGCACCGGCCCGACCGTCGACGTCGGCGTGCTGACCGCCGTCACGGCCGCCTGCCGCGACCATGAGCGCCTGCGCTTCGACTACACCGTCCACGACGGATCCGGCAGCGTCCGCACCGTCGAGCCACACCGCCTGGTGAGCTGGGGCCGTCGCTGGTATCTGGTGGCGTGGGACCTCGACCGGCAGGACTGGCGCATCTTCCGCGCCGACCGGATCCAGCCCCGCACCCCGACCGGCCCGCGGTTCGTCCCCCGTGACCCGCCCGACGGCGACGTCGTCGCCTACGTCTCGCACCGCATGGGCACCGCGATGTGGCCGTACCAGGCACGGGTGCGGGTGCACGCGCCGGCCGAGAGCATCGCCGACCGGATAACCGGGCTGCTGGAGGCGATCGACGAGCACAGCTGCATGCTGACCGTCGCCGGCGACAGTCTCGGTGTCATCACCGTCTTCCTGAGCATGATCGACGCCGACTTCGACGTCATCGAACCACCCGAACTCGTCGAGCACGTCGCCAGGCTGGCCGACCGCTACCATCGCGCGGCACACCTGTCCGCCCCCGGTGCCTGAGGGTCTCCTCGGCGCCTGCCTCCGCGAGTCCCGTTGAGATTCCGTATCGAGGCGACTCACGTCGAGGAGTTCCCGCCGATGCGCATCGCGCACGAAACAGACCCGCCGTTCGTTCTGTTTCGTGTGGACGAAATATCAAGTTCGTGTCGACCAAGGCGCTCTAGCATCGTTGTGGAGAGTTGGAAAACACCCCCAGGGAGATCGATATGATCGCGTTCATCGGCAGCATCATCACGTTCGTCCTCAGCGCCATTCTCGTCGGGGCCGTAACCGGCTTCCTCGGCCGGCTCCTGATACCCGGCCGCCAGGACATCGGGTGGAGGGCCACGATCCTCGCGGGCATCGCGGCCGCCCTTGCCGGTACGGTTGCCGCCCACCTTCTGGACTTCGCGGACGACGCCTGGATCGTCCTCCTGGTGCAGTTCGGCCTGGCCATCATCTGCGTGGGTGTCGTATCGAGATACCAGAACGGCAACCAGAGCGAGGCTGAGTTCAACGATGGGCGGACCGAGGTCCTGCCCCTTCCGAACACGGACCCGCGTAAGAGGTAGCGGAAAGTCCAGAAGACCAGGGCTCGGCACGTCACCCGGCCGGCCCGCCGCATTCCGGCTCGGGTAGACCAGAAGACCAGAGTTCGGCACGTCACCCGGCCGGCTCGGGTAGACCAGAAGGCCGGGGCCTCGGCACGTCACCCGGCCGGCCCGCCGCCTTTCGGCTCGGGTAGAGTTACCGACTCCAGCAGTGAACGCATCGAGGAGGTGGGACCCATTACCGCTGTATCAGGTCGGGTGCTCCCATCTCACGGCCGCGCGGTCCATCCGACATAGGTGACCGAGGGAGCGCCCACAGGCATCCCGAAAGGTTCCCATGTCGGTTTCCCCTCGATCCGTTGCTTCTTCCTCGGCTCTTTCTCGATCTGTCATCGTCACCAGGCTTCGGGCCGCCGGCTGTGTCTTCGCCGAGGACGAGGCGGAGTTGCTCATCTCCACGGCATCGACCCCGGACGACCTCGCCGCCATGGTGGAACGGCGAGTCGCGGGTCTGCCCCTCGAACACGTCCTTGGCTGGGCGGAGTTCTGCGGCCTGCGGATAGCCGTGAACCCCGGGGTCTTCGTGCCTCGCCGCCGCACCGAGTTTCTCGCCCGTCAGGCCACCGCCCTCGCCCGCCAGACCGCCGGCCTCACCGACCAGGTCGTCACCCCCGTACGACACCGGCTCGTGAGCCCCGTCGATCAGGCCACCGCCGCCGCACGCCCGGCCGCCGGTCCCGCCGGTCCCGCCGGTCCCGCCGACTCCACCGACTCCACCGACTCCACCGACTCCACCGACTCCACCGACTCCACCGACCAGGCTCGCGCCCGGCCACGCATCGTCGTCGTCGACCTGTGCTGCGGCTCGGGTGCGGTGGGCGCCGCGCTGGTCGCGGCGCTGGACCAGGTCGAGTTGCACGCCGTCGACATCGACCCCGCCGAGGTACGGTGCGCCCGCCGCAACGTCGCCGCCGGTCAGGTGTACGAAGGCGACCTCTACGAGCCGCTGCCCGCCCGGCTACGGGGCCACGTCGACATCCTGGTCGCCAGCGCACCCTACGTACCCACCGAGGCGATCGGGCTGCTGCCTCCGGAGGCCCGCATATACGAGCCGTGGGTGGCACTCGACGGTGGCGCGGACGGGCTCGACATCGTGCGGCGGGTGATCGCCGAGGCGTCAGAATGGCTGGCGCCGGGCGGCTACCTACTGGTCGAGACGAGTGAGCGCCAGGCGCCGCAGACCGTCGAAACCTTCACCCGCAACGGGCTGATCCCTCGGGTGACCAGTTCCGACGATCTGGACGCCACCGTCGTCATCGGAACGCTGAACTCCACCGTTGTCATCGGTACCAGGCCCGCCCTCCCGGAGGGCTCCGGCGGCTGACCCCGTCCTTCGGACCTGGGCAGTCGCGGGATCGACATCGAGGAGACCCGGCGGCCGCGGGCCGAAAGGCGAGGTGGATCCGCGGCGAGGTGCGAGCCTCGCCGCGGATCAATCCGCCGGTAGGTTCCGCACGACCGCCGAGGTGGAGGCCGTCGAGCTCGACGGCGGGAACGATCTTATTTCCGGGACTGCCAGGGGGAGGCGGAGCACAAACCGAGCTCCCGTGCGAGGCCCCTCTTCCACCACGAGCGTTCCGTTATGGACGACCGCGATATTACGGGCGAGAGGCAGACCGAGTCCGGTGCCGCCGCGGTCGCGATCCCGGGCGGTGTCCAGCCTGGTGAAGGCGTCGAAGACGCTCTCCCGATCCGGGGCGGAGATCCCCGGTCCATCGTCGGTGATCACCAGTTCGGCGCAGCCGTCGACGCGGCGCATCTGAACCTCGACGACCTGCGCCGCGTGCCGCTGCGCGTTGTCGAGCAGGTTCGTCAGTGCTCGGGCGATCAGAGAGGGGACGGCGTTCACCATGGTCGCCCCCGGGTCCAGCCGTACGTTCACCGTGATCTCATCGTCTCGCATGCCAACCTGCGTCCGGACGAGCTCGGCCAGATCCAGCTGCTCCCCCGCGGTGATCGTGCCGGTTTCCAGCTGGACCAGCAGAAGGAGATCGGTGATGATCCGTTGCAGGCGGTCGACGTCTTTGAGCGCGTAATCCAGCAGCTCGGGCATGGGGGTCTCACCCGGGTGCAGCCGGGCTTCCTCCAATTGGGCGCGGAGCCCGGCGACAGGAGTTCGCAGCTCGTGCGCCGCATCGGCGGCGAACCGCCGTTGCTGATCGCTCGTCTGTTTCAGATGGCTGCGAACGCAGTCCAGGATGTCGTTCACCCTGCCCAGCTCATACTGGCAGTCATGCAGGTTGGTCGGGCTTTTCATGTCCGGGCCCCCTCGGTCCCCTGACAACGTGGAAATCCCCAGTAGCTGTGCACGGCTCGCGGACCGCTGAGTCCAGCGTAGAACTCCGACATCCACAGACGTCATCTGGCCTGGAGACGAGCGATGGTCTCGGAGGATCGCCCGCGGCCGCAGGCCCGGTCCCCGGCGTCCTCGCCGTCATATGCGGGTGCTCGGCTTATTGACCTCAACTTTACTTGAGGTTACAGACTGGGCGCACTGTCCCCGCTGCTGGAAGAGAAGCCCTCATGATCCTTGTCACCGGAGCCACCGGCAATGTCGGCCGCCAGGCCGTGTTCCAGCTTCTGGCCGCGGGCGCCGACGTGCGCGCGCTGACCCGCGGCCCCGCGTCCGCGTCCCTGCCGGAAGGCGTCGAGGTCGTACGCGGAGACCTGGCCGACCCCGCCTCCCTGGACGCCGCCCTGGACGGGATCGAGTCGGTGTTCCTGGTCTGGCCCACCCTCTCGGCCGATCACGCGGCGCCCGCGACCATCGAGGCGATCGCCAAGCACGCCCGCCGCATCGTCTACGTCTCCGCGCGCGGCGTGTCCGATGATCTGGAGCAGCGGCCGGGCTCGATCCTCGGCTCCCATGCCCACGTCGAACGCCTGATCAGGAGGTCGGGGCCGGAGTGGACGTTCCTGCGCCCCGGCGGGTTCGCCGCCAACACCCTGATGTGGGCGGCGCAGATCCGGGACTCGGGCGCCGTCCGCTGGGTGCACGGGGCGGCGGCCAGGGCGCTGATCCACGAACGCGACATCGCCGCGGTGGGAGTGCGCGCGCTGACCGGCTCCGGCCATGGCGGTGCGACGTACGAGCTGACCGGGCCCGAGACGTTGACCCAGATCGAACAGGTGACCGCCATCGGCGAGGCGATCGGACGGCCGGTGCGCTGGGAGGAGCTCCCCTCGGAGGTCGCGCTGCGGGAGCTCGTCGCCCAGGGCATGCCCGCGGCCGTGGCCGAGGGAATCCTCCAAGCGCACGCCCAGATGGTGACGTTGCCGGAGTCGGTCACCTCCACGGTGGAGGAACTCACCGGGGCCCCGGCCACCCCGTTCCGCCAGTGGGCGGCCGACCACGCGGACGCCTTCCGCCCGGCGACCTGAGCAGGAGCGATCCTCACCTTCCGTACGGCGACGCGAGCGGGAGCGATCCTCACCTTCCGCCCGGCGACGTCGGTGGGAGCGATCCTCACGGGTCCGGGCGGGCGCTCTGTTACCTCGCCGGAATCCTTTGCACGTAAGCGATAGGTTGCTATCGTTTTTGTCAGATCGGTCAGGATGGTGAGTCATCCAGGAGGTTGCATGAGCGAGTCTTCGACACTACCGCTGCACATGCGGCGAGCGGAGTTCGGTCCCGATCCGGAGCTGGGAGCGCTGCGGGACGGGGAGGGGGTCAGGCGCGTCAGCACACCTCTGGGCATCGATGCCTGGCTGGTGACCCGCTACGAGGACGTGCGCACGGTGATGGGCGACGCCGAGCGGTTCAGCACCGCCTGGAGGGGCGGCATCCGGCTCCCCGGCGTCATGGAGATGAGCGACGAGGAGCGCGCCGAACTGCGCGCGGGCAACCTGCTCGCCTTCGACCCTCCCGAGCACACCCGTCTGCGCCGGATGCTGACGCCGGAGTTCACGATCCGCCGGATGCGCCGGCTGGAGCCGCGGGTCACCCGCATCGTCGAGGAGCACCTGGACGCGATGGAAAGCGCCGGCTCTCCGGCCGACCTCGTGTCCTCGTTCGCGCTGCCGGTCCCGTCGCTGGTGATCTGCGAGCTGCTGGGCGTGCCGTACGCCGACCGGGAGGACTTCCAGCGCACGACCAGCCGGCTGCTCGACGTCTCGGCTCCCCCCGCGGAACGCATGGCGATGCAGAGGCAGTCACGCGCCTACATGGCCGAACTGGTCGCCCGCGCCCAGGCCGACCCGGGCGAGGAACTGCTCGGCATGCTGGTGCGCGAGCACGGCGACGACCTGACCGCGAGCGAGCTCGTCGGCATCGGCAGCCTGCTGCTGCTCGCCGGTCACGAGACCACCGCCAACATGCTCGGGCTGGGCACGCTGGCCCTGCTGCGCCATCCCGAGCAGCTGGAGCTGCTCAGGAAGGAGCCCGAGCGCATCGACGCCGCGGTGGAGGAGCTGCTGCGCTGGCTCAGCATCGTCCACTCCGGCACCTCCAAGGTGACCACCACGGAGGTCGAGCTCTCCGGACACACCATCGGGCCCGGCGAGATGGTGATGTGCGCCCTGCCCACCGCCAACCGCGATCCCGCTCTCCTGTCCGACCCGGAGGCGCTGGACATCACCCGGAGCTCACCCCACGTGGCCTTCGGTCACGGCGTGCACCACTGCCTGGGCGCGCCGCTGGCGCGGATGGAGATGCGCATCGCCTTCCCGGCGCTGCTCCAGCGCTTCCCCGAGCTCCGCGTGACCGGGCCCGAGGCAGACTTCCGTTCCTTCCAAGCCATCTACGGCCTGGCATCCCTGCAGGTCGCGTGGTGACCGTCCCCGGATGACCGCATGCGAGCTGCTAGCGTTCGACACGTGCCGGAGCACCGACCCCGAGCCGATGCTCTGCGCAACTCCGACAGGATCGTCCGGGCGGCGATCGCGGCTCTGCGGGAGTCCGGCGTGGCCGTCCCCCTGGAGGAGATCGCTCGCCGGGCCGGCGTCGGGATCGCCACCGTCTACCGGCGGTTCGGTGACCGCGACGGTGTGATCCGGGCCTGCTTCGAGACGTACTTCGCCGAAGAGGTGGAGCCCCTCGCCCTGGCCGCCCGCGAGGCCGCCGACCCCCGCCGGGGGCTGGCCGAGGCGCTGGGCTCCATCATCGACACGCTGGCAGCCCATCAGTCCCTCCTCACCGCCGCGCGGGAGGTCGGCGCGTTCACGGTCGCCATCGCCGAACGGTTCGCGGAGCCGCTCGGCGAGGTGCTGGCCGACGCCCAGCGGCGCGGGCTGGTCCGTGCCGACCTGCTGGTCCGCGACCTGGCGGCGATCGTGGTGATGGTGCTGGCGACCGGCTACCGGGCGGACCACGACGACGCCGACCAGAGGCGCTACCTGGCGCTCCTCCTGGACGGCATCCGCCCATCGGCCGAGCCGCTCCCCCGCCCCTCGACCGCCCGTCTCCTCGGCGAGAAGGGCGGCCATCCCGCTCCCGGCGCCGGAGGGGGCGCCCACCTGTAAGGGAAGCGCACGCGTGAGAGGGCAGGCCCCTTGGAAAAAGCCCTCTCGTGTGAGCGGAACAGGCCGCCCGGAAGGCACTCACGCACAAGAGAAAGGAGCCGCGTGGCTCGGAGCCCTCCAGCTTCCGAGCCACGCGGCCCCCTCCCGGGCCGTACCTCCCATCGCGCCGCGCAGTGATCTGTCCTCAGCGAAACACCGGCACCCTGTCGTCCCGGCACCAGGAGATACGCACCGGCCGCCCGATCGGATTGGTCTGGCGGGAAAATCGAGGTCGCCGCAGGTAGGGGGCCTGCCACGGCCATGCGAACCGGGAACGGAATACGGACAACGACCGGTACGGAGCCCCGTACAGACAGGCAGTGGGCATGGACGACAGCGAGCCGCACGGCCCCCGACGGCGGGGCACGGACGACAATCGACGCGAACCCCGCCGACCGATGTGGCAACGTCATGGTTTGTACGCCCGGTACCGGACCGGCAGATCCACGGAGGTCGCACGTGAGCCTACTTCTGCGCAACGCCCTGGTCCTCGACGTGGTCAGCGGTGACTACACCGAGGGCGACCTGCGCTGCGAGGACGGCCGGGTCGTCGAGGCCGGCCACGGCCTGACCGCGCCGGACGCGCGAGTGATCGACGTCGACGGCGCCGTGGTCGTTCCCGGCCTGATCGACGCGCACGTGCACGTCACGGCGTGCACCGCCGACCTCGGAGCCCTCACCTCGCTGTCCCCGTCCTACGTCGCCGCGCACAGCGCGCGGATCATGGGGCAGATGCTCGATCGTGGTTTCACCACGGTCCGCGACGCCTCCGGCGCCGACTACGGGCTCGCCGACGCGCAGGCCGAGGGCCTGATCCGTGGGCCTCGGCTGCTGTTCTGCGGCAAGGCGCTGAGCCAGACGGGTGGTCACGGCGACGTGCGCGACCGCGGTACGGACAGGCACGACGACCACCCGTGCTGCGCCGGTCTCGGCCGGGTCGCCGACGGGGTGGACGCGGTCCGCGTCGCCGCCCGTGACGAGCTGCGCAAGGGCGCCCACCACATCAAGGTCATGGCGTCCGGGGGCGTCAGCTCGCCCACCGATCGGATCGACTCCACCCAGTACTCCATGGACGAGCTACGGGCGATCGTCGACGAGGCCGGAGCGGCCAACCGCTACGTCGCCGCGCACGCCTACACCGCGCGGGCCGTCAACCGCGCGCTGGAGGCGGGCGTACGGTCCGTCGAGCACGGCAACCTGCTCGACGACCGCAGCGTGGAGCTGTTCCTGCGGCACGACGCCTACCTCGTGCCGACCCTGGTGACCTACTGGGCGCTCAAGGAGGAGGGCATGTCCTTCGGGCTGCCGGAGTCCAGCTGGCACAAGGTCGACGCGGTGCTCGGCGCGGGTGTCGAGGCGCTGGAGCGCGCGGCGCGCGGCGGGGTGCGGCTGGTTTTCGGGACCGACCTGCTCGGCGGCATGCACCGGCACCAGAACCAGGAGTTCCGTCTGCGCCGCGAGGTGCAGGAGCCCCTCGACGTGATCCGCTCGGCGACCGTCAACGCGGCGGACCTCGTCGGCATGGCGGGCCAGATCGGCACGCTCGCCGTGGGCGCCCACGCCGACCTGCTCGTCCTCGACGGCGACCCCCTGCGGGACATCGGGGTCCTCGCCGAGCCGAAGCACATCCGCCACGTCGTCCAGGCGGGCAGGGTGATCTCCTCCCGATGAGCCCGTCCGGCGATTCGGAGAGATCAAGGCGGCGCCGCTTGACGGGGGGCCTGAGGCTCGCCCGGTATGAGCGGTGAGGCAGCATGGAGGGGTGAGCGAGGGTACGAACATGCTGGCGAAGCTGTTGGCCGCGGGCGACGTCGTGGTGCTGAGCGGAGCCGGGATATCGACGGAGTCGGGGATTCCCGACTACCGGGGGCCGAGCGGCGCCCTGAAACGGAACACTCCGATGACCTACCAGGCGTTCGTCGGCGACCCGGTGGCCAGGCGACGTTACTGGGCCCGGAGCTTTGTCGGGTGGCGGACGATGACCCGGGCGACGCCCAACAGCGGCCACCACGCGGTCGCGCAGCTCCAGCGGCGGGACCTGGTGACCGGCATCGTGACGCAGAACGTCGACGGCCTGCACCAGACGGGCGGCGCCCAGGCGGTCGTCGAGCTGCACGGCAGCCTGCATGACGTGGTCTGCCTGGGCTGCGGCGACCTGAGCCCGCGGGAGGAGCTGGACCGGCGCCTGACCGAGGCCAATCCGGAGTTCGGCGCCCTGGCCACCGCGGTCAACCCCGACGGTGACGCCGACCTCCATGACGAGGAGATCGACGGGTTCCAGGTGGTCGGCTGCCGGGCGTGCGACGGAGGGGTGCTGAAGCCCGACGTCGTCTTCTTCGGGGAGACCGTCCCGGCGGAGCGGGTGCGCGAGTGCTTCGACCTCGTGGAAGGGGCTCGCCTGCTCCTGGTTCTCGGCTCGTCGTTGACGGTGATGTCGGGCCGCCGGTTCGTACTGCGCGCCGCGAAGCTCGGCATCCCCGTGGCGATCGTCAACCAGGGCCCGACCCGTGGCGACGACTACGCGACGCTCACCGTCGACGCCCCGCTGGGCACGGTCCTTCCGGAGCTGGTCCGCCTCGTCGACGCGAGGGCCTGACCGCCGGCTCGCCGGGGGCCGATGAGCCCGCCCCCGGGGCAGGGGCCACCGGCGCACCCGAACCGGTGAGCCGCACAAGCCCACCGAAGCACCCGAACCGGTGAACCCGCCGCGTTGCGCTCCGGCGCATCCGCGCCGATGGGCCCGCCCCTGTGGGGCCCACCGGCGCGTGTCTCAGTAGGTCATCAGCAACCGGTCGAGGACCCGCGTGCCGAACTGCAGCGCGTCCACGGGCACCCGCTCGTCCACGCCGTGGAACATCCCGGCGAAGTCCATCTCGGCGGGCAGCCGCAGCGGGACGAACCCGAACCCCCGGATGTTCAGGTCGGCGAAGAACGTCTTGTTGTCGGTGCCGCCGGACAGGCAGTACGGCACCACGCGGGCGGTCGGGTCCTCCTCCTTCAGCACCGAGATCATCGTTTCGACCAGCGGGCCGTCGAACGTCGTCTCCAGCGCGATGTCGTGGACGAGCTGCTCGCGCCGGACGTTCGGCCCGAGCAGCTTGTCCACCGTGGCGAAGAAGTCGTCCTCCAGGCCGGGCAGGAACCGGCCGTCCACCACGGCGCTGGCCTGGCCGGGGATGACGTTCGCCTTGTAGCCCGCGGAGAGCATGCTCGGGTTGGCCGTGTGGTGCAGGGTCGCTCCGACGAACTTGGCCAGCGGGCCGATGGCGTCGATGATCGGCGCCGGGTTCTCCGGGTCGAAGGGCAGGCCGAAGGCGTCGGCCACCTCGGAGAGGAACCGGTGCACGGTCGGCGTCAGCGTGAGCGGCCACTCGTACGAGCCGATCCTGGCCACCGCCTTGGCGACCTCGGTGACCGCGTTGTCCGCGTTGAGCATGGAGCCGTGCCCGGCGGTGCCGTCGGCGACCAGCCGCATCCAGGCCAGGCCCTTCTGCGCCGTCTCGATCAGGTAGAGCCGCAGCGAGGGATCGACCTCCAGGGAGTAACCGCCGACCTCGCTGATGGCGTTGTCGACCCCGTCGAACAGCTCCGGGTGCTTGGAGGTGAGGTATTTGGCCCCGTGCTCGCCGCCGGCCTCCTCGTCGGCCAGCCAGGCGAAGACGATGTCGCGCCTGGGCTTACGGCCCTCGGTGACCATCTGCCGCAGGACCGCCAGCATCATGGCGTCCATGTCCTTCATGTCGACCGCGCCCCGGCCCCAGATGTAGCCGTCCTTGATCTCCCCGCTGAACGGGTCGACGGTCCAGTCGGCGGCGTTGGCGGGCACGACGTCGAGGTGACCGTGGACCAGCAGCGCGGGCAGGCCGGGGTCGGAGCCCTCGATCCTGGTCACGACGTTGCCGCGGGTCGGCGCGCTCTCCACGTAGGTCGCCTCCACGCCGACCTCCGCGAGCCTGGCCATGACGACCTCGGCCGCGGCGCGCTCGCCGGGGCCGCTGCCGTCCCCGTAGTTGCTGGTGTCGACGCGGATGAGCTCGGCGCAGAGCTCTGCTACCTCGGTCTCGGCGGGGGTCATTCGTACTCCAGGGTGAGCAGGCCCGACTTGCGCAGGTGTCCACGCTTGTAGGCACGGGTGATGAGGGTGACGTTGACGTCGGTGACGTCGTCGAGCGGGCCGAGGACCGTGGTGAGGAAACGGTAGAGCTCCGTCTCGTGGGCCACGGCGACCTGAACGATCATGGTGTGGGCGCCCGAGGTGGCGGCGCAGTAACGCACGCTCGGGTGCGCGGCGAGCGTCCTGCCCACCCTGTCCAGGCCGTGGGCGCGGACCGAGAGCCAGAGCTGGGCCTCCACCTCCAGGCCGAGCAGCATGGGCTCCACCTCCGCGCGCAGGTGCACGACCCCGCGATCGAGGAGCGCCGTGACCCGGCGGCGGGCGGTCGGCACGGACAGGTCCAGCCGCTCGGCGATCGCGGTGAAACCGATGCGTCCGTCGGCGGCCAGCAGCGCGACGACGTCCCTCTCGGCCGCGGTCAGCTCGACCCGTTCCGGCGGCGGGCCGGCCGACGGCGGAGCCGTGGCCCTCAGGAGCGTGACCTGCTCCTCCGTTAGGTACGGCGCGTGCCACTCGGCCACCGTCTGGAAGGCGTACAGCACGACCTGGGTCTGGGTCTGGGTGATCCCCGGTGTGGCGGGAATCTGCGCGGTCAGGACGTCGTGCAGGAGTTCCCTGGAGGGGACCACCAGCTCGCAGCCGACGTCGGCGCTTCCCGTGACCCCGTAGACCGAGCGGGTGTCCGGCCGCTGGGAAAGGGCCTCGGCGACCTGCTCGACCGTGCAGGGCCTGACCTGGACGTGCAGGTGGACCGGCGTGCCGAGCCCGCAGCGCAGCTCGTCGAGGATGGCGGTGACCCGTACGGCCCCGGTGGACAGGAGCCGTTGGAGGCGACGGGCCACGGTCCGTTCGTTCTCACCGACGGCGCCGCCGATCTCACCCCAGGTCGCGCGGGGGCTGACCTGAAGGGCCGCGACCAGGCGGCGGTCGAGAACATCCAAAGCAGTCACGAAGGCTCGTCTTTGTGTCGCAAATATAAAGAGATCTGGAGATGTTTGACCATTTCTATCATCGAGTCGCGCGGTAGGCCACCCGAGACCTCACCTGTCCCGCCTCGGCGGGGCGGCCGAGGGAGCCTACGCCGCGACACCGCCATCCGGGAGACTGAGGGGGTGACTACCGAGAACGCCCTTCCAGGTCCGCCGGCGACCAGCCCCTCCATCGTGCTGCTCACGCTGGCGCACCGGATCGAGTCCCAGCTCGGCGCCGCCCTCGCGCCGCTCGGGCTGACGGTCAGCAGGCTCGGTCTGCTCGGGCACATCACCGGCGTGCCCGGCGCGTCGTTCAGCGACCTGGCGCGCATGTCCGGGATCACCGTCCAGAGCGTCCATACGGCGGTGAAGGCGCTGTCCGGCGCCGGACTCGTCCGTGACAACACCGCTCGCGCCGGATCCGCCTCGGCCATCGAGATCACCCCCGAGGGCGAGCACCTCATGCGGGAGGCGATGAAGGCCGTGGCCGAGGTTGACGAGCAGCTGTTCGGCCCGGACGCCGACCCGATCCAGCGTCAGATCGCCGAGACCGTACGCACCGCGTTCGAAGGTCGTTTCCCGCGCTGACCTGACGGACGGGACGCCCAGATGGTAGGCCCCTTCCCCTCCGCTGGCAGGACGCCCTTCCCTCCACAAATCACAACCTTCAGGCAGGCTGAAGCATCTGATACGCTTCAGCCTGCCTGAAGGTTGTGGAGGGGAGAATTCATGGAAGGTTTATTGCTGTCGCTGCATGTGCTCGCCGGCATCGTGCTCGTCGGGGGCTCGGCCGTCGCGGCAAGCCTGTTCCCGCGCTATGCCCCGGTCACCACGAGCGTCATGGCGAGCGCGGCCGCCGTCGGCGCGCCCGTCGACCCGCAGCCGGAAACCTCGGGAGGCCGCAACCGGGCCGTGGCCGTCGCGATGCACCGCATCACCCGCGGATACGGCATTTTCGGCATCGTCGTGCCTGTTGTGGGAATCGCCCTGGCCCTCGTCCAGGGCCGGATGGGCGAGATCTGGATCAACATCTCCATGATCCTCACCGTGGGCGCAGGCGGGCTGCTCGCCCTGCAGATCTATCCGCGTCAACGCGACGCCCTCGCCACCCCGGACGACGGCAGGCAGCTGCGCACCCTGAGCATGCTCGCCGGAATCTACAACCTGCTGTGGGCGACCGTCGTGGTCCTCATGATCGTCCGGCCGGGAGCCTACAGGTGAGCACGGTCTCGGCACGTGAACCCATCGGCCTCGCCGGGTCGGCGCGGCGGTCGTCTGATACCGGCGTCTGCGACGAAAGGAGGAGCGCCCCTTCACGAAGGTCGTGCGATGTGACGGCGGGGGGTGCCTAGTCTCGGTCGTATGAGATGGAGCAGAGTCACCGCCCTCCTGCGCGCGGCCGTTCCATGGATGCTCGGGACGACGGTGTTCCTGCTGTCCTGGGCCTCCGCCGAGGGGTTCACGGGGACGCGCGCCTCGGTGGGAACGCCGGTCGTGCTCGTGGTCGCGGCCCTGTCGGGCGTGGCCGCCGGCCTGGCCCCGCGTCGCCACTGGCCGCTGTTCACCATGGCCGCCGTCGGCTGGGCCCTGCTCGCGATGTGGCCGGCCCCGCTGCTGGCGTCCTACCACGCCGCGGTCCTCGTCCGGCGTCGTGCCCACCTCGCCGGTTATCTCGCCGGGGCCCTCGCGGTCATGGGAGTGGGCATCCTGATCGCCCTCGACATCGGCGGGGTGCGCGCCATGAACACCGCGACCTCGGGGAACGCGGTGATAACAGCGTTGCTGCTGGTCGGGCTGCCGCTGACGGCCGGGTTGTGGCTCGACGCGCGCAGGCTGGCGTTCTCGGCCCTGCGCGACCGGGCCGAACGCCTCGAACGCGAGCAGGAGGCGCGCACCGAGCAGGCCCGGGCGCAGGAAAGGGCCCGGATCGCGCGGGAGATGCACGACGTCGTGGCCCACAAGATCTCGCTGCTGGTGCTGCACGCCGGGGCGCTGGAGGTCAGCACTCCTGACGACACGACCAGGGAGACGGCCACGCTCCTCCGCTCGATCGGGCGGGAGGCCCTGGTGAACCTGCGGGAGGTGCTGGGCGTGCTGCGCTCGCCGTACCACGCGGCGGACGCGATGCTGGCTCCGCAGCCGGTGCTGGAGGACCTCGACCGGCTGCTGGACCAGTCGCGTACGGCGGGTGTCCCCGTCACCCGGCACGACGAGGGCGACGTGCGAGCGCTGCCGTCCACGGTGGAGCGCACCGCCTACCGGGTGGTCCAGGAGGCGCTCACCAACATCCACAAGCACGCGGGGAACGCCGCTGCCCAGGTGACGCTGCGCTATCTCGGCGACCACCTGAAGGTGACGGTGAGCAACGACCCGCCGGAGCGGCGGGCCGACGCGCTGCCCGGATCGGGGACCGGCCTCGCCGGGCTGAGGGAGCGCGTCGAACTCCTCGGCGGCACGCTGGAGGCCCGTCCCCGACCGGACGGCGGGTTCGAGGTCCACGCCCGGATCCCGGTCGCCCCCGTGGGAGCACTCGCATGATCCGTGCGCTGCCGCCCCCGTGTTCTCACCGCCTCCGTGTTCTCACCGCCTCCGCGTTCTCACCGCCTCCGCGTTCTCACCGCCTCCGTGGAGGTGCCCGTACGCTCCGTGTTCTGGCTGCCCCGTGAAGGTTTTCGCATGGCCCGTGTTCCGATCGCTCCCGTGGAGATGACCGCATGATCCGTGTTCTGGTCGTCGACGACGAGTTCCTCGTCCGGACCGGCATCCGGACGATCCTGGAGGCCGCGGGCGACATCGTGGTCGTCGGTGAGGCGAAGGACGGTGACGAGGCGGTCGGCGCGGTCATCCGGCTCCGCCCCCACGTTGTGCTCCTGGACGTGCGGATGCCCGGCAAGGATGGTCTGAGCGCCGCGTCGGAGATCGGGCGGTTGCCCGATCCGCCGAAGGTCGTCATGCTGACGACCTTCGATCTCGACGAGTACGTCCATCCGGCGCTGCGGGCCGGCGCCGTCGGGTTCCTGCTGAAGGACACCCCGCCGCTCGAGATCGCCGCCGCCGTCCGTACGGTCGCCGCCGGCGAGGCCATGCTCTCGCCGTCGGTCACCAGGCGGCTGATCGGCACGTTCGTGGAGCGAGGCCCGGACCGGGCGAAGCTCGCGCACGACCGCCTCGCCCAGCTCACCGACCGTGAGGGTGACGTCGTCCAGGCCGTGGCGCGGGGGCTGTCCAACGCCGAGATCGGGCGCGAGCTGGCCATGTCGGAGGCGACCGTGAAGAGCCACGTCAGCCGCGCGCTGGCCAAGCTCGGGCTGAGCAACCGGGTGCAGGCGGCGATCCTGGTCCACGACGCCGGCCTGCTGTGACCGCCCGAACCGCCCGCCGGACCGTTTCCGGCGGGCGGTCCTTCATCTGCGGTTCTTCTCATCCGGTCCGTACGCACTATCCGTCCGGCTCAGCCCGTACGGGCCGGCTGTCCGGCCCAGTCCGTACAGGCTGACCGTCTGGCTCAGCCCGTACGCGCTATCCGTCCGGCCCAGTTCGTACGGGCCGGCCGTCTGGCTCAGCCCGTACGGGCTGACTGACCGGCGCTGCCCGTGCGCGCTATCCGTCCGGCGCCGTCCATACGGGCTGACCATCCGGCGCCGTCCGTACGGGCCGGCCGTCCGGTGTTGTCCGTAGCGCGGGCTTTACGGGACGAGTTCGACGTCGGGATGGAGCGGTGAGGGACGGTCGAGCAGCGGCTGGGGCCTGCCCCGCAGGTGCTCGTCGAAGAAGGCGGTGACGTAGGCGCGCTGCGAGCGCAGGCTGCGCGCCGGGTCCACCGTGCCGACGGCGTCGGTCACGACCTTCTGCGGCACGTCGAACCTCTTGCCGAGCTGGGGCACGATCGACTGGAAGTCGGTGTAGGACGAGTGCTCCCCCTTCGCCATGTACACATCGAGTTTCCAGCCCGTCGAGCGCTCCCAGAAGGACTTCCAGTCCGGCGCGTCCCGGTGGGTGTGCGGCAGGTCCCTCGACATGCCCGCGCCCATGAGCATGAACGGCCGGTCCAGCCCGCGCTCGGCCACCTCGCCGTACACGCCGTTCGTCATGCTGTAGGCCATGCTGCCGTCGAGGTCGGCGCCGGCGTCGATCCGCCTGTCGGTCAGCATCGCCTCGCCCGCGGTGAACCCGCCCGCGGAATGACCGAACATGCCAATCCTGGTCAGGTCGAGCGCCCGGCCGAGCCCGCTGGGCAACCGCCGTCCCTCGGCGTCGGGATTGCGACCGGCCGCCAGCTCTGCCAGGGCGTCGAGCACGAACCGGGTGTCCTTGACCCGGGTGTCGATCATCTTTCTGTTCAGCGCGACGGAATCACCGGAGCTCGGCAGGGACTGCGTCGCGACCCGGCCGCCGGGAAACTCCACCGCGGGTGTCTCATAGGTGTGGTCCATGGTCACCACGACGTAGCCGCGGCTGGCCAGGTCCTCCACCAGCGTGGTGCCGAGGTGCCGCGGGTTGCCGCCTCCCGGGGAGTAGAGCACGACCGGCCGGTCTCGCCGATCACGCAGCGGGGCGCCGATCCGCGCGTGGGTCATGACCTCCGCGGCGTCCACCTGGCCCTCCTCCAGCCCGAGCTGGGCGACGGTGAGCCCGTCGAGGTAATCGGCCAACGGCGGCGACAGGTAAGGGGCGCGGTCGCCGCCTCCCCTCTTGGCGGGGTACCACACGCTGACCATGAGCTCCCTGCTCCTGCCGGCCACCCAGGGGTCGGGCCTGTCCCGGTCGACCAGATGCAGCTCGACCGTGCCGACGGCGTACGGTCCGCTCGGCTCGGGCAGGGCGAAGCGGAAGGCCTTCGGACCGATGGGCCGGGGTAAGGCGGAGTGGAGGGCCGGAGCCTGCCGTACCTGCGCCGTGGTCGCGGCGGCGGCCGGTGTGGTCGGTACGGCTACGGTCCCGGCGGCGGCGCAGAGACAGAGAGCCGCAACTGCTCCCGGCAGGTGTGATCGACGTACGGACACGGTTGTTCTCCCGGAGGGTTTCGTCCCAGCGTGGCGGGCGTTCCCGCCACGTGACGACCGTAGGAACGGAACACCCTCCAGCGGATCATGCGAAGGTCGCCGAACCCTGCGACCTTCGTCGCAGCCGGACCGGCTGTTCACCCGTCCTGGACGGGTAGTCCGGCGGTGGGTAGGGGGCACCGACCGGCTCACGCGCCCAACCAGCTCGCATGCCCGGCCGGCTCACGCACCCGGCCGATGGGCGCGAAGGGCCTACCGGACGACGCGCAGCCAGATGTTCGTCGCCAGCGGCGCGTGGGTCAGGCCGATGCGTTCGAGCTTGACGTTGGTCCCGCCCGGGTGGTCGAACAGCCGGACGCCGTCGCCGAGCAGGACGGGCGCGACGCACACGAAGATCTCGTCGAGCACGCCGGCCTCGACGCACTGCCGGGCGATGCTCGCGCCGAGCACGTTGACGTACTTGTCACCCGCGGCGGCCCTGGCCGCGGCGACGCCGCTGTCGAGGTCACCGACGAAGGTGACACCCGGCACCGGGGTGTGGGGCGCGTGGTGGGTGAGCACGAACTGCGGTCCGTCCCATCCCCCGCCGAACGGCTTGCCCTCCCTGTCCGTGTCCCGGTGCGGGTCGTCGCCGCGGAAGGTGCGGTTGCCGACGAGAAGCGCGCCGATGTCGCCGATCAACGCGTCCACCGTCGGGTTGGGCCCGATGTGCTCGGTCAACCAGGACATGTCACCACCTGGACCGGCGATGAAACCGTCCAGCGACATGGTGACCGAGTACAGCACCTTACCCATGGCCTACCTCCATCAAGATCAATTTTCTGCTGACCCCCGTTGGCCCCCCGTTGAGACGGCGGATCGCGCGAAAACTCATCGGTACGTCGGCTCTCTGCGACAACGCTCGGCCGGCGCCGCGAACGCGGACTCGCCACCCGCCCGCGTGGCGGCCACGACCGCGTCGTTGTCACCCGTGCCCAACAACCGCTCTCCGTCTCCGCCTCGACCACCGGTTGGTCTCTGGCCAGAACGCTACGACAAGTCCGCGGGGCGCGAGCGGCATATCCATCCGCCCATGGGCTCGAACGACATCCACCGGCTCACCCCGACGGTCCCAAGCCGCCACACCCTCTGAACCGCCCCGGCTCGTCGAGCACGTCGCCAGACCTGCTGCCGATACGGCCTCGGCCCGAAGAGCCTCTCCACCTCGATCCACGGCGGAGGTAGCGTGGATCACATGCCGAAGGTCCATCTAACCGGCGAGAAGGCCACGATGCTCGCCACCCTGTACGGCCGGGCGCTGGACGCCGAGGCACCCGGCTCCATCCTTCACGACACGATGGCCGTCGAAGCCGTCAAACAGATCGACTTCGACTTCTCCAAGGTCGGCCTCCGACGCGGCGACCATGGCGCCGTCGCGCTCAGGGGCAGACATTTCGACGGGTGGACCCGCGAGTTCCTCGCCGCGCATCCGGACGTCACCGTGCTGCACCTGGGCTGCGGTCTGGACACCCGCGTCTACCGCCTCGACCCCGGACCGGGCGTGCGGTGGTTCGACGTGGACTACCCCGAGGTCATCGGCCTGCGACGACAGCTGTATCCCCCACGCGCGGGCTACGAGATGATCGGCTCGTCGGTGACCGACCTCTCCTGGCTGGCCCGGGTGCCCGGCGACCTGCCCGTACTGGTGGTCGCCGAGGGCCTGGTTCCGTACCTCAGGGAAGAGGAGGGCAAGGAGCTCTTCCGGGGGATCGTGCACCACTTCCCCGGCGGCCAGCTCGTCTTCGACGCGCTCAGCAGCAGCGGCATCAAGATCTCGAAGTACGACAAGGTGATCCGGGCCGCGGGGGCGACCGTCTCCTGGGGCGTCGACGGCTGCGCGGATCTGGAGGCGATAGACCCCCGGCTGCGGTGCGTGACCTCCATGAGCGCCTTCGACATCGAGGGCTTCGAGAAGCTACGGGCGAGCTACCGCGTGTTCATCAAGGTGGCGAGGTTCTTCCCCGTCATCAAGAAGATGGCGGGCGTCTACCGGCTGGAGTTCTGACGGGCCTCTGTCCCCGCCTCGCCCCGATGAGACAGAGGCGAGCCGGGCGGAGAGTGGGCTCTGGCTTGGAGGCCCCAAGGGATGGTCGCCGGTTGTGCCGCAGGTGCGAGACGTCGTAACCGTCGCTGCCGCTGGTCCAGCGGCCTCGTGGCCGACTGCGAGCCGGTCGGCGGCACCGGGCCCCGCTCGGCCCTCCCGAGGGCAGCTGACCGGCCCTTTCCGGACGCGCGACAGGGCCTCCAGGGGACGTCTGCCGCATTTCTGGAGGCCCTGTCGCGGCGAATGGGAACACCCGGCCGGACTCAGGGAATCAGCAGGACGATCTTTCCGCGCGTGTGACCTTCCGCGTTGAGCCGGAACGCCTCGGCGGTCTCCGACAGCGGAAGCGCCGTGCCGACGTGGACCGTGAGCTTCCCTTCTTCGACGAGATCGCCGAGCGCGGTCAGGTCGGCGGCATCGGGCCGGACGAAGACGTACTGGCCGCCGTGCTCCTTGACCCCGCCGTCGATGATGGACACCACGCGAGACGGTGACGTGGCGAGCTCCAGGGAGACGGGGATGGCATCGCCGCCGACGTAGTCGAAGGCCGCGTCGACGCCCTCGGGAGCCAGCGCCCGCACCCGCTCGACGAGCCCATCGCCGTATGCCACGGGCTCCGCGCCCAGCGAGCGCAGGAAGTCATGATTGTGCTCGCTCGCCGTACCGATCACGCGCGCGCCCCATGCGACCGCGAGTTGCACGGCGATCGAACCGACACCGCCCGCCGCCGCGTGCACCAGCACCGTGTCGCCCTTCCCGACACCCGCGGCACGCAGCGACTGGTAGGCGGTGAGCCCGGCCAGCGGCAGACCCGCGGCCTGCTCCCAGCTGAGCGAGGCGGGCTTGCGCGCGAGCGTGCGGACGGGTGCGGCGACCCGTTCAGCATAGGTGCCGTGCTGCACGGTGTCCTGCCGGTTGTAGCCGATCACCTCATCCCCGGGAGCGAACTCGGTGACCGAGGCGCCGACCTGTTCCACCACACCGGCCAGGTCCCAACCGGGGATGAGCGGGAAGTGGACGTACATGATCTGGTCGAGAAAACCTGCCGCGATCTTCCAGTCCACCGGGTTCACCCCGGCCGCCTTGATGCGGACGAGCACGGAGTCCGGACCCACCTTGGGCTCGGGCTCCTCCGTGATCTGCGGGGACTCACCGTATGCGTTAATCGTGACTGCCTTCATAGCCGCTGGAACAGCGGGTCGGGAACGATGATTCCCGGCCTGCCCCACCCGCGCCTTGAGGTGACGGCCGTGACCGGCCTGCCGATCACGAACAGGTGGTGGCCGAACTGCGCGACGTCGCGGAGCTCTCCCGGCAGGCGCACTCCGAGATCCGTGCGGCCGTCCCTCTCGTCCGCGTCCGGCGGTAACGGCGATCGGAACCGCCGTTACCGCTGAACGCCCCCTTTTTTGATCAGAGTGCCAGGTCGCGGCGCCGGAACAGGACGGCTCCGGCCGCCGTCAGCACCGCCGCCACCGCCACCAGCCCCACGATCGGCCCCGCCGTGGCGGCCACCGCGGGAATCGCCGGGACGTGGCTGAACGGGGACAGATCGCGCACCGACTGCGGCAGCCCGATCACGTCGCCGAGCAGGCCGAAGGTGATCGCGATCGCCAGCCCGGCCCAGGCCAGCGTGACCGACAGCCGGGGCAGGCCGCCGAACACCAGCACCACGAACCCCGCCATGGCCAGCGCCGCCGGCAGCTGCGCGAGCCCGGCGCCGGCCAGCGTCACCACGCCGGTGTCACCGCCGGCGGCGGCGTCGGCGAGTCCGGCGCCGGCACCGGCCAGCACCAGCATCGCCGCAGCGCCGCCGACCGCGCAGGTCAGGTGCGAGGCGAGCCACTTGGCCCGGCCGACCGCCGTGGCCAGTACGGCCTCGGCCTGCCCGCCGGACTCCTCCGCGCGCAACCGCAGCAGGATCTGGACGGCGAAGCTCGCCGCCAGCACGCCGAACACGTTCATCATCGCGGCGAAGAACACGTCCACCAGGTCGGGGCCGCCCGTCCCTGCGAGCTGGCCGAGCAGCTCGGAGGCGCCCTCGTTGCCGGCCATCGCGTCGTTCACCGCGGAGCCGAGTGAGCCGATCGCCAGGCCGGACACGGCGCTGCCTATCACCCAGCCGTACGTCGCGCCCCGGTTCAGCCGCCAGGCCAGCCCGAGCGGGCTGAGCAGCGACCGCGACGCGATCGCCGGTCCCGGACGGTCGGGGAGCAGCCCCGCGCCCAGGTCCCGCCGGTCGACCAGTGCGAAGGCGACGCCCACGCAGACCACGAGCAGCGCGACCGGCAGCGCGAGCGCCCACCAGCGCTCGTCCCCGTACGGGCGCACCTGCGCGCCCCAGCCGAGCGGGGACAGCCACGACAGCCAGGCGCTGTTCACCTGGATGCCGTCCGCGGCCCGTTCGCCGAGCGCGTCACCGACGCCGCGGAGCATGAAGGCCACCCCGACGGCCGTGGCGGCGAAGGTGTTCGTGGCGCGGGCGCCCTGGAACAGCTGCGCGGCGATCGCGGCGATCCCGGTGAACGCCATGCCGGTCACGGCGCACGCGGCGCCGAAGGCCAGCGAGCCGTCCACCGCCAGGCCGGAACCCAGCAGGGTGGCGGTCACCAGCGCGCCGAGCAGCAGGTTCGCGGCGATCGTCACGGTCAGCGCGGCGGTCAGCGCGGCGTGCCGGCCCACCACACCGGAGCCGATCAGCTCGGCCCGGCCGTTCTCCTCGTTCTGCCGGGTGTGCCGGACCATCGCGAACGTGCTCATCAGCCCGATCACGACCAGCAGGGAGGAGAAGTTGCGGAAGTTCACCAGGGCGCCGAGGTCGGTGCCGACCGGAGTGCCGCGCATCAGCAGCACGGCGGGGCTGCCACCGGCCGCCTGCAGCGCGGTGATCCGGCCGGCCTCGGTCGGGAACTCGTCGGCGACGGCCGCGGCGCCGGATCCCATGAAGGCCACCAAGGCGAGGATCCAGACCGGCAGCTGGATGCGATCGCGGCGCGCGGCCAGCCGGATCAGCCTTCCTGTGCCCGCGTAGGCGCTCATCGGGACACCTCGGAAACGGGCACGCCGTTGCCGTAGTGACGCATGAACAGCTTCTCCAGCGTCGGCGGATGGCTCGTCAGCACGTGCACCTCGAACGCGGCCAGGTGGCGCAGCACCCCGGGCAGCTCCGCCGAGTCCACGTCGAAGCTGGCCCGCGTGCCCTCGGCCACCAGGTCGTGCACGCCGGGCAGCCCGTCCAGCCCGGTGATCGGCTCGGTGGCCTCCACGGCGACCGCGGTGCGGGTCAGGTGACGCAGCTCGGCCAGCGTTCCGGACTCGACCGTACGGCCGTCGCGGATGATGCTGACCCGGGAGCAGAGCGCCTCCACCTCGGAGAAGATGTGGCTGGACAGCAGCACGGTCGCGCCCCTGCCGCTCACCTCGCGAACGGTCTGCTGGAACGCCGCCTCCATCAGCGGGTCCAGTCCCGAGGTGGGCTCGTCCAGGATGAACAGCTCCACGTCGGAGGCGAACGCGGCGACCAGCGCCACCTTCTGCCGGTTGCCCTTGGAGTAGGTGCGGCAGCGCTTGGTCGGGTCCAGCTGGAACCGTTCCATCAGCTCCTGGCGCCGGGCCTTGTCCAGCCCGCCGCGCAGGTCGCCGAGCAGGTCGATGGCCTCTCCGCCGGACAGGTTCGGCCACAGGTTCACGTCGCCCGGTACATAGGCCAGCCGGTGGTGCAGCGCGACCGCGTCCTTCCAGGGGTCGCCGCCGAGCACCTTGACCTGACCGGAGTCGGCGTGCAGCAGGCCCAGCAGCACCCGGATCGTGGTGGTCTTGCCTGCGCCGTTGGGTCCCAGGAAGCCGTGCACCTCGCCGGTGCGCACGTGGAGATCCAGACCGTCCAGTGCTCGGGTCGAGCCGAAGGCCTTGACCAGTCCGGTCACTTCTAAGGCGTCATTCATCGAGGTCCTCTTCGAATGAGGGTGGGGGTGGGGGTGGGGTTTGCTGGGCCTTGTCGAGGGCGGCCCGCACCAGGGCGGCGTCCTCCAGGCTCATCAGCGGGTGGGAGTAGACGTCGATCAGGGCCCGGGACAGCAGCTGGTCGCCCTCGGGGCTGAGCAGGTCGACGCCGACCACCCGGGACATGTGCCGGTGCATCACCATGACGGACAGCGCCATCGCGGTGTTCACCGTCGCCCGGATCCTGAGGTCGACGTCGGGAGGATCGGGACGGTTCCGGTCGGCCTCGGCGAGCCACTCCTCGGTCAGCCGGACCATCTCGTCGAACAGCGGCTCGGCCGATCCCTCGGCCAGGGCTCGGCCCATGTACTGCTGGTACGGCCTGGTCGCGGCGCGGGCCGCCGCCACGTAGTTCACGTCGGAATAGGCGCCGTCGGCCCGGACCTGGTCGTTGAGCCGGCGGACCATCTTGACCAGGTGGGCGTCGCACGCCTCACGCAGCTCCTGCTTGGAGCCGAAGTGATGGCGCACCAGCCCCGAGGACACACCGGCGGTCGCGGCGATCTCCCGGATCGTGGTCCGCTCGAACCCGTGCTCGCCGAAGTGCAGCATCGCCGCATCTCTGATCCGGGCGCGGGCCGTGAGGTCCTCGGGGTCTGGGCTGATCGTCGTCACTGGCACCCGCTCCTACTCGCTCATGTAGCTGACTGTATTCCTGTGAAAGTCGCTACACAAGCGTATAGGAAGTTAAGAACGCGTATAGCCCCGCATGGACGAGCCTGCCGGCGTCTGCCGGATACGGGGCCACGCGATCGGTCCTGCGAGCTAGCGCGGGCCGCGCCGGCCAGGAACGGGATCACCCGAGCGAGAACCGGCACGTGAACACGTCCGCGAGCCATGAAGCCCCGAATGGACGGCGGTCAACCTGGGTGGCGGTCAACGGTGGCGGTCAACCGATCCGTCGTGGAAGAAAGGTCAGGCGATGCCATGGGCGATCAGGCTGTGAGCGCAGTCGAGGACGGTCTGGGCGGCCGGTCGGGGCTGCCAGCCGAGGACGCGCCTGGCCCTGTCGGTGCTGTGCCGGTTGCGGCGTCCAAGGGAGACGGTGATCGAACGCAGGGGCCTGTCGAAGATCGCGGTGAGGCGGACGAGGAAGTCGGGGAGCCGGCGGGTCGACACCTTCGATCCCGCGTCCCCGAGGCCCTCGCGCAGGGCGATCGCCATCTGGCGCATCCAGACGAACTCGCCGGTGGCGAGGAATCGCTGCCCGCCCGCCTCCGGTGAGGTCATGGCGCGGATGTGGATGTCGGCGAGGTCGCGCACGTCGACGACCTCGAGCCCGATGCGCGGGCTGCCCGGCAGCCTGCCGCCGATCATGCGCGCGACGATCTGGACCGAGCCGAGATTGGCGGCGGTCAGAATCGGGCCGAAGACCGCGCCGGGAAGGACCGTGGTCAGGGTCGTCGGCCCGTGGTGGCCGTCCATGAAGTCCCAGGCCGCCTTCTCGGCGACGGTCTTGGACCGGCGGTACGGGGTGAGCGTCGGGTCGGCCGGATCGGTCCAGAGGGTTTCGTCGGTGATGCCTTCCTCGGCGTACGACGACGGGCTCGCGGCGTTCGCCGCGGAGGTCATGACGACGCGCCGTACGCCGGCCCCGGTCGCCGCGCGCAGCACGCGCAACGTGCCGTCACGGGCGGGAACGACCAGGGCGTCGTCGGTCGCGTCGGCCGTACCCAGAGGCGAGGCCACGTGGAGCACGTAGTCGCAGCCGGCCGTCGCGGCGTCCCACCCGTCGTCCGAGGTGAGGTCGGCGACGGCGAAGGTCAGCCGGTCGCCCGGATCGACGGCGGTGGAGACGGCGTCCCGGACCGCGGCCCCCTTCGACGCGTCGCGGACGGTCGCCCGTACCCGGTAGCCGCGCTGGAGAAGCTCGACGATGCACCAGCCGGCGATGTAACCGGCGCCGCCGGTCACCAGCACTGTCTCGGTCATGTCAGATCCGATCTTGGATTCAGGTGGTCACGTGCCCGCTGGATCGGCGCCGCGTCCGCTTCGTCCCGCCGGCGGGAGGTGACGTCAGGGCCGGCCTTCGACGTACGGTTCCGGCAGCCGGTGGATCGCGCACCCGGGCGTTGAGGTCAACGCCCGCGCCGCGCACGGGTAGGCTGCCTATGTGGAGGATTCTTCCAATTACTATATGGAGGAATCTTCCATTTAGCAACCGCTCGGCGACAGGCAGCCGTGCGGTGACAGACCAAGGGGAAGGGCGCCGGATGACCGGGAGCACATGACCGGCCGGATGGCTGGAGAGCACATCACCGGCGGAGGACGCCCGCTCCGCGCGGATGCCCGGCGGAGAACTGGAGAGCAGATGACCGGCCGGATGATCGGAGAGCACATGACCGGCGGAGCACGCCCGCCGCGTGCGGATGCCCGGGAGACCACGTGACCGGTGAAGGACGCCCGCTGCGTGCGGATGCCCGGCGGAAGCGCGACGCGATCCTGGTCGCCGCCGTCGACGTCTTCGCCGAACGCGGCATCGAGATCGCCCTCGACGAGGTCGCGCGGCGCGCCGGCGTCGGAATCGCCACCCTCTACCGCCACTTCCCCACCCGGGAAGCACTCATCGCCGGCGCCTACATCCGCGAGATCGAGCTACTCTGCGACGGCGTCGACGACCTGCTGGCCGCCATGCCGGCCGACGAGGCCCTGGTGGCCTGGATGCAGCGGTTCGTCGGTTACGTGGCCGGCAAGCCCGGCATGGCGCTGGCCCTCAAGTCCATCGTCGTCACCACCGACGCGGCGGCCCTGCAGACAAGCCACGACCGCGTTTACGCCGCGCTCGGCCAGCTCGTCGAGGCCGGCCAACGTGATGGCCTCATCCGCGCCGACGCCTCGTCCGCGGACCTGGCCAACGGCCTCAGCGGCGTCAGCCTCGCCAACAGCCAACCCGGCACCGAGGAGCGGGCGAACCGGCTCATCGTCCTGCTCGTCGACGGCCTGCGCTACAACGCCGCACCCCGCCGGGCCGCCCGATAACGGCCCGGTACTGCACCTGAGCTGCGGCCTGGACACCCGCGTCCACCACCTCGGCCCCGGACCGGGCATGCGAGGACTTCCCAATGCGGTCAGCAGCGGGGAGGCGACCCGGCCGGGCTTGGTTCAGAACGACATCAGATCGAAGGCGTCCACGGTGCGGAAGCCGATGCTGTGGTAGACCGATTCACCGGCGGCGGTCGAGGTGAGGGCGGCCGTGCGTATGCCCCGCTCGCGGGCCAGATCGAGCGCGGCCCTGGTCATGGCGGCGCCGATGCCATGTCGGCGATGCTCGGGCTGGGTTCCGATGAAGTACAGCGTGAGCAGATCATGGCTCAGCCAGGCGACGGCCGTGCCGACAATCCGACCGTCGTCGAGGCGACCGGCCAGCCTGATCACCGTACCGTCACCGGAGAATGCCCTTTCCCGCTCGATCGCGACAGCCACGCCGTCCGGGCTGATTCCGGATACTCGGGCGTAGGCAGGGACGAATTCGAACAGGTCGGTGGTCTCTGTGATGTGCAATCCCGGCGGCGTGGGCACGGAGGCCGCCTTGTCGATCGCCACGGTCATGATCGGCATGCGGGCGAGCCGGACAGCGCCGAGAGACAGCAGAGCGTCCGCGGTGCCGACGTCACTGTCCGGGCCGACCCACCAGATTCGGGGTACGCCGTCGAGACGGTCGCGGGCCTCGGCGAGCGCCTCCTGCGGGGCGCGCCCGCCCACGCGCAACACGCCGTTGAGCGGCGCGTGCGGCACCTCGCTGCGGTAGATCGGCAGGTCGTGGCTCCCTGAGGCCCCGTTGTTCCAGCCGAGGAGGTACGCGCGGTGCGCGGCGAGCGATGTTGCGAGTGATTCCACCAGACGACGGTAGCCGGATGCTCAGCAGGGCACGAGACCGGCCCCAGGCGGCTGAGTGACGGTCAAGGCTCCTGGCGGATCATGACAGGTCTCTCGCGGGAAGCTCGGCACGGATGGTGAAGCCGCCTCCCGGACGGGGCGCGGCGTGCAACCGGCCACCCAGCGCGGCGACGCGCTCGCGCATGCCGGTCAGCCCGATGCCGGGCACCGGCGGGCTCCCGCTCGGACAGGCGTCGCCGTCGTCGTCGACCTGCACGATCAGCTCACCGGGTCCGTAGCCGATGTGCACCGACGCCGACGCCCGGCCCGCGTGACGGGTGACGTTGTTCAGCGCCTCCTGAACGATCCGGTAGGCGGCCCTGTCGACGGCGGCGGGTAGAGCCTGCTGATCACCGCTGATCGTGACGGTGGCGGGCAGGCCGGTGGCGCGGGCCCGGTCCACCAGTTCGTCGAGCCGGTCCAGCCCGCTGCCCGGCGGCTCGTCGGCGGAGTCGCGCAACACCTCCAGGGTGGCGCGCAGCTCGCGCATCGCCTCGCCACTGGCCTCTTCGATGACCAGCAGCGCCCCCGGCACCTCCTGCCCGCGCCTGCGCGCGAGGTGGACGGCCACGCCGGCCTGCACCTTGATGACCGAGATGCTGTGGGTGAGCGAGTCGTGGAGCTCCCTGGCGATGCGCAGCCTTTCCTCCCCTGCCCGTCGCAGCGCGGCCTCCTCCCGGGTCCGCTCGGCTTCGAGGGCCCGCTGCTCGGCCTGATGCAGGTAGGCCAGCCGATGCTTGCTGACCATTCCGGCGACCGCGGCGGCGAGGAACCAGCCGAGCAGCAGAACCGTGCGATCCACAAGGTCCTGGACGGACTGTTCGGTGGCTTCGGCCAGGCTGGCCGCCAGGGTGCCGCCCAGGAACGCGACACCGGCGACCACCATGGGTATCCGGTGGCCCGCCCGGGTCGTGGCGTAGATCGCGACCAGCACGGGGAAGGCGGCCGGTGGCCCCGGGTTCGTCCGCGTCGCGTAGAGCAGCATGCACGCCGTGGTGACGACCAGAATGCTCACCGGAGCCCTGCGCCACGCGACGAGCGTGAGCGAGGCGACCACGATGGCGAGGTAGTCCAGGGGCTGCGTATCGGGGGCCGACAGCGCGCCGACCGTCAGCAACACGCCGACCACCACCGCGAGCGCCACGTCCCCCGCCGGCGGGCGCCGTCCAAGCTCAGCCCTCATCCCTGCACAGTAGGGCTCGTCCTGATCGCCGTCCTCCGCGCCAGGTTGTAGTCCGCGTTACTCCCCGCGTGGTAGTTCCACCCGGCGTCTGCGCTCCGCGGCGTAGCGAAGGAATCGTCCCGGGGAGGACGACCGCGAGTGAGGACGGAAGCGACGATCTCGGCATGAGAACGACTCAGACGGAAGCCGCGGCATGGAAGCCGCGTGACCTCTTCGGGGGCCCCACACCCGTGGCCGGAGGTGATCGTCCCGACGTGCCGCCCGCAAGAACGTGGTGAGCTGCCGCGTCAAGGCAGCTCAGACCGCCGGGTGCACCCCTCTTCCTCATTCTCACAGGAGATCTCGTCATGCTGGTTCGACCCGTCAAAACGTTCGCGCTTCTGTCCACGGGCTTGCTCGCGGGTGCGTTCGGCTATGGCGCCGTGAACGTCGTCTACGCGTTCCGGGCCGTTCCCCTCGATGTGCGATTCACGTTCCACACGGCGTTGATGGGGGTGAACGGCCTCGTCATGCAGACGCTGATGGCCCTGGCGGTGGTCAGCTCGTTCCTGCTCGCCGTCATGACGCGCGCCGTCCCGCGGCTTCTCGCGGCGGGCGCGGGCGCCCTGGTGGTGACCTCGTTCCTGGTCACCCGGTTCGGCAATGTTCCCATCAACGGCCAGATCAGGCAGTGGGCCGTCTCCTCGGCCCCGGCCGACTACGCGGCGATCCTGCAGCGGTGGGAGGCGTGGCACGTCGTGCGAACCGTCACCGGGCTCGTCGCGTTCCTCCTCATCGTCCTTCTTACTGTCTTCGGCGACCGGCTCGGCAAGTCCGGCACCGCTGAATGACGGACGGCTGCGCTCCCCCTTCCTTCACCGCACCTCACCGACCATCCGAACCGCTGCCCATGCGGTCAATCATCAGGAGATCGCCCATGCGTTTTGTACCCCGACGTTCGCTGTTGTCCATCTCGGCCCTCACTCTCGCCACGTTGCTGGCCGGCTCCGAGGTGGCGTCCGCGGCGACCCCGGCGCCGGCCGCCGTCACGGCCCGCGGCTGGAGCGCCACCTGGAGTACCTCGCCGCAGCGCCCGGGCCCGAACTACACCCCGAACTGGTCCGAGCAGGGCTTCGCGAACCAGACGATCCGCCAGGTGGTCCGGATCAGCGCCGGTGGAATCGCGGTTCGCGTCCGGCTGTCGAACGCCTACGGCAGCGCCCCGCTCAAGGTCACCGGCGCCACCGTCGCCCGCACCGCGAACGGCGCCGCCATCCGGCCGGGGTCGCTGCGGCACCTCACCGTCAACCGGGCACGCTCCTTCACGATCCCGGCCGGCGGCGAGCTGGCCAGTGACGCGGTGCCGCTGCCGCTGGGCGCACTGGACTCGGTGACAGTCACGCTCTACCTGGCCGCGCCAACCGGCCCGGCGACGTACCACGCCCAGGCCATGGCGACCAGCTACCGCGCCACCGGCGACCACAGGGCCGACGGCAGCGCCGCGGCCTTCGGTGAGACCTCGCTGTCCTGGTACTACCTGAGCGGAGTCGATGTCATCGGGGCGCCACGCCGCGAGGGCGTGGTCGCCTTCGGCGACTCCCTCACCGATGGCTACGGGGCCACGTTCGAGGCCGACAACCGCTACCCCGACGAACTGGCCGAGCGCCTGGCCGCCGCGGGCCGGCCCCGAGCCGTCCTCAACCAGGGCATCAGCGGCAACCGGGTGACGGTCGACTCCGCCTGGCTCGGTGACAGGGCGACCTCCCGGTTCCGGCGCGACGTCCTCAGCCAGCCAGGCGTGGGCACCGTCGTCATCCTGGAAGGCATCAACGACCTCGGCATGACCGAAGCCCCCTCACCGATGAACGCGCCGCTCACCGAGGTCTCCGCCGGGGAGCTCATCGCCGCGCACCGCGACCTGATCCGGCAGGCTCACGCCGGAGGCCTGCGGGTCATCGGCGCCACGCTGCCGCCGATGAAAGGATCGCGGTACTACACCGCGCGCAGCGAGACCAAGCGGGACGAGGTCAATACGTGGATCAGGACCTCGGGAGAGTACGACGCGGTGGCCGATCTCGATCGCGCGCTGGCCTCGCCCACCGACGGAGACCAGCTCAACCCCGCCTTTGACAGCGGCGACCACCTGCACCCCAACGACGCCGGATACCGCGCGATGGCTCACGCCATCAACCCGGCCGACCTCGATTGAGGCCCTGAGCCTTTTCCAAGAAAGGCGTCCATACCGGGACTACTCCGTGCCGTCCGCCGGCAGGCGCTCCGGCAGCCCGAGCCGCGGGAACCGGTCGTCGTGGAACGTGACGATCTCGGTGATCGCCCCGCCGGTGACGCGCAGGACGTCGATCGTCAGCGGTAGGTACGCGCCCTCCTGCTTCCGCCAGAGGTAGAAGGCGACGGCGGGCTGCCGGTTCACGGAGGTGAGGACGGCGCGCATGTGCTTCATGCTCTCGAAGCCGTTCTCGACCCAGTCGTTCACCACCGTGTCGCGGCCGACGTGCAGGCCCGGCGTGGGCGGCATCGAGCAGCGGACATCGTCCCGCAGCAGTGCGGCGAGCCCGTCGACGTCCGTGGCCACGCTGGCGTCGGTATAGCGGCGCACCAGCTCGCGCGTCCCGGCGTCCTCCTCGCCGCCGGTCCAGTCCTGCCGCTCGGCGGGCAGGTGCTCCCGCATGCCGGCACGGGCCCGCTGCAGCGCGCTGTTCACCGAGTTGACGGAGTCCCCGAGGAGCTCCGCGACGTCCTTCGCCGGCCAGCCGAGCACGTCCCGCAGGATCAGCACGGCCCGCGGGCGCGGCGCGAGGTGCTGGACCGCGATCAGGTACGCCAGCTCGATCGTCTCCCGCGCGACGGCGACGGCCTCCGGCTCGTCCGCGTCGCCCGCGGGCAGCTCGTCGAGCAGCCGGTCCGGGTAGGGCTGCAGCCACAGCACCTCGCCGCCGGTCGCAGGCTCCGGGCGGCACTTGGCGAGCAAGTCCAGGCAGGCGTTGGTGGCGATCCGGTACAGCCAGGCCCGGAACGTCGACCGCCCCTCGAAGGTCTCCCGCCGCCGCCAGGCACGGAGGAACGTCTCCTGCACGGTGTCCTCGGCGTCCTCGAACGACCCGAGCATCCGATAGCAGTGCACGTGCAGCTCCCGCCGGTGCCGCTCCGCCAGCCCCGAGAACGCCGGCTCGTCGACCTCGCCCAGATCGCTCACGCCCAGCTCCTCCAGTCGCGTGTCCGCACTCATCACGTCATCCTTCCGCCTCGTCGTGTCCCGTCATAGGTGTGACGGGTGCGGGCGCGATAACTCATCACCAGGGTCGGCCGGCATGGCTGATCCGGTGACGGATCCGGTGGCGGAGCACGACGCGCGGTACGGCGAGGAGGGCGATCGCCTCCTGCACGTAGCGCCAGGCGGTGGCGACGCCGATCTCGAATCCGGCGGCGAGGTACGGCCCGTCTACCGATCCGTTGCCGCGAGTACGGCCCGCACGACGGCAGCGGTATCGGTGAGGTCCTCCAGCACCAGATCGGCGCCGGCCGCTTTCAGAGTCTGGACATCACTGGAGCCGGTGGCGACGGCCACCACCCTCGCCCCGCCCAGGTGGCCGGCGAGGACGTCGTTCGGCGTATCCCCGACCAGCACCGTGTTGTGCCTGGTGAAGGATTCCCCGTACTTCCGGGCGGCCCGCTCCTGCGCCAACCCCACCAGTACGGCGCGGTCCTCGTGGTCCATGCCGTAGGCACCCACCTCGAAGTCCACGAGATGCTCCAGCTCGAACGCCGTGAGCTTGCCGATCGCAAGAGGCTCCATGTTCCCGGTGAGCACCGACTGGATCACATCGACTCGGCCCGCCAGCACATCGAGCACCTCGCGCGCCCCGGCCAGGACCCTGCCCCGCTCCGAGATCGCCGCCTCGTAGACGACGAACGCCTCGGCGAGGGCAGCACCGAAGGACTCCAGGAGCTCCTCCGACACCTCGACATCATGCATCCGGAGCGTCTCCACCGTGATCGCCCAATCGGTCCGCCCCGCCATGGCCGCGACCCGCTGCATCGACCGCCCGGTGACCACACGGAAGGCCTCGGCATAGATGTCCTTGCCGACCCCATCGATGCTGACCAGCGTGTGGTCGATGTCCCACAGCACAAGCGTCCTCGCAGAACTCACCTCACAAGCATAACGAGACACCTGTTTTCCCAGGTCATCGCCATTAATGGCCTAGCGTCCGGGACCTGACGGCAGCGGAGGAGGACCGTCCCCTTCCAGCTTGGTCGTGACCTCATCGGCGGGCGGGGCCTTGATGGCGACCTTGGCTCCCCAGCCGGTGAAGCGCGTCTCTCTCCGCTTGGGCCCGCTGATGCCGCCTGCATATGTGGTCAGTTGTCGAGGCAGGCCGGACGTGCTCACGACAAGCCGCCAGCCGATCTTCGCCTTCTTGTCGGGGCCCCAGTACGCGGTCGCCCGGGTCCACGCGGAGACCCTGAACAGCTCCTTTTCGCTGATCTCGCCACGGTAGGTGTTGCCGCTTCGTTTGGCGTGGGCGAGCAACGCCTTGAGGGTGGCCGGTTCGGCGACGTTGAGATAGTCGCCGAACCTGGCGCTGTAGCCCGAGGTCCATCCGGGCGACTGCTTCCACCAGGACTTTCCCTTCGGGAGCATGGCGCCGACGATAAGTCCACGGACATACGAGGTCCGTCCAATCCTGATCGTCCGCTCGGGTACGCGCAGAGGAGACTCCGGAGCGGCCTTCCGGCCGTTCTTGTCCTCGAAGTTGAGCTTCCCGGTGACATCGGATGCCACGATCCCGGCTTTGCCGTACTGCAGGAGGCCCTTGCGCTCGACGGCGGGCTTGCTTCCGCTGAGATTGGGGGAAATTTCAGCGAAGGAGACGCCCCGTCCTTCGATGAGCTGCTTTCTCAGAGCTGCGAGGGGGTCCATGGGGGCGGCCTGGGCGGGGGTGGCGGTCGCCAGTACGGCGAGCGCCGTCGTGGTGACCGCGAGCGTTTTCCTCATGTGAATGGATCATGGTCCAGGCTGATCACGACCGCATCTCGGAGCAGCGCGTTGAGGTCTGCGGTCACGAACCGATCCTTGACACCTTTCGCCGTCTCCGTAGCCAAACGAGTTCGAGCACGGCCGGTCGATACCACCCCGTGACGTGCCTATCCACTCCTCATAAGCTCCACGGATCAACCAACGAGGCCACCCACTTTTCTGTCGAGTGGACGTTGGTCTGCCGGAGGGTATGTGTTCGGTGGGTGAGCTGGTCCGTCGAAGGGAGCGAGCCGTGCTGGACGCCGGACTCCGTGATGAGCTGCTACGCCGCATGGAGCGCGATCAGGAGGTACGGACCCGCGTCCCGCTGAGCGAGCCCTGGCCGGAGGAGGTACATGAAGAGTGCTGGGTTGTCGACACCGATAACACCGCGTTCCTCAAGTCCGTGATCGCCGAACATGGCTGGCCCAGTCATGACCTGGTCGGCGAGCAGGCCGCTCACGCGGCCTGGCTGCTGGTACAGCACGCTGATCAAGATCTGGAGTTCCAGAAGAGCTGCCTGCGGCTCCTGCAGAACGCCGTCGACGCCGGCCAGGCAAAGCCCTCGGATCTGGCTTATCTGATCGATCGTGTCCACGTCGGCGAGAAGCGGCTCCAGGTGTACGGCACCCAGTACCACTCCCCGGACGGAATCCTTATGCCACGACCGATCGAGGACCCCGAACGCCTTGACGAACGTCGTGCCCAGGTCGGCCTAGAACCCCACGCTGACTACGACCGGACCATGCGCGAGCTGTATGGCTGAGGAGGCCTCGTTTCAGAGAGCGTTCGCTCTGTCGGTATCAGCAGGTGACTAAAGTGTCGGCGAGGCTCTTGCCCGAGGTCAGCGATTATTGAGTAGGCGATCTGCAACGGCGTCGATCCCAGCGTGAGGAAGATGCCATGTCGCGGTGAGTCCCTCAGGCGGAGCGGTTCCCAGATAGACCGACGTACCAACGGCCGCGAGCATCGGCACGTCACCGAATGAGTCACCGACAGCGGCGGTCTCGCTCAGGTCGATGCCGACGGTGGCCGCGTGCTCGGCGAGCAGGGTCGGCTTGGTGCTGGGAAAGACGTGTCGAAACGCTCCGGAGCTGGAGACCTTGGTGGCGATCACGTGATCAATATTAAGGCGCCGAGCGAACCACCGTACGTGGATTTCAAAGGCCAGAGAAACGATCACTGTCTGGATGCCAGCTTGGTGCAGCAGTCGAATACCTTCAGCGGCGCCGGGCGCGAGCGAGATATCGCGAAAATGACCGGCCTGGTCCTCGATGGCCTTGGCCCCAAGCAGGTGCCACACGCCCTGTCGTACTGCAGTGATCTCCGCTTCGCTTCGGGCCTGTTCCCAGCGAGCCACCTGGTCAACGACATCGAACCGTTGCGCCAGCGCCTCCAGACAAGTGAGCCCGCGGGTAAGAGTGCCATCCAGGTCAAAGGCGACCAACCGAAGTGCGCTCATCGCCATGACCTTCTCATAAGATCCTGCTGAGGGATATCTTCCGTATGCCCTCCTGCACAAGATCTATGTTTCCGGAAATCTCATCAGACGTAATCTCGGCAAACTGATGGGATAGCGCTTATCGAAGGCATCGAGAGATGAGAACGAGCGCAGAACCCATCTGGTCGCATCACTACGCACCATCGATGAAACGTATGCTAAGCAAGGGAGAATGCGTCACACTAGGGGTTAAACTCAGTGCAGAAAGATCAGATAAAAATGACAGAAATTCACCCCGAAGAGATTTAGGGCCCGCATCGACCGGCTTGAAAATGGACACAAGAAAAACGTGGCGCGAATGATATAACTTCGCCAGGACGAGTTATTGCGACGAAATTTTCTTTTAGCTCGAGATTGGCGTTCAGGGTCAATCCCTTTGGGCTGACTGGCGAGCTACATTGAGCCAATGCTCCCTGAGATGGCTTCAGCTTCGCGCTTCTGGCGGGAGAAGGTAATTTGTTCGGCAATCCGCCTGGCCGATGAGATCGGATCCTCATGCTCCCAAAAGCGGATCACGGTCCAACCGGCCTCGGCAAGGACCCTGTTGTTCTTGGCATCGAGCTCTCTGTTCTTACGGAATTTCTCCGCCCAATATTCTGCGTTCGTCGCCGATTTGGTGTGGTGCTCAGGGCAGCCATGCCAGAAACAGCCGTCCATGAAGACCGCGACTTTCGCCCTGGTGAAGACCATGTCAGCTGTACAGCGAAGGTTTGGCAGTGGACGGACCGAGACTCGGTACCGGAGCCCGAGGGCATGGGCCGCACGCCTGAGCGCGAGTTCCGGCTTGGTGTCCCGTCCCCGGTTGCCCTGCATGCTCTTGCGGACGCCTTCGCTGAAGGCACGAGTCGGCCTCTCGACTGCCATGTGACTACCGTACCGAAATATCAGCGCCCGAATTGAGAACTCAAGCGGCCAGCAACTCGCACCTTGAGATAGAACATCGCCATAGTTCCAAGTCGGACAAGCGGGGTGGAGGAGACACATGCGAGAGGAGCTGATGCTGGTCGGTCGCTATCAGTTGGACGAGCGACTCGGACAGAGCGCCCATGGGTGCCGCCTGGAAGGTCGTCGGCCTGTGGTTGGGGCACGAAGCTGTCCTGAGGATCCTCCCGGATCACCCGCCGAACGAGCCACGCGAGGTTGAGCACTTCCTGTCCGAAACCAAGGTCGGTGCCGCACTTCATCGTTCGGGCATCACCGAGGTGTTCGATGCCGACGAACATGAAGGACAGCAGTTCTTTGCGATAGAGCTGTTAGTTGGTGAAGACTTGACCAAAATGCTGTCGCATTCGCGTAACGGCCTGCCGATCCTGAAAGTCATCCGCATGAGCGAGCGGCTGGCCGAAGCGCTCACCGCACAGATCGCTATGGACGTATGGACCGTTCTGTTCAACACGGCGATATACCAGGACGACGGTGATACCCCGAAGCGGCCTGGTGGGTGGCGTGAGTCGGTGCTTCGACGGATGCTCCCGGACCTGTTCCCCAAGCACTCTCCTGACGATGCGCTCGTCTGTCAACGACGGAGTCCTTTCAGGCAGCGTCGACAGGATTCAGCGGAGGCAGTCCTGCCTGGACTGATCTTTCACTCGGGACAGGCCAACCCTCTGCTGCTAGAGCCGTCAGGGATTCAGTCACGACGTCACGAAGTCGCATCCGGATTTGCCGTTCGTCGAGAGCCAGAAACGAGGTGAACGGGATGAGCCGGCTGACCCGTTTGGTCACATCACGGACGATGTCACGACGTGGAAGGCTTGATTCGGCGATGCGGGTGTCAGCGAGCTCTGAGACGAGAGCGCGGGCCAGCGGCGGAGTGCCACCGATACTACGACGTTCGAAGACCTGGTTGAGATCTGCCTCGGACAGCGTGTCGAGCAGCGCATAGTCGCGTCCATCGCCAGCTGGGACGCCAAGGGCGTATGCCTGCCACCACAACCGACCGAGAGTGTGTCGGACTAGGCCGCGGCCGATCCAGCGTTTTTCGTTATACTTCGGCTGCCAGCGCCACATGACGACATCAGGAACCAGCCGGGTCGCCATGTAAGTCCATACTTCGGGTGCAGCGGCCTCGGCCGGAGCCATATCGGTGTCCTCGAACACGACGGCGGCTAAGGCATGGTCGAAGTCGCGTGTGACGTCGCCGATACGGTTGGGGTAGCCGTAATCCTTAGCGCACTGGCGGATCGCCTGGGCGACGGCCTCCAGATGCTCCCGGCCAGCGGGGATGCCGCCAGTCGGCGCGTAGACCATCGGGTGGTCGAGCCGCGCATTGCGGGCAAGCGTGTCGACATCCTGAAGTCGGATCCGGTCAAGCAGGATCCGCCCCTCGGCATCAGACAGTCGGGGGTACAGCGTCATCATCACGGTGTGCTCGCATCCGTCTCTGAGCGCCCTGCAGACGGGAGTGGAATCGCCCCGGGTCGCTGTCGCGCATCGTGGCCAGCATCGGTGGGGATTCGTATGGGAACAGGGTCCTTAGCAGAACAGCAAGGCTCGCGCCGATACTGTCGACGTCGTCGGCGTAGTCGTGCAAGGTCTCGCGCCACTCGGGCCTTAGCGCGGCTTCGACCAAGCGGCTGGTTAGATCCGACTCCATCCACGCGAGGATCCGCTGTTGTACTGGTGTCGGTGCAGCAGCCTTCTTCGCGGCGTTGACGACCTCTATGTCGGCACTGTTGAGGTAGAGCCGCACTGCGGCCATCGCTGGCTCGGACAGGCTCGTAGGCAACTCGACATGCCAGCGCGCATCGGGGTCGAACCCAGCCTCTGCGAAGTTCACTACGTATGTGGGAAGTCGACCTGCGGTGCCCTGCAACTCGATGCGGGCGGTGTCCTCATACAAGACGTCGCCGGCGTGTTGTGCGAGGAACGGGTCCGTGGCCGGGGTGTCTTCGCCGAGGACTAGGCGGGTGGTGAGGATCAGAGCGCCGCCGAGACATGCCCCACGGATGTCTGCTGTCACAGTGACCTTGGCGCTGTCGGGTACTGAAGTGCGGGAGGCACGGTCGGAGGTTTGTGCAGCGGCTGCAGTCCATTCCACGACGAGCAGCAGCGGAGCCCTACTAGGCAGTGCGGCCTCTCGTAGGGCCCGTACCGTGTCGACCTGGATATCGCGAGTTAGGCGCAGATCAGTGCTGTAGTCCCAGTCTGCCAGAAACGCTGGCAGCGGGACGGTGCCGGTGTCCTGGTGCAGTTGCCAAGGACGGGCGTTGACGACGTCTGCGTCGGGTAGCAGGAATGGGGGAACGCCGCGGTTCATACGTCATCGTCCTCGGTGACAAGGAGTCGCACCTTTGCTGCGGCTCCACTCGCCGGGCGAATGACTACAGTCCAGTCTCGCCGATCGGCTGGGCCCACGGTAACGATGCTGCCGGGAATGATTCGACCAACCTCATCTCGCAGTTCCAGGACGACCGGAATGTCCGCACCGACTGGCGGTTCGTTCTCGCTACCAACATCTAAGGCGACGGACGTTACGACCTGCACTGTTATAGGACGCGAGGCGGGGTGTACCTGAAATCCAGCGACGATGCGTGAGGCGCCGTCCAGACGCACCATTCGGGGCGCGTTTGTAATCCGTGCCGCCGCCGGGACTCCGCCGCCGTCAGGGCGGAATGTGCCTCCGCTACCATCGGCGCCTGGACCGCTCGCAGTCGGAATCAGCCCAGCCAGGCGACTGGATAGCGCCCCCAGCGGTGGCTGGGTGCCGCCGCTCAGTGACATGCCGTTCTGTTGTTCAACATATGTCGCGAGTTCTGTACGCAGTTCCACCTCGGCCCGGCGGATGATGCTGGCTGCATTACCGGTCAGTTTGTCGGGCACCCAGGCATCGTGAGTCGGCGGTTCAGCGTCGGCGAAAGCTTGATCGTGTTCGGGGTCAGCGACGAATACTGCGCCGTAGTGCACTACGTCGTTCGTCGACCGAGGGCCTTCTAGGTAGTCGACGACCAGTCGTGGCGCGCGCATCCGCGCACAGTGATGGGCCGAGCCCGTGAATGGGGCGGCCAGTGAGGCAACGGTCGTATGGATCGGCGCGATACCAGTGCGGATGGCAAAGTGGCCGAGCACGGTGGCTGGGCGTTTCCGGCGAATGATCGTCGGAGCTTCGTCCAGCGCCCGGTAAGCATCAACGAACGGCCTGATGCATGGCTCTTCTTCCGGACGTGGTAAGGAAATGTTCACGCCATCGGCGGTGACCTGGCAGTGCAGCGGCACGACTCCAGCGTCTGTAGGCAGCATAAGCGGCCACAGGTTCCACATCATCGCTGAAGCGAGATATTCAGCGGCCTGATGAACAGTGCGAGGGCGCTCTTCATCGTCCTCACTGCCCACGGCGACAGTCCCAAGAGCCGCGCCCATAATTACGATGTCGGTACCCGTTTCGTTCGGGTGCATCGGCGGTAGATCGAGATAATCGGCTATGTCTTCCGCTTTGGTGTCCAGCATCGGGTCGGGGATTTCGTTGATGATCGGGCCCCACCAATGCCGGCCGGTGTAGACGCGACCATCACGTTGGAATCCTGTTCCCAGCGCAGCAGCAATCAGTCGGGTCTGCAGCCGGCCCTGCCAGCGGCAGCGGGTGCGGACGAGGATTGTGCCGATGCTGCTGGTGGTGAACAGGACCCCCTTGCCGAATCCGTAAGTGCCTCCCCCGAACTGCCGGTCGCGAGGTTCACCGATGTTACGCAGGAGGTTGACGAAGTCGGCCCCGGGCGCGAGGGCTACGTCAGCGCGCAGTGGGCCGCCCAGCCCTTGGGTGCCACGGTCACTGATCACTGCCATGACCGGGTTGCCCGAGCTGAGGAGTTCTTCGATACCGAGGTTGGCACGTTCCGGTCCAGGACACAGCAGGGACCGCCAGCGCAGCAGTTGCTCGGATCCCGGCTGGGACAGACCAATGCTGTAACGGACGCCGCCTCCGGCAGGATCGGCCGCGTCCAAGCTGTTCTGGGCGCTCTCGCGAACCAGGACAGTCAGCGGGTCCATCCGAGGGGTGCCTAGCTGATTGCGGACGCCTTCGGCTTTGGCCGAGCCGGTCGCTGCGACCGGCTCGGACCACCAACATAGTTCCGGGTTCAGGACAGGGTTCCCTTCGCGAACAGCGGTACGACGGAGGCGTCGGTGAGTGCGCTGGGCAGCAAAAACGACAGGTCCAAGGTGTAAGACAGGGCACTGACCTCGTCAGGCAGCGCGTCGGCTAGCGACGAGGGGACAATGCGCGGAAATCCGTCATCGACGGGTAGCGCGGCGATTTGCGTGACGACGAACCGGCGGTCGCGGTAGTGCTCGGCGTCAGTCTCGCTGTAGCCGGCCCGTGCCAGAGCGACGGCGAACGCTCGGTGATCGTCGGTCTTTGGCTGGATCCGCTCGACGAGGTCGGGGAGGGCTAGCCCGTCATGGTCGGTGACCAGGCGGACTACGACCAAATACAGGTCACCGTCCTCAGGCGGTTCAAGCTGTTCGATACCATGAATCCGGACCGCTGCCCCGGTCGCGCCGAGAACCTTAACCTCCAAGTCGCCGCCTGGGAGGCGGAAGTCGTGAGGTTCGCGGTCAGGTCCGCGCCACACCGACAGATCGTGCGCTTCGCCTGCCGTCAGGATCTGTTCCAGGATGATGAGTTCTCCGAACAGGCCTCGCAGTGCGTCGTCGCCGAGCAGACCTCCGCGACGTCTTAATAGTTCACGCCACTCGTCCAAAACTTGCTTGCAGACGGCGTCAGGCCGTTCTCCAGAGCTGGATGCAAGCTGAGTGAGCATGGCGGCGAGGATGTCATCAAACAGTTCGAATAGGTCGGCGCGGTGGCAGACGACATCGGCGTAAGTCCGGACGTATCCGTCGACGACCAATGCGCGTCGTTGGATCCTGACGTACGCAGCCTGCGAGTCCTCGGCAACGGATCTATCGACACCAGTAGGGACAAGCAGGTGGTGGTCTCCGCGCGCGTCGATACCTGCCAGTACCTCTGCGCCATCATCAACCGTGATGCCCATGCCGCTGGTAACCACACCGGCAGGGTCGCGGCGTGCGCTCAGCAGAGCCCAGCGTGCCCGCAACTGCGCTTGCCAGACCCGGTTGATAGTTGTCATGCCGTCTCCGGGTCTTGACTGCCTTCGAGAGCATCGTTTATCTCGTCATATTCGGATATATCGACGCCACTGGTGTCAACCTGCACATATTTGTTGCTCACCTTGTCCTCGGCGTTGCCAGGGAAGACCAATGCCATGCCGATCACGTGGTCGGTGGCATTGAACGGCACACGTGAATCGATGTTGGCCGGATCAGGCTGCGAGTCGCGGGCGATGGGATAAAGCAGGAGCAGCCCAGTCGTTGCATGTTCGATGCTGGCGTTGCGTAGGTCGACCAGTGCGCCCTCCGACTTTCCACGTGCCTCCGATGCGCTGATGTCCATGTCGATAACCCGATGCTCTTTGGACATCAGCGTCTTGATGTCGGCCTCATCGCCGCCTGTATCCTTGATCAGCGACCGGTTGATCGTGCCGAGCCGGATTCCACCACCGAAGTCGACGACGTGATCTACATCGCTGACTGGGGTGCCCATCAGCGCCACATTCCAGGTCAACAGCGAGGGGTGGGCGCGTCGGCTCTCCTTGCCGATGTATGCGGTCACCAGGCGCGGGTCCAGATCGGGCGAACCCTCATGAACGCGGTAGGTCTGGAGAAATGTGAGTACATGCGAGACGTCGACGTCCCGAAGGATCATGGTGCCGTCCCCACGGTTGTCAACCTTGACGCCGTCAGCGATGGCTTCAGTGACCAGCGCGGTCGCTGCCACACGGTTTGCGCCGAGCCAGGTGTCGTCATTCTCGCGGAAATATCTAGTCTGTACTCGTCGGCCTCCGTAGGAGGCGTAGGAGATGCGAGCAGCCCCCATCTTGGCGGTGATGTTGAGTACTGGATGAGTCCTGATCCGCACTCCTACTTCGCGCGGAGATAGGTTTTGCTCCTCGTATCGGGCAATGTCCAAGCGGATCTCGGCCTCGACAGTTGCCAGGTGCCGGAAGTCTGCCTTCAAGCCTTTGGTCATCCAGATACGCGGCAGGTCCTCGTAGCCATTCCGGTAGCCGAACCACCGGCCCATCTGCAGCAGGGTGTCGTAGGTATTGGCCGAGCGGACGAAGAAGCTGACAACTAGCCCCTCCAAGGTCAGACCTCGCGAGAGCGTGTTGCCGCCGACCGCGACGGCGACCACCGGACGTGCGCCGGAGTAGTCCAGCCTGTCGCGGCTGCGGAAGTTATCCACGATCACCTTTACGTCGCCGAAGACCTCGGAAAGGTGATTCACCAACTCGTCGAAGCGCACCGGGGTCAGGCCATCGAACCTCGACGCAGGTACCCGCTTGGTCTCCTTCTCCCACAACGTCTTCAGCTTGGTGAGCGTGTCGGGGTCCTGACGTTTAACCGCAGCGGCAAGATTGTTAAAGAAATTGCGCAACGGCTCCCGATAGGCGTCGTGGATGACAGTCTTCATTCCAGTGTGTACGAGCATCGTGGAATGGCTCTCGTCGCCGCGGTGCCGTCGAGCCGCGGTGGCGAGGATGAAATAGCGCAGTGACTCCGCAAGCTCTTCGGTAATGGTCGGGACAAAACCATTCTCCGACCCCCGACCTACCGGACGGATCTGCGCGACGGTGTTATCGGGCACGATACGCACCATGTCGTAGCCATCGAGCTGGGGGCCGGTGTACTCGCCTTCGATCGCGTCCCGTCCGAAGATCTTCTCGGCACCAAAATAACCGTCGGGTTCGGGCAGGTTGAGGATGAACGTCTCCGGATACAGCTCGTCGGGGATCGACGGGTCGATGAGAACGTTGGCAAACGGGGTGGCGGTGTAGCCGATGTAGGCGCAACGCGGGAACAGCTTGAGCAGCGATCGTATCTGAGGGTTGATCTTCGCAGTCGCGACGCTTGCCTGGTCGGCCTCGTCATCAATGATCAGTGCTGGAGCATTGGCGAGCGCGCCGTCCTTCGCCGCTTTAGTGAGCCAGTTCAGGAGTCGGGCGAGGACGTCCTTCTGCTTCTTCGCAACGATCAGGATCGTGCGATCGCCCCCTTGATGGGCGGCGAACGTTGCTGAAGGCTTATGGAAATCCTTGGTCGCATCCGTCAAGGGGAACCAAGCTCCGTCGCCAGCGGTCTCGACAAGTTGAGCCTGCAGCCGCTCCTGGGTCTGTCGACGCAGACCGTTGTGGATGCCCGACAGCACAATGACCAGCTTGTAGCCGGTGTCGGCGGCTTTGGCCGCGACTCCAGTAAAACTGGTGGTCTTACCCGATTGAACGTATCCGACGACGAGACCTTTCGTCAGATATCTTGGAGTATCAGGACTATGAGTATTGGCGACGATCTTCGACGTCGACTGGTCCAGTTTCTCCACAACATCGGCTGGCAACTGTGTCAACGAGTCGCGGAAGGCGGGCCAGCGCTTGTGGTGGTCCAGCGGACCGGGATACCAGGGCTTGAGGCCGGGTGCTGAGAGCATCTTCGGTGGATAGCCAATTTTCACGCCCTCCACGAGACGCTGGTATTCCGCAACCCACTCGTCGATCTGTCCGTTCGCGAATGGCCCTCCGCGAAAGTGCTCCAGGGCACCTTCAAGCCCGAAACGCTCAACCCAATCGATGAAGACCGCAGCGAACTTGTCCATGGCGAAAACCCTAACGGTATTAATCGTTGAAAAGACGGTCATTCCGCTACATCTGGTGTGCTCGTCGGCGCGGACTGGACGGTGTGTTAGGCGGCTGGCGCGGTTCCCTCGACCATCTCGGGCGTACCACCGGGGCCGATGGTGACAACGGCGGTCACGCAGCTCAACAGCACCACCAAAGGAAATTCGACAGCGAACATCCAGAACGACGGACTCTTATCCAGAGGCTGGAGGGCGCGTACCGTATCCGGGCGGACGATAGCGTGGCGGGCGGCCGGAGGCTCCTTGGTGGTATGCCACTGTCTCTCCAGGGTGGATGGCTAGTGTCGTCTTTTAGACGGATGACACGCCCCGGTGGGTTACCACAGCTACCGGTAGAGATCAGATCGTTAACATGACAACCTGCGCCCGCGTTTCCGCGTCTCACCGGTATCTCGTGCCAAGAAAAGCCATCTTCAGCGCTGGTGAGACGGGGTCCCTACATCCCTCAGGCGTGGATCAATCCCTTGACTCAGTACGTCGTGTCGTCAAACTGGTCTGTCAGCACCCCTGTGCACCTGGGCTTGATCCGCTTTGACGGACATCATCGATGGGAGAAACCGGTTGGGTGGGGGCCGACGCATGGGCCATATCGGCGGATGGGTTGGCGCCCACGATCGTGGGCGGGTCCAAGAACCCTGGTGGGGCCGACCTTGGACTTACTCGAGCGAAGCGATTATGGCTAGAGCCGGACGCAGACGGGGTCAGTCTGGCCGATGACGTTCTTGATACCAAGTTCGTACTCGACCCTGGCATCGGAACATGCGTCATGCGAGAAGTCCGTACCCTCCTCCTTGCGTAGAGTTTCACTCCACGTCACTTTCCCTGAAACAGCTCTTTTGAGAGCCTCAGCTTTCAGATCGAGTGCTGCCGCGAGGACATGGGCAGCAAGACGCGGTGGAATGGCATTGCCAATCTGCTGAGCGATGGCCCGGCCAGCCCACGGATAGTCGGGAGGGAAGGTCTGCAACTGTCCCGCCTCAGCATGGGTGAAGCGGGGCAGTTCGGCACCATCGTTCGCTACCACTCGATTCCGAGAAATCTTTCCGGTGACAGTGGCGGCCGGCTCGGAGGAGCTGCGTCGGCCGCGAGCTCTAGGATTGCCACCACTACCGTAGTTGGACACAACGATGAACGGTTCCTGCCGATCGAGCTCGTCACCCATCGTCACCCACGGTTCCGGCTTTTGACCCCCCTCTGTGCGAGGCACACCTTTGCGGTACGGGTGATGCGTTGCACTGGGCAGTGCAACCTCGTCGTTAAAATCCTGACCCTTAAGGCGAGCGATCAAGACCGCACGACGTCGGGTTTGCGGTACTCCGAACTCCTCCGCGCGTAGTACATCATGGGCCACTGAGTAGCCATTTTCACGAAGGATTTCACCTACCACTTTCCATACCGGCAGTACCGCTGGCACCTGCTCCAGCACGATCGCCTGGTAGGGGCGGCCTAGCTCTACTGCTTTGAGCGCCCACCGCAGAGGCTCCAGTACCAGACCTGTGCGTTCGTCCTTCAGCATTGCCAGATCCGAGGTGACATCCTCGCCATCGGCCATACGCCTAGCGAAGCTAAGCACATCATCCAGGGCACGGCGTCCGGCACCAGAACCTGCAACGGTGTATGTCTGGCACGGCGGTCCACCTGCGAGGACTGTGGCGGTCGGGAAATCCGACGGTCCGAACTTACGCACGTCCTCTTGGTGCGTGCGCAGCTGGGCCGCACGGCGAGTCTCACATGCGTCCCGATCCCATTCGATGCCGACCACGGGTATACCCAACTGGCATGCGGCCACATCCAATCCGCCCGGCCCGGCGAAAAGATCCACAATTTCGGCGGTGTGCACGCGGTCTCCTGGCTGTCAGAATGGGGGTCCGTGATGGCAGAGCTGGTGTGCGCTCATCGCCGATCTACTCCTGAAGCTCGCCATGACCAGGAAAGCGTACTCCCTGTTTACGGTGGCTAGCCACCGTGGCACGGTGGCTCTATGCCCAACAAGCACAAGAACGCTTCCGTGGTCTGCCGCCCGGACCCAGAACTCTATGAGCGAGCCAAGGAGGCTGTCGCCGAGGTGGGCTCCAACATGAACGCGCATTTCATCGAGTTCCTGTGCTGGCTCGTCGGAGATACTGACGAGCTTCCCGCTCGTCCGGCTCGAAGGGGCACGGAATTATCTTCAGTGGGAAGACACGTCCAGCCGCACCGTGATCGCGATGGTGCACCAGGACTGCGGCCTCATGAGAGGGAGACGCCTGGGAGGTTGCCCTCGGTCGGACCATCTGCATCGTGAGCTTGATCGAGCTCCGTCGCGGTCGGGCTTCCCAACAGATCGACCGACGGCACGGTGACGCGTCTCCTGATCGCTCTGGATAACGATCAGCCGACCTGCCGTCAGCTGCCGACCCTCCCAACACACTGAACGACCAGGCGTAGAGGCAGGCCATCGATCCCGTTTGACGACCAAGGGCATCACTACCACTAAATGACGTTTTCCCAATTTGTCGGATAAGGCGGCTACCCTCTTCCTGATCAACAGGAGGCTACTTATGGGCAGCGCTGGAAGAACTTTGAAGGTCCTGGAGATCTGCGCCGGCGCCGGCGGTCAGGCGCTAGGCCTGGAGCGTGCCGGGTTCGAACATGAGCTGCTGGTCGAGCTAGACGCGAACGCCGTCGGCACACTCAGACATAACCGCCCACACTGGGAAGTCATAGAGGGCGATGTCGCCGATCCCGCAGTATGGGATCCCAGTGACCATAAAGGGGAGATCGCCCTTTTGGCAGGGGGGGTACCCTGTCCCCCTTTCACGATCGCGGGCAAGCAGTTGGGGGCCGGGGACGAACGTGATCTCTTCGCCTGGGCGGTCGAGCAGGTCAAAATCGTGCAGCCTCGCGCCCTGTTACTGGAGAACGTCCGAGGGCTGAGCATGCCCAGGTTCGCAGGTTACCGGCAGCATGTGCTGGATCGGCTCCGCGAGTTCGGGTACGCCGCCGAATGGCGAGTCTTAAACGCTTCCGACTACGGCGTCCCGCAACTCCGACCCAGATTCGTGCTCATCGCGATGGCATCGGATGATTTCGCATATTTCCACTGGCCTGAGACCATCGGTCGTCCCCCTACAGTCGGGGAAGTGTTGTTCCCGCTAATGTCCGCTAACGGCTGGCATGGAGCAGATGCATGGGCAGCGAAGACCAATCGCATCGCACCGACCATCGTCGGGGGTTCGAAGAAACACGGCGGCGCCGACCTGGGACCCAGCCGAGCAAAGAAGGCATGGGGGGAGATGGGTGTAGACGGTTGGGCTTTGGCTAATGCCGCTCCTGTCGGTGGTGATGTGTTCGACATCGGGCCCAGGCTGACCTGTGAGATGGTAGCCCGACTGCAGGGGTGGGACGATGAAGAATTTTTTTGGGAATTCACTGGCAAGAAAACCACGAGGTACCGTCAGATCGGCAACGCATTCCCTCCCCCGGTCGCTAAAGTGCTCGGCATCGCCATCGCCGCTGCCCTCAATCGTACGACTGAGCCTCGTGAGCGCGATCCGGACACGATGCACGACGCGATTTATCGGATCCTTCGTGACCGAGATGACTTTATGACCATCACTCAGATCAATAAGGCGGTCGATTCCCCCTTAGAGGCCCATGAACTAGAGCGCCGGATCAGCGTGCTTGGCCGGGACTTCCATATCGAAGTCCATCAAGATGGAAAAAAGCCACTGGCGTACAAACTCGGCGGCTTCAAAGCCTTTCTCGGCCAGGAGGACCACATTCGCCATGAGAAATTCAAAAAAGAAATAGGTCGCATCAGCTAGCTTCCCTTGGATGGCAGCCCAGAAGTTTGGGCTCAGCGAGTAGTCAGCGTCCACGGGAGTGATGTACGGATTTGAAGCCGTACATCACTCCCGTGGACGCAATCGTGAACTCCTTCTAGATCGACCGAAGATGCCCTAGCTCCACGCGGAGAACACAGTGAACGTCAGAGGGTCTCTGTAAGGTATGTCCCATCCGGGGAACGATGAGTAGATGTGAGCTGCGACCCAGGCGCTGGACAAGGGTGCAAGCTTGGGCCAAGGGGGTCACGCGATCTTCGTCTCCGTGGATCAGGAGGAGCGGGCGCCGAATCCCGGGTTCGCTTACTTCACTGGAATGCTCGCTGTGAAGCAGCTCCGCGTGATGGGCCTGGAACTTTGGTGCGGCTGCGCTCCAGGCCTCAAGGTCGACCACGGCGGACCTGGCGACTCCCGCCGCAAACGCATCAGTCGTCGCCAGAGCACGCAGAACGGTGTAGCCGCCAGCGCTGGCACCCCAGATGGTCATTCGCCGGGGATCTACACGAGAGGTAGCCGCTAGGTGGAGGGTAGCGTCAGCGCAGTCGGTGGCGTCGACCGTTCCCCATCTCCCCCGAAGCTGAAGCCGATACGCGCGGCCGTACCCAGTGCTACCTCGGTAGTCGATGTCGGCAACGGCGAAGCCTCGGCTCGTGAAGTACTGCGCATGAAGATCCAGCCGCAGCGGCCAGTTCGCCGTAGGTCCCGGATGAGCCCGCACCAGCAACGGTGGCGGCTGGTCGCTCTCCTCCAGCGGAGGGTAGTACAAGCCATACGCCTCGGCTCCGTCACGGGTGCTGAAAACAAACGGTTCGGGCCGGACGAGCGATGCCGGAACCAGAACGAGGCCGGCCGAGGCGAGTTCTCGAACGGAACCATCCGGATCGGCCAGCACCACCGTGGGCAATAGGGCCGAGCTGGAGCCGATGAAGGCGATGCTCCAGCCTGCCATGGCCAGGTATGGCTTGATCGAGGTGTACGGCAGAACCAGACGTTCGAGGGCACCATCAGGATTCCTCACCGCCAGATGATGCCGAGGACCCTGCTGGATGACGGCCACGACCTGGGCACCCTGGAACGCGTAGGTCCGATAGCCGAACTCCCAGGGAGCCGCCGCGACCTCGAACTCCCCTGTGATCACCGGGTCGAGGCGGTCATCACGCCAGGCATACAGGTTCCACCAGCCGGAACGGTCCGAGACGAGGTGCAGCACACCTTCCGGGCTCCACCGCGGCTGGCACACCGACTCCTCCTCACCCCCCGCGACAAGCCGAGGATCAGTGAGCGATCCGTCAGGCTGGATGTCTGCCACCCACAGACAAGAGCCGTCCCACGGCATGAGCGGCGCGTTCCATGACACCCAGGCCAGCCGCCTCCCATCGGGGCTGGGCTCAGGCGACATGTAGAAGTCGTCACCGGACGCGATCACCCTCGGCTCGGCCGACCTGTCGCCCGGCAGGATGACGAGCTCATTGTGGACGGATCCATCGTCTTCGTGTCGCTCCCGAACGCAGATCAGCCAGCTGCTGCCCGGCAGGAGGCGCAGATCGGCATAGCGCAGGGCGCCCGGTAAGACGGGAACAGGCGTCACCGGTACGGGATCCCGGCCCTCGCTCACGTGGTAGATCCGCTGGTCATAGGCGTTGCAGAACCAGAGGTCTCGCTCAGTGGCCAGATAGGCACCTCCGCCGTACTCATGCACGTACGAGGCGACATGGAAGCCCTCCGGCAGCACGTCCTGAGAGCCATCCGAGGCGGTCCAGCGCACGAGCACGTCCCCGCTCGGCCGCCCCTCGATCCAGTAGACGATCTCGCCGACCGTCTGGACGGCGTCGTGGGACACGGTGGCGCGGGCGACGAGTTCAGCCGGGATAGGGCTCACTCTTGCCATGTTCGGACGAAATCATCCAACTCGCGAACCGCCACGTCCTGGCGCTGCTCCGTCATCCGATCGCGAAGCCGCCGCACCCGGGACATGCCCGAGGTGGATCCTCGCCGGGCGAACACGGTGATCGCCTCTCGTGCCAGCCGTACGGCTTCGACCGTCTCCCCTTCCCCGAGGCGTGCCTGTGCCAGGTCCACGCTGATCTCCGCTCGTCGGCGGACGCACGTGGCGGGGGCACCGCTGAGAGCGTGCTCGAAGGAGCGGGCCGCCTGGGCGTACTGGCCGAGCTCCAGCAGACAGTTGCCCTCGTAACCCAGAAGCCGCTCGTGGTTGAAGTCGTACATCCACTCGTCACGCTCACCGCCGGCCTGCTCCAGGGCTCCGTGCGCCTGGCCGAGCTCGGCGAGTGCGGTACGGCTGTCGCCCGCATGAGCGCGGGCGGCGGCGTTCACGGCATGGAGCCAGGATTTCGTCACGCGGGTGACGGAACGATCGGCCGTGTCCAGGGCGGTCGAAGCATGGCGGACGGCTTCGTCGGCTCGCCCGGCCGCGTCGGCGGTGACCGCCCGGTAGGCGCTGATGTAGGACCGCAGCCCTCTGTCGCCGGCTTCTCCGAGAGCGTTCAGCGCGGTGTCGTACCGGTGTCCCATTTTGAAGTGGTCGCCGAGGTCGAACCAGATCCATGCCGAGAACCCGGCGGCTTCCCCGGCTGCGGAGGCGATGCGTCGTCGTAGCCGATCCGGTGCGGGCGTCTCCAGAAGGGAGAGCAGGAGGCCGAGGTGACCATCGACCGGAACGAGCATCTGGGTCGATGTCAGCTCGTGGTAGAGGCGGCGCTGATGCATGGTGATCATTTCGATGTCGTCCACCACCGCGAAGGTCAGCACGGAAGCGCGTTTACCGCAGGCGCTGAGCCGTCCCCAGTCGACATCGGAATCCGGCGTCTCCGGGCTGGACCTGCGCGCGGCCTCGCCGCTGTGGCGGAGGTGCGTCTGCTCGCGGATGACGCCGGGGAACATGCCCTTCAGCACTCCGCCCGCGCCGAGCGCGGTGTCACACGCGACGATCACCGACTCCGAGGGTGCGACCGTTCCCCGTTCGACCGCGCCGAGGTGTTGCCAGGAGTATCCGGTCAGCTCACCGAGCTCCATCAACGTCAGCGAGCGTCCCTTGCGCAGCTCACGCAGCCTGGCACCCAGGGCGGCGAGCAGTGACATGCCGGGATCGAGGTCCTTGGCCGGTCGCCCGGGACCTCGCTTTCTCTCCGTGGCCATGCGCGCACCTCGCGTTGTTTTTGCTGTTCGTTGCGAGCAAATCAGGCCATGCGGTCTGCTGTCAGCACCTTGAGAAAGCCCACCCGCCAGAGATGGGCGTCATGAGTGGGCACGGCGACTGCCGACTATCTGTCGCCGCGTCTGGAAGCACGGGACGACTCGTACGACACCGCATGAGGAAGCACACCCGATCTCCCCTGGAGAAGCCATGTCAGGCGAACCACCCCTGGTCACGACGGATCCCTGCCAGGCGGCTGAACTGCTGCAACGTGCTCTGCAGGAGGAGGGAATCGCCTCCGACGTGCACGACGGTTACGGGCTGGCGTTGGTGTCGGTCTGGGTGGGACTGGTGGTCTGGTGCAACGGCGAGCGGTTCTGGTGGCGCATCGGGTGGGACGTCCGCCGCCATCGGTTTATCTATGCCTCGCAGTCGGTAACGGACCCTCAACGTGCGGCACGACGGATCGCGTTGCGGTACGCCGATCTCCGCACAGCGCATCCGCTGCCCGAGCTGATGGCGGGGGCGCGTGGTGATCCTGTCTGACGAGTGCGTGAGTCCGCACGTGGCGATGGCCCAGCGAGATCACGTACGGCTGGAGTGGCTGCGCCCGTACCAAGCGCTGGAGCGGGCACGGCCAGTGGCCTGGACATGCTTCTGCCGTGCCACCGTCTACGAACTGCTGGAAGGCGCGGGACGGGCATTCCTCCGGCGAACTGTCCAGCTCGACGGCAAGCATGAGATACACGAGACCTCTGTCCGGCCGATCAACGAAGCCCGGACGATCTGGACGGCGCTGCTGACCGGAAGAACCCGGTAGACCGCCGTGGGATCTGGAAGAAAGGCGTCTTCGAACACGCCTCCGGCAACGTCTGTCGCCTGCCGCAGAGGATCTGGCTGAGCCAACCGGGAACGCTGTAGAAGACGATTAAGAGGAGTGACAACGATGGCGGCGCGACTGCTGTCCCTGCTCGTCGGCGCGTTCACTGATCGATTCCGGCCGATGACCACCAACACCACCGGCCCGGCTCATCCCGGCACGATGTGGCCACCGCACCTGGGACAGACACCCATGATCTCCCAGCGCTTCACCGCCACGCCCAGCCAGGTCAGGCCCGCACGCACCTTCGTCGCCGAACTCCTCGGCGACGACCACCCCTGCCGCGACGACGCCATGCTCCTCACCAGCGAACTCGCCACCAACGCCGTCGAACACCCCACCGGACCTACCGACAGACCCCAGGAATTCCTCATCACGGTCACCTTCGTCCTCAACGGCGTACTCATCACCGTCCAAGACCCCGGCTCCTCGGACATCCCCTGCCCCAAGACCACGGGACCGTACGCCACCGGAGGCCGCGGACTCGCCCTCGTCAACACCCTCGCCACCCGCTGGGGCTTCCACCGCGACTCCATCGGCACCGTCATCTGGTTCGAACTCACCTCACCCAACTGAACCCGGGCAAGCCAGGTAGACCGGCATGGCAGCGCGAGACCGGTGTACGCGCTCTGGGAGAAGCTCGGTGACGCGCCCCGAGACGTGCTTGTGATCAAGGTCAGACAAGATCTTCTTTCCTGTACTGGGCGACGAAGGAATCCATATGAAGCGAGTCATCGCAGGCATCTCGACAGCCGTGGCTATCACGCTCGCGACCGCCGTCCCGGCCCAGGCCGCTGCTCCTGCTCCTGCGGACCCGATCAAGGCGTTGAAGAGCCAGTTCGTCGTGGGCAAGGGCATGAAGTTCACCGACCTCAGCGTCGTGATCTGGGACGATGAGAGCGAGCCCTATCTCCAGCGGACTGGCTCCTTCCAGTTTGGCAAGACCGGAATCATCGCCTCGGACATCAGCTCGAAGAGCGCCAAGAAATCCAGCGACCCGAGAGCCGCGGACCCGACCGGCATATTCGCACCCTCCCGGACGATCCGGATCGGCACCACGAGCTACCTCTCGGGCGGGAGTTACCGCGAGAGCATGCCGGAGGGCAAGAGCTGGTACAAGGATCAGAAGGGCATGACCGGCGGCTCCAGTGGCTGGTTCGGACAGCTCGTGAACATCGCCGAGCCGGCGACCCTCGCGTCCCTGCTCAAGGGTGCCAAGCGGGCGGGCGTCAGCTATTCCGGCACCACCACCTTCGGCAGACTCGCCAAGGTCTCCCCCTGGTTCAGGGCCACCCTGCCGCTCCGGTCGAGCGACAAGACCGTAGTGACCTTCAAGCTCACGGTGAACCGTGGCGGGCTCCCGCAGCGCCTGACCACCTCCCACGCGGTCACGGGCATATTCGACGGTCCCGGCTGGGAAGGTAAGACGATCACCGTCGACACCCGCTTCACCGGGTGGGGCACCAAGGTCTCCATCAAGGCTCCCCCCGCGAGCAAGGTAACCGCCAAGCTCAAGGATTAGAGGCCCGACGTACTGGTCGTGGACGTTGACCGCGGCGGCGACACATGAAATGAGAACCTCCTGGCGTGATGAAGCCACATCACGACCAGGAGATACATGGACGCGCCGCGGCGTCGATCTCCGCCTCGCCATCCCAGCGGAAGCCGCCGACGTTGAGGAGGTCAGTGACCGAGACAGGTCAGTCGGTGTCGCGGTCCAGGGCGTAGCGGAGGTAGAAGTCGGGTTTGGCGAGGTAGCGGCGCCAGTGGTCGACCAGTTGGAGCTTGTCCCACTCGGTGGTGCGAATACCGTGGTCGCCGAGCTCGAGGATCTGGGCTCCGGGGAGGCTGGCGAGAATCGGCGAGTGGGTGGCGCAGATGATCTGTCCGCCCTGGGTGACCACCCGGTCCATCAGGCTGAGCAGCCGCAGACACGAATTGAACGACAGGGCGGCTTCCGGCTCGTCCATCAGATACAGGCCGGGCCCGGCCACCATCCGGTCCAGGACGGTGAAGAACCCCTCACCATGGGATTGTTCGGTGAGATCGTCATCCCAGAAGCCATACTTGCCGGACACACTCCGCGCCAGGTTGAACAGGGTTTCAGCACGGAGGAAGAACGCCCGCCGCTTGAGCCGGGGACCGTGGACAAGCCGTACCCCGGCCGAGGTCAGCTCGGCGTCGAGAACCTCGCCCAACGGAGTCGCCGGTCCGGTGCTGGCGTACTTCGTCCCGGCTTTTCCCCCCTCGGAGTTGATCCTGCACACATCGGCGATGGCCTCGACGATCGTGGACTTGCCCGAACCGTTCTCCCCCACCAGAAACGTCACCGGTGCGGTCAGCTCGACGCCGTCGACCAGGTGAGCGATCGGAGCCAGGGTGAACGGCCACTCGCCGGAATGGTCGCGGGGCATACGTAAACGGGTGACCAGCATGGATGTCATTGTTCACCACCAGATGGGAGCAGCCACTCCGTATGGGCGCGAACCGGTCCGGCGAGGGTGACGTAGTCCCCTCGGCCCGCTCGGTCAAGAATGTGCGCGGCGGCGAAGAGCCGAGCGTAGAAGTGCTCGACGCGCCGGACGAGCCGAACACCGGGTCTTCCGCCGGGCGCACCGCGAGCCTGTCCGCCCCCTCGGCGAGGATGCGACGGAGGAAGGCGCGCTGCCCGGAGTCATGAGAACGATGGTGTCCGCTGGTCACTCGTGGCCTACTTACCAGTCGGCCTGCACTTGTTTGGATTGCGGTTCATCACAGGGTTGCAATTCTGATCCTTCGGGGCACACGGACCGCACGAGTAACTCGGTGGGTTTGCGACGTCGCATGTCAGAGGCTCAGCGGCCCGAATCTTCCTTATTGCGGTGGCATCCCCTCTCTGCCTCGCGCGGATGCGTCAGTGGAGTGCGGTGGGGTGAGCGCGCGCAGGACGTGGGTGATGAGGGAGTCGAGGTAGCTGGAGTCGGGCATGCCGAGATGAAGGGCCAGGCGGTGGTAGATCGGGCCGTACAGCAGGTCGAGCGCGACGTCGAGGTCGGCGTCCGGGGATAGCCGGCCGGTGGCTTGTGCTCGGCGAAGCCGTTGTTTGAACGTGGCGATGCGCGGTTGGATGATGCGTTCACGCAGGTCACGGGCGAGGTCGGGGTCGTGCAGTGCCTCGGCGATCACTCCGATGGCGGGCGAGGCGTGCGGCGGGGTGAGCATGCCGATGACCTCGGTCAACATGGTGCGCAGGTCGATGGCCAGATCACCGGTGTCGGGAGGGTCGATGGCGATGGTCGCGGTCTCGTCGATAAGTTCCAGGACGACCGCGCCCTTGGACGGCCACCACCGATAGATGGTCTTCTTGCTCACCCCGGCACGGGCGGCGATGGCCTCGATGGTCAGCCGCCCGTAACCGTTCTCGCCGCAGAGTTCTTCGGTCGCGGCGAGGATCGCCTGTCGACTGCTCTCGCTGCGGCGCGCTGCGTTCGGTGCCCTGGACATGCCCTCACCCTAAAGGGAACGAAACGTGTCGTGTTGACATCGATCGCGCCGTTCGGCCACACTCTCAGCGACACGATACGTGTCGTTTACGGTCTCTTTTCGAGACGGAATGAGGAGGACGGCAATGGTCACCGCGGCCGACGTTTTCCTGCCGGCCATTCCGGCCCGATCCGATGCCATGCGTCTGATGAGGCCCTCCGGGGAGTTCCGCAGGCCGTCGTCGGCGGGCACGTGGTTGCGATCTTCGGTCAGCCGGTGTTCGTCCTTGGAGGTTTTGTGCCCTTTGGTTATGTGTTCACCGTGGCGCTCCTCGCCTGGTTCACCTTCTTCGCCGTTGTCGCGCCACGCCGGCCCCAACCGCTGGCGACGATGAGTTTCTGGTTCGGCCTGATCCTCAACGAGGTGCCGTCCGTGGGCATCTATTTCCTGGTGGCCTCCACGGCCCTGGCCGCCGCCCAGGGCGATCTGGATTCGGCGGGCGCCAAGGTGACGGCCGCGGTGGCCGCCGTCGCCACCATCGGCCTAGCTGTCTCCGCCTGGCGGGGGCTGCGCACGGATCAGGTGGTCGGGCGGGCCCTCGAGGAGGGGCTCGGGACCGGCTGGCGGGGTCGTGTGCACGTACCGCTGCGCCGCCACCGGCCCTGGGCCCGCATCCTGCTGCTCCCGGGCTTCATGCGGCGGCGTGACGTGGAGCGGATCCCCAACATCCGCTACGGGAACGCCGGACGCCGGAATCTCCTCGACGTCTACCGCCGCCGCGACGCGCCGCAGAACGCGCCGGTCCTGATCTACTTCCACGGCGGCCACTACACCAGCGGCGCGAAGAACCGTGAGGCACGCCCCCTGCTGTACCGGCTCGCCGGCCAGGGATGGGTGTGCATCAGCGCCAACTACCGGCTGCGGCCCGAGACCACTTTCCCCGGCCACCAGATCGACGCCAAGAAGGTCATCGCCTGGATCCGCGAGCACGCCGCCGAGTACGGTGTCGATCCGTCGAGGCTGTTCGTGGCGGGCAGCTCCGCCGGCGCCAACATTGCGGGCCTGTGCGCGCTCACACCGAACGACCCGATGTTCCAGCCCGGATTCGAGTCCGCCGACACCTCGGTCACCGCGGCGATCTGCCTCTATGGCTACTACGGCCACTACTTCGGCGACCCGCCGGATGAGCCGCCGCCCCCGCTCCAGCCACAGGGATACATCCACCCCGGTGCGCCGCCGTTCCTCATCGCCCACGGCACCAAGGACCCGCTGGGGACCGTCGAGGGCGCCCGGGACTTCGTCGCCCAACTGCGCCGTGTCTCGGACAGCACCGTGGTCTACGCCGAGCTGCCCGGCGGGCAGCACGTGTTCGATCTCTTCCACTCCCCGCGCTTCGAGGCGGTCGTGGACGGCGTCGAAGCCTTCACCGCCTGGGTTCTGACTGCTTCGCAGCGCACTCCCGACTCAGCCCGCCAGTAGGGCTTGGTCAGGTGGGGACGAGGTCGGCATGTCGGGGTAACGCGCGGCGGCTGCTCCGTCATCCGGTCACGGAGCCGCCGCACCCGGGACATGCCCGACGCTGGAACAGGCAGGCGGACGCGGCGGCTCTGGCTTGGGAGGGATTACCTGGCCGGGCGGAGAGCGTCGGCGATCTTCTTGAGTTCCGTGTCGGCGTCGACCTTCTTGGCGTAGTCAGGGCTCATCAGGAGCTCGATGGCAAGGCTGGGGTTCTCGACCCAGGTGAGAACGCGGGCGCGAGGCTCGCCGGACGGGGTGTTCTTGTCGTTGGCGAGTTCGCCGGGCGGCTCGCCGACGCTCACCAGGTACGCCTCCTTGCCGCGGATCTCAATCGGCTCGGCGCCCTGCCTGCCATATCCGGCCATCCGCCCGGAGATCTGTTCGACGGCCTTGCCGCCGTAGACGATCACCTGGATCCCGTAGCCGTCGGTCGTCTTGCCCGACTCGTTCCACGAGGTGGAGTCGCTCGTGTTACCGAAGGCGTCGCTTTCGAACAAAGGCACCCACTTGAGCCCTTCAGGCAGGTAGACGAAGTCGATGCCGGCGAAGCGGTGTCCGCCTTCGTCGCCGAGATCGCCCAGCTCGGGCGGGAGCTTCTGTGGCTTGGTCACCGTCAGCCCCGCCTCGGAGGACGAGGAGACAATGACGGTGACCTCGGCGCCGGGTTCGGCATCGTCGCCTGCCGGCGGGCTCTGGCTGACCACGACTCCAGCCGGCATGTCGCTCGACGGCGGGCCCACGCTGGATCGCACGTTGAGGCCGGCGGCCTTCAGGGCCTGGCCGGCCACCTTGGCGTCCTTGCCGACGACGTCGGGGACCACGATTCCGGATCGGATGGTCGCCACCGCCTCGCTCTTCCTCGGGGACGACGTGTGCTCGCCCGCCGAGGTCACCGTGAGATATGCCGGCAGCGCCCCCGCTACTGCCACCATGACGAGCGCCGCGCCGGCCGTGCGAAACCTGGTCACGCGCCTGCGGTGCCTCCTGCGGACGGCGCCGCCGAGTGCCGGGGTGGCCTGCACATCGGCCACCTGTGCGAGCATCGTCTCCTTCAGCGCTTCCTCTGCGTTCATGTTGATGCTCCTTCAAGGCTCGACATGCGTTCGCGGATTCGAGCGAGACCGCGCGAGGCCTGGCTTTTGACACTCCCGACCGAACAGCCCATGAGCGTGGCCGTCTCGTTCTCCGACAGGTCCTCCCAGTAGCGCAGGACCAGTACGGCCCGCATCCGCGTGGGAAGCCGCTGCAACTCCGCGAACAAGGCGTCTCGCAGGTCCACGTCGAACGGGGGCACGGCGGTGTCCGGCGGTCTGGCGAATGTGATCTCCTGGATCACCTTTCGGCGGCGCGCGACGGAGATCGCGGCGTTCACGACGACCCGTCGGGCGTACGCCTGGGGGTTGTCGTGCCTGATCCGCGGCCAGTGCCGGTAGACCTTCTCCAGTGCGCCCTGCACCAGGTCCTCGGCGTCATGCTGGGAAGCGCCACAGAGCAGAATGGCGGTACGCAGGAGCGCGGTGCTCCGGGAGGCAAGGAACTCATCGAAAGCCGATTCGTCTTCATCCGTCATAAGAGAGGCCTCCTTTCGCCCCTCTTCAACGCGCCGGCCCCTCGCAAGGTTGAGCATGAATTTTCCGCGGTGCGGACAATAGAGGCCCGCGTCAATGCCTGCCTGTCCCCCTCGACCTCACAGCCTGTTACGCGCAGAACTTCTGAATAGGCGCTTGGCGGATCCTATTCGCGGAATCTGCCTCATCGTGCCCTGAACGGTCGCGTGCTTCGTCAGCGCAACGGCTCTTGCGCTGCACGCTACTCGCCGCCAAGAGGACACCGCCCGTCACGGCTCTCCCGTCAGCTGAACTCAGCCGCGTGGTCGATGGCCCACCTCGCGAAGGTGCCGGCCGCTCGACCGGTCAGGCGCTCGACGTGATCGGTGACGCGGTTCGACTCCGGCCGGCACGCCGAAGCAGCGATCAGCGCTTCCACCAGTCGCTCGGGACGACCGTCTGCGAGCATTCGTGATCGCGCGAGGTCGGCGGGGACCGCTTCGAAGCGCAGCCGGCGCTGGAGCGCGGCACCGAGACGACCGACCTGGTCGGCACGACTAAGCACCTCAAGTCCTGTCAGCACGTACGGGCTGTGATCGAGGTGGTCCTGGTGTGCGCGCAGTACGGTGACGGCCGCATCGGCGACATCGCGCTCGTCTACGACGGCTGTGCGCGCGATATCCGGACCGGTCACCACGTCGCCTGCCCTCAGCTGTGCGGCCCAGCCACGGGCGTTGGAGGCCAACATGTCGCTGCGCAGCACCACTGGCCGCAGTCCGGCGTCGTGGAGCAGGGCCTCCATGTCCGCGTGCACCTGAACGATGGGATCGCTCTGACGAGCGGCTCCGTCGTTGATGGCCGTCGAGGACAGGTAGACGACACGGGGTGCCGCGGCGGCGAGCTCCGCAACCAGGTCATGGGCAGGGGCGGAATCGAGCAGCGGCCAGATGAGAAAGACGGCGTCGACGCCCACGAGTGCCGAGCGGACCACGGCCGGGTCGGTGAGATCGCCGACCACCGGCTCGACTCCGGGGCGCGGATCCAGCGGATCCATCTGATGGCGGGCGAGGCATCGCACGCGCAAGCCGTGCGCTTGGAGGCGGTCGACCACTTCGCGGCCGAGGTTGCCCGTCGCGCCGGTGACCAGGATCGATGAACCATGACGGGCGCTCGTGGGGCGAGTGGTGTCGGGCATGATTGGGACGCTAAAGGTTCAGGTCGACATGAAGGCAAGGCGTGTGTGGTGAAGACGGTCGGGGAAGCCGCCGCGGAGCTCGGGATCGAAGCTCACGTACTACGGCACTGGGAGCAGGTCGGGGCGCTCACCGTACGTCGCGATGGCAACGGCTACCGCGTCTACGACGACAGCGCTCTGGAACAGGCACGCACCGTACTGAAACTGCGGCGGGTCGGGCTCTCGTTGCCGGAGGTCATCGCCGCCACCTCGCCGCAGAAGGCAGCGGCGCAGGCGGTCGTGAGGGCAAAGATCGCCGCGCTTGAAAATGAGATCGTCCGCAGGCAGCAGGCGATGACATTCCTGCGACACACCGTTGAGTGTCGTCATCGATATCTCGACGACTGCTCGGAATGCGCGACTTTCGTCCGCGAAGCCTGAAACGGACACGCTGACGAATTCGCCGTCGACGCCGTCCTGTGCGCCGACCGGTGACTCCGACTCATCCACGCGCGACCACCGGGGTCTCCCGGGTTTGGACATCATCCGGTCCAGGACGGTGAAGAGCCCGCGGCTTTGTGGGACGCCGTTCGCGCGTCACGCATGAGGGCCTCCCGCCTCACTACTGCCGTCGGCCGCAACGACCTCGGGCACCCCGGAGCACCTGTTGCCCGGATCAGGCGATCCTCGCGCGCTCCAACACTCGAATCACCACGTTGCAGCAGCGGCTTTCAGTGATCGTTTAATCTTTGGGGGTGGCGTACGTACCTGAAGATCTCGCATTGCCCACGGCTCTGGCCGAGGTGGCCCAGGTCGGCTTCGAGTGGAAATGGGACGAGGAGACCGACGAGGCCGACGGCTGTGACTTCGAGCTATACGATCAGTTCGAAGAGCCCGACCGGACGGCGTGGTGGTTCCGCCTGTGGACCGGCAACCAAGAGGTCGACGGCAGCGAGTTCCGCTTCTTCGGCACGACCGGGGCGGGTGACTACGCCGGCTTCTGGCTGGTACGGCCCGATGCGGCGATCACCGACCAGCCCGTTGTCTACATCGGTTCCGAGGGTGAGCGCGGTGTGATCGCCCGGGATCTCAGCGACCTCCTCTGGCTGTTCGCCGCCGGTCTGGGCCCCGCCGAGGCCTTTACGGACCCCGACTCTCCTACGCAGCCGAGTGAGGCCTTCCATACGATCGCCGAGCGACACGCACCCGGCCGCCGCCGTGCCCCCGCCCAGATCGTGACCGCCGCACGAGCGGAGTTCCCGCACTTCTCGGATCTCATCGACGCGATGTGCCGCTGAGTCTGGGCGATCTCATCGGCCGCCTCCTCGTCAGGGGCATCGCGGGTGAGGTGCTCGACGGACGCGCAGAGGTGGGCGTGCTGACTCTGCCAGCGCAGGTCGAGGGGCAGGGCGGGACCTCGGGATAGGCGGTGCGGTTGACGAGCCCGCTGCGCCGCAGGTGCTTAAGGGTGAGCATCCGCCAGCTTGCTCGCGCTCGCAACTGCTCCCTCTTCCCGATAACGCACATGAATGTGCCTTTTGTACGGTTTATCCCACTAATGCACAGTGGGGTTACGAACAGCTGGTAAGTGGTCGAGAAGGGGAAACCCGCCACCCGGCTCTGCGACGTACCGACACAGAAAGCACGAGCATGTCCTACCTTCTGCGCATCGACTCCTCCGTCTCCGGGGGCGCGTCCTTCTCCCGGCAGGTCGCCGACACCTTCACCACCGCCTGGGACGGCGACATCGTCACCCGTGACCTCGCCCTCACCCCCGTCGACCACCTCGACGCCGCAGGCATCACGGCCCGCACCACCCCGGCGGCCGAGCACACCCCCGAGCAGAAGGCCGCCGCAGCCGTGCAGGACGAGCTCGTCGAGGAGTTCCTGGGCGCCGGCGCCTACCTGTTCGCGGTGCCGGTGTACAACTACTCGCTGCCGTCGGTGTTCAAGGCGTGGTTGGACCACATCATGATCGTCGGCAGGACCATCGGCCTCGGCGACGCCACCTCAACCGCGGGCCGGCCCGCCGTCATCGTCTCCGCCCGTGGCGGCGGCTACGGCCCCGGCGCGCCCATGCACGGCAAGGACTTCCTGGTCCCCGCCCTGGAGACAATCCTTGGCGACCCGAACCTGATGGCCCTGGATGTTCGCACCATAACGCCCGAGCTGACCTACGCGCTCACCATGGAACCCCTCCGGCACCTGCTGCCCCTCCACGAGGCCTCGCTGGAGAACGCGCACGCGCTGGCGCGCCAGTACGCCGAAAAGCTGTCCCTGGCCACGGCCTGACCAAGACCCGCAGCCTCGTCAGCAGCCGGGCGGTGCCGGCGGCCGCCAGTGGCGCGAGCGCCTGCACGGCGAACAAAGTCCCTTATGTGCGCCCTAGTGAGAGAGAAAAACATGTCGGACGTAGAACTGCCCCCGGCCGTGATGATGCTTGGGCTGATTTCCGGATTCCAGATGTCTCAGGCGCTCTTCGCGGTCGCCGAGCTCGATGTGGCGACCGCACTGTTGAGCGGGCCTCGGGAGGTCGAAGACATCGCGACGGAGGTCGGCGCGGACGCGGACGCGCTCGGGCGCATCATCCGCTTCCTGGCGCAACACGGGGTGTTCCGTACGTCGGGTAGCACCGTCGAGATCACCGACCTGGGGCGTACGCTCGCGGACGGGCCGGCCGACTCTCTGCGCAGTGTCACCCGCTACTTCCATCAGACCCACTACGCGCCGTTCGGCAACCTGCTGGACACCGTACGGACCGGTGAGCCCGCGGCGAAGGTGTTCCTCGGCAAACCCTTCTTCGACTGGGTCAACGAGAACCCGGACATGGCCGCGCTGCAGAACGACGCGATGGCCGGATTCACGCAGAACGCCCGGGGTGATCTGCTGGAGGTCTTCGACCTTCCCCAGGGCCAGACGGTCGCCGATATCGGCGGAGCGGACGGCACCCTGCTGGCGGAGCTGCTCGCCGGGCGCCCCGAACGCCGAGGCGTCGTCTTCGACCTGCCGAGCACCGTTTCCGCCGCCCGTCCGACGCTGCGGGCCGCCGGCCTGGAGGAGCGGGTGGAGGTCGTCGCGGGAGACTTCTTCGAGAAGGTGCCGGCCGCGGACGTCTACGTGCTGTCCGCCGTGCTGCAGGACTGGAACAACGCCTCCAGTCTCCGCATCCTGCGGAACGTCGTGAAGGCCGCGCCGGCCGGTGCCCGACTGGTCATCGTCGACATGGTGGTCCCCGAGGGCGACGCCCCGCACCCCACCAAGATGCTCGACATCATCATGCTCGGGATGCTCGGTGGCCGGCAGCGCAGCGAGTCCGAATGGCGCCGGCTGCTCGCGGACGGCGGCTTCACCCTCCAGCGTGTCGTCACCGGCTCGGGCTCCTACTCCGCGCTTGAGGCGACCCTCGGCTGAGGCGTCCGTCCGGTACGTACGGGGTGCGGCCCGAAGAGAGCGGAGGGAGTAAGGGGCAGGCGACCACGGTCATCTGCCCGTTGCCCGCGCTCCTTCCACCGCGTCGCCGTCCGATCCGCACGTCGGGAACGGGCGTGGGCAGGCAGCGCGTGAGTCGGGGCAGCCGCCGACACCTTCACCAAGCCCCCCACGTCAGTTCCACCATCTACAGCTGCCGTCTCAGACAGTCGGTTGGCCGGAGCTTTTCAGCCGAACACCTTGTGCGGCTGCCTGCTGAACGCCGCGAGAGTGAGGTCGTGACAGACATCCCCCGGCATTTATCGAACCGAATGACCCTTTGATCACGTTTGTTTGATGCCAGGTTTCATGGGGGCGGGCAGCAGGGGGAAGTCATGACGGCAGACCAGACGACGACAGGATCCGGAGTACGGCCGGGCCTCGGCGGCGAGGTGGATCGGGTGGACCTGCCCGCGGCCGCGGCCGCGCTGGCCCCGCAACTGCGCGCGCGTGCGTCCGAGGCGTCCACCCTCGGCACGCTGCCGACCGACGTCGTCGAGCTGCTTGAATCGGCCGGAATGTTCCGGCTGGGGCTGCCGCGTGGCCTCGGCGGTTTCGAGGCGGATCCCGCGACCCTGATCCGTACGGCCGAGACGCTCGCCCACGCGGACGGATCCGCGGCCTGGGCGGCCATGACCGGGAACGGTTCGATGTTCTTCGCCTGGCTGGATCAGGCCGTCGCGGCCCGTCTGCTCGACGGCCGGCCCGGTCAGCCGGTCTCGTCGTCGTTCGCCCCGACCGGGCAGGGTGTCGAGGAGAGCGGCGGATACCGGGTGTCGGGGCGGTGGTCCTACGTGAGCGGAGCCTCGCACGCGACGATGATCCCGGTGGGTTTCATGGTCATGGGCCCGGACGGGGCGCCGCGGACTTTCGAGGGCCGGCCCCTGATGCGCTGGGCGGTGCTTCCGGCGACGGAGCTGAAGGTCCTGCCCACCTGGAACGACGCGGCGGGCCTGCGTGGCTCCGGCAGCCACGACGTGATCGCCGAGGGCGTCCTCGTCCCCGCCGAGCACACGCTGATGCCGTTCTTCGAGCCACCGCGGGCCGACGGCGCGCTGTATCGCATGCCGTTCTTCACCGGCGTCCGTTCGCTGCTGCTGGGTATTCCCCTGGGCGTCGCCCGGCGCGCGCTGGACGAGCTGACCGACCTGATCCGGCACAAGACCCGCGAGATGGCCCCGCTGAGCCAGGACCAGGACGTACAGATCCGGCTGGCCGAGGCGGAGGCCGCTCTGCGGGCCGGTCGCGGCTACGTGCTCGACGTGACCGAACAGATCTGGGCAGTGGTGCGGGCGGGCGACGAGGTGTCCGTGCCCCTGCGTACGGAACACACCCTGGCCACACAGTTCGCGGTGCGCAGTGCGGTCCAGGCGGTCAATCTGGCGTTCGAGATCGCAGGGGTGTCCTCCGCGCTCGCGGGCGACACCATCCAGCGGTGCTGGCGCGACGTGAATGTCGCCGGCCAGCACATCGCTTTCTCACGGAGCCGCTGGCGAGGTGCGGGGCAGGCACTGCTCGGTCTGGACATCGATCCGTTCTACCTCTGACCGCTGACGACCTCGTGTGAAACAGGCCGGCCTGAGCCGGCGGTCGCGTCGACGGGTGGTCATCGGCGGTGCTTGAAGTGCTGGACGACCAGGGCGACGATGCAGGCGAGGGCGACGAGTCCGAAGCCCATGCCGACGAACATGTTGGCGACGGTGATGGACGTGACCACGTTGAGAACCCCGCTGATCACAAGCACCACCCACAGGACGAGGCGCAGCGGCCCGCTGCGAGTGCTGACGGGCTGTTCCGGCGTCTGAGTGGCGTCCTGGATGCTGTTGATGTCGGCCATGATGTGCTCCTTGTTCGATGCGATCGACGGGTTGTCGTGACGCATCGAAATCTACGGACGATCACCGCCGGCAACGATCCCGCCAACGAGACAAGCGGGGTACAGCCAGCTGTACCTGAGCTCTCCAGTGCGCGGGATCGATCATGCGACCCGCTCACAGCCATTCTGGTGACATCCCAAGCGGACCCCCCACCAGCAAGGAGTGTTCACCATGTCGCACACCCCCACCCAGCCCAGCTCCCCCCGACGTCCCCGGCGGATGCGGGGGCGGATCCTGGCTGCGGCGGCACTGACGGCGCTGACCGGGCTCACCCTGGCCGGCCTGCCGGTCGCCGCCAACGCCGCGACCGGCCCCGGCCACACCCCCGATGTCGTACGGGAACACCTGGAGCAGCTGGCCAAGGAGGCGGGCCTGCCCGCCGCGATGCGTGAGGTCAAGGAGCTCGCCCGGCACCGTACCGCCGACGTGGTGCAGCAGCGCCTGGACAAGCTGGTCAAGAGCGGTGCCTTCCCCGCCGCGCTGGCCTCGACGCGTGACGCCAAGGGGCGGACCCGCAACTACACCGCCGGGGTGGCGGACCTGAAGACCAGGGCGAAGGTCCCGGTCGACGGGAAAGTGCGCATCGCCAGCAACACCAAGATGTTCACCGCCGTGGTCGTGCTGCAGCTCGCCGGCGAGGGCAAGATCGACCTTGATGCGCCCGTCGAGAAGTATCTGCCGGGCCTGATCCGCGGCAACGGCAACGACGGCCGGAAGATCACAACTCGCCAACTGCTCCAGCACACCAGCGGCCTGCCGAACTACACGCGGTACATGCCGAGCGTCTTCGAGTATCAGCACACCTACACCGGCCCCCGGGAGATGCTCGACACCGCCCTGGCGCACAGGGCGTCCTTCGCCCCCGGCAAGGACTGGGAGTACAGCAACACCGGCTACATCGTGGCCGGCCTGCTTGTCCAGAAGATCACCGGTCGCCCCCTCAGCGAAGAGATCACCAACAGGATCATCAAGCGGATCGGCCTGCGCGACACGTACTGGCCCGGCATCGGGGACCAGATCATCCGCGGCTCCCACCCCAAGGGCTACGCGGCCAAGAAGCCCGGCGGCCCCCTGCTGGATGTCACGAACCTGGACCCGTCCTGGGGGTGGGCGGCCGGACAGCTCATCGCCACCCCGAGCGACGTCAACCGCTTCCTCGTCGCGCTGCTGGACGGCAAGCTGCTCAAGCCGGAGCAGCTCACGCAGATGCGGGCCACGGTCAAGACCAAGGGCATGCCGTCCGGCTGGCAGTACGGGCTCGGGCTGGTCAAGATGCCGCTGAGCTGCGGTGGCAACGCCTGGGGCCACGGCGGCGACATCGACGGCTACGAGACCCGCGACGCCGTCACCGAAGACGGCCGGGCGGCCACGGTCGCCGTGACGGCCCTGCCCACCGACGAGGCCGGCGTCATGAACGTCGTCGCCGCCGTTGATGCCGCCCTCTGCGCCAACCGGTGACTCCGGCTCATCCACGTGCGACCGCAGGGGTCTCCCCGGTCCGGACACCGTCCGGACCGGGACGGTGAGGAACCCGCGAACAACGGGATGTCAGGGCACGACGGTGACGGGCCAGCGGCCGGCGCGGACCAGGCGGACCGCCACGGAGCCGATGAGGCGGTGACCGGCCTGGGCCGAGGCGCCTACGACCACCGCGTCGGCCCTGACCTCGTCGGCTATCCGGATCAGGACGGACGCGGCGTCACCGCGGTCGCTCCGGAAGGTGTGCGGGACCCGGGGATGCATGGACTCGGTGATCTTGGCGATCCGCTCGCGCAGCTCGGTCCCCATCTCCTCCTGTGCCTGGAAGGCGGACACGGTGGCGTCGGGCAGGAGCGAGGTGATCGCGCCGGTGCCGGCGACGAATACGAAGATCAGCTCAGAGCCCTGGCGGCGAGCGAGCCCCCAGGCATAGGCGGCGGCGCGGAGCGAGGTCTCCGAGCCGTCGATCCCGACGACGATCACCTGGGGACCGTCGGTGCCTATCTCGAAGCCGCTCATGCCACGAGCTTATGGCCGTCCCGGATGCCGCTCCGGCCCAGGGGTCAGCGGCGCCAGTGGCCCGGCTGGACGAGACCGGACTCGTAGGCGCAGATGACCGCCTGGATGCGGTCGCGCAGGCCGAGCTTGGACAGCACGTTGCTGACGTGGCTCTTCACGGTGTGCTCGCTGACCACCAGCGCCTCGGCGATCTCGGGGTTGGACAGGCCGCGGCCGAGGAGGGCCAGGGTCTCCCGTTCGCGGCCGGTCAGGGTGTCCATGCCCGGCACCTGGGCCGGTGGGCGGGCGTTGCGCTGGACGATGTCGTCGATGAGCTTCCTGGTCACGATGGGGGCGAGGAGCGACTCTCCGGCCATGACGACGCGGACGGCGTGAACGAGGTCGTCCCTTCGCACGTCCTTCAGCAGGAAGCCGCTGGCTCCTGCGTGCAGGGCCTCGTAGACGTACTCGTCCTGGTTGAACGTGGTCAGCATGACGACCCTGGCGGCCGTCTCGGCGCAGATCTTCCTGGCCGCCTGGATGCCGTCCATGACCGGCATGTGGATGTCGAGCAGGACGACGTCGGGAGCGTGGGTGCGTACCGCCTCCACGGCCTGGACGCCGTCGCCGGCCTCGGCGACGACCGTGATGTCCGGCTGGGTGTTGAGGATCAGGGCGAAGCCGCTGCGTACGAGCTCCTGGTCGTCGGCGACCACGACGCGGATGGTCATGAGGCGTCTCCCGGCAGGCGCACCGAGACGGCGAAGCCGCATCGGCTCGGCCCGTGGCCGAAGGACGCCGAGCCGCCACAGGCGGCGGCCCGCTCGCGGATGCCGACCAGCCCGTGTCCCGCGCCGCCGGTGTGGCCGAGGCCGTCGTCCGTCACTTCGATCATGAGTGCGTCTTCCCGCCAGTCCAGCTCGACCGTGACCATGGCGGCGCGGGCGTGCTTGATCGCATTGGTGAGCGCCTCCTGGACCACCCGGTAGGCGGCGGCCTCCACGTCCGCCCGTAGCGGGCGCGGCGTCCCGCCGACGGTCAGGGTGACAGGCTGTCCGGCGCGGTTCACGCTCTCGACCAGCGCCCCGATGCGGGCCACGGTCGGGGTTGCCTCGGAGGTGTCCTGCTCCAGCAGGCCGAGCAGGCGGCGTAGCTGGTCCATCGCGTCGCGCCCGGCCGCGGCGATGGCGTCGAATGCCTTTTCCGCACGGCCGGGATCAGGTCGTACGGCCAGCGGCCCGGCCTCGGCCTGCACGATCATCAGGCTGATCGCGTGCCCGAGGATGTCGTGCATGTCCCGGGCGATGGCCGCCCGCTCCCGCTCGGCCGCCCGGTGCGCCTCCCTCTCCTTCTCGCGTTCGAGCTGGCGGGCGTAGGCCTGCCGGTTGGCCATCGCCCGGCCCATCGCCCAGGCCGCGACGTACATCACCATCGCGCGCACCGTCGTGTCCGCGCTCGGTGTGTGCAGGATCAGCCCGGCGAGCTGGGCGGCGGCGCCCCCGGCGAGCAGGATCAGCCCCCATGTCCGTGCTCGGCGCGAGCCGTGCACGGCCACCGCGTAGACCGCGATCAGCAGCGCGTACGGGATCTGCTGTTCCGCGGTGTCGGGATCGTTCAGCAGGTACGCGCCGGATGCGGCCATCACCACGAGCAGGACCGGCAGCGGCGCGCGCCGCCGCCAGATCAGCGGCAGCGCCTGGCCGAGCACGGGAAGGTACTGCTGGAGCGTGTAGCCCGCCGCCGGATCGGCCGCCCGGGTCGTCAGCAGGAAGGGCGCCGAATGGGCGGCGAGGACGGCCAGGGCGATGGCGAGGTCCGCGGCGAGCGGTGGGATCCGGCGGACAACACGGACAGCAGATGACATAAGTGAAGAAGTCATAGTTCAGGTGAACGGCGGGCCGACGAGGTTGTACGTGACCGCCACGACGGCGAACGCGGTGATGCCGAGCGCGACAATCGTGTAGGCGATCCTGCCCGGTCTCCGCCACCAGCGCTTCCACCAGGCCATCGCCGTACAGGCCAGCAGTGCGGCGGCGAGCGGCACCGTCAGCGACGACAGCACCAGCAGCGCGATCAGCACGGGTGCTCCCTGGAGGACCAGCGGCAGCGCCCGGCCCTCATCGGCCAGCAGGCCGCCGAATCCGGCCACGAAGACGACCACGAGAGCACTGGCGAGCCAGGCGAGCAGGCGCGGGACACGGGGTCCGGCGGGAGGCGACGACCGTCTGCGGGCCGACCGCGAGATCGCCGCCACGGGGAAGCCCAGCAGGGCGACCAGTGAGACGAGGAGCGCGGCGGCCAGCAGGGCGAGGTGCAGCGACGGATTCCGCAGGAGGCCGATCCGGTCGAAGACGACGGTGGCGCGGCTGATCGCCAGTTGCCCGGGCTCGGGGAAGGCGATCCTGTCCCAGCCGCCCTCCTCCTGGAAGACACCGGGCTCGAACTGGATCCAGCGCAGCCGGCCGCCCTTGAGACCGGTGGTGAGGATCCCGCCGTCGGCGGTCGCGGTGACATGCACCGGCGAGTCCGTCAGTGCCTGCACCTTCATGATGCTGCCCTGGCTGGTCCGGCTGCTCTGGTACCAGCCTTCGTACTGCTCGGCGGAGACGCCGGAGAGAGCCTGGACGGACGGCGGCTCGGCGCCCGGCAGGTAGCGGTCCATGATCTTCTCGGCCAGCTCGAACCCGTCCAGCCCGTGCCGTCCGGTGCCGTCGCCGTTGGACATGATGTGGATGCCGATGCCCTGCTCCGGGAGCAGGAACATGTAGGAGTGCATCCCGGGCATGTCGCCGCCCTTGAACAGCATGCGATGCCCCTTGTAGGGCGACTCCTCCCACATGAATCCCATACCCGGCAGCCGAGGATCCTCGGTGTACTGCCGCCGCTGCATCTCGCCGGCGACACCGGGCCCGAGGCGGGGGTCCAGCGACAGCTGGGCGAGCATGTACGTGCCCATGTCCGAGGCGGTCGATGTCGGCCCCGCGCCGGAGGCGGTGAAGTCCGCGCAGTCGAGCGAGGTCGTCGAGCCGTCCACCAGGTAGGCGCCGGTGTCCTCCAGCCCGCCGCACGCGATGGCCGAGTCCTTCATCCCCAGGGGGGCGAACACCTCGCGTTTGACGTACTCCCCGAAGGGCATCCGCGAAACCGTCTCCACCAGGTAGCCGGCCAGGGCGACGCCGTAGTTGCTGTAGGAGACGCCGGTGCCGGGCGGGCGTAGCCGGGCGGGCTGGGTCGCGGCGAGCGCCTCACCCAGCGGCCTGACGTTCTTACCGCTGCCCACCACGTGGTCCTCATCGAACCCGGCCGTGTGCGTGAGCAGGTTCCGCAGAGTGACCGGACGTCCCGGGTACGTGTCACGGATCTTGAAGGTGGTCAGATAGGTGTTGACGTCGGCGTCCAGGTCGAGCTTGCCCTCGTGGACCAGTTGCAGGGCCGCCTGCGCCGTGAACAACTTCGTCTCCGACCCGATCAGGAAACGGGTGTGCCGGGGATCCACCGGGATCCCCCGTTCCACGTTGGCCAGGCCGTACCCCTTGTCGACCACCTGCTTACCGCCCGCCACCACCGTGACGGCCACACCTGGGACCTTCTCCTCGGCCATGGCCGTGGTGACGTGCTCGTCGATCAGCGTGCCGAGCCCCGGGAGTTCCGGTGGCTGGGCGGCGTGGACCGGGGTGGTCGCGAGGACCAGCGCGGTGATGAGTTCCAGCAACATGCCGACAAGACTCCTGCGAACCTCCCCTTCGGCACATCGCCGACGTCACCCATCCCTCTCTCCCCCGCCTGGGGGAGATGCGGGCCGTACCAAACAGGGAAAATCCGAACGGGGACGCCGACCTGATGCTGCCGCCGGCGAACGCGACAGCGAGCTCAGCGACCCCTGATCCGCTTGAGGTTCATCGCGTTCGGTCGGCGACCTGGTTCGCGAGCAGGGTGAGCGCTTGCGCCGCCCTCGGTGTCGGTGCGGCCGCACGCAGGTGCTCCAGCGCCGTGCGGGCGTGGCGGCGAGCCTCCTCGTCCGCCCACGCCCGGCCGCCCGCGGCCTCCACGAGGTCGGCGATGCGCTGCAGTTGGTCGGGATCGGACGGTTCGCGGTAGAGGTCGGCGAGTTCACGGGCGGCGGTGTTGTCAGCGGTCAGGGCCGCGGCGACCGGGAGGCTCTTCTTACGGGCTTGCAGGTCGGCCAGCCGGGGTTTGCCCGTGACCGCCGGGTCGCCCCAGATGCCCAGCAGGTCATCGGTGAGCTGGCCGGCCTGCCCCAGATGCGCTCCGTAGGCGCGGAGGTGGTCGATGCGGTCGGCGTCCGCGCCGCCCGCCAGCGCGCCGAGGGCGCAGGCTTCCGCGATCAACACGCCGCTTTTGGCGTGGGCCATGGCGGTGACCTCGGCCAGGGAGAAGTCGTCGCGCTCTTCCAGCATGAGGTCGGCGTGCTCACCCTCGACCAGCTGCTGCGCGGCCGTGACCAGCCACTTGACGCCGGTGCTCCCCAGCGGATCCGGAGCCTCCGCGAGCGTCCGCACACCGAGGAAGAGCAGCGCGTCGCCGAGGAGGATCGCCTCGGGCACTCCGGCCACCGCCCAGATGGCCGGGCGATGGCGGCGAAGGCGATCCCGGTCGAGGACGTCGTCGTGCAGCAGGGAGGCGTTGTGCACGAGCTCGATCGCGACGGCCGCGGGCACCGCCTGGCCGAACTCGCCGCCGACGGCCTCGCACGCGAGGAGGGTCAATATCGGACGCGTCCCCTTGCCCGTGTCCACGACATGGGCGCCCTGCTGGTCCGACCAGCCGAAGTGGTATTCGGCCAGGCGCCTCATCGGCGCGGACAGGCCGTTGACCGCGGTTTTCAGCGCCGGGACGACGGCCTTCCTTGCATCGATGAGCGTCCGCTCGACGGACAGCGCCGACGTCGGCAAGTTCTCTCCTCTGCGGTAGGGATATTCCTGATCTCGGGCCTGGAACCCATCGAGTCGCCCGCAACGGGCTCTCTCGGCTTGCGCCCGCGCCTTCCGCCATCTCCGGCGGAGCCTCACGTGCCGGCGGAGAAACCTGACCCGCCCCTACGAGATGAATGTATTCACCAGGGATAAAATCAATGGCTTTTCCATGATTCCCTTTTGTGATTTCTTTTTGACATTAAACCAGCTCATACGGGCATACGCCATGAGGAGAATTTCACACAGGTGGCGGGAATATCTGGCTCTTCGACTTCGAGGGAATAAACACCATCACGCCGAATTGATCTTTAATGCGTGCAGGCCGGCCCCCGGCCCGGCGGCGACAGGGTGGCCGAGCCGTGGCGGACGGCGTGACCGGCGGGAGCCAGGACCACGGGGAGAGGAACGGACCGTCAGTCGCGAGTGAAGGTGGTCCAGGCAGCGACCGTACGGAAACCGATCGACGTGTAGACGCCGACGCCCTGGGCGGAGGCCTGCAGGTAGGCGAACCGCGCGCCGGAGGCGAATCCATCCCGCACGAGCGCCTCCGTCATGACCTTGCCGTACCCACGTCGCCGGTACTCCGGCGACGTCGAGATGTTCCAGATCCCGAGGAGATCCCCGTGCCGCGTCGCGTAACCCGTCGTGGCCGGGCGGCCCTCCTCCTCCAGGAGATAGGCGGTCGCCCACGGTGCGTCAAGGAGTTCGCGCCTCGCGAACCACGACATGATCTCCAGCGGGGCCTCGAAACCGGCCGCCAGGGTCTCGCCGTAGACCTGGTGATCCTTCCCGTCGAGGGTACGGATCGGGTGCGCGCCCACGGACTGCGGCAGCGGCTCCGCGCTGTCCCTCACCATCAGCGGCGCGTGCTCGCGGGTGGTCAGCCCGTACCGCGTGACCAGATCGACGATCTCCGGAGCCGGCTCACCGAGGACGTTGATGCTCCAGGGCAGCGAACGGCCGTCCATCAGCGCGGCGAAGCTCTCCACCTCGTCGGCGTCCAGCAGGCCGCCGGGAGCGAATACGGTGTTCATGAACGCCGCCGGAAGCCCGCTCACGAGCCACCGGGTGTCATGCTTCCCACGCCAGAGCTCCCCGCTGGGAGCGAGCGCGAAGAGCGACTCGAACGTGTGCATGATCGAGCGCGTCACCTCCGTGGCCAGTGCGTTGCGGTTCCCGTCGTCCATATGCGGCTCCCATTTTTAGATCGTTACATGTGAGCCAAATGGCTCAAAAATGACGATAAGTTACATAAGCCGACATATTATACTTAAGGGACATACGATGCTCGCTGGCCTGGTGTGGTGCGCCTTGCCGAGCAAGGCACCGCTCAGCTACCGGTGCTGACATGGCCGGGGCGTAGCCGTTGTCGATACGGCTACGCCCCGGTTGATCAGGTATGTGTCAGGACAGCGGGGGCGTGCTGTAGGTCAGCAGCGAGGAGTCGTCGTCGTCCGGCACCGCCAGCAGTTGCAGCGACTTCCCGTTCGCCTGCAACCACACCGGGTTGCGGGTTATCGAGTGCCCGGCCGGGCTGAGCGCGGTGACCGGGACGGTGTTGATCGCGGTCATCGAGCGCAGGTCGAGCAGGGAGATGCCACCGAGTTCGAACCCCTGGCCGGCGATGGCCATGCCCGCGACACCACCGCAGACGGCCTTGCCCTTCTGCAGGTAGTGGCAGTCCTGGAAGTCGATGAACTGCTCGGGGTTGTTCACCTTCTGCTGCAGCTTGCCGCGCTTGTTCCAGGTGTAGAAGGTGCGCGATCCCCAGCTGACCCCGTTCAGGCGGTCGCTCGACAGGTCGTGCACGATGCCGCCGATGTGGTCGTCGACGCGCATCACCTCGGTCGCCTTCATCGTGGCCGGGTCGATCCTGTAGACGATCGCGTGGCTGTTCGGCCGGTATTCGGCGACCGGAACCCACAGGTAGCGGCCGTCGTAGTCGAGCCCACCGGGGTGGTAGACGTCGCCGTCGCGCAGCTTCAGATCGCGCAGCAGGTTACCGCCGGCGTCGAACTCGAAGAGGTGCCCGATGCCCGCGCCGGGGGTGCGGTCGTAGCCACCGCAGGCGGGATTGCACGGGGTGGTCGGCTGCAGGATCTCCACCGACGTCATGAAGTAGTGATCGCCCACCCGGACGATGCCCTGCGGGTGGAAGGTCTTGAAGTGCAGTGGCACCGGCGCGCTCGGCGTCCACTGGGTGCTACGGGTCACCTTGCCCAGCAGCTGGGCGGTGGCGCTGTCCCCTCGCTCGTGACCGGCTGCGGCGGTGTCGACAACCGTGGACGGGTCGGGAGTCGCCGCTCCCGCGGCGGCCGTGGTGCCGCCGACCATGGCGGACACGGCGAGGAAAGACAGCAGTAGTCGCTGCGGCATACGCAGGCGCACGATGACCCCTTCAAAAGAACAATTCATCAAATGACGCCAGTAAGCACATCAGACATCGCTTAACACCCAACAACCCTCGAATGAACCCACTGTGCGCATCGTGGAGATGTTCCGGACTGAACCGGGAAGCTTCCCCGGACAGGTCAGAACGCCCGTCGACTTCTGATGTCCAGCATCAGCGCGGGGTCCAGCGCCAGTGTGGCCACCGCCAGCCCGAGAAACACGATCGCCAGGTAGAACTGCGGCGAGAAGTCGCTGACGCGGAGGTGGGTGTAGAGGGCGCAGACGAAGTAGAGGATGAGGCCGGTCGCGGCGGCTGTCCCGACCAGTGGCACGCCGAGGAGCCCGAGCGTCAGCCAGACCGCGCCCGCGACCTTGGGAATGCCTATCGGAAAGGTCAGCCACGATTCGGGCACGCCGGCTCTCCGGAGCGCGGGACGGAGCGTCCGCATGATCGGCGCGAAGCGGGTTATGGCGGCGACGCCCGAGAAGGCGTTGGCGGCGGCGGTGACGAGAGCGGTGACGACGTAGGCGGTGGACACGAGAACTCCAGTGAGTCGTTGAGTCGATCAGTCGGTGCCGGGTTCGCGCACGGCCTCCTGATGACGGCTCGGGTTGCCGCCCCCTAAGAGCGCCCCCGGCCGTTCCTGGTCCCCGGCCTGACCCTGGCCGTGCGTGGTTGCCGACCCCTCTAAGAGCGCCCCCTGCTCGGGGAACGTGACATCGCCCGCACCGATATGACCCGCTGCCGCACCGCGTCGGCTCGTTGAGGGTGGGTGAGCCCGGTGGGTACCCTGGTCACGGGCTGAATTTGGCCTTCACCGACATAACCGAACATCTCGATGCCCTCAGGAAAGACCCGCGCGATGTTGTGAGCGACGCCCTCGACGGGCTAGCACCCGCCGCCGCAGAGGTCCTCGCCGATCCGATCACCCGGGCGTCAAGGAGTCCCTCGCGGGAGATCCCCGCCACCTCGCTCTTCACTCCTGATCCACCCCCCGGCACCCCTCACGTTCCGAGCGAGGAACAGGCCTCCGCGAGTGTGGGCCACCGATCGCTTTCCGACCAGGGCTCTTGAGCCATGCTTCCGCTTGAAAGGCATTAGATGTCCCCCATATCCGAGGGCGGCCACCCGGTGAGCACCTACCCGCCGGATCGGGAGAAGCCCGCGGCCGACGGTCTCGCGGCCTCGCCCCTGACGCGCGTCCCGATGAACACGTTCGCCATCGCATTCGGGCTCGCCGGGCTGGCCGCCACCTGGTCCCTCGCGAACGGCGCGCTCGCCGCGCCCGCGGCCGTCGCGGTCGCGCTGTGGGCACTCACCGCGATCGCATGGATCTGGCTCATCGTCACCCACGCGATCACCGGGCGCCGCTCGGGACAGCGTCTCGTCGACCAGTTGCGGAGTCCCGTACAGGGACCGATCGCAGCCCTCGTTCCGGTCGTGGGAATGCTCATCGGCGGCGAGGTGTACGAGTACTTTCCCGCGCTGGGAACCGGGATCGTGGTCGCCTTCATCGTGATCGCCGCGCTGTTCGCCGGTTGGCTGCTGGCGCAGTGGTCGCAGGGACTGTTCCACCTCGAGGACGTCCACGGCGGATACTTCCTCCCGACGGTCGCCGCCGGATTCATCGGCGCCAACTCGGCCGCGAAAGTCGGGCTGCACGGGCTCGGGCTCGGCGCCTTCGCCGTCGGCGTCTTCTTCTGGATCGTCGTCGGCACGCTCATCCTCGCGCGCATCGCCGTCAAAGGACCGCTTCCGGCCCCGCTGGTCTCCACTCTCGCGATCTACGTCGCGCCGCCCGCGGTGGGCGGACTCGCGTGGTTCAGCCTGAACGGAGGGAGGGCGGATCTCATCGCGTACGGCCTGGCCGGCCTCACCGCGGCACTCGCCTTGATGCAGGTCGGGCTTATCCCGGCCTATCGCAGGTTGACCTTCTCGACCGGTTTCTGGTCGTTCACGTTCCCGTATGCCGCCGTGGCCCGGCAGGCGGTCGACTGGCTCACCATCGAGCACCCCGCTCTGTGGCGGATGTGGGCGTGGCTCGTCGTCGCCGCCCTCACCGCCTTCATCGCGGCGATCGCCATCCGCTGGCTGCTGTCGACCCGTACGTCCTCGATGACGCGCACCGCGGGCCGTGTGGGGACGGCGTGAAGACGGCCCGACCGGCCCATGAGCGTTTCCCGCGTTCATGATTCCCGTAGGCGGCAGGACCGTGATGATCGTCCACTTCGGTGCTTCCGAGGCCGGGCCGATCACGTGATGGCGTCGGCGACGCGGTCGACCTGATCGAGGTCGGAGGACCAGCAGTAGAGCATGACCTCGTCGGCGCCGGCGTCGCCGTACGCGGTGACGGCCTGCCGGATCGCCTCCGGCGTGCCGAGCATCTCGTCGACCACCTTGGCCGCGCCGTCCCCCATGAAGCTGCGGTAGTAGTCGCCGAGGGTGTTTCGTGCCTCGTCCAGGATCGGTTCGGGGCCGAGGGCGGCGTTGACCTGGGCCACGAGCCGAGGGTGACCGGCACGCCCGGCGGCCCGCCACGATTCCTCGATGGTTCTGGAGAACCGATCCATCTGCTCCGGTGAGAGGCGGGTGCTGAGGAATCCGTCGCCCCAGCGGGCGATACGCTCGACGGTGGCGGGAACGGAGCCTCCGACCAGCATTTCGGGGCCGCCCCGGCGGGCCGGCGCGGGACCGATCGGCCCGACGTCCTCGGCGTACGGCTCCCCTGCCCAGACGCGCCGGAGGGTCGCCATCTGCTCGTTCAGGCGGCGCCCCCGGCTGCGGGCGTCGACGCCCACGGCCCGGTAGTCGTCCTCGCGCGCCCCGATCCCCACGCCGAGGGTGAAGCGACCATCCGAAAGCCGATCCAGGGTCGCGGCCTGCTTGGCGAGCAGGGCGGTCGCGCGCAGGGGTGCGAGCAGCACCTCGGTCTGTACGCGGATCCGGGAGGTGATCCCCGCGATGGCCGCCAGAGTGACCATCGGCTCAGGGGTGTCGTACACGATGCGGTCGAGCAGGCCGAGAGTCGAGAAGGGACCGGCCTCGGCACGCCGGGCCCAGCCGAGCAGGGACGTGGGGTCGCTCGCGGGCAGGCCGAGACCTACTTTCATGGGATCGCCCCCTCCGGGACCGGCTTCACAGGTACTGGCCGGCCTCGACGCTCTCCGGCTTCGACACCCGCACCGACACCACGTTGGCCAGATTGACGACCATGCCGTTCACGTCGGCCTCACTGCCGTATCTCGTCCGGGTCAGCACCAGGCTACGCCGCTCGTCCAGAGCGTGGGCGATCGCCTCCAACGCCTCGGCCTCCCCGGCGAAATCCCCGCTCATCACGTAGACGTCCTCACCGGCCACCGGGTGAAATCGAATGCTCAGTACGGCGTTGTCAGGCACGATCCGATCCTTTCCCCCGTAATCCCCAAGGAGTACCTGCCCCGGCATCGAACGCCGTAGACCTGCTGTAGGTGACTGCCCGTCGCCTGTGCAAGCGCGGGCGAGAGCGTAGAAGGTGCGCATTAATCACTCTTTAAATCTGCTTGAATCACTCCGTCTTACCGGGACGGTTCCGTGATGCGGTCATGAAGCCCGGGGCCGGTCACCGTCATTGACAAGAAGGCAAGATCACGACATGCCACGGGCCGCCTCTACACTGGCCGTTCGTCGTCCGGATGGGAGATTCTCGTGGCGCTTGTCGTCCAGAAGTACGGTGGTTCGTCTGTCGCGGACGCGACCTGCATCAAGCGGGTCGCGCAGCGGATCGTCGCGACGAAAAAGGCCGGAAACGACGTGGTCGTCGCCGTCTCCGCGATGGGCGACACGACGGACGACCTGCTCAACCTGGCCGAGCAGGTGTCGCCGCTGCCTCCGGCTCGCGAACTGGACATGCTGCTGACCTCGGGTGAGCGCATCTCGATGGCCCTGCTGGCGATGGCGATCGCCAACCTGGGGCAGGAGGCACGCTCGTTCACCGGCTCGCAGGCGGGTGTGATCACCAATGCCACGCACGGCAAGGCCCGCATCATCGACGTGACCCCCGGCCGGATCCGCGAGGCACTCGATCAGGGGCGGATCGCGATCGTGGCCGGATTCCAGGGTATTTCGCAGGGCACCAAGGACATCACCACGCTCGGCCGCGGCGGCACCGACACCACCGCGGTCGCGCTGGCAGCCGCGCTGGAGGCCGATGTCTGCGAGATCTACACCGACGTCGACGGCGTCTTCACCGCCGACCCGCGCATCGTGCCGACCGCACGCAAGATTCCCGGAATCTCCTATGAGGAGATGATGGAAATGGCAGCGTGCGGGGCGAAAGTCCTTCATCTGCGCTGCGTGGAGTACGCTCGCCGATTCAACATGCCGATTCACGTGCGCAGCTCGTTCAGCACCAGGGAAGGCACGTGGGTCGTCTCCGACCCTTACTCCGAAGGAACCGAGATGGAGCAGCCGATCGTCTCCGGCGTCGCGCACGACCGGAGCGAGGCCAAGATCACTGTTGTCGGCGTTCCCGACAAGATCGGCGAGGCCGCCGCCATCGTCAGGACCCTGGCCGACGCTGAGATCAACATCGACATGATCGTGCAGAACGTCTCGGCCGCCGCGACGGGTCGCACCGACATCTCCTTCACCATTCCGGCGACCGACAGCCAGACGGCGCTGGGCGCGCTCAAGAAGATCCAGGACCAGGTCGGGTTCGAGTCACTGCGGTATGACGACCAGATCGGCAAGATCTCGCTGATCGGCGCCGGGATGCGCTCGCATCCGGGCATCACCGCGAAGTTCTTCGCCGCCCTGGCCGGGGCGGGGGTCAACATCGAGATGATCTCCACCTCGGAGATCCGCATCTCGGTGATCGTCGCAGAGGACGGCGTGGACGCGGCCGTGGCCGCCGCGCACAAGGCGTTCGACCTGGACGCCGACGAGGTCGAAGCGGTCGTGTACGGCGGGACCGGACGATAAGCCGGCCGGGTTGCACGAACTCGTGGAAGCCGTCATAACGATCCAATGTGATCCCCTCTCGCCCGTTACCAACGCGCCCGAGAGGATCAAAGGCTGGAAACCACACCCAGTGTGTTGCAAGGACAACTCGGCACATGCCCACAAGCAGGTGATCGCGAGGATCACCGCCGTACGGCCGTCGAACCGAAGGCGGCGCCGCCGCCACCTCTCGCTGTCCATGGCGGCGCTTCCACGCCACCTGCGAGATGCGGGACATCGCAAATCTGGCGCTTTATCTGGCCGGCGACGAATCCAGCCACATGCGCGTTCCCTCATCCGCATTGATGGTGGAGAAACGCCGTTCCGGTGCTCCGTCTAAAGCGCTGGGTAAGGAGTAAGAATCGGAGCATCGCACCGGCTGTGTAATTTCGACTGTTTCGCCTTCTCCGAGGTGTCCCCGTCACGCCGACGCCGACCGGGAGCGTGCTGACCTCGGACGGGAGCTCCGGCTCCCCTCCCCGATCACCGAGGTCAGGACACCGCCGCCCGGATCGAACGCGTTCTCACGGAGTTCGGCCGGTAGTCCCTGAATTGGCGCGACGGCACGGCTCTTGAAAGCCCCAGTCCGGGTCTGCGGCCTTCCCGCCAGTGCCGTCGCGCCACTTATTACGAAAGCCGTCATGGGTGGACGGCGACCACCAATTATCTGCCTCCGCACCTGAAAACACGTGACGACTCGCACGAGGAATCGCGCCGGATCTCATCTGGAGAAGGCATGTCGGGCCAAATACCCCCTGGTCACGACGGGAGACCAGCCCGGGTCAGGCCGATGGCGCGGAGACGGGCTCGGACACGGTGCGGATGTCGCCATCGACACGAAGGCGAGGGTGCCGATGCGTCAGACATGGACCAAAATTACTGTACAGATCTGTCTGTTCCATCGAGCCAAGTGGAGCGGTTGACCGCGCCAAACGGGGCTCCGGGGAGGTCGTTCGCACAGCCCCATGGCACTCCGAGGTTACTGCGGGCGCCCTTCCCGGCTCACAGACCGCGCCGAAAAAGGCCTGTCTCACCGAGGAGAACAGTGGAGCCAGAAGAAAGATCAGCTGGTGACGGGCATTCGGAGGCGCCGACTGCGGCGATGTGTCACCGGGCCTCGGGGCCGGCCGCGCTCGGCGGCCCCGCCCCGTTTGACGAACCCAGACAGGCCTGTCTACTGTGAGGCGCGCATTAGACAGGTTGGTCTAGTCGCTACTTTGGGGGTAGTCGTGAGTAGGTCCGTACGTCATGCGGCCCGTCGGCGGGACCGCAGTCTGATAGGGCCCACCGCGGCTCTGGGGCTCATGGCCTCCGTCGTCGTGTCCTTCCTGGCGGCCTCCAGCGCGCCGACGCCGCTGTACGCGACCTACCAGGCCGAGTGGGGCTACACCCCGATCACCACCACGGTCGTGTTCGGTGTGTACGCCGTGGCCGTCCTGGTCTCGCTGCTCATCTTCGGCAGGATCTCCGACCACCTCGGCCGGCGTCCCGTGCTGCTGGCCGCGCTCGCGGTCCAGGCCGTGGCGATGATCGTGTTCGCCACCGCCGACGGCGTCACGGCGCTGCTGGTGGCCCGGGTGGTACAGGGCCTGTCGACCGGAGTGGCCGTGGGCGCGGTCGGCGCGGGCATGCTGGACATCGACCGGGCACGCGGCACCGTCGCCAACTCCGTGGCCCCCGGCATCGGCACCGCCACCGGCGCGCTGGCCTCGGCGTTGATAGTCCAGTACCTGCCCGCCCCGGCTCACCTGATCTATCTGCTGCTGCTGGCGGTGTTCGTCCTGCAGGCGGTGGGCGTGGCTCTGATGCGCGAGACGGCGTCACCCAAGCCCGGGGCTCTGGCGAGCCTCGTCCCGGAGATCGTGCTCCCGCGCCAGGTCCGCCGCCCCGTCCTGATCGCCGCTCCCGTGCTGTTCGCGGTCTGGTCCCTGGCCGGCTTCTACGGCTCGCTCGGCCCCGCGCTCACCGGCACCCTGGTCCACTCGCACTCGGCCGTGTACGGGGGGCTGAGCCTGTTCATCCTCGCGGGGGTCGCCGCGGTGTCCGTGCTGCTGCTGCGCAACGCGCCGACGCGGACCGTGCTGTACGCCGGGGCCCTGGCCCTGATCGTCGGTGTGGGCGTCACCCTCGTCTCGATCGGCGTGAGCTCGGCGGCCGGCTTCTTCGTCGGCAGCGCGATCTCCGGCGTCGGCTTCGGCAGCGGCTTCCAGGGCGGGATCCGGCTGGTGATGCCGCTGGCCAGGCCGCACGAGCGCGCCGGCGTCCTCTCCCTGCTCTACGTCGTGTCCTACCTGGGCATGGGCCTCCCCGCCGTGATCGCCGGAGTGCTCGTCGTCCACGTCGACGGCCTGCTCGGCACGGCCCGCGAATACGGGATCGCCGTCATCCTCCTGGCCGGCGTGGCACTGATCGGCCTGCTGACCAATCGTCAGGCGAGCAACCCCGTGCCCGCGACAGCCCACCCCTGACACGGGGCGGTCGCCACCGGCGCCCGGACACAGGCCGGGAAAACGATCCTGAAAACAGGAACAAGCGGCCTACAGGGCGCGCTGCCACAGAAGACGCGGCCGTGAGCGCCGCCTCCAGGAAAGGAACACGATCATGACGCGAGAGATCAGGGAACCCGGACCGGACCACCCCATCACCGTCGAAGCCGGCAAGACCCGAGTCGTCGCCCGCGTCGGCGACACGGTCATCGCCGACACGACCTCCGCGCTGACCCTGCGCGAGGCCGACTACCCGCCCGTCCACTACGTCCCCCTCGAGGACGTCGATCCCGCCGTGCTCCGTGACAGCACGACCCAGACCTACTGCCCCTACAAGGGCGACGCGTCCTACTACCACCTCGCCCTCCCCGGCCAGGAGCTCACCGACGCCGTCTGGGTCTACCGGACCCCGTACCCCTCGGTGAGCTCCATCGCAGGTCACGTCGCCTTTTACCCCGATCGGGTGACCGTGGAGGAGAGGCCCGCTGTAGACTAGACAGATCTGTCTAAAGGAGCGAGCCATGCCGAGGACCGAGACCAAGCCATCAGCCCGCGAACGCATCCTGGCCGCCGCCAACGAGCTGTTCTACCGCGAGGGCGTGCAGACGGTCGGCATCGACCGCATCATCGAGCACGCGGGCGTCGCCAAGGCCTCTCTCTACAACACCTTCGGCAGCAAGGAGGAGCTCGTCCGCGCCTACCTCGAGAGCCGTCACGCCAGCACCATCGAGCGCATCACCAGGGCCATGGCGCGCTTCCGCACGCCGCGTGAGCGCCTGCTCGGCGTCTTCGACGCCCAGGGTGAGCTGTTCACCGATCCCGCGTTCAACGGATGCGCGTTCGTCAGGGCCAGCGCCGAGACCACGCACGGCAGCTCCGTCGAGCACTCCGCCGACGAATACCGGGCGTGGGTGCGGGCCATGTTCACCGGCCTGGCCGAGGAGGCCGGGGTGGCCGACCCCGAGTCCCTCGCCCGCCAGCTCCATCTCCTGTACGACGGGGCCGGGCTGTCGGCTCGCATGGACCGCGACCCGTCCGCGTCCACCACCGCCCGCGCCGCGGCGGTCGCGCTCCTCGACGCCGCACCCAAGGTCCCCACCCAGCGCCGTTCGGACTGACCTGCCGCCTCCCCTGTGACACCGCACTACTTGACGCTCAACGACAAGTACTTGATACTCGGCGTCAAGTAGAAGGGAAGCGGGCATGGAACCGTGGCTCGACGAGCGTCGCGCCCTGGCCGAGGATCTCCGCAGGATCGTCGGCAGCAGGGTGCTCGATCCGCTGGACATCCTGTTCGGCGAGGACGACCTGTTCGGCGTGAGCGACAGCGAGCGTCTCCGCGAACGGCTGGAGGCGAAGAGCCGGGCCTGGGCCGACGTGCTGTTCGGCGAGGACGACCAGAAGGCCGCCTACCTGGCGATCCGTCTGGTGAGCGCCCTCTACCCGAGCGACGCGCCGTTCGACCCGCCCGCCGGATGGTGGGGCACGCCGCTGGGGAAGGCCGTCGCCAGGCGCGCCGGGCACCCGTCGGCGTCCGCGGTGCCGGTCTCGGTCACTGCGGCGATGCTCGGCATCACCCGCCAGGGCGTCCACGACCTGGTACGGCGGGGCAAACTTGACCGCGACCCGGACGGTGCGATCACCACGGCGTCGATCCATGCCCGCCTCTCCTCGCGTGGCAAACGGCCCGCGAGCAGCAGAGGGAGGTCGTAAATGACCGTTCACGCCGACAGGGATCTGCGCCTCGCGGACGGCCTGACCGTCGGACGGCTCGGCTACGGGGCGATGCAGCTGCCCGGTGCCGGCTCGTGGGGGCCGCCGCAGGATCACGGCACGGCGCTCGCCGTACTGCGCCGGGCGGTGGAGCTGGGCGTCACCCACATCGACACCAGCGATTTCTACGGCCCGCACGTGGCCAACGACCTGATCAGGGAGGCTCTGCATCCCTATCCCGGCGACCTGGTCATCGCCACCAAGGTGGGCGTGGTCCGCGACGAGTGGCGGGGATGGAACGCCGCCGCCGAACCGGAGCGGCTCCGCGAGCAGGTCGAGGAGAACCTCGTCCGGCTGGGCAGGGACCGGCTCGACCTGGTCTACCTGCGGGTGGGCGGCGACGGGCTGATGTTCCCCGGCGACACGCCCTTCGCCGAGTCCTTCGGAGCGCTCGCCGACCTGCGACGGCGTGGGCTGATCCGCCACCTCGGGCTCAGCGGCGTGACCGCAGGCCAGCTCGCCGAGGCCCGCGAGATCGCTCCCGTGGTCGCGGTGCAGAACCGCCTCCACATCTTCGACCGGTCCAGCGCGGACGTCCTGTCCGCATGCGAGGCCGCCGGCATCGCGTTCGTCTCCTACTTCCCCCTCGCCGCCGGGATGCTCCGCCCCGGCCTCGACCTGTCGCAGGCCCCGCCCGGCATGGCCCCCTCCCCCGAACAGCTCGCGGCGCTCGACGAGACCGCCGGCCGTTACGGCGCGACCCGCGTCCAGACGGCGCTCGCCTGGCTGCTCGGTCATTCGCCGGTCACCCTCGCCATCCCGGGCACCTCCTCCCCGGCCCATCTGGAGGAGAACATCGCGGCGGCCCGCCTGAGCCTGACCGGCGACGACCTCGCCGCCCTGGACAAACTCGCCTGAGCGGACGACTCCGTCGCCGTACCGCTTCTGCCCTCCATCGTCGCCGGCGCGGTCTCCCAATCTCGGTGCTGATTGGATAGGCCCTCCGGTCCGATCGTCGGTCCTCTTCTGGTCGGCCGGTGCCCGAAGTGCGCCCAGATGGGCGTCCAACGCCCGCGGCAGTCCGACGCCGATCGCCCGGTTCCAGATCGACGTGCTTGAGCACCAGGTGAAGTCCGCCTTTCCGCCGGCCGATGCAACCTCCGGACGGACTCGGCGCATCAACCTGGTGTGAAGCTATTTCTCTGGGAGACCGATGAGCCTCGATGATGAGTACACCGCCTACGTGAGTGGGCGGCTGCCATGGTTGCGGCAGATCGCCTACCCGCTGTGCCAGGACTGGCACCGCGCCGATGATCTGGTGCAGACGGCGATAACGCGGCTCTACGTCAAGTGGCGCCAGGCGCGCGCCGCCGACAACCTCGACGCCTATGTCCGGGTGATTCTGATCCGGGTCTTTCTCGCCGAGCAGCGCGGCGGCTGGTTTTCGCGGGTACGGCTGGCACCCACGCCACCCGACTCCCCGTTCGAGGACAGCGACCGTGACTCGGCCATGGACATGCACCGGGCACTCGCCGCAGTGCCGCCGCGCCAGCGCGCCACCCTCGTACTGCGCTTTCACTGCGACCTGAGCGTCGAGCAGACCGCCGACACGCTCGGTTGCTCCACCGGAACCGTCAAGAGCCAGACCTCCCGCGGCCTGGCCACTCTACGCTCGATACTCGGCGCGCCGGACTCCCACCTGGCACATACGAAGGAACGTTGATGGATGCCAAATACCTGTTCGACACGCTGGCGCGCGAGGAGCAGCCGCCCATCTCGGTGGACGTGAACCGGGCCGTCGTCGCCGGACGCGCGACACGCAGGCGCCATAAGGTGACCGCCGTCGCGGTTTCGGCGCTGTCGGCGTGCCTGGCCGTCACGGTGGCCTGGCTCGGTTTCTCACAACCGGGGCAGCGGGACGGCGTCATCGTCGCCGTGCCCGCCCAACCGTCCGCCGTATCCACGGCGTCGTCCGATCCAACCTTGGAGAAGATGGTCAAAAAGGCCGTCGAGAGGATGATGAAGGAACATCCGCCCATCGGGCCGATCGCTTCCATTCCGGAGATACCGACCCGGATGTGGCTGGGCAAGCCGACCCCCGGCGAGAAAGATCTCGCCATGTGTGCCGTGCAACCGCAAGAGACCGGCTGCTCCACTTTTTCTCGGCTCCCCGCCAAGGAGTTCGCTCGTGAGCAGAGAAGAAGTTCCCGAGCCCGGAGCGAGAGGGAGATACGAGGCGCCCATCCCGCGGCCACCGAGGAAGAGGTGCTCAGACTGCTCCAAACGGAGAAACGCAATGTCAGAGAGGGAATCGCGTACGGTATCGCGAGGGACCTGGTCCACGGAGTGACGATGATCACCCAGGACGGACGGAAGATTTCCGGAAGCATCACGCGGGGCCTCGGAGCGGGGCTCGGGGTGTGGGTCGTGAAGTACCCCTCCGGCGTCACGGCGCAGACGCTGGTCTTCACCGGCGCGAACGGTGAGACCCTGCAGCGCATCCAGAACAACCTCGCCGGCTACTGACCGGCTCCCGCCACCACGGCACTGGCCGAATCAAGATTCTCGTGGTCGAAGCCGTACACCATCGTCGAGGGTTTTCCGGTGACGGCGAGCCGGTCGCGGCACCGGCCTCCGGAGCGGTGAACGCACGCGGCGTCCCGGCGACAAGAGCTACGAACGGTGATCTCATCCTGAGTTCAGGGGCCCGGCCTCACGGGTGGGGGTGGGCGTCTCCGCCCGTGAGGGCCACAGCCGCAGTGGACCCCCGCTCCGCACTCCCGGCGGAGCCCGGCCCGTCCGGCCTTCGACGGCGTCCCTGACGGCCGGAGCCGGGCGTGAACCCGAAACCGGGTTCACGGCGATACATCCCTGACCGCGTCCCCCAGCAGGAAGGGTTGCCGCCATGCCATGGTGCCCGCGATGACCGTTTCACCCACCACGCGAATCCGTGACTCCGACATCGTGAGCGAGTCGTGGACGAGCCCGGAGGTGTTCGCCGAGCTCTTCGACCGCTACTCGGACATGCTCTACCGCTACGTCTCGCGCCGGCTCGGGCCGGAGATCTCCGAAGACCTGGTGGGCGAGACGTTCCTGGTCGCCTTCGCTCGCCGTACGCACTACGACCTCACGTATACCGACGCCCGCCCGTGGCTGTTCGGCATCCTCACCAAGCTTCTCTCCCGGCACCGCCGTACCGAGGCCGCCCGTTACCGGATGCTCCAGCGCAGTCCGGTCGAGGACGTGCTGGAGTCGCCCGCCGACCGGACGGCCGAGAGGGTCACCGCACACGCCTCGCGCCCGGTGCTCGCCAGCACGCTGGCCGCGCTCTCACCCAAGGACCGCGACGTCCTGCTGCTGGTCGCCTGGAGCGATCTGTCGTACGTGGAGGTCGCCCGGGCCCTCGACATCCCGATCGGCACGGTTCGCTCCCGGCTCAACAGGGCCAGGCGCAAGGCTCGCGCCGCGCTCGGCGACACCAATCCGATCAACGAGGGGGAGTAACCGTGGACGACCTGAAGCTGCTCCGCGACCTCGGCCGCGACCTGGAGCACGACCCTCCGGCCACGCTGGCTCACCAGCGACGACGGCTGCTCGGCGCCTCCACCGGTACGGGCTCCCGGTGGACGCGTCGCTCGGCGATGCTCAGACCGTTCGGCTCCCTCGGTGGGGGCTCCCGGCGGAAGCGCCACTGGACGACGCTCGGACTGATCGCCGCGGCCACCGCGGCCGTCGCCCTCGTCCCCGCCCTGTTCCTGGGCGGGAACCCCCGGCCTTTCCTGGGTGGAGACTCCCGATCCGTGCTGGCCCCCGTGGGGGATCGCCCGGAAAAGCGGAGCGAGGCCCTCAACGTGCTGCTGATCGGCACCGACAGCCAGGTGGGCACGCCGCGGTATCGCACGGGCGGCGCGCGAAGCGACATGATGATGCTGCTGCACCTGCCCGCCGACCGCAAGAAGATCACCGTCATCAGCATCCCGCGTGACTCGATGGTCCGGATCCCGTCCTGCGGGCAGGACAGCCCCGCCCGGACCGAAATGATCAACTCGGCGTTCAGAACGGGCGGGCTGGCCTGTGCCTGGAAGACCGTCGAGTCGCTGACGAAGGTGCGCGTCGATCACGCGATCGAGCTCGACTTCTCCGGTTTCATGGCGATGGTGGACGCCGTCGGCGGGGTGGAGGTGAGGCTGCCGCGAGCGATGGACGATCCCAAGGCGAAACTGCACCTGCCCGCGGGCAAGAGCCTGGTCAACGGCGAGCAGGCGCTGGCCTACGTACGGGCCCGCTACACCATCGGTGACGGCTCCGACCTCGGGCGGATGAAGCAGCAGTATGAGGTCATGAGGGAGCTGGCGAAGAAGGCGAAGAAACTGCTGGCCAACCCGGCCGAGCTGTTCTCCTTCCTCACCGGGGCCACTAAGTGGATCAAGGCCGACGCCGGGCTCGACCTGGAGACGATGAGCACGATCGCCGTCAGCCTCACGAAGACCGACCCGGAGGACATACGTTTCGTCGTCGTTCCGTGGGGTCCGTACCCCGAGGATCCTCACCGGCTGAAGTGGGTCCAGCCGGCCGCCGACCAGCTTTTCGCCTCGATCAGATAGGAGTCGCGCCGGCATCCGGCGGCGAACCGGTCGCCGCTCTCGTGGTTCTCGGCGCTCTCCTGCCGGCCTGGCCCGGCAACCGGCTACGGCTTGGCGCACCCGCGGCATGCCCGGAACAACGGCCAGGCCGACCTGCCGCGTGAGCGGATCGACGACATCACCCGGCGAACAGCCCAACCAGGCTCGGGGCCGGCCGAAAGCCACACGGGCGTCCGTGGTGGCCGTCGGCCGACCCCACCCTCTACCGGAAGACCGGCTCGGGCATCAGGCCGTCAGGATTGACGGGCGACCGGTGAGCGGCGGCGGGGCTGTTGTCACTCGTCCTCGTCTTCTTCCACCGCGAGGACGAACCTGACCGACTGCACATCCGCCGGTCGACCCAGATATGTGCCCTCCTGCCAGGGGTTCACGAGACCCACGAACTCGCCCATGCAACCCTCGGTCGTGTAGAGCTCGACCGCGTAGGCGGTGGGGTTGTCCACCATGCTCGTGCGATAGAAGGGCTCGACCCCGACGCACCCTTGGTTCGCGGGCATTTCGAGGGGTGTTTCCCCGGCCTCGTCCCACAGCTTCAGCACGCCGGCATTAACGGTGGCGACGGCCGGAGCCGCACCGGCCGCGACGAGGAGCCCACCGGCGAGCAGCGCGGAGACCGCGAGCCTGGCGAGGCGACGGTTGGACATGAAGGTCCTCCCTGAAGGGGAGTAGGTGGCGGCGTCGGCGGACCCTTCGCCATCCACGACGCATGGTAAACAATTAACCACTCTTGGTAGTCAAGAATGATGGATCACCACGTCGAATGTCCGCGTGGTGGGATCCGGCCTACGCCGTTGAACGGCTCATGGCCGCACCACACCCACGCGCGACACGGCTGGACGATTTTCCCGGCGATCGGGCGATGGACGAGTCTGGCCGAAGAGAGACCGGGCGCCGAGGTTCAGCGGTAGTTGCTGATCTCGATGAGGTTGTCGTCGGGATCTCGCAGATAGACGCTCAGGATGGTCCCCGTCGCTCCCGCGCGGGTCACGGGGCCCTCTTCGATCTCGACGCCGTGCTCGGTCAGTTCCGCGATGACCGCGTCCAGCGGATCGTCGGCGATGAGGCACAGGTCGGCACTGCCGGGCGTCGGTCGTGCCGCCTTCAGCGCCAACTCCCGTCCCGCCTCGTGCAGATTGATCTTGCTGTTGCCGAACGCCAGGGCGCGTCGTCCCTCTCCGAACGTCACCGCCCGCATCCCCAGCACACGGGTGTAGAACTCCACCGTCGCCTCGATGTCGGCGACGGTCAGCACCAGGTGGTCGAGATGGTCGATCCGCATCCGTCCACCGTAACGGTCTCCATCGGGCCGGTCGACCTGGAGCCGGTGACACGCCGGTCGACGGCATCCCGGGAAGCCCACGGCGGGCGTGGCCGGCGGTACGGCCGGGCGGCCTTCCTGACGCTGACGTACGAGAACGTCTGGATCGAGCTGCCGGGGGTGCCGGGGATCGCCCGCGACGTTCGTGCACCGGGCATGCTCGGCCCAGGCGACGAGATCCTCGGTCGCGCGCACCCTCAACCAAGCACTACATCCTCTTGACGATACGCATCATAAATGTTGAAAATGAGAGGGAGACGCGCACCGCCCTGGAGGTCGTGACCATGTCCCAGCCCGAGGTGTCCTTCGACACCGAGCCCGGCCGTTACCGGCACCTCAGGCTCGAGTTCGACGGTGAGATCGCCAGGATCGTGCTGCGGGTCGACGAGAGCGGCGGGCTGGTTCCGGGGTACGAGCTCAAGCTCAACTCCTACGACCTGGGCGTGGACATCGAGCTGTACGACGCGGTGCAACGGCTGCGGTTCGAGCACCCGGAGGTCAGGGCCGTGGTCGTCACGGGCGGCCTGGAGAAGGTGTTCTGCGCGGGGGCCAACATCCGGATGCTGGCCCAGTCGGAGCACTCCTGGAAGGTGAACTTCTGCAAGTTCACCAACGAGACCCGCAACGGCATCGAGGACGCCACCGCCCACTCGGGGCAGACCTACCTCGCGGCGGTCAACGGCACCGCGGCCGGCGGAGGGTACGAGCTGGCGCTGGCCTGCGACCAGATCATCCTCATCGACGACGGCTCGTCGGCGGTCTCGCTGCCCGAGGTGCCGCTGCTGGCCGTACTGCCGGGCACCGGCGGGCTCACCCGGGTGGTGGACAAGCGCGGAGTGCGCAAGGACCTGGCCGACGTGTTCGCCACCAGGAGCGAGGGCGTCCGCGGCAGGACCGCGGTCGAGTGGCGGCTCGTGGACGAGACGGCACCGCGCAGCAGGTTCGCGGAGACCGTACGGCAGCGCGCCGCTGAGGCCGCGGCCCGCTCCACCCGCCCGGCGGGCGCCGAGGGGATCGCCCTGCCGCCGCTCCGGCGGTCACAGACCGGCGACACGATCGCCTACTCCACCGTCAGGGCCGAGCTGGACCGTGCGAACGGGCTGGTGGAGATCACGGTGCACGGCCCGCGTCACGACGTCCCCGAGAGCCTGGAGCGGATCCACGAGCTCGGCGCCGACTTCTGGCCGCTGGCGATGACCCGGGAGCTGGACGACCTGATCCTGCGGCTGCGCACCAACGAGCTGGAGCTGGGCACCTGGGTCCTGCGGACGGAGGGCGACGTCGACCGGGTGCTCGCCTTCGAACGGGTCCTCGCCGAGCACGGCCGCGCCGACTGGCTGGTCAACGAGATCCGCCACTACTTCAAGCGCACCCTCAAGCGGCTGGACGTGACGAGCCGCAGCCTGATCGCGCTGATCGAGCCGGGTGGTTGCTTCGCCGGACCGCTGCTGGAACTGGCTCTGGCCTGCGACCGCCAGTACATGCTGGACGGCCTGCTCCAGGAGGACGAGCCCGCACGGATCGCGCTCACGGCGAACATCGGGGAACCGGAGCCCGAGGAGAAGGATGAACCGAAACGCGGGGGGATCGCGCTCGCCCCAGGTGACGGGGAGCGCGAGCCCGCGCGGATCGTGCTCACGGCGAGCAACTTCGGCTCCTTCCCGATGGGCAACGGACTGTCCCGCCTGGCCTCCCGCTTCCACGGCGACCCCGACCACGTCGCCAAGCTCCATCTGGAGGCCGGTCGCCGGATCGACGCCGCCGAGGCGCTGGAACTGGGCCTGGTCACCTTCGCCCCCGACGACCTCGACTGGGAGGACGAGGTCCGCATCGCGCTGGAGGAGCGCGCCTCGCTCAGCCCGGACGCCCTGACCGCCATGGAGGCCAACCTTCGGTTCGCCGGCCCGGAGACCATGGAAACCAAGATCTTCGCCCGGCTGACGGCCTGGCAGAACTGGATCTTCAACCGTCCGAACGCCGCCGGACCGGAGGGCGCCCTGCGGCTCTACGGCACCGGCCGCCGGGCGACCTTCGACCGGAGGCGAGTCTGAGATGCCCATCGAACGCACCTCCGCCCGAGGCGAGCCTGAGATGTCCGCCGACCACATCCCCAGCGAAGCCGACCGGAGGCGAGCCTGAGATGTCCATCGACTACACCGATCGCATCCCCAACAACGTCGACCTGTCCGGCGACCGGCGGTTGCAGCGGGCGCTGGAGTCCTGGCAGCCCAGGTTCCTGCAGTGGTGGGGCGAGATGGGTCCCACCCTTCCCACCCAGGACGTCTACCTGCGCACCGCCATCGACGTGGGCCGGGAGGGCTGGGCCCACTTCGGCCATGTCGCGCTGCCCGAGTATCGGTGGGGGATCTTCCTGGCCGAGCGCGACCCCGACCGGCGCATCGCCTTCGGCCAGAACATGGGACGGCCGGTCTGGCAGCAGGTGCCGGGAGAATACCGGGCCGAGCTGCAGCGGCTCATCGTGGTGCAGGGCGACACCGAACCCGCCTCGGTGGAGCAGCAGCGCCGGCTCGGGCTGAGCGCCCCCTCGCTGTACGACCTGCGCAACCTGTTCCAGGTCAACGTGGAGGAGGGCCGTCACCTCTGGGCGATGGTCTACCTGCTGCACGCCTACTTCGGCCGCAGCGGACGGGACGAGGCCGACGCGCTGCTGCTGCGCAACTCCGGCAGCGAGGACTCCCCGCGCATCCTGGGCGCGTTCAACGAGGAGACCCCCGACTGGCTGTCGTTCTACATGTTCACCTACTTCACCGACCGCGACGGCAAGTATCAGCTCGGCACGCTCAAGGAGTCGGCCTTCGACCCGCTGAGCCGGACGTGCGAGTTCATGCTGAAGGAGGAGGCCCACCACATGTTCGTGGGCACCACCGGCGTGGACCGGGTGGTCGAACGCACCGCCCAGCTGATGCGCGAGCACGACACCGACGACATCGGCCGGTTCGGCGGCATCCCGCTCGACGTGATCCAGAAGTACGTCAACTTCCACTACAGCGTCAGCCTCGACCTGTTCGGCGGCGAGACCTCCACCAACGTGGCCAACTACTTCACCGCCGGGCTCAAGGGCCGCTGGCAGGAGGAACGCCGCGGGGACGACCACCTGCTGACCGAGGCCGCCATCACCGTCCAGCACGTCGAGAACGGCCGCATCGCCGACCTCCGGCTTCCGGCGCTGACCGCGCTCAACGCGGACCTGCGCGGTGAGTACATCGCCGACTGCGGCACCGGCATCACCCGCTGGAACCGTATCCTGACCGGCCACGGCATCGACGCGGCGCTGTATCTCCCGCACATCGGCTTCAACCGGCAGGTCGGCGCCTTCGCCGGGCACCACGTCACTCCCGACGGGCGGATCCTCGACCAGGTCGCGTGGGAGGCGGGCCGGGACCGCTGGCTGCCCACTCCCGGCGACAAGACCCACGTCCTGTCGCTGATGCGTCCCGTCTACGAACCGGGAAAGATCGCCGCCTGGGTCGCGCCGCCCCGCAACGGCATCAACGGCCGCCCCCTCGACTACGAGTACGTCCACTTCTGAAGGTGGTCACTCCTCGGCCGCGCACAGCGTGTCCCAGTGCAGCTGGGAGCTCCGGTGCCAGGCCTGGTGCAGATCGTTGAAGACGTTGGCCGCGCGGATGCCGATCCAGTCGGGCGGCAGCAGATCCGGGGGAAGCTGCGGGTCCAGCGACGGGAAGCGCCGCCAGTCGTGCACCAGGCGGATCTGGGCGAACAGCACCGGGTCGCCGGGCTCGGGACGGAGCCCGGCGAACTCCTGGATGAAATCCTCATACTCCGCGGCCAGGTCGCCCAGGTGCCAGGCCTGCTCCACGAGGGTGCGCTCGGAGCCGATGCCGGCGTAGGGGCCGCTGAAGGAGAACGCCGCCACGTCCAGGCCGAGCTGCTCGACGACCTGCTTGGCCTCGGCCTCGCGCGACACGTGCGGGCTGACCCACATGCCGGGAACGGGGCTGCCGAAACCGGCCCAGGTCAACCGCGTGCGCAGCTGGTGGCGGAGCTCTCTCCTGCTCTCCGGCACGGTGGCGATCAGCACGAGCCAGCGGCCGTCCCAGGAGTCGCGGTCGCGGCCGAAGGAGTAAATGCGCTCGGCCCCCTCGGTCAGGAGCTCGCGGCCGTGCGGGGTCAGCGCCCAGCGGACCCTTCGCCCGGCCCGCTCGGCGACGATCCACCCGTCGGCGGCCATCCGGGCCAGGGACTGGCGGGTGGACTTCTCCTCCACGCCCAGCCCACCCAGCACGTGCAGCAGCGTCGAGGTCCACGCGGGCTCCACGCGCGGCAGGACGTACTCCCCCAGAACGGTGAGCAGCAGCGACCGGGCGCTACCGGAGCCGGCCTGATGGCGGCGGGAGTAGGACGGCCTGGCCGGCGCCGGCTCGTGCGGTGCGCGGGGCATGGACGGCTGGATTCCTCTCTCGAAACTGTCGGACAGTATTCCAGCACATCAATGCTACAAGTTATTGACGGCACATTAATTCTATGTAGAAGATTTGCCTACGATGTTCCGTCGACGGATGGGGACGACCATGTCCGGTGCGCCCGAGTCGTTCAACGCCAGCGTCTATCTCGTGGACCGCCAGGTCGAGGCCGGCCACGGCAACCGGATCGCCGTCGCGGGACCCGCCGGAACACTCACCTACGCCGAGCTCGCCGCGCGGGCCGGGGAGTTCGCGTCAGGTCTGGGCGCCGCCGGGGTCAGACCCGAGGACCGCGTCTTCCTGGTCATGTCCGACCGGCCGGAGACGCTCGTCACCATCCTCGCCGTCATGCGGATGGGCGCGGTGGCCGTCCCGGTGTCCACCATGTACAACGGCGCCGAGCTCGACATCCTCCTGCGCGACGCCCGAGCCCGCGTGGTGGTGGCGACGCCGGAGTTCGAGACGGCCGTCAGGGAGGCGCTCGCCCGCGCCCCCGAGGCCGAGACCCTCATCATCGTCGGCGACCCGCCCCCCAAGGTGGAGGACGGCACCGGCGTGCGCGTCCTGCCGCCGGAGACCGAGGCCCTCATCGTGGCCGACGGCCTGCTGACCAAGGCGGAGGACGACACCGCCCTGCGCGCCCTGGCATCCGAGGCCGAGGACGGCCCCGACGTGCGGGCCTGGGCCGACGTCCTGGCCGAGGGCCGCCTGACCGGCCCGGCGGAGCCGTACGAGACCTGGGCAGACTCGCCCGCGCTGTGGCTGTACACCTCGGGCACGACCGGGACGCCGAAGGCGGCCATGCACCGGCACCACGGCATCAAGAGCGTCTGCGAGACCTACGGCGGCCAGGTCCTGGGCATCACGGCCGACGACCGGTGCTTCTCCGTGGCCCGGCTGTTCTTCGCCTACGGCATGGGCAACTCGATGTTCTTTCCCCTCGCCGCGGGGGCGACCACGATCCTGGACCCGGCCCGCGCCACCCCGGCCGGCGTCGCGGCGCGACTGGCCGAGGACCGGCCGACGCTGTTCTTCGCCGGTCCGACGTTCTTCGCCGCGCTGCTCGCCGCCGACGCGCCCGCCGAGGCCTTCGCCTCCGTACGACTGGCCGTCTCCGCGGGCGAGGCCCTCCCCGCGGAGATCCACCGCAGGTTCACGGCCCGCTACGGCGTGGACATCATCGACGGTCTCGGCTCCACCGAGGCCCTGCACATCTTCATCTCCAACCGGCCGGGAGAGGTGAGGCCGGGCACCTCGGGCACGGTCGTGCCGGGCTACGAGGCCAGGCTGCTGGACGAGGAGGGTTCTCCGGTCAAGGACGACGAGCCGGGCAACCTGTATGTCCGCGGCGACTCCATCGCCACCGGTTACTGGTGCCGGACCGCCGTCACCCGGCAGGTCTTCCAGGGTGAGTGGCTGCGCACCGGCGACACCTACACCCGCTCCGGCGACGGCTTCTACACCTGCCTCGGCCGCTCCAACGACATGATCAAAGCGGGCGGCATCTGGGTGTCGCCCATGGAGGTCGAGGCCCGGCTCCTCCAGCACGAGTCGGTCGCCGAGTGCGCGGTGGTCGCCTACACCGATGAGAACGGCCTGGAGAAACCCGTCGCCTGCGTCGTTCCCGCCGCCGGACGGCAGGTGGACGCCGGCGAGCTGATCGCGTTCTGCCGCGCTGAACTGGCCCCCTTCAAACGCCCGCGTGAGGTGCTGGTGCTGGACGAGCTGCCCAGGACGGCCACCGGCAAGATCCAGCGCGTTGTCATCAGACAGATGGCCGCCGAGCTGCTGGGGAAGTGAGCCCGGGGCGATGCGGCCGGCGCCGGGGCCGCTAGCCGCATTTTCCGCGGCGGTCAGGCGGTCGTGATCGGCGGCGGGCCTTCCGGGGGCTGCGGGGTCGTCCGGCGGGGTGGTGTCCAGGCGTCGTTGGGGGCTATGGCGAGGTCGTCGAGGTCGAGGTCCTTGCCGGACTCGTCGCGGGGCCGGATCGTGACGGGGCCGCCGCTCTCACGGTCGACGACGCGCAGGGGCCCTCCGTCGGGCTGCAGGTACGTGTCGCCCCATTGCATGAGGGCGAGCACGGCGGGCAGGAGGTCTCGCCCCATCCGGGTGAGCACGTACTCGTGGCGGGTGCGCTTGCCGGGTTCGCGATAGGGCTGCCTGTCGAGGATCCCGGCGGCCACGAGCTGCTTGAGCCGGGTGGCTGCCACCGCGTCGGTGATCCCGACCCGTTCGACGAAGTCGTCGAAGCGTGTGGTGCCGTAGCAGGCCTCGCGAAGCAGGAGTATCGCCGACCTGCTGCCGATCACGTCCATGGCCCTGCCGATCGAGCAGTTGTCGCCTATCTGCCACTTCGACCGGTCGGCGAGAGGTCCCAGGAAAGTCATGGCCATACGGGAATCCTACCCTGACTTTGCCGAACCATAGTCAGATGCTACGGTCTGGCTATGGAATCACCTAGCCAGGCAGAGAAGGCGGCCCCGGGGACCTCCGATCTCACCTACGCGACCGCGACCGAGCTGACCGCCGCGATGGCCGCCCGCGAGGTCTCGTCCGCCGAGCTGACCGAAGCCGCGATCTCCCGGATCGAACGCTTCGACCAGGACGTCAACGCCGTCTGCGTACCCGACTTCGACCGGGCGCTGACGGCCGCGCGCGCGGCCGATGCCGCGCGGGCCAAGGGTGACGTACGGCCGCTGCTCGGCATCCCGATGACGGTCAAGGAGTCGTTCAACGTCGCCGGGTTGACCACGAGCTGGGGCATCCCGGCGTTCAAGGACGCGAGGGCGGCCGAGGACGCCGTCGCCGTCGCCCGGCTCAAGACGGCCGGCGCGGTGGTGCTGGGCAAGACCAACGTCCCGTTCGCCCTCGGCGACCTGCAGACGTACAACGACCTGTACGGCGCGACCGGCAATCCATGGAACCTGGCCCGTACGGCGGGGGGTTCGTCCGGCGGCTCGGCCGCCGCGCTCGCGGCCGGGTACGGCCCGCTGTCGATCGGCTCCGACATCGCGGGCTCCCTGCGCGCGCCCGCCCACTACTGCGGCGTGTACGCGCATAAACCGTCACAAGGTCTCCTCCCGACCCGCGGCCACACGCCACCGGGGACACCCCCCCTGGCCTACGAGCGCGACCTCGTGACGATCGGGCCGATGGCGCGCGGCGCCCGCGACCTGTCACTCATGCTCGACCTGCTGGCCGACCCCGACGAGACCGCGATCGGCATCGCCCACGCGCTCGCCCTGCCGCCGGCCCGGCACGACGACCTGGCGGCCTTCCGCGTGCTCGTCGTGGACACCCATCCGCTGATCCCGACGGCATCGAGCGTGCGCGCCGCGATCGGCGACCTCGCCGACCGGCTCTCCGCGGCCGGCGCGAAGGTGGCCCGCGAGAGCGAGTTGTTGCCCGACCAGGTCGAGGCCGCCCGGCTCTACATGCGCCTGCTGCTCGCGTCCTGGGGGGCCGGCTATCCGCAGGAGGTCTACGAGCGCCTCCGGCTCGACGCCGGGCGGCTCGACACCGGTGACCGGAGCCTGGCCGCTGAGCGTACCCGCGGTTCGGTGCTCAGCCACCGCGACTGGATCGCGGCGGACAGCGCGCGGATACGGAACCGCCAGGGCTGGCGAGAGCTGTTCGCCGAGTTCGACATCGTGCTCTGCCCCGCCATGCCGACCCCGGCGTTCCCCCACGACCGGAGCCCGGACCGCTGGGCCCGCCGGATCACGATCGACGGGACGGACCACGACTACGCCGACCAGCTCGTATGGGCGGGAATCGCGTCGGTGCCGGGCCTTCCGGCGACCGTGGCCCCGATCGGGCGATCCGCGGACGGCCTGCCGATCGGCGCGCAGCTGATCGGCCCGATGTTCGAGGACCGCACCCCGATCCGGTTCGCCGAGCTCCTGGAACGGGAGTTCGGCGGCTTCAGCCCCCCGCCGCTCGCCCGCTAGGCCCGTTTTCCGCACGTCGGGGTAGGACCGTACGAGGCTGACCGGCCCTTCCGGACGTCCCTCTGCCGCGGCGCACCGTTCCCGCCGCGCACCTGTAGGGCGTGACCGGCTACGCGGGACCGGACTACATCGAACTCGGCCGAGAGCCCGATCGGTCGCCGTGCCCGGCACGGCGACCGATCGGGGCCTGCCTCACGAGAACCGTTATTGCCCGCCGCTGCCGTAGGGGCGGGTGATGATCTCCAGGAAGTGACCGTCGGGATCCTCGAAGTAGGCGCCGCGCCCGCCGTCGTTGTGGTTGATCTCTCCTGGGCGGCTGCGGGACGGATCGGCGTAGTAGGTGAGTCCGGCCTGCTGGATCCGCTGGAAGATCGCGTCGAAGTCCTCTTCGGACACCAGAAACGCGTAGTGCTGCGAGACGATCTCGTCCGGATCGCTGTTCATGAAGTCCAGGGTGACGCCGTTGGCGGTCACCACGGGCAGGAACGGGCCGAAGGGCGCTCCGACCTCCAGGCCCAGAATGGCGGCCGTGAACTTGGCGGAAGCCTGCCTGTCACGGGCTCTGACGATGGTGTGGTTCAGTTCGACTGACACGGTGGAATGCCTCCACGGGCATCTCACGAGCACCACGCGTGCCTCACCCGGACGGTGACAGCATCCGGTGCCGGATCGCGATAGTAGGCAGCATTCGCCGCCACTGTCACGACGAATTCCGCATCGCGCCGGAACCGGGGATTCTCTGCGGTCATATCGTTGATTTCGCTTTAACCGAATCAGCCGGCTCCCGCTTATGGAAACGAACCGCCCCCGATCTTCGAACAACGGCGGCGCCGGCTGCTTCCGAATCGGACCCTCGCCACTCAACGGGCCGGGTCGTGATCCGGCGAGGAGGCCGGCTCCTGCCCGATATCGGGCGGCAGGCCTTTGGTCTCCGTTGGTACGGTCTGGGAATGTACGAACCGGTGTATCCCCCGAAGCCCAAGCCCGGCGACAAGGTGGCGGTGCTGTCCACCTCGGCCGGTCTGCCCGGCCTGTTCCCCCGCCCCTTCGACACGGGGATCCAGCGGCTGCGCGACGACTTCGGCCTGGTCCCGGTGGAATACCCCACCACTCGCCGCATGGACGCGACGGCGGCCGACCGGGCCGCGGACATCAACGCCGCCTTCGGCGACCCCGAGATCACGGCGATCATCGCCAGCATCGGGGGCGAGGACCAGATCACCGTGACCCCGTACCTGGACGGCGAGCTGATCCGCGCCAACCCCAAGCCCTTCTTCGGCTACAGCGACAACACGAACCTGCTGGCCTACCTGTCGAACCTCGGCGTCGTCGGCTACCACGGCGGTTCGGTGATGGTCCAGTTCGGGCGCTGCGGTGGCATGCACCCCCTGACCGCGGACTCGCTGCGCGCCGCGCTCCTCACCTCCGGTGAGTTCACGCTCCCGGAGAGCACCGAGTACGGCGACGTCGACAAGGACTGGGGCGACCCGAAGTCCTTCGACTCCCCGCCCGCCATGGAGGCCTCCTCCGGCTGGTCCTGGCAGAACGCGGACCGGGTGGTGGAGGCGACCACCTGGGGCGGCAACCTGGAGATCCTCTCCTGGATGCTGATGGCCGATCGGGACATCCGGCCCCCCGAGGCCTACCGGGGCATGATCCTCCTGCTGGAGACCAGCGAGGAGCTGCCCTCGGCCACCGAGGTCTTCCGGGTCCTGCGCAACATGGGCGAGCGCGGTCTCCTGCGGCAGTTCCCCGCGATCCTCCTCGCCCGGCCCAAGGCCTGGTCCCTCGATCGGCGCAACGGCCCGGAGGAGAAGGCCGCGTACGCCGAGGAGCAGCGCGAGGCCGTGTCCCGGGCCCTGTCGGTCTACGCCCCGGGGGCGATGGTGGTCTTCGACGTGGACTTCGGGCACACCGATCCGCAGCTGGTGATCCCCTACGGGGGCCGGGTGCGCGTTGACGGCCCGGCTCGGCGAATCACGGTGACGTACTGATCGCATTCGAGCAAGAGTCTCCTTCGCTCGGGAGCCGGGTGCTCGTTGGCGGCCCGGCCCGGCGCATCACCGTGACGTACTGATCGAATTCAACAAGAGTCTCTCGCTGGATCCTCCACTTTGTGAGTCCGAATCACCATAATTGGTGATCTCGAATGGACTCCTCGGAGAGGAAGCCACACCATGCCGGACACCGCTCCCGTGCAGGCGGGGGATCCCGAGAGCGTGAACGACTACCAGGTCACGGAACGACTGGGCGATTCCGTCTACCTCGCCAGATCCCCCACCGGGGACCGGGTGGTCGTGCGGCTGCTGCCCGCGGACGTCGACCTCGACCGGTTCCGGGAGGCGATGGAACCGCTGCGGGAGATCCCCGCCTTCTGCACCGCCCAGGTCCTGGACAGCGGGGTGGACGGCGGCAGGCCGTACATCGTGAGCGAGTACATCGACGGCCCGACGCTGGAGGAGATGGTGGCCTCCGGGGGTGTCCTGGAGGCGGCTGCGCTCCACCGGCTGGCCGTCGGAACGATGACCGCGCTGGTCGCCATCCACCAGGCGGGTACGGTCCACGGCGATCTGCGCCCCGGCAGCGTGCTGTTCGGCCCCGACGGGCCGAGGGTCATCGACCTCGGCATGGCACGGGCACTGGAGGCGACCGCGTCCACGGAGACGCGCAGGGTCGACGTCCCCGCCTACACCTCGCCCGAGAAGCTCAGGGGCGCCACCCCCGAACCCGCCGGGGACCTGTTCTCCTGGGGGGCGACCATCGCCTTCGCCGCCTCCGGCCGCTCCCCCTTCGACGCCGGGTCGATGTCGGGCACGGTCAACCGGATCGTCAACGGCGAGCCCGACCTCGTCGCGCTCCCCGACGACCTGCGCGGGCTGGTCACGGTCTGCCTCGCCAAGGACCCCGCCCGGCGGCCGAGCGCGAGCGACGCCCTGCTCCGCCTGGTCGGGGAGTTCCTGACCTCCGACCTCGTGTCCGTCGCCCACCTCTCACCCGCCGGGCCCGCCACCCGCCCGGTCCGGCGCCTCCGCCCGCTGATGCTGGCCGCGGGCGCGATGGCCGTCGCCCTGGTCTCCGGGGGCGCGGTCTACCTCAGCGTGTCGGGGAACCCGGCACCCGTCGCCGCGGCGGGCCCCTTACCGGGTGCCTCGCCGAGCACCGCGCAGGGCGCGCTCGCCCCGGCCTTCACCCCCCAGCCCCAGCTCAGCCCGAACGTCACCGAGGCTCCCTTCGAAAAGGTGGAGAAGCCCACCACGGACATCGAGCTGGCCGGGACGGGCATCACCCTGCACGAGAATCCGAAGGACCCGATCAGGCTGGGTGGCTACCTGAGCGTCGCTCCGCCCTTCGGCTCGTTCGCCAGGGACAAGGGCAAGGACACCTTCACGCAGGTGGGCACCGCCCTGCAGTCGGTGCTGTCGCCACAGGGCGACAAGGTGGCGCTGAACCCGTTCGCGAAGTTCACCGACTCGACTTCCGATTACCTGAAGATCCGGGACCTGGCGACCGGTACGGAGTTCAGCGTGCCGACCGTCGAGCAGCCGTGGCAGGGTCACAGTCCCGTGTGGTCCGCGGACGGCTCCAAGGTCCTGCTGTCGGTGCGGGATCCGGACAAGGGTGTGTCCGACGGGTTCGTGGTGGTGGACGTGGCGGCGCGCAAGGCCACCCGGGTGCTCACCGAGGCCTTCGGCGCCGACACGATGGCCTTCACGTTCACGCCGGACGGCTCCGTCGCGCGGGGGTTCTACGACGGCAAGCGCTACGGGATCGACTTCTACGGCCCGGACGGGCAGGTCACCCGGACGATGAACTGGGTCGGCCAGCCACGGGTCACGAACTGGTTCTCCCCGTCGGGCGCATACTTCCTCACGGTGTGCCCCAATGAGGAGGACCTGTGCGTGTGGGACACGAAGACCGGTAACCGGCGTCACACCGTCTCCGCCGGGGACGGCGCCGTGATCCTGGGCTGGTTCAACAACCAGAACCTGCTCATCCAGAGAACCTCCAAGAAAAGCGCCAAGATCGAAGTGGTCGACTTCTACGGCAAGTCCGTCCGGGTGCTCGCCGACCTCAAGAAGATCAACACTGCCTTCCTGAGCTTCACCCCGGCGGCCCGATGACCGCAAGCACTCCGACCGCGCCGGGCGACCCCGCCGAGGTCGGACCGTACCGGATCCTCGGCAGGCTCGGCCGTGGCGGGCAGGGCACGGTCTACCTGGCCGAGTCCCCGTCCGGGAAGCAGGTCGCGGTGAAGGTGCTCAGCCAGAGCGGTGCCGGGGGCCAGACCCTGGCGGATTTCAACCGGGAGATCGAGCTGGCCCGCCGGGTGAAGGCCTTCTGCACCGCGCAGGTGCTGGAGAACGGCGAGATCGACGGCAGGCCGTACATCGTCAGCGAGTACGTCGACGGGCCCAGCCTCGCCCAGGTCATCGAGGGGCGCGGACCGCTGCGCGGCGCCGAGCTGCGCCGGCTGGCGATCGGGACCCTCACCGCGCTGGCCGCCATCCATCAGGCGGGCGTCATACACCGCGACTTCAAGCCCGCCAACGTGCTGCTCGCCCGCGAAGGCCCGCGGGTGATCGACTTCGGCATCTCCCGCGCGCTGGACTCCACCTCGACGGCCTCCGACCACCTCGTCGGCACCCCGCCGTACATGGCGCCGGAGCAGTTCGAACAGCTTGAGGCGGGACCGGCGGCGGACCTGTTCGCGTGGGCGTCGACGGTGGTGTGCGCGGCGACGGGGGAACCGCCCTTCGGGAACGACTCGCTGCCCGTGGTCATCCACCGGATCCTGAACGGCGAGCCCCGGCTCGGCGACCTGGACGAGGAACTGCGCGAGCTGGTGGAAGAGTGCCTGTCCAAGGATCCGCGGGCGCGGCCGGCGGCCACGGCGGCGCTGCTGCGGTTGCTGGGCCACCCGGTGGCACCGCAACGACTGCTGGACGAGGGCCGCGAGCAGGCCGTCACTCCTCCACCGGCTCCACCGGCGAAGCGCCGCCCGGCATCCCTGGCGATCGCCGGCTCCATCGCGCTGGCATTCGTGCTGGTCACCGGCCTCGCCATCTACCTGACGAGGACGACCGAGAGCGGCGAGACGTCTGCGGGGCTTGTGGCGAGGCCGAGCGTTTCCGCGACGACGGCCGTCCCGGAGAGACCGAGGATCGGGCCGATGCCCACCACCTCGACGACCGACCTGAAGATCGCGGGAACGAAGATCACCCTGCATGAGAACCCCTCGGACGCGGAAGGGGTGACCAGCTACGAGGACCGGCGGCGCGGTAGCGAGGCCTATCTGCGGCAGGACGGCTCCGCGACGTTCCGGTTCCTGGGGACGCTCATGAACGCCATCGCGGCCCCGGGCGGCGAGCGAGCCGTCGTCAACCCGATCAACAAGATCGCCAACGGGGAGTTCGACCTGGTGCGGGTGCTGGACGCGGCGGGAGCGCCGGAGGTCCAGATCAGGACCGTCGACTCCCCGCTGATCACCTTCAGCCCCCACTGGGACGTCAACGGAACGAGGATCCTGCTGACCGTCTTCGCGGGTCCAACAGATCCGCGCAGCAAGGGCTTCGCGATCGTGGACGTGGCCTCGCGCACGGCTCGCGTCGCCCTGGTGCCGGACGAGAACGGACCCTCCGAGTATGTCTGGGGCCCGGACTCGGCCTCGGTCATGCACAGCAGGCCCGACGGGTCGATCCGCTTCCACCGCCTGGACGGCTCGGTGCTGCGGACGGTTCCCGGAGTGGGCGAGCTGACGGCGGACGACGCCAGACCCACCTCCCTGGGGACGGTCTTCACGACCCGCTGTCCGGACAGGTCTCGCGACGTGTGCCTGTGGGACGCCGCCACGGCGAAGCGCAGGGCGACCGTCCCGCTCGGCGAAGGGTTGGGGTACGGCGGCTGGCTGGGCGACCGGCATCTCCTCGCCACCACGACCGAGGGCAAGACCACGAAGATCGTCATGCTGGACCTGCGCGGCAAGGTCGTGCGCGTCCTCGCCGACGGCCCCGTCGCGGAGCTCGACAAGGTCAATCTCTGGTACACCCCGAGGTGATCCCAGAGGGATGCTGACCAGTATTTTCGTCGTTTTTGTCCCGCTTGTTACCGGACGCCCATGCGATCGATGGCAGCATCGATAACACCGCCAAGAACTGAACTATACGTTTAGTTTACCTACCTGTCCCGGATGGGAGGCGAGTGACGTGTCCGCCGAGATCGGCGATCATTCCTGCGCCGAAGCCTCTGGGCGCCCGATCGAGATGACCCGCCGCACGTTTGTCCTCGCGACCGCCGTCGTCGGCGGGGTCGCGGCGTCACCGCGGCTGACCGACGCGGCATGGAGGCTGGTCGGCACACCGGGCGCGCTCCCCGGCGGCACCGGTGCGGCCCCCGGCCAGAGCCTCACGATCTCGCTCACGGTCAACGGGACCGAGCGGACGATCTCGGTGGACAGCCGGACGTCCCTGCTGGACCTGCTGCGCGAGCACCTCGGCCTGACCGGTACGAAGAAGGGCTGCGACCAGGGGGCCTGCGGCGCGTGCACGGTCATGGTGAACGGCCGCAGGATCAACTCGTGCCTGACCCTCGCGGTGATGCAGAACGGCGCGGAGGTCATGACCGTCGAGGGCGCCGCCTCCTCCGAGGGCCTGCACCCGCTGCAGCGCGCCTTCATCGAGCACGACGGATTCCAGTGCGGCTACTGCACACCCGGGCAGATCATGTCCGGCCTCGGGTGCATCGCCGAAGGGCACACGGGTTCGCGCGAGGAGATCCGCGAGTGGATGAGCGGAAACATCTGCCGCTGCGGGTGCTACGTGAACATCGTGTCCGCGATCTCCCAGACCGCTGAACAGGAATAGAGCGCGCCGGAGAGAACCGCACAGGAGGGATGGGCCGCGCATCGGAGCGAACCACGCACCAGGGGAACGAGCCGCGAGAGACAGACCGCAAGCAGACCGCAGAAACAGACCGCGAGAGACAGACCGCAGGAAGCAGGTCACCGGAGCAGGCCGCGAGAAGCAGGCCGCGCACCAGAGATGAGGAGCGCCATCCGTGTATCCCTTCTCCTATACCAAGGTCTCCGACGAACGCGCCGCACTGGCCGCCGGACTGCGCGGCGGGCGTTACATCGCCGGCGGCACCACGCTGATCGACCTGATGCGCGAGACCGTCGAGCGGCCCGGCGCGCTGGTGGACATCAACGCCCTGCCGCTGCACGACGTCGGCGTGACCTCGCGGGGTCTGCGGATCGGCGCGCTGGTACGGATGGCCGACCTGGCAGCGCACCCGCAGGTCCGGGCGGACTATCCGGTGATCTCCCAGGCGCTGGAGCTCAGCGCGTCCGCGCAGTTGCGCAACATGGCCTCGATCGGCGGAAACCTCATGCAGCGCACCCGGTGCACGTACTTCCGCGATGTCACCGCGGCGTGCAACAAGCGCTCTCCCGGCTCGGGCTGCGCCGCGCTGCACGGGCAGAACCGCGCACACGCGATCCTGGGCACCGGCGACGCCTGCGTCGCCACCCATCCCTCCGACCTCGCCGTGGCGCTGACGGCGCTGGACGCGGTGGTGCACCTGCACGGCCAGGACGGCGAGCGAACGGTGCCCGTGAGCGAATTCTTCCTCCTGCCGGGCGCCACCCCCGATCGCGAGCACGACCTGCGGCCCGGCGAACTGATCACTGAGATCGAGGTGCCCGCCGGCCCGCACACCAGGAGGTCGGGCTACCTCAAGGTCCGCGACCGCCAGTCCTACGAGTTCGCGCTCACCTCCGCGGCGGTGGCGCTGCGCGTGGACGGCGGCACGATCGGCGACGCACGGGTTGCCGTGGGCGGGGTCGGCACCGTGCCGTGGAGGTTGCCGGAGGTGGAGCGCGCTCTGATCGGCAGCTCTCCCTCCCCCGGCACCTGGACCGCCGCGGCCGCGCGGGCAGCGGACGGCGCCCGCCCGCTGGAGCACAACGCGTTCAAGATCGAGCTCTTGAAGCGCACCGTCGCACGTCAGCTGCGGACGGTGGGAGAACTCGGGTGACGGATTCCTCGATGGCTGGGGACGCGCCGAGGAACCAGATGACAGGTTCTTCGGCGGTTGACGACACGGGGAGGAACCGGGCGGCGGATTCCTCGATGGCCGGAGACGCGGGGAGCAACCGGACGGCAGATTCCTCGGCAGGTGAGGACGGGGGAGGAACCAGATGACGGAATCCTCGATCGGGCAGCCGCTGTCCCGGGTGGACGGGCCGCTGAAGGTGACCGGAGGAGCGACCTACGCCGCCGAGTTCGGCGTCGCCGGCATGGCGTACGCCGTGATCGTCGGCAGCTCGGCGGGCCGGGGACGGATCACCGGGGTGGACACCCGGGCCGCACTCGCCCAGCCCGGCGTGCTCGCCGTACTGTCCCACCTCAACGCCCCGAGACTGCCCTACCGCGAATACCGGGCCGCGGTCGACCCGGCCGTCGGCGAGCGGTTGCACGTGTTGCAGGACGACCGGGTGCGGTTCTTCGGGCAGCCCGTCGCCGTCGTGGTGGCCGAGACCCTGGAGGCGGCCGGGCACGGCGCGAGTCTCGTCGACGTGACGTACGCGGCCGAGCAACCGTCGACGGACCTCGCCGCCTCCACCGCCACTCCCCTGGCTCCTCCCGGTGTCAACGGCGACTACGCGCGAGGCGACGCCGACGCCGCGCTCCGCGACGCGCACACGAGGATCGACCAGACCTACCGGATGACGCGCGAGAACCACAATCCGATGGAGCTCCACGCGACGATCGCGCAATGGGACGGCGACCGGCTCGTCCTGTGGGACAAGACCCAGTGGGTCCAGTCCACCGCCGCCCAGCTCGCCGCCGTCTTCGGGATCCCGGAGGACTCCGTCCACGTGATCTCGCCCTTCGTCGGCGGCGGGTTCGGCAGCGCGCTGCGCGCCTGGCCGCACGTCACGCTCGCCGCCCTGGCCGCACGCCAGGTGTCGCGTCCGGTGAAGCTCGTGCTGACCCGCAGGCAGATGTACTCCGGAACCGGATACCGCGCCGCGATCGACCAGCGGCTGGCCCTGGGCAGCACCGCCGACGGCCGGATCACGAGCCTGGTGCACGAGGCGCGCGCGGAGACCTCGGCCTACGAGCAGCACACCGACGCGGTGCTGGTGCTGAGCCGCTTCCTCTACTCCACGCCCGCCGTGCGCGCCTCCTACCGTCTGGTCCCGCTGGACGTGCACACGCCGACGTTCATGCGGGGGCCGGGCCAGGCGACGACCTCGTACGCCCTGGAGTGCGCGGTCGACGAGCTGGCACATGAGCTGGGGATCGACCCCATCGAGCTGCGCCTGCGCAACGAGCCCGGCCACGACGAGTTCACGGGAACGCCCTTCTCCAGCCGCAGGCTGCGCGAGTGCTACAGCGTCGGCGCGCGGACGTTCGGCTGGGCGAAGAGGAACCCCGCCGTACGGTCGGCCAGGGACGGGCACTGGCTGCTGGGCACCGGCGTCGCGACCGCCTGCTACCACACGATGCGCAGCGCGGCCGAGTCCCTGGCGAGGATCAACGAGGACGGCACGGCGGTCGTGGCGAGCGCGACCAGCGACATGGGGCCGGGCACCTACACGTCGATGACCCAGGTCGCCGCCGACTCCCTGGGGCTGCCGACGGATCGGGTGGGCTTCCTGCTCGGCGACTCCACCCTGCCCCCGGCCCCGCCGCACGGCGGCTCGCAGACGATGGCGAGCGTCGGCTCGGCCGTGCGGGCGGCGTGCGACGCCCTGCGGGACAACCTCACGCGCCTGGCGGTCGCCCACTCCGCGTCCCCGCTGCACGGCGTCCGGCCCTCGGACATCGCGGCCGGTGACGGCAGGCTGTTCGTGCGCGACGCCCCCGACCGCGGCGAGACCTACCAGCAGATCCTGGCGCGCGAGGGACGTTCGCGGCTGCAGGTGCGGCGGAGCTACGCTCCGGGCGACGCGCCGGACCGCTTCTCCACCTACGCCTACGGCGCGGTGTTCGCCGAGGTCGCGGTGGACGAGGATCTCGGGTTCGTACGGGTCCGGCGGCTGTTCGGGGCCTACGACGTGGGCCGCGTCATCAACCCCAAGCTCGCGCACAGCCAGGCGATCGGAGGCCTGGTCGGCGGGATCGGAATGGCGCTGCTCGAACACACCGTCGTCGACCACCGCGACGGCAGGATCGTCAACGCGAACCTGGCGGACTACCTGGTGCCGGTGAACGCCGACGTGCCCGCCGTCGACGCGGTGTATCTCGACGGCGACGACCGGACCGCCGATCCGATCGGGGTGAAGGGCCTGGGCGAGGTGACGCTCACCGGCGTCGCCGCGGCGATCGCCAACGCGGTCCACCACGCGACCGGGCGCCGCGTCCGCGACCTGCCCATCACGCTGGAAGCCCTGCTGTGATCAGGGCCGGGCGCCTCGATGACCAAGGCCGGACGCCGTGCCGTGATCGAGACGCTGGAAGCCCTGCCGTGATCAGGGCCGGGTGCCTCGATGGCCCAGGCCGGATGTCGTGCCGTGATCGAGACGCTGGAAGCCCTGCTGTGATCAGGGCCGGGCGCCTCAAGGGCCCAGGCCGGATGTCGTGCCGTGATCGAGGCCGGAATCTTCCCTCCACGCCGTTCTCACGGGACGGACCCCGCCGGGCGGGGAAGCACCGGCCGCTGTGAGTGCCCGGCGACCTCATTGACAGACTGGCCGTGGGGTTGCTGAGAGGGGTGAGCCCGAATGGATGTTCGCCTGGTCACCGACGGAGGAATCGAAGATCGTCCCATCGAGGAGCTGCCGGAGCTGCTCGGCGATGCGGGCAACCTGGTCTGGGTGGACATTCCCAGCTGCGACGAGGAGGCCGTGAGCGTTCTGGCGGAGGTGTTCTGCTTCCATCCGATGGCGGTCCGGGCCTGCTTCGAGCGCAACCGCGTGCCCAAGGTGCACGCCTACTCGGACCACGTGTTCGTCATCCTGCACGCCCCCGAACGGGGCAAGCGCGGCCACGTGCACTACATCGAACTCGACCAGTTCGTCGGCCGGAACTATCTGGTGACCGTCCACGGACCGATCAATCCGGCGGTTGATCCGGAGGTCGCCCTGCGTGAGACCAGCGCGGTGCTCAAGCGGATCAAGGCCGGCCGGCTCCGTCCCGCCACGCCGTTCGAGCTGTCGTACGCGATCGTCTCCGCCCTGACCCGCCACCAGGAGGCCTACATCGAGACGGTGACCGGTGACGTGTGGCGGCTGGAGCAACGGGTCACGGGCGGGCAGGTCGACAATCCCGAGGAGTTTCTCGACGAGCTGTTCCGTGTCCGCCACGGGCTGCTCGCCGTACGGACCATGGGTGCGCTGAGCGGCGCGATCTACGGGAGGATGACCTCCCTCACCCGCATCTCCCCCGGAGGTCAGCGGCTGGTCGTCGACATCGCGGACCAGTTCGACCGGGTCCGCATCGTGGCCGACGGCGAACGGGAGTATCTCCAGGGGGTGATCGAGTTCTACCAGAGCGTCCTCACCGTCAAGGCCACGCTGGTCGGCCAGGCGCAGAACGAGGAGGTCAAGCGTCTGACGGAGGCCAGCTACGCCCAGAACGAGCAGGTCAAGAAGATCTCCGCGTGGGCGGCGATCTTCTTCGCCCCCACTCTCATCGGCACCGTGTACGGCATGAACTTCGATCACATGCCGGAGCTGCACTGGATCGCCGGTTACCCGGCCGCGCTGGCCCTGATGGTGCTGGTGTCCGCCGTGCTCTACGTCATGTTCCGGCGGCGGGGATGGCTGTAGCGCGGGCTTTCTCGATCACGCATGCCCTTCCCCGCGCCGGTGAAGACCGCAGGTCCGTCCCGATCTCGCCGGGTGCGGCGGCGTGAGGCGTCAGAAGTCGAAGGACTCGAGGTAGATGCGGCGGTTGGGGACGCCCGCGCGGCGCAGGGCGTGGCGTGCCGCGGTCGTCATCCCGGTGGGTCCGCACAGGTAGACGTCGTGGACGGCCAATCCGGGGATCAGGGTCCGCAGGGCGCGTCCGGTCAGGGGCACGCTCCGCCCGCCGGATGATCCGGACAGCTCGTCGACGGTGTAGTGAACCGTGGCGCCGCGCATGAGGGCGATGGCGTCCAGCTCGCCGCGCAGGATCAGCTCCTCGTCGCGGCGTGCCATGTAGACCAGGGTCACCTGGCCGGGCAGCGTCTCGAAGAGGGCGCGCAGCGGGCTGATGCCCACGCCGCCGCCGACCAGCAGCACCTGGGGCCTGCGGCGGCGCGCGGCGGTGAGGGCTCCGTAGGGGCCCTCGGCCCACACGCGGGTGCCGGGCCGCAGCCGGGCCAGCGCGCGGCTGTGATCCCCGACCCCTTTGACGGTGATCCGCAGGAAGCGCGCGTTGGCGGGGGCCGACAGCGAGTAGGGATTGGCCGTCCACCACATGCCGGGGGCCAGGAAGCGCCAGCGGAAGAACTGGCCGGGCTCGGCGCCCAGCTCGTCGAGGTGGGCGCCGGTCAGGTAGACCGACACCACGGCGGGCGACTCCCGGCGGATCTCGGCGACCTGCAGCCGATGGCGCAGGGCGCGGCGGAGAGGGGTGAGGAAGCGGTACCAGATCAGCAGGGCGACGACCGACACGTACAGCGCCTGCCAGAGCACGCTCATGACCGCGCTGCCCGCGAAGTCCGGCCCGGTGAGCTGGTGGGCGAACGCGAGGAAGACCGCGCCGTAGGTGACGAAGTGCAGGTAGTGCCAGGTCTCGTAGCGCATCCGGCGTCGTGCCTCGCGCGCCGAGGTGATCGCGACACCGATCAGCAGCAGGAGGCCGATGGCCGCTTCCAGCATCGCCGGTCCGTCCAGGAGCAGGCCCGCGGTCCCCTCCAGCATGCCGATGCCGGAGCGCGCGACGTGGGCCGCCGTGGCGAACAGCATGTGCGTCACCGACAGGACGATGGTGTAACGGCCGGCCATCGCGTGCCAGCGGGCCAGCCGGTCGGTCCCGACCCCGTGATCCAGCGCGGGGACACGGGCCACCAGTCCCAGCAGGATTGCGCAGGCGTAACCCGCGAGCAGGCCGGTGAGCCTGCCCACCCAGGCCGCCCATCCGGCGAATCCGGTGACGGAGGTCACGTCGGCCCAGCATGTCACGGTCGCCGCGGCGGCTCCGGCGTAGATCAGGATCAGCACCAGGGCCGGGTTCGCCCGCCGTGCGGGGTGACGTCCGGGGGCTCCGCGCCGCGCGCGGGGTCGCGTTCCCGAAGCGGGTGCGGCGCTGCTCAAGGTTCCAGCTGGGCGAGCTGGGCGGTGTAGGTCTTCTCCAGGGTCGCGGCGAAGGCCTTGGTGTCCTGGTCGGCGCCCGATTTCTGTTCACCGCGTGCCACCAGGGCGGACTGCGTGAGGTATTCACGCGCGTCCTTCGTGAAGAGCCGGTCGAACGCGGCGCCTTCGGCCCGGTTCAGGAGGGCGAAGTCGGCGGGGATCACCATGCCCGGTATGTCGTGCCCTTCGTGTTCGTTGCTCTCCGGCACGCCGGACCGCCGCAGCAGGTCACGCAGTCGCTGGAGGGTCGTACGGCGGTCGGCGACGTTGTCCGCGGCGAACCGCGTGAGCCGCGGGTTCGAGGTCTTGGTGGGAGCCAGCTCCAGCAGGCGCTGCGCCTGCTCGGTCATCGGGATCATCAGCTGCAGCCACGCGATGTCGGTGGGATTGAACGAACTCGACGCGGTGCCGGCCGGTGCGGTGCCGGTCGTGCCGGTCGGTGCGGAGATCGTGGCCTGGCCTCCCGGCGGGGGCAGGTGGCTCCCCGCCGTATGCTCCGCCGGCCCGACGGCGACGCACCGCGCGACCAGGACGACGGTGAGTATCACGAGCACCGGTACGCCGATGGTGGCCGCCTTCATGTCGTTCCTCTCACCCGGGTCGTTTCGGGAGGGTGGGAGGCGAGGCCCGCGGCCGCGAGCCTCGCCTCGGTGAAACGGTGAAACACTGCCGCTCAGGAGCGGCCGCCGGTGCGGGGGGTGCCGCCCCGAAGGGGGCCACCGGCGTTCTTGGGGGGTGCCGGCGGTCCCTCCCAGAGGTGCCGCCCTGGGAGGGACCGCCGGCTTTTTCAGGGGTGGTCTTAACGGAAATCTGGACAGACTGAGCAGAGTGCGCCGGGTTTTCCGTGCCGGCACGAGGTCGTCTCCGTGCCGGCACGACGCCGCGAGCCGGTGACGGAAGCCTTCACCGGACGCGCGACGGTCAGCTGGCGGCCTGGAAGGCGCGGCCCGCCGGGGTCGCGACCCCGTTGCTGTGGAAAAGCCCGCTGTTCGGCTCGGTGTCGGAGGAGGGCAGGCCGAACCACGCGTAGCGCTGCACGAACGGCAGGGAGGCCAGCATCTTGGTGGAGGCGGTGACGAAGGCGGCCTGCTGCGCGTCTGTGGGGAAACGGACGCCCTTCGAGAAGTCGATCAGGGCGTACTCGGTGAGCCAGATCGGCTTGTGGTAGCGGTCGTACACGGCCTGCAGGTAGGACTTGAGCTGGCCGACCGCGTTCGTGGTGTTGAAGTCGCCGCCGTACCAGTGCAGGGGGATGAAGTCGACGCGGTAGCCGCGCTGGGCCGCACCGGACATGAACCGGTCCAGCCAGCCGCCGGCTCTGTCCCCGCCGTAGGCGACGGCGGGAGCGCCGATCTTCTGGCCGGTCGCCGTCAGCTTCGGCCACAGCGACAGCGCCTTGTCCACGGTCATGTTGGACTGCTCGGCCATGTCCGGCTCGTTGAAGCCGAGCAGGTAAGGACCGGCGCTCTTCGCCTGGGCGAGGTTCGCGTCGGTGACGCTGGCCGCACCCCAGATCATCGGGACGAACTCAGTCGAAGCCGGGGTGGTGATGCCGTTGTGGTTCGTCGACCAGGTGTAGTACCAGTTCGCGCCGGAGCTGGCGAGCGCCCCGCTGACGCCGGACATCTGCCACACGCCCACCCCCTTCTTGCCGGAAGCCTCCGCCGGGTCCTCGGGCTTGGTCGGGGTCGTGCTGGGTGCGGGCTTGGTCGGGGTCGTACTGGGTGCGGGCTTGGTGGGCGTGCTGCTCGGGCTGGAGCTCGGCGCCGGCTTGGTCGGGGTCGTGCTGGGCACGGGGGTGGTCGAACCGGTGCCGAAGACCTGGAACTCCCACAGCGAGACGCCGTACTGGCTGGAGCGCTTGGTCGCGTAGAGGCGCACGTAGCGGCCGGTGCCCGAGACGTTGAGGGTCTGCACCCCGCCCTTGCCGGCCGTCGTGGTGTGGATCGTCGTCCACTGGCCGCCGCCGGTGGAGGTCTGGATCTGGAACGCGGTGGCGTACGCGCGCTCCCAGTTCAGCACGATCTTCTTGATCGCGGTGGACCTGCCCAGGTCGACCTGGAGCGACTGCGGGTCCTTGAAGGCGCTGGACCAGCGGGTGTTGCTCTTGCCGTCGACCGCGGCCGAGGCCGACAGATCGCCTCTCTCCGACGAGGAGGCGGTGGCCGGACGGCCCTGCGAGAGGGGAACTTCGGCCGCGCCGGCCGGGGAGGCTCCGTTGAGAACGGAGGCGCCCAGGACGGCTGCGAAGGCGCCCGCGAGCGCGATGCGGCGGACCTGCCGGCCGCCTCTGCGACTCGGTGCGGTGGTACGCGGAACGGTCTCACTCATGATGGATGAGGTCCTTCGTACGAGGGAGTTGGGGGTTGAACGTCGACGGCGTCCCGGACGGGCCGGAGCACGGCCCGTCCGACCGGCCGAAGTACGGCCCGTCCGACCGGCCGAAGTACGGCCCGTCCGACCGGCCGAAGTACGGCCCGTCCGACCGGCCGGAGCGCGGCCTGTCTGTCAGCGGACATGCATCGCCGTCGGGAGCGGATGGTGGTGCCGAGGACCGCGCAGAAGGCGACGACGCGGCGGCATGATTCGGACGGGGTGGGGAGGGCCGGCGAGAAAAACCGCCGCCGTGATCGGCGGCGCCGCCAGGACCAGGGCATACGGCTCCCGTGGCGGGCCGGCCGTCTGCCTCCTTGTTGCCATCGTCGCGTGCCTCTCCTATCGTCGCGTCCGGCGTCGGACGCACGTGCTCCTGATACAGGAGACCGGTAGGCGGGCTGGAGATAACAGAAACTTGGGATAAGCCAGGAAAATTAAGAAATTTCAGGATGAAGAGCGTCGTGGATTTCCGCCGTCCACCAGCCGCTCACCGGCTCCCCGCCCGGAGAAGAGACCGCCGGTCTCCCATTTCGGGGAGATTTATACAGCCCGTTATGGAGAGAATCGTCCAGATCCGACGCACCGGACGGCCCAGAGACGACCGACAGGAAGCGGAGTTGGATGCACGGGACCAGTAGGGACGGACCTGACACGGCGCTGGTGGTCGCCGCGCGCGAGGGAAATCAGCGGGCACTCGACATCCTGGTGGCCGACTCCCTCCCGCTCGTCTACAACATCGTCGGACGGGCGCTGAACGGGCACACCGACGTCGACGACGTGGTCCAGGAGACGCTGCTCAAGGTCGTCCGATCCCTGCCCGATCTGCGGGCCCCGGAGTCGTACCGGTCCTGGCTGGTGGCCATCGCCGTCCGCCAGGTGCGCGACCACGAGCAGGACCGCAGGACCACGCAGAACCGCAGGGCCGATCTCGACACCGCCACCGAGATGCCGGACCCCGCCTCCGACTTCGCCGCCGTGACCATCCTCCGGCTCGGGCTCACCGAACAGCGCCGCGAGGTCGCCGAGGCCACCCGCTGGCTGGACGGCGACGACCAGGCGCTTCTCGCCCTGTGGTGGCTGGAGGAGACCGGCGAGCTCGGCCGCGCCGATCTCGCCGGCGCCCTCGGCCTGTCCGGCCGTCACGCCGCCGTACGCGTCCAGCGCATGAAGGACCAGGTCCAGACCGCTCGCACCGTCGTGCGAGCGCTGCACGCCGACTCCGAGTGCTTTGAGCTGCGCGCCCTCACCGAAAACTGGAACGGCGTGCCCAGCCCGCTGTGGCGCAAGCGCTTCGCCCGGCACCTCCGTGGCTGCTCCGTCTGCGGACGGCGCACCGCCGGCCTGCTGCCCATCGACCGCCTGCTCAGCGGCCTGCCCCTGCTGCCCCTGCCCCTCGGTTTTGTCCTGGATCACTTCCAGGCCGTCCCCGCGACCACCGACGCGGCCTGGCACCTCGCCTCGCACACCCTCCCCGGGCAGAGCGGCGCCCCCACGGGGGCTCCCACTCTCTCTCCGCCGGAGCCGAGCGGCCTGCTGTCCTCCCTGTCCCCCGGCACGGTCGCCGGGTCCGCGGCGGCCGGGGTGGCGGCCATCGTCGTCGGCGTCCTGGTGACCGGGCATCTCATCACCCCGCCCCCCGTCTCGGTGGCGGAGCCCGGCGTGACCCCCCGGACGGTCTCGACGGCACCGCCGTCACGGCCTCCGTTGGCACGCGTCACGCCCCGGCACTCCCCGTCTCCCACCCGCAGCCCCAGCCCCACGCCGAGTCTCACGGCGCCCAGCCGGAAGAAAACCTCCGCCGCGCCCAAACCGGCCCCGGCGGCCCCCGTCGTGGCGACCTCCGCGAAGAAGGGCGTGAGCGTGTGGAAGATGTCCGGCCTCAGCTCGGCGCTCGCCAAGTCCGGCGCGAGCTGGTACTACACGTGGGACACCCACCACGACGGCATCACCGTGCCCAAGGAGATCGAGTTCGTCCCCATGGTGTGGGGCTCCGGCAGCGTCAAGACCGAGAAGCTCGCCCAGGCGAAGAGCGCGGGCCCGTACCTGCTCAGTTTCAACGAGCCGGACATGCCCGCCCAGGCCAACATGCCCGTGGAACAGGCGCTCTCCCTGTGGCCGCAGCTTTTGGAGACCGGCCAGAAGATCGGCAGTCCCGCCGTCGCCTTCGACGCGGACAAACCCGACGGCTGGCTGGGCCGCTTCATGTCCGGAGCGGAGCAGCGGAACTACCGCGTCGACTTCATCGTGCTGCACTGGTACGGCCACGACTTCCGCACCGCGGCCGCGGTCGGCCAGCTCAGGTCCTACATACAGGCCGTGCATGAGCGCTACCGCAAGCCGATCTGGCTCACCGAGTACGCCCTGACCGACTTCTCGAACGGCACCCGCTACCCCAGCGACGCGCAGCAGGCCGCCTTCCTCACCGCCTCCACCAAGATGCTGGCCTCCCTCCCGTACGTGCAGCGCTACGCGTGGTTCGGCCTGCCCGCCTCCGACACCGAGCCGAGCAGCGGGCTGTTCCACGGCAACGGGGACGCGACCCTGACGGGCCGCGCCTTCCAGGCGGCCCGCTGACCATCCAGAGCCGTGGATCCTCCGATCACACCTCCGACCGCGCTGCGGGTGATCCCGGGGGCCGCACCGCCGACCGCCTCGGACCACGGGATATCGGCCATAATCGATGCCATGGCTTCCCTGGTGCGACACGTGACGATCGACTGTGCCGACGCCTACCGGCTCGGCGCCTTCTGGGCCGGAGCGCTCGGCGCGTCCCTCAACGACGACGACGAGCCCGGCGATCCGGAGGCGACGGTCGAGTCCCCGGGTGCCACCTTGCTGTTCGTCACCGTCCCGGATCCCAAGACGGTCAAGAACCGGGTGCACCTGGACCTGCAGCCGCAGGACCGGACCCGGGACGAGGAGGTCGAACGGCTCCTGACCCTGGGCGCCACCCTCGTGGGCGACCACCGGCGCCCCGACGGCACCGGCTGGGTGACCCTCGCCGATATCGAGGGCAACGAGTTCTGCGTCGAGCGCAGCGCCGCCGAACGAGCGGGCTGACACCGGCTCGGATCCACTTCTCCGTCGCGCGGCCCAGATGGTGAGCCACGTGCTCACCACCTGGGCCGGGAGTCGATCTTGACGTTGCAATTAGCTGCATAAACGGCGAAACTTCACATGCTCTGGCAACAGGTTCCACCAGAGATCTATCAGCACGGTGCTGAGGGGCTTCCTGCCTGCCACAGCCGATGGGGGGTTCCCTCGTGTCCGCGTACGTTCCGGGGCGTTTCGACACGTCAGATTCGGCGCCGCTGCTCGGACGGCGGGAGGAGCGCCTGGCGCTCGACCGGCTCGTCGAGACCGTCGGTGAGGGACTGAGCGGGGCCCTGGTACTGGTCGGCGAGGCCGGGATCGGAAAGACACGGCTCCTGGAGTACGCGGCCGACGCCGCCGCCGAGCTCCAGATCGCGCGCGTCGCCGGGGTGGAATCGGAGACGCGGCTCGGTTTCGCGGCCCTGCACCGCCTGCTGCTGCCCTTCCTCGACCGGGTGGACCGGCTGCCCGCCCCGCAGCGTGACGCCCTGGGCTCCGCGTTCGGCCTCGTCGCCGGCCCGCCCGCCGATCGTTTCCTCGTCGGCCTGGCCACCCTCACCCTGCTCGCCGACGTCGCCGGCGTGCGACCGCTCATGTGCCTGGTCGACGACGCGCAGTGGCTGGACAGGGAGTCGCTGGAGGTGCTCGCCTTCGCCGGGCGCCGGCTGCACGCGGACGGCGTCGGGCTGCTGCTCGCCGTCAGGGACGAGCCCGGTGGCGCCCTGGCACTCGGCGGGCTGCCCACGTTCCACGTCGCCGGTCTGGCCGAGACGGATGCCCGCGGGTTGCTGACCGCCGTCGCCGGACGGCTCGGCCCCCAGGTGGTCGAGCGGATCATCACCGAGACCCGGGGCAATCCCCTCGCGATGGTCGAGCTGGCGGACGAGCTGTCGGGTGAGCAGCTCGCCGGAGGGTCCCTGCTCCCCGGGCCGCTGCCGGTGGGCCGGCGCATGGAGGAGCACTTCCTGCGTCAGGTCCGCGCCATGCCCGCGGAGACGCAGTTGTTGCTGCTCGTCGCCTCCGTCGCGCCACCGGACGATCCCGCTCTGCTGTGGCGGGCCACCGCACTGCTCGGCCTGTCGCCCGAGGCGGCGGACGTCGCCGTGTCGGAGGGCATTCTCTCACTCCAGAACGGCCTCGCCTTCCGCCATCCCCTCATCCGTTCGGCGGTCTACACGGGGGCGCGGGCGGCGGATCGGCGGCGCGTGCACGAGGCGCTCGCCGCCGTGATCGACCCCGGCCGTGATCCGGACCGCCGGGCGTGGCACCTCGCCTCGGCGACCGTCGGCATCGACGAGGACGTCGCGGCGGAGCTCGAACGCGCGTCCGAGCGGGCCCGGAGCCACGGCGGCTACTCGGCGCAGGGGGCCTTCCTGCTGCGGGCCGCGGAGTTGACCCCCGACCCCGAGCGTCGCGCCGGCCGGCTGCTCGCCTCCGCCGGGGCGCACCTCGTCGCCGGTGATCCACTTGTCGCGCAGTCCCTGCTGGAACGGGCCGTGCCCGGGCTCAACGCCCCCGAGATGCGTGCCGGGGCACAGCAGCTGCGGGCGGCGATCGAGATGTTCTTCGCCCGGGTGACGGCGGTGCCGTCGATCCTGCTGGAGGCGGCCGCGACGATCGGCCCGCTCGACGAGCGAACGGTCAGGGGCATGCTGTTCCAGGCGCTCGAGGCCGCGATGGTCGCCCGCCGCTACACCGTCGGCACGACGCTCGTCGAGGTGGCGCGCACCGCGCTCAAGGCGCCCCTGGCCCCCTCCGCGCGCGCGACGATTCCCGACCTGTTGCTGGACGCGTTCGCGACGCGCATCGCCGTCGGGTACCTGCCGGCGGTGCCGCTGATGCGTGCGGCGATCACGGCCCTGCGTACCGACCCCGATCTCGTCGAGGCGGGCATGCCCCTGGCCGTCCTGGGCTGGATGGCGATGGCCGACCTCTGGGACGACGAGGGGCTTCGAGCGGTGATCGAGCGCCTTGACACCTTCGACCGGGACCAGGGCGCGCTGCACGCGCTCCGCTTCACCCTTCTGGATTTGGCCTCCGTCGAACTACTGGCCGGCCGGTTCGGAAACGCGGAGGCACACCACGCCGAGGCGACCGAGATCGCCACGGCGGTCGGGATGGCGGCCGACCAGCTGATCTACCAGGTGGAGTTGCTGGCGTGGCAGGGGCGCGAGGCGGAGACGCGCGCGGCGGTGGACACCGTGATGAACGAGTGGGCCGAGCAGCGAGGGACCGCGTCGACGATCAACCACGTGCTCTTCTCGCTCACCGTTCTCGAGCTCAGCCTCGGCCGCTACCACGAGGCACTGGCCTGCGCCCTTCGCGTCTACGACGACGACGAGCCCGGGACGGGCAGCCTGATCCTGGCCAACCTCGTCGAGGCGGGCGTACGCGCCGGGGATCGGGCCGCCGCGTCCGCCGCCCTCGCGCGCCTGTCCGAGCGGGCGTGGGCCAGCGGCACGTCGTGGGCCTTGGGCATGCTCGCCAGATCCCGCGCGTTGATGGCCGACGACGACCACGTCGAGGCCCTCTACGACGAGTCCGTCGAGCACCTCGGCCGTACGACGGTCGCCACCGAGCTCGCCAGGTCCCACCTGCTCTACGGCGAGTGGCTGCGCCGGAGGGGACGCCGCTCGGACGCCCGCGACCGGCTGCGGATCGCGCACGACCTGTTCGCCACCATGGGCGCCACCGCCTTCGCGGAGCGGGCGCGTACCGAACTCCTCGCCACCGGCGAACGCGCCCGTAAACGGACGGAGCAGACCGACCACCACCTGACGCCCCAGGAGACACAGGTCGCCGGACTCGCCGCCGGGGGCGCGACGAACGCGGAGATCGCCACCAGGCTCTTCATCACCGCCTCGACCGTCGAGTATCACCTCAACAAGGTCTTCCGGAAGCTCGACATCACCTCCCGGCGCCAGCTCGCCCGGACGCTGCACGGTGAACCCCCCTCGGGAAACACCTGACCCACCCGCATCGGCCCCACTCGTCCGGAAGGAGCACCGACATCACCGGATCGCCCAGCTTCGCGGAGGTGCTGCGTCGCCATCGGCAGTCGGCCCGCCTGACGCTGGAGCAGCTCGCCGGAGCCTCCGGGGTCAGCGCCCGGACGCTGTCGGACATGGAACGCGGCCGCAGCAAGGGCCCCCAGCACCGCACCGTCACCGCGCTGGCCGACGCCCTCGGTCTGGACGAGGCCGACCGCAGGCAGCTCGTCGAACTGGCACGCGAGGGCCGCCTGCGCGACCGCTGGACCCGCCCGACCGGGCTGTGCGAGCTGCCCCGCTCCGTCGACGACTTCACCGGCCGAACCGCGGAACTGGCCTGGACCAGAGAGCTGGTGCACGCCGGGGACGCGCCGGGCGTCGCGGGCGTGGGGCTCATCACCGGCTCCGCCGGGCTGGGCAAGACCACGCTGGCCGTCCGCGTCGCCCACACCCTGCGGCCGAGCTTCCCCGACGGGGTGTTCTTCCTCGACCTGTTCGGCATGTCTCCGCAGCCCCTGCCCGTCGACGAGGCCCTGGGCATGCTGCTTCGCGCTCTCGGCGTCGCGGATCAGCAGGTCCCGGGCGACGTCGTCGAGCGTGCGTCCCTGTACCGGTCCCTGCTGCACGACCGGCGCGTGCTGGTCGTGCTCGACAACGCCACCTCCGAGGATCAGGTCCGGCCGCTGCTGCCGGGTGGCGGCGCGGGCAAGGCCCTGGTGACCAGTCGCCGCCTGCTGGCCGGTCTGGAAGGAGTGCGCAGACTCAGCCTCGGGCCCCTGCCCCTGCTGGAGGCCGCCGAGCTGCTGACCGGAATCCTGAAAGACGACGGCGCCTCGGACGAGGGATCGGCCATCCGGCAGCTCGCGCAGCTGTGCGGCGGTCTGCCCCTCGCGCTGCGGATCGCCGGAAACCGGCTGGTCAGCCGGCCCGGCTGGGACGCCGCCGACCTCGCCGCCCGGCTGATGAACGAGGAGCGCCGCCTGGACCAGCTCAGCGCCGGCGATCTCAAGGTCGCCACCGCGTTCGGGCTGTCCTACGAGCAGCTGACAGACTCCACGCGGCGGGTCTTCCGCCGGCTCGCCCCGGTGCCGGGCTGGGACTTCGACGCCGCCCTCGCCGCGGTGGTGGGCGGCACGTCGATCGACGGGGCATGGGACGCCCTCGACGAACTCGTCGACCTCGGTCTGCTGCAGGACAGCACGTCGGGACGCTATCGCTTCCACGACCTGGTCCGGCTGTTCGCCCGCGGCCGGCTTCAGGAGGAGGAGACCACGGCCGAGCGCGACGCGCTCACCGTGACGATGACGTCGTGGCTGCTGCGGATGGCCACCACCGCCGGGCGGTGGTTCGATCCCGCGTACATCCACCCCGACCGGCCTGACGCCGGCCCGTCCTCTCCGGAGGAGGCCGACCACTGGCTGCGCGCGAACGTGGACAACTGGCTGGGTGCGTTGCGGACGGCGGCGAGCGACGGCCGGCACTCCGCCCTTCTCGACTGCGCCGAGTCGATGCACTGGTTCTCCGACCAGTGGATGCACGCGCCGCACTGGCACGAGGTCTTCACCCTGGGCGCCGAATCCGCCGCCGCCCTGGGCGATCCGGCCCGGCAGGCCACGCAGCTGAACCTGCTGGCCTGGGTCCACCTGATGGCGCGAGACGACCCGGAGACCACGCTGCGGTACACCGCCCAGGCGATGGACCTCGCCACCCGCAGTGGCGCCACGACACAGATCGCCTGGGCCCACCACACCGGAGGAGGTGCGCTTCGAAGGCTCGGACGGCTCGATGAGGCCACCGCGGCGGAAACCCAGGCCGCGGAGACGTTCAAGGCCGACGGCAACGTCGGTGCGTACTGCCAGTGTCTGGGCGCCCTCGGCACCTGCCTTCGCGACGCCGGACGCCACACCGAGGCTCTGGAGCAGTACCTCGGCCTGCTGGCCCTGCTGGACGACGACCAACGGGGGATGACGCCGAGCAGCATGGCGTTCATCCGGGCGATCGCGCTTGCTCGCGTCGGCGAATGTCTGGGACTGCTCGGCCGGCGGACCGAAGCGATCATCAAGCTCACCGAGGCGATCGGCCTCATGGAACAGGCTCGGTTGCCCGTGCCGCAGGCCCACTCCCTGGAGACGCTGGCGGCCCTGCTGTCCGACGAGGGCCGGACCGACGAGAGCCGCCATGCCCATGCGCGGGCGGCCGAGGTGTACGAGGCCATCGGCGACGCCGAGGCGAGCGGCCGCTGCCGCGCCCTGGCGAACGCGGCGCCCTGACGGTTTCGCGCTACTTCTGCGTCCTGTTCTGCGTGGACGGGTCGCGTGCGCGCGACTTGAATGGAGTCTGCGGCGAAGGCCACCGGCTGACCCCGAACCGTCGGGCCGATCTCTTCCATCCTGCCTCTGAGGTGGAGGAACATCGGAACGGAAAGTAGCGCTAGACCAGTAAGACCGTTGTCCGGGGTCGGTGATCGCCTACGACCACTGATCACATCGGACCCACTCGTCCAGGACCTCCTCGATGCATCCCAGAACAGCCCGTTGCCCGTGACCGCCTACGAACGACCCGAGGAGTTCGCGATGGATCCGCACCCGTTCGGCACGGACAACGGGGTCACCGGACGATCCCCTGACGACCTTCCAGGCATGCGGCCGTCTCCGTCCGGGGACGCATCCGCCCCGGAACCGGATCCGAGGGCCGGCCGCGGGTCGGCGGATCGGCCGACGCCTCCGCTGTACGGGCGGGAGGCCGAAACGCGGCTTATAAATGATTTCGTGAGGGGGGTCCGCGGGGGCGGCGCGGCGATGGTGGTGCGGGGCGAGGCCGGGATCGGCAAGTCCGCCCTGCTGTCGGAGAGCGCGGAGGTGGCGACCGCCCACGGTCTGCGGATCCTCAAGGCGACCGGGGTGGAATCGGAGACGCACATGCCGTTCGCCGGTCTGCACCAGCTGCTGCTCCCGATCCACGCCGAGATCGCCGAGTTGCCGGCCCCTCAGCGTGATGCGCTGGGGGCGGCCTTCGGCCTGACGGACGCGGCGGTGCCGGATCTCTTCCTGATCGCTCTGGCGGTGCTGAACCTTCTCGGTGAGACCTCCGCCCGCTCGCCCGTCCTGCTCATCGTCGAGGACGCCCACTGGCTCGATCGCTCCAGTGCCGATGTGCTGGCGTTCGTCGCGCGGCGGCTGGACGCGGAGCCGGTGGTGATGCTGGCCGCGATCCGGGACGGTTTTTCCAGTTCCTTCGACGGGGCGGGGCTGCGGGAGCTGCAGCTCGAACGGCTCGACGACGACGACGCGGCCGCGCTGCTGGACGACCGCAACCCGGGCCTGGCCCCGGCGGTGCGCGGGCGGTTGCTGAAGGAGTCGGCGGGCAACCCCCTCGCCCTGGTCGAGCTGCCGCTCGCCTCGCAGGGACAGCGCGACGAGGGCGCCCTGCTGGCGTGGCTCCCGCTGACGACCCGCCTGGAGCGGGCGTTCACCGCCCGGGTGTCGGGCCTGCCCCCCGTCACCCGCACGCTGCTGCTGGTCGCCGCGCTCAACGACGGCGTCGCGCTCACCGAGACGCTGGAGGCCACGTCGGTGGTCACCGGGGGGCGGGTCACGGTGGCGGCTCTGACGCCCGCGCTCGCCGTGGGGCTGGTCGATGTGGATGAGGCGGGGGTGTACTTCCGGCATCCGCTGATGCGCTCGGCGATCCGCCAGAGCGCGAGCCTGTCGCAGCGTCACACGGCACACGCCGCACTGGCGGGCGTGCTCGCCGATCAGGCGGACCGTGGCGTCTGGCATCGAGCGGCCTCCAGCCCCGGGCCCGATGAGGGCATCGCGTCCGAGCTGGAGGTCGCGGCGGCGCGGGCGCACCGCCAGGGCGCGGTCACAACAGCCGCCGCGGCACTGGAACGTGCCGCCCGGCTCAGTGACGATCCCGCCCACCGGGTCCGGCGGCTGCTGCGGGCCGCCGAGTACGCGGTCGAGCTGGGACGGCACGACGTGGTCGTCCGGCTCCTGCGTGAAGCCGAGCCACTCGAACTGTCTCCACACCAGCGAGCACGGATCGTGTGGATCCGAGCAAGTTTCGACGACGGCATCCGCGACGACGGCGCGGGGGTGCCGTTGCTGACCGAGGTCGCCGAACGCGCGGCGGCGGACGGAGACACCGGTCTCGCACTGAAGCTCCTCGGAATCGCGGCCCTGAGATGCTTCTGGGTCCAGCCCGGTCCCGAGGCGCGGCAACGCGTCATCGCCGTGGCCGAAAGCCTGCCGGTCGACAAGAATGACGCACAACTGCTGACGATTTTCGCGTATGCGGCTCCGATCGACCGGGGTGCGGTCGTCCTCGAGCGCCTCCCCCATTCGGTCGCGGCTCCGGGCAGGGACTCACAGGCGATCCGTCTGCGGGGCAGTACGGCGGTCCTGGTGGGAGATTTCGATCTCGCGGAGGCGCTCTCCGCCGCCTCGCTCACCGAACTGCGGGCGCAGGGCCGGCTCGGGCTCCTGGCGCGGGCACTCGGCGCGCAGGCGTGGAGCGCGGTCCATCTGGCCGATCTGAGCGTGGCCATCCCGGCCGTCGAGGAGGCCGGCCGGCTGGCGCGTGAGACGGCTCAGCCGCTCATGTACGCCATCGTCCAGGCCACGGGGGCCATGCTCGCCGCGCTGCGTGGCGAGCACGATCGCGTGGAGATCTTCGCGGCCGAGGCCGAGCGGGCGAGCAAGTCCATCTGCGCTCGCCCGGTGCTGGCCACCGTACAGCTCGCACGTGGGCTCGCCGAGCTCGGTCGCGGACGTTATGACGCCGCCTACGAGCATCTGATACGGATGCACGACCCCGCCGATCCCGCGTACCACATCGGGCTGCGCTGCTACTCCGTCACGGAGCTGGCGGACGCCGCCGCGCACAGCGGTCGGGGCGGTGAGATCGCGGGCATCGTGGAGGAGCTGGAGGCCATCGCGCTCAGGACGCCGTCGCCGTCGCTGCACGCCGGCCTGCGCCACGCCCGTGCGGTGCTGGCCGACGACGCCGAGGCCGAACCCCTGTTCCAGGCCGCGCTCCAGGTGAACATGAGGCGGTGGCCCTTCGTCCGCGCGCGGGCTCAGCTCGCCTACGGCGAGTGGCTCCGGCGCCGGCGACGCTCGGCCGATTCGCAGGCGCCCCTGCGCGCCGCCCGCGAGACGTTCGACGCCCTCGGGGTCATTCCCTGGAGCGAGCGGGCGCGCCAGGAGCTGCGGGCCTCCGGGGAGACGAGCCGCCGTCGTAACAGCGAGGCACAGGACATGCTCACCCCGCAGGAGCTCCAGATCGTCCAGATGGCCGCCGAGGGACTGACCAACAAGGAGATCGGCCAGAAGCTGTACCTCTCGCACCGGACCGTCAGCTCCCACCTCTACCGGATCTTCCCGAAGCTGGGGATCGCCTCCCGATCGGAGCTGGGCAGCGCCCTTCGCACGTCCGCCTGACCTCGCCACCGGACCCGGCCGCGGTCCTTCACACGTCCCTCCGACCTCGTCATCGGGAGTGGTCGCGGTCCTTACGTTCCTCCGACTTGCCCCTCGAAGCTGGACGCGATCCTTGGCACGTCCCTCCGACCTCACCACCGGGGGTGGTCGCGGTCCTTCGCACGTCCCTCTGACCTCACTGTCCGGTTCCGGATGGGGCCGCGCCGTCCCCCGTGGTGGCGCGGCCTCTCCCTTTTGGAAAGCGTTCCCGGCGAGCCGTGACGCGTGGTGACCGGCCCGCCGGGAGGCCGTACCGGTCACCGTGCCGGGCGGTCAGGAGGTGGCGCGGGCCGCGGCCGTGATGAGGTCGGCGGTGGCGTCGGGGTGGGAGATCATGACCACGTGTGAGGCGCCCTTGATCTCGGTGGTGTGCGCCTTGGCGCGCTTGGCCATGAACCGCTCGGCCGCGGCCGGGATGGCCTTGTCCGACCCGGCGACGAGATACCAGGAGGGCAGGGTCTTCCAGGCGGGCGCCCCACTCGGCGTGCTCAGTGCGGCCAGGCTCGCGGGCCGCTGGGTGGCGGCCATCAGGGCGGCGTCACCGGCGGGGAGGTCGGCGGCGAAGGCGGCGCGGAACTTCGCGGCGTCCACGTACGCGTCGGTGCCGGTCCCGCCGTCGGACAGCGGGAAATCGCGGGTGATCAGGCTGGTGGCCAGCAGGCTGCCGGGGTACTTGCCGGTGAGGTCGAGGCCCGATTCACCCTCGTCGGGCACGAACGCGGCGATGTAGACCAGCGCCTTGACGTTGGCGTGGCCGACGGCGGCGTTGCTGATGACCTCTCCGCCGTAGGAGTGGCCCACCAGGATGACGGGCCCGGGGATGCTGGAGAGGACGCTGGACACGTAGGCCGAGTCACCGTTCAGGTCCCGCAGCGGGTTGGCGGGGGCGATCACCGGGTAGCCGGCCCGCTGGAGCTTGGGGATGACCTTGTTCCAGCTGGAGGCGTCGGCGAACGCGCCGTGCACCAGCACCACGGTCGGCTTGGCCGTCTGCTTGGCCGGGGTGACGGTGGCGGACGCGGCGGACGGGGCGACGGCCACGGCCGTCAGTGCGACGGCGGCGAGCACACCGGTCAGGAGCGTCCGCCCCTTCGGCCGGCGACGACCGGTGACCTGCGAAGACGAGTTCTCGGACATGGTGGATCTCCTTGGGGTGAGGGTGAGCTTCTCGGCGCCTCAGGGGCGCTGAAGTACGGGGCCGGCGGGGCCGTCTCAGAGACGGCCCCGGGTCTCGTCCGGCGCGACGATCGCCTGCGGTGACATGTCTGAGGAGACGCGGGCGACCCCCGTCGTGGCCGGAGAGCACCACGACGGTTCGGCCGGCCCCATTCGAGGAACCGCTCTGCTTGAGGACTCGGGTCGGTCCCGCTTGAGGAACAGCCCCGTTTGAGGAACCGCCCTACTTGAGGAACTTGAGGACCCGCTTGGTGAGCTCCGCGGGCTGCTCCTCGAAGATCCAGTGGCCGGAGTTCGCGATGACGACGCCCGTCACATTGGTCGCGTACTTGCGGACCTGGGTGGGAACGAAGTCCCCGAGGCTGCCGGCGGCGCCGATCGCGAGAACGGGCATGCGGAGCTTCTTCTTGATGTATTTGGCGTTGTCGGCGACGTCCTTCGGGAATGCGCGGAACCATTCGAAACTGGCGCGCAGGTGAGCGTCGTCCCGCAGGAAACGGGCGTACTCACGGACCTGCTTATTGCTGACGCCGTCCTTCTGGACTTCGAGTGAGTCGATGAAACCCTTCACCCAGAGCTCTTCATTGCCGTTCACCATGCTCTCGGGAAGGCCATTGGTGACGTTGAAGTAGCCGAAGTTCCAGAAACCCGCTCCCTTCGGAGTGAGGGAGGGGAACGTGTAGAGGCTCTTGTCGGGGATCGGCGCCTCGCTCAGCACCAGTTTGGTGACGTCGCCGGGGTGGGCGGCGGCGTAGGCGTAGGAGACCATCGTGCCGATGTCGTGGCCGACGATCCTGATGTCATGCTGCAGGCCGAGCTTGCTCAGAAGCCCGTGCACGTCCGCGGCGAGGGTCTTCTTGTCGTAGCCGCCCGCCGGGGCGTCGCTCTTCCCCGCCCCGCGAAGGTCGGGCGCGATGACGGTGTAGTGCTTGGCGAGCTCCGGCAGGACCTCGCGCCACGTGTACCAGGTCTGCGGGTATCCGTGCAGCAGGACCAGCGTCTTGCCGTGTCCGCCGCGCACGTAGTTGATGGATACGTCGCCGACCTTCGTCTTCTGCTCGGTGAAGCCCGCCGGCACTCGCCGGCCGTCGTCGGCGGCCGACTGGGTGGTCGACTGGGTGGTCGAGACGACCGCCGTCCGGGCCGACGCCGTGCTCACCGAGGCGTTGGCCTGCGGGGAGGCGACCGTACCGGTGAGGCCGACGACGCCGATCGCCGCGAGTGACAGGAGAAAGCGACCACGCACTTTCAGACCACGTATGGAACGAACACTTTCCATGAACATTTCCTTCTGATTCGATCACGCATTGGAGGGCGCTGAAAAATCCATCGTCAATGGCGAGCCCGGGCGCCGATGACTTTTCACGGACGCTCTCCGGCTGACTGCGGCACGGGGCCTTCCGCCTTTTCCGGCTGCTCGACCGGACCGGTCGGAGATTCGTCGACGATGTTTTTTCTGTGCCGTCCGGGCTGTTGTTCGCGGCCGTTCTCGAATAACGGCTGTACATTCACGAACTGACCGTACGGAGCGGCCCGGACATCTCGCGAGCGTCACATGACTGCACAGCCGGGCGACGCGTGACGCGCTTCTACTCCGTCGGCGGGGGTCCCGCCACTCGCAGGCGGTACGCCTCGGCCGACGCGACGATGGTCCCGAGGTCGAAGGCGGCGGGCGCGTCGTCCACGTGGGACACCGGGGAGCCGTTGGAGGTGAACCAGCTCTCGATTCCCGACGGTCCGAAGGCGACGGCCATGCGTGATCGCGGGGAGCGGACCAGGTAGCCGTGCGGAACGCCGCGAGGGCCGTGCGCGACCGCACCGGCACCCAGGTCGTAGCGCTTGTCCCCGACAAAAAAGCTGATCTCACCGTCGAGCACGATCCAGACCTCGTCCTCCCCGTCGTGAATGTGCAACGGTGTCGCGTGCCCCTTGGTGTCGTTGAACTCCATGACGCTCAGGGCGCCGCCGGTCGACGCGCCCGGCACCAGGAGCCGGACACGGCCGCCGAGGAACCAGAAGGGGTCCCGTCCGGCACCGTCATCGGATGAGATCGTGGCTGAGAGGTTCTCTGTCATGGGGCACGACCGTACGGAGCGGCTCGAACGTCTCGCGAGCGTCAAACGACTGCGCCGCCGGGCGAGAGGTGACGTGATGTGTGACGCGTCGAAGGCGGACGCGCCGTCCCGCAGTCAACCACCGCTTGACGGGACAGTCACGTGACGCTCGCGATGCACGCGTGACGCTCCCTACGGTCGGGCCATGAACTCACGGACGTCTTTCAGGAACAGCAGCACACCGACCGTCCTTCTGGTGCACGGCGCGTTCGCGGACGTGTCGAGCTGGGCCGGTGTGATCGCCGAACTGCAGGCCGTAGGAATTCCCGTGACCGCGGTGGCCAACCCGCTGCGCGGCCTGGCCGTCGACGCCACGTACGTCGCGAGCATCGCCGCCGAGATCGACGGCCCGGTCCTGATGGTGGGCCACTCCTACGGCGGTGTGGTCATCAACGGAGCCAGTGCCCAGGTGGGCAACGTCGCCGGGCTGGTCTACGTCGCCGCCTTCGCCCTCGACGAGGGGGAGACCCCGCTGGACCTCAACGGCCGGTTCCCCGACAGCCTTCTCGGACCGGCGCTGCGTCCGGCCACCTTCCGCGACGGCGCGGGCGAGCCGGGTGTGGAGCTGTATCTGAGGACCGACCACTTCGCCGCCGTGTTCGCCGCCGACCTGCCCGAGCACGTCACCTCGGTGGCCGCCGTGTCGCAGCGCCCGGTGGCGGCCGTCGCTTTCGCGGAGAGCTCACCGGCCGCGGCCTGGAAGACGCTGCCGTCCTGGTACGTCGTCGCGACGGCTGACCAGGCCATCCACCCCGATGCCCAGCGATTCATGGCCAAGCGCGCCGGCGCCGTCACGATCGAGGTCGACGCCTCACACGCGATCGCACTGTCGCAACCCGCCGCCGTCGCCGGGCACATCCGTACCGCCGCCGCGGCGACCCGCACCCCCATGCCGTGAGCATTCGCCGACCGGGGTAAGCCTGAGACCTAAGCATGTTGTTATCACGAGGAGGATGTCATGGATCTGGGACTGCGCGGCAAGGTCGCGGTGGTGACCGGCGCCAGCAAGGGAATCGGCCTGGCGATCACTCAGGCGCTGGTCGAGGAGGGGGTGCACGTCGTCGCCGGAGCACGCAAGGCGACGGCTGAGCTGAAGGCGCTGGCCGAGGCGGGACAGGTGGAGGTGGTCGAGGTCGATCTGTCCACCGCGGCCGGGCCCGCCCGGCTCGTCGAGGCCGCCGTGGGACGAGGCAGGCTCGACATCCTGGTCAACAACGTGGGCGCCGTCACGCCGAGGCTGACCGGGTTCCTCGACGTCACCGACGAGGAGTGGCTCAACTCCCTGACCCTCAACCTGATGGCGGCCGTGCGCACCACCCGAGCCGTGCTGCCCACGATGCTCGCGGCGGGACACGGAAACATCGTGACCGTCAGCTCGGTCAACGCCTTCCTGCCGGACCCGGCAGTGATCGACTACAGCGCCGCCAAAGCGGCCCTGACGAACTTCTCCAAGTCGCTGTCGAAAGAGGTCGGCTCGCACGGCATCCGCGTCAACACGATCAGCCCCGGCCCGGTCACCACGGATCTGTGGCTCGGCGAGAACGGCGTCGCCGCGACCGTCTCCCGCGCCGGCGGCGGCGACGCCGCCGCGGTGGCCGAGGAGGCCGCCGCCCAGGCGGAGACCGGCAGGTTCACCCATCCCCAGGAGATCGCCGACCTCGTGCTGCTGCTCTCCGGCGACCGGGCCGCGAACGTCACCGGCGCCGACTTCGTCATCGACGGAGGTCTCATCAAAACGCTGTGAACCCGGCACAGCCTGCGGGATCTCAGGCCGGGAACAGGTTGCCCATCAGGAGCGGGATGCCGAGACGCACTCCGATCACGAGGAGCAGCAGGCCGACGCCCATGAAAACAGCCCCGACGAGCGTCCCGCCGCCCAGCGGGCTGTCGATGCGCACCTGCGTCGGATCGCCCGGGTCATACATGATCGCGACCCGCTCGCCGGGCCTGGCGGGCGGCGGGTTGCCGCCGACGGGAGACTCCGCCTCGACCGTCTGCCCCTCCATCGTCGTGAAGCGCAGGGTCGGGTGGTAGACGGCGCGGTTGCGCCTCTCTCTCCGGGACCCGCCGGTCTGGTTCATCCGCAGCCGGATCACCTGACCCCATCCGCGCCGCGCCCGCCTGCGGAAGTCGCGAGTGTTGAGGATCACTGTGCCCCCGAGGAAAGTCAGGATCACACCGATCGTTCCGCAAATGAGGGCTACATCGCCATTGTCTGACACTCTCCGACGGTATGGCGGAGCACTTGATCGTAACTTGCAGCCGCCTGTCTGTTATGTCGATGACGAATTGATGCGGGCATGCCGGCCGATTCCGGCTTCCCCGATCCTCTCCCCCGGCTCGGCCCGCAGGGCAAGAGCGTGTGTTGACTTGACGGACTAATCCCAGATAGACCACTACGCTCGGCACTATGCCCGACCAGCCTGTATGCCACTGTCTTCTCTGTGTCGAACATGAGGTGGAGCTCGACGAGACCGACCGCAGCGTGATGCGGACCGTTCAGGAGCGCGGCTGGGCGGTCATCATGATCCCTGAGGACACGGACGGACCGGGTTGGGCGTTCACCGTCGGGCTGTGGCACACGTTCCGCTCGCCCGAGGTCGCCATGTTCGGGCTCCGCGTCGACGTGATGAACAACTGCCTGAAAACCCTGTCCAACGAGATCGCGGCCGGTCGGCACCTCGTCGCCGACCAGGAACGGGACGACGTCATCAGGAACTACTCCGTCGCGATCAAGAAAGTGGACACGAGCTGGTACCGGTCGCTGTTCGGCATGGCGCTGCATTTCTACCAGCGGCCCCCGCTGTCCTTCATGGAGGTCGTCTGGCCCGACGCCGGCGGCCGCTTCCCCTGGAACGAGGGCTGTGCGCTACGGCTTCGAGAGCTCCAGCCCGCCCTGTGGATCCCGAAGGACGACCACGCCCCGGGCCCCTGGACGAAACTCCCCTGAGACGCGGCTGAGAATCTCACGACCGTCACGAATCCGGCGGCTACGAGGGGGGCCGGACCCCTCACGGCCGTCGTGGGTCCCGGCGTCCATCGGGCCCGGAGCCGAGGTCATCCTGTGTTCCGGCGTCCATCAAGTCGCTGTCGCCTGATCCGGCTCACCGAACCAGCGAAACAGCGCGGTTTCGAGCGTGGACGCGTCACCCGGGGCGCTCCAGGCCGCGTAGCCGTCGGGGCGGACCAGGACCGGATCGCACGAGACCCGTACGGTGTCCACCCGCTGGGCCCATCGCTCCACGACGTCCACGAGGTCGTCGCGGTCACCGAGGAAGAGCGGCCTGCCCGGGCGGAGCAGTTCCACCAGGGTGACGACCCCGCCCGTGGTTTTGAGCTCCACGTCCGGGACGAGCCGGCCGGCGCCGGGGTGGCCGACGTCGTAGACCGTGCCGGTGCCGCTGATCATGCTGCCGAGGTAGTCGTTGACCTGGTCGAGTCCCATGAGCTCGGCGAACAGTTCCCGCAGGGGGTCGATCCGGGGATCGGGGTCGGCCAGGGCGGTCTGCGCGCGGACGTTCCACAGGACCCGCGCCGCCACCGGATGCCGCTCGTCGTGGTAACTGTCGAGCAACCCGTCCGGAGCCCATCCGCGCACCTGGGCGGCGAGCTTCCAGCCCAGGTTCACCGCGTCCTCCAGGCCGGTGTTGAGACCCTGCCCTCCCCAGGGGAAGTGCACGTGGGCGGCGTCCCCGGCGACGAGCACGCGCCCCCGGCGATACGTCCCGGCCTGGAGCGCCGCGTCGCCGTACCGGGTCAGCATGCGGGGCTCGGCCATCCGGATCGGGCGCCCGGCGATGTGCTCGGCCGTCGAACGCAACTCCTCCAGGGTCACCGGCGCCTCCCTGTCGGGATGCGGGCCGCGGAAGTCATAGGTGCCGATCCGGCTGTGACCGTGCCCGCCCCAGACCATGAGCCAGCCACGCGAGGTGCGGTGCCACCCTCCCGGCAAGGGATCGAGCAGCCGGACCTCGCCCATCAGGGCCGCGACGCGGGCCTCCGTGCCGGTGAACGGGATGCCCGCCAGCCTGCGGACCGCGCTGCGGGCTCCGTCCGCGCCAACCACGTAACGGGCGGTCAGCTCGTACGGCCCCGCCGGGCCGTCCACGGTCAGCGTGACGCGGTCGGAGTCCTGGGTGAGGCCCGCGACCTCGTGCCCGCGCCGGATCTCCGCACCGAGCTCCGTGGCACGGTCGGCGAAAACCTGCTCCGCCCAGGCCTGCGGGCTGCCGACGAGGGTGGGGCCCTCCCCCGCCACCGCACCGAGGTCCAGCTCGAACATGCCGGAGAAGTGGAACCGTACGCTCCCGTATGAGGATCTTCCCACCGCGTCGAGCAGGCCGCGGCGGTTCAGGGTCTGGGCGGTCCTGGCGTGCAGGGTTCCGGCCTTGGACTCCCCGGAGGGTGTGGAAAGCCGTTCGAGAACCACGGGACGGATGCCCCGAAGGGCGAGTTCGACGGCGAGCAGCATGCCCACCGGGCCCCCGCCGACCACGACGACGTCGACGGACGCATCGGGCACGGAGACGCCGGCTGCAGGGGCGTTGATCGCGGAAGCGCCGGTCTCAGAGGCGCCGGTCTCAGAGGCGCCGGTCTCAGAGGCGCCGGTCTCCACGGCGTGAAAGGTCTCCTCAGGCATCGGCGTGAACCCGCTCGGCCTCGGCCCGGCCTCGCTTGAAGGTCAGGGCGATGAGGGCGCTCAGCAGGATGCCCGCGGCGGCGACGAGGACCGCGGCCCGAAGGCCGCCCGCGACCTCGCCGCGCAGGGTCTCTCCGGTCAGCCCGGTGACGTCTCCGGTGGCGATCGCGATGAGCACGGCCAGTCCAAGCGCGGTTCCGACCTGCAGGGCCGTGGACGCCATGCCGGAGGCGACTCCCTGCTCTTCCGGAGCGACCCCGGAGGCGGCGGCGATCCACATGCCGGTCCAGGTCAGGCCCTGGCCGAGCCCCATGACGACGATTCCGGGAAGCACACTCCAGTATGAACCGCCGGTGGTCATGCCGATCGCGAGCAGGGCGGTGCCGGCGGCACCGGTGACGATGCCGGTGAGCAGGGTGAGGCGCATCCCGGCCCGGGTCGCCATCCGCTCGCCGACCTGGGTTCCGGCGGCGATCAGGAGGGACGGCACCAGGAAGGCCGCCCCGGTCATCAGGGCGCTGTAACCGTGAACGATCTGGAAGTAGAGCGTGAGGAAGTACGGAAGGGCGTTGAACGTGGCCCCGAAGATCAGGGTGACGGCCATCGATCCGCTCAGGCTGCGGTTGGTCATGAGGCGGAGTGGCATGAGAGGGTCGCGGCTGCGCGCCTCGATGGTGAGGAAGCCGGCGAGCAGCACGGCGGCGAGGGCGAAACTCGCCAGGATGACCGGTGAGGCCCAGCCGGACTCGGGGCCCTGGATGAGCGCGAAGGCGAGCAGGGTGACCCCGGCGGTGACGGTCACCGCGCCGGGCAGGTCGAAGCTGCGGCCCCGCTGCCGCACGCCGTCCGCGGGGATGAGGGCGAAGGCGAGCAGCGCCGCACCACCGGCGAGCGGGACGTTGACGTAGAACACCGACTCCCACCCGAAGGCCCCCGTGAGCAGACCGCCCAGCAGCGATCCCAGGCACAGGCCGCTGGCCCCGGCGCCGCTCCAGATCGCCAGCGCCCGGTTCCGCTCGGGCCCCTCGGCGAAGAGGGTGTTGACCAGCGACAGGGTGGCCGGGAAGAGCAGCGCCCCGCCCAGACCCTGCACCGCGCGGGCGGCGACCAGCAGGCCCGAGCTCTCGGCAAGCCCGCCGACCAGCGAGGACAGCGCGTACACCAGCAGCGCCAGGACGAACAGGCGACGGCGCCCGAGCAGGTCGGCCGCCCGCCCGCCGAGCAGCAGGAAGCCTCCGTAGGTGACGGCGTAGGCGCTGGTCACCCACTGCAAGGTGTGGTCGGAGAAGCCCAGGTCCTCGCCGATCCGGGGAAGGGCGACGAAGACGATGTTGAAGTCGAGCGAGGTGATCAGCTGGGCGAAGGCCAGCAGCGCCAGGGTCCAGCCGAGGTGACGGCGCCGGAGCAGGGAGGGAGACGACATGGCTTCCTTCATATTGTCCGGAAAAAACGAACAGTTCGACCGTTCGGGATCCTCGTACAATTAAGGTCATGCCGTCAAGTTCGCTTTTTCCGTACAATCGCTCCATGACACCGCTTCACCCGTCACCCGAGCAGTTCCGGCTGGAAGAGGTTCTCGCCGCGTTCGGCCATCCGGTCCGGGCCGCGATCGTCCGGGCGCTCGCCCCGGGCGAGGAGATGTTCTGCGGTGCGATCGTGCCCGGCGTCCCGAAGTCGACCCTCACCAACCACTGGCGGGTGCTCCGCGAGAGCGGCGTCATCTACCAGCGTCCGTCCGGGCGCAAGCTCTACATCACCCTCCGCCGGGGCGACCTCGACGCCCGCTTTCCCGGTCTCCTCGACCTCGTCCTGTCCGACGAGTCCTTCGGGCAGGCCACCTGACCGAAAACGGCCTCAACGTCGGGGCCGATCCCGAGTCCCCGGCCGTGACTCACTCGGGATGGTTGCCCGAGGCGCGGCCCGCGTCGAACGGAGTGGTGACGCCCTCGTAGGCGAGGTGGAAGGTCATTCCCAGGGACGCATGGCCGAGGTCGTGGCAGTGCGACATCCAGATGCCGGGGTTGTCCGCACGGAGTGCCTGCGCGTGGTCACGATGCTCGGCTACCGGCCCGCGCAGCTCTACTGGTACGACTCCTTCTCCTACCTGGAACACCGACATCCGCGGCCTGTACTCGGTCGAGCCGTACGCGAGCTTCCTCGGGGCCTACCAGTACTCCGCCTACCTGCGCGGCCCGCTGCTCGGCGTGATCCTGGCGGCCGGCGGGCTGGGCGCGGTGCTGCGGCGGCGGACGGCGCTGCTGCCCTGGGGGTCGCGACGGCGCTGCTGGTGGGACCGGTGGCGGTGCTCGACTTCGACCACCGCCACGTCCTGCCGGTGATCCCGTTCGCCTGCCTCGCCGCCGCGCTGGCCGTGCCGGCTATTCGTAGGCCATCGTCGCGGACTCCATCTCCTCGGCGGCCGTGAGCACCGTCTGCGGGATGAACACCACCGCCGTGGTGCCCCCGAAGGGCGAACGGTTCAGGGTGACCTTGATGCCGTGCCGGGCGGCCAGCTGGCTCACCACGAACAGGCCGAGCTGCTCGCTGTCGGCCACGTCGAACTCGGGTGGGCTGGCGAGTCTCGCGTTGATCGCCTCGCACTCCCTGACCTGCAGGCCGAGCCCTCGGTCCTCCACCTCCACCACGAAGCCCCGCCCGGCGATCCCCCCTCGGACGCTCACCGGGGTGGTGGGCGGAGAGAAGACCGTCGCGTTCTCCAGGAGCTCGGCCAGCAGGTGGGTGACATCGGCCGTGGCGGTGCCGGTCAGCTTGGCGTCCGGCATGGGAAGCACGTTGATCCGCTTGTAGTCCTCGACCTCGGCCACGGCCGCGCGGACCACGTCCAGGAGGGGTACGGGGTTGCGCCAGGTACGGCCCGCCGTGGCGCCGGAGAGGATGATCAGGCCCTCCGACTGCCGCCGCATGCGGGTGGTGAGGTGGTCCAGCCGGTAGAGGTCCTCCAGCACCTCGGGATCGGAGGTCTTGCGCTGCATGGAGTCGAGCTGGGTGAGCTGGCGGTGGACCAGCGACTGGTTGCGCCGGGCCAGGTTGCGGAAGACCCGGTTGAAGCCGTGGCGAAGCCTGGCCTCGCCCACTGCGGCCTCGACGGCCGTGCTCTGGACGGTGGAGAAGGCCCGGGCCACGTCGGTGATCTCCAGCGTGGTGCCGGTCGTGGGAATGGGCGGCGCGTCGGTCTTCACGTCCACCGACTCTCCTCGCCTGAGCCGCTCGACGACCTGGGGCAACCGCACCTCGGCCAGCTCCAGGGCCGTCATGCGCAGGTGGCCCAGCTCCTCGGCGAGCCTCCTGCCGAGCTTGGCCGACAGGATCACCGCACCCAGGATCGCGGCGAGGCCGAGGCCGCCCGCGATGATGATCTGCGCGATGATGCCGCCCGCGGTGTCGTCGGTGCGCTCGTTCAGCAGCGCGCCCCGGCTGGTCAGGAACCGGTCCGTGGTCGAGCTGAAGGCGTCGGCGATGGGCTGCCAGGCCTTCTTGTCGAAGGGCAGCTTCGACTCCTCGATCATCTCGACTTCCAGGGCGACCAGCCCCCGGTAGCCGGGGGAGACGACGAGCGTCTTGAAGGGACCGCTGAGCTCGTCGTCCAGCGCCGCGACGCCCTCGGAGAGCAGCAGCCGCCGGTTCGGCGCGAGCACCTCCATCGCCTCGTACTCCGCGTGGGTCAGTTCACCCGCCAGGGTCGCGCCGGAGACCAGCGCGTCCTCCCTGGAGAGCAGATCCTGCGCGTGGGAGATCCGCTGGAGCCCGACGGCCTGCTGGTAGAGCCCGATCTCCGAGACGGTGACGACCTGGTCCTGGAGCCGGTAGACCGCGTCGGTGATCTCACTGAACGCCTCGACCGCCTGGAGACGGTTGACCGTGTGCCCGTCGACGTCCCCCCGGATCGTGCGGAGCTTCTCCGCCTGGAGGGTGACCTCGGAGATCGCGGCGCCCAGTGCCGGGTCGAGCACCGACGTGGTCTCCAGGGAGGTGGTGTGCCGGAGGAAGTCGGCGACCGCCTTGTCCGTCTGCCCGCGTGCCTCGGACAACGGCCCTTCGGTCTGCTCGGCGGCGCTGCTGAGCTGGATGGCCGAGAACTTGCGCTCGTGCCGCACCTCGATGGCCAGCCTGGTGGCGGGCGCCGACACCTGTTCGTACAGGGTGCTGGCCTGGCGCAGCTCGAAGAAGTCCCCGACGACATAGCCGGTGACGAACGCCCAGAGTGCGACGAGCGCCACGATCGGAAGACTGAGCAACGCGTAGAGCTTGAAGCGAATGGTCCGGGATGCCATATCTCCGTGCCTGCAATATCAGTAAATATCGCGAAAAGTCGCAGAATAACAGTCAGTAGCGGTCGGCGTCCGGGAATCCCAGATCACTTCTCCGCCGATGATCGTCGCAAGGCACCGTCCGGGCCCCTCCTCGATCAGGGTCCGGTACGGCTCCACCCCCACCGGAACGTCGAAGACCGCAAAATCGGCGGGTCCGCCGGGTCCGAGACCTCCTTCGATCCCCATGGCGCGGGCCCCGCCCAGCGTCGCGGCCTCGACCAGTCTGCGGTCCAGGTCCGCGGCCAGGTAGCCCTGCCGTACCGCGAGATCGCGCAGCACCGCCACGTCCGCCAGCACGTCCAGCGACGGAGAGGAGGAGAGCGAGTCCGTGCCGACCGCGACGAGGTTGCCCTCGGTGAGCAGCGCGGCCACATCGGGGCCCTCCATGCCGAGCGTCTGGTTGGAGCGGGGGCAGAGCGCGACGACGGTGTCCCGCGCGCGGAGCAGCGCCCGGTCGTCGGCGTCGAGGTGGACGCCGTGCGCGACGTGGCACCCGGGCCCCAGCATGCCCAGCTCGCCGAGGAGCGCCGTCGGGCCGAGCCCGGTGCCCCCCTCGCGCAGGACGGCGAAGTCGAATCCCAGCTCCCTGACCAGCAGGGCCAGCGGTCCGGTCCCCGAGACCGTGTACTCCCGCTCGTGCTCGCCCTCCGCGAGGTGGACGTGCAGGCGCAGACCCAGCTCGTGGGCGAGCCCGGTGACGTCCCCGAGCACCCCGGTGTCCAGGGTGTACGGCGCGTGCGGCGAGATCCCCACCGGCTGCCCGGCCTCGGTCAGCAGGGCGGCGAACCGTTCCCGCCCCGACGCGGCCCAGCTCTCGTCGGTGTCGCCGAGCACCTCCAGGTACGGCAGGCCGCCGAGGCCGGCGTCCCGCAGCGCGCTCACGGCCTCGAGGTCGGTGACGACGTCGGCGGCCGAGGTGGTCCCGTATCGCAACGCCTGCCGGGCGCCGTCCCGGGCACTGGCCGCCCAGTCGATCGGGGCGCCGAAGTAGACCTCGTCGAAGGCCGTGGACCACTCCTCCAGGGAGGCGTAGCGCTGCCGGCCCACCTTGGCCATGTACGTGTACTGCAGGTGCGTGTGGGCGTTGACCAGACCGGCGACCATCACCCCGTCCCAGCGGGTCTCCTCCTCCCCCTGCCACTCGTCCATGATCTCCCTGCGCGGGCCGGCCGCGACGACCCGGCCGTGCCGTACGACCAGGGCGCCGTCGCGGATGAAGGGTGCGCTGACCGGAAGGATCAGCGGTGCGGAGTGGATCACGGCGTCCACACCTCTCCGAACGGACCGAGGATCTTGGTCACGGTCATCGCCCCGGCGAGCACCGCGAAGCCGGCCAGGACCAGGTAGTCCGTACGGCCGAAGGCGAGTTCGCGCATCCAGGTGCGGTGCTTGGCGCCGAAGCCGCGCAGGTCCATGGCGTTGACGGTGTCCTCGGCGTCGATCAGCGCGTTCACCGTCACCGGGACCACGACGGGTCTCAGCGAGAGGAGCTTCCTGAACGGGTTGCGGCTGCGGCTGTGCTCGTAGCCGCGGACGCGCTGGGCGTCGATGGTCTCGCGCAGCGCGGCGGCGGTGGACGGCAGGAACCTGAAGGTCAGGTCCACGCCGTAGGCGAGGCGCTGCGACAGGCGCAGGCGGGCGAGGGCGGTGCCGAGGTCGCTGGGCGCGATGTTGAAGGCCACGGGGAAGCTGACCATGCTGAGCGAGATGTAGCGGAGCAGCGTGGTCACCGCGTACGACAGCGTGGTCCAGGTCATCTCGGTCCCGGTGATCGGGATGGTGAACAGCGCCGGACCGGTTCCCGCGCGGGTGTCCGCTCCGGTGACGACGCTGTTCACCACGACCAGGATCAGGGTGAAGGTGAGCAGCAGTGCCCAGTTCGCCCTGACCTCGCGCCACGGAATGCCCGCGGCGAGGTAGTACAGCCAGGCGATCGCGGTGCAGAGCAGCATGCCGCGGACGTCGGCCACGTTCGCCACCGCCACGAGATAGAGCACCGGGACCAGCAGGAGCAGCCGTGGGTCACGGCGCCCGAGAAAGGACCCCGAACCCAGATACCGTGGCGTGATGTCCATCGCTTACAGGCCCGCCCGCTTGGCGAGAGGCTCCCAGGCCGCGTCCAGCACCGGGACGAGGATGACGACCGCGATGCCGTTGGCCAGCAGCGCCGGGAGATAGTTCAGGGTCAGGAAGACGTTGAAGTCGACGCCCTCCTGGAACCAGATGTCGGTGATGACGAAGAGGAGCCCGAGCGCGGTCGCGACGAGGGCGCCGAGCGCGGTGACGACGTGACGCACCGCCTCGTTGGAGATGGGCGGGATCGCGGCGAAGATCAGTGCGGCGATGGCGCCGACCAGTCCGTTGGCCACGCTCCAGTTCCAGTACTGCAGGCCGGATCCCTGGAGGAGGTCGATGATGACGTTGCCGACGAAGCCGACGAAGAAGCCCGCGATGACACCGAAGCGCTTGCCGAAGAACGGCACGAGCGCGAACGCCGGCCGGACCGTGACGCTCTGGGTGCCGGGGATGAGGAAGCTGAACAGGCCGAGCACCGCGTAGAGCGCGGCGCCGACGGCGCCGAACACCACCGTCCTGGAGTTGATCGACCATGGGGAGTGCTGCTGCGATAAGGCCCCGGTGCTCATGATGGGGGGTTTCCTTCCTGGGGGGATCGGTGGGAGACGAAGCGCGCGAGGTCGAACGGGTGGGGAATCCCTCCCGCGCCGTGAAGGCCGTTACGGCCGTGCAGGTGGTCGCGGATGGCCCGGACCAGGCTGGTCTGACGGAGCCCGGCGCGCGCCCACACGTCCGCGCTGCCGGCGAGCTCGGCAGGCGACATGTCGGCGACGATCCGGCCTCCGTCGACGACGACGATCCGGTCGGCGGAGGTCAGCGCCAGGTCGACGTCGTGGGTGATGAAGTAGACGCTCTCGGTGGCGGCCAGGACCTGCCGCATGAACAGGGTCGTGGTGTGCAGGTCCTGACCCGCGGTGGGCTCGTCGAGGATGAGCGTGCGCGGCCGCATGGCCAGGGCCAGGGCGACGGTGAGCCGGCGCTGCTGGCCGAAGGAGAGCGTGCGCGGCGAACGGTTCATGATGTCGTCCTCGTCGTCGAGGAGCATCGCGCGCAGCACCTCCTCCGACACCCGCTCGATCTCGGCGGCGGACCAGCGGAGGTTGCGGGGGCCGAAGGCCAGCTCGTCGGCGACCGTCGCGCAGAACAGCGCCTGGCCGGGGTTCTGGAAGACGTATCCGAAGGTGGTGGCCAGATCCCGGGTCGAGCGCTCGACGATCGGCGCGCCGTCCACGTGGACCGTGCCGCGCAGCGGTTCGAGGAGCCGGACGGCGGCACGCAGCAGGGTGGACTTCCCCGCCCCGTTCCTTCCGAGGATCGCGACCCGCTGGTGGGTTCCGAGCGCCAGGTCCACGCCCTCCAGCACGTTCCGCTCGCCGTACCCCAGCGTGACCCGCCGGTAGTCCAGCCGCGGGTCCGGCCGTGCGGAGGCGGTTCCCGCAGGAGGCAGGTTCGCAGGAGGCGGGTTCGCAGGACCGGATGAGGTGGGACGCGGCTTCACGGGGGGCGTGCCAGCGAGGGCGGACGAGGCCGGCCCCGGCTCCGCACGGGGCCCGTCGCCGGGGGCGGGCGTGATCTCTCCACGGGGTGGGCCGGGGACGAACGGCAGCTCCGCGGCCCTGGCCACGAGCGTTTCGAACGGGAGCTTCACGTGGGCCACGGGCGCGGTCGCGAGGAAACCGTCCACGTCCCCCGCGTAGCTGCCCCGCCCGCCCTCCAGGTAGAGGACCTGCGTGGGGGCGAACTCCAGGATCTCCTCGACCCGGTGCTCGACGACCACGGCCGCCCCGCCCTCGTCGACGAACCGGCGCAGCTCCCCCATGAGGCGCAGGCTCGCCTCCAGGTCGAGGTTCGCGAGCGGCTCGTCCACCACGACGATCCGGGGCCGCATCACCAGCACGCCGGCGAACGCGACCATCTGCAGCTCGCCGCCGCTCAGCTGGGCGGTGGCCCGGCCGAGCAGGTGCCGGATGCCCACCCGCTCGACCACCTCGCCGATCCGGCGGCGGATCTCCGCGCGGGTCAGCCCCAGGTTCTCCGGGCCGAAGGCCAGCTCGGTGTCGACGGTGGTGCCGACGATCTGCTTGCTGGGATCCTGGAGCAGCGTGCCGACGACGGTGGACAGCTCCTTGACGGTCTGCTCGGCCACCGGACGCCCGCCGACCAGGACCTCACCGGTCACCTCGGCGCGGTAGGCGTGTGGGATGAGCCCGTTGAGCAGCCGGAGCAGGGTGCTCTTGCCGCCGCCGGAGGGCCCGCTGACCAGCGCGAGGTCCCCGGGGCCCACGGCGAGGTCCACCCCTGCGAGCACCTGCCGGCCGGTGGATTGGTAGCGGACCGAGGCGCCGCGGAGTTTGATGGTCACAGGCCACTTCCCAGGAACTCTCGCTGCCGTGCGGACGGTGTGTCGAGGCCGATCCCCAGCGCGTGCAGCTTCAGCCGGGCGACCCGCTCGTCCAGCTCCGCGGGCATGAGGTGGACCGCGTGCGCCATCGCGTGGCCCCGCCGGACGAGGTGCTCCACCGCGAGCGCCTGTACGGCCAGCGAGAGATCCATGATCTCGATCGGGTTGCCCTCGGCCGCGGCGCAGTTCACGCACTCCCCATCGGCCAGTACGGTGACGCCCGGCGGCACGTCGCCGGTCTCGACCTCGTCCGGCACGCCTCCGGCGACGGCCACCACGGCACCGGGCCTCATGGCCCGCAGGTGCTCGCCGGTGATCGTGCGCGCGACGCCGGTCGCGGAGAACACCAGGCCCGCCTCCGGGCAGGCGTCGAGGAGCGGCAGGACCTCGTACCCCTCGTGGTGGGCGCGGAGCGCGGCGAACGGCTCCACCTCGCTCACGACGACCCGGGCGCCGAGCGCCCTGGCGTAGCGGGCCACCCCCTGGCCCACGTACCCGTAGCCCGCGACCACGCAGACCTCGCCGGCGAGCTGGAGGCCGGTGAGGTCGAGTGCGGCCATCACGCAGGACTGGCCGGTCCCGTGCACGTTGTCGAACAGGTATTTCGAGCGGGCGTCGTTGACGGCCAGCACCGGGATCCGCAGCTCACCCCGGTCCGCCATCACCCGCAGGGGACGCAGCCCGCTGGTCGTCTCCTCCGCGGCTCCGATGAGCCCGTCCAGGAGATTCTCCGCGTGCGCCAGCCGTACGACCCTGGACCCGTCGTCGACCAGCACGTCCAGCCCCTCGCGGAGCATGCGCAGCGCGAAGTCCCTGTCGTCGGCGGGCGAGGCGTCGGAGCGGGCGAGCACGGTGACGCCCTCGTGCGCGAGGGCGGCGGCCACGTCGTCGGCGACCTCGCTCGCCGGGCAGGTCACGGTCACGTCCGCCCCGGCGTCCCTGAGCGTCAGCGCGAGGTTCGCGGTCTTGGGCTCCAGCATGAGCACCAGGCCGACCCTGCGCCCGGTCAGGTCGAGCTGCCCGGCGATCGCGGTGAGCACCGGCATGAAGCGCCGCGCCCAGGAGATCTTCTCCAGTCCGCGCACATGGAGCGAGGGATCCCTGATCCCGGCTAACACGCGCGGTCCAGCACGGACGCCTCGCGGCCGTGCTCCGGCCCGTACGCACCGTCCGGCACGGACGTCTCGCGACCGTGGTCCGGCCCGTACCCGCCGTCCAGCACGAACACCTCGCGGCCGGCGTCCAGCCTGTACGCGGTGATCCCGTCACGGACCCTCGTCCCCACCGGCGCCGCGAACGGCTCCGCAGGCACGGCAAGCAGGTCGGCGGAGGGCGCCGCGGGCGTCCCCGCCGGCGCGGCGAGCAGATCGGCGGACGGTTCCGCGGTCGCCAGGATCGCGCCGTCCCGCAGGAGGCCCAGATGCTCTCTCTTCGCCCCGACCACCAGGTCGGCGATCGGCAGCGCCCTCTCGGCCGGCAGCACCCGGTGGCCGTGGAGGGCTCCCGCCGGGTCGGTCACGAGGGTCTGCGCGCCCATGGCACGGAGGCGGGCGGCCAGCTCGGGTTCGTGCCCGAGGACGGCCACCCGCTTGCCCGCCATCAGCAGGTTGGTGAGGCGCAAAATATTCTGGATAACGGTCTGTGCCCGACGGTGTCCGTCGCTCATGGTCTTTAATCCGATCTTCGCAAGGTCCGATTAAAGGGGAGAGCCATGGCTCATGACAATGTTCGTTCACGTAATGACACATAAGGGATGTCCGATGTGACCCTCCCGCCGTCGGCCGGGGACCCGCCCACCCCGCTCCACCGCCGGCCGAAGATCTGTCCCGCGTCGTCCTGCCACAGGCCCAGGCCTCCCCCCGTCCCGCTCAGCCCCAGGCCAGGCCCCTCTCCGTTCCGCTCGCCCCCGGGCCCGGGCCTCTCCCCGTCCCGCTCCGCCTCCAGACGGGTCCCCGCCACGCACCCCGCCACCCCGATCGGCGGGCCTCCCGGGTGTGCGAACACCAGATCGACATGTCGTTTTTGTGAGATTGTTGATCTAGGTTCACTTACAGGAGGTGTTCGGTGTCAAGGGCGACGTTCCGAGAACGACTGCGCTACTGGTTCGACAACACGATGTCGCGAGGCACGGTGGCGCTGATCGGCTGGCTCGCCCTGGTCTCATTGGGTCTGATCCTGACCGTCACGCTGTTGAGCCTCTGGCTGACACCGGCCGAGGCGACGAAGAACCACGGCGTCATGGGCATGATGTGGATGGCCCTGATGCGGACGCTGAGCCCGAGCAAGATCGCCAGTGACACCGGGAGCGCCCCGTTCATCGCGTTGCTGTTCGTCGCCTCACTGGGCGGGATCTTCATCGTGAGCGCGCTCGTGGGTGTGCTCTCCAACGGGCTGAAGAGCAAGTTCGAGCAGCTGCGCAAGGGCAAGTCCCGGATCATCGAGACCGGGCACATCGTGATCCTGGGTTGGTCGGAGCAGGTTTTCACGATCGTCACCGAGCTGGTCCAGGCACACGCGAGCGACCGCGGATCGGTCATCGCGATCCTCGCCGACAAGGACAAGCTCGCCATGGAGGACGACATACGGCAGCACGTGGGCGACACCGGCAGGACCAAGCTGGTCTGCCGGACCGGGCGGCCCACCGAGCCGGCCGACCTCAAGCTGATGAACCTGGACGGAGCCCGCTCCGTGGTCGTCCTGTCGCCGCAGGGCGACGACCCCGACGCGCACGTCATCAAGACGCTGCTCGCGCTGGCCAAGCGGTCCGGCGACCGCCCGCCGGTGGTGGCCGCGATCGCCGCGACCGCCAACATGGCGGCCGCCCGCCTCGCCGGCGGCCCGGACGTCCACCTGGTCGACTCCGACGACACCGCCTCCCGGCTCATCGTCCAGTCCTCCCGGCAGTCGGGCATGTCCGTGGTCTGCATGGACCTGCTCAACTTCACCGACGGCGAGATCTACCTGCGCTCGGACCCGGACCTCACCGGCATGACGTACGGCGAGGCGCTCCCGGCCTACCAGACCGCCACGGTCATCGGCCTGCGCCGCGCCAGCGGGGTCATGCTGAACCCGCCCATGGACACCGTGATCTCACCCTCGGACGAGATCATCGTGATCGCCCATGACGACTCGCTGATCCACCTGGCCGCCGGCACGCCCGGGGCCGAGGAGGATTCGATCGTCTCGGCCGAGCACGTCAAGCCGGGCACGGAGCGGACCCTGATCCTCAACTGGAACAGCAGGGGCCGCCAGATCGTCCGCTACCTCGACGGATACGTCGCCCCCGGCTCCGTCCTGGACGTCGCCTCCGACCACCCCGACGCCGCGTTCGGCTTCGAGGGGCTGGGCAACCTCACGGTGAACGCCAAGGACTGCGACACCTCCGACCGCTACGCGCTGGAGTCGCTGGGCCTGGGCGTCTACCAGCACGTGATCGTGCTCTCCGACGACCGCTACGGCACCGACCACGCCGACACCCGCACCCTGATGACCCTCCTGCAGCTCCGGGACATGCAGACGTCACTCGGCGAGCGCTACTCGATCGTGAGCGAGATGCACGACGAGAACAACCGGAGCCTGGCCGAGGTCACCCAGGCCGACGACATCGTGATCAGTGACACGGTCATCGGCCTGCTCCTGGCCCAGCTCGCCGAGAACCAGCATCTGGCCGAGGTGTTCGGCTACCTCTTCGACTCCCGCGGGTCGGAGATCTATCCTCGCCCGGCGAACCTCTATGTCCGCCCGGGAGCCCCGGTCGGCTTCGCCTCGGTGATCGAGGCGGCCCGCCGTCGCGGCGAGACCGCGATCGGCTATCGCCTGGCGGACCGGGTGAACGAGGCTCCGCACTTCGGCGTCGTTCTCAATCCCAGCAAGTCACGACCGCTCGACCTCGGTCCCGACGACTCGGTGATCGTCCTGGCCGAACGCTGACCCCGTAACCGTCCTGGCCGGACGCCGCCCGGTTCTCCGGCGGCGTCCCGGTCTCCCCGGCTCTGCCCAGGTCAGGCAGTGATCATGAAAGCCAGTCCGAGCAGAACGGCGACGGGGATCAGCCACACCACGGCCTCAACTGCGAACTCCTTGTACACGGCGAGCTTCTCCCTCTATGTCCTGCTAAATCCACGAAAACGACGATGCGCAGCATATGCGCATCGGGAGACGTCTCCATACTCGAACCCAAGTGCAACTCCGGAGTTGCGCCCGATGGGACGATGTGCAACTCTGGAGTTGCATCCAATCGCGGTGACAAAGGAGTCTCCTCATGAGCGAGAATCAGATCGAACGTGAAACCCTGATCGCGGCACCCCTGGAGCGGGTCTGGTCACTGGTGACCCAACCCGGGTTCTGGGTGGCCGACCCTGCGGGCCTGCCCGGCACCGTGGCCAAGGAAGGCGAATCGACGGTGGCGAAAAACTCCGAGTACGGCGACTTCCCGGTGCGCGTGGAGAAGGTCGAGCCGCCGACGTACGTGGCGTACCGCTGGGCCAGTGCGTTCCCCGGAGAAGAGCTGCGCGAGGACAACAGCACTCTCGTGGAGTTCACGTTGACCCCGGAAGGCGACAAGACGCGGCTCCGCGTCGTCGAGAGCGGGTTCGCGACGCTGGCCGGGTCCGAGGAACTGCGCAGCCAGGCGATGAAGGACAACACCGGCGGCTGGCCCGACGCGCTGGACGCGTTCAAGACACGCACCGAACAGTCATCCATGTGACGGACGAACGTCGCGGCGCCGCCGAGGCGGTCGACAACGTCCTCGTCGCACTGGCCGACCCGACGCGACGTCAACTGCTCGACCTGCTCGCCACACAGGGAGAGGCCACCGCGACGACGCTCGCCGAGCGACTTCCCGTCTCGCGGCAGGCGGTGGTCAAGCATCTCGCCGTCCTGGACGCCGCCGGGCTGGTCTCCGGCGGCCGAGTCGGACGTGAGGTGCGGTACGCGGTGCGGCCCGCGGCGCTGGACGCGACGGCGCAGTGGATGGCCGCGCTCGCGGCCGACTGGGATCGCCGATTGGCGAACATCAAGCGCGTCGCCGAAGCGGCGGAGCAGGATTCGCGCTAGTCCCGCTTTCCGCGCGTGCCCCCGATTGACCCGGGGTGGCCACTCACAGCACCGGATCAGACACGGATGCTGACATGCAACGATGCGGCGCGTACGGAAAACAGGGCCGGCACTCCCGTTGCAGTTCTCCATTTTCCCCGGCCAGGGTGCCTGTTCTGAACGTAATGGGCTGACGCCCCGTCAGGGCGGCACGGGTTCGCGACTCACCCGATCGGGGTGCGTTGAGCCTGCCATGAAAACGAATGTCGAAGCGGTTCCGTGGACCACGGAACCGGAGTCGTTGCCGCTGCGGGTGAGTGAGCGATTCGGGTGCTTCCATCCGCTGCGGCGGATGCCGGACCAGGTGCGCGGGCTGCTCGGTCCGGTCTGCGGGAAGCACCGCCGGCAGATCGCCGAGCACACCGGTCATGCCACGCCGTACGGGCTGCGGCGACTGCCGTCCTGGTGTCGATGAAATCCGGGCGAGATCCGCGATGACCTGTAGGAATACGTCGCCGAGCGGCTCTGACAGCCGGACGGCGTACTGATCGTTGACGATACCGGGTTCTTGAAGGGAACCGTTTTATGACTACCGACACAACCTTGCCTCCACATTTCAGTAGCAAGCAGCGGTTGATCCTGCTTGTCCTGCTCGGTGCCGGGTTCATGCTGTCCGTCGACTTCTCGATCCTGAACGTCGGCCTGCCGGAGGTCGGCGCGGGCGTCGGGTTCGGATTGACCGGGCTCCCCTGGATCACCTCCGCATACGCGCTGCCTGCGGCCGGCTTCACCCTTCTGTTCGGCCGGTTGGCAGACCTGTTCGGCCGCCGCAGGCTGTTCCTGTCCGGCATGGTCCTGCTCACCGGGGCCTCGTTGCTCGGCGGCTTCGCATCCAATCCCGAGATGCTCCTGACCGCCCGAGTGCTGCAGGGATTCGCCACCGCGATGACGATCCCCGCGTCGTTGTCCCTGCTCACCACCACTTTCACGGAAGGCCCGACGCGCGACCGCATCCTCGGCCTCAACGGCGCGCTGCTCTCAGGCGGCTTCACCGTCGGCGCACTGGTCGGCGGCACCCTCGTCAGTCTGCTGAGCTGGCGGGCCGCGTTCTTCATCAACGTCCCGGTCGCCCTGGTCATCCTGCTGCTCACCCCCTTCCTGATCAGCGAGAGCAGCCTGCCCGACCGGGTGAAGCTGGACCTGCCTGGAGCGTTGACCGCGACCGGCGGTCTACTGGCCGTGATCTACGCGATCATCGAGAAGCACATCCCCTCGGCCGTCGTCGGCGTGCTGCTGCTGGCCGCGTTCTGGACGATCGAGCTACGCTCGCCCGCGCCGCTCGCCCCGGTACGCATCCTCAAGCGGCCCACGGTGAAGTGGGGTAACTACGCGGGGCTCGTGGTCTTCACCATGGAAACCGCCATGATCTTCCTGATGACGCTCTACTTGCAAAAGGTCCTGGGCTTCTCCCCGCTGACCACCGGCCTGATCTTCGGCGTCCCGGGCCTGGCGGCCATGGCCGCCGGGGTGATCGCCGGGCGCTTCATCGGGCGCTTCGGCAACCGCAAGGTCCTGGCCATGGGCCTGTCCGTGCAGGGCCTGGCGACCCTCCCGCTGGTGTTCCTCGGCGCCGATCGAGTGGCTCTCGCGGTCCTGATCCCCGCGCTGTTCATCGGGTTCTTCGGGCACGTAACCTCCATCGTGGCGTACACGGTGACCGGGACCTCGGGTCTGGCGAACGAGGAGCAGGGTTTGGCCACGGGCCTGACCTCGATGACCCAGCAGGTGGCCGTCACCGTCGGTATCCCGATCCTGAGCTCGGTCGCCGCGACGCAAAGCGTGGAGCTGACCGGCATCCACCTCGCGCTGAGCGTGAACGTGGCCGTGACACTCGTCAGCGTGGTCTTCATCTGGTTCGGGCTGCGTCCTCGCGGCGAGCGCCACACGGCAACTTATGCACTTGGGTGATGCCGGTCAGAACGACGGATATATCGAAATGTAGTGTTATGACTACAGAGAAAGGCTGTTGATCATGACGGACGCGACCAACGGGCAGCCGGACGTCATCGACGAGCGACTCATACTCGGCACGGGCTTCACCGAGGACGAGCGTCCCGAGATCGTCGAGCGGTTCGTTCCCCTGGGGAAACGGCTGCGCTCCTATTCCGGCGACTCGGTGGAGCTGCGGCTGAGCGTCAAGAACCGCGGCGGGGCGGAGCAGCGAGTGACGCTCGAATGCCTGCTCCCGCGTGCGGAGCCGCTGGTGGCCACCTCGTCCCAGCCCGATATGCCCGCCGCACTGACCGAGGTCCGCGACGACCTGATCCACCAGCTGGACAAGCTCAAGACCAAACGGGACCCGCGCCACGATCGGCCGCACCGGCCCTGACCTCGCGGGCCCCCGATCCTTCCCCGCGGTCGGACGACGATCCCGGCGATCGCCGATCCGTCGCCTTCACGGAGCCGGACTCCAAGGAGACCGAACTCCGTGAGCCGGACTCCGTGAGCTGAAAGGGGGTCACCCGCGCTTGGCCGAGCTGTCCTCCGGGGGTGCGTCGGGGATGGAGGCGCGGAACCAGCGGGTGCCGTACGGCTCCAGCGTGAACTTGACCTTGCCGCTGCGGGGAAGCTTGAGCGTGCCGTCCACCAGCAGGTCGGTCAGCACGTCGCAGTGACCGAGATTTTCGAGCGTGAGCTCCACCTTCGCCTCGCGGTCGGCGAAGTTGTGGACGGCGACCACGGTGCCGCCCTCGGCGTCGGCCCGGTGGGCCAGCACGGCCTCGTCCCCGGCGTCCAGCACCTCGTAGGCGCCCCAGGCCAGCTCGGGCGACTCCCGATAGCGCTCGATCAGCAGCATGATCCATCGGAGCATCGAGTCCGGGTCGCGGCGCTGGTCGTTCACGTTCACGTTCTTCGGGCCGAACTTCCCCGTGGGAGACGGCACGAGGGTCTTGGGGTTGGGCGAGAACCCGCCGCTCGCGGACCACTGCATCGGGATCCGGACGGCCATCCGGCCCTCGCCCTTGAGGTTCTCGCCGAGGCCGATCTCCTCGCCGTAGAAGAGCACCGGCGTGCCCGGCAGCGAGAACAGCACGCTGTAGGCGAGCTTCATCCGCCGCAGGTCGCCGTCGAGCATCGGCGGCAGGCGACGGCGGAGGCCCCGGTCGTAGACCTGCATGTCCTTGTCGGGACCGAAGGCGTCGAAGACCTCCTGCTTCTGCGACTCGGTGAGCTTGTCGAGGGTCAGCTCGTCGTGGTTGCGGACGAACATCGCCCACTGGGAGTCGTCGGGCGGCTCGGGCCGCTCGCGCAGGGCGTCGGCGAGGAGCTCCGGGTTCTGGCGGGCCATCGACAGGTGGAACCGCTGCATGGCGATGAAGTCGAAGCACATGGTGACCTGGTCGCCGTTGCCGGCGCCGAAGTATTCCATCAGGTCCGGGTAGGGCAGGTTGACCTCGCCCAGCAGGATCGAGGTGCCGTCGCGGCGGTTCATGAAGGCGCGCAGGTCGGCGAGGAACTCGTGCGGGTCGCCGCCGATGCCCTCGATCAGGAAGGGCACCGCGTCCACCCGGAACCCGGACAGCCCGAGCTCCATCCAGAAGCCGAGGATGCGCGCGATCTCGTCGCGGACCTCCGGATTGGCCGTGTTCAGGTCGGGCTGGAACTTGTAGAAGCTGTGGTAGTAGTACTGCCCCGTCTTCTTGTCGAGCTCCCAGAGGCTGTCCTCCTTGTCGGGGAAGACGATGGCCTTGGGATCGACGGGATCGGGCTTGTCCTGCCAGATGTACCAGTCGCGTTTGGCCGAGTCCCGGCTGGAGCGCGCCTCCTTGAACCAGGGGTGCTCGTCGGAGGTGTGGTTGACCACGAGGTCGGCGATCACGCGCATACCCCGGTCCCTGGCGGTGCGCATGAACTCCACGAAGTCGCCCAGGGTGCCCAGACGGGGGTCGACGGAGTAGAAGTCGTCGATGTCGTAGCCGTCGTCGCGGCTGGGGCTCGGGAAGAACGGCATCAACCAGATGCAGGTCACGCCGAGCCGGTCCAGGTGGTCGACCTGCTGGGTGAGACCGCGGAAGTCTCCGATGCCGTCGCCGTTGCCGTCCTTGTAGGTCTCGACGTCGAGGCAGTAGACGACCGCGTTCTTCCACCATAGGTCAGCTGTGTAGGTCAGTCGCATGCATGCGCACTACCCCCGCATGGCACGTTTATGAGATACGGCGGGTATGTATCGCTAGTCACCGGACATACGGCCCGAATGTTCCTCCCGTGAGGACCGCGGTGAGTACGGCAGGCGCCTCCGGCCACGGGCTCACCGGTGTCTGGAGGACACGGGGAGACCACGAAGGAGAGCGCGGGGGAAAGTCGCGGTGGAGATCGCGGAGAAGGTCCCGGAAGGGGTCGTGAAGCACCTCGGAGAGTTACGGTGTAGTCGACGGCCTGGAGGAGACCATGCGGCAGCCAAGGCGCGGTGCGCCCATCGGCCGGCTGCTCGCCCTGCTCGCCCTGCTCCTCCCGCTGCTCGTCTCCGGAGGCCTGGGCGGGAGCACCGCCACCACCCTCCTGCCCCGGCACACGGCGGTCGCCAAGGCCGCCGGCGAACATCAGCCCCTGTCCCATCAGGTTCCGCCCGACCGGCAGCGGCATTCCTTCACCACGGGCTTCACCGGAACCGGCGGAGGCGGCCACCCGGCCGCGACCCGCCCGTCTGACGCCCGATATCTGTCTCTCGCCCCCGGTTTCGACTGGCGCCCCGCCGGTGACGACGATTCACGTTCACTCGCGGCCCCGCTGGTCAAGCCGGGTCGCGCCCCGCCCCCCACAGGTAGCTGACACTCCCCCGACGAAACACCCGGAGTCGCTCCGGGTGCCTTTGCCGTACCCGGAAAACTCCCCCCAGCCTGTGGAGGCTTCTATGACGCGTGCCCCTGTGGTGCGCGCGATGGCGGCGTTAGCCGTCATCGCGACCTCATTGTTCATCGCCCTGACCATGTCCCCGCGCCTGGGTCTCGACCTGCGCGGCGGCACCCAGATCGTGCTGGAGACGAGAGACTCCCCGACCGTCAAGGCCAACGCCGAGTCCACCGACCGCACCCTCGAGGTGCTCCGCCGCCGGGCCGACTCCCTGGGTGTGGCGGACGCGCCGCTGGCCCGTTCCGGCGAGCGGCGCATCATCGTCGAACTGCCCGGCGTGCAGGACCCGGCCAAGGCCGCCGCGGTCATCGGCAAGACCGCCCAGCTCACCTTCCACCCCGTCCTCGCCGTGCCCGACGCCATGACCAAGGCGCGGAAGGGGGAGCAGATCATGTCCGATGAGTACGGCGCCAAGCTGCTCCTCGGACCGGCCCAGCTCACCGGTGACGGCGTCAGCGACGCCGGAGCCGGGAACGACGCCCAGATGGGCGGCGGCTGGTACGTCGCCGTCGACTTCCGCGAGCAGGGTCGTGAGGCGTGGGCCAAGCTGACCGGCGCGGCCGCCTGCAACCCGGTGGGCGACCCGAAGCGCAGGGTCGCCATCGTCCTCGACTCCAAGGTCGTCGTCTCGCCGCAGATGAACTCGGACGTGGCCTGCAAGGTGGGCCTGCCCAGCGGCTCGACACAGATCACCGGCAACTTCACCGCGGATGAGGCCAAAGACCTGGCCACACTGATCAAGGGCGGTTCCCTGCCGGTGCCCGTCGAGATCGTCGAGCAGCGGACCGTCGGCCCGACGCTCGGCGCCGCCGCGATCGCGGCCAGCGCCCAGGCGGCGGTCATCGGCGTGATACTCACCGCGCTGTTCATCATCGTGATCTATCGGCTCGTGGGCTTCATCGCCGCGATCGCCCTGGCCTGCTACGCGCTCATCTCCTACGCGGCGCTGGTGGGACTCGGCGCCACGCTCACCCTGCCCGGCCTGGCGGGCTTCGTGCTGGCGATCGGCATGGCCGTCGACGCCAACGTGCTGGTCTTCGAACGCGCCCGGGAGGAGTACGCCCTAGAACCGAACTTCAAGACCGCGCTGGAGAAGGGCTTCCGCAACGCCTGGAGCGCGGTGGCCGACTCCAACATCACCACGCTTCTCGCCGCGGGACTGCTGTTCTTCCTGGCCTCGGGTCCGGTGCGCGGTTTCGGCGTCACGCTGAGCATCGGCGTGGTCGCCTCACTGATCACCGCGATGGTCATCACCCGCGTCATGGCCCAGTGGGCGATGAGCCGCAGGAGCGTGCTGGATCGGCCGAAGCTGACCGGACTGTCCGACATCGGGCGCGTCCGGACCTGGCTGAACGCGCGCAACCCTGACCTGATGCGCCGCCGTGCGCTCTATCTCGCGGTCACCTGCGTGCTGGTGGGCGTCGCGGTGGGCGGGCTGATGGTCCGGGGGCTCAACTACGGCGTGGAGTTCACCGGAGGCAGGCTCGTGGAGTATTCCACGAGCACCCCGATGACCGCCGACGCCGCTCGCGAGCTGGTCAGCGGCGCGGGCTTCCCGAACGCGGTGGTGCAGTCGTCGGGCGACGACATCTCCGTACGAGCCGGCCAGATCGGCAACGCCGAGGTGACAAAGATCGAGACCGCGCTGGAGAGCAAGGGAGGGCAGGTCACCAAGGAACGCGACGAGCTCATCGGCCCGAGCCTCGGGGAAGAGCTGCGCCGCAACGCGCTCATCGCGCTGTGCGTCGCACTCGCCGCGCAGCTCGCCTACCTCGTGTTCCGGTTCCGGTGGACGTTCGGGCTCGCGGCGGTACTGGCCCTGGTCGCCGACGCGGCGATCGTGGTCGGCACGTTCGCCTGGCTGAACAAGCCGGTGGACGGGGTCTTCCTGGCGGCGATGCTCACCGTGATCGGCTACTCGGTCAACGACAAGGTCGTGGTCTTCGACCGCATCCGCGAACTGTGGGGAGCGCAGCGCAAGGTCTCGTTCGAGGAGGTGTCGAACACCGCGATCCTGCAGACCGTGCCCCGTACGGTGAACACGGGCCTGGGGGCGCTGTTCATCCTGGCGGCGCTGGCCATGCTCGGCGGCGACTCGCTGACGAACTTCGCGGTGGCGCTGCTGATCGGCATCGTCGCCGGCACGCTCTCCTCGGCGCTGGTCGCGGTGCCGCTGGCGATCGAGCTTGAGAAGCGCAGCTCCACGCCACCGCCGCAGCCCAAGCGCAGGGGGAAGGTCGCCGCCCCCGAGGGGTCGGGCGCCGTGCTCTGACCGCACCGAGGCTCACGGAGGGCGGCTCCCGCTCTCCGTGAGCTCTCCGCGATCTCTCCGTGCGCTCTCCGCGTACGGGATCTCCGGGAGCCGAGCTCCCCCGGGATCTCGTACGCTCTCGCAGGATCTCCCGAGCTCTCCATGGCGCTCCACGCAGGATCTCCGCGGGCCCTCGGGCATTCTCCGCGGGCCCGCACAACTGCCCGGGGCGCCGGCGTTCCCCCTCCCCCGTAACTCGTCAGGAGAGGGGGAACGTCAAGGAGGTCGAGTAAGAAAGCAAGAATGTCCTCAACCTAGCGATATCCCGCTAATGTGCTTCGCGTCTGATTCCCCTGCTCTGGAAGGCGGATGCCCTCATGGCGGACGACTACGCGATGACTTTCAAGATTGTCGATGTCGATGGCGACGGCTTCATCTCGGCCAACGAGCTGACGCAGCTCATGGAGGTGCTCGGCCAGCCGATCACCATCGAGGCCGCCACCGAGGCCATCGCCAAGATCGACCAGGATGGCAACGGTCTCATGTCCCTGGAGGAGTTCGGCAACTACCTCAAGTAGGCCCGAAGAGGAGACCTCCCGAACTGACCTCGATCCGGCCCTCGCCGATGCGCTGCCGTCCCTGGGCGCATGGTCCTCGACCCCGAGGCCCTCGGCGAGGCCAGAGGTCGGCATGCCGACCTCTGGCGCTCCTGGCAACCGCTGACCCGGCGGCGCTCCCGGCGGTTCGCCCACGCTCGACCCGTGAATCCCCCCTACCGGCCGCGATGAGCCAGTCGCGGGCCGAGCGTGGATCAGATTCCATTCCCCGCCGGCGCGGTCTCGACACCTGCCGCCGGTTCCGACATGCGCGCACGATGACCGCCCCGTCCTCCGGTAGGGCCTGCGGCCAGGTGAGGCGCGAGAAGGCCCCGGCTCCGATCGACCCCGTTCGGTATGCGTGCCCGATGACCGCCCCGTCCTCCCGCCAGGTGAGGCGCGAGAAGCCCGGCTCCGGTCAGCTCCGTTCGGCCTTCTCCCGCTCCGCGTTCTGCCCGGAACCCCGGGGAGCCTCGGGAGCCTCGGAGCGGCGGACGTAGACCGGGGTCCCCGTTGGGATCATGTCGTAGAGGGGCCTGGCGTTGTGGAGCGGGACGCGGATGCATCCGTGGGACGCGGGACGCAGGGGGACCCGTTCGGAGCCGTGGAAGCCGACCTCCCCATTGAAATAGACGGTGTAGAACTGCTCGCCCAGGGGCCCCTTGGTCCATCCGGGCGTCCGGAACCAGGCACGGAAGTCGCCGACGGGAGTGACGGCGACCCCGCAGCGGCCCTTCTCGCAGTAGTGCTCGCCGTTGCCCGTCGAGATGTGCGTGACCAGCGCGGGCTTGCCGTCCTTCCAGGCCGTGAGGAGCTGACGGCGCAGGTCGATCTCCACCCTCGTGGGCTCGGCGCGCACCAGCGGCCTGAACCGCGCCGGGTGGGAGAGCGCCCGCCAGGTCGTCAGGTCGACCTCGTCAACGGGAGGCAGTTCGTTCGCCTTCTGGAAGGCCCATACGGCCGCGCGCAGAGCGGGACGGTATTCGGAACTGGGAGACCCCGAGGCGAACCCCAGCCGGTCGAGCCGCCTCTGGACCTGCTGGACCTGGGCCCCGCTGTCTCCGACGTGCAGGGTGGTGAACCCCGACACCGCGACGCTCCCGGCCTGGGGCGCGGAGGAGTCGGCCTGGGGCCTGGGCGCCCCCGGATGCCCCGGTGGAACGATACCGATATGCGCACTGCCAATCGGCAGGCACGCGGTCAATGTGAGGATCGTGTTCGCGACCAGAAAACACTTGACGGTTCTTCGCATATTTCACGCCCATCCGCTCTCCGGCGAAACCAGTCAGAAGGAATACGAGTACGTGCGATCCTCTACGGCCGAACGCACCAGACCGACGGCCTCCTGGGCGCATCCCCAGGAGAAACTGAACCCAGCTCCACCGTGTGCGAAATTGTAAATGATCTGCCCTTCTTCATCCCATTCAAGGCAGACGTTTTCCCGCCGGAAAGGCCGCAACCCAACCCGGACCGGCTCATCGGGATCCAGCTTGGCCCGTCGCAGTGCGGGCATGAACGCCAGGCAGCGTTCATACATCTCCCGCACCGGACCATGATTCTCCAGGTTGATATCCGTACCCCACTCGTCCTTTTCCGCCAGTCCTCCGAGAACAAGGATTCGCTGGCTGCGCGGCACGATGAAGACGATGTCCTGTTCGTCTTTCCCCTCGGTGTGGGAGACGCAGTGGGCCTCGTTGATCCGGCATCCGCGAATCCCGTCGTTGCGGACCCGTACCAGCGCGCCACGGAGTGGATACATGTCGATGCCGCGGAGCTGGGCGGTGCCGAGGCCCGCGCAGCACACGATCGCCTCGGCGTCGAACCGGTCGAGGAGCTCGGCTCTCCGGTCGGCCAGCAGTCCCTCGACTCGATACTGCTCGACCTGCACACCGTGAATCTTGACCTGCCGCATCAGCCACATCATGTACTGGTCGGTGTCGATCATGGGCGCCATGTGGGAGTACGCGTCGACCACGCCGTAATCGGGACTGATGCCATTGCGTTCCGCGAGTGACCGATCGCGGACGAAGCCGCGCACCTTCCCCGCGAGCTCCTGCATCTTGTGCAGGTCCTGCGGATTCTCCTCGACGGGATGCCTGAAATAGAAGTTGGATCTTCGCATGGCCACTCCGGGGACTTTGGCCCGGGCCAGCTCCTCGAACATTCCGTACGAGGTGACGCACCATTTCTTGGAGCGAGCGAGTGAGATCTGATCGTGGTGGTAACCGCACACCGCGGGCGGCCACTCCCACAGCGCGCCCGCGACGACCGAGACAATGTCGGGTGCGAATTTGTCCGCGATCACGGTGACGCGGAATCCTTCCCTGGCCAGACAGAGCGCAGTCGTCAGTCCGCTCACGCCGGCCCCGACGACAAGTATCTTCCTTGAACTCGCGCGCACCTAAGAACGCCTTCTTCCTGAATTCATCCAGCTCGATCACTTTTCGGCACGGTCGACCGCGGGAGGCCGCCATGACGAATGCTGAAACCCTTCCAGGGTAAATCGGGATACCACCGAACTCGGGAGTGAAGGCAGGCCTATCGCAGGAGAAGAGCAACCGCGAGTCGATGGGAAACCATTACCGGTAAAGGCAACGATCCGGATCGAATGGTGGCAAAGCCGCACCGGACCTGAATCCTCCGATGACGAGCGTTTGGTGGCGAGCTGGATTTTCGCCATCAATCCATCGATCGGCGGGGGCCAATATTGGCACATTTTTAGCCGATCCCCAGCGGTTACGGCGGGCCGATAAGGGCCTCGGGGGGCTGGATTGCCTGCGTTGATATTTGGGCTCGCCTATATGCCCTATTGGCGGCACCGAGCGCGGCTTTGACGGCAGGCCACCGGGTGGGAAGGCAGCCGCCCCGGCCACCCCGGACGGGGCCGGACCGTCATCACGGCCGCCGGACGGGCCGGACGACCGTCACGGCGGCGTCAGACGGTGGTGGAGACGTCCCCGGACATGCCGAAGGCCTGAGGCGGGGGTCGCCTCAGGCCTTCGGTGAACGGTGAGAAGGGAGTGTCAGGCGGTGGTCAGGTAGATCTGGCCGAAGACCTCGGAGAGCTTCTTGAGGTCGGTGGTCACGTCCACCTCGGGGGTGTTCAGGTCGTAGACGGCCGCCATGCGGCGCTGGATCGGGGTGAGCTTCTTCAGCTCGTCCCAGGCGGTCAGCCGGCTCGCCGTGCCCTGGGCGTTCTGGACGCGGGTCCAGAGGTTCACCTGCTGAGCGGCGCCGTCCATGACGGGCTTGGACACCCGGGAGGCGACCTGCTCGGCGGTGACCTGACCGACGAGACCGGTCTCCTCGGCGGCGACCTGGGCCAGGACGTCCCATGAGCTGGCGCGGACCTGGATCCACTGGTTGCGCTGCGCCTGCTCGGCGCTGATCTTCCAGGGGGTGTAACCGCCGTACAGCAGGCCGGTGTCCAGGGAGATCTGGTCGATGCCCCCGGCGGTCAGGGATGCCTCCAGCTGCTCGGGGACGAGCAGCGGATACTGCTTGCGCATCTCCGTCTTGCAGGCGGCGTTCGCTCCACAGGCGAACTCGGGCACGACCGTGTGCACGCCCAGCCGCTTGCCGGGCGCGGCCTGGCGCAGAGCCGTGGACGCGGCGGTGACGAAGGTGTTGATCTCCTCCGCCGTCTTGAAGTTCTTGTTGTAGCCCAGCTGGGAGGTGAAGCGGATCCCGGCCACCTCCGGCCGTGCGGCCAGTGCGCCGATGCGCTTGACGGCCGCGGCGAAGGTCGTCGTGCCCGCCTTCCAGTCATCGGCCAGCTCGGTGTCGATCCAGACCCTGAACCCGTCGGCCTTGGCGGTGGTGATCGCCTTCCCGGTGGGGGTCTGAGCGGCGGCGGCGACGGCGGCGGTGTCCTGCAGGGTCACGTTCTTGGTCGTCGCGGCGCCGACGGGGAGCTTGGAGCCGCCCAGCTCCGACCCGCTCACCGTCCCGTCACCACCGGCCTCATAGCCGCCGATCGCGCACTCCTGGCCCGCTTCGCACTCGGGCACCCCGCCGTCCTCGGCGCCCTCGGGGATGGGCGAGTTCTCGTCGCCCGAGATCTCGTCGCCCTCCGGCATGGGGCAGACGTCCCCCGGAGAGGAGCAGTCAAGGAACTTCCCCTCCTGGGGAGTGGCCTCCTTGAGGTTGGCCGAGTCGTTGGCCCCCCAGAACAACGCGACGTCAAGGGCCTCCTCCGGCTTCGCAAGCCATACGCAGACGACGTACGCGGGGGTGTCGGCACCCATCAGATCGTTGCAGCTACGAGGGTCGTCATCCTGCGAGTAGGCGGCCCCCGGCGTCATGACACCGACGACCGCGAGCGTGGCGCCGATGGCGAGAGCCCGGCGCAGAGTAAATCGCATGTACAGAACTCCCCGGTAAAGCCGGTCAAAAGCATCAAAACAATTTGTTTGCACTCTAGCCAGACGAGATCACCCCAACAACCCCGGTCAGGAAAACAACTCCGGTCACGAAAACATCGGAATCCCCATGTCCCGGAGGCCGTTCGGTGCGCGGTCACGACAGCCGATCACTGATCGGTCCGGCCGCTCGTGCGCAGGCCACGGGCGGGAATCCGCTCGTGAAGACCGAAGCGGGGCTCGGGCTCACGACCATCCTCAAGGATCTCCGCAACGTACTCGGCCAGGGCCGGGGCGTGCTTGAAACCGTGTCCCGACTCGCCGCCGAGCAGCCAGACGCCGTCCTCCGGCTGGGCGATGATCCACTCGCTGTCGCGCGTGATGGTGTACTGGCAGACCTGGCTGAACAGCACGGGCGCCCCCGCCAGACTCGGGAACCTGCGCCGGAGGTAGGCCCGCGAGACGTCCTCGCTCGCCGCCGAGATCCTCCGGTCTCCGGTCTCCGGGTCGTACGGCTCTCCCTCGGCGTCCGACGACACCTTCATCCCGAGCCCGTCGACGTCCCCGTGCCCGTAGATCGATGCGTCGTAGTCGACCCACGCCGGGGTGTCCCACTCGCCCGGCACCGCGAAGTGCAGCGTGTCCTGCTTGGTGACCTGGAGGTCCACGAGCCCGGGAAACAGCCGGGGCAGCCAGGCCCCGCACGCCCAGACCACCCGATCCGCACGCAGCACCTCCCCGCCGACCCGCACCGCCCCGCCGTACGGCTCCGCCCGCCCCCTGACCGACTCGACCCCGGCGGCGAGGGCGAGCCTGGCCGTCACCTGCGTGGCCCGCCTGGCCCTGACCACTCCGGCCTCGGGCTCCCAGAGCACGAATTCCAGGTCGTCGCCGCGGAAGTCCGGGAAGACGGTCCCCGCCCTGGCCGGGTCCCAGATCTCGTGCGGAATGCCGAGCCGCTCCAGAACGGAGGCGCTGGAGTGTTCCCACCCCTGAGCCCGCCGGGCGAACCAGAGCATTCCCATCTCCGCGTACAGCTCCTCGCCGACCCGGTCGCCGAGCTCCCGCCACAGCTCACGGGCCCGCCGCACCATCCGGACATACCATTCGTCGGTGCCGTGCGCGGACCGCAGCAGCCGCGTCTCCCCGGCGCTCGCCTGCCGCAGGTGTCCCGGCTGGTACTGCTCGACCAGCGTGACCCGCCACCCGGACTCCGCCAGCCGCAGCGCCAGCGACGTTCCCCAGATACCCGCTCCGACGATGACGACGGACCTCATCGGCGTCCCCTTCCCCAGATCACACCTCCACCGTGGGCCACGCCGGCTCGCGACCGCAAGCACCGGCGATAATCGAGGGCATGCTCTCAGCCCAGCGGGTGCCCTGATGGCGGCCGAAGCGTCGCAGACCCTCGAACGCGGCCTCCGCCTGCTCCGCCTGCTCGCGGACGGCCGCCGCGGCCGCACTCCCACCGAGCTCGCGGCCGAGCTGGAGCTGAGCCGCCCGGCGGTCTACCGCCTGCTCACCACCCTCCAGAGCGAGGGCTTCGTCCGCCGCGACGACAACGGCCGCGTCCACCTCGGCTTCGGCGTCCTCGTCCTGGCGCGCGCCGTGCAACCGCTGCTGCGTGACGGCGCCCTGCCCACCCTGCGCAGGCTCGCGGAGGAGGTCGGCGCGACCGCGCACCTCACCGTGGCCGAGGGAGACGACGGCCTGGCGGTGGCGGTGGTCGAACCCTCCTGGACGAACATGCACGTCGCCTACCGCGAGGGCTCCCGCCACCCCCTCGCCCGGGGCGCCGCCGGGCTCGCCATCCTCGCCCTGCGTGAGGGCCGCACCGGCTATCTGATCACCGAGGGCCAGCTCCAGGAAGGCGCCCGCGGCATAGCCGCCCCCGTCCCCGGCCTGCCCTGGCTCGAAGCCTCCGTGGGCGTGATCGCCTTCACCCCCCTGGATCCCGGCACCATCGGCCCCCGGGTGGCCGGCGCCGCCGCCGAACTCGCCCGCTCCCTGACCTGAGTGAGCGTTCGAGACTGCTTGATCACGACGGGCGTGCCGTCATCGCGTCCGGCTCACAGGTGATCGACATGGTCGGGCACCGCGTGAACGTCGCCACCCCTCCGGCCCGCGGCGGCCGCGTGAGTGCGGCGGCCGGTCCAGACCTGGCTGAGCTGAAGGACGCTCATGCCGAACATCAGCACGCCCAGCGGGACGTGCAGGGTCTTCACGTGCGCGATACCCAGCGCTATCTGCGCCAGCGTGAGCCCCATGAACACGGCCGCGTACAGGATGGGCCTGGGCGAGCCGCCGCCCGGCCGCCACAGCAGGATCGCGGTGACCAGGTGCAGCACCGCCACGGTGAACACCCCGTACGCCGAAATGCTGTGCAACGCCCGTCCGCCGGACGATGACAGCAGCAGTCCGGCGGTGATCGGCGCGGAGAAGAGGACCAAGGTTTGCAGAGTGATCACGGCACGCAACAACACGGGTGACTCCTTGACGGCTGGGGGACGGGGCGAAGCCGGCGATGATCTGCGGGCCGGATGGTGTCCCAGTAGTCCGACGACGCAACCGCGGGGAATGTGAGGTGCCGCGCCGGCCTCACCTTCCGCGGGGTCGGCTCGTCGCTCTGACGAGGGCGGACGCGACCGAGGAAGGTCGCCACCCCAACGGCCGGGGTGCTTCGACGGCCGCGCGTCCGGGTGGGTCCTAGTGCTGTGGCCCCGTCGTCCACGGCCGGAGCTTGTCGGGGTTGCGCACGGCCCAGATGTGCTTGATCCGGTCGCCTGCGACGTCGAACGCCACCACCATCACGGTGACGCCACCTTGCTGGGCCACCAGACCGGGCCGGCCGTTGACCGTACGCTCCAGGAGCGTCAGGTCGGGCACCCTGCCGGCGATGTCGACGGCGTAGCGCACGACCTGCTCGGCGCCTTCGACCGGGCGGAGCACGGCACTGACCAGGCCGCCCCCGTCGGCGATCACCGTGGCACCGGGGTCGAGAAGGCCGATGAGGGCGTCGATGTCCTTGGCCTCCCACGCGTGCTTGAAGTCCCTGACGAGGTCGGCCTGCCGGGCCGCCGGAGTCGCGGGAGCCTGTGAGTCGCGGATGCGGCGGCGGGCCGAGGAGGCCAGCTTGCGGCAGGCCGCTGGGGTGCGGCCGACGATCTCGGCCACTTCGGCGAAGGAGTAGCGGAAGACGTCGTGCAGGATGAGCGCGACGCGCTCGGCCGGGGTCATCGAGTCGAGCACGACGAGGAAGGCCATGGTGATCGACTCGTCCAGGGTGACCCGGTCGGCCGGATCGGCCGTACTGCCACCCGACGGCCCGCTGGTCCACTCCGTACGGTCGGGCAGCGGCTCGGGGATCCACTGGCCCACGTAGCGCTCCCGCCGGGCCCGCGCCGAGCCGAGCAGGTCGAGGCAGATGCGACCGGCGACGGTCGTCAGCCAGGCGCCGGGGGATTCGATGGCCTCCCGCTGCTGCCCGGACATGGCGTACCAGCGGGCGTAGGTCTCCTGGACGACGTCCTCGGCGTCGGCCAGGGAGCCGAGGAGCCGATACGCGAGATTGATCAGCTGACGCCGCTCACTCATGATCGCGCTCAGGCTCGGATCGAGCCGGTCGTCTCCCGGCTCGGATGGGGTGGTCACGGTGTCGCCGACTTTCCTTGGTCGCGTCTGCCCTCGCCAGACCGACGACACAACCCTCCGGAATGTGAGGTGACGCGTCCGCGGTTGTGTCGTCGGACTACTGAGACACCATTCAGCACGCAGGAAAGCCCGGTTACCCCCGTCCCGTATGCGGATCGCCGTTGAAAGTCCGCGGGGAGAACGTGACCGACCCCGGCGGGGACGTCGCCGGCTTCCGGCGCCGTACGACGCCCGTCGGGTCTCCCGGGAACCCGCCTGCGCGTCTCAGGTCTCCTTGAGCAGCCGCCGGAGAAGCGCGGAGGTCTCGGTCGGCGGTTCGGCCTCGACGACCAGGCGGTTCATGACGTGCCAGTAACCCTCGATGTCGGCCTCCCTGTCGGGATAGAGAGCGCTGGTGAGCTGTTCGAGATACACCACGTCGGGGAGCTCGTTCTCGGGAAAGCGCAGGATGGTGACCGGTCCCCCCGCCGCGGCGTGGCCGCCCGCGCTGAACGGCATCACCTGGATGGTGACGTGAGGAAGCTCGGCGAGCTCGATGAGGTGCTGGATCTGGGCGCGCATCGTCACGTCGCCACCGATCGGGCGGCGCAGCGCCGCCTCGTCCAGTACGGCCCACAGCGTGGGCGGGTCAGGCCGGGCGAAGATCCGCTGACGGCGCATCCGCAGGCCGACACGTCGCTCCATCTCCGCGCTCGGGGCGTTCTGGTGGCCGAGCCGGATGGTGGCGCGCGCGTAGTCCTCGGTCTGCAGCAGGCCGGGAACGAACTGGACCTCATAGCTGCGGATGACCGAGGCCGCCTGCTCCAGCCCGACGTAGGCCTCGAACCAGCCGGGCAGCACATCACCGTAGGCGTGCCACCAGCCCGGCGCGTTGGACTTCTTGGCCATGGCGAGCAGGCTCTCCCGTACGGCGCCGTCGCCGACGCCGTAGAGGGTCAGGAGATCGGCCACATCGCGCGGCTTGAATCCGGTCCGGCCCATCTCCATACGACTGATCTTGGAGTGTGACGCCCGGATCGACTCTCCGGCGCTCTCGCACGTTATCCCGCCGCTCTCGCGCAGCCGGCGCAGCTGCAAGCCCACCATCATCCGCAGCACCGTCGGCCCCGCATGATCGCAGTCCAGGACACGGTCGTCGGACAAATCACTTGCGTCCTGAATAGCCGCCATACTCCCTCTTTGTCGAGAAGCTGTGCATTTCCGACACCTCGCCGCCCCAAGCCTTCCACGTTCCCGGCCCGGCCCGAGAAGACGGGTTCCCTGACATGGCATTCTCGCCATTTTTCGGGGCATCGCGAGAGGGATTTCCAGGCATCCCCGGAGACTTGCCGCAATGTTGCCGAAAACGCTCCGCACCCGAGACGATGGCCTTCATCGGCAACTGCACCTTTGTCCTAATTGTGCCTCATTAAGCGATCTTGGCGGTTCCGGGAAACGCGGGGAGTGAGCAATAAACGGCTCCCGGGAACAGATGCAAACCGGCAAGATAGCAACAAAAAGGTCTTCTCCACCGCCGGTACCGAAGGAAAGAGCCTCCCTCGCCCTCTCGGCTCGCCGACAGCACCAACGTCATCCGCGGCAAGGAGTTCGACGAGGCGACAGCCATCTGGAACGACGCCGGTTCGACTCCGCACTTCCTCCGCGAGCCGGAGCAGATCTCCCGGTTCCTCGGCGGCCGGGAACCGGTGGAACCCGGAGTGGCCTCGTGCCCGCCGTGGCGGACCGGACCCGCCGGTCTAGACATCGGTCACGAAGTGGACGAGTTCTGCGCCGTCGGCCGGAAACTCTGACGCGCCGTCCATCGCCCTCCCTTTGGGACGAGTCCTGCAAAGGGTGACCCAAAAGGCGCAACACGGCGATTCCGGATGACCTTTTCCCTGGTCAGCGGCTTACGGTGGGCATCATCCCGATGGCCAAACCCGTTGAAGGGAGACAGGTCCTCATGCGGATCGTCGTCGACCTCAACCGGTGCGAGGGATACGCGCAGTGCGCGTTCCTCGCACCGGATGTGTTCACCATGCACGGTGAAGAAGCGCTGATGTACACCCCTCACGCCGATGACGCGCAACGCGAGCACGTCGTGAGGGCCGCGGCCGCCTGTCCGGTCCAGGCCATCCTGGTTGACCAGTGGGCCGACCAGGCCGACGAGCCCGCCCTGGCGAGGGAGGCGGACGTCCATGTCGGTTGACGGACCCGCGCAGGTGTTCAAACGGCACGGCCGCATCGTCATCGTGGGCGCCTCGCTGGCCGGCCTGCGTGCCGCGGAGACCCTGCGCAAGGAGGGTTTCACGGGGTCGCTGACCATGATCGGCGACGAGCCTCAGGAGCCCTACGACCGGCCGCCGCTCTCCAAGCAGGTCCTGCTGGGCCGCATGCCGGCGGACGGCGCTCCCCTTCCCCGGCGATGCGCCATCGACGCGCAGTGGCGCCTCGGGGTCGCCGCCACGGGGCTGGACCTGGTCGGCAAGCGGGTGCGGATGGCCGACGGCGAGGAGGTCGCGTTCGACCGCCTGCTGATCGCGACCGGCACCCGCGCCCGGCCGTGGGTGAAGGAGGCCGAGGCCGACCTGGACGGGGTCTTCGTCCTGCGCACCAGCGAGGACGCGGTCCTGTTGAACCGGCGGCTGACCGCCCGGCCTCGGCGGGTGCTCATCATCGGTGCCGGGTTCACCGGCTCCGAGATCGCCTCCGCCTGCCGTGAGCGGGGACTGGAGGTCACGGTGGCCGAGCGCGGCCCCGCCCCTCTGGTGGGCGCGCTCGGTGGCGTCATCGGCACGGTCGCGGCGGAGCTGCAGCGCGCGCACGGCGTCGACCTGCGCTGCTTCATCACGGTCACCGCGCTCGAAGGCGACTCGGCCGGGCGGCTCACGCGCGCCCATCTGTCCGACGGCACCGCGCTGGACGTGGACGTGGCGGTGGTCGCGCTCGGCGCGATGCGCAACACCGAGTGGCTCGCGGGATCCGGAGTGGCCGCCGGCCCGCGGGGGATCGCCTGCGACGCCGGGTGCCGGGCCTTCGACGTCCACGGCATCGTCACCGACGACATCTTCGTCGCCGGGGACGTCGCCCGCTCGCCCCACCCGCTCTTCGCGTACCAGTTCCTCTCGCTGGAGCACTGGGGCAACGCGGTCGCACAGGCCGAGATCGCGGCCCACAACATGATCGCTTCCGGACCCGACCGCCTCCCGCACCTGTGGGTTCCGGCCTTCTGGTCCGCCCAGTTCGGCGTCAACATCAAGTCCACCGGCGTACCGACCATGGGTGACGAACTCATGATCACCCAGGGGTCACTCGCCGAGCACCGCTTCGCCGCCGCCTACGGCTTCCAGGGCCGCGTCATCGCCGCCGTCACCTTCGACCAGGCCAGGTGGCTGGACTTCTACCGCAAACTGATCGAGTCGGCCGCGCCGTTCCCGCTCGACTTCGCCAACGTGGACCGGCGCCCCGAAGGGCTGCGGGCGGTCCCGGCCGAGTTCCCGGATCCCTCCCTGCCCTCTCACGGGCCCACCGTCACCCTGAGCGGCTACTCGCCCAGCGACCGGCGGGTCACGTTCACCCCGGCCCGTGCGTGACGACGAGCTTCCCGACCGGACCTTCACGACGGTGAGCGTCCTGACCGAACATTCGCGACGATGAGCGTCCCGACCGGATATTCAAGGACTTCCATGACTTCGGGCACCCTACTGCGGCAGATCACCGACTACGCCAACCGCGCCGATCCCTACCCGCTCTACGCCGAGCTCCGTAAGACGCCGGTGGCACGGCAGGAGGACGGCGTCTACACCGTCAGCACCTACTGGGAGATCCTCTCCCTGCTGCACGACCCGCGGCTCAGCTCCGATCTGCGCAACCGCACTCCCCAGCCGGGCTGCGCCCTTCCCGTGGAGGAGGACCCGGGCCTGCCGGTCAGCTTCATCAGGCTCGATCCTCCCGAGCACGACCGGCTGCGCCGCCTGGCGACGCGCCCGTTCGGGCCGCCGAAGAACCCCCGGCGGATCTTCAACATGCGCGGCGAGCTCGCGCAGATGATCTCCGAACTGATCGACGGCTTCCAGGGCAGGAACCAGGTCGACCTCGTCGACGACTTCGCCTACCCCTTCCCCGTGACGGTGATCTGCAAGCTCCTCGGGGTGCCCCGCCAGGACGAGCCGCGCTTCCACGCCTGGGCCGAGGCGATCGTCGCCGCCCTCGATCCCAACCCGGCCGAGGGTCCCGCCGAACGGCAGCGCACCTCCGACCAGGCCCGATCCGAGCTGGGCCTGTATCTCGCCGAGCTCATCGAGGAGCACCGTCGCACGCCCGGCGAGGACCTGCTCTCCGCGCTGGCCCTCGACCACGGTCCCGACGGGCAGATGACGTCGGTGGAGCTGATCGCCACCGGAGTCCTGCTGCTCATCGCCGGTCACGAGACCACCGTCAACCTCATCACCAACGGGATGCTCACGCTGCTGCGTTATCCCGACGTCCTCAAGAGGCTGCGGGAAGATCCCGGCCTGGCCGTCCCGCTCGTCGAGGAGCTCCTGCGCTACGAGCCGCCGGTGCAGCTCCTGCCGCAGCGCACCGCCCTCGCCGACATCGACATCGCGGGCACCACCATCCCCAGGGGCGCACCCATCTGGCTCGTCCTGGCCTCCGGCAACCGGGATCCCCAGCGCTTCAGCGATCCCGACCGGTTCGAGCCCGAACGCCAGGACAACCAGCACCTCGGCTTCGGCAGCGGCATCCACTACTGCTTCGGCGCGCCTCTCGCGCGGCTGGAGGCGCAACTCGCGCTGACCGAGCTCGCCCGCCGTCTCGGCAACCCCCGGCTGGTGAGCGACCCGCCTCCGTACCGGCAGAACCCCGTCCTGCGCGGCCCACGTCACCTCCCGATCGCCTTCGACGATCTCTCCGTATAGATCTGGAGTCGTACGGGTCCGAAGGCGGGAAGCTCGCGGAGCGGCTCAGGCCGCGCGTGGTGTTGAGCGGGGTCGATGGTACGCCGGTCGGCGAATCCGGGGCCGGCGGGCTCCCACGACGGTCGGCGGCTCATGCTGAGCGGGGTCGATGGTACGCAGACCCGGGTCAGGTCGGGCCAGGTCGGGCCGGGCCGGGCCGGGCCGGGAGACCGGGGCCGGCGGCTCAGACAGGTCGGTCGGGGCGTTGAAGGGCGAGGGCGGCGGCCGTGCCGTCGATCAGCGCCCGGAGGCCGTACTCGAAGGTCTCCTCGCCGAACGAACCGCCGCCCTCGCGAAACGCCACGAGCAGGGTCGCCTCCATGCCCCCGTCGAGCATCTCGGCCATCGCCGCCATCCGGTCCTGCGGTCCGTCGCCGGGCTCCCGGCCCTCGGTCCGGTTCGGCGTTCCGTCGGCGGGCTCCTGGCCCTCGGTCCGTTCCTGACGGGTGGCCTGCTCCTGCAGGACGGCTCCGTTGGTGTAGTGAGTGAGGGCCGTGATCGTGCGCAGCGCCAGCAACGGGGTGAATCCGTGGCCGACCATGGCGGTCAGCTCCTCGTCGAACATCCTCAACGTCGCCGGGCTCAGCCGGGCGGCGTTGGCGACGATGCGGGCGCCGTCGCGGTGGGCGAGCAGGGACTCCCGGTACGCACGGGCCCGGCGGGCGAGCCAGTCCTGCCAGGACTCGCCGTCGCGGGGCGGGCCCATCCCGGCGGCCACGACGATCGCGTCGGCCATTCCGTCGAGCAGTTCCTGCTTGTTGCGCAGGTGCCAGTAGAGCGCGGGTGACTGGACACCCAGCTCGGTGGCGAGCCGTCGCACCGTCAATCCGTCCAGCCCGACCTCGTCGAGCAGCCGCAGCGCCGCTTCGATCATCATCTGCCGGGTCAGGCCGGCCCGCCTGCTCTGTGCCATCGATTGACACCTTAGCAGCGCTAAGTTTAACTTAGCACTGCTAAGGAAGCACCGGGCTCGCCGAGAGACCACCGAGGTGGAAGCAATGATCACAACGACATCGGCCGACGGCACCAACGTCCTCGCCGCCGACGAGGGCCGGGGACCGGCCGTCCTCGTCCTGCACCCCGGCTCCGACGACGGGAGGACCTGGGGGAAGGTGGCCGGGTTGCTGGCGGCGCGCTTCCGGGTCGTGCGCCTGCACCGCCGCCAGTATCGGCTGGACCTCACCGCCGGCTCACCGTTCTCGATCGCGCAGGAGGTCGACGACGTCCTCGCGGTGGCGAAGGTGATCGGCGAGCCCGTCCTGCTCGTCGGTCACTCCTCCGGCGCGGTGGTCGCGCTGGAGGCCCTGGTGGCCTCGCCGTCGACGTTCGCCGGTGCGGTCCTCTACGAGCCGGCCCTGGTGATCGGCCCTCCGCTGGGAGGCGAGGCGGTCAAGCAGGCCAGGGCGGCGCTCGCCGCCGGCAGACCCGGCAGAGCGATGGCGATCTGGCTGCGCGACGTCATCCGGCTCCCCCCCGTGGCTCGCCCGGTTGAGCGGGGCATACGTGGCCGTCCGCCCCCGATACCGCGCACTCCTCCCGCGGCAGCTCGACGACAGCGACGCGCTCGACCAGCTGGGCGTCCGCCTTGACGCCTACGCCCGGATCGAGACTCCGATCACCCTGCTCACCGGCGATCGCAGCCCCGCCCATCTCGGCGAACGGCTCGACGCCCTCGCCCACCGGCTGCCGCACGCCGAAAAGGTGGTGATGCACGGACAGGGTCATGCCGCCAACAGGACGGCCCCCGGCGAGGTCGCCCGCATCATCGAAACCCTCGCCGACGGGGTCCTGCGCTGACCCGATGCCGCCGTACGCCGGGGGCGCCCGCGCCTCGATGTCAAAACCTCGCCATGACCGGCACGACCTCGTGAACCGGCGGATGCTGAGGGCCAGCACATCGGGCTGGTGCCGGGCGGTGGACCACAGGGCATGCCTCACTTCGTGTGGGAGGTCGCATCCGTCTGAGCAAGGCCCCTTCTCAAGATCCCGAAAATTAAGATCCTCAAGGAGAGAATCCGCCATGAGCAGCACCGAAAGCAGCACCTACCAGGGATTCACGGCCGAAGAGCGAGCCGCGATGAAGGACCATGCCCAGGAGCAGAAGAAGGCGGCGCGCCGTAGCTCGCATGCCGACAAGACGGCGCAGGAGCAGCGGGACGTACTCGCGAAGATCGCCGAAATGCAGGAATCGGACCGGATCTTGGCCGAGCGCGTCCATGCCGTCATCACCGTCAGCGCCCCGGCCCTCGCGCCGAAGCTCTGGTACGGGATGCCCGCCTACACGCTGCACGGCAAAATCGTGTGCCACTTCCAGAGCGCGGCCAAGTTCAAGACACGCTACGCGACGCTCGGGTTCAGCGACCAGGCGAACCTGGACGACGGCACGATGTGGGCTGCCGGTTTCGCCCTGACCGAGGTGACGGCCGAGGTGGAGGCGCGGATCAGTGCGCTGGTGAAGCAGGCGGTGAGCTGAGGCGCTCGTTCCGAAAGCCTTCCTTATGGATGGGGCCGAGTCGCTGGGCGCGCTCATGCCGGCGCTCAGCGGACGTTTGACATCTCCTCCCCCTTGACAGATCGTTGTTCATATAAAGGACGCTGGCGTCCTATATGCGGACAGAATAGGGAGAAGCGGATGCCGTACTACCGCGTCGTGGGTGAGATTCCCCGCAAGCGACATGTGCAGTTTCGGCGGCCCGACGGCGGCCTGTATGCGGAGGAGTTGATGGGCGAGGAGGGCTTCACCAGCGACTCGTCCCTGCTCTACCACCGTCATCTCCCCACCGCGATCATCAAGGCCGAGGCGGTCACGCCCACTGAGAGCACCACGCTGGTCCCCAACCTGCCGCTCTCCCCCCGCCACCTCCGTACCCAGGACCTGCCGACCGGCGGCGACCTGGTCACCGGGCGCGGGCTGCTGGCGGGCAACGCCGACGTCCGCATGTCGTACGCCGCGACCGAGACCCCCAGCGAGCTCTACCGCAACTCCATGGGCGACGAGTGCGTCTACATCGCCACCGGCCGGGTCAGGTTCGAGTCGACCTACGGGGTGATCGAGGCCGGCGAGGGCGACTACGTCGTCATCCCCACCGGAACGATCCACCGCTGGGTTCCCCAGGGCCGCGTCACGGCCTTCACCATCGAGGCGGCGGGACACATCCGGCCGCCCAAGCGCTACCTGTCCAAGTACGGCCAGTTCCTGGAGCACGCGCCCTACTCCGAGCGTGACCTGCGCTCCCCGGGAGAGCCTCTGATCGTCGAGGGCGAGGAGGTGCCGGTGCTGGTCCGCACGCGCGGCGGGCTGACTCGGCTGGTCTACCGCAACCACCCGTTCGACGTGGTCGGCTGGGACGGCTGCCTCTACCCCTACGCGTTCAACATCAACGACTTCGAGCCCGTCGTGAAGCGCACCCACGCCCCGCCGCCGGTGCACCAGACCTTCGAGGGCCCGAACTTCGTGATCTGCTCGTTCTGTCCCCGGCCGCTCGACTTCCACCCCGACGCCGTCCCCATCCCCTACAACCACCACAACGTCGACTCCGACGAGCTGATGTTCTACGCGGGCGGTGACTACACCGCGCGCAAGGGCTCGGGCATCGACGTCGGCTCGATCTCGCTGCACCCGGCCGGGTTCACGCACGGCCCGCAGCCGGGCGCCGTCGAGGCGGTCATCGAGGCGGTACGGCAGGGGCACACTCAGACGAGCGAGCTGGCCGTGATGGTCGACACCTTCCGCCCGCTGGACCTGGGTCCCGCGGGACTGTCCGTGGAGGACTCCGCCTACGCGTGGACGTGGGCCCGATGACGGACGCGGCCCCGACGGGCTCCGGCTCGACAACGGACACGGACAGGACAAGGAGCACGGGTACGGCAACGGGCACGGGTACAGGTACGACAACGGGCACAGGTACGGGCTCGGGCCGGCTCTTCCACGGCCTCGTCGACGATGCCGGGCTGTTCCCCCCGACCTCCCTGCCGATGGCCGAGGCTCTGGAGCGGCACAGGACCGATCTGGCCGGGAACAACCCGGTGCTCACCCATCGCTTTCTCTGCCCGGCCAGCCGCCTGGCGGAACTCCGTGCCCACCTGACCTTCCCGATCCGGCTCGGGCTCATCCTGGACACCCCGGACGTCCCATCGCCCGGGGACGTCGCCGTCGAGCTTGTCGAGGTACGACAGCCGCCCGGCGATTCACCCACAGCCGTGTCCGAACGGCTGAACCCCCTGCTACCCGGCGGAGCCCGGCTGTTCGTGGAGGTCCCCCCCGGGAACCACGCGTCCCCGCTCCACGACACCGCTCCGCCGGGTTCCTCCCCCCACGACGACACCCGGCCAAGCCCGGACTCTCCGTCCCACGCCGCCCCGCCGGGTTCCTCGCCCCACGACGCCGCCCGGCCCGGACTGAAGTTCCGCTGCGGCGGGCTCACCGCCGACGCCTTCCCCACCGCCCATGACCTGGGCGCCGCCATCACCCACTGCGTCGAGCACGGGATCCCGTTCAAGGCGACCGCCGGGCTGCACAACGCGGTCCGCCACTTCGACCCCGCGCTGGGGGTGGACCGGCACGGCTTCCTCAACCTGGTCCTCGCGGTCTGCGCGGCCGTCGAGGGCCGCGACCCGGTGCCGGTGCTGAAGCTGACCGACGTCGGCGAGTTGGTACGGCTGGCGCAGGCCGTACCGGATGACACCGCCGGGCGGGCCAGGAGTCTGCTGGTGTCGTACGGCTCGTGCAGCACACAAACCCCGATCGAGGACCTGGTGGCCCTCGGTCTGATCGCTCAGTGGCCGTCCGAGGCCGTGGGCGTGGATCCCCAGGACCGGCAGAGGTCCGACGCGAGCATCAACACAGAGGAGAACGCCTGATGTCCTGGGGCCTGGAGAACCTTCCCTACGGAGTCTTCTCCCGCAACGAGGGTGAGATCCCCCGCGTCGGCGTGCGGTACGGCGACCACGTGGTCGACCTCGCCGGAGCCCTGCACGACGAGGTGTTCGCCACCGGTTCGCTCAACGCCTTCCTGTCCAGGGGCCCCGCCGCGTGGCGGGACACCCGGGCCGTGATCCAGAGCAAGCTGAGCACCGACCAGGCGGCGGTCGAGCCGCACCTGATCCCGCTGGACCAGGTCACGCTGCACCTGCCGATCGAGGTGGCCGACTACGTCGACTTCTACTGCTCGCTGGAGCACGCCTCCAACCTCGGCCGGATGTTCCGCCCCAACGAGGAGCCGCTGAAGCCGAACTGGCGGCATCTGCCGGTCGGCTACCACGGCAGGGCCGGGACCGTCGTCGCGTCCGGCACCCCGATCGTCAGGCCCTCCGGGCAGCGCGGCGCGGCGATCTTCGGGCCCTCGTCCAAACTCGACATCGAGGCGGAGGTCGGGTTCGTCGTCGGCACGCCGACCGCACTCGGCGACCGAGCCGGCCGTTTTGAGGACCATGTGTTCGGTGTGACACTGGTCAACGACTGGAGCGCCAGGGACATCCAGGCCTGGGAGTACGTCCCGCTGGGTCCCTTCCTCGGCAAGTCCTTCGCCACCTCGATCTCACCGTGGATCACCCCGCTCGCGGCCCTGTCGCAGGCCCGCGTCGCGGGCAGGGAACAGGATCCCGAGCCGCACGACTACCTGCGCCGTCAGGAGCCGTGGGGGCTCGACCTGAGCCTGGAGGTCGCGATCAACGGCGAGGTCGTCTCCCGCCCGCCGTACCGGGACATGTACTGGACGCCCGACCAGATGCTCGCCCACATGACCGTCAACGGCGCGTCCCTGCGCACCGGCGACCTGTACGCCAGCGGTACGGTCTCCGGCGCCGAGCCGGGAGAGCGGGGGTCGCTGATCGAGCTGACCTGGAACGGCACCGAGCCGCTCAAACTGCCCGACGGCTCGGCCAGGGCCTTCCTGGAGGACGGCGACACCGTCACGATCTCCGCGACCGCCCCCGGTCCCGGAGGGGCCGTGATCACTCTGGGCGAGGTGTCGGGAACCGTCGTGCCCGCCAGATAGGCCCGTGACATGACCCAACGTGCCCGCTCGATCACCGACGGGTGGAACGGAGGCGGATGCCGGTGAATTTCACCGGTTCGAGAGCGGCCGCGAAACCGGGGCGGCGGGGACCGGGAGATCGAACCGGGAAAACGGGGAAACGGAGCCGGGGCGGATCGGAAAACCCCGCCGGGAACGGCGGGAGAACCGATTCGCAATCGCGACGCGGCAACCCCCGACGGGCATCCGAATAACGACATACGGTAGAGGAAGGAACCTCTCGGACGCCCGCCCCGTTCAATGAGTAGTAGGAGGGCCGGAGCATGGATGACTGGATCATCTGGTTGATTTTCGCGGTGGTACTGGGCGTCGCGGAACTCTTCACCTTGACCACGGCTCTCGGCCTGCTCGGCGGCGCAGCGCTGCTCACCTCCGTCGCCGCCCTTCTCGGCCTGCCGATCCCCCTGCAGCTTCTGGTTTTCACGGCCTCCCTGGTCGCCGGAGTGGTCGTGGTGCGGCCCATCGCCAAACGACACCTCAAGCTCCAGCCCTCAAGCAAGCGCTTCGGGATCCAGGCTCTCGTCGGCAAAACCGCCTACGTCCTGCGCGAGGTGAACGGCCGGGAGGGAAGAGTACAGATCGGCGGGGAGGAATGGTCGGCCAAGGCATACGACGAGACGCTAGTGATTCCTGCGGGAGCGGTCGTCGACGTTATCGAGATCGAAGGCGCCACCGCGCTCGTATATCCCCGGGAGTAACCCTATGGATGCATTCCTGATTGTCGGACTGCTCATCGTATTGTTCGCCGTTTTGACGGTGGTCCGTTCGGTGCGCATCGTCCCCCAGGCCCGTGCCCGCAACGTGGAGCGGCTCGGCCGCTACCACAGCACGCTCAAGCCGGGCCTGAGCTTCGTGATCCCCTACATCGACCGGGTCTACCCGATGATCGACCTCCGCGAGCAGGTGGTCTCCTTCCGCCCGCAGCCGGTGATCACCGAGGACAACCTGGTCGTCGAGATCGACACGGTGCTCTACTTCCAGGTCACCGACCCTCGGGCGGCGGCCTACGAGATCGCGAACTACATCCAGGCCGTCGAGCAGCTCACGGTCACCACCCTGCGTAACGTCGTCGGCTCGCTGGACCTGGAGATGACCCTCACCTCCCGCGACACGATCAACAGCCAGCTCCGGGGCGTGCTGGACGAGGCGACCGGCAAGTGGGGCATCCGGGTGAACCGGGTGGAGATCAAGGCCATCGACCCGCCCAAGAGCATCAAGGAGGCGATGGAGAAGCAGATGCGCGCCGAGCGTGACAAGCGCGCCGCGATCCTCAACGCCGAAGGCCAGCGACAGTCCCAGATCCTCACCGCCGAAGGTGACAAGCAGAGCGCGGTCCTGCGCGCCGAGGGTGACCGCAGCGCCGCGATCCTCAAGGCCCAGGGTCAGTCCCAGGCCATCGACGAGGTCTTCCAGGCGGTCCACCGCAACGACCCGGACCCGCAGCTGCTGGCCTACCAGTATCTGCAGATGCTGCCGGAGCTCGCCAAGGGCCCGGGCAACACGTTCTGGGTGATTCCCAGCGAGGTCACCTCCGCTCTGCAGGGCGTCTCGAAGGCCTTCACCGAGGTCCTTCCCCGCTCGGCCGCCACCCGCGAGGCCAGTGAGGTTCCTGAGATCAGCGAGACGGCCGCCAGGGAGTCCGCCGAGGCGGAGAAGGCCGCGGCAGAGGCGGTCGCCGAAGCCGCCGAGACCGACTCCGGTCTCCGTCAGCTCGGTTCCGGGGCCGCCGCCCACGCCGACCCTCTCGCCGACCTGCAGGAGAACCGCCACCGCGCCACGCCTTGATCCCTTCCCGCGGTTCCGATGACGGATTCCGCGGCTCACCCGGTGTCTCCGTCCTTGCGGCGAGGACGGAGACACCGGGTTCGAGCGCTTCACGGTGATCTATATTCTCGACGCCCTCCGGCTGCACGTCCCAGGACGCCGGGTTCGAGCGCCTCACAGTGATCCAGGCCCTTGACGCCCTTTCGTTGCACGTCCCAGAGCACCGGGTTCGAGCGCTTCACGGTGGTCCATGCCCCCGGGTGACGACGCCCTCGACGCACTCCGGCGGCACGTCCCAGGTTGTCCCGGCGCGCTCGGCAGGCACAGGATGTAGTTTAGATTTCAACAACATCACGCCGGGCACAGCGGGTCGGGACGATCTCGATCCGGAGGACGGACAATGACCATCGAGACACAGGCCCGCGGCCGCACCGTCGACCGGGTCGAGACCAAGCAGCGCATCGGGCACGACGCCCAGGTCGACGACAAGGCGATCATCATCGCGCCGACCAACCCCGTGCGCACCGACCCGTTCCTGGTCCTGAGCGAGGACTGGTTCTCCTCCCCGGGCTTCGAATGGCATCCGCACCGCGGGCTGGAGACCGTCACGACGGTCCTGGACGGAGTCCTCGAACACGGTGACAACGCCGGCAACGTCGGCGCACTGCAGGCCGGTGGCGTCCAGTGGATGACGGCCGGACGCGGGATCATCCATCGCGAGCTGGCCTACCGCAACGAACATGCGCACACGTTGCAGCTGTGGCTGAACCTGCCCGCGCGCTCCAGGATGGTCGACACCCGATACCAGGACGTTCTGGCGGCGGCCCGGCCTCAGATCATCAGCCCCGGGGCAACCGTGGACCTCATCTCGGGCACCCTCGGCGGCGTGAGCGGACCCGCGCTGAACCACTGGCCGGTGCAGGGCGCGATGGTCACCCTCGATCCCGGCGCCACGCTGGAATACGTCCTGCCGGCGCACCACCGGGCGTTCGCGTACATGATCAACGGCGAGGCCCGCGTGGCCGGACGCGTGGTCTGGGCAGGGCAGATCGCCTGGTCCGACCCGCTGGGCCGGACCCAGAAGGACAGTACTCTGCGGCTCGCCGCGGCCGACCGCGGAGAGCAGGTCAAGCTGATGATCTACAGCGGCCGGCCGATCGCCGAGCCGATCGCCATGGGCGGGCCGTTCGTGATGAACAAGCGCACCGAGATCGCGCAGGCGTTCGCGGACTTCCACGCCGGCAAGTTCGGCGCCGTGCCTCGCCAGGCACGCCTGAAGCACGCGTGACCGGCGCACGTGGAACACACGTGTAGACCGCACGCCTGAAACACGCGTGACCGGCGCATGTGAAACACACGTGTAGATCGCGCACCTGAAACACGCGTGACCGTGCACGGCCCGTCGTGAGGGCGGGGCTCCCTGCGAAGAGCCCCGCGGCTCTGCCTGCCCCCGACCGGCCGCATCCCCCTCTGACCCACCCTCCCCGCGCCGGTTCCAAAGCCCTGCGGCTCGTCCGTCCCCCAACCGTCCGGGATGCCGTCGAGACCGCCCTCCTCACAGCCGGATCCGGAGTCCCCGCAGCTCAGTCCGTACCGCAAGCGGTCAGGGTCCCCTCGAATCCGTCCCCTCACCCCTGAACCTGGAGTCCCAGCAGGCGGAATGTGAAGCAGCACTGTGGGCAGGGTTAAGAAAAGCGCGATGGACACCTTCTGAGCACACCGGGCACAGTGCGTAAAGTCGGAGCCGAGGGGGAATCTTTGATGAAGGCGCTGGTCAAGGAGAGGGCCGAACCCGGCCTGTGGTTGGTGGACGTGCCGGAGCCGGTCGTCGGGCCGGGAGAAGTGCTGATCAAGGTGCTGCGCACCGGGATCTGCGGCACGGACCTGCACATCCGGAGTTTCGACGCGTGGGCGCAGCAGACGCTGCGGACACCGCTCATCATCGGGCACGAGTTCTGCGGCGAGGTCGTCGAGGTGGCGCCGGGGGTCGAGGACATCTCACCCGGCGATCTGGTCAGCGGCGAGGGGCACCTGGTCTGCGGAAAGTGCCGCAACTGCATGGCCGGGCGCCGGCACCTGTGCCGCAACACGATCGGGCTGGGGGTGAACCGTGACGGCGCCTTCGCCGAATACGTGACGCTTCCGGCCTCCAACGTCTGGGTGCACCGGATGCCGGTGGACCTCGACGTCGCCGCGATCTTCGATCCGTTCGGCAACGCCGTACACACCGCCCTGTCGTTCCCGATGGTCGGCGAGGACGTGCTGATCACGGGCGCCGGGCCGATCGGGCTGATGGCCGCCGCGGTGGCCACGCACGTGGGCGCCCGCAACGTGGTCATCACCGACGTCAGCCCCGAACGGCTGGAGCTGGCCCGCAAGCTCGGCGTCACCCTGGCGCTGAACGTCGCCGAGACGTCCGTCACGGAAGGCCTGCACCGGCTGGGCATGCGCGAGGGCTTCGACGTGGGCCTGGAGATGTCCGGGCACCCGCAGGCGCTCCGCGACATGATCGCCAACCTGTCGCACGGCGGAAAGATCGCCATGCTCGGGCTGCCCGCCGAGGAGTTCGCCGTCGACTTCGCGACGATCGTGACCTCGATGATCACCATCAAGGGCATCTACGGCCGGGAGATGTACGAGACGTGGTACGCCATGTCCGTACTTCTGGAGAAGGGCCTCGACCTCTCCCCCGTGATCACCGATCGCTTCTCCTACCGCGACTTCGACGCGGCCTTCGACACCGCCGCGAGCGGTAAGACCGGCAAGATCATCCTGGATTGGACCGCCTGATGTTCGACAATCTCCGCGACGACTTCCGCGCGACCCTGGACGAGATCTCCGCGGCGGGACTGCTCAAGCCCGAACGGGTCATCACCACCCCGCAGCGCGCGGGCATCGCCGTCGCCGGCGGCGGAGAGGTGCTCAACTTCTGCGCCAACAACTACCTGGGCCTGGCCGACCATCCCGAGGTCGTGGCCGCCGCCAAGGAGGCGCTGGACCGCTGGGGCTTCGGCATGGCGTCGGTCCGCTTCATCTGCGGCACCCAGGAGGTGCACAAGGAGCTGGAGGCGCGGCTGTCGGACTTCCTCGGCCAGGAGGACACGGTCCTGTACAGCTCGTGCTTCGACGCCAACGGCGGCGTGTTCGAGACGCTGCTCGACGACCGCGACGCGGTGATCTCCGACGCCCTCAACCACGCGAGCGTCATCGACGGCATCCGCCTGAGCAAGGCGCGCCGCCTGCGCTACGCCAACCGCGACATGGCCGAGCTGGAGGCGAGGCTCAAGGAGTCCGCCGACGCCCGGCGCAAACTGATCGTCACCGACGGCGTCTTCTCCATGGACGGCTACGTCGCGCCGCTGGACGAGATCTGCGACCTGGCCGAGCGCTACGGCGCCATGGTCATGGTCGACGACTCGCACGCGGTCGGCTTCGTCGGCGACGGCGGCCGGGGCACCCCCGAGCTGCACGGCGTGATGGACCGGGTCGACATCATCACCGGCACGCTCGGCAAGGCGCTCGGCGGGGCCAGCGGCGGCTACGTGGCGGCGCGCAAGGAGATCTGCGAGCTGCTCCGCCAGCGTTCCCGCCCCTACCTGTTCTCGAACTCGCTCGCGCCGGTGATCGCCGCCGCGTCCCTGCGCGTCCTCGACCTGATCAGCGGTTCCAACGAGGCCCGTGAGCACCTGCGCGCCAACACCGCTCGGTTCCGCGCCAAGATGACCGAGGCCGGGTTCGACATCCTGCCCGGTGACCACCCCATCGTCCCCGTGATGATCGGCGACGCCGCAGAGGCCTCCGCGATGGCCGAGCGCCTGCTGGAGCGGGGCATCTACGTCATCGGCTTCTCCTACCCCGTGGTCCCGTCCGGCCAGGCCCGGATCCGGGTCCAGCTCTCGGCGGCCCACTCCACCGAGGACGTGGACCGGGCCGTGGAGGCGTTCATCGCCGCACGCGGGTAATCCCCGGCCCGTACGGCGACGCTCTTCGGAGGGCCGGGTCATCCAGCCCCGACCCCGTACGGCAACCACCGCCCAGAAGCCGGAGCGGGCAACCAGCTCCGAACCAGGGGCGGCGGGTGGCCTTCCGGAACCCGTACGACGAGTGGTTTCCCGCCTCCGCGACAATGGAGGCGTGATTGACACGCGGCGGCTCAGGACACTGCGCGCGGTGGCCGACCATCGGACGGTCACCGCCGCGGCCGCCGCACTCCATCTGACCCCCTCGGCGGTCTCCCAGCAGCTCGTCGCGCTGGAGCACGAGGTGGGTCACCGCCTGCTCGAACGCGACGGCCGAGGCGTACGGCTGACCGCCGTCGGCCGGATCCTTCTCGGCCACACCAACGAGGTCCTCGCCCAGCTTGAGCGGGCCGGGGCCGACATCGCCGCCTACACGACCGGTACGGCGGGCGAGGTGAAGGTGGCCTCCTTCGCCACCGCGATCGGGCTGGTCGTGGCGCCGGCCATGGACACGCTCCGGGACAAGGAGCCGGGCATCCAGGTGCGGGTCCTGGACGCCGAGGGCGACCAGAGCCTCACCATGGTCCTGGACGGCGCGGTGGACGTCGCCGTCGCCGTCGAATATCGCGGGGCACCCGCCGAGGACGACCTGCGACTGTCCCGGATCCCTCTCTACTCCGAGCCGTTCGACATCGTGCTTCCCCGGGACCATCCCCTGGCGGCCGTCCCGGATCACGACGGAGAGGTGGCGCCCGCTCCGGAACGCGATGCGGGGATGCCACCGATCCCGGAACATGACGCCGGGACAGCGCCGGTCGACACGTCATCGGCCTCGACACACGACCCGAGGGCACTGCCGGTCGTCACGCCGCCGGCCCCCGAGCACGACGCCAGAGCACTGCCGGTCGTCACGCCGCCGGCCCCCGAGCGCGACGCCAGGACGCTGTCGGTCGCCGACCTGTCCGGCGAGATCTGGATCGGCCCCTATCCGGGCAATCCCTGCCACGACGTGATCGCGCTCGCCTGCGAGCACGCCGGATTCACGCCCGAGTTCGCCCACTCCTCCGACGACTTCAGCGCCGTCGTCGCGCTGGCCGCCGCCGGGGCCGGGGTGGCGATGGTGCCCCGGCTCGCCCTGCGCGGCACCGACCTGTCCGGCGTGGTGATCCGCCCGGTGCCGGGCCCGAAACGCCGCGTCTTCGCCGCCGTACGGCGAGGCGCGGAACGCCACCCCCTGCTCGTCCCCCTGCTCCACGCCCTCCAGGACGCGGCAACGGCCCTGCGTCAGGCCCCGTCCCTGTAATGGAAACCCCCGGCGGGATGCTCCAGCGGGGAAGATGAGCTAACGGCGCATGTCACAGGCTTCCGGGGGAGAGGACCCGTGTGCCGCTACCCACCGGGGTGGTCTCGATGGCTTCCAGCGGACGCCGGGAACCGTGATTCTCATCCGAATGAGGGAGGGGCGGGCATTCAGGAAGAGGGGTCATCCGGAGATCGCGGAGCGGACGTCCCGATGGGGCACTCGTCCAAGGGCTGTGGATCAGTGGGAAGCTCGCACCAGACGGTCCGGCCGGAGCCGAATCGAGGCGACGTCGTCGCACGGCCGGCCACCGGGGTAGTGACAGCGGAACACCGTCGCCCGTTCGTGGTCAGGACGCTTTCCGTGCCGCCTTGGTTTTTGTGCCGACGCCGCCGAACAAGGCGAGACCGCTGATGACGACCCGTGGCGCCCCCCGCTTCCTGCGGACGGCGCTTCTGTCGAACACCCCGAACAGGCCGAAGCCCCTGACCTCGACTTCGACGTCGTCGGGAACGACGACCTCCGCGTAACCCCAGAGAGCGAAGACGCGGATCCGGATCTCGTGGCCGGTGAAGCGGGCGTCGCGCAGGTCGATCTCGCCGCCGCCGAACATCGACAACGACGTGAACTCGCGCGGGACGACCCACTGGCCCGTACGGGTGAACCAGCCGAACACACTCATCGCGAAGCGGGAGTTGGGCTCGTCCTTCACCACCAGCGTGTCCGTGCGGCTGGGCTCGGGAAGATCGCGGCCCACGCGCTCCAGCTCGGCCCGGGTCTTGGCCCCGTAGACCTCGGTGAGCCGCTGGTCCAGCTCGCCCAGCTCGATACGTCCCTCGGCGGCGGCCGTCTGCAGCCGTTCGGCCGCACGGTCACGATCCTTGTCGGAGGCTCGCACCCGCTGGTCTGCCGAGGGGCCCGGATGGTCAACCATGCGTCAGTCCTGTCCGTTCGATCAGTGCGACTGACGCCAGTCTATTCTCCAAGTGGAGAATAAGTCATCCGGCGGGCTCCAGCCCGGATTCCTCCACCATGTAAGCCCCCAGCATCGTGGCCAGTTGGCCACGGAACGCCGCCTCGTGCGCCGGATCGTCGGGATCATGCCCCATGCCCGCCAGCCACGACTGCCCGCCGATGGCGAACCCGTACGCCGCCGACAGTCCGATCAGCGCCACCGCCTCGATGCGGGACCGGCTCGGAACGGGCCGTCCCGCCAGCGCGGCGCGGATGCCGGCCTCGATCGCGTCGATCAGCTCCACCAGCTCCGGCCGTGCGGCCCCCCGGTAGTCGGCGTGCATCTCGGCCCAGACGAACAGGCGCAGGTAGCGCTCGTCCGCCAGGGTGCCGAACAGCACTCCCATGATCCCCGCCGCGGTCGGCACGTCCCGCTCGGCCCGGATCTGCTCGCGCACCCGCTCCTCGATGCGATCGTTCTCGGCCGTCAACACCTCACGGACCAGGGCGGCATAGGTGCCGAAGTAGTGGGTCACGAGCCCATGGGCGACACCGGCGGCCTCGGCGATCTGCCTCAGGCTGACGTTGTCCGGGCCTCGTTCCCTGATCAGTCGGGCCGCCGCCGCCAGCAGCTCCGCGCGCGACTCCTCGGGACTGCGCCTGCGCCGTCTGGTTGTCATGAGCGGCAGCCTATTCTCCAATGGACAACAGACTGCCGCCGCGCCAGAGAGGGCCATGTCGAAGAGGCGATGCGCACTCATAAGAGTTGTCAGGGATTCCCTGACGGCCTAATATGTCAGGGAATCCCTGACAACTGAGGAGTGCGCTGTGACACAACCTGACACCCTGACCGAACTCGCTCGGTGTTCCTTCTGCGGCAAGCCGTCCACCGAGGTCGACAAGCTGGTCGCCGGCGCCGGCGTTTACATCTGCAACGAGTGCGTGGCCCTGTCCGCGTCGATCATCGACGGGAGCCACGGCAGTCCCGCGGGACCGCCCGTGCCCATGTGGCAGTCGCTGGCCGACGAGGAGATGCTGAGCCACATTCCGCGCGTCGCCGCGCACATCGACCAGGCCGAGGCCGACCTGCGCTCATGGGTGCAGGAACTGCGTCGGCGCGGCGTCACCTGGGCCAGGATCGGGGAGGCTCTCGGGATCACCCGTCAGTCCGCATGGGAGCGGTTCTCCGGCGAGGAGTGACGCGATCCGGAAAGATGATCACCTGGAGACCGGCGGAGCGGACGCCCCGGTGAGGTGCTCGTCTGAGGGCTGTGGATCCGCGGGAAGCTCGCACCAGACGGTCCGGCCGGGTTCCGGCCCGTTTGAGCTGTGTCCCCAGTTCCCGTCCGAGAGCACGCCGACGATCGCCAGTCCCCGCCCGCTCTCCGCGAGGGAGGGCGCCGGGTCCGCTCGGGCACGGGGTTCGCCGGCGCCCAGGCCCGCGTCCACAACCTCGATACGCAGCAGCCCGCCACACGTCACCAGCCGTAGGAGCAGCGGGTCACCGGCCTCGAATCCGGCGGCTCCGTGCCGGGAGTGCTGTACGGCATTGGTCACCAGCTCGGACACGACCAGCCGCGCGTTCTCGTAGGCCGGATGATTCTCGCCCAGCCATTTGCGGACCTCATCGCGCGCCTGCGAAGGGGACTCGGGATTGCCGGGCAGAAATATCTCCCTGATTGTCTCCAGATTCATCGGCTCGTCCCCAGAGGTGGCTGACCTGGTAGCTCCCATTCGTCCATGCACGTCAATCGGTGGGGTTCCATGAAAGCCTGGGATCGGTCCCGTCCCAACCTGACCAGGCCCCCACCAGACCGTGGGTTTCCGGCAGGTGAAGGTAACTTGTGTTCGTCGTTTTGGGGCCGGTTGTTCCCGGAGGTTCGGCGTCGCTCGCTCCGGCCGGTGGGGGGTGGGTGCGGTCGGCGTGGTCGGTGGGTGTGGATCCGTAGCCATCGATCGATGCCGGACCCTCGACCCCGCTCTGAGCATGCAACAACGGCAGACGCAACACAAAACGAGCCCCCCGCGGTGAGTCCTCGATCCGCAAACTCCCCCGATGCGCCTCAGCGATATCCCGGGAAATCGCCAACCCCAGACCACTACCCCCCGCATCCCGACGCCGCCCATCAGCAAGGCGGGTAAACCGCTCGAACACCCGCTCACGATCAGCCGGCGCCACCCCCGCCCCGTCATCGACCACCGCCAACACCGCCCGGCCATCCACCGCCTCCACCGACACCTCCACACTGGCAGCCGCATGCCGGCGAGCATTACTCAGCAAATTACCCACCACCCGAATCAACCGGATCTGCGAACCCGACACCCACACCCCCGACGCCGCATGCACATACACCGCCACCCCCGCACTCTGCGAAACCTGCATCGCCTCCTCGGTCACCAACTTGCCCAGATCAATCAACTCCCGCGCCGCCGGCTCCGCCACCCGCAACCGCGCCAGCAACAACAGATCATTGACAATCGCCTCCAACCGACCCGTCGCCGACAACGCCCCCCGCAAACTGTCGGCCGCATCCACCTCATCGGGATACAGCAACGCCTCCTCCAACTGCATCCGCAACCCCGCGATCGGAGTCCGCAACTCATGCGAGGTCGTCGAGGCGAACTGCCGCTGCTGCTCCACCGCCTCCTGCAACCGCTCCAAACTCTGATTCGCCGTCCGCGCCAGCAACGCGAACTCATCCTCACCCGCCGGCACCGGCACCCGCAGACTCACATCACTGCCGGTGATCTCCGCCATCCGCGCCCGAATCGCCGCCACCGGCCGCAACGTCCGACCCACCACCCACCACGTCAACCACCCCGCCAAACCCAGCAACACCAACGCCGCCACCGCCAAGAACAACTCCAGATAATGCCCACCCAACAACCGCGGCTCCGCACTACCCGCATAAATCACCGGCGCATCCGGAGCCGGCGAGACCCGAATCGCCATCAACAACAACCCGTTATCGTGCAACCGCTGGAAACGGTCGTTGGACGGCGGCCGTACCGTGCTCAACGGCGCGCGCCCGGTCGCGTGCCGGCTCGCCTGCACCACCGTCCCGCGGGCGTCGACCAGCTGCACCAGATCCACCTCGCCCGAAGCCGACAGCATCGCCGGCGCGGTGTTCGTGCGCACCGCCGCGCTCCACTGACTGGCCACCCGCTCGGCGTTTTTGAACACATCGTCTTCGATGCGATAGCGGATCACCAGATCGCAGCTCACCCCCACCACGACCAGCACCACCAGCAACAACGCCATCGCCGCCGTGGTGTACCGCCCCTGGATCGAACGCAGGCGCAGGATCGCACGCACACGCGATATCAACCTCACCATGTCTCCTTCCAGGATCCGTACCTACTCACGACCGGGTCGTCACGCCGCAGAGGCCCGACAGGGCTCAGGCGCCTCACGCATATCCATCACGCGGGCGCCGAATCGGAGCGGAAGGCGTACAACGCCAATGTCCGCCGAGAGACGGCCCGGGATGTCTGCCGAGAGACAGCCCGGGATCGAGAGATCGCGGTGCGCGGGGCGACGTCATACCGTCGTGACCGCGAGGCTGCCCAGCAGGGCCAGGGCATACTCGGATGGACTGGCCTGCTCGGCCTGAAAGATGAGCAGTTGCTGGCCGGGAGCGCTGTTGACGTTGAACAGCTCCCAGTTGAGGATCAGATCGCCCACCTCGCGGTGGTGGAAATGCCGGTCCATGTTGATCTTGCCGAGGTCATGGCGAGCCCACAGCCGGCGGAAGTCCGCGCTCCTGGACGAGAGCTCACCGACCAGCTCGACCAGGTACGGATCGTCGGGGTCCGCTCCCGCGGCGGCCCGCAGATGGGCCACCCTGCAGCGGGCGACGGCCTCCCAGTTCCGGTAGAACTCGTGCGCGGCGGGATCCAGGAAGACCAGCCGGACCAGGTTGTCCGCATATTCCAGACCGTCGTAGAGGACGGCGGCCAGCGGGTTCGTGGCCAGTACGTCCATCCAGCGGTTGAACACGAGCGCCGGGGTGTACGGCCAGCTGGACATCAGGCGCAGCAGGTCAGGGCTGACCCGCTCCCCCCGGCCGGTCGTTTCGCACTGCCGTGGACGCGGCTGAGCGAGTTCGCACAGGTGTGTCGCGGCGTCGGGGCCGAGACCCAGGACCCGTACCAGGGCACCGAGCACCCGCTGGGACGGATGGCGCTCGCACCCGCGCTCCAGACGGATGTAGTAGTCGGTGCTGACCCCGGCCAGCATCGCCACCTCTTCCTGCCACAGTCCCGGCATCGACCGGGGACCGGAATGCAGCAGCCCTACCTGCGCGGGGGTGGTGGCCTCGCGCCGGGCGCTCAGGAATTCACCGAGGAGATTCTCACTGTCCATTTCATCAACGTATGTCGGAAACTTGCTGGTAGGGAGGACGCAATACACCCAGGAGCGACTCTCACTGTCGGGAAACATCCCTGGTCACGCGCCCCGTCCGGCTCCCACGCTCGCGACGGGCGGGAACCGTCCGGGACGGGCGCGCGCTCGCCGTCGTGTGCCATCGCGCGTCCGGTCTGGCGTGGCGAGCGCCGCCGAGGCGGGCGCCGCCGAGGCGGGCGCCGCCGAGGCGGGCGCCGCCGAGGCGGGCGCCGCCGAGGCGGGCGCCGGCGAGTTCTCCTCCCGAGGAACCCTGAAAGTCCGGGTGCCTCAGATCTAACCGCCGCAGGCGCATCCGGCGGCCTTGGCCTGCTCAACGCTCCGAGCGGAGTCGGCGGGCCGCTCATCGACGGTACCGCAGCAGGCGTCGCCCCCGGCTGCGACGGCGGTGCTTCTGCCGAGGGTGCCGGCGTCGGCCTTGACGACGTAGACCTCCCACGGCTCCCCGCCGGGTCCGTGGACCCAGACCTTGTCCTGCAGGGCGTAGCAGCAGGAGGTGTCGTTCTCCTCGAAGGTGGCCAGGCCCGCCTCCATGAGCCGGTTGGCGGCGGCGGCGACCTCCTCCGTGGATTCCACCTCAACGCCGAGATGATCCAGACGGGTCCGCTCTCCGGGCTCCCCCTCGATCAGGACGAGCTTGAGCGGGGGCTCGGCGATGGCGAAGTTGGCGTATCCCTCACGGCGCTTGGCCGGTTCGACGCCGAACAGCTTGGAGTAGAAGGCGATCGACCCCTCAAGGTCGGCGACGCGAAGGGCGAGCTGAGCACGGGACACGGTGGCTCCCAACAGGCTGAATCGATGACTGTCTATGTATTGGCGAGCTTGCCATCTGTATCGATAGTCGTCAATATAGATATGTGTCTATCAAGAAGCCGCCGGTCATCGACCTGACCACGCCGGTCGCGTGCTGCTCGCCACTCGTGCGCGAGCCCCTGGACGAGGCCGGGGCCACCGAGCTCGCGGCGACGTTCAAGGCCCTGGCCGACCCGGTCCGCCTGCGCCTGCTGTCCCTGATCGCCTCGCATGCCGGTGGCGAGGCGTGCGTCTGTGATCTGACCGGGCCTTTCGACGTCTCCCAGCCGACGATCTCGCACCATCTGAAGGTGCTGAAGCAGGCCGGGCTGATCGATTCCGAGCGTCGCGGGACCTGGGTCTACTACCGGGTGCTCCCCCCGGCGCTGGAGCGGCTGTCGGTGCTGCTGAACACCGCGGAGGCCGGGGCGTGACCTCCGAGATCACCGTGATCCCGACCGAACCCTTGGCAGGACCCACGACAGGTCCGGCCGAGAGCACGGCGATCCCGGCCGGACCTGTCGTGGGCCGCCTGCCCCGGCTGGACCGGGGGCTCCCGATGTGGATCCCGGCCGGGGTGGTCGGGCCCCTGATCGCGGTTCCGGTCCTGGTCGGTCTGGTCTACGTCGCCCTCGCCGCCCGACGTCTTTTCCCCGGCTCCCCGGTCCCGGCCGCTCGGACGGCCGCCGTCATCGAAGGAACCGCTCGTGTCTGATCTGCCCTCCGTGTTGTTCGTGTGCGTCCACAACGCCGGCCGATCCCAGATGGCCGCCGCCTTCCTCAGCCACCTCGCCGCGGGCCGCGTCCAGGTGCGTTCGGCCGGATCCGCCCCCGCCGATGCGGTGAACCCTGCCGTCGCGGCGGCCATGGAGGAGGTCGGCGTCGACATCTCCGCCGAGGTCCCCAAGATCCTCACCGTCGAGGCCGTGCGATCCTGTGACGTGGTCATCACCATGGGCTGCGGCGACGCCTGCCCGATCTTTCCCGGCAAGCGTTACCTGGACTGGCAGCTCCCCGACCCCGCCGGACAGGGCATCGAGGCCGTCCGTCCGATCCGCGACGAGATCGAGGCCCGCGTCCGCGCCCTGATCGCCGAGATCGCCCCCGCGGACGGCCCCGCCGGCATCCGCGTCATCCCGCTGGGTCCCGAGCATGCCGAGCAGGTCCTGACGATCTACCAGCTCGGGATCGACGGAGGGCAGGCGACCTTCGAGACCACCGCCCCCGGCTGGGAGGAGTTCGACGCGGCCAAGCTGCCCGGCCACCGGCATGTCGCCCTCGACACCGACGGGCGGGTCCTGGGCTGGAGTGCTGCGGTCCCGGTCTCGGACCGGTGCGCCTACGCCGGTGTCGTCGAACACTCCGTCTACGTCCACCCCGACGCCCAGGGGCGCGGGGTGGGCCTCGCCCTCCTGCGGGCCCTGATCGCCTCCACCGAGGCGGCGGGCATCTGGACGATCCAGTCCGGGATCTTCCCCGAGAACACCGCCAGCCTCGCCCTCCACCGGCGCGCCGGGTTCCGCGTGATCGGCACCCGGATGCGCATCGGCCGCCACCACGGCGTCTGGCGCGACGTCGTCCTCGTCGAGCGCCGCAGCCCGGTGGTCTCCTGATCCCCTCGCGCGCGCTCTCGCCCGTGGCGCGGAGCCGTGGCCGGCTGTGCACTCCCGCTCACGACACGGAGCCCTGGCCGGCTTGTGCACTCCCGCTCACGACACGGAGCCGTGGTCGGCTGAACTCTGCCGTACCGGGATTCAACACTTTCGTCCCCGAGTTCGTCTGGGTTGTGACGGACCGAGGAAAGGCGAAGGTAATTGGATGACGACCCCCGCTTCGCGGACTTCGTCGCCGAGCGGGCCGACGCGCTGCTGCGTTACGGCTACGTGCTCAGCGGCAACCCCCATGATGCGGCCGACCTCACCCAGGAGGCCCTGATCCGGCTGCACCGGGCGTGGTCGCGAGTACGCCGCAAGCAGGATCCGGAGAGCTACACCAGGATGATCATGGCTCGGTTGCACATCGGCGTCTGGCGGCTGCGCCGCCGCGAGCGGCTCACCTGGGAGCTGCCGGAAGGACTACATCTGGACGTGCTGCCCTCCGAAGTGGAGCAGGGGCTCTGGCAGGCGCTCGAAGGCCTGCCCCGCAAGCAGCGGGCCGTACTCGTCCTGCGCTACTACGAGCAACTGACCGACGCGGAGATCTCCGGCGTCCTCGGCATCTCCCGTGGGACCGTCCGCAGTCATGCCTCGCTCGGCCTGAACAAGCTCCGCTCCGCCGTACCGCACCCCACAGCCGCCAACGGGAGCGCCCTATGAACGACGACCTGGAAGACGTCCTTCGCCGGACTCTCGGTCATGCCTCACAGCGCGCGCCGCAAGCACCGAGCAACCTGTCCTCGCAGGTCATGACCCACTCCATCCGACGCAGGACACGCGTGCAGACCCTGGTCGCGGCCCTCGCGGTCGCGGTGGTGGCGAGCGGGGCCGTGGTGACGGTACGCGGCGCCGGCGACGACCCCGCCCCTCCGGTCGTGAATCCGACCCAGGCTCCGAGCTCCGTGACCGCGACGCCGTCCCCTTCCGGCAAGCAGGCGTTCGTGACTCCCGAGCCCATCGAGAAGGTCTGGCCGCAGGCGGTCTGGAAGATCCCGGCCAAGCTACCCGGAATCCGCAAGTACCAGCCGCGGATCTTCATCGACGACCGCACTCTGCTGCTGGAGACCTGGGGGAGCTTCGAGAAGGCCGACGCGATCTACGCCTACGACCTGGACAGCGGCCAGGTTCGCAAGATCGCCGATATCCGCACGCCGAAGGGGGTCTTCTCCTCCGGTTACACGGCGGGCGCCGGTCGGATCGTCTGGCAGACGGTCGACGAGGTCGACGGCAACGGGGTCACGGAGTTCTGGTCGGTCCCGATCACAGGCGGGCAGCCCACGGTCATCAACACGGCAGGCCCGGTCAAGGGTGTCGGCGAACACCTCACCGTGGTCGGCGACAAACTGGCCTTCTCCCTCTTCGAAGGCGGTGTCTTCACGATCCCCCTCGGGGGCGGGACGGTGGAGCCTGTCGCGGGCGCCGACAGACATCACATCCTGCGCTGGCCCTGGGTGGGCACGCCGGGTGAGTACGCACAGAACCATGAGACGAGCTTCGAGGACCTGCTCAACGTCGAGACCGGCGAGACGAGCAAGGCGGTCGTCCGGCCGGGCGAGCAGAACGTACGCTGCGGCGTGACGACCTGCGTCGGCGAGAGGCCAGGAAGCCCGTCCTTCTACCGGCTGCGTGACGGCTCGCAGGAACGAGATCTGCCCGGTTCCGCATTTCGGGGGCTGGCCGCCGACCGTTTCCAAACCGTGTTCTCGCCCGTGCCGCGGGGAGGCCAATACCTGATCGACCTGGTCACCGGAGAGTCCGGCGACCTGGGCCTGTCCCCTCCCGGTGCCAAGGGTCAGTCCATCGTTGTGCAGCTCGGCATAGGCGACAGCCGCCTGGTGTCCTACCCGATCAAGGACGAACACGTGGTCATCGACCTCGCGAAGATTCGGTGAGCGAGTGTCCTGACACAGCCACACACACCTGAGGTCCCGGACTTCCACCTGCCCGCGCGGTGAGCACCGCGCGGGCAGGGCGCGCCGCGTGGCGGCCCTCAGGCGCCGGAGGCGGCGATCACCTCGGAGACCAGTCCCGGCGAGGTGACCAGGCGGGCGTACTCGGGCTGGCGCAGCTCGCCGCCCATGAACGGGTGGGGGTTGCGGTGGACGGCGGGGCTGGGCGCGTCCACCAGGGCCGCGAAGTGGATCTCCTTGACCCCCGTCGCCTCGACCACGCGGCCGACGTTGCGGGGGGTGATCCCGCCCCCGGGCATGATGACGATGCGGTCCTGTGCCCGCTCGACCAGGGAGGCGATCAGCGGCGCGCCCTCGAACGCCGTGATGTCCTGGCCGGAGGTGAGCACCCGGTCGACGCCGAGCGAGACGAGCGTCTCCAGGGCGGCGAACGGGTCGGCGGTCATGTCGAAGGCCCGGTGGAAGGTGATCGAGAGTCCCCCTGCCGCGCCGATGAGCCGCTTGGCCACCTCGACGTCCACCTCGCCCGACGGCGTCAGCACCCCGATCACCACGCCCTGCGCGCCCGCGTCCCTGATGGTGGCGATGTCACGCTCCATGGCCGCGACCTCGTACTCGTCGTAGATGAAGTCACCGCCGCGAGGGCGGATGATCGCGTGAACGCGGATCGCCGTGACCGCGGCGAGGGTCGCCTCGACGGTGCCGAGGGTCGGGGTGAGACCACCCTCGAAGAGCGCCGAGCACAGCTCGACCCGGTGCGCCCCCGCCTGCTCGGCCGCCAGCGCCCCCGCCGTGCTGTCGATGCAGATCTCGTAGGTGAGACTCATTTTTCCTCCAGAACATGGATCTCGCCGACCGGGAGGCCCCCGCCCAGCACCGGAACGGTCGTGAACCCGGCCGCCGCCGCGACGTCGCCCCCCGCGGCCCGGAGTACGGCCAGCGCGATCGCGGTCGTGGCCCGGGGACTCCCGTCGATGACCTTGACCGCCGCCGCGTGCCCCGTGGCGAGCGCGACGACGAGCACGCCCTCGGCTCCGCCCTTCGCCAGCGCCCCCGGCAGCGCCCGCATCAGGGAGGTGTTCACGTGACCGGTCCCGCCGACGTACTCGGGATATTCACGCATCGCGTCGGCGACGGCCCGCGGCGCCGATCCGGGCTCGGCACGGACCAGCCCCTGTACGGCCCGCGCCAGCCCGGTCAGCGACAGCCCGAAGAGCGGCGCGCCGCACCCGTCGATCGCGACGTGGGCCGTCTTCTCCCCCGACAACTCCTCGACCACGGCCTGGATCCGGCGCTGCACGGGGTGAGCGGCGTCGAGATAGGAGTCGACGGCCCAGCCGGAGGCCACGGACGCGGTGAGCATCGCGGCGTGCTTGCCCGAGCAGTTCATCCGCTCGCGCGAGGCCGGCAGGCCGTTTCGGATCAGTCCGTGCCGGGTGGCCTCGTCCTCCGGCCAGTCCACGGGGCAGCCGAGGGCGTCGAACCCGAGCCCGGCCTCGCCGAGCATCTCGGCGACCAGCCGTACGTGGAAGTCCTCACCCGTGTGGCTGCCCGCGGCGATCGCCAGGCGCGGGCCGTGCAGATCGGCTCCGGACAGCAGGCACCCGAGTGCCTGGAACGGCTTGGCCGACGAGCGCGGCAGCACCGGCGCGCCGACCCGGCCCCGGGCGACGACCGTAGTGCCGTCGGGCGCGAGGCCGACGGCGCTGCCGAAGTGCACGCTCTCGACGAACCCGGAGCGCACCACCTCGGCGAGCGGGACGAACCCGGGATCTCCCCCGGCAGGCGAGACGAGGCCGGAGCTCCCATCGGCGAGCGGAACGAATCCGGAAGGCCCTTCGACGAGCGAGACGAGTCCGGAACGCCCGTCAGCGGCCGAGACGAATCCAGAACCTCCATCGGCACGTGGGACAGGTCCGGAAGATGGCGGGACGGGTTCAGGCACGGATGAGGCTCCTTCGCGGCCGGCGGGCTTGCGGGGTGCGCGCTTCGAGGACGCGGGCGAGTTTGGACAGGGACGCGTTGACCACCAGGTAGGTCAGCGCGACGATGATGTAGGTCTGGATGAGCAGGCCGTTGTAGGTCGCCAGGACCTTGCCGCTGTACAGCAGCTCGGCGTAGCTGACCACAAAGCCGAGCGAGGTGTCCTTCAGCAGTCCGACCGACTGGCTGACGATCGAGGGCAGCACCCTGCGGGCCGCCTGCGGCAGCACGATCAGCCGCATCGTCCGGCCGTAGGTGAGGCCGACCGCGAGGCCGGCCTCGCTCTGACCGCGCTCGATGGATCCGATCCCGGCTCGGAAGATCTCCGCGAAGGCCGCGGCGTTCGAGACCGACAGCGGCACCACGAGCTTCCAGAACAGCGGCAGATCCAGTCCGTACCTGGGCAGCGCGAACAGCACGAGGTAGACCAGCAGCAACGCCGGGATGGTCCGCACGACCTCCACGTACGTGGCGGCGGGCAGGCGCACCCACCGGCGCCGCGACAGCCGTCCGAGGGCCAGCATCAGCCCCGCCGCCATCGAGAGCGCGGCCGAGACGACGGCCGCCAGCGCGGTGGACCAGAGCCCGTTCAGCAGGTAGCGCCACATCGGCCACGTCGCGTACGGCTGCCAGCGGTCGGCGTCGAGCTGGCCGTTGGCCGCGAACTGGCGTACGGCCAGCGCCAGCAGGCCGAGGATCGCGACCGCCCCCACCACGGTCGCGATCCGGATCCTGCGTCGGGCACGCGGGCCCGGCTCGTCGAAGAGCAGGCTGCTCATCGCGCCCTCACCCGCCGTCGTTCGCGGCTCATCGGCCTCACCCGCCGTCGTTCGCGGCTCATCGGGCCCTCACCGGCCATTGTTCGAGGCTCATGACCGGCTGCCGTTCGAAGCTCATCGGACCGCCACCGACCATCGTTCGAAGCTCATCGGATCATCACCAGCCGTCGTTCGAGCCGCCCGGTGACGAACCCGGCGCAGGCGGCGATCAGCGCGTAGGCCAGGCCCGCCCCAATGAAGATCGGAATGGGCTGGGCCTCCATGAGGTTCACCCGGTTCGCGGCCGCGGTCAGGTCGACCACGCCGACCGCGCCGGCCAGCGCGGTGTTCATCGCCAGCGCGATGAAGATGTTGCCCATCGGCTGGATCACCGTGCGCAGCGCCTGCGGCAGGACCACGTGGCGCAGGGACTGGCCGAAGGTCAGGCCGAGCGCGCGTGCCGCCTCGCCCTGCCCCACCGCGATCGCGTTGACGCCGGACCGCAGCGCCTCGGCGATGTAGGCGGCCTCGTAGAGCGCGATGACCACGACGGCCGTCACGAGCAGGCTCGCCTTGATCCCGATCTCCGGCAGGCCGAAGACCGCCAGCACGAGAAGCACGAGGAGGGGCAGGTTCTGGAAGGTCTCCACGTAGGCCGTACCGATCCCGCGCAGAACACCGACCGGGCTGACCCGCATGGCGGTGATCGCGACCCCCACGACCACGGCGCCGACGAACGACGCCGCGATCAGCTGGAGGGTCACGATCAGCCCCTCCCAGAACTCGGGAAGGTGATCCAGGAAGGCGGACATCAGGAACCCGGAACCGATCCGATCTGCGGCGGGGTGGGAGCCTCGCCCTGCACGACCGTGCCGAGGGAGTTCTTCCAGGTCTTCTGCCAGAGGCCGTCGGCCTGGATCTTCAGCAGCCAGTCGTTGACGAACTTCTTGAACTGATCGTCGCCGTGCTTGAGGCCGATGCCGTACGGGTCGCTCGTGAACGGCGAGCCGATGATCTGGACCGACGGGTCCTTCTGGGCGTTGGCGATGAGGAGCGTCTCGTCCTGGACGTAGGCGACGCCGCGGTCCTGCTTGAGCGCCTGCATGCACTCGGGGTCGCTGCCGAACGTCACGATCTTCGCCTGCGGCGCAAGTTTCTTGATCGCCGGGATGGCCGGGGTGTTGGCTCCGGCGATGACGGTCTTGCCGTTCAGGTCCTCCGGCTTGGCGATCCCCGTCGCGCCCTTCTTGACCGCGATGGTCAGGCCCGAGGAGTAGTACGGCCCGGCGAAGGCGACCTGCTCGGCCCGCTCCGGCGTGATCGTGTAGGTCTGGAGGACGACGTCCACGGTGCCGTTGCTCAGCAGCGCCTCACGGGTCTCCGACGCCGCGTTGACCATCTTCACCTTGGGCTCGCCGATGATGTACTTGGCGAGCGCCTTGCCCATGTCGGCGTCGAATCCCTCGATCTCGCCGGTCACCGGGTTCTGCTGCGACAGCAGCGGAGCGTCGAGCGACCCGCCGACGATCAGCTCGCCGCGCTGCTTGATCTTCTCCATCGTGGAGCCGGGCAGGATGTCGGCCGCAGCCGCCACCGGCGCGGCGGCGAGCAGGTCACTACCGCCCTTGGTCGCGCCCGGCACCGCCGGGCCGGCCGAGTCCGTGCCAGCGCAGGCCGAGAGGCCGATCATCGACACGGCGGCGACAGCGGCCATCCGCTTCAGGGACACCATCGGGCCCACCATCCTTTGTGATCAGCCTGAGTCATTGCATCTTCCTTCGAAATCGAAGACAAATCGGAAGGTAACGGATGATTCCGGTGGAAGTCAACGGATTGCCGTAGTAAGTACAGACGTGGTATTCCTCTTGTCCATGTCAGGCAAAGAGAGGCTGCCCGTGCGGGGGGCGCAGGGCGATCTTCTGCGCCTCGTCGCCAACGGCCACGCCGAGTCGCGCGCCGAGCTGGCCCGCCTGTCCGGCCTGGCGGCGTCGAGCGTGTCCCTGCGGGTCGAGGAGCTGATCGACACCGGCCTGCTCGTCGAGGAGGGGTCGGGCACCTCGCGGGGCGGGCGGCGGCCACGGCGGCTGCAGGTCAGCTCCACCGCCGGGGTGCTCGCGGTGGCCGATCTCGGGGCGCACCACGCCCGTCTGGGCCTGCTCGACCTCAGCGGCACCCCGCTGGTCGTCGAGGAACGCCCCTGCGACATAGCGCTGGGCCCCGAGGCGACCCTTGACTGGATGGCGGCCTCGTTCGACGAGCTGCTGCTGGCCCACGGCCCGTCCGGCGCCCCCCTGCGCGGGGTCGGCACCGGCATCCCCGGTCCCGTGGACCCCGCCAGCGGTCGTGTGGTGTCCCCCTCGCGCATGCCCGGCTGGAACAACTTCCCCGTCGCCGAGTATCTCGACGCGCGCTACGGCCTGCCGGTCCTCGTCGAGAACGACGCCAATCTCCTGGCCGTCGGCGAGGCCCGCGCGTGGCCCGGCTGCGACAACCTCATGGTTCTGAAGGCCGGCAGCGGCATCGGATGCGGTGTGATCGTCAACGGCCGCCTGCACCGGGGGCGCGGCGCGGCCGGCGACATCAGCCACGTCCGGGTCAGGACCGACTCCTCCGTCATGTGCTCCTGCGGCCACCCCGACTGCCTGGAGGCCTACGCGAGCGGCGCCGCCCTGATGGGCGCCCTGGCCGAGCAGGGCATCGCCGTACGGCGGCCCGCCGATCTTGTCGCCCTCGTCGACGACGGGGTGCCCGAGGCCACCGCCCTGATCAGAAACGCGGGACGCCTGATCGGCGAGGTGCTCACCGTCCTGGTCAACTTCCTCAACCCCGACGCCATCGTGGTCGGCGGCAGCCTGTCCACCGCCGAGCCGCTGATCTCGTCGATCCGCGCCGCCGTCTACGAACGCTGCCTGCCCCTGGCGACCCGCGACCTGGAGATCGCCGTCACGCGCTCGGGCCCGGACGCGGCGCTGCTGGGCGCCGGGTCACTGCTCCTGGACACCGTACTGAGCTGAGACGCGGGCGCCGAACCCCTGGACGCCGTACCGAACTGAGAGGCGGAGATCGGGCCCCTGAACTCTCTACCAAGCGGAGACGCGGACACCGGGCCCTGAACGCCGTACCGGGCTGAGGCTCGGGCACCGATCGGTTCCGGGCTCAGCTCCCGAACGCCGTACCGAGCCGGACGCGTGCTGTGCCGAGCCCTAGGAGAGCTTGCCGAGGCCGCGCGCGAGGATGGCGGCGGTATCGGCGATGACCTTGTTGTCGTTCAGGGCGCCGGCGGCCCGGCGGTTGGTGTAAATGGTCATGATCAGCGGCGCGGCGCCCTTGCCGGGCCAGACGACGGCGATGTCGTTCGCCGCCCCGTAGGACGTGGTGGTGCCGGTCTTGTCGCCGATGGTCCAGGTCGTGGGCAGTCCGGCGCGGATCCGCTCGTCACCGGTCTTGTTCGCGCGTAGCCAGCCGTTCAGCCGCGCGCGGTCCTTCGCGTTGAGCACGGTGCCGGTCGCGAGCCCGCGCAGGTTCTGGCCCATGGCCGCGGGGGTGGTGGTGTCCCGCTTCGCCTTGGGGGTCCACTCGTTGAGCTCGGTCTCCCAGCGGTCCAGGCGGGAGACCGGGTCCTTCAGCGAGCGGAAATACCTGGTCAGACCCGCCGGTCCGCCGATCTGCCTCAGCAGCATGTTGCCCGCGGTGTTGTCGCTCTGGGTGATGGCGGCCTCGCACAGCCGAGCGACGCTCAGCCCGTCCTTCACGTGCTTCTCGGTGACCGGCGAGTTCGCCTTCACCTCGCTCTGCTTCCAGTGGATGACCCTGTCCATCAGCCCCGGATCCGACGTGCGGGCCTTGTGCAGCACCGCGGCGGCCGCCGACGCCTTGAAGGTGGACAGCAGCGGGAAGCGTTCGCCCGACCGGTAGGTGACCGTCTTTCCGGTGGCCGTATCAAGGGCGTACGCACCGATGCGGCCCTTGAAGGACGCCTCCAGCGCGCGCAACCGCCGACGGGCCTCGGCCTCGCCGGGCGCCGGCGTCCGGAGCGCGTCGGGGGCCGCCTGACCGCTCTCCATCCCGGCCCCGGCCGTCCCGGTCCGCGGGGTCGCAGGACCTGCGGCCGAGGCGGTGTCCGTCCCGCAGGCGGCACCGCCCACCAGGAGGGAGATCGCCAGCGCGGTCGCTTTCAGCGCCGAGGGGAGACGGCGAGCGTGGGGATGTCGCATTCCATGTCCTTGCTCTCGACCAGCAGAAGGGGAGAGCAAACCAGACCGGCTTCATCGATGTCCAATATCGATATCAGTCAGACATTGATACCGATTTACTTATGATCGCAGTTCACGCCGTCTCCCGTCCGGCGTGCGCCATGCCGCCGGCGGGATGTTCCGCCGGTGCCTCCCGCCGCTCGTCGTGCCGGGATGAGGAGTCGAAAAACTTTCGAGGAAAGCCGTCACTGGATGTCGAGGACCCGGCGACGGCTCCGACTCTCAGGTGACAGCGCGCTTCGAGAGTGCGAGAGATACACGGAGACGGGACGCCATCATGGGCAAGCTCATCCACTTCGTACACCAGTCCCTCGACGGTTTCATCGAGGGACCGAACGGCGAGTTCGACTGGCCACGGATGGAGCCGGAACTGTCCGCCTACTCGCAGGAGCTGTCCGGCGGCGACAAGGTGTTTCTCTACGGGCGCGTGGTGTGGGACATGATGTCGAACTTCTGGCCGAAGGCCGAGCAGTACTCGACGCACGAACACACCCTGGCCTACGCCCCGATCTGGCGCGAGGCGTCCAAGGTCGTGGTCTCCCGCACGCTGGAGAAGGCCGACTGGAACACCCGGGTGATCGGCGAGAACGTCGTCGAGGAGCTGACCGCGCTCAAGGAGTCCGGCGTCACGCTGCTGATGTTCGGCGGTTCCGCGCTGGCCGCCCACCTCACGGAGCACGGAGTGATCGACGAATACCGGATCTTCGTCCACCCCGTGATCCTGGGCGGCGGCAAGCCGGTCTTCCAGGAGCAGAGCCATCGGGTCGGCCTCGAACTCGTCGAGTCGCGGATGTTCGACTCCCAGGTCGTGATGCTCCGGCACCGGCGTACCGCCGCGCAGGGTTAATCCTCGGGGCCCACGCGCGGGATCAGCCGCTCCCGGTGGGAACGGTGGAACGGCGAGAACGGTGAGAACCCAGTACAAGGACGCGACGGAGGAGTGTCTCCTGCCGGTTCCGGCGGCCGGTCTCGGGGATCGGGGTACAGCCGAAGGCGTACGGCTCGCCCCCGGGCTTCCCGGCGCGAGGGCGTAGGGCGCTCTCCCCCCGGGCAGACCTACCTCGGAGAGAGCTCACTCGTGGAAAGGCCCACGGCCGGAGGAGGGGCGATGCCGAGAACTTCGATGGTGGACGGATTCCAGCTCTGCTACGACATCGCGGGCGACGGGCCGCCCACCGTGCTGCTCCATGGCTGGCCCGGTGGCCGGAGCGACTACCGGCACGTGATCCCCCTGCTCGCGCCCACGCGCCAGGTCGTCGTCCCCGATCTGCGCGGGTTCGGCGGCTCCGACAAGCATCTCGCCGACCCCCGGGAGCAGTACGGCGCCGCCGGGCAGGCGCGCAGCGTCATCGGCCTCATCGAAGAGCTCCGGCTCGACCGGCCGGTGCTGGGCGGGTACGACATCGGAAGCCGGGTCGCCCAGAGGATCGCCCAGGACCGCCCCGACCTCGTCGGCGGCCTGGTCCTGTCTCCGCCCCTGCCGGGCATCGGCGAACGAATGCTCGGCGAACAGGCCCAGCGCGAGTACTGGTACCAGGCGTTCCACCAGCTGGCGCTGGTCGAGCAACTGATCGACGGCAGGCCCGAAGCCGTACGTGACTACCTGCTGTATTTCTGGTCGCACTGGTCCGGGCCGGATTTCGAGCCCGACATCGACCACCTGATGCCCGGCTACGCGGAGCCGGGAGGGTTCTCCGCCTCCATCGCGTGGTACCGCGCCGGTGCCGGGACCATCGCCGTATCGGCCGCCGAGCGGCAACCCGAGCCGGAACATCGCATCGCCACACCGACCATCGTGCTGTGGCCCGAGCACGACCCGCTCTTCTCCCGTGACTGGTCCGACCGGCTGGCGGCCTTCTTCAGCGATGTCGAACTGCGGCCACTCGACGGGTCCGGCCACTTCACTCCCCTGGAACGCCCCGAAGAGTTCGCCGACGCCGTGACGACGGTCGGCTCCCAGCGCCCTTAACGACGCGATCCCACGGCCATCCCGTCAGTCCTACAGAACACACAATCATCATTGAAGGCCGATTGTGGTGACGAACCGCCTACCGAACATGGGTGTGGTGCGGCACTCTTCGCTGAAGAGAGGTATGCATTTCCTCGGAAGCGGCCGGAGACCTAACTAACGACGAATCGTTATTTACCGGGGCAATGCGGAGGGCAGAAGGGGCGGGGTCCACGTGGCACTCGGGCGAGTAATGACAGCATTCCCCATCGGGGATACGGAAGACCGTGAAGACTCCGTCACCGACGCGACGGCGGAGCAGCATGACAAGGCGCTGGCCGTCGTGCAGCGGCTGTTGAAGGCCCGGGGAGTTCGCGCCTACGCCGCCCACACGATCGGCCTCAGGCTGCTCGGGACCGGCGGTCTCCATCCGCTGGGGGAGAGCAGGCGATACGCCCCCGAGCTGATCGTCCACAGCGGCGCGGGATGGGTGTTCGCCACGGTGACCGTGGGGGCGCGTTCCGGCTGCTACCTGGTGTCCCTGTGGAACGGCTTCGACCTTCGGACGGTCAAGCGCGAGCACCCGGAAAAGGTCGCGGACCTGATCCTCTCGATCCGGCCCGAGGAGAGGGCCTGAAGGATGTCGTGGCGGCGGACACCTCAGGCGGGGCGGCCGAGGGCGCGCAGCTGATCGGGAGTCAGCGTGGAGATGTCCTGGTCGATGGGGGTTTCGGAATACTGGTGAATGGCCCAGGACTTCCAGTCGGCGGGCGGGGTGACGATGCCACCGCTGTAGAAGGCCACCCAGAGGGGATACTGGGCCAGGCCTGCGCCGTAGGTGTTGGCGAAGTTCCAGCTGCTGTAGACCATCGGCTTGACGCCGGTCTTGGCCTGGACACGGGCAAGCCAGGCCTTGGCCCAGGCGTTGACCTCACTGACGGACCTGCCGTCGGTGGTCTCCAGATCCAGTGCCAGCAGATCGCCGGGCTTGGCGGGCTGCTGGTTCACCACCGCGAGGAAGAAGTCAGCCTCGGCGATCGGGTTGTTGGCGGGATGAGCAAAGTGATAGGCGCCGCGCACGATGCCCTTCTTGGCCAGCTGGCTCCAGTGCCGGGCAAATGCCTTGTCGCGAAAATCCAGTCCCTCGGTGGCCTTGACGATGCCGAATTTGGCCGGGCTGGCATCCCAGTCATGGTCCGCCTGGTAATTGGAGACATCCTGGCCGTAGGTCGACACCTCGGCGCGGGCCCCGCTGAGGGAGGCGGTCTGCCCCAGGTTGACCGGCGCGGTGAGCGCCCTGGCCGAAGTCTGAACGGCACCGCTCACGGTCGTCGCGGAAAGGCTGGAGGCCAGGGCAGGGCTGGCGGCGAGAACCGCGCCGGCGACAACGGTCGCACCCATCGCGGACATGAGGGGACGGGGAAAACGATATTTGGACATGCGGGGATCAACTCCTTGCTTCCATGCCGCCTACCGGGTTAGCTGACGGGTTCGGGCGTGGAAGTGCCCTACACGACGCCATGTGGAATGGGCCGCGATTCACCCCAGAAGATTGGGTCCCCGGCTCCGTGAACGCACGGACTCGGCAGCCGCGCTCATCCCGCGACGGAAATCTCTGCGGGACGAGACCACGGTCTCGGTAATGATCAGAGCACTATCCGCGCCACAATTTGGCTGAGGCCATAACTTGGCTGGATATACGTATGCCCGAGATCCCGAAGGTAAGCGATGAGAGTCGAATGATGCAAGGCATCGTCATGTCGGCCTAACGAAATCCCTTACGGCATAGGCCTTTGATGAACAAATCTTTTACCTTTGGCAGGTGGGTTCGGGGCCTCGGAAAGCCCCATTCGGCCTTGAGATGCCGAGGCCAAGGGTGTCACCAGATACGAGCGTGTCACCAGATACGTGTGAGTCCTGTACGACCAGGTCAGAGACGCCGTCAAGGGCGCCGGACGTGGCAGGGAACCGCCCGTTCCCGTCACGAGAACATGTTGATGCCGACCACCGCTGCCGCGGCCGGCTTTCCGAGCTGGGCGGTCGACCTCCTTTTGTCGAGTGGTGAATCCGGTACCGCAGGCACGGCGGCAGAAAGCCGGGAACCCGGGCCGTTCAGCCCCCGTCCCGGGCCACCGTGATCGCCTCGACGAACCGGCGATATCTGGACAGCTCCCCGTCCACGGGTTCCAGCACGAGCTCGCGGGCGACCTGATCAACGCTCGCGCGGAGCGCCTTGGCCGCTCTGCGCGCGCGGCGCCGGCCACCGAGCCAGGCCGCCACCCGGGAGAGCAACGCGATCACCAGCCCGAGGAGGACGCCGCCGATCAGCAGGAAGGTGGGCCAGGGCAGATCGCCCACGGTCGGCAGGAACGGCTGCGGAAGCCGCAGATAGTCCATTCCGACCAGGCCGAGCAGCCATACCCCGCCCGCGATCATGGCCGCGAGCACCAGCCACTGCGCCAGCCCGACCGCCCGCCACCATCTGGGCCGCCTGGAGACTCCGAGCGTGGTGGCGGCCACGGCCCGGTCCAGACCGTCCTCCAGCTCGTCTCCGTGTGACCGCGCGGCCTGCCGTACGGCCACCGCCCACGGCCTGGGCAGTCCCGCCGAGGCGGCCCCGGCGGCCTCCCGGATCGCGGTGTCCATGCGGGAACGCTGGACGACGGTCGTGGCGGGCATGGAGCTGCGTCCCACGGCCTCGCCGGAGCGCGGATTCGGGGAGGTGCCCAGGTGGAGGCGGCGGAGCGGGTCGGGGCGGAACCGGCGGATCCACCGGGTGATCGGCCAGCCGGTGGCCGCGACCGAGCGATGGCGATGGGCCTTGGCCACGGCCTCGACGACAACCCGCACCCCTGCCGCCTCCGACAGCGCGTCGGTCAGCGGCCTGGCCAGACGGTCCACGGACACCTCCGGCGGGTTCACCGGCGTCTCCGCGTCCGAACCGGAACCTCGACCGGCTCCAGACCCGGAACCGCGACCGGCTCCAGCCTCGGAGCCAGATCCACGACCAGAACCAGAACCGGAGTCGGAGACAGCGCCGGAGCCGGCCGGTTCACCCTCGATCTCCCGCGACGGCTCATCGGCAGGGCCCATGCCGCTGGACGCCCTGACGAGCGCGTCCGCGGCCGTGCCGACGTCGGCGGCCAGGCGGGTGGCCCAGGACCGCCGGTCGGAGACCCGGGAGGTGAGAAGGGAACGCAGCTCGGAGACACCGGCCCCGGTGCGCGTGGAGACCCCGACCACGGGCACCCCCGTCAGCCCGTCGTCGTCGAGCAGCCTCCGCAGGTCCTTCAGGCACCGCTCCACGGCGGCCGGGGAGAGCCGGTCGATCTGGTTGAGCACGACGACCATCACGTCCCGATGCCGGGCCAGCGGCCGGAGGTATCGCTCGTGCACGACCCCGTCGGCGTATTTCTGGGGGTCGAGCACCCACACCAGCAGATCGACCAGCTCGACGAGCCTGTCCACCTCCAGGCGGTGCGACAGCTCGATCGAGTCGTGGTCGGGCAGGTCCAGCAGGATCAGCCCGGCCGCCTCCCCGTCCGACGGATCGATCGCGCCCACCACCTCCCCGGTAGCCGGACGAGACGCGATCCCCACCTGCCCGCCGTTCCGCGTCCGCGGCGCGATCGCGGGAGGGACATCCGACACCTCGTGGCGGCGGGGGATCTCCAGCCAGTCGAGCAACGACCCCGCCCCCGTCCCCTCCCAGAGCGCGGCCTGCGCGATCGAGGTGGTCGGGCGGGTGACCCCGACCGTGGCGAGTGAGGTGCCGGACAGCAGGTTGAACAGCGAGGACTTGCCGCTCCCCGTGGCCCCGGCCAGCGCGACCGCGGTGTGGTCGACCGACAGGCTCCGCCGTACCCCGGCACGGGAGACCACCGAACGCGCTCCGGAGACCGCTTCGGCGCCCAACCTCCCGTCGGCCAGGTCCGCGGCCTGTTCCAGCCCCGCCAGCCTGTCGTCCAGCGACACCGACTTCTTGCGACGCAACAGCTTCACGCCTCGTCCGCCTCTCCACCGGTCGTGCGGCGAACGGCATCGGGGGTCCGGCCGCGCTCTCGTACGGCCTGCGGGTCGTCGGCCGGGGGTATGGACCGCGCCGGAGGAGACTCGCCTCCCTCGGGAATCGTGCCCTGACGGCCCTCCTCGGGAGGCGCGGCCCGATGCCCTTCGGGAACCGTGCCCTGGCGCCCCTCGGGAGGCGCGGCCCGGCGTCCTTCGGGAAGTGCGCCCTGGCGTCCGCCCTCGGGGAGAGCGTCCGGGTGCCCGCCCTCGAGAAGCGCGCTCTGGCGTTCTCCGACCGGGAGCTCACGCAGATGATCCCGTACGGCACGCGCGGTGGCGCGGAGGGCCGCGGCCGCGCCGTCGGGGGGCTCCACGGCGTCGAGGAGGACGGTGAAGCGGGTCGCCTCCTCGCCGAGGAGCGCGGCGACGCGGGCCCGCAGGTCGACGCGGGCCTTGACGGTGAGGGTCCGTACGGCCTGGTCGCCGAAGACGGCCTCCAGGAGTTTCTGGCTCAGCACGCTGGTGCCTCCGGCGATGCCGACCTCGATCCCGGTCAGGCCGCCGGTCGAGGCGAACACGGCGAGCATCAGCAGCAGCCCCGCTCCGTTGACCCCGAACGAGGTGACCCGGGCGGTGGTGCGCTTCTCCGCGCCCTCCTCCCTGACCAGTTCGAGCACGTATCCCTGCCAGGCCCTGACCGCCGCCTCCGCCTTCACGCGCAGTTCGGCCGAGGCCCGGCCGAGCCGTCCGACCGTGGCGACCCCCGCGTCGGCGAGCAGGGCGCGCCCCGACGGGTGCGACGACCACGAGTCCAGCAGGCGTTCGGCGGCGCTGTCGGCCGAGGACCTGATCAGCGCCTCCACCCCGCTCTCCAGCGCGACCCGCAGCTCGCTCTCGGGTGCGGGCCGCCCGGTGAACAGCGCCACGACGCGGTCCCTGAGCCGGCCCACCCGGCTCTCCAGCGAGCGCATCAGGTCTCCGGTGCCGATGAAGTCCTGCCAGCGGGCCAGCACCTCTCCCCGCAGCAGCGACCCGTCCAGCATGCCCTCGTCGAAGGAGCTCAGCCCCACGGCGTAGGAGGCGTCCGCCATCGAGCGGAGCTCCTTCGCCCCGGCGTGCTGACGGTCCACCGCGTCGGCGAGCGCGGGAACCCGGACGGCGAGGCTTCCCAGGGCGCCCGACAGGGTCTGGCGCACCACGTCGGCGCGGGACTGGGCGTCGGCGGCGATGGCGGTCAGCCAGTCGACGACCGGCTGGACCGCCGAGCGCGGCAGCCGGGCGTTCTCCTCGGGCAATACCAGCTCGGGCACCTCGAACAGCTCTGTCCCGCCCAGCCCGTTGACCTCCAGCAGTCGGGCCAGGTCCTTCTTCACCACGCCCAGGGCCTCCGGCGGAACCCGGGACAGGATGACGGCCAGAGCCGTGCTCCGCTCCCTGGCCAGGCGGAGGAAGCCCCACGGAACCTCGTCCGCGTAACGGGCGGCGGTGGTGGTGAACAGCCAGAGGTCCGCGGCGGCGAGCAACTGGGCCGCCAGCTCGCGGTTGGCGGTGACGACCGAGTCGATGTCCGGAGCGTCGAGCAGGGCCAGCCCCGGCGGCAGGATCGAGGAGGTGACCACCCGGAGCGTGCCCGGCTCGCCCCTGGCGCTCCCCGTCACGCGCGGCAGGCCGGGCAGGACGTGCTGGGCGCCGAACCATTCGCGGTCGGCGAGGTTGGTGACCAGGGTGGGGGCCAGCGTGGTGGGCCGCAGGACGCCGGGCTCCGAGACGTCCTCGTCGACCAGGGAGTTCACCAGCGTGGACTTGCCCGCCCCGGTGGAGCCGCCGACGACGGCCAGCAACGGCGCGTCGATGACGCTCAGACGAGGGATCAGATAGTCGTCGAGCTGGCCCGTCAACTCGCGCAGCGCCCGCCGGTCGGTCTCGACATTGCCGATCGCGAGAGGGAACAGATCACGGTCGAGGTGCTGTCGCAACTCCCGCAGCGCCCCAAGCAAACCATCGTTCCCACTCATAGGATCGATCCTGCCCGCCCGGAAGCCCCCTATACGTGAAATGGCCCCACCGCTCGACCGGGTTACGGGGGCGAACTCGGTAAAGCGGTGGGGCGTACCCCCGGCTCTCACGTGGGGCTACACCGAGCTCGTCTCCCCCGCAGCTGGAGGCGAGCCCGAGCCGACCTCGCGGATCCGGGGTGATCGGGGGTTATGCGAAGCCCATTGGAACATCTGAAACTCAGCGTCACATCCGGCAAAGCTGAGTATCAGCTGAAAATTCAATCACTATGCGGCTGTCGCAAGACATATCCCACTCCACGGAGGGTGTGGATAAGTCGCGGCTCAGCCGTGTCGACTTTCCTGCGGAGGTAGGAGACGTAGGACTCCACCACTCCGGCGTCGCCACCGAAGTCGTAGTTCCAGACGTGGTCCAGGATCTGCGCCTTGGACAGCACCCTGCCGGTGTTGACCATGAAGTAGTGCAGCAGCTTGAACTCGGTGGGCGACAGCCGCACCGCGACGCCCGACCGCCACACCTGATGCGCCTCCTCGTCCAGCTCCAGGTCGCCGACCTGCAGGCGGGTGGGGAGGTCGAGATCTCCTCTGGTACGGCGGAGCACGGCCCGGATCCGGGCCAGGACCTCTTCCAGGCTGAAGGGCTTGGTCACGTAGTCGTCGGCCAGGCGCAGGCCGGCGACCTTGTCGTCGGTTCCGTCTCTGGCGGTCAGGAAGACCACGGGCATCTGCTCGCTCATCTCCCGCAACCGCCCCGCCACGGCGAACCCATCCATGTCGGGCAGCATCACGTCCAGCACGACCAGGTCGGGACGGATCCGCTCGGCGAAGTGCACGGCCTCCCGGCCGTCCGCCGCAGTCACCACCTCAAACCCGGACATACGGAGACTGGCCGAGAGTAACTCCCTGATATTCGGTTCGTCGTCCACAACCAGCAATCGGGCCTCAACTCTGTCCAGCACCCCCTGAGACTCGCTCACCCCGCTGGAACGTAGCTCAGCCATGGCTGAACGTTTCCTGGGAAAACGTTTCCCGAAAAAAGTCTTCAGAGAGCCGGGTGCTCACCGGCGACCACTTCCCTCGTCGAGCCGGGGGCTCACCGGCGACCGCCTCCCTCATTGATCATGGTCGCGGTGACCGAACCGTCGTCGGCCTTGGCCCCCTGGACGGTCACCGTGCCACCGGGCTTGAGGTCGGCGACCTTGCCCTCCTTCGCGAGCCGCACGGCCGTCTCACCGGTGGTCTTCACGGTGACGACGGACCCGTCCATGGTCTGGACGTAGACCTTCTCGCCGTCCACCTTCTGTACGGTGCCGACCGTCAGCCCGCCGAAACCGCCCTGCCGGCCCCCGAAACCGCCCTGGCCGCCCTGCCGGCCCTGGCCGCCGCCACCCTGCCCCTGAGCGCCCTGAGCTCCCTGGCCGCCCTGCCTGCCTGCGAAACCACCGCCGCCGGCACCGCCGCCCTGCCGTAGCGCGGCGCCCGGACCACTGGGCGCGTCCGAGCCGCCCATTGCCTTCTGCGCCTGGATGCCCACGATCACCCCGGCGACGAGCATCACCCCGGCTGCGAGAACCACCGTGAGCGTGGAGAAACGTCGCCGCGGCCGGGCCGCCAGCTCGTTCTCCAGGTCACCCGCGAACGGGGAGGTCTCCAGCAGCTTCCCGTTCGAGACCGTCTCGTCCTTGTTGTCGCCCATGTCCTTCTCCTTGCCTAAGCCGTACAGGGCACTCGCGTTGTGTAAGCCGTACGGGCCGCTACTCGTGACGCAGGGCCTCGATGGGCCGGAGCTTGGCCGCCCGGTTGGCCGGGTAACCGCCGAAGAACAGGCCGATGCCCACGGATACGCCGAGGGCCAGCGCGATCGAGGAGGGCACGAGCACGGGTTCGATGCCGGCGATCGAGAACCGGGTGCCGACAAACGCGATCACGACCCCCGACAGACCGCCCACCAGGCTCAGCACCGTCGCCTCCAGCAGGAACTGGCCGAGGATGGCGCTCCTGGGCGCCCCGATGGCCTTCCTGATGCCGATCTCCCTGGTCCGCTCGGTGACGGTGACCAGCATGATGTTGGTGATGCCGATCCCGCCCACCAGCAGGGATATGCCGGCGACCGCGCCGAGCAGGGCGGTGAAGATGCCGACGGTCGAGCTGACCGTCTCCTGCAGGGTGGCCTGGTTCAGGATCCGGTAGTCCGCGGTGCTCGTGGGGGTGATGCCGTGCCGCTGGTCGAGGACCGCGGTCACCTCGGCCTGGGCCGAATCGGTCGTGTCGGAGCCGGTCGCCTGCACGACGATCGACCCCAGCGGGCCGAATCCGGTCAGGCTCTGCTGTACGGCGGGCAGCGGCACGATGGCCACGTCGTCGGCGTCCTGCGCGCCCACAGAGCCCGACTCCTTGAGCACCCCGACCACCGTGAACGGCACCCCGGAGACGGCGATCTGCTTGCCGATCGGGCTCGCCGTGCCGAACAGCTCGTCGGCCACGGTCTGCCCGATCACCATGACCTTCCTGGCGGCGAGCACGTCGTCGTTGACGAAGTAGGCGCCGGTTCCGACGAGCTTGTTCGTCGCCTCGAAATAGCTCGGGTAGGTGCCCACGAGCTGGGGAATCGTATGGCTGACGCCCTCGTAGACCGCCGTGGCCGAGGACGCGGTCACCACCGGGGACACGCTCCTGACCGACGGCGCCTGCTCGTGGTCGGCCAGTGCCTTGGCGTCCTCCAGGGTGAGCTGCCTGGCCTGCGTGCGCGGCCCCGTGTTCTGCCCGCCACCGCCACCGCCACGGCCGCCGCCGAATCCGCCCCCGCCGCCGCCCCCGGCGAAGGACGCGGAGATGGTGAGGGTGTTGGCGCCGAGCCGCTGGATGCTCTTCTGGATGGTCTGCGAGGCTCCCTCGCCGAAGGCGACCAGCAGGATCACCGCCGCCACCCCGATGAGGATGCCGAGCGTGGTCAGAAAGCTGCGCAGCTTGTTGGCGGACACGCCGCGGAGCGCGAACCGCAGGATCTCAAGCCGGCTCACGAGGTGACCTCCAGCATGCGCGGCGGGAGACCGTCGGCCGGGGCCTGACGGCGGTCCTCGACGATCCGCCCGTCCACCAGGCGGATGACCCGCTTGGCGTGCGTGGCCACGTCGTCCTCGTGGGTGATGATCACAATTGTTCTGCCCGACCCGCTCAGTTCGTCGAGGATCGCCAGCACGTCCCCGGTGGACTTGGTGTCGAGGTTGCCGGTCGGCTCGTCGGCGAGCAGGAGGGCGGGCGAGGTGACCAGCGCCCTGGCCACGGCCACCCGCTGCTGCTGGCCTCCGGAGAGCTCGTTCGGCTCGTGGTGGATTCTGTCGGTCAGGCCGACCTGCTCCAGGGCCGCCAGCGCGCGGGCCCGCCGCTCGGCCGCCCCGACCCCGCCGTACGCCATGGGCAGCTCGACGTTGGCGAGCGCGCTCATCCGGGGAATGAGGTTGAACGACTGGAAGACGAACCCGATCTTCCGGTTACGCAGGACGGCGAGCTGGTGCTCGTCCAGCGCCCCGACGTCGGTGCCGTCGATGAGGTAACGACCGGAGGACGGCACGTCCAGGCAGCCCAGGATGTTCATGAGCGTGGACTTGCCGGAGCCGGAGGCGCCCATGATGGCCACGTAGTCGCCGCGTTCGACGGTGAGGGAGATCCCGCGCAGGGCGCGGACCTCCGCGTCTCCCTGGCCGTACACCTTGATGATGTCCTGGACGGAGAGGACCGGGGCGGTCATCGGCCGAATCCGCCCGCGCCGCCGCCGGCACCGCCGCCGCCGAACCCGCCCCCGCCACGGCCTCCACCACCGCCGCCTCCGCCACCGCCGCCGAGGCCGGGGAAGCCGCCCTGCTGGGTGGATCCGGTGGCCGCCGGGCGGATGAGCTGGTCGCCCTCCGCGACCCCGGACTTGATCTCGGTGAGCGCATCGCCCTTGATCCCGAGCTCGACCTGTACGGGCACCTTCTTGCCGTCCTGAAGAGTGGTCACGGTGCTCCGGCCGCCCACAGTGGAGATCATCGTGGAGGAGACCGCGAGCACGTCCTCGGCCTCCTCGACGACGATCTTGACCGTGGCGGTCTGACCGAGCCGGACCTCTTTCGGCACCTTGGTGAAGGAGATCGTCACCGGATACTGGACCACGTTGTTGTTGGTGGCGGCGACCGGCTGGATCTGGGTCACCTTGCCGACCGCGGTGACACCGGTCAGCGCGTCGAATCCGATCGAGGCGGCCTGGCCCACCTTGAGCCTGGTGATGTCGGACTCGGTGAAGTTGCCGACGAGCTGGAGCTTCTTGGTGTCGGCGAGTTCGACAAAACCGGTGGAGCCGCTTGCCGCACCGCTGGAGCCACCGGCGCCGCCCGAACCGCCGGCGCCACCCGCGCCTCCGGAACCGGACGCCTTCGCGGATGAACCGGAGGAGCCGGATGAGCCGGACGAATCCCCGGCCGCGCCGTTGACCGCCGTGACCGTACCGGCGAACGGCGCCTTGATGACGGTGCCCGCCACCGCGCGCTGCGCCTCCCGGTAGGTGTTCCTGGCGGTGACGTACTGGGCGTAGGCGGCGGCGGTCGAGGTGTCGTCGTCCGCGGAGTCGAGAGCGGCGGCGGCCGCGTCCAGGCTCTCCGACGCTGAGGCGTCATCCAGGCGGGCGAGGATCTGCCCGGCGGTGACCTTGTCCCCGACCGCGACGTAGACCTTCTCTACCGTGCCGCTCGAGCCGAAGTTGAGCGACCGCGTCTTCGCGCTGGCCACGGTTCCGGAGGCGGACACCGAGGCGGACACCGTTCCGCGGGTCACCGGTACGGTCCGCACCGCCGCGTCGGCGGTGGAGGCTCCCCCTCCGACTCCGAGAGAGGAGTAGGCGATACCCGCGCCGCCCAGCAACAGGACACCGAGGGCCCCGTTCAAGATCAGCGCTCTGCGCTTGGTGGACAACTTCACAGCGCCCGACATTGGCCTATCAGGCTTGGGCTTACCCCGGCTGTAGCTGAAGGTTTGCTGCATAAGCCGGTTTTAAACCTCTGATGCACAGGAAACCTTCAGGCATTTGTGAGGATGCAGTGAATCGGGCAGGCCAGGATGGTTCGACATGAGACCGACCAAGCTCCCGAAGCCCCTGCGTACGGGAGGACTTGCCCTGGCCGCCCTCGTCCTCGTGAGCGCGGGCGTGATTTACACGCTTGACGACGGCTCGAGCCAGGCCCCCCAGGTGGAACTCGCCGCCGCCAAGCGCGGAACGGTGATCGCCGCGGTGTCCGCCGCGGGCAACACCGTGGACGACGGCACCAGGGAGCTGGGCTTCGGCGGGGCGGGCACGGTCACGAAGGTCTACGTCAAGGCCGGAGACAAGGTCGACAAGGGCGACGTGCTCGCCAGGATCGGCTCGGCACCCGCCCGCGAGCGCTACGACGCGGCGAAGGCACAGCTCGCGGCGGCTCAGGAGGCGCTGGACGGGGCCGGAAGCACGCCGACGACGGCTCCGGCCCGGAGTCAGGGAGGCCAGGGCGCGGGTCAAGGCGCGGGGCAGGGCGCAGGTCAAGGTGCAGGCCAGGGCGCAGCTCAAGGAGCGGGACAGGGCCGGTCGGGGTCCGGTGCGGCTCCGCAGGCGAGCTGCCCGCCGACCGCGCCGAGCGGTGCCATGCCCACGCCTCGTCCGGGTGACACGGCCGCCCGAACCGGGATTCCCGGTTCGGGCCCCACGACCGCGTCCCGTTCGGGTGGCACGGCCGCCCAGACCGGGGCGCCCAGGCCCACCCCCACCGCCGCACCGAGCGGCGCACCCGCGCCGGCCGGTTCGCAATGGCCCACGACGGTGGTTCAGGCCGGTGGGGTCGCACCCGCCGGTTACTTCTTCAGGCCGGCCCCGACCCCCACCCCCACCCCGACCCCCACGATCAAGGCTCAGGTCAAGGCCCACACCCAGGCCAAGCCCCACCCCCGGCCGCAGGCCCAAACCCAGGCCGAAACCAAGTGGTCCCCGACTCCGACGCCCACGCGGACCTCGACCACAACCTCCACGCAAACGCGACCGCACACACAAACGCATACGAAATCCCCAACCCCAACCCCGACGCCAACCCCGACGCCGACGCCAACTCCGACCCCGACCCCGACGCCAACTCCGACTCCGACTCCGACTCCGACTGGGGGCTCGCCCCGTCCCACACCGACGGTCACCGTCACCGTGACGGCGACCCCCACGGTGACGGTGACGGCCACCGCCACGGTCACGGTGACCGCGACGCCGCCGGGCACAGGCACGGGCACCGGGAAACCCACCTCCAAGCCGACCAAGCCGGCCGCGACCGCCAAGCCCGGCACCAACCCGAAGCCGACCGGCGCCTGTTCCGGTCAGGGCGCAGGCCAAGGTGCAGGACAGGGCGCGGGGCAGGGCGCCGGGCAAGGTGCAGGACAGGGCGCGGGGCAGGGCGCCGGGCAAGGTGCGGGGCAGAACCCGGCACAGGGCGCAGGCCAGGGAATGGGTCAGACCGGCGGCAGCGCCCAGGCGAACGCCGGCGGCAGCCGGGGCGCCGGAGGCGGGCAGGGAGCCGGAGGCGGGCAGGGCGGAGCACTCACCGTGGACCAGGCCGAGGCCCGCGTGAAGCAGGCTCAGGCCGACCTCACCGACGCCACGGAGGAGCTGAAGGGGGTGCGGATCATCGCCCCCGCGGACGGAACCGTCATGTCCGTGGCCGGGGCCGTCGGTGACGCTGCTGACACCGGCTCGTTCGTCACCCTTGGAGATCTCAACGAGCTCCAGGTGGAGGCGCTGTTCACCGAGTCGGACATCGGCAAACTGAAGCTGGGACAGCGGGCCACGATCACGCTGGCCACTCGGGAGGGCGAGAAGTACACCGGTGTGGTGACCCACATCGCGCCCACCGCGACCAACACCGACCAGCTTGTGAGATACGGCGTCACGGTCGCCTTCGACAAGGCTCCGGCCAACCTCATGGTGAGCCAGACCGCGACGGTCACGGTCACCGTCGCCGAGTCGGAGGGGGCGCTCTACGTCCCGGCCCGCGCCGTACGGACCAAGGACGGGACCTCTCGGATCACCGTCCAGGGCGGTTCCGAGCGCGTCGTCGAGACGGGGGTCCGCAGCGACCAGTACGTCGAGATCACCTCTGGGCTCTCCGAGAACGACCGGGTGGTGCTTCCCGGCGGCGCGGCCACCGGGGAGTTCCCGGACAGCAGCTGGCCGGGATCCGCTCCGAGCGCCTCGTGAAACACGCCCCCGGGTCGAAAGGCCCGGGGGCGAGCGGCATTGCTCCGGGCCGGTCGGGCCCGGAGTGAGCAGGAGAGCCGCCGGATCGGCCCGGGAACGAACGGGACATGTCCCTGGCCGGTCCACTCCGCGAATGAGCGGGAGGTGCCCCGGATCGCGTGGGAGGACCATCATCCGGCCCGGAGCGAGCGGGAGGTGCCCCGGGTCAGTCCGCCCGAGGAGATCAGGAGAGTCGCCGAACCGGTCCGGCCCGGGAACGGAGGTGCCCCGGATCGGGTCAGAGGACCGTCAGGTCAGCCCGGTCCGGAGCGAGCGGAAGATCCCCGGGTCAGTCCAGCTCGGGGGCGAGCGGGAGGACCACGCGGAACGTCGAGCCCTTGCCCAGGTCGGACTCCACGGCGACGGTGCCGCCGTGAGCCTCGACCATGGCCGCCACGATGGACAGGCCGAGCCCGCTGCCACCGTCATCGGTGGTGCGGCGGCCGCGGGCGGAGTCGACGCGATAGAACCGCTCGAAGACGCGCTCGCGCTGCTCGGTGGTGAGGCCTGGGCCCTCGTCCGCCAGCTCGATGACGGCCATGTCGTCCTGGGCCAGGAGCGTCAGCCGTACGGGAGTGCGCGGCGGGGTGTGGGTGAGCGCGTTTGTCATCAGGTTGCCCACGACCTGGCGGAGCCGTACCTCGTCGCCGGAGACGATGAGCGCGGAGCCGTCCACCGAGAGCGTGACCTCGCGCTCGGGGGCGAGGATGCGGGCGTCGTGGACTGCGTCGGCGGCGATGGCGAGCAGGTCGACCGGTCGCATGGCCATCGGCCGCTGCTGGTCCATCCGGGCGAGCATCAGCAGGTCGTCGACCAGCAGACCCATCCGGACCGCCTCGGACTCCACCCGGCGCATCAGCGGCGCGGCGTCGATGCCGGGCGCCTGCCGGTAGAACTCGGCGAAGCCGCGAATCGAGGTCAGCGGCGTGCGGAGCTCGTGCGAGGCGTCCGCGACGAACCTGCGCATGCGCTCCTCCGACCGGCGGGCCGAGGACTCGGACTCCGACCTGGCACGGAAGGCGGTCTCGATCTGGGTGAGCATGCCGTTCAGCGACTGGCCGAGGCGACCGACCTCGGTGCGGGGGTCGGTGTCGGGGACGCGGCGGCTCAGATCTCCGGCGGCGATGGCCTGGGCGGTGCGCTCGATCTCCCCCAGCGGGCGCAGGCTCCTCCGAATGATCACCACGCCCACTCCGGCGAGGACCAGCATCAGCCCGCCACCGCCGAGCAGTTCCACCAGGGCGAGCTGGCCGACGATCTGCCGGACCTCCGCCGTGTCCACCGCCACGACGAGGCTTCCGCCGTCCTGCAGCGGGATCGCGCGAACCCGCCACTCGTCGATGTTGAAAGACCGGGAGTGCGCCCCGGAGGGGATGCTGGGCCCCGGCCTGCCCTCCACGTCGACACCGCTGAGCAGAACGACGACCTTGCCGTTCCGGTCGCGGAGCTCCAGCCTGGCGTCGGGTGGCAGTGGTTTGCCGATCAGGGTCTCGGAGCCCCGGCTCAGACGGCGCAGCGCGGTGTCGACGGTTATGTCGATCTGGCTGTCGACGCGGGCGATCAGGTAACCGTGCATGATCGAAACGCTGCCGATGCCGATGAGCGTGAGCGCGATCGTCAGCAGGATCAGGATGACCGCGATCAGCTTCACCCGTAACGGGGTCCCGCTGAGCATCGCGGAACCCCTCGCGGACACGCCACGTAGCCGATCGAGCATCACGGAACCGGCGGCAGACGCAGTACGTAGCCGACTCCACGCAGGGTGTGGATCAGCCGGGGGTCGGTGTTGTCGATCTTGCGACGGAGCACGGAGACGTAGGACTCCACGATTCCGACGTCACCCCGGAAGTCGTAGTCCCACACGTGGTCGAGGATCTGCGCCTTGGACAGCACACGTCCCGCGTTCGCCATGAAGTAGCGCAGCAGTTTGAACTCGGTCGGCGACAGCGCCACGGCCTTGCCCTTGCGCCACACCTCGTGGCTCTCCTCGTCGAGCTCGATGTCGGCGAAGACGAGCCGGGGCATCCGGGCGAGCAGGTCTCCGGCGCCGGTACGGCGGAGCACGGCCCGGATCCGGGCCACGACCTCCTCCAGGCTGAACGGCTTCGTCACGTAGTCGTCCCCGCCCGCGGTCAGCCCCCGGATCTTGTCCTCGGTGGCGTCGCGCGCGGTGAGGAAGACCACGGGCGTGTCGCTGCCGCCGCCGCGCAGACGTCGCACGACGTCGAATCCGTCCATGTCGGGGAGCATGACGTCGAGCACGATGAGGTCAGGACGGTGCCGCTGAACGGCGGCGACGGCGTCCGTGCCATTACCAGCAGTGTTCACCCCAAACCCGGCGAACCGCAGGCTCGCGGCCAGGAGCTCGAGGATGTTGGGTTCATCCTCGACGATCAGCAGGCGGGCTTCGGGTGAGTCGGTCACAGATATATTTTCACCGGCCCACATGAGAAAGCAGTTAACTGGTCAACACAGAGGCTAACCCCACAATATGCCTGGCAATCGCCAAACTGGAGGTCGCCGCCGGTGAGGGGGCGTTTCTCACGAGAGTAACGCGACCGTGCACGTCAATCGCAAAATCATCCAACATGCTTCCGTCCCTGGCCACAGCCTGCGCCCGGACACCGCCCGTGGTCCTGACGAGGTCGGCCCCGGTGAGCGCGGGGACGTAGCGGCGGGCGGCGGTCAGGAACGATCTCTTGGACATCGAGCCGAGCACCTCCCTCACCCCGGTCCGCCAGTGCTTGGCGGCCAGCCGCCGGGTGCCTCCCCAGGCCAGGATCCTGCGCAGGTCGGTGAGGTTGACGTCCCCCCAGGAGTAGCCTTCCAGCGCCAGCGCCATGACCGCGTTGGGGCCCACCAGCACCTCGCCGTCGATCCTGCGGGTCAGGTGCACGCCGAGGAACGGGTAGCGAGGATCGGGCACCGGGTAGATGAGCCCGCGAACCAGGTCCTTCGACGCCCCGGCCAGCGCGTAGTACTCACCGCGGAAGGGGATGATCCGCACGTCACCGGCCGCCCCGGCCATCCGTGCGACGGTGTCGGTGCCGAGTCCGGCACAGACGATCAGCCGGTCGAAGCTCAGCCTCCGCTCTCCCGCCTGGACGTTCACCCCGCTCGCGGTCTCCCGCAGCGCGCGGACCGGGTGCGACAGCAGTACCGAACCGCCCATCTCCTCCACGTCCACGGCCAGGCGGCGGGCGACGGCGGGGAAATCGGCGATCGCGGTGTGCGGGGAGTGCACGGCGGCCACCCCGACGGTGTGCGGTTCGACCTCCCGCAGGGCCAGCGCGTCCAGCTCCGCGATGTCGGGAACCCCGTTCTCCCGGGCGCGCTCGGCGATCTTCCGCAACCCCGGCCGCTCCGCCGCCGTGGAGGCGACGACGAGCTTGCCGACCTCGTCGTAGGGGATCCGGTGCTCCGCGCAGTACTGCCGGAGCAGGGCCACGCCCTCCCGGCAGAGCTTCGCCTTGAGCGAGCCCGGCTGATAGTAGATGCCCGCGTGGACGACCCCGCTGTTGTGCCCGGTCTGGTGGGCTCCGACGTGATCTTCCTTGTCGAGGACGGTCACCTTGACGCCGCGGGTCCGTGCCAGCTCCCTGGCCACCGCCAAGCCAACGATTCCGGCACCGACGATCCCAATGTTCACGGCGTGACCTTACCCGCCAGCCTGCCGACCTTCACAGGGGAAAGATGTCCTTCTTGTGCCAACCAGCGCAGCGAGTCGGCGATGGTCTCCTGGACCGGCCGCAGTTCCACGCCGAGCGCCTCAAGGGTGGGGGTGTCGTAGGTCCGCACCATCGTGACCATCATCTCGACCGCGTCCCTGGTCAGCGGGTAGTTGATCCGTTTGATCAGCTTCACGGCGTCGAGCGCGGCCGCCGCGCCGCGCAGCACCGTAGGCGGCACCCTGAACCTGCGGCAGCGGCCCCCGGTCACCTCGTCGCAGACGTCGGCGAGCTGTGCCCAGGTGAGATAGTGCCCGCCGAGCATGAACCGGCGCGGCCCCCGCCCCGGCTCGACGCAACGGGCGAGCACGACGGCCAGGTCGCGAACGTCGACAACGCCGGCACCGCCCGAGGTGATCGGCCAGCCCTGTTCCAGCCCGGCGCGCAGCCCCTCCATGAGGGTGTCGAGCGAGGGCTGGTACGGCCCGATGACCCCGGCCGGGTAGACGATGGTTATCGGCATCCCCTGGTCCTGAAGGTGTCTGGCATATCGCTCGCCCAGGACCTTGGTCCTGCCGTAGTCGTTTCTGGGCGCGGACAGCGGGCTCTCAGTGGTGATCACCGGCCCGGCCGGCGGCACGAAGACGCCGATCGTGGAAATGTGAACGATCGGGTCGAGACCGAGTTCGACGGCCTGCCCGAGAACGTTCTTAAGCCCGGCCACGTTCGTCCCGGCCGAGTCACCGACCTGGCTGACGACCCCGATCTCGGCGGCGGCGTGAATGACCGCGTCACACTGTTCGAGCCCGGATCGCACGGCTGTCGCGTCGCGAATATCGGCCTCATGCAGGGAAACAGGCTCGACGACTCCGAGCTCGGCCAGAACTTTCCGCGTTTTCTCTGGATTGCGCACCAGAAGAAGTGGCTTATGCCCGTCGGCGAGAAGCGCGGCAACCGCGTGTGAGCCGATGAAACCGGAGGCCCCGGTTACCAGAACGCGCATCCTCGAAAGTTAGCGGCGCCCTCTCCCCAAGAGAAGGGAATAATCGTCACTGTTTTTGATCACTCCTATATCCGCAGGCCCCGGCCACCCCAATCTGGGAATAAGTAAATATGTCAGGGCAGAAAATGGTGATGCGGTCATTCATCGTGGAAACAACCTCGCGTTCCAGGTCCACCGGGGTGCGGGCACACCCGGCCGCTCCGTCCGGGCTGCGAATCGATCATCCGCGGCGCACAGCCGTTATGCACATGTCTCCCGACCGTCGTCCTCCCTGCCGGTGCGGAGGGGTATACCTTGATCAGGCCGGACGGCGGCCGAAACAGGCCGCGTCACCGGTGTGGAAGATGCGAGGCGATGAGTAGAGAGCTGTCCATCGATGTCGACCACCATGAGCGTCCTGGTTGCACCGTGGTCACGGTCGGCGGCGACATAGACCGAAATTCCAGTCCGTTGCTCCGAGACACCATCCAGGAGTTGGTCTCCACCCACCGCACGCGACTCGTCGTCGACGTCGGGGGAATCACCTTCTGCGACTCCACGGGGCTGCGCGCCCTCCTCAGCGGAGCGCGCACGACCTCCGAGGCGGGCGGCTGGCTACGTCTGGCCGGAGTACGGGGCCATCTCGAGCGGCTCCTGCGCATGACCGACCTCTACGACCGGTTCCCCATGGACGCCGACGTGGCCGACTCCCTCGATCACCCCTCCGAGGCAGACCTCCGGCCTCCGGAGCGACCGGAGTAACCGGCACGTCCATACCGTCTCGTGTGAGATCGGTGGTCCGGGGCCGAGCAATCGGCACGTCCGGAACAGCCTCGCACCGCCCTCACATGAGCTTGGCGCGCCGGGGCCGAGCAAACCGGTATGCCCGGAACAGCCTCGCACCGCCCTCGCATGAGCTTGGTGCTCCGGGGCCGAGCAACCGGTATGTCCGGAACAGCCTCGCACTGCCTCGCATGAGCTTGGTGCTCCGGCGGTCGGTGGCGCGGCGGTCCGATGGCCCGTCGGCCCGATGGTCAGTGCATCCGGCCGACGGCCGCCCGCAGGCGGCGTACGTCCCCCAGTCGCGCTTCGTAGGTCGCGCCGACGACCACGAGCAGCAACCCGCCGAACGCCATCGGCACCCACCGCGGCACCGCCACCACGGCCTGCGCGATCCACGGAGCCAGCTCGTGCAGGGCGACGACCGCCAGGGTGAGTCCGCCGAGCAGCGCCGGGGCCTGGAGCCGGAACCGCGCCCCTGACAGCAGCACGGCCAGCGAGACCGTGCCCAGCGACAGCGGCCGGAGCCAGCCGTCGCCGGCCAGCATCGCGATCATGCTGGGCGCCAGGCTGGAGGCGAGCCCGGAACCGTAGGCGATCCAGGAGGAGACCTGCCGGTTCCGTGATTTCCACCAGCCGAACACCAGCAGGACCAGGGAGAACGGCACCGTGTACGCCTCGATCACGGTGATGTCGGAGGCGAGCAACCGCAGCCAGGAGGCCGTCAGCAGGAACCCGGTCCCCACGTATCCGGCCCACTGCCTGTCGGGCCGCAGCGCCGTACCGGCCATCAGCACACCGACGACCGCGCAGGCCAGGCTGGCCAGTGGCAGATCGGCGACACCGAGCAGCAGTCCCGCCGTGGCAAGGGCGTACCCCGCCGTCTCGACGCCGATCGCGAACGCCGAACTCCTGAACCGGCCCGCCACGGCCGCCGCCGCGCAGGCCACGGCGAGCACACCGAACGCGGCGTGCCGTACCGGCCAGTCCATCGCCAGCCCAGCCGCCAGCGCCTCCCCGCCGATCAGCAGCGTCGCCAGCCCAGCCCCGCCGACCGTGACCGCCCGCGCCCGTCCCCGGAAGGCCACCGCTCCCGCGACCACCGCCGCGACCGGAAGCACGATCAACGTGGCGGGCCTGCTCATGAGCGCCCAGGAGACCGCCATCGACGCCGTCCACAGCGCCGCCGCTCCGCCGAACACCCAGTTCGTACGGCTCCGCGCGGCCATCCAGGCCGTCGGACAGAAGCCCGCGACGAACAGGCCCACCTCCACCCCGTACGGCAGGGCGAACGAGATCGGCAGGACCGCCGGCAGCAGGGGCCAGGCCACAAGACCGGCCCTGAGCGCGCCCTTGCGCCCGGCGACCTGCCAGGAGATCAGCACCGCCGCGGCGGCGACGAGACCCACGATCACGATCAGGAGCGGGTAGGGGCCGTGAGAGCCGCCCAGGGGCGTCCACGGCCGTGCGAGCGGGCCGTAGAACGTGAAGATCTCGGCGACGGCGGCACGCGCGACGAGCACCGCGAACGCGGCGAGCACGGCGCCCAGCACCAGGCCGGTCGCCTGCCAGGGACCGGCGACTCCACCAAGACGTACGACCCCGGGCCGCGCGGCGATTCCATCAGACGAGAGTGCGCCTCCGGACCCTGCGGCACTTCCGCCAGACGGACGCGCGTCCCCGGACCGCGCGGCGGATCGCCCGCGGAGGGCGAGGAGTCCGGCCGTCAACGCGCCGACCGCCAACGCCAGGGAGAGCCCCGCGCCGCTCCGCAGCCAGCCCGTCCCCACGGTGACGGCCCAGATCAGGCCGGTGGCCGACAGCACACCCATGGCCAGGGCGAACGCCGCCGCCCGTGGCACCCGGGCCGCGAACGCCGCCGCGCCCCACGCGGCGAGCAAGGTCGCGAGTGCCACGTACGTGGTCGTCCGCTCGGTGAGCGCCGTGGCCGTGGCCACCGCCGACATCGCTCCTGCCGCGACCGTGAAGGCCCCCGCCCACCGCGGTCGCCTGGCCAGGGCCAGACCGAGGACACCCGCGACGGCCAGGACCAGCAGGACCGTGAGGTTCGTCACGTGGTCCCAGCCGTAGGCGGCGGGGGCGACGGCCACCGCGACCGTGCCCGTGGCCAGTGCGGCGAACCCTGCCCGGGCCCGTCCCCGGCCCGCCGCCAACACCGAGGCGACGGCCAGCAGGCCGAACACGGCCGGGGTCGCGGGGAACGGCACGAACCCCCAGCCGCCTGTCCCCGACCAGACGTCATCCAGCCGGCCGAACGGGTTGAGCAGCACCAGGACGACCAGGGGCACCGACGGGAGCGCGGTGAGCACCGCCAGCACTCCCGCCGAGACGGCACCGGCGGAACGGACCCTGGGGTCGTTCAGCCCCGGAAGGTACAGCACGACCGCGGCGGCGACCAGGGCGGCCGCGGTGTGCGGGACGACCCACCAGCCGCCGTACGGGAGCAGCGGCCAGAAGGGCACCGCCAGACCGACCATCAGCGCGATCATCGAACCGGTCGTGAGCTCCACGAGCCGGCCCGTGTGCTCCACCCGATCCGCGATTCCCAGCCCGATCACGGCCAGCACGACCAGCAACGCTCCCCTGACCGAGTCGGTCCCCAGGTCACCGACGAAGAGGGAACTCAGCAACCTCAGCGAGGAGTCCAGGACTCCGGAGCCCACACCCAGCGCCCACACCACACCGAAACAGACCGCCACGGTCGTCCGCACACCGGAACGCCTCGCCGGCCGCGCACCGCCGGGAACCACCGCGGGCACGCCCCCACCAGGGTTGCTCCCCACCGCGGGCACGTCCCCCGCAGAACCGCTCTCCGCCGCAGAAGCGTCCCCACCAGGACCCACCGTCACGGACACGCCCCCGTCGGAACCGCCCTCCGCCGCAGACACGTCCCCGCCGGGAACCGCCATCACGGACACATCTCCGCCGGAACCATCCTCCGCTGCAGACGCGTCCCCACCAGAACCCGCCGTCACGGACACGCCCCTGCCTGCACCGCCCTCCGCCACAGACGCGTCCCCGCCGGAACCGCCCTCCGCCGCAGACACGTCCCCACCGGGACCATCCGCTGCCGCGGAAACGTCCCCATCAGAACCGCCCGTCGCCGCTACAGGCTCGGCAGTCCTGGCGCCGAACCTCAGGAAGGCGGCATCGGCCGCGGCCGTCGCCGCGAGGGCGGCGGTGACCCAGGGAATCGTCTCGCCGAAGGCCAGCAGCGGGAGCGGGAACTGGGCGAGGACGATCGCCACCGGCAGCGGCAGCCTCAGCGAGAGCAATCGCGAATACCCCACCAGGGCGAGCGCTACCAGGGCGAGCAGCAGGGCTGTGTAGTCGAGTTCGCCGAGCTGGTCGACTCCCGCCAGGCCGACCCGCCGGGCCGCGTAGCCATCCAGGAGGAGCAGCGCGACGCCGAGCATCGCGATGGTCTCGGCCGTGGTGGTGAGGCCCCGCTTCACCAGGAGCTTCGGCACGGCGAAGGTCAGCGCGGTGAGCCCGGCGAGGATGGCCGCCCTCCCACCGATGCCGATGTGTCCCCAGCTGACCACCGTGAACACGATGGCCGCGACGACCAGCAGCAGGCCGCCGAGTCCGAGCAGCAGGTTCTGTACGGCCTTCGGCGAGAAGTCCCGCCGCGGCACAGCCGTACCCGGGAGACCGCCGGGTCCGCCGGGTCCGCCGGATCGGCCTGGACCACCGGGCCTGCCGGGTCCGCCGGATCCGGTTGGCCCGCCAGACGGGCCGGGACCACCGGATCCGCCGGGGCCGTCGAATCCCGCCGGAACGGCAGGGGAACCGCTGCCCTCCGCCACCGCCGTCGACGACCTGGAGAACGTGCCCGGGTCACTCGCCCGCGTCATCGCCGGTACGGGACGTCCCGCTGCCCCCTGCCGTACTTCCTGATCACCCTTGCCCGAGCGGCTCCGTTCGGCCCTGAGCAGGTCCAGCAGCTCACCCCGCCGTGACAGCAGGGCCGTCTCCTGCGCCCGCAGCCCGGCCAGTGCCCCGTCGACCTGCCACAGCTCCGCCGCCACCGGCCCTCGCAGGGGCAGTGCGCAGCGCGGGCAGCGGGTCTGTCTCCCGTTGAAGAGGGCGGCGCATTCCGGGCAGCTCACCTCCGCCGGGGAACGGCGTGGTCCGGGGGGCGAGCTTTTATCCTGCATAACACGAAGAGTGGCGGATTCAGATCACTGTTCGCTTGCGATGAACTACTCAGTCGCGACTGAGTACCTCTCACTGGATGCGGCAGGCGATGAACCCACTGGGCACATCGAGCGACCTGGATACGGCGAGCGATCCGGGTACGGCGGGCGACGAAGCTACTGGGTACGGCGGGCGATGAAGGTGATCACTCCGGTGGCGCCCACCGCGACCGTCAGCCATAAGGCCACAACCGACGCCGGCACCCCGGCGTCATCCTGCCCGTCCGCCTCCGCGTCGGCGGCCGTCGTGCTGCCGGAGTCGACGTCACCGGCGGTGCCGGTGGGCATGGGCTCGGGGCCGCCCACCCTCAGGGGGGTGCGGCTGGGTTTCGGGGCGGCCTGCTGGAGGACCGTGTCGGGCAGCGGCACCCGGTAGACCGGGCTGTTCTTTCCCTCGCTGCCGACCAGCAGGGCCTTGCCGTCCGCCGTGTAAGTGATCGACTCGGCCTGGTCCAGCGAGGGCATCGTCACCCGCCCGATCTCCTTCCCCGGCGCGCGGTAGACCGTGGCGGAGAAGTAGGTGCGGACCACGAAGCTCGACCCGTCGGGGGCGTAGGCCGCGTCGGTGGCCATGATGGGCGCGTCGCCGACCTTGCGAAGCACGTTGATCTTGTTGGTGCTCAGCTGCTTCGGGGCCCGGTAGACCGCGCCGGAGAACTGCTTGGTCACGATGTAGAGGCGCCCGGTCCGGGGGTTCACCATGACGCTCTCGGCGTTGTGCCCGCCGTCCTCGTAGTGGAACCGGTAGCGCACGGCGGGGATGACGGCGTCGCTCATCGAGGTGGGCTCCACCGCCCTGTAGACGGAGATGTCAGGCCAGGCTCCGTCGAAGTTGTCACCGATGTCGGCGAACCAGAGGATCCCCTGCCCGGTCTTCGGGTCCTTGGAGGTCGCCATGGCCTCCCAGTCGCGGGCCACGGCTCCCTTCAGGGTGAAGGTCGCACGGGTCCGCCCGTCGGGTCCCACCGCGAAGAAGACCGGCCCGGCGGAGCTGTCGTTGTGGGTGTAGTAGATGTCCTTGCGCGTCGGCGAGACCGCCAGCCCGCTCGATTCGGTGATCCGCTTGTCCTTGAAGTGGAAGAAGGCCTCGTCCTCCCCGTCGTCCGCCCAGGCCCCCTGCCCCGCGAACACCGTCACACCGGTCAGGGCTGCCACCACGAGCGTGCGAATCAGGACGTCTCCCATGGCGCCATCATGCCCCGTCGAGACCACCGGACGACTTACGACTGGCCGCGAGCCCGTAACAGGCCCCGTGCTCGCGAGGGCTGGAGGCTCACCTGAGAGCCTCGGAATCCTGACGGACCGGGGGCTGATGACAGATCGGGTTCGCCTGGAGTGCACTCCAGGTGCCTAATGTAAAAGCATGGACTACACGCAGCTTGGCCGTACCGGCCTTAAGGTCAGCCGCCTCTGCCTGGGCACGATGAACTTCGGTCCCGTGACCACGGAGGAAGACTCCTTCGCGATCATGGATCGTGCCCATGAGCTGGGCATCAACTTCTTTGACACGGCCAATGTCTATGGCTGGAAGAAGGGCGAGGGCATCACCGAGCAGATCATCGGGCGATGGTTCGCCAAGGGCGACGGCCGCCGTGAGAGGACGGTCATCGCCACGAAGCTCAATGGCGACATGGGCGACTGGCCCAATGAGAGCCGTCTGTCCGCGCTCAACATCCGTCGGGCCGCCGACGCGTCGCTGAAGCGCATGCAGACCGACTACATCGACATCTACCAGGCCCACCACATCGACCGGAACACCCCGTTCGATGAGTTCTGGGAGGCCATGGACATCCTCAAGCAGCAGGGCAAGATCCTGTATGTGGGGTCGTCCAACTTCGCGGGCTGGCACATCACGAAGGCCCAGGAGACCGCCCGGCGCCGTAACAGCCTCGGTCTGGTCTCCGAGCAGTCCCACTACAACCTGCTCGTCCGGGCCCCCGAGCTGGAAGTCATCCCCGCGTGCGAGGACTACGGCCTGGGCCTGATCCCGTGGAGCCCGCTGGCGGGCGGCCTGCTCGGCGGCATCCTCCGGAAGATCGACAAGGGTCGCTCGGCGGCCGAGCGCATGGTCGCGGAGTTGGAGAAGCACCGCGACAAGATCGAGCAGTATGAGGCGTTCTGCGATGAGCTCGGCGAGGACCCGGCCAACGTCGGCCTGGCCTGGCTGCTCCACCAGAAGGTCGTCACCGCGCCGATCATCGGGCCGCGCACGCTCGACCAGCTTGACGGCACCACCCGGGTGCTGGAGATCAAGCTGGAGGAGAAGGCGCTGGCCCGTCTCGACGAGATCTTCCCCGGGTTCAAGACCGCTCCCGAGCACTACGCCTGGTGATCCACTCTCCGACCTGAATGGCCGGAGAGCGCCCATGCCGCTCACGTGACACCTCGCGGGGTCCGTGTACGGCACGGGACACCTGACGCTTCACAGGCCGCCCGGCGACGAGATCTCCACGTCGCCGGGCGGCCTGGTCACGAGATCACCGCATCACCCGGCTACGAGGTCACCGCCCGGCGACCTCGGCCACAAGGTCACCGGGTCGCCTGACGGCGTGGGTCTCCGCGCCCAGTGATCCACGCCGGACGGACGGATGTCACTCCTTGATGTGGTCGCGCCAGCTGTGTGCGGGTTCGTAGCCCAGGACGCGGCGGGCCTTGTCGATGGAGAGCAGCGTCTCGTGCGGTCCGAGCTCGCGCCGGACGGGGACGTCGGGGTGCACCTCGGCGATGAGGTCGCTGCTCGTACGGGACATCACGGTGTCGGCGTTGGCGATGACGAAGATGTCCAGGCCGGTGGCCTGGTGCTCCAGCGCGCGGCGCACGGCCTGGGCGCCGTCGCGGGCGTCGATGTAGCCCCACAGATTCCAGCTGCGCAGCAGCGGATCGGCGTCGAAGGCCGGGAAGCCGTCGTAGTCGCCGGGCTCCATGACGTTGGAGAACCGCAGCCCGATCATCTTCATCTCCGGCTCCCAGCGGCAGAACTGGGCGGCCATCTGCTCTTCGAGGTGCTTGGCCAGCGAGTACGCGGTCTCCGGCCGGGCCGGATACTCCTCGTCGACGGGCACGTACGGGGGCGGCACGTCGAACGGGAGGCCCAGCAGGGTCTCACTCGACGCCCACACCACGTTGCGGATCCCGGCAAGCCGCGCCGCCGAGAACACGTTGTACGTCGCGGTCATGTTGTTGGCGAAGGTGGCCGCGTTCGTCACCATGCCCGGGCCGGGGATCGCCGCCAGATGCACCAGCGCGTCCACGCCCCGATGGCGATCGTCGACCCCCGTCAGCGCCTCCACGGTCTGGCCGTAGTCGGTGAGGTCGACCCGGGTGAACGGGCAGAGCGGCTGCGCCGGGACGACCAGGTCGAGGTTGACCACGTCCCATCCGTGGGCAAGCAGTTCGGCGATGACGGCCCGGCCGAGCTTGCCGCTTCCGCCGGTGACGGCGACCCGAGATCGCATGGGAGTCATGCCTTCCCTTCGGTGGTGACAGATGTCCGTTTGATCTCATCGAGAGCGGACAGCAGGTGGTTCAGCAGGTTCCGATGCTATCTGGGCATGGCTGCGAAGCCTGATCACATCCGTGGGGTGTCTCGGCTCCTGTGGACCGCCTTGGCCGACGGGGTCGGTCGGCCGGCCGGGTCGAGGCGGAGGACGGGGTGGTCGGCCGGGTCGGGCGTTTCTCGAAGGAGCGGCGCACCTCCGGGGAGGTCGTGGCCGCCGGACGCGCCGAGCCGGAGGACGTCGGCCTTCCGATCACAATCGTGGTCCGCCGCCACCGGCTCGGGGTGCTTCACTATGACCAGGACAAGGCGGTTGTCGCGAAGACCGCAGGCCTCGAGACCGAGTAGATCATCCAGTCGGGCTCGGCGAACCTAACACCTGCCGCTCGGGCTCCATGATCATGGAGCCCGTACCGAAATTGGCGACCTTTTCCCTGTCTGGCACGCTGTACGGCCCGCGCCGAGAAGAAAACGCCTGGAGGGAATCACATGCGACCGTATATAGTTAGCGAAGGTAATGACTTATGCTAACGAACGACCAACCCAGGAAGGACCACGTCGCAAGCCTGCGCAGCGACGCTGGTCTCGCTTCGGCACTGAGGGTGTCACTGGCACGCCTGACCAGACGCCTGCGCAGGCAGGCGGCAGTGCACTCGCTGACCCCCACCCAACTCGCGACGCTCGTCGCCGTGGAACGGCATTCCGGGATAACCCCCGGCGAATTGGCCGAGCTGGAGAAGGTACAGCCGCCCTCGATGACACGCGTGATCGCCGCACTGGCCGATCGGGGGCTGGTGTCACGTATGCCACACCCGACCGACCGCCGCCAGGTGACCGTGAGCGTGACCGAGCAGGGTTCAACGCTGCTGAAGGAGGAGCGCCGTCTCAAGGAGGCGTGGCTGACGCAGCGGTTGAAGGAGCTGACCCCCGAGGAGAGGGCGACGCTCCGGCAGGCGGCTCCCATTCTGGAGAAGCTCAGCCGGATCTAGCCGAACCCGAGGAACCCGGGGCCTCGGCGATCCCGCAGGACGCCGAGGCGCACGCACTGCCGGACGGAGAGCCGGAGGTGCGGGCAGGACTGCGAGGCCGCTTCATCCGCGCCGTACCCGGAGTGGGATCGGCGCTACGGCGGGCCCGCTTCGCCCATGCCGTACCCGGCACGAAGTCCGGAGTACGAGCGGGACGACGGGGCCGCTTCACGCGCGCCGCAGGTGGCGGGAAGCCCGGGGTGCGGGCAAGGCTGCGTGCGCGTCGGGATGCCCGGGCCGTGCAGGCCGCGACCGCCGGCGAGTCGCAGGCCGTCGCGACCGGAACCACACAGGCCGTGCCCGAGGCTCGGGACGGGATGTTCCGGGCGTTGCGCAACCACAACTACCGGCTGTTCCTGACCGGCGGAGTGATCTCCAACGTCGGCGGGTGGATGCAGCGCACCGCGCAGGACTGGCTGGTGCTGGATCTGACGCGCAACCCCAACGACCCCTCCAGCAGCGGCAGCGCCGTCGCGCTGGGCCTGACCACCGCGCTGCAGTTCCTGCCGCTGGTGCTGTTCGGGCTCTGGGGCGGCATGCTCGCCGACCGCTATCCCAAGCGTTCGCTGCTGCTCATCGCCCAGTCGCTCATGGGTCTGCTGGCGCTCACCATGGGCGCGCTCGTCATCACCGGCAACGCGCAGGTCTGGCATGTCTACGTGATGGCGTTCTCGCTCGGGCTCATCTCCTGTGTCGAGGTGCCGACCCGGCAGTCCTTCGTCGTGGAGATGGTCGGCCGCAGGGACCTGTCGAACGCCATCGCGCTGAACGCCTCCAGCTTCAACCTGGCCCGCGTGGTCGGTCCGGCCGTCGCGGGCGTGCTGATCTCCATGCTCGGCGGCACGGGTCCGATGTTCGTGGTCAACGGGCTGTCGTTCATCGCCGTACTCTCCGGCCTGATCCTGATGCGCACCTCGGAGCTGACCACTCCGGAGCCGGTGCCCAGGGCCAAGGGGCAGCTCCGTGAGGGACTGCGCTATGTGCTGGCCGAGCCGGCCCTGCTCATGCCGATCCTGCTGGTCGCCTTCGTGTCGCTGTTCACGCAGTCGTTCACGATCTCCATCGCGTTGATGGCCCGTCAGGTCTTCGGCGCGGACGCGTCCTCCTTCGGCGTGGCCTCCAGCGTGTTCGCGGTGGGCGCCCTGGGCGGCGCGCTCCTGGCGGCACGGCGGGCACGGCCCAGCAGGAAGCTGCTGATCGCCGGGGCGCTCTCGTTCGGCGTGTTCCAGATCGTCTGCGGCCTGGCCCCGTGGTATCCGCTCTACCTGCTCTTCCTCATCCCCGCCGGCGTCGCGCTGATCTCGGTCAACACGTCCGCCAACGCCAGCGTGCAACTGGCCTCCTCGCCGGAGATGCGCGGCCGGGTGATGGGCCTCTACGTGCTGGTGCTGACCGCCGGTGCCCCGCTCGGTGCGCCGCTGCTCGGCTGGGTTTCCGAGATGGGCGGCCCCCGGACCGGAGTTATGATCGGCGGGGTGCTCACCGTGGTCGGCGTGGGCGCGGCGACGATGCTGACCAGGGCACTCACCAGGAGGTCGGATGCGGCTGTTCGTGGGGTTGCTGCCGCCGCAGCCGGTGCGCGATGAGCTCGTCCGCGCACTCGAGCCCCATCGCGAGGGATGGCCCCAGCTCCGCTGGCTGAATCCGGCCGGCTGGCACGTGACGCTGTCTTTTCTCGGCGAGGTGCCGGACCGGGTCCTGCCCGAGCTGGAGACGCGGCTCGCCCGCGCCACGTCACGCCACGCGTCGATGACGCTGTCGTTGGCGGGTGCGGGCGCGTTCCCCTCGGCTCGACGTGCCCGGATCTTCCTGGTCGGCGTGCGAGGGGGCGGCGCCGGGCTGTTCCGCCTGGCCGACTCCCTGGGCGCGGGGGCGCGGCGTGCGGGAGCCGTACAGACCGATCACCGGCGGCTCAGGCCGCACCTGAGCCTGGCCAGGTGCCGTGTCGACGCCGACGTGCGCCCCCTGGTCGAGGCCTTCGAGCCGTTCGCCGGCACCGAGTGGGAAGCCGGCACGGTGCACCTGGTGAGGAGCCACCTCGGCGCCGAGGTCCGTTACGAGACGATCGCCCGATGGCACCTCGCGGCGCGAGCCTCCCATGGGCAGAGCTAGGCTCCAGAGGTGGATCGTCCCCGTCGCTGGCTGCTGCCCATGGTGCTCGCACTACTCGTGCTTCTCGTGGTGATCGGCGCCCTCGTCTCCTGAGAGCAACCGCGGTGCGGGCCGACGCCCCGGGGCGTTCCGCCACCGGATGACGTAGCCGTCCGCCCGCGACGAACGGCCGGGCCCATGGCCCCGCTACGGGTTCGTCACCCATCCGGGCCCATACCCCCTGGCTCCAGACGCGTCATCCGACCGGTCCCGTGGCCTGGACTCCAGGCGCGTCACCCATCCGGGCCCATGGCCTCGGACTCCAGGCGCGTCATCCGACCGGGCCTGTCGCCTCGCGACTCCGGATGGCCCACCGAGCCGGGCCGGGCCTGTCGCCTCGCGACTCCACCGGTGACGACGGTGGTCGTTCCTGATCTCTCCGATGAGGCCGGAAACCCGCCTCAGCCTCGCGTCAGCGTACGGCGCCCGTGGTGAGGACGTGCTTCGCCAGCAGCTCACCGTGCGCGTCGGCGGAGGCGTGACCGGCGTCGAGCGACTGGCGCGCCAGATCCCGCAGGGATTCCATCGCGGGGGTGCTCTCCGCCAAGGTCAGCTCGACCTCGCTCACATGCAGCTCCAGCCCGAGCATGTCTCCGAAGAACCGGCGATAGTACGGCGTCGCGTGGTCCCAGCCCGCACGGGGCGTGCTGGGGCCGTAGCCGCCGCCGCGGGTGACGACGAGTGCCGCCGGACGGCCCGCCAGCAGCGGCTCCTGCCCCGGCGCCAGACGAGAATCCGTCAGGATCAGGTCGATCCATGTCTTCACGTGCTGCGAGACGCCGTAGTTGTAGAGCGGAACGGCGAACAGGTACGCCTCCGCGGCGACGAGCTCGTCCACGAGTTGCTTTGCGAGGGCCCCGATTCGGCGCTGGTCTTCCGTGCGCTGGTCCTCGGGCGTGAACGAGCCCATGACGGCCGACGACCACGCGTCCGCGGGAACGGGAGAGGCGACCAGGTCTCGCCGGGTCACGACACCGGACGGGTGGGTGCGAATCCAGGCCGCTTCAGCGGTGTCGGCGACCGCGCGGCTGACCGACTGGTCTCCCCGAATGCTGGCGTCAAGACGGAACAGGCTCATTTCGAGCTCCTTGTTGTAGTTGTTGTCGCAATCATATTGATTACAGACGTTCCGTCAAGCAACTCTGTTGCAGAACCTATCATCGGTAATACCACACAAGTAGTTGGTTAGCTAGCATGAGGGCCATGGCCAGTGCCCCGGTTCCCGTACCGCGCCCCTCTCCGACCGCAGACGCGACAGAGCAGTCCGCCGCCGATGTCCTCAAGGACGACTTCGGCTGGTCGCTGAGCGTCATCCTGCGGGCGTACATGCGCGGCGTGGAGGAGGCCGTCAACGACATTCCGGGCGGTCCACGGGGCTACCAGGTCATCGCCTCAGCCAGCCAGAATCTCGCCGCCAACCAGGGCGTCATGGCCTCACAGCTCGGTATCGACCGGACGGTCTTCACCTATCTGATCGACGATCTGGAAGCCGCGGGGCTGGTGTCACGGCAACCCGACCCGGCCGATCGACGTAGCCGCAAGGTCGTCGCCACGGAGGCCGGACGGGCTCTCTGGCAAGCTCGGCGGACCGCCCTCGCCCATGCCGAAGCCCATATCCTCTCGATCCTCGGAAGCGAGGAGCCCACCTTCAAGGATCTTCTGAAGCGCGTGGCCGTCTACGCCGACCGGGTGGATCCTCTGCAGGACGCCTGTCAGGCGGTGGAGAGCCTGGCAAAAGAGGAGGCCCGGCACCTCGGGATCAAACGCAGGACCCCGCGACGCGACTGAGTCCTGCCTCCTCATCCCACCAAAACTTGTGATCACTTATTGACGGCGGTTTCCGACAAGCACAAAGTGATCATGTGATGCGCCGCCTTGTTCCACCCGTGATTCTCGGGCTTTTCGTCCTGTCCGGCCGTGGCTCGGAAACACCGCTCAGCCAGGCCGTGCTGGATCAGGCTCGCCTTTACGGGGTGGCGCCGGATCTGATCTACGCGGTCGAGCTTGAAGGGTATGAGCTGGTCGAACAGTCGGTCGGCGGCATCGGGGAGGAGGGCTTCGGAGTCTCCTACGTCGCGCGGGGCGATAGGCAAGTGGGATTGACAGTCGACCGTGGCACGTTCAGCGACGGTCTCTGCGCCGACACACCGATCAACAAGGCCGAGCCGCCTACGGCGCCGGTGACGTGCGAGCGCGACGAGGTGGGCTGGTACTGCTCGGGCGGAGGCCGCCACGAGTACACCGCGGTCCGGGCCGACCACCTCATCCGGCTGAACGGCCGCCTGGAGGAGGTGGATCGGGCCGCGCTGAAGGCGGCCGTGGCCGGAGCCCGGCACGCGACAGGAGACAGCGCCACCTCCTCACCCGGCAATCGCCCGTCCGGTCCGATCGAGCGTGGTGACCTGCCGACCAGCGGCGACGGCGCGCCGAACAACGAGGTGGGTCCCGGCGGCTGAACCCGGTTGTCCCAGAAGGCGACGCTGCCCGGCTCCCAGCGGAAGCGGACGGTGTACTCGGGACGGGTGATCTGCTCGTAGAGCAGGTCCAGGATGCGACGGCTCTCCTGGGAGGAGACGCCGACGATGCGGTCGGTGAAGCCGGGGTTGACGAACAGGGCCCGCTCCCCGGTCTCGGGATGGACGCGGACAACCGGGTGAACGGCCACCAGAAGCTCGCCGCTGTTCACGTCTTTGATCCTGCGACGCATTCCCCATAAAATTAATAGAAAATACATGGAATACCGGAACGGCGTGCCCAGGCCCCGCGCGAGCCCTTGGAGGGGACTTGCCGGGATGTCTCGTCGAAGGGGTAATGTAACGACGAGTATATAAAGGCGGTGACCACGGTGAGCGGCAGGCCACGCGAGTTCGACATCGACACGGCGCTTGACCAGGCGGTCCAGATCTTCTGGCGCCAGGGCTACGAAGGCACGGCGATCTCCGATCTGGCCGAGACCCTGGGCATCAACCGCCCGAGCCTGTACGCCGCGTTCGGCAACAAGGAAGCGCTGTTTCGCAAGGCACTCGACCGCTACACCGCCACGGTCACCTCGTACGTGCAGGAGGCGTTCGAAGAGCCCACCGCCCGAAGGGTGGCCGAGCGCCTGATGCTCGGGGCCGCGGACGCCACGACCCGTGAGGGCTGCCCACAAGGGTGCATGGGCGTGCAGGGCGCGCTGGCCGCGAGCGTGGAGAGCGACCGGATCCGATACCTGCTCTCGGACTGGCGCACGGCCGCTCAGGTCGACGTCCAGGGACGGTTCGAGCGCGCGCGATCGGAGGGCGATCTGCCGCCCCAGGTCGACCCGGCCGACCTTGCGGCCTACGTCACGACCGTCATGTACGGGATCGCGGTCCGGGCTGCGAGCGGAGCGACGAACGCCGAACTGCGGCGCACCGCCGCCTTCGCCGCGCAGGCCTTGCCCTGGTGACGCCTCCGCACGCCGGCACCACGATGGTGGCGAATCCGTCAGAGGCGGCGACCATCCACCCGGCACCGACGGGCGCGGAGCAAGACCGACGGGCACGTTGCGCTCGCTGAAGACTCCTCATTTGCATGCTGGCAAACATACGAATCATCCCTGGGTCGCCCGCTTGAGATGGTGACCTGTTCGGACTGTCTCGGCTACTCGACCGATCCGCTCTGGAAACGAAGCCCGGTGATCACCGTCGCAGGTCCCGTCGTCCGCTTCCGCAACCTGATCGCCGTCCCAAAGCGGGATCTCATCGAGACGGGCGACTCCATCCAGGCACAATCACTTTCGTCTCTCGCATCCTGTGCCCTTATTTCAAGGAGCGCCCCCGAGGAGAGGGCCTCTCGTCTTCCTCAATACCTGGGAAGGTACACTCGTCGAAGCCCGCTTCGCGGACGCCTTCGCCCCCTTTTCTTTCGCCATCGCGTTCGGCACGCTGCTCGCCGAACGACGGAATCCAGCGCGCTTCGCCACACGCAGCCGTCGCAGGCCGCGTAACGAGTCGCGCCGATGACGTCGCGCCGCGAAACGGGTCAGGTGCGGTGCCGGGAACACGATCCCCGCGTCGCTGAACATTCAAGTGTCTTCACAATGAATTCCACAGAGCATGTCGTGCGACGCCGTGAGGTTTGCATATTTCGCCGCGCGTCATATTCGGTGGGATTTTTCTCGGGGGAATGCAATGGATCTGAATCTGCGTGGCAGGAGCGCGCTTGTCACCGGCGCTTCGCGGGGCATCGGCGCGGCAACGGCCGAGGTGCTGGCGGAGGAGGGTTGCGCCCTTCACCTGGCCGCCCGCAACGTGTCCGCGTTGGAAAGTCTCGCCAGTCGTCTCCGCGCCGTATACGGCGTCGACGTGCGCACCCATCCCGTGGACCTACGGCAGCAGGCGGACCTGACCGCCCTCGCCGGCGCGGTCTCCGACATCGACATCCTGGTCAACAATGCCGGTGACATCCCGGGCGGAACCATTGAAATGGTTGACGAAGAAACCTGGCGGCATGCCTGGGAGCTCAAGGTCTTCGGTTATATCAACCTCACCCGGCTGGTCTATACGAGGATGAAGGATCGGCGACACGGCGTGATCGTCAACAACATCGGCAACGCCGGTGAGCGAGTAGACGGCCAATACATCGCCGGCAGCACCGGAAACGCCGCCCTGATGGCCTTCACCAGGGCGCTGGGGGGTCGGAGCCTGGCAGACGGAATCCGCGTCGTCGGCGTCAATCCCGGCCCTGTGGCGACGGATCGAATCCTTGATTTTCTGAAAAGCCGCGCACACGGCCAGCTCGGAGATGAAGGCCGATACGCAGAGCTGACCTCCCACTATCCGCTCGGCCGACCGGCGACTCCACGTGAGATCGCAGATCTGATTGTTTTCCTCGCCTCCGACCGCTCCGCTTACACGAGTGGAGCCGTCTTCACCGTCGACGGCGGTCTCTCCGCGAGGGCTTAGGGGTCCCAACAAAATGATCTGGGGGCGTGTCCACGGCCTCTCTTGATCGCCCTTCTCTCCATGAAGAAGGGCGCCGCCTCGTCCGCTGATCTTCCTGTCAAAACCTCTTAGGCGCAGACCGGCACTACCGGATTGTCGTGGCTGCGCACTGCGGGGAGCCAGGCGTGGCCACCGGGTGCGCGGTCGAGCCGAACCCTGAACCAGCGTGTCGTGCCGACGCCCGTTTCGTCCTCGACCCGGTCGCCGTCATAGAGGACGCAGTCGACACGCAAGACGTCGTTGTGCCATACGCGGTGGCTGACCACATTGTCGGCGTCGTATTTCAGTCTCGGATCGCGGGCCAGGCCCATACTGCAGGCCGGCAATCGTTCCTTCTGGCTCTTGCAGTCGCCCTCGATGTTGAAAACCCGTATCGCCGCGGTTGCGGAGGCCTCTGGCTTGCTCTTCGCGATCACCGGCAGGTCGGACTTCTGATCTGTTCGCAGCATGACGGTGATGATGGCAACGGTCGCCACGAGGAACGCCGCCGGCAAAAGGGCCCACGCCGTGCGGAGACGAAGGCGCGGCGGTGATGCGGGCACAACCGGCTGTGACGGCTCGGCGATCGCCTCGGGTTCCGCGTCCTGAAGCTCGGCAGGGCGTTCGGGCGACGCCTGCGAGGACCGCGTGGCACTGGCGAGCGCCCATAACCTGTGCAACTCCCGGAGTTCCTCGCCGGTGGCCCCGCATGCCCTGGCGAACGCGTGAACGGCGCCATAGCCGACCGGCAGTTTGGTGCCCGAACAGTAGCGATGGAGGCTCGATCGGCTGATCCCGCTCTGTTTGGCCAGCGCCTCGAAGCTGGTTCCGGCACGCTCCTTGAGCACACGAAGGCGGGCCGCGAACCGCTCGATTTCCTCCTCATGTGTCATTGCACCCTCCCACAGCAAGAACGAGTCGCTACCGGTCCGCGACCGCCGAGAGCGTCGTCCCACCGCTGTCTCAGCAGGTGCGCGGGGGCGTGCACATCATGATCGATCAGGACATCTCAGTATCCTACTTCGACTACTTTCCTTGCCATGCGTCATTGCCTGGAGCAAGCGTCGTTCTGCCATCGGCGTGACGGGTGCGGCGAAGGCGCAATCCGTTCGTGGACCCCTTGAGGACGGCCTTCAGCGCACTTCAACCTGAAGCGTAAGCACACATAAGCAGGGCCAGGACACCGCGGTTACGGCGCCTGGCCCTGCGATCAGAGGAACCTGCGGTGTGTCAGGGAGTGGTGAAAAGCGCCATTCCTGCCGGCGCAGTCTTGGATCCCATGTACACCTGAGGATTGCCGAACCTGTCCTTGGTGACCTGGAACTGGACGGAGAAGCTGTATGAGCGGGCGCACGGGAAGTGGACTCTCGGCGTGCAGGTGCTCGCGAAGATGTTCCCCCGGAAATACCGGTAGTAGCTCCCGGTCGAGTCGGTGGGAATGCTCGTGCCGTCGATGTAGAACCCGAGGTTCTTTCCGGTGCTGTTCACCTGAGCCTTGGTCACCGAGGCCGACCATGACGAAGGCGCCTGGTCGCTGCACGCGTAGAAGTTGAAGTCCACCTGGCCGTAGCGAAGGTTGCTGATGCTCGAACCGGGATAGACGGAGAAGGTCGGGGACGTGCAGGCCAGGGCCCCGGAGGCGGTGGCGGAGGCGGCGGGAGAGAAAGTGGCGGCGAGAAGCGAGAACCCCGCCACCGCGATCGAGAAACGCGCGATGCTCCTGGCACGACCCGAGCGGTCCGCCGATGTTCTGACCGGGGCGGGCCGATCAGTCGTCCTGCGAGCGATTCGCGGAAATCTCATGGGACTCCTTAGAGAGGCGTTACTTCACGCGCCGCGGCGGCGATTCTTTCGCTGTTTCCCCCATTTGTCGCCGCCGGGCGCCGTTGGACGACGCCAACGTAAAACCCCGATTCCACGGCGGCCAAGGGAAATGGCGATGTCGGGACACCGGGATGACAGAGGCCCGCTGACCTGCAGGGACGGGAGCGCCGTGGGATAGCTTCGGGACCAAGGCCGTTCGCCGGCCTGCCGCAGCCAGGATGGGGAAGGTGACGGGTGGCACGGCCCCCCGTCCCAGCGGCATCCCACGGCTCCCCCGTCTCAGCAGGTCATCCCGCCTTTCGCCATCCCGCCGTCCCACCATCGTGTTTTCTCTTGGCCGCCAAGGAGGCGAAGATCTACGTTGTCCTCGTCCAGCGGCATTCCGGCGGAAAGAAATGTTGGAAAACAGCGGAAGAATCGCCGGCAAGGCATGCCGAAACATCTTTCCTTCTCATAAGGAGTCCGATGAGATTTCCGCGTATCGCTCAAAGGGCGGTCGATCGGCCCACCTCGGCCAGAGGATCGGCGGACCACTCGCATCCGGCCAAGGGCATCGCGCGTTTCTCGGCACCGATGCCCGTCATTCCCTCGGACGCGAAATCCTCCCGAAAGCTGCGGACGGCGCTGAAAGGCTTCGCGATGGCCGCCGTCCTCGCGACCGCGACCGTCGGCCCTGTGGCGAGTCCCGCGTCGGCCGCTGCCGCCGCGGGCTGCCAGACCAGGGCCGCGACCCTTTGGGGCTACGGAGGCCCCTTGAACTTCAAGTGTTCCGGAGCGAACAAGACCAGCGCCATTGCCTACGCGTTCTCAGCGGGCCCCTGGTCCGGCGCCGTTTACACCATCGAAGACGATCCCTACTTCTTCTGCGACGGAGCCTCTTTCAACATCCGCGACCGTACTGTGTACGAGGTCTATCTCAACGCGACCAAGCCCGCCCGCTGCAAATAACGGCGGACTCGTCCGCCGAGCATAATCGGTCACCCCGGCCATGCCGGGGCCGGTGCGGCCGGGGTGACCGTACATGCCATCGCCGTGTCCACTGTGACGGTCGAATCCCCGGCCCAACTGTACGACCGGTGCACCCGGCGGACCGCGCTGCTCGGATTCTCCGACCGGGACAAAACTCCGGAAGACCGGAACGAGATGGAGGATCAGAACAAGATCCGGTTCGGCGCGGAGGCATCGGGGGGGCCGATCCTGTACTGGGCGACCAGCGGCGGACGCTACACGGTCCTGGATCTCTCCCGCGTCACCGATCCCCTGCGCCACCTGAGATACCCAGCGACAGGGTTACAGCCTCATGGGTTCGGGAGCGAACCGGGTAGCCGTGCCGAGGACCGTCATGGTGACCACACGTCCATGGACCACCATGACGGTCCTCGGCTCCCTGCTCAGCCGAGGTTGAGCAGGGCCTTGATCGGGCCCAGGGCGAAGTAGACGACGAACAGGGCGGCGACCACCCACATGAGCGTGTGGACCTCGCGGGCCTTGCCCTTGACGAGCTTGATCAGCACGAAGGTGATGAAGCCCGCGCCGATGCCGGTGGCGATCGAGTAGCTGAACGGCATGAGCACGATCGTGAGGAAGGCCGGGATCGCGATCTCGTAGTCGGTGAAGTCGATGTCGCGGATCGCGGTCATCATCAGGAAGCCGACGACGACGAGCGCGGGGGCGGCGGCCTCGTAGGGGACGACGGCGACCAGCGGCGAGACGAAGATGGCCAGCAGGAACAGCACGCCGGTGACGACGCTGGCCAGACCGGTGCGCGCGCCCTCGCCGACGCCCGCCGCCGACTCGATGTAGGTCGTGTTGGAGGAGACCGAGCCGGCCCCGCCGACCGCCGCGCCGATGGAGTCGACCAGGAGGATCTCACGGGCCCTGGGCAGGGTGCCGTCCTCCTTGATCAGCTCGGCCTGACGTCCGACGCCCACGATCGTGCCCATCGTGTCGAAGAAGTCGGTGAGCAGGAGGGTGAAAACGAGCAGCACGACCAGGATGACCGAGATGGAGCTGAAGGCGCCGAACGGGTCGAACTCCCTGAACAGGACCAGGGGGTTCTCGAACCCGAAAATATTCGCGGGCGCCTTGGGATCGACGAGTTGCCAGCCCGCCGGGTTCGGCTCCTTGCCGGGCACCGTCGCGGGACCGACCTTGGCAATGGCCTCCACGACGATCGCGAGAACGGTGGTGGTGACGATGCCGATCAGGATGGCGCCCTTCACCTGCCGCGCCACCAGTAGGACCATCAGCAGCAGACCGACCACGAACACGAAGATCGGCCAGCTGGTCAGGTTTCCGCGGATTCCGAGTTCCAGCGGCGGACCGGCCGCCACGCGGCGGACGAAACCGGCGTCCACGAAGCCGATCAGGGCGATGAACAGGCCGATGCCGACGCTGATCGCGGTCTTGAGCTGGGGCGGGATGGCGTTGAACACCGCCGTGCGGAACCCGGTCAGCACCAGAAGGGCGATGATCACGCCTTCCAGGAACACCAGTCCCATGGCCGACTCCCACGACATCTGCGAGGCGATGCCGTAGGTGACGAAGGCGTTCAGGCCGAGACCCGCGGCCATCGCGAACGGGACCCTGCCGATGACCCCCATCAGGATGCTCAGCACGCCCGCCACGAAGGCCGTACCGGCGGCGACCAGCGGCACGTTGCCCTGGACAAGGCTGTCACCGATGAACTGGCCGTCCACGTCCTTGGCGGTGGCGATGATCAAGGGGTTGAGCACGACGATGTAGGCCATCGTGAAGAACGTGACGAGCCCGCCGCGGACCTCCCGGCCTACCGACGAGCCACGATCAGAGATGTGAAAAAAACGGTCAAGTCCGCTTATTGAGGGGGTTTTAGCGTCACTCACGCACGCAGAGTGACAGCGAGCACCCCCTGCCAGGAAGGCCCGGGTCACGATGGTGATGCTTTCGAGATCGATTCGCGCCTTCACAGACTCCGCTTTGCGGGTAGTGAGACGGCGTCGCCTAGGCTGAATCTGTGAACCAGCCTCGCCGTCCGGATCTGCAGCCGTTGAAGACCAACGACACGATCGCGATCCTCTCGGGCACCGTCCTGTGGGCGATCGCCCTGATCGTGCTTCTGATCATGCAGCCGGACGCCGAGCACCGCTGGTGGATCTGGACCTGCGTGGCGGGCATATGCGGCGGGCTGTTCGGCCTCTGGTTCGTACGGCGCCGCGACCGCCGGGGCCCGCCCTCCACGGACGAGCCGATCGAACCCACGACGGCGATCTTATGATCGTCTCTTCCCGCGACCGGTTCCCTCGGACCGCGTTCGAGGCTTGTACTCCCCCTCAGACGATCACGCCGCTCCAGCGCATGCGCTGACCGCGGCACATACGCGGGAGCAGGGCTGCGGTGCATGCGAGGAGAGACGTATGCGCCAAACCAGGGCCGCGTGCGGCGCATACGCGGAAAGGCGCATGCGCCGGAGCAGGGCCACGACGCATGCACGAGGATCGGCCGGGCTAGTTGGTCGACGCGGTCCAGCTGTCCAGGTCCGCCTCGGCGAGCAGCAGTGGCACCGCCTCGGGATCGCGCAGCAGCGCCGCGACCGCGAGCCGGTCTCCCCACTGGCCCGACGCCCAGGCGAGCCCGCGGGCCAGACCCTCCACCCCCGTGGCGTGCACCATGCCCTCGAAGAACCGCCAGGCGGCGGGGACGCCGTCCACGAGCAGCCTCTCGTGCTCCGTGTAGGTCGCGGGCGCGGTCGGCAGCAGTGACCGTACGGCGGGCGGGACCTCACGGACCTCGCCCGAGGAGGTCACCTCACCGGCCGCCTCCTCACCTGCCAGGGGCAGGTCCAGCAGCTCCGAGAGGGCCTCGGCCAGGTCGAAGGGGGCCAGGATCAACGGCCGGCCCGCGACCAGCGGGAGCAGGTCCGGCGCCTCGACCACGACCGGCTCACCCGGCTCGTCCCTGCCCTCTCCCTCGACGGACAGCGAGCGCCCGTCCTCCGCGTCGGCGACGACGATCTCGCCACCGAGGATGGCGCGGACCGCGCGCGGGGGCGCGACCCGGGCGGGGTCGACGGCGGCGAGAGCCACCCACAGTGCGCGGAGCTGGGCCCTGTCCACCTCCACGGAGGGGTCGCCCAGCAGGTCGATCAGCTCGTCGGGGCCGCCGTGCGAGGCGAGCAGGTCGGTCAGCGTGGTCCGTACGCCGATCATCGCCAGCGCGGCCTCGTCGATCCCGGCCGGGGCGTCGCCGTACAGGCCGAACAGCAGCGGGTCGGCGGTCGGGAGCCGCAGCTCGGTGGGACGCCTGTCGCCGAGCACCGGGTGGGTGGAGAGCCACCACGCGGTGTAGGAGGGCACCTCCACGACCTCACCCGCCACGAGGATCCGCAGCGGATGCAGGACCGAGCGGAGCGGCGGGCGCGACAGGAGGGCGAGGGCCGCGGGCCAGTTCGCGACGTACTCGAGGTCCCGGATCGCGGAGAACTCCCTGGCGACCGGCGGGACGTCCATCTCGGGCATCAGGTCGAGAACGGCCTCCAGCCACTCGTCCTCGCGATCCAGGTCATGATCGCAGTCATCCGGGTCGATCATGACGTCGGTGTCGTTCACCACGGCGAAGCCGTCGAGCACTCCGGCCGCGGCCAGCACCCGCGAGCCGTACCGTTCCACCAGCTCGGGCGCCGCCGTGCCGAAGTGCGTCTCCGGGTCCAGCAGCCCGGCCAGCGCTCCCTCGGCGAGGAGCAGCTCGCCCGCCGGGTACAGCTCGCCGTCCGCGCCGCGCAGCGCCAGGTCGGCCAGCCAGGGCTCCTCGCCCGCGGTCAGTCCCGCGGCGTCCACCAGCGCGAGCACCGCCTGGGCCACCGGTCCGGGGTCGTCGCTGTTCATGGACTCCGAGACGGCGGAGCGGGTCAGCGCATCCTCCAGGACCGTCCGGGGAGTCGCCTCGCCCGCGCCGAGCCGGAGCAGGAGCGGGTGGGCGGCGTCCGGGTGGACCACGCGCAGCCCGAGCGGGGCGAGCACGGCCGGGTCCAGCGCCGAGCCGTCGATCAGCAGCAGTGTGCCACGCGGCCCCCGGACCAGGCGGCCGTCGGCGAGCGGAACCGGCAGCGCTCCGAGGGACTCGGGGTCGTCGGCGGGCAGCACCTCGTACAGCGACCGCCACCAGGCCGGATCCCTGCCGGAGACGGCGTCGCCGGAGAGCATGTCCACCACGTCGGTGAGCTGCACCCGCTTGACGCCGAGCGCGTTGATCGCGGGGTGCCTGGACGGCCACCCGGCGGGCAGCAGGCCGGGGACCATGGGGGCGATCCTCTCCAGCAGCTCACCCGAGGCCACGACCACGGAGGTTCGCCGTCCGGGCACGACCAGCCCCTCGCCGTCGGCGGGCACGGCCAGTCCCTCAACGTCGGCAGGCGGGGAGAGCACGGGGAGCAGCGGCGCGTCGGGGAGCCTGCGCAGGATCGCCCGGCGGATCTGCGCGTCGAGCTCGCCCTTGCCCATCAGTCCGGGGACGAGGTCGAGCAGCTTGGGTGTGCGAGGCAGCCCCACGAGCAGTTCGAGATAGGTGTCGGCGGCGCGCTCGACCAGGAAGTCCGTCAGCGGGCCCTTGGCCACGTGCCGGCGGTCGGTGGCCATCGGGAACGAGGCGATCAGCAACGCGGGCAGGTCCAGCGGCTCGTCGCTCGGCGTGGGCGCGTGCACCACCGGCGGCACCTGCGCGGGCAGGGGCCGAGGCTCCCCGCCGAGCGGACCGGCCTGCGAACCGGCCGAGGCGTCGCTCGCGGATCCGGCGACGGGTACGGCCCAGCGGACCATCCAGTACGGCCGGGACCTCTCCTCGGTCGGGCGGTCGGCGAACAGCTCGGCCGCCTGCTCCGGGGTGAACTGCCCGGAGGCCGCGACCACCTGCCAGCCGTCCGGCGTGACGGTCCGCACCTCGCCGTCCACGTCGATCTCGATCGACTCCAGGGCGGGCAGGCCGAGCAGCAGCGCGGGACTGGTCTCCCGCAGCATCCGCCGGACGGCGTCCTCGGCCGCGCCGTCACGCAGCGGCAGCCGTACGAGCGTGTCGAACCCCGCGGGGATCTCGACCGGACCGGAGGGGAACGGCAGGCGCAGCAGCGGCACGTGCCCTCCGCGCTCGGCGAGCTCCTTGGCCAGCGCGGGCTCGGCGGCCACCAGCGCGGCGGTCCGGTCACGGGACCAGCGGACGACCCCGGAGCCGAGCGAGCCGATCACCGGCTCATCGCAGACCGACACCACGGCCGCGAAACCGACGCCGAACCGGCCGACCGCGCCGACATCGTCCCGCTTGGCGGAGACACGCAGCGTGGACAGGCCCTCGATCCCGGCCGAGTCCAGCGGGGCGCCGGTGTTGGCGGCCGACAGCACCCCCTCGCGCAGCGACAGGCGGAGCCGTCCGGGCACCCCGGCGCGGAGAGCGGCGTCGGCGGCGTTCTGGGCGAGCTCGACGATCAGCCGATCGCGGTAACCGCCGAGCGCGAAGTCCTCCTCGGCGTTGGCGTCCTCACGGAAGCGCGCGGGCGAGGCCGTCCAGGCGGCGAGTACGGCGGAGCGCAGTCGTTCGGTGTCGAAGATGTCAGTCACAGCGATGAGTCCCATAGGTCGGGGGCCCCGCAGGTCACCTCGCACGGCAGACCGCCGGGCCAGAGGCGACCCGGCGGCCTGCGGAAACAGCGTCGGATCAGAAATTATCCGGTGAGCTGCGGAAACAGGGTCGGATCAGGAGTGCCCCAGCGGCTCGGAGCCGTTGACGTCCACGGAACCGGCCAGGCCTGCCTCCGAGGGGTCCTCGGTGGTGTCATAGGTCAGATCGTCGAGGATCGGCGAGGTCGGCTCGACCTGGTGTGGCAGCACGGCGGCCTCGGAATGCGCGCCGCAGCCGTGGTCGGCGGCGACCACCCGGCCGTCGTCGGGCGCGTACTCGTTCGCGCAGACGCCGAAGCCGGTGCGCAGCGCACCGGCCAGCGGCCAGTAGAAGCCGCAGGTGGAGCACTGGGCGGGAGCGGCGTGTGCGAGCGGGGTGTGCGGGCCGGACTCACCGGAGTGCCAGCGCCGCACGGCGCGGTCACGTCCGATCGGGGAGAGCACCCGCGCCCGGCCGAGACCGTACTCGAAGATCATTTGGTGGTCGACGTCGTCGTCGACCTCGGTAAACCCGGGCGCGAGCCGATCGTCGTCGTCGGAGGTGGGCAGCAGATCGCCCACACCGAGATCACCGGGACGCAGCCGCTCACTCCACGGCACCCACTGGGGCGGCAGCAGCGCACCCGAGCCGGGCAGGAGCACGACCTCGCTGACCGTCACATTGCGCGCCCGGGAGGCCCTGGCGACGGTGACGGCCCAGCGCCACCCCTGATAGGCGCGGTCCAGGCTGGCGAAGTAGTGGGTGACGATACGGTCACCCTCGCCCTCGACGCCGAGATGCTCGCCCACCTCGTCGGGCCTGACATTCTCTTCAATCGCGAAACGGGCCAAGTCGACGGCGGCGACGCATGCCTGGTCCGGGACCACGGCGCGGGATCGAGTGCGGTTCACGAATCGTCTCCCGTCAGCCTGGCAGCCCGGCGGCTGCTGTCCCTACTGGCTCGCTCGCTGCGCTCACTCACAGTTCATTCTCACCTATGCCTGGAGCGAACGGCACCGCCGGATGCCGATCAAGCGAGTAGTTACCTATCGCACCCGCCAACTCACCCGTCATTCGGGTATGACTTGATACGTGGCAGCTGGGTGGGAACGGGCGCGAAAGACGATAGGTGAGGCCTCCCGCCGGGCAGGTCGCTCGGCCGCCGGAGCGGGGCGGGCGACCGTGAACGCGGGCAGGAGCACGGGCCGGGCCACCCTGCGCGCGGGGCGTGGCGCGGCGAGCGGGACGCAGCGGGTCGGCAAGGCCGCGAGGAGGATGACCCACGCCCAGGGCGCGGGCCGTACGGGCCTGGGCCAGCTGATCGAGCTGACCGCCGCGCACAGCGCGGGCGACGCGCTGGTCACCGCGGCCCTGGCCGGGACGCTGTTCAAACTCCCGGTGAACGAGGCCCGGGGCCAGGTCGCGATCTATCTGCTGATCACGATGATCCCCTTCGTGGTGGTCGCGCCGTTCGTCGGGCCGGTTCTCGACCGGTTCCGCTCCGGCCGGCGCTTCGTGATGGCGGGGACCCTGTTCGGCCGAGGACTGCTCTGCTTCGCCATGGCGGCGGCGATCGTCCCCGGCGACGTGTTCACCATCTTCCCCGCGGCGCTGGCCGTGCTGGTGCTGTCCAAGGCCTACAACGTCTCCCGCGCGGCGATCATGCCGAGCGTGCTGCCCGCCGACATCGCGCTGGTCACCGCCAACGCGAGGGTGGCCCTGTTCGCACTGGTCGCGGCCGGTGTCGCGATCCCGATCGGCGCGGGCGCCAGCACCTGGCTCGGCGCCGAGTGGGTGCTGCGCGGGGCGACGGTGCTCTTCCTGCTCCAGGGTGTGCTGGCCATACGGCTTCCACGTCACGTCGACTCCCCCGATCTGGAGGAGCTGGACGACGAGGGCGAGAAGCGGCCACCCCGCTGGCGCACGCTGCTGAACGTGGGCCCGGTGGTCGCCGCGGCGATGAGGGCCAACGTGGCCATCCGTCTCCACTCCGGTTTCCTGCTCTTCTACCTGCTCTTCCTCGTCCAGGACAAGAACCTCCCCGGACTCGCCCCCCCGGTCACGATCGGCGTGCTGGCCGTGGCCGCCGGAGCGGGCGGTCTGGCCGGAGCGGCCGTGGCCTCCTGGGTGCGCAACCACTCCCCCCAGGTCATCGTGCTGGCCACGCTCGCGCTGACCACCGTGATCACGGTGGTGGCGGCGATCATGTTCAACCTCTGGACCGCGGTGGCCGTCGCACTGGTGGCCGCGTTCGCCCAGGGGCTGGGCAAGCTCGCGCTGGACGCGATCGTGCAGCGCGAGATCGGCGAGGAGGTGCGCTCGTCCACGTTCGGGGTGGTGGAGGCGTTCCTGCAGATCGCGTGGGTGCTCGGTGGCCTGGTCGGGCTGTTGCTGTCGCTGTTCGCCGGCGGGCGGACCGGGCTCGCGGTGATGGCCACGGTGCTGGCGGGCTCACTCGGCTGGCTGCTGGCCCGGCGGCGCAGGCGGAGCGACGCGAGGGACGCCAAGGTGAAGGCCGCCAGGGCCGGTCGCACCCCCGACGCCCCCGACGCCCCCGACGTCCCGTCCTCCGCCGGCGGGGAGTGGCACTCGGAGGAGTGGATCAGGCCCGAGCCCGCCGGCACGACCACCGCGATCGTGCGGCGGGACGATCCCCCCGCGGAGAAGCGGACCAGGCCGCTGACCAACCCCCACGGCTGAGCCCGGGGAAAGGGCCGCCCCGAAGCCGAGCCTTGGAGAAGGGCCGCACGGAAGTGTGCCCGCCGGAACCCGGGAGTTCTACGGGCCCGCGGCGACCCCCTCCGAAAAGCGGAAACGGGCCCGTGTGAACCTCCCTGAAGAGGCGGAAACGGGCCCGTGGAAAACCCTCCTGGGAAACCCCAGAAAACCCCGAAGGTTTTACAGGAAATTACGCGGAGCCACCGGGAAGGGGTTACTCGTCCATGTCGTCGGCCACGGCCCGGAGCACGGCCGCGATCTGCTTGGCATGCACGGGTTCGGGGTGTTTGTTCTTCTGATACGACGTGGAGACCGCGTCCAGGAGCTTGATCAGGTCTTCCACGATGACGACCATCTCGTCGGGCTTCTTGCGCTTGCCCTTCGGCTTCGCGGCCTTGGCGAGCGTGGGGGGCTGCTCGATGACCCGGACCGAGAGCGCCTGCTGGCCGCGACGCCCCTCGGCCACACCGAACTCGACCTTCTGGCCTGGCTTGAGGGAGTCCACACCATTGGGCAGCGCGGAAGAATGCACGAAGACCTCACCGCCGTCGTCGCGGGTGAGGAAGCCGAAACCCTTGTCGGCGTCGTACCACTTGACTTTGCCACTCGGCACAGGGGTGACCTCGTTCAGACTGTCGTGAAAAGGAATGGATGTAGGTTATGCCCAGCGGACGCAGAGGGCGACCGTCTAATCAGCCTCTAATTACACGAGTGAGGCTGGAGTTCGCCAACCATCGAACCATTCGGTGAACTCGGTCAGATCGCCCAGCACGACATCCGCTCCGTGATCACGCAGCTCTCCCACCGGATAGAGACCCGTCGCCACCGCCACGCTGACGACGCCCCCCGCCCGCGCCGCCTCGATGTCGGCGACGTGATCTCCCACATAGGCCGCGGCGCCGAAACTCGCGAGTGCCGGACCCTTTGCCGCCCCGAAGACCGAGCCGGCGACCTCGTCCACGTCCAGGCCGAGGAATTCGACCGTACTGGCCGCATCACGGGCGTTCTTCCCCGTCACCACGACGATCCTGCCGCCACCGCGCCGTACGGCCTCCACCGCCTCACGCGCGCCGGGCATGAGGCTGGTGACCGGGACGGCGATCGAGGGATACAGCGATCTGAAGACGGTGGCTGCCCCGGGGATCTCCTCGGGAGGCAGCCAGTTGGCCAGCTCCCACTCCAGCGGCGGTCCCAGTCTGGCCACCACGGCGGCGCTGTCGATGAACACACCCATGTGCCGCGACAACTCGTCGTAGACGGCGGCGATGCCGACACGCGTGTCCGCAAGCGTCATATCAAGGTCGAACCCCACCGAGTTCATCAGATCACTCACCGCTCCTTATCAACTTCGGAGGACATTCTCTGAGAAGTCCTCAAAGAATGCTAAATCTCCCAGGTCGGAGCCGATCTCGCCGCACGTAACGCCACCTGCCACGTAACCCTTTCGAGAAAGGATTCACTTACCGGAAGGGGGGATGCCGTGTCGAGCGGCGAGAGGACCATCTCATGATCGGCACGACGCGTTCGTAAGGCCGCCCGATGAATCTCCTGAGGCCTGCCGGTGAATCCTTCGCAACGTGCCCGTGGACCGTTGGACCGTTCATGGTGTGCCATGGACCCGCTGGGCTGCAGGGCCGTTCCCAGCATGCCCGGTGAAGCGCTGGACGCTCCCATCGTGCCTCGTAAAACGCTTGAACGCGCCAGGCCCGGCGTGCTGCGGCCTGGGGAGTTCGGCACTGGATATGGTCATGGTGGAGGTATCGGCAGAGAAATGACCAGATCGACGCGCGAGCGGATCATCGACGAAGCCCTGCGCCTGTTCGCCGAACGGGGTTATTCGGCGACCTCCGTGGCCGAGATCGAGGCCGCGTCCGGGCTGTCGCCGGGCGCGGGCGGGCTCTACCGGCACTTCAAGTCCAAGTACGAGGTGCTGGCGGCGGCGATGAACGAACACGCCGCCCGGACCCGGAGGCAGATCGTCGAGACCCTGGCCGAGATGAGCACCGTCGACATGTCGATGGACGTCGAAGCGCGCCTGGCCCATCTGTGCAAGGCCGGGCTGGCCAAGGCCCGCGAGGAGAGCGAGCTGACACGCGTCTTCTTCCGTGACCTGAGCCAGTTCCCCGAGTTGGTGGCGATCGTGCGCGAGGGACTGCTGCAGCCCATGTTCGACGCGATCACCACGTGGTTCCTGGCCCAGCCCGAGTATGCCGAGGCCGACGTGGACTGGCCCGCGATCGGTGCCGTGCTCGGCGGCGCGGTGGTCCACTACCAGCTGTTCCAGGAGACGGTGGGCGAGCCCCCCGGGCGCGCGGAGCGCGACCGTTTTGTCGCCTCCTGGGTGCGCCTCGCGCTCGGCCTGCTGCCCCGGCCCGCCGTCCAGGCGATCGGCTGAGTCACCTGCCGCGGGGTCGCCCCTCTGCTTCCGCGGGCCCGAAGGCCCTTGGAGTGACGCCGGCCGCAGCGGCCGATCCCCCCTCGGCGATGTCGCGCGCCAGGTCCCTCGCGGGCCTCCACACCCCGCTTCCGTCCCCGCCTTCGGGGTTGTCCGCCGGCGTGGATTCCCGAGCCCACCGAGGAGGCACGGCGGGGTGGGTCCGCTGTCTCATACGCGACGCAGGCATCTGATGACGCCTGCAAAATGTGATGCCCAAGCCTGGTCGACGCGGGACTTCGAAGCGCATCTCCGCACCTCAAGCCCCCTCCCTCAGGAAGGGGTCGTCGACCTGTTGCGCCTGCCGACCGGGGGGACCGGGTTGAACAGGCGGTAGGCCAGCCAGAAGACACCCGCCGCGCTTCCCAGCATGAACATGAGCCCGCTGATCTCGAAGAACTGGTCCACCACCAGGCTGAGGTCGTTCCTGGATCGGATGAGCGCGACCAGGCAGCCGCCGATGGTGTAGCTCAGGATCGGTGCTGCGGCCCCGCGCACCTTGTCGGCGCCCTCCCAGGCCTCGCAGACCGTCACGACCAGCACGGCGACCGCCCAGACCAGCACGGGAATCCGGAAGATCGCAATTGGGGCGAAGGGGAAGGGGACGAGCAGCCCGGCCAGGCCGAGAAGGGCCATCCCGATCACCTCGCGCCGGTGGCCGAGCAGGACCGACCTGACGTCGCTCTCCCCGGCGACGACGTCCTCTCGCGACCGGGGTGCACGGCTCGGACGACGGAGCAGGCCGGGCCGTTTTCTGGCCTGTCTCCTGGCCAGAAGTTCTTCGGCCTCCCGTCTGGCCTTGGCCACTCCGGGCGGTATCACGGCCCGGGGCCTCTCGTCCCCCGCCGCACCTCCCTCTCCAGGTCCCGGGCCTGATCCCGGCCCCGGTTTCGCTCCCCGCCCCGGTGTCGGCTCTGATCCCGAGGCTGGTCCCGGCTCTGGTCCCGGGCCTGATCCCGACCCCGTTTCCGCTCTCGACGGCGATTCCCGCTCCGATTCCGGTGCCGGCACCGGTGCGGCCTCCGGCTGTGCCCCGGTGCCTCGCGCGGGCGGGATCTCCTCGGTCGGCGGGTCATCCGCCTCGACACGCTCGGCAGCGGGGTCGTCCGGTTCGCCTCCCCCGGGTGCGACCGACGAGGATCGTGGCCGGGCCGTCGGCTCGGGAACGCCCGAGGGAGCATCTCCGGGGGCGTCCGCGGAAGCGGCCTCGTGCGCGGCCGGGGATTCCGAGCCGGTCCCGGAGTCGCGAGGCGGGGGGACAGAGCCACCCGGCACGTCCCCGTAAGGATGCGAGCGCCTGGGGGCACCAGGTTCCCGGGAATCCGCCCACTCGAAACCGGCTTCTCCTGACCGGTCCGACGTCGAGGCCCCGAAAATCGTCATATCCGATCGCCCGGAACCCGGCGACTCGAGATCGTCCTCCCCGGGCGGAATCGGCTCTGAGAACGCGGAACCGGCCACCGAACCGGTCATCGCGGAATCCGCCGTCGCAGATTCCGGCGCCGCGTGATCCCCGGTGACCGAACGGCCGGAGAGCGGCTCGGACGAATCGTGAAGGCCCGACGCCGGGGCCGGGACGATGACACCGGTGGGGCGCTCGGCCTCCTCCAGCGTCTCCGCCAGGCCCCCCAGGGTCGTCTCACTGTTCAGGCGGTGCACCTCGCGCCGCACCAGCACCACGGGATCGCCGAACTGGGCCAGAACCTTCTCGACGGCCGCCGGGCTGTCCATCCCCATCCGCTCGGCGTCGATCCGCTTACGCAGCCTTCCGACGAAATCGATCCGCTGCCTCGGGGGCAGCACGCCGTGGGCGGCATCAGCCGCCCTGCTGACGTACTCCAGGACAAGCTGGTCGACACGCTCGATCACGCTGCCATCCTCTCTCGCCGATGCCCTTGCCCGTGGCCTATTTCCCCCATTCACGGCCGCTCACATGATCACAAACTTTACCCGTGCCACGCTTTGTCGGTAAGGCCTCTTACCATTGACGAAATGAGCACGGAGTTCACCGAGTGGCTGCGCAGCCGGAGCGACGAACAGTTGCGGGCTCTCGCCGCCGTGCGCCCCGAGCTCGTCACCCCCGTCCCCGCGCACCTCGAAGGCCTGGCAGGGCGGGCGAGCAGCCCGTCCGCGGTCGGCCGGGTGCTCGACCGGCTCGACCGGTTCACGCTCTCGGTCGTGGAGACGCTGACCGTGCTCCCCTCACCGATCTCCTACGGATCACTGCGGTCCCAGATGGCCCGGGCGCTGCCGGGAGCGGCCGATCCGGTCTTCCGGAGCACGCTCAAGGAGACGGTCGAGCGGCTGCGGACCCTGGCCCTGGTCTACGGGCCGGACAACGCCCTGGCCCCGGCACCCGGGGTGCGGGAGGTCCTTGACGGGCCCGCGGGCCTCGGCCCCCCGGCCGTGGAGGTGTTCCGGCACTACCACGCGGAGCGGCTGGCCGAGCTGATCGAGGACATCGCGGGCGAGGGCGGCGACGCCAAGAGCGACACCAGGGGCGACACCAAAGAGGTCCTCGCCGAGCTGCTGGGCGACCAGAAAATCGTCGGCCGGCTGATCGAGGACGTCTCACCGCAGGCACGGTCCGCGCTCAACGAGCTGGCCTGGGGCCCGGCCAGCGGCCGGGTGCCCAACGCGCGCCGCGAGGTGCGGGCCGCCACCGCCCAGTCGCCGATCGAGCAGCTTCTCTCCCGCGCGCTGCTGGGCGCCACCGGCGAGGAGACCGTCGTGCTGCCCCGCGAGGTCGGCCTGTTCCTTCGCGACGGCCGGATTCACCAGGACCTCTCCCCCGTCCCCCCCGCGATGGACGGCGCCAGGCGCGACCGGAAACTCGCCGACCGCACGGCCGCCGGGCAGGCGTTCACGTTCACCCGCGCGGTGGAGGAGCTGTGCGAGCGCTGGAGCGCCGACCCGCCCGGCGTGCTCCGCAGCGGCGGCCTGGCCGTGCGCGACCTCAAGAGGATCGCGGCCCTGCTCGACCTGCCCGAGTGGGTGGCGGGGCTGATCATCGAGGTGGCGCACGCGGCCGGGCTGGTGGCGGCGAGCGGCGCGGTGGACGGCGACTGGCTGCCCACCCCCGTTTACGACGCCTGGCGGATGAAGGGCACCGAAGACCGCTGGGTGATGCTGGCCATGACCTGGCTCACCATGGACCGCGTGCCGGGAGTGATCGGCGAGCGCGACGAGCGCGACCGGCTGCTCAATGCCCTCCACCCCGACCTGCGCCGCTCCGCCGCCGCCGAGGTCCGGGCCACCACCCTCGGCATGCTCGCCGCCGCGGGGCCCGGCGTGGCTCCCACCCTCGACTCGGTGCGCGAGCGTCTGGCCTGGGAGCAGCCTCGCCGTCGCGGCGGCCACCGCGACCAGCTGGTGGAGTTCACGTTGCGCGAGGCCGAGCAGATCGGGGTCACCGGCCTCGGCATGCTCGTAGGGCACGGCCGCGCCCTGCTTCCCGGGCTCCCCGGGCTTCCGGGTGGGAGCCGCGCCGGATCCCCCGGCGAGCTGCTCGCCCCGCTGCTGCCCGAGCCACTCGACCACGTGTTCCTTCAGGCCGATCTGACCGCCGTCGCGCCGGGGCCGCTCACCAGCGAGCTGAGGCGGTGGCTGGCGCTGTCCGCCGAGGTGGAGTCCACCGGCGGCGCGACGGTCTACCGGTTCGACGAGCGGTCGATCCGCCGGGCGCTGGACGCCGGGCAGGGCGCCGACGAGATGCTGGCCCTGCTGGAGCGCCACTCGACCACGCCCGTCCCGCAGCCGCTCAGCTACCTGGTCACCGACGTGGCCCGCCGCCACGGCCGCATGCGCATCGGTACGGCGAGCGCCTACGTCCGGTGCGACGACTCCTCGCTGCTGGACGAGGTGATGGCCGACAAGCGCTCGATGCCGCTGCGGCTGCGACGGCTCGCCCCCACCGTGATCGCCTCCAAGTCCTCCAGGCCGGCCCTGATCGACTCGTTACGCGCGATGGGCTACGCGCCGGCCGCGGAGTCCCTGGACGGCGACGTGATCATCACCCAGATCGACGTCCGCAGGACCGAGGGCCCGCCCCTCGTCCGCTCCTCGGCCACGTTCAACGGCCTGGAGGCCGACGTGGTGGCGGCCGCCATCCGTGCCGTGCGCGCCGGCGACGCAGCCCACCAGGCCCGTCGCGTTCCCCTGGACGCTCCCGACGGCCAGGTCCCGCGCTCCCCCACGACCGCCACGATCTCCGCCCTGCGCGACGCCATCCGGCAGGGCTCCCAGGTCTGGATCGGCTACCTCGACTCCCAGGGCAACGCCACCAGCCGGATCCTCGAACCCGCCCGGATGGAGGGCGGCTATCTCACCGCCTACGACGAGACGCGGGCGGCGGTGCACCGCTTCGCCCTGCACCGCATCACCGGCATCGCCGACATCGTCTGAACATCGCCTGACCCCGAAGAGGCCTTGACGGCTCAGCCCGTACGGCCCAGTTTGAAGGTCATGAGTGCTGACCAAACACTGGGCCGGCTCGCTGAGGAGTCCTGGAGCAGGTTCGGCGACTTCGAGGCGTTGTACTACGAGGGGACCTGGCACCGTGCGTCCGCACTCGCCGAGCGGGCCCGGCGGGTCACCGATGGGTTCGGCGCCCTGGGGATCGCGCCCGGCGACCGGGTGGTGGTCATGATGGCCACCTGCCCGGAGGTGTCGATCACCTACCAGGCGCTCTGGGCGGCCGGAGCCGTGGTGACACCGGTGGTGTTCCTGGTCGGGGTGGAGGAGCTGCGGCACATCCTCGTCGACAGCGGGGCCGTCGCGGTGGTGACCTCGCCCGAGCTGCTGGGCACCGTACAGGCCGCCGCCGAGGAGGTCCCGGTGATCGTGGTGGGCGACGCCCCACCGGGCACGACGCCGTTCGCCCAGCTGGAGGAGGCCGCGGAGACCGGCGCAGTGAGGCGCGACCCGGCCGACCTCGCGGCGCTGATGTACACCGGCGGCACGACCGGCCGGGCCAAGGGCGTCATGCTGACCCACGGCGGGCTCTGGCACGTCTCGAAGGCCGCGCAGGAGATGTCCCACCAGCCGGGCGTCACCCGGGCGATCATGCCGGTGCCGCTCTCGCACGCCTACGGCCTGATCATCACGATCGCGGGCATGCACGCCGTCGAGCCTCCGCAGGTCGTGCTGATGCGCTGGTTCGACGCCGGGCTGTTCCTGCGTCTGGCCGCCGAGCACGGGGTCCAGTACGGCGCGGTGGTCCCCGCCATGCTGCAGAGGCTGCTGGCCGAGCCGCTCGAGAGCGTCCATCTTCCCGATCTGGCCTACCTGACCTGCGGGGCGGCGCCGCTGGGCCGGGAGGTGCTCCGGGAGTTCGAGCGGCGGGTGCCCGGCGTGCAGATCCTCGAGGGGTACGGCCTGACCGAGACCAGCGCGGTCACCACCTTCAACCCGCCGGGCCGCAGGAAGGTGGGCAGCGTCGGGCTGCCCCTGCCCGGTTACACGATCACCGTCCGCGACGACGAGGGCGAGGAGCTGGAGATCGGCGACGTGGGCGAGGTCTGCGTCCGGGGCGACGCGCTCATGAGGGGCTACTGGGGCGCCCCGGAAGCCGCTCTCGGCGGCACCGCGCTGGTGGACGGCGAGCTCCGCACCGGCGACATCGGCTGCGTGGACGACGACGGCTACCTGCACATCGTGGACCGTAAAAAAGATCTGATCATCCGGAGCGGGTTCAACGTCTTTCCCCGAGACGTCGAGGATGTGCTGAACGAGCACCGGGACGTGCTGATGTCGGGCGTGATCGGCCGTCCCGACCCGATCCACGGCGAGGAGGTCGTGGCCTTCGTCCAGCTCCGTCCGGATGGCAGGGCCACGGCCGAGGATCTCATCGGCTGGACCCGCGCCCGGGTCGGCCGGGTGAAATACCCTCGCGAGATCTATTTCACCGACTCCATCCCGGTCACCAGCGTGCTCAAGCTCGATCGCAAGGCACTGCGCGCCCGCCTCACCGGATAACCTCGGACTGAGGGAGGACGATCGCGAACACGACGAGAGCATTGTTCGGCGACATACGGCGCATGCCCATATCGTGATCGCATTGATGTTCAGAGTTCGATAGAAGCGAGACGATCCACAGTGAGCAGCGGTCACCCCGAAGGTCCCAGCACGAACCCGGATGACTGGAAGAGCCCGTACAGCACAGGCCCCGGCCAGACTCCCGGCTACGGCGAGCCTTACGGTTACGAGCCGCCCCAGCAGGAGCCCCAGCCCGAATACGGCCAGCCCGGCCATCAGCCGAGCTACGGCCAGGACCAGGCCCAGAGCCAGGGTTACGGTCAGAACCCGGGCCCGGGTTACGGCCAGCCCCAGGACCAGATCCCGGGTCAGGGTTACGGTCAGGCTCCGGGCCAGGACTACGGCTCAGGTCAGGGTTACGGTCAGGCTCCGGGCCAGGACTACGGCTCAGGCCAGGGGTACGGACAGACCCAGGGGCCGGGTCAGTCCTATGGCCAGGGCCAGGGGTACGGACAGCAGCCGCCCTACGGGCAGTATCCGCCGCCGTACGCCCAGGGGTACGGTCCCGGGCCGCAGCCGGGCAGCGACGGCACCCGAACCCACGCGATCGTCGCACTGGTCATCAGCCTCGTGTTCGCCCTGAGTTGCTACGTCAGCCTCGGCGGCATCGCCGGAGCCATCCTGTCCGGCCTGGCGCTCGGGAAGGTCGACCGCGACGTCAGGGGCGCCAGGAAACTGCTCAAATGGACCTGGATCAGCATCGGCATCAACATCGTGCTGATCATCCTGGGTGTCGCCACCTTCATCATCGCCGGTCTCAACGGGGCCTTCGACTCCTACTGAGACTTCGCTGCCCCAATTCGAGACTGCCGTAATTCGCGGTTATCGGTCCGGAATCATCCGCTCGGGACTGTTGGGGCCCCCGGCTCTGTTGCATAAGGGAGCCGGGGGGCGAGGGACGCGCGGCAGACCGGCGAGTCCCCGTACAAGTGCGACCATGAGTTCGCCGGCCATACCCAAGGAGCAGTCTGTGACTGACGGACCACTGATCGTCCAATCCGACAAAACCCTGTTGCTTGAAGTCGACCATGAGATGGCCGGAGAGTGCCGCAAGGCGATCGCGCCGTTCGCCGAGCTGGAACGCGCGCCCGAGCACGTGCACACCTACCGGATCACCCCGCTGGCGCTGTGGAACGCACGGGCCGCCGGGCACGACGCCGAGCAGGTCGTCGACGCGCTGATCGCCTACAGCCGCTACCCCGTGCCACACGCCCTGCTGGTGGACATCGCCGAGACCATGGCGCGGTACGGCAGGCTCCGCCTGGAGAAGCACCCCGTCCACGGGCTCGCCCTGACCAGCACCGACCAGGCCGTGCTGGAGGAGGTCCTGCGCTCCAAGAAGATCCAGCCGCTGCTGGGCGAGCGGCTGGGCGCCGACGCCGTGGCCGTGCATCCGAGCGAGCGCGGCAACATCAAGCAGTACCTCCTCAAGCTGGGCTGGCCCGCCGAGGACCTGGCCGGATACGTCGACGGCGAGGCCCACCCGATCGCGCTCACCGAGGACGGCTGGCAGCTGCGCACCTACCAGCGAGAGGCCGCCGAGGCGTTCTGGCACGGCGGCTCCGGGGTGGTCGTGCTGCCCTGTGGCGCGGGCAAGACGATCGTGGGCGCGGCGGCGATGGCACAGGCCCAGTCGACGACCCTGATCCTGGTGACCAACACGGTCTCGGCGCACCAGTGGAGGCAGGAGCTGCTCAAGCGGACCTCGCTGACCGAGGACGAGATCGGTGAGTACAGCGGTACCAAGAAGGAGATCCGGCCCGTCACCATCGCCACCTACCAGGTGATGACGACCCGCAGGCAGGGTGCCTACCGGCATCTGGAGCTGTTCGACGCCCGTGACTGGGGCCTGGTCATCTACGACGAGGTGCACCTGCTGCCCGCGCCGATCTTCCGGATGACCGCCAACCTGCAGGCTCGGCGGCGGGTGGGGCTGACCGCGACGCTCGTGCGCGAGGACGGCCGGGAGGGCGACGTGTTCTCCCTGATCGGTCCCAAGCGCTACGACGCTCCGTGGAAGGAGATGGAGAACCAGGGCTGGATCGCCCCGGCCGACTGCGTCGAGGTCCGGGTGACGCTGACCGACGAGGAACGGCTCGCCTACGCGATGGCCGAGGCCGAGGAGCGCTACCGGTTCTGCGCGACCACGCCGTCCAAGTCCCGGGTGACCGAGGCCCTGGTACGGCGGCATCTGGACGAGCAGGTGCTGGTCATCGGGCAGTACATCGACCAGCTCGACGAGCTCGGCGAGCACCTGAACGCGCCGGTGATCAAGGGCGAGACGAAGATCAAGGAGCGCGAGCGGCTCTTCCAGGCGTTCCGCGACAAGGAGATCCAGGTCCTGGTCGTCTCCAAGGTGGCGAACTTCTCCATCGACCTGCCGGAGGCGGCGGTGGCCATCCAGGTGTCGGGGACCTTCGGGTCACGGCAGGAGGAGGCCCAGCGACTCGGCCGCGTGCTGCGGCCCAAGGCGGACGGTGGCGGGGCCCGCTTCTACTCGGTGGTCAGCCGCGACACGGTGGACCAGGACTTCGCCGCGCATCGCCAGCGGTTCCTGGCCGAGCAGGGGTATGCGTACCAGATCATTGACGCGGACGACGTGCTCGCCGGGGAATAACCTCACATGGCGAACACGTCGTCAATTTGTGTCAGGTCCACGAAATACCGCAGGCTTTCGACAAAGAAACCACCCCCTCGCTAGGCCTCGAGGGCCACTGGCGACATACCCCCATGATCTGTCGGAGTCACCAGTTTTGCCCGGCTTTTTCGTCATTTCACAGCAGAATGACTGAGGGTGTTACGGCGATTACCGAACGATCAGGCCACCGATGAAGAGAATGCCCTCCGCGACCACCCAGGCGGCCACCGCCGCGACCATGAGGGCGGTGAAACGACCCTCGTCGCGGCGGGCGCACGGGGCGATCCAGGCGCCCGCCGTGCAACACGCCGCGACCATCGCGAACAGGGACGACACTCTGGCCACGTCGCCCATCCTGTCCGCGCAGCCGTCCTCGGAGCAGAAGGCCTCCAGCCCCCAGCCCGCGAACACGGAAAACCCCCAGAGCGCGGCCAGGAGGAGATTGGCCACGGTCGGTATCACCGGGGAGATCCGCATGGCCATTGGGATACCCGCCGCGGCCGGACGTCAGTCCATCGTTAAATCCTTTTGAGCGTCACGAAGGTCCCCGGTAAGCTGGTCGATTCGCTGCCCGATGACCACCACCTCCGTTTATCGAATGGGAGGCGCTTCCGCGTGCCCGCACATCAATTGGCCCCCGACATAACCGGCGATCCGTCCGAGACCCTCGCCACCGAACGCGCACACCTCGCCGCCTCCAGGGCCGCGCTGCGCGCGATGCGAGAACACGCCAAGTCTCTTTCCGCCGACGCCGCCGCCGACTGGGTCTCCCAGCAAATCCTGCAGGGGCTGCTGGACACGCGAGTGGCGGCGCTCGCCGACCACTCCGGCACGCCCCTGTTCTTCGGCCGTCTCGACCGTGCCGTGGACGACGACCTGCCCGGCACCATCTACGTCGGGCGCAGACACGTCCACGACGACCGCAGCCGTCCCCTGGTGATCGACTGGCGGGCTCCGGTCTCCCGGGCGTTCTACCAGGCCAGTCCCGCGGACCCGATGGACGTCGCCCGCCGCCGCCGGTTCGGCTATCACGGCGGCGACCTGACCGCCTACGAGGACGAGCGGCTCGACCAGGGTGGCGACCTCCAGCAGAGCAGGCTCCTCACCGAGGAGATCGAGCGCCCGCGCTCCGGCCCGATGCGCGACATCGTCGCGACCATCCAGCCCGACCAGGACGAGATCGTCCGCTCCGGGCTGGGCCAGACCGTGTGCGTCCAGGGTGCGCCCGGTACCGGGAAGACCGCGGTCGGCCTGCACCGGGCCGCCTACCTGCTGTTCACCCACCGTGAGAAGCTCGCCAGATCCGGCGTGATGATCGTCGGCCCGAACCGGGCCTTCCTCTCCTACATCTCCTCGGTGCTTCCCGCGCTGGGCGAGGTCAAGGTCGACCAGACCACGGTCGCCGGAATCCTGGGCGACCACCTCGCTCCCGAGGACCCCACCGTCGCCACGATCAAGGGCGACGCCAGGATCGCCCCGGTGCTCAGGCGCGCCCTGTGGATGCACGTCCTCAAGCCCACCGAGGGCGTGCTGTTCACCAAGGGGATCAACCGCTACCGGGTGGCCGACCACGAGGCCAGCGAGATCGTCGCCGCGCTGCGCGGCACCACGCGTTACGGACCGGGCCGGGCCACGCTCGCCCAGCGGCTGGCCCATCTGGTGCTCGTCCGGATGGAGCAGCGCGGCGAGTCCCCCGACGACCGGGTGCAGGACGCGGTCGCCAGGTCCAAGCCGGTCAAACAGCTCGTGGACCAGGTCTGGCCCAAGCTGACCCCGCAGCAGGTGCTCCACCGGCTGCTCAGCGACCCCGAATTCCTCGCCGCCGCGGCGAAGGACGACCTCACCGCCGCGGAGCAGTCCCTGCTCCTGTGGGCCAAGCCGGCCAAGTCCTTCCGCTCGGCGAAGTGGTCGGCGGCCGACGCCGCGCTGATGGACGAGCTCGGCGACCTGATCGAGCGGACCGCCGTCCTGGGCCACCTGGTCGTGGACGAGGCCCAGGACCTGTCCGCGATGCAGCTGCGCGCCCTCGGCCGGCGCTGCCGTACCGGATCGGCCACCGTCCTCGGCGACCTCGCCCAGGGCACCACGCCCTGGTCCGCCCGCTCCTGGACGGAGGTCCTCACCCACCTGGGCTTCGAGGACGGCGCCGTCACCGAGCTCACCCTCGGCTTCCGCGTCCCCCGCGAGGTGCTCGACTTCGCCGCCAGGCTGCTGCCCTCCATCGCCCCGGACCTCGCCGCGCCCCAGTCACTGCGGCCGGGCTCGGGCTCCCTGTCGGTACGGCCCGCGCCCGACCTCGCCGCGTCCCTGGCGCAGGCCGTGCGGGAGGCGCTGTCCCGTGAGGGCTCGATCGGCGTCATCGTCCCGGACGCCTCGGTCGCCGCCGTGTCCAAGGCCCTGACCGACCTGGACCACCAGGTGCTCAGCCCGGACACGGTCGATGACCATCGCCTCCTGGTCATCCCGGCGAGCCTGGCCAAGGGACTGGAGTACGACCACGTCATCGTGGTCGAACCGGCTGACATCGTGGACGCCGAGCCGCGTGGTCTGGCCCGCCTCTACGTGGTCCTGACCCGGGCGGTCACCTCCCTGACCGTTCTCCACGCCAGAGAGCTCCCCGCGCAGCTCTGCTAATTTCCGGTCCCATGGAGAAGCCCACGGGAATCAGGGTCCGGAACGGACGGCTGGAAGATGTCGGCGCGTTACTGGCCTTCTGGCTTGAGGCCGCCGAGGGAACCGACCGCCGCGACGACCCGGCCAAGGTGGTCGCGCTCATCGAGCGCGACCCCGAGGCCGTCCTCATCGCCGAGATCGACGGGGAGATGGCCGGCACCCTGATCGCCGGCTGGGACGGCTGGCGCGCCCATCTCTACCGGCTGGCCGTGGATCCCGCGCGCCGCCGCCAGGGGATCGGGAGCGTCCTTATCCGCGCGGCGGAGGAGCGCTTCGCGAAATTGGGGGCGTTCCGCGCCGACGCCATGGTGCTCCACGAGAATGTCCTGGCCCACCACGCCTGGGAGTCCGCCGGCTACGCCCCTCAACCCCAATGGGCTCGATGGGTCAAGCCGCTGAGTTAGGGGCTCCCACAGATCACGGAGCATATGAAAGAGAGCGACGCCCAATCGCACGAGGTTCGGCGAACGCGAAAAGAGGCGGCCCCGGCACTTCGGGGTCGCCTCTTTTTGTGAAAGCGTCTGGACTTAGAAGTCCATGTCGCCGCCACCCGGCATTGCGGGGGCAGCTCCAGCCTTCTCGGGCTTCTCGGCGATGACAGCCTCGGTGGTGAGGAACAGCGCCGCGATGGACGCCGCGTTCTGCAGAGCGGAACGCGTCACCTTGGCCGGGTCGATGATGCCCGACTCGAACATGTTGACGTACTCGCCGGTGGCGGCGTTCAGACCCTCACCGGGGGTGAGGTTGCGCACCTTCTCCACCACGACGCCGCCCTCGAGGCCGGCGTTGATCGCGATCTGCTTCAGCGGCTCCTCGAGCGCCTTGCGCACGATCGCGGCACCGGTGGCCTCGTCGCCGAAGAGCTCGAGCTTGTCGAACGCCTTGGCGCCGGCCTGCAGCAGGGCCACGCCACCGCCGGGGACGATGCCCTCCTCGACGGCCGCCTTCGCGTTGCGAACGGCGTCCTCGATGCGGTGCTTGCGCTCCTTGAGCTCGACCTCGGTCGCCGCGCCGGCCTTGATGACGGCCACGCCGCCGGCCAGCTTGGCGAGACGCTCCTGGAGCTTCTCACGGTCGTAGTCGGAGTCGGTGTTCTCGATCTCGGCACGGATCTGGTTGACCCGGCCGGCGATCTGGTCCGGGTCACCGGCACCGTCGACGATGGTGGTCTCGTCCTTGGTGACGATGACCTGGCGAGCGCGGCCGAGCTGGTCCAGCGTGGTGGACTCCAGCTTGAGGCCGAGGTCCTCGCTGATGACCTGGGCACCGGTCAGGATGCCGATGTCGCCCAGCATGGCCTTGCGGCGGTCGCCGAAGCCCGGAGCCTTGACGGCGACCGAGCGGAACAGACCACGGATCTTGTTGACGACCAGGGTGGCCAGGGCCTCGCCCTCGACGTCCTCGGCGATGATCAGCAGCGGCTTGCCTGCCTGCACGACCTTGTCGAGAACCGGGAGCAGGTCCTTGTTGGCGGACACCTTGGAGTTGACGACGAGGATGTAGGGGTCGTCGAGGACGGCCTCCATACGCTCCGGGTCGGTCACGAAGTACATCGAGGTGAGGCCCTTGTCGAAGCGCATTCCCTCGGTGAGCTCGAGCTCGAGGCCGAAGGTGTTGCTCTCCTCGACGGTGATGACACCTTCCTTGCCGACCTTGTCCATCGCCTCGGCGATCATCTCGCCGATCTGGGCGTCGCCCGCGGAGATGGAGGCGGTGGAGGCGATCTGCGCCTTCGTCTCCACGTCCTTGGCCAGCTTGGAGAGCTCTTCCGAGACGCGCTCCACGGCGGCCTCGATGCCCTTCTTCAGGGCCATCGGGTTGGCGCCGGCGGCAACGTTGCGAAGACCCTCACGTACGAGGGCCTGAGCGAGCACGGTGGCAGTCGTGGTGCCGTCACCCGCGACGTCGTCGGTCTTCTTGGCGACTTCCTTGACGAGCTCGGCCCCGATCTTCTCCCACGGGTCTTCGAGCTCGATCTCCTTCGCAATGGAGACACCGTCGTTGGTGATCGTGGGGGCGCCCCACTTCTTCTCCAGAACGACGTTACGGCCCTTCGGGCCGAGGGTCACCTTGACGGCGTCCGCGAGCTGGTTCATACCACGCTCGAGACCGCGCCTGGCGTCCTCGTTAAACGCGATCATCTTGGCTGCCATACGGCTAGACCTCCCAAACACAGGGTGGCTTGCACCGGATCGAGCCGACGCCCGCGACGGCATGTGGGCCCACGACTCCGTTCGGCGGGCCCCATCGCCTCGATCCAGGTTGGCACTCTCGAACCGGGAGTGCCAACAAACTGTTTAGCACTCTACCCTGTCGAGTGCAAGCTGCGGCTCGTTGACCTGGGTTCCGCTCGCGGCAAAGCCCGGCCCGCCGGTTGGGACGGCGAACCGGGCCGATGTCGTGGAGATCCACGCAGACTGCGCTGCCGCGGGATCCGCTGACATTTCCCGACAAGTTCACGGGATGGCTACGTCAGACCGCCCGGACGGACTCCGCCTGGGGGCCCTTCTGCCCTTGGGTGATCTCGAACTCGACCCGCTGGCCCTGCTCGAGGGCACGGTATCCATCCATCATGATTGCGGAGTAATGGACGAACACATCCTTACCACCGTCTACCGCGATGAAGCCGTAGCCCTTGTCCGCGTTGAACCATTTGACGGTGCCCTGCGCCACTTGCGACTCCTCTTACTGGACTTGAGGACCACACCCATTCCTCTCGCGAAGTCCTCAATCTCCGAGGCGGAGACAACGCCTACGTCGATCGTTCTCGACCATACCTGTGGGACACCGTGGGGCAACAGAGTCAAGCGCCAAACTACTGCTTTACGTGCCCTTTTATCATCCCCATCGGGATTGGCTCTCACGATTAGTTAGTTAAAGATTCCATTATTTCCTTCCGTCACAGATATGGGCTCGCGCCACAAAACACAACACCCGCACGCGGCCGGAGCCGGAGCGGGTGTCATGGGGAAGCCTGGAGAGGCCTGGAAGAAGCACCGGGAGAGTCGCCCGGGTCTGCGAGCGCCCGGCAGGGGCCCGGGCGCGTCAGGGCGCGCTGGGAGGATCAGCCCCCGGCGACGGCCGGGATGATGGAGACCTGGACGCCGGACGGCGTGACCGTATCGAGGTTGTCGACAAAACGGACGTCCTCATCCCCGACGTAGACATTGACAAAACGGCGAATCTTGCCCGTTTCATCAAAGATGCGCGCCCCGATCCCGGGGAAGTCCGCGTCCAGCTTCTGCAGAACGTCGCGAAGGGTCTCGCCCTCCCCGTTCACCTCGGCGGCACCGTCGGTGTAGGTCCGCAGGATCGTCGGAATCCGCACAGAAACGCTCATAATTCAGTACCTTTCACGATTTCTAGGCGATAACCGCACGGAATGCGTCAAGAGAGGGCCGAATGACCGCGGTGGGACGCGCCTGGCCGGCCACCGCGTCGAGGGTCTTCAGACCGTCACCGGTGTTGAGGACCACGGTCTCCGCGTCGGGGTCGAGTCGTCCCGCGGCGACCAGCTTGCGCAGCACGCCGACGGTGACGCCGCCCGCCGTCTCGGCGAAGATGCCCTCGGTCCTGGCCAGCAGCCGGATCGCGTCGACGATCTCGGTGTCCGTGACGTCCTCCACCGCACCGCCGGTGCGCCGGGCGATGTCCAGCACGTAGGGGCCGTCCGCCGGGTTGCCGATCGCCAGCGACTTGGCGATCGTGTCCGGCTTGACCGGGCGGATCACGTCGAGGCCCGCCTTGTAGGCGGTGGAGACCGGCGAGCACCCCTCCGCCTGGGCCGCGAAGATCTTGTAAGGCTTCTCCTCGACGAGGCCGAGACCGATCAGCTCCTTGAAGGCCTTGTCGATCTTCGTGAGCTGGGAGCCGGACGCGACGGGGATGACGATCTGGTCCGGGATCCGCCAGCCGAGCTGCTCGGCGATCTCGTAGGCCAGGGTCTTGGAGCCCTCCGCGTAGTACGGGCGAAGGTTGACGTTGGCAAAGCCCCACTGGTCGCCCAGCTCGTCGCCGATGAGCTCGGAACAGAAGCGGTTCACGTCGTCGTAGGTGCCCTCGATGGCGATGAGCCTGCCCCCGTACACCGAGGCCATGACGATCTTGGCTTCCTCCAGGTCCGCGGGAATGAACACGCAGGCGTCCAGCCCGGCGCGGGCGGCCGCGGCGGTGACCGCGCCTGCCAGGTTGCCGGTGGAGGAGCAGGAAAGGGTGTGGAAACCGAAGTTACGAGCCGCCTCGACGGCCATGGCCACCACGCGGTCCTTGAAGGAGTGCGTGGGATTGCCGGAGTCGTCTTTCACGTGCAGCGAGCGGATGCCCAGCTCGCGGGCGAGGTTGTCGGCCTTGACGAGCTTGGTCCAGCCCGGGGCCATGTTGGGCTTGGAGGTCACATCGACCGGAACCGGCAGCAGGGAACGGTAGCGCCAGATGTTGGTCGGTCCCTCGGCGATCTGCTCCCGGGTCACGCGCCCGAAGTCATAGGCGATCTCGAGGGGTCCGAAACACTCGATACAGGCGAAGATCGGACCGAGGTCGTAGCGGGCACCACATTCGCGACAGGAGAGAGCCACGGCGGGGCCGAAGTCGAGCGAGGTGGTGTTTTCGGTGGTTGCGAGCGCCATGAAGGGAGGCCTTTCCCTCATCTTCGTCTGCGACCACCCTGGTCACAGACCGGAATTGGCACCTGTCTCGGCTGACCTCGTCAGATTACGAGTCTTGAACCGAGATGGTTGCCGGGGCTTCGCAGGGCCGGTCCCTCCACCCCTCTGGATGAGCAAATATTCAATTAGGGGCCTGACGAGCAGGTCCTACGCACTCTACCCCGCCCTACCGCGATCCTGACCACTCGTCTCACTTTTCGAGACATGGCGTGTTGCCTGTCGGACGGCCTCTCTCCGATCGTCCACCCGTGGGTCCCACGCCGACACACTCCGTGTCGGTGTGGCGTCCACGTTTATGTGGCGCAATCGACATAATGAGACGACCGGCCCGGTCAGGACGGGTGCCTGGATGCCTTCGCGCCGGCGCCCCGCGGACACCGGCCCTCCGACGCCACCCACGTGTCTGTCGCCCGGCGAGAGCACGCCGCCAATGTCCCACGCCGCCAATGTCCCGTGTCCGTCCGGCAGGAGAAACACATGCGTTTTGCTGTACGAATGGGAACGGCGGCCGCCCTCGTGATGGGCCCGATCATGCCCGCCGAGGCGCTCGACATCCCGTCCGTGACCGTCCGGAGGGTCGCCGAGGACCCGCCCCCGTCCAACAAGAACATCAACAACTCCAACACCTCCGGGAAGGACGGCGGCGGCTCCTCCGGGAAAGCCTCGTCCTCCGGGAGCGACGGCTCCTCCGCGAACAACACCAACAACAACGGGATCCCGCCCGCGTTGAAGAACGTCACGTCGCTCCGGGTCCTGCCCTGGAACCCCCGCCAGAACAACAATGTCCGGATATTTGTGCACTGTCCTCCCGTGTCGAACCACGCGATCATCGGTTCCACCGCGTTCAATCTCAAGGGTTCGCGGCGGATCTACCGGGAGGTGGGGCTGGGGCTCTCCGACAGGGGTCTCGGACGCCGCAGCGCCGGCATCTCCTATTTCGCCCTGCTGGGATATCACGAGGTCTGCCTGAAGTGCGTGAAGGTCACGATGAACCAGCAGACTCGCCTCAGGAGGATCCGCGTGGTCGGCCGGGACTCCGCCTCTCTCCTGGTGCGCAGGTTCAGTTTCGAGCAGTTCTTCGACTGACCGCGCCCCGGACGTTGATCTCCCAGGAGCGCGATCGCCACGGCGGGAGGGAGGTCACGGCGTCTTGTAGGTCAGCTTGTAGGAGCCGGAGCCGCTCGCGGAGACCACCCGGTAGCGGTAGTACCCGGGCATGCCGGTGTAGCTGATCTTCTCATCGGGGTTCGGGCTGTCAGAGGTGGCGACGGTGCTCCAGGCCGAGCCGTTGCGCTTCTCCAGGAAAAGGTCGAAGTCGATACCGCTGTCGGCGTCCAGGCAACCGGAGTGCAGGCCGGCGACGGTCGTCTCGTAATACTGGCCGGTCGGCTCGTAGACGGGTTGATCGCCTTCGTTCAGGACGCCGGTGACGTTCTTCGGCAGGCCGGTGCAGGTGCTCTCGTCCGGCGGGACGGCGTTGCTGTCGGTCACCAGGGTCAGGCCGTACGTCGTGAGGATCTCGTTGATCGGCTGAAAATAGGTGATACCACCGTCGACGCAGTCGCCGGAACCGCCGGAGGTCACACCCTGGGCCTGGTCCACCGAGATGAAGGAACCCCCCGAGTCACCGGGCTCGGCACACACACTGGTACGGGTCACCCCGAAAACCGTGCCCTGAGGATAGGTGACACTGGCGTCGCGCTGCCGGATGACACCGCACTGCCAGTCGGTGGTGGAGCCCGATCGGCAGACCGAGGCGCCCTCGATCGCCTCCCTGGAACCGGCGACGGGTACGGTGCCGCCGCTGCCGTTGTTCACCACCGGTCTGAGCATCCAGTTGGCGTTCACCGCGATCCAGGCGGCGTCGTCGACCGGGAAGCTCGACGCCTGGAAGACACCCTGGGGGGCGCGGTTGAAGCCCGCGGTGGCGTCGCCCTTCTTGCCGCAGTGGCCCGCGCTGACAAAACCGTTCTGCGATCCACGCGTCACCGCGAAACCGATCGAACAGCGACTCGTGGTGTTGACGTAATAGGCATTGCCGCCCCGCACCTCGTCGAGGAGCCGGGGTCTTTCGGGAGACTGCACCGCGCGCACCACGCTCGAGTCCACCCCGGAGGCCTGGATGAGGTCTTCGGTCTCCAGGGGTTCGGTCGTGAGAACGATGATCCGGTTGTTCTTCACATCGACGAAGCGCACCGCCCCGCCGCTCAACCGGCCGGGCAGAGAGCCGTCAAGATTGTTCATCGCCCTGTCGAGTTCCGCATACGACCGTTTGACGACTTCGCCCTGGGCGCCCGCGGCGATGATCTCGGGGAGGTCGGCGGGATCGGTGGTGGCCACCACCAGGGTCTGGGCGATGGTTCCCGCGAACCAGGAGCCGCCGAAGTGGGCCCCGAGCCGGCTGCGGAGCTTCGCCTCGATCGGCGCCAGATGGGCCTCGTTAAGGAGACGAGCCTGCGCCTGCTCACTCGTGAGTTTGAGGTCGCGCTGGAATGCCGCGATCATGCCCGGTGGCGGTTTCCAGCCGGCTGGAGCGGCCTCGGCTCCCGCCGACGGAGGTTTGGCGGCGACCGGGACGGCCGTCAGGGTAAGAGCGATGATCGCCAGAGCGCATCCTGCGGTAACGGCATGTCTGCGGGACATGGGGTCTCTCCTCGACCTCTGCTTTCCAGGCATGAGGGGAGAGCACCTCATATCGCAGATTGATCATGCGATGTGGGCAATGCCACTTTAATTCAGTCGTTGCCGGTTAAGGCGGTAAAAGCCGCACGCCACGCGGCGGCGATTTCAGGCCGGACCCGCACTCCGGATGCGATCTCCCGGAGTGCGTCTGCCGACCGGCGCCGCGGTGGACGGGGAGGCCGAGCCGGATTTACGGCGTCTTGTAGGTCAGCTTGTAGGAGCCGGAACCGCTCGCGGAGACCACCCGGTAGCGGTAGTACCCGGGCGAGCCGGTGTAGCTGATCTTCTCATCGGGGTTCGGACTGTCAGAGGTGGCGACGGTAGTCCAGGCCGAGCCGTTGCGCTTCTCCAGGAAAAGGTCGAAATCGACGCCGTCGGCGGCGTCCAGGCAACCGGAGTGAACACCGGCGACAGTGGTCTGATAGCTCCGGTTGTTCGGCTGGTAGACGCTCTGCCCATCGGTCAGGGTGCCGGTGACGTTCTTCGGCAGGCCCGTGCAGGTGCCCGGCGGGATGGCGTTGCTGTCGGTCACCAGGGTCAGGCCGTACGTCGTGAGAATCTCGTTGATCGGCTGAAAATAGGTGACGCCGCCCGAGGAACAGTCGCCGGAGCCGCCGGAGGTCACACCCTGGGCCTGGTCCACCGAGATGAAGGAACCCCCCGAGTCACCGGGCTCGGCACACACACTCGTGCGGGTCACCCCGAAAACCGTGCCCTGAGGATAGGTCACGCTGGCGTCGCGCTGCCGGATGACACCGCACTGCCAGTCGGTGGTGGAGCCCGACCGGCAGACCGACGCGCCCTCGATCGCCTCCCTGGAACCGGCGACGGGTACGGTGCCGCCGCTGCCGTTGTTCACCACCGGTCTGAGCATCCATTTGGCATTCACGGAAACCCAGGCGGCGTCGTCGACCGGGAAGCTCGACGCCTGGAAGACACCCTGGGGGGCGCGATTGACTCCGGTGGTGGCGTCGCCCTTCTTGCCGCAGTGGCCCGCGCTGACAAAACCGTTCTGCGATCCACGCGTCACCGCGAAACCGATCGAACAGCGACTCGTGACGTTGACGTAATAGGCGTCGCCGCCCCGCACCTCGTCGAGGAGCCGGGGTCTTTCGGGAGACTGCACCGCACGCACCACGCTCGAGTCCACGCCCGAGGCCTGAATGAGATCTTCGGTCTCCAGAGGTTCGGTCGTGAGAACGATGATCCGGTTGTTCTTCACATCGACGAAGCGCACCGCCCCGCCGCTCAACCGGCCGGGCAGAGAGCCGTCAAGGCTGTTCATCGCCCTGTCGAGTTCCGCGTACGACCGTTTGACGATCTCGCCCTGGGCGCCCGCGGCGATGATCTGAGGGAGGTCGGCGGGATCGGTGGTGGCCACCACCAAAGTCTGGGCGATGGTTCCCGCGAACCAGGAGCCGCCGAAGTGGGCCCCGAGCCGGCTGCGGAGCTTCGCCTCGATCGGCGCCAGGCGGGCCTCGTTGATCAGACGGGCCTGCGCCTGCTCAGCGGTGAGCTTGAGATCACGCTGGAATGCCGCGATCATGCCCGGTGGCGGTTTCCATATGACCGGAGCGGCCTCGACTCCCGCCGACGGAGGTTTGGCGGCGACCGGGACGGCCGTCAGGGTAAGAGCGGTGATCGCCAGGACGCACCCTGCGGTAACGGCATGTCTGCGGGACATGTGCCTCTCCTCGACCTCTGCTTTCCAGGCATGAGGGGGGAGATCGCCTTATATCGCAGGTTGATCATGCGATGTGGGCAACGCCACTTTAATTCAGTCGTTGCCGGTTAAGGCGGTAAAAGCCGCACGCCACGCGGCGGCGATTTCAGGCCGGACCCGCACCCCAGATGCGATCTACTCTGGGGCGCGGTTCGTCATCGGCGGGAGAGCCGGAAGACGGGTCACGGCGTCTTGTACCCCAGCTTGTAGGAGCCGGAGCCGCTCGCGGAGACCACCCGGTAGCGGTAGTACCCGGGCGCGCCGCTGTAGCTGATCTTCTCATCGGGGTTCGGACTGTCAGAGGTGGCGACGGTAGCCCACGTCCGACCGTTCCACTTCTCCAGGAAAAGGTCGAAATCGACGCCGTCGGCGGCATCCAGGCAAGCGGAGTGAACACCGGCGACAGTGGTCTGGTAGTTCCGGTTGTTCGGCTGGTAGACGCTCTGTCCATTGGTCAGGGTGCCGGTGACGTTCTTCGGCAGGCCGGTGCAGGTGCCCGCGCCCGGGGGGGTCGTGCCTGGCGGAGTGACACCCGGCGGAGTGGTGCCGGTGGTGGTCACCAGACTCAGGCCGTAGGTCGTGAGGATCTCGTTGATCGGCTGGAAGTAGGTGACACCACCGTCACTGCAGTTGCCGGAGCCGCCGGAGGTGACGCCCTGGGCCTGGTCCACCGAGATGAAGGACCCGCCGGAGTCACCGGGCTCCGCACAGACGCTGGTGCGGGTGAGCTCGTAGATCGTGCCCTGGGGGTAGGTGACGCTGGTGTCGCGCTGCTGGATCGTGCCGCAGTGCCAGCCGGTGGTGGAGCCCGACCGGCAGACCGAGGCGCCCTCGATGGCGGCCCTGGAACCGACGACGGGTATGGTGCCGCCGCTGCCGTTGTTCACCACCGGTCTGAGCATCCAGGTGGCGTTCACCGCGACCCAGGCGTAGTCATTGACCGGGAAGCTCGACGCCTGGAAGACGCCCTGGGCGGCACGGTTGACTCCGGTGGTGGTCTCGCCCGCCTTCCCGCAGTGGCCGGCGCTGGCAAAACCGTTCTGAGCTCCGCGCGTCACCGCGAAACCGATCGAACAGCGACTCGCGCTGCCGATGTAGTAGGCGTCGCCGCCCCGCACGTCGTCAAAGAGCCGGGGTTTCTCGGTGGAGGGCACCGGACGCACCATGCTCGAATCCACCCCGGAGGCCTGGATGAGATCCTCGGTCACCAGCGGATCGGTCGTGAGAACGACGATCCGGTTGTTCCTCACATCGACGTAGCGTACGGCTCCCCCATTGGCGTGGCCGGGCAGGTTGTCATCGAGGCCGTCCATGGCCGTGCTGAGTTCCGTATACGACCGTTTGACGACTTCGCCCTGGGCTCCCGCGGCGATGATCTGAGGGAGGTCGGCGGGATCGGTGGTGGCCACCACCAGGGTCTGGGCGATGGTTCCCGTGAACCAGGAGCCGCCGAAGCGGTCGCCCAGCAGGCTGCGGAGCTTCGCCTCGACCGGCGCCAGGCGGGCCTCGTTGAGCAGGCGGGCCTGCGCCTGCTCAGCGGTGAGCTTGAGATCACGCTGGAGCGCCGCGATCATACCCGGCGGCGGCTTCCAGCCGGCCGAAGCGGCATGGGAACTCGTCGTCTGAGGTTGGGCGGCGACCGGAGCGGCCGTCAGAGTAAGGGCGGTGATCGCCAGGACGCACCCTGCGGTAACGGCATGTCTGCGGGACATGGGGTCTCTCCTCGACCTCGGCTTTCCAAGCATGAGGGGGGAGATCGCCTCTTACCGCAGGTTGATCATGCGATATGGGCAACGCCACCTTAATCCAGGTGTTGCCGGTCAAGATGGCAAAAGCCGCACGCCACGCGGACGACGATTTCCGGCCAGATCAGCACTCCGGACATGGTCTGCCCGAGGCTCCTCATCGATCGGCATCGTGGGGAGAACCGGGAACGGGCATGGACCCCGGTGACGTTCATCTGACGGCTCCGGTTGTTCGGCTGTAGACGTTCTGCCCGCTGTTCAGGGTGCGGGCGATGATGTTCGGAGAACCGGTGCGGTTGCGCCCGCGTCCGGCGACGGGGAGTCGCCGTCGATGGTCACCAGGGTGAGGCCGTAAGCCGTGAGGATCTTGTTGATCGGCTGAAAGTAGGTGACGCCACCCGAGGTACAGTCGCCGGAGCCGCCGGAGGTGATGCCCTGGGCCTGGTCCACCGAGATGAGGGAACCCCCGGAGTCGCCGAGTTCGGCGCAGACTTTGGCGCGGGTCAGCCCGGAGACCGCCCCCTGGGGATAGATGACGCTGGTGTCGCGCTGCAGGATGACGCCGCAGCGCCAGCCGGTGGAAGAGCCCGACCGGCAGACCGAGGCCCCCTCGACGGCCGATCTGAAGCCGCTGACCGGCACGGTGTCCCTGCTCCCACTGCCGCCGTCGCGTACCACCGGCCTGGGTGTCCAGTTGGCGTTCACCGCGACCCAGGCGTAGTCACCGACCGGGAAGGTCGATCTTTGGAAGGCGCCCAGGGCGGTCCGGTCGCCTCCGGTGGTGGTCTCGCCCGCCTTCCCGCAGTGACCGGCGCTGACGAACCCGTTCTGGTTGCCCCGGGTCACGGAGAAGCCGATGGAGCAGCGAGCCGTGGCGCCGATGTAGTAGGGGTCGCCACCTCGCACATCGCCGAGGGGCTGCGGTCGCTCGGTGGAGAACATCACCGTCACCGAGGTCATGTCCACACCGATGGCCTTGATGACTTTCTCGGTCTCCGCTGGTATCGGAGAGAGGACGACAACCTTGTTGATCTTCACGTCGATGTAACGCACGTTCCCCCCGCGTGGGGGTGCGGGCAGAGCCTGGTCAAGTTTCCGCTTGATAGGGATGAGTTCCGCATACGACCGTTTGACGACTTCGCCCTGGGCTCCCGCGGCGATGATCTGAGGGAGGTCGGCGGGATCGGTGGTGGCCACCACCAGGGTCTGGGCGATGGTTCCCGTGAACCAGGAGCCGCCGAAGTGGGCCCCGAGCCGGCTGCGGAGCTTCGCCTCGATCGGCGCCAGGCGGGCCTCGTTGAGCAGGCGGGCCTGCGCCTGCTCCCTGGTGATGTGGAGATCGCGCTGGAGTGCCTCGACCACACCCGGAGGGAATCGCGGCGGCGGTTTCCGAGGGAGTGGGGCGGCCTGGAGGCCCGTTGTCCGCGGTTGGGCGGCGACCGGGACGGCCGTCAGGGTAAGGGCGGTGATCGCCAGGACGCACCCTGCGGTAACGGCATGTCTGCGGGACATGTGTCTCTCCTCGACCTCTGCTTTCCAGGCATGAGGGGGGAGATCGCCTCATATCGCAGGTTGATCATGCGATGTGGGCAACGCCACCTTAATCCAGCCGTTGACGGTCAAGACGGCAGAGCCGCACGCCACGCGGGCGACGATTTCGGGCCGAGTCCGCATCCCCGGCGTTCTCCGGCCTCCGGGTGTGCTCGACGGTCAGCCTCGGAGGAGGGTCGTGGGTGGCTCAAGGTGCCTTGTATCCCAGGGTGTAGGGGCCGGAGCCGCTCGCGGAGACCACCCGGTAGCGGTAGGAGCCCGCCGGGCCCGTGTAGCTGATCTTCTCGTCGGCCCCCGAACCGTTGGAGGTGGCGACGGTGCTCCAGGCCGAACCGACCCGCCTCTCGAGATAAAGGTCGAAGTCAACGCCGTCGTCGGCGTCCAGGCAGCCGTAATGGACACCGGCAACGGCCGATTGGTACAGGCTCTTCGGCTGATAGACGGCCTGACCGCCGTTCAGGGTGGCGGCGGCGGTGACCGGATAGCCGGTGCAGGTGCCCGTGCTCATCTGCGGAGGATTGCCGGCGGTGGTCACCAGGCTCAGACCATAGATCGTGAGGATCTCGTTGACCGGCTGGTAGTAGGTGAAACCACCGGCGCCGCAGTCACCGGAGCCGCCGGAGGCGACCCCCTGCGCCTGCTCACCGGAGACGAAGGAGCCACCGGAGTCGCCCGGCTCGGCGCAGGCATTGGTGCGGATCAGTTCGGAGACCGTGCCCTGGAGATAAACGACGCTGGCATTACGCTGCAGGATCGTGCCGCAGTGCCAGCCGGTGGCAGAGCCCGACCGGCAGACCGAGGCCCCCTCGACGGCCGCCCGGGAGCCGGCCACGCTCACGGTGCCGCCGCTGCCGTTTTTCACCGATGGCCGGGGCGTCCAGCCGTCGTTCACCGAGACCCACGCGAAATCGCTCCCCGGGAAGTTCGAGGCCTGGAAGACGCCCTGGTCGGTCCGGTCGGCGCCGGTGGTGGTGTTGCCCGCCACCCCGCAGTGACCAGAGCTGACAAAACCGCTCTGGGTTCCGCGAAGCACCGAGAAACCGATCGAGCAGCGACTCACGGTGCCGCCGATGTAGTAGGCGTCGCCGCCCAGCAGGTCGCCGAGGGGCCGGGGCTTCTCGGTGGACGACACCACTCGCACCGCGACCAGATCCACATCCGCGGCCTCGATGACGTCTTCGGTCGCCGAGGGCGCATCGGACAGGACGATGACCTTGTTGGTCCTCACGTCGACATAGCGCACCCGCCCGTTCGGGTGGGTGGCCAGCGCCGCGTCGACCTCCTTGAGAGTCGCGTCGAGACGCGCCAGCGACCGGCCGACGACCTCACCCCGGGCGCCCACGGCGGAGATCTGGGGAAGATCGGCGGGATCCGTGGTGGCCACCACGAGGATCTGCGACCTGGATCCCATGAGCCAGGAACCGCCGAAACGGTCACCGAGCCTCCTGCGGAGCTGCGCCTCGGTCGGTGCGAACCGGGCCTCGTTGAGCAGACGCGCCTGCGCCTGCTCAACGGTGATATGGAGATCACGCTGAAGTGCCACAAGCATGCCCGGCGGTGGTTTCCATGCGGCCGAAGCGGCTGGGAAACCCGCCACCTGAGGTTCGGCGACGACCGGGGCGGTCGTCAGAGCAAGGACAGTGATCATCAGGACGCGGCCCGTGATGGTGATATGTCTGCGGGACACGGATCTCTCCTCGGCCTCGGCTTTCCGGGCAGGAGGGAGAGCGCCTCATGTCGCAGGTTGGTCATGCGATGTGGGCAACGCCACCTTAATCCAGGTGCTGCCGGTCAAGACGGCAGAGCCGCGCGCCACGCGGGCGACGATTTCGGGCCGGATCCATATCCGGTCTGGGCATGGTTTGTCTGGAGTGGAGTCGACGATCGGCGCCGGAGAGGAAGACCAGGGGCGGATCATGGCGTCCTATATCCCAGGGTGTAGGGGCCGGAGCCGCTCGCGGAGACCACCCGGTAGCGGTAGGAGCCCGCCGGGCCCGTGTAGCTGATCTTCTCGTCGGCCCCCGAACCGTTGGAGGTGGCGACGGTGCTCCAGGCCGAACCGACCCGCCTCTCGAGATAAAGGTCGAAGTCAACGCCGTCGTCGGCGTCCAGGCAGCCGTAATGGACACCGGCAACGGCCGATTGGTACAGGCTCTTCGGCTGATAGACGGCCTGACCGCTGTTCGTGGTTCCGGTGGCGGTGGCCGGATAGCCGGTGCAGGTGCCCGTGCTCATCTGCGGAGGGTTGCCGGCGGTGGTCACCAGGCTCAGACCGTAGGTCGTGAGGATCTCGTTGACCGGCTGGTAGTAGGTGATACCACCCGAGGTGCAGTCGCCGGAGCCGCCGGAGGCGACCCCCTGCGCCTGCTCACCGGAGACGAAGGAGCCACCGGAGTCGCCCGGCTCGGCGCAGGTATTGGTGCGGATCAGCTCGAAGACATTGCCCTGAGGGTAGGCGACGCTGGCATTACGCTGCAGGATGGTGCCGCAGTGCCAGCCGGTGGCAGAGCCCGACCGGCAGACCGAGGCCCCCTCGACGGCCGCCCGGGAGCCGGCCACGCTCACGGTGCCGCCGCTGCCGTTTTTCACCGATGGCCGGGGCGTCCAGCCGTCGTTCACCGAGACCCACGCGAAGTCACTGGCCGGGAAAGTCGAGGCCTGAAAGACGCCCTGGTCGGTCCGGTCGGCGCCGGTGGTGGTGTTGCCCGCCACCCCGCAGTGACCAGAGCTGACAAAACCGCTCTGGGTTCCGCGAAACACCGAGAAACCGATCGAGCAGCGATTCACGGAGCCAACGTAGTAAGGGTCACCGCCCAGCAGATCGGAGAGGGGCCGGGGCCGCTCCGCGAACGGCAGCACCCGCACCGCGACCAGATCCACACCCGCGGCCTCCAGGAAATCCTCGGTCGCCGGGGCCGCGTCGGACAGGACGATGACCTTGTTGGTCCTCACGTCGACCAAGCGCACCCGCCCGTTCGGGTGGGTGGCCAGCGCCGCGTCGACCTCCTTGAGAGTCGCGTCGAGACGCGCCAGCGACCGGCCGACGACCTCACCCCGGGCGCCCGTCGCGGTGATCTGGGGAAGATCGGCGGAGTCCGTGGTGGCCACCACGAGGATCTGCGACGTGGACCCGATGAGCCAGGAACCCGCGAAGCGATCCCCGAGTCTCCTGCGGAGATGTGCCTCGATCGGTGCGAACCGGGCCTCGTTGAGCAGACGTGCCTGCGCCTGCTCAACGGTGATATGGAGATCACGCTGAAGTGCCGCAAGCATGCCCGGCGGCGGTTTCCAGACGGACAGAGCAAGCCGTGCGGCCACTGCCTCGCTCCGGGCGATCGGGATGGTCACCAGGACGAGGGCGGCCACCGCCAGGACGCGGCCCGCGGTAGCGGCATGTCTGCGGGACACGGGGTCTCTCCTCGGCCTCGGCTTTCCAGGCATGAGGGGGGGTCGCCTCATATCGCAGATTGATCATGCGATGTGGGCAACTCCACCTTAATCCAGCCGTTGACGGTGAAGGCCGGAAAAGCCACGCGCCACGCGGCGACGATTCGGAGCCCGTCCCCGCGCGCTCAACCCTTCGGAAGCTCCGAGGAGGAGCGCTTCCCGCCACCCCGTCGAGGGTCAGAATCCATAGGCGTCGCCCAGGGCGCCCTGGACGTATTTGCGCGCCTGATGGATGCGGGACTTGGCGGTGCCGAGCGGGATACGGAGCTGGTCGGCCACCTCGTTGTAGTCGAGCTGGCAGATGTCACGCAGCACCAGCGCCTGGGCCAGGTCGGGCTTCTCAGCCTCCAGCGCCTCCATCGCGTCGAGCAGGTCCAGCCTGGACCCGGCGATCACACTCACCCTGGCGACGTCGGGCTTCTGAAGAAGCAGATCGTCCGACCCCTGCTCGGCGGAACGTCGCTTCAGCGAGCGATAGGTGGTCCTGGCGCAGTTGGCGGTCACGATGTGCAGCCAGGTGCTGAACCGTGCCCGCCCCTCGAAGCGGCCGATGTTGCGGGCAACCGCCAGCAGCGTGTCCTGGGAGGCCTCCTCGGCGTCCTGCCGATAGGGAAGGATCCGCCCGCAGTGCCGCAGCACGTCCGGCTCGATCCGCTTCAGCAGCTCGCCCAGGGCCCGGTGATCACCTTGGGCGGCCCCGCGGGCCAGTTCCTCGGTCGTCTCGTCCAGCGCCATCGTGGACCCCCATCAGCGGTCACAGTCGCTGGACATCCTACGGTCGGGAACCACGTTCGGTAACGCCCTCACCGACCGGAACCCCCACCCGAACCGACCCCGCCCCAGCTCCAGGGGCAGCGCAAAAACATTGCATATCCACCAACCTGATGACAAGAGCTGACACAATCTGACCGACGCCATTCTTCCCTGGCCTGAAGTCCAGAGCATCTTGGTGACGTCCCGGTTAACCTTCAGGACAAGCGCGTCCCTAGGTGGAAGGGGTCCGAATGAACGCGATCCTGGTCGCTTCGAACCGCGGCCCCGTCTCTTTCATCCTCTCCGAGGACGGCTCGCTGTCCATGCGCAGGGGTGGCGGCGGCCTGGTCTCCGGCCTGTCGGAGGTCGCCAAAGATCTCAACGTGCTCTGGGTCTGCGCCGCGCTCTCCGACGGCGACCGCGGTGCCGTACGGCTGGCGCCCGGCGGCCGGCTGGACCAGGCCGGCTATGACACCGGAGCGCTGCGGATGCTCGACATCCCCCCGGCGACCTTCCACCGGGCCTACAACGCGGTCGCCAACTCGACCCTCTGGTTCGTCCACCATCTCCTCTACGACACGCCCAACATGCCGCACTTCGACGCCAGGTTCCGCCGGGAGTGGGAGTCGTACCAGGCCTACAACGAGGCGTTCGCGATGGCACTGGCCGAGGAGGCCGCGCACGGCGCGAGGGTGATGGTGCAGGACTACCACCTGAGCCTGGTCCCGGCCATGCTCAGGGGCGAGCGCCCCGACCTGCGGGTGGCGCACTTCTCGCACACCCCCTGGGCGCCGCCCGAATACTTCGCCCTGCTCCCCGACGACGTCGGGACCGAGCTGCTCGAGGGCATCCTGGGCGCCGACCACGCGGGCTTCCTGACCGCGCGCTGGGCCGGGGCCTTCATGGACTGCTGCGAGACGGTGCTCGGGGCCCAGGTGGACCGCCGAGGCCGTACCGTCACGCATGCGGGCAGGACCACCCGGATCGGCGTGCACAGCCTGGGCGTGGACGGCGAGGCACTCTGGACGCGGGCTTCCGAGCCCGACGTCGAGTCGCACATGGCCGCCCTCCGCGACCAGGTCGGCGACCGCATGCTGATCGTGCGGATCGACAGGACGGAGCTGTCCAAGAACATCGTCAGGGGCCTGGCCGCCTACCGGGAGTTCCTCGCGACCCACCCGGAGTGGCACGGCCGGGTCGTACACCTCGCCTTCGCCTACCCGTCCCGGCATGACCTGCCCGAATACCGTGAATACACCGCGGCGGTGCAGCGCAGCGCCAAGGAGATCGAGGACGAGTACGGCACCGAGGACTGGGATCCGCTGATCCTCAACGTGAACGACGACTATCCGCGCTCGCTGGCCGCCTACCGGCTGGCCGACGTGCTGCTGGTCAACCCGATCCGCGACGGCATGAACCTGGTGGCCAAGGAGGGCCCCATCCTGTCGCCGCGCAGCGCGCTGATCCTGTCCCGGGAGGCGGGCGCCGCCGCCGAGCTGGGCGAGCACGCGCTGACGGTCAACCCCTACGACGTCTCGGCCACGGCCTCCGCCCTCCGCGAGGGCCTGGTCATGTCCGAGGGCGAACGCCTCAGGCGGGGCACCCTCCTGGCCGCCGCGGCCACCGCGCTGCCTCCGCACCTCTGGTTCGCGGACCAGCTCGCCGCCCTCAAATAACCCGCCCTCCCGTGGCCCCGGGGCGCTTTCGCCTGCCGTGCGATAATTTTTTCCGGTATTTCATCTTTAATACTCGGGAGAACAGTGGCCGCCATCGCGCCCGTCCGGCTGACCCGTGATCGCGCGACCTGGCTGATCTATCTCCAGCTCAGCGTCTTCGCCACCTACCTGTACGGCCTCAGCGCCGCGCTTCCGCTCCTCCGCATCGACCGGGGTCTGTCACAGGCGGTCGCCGGGCTGCACGGCACCTCGATGGCCGTCGGCGGCATCCTCACGGGTCTCGCCCTCCCCTGGCTGACCAGGAGGATCGGCCGCCGGGCCGTCACCTGGACGGGGCTGGCCGGAATGAACGCCGGGGTGCTGCTGGTGATGCTCGGCGACGCGCTGCCGGTCACCCTCCTCGGGTACGGCATCGCCAGCGGGATGGGCTCGATCACCCTCTACGCGGGCATGGCCGCGCTCGACGACCACCACGGCCCCGCCGGCGCGGCGGCGATCAGCGAGGCGAACGCCGTCGGGGTGACCGTCGGCATCGGAGCGTCGTTTGTCATCAGCTTCGCCGCGCAGAGCGTGCTCGGCTGGCGTACGGCGCTGCTGATGACCCCGATCCTGACCGCACTGCTCGGGCTGACCATGGGCCGCGTCTGGACTCCCGAGCGCGAGAGCACCGGTGTCCGCGTCGGCCCGGAGGTCAGGGCGCGGTTCAGCGGGACGTTCTACGTCGCGGGGGCCGTGCTGTTCTGCTGCGTCGCCCTGGAGTTCTGCTTCAACCTGTGGGCGGCGAAGCTGGTCGCCGACCAGACCGGACTGTCGGCGGCGATGGCGGCGACCGGGCTGACCGCGTTCACGGCCGGGCTCGCGGCCGGGCGGTTCGCCGGCGCGCGGCTGGCCCTGTGGATGGCGCCCACGATCCTGTTCGTCGGCGCGCTCGCGCTCACCGCGGCCGGATGGGCGGTCTTCTGGCTGAGCGAGGAGCCGGTGCTCTCCTACGCGGGCCTGGCCGTCTCCGGGCTCGGGGCCTCGCTGCACTTCCCCATGGCGCTCTCGCGGGTGCTGGCGGCCTCGGGCGGACGGGCGGACCAGGCCACGGCCGTGGCCTCCATCTTCTCCAGCCTCGCGGTGGGGGCGGGGCCGTTCCTGCTGGGCGCCCTGGGCGACGCGTTCGGCACCCACCAGGCGTTTCTCATGGTTCCCGCCCTGATCGGGCTGGCCATCGGCGGGATCCTGGCCGGCTCCAGGTGACGTGCCGGACCCCGGGTCCGGTACGCGGACGGAGTCCCTTCCGCGCCGGGACCGGCGATCCCGCGTTCCGGCGGCCCGGACCCCGGACCTGCCGGCGGCCTAGACCTCGATCGAGTCGGCGATCGAGGTGAGAAGCCACATCACTCCCTCGGGCCCGTTCACGACGATGTCGGCCTCCACCACGATCTCGGACGACCCGCTGAACACCGTCACCCCCGGCAGCCCGGAAGCCCGCACGGCCGCGAACGCCGCCAGGTCTCCCAGGTCGTCGCCGGCGAACAGCACCGACCGCGCCTGCCGTTCCCGCAGGAAGGCGCTCAGCGCCACTCCCTTGTCCATCCCCTGCGGGCGCAGCTCCAGCACGAACTTGCCCGGCTCGACCGCCAGCCCGGCCTCGGCCGCCAGTTTGGCGACCGGCTCGCGCAGCGCGTCGAGCGCCGCCTGCGGGTCGGCGGTCTGCCGCGTGTGCACGGCCACCGCCCGCTCCTTGTCCTCGATCATGGCGCCGGGGACTCCGGAGACCAGTGGAACGAGCGCGGCCCTGACCCTGGACAGTCCCGGATGGACGGGCGGCGCGGAGAGCGTGCCCGCCTCCCAGCGCTCAAGGCCGTAGTGGCCGAGCACGACCAGCCCCGGCACCTTGGACAGGGAACCGTACTCGACGGCGACGGCGGCCGGACGCCCGGTCACGATCACCACGGCGCCGACCAGCGCACCGAGCCTGGTCAGCACCGCGGGACCGTCCGGATGGATCCTGGCCGCGGCGGGGTCGGCCACGATCGGTGACAGGGTGCCGTCGAAGTCGAGTCCGATCACCGCCCCCGCGGGATCGGCGGCGATCGCTCTCAGCCCGTCGGGCATGTCCGCGATCACGCTTGCCCGGCCCCTCGTCGGCTCAGCTGTCCTGCTTCGCTCACCGGACTCGCTCCTCATAGATAAGCCACATATCGAACTGGCCATACCCAGACATCAGGGATGCAAGCCCAACCCGATCGGCCGTGCTGAGAAATCAGGGACGCAGGCCCAGCCGCCGGGCGGCGCGGTCACGGCGGCGCGTCTCACGGAGCCGGCGCAGGCGCTTGACCAGCATCGGATCGTGGGCGAGCGCCTGGGGTAAGTCGATGAGCTCGCCGAGCAGCTGGTAGTAACGGGTGGCGGAGACGTCGAAGACCTCGCGGATCGCCTGCTCCTTCGCGCCCGCGTAGTGCCACCACCGGCGTTCGAAGGCGAGCAGCTCCCGCTCCCTGTCCGTGAGAGCCCGCAAGGTCGGTTCCGGGGCAGCACTGTCACCGGAGATCGGCGCAGTGTCCATTGCTTTCCTCCTCGGTCGGACCCACGGTGACCACACCGCGGGCACGCGGCCCGAAGTCAGGATAGTCCGAAATTTCCTCCTGTTCATGACGGATCCAGCGACGTACAGTCACCAGGTGTGACCTCTGTCATCAGCCTTCTCACTGATTACGGCCTCGAAGACGGCTACGTCGCCGCATGCCACGGCGTCATCATCGGGATATCTCCGGAGTCGAGGATCGTCGACGTATGCCATCTGATCCCCTCCGGGGACGTACGGCGCGCCGCCGCGATCCTGGCGCAGACGATCGCCTACCTTCCGCCGGGCGTGCACGTCGCCGTGGTGGATCCCGCGGGCGGTGGCTCACGCAGAGCCGTGGCCGTCGAGGCGGGCGACCATGTGTTCCTGGGTCCGGACAACGGCCTGCTGTCGTGGGCGATCCACGCCAGCGGCGGCGCGAGGGTCGCCCACGAGCTGACCAACGAGGCCTTCTTCCTGAAACCGGTCTCGCCGACCTTCCACGGACGCGATCTCTTCGCGCCCGTGGCGGCACACCTGGCGATCGGGCACGATCTCGCCGAGCTCGGCCCGGAGATCCCGCTGAACCGGCTGGTCTCGCTGCCCGCACCGACCTCGCTGGTGCAGGAGGGCACGGCCGAGGGCGAGGTGCTGTCGGTGGACCGCCACGGCAACACCCAGCTGTCGATCAGCGCGGGCGACCTGGCCACGCTGGGCGTGCGGCCGGGAGACACGCTGGTGGTCTGGCTGGGCAGGCGGCGGGTGTCGGTGCCGTTCAAGGAGACGTTCGCCGCGGTGCCTCCGGGGGAGTTGGTCGCCTTCACCGACTCGGCCGGGCTGGTCGCCCTGGCGGTCAACTCCGGCGACGCCTCCCAGCGACTCGGCCTGCCGCCGGGAGCCCACGTACGACTATCTCTTGTGCCATGACATGTGTAATTAAAGTGACCTAAGGGAAATTACCCTACGTATCGGCCTGTTTACTGAAGCGTCGGTTTGGGGGGTAAGGCGCGTGCCACAATCCCCGTGACGTGTCCCGATCCCCCTCCGACGAGGTCACCGTGTTCTACACGCATGCGTCCAGAACGGTCCGAACCGTCCTGGCTGTTCAGGCCATTTCGGCTGCCATGACCATGACCATGACCATGGCTGCGGCTGTGGCTGCGTCTACGTCCGTCCCGGTGTCCGTCCAGGCCGACGACATCGGTGCCACCGCGCGGGCCAAGCAGTGGTCGCTGGCTCCGCTGGGGGTGGCGGAGGCCTGGCAGCGGACCCGCGGGGAGAACGTGGTGGTCGCCGTGCTGGACACCGGGGTCGACGCCCGCCACCCCGACCTGACCGGGGCGGTGATCGGTGACACCGACCTGACCGGCACGAACCGGGGCACGCCCCGGTGGGAGAGCCACGGCACGGCCATGGCGAGCATCATCGCCGGCCGCGGACACGGCGAGGACCACGCCTGGGGCGTGAGCGGGATCGCCCCCGCCGCGACGATCCTGTCCGTCAGGGTCACGCTGGACAACAACGACCCCCAGCGCCGTCAGGGCCGCACCTGGGGTGAGAACGCCCTGGCCAGGGGCATCCGCTACGCGGTCGATCACGGCGCCCAAGTGATCAGCATGTCGCTGGGCGGCGGCAGCGGGTCGTGGCGGGGAGCGGAGACCGAGGAGAGGGCCGTGCGCTACGCGCTTGACCGGGGCTCGGTGCTGGTGGCCTCCGCGGGCAACGACGGCGCGGGTCCGAACTGCAGGAACTTCCCCGCCGCCTATCCGGGCGTGATCGCGGTGGGCGCGGTGGACAGGAGGATGCGGGTGGCGCCGTTCTCCAACAGGCAGAAGTATCTGTCGCTGGTCGCACCGGGAGTCCAGATCGTCAGCGCCACCGTCGACGGCTCCTACGTGATCGGGGACGGCACGAGCTCCGCCGCGGCCATCGTCGCCGGGGTCGTGGCGCTGGTCAGATCGGAGTTCCCGCGGCTGACCCCCTCTCAGGTCCGCTGGGCCCTCGAACGCGGCACCACCCACACCCCCACGGGCGGGCACAGTCCCGAGTACGGCCACGGCGTGGTCAACGCCGCCCACGCGCTGGAGGCGGCCGCCAAGGCCCAGCGGCGGCCGTTGCGCGCCGCGGCCCCGGTGTCCTCGGCCTCCCCCGTCCTCTCCCGTGGCGCGCCGGTCCGTGGCACCGACGTCTCGCGCAGGATCGTCTGCTCCGCGCTGATCCTGCTCGTCCTCGCCATGACGGGACACGCGCTGACCAGGCGCCGCCGTCGTGCGCGCAAATTTCCTATTTACCATTGATAAACTCGAATACGCGATGCCGAGCTATGCGACCAGACCCGACATGAACAGATTTTCCCGTGCGAACCGGCACCATCCATTGAACATCATCGGCTTTTATCGATCGCCCCGGAGAACGCATATTCCCGATCGAGCTCATATGCCATGCTTTTATATCGAACGCCCTGCAAAACGGATATTCCTAATCAAACACGTATGTCATATCCGTCCTGCGGCCGAACCCGCGATCGACGGCCGTTCGCCGTGGACGCCGAGCTCGTCTTCTTCGGCAAAGCCGTACCGGCAGGCCCGGGAACCCCGGCGGTTACGGGCCATGACGACGGCGCGTCCGGTGGATCAGGCACACGGCAAGCTGACGATTAACCAAGGTTTGTTCGGCCATAGCCCTTCGATCATTGCCGCTTCCTGACCATTCTGGCACCGATTGAAGAAGTGTCGATGGATAGTCTCCTCCTGTTACGTTGAGTAGCCGCGTGCAGACGGAATATTCCAAATCCAGTAACTGCCGCGGTTTCCTTTCGGGGGGAACACAAAAATGATTCGTCGTCTTCTCATCACTTCGGCATGCGTCGGCATCGCCGTTATCGCACCCGCCGCGGTCGCTTCCGCGTCCACGGCCAAGTCCGCCAACTGCTGTGGCGGTGGCGTCGTCTCGGGGCCTGCGGCCTTCGTTCCGACGAGCACCGTCACGTACGGCAACACCATCGTGCCCACGACCGTCGTCTCCGGCGGCGGTGGCGTCTACGGCGCCGGCGTCTACGGCGGCGGCTGCCTGCCGGCGGCCGCTGTGTACGCGGCCCCCTGTGGCGGCGTCTACGGCGCCGGCATCTACGGCGGCGGCATCTACGGCGGCGGCGTCTACGGGGGTGGCATCTACGGCGGTGGCATCTACGGCGGCGGCTTCGGCGGCGGCTTCGGCCGTGGCTTCGGCGGCGGCGGCTTCGGCGGCGGCAACTTCGGCAACATCAGCGCCGGCAGCGGGTTCGGCCACGGCATCGCCCAGGCGAACGGCAACCTCATCGGTGTCAACGCCCTCAACAACGTTGGCCTCGGCATTCTCAGCAGCGCCAACCGCTAGTAAGCACCGATAGCAGGTAGCACAACCGGGGAGGGCAACGTCTCCACATGTCACATGTGGAGACGTTGCCCTCCTGTGTTTCCGGCCTTCTGCGCCTTCGGACCCCGGCGCCCCTCGGCGTCCCTACACGTGCACCACGTCGTGGGTCTCCGCGAAATGGCAGGCACTCGCGTGCGCGGTGCCGGGCCGGATCTGCAGCAGCGGCTCCTGCTGGGCGCAGATGTCCTGCGCCTTCCAGCACCGGGTACGGAACCGGCATCCCGACGGTGGGTTGGCCGGGGACGGCGGGTCGCCCTGAAGGATGATCCGCTCACGCCGCTCGCGTCCCTCGGGATCGGGGACCGGCACCGCCGACAGCAGCGCCTGGGTGTAGGGGTGCGCGGGACGGTCGTAGATCTCCGTGTCCCTGCCGAGCTCGACCACTTTTCCCAGATACATCACGCCGACCCGGTCGGAGATGTGGCGGACCACCGACAGGTCGTGGGCGATGAAGATGTAGGCGAGGCCGAACTCCTTCTGCAGCCGCTCCAGCAGGTTGATGACCTGGGCCTGGATCGACACGTCGAGCGCGGACACCGGCTCGTCGCAGACGATGATCTCCGGTTGGAGGGCCAGCCCGCGGGCGATGCCGATGCGCTGGCGCTGCCCGCCGGAGAACTGGTGCGGGTAGCGGTTGATGTGGTCGGGGTTGAGACCCACGACCTCCAGCAGATCCTGCACCTTGCGACGGCGGTCGCCCTTGGGCGCGACCTCCTGGTGGATCTCGTACGGCTCGCCGACGATGTCGCCCACGGTCATCCGGGGGTTCAGCGAGGTGTACGGATCCTGCATGACCATCTGGATGTTGCGGCGGGCCCGCTTGAGCTCGCCGCCCCTGGCATCGGCGATCTCCAGGCCGTTGATCTTCACGGAACCGGAGGTCGGCCGCTCCAGCGCCATCAGGAGTTTGGCCAGCGTGGACTTGCCACAGCCGGACTCGCCCACGATGCCGAGCGTCTCGCCGCGGCGCAGGTCGAAGGAGACCCCGTCCACGGCCTTGATCGCACCGATCTGCTTCCTCAGCAGGATGCCCTGGGTCAGTGGGAAGTGCTTGACCAGGTCGCGAACCTCAAGAATCGGCTCACCCGTGGCTGCCATCGAGGACCTCCCTCCAGTAGTGACAGGCGCTGTTGCGCGTCGGACCGATCTCGTAGAGCGGCGGCGCCTCGGTGACGCAGATGTCCTGACGGTACGGGCACCGGGGGTGGAAGGAACAGCCCGAGGGCATGTCGAGCAGGTTCGGCGGCATGCCCTTGATCGCGTACAGTTCCTGGCCCTTCTGGTCGACCCGGGGGATCGAGTCGAGCAGGCCCTTGGCGTACGGGTGGGCGGGAGCCCGGTAGATGTCGTGCACGAGGGCGTTCTCCACGATCCGCCCGCCGTACATGACCGCGATCTTGTCGGCCACGTCGGCCACGACGCCGAGGTCGTGGGTGATCAGGATCAGGCCCATGTTGCTCTCACGCCGCAGCTCGGCGAGGAGCTCCATGATCTGGGCCTGCACCGTCACGTCGAGCGCGGTGGTCGGCTCGTCCGCGATCAGCACCTCGGGGTCGAGCGCGATCGCCATCGCGATCATGATGCGCTGGCGCATGCCACCGGAGAACTGGTGCGGATAGTCGTTCACCCGCTGCCCGGCTCCGGGGATGCGGACCCGGTCCATCAGCTCGATCGCCTTCTTGTGGGCGTCGCGCCTGGAGGTGCCCCGGTGCACCTGGAACATCTCGCCGATCTGGGAGCCCACGGTGAACACGGGGTTCAGCGCGGAGAGCGCGTCCTGGAAGATCATCGCGATCCGCTGGCCGCGAATCTGGGAGCGGGCGTCCTCCGGCAGTCTGAGCAGGTCCGTGCCCTTGAAACGGATCTCGCCCCGGGGGATGCGGGCCGGCGGCATGTCGAGAATGCCCATGATCGCCTGTGCGGTCACCGACTTCCCCGAGCCCGACTCGCCGAGCACGGCGAGCGTCTCACCGGGGTTCAGGGCGTAGCTGACCCCGTTGACCGCCTTGACGGCTCCCTGCCTGGTGGCGAACTCCACGTGCAGGTTGTCAACGGCGAGCAACGGCTCGTTGCCCGCGACTCCCCTGGCCGGCAACACCGGCGTTGACGTCTTCTTCACTGGTCCCCCTTACCGCAGCTTCGGGTCGAGGGCGTCGCGTACGGCGTCGCCCAGCATGATGAAGGCCAGCACGGTCAGGCTCAGGAAGATCGCCGGGAAGAGCAGCGGTCCCGGGGCCTCCAGGAAGCGCTCCCGGGCATCGGCGATCATAAGACCCCACGAGATGTCGGGGGAGCGCAGTCCCACGCCGAGGAACGACAGGCCCGCCTCGGCGGCGATGAAACTACCCAGGTTGATCATGGAGACCACGATCACGGAGGCGATCGCGTTCGGCAAGATGTGCCGGAACATCAGCCGGGGCGCGGAGGCGCCGAGTGCCCTGGCCGCGGTCACGTAGTCCTGGTTCTTGACGGTGAGCACCGAGGCCCGCATGATGCGGAACGTCATCGGCCAGGTCAGCACGGCCAGCGCGAGCATGACGGTCCACACGTTGCCCGTACGGAAGACCGCCAGGATGAGCAGGGCGCCGAGGATCGAGGGGATCGCGAAGAAGATCTCGGTGACCCGGGAGAACACGGTGTCCAGCGCACCGCCCTTGAACCCGGCGACGAGGCCGAGCAGGCCGCCCACCAGCGCGGTGATGACGGTGGTAGTCACGCCGACCACGATCGAGTTGCGGGCGCCGTAGACGGTGCGGGCGTAGACGTCACAGCCGAGGTTGTCGGTGCCGAACCAGTGAATCCCGCTCATGCCCTGCCGGGCCTCGCCCAGCTGGCAGGTCGCGGCGTCGAACGGGTCCACCGAGGTGAAGAGCCAGGGGAACACCGCCATGACGATCAGAACGGTGATCAGAGCGGCCGAGCCGATGAAGAGCGGGCGGCGGCGCAGGTCGTACCAGGCGTCGGTCCACAGGCTCGCGACCCTCTCGGGTTTGGGAGCCGAGGCCCTCCTGCCCCGCTTGCCGTGCTTCGCGCCCCGCCTGACGTCCGGGGCAAGGGTGTCACTCATAGCGGATCCTTGGGTCGAGCACGGCGTAGAGCAGGTCAACGGCCATATTGGCCAGGATGTAGACCAGCACCAGCACGGTCACGATCCCGACGACCACGGGCTGCTCCCGCAGGTAGACCGAGGTGAACAGCTGCTGGCCGATACCGGGCAGGTTGAAGATCGCCTCGGTGATCACCGCACCGCCCATCAGCGTGCCGAGGTCGGCGCCGAGGAAGGTGATCAGCGGGATCAGCGCGTTGCGCAGCGCGTGCCGCCCGACGACCCGCCTCCGGGGCAGGCCCTTGGCCACCGCGGTGCGGATGTAGTCGGCGCGCAGGGTCTCCACGAGACTGGTCCGGGTGAGCCGGGTGAGGTAGGCGATCGACGCCCCCGCGAGCACGAAGCCGGGCAGCAGATAGCTGCGCAGGCCTTCCGCCGCGCCCGCGACGGGGAAGAGGTCGATTCCCGCCTGCTTGAGCTTCACTCCCAGGAGCAGCTGAAGCATGAAACCGGTGACCAGCGTGGGAACGGAGATCAGCACCAGCGTGGCGGCGAGGATCAGCGAGTCCTGGGCCTTGCCGTGGCGCAGCGCCGCGTAGAGGCCGAGGCCGACCCCGACGACCGCCTCCATCACCAGGGCGGTCACCGCCAGGTTGATGGTCACCTGAAACTTGCCGGCCATGATGTCGGTGACCGGCACGCCCGCGAAGGTGTCGCCGAAGTCGCCTCTGAACAGGCCCGTGAGGTAGTGCCAGTACTGCACCAGGAACGGGTCGTTCAGGTGGTACTGCTCACGCAGAACCTCGACGATGTTGGGGTCCAGCCGCTTCTCGCCCGCCAGCGCCGCGACGGGGTCACCGGGCAGCGCGAAGACGATGGCGTAGATGAGCAGGGTGGCGCCCAGCAGCACAGGTATCGCCTGCACCAGGCGCCTGATGATGTAGCGGCCCATTCAAGCCTCCCGTACATGCCGCCCGGGCCGCCTCCGGCACCGATGGGGGTGTGATGCCGTGAGACCGCTCCGGGCGGCCAGTGGGGCCGGGCTCACAGCCCGGCCCTCGGCCATCCGTCAGACGGTCTTCTCGATCTCGGCCCACTCGACCTGGTTGAGCAGGTTGATCTTGACGCCCTTGACGTTCTGGGAGAACGCGGCGTTGATCCGGTAGAAGTACACCGGGATGTACGGCAGTTCCCTGATGAGGATGTCGTCGGCCTGCTGGTAGAACTTCAGCCCTTCCGCCTGCGTCGGAGCGCTGTCGCCCTTGGCGAGGAGCTCGTCGAACTCCTTGTTGGACCAGCCCGCGTAGTTCGAGCCGGTCTTGATCGCCACGGTGGAGAAGACCGGGGTCAGGTAGTTCTCCGCGGACGGGTAGTCGATCGCCCAGCCCATGCGGAACATGCCGCCGTAGGTCTTCTGGTCCAGGTCGTCGAGGATCGAGGCGAACTTCTCGAACGGCTTCACCGTGACCTGGACACCGAGGTTGGCGCGGAGGCTGTTGGCGACCGCCTCGATCCACTCCTTGTGCGGGCCGTCGGAGTTGTAGCCCAGCTCCAGCGTCTTCGGGCCGTTCGCCTCGGTGTACTGCGTCTTGGCCCTGGCGGGGTCGTAGGTGCAGACCGCGCAGGCGCCCTGGCGGTAGCCGTCGAGCAGCGGGTTGATGAAGTCGTCGGCCGGAGCGCGGGTGCCGGAGAAGACCGTCTCGGCGATCGTCTTGCGGTCGATGGCCAGGGAGATGGCCTCGCGGACCTTCACGTTCGCGTAGGTCTTGTTGTACTGCAGCGGGAAGCCGATGTAGGCGATGGTCGCGTCGGCCTGGTCGATGTAGCGCTCGCCGAACTCCGCCTTGGCCCGGGAGATCGCCGACGGGGGCAGCGAGTCGTGGATGTCGAGGTTGCCCGCGGCGAGGTCGTTGAACGCGGTCTCGGGGCTCGTGTAGAGCTTGAACTGAAGCTTGTCGAACTTCGGCTTCTTGCCCGGGAACTTGTCGTACCGGGTCAGGTTGATCGTCTGGTCGGTGCCCTTGTTGTAGGGCTTGTCGAACCGGAAGAGGCCCTGTCCGATCGGCTGCTTGGCGTACGCCTCAGTGATCTTGCCGTCGTCGCCGAAGGCCGAGGGCGGCAGCGGGTAGAACGCCGTGTAGCCCAGCATGGTCTTGAACTGCGAGAACGGCGTGCTGAGGGTGACCTGGAAGGTGTTCTCGTCGACGACCTTCAGGCCCTTCATCTTCCCGCCCTCGGCGACGCTGTTGCCCTCGCCCGGGTTGAGGTCGGCCCAGCCCTCGACGCGGTTGAAGAAGCCGTTGGCGCCCTGCGCGTTGTCCTGGTTGGCGGCGTAGTTCCACGCGTCGACGTAGTTCTGCGCGACCAGCGGGCTGCCCTTTTCGTCCTGCCAGGTGTAGCCAGGCTTGATCTTGATCGTCCAGACCCTGTTGTCGGTGGTCTCGATCGATTCGGCGACCGCGTTGACGACCTGCTTCTCGTCGTCGTAGGTCACCAGCGGAGCGAAGACGGCCGCCAAGACCTCGGCGCCCTCGGATTCGACGGTGTCGCCGGGATAGAAGAGCTTCTGAGGCTCACCGAGCTCCATGCGCACGGGCTGATCGGCCGAGGCCGACCCCCCGCCCGTGGAAGTCGCACTGCCACACGCGGCCAGCCCCAGGGCGAGCACTGCGGTGCCGGCGGCAATCCGGGCGCCCTTAGTAAAACGCATTACGGTATTTCCTCCCATTGCAGGCGGGCGTCGACATTGATCTCCCGAAGGTCAGGCAACGCGGAGGAGGATGTCGTGGTCCTCCGAGCTCCGCGATCTTGGCCTGCGCGCTGACGCCACACCAGTCGGACGCGACTATCCCGTACCACTCCACACCGAGTTGTCTCTGTGATGTAACAGTTCGGTCACGTGTAAGCCAGTTCGGCGCCACAAGTCTGCCAGCTCGACCGCGCCAAGTTCTCAAGTATGTATAAAAAGGGCATGTAAGGACACGCGGGACGTGAACGGTCACGTCAAAATACCCCCGCGCGAAGAGTGCTCGCATCCGTTGCCCGCGGACGGCTCTCGCCTGGGTTACCGTTGACCGCGTCGCAGGAGAGCCGGTGGCTCGCAGGCGAACCGCGCAATTACCCCGGATGCCCCGGAACCTCTTTCCTGGAGATCGCGTCCAATGTGTGCGGCGGGACCCCGCCGCAGGCACTTCATCCACTCGCATCCAATAGAGTCCTTGCCATGAGCCAGCCGGAATCCGCGGTCGCGGACGCCCAGGCGGGCGGCCCGAATAACGGCACCCCTGAGCAGGGGCAAGAGCCGCTGGCCAAGCTCGCCAAGCGTTACGGACTTCGGCGTGCCATCGCACGCCCCAGTCTGCCCGTCTACCTGCGTCAACTGTGGGAACGACGTCACTTCGTCATGACGTACGCCACTTCGCGTAACGTCTCGAAGTACAGCAACTCAGCACTGGGCCAGCTCTGGCAGGTCCTCACTCCCCTCTTCAACGCCGCGATCTATTTCCTGATGTTCGGCCTGATCCTGGGCGCGAACAAGAACATCGTGAACTACCCGGCCTTCCTCATCACCGGGATGTTCGTCTTCACCTACACCCAGCGCTCGGTGAGCAGCGGCGCCAAGGCGATCTCCGGCAACCTGTCGCTGATCCGCGCCCTGCACTTCCCCCGCGCGGCGCTCCCGCTCGCCTACACGATCCAGGAGTTCCAGCAGCTCCTGATCTCGATGGGCGTGCTGGTCGCGCTGGTTCTGGTCACCGGCGAGCCGATCACCTGGTACTGGCTGCTGATCCCGGTTGCGCTGGCGCTGCAGACGATGTTCAACATCGGCGCCAGCCTGGTCCTGGCCCGCGTCGGCGCCACCGCCCGCGACCTGAACCAGCTGCTGCCCTTCATCATGCGCACCTGGCTCTACGCCTCGGGCGTGTTCTATTCGATCGAGGACAAGGTCGCCGGCTCCAACAAGGCACTGCAGTGGGTCGCCGACATCATGTACTTCAACCCGGCCGCCGCCTACATCGAGCTCATGCGTGACCTCCTGATGCAGACGCACGAGCCGCGGTCGTACATCTGGATGGTCTGCGTATTCTGGGCTGTGTTCGCAGTGGTCGGTGGCTTCTGGTACTTCTGGCGAGCCGAGGAGAAGTACGGCCGTGGCTGAGTCGACTGAGGAGCTGTCCCGAGTGAAGGCCGAGGATTCCGGCGTCCCCAGCACGGACGTCAGGGTGCACCCCAATCCGGAGCCCTCCGGTAGTCCAGAGTCCGGCGAAGACCGCGCGGGCACCCCGACGGTCATCGTGGACGACCTGCACATCATCTACCGGGTGTACGGCGCGGCCACGGAGGCGGAGAAGGGCAACGCGGCCACGGCCCTCATGCGCCTTCTCAAGCGCCAGGGCCGGCCGCAGATGAAGGAGATCCACGCCGTCCGCGGCGTCTCCTTCGTGGCCCGCCACGGCGACGCCATCGGCATCGTCGGCCGCAACGGCTCCGGCAAGTCCACCCTGCTGCGCGCCATCGCCGGTCTGCTGCCCCCGCACTCGGGCGCGGTCTACACCGACGGCCAGCCCTCCCTGCTCGGCGTCAACGCCGCGCTGATGCGCGAGCTCACCGGTGAGCGCAACATCGTCCTCGGCTGCTACGCCATGGGCATGAACCCCGCGCAGGTGAAGGAGAAGTACGACGAGATCGTCGACTTCTCCGGAATCGGCGAGTTCGTGCAGTTCCCCATGTCGACCTACTCCTCCGGCATGGGCGCCAGGCTCCGCTTCGCCATCGCCTCGGCCAAGGCACACGACGTGCTGCTCATCGACGAGGCCCTGGCCACCGGCGACCGTGACTTCAAGCGCAAGAGCCAGGATCGCATCAAGAAGATGCGCGACGAGGCGGGCACGGTCTTCCTGGTCGCGCACAACCTCGACGTGATCGAGGAGACCTGCAACCGGGTCCTCTGGCTGCACAAGGGCAAGATCAAGATGGACGGTGACCCGAAGACGGTCCTGGAGGCGTACAACGCCGTCTGACGGCAGGGCAAGATGAGGAGCGACCGACAAGACGCTTCTCATCGGAGGTGAATCGTGTCCTCACGGCCACCGATTCCATATGACTTCCTGCCCCAGGTTCCGGCGCTGACCGTCGAGAGCGACGACGTCCGCGACGGTGAGACCCTGGCCAAGACCCACGTGTTCAACGACTGGGGTTCGGACGGCCAGAACGTCTCCCCGCACCTGCGCTGGTCCGGTGCCCCCGAGGGCACCCTCAGCTACGCGGTGACGTGCTTCGACCCCGACGCCCCCACCGGCAGCGGATTCTGGCACTGGCTGCTGTTCGACCTTCCCGCCGACGTGACCGAGCTGCCGGCCGGAGCGGGCGCCGAGGGTGACCTGGGCGTTCACGGCCGCAACGACTACAGCATCAACGCGTACGGCGGCGCCGCCCCGCCGCCCGGGTTCCCGCACCGCTACATCTTCGCGGTGCACGCCCTCGACGTGGAGAAACTGGGTGTCGACAGGGACACGCCGCCCGCCGTCGTCGGCTTCAACATCACCGCTCACACCCTGGCCCGCGGATATATCGCACCTGTGTACGAAACCTGAGTGGTCCAAGGGGCAATCGACTGACATCGCGATCGGCGTTCCGCTATGATTCGAACGTTGTTTCGATCCTAGGAAGCCGTCATGGAGTGGGGGCGAGCGATGCTGGAGCTGTCGACCGCGATCGACCACCTGGCCACAGAGGACCCATCGGAGATTCCCCGACTCCAGCTCACTGAGCAGCTCATCGAACTGCACTGGCAGATGGCCAGGCTGCAGGCTCAGATCGCCCGTCGCACCTCCGTGCGGGGACCAAGTCACTGAACAGACGAGAAACCGGCCGGTGCCATGCACCGGCCGGTTTCCCTGTTGCCCTAACCGTTGTTGCCGTAACCGTTCGGCTCCGCCCGCCGCAGCGCCGTTCGGTCCCCCTTCGCGGGACTACCTGGTGGCGATGAGCTGGGTGCTGTCCATGCTCGCGCCGGCCACGGGAGTGCCGACGGCGGCGGTGGCCCCCTCCGCGACGGCGTCGCTCACCGGTGCGAGCACCTCGGCCGCGGAGCCGACGACCGGCTCCACGGCCGAGGTGACGGTCGCGGCCTCAGCCTGCGAGACTCCCTGCTGCGGAGCCGGAGCGCCCACCTGCGGTGCCGGAGCGCCCATCTGCGGGGCCGCCGGGGCACCCGCCTGCTCGGCGGCCTGCTGCGGGGCCGGGTCGGCCTGCGGGACCGGAGCGCCGGCCTGTGCCGCCGCCTGCTGCTGCGCGGCCGCGGCTGCGGCCGCCTGCTCAGCGGTCTGCTCGGTGGTCTGCTGCGGAGCCGAGGCGTCCATGGGCGGAGCCGCCTGCTGCGGGGCCGCGGCGTCCACGGGCGGAGCGGGCTGCTGCGCCACGTCGACGAGGGCGGCGGCCTCGGGCTGCTGCCCGGCGAGGGCCGCGGCCTCCGCGACGGAGGGCTGGACGGTCCCGCCGAACTCCGGCGTCGGGATGACCGGGCCGCCGGGGCCGGCCACGAGGCTTTCAGGGCCGGAGGGAGCCACGGGCACCGGTCCGGCCATCGGGCTCATGGCGGGGCCGTAGGCGGGGTTGTCCCCGGAGACGCAGACGAGCCTCTCCATGGGCGCCCAGGGCATGTAGTGGCTGTCGACGGAGACGTTCCGGGCACGCCGGAACCCGAGACCCTGTCCGCCGAAGGACACGATCCCCTGGCCGCCCGCGAACTGCCCGCCACCGTACGGCCCGCCCACGAACTGCCCGCCCGCGAAGCTGGACTGGTTCATGCCGAGGTCGATGATTCCGGTACCCAGGCCGGCCATCGGGCTCGACCCGCCAAGGCCGTTGATGAGGTCGGAGGCGTCGTACGTCTGTGCCTGAGCGGGCGCGCAGATCCCCGCCGCGAGACCGAACGCGGCCACGGCCACGGCTGTCTTGATGACTCGCTTCATGATTTGCCTTTCCAGCATGTAGTCGGCCCGCCCGATTTCTTGAAAACAGCCAGAAAGGGCGAGCCTGAGACCCCGGATTACCGACGGGTGCGATTTGGAGAGCTACACGAAACACACCGGCCGGAAGCTGCTTCGGCATTTGTATCACCAGCACGAGGGAGTCCAAAGCCAGCCCATGAAGATCAGATTACCCGCGTGAGCAGGGCCTGGAGCCCCAGCATGGGGGCGCCGGGCGGGCGTAGAGGCCCACCCGGCGCGGCCGGTAAATCTGGAAATAGCATCGCGAAGGATTACGGTCCGTCAATCCTTATGCCGCAAATACCGCAGAGGTCCGAAGCGTACCTTCACGCCCTGGAGAACAATGAGCTGGAAAAGAAGGGGGAAAAAGAGGTCACGGGCCGTGGGGTCAGATTTTCCATTTACCGGATGCCCGCTTGACCAGACGGATCAGGCGGACAGCCTCTGGACCGTCGCGGACTCCCTGACGGATCAGGCGCAGAGTCGCCGGATCGTCGCTGGATCCCGGACGAATCAGGCGGAGAGCCGCTGGACCGTCGCGGGCTCGAAGGGGAAGCGGTCCGCGAACGCCGGCCGCAGGTCGGTGAGCCACACGGCATTCGGGTCGTACCGCGCGAAGAAAGGACGCCCGACCAGCTCGGGATCGCGCGCCTGGATGAGGTGGAGCACGAAGACCTTCTGCCCGGCGATCTCCGCGACTCCGTCCACGCAGACCTTCCCGGGCGTGGCCGACATGGAGGGGCCCCGCACCGTGCGGCACAGTCCCGAGACGCTCGCGTAGGCGTCCCTGAAGATCTCGTACGCCCGCGCGAGGGGCACCGCGAAGTATTCCTGCGGTCCGGTGTCCCGCTCGACGAACATGTAGTAGGGCACCATGCCCATGGTGAGCTGCCTGCGCCACATGGACGACCAGGTCCCGGGATCGTCGTTGATCGACCTGATCAGCGGGGCCTGGGTCCTGATCACCGCACCGGTGGAGAGGATCCCGGCCACGGCGGCCTCCACGATCGGAGACTCCATCTCCCTGGGGTGGGAGAAGTGCGCCATGAAGGCCAGGGTCTTGCCCGCGTCCGCGACGGAGGCGAACAGGCGCAGCGTGTCGGCGCTGTCCGGGTCGGAGACGAACCGCTGGGGCCAGTAGGCCAGCGACTTGGTGCCGATGCGGATGGACTCGAGCTGCTCCACCTCAAGGAGCGGTTCCAGGTAGCGGCGGAGCACCGCCTCACTCATGATCATCGGATCCCCTCCGGTGAACAGCACGCTAGTCACCTCGGGGTGCTCCTTCAGATAGCCGACAAGACTGTCGACGTCGTCGGAGGCGAACTTCAGGTCGGGCTCCCCGATGAACTGCGCCCACCGAAAGCAGTAGGTGCAGTAGGCGTGACAGGTCTGTCCCTGCTTGGGGAAGAAGAGCACTGTCTCGGGATATTTGTGCTGCATACCGGGCACCGGCTCCTGGCCGATGCGCGGAACGTTGAGTTCCAGCTGGCCCGCCGGGTGCGGGTTGAGCCGCATCCTGACCTCGTTCGCCGCCGCCTGGATTTCGGCGTTTCGTGCGCCGGCGTTCAGAAGGCTCGCCAGCCTGGTGACATCCGCCTCGGGCAACATGTCCGCCTGAGGGAAGACCAGACGATAGATGGGGTCCTCGGGAACGGCCGACCAGTCGATGAGCTGATCCACCACGTAGGCGTTGGTGCGGAAGGGCAGCACCGTCGCCACCGCCCTGATCCGGAGCCGCTCCTCGTCCCCCATGCCGCCTCGCTGCAGCAGGCCGTCGAGATGCTTGGAGGTGTAGGCCCGGAATCCCCGTGTAGAGCCTTCGTTCAAGATCACTAATCCTTGCCCTTCGTTTTTGTTGCTCTTGGCGTAAACCTATCTAGATGGTCGTGCGTCTATGTCGTTTATTACCAGGACGTAATTACCCCTACTGACGGTTCCATTACGGAGTAAGTTCGCCGGTAAACACCTATCGCGATATATCTCGAATCGTCGTACACTCGACCTCATGACGCCCCACAATCCCGCCCCGCGCACGTCAGAGGCCGGGCGCACACCCGCCCCGCGCGCATCCGGCCCTGCCCCCGCCGCCCCCACTCTGCGCGCATTCGACGCCGCCCCCGCTCTGCGCGCGTCCGACGCCGACCGCGACCGGGTGGCCGCCGTACTGAGCGAGGCACTCGCCACCGGCCGGCTGACCAGCGTCGAGCACGCCGATCGCCTCGAGGCGACCTACAACTCCGTGACCGTGGACGAGCTCGTCCCGATCACCCGTGACCTGCCCGACGTCGACGCACCCGCCTCGCCCGGGGTCGCCGCCGGCCGCCAGGAGGTCACCGCCGTCTTCAGCAAGGTCGTGCGGGGTGGACGCTGGGTCGCCGGACGGCACACGGCGCTGAGCGCCACCTTCGGCGCGCTGATCGTCGACCTGTCCGACGCGGTGCTGCCCGGCCGGGAGATCACGCTTGAGCTCACCTCCTTCTGTGGCAAGCTGATCGTCAGAGTGCCCGAGAACGCCCACGTCATCGACGAGGTCAGCGGACTGTTCGCCAAGCGGCACATCTCGGGCGGCCTCGGCGGCGAGGGCGGACCGGTGATCAAAGTCGTCGGCAGGGCCACCTTCGGGAAGATCATCGTCGCGAGGGAGAGAACCGACTGGAATCTCCCCGACAAGCCCTGATCGCCCCGGCTACCCAACCGGTCCCTCACCCCGCCTACGATGCGGACAAACCATCCCGCGCGAGGTGACCGCTTGCCTGATACCGACGCCCCCGGCGTCATTCCGATCGCTCTGGACGCGATGGGAGGCGACCACGCCCCGGACGAGATCGTGGCGGGAGCCGTACAGGCGGTGAGAGAGCACGGGATTCCCGTCGTTCTCGTCGGTGCCCCCCGCCCGCTCGCCGAGGCGCTCCACCGGCACGACGCGACCGCCGAGATCCCGATCGTCCGGGCCGAGGAGGCACTGGCCATGGACGAGGGCGCCCTCGCCAGCCTGCGCCGCCCGCGCTCCAGCATCGCCGTCGCCTGCCATCTCGTACGGCGAGGCGATGCCTGCGCCGTGGTCTCCGCCGGATCCACCGCCGGGATCGTGGCCACCGGCAAGCTCCGGCTCCGCGGTCAGCCGGGAGTGCTCAGGCCCGCCATCGCCGTCGCCCTGCCGACTCGTCCGAATCCCACCATCCTGCTCGACGCGGGGGCGAACGCCGAGGTCAAGCCCGAAATGCTGGTGCAGTTCGCCCACCTCGGCGCGGCGTACGCGGAGACCGCCCTGGGGATCAGCGAGCCCAGGATCGGCCTGCTGACCATCGGCAGCGAACCGGAGAAGGGCAACAAGCTCGTCAAACGAGCCCACGAGCTCCTTTCTGCCGCCCCGGGGCTCGTCTTCGCGGGCAACATCGAGGGTCACGACCTGCTCTCCGGGACCGTGAACGTCATCGTCGCCGACGGCTTCACCGGCAACGTCGCGCTCAAGACCATGGAGGGCAGCGTCCGCTACGCCTTCGCCGAGCTCCGCGAGACGATCAATGAGAGCCGTACGGCCAGGCTCGGCGGGCTGCTGCAGAAGAAACGCATCAGGGAGCTCTACCGGCGCCTGGACCCCGAGGTCCACGGCGGAGCCGTACTGCTCGGACTGAACGGCACCGTGGTCATCGCGCACGGAGACTCGCACGCCAAGGGCATCAGCGCCGCCTGCGTGCTCGCGGCCAGGCTGGCCCAGGAGGGTGTGGTGAACCGCATCGGCGAACGTCTCGCCGGCACCCACCGGTCGCACCGCCTCTGGTGACACTTCATCCGGCCGTGCCCTGATCGGTTTTCAAGATCGTGGCATCCCCGGAAATGCAGCCGGTCCACGATCGGGTACCCGATACCCTTAGGCCATGACCGACCCGCAGCTCGTACTCACCGAGCGCGTCCAGCAGGCGCTGGCCGCCGCCTTCGGTACGGAGTACGCCGACGCAGATCCGCTGATCCGTCCCTCCCAGTTCGCCGACTACCAGGCGAACGTGGCGATGAGCCTGAGCAAGCGACTGCGACGAGCCCCGCGGGAGGTCGCCCAGGAGATCGCCGACCACCTCACCGGCAGCGCCGGAGACGAGCCCTTCCCCGGCACCGTCGAGGTCAGCGGCCCCGGCTTCCTCAACCTCACGCTCTCCGACGACTGGATCGCGGCCCAGGCGTCCGAGATTCTGGCCGACCCGCGCCACGGCGTCGCCCCGTCCGCCTCGCCGCAGATCGTCGTGATCGACTACTCCGCGCCCAACGCGGCCAAGGAGATGCACGTCGGTCACCTGCGCACGACCATCGTCGGCGACGCGCTCGCCCGGGTCCACGAGCACCTGGGCAACAAGGTCATCCGACAGAACCACCTGGGTGACTGGGGCACGCCGTTCGGCATGCTCATCGAGCACCTGCTGGACATCGGCGAGGAGACCGCCGTCGCCCAGCTCGAGGCCGGAGAGGGCAACGCCTACTACCAGGCCGCGCGGGCGAAGTTCGACGGCGACCCGGAGTTCAACAAGCGCGCCCGCACGCGGGTGGTGACCCTCCAGAGCGAAGAGCCGGAGACCATGCGTCTGTGGCACATCTTCATGGACGCCACGGTCCGCTACTTCAACAAGGTCTACACCCAGCTCGGCGTGACGCTGACCGACGACGACATCGCCGGCGAGAGCATGTACAACTCCATGCTCGCCCAGGTCTGCGACGACCTGCAGGAGCGCGGGATCGCCGTCGTCAGCGAGGGCGCGCTCTGCGTCTTCCCGCCCGGCTACATCAGCCGCGAGGGCCAGCCCCTCCCGTTCATGATCCGCAAGAGCGACGGCGGGTACGGCTACGCCACCACCGACATGGCGACGATCCGCTACCGGGTCCAGGACCTCAAGGCCGACCGGCTCCTCTACGTGATCGGCGTGACGCAGGCCATGCACATGTCGATGCTGTTCGACTCCGCCAGGATCGCGGGCTGGCTGCCCGACCACGTCCGTGCGGAGCACGTCCAGATCGGCAGCGTGCTGGGCAGCGACGGCAAGATGTTCAAGACCCGGAGCGGTGAGTCCATCAAGCTCCTGGATCTCCTCGACGAGGCCGAGACCAGGGCCGCCGCGGCGATCCAGGACAGGGAGTACGGCGAGGCGGAGCGCACGGAGATCGCGCACGCCGTCGGCATGGGCGCGGTCAAGTACGCCGACCTGTCGGTCAGCCACGACAGCGAATACGTCTTCGACTTCGACCGCATGCTCGCCCTGACCGGAAACACCGGCCCCTACCTGCAGTACGCCCAGGCCCGGATCCGCTCCATCTTCCGCAGGGGCGGGGTCGACCCGTCCGAGACGACAGGTCCGATCGTCCTCGGCCATCCGGCCGAGCGCGCCCTGGCCCTGCAGCTGCTCGGGTTCGGCGCGGCCGTCGAGGAGATGGCGGAAGGCTCGATGCCCCACAAGCTCGCCGCCTACCTCTTCGACACCGCGAGCGCCTTCACCACGTTCTTCGAGAACTGCCCGGTCCTGAAGGACGACGTCGATCCGGCCACGCGCGCCTCACGACTCGCCCTGTGCGCCCTCACCCTGGACGTGCTGAAGACCGGACTGGATCTGCTCGGCGTCCCCGTGCCCGAGCGAATGTGATCTGTCCACCGGATGATCGCCTTGATTCGCCAGGTTAAGGCGATCATCTGGCAAAGTTGCTTTCGGCGTGCCTCCCCGCGGGCATGTCCGAGGCGCACTACGCTGGCGCGGTCATCGGTCACAACTTCGGAGAGTTCTCTGCCTTGAGCACAGACCTGACCGCGCATCCCCACGCGGGGACGGAGTTGCACCGCTATGCCGAGGCGCTCCTGACCAACCTGGCCGCCGGTGCCACCTCCTCCGGGATGCCGACCAAGCCCATCGATGTGCCCGGCTACTGGCTGGCCCCGGCCGTCGAGGCTCTCACTCTGCTCATGGACGGCGAGGAGGCACTCGAACCCCTCGCCCGCGCCGCGCAGCGCGACGAGCAGCGGACCGCGCTCTTCCTCTGCCTCGCCCTCGCCGTCGCCGGCCAGGGCGACCAGATCCACGCCTCCTGGCTGGGCATCGCCTTCGGCGAGCTGTCCCTGGACCGCCCGGTGACCCACGGCCAGCGAGCCCTCTGGCTCGCCGCCGCCAGGGGCGCGTACGGCCCCGCAGGCAAGATCTTCGTGCTCCGCAAGCTCGACGCGGTGGCCTCGGCCACCGCCTCCGAGCCCGACCGGTGGCTGCGCGCCCTGACCCCGGACGACCCGTCGACGGTGGTGCCGCCGTCCCTGTCCGACTTCCCCGGGCTCGCCGAGCTCCCCGAGCTCGCCGAGCCCGTCCAGGCGGCCGCCCAGCTGACCCGTCTGCGCGACCGCTGCGCCGAGATCACTTCAGTCCGGGAGAACATTGGGGGAAATCGGGAAGGCGCCAGGGGGAATCCCGCCGGTCCTCCGGGTGAACGGACCACCGCCCAGAACGAGGGAACCCCCGGAAACCCGGCCGGACCGGCCGCACGAAACGGGGGAAACCCGACCGGTTCCCCGGACGGACCGGCCGCACGAAATGAAGGAAACCCGGCTGATCCCTTGGAGGATCCGGCCGCATGGAGCGATGGCGAGCCGCTGACCGTGCTCCGGCACCTGATCGGCTCCAACGAGGTCGAGGGTCCGATGAGCTCCCTCGGAGGCCATCTCCTCAGCGACCTGCAACCCGGTTCCCACCGCTACCAGGCCGCCATCGCCCTTCACGTGGCCGCTCCGATCGTGCGAACGGCAGCCGAGAGCCTTGTGCAGGCCACCCAGGTCACGCCTCCGGAGTCGGTCGTCATGCCCATCCTCGGTCACCGCGTGACGCTCCGTCCCGAGGGCCCGGACGCCGAGTCGCTGGCCGCCGCCGAGGAGCGCATCAGCATCGACGGCACCCCGGTCCGCGGCCGCCCCTGGCTTGCCTACGCGCTGCTCGCTCTCGGTGCGGTGGCCCTGGTGATCGCACTCGCCATCCCGGTGGCACTGCCGCTCGCGGCACTCGGGCTGATCCTGGCCGCGGTGGGAGGCCATCGGCTGTGGCGCAGGCGCAAGCGCGAGCAGGCGGACGCCGAATACGTCGTCGCGCAGCTCTCCGAACTCCGGGAGATGGCGCAGGGCGCGGTGTGGGCCCTGCATGAGTACGCCCGCGAGGCCGAGGTCCGTGCCCAGACCGCCACCTCGGACCTGGCCGAGCTGACCCGCCTGCTCCGCAGGGGCCCCCGCGCCGGCTAACCGGACGGGCCAGGTGTCAGCGGGATGTAGACCAGCCCAGACCGAGGCAGCGGCACGGACTGGGGATCACACCAGACCGGGCAGCCGCATTCGACCCGCCGCGTTGGGCCGGGACAGCCACGTGGCACAGGGCACGCCGAACCGGCGTGTGACGGAAACCATGCCGACCGGGACATCCCGCATGTGACGGGAGCCGTGTTGGAACCAGAGCACCCGCATGTGACGCAGACTGTGCTGATCCAAGGCGGCCACATGCGGTGGACACCACGCCGATCTAGAAGAACGCCGGCACGGATAGCGGACACCACACCGATCCAGGAGAACGCCGGCACGCGGGGGGGACACGTTCCGGCTGTTTTCCAGGATCAGCCGGTGGTGATCTCCACCTCGGCCGGAGCCAGCAGGAAGACCTTCTCGGCGATGCGCTCGATACGACCCTCGCAGCCATAGGCCAGACCCGCGGCGAAGTCGACCATCCTCGTGGCCTCAGCGGTGCTCATACCGTTGACATCCATGATGACGGTCTGACCCTCGCGGAAGTGCCGTCCGATGATCGGTGCGTCGTTGTACTTTCGCGGAGTCAGCATCACGATCCGTGAAGGCTCGGTCATCGCGCGCCAGCGCTTGGCCGCACGCTCGGAGGCAGGCTGCCAGTCCTCTTCCTCGCCCTCGACCTCATCCTCGTAGTCGTAGGACTCGTCATACTGCTCTGTCCCGCCCAGGCCAAGGTAGCTTGCCACCTTGCGCACTGCCCCCATCGGCTTGTCCTTTCCTCAGGACCACGCCGCAGTCGGCTTGTCCCTACATCTTGGACGGTAACCGACGACCAGAAGTTCGCCATGCGACACGCCCAGTACTTATTTCCACTTTGTACGGCTACCGCACAGGTTTACCTGATCATCTACCCTGGTTTCGACTGGTTATTACCGAGACCGTTAGCATCACGTCATGCGTATCTATACGGTCGATTCGTTTACCAACCAGTTTTTCAAGGGTAACCCCGCAGGGGTCTGCGTACTTGGTAATCCGGTCCCCGACGCCTGGATGCAGTCCCTGGCAGCGGAGATGCGGCACTCGGAGACGGCCTTCCTGCTCGGAGGGGAAGACGGCGAGCCGTATTCGCTCCGTTGGTTCACGCCATCGGTCGAGGTAGCCCTGTGCGGGCATGCGACCTTGGCCACAGCGCATGTGCTGTATTCCACAGAAACGGTCCCGGAAACCCTCGAATTCTCAACGAAGAGTGGAATCCTGTCTACGACCAGGGATAAATCCGGTTTAATCACCATGGATTTCCCAGTAAAAGTACTCACAGAAGTGAGCCCGCCACCCGGCCTGATAGAGGCGCTGGGAGTCAAACCTCTCTGGACCGGAAAAAATGTTTGGGATTATCTCGTAGAAGTCGAGTCCGAAGAGGCTGTGCGTGCCGTCTCTCCTGACTTTCGCGCCCTGGAGGCCGTGGACGCACGAGGAATCATCGTGACGGCTCGAGCATCCCAGTCGTCCGACGCCGACTATGTGTCCCGCTTCTTCGCCCCCCGGGTCGGCGTCCCCGAAGACCCGGTGACGGGCTCCGCCCACTGCGCCCTGGCGCCTTACTGGTCAGGCAAGCTCGGTACCGACGCGCTGGTCGGAGCTCAACTCTCCGAGCGGGGCGGTATCGTCCGTACAACCATGAGAGGCGATCGAGTCGAGCTGGCCGGACACGCGGTCACCGTACTCTCGGGAGAGCTACACGCCTGAAGCCGGCCGTACGAGAGGGCTCTCAGCGGATAACGCTTCTCTCCTGGTGGAGTGCCCTCAAGTCTTGAGCCAATGACAATCGGCCGGCGACCGGGCCAAAAGCCATCGGATCAGCAATGCCGGCAGCGAACCAGCCCCTGAAACGAAAAAATGGGTCCGTGCCCCGCAGGACGACCCCCTCCCCGGACACGAAAAAAGGGGGTCCACGCCGCATGGCAGGACCCCCTTCCGAGTAACGCAGGTGATTCCAGGTCATGCTGGTGGGTGAACGCAGAAAAGGGCCACCCCAAACGGGGTGACCCTTCTCTGAAAGATTGTCCGGCGGTGACCTACTCTCCCACACCGTCCCCGGTGCAGTACCATCGGCGCTGAAGAGCTTAACTTCCGGGTTCGGAATGTAACCGGGTGTTTCCCCTTCGCCATAACCGCCGTAACCCTATTAAACAATCAACCACACACTCACACCCGCTTTATTGCTGCCACGGGCGGCGGTGTTTGCTGTTTCAGAATCACATAGTGGACGCGGGCAACACAATCTTCTCAACTATCCAAGCGGTCACGCGCTGTTCCGGACCCGGCGAAGGATACAGAACTGCAAGCAGCAACCACACCGACCATCAAGAAGCACTGTTGCTTTGTGGTCAAGTCCTCGGCCTATTAGTACCGGTCAGCTCCACACGTTACCATGCTTCCACCTCCGGCCTATCAACCCGGTCGTCTCCCGGGGGCCTTACCCACTTTCGTGGTGGG
>NZ_CP029711.1:10233383-11342172 GCF_003203775.1 Streptosporangium sp. 'caverna'
TGTGCCCTTATTCTTTCAGACCCGCTTTTTCGTGTCAAACCAGCTCATTTTCAACCAGTTGACTCGATCTTGCTTATCTTAGAGAAATTCGAGCGACCCCGTTTCCAGGGCAACCCCTCAAACTTACCAGCCCTTGAGCGGCTCTGCGAACCGATCTTTGAAACCGTTGGTTTGAAAGGATCACCGGCAAACATGACGCAGCCATACTGAAGTCACCGGAGTGAACTAAGTGGTTTGCGCCGGACCCTGCCGACTTCGAAAGATTAGCAGTCCCCCAAGACCGCTCGGGACGTAACCGCGAAGCTCACGAGGCAACGGAGACACACGACGGACACCCGGCGGACGCGCAGCGGACACGGAGAGACCCGGAGAGCCGTGCCCGGAGGATGCGCGGAAGACTCGGAGGGGACCAGGAACCGGGTCCGGCGGGAAACATAGACTCGGCGGGGGGAGCAGCCAGACGCCGCCTACGGCGAAGAAGGTTCCCAGCGAGCGCGTGCACCACGGGGACACCGTGGTCGATGACTACGCGTGGCTGACGGTCAAAGACGATCCGGAGACTGTTGCCTACCTGGAGGCGGAGAACGCCTATACGCAACAGGCGACCGCGCATCTCAAGCCCCTGCAGGAGAAGCTCTTCCAGGAGATCAAGGATCGCACCCTGGAGACGGACCTGTCGGTCCCCACCCGCAAACGCGGCTGGTGGTACTACTCCCGGACCGAGGAGGGCAAGCAGTACGGCATCCAGTGCCGGGTGGCGGCCGAGGGAGAGACGCCCCCCGAGCTGAAGGCCGGCGAGGCCCTGCCCGGTGAGGAGATCATGCTCGACGGCAACGAGCTCGCCGGAGACAACGACTTCTTCTCCATCGGCACCAGCTCGATCAGCCCCGACGGCACCCTGCTCGCCTACTCCGTCAATTTCACCGGAGACGAGCGCTTCACCCTGAAGGTGAAGAACCTCACCACCGGTGAGACCCTCTCCGACGAGATCCCCGGCATCTTCTACGGCGGAGCCTGGTCGGCCGACGGCACCACGTTCTTCTACACGACGGTCGACGACGCCTGGCGGCCCAACCAGGTCCACCGGCACACGATCGGCACTCCGGCCGAGGACGACGTGCTCGTCCACGAGGAGAGCGACGAGCGGTTCTGGGTCGGCATCGGTCTCAGCCGAAGTGAGCGCTACCTGGTGCTCTCCGCCGGAAGCAAGATCACCAGTGAGATCCGCATCCTTGAGGCGGACGATCCGGCGGGTGAGTTCCGCGTCGTACGGCCTCGGGAGACCGGCGTCGAGTACGGCGTCGACCACGCGGGCGACCACTTCCTCGTCCTGCACAACCAGAACGCGGAGAACTTCGAGCTGGCCACCGCGCCGCTCGACGATCCCGGCAGCTGGACGCCGCTGATCGAGCACCGCGCGGACACCCGGCTGCTCGACATCGACGCCTTCCAGAACCACACCGTGGTGCACTTCCGCCGCGACGGGCTCACCGGCATCCGCATCCTGCCCGGGGACGCCGAGCCCTACGAGATCCCCTTCCCCGAACCCATCTACGATGTCGCACCTTCGGGCAACCCGGAGTTCGGCACCGGGCGGCTCCGGCTGGGCTACACCAGCATGGTCACCCCGCCCTCGGTCTACGACTACGACCTTCAGGCGCGTGAGCTGGTCCTGCTCAAGCAGAAGGTCGTGCTCGGCGGCTACGACCCGGCCGACTACGAGCAGTTCCGCGAGTGGGCGACCGCCGAGGACGGGACCCGCATCCCCATCTCGATCGTGGTCAGGAAGGGCACGGACCGCCCCGCGCCCACCGTGCTGTACGGCTACGGCAGCTACGAGATGTCGATCGACCCGTCGTTCTCCATCGCGAGGCTCAGCCTGCTCGACAGGGGCTTCGTCTTCGCCATCGCGCACATCAGGGGCGGCGGCGAGATGGGCCGCCACTGGTACGAGGACGGCAAGTTCCAGAAGAAGAAGAACACCTTCACCGACTTCATCGCCGCCGCCCGGCATCTCAGGGACGAGAGCTGGTCGAGCGCGATCATCGCCAGGGGCGGTTCGGCCGGCGGACTGCTCATGGGAGCGGTCGCCAACCTCGCACCGGAGGTCTTCGCGGGCGTGGTGGCCCAGGTGCCGTTCGTGGACGCTCTGAACACGATCCTCGACCCGTCGCTGCCGCTGACCGTGATCGAATGGGACGAGTGGGGCGATCCCCTACACGATGCGGATGTGTATGAATATATGAAGTCATATACGCCCTACGAGAACGTGGACGACCGGGTCTATCCGCCGATCCTGGCCATCACCAGCCTCAACGACACCCGGGTCTTCTACCACGAGCCCGCCAAGTGGATCGCGAAGCTCCGCGAGGTCGCGAACGGCGGGCCGTTCCTGCTCAAGACGGAGATGGACGCCGGACACGGCGGCCGAAGCGGCAGGTACGACTCCTGGCGCGAAGAGGCCTTCACCCTCTCCTGGATCCTCGACACAGCCAAGGTGACCCAATGACATATCTCGCAGCCGACGACCGCTACGACGAGCGGCAGCCGTACAACAGGGTTGGCAGGAGCGGGCTCAAGCTGCCCGCGGTCTCCCTGGGGCTCTGGCACAACTTCGGCGACGACAAGCCCTTCGAAATCCAGCGGGACATCCTCAGGAGGGCCTTCGATCTGGGAGTGACCCACTTCGACCTGGCCAACAACTACGGCCCGCCGGCCGGCTCCGCGGAGACCAACTTCGGGCGGCACTTCCGCGAGGACTTCGCCCCCTACCGCGACGAGCTGGTCATCTCCACGAAGGCCGGATACGACATGTGGCCCGGCCCCTACGGCGAGTGGGGGTCGCGGAAGTATCTGCTGTCGAGCCTGGACCAGTCGCTGGAGCGAATGGGGCTCGACTACGTCGACATCTTCTACAGCCACCGGTACGACCCGGAGACGCCGCTGGAGGAGACGATGGGCGCTCTGGACCACGCGGTCCGGTCGGGCAAGGCGCTCTACGCCGGCATCTCCTCCTACTCCCCGGAGCACACGGCCCGGGCCGCGCGGATCCTGAGGGAGATGGGCACGCCGCTGCTGATCCACCAGCCCTCCTACTCGATGCTCAACCGGTGGATCGAGGGCGGGCTGCTCGACGTCCTGGAGGAGGAGGGCGTGGGCTGTATCGCGTTCTCCCCGCTGGCGCAGGGAATGCTGACCGATCGCTACCTCGACGGCATCCCCGAGGGCTCACGGGCCTCCCTGGGGCGCTTCCTCACCCCCGAGATGCTCACCGACGAGACGATGCGGCACATCCGCACCCTCAACGGGATCGCGAGCAAGCGGGACCAGTCACTCGCGCAGATGGCGCTGGCCTGGGCGCTGCGCGACAAGCGTGTCACCTCGGTGCTGATCGGCGCGAGCAGCGTCGGGCAGCTGGAGAACAGCCTCGCGGCTGTGGAGAACCTGTCGTTCGCCGCCTACGAGCTGGAGGCGATCGACCGGGACGCGGTCGAGGCGGGCGTCAACATCTGGGCCGCGTCCAGCCAGGCCTGACTCCACCGCCCCCACCCTCCGAAGAAAACCCCCGCAGGACCCGTGAGGGTCTCGTCAAAGGGCCTCGTGTCGCTGCAGGTAGGTGAACGAGGCCCAGCCGGGGAGCACCGGCAGCCAGAAGGTGAGCAGCCGGAACAGCAGCACGGCCGAGGTGGCGACCTCGTAGGTGAGGCCCGAGAGCGTCAGGCCGAGCGAGAGGGCGCCCTCGACCGCGCCGAGGCCTCCGGGGGTGGGGGCGGCCGAGCCGATGGCGTTGCCCGCGAGGAAGACGATGGCCACGGCGGCGAAGCTCAGGGAGCCGCCGAAGGCGTGGACGCAGGCGTCGAGGCAGACCACAAAGAAGATCGTCAGCAGCAGGGTGCCGGTGAACCCCTGGACGATCTTGCGAGGTGACTGGATCACGTCCAGCAGCCTCGGGATGACGCCGGAGAACAGCGGGCGCAGGCGCGTGATGATCAGGCGTCGCAGCCGGGGGATGCCCATGATGACCACGATGAGCACGGCCGCGGCGAGCAACGTGATCACCAGCGTGCGCGACGGGGTGAACGACGTGGCGGCGCTGGAGCCGGTGACGTAGGCGAACAGCAGGAGCAGCACGATGTGGAAGGCCAGGCCGATGAGCTGGGAGGCTCCCACGCTGGCCACCGCCTGGCCCGGCGGGATGCCGCGCTTCTGCAGGTAGCGGGTGTTGATGGCGACACCGCTCACCGCCGCGGGGGCGACCAGCTTCACGAACGATCCGGCGAACTGGACGAGCACGGTCCGGCCGAGCGGGAGTTTCTCCGGCACGAAGCCCATCAGCATCAGCGCGGCGGCCACGTAGCTCAGCATCGCGGCGCCCAGCGCCACGCCGGTCCAGCCCCACTTGGCCGACGTGATCATGTTCAGGTTGATCTGGGTCAGGTAGTAGACCAGGAAGTACGCGGCGAAGGCGCTGCCGATGATGGTGATCAGGGTCCGGGGGCGGAAGCGCTCCAGGCGGACCCCTTCGACCTCGGCCTCGGCCTTGGGTTCGAGCTCGACGATCCGTTCGCGGATCGCGGTCAGCAGCTCCTTGTTCTTGGACAGCGCGGCCCTGGTCTCGCGGGTGAGCGCGATCCGCTGGAGCAGCGGGAGCGCGCCGGCCAGCGCGCTCGGGCCGGCCACCCGCGCGGCCGCGTCGACCGCGCGCGCGGCGCCGACGCGCAGGCTGAGATAGGTGAGCAGCTGAGCGATGTCGAGGCGGAGCAGCAGGTCCCCGGCGGCGATCTCACCGCTGCGGGCGTCCATGAGGATGACGCGGCCCTCGTTGTCGACGTGGATGCTGTCGCCGGTCAGCCTCCGGTGGGCGAGCCTCTGGACCTGCAGGAGCAGGACCTGCTCCCAGATCTGGGCGAGCAGGTTGTCGTCGATCTCCTCGTCGGGGATCTCGTCGAGCGCGCGGGTGTCGGTGTGCTCGTAGGCGAGCAGCGCGGCCTCGGTGCCGATCTCGCTGGTGCCGACGAGCCGGGGTGTGCTCGCCCCCGCGGCCTGCGCGGCGTACGCCATGAGGGCTTCGCGCTCCAGCTCGGGACGGAGCGAGCGGATGGCCCTGCGACGGGTCTCGGTGTTGAGCCGGATGCGCCGCCAGAGCCGGTAGAGCAGCCCGGCGACCTGACGGTCGCGGTCGAGCACGGTGACGTCGAGGCGGCTGCCGTCCTTGAGGCCGATGGCGTATCGGCGGCTGCTCTGGTGGTCGTCGTCCAGCCTGCGGGCCTTGACCGGCTTGAAACCCAGCTTGCGGATCGCCGCGACGATCGCGCTGCCCGGCGGCCGGGTGTTGGGGCTGCCCACGCCGTACAGGATCGCGTAGCCGACCGCCAGTCCGAGAAGGATCGAGACGACGATGCCGAGGATGGTGGCGGCCGTCGCGGCGAACAGGGCGACCGCGTTGAGGGCCACCGCGCTCCACAGGGCCGCCCGCCAGGTGGGCCGGCGGGATATTCGTACGGCGGTGACGTAGGCGATGACCGGGGTGAGCAGGGTGTTGATCGGCTCGACCTCGCTCCGGCCACCGGTCAGCAGGAGCCGCAGATCCCCCGGGCCCGCGTGGAGGATCCATTCGCCGAGGGCGAAGGAGAGCACCATCCCGGCGATGGCCGCGAAAAGTCCCTCGGCCACCCGCAGGCCGTCGCGGTGGAGAACCCTCTCGATCGCGAAGGCGGCGGGGACGCCCAGCATGGCCGCCCCGCTCAGCACCCCGGCCAGACCACTGAGGAGGAACGGCGCCCGGTTCGTGCCGTCCGTGACGTCGCCTTCGAGACCGTTGAGAGTCTTCTGCGCGACGAGCGCGAGCAGCACCACGGCCGTCAGGCCCAGCACGGTGGCCAGGAACCGCAACAGGTCGGAGGGCCGGCGGATCCGCTGCGGGAGCAACGGCTCGACGACGAGCACGACGGAATCATCGCCCGTCGATCGCCCCGCGCCATCGATGGACGTCATCTCGTCCCATTGCTTGATTTCCGTCACCGCCAGCGATTCTGCCCGGTTCGTATTACAAGTGCGTCATCGATCATCATTACAAGTGCGTCACTGATCTTCTTCTCCAGTGTCCACAATTGAAATTATGCGTATCTCAGTGGCCTCCGACAGCCTCGACGGCGTGGCTTCCATCTTGATCTCTGAAATCGAAGAAAGAGGTCATACGGTGATACCCCACGGTGCCGTGACCGATGAACGCGCCGACTGGGCGTGGTGCTGTTCTCGTGCCGCCGAGGATGTCGCCTCGGGCGTGGCCGATCAGGCGATCGTGTGCTGCTGGACCGGGACCGGGGCGTCGATCGCCGCGAACAAGGTGCCGGGAGTCCGGGCGGCCCTCTGCTCGGACGCGGCGACCGCTGCCGGAGCCCGGCGATGGAACGACGCCAACGTGCTGGCGATCAGCCTCCGGTTGATCTCGGCGCCCCTGCTGGAGGAGATCCTGGATGCCTGGTTCGCCGCGAGTGCCAGCCTCGACGAGAACGATCAGGCGAACATAGCGTACCTGTCCGAGATCGAGAATTGACCCTCCGAACTGCGGCGATGCTGGATCAATGAGGCTAAGGCCTGAAAAGCTGATCATCATGCGCTGTCGTCCGTTCGCCACCGCCTATGCCCCCTACGGGGTTCCGTCCAACGATCGCGATCGTTCTCGCCGCGTCGCGTCTCATCGTGAGCGCGGGAGGTCGCCCGCCCCGCTCTCGACGGAGGAGTTCCGTATGCGCGCCCGCGCCCGCAGGGGGCTGCTGGCCGCGATCACCGCGGCGTCGGTCCTGGCCCTGCCCGTCGTCGTCCCTCTCCCCGCCGGCGCGGAGGCGGATCTCGGAATGTCCCGGTCCGCCGGGACACCGGCCGCGGAACCAGGCCTCAAAGCGGCCGGCGCGGCGGTCAACGTAGCGGCGATCAAGCGCCACCTGGAACAGCTTCAGAAAATCGCCGACGCCAATGGCGGTACCCGCGCCTCGGGCACCCCCGGCCACGAGGCCTCCGTCGCCTATGTCGCCGACGTGCTGCGTTCCGCCGGGTATCAGGTCACCCTGCAGGAGTTCGAGTTCCCGTTCTTCCGTGACATCACGGAGCCCACGCTCAGGCGGGTGGCACCCGAGGCCAAGACCTATGTGCGCAAGGTCGACTTCAGGACCATGACCTACTCCGGATCGGGGAACGTCACGGCTCCCGTGCAAGGAGTGGACCTGGTCCTGCCGCCGTCCCCTGTGCCGAGCTCCACCTCCGGCTGCGAGGCGAGCGACTTCGCCGGGTTCGTCTCGGGGAACATCGCGTTGATCCAGCGGGGCACCTGCCCCTTCCAGGTCAAGGCCGAGCTCGCCCAGGCGGCCGGCGCCTCGGGCGTGATCCTCTTCAACGAGGGCCAGCCCGACCTACTCCCCGACGACCGCAGGGGCCTGATGGGTGGCACGCTCGGCGCCCCCACCACGAACATCCCCGTCGTCGCCACCACCTTCGCCGCCGGCGAGGAACTGGCCGTCCCCGGGACGACCGTGACGCTCGTCACGAACACCGAGGGCGATCCACACCGCAGGACGCGCAACGTCCTGGCCGAGAGCCGCTGGGGCGACCCGAACAAGATCGTCATGCTCGGCGCCCATCTGGACAGCGTCGCGGACGGGCCCGGCGTCAACGACAACGGCTCCGGCACCGCGGGCATTCTGGAGACGGCGCTGACCATGCGCGACATGCAGACCAGGAACCGGCTCCGCTTCGCCTTCTGGGGGGCCGAGGAGCTGGGCCTGCTCGGTTCCAAGCACTACGTGGCGGGCCTCCCCGCCGCGGAGAAGGCGAAGATCAAGATGTACCTGAACTTCGACATGATCGCCTCGCCGAACCACATCATCGGGATCTACGACGGTGACAACTCCGACGCGATCGGCGCCCCCGCGGGTCCTCCGGGCTCGGACCAGATCGAGAAGTTCTTCGAGGACCACTTCACGAGGTCCGACCTGCCGTACGTCGGCACCGACTTCACCGGCCGCTCCGACTACGGTCCGTTCATCGGTGTGGGCATCCCCTCGGGCGGCCTGTTCACCGGCGCCGAGGGCATCAAGACCGCCGCCGAGGCGGCCGCGTTCGGCGGCCAGGCCGGGGTCGCCTACGACGTTTGCTACCACAAGGCGTGCGACACCATCGCCAACGTCAACGACAGGGCTCTGACGGCGAACGCCGACGCGATCACGGCGGCGGCGCTCGCCTACGCCCGCAGCCGCAAACTGCCCGGCGGCGACGCCACCGTCGTCTCCGCCCCCGTTCTTCCCGTCCTTCCCGGGCCGGGAGTCGGTGCGGCCGGTCTCGAACCCGACCACGACCACGCCGTCGTCTCCAGGTAGCGCCCGCACGGTGACGGATCACCCGTCGCCGTGCGGGAAGCGCCTCGTGGAAAGCGCCTCAAACCGGCATCCCGAGCCGCAGCCCGTCGCCGTGCGGGAAGCGGCTCGACGCCTCGTGGGAGACGGCTCGTGGGAGGCGGGGAGGGCGCGAAGCCGTACCCTCTCCGCCTTCCCTTTTGCGCGCGGCTACAGTCGAGGGCATGTCGTTGGGTGAATTGCGAGTGTTGGGGGCGTGTCCGCTGGACTGCCCGGACACCTGTTCGTGGGTGGTGACCGTTCAAGACGGCAAGGCCGTCAAGATGCGTGGCAACCCCGACCACCCCTACACCCGCGGCGCGCTCTGCGTGAAGGTCAACCGCTACCTGGAGCACACCCAGGCGCCCGACCGCATCCTCCATCCGATGCGGCGGATCGGACCCAAGGGATCCGGCCGGTTCGAGCGGATCAGCTGGGACGAGGCCCTGGAGGAGATCTCCGTACGGCTGCGCGGGATCGTCGACGAGCATGGCGGCGCGGCCATCTGGCCGTACGTGGGCACCGGCACGCTCGGCTACGTCCAGGGATCCGAGGGGGTGGCCGGTCGGCGGTTCTGGAACGTGCTCGGAGCCTCCAGGCACTTCCTGAACATCTGCTCGGCGGCCGGGAACACCGGGCTGTCGCGGATCAACGGCACGCCCGGCGGCATGGATCCGGAGACCTTCGCCCTGTCGAAGCTGATCCTGCTCTGGGGCACGAACACGCTGACCAGCGGACACCACCTCTGGAAGTTCGTTCAGGACGCCCGCGCGGCCGGGGCGCACGTGGTGGCGATCGACCCGATCCGCACCCGGACCGCCGAACAGGCCGACGAGCACCTGCCGATCCGGCCCGGCACCGACGCCGCCCTCGCGCTCGGGCTGATGAACGTCGTCCTCTCCGAGGGGATGGAGGACCGGGACTACCTGGAGAACCACACGAACGGCTGGGAGAACCTCCGCGCGGAGATCCTGCGGCATCCCCCGGCGCGCGTGGCGGAGATCACCGGGCTGCCCGAGCCGGACATCCGGGCCCTGGGCGTACGGCTGGCGCACACCCGGCCCACCGGCATCCGGGCCACGATGGGCATCCAGCGGCACGCGGGCGGCGGCACCACGATGCGCACGATCGCCGCCATCCCGGGGGTGACCGGCGACTGGCGCCATCCCGGCGGCGGGATCGCGTACTCCACCAGCGGGCACATCCACCTGAACATCGACACCCGCGACGACCTGCTGGCCGAACCGGTCCGCACGCTCACCATGACCCGGCTGGCCGACGAGCTGGACGAGTCGGTGAAGTGCCTGTGGGTGTACGCGGCCAACCCGATGAGCTCCACCTCCAACCAGAACCGCATCCGCGAGAAGCTGCTGCGTGAAGACCTGTTCACGGTCGTGATGGAGCAGTTCCCGACCGACACCGTGGACTACGCCGACATCGTGCTGCCCGCGACCATGCAGATCGAGCACACCGACCTGCACGCGGGCTACGGGCACATGTATCTGATGTGGAACGAGCCCGCCGTCGAGCCGCCGGGCGAGTGCCTGTCCACCGCGGAGACGTTCCGCCGCCTGGCCCGGCACATGGGCCTCACCGAGCCGTCCCTGTACGACTCCGACCTGGAACTGGCCGAGCAGTTGCTCTCCTCCGGTCACCCGTCCCTGACGGGCATCACGGTGGACCGGCTGCGCAAGGAGGGCTGGGTCCGGCTCAACGTGCCGCAGCCGTTCGTGCCCTTCACCGATGGCTTCCCGACGCCCTCGGGGAGGATGGAGTTCGGCTCGGAGCCCGCGTACGTCCCCTCGCACACGGCCTCGGCCACGCGCGGGGCGTATCCGCTGACGCTGATCACCCCCGCCTCCCACACGTTCCTCAACACCATTTTCGCCAACAACCCCGAGCTGCTGCGGCGTTCGAAGGGGCCTCGGGTCCTGGTCAATCCGGCGGACGCCTCGCGACGGGATCTGAGCGACGGGCAGCGGGCCCGGGTGTTCAACGACAACGGCGAGTTCGAGGCCGTGGTGGAGGTCAGCGACAAGGTGCAGCCCGGCGTGGTGGCCTCCACGAAGGGGCACTGGCGCAAGCTGAGCCGGGGTGGATCGACGGCGAACGCGGTCGTGGACGCACGCGACGCCGACATGGGCCGGGGCGCCGTCTACCACGACAACCTGGTCGAGCTCGGTCCCTGTACTTCTTGAAGGCCATGAGGGTGCCTGATCGCCGGTGAGGAGCCGGTCGGCGCGGCCGGGCAGAGCGCCTTCGGCCCCTGATCGCCGGTGAAGGGCCGACCGGCGTGGTCCCCGCCGGGGAGGATGACCGGCAGGCGGCCGGCCGGCTTCACGGATCGGCGGCGAGAACCACCGCCTCGCCCGGTGCCGCCGAATGATCGGCCGGCTCGGCGCGGACCGCGACCCCCTTGAGAAGGGCGATCAGCTCAGCGCGAGCTTGTATCCCTCGTGGGACGCGGTGAAGCCGAGCGAGTCGTAGAACCGGTGGGCGTCCTTGCGGGACTTGTCCGTGGTCAGCTGGACCAGGGCGCAGCCGCGGGCCCGTCCGCGGTCGAGGGCCCACTCCATCATCTTCCTGCCCAGTCCCCGCCCGCGCAGATCGGAGGCGACGCGGACCGCCTCGATCTGCATCCGGAGCGCGCCCCGGCGGGAGATGCCGGGGATGTAGGTGAGCTGCATGGTGCCCACGACCTCGCCGCCCAGCTCCGCGACGATCAGCTCGTTGTTGGGATCGGCGTCGATGACCTCGAAGGCGGCGCGGTGCTCGTCCCCGAAGGTCCCCTGCCGGGCCGCGGCGACGACGTCGTCGGCGAGCATGGCCACGATGAGCGGGACGTCTTCGGCACGGGCGATACGGAAATCCACTGACATGCCAACCAACCTATCCAGCGCGGAAACGGATCCCTCAACGCGGCAGGGCGGCCGCGGCCGAGGAGGACTCCGAGGCGCGGGCACAGGACCCCTTTGGCCCGGCAGAGCCGCCACGGCCCAAGGGGGCTCCGGGGCGCGAGCGCGGAGGCCGAGACCGCCTGCCGGTTCGACCGGCCGTCACGGCTGCGGCTCGTTGGTTCCGTGCCGGTCCCGGATGCAACAACCCTGGGAACAATCAGGGTTGCTCCCCGATGTGCACAAGGGGCTCGAAAGGGCAACCTGAAGGCATGAAAGACGAACTGACTCGACAGGACGAGATGTCCCTCGCCGGAGCGGCCCTGCGCGGAGCTCCCTGGAAGGCCGCCGCGGTGACCGGTGGCGCGGTCGCGGCCACCAGTTTCGGCCTGGGCGCGATCACCGGAAGCGCCGATCTGACCTGGGCGATGACGGTCGGCATCGGCCTCTTCGCTCTCATCGCGGCCATCGGCTCGGTCAGCAAGCCCAACGTCGGCGACCGGGTGACCCGGCAGGCCCGGCTCTGGGCGCAGCGCCACCCCTGGAAGTTCTCCCTCTATCCCGCGCTCGGCTCCGCGGCGCTCATGTATCCGGTCCAGCTCATCGTCGACGGCGAGGGCGTGTTCGGCGCGGCGCTGGACGCGCTCCAGGGCGGGGTCCTGGTCTATCTGATCACGGCGATCGTGGCTCTGGCCATCAGGGGACGAGGCCAGTCTTCCCTGCCCTCCGGCCGCTGAACGGCATCAGGACCTGCGCGCGTCAGTCTGATCACGGCACTCGGCGGCCTCGGCGTGTTCGCCCTCGCCGCCGCGCTGCCGCACTCCACCCCGAACGCAGGCCGGAACCCGCCGCCCGGATCCTTCCGGTAAGGGCCCCCGCGCCCTACCGGCCGAACCCTCTACGACTTCTCGTACGCGGCGCGGCAGACACAGAACTCGTTGCCCTCCGGGTCGAGCATGACCACCCAGCCCTTGTCGTCGGGGTCGCGTCGTTCCTCGTGGACCACGGCGCCAAGCCCCACCAGCCGCTCGACCTCCTGGTCACGGGTCGTGCCATCGGATCCGGTGACGTCCAGGTGCAGGCGGTTCTTGACCGACTTCCCCTCGGGAACCCTGATGAACAGCAGGTTCAGCTTGCCCTGGAGAAGGACTTCGTCGTCCTCCTTCCCGTCGTCCGGGTGGATCTCCCAGCCGGTCGCCTTGCTCCAGAAGGTCGCCAGCTCGTACGGCTGGGCGCAGTCGAAAGTCACGAAGTGAACGTCAATCATGCGCCCACCCAACTCGACACCACCTAAGCTGTCAAGCAGGTTTTCGACACCGCCCATGCCGTAAAGCAGGTCACGGCACGCGACGCTCGGCATCAGCCGTTTCGGCGTTCCGGCCGGCACCCGTTCAGCGCTCTCGCCCGTGCCAGGTCAGCGCCTCCGGTCGGCGTTCCGGGGTATGGCGTCCCCGGTCAGTGCCCGCCACCGGCGAGGTTGAGACCGACGATGCCGGCGACGATGAGCAGGATCGAGGCGACCTTGAGAAACGACACCTCGTCACCCAGGAAGAGCATTCCGAGCGTGGCGGTGCCGACGGCGCCTATGCCGGTCCAGACGGCGTAGGCCGTACCGATCTCCAGACTTCTGAGGCCCATTGCGAGCAGGGCGAAGCTGAGAAAGGCGAAGATCAAGAATCCGAGACTCGGCAACAGCACGGAGAATCCGTTGCTCAGCTTGAGCGAATACGCCATTGCGACTTCGAACAGACCGGCGATGACGATGACAACCCAGGCCATGACGACTCCTCTATAAAGATCTATAAGGAGCGTCGTCTTTTCAGTCCGGGTACGGCGCGTCTCGTCCGGGAGGCCTCCCCGCTGGGGGCTCTGTTATTGAAACGGGGCAGATCTCACATTGATTCCCACCAGAGTGTGAACCACTGGTCGCGGGGCACCGGCCACATGTCCAGCTCGATCACGGTCGCGATCACCTCATCGGCCCGGTCCCGGCCGAGGCAGAGCCTCCGGCAGGCGCTCTCCGCCAGCTCGTCCAGATCGGCGAAGCGGGTCAGCGGCGCCAGGCGCCGCTCGTGGCGGACCTCGTGGCCGAGTGCCTCCGCCGTGGCGATCACGTCGTGGACCGTGGGCCGCGCCGGGCGGGTGATGCCGTGGAAGTGCTGCCAGAGGGGGTTGAGCCAGCTCATCGGGTGCCGCTCGGTGAGCTCCAGGACGACTCGACGGCGAGCGTGGGCGGACAGCTCGGTGAGAAAGCCGGACAGGTCAGGCACGTTGTAGACGACGTGCGCGGCGACCGCGACATCCGCCGGCGGGGTCTCGGCCGCGACGTCGGGCCAGCGTCCGTCGACGATCCGGGTGGGGACGCCCAGCCTGGCCGCCCGGGACGTCAGCTCGGCCAGCATCGCGGCGGAGGGGTCCACCGCGATCAGCTCTCCCATGCTCGCGGCCAGCGGAAGCGACGCCGCCCCGGTGCCCGCGCCCACGTCCAGCACGCTCCCGCCCCGCGGAAGCGCCTCGGCGACCCGTGTCAGGGTCGGCCCCTCGGGGTCGGCGAGGGCGCGATCGGTCCGCTCGGCGAAGCGTGCCGGTGAATAGCCCCAGGGATCGGCCGGGGCCTTCGCCGCGATCTCCTCCGGAATCCCCCACCCCGCGAGGTCGGCCCGCCACTGTTCGTCCATTTGAAGAGCCTAGAAGAGCCGGCCGGGCCGGTCGATCGACGCCGGGCCGTAGATGCGTGGCGGACCGGTCGATCGACGCCTGGCCGTAGGTGTGGCGAACACCCCAATTAAACAGTTTTCTACGGGTTACTGGCGGGTAGCATTCCGGGTAAGGTTACTGGTGAGTACGTAAGAGTCCCGGTTCCCCCGGTTTCAAGGAGCAGACCCCATGGGCCACTACAAGAGCAATGTCCGTGACCTGGAGTTCAATCTCTTCGAGGTGCTTGGACGCCGGGACATCCTGGGCACCGGCCGCTACCCCGACCTGGACGAGGACGTCGTGCGGAGCCTCCTCGAAGAGGTCAACCGCCTGTCCACGGGCGTGCTCGCCGACTCCTTCGAGGAGGGCGACCGCAAGCCGCCGGTGTTCGACCCCGCCACCAGCTCGGTGACGATGCCGGAGGGCTTCAAGAAGTCCTTCGCCGCCTACCGCGAGGCCGGCTGGACCAACATCGGCCTGCCCGTCGAGATGGGCGGTCCCGGCCTGCCCAGCAGCGTGAACTGGGCGCTCGCGGAGATGATCCTCGGCTCGAACCCGGCCATCTGGATGTACTCCAGCGGACCGGCCTTCGCCCACGTGCTGCACACGATCGGCACCGAGGCCCAGAAGCGCTACGCCGAGCTGGCCATCGAGAACCAGTGGGGCGCCACCATGGTGCTCACCGAGCCGGACGCCGGTTCGGACGTGGGCGCGGGTCGTGCCAAGGCCGTACGGCAGGACGACGGCACCTGGCACATCGAGGGCGTCAAGCGCTTCATCACCAGCGCCGAGCACGACCTGACCGACAACATCTTCCACCTGGTGCTGGCCCGCCCCGAGGGGCACGGCGGCGGCACCAAGGGCCTGTCGATGTTCCTGGTCTCGAAGTACCACGTGGACCTGGAGACCGGCGAGCTCGGCGAGCGCAACGGCGTCTACGTCACCAACGTCGAGAAGAAGATGGGCCTGAAGGTCTCCACGACCTGCGAGCTCACCTTCGGCGACAAGCACCCCGCCGTGGGCACGCTGATCGGCGAGGTTCACGAGGGCATCAAGCAGATGTTCATGATCATCGAGCACGCCCGGATGATGGTGGGCACCAAGGCGATCGCCACGCTCTCCACCGGCTATCTGAACGCGCTCTCCTACGCCAGGGAGCGGGTGCAGGGCGCCGACCTCACCCAGATGACCGACAAGTCGGCTCCGCGCGTGACCATCACCCACCACCCGGACGTGCGTCGCGAGCTGATGCTCCAGAAGTCGTACGTCGAGGGCATGCGGGCACTGGTCCTGCTCACCGCCACCTACCAGGACGACGTGCTGATCGCCGAGCACGAGGGCCGCAGGGACGAGCACGCCGAGGCGATGAACGACCTGCTGCTCCCGCTGGTCAAGGGTGTCGGCTCCGAGCGCTCCTACGAGCTGCTGGCCCGCTCCCTGCAGACCCTGGGCGGTTCGGGTTACCTGCAGGAATACCCGATCGAGCAGTACATCAGGGACGCCAAGATCGACTCCCTCTACGAGGGCACCACCGCGATCCAGGGCCTGGACCTGTTCTTCCGCAAGATCCTGCGCAACCAGGGCGCCGCCCTCGGCTCGCTGTACGGCGACATCACGGCCTTCGCCGCCTCCGAGGCGGGCAACGGCCGCCTGAAGGAGGAGCGCAAGCTCCTCGCCGAGGCCGCCAACGAGGTCAAGGCCATGGCCGACGCCATGGCGGGCTGGGCCATCGGCTCGCTGGAGGCTCCGAAGGAGGTCTACAAGGTCGGCCTCAACACCACGAGGTTCCTGCTCGCCCTGGGCGACGTGGTGATCGCCTGGCTGCTCCTGCGCCAGGCCGAGGTGGCCCTGACCGCCCTGGGCTCCTCCGCCATCGCGCCGGAATCGGGCACGGGCCGGAGCGACAAGGCCTTCTACACCGGCAAGGTCGCGGCGGCCTCGTTCTTCGCCCAGACCGTCCTGCCCCGCATCGCCGCCGAGCGCCGCACGCTGGACGCCACCAACCAGGACCTGATGGAACTGCCCGAAGAGGCCTTCTGATTTCTCCACCCGACCACCTGCTCCCGCGGCAGGCCGACGGGTGAGGGGCGATCCTGTTCGCAGGACCGCCCCTCACCCGTTTTCCCCGTCTTTCTCTGTACGGCCATGCACACCGCCCTCGTGCCGTTCACTCCCACAACCCTCGTCAGGAAGGGTTATGACGCCTGCTTGTGCTGATATTCCGCGACCGAAGCCATGATCACACTGATGGGAACCACGGCGTCCTGCCCGGCGAGCGCCGCCTCCACCCATTCCCTGATGAGCGCGGTGGGCTTGACTCCCCGCTCCCGGGCTCGTTCGCGGACCTGATCCATCACAGGCTTCGGCAGCCGCAGGGAGGTGACGATCATCACCTCGTCGGCGGGCACCGGCTCACGCGGAACCGCCCGCTCCAGATCCGCGGTCGTGTCGTGCTCGTCGTAGTAGGCGGCCAGTTCGTCGATCTTGTCTCGTGTCACAGTGATCATCTCGCCTTCTTGGTTCAATGGGCTGGTGGATGAGGTCGAGGCGCGGGCGAGGTTCGGGGCGGCCAGGGTGGCCCGGCTCGCCACGGTCGACGAGCTCGGCCGGCCCCATCTGGTACCCGTCACCTTCGATGTGGACGGCGACACGGTCTCCTTCGCGATCGACCACAAGCCGAAGCGCACCACAGATCTCCGTCGCCTGCGCAACATCGCGGCCGATGACCGGGTGTGCCTTCTGGTGGATCACTACGACGACGACTGGTCACAGCTGTGGTGGGTCCGCGCCGACGGGAGAGCCCGGATCGTCGAGGGCGGTGACGGCGGTGACGACAGTGACGCACATGAAGCCCGCGAGCGGGCTCTCGCCCGCCTGGCCGAGCGCTACCGGCAGTACCGCGACCGGCCCCCGCAGGGACCGGTGGTCCTCATCGCGGTGGAGTCCTGGACGGGATGGTCCTACACGGGCCTGTAGTCCCACATGTCTCGCCGGGCCCCCTATGCCCGAGTAACTCCGGACCGAACTAAGACATTGACATCTGAGCGCTGTTATTCTCATACTGAGATTATCTCAATCTGAGAAGGACATGCGATGGATGAATCCGAGTTCCTGGCCGGCTACGACCCGCGCGCCTACCCTGCGGTCGCGGTGACGGTCGACGTGGTGGCGCTGACCATTCGCGGAGAGGCGTTGCACGTGCTGCTGGTCCAGCGGGGCGAGCAGCCCTATGCGGGACTGTGGGCGTTGCCCGGCGGATTCATCCGGCCCGGGGAGGATCTGCCGGAGGCCGCGGCGCGGGAGCTGAACGAGGAGACGGGTCTCACCGGGCGGGTGCACATCGAGCAGCTCGCCAGCTACGGAGCCCCCGAACGGGATCCGCGCATGCGGATCGTGTCGATCTCCTACCTGGCCTTCGCACCCGACCTGCCCGATCCCCGGGCGGGCTCGGACGCGGCGGACGCCGCCTGGCATCGGGTCGACCGGCTGCCGAAGCTCGCGTTCGACCACGAGCGCATCCTCGGACACGGCCTGGAGCGCGCACGCGACAAGCTGGAGTACACACCGCTGGCCACCGCGTTCGCAGGCGAGAGGTTCACGATCTCCGAGCTGCGCGCCGTCTACGAGACGGTCTGGGGTGTGCCGCTGCACGCGGGCAACTTCCACCGCAAGATCCTCTCGGTGCCCGGGTTCGTGGAGAGCACCGGGGAGACCACCGAGAGCGGCGGTGCCAGGGGCGGCCCCCGCGCCAAGCTCTACCGGGCCGGCGACGCCCGGCTCCTCCACCCCGCTCTGCTACGGCCCTCGCGAGAGGAGGAGGTCAGATGACCACGACCGCCGAGGCGATCGCCCTGGTGGCCGCCGCCCGTACGCCGGGCGACCTGTTCGGCGGCGACTCGCCGGGCCGGAGATACCGGCGGCTGGCGCGGCTGCTCCATCCCGATCTCGCGCCGGGGCCGGACGCCGCCGCGGCCTTCGCCAGGCTGGCCGAGCTGTGGGCGGCACACGGCCGGGAGACGAGAACCGCCCGGGACGACGGTCAGGGCAGCGAGACGAGGACTTTCCGAGACGGCAGGACGGGAAACGGCGAACCGGGAACCGGTCAGAGCGGCGGCCAGGACCGTGAGACGGGGACCCGTCGAGGCGGCGAGAAGGTGATCACCACCAGGCGGGGGACCTACCGGATCGGAGCCGTCTTCCGGCGGGGCGCGTCGGCCGTGCTGTACGAGACCGGCACGGACACCTTGCTCAAGCTTCCGCACAGCCACGCGGACAACGACCTCATGCGACGCGAGGCCGACGCGCTCAGGACGATCGCGAGGGACGGCGACCCGCTGTTCCTGCCGTACGTGCCCCGGCTGGTGGAGTCGTTCCGGCACCGCTCGAACGGGGTCGAACGGCAGGCGAACGTGATCAGCCGGGTGCCGGACGGGTTCGTGAGCCTCGCGGAGATCGCGCGCCGGCGACCGGTGCTCGACCCGAGGGACGCGGCGTGGATCTGGCGGCGGCTGCTGGTGGCGATCGGACTGGCCCACAGGGCCGGGGTCGTGCACGGTGCGGTGTTCGGACACCACGTGCTGGTCCACCCGGTCGACCACGGCCTGGTGCTCGTCGACTGGGGCCAGTCGGTCCCGCTCGGCACCCCGCTCACCGCCCTCGTGGCCAGACACCGCGACGACTACCCGGCCGAGGCTCTCACCAGGAAGCCCGCCACCCAGGCCACCGACATCCACCTCGCCACCCGCTGCGTGGCCGCCCTCATGGGCAACCGCGTCCCGGCCCCTGTCCGCCACTTCGTCCGGGGAAGCCTGGCGAGCCCGCCGGGCGACGCCTGGCGGCTTCTCGGTGAGCTCGACGACCTCCTCGACGACCTGTACGGCCCCAGGAAACACCGACCGCTCCATCTCTGAACGCCCCCAGGAAGCACCGACCGCTCCATCTCTGAACGCCCCCAGGAAACACCGACCGCTTCACCTCTGAACGGCCCCCAGGAAACACCGACCGCTTCACTTCCAAACAGCCCTCTCCACCTCTGAACGGCCCCCAGCCGGCAGGCGGCCCCGGAAGCGCGGGCACCTCCGTCTCCGGCCGACGGCCTCGGGCCCCTTGCACGCCCGATCAGAAGCCTCAAAAAGCACGAGCCCCCCACCCCTGACTTCAGGAGACATCCCTCATGGGAAGCGGAATCTGGTCCACCGACGTCTACTCCGCCGCCGAGAGCTACCGTGCGGCCAAGGGCGACAGCGCCTTCGCCTACAGCGACAGCGGCGCCCGTACCGTTCATGACGATCTCGATCCGCTCGGCGTGGCGGTCCGCGAGAGCCGCGACTCCGCCGAGCACCCCAACACGCTGGCCGTCGCCGTCCTCTTCGACGTGACCGGCTCCATGGGCGGGGTGCCCCGCACGCTCCAGACCAAGCTGCCCGACCTGCTCGGCCTGCTGCTCCGCAAGGGCTACGCCACCGATCCGCAGATCCTCTTCGGCGCGATCGGCGACGCCACCTGCGACCGTGCCCCGCTACAGGTCGGGCAGTTCGAGTCCGACAACCGGATGGACGAGCACCTCGGGAAGATCCTGCTCGAGGGCGGGGGCGGCGGCCAGAAGAGCGAGTCGTACGAGCTGGCGATGTACTTCATGGCCAGGCACACCGCGATCGACTGTTTCGAGAAGCGGGGGCGCCGGGGTTACCTGTTCATCATCGGCGACGAGCTGCCCTATCCGAAGGTCAAGCGCCGCGAGGTCGGCAAGGTCGTCGGCGACAGGCTCCGACAGGACATCCCGACCAGGGACCTCGTCGCCGAGCTGACCAGGGTCTACGACGTCTACTACATCCTGCCCGCCGGAACGAGCTACGCGGGGGACGATCAGGTGCTGACCGCCTGGCGCGAGCTGCTCGGCCAGAACGTGCTGGAGCTGGACGACCTGGACGCGGTCTGCGAGATCATCGCGCTCACCGTCGGCCTCGGCGAGGACGCCATCGGCCTGCAGGAGGGGCTGGACGACCTCGACGAGCTCGGCTCGTCCGCCGGCGCGGCCGTGGGCAGGGCCCTCGCCCGGCTCGACCGGGGCACGCTCGTGGTGGCCGACGACCTCGACCTCGGCGGCAAGAGCGGCGTGATCAGGCTGTGAGCAAACCACCCTTGCCGGCGAGAGCGATGTGGCCGGACTTCGAGCGGCGGACGCCCCCGAGCACCGCCACTCGGCCCGGACCGAGAACGAAGGCGTCGTATGCGTGAGCACGTGATCGTGGTCGACCTCGGGTACGGCGACGCGGGCAAGGGCACCGTCGTGGACTGGCTCTGCGCGCAGGAGCCCGTCCAGGCGGTCGTCAGGTTCAACGGGGGCGGGCAGGCGGCGCACAACGTCGTCCTGCCCGACGGGCGGCACCACACGTTCGCGCAGTTCGGATCGGGGACGCTCAGGGGCGTGCCGACCCACCTGTCCCGGTTCATGGTCGTGGACCCGCCGGCGCTGGCGGCGGAGGCCGCCCACCTGCGTGAGCTGGGGGTTCCGGATCCGTTCGGGCTGCTCACCGTGGACAGGGACGCGCTGCTCGCCACGCCGTACCACGTGGCGGCCGGCCGGGCCCGGGAGCTGGCACGGGCCGCGGACCGGCACGGGTCGTGCGGGATGGGCGTCGGCGAGACCATGGCGTATGCCCTGGCCCATCCCGGTCTTGCACCGACGGTCGGCGACTGTGAGAACCCCGCCCGGCTCACCCGCAAGCTGCACGCGCTCCGCGAGACGCTGGACGTGACGGGGCCGCCCGTGGAGGACTGTGTCGCGGCCTACCGGGCGTTCGCCGAACGGGTGATCCTCGTGGACTCCTCGTTCATGACCGCGCTGCTGCGCAGGCGGCCGGTGATCTTCGAGGGGGCTCAGGGCGTGCTGCTCGACGAGTGGTACGGCTTCCACCCCCACACCACCTGGAGCACGACGACCTTCGCCAACGCGCTGGCCCTGCTCGACGGGTCGGGTGCCGTAAAGCTCGGCGTGCTGCGTACCTACACCCCCCGGCACGGGCCCGGTCCGCTGGTCACCGAGGATCCCACGATCGAGGTGGCCGAGGCCCACAACGGGACCGGCCCCTGGCAGGGTCCGTTCCGCGTGGGTCACTTCGACGCGGTGGCCCACCGCTACGCCCTGGCGGTCGCCGGCGGGGCCGACGCGCTCGCGCTCACCCACCTGGACGCACCGGTGTCACGGATGTGTGTCTCCTACGACATCGGCGAGCTTCCCGTGGGCCCGGCGGGCGACCTCGACGCGCAGGCCAGGCTGACCGATCGGCTGCGGACGGCCCGGCCCCGCTATGCCGACGGCATCGTCGACTGGCCCGCGGCCGTGACCGAGGCCCTGGGAGTCCCGGTGTTCCTGGGCTCCTCGGGACCGACCGCCGCGGACAAGGCCGTATTCAGTAGTGTGATCACGCACGAGAGGGTATGACCAATCTCGTACGCTCCCTTTACCTGATCGCTAACTTTTACCCGGAGGAACCGATGGGTGTCGGGGTCAGCATCTTTTTTCTCACGATCGGCGCCATCCTCCGATTCGCCATCGAACCCGACGTTCTCGGCAGGAACGTACACATCGACGTCATCGGCCTGATTTTCATGATCGTCGGTGCCATCGGGGTCGTGTTGAGCCTCGTGATGGCGCCCAGGCGCGGACGGGTGTCAGATGATCGCCTGCTGCACCGTGAGAACAACCCGCCGGAAGTCTAGGCCTGGAAGACGAACTGTGCGGCTGCCCGGGATGCCACGATCGGCTTGATGTGTTCGGCGATCGCAGCCTGGTGCACGGGGTGGTCGCGGTAGACCAGGAAGTCGTCGACGTCGTCGAAGTCCGCGACGATCGCGAACTCCTGGTTACCGGGGTTCACGCCCGCGTCGGGGCCGAGGGTGTAGGCGCGGATTTCCGGAATGGCCCCGGGCAGCTTGGCGAGCTCGGCCGCGACATTGGCCTTCTGCTCGTCGGTGGCCCCTTCGGTCCATGTGAACAGCACGACATGCCTGAACATGATCTTCCCTTCGTTCGGGTGCCCGGCCAGCGTACGGCCAGACAAGGGAAGCATCGACGGCGGGGACGCCCTCGGGCCGCCTTCCTCAACCGGGCTCCGCGCCGTGCTCGGCGGCCTCGATCCCTCCGCCTCCCCCTGGTCCTTCTCAGATCCGGCATGGTGTCGCGCTGCGTTTGACGGGCTCGGTCCTTCCGTCTTCCCGGGGTCCTCTCAGACCCGGCGCGGTGTCGCGCCGTTGCGCTTGACGGGCTCGATCCTTATCGAATCGGGCCCCTGAGCGGGACCGAGCACGATCGTGCGCGCCGTTTCGGGTATGAGGCGGAGGTCGTGCGTGATGAGGATGGTCGTGCGGCCGGACATGAGCCGCTTGAGGGGTTCCATGATCCGTGCCGCAGTGGGTGAGTCGAGCCCGGTCATCGGCTCGTCGAGGACGAGCACCGGGGAGTCGCGCAGGATCGCCCGGGCGAAGGCGATTCGCTGACGCTGGCCGCCGGAGACGAGCCGGCCGCGTTGCCCGAGGGGTGTGTCGTACTGCTGGGGCAGCGTGCCGATGAAGTCGTGCACGTCGGCCATGACCGCGGCCCGGACGATGTCGTCCATGCCGGCGTCCGGACGGCCGTAGGCGATGTTGTCGCGCACCGTCCCGGAGAAGAGCAGGCTCTCCTGCTGGAGGATGGTGATGTTCTCGCGGAGTGCCTGGCGCGACATGTCGCGAATATCCACTCCGTCGAGAAGGATGCTCCCGGCCGAGGGATCGTAGAACCGCAGCAGGAGCTTGGCGAGGGTGGACTTGCCCACGCCGCTCGGCCCGGTGCACACGATGAGCTCACCCGGATCGGCGCTGAAGGACAGGTGCCGCAGCGTGGGCCTGGACCTGTTGGGATAGGTGAAATCGACGTCGACGAACTCGACCCGGCCGTGACTTCGCGTCGCCGGCTGAGCGGTCGCGTCGCGGTCGGTGACGGCAGGCCGGATCTGGAGGATCTCCATGACGCGGTCGGCGCCCGCCGCCGCCTCGGAGACGTTGAGCGCGATCTGACCGAGGTTCTGGACCGCCGGGTAGAGGTAGGCGACGTAGGCGGCGAAGGCGAGCAGCCCGCCGATGGTGAGACGCCCCTCCACGATCTCCCACGCGCCGACTCCGAGGATGACGAGCAGGCAGATGGTCTGGATGACCTGGGCGACCGGTCCGTACAGTGCGGACAGCCGGGCCTGAGTCACGTTGGCCTGCAGCCAGGTGCTGCCTTCGGCGTGCAGCCTCTCGGCCTCGGCCTTCTGGCGGTTGTAGGCCTGGACCAGGGACTGGTTGGCCAGGCTCTCCTCGATGACGCTGTTCATCGTGCCGTTGCTGAGCCGCTCGCGTGCGGCGGCGTTCCTGAACTTCGCCGCGAAGTACTTGGAGACCAGCAGGAACGCCGGGACCATCACGAACGTCACCAGCGCCAGATCCCACCGGATGTAGAAGGCCGCTCCGGCGAAGAAGATCACGCTGGCGATCGTCATGAAGAGCCGTACCAGGCCGGAGCCGACCAGTTCCTCGATGGCCTCGATGTCGTCGGTGAGCCTGGCCATCAGGTCGCCCAATCGGCGGTTTTCAAAGAAGTCAGGGGTGAGCGTCTGGATGTGGGCGAATGCCTTGTCCCGCAACCGCAGCAGAAAGCGTTCCCCGCCCACGGCCGTGGCATAGGCGCCGATGAAGGAGGCGATCCCCGCGACAACCGCGAGACCCAGCCAGGCGAGCGCGGGAACCCAGAACGCCTCCAAGGCCTGACGGCTGAGCACCTCGTCCGTGATGAATCCGAACAGCCCAATTGAGGCCACCTCGCAGACCGCCGCCACGATCGCGAACAGAACGCCGACCGCAAAAAGTCTGCGAACGCCACGGGTATAGGGCCAGAACTGCTGGAAGGCCTTCCGGATGGAAACCGCCGGCGCGACTGGAGGTGGCTGCACCATTAGTTTTAGTTCCTCCTCGGCTTGGTTCTTCCTCATTGACGCGCCTCCCAGTCGGCCCCTCAGAAGAGTGAGAGCCGACGGTTTCACCGTCGGCTCTCAGGTGGAGCTGGTTACCACCAACCGCCCCAGCGACGGCGACGGCATCCACAGCCACCACCGCAGCCGCCGCGGCGGCGCCAGCCCCAGCCTCCGCCCCAGCCCCAGTCGCGGGTCGGGAAGACCTTGTTGAAAGTCATTGCGTTCTCCCCTCGAACTGATCTTTCGTGCCTTACCAACCATGACATTAGCACTCATACCCGGACAAACAGGCTAATACAGCACGTATTGAAGATGTTTTAACCGCCCATTCCAATAAGCTCCCAATGTTGACCTAGGTAAACTCTCCCAAAATTACAACCCGACATTCTCTCAAAGACTTTACCTAAGAAGTTGAACCTTAAAGAAAGATTCAGGTAAGCCCCAAGGAGCGATTTTCATAATTTGCAGGGCACCTCCACCGCGTACGGCATACCGCCCCCCAGATGGGCTTCTGACTTTCATCACAAGAATTGACGCGCCGGGTCAGTAAATGAACGACGGCGGAGAGTGGCATATCGAAGTGCCCCCGGAGGGGAGTTCCGAGCGGGGCCCGGACGGCAGCAGGGGTCTCCGGACGGACCCGGGCATCCGGCGCCCGACGGCATCCGCGCGTGACGGGAAGGGGCGCCGGGGAAACATCCGCGGAGACGCCGCGAGCCCGCCCCCCTTTCGGCGGGGACGGGCTCGTGGTCTCACGTGTCGGCTCCGGACAGGCGGAGCGTCCTATGTGCCGGCCTCGGACAACTGCTGCCTCCTACGCCTCCTCCGTGCCGGAGCACCTGGAGAGCAGGACCTGTCGCAGGTCAGCCCCAGGCGAGCATGCGGAGCGGATCCTGGAGCATGGCGCCGATGTCGCGCAGGAAGAGCGAACCAAGCTCGCCGTCCACGACCCGGTGATCGAAGGAGAGGGCGAGCGTGCAGACCTTGCGCGGCACGATCTGCCCGTCCACCACCCACGGCATGTCCCTGACCTGGCCGAAGGCCAGGATGGCCGACTCGCCCGGGTTGAGGATCGGGGTGCCGGCGTCCACTCCGAACACGCCCACATTGGTGATCGTGATCGTGCCCCCCGCCATCTCCGCGGGCTGGGTACGGCCGGCCCTGGCGGTTTCGGCGAGGGCGCCCAGGGCTCTGGCCAGATCCGGGAGGGAGAGGGCGTGAGCGTCCTTGACGTTGGGAACGAGCAGGCCACGCGGGGTGGCGGCGGCGATGCCGAGGTTCACGTAGTGCTTGACCACGATCTCCTGGGCGGCCTCGTCCCACGCTGCGTTGATCATCGGATACCGGCGTGCGGCGACGAGCACCGCCTTGGCCACCAGGAGCAGCGGCGAGACCTTGACCTCGGCGAAGTCGGGCAGCTGCCGTAGCCGCCTGACCGCGTCCATGGTCTCGGTCACGTCCACCTGGAGGAACTCGGTGACGTGCGGCGCGGTGAACGCGGAGCTCACCATCGCCTGCGCGGTCGCCTTCCGCACCCCCTTGACCGGGATCCGCTCCTCACCCTCACCGGCCCGTACGGCTCGCGCCGCCACCGCCGGGGCAGGCGGGGCGTCGATCGCCGAGTGGACGTCGTCCCGCGTGATCGAGCCCTGCGGGCCCGTCCCGGTGAGTGCGGTCAGGTCGACCCCGAGGTCCCTGGCCAGCTTCCGCACCGGAGGCTTGGCCAGGATCGCGCCCCGGCCCGGCGACGCGATCGTCTCCACGGCGGCCGCGGTCCCGGTGGGGACCGGCTCGCTCCTCCAGGCCGATGACCGGGTCTGCGGCTCGGCGGACGGGCGGGCCGGCGGCTCGGCATACGAGCGGGCGGACGGCTCGCGGGCAGGCGGTTCGGCGGAATCCGTGGGGGACGGCTTGCGGGGACGGCGCTTGGCCGTGCCCATCTTGACGCCGTATCCCACCAGGACCGGCTGGCGCTCCTCCTTGGGAAGCGACGGCACCATGTCGTCGTTCAGTGCCGCCCCACGTTCGGAGGCGGAATCGGGACCGGATACACCGGATACAGAGCCGGAGACGGGGCCGGGACCGGGGTCCGTGCCGTCGTCCACGGAGATGATCGGCCTGCCGACGTCCACGGTCTCGCCCTCGTCGGCCATCAGCGCGGCCACCACGCCCTCGAACGGGCAGGGCAGCTCGACGACGGCCTTGGCGGTCTCGATCTCCACGATGATCTGGTTGACCTTGACCAGGTCTCCGACCTTCACATGCCAGCGGACGATCTCGGCCTCGGTCAGGCCCTCGCCCACGTCGGGGAGCTTGAACTCCTTCATCGTCACCCCCTTCTCAGAACGCGAACACGCGGTCGACGGCGTGCAGGACCCGGTCCAGGTCAGGCAGGTAGTGATCCTCCAGCCTGGAAGGCGGGTAAGGCGTGGACGGCCCGCCCACGCGCAGTACCGGGGCCTCCAGGTTGTAGAAGCACTCCTCGGTGATCCGGGCGGCGAGCTCGGCCCCGAAGCCGTTGAAGACCGGAGCCTCGTGCACCACGACGCACCGTCCGGTCTTCCGTACCGACTCTACGACCAGCTCGACGTCCAGCGGGTTGAGTGAGCGCAGGTCCACGACCTCCAGTGACCGGCCGTCGTCCTCGGCCGCCTTCGCGGCCTCCAGGCAGGTCTTCACCATCGGCCCGTAGGCGAGCATGGTGACATCCGTGCCCGGCCGTACCACCTTGCCCTGGTCGAAGGGCAGCCACGCGGCGGAGCCGGCCGAGGAGGTGGGGATGTCCACCTCCGCCTTCTCCCAGTAGCGCCGCTTGGGCTCGAAGAAGATGACGGGGTCGTCGCACCGGATCGCCTGCTGGATCATCTCGTAGGCGTCGGAGGGGTTGGAGCAGGCGACGACGCGCAGGCCCGCGGTGTGGGTGAAGTAGGCCTCGGGCGACTCGCTGTGGTGCTCGACGGCGCCGATGCCGCCGCCGCAGGGGATCCGGACCACGACGGGCAGCTTCAGCTTGCCCAGCGATCGCAGCGGCATCTTGGCCAGCTGCGTGATGATCTGGTCGGCCGCGGGGAAGACGAACCCGTCGAACTGGATCTCGCAGACCGGGCGGTATCCGCGCAGCGCGAGACCGATGGCCGTCCCGATGATGCCCGACTCCGCCAGCGGGGTGTCGATGACCCGCTGCTCGCCGAAGTCCTTCTGCAGCCCGTCGGTCACCCGGAAGACTCCGCCGAGCTTGCCCACGTCCTCGCCCATGACGAGGACCTTGGGGTCGTCCTCCATCGCCTTGCGCATGCCCTCGTTGAGCGCCTTGGCCAGCGTCAGGATGGTCATCCCTCGAACCCCTCCAGGTAGGCGCCGAACTGGGCGCGCTCTTCGTCCATCAGCCTGTGCGGCTCCGCGTAGACGTGATCGAAGATGGCGAGCGGTTCGGGGTCGGGCAGCGCCAGACAGCGTTTGCGCACGTCACGTCCCAGGTCGTCGGCCTCGGCGTCGATCGCGTCGAAGAACTCCTGGTCGGCGATCTGGTTTTTGAACATGTAGGACCGGACCCGCTCGATCGGGTCCTTGAGCTTCCACGCCTCCAGTTCGGCGGCCACCCGGTAGCGGGTCGGGTCGTCGGAGGTGGTGTGGGCGCCCATCCGGTAGGTGAAGGCCTCGATGAGCATCGGGCCCTGTCCGGACCTGGCGTCGGCCAGCGCCTTGCGGGTCACGGCGAGGCAGGCGAAGACGTCGTTGCCGTCGACCCGGACGCCCGGGAACCCGAACCCGCTCGCCCGGCGGTACAGCGGGATGCGGGACTGCTTCTCCAGGGGCTCGGAGATGGCCCACTGGTTGTTCTGGCAGAAGAACACCACCGGCGCGTTGAACACCGAGGCCCAGATGAACGACTCGTTCACGTCGCCCTGGGAGGTCGCGCCGTCACCGAAGTAGACGATCGCGGCGGCGTCGGCGCTGTCGCGCTGGATGCCCATGGCGTAGCCGACCGCGTGCAGGGTCTGGCTGCCGATCACGATCGTGTACAGGTGGAAGTTGTGCTCCGCGGGGTCCCAGCCACCGTGGTTGACGCCGCGGAACAGGCCGAGCAGGTTCACCGGGTCCACCCCCCGGCACCAGGCCACGCCGTGCTCCCGGTAGGTCGGGAAGGCCATGTCCGCTTCGGTCAGCGCCCGGCCCGAACCGATCTGCGCGGCTTCCTGGCCGAGCAGGGAGGCCCAGATTCCCAGCTCGCCCTGGCGCTGCAGGGCGACGGCCTCCAGGTCGACGCGGCGGACCAGGACAAGGTCCCGGTACAGGCCGCGAATCTCCTCCGGGGTCAGATCGATGTCGTAGTCGGGATGCTGGACCCGTTCTCCTTCGGGGGTCAGCAACTGAACGAACTCTGGGGGTGCTTCTCCGTGAGAGGCGTCGGCTGTCACGTGCCGCTCCTGTGTGCTCGGGGCCGTCTGGATGGGTTCGCCACCCCTGTCCGGCCGATCAGCGTCGCATTCGACCCGTTTGGTGGTGGTTCGTCCGCGTCTGAGGACATCGTGGCAGAGGTCACATACCTATGCGCAAGACCCATCTCGACGTCCATAAGATCCCCGTTCCCCTCGTACTTCCTTTCACCCTCGCACGATAGGACTCTGGCCCCTGCGTCGAAGTGCCGGGCAGGCCCGTTACTCTTGAGGCGCCGGACCGGCTCCGCTACAACCAGGAGGAACACCGTGGCGCGCGTCATCGTCGACGTCATGCTGAAGCCCGAGATTCTCGACGCGCAGGGGCAGGCCATCGCGCGAGCGCTGCCGCGGCTCGGCTTCTCCGGTGTCTCAGCCGTACGGCAGGGCAAGCGGTTCGAGGTGGAGCTCGACGGACCCGCCGACGAGGCCGCACTTGCGGACGTCCGAAAGATGGCGGAGACCCTGCTCGCCAACACGGTGATCGAGGACTACACGGTCACCGTCGACGCGTAGGCCGTCACATATCACACATCAGATTTCCTCGAATCCGGTTAAATCCCGCTTCGGGTGCCGCAGAATCCCACGGCTTGACCACCACTAAATAACATTAAGGTTATTTTGCGGTTAGCCCGGATTCTGTAGGGAAGCCTTCACTGGGTGACATCTCACCCGGGAGGGAAACCGGTGAACATGGAGTTCTCGCTGGCTTTACCGAGAGAGGCCATCGGCATTCCGATGGTCCGCAGGGCGCTGGGTGACTCCCTGCGTTCGCTCGGCGTCACCGAGGATTGCATCGCCGACATCCTCCTCGCGGTGACCGAGGCATGTGCCAACGCCGTACGCCACGGCGGCCCGGCCAACCGCTACGAGGTGGAGACGGAGATCGGCTACGGCCGCTGCGACGTCCGCATCATCGACAGGGGCCAGGGGCTCGTCCGGGTGCCGGAGCGCTACCCGGCGACGGACGTCGAGAACGGCAGGGGCATCCTCATCATGCAGGCCGTGGTGGACGAGATCTCCTTCGACATCGCGCCCGGCAGGGGCACCATCGTGCATCTGCGCAAGCACCTCGACTGGGACGAGGACGCCCTGTTCCTCAACGATCGCGTGCTCGCCGCCGTCTGAGCCGTCCGGGTCATCCGAGCCCTTTGAGGCGCCTGAGCTGTTCGGGCCCTTCGCGACCGCCTGAGCCGTACGGCGGTGCACACCGCCGTACGCGCCGGTGCCCGCCGTACGATCCTCCGCCTCCCGAGCCGATCCCGGCGCGATGAGCTGTGCGATCGGACACGTCCGCGCGTGACCTCCCCCCGGGAGCGGATAGCCTGGGAGCACCGCCGCAGACCGACGTCCGATGTGTGAGACGTCGGCGCGGTGCTCGTTTGTGGAGGGGAACGCTGCCATGAGTGCTGCCCGCGTGGGCGTCGTCACTTTTCCCGGAACTCTTGACGATCAGGACGCGGCCCGCGCCGTGCGTCACGCGGGCGGCGAAGCCGTCCCGTTGTGGCACGCGGACCCCGATCTCAAGGGTGTGGACGCGGTCTTCCTGCCGGGTGGGTTCTCCTACGGGGACTACCTGCGCTGCGGGGCGATCTCCAGGTTCGCACCGTTGATGGGAGAGCTGATCCCCGCCGCCAAGGCCGGTCTGCCGGTTCTGGGCACCTGCAACGGCTTCCAGATCCTCTGTGAGGCCCACCTGCTGCCCGGTGCGCTGATGCGCAATGCCGGGTTGCACTACGTCTGCCGCGACCAGGGCATCCGGGTGGAGAGCAACACCACCCCCTGGACCTCGGACTTCACCGAGGGCCAGGAGATCGTCCTGCCGATCAAGCACGGTGAGGGCCGCTACGTCGCCGACGAGGCGACCCTGAGCGCCCTGGAGGCGGGCGACCAGGTCGTCTTCCGCTACACGGGAGGCAACCCCAACGGCTCCCTCAACGACATCGCGGGCATCCGCAACGAGGCGGGAAACATCGTCGGGCTCATGCCGCACCCCGAGCACGCCGTCGAGGACCTCACCGGCGCCCCGAGCACCGACGGCCGCGGATTCTTCTCCTCCATCCTGAAGAGCTGGGTGAACGCATGAGTCTCGACACCGTCAAACGGGCCGAGGACACCCCCGACGAGCCGCAGCCGTACGCCGCGCTGGGCATGAAGATCGACGAGTACGAACGGGTCCGCGAGATCCTCGGCCGTCGGCCCACGGGCTCCGAGCTGGCCATCTACAGCGTCATGTGGAGCGAGCACTGCTCCTACAAGTCCTCCAAGGTGCACCTGCGCCAGTTCGCCACCAAGGCCCCGAAGTCGGAGGCCCTGCTCGTCGGCATGGGTGAGAACGCCGGCGTCGTGGACATCGGTGACGGCTGGGCCGCCACCTTCAAGATCGAGTCACACAACCACCCCTCCTACGTCGAGCCGCACCAGGGTGCGGCGACCGGCGTCGGCGGCATCGTCCGCGACATCATGTCGATGGGCGCACGGCCGATCGCGGTGATGGACGCGCTGCGCTTCGGCGCGGCGGACGCCCCCGACACCAGGCGGGTGCTGCCCGGCGTGGTCGAGGGCATCAGCCACTACGGCAACTGCCTCGGCCTGCCCAACATCGGCGGCGAGGTCGTCTTCGACCCCTGCTACATCGGCAACCCCCTGGTCAACGCGCTCTGCGTGGGTCTGCTTCGCAAGGACCAGATCAAGCTGGCCATCGCCCCCGGGCCTGGCAACAAGGTCATCCTGTTCGGGGCGCTGACCGGCCCCGACGGCATCGGCGGCGCGTCCGTGCTGGCCTCGGCCACGTTCGAGGACGAGTCGCAGGCCAAGCGCCCCAGCGTCCAGGTGGGCGACCCGTTCATGGAGAAGCTCCTGATCGAGTGCTGCCTGGAGCTCTACCAGGCGGACATCGTCGTCGGCATCCAGGACCTCGGCGCCGCGGGCGTCTCCTGCGCGACGACCGAGCTCGCGGCCAAGGGCACCGGAGGCATGGACGTCAGGCTGGACCTCGTCCCCCTGCGCGACCCGTCGCTGCGGCCCGAAGAGATCCTGATGAGCGAGTCTCAGGAACGCATGATGGCGATCGTCACTCCCGACAACATCGATGCCTTCATGGCGATCTGCGCGAAGTGGGACATCCCATCGACCGTGATCGGGGAGGTCACCGACGGGGGCCGCCTGGTGATGACCTGGCACGGCGAGACCATCGTGGACATCCCGCCGGGCACCGCGGTCGACGAGGGCCCGGTCTACGAGCGCCCGTTCCACGAGCCTGCCGGTCAGGTCGCGCTGAACGGCGACGACCCGAACCGCCTCGACCGCTCCTCCGACCTGCGCGCGACGCTGCTGGAACTGCTCGGCTCGCCCAACCTCGCCTCGAAGGAGTGGGTGACCTCCCAGTACGACCGGTACGTCCGGGGCAACACCGTGCTGGCCCAGCCCGCCGACGCCGGAGTACTGCGGATCAGCGAGGTCATGCCGGGCGCCGAGGAGACGACCAGGGGCATCGCGCTGGCCACCGACGGCAACGGCCGCTACGCCCGTCTCGACCCCTACGCCGGGGCCCAGCTCGCGCTCTCCGAGGCGTACAGGAACGTGGCCGTGACCGGCTCCACTCCGCTCGCCGTCACCAACTGCCTCAACTTCGGCTCCCCCGAGGACCCCGAGGTCATGTGGCAGTTCTCCGAGGCCGTACGCGGCCTGGCCGACGCCTGCAAGATCCTCGGTGTCCCGGTGACCGGCGGCAACGTGTCGTTCTACAACCAGACCGGATCGACCCCGATCCACCCGACCCCGGTGGTGGGCGTGCTGGGCGTGATCGACAACGTGGCCACGCGGGTGCGGACGGGCTTCACCGGCGACGGCGACAAGGTCATCCTGCTCGGCGACACCGACGAGGAGTTCGGCGGCTCCGAGTGGGCTCACGTGACCCATGGCCACCTCGGCGGCCTGCCTCCCCAGGCCAAGCTGGAGTCCGAGCGCGACCTGGCGCTCGTCCTGACCGAGGCCGCTTCGCGGGGTCTGCTGACCGGCTCCCACGACTTGTCCGACGGCGGTCTGGCGATCGCCCTGGCTGAGGCCTGCCTCGCCCAGAGCATCGGCTGCACGGTCTCCCTGACGGGCGACGACGCGTTCGTGGACCTGTTCAGCGAGTCGTCGGCCCGCGCGCTGGTGACCGTGAGGCCGGAGTCGTTCGACGCCTTCGCGGAGCTCTGCGCCAGCCACGAGGTGCCCTGCTACGGCCTGGGCACCACCGGCGGCACCACGCTGACGATCGCGAACGTCCTGGAGGTTCCGATCACCGAACTCCGGGAGACCCACACGGCCACCCTGCCGGGCATCTTCGGCTGATCCTCACACACGCGAAAGGGGGTGCGGCTCGTACGAGCCGCACCCCCTTCGTCGATCAGAAGCCGAACGCGGCGTCTGGTGCGCAGTAGGCGTGGACCACGAAGTCGGCGATATCTGTCGAGCTGTGATTGGCGACGCCCACGCTCCAGCTCCTCTTGGAGGGGCCGTTGGAGACCACGCCGACGGGGGCAAGAGGGACGGAGGCGTTCGGACGCACTCTTACGTGCCCGCCGGAGAACGGCATCCGGCCCTCGGGGCACTCCGCTTTCGCGGAGGCGACCTCATTCGCCGCTTGCTCGGACGTGAACGGCGTGACCGCGTCGTGGAGCGGATCAGCTGAGGACTTCTTCCCGAATCCGCGCCTGGCGGCTACTCCTCCGGGCTGTAGAAGATGAGGGACATGTGGACGGGCACGCCGTCCTCGTCGTCGCTTCCGTCGAAGTATTCGTCAATCAAGGCGGCGAGGCGGTCGCGCAGCTGCACGGCCCGCTGGGGAGACAGCCGAGCTTCGACTACCGCACTGATCGGGTTGCGGTACGACGTCTCGGGGGACGTCCGCTGATCGAGGCGGACCCTGCCCGAGGTCACGGCTACCGCATAGTCCTGGAGGAAGCTCTCGCAGCTCGCCATGTCGATGGCCAGCAGGTGGTCGGACGGGTCGGCGGTCTGGCCGAGCAGCGCGCTGTCCCAGCGCAGGCCGAACTGGCCTGTTCGGTAGCGATATTCGACGATTCCCGACACCAGCCGGGTTTCGGCAACCACGATGAGGCTGCACGCCTCCAGCTGCTTGACGTGCCGGTACAGCTTGGTGGGCGGCTCCTCCAGCTCCGCGGCCATCTCCTTGACGGACAGTATCGGCGGAGCTTGGCGCGCACCGCGCATCAGCAGTCGGAGGATGGCCAACCGGAGCGGGTCCGACAGCACCCGCAGCGTCTCGACGTCGTTGACCAGGCGGACCGGAGCAGGGTCACCGACCGCTGCTGTTGGAAGCACCATGCCGACCATCCTGCCATTGATTCTTCCTCGCGACACCATTAACGTCGGCGTGAATGATTTCTCTTACGAGAACATTTACGAGAGGATGAACGCGATGTCGTCCGCCGAAGGTATCGAGGCCGCCCCAGTAGCGGGTGAGCCTCCTCCCCCGCTACGGCGCAACCGGCGCTTCCAGTTGTTGTGGATCGGGTCGACGGTCGGTTTCCTGGGCAGCGAGGCTGCGGAGGTCACCTACCCGCTTGTGATCCTCGCGGTGACGGGATCACCCGCCCAAGCCGGTCTGTTCGCGTTCGTGCAACTGCTGGCGGGGGTGGTGCTGGCGCTGCCCGCAGGTGAGGTGGTCGATCGCTGGGACTGTCGGCGCGTCCTCCTCCTCGCCGACGGGGGTCGCGCGCTCACCGCCGGCAGTGTCGCGGTGGCCCTGATGGCCGGTCATCTGACGATGGTTCACCTCGTGGCGGCCGCCGCCGTACTGGGCGCCGGCTCGGCGTTCGGGGGGCCGGCCCGCATGCTCGTGGTGCGTGCCGTGGTGCCGAGCAGCCAGCTGACCGCGGCCCTGACCCAGGAGGAGGTCCGTAACAGCGCCGCGGGCCTCGCCGGCCCTCCCCTCGGCGGACTGCTGTACGGCTTGAAGCAGATACTGCCGTTCCTCTTCTGTTCCGTGAGCTTCGCGGTGTCCTGGTTCTGCATCCTCATCGTCCGCACCCCTGCGCGGATCACCTCGTCGACGGCCGATCCGGCACCGGAGAATGAGGCCGGCGGCTTGCTGATAGGGGTCAAGACGCTGTGGAACGACCCCGTGCTGCGCAGCGCCACCTTCGCCGTCACCGCGCTCAACGCCGCGGGCGCCCCGCTCGTCCTGATCGCCACGATCATCCTGCAACGGCAGCACACCCCCTCGTGGATCATCGGAACGGTGATGGCCGGCCTGGCGCTTGGCGGCTTGGCGGGCGCCGCTCTCGTCGGTCCGCTCCACCGCCGATTACGTCCTGGTGTACTGCTGGTCGGTGTCGTGGTCATGCAGGTACCGGTGTTCGCGGCACTCGTGCTGCCGTTCGGGCCATGGTGGGTGATGGCCGTGCTGGGCTTCGCGATGCTCGGCGTACCGGCCCTCGGCGTCCTCATCGACGTGCTGGTGTTTCGCGGAGTCCCGGCCGACAGGCTGGGCAGGGTCATCGCGTCCGCGAGCATGCTTTTCGGCCTGGGTGGACCGCTCGGAGCGGTCGGCGCCGGCCTCATGCTGCAATATCTGAGCGTCTCCACGACGATGCTGGTGTTCGCCGCGATGCTCGGCGTCACGGGTGCATACGCCGCGTCCCGCAAGCATCTCCGGGAAGCCCCATGGCCGATCGCCGCAGCTCAACCACCGCTCAGATGATGCAGCCGGGGACGGGGTCAAACCGCCGGTCCCCCGCTTTTCAGGTGCAGCAATTGGATCACTGGCCCTCGCGGTCGGTTTGGCAGGGGCGGCGGGTCGCCGGCGGAACGGTTCCGGCAAAAGCAGCAGGCCCCTCCCGGTGAACGGGAGGGGCCTGGCTGGTCATGCGGGTGGCGTGGGCCGGAAGGGATCAGCTCTTCTTGAGGCAGATCGCGTAGACGGTGCCCTTGGAGCTGCCGCCGCCGCTGTTGACGCTGTTGCGGTTGTTGTCGCCGCCCGAGGAGAGCTTGTTGATCTTCACGTTCCAGCCGTTGCCGCTGGGCATGGAGGCCGAGGCGACGTAGTCCTCGTCACCGATGGAGTAGCCGCCGCCGGTCACGACCTCGTCGGAGGTGCAGCTCGCCGTGCCGCCACTGCTGGTGAGCGTCCCGGTCGCGGTCCGCGTGCTCAGCGTTCCGCCCTTGCCGTCCTTGCCGTCGGCACCCTTCGGGCCGGCGGGGCCCTGGGGGCCGGTCTTGCCGTCGGTGCCGTCGGCGCCCTTGGTGCCCGGAGCGCCGTCCTTGCCGTCCTTGCCATCGGTGCCGTTGGCGCCCTTCGGACCGGCGGGACCCTCGGGGCCGACCTTGCCATCGGTGCCGTCCGCGCCCTTCGGGCCGACGGGGCCCTGGACGCCGTCCTTGCCGTCGGCACCCTTCGGGCCGATGGGACCCTGGATGCCGTCCTTGCCCCTGAAGCCCGTCCTGCCCTGCGGGCCGGTGGGACCGGTGGGCCCGGTGGCGCCGGTCCTGCCCGCGGGACCCTGGGGGCCCTGCGGGCCGGCGGTCGCGAAGCTCTGGGAACTACCGCCGGCGCTCTGGGCCCACTTCACCCGGATCTCGGTCGGCTTGCACACGGTCGTGACGTTGACGATCCGTGTGTAGCGCGTCTTCTTGTGCACACACGCGTGGATCTCGGCGCCTGCCGACGACGACGCGACGGCGCTGCCGCCCATCGTAAGCAGGGATCCGGCCAGCACGCCGACGGCCACGACGGCAAGCGGGCGTACGCCCGGCAACTTGAAAGCCACGAGGCTTCCTTTCTGGGACACCAGAGCCTGGTGTGATTGGGGAGCTACAGGTAGTACACGCTTCAATCGTTCCAATGGTTGTCGCATGGAATGTCACGCTTTGGATTCGAAGGGAAACTCAGAGTTTGACCGCCCGTCCGGACTGACGGCGCCTGGAACGATCAGACTCCCGAGGGAAACCTCGCCCACCAGGCGCGAAGCGGCGAATCATGAGTCAGCGAAGAGGTTCCGGTCGCCGCCCGATCCATCCGATGCACACGCTCCGAATCCCCGCTCGGATGATCACCGCAGGGCCGGGCTGAAGATGGGCACGAGCGATTCGTCGCTGTCCGGTTCCTTACTCACATCTCGCGGCCAGACCACCGACGCCGAGTGCCGCTTCCCGTCCAGCTCCAGGTCGATCCTGATCGTGTACGGGGCCTGCCCCACGGCACGCAGCACGCTCTCGTTGGGCACCTCGGCTCGGAACCGGACCTCTCCCCTCGGCCGGCACTCATTCACCTCGCGGGGAAGCTCGTAGGTCGATCGGCCGTCCCGACCAAGAATCGTGAGCCTCGCACCGGCCTCGCGCGGTGTCGTCCGCAAATGATCGATCCCGAGTTCGAAGGTGCCGTAGTTGTCCGGAGTGCCGTCATGGTTGTAAAAAGCGCTGAGATTCGCCCGGGGATCGGGCATCGGGCCAGGAACCGACGTGGTGAGCGCGAACGCGACGACGAGATCTCCCCCGCCCGAAGCCCTGCCGAACAGATCGATCCGATACTTTCCAGGAGGTCCGGCGGGTTCCAGCCGCCAGCGCCCCGCTCCGGTGGGGACGACCCGCGCGGGGAGCCGGACGTCGCAGGGCGTCGGCCAGGCAACGGCGGGCTGGAGCTGTGTCGCCCCGAACGTCCAGTCCCCCAAAGGAAAGGAGACGGTGACGTCGCCTGTCACCGTACCCAGATCCGGTAGGTCCATCGGCCTGCCGTCGACGCACCCGGTGCGATGGCAATACGTGAAAGCGCCCAGAGACAACTCCGTGCCCCCGCCGCGCACCACCACCGACGGTGGCGCGGTCGTTCTCTTCGGAGCCGCTGCCTCCGACGACCTGGTGACAGTTGCCGCCGGAGCGGCCTCCGGCGGCACAGTCCTGTCGCGCACGCTCTCGGACGGCGCGCAGGCCATCACCAGAACCGCCACGGAGACGGATCCGACCATCCGATACCACCGCACATTGACCTCCCGAGGCTCCTACCGAGACGACGGATCATCGGCCGGTTCGGTTCGGGCTCGGCGGTGCGGCGGGACGTACCGGCATGAGCCGTACCCCCGTCATCGACCAGGACGGGCCCATCGGGGGTCGGAAACCCGATGAGCCCGCCCGAACGCCCGGAGAAGCCACCGGGGTACGGAGAACGACCGGCCCGCGCCGTGCGGACGACGACCGGACCGAGTTCACATGTTGATCATGTGGCCCGCCAGTCCGTGGATCGCCTCCTTGACCGCTTCGCCGAGCGTGGGGTGAGCGTGCACGTTCCGCGCCACCTCGTGGACCGTCAGGTCCCACCGCTGGGCCAGCGTCAGTTCGGGCAGCAGCTCGGTGACCTCGGGCCCGATCAGGTGGGCGCCGATCAGCTCCCCGTGCTCGCCGTCGCTGAGGATCTTGACGAACCCGACCGCGTCCCCCAGGCCGTGAGCCTTGGCGTTGGCGCTGAACGGGAACTTGGCCACCTTCACGTCGAAGCCCAGCTCTCGGGCCTGTGCCTCGGTGAAGCCGAAGCTCGCGATCTGGGGCTGGCAGTACGTCGCCCGCGGGATCATCACATAGTCGAGCTCCATCGTCTCCGCACCCGCGATGGTCTCCGCCGCGACGATCCCCATGGCCTCGGCGGCGTGCGCGAGCATCAGCTTGGCCGTCACGTCGCCGACGGCGAAGATGTGCGGCACGTTCGTACGGCCCCGGCTGTCGATGTCGATGGCGCCGCGCTCGGTGAGGGCCACCCCGGTGCGGTCGAGCCCGTACCCCTCGACGCGCGGCTGGAAGCCGATCGCCTGCAGCACCTTGTCCGCCTCGAGGACCTGCTGCCGCCCGTCACGTGAGACCGTCACGCGCACCTTGTCGCCGGAGTCGTCGATGGACTCCACGCGCGTCGAGGTCAGCACCTCGACGCCGAGCCGCTTGTAGCGCCGGGCGAGCTCCGCCGAGACCTCCTCGTCCTCCAGGGGGACAAGGCGATCGAGGAACTCCACGATCGTCACCTTGACGCCGTAGTTGTGCAGCACGTAGGCGAACTCGACCCCGATCGCGCCCGCACCCGCGATCACGATGCTCTCGGGAAGCGTCTCGCTGAGGATCTGCTCCTCGTAGGTCACCACCCGCTCCGTCACCGACGTCCCCGGCAGCAGCCTCGTGGTCGCGCCCGTCGCGATGATGCAGTGGTCGAACGTGAGCGTCTCGGTGCCGCCGCCGGTACGGGCCACCTCCAGCGTGTTGGCGTCGGTGAACGTGCCGCTGCCGTCGTACTCGGTGATGCCGTTCTTCTTCATCAGGTAGTGCACGCCCTTGACGCGCCCGTCGGAGACCTTACGGCTGCGCCTGAAGGCCTCGCCGTAGTCGAAGGTGACCTTGCCCTCGACGTGGATGCCGAACGTCTGGGCCTCGCGCGTGAACAGATAGGCGAGCTCGGCGTTGCGCAGCAGCGCCTTGGAGGGAATGCATCCCACGTTGAGGCAGACGCCGCCCCAGTAGCGCTTCTCGACGACCGCGACACTGAGCCCCAGCTGGGCGGCTCGGATCGCGGCCACGTATCCTCCGGAGCCGGCGCCCAGGACCACGACGTCATAGTGAATGCTCATGGTTCGGAGACTATTAAACGCGAGGTCACCGAGCTTACAAAGGGGTGGCAATCGGATACGCCATCCGCACTGGCGGCATACGGGATAATTAGATCGTTCGGGGGGAACCGCGCCTGTTGGGCGTGGGCCGGCAAATCGGGGGTCTTCCAAGGGCTCCCCAAGACACGGAGGCCACCGTGCCGACCATTGAGCCGACGAGCACATCCATCGAGAACCGCACCAAACAGGAACCGTACCTGCCACCGGCGACGCAGCCGGTCCGCACGGTTGTCTGGGTGATGCATCTGGCGTTACCGATGGCCGGGCTCTGGCTGCTGCTGGCCAACCCCGAGAGACTCGACATCATGTGGCAGGACAATCCCAGCCACTTCTGGTTGATCATCGCCGTGGCGGGGATCAACGTGGTCCTGGGCGCCATGATCAGCCAGGCGTCGACCCGGCGATCCGATGCCCGCCTGTTCCTCGTCTCGCTGGTGTTCCTGGGCACCGCGGGATTCTTCCTGATGCACGGCCTGGCCACGCCGAAGGTGATCCTGGACGGACCGAACTACGGGTTCGACCTGGCCCATCCGGTCGGTCTGCTCGTCGCCTCGATATTCGCGTTCGTCTCGGCGCTGCCGCTGAACCAGCGGGCGGCCCAGGCCGTGCTGAGATGGCAGGTGTGGCTGAGCGTCGGGCTCGTCCTCCTGCTCGCCGTCTGGGGATTCGCCTCCCTCGTGTCGGGCCTGACCCCGCTGAGCAGCAAGTCTCCGCCCCAGGGCGCCGGCCTCGGCGGATTCGAGCTGATCGGGGTCGCCCTGTACGTGGCTTCGGCCATCATGATGTTCCAGCTCCACCGCAAGCGCCCGGCGGCCATGCTGATCAGTCTGGTCACCGCCTACGCGCTGCTCGCCGAGGCGATGATCGCCGGAATGTCCCACCACAACTGGCACCTGTCGTGGTGGCTGTGGCACATCCTGCTGACCCTGGCCTTCGGCTTCGTCGCCTACAGCGCCTACATGCAGTTCCGGCGAGAGGGCACGAGCGCGGGACTGTTCGACTCGGTGGCGCTGTCCGCGACGGTCAAAAAGATCAGAGCCGACTACGAGGCGGCCCTGGAGGAGCTCGTCGGCCACCTCAGGAACAGCGAGGAGAGCAAGGTCCCGATCGCGAACAGGCTGGCGGGCAAGTTCGGGCTCACCGAGGCGCAGGCCGCGGTGCTCGACCGGGCGGGCGAGGCGCTCGCCAACGAGCGGGAGCTGTCGGAACGGCTCGCCGCGCTGGTCGACACGGGCAACCAGGCCCGCGTCGGCCTGCCCGAGGGCGAGATGCTGGCCCAGGGCCTTGAGCGCGTACGGCAGGCGTACGGGGACGTGCGCATCGAACTGGTCGCGGACGGGCGGTTCACCGTCGGCGAGGAGGAATACTCCAAGCAGGACTTCCCGGATAACCAGCCGCTCCGGCGTGAGGGAAAGGTCATCCACCCGCTCACCGTCAAGGGCGTGCTCGCCGGTGCGCTGGAGGTACCGGTGGGCAGGACCCCGCAGGACGAGGCACTCGCCGCCACGCTGGCCAGCCAGATGTCCATCTCCCTGGAGAACGCCCGGCTCTATCAGGAGCTGTCGACCCTGTTCCGGCAGTACATGTCCCCGGACGTGGCGAACTCCCTGCTGGCCGATCCGCAGACCGCGGCGCTCGGCGGCAAGCTGGTCGAGCTGACCGCGCTCTTCGCCGACCTCAAGGGCTTCACCAGCTTCTCCGAGCAGGCGGCGCCCGGCGAGATCGTCGAGATGCTGAACCGCTACCACACGGCGGCCGTGCCCATCGTGCTCGGCAACGGCGGCACGATCGTGCAGTTCGTGGGTGACGCGATGCTGGCGCTGTTCAACGCGCCCGCCGAGCAGCCCGATCACGCCCTGGCCGCGGCGAGGGCCGCCCTGGCCATGCAGGAGGCGGCCGAGGCGATCGCCGAGGGGATGCCGGGCTATCCTCGGTTCCGGATCGGCGTCAACACCGGGCTCGCGCTGGTCGGCAACATCGGCAGCCCCGAGCTGCGCGGCTTCAACGCGATGGGCGACTGCGTGAACGTGGCGGCCCGGCTGGAGGGCGTCGCCGATCCCGGTACGGTCGTGATAGGCCAGAGCACCCTCGACCAGATCGGCCCCGGGGCCACGACCCAGGCACTGGGCTGGCTCAACCTCAAGGGCAAGGAACAATCTGTCAACGCCTATGTACTGTCTGCGTTGCCGTAGAAATGCCTTTTGGCGCGTGAGCCGTACGAAGATAATCGAGATCGCCAGGAGGTGCTCATGAGTTCCACCCCCGAACCGGGCGAATTTGTCACTCGCCTCACCGAAGACGAAGTCACCGCTCTGTACGCGGCCGGGCGACCCCGGAAGTGGGAGAGGGGGGCGACGATATGCACCGAGGGCGATGTGTCCGACTGGGTGCTCGTCCTCACCTCGGGCCGCGTCAAGGTCTCCTCGCACACCGAGGGCGGGAGCGAGGTCGTCCTCGCGGTGCGCGGGCCCGGCGCGCTGCTCGGCGAGTTCGCGGCCATCGACGGCCTGCCGAGATCGGCCACGGTCACCGCGCTGGAGCCGGTCGAGGGCGTCACCATCCGCGATTTCTCCGGCTACCTGCACGATCACGGCCGGGTCGCGGTGATGTTGATGCAGATGGTGACCGGCAAGTTGCGCGACGCCGACCGCAAGCGGATCGAGTACGGCGCGTTCGACACCACGGGCCGGGTGGCGACCCGGCTGCTCGAGCTCGCCGAGCGGTACGGAGAGATGTCCAACGGCGCGGTCCGGGTGGCGCTGCCGCTTTCTCAGGACGAGCTGGCCGGCTGGACCGGAGCCTCCCGCGAGGCGGTCAGCAAGGCCCTGCGCTCGCTGCGGGACCGCGGCCTGATCGAGACCGGCCGCCGTCGAGTGATCGTCCACGACATGGAGGGCCTGCGCAAACGAGCTCGCTGACACCGGTTGCCCGACCGTCACCGGGTGACGGAGGTGACCGGCTTGTACGACCGTGACCAGGTGACGAAGGTGACCGGCGAGAAGTGCGCGTCGCGGGCCGGAGGAAGCGTGCGCGATCTCCCTGAGGATTACCATGCGACTCCCCAAGGATTAACGTACGGCGTACATCAGACTGGGATCCATGGTCGTAATAGCCCAAGACCTACCTGGATCCCCCGAATACGTATCCAAACTTCGCTACGCGTGGCGGGTCTGCTCGGTCACCAGCCTTGGCCTGGTGATGATCGGCATATCCGGAAGCACGCTCAACGTGGCCCTTCCCACCGTGGTCAGGCACTTCCACGCGGACGCCTTCGCCGCCGGATGGGTTCTGCTGGCGTTCTTGCTCGTCAACACCGCCACACTGGTGTTCTTCGGCCGGGTGGCCGACCTGCTCGGACGCAGAGAGATCTACCTGGCCGGATTCGCCCTCTTCACGCTGGGTTCGCTGCTGGCCGGGCTGTCGCCCGGCATCTGGTTCCTGATCGGGATGCGGGCGGTTCAGGCCGTCGGTGCGGCGATGGTCCTGGCGAACGGGACCGTGATCATCACCGATGCCTTCCCGCCCGACCGGCTCAGCCAGGGCATGGGCGTCTACATCGGCACGCTCTCGGTCGCCCAGCTCGCCGGCCCCACCCTGGGCGGGCTCGTCGCCGAGACCGCGGGCTGGCAGTGGATCTTCTGGGTGAACGTGCCCGCCGGACTGATCGCCCTCGTCTGGGGCGCGTTCACCCTCCGCCGGGTTCCCAGGGGACCGCGCCGGCCGGTGGACGCGCTGGGCAACCTGATCGTGTTCGCCGCGCTCTCCTCCGCTCTCGTCGCGCTGTCCGAGGCGGGGTCGCGAGGTCTGTCCAGCCCGGTCGTGATCGTCGGCGCGTCCATCGCGGCGCTCCTCGTCCCGGTTCTGATCGTCGTGGAACGCCGGGCGTCCCACCCCGTGCTGGACGTGCGGTTGTTCGGCGAACGCATGCTGGCCTTCGCCAACCTCGCCTCCTTCTGCAACGCGCTGGCCCGCGCGGCGCTGATCCTGCTGGTCGCCCTCTACTTCCAGGCGGCCATGGGCGTCGACGCCGTCACCGCCGCCCTGGGCGTGCTGCCGGTCCCGATCGGCACGGCCCTCGCCTCCCCGATCACGGGCGCCCTCGGACGCAGGGTCCCTCCCTACGCCCTGTCCGTCGGGGGGGCGCTGCTGAGCGCGACCGGGCTCGGGGTGCTGCTGGTGAGCACCGATCCCGGCACGCCGTACTGGATCATCGGGGCGGGCCTGTTCCTCTGCGGTTGCGGCAGCGGCACCTTCCTCACCGGCAACACCACGCAGGTCATGGCCGCTCTGCCCGCCGGGAGCCTCGGCGTGGTGAACGGCTTCCGCATCATGATCATGAATGTCGGGGCCGTGCTCAGCGTCGCCCTCACCCTGAGCGTCCTCACCGGCTCGGTCAGCGCCGAACTGCGCGGGCAGGTCTACGCGGGCACGCTGTCCCGCGTGTCGCCCGTCGCCGTGGATCAGCTCATGACGGGCTTCCAGAAAACCTACTCCGTCCTGTTCGCCGTCGCTCTCTGCGGAGCCCTCTTCGCGAGCCTGGCCCGCCCACGGACTGCTGTCCGAAAGGTGGGTAATGGTGAGTAATAAATTGGAATCAACGAGATAGCGACCATGAAGCGGGTATGACTGGCCGCGCGGCGGAAAATCACTAATTGGCACTCGACAAAAAGCGGGCGCCCTTTTTCGGGGGAATTGGAATGCGTAGTCGAGTGCTGGTCATTCTTGCCTTCTGTACGGCCGTGCCCGCGCTGAGCGTTTCCGGTGCCCTGGCACACACGGACGGCGTTTTCGCGGCCGTCTCGTCCGGGCCCGACGACAAGGACGCCCGGCAGCCGGGCAGGCCCGGTTCGTCGTCCACCGGCGTTTCGGTACGCGTGCTCGCTCCGACGCCCACGCCCACTCCGACCCAGTCCGGCTATTCCGGGTCCGGCAACTCGAACTCCGTGAACGTCCAGTCCGGTGGATCGGACTCGACGGGCTCCGGATCCGACGGTTCGTGCTCGGCCGGCTCCGGACGCGGCGGGCCCTGTTCCGTGAACTCCGGGACCGGCGGGGGTCCCGCCCTGCCGTTCACCGGTGTCGACGGCCGGCAGCTGATGATCCGGGTCCTGACGGGGGTGGGAGCCGTCCTGTTCGGTACCGCTCTGGTCTGGCTGTCCATCCGGCGCCGCCGCTTCCACGGCAGAGCCTGACCTCTCCGCCGCATCGCCCGCCCACACGGCGTCACGGCTCAACCCTCGCCATGGACGCCACCCGTCCACACGGCGTCACCGCGTCACGGCTCAACCCTCGCCGTGAAGGCCACCGTCTCCACCCGTCCACACCGCGTCACCGCTCAACCGTTACCACGGCGGACGGACAGGCTCTCGATGCCCGCCACGAGGAGGTCGACGCCGAAGGTGTCGTACAGGTCGGCGCTGCCACCCTCGACGAGGGGGACGGCCATCTCCACGATGTGCGGGTAGACGTCCGGGGGCAGTGACTGGAAGTTGACGCGCTTGAGACGCAGCTGCTCGGCTCTCTCCTGGTCCGACATGCCGGGACTGCGATGGCTCATCGGACCGGCGGCCAGGGCGATCGCTCCCTGGAGCAGGTATTTGGAGATCAGGCAGCTCTCCTCGTAGGAGAACCGGGCCTGTATGGCCAGGCCGAGGCTGGTGTCCCACACCCGGAGGAAATTGGGCACCGCCATGTGGTCCACCTCGCTCAGCACCTCCGCCGCGCAGGGGTGACGCCGGAGCACCCTGACGAGACCGCCGACGAGCTCGCGAAGCTGATCCTGCCAGGGACTGGCGTAGTCCTCCTTGATCACGAAGCCTTCGACCAGGTGGTCGGCCATGCCGATGGCCAGCAGTTCCTTGTTCTTGAAGTGCCAGTACAGCGCCATCGGGGTGACCCCCAGCTCCTGGGCGAGCCGCCGGATGGTCACCGCCTGCAGCCCCTCGGCGTCGCCGATCTCCAGCGCCTGCTCGACGACCACCTCGCGCGTCAGTTTTCCCATCACATTTGACAACTATACGTCGTACGGGTTCCACTATGCGGTGTACATGTACGTCGTACAAGTACACCGTAGAGGAGTGGGAGTGACGGACAACCGCAGATGGTGGGCGCTGGGCGCGGTAGCGCTGGCCACCTTCATGACGTATCTCGACAACAACGTGGTCAATGTGGCCCTGCCGACCATCCAGCGGGACCTCGGGCTGAGCATCTCGGGGCTCGAATGGATCGTGAGCGGCTACATCCTGGTCTTCGCCGGGCTGATGCTGGCCGGCGGGCGCCTGGCCGACGTCTTCGGGCGGCGGCGGGTCTTCATGATCGGTCTCGCCGTGTTCACCCTGTCGTCGTTCGCCGCCGGGATGGCCACGGACGGCACCATGCTGATCGCCGCCCGGGCGGTGCAGGGCGTGGGGGCCGCGTTCCTCACACCCACCGCGCTCGCGTTGCTCACCTCGATCTTCCCCGACGCGAGGGAGCGTGCGACGGCGGTCGGCCTGTGGAGCGCGGTGGGCGCGCTGGCCCTCGCCCTCGGGCCGCTGACCGGCGGGTTGATCAGCGAGCGCTGGCACTGGGGCTGGATCTACCTGCTCAACGTGCCGATCGGGATCGTGACCTTCGGGCTCGGGCTGTGGGCGATCAGGGTGCCCCCGCAGGATCGGGTACGGCGCAGCCTGGACGTTCCCGGCCTGGTGACATCGAGCCTGACGCTGTTCGCGCTGACCTACGGGCTGATCGAGGGCTCGGGGGCGGGATGGACCTCGCCGGAGATTCTGGGCGCGTTCGGAATCTCGGCGGCCTCGGCGCTGGCGTTCGTGGTGACCGAGATCAGGAGCCGGGAGCCGATGATCGACCTGTCGCTGTTCAGGTCCCGGGTGTTCAGCGGGGGCATCCTGTCGATGGGGCTGTGGTCCTTCGGGGTGTTCGGAATCTACTTCTTCACCGCGCTGTACCTGCAGAACGCGCTGGGCTTCTCACCCCTGGAGGCCGGGGTCGCCTTCGTGCCGATGGCGCTGGTGATGGCCGTGACCGCCGTCTTCGCTCCCAGGATCAGCCGGATCGCCGGAACCGCGCGGACCGTGGCGGCCGGGCTGCTGCTGATGGCCGTGGCGGTGTTCGGGATCTCGTTCATCGGGGAGGGCGGGTCGCTCGGTGACCTTCTGCCGTGGTTCCTGGTCTACGGACTGGGCGGCGGGCTGCTGGTGCCGCTCACCACCGCCATCCTGGGCACGCTTCCCGCGGGCCGGGCCGGGGTCGCCTCGGGTGTGCTGAACGTCTCGCGGGAGATCTTCGGCCTGCTCGGGATCACGATCCTCGGGGCGATTCTCAGCGCCCGGCAGACCTCGCTCGTGGCGGACGGCGCCAAGCCGCTGACTGCCTTCCTGGAGGCCTACCAGTCCACACTGGTCATCGCGGCGGCCATCGTGCTGGTGGGTGTGCCGCTCAGCCTGTTCGCCCTGCGGATCCCGCAGCCGGCGGACCCGGAGACGACCCCCGCCGAGCGTCCCGCCGTACCCGTGGCGTAGGAGGCGCGGAGCAAACCGAGCACTCCGCCGTACTCGTGGCGTAGGAGGCGCGGCGCGGAGAAAGCCGGGCGCCCCGCCGTACCGACGGCGTAGGAGGCGCGGAGAAGGCGGACGGCACCGTCCGCGCCCATCCCCCGCGTCCGCCCGCAGAACGGCTCGCGCCCTCTTTCTCGCAGGAGGGCGCGAGCCGAGGGCGTGATGCGGAACGGCTCGCGTCCTCCGTTTCTCACCGGAGGACGCGAGCCGTTCCCGAGGATCAGGAGCCGATCTTCTTGCCCTGCTTGTGCCAGACGACCGCGACGGACGGGCGGGGCTGGCTGGTTCCACCGTCGGGCCAGTGGCTGGTGGGGGCCTCGGGGGTGGCACCGGTGGACTCGCCCGGGTGCTGAACCGCCACGAAGACGCTGCGCTGGTCGCCGCTGATCAGCGGGCCGCAGGTCTCCGCATAGGCCGGCACGCTCAGGAACTGACGCAGGTAACCGCGCTCGGAGCCACGGACCGGCATGACGAACAGGCCGTCGTGGGCGCCCAGCTGGTTGCCGTCGGTGGAGATCCAGAGGTTGCCGTCGGCGTCGAAGGCGACGTTGTCCGGACAGGAGATCGGCGAGACCTTGGCCTTGTCGAACCCGCCGAAGTAGGTCGAGGGATCGGCGGGGTCGCCGCACACCAGCGGCAGGGACCAGGCGAAGGTCGTGGCACCGGCGTCGTTGCGCCGCTCGGTGATCTCCAGGATGTGGCCGTGCTTGTTGGCCGGACGCGGGTTGGCCTCGTCCACCTGGGCCGGGGTCCGGTTGGTGTTGTTGGTCAGGGCCACGTAGATGCCGCCGGTGACGGGGTTGCGCTCCACGTCCTCGGGGCGGTCCATCTTGGTCGCGCCGACCTTGTCGGCCGCCGTACGGGTGTAGACGAGGACTTCCTGGGCGGTCATCCCCGGCACGTGCGAGACGTTGCCGCTGACCAGGGGGATCCACTTGCCCGAACCGTCGAACAGCTTGTCCGAGGGAAGCTTCCCGGTGCCGTCGATCTCCGCGGCCGGGCTGTCGCCGGTGAACTGGGCCACATACAGGGTGCCCTCGTCCAGCAGCGACCGGTTGTGCCGGTCGAAGCCGCGGATGTAGCGGTTCTTCGAGACGAACTTGTAGACGTACTCGAAGCGGGAGTCGTCGCCCATGTAGGCCACGACCCGGCCGTCCTCGGCCAGGGAGGTGGTGGCGCCCTCGTGGGCCAGCCGGCCGAGCGCGGTGCGCTTGATCGGGACGGAGTCGGGATCGAACGGGTCGATCTCCACGATCCAGCCGGTCCGGTTGATCTCGTTCGGGTGCTTGGCCAGGTCGAAACGCTCCTCGACCCGGTCGAACCGGCGGTTGCCGCTCGGAATCCCGGTCGTGGCGCTCACGCCGTACCTGGTCAGATAGGGCTTCTGCGCCTCGGGCACGCCGTTGCCGTTGACGAAGTACTGGTTGAAGTTCTCCTCACCGCTCAGCACCGTGCCCCACGGGGTGGTGCCGCCGGCGCAGTTGTTCAGCATGCCGATCGGCTTGACGCCCGCCGGATCCGCGGCGGTCCTCAGCAGGGCGCTGCCCGCCGCCGGACCGGTGAACTTCATCGGGGTGTGCACGGTGATGCGCCGGTTGTAGCGACGCCGGCCCCGCGTGACCAGCTTCCACTGGCCGGACTGGCCGACCCGCTCGATCTCGACCACCGAGCCGCCGTGCGCGGCCATCGCGATCTTGATCTGCTCCGGTGTCGCCGCGTCGCCGTTGGTGTAGCCGCGGAACATCAGATTCTCGTCGGTGTACTCGTGGTTCACCCAGAGCAGGCCGCGCTGCTCGCCCATCGGGAAGAGCGTCACGTAGTCGCAGTTGTAGCCGAACTGCGCGGCCTGGGCCGCGGCGGTCTGGTGCTCGAAGTCGAACGCCGGGGCCCCGGGCAGGACCGGGTCGCCCCAGCGCACCACTGCCGCCGACGCGTAGCCCACGGGAACGGTCAGTTTGTCGTCGGTGTTCGGGGGGACCGCGGCGAACCGGATCTTGCCCTCGTCGCCGTGGCCGTGGCCACCGCCGAAGCCGGAGGTCCTCGCCTCGGCATCGGGGTCGGCCGCGGCCGGGAGCGCCGTGGTGGCCCCCACGCCGACCACGAGCGCGCCCAGGGCGCCGGCGCGCAACACTCCGCGGCGGGACATGGCATCGGCGACCACGTCGCCGAAGTAGGTGTTGTCGCTGGTGTTCAGCACGTCGTGGGCGCACTGGTTACCGCAGCGGAACTGGCAGGTGAGCGCGGTACGTCCGCCCTTGTGCGGGCTTCCGAGCAGCGGGAGCAGTCGGCGCGGCGATGGGTTGGCCACAGGTTCCTCCGGGGGGTGGTGTGTGGTCGTTCCGGCCCGGACCCTATGAGTACCCGCCTAATCCCGGATGAACGATGCCTGTCCGGACAATGAACCATTCCCCCGAATCGGCCGATCCGGCGGACGGGCATGATGGAGACGTGCCGCCTTACAAGCCTGACACCGCCAAGGTCCGCGCCGCTCTGGACGCTCAGCTGACCGCTCTCGACGAGCCCTCCTACGACGGGCCCGGGGGGCTCGCGGCCCTGCTGGACGCCTGCGTGAGCGTGGTACTGCGGGCATACGAGCGGCAGGTGCGCCCGGAGCGGGAGATCGCACGCTTCGCCGTACGGCATCTGCTGGACCGGCTGGCGACGGCGGCTCCCGGGCGGACCGTCGAAGTACGGGTTCCGCCCTACGCGGCGGTGCAGTGCGTGGAGGGTCCCCGGCACACCCGGGGCACCCCGCCGAACGTGGTGGAGACCGACGCCCGCACCTGGCTGGAGTTGGCCACCGGACGGCTGACCTGGGCCGAGGCGATGTCAGCCGGGAAGGTCGCGGCGAGCGGGGCCCGGGCCGACCTGTCGGAGCACCTTCCGGTGCGGTAGGCGCCGGCCGATGTGGTGACCGCCTTGCCCGCGTGGCGACCGTCTGTCCAAACGGAGGCGCCGCCAACACGATGAGCGCCTGTCCGAACGGACGTCCGCCAACACGATGAGCGCCTGTCCGAACGGACATCCGCCAACACGATGAGCGCCCGTGGAGGCGGTAACCGCCTCTCGGGCAGAGGCGCCCGGGACCCGACGGTCCCGGGCGCCCACTCGGCCGGTCAGGGCGTGGTATTGATCTGGACGCCGAACTTGTCCTCGATACAGCGCTGCTGAAGCTCTTGGGGCAGGCCGACGCAGTCGCCCACCTTGTTGTAGATCCAACTCACCAGCACCGCGGCGATGATCATCGTGAGGACGCTCAGGGCGATGCCCACCCAGGCACGGCCGCGGTGGGAGTTCTTGACGACCGCCACGATGCCGATGATCAGTCCGACGATCGCCGTCACCAGGCCGAGACCGCAGACGACGAGCAACAGGATGCTGACGATTCCGAGCACGAGCGCGGCGGTGCCGAGGCCTCCGCCCTGCCCTCGTCCGGGCTTGTAACCCGGTCCCGCCGGGTATGGCGTGCTGCCCGGATACATGGGACCCCCGGGCGAGGACGGCACCTGATACGGCGGCGGAGCCCCCTGGGGCGGGTAGGAGGGATAGGCCGGATCACCCCCGCCCATGGGCGACGGCTGCTGGGAGGGGCCTCCGTAGGGCTCTCCGGGCCGGGCGCCCTGGCCCGGGCCCTGGGAGCCTTCGCTGTGGCCCTGGGAGCCCTGGCCACCTTGGGAGCCCTCTTGAGAGCCCTGGGCTTGGAAGCCCTGGCCACCTTGGAAACCCTGGCCCTGGGAGCCCTGGCCATGAACGCCGCCGTAGGGCTCGCTCCCCTGGGCGCCCTCGTGAGCGTCCCTGGCGTGGGCGCCTCCCCCGAAGGACTCGCTGCTCTGGAAGCCCTCGCGGACCTCCCCGGTGTGAGCGCCTCCCACCGGGGACTCGCCTCCCCGCGAGCCACCCTGGGCATCTCCGGCGTGAGCTCCGCCTTGGTGAGGCTCGCTCCCCTGAGATCCCTCGTCATGGCCCTGCCCGGCGTGAGCGCCTACCGGGAACGCGCCTCCCTGCGAGCCGCCGTAGACGTCCCCGGCGTGAGCACCTCCCGAGCCTCCGTAGGCGTCTCCCGCGTGAAGATCCCCGCCAGGGGAAACGGCGCCGGAAGGCGCCCCCGGCGTACCCGTCGCGGGCGTGTCGTACGGGCTGCCCTGCGTCGGCGGCGACTCCGCGTGGAAGCCGCCGGCGGGCTCGTCGAACCGTGGCGGAACCTCCTCCGACCGCGGCGGAACCGAGGAGAAGCTCTCGGAGGCCGTGGGCGGGTCGTAACGCGAAGGCCGGGAACCGGCCAGTGGTGCCTCCGGCCCGTTCGAGCTCTCCGAGATGGAAGGCTCCGAGTCGCTCTCCCAGCCGGGATACGCCGGCGGTGTGGCGCCCGGCATGGAATAGGAGGTCCGCTGCTCAGCGGGCGGGGGACTCTGCAACCCGTACTGTCGCGTGGCGTCCGGGTCGGCCTGGTCCGGCAGGGGGATCTCGGGCGCGGCCGGAACGTCCGGATGCCGCGGCAGCGAGGGATCCTCGGGCACGGGAGACCGTGTCCACCTCGGGGCCCCGCTGGGATCGAGCGGCTCAAGTGGCTCAAGTGGCTCGATGGGCTCCCATTCCGGGGTCTGGCGCCCCGGGGAAGGCTCCCCCGAGGGAGACCCGGACGAGGCCGGGGGCTCCGGGGACCAGGTGTAGGGCTCGGCGGGCTCCGAAGGGGCCGGCGCCGACGGCCAGACAGGAGTGTCGGCGGGATGGTCGGACTCCCCGCGGGTGGTCCCGGCCGGATCGGAGGACCTCTGCTGCCAGGTGTACGGCTCGGCGGGCTCCGAAGGGGCCGTGGACGGTTCGGCCGAGGAAGGCGCGGCCCACGGGGGTGACTCGTCGCGGTGAGGCGGGGTTCGGGCAGGGTCGGGGGATCCCGGTTCGCCCGGGACAGCCGCCTCTTCTTCGGAGGTGCCCGACGGCTCCTCCGAGCCGGACCCTTCATGCTCTGGTCGCCGATCCCGCCGGGGATCGGGCTGACTCGGGTCCTTAGGTGTTGTCACGTCTGCTCTCCCGACGCATAGTCATGCCGGATACCTCACACTCCCCTGTTCACCGCCGATGAAACAGCCCGACACGGCAAAACACCGACGATCATTCGGTAACGGTGCTCCATACCCCAGAGGTGGACCCGGGGCGCGAGCAGGGAAGAGTCCGACCTAGAATGAAGCATGTGCTGAAAGGCGACGGCCATCTGAGCCATGACCTTGATCCCCACGACCAACCCCCGAAGGACGCATGTGGCGTCTTCGGCGTTTGGGCCCCTGGGGAAGAAGTCTCCAAACTCACCTACTACGGGCTGTATGCGCTACAGCACCGCGGGCAGGAATCTGCGGGCATAGCGGTCAGCGAGGGAAGCCGCATCCTCGTCTACAAGGACATGGGTCTGGTGGCCCAGGTCTTCGACGAGTCGGTGCTCGGGACCCTCCGCGGTCACCTGGCCATCGGGCACTGCCGATACTCGACCACCGGGTCGAGCGTCTGGGAGAACGCCCAGCCGACGCTGAGCTCGACCGAGGACGGCGGGCTCGCGCTCGCCCACAACGGCAACCTGATCAACACCCCGGAGCTGGCCCGGCGCCTGACTCCCGGGTCGACCAGGGCGACCACGGACACCGAGGTGTTGACGTCGCTGCTCGCCCAGGACCGCAGCCAGCCCATCGATGATGCCGCCGCCGAGCTTCTTCCCCAGGTCAGGGGCGCCTACTCGCTCGTTTTCATGGACGAGAAGACGCTCTACGCCGCTCGCGACCCGCAGGGCGTCCGCCCGCTGGTCCTGGGCCGGCTGGAGCGCGGCTGGGTGGTCGCCTCCGAGACCGCCGCGCTGGACATCGTGGGCGCCACGTTCGTCCGCGAGATCGAGCCGGGCGAGTTGATCACCATCGACGAGCGCGGCGTGCGCTCCCGCAGGTTCGCGCTGGCCGAGCCCAAGGGATGCCTGTTCGAGTACGTCTACCTGGCCCGCCCCGACACGACGATCGCCGGACGCGGCGTGCAGACCACCCGCGTCGAGGTCGGCCGCGTGCTGGCCCGCGAGCACCCGGTCGAGGCAGACCTGGTCATCCCCACGCCCGAGTCGGGCACCCCCGCCGCCGTCGGCTACGCCGAGGAGAGCGGGATCCCGTACGGCCAGGGTCTGGTCAAGAACTCCTACGTCGGCCGGACCTTCATCCAGCCGTCCCAGACGATTCGCCAGCTCGGCATCCGGCTCAAGCTCAACCCGCTGAAGGAAGTGGTGGCGGGCAAGCGCCTGGTCGTCGTGGACGACTCGATCGTGCGGGGCAACACCCAGCGGGCGATCGTCAAGATGCTGCGCGAGGCGGGCGCCAAGGAGGTCCACGTCCGGATCTCCTCGCCTCCGGTCTCCTGGCCGTGCTTCTACGGCATCGACTTCGCCACGAGGGCCGAGCTGATCGCCGGCTCGCTCACCGTGGAGGAGATCCGCGCCTCCCTCGGCGCCGACTCGCTCGGATACATCTCGCTGGAGGGCCTGACCGAGGCCACCACGATCCCCGCCGATCGGCTCTGCCGCGCCTGCTTCGACGGCGTGTACCCGATCCCCATCGATCAGGACAACGTGGGCAAATACGTCCTAGAGGCCAAGCGGTGAGCGGACGAGCCGACAGGCACGACACGATGGTCGTACGACCGAAGAAGGAGGTCGCATGACCAGCTATGCCGCTGCCGGCGTGGACATCGACGCGGGTGAGCGCGCCGTCGAGCTGATGAAGTCGAAGGTCGCGCGGTCACGCCGGCCCGAGGTGGTGGACGATGCCAGCGGTTTCGCCGGTCTCTTCGACGCCTCCGCACTCCTGAGCTACAAGCGGCCGCTGCTCACCACCTCGACCGACGGCGTCGGCACCAAGGTCATGCTGGCCCAGAAGCTCGGCAAGCACGACACGATCGGCATCGACCTGGTCGGCATGGTCGTGGACGACCTGGTGGTCTGCGGCGCCGAACCGCTGTTCATGACCGACTACATCGCCTGCGGCAAGGTCGTCCCCGAGCGGATCGCCGACATCGTGGGCGGCGTCGCCGAGGGCTGCCGCCTGGCGGGCTGCGCCCTCATCGGCGGCGAGACGGCCGAGCACCCCGGTGCCATGGGCGCGGACGAATACGACCTCGCGGGCGCCGCCACGGGCGTGGTGGAGGCCGAGAAGATGCTCGGCCAGGATCGGGTTCGCGCGGGCGACGTGGTCCTGGCTCTGGCCTCCTCCGGTGTGCACTCCAACGGCTACTCGCTGGTCCGGCACATCATCAAGCTCGCCGACCTGTCCCTGGAGGCCGAGCTCCCCGAGCTGGGCCGGACCCTCGGCGAGGAGCTGCTCGAACCCACCAGGATCTACTCCCTGGACTGCCTGGAGCTGGCCCGCTCGGTCGATGTGCACGCGTACGCCCACATCACCGGCGGCGGCCTGGAGGGCAACCTCTCCCGCTCCCTCCCCGCGACCCTGGACGCGCTGCTGGACCGCTCGTCCTGGACCCCGCCCGCCGTCTTCGACGTGCTCGCGGGGCACGGCAAGGTGGCACAGGCCGACATGGACCGGACCTTCAACCTGGGTGTGGGCATGGCGGCGATCGTTCCCGCCGACGCGGTGGAGCCGGCCCTGGCCCTGCTCAAGGAGCGGAGTCTCCCGGCCTGGGTGCTCGGCGAGATCGTCCCCGGCAGCGGCCAGGCGCGTTTCCGCTGAACCCGCCTCACGACTTCCCGTGATCCGTTGGGATCTGCCGCTTCCAGCCCGGCCGATCCCAACGGATCACGAAAAGCCCCGTTCACGGACCCCGTACGACCCGCCGGCCGCGCCGTACCCGTGAAGGCGGGCGCGGCTCAAACCGATACGGCCGACCGATACGGCCGACAGTCGCCCGGTATGACACAAAAAGATCTGGTGCGACCGAAAGATATGCGGCACGCCCAAAAAGATACGTTGTGGCCCTGGACACGCCAGAAGGCGCTTCGGGTCACCGAAGCGCTGCCACGGTCCGGCTCACAGTGAGCAGAACACCCGGCGGCTTCTCAGCCGCCGGGTGTTCTGTTGACACTTAATGTGAAGCTCGCCTAGCGGCGGCCGGATGTCCCGTCGTCGCGGTCGTCTCCGGAGCCGGAGTCCTCGGCATAATCGGCGTACCGAGCAGCCAGCTCATCGTAGGCGTCGTTGGAGTCGTCATTGTGGTTGGAGTCATCTCTGACCCCTAGCTCGTCGCGAAGACGCTCAAGATCAGTGCCACCGCTGTTGTACTTCAGCTGGCGAGCAACCTTGACCTGCTTGGCCTTTGCTCGGCCGCGCCCCATTGGCTCGACCCCCTCGTGTGGGGTCGTGCCCGACCCCTCGTCGCTAACGCACCACGCACTGACGCCACCTGACTTGAGGCGTCGGCTCTCGTTCGACTACAACCGTACATGTTTTACGCCCGGCTCGGTACGCCGTATGGGCGTGAGGGGCTAGTGGCCCAGCCAAATGCCCCTAATTCGCCCGACTTCCGACATTCTGCGCTCGGCTAGCCTATCGGCTGCGACGGCCGGGGGGACGCCATCCTTCGCCGCGCTGGCAAAGATCTTGAGAGTCGTGTCGTAGATCTGGGTGGCCTTTGCCTTCGCCCGGTCCATGTTGAATCCCTGGATCTCGTCCGCGACCTGGATGACGCCGCCGGAGTTGACGACGTAGTCGGGCGCGTAGAGGATCCCGCGATCGGCGAGTTGCTTCTCGACTCCGGGGTGGGCCAGCTGGTTGTTGGCCCCGCCGCAGACGATCGTGGCGCGCAGACGGGCGACCGTGTCGTCGTCCAGCGCCCCGCCGAGCGCGCACGGCGCGTAGACGTCGATGTCGGCGTCGGTGAGCTCCCGCCGTCCGGCGACGACCTCCACTCCCGGATGGAGTTGGCGGACCCGCTCGACGGCCTGCTCGCTCACATCGCAGATCACGACCTCGGCGCCGTCCTCGACGAGGCGGTCCACCAGGCGGTGGCCCACCTTGCCCACGCCCTCGACGCCGACTCGCCGGCCACGGAGCGTCGGCGCGCCGTAGACGTGCTCGGCGGCGGCGCGCATGCCCTGGAACACGCCGTAGGCGGTCAGGACCGACGAGTCTCCGGCTCCTCCGTTGGCCAGCGTGCGACCGGTCACGTAGGAGCTCTCACGGGCCACGATGTCCATGTCCTCGCTGTAGGTGCCCACGTCACACGCGGTGAAGTAGCGGCCTCCCAGGGACTGGACGAACCGGCCGTAGGCGCGCAGCAGCGCCTCGCTCTTGTCCGTCGCCGGATCGCCGATGATGACGGCCTTGCCGCCACCGAGGTCGAGTCCGGCCAGGGCGTTCTTGTAGGCCATCGCCCGGGAGAGATTGAGCACATCGGCCAGCGCGGCCTGCTCGCTCTCGTAGGGGTAGAACCTGGTACCGCCGAGGCTTGGGCCGAGGGCGGTGTTGTAGATGGCGATGATCGCGTGAAGGCCGCTGCGCTCGTCGGTGCAGAACACGACCTGCTCGTGCTTCGCCTGGCCGTTTACCGGGCCTGCGTCCTTGTGGGACAGCCCGAAGACGTCGGTCACTGTGGTGACTCCCAGTCGTCCGTTTCCGCCGCCCCGTCGCGGCGGAAATCACTCTTAGCGTAACCACAAGCTCAAGCGGGACAACGAGGCGAAGTGTCCCTTCTCAGCAGGCGAGACGCAGGGGGGTCGTCGCCACCGACACAAGGTCGATACCGGACAACAGCAGGTCCTTCATGACACGATGCGGTCGTGCTGCCCTATGCCGCGTACCTCCGCGTCTACGAACCGCTGGCCGCGTTCACCCCGTCGGAACGCCTCTCATGGGCCGCCTACGCCGAGGCGACCGACCGTCCACGCCGCGCGAGCGCGCTCCACGCCGAGCACGGCGAGGCGGTGCGCCGCCTCCTGGGGGTACCTCCGACCCCCGCACCCGCCCAGGAGAGCCCCAACGCCTATCTCAGGCGCGTAGAAGAGGTTCTGTACGTCTGCCCGTGGCAGAGCAGGCTGAGGTCGTGGCTGGCCTTCTCACGCTTCCGCGGAACGACCCCGGTCAGGCTGATGGAGCGGTTCGTGCCGATCTCCGTCGCCGAACAGACGGCCGACGACTTCGACAGGTTCAAGCGCCGCAGCGACTCGACCGCCCTGCGCACCAACATCCGCGGCTCCACGTGGCACATCCCGACCTCGTGGTTCATCCCCTTCGACGGGAACGAGCGGTGGCTGGTCCTCGACGGCGACAAGCAGCCCGAAGGCACGACCACCACCCGCAACCTGATCTACGTCACGTCCATGGCCCACGCCCGGCGCCGCAGCGCCCGCGCCCTGCAGATCATCCGCAGGCAGGTGGGCGAGGTCTCGGTCACCGCCGAGGTCGAGGATGTGGCACGCTGGCTGGAGGAATTCCACCCGCACTCGCTGGTCGAACTCGACTACGGCGGCATCGTCAACCTCATGGACGACGAGACACTCCAGGCCGACCAGTCGGTGGCCGAACTCGCGGCGGCTCTCACGGGTCTGGAAAGCGGCGAGGAAGAACTGGCGTTCGCCATGTACCAACGGGTCATCCTCCGCTGGCGATCAATACAACTTCTCGAATCGGCAAACTGAGTCGCAAATCATCCTCGCCACCTGCATAAGTAGGTCGGTCGATGACCGGGGATGCACCTACGAACTGAGTAGTTTGCCGTTTTCACTGCGATACCACGAAACGTGTCGCTAGAATCACCGAGCGTGACAACAACACGTGCACAAGAGAGATGAGTCGCTCAAAGGCTCGCCAATCGCTCTACGTGGCTGTATGGTCACATCGGGTGATGCCGCATATGGTCCGAACAGCCGCACGCAAGGGGCCATAAGGGGACATCCGTGACAAGCGTCAAGTCGCAGGATCGCTGTCGCCGGTCCACATGGAGGAGAGGCCGCACAAATGTCAGCTCGTACACCCGAGGCAGAGCCGCTGCTCACCCCGGCGGAGGTCGCAACCATGTTCCGCGTCGATCCCAAGACCGTTACTCGGTGGGCGAAAGCGGGCAAGTTGACGTCCATCCGCACTCTGGGTGGACACCGCCGGTACCGGGAGACTGAGGTTCGCGCGCTGCTGGCGGGGATTCCGCAGCAACGCTCTGAGTAAAAACGGGGGCTGTCACTGACTTAGGGGGAATCGAATGCGCGCTCACCCTGTGAGCGCGTAAGTCATACGGATTGTGGGGGGAGCGGCGTCGCCCGCCCGGCGCCGCCCCAGCATGCGTTCCGTACGGCTTCCATCGGCCCCCTCCCCCCGTCTGTGGCCTACGGCTTCCTGCCCGTGAGGATGGCCTACGGCCTCGCGTGCGGACAGGACTTACGAGGCCTGACCGCAGATCAGCTTTTCCAGCAACTCCCCGGCCTGCGGATCGTGTCTCGCGGCCACCTCGAGCAGTGCCAGCATCTGGTCGACCAGCATGCGCTCAAGCGCCGGCCGCCCCATGTCGCCGTGTTCCAGCCAGTCGAGGCCCGCCGTCTCCACGGAGGCGGTCCACGAACGCAGAGTGACGCGGAGTGCGGGTCCCGGCTTCTCAAGACGCATCTGCTTCATGATGAGGCGGAGCAGATGCTGCCTGACGGCGTCGACGATCTCGCCGATCTCGCCGTCGCGGTTGTCCGGACCCCCCTTGAGAAGCGCGGCGAAACCCGCCGCGTGCCCCTCGACGAAGTCGAAGTAGCACTTGAGGCCGTCGGCCAGTTCCTCGATCGGGCGTCCGCCCTCATGAAAACCACGGGGACCTTCGAGAACTTCGGGACTTTCGGGGCGGAGCCTCGCCTCCAGCTGAGCCGCCGCGCTCTTCAGCGCGGCGACGTAGAGCTCCTGCTTGCCGCCGAAGTAGTGGTAGACCAGGGCGCGCGACGCGCCCGCCGCCGAGGCCACATCGTCGATCGAGACGCCTTCGGCATCACGTTTGCCGAAGAGTTCGAGGGCCGCTGCCATGAGCTCCTCACGGCGCCGGTCAACACTGAGCCTGCGCCGCGCCGGTCGCGTGCCGCCCGCCACGGTTTTTACCTGTTCGGCGGCTCCGGATGTCGAACCCACGGGACGAAGACTATCGGAGGCGATACTCGGCGGCGGTGGGTCAAGATCCCAGTTACCTTCCGCTCAAGCCGTACCCCATTTGAGACTCGATCGTTTTGAGTGACAAGGTGCCCATCCACCATCCCGGGGGAGAGCCATGTCAGGACCGCCGGTCAACACCACCGTCACCGTCACCCGAGCCCGCGGGTTCGCCGAACCCGTCCTGCCGGACGGCTGCGGACCACGCCCACGACCCACGATCCGAAACGTGGCAGAGCGAGCCGGTGTCTCCAAATCACTGGTCTCGCTGGTTCTGCGTGGATCGCCGCACGTCAGCGAACACCGCAGGCAGGCCGTGCTGCAAGCGGCAAGAGATCTCGGCTACCGGCCCAACGCGGTCGCGCGCAGCCTGGTCGAAGGCCGCACCCATCTGGTCGGGGCGCTCGTCGCCGACCTGCACAACCCGTTCTACGCCGAGTTCCTCGACGGCCTGCAGGAGAGCCTGCACGGCGACGGACTCCGGTTACTCATCGGCAACAGCCAGTGGGATCCCTCCTTCGAAGACGAGGCGGTCGAGGCGTTCCTGGAACTCAGGGTCGACGGGCTCGTCCTCCTCGGCATCGCGCCCACCAGTGGGACGCTCATCGAGGCCACCGGCTACACGCCGACGGTCGTGGTGGGCGAGCGTGACATCGGTCTCGGCGGCGTGGACATCGTCGTGGACGACGACCAGCTCGGCGCACGCCTGGCCATCGACCATCTCGTAGATCTCGGCCACCGCCGGATCGCCCACATCGAGGGCGCCCGCTCCTCCTCCGGACGGTTCCGGTGCGAGGGTTACCTGGTCGCGATGCGGAGACACTCTCTGGCGCCGTACATCATGGTCGAGGAGGGCGACTGCACGGAGGAGGGCGGTGCGCTGGCCGCACGCAGCCTGCTCACCCGTGACCCCCGGCCCACAGCGATCTTCGCCGCCAACGACCTGGTGGCCATGGGCGTGCTCTCCGCGGCGGCCGAACTCGGTCTGCGGGTGCCCGAGGACCTGTCGGTGATCGGGTACGACAACATCCACCGCGCCGGGACCCAGCCGATCTCGCTGACCACCGTCGATCAGCCCCGCCGCGCCATGGGCCGCTCGGCCGCGACACTGCTGAACGACCGGATCGGTGACCCCGGCAAGGCCTCACGCCTGCGCCAGATCGCCCCACAACTGGTCGTACGGCACAGCACAGGTCCCACCGAAGGGTAAAAAGTCTGCCTGGAGCGTTACAGTCGCGCCCAGGCAGGCTTCAAGCCCTCGTCAAGGTCGGGTCAAGCACCTAAGTGGCGATAAAGCACTGGTGTTGACTCTGGGCTGTGACGAGGGGGGTAACAATGCGTGATCCAGAACTGGTGTCATGCGCCCAGCGCGCCGCTGCCGAGCTTGAGCGGGCATGGGCGCATTGGCGGTCCACCCGGGGCCGGAGCGGGGATGCCGGAGCCGAATCCGTGGCGAGCTACGTGGCCCATTCGATCGACCACCCGTGGGGACGCCCGCGCGTGGTCCTCGGACTGGACGCCGAGGACGCCAGGGAACTCGCCTCACTTCTACAGAAACAGGAAGTCGGGGAACACGTCTGGTGATAACGGCTTAGTCACGGCACCGAGCCCCGTAAGTTGGGTGCTTGACGATTCCTTCAGGGAGGTTGCCGTGACCAGCAAGGCACTAGCGACGGCCCTTGTCGCGTGCGCCCTGGGTGCCGCCGCCTGCGGCGCTACCGCCAACGGCGCCAGCGTGGGCTCCGCGCAGGACGGTGGGGCCATCTCTCCCGCACAGGACACCGCGGCGGACTTCGCGTCGCCGGCGAAGGAGGCGGGGACGAACTCCGCGCCTCTGGCAGAGAGCCCTGCGGCGAGCCCCGCGGCCGGCAAGGACATCCAGGCCAAGGCTCTGAGCGGCAAGGTCGTGGTCATCGACCCGGGCCACAACGGGGGCAACTACCGCGACACCGCGGCGATCAACAAGAAGGTCAACGTGCTGACCCAGTGGAAGGCCTGCGACACCACGGGCACCTCCACCAACGACAACTACAGCGAGGCGGCCTTCACCTGGGACGTCTCCCAGCGCCTGGCCAAGATCCTCAAGAGCCGGGGCGCGACGGTGAAGCTGACCCGGGCCAACAACACGAGCGTCGGCCCGTGCATCACCCAGCGGGCGGCGATCGGCAACAAGGCCAAGGCGGACGCGGCGATCTCGATCCACGCCGACGGAGCCCCCTCCGCCGACCACGGCTTCCACGTGATCATGCCGAAGAAGATCGACGGTCCGGTGGATCCCGTGGTCGGAGCGTCCAAGAGGCTGGGCATCGACGTCCGCAACGCCTTCAGGTCCGGCACCGGCATCCCGTACTCCACCTACATCGGCAGCAAGGCCCTGGACTACCGCAGCGACCTCGGCGGCCTGAACCTCTCCACCGTTCCCAAGATCTTCATTGAGTGCGGCAACATGCGGAACGCGAAGGAGGCGGCCGAGTTCCGGCAGCCCGCGTTCCGGCAGAAGATCGCGCTCTCCCTGGCCAACGGACTGCAGAGCTATCTGAAATAGCGGGAGCCCGGGCCGGTTTGACATGATCTAAGGCATGACCGACCTCCTGCCGCGTCCCGCTGTCTTCGAGCCCGGCGGCGGCTCCTTCGAGCTCTCCCCCGGCGCCTCCGTCTCCGGTCCCGCCGAGCTGGTGGACGCGGTGAGGCTCGCGCTCGCCGTACTGGACCTGCGTCCCGCCGAGTCCGGGACCGTCACGGTGGAGGCGGACGCGTCGCTGGGCGCGGAGGCGTACACCCTGGAGGTGACGGCCGACGGCGTGCGGATCACGGCCGGAGACCGGGCGGGGGCGTTCTACGCGGGCCAGACCCTGCGGCAGCTGCTCCCCCACGACGCGTTCCGTACGGTGGCCCGGGCCGGATGGACCGTTCCGTACGGCCGGGTGGAGGACGCGCCACGATTCTCCTGGCGCGGGGCGCACCTGGACGTGGCACGGCACTTCATGCCCAAGCGCGAGGTGCTCCGGATGGTCGACATCATGGCGGCGCACAAGCTGAACCGGCTCCACCTGCACCTGGTGGACGACCAGGGTTGGCGGGTCGAGAGCAGGGCGGCTCCCCGGCTGCACGAGGTGGCGTCGCACCGGCCGCGCACGACCACCAGCTACTACAGGGAGGAACCGGCCTTCGACGAGGTGCCGCACGGCGGTTACTACACGCTGGACGACCTCGCCGAGATCGGCGCCTACGCCCGCGCGCGGGCCGTGACGATCGTGCCGGAGATCGACGTGCCGGGGCACGCCTCGGCGATCCTCGCCGCCTACCCCGCGCTCGACGCGCGTGCCACGGCCGGCCGCGAACCCGAGCCGTTCGGGGTCCTGGAGCGATGGGGCATCTCCCCCGCGATCCTCTCCCCGCTCCCTCCGACGGTCGACTTCCTGGCCGTGGTGATCGACGAGATGCTGGAGGCGCTGGGCGAGACGCCGTACTTCCACATCGGCGGGGACGAGTGCGTGCTCGACCACTGGGCCTCCTCCCCCGAGATCGTCGCGTTCGCCGAAGAGCTCGGGCTGGAGAACCTGAGCGACCTGCACGCCTGGTTCCTGCGCCGGCTGGCGGACGTGCTGGCCGAGCGGGGCAGCCGGGCGGTCGTGTGGGACGAGGCGTTCGTCAGCGGCATGCTCAGGCCCGACACGATCGTGATGCCGTGGCGCGGGCTCGGGGTGGCCCGGCGCGCGGCCGAGGCCGGGCACGACGTGGTGCAGACGCCGGTCTTCCCGCTGTACTTCGACTACGCCGAGGCCTCGTCCGAGGAGGAGCCCATGGCGATCGGCGACGCGATCACCGTCTCGGACGTCGCGGCCTTCGTCCCGGCGCCGGAATCATGGACGGCCGGGCAGCGGGAGCACGTGCTCGGAGCGCAGTTCCAGCTCTGGAGCGAGCGCCTGCCCGACGGCCGGGCGGTGGACTACCGGGCCTGGCCGCGGGGATGCGCGCTGGCCGAGGTCGCCTGGTCGGGCTCGGCGGGCTCCGGGTTCGAGGCCCGCCTCGAAGGGCACCTGGGCCGCCTGGACGCGCTGGGAGTCGAGTATCGCCCGCTGACCGGCCCGCGCCCCTGGCAGCTCGGTGGGGCCGGTCATCGTCGTCACCGTCCGGGAGTGGTCAAGGTGGACGAGGTCATGAAGCACCTGGAGGAGATGACCCACGTCGCGGACTCGACCCGTCCGAGCATGTAACCGGGCTCAGGCCGTCACCTCGTAGCCGGCCTCCCTGATGGCGGCGCGGACGGCGTCGTCGTCAGGGGAGTCGCCGGAGACGTCGACCCGGCCGCTCTCCAGGTCGACGTCGACCCCGGTGACGCCGGGAACCTCGCCGACCTCTTCCTTGACCGAGCTCACGCAGTGCCCGCAGGTCATGCCGGTGACGGCATATGTGGTCACGCTCATCGCACCTCCAATGTCCTGAGTTACCCCCCAAGGGTATAGCTCAGGACGCGGTGCGGCCGATTATCTCCCGAACGCCGGTGGCACCGTGCCGGCGGAGGCGGCGGGCCAGGGCGCGGTTGACGCGATGGGCCCAGAGGGGCCCCTCGTAGATCATCGCGCTGTATCCCTGGACCAGGGTGGCTCCGGCGAGCAGGCGTTCCCAGACGTCGTCCACGTTCTCGACCCCGCCGACGGAGACGAGCACCAGGCGGTCGCCCACCCGGGCACGCAGTCTGCGCAGCACCTCCATCGAGCGGGCCTTCAGCGGACGGCCGGACAGTCCACCGGTCTCGGTGCTGGAGACGCCCTCCCGGCTGATCGTGGTGTTGGTCGCGATGATGCCGTCGAGCCCGAGCTCAAGGGCCAGGTCGGCGACCGCGTCCACGTCCTCGTCCGTCAGGTCGGGAGCGATCTTGACCAGCAGCGGGGTGCGCCTGGGGGTGCCGTCGGCGACCTCCTTGACCGCCCGGAGCAGAGGGCCCAGCAGCCTGACCGCCTGGAGATCGCGCAGACCGGGGGTGTTCGGCGAGCTCACGTTGACGACCAGGTAGTCGGCGAGCGGGGCCAGCTCCTTGGCGCTGGTCACGTAGTCGTCGACGGCCTCGGACTCGGGCACGACCTTGGTCTTGCCGATGTTGACGCCGACGATCGCCGGAACCCCCCTGGGCCGGCTCAGCGTCCGGGCCACGGCGCTCGCGCCCGCGTTGTTGAAGCCCATCCGGTTGATGATCGCCCGGTTCGCGATCAGACGGAACAGCCGGGGCCTGGCGTTGCCCGGCTGGGCGTACGCGGTGATCGTGCCGACCTCGACGTGGCCGAAGCCGAGCGCGGACATGGCCCCCACGAAGCCCGCGTCCTTGTCGAAGCCCGCCGCCAGCCCGAACGGGCTGGGGAAGTGCACTCCGAAGGCCTGGACGCGCAGGATGGGATCACGCGGCGCGAGACGGCGGTGAACCAGCCGTCTGACCACGGGCGTCACCGAGAGAAGGCGGAGCGCGCGGACCGTCAGATGGTGCGCGTCCTCCGCGTCGAAGCGGCTGAGGACCTGGTTGAACACGAGTCGATACATCACCGACCAGGTTAGTCCCCCGTCGAGGTGCGGCCGGTGCCAACCGCACCACTGGACTGCCGGATGACCAGGCACTGATCGAGCTCCAGCAGCCGCAGCAGCCGCAGGACCGGACCCGACGGCCGAAAGATGATCATCAAGCCGCCCCGGTCGCGCATGTGCTCGTGGGCCCAGAGCAGGGTCCTGACGCCGGCGCAGTCGAGGAAGGTCACGTGGGCCAGGTCGAGCTCCAGCCTCACCGCGGTGAGGGCGCCGAGGACGCGTCGCAGCTCGACGCCCGTTATGACGTCCAGATCGCCGTAAACACTGATCTCCGTCCTGCCCGTGACGGTCTCCGGCGACGTGAGCAGGATCACCGTGTGTCGCCCGCTCCTTCTCCCAGCACCTCCGCCGCCAGATCGGCCACCCGGCGGCGGCTGTCCCTGGCCTGCTTGCGCAGGCCGGTGAAGGCTTGGGTGGCGGTGAGGTCGTGCTTGCCCATCAGATAGCCGACGGCCCGCTCGATGACCACCCGGTAGTCGAGCGCGTACTGAAGCTGCTCGGCCAGGGCGCTCTTCTCCTCCGCGGCCATCGCGGCCGTGAGGAGCTGCTCGATCACGTCGGCGTAACCGTACAGAGCCTGGACGTCGGACTCGTCCCACTCGTAGGGCTTGGACTGGTAGACGTTCAGCGTGCCCACCGGATCGCCGCCGAGCCGTACCGGCACGCCGGCGACCGCCCGCACATCGGGATGGAGCCGGTCGGCGAGCTTCGGCCAGCGTGGATCCGTCTGAACATCGGTCGAGGTCACCGCGGTGTTCTCCGCGTAGGCGGACACGCACGGCCCCTGCCCGAGATGAAGCTGGGCCCCCTCAAGGCTGCGCCCCCGGTCATCGGTGGTGACCAAGTAGCGCAGATCCTTGCCCTCCTCCGCAAACATCAGACCCGCACCGGAGTATCCGAACAGCGTGTCCACCACACTCACAGCCCGCTCCAGCTGCTGGACTATGCCCGTCGTGGACGAGGACGTCTGAACCTTTCTCAGGCTAGCGACCAGCGCTTCCGGATCAATGTGAGTCATATGCGGGGCGCCTTCCAGCGTCGGCCTGGTTACTTGACGTGCGCACTACGACTTCCCTGAAATAGGAGAATTATGGGCAAGGGTCTGCAGGACCATCACCATGAGCCGGCCGAGGCCTTCTCCTGTCTGCACTTTCGAGGGCTGCCATTCATGGCTGATGCGGTCGTAGAAATTCAGGGTGCCGATCAGCTGTTCTTCCACTCGCAGCGGAACCGAGAGCACCGCGCGGACTCCGGAGACTCCCGCCGCCAGGCCGGGGAAACCGAAGGGACGTGCCGCGTAGAGGTCGTTGACCGCGACGTCCACCCCGTGGGTCAGGCTCTCGATGGCCGGTCCGGCCCCGATCTGCTCCTGGAGCAGCTCCAGTCTCCTGCCGTCGTCGTCGGAACCGCCGATCGCACGCAGGCGGTTCTGGTCGTCCAGGAGCATGAGTGCCGCACCATCGGCACCGAGAACGTCCGCCAGAGCGTTGAGAGTGCGCTCGACGAGCCGAGAAAATTCAAGAACCTGGGTCATGAGCGGGCTTCCTACATGCTGAGGTAGCTCCGCGGACACAAGGCGGAATGAGCTTCGTTCAAAGACTAGTGCTGCTCGATGACTCCGGCCAAACCGTCCGCCACGTTGATCACCGGCCAAGGTCACATATCGCCGTCAATACATCGTTAAGCATTCGGCAAACAAAGATCGACAGAGTGGACGCATGAACATGCCGTCACGTTCCGCCATCGTCCGCCGACGTCGCACCTTCGTGCATGTCGTGCTCCGGGATCTCTCGGAGACCGGCGACGTCACCGTGCCACCCTGGTGGGCGGACGAGATCCAGCGGGAGTTCGGTGGACTGAGCGGATTTCTGGCGGAGCTGAGCCGCCAGTGGTGGACGGCCTACGCCGCGCATCTGGACGCGCTGATCGAGCTCGGTGCGGGCGATCCTGCCCAGGCGTGGGCCGACGTCACCGAGCAGATGCCCCACCTGCGAGCCGTCCTCGACTCCTACGCCGACGAGGCCGCGCTCGCCGAGGCCGAGCAGCGTCACTGTGACGTCCTGCGCTGGACCACGCGGCGCGACATCCGCCGCGCCGCCTGAGGGCTCTCCGTCGCCCGCAGGCATATCCGCGAGCAATCGGGTAGCCATAAACGATGCTCAGGTTTCTCGATGGTCACTCTTCGTCAAATAGGTTCTCGCGGCGCCGGGTCGCGGATGATCAGGCCGCGGATCGGCGGCTGGGTGTACGGCTGACGCTGGCGGCTGTGGCCGTCGCGCTCTTCACCGTGCCGTTCGTCATCCTGCTCATCCTCGTGAAAACCTCGTTCGCCCCGCTGAGCGACTTCGACGAGAGCATCGCCCTCCAGTTGCACGCGCACGCGGTGGCGGACCAGGACTACACGAACTTCCTGAGCATAGGGACCGAGGTGTTCGGGCCCTGGACCTGGCGTGTCCTGGTGATACTGACCGGGATCTGGCTCTGGTACCGGGGAGCGCCGCGCCTGGGGATCTGGGCGGTCGCCACCATCACCTTCGGCGGCCTGCTCAACCTGGCCGTCAAGGCGGCCGTCGACCGCGCCCGGCCCGACCTGCCGGACCCGGTGGCCTCCGCGCCCGGCGCCTCCTTCCCGTCCGGGCACGCGATGGGCGCGGCACTCGGCGTGTGCATCCTCATGCTCATCCTGCTGCCCTCCCTGAAGAGCTGGGCCGCCCGGATCATCGCCTGGCTCGTCGCCGGCGCCATCACGGTGTTCGTCGCCTACAGCCGGGTGGCGCTCGGCGTCCACTGGGTCAGCGACGTGGTCGCGGGCGTCGCCCTGGGCATCGTGGTCGTCGTGGGCGCCGCGATCGGATTCGAGACCTGGCGCAGAGGTGAGGGCCGCAGGCCCGCCGAGCCCCTCAAGGAAGGCATGGAGCCCGAGGCGTTCTGAGAGTCACGTGGTGGCTTCCGGGGCGTTCTGGGCGCTGTATTGGCGGAGCCCGAGGCGTTCTGAGAGCCGGATCTAGGGTAGCTCGCGCGCCATGTCTAAAATGTCGATCGACTTCAAAGGCGCGGCACGCCTCATCCTGCTCCCCCTGGCCGTCATGGCCGCCCTGACGATCGGCGTCGGGCTGCTCATCACCCAGGTCCTGCAGACGACCACCCTCATCGCGAACGACGAGGGGGTCAACGAGCAGCTGGTCACCGACCGCACGGCGTTCTTGAACGACGTCACGGACAGGATGACCTCGTTCTCGGACATGCCGACGATCATCATCGCCACCGTGGTGCTCATCATCGCCTTCCGACTGGCGTTCAAGCGCTGGAACGAGTCGATCTTCCTGACGCTGGCCGTCTTCTCCCAGTCGGCCATCTTCCTGCTGGCGACCGTCTTCGCCCAGCGGAAGCGCCCCCTGGTCCAGCACCTCGACCCCGCGCCCCCCACCTCCAGCTTTCCCTCCGGGCACACCAGCGCCGCGGTCGCCTTCTACTGCGGCGTCGCCCTGGTGCTGACCGTCCACACCAACCGGTACAAGATCCTCAACGTGCTGTGGTGGGCGATCGGCCTGGCGATCCCGCTGGGGATCGGATACTCCCGGATGTATCGCGGCATGCACCACCTGAGCGACGTGAGCTGGGGCCTCCTGCTCGGCGCGGTCTGCATCGCGGTGGCCGCCAACGCGCTGCTGTTCCGGCCCGTGGTGAGCGAGAAGAAGGAGAAGGCCGCCACGCGGGAATCTCCGCGATCTCCGCGGCCCGTCTCCGAACGGTGACCGGGCATCACCGCCGGTCACCTCGTGCGAAAGCCGCGTTTTCGATCATGTGTACGCTTGGAGCGGTCTAGATTCGAAGGCGCGTAAATAAGGAAATGCACCCGTGCACGCAGATGACTGGAGCACGATGGACGAGTTCCGGTCATCGGCCCGGGCACCCGGACAACTCAGCGACGCGGAAAATCAGGAGACGGACGGCGGCTATCGTCGGCCCGGCTCAGCATGAGACGGTAGGAACCACCAGAACCAAGCCTCACATCTGTCACTTCATGTAGCCCAATGATCGCCCTATGCTACGAAGTAAGATAGAAACCTCGATAGGGAGATTCAACTCTCCCTTATGGGGGAAGAGCAGCCAGCCGGCCGGACCCAGACGCGTTCGACGGCTACCCTCTAGGAAGGAAGCCGGTCCATGGATCGTCAGTCCGTTGTCTGCCATACCTGCACGGGCGTCCTGCCCGCCACCGACTCTCGCACCTACACCATTCAGCGAGGGCGTCTCATCGTGAGCAACGGATACTGCACCTGTCCCCCCTCCGCACAGCAGCCCCCCGCGCAGACGAACCAGACCGCGCAGCAGTCCGCGCAGGCCATGGAGTCCGGCACGCACCGGCAGCCGCAGCAGGGCGAGCAGCAGCCCGCGAACCAGGGTGTGATGGCGGGCGCCTGAGAAACACCCGGTAAGTAGGGGAGCTGTCGTGGGTCGGGGGGCCTGCGCGCGGCAGCTTGACCCCTCCCATCGACCCGCCGACCACGTGTCGTGTCGCCGACAGCGTGGGTTCAGCGGGTCAGCCGGACAATCCCCACGCCGCGACCACGGCGAGGCCACTCGTTCCGAGTAGGCCGATAAGCACCACGATGGCAATCACTCGACGGTTCATAATCTGGAGCTTAGCCAGACGCCTCGGACGAAGAGGTCCGACAAGACGCCTCGCTCGGACCGGCGTGTCCACGCGCCGTCGTCACGGCTCCGGCACGGTTCCCGGCCACCTGGGCGTGATCAGCCGGCCCTGCTCGGCCCGGATGATGTGGATGACCGCGTTGATGAGGGCGAGGTGGGTGAATGCCTGGGGAAAGTTACCCAGGTGGCGCCCGCTGAGAGGATCGATCTCCTCGGCGTAGAGACCGAGAGGGCTGGCGAAGGAGAGAACCTTCTCGCAGAGCCTGTGGGCGCGGGCGTACTCTCCGATCTCCGTCAGCGCCGAGACGAGCCAGAACGAACACATCGTGAAGGTGCCCTCCTCCCCGGCCATGCCGTCGTCGGTGTCCTTCGTCCTGTAGCGCAGGACCAGGTCCTCGACGGTCAGCTCGTCGGCGATGGCGAAGACGGTGTCGCGGACCCTGGGGTCGGTCGACGGCAGGAAGCGCACGAGCGGGATGAGCAGGAGCGACGCGTCCAGGGCATCGGTGTCGTAGTGCTGTCTGAAGACTCCGCGCTCGCTGACGCCGTTGGCGCAGACGTCGGCGTGGATCTCGTCGGCGGCGGCCTGCCAGCGACCGGCCAGATCCAGTTCCTGGCGGAGCCGGGCGAGCCGCGCGCCCCGGTCGGCCGCCACCCAGCACATGACCTTCGACGAGGTGAAGTGCTTGGGTTCGCCGCGCACCTCCCATATGCCCCGGTCGGGATCCCGCCAGTATTTGAGGGCGGCCTCGACCTGACGCCTCAGCATCGGCCAGATTCGCTCGTCCAGGCGTTCACGGGTCCGGGTGTGGATGTAGAAGGAGTCGAGGACGGCTCCCCAGACGTCGTTCTGGCGGTGACGGTAGGCGGCGTTGCCGATCCGGACGGGTCTGGCCCCCTCGTACCCTTCGAGATGATCGAGGATGCGCTCCTCCAGGACGCGCTCGCCGTCGACGCCGTACATGATCTGCAGCTCCTCGTCCCTCTCCGCGATGTCGGCGATGAACCAGAAGAAGTCGTCGGCCTCCCAGTCGAACCCGAGCGTGTACAGGGCCCAGAGGGCGAAGGTCGAGTCCCGGATCCAGGTGTAGCGGTAGTCCCAGTTGCGGCCTCCGCCCGGCACCTCGGGCAGGGAGGTGGTCGCCGCCGCGACGAGCGCGCCGGTCGGGGCGAAGGTCAGCCCCTTGAGCGTGAGGGCGCTGCGTTCCAGGAAGCCGCGCCAGGGATGGTCGGGGAAGTCGCCTCTGGCAAGCCAGTGCTGCCAGTGGTGGGCGGTCCACACGAGCCGGGCGTACGCGTCCTCGAAGGTGTAGGGCGGCTCGTGCGTGGTCCAGGTCAGCGCGCAGAAGCGGGTGTCTCCCTCTCGCAGCAGGGTACGCGCGGTCGCCCGGCCGCCTTCGAACCCCAGTCGCAGGTCGGTGGTGAGCATGAGCTCCAGCTCCTGCCCGTCCGCCCTCGCGAGGCCCTGGTGGTAGCCCCGCTCCGTGTAGGCCCAGCGGACCGGTCTGCGGCCGTAGTCGAACATCGGCTCGCAGTCCAGGGCGACCTGCGCCTCCCCGCTGACGCAGCGCACCGTACGCAGCAGCACGTGGGAGGCGTCGTAGTCGGTCGGCGCCCTCCTGTGGGTCTGGGAGAGCTCCTCGTCGTGATGCCAGGGGCCCATGAGGAGCAGGTCGCGCACGATGATCCAGCCGGTCGGTGTGCCCCAGCTCGTCTCCAGCACCATGGTGCCCGGGAGATATCGGCGCGCGGCCGGGACCCTGATGTCGGCGGGACCGATCCGGAAGCCTCCGGCGTCCCGATCGAGCATCGCGGCGAACACGCTGGGCGAGTCCATCCGTGGCAGGCACAACCACTCGACGTTTCCGCTCGGCGCGACCAGGGCGCTGACCTCACAGTCGGACAGGAAGCCGTAGTCCGCGATCGGCGGAAAGAGCGAGGAACCGGAAAACGGGCCCACCGGTGGTTCGGCTGTCATGCGACTTTTCTACCCTGGACTCCCATTTAGGCACGCTCACCGCTGATCGAATCGGCCGCGGCCCCGAGAGCCCCTCTGGATAACAAATTGGTATCGGTGGCAGCGTAGCCTGGCAGGGAGTCGCCCCTCAGGAGGTCTGCCATGCGCATGATCAAGCTTCCGTTCGGGGAGGAAGTCGTGGCCCTTGGCCAGGGCACCTGGCACATGGCTGAGGATCCCTCGCGCCGGGAGGAGGAGATCACGGCGCTGCGTCTCGGGCTGGAGCTCGGCATGACGTTGATCGACACCGCCGAGATGTACGGCGGCGGCAGTGTGGAACGGCTCGTCGGCGAGGCGGTCGCCGGCCTCCGCGACGAGGTCTTCCTCGTCGGCAAGGTGCTGCCGCACCACGCCACGACCGAAGGCACGATCACCGCCTGCCGGGACAGCCTGCGCCGCCTCGGGACCGACTGGTTCGATCTCTACCTGCTGCACTGGCGGGGGCCCACTCCGCTGGAGGAGACGCTGGCGGCCTTCGAGAAGCTGACGGCCCGGGGCGACATCCGGAGCTGGGGCGTGAGCAACTTCGACCTCCCGGACATGGAGGAGCTCGCGGCCCTTACCGGTGGGAGCGCCGTACAGACCGACCAGGTCCTCTACAACGTCACCCGGCGCGGCATCGAATACGACCTGCTGCCCTGGTGCCGCGAACGCCGCATTCCGACCATGGCCTACTCGCCGATCGAGCAGGGCCGGCTGATCGGCCACCCCGCGCTCAACGCGGTGGCCGCCCGGCATCGGGCGACCACCACCCAGGTGGCCCTCGCCTGGGTGCTGCGTGACGACGATGTCATCGCCATCCCAAAGACCGGAAAGCCGGAGCACGTACGGCAGAACCAGGCGACTCTGGACATCCACCTCACCGAGGAGGATCTCAACGAGCTGGACATGGTTTTCTCGCCGCCGCCAGGGCCGCGACCCCTGGAGATACTGTGAACCGCCCCCTGACGTACGGGGCCCGCCAACGCCCCCGCCGCCGCCTCTCGTGCCGGGAAAAGCCATTTGGTCCCTATTTCTGAGTGAACTTTTCGGACAAATCACTGTCGAATCTGCTAGTAAGATGCCCGACCAGGTTCACGTCAGAGAGGTTCATCGTGGGGCGCGACGGCAATCAGGAACCAAACATAGAGAGTCCCGGCGAGCAGACGGGCCCGCTCGGGCCCGAGCCCCAGCGAGGGATCGATCACCACCCCACGGGCGACATGCTGTCGGACGGGTGGATCCAGGAAGCCGCTCAGGAGCCCGTTCCGAACGTCGGCGACCGGGTGATCCTCCACCTCGACGGGTCCCGGGAGATCATCAGCCCCGACGGATCGCGAAAAATCGTCCACCTTGACGAATATCGGGACACTTCCGAGTTCAACAGGGTGGACGCGCACACGGGCGCCCAGGACTCCGCGCAGGCCCGTGGTTTTCTCGGGGCGGGGTGGAGGGATGATCTCGATCTCCCTGACGAGCGTCGTCACAAGGGCAAACGCAAGAGCAGGATGCTCCTGGCGGCCGTCGGCGGGATCGTGATCGTCGGGCTCGCGAGTGGATGGATGATGTCCTCCCCCACGAGCACGACGCCCGGCACCTCGTGCTCGTCGGGCGCCCAGTGCACGACGGCCGAGCATCCTGAGCAGCCTTCGGAGTCGCCGACCGACCAGCCCGAGGAGACGACGGACCCGTCCGTCGAGCCGACCGTCGCCGTCACGCCGACGACCGTCCCCCGCGTCCGGGAGTCCCGCACCTCGGATCCCCGTCCGACGGTGACCAGAAGCAGCGCTCCCCCGCCGAAGCCGAGCCCCACGCGACAGCGGGAGGAGAGCAGCTCCCTCAACCTGGACCCCGAGTCGGAGACCCCGGCCAGGCCCGCACCCTCGCCGACGAAGTCGACGAATCCGGCGAATCCGAGCGAGAGCGCCCCTCCGGCCGAGAGCTCCACGCCGACCCAGGAGCCGACCTCGGGGGGAAACCCGAGCCCCAGCGACCCCCCGAAAAAGGGCGGACTGCTGGACTGGCTGTTTTGACGCACTCCTCGCCGATGAAGACCTGCTTCCCGCACCGGCCTGAGACCGAGGAGGCCGGTGCGCGCGTCGGCGCTCGCCGATCGGTGAGGGTCAGCCGAGGATGCCGCGGTCGTACGCGACCGCAACGGCCGCGGCCCGGTCCTTGACCCCCAACTTGCCGTAGAGATGGGTGAGGTGGGTCTTGACGGTCGCCTCGCTGATGAACAGCACGGCGGCGATCTCACGGTTCGACGTGCCCTTGGCGACGAGCGCGAGCACCTCGCGCTCCCGGGTGCTGAGCGGCTCGTTGCCCGGTGTCCTCACGTGCGAGATCAGGCGTGAGGCGATGGCGGGCGACAGCACCGTCTTGCCCTCGGCCGCCGCCCGTACGGCCGTGAAGAGCTCGTCGCGCGGCGCGTCCTTGAGCAGGTAACCGGTGGCGCCCGCCTCGATCGCGGGGAGGGTGTCGGAGTCGGTGTCGTAGGTGGTGAGCACGAGCACCCTGCAGCGCAGGCCGCGACGGGTCAGCTCGGCGATCGCGGCGACCCCGCCGGAGCCGGGCATCCGCAGGTCCATCAGGACCACGTCGGGGTCGAGGATCTCCGCGAGCACAACCGCCTCGGCTCCGTCCGCGGCCTCGCCGAGGACCTCGAAGCCGGGGGACGCCGCGAACATGCCGCGCAGCCCGTCACGGACGACGGGATGGTCGTCGACGATCAGCAGGGTGATGGTGCGCTCAGCCATGACGCACCAACGGTACGCGAGCCGAGACGGCCGTGCCGTGTCCCGGCTCGGACTCGATGTCGACGGTCCCGGCGATGCGTTCGGCGCGGGCGCGCATGCCGCCGAGGCCGAAGCCGCGGCCGGTCTCGCGCTGGAGCACCGCGTACGGATCGAAGCCGCCGCCGTCGTCGCGGACGTCCAGGCTCACCTCGTCGTCCATGTACGAGAGGGTGACGCCGACCCGCGTGGCGCGGGCGTGCCGGCCGGCGTTGGCGAGGGCCTCCTGGGCGATACGGAGCACGGTGGCCTCGATCTCGTCGTGCAGCGGCTCGACGGTGCCGGTGACGGTGAACTCGGCCCGTACGCCCAGCGAGGTCGACCACGTCTCGACGATGTTCTTGAGGGCGTCTGGAAGGGTGTCGTGCTCCAGCGCCCCGGGGCTGAGGTCCTGGACCGAGCGGCGGGCCTCCCCCAGGCTGTGGCGGGCGAGGTCCGCGGCTCGCTCGACGTGGGCGTGGGAGGCCGCGGGGTCGGCGCTGTCGACGGCCGCCTGGAGCTGGGTGATGATGCCGGCCAGGCCCTGCGCGATGGTGTCGTGGATCTCGGCGGCCATGCGCCTGCGTTCGTCGTTGACGCCCGCCTCGCGGGCCTGGACGAGGAGCTGGGCGTGCAGCCCCGCGTTCTCCTCCAGGGCCTGCTCCAGACGGGCGTTGGTGAGCTCCAGCTCCGCGATGGTGGCGACCTTGTCCTTGGCTCTCTTGGCCTCTTTGAGACTGATGTCGGCGAAGACGAAGGTGAGCGCGACGTTGAGCGCCAAGAGCGCGCCGAAGGCGACCCACTGCAGTCCCTCGGCGGGCGGCAGGCCACCGGACTGCGAGCCCGCCATGGTCACGGCGGTGGCGAACATTCCGGCGTACATCTGACGGCGTGGCAGCAGGCGGTCGGCGTCGAAGTAGCCGAGCACCGCGTAGACGGCGAAGAACGGGTTCAGCCAGGTGAGCGCGAAACCGAGAGCGAACCGTACGACGTAGTAGGCCCGGCCCGCCGCGTTGTGCTCGGGCCGGCCGGGACCGGTCCTGTTCCACCACAGGTGCAGGACGAGCGCGGCCACGATGAGTGCCCCGGTCGTGTACTTCTCACCACCGGTCATCGCAAACAGGTCGGCGGTGGCGGCCGCGAGCAGTGTGCCGAGGCCCAGCAGGGCGTACGGGCCCCAGCGGAAGAACCGGTCTCCCCAGTTCTTGGCCGTCGTGTCGCTTGCCATACGCCCCGTCTCTCCTTGTCCTGATATATCCGGTCACTCCCACCGGAACCAGCGTGCCGCAACAGAGATCAGAATCACAGTCCACAGTGCCGTGACCCCGAGATGGGACCAGCTGGGCCAGTCGCCCGCCGCCGCCTGGTTCAGCGCCTGCGCGGCGGCCCCGAACGGGGTGAACTCGACGATGCGCTGCAGGAGGTCCGGCATGGCCTGGACCGGCACGTAGATGCCCGCGGTGAACATCGCCGGGAAGAAGGCCGCCAGGCCGATGGCGTTGGAGATCTTCGTGGTGCGCGAGATCGCGGTGATCGTCGCTCCGAACGCGAGCGCGCCGAGCGTGGCGAGGATCAGCGCCAGCGCGTAGCCGAAGAACTGTTCGGGAAGCGCCACACCGAAGGCGAGGCGGCCCACGGCCATCGCGAGGATCGCCGAGCACAGGGCGGCCGCGCCGTTCAGCACGATCTGCGCCGTCAGCAGCGAAACGGGCCGTACCGGGGTGGTCGACATGCGTCGCAGGATGCCCCGTTCCCGGTAGCCGGTGAGGACGGGTGGCAGGACCTGCAGCCCGGCCATGATCATGGCGAGCAGTACGACCACGGGGACGTACAGGTCGACGGTCCGGAGGCCGCCGATCTTCGGATCGGGGGTCCGGAAGGACGGGATCAGGCCGAGGATCGTCAGCAACACGGTCGGGAAGGCGATGACCCAGAAGATGGCCGCGGGCTCACGGCTGAAGAGCCGGGCCTCGGACTTCAGCACGGCGGTGGACACGGACATGTCAGGCCTTCCGTTCTTCGAGGTTCGCTGTTTCTTCGAGGTCCGCCGTGGGGCCCGCCGTGAGGTCGAGGAACGCGTCGTCCAACGTGGCGTCGGCGACGCGGAGTTCCTGAGCGGTGATCCCGTGCCGCGCGAGCAGTGAGAGCACGGCGTTGACGGTCTCGTTCGTTCCGTTGATGATCACTTGGCCGTCCTTGCGCTCCACGGAGGCGACCGCGGGCAGCGTGGCCAGATCATCGTCGCCGAGTGGCCGCGAGGGCGTGAACGAGATGACGGTCGAGTGCGCGGAGCGGCCGATGAGGCCCGCCGGGGTGTCCAGGGCGGCGACCCTGCCCGTGTTGATCACGGCGACGCGGTCGCACAGGTGCTGGGCCTCCTCCATGAAATGGGTGACCAGCAGGACGGTCACCCCCGAGTCCCGCACGTCCTCGATCAGCTTCCAGGTGTCGCGGCGGGCCCGCGGGTCCAGGCCCGTGGTGAGCTCGTCGAGCACGACGACCCTGGGATTGCCGATGAGCGCCAGCGCGATGAACAGCCGCTGCTTCTGGCCGCCGGAGAGCTTGCCGAAGCGGGCGGTGAGCCGGTCGGTGAGGTCGAGCCGCTCGACGAGGGACCGCCAGTCGGCCGGCTTCGGGTAGAAGGCGCTGTAGAGCTCCAGCGCCTCGCGCACCGTGAGCTTCTCCTGCAGTTCGCTCTCCTGCAGTTGAGCACCGAGAATCCGGGTCACCTGCTCGTGGTCGGCGACCGGGTCGAGACCGGCCACTCGGACCGTGCCGGCGTCGGGCACGCGCAGTCCCTCGATGCACTCGACGGTCGTCGTCTTTCCCGCACCGTTCGGGCCGAGGATCCCGAAGATCTCGCCCTCCTCCACGGAGAAGGACACCCCGTCCACGACGGGTCTGCCCCCGTAGGCCTTGCGCAGCCCACTGACTTCGATAATCGCCATACCTTGAGAATCCCGGTGAACGACTGCCCGGCACATCGCCCATCGCGCTCGGAACCACCTCATCCGATCGGTTGATACGCGCCTACGACCTCCCGGACTGTCGCATTAAACGCTAAATGTCGCTTTTATAGCCGTTTGGTGGATTTGGACAAGGGTAAGGAGGTGAGAATTCATGTCGATCTCGGGGGAGAATGACAATGAGAGGACACGACCGGCGTCCCGAAGAGAAATCGAACATCAGGAAACCCGATGTCTCCGGGGGAATGTCGAGACGGCAGTTCTCCCTGCTGGGAGCCGCGGCGCTGGGCGGCGCGGCCATCCCGAAGGCGATGACACCCCAGCCCCGGCCGACCCCGCCGGTGCCGAGCGGGACCGGGAGGCAGGTGCCCCCGGTCGGGTTCGTCCTGGCCCACGAGCAGTTCCAGACCCCGGACCTGGTCCGGTTCGCCGAGATGGCCGATCGGGCCGGGTTCGGTCACGTCTGGGCGAGCGACCACTCCCAGCCCTGGCAGGAGAACGAGGGTCACGCCATGTTCCCCTGGCTCACGCTGGCCCTGGTCGGCGATCACACGTCGCGGCTGACGTACGGCACCGGCGTCACCTGCCCGCTCTACCGGCACCACCCCGCCCAGGTGGCGCAGGCCTTCGCCTCTCTCGGCGTGCTGACACCCGGCAGGGTCTTCCTCGGCGTCGGCACCGGTGAGGCGCTCAACGAGCTGTCCTCGACAGGGCGGTTCGACCGCTATCCCGAACGTCATGACCGGCTGATCGAGGCCATCCAGCTGATCCGCAGGCTCTGGACGGGCGAGCGGGTCACCTTCAAGGGGCGCTTCTACCAGACCGACCAGTTCAAGCTGTACGACGTGCCCTCCCCGCCGGTGCCGATCTACGTCGCGGCCAGCGGCCAGAAAAGCGCCTATCTGGCGGGGCGCTACGGCGACGGTTGGGTCGTGCAACCGAAGGATCTCGCCACCCCCCGGCTGAGCGACGCGTTCGCCCAGGGCGCCCGCGCCGCAGGCAAGGACCCCGGCACCATGCCGAAGCTCGTCGAGAGATGGGTCGTGGTGGGCGACCAGACCGACGCGGACCAGGCGGCGGAGAAGTGGCGCTTCACCGTTCACGGGTTCGGCGACCTGCTCTACCAGCCGAATCCGGTGACCATTCAGCGCCTGGCCGAAGAGCGCTGGAAGCTGGAGCAGGTGTATGCCGAGTGGCCGCGTGGCACGGACCCGCAGGTGCACATCAAGGCCACCCAGAAGCTTCTCGACGCCGGTGCCACGCCGTTCATCCATTCCGGCCAGGCGGACCAGCAGCGGGTGATCGAGTTCTACGGCCGGGAGGTCCTCCCGCACGTGCACCGCTGAGCGGACCCCGTCCCGCCCTCTCGCGGGGCAGCGGCCGAATGCGCCCTTCTCGCACGGGGCAGCGGCCGGGTACGCCCTCAGGAGCCACCCTCGTGGGGCGGCGGCCGAGCAGAAGGGGGCCATCGCCGCTCCCGGCGATGGCCCCCTTTGCCATCAGATGTCGGGACTAGGGCTGCCGGGTGAGCCGGAACGACTGCGCGGCGGTGCCGTCACAGGTGCGCTGGACCAGCTGGACGCTGTCGGCCGTCGAGGCGTTCGGCACGCTGATGCACTTGGCGCTGAGGCGGCTGACGAAGTGGTAGTTGCCGCCGCCTTCGGAGACCGCCTGCCACTGCTGGTTGTTGCCGCCGCCGTACGTCCACTGCTGGAGGGGAGCGCCGTCGGCCAGGGAGACGTTGGTCACGTCGATGGCCTGGGCGCCGTTGTTGCGGTTGTTGATCCGCGCGAAGCCGCCGCTGGTCGGCTGGACCTGGAACTGCTGGGCGAGGGTGCCGTTGCAGGCGTACTGCTGGATCGCGGCGCCGCTGGTCGTGGCCGCCGCGCGGACGTCCACGCACTTGCCGCTTCCGCTGTTGACGAGGGTGTACCAGGCGGTCGGCGAGATGGGGTCCGTGGGGTCGGGAGTGGGGGTGGGCGTCGGGGTGGGGGTGGTACTCACTCCGCCCAGCCACTTCAGGCCGTCGATGACAAACCGGTTCTGCACCTCGCTGGAGAAGGTGGACGACAGCCCGGTGTTGGTGGAGTAGTTCATGTCGTTGTGGCCGAAGTTCGTGTAGAGCATCTTGTAGTTCTTGTTGGTCCACATGATCGGGTAGTAGCCACTACGCCAGGACTGGTTGGGGTCCGTTCCGACGGGAAAGCTCGACGGGTCGATGGACCCGAGGATCTTGATGTTCGGGTTGTTCCTCAGGTCGTTGTTCCAGCTGTACCACTCGCTGATCGAGGAGGTGAAGGTGGCGGGAAGCCGCGCGGTGGAGGGATGGGTCCCGCCCTCCGTGCGCAGGGTGACCGAGGTGGGACCCCAGGTGTTGGACTTGAACGCCCCGGTGCCCAGGAACTCGTTGTGGTACCAGGACCAGCTCTGGGGGTCGGTGTTGAACGCGGAGACGTGGAATCCCATCCACCCTCCGCCGTTGCGCACGTACTGCTCGAACGCCGATCGCTGGGCGGCGTTCTGGGGCAGGTCGTCCAGGAAGAGCACCACCTGATACTGCTGGAGGTTACCGGCGTTCAGCAGGCTCCAGTTGTTGGTCGAGGTGTAGGAGAAGTTGTTCTGCGCGGCGGCCTGCGGGAACCACTTGTTGGCGTCCTGCACGAAGTTGATGTGGGCCGCGTCCCAGGTGCCGCTGTAGAAGGCGAGCACCTTGAAACTCGGGGCGGCCGAGGCCTGCGCGGTGCCGTGGATCGGGATGGCCGTGAGGCCGAGCATGACGGCGAACATGGCAATCAGCCTCATCCACGTCCGCGTCGTGCCCGCCATATTGTCCCTGGTCATGTAGGTAGCCCTCTATCTCGTGATGGACGACATCACCGAATGACAGCGGAATCCGTCCTGCCCGGGGCATGACGACAACCAGGCCTGCCGGCATTTCGGTAAGCCACATGGGCGATTCTTGTCGGGCTTAATTCAAGTTCTGTTAAATCTAATTGTCAAGTTTCTTTCATAAATCGAGGAGAGGTCGCCCGTTACGGACGCGGTGAAGGCGGTGAAGGCGGTGAAGGCCGGGCGAGGCGGCGAAGGGGGGCGAGGCCTACCGCATCACGCGCAACGGCATCGGGACCGCCGGACTGCGCCCCCTGACCCCAAGACCGTGCCTGACCGCGGAAGAACCGGTCACCCGGCATCGCCGGCTACCGCGCGGGGACTACGAGCTCATGCGTCAGGAGTCCGATGAGTCCTTTGATGCGAAAAAACACATATTTGAGCGATTGCCCCTCTTGTACCAGTACGGCAGGGTATCGATAAGTTGCATCTCATGAACATCGCTATTACCAATGGATTTGTCGTCCCCGTTGACGGCGAGACGATCGACGGCGGCACCGTCCTGATCCAGGACGGCAAGATCGTGGCGGTCGCCCCCGACGCCGAGGTCACGGTGCCCGCGGGCGTCACGACGATCGACGCGGGCGGCTCGTGGGTACTGCCCGGCTTTGTCGAGGCACACGGTCACCTCGGCGTCCACGAGGAGGCCGAGGGCTGGGCCGGCCAGGACACCAACGAGATGACCGACCCCAACGGCGCCCGGCTGCGTGCCCTCGACGCGATCAACCCGGCCGACGTGGGCTTCGCCGACGCCCTGTCCGGCGGCGTCACCACCGCCGTCATCAAGCCCGGCTCGGGCAACCCCATCGGCGGTCAGACGGTCGCCCTCAAGTGCTGGGGCCGTACGGTCGACGACATGCTGCTCCGCGAGCCGGTGAGCGTGAAGAGCGCGCTGGGCGAGAACCCCAAGCGTGTCTACGGCGACCAGAAGAAGCTGCCCTCCACCCGGCAGGGCGTGGCCGCGGTGATCCGCGACGCGTTCGTCAAGGCGCAGGACTACAAGGCCAAGCGGGAGCACGCCCAGGGTGAGGGCAAGCCGTTCGACCGCGACGGCACGCTGGAGATCCTCGTCCGGGTGCTCGACGGCGAGCTGCCGTGGTGCCAGCACACGCACAGGGCCGACGACATCGCCACGGCCCTGCGGCTGGCCGACGAGTTCGGCTACCGCCTGGTGATCAACCACGGCACCGAGGGTCACCTGATCGCCGACGTGCTCGCGGAGAGGAACATTCCGGTGATCATCGGCCCGCTGCTCACCAGCAGGTCGAAGGTGGAGCTGCGCCAGCGGTCGCTGCGCAACCCCGGCATCCTGGCCCGCGCCGGCGTCGAACTGGCGATCACCACCGACCACCCGGTCGTGCCGATCCACTTCCTCGTGCACCAGGCGACGCTGGCGATCAAGGAGGGCCTGGACCCCACGGTCGCGCTGCGCTCGATCACCGTGAACCCGGCCAAGATCATGGGCCTGGACGACCGGGTCGGGGCGTTGAAGCCGGGACTGGACGGCGATGTCGTCATCTGGTCGGGCGACCCGCTCGACATCATGAGCCGCGCGCTCCGGGTGTTCATCGAGGGCCGCGAGGTCTACAGCTTCTCGGCGGACAAGGGTGAGGGCGAGGTCGCCGACCCCTACTACCGCGAGGCCTGATCCTCAAGCGCGGAGGGGAGCCGTCCCGAGACCGGCTCCCCTCCGCGCTCCAGGACTCCGCGCTCCCGAGACCGGCTCCATCTGTGCTCCAGGGCTCCGCGCCCCCGAGGCCGACTCCCCTTCACGTTTCAAGGCTCCGCGCTCCCGAGACCGGCTCCCCTCCGTTTCGGGACTCCGCGTTTCACGACGGGCCTGACCGTGCGTCCCCCGAACATCACCGGGCACGGGGAGGCCCGGTTCGTTGCCTCACCACGAGCCTGACGTGCGCCCGAACATCACCGGACGCGGGGAGGCCCGATCTGCCGCCTCACCATGGGCCTGACATGCGTCCCGAGCATCGCCGGGCACGCGTGCCGACCCGCTCTCCCCCACCTCACAACCGCCCCCGGTCTCGGACTGGACATCGAATCACATACCCTCCATAAGGTTGCCTCAGGCAATTATATATAGTTGCCTTAGGCAACCATGTGGAGGCGGTCATGTCACCGAAGGACGTCCCGTATCTCCCCTGCACGGCTCAGACAGTGAAAGGACCTTGATGACAACCGCAGTACCGGCCGAGGCACGGGAGGCGGCACCTGATTCGGCTGCCCCGATGACGCATCGGCAGATCTTGGAAGCGCTGTCGGGACTGCTCCTCGGCCTGTTCGTGGCGATCCTGTCGTCGACCGTCGTGTCGAACGCGCTGCCTACGATCATTTCCGACCTGCACGCGGGCGAGACCACCTACACCTGGGTCATCACCTCGACCCTGCTCGCGACCACCGTCTCGACCCCCATCTGGGGCAAGCTCGCCGACCTGATGAGCAAGAAGCTCCTGGTCCAGCTCGGCCTGATCATCTTCGTGATCGGCTCGGCGATCGCCGGTCTCTCCCAGAATCCCGGGATGCTCATCACGGCCCGGGTCATCCAGGGCCTCGGCGCCGGCGGTCTCACCGCCCTGGTCCAGGTCATCATGGCCGCGATGATCTCGCCGCGCGAGCGGGGCCGCTACGCGGGCTATCTCGGTGCGGTCTTCGCCCTCGCCACCGTCACCGGGCCGCTGATCGGCGGCGTCATCGTGGACACCGACTGGCTCGGCTGGCGTTGGTGCTTCTACGTCGGCGTGCCCTTCGCCATCCTGGCGCTGATCGTCCTGCAGAGGACCCTCAAGATCCCGGTGCTCAAGCGCCAGGTCAAGATCGACTGGACCGGGGCCATACTGATCGTCGCCTCGGTGTCGTTGCTTCTGGTCTGGGTCTCCTTCGCCGGCACCAAGTACGACTGGCTGTCGTGGCAGACCGGGGCGATGGTCGGCGGCGCGATCGTGCTGGCCCTGCTTTTCATCCTCGCGGAGATGAAGGCCAGCGAGCCCATCATCCCGTTGTGGCTGTTCCGCAACAGGGCGATCAGCCTGGCCGTGGTGTCCAGTCTCATGGTCGGTGTCGGACTGTTCGGCGCCACGACGTTCCTCAGCCAGTACTTCCAGCTGGCTCGTGGGGAGACGCCCACGAAGGCCGGGCTCATGACCCTGCCGTTGATCGCCGGACTGGCGCTGTCGTCGACGATCACGGGGCAGATCATCACCCGGACGGGCCGATGGAAGATCTTCCTGGTCACCGGCGCCGTCCTGCTCACCGCCGGCTTGGGGCTTGTGGGCGGCACGCTGGCGTATGACAGCCCGTACTGGCTTCTGGCGATCTACATGTTCGCCATGGGCGCGGGCGTCGGCATGACCATGCAGAACCTCGTCCTGTCCGTCCAGAACCAGGTGAAGATAAGCGAACTGGGCGTGGCCAGCTCGTCGGTCGCGTTCTTCCGTACGCTCGGCGGTGCGATCGGCGTCTCGGCGCTGGGGGCCGTACTGGGCAACCGGATCATCCAGTACACGGAGGACGGCCTGGCCAGGCTGGGCATCCACAACTCCGTGAGCGACGGCTCCATCCCCGTGATCTCCGCGCTCCCCGCCCCGGTGCGCGCGGTCGTCCAGAGCGCGTACGGCGACGGCGTCGGCGACGTGTTCCTGTACGCCGCCCCCACCGCGCTTCTGGCCCTGATCGCCATCCTCTTCATCAAGGAGGTTCCGCTGCGGACCTCCGACAGCGCGCCGCTCCCCGTCGAAGCGGACGTGCCCTCGACCAATGGCGCGATCTCCGGTCGCCACGCCAACCGCAATCCGCAGGAGCTCCTACCCGTGGGTGCAGACCGTCAGAACAGCTTCAACGGCTTCGCCGCCGCCCAGACGCCGGCTCAGGGCCCGCCGATCCAGAGCCTGTCATCCCAGGGTCTGTCGCCCCAGGAGATGGCGTACGCGTCGGAACCGCAGTACGGCGACAGCGGGATCCGCGGCTTCATCCGCGGCGACAACGGAATGCCGGTGGGCCACGCCACCCTCACTCTGATCGACGTACGGGGCCATCAGATCGGTCGTGCGGTCGCCCAGGCCGACGGCTCGTACAGCCTGCGGACCCCCGGCAGCGGCACGTACGTCCTGATCGCCTCCGCCGGCGAGCACGACCCTCAGGTCGCGACCCTGGTCGTCGGCGACAAGCCGCTGGAGTTCGACCTGATGCTCACGGGCTCGGGCAAGCTCACCGGCACCGTACGCGACGCGGAAGGCACGCCGGTGGCCCAGGCCATGGTCATCGTGACGGACGTGCGCGGAGAGGTGGTCACCACGGGCATGACCGGCGCGGACGGCGTCTTCGCCTTCGGCGGGGTCGTCGCGGGGACCTACACCCTCGCGGTCAGCGCCGAGGCGCACCGTCCGGCGGCGGTACCGGTCGAGGTCGGAACCGGCCAGACCACGCAGAACATCGAGTTGCTGCCCGGCGCCCGGGTCCGCGGAACGGTCCGTGTCAAGAACGGAGACGGCCCGCTCGCCGACGCCCGGGTCACGCTGCTCGACGCGGCGGGCAACGTCGTCGGCACGGCGACGACCGGCGAGGACGGGGAGTACGCCTTCGCCGACCTCACGGGCGGTCAGTACACCATCATCGCCACCGGGTACCCGCCCGTGGCGAGCACTCTCAATCTGACCGGGCAGGGTGACGACGGTCACGACCTCTGGCTCGGCCATCCGGAATGACCTGGTACGCCGGGCCGTGTCCGCAAAAGGGACCGGCCCGGCAACCGGAAATCCGGCAACACAACCCGACGGCGAGGCGCCCGACATACCGGGCGCGGCCACCCCGTACCAATACGCCGGGCGCAGTCACCCAGTAAGCGAGTGAAAGCAGGATCACCATGTACACCAGCCCTCAGGCCACTGAAAGCGCCCCCTCGGAGCGGCGCGGCCTGCATGCCCTGGTGCGTACGAAAGACGGCTGGGCGGTACAGCACGCGGTCATCACCGTGACCGACGGGTACGGCAACCAGGTCGTGCGGACCGAGGCGGATGCCGAGGGCGCGGTGATGACCGCCCCGCTGGCGCCCGGCGTCTACACCGTCGTCGTCACCGCGGTCGGCTACTCACCCATCGCGTCGACGGCGATCGCGACCGCTTCCGGCACCGCCGAGCTGGGCGTCCTCGTGCTCGCGCGGCAGGGCGGTGTTGAACTGCCGCCGCCCGGCGTGTGGACCATCGATCCCGCTCATTCGAAGGTGGCCGCGACCGCGCAGCATCTCGGGCTGTCCAGCGTGCAGGGAAGGTTCACCGAGTTCGCCGGCCGGATCGACGTCGGCGCGACCGCCGAGACGTCCAGCGTCATGGCCGAGATCAACGCGGCGTCGATCACCACGGGCAACGGCACGCGCGACGACCATCTGCGCTCGGCCGACTTCCTCGGTGTCGAGTCGCATCCGACGATCTCCTACCGGAGCATCGGGCTGTCCGTCACGGGTCCGGACCGGTGGACGCTGTACGGTGTCCTGACGATGAGCGGCATCACCCGATCGGTCGATCTCGACCTCAGCTACCTCGGCACGAGCCCCGACCCGTGGGGTGGTCTGCGGGCCGCGTTCCGCGCCGTCACCGAGCTGCGCCGCGAGGATTTCGCGATGAACTACAACCAGGTGGTGCAGGCGGGGATCTCGCTGATCGGGGCCACCCTGAAGGTCGAGCTGGACATCCAGGCGATCCAGGGGGAACCCGCGCCGGAAGCCTGATCGTTTCCACTGTGTGGAGGATGACCGGCTCCGCTGAGTGGCCCGGCCGGCTCCCGGCCGAGTGGCCCGACAACCATCAACACCCGAAACCGACCGGTGATCGCCGGTACCCGAAAACGAAGGGAGAGGATCATGATGACCGAGGTGGAAACGGCAGCTATCCCCGCCGACGAGCACGAAGCCTACTGTGCGCTCGAACAACAGCTCGGGGTCCTCTTCCGGCGTTCGCGTGCGCTGTCCGCGCAGGTGGGACGTACGGTGCACCCCGAGCTGGAGCCCGGCGCCTACGGGATCCTGGGACGCATCGTGGAGGTGGCGCCGGCGCGTTCCAGCGACCTGGCCGCCTACTTCGGTGTCGGCAAGGCGACCGTCAGCCGCCAGTTGAAGGTGCTGGAGGAGCTCGGACTGATCGGGCGCGAGCCCGATCCCCTGGACGGCCGCGCCCATCTCCTGAATCTGACCGAAGAGGGACGCCAGCGGTTCGACCGCGCGCGGGTGGCACGCCAGGACCGCTTCTACGCCCTGCTCGCCACCTGGCCGGAGGAGGACGTGCGATCGCTGGCCCAGATGCTGGCCCGCTTCAACGCCCTCACCGAGACGATAGCGACGTGAGATCTCAGGGCTTGGAGGGCTCCAGCTCTTCATGATCCGCCTCGTGGCCGGGCTCTTCCACAGGTTGAGGCGCAGGCCCGCCGGCCTGTTCCCGCGAGAGCTCATCGGCTCCCGGAACGGGACGCCGGATGAAGAGGCAACCGGCCGCGAGCATCCCGACGACGGTGATGGCCAGCAGCAACAGCCGGTAGTCCAGGACCGCGATCAGGCCGGCCCCCACCGCCATGGAGGCCGTCTGCGGCACCGTGACGCTCAGTTCGAACGCCGCGAAGCTCCGTCCGAGGAGCTCGACCGGAGTGGTGCGCTGGATGGCGACCGACACGCCGATGACCATCCAGGGGACGGTGACACCCAGCAGGAACATGCCCGCCACCACAACCGCGTCGTACGGCGTCGTCAACATCGCGCTGCACACCGCGCAGGCGACCAGGCCCCAGGCGACCAGCAGGCTCTCTCCCGTCCTGCGCATCACGCCGCTCGCCGTGGCGCCTCCGACCACGGTCCCGACTCCCATCGCCGAGCCCAGCACACCGACATATGACGGCTCATGGCCCAGGCCCACGGTGACGACCACGAACCCGGCGGACTCGTAGAACCCAATCGCGAGCATGGCCAGGCCACAGGTCAGCACAAGCTGCCGGAGCACGCGGGTCCTCGCGATGTAACGGATCCCGGAGCCGACCTCGGTCACCCAGTGCTGCTCGGACGGCTGCGGGGCGGGCTCGTCCACCTTTATCGCCAGCAGTATGGCCGCCGCCACCAGAAACGTGACGATGTCGATCGCCACGAGAACGTTGGCCCCGTGCCAGGCGTAGAGCCCGGCGCCCGCCATCGGGGCGACGATCCTCAGCAGTCCGCGAATCGTCTGCAGTGCCCCGTTCGCATCGCCCAGTAACTCCTCGGGAACCAGCCTGGGCAGGAGAGCAGCCTGGGCGGGCCCGCTGAGGCTGCCCGACACGCCATAGGCGAACATCACCAGGTAGACCACCCAGATCCGGTCCTGCTCGGTGACCAGGATGAGCGGCAGCAGCAGCACGGGAGTCAGCAGGTTGACGGCGATCAGCAGCGGGCGCCGTCGCAGTCGGTCCACGACCAGACCTGACACCGGGAGGAACAGGCTTCCCAGGGCGAACGCGAACATGACCAGACCGGCCGAGCTCGCGCTGTGGGTGAGCTCCTGGACCGCGACGGCGAGCGCCAGCCACAACGCGGAACTACCGAAGTTGGAAAAGGTGTCCGCGATCAGAAACAACCTGACCTGCCGCTGGGCCAACAGCTTCAACATCACCGTGCTCCTCTGCCGATCCCTGTCGAGCCTGGTTACGAGTGACGTTCCTTGAGTTCCGCGCTCAGCTCTCCCGCGTCCTCGCCCGCCGTCGGTGTGGCGCTCAGGAAAATGCGCACCAGCCGGGCGTCATCCGGCCAGGACTCGGGATGGGTGAGGCGCTCGGTATAGGGCCGGAGCACTTCGAGGAGTTGCTCGGCGATCAGGTTCAGTTCTTCGACATCCACCGGCAGGGTCATTCCCCCGAGGAACGAGGCCCGGCGCCAGTCTTCGGGTTCGTCGGAATTGGACTCGGCCCATCGCGTGATCCGGTCGGCCTCACGCTCGACGAAGACCCGCCCCAACTCGTCGCCGGCCGCCCCGCCTTCCACCGAGGACCAGCTCTGCTCGATGGAGGTGAGCTGCCATGGGCGCTCGCGCCGGTCCTTTCCGCTCAGCTGCTCGACGAAGCCGTACTTGGACAGCTGGCGAAGGTGGAAGGAGCAGCTGGCCTGGCTGACCTTGAGATGCCGGGCACAGGTGGCGGCGGTGGCCGGGCCTATCACCGCCAGTAGTTCCAGCAGATCCAGCCGCAAGGGATGGGTGAGAGCCCGAAGGGCCCTGGGGTCGGTGACGCGCATATTCCAAAGATGTCTTTGGAATATAAAAATGTCAAGGATGTCTTTGGAATGTGCGCCGCGTGACCGCGTGACCGCGTGACCGCGTGACCGCGTGACCGCGTGACCGCGTGACCGCGTGACCGCGTGACCGCGTGACCGCGTGACCCCGTGACCCCGTGACCCCGGAGACGCGGATCACTCGCCCACCGGCAGAGCCCTCGGCCTTCGTTCGACCCGGCGACCTGCATGGCCGCCCTCTTCCGGCGCCGTCGACGCGCCGGCCCCCGGCCATAAACCACACCGAGTTGAGGCTTTTGTCCGCAAAGTAAGCGTTCAACCGTAAGGTGACTTCGGTGAACGTGATCGGCGGATACGTGCTCAGGCGTGAGCTGGGCCGGGGCGGCATGGGTGTGGTCCACCTCGCCACCACCCCGGCCGGCGGCCTGGCCGCGGTGAAGGTGATCCATCCGCAGCTGGCCGGCGATCCGGCCTTCCGGCGGCGCTTCGACCGCGAGGTCGCCGCGGCGCGCAGCGTGGCCAGGTTCTGCACCGCTCCCGTGCTCGACGCCGGGATCGAGGGAGGCGTCGCCTACCTCGTCACGGAGTACGTGAAGGGGCCTGACCTGGCGCAGGCCGTACGCGAGCAGGGGCCGCTGACCGGCGCCGATCTTGAGGCGCTCGCGGTCGGGATCGCCACGGCGCTCCACGCCATCCACGGGGCAGGGGTCATCCACCGCGACCTCAAGCCGTCGAACGTGCTGCTGTCGCCGCTCGGCCCGCGCGTGATCGACTTCGGCATCGCGCAGCTCGTCGACAGCCAGAGCCTGGCCAGCCAGTCGATCCTGGGCACGCCTGCGTTCATGGCGCCCGAGCAGGTGCGCGCCGAGCCGTTGACGCCCGCGACCGACGTCTACGCGTGGGGCGGGGTGATCGCGTTCGCCGGCACGGGACGGTTGCCGTTCGGCGGCGGCTCGCCGCCTGAGGTCCTCTACCGGATCGTCAACGAGGGGCCGAACCTCGACGGCCTCGACGAGACCATGCGCGCCGTCGTCGAACGGGCCATGGCCAAGGATCCCGCGCGGCGGCCGAGCGCCCAGCGGTTGCTGGACGAACTGGTCGGCGGCCGGCCGACCCCGGCGACGGCCACCCAGGTCGTCGAACACACCCTGGCCGTCGCCCGTGCGCCGGGCGCGCTCAGGTGGCCGGACGCGCCCGGGCCATCGGCCATGCCGGAACGGCCGGACACGCTCGAACCGCCGGAGACGCCCGAACCATCGGACATATCCAAACGGCCGGACGCGTCCGAACCACCGGGCATGCCCGGGACGCGGCCCGCGGGGACCCGGCGGCGGTGGCCGTGGATCACCGGCGCCGCCGCGCTCGTGATGGCGTCGGCGGCCGGGTGGGCCGCCTACGCCCTCCTCGGCGCGTCGGCGCTGCCCTACCACGCGGACTTCTCCCGATCCTGGGCGATCGGCACGTCCGCCGGCGGCAGCACCGAGCAGGACGGCGGGGCCTACCTGCTGACCGCGAACCCCGGCTGGCGGCTGTGGAAGTCGGCTCCCCTGTCGGTCGAGCCCGCCCAGGACATCGTGATCAGCTCCGATATGCGACTGGAGCGGGGCTCGGGGGAATTCGGCGTGTGGTGCCACGGCGACGAGGGCACCGGCGACCGCTACGAGTTCGCGGTCACCGGCACGGGAAAGGCCTCGATCACCAAGCGGCACGGCGGGCAGGGCACCCTCCTGTACGGGCCCGTGCAGGTGAAGAGGTCTGCCGACAGCCGCGTCGTCGCCCGGTGCGCGCAGCGGGGCGAGCGGGTCGCCCTGAGCATGTGGCTCAACGACGGCCTGGTGAGCGAGGCCGTCGACACGCGGAGCCCCTACGCCCCGGGGTCCGTCGGCGTCTACGCGGCGCCGGACACGGCCAAGCCCCTCCGGGTCGGGTTCCGCTCGTTCGACGTCCGCCCGGCGGAGGGTTGAGCGGTGCGGTTCGACGTGCTGGGACCGTTGCGGGTCCTTGAGGGAGAGCGCGACCTGACGCCCGGCCCCGCCAAGCACCGCACGTTGCTGGCCGCCCTGCTGCTGCGGCCGGGACGGTCGCTGACCGTCGACCGGCTGATCGCCGAGGTGTGGGGCGAGGAGCCGCCCGCGTCGGCCGAGGCGGTGCTCCGGGTGTACGTGAGCGCGCTGCGCAAGGTGGTGGACGGGATCCGCACCGTGCCCGGCGGCTACCTCCTCGACGTCGATCCCGACCAGGTGGACGCGCACAGGTTCGAGCGCCTGGTGGCCGCGGGCAGGCGGACCAGGGACGCCGGCAGGACCGCGGAGGCGGCCGACGACCTGCGTGCCGCCCTGGCGCTCTGGCGAGGGCCCGCGCTGGCCGGCATCGACTCGGGCGAGCTGCGGCGGGCGCATGCCGTACCGCTGGAGGAGCTGCGGCTGACCGCGCTCGAGGAGCGTGTCGCGCTGGATCTGGAGCTCGGCCGTGGCGGGGAGGTGGCCGGGGAGCTGCGCGCGCTCGTGGCGGCCCACCCGTTGCGGGAGCGGGCATGGGGGCAGCTCATGCTGGCGCTCGACCAGGCGGGACGCCGCTCGGAGGCTTTGCGCGCCTACCGGGAGGTGCGGCGGCTGCTGGTCGACGAGCTCGGCCTCGAGCCGGGTGCCGAACTGCGGGAGGCGCATGAGCGCGTGCTGTCGGGAGGGGCGCCCTCGCGGACCGTGCCGAACGAGACGCCGCCCGACATCGCCGACTTCACCGGACGCGAGCGCGTACTGGACTGGATCCGCCGGTCCGTGCCCCCGGCGGGGACCTCTCCCGTCCACCTGGTGCTGCACGGTCCGGCGGGATCGGGCAAGTCCGCGGTGGCGATCCACGCGGCCACCGCGCTCGACTTCCCCGACGGACGGCTCTACGCCTCGCTGAGGGCCAGGACGCCGGGCGCGATGCTGGAGGACCTGCTGCGCTCGCTCGGGTGCCCGGAGGGGGCCGTGCCCGCCGACCTGGACGAACGGATCCGTCTCTACCGCAGCATGGTGAGCGGGCGGCGGCTGCTGGTGGTGCTGGACGACGCGGCGGACGAGGCTCAGGTCCGCCCGCTGCTGCCCACCGGGCCCGGCTGCCTGACGCTGGTGACCAGCCGCTCGCCGCTGTCCGGGCTGGAGGCGGCGCGCGCCTGCGAGATCGGCGTGTTCGATCCCGGAGAGTCCGTGGCGATGCTGGCCAGGGTGGCGGGTGAGCGGCGCGTCCGGGCCGAGCCGCAGGCGGCCGCGCGGATCGCGGCGCTGTGCGGCGGACTGCCGCTGGCGCTCAGGATCGCGGGGTCCAGACTGGCGCGCCGATCGAGCTGGACGCTGGAGCACCTGGCGGGACGCCTGGAGGACGAGCGCGGCCGTCTCGACGAGCTCAGCGCGGGAGATCTGACCGTGCGGAGCAGCCTGGCGCTCGGCTACCGCGCGCTCTCTGACCCCGAACGCCTGCTGCTGCGCCGCCTCGGCGCGCTGTCCGCACCCGACTTCGCCCCGTGGGCGGCCGCCGCCGTCCTCGGCGCACCCGCCGACCGGCTGCTGGAGTCACTGGCCGAGGCGGGCCTGCTGCAGGCGCGCGGGCTCGACGCGACCGGCCAGGAGAGGTACGGCTGGCACGATCTGACCAGGCTCTACGCCGCCGAGCGCCTGGCCGATGAGGAGGGTCCGCCCGCCCGGGCACTCGCCGGCGCCGCCCGGGAGATTCTCGACCGCACTCGCCGGGCCAGGGCGCTGCTCCTGCCCGCCGAACCCGGCTCGGGCCAGACCCTGGTCCGTACGGCGGAGCAGGCCGTCGCCCTGGAGACCACGCAGCTGAGGGAGTCGGCCCGCCGGCTGGCCGTCGAACGGGGATTCCTGGTCGCGACCGTCGCCGACTTCCAGCGGACCGGCCTGGACGAGGCGGCCTGGCGGCTGGCCTTCTACCTGATGCCCTTCTTCGAGCTCGGCGCGCACCGCGAGGACTGGCGCCAGACCGTGGATCTCGGCCTGCGGTCCGCGCGGCGCACGGGCCACCGCCACGGTGAGGCGCTGCTGCTGCGGTCCCTGGCCGACCTGCACCGCGCGGAGGGACGTCTCACGGAGGCGGCCGAAGCCCTCCACCGGGCGCTTCCGCTGGCGGAGGCGGGCGAGGTGGCCCGCATCCGGCACCGTCTCGGCCTGGTCCACCTCGCCCAGGGACGGCTGCCGGAGGCGGGGGCCTGCTTCGTGGCCTGCCTGGCCGCGTTCTCGGCGGCGGGCGACCAGCGGGGCAGGGCCGACGCGCTGCGCGCCCTCGGCGGGTTGCGTCGCGCCGAAGACCTGCTCGTCATGAGTCTGGAGGCCTACCGCGAGCTGGGCGATCCGCGCGGCGAGGCGGCCGTCTCGTTCGACCTCGCCGGGCTCCACCTGGACCAGCGGCGGCCTTCCGAGGCGCGTAAGCGGGCCGAACGCGGCCTCGGCCTGGTCAGGCGGCTGGGAGATCGGCTGCCCGAGGCCGCGGGACTGGTTGTCCTGGCCAGGGTGGCCCTGGCGGAGGGCCGGCCCGACGTCGCCCGCGGGGCCGCCGAGGAGGCGCTCGGGACGTTCCGCGAGTACGCGGACCGCGGGGGCGCCGCACAGGCGTCGCTGACCCTGGCCGCGGCCTTCCTCGACCTTGATGAGGTAGATGGGGCGGTTGATGCCGTGACACGTGTTGTGGGAGAGTTCAACGCTCTCGGCGACCGGCAGGGTCTCGCCAGAGCCGAAGAGCTCGCCAACGAGGCGCGGCGGCGGCGTGGCCTGCGCATATAGCGCACTATGCGGATCCTGAAGGTGGCTCGCCTACGGTCGTGCTCGATTCGATCCACGAGAGGCAGAGGTGGGACGGGATGCGAAGAGGGATCACGCCCGTGACGGCGGTCGTACCGATTGTCGTACTGACGGCCGTGCTGACAGGCTGCGGGATACTGCCGGACCGGCAGGGCGGCGGCGGTGAGGAGAGGCAGGCCGCCTCCCAGTCACAGGCCGTCTCCCAGTCGCAGGCGGTCCCTCAGCCGCAGACGGAGGAGCCGGCCACCGCCACGGCCGAGGCGCAGGCGACCGCCGCGGCAGAAGAGCTCGGGGCGATCGCCAGCCGCAAGGTCTCGCACGGTGGCAGCAACCTGCGCGTCGACATCACCGGCCTCAGGCGGCAGGGCAAGATCGCCACGCTGACCTGGACCGTCGCCGACATCGACGAGCGCACCGACAGCTGGTACGTGGGCACCCGCCTGGGCTCCGCGACCCTGGACTTCACCGTCTCGGGTGTCTCGCTGATCGACCCGGTCAACGGCAAGCGTTACCGCGTCGCCCGCAACGGCACCGGCGAGGACGCCGAGTGCGTGTGCAGCAAGGCCAACGAGACCATCAAGGGTGGCAGCTCGCTTGAGCTGTACGCGGTCTACGGAGCGCCGCCCGCCGATGTCACGAAGGTCAATGTCGAATTCCCCAACCTGGGAGTGTTCGCCGATGTCCCGATCTCCTGAGCGGGCCGCGGCGATCCTGGTCACGGTCGCCCTGATGGTCGGGTCCGGCCAGACCGCCCGGGCCGATCCCACGACCCCGCCCGGCACCGCCCCGGCCGACGCGACCTTCACCGTCGAGGATCTGGTGTTCCCCATCGAGGACATCGTTCCCGAGACCGAGTCCATGGACGGCACGGAGAGCGAGTCCAAGAGGGGCGGGGAGATCACCGTGGGGCTCACCAGCGACGTGCTGTTCGCGCTGGACAAGGCCGTGCTGACACCGCAGGCACGACAGCGGCTGCAGCGGGTCGTCGCGAAGGTCCAGGCCGAGTCCGCGGGCGGGGCGGTCAGGATCGAGGGGCACACCGACGACCAGGGCGGCGACGCCTACAACGACGCGCTCTCCCTCAAGCGGGCGCAGGCCGTACGGCAGGCCCTCCAGGAGAAGCTGCCGGACGTGACCTTCCAGGCCACCGGCTACGGCGAGAGACGGCCCAAGCTGCCCAACATCGTCCAGGGAAAGCCCGTGAAGGAGAACCGGGCGAGGAACCGGCGCGTCGAGATCGTCTTCAACGCCAAGCAGTGATCTCCGCCAGGCTCGGCGACGATGCGGGGAGCACCCGGGAGCGCCCGCCGTCCTGACGAGAACGACCGCGGCCGGGGGATGCCCCGTACCGCGGTCGTCGTGAAAGCGCTCGAAGGGAACGAACTCAGAGGGGTGGAGCCGGGACGGGCGTCACTCCGGGGTCGGCCCGGAGGTCGGCGTCGTCGGGGTCTCCGTGGGCTCCGGGGTCTCCGTCGGCTCCGGAGTCTCCGTGGGGTCCGGCGTTTCCGTGGGGTCCGGCGTTTCCGTGGGCGGCGTCGGGAGATCTGTGGGGTCGGGGGTTTCCGTGGGCAGCGTCGGAAGGTCCGTGGGGATCGGGGTTTCCGTGGGCGGCGTCGGGAGGTCCGTGGGCGTCGGGACGGGCGGGGTGGGGCAGATGGCGGGAGTGCGCCACCGGGTGCCAGGCCGCCACTGCTTGGAGGACGACCAGCTGTCGCCGCGCCAGAAGTTCCTGTTGGGTCGCGACAGATCGAAGACGTAGGCGACCGTCGCCGTCTCGCCCACGGTCGTGGCGGTCACCGTCACCCAGTCGCCCTGCCTGACCTCGTTACCCCGCCGGCCGGTGAGGGTGCGGGTGGTGTCGCTGATCGCGTACACCTTCTCGAAGCCGTCCTGGCTTTTCACCGTGATCGAGTCCTGCGCCAGAACGGTCGCCTCCCCTGTCTGGGCGAACACCGTGAAGCCGCAGCCGTCCTTCGCCGGCAGGACGAGCTCGCCGTGCAGCGTGCCGGGGAACGCCAGCGGGGGGACGCGGGGCGCCGCCGGGGCGGTCGGGGGCGGGGTGGGGGTCGGGGTGAGCGTCGGTACGGGAGTCTCGGTGGGCGTCTCGGTCACCGTCACGCTGGGAACCGGCGTCTCCGGGTCCGTCGGGATGGGCGTCGGGGATGCCGCTGACGCCGCGGACATCCCGATACCGCCCGACGCCACCAGCACGACGGCGGTGGCGAAGACGAATGGGCGTGGGATGCGTCGGCGTGGCCCTCCCTGCCTGCTCGACAACAATTCGTTCGGCTCATCAGAGTTTCCTGGCGTCACCATGTTCTCCATCGGGCTTGATTTGGAACCAACGGGGGCATTGAGGATGCGCTCCTGTCTGCCCCTCCGAGATCGAGGACCGCTGCCCGGTCGCAGTCCTCCCTCGGGGGGCGCGGGGAAGAATGCCCGCTTCCAGAAGACCCATGCGAGCAACTTTGGCGATCAACTACCCGATGTAGGACCTTCCAGCAGCTCACCGCCGCATTTCACGAATTCAAATTAAAAGGGATGAGATCCCCATCAACCAGTCCCAGTCTTCGCATTAATGCATTTAAGGCCAATAGGTGACATAATTCGCAAATCGTCCAAATTCCTCGACATCGCCGGGAGCCGACCCGTCGTCCGTCCGCTCGCCGGCCGTCCGGGCGTGATCATCTGACGGTGACCGAGCAGGCGAGTGCGGTGACCGTTCATCCAGTCCGGGAGACGTGTACGGCGCCGGTGGCCCCGGAGGTGTGGAGCGCGTCAGGCGGAGGCGTAGCGGGCCGCCAGGGCGCGGGAGGTCTCGGCGAGGCGGGCCCGCAGTTCCGGCGGTCCGAGAACCTCGACGTCCGCGCCCAGGGCGAGGAACGTCCCGTGGGCGTGGTCGAGCGACTCGATGGGGAGCACCGCGCGGATCCAGCCGTCCGGCTCGGCGGTTCCGGTGCCGGTCAGCGCCCGGGCGGCCGCCCCCCTGAGGCGGGACGCGGCTCGGGGCGAGAGACGGACGACCGCCTCGCCCGCGTACAGGCGGGCGAGGAAGTCCGCCTGGTAGCGCCGCCAGTAGGCGGCCAGGTCGAAATCCTCGGGAGGCTGGAACTCCTCGTCCCGTACGGCGAGTTCGAGGATCTGGTCGACCCGGTACGTGCGCGGTCCCGGGCCGGGCCCCGCGACGATGTACCAGCGGCCCGCCTTGAGCACCAGGCCGTACGGCTCCAGGCGCCGGTCGACGTCGGTCGGCTCCTTCCAGCGGCGGTAGCGGATGTCGAGCACCCGGCTGTGCCACACCGCGTCGGCGACCTGCGGCAGATGCGGGACGTCGTCGTCCTCCGCGTACCAGCCGGGCGCGTCGAGGTGGAAGCGGGACCGCATCCGGTCGGCCTGCGCGCGCAGCTCGGGCGGGAGCGCCGCACGCAGTTTGAGCTGAGCGGTCGCGAGGACCGAACCGAGCCCGAGCTCGGCGGCGGGTCCCGGGATGCCGGAGAGGAAGAGCGCCTCCGCCTCGCCCGCGTTCATCCCGGTGAGCCGGGTGCGGTAGCCGGCGAGCAACCGGTAGCCGCCGGAGTGCCCGGCGTCTCCGTAGAGCGGTACGCCCGCCGCGTGCAGCGACTCGATGTCGCGGTAGACGGTCCGCACCGACACTTCCAGCTCCTCGGCGAGCCCGGCGGCGGTCATCCGGCCCCTGGTCTGGAGCAGCAGCAGGATCGAGAGAAGACGGCTCGACTTCACTGACACAAGATGTCAGTGAAGTGGCCCTACGGTCCAGCCATGGCTTTCACGGAGAAACTGCTGCGGGTGCCACACCCGATCGAGGTGGGCGGCCGCAGCGTCAAGCGCTATCACGTCACCGCCGACCCCGCCGGTATCGATCCCGACATCGAGAAGGCCGCGTACGCGATCCTGCCCGAGCTCCTGCCCGAGCCGGACGGCACACCCCCGGCCACCTTCGTGGTCCTCCACCGGGGCGGGGACGACGGGGCTTATCTCATCGCGTACAGCTGGGTGTGGGACAACGTCCTGCACTCCGGCGGGGCGGTGGCGGGCCAGCCGGTGCTGGGCTGCCCGGACAGCGATCCCACACACTTCGTCCGGCTGGACCGGCCGCTGATCGGCTGCGTCTGGGAGCTGCCGCCCATCCTCCACGAACGCGACGCCTGGGTACGGCACATGCTCGCGCCCGAATCCCCCGACCTCGACGCCTACCTCGCCGACTCGTTCCCCGAGGGCACCACAGGAGACCGCTCATGAACGACTTCGACTTCCTCACCGGCACCTGGAACGTCGCCAACCGGTGGCGTACGGACTTCCTCGACGAAACGAGCGAATGGGAGGAGTTCCCCGCCGTCAGCCGCGCCTCCCGGCACTTCGAAGGCGGAGCGAACTTCGACGAGATCGAGTTCCCCACCAAGGGCTTCACCGGGCTCACCCTGCGGCTGTATGACACCGAACGCGAGCAGTGGTCCCTGTACTGGTCCAGCAATCGCACCGGCAAACTGTTCCCGCCGGTCATCGGCCGCTTCGTCGACGGCAGGGGCGAGTTCTACGGGGACGACACCCACGCGGGCAAGGAGGTCCGGGTGCGCTTCATCTGGTCGGGTACCACCGAGGATTCCGCCCGTTGGGAACAGGCGTTCTCAACCGACGAGGGAGAGACCTGGACGACCAACTGGATCATGGATCTCACCCGTAACTGATCCTGCGCGCGGCGGGGGTGCCGGGACGCGGGGCCGCAGCACGGGGTGCGGGGCCGTGGCGCGGGGGCGGGGCCGTGGCACGAGACGGCGGAGCTGTGGCGCGGGACGGCGGGGCCAAGACGCGAGGCCGTGGCGCGGGACGGCGAGACCGGTCACGGGGCCGGGACCCGCGGCGCGGCGACTGGAACGTCCCGCGCCCGGGACGGCGGGGCCGGGGGACGCGACCGGCTCCGCCGCCGGGGTGCCCGGCGACCGCCGTCCCGGCCGGCGAATCGCATCGTGACGGCCGCCTCAACGACCAGAGGAGGCCGGGTCTTGCGGTCTTAATATTCGGAGTCGTGTTCGGCAAAATGCCGGTTTTCCCGACGTGGAACCGTCCCTGTCCCACGTTGTAGATGTTGTGGCCGGGAGTAGGCCGAAGCCCCGTCCCTCCTGGCTATCTGTCCTGCCGAGTCCGTACGGAGAACCGGCGATCAGGCCGGCGGAGCACCCGTATCGCGTTCGGTGCCGCTCCTGATTCCAGTGCGGGAGGAACAGCATGAAGATCGAGAACTCTGTGGCGGTGGTGACCGGCGGCAACCGCGGGCTCGGCCGTCACTTCGTCACGCAGCTGATCGAACGCGGCGCGAAGGTGTACGCCGCCGCGCGCAACCCCGAGGCGGTCGACGTGCCCGGCGCGATACCGCTGCAGCTGGACATCACCAAGCCGGAGTCGGTGGCGAAGGCCGCCCAGACCGCGACCGACGTGACCCTGCTGATCAACAACGCGGGCATCTCCACCCACTCACCGCTGATCGACGGCGACTTCGACCAGATCCGCCTCGAGATGGAGACCCACTACTTCGGCTCCCTCGGCGTGACGCGTGCGTTCGCGCCGGTCATCGAGTCCAACGGCGGCGGTGCGATCCTCAACGTGCTGTCCATACTCTCGTGGGTGCACCCGCCGGACTACGGCGCCTACAGCGCCGCGAAGGCCGCGGAGTGGGCGATGACCGACGCGGTCCGGCAGCAGCTGGCCCCGAGGGGCATCCACGTCTCCAGCCTGCACGTCGGCTACATGGACACCGACATGGCCTCGTACGTCGACCCGGAGAACAAGGTCGACCCGGTCATGGTCGTCTCCACCGCCCTGGAGGGGATCGCCTCCGACACGGCAGAGATCATCGCCGACGAACGCAGCCGCATCGCCAAGCGGAACCTGGCCGCGCCCCTGACGGTCTCGGCCTGACCCGAGACGCCCCGGCTCCAACCCGATCTGCCCGCCCAGTCTGGTTCCGAGCGGGCGCGGCGACGGCGAGACCCTGGCCGGGCCCCGCCGTCGCCGCGTCGTGCTGTCCGCTATCGCACCAGGCCGAGGCCGGCGAGCGAGCGGTCGTACTCGGTGAACGACTGGTTGTTGTACGGCCCGTAGACCCAGGTACGCAGCGAGTCGGCCTTGGTGTCGATCTCCACCAGGCGCACCGGGTTGGTGGTGTTGGAGTGGAACGTCTGCAGGAACGAGTAGATCTTGTTCCCGTGCACGCCCGTGTCCACCCGGCTGCCCGCGACGCCGACGTGCCCGGAGAAGACGAACTTGATGTTGGCGTACTGCTTGATCAGGTTGTCGAACAGGTACTGCGGGCTGTTGGCTCCGTACGAGCCGCTCTGCTCGATGTTGCCGTTCCCGTCGATGTAGTCGTGCGTGACGACGACGACGTTGTGGTGCGGGTTCGCGGCGACGACGTTCTTCGCCCAGTTGACCACCTCGGTCCGCGGCCACAGCTCAAGGGTCATCACCAGCCACTGCACGCCGCCGGCCTCGTAGGTCGAGAAGGAGTTGTCGACCTTGCCCGCCTCGAACTGCCCCTTGACGGCGCCGTACTGCGCCGCGGTGAAGTAGCGGTTGAAAACGGTCGTGTCCCGGACGAGCTCCCGGGTGTGGGCGGGGTCACGAGCCGAGCCGCCGACACCGGTCGCCTGCGTGTCGTGGTTGCCGAGCGCCATCGAGTACGGCACCTTCGCCGACTCAAGCGCCCGCATCGCGTTCTGGGCGATCGCGTACTGCGAGTGATCGGGGGTGTCCCAGTTGACGACGTCGCCGGAGTGCGTCACGAACCGGAGGTCCAGCGCGGACTTGTTGCTGACCAGCCAGTCGGTACGGTTCCGGAAGCGGGTGTCGCTCGCGTTCAGGACCTCCTGCTGGGTGTCGGGCATGACGGCGAAGCTGAACTTGGTGTCGACGGTGGCCGGCGTCTCCATCCGGGCATAGGCCAGGTGGACGTTGCGGTCGCACGCCGCCGACCGGAAGTCGTTGATGAACTCAATCTTGACGTCGTGCCGGCCCGCGCCGACCGCAGTGCCCACCGGGTAGGTGCCATAGCTGGTGGCGCTGACGATCGTGGAGGTGCCGACGACCTTGCCGTCCACCGTCACGCGGATGGTCGGCCAGCCCTCGCAGTTGTCGCCGATCGCACCGACCGCCACCCGCCCGGAGCCGTCGATCGTCGTGGTGGCGTAACTGGAGTTACCCCACAGCGAGGCCTGGGTGCCCGACGCGGGCACCGGGGTGCCGGTCGCCGGGCGGATCGCCCCATCCGTCACGGTGAACTGCGAGGGGGTGTCGGCGCTTGCGACGCCGGCGAGACCGACTCCCGCCATCGCCATCCCCGCGACCACCGCGATCATCGCGGATCTGAGTCCCTTGATTCGCATCGCCAATCTCCTCCATGCACGTCACTTCCGCCGCTTGGACACTGGGATGGTAGGAAAGATCAGATACGGCAATGCAAATACCTGAAGCACATTCCAGATACACAAGACGTACTTCACGTCCGCCCACGTAACGGACCTCGATCACCTCCCCTGGAGCGGTCGCCGACCCCGATCAGGTACTCGGTAGTGCCCGGCAAACGGACGTCGGGCACCTTCCCGGGATCGGGTCACCGACCCCGATCAAGTGCCCGGTAACCGACCGCCGGCCCACCCACCGCCGACGGCCCTTCGCAAATTCAGCACGCGTTCGGAGCAGCCCTTCGACAAGCTCAACGCGTATTCAGAGCGGCCCTTCGACGAGCTCGGCACGCATTCGGAGCAGTCCTTCGACAAGCTGGGCGGCGTTCAGAGGAGATCGGCGTCGCGCACCTTCATGGCGACGTGGACCCGGTTGTCGGTCCCCAGCTTGGCGAAGATCCGGGTGATGTTCGCCTTCACGGTCGCGACGCTCACGTAGAGGCGTTCGGCGATTTCGGCGTTCGAGCTGCCCCGGGCCACCTCGATCGCGACCTCGCGCTCGCGCTCGGTGAGCCTGGCCAGCTCGCGCCGTGCCTCCGGACGTCGCGGCTCGTTCCTGCCGGTGGCCGCGGCGATCACCTGGTAGGTGACACTCGGCGACAGCACCGGCTCCCCCCTTGCCACGGCACGGACCGCCTCGATCATCTTCGGTGGCGGTGTGTCCTTCAGCAGGAAGCCGTCAGCGCCGAGTCGCAGAGCCCGCAGCACCATGTCGTCGGCGTTGAAGGTGGTGAGCACGAGGATCCGGGGCGGGTCCGGCTGGGCCAGCAGCAGCTCGGTGGTGATCAGCCCGTCCTGGTTGGGCATCCGGATGTCCATCAACACGACATCGGGCCGCAGGTCACGGATCACGTCCATGGCCTTCCGTCCGTCCTCGGCCTCGCCGACGAGGTCCAGGTCGGGCTCGCCGCCGAGGATGAGGCGCAGCCCGGTCCGAACCATCGGGTCGTCGTCCACGATCACCAGTCGGGTCACGATGTCAGGCCTCCCAGGGCAACCGGGCGTCGAGGATGAAGCGTCCATTCTGGACGGCATGGCTGAGAGTGCCGCCGGCCATCCGGGTCCGTTCGGCCAGGCCGACCAGCCCCAGTTTCCCGCCGGGACCCGCGGACGTCCCGGACGGTGCCGGGTTGCTCACCCGAATCCGCAGGCCGTCGCCCGGCCGCCCGTCGAGCTCGGCCGCCACCCGGCTGCCCGGCGCATGCTTGCGCGCATTGGTCAGGGCCTCCTGCACGATCCGGTACGCGTGCCGCCCGGTCTGCGTCGGCAGCAGCTCCCGGTTGTCGATGGTGTCGTCCACCTCGACCTCCTGGCCGGCGGCGCGCACCTCGTCGAACAGGGCGTCCACCTGGGCCAGGGTCGGCTGCGGGGCCTCCAGAGCGCCGTCGCTCCGGAGCTCACCGAGCACGGTGCGTAGTTCGTTCAGCGACTGGTGCGCGTTCTCCTGGATCGCCAGCGCGACCTCGCGGGTCTCCTCGGCGGAGAGGTCCGTCCGGTACGCCAGGCCGCCGGCGAGCATCGACAACAGGGAGATCCGGTGAGCCAGGACATCATGCATCTCCAGGGCGATCTGGGCCCGTTCGGCCAGCTTGGCCTGCTCGATCCGCTGCGACTGTTCGCGCTCCGCGGCCAGTGCCGCCTGTCGCTGTGAGGCGGCCAGGTCACGACGCCCGCGTAGGTACAGGCCGAAGACGGTCAGCCCGCCGAGGAAGACGGTTCCGCCCACCACGGAGATGACGGACGCCTGTTCGCTGCCGTGCAAGCTGGAGAACGCCACCAGGCACAGCCATGACACGACCGCGACCGGGATCAACTGACGCCACCGGCGATGCGTGCACAAGGATACGTACGCGACGTAGGCGGGACCGGTCGCCGTGCCGGAGAAGACGGTCAGCAGGGCGGTCGCCAGCGCGATCAGCACCGGCCGGCGACGCCGCCATCGCATCAGGACCAGCCCGACCACGCCGAGTCCCACGTCGACCAGTATCGGCACAACGTCGCGTTCCTGGTTCCCGGGGGCGGCCGCGACCAGGATGATGCCGTAGAACAGCATCGGCAGCACGGCACACAGGTAGCGCAGCGCGATGCCCTGCCGGTCCAGGGGCGGCTGGTACTCCTTGTGGTCGGCCACGGTCCCAGCCTAAAGACCACGGTGCCGGCACCCTAGCGACCTGGGTCTACATCCGGGTGGCCGCAGGTCCAGAACCGGGGCGACGGACCTAACCCTGCGCGCGGCACCCCTCGACCCGGGTCCGATGCTCGGCGGCCTCACATCCGGTGGACTGGATCAATGATCGAATTTCACCATGTCAGCAAGGTCTACAGAGGAGTGAAGGCACTCGACGACGTGTCCTTCACCGTCGGACCAGGAAGCGTCACCGGGTTCATCGGACCCAACGGGGCCGGAAAATCGACGGCCCTGCGCATCCTGGCCGGGCTCTCCCGCGCCACCTCGGGCTCGGCCACCGTGCTGGGCGAGCCGTACGCCGAGCTGGACTGCCCGGCCTCCCAGGTCGGCACGTTGCTCGACGCCGGCGCCCAGCATCCCGGCCGCACAGGGCGGGAGATCCTGACCCTGGGCGCGATGACGCTCGGCCTGCCGAGGTCGCGGGTCGGCGAGGTCCTCGACCTGGTCGGCCTGACCGCCCGGGAGAGCCGGCGGACCTTCGGCGGCTACTCGCTCGGGATGAAGCAGCGGCTCGGCATCGGTCACGCGCTCCTCGGCCGGCCCCGGGTGCTCATCCTGGACGAGCCCGCCAACGGTCTCGACCCCCAGGGCATCCAGTGGATGCGCGGGCTGCTCCGTGACCTCTCCGACTCGGGTTGCGCGGTTCTGCTCAGCTCGCACCTGCTGCACGAGGTGGAGCAGGTCGCCGACCACATCGTGATGATCGGCCGCGGCCGTGTCCTCACCCAGGGCGCCGCCGGCGAGCTCGGCCAGGGTCGGAGCCTCGAACAGACCTTCCTCGAACTGACCGCGAACACCGATCGGAGTGCGGCATGACCGCCACCCCCAAGACCGTCGGCATGACCACGAACGAAACCGTCACCCCCAAGACCACAGGCGTGACCACGGACGACACCGCCACCCCCGAAACCGCAGGTGTGACCACGAGCAAAACCGTCACTCCCAAAACCACAGCCGTGACCACGGACGACACCGCCACCCCCAAAACCACAGCCGTGACCATGACAGACGACGTCAACACCGTCGGCCCGAAGACCGCGGACATCCATCGGGCACCGGCACCGATCCCGTTCCACCGGCTGCTGGCGGTCGAGACCCGCAAACTCTTCGACACGCGCAGCGGCAAGATCATGACTGGGATTCTGGTCGCCCTGACCCTCGCGTCCGTCATCGGTCGCGGCGTCGTCTCCGGTCCGCAACTGCACGCCATGGTCGGCGCCGCCGGAATCGGCTTCGGGACCTTGCTCCCCGTGCTCGGCATCCTTACGGTGACCGGCGAATGGAGCCACCGCACCGCCCTGACCACGTTCGCGCTCGAACCCCGGCGACGGCGGGTGCTGGCGGCCAAATGCCTGCCTCCGTTGATCACGGCCGTGGCCGCCTCCCTGTTCGCGATACTGGTCGCGGTGCCGGTGACGGCCGTCGTCGCCGGTGTTCAGGGCGTCCCGGCCACCTGGGAAGTAGACCCTCTCGCCCTGCTGGGCTGGACCGGGACGGGCGTTCTCGTGGTCGCGGAGGGGCTCGCCGTGGGCATGCTGCTCCTGAACGCACCGGCCGCGATCGTGATCTGCCTGTCGACCCCGGTCCTGTGGAGCGCCGTCAGCGGGCTCGGTGCCACCGGCGAGGTCCTGGCCGAGTGGTTCGACCTGAACACCACCACCGATGCCCTGATGGCCGGTGACATGACCGGTGGCGACACCGCCCGGCTGGCCGTGTCGACGATCTTCTGGATCGTCATCCCGATGGCGGCCGGCGTGGTGCGCGTGACCCGCAAAGAGGTGACCTGACAGACAGTCCACCTGGTGCGCACGGTCCGCAAAGAGGTGCCCCGACAGACAGCCGGCGTGGTGCGCATAGTCCGCAAGGAGGTGGCCTGCCAGGGGGCGTACGCTCGTCCGCCCCGCGACTCTCGACGCGCGCCGCCGGTAGTTATGCTGACGGCAGGCATACGGCTTGCAGGGGGCGCGGATGGCTAGGCCCGGGATGCGCGCGACCGTGCGCGACGTCGCGGCGGAGACGGGCCTGTCGATAGCCACCATCTCGCGGGTCCTGAACGGGCAGGCCAACGTCGCCCCGCACACCCGGGAGCTGGTGCTACAGGCCGTCGGCCGCCTCGGAGACCAGGCACCCCGGCCGCGCGCCGGGCAGGAGACGATGGCCGGCGGCACGATCTACGTGCGCTGCCCCTATCTGCTGACCGACTACTTCGGGCTCATCGTCTCCTCCGTCGGTGAGACCATCGAGCTACACGGCGGGCAGATGATCCTGGGCACCGGCGAGTCGGGCCGGCACTCCCCCGCGATCTCCGGCCTGCCCGACCGCTCCGACATCGCGGGCGCGATCCTGATCCTTCCCCCGGAGCCGGGTGACGAGCTCGTACGGCTCCGTGACCGGCAGTTCCCCTTCGTGGTGATCGATCCCAGGACCCCGCTGCCCAAGAACATCGTGGCGGTGTCGGCCGCGCACTTCGCGGGCGCGCGCAAGCTGATGGCGCACGTGGTCGAGCTCGGCCACCGCCGGGTCGGCATCATGGGCGGTCCCGTGGAGTGGCTGCCCAGCGAGGCCAGGCTGGCCGGATACACCGCGTCGCTGGCCGACGTCGGCGTCCTGCCGTCGGCCGAACTGCTCCGCAACGTGCTGGAGCCCAACACCGAGAACGGCTACCGCGCGGCCTGCGAGCTGCTCGACCTGCCCGAGCGGCCGACGGCGCTGGTCGCGTTCAACGACAAGATGGCGGTCGGTGCGCTCTGGGCGGCGGCCGAGCGCGGTCTGAGCGTCCCCGGCGACCTGTCGGTCGCGGGTTTCGACGACATCGACCTCAGCCGGGCGACCCTGCCGATGCTGACCACGGTGCGCCAGCCTCTGCAGGAGATGGGCCGGATGGCGGTCACGCTGCTGATGCGGCTGCTCAGCCGGCACACGCTGGAGGCGTTGCACGTCTCCCTGGGGACCGACGTGATCGTTCGCGGCTCCACGGGTCCCGTCCCCGGCTGAGCGTTTGTTTCATTTGTTTCATTGTGGGTTGCCCCCCAGCTCGCGCGTTAAGTGCATGGATTTGGGCCTTGACAACCAATTTCACCATGTGTTGTCCTATGCCGTAACAGGTAAGTTTCTTATCTGTTACATTCGTTACAGTGACGACTCCCAGGTGAGGCACGTGGCCTGATTCGCACATCCTGGGACGTCGCGGGCCCAATCGCACCCCCCGAAGGGACCCCTGCCTTGTCTCGACCTCCCCGCCGGGCGCTCACCCTCGCCCTCGCCTGCGTCGCCGCCATCTGGGCGGTGGGGCCTGTCGCCGCCACACCTGCCCTCGCCGCGGGCGAGCCCGTGAACATCTGGCTCACCACCACCTCCGACGCGGGTGGCCGAACCGTCACGCGAGGTCTTCAGCAACAGGCCCCGATCGCCTTCGGTCCCGCCGGCGGCAGCGCCAACCAGACCATCACCGTCAACGAGGGAACCACCTACCAGCAGTTCGAGGGCGGCGGAGCCTCGATCACCGACACCACCGCCTACCTGCTGCGCGGCGGCCCGATCAGCGCGGCCACCCGCGACACCGTGATGCGCAAGCTCTTCGACCCCGTCGACGGCATCGGCCTGTCGTTCGTGCGCAACCCGATCGGCGCCTCCGACCTCTCCCGTCCGGGCAACGTCTCCCTCGACGACACCTGCTGCAACCTCAACGACTTCGGCGCCAACGGGTACGACACCAACGTGCGCCTGCTCACCCAGCAGGCCAAGTCGCTCAACCCGGCTCTGCGCGTCAAGGGCGTGCCGTGGAGCGCCCCCGGCTGGATGAAGGACAACGGCCGGATGGACCAGATGGGCTGGCTCAAGGCGGAGTACTACCCCATGTACGCCCAGTACCTGGTCAAGTACGTCCAGAGCTACCAGGCCGCCGGGATCCCGGTGAACTACATCTCGGTGCAGAACGAGCCCAACTGCTGTCAGGCGGGTAACCCGACCGCGATGAGCTACCCCGGCATGAGCTGGAACTCCTCCGGGCTGGCCGAGCTCACCAAGAACCACGTCTACCCGGCCTTCCGGGCCGCCGGCATCACGACCAAGGTGCTCGTCCACGACTGGAACTACGGCGACTACGCCGGTATGGGCGCCGGCGTGCTGAACGACGCGGCCGTGCGCAACGACCCGCTGTTCGGCGGCATCGCCTGGCACGGCTACGGCGGCGACCCCGCGGTCGGCACGCAGGTCCACAACCAGTATCCGGCCGTACGCCAGTTCAGCACCGAGCACTCGGGCGGCATGTGGGTCGGCAACCAGCACAACGACGACCTCTCCGACATCGTCAACTACACCCGCAACTGGAGCGGCAGCGTCGTCAAGTGGAGCCTCGCGCTCAACCAGAGCATGGGCCCGCACAACGGCGGCTGCGACACCTGCACCGGTCTGGTCACCGTCCAGGAGGGCGGCTCCCGCGCCGGCCAGGTCGACTACACCATCGAGTACTACACGACCGGCCACCTCACGAAGTTCGTCAAGCCCGGGGCGTTCCGGATCGACTCCACCGCCAACGCCACGATCCAGAACGTCGCCTGGCGCAACTCCGACGGCACCAAGGCCCTGATTGCGCACAACCGCGGCACCTCGGCCCAGTCCGTCCGGGTCAACTGGGGCAACCAGTCCTTCGTCTACTCCATGCCCGCCCGCACCACCGCCACCTTCACCTGGGGCGGCACCCCCGGCACCGGCAACCCCGGCGGCGGCACGGGTGGCACCGTCACCGGCCTGGCCGGCAAGTGCATGGACGTCGCCGGCGGCAGCAGCACGGACGGCACCGCCGTTCAGCTCTACACCTGCAACGGCACCACCGCCCAGCAGTGGACCCGCCCCGGCGACGGCACGATCCGCGTGCTCGGCAAGTGCCTGGACGTCGTCGGCAACGGCACGGCCAACGGCAGCCAGCTCCAGCTGTGGACGTGTTTCGGCGGCCCCAACCAGCAGTGGACCTACAACTCGGCGACCAATGACCTGGTGAACCCCGCCGCGAACAAGTGCGTGGACGTCACCGGCAACACCAGCGCCGACGGCGCCCGGCTCCAGCTGTGGAGCTGCACCGGCGCCGCGAACCAGAAGTGGACGATGTCCTGACCTGAGCGAGATACGGACGCGAACCCTCCGAACGGGGGGGTTCGCGTCTCGGCGGTCAGACCCACGGACGCCCACAACACCTCGCCGGCTGTGACCAGAGTTCAAGGAGAACGGCGGTGCCCGGTCGTCAGTTCACGGATCGGGCCGTACCGGGGCCGTCCTGAGCGGCCTGGTTCTGTTCGAGTTCGCCGTCGTAGTAGGTCAGGCCGTGGTGCGGCGGGGTTTCGGCGAGGGGCCAGGAGGTGTATCCGGTCCGGGCGCCGGGAAGTTCGACGGCGCCGGCGCCGTAGGTCAGGGCCAGGTCCAAGGTCGGATTCCAGGCCGACGGCGGGCAGGGGTCGAGGCCACCGCATAGCTTGGCGGCCGTGGCGGTCTGGAAGGAGATCGGGCCGCCCTTCGCCGCGATGTAGGCGTACATGTTGTGATAGCTGGTTGGACGGTCGGGGTCGAGCGAGTTGTTGCCGAGCACGCAGCGCTCGCCGAGCGAGGCGCGGCAGTAGTCGATCATCTGCTCGGTGAACGCGCTGTCGACCGAGCCCTTCCACGTCGTGGTGTTGATCCGCTGATAGGGATTGAACGCCAGGTAGGAACGGGTGCGCTGCCACACCTGGTGGGCGTCGATCTCGTCGCGATGGCACTGGTCGTCGGCCGCGGAGGTGTATCCCGCCGCTTCCAGCCCGGGCCGGTTCTCCGGCAGGTTCCCGGTCTGGCGAATGTACGGTTCGGCGAACTCGGTGGTGCACCGCGCGATGACGACGTCCAGGAGCCGGGGGTCGTCGTCGTACAGCGCGGCCAGCCTGTCCTGCAGGTTCTGATACGCCGTGCCGTACGCCGTGGTCCAGAAGCGGCCGATCGTGCCGATGACCTCGCCGTCGGAGTGCCAGGGGATCGGCGTCGCGCCGCCGAGTCGCTTGGCCCAGTCCGGTGCGTTGATCCCGCCGTACACCCGCAGGCGCACCGCCATCCCCGCGCCCTCGGGATCGGCCAGGGCCTGGTCGATCTGAGAGGTGTCCAGCGCGGCCCCGTGTCCGGTGCCCGGCTCCTCGACCGGTTGCAGGTCGCTCCAGTTCACCTTGATCACAAAGTTGTCGACGACCGGCGCGTACGCCGCGTTCGACGGCCCGTCGCGATCGATCAGCCCCCTCATGGGCTCCTTCAGCACAACGGGTTCATTGAGCGGAACAGACTCATTCGGAGCGACCGGGCCCGCCGCGCCGACGCAGGCCAGCGCAAGCACCGAGCACACCACCACATGGACGAGCCTCATGAGGCGACCCTTTCTCCCGCGAAAACGGTGAAGATCATGACTCAAGTCCACCATCATCCCCGCGCTGGGGGAAGACCGCGGTGAGAGGGACGGAGCGAGTGCGGCACCGCGCGGCTACCTCACTCAAGCCGTCCGATCCGACCGGCGCCGGAGCGGTAGGGTCTCGCCTCGGCGGACCCTGCCGCTCCGATGTTCCGAACGCGCCGGGCCTGCTATCGGCTCGGGATGACGACGGCGTCGGGGTTGCCGGGAGCGTAGACGGTGATGCCCTGGGGGAGGGACTTGAGCTTGTCGATCTCGGCGCAGGCGGGGCACTTGTCGTAGCCGTTCTGCCTGGCGCGGTTGGCCTCCGCCTCGGCCTTGGCCTGGTCCACCTTCGCCCGGGCCTCGGCGACGCCCGCGGCCGCCGCGAGGGAGCCGTCCACCGACTGCTGGACGCCCTGGGGCAGGGTCACCCGGACCAGGTTGAAGCGCAGGCCGGTGAGGAAGGCGCCGCCGAGCATCTGCGGGAGGTCGCGCTCCAGCGTGGCGTTGACCCCCGCCTGCACCTTGGCGACGTTGGCGTTGCTGCTCCTCGGCTCCAGCTCCGCCCCGCTGTCCAGCATCGCGCAGGAGGGCACCAGTTCGGCGCAGCGCAGGTCGCCGATCTGCACGCGCAGCGCGTTGTCGATCACCGGGCGGACGGCCTGGCCGAAGAAGGCCGACCATCCCGCGTCTCCCTCCCACGCGTAGTAGGACTCGTTGTCCTGCCCGCGGAAGGTACGGGTGCCGAAACCGTCGTCGAACCGTTTCAGGGTTTCCCGGTCGAGGTTGAGCGTGAAGTAGAGCGTCCCCTCGATGCCCAGGTTGACGCCGTCACTGCTGGGGGTCGTGACGAGGTCGACGCCGAGGGCGGTGGCGCGTTTGGGGTCGGAGGTGATGGTGTAAAAGCGTTGCTGGGCCGGATAGGGGTGAATGTCCGACCACAGTCCGGTCCAGGTGAGCCCGGACGCGGGATCGAGCACCTGCCTGATCCCGTTGTCGTCGAAGAGACCGCCGTCCCGGACGACCGCGACCTCGCCGGCCTGGGTGCTCGCGAAACCGGTGATCGCGCCGATCACGGTGGGGATCGTGAAGCCCAGGACCGCTGCCAGCAGGATGATCGCCATGATGGTGCCGAGTCTGCGCATCGCCTGCGCTCCTTGGATGGGGGGCATCTGCGTTCACCCCGATTATCCACAATCCCCTTATAGAATTGTTCAACAATCCTCCGAAATGTCCGACGCGGAAGACACATATTCGTACGGCGTGGCAGTCCGGCCCAGGGCGCGCCGCCGTCAAGCGGTGCCCGTGACGCTCACAGCTGGGTCTGGCCGCCATTGACCTCGTACACCGATCCGGTGACGAACGACGCCTGGTCGGAGAGCAGGAAGTTCACCACGGCGGCGACTTCGTCCATCTCACCGGAGCGTCCCATGGCCGTCTTGGCCGCGATCGCGGCCCGCACCTCGGGCGGCAGGGATCGGGCGGAGGGCGCATCGATCGGACCCGGTGCGACGGCGTTGATCCGGATGTCGCGCTTGGCGTACTCGACCGCGGCCGAGCGGGTCAGTCCGACGACGCCGTGCTTGGAGGCCGAGTACGCGGCGCGCCCGGCGTGTGCCATCACGCCGGCGGTCGAGGCCATGTTGACGATCGCCCCGCCGCCATGCTCGACGAAGTAGGCCAGCTCGGCCCTCATGCTGTAGAAGACGCCGGTGAGATTGACGCTGATCACCCGCAGCCAGTCCGCCGGATCGATCTCGTGGACATCGATCAGGTTCGGGGTGACGCCGGCGTTGTTGAACGCGATGTCGAGCCGCCCGTACGTGGACGCGGCGAACTCCACAAGCCGCTGAGTCTCCTCGAAGACCGACACGTCGACGACGAACGGTGTGGCCTCGCCGCCGGCGGCGGCGATCTCCCCGGCGACCCGTCCGGCCGTGTCCCGGCTCCGATCGGCAACGATGATCTTGGCGCCTTCCCGGGCGAGCCGTTTGGCGCCCGACTCGCCGAGTCCCGAGCCGGCGCCGGTGACGATGCCAACCTTTCCCATGACAGACATGGTGGTTTCTCCCTGATGTGTGCTGCGTCGTGGGATGCCGCGAACGAGCGGGCGGTCAGCTCTTGGGGGCCATGACGGTGAAGACCGCTCCGGCCGGATCGAGGAAGACGGCGATGTGACCCGCTCCGATGTCCGTGGGGGGCATGAGTTGCGTGCCGCCCGCGTTGACGGCCGTTTCGGCGGTCGCCGCGGCGTCGGCGACGGTGAAGTAGACGTCCCAGTAGGGCGGAATGTCCTTCGCCATCGCCGGCGGGCGGGGAAGAAGCCCGGCGATCGATCGACCGTCGAGCCGCCACTCCCGGCGATTCATCGGGCCCTCGGGTCCGGTGACGGTCCACCCGAACACCGACCCGTAGAAGGCGGCGGAGGAGTCGACGTCGTCGCTGATCAGTTCGGCCCAGGAGAACGTGCCGGGTTCGTTGACCGCCGCGGCGCCCTTGCGGTCACCGGCCTGCCAGACCGCGAACCGGGCCCCACTGGGGTCGGCGAAGACGATTTCCCGTCCGGCACCCGAGGCGTCTTCCGGGCCGACGATCGAGGCGTCGCCGGACCGGGAGAGGATCGTGCCGCCGGCGGCGGTGACCTTGCTCGCGACCTCGTCGACGTCGGCCACGGCGGCGTAGGCCGTCCAGCCGGGACGGCCGGGCTCCCGGATCGACCCGACCCCGGCTGCGGGGCGTTCCCGCAGGAGCGCCGTCCGATATCCGTTGGCCTCCGGTGACGTGTCGCCGAACTCCCAGCCGAACAGCGTGGCGTAAAACCTCGCCGCGGCATCCGGGTCGGGGGATTGGAGGCCGACCCGGCTGGGCGTTCCGAGTTCGCGGTTGTCGATGTCCACGTCTGCTCCTTCGATCGATGCCTGGTCCACGCTGATGACAACCATAGACAGTTGTGTCAGTCAATGACAAACCCAACAGTAAGCGACTGGAATGACAGCGTGCTGCTACCATGGGAGCCATGACTAGCGCACCGGTCTCGCAGCGCGGCCTCCGCGAGGTGACCCGCCGGGCGGTCCAGGCGGAGATCGCCGCCAGAGCGATGGAGCTCTTCCTGGAGCAGGGATTCGACGAGACGACCGTCGACCAGGTCGCCGCCGCCGTCGGCATGTCCGGGCGCAGCGTGTTCCGCTACTTCGCCACCAAAGAAGACATGGTCCTGGGAGACATGCTTCAGATAGGCCACGCGCTGGCCGCCGCGTTACAGTCCCGGCCGGCCGAGGAGCCGCCCTGGGAGGCGTTGCGACGAGCGCTGGACGAGCCCCTTGACGCCCTCAAGAGCGACGGCGGCAAGGCGTTGGCCAGGGCGACCATGCTGGCGACCACCCCCGCGCTCCGGGCCGCCGCGCAACAGAAGCACACCCAGTGGGAGGAGTTGCTCCTTCCCTACGTCGTTCAACGCATGACGGGGCCCGCGGCCACGCGCGAACTGCGCGCCCACGCGATCGTCTCGGCCGCGCTCTCATGCCTGGACGTGGCAGTCGAGATGTGGACGAGATCCGGCGGAACGAAGGCGCTGGACACCCTGCTGGACACGGCCATCCAGGCGGTTCGCAGCTAGCCGGAATCGTCCGGCCCACGTCGCGGCAATCGGCCGGCCACAGGCCGGCTCGGTCGGCCTGGTCGGCCGCGTGAACGGCACGCGCACGGTGTTCGCCCTGACGTTGAAGACGTCTACCGCTCCGGGCACGTCCGTCTCCGTGATGCGGGCCAGGTCGGGACCCTCAGCGCCCTCGGCTGCCATGTCCGCGGATCGTCCGGGAAAAACTTCGCTCACGAGCGACGATTCCGTCCCGCCGCGGGGGTCTCCCCTTCGACCGACCGTTGCCGCCCCTGCCAGAAGGCCACCCATGACCTCGACCGGACACCACCCCGCGCCCACGTGGTTCGGCGCTCCGCGAGCGCGACGCTTCCACCAGGCGATGTTCGGCTGACCGGTGAATACCATTGACGAGACCTCCGTGCTCGTCGACCCTGACGGCAGCCCCGCCGGCCTGCTGAGCCCCTGACGACCGAGACCGCCCGACACCTACCCCCCGGCTGCTCCGGCCCAGGCGCAGCGAAGGTCACGACCCACGACAGGAGACCGTCCGACATGGCCGCGACAGAACCGAGAGCAGACCGCCACCGCGTGACCGACATCTGGCCGCTGGTCCACGCCGAGCGAGCGGCCCTGGCGGCCGACCTCGCGGATCTGACCGACGAGCAGTGGACGACGCCCTCACTGTGCACCGAGTTGACGGTGCGCGAGGTGCTCGCGCACCTCACCGCGGGAGCGAGCCTCAACACCGTACGGTGGATGGCGGGCGTGATCCGCTGCCGGTTCGACTTCGACAAGCAGGTGGCCATGCGGCTGGCCGAGCAGCTCGGCGCGACCCCGGCCGCGACGCTCGAAAGGTTCCGCCGCGTCATCACGAGCACGACCAAGCCGCCCCTCCCGGCCGTGGCGCTGCTCGGTGAGTCGATCGTGCACGGGGAGGATATCCGACGGCCGCTGGGCATCCGCCGTGCCTACCCGATCGAGACGATCACGAAGGTGGCCGAGTACTACCAGGGCTCCGACCTCGTCATCCCGGCCAAGGGACGGATCGCCGGCCTGCGGCTCGTCGCCGGTGACGGACCCTTCACCACCGGCTCGGGGCCGCGCGTGTCCGGCACCACACTGGCGCTGACGATGGCGATGGCCGGGCGCACGGCGTACTGCGACGAACTCGAAGGCGACGGTGTCGCGACCCTGCGGGACCGCTGCGAGACGGCGTGACCCGGGCACATCGGGCCAGGTGCGCCGGTATCAGGCGCCGAGCAGCGGTGACGGCGCCGTCGTGGCCCATCCCCCGTCAACGCTGATGATCTGGCCGGTGATGTACGACGAGGCGGGTGAGCTGAGGAAGAGCACGGCGGCGGCGATGTCCTCGGGCTCGCCGACGCGGCCGAGTGGCACCTTCGTGAGGTAGCCGGCCCGAACGGTCTCGTTGTCGACGATCCACGCACCGAGGTCCGAACGGGTCGCCCCGGGGCTCACAACGTTGACGCGCACCTGTCCGTGGCCCCATTCGGCGGCCAGCGCCAGGGTGTACGACTCCAGTCCGCCCTTCAGCGCGCTGTACAGGCTGGTACCGGCCATGCCTTGCCTGCTCAGGCTCGAGGAGATATTCACGATGCTGCCGCCGCCGTTCCTCGCCATGTCCGCGGCGGCATGTCCCGCGAGCAACAACGGCGCACGGAGGTTGAGGGCCCATCCCCGGTCGGCAGCCTCCGTGGTGAGCTCGTCACTCCGGCCACCGCCTCCTCCGCCGGCGTTGTTGACCAGCACATCGATCGTGCCTACCGCCTCCCTGGCCTGGTCCAGCACGGCCAGGGGCGCCCCCGCCTCGTAGAGGTCCGCCGCGATCACCACCGGGTTGTTCGGCAGCTCCGCGGCGAAGGCGTCGAGCGTGGATCTGTCCCGCCCCACGAGCACGAGTCGCGCGCCGGCACCGGCCAGGCTCCGGCTGATGCTCGCGCCGAGCCCTCGGGCACCACCGGTGACAAGCGCGGTCCTACCCGCCAGCGGAAGATCCAGATGGACGGCGGTGGTGACTGTGGACATGAACGGCTCCTGGTGACTCTGAACAATCGACTGAGGGCACGATCTGAAATGCCGCAGACGCGGGCTGATCCCACGTAGGCCGCGAGGATCCACGACGGTGACGTCGAGGTCAGCGCGTGATGGCACGCACGCATGACGTTAGGGGCGACGCCGACCGTGAAACAGGCACCGATTTATGCTGGTGTGCCTGCTAACAGGCATCGGCGGACGGGGGCCCGATTCGATGGAGGACATGGTCCAGCGCAAGGAACTCGCGGAGTTCCTGCGGTCGCGACGTGAATCGACCGCCCCGGCCACTCTGGGCCTGCGCCCCGGGCCACGCCGACGCACACCGGGGCTGCGGCGGGAAGAGCTGGCTCAACTGTCCGGGCTCAGCGTCACCTGGTACACCTGGCTGGAGCAGGCCCGCGACATCAGCGTCAGCCGGCAGGTCATCGACAGCCTGGCGCGCGCGCTCCGCATGGCCGCACCCGAGCGCGCTCACCTGTTCACTCTCGCGGGGCTCGCCTCGCCCGCGGAGAGGACCGACAGCCCGAATCTCGACGACACGCTGCGCCGCCTGATCCACACGCAGCACCCCAACCCGGCCTACGTCACCAACCCCTGGTGGGATCTCCTCGCCTACAACCGCACCTATGCCACGCTGCTCGGCGGGCTCGACGACCGTCCGGCCATCGAGCGCAACAACGCCTGGCTGATCTTCACCGACGACCACGTCCGTGACCTGTTCGTCGACTGGCGCACCGAAGCCCGCAAACTCCTCGGCCAGCTCCGGGTGAACCTCGCGCGCTACAACCGCGATCCCCGCGGTCGCGAACTCGTCGAGGCTCTCCGTGTGGCCAGCCCCGCGTTCACCGAACTGTGGGAAGAGCACGAGGTACGGCGCTTCCACGTATCCCGGAAGAGCATTCGCCATCCCGGGGCGGGGATGTTCACCTTCGACTACATCAAACTCGCCACCGCCGACCACGAGCAACAACAGCTCCTGGTCTTCCTGCCGGCGGACGCGGCCACCGCCGCGAAATTGCTGGATCTGTGACGCCTGGGGCAGCCTCCGGCGTGCTGTCACCGGACGTGTTCAGGACCGGGTTTCCGGCGTTCGCGGGACCTCCGGCGGCAGGATGCGCGTCACCATGTCGCCGATCAGACCGTCGAGGGGGTAGGGCGCGAGGAGGCCGGGCACGGTGAGGTCGTCCACGATCAGCCCGCGCATGGCGAGGTAGAGCAGCACGACCGCATCGCGGTCACCGGGCAGACCGGCGTCGAGGTGGAAGCGGATGTTCTCGTCGAGCTCCGTGCTGAAGACACGGGTCAGCTCGGCTTGCAGCTCGGGGCGTCGAGTGGCCTCCAGGCGCAGTTCCAGCATGGCCAGGTGACTGCTGCGGTCACCGCGCACGCGCTCGATGAGCTGGTGCATCAGCGTGGTCACCAGCTCGCGGGAGGGCTCCGCCTTCATGGTGTCGCCCAGCGCGGACGCGTCGGGGGTCATGCGTTCGCGGGTGCGCTCCATGACCTGGCGCAGCAGTTCGGCGCGGTTGGCGAAGTAGTTGGACGCCGTGCCGTTGGGGACGCCCGCCTCGGCGTCGACGGCGCGCAGCGTCAGCCCGCGCGAGCCTTCGCCGGCGAGGACTTCGATGGCGGCGTCGAGCAGAGCCGTACGGCGTTCCGGGTTCTGTCGCATGGAGATCTCCAAGAAGCTCATTGACACCACTGCAAGTGAAGTACTACGTTCAAACCACTTCAGTCAGAGTACATCGATTGCACCGCCTTGAAAAGGAACCAACCGAATGCGCAAGCTGACCTACTACATCGCCTCGACCCTCGACGGCTTCATCGCCGGCCCCGACGGGCAGTTCGACTTCTTCTCCTTCGAGGGAGACTCCGCGGCGGCCATCCTGGCCGATTATCCCGAGACCATTCCGATCCAGGCCCGCGAGCCGCTCGGCCTGACCGGCGTCGCGAACAAGCGGTTCGACACGATCCTGATGGGCCGCGGCACCTACGAACCCGGCTTGGCCGTCGGCGTCACCAGCCCCTACCCCCACCTGAAGCAGTACGTGTTCTCCCACACCCTGACCGGCGCCGACCCGGAGGTGGAGATCGTCTCCAGCGATCCGGCGGAGCTCGTCCGGGGCCTGAAGCAGCAGGACGGAATGGACATCTGGCTGTGCGGCGGTGGGAAACTGGCCGCCCAGCTGCTGCCGTACATCGACGAGCTGGTCATCAAGCTCAACCCGATCGTCCTCGGCTCCGGTATCCCCCTGTTCGACGGCCCCTTCGCCCCGACCCGCTTCACCCTCACCGCCACCCGTCCCTTCGACACCGGCGTGGTGATCATGACCTACGCCGGGAACTGACCCCTTCCGCCACCCCGGAACCCCCTCCTGCTCATTCCACCGGCACGGAGTCGGTTCCATCTGTTCCGCCGCTTATCGGAGGCATCATGTTGTTCCGTCCCACGACCGAGGCCGACCTCGATCGTGTCATCGCCTGTACGGTCGACGAGCCCATCAGCTGGATCCCCGCCGACCGCTACCTGGCGGAGCTGGCCGAGGGAATGTACCGGCCGCAGTGGACCTGGATCGCCGAGGACGGCGAGCGGGTGGTGGCTCGCGCGCTGTGGTGGGGGCAGTCCGGCAGCGAGCACCCGATCGCACTGGACTGCCTGTACGTCGACGCTTCCGTCCCCGACCGCGCGGCCGTGGCGGCCGAGCTGCTCGCCGCGGGCCTGCGGGAGTTCGGCGAGCAGGGCGCGCGCAGGCTTCCGCTGTACAACCTGACGCTGCCCAACGGCTGGCGCGCCGACGTGGCCGCCAGCGCCGCCCTGGCCTGGCGGCGGGAGGCCGCGCTGGCGGCCGGGCTGACCGACCAGGTGGAACGGCTGCGCTTCGAGTGGACGCCTGACCTCGGCGTTCCCGCCTCCCGCGGCCGGCTCATCTTCGCCGACGCCTCCGACGAGGAGTTCCTGGAGGTGTTCCGCCGGATCGCCGAGGGCAGCCTGGACGCCGAGACCCGCAAGAACCTCGCCACCAAGGGCGCCGAGGCCACCGCCCGTCACGAGATGGACTTCTATCTCGGCTGCCTCGGCGAGCGCGAGTGGTGGCGGATCGCCTATACCCCCGAGGGCGCGGTCGCCGGGCTGGCGATCCCGTCGGCGACGCCGTACAACGTCAACGTCGGCTACCTCGGCGTCGTCCCGGAGCTGCGCGGCCACGGCCACGTCGACGACATCCTCGCCGAGATCACCCGCATCCACGCCGAGAACGGCGCGGAGCTGATCACGGCCACCACCGACACGACCAACGCGCCGATGGCCGCGGCCTTCGAGCGCGCCGGCTACCGCAACACAGAGATCCGGATGCTCTTCTCCGCGCCGTCCGACTGACGGCCCCAAGCTCGTGGGCTTACGGGCCTCCTCCACGCGCGGCCGCCGGGCGAGCTCGCGCGGCATGGACGGCCGGCCCGGGCGCGCATCGCACAACGGCCGGCCCGGGCGCGCATCGCGTACGTCGTTCCGGTCCGCGCCGGGTGCCGCCTACCAGGCGACGACGCCCTGGTTGCTGGGCTGAACCGTGCCGACCTGGAGCGACTTGAAGGTGATGCCGGACCGCTCCGGGCTCGGGAAGCCCTCCAGGGTCGCCGCCACGAGCGGCCCGCCCTTCGCGAGCCCGACCTTGACGGTGTTGCCGGTCGGGCAGTCAGTGGCCGCCTTGTCGCAGATCGTCCACTTGATACCGGCGAACGCGCCCGTACCCGGGGCCAGGTCGGCCGGCACCGACTCGCCCGGCTCGGCGACGTCCTTCGTCGGCACGTTCACCGCCTTGTCGGCCGCGTTCACGAGCGTGATCACCGGCCAACCGCCCACGCTGCAGGTACGGCCGGACGCGTTCGTCAGCTGGACGAGCGCCATCCGGCTGTCGCCCTCGCGTCGTTGCGGCTGCTCGGTGAGGGTCACCGTGATGTCGGTCGCCGTACAGGCCGGCACGGCCTCCGGTGTGCCGTCACCGACCGGCGCGGGCGACGTGGCAGTCGGATCGTCGCCCACGCTCGGCGCGACGCCGGTCGGGGTCGACGTGACCGGGGGCGTGTTCGATGCGGATCCTGCCGTCGTGGGGGCGACCGGCGACGAGGTCCCGCAGGCCGAGATCATCATCCCCGGTACGGCGAGCAGCAGAACCGCCCTGGCACAGTTGACGGTCCAGCGGGCCGTACGACGTCGCGACACCACGTTCTTCCCAATCCCTCGTTGACGGGTCACGGTTGCCGAGCACCCGGTCTCCCTCGGACACCGGTTCGGCGAACGCGTTTCGAACACAGCACGGCTCCGGCGTCGAAATGGTTCAACCACGACGCCGGAGCGAGCATGTAGCGCAACGACTCTACGAGGACCGCGCCGGAGCCACTGATGACGAGTACGGCTCTCGCGCGGCCGCTCCCCCGTTCAGGCTCACCCGAAGGGTGCTGTCACCGGGCGATCTCGGTCGTGCCGCCCGAGTCGATCGACCTCGGGGCCGGCTGATCCGATCCTAGGAGTTGGTGACGACCCGGTGCGAACGGGGGTCCGCATCAACCGGCAGGTCCCCCCGGCGATCACGCCACGAGGCAAGCAGCGCGAGCGCGACGATGATCTGCACCGCCAGGATGGATGCCTGCGTCACGGGCGAATTGACGCTCAGCAGCGCCACCGTCGTGTTGATTCCGAAGTGGACCGCGATCGCCGCCACAACCCCGGCACGCTCGTAGGCATAACCGGTCAGCAACGCCATCGGAATGACGCTGAGTGTGAACAGCAACCCGCTCCAGCTGATCAGACCGAATGTGGCCTGGACGGTCCCGGGGATGAAGAACAGCGGCAGATGCCATACCGCCCAGACGACACCCAGCAGCAGGCCGGCCTGAAGGCGGCTCATCGACGCGCGCAGGCGTGGGTATGCCGTGCCGCGCCAGCCGGGCTCCTCGGCCAGCGGACCGCCGATCAGCATGCTGACGATGAACGGCACGGGTCCGCCGACGGTCGCGATCAGTTTCTGCCCCTCCGTCAGGCTCACCGCGGGACCGCCCAGGAGATCCGCGAGCAGCGCGGCTGCCAGCACGGTTGCCGATGCCATCACCAGCAGGGGCAGCACCCAGAACAGCCGCAGGCCCAGCCGGAGCCTCACCGTATGGGCGGGGACGGGTTGACGGCGGCGGGCGCGGCGCACCCGGACCGCGATCGCGCCGAGCACCGGGCCGAAGCCGCCGAGCAGGTAGGGGATGACGGTGGGAGAGCTCATCGCCGGTCCACCGAGTTTGATCGCGACAAACCAGAAAGCCCAGGTCGTCGCGAACGTGACAGCCCAGAAGAGGGCAAGGCCGCTTTTCTGACTAACGGGGGGTGTGATGGTCACGCTTTTTCCCTTTCACGAGTATCGCAGGAAGGAATTCCTGATTCCTTCCGCGGGGGACGAGCGGAAACGGCAATCGAAGTGCTCTTGGAGGTCAGCGCGGACCGATACGGCCGGCGGCGAGTCCGAGAGCAACAAAAAACAAGCGCGCCGAACAGAGGCAGTGCCCTATCGGCACCGACCGGACGAAATGATCGGACTAAGGATTTTTAACTAGGAAGTTTTCGTCCCGCCGGGAGGATCCGCACGCCCCGCGGCGCGAATCTCCTGGGGCGTCTCCCGGAGCCGGTGAGCGAGCCAGCCGGCCACCTGTGCGAGCAGGTCGGCGTCGACCGGCCGGCGCAGCAGCCGGGGATAGGAGCGCGCCGACGGACGGCCGGGGTCACGACGCAACAGGTGGGTGAGGTCGGGGATCCGGTGGACCTCGACCTCGCCGGGCACCAGCCTGCGGATCTCGTCCAGGTCCGCGGGGTCGACCTGGACGTCCTTGCCGCCGGTGATCGCCAGGACGGGGACCCGGATGTTCGCCAGGTCGGGGCGCGGGTCATGGCTGAGCAACTCCCGCATCCACCGGGCGTTCATCGGCACCCCGACGACGCGCGCCACGTCCGTGCTGGTCGTCTTGATCCGAGCCAGCTGCCGGTCGGCCAGGGCTCGCAGAGCCGGCAGCAGCGGCCGCACGAGCGCGGGGAGATCGCGGGCGATCATCCCGGCCTGCCAGCGCAGGGCGTCCTCGCCCAAGCGGGCGAACCCGGCCAGCAGCACCACCGCCGCAACCCCCGGGTGCGCGCCGAGGGACATGGCGTGGACGGCACCCTCGCTGTGCCCGACCACGCCGATGGCGTCCGCCCGAATGTCGGGCCGTACGGCCAGGGCACGTAGTGCGGCGGCGGCATCGCGACGGTTGTCGGCGAATCCGGTCGCGCGCCAGTCGCCGGATGTGGCACCGACGCCGCGCCGGTCATACCGCAGTGTGGCGATCCCGTCCTTCGCGAGCGCGGCGGCCAGTGGTGGTCCGAGCTCCATGCGGAGCCGTCCGGTGTTGGCGTCGCGGTCCAGCCGCCCGGATCCGTGCAGCAGCAGAACGGCCGGGTGCGGGCCGGGGCCCGCGGGCAGGGTCAGGGTGCCGACCAGGGGCAGTCCGTCGTCCGCGGTGACTGTCATGTCGACGTCCCGCATGTCCCGCCTCCTCTCATCATTATCGATCGTGCGAACTTTATCATCTGTGAGAACATTACCGTATGTGAGAACATGGGTTCATGGCAACCGCAGATCTTCTCCTGCATCCCGTCCGGATGCGCATCCTGCAAGCGCTGTTCGACGCCGATCCGCTGACCACCTCACAGCTGCGAGACCGCCTGCCCGACATCGCACCGGCGACGATGTACCGGCACATCGCCGTGCTGGTCGACGGGGGTGCGCTGGAGGTGGTGGAGGAGAAACGGGTGCGCGGCACGGTGGAGCGCAGCTACCGGATGCGCAAGGAGCATGCGGCGGTCGACCCGGCCGCGCGGGCGGCGATGACGCGGGAGGACCACCTACGGGCGTTCACCACGTTCGCAGCGTCGTTGATGGCGGATTTCCACCGCTACCTCGCCCACAAGGACGCCGATCCCGCTTTGGATGGCGTGGTCTACCGGCAGGCAGCGGTGTGGCTGACCGAAGAAGAGTTCGCCGCGATGATCGAGGAGATCGAGAGCGCGGTCGTCGCACGGATGGGCAACGCCAGGGACGACGGCCGCATACGTCACGTCATCAGCCTCGTTGCCGTACCGGACCAACCCCGGACGGAAGCCGGGCCGGACGCCGGCGCCGAGCGGGGGTCCGATTGAACCGTCTCTCGCTCTTGCCGGGCAGTTCACAACCCGGGCGACAGGCGCCGCGGCCGTACCATCGGGCGGCGCCGTCTCTCGGGCGACCGCCGTTATCCTGCGGCAATGTCTGGTTCTGCGGACCGTCCGTTGCTGTTCCTCGATGTCGACGGACCACTCATTCCGTTCGGGGCGCCACAGCCGCATCTCGATGAGCGCTCCGGTAACCGGACAGCGCCGCCGGCAGCGGGCTCGAACCCTCTGCTGGCCAGGATCGATCCCCGGCACGGGTCGCGATTGTCGGCGCTGCCGTGTGACCTGGTGTGGGCGACGACATGGATGGCCGATGCGAACGAAGTGATCGGCCCGCTGCTTGGCCTGCCCGAGTTACCGGTAGTGGACTGGCCGGACTCGGAGGAGGAGAGCCCGCTGCACTGGAAGACCCGCGGCCTGGTCGACTGGGCGGCCGGGCGCTCGTTCGTCTGGGTCGATGACGAAATCACCGACGCCGATCGCGCCTGGGTGTCCGCCCACCATCACGGGCAGGCTCTCCTCCATCGCGTTGACCCTCGTCATGGCCTCACGCACACCGACTTCGCAGCCATCGCCGACTGGTTGGCCCAGCTGTAACCGAGCCAGCCGCGAGCCTCGCCGCCGCTCTTCCGGCAACACCAGAATGAAGATCACAAAGACTTCTCAATGCCCTCTCTGGGACCGTGAGAGCGAAGTGCTCAGCACCGTCAGCCTTATTTCATCGTGCGGTTGACCGAACAGGGTCACCAGCCTGCAAGAAATCCTGCCGGTGGACGTTGCCGTCACCGGAGATCAAAAAAGCCCCGAACGATGATCGTTCGGGGCTTTCATGCTGATCGGCGAGATGGTCGGGAGCGGGGCCGAACCACCGGCCTTCCGCGTCCGGAGGAAGGGCCCGTCGCTTCCAGGCCCTGTCCGGTGGAGTGGTGTCGGCCGGCGGAAGGACCAGCCGGACCGCTGATCCTTCCGCCGGATCGTTCTTGGGGCGTGACGCGCCGCACATCGGAAGCGTCGTGGTGGATCAGAAGGAGTGGCGGTAGTAGTTGCCCCAGTCGAAGTCGCGGGAGTTGCCCTCGCCGATGCGGGTGCGGAAGCCGTCGAAGCCGCTGTTGCGGCTGTAGCTGAACTTCCACTCGCTCTTGCCGCCGGTGAAGAACCGGCGGTTGTGCCAGCCGTTGTTGTCGTGCCAGCTGAAGTCGACGTAGGTGTTCTGGCGGTCGCGGTCGTGGTCACGGGCCTCGATGTCGAAGTAGTAGCGACCATTGGAGTAGTACCAGTAGCCCTTGTACTCCGAGCGCTCCCCGCGCGACTCGCCCCGGCCGAAGCTGGAGGAGCCGGAGAACCAGTGCTTGGTGTATTGCGCCTGGGCAACCGAAGCGGTGCTCGCCGCACTGGCGGTGGAGGCGGTGGCGGCCTGGGCGGGGGCGGCGGCGATGCCGGCCGCAAGGGCGCCGGCCAGGGCGGTGCCGACAAGGACGCTACGAAGCTTGCTCATGAGGGGATTTCCTTCTGGTGAGGACGCTCGGGTGAGCGGGTGGAGATCTTGGTGTCCGGTGCGCTTTTTGGTGCTGCGCGTTCCGGACAGCACTGACATTAGGCAGGGGGAAAGTCCCGTTCTGCGTACAAACGCACGCTCAGCGCCGAGCGTGCACTACGACACACAAACGACCCTGGTTTTCCCCGCTCCCGTGGTGGCACCTGATGGGACCGGACGACCTCCGACGGACCCGGGCAGCCACCAGAGCATGCTCACGGCGCAGCCCTGGACGCGCTGTGCCGTATCCCGCCCGCTCTTGAGTGAGCTTCTTGCGTCCCTGAGACCGCTCCCGGTTCTTCCGGATCTCGAAGTCCATCACATCCCCTCAGCTGGGGTGTTGCGACGACCGCTGGAACGGAAGCATCGTTCACGGGCCTTCGCAGAGTGCACGTCCTTATGCGGCTTCTTGGGGCGTGGAGGGACGGCTGTCGGTCCAGTCGACGATGATCTTCCTTTCGGCGAACAGCCACTGCCCGTCCCTGCGGACGAAGACGTCCTGGTTGCGGATGGACATCACCATCAGCATCCGCCGGCCGTCGTGTTCGAACAGGTGGTAGGCGAGGCAGTGGGTCTCGCCTGCGGCGCCGTCCTCGTTGAAGTCCACGACATGCTGACCGATGAAGTGCGTCGTGGCCTGGAAGGTGTTCAGAAATTCCAGTGCGTCGGTCAGCTCGGCGCGGCCCCGCAGGAGCTGGACGGGCTCGTTGCTCGCGGGGTCGCCCTGGTAGACGGCGAGACGGGCGTCCTCGGCGAACGGGCCGCCTGCCCTCTGGCGTCCCGGCGGTCGGCGTAGTGGGCGTAGAGATCAACGAGCCTGCGGACGGCCATCCGGTCGGCGATCTCCGGGAGAAGTGCTTCGGGGGATCCTGCACCCTGAGCGGTCATACGGGTTGCTCCTTTGTATTCGGTGCCGGGTCAGACGGTGACGTCGGTGGAGCGGCTGACTTCCTCCCAGCCGGCCACGTCCTCCAGCCGGGATGCCAGCTCGGCGCGGATGCCGTCGACCGCGTCGCCGCCCAGCGCCAGCCGCAGGGGTGGGTTGTCGCTGTGGACGGCGGTGACGATGGCGCTTGCGGCCTTGGCGGGATCGCCCTGCTCCTGGCCCCGCATCGAGTCGATGGCCGTGCGGAAGGCGCCGACGCTGCCGTGATACGCCTCCGGAACCGAAGTGAGGATCTTGCTCGCGTTGATCTGGGTACGGAACGCTCCGGGTTCGACGATCATCACGCGGACGCCGAGCGGGGAGAGCTCCCTGGCGAGCGTCTGCGACAGGCCCTCCAGGGCGAACTTGCCCGCATGGTAGGCGCCGAACCCGAGGTAGGTGACCTGTCCGCCCATGGAGCTCATCTGCACGATCGTGCCGCTGCCCTGCTCGCGCAGATGCGGCAGGACCGCCTTGGTGACCTCGGCGGCGCCGAAGAACACCGTGTCCATCTGGCTGCGCAGCTCGTCCATGCTGAACCCCTCGACGGCGCCGAAGAGCAGGTTGCCGGCGTTGTTGACCACGACGTCGATCCGGCCGTAGACGGCCAGTGTCGCCTCGACCGCGTCCTCGATGGAGGCGGAGTCGGTCACGTCCAGCGTGGTGGTGCTGACCCGGCCCCGGCCGAGATCCACCAGGTCGGCCAGGACCTCGGGGCGACGGGCGGTGGCCATCACCCGGTCGCCCGCGGCAACCGCGGCACGCACCAGCTCGCGGCCGAACCCGGTGGAACAACCAGTGATCAGCCAGACCCGGGACTGGTCGGCGGCGCTGTCGGACATCGGTGAACCCCCTTGTGCATGCGGGTCGCCACGTGCTTCCCGCTGTCCACCAGCCTGGCCGGGGGCCATGATCAAGATCCAACACTTGCTCGCTGCCCGCGCTACAGTCAGAAGCTGTGACCCATCCTGAGCTGCGGCAACTGCGATATTTCCTTGCGGTGGCCGAGGAGTTGAGCTTCACCAGGGCAGCGGAGCGCCTACTGATCGCCCAGCAGTCCCTCTCCCAGCAGATCACCGCTCTGGAGCGCCGGCTGGGGGTGCGGCTGTTCGACCGCGACAGCCGCGGCACCCGGCTGACCGCCGTCGGCGGGGTGTTCGTCTCCGAGGCCCGCGCCGTCCTGGAACGCACGGACCAGGCCCTCGCCGTCCTTCAGCGGGCCCAGCGGGGCGAGGTCGGCGACCTTCGCCTGGCCTTCTTGACCACCGTCGCCAACCATCTTCTGCCCCCCATCGTCCGAGCCCTGCGCGAGCGCCTGGCGGACCTGCGGATCACTACGGAATCGACGACCATCGCCGCCCTCGTCGAGGGCGTTACCAGCGGACGCTACGACGCCGCGTTCACCCGCCCGCCATTGGTCGACGGTCTCGCGTCCCGGACCTTGACCAATGAGCCCGTATGCGCCGTCCTGCCCGAAGACCACGCCTTGGCCCACCGCGCCGAACTGGATCTGCGGGACCTGGCGGAGGAACGCTGGGTCCTCACCCCGCCGAGTTCCTGGGAGCCCTGGCACCGGACCTATGACGACCACTTCCAGGAGGCGGGCTTCATTCCCAACATCGTCCATACCGACGCCAACCCCCAGAACCTCCTTGCTCTGGTCGCCGCCGGCGTCGGCATCACCCGCCTGGTCCGCTCTTCTCAGAGCCTCCGCCGTACCGGCGTCGTTTTCATCCCCTTCACCGACGCCTACGCCCCCACCGACGTCATCTGGCTGCCGCGTAACGACAACCCCGCGCTCCCACGCCTCCTTGAGATCGTCACCGACCTCGCGGCGACTCGTGACCTCACGCAGAGCGGATGATCCACCACAGCCGAGGCGGCCCGTACGCCCCCTGCCATGCCGAAGGCCGGTTGAGTGTGAAACTTCTGCGTACTGTTCTGCGTGGTCTGTGATCTTCCACGCGACTTGAATGGAGGACCTCGGACAGGTATCGAGCCCGTCCATCCAGGCCAGGAGTGACCATGACGGCAATCAGGAACGTCGTGCTCGTGCACGGTGGCTTCGTGGACGGATCCGGTTGGCAGGGTGTCTACGACGACCTCGCCAGGGACGGCTTCCGCATCCGGATCGTGCAGAACCCGACGCTGTCGCTGGAGGGTGACGTCGCCGCGACCCGCCGGGTCCTGGACGCGCTCGACGGCCCGGCCGTCCTGGTCGGCCACTCCTACGGCGGGGTCGTCATCAGTGAGGCCGGCTCCCACCCCAACGTGGCGGCACTCGCGTACATCGCCGCGTTCGCCCCCGACAAGGGCGAGTCGGTCAACACGCTCATCGCCGACCCGCCGCCCGGCGCGCCCGTCCCGCCGATCCTGCCCCCGCACGACGGTCTCCTCTATCTCGACCGTGACAGGTTCCACAACGCGTTCGCCGCCGATCTGCCCGCGCAGGTGGCCGCGTTCATGGCCGACGCGCAGGTCCCCTGGGGCGTGGACGCCCTCGGCGGCGCGGTCACCGAGCCGGCCTGGCGGCACAGGCCCAGCTGGTACCTCGTCGCCACCGAGGACCGCATGATCCCGCCGCCGGCCCAGCGCGCCATGGCCGAGCGCGCCGGAGCGTTCGTCGTCGAAGCCATCGGCAGCCACGCCGTCTACGTCTCACAGCCCGCCGCGGTCGCCGGCCTCATCCGCCAGGCCGCCGCCTGATGTCGGCCGTCACGCGCGACGTGCTTGTGCTGGGGCCGGCCGACCGCTTCATCACGGCCCGGCCGACGATCACCGAGCGCACGGCCGGGGCGCGCGTGGCGCAGATCTTCGCCACGCCGGGGTCGCACGACTCAGGTCTTCGCCACGCCGGGGTCGCGCGACTCGCCGGGTTCGCGCTGCCGCGTCCTGGCGGTGCGTACGCGCATCCGCGCGGGCCGGCATTGGACGGCTCGGGGCGTGCGGTGTGAGCATCGTTCTCGTGAAACCGCACGACCTCGTGGGTCGAGACGCCGAACTGCGTGACCTGTTGGCACTGCTGGACGGCTTGAAGGAGGGCGGCGGCGCGCTCGTGTTGAGCGGCGCGGCGGGCGTCGGCAAATCGGCGCTGCTCGGGGCCGCCACGGCCGAGGCCGCGGCCAGGAGGGCGCGCGTGCTGACCGTGACCGGCGTGCCCGCCGAAGGTCAGGTCCCGTACGAGGGTCTGCGCAGGCTGCTCGCGGGGACCGGATTCCCGCCCGGCGATCTCGACGGCGGGCCGCTGCGCGTCGCGATGTCCGTACTGCACCGGCTGTCCGCGCTGGCGGGCGACACGCCCGTGATGCTCGCCGTCGAGGACGCGCACTGGCTGGACGGGCCGAGCTGGGAGGCGCTCGCGTTCGTCGGGCGCCGGCTGCGTTCGGACGCGGTGGTGCTGCTGGCGACCCTGCGCGACGACGCCGACGCGCAGGCCAGGCTCACCGTGTCGGGACTGCCCGCACTGACGGTGCCGCCGCTGACCGGCCAGGCGGCGGCGGAGCTGCTAGCGAGGGTCGCGCCCGACCTGGGCATCGCGCTGCGCGCCCGCGTGCTGGCGGAGGCGGCGGGCAACCCGCTCGCGCTGATCGAGTTCGCCGCGCTGGCGTCCCGGCAGGACCAGGAGTTGCTGGCGTCGAGCAGGCTGCCTCTGACGGAGCGGCTGGAGCGCGCGTTCGCCCAGGCACTCGCCGCGCTGCCCGCCGACACCAGGCTCCTGGCGCTCGTCGCCGCCGTCAACGAGGACGACACGATCGAGGAGAACACGCGGGCCGCGTCCCTGCTGGCGGGCGCACCGATCGAGGCGGCCGCGCTGGCCCCCGCGACCCGGGCGGGACTGGTCGTGGCCGACGCCGTGCGCGTCCGGTTCCGGCACCCGCTGATCAGGTCGGCGATCACCCAGGCGGCCGGGCCCGACCTGTTGCGCGACGCGCACGCCGCGCTCGCCGCCGCCCTGCCCGATGACGACGACCGCAGGATCTGGCACCGAGCGGCCGCCGCGACGTCCTACGACGACGACGTCGCAGCCGGGCTCGCCGACGCCGCGCTGCGCGCCGAAGACAGGGGCGCGTCGGGGCGTGCGCTGGAGGCGCTGGAGCGCGCCGCCTACCTCAGCGCCGACCCGGCCCGCCGGGGCACGTGGCTGATCGACGCCGCCATGATGGCCTGCGATCTCGGCGACCGTGCCGCCCTGGAACGCCTCGTCGTCCGCGCGGAGGACGCCGACCTCGCCCCGATCGACCGGTCCAGGCTCACCAACCTCCGCGACATCAGCCTGCATTTCGTGTGGACCGGCGTGGACCGGCTGTCCGACCTCGCCGGGTTCGTCGACGAGATGCGCGTACGTGACGGCTCGGCGTACGCCCTGAACTGGCTGTCCTGGGTCGGCCTGCGCTGGTTCTTCTCCAACCCCACGCGGGAGGCCCGCGCGCCCGTGCTCGCCGCGATCGACCGGCTGGACGTGTCTCCGGACGACCCTCAGCTCGTCACGTCACTCGCGATGATCGCACCGGTGGAGCGCGGCAGGCAGGTGCTGGCCCGGCTCGACGCGCTGAGCAGGGCGAGCTGGGTCAGCCCGCACAACCTGCTCCGGCTGGGCGTCGCGGCGAACGCGGTCGGGGCGTTCCCGCTGGGCGCGCGGCTGTACGCGGAGGCGATCGCGGGGATGCGGGCGCGGGGGCCGTTCGGGTCGCTCGCGCAGGCGCTCGTCGGGCAGGCGACGGCGGCGGCGCGACTCGCCGACACCCGGCTCGGGGTCGTCGCCGCCGCCGAGGCCAGGGCGCTGGCCGTGGAGACCAGGCAGCGGCAGTGGGTGTTCACCGTGGACGCCGTATCCGCCGAGATTCACGCGCTGCGCGGCGCGACGGACGTCGCGCGCGACCTCGCCGCGCAGGCCGAACGGGCGTTCCTGTCAGCGGGCGCGTACCCGATGCTGGCCCTGGTGCAGCTCGCGCGGGGGGCCGCCGAGCTGGCCGACGGGACCTTCGGCGCGGCCTGGGACGCGCTGCGCCCGATCTTCGACCCCAGCGAGGTCAGCCACAGCCAGTACGTGCGGCTGTGGGCGCTGCCGCACCTGGCGGAGGCGGCGCTGCTCAGCGGACGGCAGGAGGAGCTGCGCGCGGTCGCCGACGAGCTGACCCCGGTGATCGAGGAGAGCGGCTTGCCGATCGGGCACGTGGCGCTCGCCTACGTCAGGGCCGTCACCGCGCCCGACGAGACCGCGGAGGAGCTGTTCACGCAGGCACTGCGCGAGGACCTGGTCGGCTGGCCGTTCGAACGGGCGCGGCTGCGGCACGCGTGGGGCGCGTGGCTGCGCCGTCAGCGCCGCGCCGCCGAGGCCAGGGCTCCGCTGCGCGCGGCGGCCGAGGCGTTCGACGCCCTCGGCGCGGTGCCCTGGTCGGAGCGCGCGCTGCGGGAGCTGCGCGCGAGCGGCGAGCGGATCCGCCGCAAGCGCGACGCCCGCGACCGGCTCACCGCCCAGGAGCTCCAGATCGCGCAGCTCGTCGCGGACGGCCTGACCAACCGCGACATAGGCCAGCGGCTGTTCGTCTCGCCTCGCACGGTCAGCTCGCACCTTTCGCACATCTTCCCCAAGCTCGGCATCACGACGCGCGGCGAGCTGAGCCGTCTCATGGCCGCGAGGGAGGGCGATTACATCATTTGACGTACGCGAGGGGAGCCGCCCCGTTCCTACCGTGGGAGGTGTTCCACTCCTTCTCCCCTCGCAGAGGAAAGCCATGATCCGCAACATCGTGCTCGTCCACGGCGGCTTCGTCGACGGCTCCGGCTGGCAGGCCGTCTACGACCTGCTCGTCGCCGACGGCTTCCGCGTGTCAATCGTGCAGAACCCGACCCTGTCCCTGGCCGGGGACGTCGCCGCCACCCACCAGGTCATCGACGGTCTGGACGGCCCGTGCGTCCTGGTCGGTCACTCCTACGGCGGCGTCGTGATCAGCGAGGCCGGCGGCCACCCCAACGTCGCGGCGCTGGCGTACATCGCGGCCTTCGCCCCGGACAAGGGCGAGTCGGTCAACACGATCATCGCCGACCCGCCGCCCGGCGCGCCCGTCCCGCCGATCCTGCCCCCGGTGAACGGTTTCCTCTTCCTCGACCGGGACAAGTTCGCCGCGTCGTTCGCGGGGGACCTTCCCGCCGACCAGGCGGCGTTCATGGCCGACTCGCAGGTCCCCTGGGGCGTGGACGCCCTCGGCGGCGCGGTCACCGAACCCGCGTGGCGCGCCAAGCCGTCCTGGTACCTGGTGGCGACCGACGACCGGATGATCCCGCCGCCCGCACAGCACTCCATGGCGCAGCGCGCCGGCTCGACCGTCGCGGAGACGCCGGGCAGCCACTCGGTCTACCTGTCGCAGCCCGCCGCGGTCGCCGCCCTCATCCGCCAGGCCGCCGCCTGATCGCAGGCCCCGTTCGGGAAGAGACCGACGGAAAGGATCCGGCCAGGGGCGCCTCGCTGGCAGGGCCCCACCCCGGCCTGCCGGCGAGGCGCCGCGCGGGGTCGGGCATCAACGGGACGCTCGTTCGTCGGAACCGGGCACCTTGCCGGTCGCCGACGACCTGGTCATCGGTTGCGCCACGCCACCGGAGCATGCTTACGGCGCGGCCCTGGACACGCTGTGCCGCGCCCTGCCGCCCGGTGCCGCCGGTGGCTGAGGACGGACCCCGGGCTATTCCACCAGCGCGCCGAAGACGTAGGTCCCGGGAGCGTTCGGGTTGTCGCCTGCCCAGAACTCCGTCCAGTGGGTGCGGAACTCGTCGCGGGTGAGGTGGCCGTCACCGTCCAGGTCCAGGCGGGGGAAGATCTCATCGGTCGCCGTGGGCGTCCCGTTCCACGTCTCGATGAGCGCGCCGTACTCCGAACGGGAGATGAGACCGTCCCCGTTGAGGTCGATGGCCTCGAACATCGCGTCGGCGGTGCCGGAGACGGCGTCCGCCATGTCGTCCAGGCCCTCCACGGCGAGGAGCACCTCGTCGAGGGTGACGGCTCTGTCGCCGTCGGGGTCGGAGGTGGCCTGGAGCACCGGCCACCAGCCGGTCATGATGGAGGCCAGCCGCCCCGGATCGACGGACCCGGCGACGGCCGTCCAGCGGTGGGCGAGCGCCTGGAAGTCGGCCTCGGTCAGCCGGCCGTCTCCGTCGACATCCATCGCACGGAAAACTCCGACGACCTTTCTACGCTGGAACTCACTGGCCACATCGGTCTCCGTTCTTCGGGAGGCTTCATGCTGTCGGCCGGTCACCGTTGGCGACCATACTCCTTTAAGTAAGAGATCCGTTACGTACCGTAGGCAGCACCGGAACGATTCAATGCCGTAGCTCTGGAGGCGTCGCTGAGGTTCAGAAGGAGTGGCGGTAGTGGTTGCCCCGTCGAAGTCGCGGGAGTCGCCCGCGCCGATGTGGGTGCGGAAGCCGCCGCGGGCGCCGATGGTGAACTTCCACCACGGGCGACCAGGTCTCCACCGAACCCGCGAGGCCGAGGGGCGGGTGCCTCGTTCAGCGAAGGGTGGATCCGGGCAGGGAGTCGAGCAGCCCGAGCTCGTTCCTGGTGGGCGCCCCCTCCCAGTCGCCGGGTGAGGCGACGGCGAAGGCGCCCGTGGTGACCGCCCGATCGAGACGGCCCGCCAGGTCGAGGTCGTCGAGCAGTCCGGACAGGTAGCCGGCGACAAACGCGTCGCCGGCCCCGACGAGATCGGTGACACGGACGCGGCGGGCCGGGACGTGTTCGGTCGTTTTCAGGGTGTGGCCGCTCGCGCCGTCGCCGCCGCGCTTGACGACCACCTCGTCCACCCCCGCGTCGAGCAGGGAGGCCACGCGGTCGCGTTCCGTCGTCGCCGAGGCCGGTGCGACCAACTCCAGCTCGTCGTCGGATGCGACGACCACCGACAGCGAGGGAACCAGCGGGCGGAGCGCCTCGGCCGCCCGGCCGCGGTCCCAGAGCCGGGAGCGGTGGTTCACGTCGAGGCAGACGCGCACGCCCGCCTCCGCGGCGGCGGTCACCGCCACGCGAACCGCCGCGGCGGGTCCCGGGCCGAGCGCCGGCGTGATCCCGGTGACGTGCAGCAGCCTGGGCGGCGGATCGAGCGCGGGCAGGACGTCCTCCGGGGACATCAGGGACGCGGCGGAGCCCGCCCGGTGGTAGATCACCCGGGTCAGATCGCCGATGCGCCGCTCGAACAGAACGAGCGCGGTGGGCCCACGGCCGTCGACGCGAGCGTGGGTCACGTCCACCGCCTCCGCGCGCAGGGTGCGCAGCACGAGTTCACCGGTCTCGTCGTCCCCCACCCGACCGGTCCAGCCGACCCGGTGGCCCAGCCGCGCCAGGCCGATCGCCACGTTGGACTCGGCTCCCGCGACCGAGAGCCGCATCGTCCCGCCGAGCCTGATCGGGTCGTCCGCGCGTAGAGATGCCATCGTCTCGCCGAAGGTGGCGACCTCGATCGGCCCTCGGGCCGGGTCGTCCGCGCGCGGGGCCGTCGCCTCACCGAAGGTGGCGGTCACAGCGCCTTCCTGAAGCCACGGATCCGCGCCCTGAGCTCCTCGACGCTTCCACCGGCGGCGGCGTCACCCACGAGGGGCGAGCCCACACCGACCGCGACGGCACCGGCACGCAGGTAGTCGGCGGCCTCGGTCATTCCGACTCCGCCGACCGGAACGAACGGAACCTCGGGGAACGGGTCCCGCAGCGCGCGCAGGTGACGCACTCCGCCGAGCGACGCGGGGAACAGCTTGACCGCCGACGCCCCCATGCCGAGCGCGGTCACCACCTCCGTCGGGGTGAGTGCCCCGGCGAGGACGGGCAGACCCAACCGGCCGCCCTCGGCGACCGCCTCGCTCACCGCGGGAGTGACGAGGAAGGTCGCGCCCGCCTCGGCCGCCCTGCGGGCGTCGTCCGCGGTGACCACCGTCCCCGCGCCGAGGTCTGCCACCTCTCCCAGCGCGGCCCGGGCGTCACGGATCACCCGCAGCGCGTCCCCGGTCACCAGGGAGACCTCTATCAGCTCCACGCCCTCCTCGGCCAGGGTGATCACCGTACGGAGCGCGGCATCGGGGTCGGCGCCGCGGACGATGGCCAGCAGGCGGTGCGTGGCGAGCACTTCGAGAAAGCGTTTCGCCTCCGGTGTGGCGGAAGGCCCGGCCTTCGTGACAGCGGGGATCTGTTCGGCCATCAGTTCATCCGTTCCGCGGCCAGCACGAGCCGCCAGGTCAGTTCGCCGGACGACGGGATGACCGCGGCATCGCCCGGACCCGCTTCCGAGAGATCGAATACCGCGCCGAGCATGGGTTCCACGCCGATGCTGCGGTACGGCGAGCCGGCGGGGAATCCGCCGAGGTTGCGCCAGAGGGCGGTGGACACCGGAACCCCCTCGGGGGCCTCCACGCGCAGGTCGAGGACATCGTCGCCGTCCACGACCCGCACGGCCTCGCATCGCAGTACGGCGCCCACGGCGGTGCCGTCGTCGGGACCGAACCGGTCGAGCCGCAGCCCCAACGGCGCGGGCCAGCGACCGTCCAGGTGAGCCGAGCCGTACGGCCAGGCGCGATCGAGCAGCGGGGCCGCTTCGGGGAAGATCCTTGCCGGAGTGTCCTCGGGGGCGAGGAGCCGGGCGTTCTCCCCGAGGTCGAGCAGGGCGTGGGCGGCCCAGACGAACGTGTATCCGGGGTTGGCGGACATCCGGTAGGTCGCGACGACCGTTCCGGCTTCCTCTTCGACCTCGCGCAGCAACTCGAAGTCCTCGCAGCTCACCGCGCTCTCGGCCGGCGAGCCCTTCCAGGCGCGGCTCCACGCGTCGCCGTGGTCCGGGATCCCGCGCACCGTGGGAACACACTCCTCGACGCCGCCCGCGTCGACGAACGCCGATCCCGGGACGACCGAGGCACGAGCGGGCTCGGGGCGCGACCACAACCACTCGCGGCCGCCCCCGGACAGCGAGACCCAGCGGCCGCCCCGGTCGAGGTCGAAACGCGCGTGCAGGGGGACGCTCGCCGTCACCATTCGGCGATCCCGCCGTCGTCGTGCCGCCACACGGGGTTACGCCAGGCGTGTCCCGCCCGGTCGGCCCGCCTGACCGCGGCCTCGTCGATCTCCACGCCCAGGCCCGGCGCCTCCGGACGGGAGACGTATCCCTCCGTGAAGCGGAACACCTCGGGGTCGAGCACGTAGTCGAGGAGGTCCGCGCCCTGGTTGTAGTGCAGCCCGATCGAGTGCTCCTGGATCAGGAAGTTCGGAGTCGCGAAGGCGACCTGGAGGCTGGCCGCGAGGGCGAGGGGGCCGAGCGGGCAGTGCGGGGCGAGCTTGGCGTCCCACACCTCTGCGAGCGCGGCGATCCTCCGGGTCTCCGAGATCCCGCCCGCGTGTGACAGGTCGGGCTGCACCACCGCCACCCCGGCCTCGAGCACGGGCCGGAAATCCCAGCGTGAGTACAGCCGCTCTCCGGTGGCGACCGGGACGCTGCTGGACGTCACGACGTCGCGCAGCAGATGCGGCCGGTCGGGCAGCACCGGCTCCTCGGCGAACATCGGCAGGAACTCGGCGATGAGCGGCAGGATCCGCCGCGCGTCGGCCGCGGACACGCGGCCGTGGAAGTCGACGGCCACGTCGCGGCCCGGCCCGAGGATCTCCCTGGCCAGGGCGACCCGTTCCACCACCCCGGCGACGTCGGCGACCGTCGCGAGGGCGGGCATGCGGCCGCTGGCGTTCATCTTGACCGCGCTGAACCCGGCCTCGATCCTGGCGCCGATGCTCTCGGCGAGCTCGGCCGGCTCGTCGCCGCCCACCCAGGCGTACATGCGGACCCGGTCGCGGACGTGCCCACCGAGCAGCGCGTGGACGGGCACGCCGTAGGTCTTGCCCGCGATGTCCCAGAGTGCCTGGTCAAGGCCCGCGAGCGCGCTGGAGAGCACCGGTCCGCCCCGGTAGAAGCCGCCGTTCGCCATGACCTGCCAGTGATCCTCGATCCGCAGCGGGTCCTGCCCCATCAGGTATTCCGCCAGCACGTGGACGGTGGCCCTGACCGCCTCCGCGCGACCTTCCACCACGGGCTCACCCCAGCCGACCACGCCCTCGTCGGTCTCCACGCGGCAGAACAGCCAGCGTGGCGGCACGAGGAACGTTTCGACATTGACGATTTTCACCGCGACCTCCGACCCCCGATTCCCTGCTTGTCCCCGGCCGCCTTCTCCCTCGTCACGCGGAGTCCTTCACCGCGGTCCATCCCCCGTCGACCACGAGGCAGGCACCGGTGACGTACGAGCTCTCCCCGCAGGCGAGGAAGGTCACCGCGGCGGCCACCTCGTCGGGCCGGCCGAAACGCGCGGCGGCGGTGGCCGCCGCGCTCCGCCGGCGGTCCTCCTCGCCGATGCCGTCCCAGGCGGGGGTGAGAATCGGCCCGGGAAGCACGGTGTTGACCCGCACCTCCGGGCCGTACTCCACGGCCAGCTGGCGTCCGAGTGACACGAGCCCGCCCTTGGCGGCCGCGTAGGCGGGGTGTCCGGGAAGGCCTACCAGGGCGTGCACGGAGGAGCTCAGCACGACGGAGCCCCCGTTCTCCCGCAGGAGCCCGACGCAGGCGTTGACCGCCAGATACGTCGCCGTGAGGTTGACGGCGATCTGCCGGTCCCAGGCCTCCTCGGCCAGCTCGTGGGCGGGGGCTCGCACCACCACGCTGGCGTTGCTGTAGAGCACGTCCAGCCGCCCGAACTCGGCTCGCGCCGCCTCCGCGACCCGCCGCCAGGTCAGGGCCTCGGCGACATCGCCGGTGATCACCAGAACGTCCGGCCGGTCCTGTCGCTGCTCGGTCACGTCCACCGCGATCACGCGGGCGCCCTCACCCAGGAACCGGTCCACCACCGCGGCGCCGATGCCCGAGGCCGCGCCGGTCACCACGGCCACCTTCCCGGACAACAGTCCTCGTTCCATGATCTGCACCTTGTCCCCGGGAGCGGACGACACGTCGGTCCGGTCATCTGGGGGCGGGGCCAGGCCGGCCACCGCAACAACGTTGTCATTCATCGAGATCAGTCAACACGGCGTCACCGGTCGCGGGGAATGTCGGATATTCGGAGCCACCTGGACGATCCGATGGTGTGTGCCATACTGACCCCATGCCGATCCAGGAGGGTTTCCTTAACCAGCGGCTGACCGTGGTGCCCCGCCGGGTCGTGGTCGAGGCGAGTTCTCGCCCGGTGACCAGACGCCTCATGGTCACGGACACCGGGCACTATCCGATCGCTGCGGATCACTTGATGAGGCGGCCAAACGGCATCGAGGAGACCATCCTCATCCTGTGCACGGCCGGCACCGGATGGGCGAACATCGCGGGCGCCCAGCACCGCGTCGGAGCGAACACGGCGCTGGTGATCCCGCGGGGCACCCCGCACGCGTACGGCGCCTCCTACGACAACCCCTGGACGATCTGGTGGTGCCACCTCCGAGGCGCCGACTTGGCCGAGCTCATCGAGGAGGTCGGCGGGCCGGCAATCCCCATCCGCCGCATCGATCGAGCGATCGCCCTGCTCGACGAGATCGTGACCACCCTCGAACGGGGTCACTCGCCGGCGAGCCTGATGGGCGCGGCGGGCGCCGCGTGGAAGCTCCTCACGCAGATCGTGGTCGACCGCACCATGCCGGCGCCCGGTGATCCCCTGCAGCGCGCGATGGCCTACCTGGCCGAGCGGCTGGACAGCACCGTCCGGGTCGCCGACCTGGCGTCGCTGGTCGGCGTCTCACCCTCCCATCTGAGCGCGCTGTTCCGCCGCGCGACCGGGGGCGGAGTGCTCGCGCACCACACGGCGCTCCGGATGGCGCAGGCCCGCAGCCTTCTCGACACCACGGACACGACCGTCGCGAACATCGCCCGCGAGGTCGGCTACCCCGACCCGTTCTACTTCTCCCGTCACTTCAAGCGGATGCACGAGGCCAGTCCCACCGAGTACCGCAACCGCGCGAAGGGCTGAGCCACCCGCGTCACGGCGCCGCCGTCGAGCTCACGACGCGCAGCAGCACCGATCGGTCGACGTCCAGCGACGGCGCCTCGACGCCGACGAGCCGCAGCACGCGCCCGGGAAGGGTCACGCCGTCGTGCTGCCACGGCGGGAGCACCGTACCGGCCGCGGGCGCGGACCCGGGGTGGACGGCGTGGACGGTGTAGTCGCGCGCGTCGTCGAGACCGGGCAACCGGATGCGCCCCGGCGGCCACGTCGACGGGCGCTCGACGACGCTGAACGCGTAGAGCGCCTCACCGCGATCGCCCGCCACGACGCCCTCAAGACGGAACGCCGCGTCGGCGAGGTCGGCGTGGACGACCTCCCCCGAGTGCAGCAGCTCCCGGTGCTCCTTGTGGAACGCGATCCACCGCGCGAGCACCGCGAGGGTCTCGTCGTCGGCGGTGAGCAGGTTCACCTCGACGCCCAGGTGTCCCCACAGCGCCTTCTCCGCGCGATAGTCGAGCGGATGCGTCCGGTGGGTGGTGTGCGACTCCTCGGCCCCGATGTGCGTGCCCTGCATCTCCGGGGGAACCAGCAACCCCGTCCAGCGTTGGATCTCGAGCCGCTCGTGCGGGTCGTTGCAGTCGCTCGGCCAGACCCGGTCGGTGAACTCCAAGACGCCGAGGTCGATGCGTCCCCCGCCGCTGGCGCACGACTCGATCTCCAGTCCCGGGTGGGCGGCCTTGAGCTCGGCCATCAGCCGGTAGACCTGCTCGACCTGCGTGCGCACTCCCGGCCGCCCGCTGGGCGTGTGGCCGGCGTCGAGCAGATACCGGTTGTGGTCCCACTTGATGTAGTCGATGCCGAGCGATCCGACGAGGGCGCTCATCCGGTCGAACAGACGGGCGTACGCGCCGGGGTGGCCGAGGTCGAGCACGTGCTGGTGACGGGAGGCGAGGCCGGGGCCGTGTCCCGCGTCGAAGATCCATTCTGGGTGCTCGCGAGCCAGGTCCGAGTCGAGGTTGACCATCTCCGGCTCGAACCAGAGCCCGAAGTCCATGCCGAGCTCGCGCACCCGGGCGACGAGCGGTTCGAGGCCCTCGGGCCAGACGTCCGCGTCGACCGTCCAGTCGCCGAGCGAGCTGGTGTCGTCGCGGCGGCCGAGGAACCATCCGTCGTCGAGCACGAACCGCTCGGCGCCGGCCTCCGCTCCGCGTTCGGCGAGCGCGCTCAGGGTGTCGAGGTCGTGGTCGAAGTAGACCGCCTCCCAGGTGTTCAGCACCACGGGCCGGGGCGAGCGAGGATGTTCCGGCCTCGACCGCAGGTGCCGGTGGAATCGCGCGGCGAGTTCGTCCAGCCCGACCCCCCACGATCCGTACTGCCACGGGCTCCGGTGCGAATCGCCCTGCCCGAGCACCACCTCGGCGGGAAGCAGCACCTCTCCCGCCGTGAGGTGCCTCGTGCCCGCGGGTGTCCGCTCGGCGGCGAGCACCTGGTTGCCGCTCCACGCGAGATGGGTCGCCCACACCGCGCCGTGCCGGAACCCGAAGCCCGCCTCACCGGCGACCAGCAGCAGAGTGTGCTCGAGTCCCGGCTTGCCTCCCCGCGAGGCCCGGACCCACTCCCCCACGTGGAACGGACGTCGCTGCGGCACCCGTTCGAGCGCCCAGCGACCGGTCAGGTCGAGGATCTCCGACGCGTCCGACGGCACCGGGAGCGCCAGTTCGAGGGAGCCGACGCGGTACGGCGTCGCCGCGTCGTTCCTGATCCGGACTCGCTGGCGCACGAGCCCGCTCGCGGCGAGCACCTGGATCTCGAAGTCGGCGGCCAGGCCGTACTCCGGGTCGACGGCCGTGGTGCGCAGCACGGGCCCGTCGGCCGCGTCGTCGACGTCGTGCGTCGCGTCCCGGAACTTCGGGGCCCAGCGCCGGCCGTCGTCGTCGCCGACGAGACCCGGGCGTCCGAGCCAGCCCTCCGCCGGCTGCGGGAGCACCGGGACGGGCTGGGGGTAGGTGACCGCGCTGTCGCCGATCGCGGGAAGCGCCGCCTTCCGCACGTACGCCAGGGCGTCGTCCCCGACCTCTCCGAGATCCGGCCCCCAGTGCAGGATGCGCGGCAGCCTGCCCCCGTCGACGGCGACGACGAGGCTGGTGCCCCCGGCGCGCAGGTGGATCGGTATGTGCCGGTCGTCGTTCACTGTCCGTCGTTCTCCATCGTTTCCGTCATCCCTTGAGTCCACTGCTCGCGATGCCCGCGAAGAACTGCCGCTGCAGAACCAGGAAGACGACCACGAGAGGTATCGAGCATACGAACGCGCCCGCCATGAGGGTCGGGTAGTCCGTACCGAACTGTCCCTGCAGTCCCGCGAGGCCCACCGGCAGCGGCCGGTTCTCCCCGGAGGGAGAGACGATGAGGGGCCAGAGCAGGTCGTTCCACGAGTAGAGACCCGTCAGCACGGCGAGTGCGGCCAGCATCGGCCGGGCCATCGGCAGCATCACGTACCAGAACACCTGGAAGGTGTTGGCGCCGTCGAGCCGGGCCGCCTCCTCGTAGTCCTTCGGCATTGTGAGGAACGCCTGGCGCATCAGGAAGGTCCCGAACGCGGAGAAGAGGCCGGGAATGGCGAGCGCCGGGAGGGTGTCCAGCAGTCCCAGGTCGCGGACGAGCTCGTACTGGCCGATCAGGAAGAGCTGGCTCGGGACCATCAGCATGACGATGAACAGGCCGAACAGCACGTTGCGGCCGCGGAAGGGGATGCGCGCGAACGCGTATCCGGCGAGCGCGGCGACCACGATCTGACCGACGACCCGCAGGGCGAGCGAACCGGTGGAGACCGCGAACATCGACCAGAACGGCACGGTCGAGAAGAACGTCTCGAACGAGTGCAGGCTGAGATCCCCCGGCAGGATCGTCGGCGGGATCCTGGTCACCTCGGCGGTCGTCTTGAACACGGTGAGGATCTGCCAGACGAACGGCACCACCATGAAAACGGACGCGCCGATGAGGATCACATGGATCGGCCAGGTGGTGGCCGGCTTCCCGCGCCACCGGGGACCCGGCGTGCGGCGGACGGTGGACTCAGCCATAGAAGACCCAAGATCTCTGCAGACGGAACTGGAGGGCCGTCGCGATCATGATCACGATGAGGAGCACGATCGCGATCGCGGCGCCGTAGCCCTGGTGGAACTGGACGAACGCCTTCTCGTAGAACAGGTACACGATCGTCTTGGAGTCGGCGAGGGCCGTGTTGTTCACCCCGCGCAGCATGATGAAGATCAGGTCGAACATCTGCAGGGCGGCGATCACGTTGAGGATCGTGACGAAGAAGATGCTCGGGCTGAGCAGCGGCACGGTGATGTGGAAGAACTGCCGGACGCGGCCGGCGCCGTCGAGGGCGGATGCCTCGTAGAGGGCCTTCGGGATGGCCTGCAACCCGGCGCCGAGGATGATCAGGTTGATGCCGAGGCCCATCCAGATGCCGACGACGCCGAACGCGAAGATCGTGAACCGGGGGTCGGCCACCCAGAACTGCCCGTCGACGCCGAACCACGACAGCACGTAGTTGAGCAGCCCGAAGTCTCCGTTGTAGATGAACCGCCAGACCATGCCGATGGCCACGGGCAGGGTGACGACCGGCAGGAAGAAGAGCACGCGGTAGATCGCGCGTCCCCGGCCGACCTGCTCGATCAGCGCGGCGAGCGCGATGGCGAGGGGGATGCCGAGCAGGATGATCGCGGTGTAGAGCGCGGAGTTCCCGAACGCCTTCCAGAAGTCACCGTCGCCGATGAGGGTCGTGTAGTTCTCGATCCCCACGAAGGTCGCGGGCCCGAACGCCGGGACGTCCTGGAAGCTCTTGATCAGGGTCGACAGGAACGGCCACAGGTAGAGGACCACCAGGCCGATCGTCGCGGGGGCGATGAACGCCAGCGCCCACCACCCGCTGGGTGTGCTGACGCCTGTGCGGCGGCCGGTCGGCCGCCGCACGAACTTCGTTGCCACGTTCGTCATTTCTTGGCGAGCACCTGGTCGACGGCGTCCTGATATTCCTTCGCCGCGTCCTGCACGGGCTTCTTACCGTCCCACGCGGGAGTCAGGTACTGCGCGGCGAGCCCCTGCCACTCGGACGCGTTCCCCGCGACCGGGAGCGGGACGCTGTAGTCGATGGCGTCGATGAACACCTGCAGATGGAACTCGGGCATCGCGTCGAGCCACGGCTTCTGGGTTCCCTTGTAGGCGGGGAGCACCGTTCCGGTGGCCGCCTGGATCTCGGCGGCCTTCGTACCGCCGAGGAAGGCGAGGAACTTCTTGAGCTCCTCCGGATGCTTGCTGCCGGCGTATCCGGCGTTGCCGATGCCGCTGGTGACGGTGGCGCGCTTGACGCCCTGCGGCAGGGGCGCGACGTCGACCTTGTTCTTCAGCTCGGGATTCTTGTAGAGCCGCAGGGCCCAGTACGCGCCGGAGAAGTACATGGCGACCTTCTGGTTCTCGAACATCGAGACCGCCTCGGTGTCCGACAGCTGCTTCAGCGTCGGCGACGAGCCGGCCGCCTGCAGGTCGGTCCAGAACTTCAGGCCGGCGACTCCCGCCGGGCTCGCGAAGTCGGAGGCGGTGCCGTCCGGGTTGATGATGGAGCCGCCGGCCTGCAGGATCGTGTTGTAGAAGCCGCCCTGCGAGTCGATCGGCGCCGCGATGCCCCAGACGCCCTTCGCGGGGTCGGTCAGCTTCTTGGCCGCGTCCTGCACGTCCTGCCAGCCCCACGTGTCATCCGGGTACTTGACGCCCGCGGCGTCGAAGAGCGCCTTGTTGTACCAGATGCCGTTGGTGTCGAAGTCCTTCGGCAGCGCGAAGGACTTGCCCTCGTAGGTGTAGGAGTCGGAGACGGCCTTGGGGTAGACACTCATGTCGATCTTGTTGGACTTCACCGTGTCGGACAGGTCGAGAAGCTGACCGCCCTTCGCGTACTCGCGGAAGTGGTCGGCGAGCATCCAGAACGCGTCCGGCGCGGTGCCGCCGGCGGCGCCGACCTGGAGCGTCGACCAGTATTCGGTCCACGGCAGCGTCTGGACCTTGATGGCGATGTTCGGGTTCGCCTTCTCGAACTCGGTGGCGATCTGCTGCATCGCGGGAGTCTGGTCCTCACTCCAGTTCGCGTAGGTGAGGGTGACCTTCTCGTCAGACGCGCCACTGGATGATCCGCCCGAGCAGGCGGTGAGGAGCGTTGCCGCCGCGACCATCGCCGTGGCGGCGATCCAATTGCGTTTCATGGTGTTCCTCTGATCGTGTTGTGTGCCGGTCGTCCATGACCGGCACGGGTGTTACCGGTTGGGGGATGCGACGTGAACGGCGGTGTCGACCCAGTCGACGTGCACGCCGATGTCGTCCGGAGCCACGGTTTCGCTGCGCAGGCACAGGGTCTGGGCGCCTGAGACGTCCAGGCTGAAGGTCGTGACGGGCTTCCCCGCCTCGACGACGGCGGTGAAGAGCTCGTGGTCGTCCGCGAGGACACTCACCTTGGCGCTGCCGGTCGACTCGTCGTCGACGCCGACCGCGCCGGTGAACGTCTCCGCGCGCCCGCCGAGGTGGAAGCGCGCCTCCGAGTACGGCGCCGTGCCGAGGCCGCGTTCGAATCCCGTGCCCGCGATGCGCATGGGCCGGCCGTCGCCGGGGTTTCCCGCCCCGTTCGACTGGTCACGCTCGACGGGTCCGTCGTCGTTGACAAACGCGATCATCGGCAGGTCCGGCAGCTCGTACGTGCCGGGGGTCATGGGGCGCACGACGCGCGCGTGCGAGACCACGGGGACCACACCGTCGCCGTCCCGTTCGACCGTCACGACCCCGAGCCGGCCGGGTCGCAGCGAGCGATCGGGACGGATGGCCCAGCCCGTCCCGCCGACGCGCTCGGCGGACCAGCCCGCCGGGAGGCGCAGCCGGGCGTCGACGTCGGTCGTCACGGACGCGGTCCCGTCGGCTCCGATCTCGGCGACGGGCGGGTGCACGACCGGTGCGGGACGGAGCGGCCTGGGTGCGGCCCTGAACAGATCGGCACCCGCCGGCGCCACGATGGCGACGAAGCCGCCGTCCCGGGCGACCGCGACGTCGATCGCGTCCGTGGCGGTCGTGGTCGTCTCCGCGAGCCCGGTCGCCGGCACCTCGCCGGACGTCGGCGACGCGTCGCCGACGATCCACACCCGGGCGTCCGGCCCCGCCCCGAGCTCGCCGAACGGCACGTGGATCGTGCGCGCGTCCCCGGTGGCGACGCCGCCCACGAACCAGCGGTCGCCCGCTCGGCGGGCGATGACGGCGTGGCTGTCGGGGTCGCCCGCCAGCAGCGTCGTCTCGTCCCAGACCGGGGCCAGCTCCGCGAGGAACCTGGCCGCGAGCGGGCGTGAGGCATAGGCGTCGACGTGGTCGGCGAAGTGGGTGATCCCGCACTCGAACGCGACCGAGAGCCCGAGCTCGTGGCCGTCGCTGGTCGTGCGGTTCGCGGCGCCGAACGCGACCGGCGTGGCGTCCATCGCGCCGACGATGTTGCGGGTGAACGGCTGGATGACGTTGTGGGACGCGGTGAGGGCCTGGTTCTCGAAGAACACGTAGTACTCGGCGCCGCGGATCGCCTCGTACCCGATCACCTGGGGGAACGTGCGCGCCCAGCCGCGCGGGATGACCGAGCCGTGGAAGTTCACCATGAGGCCGAGCCGGGCGGTTTCCGTGAGGACCGTGTCGTACCAGCGGTAACGGTCCTTCGACTCCGACTCCATGAAGTCGACCTTGATGCCGGCGACGCCCCAGGAGCGCCACAGCGCCAGCTTCCGCAGGTCCTCCGGGCTGTTGAGGTCGCGCCAGATGGTCCAGAGATGAACCTGGACTCCCCGGCGGCTCGCATAGGCGACGATCTCCGGCACCCAGGTCTCCTCCCATCCGCAGTCGATGAGCAGGTGCTCCCAGCCGAGGTCGGCGGCGACGTCCACGAAGTGTTTCTGCCGCTCCAGCTGCGCGCCCGAGTAGAAGTCGGACCACCACGACCAGGCTGCGCGCCCCGGCCGGACCCAGGTCGCGTCCTCCAGGTCGGGTGAGACGGCCGGCGCCAGCTCGTCGACGAGCAGCGAGGACACGAGCTGGGGCAGCGTTCCGACGAGGATGACGCGCCACGGCGTCACGACGCCGCGGGCGACCTCGACACCGTCGTCGGCGAGGGTGAACCGCAGCGTCCGGCCGCCGTCCGCGTCCGGCTCGCCCGCCTCGGCGTGCGTGCCGGCGAAGCGCCCGTCGATCCCCGATTCGGTGATCAGGATGTGTGTCGTCGCGTCGAGACGGGTGAGGAACGGGAATCCGTACGCGCCGCTCGCCAGCTCGGCGGTGTCCGCCCCGAAGCGGGGCGTCTCGTACCAGGTCTGGTAGTCGAGCACCCAGCTCCTCGATCCGGCGGGAAGCGTCACGGCGGTACGGTCCCCGGTGACCCGGGCGGTTCCGTCGAGGGTGGGCATCGCGTAGCGGATCCCGACGCCGTCACGCGCGACCCGCAGAATGACCTGCCACTCGACGCCGTCGGCCTCGCGGAAGGTGTGCACGCTTTCGTGGTGCTCGTAGTCGTGGTCTCCGGCGGATTTGCCGGAACGGAGGCTCATCCGGTCGCGAACCGTGCGATCCGAGACGTGCACGAGTTCTGCGTCGATGCCGAGCTCTCTGCCGTCGATCGCGAACCCGAGCGGAATCCGGTCCAGGACGATCTTGTCGTTCCAGGTGACGGTCAGCTGCACGCCCGTGTCCGCGTTCCGGACCTGAGCGCCCACCGCACCTGTGCTCGTCGCGGGGCGGGGGCGTACCTCGTCGCTCAACACGTTCTCCATCGGAAGCCTTCGGATTGTTCAGGTGGCGATAAACCGCCGTTCAACGGTGACGCTATAGGTCGCGTCCCCCTTGGCCACATGGGCCTTCATAGTTGGGGGATGGACGATCCGACGATTCGGAGCCGGGCGGCGTCCACACGGGCCGCCCGGCCCCGGACTCACATCACGACGTCAAGCGAGTCGACCGTCACCGCCGCCCCGGACGCGTTCTTGATCAGGATGGTGTTGGCGCCGGAGCCCAAGGGGAGCCCGACGGTCGCGGTGGCGAGGGCGTCGCCGCCGCCGGTCCCATGGAGCGCGACCGTGACCGGGGTTCCCCCGTTGACCGTCACCTTGATCGACGCTGCCGCGGCCGACGCGTAGTGGATCCGCACCGTCTTGTCGCCACTCGACGCGGCCTGGAACGGCACCGACAGCGAGCCGGCCGCGAGACCGGACACCCCGGTGCCACCCGTGCACTGCGAGCACGCATCCAGAACGGCACCGCCCGCCCGGGTGTTCGCCGCCGCCTCTGCCTCGACCGTGCGCGCGATCGTCAGCGCGTCGATGTCCGGCGAGAAGGCGCTCGCGTTCAGGAATGCGACGGTGTTCGCACCGGCGTTGAGCGGCACGTCGAGCGACCACTTGCCCACGTGCTCCCATCCACCGGAGTCCTTGACGTTCTCCGTCGACACGGTGGCGCCGTTCACCCGGACCTGCACCGACCGTGGGTCGCCGGAGGTGTAGGTGAAGGTCAGCCTGTGCGTGCCCGCGGTCGCGGCCATCACACCGTTGAACTGTACGGAACCGCCGGATCCGATGTTTCCGACCTTCTGCCCACCCGAACATCCCTTGCACGCCTGCACACCGGCACCGCCGCCACGCGTGTTGGAGGCGCTCTCCGCCTCGTACCGCGCGTCACCGGATCCGATCATCGCCAGAGGCGTCCTGGAGATGTGCACGGAGACCCCGCCCGTGGCGATCATCGGCAGCGAGAGCGTGGTCGCGCTCGTGACGGCCTGCGTCGAGACGGTGAGCCTCCCCGAGTCGTTGTCCGAGAAGATCGTCGCCGTGTGGGCGCCGGAGCCGAGGAACGACAGGGGAACCGTGGCGGTCCTGGCCGGTGACGTCATCGCGCCGACGAACCAGTCGTCGCCCGACCGGCGTGCGACCGTGATGTGGTCTCCGGGGAAGCCCTCGACGACCTTCGTCTCGTCCCACGTCGTCGGCAGCGCGCGCATCAGCCAGCGGCCGTCCCACTGCTCGTAGGCCGCGGCCGAATCCGCGTAGTTGACCATCGCGGAGGTGAACACGACCGCCTGCGCGAGCGTGTGACCCTGCGTGAGGATCGACGCGTTCTCCGAGATCATCGTGGGCGTGTAGTCCATTCCGCCGAGCATGTTGCGGATGAACGGATAGGTCACGTCCTGGCGGGCGGTGGTGGGGGGCGGGTACAGGTAGTGCTCGGTGCCGGCCACGGCCTCCGAGGTCACCAGCCACGGCCAGCTGCGGTTCTCACCACCCGGCTTGGTGCTGCCGTGGAAGTTGAGCATCATCTGGTGGTTCGCCGCCGCCTGGCCGATCGACTGGTACCAGCCCATCGACTCCTTCGAGTCGCTGAGGAAGAAGTCCACCTTGAGACCGTCGATGCCGTAGCTCTTGTGCTCGGCCATCAGGGCCTCCGCGGCGGCCGGGTCGGCGAACGGTTCGGCGTTGACCCAGGCGAACATGCCCACCCCGCGCTGCCTGGCGTAGGCCGCGATCACCGGCAGGTCGGTCGACCTGTTGTAGCAGCAGTCCATGGTCACGTACTCGAAGCCCATGGACTCGGCGAAGTCGACGTACTCCCTCTGCTTGTCGAGGTCGCTCGCGCTGTCCTCGTCCGCGTACCACGACCACGCGGCGCGCCCCGGGCGGACCCACGAGGAGTCCGCCGTCGCCGGCGGGTTCAGGTTCTGTACCAGGTCAGAGTTGTAGAGCGTGTCGAGATCACCCGCGATGATCGCCGCGCGCCAGGGCGTCTCGAACGGGTACGTCGTCGAGATCGGGAACGCCTGATCCGGCGTCCGCTTCAGGTTCAGCAGCCCGTCACCCGCACCGCTGCCCTTCAGCAGCGACGGGACGTAGGAGGCGTTCGCGTTCACCACCTGCGCCTCGGTGATGACCGTGAAGTAGGCATTGTCGTCGATCGACGCCAGCAACGGCATCGTGAGCTCCGTGCCGGAGTTCAGCTGGGACGCGTCCCTGTAGGTGTAGTCCTGCTCGTAGTTCGCGTTCCACGGGGCCGCCCATCCGCCGGTCGTCGCCGGCAGGCGGAACCCGCCGGTCTCGTCCGTGATCGACACCGACCCGCTTCCCGGCAACCGGTACCGGTAGGCGATGCCGTCGTCGTAGGCGCGGACCACCAGTTCGAGCGTCCGCCCGCTCTTGGAGTACCGCAGGATCAGCTCGTTCGCATGATCGCGGTACGACGGCTTCGTTCCCGCCGGCAGCGAATAGGCGGTGTCGATCGCCGTACGCGTCTCGCTGACGTAGCTGAGCCCGGACCGCAGATCGACCGCCGAGGTGGCGATGCCCAGGGGGGAACTCCCGAAGATCGACGTGGCGCCCGCCGTCACCGCGAACGTCAGGGCACCTCCCGTCTGCTCGGTGACGGAGAAAGCGATCTGTCCGTTTGGAGAGCTCACGCTGTGCGTTGTGAGGGCGAGCGCGGGAGTTGCCGCGAAGAGGGAGAGGAGCATCCCCAGTGCGGCAACGACGGCTAACAGACGCGGACGTCGTCGCCCGGTTCTTCGCGACATTTCGCCTCCAGTTTGCATGGTGGACCGGTCCTAACTAGACATATCCACTCGGGTGAGGCAAAACTATGGGCCTAGCTGAACGTGGTCGGAATGGTGGAACCTGTGGATTGAATGGATATTCCGACTAATTCAGCGAAGCTTTCTCCGGCAGGGTCGGCCACGACGAACGGCCGGTTCCTCGGCGCCGTCGACGGTGATCGCGACCGTGCGGCCGTGGAGGGCGAATCACCGGTATGCGACGGGGTTACAAAGGAATGCCCAGGCGGGGAACCGCTCACGGAGAACGCGTAGCACTGGGGGCGCGGTGCTCATGGAGCGGGCGGAGCCGTTCGACCGGCGGAGCCACCCTTGACTCCCCAGTCGGTGGTGAGAGCGGTCGCGAGGTGGCGTTTACGCGGATCGCTGGGAGGAGTCAGGCACCCCCGGGCGGCGGGCGTGCGCCGCAGCTATTACGGTCGAGGTATGGACTATCGCAGCCTTGGACGTACCGGTATGCAAGTCAGCCCCCTGTGCCTGGGAGCCATGATGTTCGGCGCGTGGGGCGAACCGGACCACGACACCTCGATCAAGATTATCCACCGTGCACTGGATGCCGGAATCAACTTCATCGACACCGCTGACGTGTACTCGCAGGGCGAATCGGAGACGATCGTCGGCAAGGCACTGGCGAACGGCCGTCGCGACGATGTCATCCTGGCGACGAAGTTCCACGGCCAGATGGGCGTGGCCCCGGGCCAGACCGGCGGCGATCCGAACAAACGCGGCAACTCGCGGCGCTGGATCATCCAGGAGGTGGAGAACAGCCTTCGCCGTCTCAACACGGACTGGATCGACCTCTACCAGGTGCACCGGCCGGACCGGGACACCGCGATCGACGAGACCCTTTCGGCACTGACCGACCTGCAGCGCCAGGGCAAGATCCGCGCGTTCGGCTCCTCGACCTTCCCCGCCCACGAGGTCGTCGAGGCGCAGTGGACCGCGCGGGATCGCGGGCTCAGCCCGTTCGTCACCGAGCAGCCGCCGTACTCGATCCTGGTCCGCGCGATCGAGGCGGACCTGCTGCCGGTGACCCAGCGCTACGACATGGGCGTCCTGCCGTGGAGCCCGCTGGCCGGCGGCTGGCTGACCGGCCGCTACCGCAAGGGGCAGGAGATCCCGGCCTCGCGTCGTGCCGAGCGCATGCCGGCCCGCTACGACCTGTCCGATCCGGACAACCAGCGGAAGCTGGAAGCCGCTGATGCGCTGGCGGTGGTGGCCGAGAACGCCGGAATGTCCCTGGTCCACATGGCATTGGCCTTTGTACTGCAGCACCCCGCGGTGACCGCACCGATCATCGGACCGCGCACGATGGAACAGCTGGAAACACAGCTCGGCGCCGTCGACGTCACCCTCACCACCGATGTACTGGACCAGATCGACAAAATCGTCCCGCCCGGCGTCACCCTCGCACGCGCGGACAGAGGCTACGTGCCGCCGGCACTCCAGGATCCCTTCCTGCGCAGGCGCCGTACGAGCTGAGCTCTGGCCCCGGGGACGGCACCGACCGGCAGAAGCGTCAGCCGAATCGCTGGTTGCTTCTGCCGGGTCGTCTTCGGGGCGTTCCGTCCCGGAAGCGTCGCCGGTGGTTCCGGAGGCGTCGCTGGGTTAGGTCGTCGAGAGCCGGGCCACTGGGTTAGGTCACTGAGGGTTGGGTCGCAGCGGTTCAGAAGGAGTGGCGGTAGTAGTTGCCCCAGTCGAAGTCGCGGTTGTTGCCCTCGCCGATGTGGGTGCGGAAGCCGTCGAAGCCGCCGCGGGCGCTGATGTTGAACTTCCACTCGCCGTGGCCGCCGGTGGCAAACCGGCGGGTGTGCCAGCCACCGTTGTCGTGGTAGGAGAAGTCGACGTAGGTGTTCTGGCGGTCGCGGTCGTGGTCCCAGGCCTGGATGTCGAAGTAGTAGCGGCCGTTGGAGTAGTACCAGTAGCCCTTGTACTCCGAGCGCTCCCCGCGCGACTCACCCCGGCCGAAGTCGGAGTAACCGGAGAACCAGTGCTTGGTGTACTGGGCCTGGGAAGCCGAGGCGGTGCTCGCCGTGGAGGCGGCCGAGGCGGTGGCGGCCTGGGCGGGAGCCGCGGCGATGCCGGCGGCCAGCGCGCCGGCGAGGGCGGTGCCGACCAGGATGCTACGAAGCTTGCTCATGAGGGATTTTCCTTTGAGTGAGTGCGCTCGGGGGGAGCGTGTGGGGCCTGGTGTCCGGTGAGCTTTGTGATGGCCGCTCGTTCCGGACAGCACTGACATTAGGCAGGCACAACGTCCCGTTCTGCGTACAAACGCACGCTCAGCACCGAGCGTGCACTACGACACACAAACAACCCCACTTTCCCCTCCCGGCACGGTGACAGCACCGGACAGCCTCCGACGAACCCGAGTAGCCATCTGCAAGGCCGTCGGCCCATTGATTGATCTGGTCAGGCCTGGCCGTATGCCACCATTCCCCGGCATGCCGTGCGCTGGAGAGGGCCGGCCATTGCCATCGATGGATGTCTACCGTCTTCCTCCCATCACCCGACGGCGTCGAGTATCCGTACCGGGGCATTCGCGCACATCCCAAAGTCAGGTAACAGCGCCAGAGGTCCAGCACCTCGCAAAGCTGCCTAACCAGCACATCCGGCGGCTCAACCTCGAACGGTGGTTCTGCCGCCGCTGCGCTGCCGGTCAACCACTGGCGAGTTCGCCGGTGGCGGTGTTGCCCGCAGTTGTCGTGCGACGGAGGAAGCCGGCGATGAGCTCGAGTTCGGCGTCGGTATAGTCCTCGCACAGCTGATCCATCTGGGCGTTCATGCCGGAGAAGAGCCGATACAGCTCGGCGTTGCGTTCACGGCGCGCCCGTACGGTGACGGCGCGGCGGTCGACGGCATCGGGATCGCGCTCGCGGACGATCCAGCCGCCGCGCTGAAGCCTGTCCAGGACGCCGGTCAGAGTGGCCGGGTGCAGCCCGGCCACGCGCGCCAGCGCGCTGGGGCTGAGAGGCCCCTGCCGGTTGATCAGGTCCAGGCAGTCCCAATCGGCGTCCTTGAGCTCGACACGCGCGCCGAACTGGCGGTTGAGCAACGACAGCTGGATGTTCAGGTCGCGCAGCGCCTCCTTGACCGCCCGGACCTGCTGTCGACGCTGGCGCATTCCATCTTGTACGGAACTCATATTGCATGACCTTCATATGAGATAGTATGGTTCTCATATGATACGACATTCGGATAAGGAATGTCATGAAAAAAGAGGTGCGCATGAAGATCACAGTCTTCGGGGCAACCGGCGGCATCGGCGGACACGTCGTTGAGCAGGCCCTGGACGCCGGCCATCACGTGACGGCGGTGATCCGCAACAGCTCCCGATTCGAGACGGCACATCCGGCACTCGGCATCGTCCGCGTGCCCGGCCTGACCGATCCCGAGCTCCTGCTGCCCGCGCTGGAGGGCAGCCACGCGGTGATCTCCGGAGTCGGTCCGCGCGGCCGCAAGGAAGGCCTCATAGCCACCCAGCTCACCCGCACCATCCTGGACGCCATCGGAGCCACCTACGTCCGGCGTTTTGTGGCCGTGAGCGCCGCACCGGTCGGCACGGTGCCCGACGGCGACAGCTTCGTCAACCGCCGCCTCATACTCCCCTTCTTCAGCGCTTTCCTCCGCGACCTGTACGCCGACCTGACCGAAATGGAACGACAGATCCAGCTCAGCACCACCGAGTGGACCGTCGTCCGCCCGCCCAAACTCACCAGCAAGCCCCTGACCGGCACCTACCGCACCGCCCTGGGCGCGAACGTGCCCCGCGGCTACTCCATCTCCCGCGCCGACACCGCCCACCTCATGCTCGCCACCCTCGACGACCCCGCCACCATCAAGCAAACGATCGGCATCGCCTACTGACTCTCAGGAGGAACCGTCGCGGTCCTTGTCACCGGAGCCACCGGCAACGTCGGCCGCCCTCTCACCGAAGACCCGGCCCGTTTCCTGCTGTCCGGGTTGCTCCCTGTTGCTGTCATCGGACATCAAAAAGCCCCGCTCCGTGATCGGCTCGAGGTGTTTCCACTCAGATGAGGTGATCAAGTGCGGGGTCGAACCGCGACCTCCCGCTTTTCAGTCGCGGTAATCACCCTGCTCACTCCGTGGGAGCTGAGAGTGGGGGTGCTGACGGTGGCCGAGGCGTGGCTGTAGTGGTGGACAACGAGGACACCCGAACTTGGCCGTGTCATCGACTTCCTTCGGTGTAAGCCGACGTTTCCAGCCGCCCGGTTCGGCAGAGCACGTTTCCCCCAGAGGCGGAGATTTCACATGATTCAGGGACGTACGGCAGGATTGTGACCATGACCTACGATCCGCGAACCGCCGCCGTTCTCGCCCTGCACTGGCAGGTAAACGTCATCAAGCCCGAGGGGTTTTTCGGCGCGATGCTCGGCGAGCCGGTCGCGCGCAGTGGCGTCGTGGAGCGTGCCGTACGGTTCCACCAATCCATGCGCGCCGCAGGAGTGCCGGTGGTCTTCACCCGGTTCACCGTGCCTGTGGGAGAGGGTGGCCTGGTCCGCAACACGGGCTTCATGAACGCGGTCGGCGATGCGCAGAAGGCCTTCCGTCCGGATGCTCCGGGGTCGCAGTTGATCCCGGAGATGCGGGCCCTGGCCGAGGTCGACCAGGTCGTCGACAACCAGAAGCTGTCCGGCCTGGCCGGGAACCACCTCCCCGAGTGGCTGGCCGAGCACGGGATCAACACGCTGTTGGTGACCGGGGTCGCCACCAACCTCACCGTCGAGCAAACCGCCAGGCACGGCACCGACCTGGGCCTCACCGTCCACACGATCAGCGACTGCGTCACGGCTGCGACCGACGAGGTTCACCACATGTCGCTGGCCAACCTGGATCTGGCGACGGCCGGCTGCCTGACGTCGGAGCACGTACTCAGCCTGTTCTCCTGAGCCGCCGGACATACAACGGACTCGATCGAGCCCAACGGCGCGACCGAACCGAGTCGGCTCCAGTGACGCGGCGACGAACCATCCTGACCGCGGCTTCCCCTCGTGGTGCTTTCGGCCGTCACCATCGCCGGGAAAGGAGACCGTTGCTGTCACTGGAGAGCAAAAAGCCCCGGCCGTGATCGGCTCGGGGCGTTTGTGCTGTTCAGTGGTGGGGCCGAACCTCTGGCCTTCCGCGTCCGGAGGAACGGTCCGTCGATTCCGGGTCGTGCCCGGTGAATTGGTGCCGGCCGGCGGAAGGATCAGCTGGCTTGCTGATCCTTCCGCCGGGTCGCCCTCGGAGGTGAAGTGCGTCGCTCCGTCATCGGGGGTTAGAAGGAGCGGCGGTAGTAGTTGCCCCAGTCGAAGTCACGGTTGTTGCCCTCGCCGATGTGGGTGCGGAAGCCGTCGAAGCCGCCGCGGGCGCTGATGTTGAACTTCCACTCGCCGTGGCCGCCGGTGGCAAACCGGCGGGTGTGCCAGCCGCCGTTGTCGTGGTAGCTGAAGTCGACGTAGGTGTTCTCCCGGTCCCGGTCGTGATCCCGAGCCTCGATGTCGAAGTAGTAGCGGCCGTTGGAGTAGTACCAGTAGCCCTTGTACTCCGAGCGCTCCCCGCGCGACTCACCCCGGCCGAAGCTGGAGTAACCGGAGAACCAGTGCTTGGCGTACTGCGCCTGGGAGACCGAAGCAGTGCTCGCCGTGGAGGCGGCAGAGGCGGTGGCGGCGGTGGCGGCCTGGGCGGGAGCGGCGGCGATGCCTGCGGCCAGCGCGCCGGCCAGGGCGGTGCCGACCAGGACGCTACGAAGCTTGCTCATGAGGGGACTTCCTTCTGGTGAGGACGCTCGGGTGAGTGTGTGGTGCTGGTGTCCGGTGAGCTTTGTGATGGCCGCTCGTTCCGGACAGCACTGACATTAGGCAGGCACAACGTCCCGTTCTGCGTACAAACGCACGCTCAGCACCGAGCGTGCACTACGACACACAAACAACCCCAATTTCCCCTCCCGGCACGGTGGCAGCACCGGACAGCCTCCGACGAACCCGGGTAGCCATCCGCAAGGCCGCCGGCCCATTGATTGATCTGGTCAGGCCTGGCCGTACGCCAACGTTCCCCGACATGCCGTGCGCTGAGAGGGCCGGCCACACCCCCGAAGATTGCCGCAGCCTTTTGTGCAACGGTGATCACTGTCGGCGTAGGGTGCACGCAGGTCACCGCACGGCAAGAACGGCGATGGGCGACACGATGGACTTGGCGAGTTGGCAGGATCGGTTCGACGGCCTGGCCCGCCGGCATGGTGTGCCGGGAGCCTCCTTGGCGGTATTGGCCGACAAGCAGGTGCAGGCGCTGACCACCGGGGTGCTGCACTCCGGGACCGGCGTCGAGGCGACGACCGATTCACTGTTTCAGATCGGGTCCATCACCAAGGCCTACACCGCAACCGTGGTGATGGGGCTGGTGGAACAGGGCCTGACCACGCTCGACACCCCGGTGGCCGACGTCCTGCCGGGGTTTCGGGTCGCCGATGCGGAGGTGAGCGAGCGCGTCACCCTGCGGCATTTGCTGGCCCATACCTCGGGGATCAACGGGGACCTGTTCATCGACACCGGACGGGGTGACGACTGCCTCGAACGGTACGTCGACGCGTGTGCGGACCTGCCCCAGTGCCACCCGCTCGGCGCCATGTTCTCCTACTGCACCGCCGGTTACGTCATCTTGGGCCGCGTCATCGAACTCTTGACCGGCACCTCGTGGGACACCGCGATACGCGAACGGTTACTCGACCCGGCCAAGCTGGACCGCACCTGGACGTTGCCCGAGGACGTGCTGCGGTTCCGCGCCGCCATGGGACACCTCACGCAAGACGGCCAAACCCAACCGGCGCCCGTGTGGAGTTTTCCCCGTAACGGGGGGCCGGACGGCGGGATCTGCGCCACCGCCACCGACGTGGTGACCTTCGCCAAGCTGCACCTCGACAGCGACGCACCCCGTTTCACCGACATGCGTAAGCCTCAGGTCGACGTACCCAATCCTTACGGAACCTACGACCGGTGGGGTCTGGGCTGGGCCCTGTTCGACTGGGACCGGCCGGTCTTCGGCCATGACGGAGACACGATCGGCCAGGCTGCGGCGCTGCGCGTCGTACCCGACGCGGGAGTTGCGGTGGCACTGCTGGCCAACATCGACGTGTTCGGCGCGTTTTCCCGAGAGGTGTTCTCCGAGCTGCTCCCGGTCTTGTGCGACCTCAGGATGCCGGAACCGCCGGCACCCCCTCCCGTCCCTGCCCCCGTGGAGTTGAAGCGCTACGTCGGAGTGTACGAACGGGTGGGCACACGGGTGGAGGTGGCGCTTCGCGACGGGCGACTGCGGACCCTCGTGACACCGACCGGTGCGCTTGCGGCCCTCATGCCACCCCAAGAGAGCGAGCTCGTCGCTGTCGCCGACGGCCGATTCCTTCAAAAGCAGCCGGAATCCGATCGGTGGGTGTCTACCGTCTTCCTCTCATCACCTGACGGCGCCGAGTATCTGTACCGGGGCATTCGCGCACATCCCAAAGTCAGGTAACAGCGCCGGAGGTCCGGTACGCGGACACGATCACTCTCATGGTCGGTCTCAGGCCAGAAGGCGAACACGGGCCTGCAGCGGGAACCACCGGCGCACGCCAGACCGCCTCGATGGCGGGGAGGGTTGTCGCGACGTGAAGGGGTGCGCACGCCCGTCTGGGCGAGCCGGCGGCCGATTCGGCCTGTGCGTCCCGCGTGGCCAGGTCAGGGGCGAGCTCCGATCGAACCGCACTCGTCAGCGGCGATACGAACCGATGGCTCACAAATCGGTATCATGCTACCGTATTTCCATGCCGATTATGTGATAACCGGCTTGATAAGAACGCAAGGCGGTCGACAAGGACCCCAGATCGCCTGCCGGGCAACACCCACACGTTCGCCGGGCAATGGACAGCTGCCTCCGACACGCCTGCGGTCATCGGCACCCGGCTCACACCAATTCCGCGAAACAAGATCGGAAAGATATCAACATGCCCCTCTCTTCAGCCTCCCATCTCCTCTCGTCCGTCAGAGGGCCCGTCCTCTTCGCGGAAGACGACGGTTTCGCCGATGAGGCGTCGGTGTTCAACATGACCGTCGCGCATCATCCTCATGTGATCGTCGGTGCCACCGGCGTGGCGGACGTCCAGGCGGCGGTGCGCTTCGCAAGAGACCTGAACCTCCCCGTCGCGGTCCTCAACACCGGTCACGGCCCTTCCGTGTCCGCTTCCGAAGAGACCGTCTTGATCACCACGCGTCGCATGACGGGGGTGAGGATCGACAGCGTGAAAAAGACCGTTCGGGTCGAAGCCGGCGTCCGCTGGGGACAGGTGGTGGAAGAGGCCGCCAAGGTCGGACTCGCGCCGCTCGCCGGTTCCTCACCACAGGTCGGTGTCGTCGGTTACACGCTCGGCGGCGGGGTGAGCATCGCGTTGGGGCGGGCCTTCGGCTACGCGGCCGACCATGTCCAGGAGATCGAGGTCGTGACCGCGGACGGCGAACTCCACCACGTCACACCGGATTCCGACGCAGACCTGTTCTTCGCCCTGCGCGGAGGCAGGGGCAACTTCGGCGTCGTCACCGCGATGGAGTTCAGCCTGTTCCCCGTACGGGAACTGTACGCGGGAGCCCTGCATTTCCCGGGTGACAACGCGCGCGAGGTGCTGCAGGCCTACGGGCGGTTCGCTTCCAAGGCGCCCGACGAATTGACTTCGTCGATCGTCTTCCTGCGCGCGCCCGACCTGCCTTTTGTCCCCGAATTCATGAGGGGGAAGCTCACCGTCTCCATACGGATCTCCTATCTGGGCTCGGCGCATGACGGTGAATCACTGGTCGCCCCTTTGCGGGCGGCTGCGCCGGTACTCGCCGACACCGTGACCATGATGCCCTTCTCGGACATGGCTTCCATTGCCAATGATCCGACCGAACCGGGCGCCGCCGTGGAGCACTTCGCCATGCTCGACGAACTGTCTCCGTCAGCAATGGAAGCGATCCTCGACATTGTCGGACCGGATTCCGATACGCGCATCACCATGGTCAACGTGGCCCATCTCGGCGGCGCACTTGGAATGCCGCCGGAAAGGGCGAACGCGGTGGGACGGCGCGATGCCGCTTTCTCCCTTTTCGCATTGACGGCCGTCCCGCCCAACGCTGTGGCCGCCTACAAGAACGTGGGCCTGGAACTGACCGACAGAGTCACGTCCGGCCGGAAGCACCCCGGATATCTCTCGCCGGCGGACGCCTCCGTCGAGAGCGTACGGCTGGCGTACGACGAGCCGACCTATGAGCGTCTCCAGGCGGCGAAAACCCTGCACGACCCGCGCAACATGTTCCGCTGCAACCACAACATCCCGCCCCGCGCGTAGTCGTCGGCGACTCAGCGGGCTTCGTTCTCTCTCCGCTCCACGGCAACGCTCTCGGCCATTGCCGGCCGCCCCCGGCTCCGGCCGGACGACGTGGGGGGATGCATGATCCGGGAGACGACTCGCACCTGTCCGGATCAGACGTCCCGCCTGGCTTGACTGCCATCAGGCATGACCTTACGGTACGGCCATGCCTATAGCGAGTCGCAAGAAGCGTGCCGGCGGGGCGAAACGCACCCTTGTTCTGGACGCGGTGATAGTTGTACTCGCCGAACGCGGATATGAGAACACACGCTTTGCCGATGTATCGACCGCCAGCGGCGTCGCGATCAGCACACTGCAGAATTACTTCGGCTCGCGCGAGGACATGGTCATCGAGGCCATGGAGCTCTCCGCCGACCGGGAGGTGGCCGCCCTTGAAACAGTGGCCACCACCGAACTCGATCCGTGGGAGCGCCTGGTTGCAATGATCGACCGCAGCCTGGGGCTTTCCGATCACGATCAGCAGATGCTCGTCGAATTCTGGCGGTCCGCCATGCGGGACGACGAACTTCGCGAATACAGCGTGGAAATGCGGATGCGCTACCAGGCGCCTTTTCTGGCCGCGTTAAGGGAAGGAAGTGAGCGGGGAGCATTCAGACTCACCCATAAACCCGACGACGTGGCTGATTTTGTGCTCTCCGCACTGGCCGGAGCCATCATCTCCCGTGCCCTGCACCATCCCTCGCCGTCTCCCGCCGACTTCCGCGGTGTCCTCTTGTCCCAACTCCGGCTGATGCTGGGACTCGGAGGCTGAACGACGTTTCGGGGTTCGGCCTCGTGATGGGGTGGAAGGGGTACACCCTACCCGCGCGCACACGATCGGGCCGGATGCGTCTCTGACGGCATCGTTTCAGGGGCGAGCCGCGGGCCCGAGTGCACGCGGTCATGCCGCTGGACCGGTCGCCAGTGCCCACCGGCCATGGCCAAGGGCGGGGTGCGCGGTCGCCACATGCACAGCCGAGGCGGAGCCGCGGTCGCTACGTGCTCGGGCCCTGACCAGCCAGCCCAGCCGGGCGCTCGCGTCCTTCACCCGTGCCAAGACCCGGGTCCTCGGTCGATCACCTCGCCGACGTCGGAATTCGCCGGCACATCCCCATGACAACGAATGGAATGAGCATGATCTGGACAGCAGGTTTCCGCACGGCCGTGATCAGTCCCTACGAGCAGATCCAGCTCACCCAACCGCGCGGCTTCGCCGACCAAACGGTGCGCCAGGTGCTGCACATGGCCGGCGGCGGAGAACGCCTCCGAATACGCCTGACAAACCGTTACGGTCGCACCCCCCTGATCATCGCCGCCGCGACGGCCGCCACCGAGCACGGACGGGCCGCCCTCACCTTCGACGGTGCCGAGACGGTCACCCTCCCGCCGGGAGATGAGATCGTCGGCGACCCGATGGATCTCCCGGTCGCCTCCGGCGCCGACCTGCTCCTCAGCCTCTATCTCCCCCAGGAGACGGGCCTGGCCACCTATTCCCACATGCCCATGGAGACCGCTCACATCGTCGGCGGAAACCACGTCGCCTCTCCCGCCCTCCCTGTGACCGAGCAGGTGGAAGCCAGGTTCTACGTCTCAGGCGTCGACGTGCTCACCCCGGACGACACCGCGATCGCCGTGGCGTTCGGCGACTCCTGGTTCGAAGGGGTCGGCTCCACCACCGGCGCGAACAACCGTTCCGTGGACTTCCTCAACCGGCGCCTCAAGCGGGGATGGGTCGTCAACCAGGGCATCGCCGGAAACCGCCTCCTGAAAAACGAGGTCGGCGAGCACGCGCTGGCGCGCTTCGACCGCGACGTCCTCACGATTCCCGGCCTGACCCACGTCCTGGTGCACTTCGGCATCAACGACCTCGGCCTGCCCGGCATGCTCGGCGAGCCTCCCGCCACCGCCGATGCCCTCATCGAAGGCTTCACGGCCCTGGCCCGCCGCGCCCACGCGGCCGACCTGAAGATCCTCGCTGCCACCATCGGCCCCTTCGCGGGCGCCTACCCCGGGATCAGTACGCCTGCGGGCCTGGCCGCCCGACGCGAGGTGAACGACTGGATCCGTACCACCGACACTTTCGACGCCGTCTTCGATGTGGCCCGAGCCGTCGAGAACCCCGAAGCCCCCGACTACATCCACCCCGCCCTGGACAGCGGCGACGGCATGCACCTGAACGACAGAGGCGCCCAGGCCATGGCCGACTCCGTGAACCTGGAAACCCTCGCCCTTGGCGTTCGGCCCGGACGGCCTTCCGCCACCCGGTGATGTCCCCCGCCAGACCTGCCCCTCTGGGGGTTGGCAACGGTCACCTCGTCCTGGTCTGGCGCTCGGCGACCAGCTTGAAGACGCGTTTGAACTCCGCGTACGCCTCCTCGCCGACCGTCCGCGCGTGCTCGGCCTCCATCTCCGCGAGGACGGCGTCCGACTTCACCAGGTGCTCGCGGCCCAGTTCGGTGGGCACTATGAGCTTGGCCCTGCGATCGGCGGGATCCGGCTGCCGCTCCACGTACCCGATCGCCACCAACTCGTCCACCAGGGTGCCGATCACCTGCTTGTGCTGGCCCGACTGAGCGGCCAGGTCGGAGGCCCGGCTGCCCTCCACGTCCAGGTAGGCCAGCACGGCCCCGTGCCGTGGCCGGACCTGGGTTTCCCCCATCTCCGACAGCCGGGAGAACAACTCTTTCTGCAGGCTGAACAGCGTCCGGCTGGACAGGATCCCCAAGTCGGGCATCTCCCGCTTGCGCTCGCTCCTACGCACCGCACGCCCCTCATTTAGTCACCAATTTTGACTGTCACTAATTCTTACTATATCGTCGTGGTGTGACGACGACAGTAGAACTCACCAGGTTCCGCGTCTCTTCCGAGCACGCGACGGACCTCATCGCCGCCCGTGGCGGAATGATCGCGGATTTCCAGGCCGACCGGGACGGTTTCCTGGGCGCCAAGCTGATCCAGCTGTCCGATGGCGAATGGCTGGACATCGTGGAGTGGCGCTCACCGGCCGACTTCGCGGCCTCCCGCACCAAGGGCGGCAATCTGCCTGGAATCCGGGCTTTCTTCGCCCTGATCGACGAACTCATTTCCACGGAAGAGGGGACATTGCGATGACCATCCTGATCACCGGTGCCAACGGCAACGTCTCCGGCGAGGTACTGCGCTCGCTGGAGGGCACGGCGGACCTGCGGGTGCTGGTACGTGACAGGGCCAAAGCGCCGTCAGGTGTCGAGGTGGCGGTCGGCGACCTCCACCACCCGGAGACGCTGGACCAGGCGTTCGAGGGCGTGGACACGGTGTGGCTGCTGAACGCCATGGGCCCGGACTCCACGCATGCCAGCAGCAACGCACTCTGGGCGGCCAGGAAGGCGGGCGTACGGCACATCGTCCGCATGTCGGCCATCGGCGCGGGGCACGACGCACCGACCCGCAACGGCCGGCTGCACATCCTGTCGGACACCGAGCTCGCGGCCTCGGACCTCGGCTGGACCATCATCCGCCCGGCGTACTTCATGCAGAACATTCTCGGCTCGGTCAACGGCGACACCTTCTACGGTGCTCCCGGGGAGGGCCGGGTCGGCATGATCGACGTAAGGGACATCGCCGACTTCGCCGCCACCGTACTCCGTGACCCCGCGCGCCACGAAGGGGAGACCTACACGATCACTGGGCCGGAGAGCATCAGACTGCGGGACATGACGGACACGCTGTCGGAGGTGTACGGCAGGCCGATCACCTACCAGCCGGTGAGCCCGGACGACGCCTACCCCGCGATGCTGAAGGCCGGGATGAAGGAGTGGGACGCGGCGGTCTCCAAGGAGTATCTGAAGGCCTACGACGCGGGCTGGGGCGACTACACCACACCCACGTACACCGCCGTGACGGGCCGTCCGGGCAGGACGTTCGCCCAGTTCGCCCGCGACTACGCCTACAAGCTCGGCGGATGAGGCCGCGCCGGCACGCGATCAGAAGTCGGTCAGTCAGGAGTCGGTCAGAGCGAGTGGTGCCGGCCGGCGGAAGGATCAGCTGGCTTGCTGATCCTTCTGCCGGGTCGCCCTCGTACGTGAAGTGCGTCGCTCCGTCATCGGGGGTTAGAAGGAGTGGCGGTAGTAGTTGCCCCAGTCGAAGTCGCGGTTGTTGCCCTCGCCGATGTGGGTGCGGAAGCCGTCGAAGCCGCCGCGGGCGCTGATGTTGAACTTCCACTCGCCGTGGCCGCCGGTGGCAAACCGGCGGGTGTGCCAGCCGCTGTTGTCGTGGTAGGAGAAGTCGACGTAGGTGTTCTCCCGGTCACGGTCGTGATCACGAGCCTCGATGTCGAAGTAGTAGCGGCCGTTCGAGTAGTACCAGTAGCCGCGGTATTCCGAGCGCTCCCCGCGGGATTCGCCGCGGCCGAAGCTGGAGTAGCCGGAGAACCAGTGCTTGGTGTACTGCGCCTGAGAAGCCGAGGCGGTGCTCGCCGTGGAGGCGGCAGAGGCGGTGGTGGCGGTGGCGGCCTGGGCGGGGGCCGCGGCGATGCCGGCCGCCAGCGCGCCGGCCAGGGCGGTGCCGACCAGGATGCTACGAAGCTTGCTCATGAGGGATTTTCCTTTGCGTGAGGGCGCTCGGGTGAGTGTGTGGGGCTTGGTGTCCGGTGAGCTTTGTGATGGCCGCTCGTTCCGGACAGCACTGACATTAGGCAGGCACAACGTCCCGTTCTGCGTACAAACGCACGCTCAGCACCGAGCGTGCACTACGACACACAAACCACCCCACTTTCCCCTCCCGGCACGGTGGCAACCCGGCGCAGGGTGACACCCCGACGGAACCGGATAACCTCCGGCGAAACACGGGAAACCATCCGCAGGGCCGCAGGCCTCAGGGACACGCACTTTCACGACCTCCGCAGCACACACGCGATCCTGCTGCCCAACCCAGAGGTCCGCCTCAGACAGCGCTCGGATTCACCGACGAGCACGCTTCCTCTGCCAACTGAAGGTCGAGCGCACCGATGACCTCACCGCCAAGGTCAAGCAGGTCAGTGCGCCCCTTACCCACCGACGGGCCGATTTTCGAGCCAGGCGGACCAATCACCCTGCTCTGCAAACGCAGAAAAGGGCCACCCCAAACGGGGTGACCCTTCTCTGAATGATTGTCCGGCGGTGACCTACTCTCCCACACCGTCCCCGGTGCAGTACCATCGGCGCTGAAGAGCTTAACTTCCGGGTTCGGAATGTAACCGGGTGTTTCCCCTTCGCCATAACCGCCGTAACCCTATTAAACAATCAACCACACACGGCGCATACGCCAGCGGTGTTTGCTGTTTCAGAATCACATAGTGGACGCGGGCAACACAATCTGCATACCATGAACCGATCACGCGCTGCTCCGGACCCGGCGAGGATACAGAGCGCAGCGACAACCACATTCACACACACAGCACTGTTGCTTTGTGGTCAAGTCCTCGGCCTATTAGTACCGGTCAGCTCCACACGTTACCATGCTTCCACCTCCGGCCTATCAACCCGGTCGTCTCCCGGGGGCCTTACCCACTTTCGTGGTGGGAGACCTCATCTCAAGGCGAGCTTCCCGCTTAGATGCTTTCAGCGGTTATCCCTTCCGAACGTAGCCAACCAGCCATGCTCCTGGCGGAACAACTGGCACACCAGAGGTTCGTCCGTCCCGGTCCTCTCGTACTAGGGACAGCTCCTTTCAAGTCTCCTGCGCGCGCAGCGGATAGGGACCGAACTGTCTCGCGACGTTCTAAACCCAGCTCGCGTACCGCTTTAATGGGCGAACAGCCCAACCCTTGGGACCTACTCCAGCCCCAGGATGCGACGAGCCGACATCGAGGTGCCAAACCATCCCGTCGATATGGACTCTTGGGGAAGATCAGCCTGTTATCCCCGGGGTACCTTTTAGCCGTTGAGCGACGGCGCTTCCACATGCCACCGCCGGATCACTAGTCCCAGCTTTCGCTCCTGCTCGACCCGTCGGTCTCACAGTCAAGCTCCCTTGTGCACTTACACTCGACACCTGATTACCAACCAGGCTGAGGGAACCTTTGGGCGCCTCCGTTACTCTTTAGGAGGCAACCGCCCCAGTTAAACTACCCACCAGACACTGTCCCTGATCCGGATCACGGACCGAAGTTAGACGTTCAAAACGACCAGAGTGGTATTTCACCAATGACTCCACCGCCACTAGCGTGACAGCTTCACCGTCTCCCACCTATCCTACACAAGACGTTCCAAACGCCAATGTCAAGCTGTAGTGAAGGTCCCGGGGTCTTTCCGTCCTGCTGCGCGTAACGAGCATCTTTACTCGTAGTGCAATTTCGCCGGGTCTGCGGTTGAGACAGCGGGGAAGTCGTTACGCCATTCGTGCAGGTCGGAACTTACCCGACAAGGAATTTCGCTACCTTAGGATGGTTATAGTTACCACCGCCGTTTACTGGCGCTTAAGTTCTCAGCCTCGCAGGACTTACGTCCCGCTAACCGGTCCCCTTAACGTTCCAGCACCGGGCAGGCGTCAGTCCGTATACATCGTCTTACGACTTCGCACGGACCTGTGTTTTTAGTAAACAGTCGCTTCCCCCTGGCCTCTGCGACCCCCACCAGCTCACAAAGCAAGTCTGATCACCAGCGGAGGCCCCCCTTCTCCCGAAGTTACGGGGGCAATTTGCCGAGTTCCTTAACCACAGTTCACCCGATCGCCTTGGTATTCTCTACCTGACCACCTGAGTCGGTTTGGGGTACGGGCCGCCACGACACTCACTAGAGGCTTTTCTCGGCAGCATAGGATCACCCACTTCGCCACAATCGGCTCGGCATCACATCTCAGGATACATAGACCGCGGATTTGCCTACGGTCCTCCCTACATGCTTACCCCAGGACTACCATCGCCTGGGCTGGGCTACCTTCCTGCGTCACCCCATCGCTTACCTACTACCAGTTCAGGTCAGGCGTTCGGCCTCACCCCAAACACCCCGAAGGGTGCGTGCAGGGGACTTAAGGACCCTTAGTATCACTGGATTCAGTATTGGCGCATCGTAGCGGGTACGGGAATATCAACCCGTTGTCCATCGACTACGCCTGTCGGCCTCGCCTTAGGTCCCGACTTACCCTGGGCGGATTAGCCTGGCCCAGGAACCCTTGGTCATCCGGCGCAGAAGTTTCTCACTTCTGATTCGCTACTCATGCCTGCATTCTCACTCGCACGGCCTCCACAGCTGGATCACTCCGCTGCTTCGCCGGCCGCACGACGCTCCCCTACCCATCCACACACCTAAACCACAAAGGCTCAGCTATTGTGTGAATGCCACGACTTCGGCGGTGTACTTGAGCCCCGCTACATTGTCGGCGCGGAATCACTTGACCAGTGAGCTATTACGCACTCTTTCAAGGGTGGCTGCTTCTAAGCCAACCTCCTGGTTGTCACTGCGACTCCACATCCTTTCCCACTTAGCACACGCTTAGGGGCCTTAGTCGGTGGTCTGGGCTGTTTCCCTCTCGACTACGGAGCTTATCCCCCGCAGTCTCACTGCTGCGCTCTCACTTACCGGCATTCGGAGTTTGGCTGACGTCAGTAACCTTGTCGGGCCCATTAGCCATCCAGTGCTCTACCTCCGGCAAGAAACACGCAACGCTGCACCTAAATGCATTTCGGGGAGAACCAGCTATCACGGAGTTTGATTGGCCTTTCACCCCTAAACACAGGTCATCCCCCAGGTTTTCAACCCTGGTGGGTTCGGTCCTCCACGCGGTCTTACCCGCGCTTCAACCTGCCCATGCCTAGATCACTCCGCTTCGGGTCTACAGCATGCGACTAAAGAGCGCCCTATTCAGACTCGCTTTCGCTACGGCTCCCCCACACGGGTTAACCTCGCCACACACCATAACTCGCAGGCTCATTCTTCAAAAGGCACGCAGTCACATCACAAACAAGGCAAGCCTTGTTTACGCTCCTACGGCTTGTAGGCACACGGTTTCAGGTACTATTTCACGACCCCTCACCGGGGCGCTTTTCACCTTTCCCTCACGGTACTTGTTCACTATCGGTCATCAGGGAGTATTTAGGCTTACCAGGTGGTCCTGGCAGATTCACACAGGATTTCTCGGGCCCCGTGCTACTTGGGATCCCCTCAAACAGTCAACAGGATTTCGCCTACCCGACTCTCACGGTCTACGGCGCCCCTTCCCAGAGGCTTCGACTATCCCACTGATTTCTTACTGTTTGCAGGAACGGCAGTTCCTGCTAGAAGGTCCCACAACCCCGCCCGCGCAACGCCTGCCGGCTATCACACGCGAACGGTTTAGCCTGATCCGCTTTCGCTCACCACTACTCACGGAATCACTATTTGTTTTCTCTTCCTACGGGTACTGAGATGTTTCACTTCCCCGCGTTACCACCAGCCGCCCTATACATTCAGGCGGAGGCAACACCACATGACTGGTGCTAGGTTTCCCCATTCGGACATCCCCGGATCAAAGTCTGGTTGGCGACTCCCCGGGGCTTAACGCAGCCTCCCACGTCCTTCATCGGCTCCTGATGCCAAGGCATCCACCGTGTGCCCTAAAAAACTTGGCCACAAAGATGCTCGCGTCCACTATGCAAATCTCAAACAACAAACAGCGACCGTGCCAGACCCATCACCAGACACCCGGTCAGAAACCGAATCGATGTGATGGAAGGCCGGTCCCGCACACGAGGAACAACGGCACCCACCCTCCACAGAAGGAAGAGATGAGCAAGCCTCAAGGCCGCCACCCGACGGCGGCAGCCCCAAAGCGGTCCGTTTCCTCAGGACCCAACAGTGTGTCCAGACCCATCTCGATTCCCTAGCCGGTCTTCCCACTCCCGTCCCCCGCAAGGGGGTTCAGGCGGTACCAACCGACCCAGGCGAACCCAGATCATCCGATTAGCCAGTGCTCCACTAATGAGCGTGTCACGCAGGAAACATTCGCCCCTGACCGTGACGTAGACCCCGCAGCTTCCGCTGCGCGGCCGGTGCTCCTTAGAAAGGAGGTGATCCAGCCGCACCTTCCGGTACGGCTACCTTGTTACGACTTCGTCCCAATCGCCAGCCCCACCTTCGACCGCTCCCCCCAGCAAGCTGGTTGGGCCACGGGCTTCGGGTGTTGCCGACTTTCGTGACGTGACGGGCGGTGTGTACAAGGCCCGGGAACGTATTCACCGCAGCGTTGCTGATCTGCGATTACTAGCGACTCCGACTTCATGGGGTCGAGTTGCAGACCCCAATCCGAACTGAGACCGGCTTTTAGGGATTCGCTCCACCTTGCGGTATCGCAGCCCTCTGTACCGGCCATTGTAGCATGTTTGCAGCCCAAGACATAAGGGGCATGATGACTTGACGTCATCCCCACCTTCCTCCGAGTTGACCCCGGCAGTCTCCAATGAGTCCCCAACCACCCGAAGGTGTTGCTGGCAACATTGAACAAGGGTTGCGCTCGTTGCGGGACTTAACCCAACATCTCACGACACGAGCTGACGACAGCCATGCACCACCTGTCACCCGATCCGAAGAGGCACCCATCTCTGAGTGTTTCCGGGCAATGTCAAGCCTTGGTAAGGTTCTTCGCGTTGCGTCGAATTAAGCAACATGCTCCGCCGCTTGTGCGGGCCCCCGTCAATTCCTTTGAGTTTTAGCCTTGCGGCCGTACTCCCCAGGCGGGGCGCTTAATGCGTTAGCTACGGCGCGGAAACCGTGGAAGGTCCCCACACCTAGCGCCCAACGTTTACAGCGTGGACTACCAGGGTATCTAATCCTGTTCGCTCCCCACGCTTTCGCTCCTCAGCGTCAGGTAAGGCCCAGAGAACCGCCTTCGCCACCGGTGTTCCTCCTGATATCTGCGCATTTCACCGCTACACCAGGAATTCCGTTCTCCCCTACCTACCTCTAGCCAGCCCGTATCGAATGCAGACCTGGAGTTAAGCCCCAAGCTTTCACACCCGACGTGACAAGCCACCTACGAGCTCTTTACGCCCAATAATTCCGGACAACGCTTGCGCCCTACGTATTACCGCGGCTGCTGGCACGTAGTTAGCCGGCGCTTCTTCTGCAGGTACACGTCAACTTCGTCCCTGCTGAAAGAGGTTTACAACCCGAAGGCCGTCATCCCCCACGCGGCGTCGCTGCGTCAGGCTTTCGCCCATTGCGCAATATTCCCCACTGCTGCCTCCCGTAGGAGTCTGGGCCGTGTCTCAGTCCCAGTGTGGCCGGTCGCCCTCTCAGGCCGGCTACCCGTCGTCGCCTTGGTAGGCCGTTACCCCACCAACAAGCTGATAGGCCGCGAGTCCATCCCCCACCGAAAAGACTTTCCACACCCACCCCATGCGAGGAGGTGTCATATCCGGTATTAGACCCAGTTTCCCGGGCTTATCCCAGAGTCGGGGGCAGGTTACTCACGTGTTACTCACCCGTTCGCCGCTCGAGTACCCCGAAGGGCCTTTCCGCTCGACTTGCATGTGTTAAGCACGCCGCCAGCGTTCGTCCTGAGCCAGGATCAAACTCTCCAAACAATGTCTGAAAAAGTTCACCCCAGCTGAAAGCACCCACTTCACCCCGCACCACAGATGGCGCACGATGACAGCGGATGTATCAACCAAAGGAATCCGTCCCCCACCCCAAAGGGGTGGGATGAACGGGGTTGTGCATCATGCACTGGCTTTTAACACACTGTTGAGTTCTCAAGAAACGGACGCGTACACCCTCCGCCGACCCTGTTGCAGGCCCGACGTCCGGGGCGTTCGTTCTGTTTTATTGTGTTCTTTCGTTGTGCCCTTATTCTTTCAGACCCGCTTTTTCGTGTCAAACCAGCTCATTTTCAACCAGTTGACTCGATCTTGCTTATCTTAGAGAAATTCGAGCGACCCCGTTTCCAGGGCAACCCCTCAAATTTACTCCACCACCCGGTTCATGTCGAATCGGGCCGCCCCGGGACACAAGTATCCCAAAAAGAGTGGAGATGATCGGGGAGGGTTCCGGGGACCCGGCGCTGCCGCCGTTTCCCTCAGGCCTGGTGGACTTTATGGACCCCCGTCCATCTCGTCAAATCAACCGGCCCCATCACGGCGGGTTCATCCGAGCCTGTCCGGCGGTCTACCTGGTCCAAGGTCGCCTGAACATCCTTGTTACTCAGTTCTGGCTGGTTGGCTGCAGGTGGCGACTTCGTCTTCATCGTCGACGACAGGCACCCGTGGCCCGTGGTTCACATATTGCGAGTGCCGATAATTCATTCGCACAGGTCACAGGGTTGACGAACGATCACATGCTTCGATCTGGGGCCCGAGGGCTCTGCCAGCAAGCATGATGATCCGCCGCGCTGCTGCGCCCGGGCGGCCAGGCAGATCCGCGGCACTCACCCAAAACCCGGCGTTGTCCTGCTCTCCCAGCGTGTCGAGACCCGACACTCCGTCGACCTGGTGTCTCGCAGGAAGTTCGGCTACCTACTCAAAGACCGGGTCTTCGACGTCGGCGACTTCCTCGACGCGCTGCGCCGGGTGGCGGCCGACGGCTCCATCCTCGCCCGCGTGCTCAGCGCCCAAGCGATCGGGATCCTCGCCTGCACCCAGAAGTAGCAGGTCATCGCGGCCGGCGAGTGGCGAGGTGAGCGATCGTCACGGGACGGACCGGCGACCCGCATCCGCTGTGTCACGGCTTCGGGTGGATCCTCGACGAGCGATTGAGCCGTGTCAGGGCGACTCCCGCGCTTCGGGAGTGAGCAGTCGCCGGTTGAACGCCTCGGCTACGGCGGCGGCGCGGTCCCCCACGCCGAGCTTGGCGTAGATGTTCAGAAGGTGACTCTTGACCGTGGCCTCGGTGATGAACAGCCGAGCGGCCGCCTCACGGTTGGTGTTCCCGGCCGCCACGAGTTCGAGGACCTCGAGTTCCCGCTGGCTGAGCAGTTGCGGGGCGGGCGTTCTGACCCGGTTCATCAACCTTGCCGCCACCGAGGGGGACAGGACGCTCTCGCCTCTGGCGGCGGCCCGCGCACCTCGCAGCAGTTCCTCCCGGGGAGAGTCCTTGAGCAGGTAGCCGGTCGCACCCGCCTCGATCGCCGGCAGTACGTGGGTGTCGTTGTCGTAGGTGGTCAGGACCAGCACGCGCGCGGTGACGCCGAGCCTGGTCAGCTCGGTGATCGCGGTCAGCCCGTCCATGCCCGGCATGCGCAGGTCCATCAGGATCACATCGGGCCGGAGCTCCTGGGCGAGCCGTACGGCCGCGGCGCCGTCCGCGGCCTCGCCCAGCACCTCGAATCCTGGCGCGGAGGCGAACATGCTGCTCAGTCCATCCCTGACGATGGGATGGTCATCCGCGATCAGCAGCCGGATCGGGGTCTCGGCTGCCGGCGTGGTCGTGCGATCGGTCATGCGTGACTCCCGGCCGGCAGGGTGGGGACGCAGGCCGAGATCCCGGTGCCGACGCCGGGCTCGGACTCGATCCGCAGACTTCCCGACAGCCCCTCGACGCGCTGCCGCATGATGGCCAGGCCGAACCCGCCCTCGCCGAACGGCGGCTGCGACACGCCGTTTCCGGCCGTGCCGGCTTCGAGACTCGCGAGATCGAAGCCCCTGCCGTCGTCACGCACGTCCAACGCCACCTCGTGTTCCAGATAGGACAACGTCACCCCGACCCTCGTCGCGTGCGCGTGCTTGGCCACATTGGCCAACGCCTCCTGTGCCGTGCGCAGCAGCGCGAACTCGGTCTCCGGTGTCATCGATCGCACCGTACCGGTCGTCGTGACCTGAACGGCGAGCCCGTGCAACGTCGACCACCGGTCGGCGACGTCGGCGAGCGCGTCGCCCAGGCGCGCGGTCTCCAGTGGCTCGGGCCGGAGCGCGTCGACCGAGCGCCGGGCCTCCGCCAGGCTCTCCCTCGCCAGCCCCTTCACGGCGTCGAAGGGACGGCGCCACGGCGCCGGGACCTCGTGGATCTGCTCGGCGGCCTGGAGTTGCGTGATGATCCCGGTGAGCCCCTGCGCCAGGGTGTCATGGATCTCGCGAGCCATCCGCTGGCGCTCGTCGAGAACCCCCGCCTCCCTGGCCTGGGCGAGCAGTTGGGCGTGCAGGCCGGCGTTCTCGGCGAGAGTCGCCTCCAGCAACCGGTTCGTCCGGCTCAGCTCGGCGAGGGCCTGGACGCGCTGCTCCCTCTCCTTCTCGGCGAGCTGGAGGAACCAGGCGGTGACGCACATCATGACGATGTTGACGACAATGATGATCACGGAGATCGTCACGCCGAGAGCGGTCGTCTTGGGCACGTCGGATGCCTGTGCGGCACCGGCCACGACCGCCACGGAGGCCACGCCCAGCAGCCGCCACGGCCAGCGGAGGATGGTGAAGGCATAGATGTAGGGGGCAGGGGTGAACAACGCGAACGCGGGGTCCCGCGCCACCAGGACCGCGGTGATCGCCAGCAGTCCGGTGAAGAACACCCCCATGATCAGTGGCCGCTCCCACCAGGCGGGCCGCAGGGTGAACATGACGAGCATCCACCCCGCGACCAGCCCGCACAGGCCGAGGTCGATGAGCAGGGAGTCGCCGCCCGCCGGCTGCTCCACGATCACCTTGAAGACGACGAGGGCGGCCAGCAACGTGTACGGCACCACGGTCACCAGCAGAAGAGGATGTTGTCCCCGCGCCGCGATCCAGGGTTTTGGCATCTGCCCGCTCACATCCCTCTCCCTCCGCCGCGCGCCTGTTACCAGCGGAACCAGCGGACCGCGACGACCGAGCATATGACCGCATAACCCGCCAGGGTCAACAAAGGCTGGGCGGACGGGAAACGGCCCTCGAAAGCAGCCTCCTGGAACACCTGCATGCCCGCGCCGAGGGGGGTGTAGTGGCTGATGTTCTGCAGCAGCGGGGGCATCTGCGCGATCGGCACCCAGAGCCCGGCGAAGAACATCATCGGGAAGAACAACACCGTGCCGATCGCCGTGGCCGGGCCGCGTCCGGGTGCCAGCGCGGTGATCAGCAGGCCGATCGAGAGCAGCGCGGCGGCCGCGAGCAGCCAGCCGACGGCGAAGCCGGCGAGATTCTGCGGCAGGCGGACGCCGAAGCCGAGCCTGGCCACGGTGAGAAACAGGATCACCGCGACGAGCGCGATGGCGAGGTTGGCCACGAGCTGGGCGGCGAGCACGCGGGCCGGGCCGATCGGCGTAGTCCGCATGCGCCGTAGCACACCGTTCTCACGGTATCCCGCGAGTATCGTCGGCAGGGCGGTCAGGGCCAGGATGGCCAGGTTGAACAGGATGATGACCGGCACGTAGAGGTCGAAGTACGTCAGGTCGCCGTTGGCCTCCACGGGCTCCCGCAGAGCGGGGACGTTGCCGAGGATGACCAACAGGATCAGCGGGAAGCCGACTCCCCAGAGGGGGCCGGTCTTTTCGCGGATGCAAAGCTTGATCTCGGCTTTGGTGAGCCTCCACGTCGCGGAACCGCGGTTGGCGGCGACGGGGGTGGCCGTGTTCAGGACTGACATGAGTGTGGCTTCCTTTCCATGGGCGGTCTGCATCGGTTCAGATCACTCGGAGTGCTCGGATCACTCGGATCACGAGGTGGCATCGGGGCGTTTCCCGGTCAGCTCGACGAACGCGTCCTCCAGGCTCGCCTGCTCGACGCGCAGCCGTTCGGCCACGATCTGGTTGCGGGCCAGTACGGCGGTGACGGCATTGAGCGCGTCGCCGTTGCCGCTGACGATGACCATCTCGCCCCGGCGGGTGACGCTGGAGACGTCGGGCAGGCTCGTCAGCAGTTCGTCGTCCAGCGGCCTGGACGGGCGAAACTGGATCCGTTGCTCGATACGGGCCCGCTCGGCCAGGCCGGCCGGGGTGTCCACCATGACGACGCGGCCCGCGTCGATCAGCGCCACCCGGTCACACAGACGCTCGGCCTCTTCCATGAAGTGGGTGACCAGCACGATCGTCACCCCGCGGGAGCGCACATCCTCGATCAGGTCCCAGGTGTCGCGCCGTGCCTGCGGGTCGAGGCCGGTGGTGAGCTCGTCGAGTATCGCCACCTGGGGGCTGCCGACGAGCGCCAGCGCGATGGAAAGCCGCTGCTTCTGGCCACCGGACAACTTGGCGTACCTGGTCTTCGCCTTGCCCGCCAAGCCGAGGCCGTCCATCAGCCCGCGCCAGTCGGCCGGATTGGGATAGAAGGAGCTGTAGAGCTCCAAAGCCTCGGCGACCTCCAGCCGCTCCTGGATCTGCCCCGCCTGCAACTGCACACCGAGCCGCCGGGTCAGCTCGGCGTGGTCCCGGCGGGGATCGAGCCCGAGCACCTTGATCTCGCCCCGGTCCGGCACCCGGAGGCCCTCGATGCACTCCACGGTCGTCGTCTTGCCGGCGCCGTTCGGACCGAGGATCCCGAGGATTTCGCCCTCCTGAACGGTGAGCGAGACATCGTCGACCGCGACGTTGTTCCCATAGCGCTTGTGGAGATTGCGTACCTCGATGACCGGTGGCATGCGCGTGTCCTCTCGGGCTCAGACCCTGGCGGCTGGTTACGTTCAGCCTTCTATCTCGGCACTCATTCCGACATCGACCGGTGGACGGGACCTGACTGCCGTCCGGTGGTGGGGTCGGCCCCACCGAGTGGTGGTCGCGATCCACCGATCGGTGGATTGCCACCCGGACGAGGGAACGGAGAGTGACAGGCCCGGTCCCCCCGAAGGTGACGAGTTCCGGAGCGTTCTATCGAGGAGAGCCGGCTGGAGTCGCTCCGGAACAATGCAGAATTCGGATCCCGGCGTGGATCAGGAGGAGCACTCACCTCGGCAGGGAAGGACTGCTTCCTGAATATGCGAGGCCGTTGCTGTCATTGGAGATCAAAAACGCCCCGAACGATGATCGCTCGAGGCGTTTTTGCTGCTTAGATTCGTGCTGCGCAGATGAGGTGGTCAGGGGCGGGGTCGAACCGCCGACCTTCCGCTTTTCAGGCGGACCAATCACCCTGGTCGGGTAGCGGAGACCGTGGTCAGAGGGCGGTGGACGGTAGCCGCAGTGAGTCCTTGTGCGGGGATGTTGCTGTCAGGGCCGCTCTCACCACTCATGCGGGGTCATGACCTTCGTCCGCTACTGTCGCCCAAGTCGATCTACCGGCGAGCGGCGGAAACGGAGAGGCCATCATGGCGCAGGCACCGTATGCGGAGACGCCTCTCCTTGCGGGAGCACTCCGTATCGGGGCAGTCCTGGCCGCCTCCGGACCGGTCGTCCTGAGAACCTCCAGGATCAGCGCGGCCGAACTGAGCCCCGGGATCTGCTGGGGGACCGACTCCCTCGTCTTCTTCCCCATGACGACGAGCCCATGGTGGCAACTGCTCTCGTGGGTCGAACTCCTGCTGCCGATGGTCCTGGCCGGCCTCCTGCTGCGCGCCTCGCCCCGGACCACGAGCCTGGGAGTCGCGACGATCTGCGCCGTCATCGCGTTCCGGATCTTCGCGATCTCCCTCCCACCCGGCACCCGGCCGCTTCCCGTCGACGGACCCTGGCCGTCCATCGGCTGCTACATCGTCGCCGTCATCGCGCTGCTCCTGGCGGCACGTTCGCCCCTGCCTCCGGCACGGCAGGGAACCGCACTCTGGGATCGAACATCATCAACCGAGCCTGAAGTACCTCACCCGCTGTAGAGACAGACCGGAGAACGGCGGAGACCCCTTCATCGCGAGTTAGGGGACAACCGTCCAGAACCGTCCACGGCTATTTCATCGGAGCTTCGCCTTCCCAGAAGACCGTTGCTGTCATTAGAGATCAAAAATGCCCCGAACGATGATCGCTCGGGGCGTTTGTGCTGCTCAGATCTTTGCTACGCAGATGAGGTGGTCAGGGGCGGGGTCGAACCGCCGACCTTCCGCTTTTAGGTGGACCAATCACCCTGGTCGGGTAGCGGAGACCGTGGTCAGAGGGCGGTGGACATCGGGCGGTGTGCCCGGCGGGCACGCTCGGCCGTCGGGTGGGTGTGACGAGGACGGGGCCACCGCGAGAGGATCGCGACGGCCCCGTCCGGGAGGTGCCGGTGATCAGTCGTGCAGCGGAGAGCGGCTTCTGATCACTTCTTACCCACGACCCGCAGGGTCGCGGACGCACTGCGCGTCTTGTAGACCTTGCCATCGATCGTGTTGGTGTAGACCGCGCGGTACTGGGTCCCGTCGACGGACTTCGACGCGGCGACCTCGAGGACGTCGGAAGTGGCGCCGCGGATCGGCGTCCACCCGTCGTTGCCCGGGGCCCGCTTGCGCATCTCCCAGGTCACGGTCACGGCGGGCATGCCGTGTCCGCTCGCGTCGAAGATCGCGGTCTTGCCCGCGATGGCGATCTGCGCGACCGGGGACTGGTCGATGCTCGGCGCCTGCTTACGGCCGACGACGATCATCGCGGCCGGGGACCGGTCGGCGCTCGCGAGGTAGACGATGCCCTTTCCGGAATCGACACCCACACCACCGATCGAGGTGCCGAGCTCCGGCTTGTCAAAGCGGGTCACCTTCCCGCCGATCAGGTCGACGATGGAGAGACCGTCGTTCTTGGCAGCCCCCGCCACCGGCGCGTGGCCGACGTAGGCGACGCCGACCTTCATGTCGACGTCGAGGAAGGCGGCACCGGCGTCGAGCCGGTACTCGGCGAGCTTGCGCATGCCGTCGCGGGTGTCGAACAGCCGGAGGCCGGGCTCGCCGTCGGTGGCGTTGTTGTACGTCGCGTACAGGGTGCCGGAGGCGTCGTCGATGCGGATGGCCGAGAGCCCGGCCCCCACGTTCGCCTGGCCGACCGGCTTGAAGTCCTCGTCGAGCCACACGACGGTGCCGTCCGCGAGGCCGAGGAAGACCTGTCCGGTCAGGCTGTCGTACTGCGTCGAGATGACCTTCATCCCCGTCTCGATCGGCGGGATGTACGGGGCGCCGAAGTTGCCCGGCGCGACGATGAACGACGCGATCCGACCGTCCTGGTAGACGACGAGGACGCCGTTGAAGGCCGGGTCGTAGGCGAGGTCCTCGATCGGCGCGCCGGCCTCGAACGAGCCGATGACCTTGCCGGTCTTGGGGTCGACGGCCTCGACCCGTCCCTTGCCGGTGCTCGTGCCGTCGGCGACGTACACGGCGCCGGTGCTCGGGTTCACGGTTGTCGGGCCGGGCTTCGCCACGGTCGGCGCGGTGAGGGTGCCGACGCGCTCGTGGCCGAGCGGGACGTCCGCCGGCTCCTGGGCCGGGGCCTCGTCCGCCGTGCGCCTGTCGCTGACCTTGGCGGTGCTCTGCGGCTTGGGGACCGGCATGCCGGCCTCGGTCACGTACTTCTCACCGTCGTCGTACTTGGTGATGGTGAAGGAGTCGAGCGTGCCGCCGACGGGGACGTCCGTGTCCGACTTGTCATCCCACTTCGCGGCGACGATCGACTCGTAGTGGATCTGGTCCTCCGAGACGTGGATGCCCTGGAAGGTCGACGTGTGGGCGGCGTGGACGACCTGGGTCGCACCGTTCTGCGTCCACGTGTTGTTGTCGGCGGGGGCGGGCTCGTAGTACTTCGGTCCGGACACCGAGATGGCGTAGACCGGGCCGGTCGTCATGCCGGCGGTGTCGGTCGCGTCGGCGTCCACGTAACCCCGGACGTAGTTGTGGTCGTGGCCCATGAGGACGAGGTCGATGTCGTCGCGCTGGAAGACCGGGAGCCACGCGGCGCGCAGGTCGGCCTCGTCACGGCCCTCGGAACCCGAGAAGACCGGCTGGTGGAAGACCGCGACCGCCCACTTGTTGGGGTTGTTCCGGAGCACCGAGTCGAGCCACTTGCGCTGCATGTCGAGCCACAGCTCGGTGGGGTTCGGGCAGGCGACGTGGCACTCGGGGAGGTTCTTCGGGGTCATCAGCGGGATGGCCTCCGAACGGCTCGCGTTGAGCCCGATGAAGCGCACGCCCTGGTAGTCCGTGTAGTACGCGGTCTCTGCGAGCGCGATCTCCATCTGCTTCCGGTAGGCGACCGTCTGCTTCTCGCCGTCCGTCATGCCCCTGGTCGATGGGTAGGCGGCGACCGGTCCGTTGCCGGGGAACTCGAAATTCGACTTCCAGGTCTTGAGGAAGTCGGTCTCCTTGTACTCGTGGTTCCCGGGGGCCGCGATCACGTTACGGGTCTGGCTGTAGCCGTTCATCGCGCCGAACCACTCGTTCCACTGGCCGTTGTCGCTGCCCACGTCCACGAGGTCGCCCGCGTTGACCGTGCCGACGGCATCCGGGAAGCGGTCGAACGCCTGGGCGATGACGGGGGCCCACTTCCCGCTGATCTCGTTCTGCGCGTCGCCGACGTAGATGAACGAGAAGGGATCGCCGGCCTTGCCCGCGGTGGTGAACGTGTAGGTGTCGCTGACCTTGGTCGCGTTGCCCACGTAGTACTCGTACCGCGTGCGGGGCTTGAGACGGTCGATGGTCACCGAGTGCGTGCGGGTGGGAACACCCGAGCTCACGAGCTCCTCGTTGACGCGGGCGTTGACGACGCTCCAGCTCCTTGTGCCCGCCTTGCGGAGGTGCACCTGTCCGTCCTTGACCTTCGAGCCTGTCTGCCAGGTGAAGGCCTGTGCGGTGTCGGCGTGCTCCGCGGGCGTGAGCACGATGTGCGCGGGAGTCGCGTCGTCGGCGCCGGTCGCCGCGGACGCGGGCCCGGCCGCCGCGATCGACGTCAGGGCGACGGCGATGGTCGCCGCGGCGGCGATCGCGTATCTCGGATGGAGACGCGATCTCGTACGGGGGTTACCCACGTGATGGGTCCTTTCGTTTTTCGGGGGACGCGGCCGGATGCTCGGTACTGTGGAACAGGCGGCGCCACGACGGTGCCGGCCGACCGCTAAGCCGAGACCACCGATGTGCCGCCGGGGCCCGGCCGGTCCAAGCCGCAGCAGGTGCAGCGCAAATCCCCCAACAACACCGAGCAGCACCGGGTGCGGGTCGGGCCCGACAACCGTCAGCGAGCATGCGGAGACGCATGGGATTGCTGGTGCGTATGTGTCGCAGGTATCTGATCAGCGCAGGGAGAATAGGCGGCACCGCATACGCGAACCCGACATGAATGCCAAAAGTCCAACAAATCGTCTTTATCTGGTCATATGAGTTGATCGGAGCGTCGAGCCCGCTCTGGCCCTCGTCGCCGACGGCCTCGGCAAGGCCGTTCGTGGACCGAAGCGCATCACCATGACCATCTACGCCCATGCCTCACTCACCGAGAAACGCAAGGCTCTCGGTAAGCCGGGAGACCGCCTCGGCTGATCGTCACTCCTCCGCGACGCGCCGTGAGCTCATCCACTGGCGGTGCATCAGCCGCCAGCGCCCGTTTCACGGTGTTCTTCGAGATGCCCATGCGCCGAGCGACCGCCTTGATCGGCATCGCCTCGGCTCGATGCAACCGGCGGATCTCCGCCCGGTCCTCCACCTTGATCACCCTCCAGAGCACCTGCGAGGGGGGTCGATTTTCGGGTTCAGGCACACATTTCGTGATCTCCCTGCGGCGAGTCAACGGGCGCCCGAAATCATCACCTCGAATGAGCGCTACGGCGGCAACCCACCCACGCAGTCGGCACATCTCAGACCCGGGACATCAAGAGCCTGGGGCCAATCCCACCTCGCGCTCGGCACCGTCGCTGTCACCGGACGTCGAAAAGCCCCGGGCCGTGATCGGCTCGGGGCTTTTGCGCTGCTCAGATGAGGTGGTCAGGGGCGGGGTCGAGCCGCCGACCTTCCGCTTTTCAGGCGTGGCAATCGCCATGCCGGCCCTCGACGGTCTAGGAGTAGAGGGTGCTTGAAGGTGTCCCGCGTGTGCCTCTTGGTAGTGGACGTTGCCGTCAATGGCACCGTCGCGACCGCTAGGAAGGCCTGGGAAACGAAGAGCGCGCCACGGCGATGAACGACGCCCGACCCGTGCCGTGGAACCCGAGTGCGCGGTCGTGGCGGCATCTCGCACTGGAGACGTAATGATCGTGATCGAGGATCACACCCGCCTTCATCGAGGAGGCCTCGGAGCCGGCCTCTCGGGCCCGGAATGCGCATGCGAGAACAGCGCCCCACCACACGCGAACGGTACGAGGCACCGCGGTTTCAACTTCTGAGCGGACATCAGTCGAGCACCGACGAAGACCCGGCGATGGCTGCCAATTGGGCTCGGGAGGTGATACCCAGCTTGGGAAACGCCTTGTAGAGGTGGTAGCCCACGGTCCGCGGGCTGAGGAAAAGCTGGGCGGCGATGTCGCGGTTGGAGGCGCCATTGGCCGCCAGCCGTACGACTTGGCGTTCCTGGGGGGTGAGCACGCTGAGCGGGTCGTCGGCCCTGCGCGGCGCCGCCGGCACGTCCCCGGTCGCGCGCAGCTCCGCACGGGCGCGCTCGGCCCACAGCTCCGAACCGAGTCGATCGAAGATCTCCAGTGCGCCGCGCAGCTGCACGCGGGCATCTGCGCGCCGCCGTGCCCGTCGCAGCCACTCGCCGTAGGCGAGCTGCGTCCTCGCCTGCTCATACGGCTGAGTGTCTTCCTCATGGAGGTGTACGGCATGCACGAAGTGTGCCTCGTCCTCCTCGACGAGGGCGCGGCAGCGCAGGGCGATCGCGTCCGACGACGGCTGACGGACGTGCCGCGCCCAGGCCAGGTAGCGGGCGAGTGGCTCCTTCGTCCGCTCCGGCCGGCCGCTGCGGATGGCCGCCTCGACCTGGTCGGCGGCAGAGAGGACGGCAATGCCCGTCGACGGGATGGCCTCCAACTGCTGGAGGGCAGCGTCCGGGCGACCCAGGCCGAGTTCGAGCAGGCCGAGTGCCCACCGCCCAATGGCTGCAGCAAGAACCAATCCTTGTGCGTTGGCTCTCGCGACGCCTTCCTCAGCGTTCGCGCGACACTCCTCCACATCCCCTTGATGAGCGAGCACCCAAGCGAGAGAGCATGTGATGTGGCTGATCCGGTGCTCGTAACCCAGATCCGCCGCCAGCCGCAGCCCTGCGTTCAGGACCGCCCTGGCCTCGCCGTACCGGCAGAGCCACCCCTGCGCGAGACCATGATCCTGGAGCGCGAATGTGAGCCAGCCGATCATCCCGCTCTTCCGGCAGTCCGCCACGGCCTGGCCGGTGATCTCCTCGTAGAGGATGGCACGGCCCAGCGGGAAGCACAGAGAGGCGGTGAAGGTCAGTCCAGGCACCCCCAGCCCGGCGAGCGCATGTACGTCGACCGCCTCGCCCATGAGCTTGATCCCACCGCCGACGTCACCGCTCAGCAGGCGGGTCAGTCCGAGCGCCCCGCTGACCAGCGGCGAGTCGACCTCGGGGAGCGCGCAGAGGCTCGCGGCCGCCTCTTCGGCCAGCCGCGCATCACCGGCGAACCAGGCACAGCGGATGGCCTCCACCAGCAGCCAGGTGGCCCACTCGCAGGAGCGGGCCACCACGCGAGAGACGCCGTCCATGATGATCCGGCCCGCCGCGAGCGGTGTGCCCAACTCGAACTCGCGATGGACGCGCACCTGGATCAGCGCGGCCATCACGTCAGGGTCGTCCACCTCGGGCGTGGCGCTGTCAGCGAGCGCAGCGGCACGGCCCATCAGACCGGCGTCGCTCGCTGCCAGCGCGGCAGCGGCCAGCCGTCCGGATCGTCGTACCGGATCGGCGGTGAGCTCGGCGGCCCGCTCGTAAGCGGCCGCCATCGCGGCGTGGCCGCTGCGGGTACGTGCCCGTTCCGCCGCTTCCTCCAGCTCCCGTGCGACGTCCTCATCAGGACCGAGCGCGGCGGCGGCCAGGTGCCACACCCGCCGGTCGGCCGCATCCGTGGCAGCCGAGCCGGTGAGGGCGTCGGCAAGGGCTTGATGTACGGCAAGACGCTGGGTGACCGGTGCGCTCTGATAGACAGCCGCCCTGATCAGGGGATGGCGGAAACCGACGATCATCCCTCTGATCTCGATCAGCCGGCTCCGCTCGGCTGACTCAAGGCCATGGAGGGAGGCACCCGCACCTACCACCGTCTCAAGCTCACCGGAGCCGTCCGCCGCCGCGATCAGCAGCGCGATCCGCGCGGGCTCGGCAAGCGCTGCTATCTGTGTTTGGAACGCCTCCTGGACTCGATCGGCGACGGGCATCGCACCCACCGGTGACAATCGTCCCGCCCGCTGTTCGGCGGAGAGCGCGGCGGGCAGTTCGATGAGCGCCAAGGGGTTGCCGTCCGACTCCTCGATGAGTCGCTCTCGCACCTGCGGCAGAAGGTCGGCGGGGAGCAGGGCGGCGGCGGCTGCACTGTCCAGCCCGCCCAGCCGGAGCTCGGGCAGCCCCGCGGCAGGGAAACCCGTGCGAACGGCGAAGATCATAGCGACGCCTTCAGCCTCGAGGCGGCGGGCGGCGAACACCAGCGCGTCGACGGACGCCTGATCGAACCACTGCGCGTCGTCAATGAGGCAGAGCAGCGCACCGTCCCCTGCGAGCTCGGAGAGAAGGCTCAGCGTGGCCAGCCCGACCAGGAACCGATTTTCTGGAGCGATGTCGCCCAAGCCCAAGGCACCGTTGAGCGCCGTGGCCTGCACGTCGGGCAGTGCGTGGATCCGGTCGAGCCCAGTGCGCAAAAGCAGGTGAAGTGCGGCGAAGGGCAACTCGGCCTCGGATTCGATACCGACGCCGCGCAGCACTCGCATGCCCTCCGCTCGCCCGGCGGCATAGTCCAGGAGCGCCGACTTGCCGATCCCCGCCTGACCTCGAATGACCAGGGCCCCGCTCTGGCCGGTCCTGGCTTCCGCCAGGAGCCGTTCGATGTCCGCTTGTTCCCCGGCTCGTCCGTACAACACGGTCAGGAACCTACCGTCACGATGACTGATTCGGGTTGGTGGAGGCTTACGTAGCTTCGTGATCACAGGCACGTCAGTAATCCGAAGGGACTCCGAAATGGCCAACGTCGCCAGCACCGTCAAGATCACCGCCGACGCCAAGTTGCTCCGCTTCGCCCTCAAGCTGGATGCGATGGGCTCGGGCGCCAATGGAGTCGTCTACGTCGTCACCGCAGCGCTCTTCGGCGAGATGTTCGGCCTCCCCGCCGCCTTCCTCTACCCGGCCGGTGCGTTCCTGGTCGCCTGGGCAGCCGCCCTGTTCTTTCTCGCCTCGCGGCCTACGGTGAGCAAGGTCGCCGTAGGCGTCGTGATGGCTGTCAACATCGCTTGGGTGGCCGCGAGCGCGGAGTTGCTCATCGCCGGTTGGTTCCCGCTGACCGGCTTTGGCACCGCGCTGGTGATCGCACAGGCGGTAGCGGTCGCCGGCTTCACCGGCCTGCAGTTCGCCGGTCTTCGTAAGACCGCGTGAACTCGCTGCGATCCATCGGTGCCCGTCCCTGCGCAGGAGCGAGCACCGAATCACATCGGCCGCGCTCAGCCCACCGCACGAGGAGCGGCCGAGCTGTCACCATGCGCTGAATCAGGGTGTCCGTCGTCAGAGATCGTCGGACACAGCGACATCGAGGTCACTGTGACGATCTACGCTCACGTCTCTCTTGACGACAAGCCCCGCGCCCTCGGCAAGCTCGGCCGTGTCCTGACGAAGACCGTACCGATCAACAACGCCCCCAGCTCCTCTGGGGCGTCTCTCCCGTCAAGTACAACGACGACCGCTAGAAGGCAAGGGTTGGCCCGGGGCGTTTGTGCTGCTCAGATTTTTGCTACGCAGATGAGGTGGTCAGGGGTGGGGTCGAACCGCCGACCTTCCGCTTTTCAGGCGTGGCAATCACCCTGCTCACCTACTGGAAGCCGGGAGCAGAAGGATGTCCGCGGTGCCCTGCGTGTGGCTGCGGTGGCGGACGTTGCCGTCAGGGTTGCCGTCGACAACCTCGGATTCGTCGGCTGAGAGGTCACTCCTTTTGCGTAGCACCGTGGGACACAAGGAGCTACATTGGAAGCATGAAGACGATTACCCAACGCGAGTTTCGCAACAACTCCGCAGCCGTCATGGACGCGGTGGAGATGGGCGAGGTGTACCACATCACGCGCAACGGCATCGAGGTCGCCGAGCTGCGACCCCTGCCCCGCCGACGGCGCCTGACCGCGGAAGAACTGGTCGCTCGCCACCGCCGACTACCGCGCGTGAACCATGAACTCATGCGCCAAGAAGCCGACGAGTTCTTCGGCACGGAAGACCGCGTCGGCAGCGACGACGATCCCTGGGAGCGCGATCATGCCTGACCGTGACGGGTCGGGAGTGCTCGACACCTGCACGTACATCGATCTGGATCTGATCGATCCGGCACGGCTGCCGGCCATCCCCGAGATCACCGCGATCACTCTCGCCGAACTCCACCAGGGTGTCGCCATGGCCAAAGACGCCGGAGTCAGAGCCGCACGCATGGAAAAGCTGGGAGCGGCCGTCGCCGACTTCGAACCACTGCCCTTCGACGGCGACGCTGCCGCACGCTACGGAACCCTGGTGGCCCTCACCATCGCCGCCGATCGCGACCCCCGGCCTCGCAGGATGGATCTGATGATCGCAGCAGTGGCCTCCACCCGAGGCCTGCCGCTCTACACACGCAACGACGCCGACTTCAAGGGACTCGAAAGCATCGTGACCATAGTGCCCGTGTGACGGCCCCGCAGAGCACACCGGAAACCTGGAATCACCCGCTGCCATCAAAAACAACGAAAAGCGCCCCGGAGCAATGAAGCTTCGGGGCGTTTGTGCTGCTCAGATCTTCGCTACGCAGATGAGGTGGTCAGGGGCGGGGTCGAACCGCCGACCTTCCGCTTTTCAGGCGGACGCTCGTACCGACTGAGCTACCTGACCTCGGTGGTTGATCAAAAACCTAACTAAGCGGTCCTGACGGGACTTGAACCCGCGACCTTCACCTTGACAGGGTGACGAGCACTCCAAACTGCTCTACAGGACCTTGCTTGACCAGGGAGCTTATCCCCCGGCCCTTTTCGACTTCGCTTAGCTTACCAGTTTTTCGGAGGTCTTCGACCTGCCGTTTCCCTGACAAGCATTCGCTTGGCCGGTGCCCCCAACGGGATTCGAACCCGTGTCGCCGCCTTGAAAGGGCGGTGTCCTAGGCCACTAGACGATGGGGGCTCGGAATTTTCATTCCGTTCCGTTGCCGTCTTCCGCTGGAGACCTCTGAAGCATAGGGGACTTTTGCCCCGATGCCAAAGCGGCTTTCCGGCTTAAGGCGTCACTGTGCCGCTGATCGATCCCGTCGGAGACGGGGCGATCGTTGGTACAGGAGAAATTGTACGGCCAGGGTCGGCCTCAACGTGACGTTCGATCTGAACCGACTGCTCGCCGAGTCCTCCCAGAGTGATGTCGTCCCAGGCTCGCAGGCGATGCGTCTTGCGGTCGAAGTACAGAACCGAGGCCGCGACGGGGGTGGGTTCGTCGTGTTCCAGGGCCCTCAGGCCGGCGCCGCCGGTGGATCCCTGGACCAGGAGACGGGTCCCCGAGGGCAGCAGTTCGCTGGAGCGTTCGTGGGAGTGACCCGAGAGCACCATGGGAGCCGCGCCCGAGAACGCCTTGGCGATCGTCGGATCGTGCACCGCCACCAGGTCGATCCGCTTTCGGGACTGAGCCAGCTTCAGAGCCTGGGTATGGCCCAGGGCGCTCAGGGACTCGAGGTCCGAATCGACGGCCACGGACTTGTCGGGGGTGAACCGGGGATCGCCCAGCCCGTAGATGCGCAGCCCCGCCACGGTCTTGGCCGAGTCGTCCAGGACGACCGCGCCCCTCTGCTTGGCCACGGCTCGCTGGGTGGCCTTGGAGTCGTGATTGCCCCTGACGAAGACGTACGGCACGCCGAGGGTGCCGATCTCCTCGACGAACTTGTCCTCGGGACTGGTGCCGTGGTCGGTCAGGTCGCCGGTGTCCACGATCGCATCGATCTTGAACTGGGTGGTGATCGAGCGGATGAGATTCCACGCGATGGGGCTGAGATGGATGTCGGAGACGTGCAGTACCCGGATCGAGGTGGGGTCGGCGTCGTAGACCGGCAGGACGGAGACCGTGTCGTAGAGCTGGGAGACGTTGTTGACCAGTTTGGCGAGCTGGACCCGGTAGGACTCGAATTTGGTCACGATCGACGCGGCGTTGCCGACCAGGGATGGCGCGCCGGTCAGCAGACCGGTGTATTTCGGCTCCACCACCGAGTCCGGACGGAACGTCAGAGCGATGGCCCCGCCCGTACCGGCGATCAGGACCGCGACGCTCAGCAGGCCCGCCAGAGCCGCCCCCGGCCGACGAAAGACGACCAGTGTGGCGATCAGGCCCCCCGCCAGGCCGCAGAGCGCGGCGCGCAGGATCAGCGTCCTGACCCCGTCGCCCAGCTCCTTCTCCAGCAGCGCGGGCAGACGGTCGGAGAACCGCGCGTCCAGCAGGATCGCCTTGGCTCGATCGGGATTGATGTTCTCCAGGGTGATGCGCAGGTTGACCGGGGCGTTGTGGGTGTCGAACAGGAGCGTGCCGAACGGGTGGGCGTCCACGACGGTCTCCCCCGCCCACGAGGGCTCCGCCCTCATGCCCAGCTCCACGGGACCGACGTTGGTCCGTATGGCGCCGCCCAGCATGATGCCTATCCAGGCCCCGGCGACGGCGACGGCGACGATCGCCGTCACACGCACGATTCGCCCCTTCGCGAAGCGGCGGGCGCTCTCAGTCCAGTCTGCGAGATTCATACGCCTCCACCTCTACCCGGGAACACCGGGCAGAATGACGGGTGTGATCGAGGTCTCGAGAGAAAAATTCGAAGAGCTCGTGGCCGAAGCACTGGACACGATCCCCTCTGAGCTGACGAAAGTCATGGACAACGTGGTGATGGTCGTCGTCGACGATCCGCCTGAGCCGGATCTACTTGGCCTTTACACGGGCATTCCACTCACCGAACGCGGGGACTGGTACGCAGGAGTGTTACCCGACCGGATCGAGATCTACCGCAACCCGATCTGTTCAATCTGCGAGACCGAGGACGACGTCGTGGCTGAGGTGAAAATCACGGTAATCCATGAGATAGCCCATCATTTCGGCATCGACGATGACCGGTTGCATGAGCTCGGCTGGTAGTTAAGGTCGCATCACTCCCAAACGTCGTCATGACCGAAATATCTCCACTTATGACTACATTTTGCATGCGTTTGGTTGCTTTCGGTTGCGCGTAAGCTCTCCAACAGGCACCGTAGGTTACACACTGAACACCCTCAGTCAATATGCCTGCGAGCTCAGCGGAGTCCTATGGCGGCCACCAAATCCGGCCGGCTACCCGGGCGGCACCGCCGTCCGGCGGAACGCCAAGCGACCTACGGCGAGGTCATCGCCCTCGGGGAGTTTCGTGCGCTCTGGATCGGTCAGGGGCTTTCACTTCTCGGCGATCAACTCTCACGAGTGGCGCTGTCGGTTCTCGTCTTCGAAGGGACGCAGTCAGCGCTGGCCACGGCGTCGGTCTACGCCCTGACCTATCTGCCGCCGATCATCGGCGGGCCGCTGCTCGCGGGGCTCGCCGACCGCTACCCCCGGCGACGCATCATGATCGTCTGCGATGTGCTCCGAGCCGTCATGGTCGCGCTCATGGCGATCCCCGGCACCCATTTCCTCGCGCTGTGCGTGCTGGTCTTCTGCGTGGTGCTGCTCAGCGCGCCGTTCTCGGCCGCCCGGGCGGCGCTCCTCCCGGAGCTGCTCGAAGGCGACCGCTATGTCGCGGGTTCGGCGCTTCAGAACATGACCAACCAGGGCGCGCAGATGCTGGGCTTCGCCCTCGGCGGCGCCCTGATCATGGGGATGGGGCCGTACCGCGCGCTGGCGCTTGACGCGGCCACGTTCATGGCCTCAGCGCTCATCATCGTCTCCGGCGTACGGCGGCGCCGGGCCCCCGTCCGGAGCGACACCGGCCGTCCCTCGATGTGGACCATGACACGCACCGGCGCCAAGCTGGTCTTCGGCGACCGCCGGCTGCGAACGCTGGTGCTCTTCGCCTGGCTGTGCGGCTTCTACGTGCTTCCCGAGGGGATCGCGACCCCCTACGCCGCCAGACTGACCGACGATCCGGAGCAGATCTCGTTCGTCGCCGGCCTGTTGATGGGTGCGATGCCGACCGGAACGGTCGTCGGCGCGTTCCTGTTCAGCCGTTACGTCCCCCCATCGAAGCGGCTGCGCGCGATGGGGTGGATGGCGATGCTGACCTGCGCGCCGTTGATCCTCTGTGTGCTGCGGCCGCCGCTCGCCGCGGTGCTGATCCTGTGGTTCATATCCGGTATCGGTGGGGCCTACCAGCTCGCGGCCAACGCCGCGTTCGTGCAGTGCGTGCCCGCCGAACAGCGGGGCCAGGCCTTCGGACTCGTGCAGTCAGGTCTGCTGGCCTCTCAGGGCGTCGGCATCCTGATCGGCGGGGCCGCGGCCAACCCGCTCGGCCCCGAACTCGTGGTCGCCATGGCCGGCGCGGCCGGACTGGTGTCAGCCGCCGCGCTGGCCGTGCTCTGGAGGGGATCCCGCAGGGAGGTCATCGAAAAGGTTCGCGCGGAGGCGACCTCCTGAGTCACACCTGGGGGTTGGGGGTGTCGTTGTGCGGCGCCGTGCCGTACTGGCCGGTGGTCGGGTAGGGCTGGGCCGGATACTGCGGGGCCTGGTTCTGGTGGGTGGCCTTGGTCCATCCCTGCTCGGCCTTGGCCCAGCCCTGCTCCGCCTTGGCCTTCGCGTCCTGCCAGACCGGGTTGTCCTTGTTCTTGTCGACCAGATCCTGGACGATCGACCTGTCCTTGCTCTCGTCCGGCAGGAGCAGCCAGCCGATCGCGTAGATCCCGACCCCGAGGCCACCGAAGAAGGTGGCGACGGCGAGGGCCGCGCGGATGATGTTGGGGTCGATTCCGATGTACCGTCCGAGGCCGGAGGCCACACCGGCGACGATCCGTCCGTCCCTGGTCCTGCGGAGCTGCTTGACGCCCGAGAAGTCGTTTTCGTTCATGTCTTCAGACTGCCCAATGAGAAGCCGCCATCACATAGGGATTCCCCCTGGCACGACCCTGACATTCCTGCCCGCAGCATCGGCAATACCCTGACAGGGACCGAAGAAAGGAACACCATGGACGACCTCCTGCGCATCGACGACGCCCTTTCCGAGGAGCAGCACCTCATCCGTGACACCGTCAGGGAGTTCGTCTCGGACCGGGTGCTCCCGCACGTGGGCGACTGGTTCGAGGAGGGCGTCTTCCCCGCCCGCGAGCTGGGACCGGTGCTCGGCTCGCTCGGCGTGCTGGGCATGCACCTGCAGGGGTACGGCTGCGCGGGCCTGGACGCCGTCTCGTACGGCGTGGCCTGCCGGGAGCTGGAGGCGGGCGACTCCGGGCTGCGATCCTTCGTGTCCGTGCAGGGCTCGCTCGCGATGTTCCCGATCTGGAAGTACGGCTCCGCGGAGCAGAAGGAGGAGTGGCTGCCCCGGATGGCCGCGGGCGAGGCGATCGGCTGCTTCGGCCTGACCGAGCCCGACCACGGCTCCGATCCCGCCAACATGCGCACCCAGGCCAAGCAGGACCCCTCGGGCGACTGGATCCTCAACGGCTCCAAAATGTGGATCACCAACGGCTCCATCGCCGACGTCGCCGTGGTCTGGGCCCAGACCGATGACGGGATCCGCGGCTTCGTGGTCCCCACCGACACGGCGGGATTCTCCGCCCCGGAGATCCACAAGAAGATGTCCCTCCGGGCGTCGGTGACCTCGTCCCTCTACTTCGACGACGTCCGCCTTCCCGCGTCGGCCGTACTGCCTGAGGTCCGTGGTCTGAAGGGGCCGCTGTCGTGCCTGTCCGAGGCCCGCTACGGCATCCTGTGGGGCGTTGTGGGCGCGGCCCGCGCCTGCCTGGAGTCCGCCCTCGAATACTCCAAGACCCGCGTCCAGTTCGGTAAGCCCATCGGCGGCTTCCAGCTGACCCAGGAGAAGCTCGCCTGGATGTATGTCGGTCTGGGGCAGTCCCAGCTCACCGCGCTCCATCTGGGCCGCCTGAAGGACGCGGGCACCCTCACCCCCCGCCAGGTCAGCTTCGGCAAGCTCGCCAACGTCCGCGCCGCCATGGACATCGCCCGCCAGGCACGCACGATCCTGGGCGGCAACGGCATCACGCTGGAGTATCCGGTGATCCGGCACATGAACAACCTGGAGAGCGTCCTGACGTACGAGGGAACCGAGGAGATCCATACCCTCGTCCTCGGCGAGGCCCTGACCGGCATCCCCGCCTACCGCTGACGGAGGCCCCCGCCGGGCCTCCCGGCGGGGGCTATTTCCGGACCCCTGTTTCCGGTCTCTGGACCTGCCGTCTCCCGGCCCGCTGTTTCCAGGCCTGTCGTCTCCGAGCCGGCTGTCTTCGGGCCGGCTGTTCCCGGATCTGCTGTTTCCGGGCCTGCCGCGGGACAGGCCCGCCGCTGAACGGACCGGTTACAGGTGGATCTGCCGCTGGCGGGCCTGTCGCTGGGACACGCCGCAGGGGCGCCACTCGTCACAGGTGTGGGCGGCTCTGTTCAGCTCCTTCTGCCAGGAGACGCCACTGCGCAGGTAGAAGCGGAGCAGCTCGGCCGCGGCGCGGGCGTCGACCAGCGCGGCATGGGCGTTGAAGAACGGGATGCCCGCGCGCTCGCAGCAGGCGGCGAGCGTCCACTTCCCGTCGGGCAGGAAACCGGGGGCGAGCCGCTGCGTGCACAGGGTCTCGGTCACCCAGTGGCTGCCGGGAAGCACATTGAGGAAACGGAGATCGAAGGAGGCGTTGTGGGCCACCAGAACCCGACCGGCGATCCGCTGCCAGATCTCGTCCAGCACCTCCTCGATCGCCGGCGCCCTGGCGACCATCGCGTTGGTGATGCCGTGGACGTGAACGGCTCCCGTGCTGCGGCGAGGGTTGATCAGTGAGTGCCACTCTTCGACGATCGTGCCATCGGGGTCCATGGAGATCAGCGCGATCTCACAGATCTGGTCGCCCTTCGCCGGAGAGAAACCGGTGGTCTCCAGGTCGACCACGACATAACCTTGGCGCGTGGACATGCTGGGGCGGTGGGCCGACTCAAGCCCCGATGTGGTCATGGCTGCCACTCTAGGAGCCGATCGCTCCCCCTACCTGCCGTTCCGCAAACAGATGACCACCGGCGGGCCTGGCGACGGGCGTTAGTGGACACTATTCTCGGTACGCTGTCACCTGCGGGGCGTTAGCTCAATGGTTAGAGCTGCGGACTTTTAATCCGTAGGTTCTGGGTTCGAGTCCCAGGCGCCCTACCACTTCTCGCCAGGAACTTAGGCCCTGACCTGGGCCTTTGTTCCTGGCGATCTTTCTCGGCCCGTGCAGCCGCCTGCCAGGATTCCGGACCGTACGCGGAATGGGATCGCCCCTGTTTTCCCAGGTCAGCCCCAGCGCTTCGGAAGCTCGCGGAACGATTCCGGCGCTGCGGGAGCCGACACGACGAAGGACCCCGGGGGCTACCCGAGGTCCTTTCTGTCCGGTCATCAGGGATCTGACGACGGCACTCCGCGCCGCCGTACCCGAGTCTCCGCCGCCTGCCGTCCCAGGCATACGGTCTGGGGATCGGCCCTGGACGGCGGAGGCCCGGCCGAAGCCGCACCGTGCGCCCGCCGTACCCAAGCAGCGCGCCGAGCGCCGTCGCGACCACCCCGGATGCCGGGCCGGCGCGAAACCGGCCCGGCGGAGGTCAGCGGGTGAGAGCGGTCCCGCGCATTCGGGAAGCGGGATAGGTCATGCCTCTGCGTTCTGGGCGGCCCGTTCGGCGGTTTGGCGGATCTGTTCGATCTGCGCCTGCGTGACGTTGAGGGTGCCGAATTGCCTGACCGCTTGATAGTAGGTCCAGGCGAGGCTGTTGCAGGTGGCCTTGGGGATGGTGGAATATCCCGCGCAGACCTGCTTCATATCGAAGTAGAACGAGTCGTCGATGCGTGGCTTGTTCGCCGGGAACTGGCTCACCGCCTTGTAGTTGCGGTAGCCGAAGTCGTGACGTCGGCACGGCATTCTGAAGTCGAAGCCGAGTGGCTGGTCGGGGCTGGTCGAACACAGGTCGGTCGACCAGTCAAAGGCGTAGTCACCCCAGCCCGCCTGGTTCTGCCAGGCAGAGACCCAGCTGGCGGCGCTGGCCGTCGTGGGCTGACTGAAGCCGGAAAGTGCAGCAAGCTTTTGTTCCAGCGTCACCGCGTAGGCGGGAAGTGTTAATCCGAGTAATGTGGCGAGGGAAAGGGCGACGGTTGCAAGGGCTCGTTTGAACATGGGCTCTGCCTCTGTCCGGGGGGTGCCTCTCACGGCAGGATTCTGCCATCGCCTAACAATGAGACGAAATATTCCGAATTGCCGGAACGGATCTCTGTCAAGATTGGCGCAGATATCAGCAACTACCGCCCTTTACAAGAATGACAATATTCTGTAATGGCGTGTCATGAGGGGTCTGACTACGAGGGTGGGCACCCTTCTCGCGGCGGTCCGGAGTGGTCGTGCCAGACGCGTGCCGGAACAGGCGGGGAACCACGGTCACTCACGGGGACTCAAGGTCACTTGATCCGTTCGACCGATCGCACCCCGGAGCCCCGCTGCGCTTCCTGTTGCAGTCCGAGGCCGTTCCAGGCGATTCGGGAGGGACCGGCTTCGGTGAAGATGAGGTGCCCGGCGGCGCGGGTCGATACCTCCGCGGGGCAGGTGGCCGACCCGGCGCATGTGCACCAGGTCGACGCCGGTGACCTCCGGGACGGTCGCGAGCACCTGCTCGGCTCGCGCGATCGACGCGGGGTCGGCCGTGCCTGCCGAAAACATCATCCAAGCAGTTCAAGCGGCATGTGGATACGCGGGTAGGACTCCGCCGAGCCGGTCTCGTCGGCGTATGTCCAGGCCGAGGATTCACTCCGGATCGGTGATCGGAACCGCGCGCGTCCCGGCCGGGATGGGAGGCGGCGGGTCAGTTCGGAGCGGGGTCGCCCAGTTGGGTCAGGAGTTTCTGCATGCGGTCGATCTCGATGCGCTGGTCGGAGCCGACGTGGGAGGCGTAGGTGAAGATGTCCGTTTCCTGGCCGCCGCCGCCTTCGCCGTTGAACAGCTTGTCGACCATCTGGAGCGCGCCCAGATGATGGGTGATCATGCTCTGCACGAAGGCCCGGTCGAAGTCCGTGCCGGTGGTCTTCTTCAGTGCGGCGAACTGCTCCTCGGTCAGCATTCCGGGCATGAGCTCCCCGCCCGTGCCGGAGTGATCATGGTTCGTGTCCGGGACTTTCTGGTCGCGGTCCTGGAGCCAGCGTCGCATCAGCGCGATCTCGTCCTCCTGGGAGGCCTGGATCCGCTTGGCGATCAAAGTGATGTCCCGGTTCTTACTGCGGGAGGGGACGAGGGCGGTCATCCGTAGCGCCTGGGCGTGGTGCGGGATCATCCCCTGCATGAAAAGCACGTCCGCGGCGGTGAACGGAGCGTCAGCGACCGGTGACAGTGAGGCGGCGGGGAGCGTCTGCCCGGGCTGGCCCGGGGCTCCCGGCTGAACGATTACCGGAGCGACCGACGCCTTGGGTGTCTCCGTGGTGCATCCGGTGATCACGCCCGTGACCAGCACGAACATGCCTATATATCGCAATGTGGGCAGCGAACTCATTATTTGGACCTGTTTCGCATTGCTTGGTTATGGCCACCCGGAAGTGTAGAGATGTCACGCTATGGAACATCAAGGTCGTCTCGGTTACAGTTCGCGCTGAACACCAAAGTGGATCTCCCCCCAGCTGGCGTCGCAAAAGGCACCGGCTAGATCCCGGGTCGCCCTTCGCGATGATCAACTAGGGAGGAGATGCCCGAAAGAAGGGAAACGACCCGTGAGAAGTAGCCGTTCGGCACGTGGGGGACGTGCCAGACTACAAAAGCTCGGGATACTCGTCGCAGGCGTGTTATTGGCAGCGCTACTGCCAACCACGACCTCCGCAGCATCGGCCGACGTCGACCCCCGAGTCGGTCTTGGCGCTGGATGGCTGGACGCCCAGCAGGCCATCAGCGGACTGGAAATGACCGCGCACCGGGACAGGCCGGAGGGCTTCTACGTCGCCTCCAACCCCGGTAACGGTTCGTACCTCAACTCCGACCTTGCATTCAGCGGAAACTACGCGTTCTCCGGCAACTATAACGGTTTCAACATCTACGACATCTCCGAGGGCGGCAACCCCGTCCTGAAGACCTCGGTGGTCTGCCCCGGCGGGCAGGGCGACCTGTCGGTGTACGGGAACCTGCTGTTCATGTCCGTGGAGGAGACCCGCGGCCGGATCGACTGTGGCACGCAGGGAGCCACCGGAACCGTCAACCCTGACCGGTTCCGCGGTGTCCGTGTCTTCGACATCAGCGACATCAGCCACCCGGTGCAGGTGGCGGCGGTGCAGACCTGCCGTGGCTCGCACACCCACTCGTTGGTGACCAGCAAGAACGAGCCGGAGAACGTCTACGTCTACGTCTCCGGCACGTCCAGCGTTCGCTCCGCCCAGGAGCTCGCGGGCTGCGCCAACACGGCGGCGACCGACCCGACCACCTCGCTGTGGCGGATCGACGTCATCCGGGTGCCGCTGGCCGCTCCGCAGAACGCGGCGGTCGTGAACAACCCCCGGCTGTTCACCAACGCGGAGACCGGCGCGATCAACGGTCTCCAGAACAGCCCGCCCACCCCGCAGCACCCGTCGGGTACCAACTGGTCGCCGTCGCCGGTCACCAACCAGTGCCACGACATCACGGCGTACCCGGAGATCGGTCTGGCCGCCGGCGCCTGCGCGGGTAACGGCATCCTGATCGACATCTCCGACCCGACGAACCCGAAGCGGCTCGACGCGGTCTCCGACCCCAACTACGCGTACTGGCACTCCGCCACCTTCAACAACGACGGTACGAAGGTCGTCTTCACCGACGAGTGGGGCGGCGGCTCCGGCGCACGCTGCCGGACCACCGACCTGCCGTCCTGGGGCGCGAACTCGATCTACGACATCGTCGACGGCAAGCTCGTCTTCCGGAGCTACTACAAGCTTCCGGCGCCGCAGACGACGGCGGAGAACTGTGTCGCGCACAACGGGTCGCTCATCCCGATCCCCGGTCGCGACGTCATGGTCCAGGCCTGGTACCAGGGTGGCCTGTCGGTGTTCGACTTCACCGACTCCAGCAACCCGAAGGAGATCGCGTTCTTCGACCGTGGCCCGATCAGTGCCACCTCGCTGGTCACCGGTGGCTTCTGGTCGGCCTACTGGTACAACGGCCACATCTACGGCAACGAGATCGCGCGCGGTTTCGACGCCTTCAAGTTGAAGCCGAGCCAGTTCCTCAGCCAGGCCGAGATCAACGCGGCGGCGGCCGTGAAGCTCGACAGGTTCAACGCGCAGCAGCAGCCGAAGCTGACTCCCGGCCTCTCGCTGGCCGAGACCGCTCAGGCCCGCTGCGTGGGCACGTCGGCGTACGTTGCGGTCACGGCGGTCAACGATGGGACCGTTCCCGCGACCGTGACGCTGTCGACCCCCTACGGTTCCAAGACCGTGGCCGACCTCGCCCCGGGCAAGCAGGCGTACCAGTCCTTCAACACCCGGGCCAAGCAGCTCGCCGCCGGCACGGTGAACGTGACGGGCGCCGCGACGATCGGTGGCCAGCAGGTCACCTCGTCGCACGACCCCGCCTACGCCGCGATCAGCTGCGGCTGACCGGATCGGCGGTAGCCACGGTGTACACACCGGGGACGCCGCTTAGTTGAACCGGGGCCGGCCGGCCCACAGGCTGGCCGGCCCCACCCCCCATAAGTGGAGTAATCATATGAAAAGCAATAGAACCACCCAGGTACTGGCGGCTTCCGTGCTCGCTTTCGCCCTGGCCGGCCTGGCCGGTCCCGCGATGGCGGCCGACGAGCCCGACCCCGAAGGCGTCGAGGTCTCGGTGACGATCGAGCCCCTCCGCGTCCCGGGCACGATCTCGATGACCGTGGCAGAAAACAGCGGCGTGACCCTCGCGGAGAACGGATCCAACGCCGCAGCCCGCCAGTTCACCGGCACCCTGCCCACCGTCACGGTCACCGACACCCGCCTCCCCGACGAGATCCCCGACGGGGAATTCTGGGCGGTCGTGGGCCAGTCCAGCCAGCTCGTCGCGACCGGCGACCCGGCCAAGACCATCGACGCGAAATACCTGGGCTGGACCCCGCACTTGCTGAGCGACACCACCACCGGAGCGGTCGCCGCCGGCGAACCCGTCTCCAGCGCCGTCTCCGACGGCACCGGAGCACCCACCGAAGGTCTGACCGGCCAGGAACTGCTCGTCTCGATCGCGAACTCCACCGAAGAGATCGGCACCCACAAGGTCAACGCCGACCTCGCCCTGCGGACTGAGCCCGACGTCGCCGCCGGGGAGTACCACTCGACCCTGACGCTCTCACTGTTCAACCAGTAAGCCAACGGGGCGAAACGCCCCCGCCCGCTGTGGCGAGACCACGTTCACCGTCGTCGTGACGAGGAGAGCCGGGCACTTCCCACACCACCGACACACCCTCAGGTGACGACCGGCTCCGTACCTGCCGGCCTTCCGGCAGATACGGAGACCCGCCGGTAGACGGGCGTGTCACAACTCGGCTCCGGTGGAGTTCCCAGCTCCCCGACTCCACCGGAGCCGCCGTCCGCTCAATCCCCGTTCCACGGAGTTTGGTACGGAACTATTAGGGCTAAATGGGACGATACATCCCTAAAAATACCTAGAAATAAGACCGTTACCGAAATAGACCTTAAACGGTAAAAATGATCGCTTGACGGAAATCGGAACGTTGCAAAAGACTTCCCTCGACTTGCGTGCGCCCTGCCAGGCCGACCCCCCGCCTGGCCCACGCAGATGGAGGAACGTCAATGAGACGCGCTGCCAACAGCAGCAGAGTTCGCCGATTCGCCGTTGTGCTCGCATTACCCCTGGCGATCGCTGTCAGCACACTTCCGGTGCTCGCCGACCCGGGCCCTCCGCCGGTGAGCGACGTGGCCCCCGACCGTCTGCCCGCCACCGACCAGAACGGCGTCGCCCTGATCCGGATCGTCGTGCCGGACCAGGCCGATGTGGACCGGCTGGCCGATATGGGTGTCGACCTGGCCGAATACAAGAAGCCCGTGGATGACGGCCTCGAGGTGCACGCCATCCTCAGCCCCCAGGAGGCCGACCGTCTCCGGGACCAGGGCTTCGATCTCCGTGGCGTCATCTCCGACGAGAGCGACTTCGCCGCCAACAAGGTCGAGCGAGGCCAGGCCCTGGCGAGGGAGGCCGTGGCCGAGGCCGAGACCGACAAGCTGACCGTGCTCCGCGCGGAGTGGTTCACCTCGACCGACAACCAACGCTTCCTGTCCGTCGAGGTGAAGTCGAGCGCGACCGACGCGCAGACCGTGCTCACCGCCACCTGGGACAGCGGCAAGAACACCGCCCCCGACTCGGGCGGCACGGCGACGATGTCCCGATTCACCGACGCCGGTCAGTACATGTACCACCGGTTCACCTCGCCGCTCGCGATCGACCAGGAGCCGGCCAAGGTCACCATCACCAGCAGCCGCGGCGGTTCGGTGACGGCGGAGGCGGCCAAGTGGCTGGGGGCGCCACGCAAGGCACCGCGCCCGCACTACGTCTCCGACTTCGTCGACCACTACATGGACGCGACCGAGGTCACCGACCGCATCGTCGGCCTGGCCGCGGAGTTCCCGGCAACGGCGGAGATCGTCGATCTGCCGTACAAGACGAACGGCTACCGCAGGCTCGCCCAGGCGCAGTTCGGCACGGGATCGGCCGCCATCGTCTACCTGAGCTCCAAGGCCTACGGCAGCGAGGGCGGCAACGACGTCACCGCGGCGCTGGTCAACCCGAACGCCGCCGACTCCCCGCTGTCGGTCGGGGTCAACGGCAAGAACATCGTGGTCAACCTGGCCACCAACGCGACGGGCGCGATCACCAGCACCGCCAAGCAGGTGGTGGACGCCGTCAATGCCAGCCCGGCGGCGTCGACGCTGGTGACGGCGAGCACCTATCGCGGCAACGCGGGTGCGGGCGTGGTGGTCGCGGCGCCGACGACCAGGCTGACCGACTTCCTCAAGGCGCCGGCGAGCGTGTCGCGCGCACCGTTCCAGATGAAGGCCCTGCGCATCGGCAAGCATCGGGACGGTTCCAAGGTCGGTGTGTTCCTGTACTGCCAGGAGCACGCCCGTGAGTGGGTGACCCCGCTGACCTGCGTGGAGACCGCCGAACGGCTGCTGCGCAACTACGCGCAGGACAAGGCGACCAAGAAGCTCGTGGACAACCTCGACATCTTCCTGCTGCCGACCGCCAACCCCGACGGTTCGCACTACTCGATGTACGACTACAACATGCAGCGCAAGAACCTGACCAACCACTGCGCCGCCACCGCGGCCGACCCCGCGAACCGCAACGCCTGGGGTGTGGACCTGAACCGGAACTTCTCGGTCGGCTCCCTCTTCGACGGGTACAGCGGCGCCTCGGCGACCTGCACCGGTGAGACCTACGCGGGTCCCGGCGAGCTGTCGGAGCCGGAGAGCCGCAACGAGGTGTGGCTCACCCAGCAGTACCCCAACATCAAGTTCGCGATGAACACCCACTCCTACGGCGGCTACTTCATGTGGCCTCCGGGGGCGTACAAGTCGGCCGGGCGCGAGCTGCTGCCGCGGGTCGACTACGGCACCGAGAACTATTTCTGGGAGGCCTCCGACCACATCCTGTCCGCGGTGCAGGACTACCGCGGCACGGCGATCTGGCCGGGCCGTACCGGTCCGGTCCCGGACGTGCTGTACTCGGCGGCCGGCAACAGCGCGGACGAGCACTGGTTCAACCGGGGCATCATCGGCTGGGACTTCGAGGTCGGCGCGGACCTGTACAACCCCGTCACCAAGCGGTTCACCGCGGTCGGCTTCCAGCCGCCCTTCAGCGAGGGACACGAGGAGGCGATGGAGTTCACCAACGGTCAGATCGCCATCCTCGAGGTCGCCCGCGCCTTCACCGAGGACCGCGACCTGCCCGAGTCGAAGCTGAAGGTCACCGCCAAGAACGCCGGCTCCTCCGCGTTCACCTTCAGGACCGACGAGCCCGCCAACGTGTACTACACGCTGGACGGCAGCCGGCCGACGCTGAACTCGCCCAAGCTGGTGTCGGCGAACATGCGTGAGGGCGCGCAGCAGATCACGGTCGACAAGACCACCGAGGTGTCCTGGTTCTCCGTCGACATCGCCGGCAACGTCGAGAACGGCTACCAGCCGGACGGCAGCGGTCAGAACTACAAAAAGGAGACCGTGGAGGTCAAGGCGGTGCCGGTGACGACCGCGACGACCGCCCCGGCCGAGCCGGCCAGTGGCTGGTTCACCGGTCCGGTGTCGGTCACGCTGTCCGCGGCCCCCGGAGAGCGCAAGATCGACCGTACCGAGTACCAGCTCGACGGCGGCGCCTGGACCAAGTACACCGCGCCGATCGCCGTCACCGGGAACGGCTCGCACACGCTGGCCTACCGCTCCGTCGACTCGGCGAACAACGTCGAGGCCGCCAAGACGCTGACCGTCAAGGTGGACACGACCGCGCCGGTGACGACGGCCGCGGTCGGTACGGCGGTCAACGGCGGTGTGCCGGTGACCCTCTCCGCGACGGACGAGACGTCCGGCGTGGCAGGCACCGAACACTCCCTGGACGGCGGCGCCTGGACCCCCAGCGCCGGTACGGTCACCGTCTCCGGCCAGGGCGAGCACGAGCTGCGGTTCCGTTCGACCGACAAGGCCGGGAACGTCGAGGAGATCAAGGCCGTCACGGTGCCGGTCGCTCCGGAGATCGCGATGACCGTGACCGCCCAGGCCCGCTGCGTGGACACGTCGGCGTACGTGGCGGTCACGGCCGTCAACGACGCCTCCGTGCCGGTGAACGTGACGCTGTCGACCCTCTACGGTTCCAGGACCGTGGCCGATGTCACCCCGGGCAAGCAGGCGTACCAGTCCTTCAACGCTCGCACCGGGCAGCTCGCCGCCGGCACGGTGAACGTGACGGGCGCCGCGACGATCGGTGACCGGCAGGTCACCTCGTCCTACGACGCCGCCCACCCCGCGATCAGCTGCGTCTGACCCGACCCGCTGGTGGCCCCGGTGCACGCGCCGGGGCCACCACCCTGCCCCTCATAAGTGGAGTACTCATATGAAAACCGCTCAGGTGCTCGCCGCGTCCGTGCTTGCTTTCGCCCTGGCCGGCCTGGCCGGTCCCGCGATGGCGGCCGACGAGCCCGACCCCGAAGGCGTCGAGGTCTCGGTGACGATCGAGCCCCTCCGCGTCCCGGGCACGATCTCGATGACCGTGGCAGAAAACAGCGGCGTGACCCTCGCGGAGAACGGATCCAACGCCGCAGCCCGCCAGTTCACCGGCACCCTGCCGACCGTCACCGTGACCGACACCCGCCTCCCCGACGAGATCCCCGACGGGGAGTTCTGGGCGGTCGTGGGCCAGTCCAGCCAGCTCGTCGCGACCGGCGACCCGGCCAAGACCATCGGCCCGGAATTCCTGGGCTGGAAGCCGCGCCTGCTGAGCGACACCACCACCGGAGCGGTCGCCGCCGGCGAGCCCGTCTCCAGCGTCGTCTCCGACGGCACCGACGCACCCACCGAAGGTCTGAAGAGCCAGGAGCTGCTCGTCTCGACCGCCAACTCCACCGAAGAGATCGGCACCCACCAGGTCAACGCCGACCTCGCCCTGCGCACCCCGGTCGACATCGCCGCCGGGGAGTACCACTCGACCCTGACGCTCTCACTGTTCAACCAGTGAGCCAACGGGGCGGAACGCCCCTGCCCGACGGGTCCGTCCGGGACGTGTGCCAGTCTGGCGCACGTCCCGGAACGTTCAAGATCAGACAGGAGACACCTCTGTTGGCCATGAGCAGTCCGCGCAGGGCACTTGCCCTCCTCGCGCTCCTGTGCGCTGCCGGCGCGACCACCCTGGCCGGATTCGCCGGCCCGGCCGACGCCGCAGGCCGGAGCGACATCACCTGGTCGGTCGCGCCGGCCGACGCCAAGGGCCCCGACGGCCGCCGCGTGATCGATGTCGAGCTGGCCGGTGGGCAGGAGGTGACCGAGCATGTCGCGGTCATCAACCGCTCCACCGAGGAGGTCGTCTTCGCGATCGACGCCAACGACGGCTACCTGACCGCCAAGGGACTGTTCGACATGCGGCCCTCGGACGCCACGCCGACCGACGGCGGAGCATGGATCAAGATTCCCGACAAGGTGACCATTCCCGCCGGTGCCACCGCCATCGTGCCCGTCAAGATCTCGGCGCCGCCGAACGCGACGCCGGGAGACCACCCCGCGGGTGTCACCGCGTCCGTGGACACGGTCTCCAAGCAGGTCCGGGTCCAGAACCGGGTAGGCGTCCGGGTGAACCTCCGCGTGACCGGCGACTACGTGGCCAAAGTCGCCGTGACCGGTCTGCGGGCCGAATACACCGGTTCGTGGAACCCCTTCGCCGCGGGCTCCATCGACGTGACCTACACCGTGGCCAACGTCGGCAATGTCCGGGTGGCCCCGGACTCGCAGGTCCGAACGTCCGCCCTGGTGGGGGAGAGTGGCTGGGACGACCCGTCCGAAGCCAAGGCCAGGGAAATCATGCCGGGTAGCAGTCGCGAGTTCACCGCACGGGTGACCGGCGTCTGGCCGATGGGGTCGCTCACCACAGAAGTCATGGCGATCCCCTCACCCGTGGGTAATTCGCCCTCGGGCGTCGTCGCCCAGCAGGTGGCGATCGACACCACGCTCTGGGCACTGCCGTGGCCGCAGCTTGTTTTCCTCGTCCTCCTCGTTGCTGTCTTTCTCGTCGTCCGGGTGGCCGTTTCCCGGCGCCGCAAGCGCCTCAAGCGGCAGGCCGAGATCCTGCGCGAGGCCAACGAACTGATCGCCAAATACGGCGGCAAGCCGAAGGACTGACCATGGCTCGGGGGTGCCGGGCGATCGAAAGAAGGCACTCGCACCTTTGAAGGGTCCCTGCTTCAGGGCCCCTTCCTTTGAAGGGCCCCTGCCCAGGGTGCCCCAACACGCGAACGCGTCGCGGGGCACCCTGCACGTCGGTTCGGGCGGCACGCCGTACCCGATCAACGCGCCGACCGCCGACACGCCGCCGGCGAGGCGTCATCGATCATTTCCGGGGCCGTTTCCCCAGGGCAGGACCCACGAGGCGTTGCCGGAACAATCGGCTTGACTCTCCAGCGACTGGAGGGTTGATGCTGCTGTGGTGAACAACCGCGACAGCCTTCTCACCATCGGACAGCTCTCCGAGCGCACGGGCCTGCCGGTGCGGACGATCCGCTTCTGGTCCGACGCCGGTGTCATCCCGCCGACATGCCGGTCGGCCGGCGGCTACCGCCTGTACGACGCGGAGGCCGTCGTCCGGCTCGACCTGGTGCGGACGCTACGCGAACTGGGACTGGACCTCGACACCGTCCAGAAGATCCTGACGAGGCAGTGCACGGTGGCCGAGGTCGCCAGGGCCCATGTCGAGGCACTGGACGCCCAGATCCGCTCTCTCCGGTTGCGCCGGACGGTGCTGCGGTCGATCACCCGTCAGGAGAGCACGACCGAGGAGATGATGCTCATGCACAAGTTGACCCGCCTTTCCGCTCAGGAAAGGCAGCGAATGATCGACGACTTCGTCGACCGGATGATCGACGGCATAGACCCGCAGACACCGGGAGCGCACATCGCAACCCGAATGCGCCGCCTCCCGGCAGAGCTGCCGGATGACCCCACCCCGGAACAGGCGGAGGCCTGGCTGGAGCTCGCCGAACTCGTGGGTGATGCCGGCTTCCAGGAGCGCGTACGTCAGATGGCGGTGGCCGGCGCCGCGCCCCAGAACGAATCCGGACCACAGCCCTATGACTCCAACCTGGTCCTGGAGCACGCCGGAAGAGCCGTGGCCGCCGACATCGATCCCGGCTCAGCCGAGGGCAGGACGATCCTGGACCAGATCGTGGATCCGGCACTGCCTGCCGAAGACCGCAGCCGGATGGCCGACGGGGTGGAGACGTTCACCGATCGCCGGGTGGAGAGATACTGGCAGCTCATGGGCGTGCTCAACGGCAATGCGCCGTTCTCGCCCAGCGTCCCCGCCTTCGAATGGTTCATCGCCGCACTGCGCGCATCCCGGAGCTGACCTCGACGTCACTCCGCTCCTCCACGCGCGAGGCAACCCCGCGAGGCTGTGCTTCGCGGGGCTGCCGTTGTCATCGGGACTGCTCGCCGATGCGGCTAGCCCTCGGAGCCGCCGTTGCAATGCTGTTGCTCCCAGCTTCCGGTCCTGTAGCTGTAGCAGTAGTAGCAGCCGTCAGTTCTCCATACGCATTGGCCGGGAGGTTGCTGGGCCGAGGAGCAGACATTTGTCGCGGAGGCCTGCGCGGTGCCGGTGACGGTTCCGGTGACGAGGAGCGCGGACACCGCCAGCACGACGGCGAAGAGCAAACGCTTGAGCATCAGATCACTCCCTGAGGTGAGGACCGAATCCCGATTGACGGGGATGACGAGTGTCGGTTCCGGGTCTCGGGATACGCCGATGCGGCGCCGAACAACACTCAGACTAATCGCGATATCAGGCGGAATCGCCCAGTCAGAGGCAAAACATTATTTCCGGCAATCACTACACAAATATGATCATACGAATTCACCAGAGAAATACGGCACTGCGTCTCAGCCAACCGCTGCGAGCCTTCGAACCGCGGATTCTTACCGCCGACGGCGGCCCGGACGACGCTTCCCCGGAGGGTCCAATGCAGCGTCACAGGAACGGAAAATGACAGTCAGGGAAATCGGCACACCGTTGGCCAACCAGCGCCAACGAGGAGCATGGAGAATCTCGCGACCGGAGCCTGGCCGTCGACCCGGATGGAGTACCGGCTTCAATTCTCCTCGCCGATCTCGGCGAGGAGGCGATCTGCGGGCTGACCAATCGATCAGCAGCGACGCGTCCAACGCTTGCTCACAAAAACGTTACGGCACCTGTTGGAGGTCGACCCCAGGAAGCCGTCCTCGGCCTTGGTGCAAACGCCGTTCGTGGTTTCTGTGCATTCGTTCGTGGCAACGCACTCACCGTTGATAGTCGTGGTGCAATATTCCTCTTCCACCTCGGGCATGTCCGGATCTTCGTAGTCGATCGCGGCCTTGGTGGCGTCCCCACCGCTTCTACGGGCACGGTGCGCCGGCGCGTATGGCGTCCGGAAAGAGCCGTCCTCTGCTTTCCTGCCTACGGCCGGAACGTAGCCGTCGATTCGTATGTAGTACCAGTTGTAGCCTTTCTCGCCGTCGTCGCACCTGATATCAGAGAACCGAATTCGAGTACGCTTGAGAACGCAGAATTTGTCACTCGACGCGATCAATTCCTTGGCGTGCGGTTTCACGTGGAACCGCCAAGAACGCGACAAGGCCGACACCGAGGAAGACCGCGGGAAGCAGCATCACAGCGCCCACGGCCCAGAGGCCGCTGTCGTCCGACGTAGCGGCGTCGATCGACCAGGCCAGCCACATCACACCCGCGATACTGAGCGTGCCGATCTTCGGGTGACCGCGCCGACCGGCGACAGCGGCGAGGATTCCCAGGACGATCACCAGGCCTGCCACCTGCCACGGCTGATAGGGGCCGCTGAGACTGCCGTCCGGTTCGACATCCCGCTCCTGGTCCCACCCCAGCCAGGCGAGATAGTTCGCCAGAGACGCCGCGGCCAGAACCGCACCGATCCGAACGCTCGCCCCGATACGACGAGCACGGGGTATGCCGTTTTCCGTCACGGTCTCCATGCTTTCGTTGGCGATGGTCGCCTACGAGCCTACGCACTGCTGAATGGGTCCGGAAGCGGCATCTCCACCGTGGTCAGGGTGCGGCCGGCCGCACCGCGGCATTGACGCACAGCAGTAGGACGCTCTTCGGCAGAACCTCCGCGACAAGGTCGGCAAAAGAAATCCCAAGATTCTGTCATTTTTCGCGACTTCTCGCAGCCAGAGCGTTGCCAACGCTCGAAGAGCCAGAGACGTGATAACGCGATAAAGGTCTCAACGGACGGAAACTCGGCGATGGAAATCGTGCTCTGGGCGGTGATCACGGGTGTGATCGTTGCCGCAGTCCTGGTCTTCACGGCCTTGAGCTACCACTACCTCCAGGTTCGCCGGCACCACCAGACGGGACGGTCCTGCGGGATCGATGACACGACGACTCCCCCTCAGCATCCTGCCGGCCAGGGGAGTCATTCCTCCCCGTGCGGGGATCCGGACCTGCCGGACGGCGACGGGTACGAGTGAGACGCGACGAACCCCGCAGAGCAGTTCCTGGGGGCGCCGAAGGTCACCAGGAGTACGGAACTGGAGAGCCGAGATCACCAGGCGTACGGAGCGGGAGAGCCGACTCTGAGACACCGGAGGTCACCGGACGTACGGGGCGTGGGAGCCGAGCCGGCCGGGACGGCTGTTCCTTCGGCAACCGGGACGGCTGTTCCTGGGAACGGCGCAACCACCACGCCAATGAATTAGTGACATAACGTTACGAAATGGACAGTCACAAGCTTTTGGGTGAGTTCCTGCGCGCTCGGCGTGAGGTCACCACCCCTGAGCAGGTGGGGCTACCGTACTCGGGCCCCCGCCGGACGCCGGGGCTGCGCCGCGAGGAGGTGGCGCTGCTGGCCGGGGTCAGCATCGGCTATTACATCCGCCTGGAACAGGGGCGCGAACGCCATCCGTCCGACCGGGTGCTCGACGCCCTGGTACGGGTGCTGAGCCTCTGCCCCGAGGCCACGACGCACCTGTACGAACTCGCCCACCCCGGGTCACGGCAGCGCGAAACAGCCGAACGGCCGGAGCAGGTGAATCCGGACCTGCTACGGCTGATGCACGGCTGGTCGCACACCCCGGCGCTGGTGATCGGTCGCTGGATGGACGTGCTGGCCATAAACGCGATGGGCGCCGCCCTCCACCGTGATCTGGGATGCATGGACAACCTGCTCCGGCTGGCCTTCCTGAATCCCGCCGCGCGCGAGTTCTACCGGGACTGGGAGCGGGTCATCGCCTCCTGGGTGGCCCATCTACGCTCCGCCGCGGGAGCGGATCTCAACAATCCGCGCCTGACCGAACTGGTCGATGAGCTCTCCCTCAAAAGCACGGACTTCCGCCGCCTGTGGGCTCGTCATGACATATCCGGCGTAACCCGGGCGGCCAAGTCCCTCTGCCACGGTGAACTCGGCGAGCTGGACCTTACCTGCGAGCTGTTCGGCGTCACCGACGCGCCGGGTCAGAAACTGATCGTCATGCATGTCGACCCCGGCAGCCCGTCCGAGCGCGCCCTGGCCCGGCTGAACAGTCTCACGGTCTGAGCCCTGGCTCAGCTGAACGGCCCCATGGGCCAAACCGCCCAGCTCAACAGCGTCACGGTCCAGGCCCTGATCCAGCTCAACGGTCCCATGAGCCAAACCGCCCAGCTGAACGGCCTCACGATGTGACGCGGCACGCCGGTCATCGTGGCTCAGGGCCGTGATCGGGCACAGGAGTTTCCTCGGCTACCGCCCAGCCCGTCGCGGCGGGCGGTAGCGCGCCGGAGGAGGGCGCAAGGTCCCGGCCGCACGCCAGGACCTCATCTGTTGGACGCCGGTGCGGGGCGGGGAGTTCACCTCGAACCCGAATCGGTCTCGGAGAACCCGAATCCATCTCGGACATGACGACGCCCCCACCGGATGAGAGAAGTGGGGGCGTCGCCTCGATCAGGATCCGGCTCCCGGGCCCGGTTCCCCGATCAGGGGATATGGCCTGGCAGCGGGTTGGTCGTCGTCCTAGCCGACGGGGGGGTTCGGGCCACCACGGCCATTGCCATGGTTGCCGGGGCCGTTGCGGTTGTTGCCGTTGGGACCGTTGTTGCCGTTGGGACCGTTATTGCCGGCGGGGCCGTTATTGCCGGCGGGGCCGTTGTCGTTGATGCCGGGGCCGTCAGCGCCGGTGAAACCGCCGGGGCCTTCATCGCCGGTGGCGTCGCCGTTGTCCGAGGGGGGCGGCGCGGGCTGGCAGCTCTCCCCGCAGCCGCCGAACCGCTCCGCGTTGATCGGGGTGAACGACGACGGCGGAACGTTCTTCAGCGCGCCGATCATCGTGTCCTTCCAGATCGGACCCGGGATGCTGGCGCCGAACACCGAACCGTAGTACCGGCCGCCGATCGTGACGCCGTTCAGCTTGTGGTCCTGCGAGCCGCGCGGGTCGCCGATGCTGACCGCGCCGGCCAGGTCCGGGGTGAACCCGGCGAACCACGCGCTGGCGCTGCTGTCGGTGGTGCCGGTCTTGCCTCCCGCGTCGCGGCCGATGCCGCCGACGGCCTTCATCGTGCCCTTGTCGAACACACCCGACAGCACGTCGGCCGCCGCGTCGGCGACCTCGGGATCGAGCGCCTGACGGCACTTGGGCTTGTAGGCGGTGGTCTTGCCGTCGCGGTCGGTGATCTGAGCGATCGCCATCGGCGAGCAGTACTTGCCCCGGGCGCCGATCGCGGCGTACGCGTTGGCCACCGTCACCGGGTCCATCTCGTTGATACCGAGCGTGAACGTCTCGAACTCCTGAAGGCTGCCCCCGTCGGAGCGGTGGATGCCCAGCGACTTGGCCGTGTTGATCGTGTCGCAGAGGCCGACCTTCTGCTCCAGCATCAGAAAGAACGTGTTCACCGAGTCCCAGGTGCCGGTCTGCAGCGTCTTCCAGCCCGGACTGCCCTCATCGTTGGTGATGGTGTGGGTCGGGTCGCCGATGGGCTGGCCCTTGCAGTTCTTGAACGCCGAATAACCCGGCGAGGTGTAGCCGGCGCCGGCGGTGAACCCATCGTTGATCTTCATGCCCTCCTTCAGGGCAGTGATCAACGTGAAGGCCTTGAAGGTGGAGCCCGCCTGGAAACCGACGGCACCACCGTGCGCGGCGTCGGCGACGAGGTTGTAGGAGATCTCGTTCTTGGCCTTGCTCCGGCCGTAGGTCCGGCTGGTCGCCATGGCCTTGATCGCCCCGGTGCCCGGCTGGACCAAGGCCTCGGCCGCCGCCGGGTTGTCCGAGGGATGGACCCACTTCTTGATCGCCTTGTCCGCCGCCGCCTGCATGGCCGGATCGATCGTGGTCTTGATCGTCAGACCACCGCGGTTGAGGAACTCCAGACGCGCCTTGGCCGTCTTGCCGAACTCGGGGTTCTTCAAGATCTCGTTACGGACGTAGATGCAGAAGTACGGATACTTGCTGGACTCACACCCACCGGGCAGCTTCGTGCCCTTGTAGCCGAGCTTGGTGGCCTTGGCCTCCGCCAGCTCGGCCGGAGTGATCTTTTTCAGCTCCGCCATCCGGTTCAGCACCACGTTGCGCCGGTTCAACAACAGCGCACGGCTCTTCTTACCCAGATTGGGGTCGGTGGAGTTGGGATCTTGCACCGCGCCGGCCAGCGTCGCGGCCTGCGGCAGGGTCAGATCGGCCGCGGTCACCCCGAAGAACCGCTTGGCCGCCGCCTCCACCCCGTAGGCGCCCGCCCCGAAGTAGGCGATGTTCAGATACTTCTCCAAGATCTCGTCCTTGGAGTACTTCTTCTCCACCGCCATCGCATACCGCAGCTCATTCAGCTTGCGCGCGTAGCTGGACTCCAGCGCGGCGTTCTTCTCTTTTTCGGTGTCGGCGGAGTTGAGCAGCACCTGCTTGACGTATTGCTGGGTGATGCTGGAGCCGCCCTGGCTCACCCCGCCGGCCTGCAGGTTCTTGGCCAGCGCGCGGATCGTGCCCTCGATGTCGATCGCGCCGTGCTCATAGAACCGGTAGTCCTCGATCGAGATGATCGCGGTCTTCATGACCTCGGCCATCTCATCGAGCTTGACGACCTCGCGGTATTCCTCGTAGAACCGCCCGATCTCGTTGCCCCGGGCGTCCTGCACGACCGTGACCTCGGCCGGAGGCGGCTCGGTGAGGTCTTCCGGTTTGAGGTTCACCTCGTTGGTCGCCGACACGATTCCCAGGCCCGCGCCCCCCACGGCCGGCAACGCGACCCCCGCGACCAGCACGCCCACCGCCGCCCCAATGGCGACAAGCCGCATGATCTTGGACGCAATCCCTGATTGATCTTCACCCCGTTCTGGCATGAGCCTAGATTATGGGGCTTTTAAGCCTCTATCTGCCACAAAGGGCATTTAGCCAGGAAATCGTAAGACTTGGTCCCGGGCCCCACTTCATGGTCATCTCCGGAGCCAGAGCGGGAGTGATGCAATGGTAGCGGCAGCGGCGCGGGGGAAGGCGATCCTGCCGTAGTGGGTGGCCAGGGCGCGCAACTGCTTGAACCGGTTGAAACAGATGACGCTCCGGCGTTTATAGACCGTACGGTCGAAAAGCGGGCACCCGCCACGACCGCCCGACGCGCGGAGCGGGCCCTGCACGCCCCACCGGAGAGGCACCGCCTCACCGCCCTTGATCTGGCACTGCCCGCTCACCGTGCGAGAACGACCGGCATGGCCCAGCCGGGTGAGCCTCGCGGGTTCCCCCGTCCTCGCAGGACGCATCCGACTCCCCCGGACCCGAGACCGCCCTGGCCGCCGGTGGCGGGTCCCAATGGGGAGAAGGCAGCTCTGGCGGTCGCCGGAATGCACTCTTTTCATCATGACGGAACAGCCCATAGATCTGCCGCACCAGGACGGAAAGGACCCGCTGTACGGTGCCCCCATGCCTGCCGTGTTCGCCTTTCGAGCCGCCGAAGCCGCCGATGAAGGATTCGCCGCCGTCCGGCGGTTCGAGGGCGCGGACACGATGCTTTTCGAGGCGAGACAGCGGGTGCGGTACGCCGAGCCGGCACCAAAGTGAAAAATGCTCGCGAATTTCATATTGGCTACTAAACGTACCGATATAAATTCATAGGGCTATGGTCGAGGCCTGACCCTTCAGGTAAGGCTCCCCATGAACCGAAGCACCGGCGCGTCCCTCACCATGCCCCTGGCCGTCGCCGTCCGCATGGGCGAGGCCGGCGGATGAGCGCCTGCCGCGACTCCGCATCTCGCACCCACGGCGACCTGTTGTCCCATGACGACGCCTACGCCGCCCGCCTCGTCACGCTGGCCGAGCTGGCCGTGTCCCCCGAGGTCCGGGCCCTCGTCAGGCCCTGGGGGCCGCCCACGCCCCGCCGCCTCGCCGGGATCGCCCGCATCTTCGGTGGACGAGTCGAGCCGGCTCCCTCTCGGAAGGTGCCGGCGTGAGCACCTCCGCCGACGCCGAGCGTCAGCCGTTGTCGACCTCGATCACGATGCCGGTCCCGCTGGAGGCGTTGAAACGATCCGTCGTCCCATCGGTGGTGAGGTTGATCCGGTCCGACCGGTAGTCCATCGTGCGGGGCATGTGCTCCTCAAGCAGACGCACGACGGCCCAGCCGGCAGCCTCGGCCTCCGCTCTGGCGGCCATCAGGTCCATCCCGACGTATCGCTGGATCTGTTCGTCGGTCTCAGGCAGGGCTTCCGAGAAGGTCATGACGGCATCATTTCCCAGGCGGGCCACCTTGTATGCGCCGTCACCGAATGTCAGCTCCAGCTTTCGAGGCGTTCGGCCGATCCGGCGAGGAGGACGCGAGCGGGCGGACCGGCACAGATGATCCGTTCCATGCCGAAACAAGACCACCGGCCGACGCCTCCTTGAGGAAAGGACGCCGCGGTTGGAAGCTCGAAGGGACCGCGATGGTCGAACCAGGGAGTGATGTGACCACCTTATTGGTGGATTTGCGACATACGGTGATGAAATGGACCGCGATAAGCTCCTAGGTGAGTTCTTGCGCGCTCGGCGTGAGGTCACCACCCCCCGGCAGGTGGGGCTGGTGGACTCCGGTTACCGCCGGACTCCGGGGCTGCGCCGGGAGGAGGTGGCGATGCTGGCCGGGGTCAGCAACGACTACTACATCCGCCTGGAGCAGGGGCGCGAACGCAATCCGTCCATGCAGGTGCTCGACGCCCTGGTGCAGGCGCTGGATCTCGGCCCCGACGCCGCGGCGCACCTGTACGCACTCGCACGCCCCCAGTCCTCGACGCGCAGACCGGTCGCCCCGGTCGATCAGGTCCACCCGAACGTGGTGCGGCTCATGGAGAGCTGGGAACACGCGCCGGCGTACGTGGTGAACCACCGGCTGGACGTGCTGGCCAAGAACAAGATGGCCACCGCTCTCTACGACGGGCTGGAATACAACGACAACCTGCTCCGGCTCGCCCTGCTCAACCCCTCGGCACGCGAGTTCTACCTGGACTGGGAGACCGACACCCATTCCAAGGTGGCCCACCTGCGGGCCGCGGCGGGGGCCGGCACCGACGCGTTCGTGATCGAACTGGTCGAGGAGCTGTCACGCGAAAGCGAGGAGTTCCGCCGACTGTGGGATCGCCACGACGTGGAGGCCAGGACCCGCGCGCCCGTGCGCTTCCACCACCGCGAGGTCGGCGACGTGTTCACCTCCATGGAGGTGCTGACCATCGACAGCACCCCCGGCCAGAAAATCATCGTCTTCCAGGCCGAGCCCGGCAGCCCGTCCGAGGCGGCTCTGGACCTTCTGGGCAGACGGACCCGCCACGACGTATGAGACGGCACCCGGAGCCGGCGTACTCACCGAGAACTTGATGTAGAACCGCCGTTCCGCGGGGCCTCGTTGCGCATCGGGCCGACCTCACGCCGCACGCGATCGACCTGTGACCTGCACCGCCCGCTCGATCGCCTCGGCATTCGCGTGCTCCGCCGGCCCTGCCCCCGCCGCCCGCGGTGACACCGATAATTAAATTTACCTCAAGAGATCCAAAGATTCGTTGATTGCCGTCTTGCCCGACTTGTACCTTCACGTCGAGCCGCTTTTCACGCGGTTCTCACAAAAATGTGAGGGAGGGCCATCATGGGCGGCACGGCCATGGACCATGTTTCTTCCCGAGATTCAAAGGAATCTGGCTCGGACGGAAAAAATCCTGGTTTCGCACCTATCAACCTCGACCTGGTTCCCGAAGTCGACCTGTTTCTGCGAAAGCTGGGAGCCGGTGACTTCCATCGCGAATCACTGACGGCTCCGGTCGGCAGAAACGACACCTGGGCAGGCCTCACCGACAGCGGCAGGAAAGTGTTCGTCAAACGGCTTGATGGGCCGTCGGACGACGTGCAAGCCAGAATGCGCCGCATGCTCTCCTTTGAAAACTTCGTCGGCCTGGTCAACAAACCGGCTCTCCGATCCCCGGCATTTCTGGGAATCGACATGGATGCCCGGCTCGTAGCCTTCGAATTCGTTGACGCCGGGATGAGCGGCGCCAAGCTGATGGTCGACGAGACCTTCGACGACGAGTTGGCCCGGGCGGCGGGTGAGGCGATCGGATCACTGCACGACGGTGTCCCCCCGGAAGGGGAGGAGCTTGACGAATCCGCCCCGACCCTGCCGGCACTCGTGCTGCAGCAGGGCCTGACACTCCGTGCGTTCAACAACTTCAGCTTCGCTGAGCTGGAGGTTTGGCGCCTCCTGCAGAACGACGCGGCGTTGATCGAGGCGATCGTGGAGCTCTGCCGCAGGGAGCGCGAGGCTCCGAGGGTTCCTTCCCACTGCGATCTCCGCGTCGACCAGTTCATCATCGTGCGCGACCTCGTCTACATCGCGGACTGGGAGGAGTTCCGGCTCGCGGACGCGGCTCGCGACATCGGGAGTTTCGCCGGAGAATGGCTCTACCGATCCGTTCTCGACATCGTGACCTCCCGTGGCGACTCGGTATTCATCGATATCGACCTGGACCATGATGCGGTGCTCCGGCGGGGCGCCGAGAAAATCGAACGCCTGCGACCGAGGGTGCAGAATTTCTGGCGCGCTTATCTGGGGAAGCGCAAGCAGGTGGACGCAGAACTCGCCGAGCGTGCGACGGCTTTCGCCGGTTGGCACATGCTGGACCGAATGATTGCAAGCAGTCCTCAACGGGCCAGAATATCCGGCATCGAAAGGGCTGCGGCCGGAATCGGGCGAAAGATACTTCTTGAGCCGCGTAAATTCGCCTCAACGATAGGGCTGGGGGAATAGAAATGAATGTTGGCACTGTTTCTCTGCCTGCCGCATTGATATCCGCGCTGGACGAGATCAAGATTTCCACAGATCAGTTGACGGCCACGGTATTCGACCGTGACCTCAACGCGGAAAACCCCCGCGAACTGCAGTCGCTTCTTGCCTCGACGCTTTATGAAGTGCTGCACGCCGGCATGCGGAGCGACGGGACCCAGGTCCCGAGAAGGCTCAGGGAAGCGGGATTCGAGCAGGAGCTGGCCGCCGCCGTACCCCACTCGACGACAACGGTCTCGGCGGTCGTCCGCTTCGTGCCGGAGCAGGTCACCGAGGTCACGCCGGACGTGCTCGTCCAGTGGGACGGCGTACGGGTCTGGATCCCGCGGGACGCGGTTCAGACGCCGGGACCGTGGGCGCCCGGTCAGCAGGTCACGCTGGCGGTGCCGCCGTCACGCCCCGCGCTGTCGCCTGGTTTTTTCCTGGCCGACGGCTCCGCGGGGGGAGCGGATTCGCGCGAGACGCTCCGGATGTACGTGCACCTGAGCGATCGGCGAAGTGCGGCGTCGGTGTGGGGGCGTGTCCTGACCCACCTGGAGGAGCACCGGACGCGCTATCGGGCGAAGGTGCTCTCCTCGTCGCTGATATATCCGCGGCGTGACGCCCTGGTCGTCTACCTGGGACCGGAGGCATGGCAGATCGTCCCCGGACTCGCCGAACTGGTCGGCGGGAGCCCCGGGGTCGGTGAGGAGGTCTCGGTCTTCTGCCGGCGAATCGGTCCCGGGGTCGCGATCGCGTGGGAGCCCGATGACGCCCGCCCGGCGATGCGGGGGCTCAGTTTCGGGCAGCACCGCGCCGGCGTGCTGGCACAGGCTCTTCTGGACAGTGCCAGGGAAGGCACCGCCCGGGAGACGGCGATTCTCGCAAGGTTCGCCGAGAGCAATATCGATCCGGCCGATCCGGCTCGCAATCAGACCTCGTCGGAGGCGCCGTCCCGAGAGGACATGGCGCTCTTCTGAAGCGATTGCAGGAAGTGAGTGCACGCCCTTCCTGTTTTGGCTTCAGCCACTCCGAAGAGAAGGAAGAGAACGATGACGAATGGCACCTCGATGATGGAGCTCGTCGCCGGTTACAACGCGTACGCCAGCGCCAATGAGCTCAGCATCGCGGCAAGCGTCGACGCCCCCGCCACCACCCCCGTGTGCGCCGCTTCCGTCGCGGTCAGCGTGGCCAGCTCGTGGTACTGCGCCAGCGCCGCTGCCAGCGCCGCCGGCGGAGCCACCTACCGCCTCGGCTGCTGATCGACCACCGAGCCCCCGCAAACCCCCGAACCTCGACTACTGAAAGGAGGTGAATTCACATGAAGGAGACGATGTTGATTGAGGAGATGGTCACCGGATACCGGTCGTATGCCGATATCTCGGACCTGAACGTCGCCGCGGCGGTTGACGCCCCTGCGACCACTCCGTTCTGCGGCGCTCTGGCGAGCTTCGCGTTCAGCTACATCACGACCGGCGGCCCGGGTGGCGGCTGATCGTCCACTTGAACACTGATCATGGCTCCGCAGCGCGAATCTGCGGAGCCATGGTCGGTGGAAAAGCCTACATGGCTCGATGAAATGTGGCGGTGCGCACCAGATATGAGGGACGAGAGGGCGCAACAATGACAAACGGATCAAGCGTCGAAATCTTGCTGGACATGGCGGACCTGCTGAGGCCGAACGCGATCCGTGTCGCTGCGGCCCTGAAACTCGCCGATCACATCGCCGAAGACTCCATGACAGCGGAACTGCTGGCGGAGCGTACGGGTGCGCATCCCATCATGCTCGGAAAGCTCCTGCGTTATCTCGTCGAGCTCGGCGTCTTCGGCGTGGACGACGCGGGGGTGTACACGGTCCTGGACCTGGGGCAGCCGCTCCGGCGGGACGCGCCGCAGAGCGTCGGCCAGTTCCTCAGCGCGGAGGGGTTGTTCGGCCGGGTCGAGCTCGGTCTCGTTGGCCTTCTGCACACCGTGCGGACCGGTGATCCGTGCTATTCCGCCGTCTTCGGCCGCGAGTACTGGGACGAGATCAACAATGATCCGGCCTTCGTCCAGGCGCTGGAGGCAGAGGGCCCGACCCAGATCGGCTGGGACGCGGAGCTGATCATCAAGGGCTACGACTGGAGCGGCGTAAGCCGCGTCATGGACGTGGGCGGGAACAACGGGACGCTCCTCATCGAGCTCCTCACCCAACACCCTCACCTGCACGGCACCGTACTGGACCTGCCGAACGTCGCGCGCATCGCGGAGCGGAGGATCGCGCAGGCCGGCTTGGCCGAGCGGGGCGGGTCCCTCTCGGGCAGCTTCTTCGACCCGCTTCCCACGGGCCACGACGTCTATCTGCTCTCGGGGATCCTCGCGGACTGGAACGACGAGCGGGCGGTCGACATCCTGCGCGCATGCGGAGCGGCGGCCGGGCCGGAGGGCAGGGTGCTCCTCGCCGAGATCAGCATGGAGATCCCCCCCTCCGCACCGGGCGCGGCCCGCACCGACCTGGTCGTGGCCGCCGCGGTGGCGACGCCGGTGCGCACCGTCGACCAGCTGCACGAGCTGGGCAGATCAGCCGGGCTCCAGGTCACCTGGGAAGGTCCGAACACTCCGGTCCGGTCCCTGATGGAGTTCTCCGGCCTCAACCCGGACGCCGGCACGGCCCTCGGGGCTCCGCGGGGAGCAGGACATGCTTGAGTTCGACGGACTCACCAAGGGCTTCTCCGGCAAGCAGGTGCTGCGCGGGTTGAGTTTCACGGTCAAGCCCGGCGAGCTCTTCGGCTTCTGCGGGGCGAACGGCTCCGGCAAGACCACCGCGATGCGGATCGCGCTGGGCGTACTGTCCCCGGACGCGGGCCGGGTTCTCTGGAACGACATGGAGATAGACGCCGGCATCCGCCGCCGCATCGGCTACATGCCCGAGGAGCGGGGCCTGTACGGCAAGATGCGCCCGCGCGACCAACTCGTCTACTTCGCGCAGCTCAGCGGGGTCCGCACGGAGGTCGCCAGGCGCCGCGCGGACGAGTGGATCGAACGGCTCGGCGTGGACATGGGGGCCAAGGACCCGCTGGAGCGGCTCTCGCTCGGCAACCAGCAGAGGATCCAGCTGATCGCGGCGCTGATCCACGACCCCGACGTGTTGATCCTGGATGAGCCTTTCTCCGGCCTGGACCCGGTGGCGACGGACGCGATGGCCGACGCGCTGACGGAGTTCAGCCGCCGCGGCACCCCGGTGATCTTCTCCAGCCACCAGCTGGACCTCGTCGAACGGCTCTGCGACAGGGTGGGGATCATCCGCGACGGCGCCCTGGTGGCCGAGGGGACCGTGGCCGAACTCCGGCGGAACACCGGTCGCCGTCAGCTGCAGATCGCCCTGACCGGCGCCCCGGAGAACTGGGCGCGCACGCTTCCCGGGGTCAAGATCGTCACCGAGAGGGAGGACATGGTCACCCTGGAAGTGGGACCGGAAACCGACGTCCGCGAGGTGCTCGCCGCCGCCCAGGCCCTCGGAGACCTCGAATACTTCGGCCGGCGCGAATCGACGCTCGCGGAGGTCTTCCGGGACACGGTGACGACATGACGGCGCAGATGACGGAGACGACGCAGTCGCGCCCGGAGATGGAGCACAACAGACCACCCACCGGATTCACCCTGATCCGGATGATCGCCCGTCGCGAGATCGTCACCCAGTTCCAGCGCAAGGAACTGTGGATCTCACTGACCCTGATGGTCGTGGTGTTCTCCGCCTCGCTCGGAGTCCAGACCCTCTTCTCCCCCGACGCCCGCCCCTCCAGGCTCGGCGTCGTCGGCACGCAGCCGGAGTTCACCGCGGCGCTGCGGGCACAGGCGGACGCGCGGGGATCGGTGATCGAGGCCGTGCCGTACGGCACCGCCGACGTCGCGCTGACCGCGGTCCGTGAGGGCGAGGTGGACGCGGCGCTGCTCAACGGACAGGACGTCGTCGTCCTCGAGAAGATCCCCGACTCCCTGGCGGCGCCCGTGCGGGAGGCGCACCGGGCGGTCGCCCTGGCCGATCGGCTGCGGAGCAGGGGGCTCGGCGAGCCGGAGGTCTCCGCGGTGCTCAACGTGGCACCGCCGACGGTGAGAGCGCTGGAACCGGACGCGGACCGTACCGCCCAGCGCACGACGACGGCCGCCATCGGGGTGATGGTGCTGTTCTTCCTGATGTTCATGTTCGGCCAGGGGATAGCCCAGGGCGTGCTTGAGGAGAAATCCAACCGCATCGTCGAGATCCTGCTGGCGAAGGTCAAGGCCTGGCACCTCCTGGCGGGCAAGGTCCTCGGGATCGGAGTGGTCGCGCTCACGCAGATCACCGCGATCGTGGCAGGCGGCCTGACCGTCGCGCTGCTCGTCGGCCTCGTCGACGCACCCGCGGACGCCATCGGCATGGGGGCGCTGGTCATCGCCTGGTTCATCCCCGGTTACTTCCTCTTCGCCACGCTCTGGGCCGTGGCCGGATCGCTGATCTCCCGGCAGGAGGACATCCAGCACGCGGCCGGCCCGGTGAGTTTCCTGCAGACCATAAGCCTCCTGGCCGCACTCGTGCCGTTCTCCGGGGTGAACGACACACTGACCCGGATCCTCTCACTCGTACCGGGGCTGTCGTCGTCGGTCATGCCGGTCCGGATGGCGACCGAGCAGGTGCCCTGGTGGGAGATCACCGTCGCGGTGGTTCTCACGCTGGTGGCGATCGTGGCGCTGCTCCGGGTCGGTGCCCGGATCTACAGCGGAGGGCTCCTCCAACACGGCGGGATCGTCAAGGCCCGAGCGGCCATGCGCGATGCCCGGGAAGGCGGGATGTCATGAAATCTGTCAGCGACGCGAATCCGGGCAGGGAGTTCCCACCCGGAGACCTGAAGATCATGCGGGAGCTGGTCTCCGGCAGGTACGGCCAGGTGCTGGCCATCGGGGTGCTCGCGCTCCTCTCCGCGGCGGCCACCCTCTCGCTGCCACTGGTGGTCGCGGCACTGGTCGGGACGGTCCAGGCGAACAAGGGCCTGACCTGGCCGGCGCTGACCATGGTCGGGGTCGGGCTGGGCGCGGCGCTGGCCGGCACGCTGGCGGCCTACCTGTTGTCGAGGCTGGGTGAGCGGCTGATCTGCCGGCTGCGGATCCAGACCATGCGCAAGTCGCTGGACCTGCGGCTGTCCGACGCGCGCCGGGAGGGCAACGGAAACCTGGCCACCCGGCTGACCTCGGATGCGATGCAGCTCAAGGGTGCGATCGACATCGGGCCGATCCAACTGCCGATGGCGCTCATCACCCTGGTGGGCACCCTGGTCATCATGGGGTTCCTCGACTGGGTGCTTCTTCTGATCACGATGGGCGGCTTCACGGTCGCCGTGGGAATCATCATCGCCGTGATCATGGGATTGCGGCGCAAGTACGGGGCGATGCAGGAGAACCTCGGAGAGCTGACCCAGCAGTTCATCACCGCCCTGGACGCATTGACGATCATCAAGGCCTATCGGGCCGAGGACCGGGTGACGCGAACCCTGGCGGACAGGGCGGAGCACCTGGCCAAGCTCGGCGTCCAGGTCGCCCGCATGGAGTCGCTGATGATCCCGGTGATCAACCTGGGGCAGCAGGTCGCGCTCCTGACCGTCCTCGTCGGCGGAGGCGCCCGGCTGCTCTCCGGCGAGCTGACCCTCGCCGAGTTCGTGGCGTTCCTGCTCTATCTCCTGCAGCTCACCGCGCCGCTGATCCTGGCGGCCTCGGGCGCCTCCAACATCCAGGCCGGACTGGTGGCCCGCCAGCGCTTCAGCCAGCTGTTCACGCTTCCGATCGAGAACGAGGATCTGGAGATGGGCACGGTCGCGGAGGCGGGCGGGGAGAGTGTTCACCCCGGCACCCCGGCCATCCAGTTCGAGCAGGTCACCTTCGCCTACGGCGACCAGCCGGTACTGCACGGAGTGGACTTCACGGTTCCCTCCTCCGGGCTGACCGCGATGGTCGGGCTCTCGGGCGCGGGCAAGTCCACCATCCTCGGGCTGGTCGAGCACTTCGTGACCCCCGAGTCCGGCCAGGTGCGCGTCTTCGGCCAGGACATGACCCGGATCCCGACGGACACGCTCCGCAGCCAGATCGCCTACGTCGACCAGTCCTTCACGCTGCTGCGCGACACCATTCGCGCCAACCTCTCCCTCGGTCACGGCGACCTGCTGCCGGACGAGGTGCTGCTGCCGGCGCTGGCCAAGGTCGGTCTGGAGGAGGAGATCCTGCGCCTGCCCGATGGGCTGGACACGGTGCTGGGCGGGGAGAACGACCTGTCCGGCGGCCAGCGCCAGCGCGTGGCGCTGGCCAGGGCGGCACTCACCGACGCCCGGCTCGTACTGCTGGACGAACCGTCCTCCCAGCTGGACAGCGTCAACGAGGGGAAACTGCGCGAGGTCGTGGACGAGCTCGCGCGGGACCGGGCGGTGCTGGTCGTCGCGCACCGCATCTCCACCGTCCAGCACGCCGACCAGGTGATCGTCCTGGACCGGGGGCGGGTCGTCGCCGAGGGGACCCACGCCGAACTGCTCGGCAACTCCCCCGAATACATCGAGCTGGTGAGCGGGCAGCTGCTGAGGGCTCCGGAGGCGATGCTCGCCGGAGCGAACGGGGCCGGCGCGTGACCACCTTCTCCGTCCTGCTGCCCTTCATGCCGACCCGGCCCGAGCACGTACTGCCGGTGGCGGCCCTGGTGCAGCACAGCGCGGCCACGAGACTCTGGCAGGGCCAGTCGCTGATCCTCGAACCGCACCAGACGTTCACCTACGCGGCGGCCTCCGGCTTCCGGGTGCCGGTCGGGACAGGCGTGACGCTGATGCCGTTCCGGCACCCCCTTGAGGCCGCGCTGCAGGCTCGGTCGCTGGCGGTGACGACGGGGCATCCGGTGGTGGCCGGCTTCGGACCGGGCGCGGCCGTGCTGCAGAAGAGCGTGCTCGGCGCCCCCTACGCCAGCCCGCTGACCGCGGTGCGCGAATATCTCACCATCGTCGGCGGGCTGCTCGCCGGGCAGGCCGTGGAACACCAGGGTGAGTATTTCTCCTGCCGCATCAACATGGGCTGGCAGCCCGGCCCCCCGGTGGAGCTCGGCCTCGGGGTGCTGCGGCCGGCGATGGCACGGCTGGCCGGAGAGCTCGCCGACGTCGCCATCACCTGGCTCACACCGGCGGGCTACCTGCGAGACGTGATCGTGCCCGCCCTCCGCGAGGGCGCTCGGGCGGCCGGGCGGCCGATGCCCCGGCTCGCGGCGATCGTGCCCGTGGCCCTGAGCGCGCCCGATCGCGACCCGGCCGAACTCGTGCTGGCGGCCAACTCCGGCCACCTTTCCATGCCTCATTACCAGGACATGCTCCGCAGGTCGGGGATCGAGGTCGATCCGGACAACCTCGCCGTGACGGCCAAGGGCGTGGTCGCGAGCAACGCCTTTGTCAGCGGAGACCCCGGCGAGTTGCGGGCGGCGCTGCAGGAGTACCGGACGGCCGGGGTGGACGAGATCGTGCTGAACATCACCGGGGTCTGCCAGCTGTACGGCCTGCCCGTGGCGCTGGCCGAGCTGGAAGCGATCCTGAGGGAGGTCGCGGCGTGAGCCCGCGGCCGTTCGAGTATCAGGGCGTCCCCGAGCTGGGGATCTCACGGATGCTACTGGTCGTCACCGGATCGGTCTCGGCGGCAGACCTGCCGTTCTGGGTGGAGTGGCTCCGCGCCTCCTACCCGGATCTCCAGATCCGGGTGGTGGTCACCCGCAGCGCCGAACGCTTCGTGACCAGGGTGGCGCTGGCCGGTCGTAGCGGGGGCGAGGTGTTCCTCGACGCGTGGCCCGACGACGAGAGCGTGGCCAGGCACGTCGAGTGGGAGCGGTGGGCGCAGGCGATCGTGGTCTATCCGGCGACGCTGAACTTCATCGCCCGGCTGGCCCTCGGCCTCGCCGACACGCCCGCGATGCTCGCCGCGCAGTGCGCCACCGTGCCCGTCGTCCTGGCGCCCGCGCTGCCGCCCGGCGGCCTGGACAGCGCCGCCTACCAGCTGCACTGGACGGCATTGCACGCCCGGCGCAACGTGGCCGTGGCGCCGCCACGACCCGGCGCGAGCGTGACGACCGGTCAGGAGGACGCCTGGGTGCCCGCGCTGATGCCCGACGTCCTCGAACTGGTGGAGCAGCGCCGCCTCGAACTCGCCACCGGGGCGGGCGCCGCACGGCCGGCGGTGGCGTCCCTCGCGGACCGGGTGCGGGCATGACGGCGCCCACCGCCCAGATGCGGACGGACATGACGGCGGCCGCCACCCAGATGCGGACGGACATGACGGCGGCCGTCACTCCGGTGGAGGTGGACCGTTTCGGCACCGGGCTGCTCCAGACGACGATCTCCGCCGTCGAGGGCGGCGGGTTCGTCTGGACCAGGTATCCGGGGCCGCTCGCCCCGGCGCCGTTCTCGCCGGCGAACCCGAAACTGGACGCCCGGCTCGCGGCGCTCGGCACCGCGGGCGGAGCCAGGCCGGTTCCCGGCCTGTCCCGGGGAGAGGCACGGATCTATCACGTCGCGGGCGAGCAGTCGGTCGCCGGTCACCTCCTCCGGGAGGGACTCCACCCGGATCTCGAACCCGCGCTGCGTGGCATGGGCCGCGCGCTCGCCGCGTTGCACGCGCTGACGCCCTCCGATGATCGACCACCGTCGACCTCGCGGGGGCTGGCCCGGATCGACGACTGGCTGAAGGGCCGCGCGCTCCAGGTGCGGGCCGCGCAGGCGGGAGCCGTCCTGCGTGAGCGGCTCGGACCGGCCCGCTGGAGCACGCTGCGTGCCTGGTCCGCCCGGGCCGTCGAGGACGGAGACGTGGTAGTGGCGCACGGCGCCCCCGGGCTGGGGTCGCTGGTGCTCGATCCGTCTTCGGGCGTCGCCGAGCTGCTCATCGGCGAGGACCTCTGCGCGACCCCGTGGTACGCCGATCTCGGCTGGGTGATCGGTGAGATCGTCGAGCTCACCTGGCAGCTGGGCGGCGAGCCCCGGCTCTGGCAGCGCCTCACCGACGCGCTGGTGGACGGGTACGGACGCGATCTCGGCGCTGAGTGGAACCACATGGCGGCCGTGCGCATCGCGCTGCACCTCCACGACTACACCGCCTACGTCGGGTGGAATCCCTCCGAAGTCGAGCGCTACGCGTCTTTTCTGAGCTTTCTCATTGATCTGTGACATGGAGGTACCGCGCCGATGACCGGTGATCGGTCGAGATCCGAGCTGCTCAGGATGACCCTGCCCAACGGTCTGCGAGTGCTCCTCGCACCGTGGTACGGAACGCCGCGTGTCGCGGTGACCGTGCACTACGGGGTGGGATTCCGGGTCGAGCCACCGGGCAGGGAAGGGTTCGCGCACCTCTTCGAGCACCTGATGTTCCGCGGCAGCGAAAGTCTGCCGGACGGCCGTTTCTACGACCACGTGCACCGGCTGGGCGGCACGGCCAACGGCAGCACCCACCAGGATTTCACGGACTACTACCAGGTCGTCCCGGCGTCGGCCCTGGAGCAGGCGCTCTTCAGCGAGGCCGACCGCATGCGGGCGCCGAGGTTCACCTCCGGCAGTCTCGCCGAGCAGCTGAGCGGGGTCGAGGAGGAGATCCGGCAGGCCACGGTCGGGCGGCCCTACGGGGGCTTTCCCTGGCCGCTCATGCCCGAGGTTCTCTACGACACCTTCGCCAACGCGCACGACGGCTACGGAGACGTGGAACTGCTCCGCCGGACGACGCCCGACGACTGCGCCGAGTTCTTCGACGCCTACTACGCTCCGGCGAACGCCGTGCTCACCCTGGTCGGCGATTTCGACCCGGAGCACGCGCGCGGCCTCATCGAGCACCACTTCGGGGACATCCGCGCGCGACCGCTCCCGCCTCCGCCCGACCTCCGTGAGCCGGAGCCGGCGGCCGACCGATGGGCGAGGTGCTCCGAGCCCGGGATCCCCGCCCCCGCCGTCGCGCTCGGCTACAGGCTGCCGAACCCGGAAGACGATCTTTCTGGTTACCTCGCCCACGTCGTGCTCGCCAGGCTCCTGGCCCAGCGGGGGCTGGCCGACCCCGGATGGCCGCGCCCCGACAGCAGCTGCGGCTTCTTCGGCCTGCTGGACGCGAGGGATCCGGACACGCTCGTCCTCGCGTCCCTCCTCGCGCCGGGTGTCACGCCGGAGCAACTGGTGGCGGCGGTGAACGAACGCTGGGACGAGTGGGCCGAGGGCGGGAAGATCGCAGACGCCGTGGACGAGGCCGTCCGCGTCCTGATCTCCGAACACCATCGGCAGCACAGCGACCTCCAGACCCGAGGCCGCGCCCTTGGCCGGCTGGAGGTGCTCTTCGGACGGGGCGAGCTCCTCGACGAGCTGCCGGGTCTCCTGGCGAAGGTGTCCCCCTCCCAGGTCGCGCGGGCGGCCCGATCCCTGCGATCCGCCCACAAGGCGGTTCTTGTCATCGAGCCCGCCGCGGACCGGATCCGGCCGCGACCGGCGACCGCCCCGCCGCACGAGCGTCCCGGACCCCCGGCGGTCCACCGCGACGCGGTACGGCTCGCCCGCACTCCGGCCGGGCCACGGCCGCTGCCCGCCCTTCTCCGGGCGCGGCGGGAACCGAGGCTCGAGGGTCTGTCCGACACCGTGCTGAACAGCGGCCTGCGCCTGGTCACCGTCCGCGACGCCCGCGCGCCCCTGGTCGAGATGCGGCTACGGGTGCCGCTCAGGACACAGGGCTGGGCCTGCCCCGATCACCTGGAGCTCCTCGTCCACCTGATCGGCGTCCGCACCGGGGCTGCCCGGCTGGCGCAGGCGATCGGCGGCGAGTTCCTGCTGTCCACCGACGGGCAGTGGTTGGACGTGACCGGCCACGCCCCGCGCGCGCGGCTGGACGACTGGCTGAACATCCTGGCCGGCGTGGTCGCCCCCACGGTCTTTCCCCAGCCCGTCGTGCCGCCCCCCGGGGCGTTGACCCGGCGTGGCCGTCTCCCCCACCGAACCGGTGACGACGCGCTGCGCCGTCACTGGCTGACCGGGGCCGCCGCCGACGGCCCCGTCGATCTCGCGGAGCTGCACCGTTCCATCATGAGCCCGCTCGGCGCGTCCCTTGTCGCGGTCGGCGACCTCGATCCGGTGAGCTTCACCGCAGGCGTCGAGAAGGCTCTCCTCGCCTGGTGGGCCGCTGACCTCTCCCCGCCTCCCCGGCTCGCGCTGCGCGGAACCGGGGATCTTCTCGCCCTGCGGCAGGGCGGGCTCACCGAGGTTCACGTGACCCTCTGCACGGTGCGACCGCCGGAGAGGGCCGGCGAACCGGCGCGCTACCTCGCCACCGCGATCTTCGGCAGTTACATGCGTTCGCGGCTGGTGACCCGGATCGCGAGGCGGGGTCCGGCGGCGTATGAGGCGTACGCGGGCAGGGAGACCTTCCTCGACACGCACCGGGCGTACGTACGGGCGAGAATCCCGAACGGGCTCGTCAAGGACGCGTTTGACGACATCCGCGACGAGGCGCGCAGACTGGCCGCCGATCCTCCCTCCGCCACCGAGGTGGACCTGGCGCGGGAGTTCTGCGCCGCGCAGCTGCTGTCGGTCTTCGACTCCCCGGCCGTCCTCGCCGACCTGCTCCGCCAGACGGTGTCCTCCGGCCTGGAACCCAGCTGGCTCGAACGGCTCCCCGGCCTGCTCCGCGAGGTGCCGGTGGCGGACGTGGCCGGGGCCGGAGCCGAGCTGTACGGCACACCGCACCTGGCCGGCGTGGTCCTGGGGGACATCGATCCCGGCCGGTTCGTGGCGGAGACCGGCCTCACCGTCACGGAGGTCCATCTCGATGACATGGCCGGCCACCGCTGACCCGGAGATCAGGCCCTGTCTCGTTGAGCCGTGTCCTTCCGGCTCTGCCGTCATGGTCGTCATGGCGCCCGTGGGCGACCCCCAAGGGTCTCGAATCCCGCGTCGCGGGTCCGTCTGCCCGTCGGCGAGGAACCCGTCGAGGAACACGGTTCTGCGCGACAGAGCGCCCAGCACAGATATACGGCTTTTCATATCTGACCCTTGATTAAATGTAGTAGGTCTACTACGTTCCTAGGCATGAGTACTGTGATCACAATCCGTGGACTGCGGATGAACTATGGCGCAGTCGAAGTGCTACGAGGAGTCGACCTCAACGTCGAGCGTGGAGAGATCTTCACGCTGCTCGGCCCCAACGGAGCGGGAAAGACCACCACGATCGAGATCCTGGAGGGTTTCAGGCGCCGGTCCTCCGGTGAGGTGAGCGTGCTCGGGATCGACCCCGAGCGGAGCACCGAGGCGTGGCGGTCAAAACTCGGCGTCGTCCTCCAGGCCTGGCGCGACCACAACAGATGGGGCACCCGCCAGCTCCTCGCTCACATGTCGGAGTTCTTCGACAACCCGCACGACCCCGATGAGCTGCTGGACGCGATCGGACTGACCGCGCAGGCCGGGCAGAGGGTGGGCCGCCTGTCCGGCGGGCAGCGCCGCCGGCTGGACGTCGCGCTGGGCATCATCGGCCGCCCCGAGCTGCTGTTCCTCGACGAGCCGACGACCGGGTTCGATCCGGAGGCGCGCCAGGAGTTCCACCGGCTCATCACGAAGCTGGCGACCGCCGAGGGCATGACCGTGCTCCTCACCACTCACGACCTGGCGGAGGCCGAGAAGCTGGCGCACCGGACGGCGATCCTGGTCGACGGGCAGGTGGCCGTCTGCGGGACTCCGAGCGAGCTCGCGGAGGCCGTGAACACCCAGTCCCACGTGCTGTGGCTGGAGGACGGCCGCGAGCAGGTCCTGACCACGCCCGATCCGTCACAGGTGGCGTGGGAGCTGCACCAGCGGTTCGACGGGCCGGTGCCGGGGCTGACGATCCGTCGGCCGTCGCTGGAGGAGAGCTACTTGAACCTGATCGGGAGGGCGTCGTGAACCTGAAAATCCTGCGCATCGGAGTACGTCGCGGCTGGGCCGAGCACACGCACCTGCTCAAGGACCGCAAAGAACTGATCACCAGCATGATCGGCACGGTCGGGGTCTTCGCCGGGCTGATCCTGTGGGTCGGCGACACCCCGGTGGAGGGCGCGAACGTGAACGCCGCCACGTTCATGACGGCCGGGTTCCTGGCCTTCACCGTCTTCGGCGCCGGTCTCATGACGTTTCCGATGGCCCTCACCACCGACCGCGAGGAGGGGACGCTGCTGCGGCTGCGCACCATCCCGGGCGGGATCCCCGCCTACCTCGTGGGCCGGGCGACCACCCTGATGTGCCAGATCGTCGTGCAGAGCGTGCTCATCCTGGCCACGGGCGTGATCGTGGGCGGGGTCACGCTGCCGCACGACTGGCTGACCCTGACGTGGGTGCTGCTGCTCGGCACCCTCGCGGTCGTTCCCCTGGGAGCGGCGATCGGCTCCCTGCTGCCCGGCCCGAAGACCGCCGCCGGCATCCTCATCTTCCCCTTGATGGGTCTGATGATCACGTCGGGGGTTATGCTGCCCATGACCTACATGCCCGAGATCGTCCACTCGATCGCCCAGGTGTTCCCGCTGTACTGGCAGGGACTCGGCCTGCGCTCGGCTTTCCTGCCCGATTCCACGCTCGCCGTGGAGATCGGGAAAAGCTGGAGGCTTCCGCAGGTCGCCGGCGTGCTGACGGCGTGGGCCGTCGTCGGGATGCTGATCGCTCCCTGGCTGATCCGGCGGGTCACCCGGCGGGAGTCGGGATCGCGACTCACCGAGCGACAACTGGCCGCGCAGAGTTCCTGAGAGCCGGGAGATCACTGCGATGTCCGCCGAAGAAGTGCACAACCGCATCTCGATGCTCAGGGTGGAGCGGGGAGTCTCCCGCAAGGATCTGGCCGGCGCGTTGGGCATCCACTACCAGACGGTCGGCTATCTCGAACGTGGTGAGTACAGTCCCAGCCTCTTTCTCGCCCTGCGTATCGCCGAGTACTTCGATGTGCCGATGGAAGTCGTCTTCTCCCTCAAGTCGTTCCCCCGGCTTGGAAGCGAGGCAGTGAAATCATGAACGAGCTGAACCGCAAGCAGGTCGAGGACGTCAGGCGCGTCTTGCGGCCCAAGTGGTACGGCACCCGCCAGGGCCGCCGGATCACGGCCGCCCTGGGCTCCGCCGCGCTGGCGATGATCTGGGCCGGCGCGGTCGTGTGCTGGTTCCTGGCGCCCAGTACCACGGCAAGATGGATCACCCTGGGCCTCACGGGCGTCGCTCTGGTGATCTACGCGGGGGTGTTCTCGGTGCTCATCGTGGCGTCCGAGGGTGTGGTCAGCCTGGCCGAGAAGAATCTGGACGAGCGCCAGCTGGCCGAACACCGGCACGTCTACGCCCTCGCCCATCGCGGCAGCAACTGGATGCTCGGGTCGGCCACCACGGTGGTGGCCGTGATGTCGGTCGGTCACTCCATCCTGCGGATCCCCACGGCCGCGGCCTTCATGTTCATGGTCGCGGCCTGGACGACCCACAAGATCATGCCTCACCTCATCGTCTGCTGGCGTCTCGAGGACGCGCTGCCGGACGACGAGTGACCTCGCGGCAGCGCCCGTGAACGAGACACGGACGACAACAACGACCGACCCGGTCTGTGGCCTCACGAGGGAGACGGCATGCGCAGGCGGTTGCTGATCATTGTCATCGGGCTGATCACCGGCTTGATGGTCGCATTCGGGCTGCCGCTCGCGCTGATCAGCGCGGAGGAGGAATCCCAGGAGCTCTTCATCAGCCGGGCCAACGACACGGCCCGGTTCGCCGACAAGGCGGAATCCACGCTCTCCACCGGGCGCACCCAGCGCCTGACCGCCGATATGGCTCGCTACGACGAGCTGTACGCGACACCGATCCTCATATTGAACACCGATGGGCTGGTCATCTCCTCGTCCAGGGAGGGGCTGACCGCGGTGATCCCGGGAGTGGAGACACCCCTGCTCCGCGCGCTCGCCGGTCAGCCGGCGAGGCGTCCGCACGTCCTCTGGCCGTGGGACGATCGGCCGTACGTCATCGCCGAGCCGATCGTTCGCGACAGCCGGGTCCTCGGCGCGGCGGTCACGATATCGCCCACCACAAAATCCCGGATCAGGGTCGCCGACCGTCTCATCGGTCTCGGGCTCGGGGTGGCCGCTCTGCTGGTCATAGCGCTGGTCGCGGCGGTTCTGGTCGTACGGTGGGTGCTCAGTCCGGTGCACAACCTGAACAGGGCCGCCCATGCCGTGGGGTGTGGCAGGACCGCCGTACGGGTCGCCGACCGGACCGGACCGCCCGAGCTCCGGCAGCTTGCCGCGAGCTTCAACGCGATGGCCAACAACGTCACCGCCGCCGCGCGTAACCAGCGGGCCTTCGTCGCCCAGGCCACGCACCAACTGCGCACTCCCCTGACGGCGCTGCGAATACGGTTGGAGAACGCCGATTCGTACCTCTCGGACGGCGATCCGGACGGCCGTACGGAGCTTCAGTCCGCCCTCGAAGAGGTGGACCGGCTCAACGAGGTCATCGAATCGCTGCTCCAGCTCGCGCGGGCCGAGGCCATCCAGACGATGCCGCTGCCGGTGGACGTGTCCGCGGTGGTCCGGTCACGCGTGCAGGCCTGGCAGGCCGCCTACGCCCGCTCGGGCACCGGGCTGTCGATCGACGTGCCGGACGAGATCACCGCCATCTATCTTCCCGGCCTCCTCGGGCACGCGCTGGACGGGCCGCTGGACAACGCGCTGAAGTTCGCCCGCGGCTGCTCGGTGGCGATCTCGGCCCAGAGCTGCGAGGACTTCGTGGAGATCCGCGTGTGCGACTCAGGGCCGGGGCTCACGGCGGACGAACTCGCCCGGGCGGGCGAGCGGTTCTGGCGTAGCCCGCGCCACCAGAACGTGCCGGGAACGGGCCTGGGACTGGCGATCACACGCACCCTGGTCGAGGAATGCGGCGGCTCGATGGAGCTGTCCGCCAGGGAGCCCCGCGGGTTCCAGGTCCTCATCCGCCTGTCCGTCAGCGGTGCACCGAGCGGTACCAGCGGGCCGCGCCCTCATGCAGTTCCAGCGGATAGGTTCTGATCGCCGTCCACTGGTCGAGATGGTGCCCCTCCGGATGGGTCTGTGCCAGCTTCTGCTGCTCGTCGAAGAGCAGCCTGGTCAGCCAGTAGGCCTTGGTCAGGGGCATGTCGCGTCCCACGACGAGATAGTTCGGCACGCTCACGGTCGTCACCGCGCTGGACAGCCCGTAGACCGAGGCGGGAACCGTGGTCTCGGTGTAGAGCTCTCCGTGCGCGCGGATGAGGGGCTGCGCGACCTCCTTCAGGTCGATGAGCCGCACGTCCGTGCCGTGCATGAGCTGGGTGATGGCATCGCTGGGCAGGCCGCCGCTCCAGAAGAAAGCGTCGATCTCGTTCTCCGCCAGCGCCCGGGCCGACATTTTGATGTCCAGATTCCGGCGGATGACGTCGTTGCCGAGCCCGGCCACGTTGAGGATGCGTTCGGCCACCACCGCCGTACCGGACGCCCGTGAGCCCACGGAGATCCGCCTGCCCGAGAGGTCCTGGAGCGATTTGATGGAGCCGTGGTCGCGCACGACCAACTGCACGTAGTTCTCATAAAGGTTGGCGAGCGCGACGATCGGCTGCGGCTCGGTGAACGGCGGCCGGCCCGCGACCGCGTCGGCCGCCACATCCGCGAGGGCGAATCCGACCTCGACCTTCCCCGAGGTGACCATGGTGATGTTCTCCACCGACCCGTCGCTGGCGACGACCTCGGTGGTCACCTGAGCGAAGTTCTCCCGGACCGCCTCGGCCATGCCCTCCCCGTAGACGGCGTAGACGCCGCCCGCGTTGCCGGTTCCGATCCGCATCAGGCCCTCCGGGGCGGAAATCACCTCGGAGCCCTGGCACCCCGTGACCAGTACGATCGCGAATACCATCCCGAACGACCTGCGCATGAGCGGTCCTCCCGTGGCTGCCGGTGCCGAATCAACGTCGCGTTCGGTCTTTCACATGCGCCGTGGCCAGGATGGAGGACCTCGTGACCCCGCCGTCGCCATGGTGGCGGACGGCCCTCGCCGGCCCGCCGATCCGCCGGTCGTCGCGCGGCGATCGATTGGCCTCGCCGGGGTCGATCTCCCGGGTCCTGACCGGTTCTGTCATGATCCAATTTTCGGGTGATCACCCCGGCGAGTGGGGGATCTCGATCGGCGTGTCACCATAAAACAGACGAATATGAATTAAAGGCGACTTCATCTTCATCGGCTAGGAAGCGTTCCCTCCCAGCCGATAGCCGACGCCGCGGACCGTTTCGATCACGGCGGGTTCGCCGAGTTTGTTACGCAGGGTCGCCATGTGGACGTCGAGGGTGCGGCCCACGCCTCGCCACGCCGTACCCCAGACGTCAAGGAGCAGGCGCTCCCTGGGGACGACCATTCCGGGCGTCCGGACGAGACAGGCCAGCAGAGCGAACTCCTTGCGCGCCAGGACGATCGGCTGTCCCGCCCTGGCGACCGTGTGAGCGGCCAGGTCGAGCCGGAGGCCGTCGACGTCGATGACCGGCTTGGGCCGCGGCCGGACCCGGCGGATCACGGCCTCGATGCGTGCCCCGAGCTCGGCCAGCGAATAGGGCTTGACCAGGTAGTCGTCGGCTCCGGAGCGGAGCCCGATCACCCGGTCTCGCTCCTCGCCGCGAGCGGTGACGGCGATGATGGCGACATCGACGCCGTTCCGGCGCAGCTTGCGGCAGATGTCGACCCCGTCGCCGTCGGGCAGTCCCAGATCGAGCAGGATCAGATCCACGGCCGGCGCATCGAGTGCTTCGGCCGCGCTCACCGCGCGCAGGACGTCGTAGCCCTGACGGCGGAGCGCGGTGCTGAGTGCATTGCCCAGACGGATGTCGTCTTCCACGACCAGCACACGCAGGGTATTCACGCTAATCCCCAAATATGCCGTGGTCCCGTTATTGTCCACTGGCAATTCATGGTTGAGTACAGGTACATGGCGCGCAATACCCGATTCCTTGTTTGATGATTTACGCCTGGGCGGCATTCGAGAACAGCCTCACAGCGCGCCACAGGCTAGGTGAAAATCTCCCCCGAGCCAAGGGGTAATTTTCGGCTGCCCCTTTATCCGAAGATCCCCTGGTTTAAGTTTTATTTCATGAGTGTGACCCCTGAGTCAAGCTCTCCCGGCGCAGGCTCCCGGAACCGGACGGCACACCCGTCGTCGATGACATCGATCGCCGAATGGAACCCCGCGTCAACGCCTCGTGACGCTCCGCCATCGGCGGGGTAGACCCCGATGGGGAGGCCTCGAAGGGCCCCTTCACCCCTCTCGCTTCGCTCAAGGACAAAAAAGCGCACGGGGGCACGTTTCCTAAGTGTTCATCAAATACGTTCCAATACCTCCTCACCTGCGCACCGGAGTATCTACGTTTCCCCTAGGGCCGACGCTCCACCCTTGGCGAGGTCGCCCGGAGTGCGACCACGGAATCGGGAGGCAACAGTGACATCCGCCGCGCAGCGCGTCGGACATCCCACCTCGGACGACGAGGGGGAGGGGACCGTTGGAACGGCGCAGACCCGCAGCACGGAAGAGCTCATCGCCGAGTACGACGCGGAGAGGCCGGCCCGGCGGATCACGGGCCCGCTGGCGCACGTCATCGGTGCCGTCGCGCTCGGAGTATCGCTCTACGCGCTCTACGCGGTCTTCAACCCGATACCGGTGCTGCCCTACCGGATGAGCTTTCTCGCCGCGGTGCTCCCCCTGACGTTCCTGTCCTACCGCCCGGGAATGCGCCTGCCCCGATGGGTGCCGCGTCCGGCTCGCCTCGGGAAGACGGAACCTCGCCTCGGGAAGACGGAACGGAGCAAGGACGCCCCCGGGGTCGCCGACTGGATCCTGGCCGGGGCCTCCGTCGTGGTGTGCGCCTATCCGCTTCTGGGCTTCGACGACTTCATCCGGCGCACCTTCGAGCCCTCCACCCTCGACATGGTCATGGGCGCGGGATGCGCGCTGCTGGTGCTGGAGGCCACCCGTCGCACGGTGGGGGCGATCCTGCCCGGGATCTGCCTGCTGTTCGTCGGCTACGCGTACTACGGCGGCTACCTGCCGCTCGACTGGGCCGTCGGGCATCGTGGCTACGACATCGAGCGCATCCTCGTCCACCTCTACATGGGCACCGAGGGACTGTTCGGCGTGCCTCTCGATGTGGCGGCGACCTACATCGTGCTTTTCGCGATCTACGGCGCGGTGCTGGAGTATTCGGGAGCCGGCGCGTTTTTTGTCAACATCTCGTTCGCGGCGTTCCGGCGGTCGGCCGCCGCGTCCGGCCGGACCGTCACCCTGGCCGGTTTCCTGCTCGGCACGGTCTCAGGCTCGGGTACGGCCACCACCGTATCGCTGGGCAGCGTGGCCTGGCCGATCCTGCGACGGGCCGGATACTCACCCGAGAGCGGCGGCGGCATCCTCGCCGCGGCGGGCATCGGCGCGATCCTGTCCCCTCCGACGCTCGGAGCCGCGGCGTTCATCATCGCCGAGTACCTCAAGGTCTCCTACCTGACCCTGCTGCTCTACGCGGCCGTGCCCACCGTGCTGTACTACCTCGGGATCATCCTCGCCATCGAGATCGACTCCCGCCGGCTGGGCACGCGGGACCTCGATCTGGAGATCCCCTCCGCGGGGCGGCTGCTGGCCAGGTTCGGCTACCACTTCTCCTCGCTGATCGCGATCGTGGTGCTGATGGCGCTGGGAGTGTCGCCGTTCCGCGCGGTCGTCTACGCCACCGTCCTCGCGTTCCTGCTGTCGTTCCTGGACCGCGAGCACCGGCTCGGCCCGCGCCGCATGGCCCAGGCCCTGTCCGCGGGCACGCTCGGAGTCCTGCCGGTCGCCGCGACCACCGCCGCCGCCGGGATCATCGTCGCGGTGGTGACCCTGACCGGACTCGGCCTGAAGGGCTCGCGGATCATCATCGATCTCGCGGGCGGCGACCTGGCCATGACGGCGGTGGTCGCGGCCCTGGCGGTGTTGATCCTCGGGCTCGCCGTCCCGGTGACCGCCTCGTTCATCATCGCGGCGGTCATCATCGGGCCCGCTCTGCAGACCCTGGGGGTCTCGCCGGAAGCGGCCTACATGTTCATCTTCTACTACGCCGTCCTGTCCGAGGTCACGCCGCCGACGGCGCTCGCCGCGGTCGCCGCCTCGGCCATCACCGGTGGCAACACCATCAAAACGATGATGATGACCTGGAAGTACACCCTCCCGGCCTTCCTGGTCCCGTTCGCGTTCGTGCTGGCCCCCGGCGGCCAGGCACTGCTCTGGCAGGCTCCGCTGCCGGAGGTGCTCATGGCGCTGGCCGTCTCGGCCGTGGCCGTGGCCGCGCTGGCGGTGACCACCGGGGGCTGGATGGTCCGCCGAGCGGGCTGGCCGGAGCGAGTCCTGTCGGCGGGCGCCGCGATCGCTCTCCTCCATCTCGAACCCACTGCCGTCGCGATCGGCCTGGCCCTGCTGGCCGTCGCGCTCCTCATCCACCTGGTTCTGCGGCGGCCCGCCGACGGGCAGGTTTCCCATCGAGCGCAGAAAGGAAACTGATGCGATCTGTCACCCGTATCGGTGCCATCGTGGTCAGCCTGGTGCTGGGCCTCACCGCATGTGGCGGCGAACGTCAAAACCTGGCGGGAGGGGACCGGTACAAAAGCGGCCGGCTGTCCATCGCCACCGGCAACACCACCGGCGTCTACTACCAGCTCGGCGGCGGCTACGCCGATCTGCTCAGCAAGAACCTGCCGGATTACCAGGTCACGGCCGAGGCCACCGGCGCGTCGGTCGAGAACATCCAGCGGGTGGTCCGGGGCGACTCCGACATCGCCTTCACCCTCGCCGACGCGGCCAGCGACGCGGCGACGGGCAAGGGCGCCTTCTCCGGCCCCCAGCCCATCCGGGCCCTGGCCCGCATCTACACCAACTACACCCATGTGATCGCCCGCACGGACGCGAACATCCACTCGGTCGCGGACATGAAGGGCAAGAGGGTCTCCATCGGCTCGCCGAACTCCGGCACGGAGAACATCGCGCTCCGGCTCCTTGAGGCGGCCGGGCTCGACCCCGCGTCCGACATCGACAAGCAGTCGCTGTCGTTGCCGGAGACCGTTCAGGGTGTCAAGGACGGCACCATCGACGCCCTGTTCTGGTCGGGCGGCCTGCCCACGGGCGGCATCACCGACCTCACCACGACCCTGAAGGAGGAGGTCGTCTTCGTCCCGATCGATGACCTGCTGCCCAAGCTGCAGGCGAAGTACGGGCCGACCTACCAGGCTTCCACCCTCAAGAAGGAGCTGTACGGCACGGCCGTGGACGCGGGCACCATCATCGTGCCCAACCTGCTGATCGTCTCGGAGAAAATGCCGGCCGAACTGGCCGGCGAACTGACCAGGATTCTCTTCGAGCGCCAGGCAGACCTGGCCAAGGTGCACCCCGAGGCGAACAACATCTCCCGGGACAATGCGCCGAAGACCGAGCCGGTGATTCTCCATGACGGAGCCAGGAAGTACTTCGAAGGGCCCTGACAGGCCGACGCGCATCGGAGCGATGAATTGCGCGGCACGCTATCGGCGTGTTCTGTCGGGAGTTCTCCGCCGTCAATTCGGTTCGGCTCCCCTTTCGGCGCACGCATACGTATTTCTCTGGACCGCCACCGGGAAATGGTTGATGACGCCTCCATGGGTCTCGCCGATCTCCGAGTCATCGTGCCGATCGTGTACGCGATCGCGGTCGTCGTCTCATCAATGATCGACAGCGCTTTCGCCGGAGTCGTGATCGGCGGCGGTGCGCTGCCGGTCGCGGCGTTCTTCGTCTGGTTCCGTCCCCGCGGAGAGCGGGCGTAACGGCGAACAGCGCGTCCCAGGGGTCGCGCGGGACGATCGCCGGGCCGTACGGCCCGGCGATTTCGCCGTCCGGGATGCCGCGGCCACGTCCTCGGCCATGAAGAACGCCGCCCATCCCGGGCCCGCCTCCGGGCGCCGTACGCCGAGGAGCGCCCGGTAGACCCCCTCCGGCGGCTCGGCCGCCCACCACTCGTGGCCGCAGGCCCCCGGCTCGTCCACCGGCATGACGCCCGCCGCCCGGTGGCCCTCCCGGAACCCGGCGGGCGCACCCACGATCGGACCCCGATTTTCGGAGAACCGCACCCCCGTCGGACGATAACCGCAGGTCAGCACATATACTTAGTTTACGCCAACTAACTATCCAGCCAGATCCCCAGATCTGGAGGGCTGATGCAGACTTCCATGACCACTACTCCCGCCACACCTCCGTCCCGTCCGGGTGGACGCCTGCCCTACAAGTGGTCGGTGCTGTCCAATACGACGCTGGGCATGCTCATGGCCACGGTGAACGCCTCCATCGTGATCATCTCTCTGCCCGCCATCTTCAACAGCATCCATCTCAACCCGCTGGCCCCGGAGAACGTGAGCTACCTGCTGTGGATGCTCATGGGATACATGCTGGTCACCGCCGTGCTGGTGGTCACCCTGGGCCGGCTGGGCGACCTGTACGGCAGGGTGAGCATCTACAGTGCCGGCTTCGCCGTGTTCACGGGCGCCTCGGTGGCGCTCGCGCTGACCCCGTTCGACAGCCAGGCGGGTGCGCTGTGGCTGATCGGCTGGCGGCTGGTTCAGGGCGTCGGCGGTGCCATGCTGATGGCCAACTCCACGGCGATCATCACCGACGCGTTCCCGGCTCGCCAGCGCGGCACGGCACTGGGCGTCAACCAGGTCGCCGGGCTCGCCGGCACCTTCATCGGGCTGATGGCGGGCGGCCTGCTGTCCGCCTGGCACTGGGAGGCGATCTTCTGGTTCAGCGCGGTGATCGGCCTGGTGGGCACCTGGTGGGCCTACCGCAACCTGCACGAGACCGCGGCCCGACGGCCTGATCTGGGCATCGACTGGTGGGGCAACCTGACCTTCGGCGTCGGGCTGACCGCGCTGCTGGCCGCGATCACGTACGGCATCCAGCCCTACGACGGCCACGTCGAGGGCTGGTCCAACCCGATGGTCATCGCGGGGCTGGCCGGCGGCGCGGTCCTGCTGGTCGTGTTCTGCTTCGTGGAGACGCGCGTGCGGCACCCGATGTTCCACCTCGGCCTCTTCCGGATCCAGGCCTTCTGGGCCGGAAACGCGGCCGCGCTGCTCAACGCGATAGCCCGCGGCGGGCTGCAGTTCATGCTCATCATCTGGCTTCAGGGCATCTGGCTGCCGCTGCACGGCTACAACTTCGAGGACACCCCGCTGTGGGCGGGGATCTACCTGCTCCCGCTCACCCTCGGATTCCTCATCGCCGGGCCGGTCTCCGGCTACCTGTCCGACCGGTACGGCGCGAAGCTCCTGGCCACCGGCGGCCTGTTCGTCATGGCCGTGACCTTCCTCGGCATGCTGGAGATACCGGTCGTCTTCAGCTATCCGATCTTCGCGCTCCTGCTGCTGTTCAACGGCATCGGCTCGGGCCTGTTCACTGCGCCGAACACCACGGCGGTGATGAACTCGGTCCCCTCCGACCAGCGCGGCGTGGCCTCCGGCATCCGGGCCACCTTCCAGAACTCCGGCATGGTGCTGTCCATCGGCGTGTTCTTCTCCCTCCTGGTCGCCGGGCTGTCCCACTCGCTGCCGGGCGCCCTGAACAGCGGCCTGAGCGCCCAGGGCGTGCCGGCACACGCGGTGACCGCGGTCTCCTCCGTGCCTCCGGTCGGCCTGATGTTCGCCGCGTTCCTCGGCAGCAACCCGCTCTCCTCGCTGCTGGACTCGGCCGGCGTGCTGCACCAGCTGCCCCCCGCGACCGTGACGACGCTGACCAGCAGGACCTTCCTGCCGCACCTGTTGTCCGTGCCGTTCCACGACGGCCTGGTCGTCGTCTTCATCCTCGCCGCCGTCCTGGCCGCCGCGGGGGCGGTGGTCTCGCTGTTCCGCGGCGACCTGTACATCCACGAGGAGATGGCGGAGCGATGAGCGCACAGGTGTCCAACGACAGGCAGCTCGCCGGCCGGCTGAGCCTCGCCGTCGGCCGGCTGCACCGGCGCATCCGGCTCGCCAGCAACGACGTGCCGCCGTTGCAGCTGTCCACGCTGGTCTCGATCGAGAATTACGGGCCGCTGCGCCTGGGTGAGCTGGCCCAGCGCGAGGCCGTCACCGCGCCGACCATGAGCCGCGTCCTCGCGGTGCTCACCCGGCGGGGCCTGCTCGTCCGCACCATCGATGTCAGGGACGCGCGCTCCAGCCGGGTGGCGCTGTCACCCGCCGGGACTCGCATGCTCGCCGAGGTGCGCTCGCGGCGCACCGCCCTGCTGGACGTCCGGCTGGCCCGGCTCAGCCCGCAACAGCGCGACGCGCTGATCGCCGCGCTGCCCGCCCTGGAGGCCCTGGTCGACGAGACCTGAGGGCCGGTTCGCTCGCCTCCGACCATTGCCCGGCGCGGCGGGGATCATCGCGGATCCGTCCTCGGGAGGGGGTGGTCCCACCTTCCCGTACGCCCAAGGAGAACGATCCCGTCCCCGGGCCGCGCTGGTGGGCCGGCCATGATTCTGAAAGCCTGCCACAGTGCGAATTGCCCTACTTGGCCCTGTTAAAGCCTTTTTTGATGACATGACGCCGATCGATATCGGCGGTCCCCGGCTGCGCATGCTGCTGGCCAGACTCGCCCTTGAGGCGGGTCGTGCCGTGTCCGTTGACTCGCTCGTCGACGGCCTGTGGGGTGCGGAGCCGCCGTCGGAGGCGGCCAGCGCGCTGCAGGCGTTGGTGTCACGGCTGCGCAAGGCGCTGCGCGGGGCGGGGACGGTGGACCTCGTGGCGGGGGGCTACCGGCTGTCGGTGCGCGCCGAGGACGTGGACGTGCACCGGTTCGAGGATCTGGCCGGGCAGGGAAGGCGTGAGCTGGCGGCGGGCAGGCCCGAGGAGGCGGCGGCGCTGCTCGGTACGGCGCTCGGGCTGTGGCGGGGCGCGGCGATGGCGGATGTGCTGGAGGCTCCGTTCGCCCGCGTCTCCGCCGCGAGGTTGGACGACGTGCGGGCCGCGGCCGCCGAGGACCGCTTCGACGCGGAACTGCTGCTGGGCCGGCACGCCGAGGTACTGTCCGATCTTGGAGTGGCGGGCGCCGAACACCCACTGAGCGAGCGGCTGGCCGCGCTGCGGATGCGTGCGCTGTCGGCCGCGGGACGCCAGTCCGACGCGCTGGCGGTCTACGAGGAGATGCGGGGCAGGCTGAGCGAGGAGCTCGGCGTCGATCCCTCGGCCGAGCTGCAGGAGGTCCACCTCGCCCTGCTCCGCGGAGAGATGGACCGGCCCTCGGCGCGCCCCGAGCCCGCACCGAACCGGCTCCCGGCGCGACTGACCAGTTTTGTCGGGCGGGACGGCGAGCTGGAACGGCTCGCCGGGCTGATGGCCTCCTCCCGGCTGGTCACCATCGTCGGCCCCGGTGGCGCGGGCAAGACCAGGCTGTCCCTGGAGGCCGCGGCCCGGCATCGGGCGTACCAGCGCGGCCGGGTGTGGTTCGTGCCGCTGGCCGGAGTGGGCACACCGGATCAGCTGGCCGACGCGGTGCTCGGTGCGCTCGGCTCCCGGGACATCCGCCTCTCCGACGGAGGGCAGATGCAGAAGGCCACTCCGGTCGACCGGGTGGCCGGGGTGCTCGACGTCGGCGAGACGGTGCTGATGCTGGACAACTGCGAGCATCTCGTCGAGGCGGCCGCGGAGTTCGCGGATCGGCTGCTCGACCGGCTGCCGCATCTGAGGATCCTCGCCACCAGCAGGGAACCGCTGGCGATCACCGGGGAGGCGCTGTGCCACCTGGGCCCCCTCGACGTGCCCGCGGGATCACCGGATCTCGCCGAGGCGTCCGAGACGGCCGCGGTGCGGCTGTTCGTCGACCGGGCCGCCGGTGTCCGGCCGGGGTTCGCGCTCGACGACTCCACGGTGGACGCCGTGGTGGAGATCTGCCGGCGGCTGGACGGGATGCCGCTGGCGCTGGAGCTGGCCGCGGCCAGGCTGCGCTCGATGAGCGTGGACCAGATCGCGCGGCGACTCGACGACCGGTTCCGGTTGCTGACCTCGGGGAGCAGAACCGCGCTGCCGCGACAGCGCACGCTGCTCGCGGTGGTCGAGTGGAGCTGGGACCTGCTGGACGAGCCCGAGCGGGCGCTGGCTCGCAGGTTGTCGGTGTTCCCCGGCGGGGCGACCGTCGCCGCGCTGGAGGGGGTCTGCTCGGACGAGTCGCTGCCGGCCGAGGACGTGCTGTACGTGCTCAATTCCCTGGTCGAGAAGTCCCTCGTGGACACCTCCGGTGGTGACGAACCGCGGTATCGGATGCTGGAGACGGTGCGTGCCTACGCGGCCTCCCAGCTCGCCCGGTCCTCCGACGACGTCTCCGCGCGTTTCGCGGACCACTTCCTCGCGCTGGCCGAGGAGCACGAACCGCTGCTGCGTACCAGGGAGCAACTGCGCGCGATCGCGCTCTTCGACGCCGAATACGACAACCTGGTCGCCGCGCTGCAGGCGGCCGTGGACGCCGGGGACGCGCTCACCGCGTCCCGGTTCGTCGGCGCGATGTTCTGGTACTGGGGGATCAGAGGGATGAGCACCCCGTTCGAGACGTTCATGACCGACGTGCTCCGGTTCGGCGACGCGCTGCCCGGCCACATGCGAGCCGCCTTCGGCGTGGTGCGGCTGATGGCGGGCAACCTGATCTCCGAAGACGTCCCGGTGCGTTCGCTGATCGAGGACTGCGACCCGGCCGGCGCGCTGGACTTCCATCCGACGCTGTCGCTGTGGATTCCGCTGCTGGCGTTCTCCACGGGCAATGCCGACCTCGGCGAACGCCACCTCCAGCGGTCGTTGAACGCGCCGGATCCCTGGGTGCGGGCCAGCGCACACCTGGTGCGGGACTTCGTCCTCACCGAACGCGGCGACCTGCGGTCCGGCGCCCACGCACGGCGGGAGGCCTTGCGCGGCTTCGAGGCGCTGGGCGACCGCTGGGGGATGGGGATGGCCCTGCTCCCCGTCGGCCGGGATCATTCCCTGCGGGGCGAGTACGGCCAGGCCATCGCCGCCTTCGAACGGGGGGTCGCGGTCAGTTTCGAGCTCGGCGCGGAGGACGACCTCTTCCACAGCAGGGCCAGGCTCGCGACGGAGCGGATGCGCAGCGGCGACCTGGACGGCGCCCTGCGGGACATCCACGCCGCGCGGCGCCAGGCCAGGGAGCGAGGCCATCGGCGTCTGGAGGACGCGATCCTGTTCAGCCTCGCCGACCTGCACCGCCGTTCGGGTGACCTGGAGCAGGCAGACCAGGCCCTCGACCGGCTGGAACCCCTCGTTCATCGGCTGCCCTTCCCCGAGGAGATGGCCAGGGACCTGATCGCGGGCACCAGGATGGAGAACCGGCTCGCGGAGGGAGCGGCCGCGCAGGCCCGCGAGCTGCTGCCCAGCGTCGTCAGCGGCTATTTCGCCCGGGGCGACGCCGGTGGTCTCACCTGGGCCGCGGAGCTGCTGGCCAGGCTGCTCGCGCTGGAGGCCGACCCGGGCGGCGCGGCCACCGCGCTGGGGATGAGCCAGGTGATCCGCGGCGCGTTCGACGACGGCTCCCCCGAGCTGCGCGACCTGGTCGCCGAGCTCATCGAGCAGCTCGGCGAGGCCTCCTACCACGAGGCGTATCGCCGGGGCAGCGAGCTGCCGAGGCAGGACGCGCTGAACCGGCTGGCCGAGGAATCCGGCCAGCCGGTGGCGCCGTGAGCGGCGGGGCGGGGATCAGGCCGCGTTCCTGCGGTAGGCCCGCATGGCCAGCGGGAAGAACACCACGACCACTCCGGCCATCCAGACGAGGCTGCCGAACAGCGGCCCGGCGACCTCGCCGCCGTTCAGCAGGCCGCGCAGGGCGTCCGACATCAGGCTGACGGGGTTGACGTCCGACCAGGCCCGCAGCCAGCCCGGCATCGTCTGGGACGGGACGAACACGTTGCTGGCGAAGGTGAGCGGGATGACCAGGACCGTCATCAGGCCCTGCACCGACCCGGGCGTCTTCATCAGCATGCCGACGTACACGGAGATCCAGCTGAAGCTCATCCCGAACGCGATCAGCAGCGCGACCGCGGCCAGCGCGGCGGCCGGGTTGGTCTCCACCCGGTAGCCCATGACCGTCGCGAGCGTCAGCAGCACGGCGAGGCAGACGACGTAGCGGACGAGATCGGCGAGCACGGCGCCGACCAGCGGCGCGGACCGGGCGATCGGCATACTGCGGAACCGGTCGAAGACGCCCGTGCTCGCATCGGCGTTCAGGGAGACCCCGATGCCGATGCTGGCCTGGAAGACGGTCATCACCATGATCCCCGGCGTGATCGTCTGCAGGTAGCCGGCGACGTCGCCACCGGCGATGGCGCCACCGAAGAGGTAGACGAACATCAGCAGGAACACGATCGGCGTCAGGATGACGTCGATGAGCTGAGCGGGGGCTTTGCCGATCTTGATGATGCCCCGTCCGGCCAGGGCCAGCCCGTGCCGGACGGCCTTGGCCGGGCCGATGCGGAGCGGGGACGGCTGCGTGCCGGAGATGACGGCGGGGGCGATGGTGGTGGTGGTCATGCCACGTTCCTCTCAGCGATGGTGTTCTGCTTGGACTCTTCGGCGGGCTGTCCGGTCAGCGCCAGGAAGACCTCATCCAGACTGGGCAGGCGCAGGCCCAGCTCATCGACGGCGACACCGGCCCCGTCCAGCCTTCTGACCAGCGCGGACACCAGCATCGGGTCGGCGACCGGCACGGTGAGCAGGCCGGTGTTCAGATCACGGGCCGGGGCGGCGCCGGTCAGTTCGGCCAGGATCCGGCCCACCTCGTCCAGATCGGAGGATAGGGTCGGGCGCACCTGCAGCGTCTGTCCGCCGACCCGCCGCTTCAGCTCCCCCGGCTTGCCCTCCGCGACCACCCGGCCGTGGTCGAACACGGTGATCCGGTCGGCCAGCTGGTCGGCCTCCTCCAGGTACTGCGTGGTGAGCAGCACCGTGGTGCCGTCGGCGACCAGCCCCCGGACCACCTCCCAGACCTCGTTGCGGGCATGGGGGTCGAGCCCGGTGGTCGGCTCGTCCAGATACAGCACCTGCGGCCTGCCGACCAGGCTCGCCGCCAGGTCCAGCCTGCGGCGCATACCTCCCGAGAAGGTGCTGATCGGCCGGTCGGCGGCGTCGACGAGCTCGAACCGCTCCAGCAGCTCCACGGCCCGCGCCCTGGCGTTCCGCTTCGACATGTCGAGGAGGCGGCCCAGCAGCACCAGGTTCTCCCTGCCGGACAGGCTCTCGTCCACCGAGGCGTACTGTCCGGTGAGCCCGATCAGACCGCGGACCCGCACCGGGTCCTTCATCACGTCGTAGCCACCGACCGTGGCGCGGCCCCCGTCGGGGCGCATCAGCGTGGCCAGAATCCGTACGGTGGTGGTCTTGCCGGCCCCGTTCGGGCCGAGCACGCCGATCACCTTGCCGACCGGCACCTCCAGGTCGACTCCGTCCAGCGCGACCATGTTCCCGTACCGTTTGACCAAGCCCTCGGCCTGGATCGCATACGACATCGTTTTCTCCTCTTCGGAACCTCGCCGTTCTCGATGAACACGACGATGCCCGCCGCCGCTTACAGCGGGCAGACCGCGCGCTGATAGGAGGAGGGGGCGGCTGTCAGACCGGATCGGCGACGGCCGCCGCAGCGCGGAGCCGACCGCATGCGAGAGCCCTCTGACCAGCGCCGGCTTCCGACACGAGACACGTACGGGGGCCTGTCAGCGACGGCTGAATTTACGGCGCGGCGAAGTTGAGGTCCTCGATTGCGTTACAAGTCGATGCAATCAGGTAGAAGGCCAGAGCAACCCCACCCAAAGGATCCGCGCCGGTGGGAGCATCCAGAAGAGGTGGATCTTCGTGCAAGTCGTTCAGGAGCCCTCGTCCTTCGAGGTGAACTCGACCAGGGGCGACGACACGTTGATCATCCTTGCCTCGGGCGAGCTGGCCTACCAGCGCACCGAGGAGATGCGAACCGAGATCGACAAGGCCTGGCAGAACCCGCAACCCGCACTCATGATCATCGACGTGTCGAGCGTCGTCTTCTGCGACGCGACGGGGTTGTGCGAACTGACCCGGGCCCTCCAGCTGAGCCGGTCGGCGTCGGTGCGGCTGATCCTCACGGGCGCGCAGGGCAACCTTCGCCACCTGCTGACCATCACCGGGCTGGATCGGATATTCCAGACCTCACCCTCCACGACCGAGGCCCTGAAGAGCGCGTGAAGATCTGGCGATGCTCATTCCGCCCTCGGGATCGAGGGGCGCGGAGACGCTCTGTTCACCGTTCCTGTTCGGCGCCGCGGAGGCGGAACCTCACGGCTGCAGAGGCGGAACGTAGAGAGCGAGGATGGCCATGTCATCGGTCATGTGTGCCTGGCTGTACTCAAGCACGGCATCGCCGATCCGCTTGACGATGCCGTCCGCGCCGAGGTCCTCACATTCGGACAGCAGCGTGATCAGCCGCTCGTCGCCGAACAGGTCCCAGTTTCCCGGTGGATGCGCCTCGGTCACGCCGTCGCTGTACAGCACGAGCACGTCACCGGGGAACAGGCTGAAGTGGACGTCCTCCAGCCCCGTCTCCTCCGTGATGCCCAGCACGATGCCGAGCGTCTTCAGCGCCTCCACCGTGCCGTCCGCCCGCCGTAGCAGGGCGGGAGGATGCCCGGCCGTGGACAGCACTCCGGTGAATCCCCCTTCTTCCGGACGGAAGACGGCGCACGCCACCGTCACGAACCGCCCGTCCTTGCCACGCTGAGCTAGCAGGGCCCGGTTCAGCTGCTCCAGCACCATGCTGGGAGAGGTGTGACGAGGCGCGTCGGCCCGCACCGTGTATCGCGCCAGAGCGGTGATCTTCGCGGCCTCCACACCGTGGCCGCACACATCACCCAGGACCGCGCACCAGCGCGAACCGCTCGTCTGGAACAGGTCGTAGAAGTCGCCGGTCACCCTGGTCTCGCCGGTGGCCGGAATGTAGGACGCGGCGGCCTGCAGGCCGCGAACCGTCGGCAAAATCGGCGGCAGCAGGCTCTCCTGAAGGCTCCGGGCCAATTCGGTGGACACCTTGGCCGCGGCCTGCAACTCCGCCACCTGCCGCTCGGAGCGGGCCAGCGCGTCCCGGAGCCTGATCTCGCTCGACACCGCCCGCGCCAGGGTGGCCAGCATCTGCATCTCGTCGTCCGTCCACACCCGTGACACGGAATCCACCACGCACAGCCCGCCCAGGACCTCGCCGTTCGGGCCGTGGATGGGATATTCGGCCCAGGCGCCGATCCCCAGCTGCTCCACCGCCGCCAGTCCGCGCAGGCGAGGGTCCGCGGTGACGTCATCCACGATCAACGGCTGGTTCGTCGCGATCAAGATGTGAGAGGGGCTGTCCTCCACAGGGATCAGCCGCGCCCGGAGCGGCAGCTCGCCCATCCCGATGGCGCTCTTCCAGAACGACCGCCGATCGTCGACCAGGGTGACAAACGCTCGTTTTGTCCTGGTCATCGTCGCCGCCAGCAGGGCCAGCTCGTCAAAGGCCAGCTCGGGCTCGGAGTCGAGCAGGCCGGTGGCCAGCACGGCCGCCAGCCGCCTGGGGTCCAGCACGGCGGGCGGAACTTCGGAAACCATGCTCGAACCGCCTTCTCCCAGGCGCGTCACCCGGAAACGCGCTGCCGACACCGAACACCACAGGGATCAGCCCGGGACAAACCATTGCACGATCAAACTGTAGGTCACCGATTCCGATGAGGAGCCCCCTCCATCCAGCCACAGATCCCGCCGCCCCGGGACGGGAGGAGCGCCACGCGATCGGGCAGACACGCCCTCACCTGCGCCACCTGAAACAACCCAGAGCGTCGCGGCCGTTCCGGCGGCCAACCGGGGCGGCCCGGCTCAGAGGTGATCTAGATACCGATGCGGACCTGGAGCCGGATTGTTCTGATGGCGACACCTCGGCTGAAGCCGGCGGGTCGGGACCCGTGGCCGGGATCCAGGACCGGGATTCGGGGCCGAGACCTAGGTCCGGGGCCTGGGCTCTGGAATCGAGGCCGAGCTCTGGGTCTGGGTCTGGGTCTGGGTCTGGGTCTGGGATCCAGGGTCGGGGCCGGGGGCCGGGCCGTAGTGTTCATCCGGCAGATCCGTGCTCGATCGTCACAATTCGAGTGAATTTCGCATTCTCCAGCAAAGCACCTGCATTCTTCTATCACTCACGTATAACCTCGGCAAAGTTGACACATGAGGGAATCAGAGGAAGCCACGTGACGCGGTCGTGGGCGGAACTGCCGAGAGGCCGCGTCGTGCGTCTTCACGGCACCAATGCGGACACCATCGCACTGTCACTGGACCCCCTTCCCGATGACGCTCCTGCGGTTGTCACCTACTTCGCGGATGACGCACGATCCGTGGCGGAAATGGTGACCTCGGTATTGTGCGAGCTTGAAAAGGCTGCTATTAGCTTGTTTCCGGCGTGGCTGCCGGGTGCGGAAGGCATCGGCGGGCCCGGAGGCGCGGGCAGGAGTGCCGTACGCGCCCTCGCCCTGCGAACGGCGTCCGTGACCGGCCATTTCGGCCCCTTCCTCGCCGACCTGGCCGAGCGGTCCCTTCACGGCGTTGACCTGGCCGAGCCATCCCTTCGCAAGGCCAACCCGGCCGAGCCGTCCCTTGGACGCGCCGAACCTGCCGAGCCGTCTCGTGGCCGCACCGAGCCGGCGGGGTTGCCCTTTCGCGGCGCCGAGCCGTCCTCGCGTGGCGTTGATCTGGCCAGGTCGCCCCTCCACGGCGCCTCGCCGCCGTCGGCGAGGAGGACGCGCCGATCTGCCAGGTTCACTCCCGAGGTGCGCATCGTCGGCCTCGCCCGGGTGCTCGCCGCCAGTTTCGGTCGTTCTCACGCGTCGATCCTCGTGCACGTGCCGACGGGTCTCTCCGCGACCGCGGAGGAGGTCCTCGTCGCGGGGTGCGAGTGGCTCGCCCACCGAGGCGAGCTCGGAGTCTGGCTCACCGGCGCCCCGCTGGTCGCCGTCGACCGGGTCGAAACGATGACGGTCCGCCTTCCCCCGGCGGTGGTGAGCCTCGCCCGCGACCTTCCGGAGCCCGCCGTACGGAGGCCACCCGCCACTCGGGTCGCCCGCACCGTCACCTACCCCGCCGTCATCGGGATCCCTCATCCGGCGAGCATCGCCGAGCAGGCCCTGGAGACCGCTCTGGTCTCGCGGGACTGGGCGACCGGCCGGGCGTGGAACCAGACCTACCAGTCGAATCCGCTCACCAACCCCGTACGGCTGGACCTGCTGTGGCGCGATGAGCGATGCGTCGTCGAGGTCGACGGTCCCGAGCATGGCGCCCCCCTCAAATACGCGGCGGACCGGCAACGGGACGTCCGACTCCAGCTGGACGGCTACGCCGTACTGCGCTTCACCAATGTCCAGGTTATGACCGACACGGCAGCAGTGATCAACCAGATAAAGCAGTTCCTCCAGAAGCGCCGCCTTGAAGCCTTGGAAGGGTAATTCATGTCCGATAAAAAGTTGTCAGTCCCCGAGCTTTCCGCCCTTGTGGTGTTGATGGTGGAAGCCGACGAGGTTTCCAATCCCGAGCTCAAGGAACGCTACGGTCTGACGCTCACGGGAAACGAGCGCCTCCATCTGAACGACCTGAAGCTGGTCGACAGCCGGAAGGTAAAGCGCGGCGCGTACGCGCACGTACTGACCGACCTGGGATGGGCGCGTATGACCGAGGAACTTCACGCGGGAACGGTCCCGGTGCTCCCGGGCTCGGCAGGAGCAATGGCCCGCGCCCTGCTGATCGGCCTTCAAAGATTCATGAAGCGGACCGATCACCGGCTCGCCGACATCTTCCAGCCGAGCAACGACTCGGACGCCGGAGACTCATCCGTGCCGGCTACAGAGCCGGAGGTCGAGGTGTCCACGCCGGCCGCGGTGGCGGCTTCTCCCGCGCCGGCCGCAACTTCGACGCCGGACATCGAGGCGCGCGTCCGCGCCGCCTACACCGAGTTGGCCCGTGAGCCCGGCACCTGGGTGAGTCTCACGGAGATCCGCCCGCTCCTGGGTGACGCGACGAGGGCGGAGGTCGATGACGTGCTCACCCTGATGAACCGCATGCCGGGCGTGAACATCGTTCCCGAGTCGAATCAGAAGACCCTCACCCAGCAGGACCGTGACGCGGCGGTGACCATCGGCGACCAGGCCAAGCACTTTCTCTCGATCGAGGTGCGATGACGGGCCCCGAACGGAGCGCACTCGCCGCGCTCAAGTTCAGCTACACCCAAGTACCCGACGACGTGTGGCGTTCGCCGCAGTTTCACGTGGAGGGCCTGCACCGGCACACCGCACACGTTCTCCTCGGCGGCTTGGCCGAGGCCAGGGAGAGCCCCGACGTAAGTCCGGTCGGGGTGATCGTTCAGGGGCAGCGGGGCGCGGGGAAGACGCACCTGCTCGGCTGGGTACGCGAGAGAGTCCAGAGAGAGAGCGGATACTTCTTTCTGGTGAGCCTCCTGGACGCCAAGGGCTTCTGGGAAAGCATCGTGGTGTCCATGCTCGACAGCCTGTCTCGCGAGCGAGCCGACGGGAAGAGCCAGCTCTCGATCCTCCTGGAGCACCTGTCGTTGCTGGCCGACGTACCGCGGATGGTACGGCGTGCGGTGACCGGGAACTCGGCACTGTCGAAGACGGCTCTCGACACCTTCATCGACGCGCTGCGCCGGTTCAACAAACAGGTCGGCCGGGATAGCCAGGACACCGCCAGAGCCCTCGTGCTGCTCGCGTCCGATGATCTGAGAGCGCAGGACATCGGAGAGTCCTTCCTGTCCTCCACCCCGGAGGAGGAGCCGGGCGAGCGCGCACAGTGGGGCATACGACAGGTCCAGAAGACGCCTCAGGAGATCGTCAGGAACCTCTCACACCTGCTTGCCCTCACCGGACCGTCCATCATCGCGATCGACCAGATCGACACGCTCGTCGCGCAGTCCTCGATGTCCACCGGCGGTGACGCCGTTCTGGACACGCGCGAGACGATCATGATCGAGCAGGTCGCGGGTGGCCTGATGTCGCTGAGAGAGGTCACCCGCCGGACGCTGACGGTCATCTCCTGCCTTCCGCTGACCTGGGTTCTCATCGAGAAGTTCGCGACGGACACCGTCCGAGACCGGTTCAGGAAAGCCATCCAACTCGAGACGATTCCCGACGCCGAGACCGGGCGCACCCTGATCGAGAAACGGTTCGAGGTGCGTTTCCGTGAGATCGGTTTCGAGCCGCCCTATCCGACGTGGCCGGTGAGACCGTCCGCGTTCGAGCGCGCCCCCGACTTCACCCCGCGGCAGTTGCTGATCAAGATTGACGAGCACATCCAGTCGTGCCTGTTCAACGACAAGATCACAGAGCTGGAACATCTCGTCGGTGGCATCGGGCCGCGGCCCGGCATCACGACGACACCGGCGTCTTCACAGGATCTCGCCGCCCTCGACGCCCGGTTCGCCGAGCTGAGGAACACGGCGAAGGTGACGGCGGCCCTCTCCCCGGCCACCGAGGACACGGCGATGCCGGCGCTTCTGTTCGCGGGGCTGTCCGCCTGGATCACCGAGCAGGGCCCGGCGGGGCAGGCGTTCAACCAGGATCCTCCGCCGAGCTCGAAGCCTCCCCTGCACGCACGCCTGCGGCGCAGCCTGGACGAGACCACCGAGGACGAGGCGCACTGGGGCTTTCGCGCCATCGCCTCCGAGAACGCCATCGCCGCACTGAATCGTCTGCGTAAGGCCTCGGTGGCTGCGGGCCTGGACCTCAAGGTTCCGAAGAGGCGGTTGTTCCTCCTGCGGAACGCGAGCTGGGGCAAGGGACCTCGCACCCTTGAGGCCGTCGCGGCGTTCGAGCAGGCGGGCGGGCGAATCCTCCGTGTGGACCCCGAGGATCTCAGGATCCTCTCCGCGCTCCGGGATCTGCTCCACGAGAAGCCTCCGCACCTGCAGACGTGGCTGACCACGCGGAGACCGACCGGCGACGTCAAACTGCTCGGCGAGGCACTGGGCGACGTCTGGACCGTTCCCGACGAGCAGCGCGGTCACAGCGTTTCCGGCCGATACGACCAACCCACACTTGATGAGCAGTCCAGCCCCACCACTCCCGGCGGACAACCCGACCGGCCCGCTCCCGGCGAGAGGTCCGGCTACACCACTCCCGGCATGCGTCCCGACGCAGTCGTGCTTCCGGCACACGTCTCCCCCGGCGGACATCCCGTCCAGGCCACGCTCGCGGTACAGCCCCCTTCGACCGCGACGACCACGAGCTTCACCACGAGCCGCGTGCCGTACATCGCACTCGGCAAGGCGATCGACAACGACTCACCCGTCAGCGTCGAGCTGGAGTCGCTCAGGAAGCACACCGCGATCTTCGCCGGGTCCGGGTCGGGGAAGACCGTGCTCATCCGCAACCTGATCGAGAAGTGCGCGCTCCAGGGTGTCTCGGCCATCGTGCTCGATCCCAACAACGACCTGGCACGGCTGGGAGATCCCTGGCCGGAGGCGCCGGAGCACTGGGCTGCGGGTGACGCGGCTCGGGCCGCCGATTACCTGGCGAACACCGACGTCGTGGTCTGGACCCCGGGACGTAGTCTGGGACGCCCGCTCAGCTTCCAGCCCCTGCCCGACTTCGTGAGTGTCCTCGACGACGCCGACGAGTTCAACGAGGCGATCGAGGTCGCCGTCGCGTCCATCGTGCCGAAGGCCAAGCTCAATGCGAACACGCACAAGGCTCAGCTGGGGCAGGCGGTGCTGAGGGAGACGCTCAAGTACTACGCGCGACAGGGTGGTCCGACGAGTCTCGAAGGTCTCATCGACATGCTGTCGGAACTGCCCGACGGGGTGAGCGGCCTCGCCAACGCGGACAGGCTCGCCGCCGATCTGGGCCAGATCCTGTCCGCGGCCATGGTCAACGATCCGATGTTCGGCGGCACCGGCGTGCCGGTGGATCCGGGCCTCCTGCTGACCCCGCCGGAGGGTAAGAGAGCACGCGTCTCGGTGATCAACCTCGCCGCCCTGCAGTCGGACGTTCAGCGGCAGAGCTTCGTCAACCAGCTCCAGATGGCGCTGTTCGCCTGGATCAAGAAACACCCGGCGGGCGATCGGCCGCTGGGCGGGCTGTTCGTGATGGACGAGGCGCAGACGTTCGCGCCGGATGGCGCGATGACCGCCTGCACGAGAAGCACGCTGGCACTGGCGTCCCAGGCCCGCAAGTACGGGCTCGGTCTCGTGTTCGCGACCCAGGCTCCGAAAGGGCTGAACAACCGGATTCCGGGGAACGCCACGACCCAGTTCTTCGGCCTGTTGAACAGCCCGGCCCAGATCGAGGCCGCGAGGGAGATGGCCCGTGCCAAGGGCGGCGGCGTCGCCGATGTTTCCCGCCTGAGATCAGGCCAGTTCTACACGGCCGTCGAGGGCATGCCGTTCGTGAAGGTACAGGTCCCCATGTGCCTGAGCCATCACCCCAAGGATCCGCTCACCGGAGAGGAAGTCGTCAAAAGGGCGCGAAACTCCCTGTAAATCGACGCCGGCGTCTGATCCATGGTCTTCACCACGGATCAGACGCCGGTGCCGATCTCCGTGCTTGATCTGCTTCAGTGAGGACGGAGGCCCCGATCACTCGTCGAGGTAGCGGAGGATGGCCAGCACCCTTCTGCTGTAGCCGGGGGTGTGGAGGAGTCCGAGCTTGTCGAAGATGGCGTTGACGTGTTTTTCCACCGTGCTCAGTGACACGTGCAGGCGTTCGGCGATGGCGGCGTTGACGAAGCCCTGCGCCAGGTGCCTGAGCACCTCGGCCTCGCGTCCGGTGAGCCTGCTCAGCGGGTCCACGTGGGTGGTGCGCGCGAGCAGCTGGCGGACCACCTCCGGGTCGAAGACCGTCCCGCCCCCGCGGATCCGTTCCAGCGAGTCGAGAAACTCCGCCACCTCCGTCACCCGATCCTTGAGCAGGTAACCCACGCCCTCGGTGGCCCCGGCGAGCAGTTTGGCCGCGTACGGTTTCTCGACGTACTGCGACAGCACCAGCACGCCGACGCCGGGCCAGCGGTCGCGGATCTCCAGTGCCGCCCGCAGTCCCTCGTCGGTGTGCGTGGGCGGCATGCGTACGTCCACGACCGCGACGTCGGGCTGGTCCCGCGACACGGCGGCGAGCAGCGCGGAGGCGTCGCCGACCGCGGAGATCACCTGGTGGCCGGCGTCCTCGAGCAGCCGGGACAGCCCTTCGCGCAGCAGGACCGAGTCATCGGCGAGGATCACTCGCATGGCGCCGTCCTGGGCAGGGTCGCGGTGATCCTGGTCGGCCCGCCGGCCGGGCTGTCCACCTCGAAGCGGCCGTCGAGCGCCAGGATCCGGCGCTCCAGCCCGGCCAGTCCGCTGCCCGACGGGTCGGCTCCGCCGTGCCCGTCATCGGAGATCACGATGTTCATCGTATGGTCGTCCTGGGTCAGGACGACCAGGATGTCGCGCGCCTGGGCGTGCTTGGTGGCGTTGGTGATCGCCTCGCGCGCGACGAAGTAGAGAGCGGTCTCCACCTCCGACACCGGACGTTCGGCGAGGCCGTAGTGGACGGTGACCGGCACGCCCGCGCGTTCGGCCACCCCGTCCAGCGCGGCCCGCAGCCCGAGCTCGTCCAGCGCGGTCGGGTAGATCCGCCAGGCGACGCTGCGCAGTTCGTCGAGCAGCTGGCGCGACTCGGCGTAGGCCTGGCTCACCAGCGAGGCGGCCTTCGCGGGGTCGTCGCTGTGCTTGGCACGTCCCAGCAGCATCGACAGCGCCACGCCCCGCTGCTGCACGCCGTCGTGCAGGTCACGCTCGATCCGCCGCCGCTCGTCGTCGACCGCGCGCACGATGCCGGAACGGGTGGCGGTCAGCTCGGCGATGCGCCGCCGCATCACCTCCTGCCTTCCCGGGCCGAGGAAGTGGTCGGCCAGGCGCCGCTCGGCCGCGATGATCACGAGACACCAGAGCCCGACCAGCGCCACCACCACCAGCCCGCCGGTGAGACCGAGCGCCCAGCTGCTGGTCGTCAGCCAGACGCCGGGCAATACCAGCGGCACCTCGTCGGACTCACCCGTGAGCAGCGCCCACAGGCCGCCGAACAGGAAGAGGAAGCCGAGGAACAGCCCGGCGAGGACGACGTAACCGCCCACCACGCCGACCACGGCGCGCAGCGCGAGGTAGCCGTAGCCGCTCCGTGGCGGGGCCGCCGTGGTGGTGTCGTGGTCGAACCACGCCGCCAGCCGGGCACGCTCCAGCGCGACCAACCGGTCGGCGACCCGTACGACCCCGGGCCGCCGCACCGCCAGGGTGATCCCGGCCAGGAGCAGGAAAACGAGCTCGACGATCCCCGTCAGGAGGCCCGCCAGAATCCCGGCGAGCCCGCGAGCAACCCGGTTTCTGAACACAGATGCGGATTCTACGAGGCGTCCCCGCACCGCAGAACCACGCACGGACGCGGATCCTACGAGGCGTCCCTCCGTCGCAGAACCGCGCACAGCCGCAGGCCCTGCGAAACGTCCCCGCACCGCAGAACCGCGCACGGACGCGGACTCTACGAGGCGTCCCTGCGTCGCAGGACCGCGTGACCGGCGGCGAGCGCCACCGCCGTCCAGCCGAGCAGCCACAGCAGTCCCTCCACCCGTCCGTACGGCATGGGCCCCCCGGTCAGGTTGTCGGAGCTGTCCATGAACGCCAGCCCGGCGAACATCGGCATCCGCAGCGACAGGCTCACCAGCGGCCCGACGCCGGTCATGGCCAGCATCAACGGCAGTCCCATCAGCAGCAGGAACGCCGTCGTGAGCGTGCCCGCCGCGCTGCGCATCGCCGTCCCCACGCCGAGCGTCATCAGGGACACCAGTACGAGGAAAACTCCGACGCTCAGCATGTCGATCGTGGTCTCGGCGGGCGGCAGGGCGCCGTAGCCGCCGAACGGGGGGACGGACAGGAACAGGTAGACGGCGACCGCCGCGGCGCTGCCGGACAGCACTCCCGCCACCAGCATCACCGGGACCAGCACCAGCGCCTTGGCCGCGAGCACGTGACCGCGGACCGGCGTGGCCTGCAGCGTCATCCGGATGCCACCGGAGGCGTACTCACCGGTGACGGCCAGCATCGCCACGGTGACAAACGCGAACTGCGCGAAGGTGACGGCGGAGATCACCGACTCCCCCGCCGGTAGTGTCACTCCCCTCACCCCGTCGTTGAGCAGGCTGGTCGCCGTACCGCCTCCCAGGGTCAGTGCGCTGAGCCCCAGGAGCGCTGCCCCGCTCACCAGGCACCACCAGGTCGAACGGAGCGACCACAGCTTGGTCCACTCCGAGGCGACGGCGCCCCGCAGGCCGCCCGCCGTCGTCAGATCGATCATCGGTCACCCTCCTGCTGTCCGTGCGCCGTACTCGACGCTGCCGGCGGTCAGTTCCTGGTACGCCTGCTCCAGTGAGGCCTCGCGCGTGCTGAGCTCGTGCAGCCGGACGCCCGCGTCGAAGGCCAGGTCACCGATCCGCTCGATGGTGGCGCCACTGGCGACGAGGTCGTTCTCTCCGGTGCGTTCCACGCGCAGGCCCGCGGCCGTGAGCAGGGTGGCGAGGTCGCCGGCGTGCGGGCTGCGGACGAGGACCGCGCTGAGCGAGCTGCCCGCGATCACCTTCGCCAGCGGCGCGTCGACGATGAGACGGCCCTTGCCGATCACCACCAGGTGGTCGGCGGTGAGCTGCATCTCGCTCATCAGGTGGCTGGAGACGAAGATCGTACGGCCCTCGTCGGCCAGGGAGCGCATCAGGTGGCGGACCCAGCGCACGCCGTCCGGGTCGAGCCCGTTGACCGGCTCGTCGAACATCAGCACCTCGGGGTCGCCCAGCAGCGCGGCGGCGATGCCGAGCCGCTGGCTCATGCCCAGCGACAGTGCCCCCGCCCGCCGTCCGGCGGCCGCCTCCATCCCGACGCTCTCCAGCACCTCGCCCACCCGGCCCGGCGCGATGCCGTTGCTGCGGGCCAGGGCCAGCAGATGAGCCCGTACGCTGCGGCCCGGGTGAACCGCGCGGGCGTCCAGCAGCGCGCCGACCTTCCGCAGCGGATGCCGGTAGGCGGTGTAGGGGCGGCCGTCGACGAACGCGGTGCCCGCCGTGGGCCGGTCCAGGCCGAGGATCATCCGCATCGTGGTTGATTTGCCCGCCCCGTTGGGACCCAGGAACCCCGTTACGGTTCCCGGCCTGAGGTCCAGGGAGAGATCGTCGACGGCGAGCCTGTCACCGTAACGTTTGCTCAATCCTCGCAAGCTGATCATGGTTGTCCCCGTTTCTCGTCGAGGACGACGCTAGGTAATCGCCAGGTCGCAGGCCATGGGGGCGAACCGCCCAATGACATGGCGGGAAACCGTAATCGCGCCTGGCATCGCTCAGCGGACGAACGTCGCATCCAGGCGCTCTGCGGACCGCGGCAGGCGACCCACAACCCCGGCGAAATCATCGCCGACGGAGTCGAGAGCCTGCCGGATCCGATCTCGCAAGAGCGGGCGTGGCAGCCGCGCCGAAGTTTCCGGCATTCCTTGAGAACGCCGTCAATCGCGGACCGAACCTTTCCGCGTTGGGGATCAGGGTGTTCCCGTGAACAAGGACACCGGTATCCACTCGTTCCTCATTGATGTCCCGCAGGCGGAGATCGACGACCGCCCGGCCCGCATGCGTTCTTCGGTGGTCTCCGCCGAGCCGGCCGTTGGGAGGACGGGGCATGTCCGCTGGTGAGACGCTCGGCCGCCGCGCGCTCAACCGGGCCGCGCTGGCGCGGCAGTCGCTGCTGGAACGGGCGGACCGGCCCGCGCTCGACATGGTCCGGCACCTCGTCGGGCTGCAGGCTCAGGCCGCCAACCCGCCGTACATCGGGCTGTGGACCCGGCTGACCGGCTTCGCGCACGACGACCTGACCGGGCTGCTGTACGACCGGACGGCGGTGCGCTCCTCGGTGCTGCGCGGCACCCAGCACATCGTCACCGCCGCCGACTTCCCGTGGCTGCGTCCGCTGATGCAGCCCTCGCTGAACCGTGGACGTCAGGCCGCGTTCGGACGCTCCACCGAGGGCATGGACCTCCACGAACTGGCCGCCGTCGGGCGCGACCTGCTCCGGGGGCGTACGCTCACCCGGCCGCGGTTACGGGACCTGCTGGCCGAACGGTGGCCGGGCCGGGACGCCGAGGCGCTGGCCTGGTCGGTGCAGATGCTGGTCCCCGTGGTGCACTAGCCCCCCAGCGGGACCTGGGGCAGGGGCGGCGCGACCCCGTTCACGCTGGCCGAGGAGTGGCTCGGCGTCCCCATGGAGACCGGGCCGCGGGTGGACGAGCTGGTCCGCCGCTACCTCGCCGCCTTCGGCCCGGCGAGTGTCAGGGATCTGCAGATGTGGTCCGGCCTGCGCCGACTGGACGCCGACGTGGAACGGCTCCGGCCCGAGCTGCGTGTCTTCCGCGACGAGGCCGGGAACGAGCTGTTCGACCTGCCGGACGCCGTACTGCCCGATCCTGAGACTCCGGCTCCGCCACGTTTCCTGCCCGACTTCGACAACCTGATCATCGCGTACGCCGACCGGACCCGCATGATGACCCCCGAGTACCGCAGGCGGATCTGCGTGGGCGCGATGGTCGCGCCCACCGTGCTCGTGGACGGCTCCGTCCGGGGCACCTGGAGGATCGAGAAGAGCAAGGACACCGCGGTGCTCGCCATCGAGCTCTTCGAACCGGTCCAGGACCACACCGCGCTGGAGGAGGAGGGCCGGCGCCTGCTCGCCTTCGCCGCGGCGGGCGTCGCTCACGACGTACGGTTCACCGTTCCGCTCGCGCGGTGAACCGTGTGCACCCGGGACCGACTGTGATCACCACGCACGGGAAGGAGGCCACCGAATGATCGGGGCCTGCCCGCGGCGGAAAACCGTGATCCCGTGGCGTCCCCGGAGTGCGGAACGACGGAGACCCGTCACCCTGTGGCGTCCGGAGTGCGAGGCGGCCCTGTGGCGTCCGGAGTGCGAGGCGGCCCTGTGGCGTCCGGAGTGCGAGGCGGCGGAAGCCCGTGACCCTGTGGCGTCCGGAGTAAGGAACGACGGAGACCCGTCGCCCCATGGCGTCCGGCGTGCGATGCGGCCGTGGTCACGTAAGCCGGAAGGCATCGGCGAGGGTGTCGACGTTGGCCTCGAACAGGGTGCGCGGAGCGTGGCCCATACCGGTGAACTGGCCCGCGACCTCCAGGCTGACCGTGCCGTGCATGCGAGACCACGCCAGGACGGCTCCGGCCAGAGCGTGTCCGGCGTCGTCCGCGTCTCCGGCCGTGCCTTCAGTGTCCGCGTCTCCGGCAGCGCCTTCCGCGTCCGCATCTCCGTCTGACGGCTTTCTGCTCTCCGCGACCCATTCGGCGACCCAGGCGGCGATCTCCGGCTCGTTCTGCGCCCAGTCGCGCAGCTCGCGGACGAGGGGAAGCACCGCCGGTGTCGGCTCTCCATGGGTGAAGACCGCCAGAAACGGGCCCAGGACCGCGCGGGCCCGCTGCACGGTGTCGGCCGGGGCCGTGTAGTCCGGTAGCGGGGTGCCCGCGATCAGGAGATAGCGGTGGGGATGGGCGACGGCCCAGGCCCGATAGGCCCCGGCCAGAGACTGCAGGCGGGCGCGGGGCGACTGACCGGCCGCGCCGTCGGCGGCGGCGTGGATGTCCTGGGCGGCGTCATCGTAGGCGTCGCGGATCAACGCGTTCAGCAGGTCGTCCCGGCTGCCGAAATAGCGGTAGAGCGCGGGTCCGGAAAGGCCGAGCTCCTTGGCGATGCGGGTGAGCGCGACGGAGGAGATGCCACCCTCGGCCAGCTGACGCAGCGCGATTTCTTTGATCTCTCCGCGCGTCTGCTCCCGATATCGAGCGCGTGGCCCTCCCTCGCTCACAGCCACAGCCATCTCCTTCCTCCTGCGATCTCTCGCAACAATTCCTATGGGAGATAGTAATTGCGACTACATGTAACCCATTGGCCGTCCCGTCGCCGTCCGTACGCCACGGTCGGGGAAGTCCCGCTCACTCCGGGGCATGGTTCGCATGGTAGGGAGTGGTGACCCCGGTATAGGCCAAGTGCATGATCATGCCTTCGGCTGCGTGGGAGAAGTTGTGGCAGTGGTCCATCCACACACCGGGGTTGTCGGCGGTGAAGGCGACCTCGAAGGTCTCGCCGGGAGCCACGTTGAGGCTGTCGGTCCACCAGGGGCTTCCCGTGGCCGGCACGCCGTTGCGGGACAGGACGAGCACCCGATGGCCGTGCAGGTGCATCGGATGGTCCATGAGGCTGCGGTTGGCGATGCGCATCCGCACCCGGTCGCCCTCGGTCACCATGAGCGTCGGGATCGCCGGATACAGGCGGCCGTTGATGGTGTTGGCGTAGGTGAGGCCGCCGTTGAAGAAGCCGAATCCGTTGTCCAGCACGAGGTCGAACGTGCGGTCGAAGCGCCGCTCGTCCCGTAGCGCGACCCCCGACGGCGCGCCGTAGGCGATCGGGTCGAACAGCGTGCCCTGGCCTCGATCGGCCGGATCGGCGGTGCCGCTGGGGCTGAAGGCCAGCGCGGCGTTGTTGGGCGTCTCGGTGCCGTCGATGCGCAGGGTCACGGTGGCGGACGGCATGACAAACGCGACGTCGATCCGCCCGCCCGCGGGCAGAAGCAGGTCGGTGCCGCCGGCAAGCGAGGTCGGCCTGTCGATCGTGTTGCCGTCGATGGCGGTGACGGTGAACGGGGTGCCGTCGAGCATCAGCCGCTGCGGTTCCTCCGAGCTGTTGATCAGCCGCAACGACGCCGGCCTGCCTGCCGGTACGGCTTGGCGCTGCGGGGTGTCCGCGGTGCCGAAGGCCGCGATCCGCTCGCCACCGCCACCCTCTCCGTTGCCGTTGCCGTTGCCGTTGCCGTTGCTGGTGCTGGTGCTGGTGCCGCCCTCGCTGGTGCCGGTGCCGTTGTCACTACCGCTGCCGGTGCCGGTGCCGGGCCAGAGGTGCGCGAAAACGGTCTGCTCGAATGGAGGCGCCGGCGCGGTGCCGGTGCCATCGGCGGGATCCACGATCAGGGCGCCGAAGAGCCCGCGCTGGACCAGGTCCGCGGAGTTCAGATGGGTGTGATACCAGAAGGTGCCGGCCCGGTCGGGTACGAACCGGTAGACGTGCCGGCCGCCCGGCATGACCGCGTCCTGCGTGACACCGGGCACCCCGTCCTCCGCGTTCGGCACGTCGACGCCGTGCCAGTGCACCGTGACGCCCTCCGCGATGTCGGCGTTGACGAGCGTCACCTCAATCAACCGGCCCTGCCGCATGCGGATCTGCGGGCCGGGAGACTGGCCGTTGAAGGTCGCCGCGTCGACCTGCCGTCCCGAGGCGAGTCGCAGCGTGGTCCGCGCGGCGGTCAGAGTGACCCGTACGTCGGGTGTCGCGTCACGCGGCCCGGTGAGCTGGTCGACGCTGCGCGCCGGACCATGCGGGGAGTCACCCGGAACGGAACCGCTGGCAGCACTCGCCACACCGTCGTACGGGGAGTCGCCCGGAACCGAATTACCTACGGCACCCGCCGCACCGTGGTGCGAGGAGTTGCCCGGTACCGGACCGCCGCCCCAGTCCATCGGCCCGGTGTGACCCGCCTGACCGGTGTCGGCCGTCGCCGCGCCGGCCTGGTAGGCGGACCCGAGTGCCAGGGCCAGCACCGCGAGTACGGCGACCGCCGGCCAGGGCGCGCGGGACAACGACCTCGTGCCACCCGGCGCCGCCCCCCGTCGGCGGGCCAGCAGACGCGACCCGCCCGCCGCTCCACCGAGGAGCAGCAGCGACACCGCGAGCACGCCGAAGGTGTCATGCGGGCCGGGCGGGACGAACTGCCAGTATCCGGAGATCATCACACCCGCCATGGCGGTGTAACCGGCCATGACAGCCGCTCCGGACGACACCGCCGGGGACAGGCGTCTTGCCTCCACGACAGCCCAGACCAGTGGGAGGACCGCGATCGGCAGCCCCACGATGAACCGGGTACCGGCCAGCTGCCAGCCGCCGGTGAAGAGCAGACCGGCGACCGCGACGCGCGCGGTGAGCAGGGCCGCGGTGACGTACAGCGCCCGCCGCAGCCGCCGCGGGACCGGTGACGGGTCGCCACCGGAACGTCCGGGAAGCCTGCCCGCGTGCCTGCCGGCGATCCCGGAGGCGACCATCGCCGCCATCGTCAGCAGCATGTCGATGATGAAGAGTGGTTCGAACATGAGGGGCCTGTGGTCCTTCTCCTCGACGACGCCCGTGGCCGGTCCGTCCGCGGGCGTCGTACTTCAGCGGGTGGGTGTGCCGGTGCCGCGTTCGGCGACGCTCTTCAGCTCGTCGAGCCAGGTGCGGAGCGATCCTTCGAGCGCGGCGTGCATGCCGGCCGGATCGGCCAGGACCGGCTCGCCGTCCCAGGACTCCCGCGTACGCACCACCACGCCGGCCTCCGTCGCCTCGAAGGTCCACACGTGGATGCCGTCGATACCGTGCGCGGGGCCGCCCCACGCGATGCGCCCCATCGGCGACACCTCGGCGACGGTGGAGGTGATGGCCAGGCCGGCGGTCTCCCAGTCGAAGGCCGCGCCTGCCTTCAGCTCTCCCCGGAGGTGGGCGCGGGTGATGTCGGCGTTCCACTTCGGCCACGCGTCGATGTCGGTGTGCAGGTTCCACACCGTCTCCAGAGGTGCGTCGACGGTGATGTCGAGCTCGACGACGACCGGTGCGTTTCGGTTGATGTCCATGGTTGTCTCCTTGGGTGATCGGCCGGCCACTCGCCTGGGGGACGGGGACGGCGCGAGGGAAGAGCTGATTGGCCGATAACTCGTTCAGGGACGGGGACCGCACAGAGGGAAGTTCACTGGCCGGTCACCGTTCATGGGCTGGGGGCGGTAGGTGGCCGGCACGCACCCGAGGGAGCGGCCGATCACTGCGCAGGTCGTGGGGCAAGACCTCTCCGGTACCACCTGGGATCGACCAGCGCATAGCTATAGTTACATGCCATAACGAAAATAACAATACGTAATTTTCGCTGCGATGTGACGCAGAATCTTGGCTACCGGTCAACCGTTCGCGGCGGAGCGCCTGGTGTTCAGCTGGTCGAACCCGACCGCGACGAGGATGAGCACGCCGATGGCGATCTGGAGGTAGAAGGCGTTGATCGCCAGCAGGTTCCCTCCGTTGTTGAGGACGCCCATGATCAGCGCTCCGGTCGCGGCGCCGAGCGCACTGCCCTTCGCCCCGAAGAGGCTCGCGCCTCCGATCACGCAGGCGGCGATCGCGTTGAGTTCGAAGCCCGTACCGGCGGTGGGGATGCCCGCTCCCAGCCGGGACGTGAGGAGCACCCCGCCGAGACCCGCGAGCAGGCCCGAGATCGCATAAACCGAGATCATCACCAGGCGTACGGGCACGCCCGCGAGACGGGCCGACTCGGGGTTCGAGCCGACGGCGTAGATGTAGCGGCCGAAGACCGTCCGGGTGAGCACGAACCACATCACGGCCGTGACCAGTGCGGCGATGATGAGGAGATTGGGGATTCCGATGATCGTTCCGTTGGCGATGGTCTGAAACGACTCCGGCAACCCCTGCACGGTCTGGGCATCCGTACTGACCAGGACGATTCCTCGGGCGATCCCGAGCATGCCCAGGGTCGCGATGAACGGCGGCAATTTGGCCTGGGTCACCAGCAGGCCGTTCGCGATCCCGAGTGCGGTGCCGATGCCCACCCCGAGCAGGAGCGACGGCCAGATGGGCACGCCGGCGACGAGGAACTGCGCGGTGGAGGCCCCGGACAGGCCGAGCACCGATCCGACCGACAGATCGATACCCGCGGTCAGGATGACCAGGAGCTGACCGACCGCGATGATTCCGAAGATCGCGACCTGCCGGGCGAGGTTGGACAGGTTGTTGCCGGTGAGGAACTCGTCGCTGGCGAGGGTGAGGGCGCCGACCGCCACGAGCAGCACGACGAGCCCGCCGCTCTCCCGTCCCGCGATGTCTCCCAGCGTGATGACCCGCCGCGGGGCCTTGGCCTTCGCCTCGGTCCGCGTCTCCGGTTCTTCACCGACCGGCTGCCGACCGGTGATCCTCGTGGTGGCGATCGGTTCGCGCCAGATCAGCTTAGCCATCTCGGTTCACCTCTCCTGGGTCGTCCGGAGCCGGTGGCTCTTCCTGTCGAGGAGCCGGAATCTCCGCCCCTCTGCCACCACTGGCCAGGCGGAGCACGTCCTCCTCCGAGGCGGTTCCGGGAAGCTCGCCCGCGATCTCTCCGTCGCGCAGCACGAGGATGCGATCGGAGAGGCCCAGCAGTTCCGGGAGGTACGACGAGACCACGATGATCCCCAGCCCCTTCGCGGCCAGGTCTCCGATGACCGTGTAGAGCTCGCCCTTGGCCCCGACGTCGATGCCCTTCGTCGGCTCGTCGAAGATCAGAATTTTCGGCTTGGTCAGCAGCCAGCGGGCGAGCAGGACCTTCTGCTGGTTGCCGCCGGACAGCGTCGACACCGGCTGGTCGTAGGAACCGGCCCGCAGCCGCAGGCTGTCGAGCAGCCGGTCCGCCTCCTCGGACTGCTCACGGCCGGGCAGGAGACCACGCCGGGAGCCTCTGCGCAGGCTGGCGATGGTGACGTTCTCCCGGATCGACAGCTCCGGCAGCAGCCCCAGCACCTTGCGGTCCTCGGTGAGCAGCCCCACTCCGGCGTTCATCATCGCGCGCGGGCCGCGTGGTTTCACGGGCCTGCCCTCGATCTCCAGCTCACCTGCCGCGACCGGATCGGCACCGAAGATGGACAGCAGCAACTCGCTCCGTCCCGACCCCAGCAGACCTCCGATGCCGAGGATCTCCCCGGCTCCGACGTCGAAGTCGATGCTCGGGGAGCTCTCCGACCGGCGCAGTCCCCGGACCCGGAGCACGGGGGTTCCGGCATGCCGGTGGCTCTCCGGATAGAGCGAGCTGATCTCGCGTCCGACCATGGCGGTGATCAGGCGATCCTCGTCGTAGTCACTGATCGGCCCCGACTCGGACAGGCCCCCGTCCCGCAGAACGGTCACCCAGTCCCCGATCTCGAACATCTCCTCAAGCCGGTGGGTCACGTACAGCATCGCTATCCCGCGCTCGCGAAGCCGCAGGATGTGTTCGAGGAGCCGCGCCGATTCCGCCTCGGTGAGCGCCGTGGTCGGCTCGTCGAACACGATCGCCTTGACGGAGTCGGCGGTGAGCACCTTGGCGATCTCCACGAGCTGGCGCGTGGCCGCCGGGAGCCGCTCCACGATCGCGTCCGGGCTGAGGTCCGTCAGACCGACCTCGTCGAGGGCCTCCCTGGTACGGCCGCGCAGCCGGCCTCTGGCGATGATTCCGGTGCGCGCCGGAAGGCGGCCCATGAAGAGGTTCTCCGCGACCGACAGATGGGGAAGAAGGCTGAGCTCCTGGTAGACGGCCTGGACCCCGGCCGCCCGTACGGAGGCGGGGGTCGGCGCGGTGACCGGCTCGCCGTCGATCTCGTAGGCGCCGCTGTCGCGGCGCAGCGCGCCCGTCAGCACCCGGATCAGCGTTGACTTTCCCGCGCCGTTCTCCCCCGCCAGGCAGTGCACCTGGCCCGGGACCAGACGGAGTGAGACGTCGGTGAGCGCCTGGACGGGACCGAAGGCCTTCGAGACGTCGCGCAACTCGACGACGGGCTCCCTCGTCGTTCCGCCCTCACCTCGTCCCGCGTTCCTCGCCATTCCGCCTTCGCCTCATCCCGCGTTCCGTGTCCCGTACTCCGCGTCCACCGTCATTCCGCCTTCATCTCGTCCCGTGTTCACCGTCATTCCGTCTTCATCGTCGGCGGGTTGAGCAACTGCCTCACATCGGGCTCGTTGAGGTTCTTCTTGTCCGCCACGACCGCGCCGGGATCGATGTCACGCGGCGGGATGCGGCCGGACGCGGCCATTCCGGCCGCGAGGACACCCTGGTAACCGAAGAAGTAGGGGTTCTGCACCACCAGCGCGTCGATGGTGCCCGCGGCGAGCGCCGCGTTCTCCTGCGGGTCGGAGTCGAACGCCACGACGGGAACGGTGTCTGCCACGTTGTTGTCCTGGATCGCCCGGGCCGCGCCCACCCCCGAGGTGTTGTTGTCCGCGAACACCCCCGCCAGGTCCCTGTTGGCGGTCAGCGCGTCGTTGACCTGCGACGCCGCGGTGTTGATGTCGTTGTTGTTGTAGCGCTGCAGCGTCACCTTGACCTGCGGGCAGTTGTTCGCGAGGCCCTGCTTGAAGCCGGCGTCCCGGTCGACCAGTGACTGGATACCGGCCACGGAAGACTCGATCATGACACTGCCGCTCGTCTTGTTCTGCGCCTTGAGCAGCTCGCACATGCGCTTGCCGGCCTGCATTCCGGCCTTGACGTTGTCGGTGCCGATGAACCCCTCCGAGGGCGTGGTCACGCGGCTGTCCACGGTGATGACCTTGAGGCCGGCCTTGCGCGCCCGGTCGATCGCCGAGTTGAGGGCGCTGGAGGAGTTGGGCGCGATGACGATGCCGTCAACGCCCCGGGAGATGGAGTTCTCGACCAGTTGCACCTGCTGGTCGATGTTGGTCTCCGACGTGGGCCCGAAGGTGCTCACCTTCAGACCGAAGTCCCCGCCCGACTGCTTCGCCCCAGCGATCATCGTCTGCCAGAACGAGGAGTCACTCGCCTTGATGATCACATCGATCTTCTTGCCGCTCGCCGCCCCGCCCGAGCCTCCGCCCGTTGACTGACCGGCCGATCCTGTAGCGCGCCCTCCCATCACCCCGAGCACCAGCGCCACCAGCGCGATGGCCGCGACGAGCGAGAGCGAGAAGGCGATACGTGAGCGAGCCATGACGACCTCCCGGAGATTCCTCTTCAAGGATCTCGACAGGCGTCTCAGACGGTTGCCGCGATGAAAGCCACGGATCGCGGGCAAACGCCTGCGGCGGTGAGGTGACCCATACGGAAACCTTCACTCAACAAGGACTGATAAAAGTCGCTTATTTACAGCAAAGCCCGGAAAGTTTCGCAATGGAAACCAGCAGAGGAAAAGAACTCGTTACCTGCGGTGACCGTTCACACCACCATCCCCATGGGAGATTCCAGAAACCGTGTCACCCGCCCCGAGCCGTGATGCCCTCTCCCTAATGGAGCCCGTTCTCAAAAGAGACCCGAGCCGCTCTTCGCCCGTCCGAGCGGTGAGCCGCGATGTCCCCGTCGATGCGGAGTTCCTGCTCAGCGCAGCAGAACATTCACCGCCGAGCGGCCGATCTGGCGCAGCGCGGCGGGATCCATCCCCGTCTTGCCCAGGAACTCGCCTCCCTGCTGGACCGCCGGCGGCAGCCTGCCCGGGGCACGTGGCTCGGTGTCAGGCGTCCCGCGATCGGAACACCGCGAAGGCCACCACCAGCAGGACGGCGGTGAAGGCGGCCATCAGGCCGAGCCCCGTCCAGGGGGCCAGCCGTTCCGCGTGGTGGACGGTGGTGGTGACCTGGAGGCCGGCCGAGATCGGCCAGTAGGTGGTCACCCAGTCTGCGATGGCCGCGGGCATGAGCCTGGGCCCGATGATGGGAATGATGAAGTTGACGGCCACCACCACGGTCGTGGCGGCCATCGTGTCGCGCAGCAGGCAGCCGAGTGCCACGCCGATGAGACCCACCAGAGCCCAGATCAGCCCCATGCCGACAACCGCGCGCAGAACGCCGGGCTGTCCGAGTTCCGCGGCCGGAGCACCGGCGGCGCCGATCACGGCCTGGCCGAGGAGGAATGAGCCGAAGGCGGCGACCTCCCCCATCACCAGGGCGATGACGCCGAACGTCCAGACCTTGGCGGCCAGCAGCCGTCCTCGCCGCGGGACCACGGTCAGGCTCGTGCGGATCATCCCGGTGGCGTATTCGGAGGTCACCACCAGCACGCCGAGCGAACCCACGCTGATCTGGGCGAACAGGAACCCGCCGTACATGCTGATGTAGGTGGCGTCGAACGCCGCTCCCGCCGCCTGGTAGCTCTTGCTCGCGCCGTTGGCGGTGAGCGCGCCCGCGCCCACCATGACGGCGACGGTCGCCAGCAGGATGGGCACGTTGGACGGGATCGAGCGGAACTTGGTCCACTCCGAACGCACCGTGTCCGTGATGGCCGCCGTCATGCCACGCTCGCGTGGAACTCGACGCTGTCGCGGGTCAGATCCATGTAGGCCTGCTCCAATGAGCGTTGTGGGGTCAGCTCCGTCAGCACGACCCCGGCGGCCAGCGCGGCCTCGCCGATCCGCCTGGCCTCAAGCCCGGTGACGATGAAAGAACCGTCGGTCCCCTGCTGGATGGAGCCACCCGCCTCGATCAGGCGGGGGGCGAGCCGGTCTTGGTCGTCCGCCCGCACCAGCACGTTGGAACCCTGCCGGACGAACTCACCGATCCCGATGTCCGCGATCAGCTTCCCCTTGCCGATGACGATGAGGTGGTCGGCGGTCTGGGCCATCTCGCTCATCAGATGGCTGGAGACCAGGACGGTGCGATCCTCGCCGGCGAGGGAGCGCATCAGCTCGCGGATCCACTTGATGCCCTCGGGATCCAGGCCGTTGACCGGCTCGTCGAACAACAGCACCTTCGGATCGCCGAGGAGCGCCGCCGCGATCCCGAGCCGCTGGCCCATGCCCAGGGAGAAGGATCCGGCCCGTTTGCGCGCCACCGATTCCAGCCCGACCAGATCCAGCACCTCGTCCACCCGTTTACCCGGAATGCCATTGGTCTGGGCGAGGCAGAGCAGGTGGTTACGTGCCGTACGTCCGCCGTGCAGCGCGCGGGCATCCAGCAGGGCGCCCACCTCACGCATGGGCCTGGCCGTGCCGACGTAACCGTGGCCGTTGATCGTCACACTCCCGGCGTTCGGCTTGTCGAGACCGAGGATCATTCTCATGGTCGTCGACTTGCCCGCTCCGTTCGGGCCGAGAAAACCGGTGACCCGGCCGGGCTCGACGGTGAACGTCAGGTCGTCCACGGCTGTCCTGTCGCCGAAGCGCTTCGTCAGTCCGTCTATTCGGATCATGTTCACGTGCCTCTCGTGCGTATTTGCCGATCAAGAGGTCACACCTCGGTCGGCCCGTACGCGGGCACGGCGAGGGCGTCGAGCATGGGGCGGAACTCGAGCCTGGTCTCCTCGATCTCCGCGTCCGAATCGGAGCCTGCCATGATCCCGCACCCCGCGTACAGGGCGACGGTCCCCTTGCGCGGGTGGGCGGAGCGGAGGGCGACGACGAAGTGGCCGTGTGTGACGTTTCTGGATCGACGTGTAACCGGCCACGGTGTCCGGCCCCGAAGTTCTTCGCCCCCAAGGGCCCGGGATCAGGAGAGGGAGACGGCGACCAGGGCGATGGCGGATCCGGCGAAGACCGCCGTGTTGCGGATGTAGGTCTGGGCGCGCACCCAGTGGGGGAAGGCGTCCTCGGCGGCCTTGAGGAAGGGGGCGACTTCGATGCGGGCCAGCTCTGGGTCGCCCTTGCGGCGGAAAGCGGTCTCAACCGACTTGACCGCAGTGAAGTTGCTGTAGACGATTCCGGCGTTCATCACAAGGACCAGCGAGGAGAAGATCCAGGTCATCAGTGGGGCCAGACCGGCGTCGGCGAGGTTCAGAATGGCGGTGGCGGCCATGATCGTGGCGACAGCGGCCGGGGCGGCGGTCTCGTGGCCTCCGGCGTCGAAGCGGAGTTTGTTCTCCTCCAGCACCTCCGGGCGGACGTTCTGGCGGCGCAGTTCGGCCACGGCGGCGGCCTTTGCGGCGTGGCCGTAGCGGTGACGGACGAGCGGGATGCTGACGAAGGCGACGGCGACCAGCAGCTGCATGATGGCGGCGAGGGTGTTCACAGGGGGCTCCGTTACGACTTGCACTTAGTTCAACTGGCTGACGGGAAGAACGTTAACCATGACTTGAACACTGTGCAAGTCCCTTCTTGAACTTTGTGCAAGCCGCCCCGTACGGTAAGGACATGCCACGCGACACTCTCACCCGGGACCAGATCGTCCACACCGCCGTCGAACTCCTGGACGCCGAGGGCCTCGAAGGTCTGAACATGCGCACCCTGGGCAAGCGACTCGGCTCGGCCGCGACCGCCGTGTACTGGCACGTCACGAACAAGGACAACCTCGTCCTGCTCGCCGCCGACCACGTGTGGCGCGAACTCATCCTGCCCGATCCGAACCCCGCCGGCTGGCGCACCGCCGCCGCCACGATGGCGACCGACCTGTACCGGATGTTCACCCGGCATCCCTGGCTGGTGCAGGCATTCACCGCACACGTTCTCTACGGCGAGGGCAAGTCCCGCCACGACGACCGCAGCCTCGCCGTCTACGAGGCCGCCGGTTTCACCTGCGACCAGGCCGACCAGGCCGCCGCCGCTGTCTTCACCTACGTCCTGGGCAACGCGGCCGGCGCCGCCGCGACCGCCTCACTCACCCGCAAACTCACCGCTGGCGGCGCCACCGCCGAAAAGCACCTCCAGGACGCGATGTCCCAGGCCCAGGAGATCGCCATGCGCTACCCGCGCCTGCGCACTCGCCTGCAGACCCCGGCGGCGACCGACTACGCCGCAGCCCCCGACCAGACCTTCGAGTTCGGCCTCCAAGCCCTCCTCGACGGCCTGGAGCGGCAACTGTCCAGCGCCGATCATAACCACGGGGTACCGAAGCTCACGGACCCACGGTGAGCGTCTTGTGGGTGGTAAGTGGCACAGTGCTGGTATGTACGTGGGCATCCTGGGAGCGCTGAAGGTGACGGCCGACGGTGAGGCCGTCGAGGTCGGGGGCGCGCGGCTCCGGGTGCTGCTGATCCGGCTCGCACTGGGCGTGGGACGGGTCGTCACCGTCGAGGAGCTGTCGGACGCCCTGTGGCCGGAGGACAAGCCCGCCGACCGCGCGAACGCGATGCAGTCGCTGGTGTCCCGGCTGCGCCGGGCCCTGCCGGACGCGTCGGTGCTGAGCTCCGTTCCCGGGGGCTATCGGCTCGATCTGCCGCCGGACGCCGTCGACGCCCACCGGTTCGAACGGCTGGCGCGGGAGGGGCGGCGCGCGCTGACCGGCGGGGATCCGGCGAGTGCCTCGCGTCTGCTGGGCGAGGCACTCGGGCTGTGGCGGGGCCCGGCCCTGGCCGACGCCGCGGAGGTTCCCTTCGCGACCGCGTACGCCGCCGGGCTGGACGAGGCGCGACTGGCCGCGGCGGAGGATCGCGCCGAGGCGGAGCTGGCGTCCGGCCGCCCCGCCCACCTGGTGGCCGAGCTGTCGGTGCTCGCGGTCCTTCATCCGCTGCGAGAGCGGTTGCACGGGCTGCTGGTGAGGGCGCTGTACGCCGCGGGAGGGCAGGCCGAGGCGCTGGTCGCCTACGAGGACTTCCGGCGCAGGCTCGCGGACGAGCTGGGCGCCGATCCCGGACCGGAGCTGCGGAAGATCCACCTGGAGGTGCTCCGCGCCGATCGGGCGCCACAGGCCGTAGGGCCGCACGCCGCGCACCGGTCGCGGGGGAACCTGAGGGCGCCGCTGACCAGCTTCGTCGGACGGGACCGTGAGATCAGGCGGATCGGCGAGCAGCTGAAGGAGGGCCGCCTGGTCACACTGGTCGGGCCGGGGGGCGCGGGCAAGACCCGGCTCGCGACGACCGTCGGCGCCGACCTCCCCGGCGGAGCCTGGCTGGTGGAGCTGGCACCGGTGACCGACCCCGCCGACGTCCCGCAGGCCGTGCTCGGCACGCTGGGCCATCCGGGCATTCTCGAGATGCCCGGCGCACCGCGCGACACCATGAGCCGGATCGTCGAGGTGCTCTCGGCCGGTGACGCCACACTGGTGCTGGACAACTGCGAGCACCTGATAGACGCCGTCGCCCGCCTGGCCGACGAGTTGCTGGGGCGCTGCCCCCGGCTGCGGGTGCTGGCCACGAGCCGCGAGCCGCTCGGGATCCTCGGCGAGGCGCTGTGCCCGGTTCCCCCGCTCGAACTGCCGCAGCCCGGCGCCGCGCCGGAGCTGAGCCCGGCGGTGCGGCTCTTCATCGACCGGGCGGCAGCCGTACGGCCTGACTTCGTCCTCACCGACGAGGTGGTGGAGATCTGCCGGCGGCTGGACGGGTTGCCCCTGGCGATCGAGCTGGCCACCGCCAGGCTGCGATCCCTGACCATCGAGCAGGTCGCGGCGCGCCTCGACGACCGGTTCCGGCTGCTCACCGGCGGCAGCCGTACGGCGCTGCCCCGGCATCGGACGCTGCGCGCCGTGGTCGACTGGAGCTGGGATCTCCTCGACGACGCCGAACGCCGCCTCACGGAGCAGCTGGCGGTCTTCCCCGCGGGCGCCACGCCGGAGGCCGCCGAACGGCTGGGCGGAAGCATGGATCTGCTCGCCGCGCTGGTGGACAAGTCGCTGATCCAGCTCGTCGAGGGTCCGCGCTACCGCATGCTGGAGACGATCAGGGAGTTCGGGCTGGAACGCCTGGCGGAGAGTGGGCGGATCGCCGACGTCAGGGCCGCCCACGCCGCCTACTTCCTGGAGCTGGCCGAGACCGCCGAGCCGTACCTGCGGGGTTCCGAGCAGCTGATCTGGATGCGCAGGCTTGAGGCCGACGGGGACAACCTGCTCGCGGCGCTCCGCTTCGCCGCCGACACGGGCGATGCCGCGACGGCGGTACGGCTGGCCGCCGCGCTGACCCAGTTCTGGGGAATCCGGGGGAAGGAGGCGGAGGCCGCGGGATGGCAGCGGCTGGCCCTGGATGTTCCCGGGGAGTCACCGGAGCCGGCACGGACGATCGTGGCGGGCATGTGCCTGATAAACACCTTCACCGTCGGCGGCTACGAGAAGCTGGCGAACACCGTCGACGTGTTGCAGGGCCTCGCCCCCGACGAGGTTTCCGACGAAAGCCACCCCCTCGTCGTCCTGATCGACCCTTTCCTCACGCTCCTTACCGATGACACCACCCGGGGTACGGCCATCATCGAGCGGCGGCTGTCCCATCCGAATCCGTGGATCCGGGCGGCGCTCCGGATGCTGCGGGGCTTCCTCCGGGAGAACGACGGTGACATGGCGGGCATGCGCCGCGACGCGGCCGACGCGGCCGACGGCTTCCGCGAGGTCGGGGATCGCTGGGGACTCGCCCACGCGCTGACCTCGCTGTCGAACGGGCACGTGCTGTTCGGCGACTTCGACGGAGCCATCAGCGCCCTGGAGGAGGCGATCCGGCTCATCCAGGAGCTGAACCCCGACGACAACGCGGGCCACCAGCGAATCTGGCTCGCCACCGTACGGGTGAACAAGGGCGATGTGGACAGGGCCCGCGCGGAGATGCAGGAGATCGCGGAGTCGGACGCGCAGGGGTGGCCCGCACGGGAGGTGTCGTTCGCCCGGCTCGGTCTCGGGGACCTGGCCCGCCACGAGGGCGATCTGGACGAGGCGGCGAGGCAGTACGGCATGGCGACGACCGCCCTCGCGAACGCCCCCGTCATCGCCCCGCAGTTCCGCGCCCTGATCCTGTCCTCCGAGGCGAATCTGGCGGCGGACCTGGGCGATCTGGAGACGGCGGAGCGGCGGATCGACGAGGCGATCGGCCTGGCGCTGGAGGTGAAGGACATGCCGGTGCTGGCCCGGGTCGGGGTCACCGCGGCGATGCTGCGGGCGTGCCGCGGCGATGCGGCCCAGGCCGCGAAGACGCTCGGCGCCACCGAGCAGCTCCGGGGAGCGTCCGACCGATTCAACCCGGACATCGTACGGCTGGTCGAACGGCTACGCGGCGAGCTCGGCGACGCCTCGTACGAGGCGGCCTACACCGGCGGCCGGGATCTGGACCGGGCCGGCGCGCTCGCCTGCGTACGATCGACGCCCGCCCGGACAGGCGACCCGGCGGGCGATCGGGTGGAGGGCCGGGCACGTGACCGGGGCACGCGACCCGGCGAGTGATCAGGTGGGCGGCCACGTGAACGGGTGGATGGCGGGACACGTGACCGGGTGAGTGGTCAGAGGCGGATGCGGTAGGCGCGGACCGCGAGCGGTGCGAACACCGCGATGAACGCGGCCGACCACAGCAGCGTCCACCCCACCGGGCCCGCCACCGGACCGCCCAGCATCAGGCCGCGGGCCGCGTCCATCACGTGGGAGACCGGGTTGACGTTCACCCAGGCCTGCAGCCAGCCGGGCATGCTCTCCTTCGGCGCCACCATGCTGGTGCCGAAGGTCAGCGGGAACAGCACCAGGAACGCCACCCCCTGCACGCCGCCCGGTTGCCGCATGAGCATGCCGACGAACACGAACACCCAGCTCGTGCTGAACGCGAAGAGGATCGTGAGCAGGCAGGCGGCCAGTGCCGACAGCGGGTCGGTCTGGATCCGGAAGCCGATCGCGTAGCCGAAGCCGAGCAGGGAGACGATCGCCACGACATAGCGGATCAGGTCGCCGAGCACCGAGCCGACCAGGGGCGCGGACCTGGCGATCGGCAGGCTGCGGAACCTGTCGAACACGCCCTTGCCGATGTCGGTGTTGAGGTTGACCCCGGTGGCCATCCCCCCGAACAGCACCGTCTGCACCATGATCGCCGGAAGCAGGAGCTGCAGGTAGTCGTGGGTGGAGCCGGAGATCGCACCGCCGAGCAGGAAGACGTACACCACCACGAAGATGACCGGCTGCAGCGTCACGTCGAGGAGTTGCTCCGGGGTGCGGAGGGTCTTGATCAGGCTCCGCCTGGCAAGGGCGAGGCTGTGCCTGACGAACCCGAAGGGCCGCGGGCTCTCGGGCACGGTCGTCGTAGGACGGGTCACGGTGAGCGTCATGCCGAGGTCTCCTCAACGTTGTGACGGCCGGTGAGGGTGAAGAAGACCTCGTCCAGACTGGGCAGGCGGAGCGAGAGTTCCGTGACGCCGATCCCCTCGCGATCCAGCCGCCCGACCACCTTGGTGAACGCGGTGTCGTCGTCGACCGGGGCGGCGATCACGCCTCGAGCGGGAGACTCCGGTTCGCGTCCCGAGACCGCGGCGAGGATCGCGGTGGCGTCGGCGAGCCGGGCCGGGTCGGTGGGCCGTATCAGGATCGTCTGACCGCCCACGACCTGCTTGAGCTCGGCCGGGCTGCCGTGCGCGATCACTTTTCCGTGGTCGATGACCGAGATGTCGTCGGCGAGCGCGTCGGCCTCCTCCAGATACTGCGTGGTGAGCAGCACGGTGACGCCGTCGGCGACGAGCGAACGGATGATGTTCCACACGTCGTCCCGTTTGGCCGGGTCGAGTCCGGTCGTCGGCTCGTCGAGATAGATGACGTCGGGGCGGCCGACAAGACCGGCGGCCAGGTCGAGGCGGCGGCGCATGCCTCCGGAGTAGGTCTTGGCGGGCCTCGAACCGGCCTCTGCGAGTTCGAACTCCTTGAGCAGCTCCGCGGCGCGGGCTTTCGCGTCCGCCCGGCGCAGGTCGAGCAGCATCCCGATGAGAACGAGGTTCTCCATGCCGGTGAGGTCCTCGTCGACCGAGGCGTACTGCCCGGTGAGCCCGATCATGCGGCGAACCCTGCCGGCGTCCTTCACGACGTCCACGCCGCGCACCGCAGCACGTCCCGCGTCGGGACGGAGCAGTGTGGCGAGAATCCGGACCGCGGTCGTCTTGCCCGCGCCGTTCGGCCCGAGCACCCCGAGCACGGTGCCCTGTCTTGCTGCCAGGTCGATCCCCGCGAGCGCGGTGGTCTTCCCGAATCGTTTGACCAGTCCCTCGGCCTCAAAGGCAAGGTTCATGGCGTTTCCTCCTCATAAGCGATAACGCCACGCATCGTGGCCCGCTCCGCTGCCAGACCCCGCACAGATCGCTGTCGGCCGCCTGAGGCGCATGACAGAATCCAGCCCGGATCGCTACCGGCCGGACGGAGCCCGCGGTCGGCTCGAGTCGGGACGGTCGCGTAAAGCCCGCCGCAGGGACCGGTTCGGTCGGATCACTACCGTCCGGACGAAGCTCGCGGCCGGTTCGAGGCGGTATGACCGCATAAAGGCTGGTTCAGGGTGAAGCAGCCGGGTCCCGCGATGAGGTCCGCGCCTCCGGCGTCAGCCGGCCGTCTTCGGGTCTCCGATCGACAGCAGGACCGGTTCGGGGATCACGAGGTCGGCGTGCGGGCGGGTTCCGGCGATGAGGTCCGCGTTCGGCTGGTCGATCCTCATCACCCAGGACACGGCCGCGTCGTGGTCCTTGCCGAACTGCTCGTGACGGGAGACGAGGCGGCGCACGCGCTCGTCGGGACCGAGGTCGCAGTACCAGACCTCGTCGAGCTGAGGCCGTACACGTGCCCAGTCGCCCTGGTCGAGCAGCAGGTAGTTTCCCTCGGTGACGATGAGCCGGGTGTCCCGCGAGATCGGGATGCTCCCGGCGATCGGCTGCTCAAGGTCGCGTTCGAACGCGGGCGCGTAGATCACATCGTCCTCGTCCTCGCGCAGGCGACGGAGCAGGGCCGCGTAACCGGCGGCGTCGAAGGTGTCCGGGGCCCCCTTGCGGTCGCGCCGTCCGAGCCGGTCGAGTTCGGTGTCGGCGAGGTGGAAGCCGTCCATCGGCACGTGTGCCGCCCACTCCGGCGACCGGCCGTCCGGTGGGGTCTGCCGCAGCAGACGGACGAGGCTCTCGGCGAGCGTGGTCTTCCCCGCCCCCGGGCCGCCGGCGATGCCGAGCAGGGCCCGGTGCCCGTCTCGCACGAGGGAGCGGGCCCGAGTCGCCAGGTCCTGAAGGGTCATCATCGAAGCTTCTGGGCGATTCGGCGCAGCACGGACACCACATTACGGCGTCCGGCCGCGCCGAACGGCCGTCACTTCGCGAGGTCCCTGAACGGATCCTCGTAGGCGTCGAACGGCTTGGGCATCGAGGCCAGCGCCTTGTCGGCGTTCTCCTTGGTGACCATCCGGATCGGGGCCCTCACCTCGAACGGCAGCATCTTGCCCTTCGCGTCGGCCTGGCACGCCTCGACACCCATCAGGCCCATCACGTACGGATACTGGGCGACGGTGCCGTCCAGAGAGCCTTCCTTGACCGCCTTGAGCGCGTCCTTGGAGCCGTCGACGCTGATGACCTTCACCCGGCCCGTCTTGCCGGCGTTGGCGACGGCCCGTGCCACACCCAGTCCCATGTCGTCGTTGACGACGAAGAAGCCCACCAGGTTCGGGTGTGCTCGCATGGCATCGGCCGCGGCGGTGAGCGCCGTCTGCCGTTTCCACTTCGCGCCGACGGTCTGGACGACCTTGAGCCCGGTACCGATCCCCTGCCGGAATCCCTCGATCCTGGCGTCGCTGGTGACATCGCCGGCGTCACCGGCGATGACCGCGACGTCACCGCCGGAGGGCAGCAGCTCGGCCATCCGCTGGCCGGCCGTCCTGCCCGCCTCGGCGTTGTCGGTGCCGATGTAGGTGGCCAGTTTGATCTTTGCGGCCCCGGCCATCACGACGTCGACCGGGCTGTCGATGTTGACGATGGTCCTGCCCGACTCGGAGATCTTGGCAAGGTCCTGGATCAACTCGGTACCAGAGGCCGGATTGACCACAAAACAGGACGAGGTCCGCTCGGCCAGAGCCTTGGACTTGGCCGCCCGGCCCTTGGCGCCGGCGGACTCGGCCGCCTGGACCGTGACGGGCACCCCGGCCGTCCGAGCCTGGTCGTCGACGCCCTGTTTCATCAGCTGGAGGAACGGGTCCTCCAGCCCCCTGATCACGGCGGTGATGCTCGGATTGGCGTTGACCTTTGCAGACGTGGTGTCCGAGGTCCCCGAACGTGAGTCACCTGAACCGGCGGGTCCGCTGGACCTGTCTGCGCCGCAGCCTCCCAGCGCGAGCGTCCCCGCGGCCATGACCGCGGTGACCGCCGTCGCGCGACGGCCTTTGGTGTTCACGTGCATCAGGTGCCCCTTTCGGTGTCGGTGGGGCGACCGTATGGCTCCCGGCGGGGACCGACCACCTTTCTTTCGGCTGCTTACGTCGAAAGAATCTTGACCATGGTCGGGAGCGGGCAGCGGCCTCCGATCCGGACCGCGGCAGGCGGTGGCACCGGAAAAGGACATACGCTGACTGTCTGTCACCGGGACGGCCGGATATGTGGACTCGCGACCCGGAAAGTCGGCCAGGCGAGCTCACAACCGAGCGGTCGCGCGAGCTCACGGCCAGGCGGCATGCGAGCGGACTCACGGCTCGGCAGGTCGTGCGAGCGAACTCGTGGCCAGGCAGGGCATGCGAGCTCACGGCCGGGGCACTCGCACGGGCGAGCTCGGGGTCAGGGACGATGAGCTCGGCGTCGCGGGTCAGGTCGTGCCAGGTGCCCGGTGATGCGCGAGGGAAGGGGAAACCGTGAACATGAGGCCGCGATCCGCGCAGCAGGGGCACCCCGGCGAGCTCCGGCTCCCCGCCGCGTGTGCGGTGCTGGTCGCCATCGCGCTGTACGCGGCACTGCCCAGCCAGCTCATCGTCGGGCCGCGGTTCGTCGTGCCCGTGCTGGAGCTGGTGCTGCTCGTGTTTCTCGTGGCGGTCAATCCACGCCGCATGCTCCGGGAGAACCGGCTGCTGAGGCAGCTGTCCATAGCCCTCGTTCTCATCATCGCGGTGACCAACAGCGCCGCGCTGGTCCTCGTCATCATCGAGCTGGTCACCGGACATGCCAGCGAAGGCCGGCAGCTGCTGCTCGCCGCCGGCCAGGTGTGGCTGACCAACATCATCATCTTCGGGCTGGCCTTCTGGGAGCTCGACCGCGGCGGCCCCGTACAGCGCACCCAGGCTCGGGACAAGGGCCTGCCGATGGCCGACTTCCGCTTTCCCCAGGACGAGGACCACGACGCCATCGACGAGGTGGCCGCCCGCTCGTCGGCCAAGTCGGGCTGGACACCCGGGTTCATCGACTATTTCTACGTGTCGGTGACCAATTCCTCCGCGTTCAGTCCCACCGACACCATGCCGCTGTCCGCCCGGGCGAAGCTGCTCATGGCCACGGAGTCGATATCGGCCCTCGTGCTCTCGGTGGTCGTCATCTCGCGTGGGGTCAGCCTGCTGAAGTGACCCCGGTGGATCACGCGCATCGGTCCCGGCGGTCAGGGCGACGCGGAGGTCGGCGGGTGACGGCTGCCACAGCGGTAAAGAAAGCCGTCACCCGAGAGCCATGAGGACCCTTCCGTACGGCACGCGGCTCAGACGCGCGGTCCGGGGGCGCGGCGGAAGGTGAAGGGCTGGCTCTCGCGTCCCGGGATCACGAACCAGCACTCACCCGTGCCGTCGCTGTCGAGCAGCTGGACGAACGTGTCGACGACGGCCGGGACGTCGAGGATCGGGAACCCGATCTGCTCCAGCACCGCCTTGCTCTCCCCCAGGATCGCCGTGTCGGCGAACGAGGGACAGAGACCCTGCACCTTGACGCCGAGAGGTTCGAGATCCTGGCCGAGCGAGCGGACGAGCCCGACGACGGCGTGCTTGTTGGCGGCGTAGATGGGATCGCCGGGGATGCCGACGATCCCCGCCATGCTCGCCGTCGCCACGATGGTGCCGCCGCCACCCGCCAGCAACGCGGGGATCGCGGCGTGCGCGCCGAACACGACGCCGTCGAGGTTGACGCCCATCGCCAGGCGGTAGCGCTTGATGTCGAAGTCCTCGCGCAGCCCGCAGCCCGAGGCGATGCCGGCGTTGAGGAACGCGAGGTCGAGCCGGCCGTACCGCTCGACGGCGGTGGCCACCGCGGCCTCGCTGTCCTCGAGCCGGGTGACGTCGCAGTGCACGTACGTCGCGCCGAGCTCGTCGGCGAGGCTCTGGCCCGCGTCGTCGTCGATGTCCGCGAGGACGATCCGGGCCCCGCCCGCGGCCAGCCGCCGGGCCACCCCGGCGCCGATGCCGTTGCCTCCGCCGGTGATGAGCGCGACCTTGCCCTCAAGCCGGTCGCTGCGGACCGTGTTGAACCCCGCCGCCGTGTCCTTCGTCTGCGGGCTCCCCGTCGCCAGGCCGCTGAGCAGACCGCCGCTGTTCCCGGCGAACTCGTTACCCGTTCCCTCTGCGCTCACAGTGGCAGTCCTCCGGTGGCGGCGTTGGTCGAACCCGTGCTCCTGTAAGCGGCGATCGTACGCTCGGCGATGCGCATTTGGTGGATCTCATCGGCTCCGTCGGCGAAACGCGCCCAGCGGGCGTGCTGGAACATATTGGCCAGCGGGGTGTCGGTCGAGTACCCCAGCGCGCCGTGCACCTGGATCGCCCGGTCGATGATCCGGTTGAGGCTGTTGGCCACGAAGTGCTTGGACATCGAGACCTCGGTACGGAAGTCCTCGCCCTTGTCGATCTTCGAGGCGGCGTGCAGGACCATGAGCTTGCACTGGTAGAGCTCCATGGCCGAATCGGCGATGAGCCACTGGACGCCCTGCTTCTCGGCCAGCAGCGATCCGTGGCTGTAGCGGTTGAGGGCGCGGTCGACCATCATGTCGAGCGCCGTCTCGGCCTGCGAGATCCAGCGCATGCAGTGCGCCAGGCGGGCCGGGCCCAGCCGGTACTGGCCGAGCTGGTGACCGTTGCCGCGCCCGCCGAGGACCTGGCTGTCGTGCACCCGCAGGTCGGTGATGACGATCTCGCTGTGCCCCGTCGAGCCGTGCATCGTCTCGACCTCGCGGACGTCGTTCCACCCCTCCTGCGGGAGGTCGATGAGGAACGCGGTGTTGCCGCCACGCGAGCCCTCGGGCACGTCGAGCTCGGTCTTCGCGATGAGGATGGCGAAGCTCGCACGGCGGGCGTTGGAGATGAACCACTTGTGACCGTTGATGACCCACTCATCGCCGTCCTTGACGGCGTTCGTCCGGATGAGAGTGGGGTCCGAGCCGGCCACCTCGGGTTCGGTCATCGCGAAGCAGGACATCTTGACGCCCTTGAGCAGCGGCTTGAGGTATTTCTCCTTCTGCTCGTCCGTCGCCCAGTGCAGCAGCGTGTGCATGTTGCCCTCGTCGGGCGCGGAGCAGTTGAGGACCCACGGTCCCAGCCGGGTCTTGGCCGCCTCCGACTGCACCATGGCGAGCTCGACGTGGCCCAGGCCCATGCCGCCCCACTCCTTGGGCATGTGCGGCAGCCACAGCCCCTCGGCCTGCGCCTTCCCTCGCAGCTCGAAGATGACGCGGAGGTATTCGTCGCGCGAGGTGACGGTCCCCTCGTCGTCGAAGCCCTTGACGGCCGGGATGATGGTCTCCTGGACGAAGGCCCGCACGCGTCGGCGGATCTCCTCGTGCTCGGGTGCGAGGGTGAAGTCGATGGCCATGGGGTTCCCCTTGCTGACGGTCTACAGGGATCTACGGGTGGGTGTCCGCCTCCGCGAGCCGACCACGGCCGGCCTACGGGCAGGTGTCCACCCCGACTGGTTGACGGCGGGCGATCTACGGATGGGCGTACGCCCTGGCGGGCCGACGGCGGTTCGCGGGGGCCGACCGGCACGTGTCGATCTCGGCGAGTTAGCGACGGTTCGCGGGGGGCTACAGGTAGGTGTCGGCCTCGGCGAGTCGGCGGCGGTTCGCGAGGAGCTACAGGTAGGTGTCGGCCTTGGCGAACAGGGCCAGGGTGATCGCGTGCAGAACGTCGCCGACGCCCTTGTCCGCCTTGCCCGCGCAGGCCCGCGCATAGGTGCCCTCCAGGATGATCCCGCACTTGAAACAGGCAAAGACCGTGTACCAGTCGATCGCTGACATGTCGCGGGTGGACCGCTCGGCGTAGCGCGCGATCAGCTCGGCGGGCGTGGGAAAGCCCCGCACATCGTTGAGCGCGGCGGCGGGGCCGATGGGCGCGCCCTCGCCGGGCCACATGGCGACGGTCCATCCGAGATCGACGAGCGGATCGCCGATGGTGGACATCTCCCAGTCGACGATCGCGGCGAGACGCGGCCGGTCACGCTCGAACAGCACGTTGGCCAGGTGGTAGTCGCCGTGCATGATGCCCGGTGTCCACGTGACGGGCCGGTTGTCGTCAAGCCACCTGGCGACGCGGTCGAGCTCCGGGATCCGCGGCCCGCCGTAGCCCTTGAGCTCGCCGTACGTGCCGAGCTCGTGCATCCACCGGCCGACCTGGCGCTCGAGGAAGCCCTCGGGCCGGCCGAAGTCACCGAGCCCGGCCGCCTTGTGATCGACGGCGCCGAGTGCGGCGATGCCGTCGATGACGTCGAAGGCGACCGCCCGCAGCCAGGCCTCGTCCGTCGCGTACGCGTCCGGCAGACCCTGCGACGGGTTGAAGCCGTCGACCGGCTCCATCAGGTAGAAGACGACCCCGAGCACGTCCTCGTCCGGACAGGCGGCGATGAGTCCGGGGTGGGGGACGTCCGAGCCGGCCAGCGCGCTGAGGACGCGCGCTTCGCGGCGCAGCACCTCGTTGCTGGCCTTGCGCAGATGTCTCGGCGGCCGGCGCAGCACGTAGGAGCGGCCGCCGCGTTCGAGGCGCACGAGGATGTTCTGGGTGCCGCCCGCCAGCACCTCGACCCGCTCGAAGTCACCCGCCGGCAGGCCCTGCTCGTCCATCCACGGAGCCAGTCGCCCAAGGTCGACGAGCTCGCGATCGACACCGTCCTGCCCGGGGATCGTCACGTACAAGCCTTCTATCCTGTGCGGTGTAGCGGCCACCTCTGATGCGACTGCTTGATGATTTCAGTCACATGCATTATTACCCTATCGAGTGGCCCATCCACCAGTAAGCCAGGAGCGCGCATGCCCCCCAATCCCGGAGCCACGTCCAGGCAACTGGTGGCCGCGGCCGAGCGCCTGTTCGCCGAACGCGGGATCGACGGAGTGTCACTGAGGGAGATCAACACCGCCGCCGGCCAGCGCAACTCGACGGCGCTGCAGTACCACTTCGGGGATCGCACGGGGCTGCTGAACGCGGTGCTCGCCAAGCACCACCCCGAGATCGAGATGCGCCGCCACCAGTTGCTCGACGAGTACGAATCCCGGGGTGGCCTGCCGGAGACCGAGGCCCGCCGCACGCTGGCGGCGGCGCTCGTACGGCCGATGGCCGTGAAGCTGGCCGACCCCGACGGCGGCCGGGCCTACCTGCGGATCATGGAGCAGCTCGTCCACCGTACGGGCCTGCCCTCCCTCCAGAGCAGGCAGGCGGACCCCGGCCAGAGCATCAACAGGTGGCGCGAGCTTGTCGCCCCGATGCTCGAAGAGGTCGCCGTACGCGAGCTGCACCAGCGCTTCACGGCCATCCGGGTGACCTACGTCGAGCTGGCCCGCCGGGCCGCCGGGCCCGATGGCAAGGACGACAGGCTCTTCACCAGCCACCTGATCGACGTCGTGTCGGCGATCCTCGCCACGGAGGTGTCCGAGGAGACCGCCCGGCTGCTCGGGGAGCGCAAGAGCCGCTCCCGTCCCTCGGAGGGCGCTCCCCTCAGACGTGGTGGGGGTCCTTGAAGGCTCCCCCCACCGCGTACGTGACCAGCATGGTTAGCACCTCCTTGACCGACTCGCGCTCGCGCACGTCGCAGAGCACGATCGGCGCCACCCCGTCCAGCCCCAGCGCCTTCCGTACCTTGACCGGGTCGTGGCGCTTCGCCCCGTCGAAGCAGTTGACCGCGACCACGAACGGAAGCCCGCGCTGCTCGAAGTAGTCCACGGCCGGGAAGCAGTCCTGAAGGCGGCGGGTGTCGGCGACCACGACGGCGCCGAGCGCGCCGACGGCCAGCTCGTCCCACATGAACCAGAACCGGTCCTGGCCGGGGGTTCCGAACAGGTAGAGCCACAGTCCTTCGCGGATGGTGATGCGGCCGAAGTCCAGCGCGACGGTCGTCGTGATCTTGGACTCCACGCCCGAGGTGTCGTCCACCCCGATGCTTCGTTCGCTCAGCAGTTCCTCGGTGTGCAGCGGCCGGATCTCGCTGATGGTACCGACCATGGTCGTTTTGCCGACTCCGAAGCCGCCGGCGACAAGGATCTTTATGGCCATCGCCGGAGTGACCGCGGTCACTCCGGGCTCAGAGCCCCCGTATTCCATGCAGCACTTCCTTGTAGATGCGTTCGTCGATTGTCTGCGCCGCCGACTGCGGCCGGTCGATGGTCACAAGGCCCTCACGCCGCAGGTCGCCGAGAATCACGCGGGTGACGTTGAGCGGTAGCTTCAGGTGCGCCGCGACGTCCGCCACCGGGGTGGGCTTGCGGCACACCGACAGCACGGCGAGATGCTCCGGGACCAGGACCGCCGACTCGAAGGACATGTCGGCGGTCGTGACGATGGCCACCAGGTCGAAGGTCTCGCCCAGCGGGCGCGCGCGGCCACCGGTCAGCCCGAAAAGTCTGACCAGTGGCCCAGGATCCTCTCCCGTCACGACCTGGAACCGTTCCACGCCGGTGCCGGAGCCGCTCCCCTCGGTTGCACGGACAGGTGCTCGCCAACGCGCTTGACCATCAGTGCCATCTCGTAGGTGACCATGCCCAGCTCAGCGTCGCCGGCCGCGAGTACGGCCAGCCGGGCCCCCTGCCCCGCCGCGGTCACAAAAAGGAAGCCGTCCTCCATCTCGATGATGGTCTGCCGAACGGCGCCGAGGCCGAAGTGCCGTCCCGCGCCCAGGGCGAGGCTGTGACTGCCCGCCGAGATGGCCGAAAGGTGCTCGGCATCCTCCCTGGTCAGCTCGCGGGAACCGCCCATGGCCAGACCATCGGCGGACAGCACGATGGCGTGCCGGACACCGGGTACGCGCTGGGTCAGATCGTCCAGCAGCCAGCTCAGTTCAGATCTGGGGTCGGCCATCGGAGTGGCCCTCCTTTCCTGTCCATGTGTCCAGGCCCTGCTCGGCACGGCTACGGCCCTGCTGCCAGCCCTGTTGCATGGACGACATGCGGTCGAAGATCTCTTCAGGAGATCGGGTGGAAACATCACGCTGTTCCGGCGGGCACGGCTCGCGTAGCTGGGGAACGATGCTGGCCTGCCGTACCCGCATCGGAAGTCCGTCGAGGTCGTCGTCGGCGTCCGAGGCGGAGAAGGCCTGATGCTGGGGAGAGGACTTCGGCGGGATGTACTCGCTCTGCTGCTGGGCCGGGAACCGGCTTGGCAGGGAGTCCCCGCCGTGGGCCACGGGCTGTGCCCGCGGGACGGATGCCGGCCGGGACCACGGCTCCGGTGCCGCGCCCAGCGCTCGGACGGCCCGGCCGGAGCGAGCCGCGCCGGTCGCCTGACCGCTCAGGGTGGGCTGCTCGGCCCCGCTGATCCGGGTGCCGATGAGCGGGGACTCGGGTACGGCGAGCAGGTTGGACGGCAGGAGCACGATCGCCGTGACGCCGTCGTAGGGCGAGGGCCGTAGCACGACCTTGATCCCGTGCCGGGCCGCGAGCCGGGCCACCACGAACAGGCCCAGCCGGTCGGTGTCGGCCAGATCGAACTCCGGCGGCTCGGAGAGCTGGACGTTGATCTCGTCGATGACGGACTGGCTCAGGCCCAGGCCCCGATCCTCGACCTCCACCGCGAAGCCGTTGGCCGCCGTCATGCCCCGGACGTGCACCACGGTGTTCGGCGGGGAGAAGACGGTGGCGTTCTCCACCAGCTCGGCGATCAGGTGGATCACGTCGGTGGCCGCGCTGCCCACGAGCAGCGGGGCATGCGGCATGGCGAGCACCGTGACGCGGGTGTAGTCCTCCACCTCCAGCACGGAGCTGCGCACCAGGTCGAAGAGCGGCACCGGATCACGCCAGCGCCGGCCGGGGGCCGCGTCGGACAGGATGATCAGGTTCTCCGCGTGCCGCCGCATGCGGGTGGTCAGGTGGTCGAGCTTGAACAGGTCCTCCAGCATCTCCGGCTCCTCGGCCCGGCGTTCCATCGCGTCCAGCAGCGTGAGCTGGCGGTGGAGCAGGGCCTGGTTACGCCAGGCGAGGTTGAGGAAGACCTGGCCGACGCCCTTGCGGAGCGTGGCCTGGCCGACCGCGGCCTCCACGGCGGTGCGCCGTACGGTCGAGAGCGCGCGCATGACCCGGTCCACTTCGGCGGTCTCCGAGACCTCCAGTTCGGGGGTCTCGGCCACGGCGTCCACGTCGTCGCCCTTGCGAAGGCGCTCGACCAGCCGCGGCAGCCGCTCCTCGGCCAGTTCCACGGCCGCGGACTGGAGCCGCAGCAGCTCCCTGATCATGGAGCGTCCGAACCGGACGGAGACCAGGATCGACACGACCACGATGAGCAGGCCCAGCCCCAGAACCAGCACGATCTGCCAGAACGCCGCGGATTTGAGGTCGTCCCCCTTCGCCATGGCGCGGAGCAGGTCTCGCTGGCCGTCCCGGTCGAGGGTGCCGAGGACGCTCCCGGCGTCCTGCTTCCACAGGGTGGCGTCCACCGGAATCGCTCCGGTGACGTCCCAGGCGAAGATCCTGTCCTCGGCCGCCTGGAACCGCTGGTAAACCGTGCTCCCGACGAGTTCCCGGTAGTGCGCCAGCAGGTCGGGGCCGATGTCCCGCTCTGCGTTGGTCATGTAGATCCTGCGGCTGGTCATCGCCGCGACGAAGGCGGTGCGCTCGGCGCTGGTCATCTCGCCGCGCGCCAGCGCGGCGGTGAGCACCGCGTGCTCCCGGTACAGAAACTCGGCGGAGGTGGCGTAGGCGGTGAGTCCGTGCAGCACGCGGTAGAACGACACGTCGGTGAGCGCCGACGAGTTGCCGAACTGCCGATTGGAGGCACTGATGAGCGCGTTGTAGGTCTCGGTCACCTGGAGCGGGGAGGCCTTCCCGCTGTCGGCGGAGGCACGCAGCTCACCGAGCCCGTCCAGTGCCTTCAGCAGGAGTTGCACGTCGGCGGGGGTGCTGCCGGCCTGGGCCTGGAGGTTGATGGAACCGACCAGTTCGCGCAGGCGCGCCGCCGCGCGATCGGTGATGACCCGCTGGGCCTCCAGCGACTTGTCGGCCGCGGTCCGGCCGGCGACCTGCGCGGAGAGCTGGCGTTCCCGCTGGAATTCGATGATCAGCTGTCGGGCCGGATCTCCGACCTCCTGCCACCGGTCCTGGGTCTGGGCGATGCCCACGATAGGAGCGACGGTGGAATAGGCGACGAATCCCCATAGGCCGATCAGCGAGACCAGCGGGACCAGGAGAATTCGAAGAATCTTCGAGCGGATCGGCGGGGGGGAACTCATGCATCTTGTCCAATTCCGCGGGTTCCTGCGCATAGTCGACAGCCGCAGGCAGCGGTCATCCCCCGCGGTCGCACGCCGCGACGGGTGCGCGTGTGATTCGACACACTATGCCCATGGGATAGAACGAGCATCAAGCTACTAATGCGAAGATTAAGTATCAATGTTCGTAGTACTGAGCCGCACTACTACCCTGCAAATTTTCAAGAAGCGGGCGAGTGGCATCACGCGATGAGATAAGTGGATAGTCCAGACATTAAGGACAATTTTCCGCTGATTCATCGCCGTTCGCCGGCATGCGGCGGGTGTGAGGCCGCGAAGGACGGCGGATATTTCAAGATCAACCATCGGTTCACCCGCGCCACGCCGCGTTTCGCGTACGGCATGCGGGGAGCGCCGTCCTTCGGGGGTGTCACGGATGTCAGTGACGAGCCGCCTCCAGCGCCCGCCGCGCGTCGCGCTCGAAGGAGCCACGTGCGGTCAGCGTGATCAAACCTCCGAGCACCATGGGCACGATGAGGGCGTACATGGCCGAGACGAGCGAACCGGTCCTGTCGGAGGCGACGCCGACGATCAGCGGCCCGAACGCCGCACCCGCCGCCAAGCTCACCTGGAGTACGGCGAAGCCGAGACCTCGCGTGGACGCGATCAGGACGTCGGCGAGCGAGGCCATCAGGTTGGGGATGGCCATCGACATCAGCACGCTGGAAACCAGCATCACCAGACAGAACAGCGGGATGGAATCCACCGTGAGCGCAACGGCCAGGACGACCGAGCCGAGGGTGATGCCTCCGCCCCCGGCCAGGAGCCTGCCGCCCTTGCGGGTCTCATGCCAGATCCGGCCCACCCGCGATCCGATGAGGGTGCCGCCGATCACGCCGGCAATGGTGACCAGGCCGCTCAGGGAACCGGCCGCGCCGGTGCCGATGCCGAAGTTGCGCACCATCAACGAGGGCAGCCAGTAGAAGACACCGGCCAGGCCCAAAGTGAGCAGCACCAGGCCGATCATGACCATGATCAGGGTGCGGATCGCCAGGATCTCGCGGAGCTGGCGGCCGAACGACTGCTTGGGCTTGGGCGCGGCTGTGGTTGCTGTGGTTGCGGGTTCGGTGGTGGCATCCGCGATCATCCGGTCGAGTTGACCCCGGACGGGCTCGTGGAGCCGCCAGACGACGAGGGCGGTGAGCAGACCGGGCACGACCATGAACAGGAAGGCGGAACGCCAGCCGAACGCCTCCGCGAGGACGCCGCCGAGAATCGTGCCGATGCCACCCAGATAGGTGGTGACACGGGTCCAGCCGTAGGCCTGGGGCCGGCTGGCCGGGGGGTAGTAGTCGGCGAGCAGGCTGCCGGCGGCCGGGTTGTCGACGCTTTCGGCCGCGGAGAGGAAGACACGCATCACGTAGAAGAACGCGAAACCGGTGGCCAGGCCGGAACCGAGCGTGGCCAGTGCCCAGCAGACGACGACGACGGCGATGATCCGGGTGCGGTTGTGGCGGTCGGCGAAGTAGCCGGCGGGAAGCGAGAAGAGCGCGGCGGCAAGGGCCGAGGCGGTCGGGATGGAGCCCGCGACGGTGTCGCTGAAGCCCCACTCGGCCTGGACCTTCGGCAACACGCCGGACAGCAGGCCGAATTCGATGCGATCGACCAGCCCGACAAGTAAGAGCACGGCCAGCGGAGCCCACCCATAAGGTGCGCGGGACTTGATGTCAACCATCCCGCCGCGAGGTGCTCCAAGCTTCAGGCGTTCGGTAGTGGGCGTGTCGACCATTCCCCATCCCTCCTGTAGCCAGAATCTAGAATTTCCTTCTAGATCTTTGTCAGGAGGGTGACACAGATCACAGCGTCCGTAAATGGTGGAAATATCAGAGTTTGTACATCAGAAGGTCGGAGCGTCCCCGCCCCCTGTAGACGATCATGCGACATGGGTGCGTGCGGCGCCACCAGCGGATGAGATCGGCGAGTTGCCCCTGACAGGGATTCCGATGCCGGCAGGCGCCCGGCGAGAGGTGAAGCCTCTCGCCAGATCTGACGAAAATCTGCTGCGGCGACAGTAGACATCCGGCGATGGCCCAACTAGTGTTTGTGACGTCGGAAGGGAAACAAATCCTCGCCGACAGACGACGAAACTGGACAGGAAAGACTGTCAGGCGTGCCGGGGCCAAGCAGGTGAACGGGTCCCAGCCGATGACAGGCAAGACCGTCAAGCGTGCCGGGGCCGAGCAAAAGAACGGGTCCCAGCCGGTGATGAGCGTGACCGTCAGGCGTGCGGGGGCCGAGCAGGTGAACGGGTCCCAGCCGGTGACGGGCAAGGTTGTCAGGCGTGCCGGGGCCAAGAAAAAGAACGGGTCCCAGCCGGTGACAGGCAGGACCGTCAGGCGTGCCGAGGCCGAGCAGGCGAACGGGTCTCAGCCGGTGACGGGCAAGGTTGTCAGGCGTGCCGGGGCCGAGCAAGTGAACGGGTCCCAGCCGATGACAAGTACGACTGTCAGGCGTGCGGGGGCCAAGCAGGTGAACGGGTCCCAGCCGGTGACAGGCAGGACCGTCAGGCGTGCCGGGGCCGAGCAAGCGAACGGGTCCCAGCCGGTGACGTACCCTCGCGGATCGTTTAGGTGGATCGATCCGACAGGGCGCAGCAATCGATGGACAACCCAAGACTTAAGTAAGGAAGAAGGGAGAGTTGGGCGCCATTTGGATCGCCTGTCACGGTTGATGCCGACCGTGCGGGTGCCGCAGTCCCACAGGATGGAAGGTGGTCTCCGGTCACATACATGCGATCCTCGCACCCCCGCCATAGTGCGGCTGGTGCGGAAAACGAAAATCGGCGCGTGCGCCGGTAAGTGGTGTTGAACTCTTCGGGCCCCGGTGCATACAGGCACCGGGGCCCTGACGTGCGTTATGGAAGGTTCGATGGAAGTAGTCAACGCAGCATTGTCCGACAAGTTCGACGATGACGATTACCCTGCCTACACCATGGGCCGGGCCGCAGAGATCCTTGGCGTGACCGCCGCCTTCCTGCGCAGCCTGGGCACCGCCAACCTGATCGTGCCGCTGCGCTCGGCCGGCGGCCACCGCCGCTACTCGCGCTACCAGCTACGCCTGGCCGCCCGTGCCCGCCAGCTCGTCGACCAGGGAACCCCCCTCGAAGCGGCCTGCCGCATCATCGTTCTGGAAGATCAGCTCGACGAAGCCCTGCGCCTGAACGCCGAGCTCCAACAACGCCACCAAGCACCTCAAAAGCCAGCAAGCTCCTGATCATTCGGCGTCCGCGGTCCGTCCCATGGGCAGAAACCAGTGGTCCGTGCCCCGGTGAAAACCGGAGAGCCGTCCCGGCGAAAACCAGTGGTCCATCCTCGTGAAAACAGAGGAAGGCCGCAGGACGCCACCGGATATCAGGTCAGCCGTTGCCCGGCGGGGTGACCGCCGGTGCAGACTTCGGCGAAGGCTCCGCGGAGGTCGCCGGCGCGGGCGTCAGTGAAGGTTCCAGGGAGGTCGCCGGCGCGGGCAGAGGCGACGGGGGCACCGCGGTGACCGCCGCCGCGGGCGAGGACGGTGACGGCGACTCCGGCTCCGGCTCCGGCTCCGGCTCCGACGACGCCGGGGGCTCCGAGGCGCTCTCGGATTCCGAGGTGCTCTCGGATGATGTGCGGCTGGCCAGATCGGTGATCTGGCCGCTGGTGCTGGTGGCGGTGAGCGTCGCGGCGAACAGGATGAGCTGGTTCAGGAGCTTGAGGAAGACCAGCATCCCGACGGCACCGGCGACAACCTGGTAGGCGGGGTTGGCCGTGGTCATTTCGAGGTAGAACTGGCCGAGGGTCTTGAGGACCTCGAGCCCGGCGGTGATGAACAGCGCGGGCCCGAGCACCCGGCGTAGCGGCAGCCGCAGGCGTGGCGGTGCGCAGAGCAGGGCGATCGCCAGCAGGGTGTTCACTCCGAGACCGAGGACGAAGGCGACCGCGGAGAGCAGCCACTGCGACGGCGGGTCTTCGACGCCCACCGTGTGCAGCAGCAGCCAGTTCAGTAGCGTCTCGGCCGCGAAGGCCACCGCGAGCGAGGCGGACAGCAACAGCCCGAGCCCGGCCATCACCCCCAGGTCGATGATCTGCCGGACGACGAACCTGCCCGGATACTCCTCGATCCGCCAGATCGCCCTGATCGCCGAGCGCAGGGCGTCCATCCAGAACAGTCCGGTGAGCGGAAGACCGATGAAAGCGATCACTCCGGCCGTGCCCCTGGCATCCTGCAGTGCCTGCACGTCCAGCCGGGGGAGGTTCTCCGCGAGATAGCCCTGCACCGTGTGCAGCACTTCCGGGTCGTCCAGGACCTGCCCGATGATCGCAAAACCGAGGAGCCCGAGCGCGAACACCGCGAAGAACGAGTAATAGGTGAGCGCGGCCGACAGGCGCCCGGCATCCACCTCGTCGTAGCGCACAACGGCGCGCACCAGATGATCCAGCCAGCCATGGCGACGGCGAGCCTTCGCCCAGGCCGTCACGACCCGCCCGGTGAAACTCGTGACCATCATGCTCCGGGCTCTACCCGTAGCCCGCCGGACTACCGCCACAATGCCGGCCTCCGCGAAAGCCACGCTCAGTTCTCCGATCGGAAACGAGTCAGGTCGAAGACTAGCCGGTTGGAGACGAGGGGCCGGCCGCAGGTAGTCGGCACGTGGTGGCGCTGGTAGGCCTTCAGCGACTCTTCCTCTTCATGGAACAACTGGAAGTGTGGCCGCGCGGCGAGGGTCGCCGTCCCCTCCGAATGAGAGAGCCGGCAACCGCCTCAGAACCGGCAGCCGCCCTGGCGGCCCGCCCAAAGAGTCCGGAAAAAAGAAAGTGCTCGCCCTCCCGGAGGAGGGCGAGCACTTTCGTTTCGTAGCGGGGACAGGATTTGAACCTGCGACCTGCGGATTATGAGCCCGCCGAGCTACCGAGCTGCTCCACCCCGCGTCGATGAATGGAACACTATCGGATCTTTGAACCCAACGTGACATCGACGGATCGTGAACACCGTGAAACCCCTCGGAAAAGCATCGGCGACGGGACCTTCCAGCGGTCTGCCACGACGGTTTCCCACCGTCGCGGGCCTGGCCACGGGCGTGCGGCGCGAGCACCTCGGCGGCACACGACGCGAGCACGTGAACGAGCCGGAGACGATCCGTTCACGCGAGCACGTCGGCGGCACGCGACGCGAGCCGGAGGCGACCCGTTCAGGCGCCCCCCACCCTCAGCTCACGACGGTCTGCGGGCGAGAATCGAGTGGACGGCGAAGGAGGGTGCCCTGAACTCCGGATCCGCCATGATCTCGCGAACGTCCCGGAGCTCGCTTCGGGTCATCCCCGCCTCCAGGAAGCGGTCCTCCAGGTGAAGGCTGTTGCTGATCAGAAGGCCGAGCCCGGGAGAGCCGGGTCCCCACGTCTCGGTCCAGAGCACCGCGTCGACGTCCACCAGCCCCGCCTCGCCCATGGCCCGCGCGGCGGATCCGCCCCAGGTGGGATCGCTGCCCGCGGCCCCCAGAACCTGGGCCATGGCGGTGACGTACGAGCCGTACAACTCTCTCGCGCGCGGGTCGGAGATCGACGGCGCGACCCAGTGCGTGATGTCGATCTCGTCGATCTGGAGCCACCCACCCGGCCGCAGCGCGGCACGCAGGCGCTCCAGCACCTGCTGGCGCCCCGGCAGATGACTCAGCACCAACCGGGCGTGAACCAGGTCGAACGCGCCCTGCGGCAGCGGATCGTCGACGATGTCGTGCCGGATGACCGTGAGCCCGGGTCTGCGGGGGATGAGGCCGGGCTTGATGTCGGTGGCGAGCACGCGGCCGGTCGGCGCCACCCGCCCGGCCAGCCACAGGGCCACGCTGCCTCCCCCCGCCCCGACCTCCAAGCAGTTCCAGCCCGCGGTGACTCCGGTCTGCCCAAGGCGCTCCAACGTCAGTGGATCCAGGAGTTCGGCCAGATAGCGGTGCTGATCGACCGAATGGTCACCATTATTATCAAATACGTAATTAGACGTGGTCGCAGAATTCTGCCCGGTCATGATCTCCCTTCCAGTTCCGTGCCCGAATGCTAGGCGTTACCCATTGGAGATGTGCTGATTTTCGGCAATATCGACCGCTCCTTATATGATGAAATGAACCGATCGACTAAGGTTTGTCCAATAAAAAACTTCTATTCGGCAGGCAAACATGCTGTATTACGAAATTGCTGGTCCCGCAGAGGCACAGCCGATCATGCTCTCCGGTTCGCTGGGCACCACGCTGGGAATGTGGGACCCGCAGATGACCGCGCTGACCGAGCACTTCCGGGTCATCCGGTTCGACCACCGCGGGCACGGACGGTCGCCCGTGACCGGGGAGTGCTCGATCGCCGACCTGGGCGGTGACGTGCTGGAACTCCTGGACCGGCTGAAGCTGCCCGTGGTCTCCTTCGCCGGGCTCTCGCTCGGCGGCATGGTCGGCATGTGGCTGGCCGCGCACGCGCCCGAGCGGATCGACCGGCTCGCCCTGCTGTGCACCTCGGCCAAGCTGGGCACCCCCGACTCCTGGTCCGAACGGGCGAGCGCGGTCCGCGCGGGAGGCACCGCGTCGATCACCGAAGCGGCCGTCGGCCGGTGGTTCACCCCCGGATTCGGCGGGCGGGAGCCGTACGTCGCGATGCTCTCCGGCATCTCCGACGAGGGCTACGCCGCCTGCTGCGGGGCGATCGGGGCCATGGACCTCCGCCCCGACCTCCCCCGGATCAAGGCCCCCACGCTCGTGCTGGCCGGCGCCGACGACCCCGCCACACCCCCCGAGCACGCGGAGCGGATCGTCTCCGGCATCGCCGGCTCCCGGCTGGTCGTCCTGGCCGGTGCGGCCCACCTGGCCAACGTCGAACGGCCGGACGCGGTTTCACAGCATCTGATCAGGCACTTCATGGAGGAGTGATTCGCCGCGATCCGGTGAGATACCCCGATGACGCGACAGACGAGGGGGAGGTGGGCGAGCATGGGCACCGTTGCCGAGCAGTTCATCGGGGTGTTACGCCAGGCCGGGGTGGAGCGGATCTACGGGGTGGTGGGCGACAGCCTGAATCCGGTGGTGGACGCGATTCGCAGGATCGACGGCATCGAGTGGGTGCACGTGCGCAACGAGGAGGCGGGGGCGTTCGCCGCCGCGGCCGAGGCACAGGTCACCGGTCGCCTGGCGGTCTGCGCGGGCAGCTGCGGGCCGGGCAACACCCATCTGATCCAGGGACTCTACGACGCCCACCGCAGCGGTGCCCCGGTGCTCGCGCTGGCCTCGCACATCCCCAGCGCGCAGATCGGCACGGAATTCTTCCAGGAGACCCACCCCGAGCGCCTGTTCGTGGAGTGCAGTCACTTCTGCGAGATGATCGGTACGGCCGAGCAGATGCCCCGGGTGCTGCGCATCGCCGTACAGACCGCGATCAGCCGCGGCGGCGTCTCTGTCGTGGTGCTTCCCGGTGACGTGGCTCAGCAGACGGCCGTGCACGACACCGGCCACCACGACCTCCTCACCCGCCGGGGCACGCTCGTGCCCCCGGCCGTCCAGGTCGCCGAGCTGGCCGCGGCGCTGAACCGCGCGGAGAAGGTGATGCTGTTCTGCGGCGCCGGGGTGCGCCACGCGCGTGAGGAGGTCATGAGACTGGCCGCCCGCACGCTGGCCCCGGTCGGGCACGCGCTGCGCGGCAAGGAGTGGATCCAGTACGACAACCCGTACGACGTGGGGATGAGCGGGCTGCTCGGGTACGGCGCGTGCTACGAGGCCATGCACGAGGCCGACCTGGTGGTGCTCGTCGGCACCGACTTCCCCTACGACAACTTCCTGCCGGGCGGGAACACGGTCCAGATCGACCACGACCCCGCGCGGCTGGGCCGCAGGACCCCGCTGGCGCTGGCCGTACACGGCGATGCCGGCGAGACGATCCGCGCGGTGCTGCCCGGGGTCGCACAGAAGACGAACCGCCGCTATCTCGACAGGATGCTGGCCAAGCACCTGAAGACGCTGGAGACCGTCGTGGAGGCGTACACCCACGACATCGAGCACCACGTCCCGATCCACCCCGAATACGTCGCGGATCTTGTGGACGAGCTGGCCGCCGACGACGCGGTGTTCACCGTGGACACCGGCATGTGCAACGTCTGGGCCGCCCGCTATCTCAGCCCCAACGGACGCCGTCGCATCATCGGCTCCTTCCTGCACGGGAGCATGGCCAACGCGCTCCCGCACGCCATCGGCGCGCAGTTCGCCGCCCCCGGAAGGCAGGTCGTCTCGATCTCCGGCGACGGCGGGCTCGGCATGCTCCTCGGGGAGCTGCTGACCGTACGGCTGCACGACCTGCCGGTGAAGATCGTGGTGTTCGACAACTCCTCGCTCGGCATGGTGAAACTGGAGATGCTGGTCGACGGGATGCCCGACTTCGGCACCGACCACGCACCCGTCGACTATGCGGCGATCGCCGCCGCGATGGGCATCGGGGCCCTGCGCGTGGAGAGTCCCTCGGACGTCCGGGAGGCCCTGGCCACGGCCTTCGCGACGTCCGGCCCGTATCTCCTGGACGTGGTCACCGACCCGGACGTGCTCTCCATGCCGCCGCACATCACCCGGCGGCAGGTGAAGGGGTTCGCCCTGGCCGCGAGCAAGATCGTGCTGACGGGCGGGGTGGGGCGCATGATCGATATGGCGAGGGCCAACCTGCGGAACATCCCGCGTCCCTGAGCGGGCCGGATACGGCAAGCTGTTGGCGTGAGCAAACTCGAGCGCCGGATCGTGGAGGCGGCGGAGGCCGCTCTCGCCCAGAGAAAGTTCGTGACCGCGATCGACGTGCTGACGGGAGTCGGCTGGCTGTACGCCAGGCACGTGGACGTCTGGCGGCAGGGCAGGGCGTCCGCGCTGGAGGATCTCGCGGCCGTGGACGGCGCCAAGATGGTCGACGCGGTGGCGATGCTCCGGCGCTGGGCGCTGGCCAAGGGGCTCACCCCCAGCGAGACCCCGTACGTCTCGGGCAGCCGTGACCGCGGTGAGCTGCGATTCGTCGCCGAGGGGGACGACGGCGCCTTCCGCGTCCACTGGATCTCACCGGATCTGAGCGAGGCCCGGCGACGGCAGCTCACCGAGCGGCAGAGCAAGGCCCCCGACCTGGTGGTGGTCGAGCCGCCGAAGGACTGGGAGTGCGTGGGCTGCGGCGGCACCGGCCCTTACCTGATCATGGAGAACGCCGGGTCACACTGCCTGACCTGCGCGGACATGGACCATCTGGTTCTCCTGCCCGCGGGTGACGCGGCGCTCAGCCGCCGCGCGAAGAAGGAGAGCGGGCTGGCCGCCGTGGTGGTCCGGTTCAACGCTCGGCGCAAGCGTTACGAGCGGCTGGGCGTCCTGGTCGAGGAGGCCGCGCTGGAGCTGGCCGAGGAGCGGTGCCTGGCCGACGAGGAGGTACGGCTGCGCCGCCGGGAGCGCGATCGCGAACGGCGGGCCGGGGAGGACGTGGAGTTCCAGGCCGCGATGGCCGTGGAGATCACCCGGATGTTCCCCGGCTGCCCGCCCGAGCGGGCCGAGGGCATCGCCCGGCACGCCGGCCAGAGAAGCAGCGGCCGGGTGGGCCGGACCGCCGCCGCCAAGGTGTTCGACGCGAACGCGATCACGCTGGCCGTGGTCGCCTCGGTGCGGCACCTCGACACCGACTACGACCGGCTGCTGATGTCCGGGGTGCCCCGGGCCGAGGCCAGGGAACGGATCCGGGTGGCCATCGACCGGGTGCTCGACCGCTGGCGCACAAATGTCGGTGCCCCGGAGCACAATGTGCCGCATGGATAAGTGGCGTGAGGTCCGTCAGACGCTGCGCGAGTTCGCACTCGGTATGCCGGAGGCCTACGAGGACCACCCGTGGGGTGAGACCGTCATCAAGGTCAACAAGAAGATTTTCCTTTTCCTCGGCATCGAGGAGCCGACCGAGAAGTGGAGCCCGAGCGCCGGGGTGAAGCTGCCGGAGTCCAACGGCCACGCGCTTGCCGTCGAGGGCGTCAAACCCTCGGGATACGGGCTCGGCAAGGCGGGATGGGTGACGATCCCGCTGATGGGCGAGCTGCCGGAGACGGAAGTGCTGCTCGACTGGGTCGAGGAGAGCTACCGGGCGATCGCCCCCAAGAAGCTCATCGCCAAGCTTGACGCCACCGGCTAGCATTCCGCGCCCCGAACCGACCAATTCCGCTTTGCACACATATCTCGCCATTATCGGCGAGAGTTCGGAGAGATCCAGAACTGCGGGAAATAGTCCCAGATCGGCCTAATTCCCGCGTGGGCTCCACGATTAACCCAGGGTGATCGCTCGCAATGCCGGAGCTTCCCGCCGGTCATATCCAGACGCATTCGGCGGAATTGGACTTGTGGCGGCAGCCCGTAGGCCAGTGGCCAATTGGCGCCGTCGTCTCTTAACCGGTGCTTTCCCTGCCAAGTGGACTCCGCATCGGCGTGGCGTCCCAGAGTCAGCCATTGTGACTGTAAGTATCTGTATTGTCACGCTGAGTTGCCCGGATCACAGGTATGGACCGTGTTGCGGTCAGCGGGTTAGTCGCGGCAAGGGCCGCGTTCCGAAAGGAATGGTAACTATGTCCACGCCTAACTCCCGAATGGATTCCGCAGGCACGCGCACCCGGCCGAAGGACGGCCGGTCCTACAAGGGCCTGGCGACGCTGACCCTCGCCGGCTCCCTCTCCGTGACCCTTGCCGCCACTCTGTCCGCCTCCGCCGTCGCCTCCCCGTCGCTCGATGGGCAGGCGTCCGCACCGGTCAGCTCCCGCCTGCAGCCCACTCCCACCCCCACTCCCACCGTCACCGTCACCGCCAGATCCACCTCCACAGCCAACCTCACGGGGAACAGGCACAGGAGGATATGCAGGCCGAAGATCTTCTTCAGGTTCCACTACGCCCGGCCGAGAAACTTCTTCGTTCCTCGCACCCGCTTCATCGACGGTCCCGGCGGGGAGATGAACGTGTCGGTCAACCGGCAGCACCGCGTGTACGCCGAGATCGAGCTCGAGCACGAGTTCAATCCCGAGGTGGAGAGGAACGAGGAGAGCACCAGGGAGAGAGAGGTCACCTCGGACGACGTGGTCAACAGGGCGAACGTGGTCCGCGCGGCCAGGCGGCTGTTCCGGATCCGGGACATGGACAGCCCCCTGCTCGCCGAGGAGTACATCGTCGAGACCGGGCACCAGTACACCCAGCCGATCACCGCGGGAATGTACGGCAACATGTGGTACCGCGTCTTCGGCTACAGAATGGGCTTCACGGCGTGGCACAGGGTCACCACCTGCGACGCGTACAAGATTACCGCCGGAATAGCCAACGTTCCCGCGAGGGTCGAAGGCTGGAAGTACTGGGAGACCACGCACCCGATGTTCAGGGGACACCGGCTGTGGGACAAGTGACGAACCATTCGATGACGTGTTCCGCCGGTACGGCTCCGGAGAGATCCGGCCTCCCCGGGCGACGACGCACCTGAGGACGGAGACCCGTCCTCAGGTGACGGCGAGGCGCTGCCGATACTGCTCGTCGCGCCAGTGCTCCTTCTCCAGGACCTCGGCCAGGGTCGCGGCCGCGTCGTAGACGTCGGCGAACCGGATGTAGAGCGGCGCGAAGCCGAACCGGAGCACGTCGGGGGCGCGGAAGTCGCCGTGCACGCCGCGGTCGATCAGGGCGCGCATGATCGGGTAGCCCTCGGGGTGGCTGAACCCGACCTGGCTGCCGCGGCGCTCCGGGTCGCGAGGGGAGATCAGCGTGAGGCCGTACGGCGCGCAGAAGTCCTCGACCAGGTCGATGAAGAGCGAGGTCAGCGCCATGCTCTTGGCGCGCACCGCGGCCAGGTCCACCCGCTCCCAGATGTCCAGCGCCGCGTTGAGCGGGGCGTAGGACAGCACGTGCGGGGTGCTCACGGTGAAGCGCCGGATGCCGTCGGCGGGACGGAAGCCGGGCTCGAACGCGAACGGCGCCGCATGACCGTGCCAGCCGGTCAGCATGTGCTCCGCCTCGGCCTGGTGACGGGGGTGGACGTAGATGAACGCCGGGGCCCCCGGGCCGCCGTTGAGATATTTGTAGGTGCATCCGACGGCGAAGTCGGCCTCGGACATGTCCACCTGCATGGCCCCGGCGCTGTGGCACAGGTCCCAGATCATCAGCGCGCCCGACGCCTGGACCTGCGCGGTCACCGCGGCCGTGTCGTGGCGGGCCCCCGTCCGGTAGTCCACCTGCGACAGGAGCACGCACGCGACCTCGTCCGAGAGCGCGCCGGAGAGCGCCTCGCCGAGGTCCTCGCCGTCACGGAGGTCGCGAATCTCGTAGCCGCCCAGCGCCTTGGCCAGGCCCTCGACCATGTACCGGTCGGTCGGGAAGCTGGCCAGGTCGGAGATGATCACGCGGCGGTCCGGGCGGAGACCCAGTGCCGCGGAGACGGCCTTGACGATCGCGATCGAGGTGCTCTCGCCCACCACGACCTGGCCGGGACCCACGCCGATCAGCGGGGCGAGCCGGTCACCGGTGGTCAGGGGCAGGTCGTACCAGCCGGAGACGTTCCAGCCGCCGACCAGGCGTCCCGCCCACTCCTCCTCCACGGTCCGCGTCACCGCGGCCATGGTGGTCCTCGGCGGGGCGCCGAGGGAGTTGCCGACCAGATAGATCGTTCCGTCGGGCAGGACGAACTCGTCCCTGAAGTGCTTGATGGGATCGTCAACGTCGAGTGCGACGCACTCCGCGCGGCTGATGGCCACTGATCATCTCCGGGTTAGTTACTTACAACCCTTCTATCATCCGGTATCGCCAAATATCGAAGCATCGAGCCGTGCTGGAGCACGGACGCCTGGTCCCAGGCGGTGCTTCACCCGGCGGCCTCACCGGCCGGGGAATCAGGGGTCACCCCGAGTGAGCTCCGTGGCGAAGACGGTGCCGATCATGATCAGGGCGGTCAGCTCCAGCGGCGTGGGCGTGAACACGACGAGCAGGATCAGCGGGGCCGCCACCAGATACGAGGCGCTGTGGGCGGAGCGGGGACGGTGCGGCCGGATATGGACGAACCAGACGCTGATCAGGAAGAGGGCCACCGGAATCGCGACGGCCCATCTGACGGCCATCACGGGAAAGTCGCTCAACGGGCCGATCTTGAGATCGACGATCGCCGCGAAACCGGCGCCGAAGGCGGCGATCGAGGCGAAGACGAAGTAGTGACCGTAGCTCCAGATGAAGGCCTGACGGTTGTCGTAGAGGAGGCGAGGGGCGGGCCGGGCGTTGTAGAGCCACCACATCGAGCACACGACGGCGAGTCCGCTGACACCCACGAGGATCATCATCAAGAAGGGGGCGCCGGCCGTCACCCCCGAGCTGACCTCGATCATCGAGGTGAACACCGTCCCACCCAGCACGATCACGCTGAAGAGCATGTAGCGCTCGGCGATGTGGCGCGGGTGCCAGGGGGTGATCCTTTCCCGTTCTGCCCACCACGGAATGACCATTTCGACCAGGCAGAGCAGGACGAACGCCACCCCGGCCCACACACCCGGAACCGCGAGGCGGGCGATCCAGAGGATCTGGACCCCGGCGATGCCGGCGGCGAATCGCAGGGCCATGGGGCGCATGCCCGGGTTGGTGGCCGCCGCGCGCAACCACTGACCGGCCAGGGCGAGGCGCATGACCGCATAGCCGCCCACGGCGATGCCAAAATCCCCCTCGAAGGCCCGTGCCACCCCCGCGGCGAGGACCAGGGCTCCGAACATCTGCACGAAGGCGGAGATCCGGTAGATCGTGTCGTCGTTGTCGAAGGCGCTCGAGAACCATGTCCAGTTGACCCACGCCCACCAGATGGCGAAGAACGCCGCCGCGTACCCGGCCACGCCTTCCAGAACATGACCTCCGATGATCGCGTGGTGGAGGCCCTCGACCGCCTGCCCCATGGCGACCACGGAGACGAGGTCGAAGAAGAGTTCCAGCCGGGTGACCGTCCAGTGAGGCTCGTGTGGATCACGGCCGGACATCGCGCCGGGCTGCCGAGCCGAGTCAACGGGCTGATCGCTCATGGCATGCACCCCCCTGAACGCGTATCGGCACGCGGGGCTCGAATCCCCGGCGAGAGCCCTTGCTTAAAGGTCACCTTCCCGTAACCCGGGACATCCCTCGATGCAACTCCACACCCCGGCATGATTACCCCATGCAGCAGGCATGGAATGCATGGGGAAATATCATTATTGCGGCCGTTTTAGCTATTCCGTTCGCCTGCATTGGTATGTGTTTTCTCAGGCTCCATCGCATCCGGAACGGACATCCGTTCCCCACCCGTACCGCCGTCGCCGATGTGATCATGGTGACCGGAACCACCCCCTGGATATGGATGATCCTCACCCCGGGGAAGGGCGGAGCGAGCCTCAGCCTCACCCCGTTGAGGGACCTGTCAGTGATGCTACAAGGACCGGTCGGGACGGCATTCGTGCAGGTGGGAGGCAACCTGCTGGTCTTCGCCGCACTCGGCGCGATGCTGCCCGTCCGTTCGGCCCGGTTCGCTTCACTCACCCGGATCGCGGGCGTGGCGGCGGCCGCCTCGCTCATCGTCGAGCTCCTCCAATACGGCTTGCGCCTCGGCCGGGTGAGCTCCGTCGACGACGTGCTGGTCAATACGGCGGGCGCCGTACTGGCCGCGATCGTCACGCGCCGATGGTGGGCCTCTCGAATAGCGGCTGGGACCGTTCCACGTTAACGGACCGGGAAAACCCCCGAAGATCGCCACAAGGGCATGATTCTCCCAAAAGAAGCACGTTACCAACCTCCGTATCTGTGCGATCGTGGACAAGACGGGGCAAGTTCTCTGGAGACGCCAAACCCGGTTGGTGACAGAGGGTGATCGAACGTGCAGCAGTCCCCCGTACCTCCCGAACCTCCGATCTATCGGCGCATCGCCGACGGACTTCGCGAAGCGATCCTGTCCGGTGATCTCCAAGACGGGGATCGGCTTCCGGGCGAGAACGCCCTGATGGTGCAGTACGGCATAGCCCGCGCGACCGCCCGGCAGGCGCTGTCCGTACTGATCAACGAAGGACTGGCCGTGCCCAAACGCGGCTCGGGAGTGTACGTCAGGCAGTTCCGCCCCATCAGGCGGCACGGCTCGCGACGGCTCTCCCGCGAACAGTGGGAACGCGGCCAGGCGATCTGGGATTCGGACACCAGAGGCCGCCCCTACACCGTGGACGACGTGAACATCGACAGGGAGACCGCGGAGGAGTTCGTGGCCAGGGCGCTGAACAGCACCGAGGTGTGGGTGCGGCGGCGACGCTACTCGGTGGACGGGCGGCCGGTTCAGCTCGCCGTCTCCCATTTCCCCGCCGACCTGGTCGAGGGCACTCCGATCACGCAGGAGAACACCGGACCGGGAGGCGTCTACGCGCGCCTCGGCGACCTCGGTCACGCCCCGGCGCACTTCACCGAGGAGGTGCGCGCCCGCATGCCCCATCCCCACGAGACCGTACAACTCGATCTCCCCGCCGGCACTCCGGTCATCGCGATCGCCAGGATCGCCTACACCGCGGCCGGTGTTCCCGTCGAGGTCAACGAGATGGTCCTCGACTCCGCCTCTTATGTACTCCAGTACGACTTCGACTCATAGATCAAGGCCATCCGTCAACCGATAGGTTGACCTGTCCCTCGCGATCATTGATTTCTCTAGAGAACTGACGCACCGTCGAAGGTGGAACGTCACAGAGACGGGCCTGGGCGCGGGGAAGGTGCATGGATGTCCTTCGATCGACACCTCGCAGAGATCGCCCGGGAGTTTCGCCACTGGACGATCTGGCGGAGTGACGCGGGCAGGTGGTGGGCTACCCGCCACCACCCGCTGACCGACGCCCAGCGCGACCTCGGCTGTGCGATGACCATCGACGCGGACGACCCGGACGAACTACGGGAGCGGCTGCAGAGCCAGGAGCGGTTGCGCAACCAACAGGAACGTTCCGATGACGTGGATACCTGATGGACCGCCCGGTGCCGGAGTCTGCGGATCTCACGCGGCCCCGGCGCCGGGCCCCCAATCGCGGAAGCCTCCGACCCTATCGGGGGCGGGGGCTTCCGCCCGACTTCTCATTGACTCAGGGGGTCATCGGGACGTGGCATGTCGCCTCGGCCGATCCCGTCGCCTTCCCACCGGCTCAAAGGGGCCCCGGGATGTGACATGCCGTCCGGACCGGCCCCGTCGCCTTCCCACCGGCTCAGAGGGTCGCCGGGATGTGACATGTCGTCCGGACCGACCCCGCCGCCGTACGGCGGGCAGGCCTTATCTGCGGCGGGTGGCCGCGTACTCCTCTTCGGCCTCCTCGTCGTTCTTGCCCGCGGCCTGACCCTGGTTCGTGTCGGTGTCGTCGTAGACCTCGACGTGCCGGGTGTCCTGGTCGTCGCGGTTCTGGTCCCTCTCGTCGTCCTCGTCCACGATCACGCGGACGGCCTCGATGTCGGACGAGACGTCGGACGCGGCCTCCGGACCACCGGTCACGTGCACGACCTCGGATGAGGCATCCGGTTCGGCGTCGAACGAGGCGTCAGGATCGGCGCCGGACGTGATCTCCGGAACCTGGGCCTGCGCGGGAGCGGCGGGGACCGGGAGGGCAGCCGTCTGGACACGGAACACCGGGAGCACCGAGGCCTCGTCGACCAGCTCGCCGGCGGAGCTCTCGCGGTGGATCAGATCCCCCAGGACGGCGCCCATCTCGTGGAGGCGGCGCATGACCTCCTGGTGGGTGTCGGTGAGATAGGAGACCCTGCGGCCCGTGGTCTCGTCCAGGGCGGTGGCGCGCTGCTGGGCGGCGTTCAGGGTGGAGTGGGCCTCGGCGTTGGCGGAGGCCACGGTCGACTCCGCCTCGGACCTGGCGCTGTTCAGGGTGGCCTCGGCCTCGGAGTGAGCGCCCTCGACCATCCGCTCGGCCTCGTTCCTGGCCGACGTGACCATCCGGTCGGCCTCGGTGCGGGCGCTGCGCAGGGTCTCCTCGGCCTCGTTGCGCGCCGCGTTGAGGGTCTCCTCGGCATCCCCGCCCGCCTGGGAGAGCATCTGCTCGGAGGCCAGCGTGGCCTGGGAGAACATCTGCTCGGAGGCGGCGGTGGCCTCGGCGACCCGTCGCTCGGCCTCCTGCTGGGCGGCGTTCAGGATCCCCTCGGCCCGCTCCCGGGCGGAGGTGACCAGCCGCTCGGCCTCCATGGCGGCGTCGTCACGGAGCTTGGTGGCCTCAAGATCGGCGACCGACCTCTTGGAGGCGGCCTCCTCCTCGCCCAACTTCAGAATCTGGCTGAGCCGCTGTCCAAGCTCGTCATAGTCTTGCGGAGAATCGGAAAGCCTCCGTCGAGCCTCGGACAGCTCGACCCGGCTCTGCTCTGTCTGATCAATCGCGCGCGCGAGCCGCTCCTCAAGATCACGGATCTGGTTGCGGTTGCGGTTCATGTAGTCGTGAACCTGACGACGGCTGTAGCCGCGCATGACGACCTCGAACGAGTCCTCATGCATCAGGTCGGGAAAACTCTCGTGCTGGTTTGTCATGACACTGCCCGGTGAGGTCGTGTGGCGGGAAAGGAGACGTAACGACTTTCCTGCTTACTGCCCCGGTCCGCAACCTGAACGCATGACCGCGTGCGGAAATATCGGACAGGCCCGCCCCCCTTACCATCGGTTTCATGAACGCCACGCCGTACATCGCCTCCCTCGACGGTGATGCGATCCCACAGATCCACCCCGACGCCTACGTCGCCCCGGGCGCGACGATCGTCGGCCGGGTACGGCTGGGCCGTGCCGCCAATGTCTGGTACGGAGCGGTTCTCCGCGGCGACAACGAGTTCATCGAGGTCGCGGAGGAATGCAACATCCAGGACCTGTGCTGCCTGCACACCGACCCCGGACTGCCCACCGTGCTCGAAGCACGGGTGAGCCTGGGCCACAGGGCCGTGGTGCACGGCGCCCACGTGGAGTCCGGCGCGCTCGTCGGCATCGGTGCGATCGTGCTCAACGGCGCCAGGATCGGCGCGGGCTCGCTGGTCGCGGCAGGCGCCCTGGTGAGCCCCGGTAAGAAGATTCCGGCCGGGGTGCTCGTCGCGGGCGTCCCCGCGAAGATCGTCCGCGAGCTCACCGACGACGACCGCGACTCCTTCGCCCGGACCCCCGCCACCTACATGGCCAAGGCCGCGCGGCACCGAGCCGCCGTCGCCGTCCCCCCGGCCTGAGAACCGCGACCGCCGCCCGCCCGTCACGAGAGCCACCGCCGGCGCGGAGCCGCGACCGGCATGTCCGCTGTGCGCTGATTCGGTCCTTTAGGACACCGGTGGGATACCGATCGCTGACGATCCCGCGAGCCATCGGTAACATGACCGCCGTGTGGCAGTGGGACGGTTTTGACGCCATCGAGAGGGATGTGCGCACCATGGTCGCCGACCCCAGGTGGGCGGCGCTCCCGTCACTCGCGCGCGCCCAGGCCATCGCGCTGCGCACGCTGGCCGCCCCCGACGGCGGGCGCTGGCTGTTCGGCGCGCACGCCAGGTGGTACCGGCAGGACCCGGCCGACGGCCGCTGGCACCTGACCGCCCCACCCGTCGACCGGGGCTTCCGCGCCGCGGCACGGGTCGTCCAGGTCACCTCGATGATCCTGCCCCACCTGGTTCCCACCGGTCCCGACTTCACCACCGACCGGGGATCCGTCCAGGGGTTCATCGGCCCCGACGTGCCCTACGAGATCACCGAGCGGGTCCGCGACCTGGTCATCGCCCAGCGCGGCAGGCGCAGGGAGGATTTCCCGCTCACCGGGTCGTTCACCGAGATCTTCGCCAAGGAGGTGGCCAGCCCGGTCGCCGCCATCTGGGGCACCCTCATGTGGTGCGCCTACGCCCCCGCCTTCGACGGCAACGAGGTGCTGCTGTCGATGTTCGGTGAGTTCCTCGCCCGCCCGTTGCCCGGCGACGAGTGGGTCCGCTGGCTCCCCGCCGCCTCGCTGGACGACCTGGCCGCGCTGTACGGCGAGCGGGTCAGGGCGGGGCACCCCGAGGCCGCGTTCCGGCTGGTCGCGCTGATGGCCGACACCGCCGACGCGGTGCGGGACGACCCCAGGTTCCGCCGCCGGGCGGACGCCCTGCTGATCATGCTCGACCCGTTGCTCCGCCGGATCGCCCAGGACCACTCCGTCGCCCATCACGGCAACGACGCCGTACGGCAGGCATGGCTCTCCCGCCTCCCGCCTCACGTGACGCTGCCGGACTCCTCTCCGGGGGAGCACTTCCAGCACGCGATGTACGACCTGGTCCAGGCGCTGGCGTTCCTCGCCCCCAAGGGCGCCGACCCCCGGGCGGTGGCCGCCTCGCTGCTCGCCGCCGACCTGGCGGCGTTCGCGCCCAGGGCGGCCGACGGGCTCTATCCGTGGCTGGATCCGGAGCTGCGCCACATCCTCCACGTGGTGCTCGGCGACCCGTCGCACCCGCTGCGGGGGTGCTGGCCGCGCTCGGGAGAGCTGCCCTCCGCGCTCCACCCGCCCGACCGGGCCGCGGCCGCGGCCCTTCTGGGCGCCGCCTACGCCACCGGGCTCGCGTGGTGCCGCCTCACCGGGACCGCGGTGCCGGGCCGCGGGTTCGCCACGGCCTCCGCGCTCGTGCACCGCCTGACGCACGAACGGGACGACCCCATCCCAGGAGTGTCAGGAACCTACCCGCGTCCCTTCTGACAGGCACCAGCATGGTTAAACCACAAATAGAGTCATTTCATCCTTACCCTCCCTATAGCCTTCTGGCTCCCCAGGTATCGGACAATTGCCTGAATTGTGATCTCGCAATCGGGAAATGATCCTTCCGAGGGCACGGTGGCGGCGCAAGGAATGGTCCCGATGGGCCATGGGCACGAAAGACCGCCCGCCGTAACCTCGAAGTGGGTGTGGGCTGCGGAAGGAAGGACGACGCGGTGGGGCACGACGACCTGGACTCTAGGGTCCATGACCGTGTCGCGTTGGACGAGATCGCGCTCTATGCCGAGGTGCTTACCGCCGTCGCCATCAGCGAACGGCCGCTCACCTTGGTGGAGCTCGACAACGCGCTCGGATTGAGTGCTTCGGCGATCTGCTGAGGCCGTTGGGAAAACCGTTTCGACGATCTGGTCCCGGACTCCTCAGGGGAGTCCGGGACGTGGTCGGAAAAGATAGTCCGGTGACTAGTCACGACCTGACGAGGCGGGCGATCGCCGCCGACGCCTCCTTGACCTTCTCCTCAGCCTCCGGGCCGCCGGTGTTGATGGCATCGGCCACGCAGTGGCCGATATGGTCCTCCAGCAGACCGAGGGCCACCGCCTGGAGCGCGCGCGTGGCGGCCGACACCTGTGTCAGCACGTCGATGCAGTAGGCATCCTCTTCGACCATCCGCTGCAGGCCCCTGATCTGTCCCTCGATCCGACGCAGCCGGGTCAGATAGGCCTGCTTGTCTCCGCTGTACCCATGCATGTCCCAACGGTACCCGTGTCAGACACGGTGAGAAGTGACCGCGATCAGTTTCTCCCACTGCTCGGCCACCGAGGACGCCCCGTGGACGGCAGCGGCCTTCAGCGCCCCCGCCGCGAGCTCCCGGCGCCGGCGCTCGTCGTCGATGAGCTTGAGCAGCGCGGACGCGTAAGCCTCGATCTCACCGTCCCCCTCGGGGACCAGAATCCCGCTGTGACCGTCGGCCACGAACTCGCCCGGCCCTCGCGGGCTGTCGAACCCGATCACCGGCACCCCGCTGGCCATCGCCTCGATCACGGTCATCCCGAGCACCTCCGCCCTGGAGGTCGTCGCCACGATCGACGCCTTGGCGAACTCGCCGGTCAGGTCGGAGGTCGTTCCCATGAAGTAGACGTGGTTGTGCAGGTTCAGGTCCTGGACCAGGGCCCGCAGGCGCTTCTCCTCCGGGCCTCCGCCGTACAGGCGCAGCCGCCAGTCGGGGCGCCTGTCGGCGACGACGGCGAACGCGCGGATCAGCCGGTCGTGGGCCTTCACCGGCACCCAGCGTCCGCCCGCCGCGACGATGCGGTTGTCCATCCGCGAACGCGGCCAGGGCCCGGCGGGCAGCGCGTCCGGGATCTGCCTGACCCCGATGCTCCCCTTCAGCAGGAGCTCCCACTCCTGGCGGCTCGTCTCGGTGGCGGTGACGACCGCGTCCAGGCGCGGATAGAACTTCCTGATCGGCCCCGGCACCGGCGGGCGGCCCCACTCTCGCGCGATCCGCACCATGTCGCGCGGCGCGTGCCTGGCCACCTGGACGCTCAGTCCCGGCCGGGTGCTGATGAGCACGTCGGCCTTGAGCGTACGCAGCCGCCGCCACAGGGCGACTTCGGTGCTCATCTGACCTCGCGGGAGCAGGCGGCGCACGTTGGGATGCGCGTCGACCACCCAGGACAGCTCCACCCTGGGCTCCACGGGGAAGAAGGGTCTCTCCCTGTGGCGCCGTACGCTGAGGATCTCGACGTCATGGCGTTCCGCGAGCTCTCCCGCGAGGTTGACGACGGACCGGACGTCACCGCGCATTCCGTAGACCGAGGGGATGAGCAGGCAGATCTTCACCCGCCCACTTCGATTCTGAGCTCGTCGTCCGCGGTGTAGCAGGGGCGGATCGGCACCCCGTCGATCTGCGTGGCCGGGTAGTGCAGGCGGCGGCGCTTGCCGTCCACGTCGTCCAGCCGGGAGCCCAGGCGGAGCGGAGCGGCCAGGCCGTCCACCCGCAGGGAGGGTTCCCAGGTGCCGGGTTGCTCGGGTGCGGCGTCGAGCACGTCGCACAGGGAGAGCGCGGCGTGAAACCGGACCCCCTGGACCGTTGCAATCGCACTCAGTTCGGCGTCGGACCAGCTGTGGCGCAGCGCCAGCCGTGCCTCGTGCCGGGACTCGTCGTCGTCGAAACCGGTGAAGGCCAGCAGCCCGGTGACCTCGAAACGGCCCTCCCGGAACCACACGGAACGGACCTCGGCGGCCGGCAGGGCGTCGTCGACCTTCAGGGCCAGGAAACCGTTACGGGTCCGGTAGGCGCGGTAGGCCAGGGTGCGGCGGCTCAGCGCGTAGGCGTCGAGGTGGTCGAGGGAGAATCCGGGATCGACGCTGGGCAGGCGCGTGCGCGTGCCGTCATGTTTGAGGTAGGTGTCCCAGCGGCCGGGGCCGAGCTCCAGAGGCGCGAGCGAGACCGCGAGCGTGGCGTCGCGCGCCTCGGCGCCCGGAGCGCCCAGCACCACCCGGCGTTCGAGAGAGGTGGCTCGGTGACGCAGGATCAGCTCCATGCCGTCGGTGAGCGGTTCATCGATGGACAGCCGAAGGGACAGAACATCGGCCAGGGTCACTTCGGCATCGGTGACAACAGCGCGCACCGTCACGCCCCCTCCCCGTCGAATGAGCTACGCGACGTTGAGGCTACCGTGATTTTCCCGTTATGTGGAGAAAGGTTTTCGAACCAGATGTCCTTTTCCCGCAAACTTGACCGAATGTCAGATACGGCTGCGAAAAATACGGGCCGTATCCGACCGCCGTCGAACCGGAACTCAGGGCACTCCGAACCGCCGTCGAGCCCGGGGATCAGAACGCTCCGAACCGCCGTCGAGCCGGGGCTCAGAGCACTTCGAACCGCCATTGAGCCGGAACTCAGAACGCCCCGAACCGCCGTCAAGCCGGGGTTCGGAGCGTTCTGACCGTCATCGATCCGGGGCTCAGGAGGCTCCGACCGGCTGACCCTTGATGGACTTGATCAGAAGCTGGGAGACGTCCACGACCTCCAGCGTCTCCTTGGCCTCGCCCGAGCTCTTCTTCTCGTTGATCGAGTCACCCAGCATGACCAGGCAGAACGGGCACGCGGTGGAGATCGTGTCCGGGTCGGTGGTCAGCGCCTCGTCCACGCGCTCGGTGTTGATGCGCTTGCCGAGCCGCTCCTCCATCCACATCCGCGCGCCGCCCGCGCCGCAGCAGAAGCCGCGGTCCTTGTGGCGGTGCATCTCCTGGGTCTGCACGCCGGGGACCTTGGCCATGATGTCCCGCGGCTGGGAGTAGACCTTGTTGTGGCGGCCGAGGAAACACGGGTCGTGGTAGGTGATCTTCTCTTCGATCGGGATGACCGGGACGAGCTTGCCCTCGTCCACCAGCTTCGCCAGCAACTGGGTGTGGTGGACGACCTCGAAGGTGCCGCCGAGTTGCGGGTATTCGTTGGCGAGGGTGTTGAAGCAGTGCGGGCAGGTCGCGACGATCTTCTTGACCCCGGCCTCGTTCAGCGTCTCGATGTTCTGCTTGGCCAGCATGTCGAAGAGGAACTCCATGCCCAGACGGCGGGCCGGGTCACCGGTGCAGGCCTCCATCGGGCCGAGCACCGCGAACTTGACCCCCGCGATGTGCAGCAGCTCCGCGACCGCCTTGGTGGTCTTCTTGGCCCGGTCCTCCAGGGCGCCCGCGCAGCCGACCCAGAACAGGTATTCGGTGTCCTCGGGCATTTTCTCGTCGATGAGCTGGATCTCGATCGGATCGTCGCGGCTCGCGAGCTCCTCGATCCAGTCGGCCCGCTTCATCTCGGACATCCCCCACGGGTTGCCCTTGTTCTCGAGGTTCTTGACCATGACGCCGGCCTCGGACGGGAAGTTCGACTCCACCATCACCTGGTAGCGGCGCATGTCGAGGATGTGGTCGATGTGCTCGATGTCCACCGGGCACTGCTCGACGCAGGCGCCGCAGTTGGTGCAGGACCAGAGCACGTCCGGGTGGATGACCCCGTCCTCGCCGACCAGGGGCTTGTTCAGCAGGGAGAGCACGTCCTCGTGCAGGTCGGCGCGCTGCTCCTCGGTGGCCATCAGGTACGGCGCGATCTTGAAGGCGTGGTCGCGCTGCTCCAGGATGAGCATCTTCGGCGACAGCGGCTTGTCGGTGTTCCACGCCGGGCACTGGTCCTGGCAGCGACCGCACTCCGTACAGGTGTAGAAGTCGAGGAACCCCTTCCAGGTGGTGTCCTCGATCTTGCCTCGGCCGAGCCTGTCGCCGTCGAGGTCCTCGTCCTCGAAGTCGACGATCTTGCCGTCGATCCGCATCGGCTGCGCCGCGCCCATGCCGTCGGGACGGCGGGAGAACATCACGTTCAGCGGAGCGGTGAAGATGTGCAGGTGCTTGGAGTTCACCACGATGACGAGGAACACCAGCATGACGCCGATGTGCAGAAGCAGCCCGACGTGCTCGATCACCTCGTTGGCCGAGGCGCCCAGCGGCTTCAGCAGCGCGGCGACGCCCTCGGAGGCGAACGCCCCGGACGCGTAGGGAAGGTTGCCGGTGTTGATCGCCGCACCACGGAAGAGGAGCATCGTCCAGATCACGTTGAAGATCATGAAGAGGACGAGCCAGGCGCCGCCGAGATGCGATCCCGAGAAGCGGGACTTACGTCCCAGCCGCTTCGGCGAGTTCTTGATCCTGATGACCGCGAAGGCGACCAGGCCCAGGAAGGCCGCGACCGCGATGAAGTCCTGCAGGAAGCCCAGGACCGCCCATGTCCCGATGAGCGGGATGTGGAAGTCGGGAGTGCCGGTGACCGCGCCCTGGATCAGGGAGCCGTACGCCTCGAGGTAGACGGTCGCCAGGATGAGGAACGCCCACATCACGAAGGCGTGCGCGACGCCGGAGGCCGTCCACTTCAGCAGCTTCCTCTGCCCCAGGACCTCGACCAGCTGAGCCTTGATCTCCTCGCCGACGTTCTTCCTGGCGTACTCGATCCGCTCGGGTGCGGCCGGCCCGATGGTGGCGAGCCTGTAGAGGAACAGCACACGGCGTGCGGCAAGCGTGACCGCGACGGCTGTCATGATCAGCCCGATGATCGCTACCCAGAGCACAGATCCTCCCAAGACGGCGTTGGCTGCCAGCGTACGACCGCCGGTCATCCACGGTGACGACGGGTCATCAGCAATCCTACCCGTGAGTAACTTTCTCTCCGAGCCGAGATCGCGTTGTCCGTAGTCACCATACGGTCAAACCAGTACCCAGAACAATGCTCTGTATACCGCTGCATGCCGTCCAGGACCGCCCGAAGGCCACGGGCATCCGTGCGTGCGGTCGGAGGTACGGGCCGGGGCTCCGGTCTTCACGCCGGAGGGGAGATCACCGGGGCGGATCGAGATAGCGCTGGATCGTGGGCGCGAGCAGCTCGACCAGCTCCTCGATGTCGATCGAGGCGAGTGGTTCGAGCTCGACGACGTACCGCATCAGGACCACGCCGAACATCTGGGCGAAGGCCACCTGCATCCGGAGCGGCGGGATCTCGAGGATCTCCGCGACCCGGTTCAGCAACGCCTGCGTCATGAACTCGCGGATCATGACGACCATCCGTTCGTTGGTCATCGCGGTGCGGACCAGCGCCAGCACGGGCTGGCGGGCCTCGGCGTCGGCGGTCATCGTCAGGATGAACCGGACCAGCCGCTCACCGATCTCCTCACGCGGCCCCGCGAGAATCGTCGGGATGACGTTCTCGGGGCTGATCGGCAGCTCCATGGCCGCGACGAACATGCCCTCCTTGCTGGTGAAATAGTGGTGGACCAGCGCCGGGTCCACCCCCGCCTGGCGGGCGATGCCCCGGATGGTGGCCTTGTCGAACCCCTTCTCGGAGAAGGTCTCGCGTGCCGCCGCGAGGATCTGTCCCCGCGTGTCGGCCGTCCCCGGCCTGCGTCCCGGACGCCTCTTGACCACCGTCGCAGGCTCTTCCGGCGGAGGTTCGGTCATGTCGTGCTCGCTGATGTCCTACTCGCTTACGGCCGGTTGGCTCACGCGCCGCCGTTCGCCGGCGCGCCGCCAACTTACGGATGGTTCAGCTGACACGTTCCAACTTACGGATGATTCGGACCAACTTACGGGTGGTTCGACTGACACGTTCTTATTTACGGATGGTTCGATTACCTGCTTACGGATAGACGGTTCACCCGTTCGCCCGCGTGTTCACCGATCTCACGCGTCGGCCTTCACCCGTCGGCTCTCACGCGTCGGACGACCTCACACGTTGGTCGACGCGGCGAGGTGCAGGCGCGCGAAGGCGAGGGCCTCGGTGAGATCGTCGATCCGCTCCGTACGGCTGGCGGCCTTGCGCGTGTTGATCTCCAGCACGACCAGCCCGTCGTAGCCGTTGCCCGCCATCCGCTCCAGGATCGGGGCGCAGGGCTGGCCACCCCGGCCGGGAACGAGGTGCTCGTCCTTGTTCTGCACCCCGACGCCGTCGGCCAGGTGCAGGTGGGCGAGCCGGTCACCGAGCTTGGTGAACATCTCCAGGGCGTCGGACCCGGACACCGCCGTGTGGGAGAGATCCAGCGTGACGTGCGGGAAGTCGTAGTCGACCGGATTCCAGTCGGGTGAGTACGGTACGACCTCGTTGCCCCTGGCCTTCAGCGGGAACATGTTCTCCACCGCGAAGACCACGTCCGTCTCGTCGCGCATCCTGGCGAGGCCGACCTCGAAATCGCGTGCGTAGTCGCGCTGCCAGCGGAACGGCGGATGCACCACGACCGTCCTGGCCCCGACCCGCTCGGCGGCCTTCTGCGCCCGTTGAAGCTTGGCCCACGGGTCCTTGCCCCAGACTCGCTGGGTGACCAGCAGGCATGGCGCGTGGATGGCCAGGATCGGCAGTTGGTAGTGGTCGGACAGTCGCTCCAGAACATCGACGTCCTGGCTCACGGGATCGGCGCCCACCATGATCTCGACGCCGTCGTATCCCAGCCGCGCGGCCAGCTCGAAGGCGTCAGGGGTGCGTTCGGGGTACACCGACGCGGTGGACAGCGCGATCTTCGCCCCAGGTACTCGGATGGCACTCATACAGCTTCCTTGTCTCCGGCTCGGAGTACACGCTCGCGAACGCCGCCGTGCCCGTTGACCCGCTCGCCTCGCCCGCTCATACAACCTCCCCGCCAGACGGCGCGGAGCCCGCATTCGCGAACGCCGCCGTGCCTGATGGCTCGCTCGCTTCGCTCACTCACGTTTGCCAGCCTAAGCGCGTCCGGAGAAGAGTGGCGTGCAGCCTCACTGATGCATCGGAGATCACATCGTCAGGACGAGGGTCCTGTAACGGTTCAAGCGTCGCTACGGTAATGGCATGCCGCGGTTCATGAAGGGCGCCATCCCCAGCCCCAACATCTGGAACACCCCCCAGATCTATGAGGTGGAGAACCGCGCGGTGGACCCCGAGGGCCGGGTCGAGGCCGCGATGGCGGCCATCCGGCCGTGGATCGGGGCGACCGTCCTCGACATCGGTTGCGGCACCGGCTACCACCTGCCGTCCCTGTCGGCCACGGCCGCTCGCGTGATCGGCGTCGAGCCGCACGAAGACCTCGTCCGGCTGGCCGGGCAGCGCTGCCGTTCCCTGCCCAACGTCGAGATCCACGCGGCCACGGCTCAGGCGCTGCCGCTCGCCGACGCCTCGGTGGACGTGGCCTTCGCCCGCTGGGCCTACTTCTTCGGCCCCGGTTGCGAGCCGGGACTGGCCGAGCTCTCCCGGGTGGTACGGCGAGGCGGCGCGGCCTTCGTGATCGACCTGGACCCCACGCGCGGCGCCTTCGGCCGCTGGTTCAGCCAGTCCATCCCCGCCTACTCGGCCAGGTCCGTCGAAAGGTTCTGGAGCCGTCAGGGCTGGCACACCCAGCGCCTCGACCTGCGCATGTCCTTCGACCGCCGCGACGACCTGGAGGCGGTGCTCCGCATCGAGTTCACCCCCGCGATCGCCGAGCGGGCCATCGCCGAGACCCCCGGCCTGGAGATCGCCTACCCCAACGTCCTGCGCTGGAAGCTGTTCTGACCGCTCGCCCCACGATGGCGAAATCAGCGAAGGGCGCCGCGACGAGGGCCGTCGCCGGACACGGCGACGACGGAGCGGCAGACGGAGGAACAACCGGATCGTCGCAGGTGCTTGACCTTGACGTCGGTGTCAACGTTTATCGTGAGGCCAAGGGGAGGGCCGAATGCGGATTGGGGAGCTCGCGCGACGGGCCGGGGTCAGCACCCGGGCTCTGCGCTACTACGAGCAGCAGGGCATGATCGTGGCGCGGCGGACGGCCAACGGCTACCGGGAGTACGGCGAGGCCGACCTCAAGCTCGTCACCGAGATCCGCTCGCTGCTCAGCGTCGGGTTCACCCTGGAGGACGCCCGGCCGTTCGTGGCCTGCCTGCGGGCCGGGCACGAATCCGGAGGATCCTGCCCCGAGTCGGTGGCGGTCTACCAGCGCAAGCTGACCGAGATCGACGACGAGATCCGCACGCTGCTCAACCGGCGGGCAGAGGTGGCCGCACAGCTGACCACGGCCTGTCCCGGATGCGTACTGAGGAAAATAGGAGAATCATGATCACACTGACCGCCGAGAACTTCGCCGAGCAGGTGCTGGAGAGCGACAAGCCGGTCCTGGTCGACTTCTGGGCCGACTGGTGCGGACCCTGCAAGATGATCGCGCCCGTCCTCGAGGAGATCGAGGCCGAGTACGGCGACCGCCTCACGATCGCCAAGCTCAACGCCGACGAATACCCCGAGATCACGGCCAAGTACGGGGTCCTCGGCCTGCCGACGCTCAACCTCTACAAGGGGGGCGAGGTGGTCCAGCAGATCAAGGGCGCCAAGCCCAAGCGCCTGCTCCTCGCCGACCTCGAAGGCCACATCTAGGCAGGACCGCTCCGGGGTCGCCTCCGACCCCGGGCGACGGGGCCGTGCGGTCCGCCACCGAGCCCGCTCCGGCCCGGGCCGGGTGACATCTGTCCGGCGGGGTGACGCCTCCGTGACTTTTTTCACCGGGTGGGGCACGCCGTACCGGGCGAAAGTTGTCGGTCCCTGCCGGTACCGTTCGGCCATGGTGAAGAAGGTCGGCTATCGCTGTGCCGAGTGCGGATGGCAGACCGCCAAATGGGTGGGGCGCTGTGGCGAGTGCCAGGCCTGGGGCACGGTCGCCGAGGAGAGCGCCCGCGGAGGCGTGCACGTGGCCACCGCCGGGGCGGTGTCGGCTCCGGCCGTCCCGATCGGGCAGATCAAGGCCGAGGTGGCGCACGCGCGCAGCACCGGGGTGCCCGAGCTCGACCGGGCCCTCGGCGGCGGCCTGGTGCCCGGCGCGGTCGTCCTGCTGGCCGGTGAGCCCGGCATCGGCAAGTCCACGCTCCTGCTGGAGGCCGCGGCCAAGATCGCCCGGCAGCAGACCGTCCTCTACATCACGGGCGAGGAGTCCGCCGCCCAGGTGCGGGTCAGGGCCGACCGGATCGGCGCGATCCAGGACCGTCTCTACCTCGCGGCCGAGACCGACCTGGGCGCGCTGGTGACCCACGTCGAGCAGGTCCAGCCCGACCTGCTCATCGTCGACTCGGTGCAGACCATCGGCTCCGCTCTCGCGACCGGCGTCCCCGGTGGGGTCACGCAGGTCAGGGAGGTCGCCGGCAACCTGGTGCGGCTGGCCAAGGAGCGCGGCATGTCCACGGTGCTGGTCGGCCACGTCACCAAGGAGGGCTCGATCGCCGGTCCCCGCACGCTGGAGCACCTGGTCGACGTCGTGCTCCACTTCGAGGGCGACCGGCACTCCCGGCTCCGCATGGTCCGCGCGATCAAAAACCGGTACGGCCCGGTCGACGAGGTCGGCTGCTTCGACCTGCACGAGGGGGGCATCGAGGGCATCGCCGACGCCAGTGGCCTGTTCGTCTCCCACCGCGCCGAGCCCGTCCCCGGCACGTGCGTCACGGTCACCCTGGAGGGCACCCGGCCGCTGCCGGCCGAGGTTCAGGCCCTGGTCGCCAGGACCGAGGCCCAGCAGCCCCGCCGCTCCTCCTCCGGGCTCGACACCTATCGGGTGACGATGGTGCTGGCCGTGCTGGAGCGGCGGCTCAACGCCAAGCTCGGCGGCTGCGACGTGTTCACCGCGACCGTGGGCGGCATCAAGCTCAGCGACCCCGCGATCGACCTGTCGGTGATGCTCGCGGTGGCCAGCGCGGCCGGAGACAAGGCGCTGCCGTCCGGGCTCGTCGTGCTGGGCGAGGTGGGCCTGGCCGGGGAGCTGCGCCCGGTGCGCGACGTACGCCGCCGCCTGTCGGAGGCGGCACGGCTGGGCTTCACCCGCGCGCTGGTCCCCACGGGCTCCCTCGACACGGGCAAGAGGCGCAACGGCGAAAACTCCCTGGTCCCGGTCGCCGGGCGCGGGGCGAGCTTCGCACCCGGCTTCGACGTCGTCGAAGCGCAGAATGTCTGGGACGCACTCACACACGTCACATAGATCACACACGTTCGGCGACCGGCTGCCCCGGTGGCGACCTCGGCGCGGTGATGACCGGCAGATCCGGTCAGAATGCGCGGTCACCGTATTTGTGCGTGATCCTCCGACGATTCCGGCCCTCACGGAACCTTCGCCGGTAAGCTGAGCGTGATACGCGGACCACGGGGGTCATGTGGCAGCAACCTATAGAGGTCTCGACGAACGCCGCAGAGGCATTCTGGCCGCGGTCGCCCCAGGCACCGCCTTACGCGACGGCCTGGAGCGCATCCTCCGCGGTCACACAGGCGGTCTGATCGTGCTGGGCTATGACGGCACGGTCGAGGAGATCTGCAGCGGCGGGTTCGAGCTGGACGTCGAGTTCTCCGCGACGCGACTGCGTGAGCTGGCCAAGATGGACGGCGCCATCGTCCTCAACTCGGATGATCTCAAAATCGTGCGCGCGGCCGTGCACCTGATGCCCGACCCGTCGATTCCCACCGACGAGTCCGGCACCCGGCACCGCACCGCGCAGCGCGTGGCGGTGCAGACGGCCTTCCCCGTCATCTCCCTCAGCAAGTCCATGCGGATCATCGCTCTTTACCTGGACGGCATCCGCTACGTCCTGGAGGAGTCCGCGGTGATCCTTTCCAAGGCCAACCAGGCCCTGGCCACGCTTGAGCGCTACAAGATGCGCCTGGACGAGGTCTCCGGCACGCTGTCGGCGCTGGAGATCGAGGATCTGGTGACGGTCCGCGACATCGCGGTGGTCGCCCAGCGACTGGAGATGGTCAGGCGCATCTCCGACGAGATCGCCGGCTACGTCGTCGAGCTCGGCACCGACGGCCGGCTGCTCTCCCTGCAGCTGAACGAGCTGGTGGCCGGCACCGAAAGCGACCGCGAGCTCATCGTGCGCGACTACCTGCCCGCGACGGGCCGCCGACCGCGCAAGTTCGCCGAGGCCCTGCACGACCTCGACCAGCTGTCCTCCGACGATCTGCTCAATCTCTCCGCCGTGGCCCAGATTCTCGGCCACTCGGGCAACGACGTGCTGGAAGGCCCGGTGAGCCCCAGGGGCTACCGCCTGCTGGCCAAGGTTCCCCGCCTTCCCGGCACGGTGGTCGATCGCCTGGTCGACCAGTTCGCCAGTTTGCAGAAACTCCTGGCCGCCAGCATCGGTGACCTCCAGGAGGTGGGCGGGGTCGGCGAGGCCAGGGCCCGTCACATCCGGGAGGGCCTGTCGAGGCTGGCCGAGTCGTCCATCCTGGAGCGCTACGTCTAGGCGGTTTTATCTGGATCGGCGAGAGGGCCGGTTCATCTGGCTCAGCGAGCGAGCCCGTTCATTTGGCTCAGCGAGCGGACGGGAGATCGAGCGGGCCGGAGGAAGGCCTTTACGCGTGGAGCCGGACAAGAGGAGACCGGCGACCATGAGAGCCGGGTGACGTCTCGGCGGCGGTGCCGAACTTCGTCGTAGGTGGTCGCCGCCGCGGTGTGACGGGGGAAACGCACACCACCTTCGTTGACGTCGCCGTAGGCGAACCCTGCCCCGGGCCGACGGGGAGACGCACGTCGCATTCGTTGACGTCGTCATAGACGGACCCTGCCGCAGGCCGCCGGAGAGACACAGGTCACATTTGTTAACGTCGTCATAGGTGGACCCCGTCGCGGGGCGACAGGGAGACGCACGTCACATTCGCTCCTGTCACATCTCGCCGAGCCAATACGTCAGAGAGGTGTAACCACCGACAACGGCAAGGAGTGCACCATGGATGCACGGTTGAACGCCTTCGGCAACCCGGTCGCGGGCAAGTTCCTGAAGCACATCGTCTCGGCGGGCAAGGTGGTCTCGGACTCGACGCTGCCGACCGCGACGCAGGAGCTGGTGAAGATCCGCGCCAGTCAGATCAACGGCTGCGGCTTCTGCACCGACATGCACACCAAGGACGCCACGCACGCCGGGGAGACCTCGACGCGCCTCAACCTGGTCGCGGTCTGGCGGGAGGCCACGGTCTTCACCGAGGCCGAGCGCGCCGCCCTGGAGCTGACGGAGCAGGGCACCCGCATCGCCGACGCGGCCGGTGGTGTCACGGACGAGGTCTGGGCGAATGCCGCCAAGCACTATGACGAGGACCAGCTCGCCGCCCTGGTGTCGCTCATCGCCCTCATCAATGCCTTCAACCGCCTGAACGTCATCACCCAGCAGCCCGCCGGCGACTACCAGCCCGGCCAGTTCGGATAACAAGAAGCACCTGGCCGGGGCCGTCTGCGCCGTCTCGCGCCGGCATCAGCACACGCCCTGGGCGCCGCTCACCGGTGCCCGGGGTGTTGTTCTGGCACACCCGGCGTTCGGCGTTCGGCGTTCGGCGTTCGGCGTTCGGCAAGGATCTAGCGGAGGTGGAAGACGGTCTTGGGGCTCCTGAGACCGGGAGCGCGGGCCACGGCCACGTAGGTGCCGGGACGGGCAACAACCTGATCGGCCTTGCAGTCGGTGCCGGACCGGCGACGATCCCATTCGATCTCCCGGACGTACGGGATGCCGCGCTCAAGCTTGCGGACGTTGTCGATCTCTCCGCCGACACAGTCGGCGGAGGACCAGACGCGGTCGTTGCCGGAGGTGATGCGAACCTCCATCCCCCGGGGCCCGACATCGACCGTGCACATCTCGTCGCCGATGTTCACCAACGTGAGAATGAACCGGGGCTGGCTGCCCGACGCGTAGACCTCTCCCTGGTCCGCCATGTTCAGCACGAGGTCGGGAGAGTCGCAGACGTCCCCCGGCCGCTTCTGCCGGGAAATCTCCTGGGCCTTTTCGGACTTCGACGTCGGGCTCGGCGTAGGGCTCGGAGAGGGACTGATCGTCACGGTGGACAGGATCGCCGGCAACGGATCCGGCGTGGCCGATCGAGCACCCGAGGCACTCTCCTCCGACGCGTTCTCGGGACCGCTCGTCGAGGAGCAGGCCCACGCCACGACCGCGACCACCACGAGCACCCCGACGAGCGCGGCCATCCGGCGCCGCCAGTAGACGTCAACGCCTATATCGTTGCGGAACGTGTCCGGATCCATACACACAGTATGGAGAGTCCTTTCGCTCCGTGGGGAACGACCCGCCGCCACCCTCATCCGTTTCAGCGGTCGAAGACAGACGAAAACGGCCCAAGCGGGCCTGCTCCGGCCCCGCCGAAGGCAGATGAAGACGGGCGGGCAGGCTCGAGCCGGCATTGCCGAAGAACGGATGAGGACGGAGCGAACAGATCCACTCCGGGCCCGCCGAAGGCCGATGAAGGCGGGGCGAGCAGACCCGATCCGGCACTATCGTCGGAAGGTGCCCGAGTCGAACCGCCTGCTGGAACCCATTCTTGACTGGTATGCCGAGAATGCTCGCGACCTCCCCTGGCGCACACCCGACGCCTCGCCATGGTCGATCCTGGTCAGCGAGATCATGTTGCAGCAGACGCCGGTGGTCAGGGTGCTGCCCATCTGGATCGAGTGGATGGAGCGCTGGCCGACGCCGGCCGCCCTCGCCAAGGAGGCTCCCGGCGAGGCCGTACGGCACTGGGGCCACCTCGGCTACCCCCGCCGCGCCCTCAACCTGCACGCGTGCGCCCGGGCGATCACCGACCATCACGGCGGCGAGGTCCCCTCCGAGCACGCCGCCCTGCTGGCCCTCCCCGGCATCGGCGAGTACACCGCGGCCGCGGTGGCCAGTTTCGCCTTCAAGGGCCGCCACGCCGTTCTCGACACCAACGTGCGGCGAGTCCTGGCGCGGGCCGTGAGCGGCGAGGAATACCCGCCGAAGGCCACCACGCCCCCCGAGCGCAGACTCGCCGCGTCACTGCTCCCCGACGCCGACCGCGCCCCCGTGTGGGCGGTCGCCGTCATGGAACTGGGCGCCCTGGTCTGTACGGCCCGCGCCGCCCGTTGCGCGGACTGCCCGATCAACGACCTGTGCGCCTGGCGCCTGGCGGGCAAGCCCGCCTACGACGGCCCCGCCCGCAAAGGTCAGACCTACGCCGGCACCGATCGCCAGTGCCGGGGCCGCCTCCTCGCCGTCCTTCGGCAGTCCCACGGCCCCGTCCCCAAAGACGCTCTCGACGTGGTCTGGGACGACGCCCCGCAGCGTGAGCGCGCCCTCGACGGTCTGATCACGGACGGTCTGGCCGAGGTCCTCGACGACGGCACCTACCGCCTTCCCGGCTGACCGGCCCGAGGGGTGGGTGTAGTCGTCTTCCCCGTCGGCTTATCCGAGCGGCCCGCCCGGCAGGCACCACCGTCTTCCCGGCCGACCGGCCCGACCGGTGGGTGTAGTCGTCTTCCCTGCTGACTTATCCGAGCGGCCCGACCGGCAGGCACCGCCGTCTTCCCGGCCGACCGGCCCGACCGGTGGGTGTAGTCGTCTTCCCCGTCGACTTATCCGACCGGCCCGAGCCGCCCGGCCGGCAGGCACCGCCGTCTTCCCTGTTGATTTATGCGACCGGGAAGACGGCTTGAGGCCGTTCGCCCGGCTGATCGACGCGACCTGCCGGAGGAACGGTCAGGCGGCGAGGCGCAGGCCGAGTGAGGTGAGGTTGGTGCGGGCCCAGTCGAGCTCTTCGGCGATCATGGTGACCAGCGCGCCGGGCCCCTTGGCCCGCAGGGGCACGGTCAGGTCGTGGGCCTCGACCTCGATGTGGGCGGTGCCGTTCACCGCGCCGGAGAGCATCGCGGTGAGGGTGTCCTCCATGACCGAGCGGGTGCTCGGGAGCTCCCTGCACGAGGCTGCCATGTGGTTGTGAACGTGGCCGAGCTTGACCACCGGGGCTCCGACGGCCGCCATGCCGCGCAGGGCGGCTCCGGCCTCCTCAGCGCCTCCTGCGAGGTAGCAGGCGTCCAGGCAGACCCCGAGGTGCTCGGAGTCGATGCCGCCGACGCGGTCCAGCGCCTGCTTGGTGGTCTCCAGCACGCAACCGGGCCACGGCTCGAAGCCGACCCTGATCGTCTTGCCGGTGACGCTGTAGAGACCGCGCAGCTCTCGGGCGAGGCGCTCCAGGCGGCGCGAGGCGATCGCGTGCAGGTCGGCCGGCCAGTCGCGGCGCCAGCCGATGGGGATGGTGGAGATGCTTCCGAAACGGACGTCCTCCGGCAGCAGGAAGGCCAGGATCCTGGCCAGCGCCATCGTGTAGCGGTAACGCTCGGGCTTCGCCCAGTCGGGGCCGGGAGCATCCTGGTTGCGGCCGCCGGTGCCGTTGAGGCTGACGACCTCCAGGCCGCGCTCCTCAAGGGAGCGGCGCAGGCGCACCAGCTCGATCCGGTCGGCCGTGAGGTGGTCGGCCACGCTCGGGGAGAGCCAGAGTCCGACGCCCATCCGCTCCACGCCCAGGCGCTTGCGCACCGGTACGGCGTATCGCGTCAGGTGCGCGATCAGGTTCTCCAGATCCTCGGCGGGGTGGACGCCCGCGTTGTAGGACAGGTGAACGAGCGTCCCGTCCTCGTGCCGCATACGCATCCAGTGCCTCCAAGGCCGTACTCCGTGTAAGCGGCCCCGATCACCCCGCGCCGGCAGTGCCGACGCCGCGGGCCAGAGGCCTCCCTGCCGGGAATTCGACCCGGCTCGTTGAAGCATCCCGGGCGGGCACCGATCTCCGCGTCACTCCGGGAGACGATCCTTCGGTACGTCGCTGGGCGGACTCCGTCGCCGATCTCCCCGCGATGAGCACATTTGTGGCTCACGTGGGCAAAACTTGGCCGAACTCGCTCTACAGAGTGTAGTACTACCCGTGGTGGCGAGATACCTCCTTTAGTAACAAATAAGCAGACCCCGCCGTAGATCTCCCTACGACGGGGTCTGCCTTTGCCTGTTAGGGCAGGTCGGTCCTAGTTCTGGATCGGCTCCGCAATGGCGGCTGCCGAGTCAGGAACCTGGGCGACCGGCGCGGACTCACCGACGAAGGTGAACTTCGCGTTCTCGCCCTCGCCCTCGACCGCGATCTTCACGACCTGGCCGGGACGGAGCTCGCCGTACAGGATCTTCTCCGACAGGTTGTCCTCCAGCTCGCGCTGGATCGTGCGGCGCAGAGGACGGGCGCCCATCACCGGGTCGTATCCACGATCGGCCAGCAGCTGCTTGGCCTCCGGCGTGAGCTCCATCGACATGTCGCGGTCCTTCAGCCTCAGGTCCACCATGGCGAGCATCAGATCGACGATCTTGATGATCTCCTTCGGCGTCAGCTGGTGGAAGACCACGATGTCGTCGACACGGTTGAGGAACTCGGGCCGGAAGTGCTGCTTGAGCTCCTCCTGGACCTTGGACTTCATCCGGTCGTAGTTGGACTCGGCGTCGTTGTTCTTGGCGAAGCCGACCCCCTGACCCTTGGAGATGTCACGGGTGCCGAGGTTCGTCGTCATGATGATGACGGTGTTCTTGAAGTCCACCACCCGACCCTGGGCGTCGGTCAGACGACCGTCCTCCAGGATCTGCAACAGCGAGTTGAAGATGTCGGGGTGTGCCTTCTCGATCTCGTCGAACAGCACCACCGAGAACGGCTTGCGCCGCACCTTCTCGGTCAGCTGACCGCCCTCTTCGTATCCGACGTAACCCGGAGGGGAGCCGAACAGACGGGAGACGGTGTGCTTCTCCATGAACTCCGACATGTCCAGCATGATCAGCGCATCTTCGTCGCCGAACAGGAACTCGGCCAGCGCCTTGGACAGCTCGGTCTTACCGACACCCGAGGGGCCGGCGAAGATGAACGAGCCACCCGGACGACGCGGGTCCTTCAACCCGGCGCGGGTGCGGCGGATCGAACGGGACAGACCCTTGATGGCGTCGTCCTGACCGATGATCCGCTTGTGCAGCTCGTCTTCCATGCGGAGCAGTCGCTGGGACTCCTCCTCGGTGAGCTTGAAGACCGGGATGCCGGTGGCCGTGGCGAGGACCTCGGCGATGAGCTCCTCGGTGACCTCGGCGACGACGTCCATGTCGCCGGCCTTCCACTCCTTCTCCCGGCGCTCGCGCTTGAGCTGGAGCTGCTTCTCCTGATCGCGCAGCGCCGCGGCCTTCTCGAAGTCCTGCGCGTCGATCGCGGACTCCTTGTCGCGCCGCACGTTCGCGATCTTCTCGTCGTACTCGCGCAGGTCCGGCGGCGCGGTCATCCTGCGGATCCGCATCCGCGAGCCGGCCTCGTCGATCAGGTCGATCGCCTTGTCCGGCAGGAACCGGTCGCTGATGTAGCGGTCGGCCAGCTGCGCGGCGGCCACAAGGGCGCCGTCGGTGATCGAGACCCGGTGGTGCGCCTCGTACCGGTCGCGCAGTCCCTTGAGGATCTCGATGGTGTGGCTCAGGCTGGGCTCGGCCACCTGGATGGGCTGGAAGCGCCGCTCCAGCGCGGCGTCCTTCTCCAGGTGCTTGCGGTATTCGTCCAGCGTGGTGGCACCGATGGTCTGCAGCTCACCACGGGCCAGCATCGGCTTCAGAATGCTGGCCGCGTCGATCGCGCCCTCGGCGGCACCCGCGCCGACGAGCGTGTGCAGCTCGTCGATGAACAGGATGATGTCGCCGCGGGTGCGGATCTCCTTGAGGACCTTCTTCAGCCGCTCCTCGAAGTCACCGCGGTAACGCGACCCGGCCACCAGGGCGCCCAGGTCCAGGGTGTAGAGCTGCTTGTCCTTGAGCGTCTCGGGCACCTCGCCCTTGACGATCTTCTGGGACAGCCCTTCGACCACGGCGGTCTTGCCGACGCCGGGCTCGCCCACCAGAACGGGGTTGTTCTTGGTCCTGCGGGACAGGACCTGCATGACCCGCTCGATCTCCTTCTCTCGGCCGATCACCGGATCCAGCTTGCCCTCCCGGGCGGCCTGGGTCAGGTTGCGGCCGAACTGGTCCAGCACAAGGGAGGTCGACGGTGCGGCCTCGGTCGGACCGCCCGCGGCGGCCGGCTCCTTGCCCTGGTAACCATGGAGCAACTGGATGACCTGCTGGCGGACCCGGTTGAGGTCGGCGCCAAGCTTCACCAGCACCTGCGCGGCCACCCCTTCGCCCTCACGGATGAGGCCAAGGAGGATGTGCTCGGTACCGATGTAGTTATGACCCAGCTGCAAGGCCTCGCGGAGCGACAGCTCAAGGACTTTCTTGGCACGCGGGGTGAACGGAATGTGCCCCGACGGCGCAGACTGACCTTGGCCGATGATCTCCTCGACCTGCTGACGCACACCCTCAAGACTGATGCCGAGGCTCTCCAGAGCCTTGGCGGCAACGCCTTCACCTTCATGGATCAAGCCAAGAAGGATGTGCTCCGTACCGATGTAGTTGTGGTTGAGCATCCGGGCTTCTTCTTGAGCCAGGACGACAACCCGTCGTGCGCGGTCGGTGAACCTCTCGAACATCTCGTCGCTCCTCACAGAGCGGTCAGGCAGGTCCGGGATATCCGAGCCCTGTCATCCCGCATGGTAGCCCCGACCCGGCGACCGCTCTATGCAGAAGACGTTCCCCGAGAGCAGGGCGTTCACCCTCCATCCAACTACTTACGGGGGGTGGGATGTTCCCGCTACGCCGCAAGCGAACGACGTTTATCAACCACTCAAACACATCATGCGGTCATGGCCGCCACCGGACCCCACCGTGACCGCCATAACCGCATGATTCACTTGATCTAGTGAGTGATCTAGTGAGCCGCTTCGTACTGCTCGACGATCTTGGAGGCGATTCGACCGCGCTCGCTGACATTAAGGCCGTGCGACTTCGCCCACGCCCTGATGTCGGCGCTCTTCTCTCGCGTGAGAGCCCGGGCGCCACCTGCACGGCGACGACGAGTGGCCAGGGCGCCGGAACGGCGGGCGCTCTGCACGAAAGCCGACAGAGAGTCGCGGAGCTTCTTCGCGTTTACCTCACTCAGGTCAATCTCGTAGCTGGCGCCGTCAATCGCGAAGGCGACAGTCTCATTGGCCTCGCCCCCATCGAGGTCGTCGATGAGAATCTCCTGGATCTGCTTGGCCATCTACGCAATCCTTTCGCGGAGTATTGTTTCATTCGCTAGCTAAACATATACCCGCAATCGGAGAGCGGCAATTCCGGAAGCCCGGCGATTCTTACCGGCATCCGAGACTCCGAGTGGATCAACTGTTCTGCGACTCAGCCTGATCGCTCTGTTTTGCCGACCGACGGCCGGCCCCTTCACTGCGAAGAAGCTTGAAGGCTCCGTAGACGAAGGCTCCACCGACGACCGCTGGGGGTATCAACGCGGACAATACGTCGTACATTCGTCCTCGATCCGGACCGGGATGGCATTCTGGGGACCATGGAAATTTGGCGGCGACTCCCGGGCTGCACAGGTAGCTCGCCCGATCAGTTGGATCCGCCCACACATGACCATAGCGCCACGGGCAAGCGGCGCGTGTCTCGGGGGCGACCGCGTCAGCCACTCTCCACCTTAATGCTTCTCTCCAGCCGCCTTACCGGTTGCACCGTGTAAAGCCGCGAGGGAAAATCCGGGCGGGTGATCAAGTGATCATCATCATGTCCGGAAAACCAATGTCGTCCGGGGTTCCCGGCCGCCGGACTCCTCCATCTTGCCACGAAGTCCCTGCTGAGGAGGCTTGTCGGAGAGGGCGAACAACCTCGCCGCGAAGCCTGGGATCGTCGTTGCCAGGTTCTTCACAGGAATACCCACGGTCACCAGAACATCTCGGAAGAGAACCACTCGCTTCATCACCGTGGCGCACCACAGTTCGATGTCACCGTGCGGAACAAGACGGATCTTCATCGCTTTCTTACCAAGCGTACGGCCGTCTTCGACTGGGGGACATAGTCGTAAACCGTATAACCACCAAACGCGCTCAGGCCCGTAGACAACCCCGGCAACACCACGAGGCCCGAGCTCCGATCCGCAAGAAGACCTTCGCCCGCCGACCGGAACACGGGGCAGAAGACGAAAGAGAGAAACCAGTGGAGTGCCACGAAGATGGCATCGCCGAGGATGCGAGCGGCCGGTCGATCCCACCATTGGGCGAGTGGTACCTGAACTCCCTCCGGCAACCGGTCTCCCATCGAGCCTAGAGAAGAGAGGGTTTACCCGGTAGGGGAATCACTTCCCTGTTATGGTCCCCTGTTTGAAACGGTCGGGGCCCGGCCTTCGCCCACCCCGATGGAGGGAAGCGAGAAGCCGCTCCCTTCCGAGAGCGGAGTCACCGAGACCGCATAGGACTCCGTAGGCGGCCGCGAGGTCGATCTGCGATGATTTTTCGCCGTCCGGGGCGCGTGCGCCATAAGACTCCTCTCGCCGCGGCGAATGAGTTTGCGCTTCCATCACACGTGGCGATCCTCGTTATCGAACTCTGTTTTCTCATCCACCCATGAAATCGGGGCCGACGGTTGAACCGCCGACCCCGTTATTTTCAGAGCTACCAGAACTACCTGGCCTTGACGACCACCGTCGTGGCGACCTTGTCCAGCAGGGACTGCTGGTAGGGCTTGTCCACGAACTGCCAGACGAAGGCCAGGATCCAGTACACGTAGATGGCGAAGCCGAGGAGCCACCCCACGCCGGGGATCCAGGTCAGCAGCACCGGGCCGAATATGGCCACGGCCCGCTTGGCGGCCACGTCGACGGCGAGCCCCCCGGGCCCCAGGGAACCTCCCGCCAGGGGAACGACCTTGATGCGCATCGCCAGTTTGCCCAGGGTCTGACCGCCCCTGCGAAGCATCAGGAACTCGTAGCCGATGAACAGCGCGCCCACGATCAACGACGACAGCAGGCCCGCCAGGAGGGCCCCGCCCGGCTCCGTGACAACACCCGTCTCCATATTGAAGCCGGCCTTCGTCACGAAGATCGCGCCGATGACGGCACCGAGCCCGAGGCTGATCAGAAGGTAGAGCAGCGCGTCGATGATGCGGGCCACCAGACGCTCCCACCACTCCGCGAGCGGAGCGGGGACACCGGGGGGCATCGCACCCTGGGGCCCGTAGCCCGGCCGGCCGTAGCCGGGAGCCTGCTGCCAACCCTGCTGGCCGTAGGGTGGCTGCTGGCCGTAGGGGCCGGTTCCGGGCTGCCCGTAGCCGGGCTGCTGACCATAAGGCTGCTGACCGTATCCAGGCTGGGGGGGCTGCTGCCCGTAGCCGGGTTGCTGGCCGTAACCGGGCTGACCGCCGTAGGCAGGCTGGCCCGGGGAAGGCTGGCCGTAGGCGGGCGGCTGACCGTAGGGGCCCGTTCCGGGCTGCTGCCCGTAGCCAGGCTGCTGACCGTAACCGGGCTGCTGGCCGTAGCCGGGCTGACCGCCATAGGCGGGCTGGCCCTGAGAAGGCGGGCCGTAGGGACCGGTTCCTGGCTGCTGGCCGTAGTCCGGCTGGGAGGGCTGCCCGCCATAACCGGGCTGCTCCTGGGAGGGCTGGCCGTAGGCACCGGTTCCAGGCTGGCCATAACCGGGCTGTCCCTGGGAGGGCTGGCCGTAGGCGGGCGGCTGACCATAGGCGCCGGTAACGGGTGGCTGCCCATAGGCGCCGGTAACGGGTGGCTGCCCATAACCGGGCTGCTGGCCGTAGCCGGGCTGGGAGGGCTGCCCGCCATGGCCGGGCTGCTCCTGAGAAGGCTGCTGGCCGTACGGTGACTGTTCTTGGGAGGGTTGCTGACCATACGCGGGCTGCTGGCCGTAGGCGCCGGTTCCGGGCTGCCGGCCGTAGGAGCCGGGCTGGCCGTAGGTCTGCGGAGACGTCGGCGGGGCGGTCGGCTGCCCGTAGCCCTGTGGGGTCTGTCCTGGTCCGGTGTCCGGCGGCGAGGCCTCCAACCTGTATCCGACAACCGTCATGTCGGGATCGAATTCGCCGGAGGCTCGATCCTCGTTGTGCCGTCCGTATTCCGGCTGCCCCGACGGTGTGCGATCGCGCTCGGGATCATCCTCTGGATACGGCGGCTGTCCGGTGCTCACCGCGTCACCTCACTTAAGACTGCGCATGTGGCATGGGTCAGACTCATACGCTTGCTGGTGCACAAGGTATCGATACAGGTATCAACAGTCATCTCTCCACTTCGTCAGCATCGAGAGCGCGGAAGCCGGGCTCTCGCGTCAGATGCAGAAGCATCCGGGTGTTTCCCAAGGTGTTCGGCTTGACGTGCTCAAGATCGAGAAACTCGGCGACGCCTTCGTCGTAGGAGGCGAGAAGCTCCGCGTAGACCTCCGGCGCGACGGGCGTGCCCTGGATCTCCTGAAATCCGTGCCGGCCGAAGAAGTCAACCTCGAAGGTCAGGCAGAAAACCCGGCGCAGACCGAGCTCGCCCGCCGTGCGAATGAGAACGGAGACGATCCTGTGGCCGATGCCCAGCCCCCGGCAGGCGGGATCGACGGCGACGGTGCGGATCTCGGCGAGATCCTCCCAGAGCACGTGAAGCGCCCCGCAGCCGATGACCGCTCCGGTCCCGTCGGTGGCGACCCAGAACTCCTGGACGTCCTCGTAGAGGGTGACCGTGGCCTTCCTCAGAAGCCGCTGACCGGCTCCCCCGTAGGTGTCGACGAGTCGCCGGATGGCGCGCACGTCCGGTGTGCGGGCGCGCCGTACGACGATCTCGGCCGTCTCCAGCTCGGATCCCCGCAGGCCCCGCGACTCCCGCTCCGCGTCCACGCTCCCGCTCTCGGATCCGGCTCGCCGCTCCCCGGCTTCGGCACCCTGTACGGCCGCCACGGGGAAATGCTCCGTAACCTGCTCCATGACCGATCAGCGTACGTCCTCGGTGCTCTCCAATTACGGCCCACCCTTAACTCGCGCCCCATGGCCATCAGATGACTCCAGGTAGTCCATCTATCACGCTGAGCATGGATTGACGGCGATACGTCAGGGCTCGTCTTTTTTGCGGTCCCGGACCTGCGAAGACTTTCGCCAAGTGCGCACCAAGGGGACATCAAGGCAGCGTAATGCCCATGTTGATCATCGAGACGTGTGATCTTTCCGTGACATTTCAGTTGTGAAACCTCTACCGAGTTTGCAGTTCTGGTTGAGCAGGAACCTCCAAGTGCACTAATGTCCGTGCTCGTTGTCAGTGATGTAAAAAAGCCTGACCCGCCGAATCCCCGAAACGCGGGGAGCCGGGGACCCACTCTCGACCATGTCCCCCCGGGGTGAATCCGAAGTGCCTTCAACGCACCAGGTAGGGCTGCCTCCGGCCCGAACCCGTCAGCTAACCCGGTAGGCGACCGAGGAGAGGAGCCTGTTGGTGAAGCGCACGCGCAAGCGTGGAGGAAAGAACACGGGCAGTCATGCCCGCAGCCGAGAAAACGCCCCGCGTGGACTCACTCGCCGTATCATGATCATCGGGATGGCGTTCGCCTCCCTGACCCTCGGCACTCCTCTGATCGCGGCCACCGCCGAACCAAAGCCCAACCTCCAGGAGTTGGCCAAGCAGGTCGAGAAGCTGCACAACGAGATCGGCACGCTCAGCGAGCAGTACAACGGCGAGCGGGTCAAGCTGAAGCAGGCGCAGCGCGCCGCCGAGAGCGCCAAGAAGACCCTCGCCGTCAGCGAGTCCGAGCTGGAGTCGCGGCGCAGCAAGGCCAGCCTCCTCGCGCAGAGCAACTACATGACGGGCGGGCTGGGATCCGAGCTCGCCTTCACCCAGTCGGGCGACCCCGACACCTTCCTCGACCAGGCCACCACCAACTACGCCCTCCAGCAGCAGCAGAGCGAGGAGGTCGCCCAGGTCAGCCGGGCGATCGAGGCCGCCGAGCGGGCACAGGCCGGCGCCAAGGCCAGGACCACCGAGGTCAAGGACCTGCTCACGGACATCACCGGTAAGCGGACCAAGATCGAGCGGCTGGTCAAGCGGGTCGAGAGCAACCTGTTCAGCGAGGTGCGCCAGCGGGCCGCCAGCAGCCAGGGCAGCCGGGTGAAGATCAGCGTGCCCGTCGTGGGCAGCGGCAAGGCCGCCGAGGCCGCCCGCTGGGCGCTCAGCCAGCAGCTCAAGCCATACGTGTGGGGAGCCGAGGGCCCCAACTCCTTCGACTGTTCCGGGCTGGTCATGTGGGCCTATCAGAAGGTCGGCATCAGCCTGCCCCACTACACCGGCGACCAGTGGACCGCGGGCACTCACATCTCCAGGGACGAGCTGCGCCCGGGCGATCTGGTCTTCTTCTACAACGACCTGCACCATGTCGGGATCTACATCGGCGCGGGCATGATGGTCCACGCCCCCCAGACCGGTGACGTCATCCACATCTCCACGATCGACAACCGGCCCTTCGCGGGCGGCGTCCGGATCGCGGACTGAAGCAGACCGTCGCGGGCCCTTCGGGGCCCGCGACGAGTGACGCCCCGAAAGAGCCCGGGGCGGAGGCCGAGCGGACCCGGAGAGGGCCGGACGAGCCTGAACGGGCGAGGAGCCTGCCGGAGCCGGTCAGGACGGGACACGGCAGGCTGAGACGATCGGCTGCGGCCTAGATCAACTGACGGCGAGCGGCCCAGGCCACCGCTTCGATCGCCGTGGCCACACCGATACGGTCGCAGATTCCGCGGAGCCTGCGCCGGACCGTCCGGCCGCTGATGTCGAGGCGACGCCCCACCCTGTCGACGGTGACGCCCTTGGCGAGCTCTGACAACAGAACGAGATCGTCATCGCTGAGACCGATATCGCCCATGCCCAGGGGGCTGTCGCCATGGCGTGAATCCACTTCTGGATAAGCCATCTAGAATCACTCCCCCCTCATAGGTAACCAGGCGTGAACGCGCCAGAAATCAATACCGTCCGCCAGGAACGGTAAACGCCTTGTTCAAAGGTCGTCAAGTTCCGCTCTCCAGAGAGGTTGGCCGCTATTGACATAGTACTCGTTACATGAAGTACTCATGATATGTCGGCGCCTTTGTGGTCAAGTCACGACCGAGTCAAGGCAGGCGCCCCCGAGCGGTCGCTGACTGCGGCAATCGAAGTCCTTGCAGAACAAGGTTTCGCTGACGCCACGGCCGATGAGATCGCCTTCGGAGCGGGCCATACGGCCGACGCCGTTTTCTCGTCTTTTCTCGGAAAAAACGATCATTTCCCGACGCTCTTCGCCCTGACATGCCTCGACAAGGATGCGGCTCATCACCTTGACAACACCAGGGGGATCGCCCTGCGATGGGAAAGAGGAAGGGACGCTCTCCGCGGCATTCGGCCCGCAGCCAGTCGGCGCGGCCGATCCTCGCATGGAGTCCTATGTCATATAGAGCCCACCCAAAATGGACTTTCTACGCTGCGTCCTGGCTCGATCGGAATTGCTCGATCGATTGACCGTCCGTCGACGGACTTCCCGTACGGCGGTCGCCCGCCCGGTTTCCGCGTACCGCACCTCATAAGATCCGGAGACCGTCCGTGAGCACTGTGACCGTCCTTGACCTGCTGGGGTTCGACCCTTTCGCGCCTGACTTCCTCCGCGCGCCGTACCGGCGTTACCGCGAGCTCCGCGAGCAGGGCCCGCTGTTCCGAACTCCGGCGGGGATGTGGCTGGCGACGGGATACGCGCCGTGTGCCGCGCTGCTGCGCGACCCGCGCTTCGGCCACGGAGAGGGACCGCCGGGGCGTAACCGGGGCGCGCGATCCTTCCTCACCATGGATCCGCCCGACCACACCCGTCTGCGCGCCCTGGTGAGCAGGGCCTTCACCGCGCGGATGATCGAACGGCTCCGGCCGAGGATCTCGGTGATCGCCGAGGAGTTGGTCGGGGGGATGTCCGGTGAGGTCGATCTGATCTCCGCGCTGGCCTATCCGCTGCCGGTCCGGGTGATCAGCGAGATGCTGGGGGTGCCGCCGGAGGATCAGGCACGTTTCCAGGGCTGGAGCGAGTCGCTGGCGCGCGGGCTCGACCCGGACTTCCTGCTGCCCGAGAAGATGCTCGCGGAGCGCGACGCGGCCCGGGAGGAGTTTCACGCCTACTTCGCGGAGTTGCTGGTCAGGCGGCGGGCCGAGCCCGGCGGGGATCTGCTGAGCGCCCTCGTCACGGCGGATGAGCTGACCACCGAGGAACTGCTGAGCACGTGCGTGCTCCTGCTGGTGGCCGGGCACGAGACCACGGTCAACCTGATCGGCAACGGCGCCCTGGCGCTGCTCCGCCACGGCGCCCTGCACCGCTTCGACGAGGGCGGCGAAGGACACGAGAGGCACGAGAGACACGAAAGAAACACAGCGAAGGCGGTGGAGGAACTCCTCCGTTACGACCCGCCCGTCCAGCTCACGCTCAGGTTCGCGCTGGAGGACGTGGAGCTGTGCGGGACGCCGATCCGCGAGGGAGAGGCGGTGATGGCGCTACTCGGCGCGGCCAACCGGGACCCCGAGGTGTTCGCCGACCCCGACAGGCTCGACCTGGACCGCGGGCCCGTCCGTCACCTGGCCTTCGGCCTGGGGGCCCACTTCTGCCTGGGAGCGCCGCTGGCCCGGCTGGAGGGGTCTGTCGCGCTGTCCGCCCTCGCGACGGCGGCACCGGATCTGGCCCTGGTCGATGCGACGCCGCCGTACAAGGAGAACCTCACGCTGCGTGGCCTGGCGGCGCTGCCCGTCAGGCTCGGCCCGCCGGCCTGACCGACGGGAGGCGGCGCCGCCCCTCAGGCCGGATCCGTCGGCCCGCGAGAGGCGGCGCTATCCGTCGAACTCAACCCGTCGGCCCGCGCGGGAGGCAGCGCCGCCCGCCGGCCTCAACCCGTCGACTTGACCGGCGGGAATCGGTCCGCGCATGAGACAGCGCTGCCCATCGGGCTCAGCTCGTCGGCTTGACCAGCGGGAACAGGATGGTCTCGCGGATGTTCTTGCCGGTGAAGGCCATGACAAGGCGGTCCACGCCGAGCCCCATACCGCCCGTGGGCGGCATCGCATATTCCAGGGCGGTGAGGAAGTCCTCGTCAAGCTGCATGGCCTCGGGGTCGCCGCCCGCGGCGAGCAGGGACTGCTCGGTGAGGCGGCGGCGCTGCTCGACCGGGTCGACCAGCTCCGAGAAGGCGGTGCCGAGCTCGGTGCCGAAGCCGATCAGGTCCCACTTCTCGGTGAGGAGCGGGTTGTCACGGTGCTGACGGGCCAGCGGGGAGGTCTCCAGCGGGTAGTCCATGACAAACGTGGGCTGGATGAGCGTGTGCTCGACGAGCGCCTCGAAGATTTCCTGGACGAGCTTGCCCTGCCCCCACTTGGCGTCCCAGTGGATCTCGTGCTTGTCCGCGTACTGCCGGACCCGCTCCAGCGGCGTCTCGGTCGTGACCTCCTCGCCCAGCGCGTCCGAGACCGCCCCGTAGAGGGTGATCCGCGGCCACTCCTCCAGGCCCAGGTCGATCTCCTGGTCCTGGTAGGTCACCACGGATTGGCCGAGCGCCGCCACGACCGCGCTCTGGATCATCCGCTGGGTCAGGTCCGCCATGTCGTTGTAGTCGAGGTACGTCCCGTAGGCCTCGAGCATCGTGAACTCGGGGTTGTGGGTGGAGTCCGCGCCCTCGTTGCGGAAGTTGCGGCTGACCTCGAAGACCTTCTCGATGCCGCCCACCACGAGCCGCTTGAGGTAGAGCTCGATCGCGATGCGGAGGTAGAGCTCCATGTTGTAGGCGTTGATGTGGGTCTTGAACGGCCGGGCCGTGGCACCGCCGTGGATCGGCTGGAGCATCGGCGTCTCGACCTCGAGGTAGCCCTCGCCGTGCCAGAAGTCGCGCATCGCCCGCACGACGGCGCTACGGGTGTAGGCCATCTTCCGGGCCTCGTCGTTGACGATGAGGTCGACGTAGCGCTGGCGGACCCGCGCCTCGGGGTCGGTGAGCCCGGCGTGCTTCTCCGGCAGGGGTCGCAGGCACTTGGAGGTGATCACCCAGCGATCGGCGAGGATGGACAGCTCGCCCCGGCGGGAGGTGATGACCTCGCCCTCGATGCCCACATGGTCGCCGAGGTCGACGTCGCGCTTCCAGGCGGCCAGGGACTCCTCGCCCACCCTGTCCAGGGAGATCATGACCTGGAGGTCGCCGGAGCCGTCGCGGATCGTGGCGAAGCAGAGCTTGCCCCCGGTCCTGGACAGCATCACGCGCCCCGTGACGCCCACTTTGTCGCCGGTCGCGGTGTCAACGGCGAGATCGGCGTATTTCTGGCGGATCTCGCTGTTGGTCGCGGTGCGCGGGAAATTCACCGGGTAGGGGTCGACGCCCTCTGAGCGGAGGCGGTCGAGCTTCTCCCGGCGCACGCGCATCTGCTCGGGCAGATCCTCGGCTGGGTTCGTCACTTCATCGGTCACAGTTCCAAAGGGTACCGATGTGGCGAACCACCGGAGGCCACCCCTGTCGCGGAAGGGAAGAGCGCCTCACGCCGTGTTGCGGTGGTAGATCAGCCGAAGGCCGATGAGCGTGAGCCAGGGCTCGTGCATGTCGATCGAGCGCGCCTCGCTGACCACGAGCGGGGCCGCGCTGCCGGTGGCCACCACGGTGACGTCGTCGGGGTCGTCGGCCAGCTCGGCCACCATCCGCTCGACGATCCCGTCCACCTGGCCGGCGAAACCGTAGATGATGCCCGACTGGAGCGCCTCGACCGTGTTCTTGCCGATCACGGACCGGGGACGGATCAGCTCCACCTTGTGCAGCTGCGCCCCCGCCGCCGCCAGCGCGTCCACCGAGATCTCGATGCCGGGGGCGGTCACCGCACCGACGTACTCGCCCTTGGCCGAGACCGCGTCGAAGGAGGTCGCGGTCCCGAAGTCGACGATGATGCACGGCCCGCCGTACAGCTGGATGGCCGCCAGCGCGTTGACGATCCGGTCGCTGCCGACCTCTTTCGGGTTGTCCATCCGCACCGGCACACCGGTGCGGACGCCGGGCTCGACGATCACCGCGGTCACGTCGCCGTAGTAGCGGCGGCACATCTCGCGCATCTCGTTGAGCACCGACGGCACCGTGGAACAGAGCGCGATGCCGTCGACATCGGCACCCTTGAGCAGCGGCGACTGTCCCAGCAGCCCCTGGAGCACGACGGCGATCTCGTCGGCCGTGCGCCGGGCGTCCGTGGCGATCCGCCAGTGCTCGATCACGTCCTCGCCCTCGAAAAGGCCGAGAACGGTATGGGTGTTGCCGACATCAATGGCAAGCAGCATCAATTCCCCCGAAGGTCCAAGGCGATGTCCAGAGCCGGAGCCGAATGCGTGAGCGCGCCCACGGCAAGGTAGTCAACACCTGTTTCGGCCACGTCACGAGCAGACTCCAGGGTCAACCCTCCGCTGGACTCCAGGCGCGCCCTGCCATCCACCAGGCGTACGGCCTCCGCCAGCTGATCAACGGTGAAATTGTCCAACAGGATCTCCTCCGCTCCCTCGGCCAGCACCGGCTCGATCTGGTCGATCCGGTCGACCTCGACCTCGATCGGCAGGCCCGGGTAGGAGTTCCGGACCGCCCGGAACGCCTCGGCCACCCCGCCGGAGGCCACCACGTGATTGTCCTTGATCAGCGCGGCATCCGAAAGGGACATCCGATGGTTGACGCCACCGCCCGCGCGGACGGCGTACTTCTCCAGCGCGCGCAGGCCCGGCAGGGTTTTACGGCTGTCCCGGATGTGGGCTCCGGTCCCCTCGACCGCCCGGACCCACCTGCCGGTCAGCGAGGCGATCCCGGACAGGTGTGTGAGCAGGTTGAGTGCGGTCCGCTCGGCGGTCAGCACGTCCCGGGTGGCGCCGGTGACGGTCATCAGCACATCTCCCCGGCTCACCCGCTCGCCGTCCTTGACGTGCCGTTCGGTACGGCTCACGCCGAGCCGCGCGAACACCGCCTCCGCGACCGCGAGACCCGCGATCACTCCGTCCGCCCGGGCCACCACGTCGGCGGTCGCGATCTGACCGGCGGGGATCGTGGCGATGCTCGTCACGTCGCCGGCCTCCCCCAGGTCCTCCCGCAACGCGATGTCGATCAGTGCGCTCACCTCGGCGGGCTCCAGCCCGGCCGCCACGAGGTCGTCGATCGTGTGCGCGGGCATGGCGACGTTCGCGTGTGGACGGTAGTTCATGGTCAGTCCCTCTCCTGTAAGGGTCACGTCGAGGTGGCCCTGCCACTGGGCATCGTCTCGGTCGGGGAAGTCCTCGCGCCAGTGCGACCCGCGAGTCTCCTGGCGACTGCGGGCGGCGGCCACCAGGACCGACGCGACCGTCAGCAGGTTCGTGGTCTCCCAGGACTCCGTGCACGGCTCGACCGCCACCGGGGTCCACCGGACGCTCAGCAGTGCCTTGGCGACCGCGCTCAGGGACTCCTGGCTGCGCAGCACGCTCGCCCCCCGGCTCATGTGCCCCTGAATCCTGGCCCGGGCCCTGGGGTCGATCAGGCTGGCGGGACGGTCATCGGTCAGCGGTTCACCCCCCGCGGGCCGTACGGCGCTCTCCGCCTCGTCCGGCGCGACGCCCGCGACCTCGTCCGGTACGGGGTGCGCCACGCCCGCGGCCTCGCCCTGCGCGGGGTGTACGGCCTCCGTGATCCTGCCGGATCCGGCCCGCCGCTCCGCGTGGATGTCGGCGGCGATCCGCTCGGCGAAGACCAGGCCTTCGAGCAGGGAGTTGGAGGCCAGCCGGTTGGCGCCGTGCACGCCGGTGCAGGCCACCTCGCCGCAGGCGTACAGGCCGGGCACGCTGGTACGGCCGTGCAGGTCGGCGCGGACGCCGCCGCTGGCGTAGTGGGCGGCGGGGGCGACCGGGATGGGCTGGGTGACCGGGTCGATGCCGTGCTCCAGGCAGACGGAGTAGATCGTCGGGAAGCGGGTGCGCCACTTCTCCTCGCCGAAGTGGCGGGCGTCGAGATACATGTGGTCGGCGCCGGTCTCCCTCATCCGCCGCATGATCGCCTTGGCCACGACGTCGCGGGGCGCGAGGTCGGCGAGCTCGTGGACGTCCTTCATGAACCGGATGCCCTCGGCGTCGGCCAGCACCGCTCCCTCGCCCCGCACCGCCTCGGAGATCAGCGGCTGCTGGCCGGTGGAGTCCTCGCCGAGCCAGAGCACGGTCGGGTGGAACTGGACGAACTCCACGTCCCTCACGACGGCGCCCGCGCGCAGTGCGAGCGCCACGCCGTCACCGGTGGAGACGAGGGGGTTGGTGGTGGCGGCGTAGACCTGGCCCATGCCACCGGTGGCCAGCACCACGGCCCCTGCCCTGACCGCGCCCACACCGTCGCGTTCGCCCTCGCCCATGACGTGCAGGGTCACTCCGGCGGCCCGGCCGGCGGCGTCCTTGAACAGGTCGAGCACAAGCGCGTGCTCGATCACCTCGATCTCCGACTCCTGGATCGCCTGGACGAGCGCCCTCTGCACCTCCGCGCCGGTGGCGTCGCCGCCGGCGTGCACGATGCGGTTGCGCCGATGGCCGCCCTCCCTGGTGAGCTGGAGCTCTCCGGCGGCGTCGGTGTCGAACCGGGCCCCCGCCGAGATCAGCCGGCGCACCGCGCCCGGCCCCTCGGTCACCAGGACCCGGACGGCCTCCTCGTCACAGAGGCCCACCCCCGCGATGAGCGTGTCGGACAGGTGCTCGGCGGGGGTGTCCCGCGGGTCGAGCACGGCGGCGATCCCGCCCTGCGCCCAGCGGGTGGATCCCGACGACAGCACGTCCTTGGTGACGACCAGGACCTTCGCTCCGGGATCGAGACCGGCGTACCGCAGCGCCAGGGTGAGCCCCGCTATGCCGGAGCCCACTACGACCACGTCCGCCTCGACCGTCCAGCCCGGAGCGGGAGCGGTCAACCTCTGGGGAATAGCCGGAATGCTCATTGCCGCCTCCTCGCGAGGGGTCATCAAGAGGCCGTTCATTTCGTCACTCTGACGATAACGGGAGAGCCGAGGAGGCTGTTCCCCGGGGTGTGCCATCGGGGCGCGGCAGCCGGGTCGTACCCGGTCGCCTCGAATGCCCCGACGCGGAAGCCACCGGAGCGCGAGGCGGGTCGTATCCGTTCGCCTCGAATGCCTCAGCGAGGAAGCCACCGGAGCGTGGCGACCGGATCGCGAGCCGGGTCGCACCCGGTCGCCTCGAATGCCTCAGCGAGGAAGCCACGGGGGGCGCGGCGACCGGATCAGGGAGCGATGGCCGCCAGGGGCGTCCTGGAGGCTAGGAGAACGATGACAGCCAGGGGCGTCCGGCAGGCTCGGAGAGCGTTTGGACCGCCCCTGGCGGCCGGGGGCGCGGGTTTGCCAGGGGACCGGTCCGACCGAGGGCTCAACGGCCCCGGGGATGGTCGGCGCTCACCCGGCGGGGGCTTACCGGATCGAGTCCGCCTGACCGGCAGGACGTTCTCGGTTCGCCCCCGTCAGAGGCCGGAGGGTCCGGGGGACGTCAAAGGGTGACGATCACGTTGTCGATCAACCGGGTGGATCCCACCTTCGCGGCCACGGCGAGAATCGCCTCACCCGCGTGGTCCTCGCCGACCTCGGCGAAGGTCGCCGGGTCCACCAGCACCAGGTAGTCGAGGTCGAGTGACGGCTCACTCTCGAGCACGGCGTGCGCGGTCCGGCGAATCTCTCCCGGCGTCCGCTGCTCCGCACCCGCGAACAGGGCCCGGGACAGGGCCGGCGCCGCCCGCCGGTCGTTCGGGGACAGGTAGCGGTTACGGCTGGACAGCGCCAGGCCGTCCGCCTCCCGGATCGTGGGCGCACCGACGATGGAGATCGGCAGGTCGAGATCGACCGCCATCCGGCGGATCATCGCGAGCTGCTGGGCGTCCTTCTGCCCGAACACCGCCACATCCGGCTGGACCAGGTTGAACAGCTTGAGCACCACGGTCAGCACACCGTCGAGGTGCCCCGGCCTGAACGCCCCCTCGACGATCGCGCCCATCCCTCCCGCGGAGACGCCCACCTGCCTGTCCGGCAGGTACATGGTCTCGGCGGCGGGAGCGAAAACCAGGCTCACACCCTCGGCCGCGCAGATCTCCAGGTCGGCGTCGAACGTCCGGGGATATCGGGAGAAATCCTCGGTCGGGCCGAACTGGAGCGGGTTCACAAAAATGCTCACGGCGACGTGATCGGCCTTCTCGCGGGCCAGCCGCAGGAGCGAACGGTGGCCCTCGTGCAACGCGCCCATGGTCGGCACCAGCGCCAGCGTGGCCTTCCCCGAGGAGATCTTCTCGCCGATCCCCAGTGCCTCGCGCGCCTTCACCAGCTCGGCGCGGTCGCCCGCCACGATCACGTCCATACGTTTCCTCCCAGCGCGTCCAGAAGGCGCTCGGCGGCTTCGGGCTTGAGCAGCCCGGCCGCCAGCGCCCGGTCCGCCGTGAGCCTAGCGAGGGCGACATAGGCGTCGGCAGCCTCGGGTGCCGCCAGGATCAGCGCGTCCACGTGCTTGCGGACGGTCGCGGCGTCACCGCGTACCACCGGGCCCGTCAGCCCGGCGATGCCGAGCCGCAACACGTTCTCCAGGGCCGCGCCGAGCAGCGGGCCGAGCATCCGGCCCGGCTGGTCCACGCCGACCTTCCGCAACAGCTCCGAGGACTCCGCGACGAGCGTCACCATGTGGTTCGCCGCCGCCGCGAGTGCCGCGTGGTAGAGCGGCCTGTTCTCGTCCTCGATCCAGACGGGCTCGCCATCCATCTCGATGACCAGGGCCTCGGCCACCGGGCGGAGCGGGTCGGGCGCGGTGACCCCGTAGGAGATGCCGGTGAGGCGGCGCAGGTCGTCGTCCCTGCCGGTGAAGGTCATCACCGGGTGGAGCGCCAGGGGCAGCGCACCGGCCTTGATCGCCGGGTTCAGCACCGCCAGGCCGTACGCTCCGCTGGTGTGGGCCACCAGCTTGCCCCGTAGGTCGGCGCCCGTGCCGGCCAGGCCCGCGACCAGGTCGGGCAGCGCGTCGTCGGGAACCGTCAACAGGACGAGGTCCGACTGGGCCACCACGTCCTCGGGGCGGCTGGTGACAACCCCGAGCCGCTCGGCGGCCCGATCTCTGGAGGCGTCGGAGACTCCGCTCGCGGCGACGACCCGATGCCCCGCTCTCGCGAGGGCGACACCGAGCGCCGAACCGACCCTGCCCGCTCCAATCACGCCGACGGCTAGCCGTGCCGGGCGGTCGACTGCGTCCATGGCGTCCCGTCCTTTGACCACGTGGAGGCTCCATGCCCAATTGACCAGCGTAACGGGCCGGACCATCCCAACTGTGGCAAGGCGCGTGTTCGGACACGTCGGAGGCGGAATGACGACGGCGCGCGCGGGCCGCCGAACGGTGTCCGCCCTGCTGTGGCCCGGTGAAGCGGCGGATCGGAGACCGGCCGCCCGTAGGCGGTCGGCGAGTCCCCGGCGTGCCGGTCGACGGCGACCGGGTTCTGATACATGACGGACAAGGCGTTGGCCACATGCAGGAAAAGTTGAGCGCGAACGCCGGCCGGCCGGGTTCTTCGCTGAGGCGCCCGGCCCCGGTTCGAGCGGGCATTCACCGCCGCGACATCGGCGACGACCGCGTTGATCGGTGACAGAATGGAGTCGTGCCCCGCCCAGAGCGTCATCAAGTGTTGATCTCTTCCCCTCACCGAAGCGGGTAGCGTCTGTGGACATGTGGCTCACCTGGCGTGCCGCGATGGAACAGGCTCTCTACGGCGAGAACGGTTTCTACCTTCGAGAGTGTCCCTCCGGACATTTCAGGACCTCCGTCGGCGCCTCTCCCGCATTCGCCAGGGCCATGCTGCGCGAGCTCGTCGCGGTGGACGGCGCGCTCGGCCACCCTCCGGTGGTCGATCTCGTGGACATCGGCGCCGGTGAGGGCGGGCTGGCGGCCGGCGTGCTCGCCGTCGCGCCCCCCGAGCTCCGTTCCCGGCTGCGGGTCATCGGAGTGGACCTGGCCTCCCGGCCCGCCCGGCTACCGGAGGAGATCGGGTGGGCGGCGGCCGTTCCCGACGCGATCTGCGGGCTGGTGATCGCCAACGAGTGGCTGGACAACATTCCCGTGGACATCGTCGAGCAGACGGCGGACGGACCCCGGCTGGTCATGGTCAACGTCTCAGACGGTGAGGAAAGGCTGGGCGAGAGGCCTCATGAGGCCGACCTGGCCTGGTTGGCCCGCTGGTGGCCGATGCGGGCCACAGGCGAGCGGGCGGAGATCGGCAGGCCCCGCGACGAGGCCTGGGCTTCGGTGATCGTACGGCTGACAGGCGGCCGGGCGATCGCGATCGACTACGCGCACCCCGTGGACGACCGCCCGCCGTACGGCACCCTGGCCGGATACCGCGACGGATCGATGGTCGCGCCCGTGCCGGACGGATCGTGCGACGTCACCGCGCACGTGGCCCTCGACTCCTGCGCCTTCGCCGGGGAGTGTGCCGGAGCCGTCACGACGACCCTGACCACCCAGCGGGAGGCGCTGCGCGCCCTGGGCATCACCGGGACGCGCCCATCCCTCGACCAAGCCCGCAGTGATCCGCGCGGATATCTCCTGGCCCTCACGAGGGCGTCCGAGGAGGCGGAGCTGATCGCCACCGAGGGGCTCGGCGGGTTCGGCTGGCTTGCTCAGACCCGGACCTGAGCTCGGCTCGCTCAGACGGACCCGAGCCGCCAACCCCGGACCTGAGACCGGCTCACTCAGACGGACCCGAGCCGTCAACCCCGGACCTGAGACCGGCTCACTCGGACCCGGACCCGGACCCGACCTGAGACCGGTCTGCCCGGACCCGGACTCCGACCCGGACCCGGCCTGAGACCGGCTCACTCAGGCCAGAAGCCGAGCCCGAACCCGGACCTGGGCTCGGCTCGCCCGGACACCGGCCCGGGCTCGAACTCAGGCCTGCGTTCAGACCCGGACCTGGATGGATTCCAGGCCCCGGATGACGTAGCCGGATCCCCAGACGGGCTCGGCGGCCAACTCCAGCTTCGGTGCCCGGCGCAGCAGCGCGCCGAACGACTCGATCAGCTCGATCCTGGCCAGCGGCGCGCCCAGGCAGAAGTGAATGCCGGCGCCGAAGGAGATGTGCGGGTTGTCCACCCGGCCCACATCCAGGCGATCGGGGTCGGCGAACACCTCGGGGTCGCGGTTGGCGGAGCCGAACAGCAGCGCCACCTCCGTGCCGCGCGGGATGTCGAACCCGCCGACCGAGATGTCCTCCAGCACCCAGCGCTCGAACATCTGCAGCGGGGTGTCCCAGCGCATCATCTCCTCGACCGCGGTGGGCAGCAGGCCGTGGTCGGCGCGGAGCCGGTCCAGCTCGGCCGGGTTGCGAAACAGCGACCACCAGCCGTTGCCGGTGACGTTGACGGTGGCCTCGTGCCCGGCGTTGAGCAGCAGCACGCAGGTGCCGACCAGCTCCTCCTCGGTGAGCTTGTCGCCCTCCTCCGCCACCAGGGCGAGGGCGCTGATCAGGTCGTCACCGGGGTTCGCCCTGCGGCTGCGGGACAGCCCGATGAGATAGTCGGAGAACTCCTCGGCCGCGCGCACGGCGGTGTGCTGGGCCTCGACCGAGGGGTTGAGCTCGTACATCCCGCAGATGTCGGCCGACCAGGGCCGCAGCAGGTGCCGGTCGGCCTCGGGCACGCCGAGCATCTCCGCGATCACGGTCACCGGGAGCGGCTCGGCGACCTCGGAGATGAGGTCTCCGCCGCCACGCTCGACGAACGCGTCGACGAGCTCACCGGCGATCCTGGCGACCTTGGGACGGAGCGCCTCGACCATGCGCGGGGTGAACGCCTTGGACACCAGCCGCCTGAGCCGGGTGTGCACAGGCGGCTCGACGTCGAGCATCCCGGCCCTGATGACCCGCCAGAACGGGTCCTGGAACTCGGGGTCGCCCGGTTTGCCGAACTCCTGGTGCGTGGCCACGTGCAGGTAGGAACGGCCGAGCCGGCGGTCGCGCAGCAGCGCGTTGACGTCGGCGTGCCGGGCGATCAGCCACTGGCCGGTCGGTTCGAAGAAACTGACCGGCCGCTCCCGCCTCAGCTCGTCGTAGACGTCATAGGGATGGGCGACGAATTCCGGATTCCAAGGATCAAAGCGCACGTAAGCATCGTAATCCTGACCTAAGGGTCGGTCCGCTCGTCCGCCTGCCCCTTGCCCTCGGGGGAACCGATCCGCTCACCCACCTGGTCCTTACCCCCGGGGAACCGACCGGCCCTCCCGCCCGGCCTTACCTTCAGGGGAACAGACCGGCCCTCCCGCCTGGCTCTCGGCCTCGGAGGAACCGATCCGCTCACCCGCTTGGCCCTTGTCCCCGGAGGAACCGGTCCGTCCGCCCATTTACCCCTTGCCCTCGTGGGAGCCGGCCTGTCCGCCCACCTGATCCTTGCCCTGAGAGGAACCTGTCGGCTCTCCCGCCTGGCCCTCGGCGGCTTGCTTCTCCACCTGACCTGGGCCGGCCGCTCCGCCCTTCTGGTCGTCCGTCCCGCCCTCGGCCGCGTAGCGCTGGTGCAGCGCCACCGGCTCCTCCCGGCCCGCCTTGCTGCGCATCCGGATGTTCAACAGCTCCACCAGGAGCGAGAACGCCATCGCGAAGTAGATGTAGCCCTTGGAGATGTGCTGCTCGAAGCCCTCGGCGATGAGCACGACGCCGATCAGCACCAGGAAGGACAGGGCGAGCATCTTGATGCTCGGATGCCGGTCCACGAAGCGGCTGATCGGCCCGGAGGCGACGAGCATCACGATGACCGAGACGATGACGGCCGCGATCATGACGCCGAGCTCGTCGACCATGCCGACCGCGGTGATCACGGAGTCGAGCGAGAAGACGATGTCGAGGACCATGATCTGCAGGATCACGGCGGTGAAGGAGGCCGCCACCTTGCCTCCGGCGTGGCCGGACTTGCCCTCCAGGCTGTCGTGCACCTCGAAGACGCTCTTGCCCAGCAGGAACAGCCCGCCGAGTATCAAAATCAGATCGCGCCCGGATATCCCCTGCCCGAAGACCTCGAAGAACGGCGATGTGAGTTTCACCACCCACGACAGCGCGAACAGCAGGGCCAGTCGGCTGACCAGGGCGGCCATGAGGCCGAGCTTGCGGGCTTTGTCACGCTGCTCGGGAGGGAGCTTTCCTGCGAGGATCGAAATGAAGATGATGTTGTCGATGCCCAGGACGATCTCGAGCGCGACAAGGGTGAAGAACCCTATCCATATCTCCGGGTTGGTCACCCAGTCCATTGATTCCTCCTTGGTCGGCCGGCGGCCGGGACGCTTTGCCGACTGACTGCCTCGACGACTGGGGGACGCTCTGAGTTCCTTCCCGGGAATAAACACTGATCACATTCGACACATGTGGGCACCGTCGGGCGGTCCCGGGAAGCGCCGGGACACACCCGGACAGGTCATCAGGAAGACCGCCGGGCATGACACGGAACGCGCTCGGACAGGCCGTGGGAGGACCGCCGGACACGACGCGGAACGCACTCGGACAGGCCGCAGGAAGATCACCGGACCTGACCCGGCACGCGCTCGGACAGGCCGTGGGAGGACCGCCGGGCACGACGCGGAACGCATTCGGACGAGCCATCGGGGAGACGACCGGGCCTCACGCGGAATCGCCAGTGGAACGTATTCGGACAGGCCATCGAGGGGGCGGCCGAACGCGATGCGGACCGACGCCGGCCACATTCAGTACTTGCAGGGCACGGTCAGGCGTCGGTTATAGTTCCCAGGTAGGTCATGAGTGCCAGTGACAAGCCCCGGCTCGCTGGCCGGCAACCCTCGCGTCCGCGGCGGGGTGCCCCGGGTGAGGACCTGGCCCGGCACGTCGCGTGTCGGGCAAGCGCGGGCTCCATGCACCAACGCCATGGGTTGGGGTCCGATGACCTCGAAGGAGACCTGGCGTGTCCACACTGACGATTTTCACCCCCGCCTCCACGCCCGTGACCGCCCCGGCGCCCCAGGTGCCCTCGGAGCGGCGGATTCCCGCGGTGCTCGGCTCCGACCTGGAGGTCCCGGTCAGGGGCGGCAGGCTGGTCCCCTACGCCAACCTCGACTACGCCGCCAGCGCGCCCTGTCTGGAGCCGGTGAGCGCCGCCGTCACCGCCGCGCTCCCGGCATACTCCAGCGTCCATCGCGGCGCCGGGTACGCGTCCCAGCTCACGACGGCCCGCTACGAGCAGGCCCGGCACACCGTCCGCGCCTTCGCCGGCGCCCGTCCCGACGACTCGGTGATCTTCACTCGCAACACCACCGACGCGACCAACCTGCTGGCCCGCAGCCTGCCCGAGGGGACCACCGCCGTGGTCTTCGACACCGAGCACCACGCCTCGCTCCTGCCCTGGGGCACCGCCGTACGGCTCGGGATTCCCGCTTTTCCCGGCGAGGCCGTCCGCGCCGCCGACGAGGCCCTCGCGGAGATCGACGGTCCGAAGCTGCTGGTCGTCACCGCCGCCTCCAACGTCACCGGCGAGCTCTGGCCGATCGCCGCCCTGGCCCACATCGCCCACCGCCACGGCGCCCGCATCCTCGTCGACGCCGCCCAGCTCGTCCCGCACCGCCGCCTCAACCTGACGGCGCTCGACCTGGACTACGTGGTCTTCTCCGGTCACAAGCTCTACGCCCCGTTCGGCACGGGCGCCCTGATCGGCCGCTCGGACTGGCTGGCGGAGGCGGAGCCGTACCTCAAGGGCGGCGGCGCGGTGAAGGCCGTGAACGACGACGAGACCGAGTGGCACGAGGACCCCGAGGCCCGCCACGAGGCCGGCACCCCGAACGTCCTGGGCGCCGTCGCGCTGGCCGCCGCCTGCGACGCCCTGACCGCCACCGGCTGGACCGTACTGCTCCGCGAGGAGGAGCGCCTCCTGAACCGCCTGCGCGCCGGCATCACCGCGGTCCGGGGCGTGCACGAGCTCTCCCTGTGGGGCCCCGACCACCCCCGCGTCGGCATCGTCTCCTTCGTGGTCGAGGGCTTCACCGCCCGCGAGGTCGCCGAGGCCCTGTCCGGCGACTACGGCATCGGCGTACGCGACGGCAAGTTCTGCGCCCACCCGTTCGTCCGCCACCTCCTCGGTACCGCGGACGGCGGCTGCGACGACGTCACCGCCTCCGCCGTCCGCGCCTCCATCGGCATCGGCACCACCGAAGAACACGTCGATCGTCTGATCACCGCTCTGCAGGATCTTGTGTCGCGCGGATGACGTGGCAGCATGGGTCTTATGACTGAGCCCCATGCCGAAGGCGCGCCCCGGACGGTAAGCGTGGGCATCGGGGCCGGAGCGGAGGCCGTGCCGGAAACGCACGGCAAGGAGCTCGCGACCGAGGACATGGTCCTCAACATCGGGCCGCAGCATCCGTCCACGCACGGGGTGCTGCGGCTGCGGCTCACGCTGGACGGCGAGCGGATCAGCTCGGCCGAGCCGGTCGTGGGCTACATGCACCGCGGCGCGGAGAAGCTGTTCGAGGTGCGCGACTACCGGCAGATCATCGTGCTGGCCAACCGGCACGACTGGCTGTCGGCCTTCTCGAACGAGCTGGGCGTCGTGCTCGCGGTGGAGCGGATGCTCGGCATGGAGGTGCCGGTCAGGGCGGTCTGGACGCGCACCCTGATGGCCGAGCTCAACCGGGTGCTGAGCCATCTGATGTTCCTGGGGTCCTACCCGCTGGAGCTCGGCGCGATCACCCCGGTCTTCTACGCGTTCCGGGAACGTGAGACCCTCCAGGCCGTGATGGAGGAGATCTCCGGCGGTCGCATGCACTACATGTTCAACCGGGTCGGCGGCCTCAAGGAGGAGCTGCCCCTGGGCTGGGCGAACCGGGTCTCCCGGGCCGTCGCCGACGTACGGCGGCGGCTGCCCGACATCGAGAACCTGATCGTCGGAAACGAGATCTTCGTCGCTCGCACGCGCGGAGTGGGCGTCCTGGACCGCGAGACGATCATGCAGTACGGCGTGAGCGGCCCGATCGCCCGCGCCTCGGGCGTGGACATCGACCTGCGCAGGGACGAGCCCTACCTGGCCTACGGCGAGCTGCCGGTGAAGGTCATCACCCGGTCCGCCGGAGACTGCCACGCCCGGTTCGAGGTGCTGCTGGAGCAGGTGAAGGTCTCCCTGGATCTGGCCGACGCCTGCGTGGAGCGACTCCTCGAACTCCCGCAGGGGCCGATCAACCAGCGCCTGCCCAAGGTGCTCAAGGTGCCCGAGGGCCACACCTACGCCTGGACCGAGAATCCGCTGGGCATCAACGGCTACTACCTGGTCTCCCGCGGAGAGAAGACTCCGTGGCGGATGAAGCTCCGCTCGGCCTCCTACAACAACGTCCAGGTGCTGCGGGAGATGCTCCCCGGTCACCTGATCTCCGACATGGTCGCCATCCTCGGCTCGATGTTCTTCGTCGTCGGCGACATCGACAAATGAGGCACGGTAGGACTGCATGAGCGAACGTGGTGGGGACACGAGTCCCCGCGTGACGGCCGGACGGCAGCGGGACAAATACGTCGACTGGCTCCGAGCGATCAGTCTGCTCGTCGTGGTGCTCTGGCACTGGGCGTTCACGATCCTGCAGTGGGGTCCGGAGGGCCCCTCGCCGACAAGCCCGCTGGGCTTCACCTCGGGGCTGTGGATCCTCACCTGGCTGCTCCAGGTGCTGCCGCTCTTCTTCTACGTCGGCGGGCACGTCCACCTCCTGTCCTGGGAACGCGCCCGCGAGCGCGGGGTGGGCATCGGGACCTTCGTCTGGCGGCGCATCCGCAGCCTCGCGATCCCGGCGCTGGCGCTGGCCGTCACCTGGATCGTGCTGGGCGCGATCGTGACGTGGGCGTTCGGGATCGGCTGGATGGACCGGGTCGTCCTGCTCATCATCAGCCCGCTGTGGTTCATCGCCGTCTACCTCGTGCTGATCGCCCTGCTCCCCATCGCGCTGTGGCTGCACCGCCGCTTCGACGTGCTGATTCTCATCTGGCTCGCGGGGGCGGCGCTGGTGGTCGACGTGCTGCGGCTGCGCTACGGCTACGAGGCCGTGGGCTGGCTCAACATGATCATTGTCTGGGGCCTGGCCCACCAGGCGGGGTTCTTCTACGACAGGGTGGTGGCCCTGGCCCGCCAGTTCGACGTCGCCATCCTGTGGACCGGGCTGTTCGGCCTCTTCGGGCTGGTCTACTCGGGCATCTACCCGGGCTCGATGGTGGGCGTGCCCGGCGACAAGCTGTCCAACATGGCGCCGCCGACCTTTGTCATCGTGGCGCTGCTGGTCTTCCAGATCGGCCTGGTGGAGGTGCTGAGGCCGTCCATGGAGCGCCTGCTGGAGCGCCCGAGGTGGCAGCGCGTCAACGAGACGGTCAACAGGTTCGCGCTGCCGCTGTTCCTGTTCCATACGACCGGCATGGCGATCTGGGTGGCGCTGACCTGGTGGCTGCTCGGCGGGGCGCCGCCCAGCCAGGGAGCGCCCGACCTGTCCTGGTGGCTGGAGAGGCCCCTGGCCGTCATCGGCCCGCTGCTCTGCACGTTCCCGGTCATCATGCTGTTCGGCCGCAGACGACGGGCCGCGAAGCCTTAGGAGCCTCCCCGGAGCGGACGGTGGAGGTGCCGGAGGCGTCTCCAGGCTGAACGGCGAGGCACCGGGAGCCGTTCTCCGGGCTGGGAGGACACGAGGCTCCGGGGGCGTCTCCGGGCCGGAGGCGAGGCTGCGGGAGCGTTCTTCGGGCCGGACCGCGCCGGGAGCGTTCTTCGGCGGCCGGTTCTAGCGGTCTTCCTCGTTGGAGTCCTTGGGCACCTTGCAGCAGTGTTCCAGATAGAGGGCCGCGCAGACCAGCAGCACGCAGACGACGAACGAGCCGCCGGTGATGAGGAAGTCGCGCCGGGGCACGCCCTGGTCCAGCAGGTCGGCGGTGTAGAGGGTGAATCCGGCGAAGATCCCGGCGAAGATCGCCCCGCCGTACGCGGAGGCCTTGGCGAGGCCCACGAGGCGGGCCACGGCCAGCGGCTCGACGGGCTTGGTGTCGGGCTTGCGCTCGATCCTGGCCTTTGTCATCCATCCGCTGTAGAACTCGCCGATCGCCAGCAGGAGCACCGTCGGGATCGAGGTCCACGGCACGGTCGGCAGGTCCGAGTAGAGCGGCTTCAGGAGTGCCCACGTAAGGATCGCGAACACGATGAAGAGCCCGACGAGCACGCCGGGACGGGTTGGCTTCACACGGGCCTCTTCAGCGTCAGATCGGTGCGCGGCCGTACGTAGTCCTGATCCAGGTCGGCCAGCAGGTCGGCCACCCTGCGCCCGGAGAGGACCGCCTCCGGGTCGGCCCGCACCCATGGCACCAGCACGAACGCCCGTTCGTCCGCCCTGGGGTGCGGCAGCGTCAGATCGGGGTCGTTCATGACGACGTCTCCAACGGTGATCAGGTCGAGGTCCAGGGTGCGCGCTCCCCAGCGCTCCCTGCGGACCCGGCCGAAGGAGTTTTCCACATCCTGAACACGCTCAAGGAGCGCCCAGGGTTCCAGCGCGGTCTCGGCGATCACTATGGCGTTGAGATAGAGGCCCTGTTCCGGTCCGCCGAAAGGGTCGGTCTCGTAGACCGGCGACACCGCGACGAACGTGAGCTCCGGGCCCTCGAAGAGCGCGTCGAGCGCGCCCTGCAGCGTGGCGAGCCGGTCACCCAGATTGCTGCCGAACCCCAGCACGACCCTCATGCCCGGCTCCGGGTGATCGTCACGATCACGTCGTCGAACGGCAGCGGGATCGGCGCGGCGGGCTTGTGCACGCTGATCTCCGCCGACGACACGAGCTCGCGGGACAGACAGACGTCCGCCAGGCGCTGAGCCAGGGTCTCGATCAGATCGACGGGCTCTCCCTCCACGACCTTCACCAGATCCTGGGCGAGCTCGCCGTAGTGGACGGTCTTGGTGAGGTCGTCCCCGGCCGCCGCGGGTGCTGTATCCAGAAAAAGAGTGACATCGACGATGAATTCCTGGCCGAGCTCCCGCTCCGCGGCGAGCACGCCGTGCCGCCCTCGGGCCCGCAGCCCCTTCACACTGATCCGATCATGGATTCGATCCTGGATCGGGTCGCTGACCCAGTCCTGCATCGGATTGCTGATCAGATCCTGCATCGAGTCCTGGATCGGATCGCCCTCCTCGGCGGCCCGCTCGCTGCTCTCGCTCACGCGGATTCCTCTTCCTCTTCGTCGTCACCCTGCAGCACAGGTGAGCCGTGATGCAACCAGAGCCGCCACCCCGCCGACGATCTGACGAAGGTGTTGCTCGCCACCACCTTGCCCGCCGCGAAGCTGGAATCACCTTCGTCGCCCGCGGTGAGAATGTTCTCCTCGCAGGTGAGGATCGCGATGTCGCCCAGGACCATGACGCGGACGTCGGTCAGCACGAACTGAATGTAGGGCGTGTTGGCCATGATGAGAGCCCATGAGCGCAGCACCTCCTGCCGGCCGTTCACGATCGGCCATCCGGGATGCACGCAGCTCACCTGCTCGCCGTCGATGTCCTCGGCCCAGATCTCTGTCATCCGGTCGAGGTCGGCGTTCTCGATAGCGGTGTAGAACGCCTGGTTGACCGTCTCGACGGCGGTGGTGTCGACGCTCATGATCTCGCTCCCTGAACTGCGGCCACCACGCGGACGGCGTCCGCGTTCGGGCGTACGTCATGCACCCGCACGCACCATGCCCCCGCCTGCGCGGCGAGGGTGGTCACGGCGAGTGTGGCGTCGTCACTCTGGCTGAAAGGGCGCGGGGCGCCATCCGGGTCGGCGAGCAGGCGCCCCAGGAAGCGTTTCCGCGAGGCACCGATGATCAGCGGGTAGCCCAGCTCTCCGAGCTGCTCGATGCCCGCGATCAGTTTCCAGTTGTGTTCGGCGTTCTTGGAGAAACCCAGCCCCGGATCGAGCACGATCTGGTTCTCGGCGACCCCCTCCGCCAGCACGGAGGCCACCCGCTTGGCGAGCTCCTCACGCACCTCGGTCACGACGTCGCCGTATACGGCCCGGCTGTCCATGGCATGGCTGTGTCCTCGCCAGTGCATCACCACGTACGGCACCCCCGACGCGGCCACGATCCTCGGCATCGCCGGGTCGGCCAGCCCGCCGCTGACGTCGTTGACCAGCTTCGCCCCGGCCTCCACGGCCGCCTGGGCGACCTCGGCCCGCATGGTGTCGACGCTGACCGTGACGCCCTCGCGGCTCAGCTCCCTGATGACCGGCTCGACCCTGGCCAGCTCCTCCTCCAGCGACACCCGCGCGGCCCCGGGCCTGGTGGACTCCCCGCCCACGTCGACGATGTCGGCACCCTGCTCGACCAGCTCCAGGCCGTGCCGTACGGCTATCGCCGGGTCGAACCACTGGCCGCCGTCGGAGAAAGAGTCGGGGGTGACGTTGACCACGCCCATCACAAGGCACCGGCCCACATCGGGCATCCCCGGCACACTCCACGTAGTCATGCCGATAAGCCTAGGCGCTCCACATCCGTCGGCCGTCTCGTGGGTCCGGCTTGCGCCATAACGAATCAGCCCCTCCGGTCCCTCCAGCCCCTCCGTCACGGGGCAGGCAGCCATCGATCGGTGCGACGTTCGGGGCATCTGCCCGCCATCTGTTTCCTCCACTCGGGGGGTTGGAGCTCATTCGGGGGTGTGGAGCTCACCGGACCGCATGGCCGTACCCGCTGCGGTCAGCGGATCGGAGAGCGTTCGGGATCAGGCGTTCGGGGAGCACCTGGCCTTGGCGAGTGTGGCGATATTAGCCCGGCCGAGGTCTGGCCGGAGTGCTTTCCCAGGGGGCCGCGGCCCATAACACAGAAACCTTGCCCAGACCGCCCGCAAGCGGTCTGGACAAGGCAAGGTTTCTGTGGACAACAGGCTCAGCGGATGATGAGGGCCATCGCCTCGGCGCGGGTCCTGTCGCTGTCACGGAACAGGCCGCGCACCGCCGAGGTGGTGGTCTTGGCCCCGGGCTTGCGAACACCGCGCATGGTCATGCAGAGATGCTCACACTCGATCACGACGATGACCCCGCGGGGCTCCAGCACGCTCATGAGCGCGTCGGCGATCTGGGAGGTCATCCGCTCCTGCACCTGAGGGCGCCGAGCGTATACGTCGACAAGCCGGGCGAGCTTGGACAGACCGGTGATCTGCCCCTTCTCGTTCGGGATGTAGCCGACGTGGGCGACGCCGTGGAACGGGACCAGGTGGTGCTCGCAGGTCGAGTAGACCTCGATGTCGCGCACGAGCACCATCTCGTCGTGGCCGGCGTCAAAGATCGTGGTCAGGACGTCTTCCGGGGTCTGCCTCAACCCGGCGAACTGCTCCGCGTAAGCACGGGCGACGCGCGCCGGGGTGTTCTGCAGACCGTCTCGGTCCGGATCTTCACCGATCGCGATCAGGATCTCGCGAACGGCTTTCTCGATCCGGGCCGAGTCGACCTCAAGCGGCTTGCCACTCACGCTCAGTTCCCGTCCCTGGGGACGGAGTCCTGGTGACCGGCACCGGCGGGAAGCACACCGTTTCCGGCGGGCTCACCCGCGGGGAGCGAGCCGTTGCCCGACTGCTCCTTCGGGGTGAGGATCGGCGGGCGGTCCGAGGGGAGCCGCTTGCCGTAGCCGGAGTAGGAGGGGCGCTTCTCCCTGATGACGACCGGGGCGAAGATCTGCATGACCTGCTGGCGGGAGAGCGTCTCCTTCTCCATGAGCTCGAGAACCAGGTTGTCGAGCACGTCACGGTATTCGACGAGGATCTCCCAGGCCTGGTCGTGGCCGGCCTCGATGAGGCGGCGCACCTCCTCGTCGATCGTGGAGGCGACCTTCTCCGAGTAGTCGCGCTCGTGACCCATCTCACGGCCGAGGAAGACCTCGGCGTTGCCGCTGCCGAACTTGCGGGCGCCGAGCTGCTCGCTCATGCCGTATTCGGTGACCATGCGGCGGGCGATGGAGGTGGCCTTCTCGATGTCGTTGGAGGCGCCGGTGGTGGGCTCGTGGAACACGAGCTCCTCCGCCGTACGGCCACCCAGCAGCATCGCGAGCTGGTCCAGCATCTCCGAGCGGGTCGCGAGGAACTTGTCCTCCATCGGAAGCGTCATCGTGTAACCGAGGGCGCGACCGCGGGACAGGATCGTGATCTTGTGGACCGGGTCGGAGTTGGGCAGCGCGTGCGCGACCAGGGCGTGACCGCCCTCGTGGTACGCGATGATCTTCTTTTCCTGGTCCGACATGACGCGGGACTTGCGCTCGGGACCGGCCATCACGCGGTCGATGGACTCCTCGAGGAGCTCCATCGTGATCAGCTTCTGGTCGTTCCGCGCGGTGAGCAGAGCGGCCTCGTTGATCACGTTGGCCAGGTCGGCACCGGTGAAACCGGGCGTCCGGCGGGCGATGATGTCGAGTTCGACACCCTCGGCGAACGGCTTACCGCGGCCGTGCACCTTGAGGATGCCCTTACGGCCCTCCAGGTCGGGACGGTCGACGGTGACCTGGCGGTCGAAACGACCGGGACGCAGCAGTGCCGGGTCCAGGATGTCGGGCCGGTTGGTCGCGGCGATCAGGATCACGCCGCCCTTGACGTCGAAGCCGTCCATCTCGACGAGGAGCTGGTTCAGCGTCTGCTCGCGCTCGTCGTGACCGCCGCCGAGACCGGCGCCGCGGTGACGGCCCACCGCGTCGATCTCGTCGATGAAGATGATCGCCGGAGCGTTCGTCTTGGCCTGTTCGAACAGGTCGCGGACTCGCGAGGCGCCGACACCGACGAACATCTCGACGAAGTCGGAACCGGAGATGGAGTAGAACGGCACGCCGGCCTCACCGGCGACGGCCCTGGCGAGCAGGGTCTTGCCGGTTCCGGGCGGGCCGTACAGCAGGACGCCCTTGGGAATCTTGGCGCCGATCGCCTGGAACTTGGCCGGGGCCTGGAGGAAGTCCTTGATCTCCTCCAGTTCCTCGATGGCCTCGTCCGCACCGGCGACGTCGGCGAACGTGGTCTTCGGGGTGTCCTTGGTGATGAGTTTGGCCTTCGACTTGCCGAAGCTCATCACGCGGGAACCGCCGCCCTGCATCTGGTTCATGATGAACAAGAAGATCAGCACGATGATGACGATCGGCAGGAAGCTCACCAGAAGGCCGACGAGGAAGTTCTCCTTCGGCACGTCGACGGTGTAGCCACCGGTGAGTTTGCCGCTCTTTGAAGCGGCCTCTAGCTGGTCTGCGAGCTGGACGCCCTGGCCGGTCACCCACGAGGAGTAGTAGCGCTTCTTGTTGGTCAGAGTGACCTCGATGCGCTGGTCCTTGTCGATGATCTTGGCGTTGGCAACCTGACCTGTGTCGATCCAGCTGATGACCTTGGAGGTATCGGCCTTCTCGAAGTTACTGTCGCCACTCCACAGAGTGGTGACAAGCAGGAGCAGCACAACGATGCCCAGGATCCACAGCAGTGGCCCACGTGTAAATCGCTTGAGATCCATCCGATGCGGAACCCCGGCGGGCCCGTCCCTTCCTGACCATGGCCTGGCAACCCCGGGCGACCCCGGGGTTCGCGGTATCCCTAACCGCTCCAACTGACTACCCAGAGATGACGAAAAGCCATCCCTTCGGTGTCCGAAGGTACACCGGTGCGCCGTGCAGGGTAACTGCTCGAACAGCACCGGCTTTGCCCTACCAACGTACGTCAGGTAGGCCAGTGTTCCCCGCCGCTATGGGCAATGTCGCGTTCGCGAAAGGCGCGCTTCGCGCAGGGCGTACTTTTCAGCCCGCTCCATATACGTGCGGGGCGAGAGTTCCAATGAAGGGAAGATTGCGATATCGCTCTGCGTAGTCAAGCCCGTAACCGATCACGAACTCGTTGGGAATGTCAAAACCGACATACTTCACATCGATCGGCACCTTGATCGCGTCCGGCTTGCGCAGCGCGGTGCAAATCTCCACGGAGGCGGGATTGCGCGACTTAAGGTTGTGCACCAACCACGACAAAGTCAGACCGGAATCGATGATGTCTTCCACGACCAGCACGTGGCGGCCGGCGATGTCGGTGTCAAGGTCCTTCAGCACGCGCACGACACCCGAGGTCTTGGTGCCCGCGCCGTAGGACGACACGGCCATCCAGTCCATCTCGACCGGCACGTGCAGTGCCCTCGCCAGATCCGCCATGACCATGACCGCGCCCTTGAGCACGCCCACGAGCAGTAAATCCTTGCCCGCGTAGTCCTCGTCGATCCGGCTCGCGAGCTCCTTTATCTTGATCTGGAGCTCTTCCTCGGGGATGAGGACCCGCGAGAGGTCCTTGCCCATGTCGGCTGCGTCCACCTGGGATTTCCTTACGAGACGGGGCTGGATGTTCGTCACTGCCTGGCGAATATCAGGGTGCCACACCGGCGGACCGCTCCAACCCCCCCGGGGACCTCCACCCTCCGCTGCCCCCTCCACGAGGTCACCAGGCGGTCGACCTGAAAGATGTGCGAGGCAGCGAGCGTTCCCGGCGGCGCTCCCGCCTCGATCGCCGCCCGCCGCAACACCCGCCGCCGCACGGCGGGGGGAAGGTTCTCCAGCTCCGCCACCGTCACCACGACCGCCTCGATATCGCTAAGAGCGCAATCCCGGACGATCGCCCGGAGATAGGCGGCGTCGGCCCAGGCGTCGAGGGCGTCCGCGTCGTCCCGGCACAGGGTCGCGGTCCTGGCGAGCGCCTCGGCGATCCCGGGGCCGAGCTCGTCCTCCAGGACCGGCAGCAGCCGTTCGCGGACCCGGACGCGGGTGTAGCGGATGTCGAGGTTGTGTGGGTCGTCCCACGGGACCAGACCGAGCGCCGCGCACGCCGCTGCGGTCGTCTCGCGGCCGAGCTCCAGCAGCGGCCGCCGGTAGATTCCCGCCCGCGCGGGCATCCCCGCCAGCGAGCGCGTGCCGCTCCCCCTGGCCAGCCGGAGCAGCACGGTCTCCGCCTGGTCGTCCCTGGTATGTCCGAGGAGCACGGCCACCGCCCCGAGCCGCGCGGACGCCTCGGACAGCGCCGCGTATCTGGCCTCCCTGGCCGCCGCCTCGGGCCCTCCCGAGGTGCCGACAGAAACGGGCAACGCCTCCGCGAGGTCGAGCGCCAGAGTGGGCGCGAGCCGTACGACATCGTCGGCCCGCTCGCGGGATCCGGCCTGAAGGCCGTGATCCACGGTCAGCAGCCCCGCCCGGAGACTCATCCGGGGCGCCGTGAAACCCAGTGCGGCGGCCAGCGCCAGGGAGTCGGCGCCGCCGCTGCACGCGACCAGCACCAGGTCACCCGATTCCAGGTCACCCAGTGCGTGTCGTACGGCACGGCGGACGTCGGCGACTGCGGGATGCGGACCCATCCCGCCATTGTCCGGCCTCGGACCGGCCGACGGCGCCTTCACCGTCGGCGGCCGAGCCGGTCCGTGGCGTCGCCGGCCTCCGGAAAAGAGGATCAGCCGGTGGTGCCGCTGGCCTCCGGAAGAGCCGGTGCGCCGATCACTCTGGCGATCCAGCGCTCGGGATACTTGATCTCCTCCTGGTCCGGAAGGGTCTCCGGGGAGGTCCAGACCTTGTTGAAGCCGTCCATTCCCGCGCGGTCGACGACCGTGCGGACGAAGGCGGAGCCCTCGGCATACTGCTTCATCTTGAGATCGACGCCGAGCAGCTTGCGGATCATGCGGTCGAGGCGGGAGCCGCCCTCGCGCCGGTGGTGGAACTTGGCGCGAATGTCGGCGACCGAGGGGACCACCGACGGTCCGACCGCGTCCATGACGTAGTCGCCGTGGCCCTCGACGAGGGTCATCACCGCGGTGAGCCGGTCGAGGATCACCTTCTGCTCGGGCGTCTGGATGGCGTCGATCAGGTTGCCGTCGCCGCCCTTGACGACCTCGGCGACCGCGTCGGCGGCCGAGCGGAGCCGGCCGAGGAGCGTGGGCAGGTCGATGTCGGAGGCGAGAAGGAACTCGGTCATCTGGGAGCGGACATACTCCCTCAGCCAGGGAACCCCGGTGAACTGCACCCGGTGGGTCTCCTCGTGGAGGCAGACCCAGAGGCGGAAGTCCTGGGGGTTGACGTTGAGCTCGTGCTCGGCGTTCACGATGTTGGGCGCGACCAGGGTGAGGCGGCCGGCGGCCTCCTTACCCGACGGGTCGGGCGGGAGGAAGAGCTCATACTGCCCGAGGACGCGGGAGGCCAGGAAGGCCAGCACCGCGCCGACCTCGACTCCGGTGACGCGCGACCCCACGGCGCTCACGATCGCCGGCGTCTGGTCCCTGCGCTCCGCCATCCGCGTGGTCAGCGGCTCCAGCACCACCCGGAAACCGTCGACGTTGGCCTTGATCCAGCCTGGTCTGTCGACGATGGTCGCGGGCTGCGGCGCGGTCTCGGTATCGATTCGGGTGAACTCACGGACGTGCCCTTCGGCCACACGGGAGAGGCGTCGCAAATCCGCGACCGCCTGCCGGGCCTCCTCTCGGCTCACTTGCGGTCCGGGGCGCACCAGGCGCGTTCCGGTCGCTACGGCAAGATCCCAGTCGATCACCTGCATACCGTCCACCGTACGTGGTCTCCTTCCGAGTCGCGCGCATCGGACCGGCAATCAACCGGCGGCGACGGTCGCGGCAAGCTTGTCGAGAGCCGCCTCCGCCTTGCCCCAGCCGGGTGGGACGTCGTCCGCCATGAACGCGAAGGTCACCAGGCGGCCTTCCCGCGTGGTGGTCACGCCCGCCAGAGTGTTGACTCCGTCCAGGGTTCCCGTCTTGGCGCGGATCAGACCGTAGACGGAGTGACTTTTGCCGAACCGGTGCCCGATGGTGCCGCTGAACCCGGCGACGGGCATGCCGCTGATGATCGGGTGGAGGCTGGGGTTGCGCGGGGAGGCCGCCGTCGCGACCAGGCGGGCCAGCCCCGCCGGGGTGATGCGGTTCTTGGGGGACAGCCCGCAGCCGTCGAAGATCTGCACGCCCTCGTCCGCACCGATCCGGGTCAGCACCTGGTGAACGGCCGCCACGGCGCCCTCGAAGGAGGCGGGCTTGCCCTCCTTGAGAGCGACCTGCCTGGCCAGGGCCTCGCTGAGGTCGTTGTCGCTGAGCGTCAGGGCGCGCTCGACCAGGGCGTAGACCGGCGGGGAGTCGACCCGGGCGATCTCCTGGGCGCCCGCCGGGGCCTTGGACCGCCTGGCGGACTGGGAGACCGTGATGCCGTACTTCGACAGCAGCGACACGAACGCCCCGTGCGCCACCCGGGAGGGGTCGGAGACCCGCTGGTGGCTGCCCGGAGAGACCCTGCCCTCGTCGACCATGAGCGCCGTGACGGGGGCGACACTGCCCTCGGGCACGTAGTTGGGCTTCCAGGTCGAGGCGGTGCGCGGTCCGGTGTAGAGGGAGTCGTCGTAGGCCACCGTCACCTTGGTGACCCCCGCGGCCTTGAGCGCCTTGGCCGTGAGATTGGCGAGGGAGGACAGCGAGGTCGGCCTGGGGTAGTAGAGAGGATCCCCTGACGACCTGGGACCCGCCAGGGTGGGGTCTCCGCCGCCGACCAGGATGATCGAGTTGGGCGTGGAGCCGCGCACCACGCGGGTGCTGAGCCTGGCGTCGGGTCCCAGGGAGGCCAGCGAGGCGACCGCGGTGACGAGCTTGGTGGTGGAGGCGGGGGTGATTCCCACGCGGGCGCCGCTGTCGAACAGCGTGGCGCCCGTCTCGGCGTCGAGGACCACGGCTCCGACGCGGTCGCCCAGTGCGGGGTCCCCCAGCGCCTCGGTCAACCGTCCGGCCAAAGTACCCTTGGCAGGGAGAGGTCCGTTCCCCCGTGCGGCCAGCACCGGACCTGCGGTGATGATCGGAATGGGAGACGGCTTAGCCGAAGCGACCGGTTTGGACTTCTGCGGTATCAGCTCATTGCTGGTGAGCAGGTAGAACCCGGCCGTGACGGCGACCAGTTGCAGCAGGACGAGAGTGACCAGGGCCACCCACCGCTCACGCCACATTTGCCGCCAACCTCTCATCATCGTTATCCAAACAGGTGTTATTAACGCCTACGAGACATTAACGCCCAACCGGGTGCACCCGGGGGCTTGAGCGGAGGAACCGCGGTGGAGTTCGACGTTCTCGTTGAGATTCCCAAAGGGCAACGGAACAAGTACGAGGTGGACCACGAGTCAGGACGGATCCGGCTCGATCGGATGCTCTTCACCTCCACGCAGTACCCCGCCGACTACGGCTTCATCGAGAACACCCTCGGCGAGGACGGCGACCCCCTCGACGCCCTGGTACTACTCCAGGAGCCGACCTTCCCCGGCTGTCTCATCAAGTGCCGCACGGTCGGCATGTTCCGCATGACCGACGAGAAGGGCGGAGACGACAAGGTCCTCTGCGTTCCCGCCACCGACCCCCGGCATGAGCACATCCGCGACATCCATCACGTCCCGGAGTTCGACCGCCTGGAGATCCAGCACTTCTTCGAGGTCTACAAGGATCTGGAGCCCGGCAAGTCCGTCGAGGGCGCCAACTGGGTCGGCCGGGTCGAGGCCGAGGAGGAGATCGTGCGCTCCATCAAGCGCGCCCAGGACCAGGAGTACAACAAGCACTAGCCGTCAGGCGGGGCGGGTCGCACCGACGAGATCGCTGCGCCATATCGGTGCGACCCGAACCACGTCACCCGTCTGCGGGGCGTGCACCATCAGCCCCTTGCCGACGTAGATCCCCACGTGATGGATGTCGCCGGGATTCTGCGTGATCCGGCCGAAGAAGAGCAGGTCACCCCGGCTGAGCTGGTTGGTCGGCACGTGCGGGCCCGCGGTCCACTGGGTGCCGGTCCAGTGGTCCAGCGTGATCCCGACCTGCTCCCACGCCCGCATGGTCAGGCCGGAACAGTCGAAGGTGTCAGGGCCGGCGGCCGCCCACACGTACGGCTTGTTGAGCTGGCCGAGCGCCCAGTCGGCGGCGATGTCCCCCCTGGACGACGCCGTGCCCAGCGCCGGCACCCTTGCGGACGCCCCCATCCGCGCCGTCTCACGCACCACCGCCGCGGCCTGGCGCCTCTCCTGCGCGGCGCGCTCTCTGGCGAGCCTGGCCCTCTCGAGCTCCGCCGCCCGCTCCCTGGCGAGCCGGTCGGCGGTGCTGCGCGCCTCGTCCGCCTGCCGCGCCAGCAGCGCCTGCTCCTCCTTGATCCGGTGGGTCGCCGCGAGCTGTCTGGCCACGGCCTCCTCGGCCGCCTTCTTCGCCGCCGCCGCCCGCTCCTCGGCCTCCCGCTGGTCGGCGTAGGCCTCTTCGGCCTGGCCCTGGAGGATGGCGAAGACCTCCTGCGAGTCGCGTAGCTGCTTGAGCATCTCGGCATGGCCGCCGCCCATGTGGGCCAGGATGCTGGCCCGATGCAGGTAGTTCTGGTCCATGGAGCCACCGAGGTCGGCCATCATGGCCATCATCGGCTGGGCGAGATCCATCCCGCCGTAGCTCTGGGCGGTGATCGCGGCCACCGCCTCGCGGGACTCCTCCACCTGTGCCCCGGCGTCGGTGGCCCGCTTGCTCGCCTGCTCGAAGAGCTTCTGCGCGTTGACGGTCTTGACCCGCTCGCCGTTGTAGGCCTCGATGAGCTTCTCAGCCTCGGCGACCAGTCCTTCGAGGTTCGCCTGCGCCTCGGCGAGCATGACCGTGGTCGTGCTCAGCCGCTTGCTCCGCTCACGGGCCTCGGACCTGGCTTCGGCGACCTCGTCGGCCGATGGGCCGGGCCTTCCGCGCAGCACGATGTCGGCCGGAACACCCGCACCGGCGATCAGGCAGCAGGACAGGCCCAGGCCGGCGACCGCCGCGACGCGACGACGCCTTCTGGCAAGCGCGCGACGACGCCCTTTGACAGTGAAATGCATGCGTTTACCCCCCGAATTCCCGTATTGCCGCATACCGCTATGCAGCGCCGCATATCAATACGTATTGATGCGGTCCGCAGGGGGTTAATGCGGGCAACCGGTCTACTCAGAATTCCCCTCAGTCACTCTCCGCACACATGTAGCACACGTAACGTAATTTTGGAGATAGGCAACGCGAGGCTTTCCGTCAGACCGTCGGCTTCGGGCCGGAGGCCGAGGACGGCTGATCGGTTGACGCGGTCGTCGGCCGGCCCGGCGAGGCGGGCGGGTCGGAGCGGGTGGGAGGCTGCGGGTTCGGGTTCGGGTTCGCCGGGGCGGGGTCGGGAGCGGTTGGCTTCGGCTTCTCGTGCGAACGCGGGAGGTGCGAGCGCGGGTTCGGGTTCGGATTCGCCGGGGCCGGGTTCCTCGGGGTTTCGCTCCTCGGGTCCTTCGGGGTTTCGTTTCTCGGGGACGGGTTCTTCGGGATCGGGTTCTTCGGGGTTTCGGTCCGCGGGCTCGGGTTCTTCGGAGCCGGATTCCTCGGGGTCTCGTTCCTTGGGGTCTCGTTCCTCGGACTCCTGGGGCCCGGATTCGACGGAACCGGCCGGGGAGCGGTCGAGACCGGTTTTGAACCCCTGCGATGCGGATGCGAGCCCCAGGAGCGCGGGTTCGACGGCCCGGAGTGCGGGTTCGACGGCTTGGGAGTGCTCACGCAGCGGCGGGAGGGCTTGTGTCCCTGGTGGTCACGTGGCTGGTGGTGCCTGTCCGGCGAGCCTGTCCGGGAGGGCCCCGGCGACGTCGGCCAGACCGGACCGTCCGGGCCATCGGGCCTGGGTGGCTCCACGGGTGTCACCGCCGGTGCGTCCGGCCTGCCGCCCGGTCTGACCGGTCCGCCGTCCGGCTTGCCGGTGGGCCGGGGGGAGTTCACGGACGGCCGGTCGGCCGGGCCGGAACCTGCGGGGGTACTCCGGTCGATCTCGAAGACGGGTCTGGTGACGGGCATCGGCCCCCTCGCCCCGACGGAGCCGACCGGATAGGCGGAAACCCTCTCGTCGATCGGCTCCAGCGTCATGGGGGTCTCGTTGGGCTCGGGATCCCACGGCAGACGGATGCCCGGTGGTTCCACCGCGGCCGGCGGCGTGCCCGAGGCGATGCCGACGATCACCTCGTCAGGCCTGCCCGCAAGGTAGGGGAAGATCAACGCGATGGCGGCGACCGCAGCGACCGCAGCCGCCGCACCGGCCATCGCATAAGGCCGGCGATACTTCCGGCGAATCCCGTCGGCGGGAAACCCGGCAGCGTCAAGGAGGCCGACCCTGCGGGCGACGTAGCGACGGTAGGGGACGAGCTCGGGATCGGCGAAGCAGCTCATCACCCGCACGCGCAACGTCCTCGACAGCGCGACCACGGGCAGCAGCTCGAAGACCTTGCCGGCGGAGACCTGCCTGACCCGGTGCGGCGCGCAGATGTCACAGCGGTTCACGTGGCGGATCACCCGCTCGCGCGTCTCCGAGGTGAGCTCGCCGGAGAAGCCGGTCGACATCTGGGCCCGGCTCACGCAGTCGTACGGCCCCTTGCGGACGAGGACCTCGGCGGTGACCACGTCACGCAGCCGCTCCCGAGCCAGTTCGTACAGCGCGCCGGCGGTCTTCACCGTGACTCTCAGTACGGCGGCGAGGTCGGTGATGGTCAGGCCGTGCCGGCAGGTCAGCTCGAGGACCTCCCGGTCCTTGGGCGAAAGGCTCTGGGTGGCGTTCCAGGCCATGACGCGCAGATCGGCGTCATCGGCGCCGGCGAGCACCGGGCCCGCGAGCACCGGATCGATGCCCATGGTGAGGTTGCGCCGTACGCACTCCCCCCGAGCGAGTGCGTACAGCCACACCTCCAGCCGATCGGGATCGGCAAGCTCTCGAATATGGGCCTCGGCCGCGATCAGAGTGTCGCGGAGCGCCACCTGGGCGGCGTCGGGAGTGCCCACCATTGACCAGCAGTATCTGTAGATGCTCTCGGCGTACGTGTCGTAAAGCGCGGCGAGGGCACCCGGATCGCGTGCACGCAAGGCTTCGACCAGGACACTGTCATTCATGTGACAGAAGGTAAATGATTAGTAACTAAAAGTTCCAGCCATTTCCATATAGTGACATCAATTATCTTCGTCGCGTCAGAATGATCAGCAAAAAATGCCGTACGGCTTGCACTCAAAAATATGGATAAACAGTTATTTGCCCGAATCAATGGTGCGCGGCGGCTTCCCGTCGAGATCGCCGGGGAGCGGAGTGCCGGGCCGGACGGAGGCGGTGTCCGCGACCGGCCGTCCGGGCGGCAGGTTGCCGCTCGGGACCGGCGTGGGGGCGAGCGTCACCGATGCCGACGGTGAGGGAATCGACATCACCGTGACGCTGGGCATCTGTGAAGCCCCGTCACCCGGCGTGACCATGATGCGACCGCAGCCCGGCGACAGCAGCACGATCAGCGAGACCGGCAGGACCCTCGACAACCTCGACGGCGATCGAGAACCGCCGGTCCTTCCGGGACGAGACGCACCGGCTCCGCCCCGCCGTACGGCATGCGCCACGGTCACGGCCGGCTGTCACCGGTGAGTGTCGTCCTGCCCCTGTCCTTGACGAACGGCGCCGTGGTCGGCTTGACGATGTGCATGGGAGCGACACCGCCCTTGGCCAGTTCCTCGTAGGGACGGCTGCTCGATCCCCAGGTGCGCGCGGTCACCTCGGCTGTGGCGATCTTGCTGGTGTCCGGGACGCTCTTGATCTGCAGGATGAAGCGGCGCTTCTCCCCCGGCCGGACGTCCTCCACGAACGTGCTTCCCCCGCCGAGAAGCTTGCCCGCCTTGTCCCGTAGGAGTGCGGTGACCGCCAGGCTCTCGGCCGGCCGCCGGTAGGGCGTGCCGACGTATCCGGTGATCAGGTAGCTGCCGTCCTTGTTGTCGGTCAGCACGTCGGAGACCGGGAAGTGCAGGAAGGACGAGACGATCCGGCCGGCCTGATGCCACTGCGCCGGGCGATACTGGATGCTCACGGTGGTGGGCTTCTCGGCGGCGACCACCTGGCCGCTGAAGGAGAGCGAGTCGGCCGGCGGCACGGCGTCCAGCGGCTGCTCCAGCCGGACGACCTCCTTGCCCGCGGCGTCCTTCGCGACCACCGTGGCCACCGTGTGCTCGCCGAAGTGCCAGGGGTTACGGTTGGCGAGCACTCCGGCCCAGTTCACCACATACCCCTCGTCGCCCTTGACGATGGACGAGGCCTGTTCCTTGACCGCGAGCGGTTTGAGCGCGGCGACGGCCTGCTTGTCGTCATCGGAGCATCCGGCGAGGGCAAGGGCGGTGAGGACCGCGAGGGCACTGACGATTCGGGTACTGTACGTCACCTAGCCGTCATAACCCGTAATCACCCCGCGACCTCGCGGACACGCTCAGTCCGGGCGAACTTTTTAGCGCTGACGGACCACCCTGGCCTCATCCCATACCGGTTCGGGTGCTTCGTATACCTTTCCATCGGAACCGAAGACCAGGTAACGATCGAAGTCATCGGCGAACCAGCGATCGTGGGTGACCGCGACCACGGTCCCGTCGAAAGCGTTCAGCCCCTCCTGCAGCGCTTCGGCGCTGGCCAGGTCGAGGTTGTCGGTCGGCTCGTCCAGCAGCAGCAACGTGGTCCCCGACAGCTCCAGCAGCAGGATCTGCAGCCGCGCCTGCTGCCCGCCGGACAGCGTCTCGAAGCGCTGCTCGGCGATGGTCCCGGCCAGCTCGTATCGGGACAGCACCTTCATCGCCTCGTTCTTCAGCCGGGCGTGCTCGCTCATGACGATCTCGACGGGCGTCCGGCCGAGGAGCTCGGGATGGGCATGGGTCTGCGCGAAGTGGCCGGGCACGACCCGGGAGCCGAGCCTGGCCACGCCGGTGTGCCTGACCTCGCCCCCGGCGATGAGGCGGAGGAAGTGTGACTTGCCCGAGCCGTTGGAGCCCAGCACCGCGACCCGCTCGCCGTACCAGATCTCCAGGTCGAACGGCTTCATCAGGCCGGTGAGCTCCAGCCCCTCGCAGATCACCGCCCGCTTGGCGGTCCGGCCGCCCTTGAGCCTCATGCTGATGAACTGGTCCTTCGGCGCCGCCTCGGGCGGTCCCGCCTCCTCGAACCTGCGCAGCCGCGTCTGGGCCGAATGGTAGGCGGCGGCCATGGTGTCCATGTATTTGGCCTTCTGCTTGAGCATGAGCACCAGCCGCTTGATCTTCGCGTGCTCCTCGTCCCAGCGTTTCTTGAGCTCGTCGAGGCGTTCGTTGCGGTCCTTGCGAGCCTGGGCGTAGGTGCGGAACCCTCCACCGTGGACCCAGATGTTTCCGGACTCGACGGTGACGATCCGGTCGGCCGCGTTGGCCAGGAGCTGCCGGTCGTGGCTGACCAGCACCACCGTCTTGGGCGTCTCGCGGAGCGCCTGCTCCAGCCAGAGCTTGCCCGGCACGTCCAGATAGTTGTCCGGCTCGTCCAGCAGCAGCGTCTGGTCGGGGCCCCGCAGCAGCGCCTCCAGCACCAGCCGCTTCTGCTCACCGCCCGACAGGGTGTTGACCTCGCGGTATTTGCAGTCGTCGTACGGGATGCCGAGCGCGGCCATCGTGCAGGTGTCCCAGAGCACCTCGATGTCGTAGCCGCCCGCGTCGCTGTAGTCCGTGATGGCCTGCGCGTAGCGCATCTGGGCCTTCTCGTCCTCGCGCTCCATCATCACGAGCTCGGCGGCGTCGAGCCGCTCGGCCGCCTGCCGTACGCGCTGCGGGGCGACGCTCACCAGCAGGTCGTGCACGGTCCGCTCGTCACGGATGCTTCCGATGAACTGCCGCATGATCCCCAGGCCGCCGGAGCTGGCGACGCTGCCCTCGACCGGCTGCAGGTCGCCCGCGATCAGCCGCATCAGCGTCGTCTTGCCCGCCCCGTTCGGCCCGACGAGCGCCGCCTTGACCCCATCACCGATCCGGAAGGACACGTCGTCCAGCAACGGCCGCCCATCCGGCAATACATACGTCAGATGACCAACCTCAACGTGCGCCACCGCGATTCCCCTCCAAAGGTCCTCGCGCAGCGTACCCGCCGGTCTCACATCCGGGCACCCTGATTTCCCCCGCGACGGCGGTCACGGAACCGTCCCGCCGAACGCGCGGGACCGTACGCGCCTGGCTTGACGCGGCCCGGTCCGCGGGTCATTCCACCGCTGGGCCCACGGAGGCCCGCACCGCGTTTGGGTATTTCATGTAAAACCAGTAGGGAGTATTGCAATACGATCCCGTCGCGCCTAGCGTCGTGACCATGAGGAGCCAGGGAAGCCAGACGGGCCAGGGCGCGCACCTGATCCGGCGGGTGCACATCGATCTCTGCCGCGTCGCCAGCGCCCAGTGTCTCCGCCGCCCTTCTTAACGGCATCCCTTCTCGGCGACTCCCAGCGACTCCGTCAGCCCGTCTCCCCGCCGCGCGACCAGGACGGCGCGCGAGCATGCGAACCACTGACAGCGAAGGACCATCACATGTCCTCCGACCCATCCCCTCGCCGAACCATCCGGCGATCCGCCCTCGTCGCCGTCGCGCTGCTCACCGGATTGACCTCGCTGTCCGCGTGCGCCGGCGACGACAGGACCGTGGCGGCCCTCGCGGCCGACGCGCCGCTGCCGACCCGGGTGCCCGAGGGCACCAAGCTCATCGTCGGCGATCCGGCCACCAAGGTCGCGCTCACCCTCTCCGGTGAGATCGACAGGTTCTCCTTCGAGATCGAGTGGGCCAACATCAGCGGCGGCCCGCAGACCAGCGAGGCATTCCGCGCCGACGCGCTCGACGTCGGCGCGGTGGCCGAGATCCCGGCGATCCACGCGACCTGGACCGGGCTGCCCGTGAAGATCGTCGCGTCCAAGTTCCGCAAGGACCCGATCAACCATCCCACCTACGAGCTGGGAATCGCCCCCGGCGCGGGCGTGAAGACCCTCGCCGACCTGCGCGGCAAGAAGATCGCCTACAGTCCGGGCCAGGCCCAGGGCGCGCTCATGCTGCGGGTGCTGAGGAAGGCCGGGCTGACCAAGAACGACGTGACCCTGGTCGAGCTGCCCAGCACCGGCGATGTCTACGTCAACGCGCTCGCCGGCAAGCAGGTCGACGTCGCCCCGCTCGGTGGGGTCAACAACAAGCGCTACCCCGTCAAGTACGGCCGGGACGGTGCCACCACCATCCCGCACGGCATCCGCGACGACCCCGGTCATCTCTACGTACGGACCTCCACCCTGCAGGACTCGGCGAAGGCGGCGGCCATCGCCGAATACGTCCAGGCCTGGGCGCGCGCCGCCAGGTGGGTGTACGAGCATCCCCAGGAGTGGATCGCGGGCTACTACGTCAAGGACCAGGGCCTGACCCCCGAGGACGGCCGGTATCTCGTCGACCAGGCCGGTGAGCCGGACATCCCCGCCGACTGGTCGGAGGCCATCGCCCGGCACCAGGAGACCATCGAGTTGCTGGCGGCGGAGACCGGCAACCCGGTGCTGAAGGCGGGAGACCTCTACGACCTGCGCTACGAGTCCCTCGGCGCGAACGCCGTGAAGACCGCGAAGGGAGGTGCCTGACAATGGTCGCCACCGTCGGCACCCGGACCGCCGGCACCGCGTCGGCGCCCGCGCGCTCGCCCCTGCGAGCCCGGCGCAGGCTGGGCCCTGGCCGGTCGATCCGCTTCGGCCCCGCGATCGGGCCGCTCCTGCTGCTCACCGTGTGGACGGCCGGCTCGGCGACGGGCCTGCTGGACGAACGGGTCCTGTCGGCGCCGTGGACCGTGGTGTCCACTACCGGCGAGCTGATCGGGAACGGCCGGCTCCAGGCCAACCTCCTGACCTCGGTGCAGCGGGTCGCGCTCGGCCTCGGGTTCGGGGTGGTGCTCGGCACCGCCCTGGCACTCGTCTCCGGGCTCAGCCGCTGGGGCGAGGCCGTCATCGACGGGCCCGTCCAGATCAAGCGGGCGATCCCGGCGCTGGCCCTGATGCCGCTGCTGATCCTCTGGCTCGGCATCGGCGAGGTCATGAAGGTCTCCACGATCACCCTCGGCGTCCTCGTCCCCATCTACATCCACACGCACAACGGGCTGCGCGGCATCGACAGCAGATACGTCGAACTGGCGGAGACGGTCGGGCTCAGCCGGCGTGCGTTCATCCGCCGGGTCGTGCTGCCGGGCGCGCTGCCCGGGTTCCTGCTCGGGATGCGGTTCGCGGTCACGACGGGGTGGCTCTTCCTCGTGGTCGTCGAGCAGATCAACTCCACCAGCGGCATCGGCTACATGATGGATCTGGCGCGCACCTACGGTCAGACCGACATCATCATCGTCGGTCTCGTCCTGTACGGCCTGCTCGGCCTGCTCTCCGACGGCGCGGTCCGCCTCATCGAGAGGAGGGCGCTTTCGTGGCGACGCACCCTGGCGGACTGACCGCCGTCGCGCCGGCCGTACGGATCGCCGAGCTGACGCGTTCCTACGACGACCGGACCATCCTGGACAGCCTGGATCTCGAGATCCGCGCGGGCGAGTTCGTCGCGCTGCTCGGGCAGAGCGGATCGGGGAAGAGCACGCTGCTGCGCGCGCTGGCCGGTCTCGACGAAGACGTGGCGGGCACCGGACTCATCGACGTGCCCGGTGCGGTCTCCGTCGTCTTCCAGGACTCGCGGCTGCTTCCCTGGCTGCGGGTTCACGACAACGTCGTCCTCGGGCTCACCGGGCCCGGCGCGGCGGAACACGGCCGCGAAAGTCTCGCTGAGGTGGGCCTCGCCGGACGCGAGCGGGCGTGGCCGAACCAGCTGTCCGGCGGCGAGCAGCAGCGCGTCGCACTGGCCAGATCCCTGGTTCGAGAACCCGAACTCCTCCTCGCCGACGAGCCCTTCGGAGCTCTCGACGCCCTCACCCGCATCCGGATGCACGCGCTGCTCCGCAGCCTGTGCGACCGGCACCGGCCGGCGGTGCTGCTGGTCACCCACGACGTCGACGAGGCGATCGTGCTCGCCGACCGCGTGCTCGTGCTCGACGGCGGGCGGATCGCGGCCGAACAGCTCATCGACGTCGACACCCCCAGAAACTCCGCGGACCCCAGGTTCGCCGAGATCCGCGCACACCTGCTCGGCGCGCTCGGCGTGACCGGAGAGCCCCGGGAACGGAGCCAGGCTTGAGCGTCACCCCGCGACTACTGAACCTGAACCTCTTCATCTACCCCGGCGGCCACCACGAAGCGGCCTGGCGCTATCACGAATCGGCGCCCGACCGCCTCCTCGACCTCACCTACTACCAGGAGCTCGCACGGCGGGCGGAGGCGGCGAAGTTCGACGCGATCTTCCTGGCCGACGGGCCGTCACTGCCGGACAACATCCGTTACGCGAGTCGGTTCCGGCTCGAACCGTTCACCTGGCTGTCCGGTCTGGCAGCCGCGACCGAGCGGATCGGCCTGATCGCCACCGCCTCCACGACGTATCTGGAGCCGTACAACCTGGCGCGGCTGTTCGCCTCGCTGGACCATCTGAGCCGGGGGCGCGCGGGCTGGAACATCGTGACCACCGGCGCGCCGCAGGCGGCCCAGAACTTCGGGCTCGACGAGCACCCGCCGCACGCCGAACGCTATTCGCGGGCCCGCGAGTACCTGGACGTGGTGACGAAACTCTGGGACAGCTGGGAGGACGACGCGCTGCTGGCCGACCAGGGCGGCGGCGTCTTCGCCGACACCGGACGGATCCACCCCATCGACCACGCCGGGGTGCGGCTGCGCGTCCGTGGCCCGCTCAACATCCCGCGCAGCCCGCAGGGGCGGCCCGTGTACGTCCAGGCCGGATCGTCACAGGACGGCCGCTCCTTCGCGGCCCGGTACGCCGAAGCGGTCTTCACCGCCCATCAGACCGTCGACAACGCCCGCGAGTTCTACTCCGACATCAAGGCACGGGTCAAGGCGGAGGGACGCGATCCCGACCAGCTCAAGGTGCTGCCCGGGATCAGCCCGTTCATCGGCTCCACCGAGGCGGAGGCACGCCGCCTGCACGATGAGTTCAACGAGCTCACCCAGCCCGAGTACTCGCTGCGGCAGCTCCGCCAGATGCTCGGCGTCGACCTCTCCGGCCACGATCTTGACGCGCCGTTCCCCCGGGAGCTGGTGCCCGCCGACAGCGAGCGGGAGGTCAACAGCCGCTTCCAGGTCGTCCTCGACATCGTCGATCGCGAACGGCCGACGATCCGCGGGCTCCTGCACCGGCTCGCCGGCGCCCGCGGTCACTGGGTGACCGCGGGCACCCCGGAGCAGATCGCCGATCGGATCGAGCAATGGTTCGTCGGCGGCGCCGCGGACGGGTTCAACGTCATGCCGCCCTACCTGACCGGCGGGTTCGACGCGTTCGCCGAGCACGTGGTGCCCATCTTGCAGGCGCGCGGCCTGTTCCGTACGGAGTACGCCGGGACGACCCTCCGCGACCACTTCGGCCTGCCCCGGCCTGCCAGCCAGTACAGCTCCCAGGTGTCCGCATGATCCGCGTGGTGTCGCCGAAGTCGGGGACGTCCGGCCGCGCCCGGCGATGGTGATGATCTCCGGAACATGACTGACGCCGTTCCCGGGCCGAGGTCCCGCGCGGTGGTGCCGGGGGTGGGGAACCGTTTGCGCGGGCGGCGACGTCCAAGGTGTAGTTGGTTGGATTCACGGTCCGCCCCGCCGGGGGAAGCGGTGAGGCGGACCTCATCCCTCGTCCCGGTCTACTCCGGCTTGACGGGCTTCTTGTCGGTCCAGGAAGCCTCGGTGGTGGACGACCAGGAAATGGCGGTGCCGGGCTTCGCCCAGGCGTACGTCTCGATCCCGTGGACGGCCACGATCTGGTCGGTCAGCAGGACCCCGGTCTCCGGGTCGACGAGGAGCTGGTGCTCGAACGTACCAGTGATCCATTTCTCGGTCCGCGCGACGCCCTGCCCCTTACGGCCCAGCGGGTCGGTGACCTCACCCAGCGACCGCACACCGTCCAGCCCGGCGAGCACCTGGTAGGCCGCGGCCCGTACGGCGGGCTTCACCGGCATATCACGCAGCAGCCCCGAGGCCACCTGGTAGAGCCAGGAATCCGCGTCCTGCGGGTCGTTCGACTCGGTGCCGTGACCGGCGTAGCCCTTCAGCAGACGCCTCTTCAGGGCGGCCGCGGTCGTGGGCAGCGATTGGAGCTCGGCCACCGACACGTTCCGCCCGGCCAGGTCGAAGACCTTGTCGCCCACGTTGATCGAATTGCCGAACGGCTTGCCCGCCTTTGCCTCGATCGTCAGACCGACCTTGGTCGGGCCCTTGGCACCCGGCTTCAGCAGGTCGACCGTCCACTTCGTCGGCGAGCCGTCCTTCTTCCAGGCGTCCTCCGCGCCGGGGGCGGGCTTGGTGCCCAGGTTCTGGTCGACGAACCAGCTCTCACTCTTCGGCGAACGGGCCACCCAGAGCTGATTGCGGCTCGTTCTGTGCACCGTGTAACGCACCGAAGTGCCCACCTGGTCGGCGCTGCCGCTCACCCCCTCGACATACCAGTACGCCCCGCTCTCCTCCCGGGCCTTCAGCGACGACTCGGCCGCGACGAGAAGGACCTGCTTGGCCGAGAGCCGGAGGACCGGCTGCGTGCTCTGCGTGCTCTTCGTGGTGGAAGGGACGGCCACCGCCGTCGGTGACGGCGTCGTGCCACCGGTCGTGGTGACCGCGACGGCGACGGCTGTGACCGCCGCCGCCGCACCGGCCAGACCAAGACCCCACACCGGCTTGGCGATCTTCCGGCGCCGTACCGGCCTGGCCTGCGCCATCGCATGAGAAAGCTCGGCGGCCCGGGTGCTCTCGCTCACCGGGGTGTCGAGGTGGGCCGGGCGCGCCGCTCGCAGTTGATCCATCGGGTTCATGACCACTCCTCGCTGAGGTTGCGCACTCGGGACTGGGACGGGGCCGTCGGCGTCGCCTTCATTGCCTGGACAAGCCGCTTGCGGGCGCGGTGCAGCCGCACGCGGAAGGCCGTCGGGGAACATCCGACGACCCGGGCCGCGTCGCGCGGGGTGAGCCCCTGCCAGGCCACGAGGATCAGAAGCTCACGCTCGTCCTGGGTCAGGGAGGTCATCGCCTTGAGAACGGCCAACCGCTCGGCCACCTGCTCGGCATGGTCCTCTTCCGTCCAGGCGCGCAGCTCGCCGGCGAGCGACTCGCGTCTGATCTCGGCGCGGATGTTGTCGCGCAGCACGTTGCGGGCGACGCCGAGCAGCCACGGCAGCGCGGGGTCCGGCACGTCGTCGAACCGTCGCCAGGCGATCGCGAACGTCTCGCTCACCACCTCGTCCGCGACCTGCCGGCCCGCTTGGCTGACCACGTAGGCCCACACTCGCTGCCGGCACTCGTCATACATGGTGGTGAACCGCTGAGAGTCGTCCGTCACCGCCCGCCCCCTTCGTCCCGGGTGTTTTGTTCTGACACGAGGAAGTGGTCCGAGACCCTCAAGTGTTACAAACGACTACAAAACGGCGGCCATCTTCGAAGTGGGCCCCGGCGCGGACGAGGGGACCGGTTGAGCGCCCCGAGCCGTCCGACCTCGCCGGGCGAGCTAAGCGCCAGGATGAGCCTCACCTGTGGTCTCGGCGCCCTGGGCAGGGATGTCTTCGTACGCCCCGACCTTGTAGTTGATCGAGGACAGGCATCGGGTGAGCTCGTCGATCTGAGTGGTGACACGCTCTCGGTGCTCGCGCAGGAGCGTGAGCCGCTCCTCTTCTTGTCGGTGCCGGCTGACACGATCCACCTCATGTCAGAATCGGATACCGCATCAATCTCGTCCTACTGGGATGCCGCCGCCGCTTCCTTCGACGACGAAGTCGACCACGGCCTTCGCGATCCCCAGGCCAGGAGCGCATGGGCAGAGCGGCTGCGCTCGTGGATGCCACGGCCGCCGGCGGACGTTCTGGATCTGGGCTGCGGCACCGGCTCCCTGTCACTCCTGCTCGCCGAGCAGGGACACCGTCCGGTCGGAGTGGATCTGTCCCCGCTGATGGTTGAGCAGGCCCGCCGCAAACTCACCGCGGCGGGCTTCGACATCGCTTTGATGACGGGCGACGCGAGCGATCCGCCGGCGGCGGCCGGGCATTCCTTTGACGTGATCCTCGTCCGGCATCTGCTGTGGACCCTGCCGGATCCCGAAGGCGCCCTTCGCCGCTGGACAGGCCTTCTGCGTCCAGGTGGGCGACTGGTTCTCGTCGAAGGACGCTGGCAGACCCCCGCAGACGACCAGCCCTATGCCGCCGAGTCCGAACCCCTGCCCTGGCTCGGTGGGGTGACCGCCGAACGTCTCCTCCAGGCTCTGCGGCCGTTCACCACGGACCTGCGCGCCGAGCCGCTCACCGACCCGGACCTGTGGGGCCGCCCGATCCACGACGAGAGATACGCCGTCATCGCTCACCCGTAGTCAGGCCAGGTCCCGCGGACCCTTAGGTCAGGCGCGCCGACCGACTCGCATGGTCCGCTGGTCCGCTGGTCCGCTGGTCCGCGCCGATCGACGCAGCATGGGCGACCGATCACCACGTCCGGGGAAATGGCTCCGGCCGGCAGAGGTGTCAGCTGGACCGCTGAGCGTTTCTGCCGGCCGGAGCCGTTCTCGGGTCATGACGCGGCCACGCGTCGGAGACGTGGCCGCGTCATCGGTGTGTCAGATGGTTGGGAGGTGTGGTCGGTGGGGCGGTTTAGAAGGAGTGGCGGTAGTAGTTGCCCCAGTCGAAGTCGCGGCTGTTGCCTTCGCCGATGTGGGTGCGGAAGCCGTCGAAGCCGCCGCGGGCGCTGATGTTGAACTTCCACTCGCCGTGGCCGCCGGTGGCAAACCGGCGGGTGTGCCAGCCGCTGTTGTCGTGGTAGCTGAAGTCGACGTAGGTGTTCTGGCGGTCGCGGTCGTGGTCCCAGGCTTCGATGTCGAAGTAGTAGCGGCCGTTGGAGTAGTACCAGTAGCCCTTGTAGTTGGAGCGCTCGCCGCGGGATTCGCCGCGGCCGAAGTCGGAGTAGCCGGAGAACCAGTGCTTGGTGTACTGGGCCTGGGAAGCCGAGGCGGTGCTCGCCGTGGAGGCGGTGGAGGCGGTGGCGGCCTGGGCGGGGGCGGCGGCGATGCCGGCCGCGAGAGCGCCGGCCAGGGCGGTGCCGACAAGAACACTGCGAAGCTTACGCATGAGGGATTCCTTTGAGTGAGGGTGCTCGGAGGAGAACCTGTGGTGCCTTGCCCGGTGCGCTTTTTCAGTGCTGCGCGTTCCGGACAGCACTGACATTAGGCAGGCACAACGTCCCGTTCTGCGTACAAACACACACATAGGGCCGAGCGTGCACTACGACACACAAACGGGCCTTGTCGCGTTCGGACCGTTCGGGTTGTCCCGCCCCGGTGCGCCGGCCGGCAGGCCACTCCGACTCGCGCACTCGACGTCAACCCTCACCTCGCCGTGGCGCGAAGAGCCCCGAAGAATCTTGAGAGCGGTGCCGCGCAAACCACATCTCCGTCTGCCCTGGATCTCCACGGATGAGCCGAGAGGGGCTCTTGAGCCCCAGCCCGATCCAACGCTTGATCAGCGGTCGAACCAAGCTCTCGCGGAGGGGAGAAACAGGAGAACGACCACGATGACCGGCAGGACCACGTTGAGATTCAGCACGCTGCGCATGCTGAGATCGGAATCCAGGGCAAGCGCGGAGACGAAGCCGAGCGCCAGAAGGGTTTCGAGCACGAGCACGACGGTTCGGTCTCGCCTTGCGCGATAGATCCACCTACTTGCCAACCAACCGGCCAGGACCGCGATGACCATGCAGAGGCCGACGAGCAACAGCACAAGCCAGGAGCTCACCTCGTCAGCCGAGCTCACGAGGACAAACGCAAGCAGTGCGCCGCCTGCCAGTGCTTGCACCGCCTGGAGCGACACAATGAACTCGGCGATCCTCATCAAGCGCGGCATGTGTTGGATCTTGCCTGTCTCAACCGCTCCTGACAACGCCCGTGGACCCGCCGGTTCCCGATGAGTTGCGGGAGCCCCTTCAGCAGGTGTGCCGTCGCCGCCGAGCTCCCGGGACCTCGCATCACAGTCGCAAAACCGGATGAACTAAATTCGACGATCGATACGGTCAGATGATTTGGCCCATTACAAACTGACCGAAAATAAGAGCGAACGGAGAGGCGACCGTTGTTCTCCGACCGGCTGTTGCCGGCCGCTGCTGCACCTGGTCTACCGACGGCATGCCGCTCTCCCCGCAAGCGCCGCCCGTCCGCTCACCGCCGGACGGCGGCTGCTGGGAATGCTGGTGGACCTCGTCGCGGTCTTCCTGCTCGGCGGAGTCCTCGCCACCGCCCTCGACCTGGCCGTCCGATACAGCCTCGGTGTCCGGGTGGCAGAGCAGCAGTGGGGCGCTCTGGCGAACTCCGCGCTGAACCCCTGGCTGGCCGGTTCAGAGCGGCCCAGCGACCGAGACGATCGACTTCCCGGCCTCCCGCACGATACGGAACTCCGGACCGAAACCACGCCTGGTTCCCCATGACCCGGCCTCTCCCTTAGGCCAGATCTCCACGGCACGAGGGGGGAGGGCCAGAGCGTTCTTCACCCGGTTGCGTACCACCACGGCGCCCAGCAGGCGGCCTCGAGACCGTTTACTGGGCGTCCCGCAGCTTTGGCACTGCCACCTTCGCGGCCCGCTTGCTGAGGCCGGGATCGAACGTCGCAAAAAAACCGTCGCTCACCAGCAGCGTGACGGTGTTCTTGACTCTGATGAGCACAATGTCCATCGCGTGGACCGGACTGATTTTCGCCTCGGGGACCGTCTCGCTGTATCTGATCCCGTACACCCAGTCCCCGAACTTGCCGATGGAGAGCTTGGTGATCCTCCCCCCAACGCCATTGGCACTCGTGTTGCCCCTGATGCAGTCACGAACCATGACCTTGCCCACCGTCTGCCAACGGGTCATCTGGGCGGGGGTGCCGCTTATGGCGAACTGCTTGACCCCCGACGGCTTACCCTCCTCGTCGATGAAGACCGCCGCCTTACTTCCGAGGAGGGGTTTCAGCGTTTTGATAGCCTTCACGCACTTTTTTGTGTGGGCCGTTTTAGAGTCCAACGTCTCGCGGTTGCGTTTCGGGTTGGGGGCGTACTCATCGCCCAGGTCCTCGGGAGTGATGAGGGCGGCGCGCAGTTGGGCCGAGGTCAGAGGCTTGACGGGGGCTGCGGCCATGGCGGGAGCGGTGGAGGCCAGCAGAAGAGCGGCGGCGAGGCCGCCTAAGATCGCGGGGGGCATAGAACGGCATTCTAGAGTTCCACGACCGAAACGATCAATGAGCGCCGACATGGCCGCGACTCGACTCGGACATGCAGACCCGGCCATCACCCTGCGCGTGCACGTCCACGTGATCCACTCGGCGGCGGCCGCCGCCGACATCTTCGCTCACGCCCTGAACCCGATCGAAGATGCCTGACACGTTCTACCCCTCATCTCCGATCTATTGGTACACCGGAGACGAGAGGACCACATGGGTTCAGCACTGTGGGCGGAAACGGTTAAGGCAGTACCCAACCTTGTCGTTGCCCTGCTGACGCTCTCCTTGGGGTGGTTCGTCAGCAATCGCATCACCGCCCGCTGGGACGAGCGTAAGAAGCGCCGAGAGCTGGATCTCCTGGCTCTCGGCGCCTTCTATGAGATCTACGGACAGTTCTTCGCCATATGGAAGCTGTGGAGCGGCGCTCGCAAGGGGCTCCCCGAAGATGACGAGTTCCGGCGTGAAGTGCTTGAGCGTTCTGCTGAGGCAGAGGGCCGGCTGGAGTCCCTCCTTGTCAGGGTCGCCTCTGAACGGAACCTCTCTGATCGTGACTGCACCCTCTTGGGCTGCTTCCGTCAGGGTTTCCAGAGCCTTCGTGAGTCGATCCGGAACAATGAGGACCTTCGATCACGGCTCCGCACGGCAGGCAACCAAGCGAGGCTGCCGGTCCAGTGGACCGGCTCTGAAGCTCCGCCCTACACGGCGTTCAAAGCTCTGGCCGCGTTCGCTGCCAATCTTCTCTCCAAAGACAGCAGTCCAGCCACCAAGGCTGAGACCGCTTCTTCGATCCTCATGAAGATCACCAGTAATCGACTGGAGGCAACATGGGTCGACGAGGCATTCACGCTCCTCGACCTCAAGAGCCCAAGCTGGCCGATCAAGTGAGTTCTGTTAGCAAGGGGTCAGCAAAAGGCCCCCACCGGTGTCCGGTGGGGGCCTCTGACCTGGAGCCGCCTTGGGGAATCGAACCCCAGACCCCTTCATTACGAGTGAAGTGCTCTGGCCGACTGAGCTAAGGCGGCGTGCCACGCAGGTTTCACATGGCCTTCGGCAGTCTACAGGTTCCGGGGCGCTCTCCGCGCCTTGGAATCAGCCGATCTTGGGACAGCTGGTTCCGTCCTTGGGGACCGCCAGGTCGATCAGATACTCGTCCACCAGCCTGTCCACGCACGAGGAACCGCTCAGGTAAGCGGTGTGGCCGTCGCCGTCGAAACCGACCAGGACACCCGAGGAAAGTTCGGAGGCAAGAGCCTTGGACCATTCGTACGGCGTGGCCGGATCACGTTTGGTGCCGACGACCATGATGGGCGGGGCCCCCGGCGCGTCGATCTTCTCCTTGGCTCCTGCCTTGACCGGCCAGTACGCGCAGGGCAGCGAGCCCCACATGACGTACGAGCCGAACAGCGGGGCGTCCTTGACCGCCTTGCGAGCCGCCGCGGCGAAGGCCTCCGGATCACGGGGATAGGTGGAATCGACACAGTTGATGGCCATGTTGGCCTCGGTCTGGTTGGTGTATCCGCCGTCCTCCTGGCGGTCGACCAACAGATCGGCCATGCGCAGGAGTGTGGTCCCGTCGCCCTTCAGCGCCTGGCCGAGCGCCTGGCGAAGGATCGGCCAGGCCTGCCGGTCGTAGAGCGGGGTGAGCAGGCCGAGGGCGGTCCAGCCCTCGCCGACCGGACGACCGTCGTTCATCGCATTGGCCAGGGGGGTCGTGTCCGTATGGCGGAGCAGTTTGGTGATCTCCGCGCGGGCGGAGGCGACCGAGCCCTTGAAGGGGCAGTCATCGGCCGTGAAACAGTTTTCGAGGAACGCGTCGAGCGCGACCTCGAAACCACGCGCCTGGGCGGCGTTCAGTTCCAGCGGGGGAAGCGAGGGGTCCACCGCGCCGTCCAGGACCAGAGCGCGGACGTGATCGGGGAAGAGGTCGGCGTAGACGGCGCCCAGCTGCGTGCCGTACGACTTGCCGAGATAGGTGAGACGGGGGTCCCCGAGAGCGGCGCGCAGCAGGTCCATGTCCCGGGCCGCGTCGGCCGTGCCGATGTGGGCGAGGAGGTCCCCCGAACGGGCCTGGCACCCGGAGGCGAATCGCCGCGAGCTCTCCTCCAGCACGGCGACCTCGTCGGGCGAGTCGGGCGTGCCGTCGAGGCCGACGTAGCTGTCCAGATCGTTCGTTGACAGGCACCGGACGGGTGAGGAGTCGCCGACCCCGCGCGGGTCGAATCCGATCACGTCGAAACGTGCCCGTACGGCCTTGCTCAGCGCCGAGGTCGCACCGCGGGCGTACTGGATCCCGGAAGAACCCGGCCCGCCGGGGTTGATGAGGATCGAACCGATCCTGTCGCCCGAGGCCGGGAGCCGGATCACGCTGATCCCGATCTTCTCGCCGGCGGGCTTCTCGTGATCGAGCGGGACCGCGAGCTTCGCGCACTCGAAACCGTCACCGCAGTCCGACCAGTCGAGGGCCGCCTCTTTGCCGGTGGTTCCGGTGCAGGCGCTCGCGAGCAGAACCACCGCCGCGAATGCGGCAGCCATACGAAATCTCACGCTTTGTCCGCTCCGTAAGTCAGGTCGCACAACCATCCGGCACGGAGGCTCGGGCGCGCAGAGTGAGTGACCAATCGCATATCGGTGACATCCTACGCTTACGCCCTCGCACATTTCCGGCGAGATCATCGCAGAGGCGGGAATCCGTACGTCGCCGGGGCCATGACCGAGGATCTACCGCCGGGCGCGTCCGCCGGACAGGCGCATCGGGCGGACGCATGACCACTGGCAACGGCTACTGCTCGGGGCCGCTCTCGGCGACCGCCACCGCGTCGCCGTACATCGTGTCGTGCTGCTTGCGAGGGGAGCAGACCGAGGCGGAAGGGCACGCGCAGCGGCGCCCGCCGTCGTCCAGCCGGACCACGACGGAGTCGGAGGGGACGTTGCGTCCCACCACGGTTCCCGCGCCCTCGGGGGTGTCCACCTTCAGCCCGACGCGGGGCATCCTGTTGTGCGCGTCGATGTAGAGAGGGTGCTCGTACTTCAGGCAGCACATCAGCCGCCCGCACGCCCCCGCGATGCGCAGCGGGTTGACCGGCAGATCCTGGTCCTTGGCCATGCGCACGGAGACGGGCTCGAAGTCCTTGAGGAAGGTCGCGCAGCACAGGTCCCGGCCACACGGTCCGATGCCGCCCTGGAGGCGCGCCTCGTCGCGGGGGCCGATCTGGCGCAGCTCCACCCGGGCGCGCAGGTTGCGGGCCAGGTCGCGGACGAGGGCACGGAAGTCCACGCGGTGAGGAGCGGAGAAGTAGACCGTGTAGACGTTGTCGTCGTCCATGTAGTCGACGCCGACGACCTTCATGGGCAGCGTGTGCCGCTTGATCAGGCGTTTGGAGACGCTACGGGCCTCCGCGCGCAGCCGCTTGTTGCCCTCGTCGCGGGTCAGGTGCTCCTCGTCCGCGATGCCGGCGCACACGGGCAGCCCGCCGACCTCCTCGCTCGTCCACTGCGGCGCCCACACGCACTCGGCCACCTCCGGCCCCGCCTCGGTCGGCACGAGCACCTTGTCGCCGACCTTGGGACTGTGCTCACCGGGATCGAGGTAGTACAGCCTGCCGTAGCGGGTGAAGCTCACCGCCATGATCATGCTCATGTGGCTCCAAAGCTGGGGGACGGCCTGCGGATCACCCTACGCTTCCTACCCACGGATGCGCGGTGACCCACAACCGCGAGCACGAGCCGTACGTTGAGGTGCCCGCGATCACGGTTGCGAGCCGTACCCCTTGCTCATCTCCTCATTCGTAATCCATCACCGCCGGGTGCACCGGGTACGAGCACTGCTTCCTGTCCTCCGCCCACGGGAGTGTGCGCTCGATCCTCGACAGAAGGGTCAGGCGTTCGAAGAGACAGTCCCTGTCGATGGCGTTGGACACCCCGGGCAGCTTGCCCGCGGCCTGGGCCACGGCCAAGGAGTCGGCATCCGGCCTGATCCGGACGATGAAGGAATTCGGCATGTCTTTGATGGTTAGCACCTGGAGGAGCTTGGGGCTGTCCTTGAACTCACTCCGAAACGCCTCCCAGTTCGTCTGCTGGTCCCGGAAGGCGACCTCCTCCACCTCGGGCCGGGCTTCGATCATTCGACGGATCTCCTCCCTCTGTGTCTCGGTCGCCGCGCCCTCGCAGTTCGGCCACAGCCCGTCCCCCTTGCACAGGAAGACCCTGACCTCGGGGGTGTCGGACGGCTCGTTGCCTCCCATGGACATGGCGACGATGGTCTCCTGCGACCCCGAGAAGGGGTCGCCGAGCCGTACGGTCCCGAGGATCGTCCCCGCGATGAGAAGGACCGCCGCGGCGATCGCGATCGGGGCCGTCCGCCCGGCACGGCGAGCCCGTGGCGCGGGCAGGGGCCGGTCGTCGTCGGGTACGGCCTCCGCACGGGCCGCCATGGCGTCTCGGAGCCGGTCCTCGATGATGCTCATACGGTGTCTCCCAGCTCGCGGTGGAGCCTGGCCAGGGCTCGGGCTGTCGTGGACCTGACGGTGCTCTCTCCCACGCGCATGATCTCGGCGGTCTCCGCGTCGGACAGATCGAGGTAGTAGCGGAGCACCAAGGCCTCCCGCTGGCGTCGCGGCAACCGGCCCAGCGCGAGCAGCACCTCTCGCCGCGACTCGCCGATCAGCGCGGCGGTCTCCGCCGAGTCGACCGGCTCCGTGACCGGCTCGACCCGGCGCAGCGCCACCGCCCGGCGGCGCAGTATCGACCGGGAGCCGTTGAGCACGCAGGTCCTGACGTAGGCGAGGGTCGTGACCCCCGGCCGCCACTTCCCGTGCAGCCGGGCGAACACGTCCTGCACGACGTCTTCGGCCGTCTCCCTGTCACCGACGAGCAGCACGGCGAGCCGGACAAGGTTGAGCCGCTGGTCGCGGTAGAACGCGACCAGCCCGGCGTCGGGGGAAACGGCCGGCGGAGCGGACACCCGGGGTGCCCGCTCCGCCAGCCGCAAGATTTCACCGTCCATGCCCTAAGAACGCGCACCTCCGCCCATCCGCTGCTTCAGCATCCCCATACGCACCTCTGGTCGACCACGTTGGAGACGCCGGGCAGTGCCTTGGCGGCCGCGATGATCGCATCCCAGCCGGCACCCTGTTCCGGCAGGATCCGGAACGACTCGGGCATGTCCTCGACCCGGATCGAGGAGAGCATGACCTTGTTGTTCTTGTTCTGGTCTCTGAAGTTCTTGTATGCCTCCGCCGCGTTCTCGAATTGGAGCCACTCCACATCCGGCCGGCTCCACAGCGCCTCGGCGATCTTCGCCCTGTCGATTTTCTTGTTCTTCGAGTCTTTGCACTGCGGAAAGGAGTCGTTCTCCTTGCACAGGAAGACCGAGATCTCCAGTTGGGTCTGAGGCACGGGTGACGCCTGAGGTGACGCCTGGACGGCGGTGGTCGTCCGGGGGTCCAGCTGGCCCGCCCACACGAACCCGACCCCGACCGCGGCCATCGTGACGGCGGCGGCGACCAGCAGCATCGGGATCCGGAGCCTGCGGCGGACCGGAAGGGTCAGGGGACGGACGTCGACGGCGGTCGCGGCGGCGGCGGACAGGGACTCACGCAGGCGGTTCTCGGTGGCGGTCATGATTCCTCTCCAAGCACTCGGGCGAGGGCGGCCAGCCCGCGCGCGATGGTGGACCGGGCCGTGCTGGCGCCGACCCCCATGGTTTCGGCGATCTCCAGGTCGGACAGATCGAGGTAGTAGCGCAGCGTCAGCGCCTCCCGCTGCCTCCTCGGCAACCCGCGCAGGGCGAGGAGCACCTCGCGGCGCTCCTCGCCGAGCAGCACCGCATGCTCGGCGGACCAGATGGACGGCTCGTACGGCACGGCCCGCCGGAACGCCACCGCCCGGCGGCGCAACACGGAACGAGATCCGTTGAGCACCGCCGAGCGGATGTAGGTCAGCGTGCGCTCGGGATCCCGCAGACGGCGCCGGCCCGCGTGGGTGCGGGCGAAAGCCTCCTGAACGACGTCCTCGGCCGTGGCCTGGTCACCCACCATGAGCAGAGCCAGCCGTACCAGCCCGAGGTGATGTTCGGCGAACAGCGTCGCAACGTCGACGCGGTCCCTGGTCAGGGGCTCTCCGTGGGAGAGCAGTTCGACTTCCACATCACAGAGACGCCGAGCGGAGCCGTTTGCTGCTTCACTCACCGCGCGAGTTCCACCCGGGCACGACTCCGCCCATCAACGATCTCCGCGCCCCAGCCTGCCTTCGGGCACGGCTCCGCCCATCAAACGATCCCCGCATCCCAGCTCACATGCTCCACCCGAGTACGGCTCCGTCTCATCGACGACTCCGCGTCCAATGCACGCTCGGACACGGCTCCGCCCATCAAGCGTTCTCGCACCCCGGCTCGCATGCTCCACCCGGGCACGGCTCCACGCCGCCGAACGATCCCGCGACCTGGCGCACACGGCTCCGCCCACCATGCGGACCGCTCCAACACGGGAGTTCGCCGTGCACGCCCCGGCGTCAGCGTCCGAGTTCGGCGAAGGACTTCTCCCAGCGGTCCGCGATCATGGAGATGTCATAGCCCCTGGCCGTCTGGAGGGCGTTCGCGGCCATCAGGCGGCGGCCCTCCTCGTCCTCGATCATCTGGAGCAGCCCGTCGGCCAGGGCGTCCACGTCGTCCGCGGGGACCAGCAGCCCGTCGTACCCCGGGGTGATGATCTCCCGTGGCCCCCGGGGACAGTCGAAGCTGACCACCGGCACCCCGCACGCGAACGCCTCGATGATGGTCATGCCGAAGCCCTCGAACCGGGAGCTGACCGCGTGGATCGAGGCCTTGGCGAGCTCGCCCTCGATGTCACTGGTCGGGCCCATGAACGTGACGTTGTTGTGCAGCCGCAGCTTGACGGACAGTTTGATCAGCTTGTCGCTGACCCGGCCCTCGCCGTAGATCCGCAGCTTCCAGTCCGGGCGCTCCTTGACCACCTGGACGAACGCCTTCAGCAGCCGGTCATATCCCTTGACCGGCACCAGCCGCCCCGCGGCCAGCACGACCCGGTTCTCCTGCCTGGAGCGGGGACGCGGCCCGCCGGGCAGCCCGTTGCCGATGGTGAACACGCGCGTCGGCGCCTGGCCGAGCATCGTCCGATAGTCCTGCGCGTCGGCCTCGGTGAGGGTGACCACCGCGTCCAGCTTCGGGTACCACTCCTTGATCTCCTCGAAGATCCCGGGCAGGTGGGCCTCGAAGTGCAGATGCTCCTGGGCGATCGTGACGACCCGCTTGCGCGCGAACCTCGCGGCCATGATGTTCAGCCCGGCCCGGGTGGTGACCAGGACGTCCGTACGGAGCCGCCGCAGCTCGCGCCTGAGCACGTCGTCGCTCCAGGCGCTGAAGGAGGCATAGGCGCGCTCCTCCGGGTGGATCAGCGCGCTCTCCTGCCGGCTCAGCCGCTCCGCCCTCTTCGTGTACGGCCAGCGGACCCTGGCGCCCTCCCGCAGGTCCACCAGCGAGCGCAGCCGGACCTTGGGGCTCAGCCGCAGGAAGGGCAGGTCGGCGTGCTGGAAGACGCTGATGATCTCGACGTCGTGCCGCTCGGACATCTCGGTGGCGAGGTCGAAGGTGGCCCGGATCGTTCCGCCCATGCCGTAGGCGTTGAGGATCAGGAAGGAAATCTTCACGAGCTTTCCTCCTCGATACTGAGGGCGACGGCGAGGCTGTCGGTCTCGGTGTAGTAGGGCCGCACCCTCACCCGTCCCTCCCGCTGGGCGGGAAAGCGGATCCTGTTCTTCTTGTCGGTGACGTCGTCAAGGCGGGCTGCCAGCGGCATCCGCACATCGGCGACCTCCGCGTACAGATCCCAGAAGACTCGCCGCCTCACCTGCGCCTCGGCCAGCGGCGCGATCTGGACGCTCCCGGTGAACCGCCGTCCGAGGAAGCTCGCCGGCCCGCTCACCGGCTCCGGCCCCTTCCTGGCCACGGCCACGAGCCTGGCCGGTCCATGGACCGGCTCGCCGTACGCGATCACGCCCTCGATCTCGATCACGCCGTCGTCCGCGACCACCCCGGTCACCTCGATGTACGGCTCGACCTCGCGGACCGTCAGGGCGAGCGTTCCAGCCGGTGTCCGAAACGCCCTGATCTCCCGGCTGCGAGGGGTCTGGGCATAGGCCTGCAGTCCATCCAGCGAGAAGCCCGGGTCGTCGGTGGCAACGGGCTCTCCCCCGAGCGACGCCGTCCAGACGCCGGCGGACAGCATGCCGAGGTCCACCGTCCCGCGTTCCTGCCCGGTCTCCGCGTGCCGCAGGATGATCTCTCCGTCATCCGGCTCCGGCCACTCGACCCTCAGCGTGTCGTCGTTGTCCACGCGACTGGTGACGGCCCGTCTGACCTCAGACGCCGCCACTCCGTGCCGCGCTCCAATGCTCACCAAAAGTCCCCCGGTCTTCCCTGCTCATCCCCACGGAGCAGGACACTGTCAAGTCGATTTATAACGAATGAATCGATTTTTGCTCGGAATTCTAACGATCCACACCGACAGTTTGAGGGGAATTAGCCTGAAATGGTTCCACTCAACTTGAAATCAGTTGATAAGAGTCACTCGATCCCAGATGCGGCTCCGGTTCGCCACCCGAACCTCGCGCGATCGGCCCGCGATCGCCGCCAGGAGCGCGCTCGACGCGAACATGCCGGTGAGCCCCTTGATCACCCCGGAGACCCAGGGGGAGGTACGGCTGCATCGGGCGAAATTGTCCGGCCCGCATCACCGGAAAGGCGAAAGCCACCTGGGATCGCTTAGAGCGAAACTACAAACTTGCCGATAAAGGCAACCCTGTACTTCAAATTTCAACTGATTGGCTCGGAGCCCGACATAACGCTGACGAACTCGGCCTCAATGGCGCGGAAGGCGCCTCTCCGATTCTTCGGAGCCAGGCGTTCGCGACTGGGTCAGAGCCAGGGCTGCCGCAGTGAGATGGTCATCGACTCCACGGCCATCTGCGGGTTGACGTTGGCGGACAGCCGCCGGCGACAGCGCATGATCGCGTCGATCCTGCGCAGGGTGTCCTCCGGGGTGGAGGAGCGGGCCAGGTCATCCAGGTCGGACCGGCGATCCTCGTTCGCCAGCTCCACGTGCGCGCCGAACTGCATGGCCAGCACGTCGCGGTAGAACGCCACCAGGTCGAGCAGGGCCGAGTCGATGACATCGCGCTTGGTCCGGGTGGCCCGGGACTTCTGCCGATCCTCGAGATCCTTGAGTGCTCCGGCTCCGCCCCGGATCAGGCCCTTGTTGAGCCCCTTGCCCGAGGATCCCTCCCCGTAGATCTGGCGCAGCTCGGTGATCTCCGACTCGTTCAGCACCGCGGTGACCGCGGCGGCCTCCTCTTCGGCGGTCTTCACCAGTCGCTCGGCGGCCATGACGCACGCCCCCACACCGGTGAGCGACTTGGGGATGGCGAGCACCGAGTCTCGGCGCTTGCGCACCTCCTCGTCCAGGGCCAGCCTGCGAGCCCTGCCGATGTGCCCCTGGGCGGCCCTGGCGGCGAACTCCGCCATCGCCGGCGGCACGTTCTCGCGCGTGGCCAGCACGTGGGCGACGGCGGCGGTGGGCGGTGTGACAAGCGTGACCAACCGGCAGCGGGACCTGATAGTGATCATCATGTCGTCCGGGGAGGGCGAGCAGAGCAGCCAGACCGTCTTCGGCGGCGGCTCCTCGATCGCCTTGAGCAGCGCGTTGGAGGCGCCCTCGGTGGCTCGGTCGGCGTCTTCGAACAGCACGATGCGCCAGCGGCCGAGCGTCGGCGCCCCGGCGGCACGGAGGATGAGCTGGCGGGTGTCCTTGATCCCGTATGAGAGCCCCTGCGGCCGGACGATCTCCAGGTCCGGATGGGAGCCGATCGCCACCTGGTGACACATGTCACAGTGGCCGCATCCCTGGTCGGGGCAGAACAGCGCGGCGGCGAACGCCCGCGCGGCCTCCTCACGACCCGATCCGGGCGGCCCGGTGAACAGCCACGCGTGGGTCATCCCCGCCCCGCGCCCGCCGGTCAGCTGGTCGGCTCCCGCCGCCGCCGCCCGGCGGAGCGTTACGACAGCCCGCTCCTGCCCCACAAGGTCATCGAAGACTCCCACGCGCCTAACCTACCGCCGACCTCAGTCGCGGATCGCGGGCATCGTCCCGGTGATGTCCTCGGACTCCTGCGGCACCGGGTCGGGCAGGAGCTCGCGGACCCGGTCGTGGATGAGCAGGGAGATCTGGTCCTGGGGCAGCGTTCCGTCGATGACCACGTAGCGATCCGGCTCGGCGGCGGCCAGCGAGCGGAACTCGCGGCGCACCCGCTCGTGGAACTCCAGCGGCTCGGCCTCGATCCGGTCGGCGGCCCCGCCCAGCCGGGCCAGGCCGACGGAGGGCGGCGTGTCGATGAGCACGGTGAGGTCCGGGACGAGCCCGCCGGTGGCCCACGTGTTGATCCTCACCACGTCCGCCCGGTCCAGGGCCCGCCCGGCGCCCTGGTAGGCCAGCGAGGAGTCCACGTAGCGGTCGGAGATCACCATCGAGCCCCGGTAGAGAGCCGGCCGGATGACCTTCTCCACGTGCTCGGCCCTGTCTGCCGCGTACAGCAGCGCCTCGGACCTCGCCGACAGCCCCTGGTGCACCGCGTCCAGCAGGATCGCGCGCAGCCGCATGCCCACCTTGGTCGAGCCGGGCTCCCTGGTCTGCACGACGTCGAAGCCCTGGTCGCGCAGCCAGATCGCGAGCAGCCGGGACTGGGTGGTCTTCCCCGACCCCTCACCGCCCTCGAACGCGATGAACATCCCGCGCGCCTGCTCGGTCTCCTCGGGCGTGAACCGCTCCCCGCGCACCGCCGAGATCAGGTCGGAGACGATCGGGACGCCCTTGCGGTCGTCCATCTGTAGCAGCGCGACGATCCCGACGATCGACGCGAGCAGCCCGCCGATCACCAGCACCAGGTTGGAGCCGTCGAACTGGTAGACCGCCTCCCTGCCGACCATGATCACGCGTCTGCCGAACAGGCCCGCGAGCGTCGGGGCGACCGCGACCACCAGCAGCAGGGTGACCCGGGCGAGCGACTGCAGGAAGGAGAACGTACGGCCCCGCAGGCTGTCGTCCACCTCCAGCCCGATCATGGTGTAGCCGATGATCCAGGCGATCCCCGCGCACGCCCCGAGCAGCACGGTCAGCAGGACGACGATCACCAGGTTGTGGACGAGCGCGATCGCGACGAGGATCAGCCCGGCCACGATGATCGACAGCCCGAACAGCCGACGGCGGGACAGCTCCTTCAGGAGCTTGATCCCGAAGAACATGCCGGACGCCATGCCGACGAAGACCGCGCCGAAGACCACGCCGTAGGCCGCGTCGCCGCCGCCCAGCGCGTCCACATAGATCTTGGCCACGCCGACCACCGCGCCGCCGGCGGCGAAGGCGCCGAGCATGCCGATGATCAGGCCCCGGATCAGCCGGTTGCCTCCGACGAACCGCCAGCCCTCGACGATCTGCCGCAGCACCGACGGGGTGGGGGCCGCGGCGTCCCTGTGGTTCTTCGGGATGTCCTTGAGGGAGAAGATGATGACGGCCGAGACGAGGTACGCCAGCGCGTTGATGAACAGGGCGAGGTAGGTGTCACGCCCGGCGAGGAACGGGACCAGGTTGGCCAGGGCGTCGTCGGCGACCGACAGCACCGCGAACAGCAGCGCGGCGATCGGGGCGGTGCCGTACGTGACCAGGAGGTTGAGCTGGTTGGCCTCCTCCAGCCGCTCCTTGGGCACCAGGTTCGGCACCGTGGCGTCCTTGGCCGGGACCCAGAAGAGGTTGACGCACTCGACCAGGAATGTGGCGATGATCACCCACTGGTAGCTGCCGATCAACGGGATCGACAGCACCAGCGCGAAGCGCAGAAGGTCGCAGAAGAACATCGTCAGCCGCCGGTCGAACCGGTCGGCGAACACGCCCGCGAGCGGGCCGAGCACGATGGCCGGGAGCATCTTCGCGACGAAGACACCGCCGATGGCCAGGCTCTGGAACTTGTAGCCCTCTCCGGCGGTGAGGTTGCCCGCCAGGGCGGTCAGTGCCAGGAGGTTCAGCCAGTCTCCGAGGCTGCACACCGACATGGCCGTCCACAGCTTGCGGAACGGCGCATTGGCCAGCACGTGGGGGGGCTTGCGGCGCGCGGTGTTCCGGCCGAGGGTGGTCATAGTGTCAGCGTATCCAGATGCTCGCTGGGCTGGGGAAAACACTGGCCAGGCGGATATACCCGGCTGTCGTCGCATGAGGGTAGTACGTCCGGCCCGTACCTCGCAGGTCACGCCTGCGAAAATCAATCTTCGGTATTCAACGTTTCGGTAATTTCTAGTTTCGGAGCTCCAAAAGGGTGATTTCGGGCGGAGCCCCCACCCGGACGGGCGGTCCCCAGAAGCCCGCGCCCCGGGTGACGTACACCTGGGTGCCGTCCACCTCGCCGAGGCCGGAGACCACCGGCTGCTGCAGCGGGATGACCAGGTTGAAGGGGACCATCTGCCCCCCGTGGGTGTGGCCGGACAGCTGGAGGTCCACCCCGTACCGGGCCGCCTCCGAGGCCTGGACCGGCTGGTGGGCGAGCAGGACCGTGGAGCGTGAACGGTCTCGGCCGCCCAGCGCCCGCTCGAAGTCGGGGCCGTCGCCCGAGGCGGCGCCGTTGACGTCGTTGACCCCGGCGAGATCGAGCACGGCTCCCGCGTGCGCGATCTCGACGCGCTCGTTGCCGAGCGGGCGGACCCCGAGCCCGCGGAGCTCCTCGATCCACTCCTGGGGGCCGTTGGCGGTGTAGTACTCGTGGTTGCCGGTGACGAAATAGGCGCCGTAGCGGGACTCGAGGCTCTTCAACGGCCTGGCCAGCGGGCCGAGCTCGGCCACCGTGCCGTCGACCAGATCCCCGACGACGGCGACCACGTCGGCCCGCAGCGAGTTGATCATGCGGACGATCCGCTCGGTGTGCCCCACGCCCGTGAGCGGGCCGAGGTGGATGTCACTGACCACGGCGAACCGCAGGCCGCTGAGGCGCGGATCCAGTCTGGGCAGGGCGACCTTGACCGACTCGATCACCGGATCGCCCAGGGCGGTCCTGATCCCCGTCCCGACCGTGGTCAGCGCTCCCACCCCGGCGACGGCGGCGGCCGTACGGGCGATGAAAAGCCTGCGGTCCATCAGGCCCGGCCCGGCCTTCGAGCCGCCGTCCGGCCGCACCTCGCGGGCGGCGGGCACGGGCTGCTCGACGGGCGCGGGTTGACCGGCCGACACGGACCGACCGGTCACCCGCTGATCGGCCGGCACCGACCGGCCGACGGACACGGGCCGCCCGGCTGCCTGCTGATCGGCCGATACGGGCTGACCGGCGGGCACGGACCTATCGGCGAGGGTCGCGGCCCGGGTGGTGCGACGGGCCGCGACCGACGGTGGGATCCGGCGGTCGGCCCGGCGCTCGAACGCTCCCAGAGCCAGTACGGCCGCCGCCCGGGGAATCTCCAGGACCAGCAGGAACACGAACAGGTAGAACATCACCGCGATCCAGAAGAACCCCGGCCAGGCCAGGAAGTGCCCCCACCCGCTGCGGGAGCCGACGAGGGTCAACGGGGCCAGCACCCCGAGACCGGCCAGGATCCACGTCAGCACCCGGCGAACCCGCCCGGGCGGCGTGGTCGAACGGATCAGCCGACGCCACAGGTAGTAGTGGACCAGCGTGACCACCCCGAGGATCAGCGTCACGAAGCCCACCACGTACCCACCCCTCGCGTCCGCCGGCCGTACCCGGCGCGTTGCGAAGAACGTGCGGGACGACGGATGCGTTCCCTCAAGGTCTCGGGATCTCAGGGCTTTTGACCCCGCGGTCTCCGGACCGCAGGGTCCCAAGGCTCAGCGCCTTTTGACCCTGCGGTCTCGGGACCTTGAGGTCTCCGCGTGGGCTCGGCGGCTCAGCCGTTCCGGCTCAGCCCGTCCGGCCTTCCGCTCAGGCCTTGGCCTTCGCGCGGGTGGGGCGCTTGGGCGCCGGGCCGCGGGCGCGGCGGTCGGCGAGGAGCTCGGCGGCGCGCTCGGTGGTGACCTTCTCGACCTCGTCGTCCTTGCGCAGGGAGGCGTTGGTCTCACCATCGGTCACGTACGGGCCGAAACGACCCTCCTTGACCACGATCGGCTTCTTGGAGACGGGGTCCTCACCGAGCTCGCGCAGCGGGGGCGCGGCGGCGGCGCGGCCCCTGCCCCGGGCCTTGGGCTGCGCGAACAGCTCCTTGGCCTGCTCCAGGGTGACCGTGAACATCTCGTCCTCGGACGTCAGCGAGCGCGAGTCGGTGCCCTTCTTGATGTAGGGACCGAACTTGCCGTTCTGCGCCGTCACCTCCTGCCCGTCGATCTCCCCCAGCGTCCGGGGCAGCGAGAGCAGGAGCAGCGCGTCGTCGAGCGTGATGGTGTCCAGGGTCATCGTCTTGAGCAGCGATCCGGTGCGCGGCTTGACGACGTCGGCCTTCTTCGTCTTCTTCTTGCCCTCGGCCGGCGGCGCCTCCTCCGGGAGGATCTCGGTCACGTAGGGACCGTAGCGGCCGTCCTTGGCCACGATCACGTGGCCGGTGATCGGGTCCTTGCCCAGCTCCCGATCGCCCGACGAGCGGGTGAACAGCTCCTCGGCCCTCTCGGCCGTGAGCTCGTCGGGGGCCAGGTCCTCGGGCACGTTCACCCGGGAACCGTCACGGTCCAGGTAGGGACCGTAGCGGCCCACCCGGATCATGATGTCGGTGTCCCTGATCGAGAAGGAGCTGATCTCCTTGGCATCGATCTCGTCGATGTCGGTGACCATTTCCTTCAGGCCCTCGTCACCGTTCACGCCGAAGTAGAACCGGTGCAGCTCGGGCACCCGCTCCGCCCGGTCGTTGGCGATGTCGTCGAGGACCTTCTCCATGTCGGCGGTGAAGTCGTAGTCGACGAGGTGGCCGAAGTGCTGCTCCAGCAGGTTGACCACCGCGAACGCCAGGAAGGACGGCACCAGGGCCGTGCCCTTCTTGAACACGTAACCGCGGTCCAGGATCGTTCCGATGATCGACGCGTACGTCGACGGGCGGCCGATCTCCCGGTCCTCCAGCTCCTTGATCAGCGAGGCCTCGGTGTACCGGGACGGCGGCTTGGTCGCGTGCGACAGCACGTTGAGCCCGGCCGCGGTGAGGCGGTCGTCCTCGGCCAGGTTGGGCAGGCGCTTCTCGGAGTCGTCGCGGTCGGTGGACGGGTCGTCCGCGCCCTCGACGTAGGCCTTGAGGAAGCCGTGGAAGGTGATGGTCCGCCCGGAGGCGCTGAACTCGACCAGCTCTCCCGAGCTGGACGTGCCCCCCACCTTGACGGTGACCGACTCGCCGACCGCGTCCTTCATCTGGGAGGCCACGGTCCGCTGCCAGATCAGCTCGTACAGGCGGAACATGTCGCCGCTCAGCCCGGTCTCGCCCGGCGTCCGGAACTCCTCGCCCGAGGGACGGATCGCCTCGTGCGCCTCCTGGGCGTTCTTCACCTTGCTGGCGTAGGTGCGCGGCTTGTCGGGCACGTACGCCGCGCCGTACAGCTTGATGGCCTGGCTGCGGGCGGCGGCGACGGCGGTCTCCGACAGCGTGATGCTGTCGGTTCGCATGTAGGTGATGAAGCCGTTCTCATACAGACGCTGGGCGACCTGCATGGTGGACTTCGCGGAGAAGCCGAGCTTCCGGCTGGCCTCCTGCTGCAGCGTGGTCGTCCTGAACGGCGCGTACGGCTTGCGGGTGTACGGCTTGCGCTCGACGGAGTTGACCTTGTACGAGGTGCTGCCCAGCCGTCCGGCCAGTGCCTGCGCGGCCTGCTCGTCCAGGTGGAGCACGCCGGTGCCCTTGAGCGTGCCGTTGCTCGCGAAGTCACGGCCCTGGGCGACGCGCTTGCCGTCCACGCCGGTCAGCGTGGCGGTGAACTCGTGCGGGACCTCGTCGCGGCCGGTGTCGAACAGCGCCTGCAGGTCCCAGTAACTCGCGCTGGTGAACGCCAGGCGCTCGCGCTCGCGCTCCACGACCAGCCGGGTCGCCACGGACTGCACGCGACCGGCGGACAGGCGGGGCTTGACCTTCTTCCACAGGACCGGGCTGACCTCGTAGCCGTAGAGGCGGTCGAGGATGCGCCTGGTCTCCTGGGCGTCGACCAGCCGCAGGTTCAGGTCGCGCGGATTGGCCACGGCTTCCTGGATCGCCCGCGGGGTGATCTCGTGGAACACCATGCGGTGGACCGGCACCTTGGGGTTGAGCACCTCGCGGAGGTGCCAGGCGATCGCCTCACCCTCCCGGTCCTCGTCAGTGGCGAGATAGAGCTCGTCGGCGTCCTTGAGCAGCTGCTTGAGCTTGCTCACCTGCGCCTTTTTGTCATGATTGACAACGTAGAGAGGCTCGAACTCATGATCCACATTGACGCCCAGTCGCGCCCAGGACTCGCCCTTGTACTTCTCCGGGATGTCGTCGGCCTTCTCGGGGAGATCGCGAATATGTCCGATACTGGACTCCACGATGTAGCCATGGCCGAGGTACCCGGCGATGGTCTTCGCCTTGGAAGGCGACTCGACGATCACCAGGCGGGTTCCGCCGGCGTTGCCGTTCTTGGCTGGCACGCTGCTTCCTACCTCGCTGTTCGCATTCGTTCCCCGTTTTCCTTCACTCGGGTTACCCGATCTGGGTCGGGGGCACTCCCAAGGAAAGCCGCAAGGACGCAGAATAAAGCCCTATGAGTATCGACGTCCCCCAGCTCACCCTCGGAGACTAATCGCTGTGCTCGACTACTCCTACTTGGTTCTCCACCTTCCGCGAGGCACCTCCCGGGACGCAGCCCGACGGATACTGACCGAACATGCAGAATACGGTGATTGGGAACTCGACCGTCTGCGACTGTATCCCGACGGCCGCCGGGACGTTCGACTGCGTCGCAAGATCATACGTGTGACCAGGACGATGTGACCCCGGACATGGCTTTGCCCGCCCCGGGCCGCGCCCCCGGAACGGGCAAAGCTTCTGTGCTCAACCGGGCGAGGGGATGTCGCACCTCGAGGGTACGGCTATCCTCCCCCGCCACCGGCAAAGCGTCTGTGTGTCTTCCTCAATAGACTTGAGGAGACATGTCCAATGAGTTACTAATGCCTTACTTCCGGCCGAGGCGGATGCGGCGGGTGGTCGCGAAGAGCGTCGCGGAGGCGGCGGCCATGGCGCCGAGCACGAGGGCGAGCAGCGAGCCGGAGTTCATCCCGGTCATGCCGACGGGCTGAGCGGCGCTCATCAGGCCGACGTCACCGAGCGGCACGACGCCGTCGAGCGGGGTGGAGGGGGCCAGCTTGGTCACGGAGTCCACCGCCGAAGAGCCCTGCGACTCCGGAGCCTGAGCGCTTCCGGAGGTGGCGGGCAGACCCGCCACGTCCTGCGCCGCTCCCATGATGGGCAGCTCCGGCAGCTTGGCCGCATCCTGCACCCCACCGACGACGGGCAGCGAGGACAGGGCGGAACCGGACTTGCGGGCGACGCCGCTTGTGTCCTTGGCCTCGGAGGCGGGGGTCAACGGGGACGCGGACATGAGGCCGCTGGTCCGCTGCTTGCCGACCCTGTGTCCGTAGTCGCCGCCGTGGCCGCCCTGGCCGCCGCCGTTCCAACCGCCGTTCCAGCCATCCTGGCCGCCGCCGTTACCACCGGGGTGCCCGGACGGGCCGCCGACGTGGGCGCCGCCGAGGCAGCCCGCGGCGGCGTCACCCAGGACGGCCACGGCGTTGCCGCAGACGTTGATGGGCGCGGTGATCGGCGCGATGATCTGGTTGCCGCCCAGGATCGAGTTGTCGCCGTTCGTACGGTTGCCACCGGCCCCGCCGCCCCCGCCGAAGCTCTTGACGGACGCGCCGCCCTTACAGCCGGCGAAGGCCTTGCCCAGGACGGCCACGGCGTTGCCGCAGACGTTGATGGGCGCGGTGATCGGCGCGATGATCTGGTTGCCGCCCAGGATGCTGCCCCGCCCGGAGGTCACGTTGCCACCGGCCCCACCGCCGCCACCACCCCAGCCGTTCTCGACGGACGAACCGCCGAGGCAGCCCGCCTGACCGCTGCCGATGACGTTGCCACAGGCGTTGATGGGAGCGGTGATCGGCGCGACGATCTGGTTGCCGCCCGCGATGCTGCCCTGCCCGGAGGTGCGGTTGCCCCCCGCGCCGGAACCCGGGATGTCCCAGCCGGGCTCCTGCCAGCCGGGGCCCGAACCGTGCCCGCCGGAACGCGGGCCCTGCCAACCGGAGCCTGCGCCGTGCCCGCCGGGACGTGAGCCGCGCTCGGAGTAGCCGGACTTACCCGGCCCCTTCGGCTTACCCGGCTTACCCGGCTTACCCGGCCAGCCCGGCTTACCCGGTCCGTCCGGCCAGCCCGGCCTGTCACGGCCGGTGACCTTGGCACCGCCCTCACAACCGGCGAAGGCGTCGCCCAGGACGGCCACGGAGTTGCCACAGACGTTGATGGGAGCGGTGATCGGCGCGATGATCTGGTTGCCGCCCAGGATGCTGCCCCGCCCGGAGGTCACGTTGCCACCGGCCCCACCGCCGCCACCGCCGTTCCCGACGGAGGCACCGCCCTCGCAGCCCGCCTTGGCCTTGCCGAGGACCGCCACGGCGTTGCCGCAGGCGTTGATGGGCGCGGTGATCGGCGCGACGATCTGGTTACCGCCCAGGATCGAGTGGTCACCGCTCGTACGGTTACCGCCGGCCCCACCACCGCCGCCGCCGTTCCCGACGGAGGCACCGCCCTCGCAGCCCGCCTCGGCGCGCCCGAACACCGACACCGCGTTGCCGCAGACGTTGATCGGCGCGGTGATCGGCGCGACGATCTGGTTGCCGCCCAGGATCGAGTGGTCACCGCTCGTACGGTTGCCACCGGCCCCGCCACCATCGCCGCCGCCGTTCCCGACGGAGGCTCCGCCCTCGGAGGAGGCCTTCGCACCTCCGAGCACGCCGACGGCGTTGCCGCTGATGTCGATCGGCAGCTTGATCGGTGCCTTGACCTGGTTGCCACCGCCGATCGAGTGGTCGCCGATGGTGTCGGCGAAGGCCGTACCGCTGCCCATGGCCATGACACCCAGCGCGAGCAGTGCCGCGGGGGCTGTGCCCTTAACCCACGTACGCATGATTGAAGCTCCTAGCGTTTTTTTGGGGGGACCTGACATCCCGTGACGGCATGTGAAGCCGTACGAGGTCCTGACGAGCTCGCACAGCGGAAGCTCCGGGACCGTCACGGTGAATGGGGATTGCCTGCTTGTCGTCCTGCTTGTCACTCGCCGACGGGGCGGCTCCCCTGGGGTCGGGGATTGAGGCACGCTCCGTGAGCTTCGGGGTCATCCCGAAAGGGCGAGACCGGTCTGCGAGACCGCGATCAGTCAGGAGAGAAGGAAGGATCGTCCGCCGCTGTGCGGACGACAGGGGGGAGCACGCACGCCAGAGGGGCGCGCTGTGGCATCAGTCGCGGGTCGTAGACAAACCTCGCGACATCCCCCAGACCCGGTCCTGAGAGGCCGGATCCGCCACTGGTCTGGGGCACGAATCCCTTCGAGCCAGAACCGTGGTCAACGGTGGCGGGGGCCGGAGATCCCGGCTTCGACTGGCTGGTGAGCCCGTCCACGCCTCGCCCCGCCATTGCTTCGGCGGTGTCGGTCGCCGAAAGGATGCCACTGCCCGTGGGGAAATCATCGGCCTGGAGGGCCGATCCGGAAGCGGTTGTGTCGAGGGTGCCGGAGCGCGCTGCCCCTGCCTCCGCGGTGGTGTTCGCGGCTGCCGGAGCGGCGCCGAGGAGCCCGAAGACGATCGCGAGCAGCCATCCGGCGGCCAGAAGACCGCCGATCGCGAAGACTCGCCCGACGATCTGCCGAGTGCCGGCCGCGAACCGCGCCATCCGGTCACCCCGGGCGAAGATCGTCTCATCGACGGGAACGGTCACGGGCACGCGCCGGGCAGCGGGCGAGGACGCCCTCCACTGCCCCTGCGGCGTGCGTGCCACGTGACCTCCCAAAGCTCCTGATCGGGCCCGCTTGAGCACGAGCCATGCCTCAACGGAGAGTTACGTTAGCACTACGACGAGTCAGCACAATGAGTTTCCAGAGAACGTCAGCTTCCGTCCAGGAACCGGTCAAGGACCCGCACTCCAAAGCGCAGCGAATCCACCGGCACCCGCTCATCTACCCCATGGAACATGCCCGAGAAGTCCAAGCCCGCCGGCAGCCTCAGCGGCGAGAACCCAAACCCGCGCATACCCAGCCTGCTGAACGCCTTCAGGTCCGTGCCCCCCGACAGGGTGTACGGCACGGCCAGCGCACCCGGGTCCTCGGCGAGCAGCGCGTCGGTCATCGACCGCACCAGTGCCCCGTCGAACCCGGTCTCGATGGCGATGTCGTGATAAACGAACTCCCTGCTCACGTTGGGACCGAGCAGCTCGTCGATGGTCGTGAAGAACTCCTCCTCGTATCCCGGCAGGAAGCGGCCGTCCACGTGCGCGGTCGCGCTCTGCGGGATCACGTTGGCCTTGTATCCGCCGTCCAGCATGGTGGGGTTGGCGGTGTTGCGCAGCGTGGCGCCGATCATCCGGGCCAGCGGGCCGAGCTTGGCCACGGTCGCCTCGGCGTCGTCCAGGTCGAGCTCCAGCTCCAGCGCCCCGGAGATCTCCGTGAGGAAGGTCGTGACCGTCTGCGTGAGCCGCATCGGCCATTCGTAACGCCCGATGCGGCCGACCGCCTCCGCCAGTTCGGTGATGGCGTTCTCGCTGTTGAGCATCGACCCGTGCCCGGCCCGGCCCTTGGCCGTCAGACGCATCCAGGCGATGCCCTTCTCGGCCGCCTGGATGAGATAGAGCCTGCGCGCGTCGTCGAGGGAGACGCTGAACCCGCCGACCTCACTGATCGCCTCGGTGCACCCCTCGAACAGGTCCGAGTGCTTGTCCGCCAGCCACTGCGCGCCGTACGTGCCTCCGGCCTCCTCGTCGGCGGTGAACGCCAGCACGACGTCCCGCGGCGGGCGACGGCCCTCGCTGAGCCGCTGCCGGACGACCGCGAGCATCATCGCGTCCATGTTCTTCATGTCGACCGCGCCGCGTCCCCAGACGCAGCCGTCGGCGATCTCCCCGCTGAGCGGGTGGTGGGTCCAGTCGTCGGGGTTGAAGGGAACGACGTCCAGATGTCCGTGAAGGAGAAGCGCGTCGCGGGAGGAGTCCTCCCCCGCGATGCGGGCGATCACGTTGGCCCTGCCCCTGTCCGACTCCAGGATCTGCGGCTCCAGTCCGACCTCGGCCAGCTTCTCCGCCACATACTCGGCGGCGGCCCGCTCACCGGGGCCGGCGTTGTCGCCCGCGTTGGTCGAATCGATCCGGATCAGGTCGCGGCACAGCTCGACGACCTCGTCCTCACCATTGAGTACGGTCATGTCGACTCCTTCGTTCAGTGCGGCTTATGCCCTCCATCCTGCCGCCGGGAAGCCCTTTCCCACAGCCCTCCGGGAGCTGATCGCTTACCGATATGACGCGGGCTCAAGAGTTTGCTAACCTAAGGTCCGCCGACGAGGGATGACGGTCTCTCGTGCAGGCACCACGTCCGGGTGGCGGAATAGGCAGACGCGCTAGCTTGAGGTGCTAGTGCCCTTTACGGGGCATGGGGGTTCAAGTCCCCCCTCGGACACACCGATATAAATAAGGTCCTGGTCACTCACAAAGTGGCCAGGATTTTTCTTTTCCGGCTGATGGACAAGGCTCGTTCGGTGAGCCGTTCCCAGGCGGCCCCACGCCCCGGTCGGCCTCCTGAAAATCAGGAGCGGTTCGATCAGGGCCGGGGTCTGTCGCGAAAGTCCCGGGTGGCGCCACAGCGGCGCGGGCGCCTTTCGGGGTATGCCCTATTGCGGTCGCATCAGGTCAAGGTCCTCGCCCCACGCGTCCAGCACCGCGCCGTGCCCGGCGCGTCGGGCCGCTGCCTCGACCTGGGCGAAGAGTCGCCGTTGCAGGGACACGTCGCCCGTTCCCGAGATGCGGTTCGCGGCCTCCAGCAGCATCCCGGTGTCCCAGCCGGGCAACGGGCATCGGGCGAGTTCCCATTCCAGATACTTGTTGTAGGGACGTGGGCGACGGTCGAGAGCGAAGAGCAGCTCCAGCAGAAACCGGACGCTGTCGGCGGCGTCGAGGCGGGCGGCGAGCGAATGTCCGTCACGGTCGTTCTTGACGGAGCGGTAGAGGGAGTTGGCATAGGCGTCGAGCCATTCACCGGAGTCCCGGAATGCCTCATCGGCGTCGAGCCGCGCCTTGGCGGCCAGGATCCGGGCGATGCCTCCGTCGAGCCGGTCGAGCACGATCCGGGCGCGGGCGAGGGCATAGCGCTCGAAGCCAGGCATTCCAGCCGCGCGAAACTCGGCGAGGTAGACGATGACGAGGTCGAGCTCAGGAGTGCGGTGGCCGGCGAACCGGGTGAGATCCGTTGTCGCGCCGTCGGCGAGGACGACGTACAGGTCGTGGTCGGAGTGCTCGGTGGTCATGTCGTCGTGGGCGCGGGAGCCCTTGAGAACGAGGCCGGCGACGGCGGGGTCGGCGGCGGCGAGCTCGACGAACTCGCGGTAGGTGAGGGGTCGCCGGGTGGGCATCGTGTGATCTCCGGTGGGTGGTGGCGGATATGCCTGTCGGGGCGGCCCCACCAGCCGGGGTCGCCCGCACCGTCTGCGGCGGCACGTGGCCGCCGCCCGGAGGATCAACGCACGCGTGGACTTTGTCGCCGGGCTGTCCGAAAGACACCGAAATCGGGGCGACCTCAGGCGGAGCCGGTTTCGCAGGACGGTGGGAGGCCCCGCTGGGACGGCGCGCGACCCGGAGGCGGGGCGCGCGCCGTCGCGTATCGAGGGGAGACCTCAGGAGACGGTGAGCGTGCCGTTCGCGTTCCGGGCGCACGTGACGATCGTGCGGGGCGTGGCGATGAGGGCGCCGGTCAGGCACTGGCCGAGGACGGTGTGGCCCGCGGCGTTGGGGTGCCACGCCTCCTGGCAGGTCTGGAAGTAGGTGACGCAGGTGTTCGCCACCCGCTGGACCCCGATCTTGTCCCAGCCGGACAGGCTGGTGACGTACGTGCCGGTCGGCCCGTCCTGCACCCGGACCGGCGTGGCGAGCGCGCCCGTCGGACTGCCGGGGTTCTCGCAGAGCCGGGCCCCGTCGAAGGCCTTCTGGACGTCCAGCACGCGCAGGTCGGCCGCCGGACGCTCGGCCGCCAATGTGGCGTAGGCGTTCTTGACCAGGGAGCCGAGGTTCTGGGAGAACACGTGCCCGGGGGCGAGGCTCGCGCGGTGGATCGGGCAGCCGGCGGCGTACCGCTCGGCGCCGAGGGCGCGGAACTTGTCGCGGGTGTCGGTGCGGTTGTCCTCGTCCCGGTACTGCGGGGCGACGTCGAGCGGCAGTGGGTTGGTGTAGGTCTGCAGGACGACACGGTGGACACCGTCGGCGTCGATCTGGGCGAGGGTGTCGAGGATCTGGCGCAGGGCCGCGGTGGTCTCGGTGGTGGCGGCGGCGACCTCGGCGTCGGAGGCCAGATCCGAGACGGTGCAGGGCTCCTGCGGCACGTCGCCGCCCAGGTAGGCCCAGAACTCCCACCAGCCCGTCCAGGCGTCGGCGATGAAGCGGTTGGCGCACACCGTGGCCACGTCGCCGAAGGTGAACTGGCTGTTGTTGGAACCGAGGCCGACGAGGACGACGTCGATGTCGTGGGTCTGGGCGACGGCGCGTAGCTGGTCGAGCTGCGAGGCGACGGCGCGGCCCTTGGCGCGGGCGCCGGAGGGGTTGGCGATGTCGGCGGGCTGGCCGCCGGAGCACGCGAGGTTGAAGCGGTCCTGGATGCCGGGGAACGACGCCTTGAACAACGAGGCGTTCGCCGACCGGTGGCAGAAGTAGGCGTTGCCGTTGGCCGCCGACCAGCCGGGGAAGGCCTGTGCCGTCCCGGAGATGTCGACGACGGGCTGGTAGTCCCCCGCGCCCTCCCCGCTGACGAAGCTGTCGCCGAGCGCGACGGCGGCGGTGGGCAGGGCCGCCTGCACCGCTCCGCCCTGGATGACCTGGATGCCGACCGCGCCCATCAGGAGCGCGGCCATCGCGGCCGCACGCCGGAGAATCCTCACAACCGCCTCATTTCCTACTAAATCAGTATGAAATAACGGATATCTAGATCCCAACATGCCGCGCCGATGGCGTCAAGATCTCCACGAGGCCCGGCCGCTTCACCTAAGAGATCGCGTATCGCCCTGATCGTCAAGCATGCGTTTGCTCGTATGAATCGAGTGCCTGGCGACGGGTGGGTGGCGCGTGCGAACCGCGGCCACTCCGCGTTCGGTCCCGGGCGAACGCTCCGGCGGCCTGCCGCCTCTCGGTGCCGCGTCGCCGGAGTTTCGACCAACGGCACCGGACTTTCGCCCGCAGGCGACAAAAGTTCAACGGATTCGACCGTAACATCTGGACAATCCGTACGTAACATTTTAAGATCGCGCCAGAACATGCCGCAAAGTTGGCGAAAGTTCAGGAGGTGCAGCGATTTGCGACTGCAACGCCGCGCTTTTCGCCTCCTGCGCAACGAAGCTCGCCGTCCGAGGCCGAGATCGGCGGCCGGCTCGAATCGCCGCGCGTGCGCGCGGCCGTCGAGCCGGAGCCGGAGCGGCTGGGAGCGAGCCACCTCACCCGTACGGCGACCCGGACAGGCGCACGGGCCGTACCGATCACCGGGTTTCCACGGCCCCGGCTCACCCCGCATTCGTACCGCCGCACCTGATCACGCAGTTCCACCGACCACGACCCCGCGCTGTGGTCGGCGATCGGCCGGTCCCCACCCCCATCACCCCCCCCTCGAACAGCCTGGAGGTCGTCATGCGACTGCTGATCCGTCCCACCGCGATCTGCTGACGGCCGGCGCGGCGCCAGGTGGTGCCGCGCCGCCGACACAAGTGGGATAGCCGGGTCGGCGAGGGTGGACGCCGACCGCTCCGCCGACCCGGCCCCGCTCGTCACCCGCCGTCGGAGACCGGTGGGCGCTGACGGCACCGGCGCTCACCGGTTACCGGCTTCCTTCCGGCCGGTGAGTGGAGCGACCCCGCATCCCATCGCCATGGTCACCCGTGACGACCGGCGACGGTCACCTTCGTGATGCCCTCCAACGCGTCCGCCCGCGGCCGCTTGACGGGCTGCCCCGACCCCGCGGCGCTCGAAGGCGAGGTGCCTCACAACCCCTGACAGAGAACTGTTGACTGTTCTACCCGCGGCAGTCACAGTTTGTCCGAACGACGTCGCTGACGGATTCCCTCATCTATCCGCGTCGTTGGCGTGATCGGCGCACGCCTGTATGGACTCGTACTACAGGAAGCGAGCAGCACCGATCATGTTACGAAAACTAGTCTCAGGCGTCGCCGTACTGGCGGTCGCCTTCAGCCTGGCCCCTCCAGCACAGGCCGCACCGAACACCGCGTCTAAGACCGCGTCGAAGACCGCGGCGCTCGCGGCGCCCGGCTACACCCAGGTGACGCTGGCCAAGGGCGCGGCGGAGACCGGCGAGCCGATGGGCCTGACCGTCCTGCCCAACCGGGGCGTGCTGCACACCTCGCGTGACGGCGTGATCCGCTACACCGACGCGCTGGGCAACACCAAGGTGGCGCTCACCATCCCGGTGTACACGCACGACGAGGAGGGCCTGCAGAGCATCAAGGCCGACCCGAACTTCGCGTCGAACCGGTGGGTGTACGTCTACTACGCGCCGCCGCTGTCCACTCCGGGCGGTGACGCCCCGGCCTCGGGCACGGCTGCCCAGTTCGCCCCGTTCAACGGGGTGAACCGGCTGGCCCGGTACACGGTCAACGCGGACAACACCCTCAACGCGGCCTCCGCGGTCACCGTCCTCGACGTCCCCACCAGCCGCGGCATGTGCTGTCACGTCGGCGGCGACATCGACTTCGACGCGGCCGGCAACCTCTACCTCTCCACCGGCGACGACACGAACCCGTTCGACTCCAGCGGCTACACGCCGATCGACGAGCGGACCGACCGCAACCCGGCCTTCGACGCGCAGCGCACCGCCGGCAACAGCAACGACCTGCGGGGCAAGGTACTGCGGATCAAGCCGAGCGCGGCCGGCGGCTACACCGTCCCGGCGGGCAACATGTTCGCGCCCGGCACCGCGAACACCCGGCCCGAGATCTACGCGATGGGCTTCCGCAACCCGTTCCGGATGAACGTGGACAAGGCCACCGGCACGGTCTACCTGGGTGACTACGGGCCGGACTCGGGCACCGCCAGCGCCACCCGTGGCCCGGCGGCGTCGGTCTCGTTCGAGCGCATCACCCAGCCCGGCAACTACGGCTGGCCGTACTGCTCGCAGTTCAACGTGCCCTACGTCGACTTCACCTTCCCGTCCGGACCCTCGGGCGCCGCGTTCAACTGCGCCGGCGGGCCGGTGAACAACTCGCGCAACAACACCGGCATCACCCAGCTCCCGGCCTCGCGCGCGGCCTGGCTGCCGTACGGAGTCGGCCAGGACCGGTCGGAGCTGTGCTGCGGAAGCTGGTCGCCGATGGGCGCCCCGGTCTACAACTACGACGCCGGGCTCGTCTCGGACGTGAAGTTCCCGGCGTCGATGAACGGCAAGGTGTTCATCAGCGAGTTCGGCCGACGGTGGATCAAGACGGTCACCGTGGCGTCCGGCGGCGGGGTGGGCGCGATCGAGCCCTTCCCGACCTGGACCGGCACCCAGGTGATGGACACGGAGTTCGGACCGGACGGCGCGCTGTACGTGCTCGACTACGGCACCGGCTGGTTCGGCGGCGACGCCAACTCGGCCGTGTACAGGATCGAGTACAACTCGGGCACCGGCCAGGCCCCGATCGCGGCGATCAACGCCACCCCGAAGACGGGCAACGCGCCGCTCGCCGTGCAGTTCAGCTCGGCCGGGACCACCGACCCGGACGGCGACCCGATCACGTACGCGTGGGACTTCACGACGAACGGCAGCACCGACTCGACCGCGGCCAACCCGTCGTTCACCTACGCGGCCAACGGCACGTACACGGCGACGTTGACGGTGAGCGACAACACCGGTCGCAGCGCCACGGCGAGCATCACCATCAGCGTCGGGCAACCGACGGTCACCCTCAGCCTGCCGCTCAACGGGCGGGTGTTCAACTTCGGCGACGCGGTCCCGTTCCAGATCAGCGTCACCGATCCGAACTCCCCGACCATCGACTGCAGCCGGGTGAAGATCAACTACATCCTCGGCCACGACAGCCACGGCCACCAGATGACCAGCGCGACCGGCTGCTCGGGCACCATCCAGACCCCCGTGGACGGTGAGCACGACGCCAACGCGAACATCTTCGGAGTCTTCGACGCGGAGTACACCCCGGTCGGCTCGACCACGGCCGTCCACGCGCCGCAGGCCGTCCTGCAGCCGCGGACCCGCCAGGCCGAGCACTTCAGCGCCCAGCAGGGCGTGCAGGTCGTGGCCAAGCCGTCGGCCAACGGCGGCAACGCGATCGGGTACGTCGAGAACGGGGACTGGATCTCGTTCACGCCGTACAACCTGACCGGGGTCACGTCGTTCACGGCCAGGGTCGCGTCGGCCGGCGCCGGTGGCACGCTCACCCTGCGGGCCGGTTCGGCGACCGGAACGGTGATCGGCACGGCCACGGTCGCGCCGACCGGCGGCTGGGAGACCTGGGCCAACGTCACCGGCACCGTGACGCCGCCGTCGGGGACGACGAACCTGTTCCTGGTCTTCACCGGTGGCGCGGGCTCGCTGTTCGACATCGACTCCTTCACGTTCGCCAGCGGCGGCACACCGCCGACGTCGACGAACCTCGCGCTGAACAAGCCGGCGACGGCGTCCAGCGTGGAGGCGGCCGCCTACCCGGCCTCGGCCGCGGTGGACGGGTCGGCGACGACCCGGTGGGCCAGCGCGTTCTCCGACCCCCAGTGGATCCAGGTCGACCTGGGCGCCACGTACACGATCAACCGGGTGCGCCTGGTGTGGGAGGCGGCCTACGGGTCGGCATACCAGATCCAGACCTCGCCCAACGGCACGACCTGGACCACCGCCCGGTCGGTGACCGGCGGCAACGGCGGCGAGGACGACAACACCGGCCTGAGCAACTCCGCCCGGTACGTGCGCATCTACGGCACCACCCGGGCCACGGCGTGGGGCTACTCCCTGTTCGGTTTCGAGGTCTACGGAAGCTGATCACCACGGCGGACCCGGTCCGCCCTGTTAAGTAGCACCGCCGCGGGGCGTCCGAACGACGGACGTCCCGCGGCGTCGCTCCTCGCCTTCAGGGCGACGGCTCGACCCAGTCGATGAGGTCTTCGCCTTCGTTCAGAGCGACAGTTCGATCCAGTCGCCGTGATCGGCGCCGCGCAGGAGGCCGGAGAGTCCGGCGTCGTCGAAGGCCCGGTCGATCTCGGCGCGGCCCTCGGTGAAATGGGCCCATCCGTCGTAGTGCGCGGGAATCACGATGGGCGCACCCAGCACGGCCGCGACCGCACCGGCGCGCTCGCTGGTGAGCGTGAGATGCCTGCCGCCCTGCCTCACGGGCACGGCGGCCGCCCCGACGAAGAGCACGGCCACGTCGATGGGGCCCGCACGCCGGGCGATCTCGGCGACCGTGCCGACCGACGCGTTGTCCCCGCTGACATAAACGGTGGGCAGTCCCTGGCCCGACAGGACGAACCCGGTGACCTCGCAGGTCACGTGACCGTCTTCGTCCCGGTCACCGTCCTCAGGGCCGTGTACGGCGGGCACGGCCAGGACCTCCAGGGACCCGCCCCCGTCCGCCCGGGGGAGCTCATGGGTGGTCCAGGAGGCGAGCCCGACGGCGGGTGGGCCCAGCCGCCGCGCGGTCACCGGTCCGGTCAGCAGCACCGGCGCGGCCAGCGCGAACGCTCGACCGCTTTCGTCGAGGTTGTCGGGGTGGAGGTCATGGCTGACCAGCACCGCGTCGACGGCGCCGACCTCCGCCTCGGAAGCCGCGGGACCTGCGAGTTTGGTCAGGGGCGCCTTGGGGCCCGGGCCGTCGAAGGTGGGGTCGGCGACGATCCTCAGGCCGCCGATGTCGATCACCGTCGTCGGTCCTCCGAGCACGGTGATCGCGCACTTCTGTCGCGCGGGCTCGATGCGATGTGTCATTAAAACTCCCTCTGGATAGACCAGTCTCCTAATGACGTTTGTCATCCAAGGTCTACGCCCTCACCGCCGCCAAGTCGATCAACTTGACGAGGCGCGGAGGGTCGTCATCGTGTGGTCGTACGGAAGATCGGCCAGCAGATCTCGGTCAGCAGCTCGCCGTGCGGGTCGTCCTCTGGTGCGAGGTAGTTCTCACGGACCGGTCCGTCGACGCTGAGCAGCCGTTCGGCGACGTAGCTGCCGAGCGCCCCGTACGTGCGGTCGACGTCGGCGTGCGTGCCGCGATGAACGGTCACGGCGAGCTCGGCCTCCGGGATCTCCACGATCGTTACGCGGCCCGTCGCGCCGGACGTGGCCGAGCTCGGGATGAACACGGTCGCCTCGCCGATCTCGTCGCCGAACAGTTCGGGCGCGTACAGGCCGCCCGCCGGTCCCGACGGCGTGTGCCGGCCGGCGTTCAGCGCGGATCGGATTTCGCGCAGCGCCCCTTGGTACCAGTCCCCGAAGTCGGGAGTCGCCACCGTCACGGTGATCGCCCAGGCCCGCGTCGCCGGCACCGAACGGAACTCGACCCCGATGGGGCGGCCGGTGGGTTCGAGCAGCTCACGCAGTGACCCCACGGCTTCGCGGGTCTCCTGCAGGTGTGTCTCCATGCGCCGCAGGTGAGCACCGATGATCTGGTTACGCCGGTCGACGTCGTCGGTGGCCAGCACCGCTCTGATGTCGGGCACCGACATGCCCAGCGTGCGGAAGCGCCGGATGATCTGCGCGGTCCGCAACTGGCCCGTGTCGTAGTGCCGGTAGCCGTTGAAGGCGTCGATATGAGCCGGCTCCAGCAGCCCCAGCTCGTGGTAGTGCCGCAACGCCTTCTTACTCAGCTGGGACATCACCGAGAACTCGCCAATGGTCAGCTGCGCCGGCATCTCCTTCTCCCTCGATCGCCGGCCGAACGGGCCGGGACTGCGGTATCCGGCCTCGTCCGTGATCTTCCAGTCGCGCGGCGACGCCCACTCGGAAAGTCCGCCGGATGTCATCCGACGATACGCAGGGCGGCGACCAGCTCCCCACGCAGGGTGAAGTCGAAGGTGAGGTCCACCAGGCCGCCGGGGAAGTTCCCCTCGACGCGCACCATCACCCGGTGGTGCTCCTCGCTCACCGACTGGTCGCCGGTGACCGTGGTCGTATAGGTCCACTCGCTGAGCCCGTGCTCACGCCATTGGAAGATCTCCTCTCGGCCGGTGTAGGTCCTGCCCTCGTCCTCGACGGTGCCGTCGGCGGTGAAGCAGTCGGCGGCCATGCGCGAGTCATGCGTGTCGGACGCGTGCAGATAGCGGGTGATGACTTCGGGAACGGTGTCCGTGGTGGTCATGGTGATCTCCTCGACGGGGCCGGGATGCGGGGCGGTCGTCTCGCTGAGGTGGGCGGCGTCATGCCGCGTCGCTCGAAGCCGAGGTTTGACCTTCCCCTAGCGGCAAGGTCAAGCCTTCCGATGACGGGCGTGCACGAGATGTGCCAACCGGAACCGTCGCGAAGGGAGCGGGAAAGTCATGATCAAGGACCTGATGGGCAAGAAGGCGCTTGTCACCGGAGGCACGAAGGGCATCGGCGAGGCGATCGTCGAGCGACTGGCCGCCGCCGGGGCGCGAGTCGTCACCACGGCCCGGTCGATGCCGTACGGCGGCATCCCGGATCATGTGGAACGGTTCGTCGCCGCGGACCTGAGCACCCGGGCCGGGACAGACTCCGTCGCGGAGGCGACGCTGGAGACCCTGGGCGGCATCGACATCGTCGTGCACAATGCCGGCGGAACGGATGCGACGGCCGGCGTCGCGACGTCGTTCGACGAGGAGGACTGGCAGCGGGCGCTGGCGCTGAACCTGCTCGCGCCGGTGCGGCTGGATCGTCGGCTGGTGCCCGTCATGAGCGGGCAGGGCTCGGGATCGGTGGTCCATGTCACGTCGATCGCGCGGACCCTGCCCCGGAGCGCACCGATGCCGTACGCCGCGGCGAAGGCGGCGCTGAACAACTACAGCAAGGGCCTGGCCGCCGAGACGGCTCCGGCCGGTGTTCGCGTCAACCGGGTGCTGCCGGGTTTCATCGAGACCACGGGCGCCGAGCATCTGCTGGACGACACCGCCGCGGCCATGGGAACCGACCGGGACGGAGCCCGGCAGGCGATCATGGCTGCGCTCGGCGGTATTCCGATGGGCCGTACCGGGCGGCCGGCGGAGGTCGCGGAGCTGATCGCCTTCCTGGTCTCCGACCGCGCGAGCTGGATCACCGGTGCCGAGTACGTCATCGACGGCGGCACCGTACCCACGGTCTGAGGCCGGCCTGTTGCGACCCCCGATGTATGAGGCCGGCGGTCCGTGGCGCGGAACGGATCGTCGGCGAACCACGGAAGGGAGACCCGGCACGCGCATCGGGACGTCCTCACGACGGGCCGGCTCCGCGGCCTCCTGCGTGACCGTACGGCCGCGACCTCGTCGCCGCGCTGAAGCAGCACAGCGATAGGCAGCACCGGATAGATCGATCATTCGGGGTAAATGAGGTGAGATCATCGGGAGTATTCGGTAGTTTCGCCCCGTCGGCCCCCAACGGATTGGATCAATCGTGGCGACGAAGCTCAACCAGATCCTCGCTGTGGAGAAGGGCGTCAAGTCCGACACCCAGCGCAAGGTGACCGACGCCTATCACGTGATCCAGAAGCTCCCCTTGCTGTCGGGTCTCTCCCGCACGTACCAGCCCATCGACGACGAGGGCGAGAGCCTGCCCCCGGAGTCCACCCGGGTACAGGTCAAGGCCGACGACGTTCTCCGCGACGTCGGCAAGACGCTGACCCGCCTGTTCGACGTGACCGCGACGAAGGACTGGACGAACACCGTCGCCCGCGCCGACGTCGTCGTGGACGGACGCACGCTCCTCGAGGGCGTGCCGGTCACCTACCTGCTCTTCCTGGAGAAGCAGCTCACCGACATCCACACGCTGATCTCGAAGCTGCCCACCCTGGACCCGTCGGAGACGTGGACGCTGGACGCCTCCACCGACTCCTACCGGACCGAGCCGGTCAAGACGACCCGCACCAAGAAGGTCCTGCGCAACCACGTCAAGGCCGAGGCGACGGAGAAGCACCCCGCCCAGGTCGACGTGTACACCGAGGACATCGTCGTCGGCTACTGGACCAAGGTCGCGTTCTCCGGCGCGATGCCCGCCGCCCAGGTCCGCGCGCTGATCGAGCGGGTCACGAAGCTGCAGGACGCCGTGAAGTTCGCCCGCGAGGAGGCGAACGTCACCGACGTCACGGACCGCAAGGTCGGCGACGCCATTTTCGGCTACCTCTTCGGGTAGTCCCAAGACCCCCTCGCCTCGTGCGAGGGTGCGCTAGGAGCGCAGGCTGAAACTGAAGCTGAAACTGAAGAACGGCCCAAGCGGAGGTTCGAATCCTCCCCCCGGCACGACAAGGTGAGGAGCGGACCGTGAGGCAGGGAACAGGAGTGACTGTGCCTCGCCTGGTCTGCGCCTACTCGCCCTGCAACAGCGACACGCCGCTCGCCGGGGTAGCCCAAATGGTAGAGGCAGCCGATCAATCTCAGGCTCTCGCTCCAGACTCAGTATTTACCGTCGAGTGCCAGATCAACCGAGAGTGGACGGAGATTGCTGAGATGCCGGTTCGAATCCGGCTCGGGGCTCCACCTGCCCCGATGGCTTAATGGTAGAGCGCACATCGTCAGGACTGATCCACCTCTTAAACGCGGCTGGCACCGCGATATGGCGGTACTTCCAGACCCCGGGGCTAGGGTAAGCCCCGGGGTCGCTCCTTTTCCCTGCTCTCGAACCACCGGCTCCCGGCCTCGAAACGTGCTCCGCGGTGGAGTCCGATCGATGAGGATCCGGACAAGCCGGACGGCTGCCCGGGATTTCCCGAGCAGCCGTCAAGGCGGATCAGTGATCTCTAGGCGCGCCGGTGAAGTGTCACCACGCGGACGGCGCCGGCGGTGCGACGACCGGCGGGCGGTCGTCGCAGGTGATGGTGTTCGGCAGCTCCCACGGGGCGAGCCAGGGGCCGGTGGTGCCGCCACCGTCGTTGCCGCCGAGGTCCGTCAGCGAGAACTCCGAACCGGTGGGCGGGAAGTTGAACGACCCGCAGTTGTTGACGCCGACCGCGCCGACGTTGCGAGCGTCCACGTTCTCGAAGGAGGCGGACCCCTTAACGCGGGCGCTGACCACCGAGGTGCCCGTGCCGTCGACCTTGGTGTCCTTGAAGTGGACGTTCGTGATCGAGTACAGGTCCTTCACCGGGAAGTCGCTGACCAGCATGATCGCGTTGTAGGTGCTGTCGAGGAAGTTGTTCCCGACCACCTGGATGTCCGCGTCGATGTTCTTCTCGAGCGCGTAGAGCCAGATGGCTCCCAGGCCGATGTTCCAGTTCAGCTCGTAGGTGCCGGCCCGGGCCGTGGTGTTGTTCTTGATCCACAGGTGCCCGGTGAACGCCTCGGCGCCGAAGCGGGACCCGACGTGGATGGCGCTGCCCTCTCGGATCGGGTCGGCGATGAGGTTGTTCGAGACGGTGTTGTCCGTACCGCCGTAGATGGCGATGCCGTTCGCGAGCGTCGGCGTCTGCACGGTGTTGTGGTCGAACGTGTTGCCGGTGTTGGTGGTCTTCTCGGCCCACATGGCGAGGCCGTCGTCACCCGTGTTGCGGATGAAGTTGTTCGACACGACCGAGTTCGTGACGCCGGTGTGGAAGTTGATGGCGTCGGCGATCTGGTCGACGATGACGTTGTTGGTGATCCGCAGGTTCGTCATCGGTCCGTCGAACCACATGCCCACCTTGGTGTGGCGGATGTAGAGGCCGTCGATGGTCGAGTCGCTCATCGCCCCGCCGATGCCGTTCACCTGGTCGGTGTCGATGCGCTCGCGGACGTCACCCTCGATCGCGAAACCGGACAGGTGGACGTCCTTGCTTCCGCCGGCCGACGCGTCCTTGCCATAGAAGCCGACGCCGGTGTGCACCGAGCCGTCGGGGGCCGGGGTGCTGAGGGCGACCTCGCGGCCCTTGATGATCGTGTACCAGCTGCCGGCGCCCTCGATCGTCACGTTGTCGACGATGATGTGGCGGTTCACCTGGTAGGTGCCCGGCGGGATGTAGACCTTGAGGTGGCTGCGCTTCGCGAAGGCGATCGCCTTGTCGAGCGCGTCGGCGGAGTCGCGCCGGCCGGACGGGTCGGCGCCGAACGCCAGCACGTTCGCCGCGAGGAGCCTGACGTGCGGCGCGCCGACGAGCTCGGAGTCGAGCAGGTCGATGACGGTCGAGGCGGCGTTGCTCCCGGCGGGAACGGTGAGCCGCACCTTGTCACCCGCGCGGTACGTCTTGCCGAGCAGGAGGCGCTGCTCGTCGTAGAAGTGCATCGGGCGGAACGGCTTCGTGATCGTCGGAGCCGGCGTCGTGGCGCTGGGCACGCAGGCGCACTCGGTGATCCACCAGTCGGGGTGCAGCAGATCGGCGTTCGGGTTGTTCGAGAACTGGTACTGGTTGTACAGCCACGCGTACTGCGACGTGAGGGTCATCACCTTCTTGGCCCCGCCGTTCACCGTGACGTTGAGCGGCGCGGTGATGCCGCCGCCATTGGGCGCGTCCGGGATGCTGTAGCGCACGGTGATCGCGTTGGCCGCGCTCGGCAGCGTGAACTCGACGTACTGTCCCGACGTCAGCTTGACCGCCTTACGGCCGGACGCCTCCGCCGGCAGCGTGTAGGCGGTACGGTCCGGGCCGATGGTCGTGCCGTTCGTCGCGGCGTTCTCCGCCTCCTGCTCGGCGAAGTCGACGTCGGCGCCCCGGCCCGCGACGAGCGACGGGGCGAGGGCGGCGCGCGTCACGACGGGGGCCGCCGAGGGGCCGTTCGGACCTCTGTCGGCAAGGGCCGGGCCGGTGAGGGCGACGCTGAGACCGACGGTGGCCGCGGTCACCGCTGCGACCGCCACCGTGCTCCTTCGAGGTGGCCTGCTGGACCACCTCGCTACAGCTCCTGTGATGCGTGACATCGAATGCTCGTTTCTCTGGGGGGTGAACACCTGAGGATGTTCGAGGCGGAGCGGAGGGTATGAGGGTGACGGACGTTATGGGGGTGAGGTGACATTAAAACCCCGATGCCTCGTTCCACAAGGTTCCTGCGAAATAGTTTCGTAACCTTGCTCTGTAGCTTCTGTCGTCTTTTAGGTTTTTGCGCGGCCTTCCGCGAGTCGTTGCGAAGTCTCACGGCGCACGACCGGCAACAACACGAAGTGAGCGGGGGACACCGGCCCGGCCGCACACCGCCGGGCGCGCCTCGGCCCCACGTCGGCGGGCACGCCTCCGGCGATCCGGGGGCTCGCCGGAGCAGGCGTCAGCGGGCGGCCCACCGCGGCCGTCATCATCCCGGTCCCGCACCGGCCACCGGTCGTCCGGGAGATCCCGCGCTCCACGCCGGGATCATCACGGCTGGACCATCCCCGCGGCGGTCGCACCCGCCCGGAGCCACCTCAGGGAAGCCTGCCGGTGTCGAAAGCGGAGGTCGCCTCGGTCAGAACCTCTCGTCTCGCCATGCAACTCGGGCAGAGGCCTTCATTTCGCCACGTAGACGGTGTTGGTCGACTCGCGGCCCTGGAGCGGGTTGTGGAAGCCGACGACGTGAGCCTCCGACGTCGCGAAGACCTCGGCGAGCACGGCTTGGAAGTCCTCGTCCGGAGGATCGTTCGACCAGAGGGCGAAGACGCCGTCCTGATGGAGGTGGGCGGCGAGCCGGCGCAGGCCCGCGGCGTTGTAGAAGGCGGCGTGGCTGGGATGCAGCACGTGGCGGGGTGAGTGGTCGACGTCCAGCAAAATGGCGTGGAAGCGTCGGCCCGGAGCCTCGGGGTCGAATCCCGAGGGGGTGTCGACCATCGCGAAGAAGTCGCCGTGGACCAGGCGGCATCGAGGATCCGACGTCAGGCGGGCACCGACGGGGAGCAGCTTCCGCTCATGCCACTCGATCACTTCTCCGAGCGTCTCCACCACCGCGAGCGAGCGCACCTCCGGATTTTCCAGCACGGCCTGGGCGGTGTAACCGAGCCCGAGCCCGCCCACGACGACGTCGAGATCCGTGCCCGGCAGCTCCGCCAGCCCGAGCCGTGCGAGCGCGATCTCCGCCACCGTGAACAGGCTTGACATGAGAAAGTCGTCGTCGAGCTTGATCTCGTAGACGTCGATGCCGAGGGTGGGCTCCCGCCGGCGCCGCAGGCTGATCTCGCCGATCGGCGTCCGGCGCCAGTCGAGCTCCTCGAAACGCGCACTCATCGCATCCGCCCATTCCCCTTGCCGTCGATCCGCCCTGTGCGACTTGATCACGGTGCCCAGTCAGCGTACTCGCGGCGACGGCTTGGTCGCGCAGCGCTCTCGGAGGGACACTCCGTTCTCCCGTCAACGGACAGACCAGCAGATGGCTTGAAATTCCCCTCTTAGTGGACGTGAGCGGCAAAGCCCTGTCATGCCAGGTCCAAGGCCCCTTCCAGGGGCATCGATAGAGGAGGAGGCTGATGGGGGAGGTGTTCGTGATGGAATCAAAGCAGTGGGATGTGCGGATCTTCATCGGCGAGGACGACAACGACGACGTCACCACCGCCAAGGCCGTGCTGATGACGTCCAGCGGTGAGAGATATGAGAGCGTCGCGTACGCCCGGCGCAACCCGGACGACCCGCCCGTTCCATCGATCGGCGACGAGCTGGCGGCGGGGCGTGCCCTGTACGAACTGGCGGGCAAGCTGATGAGGGATGGAGCCGAGGACGTCGCCGAGCTGGCGGAGCATGGGTCCGGGGCATGGTGAGCCGTCGCGGTGAATTTGTCGATCTGTCCTGAGGTGAAGCCGGGACATGCGTCCCAGGCATGGTGAGCCTTTGCGCGCGATACGCGCCGGGACACAGATACCCAGGGCGTGGCGAGTCGCCGCCCGCCTCAGGGCCCTCATCGGATTCGACGAGGGCCCTTGCCGTAGGTGAGGCCCTGGAGATCCGGCCTTCGCCTCACCTGACGGTCTCCGCGAGATTCCTGAAACGGGCTTCCTGCGATTCGCCCCGCCGGAGTGGTCGGCGCTCAGGCTCTTTCAAGGTGTGCCGAGGCCGGGACGGGGGCGGAATCCCGGGATTCTCCGCGGCGGCGCCGGATCAGGGTGTCGAGAGCCCATGGCCCCGGGCCCAGTATGGCGATGATCAGGAACGACCAGCAGAACAGCGCCGCCAGCTCACCGCCGTTGCGCAGCGGCAGGAGATCCTGCGGCAGATGAACCATGAAATACGCGTACGCCATCGAGCCGGACGAAAGGATCGCACCGGCGCGGGTGAAGAGCCCGAGGAGTACGAGCGCGCCGCAGACCATCTGGATGAGGGCGGCCCACCAGCCGGGCCAGACCCCGAACTCGATGGCCTGGCCCGTACCGCGATTGCCGCCGAAAACGCCGAACATGGACGCCATGCCGTGGCACAGGAAAAGGAGGCTCGTCACGATGCGGAAGAGTGAGAGCACCGGCCCGTTGAATCGTTCGAGTTTCATGGGGTCACCTCTGGTTTTTTGTGGCAGCCCTTACTCGCCGTACCGCACGATGGTGCGGGCCGTACGGAGGCATGAGTCAAGGTCGCCGGGTTTGCGGTGAATGGGCACCGATGGAGATAGGCGGAGATAAGCCATGCCGAAGTCATCCACTCCCAAGTGCGGGAGCGAATCAGTTATCGCCAGGGCCGGCGCCCGGTCGGCCGAGACCGATCGGACCAGCCAGGCCATGCGCCGATTTCGTACCGGTGTGGATCACAAATGTGTCCCCGCGCGCCTCCATGCAATCCCCTGTCAGGGTCAAATGTCATGCTAAAGCGCTTGATGCGGGATGTCCGGTGCCAATGATTGCCACTAACCTGAATGGATCAAGTTCGGGATGAAATGTGCAGCTACATGGGCTAAAGCGCCATTGATAAAGCATGTTCTACTTAGCGATTTAATGTACGTTTCAATGAAGTGCCTGTTTGGCACGTTCCAGAGGTCGGTGCCCTCCGGAGTCGGCCGGATGCGAGACCGTACTCCGGCGGGCCCGGATCAGCTCTGTTTCCGCACCTCGATGAGCATGGCCTGCTCGGGGTCGAGGGTCGGCATCGGCACGCCGGTTGTGGTCAGGATGGAGCCGGGCAGGGTCACCCAGCCGGTGAGCGCCTCAGCGATCCAGGCGGGATCCCGGGTCTGACGCGTGGCGGGAACCCCCACGTCGGTCCGGATCCGCACCTGATAGTCGTACGTCGTCGCCAGGCCCGGAATCGGTACGCGGCCGGACTGACCTTCCGCCGAGGTGGCCGTGCGCGCCCAGCAGAACAGGCCGGAGGCGGAGTCGGCCGAGACCACGCCGTGCAGGAGGGTCGCGTCGTTGTCCAGGTCGGCCCGGACCACACGGCCGCTGTGCAGCAGTCCCCGGAACTCCCGGTACAGCTCCGCCCAGGAGGTCAGCCGGTCGAGCTCCTCGGGCGAGCACCGCACCAGGTCCTGTTCGATGCCGGCGTGCCCGAACAGCGCGGTGATGAGACGGAACGAGTCGGCGGTGACTCGCCGCGTGGTGTGACTCCGTTCGGGGCCGACGTGCGATCCGATGAGCTCGGGAGGTATCAGCTGGGCCGTCCAGCGCTGGATCGCCTGGCGCTCGACGGGGTCGTTGCAGTCGGAGGCCCACACCCGGTCGGTCCGGTCGAGGATGCCCAGATCGACGCGTCCCCCACCGCTCGCGCAGGATTCGATCTCCAGTCCGGGATGACGTGCCCTGAGGGTGTCGATGAGGCGGTACAGCGCGAGTGTCTGGGCATGGACGCCGGGCCGGTCCAGCCCGCCGGGCTCACGGCTGACGGCCTCGTGCAGGTCCCGGTTGTGATCCCATTTGAGATAGTCGATCGAGTATCGGGAGACGAGCTCGTCGAGCGACTCCAGCAGGTAGGCCCAGGCCTGCTCGTTGGCGAGGTTCACCACGTACTGGCTTCTCGATGAGGGACCGAGCCCGGACGAGGGGCCGAGGATCCACTCCGGGTGCTCGCGTGCCAGCTCGGAGTCCAGGTTGACCATCTCCGGCTCGAACCACAGCCCGAACTGCATGCCGAGCCGATGGACGTGGTCGGCCAGGGGAGAGAGGCCGTCCGGCCAGACCGTCTCGTCCACGGTCCAGTCGCCGAGCCCGGCCGTGTCGTCGCGGCGTCCGCGGAACCAGCCGTCGTCCAGCACGACCCGCTCCACACCCACCTTCGCGGCGAGGTTGGCCAGCTCCAGCAGGCGGGTAAGGTCGTGGTCGAAGTACACCGCCTCCCAGGTGTTGAGGACCAGCGGCCGCGGTGCCGACGGGTGCGTCGGCCGGGCACGCAGCAGGGTGTGGAAGCGGTCGGCGAGACCGTCCAGCCCCTCGTCGGACCAGGCGAAGTAGCAGGTCGGCGTCTGGTAGGACGCGCCGGGAGCGAGCCGGATCTCGCCCGGTTTCAGCAGCTCGCCACCGCCCAGCACCGAGGCGTGCACGCCCGCGCCCTCGGGCGGCTGCTCGACGAGGTAGCGCTGGTTCCCGCTCCAGCCCACGTGCAGGCCCCAGACCTCGCCCGAACGGAATCCGAACCCCGGGACCCCGACGGTGAGCAGGTACGGGGAGTCCGGTCCCGGCTTGCCGCGGCGGACCTCCCGGACGTGGCTTCCGAAGCCGAGCCGGCTCCGCTGCGGCGCCCGTTCGCGGCACCACTTCCCGGTGAAGTCCAGCACCTCTGCGGCGCGCCTCGGGAGCGGCAGGAGCGTCGACACGCCGGCCACGTCGTACGGCGCCGCACCGGTGTCGCCCGGTTCCGCGCGCGAGGTCATGGTCGTCTCAACCGCGAGGACGCCCGAGGCGTCGAGCCGGTAGGTGAGCGTGATGTCCAGCCCCGAGACGTCGTCCTCAAGGTGGATCACGAGCTCTGCGCCGCCACCCGGCCGATCGTGCCGCTCGGCGCGCGCCAGGCGTGGCCGGGGCGTCGTCGCGGTGCCGTCCCGATGGCCCTGGTGCGCCGGAGTGCCCGACCAGCCCTCGGCCTCCGTCGGCCAGACCGAGAACATCCGGGGTATGTCGATGGCGTTGTTCAGCGCGGCGGGCTCGCCGGTCAGGGCCAGCGCGGCAAGGCCCGCCTCGGACAGCTCACCGAGATCCCTGCCCCAGTGCAGCACCGTGGGCACCCGCCTGCTCAGGTCCACGACGAGGCTCGTGCCCGCCGCGCGTATATAGGTGACCTGTCCGTCGCACCTGAGCATTGTCGGTCCTCTCCTGTATTCCTTGTTACCGGACCGTGCGATGTGGCCGCGACGGGAATGGCCCGCCGAAACCACTGCGCGCCGGTCGCGAATGTTCCTCATCGGCCCCACCCAACATGGCACCATGAGATGAATGCGAAGGGAAACGGTCATGCATGACGCGCTCCTCGTAGTCGGCACCCGCAAGGGTCTGTTCCTGGCTCGATCCTCCGGCGGCGGCCCGTTCGAGGTCGAGCCGATCCGCTTCTCCACCGTCGGGGTGCACGCGGTCGCGGTCGACACCCGCGGCCCGGTGCCCCGGATCCTCGCCGGGATCGAGTACGGCCACTTCGGCCCGTCCGTGATGTGGTCGGACGACCTCGGCAAGACCTGGCAGGAGGCCGGCGAGGCGCCGATCGCCTTCCCCGAGCACACCGGGGCGGCACTCGCCCGCGTCTGGCAGCTCCAGCCCTCCCCGTCCGAGCCGGGCGTGGTCTGGGCCGGGGTGGAGCCCGGGGCGCTGTTCCGCTCCGAAGACGGCGGTGCCACGTTCGCCCTGGTGGAGGGTCTGTGGAACCACCCGCACCGGGCTCAGTGGCAACCCGGCGGCGGCGGTCTCTGCCTGCACACCGTTCTTCCCCATCCGAGCGACCCGAAGACCATGACGATCGCGGTCTCCACCGGCGGCGTCTATCGCAGCATCGACGGCGGCGTCTCCTGGGAGGCCGCCAACCAGGGAATCCGCGCGCCGTTCTTCCCCGAGGGCGCGCAGTATCCGGAGTTCGGGCAGTGCGTGCACAAGGTGGACGCGCATCCCTCCAGGCCGGACCGGCTCTTCCTCCAGCACCACTTCGGCGTCTACCGCAGTGACGACTCCGGCGGTTCCTGGGCCTCCATCGGAGACTCCCTCCCCTCCGACTTCGGGTTCCCGCTGACCGTGCACGCCGACCGGCCCGACACGCTGTATGTCTTCCCGCTTCGGGCCGACGAGGATCGCACGCCCGTCGACCACCGCTGCCGGGTCTTCCGCAGCGACAACGCGGGCGCGTCGTGGCAGGCCCTGAGCGCGGGGCTGCCGGAGGGCCCGGTTCACACCGCCGTGCTGCGCGACGCGATGCACGCCTCGGCCGCGGGGGTCTTCTTCGGCACCCGTGACGGTGAGGTGTACGGCTCCCGCGACGACGGGGAGAGCTGGTTCACGGTCGCCCAGCACCTGCCGGACGTGCTGACCGTACGCGCCGCCGTGCTCTGAACCGTCACCGCCCGGCCCTGACCTATCGGCGGGCCGTCAGCGTCCGGTCAGTCGTTCGTCAACGCCGTCGCCGAGGCTGCGGGCATGACTTCTTCTCCGCCCCGCAAGTGGGGCACGATGGTGATCGCCTGCCTCGCCATGTTGCTGCTCGCCATCGACCTCACGGTGCTGCACCAGGCCGCGCCCAAGCTGGTCGAGGACATGCGCCCGTCGGCCACGCAGTTCCTGTGGATCGTCGACGTGTACGGATTCGCACTGGCCGGGCTCCTGATCACGATGGGCAACCTCGGTGACCGGATCGGCAGGAAGCGCCTCCTGCTCATCGGCATGGCCGCCTTCGCGGCCGCCTCCGCCCTGACGGCCTACGCTCCGTCTCCGGAGTTGCTCATCGCGGCTCGGGTGCTACTCGGCGTCGCGGGCGCCACCATCATGCCGTCCACGTTGTCGATGATCCGGAACGTCTTCACCGATCCGCGGGAGCGTGCCACCGCGGTCGGCATCTGGAGCAGCGTCTCCGCGCTGGGTTTCGCTCTCGGACCCGTCATCGGCGGGGCGCTGCTCAACGACTTCTGGTGGGGCTCCGTCTTCCTCGTCAACCTGCCGATCGCCGTACTGATCATCATCGTCGGCCTCATCGTGCTGCCCGAGTCGCGCAACCCCCGGCCTGGACGGCTCGACCTGGTGAGCGTTCCGCTCTCGATCGTCGGGATCATCGCCGCCATCTACGCGCTGAAGACCGGAGCCCACGACGGCATCGCCCAGATCGACGTCTGGGCGGCGGCGGCGATCGCCCTCGTCGCGCTCACCGTCTTCATCAGGCGGCAGACCCGGCTGGCGGAGCCCCTCATCGACGTCAGGCTCTTCCGTCACCGCGCCTTCTCCGGCGCGGTCGGGGCGAACCTCATCTGTATCTTCTCGACGCTCGCGGCGTCGCTCGCCTTCGCCCAGTACTTCCAGCTCGTTCTGGGCTGGTCACCGCTCGTCTCGGGCCTCGCGGGCCTGCCCGGCGGTGTGAGCGCGGCGCTCGGCGGGGGCCTGGCGGGTCCGCTGGTCGGTGCCGTCGGCCGGTCGCGGGTCGTCAGCCTGGGCCTTGGGCTGTGCGCCGCGGGTTTCCTGCTGTACAGCCGGATCGAGATGGACACGAGCTATGCGTTCATGGTGCTCGCCATGGTCGTCGCCGGCGTGGGCATGGGATTCACCTTCGCCGTCACCAACGACACCATCCTCGCGTCGGTACCCAAGGAGCGCGCGGGTGCGGCATCCGCGATCGCGGAGACCGCCCAGGAGATGGGTGGCGCGCTGGGCATCGCCGTACTCGGAAGCGTGCTGAACGGCACCTATCGCAACAACCTCGAACTCCCGGCGGGGGTGCCCGCCGAGGCGGCGAACCAGATCAGGGAGTCGCTCGGCGGAGCGCTGGAGATCGCCGCCACCCTGCCGCAAAAGGTGGGGGAGGCCGTTGCCGAGAGCGCGAGGCAGACGTTCGTCGACAGCATGCAGCTGTCCTTGATGACCGGTGCGATCCTGCTCGCCCTTCTCGCGGGGGCCGTGCTGTTCGCCCTGCGGGGTGTTCCCAAGGTGATCCCCGAGGTGATCCTCGACGACGAGGGCCATGTCCAGCACGAGCCCGCCCCGGTGCGATAGCCCGAGTCCGGTCACCGAGAGGCTTCCGCGGGGGCGCCTCTCGGTGATTGCGTTCCCGTCGTTCCCGTCCCCCGCGAGTCCGCCGAACTCATTCGAGGGCCGTCGCCACCGGCGGGAAAGGCCGGACGCGATTTTCCCGGGTCGAGCATCGGATCGAACGGCCAAACACATGAAAGGAGTTCATATCGAGTCGTTATGAGAGCTTGCGGCAATCAGATCCATGAAAACCGTTTCACGATCAACCCCACTCCAACACCAGGCAGGGCAACGGAAAGCCCAACGCGAGGCGAACAGCGGCCTTGCTCAAGGGAAATGATAGATCAACAAGAAACGCCGGTGAGCACCCGAAACCACCAGATGAGATCAAATCTCTAGAGAAGGCCTGGTACGGTCCACATGCGACGCAGCAGCAGGTCACGACGTCAGAGATTTCGGACGGGCTATATTTGCATTTAAACCTTATTTATAATCTAATAACCATAAGTGCCAATTACTCTGCCTCTTTACCTTCCCAATAGATCACGGTCAGTCTAATATTTGGACCTATGTCATGGCGTGCATCAGATTTCCCAGATGGGCAGGCTGGATCCACTAGCCGTGGCGATGCTTCCGCAAGGCAAGGCTCCGAACATGTATCCGAGTGGTACCCCGAACGCCTCCTCGCAGCATTCGATTGGCGGAAGGTCATTCTGTTCGGCGCGATTTTAGCGATCATCGCTGGAGCGGCGTTCTGGCTTGCCATGAGAATCCCCGCCGGGCCGTCCCTGGCCGCGAATCCGATCAAGCCCCCCGCGACGGACTGGGGCAGACCAGTCCCATCGTCGACGCCGACCCCCTCCGCCTCGAAGCCGGCGAAGAGCAGCACGCCGAAACCCTCCCCCAGCCCCAAGACCTCCCGCACGGAGAAACCGGAGGCCAGGGTCGCGGTCCCACCGCCACCCGTCGAGGCACCGGTCCAGTCCAGCGAGGCCCCGGCCCGATCCAGCTCACCGCAGCTCACCGCCAAAGAGGCGTACGGCATTCACGGCCGTTACCAGCGGGGGCTGTCGGCGGCTCAGGCCAGGAAGGACCAGGAGGCCATGGGGAAACTGGAACACGGGCTCGCGCTGGAGATGACGCGGGCGGGTTTCAAGACCGCCAAGATGGAGGGGACCTCGCTGGCGTCAGGGATATGGCCCAACCCGAAGGTCTGGATTCCCCGCCATGTCGAGGGCAGCGCCGACTGGTTCGTGGCGATCTCGTACGAACCGGGGGTCGCCCGGGTCATCGACGTGATGAGCTCCGCCCCGGGCGGGTGGCGGCTGGTGGCCTCCGCCGCCGACGCGCGAGCCACCCCCGGACGGTTCCCCAAGATCGCGACCGACTCCGAGGGTTACGCCACGAGCCTGTCCGAGAACGTCTCCGGGCTGGCCGCGACACCGCAGCAGGTCGCGCGCGCCCATCTGGCGAGCCTGGAGAGAGCCGAGGCCGACCCGCGGTTCGCCGACGGGCCGTGGACCAGCGAGGCCGTGCTGTTCTGGCAGCAGGAGCGCGCCCAACTGGAGGAGGCCAACTGGAGGCTCACCCTGGACTACCGCCTTGAGGGACCGATACGTGCGATGAGGACCAGTGACGGGGGCGCACTGGTCTGGTACGGAGCCCGCTCCACCGAGGTGCGTAAGGCTCAGCAAGAGGGTGCCCAGGTCACCCTGAAGGGTTCAGCCGCCGTCCGGACCGCGAACAAGTCTTTCGCCCACTCGGTGAGCGCCACATACGGACGCATGTACGTCACCTACATCCCCCCCGCCGGCTCCACTGATCCCGCCCGAGTGCTGGGTGAGTGGAGCGATGTCCTGGAGAGCCACGGCGACTGACATCCATCGGAAAGAAAAGGAACCTTCATGACACCCTCTCGTAAGCCCTCGCGCGCGACGGTGATCACTGCGAGTGTCGCGATCGGCGTCTTCGGCGCCGGTGCCGGGTTGGGAACCGTCATCGCCATTCGTGCCAGTCCCATCGAAGGTCAGGTAATACGCCTGGCCGCGGGCACCTATCACCTGGACGACCGTGCGGGGGCATGGACGTCTCAGGCCGCGGCCGGCGGAGATCAGCCCGTCCCGCTCTCCGGCTCGGACGCGGGCAGCACGATCACCGGCGATTCCGCCGCCAGAGCCGCCGCTTCCGGCGAGCAGCGGGTCTGCCTGACCGCCACCGTCGACGGGCGCGCGGTCGGAGCCGGAGCGAGCGGCTGTGCCGCCCTTCCCGTTCTGGCCGTCGCCGCCGCCGCCGTGGACGCCGTGCAGCGGCCGGGAAATCCCAAGAGCACCCCGTCCCAGCCGCCACCGCCCAAGCCGTCCTCCGCGCCGAAGCCCTCGACGCCGAAAACCACCGCTCCCAAGGCGCCGGCGCAACCGCCCCCCGCCGCGAACCCCGTTCCCAAGGCGCCGGTGCAACCTCCCGCGGCCGCCCCCAAGGCCCCGCCGGTTCAGGCTCCCGCTCCCGCTCCGACAAAGAAGATCACCGGAAACATCTCCGAGAACGGCAGCGTGGTCAAGAAGGCCCCCGAGCCGGCGGCGGTGGTCACGCTTGACCCTCTGCCGACGCCCCCCGAGAGCAAGCCTTTGGACACCGCGAGCCCCCAGCCCACGGGCACCCTGAAGCCGGTCCTGCCGTCCAGCTCCCTCAGCCCGACCACACCCTCAGGAAGGAACCGGTCCACGACGCCCCGGCGCTCCGGCAAGCCGACCCCGACGCCGCGTTGGGGTGCGAAGAAGCCCACGACTCCCCCGGGAGTCGTCAAGCCCCCCGCTCCGGGAACCTCGAGGACGGCGAAGCCGACCCGGCCACCCGGCCACTTGAGGCCCGTCCTTCCTTCGACGCTCCCCCAGCCCTCGGACGCGTCCTCCCGGCGGATCCAGCCGAGCCTTCCCGTGCCCGGACCGTCCCGGGGCGTGACGCTCCCGACCACCGGTCCCGACAATGACCCGAACGCGTCCCAGGCTCCCGACGGGACCGCACCCGCTCCCCAGCCCCCTTCCAACGGCACCGCCCCCGAGGGTGACGCCCAGCTGCCCGTCTTCCGGGACCCGGATCTTCTCCGGCAGGCGCGGGAGGCGCTGGGACTGGACAAGGGCATGCGCTACACCGACGAGAACGGCGTATGGGACCTCAACATCGCCCCGCCCGGCACTCCCCCGTGCCGGAACTACTCCCTGGAGGAGCTCCAGGCTCTGAGCGCGTCTTCGAACGCGTCCCCCAGCGGGTTGAGCGCGCCCCAGGCCGAGCCGGGCACGGCCGACAGCCCGACGGTTCCCCGTGACTCGTGCCTGTGGCCCGCCTTCATCCGCTGGCTCTACGCGGAGCCGGCGCCCGGGCAGGTCAGCAACTGGACCAAGGTCACCGGACTGCTCAAGCGGAACCTGGAACTCGTGCTGACGAACCCCGTCCCCGCCCCCGTGCCCTCCATCCAGACCAGCCGGTCCGGCCAGGTAGACCAGCCCAATACCGTCCAGCCCGACCAGCAGGGCCAGGTAGACCAGCCCAACGCCATCCAGCCCGACCAGCCAGGCCAGGTAGACCAGCCCAACGCCGTCCAGCCCGACCAGCAGGGCCAGGTCGACCGGCCCGACTCCAACCGGTACGGCCGGTCCGACCAACCTCGCCGATCCGGTCAGCCTGGCCGGCTCGATTCCGTCCGGCCCGGCCCCGGCCAGATCGAGCCGGACCCGGACGAGTACACCGGCCCATGAGCGCACCCACCGGAGCCGGGCGTTTCACGCCCGGCTCCGGCCAGGGGGCCATCTGGGTGAGTGAGCACGGCGCGCATCTGATGGACTACGCCGCCTACCATCTCGAATCCGGCCGGGCACCGGCGGCGGTCATGTCCGCGCTGACGGTCTGCCAGGTGGAAGCCGCTCCCGAGGGCGTCACGGCCCGGGGGCGGCTGCTCGCCGTACTGCGACGTGACTGCCGCGCCGTGCCGACGTATCGGGAACAGTACGTGCCGGGCTCGGGGCCCGGCATGCCCGAGGCGCTGCTGATCGAGCGCGTCTGGACGATCGTCGACCCGCTGGGCACGGAGACGCTCAGGTTGATGTACCGCCACGGGCTGGTCGTGGAGGATCTCTCCCACGTGCTGGCGATGCCCGTGGAAGAGGTCAACAGGCTCGCCACCCGTACCCAGGACCTGATCGAGACCCTCGTGAGCGGGCTGGACTCCCTCGCCCACGGGCGTCGCACCTGCCCGGAGCTCGCTCCGCTGGTGGAAGCCCTGTTCCCCGACGAGCAGGGCGCCACCGGAGCGGACGGCGCCGCGCGGAGTGCGCAGCCCGTCGCCGACTCCGGCGACGCACGCGCGGCCCTGCTCTCTCACATGATCACGTGTTCCGCGTGCACACGGCCGATCAACATCCGCTACACGGTTCCGCAGATGATCTCCCATCCGCCGGTGTCGCCCCTCGCTCCCGAGGTCCGGCAGCTGTTCCTGGACTCCCTGCGCAGGGCCACTGCCTCGCCTGCGGCCTCGCCCGCCCCACCACTGCCCGCCCCGACGCCCCCGTCCGGGGCGTTACGCAAGCCCAGGCCCCGCATGACGCCCTACCCCCCGGCGGCGCCGGGGCTGTCCGCGAAACCGGCGGGGGGCAAGCCCGCTGTGCCCCCTTCGACCCCTTCGACCCTGCCCAACCTGCCGCCCCTCCCCGCACCCCCCCGGACCCGTCCGATCCGTCCGCCGTCCGCGCCGCCCGTTCCCGGGCACGACACCCCTCTCTACGACGCCCTGCTCACGCAGGCATGGGCACGTGAGGTCCTCGCCCAGAGCGAGGAGGTCACCACCATGATTCCTCGGCAGGCCGCCGCCCCCGGGCCTGCCGTCCTCCCCGAGCAGAGCACCGTCCCGGGACCCGTCGTCCTCCCCGGGCAGGCCGCCGTCGAGATGCGTGACGACACGCACGTGTCCGCGCTGCGGTTTCACGCCGAATTCGACGACCAACCGGAAAGGGACGGAGCCGGGCCCGGAGAACGGCTGGTGGAAGCGCTGGCCTGGGCCGGGGCCCGGGTCAAGAGCACGACCATCAAGATCGTAATCATCGTCGTCGCGGGTGCCGCGGGCACCCTGACGGGGATGAACCTCCTCGGTCCCGCCATCGAGACCGAAGAGCCGGCGAGCTCCCTGCAGGCCTCCACCACCCAGGAGACCCAGGAGATCCAGGACCCGTGGACCGCCGACGCCCCCGCGGACCCGGACGGAATCGCCACGCGCCTGCGGATCCCGGCCGTGGTGACGCTGGACGAGTTCGGTCAGGGCAGCATCGTCCTCACCCTGTCCGGAGATCCCCTGACCTGGCGGATATCGGCTCCCGGCCTCGCCGTGACCCCCTCCAGCGGCACGCTGAAACAAGGACGCACGGAGGTGGTCACCCTGCGTGCCCACCGGATACGCCAATGGTGTGGCACCCCGGCCTCCGTCACCACCCCGCTGACCGTCCACGGACCCGACGACTCGATCACCACGACGGTGCGCTGGCGGACCTGCTGACGGCCCTGCTGACGACGCTGCCCCACCCACCCCCTGCCTCCCGTGAAAGCTCTCTGCGAAAGGACCTTCGCCATGACGGAGACGTCCCCCAAGATCCAGACTTCTCCTCCCTCCCCGGCACCCTCTCCCTCTCCCTCTCCTCCCGAGCAGTTTCACGAGACGGTTCCGCTCACCGCCGAACATCTGCTCACCAACCGCCGGCCCGAACCGGCCGGCGGGTGGCGCCGCATCGTCTGGCTGCTCTCCGGCCGGAAGATCATTCCTGCGGAGTCCCTGGCGGAGCAGGAGCGCCGCACGTTGATAGCCCAGGCTCAGACTCCCGTCGCGAGCGGTCATCACCGGATCGCGGTCATGAGTCTCAAGGGCGGGGTCGGCAAGACCACGACGACCGTCGCGCTCGGCAACACCCTGGCCTCCCTGCGGGGGGACCGAGTGATCGCGATCGACGCCAACCCCGACCGGGGAACCCTCGGCCTCAAGGTCAAGTCGGAGACGGCCGCGACCATCCGCACCATGCTCGCCGAGGCCCCGCACATCCTCCGCTACGCCGACGCGCGCGCCTTCACCTCCCAGTCACCCGCGCGACTGGAGGTCCTCGCCTCCGACACCGACCCCGCCGTGAGCGAGGCGTTCAACGCCGACGACTACCGTACGGTCGCCGGTCTCATCGAGCGTTACTACTCGATCTGCATCACCGACTGCGGAACCGGCCTGCTCCACGGCGCCATGGGCGCGACGCTGGAGCTGGCCGACCAGATCGTGCTGGTCAGCCTGGTCGCGGTGGACGGGGCGAGCTCGGCCGCCGCGACGCTGGACTGGCTCACCGCCCACGGGTACGCGGACCTGGTCAAAACCGCCATCGTCGTGCTGAACGCCGTGGAGCCCAAGTCCGACGTGGACGTGGAGCTGCTGGAACGCCACTTCATCTCCCGCTGCCGGGCCGTGATCCGCATCCCCTACGACCCCCACCTCAAAGAGGGCGCGGAGGTGGACCTGGTCCGTCTCCGGCCCACCACCCGGGGCGCGTACCTGCGCCTGGCGGCGGCCGTCGGCCAGACGTTCGGCCAGCGTCCCGATCGGGGCCACTAGTGCCGCCAACCCCCGAAGATCCCGAACTCGACTGGGATCTGGGTCCTCCGCCGCGTCCACGGCGGATGCTCATCGTGGTCGTCTCGATCGTGGGAGCGATCCTCCTGGCGGTCGGAGCGTGGCAGCTCATAAAACCGGAAGCCGCCCCCGTAACGATCTCGGCCCGTGAGACCGTCGGCGACAGCGTCCTGCTCTCCCCACCTTCCGCTTACGAGGGGGCGGGAGGTTATCCCGTCGGCTTTCCCCACACCGAGCTGGGAGCGGCCTCGGCGGCGGCGGCCGCGCTGGAGGCGGCGTGGACCCTGGATCTCGAACAGGCCGAGCAGGCCGCGGTCCTGTACGCCCCGCCGGAGCAGCATGACGCCGCCCGCGACGGTGCGCACGAGGCCGTCGCCGGATGGCGGGAGATCCTCGGCCTCCCCAAGGACGGAGCGCTTCCCGAAGGGGCGGCGATGCAGACGAGGACGATCGGCATCCAGTGGAAGGCCCGCGCCAAGGATCAGATCCAGGTTTCCGTCCTGGTCCAGGTGACTGCGACCAAGGGCGTCCAGGACACCGACCCGACCTACTCCAGCCCGTACGCCATGAGCCTGCTCATGACCTGGAACCCCGACATGCGAGGCGCGAGCCGCGGGGACTGGGTCAACGTCCCCGACCCCCTCTCCGCCACCGTGCCGCAGGTCGCCCTCCCGGGCACCCCCGAGTTCACCGCCGCAGGCTGGAAGCCTCTCTCCGGCCCGGCGCCCACCCCATAGATACGGATCCAGGAAGAGCCATCAATGCCCCCACGCAGCTCGCCCCGGCGGGTCACCCTGGTCTCAGGACTTCTACTGGCCACGGTCTCTGCGACGACCGGCGCGATCATCGCCCAGCCATGGGCCGCCATGGCCGATCCCGGCATGGCCGCCGTCCCGCCGATGTCACAGGAGGTCGATCCCCCGTCCGTGGAGCCCGAGCCGGCAGAAGCGGACGGGGGCGGGTCTGTTCCCCCCGCCCCCGCGGCCCGGGATCGCGCACGCGAGGACTCCTCGCCACCGGTCCGCAGGGCTCCCTCCGAGAAGGTCGTCACGCCTCCCCGGGAGCCTCCACCCGAGACGCTCGTCCAGCCGGAGGAGGTCGCGGCACCGCCCAGGAACGCCCGATCCGTGGCCGCGCCACCCAGGAACGCCCGATCCGTGGCGGCACCGCCGCAAAATGCCAGATCCGTGGCCGCGCCGCCCAGGAACGCCAGGTCCATGGCGGCGCCGAACGTGTCACGGGCCAACACGCCCACGAGGGTCAAGCCCACCTCGGAACCCTCCCGGGACACCGAGGCCCCGCCCAAGGACACGGAGCCCACCGCGGCACCGGACAAGGACACCCCACCCACGACGGCTCCCAGCGCCCCCGAGTCGCCCCCGCCCAGCGCGCCTCCGACGTCCGAGCCGCCGAACCGGCCGGACCCGACCTCGCCTCCCCCGAGCACCACGCAGAAGCCCGTGCCAAGCCCGACCGCCACGGCCAGGCCCACGACCTCGCGGCCGACCGTTCCTAAGCCCTCGAAACCCCCGGCGACCAGGACCGCCCCGGTACCCGTACCCCGGCCCACCGCCACGCTTCAGCGGCCGACCGTCCCCAAACCGCCCCTGCCGGCGCAGGTGCCGCAGTCCGCGTCCAGCCCGACCGCCACCCTCGATCCCACCGTCTTCGACGAGCAGGCCGACGCCGCCCAGGTTCCCGTGACGTACACGTCCTCGGCTCCGGCGCTCCAGACCGTCATTCCCATGCCGCCGCTGAAAGGATCCTCCACGGATTTCTGCCAGATCGAGAACGCCGTCGACTGCTGGAGCCTCGCCCCCTGGCGCAGCCGTACCCTCGGGGCGCCTGAGAGCTTCGTCTCCACGCAGGCGGCCACCCCGGGGCAAACTCCTCGATGGGCCTTCGCGCCGCCCGTCACCGGCGTAGCCTCGACACCAAGCACGTCCGCTCCCTCGGCCCTCACCCCGGACAGGAGCGGCTGCTGGAGCTTCAGTCCCTCCACGCGCTGCGCCAGATCGTCGGAAGAACAACAATGATCAGCAGATTCCACGCGCGGGTGGCCGTGCTCAGCATGGTGACGGCTCTGGCCGTGAGCACCCTCAGCGCCGCTCAAGGTGAGGTGGCCGCCGATACGACGGCCGCCTGCTCTCCCGTGACCGGCGACGTCAGTGCCGCCCAAGCCCTCGCGTGGGGCGCACCGACCTGGTGCGCGGAGTTCGACGACGCCGTCGATCCGGCCGACTGGGTCTTCTACGACTCCCCCGGGCATGCCGGCAACGGCCGCCGTTCCCCCGAACAGCTCTATCTGGGAAACGGGGCGCTCTACCTGTACGGCCGTCCCGACGGAACCACCGCCGGGCTGGCCACCAAGCACAGCCAGACCTACGGGCGCTGGGAGACCCGCGTCCGCCTGTATCCGGGCGCGGGGTCGTACCATCCCGTCGTCCTGCTGTGGCCGAAGGAGGGCGGCGGCGCCGTACGGAGTTCCACGAGTGAGGAAGTGGACTTCCTGGAGGTCATCAACGACCCGGACAGGCAACGACCCAACTTCTTCCTGCACACCCCTCAGGGCCAGGAGCAGGCCAATGCCAATGTGGACATGACCACCTGGCACACCTACGCCGTGGAGAACACCCAGAACGGGGTCGTCGGCTACCTCGACGGGCAGGAGTGGTTCCGTTCCCCCAACGCCACCCACAGCCCGATGTCGGTCTGCCTGCAACTCGACTGGTTCCCCGGCCAGGGCAGCGCGGGTGAGGCGTGGATGGAGGTGGACTGGCTCCGCATCTACCCGCTGCAGGCCGCCGACACCGGCTGAGCCGTCCCGATCACCGAAGAGGGTGCGGGACCTCGCGAGGTCCCGCACCCTCTTCGCGTTCCCGAACTCACGCGGAGAACCGCGCCGGGCGGAAGGCGTCCGCCATCGGGCTCCACCGGCACGCGGCTCAGTTTCCGGCCGGCAGGCGCGTCTCCAGGACCTGGCCGGGCCACTCGCCGACCCGGAAAGTCTCGGTCCTGGTGAAGCCCTGGCTCTCGTAGTACTTCACCAGCCGGCCGTCGTCACCGGCGTAGCAGTCGACCCGGACCAGCGCGATCCCCTGCTCGGCCGCCTCGGCCGAGGCACGCTCCAGCAGGGCCGCTCCGACACCGCGACCGCGAAACCGCTGGTCGATGACCAGACCCCGGATGTAGATCTCGGGTCCGGGGGCCGGGGAGACGTAGTCCAGCGCGGGTCCGAGGACCATGCATCCGGCGGGTTCGCCGTCGATCTCGGCGATGCGCATCTCATCCGTCATCGCCCAGGAGGTGACCCGCTCGACGCGGGCGGGATCAGTGGAGAACGGCCGGCTGCCCCACTGGCCGGTGCGGCCTTCGGTGGTCAGCCACGCCACCGCGCTGTCGAACATCCCCAGAACCGCCGGGACATCATCAAGATTGCCGTCTCGGATCATCACCGGCGGATCGTAACAGCCGCGATCGCCCATCGACCACGCTCATCCCTCACTCCGCGATGTAGCAGGTCATAGCGGTTTATTTAGGATTCTTACCTGACTCTTATAGAGAATTAGTACAATCGGTAACGGGGCCGGTTCCGGCTCCTTCGCCACGGGTGCACGCCCTGGCCCGTCCCCCAGGAGTCACGTGAGCAGCGGGTTGATCGACGCGCCCCCGAAACCCCCGGGCCACGAACCGCCACGTTCTCGCCGTAAGTGGCTGTGGTGGCTGGTGGCCCTCGTGACCGTCGTCGTGCTCGCCCTGGCGGGCACGGTGGCCGGCGTCTACGTCAAACTGGCCGGAAACGTCAAGCACATCGACGTCACGGCGGCGGACCTCGGGCGCCGCCCGGCCAAGGTCGCGGGCAAGGCGATGAACGTCCTGGTCGTCGGTTCCGACCAGCGCGGTGGCAAGAACGCCAAGTACGGCAAGGTCCCCGGCGAGCGGACCGACACGATCATGCTGGCGCACATCTCGCCGAAGCGGGACAACGCGATGATCATCAGCTTCCCCCGGGACTCGATGGTCCAGCTCCCCGCCTGCCGGGCGCAGCAGGGACTCCTCGGCCAGCAGGCCCACGTGGGCATGATCAACGAGTCGTTCAACTCCGGCGGCATCACCTGCACCTGGAAGACCATCGAGGCGCTCACCGGCATCCACATCGACCACTTCGTGAAGGTCGACTTCACCGGATTCAAGGGAATGGTCGACGCGGTCGGCGGTGTGGACGTCTGCATACCCGAGGCGATAAACGACAAGAAGGCCCTGCTCCACCTGGCCGCCGGCAAGCAGACCCTCATGGGCGAACAGGCTCTGGGCTACGTCCGGGCTCGCTACAGCCTGGGCGACGGCTCCGACATCGGCCGCATCCAGCGGCAGCAGATGTTCATCGCCTCCATGGTCAAGAAGGTCATGAGCGGCGAGACGCTCACCGATCCCGCCAAGCTCTTCGGCTTTCTCGACGCGGCCACGAAGTCGGTCACCACCGACCCCGAACTCACCCCGGGCGTCATGAAGGACCTCGCCTCAAGCGCCCAGGGACTGGCCGCCGGGCAGATCCACTTCATCACCACCCCCTGGCGATACTCGGTCATCCACCCCGGCCGGGTGGAGTGGGTCCAGCCGCAGAGCAAGCAGCTGTTCCGCATCGTCGCGACGGATCGGGCGATCACCGGTTCGGGGGTCAAGGGCGGGGAGGCCAAGGTGCCCCGGTCGAAGATCCAGGTCGAGGTGCGCAACGGGACCAACCGGTCGGGCCTGGCCACACTGGCGGCCGTCCAGCTCGAGGAGCGGGGCTACCACATCGCCAAGATCGGTGACGCGAAGCGCAAGCCGTACCCGACGACCACGATCGCGTACTCGCCGAACGGCGCGTCCAGCGCACCCACCCTCACTCGCGATCTGCTCGCCTCCAAGGGCCTTCTCGCCTCCCAGGCGACCACGTCGAGGCTCGTCCTGACGATCGGCGACGACTGGAAGGGCCTCAAGGCGCTTCCCCAGAACGACACCGACAGCCTGAAGGGCTTCGACGCCACCCACGACTCGTGCGCCGGCGCCTGAGCCATCTCCGCCGGGCCCCCGTCACGGGGGCTCGGCGCCCCGCCAGGCCTCGTCACGTCATACGCCCCCGCCCGCCGAGCCCTGCGCGTCCCCGTCCGACCTCCGTCGGGAGCTGAGCGCCACCGGATCCGCCGCGCCCGGCGTGCCGGCCGGGCTTCTCCAGATCGTACGGCCGGCAGCGCGGGGCCCGTCGAACCGGAACATCGCGGCCCAGCTTTTCCTCAGCCACCGGGACGGTCGGCCACCACCTCTACATGGCCTACCCCAAGCTCGGTGTCGCCTCCCGCGGCAAGCCGGGAACCGTTGCACTTTAAGGCTAAACGGACTAAAGGGTCACGATGACTTGACCCGCCTTTACTCGCCGATGGAGCCCCGTCACCTATAAATGTCCGAATAGCGTCTTTCGGGGGTAATCGTGGCTGCATCGCGACTTCCGCATTCGATTCGGGCCCGTGTGACGCTCACCGCCCTCATGATATTCGCGCTCGTGCTGGGAACGGGCGCGGTCGCGACGTCACTGGGTGTGCGAGCCAAGCTGAAGACCGACATCACCAACTCCGTGGCCGAGGCGGCCAGAAAGGCGGCTCTGAGCACCGACAAGCAGCACGCGCCGGGCGGCGTCATTCTCCCGGCGAACTACGTCAGCCGTATCCAGGTCGTCGCGAACGACGGCCGGGTCCTCGCCACCAGCCCGGCGCTGAGGGGAAAACCTGCGATCTCCCGGGCACATCCCGTCGGCGGAGACCTCCGGGTGGACGAAATGTCCTGCATGGCCTTCTCGCAGAAAGACAAGACCTGCTTCCTCACCGTGGGGCTCTGGCACAGTAAATCCTCCTACGGCGATGTCATGGTCTACGCGCAGGCCGCCGCGCCCCCACTGCTCAACGGCTATGCCCTGGAGATCTCGCTGGCCGCCCTGTTCACCGTGCTCCTCGGGCTGCTCGGCTGGGGCACCTGGCGGATAGTCGGCCGGACCCTCGAACCGGTCCAGCAGATCAGCGCCGAGATGGCCGAGATCACCGCCTCCGATCTCAGCCGCCGGATGTCCGTACCGGACACGGGGGACGAGGTGGCGCAGCTCGCCCGGACCGTCAACGGGACGCTGGGGAGGCTGGAATGGGCCATGGAGAACCAGCGGCGCTTCGCCTCCGACGCCTCGCACGAGCTGCGCACCCCGCTGGCCGGGCTGCGCACCAAGCTCGAACTGGCGCTCGCCGACCCCGACATGGAGGACGCCACGCAGGCGATGCAGTCGGCGCTGGGCGACGCCGAGCGGCTCCAGGCCGTCATGGACGATCTGCTCCTGCTCGCCCGCCTCGATGCCGGGGTGCAGAACGCCCCTCAGCCCGTCCATCTCTCCGAGCTGGTCGTCGCGGAGGCCGGACGGCCGTGCAAACACGAGGTCGTCCTGGATCTCGACCCCGGCGTGGTGGTCGCGGGCAACCGGCTCCAGCTCTGCCGCCTGCTGACCAACCTGCTCACCAACGCCGACCGGCATACGACGAGCACGGTGTGGATCGAAGTCAAGCGGGAGGGGGACGAGGCCGTACTGGAGGTCCGCGACAACGGGCTCGGCATCCCGCCGGCCGAGCGCGAGCGGGTCTTCCAGCGCTTCACCCGCCTGGACTCGGCGCGCAGCCGCGACGCAGGAGGGAGCGGGCTGGGCCTGCCCATCGCCAGGGACATCGCGTCCGCGCACCACGGCAAGCTGTACGCCGCAGACAGCACAAACGGCTGCGGCGCCCGGTTGATCCTCCGGCTGCCCCTGGCCACCGCGGCCGTCTCGGTCTAGGGAGACGCCTCCGGGTCGTTCGCCGCTCCCGGCTCGTGCAGGGGGTCGTTCAACCCGCGCCGGGCAGGGAAGGTGGCTCGAATCCATCATGTGCAAGAATCGGGTCATGCACAGGGTCGTCATGTTAGCTCTGGACGGAGTCATCCCCTTCGAGCTGGGCATCCCCCCGCGAATCTTCGGCGGCGCCAAGGACGCGGAGGGCAAGCCGCTCTACGAGGTGATCACCTGCACCGTCGACGGCGGTCCGGTCCGCACCGACGCCGACTTCTCGATCTCGGTGGAGCACGGTGCGGAGGTGCTGAGCACCGCGGACACCGTGGTGATCCCGGCCACCCACATGCTCGGCACGATCTCCACGGACGGCAGGCTCCCCGAACCGCTGTCCAGGGCGATCGCCCTCATCAGGCCGGGCACCCGCCTGGTCTCGATCTGCACCGCCGCCTACGTGCTCGCGGCGGCGGGATTGCTCGACGGCCGCCCGGCGACCACCCACTGGAGCAGCGCCGAGCACTTCCAGAAGATGTTTCCCCTGGTCAAGGTCAATCCCGACGTATTGTTCGTGGACGACGGGGAGGTGCTCACCTCGGCCGGGGTCGCCGCCGGAGTCGATCTCTGCCTGCACATCATCCGCCGCGACCACGGCACCGCGGTGGCCAACCGCGTGGCCCGGCGCTGCGTCGTCCCGCCCTGGCGTGACGGTGGTCAGGCCCAGTTCATCGAACGCCCCATCCCGGAGCAGTCCATTGCCACCACCGCCGCGACCAGAGCCTGGGCACTGGGGCAGCTGCAACGGCCGCTCCCTCTCACCGAACTGGCCGCCCACGCCCGGATGAGCCGTCGCACCTTCACGCGGCGCTTCCGTGACGAGACGGGTGTCAGCCCGGGTCAGTGGCTCATCCTGCAGCGCGTGGAGCTGGCCCGCCGCCTGCTGGAGGCCAGTGACCTGCCGGTGGACGGCGTCGCCCTGCAAGCCGGGTTCGGCACGGCGGCCTCGCTCCGCCAGCACCTGCAGGCGGCCATCGGCGTCTCGCCGATGGCCTACCGCCGTACGTTCCGCCCGCTGGAGATCTCACTCCGGCAGGAGGTGGAGGCCTGAGCCTCGGTTACTTGACGTTGAACCGGCCGCTGGACCACTCCTGCTGCAGCTGGTCCGCCGCCTTCTTCGGGGTGAGCTTGCCGCGTGCGACGTCGAGGAGGACGTCGCCCTCCACTTCGTCCAGGAAGGCCTGGTTGGAGGTACGGGCGGAGCCTCCGGCACCGATGACCTCCTGGACGTCGGCGTAACCATCCCTGGCCGCGTCGGTGGAGAAGACCTCCTGGTCCATCCGGAAGTCCTTGAGCGACGGGACCAGCGTCATGTCCTTGGACCACTTCGCGACGCCGTCACCCAGGGTCAGAAACTTGATCAGCTCGGCCGCCTCGGCAGCGTGCTTGGAGGCCTTGGGGATGCCCAGGCCTTCCTCCGCCAGGCTGCGCACGGCGGGCTTGCCGTCGGGCATAAGGACGGGAAAGGCTCCGGCGCCGACGTCGGTGAGGGCGAGCTTGTTGTCCTTGCGGTAGGAGTCGGACAGCAGCGAGCTCTGCCCGGAGTCGCCCACCAGGAACAGCGCCTTGCCCGAGCCGAACAGCTTGGCCGGGCCATCGCCCTTGAGGCTCAGCGCGGACTTGGCCAGCACGCCCCGGTCGAAGATCGACTTGTAGCCGGTCAGCGCCGAGACCATCTCGGGGCTGTTCCACTTCTTCTTACCGGCGAACAGGTCATCGGACAGTTCCGGGCTGGTCTGCCCCGCGATGGTGAACAACAGATCCTCCTGCTGCTGCGGTTCACCGGAGAAGACGATCGGCTGGAGATTCGGGAGCTTCTTCGCCTTCGTGACGATGGACTCGAGGTCGGCGACCGTCTCGGGGAAGGACACCCCGAGCTCGGAGAGGAGCGCGGCGTTGTAGTACATGACCGTGCCACCGCTGGAGCCCATCGGGACGGAGTAGAGCTTCCCGTCCTTGGCGGCCTTCTCAGCCTGGCCGACCGCGGTCTCGCCGAGCTTCTCCTGCCAGTCTTCGGAGAAGTTGTCCCACGTGGCGACCGGGAGAAGCCGGTCCTTGACCGCGTCGGTCATCGTCGGGATCTGGACGCCGACGACGTCGAGCACCTCATGGTCCGCGCCGAGCGCCTTCGGGAGCCGCTCCGCGTAGTCGGTGGCCTTGAACTCGCGCAGCTCGACCTTGATGCCGGGAGTCACCTGTTCGAACTCGGCGATCGCTCCCTTGAGCGTCGCCTCCGTCGGGAACGAGGTCCAGTACTTCAGAGTGACGGGTTTGCCGGAGTTCTGACGGGCCTGCTCGGCCGGCTTCTGCCCGCCGGCACCCCCGTCGGCAGCACACGCGGCGGTCAGTCCCAAGCTGAGAACCGCGGTCATCAGGGTGAACGCACGAGCTGTACCACGCATGCAATACCTCCAGCAGAACGAAAACACAGGTAACGACACCGGCCCGGCATCGGGGGCAACCCATCGTCGCGGGGTCGCCGAGCCTACGCACCGAAAGCCGCCCTTGTCGGAATCGATCTTCCCCTGCCCCCTTGAACCGACCTAACACCTTTGCGGCTGTTGTGGTTTTTGTGGCTACCGCGTATAAGCGTTTCTGCCGTTGTGCACCGGCCTCGGCCCTACGGCCGATCGGCTCCGGCTGGAGGGGCGAACTCGCCCGCGCGACCATGGGGAACATCGCCAACGATCTTACGAGCCCCGAGTGGGCAGACGAACCCGCCGTCGAACCGCGGAGTCCCCGCTGTCGCGTGTGCCGGCGACGGGTCCGGTCACCTTGTGCGTGCTGCCGTCGCGTGTGCCGGCGGCGGATCTGGCCATTGCGCGTGCTGACGCGGGGTCCCGGCTGTCATGTGCCGACAGCGGGATGCCCCGGGATGGAGGTCAGCCCTTGACGATCTCGTGGCGCAGGTGCTCGCGGCTGAGGTCGAGGAGCATCCGCACGTGCGCGTCGGCGAGGCGGTAGTAAATCATCCGGCCGGCTCGGCGGCTGGCCACGATGCCCGCGGTCCGCAACAGCCTGAGCGCGTGGGACACGGCGGTGTCGCTGACCTCCACCGTCTCGGTGAGATCACAGACGCAGAGCTCGCCGGCTTCGAGCAGCGCGTACAGGAGCTGGGCACGGGTGGGGTCACCCAGCAGCCGGAACAGGTCGGCGAGCCGGGTGGCCTCTCCCGCGGTGACGAGCCGCTCCCGCGTCGCCGCCACTCTGGCCTCGTCGGGCTCCATGGTGCTGCAGGCGTCCAGACCGGTGACGACGTCCATGGGCAAACTCCTGAACAGGTGTTCAAACGATAATCACTATCGTATCAAGTCGTCCGTCCTGGCCGGGAATCTTGCAAGCCGTGTCTTGCGGCGTACTTTCCGCTGGAATTTACGATTGGGCCGGTGCGGCGCTCAGCGGCTCGGCGATGTCCTCCAGACCCCTGCGTTCGGCCTTGACCCCGAGGAACATCTCCACCAACCCGGCCGCGATCATGAGGGACGCCCCGATGGAGAAGGCCAGGGCGGTGTCACCCGGCTTGCCGCTCTCGACCAGGTTGGAGAAGACCAGCGGACCGGCGACGCCACCGACGAAGGTGCCGATCGCGTAGAAGAACGCGATGGCCATGGCCCGGGTCTCCATCGGAAAGATCTCACTGACGGTCAGATAGGCCGCGCTCGCACCGGCCGAGGCGAAGAAGAGCACGACACACCAGCACGCGGTCAGCGTGACCGCGGTCAGCACACCCTGGTTGAACAGCCAGGCCGTACCGAGCAGCAGCACCCCGGACCCGATGTAGGTGCCGGAGATCATGGGAATCCGGCCGATGCTGTCGAACAGCGGCCCGAGCAGGAGTGGACCGAGGAAGTTGCCGACCGCGATGACGGCGAAGAAGTAACCGGTATTAGTGTCGATCTTGAAAAAGGTCGACAGGATCTGGGCGTATCCGAAGGTGATGGCGTTGTAGAGGAACGCCTGCCCGACGAAGAGCGAGAAGCCAAGAATGGTGCGCTTGGGATAGCGAGCCACCATGGTGTGCGCGATCTGGCCGAACCCGATCGATTTACGCTGGTGGATGGTCATGCTCTGCGAGGGCTCCTCCAGCTGGACGCCCTTCTCGCGTTCGACGCGTTCCTCGACCTCGTCGACCAGTTTCTCGGCCTCCTCGTCCCGGCCGTGGATGAACAGCCAGCGCGGGCTCTCCGGCACATGCCGCCGGACCAGCAGGATGGCCAGTCCGAGCACCACCCCCAGGCCGAACGCGATACGCCAGCCGATGTTCACCGCGAAGTTGTTGAGCAGCGGCACCGTCAGCAGCGCGCCGCCGGCGGCGCCGAGCCAGTAGCTGCCGTTGATGATGATGTCGATCCGGCCCCGGTGACGGCTCGGAATGAGCTCGTCGATGGCCGAGTTGATCGCGGCGTACTCGCCGCCGATGCCGAACCCGGTCAGGAACCGGAAGAGGAAGAACCACCACGCGGAGAACGACAGCGCGGTCATCGCGGTGGCGATCAGATAGACGACCATCGTGATGAGAAACAGCTTCTTGCGGCCGAACTTGTCCGTCAGCCAGCCGAAGAACAACGCCCCGAGACAGGCCCCGGCCACGTAGAGGGCCCCCGCCGTACCGGCCACCTGGGTCTGGGTGATCTCCAGACCGCTTCCCTCCTTGGCCAGCTGGGCCGAGAGGTTTCCGATGATGGTCACTTCGAGACCGTCGAGGATCCAGACGGTGCCGAGACCGATAATGATCATCCAGTGCCATCGTGACCATGGCAGCCGGTCCAACCGCGCGGGGACCTTTGTGGTCACCGTCCCCGTCTGAACGTCGCTCATGGCCGTACCGGCTACCCGCCGAGGATCTCCTCATTCCCGGCGAACCCGTTCTTCTAGGTCAGAACGTCTCCCAGGTCAGACGTGCCGCTTCTCTACATCAGACCCGGCAGTCCTCCCGCATCGGACCGGACAGCCGCCGCACCGCCCCCGGCCCCCGGACAGTCGTCGCGCCACCCCCGGCCCCCGAGCAGCCGTCGTACCACCCCCGGCCCCTGGGCAGTCATCGCACCGTCCCCGCCCACCGGGCAGCCGTCGTACCACCCTCGGTCCTTTCCAGGCAGCCGTCGCTGTGCCATCGGTTCTCTCCGGGCAGTCGTCACACCACCCTTGCTCCTCACCCGGGACGCGCTCTTCTCGGTCCAGCGGGCACGGGCCACATCCGGCGTTCTGACGCGCGCCCTCCCCGTCAAGGCAGGCCGTATCTTCTCTTGATCATCTTGGCTTCCTCTTCGGTCACCTGACGCGGCGTGCGGGTCAGTGTCCGGCGCAGATCGGACAGGATCTTGTCCCCCGAGCCGCGGACCCGCGTGCGCTGGTGGGCGAGCTCCGCGTCAAAGCGTTTGGCGGCCGGCCCCGTCCACACCTTGCCGGAGTGAAAGTCCTGGTACGGCGCCTCGATGCCCTTCTCGATCTCCTGAACCAACGGCTCGACCGTCCGCAGGGCATCTCCCAGCGCCTCGTAGAGCGGATTGGGCACCATCTCGGCCATGGCCAGATCAGCCCTTCGGGGAGGGGGACGGGGTCTTCCCGTGCGGAGCCGTCGTGGACGGGCTCGGCGACGGAGCGCTGGCATCAGTGATCAGCTTCGGCGCGATCAGTTTCATCAACGCCAGCACGTCCGCGGCATTGTCACGCCCCGCGACACCTACGTTAAGTTGAATTGCAACTTCCGCCTTACCGCGAACAAGCATGGCATATGCAGCATTATTCTTGCTATTCGTGTCTTTAAAGTAAAAGCCGATAGCCCCGGGGACGATTTCCGGCAGCGGCAAGGCCCCATCTTCGAGCTGTTCCTCAATCTCTCCCGGATATCCTCCAGGAGTGAGACCGATCTGCAGCACCTTCAGCCGCTCGCCATCTCGCCGGTAAGCTGCGCAGCTTCCATCACCGAGACCTCCGGCAACCGTGAGGTCGAAGTAGCCGCGAACCAGCGGGTCACGCACCCCTGTCATCAACTCCACCGCCTTCAGCGGAATGTGTTCACAGATATATGGGGAAGCAGCCGCCATCGGCAACGGGCTTCGGTCGATTTTCACCTCGCCGTTTTGGCAGGCGGTCGAGAATGTCAAAACGCACGCCAGCGCTGTCATCAGTATGAACGGCGTTCTCATCATGATCCATATTGGGAGAAACCATTGGAGAAGCCCTGGTCCAGGCGGTCCTCAACATCTCTCCAGGGTCGTCCTGATGGCCCCTCGTAGAGCCATCGCCTGTAGGCCTCGAGCCGCTGATCCTTGTCGGCGCCATTGGTGACCGTTTTGTCGATCATTTCGTCCATAGTCATGAGTGTCCGACCATCCTCTTTAAGGAAGTTGTTAGGGTTCTCGCGGGGGTCGTCTCCCTTTTCCAGACCTTCCAGCGAGGCCCAGGGATGGGTCTTGGCAGCGGGCTCGGCAGCGCCGAACGCTCCTCGCTTGAGCATGGCCTGCGCCGTGAGATCACGCATGAGGGCCTGGGTCTGGTCAACGACGGTGTTAGCGTCAACGCGGGCTTTGGTCTCCGCATCCCCTTTGGCACTATCTTCGATCATGCCCGTCCATGCCCCCACGGCACCGATCGTGAATGGCCCGATTCCCATCTGCGGGATGGCAAGCCCGGTGTTCACCACCGCCATGAGTACCTTCATGTTCCGCTGCTGCGCCTCATCCAGCTCCTTGCCTTCTTCGATCTTGGCAAGACCTGCCGCGTCTGTGATCATGCCGAAGCCCGCCCCGGCCTGCTTTGCATTGGTCAGGAGCGCACCATCGCCGCGTCCGGCAGTCATCTCCGCTGCACCATGATCGAGAAGCCAACCAGTGAACGCCGTCTGAGCGGCCAAAACGGGGGTGAACGCCTTGGAATCCGCGAAAGCCTCTTTCATCACTCGGCGCAACTCTTCCAGGTTGAACTGCGCTCCCCAAGGGTCCTGTCCAGACGCGCTGGGATTGTCAGCACCCCGGACTCCGGGCGCAACGATGTCACCAACCTTCTGAGCGACGTAGTTGATATCACTGACATAGCCGGCGAGGATGTGGCCGGTGGTGGCGGGCTTCACGAATGCGGAGGGATTGCCCGCCTCAATCCGTTCGGCTTCCAGATGTACGAACTCCGAGGCCAGCTTGGCCGACAGATAGCCGCGTGAAGGAGCCTGCGGTGAGCCTTTGTGATCACGGAAGGTGAGCATCGCGGCCTCCAGCGCCTTGCCCAATGCCTCACCACCGTCGCGCATGCCTCGCTCGGTCAGATAGTGCTTCAGCGCGGTGGGGTCGCCCGCGAAGAAGTCCTGGGCTGCTGCGGGGTCAAGGCTGAGCGCCTCCATGAGAGCCACCGTGACGCCTGGGTCGGTGCCGACGGGGAACTTGGACGCTTCACGGTCCCAAGCGTCGACCTTTTTGGCGACCGCCAGCAGGAAGGCGGTGTTCACGGCTCCGCTTGAGGCTCCATATTCGGGACCGGCATATTTAGAAGTGGCGTATTTGAGCGCCAGTGAGATCGCGTAGCCCTCCTGCCATCCGATGGCGAGGTCGGAGGTGAGTTCGTCGCGCCAGGCGTTGCTCAGTTTCGGGCTGGCCGTGCCCAGTGTCTTGCCGAGGGCGATCTGTAGTCGCTCCACCTTCTTGTCGCCCTCGTGCCCTACGGTCTTCCCCATCAGCTTGCGGAACCTCGCCGCACCCATCGCGTTCATCAGCGCGGCGGCGAACGTCGCATCTCCCGTCCGCTTCTCCAGCTCCGCCAGGGCCTTCGCGTCGACCTCGCCGTTCTCGGCGGCCTCGGTCACCTTGACGATCGCGGCGTACACGTTGGGATCGTGGGCGGCCTTGCCGTACAGCGCCTCGTCGAAGGCGCTCAGCTCGCCGGGGAGGCCTGCGGCGGACCCCCACTCCGTGCGCTCGGTGCGGATCGTCTCGCTGCGGCGCCTCAGGTCGGGACGGCTGGTCTCGATCCAGCTCTGCACCTCGCGCAAGGAGCTCAGTCCCGAGGTGTCCAGGTCGAGCCTCTGCAAGGTGCTGCGGATCTGGGGTTCGTTCCGGCCGAGTGCGTCCTCTGCCCGGCCCAACCCTCGCTCGAAGTCGTCCATCAGGGTGGGATCGATCCCCGAATACTCGCCGTTCACCCCCGGCGGGGCTGGGGACGGTTGAGGCCCGGCCAAAGGTTTGGGGAGGGAAGGTTCGGTCGTGGGCGATGCACCGGGTCCCGGAGCGGTGGACGACGGCTGAGGAGCAGGCGAAGGGGTGGGCGACGCCTGCGAGCCGCCGAGCCCCTGAGTGACGGAAGAAGGCTGAGAGGTCGGCGGAGGCGCGGCCGGGGAAGGGTCAGCCGTGGGCGACGCCACCGAGCTGCCGGGCCCCTGAGCGGCGGGGGACGGCTGAGAGATCGGCGAAGGCGTGGGTAACGGATGGGCCATGGGGGCGGCGGACTCCAGCGCGGTCGGCGGAACACGACAACTCCGGCGGCAAGATTATTTTCAATCTACTCTTTTGTAAATGTCCCCGTCAGATCGGATATGCCAGGCAGTTGCATCACCACTACCGTGACATTCCCGATAGGAGGCATCCGACCCGGGTCTAACGCTTATGACGCGCGGGCGGCGGACGAAACCCCCAGAGGCGAAGGACCGAAATCCGGCGATTCACCCGATCGCAACACTAACGTCCAGAACTTCGGGAAACTCGTCGATGGCAGGGCGTTTCCGCTGATCTCAAGAGATACGGCATGCAGCACATTTACCCGGGTCTCACCACCCGTACCAGCGTAGACCAGGTTTCCGCGAAACGGATCCGGTTCTCTTCCGGAAATCCGACCGGCTCCTCGGTTGCGCCCTTTGCCGTCAGATCGAGAATCGGGCTTCTTTCGCCAATGGCGCGTTATGCCCGCAGAAGATGCTCGGAGACTTACCGAAACCACACGCCGAAATCACCTGATGGAAGGAGAGCGTCCCGCCCCACGCTCTCCATGGCCGATGACGGTCCTCTTTCACCTCGCCGAAGCCGCTTCCCGGCCTGACGGCACACCGCCGTGACCTCCCAGGGCTCCGGCATAGTAGAAGAACATGCCGGAGTGTCCGTTTCGCTCCGACGCTCGACAGGGCCTCGACGTAGGTCGTCACGGGTCTCAGCCGCAAGCTGTCGAATCGGACAAGTCTCTACTTTGCCGGGCCCCACGTGACCTCCTCCCGGCGTGGCGGTCCAGGCGGGCACACCGCCACACACGATCGCTCCATGAGACCCCTTGTCCCTATATCGCGCTATCTCTCCCCTTCGGATGTATATGACCATTTCCCTCCCGATACGGCACCGTTCCCAGTACGGCCCAGCGCCGAGCCGACCAGGACGATCGTCTGACTGTTCGTTTTCGGTACATTGCGCGAGCATGGAAAGACTTGACGCTATCTAGGGAGATCCATGAAAGCCCGGATCACGGGCGTCGCGACCTATCTGCCGGAACAGACCCTGTCCAGCGCAGAAGTGGAACGGCGGATCGAGGGATACGTGCCCTACGGAGGTGTCATCGAGCGACTGACCGGCATCCGCCTGCGCCACGTGGCCCGCGACGACCAGCAGGCGTCCGACCTGGCGGTCGAGGCCGCCCGCCGGCTCGATCACGGCGGCGTCGACCTGCTCGTGTTCGCGTCGGCCTCGCAGGACATGGTCGAGCCCGCGACCGCGCACATCGTGGCGGCCAAGCTCGGGCTCTCATGTCCGGTGTTCGACGTCAAGAACGCCTGCAACAGCATGCTCAACGGCATCCAGGTGGCCGAGGCTCTCATCCTGAGCGGCGCGCACCGCAAGGTGCTGGTCTGCTCGGGTGAGATCCCGTCGCGGGCGATCCGATGGCAGGTCAGGGATCGGGCGCAGTTCGTGGACTCCTTCGCCGGATACACGCTCTCCGACACCGGAGCCGCGGTGCTGCTCACCACGGACGTGGGGCGGGGCATTTTCTACCGCGAATTCGCGGCCGACTCCACCGCGTGGGCGATCGGCACCCTGCCGGGAGGCGGCTCCGCCCATCCCCGTGATCCCGAATACTCCTACTTCCGCGGCGACGGGCGAAGACTGAAGGACGCCTTCGAGCTGATCGGCCCGGACATCTTTCTCAACGCGCTCAAACGTACCGGCCTGAGCTGGGACGATTTCGCCCTCGTGGCGGTGCACCAGGTGGCACTGCCGTACCTGCACTTCCTGGTGAAGACGCTGGACATCCCCCGGGAGAAGCTTGTGGTCAGCCTGCCCGAGCACGGCAACTGCGCCTCGACCACGCTGCCGCTCCAACTCGAACTGGGCGGCTGGGAGCCGGGTGACCGGGTGGCGCTGCTCGGTCTGGGCGGCGGAATCAGCACCGGCGTGATGCTGGCGGAGATGTGATGGACCTCTGGGTGATCGTTCCGGCCTACAACGAGGCGGGGAGCATCGAGGCGACGATCAAGGCGCTGGCCGAGCAGGACGACCAGAGCTTCACGCTCGTCGTCGTGGACAACGCGAGCACCGACGACACCGCCGAGATCGTCCGGCGGCACGGCGTCCAGCTGATCACTGAGACCAGGAAGGGCACCGGTGCCGCCTCCGACACCGGCATGCGCCACGCCATCGCACACGGCGCGACCCACCTGGCCAGGACCGACGCCGACTGCCTGCCCCGCCCCGACTGGGTGCGCAACATCCGGCGGGCGTTCGGCGACGGGCTGGAGATGGTCGGCGGACGGCTCCGGCCCCGCACCGACGAGTTCCCGCTGAAGTTCTGGGAGCGGCACTTCATCCCGCTGGTGGTGGACCTGGCCGCGGCGTTCGGCCGCTTCCGTCCCGGCAACCGGTCATCGGAGTATCTCGGGCCGTACGTGATGATGCCCGGCGCGACCCTGGCCATCACCTCCTCGCTGTACGAACGAGCGGGAGGTTTCCCCAGGACCGCGATCGAGGAGGTCCACGAGGATCGCGCCCTGGTCAACCGGGTCCGCACGCTCACCTCCGCGTACGGCTCGCGCCGCGACGTGGTGGTCTTCGGCTCGGTCCGGCGGCTGCGGGCGTACGGCCTGGCGGGCACCCTGGCCTGGTACGCCGACCATCACTACCGCCCGGAAGTGATCGACGTCCGGTGAACCACGAGACCCGCCTCCACCTGGCCGCCCACCCCTTCGTCTATCCGCTCATGCGGCTGCTGGCCCGCCTCGGCCCGGTCGTCCGGGTGCCGGGGCTGGGAGTGGTGGTGAACGACGCCGCCACCGCGCGTGCCGTACTGATGGACGATCGGTTCCGCAAGGACGGCCCCGGATCGCCCGGCGACCTGTGGACGCCGATACTCGGCCCCTCCGTGCTGCTCAACATGGAGGGTGAGGGGCACCTGGCGCTGCGCAGGAAGCTGATGCCGCTGTTCACCACCGCGTACGTCTCCGCCCTGGTCGCCGACGTGCTGCGGCAGCCGCTGGAGGATCTCTCGGCGCGGCTGAAGCGGGGTGAGACGGTCGACCTGGTGGACGCCATGCGAGCGATGGCCGGGGCGGTGATCTGCCGGGTGATCGGGCTGGGCGAGGTCTCCGAGGCGCGGGCCCGGGAGCTGTTCGAGGAGGGGGAACGGGTCGTCTCGATGGTCTCGCTGCGCTCCCGGCGGCTGTCGGACCGGCAGGCGGTGATCGCCAGACGGACGCTGGACGGAATCGGGGACATCGCGCAGGCCGCCTACGAGGCCGGGGACGAGTCCACGCTCATGGGCCGGATGCGGGCGCAGGGACTGTCGGCGGCCGAGGCCAGAGGCGCGGCCGGGGCGTTCTTCCTGACGGGCACTGAGACGGTCGCCACCTTCGTGCCCCGGTTGATCGCTCTCCTGCACGACCACCGGACAGAGGTCGACGACCTGGACCAGGTGATCGAGGAGGCCATGCGGATCACCACGCCGACGCCGGTGATGCTGCGTTCGGTGGGCTCGGCCGCGCACGTCGGCGCGGTCATGGCGCGGCCGGGTGACCGGGTGCTGATCGTGACCCACAACTGTGCCCGGTCGTACGGGCCGTTCGACCCCTCTCTGAAACACCCGCCCGAGCTCCGCCGCCTCTGGTTCGGCGCCGGCCCGCACTTCTGCATCGGCTACCCGCTGGCCCTGGCGGAGATCCGGGCGGTGGCCTCGGTCGTGCTCTCCCACCGGGTGCGTGTCGTACGGCGCCGCGCGGCCAGAGGAGTCCTCATCCCCACCTACGCACACCTCTGGATCAAAGCGGCATGAACGACACCGTCATCTGGATTGAAGCGGCATGAACGACATCATCACCGGCATCATGACCGCCGCCGAACGAGAGCCGGAACGGATCGCCGTCATCGACGGCCGCGGCCGCGAGGTCACCTACGGCGAACTGGCCCGACGGGTGAACGCGGTCCGCGACGCGATGACCGAACGGCCCGGACCGGAGGCTCCGGCCGACGTGGAGAGCGAGCCTCTGCCGGAGTCGCCGCCCCGCCCGACTACAGACCAGGCCCGGGAGACCGCGACCCCACAACCCCGCCCGACCACGGACCAGGCCCGGGAGACCGCGACCCCACAGCCCTACCCGACCACGGACCAGGCGCAGGAAGCCACGGCCGATGCGGAGAGCGGACCACGGCCGAGGGAGGCCAGGGCCGGTGCGGAGAGTGGATTACGGCCGGGGAAAGCTACGGCCGATACGGAGAGCGGACTACAGCCGGAGAGCGGGCTACGGCCGGGGGACGGCGTGCTGTTCGCGGTGCGGCCCGGGGTGGACGCGGTGGTGCTGGCGCTGGGGGCCGTGGCGGCGGGCGGGACGCTCGTGCTCGCCGATCCCGGGCTGGCCCCCGACGTACTCGCGGCCCGCCTGGCCGTCACCCGCCCGAAGTGGGTCGTCACCGAATCGCTGCTCTACACCCTGAGCGGCCCGCTCAGAGGCTTGGCCCGCCGCCGAGGCCTGCTTCTGCCGAACCTCCGCGATCCTCTTCCCGGGTGGCCCGTCCGCCACCTCTACACGGGTCCGTGGCTGCCGGGCGTCCCCCGGAGAGCCCTGCGTCTCTCCCTGATCCTTGGATCGCCTGGCCCTTCCGCGCCGGCCACGTCAAGCACGCCGGGCAGAACGGGCACCCCGAGTACACAGACGCCGGGCACCCCGAGCGGGCAGAACGGGCACGGGCCGGGCGACTCGCCCACCGCGGACCAGCCGGCGGCTGTGATCTTCACCTCGGGAACCACCGCGCGCCCGCGTGGCGTGGTGCACACGCGGGGATCGCTGGCGGCCGGGCTGGAGCTGTTCCAGAGCGCCTTCCCGCTGGGGCCCGGCGACATCGTTCACACCGACCAGTTGATGCTCGGGCTGCCCGCGCTGCTGGCCGGGGCGACCTGGTCGCTGCCCGGGGGCGGGGACCTCGCCGCCGAACTGGCCGAGAGGAAGGCCACCCACACCTTCGCCGTCCCCGTGCACCTGGACAGGCTTCTGCGCGAGACCCCCAGGCTCCCCGGCACCCTGCGCTACCTGCTGCTCGGCGCCGCCCCCGCACCGCCCGGCGTGCTCCGCCGCGCGATCGAGGCCGGGCCCGAGGTGCTGTCGATCTACGCGATGACCGAGGCGCTGCCGATCGCGATCGCCTCGGCGCGAAAGAAGCTGGCCCAGACCGAGGGGGACCTGCTCGGGGCGCCCCTTCCCGGGGTCGGCGTCCGGATCGCGGACGACGGCGAGTTGTTCGTCTCCGGCCCCCACCTCGCCCAGCGCTATCTCGGCGAGGAGCCGCTGAAGGAGATCGCCACCGGTGACCTGGTCCGTCTTGAGGAGGGTCGGCTGGTCCTGCTCGGCCGGAAGAAGGACATGATCCTCCGTGACGGGGTCAACATCTATCCGGGCCTCTACGAACCCGCCCTCGCCGCGCTGCCGGGGGTGGCCGAGGCCGCGATCGTCGGACTTCCCGACCCCGAGACCGGGGACGAGGAGGTCGTGCTGGCCGTCATCCCCACCGGGGACTATGACGAGGCTCTCCTGCGGGAGGCCATTCCCGAGATCGTGGACGCCGCGGCCGTCCCCGACCGCATCGAGTCTCTCGACGCCTTTCCCCGTTCGGGACGCTCTGGCAAGCTCGACCGCGCCGCCCTCCGCGAGCTGGTCGCCCGCCGTGTCTGAGCTGCGGGACCGACCGCCGCACGGTTCGGCGGCCGAGCCGGGTCGGCGCACGCGCGAAGGAGGCGGAGCGTGCTGAGGGTGGGGGTGACGGGAGCCTCGGGTTTCGTGGGCGGGGCGGTCTGCCGCGCGGCCGTGAACGAGGGCTGGGAGGTGTCGGCCTTCGGCAGGCGGCCGTCGGTGGAACCCGGACAGGTCGGCGGTGCGCCGTACACGCCGTGGGATCTTCTGGGAGCCAGGCCCGAGCTGCCGGAGCTGGACGTGGTGATCCACTGTGCCGGAGGCGTCACGGACTGGGGACCGCGAAGGGAGATCTGGGCGGCCAACGTGGACGGCACCCGCGCCGTCGCCGCGGTCTTCCCCGGTGCCCGGTTCGTTCATGTCAGTACGGCCAGCGTCTACGACCCGTTCCGGCCGACCGTGATGGCGACGGAGGGCATGGCCCCGGTCAGCCGGTACGCCAACGCCTACGGCGCCTCGAAGGCGACGGCGGAGAAGAGCCTGGAGAAGGCGGTCATCCTGCGGCCGCACGCCGTCTACGGCAGGGGAGACACCACCCTGCTCCCGCGGATCCTCGGGGCGGTCAGGGGAGGCAGGCTTCTCGCGGTGGGCGACGGGCGCCAGCGGATCAGCCTCACCTCGGTGGACAACCTGGTCCGGGCCTGCCTGCTCGCCGCCGCAGGTCCCGTCGAGTGCGGCGTCTTCAACGTGACCGACGCCGAGCCCGTCATCCTCGACGACGCCCTGCGCGCGATCCTCAAGGAACGCGGGATCGACGCCGAGCCGTCCTACCTGCCCCTCAACCTGGTCGCTCCCCTGGCCGCCGCCGCCGAGATCACGTTCCGGCTGCTCGGACGGCCGCACCCGCCCCGGCTGACCCGCTACGCGGCGGGACATCTGGCCGTCGAGCGGACCCTCGACATCACCGCCGCCCGCGATCGGCTCCGTTACAGGCCGACGGCGACGTCGTTCGCCGGCGCCGCCGACTGGTGATCGCCGGGTCCGTCCACGGGATCGGCGGTGCCGGGCGGTGCCGGGCCGTGGCACCCGGGTTCCGGCGGGGTCGTGAGACCGCCCCAGGCGGGAACCGGAGGCGTGAGACTCCCGGACGGGAGCCGGAGACGTGAGACCGTCCCCGTACAGGAATTGGAATCCTGCGACCGTCCCCGGACGGGATTCAGGCCGACCGCAAAAAGCCCGCGATACGCGACCAAGTGCCCTTTCAATCGGGATTTAGCGATACGCCGACGAGTGCCCTTTTGGTCGAGATTTACGGATTGGCGATATCGGCCATGACGGCGATTAGCTCACCGAATCTTGACCGGCGGTTCCCAGCGCGTCGTACGGTCACATACCCCTTACATGCGAAAACCGTTATTAACCTGTGACGCATCGGGTTGATGGACGGGAGATGTTGGAAAGATGGCAGGTAACGGGGGCCGTAGCGGTATCGGATCAAGCCTGGCGCTTACGTTGGGCTCGGCCGTTCTATGGGGCCTGGCCCATATCTGGGTGGGCCGCCGCGTGACGGGCGCCTGCCTGATGGGCATCTATCTGACCCTGGCCGCGGGGGTCACGACCGCCCTGCTCACCGCCGGGCCCCCGCTGCTCTCCCTGATCGTGCAGCCGGCCTGGCTCTGGTCCTTCGCGCTCGCCGCGATGCTGTTCGCCACCGCCACCGTGGCCGTGGTCATCCGGTCCTACCAGCTTGTCCGGCCCGAGTCGCTGTCCGGCACGGCCCGCTATCTCTCGGCCCTGGCGGTCGGCCTGCTGTGCGCGGTGGTGGTCGCCCCGATGGCCTACGCGACCCGACTGGCCTACATCTCCAGGAGCGTGGTGAATTCGGTGTTCGCCACGAGCACCACCCCGATCCCGGTGGATCCGTGGAAGGGCCGCGAGCGGATCAACATCCTGCTGATCGGCGCGGACGCGGCGCCCAACCGGCCCGGTATACGCACCGACAGCATGACCGTGGCCAGCATCAACACCACCACCGGCGAGACCGTGCTGTTCGGCATGCCCAGGAACCTGGAGAACGTCCCGATGCCTCCCGGCCCGGCCCGCGACCGCTTCCCCTTCGGCTTCGAGGGTGAGCCGCCCTACAGCGAGGGCATGCTCAACGAGGTCTTCCAGTACGCCGAGGACTATCCCGAAATGGCGCCGAAGCTGGCAAAAGGGCACCGCGGCCCGGCGCTGCTGAAGAGGACGATCAGCGGCATCACCGGACTCGACATCGCCAACTACGCGATGGTCGACATGAGGGGCTTCATCGAGATCGTCGACGCGATGGGCGGGGTGAAGGTCACCGTCAAGGACCCCATCGTGTACGGCAAGCAGAACGAGGGTCTGATCACCAGTGGCACGCGCAGGCTGTCGGGCGAGGAGGCTCTCTGGTACGGCAGGGCTCGCACCTACAGCGATGACTACGTCCGGATGGGCCGGCAGAAGTGCCTGCTCAACGCCGTCGTCAAGCAGGCCGATCCGGTGACGGTGCTCGGCAGTTTCGAGAAGCTGGCCCACGCCACGATGAACGCCGTATCCACCGACATTCCGCGGGAACTCCTGCCCAAGCTGATCGACCTGTCCTCCAAGGTGAAGAACTCCCAGATCAAGAGCTTCCAGTTCGTCCCCCCTCTGATCAACACCGGCTCACCCGACTACGACCTGATCAAGCGCAAGGTCGCCGACATTCTGGCCGAGCCGCCCGCCCCTCCCCTCGTGGCAGCCGGCAGAGGCGATGCCGCCGACGGCGGGCGTAAGGGCAGCCAGCGCCATGGGAGGCAGAGCGACGGAACGGCCTCGGTGCAGAGAGCCGTCACCCTCGACACCGCCTGCCGCTGACGCCGTTCCCCGGTTCTCGCGCGTCCCCCCGCACCGCTACGCACCCGGCGAGCCCCGCCCGAAATCGACGACCGCGTGGCGCACGGCTTTTGCGGTCCTGACCGGCAACGGCTGAATTAAGGTGGCGTTGCCCACATCGCATGATCAACCTGCGACACGAGGCGATTCTCCTCCCTCCCGCCTGAGAAGCCGAGGTCAAGGAGAGATCCATGTCCCGCAGACATGCCGCCACCACGGGATGCGCCCTAGCGGTCGCCGCGCTCACTCTGGCTGCCGCCCTGGCTGCCGCCGAACCTCAGACAGCGGTCCCCCATTCCGCTCCTCCCACCCAGCAGCCACCGCCGCCGGGCGTGCTTGAGGCACTCCAGCGCGATCTCGGTCTCACCAGGGAACAGGCTCTGGCCCGCCTGCGCAACGAAGCGCGCCTGACACTGGTCGAGGCGGAGCTCCGCGACCAGCTCGGTGACCGCTTCGGTGGCTCCTGGTTCATGGGAACCATCTCGCAGACCCTCGTGGTGGCCACCACCAGCGCCGCCGACATCCCCCGGATCACCGCCGCGGGCGCCCGGCCGAGGATCGTCACCCGGTCGCTGTCACAACTCACCCTGATCAAGCAGAAACTCGAGAAGGTTCTGGCCACGCACCCGCACGGGGGTGGCGTGCGCTACGTCGACGTTAAGATCAACAAGGTCGTCATCCTCTCCGCGACACCCACGGAGACCAGGAAGGTCGTCAGGACCGTCGACGTGGACATGACCGCGGTGACGGTGGTGTTCTCCAAGGAGCGGCCGTGGCCCGCCGACGACGTACGGAACCGCCCTCCCTACTCCGTCAGCGCTACGGCTTACTGCTCGTCCGGCTCCGTGGCGACCTCCGGAGCCCAGAACGATTCCACCGTCGCCGGGCACTGCGGTAATCCGGGCACCGGCTCCGGCGGGGCCGCCCAGGGCCCCGCCGTGTCACCGGACACCGAGTCCTAGGGCTTCCCTCGCCTGGCGCGCAGCCGTACGGCCAGACCCAGTCCGGACAGCAGGATCCCCAGCATTACCGGCGCGACCGGGAGACCCGTGAACGGCAGCGCGGACGCGGACGGCCGAGGGCCCGAGCGCGCGTCCCGCACGGAGTCACATCTCCGGCCGCACGAGGAGCCACACGACCGGTCGTCCGAGGACTCGCACCCGCCCTCACACGCGGAGTCGCCTCTCCGGTCGCACGAGGAGCCACACGACCGATCGTCCGAGGAGCCGAGTCCTCGGTCACATGACGGCTTGCACAACCGCAGGCACGACGGGTTCAACGACGGGGAGGAAGGCGAAGCGGACTTCGGGGTCCGCGCCGGTGCCGAGGCGATTCCGATGGGGCCCGGGTCGCAGTTCGGATCGGCCGAGCCGGCGGAACAGTTGGATCCCGGCGCCACGCCCAGCACCCTGCTCCGTAGCGTCCTGTCTCCCCTCGGAGGGTCGTTCACCGTGACGCTGTAGGTGATCGTCACCTCGGCCCCTGCCGGGAGATCGCCCTTCCAGTCCAGCATCGGCCCGGCGGAGGCGGTGGAAGCGGCGGGGCGCGAGGGGTTCACCGCGCCGTCCGTGGAAGCGATGGAGCGCGAGGGGTTCACCGCGCCGTCCATGGAAGCGGTGGGGCGCGAGGGGTCCACGGCGTCGTCCGTCGGCCCGGTGAAGGTGACAGAGCCCGAGGAGGCCCTGGCGTCGTTGTTGTAGACGGCGTCGTCGAGCACGCCGGAGAGGTCGTTCGTCACGTGGGCATCGGTGTACGAGGCCTCCTGGGCGTTGGTGACGGTGATCGTGTAGTTCACGACCTCCCCGGACCGGGGCGTCCGCGGGGAGAGAGTCTCGCTGATCGTCACGTTCTCCACGACGACGCGGTGAGCGCATCCTCGATCGGCAGCCGGGGCCGGAGCGGAGAGCCTGCCGGCCCGGGGCGTCGGGCCCGGGCAGTTCGTGCCGCCTCCGGGAGCCCGAATCGTGTTGTCCAGCAGATGGTCGCCGGTACCGGGGTCCCTGACGGTCGCGCTGTAGGTGATGGTGACCGTCTCACCCGCCGCGACGTCGCCGGTCCAGCTCAGCCTGGGCTCGTCGTAGGAGACGGTGCCGGTCGTGGCCTGGGCGTCACCGTTGTAGACGGCGTCGTCGAGCACCTGGGACAGCTCGTCGGTGAGGGTGGCGCCGAGGTAGGCGGCGGTGCCGACGTTCTGGACGGTGACCGTGTGGACGACCACGTCGCCGGGCCTGGCGGTCTCCCGATCGGCTGCGGCGAGGATGTTCAGCAGCGGAAGTCCCGCCTTGCGGGTGTTGCCGCAGGCGGAGTCGGTGAAACCGGCGACGCAGTTGGAGCCCTCCGGCCCGGCCAGCTTGCCGGACAGCTGCCGGTCTCCGGCCGGCCGGTCGTCCACCCGCGTGCTGTAGGTGATCGTCACCGTCTGATCCACCGCCACGTCGCCGGTCCAGGTCACCTTCGGCTTGGCGTAGGAGACCGTACCGCTCGACGCCCGCCCGTCACCGTTGAAGGCCGCGTCGTCCAGTACTCCGGACAGGTCGTCGGTGATCGTCGCCCTCGGATAGGGCGCGGTTCCGACGTTGGTGACCGTGATCGTGTAGTCCACCGTCCCGTCGGGCTTGGGCCCGTCGGGGGCGAACGACTTCTTGATCCTCAGCTCCGCGATGCCGATGCGCTGCCCGCACTCCGGAGCGGTCGACTCCGGACTGCAGTTCGAGGCGAAGGGCGGGCCCGCGACGTGGCCGTCCAGGATGCCGTCGCCGACGGCGTCGATCATGACGCTGTAGGTGATCGTCACCGTCTCGCCCCTGGCCACGTCGCCGCTCCAGGTCATGACGGGCTCGCTGTAGACGACGGTTCCGCTCGACGCCCGCTGGTCGCCGTTGAAGGCCGCGTCGTCCAGCACCCCGGACAGGTCGTCGAGGATCCCGACCCCGGGGTAGTCGACCTGCCCGTCATTGGTGACCGTGATCGTGTAGGTCAGCTTGCCCCCTTTCCTCGCGGGGACGGCGGAGGCGGTCTTGGTCAGCCTCAGGCGGGGCGTCACGGCCCCACGGCGCGGGCCGTTCTCCCTCTTCCCGGCCTGAACCTGCTTGCTCACCGACGGTGAGACGACGGGCTTGTCCGGAGCGGCGGGTGAAGGGGCCGGGGTGGCGGAGAGGCCCGGCGTCACCGGCACCGGTTCCGGAGCGGGAGTCAAAGATGGGGTCGCCGCCCGATCCGAGTCGGAGGCGCCGGAGCGCGAACCGGCCGAAGCCGGCAACCGGGCCGCCGGCACCGAATCGGATGTGCCAGATCGCGAATCGGCCCGGGCCGGAGACCGAGTCACCGCCGAAGCCGAATCGGAGGCGCCGGAACGGGAACCAGCCCGAGACGGAGGCTGAGCCACCGGCGCCGAATCGGACGTGCCGGAACGGGAATCGGCCCGAGACGGAGACCGAGTCACCGCCGAAGCCGAATCGGACGTGCCGGAACGGGAACCGGTCCGAGACGAGCGCTTGGATCCCGCCTCGGCGCACTCGTCCGCCGAGGCCGGCAGCGCGGTTCCGCTCTGGCAGGACACCTCCGTGACCTCTGCGATCTTCGCCCGCAACGTGGCAGGTGCGGCGGAGGTGGCGGATACGGCGAGCACGACCGAAGGCATCACGACCACCGAGAGCGCGACCCCACACGTGGCAAGTCTGCCGACCCGCCGTCCCAGAACGTGATGCGACCAAGCACCGTTAAGCCCCACCAAAACCCCCTACCGACCCAGTTCCCAGGCTTTGACCTCTTTCGGGGGGCTCAAGATCAACTGACGCCGGTTGGATACCCAGACCGCCGAAATCTCACCGGCGACCTCGATAAACATCTGTCATGCCAATCCCAAAGATCGTCACCGATTCCGCACGAGAGAACACGAAGAGGTAACAGTGGACCTTCGCGACACACCATGACTTGACAGGCATCCCAGCCCTTGCCTTAATACACCTAACCGACTTATTAAGTAGGAATTAGGAGTAATCATGAACGCTCGCAGGGTTCGCGGGGCGGTGGCCGTGCTGGCCGCACTGGCGATCACAACCTTGGCGACCGCCTGCGGGGGCACGGAGACCACGGGGACGGCGGCCTCGGCCGGCGGGGACAAGCTCGCGGAGGTCCGGCTCGGTTACTTCCCCAACGTCACCCACGCCACGGCGCTGGTCGGCATCGAGAAGGGCCTGTTCGCGAAGCACCTGGGCAGCACCAAGCTCACCACCAGCTCCTTCAACGCCGGCCCGGCCGCGATCGAGGCGGTCTTCGCGGGCGCGATCGACGCCACCTACATCGGCCCCAACCCGACCATCAACGCCTGGGCCAAGTCCAAGGGCAAGGCAATCAAGATCATCGCTGGTTCGGCCTCCGGCGGCGTCTACCTCGTGGTCAAGCCCGAGATCAACGGTGTCGAGGACCTCAAGGGCAAGAAGATCGCCACGCCGCAGCTCGGCAACACCCAGGACGTGGCCCTGCGCTACTGGCTGCAGGAGAAGGGCCTGAAGACCGACACCAAGGGCGGCGGCGACGTCAACATCATCCCGCAGGAGAACTCCCAGACCCTGCAGACCTTCGCCACCGGCGACATCGACGGCGCCTGGGTGCCCGAGCCGTTCGCCAGCCGCATGGTCCAGGAGAGCAAGGGCAAGATCCTCGTCGACGAGACCGACCTCTGGCCGAACAAGCAGTTCGTGATCACCCAGCTGATCGTCCGCCAGGAGTTCGCCGCCGAGCACCCGGAGACGGTCAAGCAGCTCCTCGAGGGGCACGTCGAGGCCAACGCCGCGATCAACGCCGACCCCGCCGACGCCGCCAAGACCGTGAACGCGGCGCTGGAGAAGCTGAGCGGCAAGCCGCTCGACCAGGGGGTCCTGGACAGCGTCTTCAAGAACATCACCTTCACCAACGACCCGATCGCCTCCTCCCTCGTCGGCAGCGCCGACCACGCGATCAAGATCGGGCTGCTGGAGCCGGTGGACCTGAACGGCATCTACGACCTGAAGCCCCTGAACGAGGTCCTCGCGGCCCAGGGCCAGCCCGCGGTCGTCGACAAGTGATCTGACGGATCCGAAGAAGCAAGCAGGAGGACACGTGACAGCTCCGCTCAGGGAGCGGGCGGACAGCCGGATCGAGGGCGAGGAGCCCACGGTCCGGCTGGACGGCGTTTCCAAGATCTATGGCCAGGGCAAGAACAGCCTGCTGGCCCTCGACAACGTCTCCCTCTCCGTCCAGCCGGGCGAGTTCGTCTGCCTGCTCGGCGCCTCCGGCTGCGGCAAGAGCACGCTGCTCTCACTGGTCGCCGGGCTCGACGCGCCCACGGCCGGCCAGATCGACACCGAGGGCCACAAGATCGCCATGATGTTCCAGGAACCGGCGCTGTTCCCCTGGCTCACCGTCTCCGCCAACGTCGAGATGGCGCTGCGGGTGCAGGGCGTGGCCAAGCGCGAGCGTCAGGCCAGGGCCGCGGAGTTCCTGGAGATCGTCCACCTGGACGGGTTCGGCGCCAAGCGCCCGCACGAGCTGTCCGGCGGCATGCGCCAGCGGGTCTCCCTGGCCCGAGCGCTCGCCCAGGACGCGAACGTGCTGCTGATGGACGAGCCGTTCGGCGCGCTGGACGCGATGACCCGCGACCTGCTCCACGACGAGCTGGAGCGGATCTGGCGCGAGCGCAACCTCAGCGTGCTGTTCGTCACCCACAACGTCCGCGAGGCCGTACGGCTCGGCGACCGGGTGGTCCTGCTCAGCAGCCGCCCCGGCCGGGTCGTCGAGCACTTCCCGGTCGAGCTTGACCGGCCTCGCCGCACCGACTCCACCGCGGTGGCGGAGCTCGCCACGACGATCACCAACCGGCTGCGACAGGAGGTCCTCCGCCATGGCCGTTGACCAGGCACCCCCCACCGACACCCATGCCCAGCACCTCGCCGGGCTCGACGCGCTCGAGCTCGGCGGAGGCGAGCGTCACCGGGTCACCTCCCAGATCTGGGGCCGGCTGTGGCCGATAGCCCTGGCGGTCGGCCTGGTCCTGCTGATCTGGCAGGCCGTGGTGTGGTCCGGCCGCTGGCCGGAGTACGTCCTCGCGGGGCCCGTCGAAACCTTCGGGGTGCTCCGCGAGCGCCTGACCACCGCCGAGTACTGGGAGGCCATCGCCGTCACGATGCGCCGCGCGGTGACCGGCTTCGCGATCTCGGTGCTGATCGGACTGGTCGTCGGCGCCCTGGTGTCGCGGATCAAGGTGCTCAGGGCGGCCTTCGGCTCGCTGATCACCGGCCTGCAGACCATGCCGTCGATCGCCTGGTTCCCGCTGGCCATCCTGCTGTTCGGCCTGACCGAGAGCGCGATCACGTTCGTGGTGATCCTGGGTGCGACGCCGTCCATCGCCAACGGACTGATCGCCGGGGTCGACTACACCCCGCCGATCCTGCTGCGCGCGGGACACGTGCTCGGGTTCCGCCGCCTCCAGCTCTACCGTCACGTGATCCTGCCGGCGTCGCTGCCTTCGTTCCTGGCCGGGCTCAAGCAGGGCTGGGCCTTCGCCTGGCGCTCGCTGATGGCCGGCGAGATCGTTGTCATCATCGCCCACCAGTCCTCGCTGGGCGAGCGGCTGTTCTTCGACCGCGAGCTCGCCGACTCCGCGGGCCTGCTCTCCACCATGATCGTGATCCTGGTCATCGGCATCGGGGTGGACCTGCTGTTCGAGACGGCCGACAACTCCCTGCGCCGCCGCTGGGGCCTCCAGCAGGTGCGTAACTAGCCGGCATCGCGTAACCGACGGATATGCGGATCTCCGCCAGAACCCAGTACGCGCTGCGAGCCGCCACCGAGCTGGCCGCGGCGCCTCCCGGCCCCGTGCCCGCCGAGAAGATCGCCGTGTCGCAGAACATCCCCCGGAGGTTCCTGGACAACATCCTGCTGCAGTTGCGGCGGGCAGGGCTCATCCACAGCCAGCGCGGCCCCGACGGGGGCTACTGGCTGGCCCGGCCCGCCGAGGAGATCACCCTGGCTGACGTGATCATGGTGGTCGAAGGCAGTCCGGAACACTCCGCGCACGGCGGCTACCCGGGAGTCGCCGGGCCCCTGGCCGACGTGTGGAGCGCGTTGCGCGCCCACGAGGAGACCCTGCTCACCGAGATCACCCTCGCCCACATCGCCAAGGACTCGCTTCCCTGACGGCCGCCCCGGGCCGTACCGCACGCCAAGATTCGCTTCCCTGACGGCCGCCCCGGGCCGTACCACTCGCCTCCCTGGCGACGGCCCGGACCGTACCGCACGCCAAGGACTCGCCTTCCCGAGGACGGCCCCGGGCCGTATCGCGCCCCGAGACGACGAGCAGATGCTCGCCGAGTCAGATGTATACCTGCGACGCCTCGCCGCCCCCGCCTGCTCCGCGATTTCTCCTGGTTATCCACCAACCTCCCTGGTCACACATGTCGCGGATTCTCACTGAGCGTGGCATGATTATCACTACCAGGAGTCGGAACGGTTTTCATAACCAGATTGGATCGTTGTTGTGAGGGTGGCGTTCGTCGGTAAGGGCGGAAGCGGCAAGACGACTCTGTCGGCACTGTTCGCGAGATACACAGCGAGCCACGGCGGACCGGTCGTCGCGGTCGACGCCGACATCAACCAACATCTGGGAATGGCCCTGGGCATGGCCGACGGCGCGCTGCCCCGGCCGATGGGCTCACACCTGACCGAGATCAAGGAGTACCTGCGAGGCGACAACCCGCGCATCTCCTCGGCCTCCGCGATGGTCAAAACCACCCCGCCCGGGCGCGGTTCGCGACTACTGCGCCTGGACGAGCCCGGCGACCCGATCCACACCGGATTCGCCACCGTCACCCCGGAGGGGCCGCGGCTGATGGTCACCGGCCCGTTCAGCGAGGACGACCTGGGAGTGGCCTGCTACCACTCCAAGGTGGGCGCGGTGGAGCTGTATCTCAACCACCTCGTCGACGGCGCGGGAGAGTACGTCGTGGTGGACATGACCGCCGGAGCCGACTCCTTCGCCTCCGGGCTGTTCACCCGCTTCGATCTGACCTTCCTGGTCGCCGAGCCGACCCGTCAGGGGGTGAGCGTGTATCGCCAGTACCGCGACTACGCCGCCGACTACGACGTGCCGATCGCGGTGGTCGGCAACAAGGTGCACGGCCCCGACGACGTGGCGTTCCTGCGCGAGCACGTCGGCGACGACCTGCTGGTCTGCCTTGAGCACTCGGCGGCGATCCGCGCGATGGAGCAGGGCCGCCCGTTCACCCTGCAGGATCTCGAACCCGCCAACTCCGCGGCGCTGGGAAGGCTCCTGACGCACCTTGACGCCCAGGAGAAGGACTGGTCCCGCTTCGGCCGCCAGGCCGTACGGTTTCACCTCCGCAACGCGGAGGCCTGGGCGAACAGGGCCACCGGCGAGGACCTCGCCGCCCAGATCGACCCGGACTTCGTCTTCGGGCCCACACGAGTGTCGCTCTCGCGCTAGATGGAGCGATCACCGCGCCCGACCTAGTGTCTGAATGATCCCCTTCTGAGAGGAGAACGCAGCATGTCGCTGACCGTTTCGAACGATCTTCTCGACCAGGCGAAAGCCGGTGAGGTCGACGATGAGGCGTTTGTCGCCTGCGTCCGTGACTCCCTGCCCTACGCATGGTCGGTGATCAGCGAGCTGGTCAAGCAACGCGACCACACCGGCGCCGAGTTCGCCGACAACACCGTTCCGCCGCCGGACGAGACCGCCCGGGGACAGCTCCTGCGCTGTCTCGCGAGCGACTCCATGCGCGGTGCCCTGGAGCGCCACTTCCAGGTGAAGCTGGCCTTCCAGAACTGCCACCGGGTCGCGGTCTTCGACCCGGCCGCCACCAGGGCCCACGCGGAGTTCGTCACCGCCAGGTCCCAGATCCTCAACCAGTCGCCCGAGCTCGTCGACTGCTGAGGCTCATGCCTCAAGGATCCTGGCCAGGGGCCCGGCGAGCGGCTTCAGGTCGCGCTCCTCGGGAGCACGACAGTCCGGGCCCGGAAACATGACCCGGGGGGCATGACCACGAGCCTGGGGAGCGGCCCGGTGACACACCTTCCGGGAACGCAACCGGGGTCCGGGGAAATGCCCTAGAGGGCACGACCTCGGGTTCGGGGCAGCACCTCGGCCCCGAGCCGCCTGATGTTCTCGAGGGTGCGGGCATGATCGCCCGCACCCTCGACCATGAGGATCAGGTGCCGCAGGCCGGTGACCTCCGCGGTTCGGTTGATCTTCTCGACGCAGTGATCGGGTGAGCCGACCGGATGCGTGTCGCAGAGAAAATCCACATAACCCGAAATATCGCGATCTGACCGCGCCCGGCCGTCCACCGGCACGTAACCCGCGAGCCCCGGCCCCAGCCACCGCGGCATGGTCTCCTTCAGCTCCCGTACGGCCTGCGCCGTCGAGTCGCCCACGTGCCCCACGACCGCGGCCACGTGCCCGGGATCCTCGCGCCCGTAGGCCCGGATCATGTCCGCCTTGTCCGCGTCACCGATGTGCATCCCCAGCAACATCGGCAGCCCCCGCTCCGCGGCGAGCTGCACGGTCCGCGACGAGGTGCACGCCACCACGGGCCTGAGCCTGGCGGCCGGGACCATGGGCACCTCCCTGAACCGGAAGAACTCCCCGTCCGCCGAGACCGTCTCGCGGTTCAGGGCCGCGCACAGCAGGTCCAGCGACTCGGGGAAGCCTCGCTCGAACCTGGCCAGCCCCGTCCCGAACACCTCCAGGTCCACCCACGGCCCGCCCCGCCCCACCCCGAGCACGAACCGTCCACCCGAGACCTGGTCGAGGATCGCCGCCTGTTCGGCCAGCGCCACCGGGTGCTGCGTGGACAGGACGCTCACCGCCGTCCCGACCCGGATCCTGCCGGTCCGGCCCAGCGCCACGCCCGCCAGCGTCACCGCCGACGGGCACACGCCGTACGACATGAAGTGGTGCTCGGCGATCCACGCGTCGTCGAACCCCGCCTCCTCGGCGGCCACGACCGCCTCCACCGTGTCCCGCAGCACCTCGCCCGGCTCCCGGCCCGGAAACCCCGCCACGACCAGAAAGACACCGATACGCATGGTGCCATCCTCCTCAGGAGCACGGCCCGGGGTCTGCGGGTGCGGGAAATTCGACGGGACTCCGCCGATGACTCCCCCGTTCGGCGCTCGATCCAACCGGCCGGCCCGGCCCACTCGAAGAGCCCGAACCACCCGAAGAGGCCGGGATGACCCTCGTCAACCGTTCGATCCAACCGACCGGTCCGGCCCGCCCGAAGAGCCCGAACCACCCGAAGAGGCCGGGATGACGCTTGTCAGCCGTTCGATCCAACCGACCGGTCCGGCTCACTCGAAGAGCCCGAACCACCCGAAGAGGCCGGGATGACCCTCGTCAACCGTTCGATCCAACCCGCCGGCCCGGCCCGCCCGAAGAACTCGAACCCTCCGGGGTGACCCTCGCCGGTCGTTCGACCCGGCTCGCTCGAAGGGCGCGGATTATCCGAAGAGCCCGAGCTGGCCCTCTCCGGCCAGCGGGTTGCGGTGCCTCTTGAGGTGGCGCCACCGGGGCAGGTCGTCGAGGTAGGACCAGGACAGGCGGTGGTGTTCCGTCGGCCCGAGAGAGGCCAGAGCCTCCTGGTGGACCGGAGAGGGATAGCCCGCGTTGTCGGCGAAGCCGTACTCCTCGAAACCGAGCGAGGCCATGTAGGCGTCACGGCGGACCTTGGCGATCACGGAGGCCGCGGCCACGGAGACGCAGGACAGATCGCCCTTGATCTCACATCGGACCGGCCACGGCGGCCCCAGGTAGTCGTGCTTGCCGTCGAGGATGACCACGTCGGGCCTCACCGGCAGCGCGGCCAGCGCCCTTGTGGCCGCGCGGCGCAGGGCCTCGGTCATGCCGAGCGCGTCGATCTCCTCGTGCGTCGCCTCGCCGTACCCGATCCCGGCGGCCCAGGCGGTGATCTCGGGGACCATGGCGTCGCGCCGGGCGGGGCTGAGCATCTTGGAGTCGGTCAGGCCCGCGGGCGGCTCCGACATGTCGGTGACCACCGCGCAGACCGCCACCGGACCCGCCCAGGCTCCTCGCCCGACCTCGTCCACCCCGGCCACCAGCTTGGATCCGCCGGCGTTCAGCAACCGTTCGAGCGCATAGGAGGGAGGCACGTTCCGACGTTACCGGGAGGCGAGCCCGACCGCTTCGAGGACGGCCGCCGGCAAGCGCACGGCGACGTCGCCGGGAAGCGAGCTCGACCGCTTCGAGGACGGCCGCGGGAAAGCCCGCGGCGACCACCTGGAGGCGGGTTCGACCGCTGCCGGGAAGCGTACGGCGACGTCATCGGGAGGCGAGCTCGACCGCTTCGAGGACGGCCGCGGGAAAGCCCGCGGCGACCACCTGGAGGCGGGTTCAACCGCTGCGGGAAGCGTACGGCGACGTCATCGGGAAGCGAGCTCGATCGCCTCGAGGTCGGCGGCGAGGAGACGTGCTGCGACGTGCACGGCCCGGAGGGTGACGGAGACCGCGGGACGGTGGACGCTGGAGGCGCGGGCGACGGCGTGGACGTCGCGGCCGACCGGGGGACCAGGAAACTCGCGGACGACGATGCCGCGGACCCCGGCGGCCAGCGCCAGGGCGGGAACGGCCGCGATACCGATGCCCTTGGCGACCAGGCCGAGGATCGTGCCCAGCCCCTCGAACTCCCAGGGCACCGGCTGGGCACCTCCGACATCGGCCATCAGGCGGTCCACGGCCAGCCGCGAGGGCTCGCCGTCCGGGGTGGCCATCCACGGCTCGTCCCGCAGTTCGCGCAGGTCCACGGGCACGTCCAGCGAGGCCAGCCGGTGCTTGCGCGGCACCACGAGCACCATCGGGTCGTGTAACAGGGGGAAGACCCTCATCGTGTCCGATTCGCGCACCCGGCCGTACCAGTCGTCCACCAGCGCGATGTCCACCTCTCCCGACTGCACCTCACGCATTCCGCGCCCCGAACGCCCCTGTCCCATCCGCAGGGTCAGCGCGCTGTGGCGGCGCAGCGTCCTGGCCAGCGCGGGCGCGAAGGCCACCGCGGCGGTCGGGAAGGCGGTCACCGTGACCCGGCCCGCCGGCGTCGCCGCCTGGGCCGACAGATCGGACTCGGCGGTCTCCACCATGGAGAGGATCCGCTCGGCGTGCTCGACCAGGCGGCGTCCCGCGTCGGTCAGCTCGGCGCTCCGGGCGGTCCGGTCGATCAGCACCGCCCCGGCCTCGCGTTCCAGCGCGGCCAGCTGCTGGGAGACCGCCGAGGGACTATAGCCCAGAGAAAGCGCGGTCGCCGCGATACTGCCCCGACGGGCAAATTCGCAGATCACCGCAAGACGTCGCAAATCAAGCATCAGACTTCCTTACGCCCACCCACAACAACCAAAGCTTGTTCTGATGCTTTTATCCCATCAGGCTTGGGAACGTTCCGCAACGACCGGAAGGACCGCGATGAACGTGACCCTGTCCGCCACCCTGGCGGCGAACGAGGAGATCGAGCGAAGACGGCGCGCCGGCGAGCGCGTTCTGCACCTGGCCTTCGGGGAGGCGGGACTGCCCGTCCACCCGGCCCTGCGCGAACGGCTGATCGCGGCGTCCGAGCACAACGGATACGGGCCGGTCGCCGGCGCGAGCGCGCTGCGCGAGGCGGCCGCCGGATACTGGCACCGGCGAGGACTTCCCACCGACCCCGAGCTGGTGGTCTGCGGCCCCGGGAGCAAAGCCCTGCTGTACGGCCTGCTGCTCGCGATCGGCGGCGACATCGTGCTGCCGATGCCGAGCTGGGTCAGCTACGCCGCCCAGGCCGACCTGGTCGGGGCACGTCCCCTGTTCGTTCCGGCACCCCCCGGCGAGGGAGGGGTGCCGGATCCCGAGCACGTCGTGTCCACGGTCCTGCGCGCGCGGTCCCGGGGACGTGAGGTCCGCTCGTTGCTGGTCACGCTGCCCGACAACCCCAGCGGGACGCTGGCCTCCGCGAACACCGTCAGGCGGATCGTCGAGGTGGCCCGCGAGCTCGATCTGACGATCATCTCCGACGAGATCTACCGCGACCTGGTCCACGACCCCGGCGCCACCGCCTTTCTCAGCCCGGCGGACCTGGCCCCCGAGCGCACCGTGATCACCAGTGGGCTCAGCAAGAGCCTCGCCATCGGCGGCTGGCGGATCGGCGTGTCAAGGCTTCCATCCATCGGGCTGCGCGACCGGCTGCTCGCGGTGGCCAGCGAGATCTGGTCCAGCCCGGCCGCCCCCGTTCAGCAGGCGGCGGCCTACGCCTTCACCGAACCGGCCGAGCTCGTCCGTCGGGTCGACGAGAGCCGCCGGCTGCACGGCACGGTGGCGCGAGCCGTACACGAGAGGTTCGTCCTGGCGGGTGCGCGGGTGGACGCGCCGCAGGGCGGCTTCTATCTCTACCCCCACTTCGCCGGGCTGGACTTCGCGACCTCCGCCGACCTGGCCGCCCATCTGCTCGACGAGCACGGTGTCGGGGTGCTCGCCGGCCACGTCTTCGGCGACGATCCCAGGGCCCTGCGGGCGCGCGTGGCGACCAGCCTCCTGTACGGCGAGACGACCGAGCAGCGGCTGGCCGCGCTGAGCGCTCCCGACCCGCTCCGGCTCCCCTGGATCTCGGCCTCGCTGGACCATCTGAGCGAAGCCCTGACCGGTCTCTACGCCATGCGGCGATCGCCTCTGCGGCACGGACGCGTGAGGCTCGCCCCGGCCCCCGTGACGGGGTGATCGCCGGGCACGTCGGCCGGTAAAAATCTGTCCGGGCGCCGGGAGGCAGCCGAGGGAGTATTCACATTGATGACCTGGGGTTTTACACTTCAGTAGCTGGTGGGGAAGATGCTTTTCCTGATGCTCACCAAGATGTCTCGTGTCGTTTGGCACCAGGCATATGAGTCAGCCCCCATCATGTGCTCATGCCCGCTTTTGTCACCCTGTCCGGGCGCTCCGTGCGCCTGGAACCGCTCAGCCTCGCGGCGGTCGACGACCTCGTCGCCGCGGCGTGTGAAGACCGTTCCACTTACGCCTTCACGCGCGTTCCCCAAGGCCGGGACGAGATGGTCTCCTACGTGGAGGCCGCTCTGGCTGAGCAGGCGAAGGGCCGCACGATGCCCTTCGCCATCCGGTGGCTCCACACCGACCGCATCGTCGGTGCCACCCGCCTCATGAACCTGGAGTACTGGCAGGGCCCCATGCCCTGGCCACCGGGCGAGCATGGGGCTGTGGGCGACGTCCCGTCCGTGGCGGACATCGGTTACACCTGGCTGGCCGCTTCGGCCCAAGGCACAGGTGTCAACCGGGAGAGCAAATACCTGATGCTCTCCCTCGCCTTCGAGACGTGGCAGGTCCACCGGATAACCCTGAAGGCCGACGTACGTAACGTACGGTCCCGGGCCGCCATCGAAGCCCTCGGCGCACAACTTGACGGTGTGCGGCGAGCGGAGGCCCGAGGCTCCGACGACACGGTCCGAGATACCGCGTACTACTCGATCCTCAGTTCCGAATGGCCGCTCGTCCGAGAACGGATCCACGCGCGACTGGGCCTGGCCGAAGCCGCGTAGCGAGACAGGGGCGCCGCGAGGTCGCGGCGCCGTGACGCCGTGATCCCGTGACCGCCGCGACCCCTTGGGGGCGCCCGCCTTTCCTTTACGCCTCGGTCCTGGCAGCACGCGCGGCCGAACCGAAACGGGCCGTCGCCGCGCGGCGACGGCGGCGTGGAAGCGGTATGGCGACAGCGTGGAAGCGGCACGGCGACAAACCTGTCACTTCGATGACGTCGACATAACAACGAACCCATCACTTCGATGACTTATGGAACAAAGGCCCGCCCGGATTCCGGGCGGGCCTGATGTTCGTCTGACGTTTTTCGTACATGAACTATTCATCTTCCGGCTGGTTCACCGAAACTACTCGTCGCCGTCGACCTCGTAGATGTAGTACCACTTGCCGCAGGACTTCTTCTTGGCGTTGTGGTTGTCCCAGTAGCAGACCCTGACCTGGACGTTGTCGACGTCGTGGGCCGAGAAGTGAAGCGACTGGTAACCGTTGGAACCGCACTTTCTGGCCCAGCGGATGTTCTCGTCGCCGTCCTCGTTCTCGAACTTGACCTGGGCGTAGCCACAGAGCCGGCTGGGAGAGGACTGGTCGTAGAGCTTGCCCTGGACGTGGATCCTGTCGGAGCCGTCGCTCCAGACGTGGCCCCTGGCCTTCGCCCGGGAGCCGTTGAAGTACTTGGAGTAGTAGGAGCCCCAGTATTCGTCATAGTCGCTGGAGGCGGCCGAACCCGCGGTGAGCGTGGCGGCCGAAACGGCCGAGGCGGAGGAGGTGGCCGAGGCGGAAGAGGTGAGGGCCGGAACACCGACCGCGATGACGGCGGTGGCCGCGGTCAGACCGAGGAGGTTGCGGATCGTGCGACGCATGGGGGGTCTCCTTGATGGGGCGGATATGGCACCTTTTTCACCGGGGCCACGGCTTATTGATAGGTCCGCCCACCTTCACTTCACTTACGACGCCTTTATCAACTCCTGCAACCCGCCGACATGTCGGGCATGGCCGCCCCCGTATGGGGCCATGCCCGACATGCCCAGCATCATCGTTATGACTCAACACCCGATTAGTGTCCGATCAACGCTTACGTTGGCGAGCAAGCCTCTACCTACGAGGTAAGCGGCGAAGGACCTATCATTTGGCCATAAAACTTTCCGTTAGGGCGGAGATTCGGGAAATGGCTGTTCAGGGCAGCGAAGGCGGGTTGTGCTTCGCCGTGCTCGGCCCTGTCCAGGCTTGGCGTGACGGAACCGAGCTCGACCTGGGTACTCCGCTGCAACGGTCCATTCTGGCGATGCTGCTGCTGCGCGAGGGCCGGGCGGTGACGCCGGCCGAGATGATCGACGCGATCTGGGGCGAGGACGCTCCGCCCCGGGCGCTCGGCGCGCTGCGCACCTACGTCTCCAGGCTGCGGTCCGTGCTTGAGCCGGGCAGGTCCCCGCGCACCCGCCCCGAGCTGCTCACCTCGGTGGGCCGGGGATACGCGCTGCGCCTGAACGACAGCACGCTCGACCTGGTCCTCTTCGACCGGGGCGTCCAGGAGGCCGAGACCGCACGTCGCACCGGGGATGTCGGAGGGGCCGCCGAGAGCCTGCGCGCGAGCCTGGCGCTGTGGGCCGGGGAGCCGCTCGCCGGGGCCGTCGGACCCTATGCCGAGCACCAGCGCGACCGGCTCGTGGAGCGCCGGATGAGCGTGCTGGAAGTCCTGATGGACCTGGATCTGGAGCTGGGAAGGCACGCGGACGTCGTCTCAGAGCTGATCGCGCTGACCGCCGACCATCCGCTTCGCGAGCGGCTCCGTGCCCAGCTGATGCTGGCCTACTACCGGTGCGGCCGCAAAGCGGAGGCGCTCACCGCCTTCGCCGACACCCGTACGGCCCTGATCGAGGAGCTCGGCATCGATCCGGGCTCCGACCTGACCGCCCTGCACCAGCGCATCCTCATCGACGATCCGAGCCTCGCGCCCGCCTCCGTCACCCATCCCGTACGGCCCGCGCCCGCCGCCCCGGAACCCGCCGCGAAGGCGGAGAGCACGGAGCTCAACCAACACAGCCAACACAGCCAACACGGCCAGTACGAGCAGCACGGAACGCACAACGCACCCGAGCTGCCGCGTCCGGCACAGCTCCCGGCGGCGGTGAACGATTTCACCGGCCGCCGCCAGATCGTCGCGCGGCTGCGCACCCTGCTGTCCGCTGAGAGCGGCTCCGAGGGCGTGCCGGTGGCGGCCATCTCCGGGATAGGCGGCGTCGGCAAGACGACCCTCGCGGTGCATGTCGCCCATGCCATGCAGGACCTGTTCCCCGACGGCCAGCTCTACGCCGACCTGCGCGGATACGGCGAGGAGCCGACCGACCCCGAGTCCGTGCTGGCGGCGTTCCTCCGCGGGCTGGGCCTGCCCGCCGACGTCATCCCCGACGGGCTGGCCGAGCGGTCCGCGCTCTTCCGCTCGCTCCTGGCGGAGCGGCAGATGCTGGTGCTGCTCGACAACGCCAGGGACGCCGCCCAGGTCCGCCATCTGCTTCCCGGCTCGCCCGGTTGCGCGGCCATCGTGACCAGCCGCGGCAAACTCGCCGATCTGGCCGCGGCCCGGCTGATCGACCTGGACGTCATGGAGCCCGACGAGGCGCTGGCCCTGTTCGGCACCGTCGCCGGCACCGAGAGGGTGGCCGCGGAGCGCGCCGCCGCCATGGACGTGGTCGCCGCCTGCGGGTTCCTGCCGCTCGCGGTGCGGATCGTGGCGGCCCGCCTGGCCGCCCGGCCCTCCTGGACCGTCGCCTCGCTGGTGCCCCGGCTGGCCGACGAACGCCGTCGCCTGGACGAGATGCGCGTGGGCAACCTCGCCGTGGAGGCGACCTTCGCCCTCGGGTACGGCCAGCTCAGCCCGGCCCAGGCCCGCGCGTTCCGGCTGCTCTCCCTGCCCGGGGGGCCCGCCATCTCGATCGGGGCCGCCTCCGCGGTGCTCGCGCTGAGCCCGATGGACACCGAGGACATCCTGGAGTCCCTGGTGGACGCCAGCCTGCTGGAGGCTCCCGCCCCCGGCCGCTACCGCTTCCACGACCTGCTCAAGCTTTTCGCCCGCCGTACGGCGGAGCGCGCCGAGGAGCAGGAGGGGCGGCGCGCCGGATCCGGGAGCGGGGACGGCGGGACGGAGCAGGCGGACCGGCGTGGGTCCGACGTGAGCGTGGTCGCCGGTGGGGAGGGAAGCGCGGCTCTGCGCCGGCTGCTCGACTTCTACCTGGCGTCCGCGCAGTCGGCGCACCGGCTCGCCTACGAGGGCAGCACGATCGCCGACCAGCTCGGGGTCACCGGGCAGGGTCACACTTTCGCCTCCGCCGACGAGGCCGTGGCCTGGCTGTCGGTCGAGGCGGAGGCGCTGTTCGCGTCGATCGCCCAGGCGACCGGCACCGACGACGCCGAGGCGCTGCTGCCCGGCGCCGATCTGCTGCTCGCCATGGAGCCACTGCTGGAGTCGGGGAGCCACGTCCGCGACTTCGACAACCAGGCGCGGGAGCTGCTCGCCACCGCCCAGCGGCTCGGCGCCACGTCCAGCGAGTTGCGCTGCCGCTACGTCCTCGGCCGGGTGCTGTTCTCCGCCAACCGGCTGACCGAGGCGGAGGAGGAGTTACGGGCCTCGTTGGAGTTGTCCGCGGGGGGCGACCGCATCGTCATCGGCGAGGTGCTCAACGCGCTGGCCGTCGTGTCCGGGCGCCAGCGCCGCCACGTGGAGGCACTGGCCTGGTACGACGCCGCGCGCAAGGTGTTCAGGGAGTTCGGCGCGCGGGGCGGCGAGGCCATCTCGCTCAGTTACTCCGCCCGCGACCACCTGTTCCTGGGACAGCCCGAGGAGGCGATCGCCGCCGCCGAGCAGGGCCTGGCCATCCTGATCGAGCTCGGTTCCAGCCCGGCCATCGCCAGGGCCCGCTACCACCTGGGGATGGTGCTGTCGCGGGTGGGACGGCTGAACGAGGCGGTCCATCACCACGCCGAGTGCCTGGCCTTCTTCCGGGCCAGTAACCAGCGGGTGTGGGAGCAGCGGGTCTGCTCCCGGCTGGCCGAGACGTTCATCGCCGCGGGCCGGTTCTCCGACGCGACCCGCCACGCGGAGCAGGCGTTGACGGTGAGCCGCGAGATCGGGCACCCGTACGGCGAGGCGCAGGCTCTGGGAGTGTTAGGCAGGGCGCTCGCGGGTCTCGGCGAGGCCGAGCGCAGCCGTGACTGCCTGGAACGGGCCCACGTCATCTTCACCAGACTCGGGGCACCCGAGGCCGGCGACCTGCGGACCCTGCTCGACCGGGACCGGGCCGAGGCAGACCGGGCCGAACGGGACCACGCCGGCCTGGGACGGCTCGAACGGGACCAGGCCGACAGCTGACTCGAGACCGTCGTACCAGTCGTCGTCGAGACGCGTCATCCAAACATGGTTGATCACTGGGATTCCCGTCGGTCTGGGACCTGAAGGTGGATGCGGGGTGCCCGGCCGACCGTCGGACCTCCGGAGTGACGCGTAGGGGGCCCGGGTCATCCGGTACGTCACCCAGAGGTCGGCCGCCTCACTGTGACGGCCGGCCGGACTCGACACGGACCCATTCCCCCCGGGTCCGTGCTCCCACAACCAGAGCTTCCCCTCCAGCGTTTGACATCGGATTGACAAGCAATAGCGCCGATATCCACAGGCTGTGGAGAACTAGCCTGTGGATATGTGGAAAAACCCTTCGGCGATCAGCGAACGGAGCCCCTCGGGGGCCTTCGCCCGCAGGTCATCGGGGTCCTCGCCGGTGAGCTCCGCGATCGCCGCGAGCAGCGGATCCAGTGGATACTGACCGTCGCAGACTCCGGCGAGGGCCGCTTCCACGGTCCCCACCTGTGCACTGCGGCGCAGCCCTCTCGTCTGCCTGAGCACGATCCTCGACGGGTCCTCGGCGCCGGGCGGGCCGATCCGCTCCTCCAGCATCCCGTCGGCCGGCGCGAGCCGGGCTCCCAGCAGCTCCGCGTCGGTCAGCCGGTGCGCCCCGGTGATCGAGCCGAGCACCTCGTCCACGTATCCGCCCACCGGGAGCTCCACCCGATGGCCGAGCTCCTCCACCCGCACGACCGGGTCGAGGCTGCCTGAGTCGTTCAGGGTGATCCAGCCGAAGCCGATCCCGGTGACGTTCGCGGACTCGAACCAGCCCAGCCAGTCCTCGTAGAGCTCGCGGTAACGCGGGGTGCCCTGCTCCGCGGCGTCCCTCAGCCAGAGCTCGACGTATTCGGCCGGATCCTGGACGTCGCGCTGGACCGCCCAGCCGTCGCACCCGGTCTCGGCCAGCCAGCCGCCCACCCGGTCCTGCCAGTCCTCGCCGCCGACGTGCAACCAGTTGGCCAGAAGCTGGCAGGTGCCGCCGGGGGCCAGGTGTCGGGGCGCCAGCCGTACGAGATCGCGGCAGAAGTCGTCAGCCTGGAAACCGGACTCGCGGTAGGAGAACCGTCCGGCAGGGGAGATCACGAACGGCGGGTTGGAGACGATCAGGTCGAAGCGCTCGCCGGGGACGGGGTCGAACAGGGAGCCCTGCCGGGCGTCCACCTCCCGGATACCGGACAGGCCCCAGCTCAGCCGGGCCAGGTCCAGCGCGCGGGGATTGACGTCGGTGGCCACGATCTCCTCGGCCCGGCCGTCCAGATGCAGCACCTGGACCCCGCATCCGGTGCCGAGATCGAGGGCGCGTCCCACCGGCCGGCGGGACACCAGCTGGGCCAGGTTCGCCGAGGCCCCGCCCGCCCCGACGACGTGGTCCGCGCGCAGCGCCGGATCGCCCGGCCTGACCTTGCGGTCGGAGACGACGTAGCCGCCGGTCTCCCAGGGCTGCAGATGGACCGTGGAGGTGATCCGGCCGCCCTCGACGGTCACCAGGCCCGCGGCGGCCAGCTCTTCCACCGGAAGGCCCCGGGGCGCCCTCCGCACGTCCACGGCGGCGCCGAGCCACCACAGGCGGATCAGCGTGCCGAGCGGGTCGTCCCCTTCGGTGGCGCGCAGGGCGGGCACCGGCTCCTCGCGGGAGAGCGCGGTGGCGGCGACGTCGCCGAGGCACTCGCGGACGCCGTCGATGGTGTAGCCGGTGTCGAGAAACAGCTCTCTGAGCCGGTCCAGCAGATCGTTCACCAGGACATCCTCGCACCGGCGACCTCCTCGCACGCCAGGCGGTGCGACGGCCTGCGGCGGACCGCGCGACGCGAGCGGCGGATCCTCCCGCCGGGGAGCATCTATCACTCCAAGTGATGAGATCGTTACCCACCGTCGCAAGCGTTCTGCAAGCGGGCCTCAAGCGGCGAGCGGTACTTCTTGGGAGCCGCACCATCCGTTCCAAAGGATCCAGGATGTTGATCCCGTGCTTCGCCTGTGAGTCTCGTTTCCGGCCTGATGAGTATTTCCTCGCCTGCCACGACTATCGCCGGGGCATGGATCTGGTCGCCTGGACCTGTCCTCGCTGTGGAAATCAGGACGAGTTACGGGTTCTTCCCGGTGAGCTCGGGTTCGGCTATTCCCAGCGTGGCAGGTTCGCCGTCTGCGACCGGGTGCGCGTGCCCGGTCTGCGGCGCCGGCGTCAGGACCTGTGGCTGGACATCTCGCTGGACAGCAAGGTCTGGCGAGTCTCCTCCCGGCCGCGCCAGCTGGTGGGAGCCCACTGAAACCGCTCCGGCCCGGAGAAGCCCCCGTGATCCGGGCCGGAGCACTCGGAAGGGCCCGGCGCCGGACGGCGCGGGTGCCAGACCCCGGGGACGGTACGGCCCCAAGAGGCACGAGTGCCAGGCAGCGCGATCTCAGGCGGTATGGACCGGCCGGGCAGTGCCATCTCAGGCGGTACGGGACCGCCAAGAGGCACGCGTGTCAGGCGGCGATCAGGAGCCCTGCTGCCGCAGGCTCTGCCAGGCCGCCTCACAGAGGCCGGCGATCTCCTCCTGGGTGGGCTGGTGCGCCCCGGCGAACCACAGGCGGCACATCTCGGTGGCCGGTCCCAGCCAGAGCACGTAACACATCGTCGGATGGACGGGCTGGAGCAGGCCGTCCTTCATGTGGGGCCGCCACCACTCGGAGACCTTCCTGAAGAACACGCGGCGCGACTCCGACACCTCGGGGCCGCCCGGCTCCTCACGCCGGGGCGGTCGCTCACTGATCAGCAGGTGGGCTCGCTCGCGATGTTCGCCGTTCCAGGACATGTGCAGGGCGACGATCGCCTCGATGCCCTCTCTCGCGCCCTCGTGCCTCCGCAGCTCGGCGAGGAACGCCTCCTGGTACATCCGCAGGGTCTCCGCGTAGAGAACGCCGAAGACGTGTTCCTTGCTGGCGAAGTGATGGTAGAAACTGCCGACGCTGACGCCGCTCTCCGCGCGGAGGCTGGCCAGCGTGGTGGCCGAGACACCATCCTGACTGAATCGGCGCAGGGCACCCTCGACGATCCGGGTGCGGCCGTCGCGTCCGTTCTTGGCAGTCTTCACAACCCAATGGTGAGGCACCAGAACCTTGTTCCGCAAATGGCGGGGACACGCCTCGGGCCGAGTTCATCATAGTTGCTTGATCACGGCGGTTCTCACCGGCTCCGGACGGCGGGTGTGACGGCGACGGCACCGGATCGGAGCGACGTCGTCGCGGCCACCTGGACCGTCCCCGAGGAGACCTTCATGGTCGCTTCCGGCCATGCCCTGCGGATCATCGCGAGCACCCTGCGGTTGTCCCCGAGCACGTCCATTCCCAACGTTCTGGCCCCACCGGCCGACGCCCGGTGGAGCAGCCTGCGGACGAGCCGGGCCCCGACCCCCCGCCCCTGCCACTCGTCACCCACCACGACGGCTATCTCGACGTCGGTCCCCTCTCCCCGGTAGCTCATCGCGTGGCCGACCAGGAGTTCTCCCCGTACGGCGAGCAGCGCGTCGCGCCGCTCGTCCACCGCGAGCAGCGTCCGGACCATGCTCGCGCTCGGGCGATTCACCCCGGTGAAGAACCGCTGCGTCTGCGTGCGCGGGGACAGTGCCGCCAGAAAGCAGCGGATCCGCTCCTCGTCGTCCATCCGCGCCGGACGGATCTCGATGACGCCCCCAAGGTCTCCGGCGCTTTCACGGTCCCCGATGCCCCCGAGATCTCCGAGGCCCTCCAGGGTTGTGACGCCTCCGATGCCCTCGCGGCCCCCGACGTCCTCCAAGCCCCCGACGATCCCGAGGCTTTCGCGGTCTCCGACGTTCTCCAAGGCTCCGACATCTGCGAAGTCTTCAAGGTTTTCGAGCTCTCCGGTCACGGTCCGCGCCGGATCGTGGTGCGCCGCCAGCTGAGTTCGCCTCATGGACTCAGATTCTCGCGAGAGAGCTGAGTCTGTCAACTAGACTTAGATGACGTTGGAGGTAACACGATGGCGACTTACGATGCCAACATGAGTGAGGCGACCCTCGGCCCCATGCACGTACGAGTGGACAACTGCTCCATCGAGCGCGCCCTCGCCGTCGTCGGCGAGAAATGGACGCTCCTGGTGCTGCGTGAGGCGTTCAACGGGGTGCGGCGCTTCGCCGACATGCAGGCCTCGACGGGAGCGCCCAGGCAGGTGCTGAGCGCCCGGCTGACCCGCCTGGTGGAGGAGGGGATCCTGCGCAAGGTCCCCTACCGCGAGCCCGGCCAGCGGCAGCGGGACGAATACCGGCTGACGCAGATGGGGCTGGACCTCTATCCGACCCTGATGGCGCTGATGCAGTGGGGCGACCGATATCTCGCCGACCCGGACGGCCCTCCCGCGCTCATCACCCATCGCGGCTGCGGAGCCCTGGTCGAGCAGCATTTCCGCTGCGCCGACGGCCATGAGGTCGCCGGCCCCCGGGAGGTCACGCCGATCCCGGGCCCCGGGTTGGCGGTCAGCGCGCCAGCGCGCGCAGGCAGCGCCGCAGGCTGAGCACCGAGATCAGCCCGACTCCGCCGAGCAGCACCGCGACCGCCGAGGTCCTGACGACGAGATAGGCCTCCGTGGTCAGGCTGAACAGCAGCCACAGGCTCAGCACCGCGTTGACCAGCTGCGCACAGCCCCACAGGACCGACTGCCGCATGAAGAAGCGACGCATCAGCGAATGCTCCAGCAGGTGCTCGGGCAGCGGTATCAGGTCGCTCGCCACCCGCTGGGCCAGCGGCCGCCGCAGCGGCGCGGTCAGCAGGAACCCCATGCTCGCGCAGAACACCCCGAGGCAGGACGGCAGAAAGAAGAAGATCGAGCTCTCCGTCACCCCGGCCAGCACCGCCCTGACCGTGACCGCGCCCGCCGCCAGCAACAGCGTGCCGGGGACCCCTCTGCGCTTGACCAGCCGCCAGACGACCCCGCCGTAGACCCAGGCCACCGCCACGGCCAGGGCGCCGTACAGCCCCAGTGCGGCCAGTGCGGCGTAGAAGACGGCGACCGGAAGGATCATGCCCTCCAGCACCCGGGGTGCCGCGTGCCGCAGCAGCGCCCCCAGACGGGGCAGCGCGATCGGGGCCACGGGGGTCGGCATGAGCACAGTCATCAGGTGCGCGCTCCGGAGGTGCTGGGACGTTCCGGGGGGTGAGCTCATCCGACCGTACGCGAAGCCCGTGGACTCCGGCAGTCTTTCAACGACTTCGGCAACTTAGACGAATCCGACAAATCCAGCGATCGAACGGTCCCGACTGCCTCGACATGGTGAATCAAACGGTCCGGCCGCCCCACCACAATGAATCGAACGGTCCCGGCCGCCTCGGCACGATGGATCGAACGGCCCCAGACGCCTCGATATGGTGAATCAGGCGGTTCCGGGCACCCCACCACGGTGAACCGAACGGTCCCGGCCGCCTCGGCACGATGGATCGAACGGCCCCAGACGCCTCATCACGATGAACCAAGCCGTTCCGGGCACCCCACCACGGTGAACCGAGCGATCCCATCACGGTGAACCGAACGGTCTCAGACGCCTCGTCGCGGTGAATCGAGCGATCCCAGGCGTCCACCACGGTGAAAGGCGCACTCGAAGGACGAGGCGACGCACACGGTGCCTAACCTTGAGTGCGTGTACCGGTTCCTGCTGACTCCTCGCTGGCTCGCCTTCCACGTCCTGGTGCTGCTGATCATCCCCTCCTTCGTGCTGCTGGGGCGATGGCAGTTCGGGCGTTATGAGGAGCGGTCCGGGACCAGCCACCAGACCGCCGGCAACCTCGCCGCCGCACCCGTCCCCGTGGAGAGGCTCACCACCCCGGGCGGCACCGTCCGTGTCCAGGACAAATACCGCTCCGTCACGGCCACCGGAACGTTCGACGCGGGGGCTCAGCTCGTGGTCCGCCGCCGCGTCCAGGACGGGGTGGTCGGCTTCTACGTTCTCACCCCGCTGACCACGGCGAGCGGGACGGGCGTGCTGGTGAACAGGGGCTGGGTCAAGGCGGGCGCCACCCCCGACTCCCTCCCCGAGGTTCCCCCGCCGGTCTCGGGTGAGGTGACTGTCACCGGACGGCTACGTCCCACCGAGACCGAGGACTCCACCGGCATCCGGGACCGGGCAGGGCTCCCCAAGGGGCAGGTCCTATTGATCAACACCGAGGCGATCGGGCGCGGCCTGCCGTACCGGCTCCTCGGCGGATACGTGGACCTGATCGAGCAGTCGCCCAAGGCCACCGCCGCGCCCGTACCGCTGCCCGAGCCGGACATCGGCGAGGGTGGCGGGCTCAACCTGGCGTACGGCGTGCAGTGGTGGCTGTTCATCGGCATCGCGATCGGCGGCTGGATCCTGCTGATCCGCCGTGAGGCCGCCGATCTCCAGGCCGCGGCCGCAGGCGGGGTGCCCGGCAAGCGCTCGGGAGACACGGGGCCCTCCGAGGACGGCGAACCCGCCGGGCCCTCGCAGTCAACCGGCCCTGCACAACCAGCCGAACTCGCACAATCGGCTGAGCCCGCACAGCCAACCGAGCCCGCGCAATCGACCGGGCCTGCGCAAGCAGCCGAATCCACACCATCGCCGGAGCCCGCCCGACCGACCGAACTCGCACAATCGGCTGAGCCCGTACGGCCGGCCGAGCCGACGCTGCCAGCCGAACCCGGCACGCCCTCGTCTTCCGGTCGATCCTCGCAGTCCGAAGAGTCCGAGGAGTCCCCGCGGTCCGAGGAGTCCGCCGAGCCCGTACGGTCCGCCAAGCGGGCCGGAACCTAGCCGACGGCGAGGTTCACGAGCTGCCCGAGGGCGAAGGTGACCCATGCGGTGATCATGCCGAACCCGATCGCCGTGAGGAAGCCGAAGCCCCCCTCCAGCCGCTTTCGCGGGGCCGGATGTTCTCCCGCCCGGAACCAGAGCGGGCGGGGTTCGAGCAGCAGGAACAGGATCGCGCCGACCTGCCCGATGCCGAACATCCAGAACCAGGCCCACCGATTGCCCAGCCGGGGCGTCGAGCCGAGCATGATCAGGATAGTGAGCACCCAGGCCACGGCGACCCAGCCGGCGGTCGGCCCCCGCACCTGGAAGGGCCAGCTGGGCAGGAACGTCCCCCCGCCCGTGTCACCCCTGATATTGATCGTCCTGACGGAGTCGTCGCCCAGGTCCCGCCTGAGGTCCGTGACGGTATAGGCACCCGAGTTCTCCACGAGCGGCCGCGGACTGATCCAACGCCAGACCAGCGGGCCCTCGGTCCACCGCACGTAGGAGAGGTCGCCGTTCTGCTCCCTGAACTCGACGGCAGTGATCCTGCCGGCCGCCGCGGCGGCGCGGAACTCCCCCTGCGTCCGGGGCACGGGGTTGAGACTCAGCAAGGTGACCAGCCCGCCCCAGAGCAGGACAACCAGCAACACGCACCGGACGACCAAGCCGACGATTCGCCAGCCTTGACGCACTTCGAGCGCATCGGAAGCCATGATTTATTTACTACCTCATGGCCGTGCGTTGTCCATGGCCATACCAAAAGAGGTGCCGCGGCGATCGCGAGCCCCTCGCACCCCGCCGGATTCGGCCCACACCTCGTACGGCTCGCACCGTAAGAGGCGCCTTTCGGCGGAACGTGGATCGGAAACCACCGTTCGCGCCCTCCGGTCCCCTGAAGCACTTCCCGCGGCCAGAGCCCAGGCTCCATCTCCGGAAAAATCTCCGATCGCGCGAGGCCCGCCGCTGGATAGGTTGGAACGCGTGATCCGGCATATCGAGTTCGCACGACTGCACAATTTCCGGGACGTGGGCGGCTACGCCACCGACGGCGGGCGGGAGGTGCGCTGGCAACGGCTCTACCGGGCCGACTCGCTGCACTGGCTCGCCGGCGACGATCTCGCCCGCTTTCACGCCCTCGGCGTCCGGACCGTGATCGACCTCCGCCATCCGGAGGAGATCAAGCGCCGCGGCCGAGCACCGCAGGGGCCGAATTATCACAATTTTTCGGTCGAACACAGATTCTGGAACATCAAGGATGACTTCCACCCCGAGAAGGGGGTCGCCAGGTTCTTCGCCGACCGCTACCACGAGGTCGCCCAGGACGGCGTGGTCGAGCTCAGGAGCGCGCTGGAGGTGATCGCCGAGGAGGAGAACGCCCCCGTGGTGATCCACTGCGCGGCGGGCAAGGATCGCACGGGTGTGCTCGCCGCGCTGGTCCTGCGGCTGCTCGGGGTGGCGGAGGAGGATGTGATCGCCGACTACGCGCTGACCGGGCTGGCGACGCCTCGGTTCATCGCGTACTGGGAGGAGGAGCATCCGGGCGAGCCGGTGCCGTGGCCGGGGCTCGGCCAGGCGCCCGCCGACGCGATGAGGATGTTCCTGGCCGAACTCGGCCCGGTGCGCGACTACTGCGTCAAAATGCTGGGCGTAGACGAACAGGTCATATCCGCCCTCCAGAATCACCTTCTAAAAAATCCCGATACTTAGAAGATCCCTGGGTAGGTGCACGTTTCAGGGCCCGCCAAGAGCAGCACCCTCCTGGCGGGCCCGCCCCGGGGCCGCCGTGTTGTCCCTCTCCAGCGGTCCCGGGGCCCTCCGAAGAGGGACAGAGATACCAAGCGGAGACCTTGCAGCTTGATGAGCGTTATGCCAGCGTCGTACGGTTTACCGCGTGACTACGCCGCTGCTGCCCGACCCCGAGCCAAGGCGGCGGGACTATGTGATTATCTCAGCCGACGACCACCTGATCGAACCGCCCGACATGTTCGATGATCGGCTCCCCGAGAAATACGCGGACCTCGCCCCCAAGGTGGTGGAGACCGATTCGGGCCACCAGGTGTGGCGGTACGGCGGAGCCACCTATCCGTGTGCCGGGATCGACGTGGGCGCCGGCCTGCCCCGCGAGCAGTGGACACTCGACCCGGTTCGGTTCGAGCACATGCGTCCGGGTTGCCACGACATCGAGGCCCGGATCGAGGACATGGACCGGGCCGGGGTCTGGGGCGCGCTCTGCTTCCCCGGCATGCTGGCCGGGCAGTCGGGGATGGTCTTCGCCAAGACCCGCGACCAGGAGCTGGGCCTGTCGGTCCTGCGCGCGTGGAACGACTGGCACGTGGACGTCTGGGCGGGCACCTACCCGGAGCGGATCATCGCCCTGCAGCTCCCCTGGCTGACCGATCCGGAGACCGCGGCCAAGGAGATCCGGGACAACGCCGCGCGGGGTTTCAAGGCGGTGCTCTTCCCCGAGTTCCCCACCCGCCTGCGCCTGCCGTCCATCCACACCGAGCACTGGGACCCGTTCTTCCAGGCCTGCGAGGAGACCGGCACCGTCGTCTGCCTGCACACCGGCGCCGCCTCCTGGGCCCCGGTGCCGTCGCCGGACACGCCCATCGAGGCGATCACCACGCTGATGCCGGCGAGCGCCATGTTCGCCTGCGCCGACTGGCTCTGGTCGGGCATCCCGCTGCGCTTTCCCGCGCTGCGGATCCTGATCGTGGAGGGTGGCGTGGGCTGGCTGCCGATGCTGGCCGAGCGGGCCGACTACGCGCTGGACCACCCGGTCGCCGGCGAGGCGTCCTGGGAGGGCGGTCTGAAGCCCAGCGAGGTCCTGCGCCGGAACTTCTTCTTCGGCACGCTCAACGACCACGCCCTGTCAGGGGTGCGCCTCGCCGTCGGCCTGGAGCACGTCCTGCTGGAGAGCGGTTATCCGCACTCCGACTCGACCTGGCCCGACACCCAGCAGGCCGTCTCGACGAACCTGGGCAGCCTGCCGCCCGCCGACATCGCCAGGGTGGCCTACGGCAACGCCGCCCGCCTGTTCGGCCACCCGCTGCCCTCCCGCGCCTGGCTCAGGATGGAACAGCTCTGACGTGCTTGCGCTCCCACTCGACGTAGCGCCCGCCCTCTCCGAGAAGGGAGCTCATCAGCCACAGGAAGACGCCGAAGTCGTCGACCACTCCGATGACCAGCAGGAATTCGGGGATGACGTCGAGGGGCGACAGCATGTAGAGCACGCCGAGCCCCATCATGGTCAGCTTGCCCTTGCCCATGCCGGGATACTGCCCGCGCGCCGTCGCGCCGATCAACCTGGGGATGGCACGCAGGCGGGCGCCGAGGCCGGGGGTGCCCGGCTTCTTCACATCCTTGTAGGTCCGCCAGACCTGTGCCGCACGCGCTGCCTTCGCCATGGGGGATCCTCCTTGGAAGCACGTTCGAATGGCGGCGTTCTACTACCCCGCCGCATCACGATATAACGCGTGATTTTCGTCCCGGGTTCCCTCGGGTCATCAGCGCGTGCAGAAGAGCTGCCCCGTCTCGTCCCGGAGGAGCCGCTCCGGCGAGCGGATCCCCACGTGGGCGCGTCCGGGGCCTCGGAAAGCCCGTCCACACTTACTCCCGGGCCAGAGACTCGTCCGCCCTCACCGACCGGGAGCCCGTCCACACCCACCCGGCGCCGGAGACCGGTCCGCAACTCTCGGGACGTCCAGGTCTCTCGGGACAGAGGCCGGTCCGCACTCGCTCCCGGTCCGAGCCGGATCGCATTCACTCCCGGAACAGAGCCCCGCCCGCATTCACTCCCGGGCCGGAGGCCGGTCCGCACTCGCTCCCGGTCCGAGCCGGATCGCATTCACTCCCGGAACAGAGCCCCGCCCGCATTCACTCCCGGGCCGGAGGCCGGTCCGCACTCGCTCCCGGTCCGAGCCGGATCACATTCACTCCCGGAACAGAGCCCCGCCCGCATTCACTCCCGGGCCGGAGACCTGTCCATGCTCACTCCCGGTTCGGGGCCAGATCGCGTACGGCCTGCGCGATCGGGACCTCACCGCCGGGGATCGGGGCGAGGACGGGAGTGTCCAGCCCGTTGTCCACATACTGCTGGATCCTGGCCCGGCACGTCGCCGCGTCGCCGTGCACGATGAGATCGTCCACGACCTCGTCGGGAATGGCCTTGAGCGCCGCCTGCCGGTCGCCGGCCGCCCACGCCTCGTGCATCGGCCGCAGCACCTCACCACGTCCCAGCCAGTCGTGGAAGGCCGCGTAGACCGGAACGGTCAGGTAACTGGCGAGCATCCACCGGCCGAGCTCACGCACCTTCTCCGTATCGGTGCTGACGCACACGAACAGCCGGGCGATCAGCTCGGTGTCGGACCCGATCTCGGCCCTGACCTTGGGCACGTCCTGCGGCGAGAGCCAGTTGGTGATCGCACCGTCGGCCTCCTCCGCGGCCAGGCGCAACATGCGGGGGCGCAGCGCGGCCAGGACGATCTTCGGCGAGACCTTGGGGGCGCGCTCCAGCTTGAAGCCCTTGATCTCGAAGGTCTCGTACTTCTCGGTGACCTTCTCCCCGGCGAGTGCCTTCTTCAGGAAGCGCAGCGTGTCTCTGGTCCTGGCGAACGGCTTGACGAACTCACCGGCGTTCCAGCGCTCGACGATGGCCGGGGAGGAGGCTCCGATGCCCAGCACGAACCTTCCGGGGGCGAGGTCGGCGAGCGTGGCGGCGGACATGGCCAGCAGGCCGGGCCCCCGGGTGGAGACCGGGACGATCGCGCTGCCGAGCCGTACTCCCGGAGCCCATTCGGCGGCCATCGCCAGAGGCACGAAGCCGTCGACGCCGTTGACCTCCGCGGACCAGGCGTCGGTGTAGCCGAGCCCGGGGAGCTCAGCGATCAGATCCCTGGAATCGGCCAGTGAACGGTCGTAAAAGGGGATCGTCATTCCCCAGCGTGCGCCCGTAGCCATCGTGTCGCCTCCGTGTCCGTGGTCGCCGCTCCGTCGATGTCCTTTAGAACGATGTTCTGATGTAGCTTGCCGCACCCGCACGGGAGCATCAACGGGTCGGCCGTACCAACCGGACGGTATGTTACCGGATAAGGATCTACGCTACCCGTCCACTTACACCTTCATCACTGTGCGTTAGGTGTTAGAACCTTTACGTGATGATTAATCGGCGGAGGAAACAACGACGGGGGCTACTGGGTGCGGCGGTCCTGGCAAGCTGTATGACGGCATCCGTGCTGGCCGGAGCGGTCGGCATCGCGAGATCCACGTACGACCGGCCGGACGCCCGCGGCGACTGCCCCGAGGCCGAGAGGGGCGCGGGCGCCTCGCCCGACGGTCTCTCCCGAGCGGAGTGCGCGAGTGCGGCCAAGCTCCACACCGAAGAACGCGTGCTGCACCCCCGGGCCATGCGGGCCGACGGGAAGCCGCTCGCCGGGACGCACCCGGACTCGGGGCAGTCTCCTCCTGAAAGCGGGCCGTCCGGAGGGTCCCGGCTACTGAAGCCGGCGGGCCGGTCGGGTTCGCCTTCCCATGACCGCTCCCCCTCCCACAGGATCACGTCGTCCTCCTCCGGCGACGCGCTTCCGGTCAAGCCCGGCTCTCGCTCCTCCCGCGATGCGCTTCCGTCCAACGGCAGGGCCGCCTTCTCCGGCGATGCGCTTCCGGCCAAGGCCGGCTCGCCCATTCCCGGCGACCTGCTTCCGGCCGGGGACGACTCGCCCTCCTCCGACGGCCTCCTCTCACTCCAGGTAGGGGAGAACAACCCACAGCCCTCTGACGATCTCCTCTCACTCCAGGTCGGAAAGAACAACCGGCCCTCCGACGGTCTCCTCTCGGTCCACGTCGGGAAAGACAACCCACCGTCCTCCGACGACCTCCTCTCACTCCGGGTCGGAAAGAACAGGCCACCCTCCGACGCCCCCCTCCCAGTCCAAGACAGCCCACCCCCCGACGACCTCCTCTCGGTCCGAGCCGGAAAGAACAACCCACCCTCCGACGGTCTCCTCTCGGTCCGGGTCGGGGAGAACAACCCAACGCCTTCCGACGGTCTCCTCTCGGTCCGGGTCGGAGAGAACAACCCAACGCCCCCCGACGACCTCCTCTCGGTCCAGGTCGGGGAGAACAGTCCACCGTCCTCCGATGACCTCCTCTCACTTCGGGTCGGAAGGAACGGACCACCCTCCGGCGGTCTCCTCCCTCTCGGGATCGGTCTCTGTCTGGATCTCTCCTTGCCCGGAGTCGCGGCACTGCACCTGGAGGCGCTGGCGCACTGCGCCCCGTTCGTGTCTCCGCCCCAGCCGCCCGTTCCGGCTCCGGCCCCGATCCCGGAGCCGTCTCTCCCGCAGCCCGCCGCGCCTCCACCGGCGACGCCTCCCGGACCGCCTCCTGGGCCGCCGGTGGCGCTGCCACCCGTACCCCCGCCCCCCGCGACCCAGCCCGTCCAGCCGCCCGCGACCCAGCCGGCCCAGCCCCCCGCGACCCAGGCCGTCCAACCACCCGTGGTCCAGCCCGTCCAACCGCCCCCGCCGGCCGTCCAGCGCCCCAGGGCGGCCGTCACACCGCCCCGCGTCCCGCAGCCTGAGCCGAAGCCGAAGCCCATGCCGGTCGTGCCGTCCAGCTCGCCTCCCGCCGTGAAAAGGCAGATGGTGCTCGACCGCTTCGCCGACCGGCGGCGAGGCACCGACCGCAGGCTGGTCCTTGTGGTGATGTTCACCGGCGTGATCTCGGTCAGCGCGGTCGCCGCGTTGAAGGGCAGGTTCCGCCGGTAGCGGCCCGCGTGAGAGGCCGCCGACGCACAACGAGAAAAGCCCGCCGGTAGAGGAGATCTCTACCGGCGGGCTTTCATCTGTCCGGGCACACCCGGCCACGGCTTTTCTCTGCCCGGGCACACCCGGCCACAGCCCCGAGCACGCACCTGGCCACGGCTGTGCCTGAGCACGCAGCCGGCCACAGCCCCGGGCACGTCCGGCCATGGCTGACCACGGCCCGGCGTGTTCGGGCGTGCCCGGCTACGGCTGCGACGGGAACTGACTGTCGATCTGGTCGTAATGCTGCTCCGCGGTCCTGAGCGCGTCAGGCTTGACCGCGCCGAGTCCGCTGAAAGGATGGCTGATCAGGATGATGAAACAGACGCCGATGACGACCACCGCCACCCGGACCAGGTCGGCGAACATCGACGCGGGCGTGGGCTTCACCCCGAGCGTCCAGGGCAGCGCGATCACCAACAGCCCGGAGAGGATCATCGAGATCACGAAGATGCTCTCCAGGCCCGCGCTCGCGTCGCTCGAACGGATGGTGCGCGCGTGGGAGACCTCGGAGGCCCGGGTGAGGGCGTCCTGCTGGAGGGTCTTGCTCTCCTCGCCGACCGGCCGGAGCCGGATCGTCGCGGAACGCAGGTCTTCGAGCGTCTTCGTGGCGACCGGCGACACCTCACCCCTGGCCATCAGCGGCCAGTCGAGATGGATGGTCTCCGCGGTGTACCGGCGGATCTGAGACCGGACCGGTGCCGCCTCGGGAATCGGGGCCACCGACCAGTACATCTCGGTGAGGGTCTCCGCCTCGGCCTTGACGTCTGTCTCGGTGACCGAGAGCCCGTCCCTGCAGAGCACCGCGGCGTAGGCCAGCACCAGCAGGTAGACGGCGAGGGCGAGGTTGGCGGAGAAGTCGACCGACGCCGATCCGCGATCCTCGCTCTCCCGCCCCCTCCGCCTGAGCACGAGAAACGCGATCAACATGATCGCGATGGACACCGCCACCAGCATGATTACCCAACCCATGAGACTCCCTTGAATTCGCCACCAAAGTAACTACTTAGAGTAATCAGTTCGATACACAAATTCTTGAAGTTCGTGGGGAAGTCATGGCCGAAACCTGGGGCGAGGTTATGACCGAAGTTCGTGGACTCCGGCGATGAAGTCCCGGGCGACCCCGCGCAGGCCCGGAAGATGGGAGAGCCCGACCAGCCGGTCCACCAGCGGCACCGTGAGTTCGATGAACCGGTAGGTCCGATGGCAGCCCTCCGAGGTGTCGTGCACCCAGAACAGGACGACCCCCAACGACATCAGCCAGAGCAGCTCGGGCAGCTCGGCCCTGAGATCGGCGTCCATGCGGTCCGTCGAGCCGTCCACGACCTTCTGGTAGATCGCGATCGACGAATCCCGGGCGGGCGACGACTCGGCGCTGAACGGGCTGAGCGGGTTGCTCGGCTCGGCAGCGTGCTTGAAGAACTTCACCGCGAACTCGTGGTACGGCTCGGAGACCCGTACCCACTCCCGCAGCACCCCGCCCAGCCGTGCGGCGAAGGAACGCTCGGTGGCCAGCAGCTCCTCACACGCGGCCTCGTGCTCGGCCTGCGCCCGGTCGTAGTACGCCTGGATGAGGGCTTCCTTGGAGGCGAAGTAGTAGTAGGCGTTGCCCACCGAGACACCGGCCTCGGCGGCGATGGCCCGCATGGTGGTGGCTTCGTATCCTCTCTCGCGAAAAAGCCGCAGGGCCGTCTCCACGATGACCTCACGGGTCCTGTCTGATCCCCGGCTTCCCGGGCTTGGTTCAGCCACCTTCGTCACTGTACGACTCACGGCCCCCTTAGGTCATCGAGCCGCACGATGATCGCCACCATGGGGCAAAATTCGGCCTCTGGTAGGGATCATCCGGGTTCTGGTGTGGGATTGATCCCCTTGCTGCTGGAAGGGCTCCCGCGACAAGGGATAAATAATGGGGACACGTCCCTGTAAACAGAGAGCCGCCTGGCTTACCGCCGGAGCGTTGCTGGCTGTGCAGATATCGTTCATCGCCTGGACCCCGGATGGCACCGCCGTGGCCGAGAGCAGGCTCCCGGCCGCCACCGTCATGATCACGAACCGGCCGGCAACGGTCCGCACCCTCGCGCTGCCCCGGCCCGCGGTCTCCCGGCCCTACGGCGTCAACGTCCCGAACGTCGCTCTCCGCCCCAGCCGGCAGGCATACCGGCGGGCGGCCGCGCTCCAGAGCCGGGTGATGGTCCAGGCCCGGCACCGGCTCCACAGCCGGTCCCAGAGCCAGGCCCGGTCCGAACCCCAGAGTCGATCCCAGACCCGGAGCCGGCCCGAAAGCCAGGCCCAGAGCCAGAACCAGCCCAAGAACCGGTCCCAGAGCCGGAAACAGAGCCGGAAACAGGCCAAGGACCTGCCCCGGAGCCGGCCCGAGGATCGGCCAGCGGGCCAGGCCCAGCCTCAGAGCCTCCCCAAGAGCCAACCCGCGGCTCAGCCCAAGGCCGCCGTTCCCCCTCAACCCAAGGCCGCCGTCCCACCTCAGCCCAAGGCGGCCGTTCCCCCGCAGCCCAAGGCGGCCGTCCCACCTCAGCCCAAGGCCGCCGTCCCGCCCCAGGTCCAGCAACGCCTGCCGGTACGGCTCCAGCACCTGCAGGCCACAGAACGGCTGAAGCAGGCCGGCCTGAACTGGACCTCCTCCGGGAAATGCTCCAACCGTCACGTGGGGCACTGCACCTCGCTGCAGGCCGTACGGGCCGCCACCGTGGACGAAGTGATCGCGCTGAAGCAACGTAGCCAGTGCCCGATCGTCATCACCGGCGGCACCGAGGTCGGCCACGCTCCCGGCCCCTACAGTCACCACGCGGGCTACAAGTTGGACATCAAGCCCAACAAATGCATCAACGACTACATCAAGCAGCTGCCCCCGCAGGGGGTGCGAGGCGACGGGGCCCGCCTCTACGGGGATCCGCTAGGGATTCTCTACGCGCGCGAGTCGAACCACTGGGACATCCTCTTCATGTCATGACCCCGTGGCCGAAGCCGAGGGCTCCTGGCGAACGCCTGCCGACGTCCGCACGGACCCCCTGTCGCAGCCCGATCGTCGCCGTGCCGATGCGGTGAGCCGTACAAGCGAGGGCTGTACAAGCGAGGGCTGTACGGCGGCACCGGCTTACGGCGAACGGGCGAAGCCCCCCGTACGGCGTGAGCGGGTGGGGGGCCGTACGGCGGCGCCAGTGCCGCCGTACGGCGAACAGGTGGGGGTGTGGTTACGCGAACTCGGCCGCGACCAGTTCGGCGATCTCAGCCGCGTTCAGGGCCGCGCCCTTGCGGAGGTTGTCCCCGCAGACGAACAGGTCGAGGGCGTTCGGGAAGTCGAGCGCCTGTCGGATCCGGCCCACGTAGGTCGGGTCGGTGCCGACGACGTCCGCCGGGGTGGGGAAAACACCGTTGGCCGGGTCGTCCATGACGACCACGGTCGGGGCGGCCTCCAGGATCCGGTGCGCGTCGGCGACGGTGATCTCGCGCTCGAAGGTCGCGTGCACGGCCAGCGAGTGGGTCGTGATCACCGGAACGCGGACGCAGGTCGCCGAGACCTTGAGGTCGTGGATCCCGAGGATCTTCCGGGACTCGTTGCGGAGCTTGAGCTCCTCGGAGGTCCAGCCGTCGTCCTTGAGCGAGCCCGCCCACGGCACGACGTTGAACGCCACGGGCGCCGGGAAGGGCGACTCCGCGTCGCCCAGCTTGTTCTGCAGCGCCTTACGCACGTCGCCGGCGGTCTGCCCGATCGTCCGGTCGCCCGCGAGGGCCTCGATCTCGTCATAGAGGCGGGCGGAACCGGCCACGCCCGAACCGGAGACCGCCTGGTAGGAGGCGACCACCAGCTCGCGCAGGCCGTACTGCTCGTGGAGCGCGCCCATCGCGGCCATCATCGACAGCGTGGTGCAGTTGGGGGTCGAGATGATGCCCAGCGGCCGCTCACGCGCGGCCTCGGGGTTGACCTCCGGCACGACGAGCGGGACCTCGGGGTTCATCCGGAAGGTGCCCGACTTGTCGATGACGACCGCGCCGCGCTCGGCGGCGATCGGCACCCACGTCGCGGAGACCTCGTCCGGCACATCGAAGATCGCGATGTCGACGCCGTCGAAGACCTCGGGGGTCAGCTCCTGGACGACCAGGTCCTCCCCGCGGACCTGCAGGATCTTGCCTGCCGACCGGGCGGACGCGACGAGCTTGATCTCGCCGTAGACATCCTCCCGGGTGGAGATGATGTCGCGCATCACGGTGCCGACGGCACCGGTCGCGCCGATCAGGGCAAGGGTTGGCTTGCGGCTCATCGCCCGGTACCTCCATAGATCACGGCTTCAACCTGGTCGGCGTCGAGGTCGAACGCGCGGTGGGCGGCGTTGACCGCCGTGTCCACCTCGTCCTGCCCCACGATCACCGAGATGCGGATCTCCGAGGTGGAGATCATCTCGATGTTCACCCCCGCGTCGGCGAGGGCGGCGAAGAACGTCGCGGTGACGCCGGGGTGCGAGCGCATGCCCGCGCCGATCAGCGACACCTTTCCGATCTGGTCGTCGAAGAGCAGCGACTCGAAACCGATGCGCTCCTGGATCCTCTTCAGTGCGGTGAGCGCCGTGGAACCGTCGGTCGTGGGCAGCGTGAAGGAGATGTCCGTCCGGCCGGTCGTCGCCGCCGACACGTTCTGCACGATCATGTCGATGTTGACCTCGGCGTCGGCCAGCGTTTTGAAGATCGTGGCAGCCTCGCCGACCTTGTCGGGCACCCCGACAACGGTGATCTTGGCCTCACTCCGGTCGTGTGCGACGCCGGAGATGATCGGCTGCTCCATCTCTATTCCTTCGCTGTCGGGGGCGAAAACGACCCACGTGCCTTCTTTGGTACTGAACGAGCTTCTGACATGGATCGGCAGGCCGAAGCGGCGAGCGTACTCGACGCAGCGCAGGTGCAGGATCTTCGCACCACAGGCCGCCATCTCCATCATCTCCTCGTAGGAGATCTTGGGGATCTGGCGTGCGGTCGGGACGATGCGGGGGTCCGCGGTGAAGATGCCGTCCACGTCGGTGTAGATCTCACACACGTCGGCGTTGAGAGCGGCGGCGAGCGCGACCGCGGTCGTGTCCGAACCGCCGCGGCCGAGCGTGGTGATGTCCTTGGTGTCCTGGGAGACGCCCTGGAACCCGGCCACGATCGCGATCTGGCCGCCGTCGAGGGCCTCGCGGATCCGGCCGGGCGTCACGTCGATGATGCGCGCGCGGCCGTGGGACGAGTCGGTGATCACACCGGCCTGGGAGCCGGTGAACGAGCGCGCCTCGTGGCCCAGGTTGGCGATCGCCATCGCCAGCAGCGCCATCGAGATGCGCTCACCGGAGGTGAGCAGCATGTCGAGCTCGCGACCCGGCGGCAGCGGCGAGACCTGCTGGGCCAGGTCCAGCAACTCGTCGGTGGTGTCGCCCATCGCAGAAACGATCACCACGACGTCGTTGCCGGCTTTTTTCGTCGCGACGATACGCTGGGCGACCCGCTTGATGCGGGAGGCGTCGGCGACGGACGAACCACCATATTTCTGAACAACGAGCGCCACGAGATGTCTCCGAAGCAATCTAGGGCTGTGGAGCTCACAGTCTACTGGCGGCCCAGGAGAGGCCCTATGGTTCGGCCCAGTATGTGGACGATCACACCGTTGTGCGCTCTTCCGCCACGTCAAGACGCGTGCGGGCGACAAGCGCCTGAAGTGCCCGCATTGCCGCTCCGGCGTGGTTGCCCCAGGTGTTGAAGTAGGAGTACTGCCACCACCAGAGAGCCTCCAGCGGACGGTCCGCCTTGTAGTGCCGGAGACCGTGCAGGAGGTCCGCGGTCACGGCGGTCAGGTCGTCCGACAGCCGGTACGGGGTGACCACGGTGTCCTTGTAGGGGGCGAAGACCTCCGCGTAGTCGTCCACGGGGCCGAGCCGCTCGGCGAGGGCCATGCGCAGGGCGTCGACATCCGGATCCGCGCTCAGGTGCGGCTCCCAGTTGCCCGACAGGATCACGTCCTGACTGGCACCGAGCTGCGCGCCCGCCAGACTGACCTGCGCGACCTCCACCAGCAGCAGCGGCAGGATGGCGTCGCCGCCCTCGCCGCCCGCCAGCCGGGTCAGGCCGTCGATGTAGTTCTCCGCATGCTCCGCGATCCGTTCTGCCAGAGCGCTCCACGCATCAGACATCCAGCAGCCTCCTTCCTTCGAAAGCGCGGCCCAAGGTGACCTCGTCGGCGTACTCGAGGTCACCGCCTACCGGCAGACCGCTGGCCAGTCGTGTGACTCTCAGTCCCATCGGCTTTACCAGACGGGCAAGATAGGTCGCCGTCGCCTCCCCCTCGAGGTTGGGGTCGGTGGCGAGGATGAGCTCGGTCACCTGGCCGTCGGCCAGGCGCGTCATCAGCTCACGGATGCGCAGGTCGTCGGGACCGACCCCGTCGATCGGGCTGATCGCCCCACCGAGCACGTGGTAACGGCCTCGGAACTCGCGGGTCTTCTCGACCGCCACGACGTCCTTCGGCTCCTCGACGACACAGATCACATGGGGATCGCGCCTGACATCACGGCAGATCCGGCACTCTTCCTCTGCCGCGACGTTTCCACAGACCCGGCAGAAGCGGACCTTGTCCTTGACCTCCAGCAGCGCGTGCGCGAGCCGTTTCACGTCGGCCGGCTCCGCGGCCAGGAGGTGAAACGCGATGCGCTGCGCGCTCTTGGGACCGACGCCGGGCAGCATCCCCAGCTCGTCGATCAGATTCTGGACGACCCCTTCGTACATGATCAGAACCCGGGCAGCTGGCCGAGCCCGCTCCCGCCGCCCAGCCCCTGTGCGAGTGGACCGAGCTTCTCCTGCTGGAGGTCGGCTGCCGCGCGCACGGCGTCTCGGATCGCGGCGATGACCAGGTCGGCGATGGTGTCCGCCGTTTCCTGGGGGTCGCCGGGTTCGACGGCCTCGCCACTGATCTTCAGCTCGAGCAGTTCGCCCCCGCCGTTGACCGTGGCCACGACCAGACCACCTCCCGCCGAGCCCTCGACCTCCGCGTCGTTCAGCTCCTGCTGGGCGCTCACAAGCTGCTGCTGCATGAGCTGTGCCTGCTCCAGCAGCTGCTGCAGGTTGACATCCCCTGGGTTCACCGTCGTGTGCTCCTCGTCCGTGACGTCAGTCGTCACGAGCCTACGGGGTTCTTGCCAGGTCGTGTACTGGCGGCACCACGTGTTCCCCACATAAGGGGACCAAACCTTCAGTCGGGCCCCGGCCCCCCTCCAGACGTCCGGGACCCGACAGCACACGCGCCGGAACGGCCGTACACGGCGGCGTGTGATCAGAAGGTAACCGAACGCAGGTTGCACACACGTTGCGACCGTTCACTCACCCTTCGCACACCCTCTTTCGCCGAATGGGTTGCGTGGGGAGGTCCTTACCACCGATGCTTCGGCCATCAGTCCGATTCCAGAGGGGAGGGGGGTATGTGCGCGACAGCCATATGAGCGCTGTCCCCGTTTCCGAGCTGGACGCCTACTCGGTACGGCTGCGCCGCATGCACGAGGCCGTGACCGGTGGAGAGCGATCGGTGGACGAGGCGCCCAGAAATGTGATCTCCGCGTCGTGGCGGCGTTCTCTGGACGCCGGGATCGACCCCGAGACGAGCTCGGCGCCGCTCGCCTTCGAAGGCGAGGACATCCGGGAGATCCGCTCGGCCCATCCTCTGAACGAGTTGCTGCCGCTCGTCACCGAGACGCTCCTGGAGGCCACCAAGGAGAGCGCGCACATCCTGATGGTCGCCGATGCCGAGGGCCGGGTGCTCTGGCGCGACGGCAACCACCAGATCATGGACCGCGCCGACGAGGTGGGTCTGGCCGACGGGTTCCACTGGGGCGAGAGCGCGATCGGGACCAACGGCATGGGAACCGCCCTCGAGACCCGGCGACCGGTCCACATCTTCGCCGCCGAGCACCTGGTCAAGGTTCTGCACCTCTGGTCCTGCTCCGCCGCGCCGATCGTCGATCCGGACAGCGGCGACGTGCTCGGCTGCATCGACGTCAGCGGCCCCATGCGCACCCTGCATCCTGCGACCGTCGCCCTCGTCGAGGCCACCGCGCGCCTGGCCGAGAGCCACCTCACCCTGCGCATGATCGAGCGCGACGAGCGGCTCCGCGGCCGCCACGACAAGCACCTGCGGGCACTGCACGGCGAACCGGGCGCCCTGGTCACCATGACCGGGCGGATCATCTCCGGCGACCACACGCGGCAGTGGGGCCACCGCATCCGCCTGCCGGAGACGGGCGACCGGGTGATCCTGCCCGGCGGGCAGGCCGCCCTGCTCGAACCGCTCGGCGACAGCTTCCTGCTCCGCCTCCCCGGCCGGGCGCACGGCGGCCCCGTGCTCACCCTGTCCTTCCTCGGCGCAGAGCGCCCCTCGGCTCATCTCGACGGGGTCCGCCTGTCGCTCTCCCTGCGCCACGCCGAGATCCTCGCCCTGCTGGCGCTCAACCCCCAGGGCATGACCGCCGACCAGCTCTCCTTCCACCTGTACGGCGACGCCGGCAACCCGGTGACCATCCGTGCCGAGATCCACCGCCTGCGCGCCCAGCTCGGGCCCACCGTCGCCGCCAAGCCGTACCGCCTGGTCTGCACGGTCGAGGCCGACTTCCTCGACCTCAGGCGGCTGCTCGCCACGGAGGAGATCGCCCCGGTCGGCCGCGGCTACGGCGGCCCTCTGCTCCCCCGCTCCGAGGCCCCCACGCTCCGCCGCATCCGCGAGGAGCTGGAAGGGCAGGTCCGGGCCCGGCTGCTCCTCCGGGGCGGCCCTGACGACCTGTGGGCCTACGCCGAGACCGAATACGGCAAGAACGACATCAACGTCCTGGAACGCCTCGTCACCATGCTGCCCCGCGAGGACCACCGCGCCGTGGCCGCGCGGATCCGCCTCACCGGCATCAACCTGCCGTAGGCGCCGCCGGTCGCCTGCCCGCTACCACCGGGAGCGGGAAACGGCCTGACCCCGCACCTGACGTCGCCGGAACCGGCCCTCAGGCGTGATCGACGCACCGGCGGAACGGGCCCTCAGAGGCGGTCGACGCATCGGCGGAACCGGCCCTCAGGTGTGATCGGCAGAACGGACTCTCAGAGGCGGTCGACGCACCGGCCGAACCGGCCCTCAGGTGTGATCGGCAGAACGGACTCCCAGAGGTGGTCGACGCATCGGCGAAGCGGCCCTCAGAGGTGATCGACGCACCGGCGGAACCGGCCCTCAGGTGTGATCGGCAGAACGGACTCCCAGAGGCGGTCGACGCATCGGCGAAACGGGCCTCAGAGGTGGCCGGCATACCGGCCGAACGAGCCCTCAGGCGTGGTCGATCTCGCCGATGACCTGGCCGCCGAGCTCCCGCTGGATGAGGGCCATGCCGGTGAGCCCGTTGACGTCGGCACCCGCATCGTGCAGCCGGTCGACCTCGTCGGCCTCGGCGACGCCCTTGCGGCCGGGCACCGCGTCCGGCCAGGCCGGCTTGTTACCGGCCGGCTTGTTGTTGCCGGCCGCCTTGCTGCCCGTCGCCCTCGGGCCCGCCTGGGCCGCGGCCTTGGCTGCCGAGCGGGCGGCGGCCAGGCCGGGATTCGGGGAGGGGGGCGAGCCATGGTCCTCCGGCAGCGGCTCGTCCGGCCAGGACTCGTCCGTGGCGGGCGGAGCCTGCCGCATCGGGGCGGCGGGAACGGACGGGACGACCTGAGCGGACGGAGCCGCCGATGCCGATGCCGGTGATCCGGGGTCCTGCCGGGGAGCGGGTTCCTGACTCGCGGGAGCGGGCGCGGGCGGGCGAGGGGTCTGCTGTGGAGCCGGGTTGTGCGGGGGCGCGGCCGGAGGACGGCCTCCACCGGAGGGGACGGGCCCGCCGCCGACGACGGCCTCGACCTTCCAGGTGCCGCCCAGGACCTCCTGCAGCACCGACGCGACCACCGCGTCCTTGCCGCCGCCGATGAAGTTCTTCATCGCGCCGACCTGGGTGAAACCGAGGACGACGACCCTGCCCTCGACCCCCACGACCTGGGCGTTGGTGTTGACCTGCGCCCAGACGACGATGCTGCGCTGCTTGAGCGCGCTCAGCACCTGGGGCCATGCCTGCTGGACGGCGCCGGCCCCCGATCCGGAGGCCTGCGCGGGCACCGGTGCGCTGGAAGCCTGCGGTGCCTGTGCCTGTGCGGGTGCCTGCGGCGGGGAGGCGGGGGCACCGGGCTTGACCGCCACGGGCCAGTCGTCGCCCTGGGGGCTGGGGGCGGGCGCGGCGGAGGCGGGAGCCGTACCGGCGGCGGGCGGGGCGGCCGGGGTGGGCGGCGGAGCCTGGGGCGCGGGCGCCGCGTGGATCACCGGGGCGGGAGCGACTGCCGGGGCGGAATTGGCGTAGGTCACGGGAGCCGCCGCGACACCGCTTTTCTCCAGCCGCTCCAGCCGGGCGAGCAACGCCGCCTCCCCCTGTGCGGCTCCGGGAAGCAGGGTCCTGGCGCACATCAGCTCGAGCAGCAGCCGGGGCGAGGCCGCCCCGCGCATCTCGGTCAGACCGGCGTTGAAGATCTCCGCTGCGCGGGTCAGCTCGGCCGGGCCCATCGAGGCCGCCTGGCCCTGAAGCCGTTCTAGCTCGTCGGCGGGCCGGTCGAGCAGCCCGCTCTTGGCCGCCTCCGGCACGTTGGCCAGGATCACCAGGTCGCGGAAGCGCTCCAGCAGGTCCATCGCGAAGCGGCGGGGGTCATGGCCTCCGTCGATCACCCGGTTCACGGTGTGGAACACCTGCGCGCCGTCACGGCTCGCGAAGGCGGCGATCACGTCGTCGAGCAGGTCGCCGTCGGTGTAGCCCAGCAGCGAGACCGCACGCGCGTAGGTGATGCCCGCTTCGTCCGATCCGGCGAAAAGCTGGTCGAGGATCGACAGCGAGTCACGGGCCGAGCCCGCGCCCGCCCGGACCACCAGCGGCAGCGCGGCGGACTCGAATGCGATCTTCTCGGAGGTGAGGATCTCCTCCATGAGGGTGCGCAGCGCCGCGGGCGGGATCAGCCGGAACGGGTAGTGGTGGGTCCGGGACTTGATCGTCCCGATGACCTTCTCGGGCTCCGTGGTCGCGAAGACGAACTTCAGGTGCGGCGGAGGCTCCTCGACGAGTTTGAGCAGCGCGTTGAAACCCTCGCGGGTCACCATGTGCGCCTCGTCGATGATGTAGATCTTGAAGCGTGACGACACCGGTGCGAAGAAGGCTCGCTCACGCAGGTCGCGAGCATCGTCCACACCGCCGTGCGAGGCCGCGTCGATCTCGATGACGTCGAGGTGGCCGGGGCCGGTGGGGGCCAGCGCCACGCAGGAGTCGCACTCCCCGCACGGGTCGGGGGTCGGGCCCTTCTCACAGTTCAGTGAGCGGGCCAGGATCCGGGCGCTGGATGTCTTGCCACACCCTCGGGGCCCGCTGAAGAGGTAGGCGTGGTTGATCCGCCCGCTACGCAACGCCTGCCGCAGCGGCTCGGTGACGTGTTCCTGCCCTTTGACCTCGGCGAAGGTCCCGGGCCGGTACTTGCGGTAAAGCGCAAGACTCATGCGACGATCCCACCTGCGAGGGGTTGAAACGAAGAGACCCCTCGCACACCCGCCAGAGCCTGCTTATCCTTGCTGCCTTCCGGCCCTGGGGAGGTTCACAGGATGACGCCGCGCGAGGGGTCCTTCGTAAGTCTAGCCACAGATCAGAGTGATCGGGGCCGAGTCGGCCTCAGATCGGAATGATCGTGACCGAGAAAATTCATGGTCCACGCACTCCGGAAGTTAGGTAAGCTTCTCCACGGAGGATTCGCCTAGTTGGCCTAGGGCGCACGCTTGGAAAGCGTGTTGGGGGCAACCCCTCAGGAGTTCGAATCTCCTATCCTCCGCCACCTCAGAGGGGCCGGACCGCACACGCGGTCCGGCCCCTCTGGCGTTCGGGTCTCAGTCGACGAGTTGATCAAGCTCTCTGCGACGCACCTCACATCTGCTCGATCGGGAGTGGTCCGAACCACGAACGAGCCGATGATCATGTCTGGTCACGGCACCCGATGAAGCCGAACCGGCCGTTCACAGCCCTTGCTTGGCGTTGTGGGCCTCGCGCCACTGCTCGGCCGCCTGCAGCATCGCCTGGCCGACGTGGTCGAAGAAGTCTCCGACGTCTCGCAGCCGGCCCCCGGCGGGCGAGACGGTCCCGAGGGTTTCAGCCGCCCGGCGTGCGAAGTCGGCCAGCAGGGCGTTCTGGCGAGCGCCGGCCATCCAGGCGCGGAAGAGCGCGTCGGCGTCGATGATGTAGCGGTCGCGGCGTCTGCGCGGGTCGCGTTCGCGGCGGACCATCTCCTGCTGTTCGAGCTCGCCGATGGCCTTGGAGACGGAGGCCGGGCTGACCTGAAGGTGCCGGGTGAGTTCGGCGGCGGTAAGGCTGCCGCTGTCGGTGAGGTAGAGGCTGGCGAGCACGCGGGCGGTCATCCGCGACAGACCGGTACTGATCAAGATCTCGGTGAACTGCCCCTCCACGGCGTCGACCGCCTCGACGTCGCGTTCCCCCTGGGCGGGCTGGCTCCTCCTGGCGCGTTCCCGGGTTGCCTCGTGCGCCTGGTCGGCCCGGTAGCCCTCGGGTCCGCCGTTGCGGGCCACCTCGCGCGTGACGGTGGACAGCGGCCGGTCCAGGTGGGCGGCGATCTCGGTATAGGTGAGCCCTTCCGCCAGACCGTCGGCGATCTGCCGGCGGTCCTGGTGGGTCAGCCTGCCTCCGGGCATGGATGTGCCTTCCTGGTCGCGCCTGCACGGACGGGCAGTCTTGCATCCACCTCCATCTCATTGCAAGTTCACCACTTGCATTCATCCACACTCCATTGCAAGTATTTCATATTTGCCCACGCAACCAGCAGATTTATCGTTGACGAATATCTGAATGCAAGCTAGCTTTTCGCATATCGAAACGACAAGCTTGATCGGAGTTCCTGTGAAGTCCTGGCATCGTCCGCTGCTGATCTGCGCGGGCCTCATGTGCGCCCTGATGTTCGTCTGCCTTGCCGGTTTGCTGATCGACGACCGCACGCTGCTGGGTGAGTCGGTGTGGGTCAAACCGTTGAAGTTCGGCTTCGCCTTCGGCCTCTACGCCGGGACGCTCGCCTGGCTGCTGTCCAAACTGACGAGGGGCAGGCGGGTGGGCTGGTGGGTCGGCTGCGTGTTCGCCGTCGCCGCGACCGTCGAGGTCGGCGTCATCACCCTGCAGGCGGCCCGTGGCACCATCAGTCACTTCAACGCCGACCAGAGCGATCCCGTCACCCTGGCCCTGGTCCCGTTCCTCACCTACGGCGTGATGATCATTCTGATCGCGCAACTGATCATCGGGGTCATGGTGCTGATCCAGCGCACGGCCGGTCCCGCGCTCACCCGCGCGATCCGCGCCGGGCTGGGGCTGGCCACCGTGGGCATGCTCGTCCCGCTCTATTGGATGGTCACCGACATCCATCCCCGTACGGTCACCGACGCCAACGGCGCCCGGATCCCCATGTACCAGGGCCACGGCATCGGCGACCCCGACGGCCACGGCATGCCCCTCACCAACTGGAGCGTCACCGGCGGAGACTTCCGCGTCCCGCACTTCTTCGGCCTGCACGGCATCCAGGTGCTGCTCGTCCTCACCGCGGTCCTGGCCGCCCTGGCCACCCGGTACGCCTGGTTGCGGGACGAGCGAGTGCGCGCCCGTCTGGTGGGTGCCGCCGCCCTCGGCTACAGCGGCCTGGTCACCGTCGTGACCTGGCAGGCCGCACGCGGCCAGTCCCTGATCCACCCCGATGCGGCCACCCTCGCCGCCTTCGCCGCGACGGCGCTGGTCACCGCGCTCACCATCGCCTGGACGATCATCGCGGCCAGGCGAGCCGTACGGCAGGCCGCCGACGCGGGGCCCCGCCCGCTGATCGCCACCTCAGCCTGAAACGCCGCCCCGAGTCCACCCCCGACCTTCAAGGACCCGATCATGACCGACCCGGCGATCTTCGCCACCGGCCTGCGCAAGGTCTACAGCAAGCATCTCGTACTCGACGGCGTCGACCTGGACATCCCGGCCGGCACCATCTTCTCCCTCCTCGGCCCCAACGGCGCGGGCAAGACCACCGTGGTGAAGATCCTCTCCACGCTCATCTCCGCCGACGGCGGCGACGTCCGGGTGGCCGGCCACCACCTGACCAGGGAAGCCCAGGCCGTACGCGCCGCGATCGGCGTCACCGGCCAGTACTCCGCGGTGGACGGCCTGCTCACCGGTGAGGAGAACCTCCGCCTCATGGCCGACCTGCACCACCTGGGCCGATCCCGGGGCCGCGAGCGGGCGCGGGAACTGCTCGAGCAGTTCGACCTGGCCGAGGCCGCCGGCAAACCCGCCGCGAATTACTCCGGCGGCATGCGACGCCGCCTCGACCTCGCCATGACCCTCGTCGGCGCCCCCCGCATCATCTTCCTCGACGAGCCCACCACCGGCCTGGACCCGCGCAGCCGCAGCACCATGTGGCAGATCATCCGTGGCCTCGTCGCCGACCACGGCGTCACCATCTTCCTCACCACCCAGTACCTGGAAGAAGCCGACCGGCTCGCCGACCGGCTCGCCGTGCTCAACCACGGCAAGCTGGTCGCCCAAGGCACCGCGGAAGAGCTCAAACGCCTGGTCCCCGGCGGCCATGTCAGCCTGCGTTTCGCCGACCCACACGGCTTCGAGACGGCGTCTCAGGGGCTGCGCCCGATCTCCCGCGATGAGGAGACGCTCACCCTGCACGTCCCCAGCGACGGCGGCGTCAGATCGCTGCGAGCGCTGCTCGACTGGCTCGACGGCGTCTCCGTCACCGTCGACGAACTGGCCGTCCACACCCCCGACCTCGACGACGTCTTCCTCGCCCTCACCCAGGAAAGTGAACCCGCTCGATGAACGCGCTCCGCGACTCGGCCACGATGCTGCGCCGCAACCTGAGGCACATGCTCCGCTACCCCACTCTCACCCTCATGATCATCGGCATGCCGATCGTCTTCCTGCTGCTGTTCGTCTACGTCTTCGGCGGCACCCTCGGCGCGGGGCTCGGCCAGGCCGGTGGCCGCGCCGACTACCTCGCCTACGTCACCCCCGGCATCATCCTGATGACGGTCGCCTCGGCCGCCACCGCCACCGCGGTGACCGTCGCAACAGACATGACCGAGGGCATCGTCGCCCGCTTCCGGACCATGGCCATCACCCGCGCCTCCGTCCCGACCGGCCACGTGCTCGGCAGCATGATCCAGACCCTGCTCGGGGTCGCCGTCGTCGGCGGCGTCGCCGTACTTCTCGGATTCCGCTCGACCACCGGCCCCCTGCAGTGGCTCGCCGCGCTCGGCATCCTGACCCTGTTCGTCCTCGGCCTCACCTGGCTGTCGGCCGCGCTCGGCCTGCTCTCCCCCACCGTCGAGATCGCCAGCAACATTCCCATGCCGCTCATGTTCCTGCCGCTGTTCGGCAGCGGGTTCGTGCCCGCCGACTCCATGCCCGGCCCGCTGCGCTGGTTCGCCGAGCACCAGCCGTTCACCCCGCTCATCGAGACCCTGCGGTCCCTGCTGCTCGGCACCCCGATGGACGACAACGCGACCGTCGCCATCGCCTGGAGCGCCGGCATCGCCCTGGTCGGCTACCTGTGGGCCAGGAAGCTCTACAACCGCGACCCCGCCCGCTGAGTTCCGGCGAGCGTCCTGCTCGAACCGCAGGAGTCGAGTCTTCGCCCGTCTCGATCTCCGTCTCGGTTCAGCCCCGTACGCCGCCGTCCGCCTGGGTCCACGCACCTCGCCGAGGCCTGAGTCGCACCCCATGTGATCTCCGCTGAACGGAGATCGGCAGACTTGGAAAGCATGTCGGGGGCACCCCCTCGGGAGTTCGAATCTCCTGTCCTCCGCTTGCCGAACAGGCGAAATGCCGATCGCCTTGCGGAACGGAATCCTTGCCGGTGCGGGCAGCCGGGACTCAAGCGGCCCAGGTGCGCTTGGCAGAGCCACGGCGTAGAGCTTCGGCCAGCCAGTGCGGTGATTCCCAGCGCCGTGCCATCGAGGCCGCCATCGCGAAATGCTCGTCGGCCTCGGAGGATCGGCCCTGCAATTGGAAGAGCCTGCCGAGGGTCAGGGCGACCGGTTCGATGACGATTGTCGCGCCCGAGAGGCCCGCGAGCTGGTTGCGTACGGGGAGGAGGACGTCGATGACGGGTTGCGCCAAGTCTTTTCGCCCGAGCGCGACCAGAGCCCTGGCCCGGATGGCCAGCAGACCGGTCTGGAAGATGTCTTCGGGAGGGCAGGGATGGGTGCCGATCGGCACGGTGCGTGCCTCGTCGGTGCGGCCGGCATGCACGAGCACCAGCGCGAGCAGGTCGTCGAACATCGGCCCGTGCGACTCGCGGGCGAGGCGGGTCGCCTCGAGGTGCGACGCCAGGCCGCCCTGGCTGAGCAGGACGCTGCTGGTGCCCGCGAAATGGATGGAGTCGGCACCGATCGATCCCACTCGTCGCATCTGGGCGGAACAATCGTCGTAGAACCGCTTCGCCGCCGCGAAGTCTCCCCTGATGTGCGCCAGCGCGCCCTGGGATGCGAGGTTGATGGCCTGCGGTTCGGCCAGCTTGTAGGTGTCGGCGATGGTGCCTTGCCGCGCGATGCTGGCGCGCATCTCAGCGGGCTCGCCCAGTACGGCTGCGCTGTGACCTATCACCTGCTCGGCGTACCAGCGGTAGGCCACCAGGCCATGCTCCTCGGCGAGGAGGCGGAGCGACGTAGCGAGTTCGGCTCGCTCTCGGGCTTCCCGGTGGTGGCTCATCGTCCGCAGACGCGCCGTCTGGCCGAGCGCTTTCCACTCGGGGTCCGTGATGGTCACGGACAGAGCCAGTGCCTGGATGCCGGCCTCGACGCCGCGCGGATCCGGTTCGCCTTCCAGCTCGGCGGCCAGTACGGCGTTGAGCAGGAAGCGGTCGGCCGGTGCCAGGTCGTTGCGGCGCACCAGCATGGTGAGCAGGTCGACGATGCGATCGTCGACGAAGCGGTACGCCCGAGTCAGGCACGGCGTCGGCACCCGCCATGTGGCGAGTGCCGCGATCAGCAGGTCGTCACGCCCGGACTCGACGGCGGTGTCGACGGCCCGGACGAGACTCTCCCGGGCGGCGGACAGTGTGCCGGCGCGGACCTGCGCGCGCAGCAGGCGGCCGAGCACATCCACGCGCAACGCGTCCCGGTCGCCGGGCACCATGTCGACGGCGTCGAGCGCGTCGGTCAGCAGCCGGATCGCGGCGTCGTACGCATAGCGCCGCTCGGCGAGTTCCGCGGCCCGGACTGCGTGCTCGACGGCCAGTGACGCGGTGTCCGACGAGGCGGCGGCCCGATAGTGCCGGGCCAGCGCCGGATGATCGTCCGGCCGCAACCGCTCCGCTATTCGTGCGTGCATCCGAGCCCGCCGCAACAGTGGAACGTCGGTGTAGAAGGTGTCGTGGACCAGGCCATGCACGAATTGCACCCATCCTGGCCTGGGCTCGGTCAGCAACCCGGCGCCGAGACCGGTCTCCAGCGCATCCAGCACCGTCCCCTCGTCCGCGTCGGCCGCCCGGACCAGCGTTTCCACCTGGGCCTCCCTGCCGGCGACGGCGGCCAGGCGCAGCACGGCCACGGCTTCCTCCGGCAACCTCGCAAGCCGTGCGCGCAGCACATCCCGGACGCCTTCGGGCACTTCAGAGATCGCGACAGGGATACCCTCGGACGCCAGGAGACGAGCCAACTCCCGGACGAACAGGGGATTGCCCCCGGTTCGTCCCGCGAGGGTGGCGAGTGTCTCCGCATCGACCGGTGTCCGGGTGAACGCGCCGACCAGCCGTTGCACGTCCTCGACACTCAGCCCGTCGAGATGTACGCGAGTGGGCGAACGCCGGGCGAGGGCGGCCAGCGAGGCGGCCAGCCGCGGCGACTGCTCGGTGGGACGAAACGCGAGCACGAACAGCACGGTGGCGTCGATCTCGCTCATCGCGTTCAGCAGTCGCAGCGTTTCCGTGTCGCCGGCATGCAGATCGTCCAGCAAGATTGCGACGGGCCGGCGCGCTGACGCGGCAGCCAACCACTCGACGACAGCCTGGTGCAGCCGAAACCGTCCGTCCGTACCGTCGCGCGCGACACCGTCACGGGAGGTATCGGCCAGCAACGGCGCCAGCTCGGCCGCAAGTGACCCGGGCGATTCAGCGGCGGCGAGCTCGCGGAGCACCTCCACCCACGCCAGTGCGGGCGGCGCCCCCTCGACTTCGGGGCAGCGTCCGGCGGCGACCACCCATCCGCGGGTCTCCAGGTCGCGTCGCAGGTGGGTGAGCAGGGTGGTCTTTCCCGCTCCGGCGTCTCCGGTGACCAGGCTGAACCGGACGCCGTAGCGCGCCGCGTCCCGGGCCGTCCCTGCGAGGGTCGCGAGCTCCGCCTCCCGACCCACGAACGGTTCCGCCTCGCGGTCCACGGACGGCTCCGCTTCCTGCCGCACGGCCGCCACGTGTTGCTCGCCTGCCGGCGGTTCCTGTGGCGGTGCCGGAAGATCGTCGGGGCGTCGCGTGAGAATCGCGGACTCGAGAGCCACCAGCGCCGCCCCGGGGTCCAAGCCGAGCTCCTCGGCGAGCATCGTACGCGCGCGGCGCAACGCGGCCAGCGCATCTGCCTGCCGACCGGTGTGCCACAGGGCCAGGGCCAGCAGTCGCCACGGCTCCTCCCGCAACGGCGCCTCGCGGGTCAGCGCCTCCGCCTCGCCGACCGCCTCCACGGCTTCGCCCGTACGCAGGGAAACCGTGACCCGCAGCTCCCGGGCGGCCCATCGCAGGTCCTCCAGCCGGATCACCTCCGGCCGCGCCCACAGCTCGTCGCTGAACTCGGCAAACGCGGCGCCACGCCACAGTCCCAACCCGGAGACGAGCAGTTGCCGAGCCTGGTCCGGGTCGGTGCCGGCGACCGAGCGCGCCGCGGTGAACGCCTGCTCGAATCGCCAGGCGTCGACCACCGAGGACGGCAGCCGCAGCGCGTAGCCAGGTGCGGCGGAGACCAGCAGCTCGGTACGCATGCGAGACGGCCGGCCCGGCTCAAGGACGCGCCGCAGGTTGGAGACGTATGCCCTGAGCGACGCGATCGCGCGCGGAGGCGCCCCGCCGCTCCAGACATCCTCGATCAACCGGTCGACCGAGACTACGGAGCCGCGCGCGACGACGAGCCGGGCGAGCACCGCACGCTGGCGGGACCCGCCGAGATCGGCCTCATCGAGCCCGAGCGGTCCCAGAACCCGTAGCAACATAATCGGTAGACTAGTTGAGCTCCAAGTAGGCACCAAGGAACGCACCCCAGAGGAAGTTGATATCTCAACGACTTTGTGGTAAGCGCTGGTGCCGACTGGGTCGGTTGTGGTGCGGCGGCAACGACGCCGACGATTCGGCGGAGAGCCGAGAGAGCTTGTCGTTACAGGTGTCCAACCGGGCTCCAACCCGGTTCCAATGGACGCGGCGCACAGTCGCCACATGACTTATCCGCCACCCCTGTATCGCGGCGACAACGGCGAGTTGACCACCACGTTGCGCCGGAACAACAGCGAACCCGACTTTGTGTACCCGAACGGCTCGCGCGTGCATTACCTGTCAACGGGTAAAACGACCGACGGGCTGTTCGGCCTGCACCGTTACGAATTCGGGCCCGAACTGACCGGTCCCGATCCGCATTATCATCGGACGACGACCGAGTCGTGGTACATCCTGTCCGGCAGCATGCGCGTCTACGACGGCCGGCAATGGCTGACCACAGAGCCGGGCGAATACGTGCACGTCCCTCCCGGCGGCATTCATGCCTTCAAGAACGAGTCGGGCGAGCCGGTATCGATGCTGCTGCTCTTCACTCCCGGTGCACCGCGCGAGAAATTCTTCGAGGACGTGGTCGGGCTGGCAGAGATGACCGACCAGGAAAGGGTCGAATTCTTCATTTACCACGACACCTTCGGAATACGCGACAACTTCACCGTCGAGGGGTAGGGCCGAGCCGGACCGGAGTTTCCGGGTTCGGCCGGCCTCGATCTACCGATGGACGACGAGTCGGCGACGCCTCGAATGAGAAGACGCCCTGTCGGGTGCTCGGAGGGAGCCTCACCCCCCGACCACCACAGAGCCCGGTGAGCCTCTTGGCTCACCGGGCTCCCGTCATCCTGATCACCGGTCGGGGTACGTCTCCAACGGGCGAACGGTCCCCGCCGCGACGCGGCGGTTCCTCGTCCGATGCCGGGAGGCCCTCTTGGTTCCGCAGCCGGCCCGGGAACGAAGAGGTGTCGTCGCGGCCCGGCGGTAGAGGTTCGAGTGTCCGTTGACCCTGACCACCCTGAAGCAGAAGTCTCCCGTGTTCCCGGGGCCGGGTAGAGCACGGAGAGAGCTCACTCTGAAAGCAGGCGTGCCTGATGCGGCTTCTCGGGCGGTTCACCGTTCAAGCGCTTCCAAGCCGTTGACTGACGCGCAGTGGTGATCGTGAAGCTGCCGCTTCGCCCGGCGAGCATCGCGTTCGGCCGCCATGAACGGGCCGGCGGGGGTCGATCGGTGGACGGCGGGTTTCTCAGGAGGAGGACACGGCGCCGTTGGGAGAGTCGCCGAGGGTACGCAGGCTGGTGCGGACCCGTTCGGCGTCGGGGTGGCCGAGGTCGTCGAGACTGGCCAGCGCCGTCTCCAGGGCGGTACGGGCCTCCTCGTGCCGTCCGGCCGCCAGGTGGGTGTCGCTGAGACGCGTGAGCGTGTCGGCTTCGCCGTAGCGGACGCCGAGCTGCCGGTACAGATCCAGGGCTCGCTGGTAGCTGATGGTGGCCTGCTCGTAGCGGCCGAGGTGGTGGTGGGCGTAGCCCAGGCTGTCCCAGGTGTCGGCCTGGCCGTAGCGGTCTCCGAGCTCCGCGAGCAGGCTGAGAGCCTCGCGGCAGTGGATGAGGGCCTGCTCGTGGCGGCCGAGCAGGGCGTGATACCAGCCGACCGCGTTGAGCGACGCGGCCTGCCCTGCCCTCCGGCCCCCGGCCCGGAACAGGTCGAGGGCCTGCTGGGCGTGGGTGAGCGCACCGTCGTATTTGGCCTGCTGTTCGAGCACCCAGCTGAACTGGCGGTGGGTGTGCGCCTGGGCGGTGCCGTCCCCGACCTCGCAGAACAGTGCCAGCGCCCGGCCGAGGTGGAGCTGGGCCTCCTCGTAGCGGCCCAAATCGGCCTCGGCGCGGGCGAGGCCGCGGTGGGCGTGTGCCATCCCGGTCCGGTCGGGGAGCCGCCGTGCCGCCTTCAGCGCGGTGCGCTGGGAGACTGCCAGGTCGTGCCAGTGCCCGCGGCGGTCCAGGAAGTGTTCCAGCGCCCAGGCCAGTTGCCAGGCCTGGTTGCTGAACCTGGCATCGGCGGCCAACTCGACGATGGCGAGCAGCACGGCGTGTTCGGCGGTGAGCCAGTCCGACGCCTGCTCGCGGTCGGCGAGGTTCTCCGGGAATGCCCCGGGAACGGGCACCTGCAGAAAGATCGCGTCCCGGTGCGGGGAGAACAGCAGGGCCGCTCGGCAGGCGGTCTGCAGGTAGTGGTCGATCAGGCGGTGGAGCGCCACGCGGCGGAAGCTGTCGGTGTCCTGGACGCGGCTGCGTTCGGCGGCGTACGCGCGCAGCAGATCGTGAAAGGTGTAGCGGCCGGGGGCGTACTCGGTGAGCAGGTGGGCGCGGGTCAGCTCGGCGAGCAGGGGACGCACCCGGTGAGCAGGAAGGGCTCCGAGGGCGGCGGCGGAGGAGGCGCTGAAGTAGGGGCCGGGGTGCAGGGCGAGGAGGCGGAACAGCCGGGCGGCAGGCGAGGTGAGGGCCCGGTACGACCAGGAGAAGACGGCGCCGACATCGATGCCGTCCGCACCGGTGAAGGCGTCGAGGCTGCCGTGGGCCGCCCGCAGCTCGGCGGCGATGGAGGCGAGGGAGAAATCCGGCTGGGTCACCGCCCGCGCGGCGGCGATCGACAGCGCGAGGGGCAGCCGGGCGCACAGGGTGGTGATCTCCCGTACCGCGAGCGGCTCGGCCGCCACCCGCTCCGCGTCGAGCCGCAGCGTCAGAAACTCGTGTGCCTCCGCGTCGGAGAGCAGGCTCAGGGTGAGCGAGCGGGCGCCCTCCGCGGCCACCAGGCCGGAGAGCCGGTGCCGGCTGGTGACGATGGCCAGGCAGCCGGGCGCGCCGGGGAGCAGCGGCCGTACCTGCTTGGTGTCGTGGGCGTTGTCCAGGAGGACCAGCACCCGCCGGTCGGCCAGCAGGCTGCGGTACAGCGCGGCCTGGTCGTCCAGACGGGCGGGGATGTCCCGCGGAGAGACGCCCAGCGCGTCCAGGAAGCCGCGGATCGCCTCGGCGGGGTCCAGGACCGCCCCATCGGCGTCGAATCCGCGCAGGTTGACGTAGAGCTGTCCGTCGGGGAACCGGTGGGCGATTCTGTGGGCCCAGTGCACCGCGAGGGTGGTCTTGCCGATCCCGGCCATGCCCCCGATCGCGCTGATCACCACGGCCGCCGTGGGATGCTCCCCGTCCGGGAGGAGGTCGAGCACCTGGGCGAGTTCCTCCCGCCGACCGGCGAAGGCGGGGAGGTCCGCGGGCAGCTGGGCCGGCCGTATCGCGCCCACGGTGACCCGCGCCGGAGGAGGTTCCTCGGGCGCCGTCTGCTGGAGCACCTGCTCGTGGGCGGAGCGCAGCTCAGGTCCGGGACCGATGCCCAGCTTCTCGACCAGTCGTGAGTACGCCGCCCGGTAGGTGTCGAGCGCCTCGGCTCGATGTCCGGTGGCCGCCAGGGCGAGCACCAGCCGGGTGTGGAGCGGCTCGTCGAACGGGTTGAGCTCCGCGGCCTGCTGGAGCATCGGCACCAGCCGGGTCACGGGACCGTCGCGAAGCGCCGTGTCGGCCGCCTCCTTCAGCACGGCGAGATACTCGTGATCCAGCGTGATGAACACCGGGTGCGCCCGCACTCCGGCGGCGATCCCCTCGGCGGCCGGCCCCCGCCACAGCTCCAGGGCGTCGATGAGCAGCTCCGCGGCCTGCGGCACGTCCTGCGCGGTCCGGCGGGCCTCCTCGACGAGGTGGCGGAACCGGAGCAGGTCCAGCGTGTCGGGGTCGACGTTCAGCCGGTAGCCGCCGCTGCTGCGCACCAGCCACTGCCCCACCGCCCTGCGCGGCAGCCCCGGCTCGAACAGCCGGCGCAGCTCCCCGACGTGCCGTTGGACCACGTTGACCGCGCTGTCCGGCGGATCCTCGCCCCACAGGACGTCGATGATCTCAGCCAGGCCCGTGGGACGGCCGCCGCGGGCGAGCAGCACAGCCAGCAGGGCCCGCTGCCGGGGAGGCCCCAGGTCCAGCTCCGCATCGGCCCTCCAGCCCAGTACGGGGCCCAGGACCGCGAACCGCACGGACTCCCGCATGGATTCTGTGGGCGTCATCCCAACTCCCAGGCACCGGATTTCTCTGACATCCGCGCTCGCTCACGGAGAATCCGGAGCGCGGTCACTTCCTCAACCGTGTCCAGTATGGGTGATTCATCCCTCTATGCGACTTGAGCCCCACGCTTCCACCGGAGAGAACGGGCGGAAGCGTGGGGGAATCAACAAAAACGAGAAAACAAGGAAAACGGGGGAAAGCCGCACGTCCGGGGCGCCGAAGGCAGGATACGTCGCCCCGGACGGCGGGCTACTGCGGTGCCGACTTGGCGCCGTCGGGCGCCACCGCGAACCATGTGCCGCCGACGCCCTGGCCGTTCTCGTCGCCGGGCTTCTCGTCACCGGAGAAGCGGTAGACGGGCCACCCGCCCACCGTCAGCTGCACCGCTCCGTCGTTCCTCCGGATCGCGCCGATCTGCGCCGGCTCGATACCGGCCACGTAGACCTTGCCGCCCTCCTTGATGGTCACCGGCGGCCAGGTGACGGCGCAGTCACCGTCGCAGTTCGACTGCGAGGGGTCGGCCGTGTCCTTGTCGAACCGGTAGAGCGTCGCCTGGTTGACGTTGATCAGATGGGGGCCGAGCGCGGGGGAGTTGACGGCCGAGAGCTGCACCCAGATCGGCGGCTGCTCCTGTACGGCCGCCCCGACCACCGAGCCGCCGTTGCCGTTCAGCCCGTTGTCCGCCGCCGAGCCGTTGACCAGCTGCAGGCCGCCGTTGCCGGCCGGGGCGGCGCCGTCGGCCGCCGGAGGCGAGGCGGCGGGGGGCGAAGCGGCCGGGGCCGCAGGAGCCGCCGGGGAGCTGGCAGCCGGCGCGGCGTCGCCGATCGTGAGGGTCTTGCCGCAGCCGGAGGCGCCCGCCAGGCCGCAGAGAAGAACGGTCGCGACCAGCGCGCGGACGTACGGCCTGCGCGCCGTGCTGCTGTTGCTTTCGAGTGTCACCTGCGGAACACGGAGAAACGGCCTATTTGGTTCAAGGGGACACGACCCTTTGTGAACCCCCGCGTCCCGCCTTACGTGTTTCGCAGGAGACGCTACGCATGACCGCACGGGGGAGGCACGATGGCCGACATCAATATTCCGGGATCGGATCTCGAGGAGGTGTCGCGATCGCTCGGGTTCGTACTCGACAACATCGACACCGACAAGTCCGGGATCGACCTGGACCGGGCGGTGGGATACCCGTTGATCGACCAGGGCGACAACTTCGAGCGCCGCTGGAACGACGGTCGCGAGCAGCTGCACCGGCAGTGTGACGCGATCAAGAAGGCCGTCGACCAGATCCTGGAGCAGTTCAAGGACACCGACGACAAGGCCGTGGCCCACCTGGAAGGCAACTGATGGCGATCGTCGACCGTTTTGTGCTCGACGTACCCGAGTCCTGGGCCGATCTCGACCTCTCCGGGAGCGTCCTCGCCGAGACCCGCGCCGCCGCCCTGGCTCTCACCGAAAGTCCGCGTGAGAAGGCGACGATCAACGACATGTTCCGGCAGGCCCGCGAGGTCAGCAGGGCCGCCCGCCGGCACGGCGCCCTGTTCGCCGCCGGTACGGCCACCATTTTCGAAGACGGGCTCTTCCTCGCCTACGCGATGGTCTTCGCCGTCACCGCTCCGCCGGGACGCGAGCTGACGCTGCCCGTGCTCGCGGCCCAGCTGTCGCCGGGCGGTACGGGGGGATCCAAGGCCGGCGCGGACCGGACCGTCTCCGCGGTGACCCTTCCGAACATCGGGCAGGTCGCCCGGATCACCGGCACCGAGGAGGCGCAGATCGCCGCCGACATCACGGTCCGGATGCTCACCATGCACACCGTGGTCCCCATCCCCGGGTCGACGGGCGACTACTTGATCGTCACCTGCGCGAGCCCCAACCTCCCGCTCGCGGCGGACGTCTACGAGCTGTTCGACGCGATCAGCGGCACCTTCCGCTTCCTCCCCGCCGAGCAACCCGCCGGGGCCTGAACGTCCCGGGCCTCGTGCGTGCCGGCGGCAACGGAATCCGCGCCGTTACACACCCGGCCCGAGCGGACCCGGGTCTCGTGCGCGCGGACCGCGGAATCCGCGCCGGCACGGATCGACCCGAACGGGCTCGACTCCCCCGCACGGATGGCGGCGAGGCCGTTCGGGAGATCGTCCCGGATACGGCAGGACCACCCTGGAGATCGTCCCGAATGACGACGGGGCCGACCGGAAGATCATCCCGGTCGGCCCCGCGGTCATTCATCAGGCGGTTCGCGCCGTTTTCACCCCGTGAGTGCCGTGTTCGGCACCTGCACGGTGGTCAGAGTCCCGTCACCGAGATGCATCAGGCCCCGGCCGGGCTGGGGGGCCTGACCGACCAGGCCACGGGAGACCTTGACGCCGATCACCTCTCCGTCGCTGAGGCTCTGCGGGGAGAGCAGCATCCCGGCGCGGTTCCGCTTGACCTGCCCGATCCAGCCGGCGAGCCCGAAGGAGAGCGCCTCGGCGTTTCCCGCGAGGACGAGGCCCCACCCGCTTCCGGCTCCGCCTCGGGCCAGCAGCGCGAGGTCGGCGTCGATCTCCGACTGCATGAACAGCTCCGCGTCGTCCACGACGATCACGGCGCTGTCCTGCGGCACGTTGCCGAGCGCGGCGCGGAACGCGCCGGCGGACACCTCGGAGTCGGTGAAGACGGCGGCCACCCCCGGCGCGCCCTCCAGGTCGCGCAGCGGCGACCGCCGCGGCGCCAGAACGATCAGCCCGGTGCCCTGCTCCAGCAGGGAGCGGGCCATCGTGACGAGCGCCGTACTGCGTCCCGTACGGGGCGGACCCGCGACGACGAACGTCGGCACGTCCGCCAGATCGGGACCCAGCGCGGTCAGGGTGTCGCCCCCGATGGCGACCAGGGGTCGCATCGGCCCGGGGTTCACCTGCAGCGCGACCGCGCCCTGGTACGAGATCTGGTTGGGAAGCACGTCCAGGCGCAGCGGCCGCCGCGCCGTCGGGACGTCGGCCTCGCGCACCGCCAGTTCCTCGCCCAGCGCGATGAGGACGGACGCCTGGGCCGTACCGGAGAGATCCGAGCCGAGGACCGCGATCTGCACCTCGCTCGTGTCCCGCACCCTGATGCCCCGCCCGGGCGACGGGTCGGACGGGGCCGACTTCTGGGTGAGGCCCACCGTCGAGTAGTCGGTGCGGTCGTTGAGCCGGAGCACGATCTTGTCCTCGGTGGTGCCCGCGAAACGGGCCGAGCCCAGGACGCGGTCGCCGGCCAGCACCAGGTGGATGCCGACCCCCGCCCCGTCCCGCAGCAGGCGCAGCAGGCGCTCCAGGTAGCTGCCGTTGTCGAAGCTGACGAACTCCCGCTCGAAGACCTCGAAGCGGTCCACCATGACGACGATGTGCGGCGGACGCTCGTCGACCGGCGCCATCCTGCGGAACTCGGCCAGGTCGGCGGTGCCGCGCGCGCCGAGCAGCGACTGGCGGGCGCTCAGCTCGGCGGTGAGACGGTCCAGCAGCCGCCCCAGGCGCTCCGTCTGGTTCCGGTCGATGACCGCGCCGCAGTGCGGGAGCGCGGTCAGCGCGTTGAGGGCTCCGTTGCCGCAGTCGATGCCGTAGAGGTGGACGTCCTCCACCGCGTGGGCGCGGGCGAGGGCCGCCGCCAGGGTTCGCAGGGTCTGGGACCGTCCGCTGCGCGGCGAGCCGATGATGTGCAGGTGGCCGGACCGGTCGAGATCGAGGACGAGGGCGGCGCGATCCTGGTCGGCGGGCAGGTCGACCAGGCCGTACTCCACGGCGGGCAGGGCCGCGTCCCGGTCCGCCGGCGGCTTGGGCCCGGCGGGCTCGGTCCACTGCAGGACGTCCGGGAGGGCCGGCAGCCACGGACTGGGCTGCCGGGGCACGCCGGCCGTCCGCGCGGCGTCCGCGACGGCCTCGACCAGGACCGCCAGGTCCGTGACGGCCTCCTGCGTACTCGCGACGCTGCCGGTCCTGGCGCTACGCAGCACCGGTCCGCCCAGCTCCCGCCAGCTGACGCCGTGGGCCCGTACGGGCGTCTCCGTCGACGCCGCGACCGCGCCGGCCGGTCGGCGGCCACCGACGCGGGCGGCCTGGAAGGGCAGCAACACCGCCGGGCCCAGCCTCGCGTACGCCCGTCCCGGGGTGCCCGAGGAGATGCTCCCGGAGTCGGGTGCGTCGATGATGTCGCGGCTCTCGCCGGCGTCGGTCGTGCGCAGCGCGATCCGCAGGTTGGTGTTGGCGCGGATGTCCGCCGTCACCGCGCCGGTGGGCCGCTGGGTCGCCAGCACCAGATGGATGCCGAGCGAGCGGCCCCGCTGGGCGATGTTGACCAGGCCGGCGATGAAGTCGGGGAGTTCGCGGGCCATCGAGGCGAACTCGTCGATCACCAGCAGGAGCCGGGGCAGCGGGCCGAGCACATCGCCGCCCCGCGTCCGCTTGTCCAGGTAGTCCTCGATGTCCTTCGCGCCCGCCTCCGCCAGGACCTGCTCGCGGCGGCGCAGCTCGGCCCCGAGGGAGACCAGGGCGCGCTCCACCAGGTGGGTGTCCAGGTCGGTGACCAGGCCGACGGTGTGCGGAAGGTCCGCGCACTCGGCGAAGGCGCTGCCGCCCTTGTAGTCGACCAGGACGAACGTCATCTCGTCGGGCCGGTTCACCACGGCGAGCGTGGCGACCAGGGTCTGCAGCAGCTCCGACTTGCCGGAGCCCGTCGTCCCCGCCACCAGCGCGTGGGGCCCGTCACGGACCAGGTCCACGGAGAACTCGCCGTCATATCCGGCGCCCAGGACCGCCCGGGTGCTGCGACCGGTCAACGCCCAGCCGGCGGCGACGGCGCCGGCCGTGGGCGGCTCCACGCCCAGCAGGTCCAGCAGCCGCACCGATCCGGGGAGCGCGCTCTCGTCGCTGTCCCCGACGCCTCGCAGCGGTGCGATGGCCCGGGCCAGGTTCTCGTACCAGCCGGGCTCGGGAGAGTCCACGCGGACGTTCTCCGGCGGCGCTCCCGGGCCGGTGCGCACCCGGACGCCCTCCGGACCGGTGGCCACCACCGCGGTGCACTCCTCCGGCAGCAACCGCTCCTCGCGGTCCAGGCAGATCGTGTAGACGCCCACCGACGGGCCGTCCCTCAGCAGCGCGACCACTCCCGGCAGCGACCGCGCCCGGCGAGCCTGGTCGAGCACCACCAGGATGTCCGGGGAGCCCGCGGTGCCGCCCCGGGGCACCCCGGGACCCGCCGCCACGCGGTTGGCCACCAGCTGCCCCAGCTCGCCGATCCGGCGGGCCATCGAGTCGGCGGTGCTGCCGACCAGCGCGTAGGCGTCCTCGTTCTGGGGCTGGCAGTGCGGCAGCCAGCGCACCCACGACCAGTCCTTCTCACCGTCGGGACCCGCCAGCACCAGGATCCGCAGGTCGGCGGGGCTGTGCAGGGCCGCGGCCTGGGCCGCCATCCACCCGGCCAGGTTCGCGGCGTCCTGACCCGCGACACCCGTCACCCCGGCGCCGCGCAGCGGGATCGACACGGGAACCTGGGTCAGCCACGGCACCGTGATGCGACGGTGCTCGTCCAGCGCGGGATCCTCGACGGTCAGCGAGGAGGGCAGATCGGCGGTGCCCACCCGTACCTCGAGGAAGTCGGGATCCTGCCATCGGCGCTCCCACAGCCGTTCCGAGGGCGCCGAAGCCGTCTGCAGCAGGGAGGCCGGGTCGGGATGGGAGAGCCGGAGCAGGTTCTGCTCCCGCAGTACGGCGGCGTCCGCGTCGGCGCGGACCCGCGCCAGGGAGTCCTCGTACTCGCGGACTTTCTGTTCGTAGCTGACCTGCGCCTGCTTGCGGCTGCCGAACTGGGTCGCCAGCGCGCCGATCGGTGACAGCAGCGCGAGGAAGATGAACGTCCAGTTGCCCGTCACCAGGATGGAGACCAGGGCGCCGCCCGCCGGGACCAGCAGGATCGGCAGCAGCGGGATGGCCCGCTTCTCCGGCTTGATCGGCGCGCTCGGCAGCCGGAAGCGGGCGCTGCCGCGGTCGGCGCGGAAGCGGGGCGGCCGGTTGAACTCCAGGCCCAGCCCGTCCGCCGCGGGGGTGAGAGGCACCCGGACGGTCGTCGGGAGGGCCAGCTCCAGCAGGGTGTCACCGGCGGCGAGCTGACTGCCCTCAAGCCAGTCGGCGGTGCCGGACAGCTCCTTGCCGTCCAGCAGGACGTGATCGAGCGCCGTCACCTCCACGGTGTGGTCGACCCGGACGCGCGCCCGGGCGGCGATCGCCGGCGCCCCGGGAGACAGCGGGATCCGGCAGGTGGCGGCACTGCCGATCTCGTACTCGCCGGGCAGCAGCCGGAAGGACGTTCCGGCTCCCGGTCCGCTGACCACCCTCAGCTCCGCCGACCCCTCGGGCTCGGGCTCCCTGTGCACGGGGGCGCCGAGCCCGAGATCCAGGCCGTCGCGCACGCCGGCGGCGTACAGGGTGGCCTCCGGGTCGATCGGATCGGAACCGATGTAGAGGACCGGCCCGGTGCCCGAGGTGCTCCCGGCTCCGCCGAGATCCACGGCCCGTGCCAGTTCCACGGCCAACCGTCCCACCTGCGCGGAGGGTTCGGTGTCCACGGCGACGGCCGTGGAGGTCCCTTCGTCCTGCGGGTCCCGGACGCTGACGTTCAAACGCACGGCAATCGATTCCCTCGTATGTGAGTGGTGTGGTGGCGCGTTGTGGGTGGTGCGGTGGTGCGTTGCATGTGGCGTTTGCGACTGGTGCGGCGGTGTGTTGCATGCGGTGCGATTGCGAGCGATGCGGTGACGCATTGCACGTGGTGCGGTTGTGGGTGGAGCGGTGGCACGGACGCGGTGACGATACGCGGGCGGCCGGTGGCGCCTTCCGGGACTCAGCCGTGGCGCCTCCCGGGGCCCAGGAGCCCCGGGAGCACAGCGGCGGTTCCGCTAGGACAGGTTGGAACCCAGCTGCTCGTCGGTCTGCGAGAACGCGTCACCGACGGCCTTGACGTACTGGCCGATGCCCTGCAGCGACTGGTTCACCTGGTCGAAGCCCCGGGCGAACTCGTCGAAGAAGGGCTGGAACTTCTGCTGGGCGGCCGGGGTGCTGTACCCCTGGGCCAGCAGGGTCTGGATCTTGCCGCGCACCTCGGTGAGCTTGTCCTGCAACGTGGAGAAGTCGTTGAGCAGCGCCGCGGAGGTCGAGGCGGTCTCGTCGGAGTTGACTGCGAAGTTGGGCATGGGGTTTCTCCTTGCTGTCCATCCGTCCACCGGCGGTGGCGGTATTTGGGGCCCGGACCGGGATGGCCAGGCTGGGGTGAAAGCTCAGGTAGCGGTCGGTGAGGGGGGAAGGGGGATGTTCTGCGGCTCGGTGACCGCCGGGGAGACCTGGCCGGTCGCCGACGAGGCCGGTGCCGGTGTCTGCGAGGACGACCCCGACGTCGGTGCCGGAATCTTCGGGGCCGATACCGAGGCTGACGTCGGTGTTGGCGGGGAGGGGACCGGTGCCGATGAAGCCGCTTCCTGCGCCGGAGCCGGGCTCGGAGTGGAATCCGGGGTTGGAGCCGGAGTGGGTCTCGCGGACGGAGTGGAGTCCGGGACGGAATCCGAGGTCGCGGACGAATCCGAGGTGGAGTCCGGGGTCGCGGACGCGGCCGGGGTGGAGTCCGGGGTCGCGGACGAATCCAAGGCCGGACTCGCAGACGGAGTGGAGTCTGAGGTCGCGGACGAATCTGAAGTCGTGGACGGAGTCGGGCTCGCGGACGGAGTGGAGTCCGGCGTGGAATCCGGGGTCGCGGACGAACCCGGGGTGGAGTCCGGGGTCGCGGACGAATCCGGAGTCGTGGACGGAGTCGGGCTCGCGGGCGGGGTGGAGTTCGGGGTCGTGGACGCGGGCGGGGTGGAGTCCGGGGTCGTGGAGGCGGCCGGGGTGGAGTCCGGAGTTGTGTTCGGGGTCACAACCGGGGCCGGGCTCGCGGCCGGAGTGAGGTCCGGGGTCGCCGACGGAGTGAGGTCCGGGGTCGCGGCCGGGGCGGGAGAACCGCTGATCCCGGGCGGTGGGGTGCCCTTGATCGGGATGAACGAGTCCAGCCCCTGCGAGGCGCCGCGCTTGCCCACCGAGCCGACCGCCCCCGGGAGGAAGTTGCTCGCCTCGCTGAGGAGCGCGTCCTTGGGATCCGCTCCCTCCGAGACCGCGACGCCGACCTTGGTACCGGCGGAGGCCCCCTCCTGGATCAGGCCGGTCCCCTGATCGACGGCCTTGTCACGCAGACTGGTCGGCGGCGGCGCGTCGGGCTTCGCCGCGGCACCGGCGGGAGGGCGGGGCGGAGGGGTGAAGGCTCCTCCGGAGAACTCGCCCTTCCTCGCGGCGCCTGCTCCCTTGAAGCCCGCGCCGACCACGGCGCCGGCGGCGGCGCCGGCCAGCAGGTTCCCAGCGGTGATCTCGTCGCCGTTGAGCTTCTTGACGACCGCCTCTTCGGCGACCTTCTGCCCGAACTCGCCGACCGCCCCGGTGGCCACGCTTCCGGCCGGACTCTTGAAAACGACCGATACGGCCTTGGAGTTAGTGATCGTCTCCGTGAACTTGGTGATGCTCCCGGAGGCCGTACTGATGAAACCGCCCGACTCCGAGGCCCCCTTGACCAGGGTGGGAGCGATCTTGGAGCCGACGACGGTGGCCGCCCTGCCGCCCAGCTTGATGAGGGAGCCACCCGGGACGAGGGCGAACAGCCCGGCCGCGAAGTCGCCGAGTTTGAAGTCCCCGGTGGCTATCTGTTGAGCTGTCTGGAAGGCGAATAACGCCGCGCCGAGGATGAAACCGGCCACCGGGAAGAAGACGGCGACCACGGCGATCAGGATGTCGAGGAGGATCTTGACGAACGGGAAGTCCGCGAAGAAGTCCGCGATCTTCTGAAAGAAGCCGCGCTCGGGGATCGCCTTCGACGCCGCGTCGTCAAGCTCCTGTCCCGCCCGCTGGGACGCCTGCTCGCGAAGGTTCCTGGCGTCCTCCGCCAGGCGCTTGGCGGCCGACATGGTCTGCTGGGCGGCGTCGATGCCGTCCTGCTGACGGCCCGCGTCGGCCTTCTGCTCCGCGGTGGCGTCCGGCGCGAGCGTGGGGGCGGTCTGGCCGGCCGTACCCGCCACGGGCCCGGCCTGGTCCATCGCCCGGTCCACGGTGGACTGCGCGTCCTCCAGCTGCTTGGCATAGGTCTCGTACGCGGAGGCGGCCTCGGAGAAGGACTGCGCCGTCTTGCCCAGCTTGTCGGGCAGGGACTTCAGCTGCTTGCGCAGCGCGTCTATGGCCTTTCCGCTTCCCTGCTCCACGGCGCCGCCGCTTCCCAGGATCTTGTTGGCGGTCTCGGCCTGCTGACCGATCTGCCGGTAACGGTCCGCGAGGCGCCGGATCTCCTCAGGGTCCCCGGGCGTGGGGTCCTGCGACATTCCGAGCACGTCAAAGCCTGAGTTGTGTCGTCTCGGCACCTGGCCCCCCGGGTGATGGGTCCGTGCTGCTCTCAATATGCGGAGCAACCAACCTGCCCTCATACACGGAGCATTCGAAGCAAAAGGTTCATCCTCACTTCGCAGTCGATTCCGACGAGATCGCCTCGACCTCCGCGGCGCTGCTCAACGACTTCTCCGCGTTGCGGGACAGGCTCAGGCGGGCGTGAAATCGGGTCGAACCCTTTTCACGTTCGCCACGTGTGCTCTGGTGAGATGCGGCCGGGGTTGTCCGGCTCCCTCGGCGGCGGAACGGAGCCCGGCGGGCTCCGGGAGATGGGTGGAACCACATGTTGAGGAGCGGCGCCCGCGCGATCCCCCAGTCCCTGCCGGGACTCGGGCGGACGCGACCGGGTTGGCAGGCCTTGCGGCGGACGGCCGTCGTCGTGCTGCTGGCCGTATGGTCCGCCCTGTACCTCGGCGGGGCGGCGCTCGCCGCGGACGGCGGTGACGCCGCCGGCGCCGCCGATGTCGTCAAGGTGTACGTGGTGAGGACGGCGGAGCAGAACGGCGGCACGCCGGACAACCTGGCCCTCATCGCCGCGCGCACCCTGGGCGACGGGAACCGGGCAGGCGAGATCTTCGATCTCAACCGCGGACGGGCCCAGGCCGACGGAACCGCCCTGACGGACCCGGGCGACCTGCGGCCCGGCTGGATCCTGCGGCTCCCGGAGGACGCGAACGGCCCCGACGTGCAGCTGGCCCAGGAGTCCGGCGGCGACGGCGCGGCACAGCCGGACGGCACCGCGAGCACGGCACCGGACGGGGCCGGAACCCAGCCCTTCGTGCAGGGCTCCCAGCCACCCACGCAGCAGGGCTCCCAGGCTCCCACGCAGCAGGCCTCCAACACGATCGTGCTCCCGCTCGGGGCCGTGCTCGCGGGGCTGGGGGCGTTCCTGCTGGCACTGCTGACCGCCGCGATCGTGGCCAGGCAGCAGGTGCGGCGCCTGTTCGCCGCGATGGCGCGTGCGATCCGGCGCCTCGGGGACCCGGTCCGCCGGGCACGCAGGCTGCGGTTCCGCACGTCGCTGGCGGCGGCCTTCGCCGGGGACGGGGAGTCGCTGCGAACGGCCCACGGGGCGGTGGCCGAACTGACCGCCCGGAAGGGGCACGCCGTCCACGCGGTCTCCGTCGACGACGCGGGTGTCACCGCCTGGGTGGCGACCGCGGACGCCCCGCCGGCGCCCTGGCAGGATCTGGGCGAGGCGCGCTGGCGCCGTCCGGCCGGCGCCTTCGCGCCGCCCGCCCAGCCCGCGTACGGCACCGGCCCGCAGCTCCCCTCGCCGTCCCTGGTGGCGGTGGGCGTGGACGAGCAGGGTGGAAAGGTCTTCGTGGACCTCAGCCGGCTGGACGGGGTGCTGAGCGTCACCGGCGACCCCGGGGTGGCCCGCGACGTGGTGCAGGGGCTGCTGGCCGAGGTCGCGCGCAGCAAGCCCGCGGTACCGGTCGCCGTACTCCAGACGACGGGCGGTCCCGCCGTCGCCCTTCCCGGCGCCATGCGGCGGATCGAACGCTTCGACCCGCGCCCGGCCGGCGCCTCGGCCACCGCACGCGAGGCCGGCACGTTGCGGGCGGCGGCCCGCCTCCATCCGCTGGAGGCGCTGCTGGTCGCCTCCGGTACGCCGACGGCGCAGGAGGCGGCGGACCTCCTCGCCCTGTGCGGCCCCGGAGGAGCCGGCTGGACCGCCCTGGTGTGCGGAGACGCCCAGGGCGCCCACTGGCGCTGGCGGGCCGCTCCGGACGGCTCCGTGGAGATCCCGCTCCTGCGCCTGACGGTGACGGTCCCGGCGTGACCTGCGGCGACCGGCACCGATGGGGGCGATCCCGGCATGACCCGCGCCCGACGGTCCGGGATGACCCACGGCGACGGCGACCGGCACCGATGGGGACGGCCCCGGCATGACCCGCGCCCGACGGTTCCGGCCCCGGCGACCCGACGGCGATGGTCCCGGCGTGACCTGCGCCTGATGGTTCCGGCCCTGGACGATCCGTGTCGACGGTCCCGGCATGGCCACCGAGCGCGGGCGGCCCGGTGGGGTCAGGCGCGGACCGCCGTCGGCGACCGCTTGTACCTCTCGGACTTGCGGAGGTAGTTCAGCGCGTAGTGCTGGCGGGACTTCGCCGTACCGACCGGTATGCCGAGGACCTCGGCCGCCTCGCGGACGGTGCGCCCCCACAGATATGTGTGGACGAGCACCTCGCGGTGCTCCGTCGAGAGCGAGTCGAGCATCTCGGTGACCGTCACCGCGGCCACCACCGCGTCCGCGTGGTCACGTTGCACGACGTCCAGGGTGTCGGATCCGATCACCTCGTAGCGGTGGAAACCGCCTCGGGAGCGATCGATCACGAGGTTGCGGGCCACCGTGAGCAACCAGCCGCGCACCGAGCCCTCGGAGTCGTACAGCCGGTCCGCGTGGTGCCACGCGCGGACCAGGGTCTCCTGCACGATGTCCTCGGCCAGGTGGTGGTCGTTCAGCAGCTTCTCGGTGTACGCCAGCAACGCCTTCTCATGCTCCCGTACGAGGGTGCCGAGGTGATGCTCCCGCGGCGTGTCCGGCGGCGGGGTCGCCGGTGGGTCGGCAGGCGGCAGGCACGGTGGGGACGTCTTCATCTTCTCTTCCGGGTAGGCCACAGGTCAGGCCATGGCGGGCGATCGTGCCGCGTGAGTGTGGTGCGCGGCAGGAGAATCCCTGAGCCGCGCAGAACATAGGCCAACCCCAGTGCCGATAAAGTGCCGAAACGTCGGAAGTTCCCGAACCACCCTCAGAACCCGCTCTGAGCACTGCGATTGCCACGTCACGGCGTAGACGGAAGCCGTTCGGGGAATACCTGAGGGAGCCAACGCGGAGGGAACCGTCCGGTCATGACCGGACGGGCGGGACGGTGCCGGACACGCCGTCCGCCGACGGCCGTCGGGCCCACGAGCCAGGACGCTGTGACGTCTCCTCCGGAGGTATCCGAACCCATCGGCATGTACCGCTCTCCTGAGGGCAGTCGGAGGGTCCTAGCGGATCGAAGGGACGTCGGCGATGGATTTCAAGGATGATGTCCAGTTAGACAGCTCACAGACCGAAAGTCGCGGTCGTGGAATCCCCGGTGGCGGTCTCGCGGTCGGTGGCGGTGCGGCTGGAATCGTGGCGCTCATCGTGGCGCTGATATTCGGGATCAACCCTGGAGACATAACCGGCGGCGGCGAGCCGGCCGCGGTGGGGCCCACCTCCGACCTCAGCGCGCAGTGCAAGACCGGCAAGGACGCCGACCAGAACGAGGAGTGCCGGGTGGTCGGCGTGGTCAACAGCATCCAGGACTACTGGCCCAAGGTCGTTCAGGGATATGAGCCGGCCAAGACCGTCATGTTCTCCGGCCAGGTGGACACCGCCTGCGGCGCCGCCGACGCCTCGGTCGGCCCGTTCTACTGTCCGGCCGATCGCCAGGTCTACCTGGACCTGAGCTTCTTCAAGCAGCTCGAAAGCCAGTTCGGGGCCAAGGGCGGACCGTTCGCCCAGGCCTACGTCATCGGGCACGAGTACGGTCACCACATACAGAACCTGCTCGGCACCAGCGCGAAGGCCCAGAGCGGCGAACAGCAGGGCCCGGAGAGCGGTTCCGTCAGGCTGGAGTTGCAGGCCGACTGCTACTCGGGAGCCTGGGCCAAGAACGCCTACGAGACCGGCGTGTTCGAGAAGCCGTTCACCAAGGCGGACATCGAGGAGGCGCTCAGCGCGGCCTCGGCGGTGGGCGACGACAGCATCCAGGAGCGCACCCAGGGCCGGGTGAACCCGGACGGCTTCACCCATGGGACGTCGGCGCAGCGTGTCAAGTGGTTCACCACCGGCTACGAGACCGGCGACCCCGCCAAGTGTGACACCTTCGCTGGAAGCATCTGAAGAAGTCCATGACCTGCGACAGGGGAGGGCGATCAGGCATAGGGCGGGAATCTCTCCTAAACTACGTACTGTGATCTTCAAGCTGGTCGGCGATGGACGGCCCTACCCCGAACACGGTCTCTCGCATCGCGAGTGGGCGCAGATACCGCCGCGACAGGTCCGGCTCGACACGCTGATCACCACGAAAGCGGTGCTCGACCTGCACTCTTTGCTCGCCAAGGACTCCACGTTCTACGGCGACCTGTTCCCCCACGTGGTCCAGTGGCGCGGCGAGTTCTACCTGGAGGACGGCCTGCACCGCGCGTTGCGCTCGGCCCTGCACCAGCGCTCGGTCCTGCACGCCCGGGTCCTGGACCTGCCCTCCGAGGGCTGAGACACGGTGAGAGCGCCCCCGCCCGCCATCGCGGATCGGTGGTCCTCTCAATGATGGAAGTGGGATTCGAACCCACCCGGCTCGCCGAACATGATCTAACAAGATTTGAATCATCGCCGGTAAGAGCGACGGTCCAGGCCCGGCCGAACGGCTCCGGCCCAGGGCTCCCAACGGGAGATCCGCTGAAGGCGCCCCTCGGGGGCGCCTTCAGCACGGTCGCCGGACTCCCGCCTCGACGACCACGCACTCTCTGCGTCGTCAGGCGGTCACGGCTTCGATGACCACCATGTTCCCCGCCTCGGCCACCCGGGTCCGGCGAAGCCCTGCCTGAGTGAAGAGCGCGTCGTACTCGGCGAGGTCGCGCTCGCGTCCTCCCGTCATGACGAGCATGTTGGCGTCCATCACCGGCGCGAGCCCGGGGGTGCCGATCGGCCCGACCAGGAGTTCCACGACGGTCACCCGGCCACCCTCGTTGAGTGACCTCCTGCAGTTCGCAAGGATGCGGACGGCCTGCTCGTCGTTCCAGTCGTGGATGATGTATCGCAGCAGGTAGAGGTCGGCGGCGGGAACCTCCTGGAAGAAGTCGCCGCCCACGACGTCGAACCGGTCGGCGAGGCCGTCCGCCTTGGCCGCCGCCAGCGCGGCCGGGACCACGTCCGGACGGTCGAGCACCACGCCTCGCATGGTGGGGTGGTTCCGCAGGAGTTCGCGGATCAGGGAGCCGTCCGCGCCGCCCACGTCCACGGTCAGACCGGCCCCACCGATCTGGCGGGCCACCTCGGCGTTGGTCATCGCGGTGATGTTCGCCAGCGACCGGGTGAAGTAGTGGGCCTCGTCCGGGTTGTTGACCAGGTAGTCCCAGACCTCGCTTCCGTAGGCGGCCGGTCCCTGCGTCGCTCCGGTACGGACGGCGTCGGGGAACCGGCCCCAGGGCTGCCAGTGGCCGGGGGCCGCCTGGGAGAGGGCGAGGTGGTGCAGGGAGTGCGGGGTGTCCGGGTGCAGGGTGGCCAGGAGGCTCGTGCTCGCGAAGTGCACACCGTCTTCGGAGGAGAGCAGCCCCAGCGACGCCCAGCTGCGCAGCAGTCGCCGGAGGGCGTCCAGGTCGGCGGACTCCGCCTTGGCGATCTCCTCGGCGGTCGTCCGCCCGTCGGCCACGTGCGCGGCGATGTTGAACACCGCCGCGGCGCGTATCACCTGGCTCACCCAGAAACCGGTGACCATGGACATCATCCGCTCGTAGTCCGCCATCACGGGAGCCGGTTTGGGCGTCTGCGTTGTCGTCATCATCTTCTCCTCATCGTGTCTTCCGGCGTCGCGAAGAGGGGGACCGGGCGTTCGAGCACGTCCGAAGGCGTCGTCGGGCCGGCCTGGGGGTTCCGCGTGCGGCGGAGAAGATCTTTTGTGAGCGTGTGGCGATGCCGCGGCCGACGTTCATGGCCGTAGACGGCAGCTCTGACCGATCTCGCCGTCCTCCGTGTTCCGCCACGGCGAAAGCACGGCCACCCCGTCCTCGGTTGGACCGGAACTGCAATTCCGGTTGGACGCTAACAGCCGCACATGCGAGACATAAGTGGACTTTTTTGTCATAGAGCTGCGACACCCTGGGGGCGGCCGTTCGCTCCCGCCGACGGTCGCCCGCACCGAGCAGCGGGGCGGGGAAGCCGTCCCTGCCGTTCACCCGCCCGCTGTAACCTGGCGAAATGCGTGATGGGCGACAGCTGGGCGCGTTCCTTACCGCGCGCAGGAAGGTGACACCCCCCAAACGGACAGGGCTCCAGCCGGACGGCCGGCGGCGCGCGTCGGGGCTGAGTCGCCAAGAGACCGCCCAGCTGGCCGGGATCAGTCGCGACTACTACATCCGGATCGAACAGGGCCGGGTGCCGCACCCCTCCCACCGTGTACTCGAGGCTCTGGCACAGGTCTTTCAACTCGATGCGGAAGCCACCCAATACCTGCACCGCCTCGCCAACCCCTCCACCGGCCGGCAAACGGCCGCGGATCCCACGGAGGCGAGGGCCCTGCAGCTCGTCCAGAAGCTGCACTGGCCGGCGATCGCGCTCAACCGCCGTATGGACGTGCTGGCCAGAAACCACCTGGGCACCCTCCTCCATGGAGGGCTGCAGCACGGCGACAACTTCCTGCGCATGCTCTTTCTCAACCCCGTGGCACGCGAGGGCATCCTGGAGTGGGAGCAGGAAGCCGCCATCCATGTGGCTCACCTTCGCGCCGCGACCGGAGTCTCCGGCCACTCCTTCGCCTCCGAGCTGGTCGAGGAGCTTTCGAGCGAGAGCAGGCACTTCCACGAGCTGTGGACGCGTCACGACGTGCGACTGAAAAGGCCCGGCCCCCTGCACCTGCGCTACAGCGGAGCGGGAGATTTGACCCTGCAGTGCGAGACGTTGTTCGTCGTCGACGCCGACCTGTACATCTTCACGTGCGAACCCGAGGTCGGCACCCCGTCGGAAAAGGCGCTGTCCTTGATGGCCTCCGGCTGGATCTGACGGGGGTCAAGACCGACGTCCTCAGCCCGCGGTAGATCACGCGCCCGTTCGCATCGGCTCTCTTTCTGAGAGATGCCGCGTTCTGCCTTCCGTACGGAAGGTGACACCGCCGGAACCGCATTCCATGATCGAGTCCGGGGCCCGTTTCCCCGTGATCGTGAAATGCGAAGAACCCCTGACCCATTCGTGCAGGTCAGAGGCTCTTTTTTTTAGTGGCGGTGGAGGTGGGATTTGAACCCACGGATAGGTTGCCCCATCACACGCTTTCGAGGCGTGCGCCCTCGGCCACTAGGCGACTCCACCGCGGAGCAGCTTACCGGATAACCGCTATAGCTCGCGCATCCGGCGAACAGCGAAGAACTCGGTGAGGATCTCCGCGCACTCGTCGGCCAGCACGCCCATGACGACCTCGGGGCGGTGGTTGAGACGGCGGTCCCTGACCACGTCCCAGAGCGAGCCCACGGCCCCGCCCTTGGCGTCGACGGCGCCGTAGACGATGCGGTCGACCCTGGCCAGCACGGAGGCCCCCGCGCACATGGTGCAGGGCTCCAGGGTGACCACCAGCGTGCAGCCGGTCAGCCGCCACCGCCCGAGCGCTCTCGCGGCCTCCCGCAGGGCGAGCACCTCGGCGTGCGCGGTGGGATCGACCGAGGACTCCCGGTCGTTTCCCGCCTGTGCCAGCACGGATCCGCCCGCGTCGAGGACGATCGCGCCGACCGGCACCTCACCGCGGAGACCGGCCGCCGCGGCCTGCGCCAGAGCCAGCCGCATCGCCGGGACGTAGTCCGTCACCGCGGTGTCACCGCAGCGTCCGTCACCGCGACGCCTGTCACCGCAGCCGGTCGAGCTCGTCCGCGAAGGCCAGGCGCTCGGCGATCACCGAGAGGGTGTCCCCCGGGAGGGCGCCCTCCTCCATGCTGAGCTCGACGAGCTCCTCGGAGCTCACTCCCAGGTCGTTCAGGAGCTCGAAGTCACCCGCCGGCCGTACGCCCAGCTCGGGGGTGTCCTTGTCCAGTGCGACCCCGGCCAGCTCGGTGAAGAGCTCCCCGAGATCGTCGGAGAGACCGGCATGCGCGTCGGACAGGAACGTGCGGGGCTCCAGGTCGCCCTGGTAGCGGACGATCGCGAACCACTCGTCCTCCACCTCCACGCACAGCAGGGCGAGTTCGTCACCGGTGAGCCCGAGATGCTCCTGAACGGCGTCGCCGATGTCGTCGACGATCTCGACGTGGCCGAGATCGACCTCCGCGCCGTTCCATCCGCCGGAGGTGCGGACGAAGGCTGCGGAGAACACGCTGTTGCCGGATGGTCTGGAGGGCATGGCCGATCTCCCGAGGTCAGCCGAACACAGAGTCGATGGCGCGCTCGAACGGCTCGGAGAATCCCAGCCGCGCGGCGATGCTGGACAGAACGTCTTCGGGGAGCAGGTCGATGTCCCCGGAGAGGATCCCGAGCTCCATCTCGTCGAGTCCCAGGTCAGCGAAGATCGACAGGTCCCCGGCGGGGAGCGCCGTCTCCTCCTCCTGGAGGATCTCGTCGAGCTCGTCCTCGTCGGGCACCGGCACGTCGAGGTATTCCAGCGCCTGCTGCGCGAGCGGGAAGTCCCAGGACGCGGCGATGTCGGAGAGGAAGACCTCCACCCGCTCGCCAAACACCCGTAGCGCCACGAAGAACTCATCCCCCACCGCAACCAGACCAATCGTGCCGTTCATGCTCGGCTGCTGGCGCAGTGCGTGGATCAGGCCGTCGAGATCCGAGGTGAGTGCCACCGGGAGCATCTCCGCTTCCCAGCGGCCCTCCTCGCGGTAGATCACGATGGCAAAGTCCAGCGAGTCTTCGTCCGACATGCCCATCCCCACCGATGTGTTCTCTACGGATGTCAATGCTTTCAGAAGCAGCTCACGGACGTAGGCCTCTCCTACCAAATTGTGATCAAATCCGAGTGAGCGGGCGATGTCGCGCAGGTGTCGCGCAGGGTTCCCTGAACAGTAGTCCAAGGCAGAAATCGCCCGTTATCCCCTGAGCGGCCATCCGGGATACCGTGGGCGTCCATGGAGACCCTGGTCGTTGACCATCCACTCGTAGCTCACAAGCTGACCGCGCTGCGGGACGCCAACACGGACTCACCCACCTTCAGGCGGCTCGCCGACGAGCTGGTGACGTTGCTCGCCTATGAGGCGACCCGGCAGGTCCGCGTCACCAAGGTCACCGTGCAGACCCCCGTCGCCCCGGCCCAGGGCGTACGGCTGGCACAGCCGTACCCGCTGGTGGTCCCGATCCTCCGCGCCGGTCTGGGCATGCTGGACGGCATGACCCGGCTGCTGCCGACGGCCGAGGTCGGCTTCCTCGGGATGGTCCGCAACGAGTCCACGCTGAAGGCGGAGACGTACGCCACCCGGCTTCCGGAAGACCTTTCCGGCCGGCAGGTCTACGTGGTCGACCCGATGCTGGCCACCGGCGGCACCCTCGCCGCGGCGATCGAGTTTCTCTTCGAGCGGGGCGCGGACGACGTGACCGCGCTGTGCCTGCTGGCCGCCCCGGAGGGAATCGCCCACCTGGACAAGGTCTTCGCCGGAAGCGGAAAGCCGATCCGCCTGGTGACCGCGGCCCTGGACGAGCGCCTGAACGAGAACGGTTACATCGTCCCCGGGCTCGGCGACGCCGGCGATCGCCTCTACGGCGTCGTCTAAAGCACCCACTATCCCCACGTTTTCGCCAAAAGGACGAGCGTTCCGGCGATCTCTAGTTACATACTGTGCTTACCTGGGTACGAAGAGTTGCGACAACATCTCTTCTGTGTTCCCGATCCGCAGGGACCGCGGGCGCACACCAGGGAGAACCATGAGCGAGCGAAGCATCCCGGACACGGAGCCAGACCCCTACGCGGATTTCAGCGCCGCGTTGCGGGACGAGTTCTCCGAGGTCCATCCGGCGACCACGGTGGCCCGCTGCATAGAGGCGGCACACTACGGCGCGCTGGAGGTCACCGGCCATGCCCATCCGGGCCTGGTCGAGCGGATCGCCCGCAAGCATCTCGAAGTCCTCGCGCTTGTCGCGAGCGAACGAGGGTGACGAGCGGCGATCACGCAGGTGATTGAGGGTTACATCAGCCGGAGCAGGCATCCATAAGAAGTCGAGACCGGATGAGCTGATGCGCTTTACCTCGCGATTGGCGTGGGTAATGTATACGTCGGGTGCAGTGGGTAAGTGGTAGAAGGAGACCGCAATGCAGGTTAAGCAGGTCCTAAAGTACGCAGGGGTCGGTTTTGTCGTGTTTTTCCTGTTCACGCGACCAAACGATGCCGCGAACACTACGGAGAACGTCATGAACGGAATACGTAAGGGAGCCGACTCCATGGCCCAATTCGTTTCCCATATGTCGTCATGAGGCTAGTGACCCACGGGGACTCAGCTCCCTCGTCGGTCAACCGCTACCTACTCCCCCACGAACACCAAGTCATCATGGTGCGGCGCCACCCAGCCGTGCTGCTTCGTCCGGTCGCCGAGGTCTTCGGCGGCCTGATCCTTGCCGGACTGCTCAGTAAGTGGTTCGGCTCCCAAGCAGGCGAAGGCGGTGGCGGCGCGCTCGTCGTCGTCTGGTGGGCCTGGCTCCTGCTGTTGATCCGCTTCGTCTGGAAGGTCGCGGAGTGGTCGGTCGACTACTTCGTGGTCACCTCCAAGCGCATGCTGCTCACCACGGGCCTCATCACCCGCAAGGTCGACATGATGCCGCTCGGCAAGGTGACCGACATGAGCTTCCAACGCTCGCTGCTCGGTCGCATGCTGGGATACGGCGAGTTTGTGCTGGAGTCGGCCGGCCAGGACCAGGCCCTGTCACGGGTCAACTACATTCCGTATCCGGAGACCCTCTACCTGGAGGTCTGCCAGATGCTCTTCCCCGGATCCAACGATTCGGATGATTGATCCCCCTACGGCATAGGGGTTGGCAAGAGTTCCGTCTGAGGATTTTTCACCTGGGGTTACCCGATTCGACTGCTTCATGCAATCATGGCGAGAACATATTGACCATCCCCCGCCCTGAGAGATCAGATGCCGAGTCAGGGAACCATCGGTGACCGCGTCCGCGGACTGCGGTTGAGTAGGCGCATGTCCCAGGCCCAGCTGGCTGGGCCTGACCTTTCCGACAGCTACGTCTCCCTCATTGAGTCCGGCAAGCGCACGCCGACCCCCGTGGTCGCGCGCCTCCTCGCCGAACGCCTGGGTTGTACCACCGAGTTCCTTCTCCATGGGATCGAACCGCGTCAGCGGATCGACACCGAGTTGGGCCTGCGCCACGCGGAGCTGGAGCTGTACCACGGCGACCCGGCCGTCGCCGCGGAGCGGTTCGGCGAGATCGTCAAGGTCGCCGGTGAGGAAAACGCCATGCTGGCCGCGCACGCGCGGCTCGGCCGAGCCCGGTCCCTGGAGTCCCAGGGTCGGATCGGTCCCGCGGTGGAAGCGTTCGAGCGACTCCGTCGCGAGGCCGCCGCCCACCCCGAGCGTCTGGCGGACCTGCCGCTGACGGTGGCTCTGAGCCGCTGCTACCAGCGCGCCGGAGACACCCTGCGTGCCTACGACCTGGCCGTTCACGCGCTCGCACAGGTCAACCGGCTGGGCCTAGCCCAGGGCGAGATCGCCGTGGACCTGGCCGCGTCCCTCGTGGAGAGCGAGGCCGCGCGCAAGCCGAACTCGCAGGCGATGTCCTACGCCCGGCATGTCCTGTCGGTCAACGGCGTCCCGACCGAGCTCAACCGCACCGCCGAGGTCCAGGCCCTGTGGCAGGCGAGCATCACCGCCGCCGAGGGTGAGGACTCCGCGCTGGCCGTTCACCTCGCCGACGACGCGATCGCGACCGGCCGTCCGGCACGGATGGCGTTCCGGCTCGCCCTGATCGCGATGGACTGGGCTCGGCTCACCGCCTCCATCGGCGGCGAGTCGCTCGACGAGGCCCACGAGTTCGCGACCGTCGCGAGCAAGGTCTTCACCGCGTTCCCCGAGCACGTTCACGAGCACGCCAAGAGCCACGTCGTGCTCGCCTACGTCCGGCTCAGGAGCGGCGACGCGGAAGGCGCGGCCAACCTGGCCGGGTCCGCCCTCGACGTGCTGAGGGACCAGCCGGGCACCGCCTTCGGGGCGACCGCACATCTGGTCCTCGCCGAGGTCGCGCTCACGCGTGGCGACACGAATGTCGCGGCCATCCTGCAGAGTGCCAGGGAAGTCCTCGGCGATCAGCCGTACGACCTCTCCGGCCCCGACCGGGAGGTAGCGCGGGTCTGGCGCGAACTGGGTGATCTGTACGGTCGGATCGGTGCGGGTGACGAGCAGATGAGCGCATATCGCAGGGCGCTTGAAGCTGCCGGAGTGCGCGGTGCGATGGTTGGCGTGACGGTCGATTCAGCACTGGTCCGGTAAAACACCCCGGCTTCTGGAGTTCCAAATTTGTTTTTGCTCCTCCGGAATATTTAGGGTCTACCAGTCATTGAATCGTAGGATGATTGGTTTCTCCGGAGGAGGCGGACTGTGAGTCTGCGTACGGCGCAGCGCGCATCCCTCGTCGACCAAGTGATCGATCAGCTCAAAGAGCAGATCACTTCGAACTCCTGGCAGATGCACGCGAAAATCCCGACCGAGACCGTGCTGGCCGAACAGCTCGGAGTGGGCCGCAACACCGTCCGTGAGGCGGTGCGTGCGCTCACCCATGCGGGTCTGCTCGAATGCCGCCAGGGCGACGGGACATACGTCCGTGCCACGAGCGAGCTCTCCGGGGCCATGCTGCGGCGGCTGCGCACCGCCGAGCAGCTGGAGATCCTGGAAGTACGGCGCGCGCTGGAAGTGGAAGCCGCTCGGCTCGCCGCGACCAGGCGCACCGATGACGACATCGTCCGGATCGAGGCCGCCCTGGCCGAACGAGAGCGGGCCTGGGAGCGCGGCGAGCCCAACGCGTTCGTCGAGGCCGACCTCGCCTTCCACATCGCGGTCGTCCACGCCACACACAACCTGGTCCTGATCGACCTCTACGAGGACTTCTCCGCCGCTCTGCGCGCCAGCATCACCGCGGCGGGCACCTCGCTCAACAGCACCTACATTCCCCACGAGGCCATCGCCCGTGCGATCGCGGCCGGCGACGCCGCGGCGGCCGAACACGCCGGTCACGCGTGCATGGAGCACATTCTGATCGCCCTGACCGATGCGCAGGAGCTCTCGGTCTAGAGCATTCGTTTCTCATTGAAAGGGCCTCACCCCCCGCGGGGGGTGAGGCCCTTTCAATGTCCTGCCGGATTCTTTTGATGCTCTGCCCCCAGGGGAGCGGGGACTCTCAGGGCAGGCGCAGGGACATCACGAGATAGCGGAAGGCGGGGTCGGCGTCACCGGGAACCTCGGCGACGAGGGCCGGACGGCTCGGGGACTCCATGTTGAGCCGGACGAGCTCGGTCTCGATCCCGCTCAGGCCGTCCAGCAGGAACTGGGACTGGAAGGCGATCTGGATGTCGTCACCGGACAGCTCGGCGTCCACCGTCTCGGTGCCGCGGCCGAGATCGCCGCCGCCCGCCTGGATGAGCACCTGGCCCTGGCTGAACGACAGCCGGATCGGGGTGTTGCGCTCGCCGACCAGCGCGACCCGCTTGATCGCCTCGACGAACGGCGCCACGTGCAGGTCGGCCCGGATCGACCAGTCGTCGGTCAGCCGCGCGCGGTAGTCGATGAACTGCTCGTCGAGCAGCCGGACCGTGGTGCTCCGGCCGACGCTCTCGAACCCGGCGACACCCTCGCCCAGCGCCATCGACACCTCGCCACCGCGCAGCGACCTGGCCACCTCCACCAGCACCCGCGCGGGCACCATGGCGGCGGCCGTTATCTCGGGCTGCTCGGGACGCCAGCCGAACTCCCTGGCCGCGATGCGATAACGGTCGGTGGTGGCCATGGTCACGGTCTCGCCGGAGATGTCGACCCGGATGCCGGTCAGCATGGGGAGCGTCTCGTCACGGCTGGCCGCCGGAGCCACCTGGCCGACCGCGCTCGCGAAGATCCCACCGCCGATGGCACCGATCCTGGGCGGCATCGTGGGCAGGGTCGGAAAGTCTTCCACCGGCATGGTGAGCAGGCCGAACTCCGCGCTTCCGCAGGTCAGCACCGCCTCGGAGCCGCTGGTGACGATCTCCACCACCTCGGCGGGCAGGCTGCGGGTGATCTCGGCGAGGATCCGGCCCGGGATCAGCACCCGGCCGGGCTCGGCCACATCCGCCTCGATCGAGGCTCTGGCCGAGACGTCGTAGTCGAAGGCCGACAGCACGAGACCGTCGTCGGCCTCCAGGAGCAGGCCGGAGAGCACAGGCATGGCCGGGCGGCTCGGCAGCACCCGGGCGGCCCAGGCCACAGCGTCGGCCAGGACATCACGGTTAACCCGGAACTTCACCTGATCATCCCTTCGTCCTGAACGGCATCACCACATGCGGGAACCGTATTCCAACAGACGTTAGCCGGTCTGACCGACAGAACGTCAGACAGCCACACATCCCCGGCGCGAACGCGTCCTCGTGGGCGGTTTCGGCCCGGCCCCGGGCGGGATCGAGGCGGGCGAGGACAGAGCCCTGCGGGCCGGTGTCCAGCGCCGACCTCGAGGATTTTCGGCCTCGGCCTCGAAGGCGGGGGCACGACCTCGCGGGCCGGCTCCGGCGCTAGCCGCGGGCGGCGTTGAGGTAGGTGAGGACGGCGAGGACGCGGCGGTTGTCGTCGTCGGAGGGGACGAGGTCGAGCTTGCCGAAGATGCTGGCCGTGTGCTTGCCGACCGCGCTCTCGCTGAGGAAGAGTCGCTGGGAGATGGCCGCGTTGGAACGGCCTTCGGCCATCAGCTCCAGCACCTCGCGCTCGCGCGGCGTCAGCGCGGCGAGCGGCTCGTGCCTGGCGGTGCTCACCAGGAGCTTGGCGATCACCTCGGGGTCCATCGCGGTGCCGCCCCCGGCGACCCTGCGGACCGCGTCGACGAACTGCTCGGCGTTGAAGACGCGGTCCTTGAGGAGATAGCCGATCGCCCCGGAGCCGTCGGCCAGGAGCTCTCGTGCGTAGAGCTGCTCGACGTGCTGGGAGAGCACGAGCACCGGCAGCCCGGGGACCGCCTTGCGTGCGGCCAGCGCCGCCTGGAGCCCTTCGTCGGTGAACGTCGGCGGAAGCCGTACGTCCACCACGGCCACGTCGGGCCGCTTCTCCATCAGCGCGTTCAGCAGCTCGGGCCCGGACTCGACGGCCGCGACGACCTCGAAGTCGTGTGCCTGCAGCAGATGGACCAGGCCTTCTCGCAGCAGATAGAGGTCTTCGGCGATGACGACTCTGAGGCTCACCTGCAGAACCATAGGCGGGACGGGGTGGCCTCCGCCATCCAGCGCTGATGCGAGTGCCGTATGGGGATCAGCAGGGCCGTGGCGTACAGGGAGACGCCGAGGACGATATTGAAGATGATCGCCGGCCACTGCCACGGCTCGGGCAGGTAGAGCGCGTAGAACCAGCTGAAATCCTGCTGGCCGGCAAGCTTCGCGACCATCGTGACCAGCCCCTGCGGGAAGAGGGGAAGCCAGCCGATGCCCCAGCCGATCCCGACGATGATGCTCTTCCAGAGGGGCAGTTTCGGCTTCTTGTCCTCGTCGCCCCCGATGAGCAGCGCGGTCGGCAGGTCGAACGTCGCCGTGGTCGGGCCGCCCGGCGGGCTGCTGACCGCGAGCACCCCGTCGAAGGCCACCAGCCTCCTCTCGATGCCGCGCAGGCCACTGCCCAGGGAGGGGTCGGCGCCGCCGGAGCCGTCGTCGGTGACCGTGACGCGCAGCGCCCGGTCATGGCCGCTGATGTCGATCCACACGCGGTCCGCGCCACCGTGGCGGGCCGCGTTGGCGAGCAACTCGCTGATCGAGAAGTAGGCGGCCGACTCCACCGGCGACTCCGGACGCGCGTTCAGATCGACGGTGACCGTGACCTTCAGCGGGCTGTCCAGCGCGAGGGCCCGTACGGCGTCGCCGAGGCCGCGCTCGGCCAGGACCGGCGGATGGATGCCCCTGACCAGCCCGCGCAGCTCGGTGAGCGCCGTGGACGAGGCCTCCCTGACCTTGCCCAGCAGCGCCTTCGCCGCCAGCGGATCCTTCTCCATCAGCTCCTCGACCGCGCCGAGGGTCATGCCCATGGCGACGAGCCTCGCCTGTGCCCCGTCGTGCAGGTCGCGCTCGATCCGCCGCAGCTCGGCCGCCTGGGAGTCGACCGCGTCCATGCGAACCTGGTCGAGCCGCTGGACCCGGTTGGCCAGCACGGACCTCGCCGTGGGCGCCAGCAACAGGTGGTTCCACCGTCCGTACCCCCGCAGCGACCAGGGCATCGCGGCCACCGCGGCGATCGCGGCGCCCAGCCCCAGGGACATGGCGACCGGGTTCGACTGCCACGGTGTCACCAGGCAGTATCCGATCACAGCGAAGGGCAGCAGCAGGAGCGTCCCGCCGACCACCGGGTTCAGGAGCAGCCAGAGCCCGTCCCGCCAGGTGGCCGGGTCGCTGAACATCCACAGCCAGCGCTTGTTCCAGTCGGGCCATCGCGGTGTCTTGTAGAGCCGGCGCTCGTGGCGGTACCAGCCGTCGGCCTGGGGCCGGGTCGGCAGCGGCTCCGGCCGGTACGGGGCCTGCGTTTCGACACCGAGCAGGGTGCCGTTCAGCCTTCTTGCGAGCCTCGTACGGTATCTGATCAGCCAGGCCATCGGGGGGAACAGGAAGATCATCCCCAGCCCGAAGCTCAGTGCCAGGGCCACCGCGGCCAGTGTCACCAGGACGACGTCCGACAGGGCGAGCATCCCCAGGGCGAGGGCCCGTCCGATCGTCGTCGCGTGTTTCCTCATGCCCATCAGTTTCGACGATCGGACCGGATGCGCCCAGTGTCGCTGGGTGCCGTACCGCAGTGGAGGTAACTACACCCCTGCCGGGTGCCCAGGTGGATTCTCCGGCGGCGGCGCGGCTCCTACCGTCGTTGAACATGAAGGTCATCGAGGTCAGCAACCTCCGCAAGCAGTACCGTGACCAGCTCGCGGTGGACGACGTGTCGTTCACCGTCGAGGAGGGCGAGATCTTCGGCGTTCTCGGCCCCAACGGCGCCGGCAAGACGACCACCGTCGAGTGCGTCGCCGGCCTGCGCACCCCCGACTCCGGCACCGTCAGGGTGCTCGGCGGCCTCAGCGGCACGAAGCTCAAGAACCAGCTCGGCATCCAGCTCCAGAGCTCCATACTCCCAGGAAAGATCAAGGTCTGGGAGGCGCTCGACCTCTATGCCTCCTTCTACCGGGTCCCCGCGAACTGGGTCACGCTGCTGGAGCGGGTGGGGCTCGCCGACAAGCGGAACACCCCCTACGGCAAGCTCTCCGGCGGTCAGCAGCAGCGGCTCTCCATCGCCCTGGCCCTGATCGGCAATCCCCGCGTGGCGATCCTGGACGAGCTGACCACCGGCCTGGACCCGCAGGCCCGCCGGGACACCTGGAACCTCATCGAGCAGATCCGCGAGGACGGGGTGACGATCGTGCTGGTCACCCACTTCATGGAGGAGGCCGAACGGCTCTGCGACCGGCTCGCCCTGATCGACTCCGGCCGGGTGGTCGCCGTCGACAGCCCGCCGGGGCTGATCGCGATGATCGACCGGCAGCAGACCGTCACGTTCCGGCGCTCCCGCTCGTTCGACGACGCGGTGCTCAGGAACCTGGCGGAGGTGACCGGGGTGAGCCGCACCGGCGAGCAGGTCACGGTCACCGGCACCGGCAACCTGCTCCTGGCGATCGCCACTGCCCTGACCTCCGTCGGCGTCGTCCCCGCCGACCTGCGGATGGAGCAGGCGACCCTCGACGACGCCTTCCTCGCCCTCACCGGCAAGCAGATCTCCGCCTGACCTCCGCCCCGGGCCGAAGCCCGGGGCCTTCGCACCAGAAGGACTCAGATGAACAAGATGCTCTTGATCGAGGCCAAGCTCCTCCTCCGGGAGCCGGGCGGTCCGATCTTCGCGATCCTGCTCCCCCTGGCGCTCCTGCTCGGGCTGGGCAGCACCTCCGGGCTCCAGGAGACCATTCCCGAGCTGGGCGGGGAGCGGATGATCGACACCCAGTTCCCCAGCATGATGGTGCTCCTGTCCGTGGTGACGATGGCGCTGACCATACTTCCCGCCACGTTGGTGACCTATCGGGAGAACGGCGTGCTGCGCCGGCTGTCCACCACCCCGATCAGACCGGTCCGGCTGCTGGTCGCCCAGGTCGTGAACAACCTGGCGATGGCGGTCGTCGCCACGGCCCTTCTCATCGCCTTGGGCCGGCTCGTCCTCGGCTCGGCCCTGCCGAAGAACGCCCTGGCGTTCACGGGGGTGTTCGTGCTCGGCACCGCGTCGATGTTCGGCCTGGGACTGCTGATCGCCGCCGTGGCGCCCAACGCCAAGGTCGCGCCCGCCATCGGCTCGCTGCTGATGTTCCCGCTGCTCTACGTATCCGGCATGTGGACCCCCCGGGAGACGATGCCCGAACTCCTCCAGCGGATCGGCGACTTCCTGCCGATGGCTCCTTTCGGCGACGCGCTCCGCGCGACCTGGGCGGGTCACGCGCCGCAGCCGCTGCACCTGGTGGTCATGGCGGCCACCGTACTGATCACCGGGGTGGCGGCCTCGCGGCTGTTCCGGTGGGAGTGATCCGCGTGTGCCACGCTTGGACGATGCTGACACTGGCTCATGTGAGCGACACCCATCTCGACGACTCCCCCCGCAGCATCGACAGGACCCGAGCCGTCATGCGGCACCTGGACAGCCTGCCCGGCCCCCTGGACGCGGTCATCGTGACCGGGGACATCGCCGACAACGGCCTGGCCGAGGAGTACGAGACCGCGCGCGAGCTGCTGGCCTCCCGCTATCCGACGGTGATCTGCCCGGGCAACCACGACGTCCGCCAGGCGTTCAGGAAGGTCCTTCTCGACCAGGACGGCGACGGCCCGGTCAACCAGGTCCTCCGGCTCGACGGCCTCACCGTCGCCCTGTGCGACTCCAGCGTCCCCGGGCGGCCCGAGGGCTTCCTGGAGGACGAGACGATCGCCTGGCTGGAGGCCCTGCTCGCCGAGTCCCCGGGCACCCCGGCCCTCGTGGGCATGCACCATCCGCCGGTGACCCTCGGAATCCCCTACGTGGACGAGATCAGGCTGCGGAACCCGGAGCGACTGGAGGAGGTCCTGCGGCGGCACCCGCAGGTGGCGGCCGTTGTCACCGGCCACGCCCACACCGCGGCGAGCACCACTTTCGCGGGCCTGCCGCTGGTCGTCGCCCCCGGCGTCATCTCCACCCTGATGCTCACTCCGGAGCTCGCCTCACCGTCCCCCGTCGACTTCGGCCTGCCGCCCCAGATCGCCATGCACGTCTTCGAGGACGGCCGCCTCACCACCCACTTCCGCCCGATCATCTGATCGCGGGAGTCTCACCCCGCCGGACCGGCGGGGTTCAAGGACAGCCACCTCACCCCCCCACGGCCACCCGCCGTCTGATCGCGGGATCTCCCCACCGAACCGACGGGATTCTCGCGGGTCAGGGCTGCGAACCTGCCTGCCGGAGCCCGCTTCCGAGAGCCGCCGGAGCCGTTTTCCGGAGGCTGCCGGGGCCACTTTCCGGGGGCTCACATCCGGGAAGACGTCCGGGAGAGATCCTCCTTCTTCGAAGGTTTCCCCAGGTCATCGAAAATTCCCTGAGATTTGTTGAACCCTCCTCGGTTCCCGCCCCGTACTGACTGCCGAAGGCGGAATCGCCCGGCCGCCGACGCGGGGACGAGAGGGGTGACCATGAACATCTGGGGGCAAGCGGTTCCGGCCGGCACCGTACCCACCGTGGAATCCCCGCCCAGCACCCGTGGCCGCGAGGTCATGAACGGCAACCGTGCCCGTGAGGCCGCGGACTGTGGCCGTGAGGCCGTGAACAGCACACGCAGCCGTGACGCTGCGAGCCGTGGCCGCAAAGTTGTGAAATATGTCCGGTTTGTCGCAATTGCGAGCCACGCGGCGATTCAGCGTGCGGATAAGATCCAAGTTCACAATCAGGACGACCGCGCGTTCGCGCGGACCGAGGGATGCGGGCCATGATGAGACAGAGCACCTGTCCTCCTCTGCCGGCCGATCCCCTCGGAGCCAGACCTATTGTGAACGCCTCCCGCAAACCGGGTGGGCGACGGAGCTGGCTCCGTCACCTGAGCCCGGTCGACAACTCGAACGACGAGCTGATCGTCTCCGAGCTGTATCGCGAGTACCACCGGCCGCTGCTCGCCTTCGTCGTACGGCTTACGTGGGGCGATGTGCAGTGGGCCGAGGACGTGGTGCAGGAGACCATGCTCAGGGCATGGCGAAGCGCGGACCAGTTCGACTCCGAGGCTCCCTCCCTGATGCCCTGGCTGGCGACGGTGGCCAGACGTATCGTGATCGACGACCAGCGCCGCAGGGATGTGCGTCCCCACGAGGCGGATGAGGGACCTCTGGAGAGTGTGCCTATGCCCGATCAGATGGAGGGCCTCCTCCATCAGGTCGTCGTGTCGGACGCGCTCACGTCGTTGTCCCCCGCCCACCGCGAGATCCTGAACGAGACGATCCTCCGTGACCGGTCGGTGAACGAGGCCGCCGAGCTGCTCGGCATTCCCGTGGGCACCGTGAAGTCACGGGTCTACTACGCCCTTCGCGCTCTTCGCGTCGCGCTGGAGGAGCGGGGGGTGACGGCATGACCCCGGAGGTCGAACACACCGACGTGGGCGCCTACGCCCTGGGACTCCTTGAGGAGGACGACCGGCGGGCCTTCTCCGCGCACCTCGCGGACTGCCCCTCCTGTACGGCGGAGCTGACCGAGTTGTCCGGCATGGCGAATGTGCTCGCCGGCATCGACCCCGTCGAGGACGAGAAGGACCAGAAGAACGAACACACCGGCGGGGTCCCTCACGCAGAGGTGATCGACCTGCTCCGGCGGAAGAAGGCCGCTGACCGGCGCGCCCGCAGGGGGACGTTCGTCATCGGCGCCGCCGCCGCCGTCACCCTGGTGGCCGGTGGGATCACGGTGGGCTCCGTGATCTCGGGCGGCGAAGGGACCGCTCCAATCGCCCACTCCACACACAGCCCCGCGCAGGAGTCCTTCGAGGAGGGCACGCCGATCGCGGGGACGGGCGCCGACGGCGTCTCCGGCGGCCTGGTGCTGGAGGCGAAGGGCTGGGGCACCCACGCGGCTCTCGAACTCAAGGGCGTCAAGGGTCCCCTGGAGTGCGAGCTGGTCGCCGTCTCCAAGACCGGCGAGAGGCGGACCGTCACCGGATGGGCGGTGCCGGCAAAGGGATACGGGGTCCCCGGCTCTCCCAGAGCGCTCTACGTGCACGGGGGAACAGCACTCTCATCCGGGGATATCGACCACTTCGAGGTGAGCACGACCAGCGGAAAAACGTTACTCACTGTAAAAATTTGAGCGGCCATCATAGCCCTCCCATTCAGTGGGAGGGCACATTTATGACCGTTCGGCAGTGTGTAATTTTACGGATTCCCGAATTGAACCGGTATGGCCTCTCACCCCGTATAACGTGCGGAAAGCCTGACGGCTTTACCTATTCCGCACGTCAATGAGAGGTAGATCCATGTTCAAGCCCACCGTCGCACTCCCCGGCGTGGCCCTCGTCACCGTCGTGGCCGCCGCCGCCCTGGCACCGGCCGCGTCCGCGTCCGTCTCGACGTCCGCTGACGCCGCGCAGACCGCCACCGCGAGCACCGCGGACAGCTACTACGCCGCCACCCTTGTCGGCAGGAACGAGGTGCCCGTCAAGGGCGGCCCGAAGGTCGGCGACAAGAACGGCGACGCCTACGCCGTGATCCGTATCCACGGCAACGAGATCTCCTACGCCGTACGGTGGGATGGCATCGCCACCCCCACCGCGTTCCACATCCACAGCGGCAAGGCCGGTAAGAACGGCGACGTCAAGGTCCCCTTCTTCATGGAGGCACTGCCCGGCAGCGCGAAGGCCCTCGCCGGCACCGTCAAGGCCGACGGCGGCACCGTGTCCGGGATCAAGAGGAACCCGAGCAACTGGTACTTCAACGTGCACACCGGCGAGTTCCCCGGCGGCGCCGTGCGCGCCCAGCTGCGCAAGATCCGCCCGATCCAGCTGGCCGCGATCCTCGCCCAGGACACGCACGCCTCGTTCCACGCCCTGGCCAACGGCAAGAACGAGGTGCCCTCGCCCGGCAAGAAGGTCGGCGACAAGAACGGCAGCGCCGAGTGGATCGTCGGCATCCGCGGATCCAAGCTGTACTACGCCACCATCTGGGACAGGATCGCCGCTCCCACCAACGGCCACATCCACAGCGGCAAGAAGGGCGTCAACGGCCCCGTCGCGGTTGACCTGTTCGCCGACTCGAACGGCCTGCCCAAGGGCGTCACGGGAATCGCCGGCTCCGCGTCGGTGAAGTCCAGCGTCGCCGGTGGGATCAAGAAGAACCCGAAGAACTGGTACACCAACCTGCACACCTCCGAGTTCCCCGACGGTGCGGTGCGCGGCCAGCTCTACAGCTCCCACGCCGGCTGGTAAAAGATCGCATGATGGTCGCGAGCGACCAGGCCGGCCACGGGAGTCACCGGGCCGACCCCGAGACGACGCCCGCCGTACGGAGCAGAGGCTCCCTGCGGCGGGCGTCCGCATGACAGCCCCCCGGCTGTGATTCTGCACCCGTCACGCTTCGGAGAAGCCGACCGTCTCCCTCCACCGCGAGCGAGTGCGGCGCGGCGTGAACGGGCCGCCCGGGGTCGGCGACCCCGGACAGACGCTCAGGCAGCGCCCCCGTCAAGGCGCCGATCAGGCCGCGTATCGTCAGGCCGGATCCGCCCTTTGGGTCGGACACCCCGAAAAAATGTCCGGTAATGTACCGTTTCCTGATGCTGTAGATCCCACTAAGCCCTGACGATCACATCACCTTGTCATCCGTCGAGAGGACCATTCCCATGGACACCACCGCCCGGATCACGGAGCCGATCTTTCGTATCGCCACCATCGCCGACGTTCCCGCGCTGGTGGCCCTGATCGATTCGGCATATCGCGGGGAGTCGAGCCGAGCCGGCTGGACGAGCGAGGCCGATCTGCTGCACGGGCAGCGGACGGACGCCGGGAGTGTGGCCGCGGCGGTCGAGGAGCCGGACGGCCTGGTGGTGGTCATGGAGGCGGACGGTGAGGTCGTCGCCTGCTGCCAGATCCAGAGCAGGCGCGAGCACGCGTACTTCGGAATGTTCGCCGTACGTCCCACGCTGCAGGGCGGCGGCTTCGGCAGGGCGGTCCTCGCCGAGGCCGAGCGCTTCGCCCGCGACGAGTGGGGCCTGGACGAGATGCAGATGACGGTGATCTCGGCCCGCGAGGAGCTCGTGGCCTGGTACGTGCGCCGCGGCTACGCCCGCACCGGCCAGATGATCCCGTTCCCGTATGACGACGAGAGCGTCGGCGTGCCGACCCGCGAAGGACTGGAGCTCGAACTGCTGGTCAAGAAGATCGGCTGAGCAGCGGGATCACCGTCGTCGCGCCCGGCGAGCCGTAGCGGACCGGCACGCCGTGAGGTCCCTCGGTTACGGCCTCACCGCGCGCCGTCAGGCTCGGCCCTGACCGGGGTCGTGCTGGGCGCGTCGGCCATGCGGTCGAGCCAGTCGGCCAGCAGCGCGCGCTCGTTGGCCGTCAGGGTGTCGGTGCCGTCGTGACGCAGCGCCTCCCGCAGCGCGACGGCGCGGTTCGGGACGCCGGTCGCCGACGCGGGATCAGGTCCGTCGCCGGTCGTGATCGTGCGCAGCACATGGTCGCGGGCGATCGTCGACAGTTCGAGGTCCCGCTCCGCGGGCGGGGTCGCGAGCAGTGACAGGACGACCCCCACCGCGGTGGCGTGCACAAGTTGCACGGCCCGCTCCACGCTCATTCGCAACTGGCCGGCCGCCGCCACCCGCGCGATGAGCCGGTGCAGCATGACGATGGCCTCCCGGCCCGCCAGTCCTTCACCGGAGCGGGCCTCGCCGTACATCAGTATGTAGAAGGCCGGCTTCGACAGGCCGAAGCCCACGTGCAGGCCCCAGGCGCGACTCAGATCGGCCAGGGGGTCATCGGTGACGTCCAAGGCTTTTTTGCCGGTGAGATACTCCTCGAAGCCATAGGCCACGACCGCGTCGAGCAGGCCTTCCTTGTCGCCGAACAGCCGGTACAGCGTCGGCGCCCGCACTCCGGCCGCGGCGCTCACCGCCCGCGTCGACACCGCCTCCCGGCCTCCGCTGGTCAACAGGTCCGCCGCCGCGCGCAGCAGCCGTTCCCGGGTGGTCCCCATCGATGTCTGCACCGTCTCCGCCGTCACGTTCCAATGATATCTAAATTTTGGTAGCGCTGGAACCGTATCGATGATACGTTCAAAATCATATCGATGGAACGGAACCTGGGCGAGCGCCTTTCCCGACCGGCCGTGATGGCGGTCCCGGCGGCGCGGCCACCGCCGATCAGCGGTGAGGTCCCCATCGGCCGAGGCCGGATGACGCCTCGGCGGCGGCACGGAACAGTGCCCGGACACCCACGTCAAACACAGTGAGGGCCGACTCCATGAAATCCCCGGTAGATGGTTATGACTTCATCGTCGTGGGCGGCGGATCCGCCGGCTGCGTGATCGCTTCGCGCCTGTCGGAGAACGGCGGCGCACGCGTGCTCCTGCTGGAGGCCGGGAGCGAGCAGTCGCTCCCGGCCATGGCCGTCCCGTCCGCCTGGCCGACCCTGGTGCGGAGTTCGGCGAGCTGGGGCGAGTTCACCGTCGTGCAGGCCGCCACCGGAACGGCGGCGCTCCTGCCCCGCGGGCGCGGGCTCGGCGGATCGTCGGCCATCAACGCCATGGGCTTCCTGCGTGGGCACCGCTCCAGCTATGACGCGTGGGTCGCGGCCGGCGCGGAGGGTTGGGGGTTCGACGACCTGCTCCCCTACTTCAAGCGCAGCGAGAACACCGCGGGGCGCGATCTCTCCCTGCGGGGAGTCGACGGCCCCCTGAGCGTGGCGCCGGCCGCATCGCCCAACCCGGTGCTGGCGGCATGCCTGGAGGCGGCGGTGGAGACCGGATACCGCCGCGCGAGCGACATCAGCGGCGGGCTGGAGGAGGGGTTCGGCCTGACCGACCTGAACATCGTCGACGGCAGGCGCCAGAGCGCCGCCGACGCCTACCTCACCGCCTTCGCGGCGAACCGTCCCAACCTCGACATCGTGACCGACGCGCTGGTGCACAGGGTGCGGATCGAACACGGCCGCTGCACCGGGGTCGAATACAGCACGGCGGCGGATACGGTCACGGCCCACTGTTCGGGCGAGGTCGTACTGACCGCGGGCAGCATCGGCTCGGCGCAGCTGCTGATGGTCTCCGGCATCGGCCCGCAGGCCCACCTGCGGGAGGTCGGGGTCGAGGTCGTGACGGACCTCCCTGGAGTCGGGGCCAACCTGCACGATCACCCCATCGCCAACGTCGTGTACGGCGCGGCGCAGCCGATCCCCGCCGCGCGGTACAACCACGCTGAGATCGCCGGCCTGCTGCGCAGCGATCCCGCGCTGGACGCGCCCGACCTCCAGATGGTCTTCATCGACGCCCCGGGCCACGTTCCCAACCTCGAACAGGGCTACACCATCGCGGTCTCGGTGATGCTCCCCCGCAGCCGCGGCACGGTCCGGCTCGCGGGCGCCGGAGTGGACACCGCACCGGTGCTGGACCCGAACTACTACGGCGACGACCACGATCTCACCACGATGGTCACCGGCCTGCGTCTGGCCCGGGAGATCGGACGCGCGAGCGCCCTCGATCCCTGGCGCGGCCAGGAAGTCGGCCCCGGCCTGGACGACGACGCCGGCCTGCGCGCCTACGTGCGCGAGACCCTGGCCTCCTACTGCCACCCGGTCGGGACGTGCCGGATCGGCCGGGACGAGATGGCCGTCGTCGACACCGACCTGCGCGTGCACGGCGTCAGCGGGCTCCGGGTGGCCGACGGCTCCGTGATTCCCTCCATCCCGTCCGCCAACACCAACGCGACCGTCTACGCCATCGCCGAACGCGCGGCGGAGCTCATCGGGTCCTGAAGGAACGTTCCGGAGCGGCGCCGACGGCCGCCCGCGGGGTGGGTGCTCCACGACCTCTCCATCGGCCACGCCGACGACCTTGGCCTTCGCCCCAAGAGCGGCTCAGCCGAGGGCGTGACCCGTGGTGGCGTCAACGTGATCGGGAATCGGATCGTGCCGGTCACCGACGCTCACGGTGCCGGTCGGCTCGAACATCAGGATCGAGGCCCCCGTCGCCGACGACGGCCTGTGCTCGACTCCGCGGGGGACGACGAACACCGCACCCCGCGGCAGCGTGACAACACGTTCGCTCCGATCGGGACCCGCGTCGCCGTCGCGCAGGGCGATGGTCAGCTCCCCTTCGAGTGTCAGGAAGAACTCGTCGGTGTTCTCGTGGACATGCCAGACGTGCTCGCCGGCCACCTTGGCGATCCGGAGGTCGTAGTCGTTGACCCGGGTGACGATCCGCGGGCTCCAGAGGTCGTCGAAACCGGCCAGCGCGGCCTGCAGAAGGATGGGTTCATTCATCATGAGGCCATCGTGACCGGTGGCGCCCGGACAGCACGAGTGCTACGAATCGCATATGTCGCATGAATACTCTCAAAACGCCATGGATCGACCTCATCGGGTGACCATGATCGTCGATGAGGGCTCAAACCCGTTCGAGCTGGGCGTGGCGACCGAGCTGTTCGGGCTGCGCCGTCCCGAGCTCGACCGGCCCTGGTACGACTTCACGCTCTGCGCCGCGCTGCCCGCCGTCCGCATGCACTCCGGACTGTTCACGCTGTCCGATGTCGCCGGCCTCGACGCGGTCGACGAGGCCGACACCGTGATCGTGCCCAACCGGCCCGATCCGTTGGTGGAGCCGGCCCCGGCCGTACTGGACGCCATCCGGCGCGGCGCAGCGCGGGGCGCCCGGCTGGTGAGCTTCTGCACCGGCGCCTTCGCCCTCGCCGCGGCCGGCGTCCTCGACGGCCGCCGAGCCACCACGCACTGGAGCTGGGCGGAGTCGTTCGTCACCCGCTATCCCCAGGTTCGCCTCGAACCGGACGTGCTGTTCGTGGACGACGGCGATGTGCTGACCGCGGCGGGCAGCGCGGCCGCGCTGGACCTCTGCCTGCACCTGATCCGCCGCGACCACGGCGCCGAGGTGACCAACGCGGTGAGCCGTCGCCTGGTGTTCGCGGCGCATCGAGACGGCGGCCAGCGGCAGTTCGTCGAACGGCCCATCCCCGCCATACCGGATACGTCCCTGGCCCCCGTACTGACCTGGGCCCAGGAGCGGCTGGACCTGCCACTGACCATCACCGACCTGGCGGCACGCGCGGCGGTCAGCCCCGCCACCCTGCACCGGCGGTTCGGGACCCAGCTCGGCACCACCCCCCTGGCCTGGCTCACCGTCGAAAGGGTCACGCTGGCCTGCCGGCTGATCGAGCGCGGTGAGCTCCGGCTCGACACGGTGGCCCGGCTCAGCGGGCTCGGGACCGCCTCGAACCTGCGCACCCAGCTGCGCCGGCAGACCGGCCTCAGCCCGACCGCCTACCGCCGACGTTTCGGCCCGATCCCCGCGCCGGCCTCAGCCGGTGAGGCGCCGCGTCCGGACGAGAAGGAGGCCGTTCTTTCCTAGCCGAGATCGTCGTTGAGCCGGGACCGAGACGAGAACCCGGAAGATCACCTAATGCGGAGCCATGTCGACGAAGCGGCTGTAGTGGCCCTGGAAGGCCACGGTGACCGTGGCGGTGGGGCCGTTACGGTGCTTGGCCACGATCAGGTCGGCCTCGCCCGCCCGGGGCGACTCGCGCTCATACGCGTCTTCCCGGTGGAGAAGGATGACCATGTCGGCGTCCTGCTCGATGCTTCCTGACTCGCGAAGGTCGCTGACCATGGGCCTTTTGTCCGTTCGCTGCTCGGGGCCACGGTTCAGCTGCGAGATCGCGATGACCGGGACCTCCAGTTCCTTGGCCAGGAGCTTGATGGCACGGGAGATCTCGGAGACCTCGTTCTGGCGGCTCTCCGTCTTCTTCGGCGAGGACATCAGCTGCAGGTAGTCGATGATGACAAACCGCAGGTCGTTACGTTGCTTGAGACGGCGGCACTTGGCCCGGATCTCCATCATCGACATGTTGGGCGAGTCGTCGATGAACAGCGGCGCCTCGGCCACCTCGCCCATCCGCCGGGCCAGCTTGGCCCAGTCGTCGTCGGTCATCGTGCCCGAACGCATGGCGTGCAACGCCACCCGTGCCTCGGCCGACAGCAGACGCATCGTGATCTCATTACGGGACATTTCCAGCGAGAACACAACAGTCGTCATGCCGTGCTTAATAGCGGCAGATCTAGCGAAATCCAGTCCCAAAGTCGACTTACCAATGGCCGGTCTCGCGGCCACAACGATCATCTGGCCGGGGTGCAGGCCGTTGGTGAGGGCGTCGAGGTCCTGGAAGCCCGTCGGGACGCCGACCATCTGGCCGCCTCGGCCGCCGATGGCCTCCAGCTCGTCGAGGGCGCCCGGCATGATGTCGGCCAGGGGGATGTAGTCCTCGGAGGTGCGGCGCTCGGTGACCTTGTAGATCTCTGCCTGGGCGCGGTCGACGAGCTCGTCGACCTCCTCGTCCTGGCCGCCGTAGCCGTAGGAGACGATGCGGGTGCCGGCCTCGATCAGCCGACGGAGGATGGCCTGCTCGCGAACGATCCTCGCGTAGTAGCCCGCGTTCGCGGCGGTGGGCACGACGGCGGTCAGCGTGTGAAGGTAGGCGCCGCCGCCGACCCGGGCGACCTCGCCTCTCTTCTGCAGCTCGTCGAAGATGGTGACGGCGTCGGCGGGGTCGCCGCGGCCGTAGAGATCAATGATGATGTCGTAGATGATCTGATGGGCCGGACGGTAGAAGTCGTCAGATCGGATGATCTCGACCACGTCTGCGATGGCGTCCTTTGACAGGAGCATGCCACCGAGGACGGACTGCTCGGCCTCGATGTTGTTCGGCGGCGTGCGCTCGAACCCAGGCTCGAAGACCGGTGGCTCCGCGATACTCACCGCGCACCCCCCTTCCAACTCGGTCGTGCTATCAACTTGTAGCTGACCGGTCTGACAGTTTCGCGGCTCTTGGGGCCAGTAGCAACGTGGCCTGTCGATAGAGGTGTGGATAAGCTGTGCAGTTCTTCCCCAGAGGTGTGGGCACCCTGGGGACAGTTCTGTGGATAACTCTTATCCACAGGCAGCAAGGGCCGTCTGAGCAGGGAAAACGTCATCCACCGCCTGTGGAGAAAAGAAAGTTGGGGCGACACGCTGAGACTCGCCTCACATGGCATGACCCGCACCCTTCGTCCCGCTGGGGGTCCACCCAAAGGTAAGAGGCACAATTGAGCTGTGCCTCTTACCCTCGGTTCAGGTCGCCGTCACGACAGACAGATCCTCCGGCTCGCCCTTCCCGCCTTCGGCGCCCTGGTCGCCGAGCCGCTGTTCCTGTTGACGGACACCGTCATCGTCAGCCGCCTGCCCGCTCCCGCGCTCGGTGCGGTGGGAGTGGCGAGCACGGTGCTGAGCCTCCTGGTGGGACTGTGCGTGTTCCTGGCCTACGGCACGACGGCGGCCGTGGCCCGGCAGATCGGTGCGGGCAACACTCGGCAGGCGATGCGCCAGGGGGTGGACGGTCTCTGGCTGGCCGCCGGGGTCGGACTGGTGATCATCGTGGTCGTATGGCCGCTCGCACCCTGGCTCGTTCATCTGATCGGCGCCGAGGGAGAGCTCGCCCGGCAGGCCGTGACCTATCTGCGGATCAGTCTGCTGGGCGTGCCGGCCATGTTGCTGGTGCTGGCGGGGACCGGGGTCCTGCGCGGCATGCAGGACACCAGGACACCGCTGCTGGTGTCCGTGGGTTCGTTCACCCTCAACGCGGTGCTCAACGTCGTGTTCGTCCTGGGCCTGGGCTGGGGCGTCGCCGGTTCGGCCTGGGGCACGGTGATGGCCCAGTCGCTCGCCGCCGCCGTCTATCTCGCCCTGATCTTCGGGCGGCAGCGGGCGCCTCTCCGGCCTGATCTCGCGGGTATCAGGGCCGCGGGTTCGGCCGGGATCGCGCTGGTCATCCGTACGGCGTGCCTGCAGGCGGTGCTGCTCATCGCGGCGGGAGTCGCCACCAGGATGGGAGAGGACCAGATCGCGGCCCACACGATCGCCACCAGGATCTGGACCCTGCTGGCGCTGGCCCTGGACGCGATCGCCATCGCCGGGCAGGCCATCACCGGCCGGGCCCTGGGAGCGGGTGACGTGGCGGGGACCCGCGAGGCGACCTGGAGGATGGTCGTGTGGGGGATCGGCTCGGGCGTGGTGCTCGGGTTGCTCGTGGTCGTGGCCAGGCCGTTCGTTCCCGCCGTGTTCGACGCGAATCCGTTCGTGACCGGGGAGCTGCTCGACCTGCTCTGGACGGTGGCGGTCCTGCAGCCGATCGCCGGGGTGGTGTTCGTCCTGGACGGGGTGCTGATCGGCGCCGGGGACCAGCGCTATCTCGCCTGGGCGGGGGTGTGGACGACGCTCGCCTACCTGCCCGCCTCGCTCCTGGTGATCGTCTCCGGCGGCGGCCTGGTCATGCTCTGGATGGCGCTCGGCGTGTGGATGGTGGCTCGGATGATCACCCTGGGACTGCGCGCGTACGGAACCCGGTGGTTGGTGATCGGTGCGTGACCGGGAGGTGTCCACCACGTGACCGGCTAGCCCTTGTACGGCGGCGATCTCCTGCGGCACTGTAAAACGAACCTGGCGATGCGGGTGTTCTCACCACCCATCATGATTGGTCACGTCGTGCCCTTAGGCCCCTCCTCGTCGATCGTGCGCCGTATGCCGCCGAGCCACGCCATGGGGCAGTGGAACAGTGCGCGCCACGGTCTCCCCATGGCCTACGGGCCGGTGGATCTCATCGTCCTCGGCGTCGGCGTCATGATCGGCGCGGGCATTTTCAGCCTCGCCGGCCGCCAGGCCGCCACGATGGCCGGCCCAGGCGTGATCCTCTCCTTCATGATCGCTGGAATTACCAGCCTGCTGGTGGCCTTCTGCTTCGCGGAGCTGTCCTCGGCCATGCCGGCCTCGGGAAGTGCCTACACCTTCACCTACGTCATCTTCGGCGAGGTCTGGGCCTGGATCGTCGGCTGGGCGCTGCTGCTGGAGTTCCTGCTGGCCGCCGCGGCGGTGGCCCGCGCCTGGTCTCTCTACGCCGCCCAGATGCTCACCGATCTCGGTGTGCGCTTTCCCGAGCCGCTTGCCGGGATGGTCGGCCAGGCCGAGGGCTTCGATCTGTTCACGCTGCTCATTCTGGTGTTGCTGACGGCCGTGGTCGCCCTGGGCTCCCGGATCGGCCTGCGCGCCCTGTGGATCATTGTGATCGCCAAGCTGCTGGCCATCGGCGCGGTCATCGTGGTCGGCGCCATCCACTTCGACCAGCGCAACCTCGCCGCCATCCCCGTCCCGGCGGCTCCCGCCACGAAGACCGCGGACACCCTGCACTCCCCGCTGCTCGGCATCGTCTTCGGCCAGACGAGCGCCTTCGGCTGGTTCGGCATCTTCGCCGCCTCGGCTGCCATCACCTTCGCCTACATCGGGTTCGACGTCGTGGCCACCGCGGCGGAGGAGTCCAAGGACGCGCCTCGGTCGATCCCGACGGGCATCATCCGCAGCCTGATCGTCACCACGGTCATCTACATCGCGGTCGCGCTGGTGATGGTCGGCATGACCCCGTACAACAAGATCGACCCCAGCGCCCCGCTCGCCAACGCCTTCCGCCAGGTGGGCAACGGTTTCATGGTGCACATCATCAACGTCGGCGCGGTCCTCGGCCTGACCACCGTCATCCTGGTGCTGCTCGTCGGCCTGACCCGCGTCATGTTCTCCATGGCCCGTGACGGGCTCATCCCCCGCCGGCTAGCCAAGATCAACAAGACCTATCACAACCCGACCGGCGTCACCCTGCTCATCGGCGGCCTGGCGATCCTGCTGGCCGAGTTCGTGCCGGTGCTCACGCTCGAACCGCTGGTCGTGATCGGCGCCCTGTTCGTGTTCGTCGCCGTGGCCGGCGGGGTGATCAGGATGCGGCGGACGATGCCCGACCTGCCCCGGGGCTTTCGCACCCCGCTCTCCCCCGTGGTGCCGATCGCCTCGATCGCCGCCTGCCTGTGGCTCATGGTGAATCTCCAGGTCATCACCTGGCTGTACTTCATCCTCTGGATGGCCTTCGGCGTGCTGGTCTACCTCGGGTACGGCAGGCGCAACAGCGTGCTCGCCGGAGTACGGCCTCCGGCGGAGCCTCCCACCGTCATCCCCTCCGACACCGGGTTCAGGGGCAGGCACCGGCGCTGAGGCCTCGCCAAAGGCTTCACAACCGCCGGGCGGCGATCACACTCTGCAGGAACTCCCGGGTGCGGGGCTGGCCGGGGTCGTTGAAGATCTGCTCGGGGGTGCCGCGTTCGAGGAGCACCCCGCCGTCGAGGAAGCAGACGGTGTCCGCGATCTCGCGGCAGAAGCTCATCTCATGAGTGGTCAGGATCATGGTCATCCCGCCCTCCTTGAGCTCCCGGATGACCCCGAGCACCTCCGTGACCAGCTCCGGGTCCAGCGCCGAGGTGACCTCGTCCAGCAACATCAGGCGGGGCTGCGTGGCCATGGCCCGAATGATGGCGGCGCGTTGCTGCTGGCCGCCGGAGAGCTGGTCGGGGTAGGAGCCCGCCTTGGCCGCCAGACCGAACCTGGCCAGCAGGTCGCGGGCCTGCGCCTCGGCCTGCTCCCTGCCGATCTTGTGCACCTTGCGCGGGGCCAGCGTGATGTTGTCCAGCACGGTCATGTGCGGGAAGAGGTTGAACGCCTGGAACACGATGCCCATGCGCTTCCGCACATCGTCGGCGTCGGCCCGGACGTCGGTGATCTCCTTGCCGTCCAGGTGGATCGTGCCGTCGTCGGCTGTCTCCAGCAGGTTGACGCAGCGCAGCAGGGTGGACTTGCCCGAGCCGGAGGCCCCGATCAGGCAGACCACCTCGTGTGCCTCGACCGTCAGGTCGATCCCGCGCAGCACGTTGTGGCCGTGGTAGTTCTTCCACAGACCCTCGATGGTCAGCAGGCTCATGGATTCTCCTCGCCCGGCGGCTCGCCGGAACACGCTTCAAGACCGCCGCGCCCACCGGCCCGCGGAGCAGGGACGGCCCGCCTACCGGCCCGCGGGGCAGGACCGGATCGGCCGCCGGAACACGTCTCGGGACCGCTTCGCCCACCGGCCCGCGGAGCAGGGACGGCCCGCCTACCGGCCCGCGGGGCAGGACCGGATCGGCCGCCGGAACACGTCTCGGGACCGCTTCGCCCACCGGCCCGCGGATCGGGGCCGCCTCGCCTGCCGGCTCGCGAGGCAGGGTGGCCGTGCCCGCCGTCCTGCCCGGTCACTGGCCTCGCCGCTTCTGTGAGCGGGCCGCCAGGTAGTCGGTGAAGCGGGCCATGGGAATGGTGAGCAGGATGAACAGCAGCGCCGCCGCCAGGTAGGGCGTGTAGTTGAACGTGCTGGCGGCGTGGATCTGCGCCTGGCGCAGCGCCTCCAGCGGGCCGATCGTGGCGACCAGCGCGGTGTCCTTCTGCAGCGAGACGAAGTCGTTGAGCAGCGGTGGCACCACCCGGCGCACCGCCTGGGGAACCACCACGTACCGCATGGTCCTGCCGTGGCTCAGCCCGAGGGACCGGGCGGCGGCCCACTGGCTGGGGTGCACCGACTCGATGCCCGCGCGGAAGACCTCCGCCACGTACGCCCCGTAGGACAGGGTGAGCGCGATGACGCCCAGCGTCGCGAGATCCGTCGGCATGCCTTGCAGGCCGAGCGCGGGCAGGCCGAAGCCGACGAGATAGATGACCAGGATCGTGGGCACGCCGCGGAAGATGTCGGTGTAGGCCACCGCGAGAGCGCGGAGCGGAAAGAACACCGGCGCCCTGAGGTTGCGGGTCAGCGCGACCAGCAGACCCACGATCAGGATCAACGGCTCGGCGATCAGGAAGATCTTGATGTTGAGCAGGAACCCGCTCAGCACCTCCGGCAGCGCGTTCATGAACTGCTCGGAGTTGAAGAACGTCTCCTGGACCCGAGGCCAGCCGGGCGAGTTGGTGAAGACCCAGAAAAGCAGGACGATCACCAGGATCGTCGAGGCCGTCGCGATCGAGCTCGACCGTCGCGACCTCTGCCTGCGGAGCCGCTCCCGCTCCACCTGCCGTTCGCTCTTCACCCAGTCGGTGGGTATCGCCATCTGCCCGTCACTCTTCATCGACCGCCGCCGTACGGCGAGCCGGACACGCTCTCCCCCGGCACGGGGCCGGAGGCCGGTGGCTGCTCGCCGGTCACTTCAGCTCCGGCGCACCCGCGGCCGAGCCGAGCCACTCGGTTTCGATCTTGGCGAGCTCACCGGAGGCGGTCAGCTTGCCGATCGCCTCGTTGACGCAGCTCACCAGCGGGCTGCCCTTCTCGAAGACCGCGCCGAAGACCTCGGGCGCGCCGGAGGCGGTACCGAACTGGCCGACGATCTTGGAGCCCTCGACCTGAGCCGCGGTCACGTAGAACGCGGTGGGCAGGTCCACCACCACGGCGTCGACCTGCTTGTTCTTCAGCGCGTTCACCGCGTCGATCTGCTCGTTGTAGACGTTCAGCTCGGTCGTGGGCTTGATGACGTCCTTGACCGCCTGCAGGGAGGTGGTGCCGACCTGAACGCCGATCTTGGCGTCCTTCAGGCTCGCCAGGTCCGTCGCAGAGGCGATCTTGGAGCCGTCCAGCGCGACCACGGCCTGCTTGACCGTGTAGTAGCCGTCGCTGAAGTCGACGACCTTGGCCCGGTCAGGAGTGACGGAGACCTGGTTGAAGTCGAGGTCGAACTGCTTGGCGCCGGGGGCGAACGCGGAGTCGAACTTCACCGTGGCCCAGGTGATCTCGTTGTTTCCGAAGCCGAGCTGCTTGGCGATCGCGTACGCCACCGCGCTCTCGAAGCCCTTGCCGTTGGCCGGGGTATCGTCCTTGAACCACGGCTCGTAGGCGGGCTTGTCGGTGCCGATGGTCAGCTTGCCCGCCGTCTTCAGCGTGAGCTGGTCCTTGGCACAGGTGGCCGGGGCGGAGGCGGTCGTCTGGGTCGCGGTTTCCGAGGCCGGCGCACAGGCTACCGCGGCCACAGTGAGGGCGCCCAGCGCGAGCAGCATCGAAGGACGGACCATGAAAAACCTCCAGAGCGAAGCAACAACCCCCGAATTGTACGTATCCGCCGTGACTAGGAAGGACGCGGTCTCACCACACGGACACGGGCTCGCGCACGAAGGACATGGTCTCGCCGCAGACACGGGCTCGCGCACGAAGGACATGGTCTCGCCGCAGACACGGGCTTACGCACGAAGGACATGGTCTCGCCGCAGACACGGGCTTACGCACGAAGGACATGGTCTCGCCGCAGACACAGGCTTACGCACGAACGCCGGGAAGAGCGTGGTGTCGCCACTGCCACGGGCTCACACCACGGACATCGGAGATGACGCGGCCTCGCCACGAACCCGGCTCACCCACGGACACCGGGAAGGGCACGGTGTCCCCCCACACGGACAAGGGCTCCTCCCGGGTGGGGAGGAGCCCTTGTCTCATGGGGCCTGTCAGGCCGCGACGACCTCGATGTCGAGGGCGGCGGAGACCTCCGGGTGCAGCTTGACGCTGACCCGGTGAGAGCCGAGGCTCTTGATCGCGGAGGCGATCTCGATGCGACGGCGGTCGAGCAGCGGGCCGCCGGCGGCCTTGACGGCCTCGGCGACGTCGCTCGTGGTGATGGAGCCGAAGAGACGACCGGAGTCGCCCGCCTTCGTCTTCAGGACCACCTTCAGGGACTTGAGCTGGCCGGCGACTTCCTTGGCGGTGCCGACGTCGCGGATCTCGCGGGCGTCGCGGGCCTTCTTGATCGAGGTGATCTGCTTCTCGCCGCCACGCGTCCACAGGATCGCGAAGCCACGGGGGAGCAGGTAGTTGCGGCCGTAGCCGCTCTTGACCTCAACGATGTCACCGGGGGCACCGAGGCCCGTGACCTCACTGGTGAGAATGAGCTTCATTTGTCCGGACCTCCTTAGCGCGCGGTGCTCATGTACGGCAGGAGCGCCATCTCACGAGCGTTCTTGATAGCGGTCGCCACGTCACGCTGGTGCTGGGTGCAGTTGCCCGTCACCCGGCGCGCACGGATCTTGCCGCGGTCGGAGATGAACTTCCGAAGCAGCGCCGTGTCCTTGTAGTCGACGTAGGAGATCTTGTCGTGGCAGAACAGGCAAACCTTCTTCTTAGGCTTGCGCAATGCCGGCTTGGCCATCGTGGTGCTCCTTTCAGAGCCCCGCCGTCAGGCGGGAATGGTCGCTGCGGATATGGACTGGGGTTTCAGAATGCGATCTTCGACGGTCTCGGGGGACCGCTACCTAGAAGGGCGGTTCGTCGCTGAAGTCGCCGCCGCCGAAGTTGCCGCCACCCTGCTGGCCACCCTGTTGCGGGGCGCCCTGCGGCTGACCCCCGCCACCGTAGTTACCGCCACCGCCGCCGTTGAAGCCGCCACCTTGCGGTGCGGCGGGCGCCGAGGAGGCCCACGGGTCGTTGGAGGGGCCGCCGCCGAAGCCACCGCCACCGCCCTGACGGGCAGTTTTGTTGACCTTGGCGGTCGCGTTCTTCAGGGAGGGGCCGACCTCGTCGACCTCGACCTCGTAAACCGTGCGCTTCTCGCCCTCTTTGGTGTCGTAAGACCGCTGGCGCAGCCGTCCCTGAACGATGACCCGCATGCCGCGCTGGAGGCTCTCGGCGACGTTCTCCGCCGCCTGCCGCCAAACGTTGCAGGTCAGGAACAGGCCTTCGCCGTCCTTCCACTCGTTGGTCGTCTTGTCGAGGAACCTCGGAGTGGATGCGATGCGGAACCGTGCCACTGCTTGCCCCGTGGGGGTGAAGCGCAGCTCCGGATCGTCGACGAGGTTGCCGACGATGGTGATCGTGGTGTCGCCTGCTGCCATGGCTAGCGCTGCCCTTCCTGCGGCCTTCGCTGGTTATCGGCTCAGAGTACGGCTGCCGCCCGACAAAATGTCGGAGGTTTAGTGCACGTCCGGACGCAGGACCTTGGTGCGCAGAATTCCCTCGTTGAGGTTCATCTGCCGGTCGAGCTCCTTGACCGTGGCGGGCTCCGCAGTCAGGTCGATGACGGCATAGATGCCTTCGGGCTTCTTGTCGATGTCGTAGGACAGCCGACGACGACCCCACACATCGACCTTCTCCACGCTGCCGCCGTCATTGCGGATCACCGTGAGGAACTGGTCGAGGGAAGGGGCAACCGTACGCTCATCGAGCGAAGAGTCGAGAATGACCATTACTTCGTAACGACGCATGCTGACTTCCAACCTCCTCTGGACTTTTGCGGTCACGACACCGTGCCGTGACAGGAGGACGCTGACGTGTGCACCGCGAACGCCTATTTCGGCATTCGTGGTGGTGGGTGGGCTATAACACACCCATTCAACGCAGCCTTGACAGCCTACCAGTCCGGCAAGGGTTGGAGGGTCGGCTCGGCGGGCACCTCACCACGAGAGGAAAAAGGGGTGGTGGACATGCCGGATGCATCCCGATCCACCAGGCGCGGACCGTTCCGATTCGCACTGAACAGTGGTGGGCGGCCTCATCTGATCGAGGACGTCCTGAGCGTCGGCACCCTCATCTGCGGGCTGGTCGCCTTCGCGACCGGGTTCATGCCGGGCATGCACGTGCTCGCGTCATGGGCTGGAGCGGTGGGGTTCGTCGGAGGTCTCTACTCGCAGTACATCTCCGCGACGACACGCGAGCGCGCAATGAACATCGTGGGCATCGTGGCCTCGTTCGTGGGTGTGGCCTTCGGCATCCACCACGGAGGTTTCCTCCCGTAGAGCCCCGAACCGCCGAAGACCACCCCACACCGAGGGGCCGGATGACTAGCCGTTCAGCCGCAGGTCAACGCCCAGCAGGACGAGGAACCAGAGGAAGACGGCCAGCAGGGCCTCGGCGATGTCCTTCAAGAGTGCGGGGGTGATGTAGTCGTAGACCCAGGCCACATAGAGGCCGACCAGAATGTAGATCAGACCTATCAGGCTGATCCCTCTGCGGTAGCGAGGCACTTTGACTCCTTGTGTTCAGCCCGCGGGGGGCGGGCAACGGGGCGCGCCCTGCGACTGCCCCTGGTCGGGGTCTTGAAACGGCTACTCTCGAACACATGCCGCGTATCGGAGCTCATGTCGATCAGGACGACCCGCTGGCCCACGCCAGAGCCCGTGACGCCGAGGTCGTGCAGTTCTTCCTCGGCAATCCGCAGGACTGGAAGGGCCCGGTCATCGGTGAGAAGACCAGGGAGATCAAGGATTCCGGCGTGGACGTCTACGTCCACGCGCCCTATGTGATCAATGTGGCGACCGCCAACAACCGGATCCGCATCCCCAGCCGCAAGCTGCTGAGCTCGAACCTCGCGGCGGCGGCGGAGCTCGGAGCCAAAGGTCTGATCGTCCACGGCGGGCACGTCGGCGCCGGCGACGACCCGCAGAAGGGCTTCGACAACTGGCGCAAGGTGTTCGAGCGCATGGAGGAGCACGAGGTCCCGGTGCTCATCGAGAACACCGCGGGCGGCGGCAACGCGATGGCCCGCAAGCTGGAGCGCATCGCCCGGCTGTGGGAGGCGCTCGACGGTTTCGACGTGGGCTTCTGCCTGGACACCTGCCACGCCCACGCGGGCGGCGAGGGACTGGACGACGTGGTCGAGCGGATCATGGCGATCACCGGCAGGATCGACCTCATCCACTGCAACGACTCGCGTGACGCCTTCGACTCCGGCGCGGACCGGCACGCGAGCCTCGGCGCGGGTCAGATCGACACCGAGCTCATCCTCGGCGTGTGCAGGAGCGCGAACGCACCGATCGTGGTGGAGACGCCGTCCGAGAGCCAGGTCCAGGACATCGCCTTCCTCAGGAAGCACCTGTAGAGGAAGGCAGCTGTAGCCGGAGACGGGACGGCGGGCGGAGCCGCGATCTCCAGCCGCCGTCCACGGCCGGCGGAGCTCTGCGGCCGTCCACGGCCGCCAATAATCCACAGCCTGTGGATAACTCCCTGGATTACTTATCCACGAATGTGGGTAAGGCCGCTACCCGACCCAGGCGCCGTCCGTGAAGACCAGCGTGTTGAGCGCCATCAACGGACCCACCACGAGGGCGTAGACGACGATGATCCATCGTCTCCACGGCGAGGGTGGAGTGCTGGCCTTGGCGATGAGCAGGAAGAGCGGCCACCACAGCAGCGCCGAGCGCGGGATCGACAGGTAGTAGGCGGAGCAGACCAGCGCGCCCACCTGAAGCCCCACGTAGACGAACTCGCTCCATCGCCGCAGGTAGAGCAGCACCAGCACGAGCCCGATCCCGACGACCGCTCCGGCGATCTCCAGACGGAACGCCCACGCGAACCGGCCCTCTCCCAGAGCCGAGTTCCAGGTCGTGATCAACGACTCCCACGGCCACACTAGGTGCCGTCCCCATCCGGCCTCCTGCGCGTGGTTCCACGCCAGCCAGTCGCCGCTCCTGGCGTGGTGGTAGGCGGAGTAGAGCACCAGTGGCACGAACGGCAGCACCAGCCATCCCGCCTGCCGTACGGCGTGCCGCTTGGTGAAGAACTCCACGATCAGCGCGAGGGCCAGGAACAGACCGGTGATCCGCATGCAGGAGGCCCCGGCCGCGAGCGCGGCGGCGAGCGCCCAGCGCCCTTGGCGCGCCGCCAGCCAGGCGGGGATCGCGAAGGCCAGGAACAGGGACTCGCTGTATCCGGCGAACAGGAAGACCGACATCGGCCAGAGCAGCAGTGCCAGCACCGCGCGCCAGCCGGTCCCCGGCGGTCCCTCGAACTCGGCCAGCCTGGCCAGCGCCACCATCGCCACGGCACCGGCCACGAAGGAGATCAGCAGCCCGGCGAGTATCCAGTTGCCCACGAACGGATGCACCGCGCGGAGCATCAGGGGCATCCCCGGGAAGAAGGCCGGCAGGCCCTTGTCCGGTTCACCGCTCGGATCGCCGCCGTAACCGTGCTCGGCGATGGTGATGAGGAGGTCGGCGTCCCAGTGCTTCCAGCGCTCCAGAAACGGGACGACGGTGTCTCCGTCCACCATCGCCGTGGCCCCCACGACGGCGAGGACGATGATGCCCAGCCGAGAACTCAGCCAGAGCAGCAACGCCTCCGTCACGGTGTCGCGCCGCGACTTGACCGCGGTGTCGGGGGGATGCTCGAGGGAGGTGATCATACGGCGAAATTGTGCTCGACCGACCCGCCCCGCGGCCAGTTGGAAACGGCATCGATCATCAGGCGAGCGCGATTCGGAACCGGTCGGGGGCTCCGTCGAAGACGCCGCCGGACTGGTCGTCGATCCCGCTCTGCCTGATCACGTCCTTCTCGGGTCTCAGGATGTCCCGCACGACGAAGGCCATCATGATCAGGATGGTGATCGCACGGCCCCACACCGCGGTGAAGTAGGTGTCGCCGGAGATGCCCAGGGCCTCGTCGCCGGGTTGGAGGGCGACCAGATAGAGCCAGATCGCGAAGAAGTACCAGCACTCGGCGATCTGCCAGAGCACGATCGCCTTCCAGTTGGGCCGGGCCAGCACGGCGAAGGGGATCAGCCAGAGCACGTACTGCGGCGACCACACCTTGTTCGTCAGCATGAACGCGGCGAGGGTGAGGAAGCAGATCTGCATCAGCCGGGGCCGGGTCTTGGCGGTCATCACCAGCACGGCGATCGCCAGGCAGAACGCGCCGAGCGACAGGATGCCCAGGAGGTCGAGCCGGTCGGAGTCACCGAGGAACGGCCACTGCTTCTGGTTGAAGAAATACCAGAGCGAACCCCAGTCGGCCGGGCGCTCCTGGCTGAAGACGTAGAACCGTTTCCAGCCGTCGAAGGCGAAAATCATGATCGGCACGTTGACGAGCAGCCAGGCGCCCGCCGTGCCGCCGACGGTCTTGAGGAAGGGCACCCACTTACCCGTGCGCAGCGTCAGCAGGAACAGCGGGCCGAGGAACATCAGGGGGTAGAACTTGGTGGCGATCGCCAGGCCGAGCAGGATGCCCGCGAGCCACTGCCTCTGCTTCGACCAGGCGAGCAGCGCGCCCAGCGCGAGGGCGTTGCTCGCCAGGTCCCAGTTGATGTAGGCGGTGAGGATCAGCGCGGGGGCCAGGGCGTACCAGAGCGCGTCCCAGCGCCGGGTCGGCCCGGCCAGCGCGGCCATCAGCAGCACGCCGACGATCAGGCAGATGGCCATGAGGATCACGGTCAGGTCGTAGAACGCCGTCCCGGGATCGCTCATGGGGGTGACGATCCGGCGGAAGAACTCCATGATCCCGCCGATGCCGACGGGGTATTCGACCGGGTAGCCGAAGTAGGGGATCTTGCCCTCGTTGAGCTTCTCGTTTATCCACAGCGGATAGATGTCGGTGTAGCAGAACTGCGTGAACCGCAGGGTCCCGTCGTTCCATGCCCCGTCGATCCGGCACGGCCACTTCCAGAACCAGGCCAGCACGGCCCCCAGCCCGGCGAACAGGGCCAGGGGCACATACGGGATCACCCGAACGCCGAACTCGGGAAGTGGGCTCCGCGTCGACTCGAGGCTCTTCATCAGGGACGCTGTCCGGATGGCTGCGGGTTCGGCCCGGTCGCCGCACCGGGGGCGGCGCCGCCGCCGAACTCCCCGTTGGGAGACCCGTCACCGCCGCCGCCCCGGTTGTCGCACGAGCCGTCTCCGGGCAGGCACTCCTCGCCCGGAGGCCGGTCCATCTGGTCGCCACCGTCGCCGCTGCCGTCACCGGTGCCGAAGCCGCCGTCATCGGGCCATTCGTTGCCGCCGCCGCCGTCGCCGCCGTCGGGGGTGAACGGGTCCTCGGCCGTCGGCGTCGGGCTGGGCGTCGGCTTGGGCGTGACCAGGTTGTTCGTGACGCCGGTGTGCGACGGCGGCGGGAACTGCTCGACCTTGTCCTTGGCGGTCACGATCTGCATGTAGTCGTGCCAGATCTGGGTCGGGGTGCCACCACCGCCGATGAAGGAGGGCATGGGCTCCTCCTTCCACAGGACGCCCTTGATCTTCGCGTTCGGAAGACCGTGCTTGTCGACCTTGAGCGCGCGCTTTCCGGTCTTGTCGTAGGGCACGTCCTTGAACATGCCGACGGCGGTGACGAGCTGGGGCGTGAAGCCGACGAACCAGGCGTCCTTGTTGTTGTCGTTCGTACCCGTCTTGCCCGCCACCGGCCGCACGCCGAAGTTGGCGGCGGTGCCGGTGCCGCTCTTGACCACTTCCTGGAGCGCGACGACCGCGTCGGCCGCCGCGTCGGCGCTGATCACCTGACGCTCGACGGCCTGCTCGGGCAGCACGACCAGGCCGGTCTTGGCGTCGACCACCTTGATGACGGTGTGCCAGTCGACGTGCTTGCCCGCGTTGGCGAAGATCGAGTAACCGGCGGCCTGCTCGACCGCGGTCACCGAGGCGCTTCCGATGGTGACCTGGAACTTCTGCTCGTCGACCGCGTAGTCCACGCCGTTCTTGCCCTGGTAGGAGGGGTTTCTCTTGGCCTCCTCGCCGACCCCGGCCTCCTTGGCGATCCTCGCGACCTCCTTGAGACCGACCTTGTCACCCATCTGGACGAAGACGGTGTTCACCGAGTCGGCCAGGGCCTTCTCCGTGGTGATCGGCCCGTACGGCGCAGCGTGCGAGTTCTTGATCGTGGTGGTGCCCGGCATGTCGATCGTCGACATGCCGTCGACGTAGCTGTTCAGCGACCAGCCGTTCTCCAGCCAGGCGGCGAGCACGTAGGGCTTGAAGGCGGACGCGGCCTGCTTGGTAGAGGTGAACGCGCGGTTGTTGTAGTCCTGGGTGTAGTCGTCGCCGCTGTAGAAGGCGACCACCCGGCCGTTCTTGGGGTTCACCGAGGCCACGGTGGCGTGGATGGTGGGGTCCAGGCTGGCGGTGCGGGCGTTCACCGCGCTCTTGGCGGTCTCCATCATCTTCTTGTCGAAGGTCGTGTAAATCTTCAGGCCCTTGGTCTTCAGATCATCCTGGCTGATGCCGCGCTTTTCGAGTTCCCTGAAGACGATGTTGAGCATGTAGCCCTTGAGGCCGTCGTAGCTCTTGTCGGTCTTGATCTTGGCGAACTTCAGGTCCTCGAACTTGGCGCCGGCGTACTTGCCGTAGGCGGTGGGGTTCGACTCCACCATGTATTTGAGCGCGGCGTTGTAGCGCTCCTTGGTGGCGGCGAAGTTGCCGCTCTGCTCCTGGATGTCGAAGGTGCTCGGGTTCTGGATCCTGCCCGCGAGGTAGGCGCCCTCCGGCGGGGTCAGCTTGCCGATGGGCTTACCGAAGAAGGCCTGCGCGGCGGCCCCGATGCCGTTGGCGCCGCGGCCGAAGTAGATGGCGTTCAGATACCGCTTGAGGATCTCGTCCTTCGACAGCGTCTTGTTGATCTTGACGGCGACGAAGATCTCCTTGATCTTCCGCTGGATCGACACCTCTTTGCTGAGGCCGTCGTAGTAGCCGCGGGCCATCTGCTGGGTGATCGTCGAGGCGCCCTGGACCTGGGCGCCGGTCGCGGTGCTCCAGAACGACCGCATCATGCCCGTGAGGTCGATGCCGCTGTCGGTGCGGAAGTCGCGGTTCTCCAGGGCGATCACCGCGTCCACGACCCCGGCGGGAACCTGGTTGATCTCCACCGGAGTGCGCTTGACGCCCAGGCGCGCGATCGCGGTCTTGCCGTCGGCGTAGTAGATGACGCTGCCCTGGTCGTCCACGTCGGCCTGGACACCCGTGGGGACGGGCGTGTTGGCGTAGGCCACCGCGATCATTCCGAAGACGCCCGCGGCGAGGACCACGAAGCTGGCCATCACGATCTTCCAGCTGGGAACGAAGCGCCTCCATCCCCTCTTGTCCGGCTCGTCCTCGTCCTCGCCGTCGCCGGGACCACCTCCCGCGGGACCTCCCGGGCCCCCGGAGCCCATGGGAGTGCCCGCACCGCGCACACCGCGGGCGCGTCTGCTCCGGCCGGTCTCGCCCGGACCCGAACCCGGGGGGCGTCCGCCGGCCGCCTGGGCGGCGAGCATCGCCTGGGTGTCCTCGAAGGCGGCCTCGGCGCGGCGGCCGGTCGGGTCGGTGTCACGCTGGCGCGTCCCGCCGGGCTGGTGCATCGCCGTGGTCTGGGACGTCGCGGCGGTCTGAGGCGGTGTCTGGCCGGGCTGGGGCGGACCGGCCTGGCGTGCCCCGCCGTGCGGGGGCATCTGACCGGGCTGAGCCGGCGGTCCGGCCTGACCCGCTCCGCCGGGATAGGGCATCGCGGCGGGCCGGGGCGTCCCGGAGGTCTGGGGCGGCGGGCCGGGCTGGCGCGCTCCGCCGTACTGGGGCATCTGGCCGGGCTGAGGCGCCCCGCCGCGCGAGGGCGTCTGCCCGGGCTGGGGCGGCGGTCCGGCCTGGCCCGCGCTGGGATACGGCATGGCGGCGGGCCGGGGCGTTCCGCCCTGCTGGGGCGGGCCGGATCGAGGATCGGGGCCCGGGCCCTGCGGAGGCCGTCCCTGCGCCTGCGCCTGGGGTCCGGGCCAGCCCGCGTCACCGGTTTGGGAGGGTTGAGGCGGGGGCACTGCTTGGGGAGCGGCCCCTGGGTTCGAGCGACGGCGCCTCCCCTGGCGAGCCGATCCGTCGGCGCGCTCTGGGCGCTCGTTCGGCTCCGGGTCATTGCTGTGGCTGTAACTCACGCGTCCTCGTTCGGTCATCGGGGTCTACGACGGCGTGCTGGCGGGAGATTACCTCCTGATCGCGGAAGCGCTCATCGCCTTGGCTCACTAGTAGCCGACCTATACGGGTGGATCTCCGTTCCCGAGGACGAACGAGGTCGTCAGGTGGTTCCCAGAACAACCTTGGCAGACCTCTCCCGCGTAGAGGCGGGATTCCTCGTATTGGAAAGCGGTCTCGTGCGCGCGAGGGCTACGCCCTACCACCGATCGCTGTGACCACATAAGCGCCAGACTACGGCTTTTTACTGTTTGCCCCCAACCTCTTGGGAAAGTCGTTGATTGCAGGCATATGTTGAGTGGACGTATCCTGCAGATGTATCGGCTCGATACATCGACACGAGAGGTGGTGGTTTCCGGTGGCCAGTGGACGCAGCGGCGTGCTGGAGCTGGCCGTGCTCGGGTCGCTGCACGAGACCCCGTTACACGGCTACGAGCTGCGCAAACGGCTCAACACCATACTCGGCATGTTTCGGGCGTTCTCCTACGGCTCGCTCTACCCGTGCCTCCGTCAGCTACTCAACGACGGACTCATCATGGAAGACGGGGCGGGCGCGCATGCCTCCGACCCGCCCGGTGCCCCCGCCGAGAGCCCTTTAGCGCTCCCCGGCCGCCGATCAAAGATCGTCTACAAGCTGACGGCGGAGGGCAAGGAACGTCTCCAGGAGTTGCTCACCCAGGCCGGGCCGTCCGCCTGGGAAGACGAGAGCTTCGGTGTTCACTTCGCCTTTTTCCGGCACACCGAGGCCGAAGTACGGCTGCGCATCCTCGAAGGACGCCGCAGCCGGCTGGAAGAACGACTCGACGGTGTGCGTACGGCCCTCGCCCGTACCCGGGAGCGGCTGGACAGCTACACCCTCGAGCTTCAGCGTCACGGTCTGGAGTCGGTCGAACGCGAAGTGCGCTGGTTGAACGAGTTGATCGCCACCGAACGCCGGGCATCTCCGGCGGGCGAAGAGCCGCAACCCGCGCAAGAAGGAACATCCCGGGCGTCCACGCCCGGGGAAGAGAAACCGGGGCCGCAGGTCGCCCCGGAAGACAACTGATCCACTAGAAGAACTAAAGGGGAGCGAGTGCCATGGGTTCGGTGCGCGTAGCCATTGTCGGTGTAGGCAACTGTGCCACGTCGCTCATTCAGGGCGTGCACTACTACAAGGACGCCGACCCCGGCACGCGGGTGCCGGGCCTGATGCACGTCAAGTTCGGCGACTACCACGTGGGCGACGTCGAGTTCGTCGCGGCGTTCGACGTCGATGCCAAGAAGGTCGGGCGTGACCTCTCCGAGGCGATCGTGGCCTCGGAGAACAACACCATCAAGATCTGTGACGTTCCGCCGCTGGGCATCACCGTCCAGCGCGGTCACACCTTCGACGGTCTCGGCGAGTACTACCGCGAGATGATCGAGGAGTCCGACGAGGCCCCGGTGGACGTCGTCAAGGTCCTCAAGGACAACCAGGTCGACGTCCTGGTCTCCTACCTGCCCGTGGGATCGGAAGAAGCCGACCGCTTCTACGCCCAGTGCGCGATCGACGCCAAGGTCGCGTTCGTCAACGCGCTGCCGGTGTTCATCGCCTCCGACCCCACGTGGGCGCAGAAGTTCACCGACGCCGGCGTCCCGATCATCGGTGACGACATCAAGTCCCAGGTCGGCGCGACCATCACGCACCGCGTGATGGCCAAGCTGTTCGAGGACCGCGGCGTGGAGCTGCTCCGCACCTACCAGCTGAACTTCGGCGGCAACATGGACTTCATGAACATGCTGGAGCGCAAGCGCCTCATGTCCAAGAAGATCTCCAAGACCCAGTCCGTCACCTCGCAGATCCCGCACGAGATGCAGAAGGCCGACGTGCACATCGGCCCGTCGGACCACGTGCCGTGGCTCGACGACCGCAAGTGGGCCTACGTCCGCCTGGAGGGCAAGTCCTTCGGCGACACCCCGCTGAACCTGGAGTACAAGCTGGAGGTCTGGGACTCCCCCAACTCCGCCGGCATCATCATCGACGCGGTCCGCGCCGCCAAGATCGCTCTGGACCGGGGCATCGCCGGCCCGATCCTGTCGGCCTCCTCCTACTTCATGAAGTCGCCGCCGGAGCAGTACTCGGACGACGAGGCCCGTGACTACGTGGAGAAGTACATCCGCGGCGAGGTCGAGCGCTGAACCACGACCGGCCTGGATCGCGACCAGGCTGAGCGATGAACGACAAGAGCCTCCGCCCTGCACGGGCGGAGGCTCTTCGCGATGTCCGGGTCCCGCGGGCTCAGCGGGCGGCCGGAGGGAGATCCGCGGGGTCGGCGACCGGCCAGCCGAGCGGATCGGACCCGAGCCCGACGAGCTGGCGGACCTGCTCGCCGCACCACGGTGAGATCTCCAGGCTGTGATCGAGCACCCCGTCGGAGAACTCCTTCCACGGCATCCAGCGCACGTCCCCGACCTCGTCGGGGTTGGGCGCGGCATCGGCCTCGACGAGCACCCGGTAGACCGGGCACAGCTCCCGCTCGACGATCCCGTTGTCCATGACCGCACGGTAGGAGAAGCGCGGCAGCAGCAGATCGACGCCGTCGACCTTCAGGCCCAGCTCGTGGGAGAGCCTTCGGATCACCGCGTCCGGGAGCGGCTCGCCGGGCAGCGGGTGCCCGCAGCAGCTGTTGGTCCACACCCCCGGCCAGGTGATTTTGTGTGATGCCCGGCGGCTGAGGAGCACCTGCCCCTGCCCGTCGAACACATAGCTGGAAAAGGCCAGATGGAGGGGCGTGTCAGGGCCGTGCACCATGGCCTTGGCCGCCGTGCCGATCGCGTTTCCCTCGGCGTCGACAAGCACAACGTGTTCATCAGCTGTCACTCGATCGAGAGTACGTGATCATGCCGATCAGCGCACCCGATCACGGATACGCGGGGTGAATGTCGCAGGCATGTCTCAGGGATGTTCCCTATGCCTGAGTCAGGGTCATCACGCGTAGGCTAAGCGCGTGTCATTCGTATCCGATCTACGCGTCGTCCTGGAAGGCCGCGACTTCCGGCGGCTGTTCGGGACCCGTCTGGTCTCGCAGTCCTCCGACGGGATCTTCCAGTTCGCGGTGGCCGGATTCGCCTTCTTCAGCCCGGAGAAGAGCACGAGCGCCGTCGAGATCGCCACCGGCCTGGCCGTGCTGCTCCTCCCGTACTCGATCCTCGGCCCCTTCGTCGGCGTGTTCATCGACCGCTGGTCCCGGCGGCAGATCCTGGTCATCGCACCACTGGTGCGCGGGGCACTGCTGCTGGCGGCCGCCGCGCTCGTCGCCGCGGACGCCCCCGACGCGGTCTTCTACGCCGCCGCGCTCGGCGTGCTCGGGGTGAACCGGTTCTTCCTCTCCGCGCTCGGAGCCTCGCTCCCGCACGTCGTCCCGGCCGACCGGCTGATGGTGGCCAACGCGGTCACCCCCACCTCCGGCACCGTGATGACCTTCGTGGGCGTGGGCGTGGGCTACCTGCTACGGACGATCTTCGGTTCCGACCACCGGGGCACGGCGGTGCTGCTGGTCGCCTCCGGCCTCATCTTCGGGCTCAGCGCGCTGATCGCCAGGACCATGGACAGGGAGCTCCTCGGGCCCGCCTACGACCCGAACCGGCCGCAGGCCCGCGAGGCCGTACGCCACGTGCTGAGCGGCCTGGCCGACGGCGCGCGGCACCTCGTCCACCGCCGGGCCGCCGCCGCCGCGATGGGGGCGCTGGCCACCCACCGGTTCATGTACGGCATGTGCACGGCGATGCTGATGATGCTCTCGCGCTACTACTTCGCCGAGAACGCCGAGGACGCGCTGACCGTGGTCAGCATCGTGGTCGCCACCTCCGCGGTGGGCTACTTCATGGCCATCCTGATCACGCCGTGGGCGACCGAGCGTTTCGGCATCGAGACCTGGGTCACGGCCATGCTCGTCACCGCGGGAGTCCTGACACTGGCGCTCTGCGTGTCGTTCCATCAGTGGGGCTTCGCGGCCGCCGGCTTCGTGCTCGGCATCACCGGGCAGAGCATCAAGATCTGCGCGGACACGGCCGTGCAGCGGGACGTCGAGGACGCCTATCTCGGCCGGGCCTTCTCCATCTACGACATGCTCTTCAACGGCACCTACGTGCTGGCCGCGGCCCTGGCGGCGCTCCTGATGCCGCAGGACGGCAGGTCACTGCTGGTGATGGGGCTCATCACCGCCGGTTACCTGGGCGGCGCGGTGCTCTACCGGATGATCACGCCGAACCGAGCGCTCGCGCCGCTGCCGTCATCGCCGTCGTGATCATTCGCAGGTCCTCGCCGATCGAGTAGGGCGGCATCGTGTAGAGCAGCCGCCCGAACGGGCGCAGCCAGACGCCGTGCCGCATGACGATTTCCTGAATTTTCGTGACGTCGATGGGGTCGTGAGCCTCGATGACCCCGATCGCACCGAGCACCCGCACGTCCTTCACCCCGGGAGCCCCTACGGCCTCCGCCAGCCCCTCCGTGAGGCCGGCCTCGATCCGCTTGACCTCCTCACGCCACGGACGCTCCTGGAGAAGCTCCAGGGAGGCGCTCGCGACGGCCGTGGCCAGCGGGTTGCCCATGAAGGTCGGCCCGTGCATGAGCACGCCGATGCCCCGCGCCACCCGCTCCGTGCAGAGCGTCGCGGCCAGCGACATGTAGCCGCCGGTCAGCGCCTTGCCCAGGCACATGATGTCCGGCCTCACCCCGGCGTGGTCGCAGCCGAACAGCTCGCCGGTCCTGCCGAACCCGGTGGCGATCTCGTCGGCGATCAGCAGGATGCCGTGTTCGTCGGCGAGCTCGCGGAGCCTGCGCAGGTAGGACGGGTGGTAGAAGTGCATGCCGCCCGCCCCCTGGACGACCGGCTCCACGATGATCGCCGCCAGCTCGTGGGCGTGCCGGGCGACCATCTCGTCCAGCCGGGCCGCATAACCCTCGTCGAACTCGGCCGGCGGCCGTTCGGCGAACACGTGCTGCGGCAGCACACCCGAGAACAGGTGGTGCATGCCGTTGACCGGGTCGCAGACGGACATCGCCCCGAAGGTGTCGCCGTGGTAGCCGCCCCTGACCGTGAACAGGCGGCTCCTGCCCGTGAACTGGAACGCCATCTTGATCGCGACCTCTACGGCCACCGAGCCGGAGTCGGCGATGAACACCTTCGGCAGCCCCGTCATGGTGGCCAGGGTGTGAGCCAGCCGTACGGCGGGGGAGTGGGTGAGCCCGCCGAACATGACGTGCGCCATGTCCCCCAGCTGGTCGGTCAGCGCCCGGTTGAGCCTGGGGTGGTTGTAGCCGTGGATCGCCGCCCACCAGGACGACATCCCGTCGACCAGCTCCCGCCCGTCCGCGAGCGTCAGCCGTACGCCGTCGGCCCCGGAGACCACGTGCACCGGCGCCTCCTGCGGCACCGGTGCGTAGGGGTGCCACACGTGCTCGCGGTCCAGGTCGGAAATGGTGTTCAGGAGCCGATTCCGTTCTCTCGGGCCCACTCGCGAAGGGCCTCGGCGGCGGCCTCCTTGCCGATCACACCCCGGTCCAGGCGCATCTCCAGGAGAAACTTGTAGGCGAGCCCGATCACCGGGCCCGGCGGGACGCCGAGCTGCTCCTGGATCTCGTTGCCGTCGAGCTCGGGACGGATCTTGCCGAGCTCCTCCTCGTCGGCCAGCCGGGCGATGCGCTCCTGGAGCTGGTCGTAGGTCCGGGACAGGGCCTGGGCCTTGCGCGTGTTGCGGGTGGTGCAGTCGGCGCGGGTCAGCCTGTGCAGGCGCTCCAGCAGGTGCCCCGCGTCCCGGACGTAGCGGCGGACGGCCGAGTCGGTCCACTCGCCCGTGCCGTACCCGTGAAAACGCAGGTGGAGCTCCACCAGGCGGGACACGTCGGCCACCACGTCCTTGGGGAACTTCAGCTCCGTCATGCGCTTCTTGGCGAGCTGGGCGCCGACCACCTCGTGATGGTGGAAGGAGACCCGGCCGCCGGACTCGTGACGGCGGGTCTTGGGCTTGCCCACGTCATGCAGGAGCGCGGCCCAGCGCAGAACCCTGTCGGGACCGCTCTCCTCCAGGTCGATCGCCTGCTCCAGCACGATCAGCGAGTGCTCGTAGACGTCCTTGTGCCGATGGTGCTCGTCGATCTCCAGGCGGAGCTTGGGCAGCTCGGGAAGGACATGGGCGGCGAGCCCGGACTCGACGAGGATCCTGAGCCCCTCGCGGGGGTGGTCGCCGCAGATGAGCTTGTCCAGCTCCTCGCGGATCCGCTCGGCGGAGACGATCTCGATCCGGTCGTCCATCGCGGTCATCGCGGTGAACGCCGCCGGGTCCACGGCGAAGCCGAGCTGGCTGGCGAACCGGGCGGCGCGGAGCATCCGCAGCGGGTCGTCGTCGAAGGACCGCTCCGGGGGACCGGGCGTGCGCAGCACCTTGGCGTGCAGGTCGTCGAGGCCACCGTGCGGGTCCACGAACTCGCGGGACGGCAGGCGCAGCGCCATCGCGTTGACCGCGAAGTCGCGCCGGGCCAGGTCGCCCTCCAGCGTGTCGCCGTAGACGACATCGGGCTTGCGCGACTTGGGGTCGTACGACTCGCTGCGGTAGGTGGTGATCTCCAGCAGCCAGCCGCCCTTGCGCACGCCGACCGTGCCGAAGTCGATGCCGATCGTCCAGATGGAGTCGGCCCAGTCGCGGATGAGCTCCAGGACCGTCTCCGGGCGGGCGTCCGTGGTCAGGTCGAGATCGTTGCCGATCCTGCCCAGGAACACGTCTCGGACGGAGCCGCCCACGAGGGCGATCTGGTAGCCCCTGGCGGCGAAGAGTTCGCCGAGTTCATCAGCCACGGGAGCGATCTTCCGGAACAGCTCGCTCATGCCGTGGCGCTGATTCTCAGTCAGATTTGAAAGGGACAAGCCGGGTAGGTCCTTTGGTTACGGAACATGTTCCCCTGCGGGGATACACCTGAAGCGATCACCAGGTTACGGTCAGTCAGGAGATTCTCGGGGGCCGTGCGTCGAGGCAAGGAGCACACACATGAAGGACGCCCTCGCGATCCACCGCTGGCTCCTGGCCCACCAGATCCATCATGAGATCGTACGCCTTCCACGCGCGATGACGTGTGCCGATGAGCTTCCCGAGGTGCTGTCCGCGAGCCCCGCGACCTGCGTGGAGGTCACGGTCTTCGAGGTCACGACGCGAATCGGCCGCGAGCCCGCCGCGGTCGTCGCCTCGGTCGGCTCCCCTCCCCGGCCCGACATGATCGGGGGCATTCTGGGCGCCCGGCGGGTCCGTCCGGCCTCGGCCTTCACTGTGAACTCCGCCACCGACTACGCCTCCGGCCTGGTCTGCCCGCTCCTCCTCCCCAGCGAGCTGACCGTACTGGTGGACGAGCGCCTCGGAGCGACCTCGGAGCTGGTTTACACCCCTACCGGAGAGCGCCGCACAGCGCTCCTGATTCGCGGCGATCACCTGGTCACCCTCATCTCGGGCAAGCCCGTCGACCTGGCGAGGCCACGCTCCCGAAGAGAGCCGGTGACCTTTCCCCTCGCCGGATAGGCCATAGCATTGCGGGCGTGCGCCGTACTCCATCCCTGGCCGGCACGTGATCCGCAAGGCCACGCTGCTCGCCGTGCTCACCACCACGCTGCTCCTGTCCGCGGCCGTGGTTCTTCCTGGTGCGGTAAACGCCCAGGCGGCGGCGGGCCGTGCGAATCCGCAGATCGTGCTGGAGTCGACCGGCCCCGACGTCCCCCGCGAGCCGACCACCCAGATCAAGATCTCCGGTTCCCTGGTCAACACCGGTACCCAGCCCCTGGACGGCATGCGGATCCGGATGCAGTACTCGTCTCAGCCGTTCGCCCGGCGCGCCGACATGGAGGCCTACCAGGCCGGCACCCTCCAGCCGGCCGCCTGGCGCGACGAGCGCTACCAGCAGTCGATCGCGCCCTCCGGGAAGCTGCCGTGGGAGTTCGTCTTCACCCCGCAGATGCTGGGCATCTCCCGCTTCGGCGTCTACCCGGTCACGATCGCGGTCTTCAACGGGCTGGAACAGCAGGTCGCCGCCCAGCGCACCCTCCTGACCTACATGCCCAAGGACCTCCAGGTGCCCCGCACCAAGCTCGCCATGGTCCTGCCGATCGTCGACCAGCCACACCGGGCCGACGACTACACCTTCATGGACGAGAACCTGCCCGCGTTCCTGGCCGCCGGCAAGCGCCTCGGTGACCTGCTGAAGATCGCACAGGACACCGCCTCGGCCAAGGGCATCACCTGGGTGGTCGACCCCGGCCTGCTCGACGACGCGCAGAAGACGGGCAGGGCGCACACGGTCCTGTCGAAGGACACGACCCGGCGGCTCCCAGCGGACCCCGAGGCCGTCACCTGGCTGGCCAACCTGCGCACGGCTCTCCAGGACCATCCGGTCGTGGCCACCCCCTACGCCGACCCCGACGTGACGGCCCTGGCCCACAACGGCGTCGACGACTTCACCAGGATCGCGATCGCGCAGGCCGGCAGCGTCGCCAAGGAGATTCTCGGGCGCGATGTGATCACCGACGTCAACTGGCCGGTGAACGGGATGGTCGACTACGACGGGCTGGACCTGCTGGCCACCGGCGGCGTCGACACCGTGCTGCTCAACGTGCTAAACCTGCCGCCGGTGATGGAGCCGGCCACCACCCCTGACGCCTTCTCGACGGTGCAGAGCGTGAACGGCCCGGTGACCGCCATGGTCGCCGACCCGGGCCTGAGCGAGGCCCTCGGGGCCGTCACCTCCACCCCCGGCGCGGCGCTGCTGGGCCGCCAGCGTTTCATCGCGGAGACCGCGATGATCGCTTCGGAGCCCGTCACCACCACCAGGACCGTGATCGCCGCCCCGCCCCGGCGCTGGGACCCGGATCCGGCCTACGTGAGCGACCTCGTGAAGACGGCCGCCGCCCTGCCGTGGCTCTCTCCCGCCACGCTCGACACCGCGAAGCCGGGCAAGGGCGTTCCGACGCCCAGGTCCGGCCTCACCTACACCGACCAGGACCGGCGCAAGGAGCTCGGCAAGCCGTACATGACGGTCGTCAAGCGGACCAACGCCCGCGCCGGCCTGACCGCCGCGGTCACCACGGCCGAGGACTACGAGGGGTTCGACCAGGCGCTGCTCCGGCTCGTCTCCTCCGCCTGGCGCGGCAGGCCCGGGACCGCGGCGCCGTACGCCGAGCGGGTCGGCGCCACGGTCGACGACCGGGTCGGGAAGGTCACGATCACCGGCACCGAGCAGTCCAGGCTCCGCACCCTGGCGGGCGCCAACGGCGAGGTGCCGATCAGCGTCCACAACGGGCTGACGGGCACGGGCAGCCGGGTCTCGGTCAAGCTCAAGGTGACCCCCAACCAGCGCGACCTGCTGAAAATCGAGAAGTACAAGGACAGCGAGGACGACCTGATCGTGATCGAGGGCGGTCACAATCGGATCATCCGGGTCCCGATGACCTCCACGGGCAGCGGCCAGACCACCGTGACGGTCCAGCTCACCACCTCCGACGGCCGCAAGTACGGCAAGCCGGTCGAGCTCACCGTGCGGACCACCGGCTACGCCGGGATCGCCCTGTTCATCGTGGGGGCGGCGCTCGTGGTGATGCTGGCCGCCGTCGTCATGCGCATCCTGCGCCGCCGTGGGGGTCGCCGCGCCGCGGCGGCCCGCTCGCCGAGGCGCGAGAGCGCGCCGGCCGGCACCGAGTCCTGAGCACCTAGCAGAGGAAAACGCATGAGCAGGGTCCTGCGTGCGAGCGCGATCATGGCAGCCGGGACGATGGTCTCGCGCGTCACGGGTTTCGTCCGTACGGCGGTGCTCGCGGCGGCCATCGGCACCTTCGCGCTCGGCGACGCCTACAACGTGGCCTACACGATCCCGCTCATCCTGTTCGACTTCCTCATCGGCGGGATCCTGAGCAGCGTCGTGGTACCGATGATCATTCGGCGCCAGAAGAGCGATCCCGACGGAGGCCGCGCCTACGAGCAGCGGCTGATGACACTCGGCGTCATCGCGCTGACGGTGGTGGCGGTGGTCGCGGTCCTGCTGGCCGGGCCGCTGATCAGCCTCTACAGCACCGACTGGAACGCCAGGAAGACCGAGGTCGCGGTCACGCTGGCCCACTACATCCTGCCCCAGATCGCCTTCTTCGGCATCGGGGCGATCGCCGGGGCGATCCTCAACACCCGCGACAGGTTCGCCGCCCCGATGTGGGCGCCGGTGCTGAACAACATCGTGATGATCGGTGTCGCGGTCGTCTACTACGTGAAGCTGGGCGGCGCGGGCACGGACGTCAACACGGTGACCGACTCCGACCTGCTGCTGCTGGGCCTCGGCACCACGGCGGGCATCGTGGCGCAGGGCCTGGTCCTGGTCGTCTCGCTGCACCGGGTGGGCTTCCGGTTCCGGCCCCGGCTGGACCTGCGCAACGCCGGGCTCGGCGAGATGGGCCGGACCGCGGTCTGGACCTTCGCCTACGTCGGGATCAGCCAGATCGGCTTCCTGATCACCACCAGGCTCGCGACCGGCGCGGGCGAGCAGGTGCCGGGCGCGGGCAACTCCGCCTACTCCTACGCCTACCAGTTCTTCCAGCTCCCCTACGGGATCATCGCGGTCTCGGTGATCACCGCGATGCTGCCCAGGATGAGCAGGGCCGTGGCCGAGGGACGGCTGGAGTCGATCAGGGAGGAGTTCTCCTCGGGCGTCCGGCTGGTGTCGGCACTGCTGGTGCCGGCGGGGCTGCTGCTGATGGTGCTGGGCCCCGCCGTGACCGTGCTGATCTTCTCGTGGGGCAACATGACCGTCGACTCGGCGGTCTACATCGGCAACGTGCTGCAGATCTTCGGGCTGGCGCTGGTCCCGTTCTCGATCTTCCAGCTCCTGCTGCGCGTCTTCTACTCCTTCGGCGACACCCGCACGCCGGTCTTCCTCGCCCTCGGCAACGTGGCGGTGAACGCCACGCTCAGCCTCGTGGCCTACTACACCCTCCCGCCGCGTTACATCGTGATGGGTTTGGCCCTGGCGTTCACCATCGCCTACGTGGTGGGCACCGCGGGCGCCTGGGTCCTCGCGGGCCGCCGCGTACAGGGCCTCGGGGGACGCGAGGTGGCCCATGGGCTGTCACGGATGTACGTGGCCGCGGTTCCGGCCGCGGCGGTCGCGCTCGGAGTTCTGTGGCTCACTCAGGAGCTGACCGACCTGAACGCGCTGAGTGCGGCCATCATGCTGGCGGCGGGCGGAGGTCTCGGTATGGTTCTTTACCTGGTGATCGCTCACCGGATGCGCATCCCCGAGGTGAGTTCGATCGTTGGAATGGTTGCAGGACGGGTAGGCCGGTAACCCCAAGACTTGTCCCAAGCGTCTGACAAGGCGAACACGGGCGGAACCGGCGCGGGACTACCATGGTGCGACGCGTGTGGTGACATGCGGCTAATGGAAGCAGGAGGGCGTGGGCGGATCCACCCGGCATCATGCGATGTGTCCTAATTTGCCGACCTGGCCTGGTGCTGTCGTGTTCTCAGTTGCGGAGCGTTCATGAGTCCCTCCGCCGTCGAGCCCGGCACGAAGCTGGCTGAGCGCTTCCGACTGGAAGATCGCGTCCACGAGGCGGGCGGAGCCACGCTGTGGAAGGCCATCGACGAGGTGCTCGCCCGGCCCGTCGCCGTCCACACCTTCGACGACGACTTCCCCCGCCTGGTCGAGGTGGTCACGGCCGCGCGCGTGGCCAGCAGGCTGACCGACCCCAGGCTGACCCAGGTCTTCGACGCCACCGAGGACGACGGTCACTCCTACGTCGTCAGCGAGTGGGTGAGCGGCGAGGACTTCAGCGACATGATCGCGGGCGGCCCGCTCGACCCCGAGCGGGCGGCCTCACTGGTCGCCGAGGCCGCCGAGGCTATGGCCCACGCCCACGAGGCGAACCTCGCGCACCTCTGCCTGACCCCCGAACACCTGGTGTGGACGGCGGGCGGCACGGTCAAGCTGCTCGGCCTGGGCATCGACGCCGTCCTGACCGACGTGACGAGCGACGATCCCGCCCGCACGGATACCGAGGGTCTCGGCCGCCTGCTGTACGCCGGGCTGACCGGCCACTGGCCGGGCGACGAGCAGGACAGCGGCGGCCTTCCCGTCGCCCCCATGGACGACGGGCACTTCTGCACGCCGCGCCAGGTCACCGCGGGCGTTCCCGGATATCTCGACACCATCGTCTGCAGGGCGATGCTGCCGGAGAGCAAGCGGGGGCTCGACCCGCTGACGACACCCGCGGAGCTCGCCGAGGCCCTGGCCTCGGTTTCCCGGCCCGCGCCCCTGCCCATGCCGACGCCGATGCCCATGACGCCGCTCCCGGTGGCGTCCTCACGCTCCGAGGGCCTGGACACCGCCGCGCCCTCGCGCGACGGCATGTCCTCCCCCACGCAGCACCAGCATCAGCACCAGCAGCGTCAGACGGGCGGCGGGCTGCTCAGCAAGATCGCCATGACCGTGGTCGTGCTGCTGGCGATGACGGCCGTCGGCCTGGGCGCCTGGACGCTCGGACGCAGCTTCGGCAATTCCGGGGGCCCCTCCGCCGGCGATGCCACCGCTTCCGCCACCCCCACCGCTCCCGCCGCGGCCACCGGCACCCGCGAGGTGAAGCCCAAGTCGGTCTCCGGCTTCGACCCGCTGGGCGACGGCCCGGAGGGCGACGCGCACACCCAGAACGCGATCGACGGCAAGAGTTCCACCGACTGGCACACCGAGACGTACAACGACACCCCCGACTTCGGCGGGTTGAAGGACGGTGCCGGCCTCCTGCTCGACATGGGCGAGCCCGTCCCGATCAGGCAGGTCTCGATCGAGTTCGGTGGCACCCCCGGTGGCACCGCGGAGCTCAGGCTGGGAAACGCGAAGGACCTCAACGAGCTGGCCGTGACCGGAAAGCCCACCGACGCCGTGGGCAAGAAGGACTTCAGCTTCGGAACCGCGCAGAAGAGCCGCTACGTCCTGATCTGGTTCACCAAGTTGCCCCCCTTCGACCGGGGGTTCCGTGGTTCGGTGCTCGATGTGAAGATCCTCGCGACCAAGTGAAACCAGTGCGGTTTGATCTGTTTTACCCGACTTTTTGCAGATCGTTGAAGATTTCGTGGCACCATCTATCACGTAGTGGTGTTCTCCCCGGACCGGTATAGCAGGACTCTCCTTGTGAATTCCCCACCTGAGACCCCGCCAGCGGCGGAACAGCAGGCAGCTCGGGCACTCGTGTCCGACGCCGATCTGCTGACTCGGCACATCGCCGGGGATCCGCACGCCTTCAGTGAAATAGTCAAGCGACATAGAGACCGCATGTGGGCGGTCGCCCTGCGCACGCTGGGCGACCCCGACGAGGCGGCCGACGCCGTACAGGACGCTTTCGTCTCGGCCTATCGCAAGGCCGACAGCTTTCGCGGCGAGGCGGCCGTCACCACGTGGCTGCATCGCATCGTGGTGAACGCCTGCCTCGACCGCATGCGCAGAAAATCAGTACGCCCGGTCGCCGACGACGAGCTCGTGGAGGCCGCGGAACGCGACGCCCCGGTGCTCGACCAGACAGCCGAGCGCGAGGTCTCCATGGAGGTCTCGGCCGCTCTGAAGCTGCTGCCGTCGGATCAGCGGGCCGCACTGGTGCTCGTGGACATGATGGGCTACTCCGTGGACGACGCGGCCCAGGTCCTGGACGTGCCGAGCGGCACGGTGAAGAGCAGATGCGCGCGTGGACGCGCGAAACTCGCTCCAATTCTTTCGCATCTACGGAACCGATCCGACCTGTCTCGCGTCTCATCCGCGAAGGGAGCAGAACTTCGTGACGTGTGATTCGCACTATGATCTGGAGCTCTTGGCCGAACTGGCCGAGGGTCTTCTCGACGCCGCCACGGCCTTGCAGGTACGCGAGCATCTCGCGGTCTGCGATCCCTGTGGTGAAAGCCTCGCCGACCTCGCAGCGGTCCGAGAGGTGCTCGCGGCGACGGCCACACCGGCGATGCCTATGGGAGTCGCGCTCAGGATCGACCGCGCGCTGGCCGCCGAGGCCGACAGCTTCCGTGGAGGTGGAGTAGGCCTGGTGGAAGCACCGGCCTGGGACGACATGATGCGGGACGCGCCCTGGGAGACGACGTCTCTCCCCCAGCCGGCGTGGAAGACGACATCCGCTCCTGAACCGGAGTGGGAGACGACCCCGGAGCCCGAGCTGGAGCCGGTCGTACGACTGGGGGTCGTCGGCGACGACGGCACCATCGTTCCGGCCAGGCGGCGCAAGGCCACACGACGGCGCCGGTGGGCGATGCCCGCCGCGGCGGTGGGCGTGGCGGCGGCGGTGATCGGTGCGGCCGTGATGACGACCAGCACGCTCTCCGCGACCGGTACGGACGGTTCTCCGGCGGTCGCCCTGCCTCCATCGGTCGACAACCTGCAGTACACGCTGTCGGACAGCAACTGGAACTACACCGACGCCGAGCTCCGCGGTTCGCTGCTGGACTACATCGGACCGGTGCAGGCACAGGACGGCCTGTCCGAAGACTCCAAGCTCGCCCAGTGTGTGAAGGCGGTCTCGAAGAAGGTCGGCACCTCGCCCTTCGCCGTGGACCAGGGCTTCTACAACGGGCAAGAGGCGAACATCCTGGTCTTCTGGCGTGACAAGGCCAAGGACACGGTGGACGTCCACGTCGTGGGTCCGGAGTGCGACAACGTGCGCAAGCCCGCTCTCGCGCACTGGAAATAACCGGCTTGTAGGTAACCCGTAGGGAAAGACCTCGTTCGATCCTGGGAAGGCCCGGCACGGATTCGTCCGTGCCGGGCCTTCGCCGCGTTACGGGGAATCACCGGCGCCTAGGATCTGTTGACGCCACTGGCAATGACATAGGGAAGGGCACAGCAGTGATGGACGTCCGGAATGTGATCATCATCGGATCGGGTCCCGCCGGTTATACCTCGGCTGTGTACTCCGCCCGCGCCGACCTCAACCCCCTGGTCTTCGAGGGGTCGGTCACCGCCGGCGGCGCGCTGATGAACACCACAGAGGTGGAGAACTTCCCCGGCTTCCCCGACGGCATCATGGGCCCCGACCTCATGGACGGTCTGCGCAAGCAGGCCGAGCGGTTCGGCGCCGAGCTGATCGCCGACGACGTGGTCGAGGTGGACCTGACCGTCACGCCGAAGGTCGTCAAGACCGCCACCGACACCTACTACGCCAAGGCCGTCATCCTGGCCATGGGCTCCGGCTACCGCGAGCTGGGCGTGCCCAACGAGAAGCGCCTGTCCGGCCACGGCGTCTCCTGGTGTGCCACCTGTGACGGCTTCTTCTTCCGCAACCAGAACATCGTGGTCGTCGGCGGCGGCGACACCGCCATGGAGGAGGCCACCTTCCTCACCCGGTTCGCCTCCTCGGTGACCATCGTGCACCGCCGCGACGAGCTGCGCGCCAGCAAGATCATGCAGGATCGCGCGTTCGCGAACGAGAAGATCCGCTTCATCTGGGACAGCGAGGTCGTCGACATCCTGGGCGAGGCCAAGATCAGTGCGGTGCGCCTGCGCAACCTCAAGACCGGTGAGGAGAGCGAGCTCGAGGCCAGCGGCCTGTTCGTGGCGATCGGCCACGACCCCCGCACCGAGCTCGTCAAGGGCCAGGTCGACCTCGACGACGAGGGCTACATCAAGGTCGCCTCCCCCACCACGCGCACCAACCTGGACGGCGTCTTCGCCGCGGGCGACGTGGTCGACCACACCTACCGTCAGGCGATCACCGCCGCGGGCACCGGCTCCGCCGCTGCGCTCGACTCCGAGCGCTGGCTGTCCGACCACGAAAACTGATTCGAACCGCATCACCGCACAACAGAGGGAGAGCAGGAACCTTGGGCGCAATCGAGCACGTGACCGACGCCAGCTTCGACGCCGACGTCCTGAAGAATGACAAGATCGTGATCGTCGACTTCTGGGCCGAGTGGTGTGGCCCGTGTCGGCAGGTCGCCCCGATCCTCGAAGAGATCGCGAACGAGCAGGCCGAGAAGCTCACCGTCGTCAAGCTGAACGTCGACGAGAATCCGGCGACCGCCGGCAAATACGGCGTACTCCAGATTCCGACTCTGAACGTCTATAAGAACGGAGAGGTTGTGAAGCAGATCATCGGCGCCAAGCCGAAGGCCATGCTGCTTCGCGAGCTCGAGGGCATCATCTAGGCCCCCTGCGGCTGATCGCACCCCACGGCGCTGCCGTACCACCCGCTTCCGAGCGGCAACACCCACCCAAGTGAGAGCCCCCTCGCCACCCACGGCAGGGGGCTTTCACATGTTCTGACGGGCTTTCTCGGGGTCAGGGCAGAACGGCTCCCGCCGGTTTCCGCCCGTCACCTCACGACCGGGTCCTCACGGGTTCCGCGATCGGAGCCCGAACCTCTTCTTGCCCCCGGCTACCTCACGGCCGGGTCGTAGGGGCTCTTCTTTTCCCCTACGGCTCTCGCACGGTTGCGCCCGATCACCTCGCGGTCGGGATGGGCCCTCACGGGTTTCGCCGTTCTCCCACGCTCGACGGGATCCGGCCGCCGCCTTCTGCGGGCTCCAGATCGCCTCAGACGGGTCGCAGCGCCCTCTCCGGGCTCATGGAGCCCAGGAGCCTCTCCAGCGCCACCTCGACGTCCTCACGCCACGAGACGGCATTCTTGAGCTCAAGGCGGAGGCGGGGGAAGCGCAAATGCGGCCGGACCGTCTTGAACCCCACCGAGAGCAGGTAGTCGGCGGGCATCAGACAGCCCCCCGGCTGCTCCCATTTCAGGTCGCCGAAGGCCTCGATCGCCCGCACCCCGCGGCGGGTCAGATCCTTGGCCACGCCCTGGACCAGCATCCGGCCCAGGCCGCCGCCGGAGAACTCCGGGATGATGTGCGCGGTCATCAGCAGCACGGCGTCGGCGCTGACCGGCGAGGTCGGGAAGGCGACCGAACGCGGCACGTAGTGCGGCGGCGCGTAGAGCACGAAGCCGGCCGCCACCCCGTCCACGTAGACGATCTTCCCGCAGCTTCCCCACTCCAGGAGGGTGGAGGAGATCCAGGCCTCTTTCTCCAGCTCAGGATCACCCGCCTCGACAGCTCGATCCGCGCCTACGGGATCCAGCTCCCAGAAGACGCACCGGCGACAGCGGCGCGGCAGGTCGTCGAGATTGTCCAGGGTGACATTTGCCAGCCGACGCGACACCTGTTGGCCCCAATCCTGGCGAGACGAGTGCAAGCCATGGCGAAAAACGCGTGAAAACCGCGTCTCCAGCTGGCATCGTAACCCAGGGCGGGTACTGATTTCAGAGGGTCCCATCCCCACACGCAGACGACTACAGCCACTGTCATACTCTGGTTTCTCTGGCATGAGCACCGTGTGCTCCACATGAGCTAGGAGGTGGACCGTGCCGCAAGAATCAGATCACGGTCAGACCATCGCGACCCAAGGGTCACGAATCGACGCCTACGTGGACCGGTACGCAGCACGAGCTACCGGAATGGTCGCCTCCGAGGTTCGAGCACTTTTCGCCGTCGCGTCGAGGCCGGAAGTCGTCTCGCTGGCCGGCGGCATGCCGTATGTCACCGCGCTTCCCCTCGACGTCGTGGGCGAGCTCGTCGCCGATCTGATCGCGAAGCGCGGCCCGGTCGCGCTCCAGTACGGCTCAGGCCAGGGTGACCCGCACCTGCGCGAGCAGATCTGCGACGTCATGCGCCTGGAGGGGATCGAGGCCAACTCCAACGACGTCGTCGTGACCGTCGGCTCCCAGCAGGCTCTCGACCTGATCACGCGCATCTTCATCGACCCCGGCGACGTCGTGCTCGCCGAGGGCCCCTCCTACGTGGGCGCGCTGGGCACCTTCGCCGCCTACCAGGCCAAGGTCGTCCACATAGCCATGGACACCGAGGGGATCATCCCCGAGTCCCTGGCCCAGACCATCTACGCGCTGCAGACCGCGGGCAACCGGATCAAGTTCCTGTACACGATCCCCACGTTCCAGAACCCCGCCGGAGTGACGCTCAACACGGCGCGCAGGCACCAGGTGCTGGAGATCTGCCAGCGATCGGGCGTGCTGATCGTCGAGGACAACCCGTACGGCCTGCTCGGCTTCGACGGCGAGCCCATGCGGGCGCTGCGCGCCGACAACGCCGACGACGTCGTCTATCTCGGCTCGTTCTCCAAGACCCTCGCCCCCGGCTTCCGGGTCGGCTGGGCACTCGCCCCGCACGCCATCCGCGACAAACTGGTGCTGGCGATGGAATCAGCGGTCCTGTCGCACTCCTCCTTCACCCAGCTCGCCGTCGGGCAGTATCTCGCCACCCAGCCCTGGCGCGAGCAGATCAAGACCTTCCAGGAGCTCTACCGCGAGCGGCGCGACACCATGATCAGTTCGCTTGAGGCCTTCATGCCCGCCGACTTCACCTGGACCCGCCCCGGTGGCGGGTTCTTCGTCTGGGCCACGCTTCCCGAGGGGCTCGACTCCAAGGCGCTCCTGCCCCGCGCGGTCGCCGAGAGAGTGGCGTTCGTACCGGGCACCGGATTCTTCGCCGACGGCAGCGGCGCACGCCACATGCGGCTGTCCTACTGCTATCCGGAGCCCGATCGCATCCGGGAGGGCGTTCGCCGCCTGGCCGGGGTGATCGAGCAGGAGCTCCGCGTGCGCGACACGTTCGGAGCCAGCTCGTCTCCCGACCACATCGGAGTCGACACCCCGGGCCCCGACCTCGCGTAACCCTCTCCAGTGGACGCCCCGGGACGCGGGGCGTCTTCAGGAGGGCGCGGCGTCTCAGGAGGGCGCGGCGTCTCAGGACGTGAGCGCTCGGGGCCGCAAGCCTCTCGGAACGCGGATCATTCGTGACACAGGTGCTCAGAGCCACCTGCGCCTCAAGACACAGGGACAGAGAACATCCCGAGACTCAAGCACCATGAAGCACCAGGCGCCTCGAGACGCCGGCCGCTCGGAATGCGGGCGGCCCGGGATGCAGGTGGCCCAAGACGCAAGCAGTTCGGAACACGAACGCCCCGGGATGCAGACGTCCCAAGGCGCAGGCAGTTCGGAACACAAACGCCCCGGGATGCAGACGTCCCAAGGCGCAGGCAGTCCGGAACGCGAACGCCACGAGATACAGGCGTCCCGAGACGCAGGCAGTCCGGGGTGCGAGCCGCGAAACGCGGATTCTCCAGGACCTGGATGCTGCGGAACGCGGGCCCCCGGGGCGCAGAGCGTCTCGGGGAGACGCTTCGTGACGCAGGCCCTGAGACACGGGGCACCTCGAAACGCAGGCGCCTTGAGGCACAGGTGCCCGGGACGCGGGTGCCCGGGGCGCGGGCGCATGGGGCGCGGGCGCATGGGGCGCGGGTGCCCGGGGCACGGGCGCATGGGGCACGGGCGCATGGCGCGACACGGGATCGCCCGGCCCGCGCACACCGGTGCGACGCTGTACCGTACGGTGACTTCCTGTGCCGTTGTGCGGTGATCGATCCCGGTCCTCACGGGAAGATCGAACCGCGCGCGGTGAGCGACCGGACAGGCTCGGAGCGGGCCTTAACGAGAGGTAACTTCGGATGAGTGATCTGGGCCACGTGCTCGTCCTGGCGGGCGGACTGTCCTACGAGCGGGAGGTCTCCCTGCGTTCGGGCCGCCGGGTGAGCGAGGCGTTGCAGGGGGCGGGGGTCTCCGTGGAGACCCGTGACACCGATGCCTCGCTGGTCCCCTCGGTGCTCGCGAATCCGCCGGACGCGGTTTTTGTCACGCTTCACGGTGGGGCAGGCGAGGACGGCGCCATCCGCTCGGTGCTCGAACTCCTCTCCATCCCCTACGTCGGCGCCGACCCCGATGCCTGCAGGGTGGCTTTCGACAAACCCACCGCCAAGACGGTCGTCCGCTCCGTCGGCCTGCGTACGCCCGACTCGGTGACGCTTCCCAAGGAGACCTTCCACGACCTCGGCGCCTCCGCCGTGCTGACCCGCATCGTGGAGCGCCTCGGCCTCCCCCTGTTCGTCAAGCCGTCCCGCGGTGGCTCGGCCCTCGGCGCCTCGATCGTCCGAGTCGCCGAAGAGCTCCCGGCCGCCATGGTCGGCTGCTTCGCCTACGGTGACACCGCGCTGATCGAACGCTGCATCAAGGGCGTCGAGATCTCCGTCTCCGTGATCGACCTTGGCGAGGGCCCGGTGGCCCTGCCTCCCGTGGAGATCGTCCCCGACGACGGCACCTACGACTACGCGGCCCGTTACACCGCCGGCCACACCGAGTTCTTCGCCCCGGCCCGCCTTTCTCCCGAGGTCTCCGCCGCCTGCTCCGAAATGGCCGTGACCGCCCACACCGCCCTCGGCCTCCGTGACATCTCCCGCACCGACCTCATCGTCGACGAGGACGGCCTGCCCCACTTCCTCGAAGTCAACGTCGCTCCCGGCATGACCGAGACCTCCCTCTTCCCCATGGCAGCCGAAGCCGCCGGCGAGGATTTCGGCACCCTCTGCCGAGTGCTCCTGGAACAAGCCGCAGCCCGCGGCGCCTGACCCGGCCACCCAAACTGGCTCCTCGGCGGCACCACCGCCAGGCCGCCCCGCCTGGCTCCTCGGGGCGCGGTGTCAGGGAGTGGCAGCCGACCTCCCTGGGGCGTCGACGCCTGGCCGCTCAGCCTCACTTCCCCGAGATGCCGGTCTCCGGGATTCGGTGTCCTGCCGTCCGCTGCGGCGTCCCGGACGCCAGTGCCCGGCCGTACGGAACGCCACCCGGCTTTCTCGTCAACCGGTGCGGAAACAGATCATCTCTCCCGTCCCTTGGCGCGGAACCACTCCCCTGACGCGGAACCGGCGCCTCCCACCCTCAGCACAGAACAGCCTCCGGCTCTCCCTCCGGCCGCCCGGCGCACGACCGCCACCGTCTCTCCCCTGTCCGGCCGGGCGCCGGTCGGACAGGGGAGGCTCGTGCACCTCCCCAAGCCGTGCCCCCTTACGCTGGCCGTGTGCTGACCTCCACTCCTTTTCCTAAAAGTTTCGCCAGCGACAACCACTCGGGTGTGCACCCCGCCGTTCTCGCGGCCATCCTCGAAGCCAACACCGGAGACGCCCCCGCCTACGGCGGAGACGCCTGGACCGAGACGATGGAAGATGTCTTCCGCGCCGAGTTCGGCGCCCAGGCGACCACCTATGCCATGTTCAACGGCACCGGTGCGAACGTCGTGGGCCTGAGCCTCCTTCTGCGGCCCTATGACGCCGTGCTCTGCCCGGCTACCGCCCATATCAACACCAACGAGTGCGGTGCCGCTGAGCGCCTGCTGAGCACCAAGCTGATTCCTCTCCCCACGGAGAACGGCAAAATCACCGTGGACGACATCCGGGGCCAGCTCTCCGTGATGGGCAACGTGCAACACTCCCAGCCCCGTGTTGTCTCCATCTCCCAGGTGACCGAGTGCGGCACCTGTTACACCGCAGACGAGATCGCCGAACTCGCGGAGTTCATCCACGCGCATGGGCTCTTCCTGCACATGGACGGCGCCCGGCTGGCCAACGCCGCTGCCGAGCTCGGCTGCTCGATGCGCTCCCTGACCACCGACGTGGGCGTGGACCTGCTCAGCTTCGGCGGCACCAAGAACGGCGCTATGGGCGCCGAAGCGCTCGTCGTCCTCCGTTCCGACCTGGACGTCGCAACGCTGTTCCTCCGCAAGCAGGGCATGCAGCTCGCTTCCAAGATGCGCTTCGTCTCCGCTCAGCTGACCGCGCTCCTCACCGATGACCTCTGGCGCGAGAACGCTGCCCACGCCAACGCCATGGCCCACCGTCTGGCCGACGGCGTAGCCGACCTCCCCGGTGTCTCCCTGCACTACCCCGTGCAGTCCAACGCCGTCTTCCCGGTTCTTCCCGAGAAGGTCATCCCGGAGCTGCAGCAGCGCTATCTCTTCCACGTCTGGGACGCGACCGAGAACGTGGTCCGCTGGGTGACCGCCTTCGACACCACTCCCGAGCACGTCGACACGTTCATCGCAGACATCCGTCTCGCCGTGCGTGAAGCGGCCGACGCCTGACGACCACCGTTTCACGTGAAACATGTGTGCCCCTCCATCGGTAGGGGGCCGTGTTTCACGTGAAACACGGCCCCCTTCCCTTCGGTGCTGGTGCGGGGTTCCTCAATGGAGGTCGCGAATACGCGGTCGAGAACCCGAGGCCCTCAGGGTGGTCTTCCACTCGCGGCGTCCCGGAGCGATGACGACCCGTACTCTCCATGAGGAACCTCGCACCAGCTGGGCCCCTGGAGGAGCCGTGCGGGAGAGCAACTCCTCGACGCGTCTGCCGATGCGGGCGCCAAGGCAGCCGGCCCGTAGAGATCCCCCTATTTCATAGAGGGCCGACTCTGTTCGAGGAAGACTCCGATGGCTCCCGTCATGTGGGCGTCGGCAAGACGTGATCCATAGAGATCTCTGCTCCCAGCAGAGCCTCGGCTTCATCAGAGAAAAACTCGGGTAGAAGAGAGCCTCCGGCCCCGTCATGCGGGCGTCGGCACGACGCGCCCCATAGAGGTCTCTGCTTCCAGCAGAGTTGTCGGCTCTGTTAGAGGAAGAGCCCGGTAGAGAGAGCCTCCGGCCCCGTCATGCGGGCGGCAGCAAGACGTGACCCGTAGAGATCTCTGCTCCCAGCAGAGCGTCGGCTCCGTCAGAGGAAGAATCCGAGTAGAGAGAGCCTCCGGCCCGTCATGCGGGCGTCAGCACGATGGCACCCCATAGAACATCCCTGTGTCCAGAGAGTGCCGACTCTGTCGGAGGCGGTAGCTCCCGAGGGTCTCGCCGGGACGAGCCTCGACACGGCATGCCTCCACGGGGATTCCCGCATCCGTAGAGCCGGTCCTGCGCCCAGCTTGTCTCGCATCTCCAGCGGGGACATCGAGGGTTCTCTGTATCTGTAGAACCAGGTCTGAGGAGAAAGCGGCCCTTGAAAGACGGTCAATGCGGGGGCTGAACGCGGCGTGGCCCATGGAGATCCTCTGACCGTAGCCGGGCCTGTAGAGAAAACGGCTCCGCAAGTCGGCAGATGCAGGCGCCACCGCGACCGGGCAGGTGGGACCACGGCGATCTCGATCCCGCGGAGCAAAAGGTGGATCACCATTGCGGGCGCCGTCGCGACTGGGCGGACGAGACCACGGCGATCTCGATCTCACGGAGTACGGGGTGATCACCGTTGCGGGTGCCGTCGCGACTGGGTGGACGAGACGACAGCGATCTAGATCCACGGAGCACATGGCAGATCATCACGGCGGGCGCCTCCATGGCCGGCTCAAGCGCGGCGTCGGAAGAACGTCACCTATGTGACGGAACCTATGTGACGGAAACGAGAAGCGGCCCCTGTGTTTCACGTGAAACACAGGGGCCGCTCAGGCAGAGAAAGCTATTCCTCCACCAGCTGCATGGATCCCGGGGCCATCGTGCTGATGATGCGCTCCAGATCATCGATGGTGGCGAACTCCACCACGATGCGCCCCTTGCGACGGCCGAAGTCCACCTTCACCCGGGTCTCGAAACGATCGGAGAGACGGTCGGCGAGGTGCCGGAGGGCCGGCTCTTCGGCCGGCTTCGCCCTCGGAGCGCGCATGGTGGGTTCGGGCGCGGCCTTGGCGTCGCCCACGGCGACGATCTCCTCGACCGCACGGACCGACAGCAGCTCGGCCACGATCCTATGGGCGAGGTGCTCCTGAGCTCTGGGATCGGCCAGCGTGAGCAGAGCCCGGGCGTGTCCGGCGCTGATCGTGCCGGCCGAGACACTGAGCTGCACCTTGGAAGGGAGATTGAGGAGCCGCAGGGTGTTCGTCACGTGGGAGCGGGAACGGCCGACCCTGGTGGCGAGCTGCTCGTGGGTGGCGCCGAAGTCGTCCAGCAGCTGCCGGTAGGCCGCGGCCTCCTCCAGTGCGTTGAGCTGTTCGCGCTGGAGGTTCTCGATCAACGCGTCGAGAAGGAGCTTGTCCTCCTGCGTGCTCCGTACGATCGCGGGGATCTCGGAGAGGCCGGCGAGCTTGCAGGCTCGCCAGCGGCGCTCTCCCATGACCAGCTCGTAAGTCTCCTCGCCGGTCGCACGGACCACGATGGGCTGGAGCAGGCCGACCTCACTGATCGACGTCGCGAGATCTTTCAGGGCCTCTTCGTCGAAGATGTCTCTGGGCTGGCGCGGATTCGGCTCGATCCTCTCGATCGGGATCTCGAGGAAGTACGCGCCATCCACCGGCTTCAGGCCCGGCTGATGGTGCTGCGGAGCGGACTCCTCCGCGACCATCGTCGCGGTCGCCGACGGCGCCGCGCTCCGTACCACGGGCGGACTCGTCGGGATGAGTGCCGCCAGACCCCTGCCGCCCATACCTCTCGGCTGCTTACTCACTGCCGCTCCTCCGGCTCAAGGATTTCCGCCCAGTCGTTTCCGCGACGATGACGGCCGCGGACCTTTCAACGCTCACACGGCCGCGCCGCGATACGCCATCTCACGGGCGGCGTCCATATAGGCCATCGCGCCGCTGGAGCCAGGGTCATAGGTCATGACCGACTGACCGTAGCTCGGGGCCTCCGAGACGCGGACGCTCCGAGGGATCAGCGTGCTCAACACCGTGTCGCCGAAGTGGGACCGGACCTCTTCGGCGACCTGGGAGGCCAGCCGGGTCCGTCCGTCATACATCGTCATCAGGATGGTGGACAGATCAAGCGAGGGGTTCAAATGGGCGCGAACCAGGTCCACGTTCCTGAGCAACTGGCCGAGACCTTCCAGCGCGTAGTACTCGCACTGGATGGGGACCAGCAACTCGTTCGCGGCCATCAACGCGTTGACCGTAAGCAGGCCGAGCGAGGGCGGGCAGTCGATGAAGACATAGTCGAAATCAATCGCCGTGTACGCGGCCAGCGCGCGCTGAAGACGAGCTTCCCGCGCGACCATGGACACCAGCTCGATCTCCGCGCCGGCCAGGTCGATCGTGGCGGGGGCGCAGTAGAGGCCCGGCATGTCCGGGACCTCCTTCACGACCTCCTCCAGGGACACGTCCTCCACAAGAACCTTGTACATGTCGGGCACATCGCCACGGTGCTCGATGGACAGCGCCGTCGAGGCATTGCCCTGTGGGTCGAGATCGACCACGAGCACTCGCTGGCCGTGCATCGACAGCGCCGCCGCCAGGTTCACCGACGTCGTGGTCTTGCCCACGCCGCCCTTCTGGTTGGCGACGGTGAATATGCGAGTCTTGGGCGGCCGCGGCCAGTCTCCATCGCGGGTCCCAGCGGAGCCTCCGGAGGCAGCCGCGGTCTTCTGGGGCGATGTTTCACGTGAAACCACTGAGCTGAGTGCCTCTCGTACCAGCGGCGAGTCGCCGGGATTAAGGGGGGTCTGGGTCACGATCGTCCTTTCAACCGGCCTGACTGCGGCGGGAGCCGGTACCGGCCAGCCCAGACCGGAAGGGCGGCCATATGTCAGAACGGCGGGATTCTCGGGCCAGCCGAGGCCACACGCCGCGCTGACGATCGCACTTACACGGTCATTCACTGGCCTTGTACTCGCTTTGCTCGGTTTATCTACTGGCCTCGTGCTTGCTTCGCTCGCGAGGCGCGATCTTTCCGGCGAGAGGGCTGGCGTGCTCCCTCAGGAGCCCGACCGGCGACCACCCGGATGAGAGTTGCAGGCGGCTCGACCTTACCGTGCCCGACCGATACAAGCTCAGCCGTTTCCACCCCACTCGACCTCAATTGCGCCTCTGCGTCCGCCAATTCCTCCGCCGCCCGCTCCCCCTTCATCGCAAGTAGCTCGCCGCCCTCTCGCAGCAACGGCAGCGACCACTTCAGCAACCGCCCGAGCGGAGCCACCGCTCGGGCCGAGGCCACGTCGAAGTCGAGCTTGCCCGCGAACTCCTCGGCCCGGCCTCGCAGCACCTCGACATTGCCGAGTTTCAGCGTATCCACGCACTCCTGGAGGAACACCGTCCGGCGCAGGAGCGGCTCCAGGAGGGTGACGGTGATGTCCGGTCGTACGATCGCCAGGACGATGCCCGGCAGCCCCGCACCCGAGCCGATGTCCACCAGCCGCACGTCCGCGGGGACGATCTCGGAAACCACCGCGCAGTTAAGCAAATGGCGGTCCCAGATTCGCGGCACCTCACGCGGCCCGAGCAATCCGCGCACCACTCCTGGGCCGGCCAGTAGCTCCGCGAAGGCCTCCGCCCGGGACCATGCGGCCCCGGTGAACACCTCTCGCGCAACTTCGGGCGGCTCGGGCATCTGGTCGGTCACTCGACCTCACTCTTCCTTGGAAAAACTGTCTGGGTCAGGCCGGTCTAAGGCTAACGGGCTGCCCCACAGCGACACACAAAGCAGGGCACGAAAAAGGCCGTCGTCCCTGGAAAACCAGGGACGACGGCCGATTTGTGCCCGGTGTGCCGCTATGCGGGCAGGACCACCACGAAACGACGGGGCTCCTCGCCTTCGGATTCGCTGCGCAGGCCCGCCGCCGCGACGGCGTCGTGCACGACTTTGCGCTCGAACGGAGTCATCGGCTGCAGAGACTTGGGCTCGCCGTTGCGCTTGACGTCTTCGGCGATCTTACGTCCGAGCTCGCTCAGTTCGGCCCTGCGACGCTCACGAAAGCCACCGATGTCCAACATGAGACGGGACCGCTCGCCCGTCTGCCGGTGTACCGCGAGGCGGGTCAGCTCCTGGATCGCTTCCAGCACCTCGCCGTTGGAGCCTACGAGGTCGCCGCCCTTGATATCCACAACCGACACCACGGCGCGGTCACCCTCGACATCCATGTCGATGTCACCGTCGATATCGGCGATGTCGAGCAGACCCTCGACGTAGTCCGCCGCGATCTCGCCTTCCTGCTCCAGCGCAGCGAGATCCGGAGCCGCCTTCACGGTCTCCTTTTCGGCCTCGGCCTCGGTCACGTCCGGCCACTCCTTCGTGCTGTCGGGATGGGTCGTCAGGACTTCTTGCTACCGGTCCGCTTACTGCGGGGCTGGCGGGTCGGCTGCTGGCGGATCGGCTTGGGCTCCGGTTCCACGGGCGGCGCCGGGGGCTCCGGCGGCGGCTTCCTGACCTTGCTCAGCAGGCTCGGCTTGGGCTCAGGAGTCGTCACGTTTCCCTTGGCGTCGACCACGGGGGAGGGGTTGCGGCTGTAGAACCAGTGTTGCTGACTCAGGGTCCACAGGTTGGTGGTGACCCAGTAAAGGATCAGGCCGAGGGGGAAGTTCAGCGAGAAGAACGCGAACAGCGGCGAGACGTACATCAGCAGCTTCTGCTGCTTCGCCATCGGGTTGTCCGGCATCTGCGCTATCGAGCGGCCCACGCTCTGCCGGACGGTGAGGAACGTGGTCAGCGAGCTGATCGCCACGAAGAACGCGAGCACGATCTTCGTCTGGATCGGGTTCGCGCCGAACGCCTCGATCTCCGGGCCGGTGCTCCAGAAGGTCGCCGGCAGCGGGGCGCCGAAGATGTGCGCATGCCTGGCACTGTCGACGAACTGCTGCGTCATGCCGAACTTGAGCTGACCGTGCGCCATGGCGTTGAGCACGGTGAACATCGAGATGAAGATCGGGAACTGGGCCACGACCGGCAGACAGCCACCGAGCGGGTTGGCTCCCTGCCCCTGGTACAGCGCCATGACCTCCTGGTTCATGCGCTGCTTGTCGTTCTTGTATCGCTTGCGGATCTCTGCGACCTGTGGGCCCAGCTCCTGCATCTTCTTCGACGAGCGCATCTGCTTGAGGAAGAGGGGGAAGATCAGCAGCCGCATCAGAACCGTCAGCGTGACGATGGTCAGCGCCCACGTCAGCCCGCTGTCCGGGCTGAGGACGCTGCTGTAGCCCTGATGAATCCAGATGATGACTTGGGCGACTGCTGTATATAGCCAGTTCAGCCAGGACAGCTCCACCGAGCTAGCTCCCTTGCGTTTCGTCGGACCGGCCCGGGCGTGGGGGCACCGGGTCAAAACCTCCGGGATGGAATGGGTGGCAACGCCCGATTCTCCGGATCGTCAACCATGTGCCGCGCAGCGCACCATGGACGGTCAACGCCTCAAGACCGTAAGCACTACACGAAGGATGGAAACGGCAACGGGGACCCAGCAGAGGACTCACGTAGGCCCGGTAGAACCGGACAGGAGCCATCAGGACCCTGGCAGCCGGAGAAATCCCGGCGGTCTGCTGCGCCGTCATCATCGCCCATCCATGCGAGTCTTGGGAGACTCTCGCCGCCTGAGTAAACGATCCAACGCGGCGTCAAGCTCGGCGGCAAGGCGCTCGCTCCGCGCGGACGCGGCCGGTGGATTGGCGCGTACAACCAGCAGGCTACCTCTCGGAAGCCTGTCGAGACGGTCTCGCATGAGGTGTCTCAACTGACGTTTAACTCGATTTCGTATAACAGCGCCTCCCACGGCGCGGCTCACCACGAATCCGATCAATGGGGGTTCATCCGCATTCGGACGCATGCTGAGGTGCGCGACCAGTGTGGGGCGGCCTGCTCGGCTTCCCTTTCTGACCGCGTTGGCGAACTCGTCGCCCCGGCGCATGCGGGACACGGACGGCAACACGAGAGACCTTGATTTGACCCTGGGCAGACACGACTGTCGCCCGCCGACATCACGGCCGGCGGGCAACGGTGCGTGGCTGCCTTGGCCCGGCGAACCGGGCGCAACGGATGCGTCAGGCGGACAGCTCGACGCGGCCCTTGCGCCGACGGGCGGCCAGAATGGCACGACCGGCGCGAGTGCGCATGCGGAGACGGAAGCCGTGAGTCTTCGCGCGACGGCGGTTGTTCGGCTGGAAAGTACGCTTGGTCACGAGTGGGCTCCAGGCTTAAGCGCATCCCCAGCACATGGGGACGCTCGACAGTGGCTGGCTTACCGGAAGCGGGGCATGCGAAATAGCCGTCGCGTGGCAAGCCGACCTTCGTACGTTAGGGGTCACGCGTGTCCCAGGTCAAACCGGAGAGCACGCCTATATAGGTTATCCACCTTTCCACAGGCTACTTTTCCACCGACGCCTCGCCATCCACAGGATGTGCACGCAGTGTCCCTCGTGCTGCCACTAGGCTGTGGACAACGTCTTGTCCACAGCTGGGGACAGGGCTACTGTCGTCCCTTCCAGACCTTCTCTCTACTGCGAGAATGCGCCAGGGCCGCAGGTATCAGACTGTGCACACCTTGTGGATTCGATGTGGATTTCGAACAGTGCCCCCGGCGGGGCCACGGGGACGCCGGCATGTGGACAACAGCGGAATCCGGCACGCCCGGCGGCCATCGGTGTGGATAAACAGATCGCGGTGAACTCAGGCGGGACCGCGTCGGGAGGAGGAGAGCCGGACCATGGATGGAATGGATCTCAGCGCGGTATGGGCACGGGCGTTGGAGAACTCCCTCAACGAGAGCGTCCCCTCCCAGCAGCGTGTCTGGCTCAGTATGACCCGGCCCTTCGGCCTCATGAACGACACCGTGGTCCTGGCCGCCCCCACCGATTTCGCCAGAGATGTCCTGGAAAATAAGCTTCGTCCGCTTATCAGCCACGCACTCTCCAAGGAGTTCGGCCGCCCGATGCGGGTCGCGGTCATGGTGGACCCCGCCGCGGCCGGTTCGGAGCCCGGGCTCGCCCCTCGCCAGGAGCCTTATCCCCAGGCACCGCAGACGGGTTATACACAGGGCAACGGACCGCAGCAGAGTTATACACAGTCGGTAACTCCCCAGCACCACAACGGTTCTGGCCTGCAGCACCCCTATCCGACCCCCGGGCCCGCCGCTCCTCCGTCCACCGAATATCCACAGCATCAACCACAGGGCCAGCCGTTCTCCTACCCGTACCAGCACGTGGAGGAGCCCCCTCAGCCCTACCTCCCCGCGGAGCCCTCCCCACAGCCACCGCAGGGGGAGCCGAACTCCGGGTACGGCCGCGGCGGCTACACCCCGCAGCCCTCTCCTCCGCGTCCCGAGCCGGACACCTTCGACCGCGGCGCGCAGAACCCGGGCCCCAGCCACGTGCAGAACAGGTGGGACAGCCGCGGCAGCCGTACGCAGGGAGAGCCCGCCCGGCTGAACCCGAAGTACACCTTTGACACCTTTGTTATCGGCTCCAGCAACCGGTTCGCCCACGCGGCGGCGGTCGCGGTGGCCGAGGCGCCGGCCAAGGCGTACAACCCGCTGTTCATCTACGGTGACTCGGGCCTGGGCAAGACCCACCTGCTGCACGCGATCGGCCACTACGCGCAGAGCCTCTACGACGGCGCGCGGGTGAGATACGTGAGCTCGGAGGAGTTCACCAACGACTTCATCAACTCCATCCGCGACCACAAGGCGGACGGCTTCCGCAGCCGCTACCGGGCGGTGGACATCCTGCTTGTGGACGACATCCAGTTCCTGGAGGGCAAGGAGCAGACGCAGGAGGAGTTCTTCCACACCTTCAACACGCTGCACAACGCCAACAAGCAGATCGTCATCTCCAGCGACCGGGCGCCCAAGCAGCTGGTCACGCTGGAAGACCGGCTCCGCAACCGGTTCGAGTGGGGCCTGATCACCGACGTCCAGCCGCCCGAGCTGGAGACGCGTATCGCGATCCTGCGCAAGAAGGCGATCCAGGAGGGCCTGGCCGCCCCGCCCGAGGTGCTCGAATACATCGCCAGCCGCATCTCCACCAACATCCGTGAGCTCGAGGGCGCCCTGATCCGGGTGACCGCGTTCGCCAGCCTCAATCGGCAGTCGGTGGACCTGCAGCTCGCCGAGGTCGTGCTCAAGGACCTGATCACCGAGGACGCCGGCTCCGAGATCACCGTCGCCACGATCATGGCCTCCACCGCGGCCTACTTCGGGCTGTCGATCGACGATCTGTGCGGCGGGTCACGCTCGCGCGTCCTGGTCACCGCCCGCCAGATCGCGATGTATCTGTGCAGGGAACTCACCGACATGTCGCTGCCGAAGATCGGCCAGCAGTTCGGCGGCCGCGACCACACCACGGTCATGCACGCCGACCGCAAGATCCGCTCCCTGATGGCAGAGCGTCGCTCGATCTACAACCAGGTCAACGAACTCACCACCAGGATCAAGCAGCAGTCGCGCAATGGATGAGGATTTCCCTCGCGTGATGCACAGGCTGTGGAAAACCTTGTGGATCATTGGCACGGCCGTGGCAAAAGAGCGCCATCGGAGCGCCCAGCCATGATCATCCAGGAGGTCACCGTCCCGAACCCCGTTCGGGACGTGGGGATAACTCTGGGGAGAACTTGGGGACAACTTGGGGACAACTCGTGGATAACCTGTGGGGACCCTGTGAAGAGAGTTTTCCCCAGGGACAAAACGACCTCTTACCCGGTGGACAACCTGGGGAAACCTCGTGGATAACCGGTGGACAGAGGACCCAAGATCTGGGGATGGCCTGTGTGTACAACTCGGTTCTCCCCAGGCCCAAGAGTTCTCCACACCGTTCACCCACAGGCCCGGTGGATGAAAAAACAGGGTCTGAGCTGCGGAAACAACGGCTTTCCACAGTATCCACCGCCCCTAATGCGATGACCACTTGTATCTCTCAATAGGAAACCCAAGAGCCATAAGAGGGTTCCGGGAGAGCGCAGGTGCGGGACAGTGAACACTTGAACCCCAGGCACCGAGCGAACGGCGCTCGATACACAGGAGGCAGATCCACGTGATGTTCCGGGTCGACCGAGACGTGCTCGCTGAGGCGGTCGCATGGACGGCGCGCAGTCTGCCTGCGCGCCCCTCCGTGCCGGTGCTGGCCGGCATGCGTCTCGAAGTCACCGAAGACGGGCAGCTCAAGCTCTCCGGCTTCGACTACGAGGTCTCCGCCGAGGTGACCCTCGAACTGCAGACGGGCGAGGCAGGCGTCGTGCTCGTCTCCGGCAGGCTGCTCGCCGAGATCACCAGGGCGCTGCCCGCACAACCGGTGGAATTCGTTGTGGAGGGCGCGAAGGCCGTCGTCACCTGCGGCAGCGCACGGTTCACCCTTCTCACCATGCCTGTGGAGGACTACCCGTCCCTGCCGGCCATGCCCCCGGCCGCGGGACGGATCGGCAGCGACGTGTTCGCCTCGGCCGTCGGCCAGGTCGCCGTGGCCGCCGGTAAGGACGACACCCTGCCGATGCTCACCGGTGTGCGCGTGGAGATCGAGGGCGACACGGTCACCCTGGCGGCGACCGACCGCTACCGCCTCGCCGTACGAGAGCTGAAGTGGCAGCCGGACCAGCCCGACTTCTCCGCGATCGCCATGATCCCCGGCAGGACCCTCGCCGACACGGCCAAGGCCCTGGGCAACACCGGCGCCGAGATCGAGATCGCGATGAGCTCGGTCGGCGGCACCGGCGAAGGCATGATCGGTTTCTCCAGCGCCGGCCGCCGCACCACCACCCGGCTGCTCGACCCCGAGTTCCCCAAATACCGCTCGCTGCTGCCGACCGAGTTCTCCGCCCGCGCCGACCTGCCGACGAGCGTCTTCGTCGAGGCCGTCAAGCGCGTGGCCCTGGTCGCCGAGCGCAACACCCCCGTCCGGCTGGCCTTCCGCGGCGACGAGGTCGTCCTGGAGGCGGGCAGCGGCGACGAGGCCCAGGCGGTCGAGGTGCTCGCGGTCGACTTCGAGGGCGACGACATCAACATCGCCTTCAACCACCAGTTCCTGCTGGAGGGGCTCGGCGCGATCGACTCCGACGTGGCGCGCCTGCAGATGACCACGTCCACCAAGCCCGCCATCCTCACCGGTGGCAAGCCTGTGGACGACGGCGGGGTTCCCGACTACCGCTACCTGATCATGCCCATCCGCCTCTCCAGCTGATTCGGCACGCTGGGCGGCGAGCCGGACCGGGACGCGGAGGCGAGGCATGGGAGCCAGGGGATGACCATGATCAAAGCCTGTCTCAACGGAAACAGGAGGCCCGGCGACCACCCTGCCCTCCCTGTGACACCCCTGGAGCTCGCTGAAGCGGCCCGTGAGGCCCGTGAGGCGGGTGCGGACGCCGTGCACATGCATCCGCGCGACGCGACGGGCAGGGAGTCGCTCAGCGCCGTCCACATCGGCGCGGCCGTCCGCGCGGTGCGGCAGGCGTGTCCCGGGTTTCCCGTCGGGGTCAGCACGGGCCTGTGGATATCCGGCGGAGACGTCGAGGCGCGGCGCGAGGCCGTACGGGGCTGGGCCGCGCTGGAGCCGCAGGACCGGCCGGATTTCGCGTCGGTGAACCTCGCCGAAGAGGGCTTCTCCGACCTGTGGCAGGATCTGCGGCGGCTCGGAGTGGGTGTGGAGGCCGGTGTCTGGTCTGTGGACGACGCCGACGCGCTCGCCGCGACCGGGCTGGAGTGCCTGCGGGTGCTCGTCGAGATCATCGGCGGCTCCGCGGACACGTCCGTGTCCCGGGCACACGCGGTGCTCGCCCGCCTCGACCACCTGGGCGTTCCCGGCCCGAGGCTCCTCCACGGAGAGGGAGCCCCGACCTGGATACTTGTGGACGAGGCGGGGCAGTTGGGTCTGGCCACGCGCATCGGCCTGGAGGATGTCCTCCACAGCCCTGTGGGCGATCCGGTTGACGGAAACGCCGAGCTGGTACGGCTCGCGCGGGCACGCCTGACGTAGGTGGATGATGGAACCCTGAAGGGGGTGCTCGTATGCAGATCGGCATGGTTGGACTGGGCAAAATGGGCGGCAAAATGGCAGAGCGCCTGCGCCGCGGTGGCCACGACGTCGTCGGTTACGACCGCGATCCCGCGGTCAGTGACGTCTCAAGCCTGAAGGAGCTCATGGAGCGTCTTCAGGAGCCGCGCGCGGTGTGGGTCATGGTGCCCTCGGGTCCGCCGACCCACGCGACGATCGAGGAGCTCGGCAACCTGATGTCGCCCGGCGACATCCTCGTCGACGGCGGCAACTCGCACTACGTGGACGACCAGAGGCACGGCGCCTACCTCGGGACCAAGCAGATCGGCTTCGTCGACTGCGGCGTGAGCGGAGGCGTCTGGGGCCTGCAGAACGGCTACGCCCTGATGGTCGGTGGCTCGAAGGAGAACGTCGACCGGATGATGCCGGTCTTCGACACCCTCAAGCCCGAGCAGGACGGTTTTGTCCACGCCGGCGAGATCGGCGCGGGTCACTTCGCCAAGATGGTCCACAACGGCATCGAGTACGGCATGATGCAGTCCTTCGCCGAGGGCTGGGAGCTGCTTGAGGCCTCCGACATCGTGACCGACGTGCCCGGCGCCTTCAAGAGCTGGCGGACCGGCACGGTCATCCGCTCCTGGCTGCTCGACCTGCTGGTCCGCGCGCTCGACGAGGACCCGGCCCTAGAAGAGCTCGAGGGATACGCGCAGGACTCGGGCGAGGGCCGCTGGACGGTGCAGGCGGCCGTGGACCACGCGGTCCCGCTGCCGGTCATCACCGCCGCGCTGTACGCCAGGTTCGCCTCCCGCCAGGACGACTCGCCGGCCATGAAGGTCGTCGCGGCCCTGCGCAACCAGTTCGGCGGGCACGCCGTCACCTCCAAGGAGGGCTCGGTGGCCAAGGGCGCCGACTCCCCCGGCGCCGATGTCGTCCCGCCCGTGGAGGCCCAGAAGTAATCCCACGTTCGTACGGCTTGCGCCCATACCTTTTCCACAGGGGCAAGCCGTACAAACGTGGCGAGGCCCCAGTGACGGGCGTGGCCGACTAATCTTCCTGAGGTGCATGTCGCCAGCCTCTCCCTGACCGACTTCCGTTCCTACGAATCCGTTGACCTCGGTCTGGAGCCGGGGGTCACCGCCTTCGTCGGGCCCAACGGGCAGGGCAAGACCAACCTGGTCGAGGCCCTGGGCTACGTGGCGACACAGTCCAGCCACCGGGTCGCCAACGACGGCCCGCTGGTGCGGCAGGGCGCGGCGCGGGCGATCATCCGGTCGGTGGTGATGCGCGAGGACCGGCGGGCGCTGATCGAGCTGGAGCTCAACCCGGGGAAGGCCAACCGGGCCAGGCTGAACCGCTCGCCCGTGGCCCGCCCGCGCGACGTCATCGGCCTGCTGCGCACGGTCCTGTTCGCTCCCGAGGACCTGTCCATGGTCAAGGGCGACCCCTCGGAGCGACGCCGGTTCCTGGACGATCTCCTGGTGGCCAGGACTCCCCGGTTCGCGGGGGTTCGCGCCGACTACGACCGGGTGCTCAAGCAGCGCGGGGCCCTGCTGCGCACGGCCGCGCAGGCGCGGAGGGGTAGCCGGAGCGGGCGAAGGGCCGAGAGCGACGCGGCGTTCGCCGCGGCCGGGGCGGGAGACCCGTTGAGCACCCTTGAGGTCTGGGACGCCCACCTGGCCAGGCACGGCGCGGAGCTGCTCGCGGCCAGGCTGGAGCTGGTGGAGGTCCTGCGGCCGCTGGTCGCGGCCTCCTACGCGTCCCTCGCACCCGACTCGGCCCCCGCCGACCTGGAGTATCGCGGCACGTTGTCCACAGGCCTGGGGACGGGCGGCCCCGACGGTTCCGGTGACGCCGGCGGCGCCGACCGTGCCGCTCTGGAGGAGCGGATGCGGGCCGCCCTGCTGGAGGTCCGGAGCTCCGAGCTCGAACGCGGCATCACCCTGGTCGGCCCGCACCGCGACGATCTGTTCCTCGGCCTGGGAGACCTGCCCGCGCGCGGCTACGCCAGCCACGGCGAGTCGTGGTCGTTCGCGCTGGCGCTCCGGCTTGCCGCCTACGACCTCCTGAAGGCCGACGGCGGCGACCCGGTGCTGATCCTCGACGACGTCTTCGCCGAGCTGGACAACCGGCGCCGGCGCCGGTTGGCCGAGATGGTCGCCCCCGCCGAGCAGGTGCTGATCACCGCGGCGGTCCCCGATGACGTGCCGGCCGAGCTGGCCGGATCCCGGTTCGACGTGGCGGAAGGCGGCGTGACCCGTGTCCGATAAGACACCGTCCGAGCTCAGGTTGGTCAGGAGCCCGGTGCCCGGATCGGCCCAGGGCTCCAAGCCCGGCTCGGCTCAGGGCCCGGAGCGGGGATCTTCCCGGGGGTCCGAAGCGGGATCGACCCGGAGCCCGGCGCCCGGATCGGCCCAGGGTCCGAAACTGGAACTGGTCAGGAGCTCCGAGCCGGGATCGGCCAAGGCCCCCGTCCCGGACCCGGAGCAGGGATCCGGGTCCGGGACAGGATCGGGATCGGGATCGGGATCGGCCAAGAGTGCGGCGGCCAAGGGCGCGGCGATGGCCAGGGAGAAACTGGCCCAGGCCAAATCGGACGCGGCCAAACGGGGTCAGCTGCCCCGCCGCGAGCCCCGGCGCAAGGCGTACGGACCGCGCAGGGACTCGGGGGATCCCCAGCTTTTCGGCCGGGCCATCGCGGACCTTCTGGCCGACCGCGGCTGGGAGCAGCCCGCCGCGGTGGGCGGGGTGTTCGGCCGCTGGCACGAGATCGTCGGCCCCGACATGGCGGCCCACACCACGCCGGAGACCTTCGCCGACGGCGAGGTTCTTGTGGTCGCCGACTCCACGGCCTGGGCGACCCAGGTGAGATTGCTCGCCAGGACGCTGGTCAGAAGGTTGAATGAGGAGCTTGGGGACGGAACGGTACAGCGCGTGAAGGTGCGCGGCCCCCAGAACGGCCCCCGTCCCAGCGGTGGTCTGAGGGTCACCGGAAGTCGCGGCCCGGGCGACACATACGGCTGATCGATCACGCAGAAACGGATCAGCGGCCCCTCTGGCGCGGCGACCCCCGTCCCCGTAGGGGGATGTTTGAGATGATGATCGTCGCGCGACAGAGGCTTCTAGAGGCCGTCAATGCCACACGATGTGTTCCGAGCCGCTAGAATGAAATTGAATTCCGGACACGTCCGTTTGCGTGTCACCCCGGCGTGTGCGCCGATCCCTGGGTGAGCGCATCGGGGCATTCATGACGGTGACGGGCACGGCGGGGCCATGTGTTCCCGCGCCGCGTGTCCGCGGCAGGAGGATTTCGCACTTGTCCTACGACGCTAGCTCAATCACCGTTCTCGAAGGGCTTGAGGCGGTCCGTAAGCGCCCAGGCATGTACATCGGTTCGACCGGAGAGCGTGGTCTCCACCACCTCGTCTACGAGGTTGTGGACAACTCCGTCGACGAGGCCCTGGCAGGACACGCCGACAGGATCGAGATCACGCTGCTCGCAGACAACGGTGTGCGAGTTGTGGACAACGGCCGAGGCATTCCCGTAGGCATCGTCCCCGGCGAGAACCGGCCGGCCGTCGAGGTCGTCCTGACCGTGCTGCACGCGGGTGGAAAGTTCGACGACAAGTCCTACGCGGTCTCCGGCGGTCTGCACGGCGTCGGCGTCTCGGTGGTCAACGCCCTGTCCAAGAGACTCGACGTGGAGATCCGCACCGAGGGTCACTACTGGCGGCAGAACTATGCCGACACCCGGCCGGTCGCACCCCTGGCCAAGGGGGAGAAGACCGACGAGACCGGCACCTCCATCACCTTCTGGGCCGACGAGACCATCTTCGAGACCACGACGTGGCACTTCGAGACGCTCACGCGCCGCTTCCAGGAGATGGCCTTCCTCAACAAGGGCCTGACGATCTCCATCAAGGACGAGCGGCCCGATTTCATCAACGGCGAGCCCAAAGAGATCACCTACCGCTATGAAGGCGGCCTCTCCGACTTCGTCAAGCACCTCAACGCCAAGAAGGAGCCCGCTCACCTCTCGGTGATCGACTTCGAGGAGAACGGCGAGGGCATCGCGGTCGAGATCGCCATGCAGTGGAACAACTCCTACAGCGAGTCGGTCTACACCTTCGCCAACACGATCAACACCGCCGAGGGCGGCACCCACGAGGAGGGCTTCCGCGCGGCGTTGACGTCGATCGTCAACCGCTACGCGCGCGAGCAGAAGTTCCTCAAGGAGGGCAAGGACGACAACCTGGCCGGTGAGGACATCCGCGAGGGTCTCACCGCGATCATCTCGGTGAAGCTGGCCGACCCGCAGTTCGAGGGCCAGACCAAGACCAAGCTGGGCAACACCGAGGCCAAGTCGTTCGTCCAGAAGGCCTGCAACGACCATCTTCGCGACTGGTTCGAGCGCAACCCGGGCGAGGCCAAGGACATCATCAGCAAGTCCCTGCAGGCCTCCCGCGCCCGCCTCGCGGCCCGCCAGGCCCGCGACCTGACCCGGCGCAAGTCGCTGCTGGAGTCCGGGTCGGGCCTGCCCGGCAAGCTCGCCGACTGCCAGTGGAGCGACCCGGAGAAGTGCGAGCTGTACATCGTCGAGGGTGACTCGGCGGGTGGCTCGGCCAAGGGCGGCCGCGACTCCAAGTTCCAGGCGATCCTCCCGATCCGCGGCAAGATCCTCAACGTCGAGAAGGCGCGGATCGACAGGGTCCTCCAGAACAACGAGGTCCAGGCGCTGATCACCGCCATGGGCACCGGTGTGCACGACGAGTTCGACATCGCCAAGCTGCGGTATCACAAGCTCATCCTGATGGCCGACGCCGACGTCGACGGCCAGCACATCACGACCCTGCTGCTGACCCTGCTGTTCCGCTTCATGAGGCCGTTGATCGAGGCCGGGCACGTCTACCTCTCGCAGCCGCCGCTCTACAAGATCAAGTGGGACCGGAGAGGCGACGACGCCTCCTACGCCTACTCCGACCGGGAGCGTGACGCGGTCATCCAGGCCGGCATCGAGTCGGGCAAGCCCGACCCCCGGCCCCGTGACAACGTGCAGCGCTTCAAGGGTCTGGGCGAGATGAACGCCTCCCAGCTCTGGGAGACCACCATGAACCCCGACACCCGCCTGCTCCTGCAGGTCACCCTTGATGACGCCGCTCAGGCCGACGAGCTGTTCAGCGTGCTCATGGGTGAGGACGTCGAAGCCCGCCGCTCCTTCATCATCAGGAACGCCCGGGACGTCCGATTCCTCGACGTGTAGCGGTAGCCGTACCAGAAAAGGATTTTGACCTGTGACGGAAGTGAACACTCCGCCTGGACCTCCGATCGATCGCGTCGAACCGGTGGACATCCAGTCCGAGATGCAGCGCAGCTACATGGACTACGCGATGTCGGTCATCGTCTCGCGTGCCCTGCCGGACGTCCGGGACGGTTTCAAGCCGGTCCACCGCCGGGTCCTGTACGCCATGTACGACGGCGGCTACCGGCCTGACCGCGGTTATTTCAAGTGCTCCCGCGTCGTCGGCGACGTCATGGGCTCCTACCACCCGCACGGTGACTCCTCCATCTACGGCACCGTCGTGCGAATGGCCCAGCCCTGGTCGCTGCGCTACCCGCTGGTCGACGGGCAGGGCAACTTCGGCTCGCCGGGCAACGACCCGCCGGCGGCGATGCGATACACCGAGTGCAAGCTCGCGCCGATCGCCATGGAGATGCTGCGCGACATCGACAAGGACACCGTCGATCTCGTTCCCAACTACGACGGGCGCTCCCAGGAGCCCGTGGTCCTGCCGGCGAGGTTCCCGAACCTGCTGGTCAACGGATCCGCCGGCATCGCGGTCGGCATGGCCACCAGCATCCCGCCGCACAACCTGCGGGAGGTGTCCGAGGGGGTCAAGTGGTGCCTGCAGAACCCCGAGGCCACCGACGAGGAGCTCCTCGAAGCGCTGATCGCCAGGGTCAAGGGGCCCGACTTCCCCACCGGCGCGCTGATCGTCGGCCGCCGGGGCATCGACGACGCCTACCGGACCGGCCGCGGTTCGATCACCATGCGGGCGATCGTGGAGGTCGAGGAGGACGCCAAGGGTCGCCAGTGCCTGGTGATCACCAAGCTGCCCTACCAGGTCAACCCGGACAACCTCGCGCTGACGATCGCCGAGTCCGTGAAGGACGGCCGGATCACCGGCATCGCCGACGTCCGTGACGAGAGCTCCTCCCGGGTGGGCCAGCGTCTGGTGATCGTGCTCAAGCGCGACGCGGTCGCCAAGGTCGTGCTGAACAACCTCTACAAGCACACCCAGCTGCAGACCACCTTCGGCGCCAACATGCTGGCCCTGGTCGACGGCGTCCCGAGGACGCTCCGGCTCGACCAGTTCGTCCGCCACTACGTCTCGCACCAGATCGAGGTCGTGGTCCGCCGGACGCAGTATCTGCTGCGCAAGGCCGAGGAGCGGGCGCACATCCTGCGTGCGCTGCTGCGGGCACTCGACCGGATGGACGAGGTCATCGCCCTGATCCGGCGGTCGCCATCGGCGTCCGCGGCCCAGGGCGGCCTGATGACGCTGCTGGAGATCGACGAGATCCAGGCGCAGGCCATCCTCGACATGCAGCTGCGCAAGCTGGCGGCCCTGGAGCGCCAGCAGATCACCGACGAGTATGACGCGCTGATGGCGCACATCATCGACTACCAGGACATCCTGGCCTCGCCCGAGCGGCAGCGGACGATCGTCTTCGACGAGCTTTCCGAGATCGTGGCGAAGTTCGGTGACGAGCGTCAGACGGAGATCATCGCCTACGAGGGCGACATGTCCATCGAGGATCTCCTCGCCGAAGAGGACATGGTCGTCACGATCACCCGCGGTGGCTACGCCAAGCGCACCAACACCGACCTCTACCGGGCGCAGAAGCGCGGCGGCAAGGGCGTGCGCGGGGCGCAGCTGCGCCAGGACGACATCGTCGACCACTTCTTCGTCACGACGACCCACCACTGGCTGCTGTTCTTCACGAACAAGGGCCGGGTCTACCGGGTCAAGGCCTACGAGCTGCCCGACTCCGGCCGGGACGCCCGTGGTCAGCACCTGGCGAACCTGCTGGCCATGCAGCCGGACGAGATCGTCATGGAGGTCCTGGACCTTCGCGACTACGAGGTCGCTCCCTACCTCGTGCTGGCCACCCGAAGCGGTCTGGTGAAGAAAACTCGCCTTTCCGAATACGACTCGCCGCGCACGGGTGGCCTAATCGCCATCAACTTGCGCGAAGATGACGAGGTGATCGCCGCCAGGCTGGTATCGGAGGAGGACGACCTCCTCCTGGTCTCTCGCGGAGCTCAGTCCATTCGCTTCACGGCCTCCGACGAGGCGCTGCGGCCGATGGGCCGGGCGACCAGCGGTGTGATCGGCATGCGTTTCCTCGACGGAGACGAGCTGCTGGCCATGAACCGGATGGCAGACGGCGACCATGTGCTGATCGCGACCGAGGGCGGCTATGCCAAGCGCACCCCCGCTGAGCAATATCCTTTGCAGGGACGAGGCGGAAAGGGCGTCCTGACGGCCAAGATCGTCAGCGCTCGTGGCAAGCTGGTTGGCGCGGCCATGGTCAGGCCCGAGGACGAGGTCTTTGCGATCACGTCCGCCGGCGGGGTTATCCGGACCAGTGCAGGAGAGATCAAGCAGTCCGGCCGCCAGACCATGGGGGTGCGTCTGATGAATCTCGCGGAGGGGGACAGCGTCGTGGCTCTCGCCCGAAATGCCGAGGCTTTGGAAGCAGAGACTTTGGAAACTGAGGAAAACGGGGAAGGGGAGTAGCCCGTGAATGCTCAGTCCAATTCCGGTCCACGTCCGGCCTCGTCATCGACACGCGACCAGGTGACGGAGAAGATGGACAAGACCGCTGAAACGAACGTCGTCGAGGTGGTCGAGTCACCGGCCGACGGTAGTGCGCCCACGCCGGGGACCGATGATTCGGTAACCGACGAGCCCAAGGGCAGGCAGAGCGTGACGGCGATCGAGGACAACAAAAAGCAGGGCGAGTCCACGGTGCGGATCCGCCCGGCGGAGCCGAGCCGTACTCCCTGGTCGCCAGGGGGGCTTTCGTCTCCCAAGCCTCCTCCGGAGGGGGCGGACAAGAAGGCGACTTCGGACTCGGCTCCTCGGCCGCCGCGCAAGGCACACCTGGTGCTGCGCCGCATCGAGCCGTGGTCGGCCATGAAGTTCAGCTTCGTGGTCTCGCTGGTCTGCTTTGTGGTGCTGTTCATCGCGGTCGCGGTTCTTTACATGGTTCTGTCTGGGCTTGGGGTGTTCGAGAACATCATCCAGACGGTCAACCAGCTGACGACGGCCGACGGCAAGTCCACCAGCGGTGTGGACGTCGCCTCCTGGTTCGAGCCGGTCCGCATCCTTGGCTACACCGCCCTGATCGGTGCGGTGAACGTGGTGCTGATCACCGCCATGTCGACCCTTGGTGCGGTGATCTACAACATCGCCTCCGACCTGGTCGGCGGCGTGGAGGTCACTTTCAGCGAGGCCGAGTAGGCAACCTGCCGCCATGTCCCCGGTTTGAGAGCCGGGGACATGGCGCGAGCGGGCGTCAGAACAGGGTAAGCTTTTCCCTGTTCGAGTGAACGGATTCGTCCTCGCCAAGCGAGTGCGGCACCGTTCATTGTGTGTCGAGGGGCTATAGCTCAGACGGTTAGAGCGCTTCCCTGATAAGGAAGAGGTCCCAGGTTCAAGTCCTGGTAGCCCCACACAGCTCAGAGGCCATTTCCCACTAAGGGAAGTGGCCTTTTTGATCTTCCAGGTGACTAAGGTCGTATCTCGTCCGAAGGCCACGAGCTACGGCCGCGGCACCGAGCCTCCCCGTCCCGAGGTCCGCTCGGAGGATGAGCGGTTGTGGGGCCCTGGGGGATTAGGCGATGAAGCACCGCGCACTGTTGTGCTGGATGGGTGCCATCCTTCTGTCCACCCTTCCTAACTGGGCTTCGTTACCGGTAGATACAGAGATCTACATCTGCGCTTATCTGAACACCGAAGACGGATACACCGGTCGTGATGTGCTCGGTCTGGGCTTCGGCGCGATGGCCGCTCTTCTTCCCCCTGCTTTGACAGCGCTGGCCGTGGCCGCATGGCGATCACTGCCCCAGAGGCGCCGACTCCTGGCCTGGATAGGAGTGGGCGGAGCGCTCGCGACAGCCGCTTACTACGCCCTATCGACCATTGCGTTCTTCTCCCCCTACTGCCCTGAGGGCTCGCAGGGGCCTGGGTTCGTGCTCCCGCTCTACGGTGCCATTGCTGCGCTCGTCCTGATCGCCGGCGTGCCACGAGCCGAAGACAAGCCCAACGCGGAGGCCGAGACGCGGTCATGAACAGCGTTCAAGCCCGCGGGAAGATCTGATCCATCGCCTCGGCGCCTTCCAGTAGCACCGGGCGGAGCTTGCGGTAGATCTTCTCCTTCACCGCCGTGCCCCTGCGGCCGACCAGCGGGGGATGTTCTCCAGTGTCATGCCGGGGTCGGAGAGCAGCGAGACGAAGCTGCGTCGCATCTGCCGAGGCGTCCACTCGTCCTCGTTGAGGTCGGTCCTCTTGAGGATCACCCGGAAGGCCCGGCGGACGTTGGCCGGGTCCAGCTCGGTCCCGTGTTTGCTCGCGAAGAGCACATGGTCCGGAGGGGCTCTGTGGCGAGGTGGGGGCATCGCTGCATCACCACCGCTTCCGGCCCGTTTCGACGCCGTGGCAGGTCAGGAATAGCCACCGGGTATGGCGGCGCCGAGGATGGGGCGGTGAAGGTGTTGCGGAGTGATCATGACGCCGGTGATGCGGGTGGCGAGTGCCAGGGCCGCCGGGATGGGGTTGTCGATGGAGTCGTCGGCGGCCGGATCGATGCCCAGCTCACGGAGGTGACGATTGAGCCGGTCGGGATCCGCGCCCTGTCTGTCGATGGGAAACCCCGGGTTGATGTCGGTGATGAGGTGGCCGTCGATGGCATAGGTGACGTGGTGCTGGGCGTAGTCATGCCGCTGCACCGCCACGGCCTCTCCGCCGTTGCGTGACAAGGCGCTCACAACCTCCCATTGCGCGCCGCTCCAGCCGCAGTCCTCGATCGCGACGGTCCAGTCCCCGATTCGCCTCACGGTGATGACCTGGGGCCCTTCCGGATAGGAGAAGTCCCCGTCTTCGATCGGCCGGATGTCCTCGTCCGCGGCGCCGAGCCGGCGCAGCACCTCGTGCTCGTGGAGCCCACGAACGAAAACGATCGTGTAGATGTCCCCGATTGGGCTGTCATCCTCCCCCTGCCATGCGTAATCCTCCGGCGATGCGCCGGGGGTTCTCGCGGTGGCGCGGATCATCTCGAACGTTCTCGCCTGCTCGAGGATCTCGGGATTGGCGGCGAAGAAGGCCTCGGTAATTTCTGGTGCTATCCCGCCACGCTCACTGACCAGGTAGCCGTTCGCTCTCGCCCAGTCCTGGATTCGAGTGCGGCCGAGCTCGGGCGCCCGGTAGGTGACGCGAAGGGGGGTGAAGTCGGCGTCGGACATGATCAGAAACTACCAATAGGGTTGATGTCCTGTTTGCCCGTCCAGGCATTGTGCTTCTCTCGGCAGGTGGACCTGGGGCGATATAACGCTCTTCCAAGGGCGTAGTCCTTCGCCGGCCGCCTCCACTCGGTGATCGCTGGAACGCCTTCACGGTGATGGGCAAGGACTCTGCCGTCCTGTTTCGCCGGCCATGTGGATCGTTGAGAAGTGGATCATTGCTCCCTGGCCGCCGCCCCCAGAAGCGTCATGTCCAGGACATTCCTGGCGAAGCCGATACCGGTGATGATGCTCGCCAGAGCGAACGCGCTCGCGATGCGATCATCGGGAATGGGGTCGTCGAACGTGCGTTGGCCGAGCCCGACATCACGCATCTGGTGCACCCAGCGGTCGGGATCGCTACCTGAGCGGAGATGCGGCACCAAGGGATCGAAGCGCATGATCATACCGCCGTCGATCGTGTGGATGAAGTGGTCCGAGGCGTAGTCGTGCCGGTTGACCGACACGACTTCGGTTCCTCGTGAGACGCGCTCCCGCACACCGGGGTCGAGGGCTACTCTCCAGCCGGAAGGCTCGATGAGTACGGTCCAGTCGTCCACCTTCACGGCGCCGACGTACCTCGCGTCGCCGTCGAATTCCAGCATGCTCTCGTTCGCGTACTCGTCCAGCTCGTCGAAGGTCATCTCCTCGATCGTGTCCGTGTCCACGCCCAGACGGGTGAGCGCCTCATGAGGGGAGAGGCCCCGGATGAAGGACACGCCGAAGATGTCGTGCAGCGGACTTTCATCTCTGGAAAGCCAGCCGAACTTGCGGATGTCCGACACGGTTACCCCTTGATCAATTACGGGTCATCATGACAGGCACCGCCGACAGGGCGGTCACCCTTCCAGAAATGACCAACGTTCCTGCCTGGTGATCGAGTGGGGCCCGTCATCAGGGATTACTGGATTGAGCACGTCGGGCGGCGGTGAGCATGTGGCCGCTCACCCCGAGAAGCGACGGAACGGATTCCACCGCGCGCTGGGCGTCGAGTATGAGCGTCCGGCGCTCGGGGTCGTCGAGCCAGTCGTTGACGTCTCCGTACAGCCAGAAGGCGCCCTCCAGTCCGTACCGCTCGACTTCGGGAAGCCCGGCGTCGGTGAACTCATCCGGAACCTCATCGGGGTCGTGGAAGTAAGCGGTGAAGCCAGACCTCGGAGAGAGCATGAGCCCGTCCGCGGCGGCGGCGTGTGCTGCCGCACGGAATCCGTCCTGCAGGTAGAAGCCCTGGTAGATGCCATCGTGGATGGCCGAGTAGCGGCTGATGGTCGCCGCGGCCACCAGGCCGCCGGGCCGTACCGCACGACGGGCCTCGGCCAGTGCCCGGCCCCGGTCGGCGCGCTCGGCCAGATGGTAGAGCGGGCCGAGAAGCAGGACCGCGTCGGCGCTCCCGTCCGGCACCGGGAGTTCCCTGGCGTCCCCCAGCCGCGCCGTCACTCCGGCCAGTGCCGCCGCTCGCTCCACGTGCAACGGAATCGGGTCCAGCAGTTCCACCTCGTACCCGTCGGCGGACAGCCACTCGGCATGCACACCGGTGCCGCCGCCCACGTCCAGCACCCGCGCCGGAGCCGGCGGCAGTACCCGGCGCAGCACGTCCTGCGTCCGCCAGAACTCCAGCCGGCCACGCCCCTCACGGAGCCGGTCGTGTTCCCTGTCCTGTTCGTAGTAGGCGAGCAGTTCCCGTGTCACTGTCATACCTGATCATGTCGAGAGTCCTGCGCCGCAGACAAATAAGTTTTGGTGGATCGCCAGAGCTTCGGAGTACTACCGCGCGACCCTGTGGTCGTCCGCTGCCCGGCCTTCATCACGACCGCCAAAACGGGCGTCCGGGGTGAAGACGTCGGCGTCCTCCTGCCACGGCACGGTGTCGTGTGGCTTTGTCAGTGACAACCGACTCCATCGGTAGGTCTGCTCTGGCTCCACTCGGCGATCTGAGAGTCATGATCCGAAGGCGAGAAGTGAATCCACCCTGAGGAACTGCGCCCACGTTTTGGGAGTCGGAGTGGTTCCCGAGACCAGGAGGACGGCCAGGGGTTCGGTGGACGGACACTGTTTTCTCCGGGCCGCCGGAAAATCATTGGGCCGCCTGACGGGTGCCGCCGTAGTCTTGCCCGATGGCCTCCCCTTCTGAAGATCTCGCGCGCGCGTACGAAGCCGTCGGCGATCTGATCGCCGAGATCCGCCCCGAGCAGTGGAAGGCGCCGACGCCGTGCACGGAATGGAACGTGCGCGAGGTGGTCGACCACCTTGTCGGCATGGATCTGGTGTTCGTGGCCTTGATCGAGAGCGGCCCGATGCCCGACCGCGGAGCGGACCGCCTCGGTGACGACCCGGTCGGAGCCTGGCGAGCCTCCAGCGCTTCGCTGCGGGCCGCGTTCTCCCGCCCCGGGGTACTCGAGCGGAGTTATGCCGGCCCCATGGGGAGTGCCACGGGCGCCGAGCGCCTGCAGATCCGCCTGTACGATCTGCTCGCTCACGGATGGGATCTGGCCCAGGCCACCGGAATCCCTGTCCGGGTGCCCGAAGACCTTGCCGAGCGGTCCCTGGCGTTCGCCCTGGTCCAGCTCTCCCCCCAGCCCCGAACGGGACGATTCGCCGAGCCGCAACTTGTCGAGGAGAGCGCTCCGGCCATCGATCGGCTTGCCGCGTTTCTCGGTCGATCGGTTCTACCGCAGCGGTGAGACCGGTCGCGGGGTCGGACGGTTCCCCGCGTCGTGATCACCGGAGGGTTGGTGGGGCGCAGGGCGAACTTCGGACCGTTCAGGAAGTCGCTACAGCAAGATCGCGCAGCCCTGATGGCGGAGCGCCGTAATCCAGTCGGGGAGCCGATCCAGCTTGGTCCATCGCAGGTCGAGCTTCTCCAGCCGGGGCAGGGCGCCGAGGCTGTCGGGCAGTTCGCGCAGACGGCTGGCACGCAGGTCGAGGTGGACGAGGTGAGCCAGCCGCCCGACCGCCTCGGGAAGCCTCTGCAGGGGGTTGTCGCGCAGGTCGAGGTGGCGCAACCGCTGCAGCTCGCCGATGGTGTCGGGCAGGGTGGTGAGCTGGTTGTTCATCAGATGGAGCTCGCGCAGCCGGGACAGCCGGCCGATCGTGTCGGGCAGGGCGGTGAGGCGGTTGTTGTACAGACGTAGTTCGCGCAGCGCTGCCATGTCGCCGATCGCCTGAGGCAACGTGGTGAGCCGATTGTCGGTGAGGTTGAGATAGTCGAGCTGGTTCAGCCGGCCCAGGGACGCGGGTACCGAGGTGAAGCCGTTGTCGCTGAGATAGAGGTAGTCGGTGAGATGCGGCAGGTCGCCGATCGTTTCCGGCACGTGGCGGAGCCGGTTGTGGCCGAGGTCGAGCATGCGCAGTTCGACCAGGTCGCCGATGGTGTCGGGGATTTCAGTGATCTCGTTCTCGGCGAGATTGAGGGAGCGCAGACCGGTCAGACGCCAGAGCGTGTCAGGTACCGAGGTGAGGGAGTTGCCGCCCAGGCTGAGATGCCGCAGCGCAGCGGCTTGACCGAGTGCCGGGGGGATGTCGGTGAGCTGGTTGCCGTAGACCAGGAGGGTGTCCAGCAGCGGCAGCGCGGCGATATGCGCGGGCAGGTGGGTCAGCGCGTTGCCATCGAGGTCGATGCGGCGCAGCGCGGTCATCTCGCTGATCGAGGCGGGCAGCTCGATCAGCCCGGCGTGGGGCGCGACCAGAGCGACCACCGTACCGTCAGCGATGTGCAGAGCCCCGTCAGGTAGCTGCGCAAGGTCGGTCACGGCAGCCGACTCTACTGGCTGGTGAGATTGCCGATCGGATGGCCTTCTTCCGGAGAGATTGGCCCGGCCGCGCACGTCCAGGTCGCCGACCGCACCAGCTCCATCGTTCGGTACGGCCCACGCCAGCCCAGAGGTTGCCAAATGGATTCTCAGGAACACCCGCTCCCGTGGCTCCCGCCTTACAGAACCCACACGATGGGACTCAGGTGATCATCATCCTGGACACAGGGCAGACACGGCCTTTCTCGCGGCGATCACATTGATGGGGTGACACCGGGTACAGATCATGTGCGCAGTGCGTGTGTTTTCTCTACGCTGTGCTCAAAGGAGGTGACATCGTGGCAACGCCGAGCATCGGTCCGGAGACCGGTCTGATCAGCGACTTCCGCTATGTCACCCCGCTTTACAGCAAGGGGCAGGCAGCGGACCTGATCGATGTTCCTCGTCAGACCTTCCGTAACTGGGCTGTCGGGTATGTCTACAAGCGCATCAATGAGCCGGTCGTCACCGCCGAGCCGCTGGTGACCACGGCTGGAGCCCACGGGCCAACGGTGCCGTTTGTCGGGCTCGCCGAGGCGTATATGCTCGCCGCTTTCCGTAGCGCGAACGTGCCGATGCAGCGCATTCGCCCGGCGATCCGCTGGCTGGAGGAGAACATCGGCCTGGAACAGGCCCTGGCCAGTGAGCGCCTCATGACCGATGGGGCCGAGGTCCTGTGGGACTTCAAAGAGCACACCGACGATCCCGCTGAGCGCGATGCGGTGGATGGGCTGATCGTAGCGCGCAGCGGGCAGCAGGTCTTCCGCCCTGTTGTGCATGAATATCTGCAACGTGTCACCTACCAAGACGGCTGGATGAGGGTGATTCATCTCCCGGGATATGAGCGGGTGGATGTCACCGTGGATCCATGGATCAACGGTGGGCAGCCGACTCTGACGCGGCGAGGCATTCGAGTGGCCGACGTGCTCAACCGCTTGCGGGCGGGAGAAGACACGCGTGACGTCGCCGAGGACTACGACCTGCGGTTGAACGAGGTCGAGGCGCTTCTCCCACAGGCCGCGTGAGGTCCGGGGAGTGGCAGGTGAGGCAGAGGCGTCCGGACTGACCTTCTTCCTTGATCGTGGGTTGGGTTCGCGCATCGTGCCCAATGCTCTCCGTGAGGCCGGGTGGGTCTTGGAGACCATGGATGAGCGGTACGGCAAGGACGAATCCCAGCGGATCGCCGATACGCAGTGGATTGAGGAAGCGACGATCCGGGGCGACGTCCTGCTCTGCAAGGACCTGGCCATCACCCACAACCTCGTTGAGGCCCGCGTCATCTACATGAGCGGCGCGCGCATCTTCGCTCTTGCGAAAGCCGATGTTGTGGGCAAAGAGATGGCCGAACTCTTTCTCGTCAATGAGGCTCGGATCATCGACACGCTCAAGCGGGTGACCGAGCCGTTCGTCTTCGCCGTCAGCCGCAACGGACTACGCCGGACCCGCGTCAGATACCCGGTGAGTGGCGCGGATCTCTAGGCAGTCAATCGAGCAACCACGTACAAGGCTGGGCGAGGGTGAACTTTCGTGGAAGACGTGCGCGGGTGGGAGCAGATTCCAGGTCCTTGCTGAAGGTCGCGATAAATGGTGAACGTCATGCCAGAAACTGTCGAGCGCCACGCAGTCTGGTCCGAAGCCGCTGCTGAGTCATGCCGCATTCCAAGCGCACATCGATCGGGCCGGGCACGTTGGTGTCCGCCCGCCGTCCCGAAGGCAACCGGTCCGCGTCGAGTCCATCGCGTCGGGCGATGAGCAGCCCCAGCTCGTATCGGCTTACCGCATCGGTTCCGGCGACATGGTGGATGCCGTGATACTCGGATGCGGCGAGTTCGAGGAGCGCCGCGGCGAGATCGACGACGTGCACGGCACATCGCACGTCGTCGGTGAACAGCATTCCTTCTGCCCTGCCGGTGGCCAGTGAATGCACCAGCGCCTCGTGCGGAGAATCGCCGTCACCGATGATCAGGGATGTCCGGGCTATCACCGCGGTCGGCGCGATCGCGCTCACCGCTGTCTCGGCAGCGGCCTTGGCGGCACCGTACGGGCTGATCGGGTCGGGGACGCACGTCTCGTCGTAGCGAGCCGCGGCACCGGAGAAGACCGCGTCGCTGGACACCTGGACCAGGCGCCCACCGGCCGTGGAGGCGGCGAGAGCGACGTTCGCGGCTCCCATCGCCGTGGTGGCCCAGTCTGTCTGCCGGTACGCAGCGTTGATGACCGCCTCTGGCTGAAATGCGCTGATCAGCGCGTCGACGTCCTCTCGCCGGCGCACATCGAGCGGCAACCACTCAACACCCGCGGTCTCTCCTGGCCGGGTCAGGTAGGTCGCGGCCACCTCATGCTCGGCCACCAAACACTGCCGAGCGAGTTCGCCGCCGAGAAAGCCACTGCCACCGACGATGAGGATTCTCATGGCCGGTCACCATAGTTGATGGTCGCTCCGGAGCGGCCGCCGCGTTCGCGTCCCGGGACACGGTGCTCATAATCACCGGCACCTCGGAGCCGGTTGATCACCAACTGGTGCCCGGATCGGCTTAACGCTGACAGGGCCGATTCATCCGTCTCAGCGGTGACGTGCACGCTAAACGGTGATGACGACCTTTCCTTTTGCCGTGCCCTCGGCCAGATAGCGGATGGCTTCCGGGACCTCGCCCAGCGAGTACGTTCTGTCGATGACCGGCGTGAGCTTCCCCGTTTCCAGGAGCTCCCTCAGGGCGGCCATCAAGTCCTTCTTGCTCGGCGTCGACGAGCTCACCTTCGGCAGTTGACCCATGAACGGGGAGAGCGCCATCAGCTTGAAGAAGTGCGGCAGGCTTCCCAGCCAGCGGCTGCCCACATCGCCGAAGCGGTCGTGACCGATGAGCACGTAGGTCCCCTCGGGCGTAAGGGCGCGTCGGCAATCCGAAAACGAATGGTTTCCGAGAATGTCGAAGATCATGTCGTAGCGTTCGCCACCCCGGGTGAAGTCTTTCCGGGTGTAGTCGATGACGAGGTCTGCGCCGAGCGAGCGCACCATGTCCAGTTTCGCCTGGTGGTCGACGCCGGTCACCTTCGCTCCGTACGCTTTGGCGAGCTGTACGGCGAAGGATCCCACACCGCCGCCGGCACCGTTGACCAGCACACTTTGGCCCGGCCGCAGCCGCCCCTCCGGAAGGTTCTGCAGGGCGATGAGCCCGGAGGTGGGCACGGCGGCGGCTTGTTCGAAGGTGACGTTGCCGGGCTTCAACGCCAGGGCGTCCTGTGGGACGGACACGTACTCGGCGAAGGCGCCGCCGTTTCTCCACTGGTTGCCACTGAGCGTCTCGCCGAACACCTCGTCGCCTGGCTGAAACCGCGTCACGTCCTTGCCCGTCGAATCCACCCGGCCGGCCACATCCGTTCCTGGAACGCGGATCTTCGGTCTGCGGAGCCCGGACCCCATGAGGCGTAGGACGTACGGCCGGCCGCTCACGACGTGCCAGACATCCGGGTGGACGGAAGCCGCGTGAACGCGGACCAGGACCTCATCGTCCTTGACCACCGGCCTGTCGATCTCTCGGAGTTCCAAACTATGAGGTGAGCCGTACGCGTTCTGGACGACCGCCTTCATGATGTTCTCCTGCGCCGCCGTGGCTCTGGGCAATTCAGGACATTATAATCTGCGACCTCATTGGCCGGAGGGGCTGAGAGGCCGAGAGTATTTCGGACGGCGGTCTATGTGGATATTCTCCGTTACCGATTTCAGGGTGTGGTTCTCGTTGAGGACTTCGAGTGGCGGAAAATAGCCGATCGCCGAGGACTTCGACAGCCTTCGATATGGCTGATGACCTGCTGATCTGCCGTGGATCGAGTGGTGAGAACAAATCGCCTCAGCCGTTCGTTCTTGATCGTCGATAAGAACGGTTCGGCCGTCGAGTTTTCGTGGCGGATGCCGGTTCGGTTGACCGATCGGCGGATATTCAGGTTCTTGAGGAGCAGCCCGTATTTGTCCGCAACGCGATGCCTGAGGCCTCACGTATGAATCATCACCGGTAAAGGAAATCGGCGATGAGCTCGTCGAGGTGGCGCAGGGCGGTGGTCACGCGTGCCGGGTCGTTGAAGAAGGGGTCGTCGGGAACGGGTAGGGACGAGGCCAGCGCCCAGCCGCGGCCCCGTGCCCAGGTGGCTTCGTCGACGTCGAGCGCCGCGCGGAAGGCGCTCCGAGCCTCGGCGGGCAGGAATATCCAGGCGGGTATCAGGTCGCACGCCGGGTCGCCCACGGCCAGCGTTCCGAAGTCGATGACGGCGCTCAACCTGCCGTCGACGGCCAGGAGGTTGCCGGTTCCGAGGTCGCCGTGGATCCACACCGGCGGGCCGTCCCACGCGGGCGCCGCCAATGCCGCCTCCCATACGGCCGTCACCGCGTCGGTGTCGACCAGGTCCTTCAGCGCCTCGATCTTGGGACGGACGCGCGCCTCGGAGGCCAGGGAGTCGCGTTCGTCGCCCATGGGCACGCCGCGGAAGGCGTTACTCCACTCGGGCCCCGGTCCGTCCGCGGTATCGATCTTCTGCAGGGCGGCGACGAACTCGGCGAGATCGGTCGCCGCTTGGACCGGATCGGCGAGGCGGTCGGTGGTCGCCGTCTCACCCTCCAGCCACCGGTAGACCGACCAGGGGAAGGGGTAGCCCTCGGCGGGCCTGCCCAGCGCGAGAGGTTCGGGGATGGAGAGCGGCAGATGCGGGGCCAGCCGCGGCAGCCACCGGTGCTCCCGCTCCACCTGGCCGACCCACCGGGGGTAGCGGGGCAGCCGCACGGACATGCCCGTACCCAGCCGGAACGTCGCGTTGTCCATCCCGGACAGCGGGACCGCTGAGATGGGCAGATCCGCCCACCGCGGGAACTGCGCCGCGAGCAACCGGCGTACAAGGGTCGCGTCGACGAGCACCTCGTTGGAACTGCCTGTGGACATACATCTCTCCTTGGTGAAAGAGCGGGCTTTTATGGGCGGGGAGCCGGTTGTACGGGAGCGGCCGAGCCGGTCGCGAGCCGCCCCGGGGGACGAGCCACCGCGAAGGAACGAGAAGCGGCGCCTCTCGCCCATGCGGTGGGGGGCTTCAGCTCCGCCGCGCATGGGCGAGAGGCGTCGCGTGCGGGCCCGCCGGGGCCGGGCGCAGGACCGGTGCGAGCAGGGTCAGCAGCACCATCACGCCGGTGACCATCGCGAACGCGGCGGGGTAGGAGATGCCGCCCGCGACCCACCCGGTGACGGCGGGGGCGGTCAGTCCCGACAGGTACGTGATCGTCGCGATGCCCGCCACACCCTCCCCCGGCGTCGGCCCCGCGTTGCCCGCCGCCGCGAACACCAGCGGGACGATCACAGCGACGCCCAGTCCGAGCAGGGCGAATCCGGCGATGCAGAGCGCGGGCGTGCGGGCCGCGACCACGATGGCGCCGCCCACGGCCGCCACGATCCCACCCGCTCTGACGGCCGTCACGGGCCCGAGCCGGTGGATGACCCGGTCACCGACCAGCCGGGCGCCCGCCATGCAGAGCATGAAGGTCATGTAGCCGGCGGCGGCCACTCCCGGGCCTGCGGCGGCGACCTCCGTGAGGTAGACGGCGGCCCAGTTCGAGCTCGCGCCCTCGGCGAACGTGCCGCAGAACCCGACGAGGCCGATGACCAGGATCGCGCGCGTCGGCAGGGCGAAGCGCCGTGGCGCGGGCACGCCGGCGGGCGAGCTGTCGGGCAGCAGGCCGCGCCCGGCCACGGCGCCCAGGCTGAGAAGCACGAGCGCGGTCACCCCGAGGTGGAGTCTGGCGTCGATCCCCGTCTGCGCGGCCAGGGCCCCGATGCCGCCTCCCGCCAGGCTGCCCACGCACCACAGGCCGTGCAGCCCGGAGATGATGGAGCGCCCCAGCTGCCGCTCAAGCACCACGGCCTGGGCGTTCATCACCACATCGCACATGCCCGCCGCCGCGCCGTACAGCAGGAACGCGGCGAACAGCCAGGCCGGCGCCGGTGCGAGCGCGGGCAGGGCGAGGGCGCCGCACCACAGCGCGAGCAGGACCCGGGTGGCGGCGCGCCCGCCGAAGCGATACGCCAGGCGGCTGGCCAGTGGCATGCCGATGAAGGCGCCGATCGACGGGCAGAGCAGCGCGAGACCGAGGGTGCCGGGACCGAGGTGCAGGTGGTCCTGGATCCAGGGAATGCGGGTGGCCAGGCTGCCGGCGACGGCGCCATGGGCGACGAACACGGCGGCGATGGCGCGGTGGTGGCTCATGTTCTGGAAACTATCAGGCAGGCTCCCTGATGGAAAGATGTATTAGGCAGGCTTCCTGATTAATATGGGAGACGTGAAGACCGCGACCCCGGCCATGGCCCGCGCCATCAACGATCGGCTCGCCCTGGACCTGCTGCTTGAGCGCGGGCCGCTGACCGCGCCTCAGCTCCGCACGTTGACCGGCCTGTCGAGGCCCACCGTGTCCGACCTGATCGAGCGGCTCAGGGACGGCGGGCTCATCGAGGTGACCGGCGAGAGCGGCGAGGACCGGCGGGGCCCCAACGCGCGCCTGTACGACATCGTGGCGAACCGCGCCCACGTGGCCGGGGTGGACGTGCGCCGCGCCGCCGTCGACGTCACGATCGCCGACATCACCGGACGGGCGGTCGGCTCGGCCGTACGGGAGATCCCCGGTCCGGAAGGGCCGCAGGACCTCGCGATTCTGATGGAGAGCGCGATCAGGGAGGCCGCCGCGGGCCGCGTGCTGGACACGGTCGTCATCGGCGCGCCCGGCCTGGTGGATCCTCGGAACGGCGAGCTGGTGTCGGACAACGTTCCCGGCTGGCGGCCGGGCCTGATGGCCTCGGTACGGCAGAGCATGGGCGTGCCGGTGGTCCTGGAGAACGAGGTGAACCTCGCCGCCATCGCCGAGCTCCGTACGGGCGCCGCGATGGGGCGCGATGACTTCGTCCTGCTCTGGCTGGACGAGGGCGTCGGCGCGGCGGTCGTCCTCGGCGGACGGCTGCGCCGGGGCGTGTCGGGCGGCGCGGGCGAGGTCGGTTTCCTGGAGATGGACGGCATGTCGTTCTGCGACCAGGTGGAAGCCAAGGCCGCGCGGCACCTCGACAGCGAGGAACTGGCCGCGCGGATCGCCAGGGGCGCCTTCGCCCTCGTCACGATCCTGGATCCCGGGCTCGTCGTCCTCGGGGGCACGACGGGGCGTGCGGGCGGTGACGCGCTCGCCGCGCTGGTCGCCGAACGCGTGGGCGAGCTCTCCCCTGCTCCCGCCGAGATCCGCGCCAGCACGGTGGTGGGCAACGCGGTGCTCCAGGGAGCCGTCCTGACAGCCCTCGACCTGGCCCGCGACAACGTCTTCGGCTGAGGCGCGTCCCGTGGATCCGTGGCGGCTCGGCACGGATCCGTCAGATGGAATGCCGATGGAGTCACGGTGAGAGAGAGTGGCGAGCGGTGAACCGGGGACTGCCGCGTGCCGCTTCGTCGTTGGTGAAAGGGGGCATCCGAGCGGTGAACCGAGAACTGCCGCGCCGTTCCATCACCGGTGGGAGGAAGTGCTTGAGCGGTGAACCGGGGACCGCCTCGCTCCGCTCCATCACCGGTGGGAGGGAGCGCTTGAGCCGTGAGTCGAGGACCGCGGCGCTCCGCTCCGTCACCCGGTTCTGCGGTTCCTTTCCCACTCGTCTTTCAGCTTGAGAAACTCGGATTCGGAGCTGGCGAACTTCGTGACACCCTTTTTCGGATCGGTCGTCACGAACCAGAGCCAGGAACCGTCGGCCGGCTTCAGCGCGGCCTTGATGGCGTCGGCGCCCGGGTTGCCGATCGGACCGGGCGGCAGTCCGGGGCGCATGTAGGTGTTGTAGGGCGAGGTGCTCCTGAGATCCTTGTTCGAGGCGTTGAGGCCGTACTTGTTCAGGCCGTACATGACCGTGCTGTCCATCTCCAGCTTCCTCTCGGGCTTGAGGTCCAGCCGGTTGTAGATGACCCGCGCCACCTTGCCCATGTCCTGCTTGCTGCCGGACTCGGCCTGGACGATGCTGGCGATCGTCATGATCTCGTGCGACGTGCGACCGAGCGCCTCGGCCTTCCCCTGAAGATCCTCCTTGTCCGCGGTCTGGTTGAAGCGGTCGACCATCGCGGACAGGATCTCGGCGGGCCCCATCTCGGGGGTGATCTCGTAGGTGGCCGGGAAGGCATAGCCCTCCAGCTTGCCCTTGGCGTAACTCGGCAGGCCCAGTCCCTTGCCACTCCTGGCGACCTGCTGGAACTCCCTCAGCGGCTTGCCGGTTTTTTTGGAGAGCTGCACCAGGGTGTCGGACAGGCGCAGTCCTTCATTAATGGTGATTTTCTCCCGCAGCCGTTTGTTCGGGTCGGGAAGTGTCTCGACGGAGCCCTGCCCGGTGGGGTTCTTGGGGGCCGCCACCTGAGAGGACAGTCCTCCGACCACGAGCGTGGACCCGACCGCCATCACGGTGACGGCCGCTGCCGCTGCCAGGGTGAGGCCGCGGCGATGGGAGCGGCGCGCGTCGACCTGGAGGAACCGGCCCGGCGGGGGCGGCGACTCCTCACGGGCCATGTCGGAAAGGGTCTCGCGCAGCAGATCTTCGATGCTCATCTGAACTCCCTCACGGTGCTCAGTTCGGGTGCGATCTTCTTCAGGCGCTCCAGTGAGCGATAGATCTGGCTGCGGACCGACCCCACCCCGATACCGAGCATCCGCGCGATCTCGGTCTCGGACAGGTCCTCGAAGTAACGCAGCACGAGCACGGTCCGCTGCCGGGGCGTCAGCTGGGCGAGAGCCGTGCGCATCACCAGGCGAAGGTCCGCGACCTCGGCGTGCCCGTCTCCGGCCTGGTCGGGCAGCCACTCGGTGGACACCTCCGCGATGCGGGAACGGCGCCGCCACCAGCTCACCTGCTCGTGGTACATGACGCGGCGGACGTAACCCTCGATGGCCGCCGGGTCGCGAAGGCCGCGCCACTTCGCGGCCGTCTTCGTCAGCGCCGACTGCACCAGATCCTCGGCGGTGTGCCGGTCGCCGGTCAGCAGGTACGCGGTACGGAACAGCGCACCCGATCGATCGACGACGAACTTCTGGAAGTCCGCCTCAAATCCTGGATCCACGTGACCTCCTCGCTGTGTCACCCAGCAAGGACGCGGGCGGGGCGTCAATCTATGTCGGCACGGCCGAACCGATCTGTATCAGGGTGCCCGGCTCGCGTTCGGCACGACGGTGACCGGAGACCTCCGGCAGCGGGCGGCGGAGAGCACGCGCCTTGACAACGTTCGCTGAGAGGGCCTGTAATGATCTGCGTGTCGCGCGTCGTTGGCCGGGAGGACGACGGTGGCATTGGGGGATGATGTCGTGACTTCACGATTCACAGGCCGCGCCTAACCGCATCGCGCCCGCGCGCCGTTCTCGCGCCCGGTGGTGCTGAGCACCGCCGCCGCATGCGAGCTCTTCTCGAATCCGACGGGCCGGTAACCGGCTGACGGCTCACCGCCCCGTTCACTCATCGAGCTTTCATGCCCGCAGCCGGGTCGGCGTGCGGTGACTTCGCGCTGCCCGTACCGCAGTCATCCACCACCACCTCGCACACCCGCGACCTCACTCACGCATGGAGCAGGCAGAGCATGCCCAACGACTTCAACCAGCAGATCATCAAAGAGTTCCGTTCCAACGCCGGCCGGGTCGGCGGCCCCTTCGAAGGAGGCCGGTTGCTCCTCCTGACGACCACCGGGGCCAGGACCGGCGTGCGCCATACCACCCCGCTCGGCTATCTGCCGGACGGCGAACGAATGCTGATCATCGCCTCCGCCATGGGCGCACCGGCCCATCCGGCCTGGTACCACAACCTCCTCGCCGATCCGCGCGTCACCGTGGAGGACGGGGTCTTCACCTACCAGGCTCAGGCGGTCGTCCTGGAAGGCGAGGAACGGGACCGACTCTTCGCCCGCGCGGTGGAGGCGGATCCCGGGTGGGCCGACTACCAGGCCAGGACGGAGCGGATCATTCCCGTCGTCGCCCTCAACCCCATCGACGGCGGACCTCCCGCCGGACCGGCGGGCGACTCCCTCAAGGCGATCCACGACGCGTTCCGCAGGGAGCTCACCCTCATCCGCAGGGAGCTCGCCGAATCAGGACCGGGCCTGGGCGCGCAGCTACGCGTCAACTGCCTGACCCTGTGCCAGGGGCTTCACCACCATCACCTCGGCGAGGACGGTGGGATGTTCCCCGCCCTGGAGAGACACCACCCCGAAATGGCCCCGGCCCTGGAACGGCTCCGCCACGAGCATGAGGCGGTCGGACGGCTTCTGACCCGGTTGAAAGCCCTGATCTCCGGTGACGGGACCGACCCCGGCACGCTCCTGGCGGAGGTCGACCGGCTCACAGCGGAGCTGGAAGCCCACCTGGACCACGAAGAGCGGCAGCTGGTCCCGATTCTGAACGCGATGACCATCTGAACCATCCGGCACCGGCCGTTCCGGTAGCACCGTGCCACGCGCCGATGACCGCTCTCATCACCGTGCCTGCCGTATCGGCGGGCTTCAACTACGCCGGGCAGGTGGCGGGCCAGACCCCGTCACCTGCCCGGCGGAAGGGATCACACCGTGAACGTCACGCACATTCCCACCACACCCGACGACAGCGCCGCGGTCATGGCGGAGCTGGGGGCACTGCACTCCCGTCCCCCCGTCCTGCCCGCCGACGCCGACCTCACGCCCGTCCTGCCACACACCGGCGGCGTCGCCGGTGAATGGGTCACCGCTTCCGGTCACTCGGCCGAGGCGGGGGTGACGCTCTACGTCCACGGGGGAGGATTCGAGTACAAGAACCCCCACATGGAAAGGATCATGGCTTATCGCCTGTCCCAGGCGACCGGCCGGCCCGTCCTGGCGGTGGACTACCGTCTCGCCCCCGCCCACCCGTATCCGGCCGCGCTCGACGACGTGGTGAGCGCCTATCGAAGCCTGCTGGACCAGGACGTGCCCGCCTCGCGGATCGTCCTGTCGGGTGAGTCCGCCGGTGCCACGCTGGTGCTGTCGGCGCTTCTGGTACTCAAGCAGGAGGGCTATCCCCTGCCCGCGGCGGCACTGGCCATCTCCCCGCAGACGGATCTCACCCTGTCCAGCCCGTCCATCGACGCGGGCGACGGCCAGGACTTCATCAACCGGGCCATACTCGACCACGTCCGCACCCAGTATCTGGCCGGGGCGCGACCGGACCGTGCACCGCAGTCTCCCCTCCACGGCGAGCTCCGGGGTCTGCCGCCGATTCTGCTCGCGGTGGGTTCGAAAGAGGTGCTTCTCGACGACGCGCGACGCTTCGCCGAAGCCGTCTCCGCGGCCGGAGGAGACGTCTGTCTCGACATCTACGACGGCATGCCGCACGCGTTCCACGCGATCGTGCTCCCCGCGACCCCGCTTCCCGTCGCCACCACCCTGCTGCACCGCATCACCGAGTGGATCAGCCGATAGTCCCGAAAATCAGTCGCTCCCATCCGAACGGAGATGACAGGGTGTCTCCGTGTTCGAGGCGGATGAGGTACTGAGGGTGCTGGCGCTGTTGCGTCATGCCGGATGCGAGGTCTGGATCGGTGGCGGGTGGGGCATCGACGCTCTGGTGGGCGAGGCCACCCGAGAGCATCGCGACCTTGACCTGATGCATCGCATCGAGCAGGAACCTCTGCTGATCAGGACGCTGGAGGCGGCCGGGTTCGTCGAGCAGCCCGACGCCCTGCCGGGGCGTCCCGTCCGCTTCGTCATGGCTGATCCCAGCGGTCACGAGCTGGACCTGCATCCGTTGCTCTTCAACCCGGACGGTTCCGCCGTCCAGCACGCCGATACGGAAGGCGGCACCTTCCCCTACCCCGCCGACTCCTTTGTCGGGGGCGTGATCGGAGGCGTTCGGGTGCCCTGCCTGTCTGCCGCCCAGCAGGTCTATTTCCACCAGGGATACGATCCCGGCGATCGGGACCGGCATGACATGGCCCGGCTCCGCGAGGCATTCGGGATCGCGACCCATTTCTGACCCGTCCGGCCGATGCCGTCGCGTTGAGCCGCCATGCCCGTGACAGGGCAGGCTCCGATCCGGGAGCCATAGCAGCTCACCGGTTCGCATACCGAGATCATTCAAACTGGTTGCTCCAGGGCTGGATCCTGTCATGGCCTGCCACGATTGCCGCATGAGCGAAATAGTTCTTGAGGTCGCCGACCTCCGCCGGCTGTGCACTCTGTTTCTGGACGCGGTGGAGCGACGCCATGGTGCCCGAATCGATCTCTCATCACTGGCCGTCGACTACTACTGGGACCTTCCTCTCCGAGCCGCCTTCGACATGGCGAACGATCCGGCTTCGCGCGTGGGGGCCGGACAGGTGAGCGATGATCTGTCCGAACTGCACCACCTGCTGGATCGCTCCACGAATGAGGGCATGATCCTCTGGCATGACGTGGCGCACCTCTGCGGACTACTACGGGCGATGGCCTTCGCCGACCTTCCCGATGACTGAGCCGGCAGCAGGGGTTGGGCAGGGCGGCTGAAATCGGCTCTTGAGTCTCCAGCCGCTGGAAGGTCCACACTGCCGAATATGGACGACGAGCCCGTACTGCTGACGATCGGCCGGCTGGCGACTCGCACCGGGTTGCCGGTGCGCACCATCCGCTACTGGTCAGACGTCGGAGCGCTCCCACCCGCCGGGCGCAGCGACGGCGGCTATCGCCTCTACGACGCCGAGTCCGTGGCCCGGCTGGAACTGGTGGCCACCCTGCGCGAGCTCGGTCTGAGCTTGCAGGACGTACGGCGTGTACTGGCCAAAGAGATCACCGTCGCAGACGTCGCCACCGCGCACGTGGAGGCCATCGATGTGCAGATCCGTACCCTGCGGCTGCGCCGTGCCGTTCTGAGCACCGTCGCCAAACGTCGCACGCCCACCGAGGAGATGACCCTGATGAACAGACTGGCCAGGTTGTCCGCACAGGAGCGCAGGCAGATCATCGATGACTTCCTGAGTGAGGTCATCGGCGACGTCGACAACGCCAGGGGGATGCGCGCCCAGCTGCGCGATACCGCACCCAACCTGCCCGACGACCCCACGTCCGAGCAGGTCGATGCCTGGATCGAGCTGGCCGAGCTGGTGCAGGACCCCGGATTCCGCCAGGGCGTGCGCCTCCTGGCCGACTACACGGTGCGGCTGGGGACGAACGAGTCCGGGGCGCCCAGGGACGGCGGCCTCAACCGGCGCCTCATCCGGTATGCCGCCGTCGCGATCGAACGCGAGGTGGCGCCCGAATCGGCTGAGGCCGCCGAGATTCTGGAGCAGATCCTCGAAGAGGGTCCCGATGCCGGGCACTGGGCGGATCTGCTGCGCGATCAAGGGATCTTCAGCGATCCGCGGGCGCTTCGCTACTGGGAGCTCCTTGGGGTGATCAACGGCTGGCCTCCCTATCCCGAGGGGGTGACCAGCCTCGAACACCTCACCGCCGGAATGCGCGTCCATGACTGGATCATCGCGGCGCTTCGAGCTCATGGACGATCTCCTGGCACGTCTCCGGAATGAACCGGTCCTCGGCCGCCGGCCGCGGATTTGCCGTGCATCAGAGCCGAGCGGGACGACGCCGGCGTGCTTGTTCGGCCGCGCTCCCTCCTCGCCGAGGCCGAAGCGGGCGACCGGTATCTGAGGGCCGGGCAGGACGTGCTCCCTCGTCGCGGGCTGCGAGAAGATCTTCACCGGTGCAGTGGGGTCAACCCCGGCGCGATACCCACGTGTTCCGATGGTCGCAACAGTTCCCTATCCTTGCCGGCTGGTCGGTCAGAGACGGAGGCGGTGATGGGATCCAGCAGGCCATCCGTTACCGAGCGGGTCCTGAGCATTCTGGGCGCGTTCTCTCCCGGGCGGACCGTGATGTCGCTGGCGGAGATCAGCCGGCAGACCGGGCTGCCCGCGGCCACCGCGCACCGGCTGCTGGGCGAGCTGACCCGGTGGGGTGCGCTGGAACGGGACGACGACGGCCTCTACCGGGTCGGCCTGCGACTCTGGGAGGTCGGGGCGCTGGCCCCTCGCGGCCTGGGCCTGCGGGAGGCCGCGATGCCGTTCCTCGAGGACCTCTATGAGGCGACCCACGAGAATGTCCAGCTCGCGGTGCTGGACGGGCTCGAAGTCCTCTATGTCGAGCGGATCGCGGGCCGGGACGCGGTGCATGTCTTCACCCAGATCGGCCTCCGGTTCCCCGCCCACGCGACCGGCGTCGGCCTCGCCCTGCTCGCTCACGCGCACCCGGACGTGCAGGAACGTGCGATCACCGGGCCCCTGAGGCGGTTCACGCCCAAGACGCTCGGCTCGGGCGGGCAGCTCCGGCGGGCGCTGGCCGAGATTCGCAGGACCGGAGTGGCCATCAGCGACGGCCAGGTCGAGCTGCACGCGCTGTCGGTCGCCGCACCCGTCTTCGGACCGGCGGACATCGCGGTGGCGGCCGTGTCCATCGTCGTTCCGGCCGACGGTTTCGACTGGCGGGTGCTGGTCCCGGCCGTCAGGGCCAGTGCCCGGGGCATCTCCCGCGCGCTCGGCGCACCCCGGGCGCTGCGCTCACCCGACTCGGCGATCCACCGCAGCGACTGAATTCGATCTTCCATCAGACGGAATCGCCATGGTGGCCCTCCCCGCGCGTAGGCGAAAGTCATGCCACGTCCGAGGATGGAGCACTCATGGTTTTCCCCCGTAACCAGTGGTATGTCGCCGCCTATGGCGAAGAGGTCGGCGACGGGCTGCTCGCCCGCACGATCTGTGGCGAGCCGATCGTCTTCTACCGGACCCGGGCCGGGGACGCTGTCGCCCTGGCCGACCGGTGCGTGCACCGCCGTTTCCCGCTCTCGGAGGGCCATCGGGACGGTGACCGGTTGGTGTGCGGTTACCACGGTTTCACGTACGAGCCCGACGGGAGCTGCGTGGCCGTCCCCGCCCAGAAGAGGATTCCGCGTACGGCGCGGGTCCCCGTCTACCCGGTGGTCGAGCAGGACTCCCTGGTCTGGGTATGGATCGGCGACGAGGACGCGGACCCGACGGCGATTCCGCGCGCCCCGTGGCTCGCCGCCGACGGCTGGGTCGTCGTCCGCGGGATGGAGCCGCTGGAGGCCCGGTACGAGCTGCTCGTCGACAACCTGATGGACCTGTCGCACGAGACCTACCTGCACGGCGGCTACATCGGGACCCCGGAGGTGGCGGAGACCCCGATCACGACCTCGGTCGACGAGGAGGCCGGCGTCGTCCGGGTCAGCCGCCGGATGAAGGACGTCGAATGCCCGCCCTTCTATGCGAACTCCACCGGTATCAAGGGCCGGATCGATCGCTGGCAGGACATCGAGTACCAGCCGCCGTGCCTCTACCTCCTGCACAGCCGCATCGCCCCGACCGGCCTCGAACCCGCACCGGACGGTGACGACAGCGCCGCCTTCCACGCGGAGATCGTGTACGGGATCACCCCGTCGACCGAGACCACGACCTTCGACTTCTGGATGGTCGCCCGGGACTTCGCCCTCGACGATCCGGAGGTGACGACATACCTCGCGGAGAGCAACCGCACCGTGGTCATGCAGGACGTGGTCGCCCTCAACCTCCTGGAGAAGGTCATCGCCACCGAGCCCGAGGGCTATCAGGAACTCAGCATCAACATCGACACCGGCGGGCTCGCCGCGCGCCGGCTGCTCCAGCGGATGACGGACGGATCGTGAGCGATGCCCTGCTTCGGGTCGTCTGGTCGCCCGGGTCCGACCACCTGACCGGGGTCTGCCACTGCGGGGCCGAATACCGTGCCGACGGCCCGATAGAGGTCTGGCAGTGGCTGCTGGCCCATCCCGATCACGAGGCGGGCATCGAGGCCGCCGACCACGGAGCGAGCGTCGAGGCCCTCGGCCACGGGGCGAGTGCCGAATCCTCCGATCACGGGGTGGGCGTCGAAGCCTCCGGCCACCGGGCGAGTGTCGAGGTCTCCGATCGTGAGGCGAGCGTCGAAGCTCCCGGCCACGGGGCGAGCACCGAAGCGAGAATCGATTGAACATCGAGACGAAGGTCGTCGTGGCGGGCAAGGACGTGATCGCCGACGGCGTGGTGAGCCTGACCCTCCGAGCGGTTGACGATGCGCCCCTTCCCCGTTGGCAGCCCGGCGCCCACATCGATCTGCTGCTCGGCGACACCGGTCTCGTCCGGCAGTACTCGCTGTGCGGAGACCCGGCCGACACGACCGGCTGGCGGGTGGCGGTGCTCCGCGAGCCGGACGGCCGTGGTGGTTCCGCGTGGATCCATGACCGGCTCGCCGTGGGGGCACAGCTGTCGGCGTGCGGTCCCCGTAACCACTTCCCGTTCACCGGGGCACCGCGCTGCCTGTTCATCGCCGGGGGCATCGGGATCACCCCGCTCCTGCCCATGGTGGCGGCCGCCGACCGGGCGGGGACGGAGTGGCGGCTGGTCTACGGCGGGCGGCGCCGCGCGTCCATGGCCTTCCTCGACGAGCTCGCCCGGTACGGCGACCGGGTGATCGTCCGGCCGCAGGACGAGACCGGCCTGCTCGACCTCGACGGTCTCCTCCGGGAGCCACCCGAGCTGGTCTACTCCTGCGGGCCGGAGCCGCTGCTCGCCGCGGTGGAGGAGCGCTGTACGGGTGGAACGCTACGTGTCGAGCGGTTCACCCCCAAGCCGGTCGAAGGCCTGGAGACCGCCTTCGAGGTAGAGCTCGCACAGAGCGGACTCACCGTCGGCGTGCCGCCGGGCACCTCCGTCCTGGACGCCGTGACGGCCGCCGGAGTGCAGGTCCTGTCCTCCTGCAGGGAGGGCACGTGCGGAACCTGTGAGACCGGTGTGCTCGACGGGGTGCCCGAACACCGTGACTCGATCCTCACCGAGGAGGAGCGGGCGACGGCCGACTACATGATGATCTGCGTCTCGCGTAGCCGTACTCCCCGTCTCGTCCTGGACCTGTGAACGAGCCGGCCGGGCTCTTGCCCGGGATTCCACCGGATCCGCCGGTGGGGTCCCGGGCGTCGGCACCCGCCGGACTCCGTCAACTCTGCTGAGGCGAGGGGGCCGTTCCACCACTGCGGGCGATGTCCACGTGGGCGCCCGCGCCGTTCGCCGGAGATGACCGGACCTCGGATCGGGCCCATGACTCATCCTGGCCGAGGTCACCTGAGGATCGAGCCCATGGATCGTCCTGGGCGGGGTCACCCGACACGGAGTCGGGCGATGCGGCGCCGTCCGGTGATCGGTGCAGGAGCATCCGCAGGCGAACGCGGGACCTCCCCGCGATCCGCTGGATGGTGAACTCATCGCACAACTGGCTCATCAACCACAGACCGAAGCCCCGTACGGTGCCCGTGGGGCGTTTCCGGGGGATGTGCCGGACGTCCAGATGACCTGCGGCGTCGGTGATGTCCACGGTCAGGTAGGTCTCGTCCTGCGAGATGCTCAGCGTGCCGTCGCCGCCGCCGTGCTCCAGGACGTTGATGACCGCCTCGTTGACGGCGAGAAGCAGATCGTCCAACCGTTCGCCCCGCATGCCGGCCTGGGCCGCGTGCTGGAAGAGACGCTCGCGCAGAGCGGTGAGATCCTCGTCGATCGGCCATTGCTGACCGTGGTCGCCGGTCACGACACCCCCTTGACGTCGCCTTGTCTGGCAGTTACCGGGGGGCGAGCCGACTCGCTCCAGAATCAGGGCGTTGCTGACGAGTTACACGATGCTAGACACCTGCCCGCTCATTGCCAACTTACGACGACACAGGGCCACCAGATATTCGTTCTGTGGCCTGTGCGGTGAACGTGTGGGCGTTGAGCGGGGCAGGAGAGGTCCGAATGGTCCTGGAATCTGGAGTATGACATCTCGTGTGCACCGGTGGGTCGCCGCGGTCATCCGTGAGGGGACCTTCACGATGACGACTGGCGCGACCGGAAGACCTTGACGGCGTCGAGGACGGTGGGCTGGATGCCAAAGGCGGAGGCGAGCCCGGTCAGGTGGAAAAGTTTTTCCAGGCGGGGCTGCAGGTTGGTCAGGGCGATGCTGCCGCCGCGGTCCTGAGTGATCTTGCGAATGGTCAGGAAGACCTGGATTCCGGTGGAGTCGCAGAAGCTCAGATCGGTCAGATCTATGACGAGATTGCAGACCCCCGGTCCGATGGCCTCCTGCAGGTCGTGCTGGAGCCGTTCGGCATTGGTGTAGTCGAGCTCGCCGACCAGAGCCAGGAGGGACACTTTCTCCTGTTCCAGGGGGTTGTCTTCCAAGGGGTTGTTGGATACGGCGGTCACAAGGACGGCAGCACTCACAGGTGTACCTCTACAGATGGTTGAGGGCAGGGGCCGGTACGGAAGGGTTATCGGACGGACCTGGACCAGAGGCGGCAGGCATCCATCCGATCACGGCCGTTTCAAAGCTGACCGTTTCAAGGCCGACCGACCAAGGCCGACTGCTCGTGGCAGAGGTGGTGATGGCAGTCGCGTGATAGGAGGGGGTAATGAGCACTTAAGCATACTGGGAGGAGAAAACAGGCTCTTGAGCATGCTGCGAGGAATCCGCGTGCCGCCCCGGACGCTGCCTTTCCCGCTTGGCCCGCTCGCGCGGCCGCGGATCGGCGCCGTTGTGATTACTCTCAGCTTACGATCACCCAAATTCCTGCTCGGAGACCTTTACGGTACATCTGAGGAGTGGTTGACCGCTCTCCCACCAGGTGAGGTGCTGCTCACGCCTGTCAGGAGCAGATCTGTCCAGCCGCACATATCGATGATCCGCCGAGTATGCGGCTTCAGGGCATAAACGATGAATCTGCGCTCGCCGCCCAGCCGGCATCCTGTCTCGACCAGAACCCGCAGGCCGCCCACGTCGATGAAACTCACATCGCCGAGATCGGCGTGCAGGTCACCGCTGGTCTGTTCCGAGACCACGGCCAGCGCCTGGATCAGGACGGGGCGGGTCGTGGCGTCGATGTCTCCCTCGCAGCGCAAACCGGCCGACGGCCCGGTGAAAAAGATGCGTAGTGAACCGTTGCCGACCCCACCGACCATTGCGATCACCTTCTCGGCGCGCATGGAACCCAGTCAACGCCCTGCCCGGCCAGCGCGGCCCTGTCGGCTGATCGCCATGATGTACCGGTGGCGACACCGGAACCTGGCTACATCATCCAACATGGCGGAGTCTTCTGATAGGCCGCTGTCCCCGGCATCACGTCACCCGATGTTCTCCATATTCCCGCAAAACGCGATCCGGAAGCGACGAGCGACACGCTTTCTCCAGCACCTCGGCGTCGGCCGGTTCTTCCGCGGCCGCTCTGCCACCGGTCGGCGGGCTTTCCGTAATCCGTCCCCGGCCGATGAGGCTCAGGGGAATGAATTTCGCAAGGGATCGGCTGACCGATTCGCCGCCATCCGGCGGCCCGACCAAGGAGGCCCCATGCAGATTGACGTCAAACTCTCCCCCGGCGGCGATTTCTTCGAGGCGGAGGTGGACGGCAAGCAGGCGGGACGACTGGACCTCATCCGGCGTGGCACCGTCATCGTCTATCCCCACACCGAGGTCAACCCGGAATTCGAGGGCAACGGGGTGGGCGCCGAGCTCGTCCGCACGGCGCTGGACGCGGCCCGCGCCGAAGGAGCGAAGGTCGTGCCGAGCTGCTGGTTCGTGAAGGGCTGGATCGATCGGCACCCCGACTACGCCGACCTTGTCGAAGGCCACTGACTGATCTCCGTTCTCCCCCTTAACGATAGGATTCGGGCGTCTCGGGGGAGATCGTGAGCGGAAATGTCGGTAATACCTCGAGTGCTCGTGCCAGCGGTGATCCTGGCGGCGGTCGTGCTCAGTCCCCTGTCCGCGGCCGAGGCCGCCTGCGTTCCCGGAAGCGGGCCCAAGCTGGCCGGCAGGAACCTCAGCCGGGCCGTCCTGCCCGCCGACCTGACCTGTGCGGATCTTCGCAACGCGAGGCTGGACGGTGCGATCGTGCGGAGCCCGCTCACGGGAGCCGACCTCAGGGGCGCCTCGCTCAAGGGGACATACCTCAGCGCCGTGGAGATGGCGGGCGCGGACCTGCGCAAGGCCGATCTCTCCGAGGCCGATTTCTCCTCCGCGAACGCCCGCGGCGCGGACCTTCGCGGGGCGATCCTCGACGATGCCTCCTTCTACAGCGCCCACCTGGAGGGGGCCGACCTCAGCGGGGCCACGATGGTCCGGGCCAGGTTCTACCAGGCCCAGTTCGACGACGCGAAGCTCGTCGGGGTCGACATGCGCGACGTGGACGCCTACGGCTCGGACATGCGCCGCGCGAACCTCACCCGGGTGAAGGCCGGCAAGGCCCGGCTCCGCGACTCGACGTTCGTCAAGACCGTGTTCCGGGACGCCGACCTGGCCGGGGCGGAGCTCTACTCCACGGCCATGGAGGGGGCGACCTTCAAGGGGGCCGACCTCAGCCAGGCCAACCTGCGTGACGCGACCGGCGCGGAGCTCGCGGGCAGCACGGGCGTGCCCAAGGAACTGCCCGTTCCCGACCCGGAGTGCGAGCCGGGCAGCGGGCAGCAGTACGCGGGCTGGGACCTGACCAGGGTCAAGGATTTCCCCGACGATCTGAGCTGTGCCGACCTGACGGGCGCCAAGCTGGACGGGGTCGATCTGAGTTCCGTACGGCTCGACCGCGCGATCCTCCGCAAGGCCTCGCTCACCGGTGCGAAGGTTCACTTTCTCAAGGGAGCCGACCTCAGGGAGGCCCGTCTCGGCCAGGCCGAGCTCAGCAGCGTCGAACTGGCGGGCGCGGACCTGAGCGGCGCCTACCTGTCCAGGGCGACGCTCGACAGCGGAGACATCGGCGGCGCCAAGTTCGTCGGCGCCGACCTCACCGACGCCGGCCTCTCCTACCTCAAGGCCGGCCAGGCCGACTTCACCCGTGCCCGGATGGACCGGGTCGAGATGCGTAGCAGCCAGCTCTTCGACGTGGACTTCAAGAACGCCAGGCTGGTCGGCGCCGACCTGTCCCACACCGAGCTCAAGGGCGCCACGTTCGAGGGCGCAGACGTCACCGACATGGTGACCGAATACGCCAAAGATGCCGATCTCTCGGGCTCGACGAGCAAACTGGCGATCGGCTGGGTCATCACTTTCGGGGTGTTCGGCCTGATCGTGGTCGCCGTGGTGTTCCGGGCGGTCAGGATCAAGCTGAGGCGCCGTCGAGCCGGCCGGCGGTCCGCCGCCGAGTCCAGGGCCGCCTTCGAGACCGGCAGGCGGCGCGCGGAGGAAGAGGTGACCCGGCTGGGTGAGGAGATCGACCTCCTGGACGGGAAGGGCGAGGACGGGATCGACTGGCACGCGGTCCTCGACGCCTACGACGCCGCCAAGACGGCGCTCGCGACCGCCCAGGACGATGAAGATCTGAAGGTGGTCGGGGACATCGTGGAGAGGGGACGCGACGCGCTGACCCGGCCTCAGAAGCGGGCCTGACGGAGGCTTGAGAGGGGCTTGAGGGGCGGCCTGAGGGGGGCTTGAGGGGCGACCTGAGGGGGCCCGTCCCAGCTGTTCCCCATGACTGATACCGACCGGGTCTGAGCCATTTGGGGTTCTGCCTGATCGGGCCGGAGCGGTAGACGGGCTGGTCACGGCGCCACCGGTGCGCGGATGGACGGTGATGCCCGTCTATCAGCGCCCTTGCGCGGGCAGAGCTGACCATTACTCGGGTTATCTTGAGAACGAGAACGGTTTCGAGGCCGAACTCGCGGCGATCGTGAGCGTCTAAGCACGAGCCGTACGGCATGATGATGACAATCAGCCGGTTGGCGGAGATTGGCCACGTCGGCTCGTCGCGCGGATCGGATCATGGCCCGGTCCCTTGCTAGGCTGCAGGGAACCGTTGGAACCGGGCGTTGTCTCACCCCGGCAGGTGAGACCGTCGAGAAGTGGGGTCACACCATGAAGAAGTTGCTCGTTCTGACGCTCGTCGCCCTCGGGGGGCTGCTGGTCTGGCGCAAGGTGCAGGCTGACCGTGCCGAGCTTGACCTGTGGACCGAGGCCACCGGTAGCGAGAACTGATCAACGCGGCTACCGATTTGGGTGCTTTTATGGTCCTTGCTCACGATGGGGAGGTAACCCCCATCAGGCTCGCCTGTCTGGATCTGGCAGGCACCACGATCGGTGATATCGCCATGGTCGAACGGGCGTTCGCCGAGGCGATCGCCACGCAGGGCATCGTGCCCGGGACCGGTGCGTATGCGCGTGCCATGGTGCACGTGCACCGGTCCCGGGGCTGTCCCAAGATCGAAGTGTTCCGGGGCATCTTCCCGGACAACGAGGCCCAGGCCCAGGCGGCCAACCTGACCTTCGAGCGTTCCTACGAGGGTGCCATCGGGCGCGCGGGTCTGACCCCGATGCCCGGGACCGTCGAGACGCTGGAGAGGCTTCGCGGCGCGGGTATCAAGATCTGCCTTATCACCGGCTTCAGCCGGGTCACGCTCAGCCGCGTGCTGAGCGCCCTGAGCTGGTCCGACAAGGTCGATCTCGCTCTCTGCCCGGAAGACGCGGGCCGAGGCCGTCCCATGCCCAACATGGTTCTCACCGCGGTCCTGCGCCTCGGTATCGAGGATGTCCGCCACGTCGCGGTGGCCGGTGACTCCGAGAGCGACATGCTCTGCGGCCGTCGTTCCGGCGCATCGGTGGTCGCCGGGATCATGACCGGGGTCCACAGCAGGGAACGCCTCCTCAAGGGCGGCGCCACTCACCTCCTGGACTCCATCGCCGATCTCCCCGATCTCCTGCTGGGCAGCGTGCGAGTGGAGACCCCCGTGGGCGCCTCCGCCGGCTGAGGCCCGCCCTGTCCTGAGGGCCGGTTCTGAGGGCACTCCCGTCCTGAGCGCAGCTCGTACGAACCACCTCGTTAAGGTGATGTTCCGTGACATCCGCCTTCAGCGAGCCCTTCGATCTCGCATCCCTGCCCAAGGCCCTGTTCGCCTTCCCCGGCCCGCTGCGCGACATGCTCGTCACGGCGGTCCTCGACGGCCGCAAGACTGCCACGACCGGTCTGGTCGCCGATTACGAGCATGGGGACGAGGCGCTGCCCGAGATCGGCGAGCGGTCGGTGGTGGTGGACTCCGCCGACCGCCCGGTGGCCGTCATCGAGATAACGAGCGTGCGCGTTGTGCCGCTGGGCGAGGTGGACGTCGCCCATGCGATGGACGAGGGCGAGGGCCACACGACGATCGCGCAGTGGCGTGCGGACCACGAGGAGTTCTGGCACGGTCAGGAGATGCGCTCGGCGCTGGGCGACCCGACCTTCACCGTGGACGACACCACCCCGGTGACCCTGGAACGTTTCCACGTCATCGCCGACCTCCGTACAGCCTGAGACCGATCTCGGTGGGGCCTGAGAACCGACTTCCGTACGGCGCGGGGATCGAGGGCCGTACGGTTCCCGAGAGCTGAGCGCCGGCCGGGACCCGTTCGCGTTGGCAGGGCCCGTAGCCAGCGGTGCTGAACGCCTCAAATCCACCGAACAACACCGTTTCGGACGAGAGATGATCAAGAAAAGAATCTCGTCCGCTCGGCACCTGAGTCGCGAAGCACCGAGCGGCGGGGCTTAAGTGGCGCAGAGGCGGTTCCTGTTGCTACGGTGTACGACTGAAGCAGGTCGTGTGGGGCGTCACCCCAGGCCAACGACTTGATCTCGGGGCCTTAGCTCAGTTGGCAGAGCGCCTGCTTTGCAAGCAGGAAGTCAGGAGTTCGAATCTCCTAGGCTCCACTCCCCTCGCGGACATAGAAAAGCCCAGGTCAGGCATGGTTGCCGCAACCTGGGCTTTGATCTTCATCCGGCACTTTTCGGCTTCCGCGCCCGTTGCGTGCCTGATCCTCCCGCCAGGGCTCCACGGGCGAGGTCGTCGAGCTTCCGAGCCACCTCCCGCTGCCGCTCGTAGGTCGAGTGCTGGTAGATCATCGCCGCCCGTGTGCTGGAGTGGCACATGCGCTCCATCGGCCCCCGGATCGACGCCCCGGCGTTCGCGGCGAGGTTGTTACCGGTGTGCCGCAGGTCGTGAGTGCGCCGTGAGGCGCAGTGTTCGAGTGGAAGTGGAGACCCCTTTCGCCGCGATCCCATCGCAGCGAGACGGTGGAGCTGAGGGCAGCCTGAACCGGGTGATGCCGGGAGGGCAGGAGCAGCCCCGACAGAGCCGGGACGTGTCAGTACTGCCAGATGGTACGGGTCCGGCAAGCGGGATGGAGAGGAGTACGCGAGGAACCGGCGTGTGACATCCCCTTGATACGGCACCGGCTCGAAACCTGGTGGATCGGGGCCGGAACGGCGCGCACCCGCCCGAGTATGGGAGGGAACTCCCGCGGTGGTGGACATGAGTCACCGGGGAGGCTGCGAGGAATGTCTGCGGCGCACTCGCAATGCACGGCACGCGCGCCGACGCCGAAGCGCTCTGTGTGCCGGCCCTTACAGCGTCCGGCAGTTGGCGTTCACCGTTTCTCCACCGGGACGGGCTGGAGCTCTACCTCGCCTCCACCGGCCGGGTGACCACACTGACTTCGTGGCTGACGTGTTTGTAGTCCTGGGAATCATCGGCTTTACGCTCGCGATGCTGGGCCTGACCTGGGGGCTTGATCGCATATGAGCGGAAGCATCCTCTTGCTCATAGTTTCCATTGCGGTGTTCATTTACCTGGGCATCGCGCTCTTCAAGGCGGAGTGGTTCTAGTGGCCTTCGTGTGGACGATCGTCGCACTGGTCGTCGTGCTGGCGTTGTGCTGGCGGTTCCTCGGCGCCTACATGGTCGCGGTGTACGAGGGCCGGGTCAGGTGGCTGGCCAAGGTCGAGCGGCCGATCTACCGAGTGGTCGGAGCAGACCCGAAGGTCGAACAGACCTGGAACCGCTACACCGTATCGGTGATCATTTTCTCGGCGGTCGCGCTGCTGATCAGTTACGGCATCTTCCGACTGCAGGAGTATCTGCCGTTCAACCCCCAGCACATGCCCGGGGTCAGGCCGGATACGGCCTGGAACACGGCCGTGTCGTTCGTGACCAACACGAACTGGCAGTCGTACTCCGGCGAGACGACGATGTCCTACCTGTCGCAGATGGGTGCCCTGGCGGTGCAGAACTTCCTGTCCGCCGCGGTGGGTATGGCGGTCGCGGTCGCGTTGGTTCGCGGCTTCGCTCGCAAGGGATCGAAGACGATCGGGAACTTCTGGGTCGATCTGGTGCGCGGCACGATCTACGTGCTGCTGCCGGTCGCGCTCGTCGCCGCGGTCGTGTTCATCTGGCAGGGCGCGATGCAGACGCTGGCCGGACCGGCACAGGTTCACAACGTGCTCAACGGAGCGAGCCAGACGCTGCCTCGCGGCCCTATCGCCTCCCAAGAGGTGATCAAGGAGTTGGGCACCAACGGTGGCGGGTTCTTCAACGCCAACGGTGCCGGACCCTTCGAGAACCCGACCGGATTGACGAACTTCCTGTCCATCGTGCTGATCCTGTGCATCCCCGTCGCGTTCACCTACGTCTTCGGCAAGATGGTGTTCAACCTCCGCCAGGGCGTGGCCGTCCTCGCGGTGATGACGATCCTGTTCGGCGGCTGGCTCACGATGACCGGCGTCGCCGAGCAGCAGGGCAACCCCGCGCTCGCCGCTGCCGGAGTGACATCGCAGCCCGCCGGCAACATGGAGGGCAAGGAGACCCGGTTCGGCGCGCCGTCGTCATCCCTGTACAACGTGACCTCGACGCAGACCTCCACGGGCAGCGTCGACTCCGCGGCCGACTCCTACACGCCGATCGGCGGGATGGCGATGCTCACCGGGATGATGCTGGGCGAGGTCAGTCCCGGCGGCGTCGGAACGGGCCTGTACTCGATGCTGCTGTTCGCGGTGATCACGGTGTTCATCGGCGGGTTGATGGTCGGGCGAACGCCGGAGTATCTCGGTAAGAAGATCCAGGCCAAGGAGGTGAAACTCGCCGCCCTGGGAGTGCTGGTCATGCCGATCACGGTGCTGGTGCTCACCGCGATCGCCGTGTTGGTCGAGGCCGGGAAAGCCGGCCCGCTCAACGCCGGACCGCACGGGTTCTCCGAGATCCTCTACGCCTACACCTCGCAGACGAACAACAACGGATCCGGGTTCGGCGGGCTGAGCGCGAACACCCCCTTCTACAACATCACCGGGACCATCGGCCTGCTGCTCGGCCGGTTCGCGATCATCGTCCCGGTCCTCGCTCTGGCGGGAAGCCTCGCGGCGAAGAACGTCGTACCCACGTCGCCGGGAACCTTCCGCACCGACAAGCCGATGTTCGTCGGCCTGCTCACCGGTGTGGTCCTCATCGTCGGCGCCTTGACCTTCCTCCCCGCGGTCGCTCTGGGGCCGATCGTGGAGCAGCTCAGTCACGGGATGTTCTTCTGATGTCCTCTCTGGTGCCACGGGAGCAGGCCCCTTTGCAGCCTGACGCGTTTATGCCTGATTGGGAAAGGAAATCGTGATGCCGGACATCAAGGTCCTCGACGCGGATCGCTCCGGCGCCCCCGGCCAGCCGGGTGTGCCGGGCGGACGCGGCGTGGTGAGCCGGCGCAGGCTGTTCGACGGACAGATCATGCGCGTGGCCGCCGTGGAGGCGCTGCGCAAACTCGATCCCCGAGTCCAGGTCAAGAACCCGGTCATGTTCGTGGTGCTCATCGGCACCGTGATCACGCTGCTGGAGGCGATCGCCCACCCGAGCGTCTTCTCCTGGTCGGTGATGGTCTGGCTGCTGCTGACGGTTCTGTTCGCCAACTTCGCCGAGGCGATGGCCGAAGGGCGCGGCAAGGCGCAGGCGGACGCGTTGCGCAAGACGCGCACCACGACCGACGCGCGGCGGCTCCGGCCCGACGGCACCGAGGAACGGGTGCCCGCCGGCGAACTGTCGACCGGCCACATGGTGGTCTGCGAGGCAGGCGATGTCATCCCGTCCGACGGGGAGATCGTCGAGGGAGCGGCCTCGATCGATGAGTCCGCCATCACCGGCGAGTCCGCTCCGGTGATCCGGGAGTCCGGCGGTGACCGGTCCGCGGTGACCGGTGGCACCCAGGTGCTTTCCGACCGGATCGTGGTGCGCATCACCGCTGAGCCGGGGCAGACGTTCCTCGATCGTATGATCAGCCTGGTCGAGGGAGCGAAGCGGCAGAAGACGCCGAATGAGATCGCGTTGACGATCCTGCTCTCCGCACTGACCCTCATCTTTATCCCGGTCGTGGTCGCACTGCAGCCCTTCGCCCAGTTCGCCGGCGGTGAGGTGTCGGTGATCGTGCTCATAGCGCTGATCGTCTGCCTGATCCCGACCACCATCGGGGCGTTGCTGTCCGCGATCGGCATCGCCGGCATGGACCGGCTGGTGCAGCACAACGTGCTTGCCATGAGCGGCCGCGCGGTCGAGGCCGCCGGCGACGTCCAGACGCTGCTGCTGGACAAGACCGGCACCATCACCATGGGTAACCGGATGGCCTCGGAGTTCTACGCGGTTGGCGGATATGGCGAGCACGACCTCGCCGAAGCAGCCCAGCTGGCCTCTCTCGCCGACGAGACCCCTGAGGGACGCTCGATCGTCGTGCTCGCCAAGGAGCGTTTCGGGCTGCGCGAGCGTGACCTGGCACCAGGTCATGTGTTCGTACGCTTCAGTGCTACGACTCGCATGTCCGGCCTGGACACAGATGATCGGCGGATCCGTAAGGGGGCGGCCGACGCCGTCAAACGGTGGGTGACCGAGCAGGGCGGCACGCTGCCCGACGAGCTCGACCCGATCGTCGAACGGATCTCTCGTGCGGGCTCCACCCCTCTCGTGGTGGCCGACCGGGCCCGCGTCCTGGGGGTCATCGAGCTCAAGGACGTCGTCAAGCAGGGCATCGCCGAACGCTTCGCGGAACTGCGCGAAATCGGCATCCGCACGGTCATGGTCACTGGCGACAACCCACTGACCGCCGCCGCGATCGCGCAGGAAGCCGGGGTCGACGACTATCTCGCGGAGGCGACGCCGGACGCGAAGATGCGGCTGATCAAGGCTGAGCAGGAGGGCGGCAAGCTGGTCGCGATGACCGGCGACGGCACCAACGACGCGCCCGCGCTCGCGCAGGCCGACGTCGGCGTGGCGATGAACACGGGGACCACGGCCGCCAAGGAGGCCGGCAACATGGTCGACCTCGACTCCAACCCGACCAAGCTCATCGAGATCGTCGAGATCGGCAAGCAGTTGCTCATGACCCGGGGCGCGCTTACCACCTTCTCGATCGCCAACGACGTGGCCAAGTATTTCGCGATCATCCCCGCGCTGTTCGTCAGCACCTACCCGCAACTGGACGCCCTGGACATCATGGGGCTGCACAGTCCGCAGAGCGCGGTGCTCTCCGCAGTGATCTTCAACGCGCTGGTGATCATCGCGCTGATCCCGCTCGCGCTGCGTGGCGTGCGGTTCCGCCCGTCCGGAGCGACGGCGATCCTGCGCAGGAACGTGCTCATCTACGGCCTCGGCGGGCTGATAGTCCCGTTCGTAGGCATCAAGCTGATCGACCTGATCCTCACTGCGCTCGGAGCATTCTGATGTTGCTGGACCTGCGACGGGCGGTCACCGTCTCGATCATCTTCTTCGTCATGCTGGGCTTGGCCTACCCGCTGGTCGAGACCGGCATCGGACAAGCGCTGTTCAACCACCAGGCCAACGGCTCGCTCACCGCTCTCGGCTCGACGCACATCGGGCAGGAGTGGAGCGGACCGCAGTGGTTCCAGGGCCGCGCAGACGGTTACGACCCGACCGCCACCGGCGGGTCCAACCTCGGGCCCCGGTCGAAGGAGCTGCTGGACAAGTACAAGGAGCGGATCGCCTCGCTGGAGAAGCAGGGCCTCACCCCGCACCAGCACCTGGTGTCCGCGTCGGGCAGCGGCGTCGACCCGGATATCAGCCCCGACGCCGCGTACGCACAGATCCCCGCGGTGGCGAAGGCTCGCGGCCTGTCGGCCGATCAGCTGCGTACGCTGGTGGAACGCCACGTGCAGGGACCGCAGTATGGATTCCTCGGCGCTTCTCACGTCAACGTGCTGGAGCTGAACAAGGATCTTTCGACGGTGAAATGACGACTCAGCGCTCCAACGACGACTCTTATGCCGACGCGTTCGTCGTTCAGGCCGTCGACGAGATGGGAGCCGGCGTCCACATGGGCGGACGGCTCCTGATCTACCTCGGTGCGGCGGCCGGCGTCGGCAAGACCTACGCCATGCTCGACGAGGGTCACCTCTGTCGTCTGCGCGGCCTCGACGTGGTCGTCGCGCTGGTCGAGACGCACGGCCGGCCCGCGACCGAGGCCCACCTGGCCGACCTGGAAGTAGTGCCACGCAAGATCGTCGAATATCGGGGTGCACGATTCGAGGAGATGGACCTGGAGGCCGTGCTCGCCCGCCGGCCCCAGGTCGCCCTGATCGACGAACTCGCGCACACCAACGTTCCCGGCTCGGGGCGCAACGAAAAACGCTGGCAGGACGTACGCGACCTGCTCGCCGCCGAGATCGACGTGATCACCACCATCAATGTTCAACACATCGAAAGCCTCGCGGACGTGGTAGAGCGGATCACCGGTATCGCAGTCCGGGAACGGGTCCCCGACGCCGTCATCCGCAGCGCGGATGAGATCGAACTCGTCGACTCCTCACCCAGACGACTGCGCCGTCGCCTGCTGTACGGGGACGTCATCTCGCCGGACCGGGCCCGTGAGGCACTGCGCGGGTTTTTCACGACCGAAACCCTTACCGCGCTGCGCGAACTGACGCTACGGTTCGTCGCCGACGAGATGCCAGGCGATCCCTACGGGCAGTACGGCCGCATCCCCGCGCAAGCGCGGTGGGAAACCGCCGAACGCGTACTCGTCGGGGTAAGCACCGGGCCCGAAAACGACGTGATGTTGCGCCGCGCTGCCCGTCTCGCTGCTCGCCTCAAGGCCGACCTGAGCGTCGCCCACATCGTGGTCGGCGACGCCGACCCGTTCGACGTGAAGATCGATGCGCTGCGCCGTCTGGCGGATGATCTCGGCGCGGACTGGACCGACCTGTCCGGTGAGGACCCCGCCGCCGCTCTCGTGAACTTCGCGGGACAGCGCCAGATCACTCAGATCGTGGTCGGGCCGGGCCGACGCAGTTTTTGGCTCAAGATGCTCGGCTCCGGCTCGACGATCCGGCGCCTCGGCAGACTCGCAGGTGACGCAGGCATTGACGTACATGTCGTCGGCCGCGCCATGCCTTCGCCGGCGAGTACTCCAGATGCGGGCAAGCGGGACCTGGCTCATCAGCTCAGGCGACTGGGCGCGGACAGCGGCCCCTCAACGAAGTGGTCGGACTTCGAGGGGCCGCTGTCCGTACCCAGTCACCTGAAGGGCGATGATGGACAACGCATCGCATGGGGGGAGGGTCGCGACACGAATAGCGCTAGAAAGCTCAGCATCGCCGGGGCGGCCGCGGCCCTGGCGACCATGGCCGTACTCACTCTTGCCATGCTGCCGTTCCGCGGCGAACTGAACATCGCCACCACAGCTCTGGTGCTGGCCGTGCCTGTCGTGGTCGGTGTTGTGATCGGCGGCTTTCGGGCCGGCGTGATCAGTGTCGTCGGCGGATTCCTCGTCTACGACTTCTTCTTCATCCCACCCTACGAGACGCTTTATGTGGGCGTCAGCGAGAACTGGGTGGCGCTCGGCGTGTACGCGATGATCATGCTGCCCGTTGCCCGAGTGGTGGTCAGCATGAACACCGCCCGCGCACAGGCGCGGCAGCGGGCGATGCAGATCCGGCAACTGTTCGAGCTGTCCGCCCTGCTGGTCGAGGACAAGCCGCTCGAGGAAATGCTCACGGTCATCGTGAACGCCCTGCGGGACGTCTTGGACGCCCATCAGGTGGCCCTGCTGCTGCCCCGCAACGACGATCTCGAGATCGTCGCCTCGGCCGGCGCCCCACTCACCGAGGACGACCGGCGCCGGCTGCTGCCCTCCCCGGGCCGGACGGCCAGCGTCGACGCCACCCGGCCCAACGGCACCAACCCGTTCGGGATCGCCCTTGTCGCCGCCGGGCGGCCAGTGGGCATTCTGACCGTCTCCGGCACCGAGATCACCGGCCGGCAGCGCGAACCACTTCTGCTGTTCGCCAACCAGATCGCGTTGGCCGTCGAGCGCGCGCAGTTGCGCGAACATGTCCTGCGTGCCGGGCTGACCGAGGAGGTCGAACGCCTCGCCCGCACGCTCGTCGCGGCCGTCTCCCACGATCTGCGAGCCCCACTGGCCTCCGTCAAGGCGTCCTCGTCCATCCTTGCCGACCCGCAACTGGGCGAGGGACTGGACCCCCATGCCCGGCACGAACTCGCGGTTCTGGTCGACACTCAGGTCGACCGGCTCGCCGCCCTGGTCACCAACCTGCTCGACATGAGCCGTGTGCAGGCCGGCATGCTCCAGCCCCGGGCCAGCATCGTCCACCTGCACGACCTCGCCGACACCGTCCTCGCCGACCTGCCGCTCGGCCGCCGCGACTGCCCCCCCATCCTCGACCTGCCCGATGACCTCCCGCTCATCGACGTCGACGTCGTGCTCATCGCCCGGGTGTTCACCAACCTGCTGGAGAACGCCATCCGTCACGCGCCGAAAGACAGCCCGATCACCATCGCCGCCCGGCGTGCCGATGCCGCCACGATCACCGTGTCCGTCACCGACCATGGCCCCGGCGTCAGCCCCGACCGGCGTGGCGAGATCTTCGGGCTGTTCATCCGCCGGCACGGAGACTCCGGCTCAGGACTGGGACTGGCCATAGCCAAGACCTTCATCGACGCCCACCGGCAACGCATCTGGGTCGAAGACGTGCCCGGAGGGGGAGCACGCTTCTGTTTCACCCTGCCCGTCGCCGCGCCACTACAAGAAAGATCCTGACATGTCAGCCGTGCTGATCATCGACGACGACATCGCGCTCCTGAACGCCTGCCGGGTCGGCCTGCAGGCACTCGGCCACGACGTGCGCACCGCTGAGACCGGCGGTGACGGACTGTCCGCCGTCGCGGTGTGGCGACCTGACGTCATCGTCCTCGACCTCGGTCTCCCCGACCTCGACGGGATGGAAGTCTGCACTCGTGTCCGTGGGTGGACCGACACCCCCATCGTCATCCTCTCCGCCGACGGAGCCGAGGACCGCAAGGTCGGAGCACTCGACGGCGGCGCCGACGATTACATGACCAAGCCCTTCGGCATGCGTGAACTCGACGCTCGCCTGCGGGTCGCGCTACGCCACCATCACAACGTCGGCGCCGGTGACGACCAGGACAGTGAGCTCCAGGTTGGAGCCCTCACCCTCGACCTGCAGCACTACGAGGCGACTCTGCAGGGTGCGCCACTCGACCTCACCTGCAAAGAGTTCGAGTTCCTGGCTTATCTCGCCCGGCACGTCGGCAAGGTCTGCACCCGCCGCTTGATATTGGAAAACGTCTGGGGACCCGCGTACGCCAACGAGACGCACTACCTCAAGGTCTACGCCTATCGGATACGCAAGAAGCTCCACGACGAGCAGGGCCGCTTCTTGCAGACCGACCCTTCCGTGGGCTACCGCCTCAAGGCCACCGACACCTGACGCGCCGGTCGTGTGGTCCTGCCCAGAGCCAGGTGCCTCTGCCTGACGTTGTAGCTCGGCGGGGCTTGGCCTGGCGCGCATCGCCGCCGGCCCTCCCGGCGAGGGGAACGATGAGCCCCCAACTGCTTCGGATCTTTAGCTGATCTCTCTGCGTACAGCAGTGAAGTACAGCAACAGGATCACACATCATCTCGCCCTGCCATCCGGCATTCCGCGCCTGAGCACGGCGGAGAGCCTCTCAGGTGGCGACCGGCTCCCGTTTGCAAGCAGGAAGTCAGGAGTTCGAATCTCCTGGGCTCCACCAGTCAAAACACCTCTGAAGTGATCTTGGTGTGCGGTGCTCGGGCTAACGGGCCATTGGCTCACTCAGGCCGGCACACCCACGCTGCCGTCTATCCCTGTCCCGGTCCTTCTGCTCGGCCTCCACACGTGCGCTCAGCGCGTCGGCGATCTTCTGGTCGGCATCCCGTGTGGCGTGCTGGTCTAGGTGGACGTACGACGGGCTTCCCCGCGGTCACGTGCTCATTGGTGTGGAACTGCTCGCGGGTGAGGCCACTTCCCCGATGAGTCCGGGACGAACCCAGCGCGGGTTGCGGTGTCGGTCGCTTAGCGGTCGACGCACTGGCCGAACGACCAGGTTTCGGCTCTGAATCGCATCGCTCAGCTCTCCTCCAGCGCGTATCCACTTAGCAGTGCATATTTATTCAACACTGCATGAGCTTATGCAAGTCGTAACGCAGCGCACGGCGCCATGTCAAGCGTCGCATCGCCGACGGACACCCTCTTGCGCGACGCGGCGATTGTTGGCTACCGTCCACTACATATTCAGTCATGGCTGAATATTTATTCAACTCCAAGGGGTGGAGAGATGCAGTTCGCACGTCGCACGTTCCTCGCTCACGCCGGTGGCGTCGTGGCCGGGGTCGCGCTCGGGTCCAGAGCCACTGAGGCGCTCGCGACCGACCGGCACCTGCCGACGGCTCCCGAGCACGGTCGCGGCCCGCGGTCGCTGCCCCGTGTGCTGGTCTCTTCGGACATCGGTGGCACCGACTTCGACGACTTCCAGTCGATGGTGCACTTCCTGCTCTACGCGGACCGCTTCGACGTCGAGGGGCTCGTCTCGTCACCCTACGGGCCGGGCCGCGCCTCGGACATCCTGTCGGTCATCGACGCCTACGAGCACGACTGGCCGAACCTGCGCACATGGTCACGCCGGTACCCCGCGCCCGGCCGCCTGCGTGCCATCACGAAGCAGGGCGCGCTGGACATCGCTCCGGCTCCGGGGTACGGCGCGCCGACCGAGGGCTCCCGGTGGATCGTCGAGTGCGCGCGACGGCGCGATCCACGACCGCTCAACGTCCTCGTGTGGGGCGGCATCGACGACCTCGCGCAGGCGCTGCACGACGCGCCCGACATCGAGCCGAAGCTGCGCGTCCACTACATCGGCGGGCCCAACAAGCTGTGGACGGTCGACGCGTACGACTACATCGAGACACATCACCCCCACCTGTCGATCATCGAATCCAACGCCACGTACCGCGGCTTCTTCACGGGCGGCGACCAGTCCGGCGACCTCGGCAACCAGACCTTCGTCGCCTCGAAGGTCGCTGGCCATGGCGCGCTGGGCGCCTTCTTCGTCAACGCCTCTCCCGACCTCAAGATGGGTGACTCGCCGTCGATCACCTGGTTCCTGCAGGGCGCGCAGGACCCCGCGCGGCCGAGCTGGGGCGGGCAGTACGTGCGCGTCTGGGACGGACGCAAGACGATATTCGACCGCTTCACCACCGCCGAGGACGTCGGCGAGGTCTACGGCGTGATCGAGTTCGCCATCCCAAAGCCTGCCGGCTGGCGCCCGACGAACTACGCGCGGATGACCATCGGCGGCCGAACAGGCGGCCCCTTCCCGGCGGCGGTCGACGAGGGCCGTGTGCTGCGCTTCCGCTTCTCCCCGCGCGATCCTAAGGTCTGGGACTACGTCGTCGACAGCGACCACTCGGCGCTCAACGGCGTCACCGGCGCCGTCACCGCCGCGCCGCCGCCGGCGTGGCGCGCGAACCGTCCGTCGCGCAGGCACCCCAACTGGTGGTCCGACGACCAGGACCCCGCCTACGCCGAGGGCACCTGGGTCGGGGCCAAGCACGTCAGCCAGTGGCGCGCGCAGTACCTGACGGACTTCGCGCAGCGCCTCGAGCGCTGCGTCGCGCCCGCGAAGCACGGGCGCTGACCGGTGATCCGGTGGGTCGCGCCCGCGACCCACCGGACCAACCGCAAGACGAAGCACGGGCGCCACGGCACGGAGCCATCACTGCCACCGGCGCCACCAGGAAGCCGATGACGCATGTGATGCCGATGATCCGCTTGCCGGCTCGCGACCTGGGCGGACTGAGCACCATCTCTCCTCCGTCCAGTTCGAGGAGCTGTTCCCGAACTCGGACCGTACGAGCCATGAGGTCAATGTCCGACCGGCGTAGGGTGGTCGCCTCACCCCGGCGCAGGCTGGCAAAGGTCGTGACCGCCCGTCGAGCCCTAACCATACGGCGGCCTGAGCTCCTGGACTAGAAGTGACATATCGGCTCAGTTTTCTGAGCAGTCCTTACACCCAAGCCGTGCGCTCACGAAGCCACTCCAGCGCCGCTCGACCCTGAGCGCCCTGGAAGGCACGAATCGTAGGCAGTCCCGGCGGGGCGGGCCGGCGGGACTGCCGAACGAAATACCCGGTCAGTGCCGCCAGGACCGTGGTCGCCGCAGCCGGGTCAGCGGCCCGCCCGACCGGATGAGCGACGAAGACCTCCTCCGACGATGGACCACCCTGCATCCGCACGCTGGGCAGCATGCCTAACAGGTCGAACCAAGGCGCCCCAACGAACGCCGACGGCCAGTCAACGACTATCACCTCATCGGGAGTGAGCAGCAGATTGTCCCCCCGCATATCGCCATGCACCAAGCTGTTCCCCTTGACCGCTGTTGACCAGCCGACCTCCAGATCGGCCAGCGCGTCCAGATGACGCACAGCCCACGGGTCCAGCCCAACCAAGTCGTCCTCGCCCGCGTCCCGGGCCGCGACCAGCCGCCGCCAGTCTTGGAACGTCTCACCAAGCCGCTCCTCTGCCGACGGAGCGGCAACCGGGGATGGGGTCAGCGCGCTGACCAATCGGTCCAGAGCGGCCAGTACTCGATCGAGCTCGTCAGGACGCCACGGGTCGGCAGGCGGCTGACCGTCCACATCCTCGAATAGCAGTGCCACCCAACCATCGACGTCGAACCATGCCAACAGCTTCGGGGCAGGCACGTCCGCAGGAAGCGCGGCCGCGATCTGAGCTTCGGCCCGATACATGTCCGCGGTGAGCGGGTTCGGCTCCGGCCCGACGGCCTTGGCAAACGCCCGCCGCCCGTCCGCTAACCTCAGACGCACGGCAGCGCCCGGCGAAAACCCACCTCTCTGCGTCACCGCCCCGATCACCGACGCACCCAGATGAGTCTCGATGGCCTGACGGAGCTTGTCGGGCACAGCAAGCCAGGGCAGGCGCATACCGGTCGCGGGAACACTCATCGCCCTAGATTGCCGAAGATTCCTCTCAAGTGCGAATTATTTTTGATTCGGTAAAATCATTTGTTCGCCGTCCAGCAAGCTCCGCAATCGCGATGGCCGAACTCTTCGCCCAGCCTAGACAAACGACCAGTTGGCCTGCTCGGCCTCGACCAGACTCTTGTTGGTGAGCCACGCGGCACCCGTCGCTTGACCGACAGACCACTTATGCGGACCACCTAGGTGTCATTGCCGAATTGTTCTTATGGGTATCAAGGCGGCGGGTGGCGTGCTGTCGCACGGCCCTCCACCCGCCCGCCGTCCGGGCGTGCGGCGTGGGCGTCGGTAGCTCAGGGGCCAAGTGCGTTGGAGACTTCCCAGGCTGACAGCGCGGATTCGCTTCCCGTCACCCGTTCCAAGCGCGAAGGCCCATGTCAGCACATGATCCTAAATCGGACCTTCGTTATTTCTTGAGCCGTTTTGAGCTTCCACGCGACTGTGTCGGCGAGTTAGATCAGGCGGATATCTGTACCTTGCGGTGCTTGCGCATGATGTCGGCGGCGAAGTTGGGGGTCTCCTCTTCGCAGTGCCGCCGGATGAACAGGCCCAGCACGATCGTGCGCGCCAGGACCGCTAGCACGGGAGGCAGGATCACCTCGACGGAGCACGCGAACGTGGACGACGTCGTGGACTTCGGCGTGGTCGTGAGCGTCCATCGCACCGCGCCAGTCACCGGGACGAGATGGAACAGGAAGATGCGGCTCGCGGCCGAGTACATTTCGACGAACGACTTTTCCGCCCGCACGACCCGGTAGTGCTGGATGATGAGATTGCCGCCCACCGACTCGGTGTTGACCATGCCGCGGCCTTTTTCATCGGTAAATGTGCCCGCACCGTGGTGGCCTCGCGCACAGGCCTGGTATTCGTCGTCGGAGAGGCCGAAGAGCCAGTTTTCCAGGTCGATTTCCGGGTTGGACGCGTCAACCGTCGCATATGCGGTGTGCTTGATGGTCATAGTGTTGCCCCTCGTCGATGGAGCCGGCGGCTGAAATCCATCGGCGACAGATGAACCTGCACGCCCAACTTTCTTGGCGCCGTGGCTCTTCGCCGATCTCAATTCTCACAGGCTAGATCGAGGCACTTGATGACGACTGGATCGGGTCGTCCAGTGCTCGTCAATTAGCCGGGATCTACATTGCCCGTCAAAGGTTCCCCCTTCTTCGGCGAGGTGACACCCATGGCCCTGGACGAAGCCACGGCCCAGTTCTTGAAGCAACTGGGCGAGGCGGGCAGCAGCCCGCTGCACGAGTTGACCCTGGCAGCGGCCCGCACCATGTACGCGCAGCTGCACAGCCTGTCCGGCCAGGGACCGCCTATGGCCCGCGCCGAGGACGTCACCATCGAATCGGAGGACGGCGCCTCGTTCCCAGCCCGCGTCCTGACCCCGACGACGGCCTCGCGCGGCGTGATCGTGTACTACCACGGCGGCGGCTGGACCGTCGGCAGCATCGACGACGTCGACGCCGTGGGCAGGCATCTGGCCGAGCGCACGAATTGCACCGTCGTCCTGGTGGGCTACCGCCTCGCCCCCGAACACCGCTTCCCGGCCGCGCCCCGCGACGCCTACGCCGCCCTGTGCTGGGCCGCCGCCGCGCTGCCCGGACAGCCGATCGTCGTGGCGGGCGACAGCGCGGGCGGCAATCTGTCGGCCGTCGTGGCCCGGCGTGCCAAGGACGACGGCGGCCCGGTCATCGACCTGCAGGTGCTCATCTACCCGGCCACCGACTGCGACCTGGACAGAGCCTCCTACCACGACCCGGCCAATCAGCTCCTGCTCGATCGGCACGCGATGGTCTGGTTCTGGGACCACTACTTGCCCGACCCGACCCAGCGCGCCGACCCAGACGCCTCTCCCTTGCGGGCCGCGGACCTGTCGGGGTTGCCGCCCGCCGTGTTCGTGCTCCCCGAGCACGACGTGCTGAGTGAGGAGGGTGAAGCCTACGCCGAGCGGTTGCGCCAGGCGGGCGTGCCCGTCCGGCTCCAGCGCGCCGCCGGCCAGATGCACGCCTTCTTCCCCCTGATCGGCGTGCTGCCCGGCAGCGTGGCGGCCCTCACCCTGGTCGCGGAGTCGATAGACGCGGCCCTGCACGTCCGAACGTGACGAGCGAGATGAGCGAGATGAGCGTTCCCGTTGTCCGAGCCGTCGCGCGGGTTGAATGTCGAACGCGCGCGACGCCGGTCAATGGGTAACCGGAATGCAGAACCGGCAGACCAAGGCATGCCCGCCGGCTCGGTGGTGGCTGACCGGGTCCGTCCGGTTCATGCCCGTACGGTCCGACCCCACCTCACCTCTCTCGTCCCCACCGAAGAACGCGGTCGTTTCCCAGAAGTGCTGTGAACGCTGGTCTCCTGGACCCTTCGGGCTCCCACCACGGACCTCGCGAAGAATGTGAACCTCTCCGGTCCGCCGACCCGCCGAGGGGTGTCACCGGAACACGGCATAACAGGCAGCCACACCCCGCGTCACGTCTCCACACACCGGGCGCTCCACGCGCCCTGCCCGCTGGTCAGGTTTCTGCAGGTTCGGTTGTCCAAGGGCCGGGATGCCGGGCGGCGGTGGTGGTGGCAAGCAGGAGGGCGGCGAGAACGCGGGGGAGGGCTCCGGCGGCGGGTTCGGCGCGAACGCTACCGGAGTGGAGATGGTCCTCGTCGGGGAAGGCCAGGTCCGACGGTCCTCCGTCCAGGGATCTCGGCCTTGACGAGCGCGGCCGGCCAGGGCGCCGGGATCACCGCGCCGCCGATCAAACGACGCAAGCGACATCGACTGTGGACCTGGCAAGTTTCGCACTGCTACGGTGCGATTTTGACGGTTTGTTAGCTGGCAATCTGTCGTATCACCCGGGAGTCGGCGTGGCCCTGCCCGTTCATCCCGTCCGGCCGGGCAACGAAGATCGGCCAGCCGGTGGCACTCTCTTACACCTCCAGGTCCTCGGCCCGTTGCGGGTGTGGCGCGACGGTGTCGAAGTGGATGCCGGTCCCCGGCAACAGGCTTATCTGCTGGCCTTGCTGCTGGCCCGGGTGGGCAGGCCGGTCAGCACGAGCGAGCTGATGGACCTGATCTGGGACTACGAGGTCCCCAGCAGTGCGCTCAACGTCATCCATAAATACGTCGGCGCGTTGCGGCGACTGCTCGAACCCGCGGTTCCCGCCCGTACACACGGTTCCTACCTGCACCGCCGTGGAAACGCCTACCTGTTCACCGCAGCCCCCGGCACCCTGGATCTCGTCACCTTCCGGGAACTCGTCGAGACGGCGAAGGAGGCCCTCGCACAGCAACGCCTTGAAATGGCGCTCGATCGCTATGTCGAATCGCTCGGCCTCTGGCGGGGCCGTGCGGGCGACGGGTTCACGCACAGGTCAACCGCGCTGCCGATCTTCGCCGCCATCGACGACGAGTTCCACGCCGCGTGCACCGAAGCGGCCGAACTGGCGGTGTCGCTGGGCCGACCGGCAGGGGTGCTGCCGGCGTTGCAGCTGGCCGCATCGATGGCGCCGTTCCACGAACCCGTCCAGGCCAGCCTCATCTCCACCCTCGGGGCGGCGGGACGTCAGGCGGAGGCACTGTCGTTGTTCCGCGAGGTCCGCGCCCACCTTGCCGACGAGCTCGGTATCGATCCTGGCCCGGAGCTGCAAGCCGCACACCTGCGAGTGCTGTCGCAGCCCTCGGCGTCGCCGCTCGTGGCGCGTACGGACGGTGGGGGTGACGGCGCGTCGGTGCGAACGGCAGCCGGGCTGGTCGGCCGGGCCGAGGAACTCGCCCTGCTGCGGCAATCCGTCGAGATGGCATTCATCGGCCTCCCAGCGCTCCGTATCGTCGAAGGCGAGCCGGGCGTGGGCAAGACCCGCCTGGTGCGGGAGATCGCCACCGAAGCGAGCCGACGTGGCGCGCTGGTCGTCTGGGGTTCGTGTCTGGAAGGCGACGGAACGCCGTCGATGTGGCCCTGGGAACAGACGCTCCGTCCGATCCTCGACAGCCTGCCCGCGCTGTTGCGGGAGAAGTGGCTGACCAGTGAGCTCGGCAGTCTCCTCGAATCGCGAGACGACTACGCAGCCGCGCCGGCGATTCCCGGCAGCGGTGCGCAGTTCCGTATGTTCGAGCAGGTCGTCACCGTCGTCGGGCAGGCCTCGGCGCAACGGCCCATGCTGCTGATCCTCGATGACCTGCAGTGGGCCGACGCCACCTCGCTCCAGCTGTTCGGCCACCTGGCGGGCCGCTTACCCGCCGGTACGGTGATCATCGGTGCGCTGCGCGATCGCGCACCCACACCCGGCTCCAGCCTGTCGCGGGTGCTGGCTGAGGCCAGCCGGCTGCCCGGCCACCGCAGGATCCGGCTCGGCCCGCTCGACTTGACCGACGTGACCGAGCTCATCCGCCGCGAAACCGGCCACGATCCCGGTGCCGAGGTCGCCCGCGGCATCCATGCCCGCACCGCCGGCAATCCGTTCTTCGTCCAGGAGCTGTCCCGGCTGCTCAGCGACGGCGGCTCGCTCGGCGACGGCGGCCCATCAGTACGGGCCGGGGTTCCGGCGACCGTGCGAGACGTCGTCCGCGATCGGATGACCGGTCTCGACGACAGCGCTCACGGCCTGTTGCGCGTCGCCGCGGTCATCGGCCGCGACGTGGACCTCGACCTGCTCGCCCGCGCGATCGGTGTCGACATCGCGGACTGCCTCGAACGCCTCGAACCGCTGCAAGCACTCGGTCTCCTGGAGACCAAGCCGGATGACCCGTTCTCCTGGCACTTCGCGCACGACCTGGTCCGCGAGTCGGTCACCGAGACCACCGCGCGGCAGCAGGCCGTCCAACTGCATCTACGCGTCGCCGACGCCCTCGAACACATCCATGCGGACGACGAGTCCGTCGCCGAACGCCTCGCCTACCACCTGCGCGGCGCCGGCCCCCTGGCCGACCCGGTTCGCACCGCGAAGGCACTGGCGCGCGCCGGTCGCCGCGCGGCGACCAAGCTCGCGTTCGCAGCCGCCTATCGGCACCTGGAATCGGCCGTCCAGATCGCCCGGACGGCAGGGCTGCTGGAGCTGGAACTGTCCGTCCTGTCGCTGCTCAACCTCCTCGCCGTAGAGCCCCCGGGAATGGGCGGCTCGACGTTCGACCTGCTGGAACGGGGCGCATATCTTGCCCGCAGACTCGGCCGCGAGACGGCCGAGGCCGAGTTTCTCTTCTTTCGGATGACCGGGGCCTATGTCTCCACCGAGAAAGACCGTGGGATGTGGGCTCGCCGGCTGCATGAGCAAGGCCAGGCGTCCGCGGACCCGATCATCCAGGCGTACGGCCGGCAGGCCTGGGGCCTGTACCAATGGGACATCGGCGACATCGGCGCGGCGTATCAGTGTTTCAGCTGGGTAGGCCGTACCACTGCGGACGGCATTGCCTCGCTGCTCGCGAACGCGGCCGACCCGCACCCGGGGCCGGCTCAGGAAAGCCTGTACCACCTTGCCGGCCAGGTCGGGGGCGTCCCGGTTCGACGCCGCGACGACCTCGGGCGTTGGCGGATCCAGGATGAGTGGGTCGGTTATCTGGCCGTGATCACCACGCTGCATGGCGATGTCGAGACGGGGCGGTCCCTGCTCGCCACGGTGTACCAGGCCGAGGGAGACCCCTTTGAGATGTCGGGCTGGGTCCGCTACCAAACCATGGCCGCCTCGATGGCCGGTGACACGGCCTGGGCGATGCACGCGACCGAGCGGTGGGTCGCGGCCGGCGCCGACCTTCCCGGCGTCGCGCAGGAAGCCTATATACGGCTGGACTGGTACTGGGCCCGTGCCCTCACCGGCGACGACCCGGCCGGCACCGCGGCCAAGGCCGAACATCTCCTGGCCGCGACCCTGCTCGACCCGCCGAGATGGGGCCTCGCCTACTGGTACGGACTGATCGCCGAGATGTGGCTGGCAGCCGAGATGCCCGACAAGGCCGCGACCGCCCTCGACCGGGCCGACCAAGCCATCAAGGTCCACGGCCAGCGCTATGCCGAAGGACTTCTCCTGTTGCTGCGCGCGCGCCTGCTGCACGCCCGTGGCGAACCCGTCGACGTCGTACGAGCCGCCGCCGACGAAGCCCGGGTCCGATCCGGCGAACGGGGGGCCCACCTCTTCGCCCGCCGCGCCGAGAGGTTCCTGGCCGATCTCGAGACACAGACCGGCATGGCAACCGGATGAAGGGCCGGCTACGTGTCTCGGAGCAGGCCCAGGCCGGCCAGGCGGCCCGCGGTGCCCGTGACGAGAACAAGCATGGTCGATCTCCCTGGGTCAGGATCAGGTCAGCGTCCGGTATCGGCGGGCACGTTCGTGGTGATGAAGGCGTCGATCCGCGGATGTCGATGATGAGGCGGCGTGGAGCCGCGTACTTGATTTGCGGTGAACGAATCAGCTGACACGGGGCGGAAAAGCGCGATCAGGGCATCCGGGCCACCGCACAGGTCCGGACGTCGGAATGTGAGGCACATCCGGTTCAGAGGACGGCTCTCGATTTGGGCGGCGAATAGACGGTCCAGACGTGGAAAGCCGCTCCGATTCCCCAGAAGACCAGCGACCACATGGGCCAGAAGAACTGCTCCGGGGTGTAGAGCCACCACGTGATGACTTGGGCCAGGTTGGCCACGACGTAGAACAGCAGGTGGACCCGCAGGTCCCATTTCTTGGCGGCTTCGCTTTTCGTTGATCGCATATTCGCAGGCTAGGCCGACGCACTTTATGACGAGTGGGTCGCTCGTTCACTGGACGTCAACTGCCCCGGATCTACATTGACACCGCAGTTGAGCTGCGAACCACCCATTGAGGTGAGATCGATGACGACGACCAAATCGACCACCGGCCTGATGTACGTCGATGTCATCAAGTAGACAGAAGCCCAGGTCAGGCATGTTGCCGTAACCTGGGATTCGATCTTCGTCCGGCCTTCTTCCGCTCCCGTGCCCGTTGAATCTGGGCTCGTCCTGACTGCGCGGCCACCGCAGCACTATCGCCCCATTTCCGCGTGCTCGTGTGACTGGATCTCTGAGTCATCCCATCGGAAGTCTGTAGGCTCCATGAGCAGGGGGAGGAGATTCCAGCATGACTGCACAACCGCAGGACTTCGTGCCCCTAGCTCACCGATGCCTGAGAAGAACCTGCGGACTATCCGCTCCGTCCTGGTCGTGCCGCAGGATCGCGAAGCGTTCGACGTGGGGCTCAAGGCAGTGCTCGATGAGGTTCGAGTGAGTTTGGACCTCGGTGCGCTGAACGCCTTCGTCCACCGCTGGTGGATCTCCGCATGCGACTCGGTGCGGGATCCAGAAGGACGCCGCCGAATGCATGCCAGAGCCGAGCAGGTCCTGGCCGGCGAACCGGTCTCCCCGGGAAGACCGTAAGAACCGGCTCAACCACATGCGGTGCCGACCCGCCCTGATCACCGCTTGGCCGACAAAACCGGCCTGGATTTTCGTCCTCCGTAACCTCGGCCATCGAGCCTCTCCAGGCACGGCAAGGGGTCTACGCGACTTTGCCCCGAATGGGAGATTGCTAGGTATTTCCTGGTGTGTCCACGACGGCCTTGTGGTCCACAGTCGGCCTACCCGTGGGTAGCGTGATACGTGAGTTGATGTTCCGACCGCGGAGGGGCCACGGCCATGGTCGACAAATGCGAATTCAAGCCCGGGCTGGCAGAAGCGATCAACGACCACGACATGCATCGGCTGCTCGATTACTTTACCGAAGATGCCATCTTCGTCTCTCCCGCAGGAGTAGCAGAGGGGCGCGAACAGATCGCGTGGCTCTTTGAGCAATTCTTCAAGGGATTTCCGGATCTCTGCCTGACGGTGTGGTACAGGGCCACCGGCACCGACAACCACATGATGGTCGAATGGACGGGGACCGGCACGCACACCGGACCGTTTCTGCTGCCCGACGGGCAGGAACTGGAAGCGACAGGCCGTCGCATCACTCTGCGCGGCACCTGCGCCTCGTTCGTCGAGAATGGAAAGGTCGTCACGCACCGGGAGTACTTCGATCAATTGGAACTGTACACACAGCTCGGCCTGCACCTGTCAAAGGACGATCCAGCCCCCGCGTAGCCCCTCCCGCAGCGGATCGCCCGATTCGGTGGACAGGTCCACTTGCCGGCCGAGAGTTCGAGCTCTACCTCGGAAGGCATTCAGCAAGGGTAACGACGTGCCAAAGGCAGGCGAAGAGTTGTGCCCTGCACACGCTGAATGATGCAGAAGGTGGCGCGTGATACAGCGGGCTTCCGCTACGCCCACCGAAGGGCAGGAGCGAGACATAGTGGACGGCTCCTGCGCTCCTGCTCTGTAGAAGAGAACGTTCGCCGAGCACCGCCGCCTTCTCACGGCCGATGGCTGGCCGGCGTTGCCGGCCTCCACCTGCCACATCGACCTTCACCAGTTCGGGGCAGCCGGAACGCGGCTTCGGACGACCGCCCAGCCGGCCAAGCGCGCCGAGATCGCCGCGTGGTGTCTGGAGAGGAAGGCAGGGGCATGCGGCCGGCGGCGATCCGGGCCGTAGCCGCACCGCGTACCCGCCGTACCCAAGGAACTCACCGACCACTGCGACACACCGCCGCACAGGAGCGTCCGCATCACTGCCGGCCGATCTCCACGCGGAACGCTCAGCGGTCAAGCGATGGCAGAAGCAGGGTCCTGACCCGCAGGCGTGTGAGATGCATCGGCGAATCCACGACGGCGAAGAGCGACCAGAATGTAGGCGGCGAAGGCATACGCAGGGCCGTAGAAGAAGGGCGGAAGGCCAACGCCCGTGCCGTTCCTGTAGCAGGAGTAGTCCTCAGGCAGGTCGATGAAATCGGCCGGCGGGCACTGGGTCAGGTCCGACCAAGGGCCGACAATGTTGGCGGCGACGTTGACCGCCGCAAGAACGCCCAGCACAACAGCCATGACCAAGATGATCCGGTCCTGCCATCGTCGCCGGAGCAGAGCCGCGACACCCATCACAGGCACAGGCAGAGCAAAAGCGAGTATGACCACTTCGATGTCCCACAGCGCCTGCATGGCGTCTATGCCCACGGAGCCGAGATAGCCGACACCGAGGCCCTGCGCCAGGGGATAGATCCCGATCCCGTCCACGACGTGCATGTCGTAATAAAAGAGGCCGGTACTCGCGATGAGCTCACTACCGATCCAAGCCATGACAGAGGGGAAGAGTGCGAGCAACGCAGCCGCCGCCCACCAACGCCATACCCGCATCTGTCCTGCTCTCCGACAACGGTTTCGAATCGGACAGAAAACCTGTCACAAGATCATGTGTCGGAATTTTTTCACATCGAAGATGCGACCGGAGCCGGTGCTACTGTCACGATCGCCTGACGGTGGCCGATCTCGTCCAGGGCCGGGGGCGATCGACGGTCCAGGACTTCGTTCCTCAGCCCCAGCCCACCGAGCACCAGGGGGCATATCCCGTGCCCGTTGCGTGCCCGTCAGAGGGATGACCAAGGGGGACTCACGGGAAACGCCGGGCTCCCCTGCAGGTCGGCATGTGTCTTTGCAAACAGGACGCCAGGGATACGACGGCGTCGTTGACGTGAGTTGTCCTGTTGCGCGTACCAGACCAGGATCACTCGCATGGGCTTCTATGAGTACTACCGGGCCGCGGATCGTGAGACGGCGATCATCCAGCCGGAGCGCTCCCGTGTGATCGCCGACCCTAAGTACGGCATGCCCGAGTTCGACGCCGTGGAGACCAAGTGGCTCGACCCGTGGATAACCCTGAGCGAGCTGGCGGCGCTCATCGGCGACGTCGACCTGCCCACAGGGCTGGACACCACAGTGAGCCTGTACCCCTCCTCGTATCCCGACCCGGCTCCGCAGACCGACGAGGAATGGGACGCACTGCCCGAGGACTCGCCCTATCTCAGCGACATGGGTATCGAGGAGTTGTCGGTGAACGTGCGTGACCTGCTCGCCGGCGCCGACGACGCGCGCCTGCCGAGGGTGGTGGAGCGCTGGGCGAAGAGCGAGCAGTTCTCACACTTCAACTCGACCGACCTGGAGTATCTGATGCCCGCGGCCAAGGATCTCATCGGATTGTCCCGTCGTGCGAAGGAACATGGGCAGCAGCTCTACTGCTGGTTGTGCACCTGACCGGAACGCTCGCCGAGCAAGCTCATCACACCCGTCGGAGCGACCGATAATCCACGCTCACCCGCGTAACGCCTCCACTGCCCCGACAATCGCGGACAAGAGGAATGATCAATCAAGGGCTGTCCCCATGGTCGGCCGGGGCCGATACCGACCGGTCGCAGGTTAAAGATCAGGTTGGTTTTCGGGGTTGTGGCCGCGTGTTCCCGCTGTCGGGGTGTTGTTCCGTTGGTCGTCGGCGTTCCAGCTGGCCAGGAGGCGGATCGCGTCGGCTTCGGGGGTGCCGGGCTGAGGGGCGTAGACGGTGAGTATCTGGTTGGAGACGGCGTCGATGCGGAGGGTCTCGTAGGGCAGCGCGACCTCGCCGATGAGGGGGTGCCGGAAGGTCTTCGTGCCGACTCGGTGGATTCGTACGTCGTTGGTCGCCCAGCGCGTCCGGAATTCTGTGCTGCGGGTCGCGAGTTGTCCGATCAGTTCGGTCAGGTCGGGGTCGTCGGGGTGGCGGCCGGCCTCGATGCGCAGCATCGCCACGACGTCGGCTGTGATCCGGTCCCACTCGGGGAACAGGTCTCGGGCCCTGGGCTCGTCGAGGAACAGGAAGCGGGCGCTGTTCGGCTGTCCGGGCAGGTCGTACATCGGTGCGATGAGCGCGCGCCCCAGTGTGTTGACCGCGAGGATGTCGAACCGGCCGTTGAAGACCATCGCGGGTAGGTGGTCCATCGAGTCGAGCAGCAGCCGGATTCCGGGGGTGACCAGGTTCTTCGCCGCGCCGCGGTTGCGTTTGCGGGCTGCGGGGGTCAGGGCGGCGAGCAGCCGGTCGAGGTGAGCGCGTTCGTCATCGTCCAGACGCAGGACGTCGGCGACGGCGCCGACGACTCCGGCGGAGGGCCCGGTCGCCTGGCCGCGTTCGAGTCGCACGTAGTACTCCGGGCTGACCCCGGCGAGCAACGCGACCTCCTCCCTGCGCAGGCCTTTCACCCGACGGCGGGTGCCCTGAGGAGGAAGGCCGGCGTCGGTGGGGGTGACCCGGGCGCGGCGGGTGGTGAGGAACTCGCGAACCGCCGCCCGCGCGGCCTCCTTCTCGTCCATGAGATCGAGGGTACGCCCGGCCCACGCCCCGGAAGGGGTCCCTGTGAGTACCCCTTTTCGCAGGGTCTGTCGGGATGTGGTGAACCGATGTTGGCTGGACGTCGGCGAGATCGAGATCGACGACCGGATGCCGCGAACGCCGTCCTTAGCCGTTTCCCTCTGACGCACCTTCCTTCGACACCCTCGACGAGAAATGAGTTCTCTGATGCAGCACGCCATGCTGGGGAGCCTGCGGGTTTCCCGGATCGGTCTGGGCGCCATGTCCATGGCCGGCACCCTCCTGTCCGGCGGCGGCCTGGACGACGCCGAATCCATCCGCGCCATCCATCGCGCTCTCGACCTCGGCGTCACCCACATCGACACCGCTGAAAGCTACGGTCCGTACCACAGCGAGGAGATCGTCGGTCAGGCGCTGGAGGGCCGGCGCGACCAGGTCGTCCTCGCCACGAAGTTCGGCATCCTGTCCCATGCCGGGGATGGAACCGGCCTGTTCGACAGCAGTCCGGCCAACATCCGCACCGCCGTCGAGGGCTCCCTGAAGCGCCTGCGCACCGACCGGATCGACCTCTACTACCAGCACCGGGTCGACCCGAACACCCCCATCGAGGAGACCATCGGCACCGTGGCCGAGCTGGTCGCCGAGGGCAAGGTCCTGCACATCGGCCTGTCCGAGGCCTCGCCGGACACGATTCGCCGCGCCCACGCCGTGCACCCGATTGCCGCGTTGCAGACCGAATACTCCCTGTGGACCCGCGACGTCGAGACCGAGCTGCTGCCCCTGCTGCGCGAGCTGGGCATCGGCCTCGTCCCTTATGCGCCACTCGGGCACGGGTTCCTGACCGGCCAGATCCGCACGCCGGAGGAGATCCCCGACGGCGACTGGCGCAAGACCAATCCGCGCTTCATCGGAGAGGCCTTCTCCCAGAACCTGCAGCTTGTGGAGGAAGTACGCAACATCGCGGCCGAGGTCGGTGCCGCCCCGGCACAGATCGCGCTGGCCTGGCTGGTGGCCCAGGGCGAGGACATCGCCCCGATCCCCGGCAGCCGGCGGGTCGCTCGCGTCGAGGAGAACACCGCCGCCGACGGCGTCACCCTGACCGCCGGCCAGCTGCAGCGGCTCGACACCCTCACGCCGGCCACCGGCGCCCGACACGACGACTTCAACGAGTCCACGATCGACCGCTGAGACCGGCATCGACGAGTGTGCCGCAACCAGCCCGAACACCGGACCCCAACGGGGCTCTCGACGCACGAGAGCCTTCGCCTCAGAGGAGAGACGCCATGTCCACAGCTACATCACTGACCGAGCAGAACCGCGCGATCGTCGAAGCCATGTTCGCAGCGGCGAACAACGGCGACGTCGAGGGAGTCTTCTCCTACCTGTCCGACGACGTCGCGGTCATCGAGCCGGCGTTCCTTCCCTTCGGGAAGGCCTACCACGGCAAGGACGAATTCCTCGGCCTCGCCCAGGTCCTGCCGAACTACCTCGATGTCTCCAAGATCACGGTGCACTACACCATCGCCGACGGCGACCGCGTCGCGGCGTGCGTCGGCATCACGGACGTCGCGACCGGAGAGCTGACCCAGTTCATCGAGCAATTCACCCTCAAGGACGGCAAGATCGTCGAGAATCGGCTGTTCTACCACAACGCCGGCACCTTGGTCGACCAGCCCAAGGTCGTGTAGCGCACGCTCAAACTCGCCGATCGCCTCCAGCGTCTCATCCAGTAGCCGAACGCTCGGCGTGCTCGGAATCGGAGGCACACCGAGACCCGCCGGTGTCTCAGGATGAAACTCCTTCAGCGTGGTCGATGAGCACCTGGACGCCGTCGAAGATGCGGGCAAGGCCGAAGTCGAGCGGGTCGATCGCCGCCGGCGCGAACATGCCCTCGGCGATGGCCTTGGTCAGGGCGGGGAAGCGGTCGGCGTGGCGGTCGAGCAGTTCGCCGGTCAGGCGGCCCCATTCCCGGTCGTGGTCGGCGTCGAAATCAACCAGTTGCTGGGCGAGGTTGCGTACCTGTCCGACGCTCAGGAGGAAGACCTGGTGGCGCTGGGCGGCCGTCAGGCCGGTCGGCTCCAGGGCGGCGAGCGCGGCGTCCAGCCAGGCGAGCTGGGCCGGGCCCATGACCTGGCGGCGCATCGCGGTGGCTGCGAGCAGCCAGGGATGGGCCTGGTAGACGGCCCACAACCGGTGGGCCCATTCGGTGAGCCGGGGCCGCCAGCCGGGGCCGGCGGCCGACAGGTCGGGGCGCTCGGCCAGGACGGCTTCGACCATCAGCTCGACGAGTTCGGCCTTGCCGGGCACGTAGCGGTACAGGGCCATCGCCGAGACGCCGAACTCGGCGGCGACCTTGTTCATCGAGGCGGCCTCCAGGCCTTCGGCGTCGGCGAGGGTCACCGCGGTCTCGGCGATGCGGCGGGGGCTGAGGCTGGGCTTGGGACCGCGGGTGGGCTGTTCCTGCTCGCCCCACAGCAGCGCGACGCTCGCGGGCAGGTCGCGCACCTTCTCCTTGGTGCCGCCGGCCTCGTTGTTCCTGCGGGTGGCGTCGGTTCTGGCCATGACGGTCCTTTTCGTCGATCGCTGCCGTGCGGGGAGCGGTTGACACCCTCCTCTAACTGTATATACCTTAAAGCTAACCGCTTAGGCCATAAACAGTTTAGGGAGCTAACAGATGCTTGGCGCCATCCTCGCCATCACCACCGCCGCCGTTGCCACACCCGTGGCCGGGCTGCTGGGCCACCGGCGGCTCAAGCGCTCCGTCCACGCCAAGCGACTGCGCATCACCACCCCGAACGGCATCGACGAGTCCGGCTTCGTCCGCATCGGCGGCATCGACCAGTGGATCTCGATCCGCGGCGATGACCTGCGCAACCCGGTGATTCTGGAGATCCACGGCGGTCCCGGCGCCTCCAACCTCGTCTTCGCCCCGCGCACCCGCGTCTGGGAGCGGCACTTCACGATCGTGCGCTGGGACATGCGCGGCGCCGGCAAGACCTTCGGCCGCACCGGCCCCGGCGGGCAGGGCGAGATGAGTCTGCAGCGGCTGCACCACGACGCCCTGGAGGTCACCGAGCACGTCCGCGCCCGGCTCGCCGTCGAGAAGGTCCTGCTGGTCGCCAACTCCTTCGGCTCCTGCCTCGGGCTGCGCCTGGCCCGCAGCCACCCCGAGTTGTACTCCGCCTACGTCGGCACCGACCAGAACATCAACGCCGGCGGCCGCGACCACACGGCCTACCACGCGCTGGCCGACCGGCTCGACAAGGCGGGCAAGCGCAAGGAACTGGCCGCCCTCACCACGATGGGCGCCGACAAGTCCGCCTGGGACCTCAGGCAGTGGTCGCACCACAACAAGCTCCTCATCACCTCCGACCCGCTGACCTTCAACACCATGAAGACCGTGGTGATCGGCTCGCTGTGGTCCTCGCCCCTGCACACTCTGCGCGAACTGCGCACCTACATGCAGGGCCAGACCTTCTCCGAACGCCTCGCACCCGAATCCGTGACGATCGACGAGTGGGCCGAGGGCACCGCGTTCCAGATCCCGTTCTTCGTCTTCCAGGGCGAGCACGACGTGTTCACCCCGCCCGAGCTGGCCAGGCGGTTCTTCGACGACGTCACCGCCCCCGTCAAGGACTTCGCGCTCATCGAGGACGCGAGCCACTTCGCGGCCCTCCGCCGCCCCGGCCATTTCCTTGACCTGATGCTCACCAAGGTTCGCCCGGTGGCCACCAGCGAGGCGATCGGCTCATGAGCAGAGCGGGAAGGGGTACCGGACTCCGGCGGCGGCTCGCCGAAACTTCAGGAGCCCCGGGCTACAACCTCAGCCATTGAAGCTCTCCGATTGGGTGACCAAGCCTCCTGCCTGCCCCCGAACAGGCGGTCCGTTGCCGTCTCGCCGGGGCGGATCTGGAGATGGTGGACCGTCTCGGAGACCACGGTGTCGGCGTGGCCGACCAGGCGTGATGTGCTCGATGGGGACGCCGGCCAGACAGCGTGGACCTCACGTCACGGCCTTTCGGGGCACGCGATGATGACGCCATGAGATTCGGAACCGCGTCCAGGCCGGCTCAGATGGCGATGAAGAATTCCAGCAGTTCCGGGGCGAGGGACTGAGGGGCCACGTTATGCGTCTGGTCCTCCAGGATTCTGTGCACCGCCCGGGGCACGGTCGCGGCGACCGCCTTTCCCGCGTTGGTCATCCACGCAGGGCTGTTCTCGCCGATCAGCACGAGAGTGGGCTGCGTGATCGAGGTGAGAAGGTCGGTGGGCAGGGCGTTGCCCGGTCCCATGAGAGCGGCCTCGTACGCCAGGGTGTGAGCGATCGCCTCCACTTCTGACCAGGAGGAGTGAGCGCGCATCGCGGTCACCGTCTCGACGGGGACCTCGGCGGCCTCGACCATGAACAGTTCGGCCGCCTCCGCGCGCCGGCCCTGTTCGACCAGGATCTCCAGTCGCGACGCGAAGTCGTACGACAGGCTGGGTGCGCTGTCGTCAACGTGGTACGGAGGCTCCCACACGGCGAGTCTCGAGATGGCCGGGTTCCGGGCCGTGGCCTCCAGCGCCAGGGCGGCGCCGGAGGACCCACCGAAAACCATGGCCGACCCGCCCGCCGCCTCGATGAGGGCGGACAGGTCCTCGATCTCACGCTCAACGGCATACGGCTGGGTGTCGCCGCTTTCGCCGCGGCCACGACGGTCATAGTTGAAAACCGTGAACCACGGGGCCAGGGCGGTCGCTACGCCGTACAGCGTGGGATGGGTCCTGTCGGTGAACGCGCCGTGCACCAGCACGACCGCCGGCCCGACGCCGGATCGGTCGTACGCGATGGAGGTCCCGTCGGCCGAGGTCACCCTGCCGGTCGTCATCTCGTTCGTGGCGCGCATTTCTTCAGCTTGCCGGTGCCGCCAGGCACAGGGCCTCCCAGTGGTGGCCGTCGAGGTCGGTGAAACCGCGCTGGTACCGGTAGCCGTCATTCCTCAGATCGCCGACGGCTGCGCCGCCCGCCGCGATGGCCTTGTCGAACAACTCGTCGACCTGAGCGGGGTTCTCGACGCCCACGACCAGGATCACCTGGGTGCTCTTGGTGGCGTCGGCGACCTCCGTGCCCGCATACGTGGCGAACGTCGGCTCGGTCAGCAGCATGACCTGCGCCTGCTCATTGATCACCACAGACGCCATGTCGTCGGCCATGCCGAAGAGCGTGAAGCCGAGGTCGGTGAAGAACGCCTTCGACCTCTCCAGGTCTCTGACCGGCAGATTGGCGAACAGTACGGGGGACATCGCTGGATCCTTTCCTGACGGTTGTTCGCGCCGGTTGGTGCGAACACCTTTATTCTGCGGATCCAGGCCCGCCGGGGCTTGGCTCTCGGTGCCGGCCGATTGACTTTCCGTGCCAGGCCCTCAGCCGGGTGGCATGAGGCAGGTGCGGCGGTATTCGGCGGGAGGCAATCCGTACGTGCGCCGGAACAGCCGGCTGAAGTGAGCCGAGTCCGGAAGGGCGTATCTGGACGCGATGACCCCGACGGGTACGTTGTGGAGGGCCGGGTCGGCCAGGTCTTTGCGGCAGCGTTCGAGACGCCGGTGCCGTATCCACGCGGCCACCGTGGTGTCCTGTGTCTCGAACAGCCGGTGCAGGTAACGCAGGGAGACATGGTGCGCGGCCGCGACGGTGCCGGGGGCCAGATCGGGTTCGCCCAGATGCTGCTCGATGAAGGTGTGGATGCGCAGCAGCAGCGTTCGTGACCGTGACTCCTCCGAGAGCGTCTCGGTCTGCTCGACGCGCTCGGCGATGGCCATGGTGACCAGGTCCATCACCACTGTGGACAGCCGGGCCGCGTTCGCGGGCCGGTAGGTCTCGAGATCCAGGGCCACCCTGCGAAGCAGGGGCGCCGCGAGGGCGCCGGCCCCGCAGTCCGGTGTGATCGGGACCGCGGTGAGCTTCGCGATGGAATCGAAGGGCAGGGCCAGCATCGCATGGGGAAAGCCGAAAATCGCCAGATGCACCGCCGAGTCATAGGCCAGCTCGTACGGCCGGCCGAAGTCGTAGATTGCGAACTCTCCGCGTTTGAGCTGCGTGGACCTGCCGTCTTGCATCAGGGCGGGGCGTCCCGAGATCGCCAGCACCACCCGGTAGAGGTCGGGATTGTCGCGGCGGATCAGACCAGGTGTCCGGTGAACGCTGTGTGGCGTGGAGGTCTGCACCCTGCCGACGCCCAATGGGCCGAGCTGCCCCGCGCTGATCTCACCCCGTAACGGTGCGTCCCCCTCGATCCGGAAATCGAGAGGACCGAGCGTGTCACAGACAATGCTTCGCCATTCGTCATATCGGCGTGCGGCGGGCACATCACGAGTGCGGATCAGGATGCCCATCCTCATCGCCCTCCGTTGCGGTTTCCGGGTCGAGTCTCTGATCGATTGTCGCGTGCCGAGATCTCAAACGCGACGGGCACGGATTGGGCCATGAGGCGGTTGACCCGCTGATCGCTTTCGACCGTGCCCGCTTCCCGCATCGTGAGGGCTTCCTCTCTTCTTACCGATCGTTTCAGAATGAGGTTCGGAGTCGTCTCAGGCAGGACCATCGCACGAGACTGAGGGAGCAGATCCGGAACGAGCGTCAATTAGAAGTTGACGATCGAGGATCGTCAACTTAAAGTTGACGCATGAGCCCACTCGACATCAGCCTTGCCGACCTGATCGCCCGTCTCGACGAGGAATTCCCTGACGCCAACGAACTGTCCCGCATCAGCGAGGCGCGACTGCGCGCCCAGACCCTGTCCCACCTCGGTGACCAGCTCATCGATCACTACGTCAGCAAGGCCAAGCAGACCGGCGCGTCGTGGACCGAGATCGGCGACGCCATCGGGGTGTCCAAGCAGGCCGCCCAGCAACGCCACGCACCCCCTTTCGAGCGGTACACCAACCTGAACCGCCACAGCATCGTGCTGGCGCAGGAGGCCGCCCGAACGCACAAGCACGACTCCATCGGCACCGAACACCTCCTGCTCGGCCTGCTCGGCGAACCGCAGGGCCTGGCATACGAGCTGCTGATCGCGAAAACCGAGTCGGAGCAACGCATCCGCGACGCAATCGAGGAAGCGATGCCGCCGGCCGGGAAGAAGGCGCCGCGGGGTCACATCGCGTTCCGGCCGGAGAGCAAGGAAGTCATCGAGCAGGCACGGCGTGCGGCGGATGACCTCGGCCACGACTGGGTCGGTACGGAACACACGCTGCTGGGCCTGATCCGCGTCGAGGAGAGCCCGGCCGCGCAGATCCTGCGCAACCTCGGCTTCACGTCAGACGAGCTGCGCGAGACGATCAAGACCGAGATCACCAAACGGTCCGCCGTGCGCGACAGGCAATAGCGAAACGATCAGTCGCCGCGGAGGACCGGGCCGGCGGTGCCGGTGTACTGGCGTTGCACTCCGGCCGAGCAGGTGCCCTTCTTCTCAAAGCCGGTGTCATCGCCCACCAGCACCCCATCCGGGGTGCCCGGATACTCGATCAGGTAGCTGCGGATGTCGTCGCGGACCCCATCGACGTCCCACTTCGCGGTCGTGAACAGCCGTTGCATGCCATCAGGGGTCCTCTCGCCGGCGTATTCGGCCAGTGACCAGCCGGTCTTGCGTTCCAGCCCGGACAGCAACCCCTGGATGCAGGCGCGGGCGCGCAGCCGTACCTCCCGCCGCCTGGATCGGCCCGCCACCTGGGCGAACGCGTCATCCAATCCGGCCTGCAGACGAGGAGCGTCGGGGTGTTCCACTCCGGCCGACGCGGCCACCGCATGATCTTCAGTTCCATCACACCTGAATGATCACAGCGGTGGCCGTTCGCACGTCACTCGGGCGGGGGCATGCGTACCCATGAGGGGGCATAGACCGGTAGAGCGGATAGACCTGCCCCACATCCCGATCCACGGCTGGAGTACTAGAGGCTCACGGGCGGTCGAGGAGGACGGCCTCCAGGTCGTCGAGGCTAGCTAGGGTCTCGCCGAGTTGCTCGCGCTCGGCTTCGGAGAGGGTGAGCGCGCGTGCCCGGGCGAGGGCGTCGCGGGCGGCGGTGGTGTCTTCGGCACGGAGTGCGAGCTCGGCGCGATAGGCCAGGGCTTCCACCAGGTCGGTGACCGGCGCCGACCCGCGGTGCCTGGTCAGCGCGCTGTCCAGGATCCGGGCGGCCTGCCGGGTGTCGCCCTTGGAGTCGCCCAGCACGACCGCGTTCCGCGTGGCCTTCGCAAGTTGGCTGGCCGGTTCGTCGGTGTTGTCGTCCGCCGCGGCGGTGTTGTGGAAGATCCGGATCCAGTTGCCGCCGGGGTCGACGATCGAGAAGCCGGAGACGTTACCGACGTTCTTCCGCTTGCGTGGCCTGGTCATCCGCGGGATGCCGGAGACCAGGAGCTTGCCGTGGGCCTTGCGCATGCCGGCCGCGAACGCCTCGAATAGCGCCCCGGTGTCGGACACGAGGACCACGCAACTGCCGTAGGAGTCCTCGGGTCTGAAGTCCGGAATGCCGAAGAACTGCAGCTGGAGGTCTTCTCGCTGCAGGCCCACGCACGGATACGGGCGGAGCTGGTAGTAGGTCCGGTCGAAGCCCAGCATGGTGTAGAACTCGACGATCTCGTCGATCGACCGGCAGGGGAGCAGCGGCACAGTGATCTCGTTGGCCATCATTCTCCGTTTCGGCAGGGCGGGTTGAGTCGTGCGGCGGGTTCCTATTCGATCGGTGCGGGGAACTCGCCGGCCATGGTGAACGCGCCTTCTTCGAGGCGGCGGATCAGCCGATGGGTCCAAGTGGCGCTGTAGTCGGCGGTGGTCAACCACAGCGTCAGGACCTCACCGACCGGACCCAAGGTGTCCAGGTCGGTGCCCGCGGGCAGGTGCGTGGTGATGCTCTCGCGCCACTCGTCCATCGCACGCGCACGCTCGCGCAACATCTGCAGAGCCTGATCGCGGGGCAGATCCTCGATCAGGCCGACGGCGCCGCCCAGCACGTCCAAGCTCGGTTGGTGGTCGGACAGCGCCTGGCGCAGCAGGGCGAAGTACTCCTCGTCGCCCTTCCCGGTCAGCTGGTATTCGATTCGCGGCGGGCCTCCGGCCTCCGAAGGGCCCGTCTCGTGCGCCACCAGCAATCCCTGGCCGGCCATGCTCTTGAGTGCGTGGTAGACCGAGCCCGAGGTGGCGGTGGACCACTCGTGCGCACCCCACGCTTCCAGGTCCGCGCGAACCTGGTAGCCGTGTGCGCGTCCTCGGCGGCGCAATGCGCCGAGCACGAGCAGCCGTACGGGCTTCAACGAATTCCCTTCGATGTTGCTGGCCTAGGTCAGCCAGCTTTCTCGGAACGTACTGCAGATCTCCGCACTAGTCAAATTTGGCTAGTGCTCCGGTCGGACGTCGTGATCTTGCGGCGTGACGGTCCGGGACGTGGTGCGGCCACCGCTTGATCATCGTCAGTTGCGTGGACATCTGAAGATCAGGCGGTGGCCCGGGGGCCACAGGGCGGAACCCGGCCGGTGGCAGGCCGTGCAGCAGGAGTTGCTCGCTCGGGTGGCGTCGCGGTTCGCCCGGGTCGAGACCCGGCGCCGGTTCGCCGGGTTTCTGTCCGGGATGCTCGCGGAGTTGCCGCGCAAGGACTGCTGGACGATTTCTTACCGTCGCACCACACGACGCATTAGCGTGATCAGACGAAGAAGCCGTCGATCCGGCGGATCAGCCCCTTCTCGAAACGTGCGACATCGTAACCGGTGGCCACGGGCGAGCCGGGCTGCCCGAGGTGCCAGGTGAACAGCATGAGGTCGTGGTGCTCGTTGATCACTTTGCCGAGGCCGAAGGTGAGGTCACCGAGCTTCTCCCGGGCTTGGCCGATCATGAGGTTGATGGCGTCGCGGCCTTCGACCGCCGCCCAGTCGGGGTCGCTGTAGACGCCGTCCTCGGTGAAGATCGCGTCGATCGTAGCCCGGCGGCGAGTGGCGTCCCTTTCGTTCCAGATCTCGATGTACTTCCGAATGAGGTCGTCGCTGTTCATCGGGTGATTCCTTCCGGGGAGGTGGTTGCTTGCTGTGCGGCGGCGGTCGGCCGCCGCCTGAGGGTGAGGGCGATGAGGGCGCCCGCGATGGAGGCGGCGGCGGCCACCCATCCGGCCGTGCGCAGGCCGTCGACTCCCGGTGCGCCCGCGTTGGCGACCGCGATGATGACGGCCAGGCCGATGGCGCCGCCGATCTGCTGGGCCGTGGTCGCCAGACCCGAGGCGACGCCCTGCTCGGTGAGGGCGACGCCGGACCCGGCCGCCGCGAACATGGCGACGAAGGTGAAGCCGCCCGCCAGACCCCAGATCACGGTGCCGGGAACGAGCGCCCAGAAGGAGCCGTCCGCCGACATACCGGCGTAGAGGACGACCATCCCGATGCCGCTGCCCAGCATCCCGACGATCAGTGTGGTCCGCACTCCCCACCGTCCCAGCAGAGCGGGCGCGAGCTTGGCGGCGGAGACCATGGACAGCAGCGTCAGCGGCAGGAAGGCCAGGCCGGCCTGCAGAGCGCTGTAGCCGAGTACGGGCTGCAGGTACATCGTGAACAGGTAGTAGCCGCCACCGAGTGCGCTCTGAAAGAACAGGATCACCAGCATCGACGTGGCCAGGTTGCGATTGCCGAGCAGGCGCGGAGGAGCGAGCGGTTCCCGGGAACGGGCCTCGACCAGGAGGAAGACTCCGATCAGGGCGATCCCCGCGGCCAGGGAGCCCAGGCCATGGAGCGTCACCCAGCCCGCCTCGGGGCCACTGACCAGGCCGAGCACCATCAGCGTCGAGCCGGCGGTGGCGAGCAGCGCGCCCAGCACGTCGAAGCCGCCGCGCTCATGCGATGGGTCGGGAGGCAGCAGGCGTGATGCTGCGATGATCGCGATGAGGGTCAGCGGGACGTTGACGTAGAAGACCCACTGCCAGCCCCCCGCCGCGGTGAGCACTCCGCCGAGCAGCGCGCCCGCGGCCAGGCCCGCGCTGCCCGCGGTGCCCCAGGCGCCCAGTGCGCGGTTGCGCATCGGTCCTTCGGCGAAGCCGGAGTAGATCAGCGCCAGGGTCGCGGGGGTGAGCAGCGCGCCGCCCAGTCCCTGGATCACGCGGGCGGCCACGAGCAGGCCTGGATCGGCGGCGAGCCCGCCGGCCAGCGACGAGATGCCGTAAAGCGTCAGGCCGAGGATGAACATGCGCCGTGCGCCGAGGCGATCGACCGCGCGGCCGCCGAACAGCAGGAAGCCCCCGAACCCGACGGCATAACCGCTGACCACCCACTGGAGGGTCTGGGCGGAGAAATCGAGTTCATGTCCGATGTCGGGGAGCGCGACATAAACGATGTTGTAGTCGAGAGCGACGATCAGCTGGGAGAACGCCAGGAGGGCCAGTTTTTTCGCATTCATGCGGTGAGCTTTCTCTACGTGCCGAACATTTACTACACGGCGTTTAGTAAAGACACAGCGTACGGTACCGCAACCCTGTAGAGTGTCAACCATGGGAGTCCCAGTGCTGAGCCGTAGAGAGCGCCTGCGAGTGGAGACGGCCGCTGAAATCAAGGCGGTCGCGCTCAGGCTGATGTCCGAGGGCGGACCCGACGCCATCTCGTTGCGAGCCATCGCCCGCGAGATGGGTATGACGGCGGGGGCCATCTACGGCTACTACGACACCCGTGACACGCTGGTCAGCGCACTGATCAAGGACGTCTACACCTCACTGGTCGACGCGGTGGAGGCGGCGCGCGATGTCCTCCCCGCCGACGACCCGGCGGGCCGGATCCTGGCCTGGGGGCAGACGCTGCGGGAGTGGGCCCTGGTCAATCCCGAGGGCTTCCGGCTCATCTACGGTGACCCGCTCCCCGGCTACCAAGAGCCGGAGGGCGGGGCCGCGGCCGAGGCCGCGCACCGCGCCTGCGCGGGCCTCACCGGTCTGGTCGCCGCCGCCTGGCCGCAAGCCGTGATCCGGCAATCGGGCGAATACGACTGGGCCGACTTCGATCCGATCCTGGTGGGCCTGGTTCGCGAGGAGTTCCCCGAGCTGCCCCCTGCGGCGGTGGCACTGGCGCTACGCGTCTGGGGCCGCATGCACGGCCTGGTCGCACTCGAGATCTACGGCCATCTACGCAGTCAGGTGAAGGACCCTGCCCGGATCTATCTCGACGAACTGCGCGACCTCACCCGTGGCCTGGGGCTTGACGAAAAATCAACCACCCGGGCATGAGGGATTTCGCCGCCCCGAGCCGGCGATCGCATTCGTATCGACGTCGCAGCCGGGGCAGCGGCAGGCACGCTACGCCCAGCACCTGCTGCACATGCGAGGTCAGGTAATCGGCATGCCGTCGACCACCACTCCGGCGATCGGCGGCAGGTTCTCGCCGACCGCCACCCGCGAGCGCAGCAGATGGAATGGCAGCAGCGGAGCCGCGGAGCGGTCCTTTGTCACGATGGTCTGCTTTATCCGCGCCGCAGGTCGGCGCCGAGCGCGTCGAGCCAGTCGCCGGTGCCCCGCTGCCGCCAGCCGGGGTCTTCCCTGCCGTCGAGGAACGTGCCCTGTTCGGTGAGCGTCAGCAGTGTCCCGCCGTCCACCGGGGTGAGTTCCACGGTGGTCAGCGACACCGTGGCCAGTTCGGCTCCGCCGTACAGGGCCGAGGTGTAGACGATGCGGTGGTCGGTGACGATGTCCTGATACCAGGACTCGAACGTCAGCACCCGGCCGTCGTGGTCGGCGCGGTTGACCTCGCGGCCGCCGACCCGGAAGTCCAGCTTGTGCTCACCGGTGGGGGTGGAGAACCAGCGAGCCTTGGTCGCCGGGTCGGCCCATGCGGCGAACACCCTGGCGGGCACCGCCTGGTAGGTGCGTTCCAGGGTGAAGGTGGCGTGCGTGACGGTCATGAGGTGCTCCCTTGCTCTGATGGCTTCTCTGCCAGGAGGTCGTCGAGACGGTCGAGGCGCTGCTCCCAGGAGGTGCGCTGGCGTGCGATCCATTCCTCGGCCGCGCGCAGGACCTGCGGCTCGATCCGGCAGGTGCGGACTCTGCCGACCTTCTCGGACGTGACCAGGCCGCAGGCCTCCAGCACCTGCAGGTGCTGCATCACGGCCGGTAACGACATGGCCAGGGGTTGGGCCAGTTGGCTCACCGAGGCGGGGCCGCTTACCAGCCGCGCCACGATGTCCCGGCGGGTCCCGTCGGCCAGCGCCTGGAACACCCGGTCCAACGACTCCGAATGGTTAAGCATGTATTTAACTATGTGCTCGTAGAAGCCAATAGTCAAGTGACTGCTTAAGTGTTTGCTCGCGGTGACCCCTCTGCCGCGGACTCGACCGCGGTGAGCAGGAAACCGGTGCGGAGCAGGGTGAGGGCGGCGGACAGGTCGGCGCGGAATCAGTGGTCGCGGTCGAGGGCCGGCCGACGAGATCCAGCTCACCTTCCTCGTCGGGCGGCGGCGAACCCCTTGCGTCAACGGCCGGCATCGCGGTCAAGCCCTCTTGGATGCGCGGTGTCCGCGCACGATCGTCATCGACCGGGCGTCGATGGCCGAATCTGCAAGGTATGTGTCCTTGCGGCCATAGCTGCGCAGGGCCAAGTATGGCGACATGTCTCAACGCGTCGTCATCATGCTTTTCGACGGCTTCCAGTTGCTCGATCTCGCGGGTCCGGCCGACGTCTTCTCCGCGGCCGGACTGCTGAATCCGAGCGCCGACTACCGGGTGGAGGTCACGGCGGTCCAGGCGGGGGCCGTGCGCTCCCTGTCCGGCGTCACCGTGGTCGTTGAGACGCCGCTGCGAAGCGTGAAGGGTCCGATCGACACGCTGCTGGTCGTCGGCGGTCTCCCATCCCGTACGACTGTCGCCGACACGGCGGCACTGGTTCCGGAGGTGCGCAGGCTCGCCGAGGAGTCAGGTCGTGTCGGATCCATCTGCTCGGGCACGTTGCTGCTGGCCGAGGCCGGTCTGCTGGAGGGACGGCGGGTAACCACTCACTGGGCGGTGGGGGACCTGCTCGCCCGCGAGCATCCGAACGTGCGGGTGGACGCCGATCGCATCTACGTGCGCGATGGCAACGTGTGGACTTCGGCGGGGGTCACCTCGGGGATCGACCTCGCCCTCGCCCTCGTCGCTCACGACCACGGGCACGATCTGGCCAGGGAGATCTCTCGTTGGCTGGTCGTATATCTGCAGCGACCAGGCGGGCAGAGCCAGTTCAGCACGCCGCTGCGCGCGCAGACGCCAAAACGCGAGCCCCTGCGCGACCTGCAGGGATGGATCGAGGAGAGCCTCGATGCCGACCTGTCGGTGGAGGTCCTCGCAGGACGCGTGAACATGAGCGTCCGCCACTTCTCACGGGTGTTCATGACCGAGGTCGGTGTGCCACCCGCGCGGTATGTCGAGCACTCGCGGGCGGCGGCGGCCAAGCGACTGCTGGAAAGCACCGACGAGCCGCTCGACCGGATCGCCACCCGGGTCGGACTCGGGACGCCCGAGACCCTCTACCGCGTCTTCCACCGCCACCTCAAGATCTCACCGGGAGAGTACCGGCGCAGATTCCACACCAAGGAGAGCTGATATGCACATCGTCATCCCCCTGTACGCGGGTTACGACGCCATGGACGCCTTGGGACCGTACTTCGTGCTCCGGAACATCCCCGGCGCGACGGTCACCTTCGTGGCCGAGCGGCCGGGCGTCGTCGCCGACGAGGGAGTCACGCTGACCGCCACCGCCTCCTTCGCCGACCTGCCCAGACCCGATGTCCTGGTGGTGCCGGGTACCAAGGACGTGAAGCGGAGCATGGCGGATCAGGAGCTGATCCGCTACGTGAAGGCGGCGCACCCGACCACCACATGGACCACCTCGGTATGCGTGGGCTCGCTCACGCTCGGCGCGGCAGGCCTGCTGGAGGGAGTCAAGGCGACCACTCACTGGGTGGCCCACGACCTGCTCGCGCAGCTCGGGGCGGAGCCGGTCAACGAGCGCTTCGTCAGGGACGGCAAGATCATAACTTCGGGCGGCGTGCTGGCCGGCATCGACATGGCGCTCTACCTCGCGTCCTTGCTGGCGGGCGAGGACATGGCCATGGCGATCCAGCTCGGGCTGGAATACGCACCGCGGCCACCGTTCGACGCCGGGACGCCGGAGACCGCTCCCGCGGAGATCACTGAGCTGGTGCGCTCCCTCCTGAGAGATGCCTGATCTCATCGGGGGCGCGTGCAAGGTAGGAGAGCGTGGAAGGGCGAAAGCCGAGGTGTGGGGCCGCGGGGGCGTCCACACGGCGGCAGACCCCTCACGAACCTCCCACGATCGCCTTGGAAGCGAGCCGCTCGTGGGCGAAGCACAGCCGGTAGGCGGCGGCCGAGGCCGTTCTCGTGTTGTAGTACACGCAGTCCTCACCCGTGGGCGTGGGCGGGGCGTCGTCCGGCGGGCCGTCCTTGGTGAACGTGGGTAGCCGAGGCTGCACCTCGCTGCGCGCGTCGCCTACCGTCAACTGCTCGTACCGGTCCCGCTCCAGGACCGAGAAGGAGGAGCTGACGAAGCTGATGGGGATCATGAGCAGGAGGATCCCGGCCAGCACCGCCAGCGGGACCACGATGGTCTGCACCAGGCGGCGCCGCACCTGCCGCCGGGCATGAGCCAGCTCCCTGGCGGAGGCGGTGGGCCGGGTGGCGGTGGCGGCGCGCGGGGTCGCGCCGTCGGTGACCGGCAGCTCGGCGACGACCTCGAAGCCGCCCTCGGAGGTCGGACCGGCGCGCAGCGTGCCGCCTGCGAGACGTACCCGCTCGTCGAGTCCCACCAGCCCGGAGCCGCCTGAGGCCACGCCCGGCAGCGGCGCCACCGTGGCCGGGTCATTGACGACGCTGAGGCCGAGGATCGCCCCGTCTCGTACGAGCCGGACGCGTACGGCCGTGCCCGGTGCGTGTTTGGCGGCGTTCGTCAGGGCTTCCTGGAGCACGCGGTGGACGGCGAGGCCGACCATGGGCGACAGGTCGTCCGTGTCGCCCAGGCGTTCCAGAGTGATCGTGACCCCGGAGTTTCGCGCGCGTTCGACCAGGGCCTCGGCGTTCTCCGTAAGCGGGACCCTGGGCGGCTGCTCGTCGTCCGCGCGCAACACGCCGATGATCTCCCGGAGCCGTTCGGTCGCGGCCCCGGCGGCCTCCCGCAGTTCGCCGACGGCCGCCTGCTGCCGGGCGTCCAGCTTGGGGTCGAGCTCCAGGGCACCGGCCCGTACCGCGATCAGCGTCAGGTCGTGGCCGAGCGAATCGTGCATGTCGCCCGCGATGCGGGCCCGCTCCCGGATACGGGCGCGGTCGGCGACGGCCTGCTGCTCGCGCTCCAACCGGTCGGCGAGCCGCCAGCCCGTACCGACCAGTTCGGCGTACTGGCGACGGTAGCGGCCCAGCAACCATGGCAAAGCCACCGTGAGCAGCAGCGTCAGCAGTTGCGTGGGCCAGCCCCACAGGTCGCGCAGGACAAGCGCGCACAGTGGCAGTCCGACGACGGCGACGGCCGCGAAGAACCACAGCGCCGGACGGGCGGTCGCCATCCGCTGCCCGGCCAGATAGCCGAAGAGCACCAGCGCCGTCCAGTACAGGGGGGTGAACATCTGCACGTCCAGGGTCAGGCTCAGCGCCACCGGTACGGCCAGCGCAGCCAGCGGCCATCTCCGGCTCAGGGCCACCGCGGCCCCCAGCAGTGGAACGCCCACGGCCGCCGTCACCACCTCCCTCCCATGGAGGGAAACGACCGCTGTGACCGGTGGAACGCACATCACCAGCCACAGTCCAAGGTCAAAGAGATGGGAGAGCCGGCCGGGCACGCTGCGCATGAGGTCAGGATCGCCGATGCCCACGCACCGGCGCCTCCGACGAAAGTGTGGACTCCTCCTCGGGTACGAGACCTGCCTCGTACGCGAGGATCGCGGCCTGTACCCGGTTCTTGAGGTCGAGGCGGGTGAGGATCTGGCTGACGTACCCCTTGACCGTGCCTTCGACGACATGCAGGCGCCGGGCGATCTCGGCGTTGGACAGGCCGGTCCCGACCAGGGCGAGGACCTCGCGCTCGCGGGCGGTCAGCTCCTGCACCTGGGCGCGGGCAACGGCCTGCTTGCCGAACTGCCGCGTACCGAGGTGGGTGATGACCCGCCGCGCGATGGTGGGAGAGAGGTACGCACCGCCTTCGGCGATGGCCTGGACGCCGGCGATCAGCTCGCGTGGGTTGCCCGACTTGAGGAGGAAGCCGGCCGCGCCGGAGCCGAGCGCGCTCACGATGTACTCGTCCTCGGAGAAGGTCGTGAGCATCACGACGGCGGTCTCGGGGAGGACCCGGCGCAGCTCGGCCGCCGCCTGGAGCCCGTCGAGCCGCGGCATCCGGATGTCGAGCAGGCAGATGTCCGGGCGGTGTCTCAGGGCGAGGTCGATGGCCTGGTGCCCGTCGGCCGCCTCGGCGACGACCTCGATGTCGTCGGCCGTGGTGAGGATGGCCCGTATGCCGGCCCGGATCATCGCCTCGTCGTCCGCCAGCAGCACTCGGATCATCGGCCCCCGCCTTCGCCTGTTCACAGAGGCGGCACCCGAAGCCGGGTACCGCCCGGTCATGCAGGCACGCTATCCCAGTGAGAGAAGCTCGCCGCCCCGCTCGGGAGTGGGGCGGGGGTACCCGCGCGGCGGGCGAGGACGGTGTGGACGAGGCGGGAGACCACGACGGCGGCGGCGGCCAGCGCGCCGGTGCCGGCCCAGACGTACAGCGCGAGCCAGACGTAGGTGATCTGGTCCAGCGTGCCCACCCGGTTCATCACGAAGCCGATCAGATCGGCGAGGCCGGTGAAGAGCGCGATCGGCAGGGCGTAGGGGACCAGCCGGACGATCAGGCGCCACACGGGGCGGCCCGCACGGCGCCGGGCCCAGCCGCGGGAACGGTGGACCCCCAGGAAGCCGAGCCCGAGGTTGAGCAGCGTCAGGCCGCCCAGCCAGGGGTCCGCGGTCGTGGTGAAGGGTACGGTGCCCGCGTCGGGGCGGCCCTCGATGACGTCGATCAGATCGCCGGTGATGATGACCGCGTCGTCACCGGAGATCATCCCGGTGTTGGTGACGACGGCGATGCCGTATCCGCTTGCGGGCAGGAGGGTCTGCGCGGAGTTGTGGGTGAGCAGCCAGCCGGTGTGCTGGAGCTGGGGCGCTCCCCCGGCGGTCTTCCCGGTGTCCCATCCCATGCCGTAGGCGCTGCCGCCCACGCCGGACGCGGTCTGGGTGGTCTTGACGGTCTCCTCGGGGAAGACGTGGCCGGCGCCGTTCTGCGTGATCAGCCACTTGGCCATGTCGTCGGCGGTGCTGACGACGCCGTATCCGCCGTTGATGAACCACTTCGGATGGGAGCGCTTGATGACCTGGCCGTAGGCGCGGATGTACCCCTCGCCCTCGCCGGGGAGGTCCATGGTGGTGTTCACCGTTCGAGTGGACGTCATGCCGAGTGGGCCGAAGACGGTGGTGGCCATGTAGTCGGCGAACGGCACCCCGGACACCACCTCGACCAGCCGCGCCGCGACGGTGTAGTTGGGGTTGTGGTAGATCTCCCTGGTGCCCGGGTCGGTGGCGAGCGGGGCGGTCCGCAGCATCGCGACGGCGTCCTTGAGGGTGTCCGGCGCGGGGAGCGTCAGCTCGGGGAAGGTCTGGTCGCTCATCCCCGAGGTCTGCTGGAGCAGCTCCCGCACGGTGATCTTCCCGGCGCGGGGGTCGGCCATGGTGAACTCGGGCAGATACGTCCGGACGGGGGTGTCCAGGCTGATCTTGCCCTGGTCGGCGAGGTGCAGCACCGCCAAGGCCGTGAACGACTTGGAGACCGAGGCGAGCGGCATCGGCGTGTCCTTCGTGATCGCCTCGCCGGCGGCCGTGTGGCCGTAACCCGCGGCGTACACGAGCTGGTCGTCCTTGGTGACCGCGATCAGGGCGCCGGGCAGTCGGGTCCGCTCGATGTAGTCGTGCATGTAGTGGTCGATCGCGGTCGCGCTCAGCCCGCCGGTCTCCGGCGCTTCTGCCAGGGCACTCGCCGACGTCACCCCCATCGCAAGCAACACACCGGTCAGGCCGGCGATGGCCGCGACCTTTCGTATCGTCATCGGGGGTCCTCCGAGGTCTTCGTTCGCATGGGACGAACGTAGAAGTCGGGGGGAGGGCCACACAGCGCACGATCGGATGGACCTCACCTGACTTTCGTCAGGTCCCCGATCGAGGTGCACCTTCTTCGAACACGAAGCTGTGGCCCATCTCCCGAGGAGTCGTGGGGCAGCGGTTGGGCGGGCGTCCGGTCCTTGTTCTCCGGCGAACGGCGAACGGCGGGCGCGTTCGGCCGGCTGTCCTCGGTACGGGTGGTGCTCATCGGCGCCTGTTCCGGTAGTGATCGTTGATCAGAGCGGCGATGCCGGCGAGCGCGATCAGGCCGAAGGCGTTGGAGACGAGGACGCTGCCGACGGTGACCGAGGTGACCACGTTGACGACGGAGCTGATCACCACCACCAGCCACAGAACGGGACGCGCCTCGCCGCCGGGGATTGTGACGGGCTGCGGCGTCTGAGTGGTTTCCCGGGTGTAGATGCCGGCCATGGTGTGCTCCTTGTTCGATGCGATCGACAGGTCGTTTGCGATGCATCGAAATTTACGGATGATCACCGCTGACGGCGATCCTGCCAAGGAGACAAACGGGGTATAGCTTGCTATACCCTCGGTCAGCGATCTACGACGATCTGGGTGCCCTGCCGTCTGGTCGAGGAGGTACGGATGCCGACCGATGATGCCCGTGCCGGCCGGGAGACAGCCGATCGGTGGGACGTGTTCGCCCGCGCCCGCGCCACCCTGGACGCACTCGAACACCTCTTCAGCGGGCTCGGCACCGTGGTTCTGGCACTGGTCGCACTCCTGTTGGTGATCGGCACCGCGCTGACCTGCCTGGTCGGTGTGGGGCTGTTGCTGGTGCCCGCCGCACTGCGTGGGCTGCGGGCGATCACCAATCGGGAGCGTGCTCGGCTGTCACGCTGGGGTGGTCCCGAGATGATCAGCCCGGAGTCGGCGCCGTCCGGGCTGCGCGCCGCCGTCGCCGACCGGACCACGCGCCGGGAGCTGGGCTGGGTGGGCGCCCACGTCACCCTCGGGCTGGTTCTTTCCGTGGTCGGAATCACGCTGCCCATGTACGTGGTGCGTAACGCTACGTTTCCGTTCTGGTGGTGGTTGTTGCCGGAGGACGAGGCAGCGAGCATGTCCATGGGGCTGTGGCCGGTGCGGGATCTGTACGGCGCGATCGGAGTCGGCCTGCTGAGTGTGGCGTGGCTCGTCATCGTCGTGATGGTCCTCCCGGGTATGGCGCGGCTGCAGGCGTGGCCCGGTCGGCGGCTCCTGGCCCCTGACCCCGGTACGGACCTCGCGTTGCGGGTCGCGCAGCTCACCGCGACCCGCGCCGCCGCACTGGACGCGCACGCCACCGAGCTGCGGCGCATCGAACGGTCGCTGCACGACGGGACGCAGAACCGGATCGTGGCGGTCACCGTTCTGGTCGGCGCGGCGCGTCGCGCGCTGGCGCGTGACCCGGCGATCGCCGAGGAGATTCTCGAGCGCGCGCAGGACGCCGCCGAGCAGGCGCTCGCCGAGCTTCGCGGGGTCGTCCGCAGCATCCTGCCGCCGGTGCTGACCGACCGGAGCCTCGCCGACGCACTCACCGGCCTGGCCACGGCCTGCCCGGTGCCCTGCCGGATCGACGCCGACATCCCCGTACGGTGCGCCGCGTCCGTCGAGGCCACGGCCTACTTCGTGGCGGCCGAGACGCTCACCAACATCGCCAAGCACAGCCAGGCCCGGCACGCCACCGTCACGGTCCGCCGCGACGATGACCGGCTCCACCTCCAGATCACCGACGACGGCCACGGTGGGGCGGACGAGCGCAGCGGGTCCGGCCTCGTCGGCATCCGCCGACGTATCGAAGCACACGATGGGACATTCATGCTGGACAGCCCCCCCGGTGGACCCACCACCCTCACTGTGAGCCTGCCATGCGGATCGTGATCGCCGAGGACGATCCGCTGCTGCGCGAAGGCCTCGCGCTGCTGCTGCGCGCCGAGGCACTCGACGTCGTGGCCACCGCCGCCGATGCCGGCGGTTTCCTGGACGCCATCGACGCCCACAGACCGGACGTCGCCATCGTCGACGTCCGGATGCCGCCGACCCACACCGACGAGGGGATCGTCGCGGCGGTGGAGGCCCGGCGACGTCAGCCGGGCCTGGCCGTGCTCGTGCTGTCGGCCTACGTCGAGCAGGCGTTCGCCACCGAACTGCTCGCCCACGGCAGCTCCGGCCTGGGATACATGCTGAAGGAGAGGGTCGGGCGAGTCCAGGAGTTCCTGAGCGCGCTGCAACGGGTGGCGGACGGAGGTACGGCCATCGATCCGGATGTCGTCGCGCAGCTCCTCGTACGCACCCGGCCCGACACCCAGCTGGACCGTCTCAGTCCTCGCGAGCGCGACGTGCTGGCCCTGATGGCCGAAGGTCTGGGCAACACCGCCATCGCCGAACGGCTCTTCGTCACCGACGGCGCCGTCCACAAGCACATCCGGAACATCTTCGCCAAGCTTGAGCTGGCGCCCACCGACCGGGCGGATCGGCGTGTCACCGCCGTCCTGCATTACCTAGAGGACGCCAACCGCCGCTTGTGACCACCGGCCACCTCGGCCGCGGCCGGGCGGCGGCGGCCGGGTGGTGGGGGTATAGCCAGCTGTACCAGAGCACTCCAGTGCGCGGGATCGATCATGAGACCCGCTCAACGCCATGCTGGGTGACGTCCCCACAAGGACCCCCCAACCAGCAACAAGGAGTGTCCCCATGTCGCACACCCCCACCCAGCAGCCCACCTCCCCCCGGCGTATGCGAGGACGGATCCTGGCCGCGGCGGCACTGACGGCACTGACCGGCCTCACCCTGGCCGCCCTACCCGCCACCGCTGCGACCGTCCCCGCCGCCCGCACCGCCGACGTCGTTCAGCAGACCCTGGACAGCCTGGTCCGCGACGACAAGTTCCCCGCCGCGCTGGCCGCCGTCCGCGGACGTGATGGGCGGACCCGCGACTACACCGCCGGGGTGGCGGACCTGAAGACCAAGACCAAGGTGCCCGTCAACGGCCAGGTGCGCATCGCCAGCAACACCAAGATGTTCACCGCCGTAGTCGTGCTGCAGCTCGTCGACGAGGGCAAGATCGCCCTGGACGCGCCGATCGAGAAGTACCTGCCCAAGCTGGTGCGCGGCAACGGCAACGACGGACGGAAGATCACGGTACGGCAGATCCTGCAGCACACCAGTGGCCTGGCCGACTACGACGTCGAGCTGGTGGGGAAGGACTACGGCAAGGTGCAGCACACCTACTTCGAGCCGCAGCAGCTACTGGACGCGGCCCTGTCGCAGAAGGCTCTCTTCGCTCCCGGTAAGGGCTGGAGCTACAGCAACGCCAACTACGTGCTGGCGGGATTGATCGTGCAGAAGGTCACCGGCCGCCCGATCAGCGAGGAGATCACCAAGCGGATCATCGACCGGATCGGGCTGCGCGACACCTACTGGCCGGCGCTGGGTGATCAGAGCATCCGCAAGCCCCACCCCCAGGGTTACTTCCCGGCCGCCGATGGTTCCCTGGTCGATGTCACCATGGGGGATCCGTCCATGTCGTGGGCGGCCGGACAGCTCACCGGCACTCCCCGCGACCTCAACCGGTTCATGACCGCGCTGCTCGATGGCAAGCTGCTCAAGCCCGCACAGCTCAAGCAGATGCAGACCACCGTCACGGCCGACGACTTCGATGCCACCGGCGGCGCCCGCTACGGGCTCGGTCTGGCCAGGGTGAAGCTGAGCTGCGGCGGCTATGCCTGGACCCACGGCGGCGACGCTCCCGGCTACGTCACCCGCAACGCGGTGACCAGCGACGGGCGCGCGGCGACCATCGCCGTCACCGGCCCGGTCATGACGCTGCCCATCGCCCAGCACCTTGAGGCCGCCCTCGACACCGTGCTCTGCAAGTAAGCGCCATGCCGCCGCCCCTCAGGGGCTCGCGAGGGCCGAGGATGGTTCCCACCGTCCTCGGCCCTCGCGGCATTTGCGGATGTTCCACCCATGCTGCGACCGATCCCTTCTCGGCCGGCGGCACGTCCACGACCGTCCCGAGCCCACGCCTCAGGAAAGGGGATCGCCTGGGGAGACCGCATCCGCGAGATGATCTTCGGGGTGAGTCCCGGAACGCCGGGTGACCTCGATCCGAATGTGAACTCGGTGAGTTCGAGACTCCGCCGTACCCACTCGATGCGTCCGAGCCTGTCGTCGACATCGGCGTGGCGCTCGACATCCAGTGCCATCCCATGACCTTCGCCGCACATCACGCGGCCGGCCCGGCTACTTCGTCCCGGCGCCTTGGCTCTTGGCCGCCGAGGTGAAAAAACGCCTCAGTTCGGCCGCCACGACCTCCGGCCGGCCCGAGGGGTTTCGCTTGCCGGCATCTCCCGATGCATCGTGATCGAGTCCAGGGAGCTCGATCCGTTCGACGTTGGGAATGGTCTTCTCCAGGCGGGACAGCGCAGGCTTGAGGAAGGGCAGTCCCTTGCTCCCGCCGAGGAGGAGCACCTCAGCCTGGATGTCGGCGAAACCGTCCACGGTGTTGGCCATCTCGGCCAGGAGCACGCCTTCGTAGTGCAGGGTCGGGGCGAGCGTGCGCATGGTCGCATCGCCCGGCTTGGCGTTCTTGTCCTCGCTCTTCATCATCAGGCCGGTCATCCACGTGAGCAGCCCTCGCGGCATGACGTTCATGATCGGCGGCCCGAGCCGGAGGCCGAGCATGCTTGTCACCAGCGCGGCCGCCACCTTGCCCTCGGCCATTTCCCGGTCGAAGCGGTCGATCCACCCGGTCAGGTGGGGGATGTCCTCCAGAAGCAGCGCCGGTTCGTAGACGGCGACCTTGTGAATCGCCGGCAGCACGCGTGCCGCCTGGAGCACGGCGACTCCGCTCGCGCTGACTCCGAAGACGTAGTGGGCGCCGGTTTCACGGAGAACCGCGTCGAGGTCCTCCACTTCCTTCCGCACGCTGTAGTCATCCCCGTATGGCCCGCTCTGGCCCCGGCCGCGACGGTCGGGAAGGTGGACGGTGAACGTGTCGGCCAGTTCTTCGGCCATGGTCATGTGGTTTCCGGCCGTCTCCATGGAGCCGTGCAACAGCACGATGCCCGGGCCGTGCCCGATGGTGTGGCAAGCGATCTGGGTGCCGTCGTCAGAGGTGACGAAGCCGGTGGTGAGTTCCGCCGCCTGGGGCCGTTCGTGAATGGTCATCGCAGAGTCCTTTGGAGCGCTGTTGGCCGATGTCGGGATAGTGTCACTGACACTAGTTTCTTGTCAACTAGTTTCACTGTCGGTAGTATTGGGGAATGACCACTCCTCGTACCGGCTCACCGCTCGCCCTGACCGTCCTGGCGTTGTTGCAGTACAAGCCGTTGCACCCCTACGGCATCCAGCGGCTGATCAGGCAGTGGGGCAAGGACAAAGTGGTCAACGTGGGCCAGCGAACGAGCCTCTACCGGACGATCGACCGCCTCACCGCAGCCGGCCTGATCGGGGTGCGCGAGACAGAGCGAGACCAGGCCTACCCGGAGAGGACGGTGTACGAGATCACCGATACGGGACGCGCCGTGGCCCGCGAGTGGTTGCTGGACATGCTGGCCACGCCCAAGCAGGAGTTCCCCGAGTTGCCGGCGGCGCTGTCCCACCTGCTGATGCTCGCTCCCGAAGAGATACGCGACGCCCTGGAGCGGCGCAGCAGAACGGTCGGCGAAGCGCTGGCCACACTGGACGCCGAAATGAGCGCTGAAACCGGACACGGCCTCCCCCGCATCACCATGCTCGAAGCCGAATATCTGCGTGCCGTCACGGCGGCCGAATTGCAGTGGCTTCGCTCGGTGATCGACGATCTGCGTAGCGGAGACCTGACCTGGTCGGCCGCTGACCTCCTGGCCTTTGCCGAAGCCCCGGAGTGAAAATCAGCTGTATGCGGCGTGGCTGCCTGTATCCGGTGGGCATCGTGGAAGCCACCGGGAAGATCGCGGAGTACGGGCTTTCGGCACAGGCCTAAGATCAGCTCATGCGAGCCGGGTACAGCGAGGCGTTGGCGATGCTCGGGTACGTGCTCGGCATGGTCATCACGTCGGTGCTCATCGGGTGGGCGCGGGAGAGTGACCGGGAGTCGCTCGGCGAAGTCCTGCTCATGTGCTCCGTGCTGTTCGAGATCGCGTTCCTCTTCGGGCTGGTCCGGCTTCTCCTTCGCGGACTGCGGTGGGGCGGTCGCTTCTTCGCACGTCGGTGGCGGCCAATGGAGCCGGGGGATCCGTCCGGATCGCCAGGCCACTAGCGGGCCGAGGCGGCGGTACCGCTGGGCGCGGGCCGTCGTGGTGCGGCACCGAGCAGCGGATCGGTCGCCGGGTCTGTCGCGGACGGTGGGGAACCATGGTGTGATGGCGTTGTGGGCCGCGCCGCAGAAGAGACCAACCGCCGCATGCTCCGGGCACGGGACGCGATGGACCGCGCCTACGCTCAGCAGTTGGACATCCCGGCCCTGGCCCGGATCGCCCATGTGTCGGAGGCGCACTTCACGCGCACCTTCCGGGCCACGTTCGGCGAGACGCCGCACCGCTACCTGCAGCGTCGCCGTGTCGAGCGTGCGATGTCCCTGCTGCGGGAGACCGACCTCAGCGTGATGGACATCTGCTTCCAGGTCGGCTTCGGCAGCCCGGGGACCTTCAGCCGCACGTTCCGCGACATCGTCGGCCGGTCACCGAGGACGTACCGCAAGGAAGCGGTGGCCACGGGCGTACCGACGTGCTTCACGATGGCGTGGACGCGGCCGAGCGCCTGACCGGCCGCACTGCCCGTACCGTCCGCACTGCCCCGGCTGCCCGTGCCGTCTGTGCCGTCCGCACTGCCCGTGCCGTCCGTCGATTGAGCAGTTTTGGATACGTTTTTGTCCGGTTGGCTCGGTAGCGTGATGCACATGTTCAACGCCATCACGCACTCGCAGATATACGTCCTCGACCAGGATGAGGCCCTCGACTTCTACGTCGGCAAGCTTGGTCTGGAGGTCAACGCCGACGTCGACATGGGCTTCATGCGCTGGCTGACCGTCAACGTCCCCGGTCAGCCGGAGCGCCAGATCATGCTGGAGAAGCCGGGCGGTCCGGCGATGTCTGAGGAGACGGCGCAGCAGGTCCGCGAGCTGGTGACCAAGGGCGCGATGGGTGGCCATCTCATCTTCAGCACGGACGACTGCCGCAAGGCGTACGAGACGCTGCTGAGCCAGGGCGTCGAGTTCACCGAGGAACCCACCGATCGCCCGTACGGAATCGACTGCGGCCTCCGGGACCCCTTCGGCAACCACATCCGCTTCACCCAGCTGAAGGCCTGATGCTGTGACCGGCAAGGTTCACGGGATTCTTCCGGAGCCGATCACCGGCTCCGGAGCACTCGGCTACCTGGACGACGCCTGGCGGTCACTCCCGCGCTGAGCGGGCGCCTCGGCCAGTGAGGCCGGGGGCTCCTCCTGCCCGAAGGCGATCACGATGTACCTGCCGTTGGCATAGCTGACCACGGGCCGCTGGAGCATCTCGCCCACCCTGTGGGCGACCGCCTGGAACAGCTCGATCATCTCCGGCGTGTCGGCGCTCACCCTGAACCGTCCGTTGGCGGCGAGCTCCTGGGCGACGAGGGAGGCGAAGTTCGCCTCGGCCCGGACCTTCTCCTCCGCGCTGAGAGGGGTGCGCCGGAGCGAAGGCGGCGTGCCGAGAGGGTGGGTCATCGCTGATCTCCTTTGATCGCCGGCCTCCCGGCATGCTATCCGCGCTGGAATCACGATCGGGCGTTCGGTGACCATATGGGAGTTGTCGACTGATCCGAACACCACCGACGGAGACCTGATCTCCGGAGGAGACGACGGCAGGGTCATTCGCTGGTCGCTCCGGCCCGATCCACTTGTGGGGAAGCTCTGCCGGGAGATCGGCCGCGACCTCACCCGCAAGGAGTGGGTCGCCTACCTCCCCTCCGCGGACTATCGGCCCACGTGCTGAAGGGCTGTACGCCCGGTCAGGGATGGGGTTCTGATTGATCGACCGGTCCCTGCCGCGGGCGTCGTGGCAGGGACCGGTTGCGTGTCCCCGAGCAGGGCCGCCATGTCGCGGGCCTGCCGACGATACGCATCCGCCCCAGACCCGTCGCGGAGGCTCAGTAGCGGACGTCACTCTGCGACAGGGGTGGATACACGGCGGACGTCTCACCGTCGACGGTGGTCCCCGCGAACTGCAGCATCGCCCGCAGCGCGCCGTGCATCGGCGCCGGGTAGTTCAGGGTCGGGGCTGAGACCTCGTCCAGCGTGCGGAGGTGTTCGGGGGTGAGGGTCACCTCCAGGCCGGCGAGGTTGCCGTCAAGGTGTTCCACGCGCCGGGCGCCGAGGATGGGCACCACGGTGCCTTCGCGGGCGCGCAGCCAGGCCAGCGACACCGCCGCGGACGTGGTTTCGAGCTCGTCGGCGATGGCGGCGACGGCGTCGATGACCGTGAACTCGTCCTCGCCGGGACCGCCGACGAAGGCGGTGCGGGCGGAGTCGGTGACCCGGGTGTCGCGCCGGTACTTGCCGGACAGGAAGCCGTTCTTCAGGGGACTCCAGGGAACCAGCGCCATGCCCTGATCGAGCGCGAGCGGTGCGATTTCGCCCTCGACGGTGCGCGCCAGCAGCGAGTACTCGACCTGCAGCGCGATCAGCGGGGTCCAGCCCTTCAGCAGCGCCGTGGTCTGGGCCTGGGCGGTGACCCAGGCCGGCGTGTTGGAGAACCCGACGTAGCGAATCTTTCCGGCCCGGACCAGGTCGTCGAGGGTGCGCAGCGTTTCCTCGAGCGGGGTGTGCCGGTCCCAGTTGTGCAACCAGTACAGGTCCAGGTAGTCGGTGCGCATGCGGCGCAGGGTCTCGTCGAGCTGGGCGATGATCGACGAGCGGCCCGCACCGCCACCGTTGGGGTCACCGGGGAAGAGGTTGGTGAAGAACTTCGACGCCAGCACCACGTGCCGGCGCCGTCCGGGATGGGCGGCGAAGAAGTCGCCGAGGATCTTCTCCGAGTGGCCGTTGGTGTAGAAGTTCGCGGTGTCGATGAAGTTTCCGCCGCGGTCCAGGTAGGTCTCCAGGATCTTCTCGGACTCCTCGACGCTGCACCCGGCGCCCCCGGGATCCTCCCCGAAGGTCATCGCGCCGAGGGCGAACGGGCTGACTCGCAGCCCCGACCGGCCGAGGGTGACGTAGTGATCGAGCGGCATGATGTGGCTCCAGTGTGCGTCGGGATGGTCATCCCATCGAAGCGCGAGCCGTACGGTCCGCGATAGACCGATCCGCGCCGCTCCTTGCACAATCCTCTCGACTTGGCCCCGAACGGGTCTGCGCGGCCACATCGCGGACGCTTCCGGGAACTGCGCTCACCAGCGACGCAGCTGACGGCCGGATCGCCCGGCCCACCGTGAGGTTGGCCCACACTCTCTGGTCTCGATCGAGCTCCGGCGCGTACGGCGGCAGCCGGTAGGCCCTCGGCCGGTCACTGCGCTCGGCGGACGCCCGCGTCGACGCCCGGGTGCGTGCCTCGGCGGCCGCGGTGGCGGTTATGGCGTCGAGGCACAAAGGCAACCTGGTGGAGTTCCAACTTTCAACCCGAGTTACTACGATCTTGCCCGCTAGTGCATATATGCAGTCAAATGCCCATGTAAGGGACAAGATGTTCAAAAGAACGTGGTGGGTGCCAGCCCTCGCCATGACAGCCATGGTGTTCAACGCCGTGCCGAGCCAACCGGCGATGGCCGATGTGGGTGCTCCCAGCGCAGGGAAGACGTACACCGTCACCCTGTTGACGGGCGACGTGGTGACCGTGAAGACCACCGAGTCCGGCTGTCCCAGGGTCACGGTGCAACCGGCCGAACGGAGCGGGGTGATCCGGCAGACCTGCGGTCCCGACGGGCACGTGCGGGTCATCCCCGCTCGCGTCGCGGCGCAGGTCGGCTCGGTCCTCGACCCGGCACTCTTTGACGTCACCGCGCTGATCCACGACGGCTACGACGACGCCAGCACTCCGGAACTGCCGGTCATCGTGCAGTCCACGGCGAGCGCACGAGTGACGGCCCTCGGAGACGTGCGGCAGCTGCCGAGTATCGGCTCGGTGGCCGGACACATCCCCAAGAAGAGCGTGGCCACCGCGAAGATGGCCACGGACTCCCTGCTCGCGGGGGCCGCGAAGGTCTGGCTCGACCGTAAGGTCCGGGCCACCGCGCTCAACAACACCGACCTCGACCACAACCTGGGTCAGATCTCCGCGCCGAAGGCCTGGGACGACGGCTACACCGGCAAGGGCACCCGGGTCGCCGTGCTCGACAGCGGCGCCGACTTCACCCACCCGGACCTGGCCGGTCAGGTCGCCGACCGGGCCGACTTCACCGTCGAGGGGGGCGACGCCGTGGACCACTTCGGCCACGGCACCCACGTCGCCGCGACCATCGCCGGCAACGGATCCGCCTCGCACGGCGAGCGCCGCGGTGTCGCGCCGAACGCCCGCCTGCTCATCGGCAAGGTCCTCGACGACTCCGGCTCCGGCTCGGACTCGCAGATCATCTCCGGCATGGAGTGGGCCGCGTCCCGGGCCGACGTGATCAACATGAGCCTCGGCGAGTCGGATCCGAGTGACGGGACCGACCCGCTCTCGCTCGCCGTCGACGCGCTGACCAAGCAGACCGGCGCGCTCTTTGTCATCGCCGCGGGCAACAGCGGTGGCGCGATCGCGTCGCCCGGCTCCGCCACCGCCGCGCTGACGGTCGGCGCCGTCGACGGCGCCGACCGGCTCGCGGACTTCTCCAGCCGGGGGCCGCTGATCAACACCCGCGCGGCCAAGCCGGAACTGGTCGCACCGGGCGTCGACATCGTCGCCGCGCGGGCCGCCGGCACGACGCTGGGCTCACCCGTCGACAAGTACTACGTCTTCTCCTCCGGCACCTCGATGGCCGCCCCGCACGCCGCGGGCACCGCCGCACTCCTCGCCCAGCGGCACCCCGACTGGAAGGCGGACCGGCTCAAGGCCGCGCTCGTCGGCGCCGCCGACCCGCTGCCCGGTGCGGACCCGTACGCCGTCGGCGCGGGCCGGCTCAACGCGGTCCGGGCGCTCTCCGGCCCGGTCAGCGACCAGCCGGTGGTCGCCCTCGGCACGTTCGACTACCCACAGTCGGGAACCAGCGAGGCGAAGCTGAGCTGGACCGGCGAGCCGACCTCGGCGACCGTCAACCTCGACCTCGACGTCGCGGTCATCGGCCACTCGGGGGCGCCCGCACGGCGCGGCGTCGCGTCGCTGTCGGAGACCCGGATCAGGCTGAGGCGCGGCGACTCCGCCGGCTCGACCCTGCGGGTCGACCGCTCGGCCCTGGCCGGGAAGCCCGGCCTGTACACCGCTGTCGTCACCGCCCGCACCTCCAACGGGAAGTTCGCGTCGAGCACCCCGGTGACCTTCTACGTCGAGCCGCAGAGTTACGACCTGACCGTCAGCACCGTCAAGATGCCGCCGATGTCGCCCGACGCATCGGACTGGGTCAACGTGCTGGTGACCAACCTCGACGACCCGATGGTCTACGGCGGCGGCGCGTTCGCCGTCCCCGGCGACACCGTCACGCTGCGGGTCCCCGTCGGCCGCTACGCGGTGACCGGCGCGTACGGCGCCTACGACCCCTTCACCAGCAAGCAGCAGGGGACCTTCGTCGGCGACTCGGATGTCAGCGTCACCGCCGACAGCACCATGAAGCTGGACCCCGCGACGGCCAAGCCGGTGACCGCCTCGATCGACGGGGTCGCCACCAAGAGCAACACCGTCGACTTCACCTACCTGCAGACCTCGCGAAACGGTCTGACCTGGTACGACTTCGTCTCCGGCTGGGGCGAGTCGGCGAGCATCTCGGTGGCGCCGATGAAGCGTCCCGGGATCGGGAGCCTCCGGGCGTACGCGGGATTCGGCCTGGAGTCACCCGACAACACGGCCAGCCCGTACCTCTACGACCTGGTCCGCGATTTCGGCAACGCCGTCCCGGCCGACCCGAGCTACCGGGTGACGACGGCCGAGCGGGCCAAACTCGCCCGGATCGACCAGCGGTTCAGCCAGATGGACTCGCCCGGGATGGTCACCTCGCTGCGGCGCTACGGCTACACCCCCGACGGGGTGTACCTCACTCAGCACCGCACGTACGACCTGCCGGTGTCCCGCACCGACTACGTCTCCCCCGGGTTCATCTGGCAGGACGAGGGGATCTACGGCGGGCTGCTCGCCCAGGAGGGCGCCCGTGACTACCAGCCCGGCAGCAGGCAGGCCAAGACCTGGGCGCGGCAACCGCTGCACTCCGACTGGTACGACGACCCGGCCGGCGCGGGGTACGGCTGTGTCTCGGCACCGGCCAGGACCCGCGGCAACCTGAGCGTGGACCTGGTCCTGCTCACCGACCAGCACCAGCGGGCCGACTGCCTCGCGGGCGGCTCGATCGGCGTCAACCGCAAGCTGTCGCTCTACCGGGACGGGAAGCTCGTCGGTGAGGGAGCCGCCTCGCGCGCCGACTTCACCGTGCCCGAGAAGGCGGCGGACTACCGCCTGGACTTCGACGTCGAGACGAGCCTGATCCTGCCGATCTCGACCCGGGTCAGCACCTCGTGGACGTTCCGGTCGGCCGGCCCGAGCGACACCTCGAGTGTCCCGTTGCCGCTCCTCTCGGTCGACTACGCGCTGCCGCTGGACGCCGCCAACCACCCGACGGGTGGGACGGCCGACTTCAGCGTCCGGCAGGCGAAGGGCGTACCGGCCCAGCGGGTCACCTCGTTCCAGGTGTGGACCTCGACCGACGACGGCGCCACCTGGCGTTCGGCCCGGGTCCGCTCCGACGGGGACGGCTACCGGGCCGACCTTCCGGCGACCACGGCCGGGCAGGCCGTCTCGCTGCGGGTGAAGGCCGCAGGCGGCGGCGGTAGCGGTATCGAACAGACGATCATCCGGGCCTACCACGCCGGCTGACGTCCCATGATGACGCGGCCCGGCTCCGAGCCGGGCCGCGTCGGTCCAGGCCCGTCAGTCCAGGCCCCGTTTTCCGGGTGCCCAGAACGCTTTGACCAGAACGGCGTCGCGTGGCCAGCCGCGCTCGCGGACGAGATGCTCGCGTACGGCCTGGCACGTGCGCGCCTGTCCGGCGACGTAGGCCACACCCGGATGGTCGGGCAGAGCGAGCGAGCGGACGGCGTGGACGAGCAGGTCCGTATCCGCCGGGGATGCGCTGTCCCGATACACCCAGGTCAGCTCGTCCGACCGGGACAGCGGCAGCCGGTCGTCGGGGCCGCCGACGGCGACTGCCCCGTACGCGCGGGCCGAGCCGGGCAGGGCGCGGAGCATGGCGCCGAAGGCGACCTCGGCTGTCTCGTCTCCCACGAAGAGGTGGTACGGCGCATCGCCGCGTGGCACGAACCGGCCTTCCGGCCGGGTGAACGCCACATGCCGGCCGATGCTCGCCTGCCTTGACCAGAGGGCTCCGGGACCCGCTTCCGCGTGGTCGAGGATGCACAGGTCGAGGGACCCGCGAGGGTCGTAGTCCCATATCGAGTAGGTGCGGAGCAGGTCGCGGAAACCTCGTAACCAGATCTGGGGCGAGAGCAGATCGCCGACCTGCAGCCGAACGTGCTGACCGGGAGTCCAGTCAAGGTCGCGCAGGGACGCTCCGCCGATCCTGATCCGGCGCATATGCCGTGCGACGGGCACGACGTCCTCCACCGTGCCGGACACGAGGACTCGGTCCAGGATGCGCCGTATCGGCCTGGCGCCCGCCGTACTCATCGGGTGGCCGCCGCGCACTCCAGAAGGTGCTCCACCTGTGGAAAACCGGGGGTACGGGCCTGATCGGCCATCCGCGAACCGCTCACCTGGACCGGTGCGGAGGCCTTGTGGCGAGGCTCCCGCAGGCCCCGGCGGCCGGGAGAGGAGTGGCCTGCCGCGCTGGCCACCCGCGTGACGGCTGAGGCCGCAGGTGCCGATCCGTGGTCGTTTCCCTGAATCGTGCGGTCATCGGTGATTGCTGGTGGGCTGACCGTCTCAGCCTGATTGCTCATACGGTCAGGGTGAAGGTTAATGTGCACATGAAGTCAAGCGATTCGGACGGGGACATGACCAAGTGCTCCCACGCCCGCGAACGGATCGCATCACGCATCCCCTCCGGCAGCCGGACAGCGGCGACCGTGTGAAGGAGCGTGCCCGCCGCGGCGGGCACGCCAATCATGAAAGAACGATCAGTGACGCTTGACGGCCACCACGTTGTACGTGGTCGTCGGGGTGGGGGTCGTGGTGAAGCGGGCGTTGGGGAGGTAGAGGCGGTCGCGGAAGGGGGCGATGGTGGTGGGGACGTCGAAGCGACCGTCCACGAGTTTGCGGACCACCTTCCCGGAGGTGGCGTCGCGGTTCAAGGAGAGGGACGTCAGGGTGTTCAGGCGGTTCTGCACGACGTAGAGGGTGCGGCCCTCCAGCAGCAGGCCGTCACCGTTGACCAGGGACTCGGTGCCGATGTCCACCAGGGTGGCGACGCCGGTCGAGGGGTTGACGCGGAACAGCTTGCCGGTGTTGGACTGGACGACGAGCAGGGCCTTGCGGTCGGGGGTCGGGGCGATGCCGTTGGCGTTGTTGCCGGTCGTGTAGACGATGTCCCCGCTGAGCGGCACCTTCACCGCCTCTTTCGGCAACGTTCCCCCGCGCCCGAACGGCAGCTTGTACAGCACGGGGTTGGCCGAGTCGGTGAAGTACGCCGCGTCGCGGGTGAGCACGACGTCATTGACGAACGAGGTGCCGGTGGCGAGCTGGTAGCTCGCGAGCACCTTGCCGCTCCGGGTGTCGATCACGCGGGCGTTGCCGCCGGTGCCGCCGGCGACGAACAGCCGGCCGCGCTCGTCGACCTTGAGGCCGAGTGACGGAGTGCCCGGCCCCGGATCGATGATCCGGCCCCGGCCCGTGCGCAGGTCGACTCGGTAGATCGCGCCGGTCAGGCGCGAGCCGAAGTACGCGGCCGAGCCCGGGCCGATGGCGATCCCTTCCGGCTGGAAACCGTCCGGAAGAGAGAATTCAGCGGGATAGGCGGGCTTGCTTGCAGAGGTCTTGCTCACAGAGGTCTTGCTCACGGAGGTAGAGACAGAGGCAGGGGCCGCACCGGCCCTGGATCCGGCCTCGGCCGCAGTGGCGGTCGAGGCTCCCACGAGCACGGCAAAGAACCCTGCTAAGAGGACTGCCACCTTCATTGAAGAACATCCCATCTGTCGGGGGTGGGGTGGTCTACCGAAATGCCCGCTTGGGCAAGTGGTCTAACGCGTGACACCCGGCTGTTGTTCTCAGGAGACGGGTTGTTTGTGTGTCGTAGTGCACGCTCGGCGCTGAGCGTGCGTTTGTACGCAGAACGGGACGTTGTGCCTGCCTAATGTCAGTGCTGTCCGGAACGAGCGGCCATCACAAAGCTCACCGGACACCAGCACCACACACTCACCCGAGCGTCCTCACCAGAAGGAATTCCCCCTCATGAGCAAGCTTCGTAGCGTCCTGGTCGGCACCGCCCTGGCCGGAGCCCTCGCGGCCGGCATCGCCGCGGCTCCCGCCCAGGCCGCCACCGCCTCCACCGCCGGTACGGCCTCGGTCGCCCAGGCCCAGTACACCAAGCACTGGTTCTCCGGCTCCTCCAGCTTCGGCCGGGGCGAGTCCCGCGGCGACCGCTCGGAATACCGCGGCTACTGGTACTACTCGAACGGCCGCTACTACTTCGACATCGAGGCCCGGGATCACGACCGGGACCGCCAGAACACCTACGTCGACTTCAGCTGGCACGACAACAACGGCTGGCACAACCGCCGGTTCTTCACCGGCGGCAGGAGCGAGTGGAAGTTCAGCTACAGCCGCAACAGCGGCTTCGACGGCTTCCGCACCCGCATCGGCGAGGGCAACTCCCGCGACTTCGACTGGGGCAACTACTACCGCCACTCCTTCTGATCCCTGGAGGTGGTGTGACGCGCTTCGCGTCCGAGGGCGATCCGGCCGATACTTCCGTCGGCCGGCGCCACTCCTCTCAAATGTTGCCAAGGGCTGAGATGGGTACGGGCTGCTCCGCACAGGCAGGTGCGGCTGGTCGGCTCAGGGCGAGCTCGGTATTTTCTCCTGCCGACCTTGGATAGCGTCGGAGCCATGCGGCTTCATGTGGGATGCGCGATGTGGACTCACGCGCCATGGCAGAGGCGCTTTCTGCCCCATCCGCTCCCTCCCGGGGAGCGCCTGCGGGCCTATGCGACCTGGTGCAACGCGGTGGAGGGCAATACGACGTTCTACGCGACACCGACGAGAAGCACGGTGGAGTCGTGGGCGCGGCAGACCGACCCCGCCTTCCGCTTCGTGGTCAAGCTGCCCAAGCCGATCACGCACGAGCGTCGCCTTACCGACACCGACGAGGAACTCCGATCGTTTCTGGAGGCGATCGAGCCACTCGGACCGCGAGCCCACGCACTCTGGATCCAACTGCCGGGATCGTTCGCTCCGACCGACCTCGGCACCCTGGCGGGCTTTCTTCGCCGGCTTCCCCGCTCGCACAGATACGCCGTCGAGGTCCGCCACCGCGCGTTCTTCGATGACGCGCGATCCGGACGGCTTCTCGAAAGGGTCCTCGCCGGCGCCGACGCCGAGTGGATCCCGTTCGACACCACCGCGCTCTTCCAGAGTCCTCCGACCAGCGACGCCGAACGAGACGCGTGGATGAAAAAACCGCGCATGCCGCACCGGGCGTCCGCCCTCACCGACCGTCCGATCGTTCGCTACCTCGGCCGGGACGACACGGCGCGCACGGTCGAGGGCTGGCAGCAATGGATCGGCGTGGTCACCGAATGGCTGCGCGAAGGCCGCTCGCCGACCGTGTTCATCCATACTCCCGACAATGCCGACGCGCTGATGCTCGCCCGCCGGTTTCACGACGACGTACGGGCCCGGCTGCCCGAGATCGAGCCACTGCCCGAGCCCATGCCGACCGAGCCGCTGACCCTCTTCTGACCGCCGAACCTTCCGTCCCGCCCTCTGAGCGCTGAACCTTCCGTCCCGCGCAGGCGGGCGGACCCGTCTCACCGCGCCGCGTCGTCGGTCACCCGGCGGCTCATCGCACCGCGTCGTCGGTCATCCGGGCGGCTCGCCCGCTGTGCCGTCGGCTATCCGGACGGCTCGCCCCTCAGGGGACGAGCGGCCGGACCTCGTCGGCCACGAACCGTACGAAGCCCTCGGGATCCGGTTCGTCGGCTGTGGGCTGGAGGATCACGGTGTCCGCTCCGGCGTTCGCCAGTCGCAGGACGGCCTCCGCGACCGCGTCCGCGCTCCCGGTGGCCCCGATGTCCTCTATCGAGGCGTCGCCCCAGCGCTCGAGCTCGGCCGCCAGGCGCGCGGCTCCGTCAGGTCCGGTCGCCGCGTGGAGATAGGCGATCACCTCGTGGTGGTCGGTGCGTCCACCCGCCGCGCGCCCCTCGTCGATGAGCTCGCGGGCCCGCCGCACCTTCTCGGGCGGAGTGCCGGCGACGAGGATGGTTCCGTCCGCGGCCTCGCCGCTCAGCCGCAACGAGCGCGGCCCGACCGCCCCGGAGAACACCGCGGGCGCCGTCGCCGGCGGCCAGTCGAGGGCGACGTCGTCGAGCTTCACGTAACGGCCGTCCGTGGTGACCCGCTCGCTCCGCAGCAGCGCCCGCAGTGCGGTGAGGTGCTCACGCAGCAGTGTCATCGGCGACTCCGCCTGCGCACCGACCTGTGCCATCCATTCCTGGACGCCGTGACCGATGCCCAGAAGGACCCGATCCGGGAACAGGCGGTGCAGGGTGGCGGCCTCCATCGCCGTCAGTGCGACGTTCCGCAGGGGCACGGGGAGCAGGCCGACGCCGATGTGCAGCCGTTCCGTCCAGGCCAGGGCCGCGGCCGCGCTGGCGATGCCGCTTTCCAGGAAGCAGTCCTCCCAGAGCCATAGTTGTTCCAGGCCCGCCTTGTCCGCCGCCTGGGCCACGTCGCGTAGCCGTTCGGGGGGCAGCTGGGGCCTGAACACAGCGCCGAGAGTAGTCATGAGATCTTTTCTACCGGTCAGTTCTTGGACAAACAATACTTTTTGGGCATGGAAAGCCATGGGCGTCGTTACTCTCCGAGCGTCCGCCAAGATCACCCTATGACCGTCGGCCAGTCTGGTCCGCGATGACGGCGACCATGGCGTAGCCCGCGTAGGTCGATCACCGTGCCCGTAAAGATCAACTCTCGATCGTCGGTCGGTTCGGTTCTCGATGGCGGCGACCGCACGGGCGGCTGAGCGGTCGATCGCCTCTCCGCCCGACAGATTGTCCATATGGGGACATGGCCAGACTCATCGGCCCGGCCGTCGGGGGCCGGACCGCTCTTTCCCGCCATCCCGCTGACACCCGCCGACGCGGCCGCGTGACGGTCGGTCATTCCCTTGGAGGAATTGTTGCCCCGCGGTCCTTCTCGCAAGATTCGGGAGAGACGCCGACACATCAGCCAAGGAGAAGCAGTGACCGATATCCATGCCCAGGACCTGGCCGCCCGCTATGTCGCCCTCTGGAACGAGCCGGACGCCGAGCTACGTCGCAAGGCCATCCGGGAGCTGTGGGCCGAGGGCGGTTCCCACGTCCTTCAGCCGCCCCAGGAGATCCGGGAGATCGCCGCGGGACTGGGCTTCGGCTCCACCACCCTCGAAGCTCACGGGTACGACGCGCTCGAAGTCCGGGTGATCCACTCCTACGAGGAGTTCGTCGCCCCGGGGCGGTTCGTCTTCCGGCCGCAGGACAACGCCGTCCGTCTCCACAACGTCGTCACGTTCACCTGGGAGATGGTGCCCACCGATGGCGGCGAGGTGGCGGGCGGCGGGCGAGAGACCCTCATCCTCGACGAGAACGGCCACATCGCCACCGACTACATGTTCCCCGGTATCTGACAGAGACCGGCCGCGATCCTCCCGGTGCCCGATGGATCGGCCGTTGTTTCCGGCGTCCGACCGGATTGGCCGCGTTTCCCGGGATCCGGTAGGTCGGTCGCGGTCCCTGGGATCCGGTAGGTCGGCTGCGGTCCCTGGAATTCGGTAGATCGGTCGTGATTCCCCGGGATCCAGTAGGTCGGTCGCGGTTTCCGGGATCCGGTAGATCGGTCGTGGTCCCTGGGATCCGGCAGGTCGGTCACGGTTCCTGGGATCCGGTAGATCGGCTGCGGTTCCCGGCGTCCGGCAGGTCGGTTGCGATTCCCCGGGATCCGGCAGGCCGGTCCCGATCGAGCCGCTCGGGGTGTCATTCGGCCAGTAGCGCCGCCGTGGCCGCGTCGGCGGGCAGGAACGCCTCCAGCCTCAGCTCCGCCACGGTCACGTCGGTCGCGGTCGCGAACGTCGTGATCGTGGTCGTCAGCCGCAGCTCGCCGCGGGCCGAGCGCAGCCGTACGGGCACGGCGAAACCGACGTGGTCGGGCCCCGGCGCGACGTGCGGCACGTAGCCGGACAGCTCGTCGTAGAGGTCGCCGCGTGGGATGCGGTCGAAGATGTGCTGCGCCCACTGCGACAGGTTGGCGATCCGCGCCGCCAGGCCCTCCGGGTGCAGGGAGAGGCGCAGCACGTTGACCGGCGGGCGCAGGAGGTGCTCCGCGACACCCTCGGTGAGCAGGGAGAACGCGTCGTTGGCGAGCACCAGCTCATGCTCCGCGTCCACGACGATCGCGGGGTAGGGCAGGTGCCCGGTCAGGATGTGCCCCAGCGCGGTGCGTACGTGCTCCAGGCTCGGATCGTCGAGCGGGGTCTGCGGGTAGACGGGGGCGTAACCGGCCGCGAGCAGGAGCTCGTTGCGTTCCCTGAGCGGCAGTTCCATCGACTCGCCCAGCCGTACCACCATGGTCCGGCCGGGCCGGGAGCGTCCGCTCTCCATGAAGCTGAGGTGACGCTGTGTCGTGCCCGCGCGCAGGGCGAGATCGAGCTGGCTGAGGTGGCGGCGATGCCGGTTCGCGCGCAGGGTCTGAGAGAAGTCCACACTCCCAGTCTGCGGGGTCCGTCTATTCCGTCGAGGGAATTGTCGGTATTCACGGGCGGGAGCACGATCCGTCCCATGAACACGCGACTGGGGGTTCTGCTCCCCACCAACCACAGCCAGTGGAACGACGCCCGCCGGTTGGTCGACTTCGGCGTTCGCGCCGAGCGGCTCGGCTACGACTCGGTCTGGGTCAATGACACCCTGCTCGGCGCGCGCGTCGAGCCGCTGGCCATGCTCGCCGCGCTCTCGCCGATGACCGAACGCGTCACGCTCGGCACCGCGGCGCTGCTGCCAGCCTTCCGCCGCCCGATCATGGCCGCGCAGGAGCTGGCCTCCATCGATCACCTGTCGGGCGGGCGGCTGGTCGTCACCGTGGGCGCGGGTTTCCCCGGCCGGTCGGAGGTCGAGTACGCGCTGTCAGAGGTGCCGTGGGAGCGCCGCTTCGGGCGGCTGGACGACACGGTCGCCCTGTGGCGGGCCTTGTGGGCGGGCGAGCGGGCGTTCCACGGCAAGACGCTGCGCTTCGACGAGCTGCCCGAATCCACGCCGTCCTACCGGCCCGGCGGGCCACCGATCTGGCTGGGCGGGGGGAGCGAGTCGGCGCTGGGGCGCACCGGGCGGCTCTACGACGGGTGGATGCCCTACCCGCCCGACCCCGCCGACTACCGCGCGGGCCTCCAGACGGTACGGCGCACCGCGAGGGAGGCGGGGCGCTCCGCCGGCGCGATCACCCCGGCGTTGTTCCTCACGGTGCTGGTCACCGACGACGCGGAGCGGGGCGGACGGGAGCTCGACGCCTACTGCCGGACCACGTACGGCCTGCCGTACGAGAGGGTGCGGAAGATCCAGGCGATGGTCGCCGGCTCTGCCGAGCAGGTGGTCGCCACGCTGACCCGTTACGCGGAGGCGGGCACGGAGCACGTGGTCTGCCGTATCGCGGCCCCGGACCTCGACACGCAGCTCGACCAGCTGGAGATGATCGCCGGGATCGTCCGCCCATGACCGGGCGGTGGTGCGGCACAACCACGTCGGATCGCCATCCCATCGAGACGGGTGCCGGTGGATCCGGGTCCGTGGATCGACGCGGTGCCTGACAGCCTCGCCTCCGTGATCATGCGGGCCGGGACGCGGTCTCCGTCCGGTGATTCCGATCCCCCTGAAGAAACGGGACACCTCAGATTTCGCCGCGGGCGCGGATTGCTCCCAGGTCTTCCTTGATCTTGAAGATGACGATCAGCAGTTCCATCCATACGCGGGTGAGGAGGACGGCGAAGAACCAGACGATCGGTGCGACCAAGAACGTGATGATGCCGGCCGTCGTGCTCGCGACGAAGGCGGAGGCCACAAAGGAGAGCGCCGAGAGCCCCTGGAGCACCACGATGACGATAAAGATGACCTTGATGACGCTCGTCGTCACATAGTGGTCGAAGCTCAGATCGAAAAGGCGGGCGAAGAACCCGTTTCCCGTGGTCTTGGGCTGCTGGTACATCTGCTGCTGGTAGGTGGGCTGTGAGGGCTGCTGTCCGTAGTTTCCGTAGCCCTGCTGTGGATCCTGAGTCTGGTAGGGATTGGCGCCGTACTGCGGTTCCTGGCTCTGATAGGGGCCGGCCCCGTACTGCGGGTCCTGGGCCTGGTAGGGGTTGGCCCCATACTGCGGATCCTGCGCCTGGTAGGGGTTGGCGCCGTACTGCGGATCCTGGTTCTGGTAGGGGTTGGTCATCGTTCCGTCCTTGATCGGGGGGTGGTGATCCCAGATACCTTGCCAGAAAATCGACAGGGGCAAGGGGGGCGTTATACGGAGAGGTTCGACTTCCTGCGAGATTGATCGAGATCACCATGGACTCGCAGCGATGAGTCCCATTGGGGTTTTATGGGCTTGTGCTTGATGGTGTGCTCTGATCTCCTGTTTCACAGGGGAAAGAACGTGGAAATCGGGAGATGCCCGCAGCGCGCGATCGTACGTGCTCCCCTCGGTCTTCGTCAGGTCCTCGGCGATTTCCGCGGCGCTGTCGCCTGCCGGCTCCGCGACGAGAGGCGAGGGTGCCGCCGGGTGTCACGGCGAGGCCGGCTCGAAGGAGGAGATGACGAGCCAGACGGCCGCGACCACGATCACGACCAGTACGGCGAGGTCCTTCGGCCGTCCCGGGATCCTGCTCCGCAGCGAGCGAACGACCCCGGTCACGGAGAGCGGCTCTCGGCGGCTCCAGGTGGCTGCCACGACGAGAGCGGCCGCAAGGAGCAGGGGCCATCTGACCAGGCCGAGGGGATGTTCCTGAAAATCACCCTCGTAGGGGCTGAACCGCACGACGGCATCAAGCAGGGCGAAGACGAGAAGGAGCGCCCCGGCTCCGGCACCGGCCGGCCGCCCCCACCGGGCGGAGGCGCCCTTCGCCGCCGCGGCCAGTGCGACGATCACGATCGGCAGGCCGATCGCGTCGGCTCCGGAGACCCATGCGTTAAAGGCGTCCCAGAACGACTCCGGAGCCCCATAGCGGAGGCCGGGGGTCAGGACATCGGTCGCTGTCGGAAAGCTCCAGGTCATCGTCGGAAGGCGGCAGGTGATCGCCGTCCACGCCGCGGCGGCGACGGCGAGCATCCAGAGAGCGCCTCCACGCTCCGTGCGTGACAGCGGTGACCGGGCCGCCAGGGCCAGTGACACCGCGGCCACCGGGTAGCAGGCGATCAGAAGCCAGGGCAGCACGACGGGAAGCTCCCGCACGCCGCACGGGTCGGTGCCGGGTAGGAAGATCGCTGTGAACAGCCCGAGCGCGAGCACGGAGCCGATCGCCAGGGCGGCCGTGAGAGTGGCCCGGCGCGGCGCGCGCAGGACGAGGCCGGCCAGGACGACCGGTAACAGGAGTTCGGCCCAGAACAGCAGCTCCCGCGACGCGCTCTCCAGGGCGTGGGAACCGGAAAAAGTTCCGGAGCAGACCCATACGGTGCTTTCCCCGCCGATCTCGAGAGCCATCAGGATCACCGGTCCCGCCGCGGCCAGAACCGCGCCGAAGCGGAGAGCCGCCGTCGCCGATGATGCCGTCTCCGCCTGCGGTACCTGAGCCATGTGACCCTTTCTGTCTTCGCCCCCGAAAACAGATCAACTCAGGTGAGGGTAGTGGAGCGCCGTCCGCTCCGCGGCACAGCACGGGTGCGACCTCGGCTGACGATTCACCTCAGGATTTCTGCGATGAGAGAGAGCGCCGGGAGGCGAGGGAGTAGGCCTCACGGAGACCGTGCGTGAGCATCTGGGTTCCGTATCGCGCAGCCACCTCCGATGCCTGCTCTCCCCACTTCGCCCGCTGTGCCTCGCTCTCCATGCTCCGGATCATCTCAACGTAGTCCGTTACCGTCTCGCCGTGCACATACGCATCCTGGAGCCAGTTCTGATAACAATCCAGGTCGCTGAGGATCAGGGGCAGGCCGGCGGTGGCGGCCTCCAGGGTTGCCAGTCCGAAGGTCTCGTGTTTGGACGGGAGAAAGAAGACGTCGGAGGCCGCGTAATATTCGAAGACCTTTTCCCGGGGAAGCAGTCCGGTGAATCTGACGTTTTCCGGTGCGTTCTCGCAGAGATGCGTGAGCTCGCTCCGCCTGTCAGACAGTACGCCGAAGGGCATTCCGCCCACCCAGACGAACCGCAGGTGCGGGAGCCTCCTGGCGCACTCGACGAATTCTTCTATGCCCTTTCGCGACTGTATTTGGCCGACGCCGAGAACGACCAGTTCGTCGCCCCAGCCGAACTCCTGGCGCAGGCTGACTCTCTGGTGGGAAAGCAGTTGGATCTGCCGTTCGTCGATGGCGTTGACCGTGAGATGGATCCGGCGCCGGACGCCGATCTCCTCAAGCTCCGCCGTCGTGGCCTGGCTGACCGACAGGACGAGATCCGCCAGGTTATAGACGACCTTCATGTACCAGCGGGCGAATCCGGGGAAGTAATCGGCTCCAAGAATGTTTCCGATAAGCGATGCCGGCGTGACGTGAGCGGTGATCAGTCGCGGACCCCGATGGGTCAGCATCCGAAGCACCATTACGGGGCCCATCGTGTGCACGTGAAGAATGACAGATCTGCCATACGCCCGAAGGCCTGAAACCTGCTCTACGTCGGGCATTCCACTGGTCGCCTGGAGGCACTCCTCATAGGCGGTGTGCACCCCGTGGCCACGTATGGTGAAAGTGGTCTCTGATACCACACGCACCCGTAAGGACGACGGTCCGCCTGACGTGGGCCTGCGTCGGAAATGAAGCACTCATCGAGCGTAGCAAAAGCAACACTAATCCCTTAGGTGGTAACTGAGGATTATCCGCCTATTCACCCTGTGATACGGCTGTGTCCCCGAGCCTGGGCGAGAGCGGCGGTCCCGCTGGCGGGATGCGGTGGCGCTCTCCACGGCGGAGGCCCTTCGGCGGCGGCTGAGAAGGGCCGCCGGTCTGCGGTGGCGCCCTCCCGTGGAGAGCGCCACCGGGGTCGGTGCTAGTAGAGGGCGTTCATGGCGGTTCGTACCTCTTTGAGGGTGGTCTCGGCGATGGCGTTGGCGCGTTCGATGCCGTCGCGTAGGACCTGTCGGATGTAGGCGCGCTCTTGGGCGTACCGGGCGCGGCGTTCCCGGATCGGGGCCAGGTGTTCGTTGACGGCCTCGGTGACGGTCCTCTTCAGGGCGGCCGCTCCTCCCGCGCCGATGTCCTCGGCGACCAGACGGGGGTCGCGGTTCAGGCAGAGCGCGGCCAGCAGGACGAGGCTGGAGACCTCGGCCCGGGCGGCCGGATCGTAGGTGATGTGCCGGTCGGCATCGGTCTTGGCGCCCCGGATCAGCTTGGCGGTCTCATCGGCGCTCGCGGCCAGGGCGATGGCGTTGCCGCGGCTCTTGCTCATCTTGGTGCCGTCGGTGCCCAGCAGCAGCGGCGCGGCGGACAGCAGGGCGTCGGGCTCGGGGAACACCGCCGCGTCGGTGCCGTAGCGGTCGTTGAAGCGGCGGGCGATGGTACGGGTGAGTTCCAGGTGGGGCAGCTGGTCCTGGCCGACCGGGACGAGGTTGGCCTTGCAGAACAGGATGTCGGCCGCCTGGTGGGCGGGGTAGGTGAACATGAGCCCGCTGACGGAGGACTGCCGGGAGTGGGCGATCTCGTCCTTGACGGTGGGGTTGCGGCTCAGCTCCGCGACCGAGACCAGGCTGAGGAAGGGCAGGAGCAGCTGGTTGAGAGCGGGAATCGCGCTGTGAGCGAAGATCGTGCTCCGGTCGGGGTCGATGCCGATGGCCAGATAGTCCAGCATCAGGCCCTCGACGTGCTCGGTGAGGTGATCGGCGACGTCCCGGTCGGTGAGGACCTGGTAGTCGGCGATGACCAGGAACATCTCCACACCGAGGTTCTGCAGGCGGACCCGGTTGTGGAGGGTGCCGAAGTAGTGGCCCAGGTGCAGCGGGCCGGTGGGACGGTCTCCGGTGAGCACGCGGAACCGCCCGGGATCCCGGCGGATCGACTCCTCCAGCGAAGCGGTGCGGCGCTGGGCGGTGGACACCCCCAGCACGTCGGAGGGAGGAGGAAGGCGTGCGGCGTGGACGGGCTGTTCAACATCGAGGCTGGTGTTCACAAGGGTCTCCTGGCTGCTGGGTGATCCGCCGTTCTGAGGGCGGTCCTCTTCATCCGGGGAAGACGCGGAAGCATCCAGGAATGCAGAAGGGCCGTCCATTCGAACGGCCCGGGGTCATGCGCGAGAGATGGCCGCTCCTACGAGGAGCGCCACCAGCTCAGACACGACAGACGATGCATGTCTCTACTTTATCAGCCCGGATCATCCGGCCTCGGAGCGAACGATCCGTCCGGTGATCAGGAGGAGGAGGGAGGATAGTTCGTCCTCGACAGGCCGATGTTGCGGTGGATCGCCCACGTAGTGCTCGGAGAGCAACCCCGTGGCACTGAGATGGTCGATCACCGCGACCTTCGCGTGCGGGCGTGGCATGGACTCCGGTAGCCGGAAAGCGATCACATCGAGTGAGTCGATCCCGATCCCCGGATAGCGGGCCCTCACCCGGCCGATATCGGGATCTGGATCGTGAAGATGGAGCCAGGTCCTGACCTCCGGAGGAAGGCCGGTGGTACCCACGTAGATCACATGGCCTTCGAGCATCCAGACGTAGATCCAGGATCCGGAGTCGGCGAGGTTTCCGTCACGGACACGCAGCTCTACCAGATCACGTCCCATGTGAGAATCCTGCCGCAACGTCTCCGCCGATCTCTTGATCACCAAGATGCGGTGATCAAGACGTTACGGGCCTGACGGAATCGCTGCCATCACGGCGGGTCTCAATCGCCGTCCGGACAGGGTGAGCACGGCCGGCGGCGATGAGATATCCCCATCCGTCGCCGCTCAGACCCTGCTCTGTCCGGCCATGGGTCGTTTCTCGCTCGATTCCGCCGTGGACCGCTCGGGGCGATGGTCGGCGAGCCGGAGGTAATCCGCCGCCGCCATTTGAGGAAACGCACAGAAGTGCTTGTCCAGGTGGGTGATTCTGAGAAGCGACAGGACGACGGGCGGCGTTCCGGCAAGCACCAGTTCCGTGTGGACCAGCTGAGCCTGACGCTTGACCATGATGAGCGCGCTCAGGCCCTGGGCGTCGATGAAGGTGATCCCGCTGAGATCGAGAACGACCATGCCGACGCGAGTACTGATGATGTTGTTCACATAGTGGATGAGCTCCGGCTTGGTGGCTATGTCGAGTTCACCGGAGACCGTGACCAGCACGCAGCCGGTCAGGCTCTTGGTTGTGAACCGCAGCGCGGTCATCGTCACCTCCTCGCAGGTATCGCATGAAGACACGTGAAGGTGGCGGAGCGGCATCGAGGTATTGACCTCGGTCGCGATCGCTCAACCCCCACCGCGTCGGTGCTGCAGGGTCTGAACAGCCCTGGAGCTTGCGATGTCCGCGACGCTTCGGACGGTACAAATCATAGCGTTCCTTGATGAAAGGCATCCGAGATCAATCGCAAATGTAACTTTTCGCATTCATCATGAAATCCAAACGCCCGAAGACCTGATATGAGCACGATCGGCGATGGGATTCCGATCCGCCGGTAATCACTTACCGGTGATCACATGGTCGGGACCCGTGGCGCATATGAGTTGTCGCGTTCTCCGAAGAAGTCCACACCGAAGCGGTTTCTCATGGAGCCCTTTGCCGAGGAATCAGGATTTCTCCCAGGATATGCACCGTTCTCGCGGCGCGGGTCATCGGTGGGTAAAGAGCGTGGCGCGTTGGTCCGAACGGCCGTCAACGACCGGACCTCGGCCGAGGTCCTGCCTGCTTCGGCGTGTCATGCCCGCCCAGCTTGCGCCCCTACCCCCGGAAACTCCCTGCGAACGCCCTGGGAACTTCCTGGGAATGAGCGGGGGAACCGGGCCCGTGGCATCGGCCGGCGGGGCAGGGCACGGCGGGGGCCTGGGTCAATGATTCACGTGAAACCTTCGTTGTCGATTGCGACCATCGCCCCGAGAACCCCCGCTACGTGGGCCGTACGCAACCTTCGGGATCTTGTGCGGCTTACGTCGCTGATGGGCTGCCTGCCGGTGCGGGAGGTCGAGCGGGCGCTGCTGACCCGCGTGGCGGCGCTGGAGAGCGCGGTCTTCTCCTGTGACGCGCACATGAAGGGTCTCCAGGAGAGCGGGATCCCTCGCCTGCTCATGCTGGAGCTGGAGTGCGAGCGGGCACTCCGGCACGCGGAGCTGGAGTGGGTGCGGAGCGTCCTGGAGGGCCTCGGCTCCGGGCAGCTCGCCTGGTCGGAGCAGCTCAAACCGGACCTGCTGGGAGAGCCGGATGAAAAAGACCCTGCTGTTTGAGGCCGCCGGAACGATCGGACCTTGCACCGGTGGCTGACCGCCTACCGGAACGACGGGCTCGCGGGCTCGGCCCTTGTCCGCCGCCCGCGCGCGGACAAGGGCCGAGCCGGCCCTCACCTGCCGCCTCTGTTGTTTGATCCAAAAATGGATATCTGGGGGTTTCGGGGGAGCGACCCGAGCCCTTTGACTGGATCTGTAGGGGGCTGATCTTTGGCTGTGGCTGATGGCGCGTGACCGAGGCTTCTCAGTAGCGCAGCGAAACCGTCCTCGTCTTCGACGCCGGGCGGCTCACCGATGCCCCGGGCCGTACGGTCGACTTCCGCAACACCATGATCATCATGACGTCCAACATCGGCTCGCAGACTGGAGAGTGATTCCAGGCCGGAAGGAAGGAGACCTCCATGGCTGTCATGGCGGTGCCGAGATTCGAACGCTTCTTCCGCAGCGCGGCAGGTGTCGACGTCGACAAGGACGACCTCCGGCGCTACAGCGGCTTCGTGAACGACAAGCTCTACGACCTTCTGGTGATCGGCCAGGCCCACGCCAAGGCGAACCGTCGCGACATCATCGAACCCTGGGATCTACCTGTCACCAAGGGCCTCCAGGAGAGCATCCACCGGTTCCGCCTCCTCGATGAGGACATCGAGCTGAAACCCATCCTGGAGCAGCTCGCCACGCTGCCTCCGCTCGACCTGTCGGTCGGCGAGGAGACCGCCGACCGCCTGCCCGAGATCGTCGGCGGCCTGTCAGTGGCACTGGCTCAGGCTTTCAAGATCGTGGATCCGGAGGTGAAAAACCCCGCGACCGAGCAGTGGGAACGCACGATACGTGTCTTCGACCTGCTGCTCTGAGACGACCGGGACGGCCTCGGCGATCAGCTCGGAACGGCCGCCCCGGACGCCCGGTGAATCCGGCGCCGAGCCCTCCCAGGGGCGCGGCCGCAGCGAGCAAGGAAGGAGGAACGAACCGTTGACCTGCTGTACGGCGTAGAACCTCTCGCCCCGTCGCTGACGGGTAAGGCGATCCTTCGCAATCAACCGCATGCGGGGAAATCATGAAAGCAATCGTGTACAACGGACCTCGACAGGTCAACGTCGAGGAAGTCCCGGACGCGCGCATAGAGCGGCCCACCGATGTCCTGGTTCGCATCACCACGACCAACATCTGCGGGTCGGACCTGCATATGTACGAAGGCCGGACCGACTTCGAGACGGGCCGCGTCCTCGGTCACGAAAACCTCGGCGAAGTGGTCGAGGTCGGACCGGCCGTCGACCACGTCCGCGTCGGCGACGTGGTCTGCATCCCGTTCAACATCTCGTGCGGCTTCTGCGTGAACTGCGAAAAGGGCCTGACGGCCTACTGCCTCACCACCAATCCCGAGCCGGGCATGGCCGGAGCGGCCTACGGCTTCGCGGACATGGGGCCCTACAACGGCGGCCAGGCCGAGTTGTTGCGCGTGCCGTACGGCGACTTCAACTGCCTCATCCTCCCCGACGACGCGAAGGAGAAGCAGAACGACTACGTGATGCTCGCCGACATCTGGCCGACCGGCTGGCACGCGACCCAACTCGCCCAGGTGGAGGCGGGCGACTCGGTCGTGATCTACGGAGCGGGACCCGTCGGGCTGATGGCCGCCTACTCCGCCACGTTCAAGAGCGCGAGCAAGGTGATGGTCGTCGACCGCCACCCCGACCGGCTCGCCAAAGCCGAGGAGATCGGCGCGATCGCGATCGACGACTCCCAGTCGTCACCGGTCGATCAGGTCATGGAACTCACCAACGGCCTGGGCGCCGACCGGGGCTGCGAGTGCGTGGGCTACCAGGCGCACGACCCGCAGGGACACGAGCACCCCAACATGACGCTCAACAACCTCGTCAAATCGGTCAAGTTCACCGGGAGCATCGGCGTCGTCGGCGTCTTCATCCCGTCGGACCCCGGCAGCCCGGACGATCTCTTCAAGCAGGGCGAGATCGCCTTCGACTACGGGATGTTCTGGTTCAAGGGCCAGATGATCGGCAACGGCCAGTGCAACGTGAAGCGCTACAACCGGCAGCTCCGTACGCTCATCCACGAAGGAAAGGCCCGGCCGTCCTGGGTCGTCTCGCATGAACTGAACCTGGACGACGCACCGGACGGCTACGAGCACTTCGACCGGAGAGATCTCGGCTGGACCAAGGTCGTCATCCATCCCGGCGAGCTCAACTGACACGCGGCGCCCGGACCACCGACGCGAGTGCGCACACCATCACGGCGGCCAGCGCCGAGAGAAGGCCGGCCGCCGTGACGGCGTGTCCGTCGCAGGAAGGGCCCCAATCGAAGGGGGGATAACCATGGGCGACGCCCGCGCGCTCAAGGGCAAGCTGCTCGAGGCCTTCAACACCCACGATCTGGATCGTGTTCTTCAGTGCCACAGCCGGGACGGCGTCCTGGTGACCCCGGCGGGCACCGCGGAAGGACACGACCAAATCGCCTCGTTCTACGAGGAGATCTTCAAAGGGTTTCCGGACCTGAGCATGACGGTCTGGCACGCGGTGTTCTGCGCCGATCCCGCGGTGACCGAATGGATGCTCACCGGCACGCACAACGGGCCTGTCATGCTGCCCGGCGGAGGTGTGCTGGACGGAACGGGCCGTCCCGTCGCCGTTCGCGGCACCAGCACCTGCTCCGTCGGCAACGACAAGATCATCACTCATCGGATCTACTACGACCAGCTGGAGTTGTACAGTCAGCTAGGTGGCGAACTCGTCTTCGACGATCGCTCATCATCCGCGGGCGAGGAACGGCCGTCGCCCGGCGACTGAGGATTCGATGTCGCCGCCGTTTGGCGTGGCTGTCGGGCGGCTCCGCGGGCATCCGCCGCCCGGCCGGAACCGTCAACGATGGCCGGCGCTCTCCAGCTCCTGGAGAAAGCCCAGCAAGGCCGCGTTGAACTCGTTCGGGCGCTCCAGCGGTGGCAGATGCCCGGTCCGCGGCAACTCGATCCGGCGGACCCCCTTGATGCTCTCCACCAGGAGGTCCGACAGGGCGAGGATCCCGGGAACGTCGGCCAGCCCCGTGACCACCAGCGTGGGGATCTTGATCTCGTGGAGCCGGGTGATCGCCGGCGGCTGTGCCGTACGCGAGGCCGGCTGCGGCCTGGACCAGGCCCGCTGGTTCAGCCGCCGGTCCATCGCGAGCGCCGCCTTCCACACCTCGGGGTCGAGATCGTCGCGGGTACGGCTCGGCCCGGCCACCAGGAACTCGGTCTCGGCCTCGCAGTAGGCGTCCAGCTCCGCGGGGTCGATGGTCTCGGCCTCTCCGGTCCTGTACAGCCGCAGCCGGTCGAGGCCGACCACGTCGTGCACCCGCTCCCGGTAGAGCGAGGTCATCGACGACGGCCATTCGTGTCCGGAGACTCCCGGGGCGACCAGCGTGAGCGAAGTGATCCTTCCGGGCGCGGTGAGCGCAGCATCCAGCCCGATCTTGCCGCCGTCCGAACTGCCCACCACCGCTGCCCGGCCGATCTCCAGCGCGTCCATCAACGCCAGCAGATCCTCATGGTGCGCGAAGTCGCCGATCGCGTCGGCGGATTCGCCGTATCCACGCCAGTCGTATCGGACCACCCGAAAGTCCGCCTTCAGCGCCTGGAACTGGTGCTCCCACATCCGTCGGTCCGCGCATCCGGCGTGCACCAGCACCACCGCGGGACCGTTTCCCGCCTCGTCGTAGGCGAGATCCGCACCGTTGATCCGCATCGTTGCCATACGGCAAGTGTGGATCATTTGATACCGCTCCGCGAAGGAAGCGGTTCGACCAGGGGGCGGTGGAGCCTGCTCGATCAGGGAGTGGCGCCGCCGGGCGGGGCCTGCTCGGCCGCGATGTCGAAACGGCGAGGGTCCTGCCGAGGGGACGGCTCGGCAAGGTCGAATGACGTCTTTCCCAAGGACACGACCTGCGACGGCTCTTCCTGCTCCGCCATCGCCTGAAGCCTCTCCAGGTCGGCGATGGAGACCAGGGCGACCGCGGGCTTGCCGTGGCGGCTCAACACGATCCTCTCGCCGCCGTACGCCACCCGCCCCATCAACTCGGCCAACTGGCTGCGCGCCACCGTGAAGGGCACTGTCTCCGCGCTCATAGCTGCACAGTACTGCAGTTCTGTACGTTTCTAAATTGTACAAAATTTAAATTCTGTACATAATGACCAGGCGGCCCCCAGCCCGATGGGACGGCCACGCTTGTCCGAGCTCGGCGACATCGGCGGAGGCACCATGACCAGCACGGGTCAGATCGATGAGAACGAGTCCGGGGTGGCCTCGGAGCCCTTACGACGCAACCGGGACTTCGTCCTGCTGTGGAGCGCCAACTTCACCTCCACCCTGGGCGCGCAGGTTTCGTCTCTCGCCTACCCCCTCATAGCCCTGGACCTGACGGGGTCGGCCGTCCAGGCGGGGCTGATCGGGTCGGCGGGCATCGTCACGCACATCGTGTTCAGGCTGCCCGCCGGAGCCCTGGTGGACAGATGGAACCGGCGCCGGACCATGCTCACCTGCGACCTGGTGCGGGCCGGCATGCTCCTCGCCATCATCGCCACGCTGATCTCGGGGCTGCTCAACTTCTGGATGCTGCTGGGCGCGACGGTGATCAGCGGCGCCTGCGCGGTCTTCTTCCACCCGGCGGAGATATCCGCTCTGCGGCGCATCGTGCCGACCGATCGCCTACCGCAGGCCTTCGCGCAGAACGAGGCGCGCGACCACGCGGCAACGATCGCGGGGCCTTCCCTGGGCGGCCTGCTCTACGGTCTCGGGCAGGTGGTTCCGTTCGTGGGCCAGCTCCTGGCCTATTTCTTCTCCTTCCTCGCGATACTGATGATCCGGACTCCGATGGACGTCCGGCGCCGGGAAGGACGGGGGGAAGAGCGCAGAAGCCTGTTCCAGGACATCGTCGAGGGTCTTCGATGGACCTGGGGCCAGCGGATGCTGCGCGTGATGCTCCTGGCCGCGGCGGGAATCAGCCTCGTGTTCTCCGCCCTCACCTTCGGTGTGATCGTCATCGCCAAGCAGGGCGGAGCCACATCGGCCGAAGTCGGCCTGATGCTGGGGATCGCCGGCGTGGGCGGCCTGCTGGGCGCGCTGATCGCTCCCCGTCTCATGCGCTTCAGCCCGGCGTTTGTCATCCTCGCGGTGTTCTGGATCAGCGCGGCGCTGATCCCTCTCATGGCGATCAGCCCCACGATCTCCGTCATCGGTCCCACGCTGGCCGCCATGCTTTTCCTGATGCCGACGGCGAACACCATCCTCGGCGCCTACCAGGTCGCCGTCACGCCTGACCATCTCCAGGGCCGGGTGATCAGCAGTCTTGCGCTCATCGGAAGCGTGGCCACCCCCGTAGGTCCTGTGGCGGCGGGACTGATCATTGAGCGGTGGGGTGCGACGGAGGCCCTGCTCACGATCGGCCTCGTCATGCTGATCGTGGCCGCGGGCACCACGGCGAGCCGCACCATCAGGCGCCTGCCCTCCCTGGCCGACGCGGCGCACTCGACCACGTAGACCACCTGGGGACCATCTAGGGCGCCGTCTCCCGTTCTCCCCGGTCAGGCGGACTCCGCGTAGACCGCCTACGGTCCCTCGCCCTCCGGTCGGGCGGACCGCCGTACGGGGTCTCTCCGGGCCGTCCGTGGCGTGCGGGCGCCGTCACCCGGAGACCGGAAGCGCCCTTTCACGAAGGTAGGGCCCACACCATCGATGGTGTGGGCCCTACCTTCGTGAAATCAGGACATCTTCTTGGAGATCTGGTCTGCCTTCGAGTCGGCCTTGCCGCCGAACTCGTCGACCTTCGACGCGGCGTCATGTGTCGCGCCGGAGACCCTGTCAGCCGTGGTCTCCGTCTTCTGCCCAACCCAGTGCGATGCGTCGGACGCGCTGTCCTTCATCGAGTCCGCCCACTGGTCGGCGTTCTTGCGGTACATCGCATAGCCGACGGCTCCGACCGCGAGGCCCATGAACAGCAGGAGCATCGGTGCCCTGTTGCGGGTCTTGACGGTGGGAGCGGGATCGATCCTGGCGGCCGCCTGGGACATCATCGCGCTGATCTTCGGCGCGATCTCCTCCGCGATGGAGTGAGCGGCAGCGTCAAGCTTGGGTGCTGCCCACCCTCGTGCAACGACGATCTTCTCATTGGCGGTGTCACGGGCTTGTGTGGCCATTGGGCCGACCCGATCCGCGGTTCGGACGGCCTGCGCCTTCACCTGGCGCAGCCGCGTTTCCGGAATAACGATCTTCATGTTGCGCTTTCCGAATAGTACTAGAGGCACGACAACCTCCCCAGATCTGTTGGGGCCCCGTCGCCACCCCTTCCCGCTCGAAGGCGGCTCAATCATGACGAGCCGTGGGAGGATGCTTGATGGATCGGCTACGGCCGTATACGTCAGAACATCACAGAAGCACCGCTATACGCAGGCTTTGCCTAACTGACCTGAAGGGGGCAGTCCGATCGTGGCTGAGAAGTTGATTGCGAATCTGAAGACCAACCGCGGCACCGTGAAGGTCCAGCTCTTCCCGGACCACGCGCCCAAGACCGTGCGTAACTTCGTCGAACTCGCCGAAGGCACCCGTGAGTGGACGCACCCGGAGACCGGCGAGAAGACCACCGACAAGCTCTACGACGGCACGATCTTCCACCGGGTCATCGAGAACTTCATGATCCAGGGTGGCGACCCGCTGGGCCAGGGCGTCGGCGGCCCCGGTTACAAGTTCGACGACGAGATCCACCCGGACCTCTACTTCAACCGTCCGTACCTGTTCGCCATGGCCAACGCCGGCATCCAGTTCGGCCGCGGCACCAACGGCTCGCAGTTCTTCGTGACCGTGGTGCCCACGCCGCACCTCAACGGCAAGCACACCATCTTCGGTGAGGTGGTCGAGGGCCAGGACGTCATCGACGCCATCGTCAAGACCGAGACCGATGCCCGGGACCGTCCGAAGAACGACGTGATCCTGGAGTCGGTCACCATCGAGCGCGTCCAGAGCTGATCATTCGCCCGGCGGCCTCCCTCGGGAGGCCGCCGTTCGCGTGCGCGGATGCTCGGGATCATGAATAGGCTGGCAGTCTGTGGATAACACCACCCTCGAAGGGCCAGCCACGCGTCATGACCACCCAGCCACCCAGCGAGCCCGAAACCGCGTCCGTTCCCACCTGCTACCGGCATCCCGGACGCGAAACCTACGTGCGCTGCCAGCGCTGCGACCGTCCCATCTGCCCTGACTGCATGCGCGACGCCTCCGTGGGCTTCCAGTGCCCCGAATGCGTCGCCGAGGGCAACAAGACGGTACGGCAGGCGCAGGCGACCTTCGGCGGCCGGGCGGTCACCGTCCCCCGGGTCACCTGGACGCTGATAGTCATCAATGTCCTGGCCTACCTCGCGGAGATCGCGAGCACCAACTGGGTGCTCAACAACTTCGCGATGGATTCCTACAGCGTCGCCTACCGGGGCGAATGGTGGCGTCTGATCACCGGCGCCTTCCTGCACCAGCCGCTGAGCGGCGGTTCCTTCGCCCTGACCCACATCCTGTTCAACATGTGGGCGCTCTACGCCATCGGCCCGGAGCTGGAACGGCGCCTCGGCCACGCGCGGTTCCTGGCCCTCTACATGCTCTCCGCGCTCGGTGGATCCGTCGCGATCTACCTGTTCGGAATCTCCGCGGTGGGCGCCTCGGGTGCGATCTTCGGCATGTTCGGCGCGCTGTTCGTGCTCGCCAGGAAGCTCGGCTTCGACGTCCGCGGCGTGCTCTGGCTGATCGGCATCAACGTGGTGCTCACCGTCGTGGTCCCCAACATCAGCTGGCAGGGCCACCTCGGCGGCCTGATCACCGGCGGCCTGGCCGCGGTGATCCTCGCCTTCGCCCCGTCCAAGAACCGCAACGCGGTTCAGTGGGGAGGCTGCGTCGCGCTCGCCGTGGTGCTGGTCGCGATGGTCATGCTGCTGCCACCGTTCGCCGTCCAGGCCGCCATCCAGGCCCAGTTGGGCGTCTTTGGCTGATCCACACCCTGGCATCCCCAGGGTGTGGATAAACACTGTGGAAAAAACTAACGCCAGCGCGTGGACAACACCACACCGAAGATGATGAAAACGAACCCGATCAGCAGGTTCCAGTTCTGGAGGGTGCCCAGAAGGGGTGCGTTGGGCGCCACGTAGTAGATGGCGATCCACAGGATCCCGATGATCCAGGAGGCCACCATGACCGGCGCCAACCAGCGCGGGCTCATCTTGACCTGCTGGGACGTCTGCGGCGGAGTGTAAACCGCCTTCTTACGAGTGTTGGGCTTGGGCACTGGGGTTTCTTCTCCTGCGTCAACCCTGCGCGATCCGGATCATGCGCAGGCCATGTCGGCTAGCGTAATCGCTGGTGAGCGATGACCTGATTAAGAATAGTCGGGTCATGTAGGCCGTGGCGATTCCGCGGCGAACCATTACGGGGCAAACCTTGGTTCAACGGCGTGATTCGCGTCCGTCCGGCCCGTCCGGCCGTCACTAGCCTGACCTCATGAGAGCCACATTGAGAGCTCTGGGGGAGCTGAGCATCACGACGGGTCTGGTCCTGCTGCTCTTCTGTGCCTACCTCCTCTGGGGTACCGGCTCCTACACCGTGGAGCAGCAGACCCTGCTGCAGAGGCAGCTCTCCGAGGAGAAGGGGCCCCGGCTGCTCGGCAAGGTCCGGCTGGGCGGAGCGGTGGCGATGCTCAGGATTCCCCGATTCGGTGCCGACTACCGGTACGCCGTGGTGGAGGGCATCGACCGGGATCGGCTGCGGATGGGACCGGGCCACTACCCCGGGACCGCAATGCCAGGAGAAGTCGGAAATTTCGTGCTTTCGGGGCATCGAACTACCTACGCCGCGCCTTTCAACCGCATCGACGAGCTCCGCCGGGGCGACGACATCGTGGTCGAGGCTCGCGAGGCTCGCTACACCTATCGCGTCACCCGCACCCGCATCGTCGAGCCCACCGAGGTGGACGTCATCGCCCCGGTCCCCGGCCAGCCGGGACGTGAGCCGGCCAAGGCCCTGATCACACTGTCCACCTGCCATCCGGAATACTCCGCGGCCCAGCGGCTCATCGTCTTCGGAGAACTGGACAGGCGCGAGGACCGCCGGACCTGAGGACAAGCAGACAAGGAGTCTCATGTACGGCTGGATCTGGCGGCTGCTCCCCGGCAATCTCGCGGCCCGGACGTTCTTCACGGTGGTGCTGGCCGGGCTGGCGGTGGCCGTACTCTGGTACGCGGTGTTCCCCTGGCTTGAACCCCGCATCCCGCTCGACCAGACCGTCCTGAACCGATGAACCCGTGAACCGATGACTCGAGTACTTGTCGTGGACAACCACGACAGCTTCGTCCACACCATCGTCCAGTATCTCCGCGAGCTCGGCGCGACCTGCGACGTACGCCCGCGTGACCGGGTCGTGGTCGAGGATGCGGACGGCTTCGACGGGGTTCTGATCAGCCCCGGCCCGGGCACGCCCGAGGACGCGGGGGTGAGCGTCCCGCTCGTCGGTTACTGCGAGGCCCGCGACCTCCCCCTGCTCGGCGTCTGCCTGGGCCACCAGGCCATCGCGATCGCCCACGGCGCGACCGTGGCACGGGCTCCCGAGCTGGTGCACGGCCGTACCAGCGCGATCGCGCACGACGGACGCGGCGTCTTCGCCGGGCTGCCGTCTCCGGCGACCATGACGCGCTACCACTCGCTGGCGGTCCTGCCCGAGACCGTCCCTGAGATCCTTGAGGTCACCGCGACCACCGCAGACGGAGTGATCATGGGTCTGCGCCATCGCACCGCCCCCCTCGAGGGCGTGCAGTTCCACCCCGAATCGGTGATCTCCGAACACGGTCACCGGCTCCTCGGAAACTGGCTCACCGGAATCGTGTAACGCCGGCCCCAGCCTGAACGATTAACCAGTGAGCCCTTCCGCCATCGCCCCCGAGTGACGGAAGGGCTCGTCCCTTTTCCCGGGAAAAATCCTTCGGCGAGTTCCCAGAAGAAAACCCCCGCGAAGTCGCGGGGCCCCTGCTTTCCAGGGAGTTCCCACGGGGGCGAACCCGTCTCCGGTCACGGCGCCGGGCCCTGTCCTCGCCTCCGGTCACGCACCGAACCCGGTCCCTGCCTCCGGTCACAAGCCGAGCCCGGCCCCGTCTCCAACGACGGGGCCGGGCTCGGCTTCTGCCTTCGGGTACGAGGGTGAGCTCAGCCCCCGTCTCCGGGTGCCGGGTCGAAGATCTGGCCGTCGTCGGTCTCGGTGGGATCCGGTTCCGTGGGCTGGTCGTCGAAGGTCGGCTCGTCGCTCGGGAGGGTCGGCTGCTCCGTCGGCACGGGGGGCGCACCGCTCGACACGATCAGCGTGACCGTGATCCCCGGCTGGTACTTACTGCCCGCCTCGGGAGACTGGCTCAGCACGGTGCCCTCCGGCAGGTCGCTCTCCTGCTCCACGACCTTGGCCTTGAAGCCGGCCTCCTTGAGCGTCTTCTTCGCGTCGTCGACCGTGATGTTGACGACGTTCGGAATCTCCACGGACTCCATGGGCACGTAGATCCGGACCGAGCTGCCCTTGCTGACGCTCTTGCCCGCGACGGGTGAGGTCTCGAAGACGATGCCCTGCTTGCGGCTGGAGGCCTTGGTCTGCAGGCTGACCTTGAAGCCCTTGTCCTCGAGCGCGGCCGTGGCCTCCTCCGTGGTCATGTTGACCACGTTGGGCACCTCGACCTTCTCCAGGCCCTTGGAGACCTTGAGAATGACCTCGCTGTCCTTCTCGACCTCGGTGTCGGCCGCGGGATCGGTCTCGATCACCGTGCCACTCGCCAGCTCCTCGTCGAACTCCTTGACCACCTTGACCTTCAGGCCGAGACCCGTCAGCGCGGCGGTCGCCGCCTTCTCGGTCTGGGAGCTCAGCAGCGGGATCGTCACCTTGCCGCTCACGACGGGGTCGCCGGGGGAGCTCAGGAACAGGTAGCCCACGCCGATGAAGGCGCCGACGACCAGCAGCGGGATCAGGATCCACGCCGCGGTCTTGACCGCCGCGTTGCCGCTCTGCTGCTGACGCCGCCGGCCGCCCCCGCCACGCCCGCCTTCCTCCGTGCCGTATTCGTACGCCGGGACGGCGGTGGTGCGCTGGGTGCCCGGGCCGCCGGCCCCGGGCTGCGGCTGCATGGTCCGCGTGGCCGAGCCGTAGTTGTTGGCCAGCGCCATGGTCTGTGCGTCCATCGGGATGCCGGACATCGCCCGCTGGATGTCGGCCCGCATCTCCCCGGCGTTCTGGTAGCGGTGCGCCGGGTCCTTGGCCATCGCCTTGAGCACGATGGCGTCGGCCCACTTGGGGATGTCGGGGTCGATCTGCGACGGCGGGATCGGCTCCTCGCGCACGTGCTGGTAGGCGATCGCGACGGGGGAGTCGCCGGTGAACGGCGGCTGTCCGGTCAGCAGCTCGTACAGCACACAGCCGGTGGAGTAGATGTCGCTGCGGGCGTCCACCCGCTCGCCCCTGGCCTGCTCGGGCGAGAGGTACTGGGCGGTGCCGATCACCTGGGCGGTCTGCGTCATGGTCGCGGCCGAGTCGGCCATCGCGCGGGCGATGCCGAAGTCCATGACCTTGACGTCGCCATTGCGGGTGATCATGACGTTCGCCGGCTTGATGTCCCGGTGGACGATGCCGCCGCGGTGGCTGTAGTCCAGCGCTCGCAGGATCCCGTCGACCAGCTCGGACGCGCGCTCCGGCAGCAGGCGCCGATCGGCCCGCAGCAGGTCGCGCAGCGTGCGACCGTCGACGTACTCCATCACGATGTACGGCACGGGCGCGCCCTCGGACGTGTCTTCGCCCGTGTCGTAGACCGCCACGATGGAGGGGTGGTTCAGCGACGCGGCGGACTGCGCCTCCCGGCGGAACCGGGCCTGGAAGATGTGATCTCTCGCCAGGTCCGCGCGGAGGGTCTTGATGGCGACGATCCGATCCAGCCGGATGTCTCGGGCGCGATAGACCTCGGCCATGCCGCCACGCCCGACGACGCCGTCAAGCTCGTAGCGATCGCCGAGGCGTCGGGGCTGAGTCATTTCCTGCACTGTCCCTTACCGTTCATCTTGGGTGCCGGCGGGCTTTTGGGCCACCGGTGTCCATCATCGACCCGTTGCCGTGTCACGTCTCCCCATTCGACGGGGCTGTGTCGCCGGGGCCGGGAGTGGTGCTTGGTGTGAGGCTCGGTGTCGCCGTCGGGGTGGTGGGCGTTGGGGTCGAAATAGTCGGGCTGGGGCTGGGCGGTGGCGACTTCGTCGGCCGGATGGTAGGCGTGGCCGATGTGCTTACCGTAGCCGACGGCGTGACCGAAGGGCGGTGCGACTTCGTCGGTGTGACCGGCGGTCTACTCGTCGCGGGCTTGGTTCTGGTCGGCCGGACCGTCGGATGCTTGGTGGCCGGGCTCGATCTGATCGCCGGTTCTTCCGGCTTGTTTCCGCTCGGCCTGTCCGTAAGATCATGGACCACCAGCGCGCCCAGCCCGACGGCCGCGGCACATCCCGCGACCGCGGCGGCGATCACCGTCGTCCTGCGCAGGCCACGCCGCCTCGTGGAGGTCCGTACGGTGCCCGCCGAACCCCAGCCCGGACCCGGGCCCGACCCCGGACCCTGATCCGGGGGCGGGGACAGGATCGGTGCGATCTCCTCCGGCCACTCGGTCGCCGGTTCGGCTCGCCATCCCGCCGGGTCGGTGAGCATGCTCAGGCCCGTGGCGCCTCCGGTGGCGAGTGCCTCAAGCAGCAGGTTTGCCCGCTCGGACAACTCTCTGGCACTGGCCGGACGCCGCTCGGGGTCCTTGGAAAGGCACGACATGATCAGATTGCGCACCCCGGCCGGAATGGCTGCCGGCAGCGGCGGCGGAGGCTCGCTGAGATGCATGAGCGCGATCGCCACCTGCGTCTCGGCGACGAAGGGCGGACGTCCCGCCAGGCATTCGTAGGCCACCACGCCGAGCGAGTAGAGGTCCGTGGCGGGGGTCAGCGGGAGTCCGGAGGCCTGCTCGGGGCTGACGTACTGGGCGGTGCCGAGCAGGATGCCCGTCTGGGTCACCGGTGCGGCCTGCAGAACCCGGGCGATGCCGAAATCTGTGATCTTGATCACGCCGGCCTCGGTGACCAGAATGTTGCCCGGCTTGATGTCCCTGTGGATGATTCCCGAGCTGTGCGCGGCCTGCAGCCCCTTGGCCGTCTGCTGGACCACGTCGAGGGTGACCTCGACGCTCAGGCTGCCGTCGCGGACCAGGATGCCCGCCAGCGACTCGCCGGGAACGAGCTCCATCACCAGATAGGCGATGCCGTCGGCCTCGCCGTAGTCGTAGACCTGGGCGATGCCGGGGTCGGCCAGCCCCGCCGCGATCCGGGCCTCGGAGCGGAACCGTTCGCGGAAGGCCGGATCCGCCGCCATGTGCTGCCGGAGCAGCTTCACGGCCACCTCGCGGCCGAGCAGCTCGTCCTCGGCCCGCCATACCTCGCCCATGCCGCCCGTCGCGATGCGACCCAGGGGGCGGTAGCGGCCCCCGAGCAAGCCGGCGGTCATCTACCCAGCACCGCTTCAATCACGCTCTTGGCGATGGGAGCGGCGGTGTGGCCGCCGGAGGCCTCGCCTCCGGCGCTCCCGGACTCGACGATCAGAGCAAGGGCGATCTTGGGGTCTTCGGCGGGGGCGAACGAGATGAACCACGCGTGCGGGTCACTGCCCTGGGAGGTCTCGGCGGTGCCGGTCTTGCCGGCGACGGTCACTCCCGGGACCTGCGCGGCGCTCGCGGTGCCCTTGGCGACGACGTTGACCATCATCTCCGTGAGCTTGCGCGCGCTGTCCTCGCTGATCGCGGTGGACAGCTCTTCGGGCTCGGCGCTCTGGACCTCGCCGCCCTCCGAGTCCGCGATCTTGTTCACCAGGTACGGCTTCATGACCACGCCCTTGTTGGCGATGCCCGCGGCGACCATCGCCATCTGCAGCGGGGTCATCTGGTTGCTGCGCTGGCCGATCGAGGCCTGGGCGAGCGCGGCCTGGTCCTCGCGGGGACCGATCGAGCTGGGCGAGACCGGCATCGGGATCGCCACCGGGTCACCGCCGATGCCGTACTTCCTGGCCTGCTCCTGGATGGCGTCGTAGCCGAGATCCATGCCCATCTTGGCGAACGGCGTGTTGCAGGACTGCTCCAGCGCGAACGACAGCGTCACGCGTCCGGAGCCGCACGCCGCGCCGCCGAAGTTGGGCAGGTCGGCGGTGGTGTTGGGCAGGTCGAGCACCGTCGGAGCGTCCACCTGGGTCTCCGGGCCGACGGTGTCGTCGCTCTCCAGAAGTGCGGACAGGGTCACCACCTTGAAGGTCGAGCCCGGCGGGTAGGTGCGCTCGATGGCCCGGTTCAGCAGCGGCTGGTCCTTGTCGGTCTCCAGCTTCTTGGAGGCCGCGTTGACTACGCCCTTGTTCGGCTTGGACAGCAGGTTGGGGTCGTAGGTGGGGATCGAGACCATGGCGAGGATCGCCCCGGTCTTCGGCTCGATCGCGACCAGCGCGCCCTTCTTGCCGCTCTCGCCCAGCGCCTTGTAGGCCGCCTCCTGCGCCTTGGGGTTGATCGTCAGGTCGACGTTGGCGCCCTTGGACTGCTTGGCGGTGAACAGGTCGAGGCTGCGCCGGATCAGCAGGTCGGCGCTCGTCCCGTTGAGCAGGGTGTTCTCCGCCTTCTCCATGTCGCGTTCGCTCTCCGGCGCGAAGAACCCGGTGATGGGGGCGTAGACCTTGCCCCCGGGATAGCGTCGCTCGAATCGGAAGTCGTTGGTGCCGGTGTCGACGGACTCGGCGAGGACCTTGTCACCCGCGGTGATCCGGCCACGCTGAATCGCGTAGCGCTCGTAGAAATTACGACTGTTACGTGGGTCCGAGCGCAGACCATCCGCCCGTACGGCCTGCAGGTAGTTCACATTGATCATCAGCAGGCCGAACATGAGCAGGCAGGCCAGGGCGGCACGCTTGAGGGGGCCGTTCATCGCTGGAACACCTGTGTCATTCCTTCGTCCTGGATGGCTTGGGGTGGCGGCTTCCTAGCCGCATCCGACATGCGTACCAGTAACGCGATAAGGATCCAGTTAGCCAGCAGAGCCGAACCACCCTGGGACATGAAGGGCGTGACCAGGCCGGTCAGCGGGATCAGGTTGGTCACGCCGCCGACGATGATGAAGACCTGCCAGGCCAGGATGAACGACAGACCACCCGCCAGCAGCTTGGAGAACGGGTCTCGGGCCGCGATCGAGGTGCGCAGACCGCGCTCCACCAGCAGGGCGTAGATCATCAGAAGGGCCATCAGCCCGGTCAGGCCGAGCTCCTCGCCGGTGGCGGGGAAGATGAAGTCGGAGATGGCCAGCGGGATCAGCTCCGGGTGCCCCTGGCCGAGCCCGGTGCCGAAGATCCCGCCGCTGGCCATGCTGAACAGGCCCTGCATGAGCTGGGCGCTGCCGCCGAGCTCGCGATCGTAGAGCTCCTGGTTGCCCGGGTCGAGGAAGACCTCGAAACGGGCGTACACGTGATCGAAGAGCAATCCGGCGAGAACCGCGCCGCCGATGAAGAGCAGAATGCCGATCAGGACCCATGAGGTGCGCTGGGTGGCGATGTAGAGCATCGCGATGAATGTGCCGAAGATCAGCAATGAGGAACCGAGGTCCTTCTGCATGATCAGCACACCCAGGCTGAGACCCCAGGTGATGAGGACGGGGCCGAGGTCACGGGCGCGGGGCAGGTCGATGAAGAGCAGCCGGCGTCCGGCCAGGGCCAGCACGTCGCGCTTGGCGACCAGGTAGCCGGCGAAGAAGATGATCAGAGCGAGCTTGGCGAACTCGGCGGGCTGGAGCTGGCCCAGACCGGGGATGCCGATCCAGATGCGTGCGCCGTTGACCTCTTGGCCGATGCCCGGCAGTAGCGGCGAGATCAGCAGGAAGAGTCCGATGGCTCCCGCCGTATAGGTCAGCCGCTGCAGTGCGCGGTGGTCGCGCAGCACGATCAGAGTCACGGAGAACATGACGACGCCGATGGCCGTCCACAGGAGTTGCGTGCTGGCCGACGCACCGAACGCGCCGACCTGTTCGAGGCGATAGATCATCACCAGCCCGATGCCGTTGACCAGCGTCACCAGTGGCAGGATCAGCGGATCCGCCCAGGGGGCGAACTTGGCCAGCACCAGATAGGCGGCCAGCACGAGCCCGCCCAGGCCCAGTCCGTAGGTGAGCATTCCCGCGGGGATCTTCTTGTCGATCGCGAGCCCCACGTTGGCGTAGGCGATCATCACGATCACGACCGCTAAAGCGAGCATCGCCAACTGGGCCATCCGCCGCTTGGCGGGCAGGGGGACGGGCTCGGCGCTTGGGGTGCTCATGTGTTACCGCTACCTTGAGGGTTTTGGAGTCGGGGTGGCGCTCGGCGAGACGCTCGGCTGGGAGGTCGGCTCGTCCTTCCCGTCGGGGGTCGCCGACGTCTTGAGTTCTTCGATCTTCTTCAGTCCCGCGTCGACGCTGGGAACGGGGATGCCGTCGCGGACCTGGCCCTGCTGGAACGCGCTGAGGACCGAGACCGACTCGGCGGTGCTCTTGGCGACGTCGAAGAGGTCGACGGGGCCGACGCTGGTCGGCAGGCCCTGAAAAACCACGATCTCGTTACCCCGAGCCCCTACGAAGTATTGGCCGTCGAGCCATTGGTTCCCGAAATACCAGCCGAAGCCGCCGCCGATGACGACGACGCCTCCCACGACGACCATAAGCGGCCACAGTCGACGACGTTTGGCCGGCCGCCCTGTGGCCCTGGCGACCGGCTCCTCGAGATCGTCATCCGTGATGACCGGCTGGGGCATCGTGACCGCGCCGGCATGTCCCGCCGGCGCGTCCGACGCCGGTGACCGCAGGGTCGACCCGGCCGCACCGACCACGGCGGCCTCGGCGAGCGGGGCGAGTGCCTCTTCCACCTCCAGGACGTCGGCGAGGACGCAGGTGATGTTGTCGGGACCGCCACCGCGGTTGGCCAGGTCGATGAGCGTGCGGACCACCGTGTCGGGGTCCTCGATCGTGGAGAGCGTGTGATGCATCGTCTCCGCGGTCACCACCCCGGACAATCCGTCGGAGCAGAGCAGGTAGCGGTCGCCGACCTGGGCCTCGCGCAGGGACAGGTCGGGGTCGACCTCGCCGCTGCCGTCGAGCGCCCGCAGCAGGATGGAGCGCTGCGGGTGGGTGGCGGCCTCCTCCTGGGTGATCCGGCCGTCGTCCACCAGGGACTGCACGAGCGTGTGATCGTGGGTGATCTGGTAGAGCTCCCCCGCCCGCAGAAGATAGGCGCGTGAGTCGCCGACGTGGACCAGGGCGACCCTGGTGCCGGACCAGAGCATGGCGGTCAGGGTGGTGCCCATGCCCTTGAGGCTTGAATCCCGGGCCACCATCTCGTGCAGCCTGCGATTGGCGTCGCGTACAGCCGCCTCGATGGCGCTGAGCAGGTCACCCCCCTGGGTGTCCTCGTCGAGGGAGGACATTGCGGCGATGGCGACCGAGCTGGCCACCTCACCGTGCGCGTGGCCGCCCATACCGTCCGCGACGGCGAGCAGGCGGCCGCTGGCGTAGGCCGAGTCCTCGTTGCCTTCACGGAGGAGGCCGACGTCGGAGCGGGCGGCGTAACGGAGTGCGATGGTCATTTGCGCAATTCGATGACGGTCTTGCCAATGCGGATCGGAACACCGAGCGGCACCGGAGTCGGACGGGTGACTTTAGAGCGGTCGAGATACGTTCCGTTGGTCGAACCGAGATCTTCCACGATCCACTGACCGTCCTGGGGGAAGAGCCGGGCATGCCGGCTGGAGGCGTAGTCATCGCTGACTACCAGAGTGGCGTCGGTTGCTCGGCCGATGGTGATTGGCGTCTCCGAGAGGGTAATGGTGGTGCCTTGCAGGGGGCCACCGGTGACGACCATTTGCCGTGGTTCCCCCTTCTTGGATTTGACCGCGGCGGGCTTTGCGGGTTTGGGGACCTTGCGCGCGGTGACAGCGGCGGCCGTGCGTGATCCGAACAAGTCTGTCCGGATCACACCGACCGCGGCAATCACGAAGAACCACAGCACCGCGAGGAACGCGAGCCGGATCAGCAGCAGCGTGAGCTCGGACATGGACCGTCTGTTTACCTTTAATCGCGCCGGAAAACCAGAGTCGTGCGCCCCAGGGTCACGCGAGTGCCGTTCTGGAGCTCGACCCGGCGAACCGGCTGGCCGTTGACGAAGGTGCCGTTCGTGGAGCCGAGGTCGACGAGTGCGACCTGGGGACCCTCCACGCGCAGCTCGGCGTGGTGCCGGGATACACCCGGGTCGACCAGCCGTAGATCACAGTCGGTGCCCCTGCCGAGCAGCGTCACCGGTGTTGTCAGATCGTAGGACCGTTGTCCCTGCGGGTCGTCCTGGGTGGAGACCAGCAGGCGGGGGTGGCCCTCGAAGGGATTCAGTTTGGGCGCGGGAACGTCGCTCACGGGCTGGCGGATCTCGTCCTGCTCGACCGTCGCGCCGCGGATCACTCCCGAGCGGATGCGGAACAGGCCGACCGCGAGATCGCCGGCGGTCTCGAAGCGGACCCGGACCGGTCCCACGAATGAGTAACCCTGCTCCTTGGCGTACTCCCTGGCGAGGTTCGCGAGCTCGTGGCCGATGCTGTCGGCATAGACCTCGAGGCGTTCGCTGTCGGTCGTGGACAGTTCCACCACGAAGTCGTTCGGCACGAGCGTGCGCCCCTGCGCGACGATCGCCGCCCGTTCGTCCATCTCCCGTTGGACCGCGCTGGCGACCTCTACCGGCTGAAGGTCAGATTTGAACGCCCGCGCAAAGGCCCCTTCAACCAAGCCTTCGAGCCTTCGCTCGAAACGCTGAAGGACTCCCACCGGGTACCTCCCTTCCTCCGTCTATCTGGTCGCGGTCGCTCGGGAACTCGTTGGCTCGGTCGTCGCTTCTCCGCACCCGGTTCCTCCGCCCGCTTACATGATCGCGGGCGCTCGGGCGCTCGTTGGCTCGTTCCTCGCTCTCCTGCACCCGGTCCCTCCGCTTCGCATCTAGGAGGATCGTATCCGGGTTCATGGGTACCGGCCGATTCGTGCTAATGTTTCGACCGCACCCAACAAGGGCGGGTGGCGGAACGGCAGACGCGCACGGTTCAGGTCCGTGTGTCCGAAAGGACGTGAGGGTTCAAATCCCTCCTCGCCCACTTAAGACAATCACGTAAGGCCCCGATCGCGCGGACAGCGCGTCGGGGCTTTGTTCGTTTCTCGGGAGCTGCGCGTTCATCGGGGCCGTCCGTGGAGTTTCGAGTCGGGTGAGCCGGTCAAGCGATCATCGATCAAAGTAGCTGTTCGCTCCGTTATAGAGAAGACCCAGCCGTTACGCACGGTCCTTTTACCTTTTGGGTCGACTGCGGAGTGCGCCCCCGTTTCTAACCACCACCGCTTGCCGATCACTTTCGGATCACTTGCAACCTCCGCGTCGAGGGCCGATCCGATTACGCTGACAGAGAAAACGGGCCGGGGAGAGGTTTCTCCCCGGCCCGTCTGTCATATCCGCTAGCGCGTGACGAGAGCCCGGACGTCCAGAAGCTCGCCCAGAAGGTCGGTGAGGCTCACCATCCCGATGACCTCGCCACCCGCGTCGGTGACGATGCCCACGTGGGCGTGGGCGTCCTGGAGCGTGGAGACCGCCTCGGGGATCGTCGTGGTCTTCTGCAGCCGGGGTGCCGGCCGGGCGAGCTCGGAGGGGCTCGCCTCGGGCCGGATCAGGATGTCCCTGACGTGCAGCACGCCCAGGACGTCGTTCGGCCTGCCCGAGTTGACCAGCAGACGCAGGTGCCCGCTGTCCGCGGCGATCCTGCGCATCTCGGGTCCCGTGGCGTTCCCGGTCACGCAGGTGACCCGCGCGATGGGCAGCATCAGCCGCTCGACCGGCTGCTGGTGGACCCGCAGGGCCCTGGTGAGCAGGTCGTGCTCGTTGCGGTCGAGCAGGCCCATCCGGCCCGACTCACCGACCAGCATGGCCAGCTGAACCGGGGTCCTGGTGGTGGCCAGCTCGTCCCTCGTGTGCACGCCGAACAGCCTGAGCATCGCGTTGGTCAGGCCGTTGAGCGAGGCGAGGACCGGCCGCACCACCCAGGTGAAGCCCCGGAACGGCAGGGCCAGTCCCAGCGCCGCCGTCTCGGGGTGGGTCAGCGCCCACGACTTGGGCGCCATCTCGCCGATCACCATGTGGAGGAAGGTGATCAGAGCCAGCGCGATCACGAGCGAGATGGGCACCCGCAGCGAGTCGGGCAGGCCTATCGCCGCGAAGATCGGTTCGAGCAGGTGCTCGATGGCCGGTTCGGTCACCATGCCCAGGCCGAGCGAGCACAGGGTGATGCCGAGTTGTGCCCCGGCCAGCATCAGGGGAAGCTCCCTGCTCCCGCGTACGGCGGTGCGGGCGGCGATCCGGGTCAACCGGCCGCCCTTGCCCGCGAGCTCCTCCAGGCGGTGCCTGCGAGCCGATATCACCGCGAACTCGGCGGCGACGAAGAAGGCGTTGCCGATCAGCAGGACCACGCCGAGCAGCAGGGCCGCGGTGGCGCTCATCGTTTCTCCACCGCGCTTCGCTCGATCATGGGTGTGCCGGGGCCACGCTCGATCATCCGTGGCGCGGTCATCGCCGGTTCGTTCTCTTTCTCGTCTGTGGGCGCGGCCTCCCCGGGGGCGACGGGCGCGAGCCGTACCCACTCGGGGACCCTGCGATGCACCGACAGCACGGTGAGCACCGCGTCGGCCTCGTCCGCGCCGTCGTTTTCCAAGGGGTCGTTCTCCATGGTCAGGGTGACGGTGACCTGGTCGCCGGGTTCGGCCATCCGCCCGAGGGCGGCGAGCACGAGGCCGGCGATGGTGTCGTAGTCGTCGCTCTCGGGGAGCGACAGCTTGGTGGCCCGCTCGACCTCGTCGAGTCGCAGCGTGCCCGGGAGGTCCCAGGTGCCGTCGTCGCCCGCGACGACCCCCGCGGGCTCCGGGTCGTTCTCGTCCATGAGCTCGCCCACGAGCTCCTCGGCGAGGTCCTCGATGGTGACCACACCGGCCAGACCGCCGTACTCGTCGATGACGCAGGCCATGTCGTCGCCGGCGGAGCGCATGCGCTCCAGCACGGCCGGCAGCGGCAGGGAGGTCGGAACCAGGAGCGCGGGGCGGGTGATCTTCTCCAGCGGGCCGTCGGACAGGCCGGAGCGCAGCAGCTCCCGCACGCCGGTGACGCCGACCACGTCGTCGCCGTTCTCGTTGCAGAGCACCGGGTAACGGGAGTGGCCGTGCTCGCGGACCGCGTCGATCAGGTCGGAGATCGGGAGCTCGTCCCTGAGCAGCACCACGCGGGGCCGCGGCACCATGACGTCCTCGGCGGTGCGGTCACCGAACTCCAGCGCGCGCTCCAGCAGCTCCGACAGCCCCGGTGGGAGGTCGCCGGCCGTGGCCGACTCGGAGATGATCCGGGACAGCTCCTCGGGGCTGGCGCCGTGCTCGATCTCCTCGACCGGCTCCACGCCCACCAGGCGCAGCAGGCCGGTGGCGGCGGAGTCGAACAGCCGGATGACCGGCCCGGCGATCTTGAGATAGACGAGGGTCGAGCCGGAGAGGAACTTGGCCACCGGCTCGGGACGGGCGATGCCCAGGTTTTTGGGGGCCAGCTCGCCGAGCACCATCTGGACGACCGTGGCGATCGCCACGGCCAGGGCCACGGCGATGCCCGGTACGGCACTCCCGGGCACGCCCGCCGTCTGTAGCCACGGGCGGATCACCGTGGCGATGGCGGGTTCGGAGATGAAGCCGACCAGCAGGGCGGTGACGGTGATGCCGAGTTGCGCGCCCGACAGCATGAACGACAGGCGTCCGGTCACCTCCAGCGCCCGCTTGGCGGCGGCGTCACCGGCGTCGGCCTGTTCGCGCAGCACGCCGCGGTCGGCGGCCACGAAGGCGAACTCCTGGGCGACGAAATAACCGGTGGCCAGGGTGAGAAGTAGTACGGCCAGCAGGCCAAGAGCCGTGTTCACCGGGTTGCTCTCCCGGTTGAATCAGCGATTCCCGTGCATTCGCACGGGCAGGTACTCCACGGGTCCGAAGTGGACACGATCATCCTTTCGAGCAGCAGTCGTCTCTACCGTAACGATCCAGATGGGGGTCGATGTTTCCGGATCGGCCGACGATCGCATTGCCGGTGGCTAAGTACCCTTCTGTGTACTTTTACGCAGGAGAACCTTTAAGACCTATCTGCGCACACGGGAGCGACGACGTAGCGTCGATAATGACGTTCTCACCCTGAGATCAAGAAGTGGCGGAACACGACGTGGCTGACTGGCCGGAAGACGACGATCGCACCCGTAAGCTGCGGTCGCCCATGCCCGCGCCCATACCGCCGCGAGCGGCCGGGCAGCCGGCCTACCCGGTGCCGGGCGCGCCTGCGGAGCCCGCAAGGGAAGCGCCGGCGGACGACGCGCGACCCCGGGGATCCTCGCGGGTCTACGGCAAGGCCAGGTCGGGCTCGACCCCCGTCAGGCCCCTGTCGCCGTCCGCCGAGGCGCCTGCCACCGCCTTCCAGGGCGGCCCGCCGGCCGTCTCCGGCGGGGGCTCCGGCGGGAAGGGCGGCCCCCGGACCCCGAGCCGCTCCTGGCGGCCCAAGCGTCCCGGCAGGCTGGCCGTACAGATTCTCGTCGGTCTGCTCGTGCTGCTGCTGGTGCTGGCCGTCGGCGGATATTTCATGATTAATTCGAGGCTGGTCCACGTCGCCGCCCTGAGCGACTATGAAGGCCGTCCCGCCGCCACAGCCGGAACCAACTGGCTGCTGGTCGGCTCCGACAGCCGTGCGGGCCTGACCAAGGCCCAGCGTAAGAAGCTCGCCACCGGCAAGGCCCTCGGCCGCCGGACCGACACGATGATGCTGCTGCACATCCCGGACAACGACGACCGCCCGACCCTGGTCAGCCTTCCGCGTGACTCCTACGTGCCGATCGACGGCCACGGCAGCGACAAGCTCAACGCGGCCTACGCCTTCCAGGACGGCGGGCCCAAGCTGCTCGCCAAGACCGTGGAACAGGTCACCGGCCTGCGGGTGGACCACTATATGGAGATCGGCTTCGGCGGCTTCGTGGGCATCGTGGACGCCATCGGCGGGGTGGAGATCAACGTCCCGCAGGCCATCAAGGACCCCAAGGCCGGGATCAACCTGAAGAAGGGCCTGCAGGTGATGGACGGCGGAACGGCCCTCGGATTCGTCCGCACCCGTGCCACCGGCGCCATCCCCGACTTCGATCGGACCAAGCGCCAGCGCCAGTTCTTCTCCGCGGTGGTGAAGAAGGCCGCGAGCCCGGGGGTCCTGATCAACCCCTTCACCTCCGTCCCGCTCGCGCTGAGCGCCGCCGACTCCGTGACCATCGGCGAGGAGAGCGGCGCCTTCAACCTGCTCTCCCTCGGTCTCGCCATGGGCGGCAACCCGGTCACCACGGTCGTTCCCGTCGGCTCGCTGCCCACCATCAACGGCCAGGCCGTCGTCAAATGGGACACGGACAAGGCCCTTCGCATGTTCAGGGCCCTGGCCGAGGACAAGCCCGTTCCCAAGGACGTCCTCCCGAAATGACCCCGTGTCTCCGGCGTGAACACCGGAGACGCCTCCCGCCGCACCAAGCGCGGGCCTTTCTCCCCGGCTTCACGTCGGGAGAAAGGCCCGCGTCTCTGCGGCGGTCGTAGCGGTTCGACCGGCGGAGACGCTACTGGCCGGAGGCGCCCGCCGAGGAGGCGCCGGCGATGGCTCCGCTCATCACGGCCACCATGATCGCGGCGTTGATCGACGCGATGGTCTTGGCGACCGCCTCGCCGGCCCACTCGCCCTCGGTGATCTCCCGGATGCGATCCCCGCTCGCGTCGGGAAACGCCTTGCGGTCGATCTTGGCCGCATGCAGTACGGCGACCAGCACAGCGATCCGCTCGTCGGGATCGGTCCCGGACAGCACGCTCTGGACGCGCTCGCGGATTCCCCGCTCAATGCTCGGATCCCGCTCCGGGTAGCGGGTGGAAGGGAAGATCCCAAGGATCTTGCGCTGCTCCTCGCGCAGCACGCCCCGCTCTGCCAGGCGGGAGAGCAGGCGCTTGCGAAGCTTGGTCGAATGGAACTTCTGGACCCACCACTCGGGCTTGCGCTCCCTCGGCTCCCCGGCGATCCTGGCCAGTGCCGCGTCGAGCTCCTCGTCCCCGAGGGGGGTCGCATCGCGGACGGTGACCTGCTTGCCCGCGAGGTCGATCCGGTCGTGGATCGCCAGCTCCGCCAGTATGGCGCCGCCAAGTGCGGCGTCCAGCTCCGAGGAGCCGATCAGTTGCCTGCCCTCCGCCTCGCTGTAGGCGAGGAGGAGCACTTCCTCCGCGATCGTCGTCATCGCTCGACCCTACGTCGTGAGCACCATGTGAGGGCCGAGCGCGAGGGATGGCCCACGAGCTCGCCTTCTGGGGCGTTCCCTGAGCCTCCGAGCGGCTTTGGGACACATTCGGTGAAGGACTTGGGACAATGGGTTCATGAGTGTTCCTGAAATCGAAGTGCAGGCCGTGCCGGATGATGCGTTCCTGCTCGACGTACGCGAGATCGACGAGTGGCGAGCGGGCCACGCGCCCACCGCCGTCCACATCCCGCTGGGCGAGCTGCAGGCCCGGGCCGGAGAGGTGCCCAAGGACGCGCCCGTATACGTGATCTGCCGCCTCGGCGGTCGTTCCGCGAACGCCGCCGCCTGGCTGAACCATGTCGGCTGGGATGCGATCAACGTCGGTGGCGGCATGCAGTCCTGGGACCTCGCGGGCCGTCCCATGATCGGCGAGAACGGTGGAGACCCGTTCGTGGCCTGAGAGCCGGTAAGAACGCCGGGGCCGTCCTTCATCCCCCGGATCCCGGGCCGATCCGCCCCGGCCGGTGTGAGCACACCGGGAGGCGTCATCCGGGGCGGGGGTGTGCGCGGCCCTCGCGGTACCGGTCGCCGGTGGATCCCGCGATCAGTCTCCAGAGGTCCCTCCAGGTCTGGAGAGAGCAGGCCTCCAGACCTGGAGGAGCGGTTTCGACGGTGGTCACCGCACGACCGAGACGGGACGGGGTGGCAGAAGCCGCGCCTCGCCCGAGCTTCCGTCCCCTTCGGTCCCTGCGCTCGCGGCACCGGCCGCGATGGGCTCGCTCAATACAGAAGCCCCTGAAATAGCGTCGATATCTCATTTTTCTTCATTCCGTCACGTTTCACGGAATCATTGTTGCTTAATCCGTAAGACGATCGTTTCGTAGCATGAAGATTCGGTCCCACCCCGGAAATTCGAGGCGCCGACCGACATTCGTGGCCTTTTGGCGCCCATTCGTGAAGAGTGGGGAAGTTGTCGTAAACTCCCCTTGTCTTCCTGTGATCATGGCTCTGAGCTGCCCATATGCGCTCTCGCGGCAAATTTTCGTCGCGGATGATCCCCATCGACTTCCCTGAGGGCGGATCGACATCAATGCATTTGGGCATAAATATTAGGTGGACTTAATAAATTATCTTCAATTCATTTCTTTACTCGGGTTTTCAATGGCAATGGGCGGAGAACAATCCGTCCGGGCGTCCAAAGACGCCGCTGTCATTGAAAGGGACTCTTATGCTTCGTCTTCGGAATATTGCCGTCGGTACCGCCGCGATCGCCGCTTTCGGCCTGGCCGTGCTCGGCACTCCTGCGATCTCCAACGCCGCCACGACGGACCCCGCACCCGAGGCCTCCAACGCCGCCCCGATGGACCCCGCTCCCGAGGTCTCCAACGAGGCCCCGATGGACTCGGCTCCTGCGGTTTCCAGTGAGGCCCCGATGGACTCGGCTCCTGCGGTCTCCAACGAGGCCCCGATGGACCCCGCTCCCGAGGTCTCCAACGAGGCCCCGGCGGACTCGGCTCCTGCGGTTTCCAGTGAGGCCAAGGCGGACTCCGCTCCTGCGGTTTCCAGCGAGGCCCCGGCGGACTCCGCTCCTGCGGTTTCCAGCGAGGCCCCGGCGGACTCGGCTCCTGCGGTCTCCAGCGAGGCCCCGATGGACTCGGCTCCTGCGGTTTCCAATGAGGCCAAGGCGGATTCCGCTCCCGAGGTTTCCAGTGAGGCCAAGGCGGACTCGGCTCCTGCGGTCTCCAGTGAGGCCAAGGCGGATTCCGCTCCCGCCGCCGCGCAGGCGGACCTGTGCGCGAACGTCAAGGCCGCCACCGGGCCGTTCCTCAGCCTGGTCGGCGCCAGGCTGATGCCCCTCGGCACCGCCCTTGACATCAGCTCCGACATCACCGGCGCGACCGTGCCCCAGATTCTCGGCTGCCTCGTCTAAGAACCGTTTCGCCTCACCACCGGGTCCTCGCGTGATGCGGGGGCCCGGTGGTGTTCGCGTTCGGGCCCGGTGCGGAACCACTCGTCCGGAGACCGAATGCCTGCAGTACGGCCGTGGGCGCACGGTCTCGCCGCTTACGCGGCCGTGCGCCCACGAATTCGTACCGTGGGATGGGCGCTTCAGCCCGGCGCTGGCTGAACACGGACACATAGGGCATCATGAGGGCGCGAGCTGGGATGATCCCGGCTTTGCGCACCAACCGACGCGGGAGCTTGGGGCAACCAGGCTGAGAGGGCAGCTACAGCTGCTGCCGACCGCATGAACCTGTCCGGGTAATGCCGGCGTAGGGAGCGTTAATGACGCCTGCCATCGTTGATCACAGCGCGGCCGAGGCCCCTCTCACCCTCGACGAGGCACCCCCCAAGACCCTCGGCGCGCTCGATCAGGGCGCGTTCTGGGCCAATCTGGGTGTCAGCCTGCTCGGGTTCTCCTTCGCGCTGTTCCTGATCAATCCCCTGCTCGACGAAAACCCGCTCACCTTCACCGCGGCGCTGGTCGCGGCCCTCGTCGGCAGCCTGATCGGCACCGCGATGGTCGGCCTCGCCGCGGTGCCGGGAGCGCAGACCGGCCAGCCCGCCATGGTGCTGCTGCGCGGGCTGTTCGGCGCGAAACTCTCCTACGTCCCCACCGTGCTGAACATCATCCAGATGATCGGATGGGGCGCGTTCGAGCTGTGGGTCGTCGCGATGGGCGCACAAGCGATCTTCGGATCGTCGGTCCCCTACGCGGTCTGGGCGATCGTGGCCGGGGTCCTGACGACGGCGCTGACCATCTACCCCCTGGGAGCCATCCGGCTGATCCGGCGTTTCGTCACGGTCGGCGTGATCATCTCGATGGCGTGGTTCGCGGTGGTCTTCTTCCGTGACACCCCCGTCCAGACCGGCGGCTCCTGGGACGCCTTCGCGCCGGCCGTGGACTTCGTGGTCGCCCTGTCGGTGTCGTGGGTGCCGGTCGCGGCGGACTACGCCCGGCACTCGCGCTCCAGCCGCGGGGCCTTCATCGGCGTCGTCGGCGGCTACACCATCGCCCAGGTCGCCTGCCTGGCCGTCGGCGTCTACGCGGTGGCGCTCGCCGGGCACAACCTGGTGCTGGAGCAGCCGACCGCCGTGTTCGCCCCGTTCGTGGCGGCCCCGCTCGGCGCGCTGTTCTTCGGCATCCTGGTGCTGCGCGAGACCGACCAGTCGTTCGCGAACGTCTACTCCACGGCGATGTCGCTGCAGAACCTGATGCCACGGGTGGACCGCCGGATCTTCTCCGTGATCATCGGCGTGCTGACCACGGGCATCGCCCTCGTCATCGACGTCAACTCCTACAGCGCGTTCCTCAGCATCATCGGCGCGGTGTTCGTGCCGATGCTCGGAGTGCTGGTGGTCGACTACTTCCTGCTCGGTCGCGGCAGAGACTGGAACACCTCGGAGAACGCCCCCTCGCGCTGGCTCATGGTGATCCCGTGGGTGCTCGGCTTCGTCACCTGGTGGCTGCTCGCCGCGCCCTCGGCGGTGTCGTGGTGGGCGCAGATCTGGGACGGCGTCAGGGGAGCCATCGGGTTCACTCCTCAGCCGTGGATGAGCGCGTCGATCGGCGCGTTCCTCGTCGCGGGCCTGCTCACCCTGGGCATCGGCCTGCTCCGGCGCCGCTCCTGACCCTCCGGGCGCCGGGGTGGTTCCGGACCCCGTGGGTTCGGCGCACTCCGGCGTCCCTCCGCGATCCCCGGGCTTTTGGCGAGCCCGGGGCCTCGTGGCTTCGGCGTGCCTCCGGTGCCGTCGCCGGACTTCCGGATGCTCGGCGGCCTACGAGCCGCCGGGTGCGTGGCCTGCGCCGTTGGCCTCGATGCGCAGCAGCCGTTCCTTGACGGCCGGGCCTCCCGCGTAGCCGCCGAGGACGACCTCGCTCTCGACCACCCGGTGACAGGGCACGATCACGCACACGGGGTTGCTGCCCAGCGCGTTTCCGACCGCGCGCAGCGCCCGGGGCCTGCCGATCCGCTCGGCGATCTCGCGGTAGGTGGTCACCGTCCCGTACGACACCGCGAGCATCATCTGCAGCACGGTCCTGGCGAACTGCGTGGCCAGCCGTAGGTCGATCGTTGTCGTGAAGGCGCGCAGCCGGCCGGAGAAGTAGGCGTCCAGCTCCCGGCGGACCGGGTCGAGACGCCGCGCGTCCGGCCCGATGAACGTGCCGACCTCCCTGCTGACCCGCTCGAAGACGATGTTCTCGTCCTCGTAGCTGCATGCCACCACGCCCCGGTTCGTCACGGCGAGGGTGAGGCGTCCCACCGGGCCGTCGAGAGTGCCGAACGCGATGTCCGGATGGCTCGTCCCGATGTAGTTGGGCGAGGTCACCCGTAGCAATGCATCGATGTCGCCGGATGACATGGCCCCACCCTTTCGTATCCAGGTGTGTGGTGACCGCAGCGTATCGGACGGATCGCCCCGGCGAGTGGCGACACGTGCGGGGCGAAAGTGCCAAGATCAGGCTGGTGGAAGCGGCACTATGGATACGTGGGGTACGACGGGGCCGGAAGTGACGGTGGCATCGGCCATGTGGCCGTTGCCGGTGCTCCCCATGCGATCGTCGCCGGTGCTCCCAACGCGATCGTCGCCCTTGACCGGGACGAGACCGTTCTCACATGGAATCCCGCCGCGGAACGCCTGTTCGGCTGGTCGGCCGGGGAGATGCTCGGCCGCCGCGCGCCGGTGGTCCCCGAAGAGCTGGTGGCCGAGCACAACGCGGTTCTCGAGCGCGTCCGCACCGGCGGTCAGGTGTCGTTGCGGACCAAGCGGTTCCACCGGGACGGCAGCCTGTTCGACGTGCGGGTGGACACCAGCGCGCTGCGCTCGGAGACCGGCGACCTGCTCGGCTATGTCAGCGTCTACCACCTGGCCCAGGACGACGAGACCGCCGACGACCGGACCTCCCGCCGGGCACAGCTCGTCCGGAGGCTCGCCGACGTGGTCGCCGACATCAACGCGGAGCGGGAGCTGCCCGCCGTGCTCGACCGGATCGCGGCCAGCCTCACCGAGCTGACCGGAGCCGACGCGGGCGGGTTCGTCCGCATCGAGGGCGACCGGCTCCGTCTCGTGGCCCGCCACAAACTCCCCGAATCGCTGCACGGCTCCACCGCCGACCTCCGTACCAGCCTGGTCGGCAAGCTGCTGCGCGGCGGCAGGACCGTGCTGCTGGAGACCGGCGACCAGGGCCGGCTGGACGAGCTGATCTGGTCGCGGCTGCCCGGCCTGCACACCATCGCGCTCGGCCTCGCCGCGATGGGCGGCCGGCCGTACGGCGCGCTGTACGCGCTGTTCGCCAAGCGCAAGGTCGGCCATCTGGAGCTGGAGCTGCTGGAGCTGCTCGCCGGGCATGCCGGGATCGCCGTCGGCAACGCCATGGCCTACCAGGAGGCCGAACGGCAGCGCGCCCACGAACGGGCGGTGTTCGACGCCAGCGCCGACGGCATCGCGGTCCTCGACGGTCTGGGCCGGGTCGTCCAGTGGAACCCCGCGGCCACCGAGCTGACCGGCTTCCACGCGGCCGAGGTGATCGGCTGGCCGCCGCCGTTCCAGCTGCCGGAGCCGGGCGACAAGCTCACCCTCCAGCTTCCCTCGGGCACCTGGCTGGACGTGCTCTGCGCGGAGATCGTGGAGACGGGAGAGATCGTGGTCGACTTCCGCGACATCACCCGGAGCAAGGAGCTGGAGGAGGCCAAGGACCTCTTCCTGGCCACCACCAGTCACGAGCTGCGCACTCCGATCACCGTGGTCCGCGGCTTCGCCAGCACGCTCGACGCGCGCTGGGACAGCATGACCGACGCCGAGCGCCGTTCCGCCGTGCACACCATCGCCGAACGGGCGCGTTCCCTCAGCCAGCTCATGGACCACCTGCTGCTGGGCTCCCGGGCCGGAGCCGGTGAGCTGACGCTCAGGATCGAGGGCTTCGACCTCGGCGAGCTGGTCCGGGCCGCCACGCTGGGCCTGCCGGTCCTGCCCGAGCTGCATCGGATCGAGGTGAACGTCCCCGAGGACCTGCCTCTGGTCTCCGGCGACGCGTTCGCCACCGACATCCTGCTGGGCCAGCTCCTGGAGAACGCGTTCAAGTATTCACCGGACGGCGGTCTGATCAGGGTCGAGGCCTGGGTGGACGGCGATCAGGTGGTGCTGGTCGTCGACGACGAGGGCGTCGGGATCGCCCAGGCCAGCCGGGAGCACGTCTTCGAACGCTTCGTCCAGGGGGACAGCGGTGATCGCCGCCGGTTCGGCGGGGTCGGCCTCGGCCTCTACATCGTGCGGAGCCTGGCACGCGCCCAGGGCGGCGAGGTGTCGGCGCACCCGCGTCCCACCGGTGGCACTCGAATGCGGCTGGCCTTGAGCATTGCCGACACGCCCGGCCCCCTTACCTAACCGACACGCCGATGCGGTAACGAGTCGGTCACGGAAGAGCTGATCTATTGTCGAATGTGCACAAGCTGTAATTGACACCCGGTTTCTAAGACCATCTAACGGGGCATTTCGGTCGTACAGGGGTGTGTTCCTTAGGGGGAACAGGGATACGGGGAGGTGAGTGCGTCGAGCGTCGTGTTGTTGCCGTATGCACCGTCCAGCGTCGCTGTCGCACGTCAACGCCTCTCCTCTGACCTGCAGGAATGGGGCGTTTACGAAACCGCGATCGATGATGCGGTGCTCGTGGTCAGCGAACTGTTGAGCAATGCGCTTCGTCACGCGCACCCACTGCCGTCGGGGCAGATCAGAGTGGCGTGGCGCTGGGCCGAAGAACACGTCGAGGTTGCGGTGAGTGACGGTGGCGCTGCCACCGAACCTCGGGCAGGCCGCCCCACGCTCTCCTCTCTGGGGGGACGGGGCCTCGGCATCGTCGAGTATGTGGCTTCCCAATGGGGGGTCAGGCACGAGGGCGAGACCACCACGGTGTGGGCGGTGGTTACCGCTGTCAGCACTGTCAGTAATGGCCAGGTGGGCAACGGCCAGGTCTCCGTCGCCGAGCCCGCCCTGCGGGAATGCGGTTAGCTCCTGTCCTGCCTCACGGTGTGGTGAGACAGGACAGGAGCTCGCAGATCAGCACCCGGCAAAGTGCCACCCGGGCCGGTGCCCGGTGAGCCGCCGGACCGAGTGGAGAGCGCTCCGGGCCCGGTCGGTGTCGGCCGGGGCGGAACGGGGTCAGTGCCCGGCGAGCGCCGGACGGTGCAGGAAGGCCCGCTCACCGGCCGCCCACGAGGTGGTGACGAGCAGATAGATCCCCGCCGCCAGCGGAAGCACGGCCGCGGCCAGCACCGTCCCGAACGGCATCAGCGGCATGACCCCGCGCAGGAACTCCGGCTGGACCTCGTCGCTCATCGTCCGCCGTATGCGCTGTGATGTGATAAATGCCACAACGAGCAGCATCAGAAAGAGTCCGGCGAAGACCAGCGTCGGCCCGCTGAGCAATCCGAACCCGGCCACCGTGCTCGCGAACTGCTGTCCCAGCGGCACCCCGAACAATCCATGGGTGAGGAGCGCGTTGGCGTTCCCGGCGATCGTCGAAGAGATGAAGACCTGGTACATCACCATGAAAAACGGCATCTGGGCGACCCCCGGCAGGCAGCCGGCCAGTGGCGAGGTCTTCTCCCTGGCGTAGAGGGCGGACAGCTCTCGCCGGAGGCGCTCGGGGTCGCGGCCGTACCGCTTTCTCAGCTTCTGGACCTCGGGCGAGAGCCGCGCCCTGGCCCGCTCGCCCCTGGCCTGCATGACGCCGAACGGCAGCAGCAGGAGCCGGACGCCGAGGGTGAACACGATGATCGCCAGTGCGGTGGAGTTCAGGGGCTGGGCGAGCGCGGTGATGAGACCGGCGGTGAACTCGATGACGGAGTCGAACATGGGAGCCCTTCTGACTGGAATGGAATCAGCACAGAAGGCGCCCGCGATCCGGACGTGTCTGGGTGGCTACGCGGGCGCCGAGCCCGCCGAGGGTGCTCTGGACCGGGACCGCCCGGCCGCGTCGGGGTCGCGCTGCCGGACGAACATGGTCCGCCTGGCCCGGTCGCGCCGGGAGAGCGGCGAACGCCGTCCCGCTTCCGAGGCGACGGGAACCTGACGAAGCGCCCAGGCGAGCAGGAGCACACCCAGCCCGACCACGGCGGTCGCCGTCATGAGCCCGCCGCCGTCGAACAACCAGACGGAGAGCGTCTGGAGGGCGAGGAGCAGGTTCACTTGCCGGACTTGCCGGACTTGCCGAACTTGCCGACCACGGTGACCGCGGCGACGGCCACGACGGCCACGAGAGCAAGGAGGAACGCGAACTTGAGAAGCCCGAAGAGTGCCGGCAGCACGAGCCCGAACACCACGTAGAGCGCGAGCATGACGCCCAGAACTGCCATCACGATACGACCCATGCGGACCACCGTACGTCCTCGGCCGGAGCGGAGAGAGTCGGAACCATAACGATCTAGTGATCACGGATCGGAGGCGAGGCCACGGGGAGCCCGCGGGCCGGTGGCGGAGTCAGGGAGTGCTTACGGACCGGTGACGGGACTGAGCAATCCGCCCGTCCGGGCCTACCGTGGGGACCATGAGCGCACGGATTCTGGTGGTCGACGACGATCCGATGGTCGCCGAGGTCGTGGCCCGCTATCTGGAACGCGACGGCCACACGGTCGAGTGTGTGGGAGACGGCGAGGAGGCGCTCAGACGAGCGCTGGCCGATCCGCCGGACCTGCTGGTGCTCGACCTGATGCTGCCCAGAATGGACGGGCTCCAGGTCTGCAGGAAGCTCAGGGAGCGATGGCCGGTTCCGGTGATCATGCTGACCGCGCTGGGCGACGAGATGGACAGGGTCGTCGGCCTGGAGACCGGCGCCGACGACTATGTCACCAAGCCGTTCAGTCCTCGCGAGCTGGCCCTGCGGGTCCAGTCGGTCCTGCGGCGGGCCCGCGGCGTCTCGGTGCCCTCCGGCGTCGGCGTGCTCAGGGACGCCGAGCTGACGGTCGACGTCGGCGCCCACGAGGTGCGGCTCGGCGACGAGGAGATCATGCTGACCGCCCGCGAGTTCGACCTCCTGGCCCACCTGATGCGCAACCCCCGTCAGGCCTTCAGCCGCTCCACCCTGCTCAACCAGGTCTGGGGCTGGTCCTTCGGCGACTCCTCCACGGTGACGGTCCACGTCCGCCGCCTCCGCGAGAAGATCGAGCCGGACCCGACCGTCCCCCGGCGCATCGTCACGGTGTGGGGTGTCGGCTACCGCTACGAGCCCCTGGCACTGCCGTGATCCCCGAGATGCTGCTGATCGTCGCGGTCACGGCCGGGCTCGGCCTGCTGGTCGCGGTGGCCGGGCTGGGCCTGATGCGGCTGCTGCGGGAGCGGTCGATCGGGGTGATGCTCGCGGTGGTCGCCGTGGTGACCGTCGTGGCGACGGTGGGCGGCGTGGTCGCCATCACCCTACAAATGATCATCGAGGGCGCGCCCAGGGACATCGTGCTCAGCGTGGTCGCGGTCGGCGGGCTGGTCGGCCTGGGCGTGGCGACGGTGCTCGCCCGCCGGGTCGTGGCGGCCAGCCGCAGGCTCGTCGACGCCGTGCACGCGGCATCGCCCACGGGGGAGTTCGTGCCGCCCGGCGGCCTGCCCGCCGAGCTCGGCACGATCGCGAAGACCCTGGAGCAGGCCTACCGCAGCCTCCGCCTGGGCCACGAACGCGAACGCTCCCTGGAGAGCGCCCGCCGCGAGCTCGTCGCCTGGGTCAGCCACGACCTGCGCACCCCCCTGGCGGGCATGCGGGCCATGGCCGAGGCGCTGGAGGACGGCGTGGTCGCCGATCCGGAGACCGTGAGCCGTTATCACCGGCAGATCCGCCTCGAGGTGGACCGGCTGTCGGGCATGGTGGACGACCTGTTCGAGCTGTCCAGGATCCATGCCGGGACGCTGCGCCTGTCTCGCCGGCGGATCGGTCTCAGCGACCTGGTCGCCGACGCGCTGGCCGGGGTGGAGCAGCTGGCCAGGGCCAAGGGAGTACGGCTGGCGGGTGAGGCCGACGTGGCGGTCCCGGTCCAGGCCGACGCGGGAGAGCTCTCCCGGGCGCTGGGCAACCTGGTGGTCAACGCGATCAGGCACACCCCGGAGGACGGCACGGTGTGGGTGCGCGCGGCGGTGGAGGAGGGGGTCGCCTGCCTGTCGGTCGCCGACTGCTGCGGCGGCATCCCGGCAGACGACCTGCCCCGTGTGTTCGACGTCGCCTTCCGCGGGGAGACGGCCCGGACCCCCAGCACCGACGGAGCCGGCGCGGGCCTCGGCCTGGCGATCGCGCGCGGCATCATCGAGGCCCATCAGGGGGTCATAGACGTCGTCAACGCCGGCCCCGGATGCCGGTTCGAGATCCGCCTCCCCCTGTCCGTGCCCGAGGGGCCTGCGGCCGTCATGTCCCGGTGACTCCGTTTTTCCCGATGACCATGTTGGGAGCCGCGAGGTCACCCTCGGTCCTGCGGGAGACCAGGAGGGTCATCGGGGCCGGCTCGTCGTCGTGGTCGATCTCGACGTGCTGGCAGGACGTCGGGGTCCTCGCGGTGCCGAAGGACTCGGCCATGGCGCGGAAGGTCGGGCACGGCCATCGCCACATGCAGCTCCGGCAGCGCAGGATCGGGTGCGCCGTGTCGCTGGTGATGCCGCCCGCGTCGCGAGGCTGATGGAGGTCGAGCAGCCTGACCCCGAGCGTCGCGAAGTCCAGCAGCTCTTCGCGCGCTCCTTCGAGGAAGTCGAGATCCTCGCTGGACAGGCGGGTTCTGATCGGGACGTAGCCCTCGTGGTTCACCAGACCGCGGAGGGAGTTGGCCGCATCGCGCCACGATGTGGCTTTCTCGGTGCAGGCGATCGTGGACTCCAGGTGCTCCCGGAGTCGCTGTCGTTGTGGATCCTCTGATAGGTCGGTGTTCATTGCGCGTTCGAGCCCGTTTCTCTACTCAACGGCCGTCACTGTCGTAGCGCAGCGATGGTCGGGAGGTGCCGGGTCTCCCCCCTTTCCGGCCATGCCGGTGTCGCACAGTGTTAAGTTTCGCGCACCCAGGGTTTCCATGGGGCCGAAACGGGGGACAAAGGGCTGACGACTCGGGTTACTCGAGAGAACGTGACCAGCAGCCCTCGCGCCGCTAGTGTGCCCGCTGTGGAGCTAAAAGTCTCAACTCGATCTCATGCCGGGCACACCGTCGTGACCATCGTTGGCGAAATCGACCTATATACCGCGCCTCGCCTGCAGTCCGAGTTCGCTCGGGTGCTGGAGGAGAGCCGGACCACTCTCGTGGTCATCGACATGTCCGGCGTGGAATTCTGTGATTCCACCGGCATGAACGTGCTGCTCGCCGCGCTCAAGCGATTGCGAGAGCGTGACGGCACGCTGGAGCTGGCGGCGCCTCGGCCCGCCGTGCGAAAGATCCTCCAGGTGACAGGCCTCGACTCGGTGTTCACCGTGCACGAAGCCGTGCCCGAGAAGCTGCTGACGTCCGAGCCCCAGTGATGACCGGCGTAGCGGCGATCATCCCTGCCAAGGACGAGGGCGACCGGATCGGTGCCACCGTGGCCGCGGCCCTGGTGTTGCCCGGTGTCGACCTCGTCGTGGTCGTGGACGACGGCTCGTCCGACCAGACGGGACGGGTGGCCAAGGCGGCCGGAGCCCGTGTCGTACGGCACAGTCGAAACCGGGGCAAGGCCGCCGCCATGGAGAGCGGTGCGGAGGCCGTGCGCCTGCTCGACGGCGCCGAGTCCCGGCACCTGCTGTTCCTGGACGCGGACCTGGGCGAGACCGCCCGCATGGCCGCGCCCCTGATCGAGCCGGTCGCGGCGGGTGAGGCGGACATGACGATCGCCGTGTTCGTCACCCGCGTGAAGCTCGGCGGTCACGGGTTCGTGGTGAAGCTGGCCCGCGAGGGTGTCCAGCGCATCGCGGGGTGGACGCCCGACCAGCCGCTGAACGGCCAGCGCTGCCTGACCAGAGCCGCCTTCGAGGCCGCCCGCCCCCTGGCACGGGGCTTCGGCGTGGAGACGGGTCTCACCATTGATCTGCTCCGCAAGGGCTTTCGCGTGCGCGAGGTCCAGGTGGAGATGGCCCACCGGGCGACCGGCACCGACTGGAAGGCCCAGCTTCACCGGGCCAGACAGTTCCGCGATGTCGCACGGGCCCTGGCGGCCCGCATATAGATCAGGTCAGGGCCGCTCGCACGGCCCGCATACGAAATATCAGGACAGCCCTTCGGCCGACCTGCAGATGGATGTCCGGCCTGTACACAGACACAGGTCACGGGCACTCGCCCGGTCCACGTACGGATCGGGTCATGGTCGCTCGCCCGGTCCGCGCGGACCAGGTCATGATCGCCCGGCCCGGGCAGGCCGGGTTCTGCTGCCGCGCCCATTCGGTCCCGATCGCCGTACTCCGTCGCGTGTCCTTTGGCCGGCTTCCACCGGCGGTGCGTGGCCGGTCGGCGAGACGCCGCCCCGGGCATCGCGCCGGGTGTGCTGAAATTTGCGGGTGACTTGGGATGCGCCGGTTGTCGACGAGAGGCGGAGCCCCGCTCGTGGCACGCCGCGGGGGCTCGACATCGTCGCGTTCACGGCCATCGGGCTTTCTGCGGGGCTGACGATCCTGATCGGGCTGCTGGGACCCTCGGCCATGGTTCCGCGACTGGCGGGCCCGTCCTGGCAGCCCCCGTTCTCGCTGGACCTGCGCCCCGACGGCCATCTGGTGATCGCCATGGCCGCGGCCGCGATCGTGCTGGGAGGCCTCGGCCTCGCCGGAGCCCTGCGGTCCCGGTGGAGACCGGATCCGCGCTGGCTGCTCGCGGCGGGCTGCGTGGTGGCCGCGCTGCTCGCCTTCCTGCCGCCGTCGGGCTCGGCCGACCACCTGAACTACGCCGCCTACGGCCGTCTGGTCACGCTCGGCCAGAACCCCTACGCCGTCCCTCCCACGGCGCTGCCCGCCGACCCCGTCACCGGCGCGGTCGAGGAGTGGGCGGGCGTGACCAGCGTCTACGGCCCGGTGGCGACCGCCGTCCAGGCGCTGGCGAGCCTCGTCGGCGGCGACTCGGTCAGGCTGACGATCCTGGTGATGGCGCTGGTCAACGCGGCGGCGTTCATCGGGACGGCGTTGCTGCTGCACCGTTTCACCCAGGGCGACGCGGATCTGCAGCGGCGGGCGGCGCTCCTGTGGGCGGTCAACCCGCTGATGATCTATCACCTGTCCGCCGGGATGCACGTGGACACCCTGGCCATCGCCTGCATGGTCGCGGCGCTCATGGCTCGTGGAGCCTCCTCGGGGCTCCTGCTGGGAGTGGGGATCGGGGTCAAGCTCAACGCCGGGCTCGTGGCGCTCGGTCCGGCATGGGAGCTGCGCCGCTCGCCCGGCAGGCTCGCGGTCGTGGCGGGGACCGCGACGGCCACCGTGCTGGTGATCTACGGCCTCGCCGGGTCGCACGTGCTCGACCAGGTCGGCGCGGCCAGCAAGAAGGTCTCTCTCGCGACGCCGTGGCAGCTGGCCAAGGGCGGGCTCCAGACCGTGTTCGGGCCGGGCGCCTACTCGACCTGGATCCAGGTCGGCTCCCTGCTCATGCTGGCGGGTCTGGCCTGGCTGATCCTGCGGGCACTGCCGGGGGCCCCGTCGGGGGACACGGCTCCGGCGGTCGCCGCGGTGATGGTGGTCGCCTGGCTGTTCGCCGCGCCGTACGCGCTGCCCTGGTATGACGGGCTGGCCTTCGCGCTGCTGGCCATGGCCTCCTGGCCGGTGCTGGAGGGCTTCATGGTGGCCAGGGTGACCATCCTGTCCCTGGGCTACCTCCCGGCCAGGGAGGCCCTGCGCCCCGAGGACCTGCTCTGGCTCAAAACCCTTCTCAGGGAGCGGGTGGTGCCGTGGTCCCTGCTGGCGCTGACGCTCGCTCTGGTGTGGTGGGCGGTGAGTGCCGGAGCGCGCGCACGCAGGCCGTCAGCGTCAGCGGCACCGCCACCGTGAGGGCCATCGCCGGGATCGCGATCCCCGAGTCGTTCATCAGGAACCCGATCAGTGAGCAGGTCAGCGCGCCGATCAGCCCGGCGCGCAGTGCCGGGGCGAGCGCGTAGGCCCGGCCCAGCGCGGGGGCGCCCCATTGGGAGGGGCGGTTCAGCACCAGGAAGAGGAAGGCCAGCGCGACCAGCGTGAGCAGGGTCAGCGACCAGTTTCCGACCGTGACCCCGATCATCGCGCCGAACTTGCGGCTGATCACCGTCCAGGCCTCGCCGTCCAGCACCTGCTGGACGAAGGTGCCCAGGTGGGTGCGCGCGCTCGGCGGTTTGAGCCAGTCGACCACCGCGATGGTCCCGATCAGCAGGACGCCCGCCAGGCCGACCAGCCCGAGCTTGACCGGCGAGACCCGGCGGCCGGACAGCAGGATCAGGAAGACGGCCACCCCGACCAGGAAGGCCGGAACGCCGCCGAAGTCGGCTCCCCACGCCGGCCAGCCGTCGACGACGACCGCGAACAGGCCGTAGACCCCGCAGACCACCAGCGCGAGCGACCGCCGCCCGCGCGAGATCAGCCACTGGGCCACCCCGGACAGGGCCAGGATCGTCCCCGCCGAGTAGACGGCGAAGGCGATGTTGCTGAAGCCGTAGAAGCGCCCGCCGGTGACCGGTTCGTAGCCGGTGACCGCGTTCACCTGGAGTCTGGAGCCGGTCATCACGTCGGCCAGCAGGGCCAGCGAGGTGATCCCCGCGACCACGGTCAGCGGGCCGAGCACATGCGCCCGCCACGGCCCGCCGAGGGCCAGTCCGGCGATCACGCAGGCGATGGCGAGGATGGTCAGGATCACTCCGGCCATCGGGGCGGGCAGGTTCCACCAGGGCACGAGCTGGGCCAGGAAGGTCGCGATCGCGATCGCACCGCTTACCGTCGCGACGACCTGGGTGGCCGCCAGCGCCCGCGATCCGCCCCAGCCGCGCCGGATCGCGACGGCGGCCAGCAGGTAGAACAGGATCTGCACGGTCACGAACACCGCGAAGAACGGCCCCCGCACCTCGCGCAGCACCTGGCTGGCCAGATCGTCGTCGGCCAGGTTCACGACCATCTCGGAGGCCTGCTCGGAGCTCGGCTCGCCGCTCTGCCAGGCGCGGCCCACGACGCCGTTCGGGGCCTCCAGACCGAGGAGCCCGATCGCGGTGGCGGTCAGGTCGGTGTTGGTGACCAGCCCGTCCTGGCGGGTGGAGGCGGCGGTGAGGTAGCCGTGGGAGTACGGCTCGCCGCCGGGGGACACGCCGCGGGCGATCGCCACGTGCAGGTGGGGCGCGATCGTGGTGTCCGACAGGCCCCCGAGCAGGATCGTGGTCCCCGAGCTCCCCGAACCTTCCGGGCTCTTCGTGATGCCCGGACTTTCCGAGCTCCCCGAGCTCCCCGAGGGCTCCGGGCTCTTCGTGATGCCTGGACCTTCGGTGCTCCCCGGGTTCTCGGGAGTCTTCGTGATGTCCGGGCCTTCCGGGGTCCCCGTGTTTCCCGCGGTCTCCGGCGGCAGCCGGTCGAGGACCGTGCCCACCTGGCGGTCGACCCTCGCCACCGCCTCCCGCCTCGCCTGGCCGGTCATCGAGATCGGGTCGCCGTCCTGGTCGAGACCCGTCCGGGACCACGTCTCGGCCAGGTCCCCGGCCTCCACCACGATCAGCCTGTACGGTGCCAGGTCGCCAAGGTCGTCAACGTTCGCCACATATTTCGCGACTTTTCCGGACTTGTCGGCCGCGCCGAGCACGGCCCCCGGCCCGACCGCGGCCACCTTCCCTCCGGCGTCCACCGTGAGCTGCCCGAGCTGCCCGAGCGTCGGCCGGTAGGAGGTGGTCGTGTTGAAGGCCACCAGCTCCGCCCAGTCCGGCACGCTGGCCCCGCCGTCCGGCGTCGCCGCCGGGGTCGGCGGCGGCGCGCAGCTCGCCCCAGGCGCGCCGGCCCGCTGACCCGCCGAGACGGTCAGCCAGCCCGCGACCGGGCAGGTGATGCCCCGGTCCGGCGGCGGCACGGCCCGGGTGGACAGCGACGCGGCCCCGCCCTGGTCGACCAGCTTCCACAGGTTCGGCGTCCGGACCCTGTCCAGGTCACTCCACTCCAGGCCGGGCACCCCGATCACCACGACCCTGGCGGGAAGCGGTCTCGCGACCGCGGCGCCGGCCGTACCGGGCCCGAAGAGCCCGGAAAGCCCGGAGAGTCCGGAAAGGAGGAAGAACGCGGTGGCCAGCGCGGTGCACACGACCCAGCGGTGAGCTCGCGTTCCGAAGGGGGTCGCGGTGACCGGTGCGGTGCGGATCATCCAGCGGTGAGTTCGCGTTCCGAGGAGGATCGCGGTGACGGGCGCGGTGCGCGCCGTCCAGCGGTGAGCTCGCGTTTCCCGGCTGCCACGCGTGACGGCCATCGTGGAGCGCGAGGACGTATGCTTCCCCCCGGAGCCAGATGATCTTTCGCCGCCCTGGCGGACGACTCTCTGACCGCCGTGCGTCGAACCCATCCGGTTCCCCCGTATCCGTAGCCGTTGGCGGCCGTTTCCCCCAGGCCCACGGTAACCTGCCTGGTCGTGACGACTGGCAAGATGACCGCGCCGAGGCGGCCCCCGTGGACGTGGCTGCTCGCGCTGCTGCTTGTCGTGGTGGCGGTGGCCCCGCTGGTGCTTCAGTGGCTGGGCAACGTCGGCGACCAGCGTCTGGTCGATCTGGATGTGTACCGTACCGGCGGCGAGGCGGTCCTGGAGGGGCGGCCGGTCTACGACTTCTTGACGCCCGCTCCGCAGCTCCTGCCGTTCACCTACCCGCCGATCGCGGCGCTGCTGGCCACGCCCCTGGCGGCGATGTCGTGGCCCGCGGCGCAGTGGGTGTGGACCATTCTGATCTTCGTGACGTTGGCGGTCAGCGTCGGATTCGGCTTTCGAGCCGTCCTGGGCCGGCTCCGTCGGCCGGTCCCCGTCGACGGGCGTCCGGTGCCGTCCTCCGGGGCCGGACACGCGGGTCGCGAGGATCGGAAGGCCGAGCACACGGGTCGCGAGGATCAGGCCGGCCGACCGGATCCGGACCGGGCAGGCTCCCCGACCGTCCTGAACCGGGCACGCGGCCTCTGGCTGCCGATGGCGTTCGCCTTCCTGATGGTGGCGTGCACCTATCTGATGCCGATCAGGGATCAGGTCCGCTTCGGCCAGGTGGACATCCTGCTGGTCGCGCTCTGCCTGGCGGACTGCGTGGCCCGGCGGCCGGTGTGGCCGCGCGGCATGCTGATCGGCCTGGCCACCGCGGTCAAGCTCACCCCCGGCGTTTTTCTGATCTACCTTCTGATCGCCGGTTTCGGCCCCGGCGCGAAGGAGGAGCACCGCAGGACCTTCTTCATGGCGGCCTTCACCGCCGCGTTGCTGACCCTGCTGCCCTTCCTGGTGATCCCGGACGACGCCTCCGAATTCTGGTTCCGCGCCCTGCTCGACCCCGAACGGCTCGGCGCCAACGCGGCGACCACCAACCAGTCGCTGCGCGGCATGCTCATCCGGCTCTACATGCCCGACTGGCTGACCACCCTGCTCTGGCTGGCCCTGGTCGCGGTGATCGCCTGGTACGGCTTCCGATACGCCCGCAGGGCGCTGCTCGACGGGCACCGGGTGACCGGGGTGGCGCTGGTGGGCCTGATGGCCGTCCTGTTGTCGCCGGTGGCCTGGATCCACCACCTGGCCTGGGTGGTCGTGGTGCTGGGCGCGCTGTTCGGCAGCGGGCTCGACCCGGTGAGGGTCCGGATGGCGGCCGGGGTCTGGCTCTACTACGTGCTGCCGATCCCCTGGTGGGGAGTGACGATCAAGGCCGCCGAGATCCCGGTGCTCAGCCCCGTACTGGGCAAGATCGTGCAGAACGGATTCGGGCTGGGCGCGCTGGTCCTGGTCTGGTTGCTGGGGGTCCGGCTGCCGAGACGGCGCGAGGCTTTCCGGGTGATCTCCGACGCGCGAGGAGAGGTCTCCCGCGCGGTCCCCGACGGCGGGTGAGAGGTTCCCCGCGCGATCTCCGGCGGACGGCGGTGGGGAAGGCGGGACGGATGAGGGCGATGAGCTGCCTGATGTGGAGTTCTGTACACACTTTCGGATAGGCGCCGGATAACCTGTGGTCATGCCCAAACTCGCCTACCTGGGACCGGAGGGCACCTTCACGGAGGAGGCCCTGCGCATCCTGGCGCCGGAGGCCGAGCGCCTGCCGAGTGCGAACGTCAGTGCGGCGCTGGACGCTGCCCGGCGCGGTGAGGCCGACGGAGCCGTCGTCCCGCTGGAAAACTCACTCGAAGGCGCCATCACCACGACCTTGGACGAGCTCGCCTGGGGTGAGCCGCTGCTCATCACCGCCGAGCTGCTGCTTCCCGTCGAATTCTCGCTCCTGGCCCGCCAGGACGCCGTGATCTCCCGGATCAAGCGGGTCTTCACCCACCCGGCGGCCATCACCCAGTGCCGCAACTTCATCGCCCGGGAGCTGCCCGACGCCGTGGTGATCGCCGCCCCGTCGACCGCGGCGGCGGCCCAGGAGGTCGCCCTTCCCGGTTCGCCGTACGACGCGGCCATCGCCGCGCGCATCGCCGGGGAGCACTACGGCCTGGTCGAGCTCGCCGCCAAGATCGGTGACCGCTCCGACACGGTGACCCGATTCGTTCGCGTGTCCCGCCCCGGCTCGATGCCCGAGCCCACGGGTTCCGACCGCACCTCCCTGGTCGCCTTCCTCACCGACGACCATCCGGGCGCGCTGCTGGAGATGCTCACCGAGTTCTCCGTACGCGGTGTCAACCTGACCCGCATCGAGTCGCGGCCCACCGGCGATGGCATCGGACGCTATTTCTTCCACTTCGACTTCGAGGGCCACGTGTCCGACGCCCGGGTCGGCGAGGCGCTCTCCGGTCTCCACCGGATCTGCGAGGACGTGCGCTTCCTCGGCAGTTACCCGCGTGCCGACGGGTTCTTCCCGCAGATCAAGCGCGGTATGGCTGACGCCGACTTCGCCGAGGCCGAAGACTGGCTCACCAGGATCCGCACCGGTCGGGCGTGATCCGGCGAGGGGATCCGATCCGGCATCCGTCGGGTCCGACCCGCGCCCGTCAGGTCTGATCCGGCATCGAGCTCCGGCGTCGGCCAGCCTCGATCCGGTCGGTCCGAGGCGCCGCGTGTCCTCAACGGACGGGAGCGTGCGGGCTTGACGTTCCGGAGCTTCGGCGGCCGGGCGTAATGCATGTGCGGGTGCGAGCCGTACATCGGTAGCCTTGTGGTTGTGATTGACCTGCGTACCCTTCGTGAGGATCCCGACCGGCTACGGGCGTCGCAGCGTGCCCGCGGTGAGGACGACTCTGTCGTCGAAACGCTGCTTGACCTCGACGAGCGGCGGCGCGGTGCGCTGAGTCGCTTCGAGACGCTGCGCGCCGAGCAGAAAAGCATCGGCAAGTCGGTGTCCCGTGCCTCAGGGGACGAGAAGACGGCTCTGCTCGAGCGGGCCAAGGACCTCTCGACGCATGTCAAGTCGGCCGAGGCCGAGGCCGAGGAGCTGGGCGGGGAGCTCGACGATCTGCTCTACACGGTGCCCAACCTCGTGGAGGAGGGGGTTCCGGCCGGCGGCGAGGACGATTACGTCGTGCTGGAGGAGATCGGCGAGAAGCCGAGCTTCGATTTCACGCCCAAGGATCACCTGGAGCTCGGCGAGCTGCTCGGCGCGATCGACATGGAGCGCGGGGCGAAGGTCTCGGGATCGCGGTTCTTCTTCCTGAAGGGCGCCGGCGCACGGCTCCAGCTCGGGCTGCTCAACATGGCCATGCAGCAGGCGATCGAGGCGGGCTTCGTCCCGATGATCACTCCGGTGCTGGTCAAGCCGGAGTCGATGAAGGGCACCGGCTTCCTCGGCGCCCACGCCAGCGAGGTCTACCACCTGCCCGAGGACGACCTGTTCCTGGTCGGCACGAGCGAGGTGCCGATGGCGGCCTACCACGCCGACGAGATCCTCGACGGTTCCGCGCTGCCGTACCGCTACGCCGGCTGGTCCTCGTGCTTCCGTCGCGAGGCCGGTTCGTACGGCAAGGACACCCGGGGCATCATCCGGGTCCACCAGTTCGACAAGGTCGAGATGTTCTCCTACGCACGTCCCGAGGACGCGCACGAGGAGCACCGGCGTCTGCTCGCCTGGGAGAAGGAGATGCTCGCCAAGGCCGAGCTGCCCTACCGGGTGATCGACACCGCGGCCGGCGACCTGGGATCCTCCGCCTCGCGGAAGTTCGACTGCGAGGCGTGGGTCCCCAGCCAGGGCCGTTACCGCGAGCTCACCTCGACCTCCAACTGCACCGACTTCCAGGCCCGCCGCCTCGGTGTGCGGTTCCGTGACTCCGGTGGCAAGCCCCAGCACGTGGCCACGCTGAACGGCACCCTGGCCACCACCCGCTGGATCGTCGCCATCCTGGAGAACCACCAGCAGGCCGACGGCTCCGTCGTGGTCCCCAAGGCCCTGCGTCCCTATGTGGGCCTCGACGTCCTCGAACCCGTCAAGTAGCCGCTCCGCCGGCCTCGACGTAGGCAACCGTTCGCAGTGAGGGTCCCGCCGTACGGCGGGACCCTCACGCGTTCACGCCGCTGGATGTCCCGCCCATTTCCTCCCGGTCATCCAGCCGACCATGACGGATGCCCCGATTCCGGCGCCGCCGGCGAGGCAGGCCAGGAAACTCGCCGTCGAGTAGTCGTCGAGGGGGCCCGACTCCCAGGCGGAGAAGGTCGCCCAGATCGCGAACGACGTACAGGGGGCGAGGGCGAGCAGCGCGAACCAGGTCCGGGTCGGCACGCGCGACCGGACCGCCGCCGTCGCCGATAGAGCCGCCGCGATGAGGGTGCAGGCCAGGCCGAACAGGAACGCCGGGGGGCTGTCGGACGACAGGCTGATCAGAAACCCGATGGAGGCGAGGATGTACGCGAACACGGCCAGGCCGTTGACCCGCGGTTCATGACGGTGTGCCCCGGCCATGCCGGCCATGAAGGCGATCAGTCCGACGAAGAAGCCGACGAGATGCTCCGTCCTCAGATCGACGTGCGGCGAGGGAAGCGGGGGCGCCGCGTCCGCGGAGAAGCCCTCGGACGTGAAGCCGAGCCGCCGCCAGGTCCCCTGCGCGTCCCGTACGGCGATGCCGTCGGTGCCGTTGGCCACGACCACCACGTGGCCGCCCGCCACGCGCTGCACCGCCACGGCCTGAGAGCCCTCCCACGCGACCGGGGCCCTGTCAGGGCTCCACCGACGCGGCTCCTTCTCCCGCCGCTCCGAGACGCCCCAGGGCGTCTCCCAGGTGGCTCCGCCGTCCCACGACTCGTCCACGCCGAGCCGCGGTGGGACGACGCGGTAGCAGTGCAGGGGCTCTTCGGGCACGCAGACCCAGGTTACGGGGGCGGGCAGGACGTCCAGAGGGCCCGGGGAATCCGGGAAGTACGGAGAGTACGGAGAGCCCAGGAGGCTCGGGGAGCCCGGAAGGTACGGGGAGGCCGAAGGGCTCAGGGAGTCTGGGAAGTACGGGGAGGCCGCAGGGCTGGAGGAGCTTGGGAAGTATGGAGAGGCCGCAGGGCTGGGGGAATCCGGGAGGCCCGGAGAGCTCAGAGGGCGCGGGGAGCCCGGAAAGTACGGAGTGGCCGAACCCTCCGGGGGGTCTGGGAAGTATGGAGTGGCCGTAGGGCCCGGGGAGTCTGGGAAGTACGGGGAGGCCGCTGGGTTCGGAGAATCCGGGAAGGCTGAAAAGTACGGAGAGCTCAGAGGGCTTGGGAAGGCCGGGAGGGGATAACCCGGGCTGGGCGAGGGAGAGACGATCCACGTGAGCCCGCCGTCGTAGGACAGGACCTTCTGGTTGGAGGCGAAGTAGTGGTCGCGGACGACGGTGATGACCCCGTCGGTCAGGGAGACCCGCTTCGCGGTGGACGGCGGAGGGGTTGCCGAGGTGGCGGTCACCCCGAAGAACGCGATCGGGACGATGATCAGCGCGCGGGCACGCCGTACCGCCCGATCGCTCTGGCACTCGCGCCAGAGCAGCCAGGTGACGCCGAGCGCGGGCAGGGCGATCAGATCGGTCGGGTCGGCGAGGACCCGCGAGGGGCCCGCGAGCAGGGTCCACACCTGGGAGGCGAGCTCCGCGCCCGCCTCCGTGGTCTTGACCAGGGTGAAGCCGAGGCCGGTGACGACGATCGCGGCGGGGGCGGCGAACCGGGCGAGGGCGAGAGGGCCGGTTCGGGAGGGAGCGGGGGCCGGGGAGGGAGAACCGGCTCGGGACAGGGCCGGCGAGAGGGAACCGGCTCGGGACGGGGCGAGGGAGCCGGCTTGGGACAGGGCGAGGGAGCCGGCTTGGGACGAGGAAGCGGCTCGGGACGGGGCGAGGGCCGCGAAGCGTGACAGAGCGAGAGCCAGGGAGAGAGCGAGGGCGAGCAGGGGCGGGGCGACCAGCAGCCCCGCGACGTCGCTCAGCTTGCCGGTGACCGGACCGGGCCACAGGGCCTTGAGGAGATGGTCGTTGATCGGCAACACGATGGTGGCGACCACGGTCGCCGGGTGCCCGAGCCAGGCGAGGACGGGACCGTGCGGATGCTCCATGGGTGAGTAGACCTGCCGCGACACGGCCTGGTTCGGGCGCGGCGGCATTCGTGACCGGGTCGTGCCCTTCGGCGGATCACTCCACGAGAGGGCACTGCACGTCGTCTTCGCCGGGCGGCTCTCATGACCGGCCACCATGAACAAGCACGTCCGGCCGATCCGGAACCCGGCCCTGCGGACTCTGGAGCTCAACCCGACCTTCCGCCGTTTTCTCGCCCGGCGACTCTCGGGTCCGGTCTACCGGTGAGATCGGCCGGACACCGCCGAGAACACCCGGAACATCCGGAAACAGAGAAGGCGGAGTTCGCGTAAAGCGAACTCCGCCTTCTCTGGCAACTAGAGGTCTATGCGGCGTCAGACGGCGCGGACCTGCGAGGCCTGCGGGCCCTTCTGACCCTGCGTGATCTCGAATTCGACCCGCTGGCCGTCTTCGAGGCTACGGTAGCCATTGCCTTGGATCTCGGAGAAGTGCACGAACACATCCGGTGCACCGCCATCCGGTGCGATGAAGCCGAAGCCCTTTTCAGCGTTGAACCACTTGACGGTTCCCTGAGCCATTAAAGCTCTCCCTCAGGATTTGAAGCTTTGGGATTCACACCTCGTGAACCCCATGTGTCGTACAGCGGGCCCCGGGGTGGCTCAGTCAAACTGGTTTTCACAACGGGATTCAGCTAATACAACGCCATCACATCTAACACTATCCGGAGAGGCCGTGTTCCCGCCATCAGGAAGATTGCTCGGTTAGAGATCCCGGGTCGGGCACGTAGAGGATCACGGTGCAGACTGGACCTGTTATGGGAAGCCCTCGGCTCGTCGCCACCGACCTTGACGGCACCGCTCTGCGCTCGGACGGCACCGTCTCCCCCCGCACCGCGGCCGCATTTGCGCTTGTGGAGAACGCCGGGGCCACGCTGGTCTTCGTGACCGGTAGGCCGCCCCGGTGGATGCACACGGTTGCGGGAGTCGTGCACCATCGAGGGCTGGCCATATGCGCCAATGGCGCCCTTGTCTACGACCTGCACACCGAACAGATCGTCAAATCGCATCTAATGCACTCAGATGTGCTCGAAGAGGTCGTTAGGCGACTCCGCGAAAAGGTTCCCGAGCTGGCCTTCTCCGTGGAATACGAAGGCGGATTCGCTCACGAATCGGACTTCCGTCTCGGAGGTTGGGATAGTAGGGAGGTCGCCGCGCTCAGTGTCGGAATGGCCACACTCATCTCACGGCCCTGTGCCAAACTCCTGGCCCTGCACCCCAGGATGGACCCCGACATTCTCCAGGCGATGGTCTGCGAACTGGTCGGCGATCTGGTTACGCCCACTCACTCCAGCGGCCGGGCTCTGATCGAGATGAGTGCACTGGGTGTCACGAAGGCCTCGGCGCTCGCCGAACTCGCGGAGGCGCAGGAGATCAAGCCCGCTGACGTGATCGCATTCGGGGACATGCCCAATGATCTGCCCATGCTGCAATGGGCGGGTGTCTCCTACGCGGTCGCGAACGCCCATGCGGAGGTGCTGGCCGCGGTCGATCACGTGACCGCGGCCAACAACGACGACGGGGTCGCCAGAGTCCTTGAGGAGCTCTACGCGTAAGGACTTCCATGACTTTCGAGAGCCTTGTGACCAAAGGACTTTGAGAGCGGGAGCCAACACGTGGGTCTTTACAGGTAGGGACCCGAGCTACCGCCCTGCTGCCCCTCCTGCTGCTGGAGGGACACACCGCCGGGCAGCGCCCTGCGCATGTTCTCCAACTGGGCCCGGGCCGCCATCTGCTGGGCGAAAAGCGTGGTCTGTATTCCGTGGAACAGTCCCTCAAGCCAGCCGACCAGCTGCGCGTGGGCGACCCTCAGCTCGGCCTCGCTCGGCGGGGTGCCGTTGTCGTTCTCGGTGAAGGGCAGCGACAGCCGTTCCAGCTCGTCGACCAGCTCGGGCGCCAGACCGTCCTCAAGCTCCTTGATGGAACTCTGGTGGATCTCCTTGAGGCGCTTGCGGCTGGCCTCGTCCAGCGGAGCCGCGCGGACCTCCTCGAGCAGCTGGCGAATCATGCTGCCGATGCGCATCACCTTGGCAGGCTGTTCGACCAGGTCAGCGACGGACCGCTCCCCGCCCTCCTCCTCACCCTGGACTTCCTGGGGATTCATGACCACGATGTGCGGAGTGCTTTCCTCAGCGTTCATAACCTCAACTTACTAGCAGGATTTTCCCGATGTGGTCTCCGGTTTCCATGATCCGGTGGGCCTCGGCGGCGTCGCTCATGGGCACCCGGGCGTGCACCACCGGCCGGATCACCCCGGCGTCGACGAGAGGCCAGACGTTGTCGACGACTCCGCGCACGACGGCCCCCTTCTCGTCCGTGGGCCGCGCACGGAGTGTGGTTCCGTGCACCGAGGCCCGCTTGGCCATAAGCACTCCCAGGTTGAGCTCACCCTTCGTGCCGCCCTGAAGCCCGATCACGACCAGCCGGCCGCCGGTCTTGAGGGCCGTCACGTTTCCCGGAAGATATTTGGCGCCCATGATGTCGAGGATCACATCGGCCTTGACCTTCTCCGCGAAATTCTCCTCGCGGTAGTTGATCGCCTCGTCCGCGCCCAGCTCCAGGCAGCGGGCGATCTTCTCGGCCGATCCGGCGGTGACGACGACGTGGGAGCCGAACGCCTTCGCCAGCTGAATGGACATCGTCCCGATCCCGCTGGAGCCGCCGTGAACGAGGAGGGTCTCGCCCTTCCTGAGACGCGCGATCATGAACACGTTGGACCAGACCGTGCACGCCACCTCGGGCAGCCCGGCCGCCTCGGTCAGATCCACACCGTCAGGAACCCGCATGACCTGCTGCCAGGGCACGGCGACCTTCTCCGCGTAACCGCCGCCGGTGAGCAGCGCGCACACCTGGTCGCCGGGCTTGAAGCCCTCGACGTCGGAGCCCACCTCGGCGATCACGCCGGAGCACTCCAGCCCCGGGTACGGCGAGGCGCCGGCGGGCGGGTTGTAGAAACCTTGTCTCTGCAGCGTGTCTGCCCTGTTGACCGCCGACGCGGTCACGTCGATGAGGACTTCGTCACGCTCGGGCCGGGGGTCGGGGACCTCTCGCCAGACCAGTGCTTCGGGTCCACCTGGTTCGTCGATAACGATGGCGCGCATGATTCCAAAGGTATCCGCTGAGCCCTAACTTGGTGGTTGCGAGCGTTGACGAGAACACAAGGCGTTAACCTGCTATGTGTTTGCTGCCCTTTTATGCCCATCCCGAGGGGGAACACGGTGGCAAGACACGATCGTGAGGAATCTCTCGAGGAACAGCTCGCCTGGCTTGACGCCATTAAGGAGCAGGAGGAGGCGCCTGTCGTCGCGGCGAAGAGCGCCGCCGTGGTGGACGACGCCGTCATTTCGCCATACCCGAAAGACCCCTGGAGCTCGGTGCCGACCGAGTCCGATGCGACGTCGTCGCCGCTGTTCCGCGCGGCCGTCGACTCGGCCTACCAGCCTGCGAGCGCATCCACGACCGTGATCGTCCCACCGGCGGAAGACGCCGACGCGGCCGAATGGATGGAGACCTCCGACACGGAGAGCGCCTTCACCGTGCCTCCTCCCGGTGCGTCCGGCAAGCAGGACAACGACGGTTTCCTCGCACCGCTCAAGCCCCTGCCTCGCCAGGAGCCGGGTGGCGTCGACACCTACACTCCGCCGAGCGAGTTCACCGAGCCCGCGGTCCGCACGCCGTACGTGGAGCCCGAGCAGGAGCCGTCCCGAGGCCTGTTCGAGCAGCCCCACCGTCCGGATGAGCCGGTCGAGCCCTTCAAAATCACTCCGGCCATGCCCGTCGGTCCCGACGCCGGACCGTTCGAGCCCGCGGCCTCCGAAACCCAGCGGTTCGCGTTCGGCAGCGCGGACTTCGCGGACTTCGCTGCCAAGGACTCCGGCCGGGTCACTTCCAGTGGCACGGATGCCGCTTCCGCTTCCGGCGGTACGGACTCCGGTCCGTTCACCGCCGGTGGCGCCGAGTCTGATCGGTTCTCCTTCGGCAGTACGGACTCCGGTTCCGCTGCTTCGGGTGGCACCGACGCCGCTTCCGCTTCCGGCAGTACGGACTCCGGCCCGTTTGCTTCCGGTGGCACCGACTCCGCCTCCGCTTCCGGCGGTACGGACTCCAGTCCGTTCACCGCCGGTGGCACCGAGCCTGATCGGTTCTCCTCCGGCGGGAAGGACTCCGAGGGGTTCACCGACGGCAGCGCCGAGCACGACAGAGACCGGTCCATCTTCAAGGCCGCCGAGCCGATCGAGGCCAAGGAGCCTCCTCGGACGACGCCGGAGCGGTTTGGCTCCGAACCGCTTGAGCCCTTCCGGGCGCCCGAGTCCTTCGGTGCCGACCGGCCGCAGCAGGCGTCCTCGCCGGATCGTTCCGCCTCAGGTGCGTTCGGCTCGGGCTTCTCCGGCCCCTCGGACTCTCCCGGCTTCTCCGGCTTCTCCGGGCCCTCGGCTTTCGGCCGGGAGCGGGACACGGCTTTCGGGCCCAGCAGGGACATGCCTTCCCCTGCCGACCGGCCCTCTCCGGACCGAGCCGACCGGACCTCCTCCGACCGAGCCTCTTTCGATCGGACCTCCTTCGATCGGACCTCTTTCGACCGGGTCGATCAGGTCCCCTCCGACCGGGACACCGTCTCGATCTCGGGGGAGACCGCCTTCGCACCGCCGCGAGAAACGGACGAGCCCGCTCGAGAGCCGTACCAGGCACGCCGTCGCCAGTCATCCGCTCCGCCGCCCGCTTTCAGCACCCCGCCCCGGCAGCAGCTTTCGGGTGTTCCCAGGCAGTCGGCAGACAGCCTGGATCCCGAGTCGCTGCTCAGGGGCCGCCGCAACGGGCCCGCCGGCGGCTGGCGAAAGATGATCTACAAGGCGTCGGCAGGCCTGATCAAGCCCGGTGAGTCTCCCGAGGTCCGCCGTCGCCGCGAGCTGGTCAGCCGTGCCCGTACCCCCGTCGCCACCGGCCATCACCGCGTCGCCGTACTCAGCCTGAAGGGCGGTGTCGGCAAGACCACCACCACGGTCGGCCTCGGCGCCACCCTCGCGCAGGTCCGTGGCGACAGGGTCATCGCGGTCGACGCCAACCCCGATCGTGGCACTCTGTCGGACAAGGTCGAGCTCGAAACCTCGGCCACCGTCCGTGACCTGCTCAACGAGCGTCAGCAGATCAAGCGCTATGTCGACATCCGGGCCTTCACCTCGCAGGCCCCGTCCCGCCTGGAGATCCTCGCCTCCGACCGCGATCCGTCGGTGTCCGAGGCATTCAGCGCATCGGACTACCAGTCGGTCTCCCAGGTCCTGGAGAACTTCTACTCGATCTGCATCACCGACTGCGGCACCGGCCTGCTTCACTCGGCCATGTCCGGCGTGCTCGGACTGGCCGATCAGCTCGTCCTGGTCAGCTCGCCATCGGTGGACGGCGCCCGCGCCGCCTCCGCGACGCTGGACTGGCTGGAGGCCCACCACTACGAAGATCTGGTCCGCTCCGCCACGGTGGTCCTGTGCAGCGTCCGCCCTCGCTCGAAGTCCACGGTGGACCTCGACCGTCTGGAAGCTCACTTCGCAGCGCGCTGCCGCGCCGTGATCCGCGTCCCCTACGACCCACACCTCGAAGAGGGCGCGGAGATCGACCTGGAAAGGCTGCAGCCCGCCACACGCGAGTCCTACCTTCGCCTGGCCGCCTCGGTAGGCGATGGCTTCGCCGGATTGCAACCCTGAATCCGGGTACGGCAGGCGAAACCGGGTAATGCGGGAGCCTCGTCTCGAAGGAGAGGCGAGGCTCCCGCAGTCCCGTGCACGCTTGGGACAGTGAGAGACTAAGGTGCATCTGACACGTTCTTCGGACGTGTCACCAGGAGAGCTCGCCTAGTGGACGATGGCGGCGGTCTTGAAAACCGCTAGGCCGGGTGACCGGTCTCGTGGGTTCGAATCCCACGCTCTCCGCTGAGCATCAGAAACGGCGTCTGACCAGGCACTTCGCCTTGGTGAGACGCCGTTGATCGTTTCCGGGATGTGCAGCCGTAGGTCACCGTGAACGGCTCTCGGCCAGTGGTCGCGGAGTATACGCGGAATGATGTTGGTCACGTTTCCCCAGGTCGTGCTCGCAGAATCGGGTGGGACACGCCGGACCCGCTCATCGGATGCCAACCGGTGCCGCGACGATGACGTTTGTCGACCTCGGCTGTGCCCTCGCGCCGAGGGTCCGTTGACTTTTCGTCGACTCCGCCCAGCCCTCGCGGCATGACCATGATCGCCGGAAGGCGCCGTTCCCTCGTGGACCGACTGCGGCCGCGGCCCGAATCTGTCGGCCTCGTACGCCATGATCGGCATTCATATATCCCGCACATTCCCCCGAGGAGAGCCATGGCCGTCAACGACGTCGTCAACGATGGATCCGGGTGGTCCGGCGTTGGTTGGGACGACTGGACGAACCTCAGCCTGATCCGTGCCCGGCTCGACGCGGGCGCTGACCCGAATTCAGAGGTGTTCTTCCACGAACGACCGCTTCACATGGCGGCCAGGTGCGGCTCGCCCGAGGTGGTCGCGGAGCTGGCTCAGCGCGTCGACGACGTTGACGCGGAGCACGAAGGTCGTACCGCGCTTTGGGAAGCCGTCTTCGCCGACCACCCCGGCAACGCCCGCGCCTTGGTCGCCGCCGGAGCCGACCCGTGGCGACCGATGATGAACGGCTGGTCCCCCGGACGGCTCAGCTTGGCCACTCCCACCCCTGACCTGTTCACTCTTCCCGATGGCGAGGTCGGCCTGTCCACCGCCGAGACCGCCGCCGTGGCAGAGGCCAGACGTCTGATCGCCGCATTGGGGCACATCGACGGCTACGGCCACAGCCTCGCCTGCGTGGCCGACATCACCGCTGCCGAGGCGGTACGGCGCCTGGAGGCCGTACCGGCCGATGCCGCCGACGTTGAAGAGATCATGGATGATCCCTGGACGGATTTCGATGCCGGCTTGGCCGTCATCGGTGTCATGGACGTGCCCGGCGGATGCGTCGTCGTTCAGCCGTGGGGATACGTCGCGTCCAATCCCGGCGTCATGGAGCGCTTGTCGGTGGGCACCGTCTGCTACGGACTGTTCGCCAATCCCAAGAGCGGCAACCAGGGGGCCGTCGCCCGTGACGGCGTCGTCGAGGAATGGGACACCCACCCCGGCGGCGGCAGCGTCGACGCCGAAGAATCCGCAGATGAGATCCTCGCCACCTATCTCTACCAGGGCCAGGCCGAGGCCTACTGCCATGCCGGAGCGAGCCTGCGGCCGACCGACAACCGATCGATCACCGGCCGGGCCGACATGTGGCTGAGACTGCCCGAACACCTGCGTTAAGGAGAATCGATCTTCCACATGCAGAGGCCAAGACGGCCAGCCCATCTCGATCGTCTTGGTCGACTCCAGCAGCACCGAAGGACTGCTCATGAGCTGGGCACAGGGCGTCGAGATCCACCCGGTCGTCCCTCTCCCGGCCCAAGTGGTTCTGACACGGCAGGGATGGCTTACCCCCATGACCCTGTCGCCTGCCAGTGCCCGGAGACTGGGGCGACTCGTCCCATCCGTACTCAGTGATCAAGAGATCTTCGGAAAGATCGAGCGACTCCACACCGTCGCTGCTGAGTCCGCCACCGAACCCAATCCAGAGCTTTGAACGTCGGGCCATCAGCGGGCCATTGACCAGGGTGACGAGGGGCCACCACGGTCACTCATGACCAGTCGAACGCCCAGTTCGGCCGCCTCACCTGTCGTACTCGATGCACTTCTCAAGCTGATGGCCTCAGTCCGCCGGACGTGGCAGTTTCGGGTAGTGCAGGACCTCCACGAACATGATCCGCCCCTCAACGACGTCAAGGATCAGATCACCCTTCGGCGAAATTAGAGGCACGCATCTGTGCCCAGGACCGTACGCCCCATCAGGACGCTCGGCTGTACGGAAGCTCTGGCAAAAGTCATCACCGCATCCGCACTCCTCGTAGAACCGAATGTCCCAGGCGGAGATGGCGAGATCTTCCTCTCCTTCTTCTCTCAGGCACGCGATGAGATCCGCGACGAGATCGGGGAACAACTCGCGTACGAGCGGCCGCTCGGTCTTGCTCATGTCGCGTAGTCTCCCAGTCCCTCTTCGGAGTCTCGTGGGTTCGAATCCCACGCTCTCCACCAAGCTTGAAAAAGGTGCCTGACCGGGGATCCCCCTCGAACTGGGCAGCGTTGATCGTTTCCGGGTTGTGCAATCGTATGTTGCTCTGAGCGGCCGCATGTCGCTGGTCGTGGGGTACCCGTGGGGTGGAGCCGACCGCGTTTATCCAGCTACACCCGTGCGTGTGATGTCGATCTCATGGGTGGGATCCGTTCGGGCGACGCCGCCGAGTCTGCCGGTGATGCCACCGAGATCTTCGCTGGCCACGATGTCGTGCGTGGACACTGACGAAATACGCCATCACATCGTGGAACTCAGCGAGAAGTTCGGTATCGAACCGCCCGGTGTCGTTGAGGGGAAGACCCCGCAGGGGGTCGAGTGCATGGCCAAGGCGGGTGGCCGGCAGATCGTGATCGGGCCTGCGTTCAAGGACCTGCCAGAAGCCGTCCAGCACGCTTCCTTCGCCTTGCTCATCGCGGCCTTCGAACGGAGGGGATCGAGCGGGAAGACATTGATGATCATGATGTTTCACTTCTTGGTGATCCTTGCCATGGGCGTCGGCATCGGCCAGGTGTTCTCCTTCGTCGAGAACCCGCCCCCGTTGGCGATGGAGATCTGCCTGCTGACCTGTGTGGCCGCATACGTGATTCTGCGGTCCAGGCGATACATCTATGCCTGCGACCGGAAAGCCGCCGACGTGTGCGGCAGGGAAACGGTGTTCGCGATCCTGGACCATGAACGGGAACAGAGCAGCCGGCCGCGAGGAATCTACTGGCTGCTGACGAAGATGCAGCCTTCATCGGATCGACGTGCGGCCCGCCTGTCTTCGAAGTTGCGCGCCAATCTGTGAAGGTCGGATCGCATCGCTCGCCTCCCAACCGGCAAGCGGGTTGGCGGAACCCCCGTAGGGCAGCGGCGGCGCCGTCGTAGAGCCCGGCTTCTCATAGGTCGGCGGCGAGCGTGCTCTCCAGCGGGGCGAATCCATGTCGCTGATAGAAACGGATCGCACCCTCGTTGGCGACGTAGGCCGTCACCCGCAGCTGGACTGCGCCTCTGTCCTTGGCCCACGTTCTGAACTGCTCGACGAGCTGCGCTCCCACCTTCTGTCCGCGCCACGGCGCCAGGACATTCAGGCTGACCAGATGTGCCCTGGGCGCGGTCCACATCACCGAGCCGGCGTAGAAAACGCCGGTGAGGTGCCCGAGAACGGTCCCGTGGTGCTCGGCCACCAGGACGAGGGCGTTCGGGTCGGCCAGATTCCCCTTCTCATATTCCAGGGCATGTTCCTGCGGCCAGCCGGAGCTGCGCAACCGGTCACGAGCCACACCATCCTCAATGAACAGTGCGCTGCCCGATGCAACCAAGCCATCGATGTCCGCCATGGTCGCCGTGCGAACCACTACGTTTTTCAGTATCGGTTCCATGAGATGCAAGCGTACTTGAACGCTAAATCGATCGGAGAGCAATTAAATCAGCCCTGGCGCGGGGCGCCAGCCGGTGTTCGGCTCATACGGACCCTCAGGTCAGCGCCTCCCCAGCTCAGCGACCGGATGCGTTGGAGAGTTCCCAAGCTGATGATGCAGATCTCTCTATTCCACGTCGGCTTTCCTGGATCGTTCAGGGTTTAGGAAATATGGAAAGAACTAACTCGTTGACTTGGACGCGGTGGGATCGCATGGCGGATCAGGCCAGCCCTTCGGGAAGTAGCGCTCAATTATGGCGTCCAAGCTGTTCTCTTTATCCATGCCTCTGGCGTGCTATCGCGAACGATATGTTCCGAGACCGGTGGGCAGCGGAGGAAGAGTATGCGCTCTCCCCGGACATGACATCGCGATTCGGCTGGCTGCATAATGCCTAGTCGGGACGTCCCGGAAGGTCCATCGCCGCGAGGCGTTCCGAATCCGTCACCGACAGGATCTCGACGATCCGGCCATCGACCACGGTGCACGCCATCACGCTCAGCGGCTTGCCCTTCGCGCTCCAGGCCACAATCCCCGGCTCGTCATTGACGAGGACGCGGCGCGCGGTTACCTTCGCGCGAATTCCGTGCCGGACCTTACCGGCCACCTCGGTCGCGCCCAGTCTGACGACCACGCCACGCGCCGTGTGGGCACGCCACGTCACCTCCGGATCGAGCACCCGCAGCAGCCCTTCGAAGTCTCCGCTCCGCGCTGCCGCGAGAAACGCATCGACCACTGCACGCTGCTGCTGCCGTTCGCCGATTGGACGATGCGTGCCCTGCACCTTCCGGCGGGCCCGGCTGGCAAGCATCTTGGTAGCGTCCGTGGAGCTGCCGATGATCTGACCGATCTCCTCGAACGGCACCGCGAACATGTCGTGCAGCACGAGTGCCAGCCGCTCGGCGGGGCGGAGGGTGTCGAGCAGCACGAGCAGCGCCAGCCCGACCGAATCGGCGAGCAGCACGTCGTCCTCGGGTGCCCCGTCGTTGTCCTCGGTAACCACCAACTCGGGCAGCTGGTCGTCGTACGACGCCTCGGGCCTGGCCTTGCGCGAACGCAGCATGTCAATGCACACCCGGCCCACCACGGTGGTCAGCCAGCCGGCGAGGTTGTCGATCGAGGCCGCGTCTTGGCGCGCCAGCCGCAGCCATGCCTCTTGCACCGCGTCCTCTGCGTCGGCCTGCGACCCGAGCATCCGGTGGGCCACCGCCACAAGGCGGCCGCGCTGTTCCACGAAGGCTTCCGCTACGGCTTCGTCGAGACCTGATGCGGTCATGTTGTTACCTTCCCCGAGCGAGTTCCGTCATGAGTGATGACGGGCCCGGAAGGGCCGAGGTAACCGGCAAGGAGAAACTCATGAACCTCGCTCTGTGGATTATCGCCGGTCTGCTGGCCGCTGTCTTCCTCGTGGCGGGCGCCAACAAGCTGTTCATCCCCCAGGAGAAACTGGCCAGGGCTCCTGGAGGGGGATGGGTCAACGACTTCGGCGCCGGCTTCGTCAAGGCCCTCGGAGCGGTTGAGATCCTGGGCGCCGTCGGCCTGATCCTGCCCGCCGCACTCGACATCACGCCGATTCTGGTGCCGCTGGCGGCCGTCGGACTGGCGGCGATCATGGTCGGTGCGGCGATTGTGACTTTCCGCCGTCGAGAGCCCATGCACGCGCTGTTGAACCTGACCTATCTCGCCCTGGCCGTCTTCGTGGTGTGGGGCCGCTTCGGTCCTGAATCCTTCGGGTGATCGTGCGTGACGTGGTGCGGTCGCCCTCCCCGGTCGAACGATCTGTGTACGGGCAAGGCAGAGGCGGCGTTTCCGCACATGAGGCCCCCGCGGGTTGAGCCCCGGGTGGCGCAGCTGCGCGGGGCGCCTGACCGTACTTTCGTGCATCGGTTCTCCGCGGTAGCGGCATGAACAGCCGCCGAGGCCGCCGGAGATATCGGCGCCAAGCCGTACGGTGCGGCTCACTTGCGGGGCAGGCGGACCGTGGTGCCCCTCTGACACACCTTGACCGGAACTCGAAAAGATCGACATAGTCGGGCAAATGGAATATGAGGAGTTGGCCTTCGGCGGTGACGACCCTGGTCACGAGCCGGGGTTCGGCCCCTGGGCGGCGGCGCACGCCAAGCTGCTGACCATCTGCGCCGCGGTGCTGGTGGTCCTTGGCCTGGCCGGGGCCGGCGGCTGGTATCTCTATGAGCGATCCTGGCTGCCCCAGCCTCCGCCGGATGTCGCGCTGTCCCCGTCCTTCGGGTTCCAGGTGGCCATGTGCGGATGCGACGGCATGGTCGCGGCGACCGTTGAGCAACGACAGGAGGCCGAGGCCATGCTCCGGGCGTTGCCCCAGGTGGCCTCGGTTGAGGTGCAGAGCGGCCAGGAGCGGTCCGAGCAGTTGCGTAGAAGTTTCGAACGGATTGGGGACACCAGGCGAGCGCAGAGTTCGAGTCTCCCCGGCGACGTCCTGCATGGCACGCTCCGTCGCGCAGAGGACTTCCCCTCCGTGGTCGAGAAGATGAGGTCGGCGCCGATGATCTCCACCGTGTCGCGGTCGGCGGCGAACTTCTGGGAAGGCAGGGCTGAGGCCGAGATCTCTCTGTGCGGGAAAGATTTCGTCTCCCAGGCCACATCCGGGTGCCAAAAGGTCAAGCGCGGAGAAGTAACGGGGATGGTCACCGAGAAGGAGAAGGCGGCGATCGTCGCTCGGCTGAGGGACCTGCCCGGAGTGGAGACGATTTACTTCCAAGATCCCGGCCATGCACTGAAACTCGCGAAGCTCTCCGATCCGAAGTCCGAGTTGGATGGGACCTATCCGGGCTCCTTCTATGTCAAGTTCTCCGATCCGGCTCTCGCCCGCACGATCACCCCTGCCATCGGACCGATGCCCGGCGTCCTGGAAGTGTGGCCGGTCTTGCTGAAGAAATGACGGGCAGGGCTCTTCAGCCTGTAGGGCTCTCGCAATCTTGTTCGCGAAACGCCAGACTTTCCTCTACGCGTCAGGGGAGACAGATGATCAGGGAAGTTCCACTTCAGCCCAGTTCCAAACGGGTATGGCGCCGCTGGCCGGTGCTCGTTTCAGGGGTCGCGCTGATGCTCATGGTCGGGTTCTACCTGGCGAACCGGAGCGATCCCGGGCAGGTGAATCGGCCGGTCACCACCCCGGTTGAGCAAGATGGCACATCAAATATGAAGATTATCGAAAAAAATCAAGTCATCGACGTCACCACTTTTGATCAGAAAGACAGCCCGCTGTGGCCACTGGTTCTTGAGTTCCGCAAGGCGGAGCTTAAAAGGGACCGTATGGTCACCGACTGAAAGGGCTGCGCCGCAAGGGCCGAGTGCGTCACCCGTCGATCCAGGATCGCAGCCGACGGAGAAGCTCGCGCAAGTGAGCGTCGTCGGCGAGCCCGGGAGGCGCCCATGGTTCGGTCCTGAGCTCGCTCTCGGCATCAAGTTCGGCCCAGAGTTCCTCGAACGAGTCCCTGATGCTCAGCTCGCGGGGGCCGGCGGCCTCGAACAGGCCGCGGAGATCGTCGACCAGCTTGGGCAGGGGGATCTCACCTGAGTCGTACAGGGCGAGGCGCCCGGTCATTTGGCCGATGAGGGCGCGCTGGTAGTCCTCCACGGCATCACCCTCTCGACTCCCCGGTCGTTATGTCGATGGTCGGCCGGCGCGGGATATACGCGGGATGACTTTCATTGCATCTAGGCGCAAGGGATTTCCGGGAGCCGGTACCGGCCGTCGGCGGCTCGGATACACCAATGCACAGCGTCGATTCGCATCACAATTCCTTGGTTGCCCAGGATTTTTCCGTACGGCATCGTTCGGCATTGCGTACTGTTTCCCCGTGATTGAGGCGATCTTGAGCATTCCTGTAGCGTTTGCGATCGGCTCCGTGGGATTCGCGGCGCAATCGGCTTCGGACGGCCGGCACGCTCGCGTACGTCGACAGCATCTGATCTGGGGATTGACTCTGTCGGTGATCGGCGTCGTAGTGATGGCACTCACCGCGCCGGTGGATGAGCCTCGAGGGTAGCGGTAGGGCATCGCGCACCTCTCGCACCAACGATCGCCTCCGCGTGGCTGATGTGCGTAGCCGGCTGGGGGCGCTGAATGATGCCGGCCGCATCCGCGCGGGTCGGGTTGGACGTACTCGTGGCGAGGCGTTTTCGCGGAGCGACGGTGAAGACGGTGTAAGACCGGGCAGTGGCCACCTCATCCGTCGCGTGCCCAGGCCGGGAGATCGTCAAAGTCGTGTGGTGCGGCGATCTCCCGATCGCCGCACCACACGACTGGTCGTTCAGGGGTTCGGCGCGAGTGTCAGGCCACGCGACAGGAGACGGATGGCCAGGTCAGGTTTCCGCCGTGCTGGATCGTGAGTCCGAAGGTGTTCCCATTGCCGTTGGGCCTCATCGTCATGACGTTGCCGCTGGAGTCCCAGCTCGGCGTGCCGTTCCAGGTGGCGACGGTCTTCTGCGGGCTGCGCACGGTCAGCGTGACGATCCACGAGTTGGTCCCCGAGACCGTGACCGACAGATTGAACCGGTCACTCCACTGCTGACCCTGGGAGATCGTGGCCGTGCAGCTGCCGCCACCGGGCGGAGGAGTCGGCGTCGGGGTGGGAGTCGTCGGCGGGTTTGTCGGGCCGGTGCCGCCACCGGTCGGCGCGACGGCCCTGCCGGTCGAGGGCGAGATCATGCCCGGGCACAGGTTGCGGCTCCTCAGGTTCGCGGCGATCTGCGGAATCGCAGCGATAGTCGTCGCGTACTGGTCGTGCATGAGGATGATCTGGCCGTTCTGCAGGGTGCCGGCGGCCTGCACGATCTGGGCGGTGCTCGCGCCGTTCCAGTCCTGGGAGTCGACGTCCCAGATGATCTCGGTGAGACCGAGCTGCTGTTCGACCGACTTGAGCGTGGCGTTGGTCTCCCCGTACGGAGGCCGGAACAGTCTCGGCGCGGTTCCCGTGATCTGCTGGATGGCCTGCTGCGTCTGCTGGAGCTCTGACTGGATCTGTGCGCTGCTCATCTGGATCAGGTGCGGGTGGGTCCAGCTGTGGTTACCGACCCACATGCCGGCACTCTCCTGGGCTCTGACCAGCGCCGCGTTGTTCTGAGCGTTCTGGCCGATGTTGAACATCGTGGCCCGTAGTCCGTTTGAGGTGAGCGCGTTCAGCAGATTGTTGGTGTTGCTGGGGTTGGGTCCGTCGTCGTAGGTCAGGCCGACGTATCCGGCGCTGCAATTACCACCGGGGGGAGGCGTGGGGGTCGGCGTCGGAGTGGGGACGGTGGTGCCGTTGTTGAGGGCGGTGAGTACCGCGTCGTAGGCCGGCTTCTTGGCGTAACTGCTGGTGAACAGCAGCGGGGTGCCGCTACTACGCCAGGAGTAGTTGTCGGGGATGCCCCAGACGGTGATGCCGGTGCAGCGCGAGACGGCCAGGCAGGCGTTGACGACCGTGCGGTAGCTGTTGGCCTGGGCGGTGCCGGAGCCTTCGATGTCGAGCTCGGTGATCTGCACGTCAACGCCCAGGGCGGCGAACTGGGCGAGGTTTTGCTGGTAGTTGCCCGGCACCGGTGACTGGCTGTTGAAGTGCGACTGGAAACCCACGCAGTCGATGGGTACGCCGCGGGCCTTGAAGTCGCTGACCATGTTGTAGACGGCCCGGGTCTTGGCGGCGCCTGCGTCGTCGGTGTTGTAGTCGTTGTAGCAGAGTTTGGCGCCGGGGTCGGCGGCGCGGGCGGCGCGGAACGCGGCCTCGATCCAGTCGTCGCCGGTGCGCTGCAGGTTGGAGTCGCGCCGGCCGCCGCCACCGCCGTCGGCGAAGGCCTCGTTGACCACGTCCCAGGAGTGGATCTTGCCCCGGTAGTAGGTGGCGACCTGGGTGACGTGGTTGAGCATGGCGCTGCGCAGGGTGGAGCCGGACAGGCTCTGGGCCCAGCCGGGCTGCTGGGAGTGCCAGGCGAGCGCGTGGCCGCGGACTCTCATGCCCTGGCCGATGGCGTGGTTGACGATCCGGTCGGCGTTGGCGTAGCTGAAGGAGCCGCGGGAGGGTTCGGTGGCGTCCCACTTCATCTCGTTTTCGGGGGTGACCATGTTGAACTCGCGGTTGAGGGTGGCGGCGTACTGTGATTCGCCGAGGTGGTTGGCGGCCACCGCGGCGCCGAAGTAGCGGCCCTTTTCCGCGGCGGAGGCGCCGAGGGTGGTGCCGGCGTTGGCCGGGGCGGACAGGGCCACGGCGAAGGCCGCGCCGAGAACGCCGACGGCGCCGATGACGAGCGCGGTGCGGATGCCCGAGCGGCTTTTTTGGGGTCTGCCGTGTGGGACGGCGTTGTCGATCACGTCTGTTCCTCCACTGGAACATCGATCGGAAATGGGGGATGTGCGTACGGTGCCGCGGCTCGCCGCGGTGAACGTACATAGGTCACAGAGCCGCGTTGAACTGGCGGTCTGCTGTTGGCCACCCGGGTGTCAGATATGGAGAGCTCTGTCGGGACTCATTCTGGAAAGGCCTACGAAATGTGTCAATAGATTTCCGGAATGTTTCGAGGAAATGAATGTTTCATTGGTCTAGTCCGCCATCTTACCTGGAGGAATTCCCCGAAAACTTTCGGAATTTAATGAGGTCGACTCCTGATGGGCGCGGCTGATGCGCAGGTAGACAGGGAGATCTGACCGGCGAACACGGGGATGCCAAAATGCCGCGGCCGATACCGGCAGGTCATACCGTTGCCGGGAAGTGAGCGGGTGGAGGCGGCCGGTCCACTCCACGGGGACCCGAAGATCGTTGTGCCGTGCGGCCCGCTACTCCGCCCGGGCGGAATACCTGGGAAACCATCGGTTGCCGGTTGTCCTCGTTGAATACAACGGGTTCCGGGGAGTCCGTGATCCGGCGTTTCCGAGGCCGCGCGTCGGCGCGAGCGTACGGCTGGACCGCGGGTCGGGAGAGGTCTGGATCCGGCGGCGTCTGGAACGTTCGCATCATGCCCACGGATGCGAGTGCGGTTTCCAGGAAGCCGAACTGTTCGTACAGGTGGTGGGCGTCTCCGTCCGCGATCGGGGACCCATGGGCAGTGGCCCGGAGTATCCCTGAACGGGTTACACGTCGGCGGTTTGCGGCTCATCGACACGCACGATCGTGGCCAGCACCTCGTTGAAGGCCTCGGTCGAGGTGGGATGGTTGTACACCGCATCACGCAACTCGCTCGCCGTGATGCGGTGCCGGATGGCCAGCGCGACCGTGTTGATCAGCTCCTGGGCGTCGATGCTCAGCAAAACCGCACCGAGGATCTCATCGCTGTCGGCGTCGATCACGAACTTCATGAAGCCGCGGGTCTCTTCCATGATGTAGGCACGCGGCATCGCCACGATCTCGGCCACCGGCTCACTGGCGATCTTCACCCGGTATCCGGCCGCGCGGGCCTCGGTCTCGGTAAGCCCGACGGTGGCCAGCGGCGGGGTCATGAACAAGGTGCGCGGCACCGCGACGCGATCGGACACCGAGCGCCGGCCCTGGCCGATGAGCTGATCGAGCACGACCCGGCTGTCATCGAGGGACAGATAGGTGTGCTGCGGCCCGCCGCGCACATCACCCAGGGCGTAGATGTGCGGCTGGCTGGTGCGCAGGTACTCGTCGACCTCGACCGCGCCGTGGGCGCCGGTGCGCACCCCGGCGGCCTGCAGCGCCAGGCCGCGGGTGGCCGGCGCGCGGCCGGTGGCGGCCAGGATGGCCTCGACCTCCAGACTGTGCCGGCGCCCGCCGGCCTCGTAGACGACGGTCGCGCCGTTTTCCCCGTCGCGGACCTCGGTGACGTGCGCGCCCTTGATGATCTCGATGCCGTCGCCGGTGAGGATGGCCTCGGCGACGGCGGCGGCCTCGTCGTCCTCCCGGCCCAAGATCCTTGATGAGGCCTCGAACAGGGTGACGTGCGCGCCGAACTGTCGGTAGATCGAGGCGAACTCGATGCCGATGTAGCCGCCGCCCACGATCGCCAGCCGTTCGGGCAGGGTGGGGGTCTCGATCAGCGCGGTGCTGGTCAGGGTGTATTTGCTCTCGCGCAGGCCGGGGGTGTCCGGGATGATCGTCTCGGCGCCGGTGTTGATCAGGATGGTCTCGGCGCAGACCAGCAGGCGGTCGCCGCCCGCGTCGACGCTGACGGTGTGCGGGTCGAGGAAGGTGGCCCGGCCGGTGAGGACGGTTGAGGTCTCGGCGTTGTTCAGCGCCTCGTAGTTGCCGCGCCGAAACAGCGCGGTGAGGGCCTGGACCTCCTCGACGGAACGCGCGTACCACTGCTGCGCCGGGTCGCTGTCGCGGCGTTTTTCGGCGTGGTGGACCAGTGCCTTGGTCGGTACGCAGCCGACGTTGGGGCAGGTGCCTCCGTACATCCGCGGTGATTGCTCGACGAGCACCACGCGCTTGCCGAGACGGCCCATCGTTTTCGCGACGGCGGTGCCGCCCTTGCCGAAACCGATGACAAGAAGATCGGCGTGAAGAGTGTCGTTGGTGGTGTCCATGCCTCCAGTCTTGACACGCGGAATTCCCCACAAAAGGCACATTGGTTCCTTTTTGCCTCAGGAACGTCTCATCATGGATTTGGCGGGTCGTCTCACCCGCCTGGCGATCCTGGGCACGTGCTGCCTTCTCGTCGGCGTGACCGTCATGGACGTGTCGCCGCAGGGAGCGGGGTCCGTCAGCCGACGGTGAGATCCGGCTCGGGGTCGGGTTCGAGGGCGTCGGCGTATCGGGCACGCCGGAACGGAGAGATCGCCATCGCCGGTGCTACGGGCTGGTTGGCCGCGTCGAACAGCAGTGACGGCAACCCGAACCGCCGCCATCCGCGGCAGTTTGATCGGCACGGCGTGGGGTGGATCGCCTGGATCATCGTGCCGATGGTGCTACTCGGCTCCGGGTTCGGGCCGGCGGACGGAGAAGCCCTCACCGCTGAGGAGGCAGTAGGCCGCGGTCGCGTTGTCGTGGGTCTTTCCGCGCGGCCATCGGGAGCCGGCGGGGTCGGCGTGCTCGGCCTCCCGGACCTGGCGGATCAGCTCGTCAGGCCCGGATTCTTCGAGGATGCCGAGAGCCTGCCTCCAACTGGCCAGATGGAATCGGTCGACGAGCCGGGACGCGCCGTCGCTGAGCAGCGCGACGGCGCGCACCTGGTCGGCGCGGACCGTTCCGGTGAGTGCCTGCTCCGCGGTGAGAGGGTCGACGGCCGCGATCCAGAAGCCGCCGTCACGATTACGGTGATCTCGTAGGGTCTCCACGTACCGCCGATGGGCGGTGACGTGTGCGGAGCTTCCGGTGTCGAGAGCGTCCATGGCGGCCCGGTAGGGCGTGCCGACCGTCGCCTCCCGCTTGTCGCAGACGACCGTCGGCTCAGCTGCGCCGATGACGTCGAGGACGAGGACGGAGTCGGCCAGCACGAGAAAATCCAGGACGCCGGCCGTACGGCGGATCATGATCACTGTGGCGGACGGCGAGCCGGGGTGGTCCAGGTCGCAGATGAAGTCGTGCAGGGAGGCGACGGCCTTGATTCCCTCGGCCAGGATTTCGGTCAGGGTCCCCGTGCCCTGGGTCATGCCGGCGAGGAGGGTCGAGCCGAGAGACCGCGCGTACCAGGCGACACCGTGGACGCAGCCTGACTCCGAGTCCACGGGAGTGCCGGCGCCGTCGAGAAGGACGAGGGCATCGGGGGTGGAGGCGATGAAATCTTCGTTCGGGTGGCCGGGGGCGGCTTCGCTGGCGAAGGTGACGCGCACCTCTGGGGCTCCTCACGGAGTAGGGGGCGTACGAGTTCTTCCCTGACGGGTTCCCCGGTTGAGGGCGCGTATTCCCGCCGGTGACCGTGGAGAATCGCCCGCCGGCGACCCGGCCTCGACGCCTGTGCGTACCGAGGGAGGCGACACCACCTACCGGCGCCTGTACGTACCGAGGGAGGCGACACCACCTACCGGCGCCTGTGCGTACCGAGGGAGGCGACACCACCTACCGGCGCGTGTGCCGAGCCCGCCTCGTCGGCGTCCTCGGGAGACCATGATCACTCGGGCGTCGGCCCGTTGCTGCCGGACCAGGTCTGGTCCGGCCCCCCGAGCATGGCTTGCTCGTACCTGGTCTCAGTACGACGGGTCCGAGATCGACTCGGCTCGATAGACGTCCATCGCCTCGTCGCCGTCCTCGTCGACGCCCACCTTCCGCAGCGCCAGAGTCCGGCTGCCGATTTTCAGTGAGCGTTCACCGTTGTTCTCCGTGGACGCGAACACCGACACCGCATGGCCGTGCATATCGCGTACCTGGTCGTATTCCGGGCTGTCGGGAATGTCAAGTTTGATGCGCCTTACCTGGTCTGTCACCCTCTCAGTGTGAGGGGCTGAGCCCTACAAATCGACAGTATGCGCACAATATTCGGCACCATTCCACGGTGGAAGGTTCTGGCGGGAGGCGAGAGGTTCCGCCTAATCGCAGCCGCCGGCGGCGCGACCTATCGATATCCCCTAGGGCAAGGGGTCGATCACGATGTGCTGGTCGTATTGGGCCAGCTCTCCGCCGCGATCCGTAAGGATGGGCCACTTGGTGCTCCGAGCGCACCAGATGACGTGCCCGGCGGTGATATCGCGTGAACCGTCGAGGATCTCCGCGATGTCTCCCACTTTGCCGTGGGTAAAGTCATCGATCTTTACACCGGGCGTCGTGACAAGCTCGAACAACTCCACCTGGGTGGACATGGGAGAGATGGACAACACGGCCGCCAGACTGGTTGCCGGAATGCATATTCCGCCACCGCGGAAAAGGCACATGGCGGCAATGCTCCGGGAGTATTCGGTCTTCGCCACCGCGATGTCTACCAGGGCACTTACGTCAAGCACACGACCCGGGAGCATGTTTCAGCCCCTCCGGAAATGACGAATGCCGATCTGTCCCCACTCCGCCTCGGACAGTTGGTCGACCCCGAGTGATTCGGCCGCGGTGTCGAGATCTTCCCGATGGAGGTTCCAGCGGTGCATCAGGGTGATGACGTGGGGTTTGTTGCCGATCTCTCGCTGGACGGCGGCATGGATCACGTCGGCGATCTTGTTTCCGGTCAGCCGGGCCATACGAGAAAGCGCTTCGTAGTCCGCTCTGTCCAGCTCTATCGTGATGGAGGTGTCAGGGCTCGGAACGCTGATTTCCGGCTGGCCTTCTCGGAGCTGGAGATGCGCCAGCCACAGGGGAACCGATGCCGATTCCCGCATGGCGGAATCCTTGTCGGTCGGTGGTGACGTGTCCGATCCTGTGCCGTCTCGCCAGGCCGGCAGTGGGTAGGCCATACGTTTGACAGTAGCTGTGAATTCCGGCGCGGGCAGCACCTTGGTGTGACTTTGAGGATCAGTCGATATGTCGATCAAAGATTGCACCGGCGTCTTCGTTCTTTCTCCGTGTATCGGGTCTGCGCGCATCGGGATCGGGCCTCGGCCTCGAATGTCCCGGAGACCTCGGAGCCGAGTGGATCACCCCGTGAACAAGGTGACAGGCGGAGCGGTCTCCGAGGTGGCAGGCGGCGTGGCGGGCGAGGTAGCCGGTGGGGTGGCAGGCGGCGTGGCCGGCGGGGGGACGGGCGAGGTGGCGGGCGGGGTGGCCGCAGCCGCGCCGCAGGCTCCCGCAGCCTGCCGTTCCTGGACCAGCTGGTCGACCGTCTTGCTCTGATATTCCTGTCGCAGATCGGGCGAGGGCACAGACCGCCACGAGCCGCTCTCGTAGAGGAAGTCGAAGGTTGCCGTCTCGCTCAACCGGGTCGCCTGGACGCTGGCGTTGTCGCCGGTGATCGTGGCCTTGGTGATGGTGAACGAGGTGCCCGGTGTGCGTTGCGGACAGAGCTGGAACAGCCGGACGTACTCCTCGCGGGCGATCAGCCCCTGGGCCTCTGTGCTCCACATGTCCCAGAAGTCGCCGTAAGATCCGCTGGCGTAGGTGTCGAGCATCAGCTGGGCGGCCTGGCGGACCGAGGTCTCGGAGTGATCGGGCCCCTGCGTCGAGGGAGAGCTCGCCGGTGAGGAAGGCGGGTTGAGGACCGTGAACACGGTGATGGCAGCCCCGATGAGCAGGCCGACAACCATGATCAGTATTGCGGCCAATCCCCGACTTGTCTCGCCCCGGGACGGCGGGCCGTACTGCGGCGGATAGCCCACGTGCGGTCTCCGAGGGGCCGACAAGAACGGACAACATGATCGTAACGCTCGCCGCATCTTACTGGCCATGTGACCGTGGAGGGCGTGCGGCTCCAGGCGTCACGCCCCTTGGAGAGGCCACGATGTGCCCCGTGGAAGGCCCGGGGACTCCAGGCGCCCGTGGGTCAAACGATCGATACGGCCGCCGCTGTCCTCGCCGGAGCCGATGTGGACGACATCATCATCCTGACGGTGCTACCACCACGCTCATCACCGTGGCGGTGTTCGCCGTCCTGGTCGGGCTCTGGTGTGCCGCTGCCTCGTGGCCCGGATCACACAAGAAGGTCATTGCCCTGGTCGAGTGCCCTGGGAGATAGCTGGTGCCGGTGGTGCTCGTGATGGTTGGCGCGACCATTGGGGCGGAGTCCTTTTTCTGCCAAATGTTGATCTTTAGGTAAATATGGGCGATTAGTCCGAATTTGGGTCACCTTAATCGGGGAACAACTCCCCATGCGTGAGCATTTGAGGTTCTACCGACATCGATGGTTCAAGGTGTGGATCGCCATGATCGCACTGTCTGCCGCGCTCATCGCCGTCATCCAGGCGGTCGGCAACCAGGCAGTGCTGCCGGCGGCATTCTTCTACGGTGCCGCGGCCGGGCCGATCGCGCTCCTGGTCGCCATCCACGACCGCACCGGGATCGGCAACAGCGTGCCGGGCACCACGCTGATAGGAATGTTCCTGTTCGGCGGGGGCGTCGCCCTCATGATCGGCGGATACTTCGACTCACTCCTCATCACCTCCAAGAACGGTCCCACGATCCTGCGGGTCGGATGGATCGAGGAGGCGGCCAAGATCGTCCCGCCCCTCGCCGTCGCGCTCAAGGGCCGCTACCTGACCAAAGCCGCCGGCGTCGCACTGGGCCTGTCGTGCGCGACCGGCTTCGCGGTCATGGAGTCGATGTCCTACGCCTGGAAGAGCATCCACTCCGACGGTGTGATCGGCGCGGGCACGGTGCTGTTCATACGCGGTCTCACCACTCCTTTCAGCCACCTCGTCTGGACCGGCCTGATCTGCGCGATCGCCTTCGGAGTCTGGGAGGTGAAGGGGCGGGTTGTGATCACGCTTCCCATCGTCGGCGCCTTCGTGGCGGCAGCCGTACTTCACTCGCTCAACGACGGTCTGCTCACGATCGACATTCCCGGGCCCGCCAGGTTGCTCTTCATCGGCGTCGCGGCCGTGAGCTACTGGCTTTTCTACCGGGCGACCCGCGACCTGAAACCGCCGAGGGTGGTCTTAGGCCCGGAGCCGTTACGGGTCTGACCTGCTGAGCCCGTACTCGTTCCCGTGCCGCCAGGTGAGCCGGCCGTGAGGCCGTCCTGGCGGCACGGGCCGTACGGACCGGGAAGGAGGACCTTGAGAGGCCTTGACTACTCGTACGGCTCGTCCGGAGCCGCCACCTTCGCGAGGCTTCTGCCGGACAGCTGTGGATAGATGACCCCGTTGGGCATCTTGCCGAACGTCTGCGGGACCCAGGTGCCGGTGACCTCGACCCAGGTGTCGGTGGGCGGCGGCTCGATTCCCCTGACCGCGACCTTCAGCGGGAACGCGTCCGCGGCGCAGCAGGCGATCTGCATGCGGGTGACGTACCACTGGCCCTTCTTCTTCGCGGGGACGACAAAGCCGGTCAGCCTGACCTCGCGGTCGGTGAGGGACTTCTTGTCGTCGTCCCAGGCCCGGCCGATGAACTCGCTGATCGGCATGTCCACGGCGCCGTCACCGGTCAGCGGGGTGAAGGCGCTGAGGACCTGGCTGCGCGGCGCGGGCGTGTCGTCCCGGGAGGCGGCGAACGAGCCCAGCGCGGGCGGTGCGATCAGGAAGATCGCGAAGACCGGCAGGCACATCAGCCACGCGATCCGAGGTCCGCCGTGCGCGTGGTCGTGCCCATGCGCATGGTCCTCGCCCCCCGGCGCCCGTCCGTCCCACGGGGCCGGATCCCCTGAACCACCGTGCGCCGAACCCTGCGAGGCCAGGTCGTACGAGGCCGGAACCCCTGAGCCGCCGTGCGCGGAGCCCTGCGGGACCAGGTCGTACGAGGCCGGCTCCCGCGCGGGTGTCTCGCCGTCCGAGCCGGAGGAGGCCTCCTTCTGCCGGAAGGACTGGACCAGCCCGATGATCCCGAGGACCACCAGCACCACCCCGGCGCCGATCAGGAACGGCCGGAAGCCCGGTTTCACGTAGTTCAGGTACGTCGTGGAGAACGCCGAGATCTGCAGTACGGCGCAGCCGAGCAGCGTCAGGACCAGGTTCTGGGTCACGCGGTTCACAGCAGCGACCATCCGAGAAGGGCGCTCACCACGACGGCGAGTGCGAAGGTCATCGGGACGAACCTGACCGCGAAAGCCCTGCCGAACGTGCCGGTCTGCAGCGCGATCAGCTTCAGGTCCACCATCGGCCCGACCACCAGGAAGGCCAGTTTCGCGGTCGGGGAGAACGCGGTCATCGAGGCCGCCACGAACGCGTCGGCCTCCGAGCAGATCGACAGCAGCACCGCCAGCAGCGCCATGACCAGGACGGCCAGCCACGGCACCCCGGCGATCGTGGTCAGCCACTCGCGGGGGACCGTGACGTTGAGCGTCGCGGCGGCCAGCCCGCCGAGGATGAGGAACCCGCCCGCGTGCAGCAGGTCGTGACGCATCGCCTCGCCGAACTGCGCCCACTTCGGGCCGTCGCCCCGCGGGCGGGAGGGGATCCGCAGCCACTCGCTCCGGCCGAACCGCAGCCAGAGCCAGCCGACCAGCACCGCCACGGCCAGCGAGGCCCCGAACCTGGCCACCACCATCAGCGGCTGCCCGGGAAAGGCGACGGCGGTCGCGATCAGCACGACCGGGTTGATCGCGGGTGAGGCCAGGAGGAAGGCCAGTGCGGCGGACGGAGCCACGCCCCTGGCCATCAGCCCCGACGCGACCGGAACGGACGCGCACTCGCAGCCCGGTAGCACCGCGCCGGCCATTCCGGCGACGGGTACGGCGAGGGCCGGGCGCCTGGGCAGCGCCCTGGTCCAGAACGACGCCGGGACGAACGCGGTGATCGCGGCGGACAGGGCGACGCCGAAGACCAGGAACGGCAGGGCCTGCACGCAGATCGCCACGAAAATCGTGGCCCAGGTCTGGAGCGCCGGGGCCGTCAGGTGGGGAGTGAGCGCGAACCGTCCCACGACCAGCAGGACGATGACAAACGCGAAGCCCCATGGAAGGGCGCGTCGCGAGGAGGTTTCGCGACCCCAGGAGTCAGGAGGGATCGGCCCTTCCTCGTCGATCCAGGCACGCTGCGGATCGGTTCGGAGCTCTGACATGCGCGTCATTGTGACAGCCGGCGGCGATGTTCCACGTGGAACATCCGCGGAACACTCACAACTGCGACAGGAGCCACCGGGGACCGGTAACCGTGGCACCCAGGCTCGTGACCCGCTCGCGCAGACCCCGGTCGGCGGTGACGACCAGGACGCGCTCCCAGGGAAGGGCATCCCGTACGGCCTGCACGATGGCGTCGTCCCCGTCGGCGGGGGCGGCGACGACGGAGACGCCGGGCAGCGGGGCGGCGCCGCGGGCGGCGCCCTCCACGACCGCGGTGAGCCGGGGGAACCACCGCTCCAGGTGCGGGAGCTGGTCGGGTACGGCGCGCAGCCCGCCGGAGTTGAGGGCGTCGACCTCGGCGATCAGCTTGGCGGCGGCCCCGGCGCGGTCCTTCCACCATCCGTGTTCGGCCCGGGCTCCCACGATGTTGGCGACGTCGAGGACGACCAGCGAGGGGGCGAGCGCCTGGCCGACCTCCGGCCAGGTCTCGGCGAAACCGGGATGGAGCCGCTTGGCGGCGAGCTGAGCGGGGGTGAGCCAGCGCAGCTCGACGCTCTCGCTGTTGGCCGGGACCGCGTTCAGCAGCCCGGAGGCCTCGGCGATCACGGTCTCGAAGGACCAGCCGCCGTGGTCGTCGAGATAGACACCCTGGATCCGGAGCCCGTCACCCTCCAGGGCGGCCTCCTCGCGGGCCTCGCGGAGCGCGCTGGTGATGGCGTCCTCGTGACTGTCGCGGGCACCGCCCGGCAGGCCCCAGGTGCCGCCGTGATGGCTCCACAGGGAGCGCTTCTGCATCAGGATGTGAGGCAGCCCCGTGGCGTCATGGTGGACGGCGAGCAGCCCGGAGGCGCCGTACACGCCCCAGTGCTGATGTCCGCGATCACATTGGGCCCACCCGTCACCGTCTTTGGCCGCCATGGGACCAATGATGCACCAAGGAACCCTGACCTCCGGGAACGGACCGTACGGCGAACGCGTCCCACGCAGCGTGCCCGGCTCACGGCGATTCCGCGACCACGAGCGGCGCGGCGTCCGAAACAGCACGTATGAAGCGCCGCATATGTGAAGTCGCGCGTCCAAGGGACCCCGTATGAAGGCTTGTTGAAGTGCCATATCCGAAGTGCCGTGCCGAACGGCGCCTCCGATGCAAGATGCCGATCCCACGGATGCTTCACACCATCCCGAACAGACAGAACCGGCGCGGTGGCTTGACTCACTTTGCGCGCTATTTAACTTTTATTAGGTTGGTCTCATGCGGACGCTCCCCTTGGCGGTGCTCTCCGGCGTGCTGGCGAGTCTGTTGTTCACCGGTACGGCCCCGGCGACCGTCGACCGGCGTGAGAGGGTTCCCACGGGTGAGGTCGCCCTGACCGGCAACCCGATCTACAAGACGGGCCGGCTGCAGCGGCGGACCTGCCGGGAGCAGCCGATCCACGGCACCAGCCTCAAGAGCATGGAAAGCTACCTCGGAGCTCTCCTGAAATGCCTCAACGGCAGTTGGAAGCGTCAGTTCGCCGAAGCCGATCTGCCTTTCGCCACGGCGAGACTGCGGACCGTCAGCCGTTCCGGTGTGAACACCCGCTGCGGCAGGTTTCCCAAGGACGCCCAGGCGATCTACTGCGCCGCGGACAGGACGATCCTCTTCCTCCTCGACAAGGACCTCTTCCCCTACCTGGACAGTCTGTTCCTGTTCGAGACCGTCGCTCATGAGTACGGCCACCATGTCCAGAAGCTCTCCGGGATCACCGACGTCGCTTACTCCTGGAACTACCGCACCAAGAAGGGCTACAACGCCGTCCAGCGCAGGTTCGAACTCCAGGCCGAGTGCCTGAGCGGCGCCTTCATCGGCAGCGTCTGGGACTCCCTGGACCGTCCCGAGGAGGACTTCGCCTACCTCCGGGACATCGCCGAGGACAGTCCCACCCACGGCAAGGCCGAGAACTACGCCCACTGGCTGACGCGCGGCTTCCAAGACGGGGATCCCGGCGCCTGCAACACGTTCGCCGCCAGGTCCAGGATCTCCTGACCGCTCTTTCCCGGGCCGGGCACCTGCCACCCCGAGCGATGATCGCGTGGAGGCCTCGGCGAGTACGGCTCTCAGCCGCCGCTCTCGGAGAAGTGCTGGAAGTCCTTGGCCCCCGACCAGATGCCGCCCCATCCCCAGCCGACCTTCGCGAAGGCCTTGACCACCCGGTCGCCGGGATTGATCACGCCGGGGGCGTCCAGCGGGCGGGTGCCGAACTTACGGGCGTTCTTGTGCGCCAGCGAGCCGTCAGCGGACACGTAGGGGTTCTCGCGGGGGTTGATGTCGACCGCCCTGCCGTAGGCGTGCTGGGACCAGCTGCTCGACCCCGTCGCCGGGCGGCAGTTGAAGGCCGAGGTGTTGTCGGCCTCGATCGAGTCGAAGTCACTGCCCTTGTAGGCGTCGACGAGCTGCATCTTGTAGATCGGCCACCGCCAGTCGTACAGGCGTCCGAAGACGGTGACGATGGCGTCGGTCCCGTCCTTGTTCACGACCAGCTCGCCGGTGTGCGGCTTGTCGTCGAAGCCCCAGTAGCTCATCGTGATCAGTCGCAGGTCCTGGACCGGGACCGGGCATCCGGGCCGCCAGGAGTAGGGGAGCTGCTTGCGGGTGACGCGCGAGACCTTGGCCGAGAACTTCGGCGGTCCGGTGGGAGAAGGGCTCGCGGTGGTCGGCTCGGCCGAGGGCGTGGGGGGCGTGGAGGGCGAGACCGGGGCGGCGGCGGACGACGAGATCGGCGCCGGGGTGGACGGCGTCAGTGCCGAGGTGGACGCGCTGCACGCGGCCCCGGACAGGCAGCCGGCCACCACCGCGACGCTCGTTCCCATCCGCACTGCCAACTGAGCGTTTTTCATCTGTTGTCATCCCCCATGCCTGACAAACACGATAAGCGGTCATTGTATTTGATTAATTACATGAGGTGATAAATAGCAGCTGAGGCGCTTCCGGCCACGCCGATGCGCCAGAGAGCGTTGAGCCGGCATAGGTCGCCGGTGGGGTCCGGGGTCGCCGCGCTTCAGTGTGGCACGCGGTACGGCGCGGGTCGCCGCGGCGATTCGATCGGCGTCTTCCACCGTTCGGAACCGCATGGGACCGCGCCGAACCGTACGGGGCGCGGGAGAGGGCCTGGCGCGGGTCGCGGTCGCCCGGCGATCCGACGGCGCCGGATCGACGGTCGATCTCGATCCGGTCGAGAAGATCATTTTGAGTACGACGCGTTTGATGGGGCTGGCTGTCCGGGACTGAGGCGTTTCTCCTGCCGTGGGCGATCTCGGCGTGGCTTCCATCCCTTGTTTCGGAGGTTTCTGGCCTGATTTCAGATGTACTGACCAGCGAGTTCAAGTTCTTGGGCGGAGGTTTCTTCGAAAACTATCGTCCCTGTGTTCGAAGCCGCGCTACAGTCGGAGGCGTTGGATCGAACACGGGTTCGGACGGTGTCTGCCCAGGTGAAGGGGTGTGTCATGGCGATGCTCGCGGTGCCGCCGGTGGTTCTCGCCCCACTTCCCCGGGTTTCCGTCGAAGATGGCGCGACACGCCGTAGCGCTTTCTACGGAAATCTACGTCGGCCGCTATATCCCGTCATAAAGTCCGAGACCGTGGACCCCGTGCGCAATCCCTACGCCCCCGGTGCGGGGCAGCGTCCCCCAGAGCTCGCCGGGCGCGACCGTGAGTTACAACAGTTCGAGATCGTCCTGGAGCGGGTGGCCCGAGGGCGCCCGGAGCGGAGCATGGTCGTCACCGGCCTGCGCGGTGTGGGCAAGACCGTCCTCCTCAACACCTTCAAGTCGATGGCCATGCAGCGGCTGTGGGGCACCGGGAAGATCGAGGCCCGGCCCGAGCAGTCGATCCGGCGTTCGGTGGCGGCGGCCCTTCACATGGCGATCCGTGAGCTGGCCCCCCGGCATCGGGCCCCCGAGCGCATCGAGGAGTTCCTCGGCGTGCTCAAGGCGTTCGCGATGCGCGATCCGTCCGCGGCCAAGGGCACCTCGCACTGGTCTCCCGCGATCGACGTGCCCGCGGGGCGGGGTCGTGCCGACTCCGGCGACCTGGAGATCGACCTCACCGAGCTGTTCGTCGACGCCGCCGCGGTGGCCACCGACCTGGGCGTCGGCATCGCGCTCTTCATCGACGAGATGCAGGACGTGCAGGCCCCCGACGTCTCGGCGCTCTGCGCGGCCTGCCACGAGCTCTCCCAGAGCGGTGGCCCGTTGATCGTGGTCGGCGCCGGCCTGCCGCACCTGCCCAGCGTGCTGTCGGCCAGCAAGAGCTACTCCGAGCGGCTGTTCCGCTATGCCAGGATCGACCGGCTCGACCGTGAGGCGGCAGACCTGGCGCTCATCGCCCCGGCCGAGAGCGAGGGCGTGGAGTTCACTCCGGAGGCCCTCGACGCGCTCTACGAAGCCGCCGACGGTTATCCCTACTTCGTCCAGGCCTACGGCAAGGTCGCCTGGGACCTGGCGCTGCGCAGCCCGATCACCGCTGACGACATCCGGGTCTCCGCGCCGGAGGCGGAGGAGGAGCTGGCGGTCGGCTTCTTCGGCAGTCGCTACGAGCGGGCAACCCCGGCCGAGCGCGACTACATGCACGCCATGGCCTCCATCGGTGACGAGCCCGTCGCCACCGCCGATGTGGCCGACGGCCTCGGCCGCAAACCGTCAAGCCTCTCCCCGGCCCGTGACAGCCTCATCAAGAAGGGGCTGATCTACAGCGCCGAGCGCGGATTGATCGCGTTCACCGTTCCGCACTTCGGCAAGTTTCTCCGTTCTCAACCCGTCTGAACACATGTTCGATATAGTGTGAGAGACCCCTAGTCCTCTATATGGCTCTCTAGTGGGGAAGCTAGAGAGCCATATAGAGCTCAATGATGCTGCGCTAGAGAAATCTAAGGTTCTCTAGCGTCAGGCCGATACGGGGAGAGAATCCGGCAGAGGCTCGGCCTTGATCGGCTGTCCGTCGATGCCGACGAGGGCCACCCGCACGGCCGGATGGCGCCCGCTCAGATAGATCGCGAAGACCACGTCCACCGGCTCACCGGAGTGGCTGAGCCCCGGGTAGGCGAAGAATCGCCAGCAGAGCTCCCGCCAGCTGTCAATCGGTTCCGTGCCCGAGAGCAGGCTCTCGTGCGACTGCCAGGCCTTGCTCACACGCAGGCGGTTGAGCGCGGTGGCCGTGTCAAGAGGCCGCTGCTCGCAGGGGGCGCGATACCGGAGCCGGGCGGCCGCCTCCTCGATCTCCGGTGAGAGCGCCAGGAGCACGAGCAACCCGCCGATCGCGGCCGGAGCGTGGGTCCACGTGATACCGGTCAACATCGACCAGCCGGTGGCCTCAGGGGCCTGGATCATTCCCGCGGACATGGCGGTCAGGACAACGGTGCGGCCCAGCGAGCGCAGTCCCACGGGGGTGGCGCTGACCTCGCCGAAGCAGCCGCAGCCCACATCCGGGCGACGGCGGCGCAGCTCCCAGAGGACGTAGGTGGACACCGCGAAGAACGCGGTTACGCCCCACCGGAAGAACGAAAAGTCGGTCGCCAACAGGCCTACCGTCAAGAACAGCTCTCCGAACGCGCAGCACAGCATCGCGGGCGTGTGCCATCGTTCGGCCACCAGCACCGCCGGTCCGAGCTTGCTCAGCGCACCCGGTTCGGACTCGCGCGCCGCCGTCCAGATCTTGGCGACCGTACCCGCCACCAGTAGCAGAACCAGAACCGGAAGCTGCGCGATGACAATCGTCGTCAGCATCTGTGTCACCCCAATCCGAGCCGGACGTTGAAGCACCCGTTGGTCAGGTCACCACCGAGTTCCACGAAGGAGGTCGGCGACAGCTCCACGATCCGGCCACGCGGGGAGGTCCCGCATTCCAGGCAGCGATCGCAGAACCGGCCGGCCATACAGCCGCATGCCACGATCGGCAGGACCGAGGTGCGTCCCGCGCACACGTTGCGCACGTTGAGCATCGAACCCAACGAGAGATAGGGCAGACCGGCGCAGGACACCCCGGCCTCGTCACAGGTTGTATCGGACCGCTCCAACATGGGGTAGGCCGCTCCCTGCTCGTCGAAGTCGAAGGCGTCCGACCAGGTGGCCGTGCCCGAGATCCGTGACTGCACGCTGCTGTAGCCGAGGGGCGGCGGAGGAACGGCCGTCCACCGGTAGGGCGGCTGCGAGGTCGCCGGCAGTCGTGCGTGGGTCATGCCGTTCTCGCGGATCCCGATCGCGTCGAACAGGTAGCCCGGTTCGAACTGCGGGTGCCGAACCCGTAGCCGCCCCGAGGCGCCGTAGGGGATGACGATCGTGCGCTGCCCTCGATGCGGCCCGCAGTACAGCTCCACGGTGCGGTCCTTGGCGTCGGTGCCGATCGACTGGATCACCCCGGTCATCCGGGTGATGTCCGCCCAGATTCGCTCCACGACCCGGCCGGCCCGCAGTGCCCTGATGATCACGTTGGAACCCACGGGCAGATCGGCCGGGCTGACGGCCTCGCCGCGCCAGGCGGTCGCCCACGGCGCGATGATGAGCCGTTCCTCGCGGCCCTCGGGAGTGTCGATGACGATCAGATGCGGGCTGACGTCCAGGATCTCGCCGGTGACCGAATGGAGGAGTTCACCTTCGCTGGAAATCGGCCCCGGATCCTGAACGGTCCGGCCAAGCGCGGCCGCCGCCAGGACACGGCGGCGTTCAGCGCTGCGATAGGGCATTGTCGCTCTCCATGTTCGGCGAGGTGTTTCAGTCAGCGTCACATGCTTCGCGCAGTCCCGCTGTTCGCTCCACCAATAAATACGGCAGGTGTCCGACCATGTACTAGAGTTCCCCCCCTTCGTAGAAGGCATTGCACCCATAAACTGTCAAAGCCGCGCCTAGCGTCTCTTGAGTGTCTCACCGCTCAACAATGCCGATCTTTGCCGTTGCCGGGATAAAATATGGATTTCGGTTCAGCCGCACTATGGGCTCCGGCTGCGATTCTGGCCAAACGAGGCACACCCTGAGCGCGGGCTGGTGATCGTGTTGACCGGCGGGACCGAAGAGGAGTTCCGCGAGTATGTCGTTGCTCGCGGGTCTGCGCTTCTCCATGCCGCCTACCAACTCACCGGGCACCCCAACGATGCCGAGGACCTGCTCCAGGCGGCGCTGGTCAAGACCTACCTCGCCTGGGACCGTATCGAGGACCGCGGGGCCCTGGACTGCTACGTGCGGCGGGCGATGGTCAACATCAACATCTCCTGGTGGCGCCGGCGCAAGCTGGAGGAGTATCCCTCGGAGAACCTCCCGGAGCCGGTGCTCGGCGGCGGACAGGGCTATCTGCCCGAACAGATGGTCACCGGTGATCACGGCCGGCTGCCCGAGCAGGTGGAGGAGGCACTCGACCGGCTGCCCACCCGGATGCGGGCCGCGGTCGTGCTGCGCTACTACGAGGACATGACCGAGCCGGAGATCGCCAAGGCCCTGGGCATCAGCGTGGGAACGGTCAAGAGCACGGTCTCCCGGGCGATGGCCAAGCTCCGCGGCGACCTCACCGTCCCGGAGCAGCGGCAGTTGGAGCCGCAGACCTAGCGCTTGCCCGGTAATCGAGTCAAACTCGATTGATGCGGAGCACGATGGGTGATTTCCCCCTCACAATCACTTCGATCATGCGGCACGTCACAGAACTCTTCCCCGATCGCGAGGTTGTCACCTACACCGGAGACGGATTCACGCGGCAGTCGTACGGAGAGCTGGTACGGGACGCCGCCCGCCTGGCGAACGCCCTGCGCGGGCTGGGGGTCACCGGTGACCAGCGGGTCGCCACGTTCATGTGGAACAACACCGCTCACCTGGCCGCCTATCTCGCCGTGCCGAGCATGGGCGCGGTGCTGCACACGCTCAACATCCGGCTCTATCCCGAGCAGTTGACATACATCGCCAACCACGCGGAGGACGACGTCCTGCTCGTGGACGCCACGCTGATCCCGCTTCTCGCGCCGATCCTGCCCCAGCTCAAAACGGTCCGGCACGTGATAGTCGTCGGGGAGGGTTCGATCGACGGGCCGCAGGTCCACGACTATCGGACGCTGCTCGACGCCGCGGAGGACTCCTTCGACTGGCCGGAGCTTGACGAGAGCTCGGCCGCGGCCATGTGTTACACCAGCGGTACCACCGGCGGCCCCAAGGGCGTCGTCTACAGCCACCGCTCGGCCTACCTGCACTCCATGTCGGTCTGTACGGCCAACGCCATGGGCCTGTCCGCCAGGGACCGGGTCCTGCCGATCGTGCCGATGTTCCACGCCAACGCCTGGGGCCTGCCGTACGCCTCCCTGATGGCCGGGGCGTCGCTGGTCATGCCGGACAGGTTCCTCCAAGCCGAACATCTGGTACGGATCATCGCCGAGGAGCGCCCGACCGTGTCGGGGGCGGTCCCGACGCTCTGGAACGACATCCTCCGATACGCCCGGACGCATCCCACCGAGCTGGGCTCGCTGCGGCTGGTGGCCTGCGGCGGCTCGGCGGTCCCCGCGTCGCTGATACAGGCGCTGCAGGAGGAGTTCGGCGTGCGGATCGCGCACGCCTGGGGGATGACGGAGACCTCGCCGCTGGCCACCGTCGCCCCGCTGGAGGACCCCTGGGACCTGCGGGTCACCCAGGGGCGGCTGCTGGCCGGGGTCGAGGGACGCATCGTGGGCGACGGCGACACGGTGCTGCCCGCCGACGGCGAGGGGGTGGGTGAGCTGGAGGTCCGCGGCCCGTGGGTCACCTCGGAGTACTACCTCGACCCCGACTCCGACCGGTTCCACGACGGCTGGCTGCGTACCGGCGACGTGGGCCGGCTGGACGCCGGATACGTGACGCTGACCGACCGGGCCAAGGACGTCATCAAGTCGGGTGGCGAGTGGATCTCCTCCGTGGAGCTGGAGAACCTCCTGATGGCCCATCCGGCGGTCGTCGAGGCGGCGGTGATCGGCGTGCCCGACGAGCGCTGGGGGGAGCGGCCGCTCGCGTGCGTGGTCCTGGACGGCGCGGTCCTGGACGGTGTGGCCTCGGCCTCGGAGCTGAGGGAGTTCCTCGAGGACAAGATGGCGCGGTGGCAGCTGCCGGATCAGTGGGCGTTCGTGGAGGAGGTCCCGAAGACCTCCGTGGGCAAGTTCGCCAAAAGGACACTGCGCGCGATGGCCGCGGAGGGGGAGCTCTCCGTCATCTGGACGAGATGAGATCCACCGGCGTGAGCGTCACTCGTCCACACGGGTAAGCCTCATTCGTCCACAGACGTGAGCATTACTCGTCCACAGGCGTGAGTGTCACTCGTTCGCCGGGGTGAGCGTCACTCGTCCGCACGGGTAAGCGTCACTCGTTCGCCGGGGCGAGCATTGCTCCTCCACATGGGTAAGCGACACCTGTCCATACGGGCAGGCATCACTCGTCCACAGGCGTGGGCATCATTCGTCCACCGGGGTGAGCATCCGTCCACCGGGGTGAGCATCACTCGGACGGAGTGAGATCCGCCGATATGCGCTCTTCCGCCTCGTGGTCGCACGGTGTGCGCTGGGACGGGAATTCGGCGCCCGCCGTGGCGCAGGGCCGTACGGCGTCGCGAACGACCCTGAGGGTGTCCAGGAAGACATCGAGCTGCTCGGGGGAGAGCAGGCCGGTGAACCACTTCTCGATGTCGTGAAGGTGCTGCGGGACCACGGCACCGAGCCGGTCGGTGCCGAGCTCGGTGATGACCGCGTAGGAGGCCCGGCGGTCGGTGGGGCATGCCTGTCTTGTGACGAGCCCCTCACGTTCCAGCCGATCGACGACCCTGGTCATCCCACTGGTCGACAGGTTCGTCTGTGCGGCCAGGTCGCTCATGCGCAGGCGATTTTCCGGCGAGCGTGCCAGCCGGATCAGCGTCTCGAAGTCGATGTCTGAAAGCCCCACCGCGAGGAAAGACTGGTGCGTCTTCGCTGAGATGCCGGTGTAGACCTCGGCGAGGAGGCCCATGGCCGTCAGGCGCGAGTCATCAAAGGGGATCACGTTCACACTCTATCCCACAGTAGTTGACGTGAGGAATATTCCTCGTGTAGAAATCTGTTGTCGCAACCATCATCGCAGCAAGCATCTCTTCGGGAGTAGACATGACCACTCGGACTTGGGAAAACCTCCAGCTCCCCACCCCCGGCACCTTCACCTTCGACGTGGCCCACACCAGGATCGGTTTTGTCGCCAAGCACATGATGGTGAGCAAGGTCCGCGGTCACTTCGACGAGTTCACCGGCACCGTCACGGTCGCCGAGAACCCCCTCGAGTCCTCCGCCGAGCTCACGATCAAGGCCGCGAGCATCAACACCAGCTCTCCCGACCGTGACGGCCACCTGCGCAGCGACGACTTCCTCTCCGTCGACAAGTTCCCGGAGATCACCTTCCGCAGCACCAGCGTCGCGGGCCACTCCGGCGACGAGTTCGTTCTCGTGGGCGACCTCACCGTCCGTGACGTCACCAAGCAGGTCGAGCTCACCGTCGAGTACGGCGGCGCCGGCACCAACCCGTGGGGCCAGGAGCTCTGGGGTTTCTCCCTCACGACCGAGATCGACCGCGAGGCGTTCGGTCTGACCTGGAACCAGGCGCTGGAGACCGGCGGCGTCCTGGTCTCGAAGAAGATCAAGATCGAGGTCGAGGGCGAAGCCAACCGCGCCTAAGCTCCATGATCTGTACGGGCTCCTTCCTCGTCCGCGAGAAGGAGCCCTCGTTGTGCTCGCGTGTTGAGATTTAGTGTCTCGAATAGTAGGAATCCCCAGGGTTACCATCAGGCCTAGCTGGGAATTCCTTGCTCTGTCCACAGATGTGGAGCAAGTTATCCACCATCTGTGGATAACTTGGCGGCGATCGCCGTTCGCGACGCGAAGGCAAACCACTTTGCCGCCTCGCCGTAAGGCCGGTACGCTGTGCTGAGCCGCACGGCAACCAGGAGGCTTCGCCTAGTCAGGTCTATGGCGCCGCACTGCTAATGCGGTTTGGCAGCAATGCCATCGGGAGTTCAAATCTCCCAGCCTCCGCAGTTCAGAGGCCCTCTCCCAGAATCTGGGAGAGGGCCTTTTTGATGGGCACGCGGCCCGGTGGTCCGAGCTTGAGGCCGGTCCTACCGCTCTGTGACGAGGCGTCCCCGGATGAGGCCGGTGGCCTCGTCGAAGAACAGGTGCTCGGTTCGAGCTCTGCATGATGTACGCGCGACCGTACGGAGTCCACCCTCAAGGTGTACGGGTCCACGGTGCACGGCTCTGTCTACTGAGCCGGCGCGGCCTCCGGGGCCAATTCGGCGTGGAACACCTCGTTGACGAGCTTCTCCAACACCTTTTGGAACTCCCCCGCCATGGACATCGCGACGTCGTCCACATAGGTCAGCGAGGCGGTCAGGGTCTTACCACCGTCGGGCGTGCTGTACATGAGCGCCGCGGAGCCGTCGAGGCCGCCGTTGTGGTGGAAGATGGCGCCGCCGTCCTGCACGAACACTCCCAGGCCGTAACCGATCTTCGGGTCCGGGGTGCGCATCTCGGCCAGCAGCGGGGCCGGCAGGAGCTTGCCGCCCATCAGCGCGGAGAAGAACGTGCGGAGATCCTCGGTGGTCGAGATCATGTCGCCGCCGGCGGAGATCCAGGAGGGGTTCTGCCGGGTGACGTCGACCGTCTTCTGCTCGCCGTCCTCCTCGTACCGGTAGTAGGTGTGGGCGTGCGGCTCGGGGATCTCCGTGCTGGTGCCCGGCGCCACGGTGTTCGACATCCCGAGCGGTCCCAGGATCAGCCGCTGCAGCTCCTCGGCGAACGAGCGCCCGGTGACCTTCTCGACCAGCAGCCTGGCCAGCACGTAATTGGTGTTGGAATAGCTCCAGTCCGTCCCCGGCTCGAACCGCGCCGGCTTGGACAACGCCAGCTCCACGAGCTCCTGCGGCCGGTAGGTGCGGAACCGGTTGTCCACCCATTCCTGGCCCGACCAGACGATCCCCGGCACGAACGTCACGCCGTCGTCGTAGTCGCCGGTGTGGTTGAACACCCCGCTGGTGTGCTGCAGCAGCATCCGCACCGTGATGCGCCGGTCCAGGCCGAACTCGGGCAGGTAGTCGGCCGCCGGGCTGTCCAGCCCGATCGTGCCCTCGGCCACCAGCTGCAGCACCAGGGTCGCGACGAAGGTCTTGGTGGAGCTGCCGATCCGGAAGTGCCCGTTGGTCGGCGGCTTGGCGGTCCCGCCCAGCTCGGCCGCCCCGGCGCTGCCGATCCACTCGCCCCGCTCGTCGTGCACGCGCAGCTGCACCCCGACGAAACCGGCATCGACGATCTCCTCGATGGCCTTCTGCAGCTCCGGGCGACCCTGCGGGGTGTTGAACTTCTGCATCGTGCTCTCCTGTGCTCGCTGTTTCTTATAGTGGAAACGCTACGTTGCATTCCAATTATATGCAATAAGAACGTTGCGAGGAATCGACATATGCCCAGGTAGGAGCGATAAAATCATTGCGATGGCTTGTAGGCTAATGCAACGATCATCTCCTTGGTCGTTGCAATGAATTGAGAGTGAACGCTATGGTGGAGGCCTTCGAGGAGCACGAAGGAGATCGCGATGCCGGGAGGCAGGCTCACCCAGCAGGATCGCCGGCAGACCGCGCTGGGACTGGCCGACGGCTCACCCGAGCGGAGATCGCCAGAGGTCTTGACCACCCCACCTCCGCGACCACGCGTGAGGTGATGTGCAACGGCGGCCCCACCGCCCAACAAGCCAAGCGGACCAAGGTCAGGCGGGGTGAGCAGGCAGACGGAGGGTGTGCGTCCGCGCAGGTGAGGAACAGGTTCGGGTTGCGGTTCGCTGCCATCCCATGCCGTTCCAGACGGACCGGTAGGGGGCGTTGGTCCATGTTGAACCGATCGGGACGGGCAGGATCGGATCTGCTGATGCGGTTTGGCAGCAATGCCATCGGGAGTTCAAATCTCCCAGCCTCCGCAGGTCAGAGGCCCTCTCCCAGATCTTCCGTTCTAGTGGTCGTCGCAACACCCCAGCTGAGGGGATGCGATGGACTTCGAGATCCGGAAGAACCGGGAACGGTCTCAGGGACGCAAGAGGCTTACTCAAGAGCGGGCGGCATACTTGCGGCTCATGCGGCAGGGCGTGAGCAATAAACCAGACCGACACCAGCGCCAGGCCGTACCCGTCGTGAACATCAGAAGCGATCTCCAGGGCGGCCGGCTCATCGCGTAGACGCCGCGCCGCGCTCACCGGCGTGATCACTGCGGTCTTCCTGATGATCGGAACCTCATTCACGCTCATCAGGCCGTCACCTCACCGGTGCCCGCACAGCCGAGGCACCCGAGCAGGACCGGTCTTACAACCTGACCGTCAATGCGATATTCGACACCTGCACGGCCCCGGCGGATCCACCACCGGCTACGCCCGCAACGGGCTCCGCGATCTTTGTTCGCCGGTTCGCACTCGGAAGTCATGAATCAAGAGTCATCACCCGCACTTACGGTGCCCATCCCGAGATGGAATCCCTGCCCCGGATAGCCGGTATCCCTTGACGGGATAACCCACAGTGGCAAGCGTTGTATATCCGGTAGCCGAGGAGCCGCAGGGGGTGCGCCATATGCCCGCAGAAGCGACTGAACCGGCCGTTATCCCGTCGGAGCTATGGCAACGCTAGGTCTCCGTAGTGGTGGCAGGAATAGTCGCTAAGACCGCCGGAAGTATCGGCGCCAAGCCGTACGGTGCGACTCACTTGCTGGGCAGGCGGACCGTAGTGCCCCTCTGACATGCCTTGACTGGAACTCGGAAAGATCGACATAGTCGGGTGAATGGAACCTGAGGAGTTGGTCTTCGGCGGTGACGACCCTGGTCACGAGCCGGGGATCGGCCCCTGGGCAGCGGCGCATACCAAGCTGCTGGCCGTCTGCGCCGCGGTGCTGGTGGCCCTCGGCCTGGCCGGGGCCGGCGGCTGGTATCTCTACGAGCGGTCCTGGCTACCCCAGCCCCCGCCGGATGTCGCGCTGTCCCCGTCCCTCGAATTCGCGGTGACCATGTGCGGATGCGACGGTCTGACCGCGGCGACCGTTGAGCAACGGCAGGAGGCCGAGGCCATGCTCCGGGCGTTGCCCGAGGTGACCTCGGTTGAGGTGCGAAGCGGCCGAGAGCTGGACGACCAGTGGCGGAGAGGGTACGCCCGAATCGGGGACACCAGGCAAGCAGAGAGTTCGAGCCTGTCCGGCGACGTCCTACAGGGCATGCTCCGTCGCGCCGAGGATTTCCCCGCCGTGGCCGAGAAGATGAGATCGATGCCGAGGGTCTACACCGTGTGGCGGCCGGGGGTTAGCTTCTGGGCCGGTAGGGCTGAGGCCCAGATCTCTCTGTGTAGGAACGACTCCTCCCAGAACGTGTCCGAGTGTCAGAAAACCCAGCGCGCGGGAGCGACGGGGATGGTCACCGAGAAGGAGAAGGCCGCGATCGTCGCTCGGCTGCGGGACCTGCCCGGAGTAGAGACGATTTACTTCCAAGACCCCGGCCATTACCTGAAACTCGCGAAGCTCTCCGATCCAAAATCCGAGATGGATGAGACCTATCCGGGTTCCTTCTACGTCAAGTTCTCCGACCCGGCTCTCGCCCGCACGATCGCCCCCGCCATCGGACCAATGCCCGGCGTTCTGACGGTGCGGCCGGTCATGCCGGAGGAATGACGGATGGGGACATGGAGAGCTTTGCTGAATTATTCTTATAGGTATCAAGGGGCGCCGGCGCTGCGCGCCGTTGCCCGGCCCTGAGCCTGCGGCGCACGCCGGGCATGCGGCCTGGGGGCCGGTCCCGACGCGCGAGCAGGACTCCGGGCCGTCACCGTACGCGCGCTACGCCGTACCCACACCCTTCGCCGACCTTGGGTCGCGCCGCCGCCCAGATGCAGCCCTACGATCGCCACATCGTGGCTGGTGTCTGTTGTAGTCGGGGGCGATCGAAGATCCAGGGTTCGTTCCTCACCCTGGCTCACCGGGGAACGTGGTGGACGACCGCTCTTGCGTCGGCTGCCTCCGGTTCTCATTTACGGTGACGCAGGCTTTCCCCTTGGCTGTGTTTCATAACCGCACCGTGTTGTCTTCGGCGCCGGCCAGCCAGGTGCCATCGGAGGAGGCCCTCTTTCGCAGGCTCAGGTTTATAACCTGTCAGCTTGGCCTGCTTATGTCAGCCCATGTAACGCTTCGTCTGGCTTCTTTCAAGTAGAGGTGTAGCTCGGGAGGACAACGAAGGGAACACGGCCGGTGCGCCTCAGACGAACGGGGTCGGTGGAGATCTCCACCGACCCCGCGGCTTTCGAAGCCTTCTACCAGCGCCACATAGAAGCCGTCACGCGATTCCTGGCCCGCAGGGTCGATGACCCCCACACCGTCGCCGATCTGGTCGCCGAGGTCTTCATCGCGGTGCTCGACTCGGCGCATACCTATCGCCCCGACCTGGGCAGTGAGATCGGCTGGCTGTACGGCGTCGCACGCAACACGCTCTCCGCCGAACGGCAGCGAGCCGCACGCGAGCTCCGGCTGGCTGGACGGATCAGCGGACGCAGACTCCTCGACGCCGACGACCTGTCACGCCTTGAGGAACGCCTGGACGCGGAGAGGCCCGCCCGGCGGGCGCTCGCCGCCATGGCCATGCTGCCCGAGAGCGAGCGGGCCGTCCTGGAGCTGGTCGTCGTCGACCAGCTCACTGTAGGAGAAGCGGCCGTCGCGCTCGGGATCAGGCAGGGGACCGCCAGGGTCCGCCTGCACCGTGCCCGTCAATCATTACGCCACGCTCCCGGCGTGGTCCCTCCCGCCGTCATGGAAGGACTCCGATGAACTTCGAAGAGAGACTGTTAATGGAACTCAAAACCGAGATGGCCGAGCGGGCGGCACGGGAGCCTGCCCGCAGGCCACGAGGGATCGTGACCCGTACGCGCCTTGTCACGACGGCAGCCGTGGCGGCGGTCGCCGTCGCGGTTCCGCTTGTGCTGGGCGGGGGAACGGCCGCATACGCGGTCACGAAGAACCCTGACGGCACGCTGATCGTGACGATCAACGAGCTGCAGGATCCCGAAGGCTTGCAGGCCGCGCTGAACGCCCAGGGCATTGAGGCCGACGTCACCTACAGCCCACGAGACAAGCAGTGCGCGCCTGGCCGGTTCACCAGCGCGGACTATGCCTACGGCTCGCCCAACCCCAAGGACATGACCGCGGAGCAACGTAAGGAGTTCAACCGGCCGGAGCACTGGCGGTCCAGGGACGTCACCCGCCCCATCGCCAAGGACACGTTCAGGATCTCCCCGAACTTCATGAGGCCCGGAGAGACCCTGGTGCTGGAGTTCAGGCTCGGTAACGATCCGCGGGTTGGCTGGAGCCTGGGGACCTGGCTGGCCAAGGCGGGCAGTTCCGTGCTGCCCTGCACGCTCGTGGACGAGGGAGGGTCCGACAAGGAGCACGCCAAGGAGATGGCGGGAGGCTGACAGTGAGGCTTCTGCGGGGCGGCCATGGCCTTCGGTTCCCAGTCGCAGTTCCAGTTGCAGTTCAGCGCCGCGTCATGCCGTTCCAGATCCTCTGAGGACGGGTCGGCGGTAGAGGGGATGAGTCAGCGAATCGCACCGGTCAGAATCTGCCAGTCGGGTCTGCGTAAGGTGTGAGGGGTGGCGCGGCCGGCGAAGGAGACGTGTGGACGAGAGCGTGTCGTTGGCCCAGCTCGCTCATCGACTGGAAGAGGTGGTCGGTGAGCTACGCGGAATCCCTGTCGACGTCGAGCGGCTGGAGGACAGCGAGCTCGTCCGGCAGCAGATCGCGCAGGCTACCCACTCGGCGAGCGAGTTGCGCGCCATGCATCCGGTGGGCTCGCCGGAGAAGGGCCGCCAGGAGCAGAAGAGCAGGCGCAGTGTGCTCGACGCCCTGCGGCGCGGCATGGCGATGCGCACGATCGTTCACGCGAGCGTGCTAGACGACCCTCGTAAGGCGGCCCGGGTCAGGGAGCTGCATGCCGTCGGTAACTTACACCGGGTCGTCGCCGAGCCGATCCAGCAGCTGCTCGTCTTCGATCGCGCAGTGGCGTTCGTCCGGATCACTCCTGTCGCCTACTCGCCGGGCGCCCTGGTGATCAGGCAGCAGAGTCTGATCACTACCCTCATCGACCTGTTCGAGCAGACCTGGGCCAGGGCCAGGGAGGTTACTGAGCCGACGCACCGGCTGACCCCGCGCGAGCGCGAGGTGCTCGGTCTGATCGCCGAAGGGCGCTCCAACAGCGCTGTCGCCCGAGCGCTGTCGATCACGGAGGCGGCCGTCGGTAAGCACGTGGCCAGCGTGTTCGTCAAGCTCGAGCTACCCGCGACTCAGGACGACAACCGGCGGGTGCTGGCGGTGCTCGCCTATTTGCGCGGCGCGGCGAGGTAGTGCCAGGCCGACCTCGTCCTAGCCCTAGCTCCCATGCAGACGGAGTCCGGCGCGGATTTCAATGAGGTCATGCAACGAATGACTGGATTACTGGTTGGTGCGATTTTCGGCGCGGTCTTCGTCGTCGTCAACGCGCAGAGCCCGTTGAACGCCGTGACCGTGAATTTCCTGCGGGTGGCCGCCTGTCTAGGGGCGGCGAGTGTTATCGCCATGTGGTTCGCCGCAGCCCGGAAGGAGCAGTCCACCACGGGTCCGCAGCGGAACATGTTCGGCCGTGGCTACTTGGTTGTCGTCGCCGCCGAGGTGATCCTGCTCTTCGGTGGAATCCGGGTGCTCGCCGCCCTGGAACGTCCTGAGCAGACCAACGTGGCCTGGGTGGCGTTCGTGGTCGGGGTGCACTTCATCGCGTTGGCGCCCGTCTGGAAGGACTGGGGTATCGCCGTACCCGGTGGGGTTCTCACCCTGCTCGGCGCCGCCGGTCTCGTGCTGGCGTCGACGGCTGTCGTCGCCTGGGTGCCGTTCGTCAGCGGTGTGCTGTCCGGGGTGGTGCTCCTGGCCGGCACTGCCACTTTCGGCTGGCGTGCTATGACAGTTCGGACGGCCTAGCCAGGCCGCGGCCGTGTTGCCCAGGTTGAAGGCGGCGATTGATGTTGCCGGTGGAGATGGGGGTGGGAACTCTGGTTGCAGCAAGGGCCGAGGTAGCGAAGAGGCTGCGCGGATGCCGAGAGACCAAGGGCGGGAGGCGCAGGTCGTTCTTCCAGTGGGAATTCCACCTTTCACCTCCGGCCCTTGGCCCGCTCCCCTGACGGGCGGGACGACGGCGACGGGAAAATCCGGCCGGGAAGCGCCTGCGGGAGCGCGCAACTCATGATCCAGAATAGTCAACGGCGGCCCGAAAGGGGGTTTGGTGTCAGTTGTCGATCGCCTGGTAGAGCGTGGTCCAGAAATCGTGGATGACCCGCGCCGAATCCGGAGTGGACATCCCGACCTGGGTGATCAGGATTCCGGTGAGCCGGTTGACCGGGTCGGCATAGGTCGAGGTGCCGCTTCCGCCGTCCCAGCCGAACTGGCCAACAGGCGCGTAGTCGCCGCGATAGGTGCGCACCGCCATCCCGAAGCCCCAGCCGCCGTGCTGACCCTGACCGTATGACAGATGGACGACGCTACGGGCCCAGGCCTCCCGGGCGGCCTGCTGCTCGGGCGTCAGACGGTTGGTGGTCATCAACTCGACGGCGGCCCGCGACAGGATCCGCTGAGTCCCGTGCATCCCGCCGTTCAGCAGCATCCGGAAGTAGGCGTGATAGTCATCGACGGTCGAGTCCAGCCCGCCGCCACCTGACGGAAACGCCGGAGGCGTGCTGTGGTGTCCCCCCTCGACCTCGTCGGCCACGTTGAACTCCCCGGTCTGCGGATCGGGGGCATACAGGGGCGGAAACCGATCGATCTTGTCGGCGGGCACATGGAAACCGGTGTCGGTCATGCCCAGCGGGCCGAAGATGCGCTCGCGCAAGAACGCCTCGAACGACTGGCCGGTGACCCGGGCCACCAGCACGCCGAGCACGTCGTCGCCGAGGTTGTACAGCCAGCGCTCTCCGGGCTGGTACATCAGCGGAAGCGTGCCCAGGCGGCGCATCCACTCATCCGGCTCCGACCCCGGCAGCAGCCATCCGTCTTCTTGGCCGTAGACCCCTTGTGCGAAGAGCGCGCCCATCATCGGCGAGGTCATCGCGGTGGTGTCCAGTCCGAGCCCGAAGGTGGAGGTCAGCAGGTCTCGCACGGTGATCGGCCGTCGCGCCGGCACGGTGTCTTCCAGCGGGCCGTCGGGCCGCTTGAGCACCTGGCGGTCGGCGAGTTCGGGCAGCCACCGATCCACCGGGTCATCCAGCCGCAGCCGGCACTCATCCAATAGGACCATCGTCGCGGCCGCCGCGACCGGCTTGGTGGTCGAGGCCATCCGGAAGATGGTGTCGCGGCGCATCGGCGCGCCGCCGTCATGGCGCATCGTGCCGAGCGCTTCGACGTGTGTGTGGTCGCCTCGGCCGACCAGGGCGACGAGCCCGGGAATCTTCTTGGACTCCACATGCCGTGTCAGCACGTCGCGCAGTCTGAGCAGCCCCTTTTCGGAGAAGCCGTCGTTGCTTTTTTCCATCATGAATCTCCTTGCTTAGAGTGTTCGATCTTGCGAGACCCGTCCCGGCCTGGCGCTCATGACTTCGATGAGCGACGCACGGGGGTCGGCGATGAGCTCGGCGTGGCCCGGTTCGCAGCCCCGAGGGCGCAATCGCTGAACCGTTCATGGCATCCACCATCGCCAGCCGCTCTGGTACCGGGCCGTCGCCGTCCTGACGTAGTAGCCGGCCGGGCATGACCCCGTGGCCGCGTAGTGCGGACAGCCGATGAATCGGTGCTCGGCCCCGGGCAAGATGAGCAGCTCGACGTCCTCATCGGCGGTGATGAGCCGGGTCGACCAGCCCGGCCAGGGTGAGCGAGCCGACTTGGCCGCCCCGGCGGGGCTCGGCCCTTCCCTGACCAGCCACGCCCCCGTGACACGGGGGCCGGAGAGGACCCCGTGACAAGCGGTGGCTGCGCAGACCGACCTTCCGTCAAGCGGCGTCGAGGGCCTCGGTGATCTTTCGGGTCATGTCCGCCACGGTGGGGCTGGGCTGGCCCTGGTGGGTGCGGGCGGCTGCTTCGACGGCGACGATGACGGTGCGGCGGAAGTTGTCGGCCTCTGCCGGATCCTGGCCCTTGAGCAGGCTCATGGCCGCCGTCAGGTCCGGCAGCACCTGGTCGGCGATCGCGGCGACGGACTTGCTGTCCAGCTTCATGTCCTTGGGATACTCGGCGAGCACGTGCCCGACCAGCCCGGTGGCCGAAGCCAGGGCGATGGAGCCGTCGGTGGCGGCCTTGTGGGGCTTGCCGGAGGCATCGGCGGCGGCCATCAGCGTGACGGCGCCGTAGGCGGCGGTCCGCAAGGTGAGCTTGTCCTGATCGGTAAGGGCGACGGACATGGTGGTGTGCTCCTTCGAATCTGTTCTGACGTTCAATCGAACGGTCGGATGGTGAAACGCGGTCCCGGTGGTGCCCGGGTATCCGGATTGCTCAGGTCGGGGCACCCGGGGAGATCGCACCCAGCCTTGAGGCCGCAATCGCTGAACCGTTCTTGGCATCCACCATCGCCGACCGCTCTGACCCTGGGTTGTTGCCGTGCTGACGCGGCCGCTGACAGCACCGACATGGCGCTGATACGACCGCGTTTAAATATCGCGAATTGGCGCGCGGAGAAAAACGGCGAATCCCGCAACGTCTCTTAACGCTGGGGTTCACAAAGGGGTGATGTGTCAGTTCAGGTCGAAGTGGCGGGGGCCGATGTCCTGGGCCACCTGGACGTAGGCGCGGGCCATCGGGGTCTCACGGTCAGTGCGCCAGACCAGGCCCCACCGGCCGCGCGGCGCATCGTGAAGCGGCACGAAGCTGATGCCGGGGCGGCTCGGGTAGTAGCGGATAGCTTCAGCTGAGACCAGGCACACGCTTCGGTCGGCGGCGACCATCGCCATGGTCTCCTCCCAGTTGCCGAACGCGGGACCGCGCGGGATGGGACGGCCGCCAGGCGTGTGGGACGGAGAGTGCATCCGCACCCAATAGTCGGGAACCGAATCGAGACCCTCGAAACCCACCAGCGCATAGTCGCCGAGCTCCTCCATCGACACGGAGACGCGCTGCGCGAGCGGATGTGTGGCCGCGGTCATCAGAACCTTCGGCTCGGTGATCACGATCGGGCCGAAGGTCAGGCCCGGCTCACTCGCGATCATTTCCCGCAGACCCTCGTCGTCTGGATGGAACCAGTAGGTCTGCAGGTCGACCTCGCCGGCCCGTAACGGTGCCAGCGGTTCGAAGTAGCCCACCTCGCGAAACGTCAGCCTGCATTCGGCATGGCGCGCCCTGAACGCGGTGGTCACCGGAAGGAGGTCGTGGGCCTGCGGACCTATGGCACCGATCGTGAGGCCGGCCTCCGCGTCACGGGCCCCCGCCTTGGCGCCCTCGATGCCGTCCTCGATCAGCTGATACCCGGCCCTGAGGTCGCGGTGCAGGCGCTCGCCGAGCGGGGTCAACCGGACGTTACGGGTGTCGCGCACGAACAGGACACCGCCGATCGCGCGTTCCTGCTTCTTGATTGCCTGGCTGACCCGGGCCGCCGACACATGCAGGCGCTCGGCGGTACGGCTGAAGTGCAGCTCCTCGGCCAAAACCAGGAAGATCTCGATGTCCCGAAGCTCCACGAACCCGCCTTCGACCTTTAACTCACGCGTTAAGGACTATAAACCACGCTGACGCGATAAAGGGCCGTCGAACTCGATCATGTGGACTGCTCAAACCCACTGGCGTGCTCGCCGGCGTCGGGTGGGGCCGGGCCGGCGTCCGAGGCGGCGTTGGATGCGGCGCGCGGCGCCTACGCCGCGCTCGTCGCGGACCGGACCATCCTGCGTTTTCTCATGCACGCGAACTGTGCCGCCGGCGAGCCGCCGGTAGGGCAGGCCGTGCGTCGGTGCTACGCCAAGCAGGTTGACACCGTGCGGCAGCTGCTGGGCGACGATGACGCCGTGCGGCGCTGGTTCGGCGCCGGAATACTCGACAACGTGGTCGCCGTGCTGGGTCTGGCCGACATCGATGAGCCGTGGGCGCACGTCCTCACCACTCGATGACCAGACACCGGGGGATACGCCCGAGATCCCCTGCCATCGGAACCGGCAGGGGATGCTTCTTCTGAAGCTCGACGCAGCGATCGGCCACCCGACGCGCGGCCGTCACCGCATCATCCACAGGGCAGAAGGCATACCACCGCCGTCGAGCACGCCCGGACTCCTGGCCCGTCCACCAGCGAAACACCCGGCCATCGGTCCACAGGACCAACTCGGACCAGACCGACACCAGAGCCAGGCCGTACCCGTCGTGAACAGCGGAAACGATCTCCAGAGCGGCCGGCTCATCGCGTGGAAGCGGACACTTGCTCATACGAGCGTTCAAAGCATTTCGTGCTTTCGTAATAATCTTGGCGCATGCCAAATCGGGGGTTAAATCGGACGGGACTGGGCAAAGGCGTCGCTCTTCTCCTCGTGATCGCTGTCGCGGCGGGCGTACTGGTGGCGGGCATCTGGCTACCGGCGGTCGGCGGCATCGGGCTCGGCGTGGTGGCCCTCACCGATGAATTTGATCTCAAAGCCAAGGGTCTGGAAGAACCTCCGCTTGCCCAGAAGTCGACCGTGCTCGACGCGAATGGCAAGCAGATCGCGCAGTTCTACGACACATACCGTGTGATCGTGCCGCTGGACAAGGTCTCCAAAGTTATGCGGGACGCGATCATCTCGATCGAGGACTACCGGTTCTACCAGCATGGGCCGATCGACATCGAGGGCACGATCCGCGCGCTGGCCAAGAACCTGCAGGCCGGCGGGGTGAGCCAGGGCGGCTCCAGCATCACCCAGCAGTACGTCAAGCAGGTGCTGTACAACGCCGCCGACACCGACAAGGAGAAGGCCAAGGCGGTGGAGTCCAACTACGCGCGCAAGCTCAACGAGCTGCGGTACGCGATGGGCATGGAGCAGAAGTACTCCAAGGACGAGATCCTCGCGAAGTACCTCAACATCGCCTACTTCGGTGCCGGGGCCAACGGTATCGAGGCAGCGGCCAAGCGGTTCTTCGGCGTCTCGGCCTCCGACCTCGACCTCGCCCAGGCAGCGACCCTGGCCGGGACCGTCCAGGACCCCAACGCGACCTCTCCCAGCGCGGGCAAGAAAGCCAGGGAGCGACTGCTGGCCAGGCGCAACGTGGTGATCGGCCGGATGCTGGAGCTGAAGAAGATCACGCCCGCACAGGCCGCCGAGGCCAAGGCCAAGCCGCTGGGTTACAAGAGCACCAAGGTGCTCAGTGGCGGGTGTGGCACGAGCCCTTACCCGTTCTTCTGCACGTACGTGCGCAACGACATCCTCACAAACCCGGCCTTTAAGGCGTTCGGCAAGACGCGGGACGCCCGCGAGAAGTACCTCGACAACGCCGGCATCACCATCAAGACGACGATCAACCCGACGATGCAGAAGGCCGCGGAAAAGGCGATCAGGGCGAAGGTGTACCCCACCGACTACCCGGTCGCCTCCCAGGCCCTGGTCGAACCGGGCACCGGAGAGATCAAGGCACTCGCGACGAGCAGGAAGTTCGGGGACAACAAGCGCAAGAAGCAGACCTCTCTCAACTTCGTCGCCGACAGTGCCCACGGCGGCGCCACCGGTTTCCAGGCCGGCTCGACATTCAAGGTGTTCACACTGCTTACCGCCCTGGATAAGGGCTACAAGATCAACGACGGGTTCAACGCCCCCGGCGGCTACCGGGCGCCCGGGTACTCGTCGTTCAAGGACTGCAAGGGCGGCACCCGCGGAGATCCCACCCACACCGTCACCAACGACGAGGGCGACGCCGGTTTCCTGACCCTGCGCACCGGCACCGAGCAGTCGGTCAACACGTTCTTCATGACGCTGGAGCAGCGCGTCGGCCTGTGCGACGTGGTCACGACGGCCAAGGCGCTGGGCATCAAGCGTTCGGACGGCCTGCCGCTGCAGGAGGTCGAAAGCTTCACGCTCGGCGTCAACGAGATGGACCCGGTCACGGTGGCCACCGCCTACGCGGCCATCGCGGCGCGGGGCAAGTACTGCGCGCCGATGGTCGTCACCTCGATCACTGACCGCGAGGGCAAGACCACCACCTACGGGCCCAAATGCCGCCAGGCCATCGACGAGGGCGTCGCCGACGCCGCGACGGACATCATGTCGGGGGTCTTCACCCGGGGCACGATGAGCCACGTCGGAGGCATCGGCCGCCCCGCGGCCGGCAAGACCGGAACCGCCGACAACTCCTACACTGCCTGGTTCGGCGGGTTCACCCCCGACCTCGCCAGCGCGGTCAGCCTCGGCGACCCTCGCGGCCCGATCGATCACCCGCTCAGGGGGGTGACCATTGGCGGCCAGGGCTACTCCACGGTCTTCGGAGCCGACATCTCTGGGCGGATCTGGAAGGCCACCATGCTCGACGCACTGAAGGGCATCAAGAAGACCCCCTTCCACCCCGTGGACAGCTCCCGGTTCGGCGGCTGCAACAGCTGCGCGCCCAAGAAGCCCGAGCGCGTCGAGGGCGACACCGAGGGCGACGCCGAGGGCGTGGACCTCGGCGACGAGCCCGGCCAAGACGACGGCTTTTGACGGGTCTTTCGCTGATCTCCCCATGACTCCGGCGGGGCGCTCGACTCCGGGGTGATCACCGGCGCAAGTCCGCGGAGTCGTAGGTGGCGAAGAGGATCTTGATCGTCCGCCTGCTACGGCCCAAGCTCAGCGGGCCGGCCCTCCGGCTCAAGCCCGTCTGTGACCGTTGGCATCCCATGACCGAGGAACGGCGACCGGCGAACGGACACACGAAAACGGGCTTGCCCCTCCGTCGCCGGCCTGCTGCCGCTTCGCGGTGGGTCGAGGCAGAGGGGGTGATCAGACGGGCGGAGCATGCGCGGCGCGTAGCTCGAACCTTGCGCGGGTTGCAGTTTGGGTTGGTTCCCGTCCCACCGTCAACGGTCCGTCAACCGCGCTCATGCCCGCATCCGCGCGATGGGCGAACGCGCTGTCGCGACCGTGAAAACCTGGAAGGTACTGGTCCAGCTCCGTTGTCGCCCTCATCGCGCCATCGCGATCGCGCACGCCGTCCTCGTCCTGCAGACTGTCGAATCCGATTATTACGCTGCTGAGCTCGAAGAGGGCTGGGACGACCGGCTTGGCGGTCCTGCAGGCGGTTTGATCGGCAACTCCGATCACCCCGGCCATGTCGTGCCTGCCCATGAGTCGCAGGCTTACCCGAGCTGGGCAGACCAGACCACGAGCAGCGTAATCCAGCCCGGCCAACGTTCAGGGGCAGCGCACTAGGGAGTGGGAAACACCACCACAAGGTCTTCTCCCACTCCCTCGTCCAACGTTCGGGTGTGCAGGCGAACCCGGTATTTCCCCGCCTTCGGAAGGGCGACCGCGACCTTGATGCCCCTGCCCTTGAGGTGCACCCGTCCCGAGCCGAGAACCAGATCCGCGTCGACCACGTCGTCCCAGCCCTTGCGACGGATCGGCGGGGCCGTACGCAGGACCTTCACGGTGACGCAGGTGGCGCCGTACTCCAGCGTCGTGCCGACCCTGGCGGCACCCCCGTGAGCCACGAGCGGGCTGTCGGATTCGATGTTCTCGGCGTCGAGCGTCTCCAGGCTCGCCGCGCGTCCGTCGAAGATGTGGTAGCCGTCCCAGTCGGTGGGCAGATGGACGGCTGTGACCTGGCGGGAGGTCCGTAGCGCGGGCCAGGGATCGCGGCAGCCGCTCACGTACTGAGCGGCCTCGTCCGCCACCTCCTGTCGTCGCCGGGCTCGCTCCTCGGCGGCTCGCTGCTTGAGCTGAGCCGCCGTGAGCAGGAGGTCGGGATGGTCACGTGCGACGGTTTCCGGGCACAGGTAGACCAGCGCCTCGGCTCTCACCTTGCCGTCGCCTGCCGCGCAGCTCTTCCAGCCCTTGCCCAGGAGCTGCTGGTCCGTGACCGGGCTCCCGCCTCTGCTCGAGAACCGTATGTTTTCGTAGAGCCCCCCGTCTCCGGCCAGGCACAGGTAGACGCGCCGGCGATCCTGCGGAGGGGTGTCGGCGAACAGGGGGATCGACGAACAGTCGGCATCGAGCCAGGTGGAGGTCATGTGGGGCTTGGCCTCGGGGGCGATGACCGCCATCGGGGCCAGGACCGTCAGCGCGAGGAGCGATCGGGGTGAGCGCAGGGGCTCGGGATCCGGTGCGGTGCCGGGGCGGTTGAGCTCGTGGGCCGTCCGGGCGAGCCAGACCAGCTGGAAGACGGCCAGCACATCCAGGAGGTCGGACAGGACCACGCTCTCCGGAAAGTCGACGAGCTGGTTCAGGACGACGGTGACGGGGAGGGGCACCAGCTGGCACGCTCCCAGGACCATCGTGGTCCTCCTCCAGCGGCCGTCGCGTCGCTGGGCGATGAGGATCATCAGAAACCAGGCCAGCCCCGCCGCCACGAGTGCCAGACTCACAGTGGAAAGCGCGGGTGAGCCCCAGTCGGCGTAGCTGTCCGGGGACCCGGCTTCGAGTACCGGTGGAAGCACCGTGCTCAGCAGAGCGGTGGTGACCAGGATCAGGCGGAAGGTCTGTCCTGAGCGGGTCAGCACCTGCGCGAAGAGGATGACGATGGGCACCCACAGCACCACGTCGAACGCGGTCCCCACCTCGTCCGGGAGCGGCACCGGGATCAGTAGCCAGCCGACGTAGACGTAGAGCAGGCGACGCAGCCACAGCGCGCGTCGCGGCAACGGCGCGGCATCGGCCGGCCCCTGGAGCACCTGCCAGAACATCCACGAGTTGACCGCGCCGACCAGTAGCAGCCCACCCAGCACCGCGAGCAGCGAGGTCTCGTTGGCGAGGAGGGAGGGTGGATACCACTGGACCACGGTCCAGGCCGGATCAAGGGAATCCCGGACCAGGCTGACGATGACCGCGACCACCACGGCCACCATGTTGACGACTGCCGCTAATCGCCCCAGACGGTATCTCCGCACCGTATGCCGCCCTTCCGCGCGAAAGGGCTGATCGTAGCGCCCACCTGGCGGCGCCTGCGGGCGAACCGTTCACAAGATGATCAACCGAGATTTTCTCCAAGCTGCGGGGGCGCGCAAAAGGCCACGGGTGCGAGGAAACACAGGTCGCGTCGTCAGCGGCCGGTCAGGGCGTGGTCGATCGGCAGTGGGGAGTCGCAGCTCAACGGAGTGCGCTGACCATGAACGTCAGCCGGGCTTCCGGCGTCGACCCCAGTCGGGCCGGCGATGGGTCTCGTGGAGCTGCCGGTCGCCGTCGAGCTGGAGCGTGCGGCGGATGAAGGCTGCCCTCCGGTCGGGTGCAGTTCGGTGACGTCAGCCGTAGCGGTTGAAGAGCTCCTGGAGGTAGTCCTCCAACCGGGAGGTGAGCAGCGTGGACGTCAGATCGATACGTCCGAGCTCGTGCCAGGGGCCGGCGACCTTTTCGGCATCCGGCGCGAAGGCCAGGGCGTCCAATATCCGCCAGTACAGGTGGGCGGCGGAATCGGCGGTCAGCCGGCCGCCCGCGGCGACGTACCGATCGGCGAAGAGCATCCCGGCAGGGGCGCCGTGGAGGAATGCCAGTGCCGTGGAGCAGTGGGCCACGTCCAAGTCCGCCGGCCCCCAGGAGGTCTCCACCCAGTCGACGATGCCGCTGATCCGTAGGTCGTCGCCGTCTTCGGCGAAGAGCACGTTGCCGGGGTGGAAGTCCCGATGCAGGAAGCAGGCGCGGTAGTCCGGAGGATCGCGGCGAATGACGTCCACGGCACGCTGCCACAGCCCGGGCCGGTGGGTGACCTCAGGGATGCGAACGCGCTCGGGTGAGGTCCACGCCTGGTAGGAGCGCGGGCGGGTCTGCTCGGTCACCCGCACCTGGTGGATGAGCACCAGCTGCCGAGCCAGGAGGTCGGCGCGCTGTTCGGCTCCGTCCTCATCCAGCCGCACGCTGCCGGGGAGCAGGGACATCAGCAAGGAGGGGTGGTCGCAGTGCTGAGCGGTCGCGTCGACGGCGTGGAGCGTGGCCGCCAGCACATCCGTACCCTGGAGCAGGGTCAGGATGTCCGCCTCGCGAGTGAGCAGCCCTTCGGCGTGCTGCCGGAAGAACGGCTTGACGAAGGACCGCAGGACAAGTGAGCGTTCGCCGCGCGGCCCGGTGATGCGTAGACGCCGCATCTCCGACGTCCACCCGCCGCGCAACCGCTCGACATGCTCGACTCGGTCCCCCTCGGGCAGGCCCTTCTCCACCCAGGTACGCGTGGCGCCCCAGCCCTGATCATCGATGCCTGCTTCGATCGGATCCCTGTCCCTGTCCCCAGTCACGCGGGCAGCGTACCGATCAACGGCCGTGACCAGAATCCACAGCTGAAAGCCGAGACCACGACGGGAGCCGTACGGCAACCTCGGTGGGCGCCGGTCCCGAACGGCGGCGGGGCTCAGGCCGCCCGCGGCACCGCACCCCGCCGCTACGCACCCGCCGACCGTGAGCCACGCCACCGTCCGACCGCGAGCGATTCTCCGGCGACCTCGCCCGAGGATGACAAAGGACTACGAGGCCAGGGTCACGATCTGGATCAGGTTCCCGCAGGTGTCGTCGAAGACCGCCATGGTCACCGGCCCTGCCTCCATCGGCTCCTGGGTGAACGTCACCCCCAGCCCGCGCAGCCGCTCGTGCTCCGCCTGCACGTCCGTGACCTGGAACGAGGCGGCCGGAATGCCGTCGGCGACCAGCGCCTCCTTGTACGGCTTGACCGCGGGGTGCCCGTCCGGCTCCAGCAGCAGCTCCGTGCCCTTGGGGTCCTCCGGTGAGACGACCGTCAGCCACCGGGCCTCGCCCAGGGGGATGTCGTGCTTCATGGTGAAGCCGAGCACCTCGGTGTAGAAGTCGAGGGCCTTCTGCTGGTCGTCCACGAACACGCTGGTGACATAGATCTTCACGGTGCCTGTCCTTTCCTGGTGACCGGCCACCGCTCGAAGATGGCGGTCAGGGGGGTGGTGTCGAGGTGGTGGAACTTGTACCGCCCCTGCTTGCGCGTCGTGATCAGCCCGGCCTCCTCCAGCACCGCCAGATGCTGGGATACGGCCTGCCGGGTCAGGCTCAGCTGATGTCGACTCGTCAGGCGGACACAGATCTCGAACAGGGTCTGGCCGTCGCGCTCGGTCAGCTCGTCAAGGATGGTTCGCCGGGTTGGGTCGGCGAGGGCCTTGAAGACATCGCCCATGTGGGTGAGGATAGGCAAGTCGTCACTTGCCTGTCAATCCAGCCTCCGGCGGGGCACTCCGGCTCAGGGAAGAGCTCAGGGAAGAGAGGTGCACCGGCCGAGGGCCGTAGGGAGACGTAGGTCAGGTGGACGATCTCAGGGAAGGAATCCGCCCTTCCCGTCGCTCGCTGAGACAGAGGCCGCCGAGAGATCCGAGTGGCTTCGGGATCACCCCTGCCTTGCGGTCCTGCGCTCGATGAACGCGGCCACGCCGTCCAGGTACAGGCCCAGCACGAACTCCCCCTCGGCCTCCTCGTCGTAGGGGATCTCGCCCTCGAAGACGCCGGCGACGACCACCTTGCTCAGCGCGGGAAACCGCTGCGCGTCCACCACCTGCGCGAGTGCCATGCCGTACTGGCGGCCGAAGGCGTCGGGGTTCTCCGCGTAGCCCTTGGCCAGGTCGATGCTCAGCCGGAGCTCGCCGTGCACGAAGGTCAGCAGCCCCATCACGACGCCGACCTTGTCCTCCTCGGTGAGACCGGTGTCGCCCAACGCGTGCAGCGCACGGTCGAACCACCAGAGGTTGTTGGGCCCCATCGGCGGACCGCTGATCGGGATCTGCGCGGACCACGAGTGCCGTCGCAGCACCTGCAGCACGCCCCGCGCCCACAGCGTCAGCCCGGTCCGCCAGTCCACGCCGTCCGGCAGATCCGGCGGTCCGTCCAGAGCCGCGTCCGACATCAGCAGGAGCAGCTCGTCCTTGCTTTTCACGTAGCGGTACAGCGCCATCGTGGAGTTGCCGAGCTGGGCGGCGACCCTGGCCATCGACACCGCGGCCAGCCCTTCCGCGTCCGCCACCTCGATCGCGGCCCGCGTGATGTCGGCGACCGTGAGGGACGGTTTGCGCCCCCGCCGCACCGTCTCGCGCAACCCCCAGAGCAGGGTCACCTCGGCGGGCAGTTCGGTCTCGTCGGTCATCCGGTCCCTCTCATCACGAACACGAACACAGTCTAGGAACACCCTTCCGCGCGCCGATGCGTATGGGCTACGCTTTTAGGCGTAGGACATACGCAATTATGCCATCGCACCCGAGGAGCTCGAATGATCGTCGAGGCCACCGGCCTGCACAAGGCTTTCGGATCCACCAAGGTCCTGGAGGGAGTGGACCTGAACGTCGCGGAGGGCACGGTCTTCGCGCTGCTGGGCCCGAACGGCGCCGGGAAGACCACCACCATCCGCATCCTGACCACGCTGTTACGCCCTGACCTCGGCAGCGTGCGGATCGCCGGGTACGACGTCGTGCGCGAGGCGACCAAGGTGCGCGGCGTGATCAGCCTGACCGGCCAGTCCGTCGCGCTGGACGACCAGCAGACCGGCTGGGAGAACCTGGTCATGATCGGCAGCCTGATGCACCTGGGCAGACCCGCCGCCCGCCGCCGCGCCACGGACCTCTTGGAACGGTTCGACCTGGTGGACGCCATGAACAGACGGGTGAAGACCTACTCCGGTGGCATGCGCCGACGGCTGGACCTGGCGATGAGCCTGGTCGCGCAACCGAAGGTGATCTTCCTGGACGAGCCGACCACCGGCCTCGACCCGTCCAGCCGGACGACGATGTGGGACGCCATCAAGGACCTGGTCTCGTCGGGGACGACGATCGTCCTCACCACGCAGTACCTGGAGGAGGCGGATCGGCTGGCCGACCGGATCGTACTGATCAACGGTGGCAGGGTCGCCGCGTCCGGCACGACCGACGAGCTGAAGTCCCAGGTGGGCGGGGACCGGCTCGACCTGCGGTTCGCGGTGGAGACCGACGTGGCCCATGCCGCCACGCTGTTCGACGCGCCGCGCGGCACCGACCCGCTCGTGCTGGGCATCCCGTCCGACGGCAGCGCGGAGCACCTGCACCGGGTGCTGGACGACCTGCGGATCGCGGGCGTGCCGGTGGTCAAGGTGTCGTCGCACCGGCCGACGCTGGACGACGTGTTCCTGTCCCTGACCACCACCGACCTGACCCCGGTCCGGGTCTGACCCGGCTTTTCGAAAGGACCACGACCATGACCACCATCGCTGTGCACGGCGGCGCCCGCAACGCAGTGGGCGACTCCCTGACCATGATCGGCCGCAGCATCCGGCTCGGCCGCCGCAACGTCGACACGCTGATCATGTCGATCGTCCTGCCGCTGCTGATGATGACGCTGTTCGTCTACGTCTTCGGCGGGGCCATCGACACCGGCACCCAGTACATCAACTACGTGGTGCCCGGCATCATCCTGCTGTGCACCGGCTACGGCGCCGCGTCCACCGCGATGTCCGTCGCGGACGACATGACCAGCGGCATGATCGACCGGCTGCGCTCGTTGCCCATCCGTAGCTCCGCAGTTCTGACCGGACATGTCGTCGCCAGCGTCGTCCGGAACCTGCTGTCCACCACCGTCGTCATCGGCGCGGCCGTCGCGATGGGCTTCCGTCCCAACGCGACGGTCACCGACTGGATGCTGGCGGCCGGTCTGCTCCTGCTTTACGTGCTCGCGCTGTCATGGCTGGCGGCGGGGCTCGGCGTGATCGCGAAGTCCGTGGAGTCGGCCAGCACGCTGAGCTTCCTCATGCTGTTCCTGCCCTACCTCAGCAGCGCCTTCGTGCCGACGCACACCATGCCGTCGTTCTTGCACGCGGTGAGCGAGAACCAGCCGATCACCCCGGTGATCGAGACCGTCCGGAGCCTGCTGACCGGGACCCCGATCGGCAACACCGGCTGGATCGCACTCGCCTGGTGCGTCGGCCTGCTGACCTGCTCGTTCATTCTCGCCGGCTGGCTGTTTCGCCGCCGTACCCACGGCTGAAAAGTGTCGCCCGTGATCAGCCATGGGTGTCCAAGCCCTTGCGATCGAGCGCTGCTCGGATCTGGCCGAGCCACTCCGTGCCCAGCCGGCGCCCGTTCGGGAGTCGGTCGTCTCGATCCCAGCGCCACGTTGTGATCATCGCCAGCATGAGGATCCGGCACTCGCGCAGCAGGGCTTGATCGACACCCGGATAGTGCTCGCTGACTTCTTCGGGCGCATGGACGAGGTCGAACTCGACAGGACCACGGCAACACGTCTCGAGGTCTATGAACAGCAGCCCGTTCTCCGTGGTGAGCAGGTTGCCCGGGTGCGGCTCGCCGTGCAGCAACTGCTCGGCGCCGCCGTGCTCGCCGATCACTCGTCTCAGGCTTCGCAACGTGTCGCCGAGCAGCTCCCGGTCCGCGTCGGCGAGCGCGGGAGTACGGTCGCGGCTCGCCACGAGCTGTTGAGCCTGCTCGACCCGATCCGTGAAGTGCGGCGTCGGCACATCGAGCTTGCGCATGCCGGCATGCAACCGCTCGAGCGCATCGGCGTAGTCGGCCGGTGAGACCTCTCGATGTGTCACGGGTTCGTAGTAGGTCCACAGCGTGACCTCGTAACCATCACGCCCATAGACGCGTGGCTCGACCCGGGGCTCGAGAGCGGCCACGGGGCACCCGGATTCGGCGAGTCGCTGAGCAAGCTCGATTTCGAACTGTGCGACCTGATGCGCTACAGGTGCCACCCGGGCCAGGACGTCACAGGGCAGCAGCCGCAGAGTGAGCTTGTTCGAGTCGTGAAGAACGATCGCGTCGTCGGCTGTCAGGCCAAGTGATGAGGCGATCGACATGGCCGCGGCCGTCGCACGCGGGACCTCTGACGCCTGCATCGTCGCCTGGTCCTCTCTATTGAGCGCCGCCGTACTCTTCAAGCGGTGCAACCTGGGGCACCATACCAAGTGCCGATAGAGGGGCGGGATGCGTCGGTTTGCACCTGTCGCGGGCGAAACGTCGCCGGGGGCCGGGTTGCCGGGCGTAGATTCGTCGGCATGCGCGTGCTGTTCGCCAGTCTTGCGTCGGTCGGTCACACCTATCCCCTGATTCCGCTCGCGATCGCCGTACGCGAGGCCGGGCACGAGGTGCATTTCGCCGCCGGCGAGGACGTGCACGCACCGCTGGCGGCGAACGGCCTGCGGCCCTTCCGTCCCGCGGACTCGTTCTACGAGATATACGCCGAGGATCTGCAACCGGAACTGGCGCGGTTGCAGCCCGACCTCGTCGTGCATGAATGGGGGCTGCCGGGAGCCGCCATCGCCGCGGCCCGTGCTGGAATTCCCGGCCTCTGGCATGGATTCGGCCGCATGATCCCCGAAGGGATCGGTCTTGAGCTGCCCACGAGGAACGCCGAGGCTCCCGGGCGGCCGCACGTCGACATCTGCCCGCCTTCCTTGCAGGACCAGGGCTTCCTCGCCGCCGAAGACCGAGTCGTGTTGCGTCCCGTCCCGTTCTCCGCACCGGCCGCGCTGCCCGCGTGGGTCGGCCAGAGCGGTTCGAGGCCGCTGATCTACCTGACGCTCGGTACCGCGTTCGGAACCGTGGAGTTGCTCGCAGCGGCCATCAAGGGGCTGGCGACGCTGGACGCGCGCGTGGTGGTCGCCGCCGGCCGGGTGCGTCCGGAGCAGCTCGGCGACGTGCCGGACAACGTCACCGTTCAGACCTGGGTGTCGCAGGCGGACCTGCTGCCGCATGTCGACGTGGTCGTGCACCACGGCGGCAGCGGCACGACCCTCGGCGCGCTCGCCGTCGGTGCCCCGCAGCTGATCCTGCCCCAGGGGGCCGACCAGTTCGCCAACGCCGATGCCGTCAGCGCCGCGGGCGCCGGGCTGTGCCTTCTCCCCGACGAGCTGAGTGCGGACGCCGTCGCCGAACACGTCCGGGAGCTGTTGCCGCACCACGGACACGCCGGCCACCGCGACGCGGCCCGTACGATCGCCGAGGAGATCGCCCGTATGCCCTCCCCGGACGAGGTCGCCCGCCATCTGCCGGAGTACGCCGAGCGCGCATGAGCCACCGGAGCACCGCGCCGCCGCCCCATCGGTCAGACGGGCCGACGGCAGGCGGACAGGCGGCAGAGCCGCCGATGCGCGAGGTGGTCCCCTACTCGGCCCACGTTGTACGGTGCGATGGAGGAGGGCGGATGCTTTATGACAGACGAGCAGATCACGACAATCGGCAGATGTCACATGTGCAAGCGAACCTTCGGCTTCACCCCTGCGAGTGTCATGACGATCATGATGGACCCCGAGACCAATCTTCCGCTGGGCATGACGGTGTCAGGTGCCTTCCGTGAGCCGGCACCGGAAGTCACCGCCAGATCGGTCAAGGAATACATCTGCTCCGACTGCGTGAAGAGGGCGGAGCGGCTCAGAGAACTGATGGACCCGCCCGCCCCCCGGTTCGACACCTGGCAGAGGGGCAACTCCTGATCGTGGCTCATGCGTCCGACGTGCGTTGATCATGAGCGTTTCCGTGTGTGCCGATCGTCGATGAGCCTGCCTGTCACGACGGTTCGGGCTTGCGGGCCAGAAGGCAGACGTGCTGCCTTCTCTGCCCCTCGCCGGGTTCCTCCAGCAGTCGCGCGCTGACGACAAGCCCCGCCTCGGCGAGCAACTCGGTGATGCGCTCTGGCGGCAGCAGGTAGGAACCGAAGGACACCGGGTGGCCGTACGCCTCCTGGAAGTGCCGGTTCTCATCGCCGACATGAGTCCCCAGCAGCAGGTGGCCGCCCGGTGCCAGCGTCCGATGGAACTCGGCGAACACCACCGGCAACTGCTCCGTCGGGACGTGATGGGTCGAGTACCAGGCGACGATCCCGCCCAGCTCGCCGTCCTTGAGATCCAGCGCGGTCATCGAACCCTCGTGGAACCGCAGGCTCGGATACCTCCGCCGGGCCACCTCGACCATCTTGGGCGACAGGTCGATGCCGAACACCGGCACCCCCAGCGCATTCAGGTGCGCCCCCACATGCCCGGGCCCGCACCCGATATCGGCGACCGGCCCGTCTCCGGCCAGTATGAGTTCGGCGAACGCGGCCAGCATCGCGCGGGTCAGCGGCATCGACGTGAGCGCGTTTCCGTAGCGCTCCGCGTAGTCGACGGCGACGGTGTCGTAGGACGCCCGAGTGGCGGTCAGGTAGGGGGGTTCAGTCATGCGGATGACCGTAGTCCGAGCCCGTGGCCCGTCGCCCGGCGCTACGGCGTGTGTCGCGAAACCCGACAAGAAGGTGATCGAATGCCTGGGCGGCATCACGTCACTCACCACCGGCACGATCCTCGATCGGCACCCGCGAGGTTCGGCATGCCCCCGTCCGTCGACCCCGTCGGTCCGTGAGCGGCGATGGCGCGGCGTGCGCCGACCACAGAAAGCCGACTGCGTAAAAAAGTAGGGCCGGCCAAGTCGGCCGGCCCTACCCGATCAGTCGACCGAGGTCACTTCCCGAACGTCTCGCATCGCTTGCCGACGTTGGTGTTGTTGCCACCACCGGCGTGCGCGGTGTCCGAGCCGGCACCGCAGTCGATGCCGTCGTTGCCGCTTACGGTCGTGACGGCGTCGTCGCCGCCGCCGGTGGTCACCGTGTTGTTGCCGCCGCCCGCATTGACCGTGTCGTCGCCGTCGCCGGTGGTGATCTGGTCGTTGCCCGAGCCGGTCACCACGGTGTTCGCGCCGCCGCCGACGCGGACCACGTTGTTGCCGCCGCCCGCGTCGATCCGGTCGTCGCCGCCGGTCGTGGTGATCTGGTCGTTGCCGCTGCCCGTCGTGACGCAGTCGCTGCCGCCGTTGCCGTTGACCGTGTCGTTGCCGCCTCGCCCGAGGACCAGGTCGTTGTCGCCGGTACCGGCGATCTGGTTGTTGCCGGTCGTGGCGACGATGACGTTCTGGATCGCGATGCCGGCGCACGCGGTCGCGGACATGCCGTCCGCGCGGACGCCGACGGTCCCGGTCCGCTGGATGCCGGTCAGCCCGGTGACCTTGCCGTTGGCGGACACCTCGGTGTAGGTGACCGAGGCGCCCTTGCCGACCGTCAGCGTGATCGGCGTGCCGTTCACGTTCACCGTGACGACCGCCTGCTCGCCGTCGACCGTCGTGACCGTACTGGTCTTCGCGGAGCCGGTGAGCTCGTAGGAGCCCTGTCCCAGCGCGATCGTCGCGCCGCTACCGGCCAGCTGGAACTGCGCGGGGGCGGAGCCGGCACCGGCGTTCACCCGTACGCCTGCGGGGTTGCGGACGTCGGAGACCGTGAGCGTGCGGCCCTTGCGGTTCAGAATCCTGCCCGACGTGGTACCGCCGGCGAGCGCGTCGGAGAACGTCTCGTTGGTCGGGTTGCCCGCCTGCGAGGTTCCCGGCGGGAACGTCACGTCCACGTCGTCGTTGACGCCGTCGTCGTCCGCGTCGAGGTCGAGCACCGTGCAGTTGAGCGTTCCGCTGCGCAGCGCGTGCCCGTCGGTGTTGCTGTCGTCGGACCAGAAGACGGGCTTGTGGCCGTCCACGCACTCCGACTGCGGTGCGATCGCGAACCCCTCGTTGTTGAGGTTGGGCATCGAGCTCGGCCGCTCGTACACGGTGGTGACGGCGAACTTCCCGCCGGCGTCGATGTCGAGGGTCGCGGTACGGCCGTTGCAGGTGTCGTCGCACGCCACCCAGAGGTGGTTGGTCTCGGGCTCGAATTCGAGGTCCATCACGCCGGGGAACCCGCTCGTGATCGTGGCGACCCGGGTGAATCCACCGCTGTTCTGGTCGAGCGCGTAGGCGTAGACGGTGCCGTTGGCTTCGAGGCCGACGAAGAACAGGCCGTCGCCGTGGCCCGGATAGGTGTCCGGCTTGTAGGCCGCGCCGGTGTGCTCGTCGAGGAAGCCGTGCGAGGTCAGGAACGAGTCGGGGATCCAGGAGATCGCCTCCAGCCCGCTGTTCGCGGCCACCGCCGGCAGGTCCGCGGTGAGGTTCCACTCCTTCGTGGCGGTGAGGCTGGTCGCCGTACCAAGCGGGTCGAAGCGCAGCACCTCGGGCCGGCTGACACCGCTGTTGCCGTTGTTGCGTTCGGTCGAGACGAACACGCCGCCGGCCGGACCGGCTCCGGTCAGGGTCACGCCCTCGGAGTCGAGATCGCCGGTGCCGTCCGGGTAGTGCAGCGCCTTGCCGGCGTTCCAGCCGTCGGTCGTGGCGGGTGCCCACTTGGTGCCGTTCCACTCCAGGCGGTACAGCGTGCCGGGACCGTTCTTCACCGCCCAGAGCACACCGGGCGTCGAGCCGCCGGATGCCTCGTAGGCCAGGCCGCTCATGTTGGTGCCGAACGTGTTGGCGTCGTCGGCGGTGGCCACCACTGCGCCGCCCGGCCAGGGCGAGGCGGGAACCTGACCGGGACACGCGTTCGCCGCGCCCTTGGTCGGTGTTGTGGTGGTCGCGAACGCGCCGGTGCCGTCGGGGCATCGGCCGTAGGTGGTGGCCGCGTGGGCGGTCCAGGTGTAGGAGTCGGCGAGGGCGGTGGCATCCGGCAGGAACAGGCGGGCGGAGTCCGCGCCGCCCAGGCCGAAGGCCGGGTCGACGTCGAGGGCCAGGTAGGCGCCGGCGGCCATCGTGCTTCCGGCGGCGATGGTGAAGGCGTGGGTGTCGTCGTTGTCCTTGAGGACCCAGCCGGACACGTCGACGGGGGTGGTGCCGGTGTTGAGGAGCTCGATCCAGTCGCCCGGCGTGCCGTCGTTGGACTCGACCTCATTGATCTTCACGACCGATGACGGAGTGCCGCAGTCGTTGGCCGCACCCTTGGTCGAGGTCGTGGTGGTGACGAATGCGCCGGAGCCGTCGGGGCATCGGCCGTAGGTGGTGGCCGCGTGGGCGGTCCAGCTGTAGGAGTCGACGACGGTGGTGGCATCCGGCAGGAACAGGCGGGCGGAATCCGCGCCGCCCAGGCCGAAGGCCGGATCGACGTCAAGGGCCAGGAAAGCACCGGCGGCCACCGTGGTACCCGCCGGGATCGTGAAGACATGTGTGTCGTCGTTGTCCTTGACGATCCAGCCGGACACATCGACGGGAGCCGCACCGGTGTTGACAAGTTCGACCCAGTCACCCGGCGTGCCGCCGTTGGACTCGACCTCATTGATCTTCACGGCAGGGGAGGGGGTGCCGCAGTCGTTGGCCGCGCCCTTGGTCGACGCCGTGACGGTCACAAACGCGCCGCTACCGTCCGGGCATCGGCCGTAGGTCGTCGCGGCGTGGGCGGTCCAGCTGTAGGTGTCGACAAGCGTGGTGGCGTCGGGCAGGAACAGGCGGGCGGAGTCGGCGCCGCCCAGGCCGAAGGCCGGGTCGACGTCGAGGGCCAGATAGGCACCGGCGGCCACCGTGGTACCCGCCGGGATGGTGAAGGCGTGGGTGTCGTCGTTGTCCTTGAGGACCCAGCCGGACACATCAACGGGGGTGGTGCCGGTGTTGAGGAGCTCGATCCAGTCACCGGGCGTACCGCCGTTGGACTCGACCTCATTGATCTTCACGGTGGACGGAACCGGGTCGTCCGCCGAGGCGGGCGTCACCGCGACGAGAAACGGGATAGCCGTCAGGGACGCGACTATCAATTTGATTGGCGCACGCCAATTCTTATGCAACGTTGATGTCCTCTTCGCAGGGCCCACAGCAGACAATGAGCAGTACTCGCCCAGAAGCTTCGGGCACTTCGGCAAATAGGGCACAAATGTTGGGCAAACAGTGGGTAGGTGTTCGCTGGTCCCGTGGAGGGGCATGCCGGAAGCCCGGCCGGTAGCGGTCGGGTGGGCTTCGACGGTGTGACCGGATCAGGGTGTCGGCCGGCGGCCGGCCGGGTTCACCACGACGACATTATGTGTTCTGCTAGGTGGGATAGGGTTCTGCAATGCTAGAATTGAGGCATATGGAACCGGCTCTCCCAGACGCTGGAGACACTGGTGCGCGGTGATGGCTACAGAACGGGCTGGTGACGCGATGGAGCATCCCGGATCCGAGGATGTGCCGAATTACCCCATCGGATCGGTGGACAACGCGCTGCGTCTGCTCCGACTCTTCGGCAGGCAGAAATCCGTCCGGGTGGCCGAGGCCGGCCGGGACATCGGAGTCGCCCGATCGACGGCACACCGATTGATGCAGATGCTGCAGTATCACGGCTTCGTAAGTCAAGATCCAGAATCGAAGGCTTATACGGCCGGGCCCGAGCTGATCGGCATGGCCGTGTCACTCGTGGGCGGATTGGACCTCCGCGTGGTCGCCCGTCCGATCATGGAGGACATGGTCCGGCAGCTCGGGGAGACGGTGCACATCAGCATCCTGCGCGGCTCTGACATCTTCTTCGTCGAGTCGATCGAGACGACAAAATCGTTGCGCGTCGGCTCACGGACGGGGATGGTCCTCCCCGCGCACGCCACGGCGTCGGGCAAGGTGCTTCTCGCCGGGCTGGAGCCGGACGAGGTCCGGCGCCTGCTACCCCAGACCAAGCTCGCTTCCCTGACGGGTCTGACCCTGACGAATCGGCGTGATCTCGAGGCGCATCTGGTGCGGGTCCGCGAGTTGGGATACGCGTCCAACTTCGGGGAGAGCGAGGACGAGGTGTGGTCGGTCGCGGTGCCCGTGCGAGGTGCGAGCGGAAATGTACGCGCTTCCCTGGCCATCTCGGCGCCACCGTCCCGGCTGGACAAGGACGCGGTGGCCGACATCGCCGGGGTGCTGAGGGAAGGCGCGGACAGAATCGGCGCGGTGCTTCCCGCCTGAGCGGTGCTTCCCGCTTAAACGGTGCCTCCGCCTAACCTAAGCGGTGCCTCCTGCCCAACTGCCGCGTTTCCCGCCTGAAGGACTTTCCGCCTCAAGGAATGGACCGCCGCCCCGGGTTGCCCGTGCCGGTTGGAGCATTCCCGTCGCCGGTGGTCAGGTCGTCGCTCGGCCCGATCCGTACCATGGCGACCTCCGGCTCCCCGGCCGGTCGCCCGCCTCCCCGGCCATCGGTCGTGGAACACCACACTCCGATGACACGGTTCCGCGGGTCACCAGGCCGGGGAGCTTCGCCTGAGCTCTCGCCGCCGTCATCCGAACGCTTCACGCCTCGCAGGTCCGTACCGCCTCGTCACCCGCGGACGGCCGAGCTCAGATCACGTGGGATTCGGCGATCGACGCGGGGAAGAGGTCGTCGGAGGTGAGCAGGCGCTCACAGACTCCCTGCTCGTGGGCGTAACGGAGGAACGCCTCAAGGGTCGTGCGGTTGGGCGCCGTTCCGTACGGCCACAGATCCCGACCGAAGACCTTCTCCGCCAGGCGGGCGCGGTCCGGTCCCCAGGGCAGGGGGAAGTGCGGCGCGGTCGGGCTGAGCAGCCTGGCCAGACTCCGGTCCTTGGCGGTGGTGAACGCCGTGACAAGGTTCTGGGCCACCCACGGATAGCGCTCGTGCACCTCGCGACGCAGCACCACCAGGTGCATGATCGGGAAGATGCCGGTCCTCAGGTAGTACTCTTCCTCGACCGCGGGGCCGTCGCGGAAAAGCTGGACGATGCGCCCCGAGCGATCCTCGAACGCGGTGGGCGGGTGGGGCACCATGATCGCGTCCAGCTCGCCGTCGAGCAGCAGCCGGTTCAGCGACCGTTGCCGTTCGGGCCGGACCGTGATGCCGTCGGGCAGTCCGACGGGCAGCGTCTCGATGCGTCCGGGCTCGTTGATCCCGCCCTGTACCCAGGTGACGCCGGTCAGGTCCACGCCGAACTCGTGCTGCAGGAGTGCTCGCTGGTAGACGGTCGCGGTCACCGTCCATTCCGGGATGCCGATCCGCGCCCCGGCGAGCTTGGCCGGATCATCCACGGGGCCGTCGGCGCGGACGAAGATGCCGGAGTGCCGGAACGAACGGGACGGGAACACCGGCAGCCCGACGAGGGAGTCGTCGCCGCGGGCGCGCAGTGAGCAGTACTTGCCCAGCGACATCTCCGAGATGTCCCATTCCCTGAACTTGGTGAACCTGAAGAAGATCTCCTCGACCTCAAGAAGAAGGCAGGTCAGGTCGACGCCGTTCACCGGCACAGATCCTGACACCAGATCGCGGACCTGGTCGGAGTCATTGATCGCAAGGGTGAGATGCACGTTCGATCGAGACGAGCTCACAGGAAATTCATCCCTCCGTCGATGACGATGCTCTGTCCCGTGATCGTGCGCGCGGCGTCGGACGCGAGGAAAACCGCCGTACCGGCGATGTCGGCCGACTGCAGGCGCCGGTGCAGAGCCTGGCCGGCGATGATCTGCTCGGCCTGGCCGGGTTTGACGGAGTCGCGGGGGATGCCGGTGTCCACCGAGCCGGGCATCAGGGCGTTGACGGTGACGTCCGCGGCGCCCAGCTCTCGCGCCAGCGATCGTGTCAGGCCCACCACGCCTGCCTTGGACGCCACGTAGTGCAGGTAGTTCGGCCGCCCCTGGAGCACGGCCGCCGAGGAGACGTTGATGATGCTGCCGCTGCGCTGGGTCCGCAGGTGGGCGCCGACCGTACGGCAGCAGAGGAACACGCCGGTCAGGTTGACGTCGACGACCTGCCGCCACTCCGCCGGGCTGATCTCGTCGAAGGGCTTCATCACGATGGTCGAGAAGATCGCGGCGTTGTTCACCAGGGTGTCGACCCGCCCGTAGGTCTCGAGCGTCAGGCGGAGCAACGTGTCGACGCTCTGTTCGTCGGCGACGTCGACGGTCACCGCCATGGCGTCGTGACCGTCCTTGCGCAGCTCGGCCGCGGTGGATTCGGCGCCGTCGGTGTCGCGGTCGGCGACGACGACGCGGGACCCGGACTCGGCGAAGGCGCGTGCGAAGGTACGGCCGATGCCCTGGGCCGCGCCGGTGATGATGCCGACCTTGCCGGCCGGGTCGGGCCCGGACGCTGTTCGGGCATTTCGGGCATGGAGAGCAGACTGCTCCATAGAGTCCACCAGATGTCTCCTATCTCTTTTTAACTCGCCGCCGCACAGTGGGTCGATTTGACCCCAAATGGTCAAGAAAGGGATGCCTTGACGGTGGGCGACACGCGTGCTTAACATCCATGGTGTTCTGCATGACGGTCTACCGTTCTCCACCGTAGAACGCAAGACTTCAGGGAAAACACGTCGCCGGATCAGTGGTCAGGCCGGGCCCGCAACGGCCCGCGTTCCCGCTGGTCCGACGCGATGCCCAGGACACCTCGGCTGATCGTGAGTGGGAGGAGCGAGACGCGGATGATGAGACCACCCGACGCCACAGCTGTCGTCGACCGGGAATGGTTCATGATCATCGATGGCCGGCCGGTCGGCGCCGTCGACGGAGGCAGGCTGGAGGTCGTCAACCCGGCCACCGGCCAGGTCGTCGCGACGATTCCGGCGGCCACGGAGGCGGATGTCGACGCGGCCGTCGCGGCGGCGAAAAACGCGTTCGACGGGTGGAGGCGCACTCCGGCCGTCGTGCGGGCTCGCCTGCTCAACGAGATAGCCGACGCGGTCGAGACGCACGGCGAGGAACTCGCCCGGATCGACGCGATCGACAACGGCACGCCGATCAGCATGTTGCGCAACGACATCCGCCTCGCGACCACCCAGCTGCGCTACTTCGCAGGGCTGGCGCTTGAGCTGCGCGGACAGTCGATCCCCCCGCCCGCGGGCGGGCTGAACTACACCGTGCACGAACCCTTCGGCGTCGTCGGGCGGATCGTGCCCTTCAACCATCCGATGATGTTCGCCGCGACGAAGATCGCCGCACCGCTCGTCGCCGGCAACACGGTGGTCCTCAAGCCCTCCGAGCACACGTCGCTGTCGGCACTGCGCATCGGTGAGCTGTGCGCCGAGATCCTGCCGCCCGGTGTGGTGAACGTGGTCACCGGGCTCGGCGCCACCGTCGGCGCGCGCCTGACGACGCATCCCGACGTCACCAGGATCGCCTTCACGGGCAGCGTCCAGACCGGACTGGGCATTCAGCGGCAGGCCGCCACCGAACGCGTGAAGACGGTGACGCTGGAGCTGGGCGGCAAGAACCCGCTGCTGGTCTTCCCCGACGCGGACCTCGACGCGGCCGTCGCCGGGGCGATCCGCGGGATGAACTTCACCTGGCAGGGGCAGAGCTGCGGATCGACCTCACGGGTGTACGTGCACCGCAGCCTGTGGGACGAGTTTCTCGACCGGTTGAAGGTGGGGGTCGAGAAGCTTCAGATCGGCGACCCGCAGAACGACGAAACCGACGTGGGCGCCATCGTGTGCAGGTCGCAGTACGACCGGGTCGTCCGTTTCATCGAGGCGGGGACCGCCGACCCGCGAGCGCGCCTGATCGCGGGCGGCGACGTCGAAGGCCCCGATGCCGGCCTCTTCGTACGCCCGACCGTCTTCGCCTTCGACGAGGGCGACTGCGACTCGCCGCTGCTGAACGAGGAGATCTTCGGCCCGGTGCTGTCGGTCCTGCCGTTCGACGAGTACGACGAGGTGATCGCCCGCGCGAACCGGCTCCCGCTGGGGTTGACGGCCAGCGTGTGGACCACGGACCTGAGCACGGCCATGCGGGCGACCCGGGATCTGGAAGCCGGCTACGTCTGGGTCAACACGAGCTCGATCCACATCCCGGGCGCGCCGTTCGGCGGATTCAAGAACAGCGGCGTGGGTCGTGAGGAAGGGGTCGAGGAGCTCTACTCCTACACCCAGCAGAAGAACGTCTACATCCAGTTTGAGCTAGGGGGCGGTTCCCATTAACGGTGAGTATGACGGAATCATCATCGGGTCCGGCCAGCACGGCCTGGTCCTTGGCAGCTACCTGTCGAAGCTTGGGCTCAAGATCGCGGTTCTGGAACGGCGCATGATGTTCGGTGGCGGCTTGAGCACCATCGAGCCCGGGCCGCCCGGGTTCTACCAGAATCCGCACTCCATCAATCATTTCAACATCACCGAGACGCCGTGGTACCGCGACCTCGGTCTGGCGGCGACAGTACGGTATGAGACGCCGCGTTTCGACTTCGCCCAGCCGCACGCCGACGGCACGTCGCTGGTCTTCTCCCGTGATGTCGACGAGACGTGCGCGTCGATCGGCCGGTTCTCGCAGCGCGACGCCAAGACGTTCCGTGAGTGGAACCGCCGCGCCGACGCCATCAGTGATTCGATCTTCCTGGCCGAGCGGTACTCCGAGCCCCTCGACGAGGACGAGCGCAACGAGCTGCTCTCGGGCACCGCCGTCGGGCGCGACTTCCTTGACATCATCGAACGGCAGCCGCTGGACCTGATGAACGAGCTGTTCGAGAACGAGCGCGTGAAGCTGCTGATGCTCTTCAAGCTCTCGATTTTCGGCACCGTCCTCTACGACGCGGTGAGCCAGCGCAGCCCGATGGGAGCGGCGATCCGCGGCTTCGACCTCGCCGCCGGTTACCAGGTGTGCGTCGGCGGAAGCTGGAACCTGGCACGCGGGCTGATGGAGAGCTTCATCCGGGCCGGTGGCACCTTCATCAACCACGCCGAGGTGGAGCGCATCGTCGTCGACGGCAACAGGGCGACCGGTGTCGACCTGGTCGACGGGCGCAGCCTCACCGCACGGCGGTTCGTGGCGAGCACCCTCGACGTCCCGCAGACCTTCACCAGGCTCGTCGGCCCGGACCAGCTGCCGGTGGCGTACCGGGAGAAGGTCGAGAAGTTCAAGCAGACGGCCTGGACGCTGTTCGGCGTGCACCTCGCACTGCGTGAGGCGCCCGACTACCTCGGCTCGGACTTCGATCCGAACGTGAACAAGGCGCTCAAGTACAACGTCGGGTGCGAGAGCATCGAGGAGCTGTTCGCGCTGCACGACGAGGTGGCCGCGGGCAAGGTCCCCGAGCACATCTCATTCGGCACCGGGCACATCACGCAGTTCGACCCGTCGCAGGCCCCGCCCGGGCACCACACCGCGTACGCCTGGCACGTGATGCCGTTCGCACCCGGCGGCAGTCCGGAGAACATCGAGCCGGTCAAGGCGGAGTTCACCGAGCGCGTTCTCGACAAGTGGCGCGAGTACGCGCCGAACATGACCCGCGACAACATCCTGCATGCCTGGACCCACACGGCGAACGACTACAGCCGCCAGCTGATCAACATGACGCGGGGCGACATCTTCATGGGGTCCTTCGCGGGCGAGCAGAGCATGTGGAACCACTTCGGCTACCGGACCCCCATCGACGGCCTGTACATGGCCGGGTCGCCCACGCATCCGGGCGGTGCGATCTCGGGGGGCGCGGGCTACATCGTCTCGCGGATCATCGCGGAAGACCTCGGGCTCGCTCCGTGGTGGGAGCCGGTCGACGTCCGGGCCGCGCTGAAGAACGCGGCGAGCTGACCCCGAGGCAAGGAAGTAACCGGCCGCGGTCACGGCCGGGCAGGTGCTCGAACCGGTGGGAACCAAGGAAGGCTGTATATGACGGACCAATCAATCAATCCAGAGGCCACGGTCGGATACCCCGGCAACCAGTCCGGTGAGTTCAAGGGCTGGGTGCGGTACCAGGACTGGTTCGAGATCCGGGGCCTCCGGCTGCGGCCGAGGCGACCGACCGACGTGGTGATCCGCAACCTCGCGGCACAGGCCTGCTACACGCTCGTGCCGAACGTCGCGGACCTGTCCACCACCCACCACGACAAGGCCAGGAGCCCGGGCCACGGTGCCATGGGGGTCGTCGTCGAGGTCGGGTCCCAGGTCCGGCGGGTCAAGGTCGGCGACCGGGTCGTGACGCCGGTGCTGCCGAGCTGCGGTACGTGCTACAGCTGCGTGCGCGGCGAGTGGCACGCCTGCGGCCACAAGAACGACCTGGACTTCGCCACGCAGGAGGCCCCGCCGTTCGCGGAGCTGGAGGACGGCACGCCGGTGTGGCAGGACCACACGGGTGGCTTCGCGGAGCTGGCGGTCTGCGACGAGTCCTGGGTCGTGCCGGTGTTCGACTCCCCGCTGTCCAACGTCGAGCTCGCCTCGCTCGCCTGTGTTCCGGGGCCCGGCTGGAGCTTCGCGCTCTTCGGCATGCCGGTGGAGATCGCCTCGAAGGTCGCCGTGCTCGGCTGCGGCGCGCTCGGCCTCTCCATCATCCAGGCCGCCAAGATGATGGGCGCCCAGCTGATCATCGCGGTCGAGCGCATCCCGCACCGGATGGAGGCCGCCAAGCGCGCGGGGGCGCACATCGTCCTCGACGCCGACGAGTACGGCGCCGACGTGGTCAAGAAGATCCAGGAGCTGTGCGGTCCGGACACGCCGAACATGGCGGCCGGCGGGAAGCCGTCCGTGGGCTTCTACCACGGGCGCGGCGCCGACCACATCTACGAGGCCGCGGGCAAGACGATCGGAGACCCCACGACGGGCAAGCCGGCCGACACCACCGGATCGGCGGCCCTGGGCTACGGCTACCAGGCCACCCGGCGAGGCGGGACGTTCGTGCACACCGGCTGGATCGAGCGGACCAACGACCCGCAGTGGTGGCCGGGCTCGCCGGGCCCCTTCGACTACGAGGGCAAGAAGTATCTCTCCGCGTCGTACGGCGGCGCCAACGTCCTCCGGGACATCCCGCGCCTGGCCAAGCTCATCGAGATGGGATACCTCGACGCGAAGTCGCTCTGCGATCCGGTCATGCCCTTCGAGAAGGGAGACCAGGCGCTGTGGCACTCGCTGAACAGGGACAGCATGCTTCCGATCATCACCTACGACGAGTGAACCGCGATGACGCACGTACGACAGCGGGTCCCCGGCACGAGCGCGACGACGCACGTACGGCAGCGAGCCTCCGGCACGAGCGCGACGACGCACGTCCGGCAGCCGGTCTCCGGCACGAGCGCGACGACGCACGTACGGCGGCGGGCCTCCGGCACGAGCATGGACGCCACCGATGATTGAGATCGACTACACGGTCGAGATCGCCGCCCCGATCGACGAGGTGTGGACCTACCTCTGGAACATTCCGAACTGGGCGCATCTGATGATCGGATTCCAGACGGTCAAGGTGGTCGACGAGCAGCACTCCGTCTGGACGCTCAAGGGCGACGTCGGCGTGCTCAGCCGCGAGGTCGACCTCGAAGTGATCATCGATGAGTGGGAGCCCAGGAGTTTCCTGAACTTCACGGTCAACGGGCTGACCGAGCAGATCGCGGGCAGCGGCACGTTCGGGATCGGCGAGGTGACGGACGGAGACGCGCCCGCTCAGGCCGCTCCGTCCGGGCCGGGCGGTTCCGCGTCCGGTCCGTCCGGGCCGGGTGGCTCCGCGTCCGCTCCGGCGGGGACGGGCGCGTCCCCGGCCGGCGAGTCGTGGCGCCGGCGACTCAGCCGGCGCTGGGCGGAGTTCGTGTTCAGAGTGATCACCAAGTCGGCGAGAAAACAGGCCGGTCAGCCTACGCGGAACGCGTCGACCGGCACCCCGAACACCGCTCCCGCGGGTGCGTCCGGGAGTGGCCCGAGGTCCAGGCTCACCTTCCACCTCGAAGTGAGCCCGGGCGGGCCGATGGCGCCCATGATCGAGTTGCTGATGTCACCTCTACTCGAACCGGCAGCGAAGGACTTGGCGGTCGGGATCCGTACGGAGCTGGAAGGACGGGAACAATAAATGACCGAAGAGAACGACGCGGTCATCATCGGCTCAGGGGCGGCCGGCCTGACGGCGGCCCTGTCGGCGGCCTCCCTGGGGCTGCGTGTCACGCTGCTGGAGAAGGCCCCGGTGTTCGGCGGCACGACCGCCGTCTCCGGCGGCTCGGTGTGGGCGCCGAACAGCAAGTATCCGGAGCAGGGAAGCCGGCCCGACAGTCGCGAGGACGCGCTGACGTATGTGCGGGCGCTGGCCCTGGGCCGGGTGGACGATCGCCTCATCGAGACGTTCGTCGACACCATCAACCCGACGCTGGACTTCCTGGAGAAGGAAACGGCGATCGAGTTCTCCGCCAACCCCCACCACCCCGACTACCAGCCGCACCTTCCGGGGGCCCGGGAGGGCGGCCGCACGCTGCAGGTCGGCATCTACGACACCAATCTCCTCGGCGAACGCGCCGGCCAGCTGCGCAAGGGGCACAGCTCGGTTCCGATCACCCGGCTGGAGGGCGACGCCTGGGGGATGGAACGGCCCGAACGCTGGGACTGGAAGCTCCTCGCCGAGCGCGTCGCGAGCGGCCTGGTGGGCATGGGCGCCTCCCTGGTCGGCACGTTGCTCGACGCCTGCCTGAAGAAGGGCGTGCAGGCGGTGGTCAACGCCCGCGCCGTCGAACTCGACCGCGACCCGCAGGGCCGGGTGGTCGGCGTGTACGCGGAGGTGGACGGCGAGCGACGGCTGTTCCGGGCCACCAAGGGGGTCATCCTGGCCTCCGGCGGCTTCGAGTGGAACAAGGAGCTGGTCGACAACTTCCTCGGGGTGCCGTGCGACGCGCCCGCGAGCCCTCCGGCGAACGAGGGCGACGGTCTGAACATGGCGATGGCCGTCGGCGCCGCGCTCGGCAACATGAGCGAGGCCTGGTGGGGCCCCATGATCGCCGCATCGGGAGACAGCTACGACGGTGCGCCGCTGTACCGCCCGACAAGCGGTCTGCGCACGCTTCCCGGCGGGATCATCGTCAACCGCAAGGGCCGCCGGTTCCTTGACGAGGCCATGAACTACAACGACTTCGGCAAGATGCTCGCGGCGTTCGACTCGCACGACTACGAGTACGCGAACCTCCCGTGCTGGCTGGTCTTCGACGAGCGCTTCCGCCAGTCGTACCCGATCGCGACGGTCACCCCGGGAACCCCGACGCCGCACTGGATGCTCACCGCGCCCACCCTCGCCGAGCTCGCCGAGGCGGCGGGAATCGACCCGGCCGGTCTCGGAGCGCAGGTCGAGGAGTTCAACGGGCACGCGGCGAACGGCGTGGATCCGGTCTTCCACCGCGGCGAATCGGTCTACGACCTCTACCGCGGCGATCCGGAGGTGACGCCGAACCGCAACCTGAGGCCGCTCGAATCGGGTCCGTACTACGCGGTCCAGCTCCACCTGGGCGCCCTGGGCACGAAGGGCGGCCCGCTCACCGACACGGAGGGCGCCGTCCTCGACACCCACGGAGCCCGGATCCCCGGACTCTACGCGTGCGGGAACGTCGCCTCCAGCCCGTTCGGCCCGGGATACCCCGGGGCGGGGGCGACGCTCGCCGCGGGGATGGTCTTCGGCTACCTGAGCGGTCAGGCCCTGGCCGTCTGATCCGCTGACCACTGTCCGAGCGGTCAGACGCCGATCGTCTGATTCGCCGACCACCACCTGAGCGGTCGGGCTCCGGCCGTCTCACTGCCTGAGCCCATCCGAGCCGCGAGATCCCGCGGGTTCCCGAGCGCGGGCGGACCGTCGAGTCCGCCGGGCCAACGCGTTCCGGAACCCGCGGGCTCGCCGGAAAACCGACCAACACCGACCAACACCGATCAACACCGATCAACACCGACCAACAGGGCCTGGCTTTTCCGAGGCCACTTCACGTGAACCTCCTCCAGTCCGGTTCGCGAACTCACCGGGGGACCGACGGGCGGTTTGGCCTGCCCGAATTTCGCACCGGAGACCTTTGGGGCGGCGGTTCACAACATGCTCAGGACCTGCTCGTGAGAATCGATGGAAAAGGTTCGGCGGAGAGACAAGGTGCGCTATTGAGAACGCGCGTTCAATGAACGCGTCCGTATAACGCGGTTTCGGGGGACGATCGCTGTCAAGTCTGGATGACCAGGAGAAACGGCATGCAAAATCCAACCGACGACCACGTTATCCAAACGACGAAACCGCGCCCGAGAACGGTCGCGGCACTGGTGCTCGGTCATTTCATCGAAGTATACGACACGGCTCTTTACGGGCTCTTCGTGGCGCCCATCGCCACGGCTTTCTTCCCCGCCGGAAACGCGGACGCGGCACTCATCGCCACGCTCGCCGTCTTCGGTGTCTCCTTTCTCTCCAAGTCGGCCGGAGGCCTGTTCTTCGGGGTTCTGGCCGATCGGGTCGGACGGCGTAACTCGCTGATGGTCTCGATCCTGCTCGTCGGAGGGTCGACCGCCGCCATCGGTCTCATTCCCACCTACGAGACGGCGGCGCTGCTCTCCCCGATCCTGCTCGTCGTCTGTCGGCTTCTGCAGGGCTTCGCCTCGGGTGGCGAGGCGACGGTGGCCCCGGTGTTCCTGGGAGAGTACGCCTCCCGGAAGCGCCGAGGATTCATCACCTCGTTCGTCGCCGCCGCGGGCAACCTGGGCACCCTGGTGGCCGCCGCCACCGGTGTGATCGTCGGCCTGAGCGTGAACGAGAGCGCGTTCAACGACTACGGATGGCGGTTCGCATTCTTGATCGCCGCGCCGTTGGCTCTCTTCGCCCTCTACCTCCGCTACGGCCTCGAAGAGCCGGTGACGTACCAGAAGGCGCGATCGCGGGTGAAGTCCGCGCCGATCAGGACGGCCCTGCGGCACTGGCGAATGATCCTGCGGGTGAGCTGTCTCGGCGCCCTGGGAACCACGTTCTACATCATGTTCGTGTACTACCCGACCTATCTCGTCAAGGAGACCGGGCTTTCCGCGAGCGACTCCCGAATAGTGCCGCTGATCCTGATCTCGCTGCTCGTGGTGTTCAATCCGCTGGTCGGGATGCTCGGTGACCGCTACGGCCGGAAGCTTCCGCTCCTGCTGGGCGGGCTCGCGTCGGTGCTTTTCGTCCTGCCGGGCTTTCTCGTCGCGCAGAGCGGCGGTTTTCTCGCGGCCGTGCTCGGCGGCGTGCTCATCCTGATCAGCGTCCCCCTGTGCCTCGGGTCGATCCACGCCATTTCGATGGAGTTCTATCCCACCGAGGTGCGGGCGACGGCGGCCGGAATCGCGGGGACCCTCGGCACGTTCGTCTTCGCCGGTCTGCCACCGGTCATCGTCAACGTGCTGACCACGACGTACGACATGCCGCTGGCCCCGGCATTCGTGATCGTCGGAACGGCCGTGATCGGGCTGCTCGCGGCCTGGGGTCTGCCCGACACCCGCAAGATCGACCTGGAGACCGTGGGGCTCTCGCCCGCCGACACACCGGCGGAGAGCCCGCGGGCCGGAGTACCCGGCCGGGTCGCACCGTGACGGCCGCGAAGGCCACCTGAATGAACAACAAAGGAGGAATTCCGTGAGCGACGGGGAGATTCTGGTCATCGGTGGCGGTATCGGAGGACTCACCGCCGCCCTGGCCATCGCTCGGTCGGGACGTGCCGTACGCGTGCTGGAGCGCGCGCCCGAGTTCGCCGAGATCGGCGCGGGCCTGCAACTGGCGCCGAACGCGACCCGGCTGCTGGACCGGCTGGGCGTGCTCGACGCGTGCGTCGAGGCCGGGGTCCTGCCCGAGCGCCTGGTCTTCAACGACGCGCTCACCGGTGCGCGGCTCACCCACCTCGACCTCGGTGAGGACTTCCGCCGGCGTTACGGGGGCCCGTACGTGGTCATGCACCGCAGCGACCTGCTCAGGATCCTCGTCGAGGCCTGCCGCACCCACGGCGTCGCCCTGGAGAACGAAAGGGAGGTCGACGAGGTCACCACGGAGCCCGGCGGTGTGACCGTCACCTGTGCGGACGGATCGCACCACACCGGCGTGCTGGCCGTGGCGGCCGACGGCCTGCGGTCGGGCGTACGCGGCCGGCTGTCGGACGACCAACCGATCGACTCGGGATACGTGGCCTATCGTGGCACGATCCCGATGGACGAGGTCACCGGCCCGATCTCGCTCTCCGAGGTCGTCGTCTGGTTCGGTCCCGGACTGCACCTGGTGCAGTACCCGTTGCGTTCCGGCCGGCTGCTCAACCAGGTCGCGGTGTTCCGCAGCCCGGGGTTCGCGGCCGGTGATCCCGACTGGGGCAACCCGGACGAGCTCGACGCGGCGTTCTCGGTCACGTGCGAGCCCGTCCGCATGGCGCTGCCGTCCCTGTGGCGTAACAACCGCTGGCCGATGTACGACCGCGAGCCATTGGACAACTGGCTGACCGGGCGCACGGTCCTGCTCGGCGACGCCGCTCATCCGATGCTGCAGTATCTCGCCCAGGGCGCGTGTCAGGCGATCGAGGACGGAGTGTCGCTCGCCGACTCGCTGGACCGGCATCTGACGGACGCCGTCCCGGACGCCGTCTCCGTGGACAAGGCACTGCACGCCTACCAGGACGAGCGCATTCCGCGCACCTCCCACATCCAGCGGACAGCCCGAATCTGGGGTGACATGTGGCATATCGACGGCGTAGGAGCGCTGTTGCGCAACGAGGTGTTCACCGGGCGGGCCGTGGATGACTACCGGCATGTCGACCCGATCTATGGCGCATGACCTTACTGACGTGAACGGGGCCCTCTCTCGAATTTACCATTTCGGGGGAGGGCTTTTTTTGATTCCTGGAGCGGTTGTCGTGGCACAGCCGTGGCACACGTTGAAATGATAACGCTCCCCGGATGCCCGGACTTTGCGGTAAATACCTCGGGAGAGCTGACCCGAGGGCTGAATTTCGGGGTTTTTCGGTGGCCCCTTACGCGCACGTACGTGAGGGACGTCGTATCCAAGAAGAACTGACCGGTGCAGTAAGCGGCATCCCAGTTCAGATGAACACGCCCGGATGCTGCCAAGCTTGGGTTCTCTCACTTCGAGTCGTCATATTGAGCGTGCATTAACGGGAGGGTGGCCCGCAGCAGGCGGGACATCTCTGCTCAAAGGAGAGAATCGTAATGAAGCGCACCACAATCGCCGCCGGACTGATCGCTTTCGGCGCCATCCTGGCCGCGCCGGCACTGGCCGCAGCTCCGGCTCAGGCAGCGGCGATCCCCTCTGACCCCTGCTTCGGCGGCGGGTTCGGCGGCTTCGGCGGCGGCGGGTTCGGCGGGTTCGGCGGCGGCGGCTTCGGCGGCTTCGGGGGCGGCGGCTTCGGCGGCGGCAACTACGGCAACCTCAGCGCCGGCAGCGGGTTCGGCCACGGCATCGCCCAGGCGAACGGCAACCTCATCGGCCTCAACGCCCTCAACAACGTCGGCCTCGGCCTTCTCAGCAGCGCCAACGGCTTCTAAGGACGATGGAAGGCGGGCAGGGCGGCGAAGGACGTCACGGTAGACGCCTGCGTCACCCCGATTCACGTCCTGCCCGGCGGACACGACGCCCCCACCCCGATTCACGTTCTGCCCGGCGGACGCGACGCCCCACCCGGCGAGCAGATGGGGGCGTACGACGCTATTCGCCGGTAACGCCGTCGATCCGCTCGCGCAGCAGGTCGGCGTGACCGTTGTGCCGGGCATACTCCTCGATCATGTGGACGAGGATCCAGCGATGGGAGCAGTCCTGCCCGTGGCGCTGCCGCTTTCCGACGGCGTCCAGAGACACCTCCGCCGAGAGCCTGCGGGCATGCTCGATCTCCGCCTGCCAGGTGGAGAGGGCCTCCTGGGCGGAGGCGGTGTCCACGTCGTTGAACTGGGCGTCGGGGTCGTCGGTCCTGTAGAGGAGGGGGACGTCCTCATCGTTCAGCACGTGGCGGAACCAGGCGCGCTCCACGTGCGCCATGTGACGGACCAGGCCGAGCAGAGACATGGTCGACGGCGGCACGGAGCGCTCGCGGAGCCGCTCCTCGGAGAGCCCCGCGCACTTGACCGCCAGGGTCTCGCGGTGCCAGTCGAGCCAGCTGTTCAGCATGGCGCGCTCGTCGCCGATGAAGGGAGGGGGAACGCGGTTGTCGGTCACAGCCCACGATTCTCCCACCCGCGAAGTATCGCCTGGTCATGACCGATGATCCGTTGAAGTCGCCGCGCCGGCGTCCGTGACCGGGAAGGTTCGCCGGGTCGGCGCGATGACGGGAAGCGGCGAGTCACTACCGGAAACGGGTGACGAAGCGACGTTGCCAGGGCGTCTCCACGGCGCGTGACGCATAGTGTTTCCGGACATAGGCGACCGCCTCGCGGCTCGGCACCCCGTCCAGTACGGCGAGGCAGGCCAGCGCGGTGCCGGTCCGTCCGCGCCCGCCGGCGCAGGCGATCTCGACGCGCTCGGTTTCCGCACGTGCCCATGCCTCGTGCAGCGCCTCCCCGGCGGCGGCGCGGTCGGAGGGCAACCAGAAGTCCGGCCAGCGCAGCCAGCGGGCCTCCCATGCGACGAGGGGGGGTTCGTGGCCCAGCAGATGCAGGGCGAAGGTGGGCGCCGGGCCTTCCGGCAGGGGACGGCGGAGTCCCCGGCCGCGAACGAGCCGGCCCGAGGGCAGTCGTAGCACGCCCGCCATCGCGGGGTCCCAGGAAACGATCACAGAGCGAGCGTAGTCCTCCGGCCCCGCCCGTTGCGCCGACCGGGATCGGGCACATGCGCCGGGCTGGATGATCAGACGGCTGCCGGTGACCGGTCGCCCCAGCCTGAGGGCCTGAACCGCATCGCCTCATCCACGATCAGTAGTGATCAGGGCCGCTCGAAGAACTTCCACCCGAGGAGAATCTTCCGGCGCCCGGGCGCCGGAACGGCGTCACGCTCGCCCGCAGGCGCTGACCTCGCCCCTTCTTCCGTCGCCGGCACCCCGGCTGCTACCGGGCCGGATGCGCGGCATCGGCACCGTGGTCGCGGTGACCGCCGTGACGCCGGAGCGCCAGGGGCTGGGATTTCCGGATCAGACCGGCGTGGCACTGGAACTCCGGCGGGGGTCTCCAGGTCACTCCTCGTCGGCGGGCAGGGCGAAGAGCCGGATGTACAGGGGCCGCGCGCCCGGTGGGGCGTCCTCGGCCCGATGGCTGTATTTCATCAGCAGCGCGATGTAGGCCTCGAAGAACTCGTCGAACTCCGCCTTGGTCATCCGGCCGAGGCCACGCGAGGCCTTGGCCCAGGTGGGGTCGCGCAGGTAGGCCGCGGGAAAGCGCTCGAACAGCTCACGATCCTCGTCCATGCCGATCCGATGGAACTCGGCGAGCACGGGACGGTCCTCGGGGGCGAGCTGGTCGGGCGTCGGCAGCCGCATGTCCCTGGGCCCCCCGGCCTTGCGCCACCAGCGCTCCCTGCCGGTCGAGCGCTCGGGGATCTCCTCGATGAAGCCGCATCTCTCGAGCAGGCGCAGGTGGTAGCTGGTCGTGCCGGTCTTGGCGTTGAACATCTCGCCGAGCGTCGTCGAGGTCGCGGGGCCGTGCACGTTGAGATGGCGCAGCATGAGCCTTCGCAGGGGATGAGCCAGCGCCTTGAGCCTCGCCGGGTCGTCGAGCATGAGCGACTCGTCATCCTTCATGATGAACAGCCTAGTCCTGCCGAATGATATCTGCAGATAAACCTTTGCCGAAAAACTTCTGCAGAATATATTCGGCCTATGAGACGAATCCTCCCAGCCACAGCCGTCGCCCTCTGCCTGCTCGCCGCCCCCGCGGCAGCGGCGGCGACACCCCCGCCCGCCGTGCCATCCGCCGCCGCAGCGGCTCCCATGCCCCCGCCCGTCGTGCTCTCCGCTTCCACGCACCTGTCCGTTGGACTCTCCGCTTCCACGGCGGTGACCAGCCCGCCCTCGCCCGCCGTGCTCTCCACTCCCCCGGCGGGCACCACGTCGCCGCTCGCCGTTCCCTCCGACCTGACCGCGACGGAGGTGAGCTTCCGCGGCAGCGGAGGTCTCGCCATGCACGGCACGGTCCTGTCACCCGCAGCGGCGAAACCCGCACGTCCCGGCATGGTCCTGGTGCACGGCGCGGGCGAGGGCCCCCGTACGAAGCTGATGGGCGAGGCGGTCGAGTTCGCCCGCAGGGGGCTCTCCGTACTGATCTACGACAAGCGATCCGAGGGCTACTCGCTCTTCCGGAGGTCCTACTCGCAGCTCGCCGACGACGCGCTCGGCGCCGTGGCCACGCTCCGCTCCCAGCCGGGCGTCGACCCGGCGAAGATCGGCATATGGGGGCTCAGCGAGGGCGGCTGGGTGGTCCCGATCGCGGCGGCCCGCTCGAAGGACATCGGCTTCGTCGTGGTCGTGGGCGCCAACGGTCTGCCACCGCTGCGGCAGCAGACCTGGACCGTGGCGGCCGGGCTGCGCAAGGCGGGGGTGTCGGGTTCCCTGATCGACCGGGCCGAGTTCAACCTGTATCGGGCGATCTCCGACGGCGGCATGTTCCCCGAGCCCTACTACGACCCCGCGCCGACCCTGGCCGCGGTACGCCAGCCGCTGCTCGGCATCTGGGGCACCCACGACCTGCTGACCCCGCCGAAGGAGAGTCCGCCGATATTCGCCGAGGCGCTGGAGAAGGGCGGCAACCGGCACTACACGCTCCGTTTCTTCCCCGGAGCCGACCACGCCGCACACCAGACTCCCGACGGCGGCGTCACCCGGCTGCCCGAGCTCGCCCCCGGCTACGCCGACCTGGTCGGCTCCTGGGTCGCCGACGTCACGGCGGGCAGGCCGCCCACGGCGCAGATCTCGGGACCCACCCCCGTGCAGGCCTCGCCGACCGTGCCGGTGAATCCCTCGGCCTGGTGGGAGTCGGCGCCGATGCAGCTCGCGGCACTGGTGCTGTTGGTGATCGCGTTCGCCGCCTACCCGGTGGTCGCGCTGGTGCGGCGTCTCCGCCGACGTTCGGCGGCTCCGGTGACCAGGGCCGCGTGGCTGCTCAGCGCCGGAGGTCTCACGGCGGTGCTCGGCTCGTTCTCCTACCTGTTCTACCTGGTGATGACGGGCGGCAAGCTGGCCGCTCCCGGTCCGGTGGTGGCGGAACGCCCGCTGATCTGGCTGGCGCTGCAGGCCCTCGCGTGGGCCTCCGCGGTCGCAACGGTCCTCATCGCGCTGGCCTGGCGCCGTACCCGAGGCTCCGCTCCGCGAGGAGAGAGGGTACGGCTAGGCCTCCTGCTCGCCGGTGGCGTGGTGTTCATCCCCTGGGCTCTCTACTGGGGCCTGCTGCTCCCGTGACAGCCGGCGGCTCCCCGAATGAAGTCGTCCCGCCTCCCGTGGAGGGTGGAGATCGTCACCAGGTGGGGTGGCATGTCCAACCTCATCGGAGGCGAGGGCGGGTTTCTCATCGGGGCCGAGGGGGACGTTGCCGTGGGCAGGCCGGGCGGACCGGGGCCGGGGTCAGGATCGTTCGTCCTGGTAGTCGGGCAGGCCGTCCGGCGGGGCGAGAAGGTAGACGAGGATCCTGCGGGCCACCTCGGCGGGGGATTCCGTTCTGACGTCCACGACGGCCTTGTCCCAGGTATGTGCCAAATCGATGATCCTTTTCGTGACGGCACGCCGTAGAACGGCACGGAGGAAGACGGCCGTGAGAGCGGCGGGTGGGCGGGCCCAGGAGCGGCTTCGCCCGGCCACCGTGACGGCAAGGCCCCATCGGTTGTCGCCGGTGGTGTGCGGGACGGCCTCCAAGGTGCCGGTGAAAAGGTGATGGGTCACCCTGGCGGTCGCCGCGGGGATTCCGGACCCGTGGCCGTCGAGCTGTTGCCACCAGCGCTCAAGGTCGATCTCCGCCAAGAACGTGATCTCCCGCACGAGCCGGTGATTCCCGTTGAGGACAAAGTGCGCCATCAAGGTTCTGGGTCTGTGGGCGCTGCACAGTTTCATGGTCCACGTCATGGAATAGGAGTCCTCGTCGAGCATGAGCTGAATGCCCGTCTCCACGTCGCGGTTCCATGAGGTGATCAAGAGGTCGGAAGGTGCCTCGCCGCCACCGGCGACTTCGCGTTCGCGCCTTTCGGCCGCGTTGAAGGGGACCAGCTCGTAACGGGTGCCGGTGGCGATGTGCCGTCCCTCGATGAGCCGGATCTCCGCACCCCCCGACGGATCGACGAATCGGTCCCCGGTGAAGTCGAGCCCCTCGACCACATCGTGGAACGCCTCGACGATGTCCTCCAGCCGGCGTCGCGAGAGCGGTTCGATCGAGACTTCCTGCCGGAAACGGACCATGCATCTAATCCTGCACGATTACGGCTTTATTTGAAATACCCGTTATTTATGGACATTAAGGGATGGGTCGCACGCGTTTCTCCCGGTGTGATGGAGGGCCACATCGCAGATCGGGATCTTGGCCACGCGGTGATTATCGGGCGGGCAAGCGCTCAGGGAGAAGCCTCACACCCCCGCTCGGATCCGTCTGTGGCAGCCGGACAGCCCCGGTCGATCCCGCCCAGGTCCGTCCGTGACCGCCGGACGGTCCCGATCAATGCCGGGAAAGCGAATGCCGTGCCCGATTCGACCGGGCACGGCATTCGCTTTTTCTTTCGACTTCTGTTCAACTCAGTCCGGTGGTGTGGCGGCGAAGGTGGTGCTTTCCCCGCCGAGCGGGATTCTTCTCATGTTCGGCCATCGCGGATGAAGATCCTGCGGCGTGAGAAGACCGCCCGTTGTGCCTTGCGAGCCGACTACGCTTTCGGACTTGTCGGGCGCTGGACTCTGGCCAGGCCGTCGGCGTTCTGAGATCGTGTGGGGTCAGCAGGCCCTGGATTTCCTACTGACCTATCAGGCCCTGAAGCTCTTGCAGGTTCACGCTGTCCCGACCGTCCAGGCCTATCAGGCCCGAGACTATGGCCAGGCCGTTGGCGGTCTGAGCGTCCGACTCGGTGCCCGATGGATTCAGCAGGCCCGAAATTCCCCCCACTACACCCTGGACTCCCTCCGCGCTGTTGACCCCCTGAGCGGCGCCTGTCAGGCCGTCGATTCCCTGTGTGGCGCCGGCGCCCTGGGACTCCTGAGGAGCGGATTCCTGCGAACCGGACCCCCGCGGCCTTGATTCCTGCGAGCCGGACCCTTGCGAACGGGTCTTCTGCGGAGCGGACTCCTGCGAATCGGTTGCTCCGGCGGGTCCAACGGCCTCGGAGGATTCAGCCGGACTCTGGCTGTCCTCCCCCATGCCCCTGCCGTTTCTGCCTTCTCTGTTGGCCCTGCCGGGTTTGCCGCCCTTGGCGTGACGGTGGTTCCTGCCGGCCTTGTGGCCCCTGCCCCTGTCGGACTGACCGTGCGAATCGCGGAGGCTGTGATGCCCGTGCGGTCCGAAACGTCTCCCACCGTCGAGGCTACTCCCGACATGGAGAACAGGGCTGTTCTGCGAATAGGAGTAAACGCCTTCGGTGTTCCCGATTGTGGCGTTTGCCGATACTTGATTTGACATCAGAAGGATGCCGGCTGCTGCCGCGACGGCCAATGCCCCGACACGATTGCTGGAGAGGGGACCTGGCGCCAATCTACTCTTACGAGGAAGCAATTGATCTCCCATGTCGTTCCTGATTCCGAAAATATCGGATCTGCCGTACTGCCACGAAAGTGGTAGTGATCAGGAGGTACCCGGGAAATTTGGATATAACGCATTGGTCCGGTTTGGGGAGGGCAAACAAGTAGTACCGGCGGGGAAGAATTTCGCCCGCTTAATCCATTTAATAAGCTTTATAGCAAATATCAGCGTTGGGGGCGAAATAGGCCTAAATATGCGCTTGGTGAGAGCGAAAAAGATGCCGCCGGGACTCTCCTCGGGTTCTCCGCGTCAGGCCGGAACCGGCGAGGACCACCGAGCGTCGATCACGCGTTTCGGGGGCCTTCCCCACCTGGACCGGTCACGTGCTTCGGGGCCTTCCCCACCTGACTGGAGAAGGCCCCGAAGCATGTCATGAGGTGGCGAGCCGCGTTACTTGTAGACGCGGGGGTCGGCCTGGAGCGGGCGCGACAGCTGCACGGTGATGAACTCGTTGTTGTCGGGCTTGCCCGCCGTACGACCCGAGGAGAACGGGAAGTTGTTGTCGTTGAGCACGCCCAGCGTCCGGTCGTCGAGGATCACGACGTCCTCGATGGTCTGGAACGGGAAGCGGAAGGTCTCCCCGAACCCGCCCAGGCCGCGGGGGTTGGCCAGGTTGAGCAGGTCGGCGACGAGGGTCTTGCGCAGGTCCCGGTCGCGGGTGTCCACCATGTAGATGCGCTTGGTCTTGGCCAGGTCGCCCTGCTCGTTGTCGCGCTCGATGATCAGGAAGCGGTGATCGTCCACCGCGATCATGTCGCCGATCGAGTTGCCGGGGCTGTCCAGCGTGTAGGTCCAGCGCTTACCGGTGTAGGCCCGCTTGCGCAGGTTGAACTCGTTGATCCGCAGCGTCCCGGCCGGATCGCCGGCCACGGTGCCCTCCAGCATCGGGTACAGCGTGCGGCCGTCGATCGAGCGGGCCATGCCCTCGAAGCCCTTGCTTCCGGCCAGGTTGGGCTGGCCGCCGTTCAGGAACGGGTTCTCCGGCGCCTTGACGTCGGGCAGCGAGATCGGGGTCTCCAGCAGCTTGCCCGAGGGCGAGAAGTGCAGCAGGAACGGGCCGAACTCGTCGCCGATCCAGTAGGTGCCGTCGAAGCCCCGCACGATCGACTCCACGTCGAAGTCGGCGCCGGTCAGCTTACGGTCGGGCCGGGTCAGCGGCCAGGTCACGCGGCGGTCGGGGTCGGTGAGGTTGAACCCGCCCAGCACCTCGACCTTTTCGCGACGGAAGGTGGGCTTGACCCGGTGCACCCGCAGCAGGAAGTCGGCGCTGGTGGCCTTGGAGCCGTAGCCGTTGTCGGACAGCACGTCGAAGGTGCCGTCGCCCCGTCGCACCACGCCGCTGAAGCCCTGGACCGGCTGACCGGTGAACGGCGGGGTCACACCGTTGACCGGGGTCTGGTCGATGTGGGCCCCTGACGGCTCGCTGTGGGGCACGAACGTCAGGGCCGGCAGGGAGGCGAATCCGGTCAGCTTGGCACGGTCGAACCCGGGACGCGAGGGGGTGGCCATCGCGGGGGTGGCCATTGCCAGGGCCAGTACGGCCGCGCCAATGGTGATGGTCATGCGTCGTCTCATGGCGGCACGCTAGGAGGCTCATGTGAACTGCCGATGTTGTGCTGCGGGCCGTACGGAGAAAACTGACATAGCGCACGGAGGCCGTACAAAATTCACGTGGGATTCGTCCAGAAATCGCACGGAGAAGCCGTATGGAAGCCGGGCGGCGACCGTGTGCGAGGCGCTCGGAAAAAGAGGATGCAACAGAACGGGCCCCTCGCGCGTCCCTGGTCCGTGGAGTTCACTGATTTCGTCGCCGCGCGGGGGAGTGCGCTGTACCGGTACGGCTACGTGCTCACCGGCAACGCCGAGGATGCCGCCGACCTGACGCAGGAAGCGCTGATGCGGCTGGGGGACGCGTGGCCAAAAATCAGGAAAAAGGATGACCCGGAGGGTTATGTCCGTACGACCATGGCCCGCCTGCACATCAGCGTCTGGCGACGATTACGCAGGGAACGCCTGGTCGCCGCGGTGCCCGAGGCCGCCTACATCGAAGATCGTTTTATTGATGACACCGGCCTGTGGAACGAACTGAAGGGACTGCCGTCCAAACAGCGGGCGGTGCTGGTCCTGCGCTACTACGAGGACCTCTCCGACCAGGAGATCGCCGACCTCCTCGGCATCTCACGCGGCACGGTACGCAGCCAGGCGGCCCGTGCGCTGAGCAAGCTCAGAGTCCGGGTGGCCGCCCTTGAGATGAGACGAGTGTGATGAACGACAGGGATGAAGCGGAGCTGATCCGCACGCTGGCGAGGGCGGCCGAGGCCGCGCCCGAGCCGGCGGGGGACCTGATCGGGACCATTCGCCGGCGGCGCAGGCAGCGCACGCGCAGGCGGGTGCAGTCGGCGCTCGCGGTCGCGGGAGTGATCGCGGTGATCGGCGGCGGTACGGCGGTGGCCAGGGGAACCCTCTCCAACAGGGGCGGAGAGGGTCCGGTCGTCAGCAAGGCCACGTCTTCCACCGAAGGCTCTCCCCTGTTCACGCCCTCTCCTTCGAGGGCGCCCCGCAGAGCGGTGCGGCCCGCCGCCGAGGTCTGGCCCTCGGCGGTGTTCAAAATCCCCGCCAAGGCCGCGGACGGCTGGAAATACCGGCCGGTCACGGGACTGAGCGCGACGGAACTGCTGCTCACCGCGGAGTCGTCGTTCGAGAAGGCCGGCCGGTTGGAGGTGTACGACACGACAGCGGGCAAGAGCACCGTGCTCACGGACATGCCCGTCGTGGACACGAAGGGCTACTTCGTCCAGGACTACGAGGTGGGGGCCGACTACATCGCGTGGTGGGGCGAGACGCCCAACAACTCCGACAAGTGGGCCGATTTCTGGGTCGTGCCTCGATCCGGAGGCACCCCGAAGCGGGTCGGCGAGGTCACGGGTGATCTCTCGCGCGTTACACGGATCGGCGTCACCTCGGACTCCGTCGTCTGGTCGGTCACCGGCGGGGGGATCTACCGCATGCCGATGAGCGGCGGAGCGCCGGAGCGGATCACGGGGACGGACGGACTCCACCTGCTGTCCTGGCCGCTGGCGGTCGACTACGGAGAGAAGGAAGGCGGGGACGCGTTCAAGAACCAGAGCAGGGTGGTCAACCTGGAGACGGGGCAGGTCACCGAAGTGAACGCCCCGGACGGCGTGAAGAATCTTCGCTGCGGCCCGGTCTGGTGTTTCGGGGATTGGGGGGACGGGGCCCTGGTGCAGAGGCTGGACGGCTCGGACCGGAAAATCCTGCGGGGGATGAGCTCCGGGCCCGAGGCGAAGGATGTCGGCGGCAGGTTCGGCAGCTTGGGGGCTTCCGGAGACGGGGAGCTGAACGCGGACGGGTACGCCCCCGTGACAGTGGTGTACGACCCGATCAGTGACGTCATGGCCGGGATATCGAAGATGGACCCGTCCGCAGGAGGGGGCTTCGGAATGGGTATCTCCTCCTCGCCCAGCTCGATCCTCTACTGGGACGAGGGCAGGAAACAGGTCAGGGAGTGCAAGACGGTCGACGGAAGCATCCTTCCTTCCCGGGCGTCGGGAGAGCCCGTCCCCACCGGGGAGGGCACGGTGTGCTCGACGAACGAGGTGGGCAGCGGCAAGGAGTTGACGGTCGTGAACCTTCTCGCCGTGCCTCCGACGGAATAAAGTTCCATTCATGAGGACCTTCGCGAACATCACCGAGCTCAAGGCCGCCGTCGGCGAGCATTTCGGTCACACCGAATGGCGCCAGATCAGCCAGGAACAGGTCAACCTCTTCGCCGACGCGACCGGCGATCACCAGTGGATCCACGTGGACGTCGAGAGGGCGAAGGAGGGGCCGTTCGGGGGCACCATCGCCCACGGCTATCTGAGCCTGTCGCTGCTGCCCCTGTTCATGAAGGAGCTGATCCAGGTGGGCGGCCTGGCCATGGGTATCAACTACGGGCTCAACAAGGTCCGCTTCCCCTCGCCGATTCTGGTCGGCGCGCGGATCCGCGCCGGGGCGGAACTCGTCGACCTCAAGGGCACCCCTTCGGGCTACCTGGCGAACATGCGCCTGACCGTCGAGGTGGAGGGCCAGAAGAAGCCCGCCTGCATCGCGGAGACCCTCTCCCTCTACGTCCCCGCCGAGAGCTCCTGACCGGGTCGTCCATGTCCCCGCCGAGAGCTTCTGAGCCTGGGTCGTCCATGTTCCCGTTGAGAGGCTCCTGAGCTGGGCCGTCCGCGTCCCCGGCGGGGGCTCCCGGGCCTGGGTCGTCCACGTCTCCGCCGAGAGCTTCTGGGCCAGGGTCGTCTACGTCCCCGCCGAGAGCTCCCGGGCCTGGGTCGTCTACGTCCCCGCCGAGAGCTCCTGGGCCAGGATCGCGGCCTGGACGCGACTGCGAAGACCCAGTTTGTTCAGCACCCTGCTGACGTGGGTCTTCGTGGTCGCCTCCGCCATACGCAGCTCGACGGAGATCTCCGCGTTCGACAGACCCCGTCCGAGGCACACCAGCACCTCGCGCTCACGCGGGGTCAGGCTGCCGATCTCCTGCGGCCTGTACTCCGGAACCGCGGCCCCGAAGGCCGCGATCAGCCGCCGGGTGACCGACGGCGCGATGAGCCCGTCTCCCCGCGCCACCACCCGCAGCGCCTCCACCAGCGCGTCGGCGTCGGTGTTCTTGAGCAGGAACCCGGCGGCCCCCGCCCGCAGCGCCCCGAAGACGTACTCGTCGATGTCGAAGGTGGTCAGGATCAGCACGTCGGCGACGCCGCTCAGCTCACGCGTCGCGGAGATCCCGTCGAGTTTCGGCATCCGGATGTCCATCAGCACAACGTCGGGACGGAGTTCGAGAGCCATCGCGACGGCCTGCTCTCCGTCCGCAGCCTGACCGACGACCTCGATGTCCTCGTGACCGTCAAGGATGAGAACGATCCCGGTGCGGACCGCCGCGTGATCGTCGGCGACGAGGACTCGGATGGTCATGGGGCCTCCCAGGTGGGTAGTTCGGCTCGGACCCGCCAGCCGTCGTCGTGGGGCCCGGCCTCGAAGGCGCCGCCGACGAGAGCCGTCCGTTCGCGCATGCCGATGATCCCCGCACCCGCGCCGGAAAGACCCTGTCCGACGCCGTCCACGGGATTGTCCACGGTGAGCGTGACCAGGCCGGGCCGGTAGCCGATCACCACGTCGGCGACCTTGCCGCCGTGCTTGAGCGCGTTGGTCAGGGACTCCTGGACGATCCGGTATCCGGCCAGGTCCACCGAGGCGGGCAACTGGCGGGCGTCGCCGTCCACGCGCAGCCGTACGTCCAGCCCTGCCTCCCGCGCCCGCTTCGCCAGCTCGTCGGCCTCGGCCACCCGCCGCCGAGTCGCCTCCGTCTCCTCGCCGTCCTGCCGGAGCAACTCGATCATGGTGCGCATCTCGGCCATGCCCTGGACGCTGTTCTCCCGGATGGACTCCAACACCTCCCGTACGGTCTGCGCGTTCAGATCCTTGCGGGAGAGCACGGCCGTGGACTGGATGGCGATCGCACTGAAGTGGTTGGCGATCATGTCATGCAGCTCCCTCGCCATCCGGGTCCGCTCGGCGTTCACCGCGGCCCGCTGGTCCAGCTCGGCCAGCCGCGCCACCTGCTCGGCCCCGGCCCGCTCGGCCTCAGCCTGGTCCCGGTGCTGTCGTATGATCACGCCGGTGATGACCGGGGTGATCCCGACCAGGCCGAGCTGGACGACGGCCATGGTCAGAGCGCTCAGGTCATGGGAGATGAATCCCACGGCCGTCCCGCCGACGACGGCGAAGACCGAGGTGATGCCGAGCATCCACTTGCCCAGCCTGCGCGGGCCGTACAGGACGGCGGCGTAGATGTTGTCGGTGAAGACCAGAATCGTGCCCATGGACGGGCCGACCAGGCTGTCGCCGACGATGGCGACGACGCCCAGCGCCAGAGCGGCCAGCGGCGCCCTCCGCCGTACCACGACCCCGAGACAGGCGACCAGCAGCGGCCCGGCGAGCAGGTAGACGGGCGTGTCCCGATGAACGTAGGCACTCGCCGCGATCAGGATGAGACCGCCGACGAAGCACACCGCCGCCCACAGCGCGTCGTCTCGTCTCATGCCCTTCATCTCATCACCTCGGTACGGCCTGCTGATCCTGCGGCGGACGGGATCGCCGTACATACAAGGATGTAGACCGGTTCATCAGCGCCGACGATGCCCCGACAGGCGCCGGCTGTGACCCTGGAACCATGATTCTGGCGATTATCATCGGCTGCGAGATCGGATTCTGGGTCCTGCTGGGACTGGGGCTCGCCTCGCGCTACCTGTGGAACATGAGGCGGCTCAGCACCGTGCTGCTGCTGGCGGTGCCGCTGGTCGACGTGGTCCTGCTGGTCGCCTCCGTCGTCGACATGCGCGGCGGAGCCGAGGCGAACTGGAGTCATGGCCTGGCCGCGGCCTATATCGCCTACTCGATCGTCTTCGGCCACCGGACCGTCAAATGGGCCGACGCCAAGTTCGCCCACCGCTTCGCGGACGGCCCCGAGCCGTGGAAGCCCCCGGCGGGCGGCATGGCCAGGACACGGTACGAGTGGGGCATCTGGCTCCGGATCGTCGTCGCGTACGGCATCGCCTGCGCCCTGCTGCTCGGCCTGACCTGGATTGTGGACGATCCCTCACGGACCGCGGCGCTGACCGCCTTCATGGGCAGCCTGCTCAAGATCCCGCTGATCGCCGCGATCTGGCCGGTGAGCTACACCCTGTTCCCGAAGAAGGTCGCCGGCGACTCCAGGGTGTGACCTCCTCCTCCCTCCCGCGCAAAAGCGGCTCCCACCGCCGCAACCCCGCCCGGCCGAGGCGGAAACCCGTTTCCCCGGCGCTGTCGCGCTCCCCCCGATCATCCAACCCGCGACCCCTGATCCGACCTGCCCCACATGATCAAGCCGGCTCCCGGACCGGAGCCCAGGAGCCGGTACGGTGCCTGCCCGGATGCCCTTCCGAATCCCCTGGAATGGGCTGATTTCCTCGCATGTGGTGGGAGATCGGACATCGAGGGGCAGGTCAGAAGGGGATCCGTTAACCGGTTCGAGGCATCGCTCAAGACCCGCTATGATTGCTTACGCAGCGAGCGGCCGTAGCTCAATGGATAGAGCATCTGACTACGGATCAGAAGGTTGGGGTTTCGAGTACCTCCGGCCGCACAGATGCAAGAGGGCCCCTGAACAGGCATTACGCCATCAGGGGCCCTCTTGGTTTCTTGATCGTTTGAGCTCCTTGCTAACACCCCTGCTAACAGGGCGGCCTCGGCGGTATCCCTCCACTCGCCGATGCTTGCCAGCCGTAGAGGGCTCCATCATTTTGATCATGTAGGCGGGGACGTGATGAAGGAGTCAAGCGGCCAGAGATGGGTGGCGACGGGAGGCGGGGAGGTTTGCCAGGAGCAGCGTTGCGGCGTAGGTGCGCCGGAGACTGTGGAGTCAAGCGTGCGAACTGACCGTGTCTGGGGGATCGGATCTTCTTTATGGATGCTGGGCACGACTTCCATGCGTGACCGGTATCAGGCATTTGGGAACCAATGCCATTTATAGATCCCGACGTTAAAGTAAACCCAAGCTGTTAATGATCAAAAGGGCAACAGTCACTGTCCCAGCGAAGGCTATTCCGCTCCTGCTGAGAATTGCTGAAACCCGGGCCCCGCTAGCCCTCTCCAGAAAGCCAGTGGCTTGAGCGGCGATGATCCCAATAAGGATCGCTATGATAACAAGTAGAGACTTTACGGGAGACATGATTTAGTGGTTCACCTTCGTTCTGGTGGTTAAGTAGGAGTGCGGGCTGTCTAGGTAACGGCTTGGCCGAATATTATGGCGTGTTGAAGATTATGAAGGTGGCTTCATTGATTGTTCGCGAATATAGCTGCGAAGCTCATGGGCTCGATCATTCATCGCATCCGCATCGTCTGACCATTTAGTTGCATTGCGGTCGAGGAAAAACAATTCCCGACAAAGAGTGGCTAGATGTTCATAGATGCGTTGCAATTGTTCGGCTTGGTGGAGGTCTTTAAGGTCCTTCTCTCTACTCTCTGCTTCGATTCGAAGAACGTCTAATGTAGCCAAAAATCGCAAACGTTTGACCCCATTCTGAACTGCGTCTTTTTTATTTATAGAGTGCTGGCTGTCCAGGTTGGCTGCAAGTTGATTTTGTTCCTCCTCCATGGTTCGAAGTGCACCTTTAGCGATTCGATCTTTAGCATCTTGTTCAGCTTTTCCGTATCGTCGTTGAGCGGATTCGGCTTTGGTTCCAAGGGTCTCCCCGATGGAATGCCATGTTGCTTTACGTTGGCGTTGGTAAATGACTGTTCTCTGGACAAGCTCCTCGGCCTGGTTTAACAAGTTATTGGCTTGCTTTAGAAGTTCATCGGTAGAGTCTGTTGTTTCGCTTACTGGAATAGTCGCAAGCCTCATAGCAGTCTCAGTGATGGCGTGAGCGCTTTCGCATAGATTCAGTCGTGCCTGTATGATTCCGCAAGTTGCTCTGGGATCTGTAAGGCGCGCAAATGTTCCATCGGTATTTCGAGCCGCCGGTTCCCGAGGGTCGTCAGGTTTGCGGACTTCGACAGTGTCAGTCATTGAGACTTCTTGGGGCCTCTGATTGAGCCACGATTCTACGGTGCTCCGTCGCCAAACCTGCTTCCGTCCTCGAAAGTTTTCACACTTCGGAAACTCGCCACGGTGGATGTAAGAGCTCACTGTTAGGGGCGCCACGCTCAGATACCTTGCGACCTCTTCCCGGTCCCACCATTCATCTAGCTTTTCAGGGTGCTGCTTCTCAAGAAGCCTTGCGAAGAAAAGAAGCCCAAACATGTTGATATCGGTCACGAACCCCCCTAGGTCGAGCGGTGAAGGCGACAAGAGAGATCTTCGTCTACGCCCGACGGGTTCCGACCAAATGTCCGCTTGCAAACTTAGATTTGCGTAGTTGGTAAACCTATCTGACCTGCGGTGATACCACTTATAGATCTTTGATGCCTAGTCCTGGGTGGGGATACCAGAGAGGTCGCCGTCAGGAGTCATGTGACTACGCATATGGCGCTTTAGGATGAATATGTGTACATATAGATATCTTTGGGACGGTAGACTGACTTATGGGCTTGCTCAGCAATGCGATCTACAGCAGATATGCCTAGCATGGTTACGCACTGCATCTTTGTGATTACCGCCTGATTAGGCCAGGATGCTGTTGGCGAGGTGCTTCCTTTCCGTATTGATCAAAAGGCTTTCGAGTTCTCTCGGGCGTACAGATGCACGAAGGTCCCCGAGTAGGCATTAAGCCGTCAGGTACCTTCGTGTTTTCTAGATCGTTCGGGCTCATTGCTCGCAGATCGGCTTCCAGTTAGTGCGGTGACCACGAACGTTCGCCGGGTTGTTTGATCATGCCGCTTGGGGATTGGTGGCCCCAGGGGCCTTACTGAACCCCGGTATCAGAACCGGGTCTTTGAATCGACACGGGCCTGGCGTCGTATGTCTTGTTCTGTCATGCCGACAATGCCGCGTAGGTCCGCGCCACGCAGATCCGCACCGTCCAGGTCCGCGATGTTCCGGCTCGGCTGAGGAAAGTCCCCACAGCGCCAGTACAGTTCGGCGTCGGCGCATATCAGGAGTGCGCCGCGTAGATCCGCGCCGCGTAGGTCCGCGCCGCGTAGATCCGCGCCGTGCAGGTCTGCGCCACGCAGATTCGTGCAGGTCATATTGTCCGAGCAGTTCAGGTGGGCGCCGCGCAGGTCCGCCCCCCGCAGGTCCGTGCAGCCCACGCTCTTGTCCATCTCCTGGCACTCCAGGTGCGCGCCACGCAGGTCCGCGCCTTGCAGGTTCGTGCAGCCCAGCTCCGTGCAGCCCAACTCTGTGCCGCGCAAGTTTGCGCCGCGCAGGTTCGTGCGCCCCAAGTTTGCGCTGCCCAGTCTCGTGTCTCTCAGGTCCGCCTCCTCTAGATTTGCGCCCAGCAGGTTCGCACCGCGCAGGTCTACGTCGCGCAGGTCGTCGGAACTCAGGTCAGTTTCGAATAGGTTTACGAGTGCCAGGCGGGCGCGGCTCAGCTTCGCGTCCCCCAGGGGCACGCCGCGCAGGTCCGCGCCCGAAAGGTCCGCGTAGCGCAGGTCCGCGTGGGTCACGTTCGCGTTGGCCAGGTCAGCGTCGGTCAGGTTCGCTTCGTACAGGTTCGTCTTGAATAGCTGCGCGTTGTTTAGGTTCGCATTGGGGAGGTTCGCGCGGCGCAGGTCTGCGTTGTTCAGGTTCGCGCCGGCCAGGTTTGTGCGGCTCAGCTCTGCGTGGGGGATGCGAACGGTTTGCAGATCGGGTTTGTGATCATCAAGTCGGGTGTTTCGGCGGCCGATGACAGTGAGGGCGCCCTGGACATCGGTGGTGGGCGGCGCAACAGTGTCGAGCGACTCAGTTGTGTTGGTGCTTCCGGGTTCGGGCTTGGGGTCGTGCTCGACGACGAATGCGGTCAGGACGTCGTAGATGGTCTGGTGGTCGCGTGGAGAGTCCTTGGCCAGGCGTTCCAGGGCGTAGATTCCGCCTAGCCGGATGTCCACGGTTTTGGAGCCGAGTTGCTCGACGGCTTTGGTGTAGCGGTCGGTGATCTGACCTTGCTCCGTGGTGAGCTGGGCCTTACGTGCGGTGTCCAGGGTCTGGGCGGTGTACCACAGGCCCTGGGCGGTGAACACGATTCCGCCGATCACGACTAGCCCGGTGGCGGCCTGGATGAGGTTATGGCGCGCGGCATTGACCGCCTCGACGCGCTCGGCAGCAGTCATCTCCTGCCGCTCGGCCGAGGTCATGGGAGCACGCTCGCCAGCCAGGCGGCGAGCCGCAGGGCCGAGCAGAAAAGCGATGGACAGGCAGGAAGCTCCAACTAGGGCGATGCTGGCGAGTGTCCATCGGGCCCATTCTGGACCGGGCAGGATCACAGCTGCCCAGGCAGCGGCCGCGATCACGGCCAGAACGGGGAGGAGCCAGAGTAATCGGCGCCCCCAACGGTGCGGCGGGAGCGACTCAGCGACTGGTGGCGGTGGAGCCTGCTCAGGCTCGGGAGGAGGGGCCGCGGTACGGGCGGCGCGGCGGGCTTTGGCCGCTGCTACCGAGGCGATGACCGCGCGCACCGGTACATGGGGGTGCCTGCTTTGCATATCCCAATTGCACGCTTCACTCAGTCGAATGGCCATGAACCGCGCGAGCATGGCACATCACAATTGCCACCGCACACAAGGACACCGATGGCATAGCGGTCTGCTGTCATCAATGTGCCTGCGCCCGAAGCGAGAAAGCGACGCCGCTGGGGGCACCCCAACAACCCGCGCAGCATGGTTAAACAACCTGGCGAACGTTCGTGGTCACCGCACTAACTGCCGTTACTCGCCGATGGCTTTGGCGAAGACGTCAGCTGCGGAAGCTTCCGCAGCTCGGATCACGTGGGCATAGACACGAAGCGTGATTGACGGGTCCGCATGGCCGAGTCGAGCGGCGACGACATGGACGGGGACGCCCGCCAGGAGCAGAGTCGTAGCATGGATGTGCCGAAGGTCATGGAGCCGGGCATGCGGGAGCGGATGCTTGGGTTTCGGTCCTTTCGACGGATCGTTGTAGCGGCGGATCATGGTTGCGGTGAGCGAGCTGACTGTGTCGGGATGGATGGGTTCACCCCAGCCGGTCGTGAACACGTGGTCGCTGGTCCCTTTCCACTCCTGTCCGGCCGCCAGTTTGTCGGCGGCCTGCTTGCTTCGCTGTGCCTTCAGGACTTTGATCGTTCCGTCGTCGAGGCTGATGATGCGCTTCCGGCCGCTCTTGGTGGTCCCCTCGATGCGTTCGCCGTCGATGAAGGCCGCCGAGCCGGTGATGGTGAGTTGCTTGCCGTCGAGGTCAACGTCTGACCAGCGCAGGTTGAGCAACTCCCCGCGCCGGGCGCCGGTGTAGGCGGCGACGTGGAAGAAGGCGAACAGCCGGTGCGTGGACATGACCTGAAGGAAGGTTTTGAGCTGGTTGGTGGTCCATACCGTGCCGGGCTCTTGGATCTCCCTCCGGGGGCGCTTGGCCCGTTCGATGGGGCTGGAGGAAAGGATCTGCTCGACTTCCACCGCATCCCGGAACGCCTTGCGGAGTACCGCGTGCACGTAGTCGATCGTTCGAGCCGAGAGCTTGCGGCCGTTCTTGCCGCCGCCGGCCATCAGGTCCCGGTAGAGCTTCGTGATCGTGGCGGGACGAACGGCCTGGAGCTTCTGAGCGCCGATGTGGGGCTTGACGTAGCGGGTGATGATGTCGCGGTAGTCCTTGAGCGTCTTGGGCTTGATCTCGACTGCGTGCCCCTCGATCCACTCGTCGAGGTAGTCGCCCACGGTGATCGCGTTCCGGTCGACGTACTCCCCTCGGCGAGCTTTGACCCGAGCCTCATCACGGGCACCTTTTGCATCGTCCTCGGTCTCGAAGCCGCCCACCCACTTGGGCTTGCTCTCTCCGGTCTCCGGGTCTTTGACGCGGACCACGTACGACCAGGTATTGCCGCGCTTCATGACCCCGTCACGTAGTTGGGGCTGGCTCTTCTTACCCTTTCTGCCGGTCGTTCCGGGCTCAGGCTCTTCGGGAGTGGCGACGAGGGTCGCGGTCATGCTGCGACCTCCTTTTCGGCGAGGTCGGTGAGGGCGGCGACGAAAGCTTCGAGAGCGGAGACGGGGACGCGGCGGGAGCGGTCGATTCGGACGTAGGCGACCGCGCCGGAGGCCATGAGCTGGTAGAGCTTGGCGCGCGAGATGGCCAGTGCTTCGGCCGCCTCATCGATGGTCAGCAGGAGCCGCGTCATACGGCGTCTCCGATGTTCGGAGGGGACGCGAGAGGTATCCCGGTAAGCGCGGTTACCAGAAGCGCATCGCCAACCGAGAAGCCCTTTCCGGCGTACTCCCAGTGCGAGATGACGAGGACGGTGTCCTCGTCGAAGAGGGGCAGGCGGCCGGTGGTGATGGCTTCCGCGCGCCGGTGTTCGGTACGTGCTTCGCGGAGTTTGCCGAGGGTGGTGGAGTAGCGGCGGCTCTTGGTGGAGAAGTGGCCGCGGAAGCCCAGCATGTTCGCCCATTTGACGAGCCGGAACTCGGTCAGCTCATCGAGGGCGCCCAAGCGCAGGCACTCACCTATGAGCCGCCGGGCGTGGTCGCGGATCGGCAGCGCGGTCAGGTCCTCGGTGGGATTGATCCGCCGATCCAGGGTGCCGACGCATTCAGCGGCCTTCGTGGCGTATTTCGCGATGTAGGCGGCTACGGCCTGATCGGTGAGATCCCCGGTCATGGTGATCTGCCGGACGTCGAGCTGGGTGCCCCAGTGGAAGGACCGCGCGGGTTCACCGGGCACCGCAGGGACGGTGACCGCGACGGCGGAGGCGGCGTGCTGGACGGCGTCGGTCAGCAGGTCGGCCGTCGCCCAGGCCGGTGGAGTGGTGGCCGGTCCTTCGGGGCCGTCGACGCGAATGACCGCGTGGAAGTGGACAACGCCGCGCCGCTGGTATTCGGCGACCTTGGCGAAAGAGATCACGGCCTGCTCGCGGAGCTCCCGCAGGGTCAACCCGGCGTTCTTGGCGACGCGCCGGCGCAGGGCTTCGGTGAAGCGCCGCCACAGCTCCGGAGACATCGCGTTGAACAGCACGCTGCCCGCGTAGTCGTAGCAGTCCGGGCACAGCGGCTCACCCAAGCAGGTCTCCTCGGCGCCGTGCCGGGCGGTGCAGGACATGATGCGCCCGTGCGGGCAGGTGGCCGCATCCCGGCGGGCGTGGCACGGCAGGACCGTGCCGTTTTTCTCTCGCCGGGTGTGCACGGTTCCGAAGGAGGGGGCGGTGAGGGTGACGAACAGGCATGGGTGCGCGGTGACCGAGGCCGGGACACCCTTGCCGCCGACGAGGCCGGCACGGATGAGTTGGTAGGTGTCGGTCCGGTAGGTCTCGGCGCAGGACGGGCAGCGGGTGGCGCGGCGGGTTTTGCACGGGAGGCGAAGGATTCCGTCGGGTTCGCTTGTGGTGCTGTAGCGGTGCAGGCGTTGGCCGGTGGCGGGGTCGATGTGCAGGATGTGGCCGCGTAGGTGGATGGGCTGTCGGCAGCCGCCGGTGGCGCGGATTTGGGAGGCCCAGCGGGCGTATTGGGGGTCGTGGAGCCGGGTGATGAGTCCGGCTACCGCGTAGGTGCTTGGCATGATGGGGGTGTCCTTTTCCGGGCTGGTGAGGTTCGGTGCGGGATGGCCCCCGACGTGGCGGACGTCTTGGCGGATGTGTGGTCACGCCGGGGGCGCCGAGAGGCTCAGCAGAAGCCGAGGCCCTCGCAGTGCTCACAGGTCGGGCCGTAGCTGTCGACGCCGGTCCCGCCGCAGTGGCAGCACAGCCAGCGCTTGGGGGCGATGTCGACGAGCGGGGCACGGTCGTCAGGGCTGTCGGGGCCATCCGGATCGTCGGTCATGCGATCCACCTGCTGACGTCGCGGTTGGGAGCGGTGTTGACGAACACGCGCCAGGTGTAGGGGCGCTTCCGTCGGGGGCGGATCGGTGAGATGGAGCCGACCGGGAGGACCGTGCGGATCTTGTTGAGGGTGTAGGCGAGTTCGGCGTAGGTGCCGTCGATGCGGATGCGCATGGGGGTTCCCTTCGGTTCAGGCGGGTTCAGGGCCCTCGCGCAGGGTGCGCAGGAGGTCGGAGGCGAGTTGGCTGGACACCCCGAGGCGGGTGCGCAGGGTGTCGCGGGTGATGGGTTTGCCGTGCCGGGCGTGGTGTTCGTCGGCGACGCGGCGGGCGTAGTCCAGGAGCGGGCCAGCCGTACCGTTTTCGTTCTGGCCGGGAACGGCGAGGCCGGACAGCGGAACGGGTGCGGCGGATTCGGCGGTGTCCTCAGGGACGGTGCCCACCGCGGGGAGGATCTGCGGTACGGCGTCCAGGACGGGAACGAGGGCCGGGGACGATTCGGGACGGGGATCGGTGGCGCGGCGCTCCAGCATGGAGACCGCGATCAGGAAAGCGCCGGCCGGGGTCGCGGCGGTGATCCACCCCCAGGCGGAGGGTTCGGCCTGGGCGAGGTTGGCGGCCAGGGACAGTGCGATGCCGCTGATGAGGACGAGGGTGGGCCAGGAGATCCAGCCGTCCCGTTCCCGTCCGTTCTTCTTGTCGCGTTGCCGTTCGCGGGCCGCCATGACGCAGGTGAGATCGACGCAGATGGCCACGGCCCAGGCCATCCACCCTGACTGCCCGTGCTGGGTAGCGGTGTCGCGGATGTGGGTGAAGCTGCCGGCCCCGGCGATTGCGGCGAGGATCAGTACCGGTGCGGAGTCGGCCAGCCGGACGGCTAGGCGGGACGCGGTCGGGGGCGTGGTCGCGCTCACGGCGAGGGTTCTCCTTCCCGTTCGGGGATTAGGCGGCGAGTTCGGGGGTGTCGTCGCGGGGCGGTAGTTCGTGGCCGAGGCCGGAGGCGGCGACCTGGTTCCAGGAGGGAGCCATTGCCGCGTAGGTGCCGGCGGCGTGTTCGGCGGCGGTGGTGGAGACGTAGCCGGACCGCGCCCGATACCACCGGCCGTCGGAGCCGGTGATCACGGCGACGCCAGGTAGTTCGGGGGCGATGGATCGGGCGGCCACCAGGGCATCGGGGTCGAGGTCGCCGAGGGTCATCATGGCGGTTTCGGGGTCATTGACCCGGTGACAGACCCGCCCGCCGATCTGGGCGCGCAGCGCGGTGACCCCGGGGCCGAGGTCGGAGCCGATGCGTTGGCCGGACAGCACCAGATGGATGCCGAACGCGCGGCCCAGTTGGGCGATGCGCAGCAGCGCAGTGGCGGTGCGGGTGACCTGATCCTTTTCGGCTTTGTCGGCGGTCAGGTACAGCTCGGCCAGCTCGTCGACCAGGACCACGACAGGGATGGGGCGGGCGGCGTCGGACAGTTGCCAGATGTCGCGGACCCCGGAGTGGCGGCAGGCGAGCATCCGGGCGCCCATCACGGCGATCAGGTCGGACAGCAGGTCAAGGCATTCGGTGCGGGTGGTGGCCAGTGCGGTCAGGCGAGGGGCGTAGGCCGACAACTCCACGCCGCCTTTGAGGTCGAAGCCGACCAGGGCGACCGGTTGCGGGGCCAGGCCGACGATGAGCGCGTTGATCAGGTTGGATTTGCCGGACTGGGTGGCGCCGGCGTTCATCCAGTGCGGGATCAGCCGCAGGTCCATCCGCCAGGCCGCGCCGGTCTCCAGCACCCCGACGACCGGCCGCAGCAGGTCCTCGGCCCGCCAGCCGTCCCGCGGTTCGGCCGGTGCTATGGCGGGGGCGACGTGGGATAGCGGGTCGCGGGTGATGCCTTGGAGGGTGACGCGGCCGGGCCGGGAGCCGACGACGCGGACCGCTTCGATGCGCCAGGCGTGGGCGAGGCGTTCGCAGACTTTGGCGTAGTCGTCGGGTACCTGGCCATCCAGGAGGTGGAAGGTGATGCGGAAGCCGTGCCGGACCGGCCGGGGCAGGCCCATCCAGGGTTTGGTGTCGACCGCGACCCGCTGGAAGCGCCGCTTGACCCGCACCACGCCGGTGGAGGCGACCAGGCCGGGCACGGTGGTGAACCACCAGCGGTAGCGCTTCTTGGTCAGGGCGCAGCCGGAGGCCACGTGCCGCCAGGACCAGCGCAGCCAGACAGCTTTGCGCGGGAAGACGAGCGCGTACCAGTAGGAGAGCGGAGCCCAGCGCCGCCAGGCGATCAGGACGAGCACGGCGGCGAGGAGCTTGAGCAGGGGGTGACTGAGGTCGATCACAGGTCCGCCCCCGTTCGGGCGGAGCCGGCGGGGACGAAGGACTGGGCGCGGTAGGAGATGCCCCAGCGTCCGCCCTGTTCCCAGACGTAGCCGACCAGGCCGACCGGGATGACCTCTTCTCCGGCGATGATCTGTGGTTCGGGGGTGGTGCTGATCTTGACGAGTTCCATCCGGTTGAACTCGTCTTCGAACAGCAAGGTGAGTTCGTACATGGTGTTGCCGTCCTTGTCGCGCTTGATCTCGCCGGTGTCCTTGTTGACCAGGCGGGGCTTGGCGGCCTTGACGCAGGTGATCTGGAGTTTGGTGACGTCGACGGGGATGGGGATGGTGCGCATGATCGTTCCTTTGTTAGGCTGAATACTTAGAATACATAGAATACTTGGAGTTCTAAGTTGTCAATGAGTTCTTTGACGGCTTGGTTGGTTTCTTTGCGGGGGTGTGCTGAACTGGAAGCGTGCGCACATGAGCGCACGCGAGTGCAGACGAGATGGACGAAGCAGATGGTGGAGAAGACTGGCCAGCCGGCCTACTTGCAGATCGTCGACGAGCTGCGCGGCCAGATCCGCACCGGCTTACTCGCGCCCGGTACGGCGTTGCCGTCCATCGCCCAGTTGGGTGAGCGCTTCGACGTCTCCGCCAGCGTGGTCAAGGCCGCGATCAGCGTGCTGCGCACCGAAGGCGTGGTGATTGGCCAGCAGGGCAAGGGCGTGTTCGTCCGCGAGAGTCCCGCTGATGCCCCCGAATTGGAAACCTCCAGCATCAACGCCGAGGTCCTGGACCAGCTTGCCCAGGTGCGTCACTCCCTCAAGGAACTGGGGGATCGGCTTGCCGCCCTGGAGGCGGCAGTCTTCGAAGAGCCGAAGTGATCTCACCGATTCGGCATGCCATTTCGTCCAGCTCTGCCCGGATCGCGGTCAATTCCCAGATGATCCGTTGCGGGTCTGCGTTCATTGGTTTCTCCCTTGCTCTGCGGTGCGTTTCGCCTTTCGCGATGACTTAAGTTCACCGTGAGCTGAGGGTTTCCGGTATCACGCCGATCTAGTTAAGCTTCTTCAGTTCCACTCAACGAGCATTTACACAAGCGTTTTCACCTGCACGACCGCACACCGCGCACGACCTCCACAGCGTGAAGGCGAAGGTATGCAATTGAAGACGACCCAGCATCAGGGCTGGACCCCCTCCCGCCTGCGGGAACACCGCGAAGCCCACGGCCTCACCCTGGAAGCCGCCGGCGAGCGCCTGCGCCAGGCCGCCACCCGCCACGGCCTGAGCGTCCCGGCGGCCAACTTCCAGACCCTGTGGGGGCACGAGCAGGGAACCGTGTTCCCCGGCCCGCATTACCGGCGTGCTTACTGCCTGCTGTATGAGGCCACCGAGCCCGAACTCGGCTTTCGCAACCCTTTGCCCGGTGAATCACAGAAAGCGGAAATTGTGATTTCCGATTTGCCTGCGCCCGCTGATCCCGCCGCGGACAACGCCGCCGCCCACGTCATCGAAGAGGCGTTCACCAAGGTCTCCGTCGGCGGCATCACCGCGGACGGCTCCCCGCAGGCGTTGTTGCGGAGCCGGGTGGTCGACGCCTGGCGCCGGCGCCACGGCGGTGGCAGCCCCAAACCCATCCTCGTCCTGGTCGGCGGATACGCCGGATCGGGCAAGACCGAGTTCTCCCGCTTCTTGTCCGACATCACCGGCTGGGCGTTCCTGGACAAGGACTCGTTGACCCGGTGCATCGTGGAGCGGCTGCTGGTCTCCCTGGGCGGTGACCCCAACGACCGCCACAGCGACCTGTACCTCAAGGAGGTCCGGCCGCTGGAGTACCGGTGTCTGATGGAGGCTGCGTGGGACAACCTCAACGTCGGCACCTCGGCCATCTTGTCCGCGCCGTTCATCACCGAACTCAAGGACGAAGCCTGGTTCACCCGGCTGGAGAACCGGTGCGCGGCCAAGGGCATCGACGTCGCGGCGATTTGGGTCCGCTGCGATCCCGAGTCCATGCGCGAATACATCGAGTTCCGCGGAGCCGCCCGCGATGCCTGGAAGCTGGGCAACTGGGAGCGATACGCCGACGGGCTCGACACCGAGACCAGCCCGCCCACCGCACATGTCACGGTGGACAATCGGTTGGGATCGGCGATCAGCCTTGCCGACCAGACCCGCGAGGCCCTCAAGCGGATCCTGACGTGAGCGGTCCGCAAGGAATCGTCTTGTACGGCCCGCCCGCCAGCGGCAAGGACACCATCACCGCCGCCCTCGCCCGGCTGGATGCGCGATTCGTGTTGTTGCCCAAGCTCAAGGTCGGCGCCGGCCGCGCCGACGGGTATGAGTTCATCAGTGCCGAGCACCTGGACAAGCTGCGCGAGGCCGGTCGTCTGCTGGCCGAGACGCACCGCTACGGCAACATCTATGCCGTCGACCGGCAGGCCATCGAAGACCGGCACGCCGCTGGCTACGTGCCGGTCGTACACATGGGCAACATCTCCGATCTGCGTCGGCTCATCGGCACGGTCCCGGATGGATGGTTGCGCGTGCTGCTGTGGATACCCCGTGAGGTCACCGAACAGCGATCTCGACAGCGCGGGGACCCTGACACCGCCAAGCGCCTGACCGCGTGGGACGAAACCCTTGCCGACCTGGAGGCTCACACCGACGCCGGGTTCTTTCACCTGCGCCTGCACACCGACCGCCTGGGAGCCGATGCCGCCGCGGGCGAGATCATGGGTGCCTACGATCGGCTACGGGAGGCAAGCTGTCCTCAGGGGCAGCAATGCCACCGGTGAGCCGGGCCGCGACCGCGGTCGGGATCAGATCCAGCCTCCACCAGGTGCCACACCCCCGACACCGCGCGCCTTCGGGAAGCGGATCTTGGTGGGTCCACTCGACATCATCGTGGGAGCACGCCGCGCCGTCTCGGTAGCTTTGCGCGCACCGCTCGGCGGTGACCGACGACTCATCGATTGTCACAATCAGCGGCGCCTCCCCCGCAGCACATCCGCAGTGCGGACACACCACCGGCTGTGTCCCGCCGCTCAGTTGCTCTTGGAGACGCCGCTGTTCGTCGGCCAGCCGGATGAGTTCCTCGGCCGTATGCGCCACCAGGTAGCGGGTAAGGCCGGCGAGTACCTCATGTTCGGCCAGCACGTGGTCCGGACTGCGGCGCGCGTAGAAGACGCCCCACCCGCTCATCTCCGTCTGCCACCCGTCAATCACGGGACCATCGCCCACCGGCGACAGCGTCCATCCAGCTGAAAGAACACGGCCTATCCGTCCTGGCATGTGATCTCCTTCATCCTCGCTACCATCACCAAGCAGGCATTCACCGGGCACAACCGCTGAGAATCGCCTCCCACAGGTGCAATCCCTCAGCCGTCAGCAGCCATGCGCTCTCTCGCTGCCTCGTCACATCTCCCTCCCGGTAGAGCTCCCGAACGAAGGCCAGGCCGCCCGCCTGGCAGAGCTCATAGACAACCGTCCGGCACGCACAGGTGTGTTTCCGTACCCGGATCCGGTCGGTACGCGGAACGTGCACACGCCACTCCAGCCGCTGACACTCGGCCTGCGGGGCAGCGGGATGGAGGCCGTGATAGAGCTCGGTCAGGTGACCCAGAGAGGTCACAGTCTCACTCCCTTTCACAGCATTCGGTGCACGTCCTCGGGTGAGCCGGGCATCGGTGAGCAGCCCACCGGACCGTGCCTCTTAGCGCCCTCCAACGCTGAAAGGCAGGACCCGCTACGGGGAAGGCCGGCCCCGGACCGATTGCGCACTGCCGCTCACCGATGCCACGTCCGCATCATAGACTTGCAATGGTGTAGTACACCATAGAATACGGCACCATGTTCCGCCGAGGTAGCCGTCACTACGGGCTTCTACCGTGTGCTCATGACCGAGTTGCGCGACGATCTGCCCAGGTGGCGACAGGTGCGAGACATCATCATCAAGCGCATCGAAGCCGGCCAGTACAAGCCAGGCCAGCGAATCCCCTCGGTCATCGACCTCACCCAAGAGTTCGGCATCGCCACCCAGACCGCGCAGAAGGTCATGAACGCTCTTCGCAAGGACCGGTGGATCCGCACTGAACGCGGCATGGGCAGCTTCGTCACCACCGTCGAAGAACGCGCAGCAGAGACCGGTGAAGCTTCCGAATAGTCCCTATAGAGCCGGGATCATCGAGAGCCACTCGTCCTGGATGAGAACTTCCATTCTCAGGAGTTGAGGTCATCGGCCACCTCAGAAGGAGAAAGCTCTCTGAGGCGCGCCGACGGGAGGCCACGCGTTCCTCGGTCAGGGGCGGGCGCCTTCCAGGAAGTAGGCGATCGCCAATAGCAAGGCCACGGTGGCTCCGAAGCCGCCCGCGCCGACGAGTACGGCGTTGGGCGCGCTGGCTCCACCCATCCAGGCCAGAATCCCTCCGGCCACGCCGATGATCAGGGATGTGATCATGATGATCGCCGCCCATAGGAAGCGGACGTGGTGCATGTCGATGTTCTCCTGACGATCCAGCCTGCTTGGGCAGCAGGTGTCTGACATCAGGAAAGCCCCACGCCCCCCATCCGGACAGGGATCACGGATGAGCTGGCTACGAGCGGGACAACATGATCACGGGTATGGGAGATCATGGGACAAGATGGGAAGCGGTGGGACATCATCGGAAGATGGCAGACGATCTCCCAATCGCGCAGCTAACCAAGACCATGCGTCCGGGAGTGGAACCCGATCCCAACTCTGTCACCACGGTAGCCGATCTCGGACGCGAACTGCGGAACCTGCGCACGTCCGTAGGAAAACCCTCTCTGCAAAAACTCTCCGACCGTGCCAAGGTACAAGACCTTGATCTGCCGCGTAGCACTGCCGGCAACGCAGAGTCGGGCAGAATTCTGCCGAGGCTAGAGGTCGTCTTGGCCTTCATCCAAGCGTGTGGCGTGACCAGCGGGACCGAGCTAACACGCTGGCGCTCGGCCTGGCAGCGGGCGAGTGCCAGCCGGGACTCACTGCCGCGTTCTGTGCCCTCCACCCAAGACACTCCGTCCGTGTCTTTCAACGTCGGACTACAGGAACTCGCCAGCCCCGCGACGGTTTCTGCTATCGCCGATCCTCTCCAGGAGGCGGCCGAACGGCTGACGGCAATGGACTTGGAACAGGCAGCAAATCGGTTGGTAGCCATGAACGCAGAGCGGGCAGCCACTCTCTTAGAGATCATGGACCCGGATTCCATGGTCGTCCTGCTGGCAACCATGGAGCCAAGGGAAGCCGCCGTGAGGTTGGAGGCCATGGATCTGGGGCGGTCGGTCACGGCGCTGAAGGCCATGGACCAAGGGCGGGTAGCCGTGAGGTTGGAGGCCATGAACCCAGAGCACGCGATCAAGCTGCTGGGGGCCGTGGACCCGGAGCAGGCGGCCGCAGTGTTGGAGGCTATGAAACCGGGGCATGCCGCCGTGAGGTTGGTGGCCATGGATTTGGGGCGGGCGATCACGGTGCTGGAGGCCATGGACCGAGGGCAGGCGGCCGCGGTGCTGGAGGCCATGGACCAAGGGCAGGCAGCCGCGGTGCTGGAGGCCATGAAGTCAGAGCAGGTGGTCGGGCTGCTGTGGTTCATGAAGTCGGCGCAGGTGGTCGGGCTACTGGAAGACATGGAGTCAGAGCACGCGGCTGTGGTGCTGGAGGCCATGAGACCGGGGCATGCGGCCACAGTGTTGAGGGCTATGAAGCCGAGTTATGCGGCTGTGAGGTTGGAGGCCATGAAGCCGAGGTATGCGGTCGGGCTGCTGAGGGTCATGAATTCGGAGCAGATGGTCGGGCTACTGGAGGCCATGAAACCGGGGCATGCCGCCGCAGTGCTGAGCGCTATGAAACCGGAGTATGCGGTCACGGTGCTGGAGGCTATAAACCCGGGGCATGCGGCTGATCTGCTAGAGGCCATGGACCCGGGGCATGCGGCTGCGTTGCTGGAGGCTATGGAGCCAGGGCATGCGACGACTGTGAGGTTGGAGGCTACGAACCGGGTGCAGGCGGCAGAGCTCCTAGAGGACATGAAACCAGGGCATGCGATCGCAGTAGTGAAAATTACAAACTGGACACAGAACCCAGAGCAGACAGCTGAATGAGACTTTTCTCTACGTCTTCAAGGGCGTGCCGCCTGCGGCGGCCCGCCGCGCGTCGGGCGGTCGCTGGCCGCGCTGCGGCTCTTCGGCCGGTCGCGGCCCGCGCCACCCACGCGCTAACGACTACCAGGCGCACGAAACAAACGAAGTACCCGGAGCGCTGCCACTGCCTTTTGCTTTCCGCGTCGAGCTTTGACGGTTTCAAACACTCTCAAGAGGCGTCCAGAAAGCCCTGACGATCGCTCACTTCGCTGCCGCCCTATGTGGTTGGGGCGATCGCTGCCGCGGCCTTCGTTCCTCAGGCCTTGCCACCGTGCAAGGGGAGTGCGGTTGACAGCAATATTCGCAAAGCCGCGCATCAGGCAGCGTCGACATTCTCCCCCAGTTCCCAAGAGATGGTCGGAGAGATCGTCACACTCGAAAAGTGCGAGGTCAGCGGTCGATTTCACCTTGGACAACCCTCTAAGAGCACAGGCGCCCAGAGCAGATCATCGGTCGGATAGCCCGGCTAGCGGCGATCTTTCGGGCGGACTCGGCCAGAAACGCCCATGCTCAGTGGATATCCCTTTTATGCCTACATGTGGCGTATATGCCATTTTAGCGCATCCATGATCAAACCCGCACCCGTTTGTCAATAATTTCACTTGTCCATAAGAGGACGGCTATTTTCTTTGCTTGGCAGTCAACTTCCATGTACTTAATGGCGTCCTTCTCCGACAAGAGTCGGGTGCACGAGGGCGGGAATGGGACGTTGGCGACAAGTATTCAAGAAGTTCTTGAAGAGCTTCATACCTCCTCAACCAGTGGATGGGATAAGGGGAACAAGTTCGAGCGGCTGATCGCTGCGTACCTACGTACGGACAGCTCGTGGGCTAATCGTTTCGGCAGCGTCTGGCTCTGGAACGACTGGCCCGACAGAGCTGGAAAACCCGACACGGGCATCGATCTCGTCGCCCAGGAGCGCGAGACGGGCGCCTTGGCCGCCATCCAGTGCAAGTTCTACGGTTCCAGCCACACCCTCCAGAAAAGCGATATTGACTCGTTTTTCACCGCATCGGGCAAGAGTGGCTTCTCTTCGCGTCTGATTATTTCCACAACGGACAAGTGGAGCAAACATGCGGAAGATGCCCTAAGAGGCCAGCAGATTCCCGTGACGCGCCTGCGGGTGCAGGATCTGGATGAGTCGAGCGTCGATTGGTCACAGTTCAACCTGGATGCCCCCGAGGTGATGGAGCGCAAGCCCAAGAAGGATCTGTATCCCCATCAGGACCTGGCACTGACCACGGTGCGCGAAGGCTTCCTGTCGCACGCCAGGGGCAAGCTCATCATGGCGTGCGGTACGGGCAAGACGCTGACCTCGCTCCGCATCGCCGAGGATCTCGTCCCGACGGGCGGCAGCGTTCTGGTGCTGGTCCCGTCCATCTCCCTGCTCTCTCAGACGCTGAAAGAGTGGACCGCAGAGGCCAAGGTGCCGTTGCGGCCGTTCGCCGTGTGCTCGGACACCAAGGCGGGCAATCGGAGCGACAACGAGGACATCTCCCCGTACGACCTCATCTTCCCTGCCACAACCGACACCGCCACGCTGTATACCCAGATCACCGGTGGAGGCCCGAAGGGGAAGATCACGGTCATCTTCTCCACCTACCAGTCGTTGCCGGTGGTCGCCGAGGCCCAGCGCAAGGGTCTTGCCGAGTTCGACCTGGTCATCTGCGACGAGGCCCACCGCACCACCGGTGTCACCCTGGCCGGCCAGAGTGAATCGAACTTCGTCAGGATCCACGACAAGCAGTATGTGAAAGCCGTCAAACGCCTGTACATGACCGCTACCCCGCGCCTGTACGACGACAGCAGCAAGTCCCAGGCCGAAGACGGCTCCGCGGTACTCGCGTCCATGGACAACGAGGCCCTCTACGGGCCGGAGTTCCACCGCCTGGGCTTCGGCAAGGCGGTGGAGCAGGGGCTGCTCACCGACTACAAGGTCCTCATCCTCACCATCGACGAGGGCGTGGTCGCCAAGACCCTCCAGGAGGGCTTTGCCGGCGGCGGGTCCGAATTGGCCCTCGACGACGCGGCGAAGATCATCGGCTGCTGGAACGCGATGGCCAAACGCACCGGGACCTTCGCCGACGGTTCCGGATTCGCCGAAGGCGAGGAGCCGATGAAGCGTGCCGTGGCCTTCGCCCGCTCCATCGCTGACTCCAAGCAGATCGCCGCCCATTTCAACGACATCGTCGAGGCCTACGACGGCGCGGACGATGACGTGCTTCGCTGCGAGGTCGACCACGTCGACGGCACGTTCAACGCCCTGGCACGCAACACGAGGCTGGACTGGCTGAAGCAGGACCCCGGCCCAGCCCAGGCCCGGATCCTGTCTAACGTCCGATGCCTATCTGAGGGCGTCGACGTCCCGAACCTGGACGCTGTCCTCTTCCTGCACCCTCGTAACTCCGTGGTCGACGTTGTCCAGTCCGTCGGCCGGGTGATGCGCCTGGCACCTGGCAAGAGGTACGGCTACATCATCCTACCCGTTGCCATCCCCGCTGGGATGTCGCCGGAGAAGGCTCTGGCCGACAACAAGCGTTTCAAGACGGTCTGGGAGGTCCTCCAGGCCCTGCGCGCCCACGACGACCGCTTCAACGCGACGGTCAACCAGATCGACCTGAACAAGAACAAGCCTGACAACAAGATCGGCATCGGCAGCATCGGCCCCAACGACGAGTCGGTCGGGGGCGCGGACCGCTCCGGCACCGCCGAGAGCGACGAGGCCGCCAAGGAGAAGGCAGCCCAGAGCGCTCAGCACATCCAAGACGCGCTGTTCTCCATCAGTGACTGGCGAAACGCGATCTACGCCCGCATCGTCAACAAGGTCGGCGAGCGCCACTACTGGGAGAAATGGGCCAAGGACATTGCCCAGATCGCCAGCCGTCACGTCACCCGCATCAGGGCCGCCCTAGCGGTCCCCGAGAAGAGGGCAGCCTTTGAGGAGTTCGTCGGCGAACTGCGCTCGAACATCAATCCCGGCGTCAGTGAAACCGACGCCGTCGACATGCTCGCCCAGCACATCGTCACTAAGCCCGTCTTCGACGCCTTGTTCAAGGACTACGGCTTCGCCGAGCACAATCCCGTCTCCAAGGCCATGCAGCGGATGCTCGATATCCTCGACGACCAGGGCTTGGACGCCGAGACCAAGACCCTGGAAGGCTTCTACGATTCGGTAAGAGTACGCGCCGAGGGTATCGACAACGCCGAGGGCCGGCAGCGCGTCATCGTCGAGCTGTACGACAAGTTCTTCAAGACCGCCCTGCCGAAGAGCGCCGACGCGCTCGGCATCGTCTACACCCCCGTCGAGGTCGTCGACTTCATCATCCGCTCCACCGAACAAGCCTTGGCCAAGCACTTTGGACGCTCCCTGTCCAACGAGGGCGTCCAAATCATTGATCCCTTTGTCGGCACCGGCACTTTCCCAGTCCGTCTCCTCCAGTCCGGCCTGATCAAACCGGAGGATCTGCAGCGCAAGTATGCGAGCGAGCTACACGCTAACGAGATCGTGCTTCTCGCGTACTACATTGCCGCCATCAACATCGAGGCCGCCTTCCATGACCTCGCTGGTGGCGAGTACAGGCCCTTCGAGGGAATCGTCCTCACCGACACCTTCCAGCTCGCCGAGAGCGCAGCCCAGACAATGCCAGGGATGGAAGTCCTGGAGGGCAACAGCGAGCGTGCGAAGAAGCAGCGGACGCAGGACATCACAGTCGTCGTCGGTAACCCGCCATATTCGGTAGGACAGGACAGCCAGAATGACGATAACCAGAACCTTAAGTACGAGGCGTTGGACGAACGCATCAAGCACACGTACGTGGCGCGCTCCACGGCCACGAACAAGAACTCACTGTATGACTCCTACATCCGCGCCATCCGATGGGCCTCGGACCGGATCAAGGACGAGGGGATCGTTGCTTACGTCTCCAACGGTGGCTACATCGATGGAAACACCGCGGATGGCCTCCGTAAATCCCTGGTCGACGAATTCGACGCAATCTACTGCTACAACTTGCGAGGCAACCAACGCACGGCCGGCGAACAGTCCCACAAGGAAGGCGGAAAGATCTTCGGCTCAGGTAGCCGGAGCACCGTCGCCATCCTGATTCTCATCAAAGGCGGTAAGGATGCCTCCGACACAGGCTCGGGGTTCGTGCTCCAATACCGGGACATCGGCGACCGCCTCAACCGCGAGGACAAGCTTCGTATAGTCGGCTCGCAGGACTTAGACACGGTGGACTGGCAGCAGATCACACCGAACGCAGATGGGGATTGGATCAACCAGCGGGACGAACGATTTACGAGCTTCCAGCCGATCGGGGACAGGGCAGGAAAGAGTGGATCCACCCCCCTCTTCAGTACGTACTCCGCGGGGCTTCAAACGAACCGGGATGCTTGGGTCTACAACTTCTCGGCTGCTCGCGTGCAGGAGAGCGCGAAATCCATGATTGACTTCTACAACTCTCAGATAGAAGACTTCAAGAACTACTGCGTAGCCCACCAGGTCACCTCGCCACGAGACCATGTTGATAGCTTCATTAGCTTGGATACTGAGAAAATCAGCTGGTCCCGAAGCCTTAAGGGATACCTAGCTAAAGGGGAGGTCGTCACCTTCGAAGCGGCACGAGTGACGCAATCCGCCTATCGGCCGTTCATGAAGGAGTCGGTCTACTTCGACCGTCACCTGAACCATGAACGATCGCAGCTCCCTCGGCTGTTTCCGACCTCTGAGCATACGAACTTTGGTTTCTACATTACGGGTATGGGGTCAGACAGGCCCTTCTCGGCGCACGCTGTCGACCATCTCCCAGATTTGGCGTACTGGGGTTCCAGCAACGGTCAGTTTTTCCCGCGCTACACCTACCGCGAACTCAGTAAGGATAACGTCCTCTTCGCTAGCTCTGAGAAGGATGGTGGCTACGAGCGTATCGACAACATTACCGACGCCGCCCTCCGCGGCTATCGCAAATCCTACGCCGACGCCGCGATCACCAAGGACGACATCTTCTACTACACGTACGGTCTGCTGCACTCGCCCGATTACCGCGATCGCTTCGCCGCCGACCTCAAGAAGTCACTTCCCCGCATCCCCAAGGTGGGCGACTTCCGTAGCTACGCCAAGGCTGGCCGGAAGCTCGCCGACCTGCACATCCACTACGAGCGGGCCGAGCCGTATAAGGGCATCGTGGAGAAGATCTCCGGCAACGCGGCCGGCACCTCGCCCCGTGAGCTGTACCGCGTCGCGAAGATGAAGATCCTCAAGGTGCAGGGGAAGCCGGACCGCTCGACCATCGTCTACAACAACTGGGTCACCCTCACCAACATCCCGGAGGAGGCGTATCGCTACCAGCTCGGTGCCCGCTCCGCGATTGAGTGGATCATTGATCGGTACCAGATAAAGATCGACAAGGATTCTGGCATCATCAACGACCCCAACGACTGGTCCGATGATCCGCGCTACATCATCGACCTGCTCAAGCGGATTGTGACGGTCAGCCTGGAGACGGTGAAGATCGTGGATCAGCTTCCGCCACTGGAGATCTTGGAGTAGGCGCTTACCACAGGCGAACTCCTTCCGGCCTTCTCCCATACCCCTGTGCGCTTGGTTCATCGGACTTGAAGCACGACTGCTCTGTTTAAAGGCAGAGGTGCCGCTGCCACTAACGCATGCGGCACCTCGCTCGCTGTCGACCTGAGGGGATAGACAGGCTCTCTTGGCTATGCGCATGGAACTGGTGAGCGCCGAAACCTTGTCAAGCAGGATGCCCCAGATTTTTGGAAGAATCAGTCTCCGTCGAGACACGATGCAACGAGATGCGTTTGGCATTTCTGCAGGTGAGCGCGTTAAGAAATTAACTATATCGCGTTATCTTCTTCTAGTTTTCCCGGAAAATCTGTTATTTTTCAGTATAAAAAAATCTGAACACAGCGAGGGTAGATGCTAGGGGTGGTGGCGCCGATTGGAGCGCCACACCTAAATTCAACGGAGTCTGCAATGCTTGATTTACATGCGTCTTTAGCCGAGCCTACTGGGCGCATTCGCAAGCACCCGGAGGCATCTGGCCGCAAGAAAGACAGAGCCGTCGCAGTCCGCTATGGCGCCCAACCAATCGCTAGGCACCGTGGCCCCCAATGGTCGAAAATCGAAGATTGGGCACTGAACCATGATGTCTCCTTAGGCACGATAGTTATCCATGATCCGCACGAGCTACGGATGCCCGTGTGGGAGCGCCCAAGCATTAGTCATTTGGCGGTTACTACCCTCCTCCCCTTAAATGGTGGTGTACTAATCGATAACTGGAAGATGCTCGGCGATGACAATCTCGGCCAAGCGGTCGTTCTTGAGTATCTTCTCCAAAAGAATTGCCATGCCGTCGCACGCATTGGTGCCGGCCCTCGGAATGAGATCACGCATGCCAGGTTAGACGGACTCCGCCGCAACATCGACGACGAGATATTCGAAGATGCTCGCGATCGATTTCAGCAGGTGTATATGCGCGAGTTTCAGCAGATGATTGAAAAAGATATAGGAGGTTTAATCTACTTTGGTCACGGCCCCGACCGCGATTCTAAGCAGGCGCTGATCGACGCTCGGATCCGCAGAGAGGCTGGATGGAGTGATGCACGTATACGAAGTTATCTAGAGCTCTATGGGTACACCAATACTTCCGGGACCGTAGGTCGCTGGTCTCACGAGCAATTCCACAGGCTTTGGACATGAACCTCGCGAGGTATGGCCATATGGATTGGCCTCCTTGACGTTAACTGCCCATCAGATGCCTTGGCCTTGAACGCCCTGTACTACGGAAGACCGGGGTTAAGGTAACAGCAGCGCTGACAACTTCGCCCTACAAATAAGGCTCATCGGAGCGGTTCAGAGTGACTCCACCCAGACCTAGACTGCCGAGTCGGGTCCGCTAGGCAGAGATGATGTTGAGGGCGAATGCCTGGGCAGTCGGCCATGAGGTTTGCGGAGGTGGGATATGCGAGCCGGTACAGAGCTGGCTGGCCGCTATCGGCTGGAGCGGTTGCTCGGCCGAGGCGGGATGGGCGAGGTGTGGCGGGGCGTCGACCAGAGGCTTGACCGGCCGGTGGCGGTCAAGTTGTTGCTGGCCAACCTGCTGGGCGACGACCGTCTCAGCCACGAGGCCCTAGCGCGGTTTCGACGCGAGGGAAAAGCAGCCGCGCGCCTGAACCACTCCAATATCACCGCCGTCTACGACTTAGGCGAACACCGGGAAATCCGTAACGGCGTCGAGCTGACCTTTCCGTTCTTGGTGTTGGAATTCTTGGAAGGCCGTGATCTGAACTCCGTTCTGGACAGCCACCCCAGCGGCCTGCCGCTCGGCCGCGTCCTGGACTACGGCGCCCAGGTTGCGGACGCGTTAGCCGCCGCGCATACGGCCGGGATCGTGCACCGCGACATCAAGCCTGCAAACCTGATGCTGCTAAACAACGGCACGGTCAAAGTCTGTGACTTCGGCATCGCCCGCCTGCACGGCGCGACCGCCGGCCTGTCGGCGACCGGGACGGTGATCGGCACCCTGCTGTACATGTCGCCCGAACAACTCGACGACCACGAGGTCGACCACCGCGCCGACCTGTACGCCCTCGGTGCCACCCTTTATCACCTGCTCACCGGCCAGCACATCTTCCCCGCAAAGGACCTGCGGGCTCTGGCCTACATGCACGCCACGAAAACACCCACCCCACCCAGTGCACTCCGGCCCAGCATCAGCCCCGATGTCGATCGCCTCATCACCGCTCTGCTCGCCAAACTCCCCGACCAGCGACCTGCCTCTGCCGCTGACACCGCCGCCAGCCTGCGAACCGCCCGGTCCGCGAATGAACACCGCACCGCCAAGGCCAAACTCATCACCCGCTCCATGACCGACCCTGACCGTGCCCGAGACCTGCTAGCCGAGGCCGAACGCGCCACGCACGACATCTTCTTTGGCGATGCCGCCACGTTGCGCGAGATCGCCAAGGTGGCAGCCGAGCATGACCCAACGGAGGCCGAACGCATCGCCCGCTCCATCACCGATCCCGACAACGCAGCCCACGCATTGCTCAACATCGCCGAGGTGGTGGCCCGGCACGACCGTGACCGTGCCCGAGACCTGCTGGCCGAGGCCGAACGCGCCGCACGCTCCATCACCGTCCTCCCGTGGCAGCTCGACACCTTGTGCGATATCGCCAAGGTGGCGGCCGAGCATGACCCAACGGAGGCCGAACGCATCGCCCGCTCCATCACCGAGCCCCGAGAGGCAGCTCGCGCATTGCGTGAGATCGCTGAGGTGGTGGCCCGGCACGACCGTGACCGTGCCCGAGACCTGCTGGCCGAGGCCGAACGCGCCGCACGCTCCATCACCTACCCCTCGGGCCAGGCCCACGCGTTGCGTGAGATCGCTGAGGTGGTGGCCCGGCACGACCATGACCACGCCCGCGCTCTACTAGCCGAGGTCGAACACCTCGCACGCTCCATCACCGACCCGGATGACGCAGCCCACGCATTGTTTGGCATCGCCAAGGCGGTGGCCCAGCACGACCGTGACCACGCCCGCGCTCTACTGACCGAAGTCGAACACCTCGCACTCTCCGTCACCGACTCCGTCGATCCACACCTGCTGTTGTCCTGGATTATCGAGGCAATGGCCTGGCATGATCCGGCAGAAGCCGAACGCCTCGTACACTCCATTCCCGACTTCATATATGCAGCCCACACGTTGTGCGATATCGCCAAGGTGGCGGCTGAGCATGACCCGGCGGAGGCTGAACGCATCGCCCGATCCATCACCGATCCCGGCAGGCAGGCCCGCGCGTTGCGCGAGATCGCTGAGGTGGTGGCTAGGCACGACCGTGACCGTGCCCGCGCCCTGCTGGCCGAGGCCGAACGCATCGCACGCACCATCACCTGGCAGGGAGAGCTGTGCTGCATCGCCGAGGTGCTGGCCGGGCTTGACCCGGCGGAGGCTGAACGCATCGCCCGATCCATCACCGATCCCGGCAGCCAGGCCCGCGCGTTGCGCGAGATCGCTAAGGCGATGGCTAGGCACGACCTAGCCGGGGCTGAACGCATCGCCCGATCCATCACCGAATCCTTCAGCCAATCCTTGGCGTTGTACGAGATCGCCAAGATGCCCAGACACGATTGAACGGCTCGCGGAGTGCAATGCCAAAAGGCATCGAACCGGAGCTGACGGGGCATTCGGTGGCCGTTCTGCTGGTGGTGATCTATAGGACTGTATCCACTTCTGCGACGGGAGCGGCGCAACAAAGCACTGAGGGCTAACATCCGCCTTCGGGCGAGAATGCTCCTCATAGCTGGCATTTCACGGATACGGTGACTAGTCATGGATGCTGGTGACTGGATCGCCGTAGCTGCACTTGTCGTCGCCCTAGCTGCGGGGTATTTTGCAGCCATATCCGCTCGGGCGGCACGCAGATCAGCAAATGAGGCCGCACGATTGTCAGGGATCGAAGCTGAACGGCGCCGCGACGAGCGCGAGGAACGGCATGAGAGACTGGCTCCTTCCCACCCAGGGAGCATTGTTGCTGTACTGGAGGAAAGCGCGGTTGGGGGGCCGAAAAATCTATTCGGTTCGATCACTGTGCCACGTGACTATCGGGTGCAGGCCGAGGGCTGGGTAAGAGATTCCTACACTCTACTTTCCCTTCCGCTACTGCTGCACGCCAACCGGCCTTACCGCTTCCACATCGAGCACTGGCCGCCGGACCGGGAGGAGCCACAAACCCAAGAAGTTCGCTTCCACTTCTGGCCGCCAGTCGACGTCGATGACACCGATCCGTGGACATGCTCGTGTGGCCGGCCGACTGGCGAGAACGCGGATAGCTTCGGCCATTGGGAGTTGCGCGTGCCGATAACGTACGAGCCTCCCATGACTCCCTGGATCGACTACGCATAAGCGTCAGAGGCGGTAGGACGCCGACTCTGCGGATGCCGATTATCGCTGCTGGACGTCACGACTCCAACAAATGCTCGTCCGTCGAGCCCGAAGCCGAGTCATTAGCTCACAACTCTCGAACATCCGCTCATCGACATGCACGAACGAATAGGGTGTAACCAACGTGCAGCGGCGCACCCTGAGCAAGTATGAGCGAGACCCTGGATTAACGGAAACGCTACCAACGATCCCGTACAGTTACCGAGTCCTAGCTCCGGCGAAGCGGTTTTCCTCTCATGGGTTATCTGCCCTAGTGAATTAGCACGAAGAAGCTCCCGTCCGAACTGGGCGGGAGCCGGTCGTGCGATTATTTTTTCAACTTCCGGCTCGGCTTGTGTTCGCCATGTTGCTTACGCGGCCACATCGGTGAGGGCGCGTCCCGCCGCGGGTCGTGGAAGCTGTAACCGGGATCTCCGTGTAACATCTGGACGATGGCTACATGTTGACTTTCTGCCTTTTCTAACTTTCCTATGATGTCGCGGATGGAGTGGATTAATGCCCCCGCAGCGGCGGCCAACGACCCGAGACTACTGTTGCCTGTCTCGACAAAAACTGCATGCAAGCCAGAGCGCTGAATGGCTTTGCAGATCCCTTCGTCATACAGCTGGTTGCCGTCAGCGGAGATGATCATCTCAAATTTCTTTCGCTTGGCTTTGTCGTAAAGTTGCTCGTCTTTGATGCCCTTGAATCGCCGATTGACCTGCTCGATCACGTGGCCCGGCAGGAGCCAGGACAGTGGTTCGACTAACGGCTTAGGGACATTCTCATCGAGGAGGATCCTCATCCCGCAGCTCGGTCGGCGGCGGATGACTCGAACCTGCAGACATAGTCGGCGAACTTCTGCGCTGCCCGCGCAGCCTCTGCGTTCACCGATGGGAAAAAGTCAGCGATCCGCTCGGCTGGCACGTTGTCGCTCATCAGGCCAGCGATCTGGTCGTAGCCGACGCGGGTGCCCTCAACTACAGGGAACCCACCGCGAATTTCTGGATCCACGGCGACGCCAGGCAGGGGACGCTGGAACGGCAGTACATGCCCGACCCGCCCTTCGAATGCGTCGAACACGTGGACTAGTTCGGCGAGGACACTGTTTCCGGGCTTCCTTAGTAGATCTATCGCTTCATCGCCGTCGACCACGATGACGGTATTGCCAGACTTGACTAGCCGGTACTCCGACAGGTGCTCAGTCTTGCCGAGGTCGCGCAAGTTCCGGATAGAAACGCGGATCTTCTGCAGCGACAGCTCATTGCGTTGCCGCAGGTAGGCAAGCGATCGGAGAGCGACAACGTCGCGGTAGGAGTAGAGGACCTTGTTTGAGGTCCGATACTCAGGTTCAAGAACCGGCGGGTTACGCCGCCAGTAGCTGAGCTGCCCTATCGAGGCTCCTGAGAGCGCAGCAGCGAGCACAGGACGATACACGTTGACGCTCCTTTCTCCCCCGAGCGGACACCTACCTATGACGGTAACGTGAGCGACCTGGTTTACCTATGGCGCATGGGGGTTTATGTCGGGGCGTTCCAGATCGCCCAGGTTCGCCCTGGTCTGCACCGCGAAGGCAGTCCATCACCCCAGATGGCTGGCCTCAACATTTTCGAGTACGGCTGCTGCTTCTGCTCAGGAGCGAGGGCTCTCGTCGTGTCAGCGCGTCGATGACACGTTGAAAATCGATCCCCTGGCGACAACTCCGCCAGGGTCGGTGAGGAGCGCAACATGATCGTCGAGACAGGTGGAAGTCTCGGTCAGGGTAACCGAGCAAATCGGTTGCAGCGATCTTCCGCAGGCCGCACTGTTTCTCTGTGTAACAGTAGCCTCGCAGGAGGTGATTCATGCTGGCTGCAATGATACATATCGCATCGCTGATGGCGGGATATCCCAACCCGTTGTACTACGGGGGCTGATCGGCCGCTGATGATGGCGCCCCTGACGCCGTAGCTCGGGGGCGCCGTGGCGAGGAGACCGCGGCCGTGTGTCAGGAGGCGCCCGGGGGCGTATCTAGGTTGAGTCGTCGTTCCACGCTCGCCAGGACGGCAGCAAGCATTGCCTGCGGGTCGTACCCGGGCATCGGGCCGAGCCGGCTGCGCAGCTTCTCGGCGAGCTCGTAGGCGAGTTCGGCGAGCGGCTCATCGCCCAGGGTCGTGGCCAGTTCATCCAGCAGACGCGCCATTGCATCGCCCTCGCACCAGTTCAACAACGGCTGTTGCAACAACGGCAGATGCCGGGCCGAGTCGACTTGAGCTGCCAGAGTGTTGGCCAGATCCATGCGCGAGGCCCGAGCTGACGTGCTCTCTGCCGCCGGTGGCCAGTTAGGCGCGCGGTCGGTCATGGCAACCTCCCCTATCCATCAGGCGAGCGGGACGCCATCACCGCCCTCACTGGGTGTAGCTCATTAGATTACGCAGGGCTATATCGCCTTTGTGTCGTGTCCTACGGATCCGCCGAGGTGGCATCAAGATCTCAGCGCTCCAGCATGGTCACTTGCTGGCACTCGACTGGCTGACCACCTCCAAGAGATTGCACGTGGTGGCGGCCAAAACCTTGCTCAAGGAGTTGAAGCTGACGTCGCGGCGACGCAGCTCAACCAACATCGTGATGCGGTCGGTCAAGGAGCGTGAGAGTCCATCCGTCATCGAAACAACCAGGATGTCGGATAACTGCGGTGATGCTCGGTTGGTTCATCTCTGAAAATGCGTAGTTGTGCTTTAGCCCACCTGTCTGAGACGACTCATCTCTTCCCTAGCCTGGGACGCCTCCATCCTGTGCCTGGTGCCGCTGCGCGATGGGTCGGTGGCGTACGAGGTGATCAGATCATGACAGGGCGGAGCCCGGTGATTTCTAGTACATCCCAAATGGGCCATTCCTCTTGTTCTGATTGATCGCGACGGATACGTACTGCGATGCTAGGCGGCGTGAATAATACTGATAGTCGCCGTAGTGCCAAGGCCCGAGGACGGGGCGGTCGGGTCCTGTGGGCGGTGTCGCTGAAGGTAATGGTGCCCATCGTTATTGGACTGGCGGGAAACCTGGCGACTAGCACCGTGGCGGTAAAGGCATCGTGGTGGACCCCCACTATATGGACTGGGGTCGTACTCCTGATCGTCGTAGCTTTGGTCTCCGAGTTTCGCAGTTACAGGCACGATGGGAACAAAGAGGACAATACATCAGAAAGTGACCAATTTGCGGAGATATGCCGCATCTACTTGGATCGGCTACGGGAGCGCCATCGACGGGTAGATCTAGAGATTCTCACCCCTTTGACCGAACAGGGCGAACACCCGGCGATGTTGCTGGGGCAGATCTTCGTTCCTCAGTCGGTCCGGATGGACCCACCGCCAATGGAGTTACCGCGCGAGGTGTGGCGTCGCCTAGCAGCCGATGGGCACGTCGAGGAGTCCGATCTTCCCAAGCAAATCGATCTGGCACGAATAGAGGAGGTTCGTCGCGCCTTCCGGGAGCGCCCGCCTCGACCCGTGCTGGAGGCACTCGGGGACCCTTCCGAACGGAAGATCGTCATACTGGGTGACCCGGGCGCAGGCAAGTCCACCCTGTCCAAATACCTAATGCTGACACTTGCCGCAAATCGCGCGAAACAAGACGCTCATGAGAATTCGGCGATGGCTCAGGTGCCGCAGGCGATAGCAGGCCGCCTCCCCTTGCTGGTGGAGTTGCGTACTTACGCCGACTCCCACTGGCGGTCCAAAGACTTCCTAGACATGCTCGACTACCTCCATGCCAGCGAGGATTTGGGGCTGCCTAAACCACTGTTGGAAGAATTCCTGCGCTCCGATGGGCACGCACTAGTGGTCTTCGATGGTTTAGACGAGATCTTCGACCCGAAGCTACGGGCAGAGGTAGCTCATCAGATCGACGGATTCGCTTCCCGTTACCCCAAGACACGCATCATCGTCACTTCCCGTGTAATCGGATACAGCCGTGGCATCTTGGATGCTGCTGGTTTCACCCATTACATGCTCCAGGATCTGGACTCCGAGCAGATCAAAAAGTTCACTACTACCTGGTACGTGGAAAGCTGCCCGGGCAACCCTACTGAGGCTACACGCCTGGGCAACCGGTTGTTGAAAGCGATTGACGATTCGGCTGCAGTGGCAGAATTGGCCGGTAACCCCCTATTGTTGACGATTCTCGCCATCATCGGGCGACGCCGTGAACTCCCACGTGACCGTCGTACGGTCTACAAGCATGCTGTCACCGTCCTTATCGAGCATTGGGATGTTAATAAGCACCTGCGTGCCGAACATATCGACGGGAAGGCGATTGACCTTGACGAAGAGGAAAAGCTTCGGATGCTACGCCTTGTTGCCCGCCGAATGCAGGGTAGCCCTGTTGGCCTGGCCGGTAACCACATCCCCGCCGCAGAGCTTTCCGAATATTTGGAACAACATCTGCATGACAGGTTCAACCTCTCCGAAGGAGAGGCTTCCAAGGCTGCCCGTGCCATCCTCAGACAATTTCGCGAACGAAATTTCATATTGTCTCTCTTCGGGGCCGAGGTCTACGGATTCGTCCATCGTGCTTTCTTGGAATACTTGGCTGCCGACGACATCAACCAGCGTTTCAATGATCGAGACCTCAACGAAGAGGATCTTCTTCAGATTTTCAAAACCTACTGGCCCGATCCAGCTTGGTCCGAAGTCTTGCTACTCCTTACCGGAATCCTTCCTGAACAGTTCGCAATCCAGGCTATCGCCATCCTCCTGAACGCCGATCCTCATTGGAGAATCAAAAAGCTACCCCCGCTGCATCTAATTCTTGCTTTGCGCGCCACTGGTGAAGTTCGGCGAACGGCGACCCTTATAGATCACACTCGCACCATTACCGAGTATCTAATTAAGCTCCTTGCTGCCGCCGCCATCAATGAAAGTGATTACGATTTAAAGCTCGTCGGTGCTTTGCAGGCGACGCTTATTCGATCATCGGTCGGTCTCGACTCCGATTGGTTCAATCGAGAAGATTATCTATCCTGGTATCGATCCAACAGTCGATACTTGCGAATTCGCGCATATGTGACGCCAGAAATTGCAGCTCAGATATATATCGCTCTATTGCCCGGAGATTTTCACGGCCTAAAAGTAGCAATTCTAAATGACGAATACTGGGCTGTGCGTCGGGCTGCGGTGCGGGCCATTGCCTCCGGCTGGGCCGATCACCCCGGCACCCTGCCCCTCCTCAGGAACCGCGCCCTCAACGACGAACGCGGGGATGTGCGCGAGGCTGCGGTACGGGCCATTGCCTCCGGCTGGGCCGATCACCCCGACACCCTGCCCCTCCTCAAGAACCACGCCCTCAACAACGAACACTGGAATGCGCGCGAGGCCGCGGTGCAGGCCATCGCCTCCGGCTGGGCCGACGATCCCGACACCCTGCCCCTCCTCAAGAACCACGCCCTCAAAGACGCCGATGAGGATGTGCGCGAGGCTGCGGTACGGGCCATTGCCTCCGGCTGGGCCGATCACCCCGACACCCTGCCCCTCCTCAAGAACCACGCCATCAACGACGAACACGGGGCTGTGTGCCGGGCCGCGGTGCAGGCCATTGCCTCCGGCTGGGCCGACGATCCCGACACCCTGCCCCTCCTCAAGAACCACGCCCTCAACAACGAACACTGGAATGCGCGCGAGGCCGCGGTGCAGGCCATCGCCTCCGGCTGGGCCGACGATCCCGACACCCTGCCCCTCCTCAAGAACCGCGCCCTCAAAGACGCCGATGAGGATGTGCGCCGGGCCGCGGTGCAGGCCATTGCCTCCGGCTGGGCCGATCACCCCGACACCCTGCCCCTCCTCAAGAACCGCGCCCTCAAAGACGCCAATGAGGATGTGCGCGAGGCCGCGGTGCAGGCCATTGCCTCCGGCTGGACTAATCACCCCGACACCCTGCCTTGGCTCAAGAACCATGCCCTCAACAACAAACACGGGAATGTACGCCGGGCCGCGGTGCAGGCCATCGCCTCCGGCTGGGCCGACGACCCCAACATCCTGCCTTGGCTCAAGGACTACGCCATCAACAACGAACACTGGAATGTGCGCCGGGCCGCGGTGCAGGCCATCGCCTCCGGCTGGGCCGACGACCCCAACATCCTGCCTTGGCTCAAGGACTACGCCATCAACGACGAACACGGGGATGTGCGCGAGGCCGCGGTGCAGGCCATAGCCTCCGGCTGGGCCGACGATCCCGACACCCTGCCCCTCCTCAAGAACCACGCCCTCAACAACGAACACTGGAATGTGCGCCGGGCCGCGGTGCAGGCCATCGCCTCCGGCTGGGCCGATCACCCCGACACCCTGCCCCTCCTCAAGAACCACGCCCTCAAAGACGAACACTGGGCTGTGCGCGCGGCTGCGGTGCAGGCCATCGCCTCCGGCTGGGCCGATCACCCCGACACCCTGCCTTGGCTCAAGAACCACGCCCTCAACAACGAACACGGGAATGTGCGCGCGGCCGCGGTACGGGCCATCGCCTCCGGCTGGGCCGATCACCCCGACACCCTGCCCCTCCTCAAGAACCACGCCCTCAAAGACGAACACGGGAATGTGCGCGCGGCCGCGGTACGGGCCATCGCCTCCGGCTGGGCCGACGATCCCGACACCCTGCCCCTCCTCAAGAACCACGCCCTCAACGACGCCAATGAGGATGTGCGCGCGGCTGCGGTACGGGCCATCGCCTCCGGCTGGGCCGATCACCCCGACACCCTGCCCCTCCTCAAGAACCACGCCCTCAAAGACGAACACGGGGATGTGCGCGCGGCCGCGGTACGGGCCATCGCCTCCGGCTGGGCCGATCACCCCGACACCCTGCCCCTCCTCAAGAACCACGCCCTCAACGACGCCAATGAGGATGTGCGCGCGGCTGCAGTGCAGGTCATCGCCTCCGGCTGGGCCGATCACCCCGACACCCTGCCCCTCCTCAAGAACCACGCCCTCAACGACGAACACGGGGATGTGCGCGAGGCCGCGGTGCAGGCCATCGCCTCCGGCTGGGCCGATCACCCCGACACCCTGCCCCTCCTCAAGAACCACGCCCTCAACGACGAACACTGGGCTGTGCGCGCGGCTGCGGTACGGGCCATCGCCTCCGGCTGGACTGAAGACCCCGACACCCTGCCCCTCCTCAAGGACCATGCCTTAACAGGGACAGACCGCGCTGAACAGCTCGGATCCAACGGGTGAAGTGGAGTTGGCCCGGTTTGGTGGACACCTGACTTCTGAGGAACCCTGGTTCCCGGAAGAAGTCCACTGCGCCGAATAACTATCCGCCGGAGTTTCGCCGGCAGATGGTGGAGCTGGTACGTGCGGGACGGTTGCCGGAGGGCTCGCACGAGAGTTCGAGCCCTCCGTCTAGTCGATCCGTACCTGGGTGCGCCAAGCCGCCGACTTGGCGTGCCGTTTACTCGCGATGAAGGGTTCCCGAGCTCGTCGGACGACTCCACGGCTACGGAGCACGTACGGAATGATTAAGAAAGGAATGATCGTCTTACATGCCATACCAGCAGGTCAAAGCGGTAGGCCCAGTTGAAAGACGATCGCACTCCTAATGCGGGTGTCTTAAGTTGACACGCCCTCGTAGGGTGGGCACCGTGCAACGGCTCGCGCTCTTCGACCTGGACAACACCCTCATTAACCTGGATGAGGCGTTCCAGGCGTGGGTGGGGGAGTTCGCCGATGAGCATGATCTGAGGCGTGAGGCAATTGGCTGGCTGACCGCTCTGGACCGCGCCGGCTACCCGCATCGTGAGGTCTTCTTCACCAAGGTGCGCGATCACTTTGCTTTGGCCGAGTCGGTCGACGAGTTATGGAGTCGCTACCGCCGGCGCATGCCGTACCTCGTTCACTGCCGACCCGAGGTGATGGATGGCCTGTCTCGGCTTCGTGCGTTGGGCTGGCGGTTGGCGATCGTGACCAACGGGACGGCGGACAATCAGCTCGGCAAGATCCAGCGGGCGGGACTGGCCGAGGCAGTGGACGCCTATGCGTTGTCCGGAGTCGAGGGCATCCGCAAGCCCGACACCGGTCTGTTCGAGATCGCCGCCGAGCGCTGCGGCGTGACTCTCGCAGGCGGGGGATGGATGATCGGCGATCACCTTGTGGCGGACATCGGCGGAGGACGCGCAGCCGGTCTGCGGACGATCTGGATCGACCGAGGTACATGGCCGGGTCACGAACACGATGCGGATCATGTCGTCACTGACGTGCTTCAGGCGATGGAGATATTGCATGCCGAGCGGTGATCGAGCGGCCAGGCCGTAGTTCCGCGGGGGAGCGCTGTACAGCAGCCCGTACAGCAACACCGCCTTACACGATCACCCTCCACCGACCCGCAACCACCACCTGAGCAGGATGAAACGCCGCTGACGAGGCGTCTACCCTTGCCTACGGATCAGGTGGTATGGAGTGGACCAAGGCGCGGGAGTTCGCCTGCGCGAGGAAGAATGAACGCCTCTGCGATCAAGGCAAGTTAGGCTGTCGTGAGTGCCGATGTCGGCTGACGATCTGCCGGGTCCAGCGCATGTACCAGTCCAGGAACGGCACTGGTTCGCTCCAACCCCCATGCAGACGGTCCGACGGTTCGACATCCCTCCAGGGGGCCGACGGCCACCAGTACATGTCCTTCACCCATCCCATCTCGGTGAGCCAGACGGTGCCGGCGTACTCACCGTTCATGGCGAGCATGCTGATCCACGAGCATCCATGGCTGCACAGGAACATGGTTCCGGGCGAGGGCTTGTCCATCCACAGGGTGGGGTCTGCTCCGTCGCCTGCGAGGCGTCGCAGTTGCCGCACATCATCCCGGGTCACCCCGAAGGGCTCCCACGGGTAGGCGGCGACCTCGGGTTCCTCCTGGAAGTACCCACGCTCCCGTTGGGTCTCTTCCACGATCCAATGCAGGTCGAGCAAGCGACCGGGAGAGACTCCTTGGCCGAATCGCAGCAGGAACGACCGGAACTCGTCAGGAAGCGGCGCGCCGATCACTTCCTCAAGGGCCACAACCTCGGATTCCGGCAGAGGCACAGCCGTTGAGAGATCAGCAAGCTGGGAGAGTTCAGCAGCCATCTCATCCAGGCCGATGTCTGATCGCATGACTTCTCCCTGCTGAAGGTCTCAACGCCAACAGGTTAACGGCGTCGTGCCTGCGGTTCAGCGGGACGGTTGACCGCCGGGAGGCAGAACCAGCAGCCGTCTAGGGACAGCCGAGGTCTGGTCGATCGTGCTAACGCTGTTGCTAACAACATCCCTGGACGTCGGTGTACGCCTGTGGAACCCGATCAAGCTGGAGAGGTCGTTGAGCAGGCGCTTCTGACGGCGGTGGATGACTGTGGACGATCTCGGCCTTACTACGGATCAGAAGGTTGGGGTTTCGAGTACCTCCGGCCGCACACATGCAAGAAGGCCCCTGAACAGGCGTTACGCCATCAGGGGCCTTTTTCGTTGCGGGGCTCAACCGGTCTCTGCGGTGGCTGTGGGAGCCAACCTGGGAGCCGAAGGCACCGGTCTGCCCAGCAGAGCCCCGGAAATGGCCTCCGTCGCCGCACGCTTGTCGCCCTCCATCAGGTGCCCGTAGACATCCTTGGTGATCGCGATGCTCGCATGCCCGAGGACGTCGGAGACGACGTGTAGCGGCGTGCCCTGGGCGAGCATGAGCGAGGCCCCGGAGTGCCGTAGCTCGTGCGGGTGCCAGTGGCCGGGCCCAGCCTTCTGCGCCAGCTTCAAGCGGCGGCGCGGCGCGCCGCCGCACCCCCGGCCCTCCGCCCGCCCGCTGTCCGGGCGTGAGACCTGGGGGCCGGTCCCGGACGGCGGCGGGACACCGGGCCGGGCACCGCGCGCCGGCCCGCCGTACCAACCGAACGCGCCGACCGGGGTGGCCGCGCCGCCGCACAGATGCAGCCCTACGATCGCCACTGCATGGTTGGCCTCCGTAGATTGCTGGGGGCGATCGACGATCCGTGCTTCGTTCCTCAGCACGGCTCACTGAGCAGGGTTGTTGCGGTCCAGCTCCATGCCGAGGCCCGAACCGGCAGGAGAGATGCGGTCGCGTTCGATTGTCACGCGTCCGGAAGTGTCTGCGAGGCCATCCGCTGGGTTCCGATGACGGAGAGAAGCTGGAGTTTCTCGTAGCTTTCGCTGCCCGGGACGGCGGTGTAAACCATGAGAAAGTGTGACTGGTCGGGGTCGAGAAGCGCCTGGCACGTGAGTTCGAGGACGCCGAGCTCGGGGTGCATGAAGCGCTTGACCTCGTTGTAGCGGATGCCGACTTCGTGTTCGTTCCAGACGGCGCGAAATTCTTCGCTGCGGTCGAGCAGGAGGCTCTGGAGGCGCGCGGCCCTTGAACCGGGCCCGCGAAGTGTGACCATCTTGCGGAGCCCGGAGGCGAAGACGCGGGAGTGCAGCGCGTGGTCGTCGGGGTGGTACAGGGCCCGGGTGGCCGAATCGGTGAACCACCGGTAGCCGATGCTCCGGGCCGGGCCGGTGTATCGGGTGAGGTCGCCGGTGAGCGCGACGCCGAGTGGGGTCTGCCGCAGTGTCTCGCCGAGCTCGGTGACGATTTCGGCGGGGGTGTCGGTGAGCCGGTCGAAGATGCGCAGCAGGCCGGGACCGATGTGTTCGCTGGTCGTCCCCCTCGTAGGCGGGTTGTGCCCGGCGAGGCGGAACAGGTGGTCGCGTTCGTCGAGGGACAGATGCAGACCCTGCGCGATCGAGGCGATCATCTGCTCGGACGGGTGGGGTCCGCGCTCCCGCTCCAGCCGGCTGTAGTAGTCGGTGGAGATGTGGCAGATCGTGGCGACTTCCTCGCGGCGTAAACCCGTGGTTCTGCGCCGCTGCCCGCGCGGGAGACCGACGTCTTCAGGCTGAAGTGACTCGCGGCGGCGCCGCAGGAACTCGGCGAGCCCGGCTCGATCGATCATTGCTGCTTCCTCCCCGACGACTGCTTTTGTGCCGTTCTACCACCGTCGTCCGACCGCAGCCTCGGATCGTTGATCCCCCCTTCGTCGCCTGGTTCGGCCCGTCCGGCCTGGGATCGGCAGGCCGTTGGCTCGGCCCGGCCAGCCTGGGATCGGCAGGCCGTGGAGGCCGCCGAGGATCAGGTGCAGCCTGAGATCGCAGCAGCGGCCGCTCGACCGAGACGGGGGCCGGTGTGGAATCGATCAAGGGAAACGAGGAGTAGCACCATGGCACGCACGCAAACGGACATCACGGTTCCCGACCTCTCCGGCAAGCTCGCCGTCGTGACGGGTGCCAGCGACGGCGTGGGGTTGCGCCTGGCGACCCGGCTCGCCGCCGCCTCCGCCGAGGTCGTCATGCCCGTCCGCAACCGCCGGAAGGGCGAGGCGGCGGTCGCGAAGATCAAGGAGCGGTACCCGGACGCCGCCGTCTCCCTCCGTGACCTCGACCTGTCGTCGCTGGACTCGGTCGCTGCGCTGGGCGCCACGTTGCGCGGCGAGAACCGGCCGATCCACATTCTCATCAACAACGCCGGCGTCATGACCCCGCCGGACCGGCAGGCCACCGCGGAAGGGTTCGAGCTACAGTTCGGCAGCAACCACCTGGGGCACTTCGCTCTCGTCTCCCACCTGCTGCCCCTGCTGAGCGCGGGACGCGCCCGCGTGACCTCGCAGATCAGCATCTCCGCAAACGAGAACGCCATCAACTGGGACGACCTGAACTGGGAACGGTCCTACCACGCCCGCCGCGCGTACAGCCAGTCCAAGATCGCGTTCGGCCTGTTCGGGCTGGAGTTGGACCGGCGCAGCCAGGTGGCCGGCTGGGGGATCACCAGCAACATCTCCCACCCCGGCGTCGCCCCCACCAATCTGCTGGCCGCGCGCCCCGAGATGGGCCGGTCGAAGGACACCGCCGGCGCGCGCGTCATCCGCGCTCTCTCCCGGCTCGGCATCCTCCTCGGCACGATCGAGACGGCGGCGCTGCCGGCTCTGTTCGCCGCCACCTCCCCGGAGGGACGCGGCGCCCGCTTCTACGGTCCTGGCGGCCTCGGGCACCTGTCCGGCGCGCCCGCCGAACAGGCCGTCTACTCCCGGCTTCGCAGCGAGGACGACGCCGACCGCATATGGCGGATCTCCGAGAACCTCACCGGCGCCCCCTTCTCGGCCGCACTGCCCCCGACCGACCCGATGAGCGGCAGGTGAGATCCACACCGGGACTCGCCTACTTCGTCAGTGACCTGGCGGCGTGGGTCAGCGGGCAGTCGCTGCTGTCTCAGGCGGCGCCATCGGCTAATCACAGTCGCTACACCGGTTGAGAACGCGACGCACGGGTTCGGCGTTAAGCGGAGATCACCAAACCTCGGCTCAACAGGGCCAGGAAGCTTCTCCCCAGCAAGACAAAGATTAGTTCGTCGCAGGATGGCAACGCCCCGCCCAGCACATCGGCCGGTCGTGTCCGCAACAGATCGTCCTCAAGGGACGCTAATCCGTTCCGACGCAGCGCATCACGCAGCGTCGAGCCCGCACCAAAAGAAAGAAGATGAGTGAAGTGAAAGACCAGAAGGTCGCCCTGATCACCGGCGGAAACCGCGGGCTGGGACGTGCCGACGCCCTTGCGCTCGGCGCAACCGGGGTCGATGTGATACTTACCTATCGCAGCGGAAAGGACGAGGCCGCACAGGTCGTAGCCGAAATTGAGGCGCAGGGCCGCAAAGCGGTCGCCCTGCAGCTCGACACGTCGGTCGTGTCGGAATTCCCCAACTTCGTCGCCCAGATCCGTGACGTACTCGCTTCGACCTGGGACCGCGAGATCTTCGACATCCTTGTCAACAATGCCGGCTTCGCTCACATCGCACCATTCGAGGAGACGACCGAAGAACAGTTCGACGATCTGGTCGGTGTTCACTTCAAGGGAGTCTTCTTCCTTACCCAGTCACTGCTTCCGTTGATCGCAGATGGGGGCAGCATCATCAACTACTCCACTGGCCTCACCCGTTTCGTGGTTCCCGGATCGGCGGCGTACGCGGCCATGAAGGGTGCCATCGAGATCCTCACGAAGTACCAGGCGAAGGAACTCGGCGCGCGGGGTATCCGGGTCAACGTTGTTGCTCCAGGCCCGATCGCTACCGACTTCGCAGGAGGCATGATGAAGTCCGACGAGGCGCGGTCCTACCTCGCGAGTCAGACCGCACTCAGTCGCGCAGGCGAGGCCGAGGACGTCGGCGACGCGATAGCGTCGCTCGCCTCTGACGCGAGTAGGTGGATCACCGCTCAGCGTATCGAGGTTTCCGGCGGCGCGAATCTCTAGCACCGCACCTCCAAGGCGCGGTGCCCGCCCGCACCTCCCCGTGACCGGGCACCGTCCGACCCGGGACGACTCTCGTCTAAGGCGTTGGAGGTTTCACATGTCGAGGTTCAGCCCTGGACGGGAGGCGCTTCGGGTCAGGCGTCGGCCGTGGAATCCGATGGCGGTTCAGCGCTGCTGGTGTGAAGCGTAAGGCCGCCACCGTTCACGGGACGGAACCCCAGTCTATGGAGTTCGGGATCGTCGATCGCGGTGACCACGTGCAGGGCACCGGCCTCGGCTGCCTCGCAGACCGTGAGACGCACCAGCGCATCGCGTACCTCCGATGGGACGCCGGGCTGGATGTGCACCAGGTCGAGACGGACGGTGGTGTGCTGCTTGTCCTCCCAGGACGCTGCCGCATGACCGACAACAGGTCTCCCGCGGGCGTTGTTGACGCGGGCCTGAAGCCAGCAGGCAAGCTTTGCCTCGACGATCAGCTGTCTGGGAATGGTGACATCCATCCCCGCTTTGGCCAACCAGGAGCCGGCCTTGGACGCAGGCCGGGAAACCGATGCCGACGGCGATCCTAGACTGAAAGTGACGTAGGACCTCTTCCAGAAACTCCTCGATGACGGCACGGGGGAGAGCACGACGTCGTCGAGTGGAACCGAACTGATGAAGAACCCGGCGGGGCCGACGTCGGGAGCATCGTGGGTGTCCAACAGAACGTAGCCATCTCGGATCATCCGGCGGCTTCGACGAACCAGCCCGGTGTCGAGTTCCTCCTGAAGGCGAGATGCGACGTCTGCGGCCCATTCATCCGCCGAGGCCACCGGCAGGCCGGTCCACGAACTCTTCGGCGCCGTCGGAAACTCGACCTTGATGGCGTACAGGTTCGGATCTCGCCGCCAGTGGAAGATCACCAACATGCTGTCGGGCTCCGCCATGACATCGACGGCGGAGTACCCGTCCGTCACGGCGCCCGCAGGTAGCAAGCACGTCCTGACCGCTCTGAGGACCTCCTGCCGGGACCACTCAATCGCCATATGTCCAGACTTCCATACCCTTCTCCAATCGGATGGGACTTGTCGCAGAAGATCGTGGAGGACCTTCCTGTCGAAGGGAGAACGGTTCCGTGGACCACCCGGCTCTTGCCAGAGGCGCGGGTGACGGACATGATCCGGCATACGCCTTGAGCGCGAGGGCGTCAGCGAAGTGGGTGCGGTCGTCGCCGATCTCAGCCAGGACGCGGGCTCCGGTCAGTTTGGTCCTGGGAGCCAAGTTGGGAGCCAACAAGCCGGACGACCTCGTACCGAGCTGGACTGATACGGACAGGCGGCTCGTGTGTGACCTGCGTGGTGAACGCGTCTGAACGTCTTCGGACATCGTTCGGGGATCTACGGATCAGAAGGTCGGGGTTTCGAGTACCTCCGGCCGCACAGCAGGTCAAAGATCTTCCGGTGATCCCGGAGGACCTTTTTCGTGTCCATACAGCGGCGAAATAGAGTCGGCGCCGCTCAGGGGAGGCAGCCGAGTCCGCCTGGCGGGCCCGGCTCCGCCATACCGGAGCGCACGAGGGGCGGGAGATCCGCCAGACGCTCGCCGAGATCGAGGAGCACGTTTGGCTCTATCCGCGGCTGGGGTCCGGAATCGCCGGAGAGGCGGCGACGGGTGCCTTCGAGTTCGGGTTGGCCGCGATGCTGAATGAGCTGGAAGTCCGGGTAGATCTTTCCGCGCCATAAATGCAAAGATCTTGTGCATGAGAAGATCACTTGCATTTGCGGCATTGGCCTGTGCCCTGCTAGCACCAACCGCCGCAAAAGCGGAGAGCGTGGATCCGGTGGCGGCAGTGAAGAGGCTGATGGCCGGCCAGTTCACCGCCAAGGTGACCGAGGTGGGCAACATCAGCCCCGGTTCGCTCTCGCGGGTGGTCAACAACACCGCCAAATGGTTCCAGTACGACATCAAGCGCGCGGGCTCGATCCAGCTCGGTCGCACGGGAGTCGTCGCCTCCGACCTCACCAGACGCGTGATCTTCACGCGAGACGACTCCACCGTCATCCTGAAAGACCTGGTCAGCAAGGGCGATCCCGTTGGCCGGAGCCTCGATATCCAGAGGGGGACACACCGTTCCGTGGCGGCGAACGGCAAGCTCTACACCACCGGACCTCTCTACACGAAGGGGCATGGCTGGGCGCTGCGCGGCCCGGTGCACAACGGGGGAGCCTTCAGCGACCAGATCATCAACGTCTTCGAACCGAAGACGCTGCAGCGGCTGCTGTCCGATACCGACAGCAAGAAGCGATGGGCGGGCCGGCTGGGCGGTCTCCCCGAGCACAAGTACGTCATGGTCTACGGCGGGACGCTCACCTTCGCCGACCTCTACGCCGCCTCGCCCACCTTCCGGGCGACCATCGGACCAGAACTCGATGCCGTCATCGCCAAAGCCACGGTGACGTGGTGGCTGACGACCGACATGGACGGCAGGCCGCTGAAGGTCACCTCTATGTGGGACACCTGGATCGCCGGCCAGCCCATCCAGCCGAAGCGGGTCGAAGGATCAGCGACGACCGACTTCCTCTCCTGGCGTTCCGGTGTCACCATCAAGGCACCGCAGAAATTCGTCAAAGTCGATGGCCCGGCAGGCGGCCTCCCCGAGTTCGACGACCCGATGGAGGTCATCCGGGAGAGGGAGAAGCGTGAATAACCATTGACCGGGTGAGAGCTTGATGAGCCTGGCCGCCGACGACGCAAAACTGCCGTCCGACCCGGAGTTCCGGGCCGCGTTCATTGGATACGTCGAGTGGGCCACCCGGCTCGCGGTGATCAACTCAACGCCGGGCGCGGACCTCGATTACCAAGCGCCTGTCCTGCATTGGGGATGGGGTGTCGCCCCGCCCTACGTTCCGGGCGACTGAAGCGCCCTTAAGAGCGCGCACAAATAAGGGCGCGTGGTAAGGCCGGGGATGTAACACAGGCACGGATCCTCAAGATCACTTAGTTGTCTACGCTACGTGATCGAATACGAGGATCATCCGTGCCTGCCGTCCCAGCTCGGCTTATCGAGCCGTTGTGGGTCCAGTTCTCCGCGCTACTCCCCGAGCGGCCCACCTTTGACCCCGGCCACCCACTCGGCGTTCACCGCCGCCGACTCGACGACCGGATCGTGTTCGACAAGCTGATCCAGGTGCTCCGGTTCGGCTGCTCCTACCAAGCCATCGCCGACACCACCTGCTCGGCGACAACGATCCGCAACCGCCGCGACGAGTGGATCAAACTGGGAGTGTTTGCGCAGCTCAAGCACATAGTCCTGGAATGCTACGACCGGATCGTCGGCCTGGTATTGGAAGAGATCTCCATCGATGGCTGCATCACCAAAGCCCCCGGCGGAGGAGAGGCCGCCGGGGGCTCTCCGGTCGATCGCGGCAAGCAAGGAATGAAACGCTCCCTCATGGTCGACGGGTACGGCATCCCGCTCGGCCGGGTGCTGGCCGGTGCCAACCGCCACGACTCGCCGCTACTGGCGCCGACCCTGGACAAGCTCGACGACCTCGGCCCACTCCCTGATGTGATCGCCGTTAACCTGGATGCCGAATACGACTCCCAGAACACTCGCGACGAGCTGACCAGCCGAAACCTGACTGGGCGCATCGCACATAAGGGCGACAAGGCTCCGATCCAAGCCAGCCGACGTTGGCACGTCGAACGCACCAACGCCTGGCACAACGCCTTCAACCGACTCCAACGCTGCTATGAACGACGAGAAATCGTCATCGACGCGTTCTTCGACCTTGCCGACGCGATCATCGCTCTGCGTAGCCTGATCCATCGAGCCTGGATCACACACCGGTGGGAGACTCAGCCACGGCGCCGCCCATGAGCCCCTGCCAACTCGTGTTCGGCACGCTGCTCGTCAAATGACGCGCTTCGCCGCCGACGGCGAGCGGAGCGTGGCCGTACCCCGGGCGCCCTCGAAGAAGTGGTCGCCGTCGATCTCGGCCGTCAACCGGCCATGCCGAGGAGCACGGCTGCGGTGCCCACGCCCAGCGCGAGCGGATAAGCCCACCACCTGGGCGCGGGCACGTCCTTCAGGATGCGAGCCCCCAGCGGCACCAGCGCGACGCACAAGCCGAGAGTGGCGACGATCGACATCGGACCCGTGCCCTTGAGCACGCCGATCGGCAGCGCGCTCATCGATGCCAGGGCGACGGACCTGACGATCCCCAGCACGCCTGCCCGCCATACGCCGACGGCCAGCACGACCCAGCCGAAGAAGATCGCGATCGACAACGGTTGAAGCACGTGGAACGCACCGTAGTATCCGTCGACCGCCTTCCGTCCCGCCTCCACCCCCTGGGCGTCGGCAATCTGGAAGATCAGGTGATTGATCCCGGTGTGGAAGGCGCGGGCGAACAGCCCGAGCATGACCATCACACCGCCCCACAGCGCCCATCGCGGCTGGGTCGCCCACGCGCGCCGGGCCAGCGCGATGACGGCAGGCCACAGCAGGACGTTCCCCGCGGCGAAGGCGCTGTAGGAGGCGGTCATCCGGCCGGGGTTTGCGGCGAACGCCGCGAGTTGCCCTGGGAAGAAGTCGTCGAAATCGACGCGGAGCAGCACGCCGGTGAGCATCAGAACCGGACCGAGGACAAGTCCGGCACCCTCAACCCAGCGGCCAGGGAATTCGAAAGAGGTCGTTGCCATGCCGTCGATCCAACCGGCGCGGCGCCCGCCGCACATTGGCGCGGGGACCAGGTCCCGGGGTAGATCTGGCACTACCTCGGCTCGGCCTGCAGGTAGGCCAGGACGGCCAGGACGCGGCGGTGGCCGTCGGCGGCGGGCGGGAGGTCGAGCTTGGTGAAGATGCTCGCGATGTGCTTGGCGACCGCCGCGCCGGTGACGAAAAGAGCCTGGGCTATCGAGGCGTTGGTCCGTCCCTCGGCGATCAGGGCGAGCACTTCCAGCTCTCGCGGAGTAAGGCGCCGCAGCGGATCGCGCCGCCCGCTGAGCAACTGCCGCACCACCTCGGGGTCGATGACCGTGCCGCCCTCCGCGATCCGGACGAGCGCGTCGACGAACTCGCCGACGTCCCCGATCCGCTCCTTGAGCAGGTAACCGATGCCCGTGCCACGACCGGAGCCGAGCAACTCGGCGGCGTAGGTCTGCTCGACGTACTGGCTGAGCACCAGCACGGCCAGTTCCGGGTGCGTCGTGCGCAGTGCGAGCGCGGCGCGCAGACCTTCGTCGGTGAAGCCGGGCGGCATCCGCACATCGACCACCACGATGTCGGGCCGGTGCTCCTCCACCGCGGTGACGAGGGAGGCGGCGTCGCCAACCGAGGCGGCGACCGTGTGCCCGAAGCGCTCCAGCAGGCCGACCAGGCCCTCACGGAGAAGGACGGCGTCCTCGGCGATCACTACCCGCACGGAATCTCCACTCGCATCGTTGTCGGCCCGCCGGCCGGACTGGACAGGGACAGTCTGCCGTCGACCACGGCCACCCTGTCGGCCAGTCCGATCAGACCGGTGCCGCCGGCCGGATCGGCACCGCCGACCCCGTCGTCGCGGATCTCCATGATCAGCGTATCGTCGACCAGCAGGCCGAGCACCTGGGCCCGGCCTGCCCGGCTGTGCTTGGCGATGTTCGCCAGAGCCTCGGAGACGACGTAGTAGGCGGTCACCTCCACCGCCTCGGGCAGCCTCCGCGGCAGGGAGACGTTCACATCCACCGGCACCGGAGAGCGCCCGGCCGCGTCACGGGCGGCGGCGGCCAGGCCGCGGTTGGTGAGCACCTGCGGATGCACGCCGCGGATCAGCTCTCGCAGTTCGGCCAGGGCCCGCCCGGCCTCCTCATGGGCCTGCGCGACCTGCTCGGCGACCGGCGAGTCCGGCGGCAGGTCGAGCCGGGCCAGCCCCAGCTTCATGCTCAGCGCGACGAGCCGCTGCTGGGCACCGTCGTGCAGGTCGCGCTCGATCCGGCGGCGTTCCATCTCGAACGCGTCCACCAGTCGGGCGCGTGAGCGCACCACCTCGGCCAGTTCGGTTTCGCGTGGAGCGAGCAGTGCCCTGGTCATGGCTCCGCGCGCTCCCGCCCAGGCGGTGAAGGCGTAGGCGGCCACCGGAAGCAGAAGGAGTCCAGCGGCCGAGGCCGTCAGCACGGCGGCGAGCGCCCACGTCTCCTCCATCGACTGGAAGACGGGCGACAGAATCAGCACGACGGGACCCCCGATGGTGAAACAGACCACCACCAGGTCGATCCACCAGAGCACGAGGAGCGAGACCAGCGTCAGGCCGATCTTGCGCCACAGATCGTCAGGCGCGCGGGTGGGCGGGGCGAGGTCGACCAGCCGCAGCCGCCACCGCTCGAACCCCGTCACCGGCAAAACGAGCAGACCGATGGCGGCCAACCCTGCGGCGACCATGAGCGGGACGAATCCCAGAAAGGAGATCGACACCACGACGATGACGACAGTGACGCCGAGCACGGCACTCGACAACAGGTACGCCAGTGATCGCCACGGCCACCGGGACCGCAGGAAGGACAGCGGATGCCGGGTGAGGGCCTGCAGAGCGGTCCGGGTGCGCACCGTTAGAAGCTAACCGCCGGAAGCCATCCGTCGCGGACCCACCGAAGGCCTTGTGCGAACACCGGCCAAGGCGTCGCCCATGAGCCCCTGCCAATTAGCGCGAGCTCTAAGTTTCGGCGTGCTATGTGCGTGGCTCACGTGGGTTCCGAAGGTGCCGAGCACAAGAAGCCCGATCGCGAGTGTTGAAGCCGCCATCCGCCGGAAAACGTCCGAACCGACAAGTGCGTCAGTACGGTTTCAGTACGGTGGGCCTGACCCGCAACAACCATATTTCGATCTTGGTGGATTCCGGTTAGCCCACACATCGGCTCTTATCTTCTGGTGGCACGACCGCTGTGCGGCCAGGGAGACTGCCGTCTTTATTTAATAGTGGAGCTTTCCCTGTCGTGCACGGGCGGCCAATTTCTGCAACGTGGATTCTTTGACGCGTCCGGTGTGGGCCACTCGCACGTCGCCTTGTGAGGTGTCGGCGATGGCGATGATGGTGCGGATACTCGTTTGGCTGTCGTCAGCGAACATGGGTGGCAAAGCGTGATGAGGCGGCAGGATGGTTTCCGTCAACGCGTCGCCAACAATTATTGTCCCGTTAGGGAGGATCACGCTCTGGGAGCCGGCCGTATGTCCCGGAGTCAAGAAGGAACGTCCGAATCCCCCGTACTGCTGTAGGTCTTCCGAGTCGCCGAGCTCGATGTCGGGTGTCACCGGAGCTCGGTCTCCGTGCATCACGAACGGAGAAAGGATCTTTCCTCGGAGCCGGGTGGGCTTGACGCTGAGCCGTCCGCCTCGACGCAGGCTGTCCGCATCCAGCTTGTGGATCGCCACCGGTGCCCCGGTGTTCCGCCGCAGCGCGTCAGCGGCCCCCACATGGTCGTAGTGATAATGGGTCAAGGCGATCAGTTGCAGCTTGACTTTCAGTTCGGCAAGCTTCGCAAGAACTTTAGGAACAATCGCCTCGGACGAGGCGTCGATCAGCATGGCCGTATCACCGGACACAGTCAGGTAGGACGTGGAGATCAAATCGCGAATGGGATAGATGTCCACAATTCACTCTTCTCTTTCTAATGTTGAATGGAGCTTGAGCTCTCAACCAACCCGTGGCAATAGGGCGGCACGCATGCTCTGAGGTAGAAGTCAATGAGTCGATCCGTCACTGACCAAGATGGGTCGATGCACGCCAGCTGTAAACGCCAAAGACCGAGGCTGATTTTCATTTGGTGGCGACAGGGAGATTTCGTCGCCCGGTTTCTGCGGGCAACGCGGTCAGTCGGACTCGCGGAGTCGGGCTATCGAGGTGATGAGGCCTACCTCGGTCTGGGTGAGGTCGGGCCAAGGGAACTGGTAGCCGCTGCCGCGCAGGATGACGAAGCCATGCATGGCCGCCCATAGCTGCGTCGCGGTAGACAGGACGTCTTTCGCGCTGGACGACCCGTCAGCGATACATTGCCGGACACCGTCCATGAGGGCGGCGAACGGTCCGGCGTCGGCGGTGCGGGTGTCCGGCTCGTCGCCGGCCGGGCTGGGCTCCTCCCCGCGAAGCAGCCGGTTGCGGTTGAAGAGCAGCCCGTAGAGGTGGGGATGAGCGATACCGAACGCCATATAGGCGCGGCAGCCGGCAATGAGCCGGTCCCGGGGAACGTCGATTCCTTCCGTCGCCTGCGCGATGAAGCGTCCCAGTTGGGCGAAGGTCTCCACGGTGACGGCCTGCACGATCTCGTCCGGCCCGGCGAAGTGCAGATAAATCGACTGAGGAGCGATGCCGATGCGCCGCGCCAGCCCGCGCAGGGTGACCGCGCTTTCGTACCCGTCTTCGATGAGGATCTCCCGGGCGGCCGAGATGATGTCGCCACGCAGTGCCTGCCCCGCACCTCGGGCATTGCGCCGCCTGCTCCCGCTCTGCCCTGTGCTCACGGCCGTGAGCTTACATCGGCGGCCGGATTGTCGGGCCCGATGTCAGCCGAGGGGGTCGGGCACTTCATCGGCGGTAGCTGCTGCGCGCAGCTGGGCGGTGTCGTCGCCGCGCAGTGGTTCGCCGTGGCCGAAGCAGACGACGTCGACGTCAATGTCGGCGAAGCGGCGGAATGAATCGCGGGCTTTGGGCCGGTCGTGGTTGAACGGTCCGAGCATGACCTGGCCCTGCTGCCGGGTGGCCACGTCACCGGTGAAGAGCACGGCTTCGTTCGGGAAGTGCAGGGCGATGCTGCCGTCGGTGTGGCCCGGAGTTGACAGGACGTGCGCGCCGATCTCGTCGAGGGCCTCGTTGTCGTCGAGTTCGCGGTCGACACGTGAGGGCGGGGCGTCGGGGATGGAGCCGGCGATGTGGGCGTAGAACTCTTCTTCGGTATGGGTGAGCGTGGGGAACGAGCCGTAGCTGTCCCCGCGGATGATCAGGGCGTCGCTGCGGTGGGCCCAGATCTGAGTGTTCGGCCATTTGGCCAGTTCGGCGGCGGATCCGGCGTGATCGGGGTGCCAGTGAGTGAGAACGACGTGAGTCAGCGACACGCGGTCCAGCCCCCAGTCGCGCAACACCGCGGCGATGGTGTCGCCCTGGCCGGCAATGCCGGTGTCGACCAACACCACCTTTGACCCGCGGCGCAGCAGGTACGCCTGTCCGGGCCCGCTGTCGAGCACCATGCGCAGGTCAGAACGTACATCGACGACGTTCATATCAGTTTCCCCTCGATCGAACGGGTTGGACTCGCGTGCTGTGAAACACCGCATTTTAACTTCACGGCCTTCCACTCACGCACTTAAGGTCACGGGTGTGATGTTACGGCAAATGTCGAGAATCCAGCAACAGGCCCGGCCTGGTGGATCAGGGGTGGCCGTGGACCACGCGGGGCCCGGTGGACCGGCGCCTCGTCGGCCGGGCTGTCGGTGGACTTCCAGCCCCAATGGGCACACCGTTCGGGCCGACCTCGTGGACCAGCCGAGGCACTGTCCGGACGCGGGGCGATCCCGTTGACCTGACCACACACTGGGAGATCGACGTGGTCACCCACCGGGATTTCCGGTGTCCGCCCCAGGAACTTTGATGGCTGTCAGCCGGGAGAAATCTGGCCGCTCACCTGGAGAACGGCGTGTCCGCTGGCAACGGTTGCTGGATGACCGCCCTTCGGGGCGGGAAGAAGATGCGGGCGTGCGGCGAAGGGTGGACGAAAGTAATGATCGTCATCTGGAAGGCACACTCATGACGGAGACGGGCACGTGACTGCCGAAGTGGGCGAGCAGGTGACCGACGCCGACCTCGTCGCCGGCTACCGGCGGAACCCCGAGCTGTTCACCGCCGTGTATGACCGGTATCTCCATGACATCTACCGGTACGTGGCGGGGCGCCTGGGCACCCAGGTGGCCGAGGACATCACGGCGGAGACGTTCCTGCTGGCGTTCGACCGGCGGGATCGGTTCGACCCGGAAAAAGGTGGGTTGCGGCCCTGGCTGTTCGGCTTCGCCACGAACCTGGTGGCCAGGCACCGCCGCAAGGAGGCCCGCCACTACAAGGCGCTGGCCCGCCTGGATCCCGAGCCGATCGTGGAAGGACACGAGAACCGGGTCGTCACCTCCGTGACCGCCCAGCCGTACCTGGCCATGGCGCTCGCCTCGCTGAACGGCGGCGAGCGTGACGTGTTGCTGCTCCTGGCGCTGGGCCAGCTCAGTTACAACGAGACAGCCCAGGCGCTCGGCATTTCCCTCGGCACGGTGGGCTCGCGGCTCAGCCGGGCCCGCGCCAAGATCCAGACTCTCATCGACAAGGAGACGACCCATGAATGACCTGGAAGAGATCGCCACTCTGCTGGCCAAGCCGGAGCCGTCCGCTGGGGCGGTCGCGCGCGGCAGAGACCGCCTCCAGCGAAGGATGCGGGAGGGCCGGGCGCGCCGGCGCGTCGGCTGGTTCGTCCCGGGGGTCGCTCTGGTTGCCGGGGTCGCCGCGGCCGCCGCGGTCGTGTTCGCCACGGGGGCGCCCACGAACGACGGCGTACCGGTCACGGGCAAGGAGGTCCTGCTCATGGCCGCCGTCACGGCGGAACGTACACCCCAAACTTCCGGGACGTACTGGCACGTTACGCGTCAGTGGTTCAAGTCGGACATCCCGCCGATGGAGAGCTGGACCGGGCGCGACGGCAGGCGCTGGACCAAGGGCGAACCGGGGGATCCCCCCGACGCCGTCGTACTGGTACCGGCCTGGAAAACGCTCAGCCTCAAGGGCGCCAAGGTGAGCTTCGAGGATCTCGAAAGGTTGCCGACGGACCCGGAGGCGCTGAAGGCGTGGATCGCCGAGCGCAAGGGCAACGAGAATGACATGTCCGCGTCCGAAATCCGAGGCGATCCCACCTTCACCCTGCTCGCGCTGATCACGGAGCTTCCGGCGCCGGCGGAGGTCCGCTCAGCGGCGTTCCGCGCGCTCGCCGCGACGCCGGGAGTCGAGAACACGGGCGCGGTTGAAGGCGGTCAGCAGCTGCGCTTGCCCAACCCCGATGACGATAAGAGCATCGAGCTGGTCGTCGATCCCGAGAAGGCCCGGGTGACCCGCGCCAACCTCGTCCTCACCGGCGACGGTGGCTTGGCGTGGAGCGACAAGTTCATCTCCGTGACCACCGAGTGGACGGACCGGCTTCCTTCGGTGAAGAAGAACTAGCCCCGTTTCCGCATGTGATTGATCTGCGGCGGGGGTTTCGAGCACCTCCGGCCGCACGGCAGGTCAAAGGCCCTCCGGGATGATCCCGGAGGGCCTTTGACCTGCCCGCACAGCAGCGTTGTACAGCAACGCGGGCTCACACAGACGATCTTCTACGGACAGCAGGCGTCAAGGCCAGGGCGGCGCAGTCGGAGTGAGAACGACGAGCATCAAGGGCCGGCGCCCCAGCCCTCCGAAGCCGACGACCTTGCTCGGGCATCCGTCACTGGTGATCGAGGAGACGATCGTGCTGCATTGGTTCCGCCGCCTGCGTATCCGCTGGGAAATCCGCGACGGCATGCATGAAGCCTTCATGACGCTCGCCGCCGCCATCATCTGCGGGCGACCCCTCAATCACCGGTCGCATTCTGTCAGGGGTTCTTACAGCGAGCCGCCCACGGGTCCGCGCACGGCCGCATCGGCGAGTTCCTTGACCCGCTGTGCGGGCAGAGGGACTCCGGGGGTCTCGAAGAACCAGCTCTGGAACTCCGGCGAGTTCAGCCCGGTCGGTATCTCCCCCACGTACGGAATGCAGTACAGAGGGGTGTTGGGTTCGCTGCGCCAGCTTTCCGCGAGGCTGCCGACATCCACTGCGTCGTAGCCCAGAGCGTCCAGCAGCCCCGCTACGTCCGCTTTCGCGGCCGCGTCGTCCCCGGCGATGGGCAGCGCGCTGCGGTCGGACTCACCTGCCGGTCGCGCCAGGGAGGACAGCTGCTTGGCGCCGATGCTGTTGAACGCCTTGACCACCCGGGCGCCGGCCAGGTGGTGCTGCACAAGTTCACTGGAGGTCAGTTCACCGGAATCCAGCTCTGCGATGCGCCCGTCGCGCTCCGGGTAGTAGTTCAAGGTGTCGATCACAGTCCGGCCGGCCAGCGCTTCACGGGGCAGCTGGTTGTAGGCGTGCAGCGGGACGGTCACCACGACGAGGTCGCCGGCCTCGGCCGCTTCGGCCGGTGTGGCCGCCCGGGCATGCTCTCCGAGTTCGGCGACGAGATCGCCGAGGGTCTCGGGACCGCGCGAGTTGCTGAGGACGACGTTCCAGCCGGCTGCGACGGCGAGGCGGGCCAGCGTGCTTCCGATCATGCCGCTGCCGATGAGTCCGAGGGTTCTGGCCACGGGTCTTTCTCCATCCAGGGTCGTCGAGGGGTCTCGCGGGAGGGGCGCGCCGACGTCTTTCGCCGACGGGCGGGACACTGCGGCAACCAGTTCGATACTGCGAAGCCTGATGAACACCGAATCGCTTTTCTGATACTGAGTGTCAGGCTAGATGCCGAGTGCCTTAACTGCAAACGAGTGGCGAGAGGCGGTTAATATGGCGGAATGGAAACCACGCGGACCAAGACGCGGGACATCGCGCGCAGCGCCGTCCGCGGGGAACTCGCCCAGGTGGCCCTCAACCTGTTCCGCCGCGAAAGTTTCGAGAAGGCCACCTTCGACGACCTGGCTGCGGCCGCCGGGGTGTCTCGCAGCACCTTCCTGCGCTACTTCGGCACCAAGGAGGAGGTTGTCCTCGGCATCTTGGATCCCCTCGGCGATCAGATGACCGACGCCCTGCGGGCCCGGCCCGCCGACGAGGACGACTGGACGGCGCTGCGACGAGCTCTCGACCCCGCCGTCGAGTACTTCTCCCGCAAGCCCGCCGATACCCTCGCGCTGCTCCGCCTGGTTCAGGCCACTCCCGCGCTGTGCACCCGCCTTCGGGAGAAACAGGTCAGCTGGCGCCCCGACCTGGCGGACGGCCTGACCGAACGCTCCATCTTCACAGGGACGTCCCCCCTGGCCGCACATGTGCGCGTGGCAGCAGCCTTGGACTGCCTGACGATCGCACTGGAGCACTGGGTCGACACCGACGGCCGCTTCGCCCTCGGCACCATCACCGACGAGGCCTTCGCCGTATTCGCGGCCCGATGAGTGGGCCCCTTCGCTGACCAGATCGCTGCACGGCACGCCAGCGGCCGGCGCCGACATTCTTCAGGCACCGGTCCCCTTGGAGAACGTCTGTTCTGACGTGGCATCCGGACAGACCAGGCAGCGAAGCCGGTGAAGGTAAGGGGACACCGCACCGGACGCCTAATCGGAAGCGGAGCAGACTATGCGTCGGTGCCCGTGGCCTCCAACCAGGCCCGGGCGGCGAGCAACCGCCGGTTGCGGCCGTCGCCGCTCTCAAGCCCGAGCTTGGTGAAGATCCGCCGCAGATGCGTCTCGACGGTGCGCTGCGACAGGTGCAGGTGGTTGGCGATCGCAGCGTCGCGGGCGCCCGTGGCAACGAGGGCGAGAACCTCGCGCTCACGCGGGCTGAGCAGTTCGAGCCCAGGCGGCGACTCCGTGCCCGACCGCGGTGACGCCACTGGTGCGGCCGGCGGTGGCAGAGGCGGCGCGGCGGGCTGAACAACGGATGGCATGGCGAACCCGGTCAGAGCGGAGGACGTCCGCCACCAGGCGACGCCGACGACCGCGGTGAGAGCGACCACGGCGAGACCGGAAAGCAACGGCCCGGCGGGGGAGAGCACGGCCCCCGCCCAGGTCGCGGAGAGCGTCACGCCGATGGCGGCGTATCCACCGAGCACCCCGGACAGCAGCCGGCGTACCGCTGAGGGACGGGCCGCCGCGTCGGCGGACGCCATGAGTGCCGCCGCCCCGACGAGGCAGCCAGCAGCCAACGAGACCAGGTATGCGACGCTGCCATCTGTTGGCGCGATGTCACCGGGATCGTCTGCTACGGCCGTGCCCATGCACACGACGATCAACAGCGGTGCCACCGCCGCCGCGGCCGCGGCCAGCGTGGCGCCCGCGCGTTCGTCCGCCGGGACGCGGGCCGCGCGACACGCGAGGAACAGCACGGCGGCCAGTGCCACGACGCTGACGAGGATGGTGGCGGCGACTGTGACAACGGATGTGTGCCAACCCTCCGGCGCCGCCGGCGGGTGGCCGATGAACGGCTGCACGGGCTCCAGGTCCAGCGCCATACAGACGACCGCTCCGGCGATGACGACGCCGCCCAGGATCGACCATCGGCGGGCGCGCGGTTCCGCCCGCAGCGCCGCGAACTGCAGGACGGCCAAGGGGACGGGCCACCATCCGCCCCAGGCGCCGACAAGGAGAGGCGCCATGCCGAACTCGGCGGTGACCGCGACCACGGCGAGCGCGCCGAGCACGAGGTATATGAGGACGGCGATGGCCAACGCGAGGAGCCAGCCGCCGCCCGTACGGTCACCCCGATCGGCCAGCCGCCGGGACAGCAGTACGATCCCCATCGCGCCACCCGTCAGCGCGAGCGTCGAGACGGGGTTGGTCGCATAACCGCCGGCGCCTCCGGCGCGTGCGATGGCCAGCGTGATCACCGAGCACAGTCCGAGCCCCGCGACCAACACGACGGGTATGAGGGAACGCCAGAGCCCCGGAATCCCCAGCCGCATGCGAGCGTCGTGCATCGGCCCCCCAGGGAGTCTCCGGTGCGTATCCGGAAGCAAGTTTAGCCGGATAGGGCGTCTGGGCCGAAGATTCAGGGCTACCCCGGACACCGTCGGGGCAACGTTCAGGGCTGCTCCGGATAGCGGCCGCGACCACAGACCGCGAGATTGCCCATGGGACTCCCCCCCACACACACACCTGATCAGAGAGGTATCCCGTGGTCGCTGCCCCTCCCGCCCGCACCGGTCCGATCCTGCCCGTCGTCGTCGCGGGCGTTCTGCTGCTGGTCGCGACGGTCACCTTTGTTGTCGTCGACCCGCTGCTCGCCTGGGACGATGCCAACCCGCTCCTCGGCCGCGGCCGGCTGTTCCTCTACTTCACGACCCAGTCGAACCTGCTGGCCGTAACCGCCTGCGTGGTGTTCGGCGTCACGCTGGCGCGTGGCCGGCATCCGGGCCAGGCGGCCGAGTACCTGCGCGGGCTCGCCGTGGTGGACATGGCCATCACCGGGGTCGTCGCCAACGCCCTGCTCGCTGAGCCAGGGGCGCCGTGGAGTCTCTCCGACTTCGTGCTCCACCAGGCGATGCCGGTCCTCATGGTCGTGTGGTGGATCGCCATGCCGCCGGCCCGGTCGCTGCCCGTGACCGCGGCGGCGCTGTGGCTCGTACACCCGGCGATCTGGACCGCCATGGCCCTCGCCTACGCCGCCGAGTCAAGCGACCACTGGTACCCGTACTTCTTTCTCGATCCCGCGGAGGCCGGTGGATGGGGCGGGGTCGCAGTATTCGTGGCGGTGATTCACCTCGTCATCGTCGTGCTGGGTCTGGGAGCCGTACTCGCCAGTCGGGCACGATGGTCAGACGCCGTGTGGCGAGCGCTGGGGCATGGAGAGCAGCCGGACCGTGTCCCGCCGACTCCTGTCGGCCTGACCGGTGCGGCGCAGCGGATCGAATGAGTGCGGCAACCTCGTCGGCCCGCTCTGGTCACCCACCTGGGTACCGCGTGATCGGCTAGCGCCGTCCGCGGCCTACATGACCGGTGGGCCTTGTTCGATACGGCGCAGTACCGGTCCGAGCTTGTCGAGGTCGTCGCCACGGATGTGCTGCCGCTCGTCCCACCAGGTCGCGCCGGCGTCGGCCAGCGGACCGATCAGGTCGCGCGCCTTGGCGGGGTCGGCCGGGCTCGCACCACCGACGACGATCTCGAAGGGGGTGTCCCGGCTGTCGTCGCGGTGCTGGTGGAGGAAAGTGGCGAGGTCGCGGACCTCTTCTGCGGGCGGCGGCTCACCGTGCGTGGCGGAGGCGAACAGCGGCACCGCGCCGTCCCAGCGGGCGGCTCGGCGCATCGGACGCTGACGCGGCCAGTACCCCGCGATCCAGACCGGCGGGTGGGGGCGCTGCACCGTGGCGGGCAGCAGGGTCACATCGCGCACCTGGAAGTGCGGTCCCTCATGGTTCACCGGCTCGCCCGACCAGTAGCGCCGCAGCAGGTCCAGCCCCTCGTCCAGGAGCTCGGCGAGCACGACCGGGTCGGTCGGCTCCCCGAAGCTGCCGAACTCGTCGTCGATCGGTGCGCCCAGGCCCGCCCCGAAGATCACCCTTCCACCGCTGAGCGCGTCGAGGGTGGCCACCTGGCGGGCCAGTTGCTGGGGACGCCGGCGGGCGACCGGGGTGATCAGCGTGCCCAGCCGGATCCGCGAGGTGGCCAGCGCCGCGGCGGTCAGCAGCATCCACGGATCACCGAAGGTACGGCGGAGCTGCTTGCGGTGCACGATGTGGTCCCAGATGAACAACGCGTCCCAGCCCGCACGTTCGGCCGCCACGGCCACCGATGCCACGGTCCTGGCGTCCGCGAAGTCCCCGAAGTTCGGGATGTTGATCGAAAAGTGCATCTTCACATACTCCCCCAGGCCGTCCTCACGCTCGGGAGCAGGCCCCCGTCCGGCGTTCGGGCCCGTCCATGTCCAGGGGCAGCGCGGGAGGACAACACCTCGGCTCCGGTCTCCGTCACCGGTCAGTCGCTGACATGGGCGGTGTTGTCGAGCCACTGCTGGGCGAGGTCGGTGTCGCCGTCGACGCTGACGGTGGTGGCTTCGCCGTCGGTGAGAGGGAGCCGTCGAGTCAAGATCAGCAGCAGCGATCGTGCCGGGCCGGTCACCGTCACATCGGCCCGCTGGGTTGCGGGCTGCCACGTTGCCCCGTCAGGCCGCCGTTCGACGAACCAGGCGCCCGCGTCGTCCACGGTGTCGGTGGCCAGCCACTGCAGGGTCTGCCCGGTGCCCCGGATGGCGTGGGCGGACTCCGACCGCTGCATCTCCCACGTGGGGGAGGTGAGCATCGCGAGGTGGTTGCTGATGAGCGCGGCTGCGATGTCGGCGTCGAGGTCGGCCGGTCGGCCGGCCGCGTTGGCGGCGTCGAAGCCGTGGACGACCGTCTCGTTGAGGACGCTGGTCATCCAGAATCGCGTCCCGGGCCGCTTGTCTCCCGCGGGGTTGAACACCGGCGCGTCGAGCGCGTCATCGGAGCACGCGCTCGCGACCCGCTGCGCGGACTCCGACAGCCACGCCTGCCACTCGCGGGGGTCGGTGGGGAGTACGGCCATCTGCGTGGGCAGCTGCGTGGGGTCCGTGATGCGCCGCTCGATGATCTCTGCGACCCAGTGCTGGGTCTGGCCCATGTGCTCGACCAGGTCGGTGATGGTCCACTCCGGGGCCGTCGGCACGGCGGCGTCAGGTCCGGCCGCCGCGGCTGATTCCACCAGACGCCGGGTGTGTTCGACGATCGCTTGCCGGGCAAGTTCCGCGTTCAGCTCGGTCATTGGATTGTCCTTTTCCGTAGGTTCGTTGTGCTGCGTATGACTCGGCGTGCCGGTCGAACTCATCGGTGATCCGCGAATCGGTGTGTCAGGCGACGTGCCGATCGCCTCTTGATCCGTCGGGGCGCTCGATGAGTCGGCCTCGCTCGAGCAGCGCTGTTCGCGGGTCTGCGGGAACATCTCATGGACCGCGGCCCAGAACCCGAGTGCGCCGTCACCGACCGCGAGCATCCGGGGTGGGAAGAGGCAGACGCGAAGATCAGGTAGGCGAGGTGTGCGCGCCGCGCAAGGAAGAGCAGGTAGATGTCCACTGAGCGATAGGGAGAGAAGAGATGACAGCGAGGCCCGGTCGAGCAGAGATCATGAATGCCTGCACACACCAGTTCTTCACCGCCGTCTCGTTTGATCGACAGGATCTGGTCTCGGTCGGCGGAAATCGATTGTTCTTCCGGAACTGCTCGTTCGTTGAAAGTGATCTGCGTCTGGCCACCCTTGAGGGCTGCTCGTTCATTCGCTGCGACTTCCAGGGAGCCAATCTCCGAGGCGCCTCCCTGCGGTACACCAGCTTTTTCGGCTGCTCCTTCCAAAACGCCGATCTACGAGATGCGGACATGACAGGCGTTCAGATGACCTTCTCGGGCAGCTCCAATGATCCAAACCGTCGGGCCAGCAGTCTGTTCGGAGCGAGGCTCCAGGGGGTCAACCTGACCGACGCCGGGATAGAGGCAGAGCAGTAGCCGGCATCTCGATCGTCGTGCCAGATCCGTGCCAGAACATCCCGGCCCTGCGCTTTCGGGAGGTTGTGGCTGCCCGTTATGCAATCCCTCCTACAAGACCGACGAACGCGCGGTTCTTGAACTCGCTCTCCACGCCTTGCCCTCGCGACCGGCGCGTGAACTGCGACATCTTGTTGAGCCACTTGACGGACTTTATGTCGCGGGTAGTTGGCCCGACCCGTTCGCCTCGCCGGACGAGGGATGGTGGGTGGGGCGATGCCGGGGCTGATCCGCAGAGCTCCGGGAGCCGACGGTCCGGACGGCCTCAGCACGTGCTGCACTGAAGCGGACAGCGACTCGTGTGCGATCTGCGCGGTGAACGGATCACGTGAGCGTGAAGCGTGATGGATGGGTCGGCGTGGCCGAGCCGGGCGGGGACGCCGGCCAGGGGCAGCGGCGTGGGGCCGTTCGCTTGGGTGCCGGCCGATTTGAGCTACGTCCAGCGAACGCCAAAAAACAAAGGCAAGGAGATCTCTCTCCCCGCCACTACCAAGATATAGCGCACCGGGGGGCTTGCGGCAAGACCCGGGTCATGGCGCAGAATCGTCGGCCGAGACCACAACCTGCGGAAATGGGGGCACGACGTGCGGGTGTTGTTGTCGACGCATGAGCGACGCGGTGACGTCGAACCAAGGGTGGGACCGGCGCTGCGGTTGCGGGCGTTCAGGGCGGAGGCGCGGGGGTGCGCGTCGCCGGACCGGGTGGAACGGCCGGCCGGCTCGTCAGAGGGAAGGCAACCACAGATGGGGACGTGCGCAACAAGAGGTTCGGCAGAGCTTGAGGCGCCGGTGATTCGACCAACCAGTGCGGTGCGACGGAGCACGGCTGCCTCGGAGGTATCGCAGTGATCGAGCAGTACGTGTTGGATCTTCAAGAGGTCGACGAGACGCGGGTCGCGGTCGTCGGCGGCAAGGGCGCGCACCTGGGTGGGCTGTCGCGGATCGAAGGCATCCGCGTGCCGGCCGGGTTCTGCGTGACGACGGACGCCTTCCGGCGGATCATGGCGGAGGCGCCGTCGATCGACGGTCGGCTCGATGAGCTGTCGCGCCTGAACCCGGACGACCGGGACGGGATCCGCACGCTCAGCGCGGAGATCCGCCGGACCATCGAGGGGATCGCCATCCCCGGCGATCTCGCGGCGGCGATCACCCGCGCGCTCGCCCGGTTCGGCGAGCACGCCGCCTACGCCGTCCGATCCAGCGCGACGGCGGAGGACCTGCCGACGGCCTCCTTCGCCGGCCAGCAGGACACATACCTCAACGTCATGGGGCCTGCGGCGGTCCTGCGGCACGTCAGCCGGTGCTGGGCCTCGCTGTTCACCGAGCGGGCCGTGACCTACCGCCTGCGGAACGGCTTCGACCACCGTACGGTCCACATGGCCGTGGTCGTGCAGCGGATGGTCCTCCCGCATGCGGCCGGCATCCTGTTCACGGCCGACCCCGTCACGGGCAACCGGAAGGTCGCCACCGTGGACGCCGGCTTCGGCCTCGGTGAGGCCCTGGTCTCCGGCCTGGTGAACCCGGACGTCTTCAAGGTGCGACACGGCGAGGTCGTCGCCAAGACGATCGCCGCCAAACAACGTGCCGTTCACGCCCTGCCGGCCGGCGGTACGCAGGAGGTGGCGATCGCCCCGGAGCGGCAGGAGCAGCCGGCGCTGACGGATGCGCAGGTCGTGCGGCTCGTGCAGCTCGGGCGGCGGATCGAGGCGCACTTCGGCCGCCCGCAGGACATCGAATGGTGCCTGGTCGACGACGACTTCCAGATCGTTCAGAGCCGGCCGATCACGACGCTGTTCCCCATCCCCGAGGCCGGCGACCAGGAGAATCACGTCTACGTCTCCGTTGGTCATGGGCAGATGATGACCGACCCCATGAAGCCCCTGGGGTTCTCCATGTGGCAGCTGACGGCCCTGGTGCCGATGCACGAGGCCGGCGGGAGGCTGTTCGTCGACGTCACCCCGCGCCTGGCCTCGCCTGCGGGCCGCGCCGGCCTCCTGGACGTCATGGGGAGAGGCGATCCGCTGATCAGGGATGCTCTGGAGACCGTGCTCGACCGCGACGACTTCGTCCCGTCGCTCCCGGACGCGGGTCCCGGCGGGCCGCCGGCCGGCGGTGCGTCCGCCCCGATCGAGGCCGATCCGGCCATCGTCACCGAGTTGATCGAGCGCAGCCAGGTGTCCGTCGCCGCCCTGGGGCGCGATATCCGGACGAAGACCGGACCGGCGCTGTTCGACTTCCTGCTGGAGGCCTTCGAGGAGCACAGGCGAGTCCTCAGTGATCCGCTGAACTTTCAGGCGATCATGGCGGGGATGGACGCCACGTGGTGGCTCAACGACAAGCTGCAGGAGTGGCTGGGCGAGAAGAACGCGGCTGACACTCTCACGCTGTCCGCCCCCGGCAACATCACGTCGGAGATGGGGCTGGCGCTGCTCGACGTCGCGGACGTGATCCGCCCGCATGCGGAGGTGGTGGAGTTCCTGCAGGGCGTCGAGGACGAGGGTTTCCTGGACGAGCTGGCGAAACTCGCGGGCGGGGCCGAAGCGCGCGACGCCATGGAGGCCTACCTCGACCGGTACGGCATGCGCTGCGTCGGCGAGATCGACATCACGAGGCCACGTTGGCGCGAGCGCCCCACCACGCTTGTGCCCGCGATCCTCGACAACGTCAGGAACTTCGAGCCGGGCGCCGCCGAGCGGCGCTTCGAGCAGGGGCGGCAGAAGGCACAGAAGAAGGAACAGGACGTGCTGTCACGCTTGCGGGCCCTGCCGGACGGGGACCGGAAAGCCGACGAGGCCAAGCGGATGATCGACCAGGTCAGAAACTTCATCGGGTACCGGGAGTACCCGAAGTACGGCATCGTCAGCCGCTACTTCGTCTACAAGCAGGCCCTGCTGGAGGAGGCCGAGCGCCTCGTGCAGGCCAACGTGCTCCCTGAGAAGGAGGACGTCTTCTATCTCACGTTCCAGGAACTCCACGACGTCGTGCGCTCGAACCAGGTGGATGACCAGCTCATCCAGCGGCGCAAGGACGCGTTCCGGTCGTACCACGCGCTCACCCCGCCCCGGGTGCTCACCTCGGATGGCGAGGCCGTCACCGGGTCGTACCGGCGCGACGACGTACCGGCCGGCGCGCTGATCGGCCTGGCGGTTTCCGCCGGGACCATCGAGGGAAGGGCCCGCGTCATCCTTGACATGGCGGAGGCCGATCTCGAAGCGGGTGACATCCTGGTCACGGCCTTCACGGACCCCAGCTGGTCGCCGCTGTTCGTCGGAATCGCGGGCCTGGTGACGGAGGTGGGCGGCCTGATGACCCATGGCGCGGTGATCGCTCGGGAGTACGGCCTGCCGGCCGTCGTGGGCGTGGAGCAGGCCACCCGGCTGATCCGGGACGGCCAGCGGATCCGCGTGCACGGAACCGACGGGTACGTCGAGATCCTGCCTTGACCGAGTCCGATGCCGTCGCGACTGCTTCGCGGTTGGTGACACGGACCTGAGCGGAGGGCCGTTCAGGGCGAGACGGCGGCGGCTTGGCGGGTGATCATCCTTCCATCGCCAGGGCGCGGGCCCAGGCCCGGTGCTGCGCATCGGGCCTGGGCCGGGGACGGAGGGAGTCAGTCGCGCTTGGCAGGCAGCGGCGGCTTGGCATTGGTCCAGCCCATCTGCCGGTAGGCCGTGAAACTGATGGTCTTCGCGGTACGGCCGCCGGTGAGCTCGACCGTGGTCGTCGTCAAGCGCGCGAGCGGCAGGCCCGTCGCGGGGTCGATCACCGCCGCGACCTCGATGGCGTTCTTCCACCTGGAGCCGGGAGCCACCTGATAGCCGAATGCCTCGCCCGTGCGGCCCAACGGATCCTTCACCCTGCCCAGGGACTTCAGCTCGGGCATGGTGGCCAGGATGCGGTAGGCGGAGGCACGTACGGCGGGTGAGGCGGGCAGACCGAAGACGATCTGCATGCAGGCCTCCTGCAGGGCCGCCTCCAGTGATCGCGGGTTCTGCCCGTAGTCGGCCTTGGCCTGGGCGGTGAGGCGCTGCTCAAGATAGGCACGCAGCTCCCGCTCGCCGCTCGGAATGCGGCGGATCTCGTCCCAGGTGAGAAGCTCCTTGGTCAGATCCCCGCCCGAGCCGTTCCACTTGCCGCGCAGCCGTGTGGCCGTCTTCTCCTCCTCCTCGGCCCGCACCACCTCCGATGAGTTGGCTCCGACGTATCCGCTCATGTCCATCGGGTACTTCCACCGGGTCGGCGAGCCCGCCTTTCGCCAGGCGGCCTGATCCTCAGGGGTGAGTGGCTTCGCGCCGAGGGATTGCGTGATCCACCAGCTCTGTGCCCCGGGCCGGCGCGCCAGCCATTGGTCCTTGGAGGAGAGCCGCCTGATGACGTAGCCGCGATCCGGCGAGATCGCGTCCATGCCGGAAACCGTGTTGGTACGCCAGTACGCGCCCGACACGGGTGCCTTCGTGGCGGTGGTGGCGGTGGCGGCGGCCAGCAGCATCTGGCGCGCCGACGGCTGCGCGCCGGTCGAGGCCGCCGGCGGAGGGGTCGGCCGCTGCTCATCCGGCGCCGTCACCATGGTGACCAGCAGAACCGTGGCGACCACGCTCGCCGCCGAGGCCAGCCACGGTATCGGCCCGCGCAGCCACGTGGCGCGTGGCCTGTCGCCCCGCTCCGGCGGCTCCGACATGATCGATGCCAGCAGCGTCTGGGCCCCCGCTCCAGACGCCTGCCCGGCCGGCTCGCCGCTCAGGTCGTCGTCGTGCACTCTGGCGAGATCATCCAGGTTCACAGTGCGCTCCTCTCGAAGAGCGGAAGGTCGATCCCCGCGCTGTCCAGGGCACGCGCGAACCGCTTGCGTGCCCGGTGCAGCCGGACGCGTACGGCGTTGCGGGTGATACCGAGTGTGCGCGCCATCTGCTCGGTGTCGAGCTTCTCCCAGGCGACCAGCGACAGCAGCTCCCTGTCATCGTCGTTCAGGCTCTTGAAGACCCGGCCGAGTTGCGTGTACTCGGCCGGTGGCGGCCCTGCCAGCGCGGGGGAGGCGGCGATCTGCTCACGCAGCGCGGCGGTGCGCCGCTCATGCCGCCGTTCGCCGCGGCGGTGGTTGGCGAGAGCCTTGCGGGCCACGCCGTACAGCCAGAGTCTGGCCTCGTCCCCCGGCGGGATCTCGTTGATCCGCCGCCACGCGACGGCGAACGTCTCGGCCACCACGTCGGCTGCGTCTTCGGGATCCTGGCACCGGCGCAGGACGTACCCGAGTATGGGGCGGTAGGCGTGTTCGTATATCTGCACGAACCGGCCGTGGGGATCGAATCCCATCCGGCCTCCTTACGTGGATCATCGGTCAACCGTGCATGTCCGGAATATTGGAAGCATTACCGGTCGCCGACAAGTTTCCGATGATCCTCTGAGGACCCCGTCAGAGCCCTCGGTTCAGGTCCGTTCCACCAGTCGCAGAACAGGTGTGCACAGCGACGAACGGCAGAGCAGGCAGTCGACATGATCATCTGCTTCTGTGGCCGGACGGTTGCGGCGGCATCGAGCTTGACCCTGACGTTGCGTAAGGCTCCATGGTGGGCGCATGGCCGACTACTATCCCGCATTCGAAATCAGCCCCGTTCCCACTCCCGCGCTCGACGCGGAACCGCCCGAGATCTATCGGGGGATCTACGGCATGCCGATGTTCGTCACGGTGCCGACCTCCGACCTGGCCGCGTCCGCCGACTTCTGGATTCGCGGACTCGGCTTCATCGATCTGTTCACGATCCCCGGCAGGCTCACGCACCTTCGACGGTGGGCGTTCCAGGACGTTCTCCTTGTGCCGACGGGCCGATCCCCCGAGGCCCCCGTGGCGAGTGTCAGCTTCTCGTGCGTGCTGAGCCAGATCGACGACGTCGCGGCGGCCTGTGAGGAGCTGCTGCCCGGCTGCACCACGGGACCGCGGCAGACGCCGTGGAACACCGTGGATCTGGAAGTCGTCACGCCGGAGAACGCCCGGGTCGTCCTGACCGCCGCCCGCCCCTTCGACCCTGACAGCGCCGAAGCCCGGTATCTCAAAGCCGTGGGCATCGAGGCTCCAGAGGCGTGAGAACGACGGCTCCGACCCCGTCACCGCACGTCGCGGCTGTCAGACTGGACAGCATGACGAACGGTGCCGCCGCCGATGCCGTGGCACCCGACGGTCTTACCGTCGGGGCCACGGCATCGCTCGTCGGCGTGACCGTCCGGACCCTCCACCATTGGGATGCGATAGGGCTCGTCCGTCCGTCTGAGCGCACCGTCGGTGGTTACCGGCTCTACTCGGCAGCCGACGTCGCCCGCATCCACAGGGTGCTCATCTACCGCGAACTCGGCCTGCCCCTCGACGGCATCGGTGACCTCCTCGATGCCCCGGCGATCGACACGACCGTGCCGCTGCGGCAACAGCGCGCGCAACTCGTCGAACGCATCTCCCGATTGCAAGAGATGGTCAACGCGGTCGACCGCATGATCGAGGCCACAGACGTCGGCATCTTGCTCTCCGCCGAGGAACAGGTCGCGATCTTCGGCAAGGACTGGCAACCGTCACGGGTCGCCGAAGCGCGCGACCGTTGGGGTGACACGGCTCAGTGGGCGCAGTACGCCGAGCGTACGGCGGGCATGACAGCCGAGGACTGGCGGCGGGTCGCGGAAAGCCTCTCGGCTCTCAGCGATGACCTGGCCGCCGCGAGACGCGCGGGCGTCAGTCCGGGAAGCGCCGAGGGGAACACACTCGCCGAGCGGCACCGAGCATCGATCGGCGTATATTTTTACTGTACTCATTCCATGCACGTGTGCCTGGGACGGATGTACGTCGCCGACCCCGGTTTCGCGGCCTACTACGACGCCATCGAGCCCGGCCTCACTATGTGGTTGCGCGACATCATCGACGCCAACGCCCGCGATCGGGGCATCGACCCCGAGACCGCGACCTGGACCTCCTGAGCGCGCGGCGGCGGTTCGACCGGATGGCCGCCACGTGGCGTCCGGTCTCGGGTGAGGCCACCGCGTCGTTTGCGGCGTCGCCAGGCACCGCGGAGCGGCCATCGGGTTCTGCCCGTAGGGCGGTCCTGGCGCAACGCTGTGCCACGGTGGCCCGGCTCACCAGGCGGTCACCGCTGTTCGGCGGTGCCCGCCAGCTCGGGTTCGGTGCGGCGGCGGCCGCCGTGACCTACGGCATAGGCGTTCTGATGGGAGCCTCGATCTTCTGAACCCGGACACACCGGGCCATGAACCGAGAAGATCTGCAGGCGGTCGGCGCACTCGCGGCGCACGGTACCGAGGCCGCGCCGGCATCGTCATGGACGTCGCCGATCTGACCTTCTGCGACTCCACCGGCATGCGGGCTTTACCGGCCGGCCATCGCCCACATCGCCGTCCCCGCAGGGCCGGCCGCGACCGGCCTACCTTCACGGGGACTCTCCGGCGGATCCCGGACGCGAGCGGGCCTGCCGGGACCTTTCTTCGGGCTTCAATCCCAAGGTGATCTTGGAGCGGTGGCCGCCGTTTGCGCTCTCGGCCTTCCACGTTTGTTTACCGCGATTGCGCTGGGTAGAGACATGAGTGTCCCACTATCGCTGAAGAGAAAAGGGTAGACATGACCGAGAATCTGTGGAACTACCGTCCCGAGGCCCGTATCGGTAACCAGGCCCTGGATCTGGTCGGGTTCGACGTTGAGGCCACCGACGGCAAGATCGGTTCGGTGGACGAGGAGAGCAACGCCGTGGGCGACAGCTACGTCGTCGTCGACACGGGTTTCTGGATTTTCGGCAAGAAGGTCGTGCTGCCGGCCGGTACGGTGACCCGGATCGACCCGCAGGAGCGCAAGGTCTACATCTCCCGTACCAAGGAAGAGATCAAGAACGCTCCTGAGTTCGACGAGGCGACCTACAAGGAGCCCGACTACCGCAACAAGCTCGGCGGCTACTACGGCCCCGGCGCCCTGTAGTCATTAATCAGTGGTTAAAAGGTGCGCCAAGAAGCCCGTCGGCTGCGTCACGGCAGCCGACGTCTACCGGCCGAAGCCGCGGTGACCAGGTCACGGTCAACGTCGACCAACCCGCGGCGAGGTTCGAAGACGCCTTGGAACGCTGATCGCTCGCCACCGTCGATCCGGCCCGCGAGCCAATGCCACACCTTCATCTCTCGAAAGTCTCTCGAAAGCAGGCAGTCATCATGATTGTTATCGGACTAGTCCTTCTCATCGCCGGATTCCTGACCGGTATCTCCATCCTGTGGACCATCGGGGTCATCGTCCTGGTCATCGGTGTGGTGCTCATGCTGATGGGCCGCATGGGACGGCCCGTCGGAGGCCGTAACCACTACTTCTAACCCGGCCACCGGCCATCCCCCGGAGAGGCGGCGAGAACGTCGCTGCCCCCCTGGGGATGACCCGTTCCCCGTCACCGATGGCAGGGCCATCGGCACGCCGGTGTGATCCGGCCAGTACGCCACCGGCGTGTTCTGGACACCTTCCGCTCCCGGTGGGAGCCATCTGGGGGGTGTTCGGGATGTGGAGCCCCGGCCGACGCAGGCCGGGATCCGCTCCTCGATGAGCGGCATCAGCGCGGCCATTGTGTCGGGGAGGTTCGCCGCGGTGGCCGCCATGCCGCAGCCGACGCCCACACCGACAGCTGACGAGATGATCGCGCGCCATCGGTGGGGATGACGGATCCGACCGTGGCGCCCATTCCGACGTGTGCGTCGGCCATCAGCGAGACGAAGGGCAATCAGGCGGCCTGCTCGACAGTGCCAGGCTCGATGCCGCTCGCCCAGGAGAGAAGACCAGGCGCGACCTGCCGCGGCATGAGGGAGCCCGCCTTCCTGCCCGGTGATTCCGGCAGGGTATGACCGTCCAGCGACAGCCGCCACTGGGATATGTGGAGAGTGCGGGCGGCGCCTTCTCCGGACCGCTGAGTGACAATCTCGACAAGGCCGGGATCAAGGTGCTTTTTCCCTCCCGCCCGGTGTCGTAACGAGCCCCAGCGGCCCCGAATGCCCATTCCCGCGGGGTGCCGCAACGAGCCCCCAGCGGCCCCGAATGCCCATTTCCGCCCGGTGCCGTAACGAGCTCCACAACTCCCCGAACGCCCATGCCTGCGGGAGCGCATCACAGTAGATCGGCCGGCGCGATCCGCCCGACCACTCGAAGGCCGACGGACGTCGGGACCGCGTTTGACATCCCTAATGGCTAACCGCTATTTATTGCCTAGCCGTTAGGGGTGGTGCATGCAGGACGCGGTACTCGCGATGCTCGCGAAGGAGCCGTCGCACGGCTACGACCTCGGCTCGCGGCTGCGGCGGGTTCTCGGTCCGCTGGGGGCGTCGATGAACGCGGGTCAGATCTATGTGACCCTGGCCCGGCTGGAAAAAGCCGGACTCGTCGTCCACGAACACGCGGACGGGCTGCCCGCCCGGCCGGATCGCAAGGTGTATGCGCTGACGCAGGCCGGACAGCAGCGGGTGAACGTCTGGCTGACCGAGGTGAGCTGGCCGAAACCGGATCTGGTGGAGTTCCACCTCAAACTCGCCGCGGCCAGCGCCGCCCGGCTCGCCGATCCTGCGGACCTGGTGGGCGCGCAGCGCCGCGAGCTGCTGCGACGGCTGCACGAAGCCCAGCGCGCGGTGCTGGCCGAGCCGGCCGGCTCGACCACCGGCCTGCTGTTGGAAGGGGTCGCGTTGCGGCTGCAAGCGGACCTGCGCTGGTTGGAAGCCTGCGAGCGCGTCTGGTCGGGTGTCAAGAACGAATCCGGGGATGAATGAACGAGTCCGGCGATGTGTTGCAGGTCCGCGGCCTGATCAAGCAGCACGGCCAGAAGCAGAGCCTGGTCCGCGCGGTCGACGAGGTCGACCTGGACGTGCCGGTGGGACAGATGCTGGCGGTGATGGGGCCCAGCGGCTGCGGGAAGTCCACGCTGCTGCACCTGCTGGGTGGTCTTGAGCGGCCCACCGGCGGGCAGGTGTGGCTGGCCGGCCGGCGCATCGACACGGCGAGCGAGCGGGCCCTGGCCCGGCTGCGGCGCCGGTCGGTGGGGTTCGTCTTCCAGGCCTTCCACCTGGTGGAGGAGCTGTCGGCGGCCGAGAACGTGGAACTCCCCGTGCTTCTGGCCGGGGGTTCGCCGCGCGCGGCCAGGCACCGCGCACACCTTCTGCTGGAACAGGTCGGGCTCGCCCACCGGGCCCGGCATCTGCCCTGGAAGCTGTCGGGGGGAGAGCGTCAGCGGGTGGCCATCGCCCGTGCCCTGGCCAACGAGCCGCTGGTGGTGCTGGCGGACGAGCCGACCGGGAATCTGGACACCGCGGCGACCCTCGACGTGCTGAGGCTCTTCGAGGACCTGCGTGCCGCGGGGCAGACCCTCGTGATGGTCACGCATGACGGGCGGGTCGCGGCCACCGCGGACCGGCTGATCTCGATGCGCGACGGGATGTTCGTCGAGGACGCCTGGCTGGCAGGCCATACCGGGCAGTTCGACGGCCTGATCGCGATGGGGGACTGAACGCCGTGAGCCGCGTCCTGCTTGTGCTCCGCCTCGTGCTGGAGGACTGAACGACCATGGGCCGCATCCTGCTTGTGTTCCGCCTCGTGCTGGGCGACGTGCGCCGGCATCCCGCCCAGGCAGCGATGCTCGTTCTGTCGCTGACCGTCGCCACCGCCATGCTGAGCCTGGGCGCGTCGATGTCCGGGGCGACCGAGAGCCTGTACGAGCAGACACGTGCTGCCACGGCCGGGCCGGACGTGGTGTCACTGGCCCCCGGCAAGGACCGGGACACGACCTCGGTCCTGAGGTCGCTGGAGGACGTTCCCGGGGTCGTCGCCCGCAGCCGGCCGTACCGCCAGTTCTTCACGACGCTCACCGCGCACGGCGCCACCGCGAGTGCGGTGGCGCTCGGCGCCGATGCGACACCGGGTCCGATCGATCGCCCGCTGGTGACCTCGGGCAGCTGGGTCCGCCCCGGCGGCGTTGTGGTCGAACGCGGCTTCGCCGCCGCTCTGGGCGTCCACGCCGGCGATCGCGTCACCGTCGCCGGCCGCTCGCTCCCGGTCGTCGGGATCGCCGTGACCGCGGCCCGTCCCGTCTACCCATGGGCGACGATGGGCGGCCCGGGCGGCGGGCCCGGCGACCGCGCCGGTCTGGTCTGGATGAACGAACCCGATACCCGGGCGCTGGCTTCCGCGGGCCTTCCGGTGACCTCCCTCGTCTACCTGAAGCTGCGCGACCCCGAGGCGACCCAGGCGTTCATGGATTCCTACCACGACACCCTCTACCCCGCCGGCGACCCCGACGCCGACTCCAAGCCCCGGGTGAACTCCTTCCGCTGGCAGATCCTCGCCTACCAGGACTCCGTCATGCTTCAGGGCAGCCGGCCGACCCTGGTCATCGGAAGCTGGCTGCTCGGCTTTCTGGCCATCGCCGGCATGAGCACGCTGGCGGCAGGACGTGCCGCCAGGCAGACCCGCCGGGTGGGACTGCTCAAGGCCGTCGGCGCAAATCCCGGCCTCATCGCCACCGTCCTGCTCACCGAATACCTCGTCCTGGCGCTGCTCGCCGACGCGTTGGGGTTGACGGCCGCACGGCTGGTGGCGCCCGCAATCATCAATCCCAGCGGCAGCCTGATCACGACCGCCGCCGGGCCGAGCGGCGTCGTCATCGCGATGACGACCGCCGCCGCCATCGCCTTGGCGACCCTGACCGCCCTCGGCCCGACCGTACGGGCCCTGCGCACCGACACCGTCGCCGCACTGGCCGACACCACCCGCCGGCCTCGGCACCGGGCCTCGCTGGCCAGAGTGGCCGCGCTGCTGCCGACCCCGCTCCTGCTCGGGGTACGCCTCATCGCCCGCCGCCCCGGCCGCGCGATCCTGCACGCATGCGGTACGGCGACCACGGCCATCGCGATCACCGCCCTGCTGATGCTCTACGCCCAGCCCATGCACGGCTGGGATCTGGGCTCTGTCACCCTGGCCAATCTGAAGGACGATCAAACACGCCACGTCATGCTGGGCGTCGCCGTCGCGCTGATCATCCTCGCCGTGGTGAACACCATCACGATCACCTGGACCACCGCGACGGAGGCACGAGCCACCATGGCCATCGCCCGCACGCTCGGCGCCACTCCCGGACAGATCACCGCGGGACTGTCCACCGCACAGCTCCTACCGACCCTGCCCGGCGCCATCGCCGGCATCCCCGTCGGCATCTTCCTGTGCCTGCTCTTCAGCATCGGAGAAGTGACCATGCCCCCCACATGGTGGCTGCTGGCCGTACCCCTCGCACTCCTGCTGGCAACCGCGGCACTGACCGCCCTGCCGGCCCGGATCGCGGCCCGCCGATCCATAGCGGAGACCCTCAGCGCCGAAACGGCGTAAGCATCGATCACCGCTCCCCCTCGCACGCCCCACTCCCGAGAAGGGACCCGGCCCGATCAGGTTGGGAAAACCACCCTGACCCAGCCTTCGGGGCGGGTGGTATGCGAGGTATTCGCCCAGGTCACAGGGCAGATCCGGTGCTCTTCACGCGATCTGGAGATCATCGTCCGCCGGTGAAAACCGGGTGACATTTCGCATCACTTGCCGGAAAGCTGGGGATGGGCGATGAGTTTTGTCGGTGGTGTCGGTCAGTCTTTGTACGGCCACAGCTTCTCGTGCGTCCCAAGGCTGGGATGCCAGTCATGATCACGTCATGTCCGACAACCCCGATTGAGGTGCCGTGTTAAGCCCGCAGCTCGACTCACCCGCCACGCCCGCGACCGCCGTTCCGGGTCGCACCCCGGCCGTGATCCGGCTGCTGGTGCTCGCCACATTCGTGGTCATCCTCAACGAGACGATCATGATCAACGCGATCCCCCGGCTGATGGGCGCGTTGCACATCACCGAGCAGACCGCACAGTGGCTCTCGACCGCCTTCATGCTGACCATGGCCGCCGTCATCCCGGTCACCGGATGGTTCCTGCAGCGGGTGTCCACCCGCAGCGCGTACACCACCGCGATGGGCCTGTTCCTGCTCGGCACGGCGTTGGCCGCCGTCGCGCCGTCGTTCGCGGTGTTGCTGGGCGCTCGCATCATCCAGGCGTCCGGGACGGCCGTGATGATGCCGCTGCTGATGACCACGCTGATGCAGGTGGTGCCCAAGGCTGAGCGCGGCCGGGTGATGGGCACCGTCACCCTGGCGATCTCGGTCGCGCCCGCCATGGGCCCGACGGTCTCGGGGGTGATCCTTCAATTCGGGTCCTGGCGGCTGCTGTTCGCCGTGGTGTTCCCCATCGCCGCCGTGATCGCATGGTTCGGCCTGAAGCAGCTCAAGAACGTCGGAGAGCCCGAGTTCAGCACCATCGACTGGTTGAGCGTGGTGACCGCGGCCGCGGGCTTCGGCGGCCTGGTCTACGGACTCAGCCGGTTCGAGGGCGGTGACGTCCGCGTCGCCGCCTCGATCGTGGCGGTCGGCCTGATCGCCATCGTCGTTTTTGTCGTCCGCCAGCTGGCGCTGCAGAAGCGCGGCGTGCCGCTGCTGGACCTGCGTACCCTGCGCTACCGCACCTACACGGTCGCGTTGATCCTGATGTCGGTGGCCTTCATGGCGATGCTCGGCTCGATGATCCTGCTGCCGCTGTACCTGCAGAACGTCCGCGAGCTCACCGCCCTGCAGGCCGGGCTCCTCGTGATGCCGGGCGGCCTCGCGATGGGGCTGCTCGGCCCGACCGTCGGCCGTCTGTTCGACCGGTTCGGCGGCAGGATTCTGGTCATCCCCGGCGCGATCGGGATCACGCTCGCGCTCACCGGCTTCACCCTGGTCACGATGACCATGCCGTTCTGGCAGCTCCTCGCTCTGCACGCGCTGCTGATGGTGAGTCTGGCCGCGACCTTCACCCCGGTGTTCACCCTCGGGCTCGGAGCGGTTCCACCGCCGCTCTACTCCCACGCCAGCTCGATCCTGAGCACGCTGCAACAGGTCTCCGCGGCCATCGGCACCGCGCTCGTGATCACCGTGATGAGCGCGCGAGCCGATGCCCTGAGATCCGAGGGAGCCACGGAGGCGCTCGCCAACCTCGACGGCATGCGGCTGGCCTTCATCATCGGCGCGGTGATGTCCGTGGCCGTGGTCGTCACCGCCCTGCTCCTGCCCGCCCGAGCTGACAACACCGGCGAGATCGAGGGGATGCACCACTAGAAGGCAGGTGATCCCGGAGAGCCTTTTCCGTGCCTGTACGGCGGTGGAACACAGCCGTGATCACCTTCCGGACGACAGCCCCGGCCGTTGAAGGCGTCCGTCGTCGAAAGCCCTCCGGAGGATCCCGGAGGGCTCCGCCGTCGGCGTTCCCCTCTGCGAGATAACCTGCTGAGAGGGGGAAAAAATGAAGGCTACCTGGAAAGGGACCCTTTCCTTCGGTGACATCGATATCCCCATAGCCCTCTACAAGGCCACCGAGAAACACGGTGATCTCGGTCCGCACCGGGTCCACGCCGAGGACGGCTCACCGGTGCGCCACAAGCGGTGGCGCGAGGAAGAGGACGGGGAGACCGAGGACCGGGAAGCGGCGAAAGGCCACCGGCACTCCGTCAGCCGGAAGATCGTCCTGAACGACAAGAGCATGGCGAGCCCGCCTCCACCGGACAGGAAGCGGGTCGACGTGCTGGCCTCCGTCGACGAGGGCGGCGTCGACCCGATGCTGTTCGGGCAGGCCTACTACGTCGGAGGAACGGACCCGATCGCCGATCAGTGGTACGTCCTGTTCCGGGACGCGCTGAGGGAGTCCGGACGAGTCGCCGTCACCAGGGTCACCCTCGGTGCCCGCGAATCCCTGGCGGTGCTCCGTGTCCATGACGACCTCCTCGTCCTGCAGACCATGAGCCGGCCCGGAGAGGTCCGCCGCCCGACCGGCATCGCCCCCAGGAGCGACATCACCGTGGGGCCGGAGGAGCTGAAGATGGCCATGCACCTCATGGACATCCTCTCCGTGGGCTTCGACCTGGACGAGGTCCACGACGACCGCCGGTAGGCCCTCCAGACAAGTCGTCGCGCCCGTCTGGAGGCATGCGGCGGCGCTCCGGGTCACGGGGGCTCTCGCCGTACCGAGGATGTTCGCTGGTCCCGGTGGACGGTGAAGCGGGTCGGCACCCGTTCGGCCAGGGCGCTGCTGTGCGTGACGATACCGACCATCTGGTCCTTGCGGACCGCGAGTTCCTCCAGCGTGACGGCGACCGTCTCGAGTGTCGTCTCGTCCAGCGTGCCGAACCCCTCATCAAGGAAGATCGATTCCAGTCGTACGGCGCCGGCCGCGGCCATGGTCGGCAGCTGCGCCGAGAGCGCCAGGGCGAGGGCGAGGCTGGCCTGGAAGGTCTCGCCGCCGGACAGCGTCTTGACCGGCCGTCGGCTGTCCGCGTCGGCGTGGTCGACGACAAGGAAGTTTCCGTCGTCGTGGATCAGCTCGAACTGCCCGCCGGACAGCTCGGCGAGCGTCTCGGAGGCGTCCGTGACGAGGACGTCGAGGGCCGTTGCGACAAGCCAGCGGGGAAACCCGTCCGCGCGCAGGAGGTGGCCGAGCGTCTTCGCCACCTGGTGTTTCCGCTCCGCGTCCTGCCGCCGCACGTCGAGTTTCGCGGCCTGCTCCCGTCGTTCGACGAGACGCCGCATCTCCTGCCGAGCTCCCTCCAGCGCCGCCGCGACCGCCGGCTCGGCCGTCTCGGTGAGCGGCCGTTCCGTGTCGAGGTTCACCTCGTGAGCGGCGAGCACGTCGGCGAGCCGGTCCTCGGCGGCGGCGAGCCTGCCGCGGGCGCTCGCCAGCCTTTCCTGCGCGTCGGACAGCGCCGTTCTGCGCGTGGCGGCGGCGTCGGCCGCCCAGGAGACGAGGGCCGTCCACGCCGCGATCAGGTCATCACGGTCCAGCGCCTGCGCCCCGAGCGCGACGAGCGGGTCACGAACGCGCTCAAGCGCCGACCAGGCCGCCCGCACCTCCCGGCGGACGCTCGCCGTGGCCTCCTCGGTGCCCGCCCTGGTGGCTCGCGCGCGCCGCAGCCTCGTGTCCGCCTCGTCCGCCGCCCTTTCCAACTGCTCTCGACGGGTGAGCGCAGCGGTCACCTGCTCCAGGGCGGGGGCGTCGGCTAGGGCGGAACGCAGGGCGGCGATCCGGCCGGTGAGCGCGTTCAGCTCGCCGGTGGCCTGCTGCTCGGTCCGGGACATCTCCGTCCACTCGTCGCGGAGCCGCTCCACGTCACGGTCGGCCCGGACCCGTGCCTGCTCGGCCGCTTCGAGGTCGGGCGCGACCAGCGGGCCGGGCACCGTGGTGACCCGCTGCTCACATACCGGGCATGCCGCGCCGTCTCGCAGATGCGGTCGCAGCGCTGCCGCGAGATGGAACCGCGCCGTGGCCTCCTCCGCCCGTCGCGCCCGCAGCGCGAGCCTCTCGGCCTCCTCCCTGACAGCGGTCACGTCGATGAGCGCCGTGGCATGGCGGCGCTGCAGCGCCTCCGTGGTGAGCAGCCTCCCCTCCGCTCCGTCAAGCTCCAGGTGGTCGCGGCGGGCCTGCTCAAGTGAGGCCCGGGGCGGTGCCGCCGCGAGGTGCTCACGGGCGGCCGTGTCGGCTGCCTCGGCCGCGGTGAGTTCCTCGTCGACCCGCTCGACGGCGGCCCTGATCTCGCGTTCGCGTTTCCCGAGCTCCTCGAGCCCGGCCGGCGCGGCAACCTCTCCCAGCCGATCTCGCTCCGCGATCAGGATCTCGCACGCTCTCCGCGCCTCGGTGACGGCCGCGCCATGTTTCACGAGTCCGGGCAGTGCCGTACGGACCCGCCTGGCGGCCTTCTCCAACGTGGCCACTCGGCCCTGGGCCACGTGCCGGGCACGTTCGGTCGCATCGCCGAACTCCTCGAGCTGCTGGGTGAGGAGTTCGGCGCGCTGCTTCTCGCCTTCGGCCTCCGCGTTCGCCGCCTGCGCGATCCGGGGGTAGATCTCCAGCCCCATCAGCTTGACGAAGATCTCCTGCCGCTTGGCCGGCTGCGCGTGCAGGAATTCGGCGAAGTCCCCCTGCGGCAGCACCACACAGGTGAGGAAGTGCTCGAACGACAGCCCGAACAGCTTCTCCACCGCGGGCGTGACCTCGGAATCGGAGGCGAGCACCTCGGTGACGTCGTCCGGCAGGCCGAGCGCGTCCGGGTCGGCGAGCCGTTCCAGCCGGGCGTTTTTCACCTGGACGCCGCCGCGGGCGGTGCGACGCAGCTCCCGGGCGGCGACGTAGCGGTGCCCGGCAAGGTCGAAGACGAGCCGTACGGTGCCCCGGTCGGTGGTCGGCGCGAGCGCGTTCGTGACCATGCGCCGGTTGTCCCAGCGCGGCGCCGATCCGTACAGGGCAAACGTGATCGCGTCGATGACGGTGGACTTGCCCGATCCGGTCGGGCCGACGAGCGCGAAGTAATCCACCTCGCGGAGGTCCACCGCGGCCGCCTCCCTGAACGAGGCGAAGCCGTTCATCTCCAGTAACACCGGCCTCATCGAGGGTCCTTTCGCCGTCAGGTGTTCCCGGTGGTGACCTGGTCGTGGAGCCTGGCGAACAGTGCTTCGACCCGTTCGTCGATCAGCTCCCGGGTGACGCAGTATTCGTGGAGCAGCTCGGCGGGGCCGCGTTCCACGCCGGCGGCCGTCCGCGCCGGCCGGGCGGTGTCCACTGGGTTCACCGGATCCACCGGCGCGGCGAACGCCGGGTCGATGCGCACTTCCAGCGCGTTGGGAAGCAGCCGCCGCACGTCCTGCTGCAGGCCCGCGCGCGACGGTTCACACAGCAGGACCCTCAGGTAGTCGTCGCCGAACTCCTCGGCGTGCCGGGCCAGCTCGTTCATGGCGCCCCGTACGGTGCGCAGCCGCCGTCCGGACCTGATCGGCACCTCGGCGGTGATGCGGGCGGGTGCGCCGACCTCCGCCTCGACGATGAGAACCACCGAGGGGTTGTCCTGCTCACCGAAATCGAGGGCGATCGGACTGCCGCAGTAGTGAACCGGACAGGGCGCGGGCAGCGACTGGCGACGGTGCAGGTGCCCGAGCGCGACGTAGTGCGCGTCGGGTGGGAAGGCGTCCTCCGGCACCCAGTAATCGACGATCGACTGGGCGGACCGCTCGCCCCCGCCGAGCTTTCCCCGGGCCGCCATCAGGTGCGCCGTCACCAGGTTGACCGCGTCATCGCGGAAGCCGGCCGTGAGCGCGGCGAGCAGGTCCCGCACCAGCAGGCCGTAGCCGGCCGCGGCCTCCCCGGGCGTCATGGTGACCAGCTGGGCGGCACGCACCGCGTGGCGCTGGGAGACGAACGGCAGCAGGGCGACGATGACCGGCTCCCCTGTCGAGCGCGCGGTGAACTCCACCACCCCGCCGTCGGCCGCACCGCGAACACCGCCGGCCAAGGTGATCCCCGTGCTCGCCATGAGCGGCCGGTAGGCGTCGAAGGTGGCGGCGTGGTCGTGATTGCCGGCGATCGCGATGACCTCGGCACCGGTGCGCCGGAGCGCGAGCAGCACCTGGACGACCAGCTGCTGGGCCTCTGCCGACGGGGCGGACGACTCGTACAGGTCGCCGGCGACGAGAACCGCGTCAACGCGGTGGTCCCGTGCCACCTGGACGATCTCGCGCAGGACCGCCCGCTGCTCATCAAGCCGGCTGTGGCCCTTGAGCACCTTGCCGACGTGCCAGTCGGACGTGTGCAGGAACCTCATCGCTCCTCGTCGGGCGAGATCTGCCCGTCGACCTCGGCTTCCGGCTCGGGCGGCATCAGCTCGTCGTACAGGGCCTGGTGTTCCTCGTCATCACTCGGGCAGATCGCCCGTCCGTCGGGCAGGCACATCCAGCGGTGCCGCAACACGTCGCGCACGGCCTCCTCCGGATTGTCGAACACCAGGATGCCGTCGCCGTCCTCGTCGTAGAGGTAGGCACAGACGTCGCAGACGACGGAGTGCATCTGGCGGGTGGGGAAACGTATCGGCCGATCCCTTTCCCTGTCCGGTCGGTAGCCGTGATCTTCCGGCACCCGGCGAGGTGCGGGGCTCTCGTCCACGCACCTCACCTGGCGCCCGTCGGTGGGCGGCATCCGGTGGAAGCCACGGGCGGGCCGGAAACCGTCGCCGCCGCACTCCGGGCAGGCGGCGAGGGCGAGCAGGTGCTCATGCAGGGTGCGGTAGTAGCGGGCAGATGTGAGCGCGTGGCGCTCTCCGCGAGGCTGCTCCGGCAGCGGCGGGTTTCCGGCCTGGACGACGAGGGACCGCAGCTCGTGGAACCAGCGCGGCACCGCCGGCGGCATCGTCTCCCAGTCGTTGTCCCACAGGGAGTGCAGACGGCAGATGTGCTGGCCACCGCAGGCGGCGTACAGGTGGGTCTCCGGGGGACCGCAGGCGAAGTACGTCCCCACCTCGTCGCGGATCTCCTTGATGAGCTTGACGTCGGGGTGGATGCGGTCGAGGAGGTAGGGGTAGCCGTCGGGGGCACACCGCGGCAGAGCGGGCCACACGTCGTCGACCATCCGCGGGACGTTGAGCACGGCGGTGAAGTCCATGTCGTTGTTGACGGCGTAGTAGTCGCGGCCGGCGTCGTCGGTGAGGCCGATGGAGATCAGGCCGCGTACGGTGGGGTCGGAGGGAAGGAATTCGCAGGAGAGGTAGACGCGGCGAATGGCCCGAGCGGTGTCGCTCATGTGATGCTCCTCGGCATCCGAGAACGCCGCTGAGGGTGCGGCGTATGCGGGTGTGACGGTCTTCCGGCCGTTCCTCCATCTCGATCCCGTCCGCCGGCCGGAAACACCCGGCTGTTCCGGAACGGCCGAGGCGATGCAAGCCGGTGCGGCGCCACGTGCCGTCGCCGTCGCAGATGGTCCATGGCGGACGGCCCGGTGCCGTCGGCCGCTCGACGGGCGATGGTCACCGGATCAGCATTCGGCCGGCGCGATGCTCAGGTCCGGCCCGATGCCCAGCTTCTCCTTGATCTTCTTCTCGATCTCGTCGGCGAGGTCGGGATGGTCCTTCAGGAAGGTGCGGGCGTTCTCCTTGCCCTGGCCGAGCTGGTCGCCCTCGTAGGTGTACCAGGCGCCGGACTTACGGACGAAGCCGTGATCGATGCCCACGTCGATCAGGCCCCCCTCGCGGGAGATGCCGACCCCGTAGAGGATGTCGAACTCGGCCATGCGGAAGGGCGGGGCGACCTTGTTCTTGGCCACCTTGACGCGGGTGCGGTTGCCGAACGCCTCGGTGCCGTTCCTGAGGGTCTCGATCCGGCGGACGTCCAGGCGCACCGCGGCGTAGAACTTCAGCGCCCGGCCGCCGGTGGTGGTCTCCGGGAACGGCGTGCCGATCTTCTCGCGGAGCTGGTTGACGAAGATCGCGGTGGTTCTCGAATGGTTCATCGCGCCGGTGATCTTCCGCAGCGCCTGGCTCATCAGCCTCGCCTGCAGGCCCACGTGGGCATCGCCCATCTCGCCCTCGATCTCCGCGCGCGGCACCAGGGCGGCGACGGAGTCGATGACGATGATGTCAACGCCGGCGGAGCGGATGAGGGTGTCGGCGATCTGCAGGGCCTGCTCGCCGTCGTCGGGCTGGCAGATCAGCAGGGCGTCGGTGTCCACGCCCAGCTGTCTGGCGTACTGGGTGTCCAGGCCGTACTCGGCGTCGATGAAGGCCACCGTGCCGCCGGCCCGCTGGGCGTTGGCCAGCGCGTGCAGGGCGATCGTGGTCTTGCCCGAGGACTCCGGGCCGTAGATCTCCACCACCCGCCCCCGGGGCAGCCCGCCGACGCCGAGGGCAAGGTCCAGGGCGATCGACCCGGTCGGGATCACCTCGGCCGGGGCCCTCGGTTCGTCGCCCAGGCGCATGATCGTGCCCTTGCCGAAGCGCTTTTCGATCTGAGCGAGGGTGAGTTCGAGGACCCCCTCGCGGTCCTGTTCTCTCATGGGTCCACCTTGGGCGGGATGCTGTGCGGGTCATTGCCCGTCGGGCTCCGGGCCTGGGATCAGAAGGGCTCCTCGCTCTCCTGGGTGCCTTCGTCGTGCTGGGCGAACAGGTCGCCCGCGGGTGATTTGGCGCCGGCGTGAGCAAGGACGCCCGTGCGCGGGGCCTTGTTGACGGGCGTGGTGGCGAACCGCAGCGAGGGGCCGATCTCGTCGACCTCACACTCGACCACGGTGCGGCGCTCGCCTTCCTTGGTCTCGTATGTTCGCTGGCGCAGTCGCCCCTGGGCGATGACGCGCGTGCCGCGCCGCAGGGACTGGGCGACGTGCTCCGCCTCCTGCCGCCAGACCGAGCAGCGCAGGAACAGCGTCTCGGCGTCCTTCCACTCCCCGGACTCCCGGTCGTAGACGCGGGGCGTGGACGCGACGGTGAAGTGCGCGACCGCGACTCCGCTGGGAATGAAGCGCAGCTCGGGGTCGTCGGTCAGGTTGCCGACGACGGTGATGACGATTTCACCGGCCATGAGCTTCCTTTCGTGCGACGGGTGATTCCTCACCCATGCCTGTGAGCAATTGGCGCAGGTCAAGCTGGCCGCTGCGCCAGGCCCGAGTGATCTCCTCCGGCCCGCCGGGCAGCGGCCGGAGGCTGAACGACCGCGGTGCGGAGGCCGACAACGCCGTCAGTCCCGGAATCACCTCGCCGGTGTGCGGGTCGGCGACCGAGTCGAGGGCGGCGAGGTGGGTGAGGAACTTCCGCTGCCAGCCGGGGCGCACCCGGACGAGCGTCTCCACCTCGCAAGGGTGGTTCGCGGCCACCCAGGCGGTGAAGGCGTCCTCGTCGGCGACCACGACCGCCGGCTGAGGATCGATGAGCGTGATGGTGGCGACGGGTGTCTCGTCCGGCAGGGTCACCCGGATCGACTTGAGGGCGAACTCGGCGCGGGCCGCGCGCAGCCCGTCGAGCACCGTGCGGCGCTCGGCCTCGTACGCGGCGTCCACGGTGTCGCGCAGCACCCGGAGCACGGCGACCCGGGTGGCGCTCTCCTTGAGGTTCACGCCGCCTCACCCTTTTTCTTCGGCTCGGTCCTCCTCTGCCCGGTCCCGGCCTCCGGCGTGACGTCCTGGACGGGCCGGTTCCGTGCCGCGGTGCCGTGGCGCACGATCAGCTCGCCGAGCGTCTGGGTCTCCCCGTCGCCGTCCAGGACGGCGGCGCCGAGCAGGTTGTGCCGGCGGGCCTGCTCGTACAGGGTGCGCAGATCGTCGGGGGTGGCGTCCGGGGCCGTGGCCGCCGTGACGTAATCGGGTACGGACCGGGCCGGCTTTCCGGCCTCGAGCCAGTTGAAGACGGCCTCGGCGAACTCCGGGCCCGGCTTGTGGAACACCACCCCGGACAGCGGCTTCGCCCGGGACTTGGAGATCACCAGGGTGTTCTCCTGGTCGAGGTCGCCGACGATGTCGAACTCGTACTCGATGCCCTCGCGCTGCTCGGGCTTGAGCCCGACCTTGCGCGGCACCTTGCGCCCGCGCTCGTCGGACTCGACGACGTACTCGGTCTTGGTACGCATGGTGACGATGAGGTGGCCGGGATAGGCGAGCAGAGCGTCGATCATCGCCCGCTCCTGGGGGCGGGCCTCCTTCCAGCCGGCGAAGCTGCCACCTCCCCCGGCGCGCTTGGCCGCGTCGTCGACCTGCTCCAGCATCCCGCCGGTGCCGGACCAGAAGTGGCTCAGCGAGTCGACGATCACGACGTCGTAGCCGTCGTGGGCGGCCACCGCGAGCACGTCGACGAGCGTGGTGGGCCGGAACACCGTGAGCGGGAGGGTGTCGAAGGCGAACTCGTCGGCGTACTTGGCGGCGCTGCCGTGCTCGGTGTCGACGAGGGCGATCCGCCCGCCGAGTCCGGTGGCGGTGACCAGAGCGGTGTAGGTCTTACCCGACCCGGTGGGCCCGATGAGTGCGATGCGGGCTTTGGCCCGTTCCTTGGTGGCGGTGGTGAAGGTGAAGTGGTTCACGCCGTGCCCCCTGGCGTTTCGGACGGCGGTTCGGGGTGGGCCTGGGGAGGGACGAAATACGATCCTTGCCCCGCAGGACGTGCACTCCAACGGCCGTCGCCTTGTTCGAATATTTATTCGAAATGTCTGAATCTCACGCTAGGCATAGATGGAGGGGGGAATCAACTCTTTTGCCGAAAGCTTGCCTGTTGGTTGTGGGACCCAGAACGAGTCGGTCCGTGCCCAGGTCGCGGCTGGTTCCAGCGTTGCGACAGGGGTCTGCCAGGTCCTGCCCAGGGGCGGCCTCCCACCGCGCGCCGGGCCGCGGCTGTTTCGCGGCGCCTCCCCGGCGAGCCGCTCGCGGGTGAGGGCTCAGCGGGCGTCGGTCGCGGATGAGCGCTTCGGGACTCGGCGGGCGCCGGTCGCCGGGCGCGGGTCGTCCCCCATGGACGGATCCACGACGGCCGGAGGCAGGGGCGGGGGAGTGCCGCCGAACTCCGGGCACAGCGCCCGATGGGGGCACCAGCCGCACAGCCGGCCCGGGCGTGGACGCCAGTCGGCCGTCTCCGCCGCCTGCATGATCGCGTCCCACAGTGCCAGCAGCTTCCGCTCCACAGCCCGCAGATCGCCCTCGGTCGGGTCGTACGTCAGCACGTCCCCGCTGCCGAGATAGACCAGCTGCAGGCGGCGCGGCATGCTGCCACGCAGCCGCCACAGCACCAGGGCGTAGAACTTCATCTGGAACAGCGCGTCCGCCGCGTATTCGGGGCGAGGGGCCTTGCCGGTCTTGTAGTCGACGATCCGCACCTCGCCGGTCGGTGCGACGTCCACCCGGTCGATGATCCCGCGCAGCTTCAGTCCGGAGTCCAGCGTCGTCTGGACGAACAGCTCCCGCTCCGCGGGCTCCAGCCGGGTCGGGTCCTCGAGCGTGAACCACTGCTCGACGAGCTGCTCCGTGCCCGCCAGCCAGCGTGCCAGCCGTTCCGGAGCGATCGCGCCGGCTTCGGCGGAGCCCTCCGTGCCGTCCTCCGCGGCGAACAGCTCCGCGAGCTCCGGTTTCGCCGCCAGCAGCCGCTCCCACTCGCCCGCCACCATGGAACGGGCGTGGGCGACGGTGCGCACCGGCGCCGGGTCGTCGAAGAGCCGCTCCAGCACCGTGTGGACGAGGGTGCCGCGGGTGGCCGCCTCGCTCGGCTTCTCCGGCAACCGGTCGATCACCCGGAACCGGTAGAGCAGCGGGCAGTTCATGAAGTCGGCAGCGCGCGACGGCGACAGCGACGACGGTGGCGCGGCGGCGGGTCGAGGTGTCGCGGGCGGGGCGACGGCTGGTGTGTCGTCGGTCTCCGACGAGTCCATGTTCCCGACTCTACGTCGTTTTCCGGGGGTGCCGAACCAGCCGGGGAGCGCTTTTCGCAGCGTGAGCGCGGCGGCGCGTCGCGTACGGCGCCGGGTGCCGGTCTCCGCCGACGGCCCCGCGTCCCGTCGGGACGCGGGGCCGTCGGCGCGCCTCGGTCAGTCGAGGACGGCGAACGCCTCGACCTCGACGAGCACGTCGGGTTCGAAGAGGTAGTCGATGCCGATGAGCGACAGGGGCGGCAACGGCCGCGGCATCCCGAGCTCGTCGGCGACACGTTCGATTCCCGCCATGAAGTCGTCCATTTTCTCGGGGCTCCATTGCGTGACGAAGAACCTGAGGCGTACGACATCGGAGAAGCTCGCCCCGGCGCCGGCCAGGCCGAGCGCGGTGTTGCGCAGGGACTGCGCGACCTGGCCGGTGAGGTCACCTGTCGCGATGGGGTTCGCCTCGGCGTCGCGCGCGATCTGGCCGGCCACGTGCACCTGGCGGGTGCCCGTGCCGATCGCGACATGGTGGTAGGGGACGGGCTGGAACATGCCCTCAGGGGTCAGCAGCTGCACGGTCATGGGATACCCATTCGCTCGTCAATTGGTAGGTATCCGATGTCTACCTGGTACACGAAGGGAACTTCAACGAGACTAGGTGTCATGCTGGAAACCACCGACAACGCATCCGACCGCCCTCAGATCACCGCGTCGCACCGCGAGCTGCTCGACCAGGTGCTCGACAAGTGGTCGCTGCAGGTGCTCGACGAGCTGTGCGAGCAGCCCTTGCGCTTCAACGAGCTCCGCCGAGCGATCCCCGTCGTGACGCAGAAGTCGCTCACGGCGGCGTTGCGGCGCCTCGAGCGCAACGGGATGGTCGAGCGTGTCATCACAAACTCGCGACCCATCGCCGTCGAATACCGCATCACGCCGCTCGGAAAGACGCTCCAGGAGCTCATCGACGCACTCCTGCACTGGACCACCGTCAACATGCCCGACGTCCGGCGCGCACGCGAGCAGTTCGACGACGAGGCATGACGGGGCGCTACCGGGTGCCTGGCTTCTTCGAGGCCGATACCACGGTCATCACGGAAAATCCCATCGCGGCGAAAGCCAGGATCACGGGGAGAAGCCCGAGGGTCTCCGTACCCCAGCCGAACGGCTCGGTTCCGTACAGGCCGGGCCTGACCGCCGACACGAAAGTCCCGGAAATCGAAAACAGTCCCGTCAGGGCGATGGAGAGCCGGAGCGACGAAGACACCATCATGCGCTTGCGCGGGTCATCGGGCGCTTCTCCCGGCGAGGGCCGGGGATACTCGTGCCTGCGCGCTCTGGCCAGTCCCCGCGCACCGGCTCCCAGGTAAGGCGCCGCGGCAAGGAAACCGACGACGATGAACGCCCAGTCAAGTATTTCGGGTGCGGTGCCCTCCGCCCAGAAGGTCATCGTGAGGACCTTGAGCGCCAATGCCAGCGCCATCAGGACGAGCGCCAACCTGGACCACGCCGGGATCTTGGACACGCGGTGATTATCGGACCGGCAGGCGCTCAGGAGAAGCCCCCGCGGCCCCGCCTGTTCGGTCCGGGCCGATGAGCGACAGTGGCCGTCCCGACGGGCGACTCACTCGCGGGTGTCCCCTATGAGAGATGGCAGGCGCCGTGCCCGTGAATGCGGTCCTGCCGGAGCCCTAGACCGTGTAGACGGGTGCGAGGTCGACGAATATGCGGTAGTCCGAGATCAGGCCGTCGTCGCGGGCGCGCCAGATCGATACGGCTACGACGCTGACGTCCTTGCCGTCGAGTCGCCGGTAGGTCACTTCGGTCTCGGCGATGACGTCGGCATCCACCTGCCAGTTTCTGACGATCCGGTGCCGCAGGCCGCCGATGGTGGAGAAGAACGCCCGTAACCCGGCGGTGATGGCCTCACGGCCCGCCATCGGCTCGGCATTGCCGAACACCAGCGTGGCATCCTCGGCCAGCAACCGCACGAACTCGTCGGGGTCGAACGAGTCGACTGCCTGGAAAACGCGTCGCACCACATCGTCGGCCATACCGACCCTTCCTCGCACGGTCGGGATCACTGGTGGGGACGATACGGGACGAAGAGCGGCGCGCAACTATCGCAAAGGTGGGGGTCTCGTCGCCGTAAGGCTCGCCGAAGATCTCCGAGCCCGGGGCGTGGACGATCCTTTTCCAGCCCGGGATGAGGTGCTCCGGACGTAGACGTTGCTCCGTGCCGGGTGAAATCCGTGCTCCTACCGTGTCGGGGTGAAGGACGAGACGACCAGCCAGACGGCGGTGACCGCGATCACGACCGCGACGGCGAGATTCCTCGCCTGCCCGCGGATCGGGTGCCGCGCCAGATGGACGGTTCCGGCCCGGGAGATCCGCTGGTGGGGGCTCCAGACGGCCGACGTGACGAGGACGGCCGCGAGAAGCAGGTGCCACCGTACCGAGTCGAGGAGAGATATCTGGAAGTCCTCGTCGTACCAGTGGACGTACGCCACGACGTCGAGGAGCGTGAAGAGGAGGAGAACCGCCGCGGCCGCGGTGCCGGTCGGCCGTTCCCATCGGGCGGGAGCCGCCACTCGGGCGGCTGCCGCCAACGCGACGAGAACGACCGGCAGGCCGATCATGTCGGCATCACCGGACCACCACGCGAGGTCGTTCCAGAACGACTCCGGAGCCTGGACGCCGGCGTAGACGACCGTGAGGGACCTGCCGGTCGTGAACGTGACCGGGAGGCGGTGGAATGCCGCCCACGCCGCGGCGCCGACGGCGCCTGCCCACAGGATGACCCCGTGCCATCTCAGGGGCAGCGGTCTCCGGGGCAGCGGTGACCGGGCCGTCAGGAGCAGCGCCCCCGCGGCCACCGAACAGCAGACGATCAAAGGCCAGGGCGGCGCGGCCACACGCTCCTGCCCGGTGCACGGGTCGAGGCCCGGCAGGAGAAACGCGATGAAGAGTCCGAACGCGAGCACGGCGCCGACCGCGGCGACCGCCGTGAGCGTGGCCCGGTGTGATCCGCGGAGGAGAAGACCGGCCACGATGACCGGCAGCAGGAGAAGGCCCCAGAACAGCAGCTCTCCCGGCACGCTCTCCAGCGCGTAAGGACCCCTCGGCGGGTAGAAGGTGGGGCTCGTCGCGGAACAGAACCAGCCGACGCTCTGCCTGCCGACTCCGAACGTCGTCAGGATCACCGGCCCCGACACCGCCAGAACCGCGCCGAAGCGCAGCACCGCCGCCCTCGGGGATCGCGCCTCTGATCCGGGCTCCTGTGTCACGGCGCCCTCCCGGAAACGATCAACTTGAGCGAGGGTAGCGGCTTCCATCACCCTTGGATCGCGGTCAGCATGAAGTGTTCGATCGAGCCGCAGACCAGGATGGCGGCCGCGCCGGCGAGCCACATCGGCGCATGATCTGGTCCTCTGGACAGCAGCAGGGTTTTCCGGTCGTACGGCCTCTGCACGCCCACCTGAACGTCATGGACGGCCAGCACAAGCAAGATCGACAGTACGGTGTGGACGCCGAGGTCCACCCTGGTACCCCAGATCATCACCACGTCCAGGATCAATACGTCCAGGACCAGTCCGAGAAGACCGGCGCCGGCGATGAGCGCTCTGCCTCTCTTCGGTACGTCGAGGTGATCGGCGTTCATCAGCGCGATGACGGTGACGGCGGCGAACCCGCCCACGACGGCCACGTATCCCTGCGACTGAAGCCGCCACGGCCGGGCGCGCTCAGCGACCACCGGCGGCTGAGAGAGCCGTCCGGGCAGCTTGGTGATCACTGCGCCACTTTAGCGATCGGCCGGGCGACACCACCAGGCGGCGTGGACGGGCCGGTCGCGTCCACGGGCGGGGTTCACGGCGGCCCGCCTCACCGGATCACATCTCATCGGCTCGCATATACCGCCTGACCAGGGCGGGAACACTCTGACCCAGGACGGGTCGTCTGTTTGTAATGAAGTGTTACGAGCACGGCTGTCTTACCTTGATGCTCGTATTGTTAGGCAACTGTGCTCTATCGCAGAATCGCGACGTGCGGCGAAACGCTGTTCATCGCGATTAGTCGATAGGGGCCTGCTGAAGCGGCTACTCCGCGAAAACCCGTTCAAGCACATGGCTCCGCCGGATCTGTGAATAACATCCGGTCAGTGGGTCTGGTTTCCCGATCCCGCCGTGGTATAAGTCGCCGGATAAAGCTTTCATCTTGATGCCATCCGCGCCGGGCTCAGCGTGTCGGGTGTCGGGCCAGTCCGCTTTGCGGCAGCGAACTTCGAAGGCGCGCGGTTCGATCGGTGTGCCGTTCCGCATGGCGAAGATGGGCTCGGAGTCACCCCTTCGTCTCGGCTGACTTGCGTTCATCCTCCCGAGTTCGCCGACGATTCGGCCCTCGCGGAATTGTCGGCCGGCCCCGCTAGCATCTGTCCCTCCAAGGGAGCGGACTAATCCGTTATTCCTTACATGACCAGATCTGTCACAATTCATCGTCACAGATCACAAGAGAGGAAGATTGTGGGATTATTAGGTAGGGTTGGGCGCCGAACCGGATGGCTGGTGGCTGTTATCGCCCTGGCGTCCGGCGCGTTTGTTCCGGCGGCGCATGCCGTACCAAAGCCAAAGCCGGCCGTTTTCGGTACGGCTTCCGCTTCGCCGAAGACGCATAGCGGTGCCTGCCCGACGGTCGTGACGTTGTCCACCACCGTCCAGGTCCAGGCGCCGACGGCGCTGCAGTACATGTGGCTCTTCAGTGACGGGGACACGACCAGGGCCAAGACGTACCGGGTCGGCGGCAAGGGCCTCAAGACGGTGCGGCTGTCCGCGTCGGTCAAGGTCACCGGCGACGCCCGGGGCTCGGGCGCGGTGCGCCTGGTCGGGTCGGCGGGGAAGATCTCCAAGCGGGCCTCGTTCGCCGTCGACTGCGCCGGTAGGCACAGTGGCGGGCGCGATGTGTGGAACGCCGTGTCCACCTCCGCCGCGCAGGTCGCCACACCGCCCGGGCAGGGGGATGGGCCGACCCAGAACATCGTGGGTAAGGCCACCATCGTCTTCGAGCGGACCACCGCGTCGAAGTGCCCGTTGACCTTCAAGATCCACGGTTCGTTCGAGGGGCTTCCCGCCGGTGCGCAGGTCGTCCAGTACCGCCTCGTCGGCACCGAGGAGTGGAAGACCGTCAACGTGCCGGCCGACCACGGCGCCGTGTTCACCACCGTCCTGGAGACGCTCAACTGGGACGATACGACGGGCAAGCACTCGATGCAGGTCGAGGTCAGGCAGCCGAACGGCCTCAAGTCCAACATCCTCTACTACTTCGAGTGCGGGCCGCCGCCGAGCGACAAGAAGCAGAGGTTCGGCGTCACCGCCGAGAAGATCGTGCTGACTCCCAGCGGCGGCCCGCTGGTCGAACTGGTCGCCGACGCCTACCTGGACGCGGTCAAGGACGTCTCCGGCGCACAGGCCGCCCTCGTCAGCAGGCAACCGTTCCGCACGGACCTGGACGCGGGTCCGGTCACCTACCAGGAAATCTATGTCACTCAGCCCGAGGGGCTCCACATCGACGTTGAGGCGGTGACCGGTGCACAGCTCAAGAAGGTGCTGGCGTACAAGCACCCCTCGGGCACGGTGCTGACCCCTTCGGCCTCGCTCCGCTACACGGTGGAGGGCGGGGCGGTCACCGCGATCACGCTGAACGGCGCTCCGGTGACCGACACCCAGGTGATCAAGGTCGCGGCCAACTACATGCTGATGTCCGGGGGGTCGTTCCCGAGGTGGGAGGGAACCAGCGTCTCCCACAGCGGGCCGGACGACAGGGGAGCGCTGGCGTCCTACCTCGTGAAAAACTCGCCGGTCAAAGCACCGAAGGGGGACCGCGTCACCATTCGATGAGTGACCTGACCGGTCGGATGGCATAACGCCGGACGGCCGGGTGAATCGCCGGACGGAACGCGTTCCGTCCGGCGATTCGTCATCGGTCGTGCCCCCTCCGGGTACCGGGCGCGGGTGACCACGGGGCTGAGAGCCTCGTTTTTCAAGGACTTCGTGCGCGTCTATCCGTTACCTGCCAGGCCTGATGCCTCACCGGAGACGGGGACGATGGTCTCGATCGCCAGATAGTGCGCGGGGGCGACCGTCGTCGTCACCTCGACCACCCGACCGTCGGCCGTCCGGCCCACGTGCATGATGTCCAGCACGCTGCGCTCCGGACTGATCTCCAACACGGTCGACTCCTCCTCCGTGGGGGTACGGACGATGATCCGTTCGCCGGCCTCGACCTGTCTGTGGCCGAGCTCGGCCAGCGTCGACTTGACGCCACCCATGATCACTGAACGGGGATCTTCAAGCGCGGACCCTTCGGCGATCTCCAGCGGGATCCACGAGCAGTTGAGCAGGATCGGGATGCCGGAAGCGAGCAGTCGTTGGCGGAGAGCCAGGGCCATCTGGCCGTCCGCCAGTTTGAAGAGGCCGGTGATCTCGTCTGGCGGTGTGACCCGGTCGATCATGATCTCGTGCACCGGCGACAGGCCAAGGGTGTTGATTTGGGCGTCGAACGCGCCCAACGCTCCGTACTTCACCGACGTGTCACGCGCATAGCGCGCCGGCGAGTGCGTCAGAGGGGGAAGCCACGTCACGATCGTGCCGAGTCCTTGCCGGGGGCGTACCACGCCCTCGGCGGCGAGCAACTGCATCGCGCGGTTGACCAGGCTGCGAGAGGCGCCGCCGCTGTAACGTTCGGCAAGCTCCGGCTCTGGAGGCAGTGACGTACCGGTGGGGTACTCGCCGTTCACGATTGCTTCGCGGATCGCTGCGGCGATCCCGCGGAACCCCAGTTTGCTCATTGCCATCCCCTTTATACCTTCGCATCCAGGGGAAGCATCCTACGTCAAACGTTAAACGTTTGATGACTCTCGCCGAGCTCCGGACAGGCGACCTCCTCGCTTGGCAGGTCCGGCCTGGTCGGTGAGAGCGGCTTGGAGGCGGACGGCCGAGCACCTCCTTGCGCGGCCAGAGGCCTAGGCCGGGCGCCGGCCGGCGCCCGGCTGACCGGCAGGCACGTGGGCGGGTGCGTTCCAGCTGCTCAGCAGATGGAGTTTCTCCTCTGACGGTGACCCGCGGTCGGCGGTGTAGACGACGACGGTCTGTCCGTCGTCGCGGGGCAGGACCAACGACTCGTAGCGCAAGGTCAGCTCGCCGACCGTCTCGTTGAAGAGCCGCTTGGTCCCGTAGGCGTGCTCGTAGAGCCGGTAGTCGGCCCAGTAACGCGCGAATTCGGGAGAGGCGACGCAGATCTCGCCCACCAGCTGCTCCATCAGCGGATCGGCCAGCCGGTCCACCGTGAGGTTGCGCAGGGCCGCGGCGGTCTGAGGAGCCATGGCCTGCCAGTTCGGGAAGACAACCTTGGCGCGAGGGTTGAAGAACATCCAGCGCGCGAGATTCCGCTCCTTCACGGGCATGGCGTCGAAGTCGTCGATGAGGAGCTTCGCGGTGCGGTTGGATCCGAGCACCTCCAGGCGTGGTCCGTGGATCATCGCCGGTATCGGATCGAGGGCGTCGATCATGGCTATCAGTGCCGGACGTGCCTTGACGGCCGCAGGGCGGACGTCACGTGGGCGGTGGTTGCCGCTCTGCTTGACCAGCGAGCGCAGGTGCAGGCGCTCCAGGTCATCGAGGCGCAGCGCGTTCTCGACCGCCGAGAGGACCTCCTCGGAGACGATTCCGACGCGGCCCTGCTCAAGTTTGATGTAGTAGGCGACGCTGACCCCCGCCAGGGCCGCGACCTCCTCACGTCGCAGTCCTGGAACCCGGCGTACGGAGTTTCCTGGCTGCGGCAGACCGGCCTGCCACGGGTCGATCGCCGCGCGCCGGGAGGTCAGGAAATCGCGCAGCGCGTTATCGCCTGTCATCCCTCTTTTATAGCCCTGCGCTGGTCAGCGCCGTACGACAAGGTGGCTCTCCGGGTATCACCCTGGCCGTTCCGCGGCTCGGCTTTCTCTGATCAGCTGGTGAACGAGAACGGTTGCACCGACTCGGCTGGTGAACGAGAACGGTTGCACCGACCGCCTCCTGCCGTGTGCGGGGACGCGGAGAGCCAGAAGACGAAAGTACTGCGTCGGCCTTCACCGATACGGCGACGCCAGACATACGCGCCGGCGGCGGATCGCCACGGGGGCGGAAGAAGGAGACATCACATGGACACTGCTTCGTTGGGCGGGTTGACGACCTCGGTCCAGGGACTGGGGTGCATGGGAATGAGCGAGGCGTACGGCACCCCCGATTGGGATACCTCGATCACCACCATCCGTCGCGCCATGGACCTCGGCATCACGATGATCGACACCGCGGACATCTACGGTGCCGGGCACAACGAGGTCCTGGTGGGTCGCGCTGTGGCAGGCCGCCGGGACGAGGTGCAGCTCGCCACGAAGACCGGCATCGACCGCAGCCACGGTGACGACGCCTGGGTGCTGCGGGGCGAGCCGGCGTACATCAGGCGCTCATGCGACACCTCGCTGCTGCGCTTGGGCGTCGACCACATCGACCTCTACTACCTGCACAGGCCGCCGGAGACCGTGGAGATCGAGGAAGCCGTCGGCGCGATGGCCGAGCTGGTGAAGGAGGGCAAGGTCCGCCACCTCGGCCTGTCCGCGGTCGACGGGGATCTGCTGCGCCGCGCCCACGCCGTCCATCCGATCACCGCGGTGCAGAACGAGTACTCCCTGTGGGCCCGTGACCTGGAGACCACGGTGGCGGGAGCGATGCGGGAGCTCGGCGTCGGGCTGGTCGCGTATTCACCACTCGGCCAGGGCTTCCTGACCGGCTCTGTCGACATGGGGGCCCTGGAGGCGAACGACGCCCGCAACCGTCTGCCCCGTTTCGCCGAGACCGCCAACGACGCCATCGCCAGGGTCGTCCGCGAGGTGGCGGAGAACAAGGGGGTCACCGCCGCCCAGGTGGCGTTGGCGTGGGTGCACTCCCGTTCCGAGCGGCTCGGTGTATCGGTGGTGCCGATCCCGGGCACGAAGCGGGTGAAATGGCTTGAGCAGAACATCGCCGCCCTGGAGGTGACCCTGACGGCGGACGACCTCAAGACCCTTGAGCCACTGGGCGACCAGGTAGTGGGCGCCCGTTTCTGAGCCTCTCTCCGGACCCTCCGAGCGTTTGAGATGCCGGCGGGGTGCCGGAGGACCCTGAACGGCCGTCCGCAACGGCGGCTTCCACACCCGTGCCGGCAAGGGCGACTCCCGCGACTCCGACGGGACACCTACCACCGCCACTCCTTCCGACCCCGGTGACGGTGCGACGCGCCTCGCGTCCGAGGGCGAACCGGCCGGTGCCCGCCGCCGGTCGGTGCCACTCCTCGCATCTAGTCGATCCAGATCACGATGCCGGTCAGGCCGTTGAGCACGGCCGCGACACCGGCCCGGACGGCGCGCGCGGCGCGCTCGGGGGTGAAGGTGGTGGGATCGTACGTCGAGGACATGCCGAGTCCCTCGCCGCGGAACGACGCACCGGTCCAGTCGGCGGCGGTGACGTTCTCGGTGGGCTCGGCCAGCTCGGCGCCGACCACGAGGAACCGCTGGTCGAGGTGGCTGGCGGAGACCGTGGTCAGGGGGTCGACGAGGTCGTTGCCGGCGCTGATGATGAGGTCGGGTGCCATGCCGATCGCCGTGCTGATGCGCGAGATGAACTGGCCCGGCTCCGTGGCGGTGACGGTCTTGAGGCTGACCTGCTCCTCTTCGGCCCAATCCGTCACGGCGCTCACCAGCGTCCTGGTCTGGGGGTCCTTGCCCGCGGTGAGCAGCACCACACGGTAGCCCTCCGACGGGTGGACCTCGTCCCAGGAGCGGGGTCGCGGCGAGATCGTCGACTCCGGGATGGGCGTCGCGGTCGAGTCGAGGAACCCCGCGCCGAGGACGCCGACGGCGGACGGCTTCGCGTGCGGCTGGGACCAGTCGTCGCTCGAGCCGCATCCGCTGACCAATACGGCGGTCGCGACTGCCGCAGCTAACATGCCGGCGGGCAGAAGTCGAGAGCGCATAAAAAACCGTCCTCCGGGGGTGGCGTGAGGTGCGCCTACTTCATACCTCATTGCGTGCAATCTTCCGATACGGGTGTTATTTCCGACAGACGTGGTTCATGGCTGGTTCGCGCACGGGCTGCTGTTCGTTCATCTGAGCCGAGCAGATTGCCTTCGTTAACCAAAAAGGAGTCACATGTCCCACGTCGCTCGGCGTGCCTGTGCCATTGTCGCCGCCGTAGCCGTGGCCGTTCTGCTCAGTGCCCTGCCCGCCCTTGCCCACGGATTCACCTCGGTCGTGTACGCCGACCTCACCTCGCCCGAGGCCGGGCACGTCAGCGCCAAGCTCGGACTGGAGTACGACCTGCTCGTCGTCTCGGCTGCCGACTCCGAGAAGGACGATCCGCTCTTCAAGGAGGGCACCGCGGCGTTCGACGCCGGCGACGCGGCCAAGCAGGCCGCCGCGCTCGACGCCCACGCCGACTCGGTGGTCGCGTACGTGACCAAGCGCTTCGGCGTCACGGCGGCGGGCGAGGCGTGCACCCCGACCAGGAAGGGCGGCTTCACGATCGAGCAGCGCGACGGTGTCCCGTACGCGCTGCTGGTTCTCGACTACCCGTGCCCGCCCGCCGGAGCGCACGAGGTGCGCAGCGCGCTGTTCCCGGACGCCGAGGAGTATGTGCGCGACACCAAGACGGTGGTCACCTACGACCTCGACCTGACCTCCGGCAGCGCCGCCCTCGACGCCAAGCACCCCTCGTTCTCCACCCAGCAGTCCTTCGCCGAACGGTTCGGGGAGTTCTTCAAGCTCGGCGCCGAGCACCTGCTCACCGGGATCGACCACATCCTGTTCCTGCTCGCGCTCATCGCGGGCTCACGCCGCCTGCGCGAGATCGTGCTGGCCGCGACGAGCTTCACGCTGGCCCACTCGGTGACCTTCATCCTGGCCGCTCTCGGCCTGGTCGACGTGCCGTCGGCGATCGTCGAGCCGATCATCGCCCTGTCGATCGCGGTCGTCGCCGGTTGGCATCTGTGGCGGCTGTGGCGGCGCCGCTCGCACGCCACCGACATCGAGGACCTCGGCCGCGGTCACTTCAGCCTGGACCGCGCGGGCTGGATTCGGCTCGCGGTGGTCTTCTGCTTCGGCCTCGTCCACGGCCTCGGCTTCGCCTCGGCCCTGGGCATCGACCAGCCCCTGTCGTGGACCCTGCTGTGGTCGCTGCTCGTCTTCAACGTGGGTATCGAGACCGTCCAGCTGACGATCATCATCGTCGTCTTCCCGCTGCTCGCCCTGTTGCGCCACCGCCGGCCGGTCGCGGGGCTGTGGGCCACCGGGGCGATCGCCACAGGAGTGGCGGTCATGGGCCTGGTCTGGTTCGTGCAGCGGATCCTCGGAATCTGAGGCCACGCCACAACTTCCGGCAAGCGCAACGATGCGCCTGCCTCACGTTCACCGGAAAGACACCAATCTCCGGAACTGTGACAAAGCTCTTCATTTCACCTCAAATGGATGGAAACCCGATGAAGTTCGACAATCGGACACAGGGCCCCGGTCTTGTTCGCCGCCGAGTGGCCGTAGGCGCCACCGCGACGGTCATGGGCCTCTCCGCAGCGTTCGGCAGCGGCCTGACGGCCACGGCCCACGCCGACGTCAGCGTCAGCGCCACCGCGCCGGTCACCGGCATCATCCTCGGCGTGGGTGCGACCGAGTCGCAGCGCATCGTGTCCTGGTACTCCTCGGTCGGCACCGCGCAGACGGTCGAGGTCGTGGCGATCTCCGGCAACTCCGCCAAGCACATCGTCACCTTCCCGGCCACGGTCGCCGCGAACAGCGTCAACGGCGGCTACAACGGTCACGCCACGATCACCGGCCTGAAGAAGAACACCACGTACTCCTACCGCGTCGGCACCAAGGGCAAGTGGTCCCCGACGTACTCCTTCAAGACCCAGGACTTCAAGGGCAACTTTGACTTCCTGTTCTTCGGCGACCCGCAGATCGGCTCGTCCGGCGATGCGGTGAAGGACGGCGCCGGTCTGCAGGACACCCTGAAGGTCTCCCTCGCCGCCAACCCGAACGCCGAGCTGCTGGTCTCGGGCGGCGACCAGGTCGAGAGCGCCAACAACGAGGCGCAGTGGAACGCGTTCCTCGCCTCCAACAAGCTGCGTCAGTACCCGTGGGCCGCCACCATCGGTAACCACGACGTCGGCGGCAAGGCGTACGAGCAGCACTTCTGGACCCCGAACACCGACCGTTCCGCGCCGTACTACAGCGGCAGCGCGACCACCCAGTCGGGCGGTGACTACTCGTACATCTACAAGGGCGTCCTGTTCATCGACCTGAACAGCAACGCCTACGCCAACGGCGCCGACGCCGCGCACATCGGCTACGTCACCGACACCGTCAAGAAGTACGGCAGCCAGGCCAAGTACACGGTGCTCGTCTACCACCACTCGATCTACTCGCCGGCCGACCACGCGAACGACGGCGACAACCAGCTGCGCCGCAAGGACTTCCCGACCGCCTTCTCGAACCTCGGCGTCGACCTGGTCCTGCAGGGTCACGACCACAGCTACTCCCGTAGCTACGTGATCAAGAACGGTGCGAAGGCGAACCCGAGCGAGAAGCCCGGTGCCGCTCAGGTGGAGCAGGGTCCGGGTGGCGTCATCTACGTGACGGCGAACTCCTCGTCGGGTTCGAAGTACTACGACCTCACCGCTCCGGACACGACGGAGGACCCGAACTACGGTCCCGACCCGCTGAACCCCAAGAGCCACTGGGCCAACTCGGTCGAGAACCAGGAGCACGTCCGTACCTACGTGAAGGTTCAGGTGCGCGACGACAAGCTCGTCGTCGAGAACCTCCGCAGCGGTACCTGCGCTGCCCCCAACGCCGCGGTAGAGCTGGGCAAGGTGGACTGGTGCGGCCCGAACAGCGGCGCCAGCGCTGCGCAGCCGGTCGGCTCCGCCGTTGACAAGGTCGTTATCCGCCCGTCCAGCAGCACCGGCAACGGCCAGGGCAACGGCCACGGCCAGAGCAACGGCAACGGCCACAGCAACGGCAACGGCAACGGCCACAGCAACAACAGCTACAGCAACGACAACAAGCTGACGACGACGGCTCCGGCCGCCTGGCTGCAGTAGTCGACCGAGGGTGGTGCCGGAGACCTCACGCTCACCGCGCTGAGCTGATCCGGACCGTTCCACCCGGTGGGGTGGGCGCCGTCGGGCGCCCACCCCACCACACGTTTTTCATCCGCCACTTCCCAACTGCCCGAGGATCACCAGATGCGCCCGCCCAGACCGCGTACGACCACAGCAGCCGGAGCCCTCGCCCAGGCCACTGCCGTGGTGCTGCTCGCCGCGCTCGGCTTCCTCGGAATGGGGACCGGACCGGCTGAGGCGGCGGACGGCGACGACTCCTGGGCGGTCACGACGGCCTCCAACGACTTCGGGGCCGACCGGCAGAACTACGACTACACCATCGACCCGGGCGGGCAGCTCAAGGACGGTCTCGTGGTCGTCAACCACGGCACCACGCCGCTCCACCTGGCCGTGTACGCCGCCGACGGGTTCACCGCCAAGGGGGGCCAGCTTGACCTGGTCACCAAGGACGCGAAGTCGACACGGGTGGGTGTGTGGGTCCACCCGGACCAGTCCGACGTGACGGTCCAGCCCGGCAAGTCCGCCGAGGTGCCGTTCACGGTCACTCTTCCGGACGACGCCGCGCCCGGCGAATACATGGGCGGCATCGTCACCTCGCCGATCCAGGCCGGCGAGGCGGACGGGACCGACGCGAACCAGCGTCGCGGCATCCGGATCCGTCTGCGCGTGGGTGGAGAGCTCAGTCCCAGCCTGTCGGTGGAAGACCTGAACGTGCGCTACTCGGGCACGCCCAATCCGTTCGGGAAGGGTGACGCCACCGTCACGTACACGATCCACAACACGGGCAACGCCATCCTCACCGCTCGGCAGGAGGCGTCCATATCCGGCCCCTTCGGGAGCCTGGACGTCCGCGCGGGGCAGATCAAAGACTCGTCCTCACTGCTCCCGGGCGACACCTGGAAGGTCTCCGTGCCGGTGCACGGAGTGACTCCCGCGCTGAGACTGACGGGGAAGGTCACCCTCACCCCGCTGATCACCGACGCGTCGGGCTCGATCGCCCCGCTCGCCGCCGTCGAGACCACGACGCACGCCTGGACCATCCCCTGGGCACTGCTGCTGCTTCTTGTCGTCGTCCTCTGCGGGATCGTCGTCGCCGCTCTGACCTTCCGGCGCCGCCGCCGTCAGGCCGAACTCCGCGAGGACTCTCGCGTCCAGGCACTGCAGGTCTCGCACAAGGAGAAGTGATCGGGGGAGGAGAACTCCTCAGAGCACGGTGGACCCGGATCGAAACATGGTGATGTGAACGTTTTGCCAGGTTGGCCAGATCAGGTCACCCGCGTGGAGGCAGGCCATAGTCCCCTTGGCGCGTGCGGGGCCCGGAGTTACAGTCCAGGCATGAGCGAGCTCGACGTCGACCAGGCCGTCACGCGTCTGCTCCACCATCGCGGGTGAGACCTGGGATCGAGGTGGGATCGCCTCCATCCTCGACGACCACGGGCACCGGGTCCCCTCCCCCGTGCCCTTCGAGATCGCCGAGCAGGCCCACGTCCATGGGCTGAAGCGGAGAGCGTCCACGAGGGAGCTTCATGATCGCCAGTGCGGACAGCGTATTCCGTCGTCGTTCCTCATCCCCGGCGGACTTCGGGAGCAGGCTGGCCGCTCTCGGCCGCGAGCATCCGGTCGTCTTCGACGAGTTCATGGCCGCGCCGCTCGTGTTGCGCCACGGCGATGTGTCGGCCGCCCTGCGCGACACGGCCACCTTCAGCACCCGGCTGTACGGCGTGGGCCCGATGAGCGCGGCCATGATCGCCCTCGACGGGGCGGAGCACCACCGTCAACGCCGCATCCACAATCGTTTCTTCAGTGCGGTGGCCAGCGCCAGGTACGCGCGGATCGTGGCGCCGATCGCCGAGCGCACTTTCGGCGCGCTGGCTGCGAAGTCCGAAGCGGACCTTGTCGAGGACGCGGGCGCCCGATACCCGATGGAGGTCTTCCTCACCCTGCTCGGCGTCCCCAACGAGCTCGGTGACCAGGGGCTGCAGTGGGTGCGCACCATCGTCAACTGGCTCGGATCACCGATGAGCGAGGAGCTCGCCGGTCCCGGTGAGCAGGCTTTCGCGGAGCTCGGCGCCTACACCAGGCGACTGGTCGAACGAGAGCGGGAGAATCCGGGAGACAACCTGCTGGGCGAGGTCGTCCGGGCATACCTGAGCGAGGACGCCTACTCGCCGGAGACGGTCACGGTTGCCGTGGTGGGTCTGCTGCTCGGCGGCTTCGAGACGACCATCCAGATGCTGTCGGCCACCACCGCCTCGCTGCTGCTCAATCCGGAGTCGCTCGGGCGTGTTCGCGCGGACGCCGGTCTGATCGACGCTGCGATCGACGAGGCCTTCCGCTGGGCCAATCCGTCTGCCGGGCTTTACCGGTTGGTGCGGCGGGACACGCGGATCGCGGGGACCGACCTGGCCGCGGGGAGCATGGTGTATCTCTGCGTCGCGGCCGCGCACTTCGACGAGCGGACCTACCCGGACGCCGAGCGGTTCGACCTGGATCGGCGCGGCGGGCACCTCGGGTTCGGCTTCGGACCGCACTACTGCGTGGGCGCGCCGCTGGCCCGCATCGAGGTGCGGGCCGCACTCACCGCGCTACTCGCCGCCTGCCCCGACGTGCGCCTGGACCCTGATTCCCCGCCGAGCTTCTACTACGGGGCGCGGGGCTTCGTGCAGCACGGCACGGACGCGCTTCCCGTCCTTCTCAGGCCCTAGACAGAGGGCCCGCGCCGGTCGACCGGCGCGGGCCCTCGGGGTTGAAGGTCAGCGGTGGGATCGGGATTCGAGGAGGCGGTCGCCGGGGTCGCACAGCTCCCCGGTGAAGAACGTGCTGCCGGGCACGCACCGCCACATGCTCGGGTTGGTGGAGCTGGGGGCGAGGCGGACGTTCGTCGCCTGTTCCAGGGCGTAGCCGTCGGCGAGGAGGGGCGCCTCGCCGAAGGCCGGGCGTCGAGGGCTCGTGACATCTCCCGCCACCACGGACCGGAGCGGCCACGGACCTGATCCGTCAAGGCACTCGCGGCGCGACGATGATCGCGGATCCTACGCGGTGGGCCAGGGCAGATCGGGTTCGCACGGCTGGGTGTAGTCGACGCCGGGCACGTCGAAGCCGTACAGCCGGTTCACCTCGTCGAGGAACCAGCGCGGGTCGGCGAGTTCGCCGAGGTTGTCCGGGGTGGCTGATTCCCAGCGTTCGGTCACCGCCGCCTGGACGGCGGGATCCAGCTCCCAGCCGTCGAGGCGGATGCGGCCCTCCGCGTCGAGCTCCAGCGGCTTGACCCCGGTGAGCTGCTCCCACAGGTCGACGGACTGCTCCAGCGGTGAGCGCATGCCCTCACCGAGGACGGCGTGCAGGAAGCTGAGGTACAGGGCGATGCCGGGGATCGCGCTGGACGCCTGCGTGACGGCGGCGCCGTTGACCGAGGTCAGGGCGCGGCCGCCGACCGCGCTCAGCCTGTCGCGCAGCGTGGCGGCCGTCTCCTCCAGGTGGGATTTCGCGGCGCCGATCGTGCCCTGGCGGTAGATGGCCGAGGTGAGGTGCGAGCCGATGTAGGACAGGGCGACGGTGGTGAATCCCGGCCGCAGCAGGCCGCGGCCGTTGAGGGCGTCGACCCACAGGGCCCAGTCCTCGCCACCCATGACCTTGACGGTGTCGGCGGCCTCCTCCTCGGTGGCCGGCTCGATCCGGATCTGCTTCAGGGCGGGGACGTCGCCGCTGAAGTCCAGGGTTTTGGTGCTGTGTCCTTCGGCGCCGAGCGGCTGAATCACCGACTGGTGGGTCAGGCCGGTGAGCGGGTCGGTGCGGCGCGGCGCGGCCACACTGTAAATCAGGTAGTCGATGCCACCGAACCTCGTAGCGATCAGGTCCAGGACCTGCTCTTTTGTGGCGTCGGCGAAGGCGTCGCCGTTGAGGAAGGTGAAGTCGCTGCCGACCTTGGCGGCCAGCTCGGCGGTCGCGATCGTGCGGTACCAGCCCGCGGCGGCCGTGCGGCGCTCGGTCGGCGGCTTTTCGAGGCACAGGCCGATGCCCTGGACACCCGCGCGGCAGATTCCGGCGACCGTGGCGGCCACTCCATAACCGGAGCTGGAGCCGATGACCAGGGCGACCGGGCGTTTCTCGTCGCGTGGCTCCGGGACCGGCCACACGCGGGCCGCCATGTCGGTGATGACCTGCTCACACCCCACGGGATGAGAGTCGAACAGCAGGAACCCTCGTCCTCTGGGCTCAATGACTCGTGCCGTCATCATCTCTACCTATCTGGTCGGACCGGAGGCGTTGGACAACTGACGACAGTATCCAATCGCCGGTGCGACGCACCGACCTGAATCCACGGCTCGGCACCGACGTCCGGAACACCTGGCTGGATGTCCACGGGCGGCTGCGGACCGGACGTGGGGTCGCCGGCGCATCCAAACCGGCCCTGACCGCCGACGGTCCTGCCGGGTGAGCCCGCCTCCCGGCGTCGCGAGCTTTTCGCGGCCGATGATGCCCGAACTGTAGCGTTCGCTTTCAGTCAATTGCAACGCATGGATAGTTGTTGTTGCATTCCTTTCAGAGTCACTGCAACGATTTTACTGCTTCTACCTGCACAAATGCTTATTTCCCGCAACGAGTATGTTGCCTTGGACTGGAATGCAACGTAGCGTTTCCATTGTCAGAAACAACAAGGCACAGGAGCGCATCATGCAGAAGTTCGCCACCCCCACCCCGATCACCACCGTCATCGACCTCCCCGCCGGACGCCTCCAGCTCATCGCCGCCGACCGCCCCGACACCACCGTCGAGATCCTGCCCACCAACCCCGCCAAAACCCGCGACGTCCAGGCCGCCGAACAGACCACCGTCACCCACACCGACGGCATGCTGCGGATCCACACCCCCCAGCCCAAAAACCAGCTCTTCGGCCCCTCCGGATCCATCCAGATCACCGTCCAGCTGCCCACCGGCTCCCACCTCGAAGCCACCACCGCCGCCTGCGAACTGCGCAGCGTCGGCCGGCTGGGCGAGGTCACCTTCGACGGCGCCTACCACCAGATCAAAATCGACGAAGCCGCCAGCGTCCGCCTCACCGCGGTCGACGGCGACGTGGAGATCGGCCGACTCGGCGGCTCCGCCGAGGTCAGCACCGCACGCGGCGACATCCGCATCACCGAGGCCGCGCGCGGCACCCTCGTGTTGCGCACCCAGTCCGGTGACATCTCGGTCACCGCCGCCGCGGGCGTCTCGGCCGCGCTGGACGCCGGTACCTCCTTTGGCCGGATCAGCAACGCCCTGAAGAACAACGGCGGTGTCGAGCTCGACATCCGCGCCACCACCTCCCACGGCGACATCACCGCCCGCAGCCTCTAACCCCCACAGCCTCTTAAGGAAGCGCCCCTCATGACGAACCTGGCCATCGCGGCGAACGGACTACGCAAGTCCTACGGCGACAAGGTCGTGCTCGACGGCATCGACCTGGCCGTCCCCGAAGCGACGATCTTCTCCCTGCTCGGCCCGAACGGCGCCGGCAAGACCACCACCGTCCAGATCCTGTCCACCCTGATCGCCGCCGACGGCGGCACCGTCCAGGTCGCCGGCCATGACCTGGCCCGCAAGCCCGACGACGTGCGCGGCGCGATCGGCGTCACCGGCCAGTACTCGGCCGTCGACAAGCTGCTCACCGGCGAGGAGAACCTGCTCCTCATGGCCGACCTCAAGCACCTGTCCCGCAGGGACGGCAAGCGCAAGGCCGCCGAACTGCTCGACCGCTTCGATCTCCTCGACGCGGCGCGCAAACCGGCCGCCACCTACTCCGGCGGAATGCAACGCCGCCTCGACCTGGCGATGACCCTGGTCGGCGACCCTCGCCTGATCTTCCTGGACGAGCCCACCACCGGCCTGGACCCGCGCAGCCGCCGCTCCATGTGGCAGATCGTGCGCGAACTCGTCGCCGGCGGCGTCACCATCTTCCTGACCACCCAGTATCTGGAGGAGGCCGACGAACTCGCCGGCCGCATCGCCCTGCTCGACCACGGACGGCTGATCGCCGAAGGCACCCCCGAAGAGCTCAAGCGGCTCATCCCCGGCGGCCACATCGAGCTCACCTTCACCGACACGCACCTGCTCGACGCCGCTCACCACCTCCTCGGCGCGGGGGTCGCCGACCCCCAGGCGCTCACCCTGCAGGTGCCCAGCGACGGCGGCGTCCGCGCGATCCGCGAACTGCTCGTCACCCTGGACGAACGCTCGATCGACATCGCCGACCTGAGCGTCCACACCCCCGACCTCGACGACGTCTTCCTCACCCTCACCGGCCAGCACAAGGAGACCACCCGATGAGCACCATGACCCTTGCCATGCGCGACTCCTCCACCATGATCCGCCGCCAGCTCAAGCGCCTGATCCGCTACCCGTCCATGACCGTGCAACTGGTCGTCACGCCCGCCATCCTGCTGCTGGTGTTCGTCTTCGTCCTGGGCGGCACCCTCGGCAACGGGCTCGGCGGTGGAGGCGGCGGCCGCGACGCCTACGTCAACTACATCGTCCCCGGCATCCTGCTCATGGCGGCGGCCACCGCCGCGACCGGAACCGCCGTCATGGTCGCCACCGACATGACCGAGGGCATCATCGCCCGCTTCCGCACCATGCGGATCGCCCGGGCCTCGGTCCTCACCGGCCACGTCGTCGGCAGCGTCATCCAGCAACTGCTCGGCATGGCCGTTCTCATCGGCATCGCCCTGGCGATCGGCTTTCGCCCGAACGCCACCGCGCTGGAGTGGCTGGCCACCGCCGGCCTGCTCACCCTGTTCGCGGTGGCGATCACCTGGCTGTCGGTCGCCCTCGGCCTCAAGTCCCCGACCCCCGAGGCCGCCAGCAACGCCCCGATGCCCCTGATCCTGCTGCCCTTCCTCGGCAGCGGCTTCGTCCCCACCGACTCCATGCCCACCGTCCTGCGCTGGTTCGCCGAATACCAGCCCTTCACCCCGATCATGGAAACCATCCGCGGCCTCCTCCTGGGCACCCCGATCGGCAACAGCGCCGTCATCGCCCTCGCCTGGTGCGCCGGCATCGCCGTCGTCTCCTATCTCTGGGCCAAGAACATCTTCAACAAGGCCTGACCGTGAAATGGGCCACTCAGGGCCGTCGGACCAATGGGTCCGACGGCCCTGAGCCTTTTCGCCCGCCGCCCCCCGGATCGCAGCCGGTGCTCGACGTAAGACATCCCGGCCGGAGATCCTCACCGGCCGCCGCTGCCCCCGGCCGTAGCCATATCGGAGCAGATCTGTCCCGCGTGAAGTCCGCCGTACTTTAGTATGTATTCAGTTACTTACCTATGGGGGCGCAGGATGACGAAGAAGACCTTGCTGGTCACAGGCGGTTCGCGAGGGCTGGGGAGAGCACTGGTGGAGGCCGCGTTGGAGGGCGGTCACCAGGTGGTGGCCACCGCGCGCGACGCCGCCGCGGTGCGCGATCTGGCGGAGAAGTATCCGGACGCCGCACGCGCGGTCTCCCTCGACGTCACGGACCCGCAGGCCGCCGAAGCCGCCGTGCGGACGGCGGTGGAGGAGTTCGGTCGTCTGGACGTGCTGGTCAACAACGCCGGTTACTCCAACATCTCAGCCATCGAGGACACCGGCCTTGAGGACTTCCGGGCACAGGTGGAGACCAACCTGTGGGGTGCGATCCACATGACGAAGGCCGCCCTGCCGGTGCTGCGGGAGCAGCGCGGCGGGCATGTCGTGCAGGTGTCCTCGGTCAGCGGACGGCTGGCCCCCGCCGCCGGTCTGGGGGCGTATGTGACGGCGAAGTTCGCGCTGGAGGGTTTCTCGGAGGCGTTGGCGGCCGAGGTCGCGCCATTCGGGGTGAAGGTGACGATCGTGGAGCCGGGCTCCATGGCGACGACGCTGGCATCGTCGATGACGTTGTCGCAGCCCAGCGCGCCGTACGCGGAGGCCGTGGCGCCGATGCTCAGGCGGTACGGCGACCCGGACGCCGCCTACGGCGTGAGCCCGCGGCGCGCTGCGGAGGTGCTGCTCGCCCTCCTCGAACTGCCTGAGCCGCCGCTGTGGTTTCCGCTCTCCGGCGAGGCCCTCGACCGCATCCGCAAGGGTGAGCAGCACAAGATCGCTGAGCTGGACCGCTGGGAGAGTCTCAGCCGATCCGCCGACGCCTGACCACGTTTGTCGGCACGACACGGACCACCCCGGACGTGTTGAGGGAAGGAATCATCATGATCAAGGAATCCGGTGGCCGATCGGCGGTCATCGCCGAGGCCGGCTCGGGCATCGGGCGAGGACCGGCGACCGCTTGTGGCGGACCCGTCACCCCGGCCGTGGAACGGCGACGCGCGGAGACGCCCAGTGGCTCCTGACCCCGGCACCCCACGGTCCGCCCGGGATGCGGCGGCGACGCGCCGCCGCATCCTGAACGCCGCGACCGCCGAATTCTCCGCCCTCGGCCTGGCCGGTGCCCGCACCGCCCGCATCGCGGAGAGAGCCGAGGCCAACCAGCGCATGATCTACGCCTACTTCGGCAACAAGGACGGCCTCTTCGACGCCGTCCTCGAACACAACATCCTGCTTGTCCAGACCGCGGTCCCCTTCGACGTCGAAGACCTGCCCGGCTACGCCCAGCAGGTCTTCGACTTCTATCGGGCCAACCCCCACCTGGTCCGGCTGGAACTGTGGCGGACCCTGGAACGCCCCACCTCCATGCGCTCCCTGCCCCTGGTCACGTCGGCTCTGGCCCACAAGGTCGCCGCCCTCGAACGGGCCCAGGCCGCCGGACTCGTCAGCGCCGTCCTCCCGCCCGGACAACTCCTCGACCACATCCTCACCCTGACCCACGGTCACCCCATGAACGCCGGGGACGCGGCCTCCTGGACCGACGAGCAACGCCGCGCCCTGGCCGTCGGAGTCGCCGCACTCACCGGACAACCACTCGGCGGCGCCACGTAGCCGACGCCGGAGCGTCTTCGATTTCCTGTGCGTGGTCGCCCGGATCGTGATGTCCACGTGGGGGCTTTGGTCTGGCGCTGGCAATGCACAGGCACTCTTTTGGTTCAGATGTGGGCCTCTCATTGCATGGCCACTTACCTGGCGATTACCGTCAAAAGTGACCTGACCTGGACTTTTGTAAGAAGGGAGGGCCATCTTGGGGGGCAAACGGCGATCATTTCTTCCAGACTCACTTCAGGCGCGCACCACACTGGCAGTCACCGGACTGTGTTTGATCTTCCTTGCCGTGATCGGTGCCAGCCTGGACTTCCTTGTCCTGGACAGAGCCCAAGCCCAGGTTTTCCAGGAGTCGCAGCGAGTCGCCACCAACTGGCTCGGGTCCTTCCAGCCCGGCAGCACGCCGCCGCGGCCGATCCCGAAGACTCGCATCAACCTCCTCCAGCTCATCGACTCCCACGGCCGGGTGGTGTCGGCCAGCGCCGCGGCGGCGGGCAGGCCGGCCCTGAGCACGCTGAGGCCCCCGGTCGACGATCGGATCCAAGACGACACCCAGTGCTCCCCGCAGGGCGGGTGCGTCATGCTCTCCGCCGTCCGGCTCTCTCCGCTGGAGACGCGGGAGCTCTGGCATGGTGAGCCCCATTTCGTCTACGCGGGAATGGTTCAGCCGCCGATCTTGGCCACGCACCACCTGGAGTTTCTCACCGCCGCCGGAATCCTGCTGACCACCGGCCTCGTGGCGGGGGGGAACTGGTGGGTGGGGGGCCGTTCCCTGCGTCCCGTGGCGGCGATCCGCGCGACCATGGAAGAGATCACGGTGAGCGACCTGAGCCTGCGTGTGCCCGAGCCGTCCGGTCGCACCGAGTACGCGCTGCTCGCTCGCACCGCCAACCAGACCCTGGCCCGGCTGGAAGAGGCGGTGAAGCAGCAACGCAGGTTCGCCTCCACCACCTCTCACGAACTCAGGACTCCGCTCACCGGCCTGCACACCCGGCTGGAGGAGGCGGTGCTCTATCCCGACGACGTCGACCCTCACGAAACCATTCAGGAGGCGTTGTCGATCACCCGTCGCCTGGAGACGATCGTCGATGACCTGCTGGTGCTGGCCCGCCTCCGCGCGGGTGACGCGGTGGCGCACGAGCCGATCGACCTCGGCGCGCTGGTCGCGGAGGAAGCGGCGTCCCAGATGGGCGGCGTGCCGGTTCACGTCCACGTCGACCGGGATGTGACCGTTCAGGGCAACCGGATCCAGCTGATCCGGGTCTTCGACAACCTCCTGGCCAACGCCCGGCGGCACGCCGACACCAGAATCGAGGCCACCGCCAATCGCGCGGCCGGCCAGGCCGTCGTCACGGTGACCGACGACGGTGCCGGCATCGCGCCACAGGACCGCGAACGCGTCTTCGAACGCTTCGTCCGCCTGGACGAAGGACGGCGCCGCGAACCCGGAGGCAGCGGGCTCGGCCTGGCCATCTCCCGCGACATCGCCCACGCCCACAACGGAACCCTGCGGGTCGAGGACTCGCCGCGAGGCGCCCGGTTCGTGCTTCGGCTGCCGTTGATGGACGCGATCGGGCGTCTGCCCACCGGTGAGGCCTCTTCCGGTGCACTTCACGTCGTCGACGAGGGGCAGACGCCCGCATGGCGGATCTGACCGGCGCCGAGCTTGTTCAAGGCGGAATGGTGACCGCCGCTGGGGCTGGTGATGCCAAGGGAGGCATGCCAGTGCAGGACCGATTCAGGGAGTCCATGGTGTCCAACGACCAGGAAGTCACGGACGATTTGGTAACCGCGTTCAACGCGCATGATTTCGAAACGGCGGCGAATTTTTTCGGCCCGCGTGCGATCTACGTCTGTCCTGGCGGCATCGCCGAGGGGCGTGAGGAGATCGCGTCCTACTTCGCGCTCTACTTCGAGGGATTCCCGGACATTAAAATAACGCCCCACAGCTGGACCTCATGCGAAGATCTCGTGGTGATCGAGTGGACGGCCACCGGCACTCATACCGGGCCGTTCCTGCTGCCCACCGGAGGAGCCGTCGAGGCGACCGGCCGGCGCGTCGCCGTCCGCGGTTGCGACATCCGCACCGTGGAGGACGGGATGATCGCCAGTCAACGCGTCTACTACGACCAGCTGGAGATGCTCACCCAGCTCGGTGTCCCCTGCATCTCCGAATGACTCGCGGACCCAGGAGCCTGTCGGTCGCCGGATGACTCGCGCCCTCAGGAGTTCACCGGCTTCGAGGGTGGAGTGGCCGGCGTCCCGGCTCCTCCGCGCCCTGTTCGGATCTTCCGACGAGTGCTTCACCGCCCGCGGCCCGCGGGATCAGGACACCTGGGACGGGGTGGCGGTCCAGGTGTCGCAGGCGGCGGGAGAGACCGCGCGGTAGCCGCGATCGAACCAGCGGACCCGGTTGGCGCCGGTGCCGTGGGCGCGGTGGTCGCGGTCGTCGCCGGTGGCGCGGAGCGTGTCGGACAGCGACTTCCAGTCCTGCTCGGTGCGTGAGGAGGAGCGTCGCACGCTGCCCAGGAACACGCCTGACAGGCAGTCCGCCTGGAGTTCGTAGCGGCGGCCGAGTTCGGCCTGGTGGGCGTGGTCGGAGCGGACGCGGGCCTCGTAGCGGGCTCTGATGCCGGTGAGGCTCTGCAGGTGGTGGCCGTACTCGTGGGCGGCGGTCTTGAGGGGATACAGATCGGTCCGGTTCTCGATCCAGTCGCCGGTGAGCGGGAACACCAGCGTGGCCCGCTCGGTGCAGTAGAAGGCCGCCGCGTAGACCGGCCAGGGTATTCCGCAGACGCGCTCCACGGGTTCTTCGTAGAAGGCGACCGTGGGCTTGCGGAATCTCAGCCCGGCGCGAGCGAGATGGGCGGACCATGATTTGTTCAGGCATTTCATGGCTGCCGTCAGGTATTCACGCGTCCTGGGGATGCCCAGATCGATGATCGGCGGTTCCGGGCACGAGGTGGCCGCCAGCCTGCCGGTCTTCAGCAGCGAGCCCTTGGACGGAGCGGCCTGCGCGACTCCGGATGGCAGGACGGCGAGGCACAAGGCCACCGGGAGGGTCCGCCGGGTGAAGGCGGCCAGGCGTCGGAGAGATCGCCGGGAACCCGCGCCGGGCGGGAGGAAGCGCATGACCGGACAGCTTAGAACTCCTGGGCGTCGAGCCGGCACGCCGTAGCCGCTCACGTCCACCGGATCGTGGCGATGCCGTACGGCCAGGGCCGGACCACGCCTTTCTCGGGGTCGAACCGGTGGCACGGGCGGAACACGATCGGGAGGGTCTCGGCGGCCGGATCCTCGACGACGTCGAGGACCCGGCCGCCGACCGATGCGCGGCAAGGCCGCTTTGGTTCCCCAAGGGAAGTAGATTCCGTTGCGGGTAACTGGTACCCATGGCATAGCTTGCCATGACGAACGTCTCGACCGCCGTCGGCGGCGTGGCGTGGGGCGGCATCGCCCCGTCCGTCGTGCGGCATCCCGGCCCCGTCCTGCCGGCCTTTCCCCCGCAGGACGGCAGGTCCCGGGCGGCCGTACGACCTGCGACGCGAGACGGAACGCGGCATGAGAATCGATCACCGGCAGAGTGAGGAACCAGCATGAACGGCAAGCGCGTCGTGATAATCGGCGGTACATCGGGTCTGGGGTTCGCCACGGCCAAGGCGGTCGCCGCCGAGGGGGCGTCGGTGGTGGTCGCCTCGCGGAGCCGTGGCGGCGTGGATCGAGCGGTATCCACCCTGCCGGCAGGCACCGAGGGACACGTCGTGGACATCACCGACGGGGACGGGGTCCGGTCCTTCTTCGACCGGCTCGGCGCCTTTGACCACCTCGTCTACACGGCGGGCGAGCCGCTGATGAACGGCACGCTGGCGGAGACGGACATCGAGGACGTCCGGCGGTTCTTCGATATCCGTTACTTCGGCGCCCTCACCGCGGTCAAGTACGGCGCCCCGCACATCCGGCTCGGTGGTTCGGTCGTGCTGACCAGCGGCACCGCCTCCACCCGGCCACTACGTGGAACGACGGCCGTCTCCAGCGTCCTCTCCGCGATCGAGGGACTGACGCGGGCGCTGTCCGTCGAGCTCGCACCGATCCGGGTGAACGCGGTGGTGCCGGGGATCATCCGGACGGAGATGTGGGGCGGTCTGCCGGAAACCGACCGCGAGGCCATGTACGGCGCGCTGGCGGACACCCTCCTGGTCGGCCGCCGGGTCGGCGAGCCCGGCGACGTCGCGGAAACCTACGTGTACCTGATGCGGAACAGGCACAGCACGGGCTCCACGATCACCGTCGACGGCGGCGCCGTCCTGGTCTGACCCTTCTCCTCCGGCGCCGATCCCGACGGAGAGAAGATGAGTCTGAGGGCTTGAACCTGCCGCGACGGGAGGTCCTAGCGTTGTGGACGTGATCGGGAAAGACGACGCCGGGCGTCGGTGGAGCATCGGCGAGATGGCGCGGGCGAGCGGGATGACCGTGCGCGCGCTGCGCCACTACGACGAGATCGGCCTGCTGAGCGCGGACGAACGCACCGCCTCGGGGCACCGCCGCTACACCGAGCACGATGTGCGGCGGCTGTATCGGGTGCGGGCTCTGCGGGCGCTCGGGCTGTCGCTGGAGGAGATCGCGGGCGTGCTCGCGGACTCCGCGAGCGACCTGGTGGCGATGCGCGATCTGCTGACGGCCCAGCTACGTGGGCTGGAGGCGCACGCCGTACGGATCCAGCAGCTCACGCACCGGCTTCACGGGCTGCTGGAACAGATCGACGGCGCGTCGATGCCCGATCCGGACCAGTTCATGGCGACCTTGGAGATGATCTCTGTGTTCGAGACCTCATTCACGACGGAGCAGCGGGAGCAACTGGCCCAGCGCAGGGCCGCACTCGGCCCGGAGGCCATTGAGGCGGCCAAGACCGAATGGGCGGGGCTCGTCGAGGAGCTCCTGCGGCACGTACAGGACGGCACTCCCGTCGACGATCCGCAGGTGCGGGCCCTGGTCGGCCGCTGGGACGCACTGGCGAGCGGGTTCCACCACGAGGGGGAAGACGGCGAGCGGACCAGGGCGGCGGCGCAGAGGGCGTGGAAGGAGAACAGCGAGGAGATCGGCGGGCGCCTGCCGTGGCCCGTGGACCGGATGCGCGACCTGGTCCACTATCTGGAGCGGGTTCGGCAGGCCGGATAGCCGCGGCCGACGGCGGGAGAGGCGTCGGCGATGCCTCTCCCGCCGCGACAGGAAGCCCTGATCGCTGGAGTGTTACCCCATGCCGCCGACGCTCTCGGGCTTGATGACGAAGATCACGCGCACCTGGTCGCGACCTCCGTACCAGGGGTACGGCTTGCCGAGGTATTTCTGGGAGAGCTTCTCGATGTGGTCGGCCGCGCCGATGGTGGTGACCTCGATCACCCGGCCGCGCACCTGGAAGTAGCGCGAGGGGTCGTCCGGGTGGGAGATGGCGACGGCCACGCGGGGGTCCCGCTCGATGTTCCTGGTCTTCACGTGGCTCTGCACGCTGTTGACGATCACGTTTTCGCCGTCGGTGTCGACCCAGGTCTGGGTCACCTGCGGCGAACCGTCGGCCATCGAGGTGGCGATATAACAGATGCTCGGCTGGCGCAGCAGCACGAGTAGTTCTTCGGTGAGTTTCACGGCGATCTCTCAGCCAGTCGGATGCGGCGCTCTCTTGAGCTGCTCTGCACGGTTGCGGAGCAGCATAGTTGCTCCGTCATGGCCGGAGATCGCCGTGTGCCACCGACCCGTTCCCACCCCGAGCTCGCGCGCCTCCACGTCCTTCCACCTTCATGCGTTCGGGAAGCAGCCCGTCTCCGCCGACCGCGGAGAGTGCCGATTTCCCGGCCATCTGACGTGTGACACCTGGCGTATCCGGGACGGTTCCGCGTCTGGACGCCCGGCTGTTCTCTGTTCGGCTGCGGTCTGCCCATGCCTTCGGGATCCCTTGACAGTGCGTCGGCGGGGCCTTACATTTAACACATCGGTTAATTAACAGCAAGGTTAAATGCAATGGCAGTCGATCGGCTCAGCATGATCTTCGCGGCACTGGCGGATCCGACCCGCCGGGCGATCCTGGCCCGGCTGGCAGAGGGGGACGCCACCGTCTCGGAGCTGGCTGAGCCGTTCTCCATCAGCCTTCCGGCGATCTCGCGGCACCTGAAGGTGCTCGAGAATGCCGGGCTGATCTCCCGGAGCCGTTCGGCCCAGTGGCGATCGAGCAGCCTGGAGGCCGCGCCCCTCAGGGAGGTCACGGCCTGGATGGAGCCCTACCGGCGGTTCTGGGACGTCAACCTCGACCGGCTTGACGCCCATCTGCGGCGAATCCAACAGGACCAACCGGCACGGCGAGGCGAGAGCACGCAAGAGCGGTCAGAGCAGCAGGACAACGGCACACTCGAGAGAAGGAAAGCCACATGACGGACGCGACGGCCAACAAGGAACTGATCATCACCCGGACCTTCGACGCTCCGCGGGAGCTGGTCTACCGGGCTTTCACCGACCCCGACCAGATCGTGCAGTGGTTCGGCCCGGTCGGCTTCTCGGTGCCTCGCGACACCGTCGAGATCGACGCCCGAGCCGGTGGTCACCAGCGGCTCACGATGGTCAGCGACGACGACCCGAACATGACGTCGCCCGTCGACGCGACGTTCACGGAGGTCATCGAGAACGAGCTGCTCGTGGGCACCGAGAAGTGGGAGGGCATCCCCGGTGAGCAGGAGGGCGGCAGCATGTACATGAGGATCGAGTTCCACGACGAGGGCGGCAAGACCCGGCTGGTACTGCGGCAGGGCCTCTACACCGAGCAGGTGGCGGACATGGCTCGCGAGGGCTGGGAGAGCTCGTTCACCAAGCTCGACACGCTGCTCGCGGACTGACCCGCCCACGACGACGGCCGGCTCGTCCACGACGAGGGGCCGGTCCGTCGTCATCCGGAAGTCTTCGCAGGTAGAGCGCTTGGAGATCGACTCGCTCCCGGCCTCCGCTCTCCACGACCTGCGAATCTCAGAGGTTCCTGTGAATCCCTTTCAGGAGGAATGCCAAGGGCGAGCGGGTGGTTGCTTACACGCTGGACGGCCACGTTGCCGGCGGGGTTGAGTCCGGCGTTGATGTCCACGCTCAGCCCGCAAGGAGAACTTCCCCACGTGACGACAGTGACCTCGGAGGGCGTCGGTTTCAGGTCGAAGCGTGGGCCGGTGCTTGCCGCCATCATGCTCTGTACCGGCCTGGTGGCGATCGACAGCACGATCATCGCGACGGCGGTGCCATCGGTCGTCAGCGACCTGGGGGGTTTCTCCCAGTTCCCCTGGCTATTCTCGATCTACCTGCTCACCCAGGCGGTGACGGTCCCCCTCTACGGCAAGTTCGCCGACATCTTCGGGCGCAAGCCGGTGATGTTCTTCGGTATCGCCGTGTTCCTTCTGGGCTCCGTGCTGTGCGGGTTCGCCTGGAGCATGCCGGCGCTCATCATCTTCCGCGCGTTGCAGGGCATCGGTGCCGGGGCCGTGCAGCCCATGAGCATCACGATGGTCGGCGATCTCTACTCCGTCGAAGAACGCGCGCGCGTGCAGGGATACGTCGCGAGCGTCTGGGGCGCCGCCTCCGTGATCGGACCCACTCTCGGCGGCCTTTTCTCGGAGTACGCCTCGTGGCGGTGGATCTTCTTCATCAACCTGCCGCTCGGCGGCATCGCCGCGCTGGTGCTCGCCCGGCGGTTCAAAGAGCAGGTGACGCGGAGCTCTCACAAGATCGACTATGTCGGGGCGACGCTGCTCACGGGCAGCTCCTCCCTGATCATTCTCGGCCTGCTCGAAGGCGGGGTGGCATGGAGCTGGGGATCCGTTCCGAGCCTGCTCATCCTCACGGCGGGTGTTGTCCTGGCCGTCGCGTTCGTCCTTGTGGAGCGCAGAGCGGCCGAGCCCATCCTGCCGCTGTGGGTGTTCCGTCAACGGACGCTCACGGGCGGAAACCTCGTCGGGCTGAGCGTCGGCGCGCTCATGATCGGTCTCAGCTCGTACGTGCCGACCTACGCGGAGGGCGTTCTCGGCACCGGTGCGCTGGTGGCCGGTTTCGCCCTGGCCGCGCTCACCATCGGCTGGCCCATCGCCGCGACCCTGTCGGGACGCCTCTACATGCGCATCGGCTTCCGTGACACGGCGCTCATCGGCAGCGGCCTGATCGTGGTCGGCGCCATCCTGTGCGTCCTGCTCACCCAGCGTGCCCCGATATGGGCGGTAGCGGGAGCGTGCTTCGTCGTGGGCGCCGGGCTGGGACTCGCGTCGAGCCCGACGATGGTCGCCATCCAGTCCGTCGTCGGATGGGAACGTCGCGGCGTCGTCACGGCGACCAACATGTTCTGCCGCTCCATCGGCAGCGCGGTCGGAGCGGCGGTCTTCGGAGCCATCTCCAACGCCACGTTGGCCGGCCACTTCGCCCACCCGCCGGCCTCGGTGGCCGCCTCACTGCCCGACAGCGTCGACGCGACGAGCCTGGTGCTCGGCGGCCAGGACGCGGGCGGGAATCCGGCCGCGGCGTCCTTCATCCGCACGGCGCTCTACGACGCCACCCACAACATCTTCCTCGCGCTCCTCCTGGTGGCCGTGCTGGGTGTGGGCGCCATGCTGCTCATGCCCAGGCGCACCGAGCAGCTCACGTTCGACTGACTCCGGCCGACGCGACCACCGGCGCTCGCCGTGGGTGTCGGCGGGGCCGGGCTGTGGCACCCGCCGATGGTTCGATCGACGCGGCCACCGCGTGTTCGCCGTGGGGGGTTGATGGGGCCGGGCTACGGCATCCGCCGGTGGTTCGGCTGACGCGGCCACCGCGTGCTCGCCGTGAGCGATTGGCGCGGCCGGGTTACGACACCTGCTGGGGTTCCGGGGTCTGCCGGGGAGAAAGCTCCGTGCGGCGGAGCAGGGCCCAGGCTGCGGCGCCGACGGGCAGGGTGAGCCAGCAGGTGAGCAGCCGGTAGACCAGTACGGCCGCCGCGACCGGCGCGGGCGCCGCTCCGGTGGCGACCAGGCCGGTGATGAGACTGGTCTCGATGATGCCGATGCCGCCGGGGGTGAGCGGGATCTGCCGCAGCAACTGGGTGGCGAGGTAGAGGGCGGCCAGCCGTACCGGGTGGACATCCAGGTCGAACGCGACGGTGGCGGTGTACAGGCAGGCCAGGTCGGCCATCCAGGCGATCACGGCGAACCCGAGCGCGGCCGCCGCGTCACGGCGAGGAAGGGCGGCGACGGTGCGGAAGGTGGCGCCGACCGGCGCGAGGGCGGCGGACACGCGGGACCACCGCGGTGATGTGGGTCTCCGCCGGCGCAGGCGTCCGGCCGCCAGCACGACCGCCGCCACCAGGACGAGGACTCCGCCTGTGATCAACGTTCCCTGGGCGTCGACGAGCAGGCCGGGATCGATGACGAGGGCCAGGGCCGTACCGGCCAGGTAGAGCAGCAGCAGGCCGAGGGCCGAGACGGTGCCGGACAGAATGGTGACCGAGGCGGCGGTGGTACGGCTCGCGCCGTGGGCGCGGAAACGCTGGAAGGCGTAGGCGGCCGAGACGGCGGATCCGGCGGGAAGGGCGGCGGCTATGGCGGTGCGCGCGTAGGCTAGGGCCAGGGCATAGAACGGTCCCATGGCGACGCCGTAGGCGTGCAGCAGCGCTCGCTGCTGCCGGGCGAACATGGTGACCGACAGCACCGAGGTGGCCAGGGCCACGATGAGACCCCCGGGATGGGCTTCGCCCATGGCCTGGCCGATCTGCGCGGGCGCCGGCAGGCTGTCGCGGAGCGTCCAGATCCCTACGGAGATGACCGCGACGGGCAGGAGGAGCCGGATCCACCAGCGGACGGTGGGCGACAGCGTCCGGGACGGCGGACCGTCCGCAGCCGACTCGGCGGGCAGGGGTTGCTCCTGGGGGTCATCGTCGTCCTGCACAGAGGGGGGTGTCAGGGGGAGCCGAGGGCTGCGGGTGCGGACGTGAGATGAGCCTTGGAGGCGCGATGTTCGACAATCAGGCACAGTCACTACTCCCACGACGGTCCAAGCGAGCGCACGATGAGCGCCTGGACGGCGGAGGTGCCGTCGAAAGAGCCGTCGAGCGCAGCAACGTCACCGGCGTGACGGGCGGTGGCACCAGGCTGAAGGGCACCCGGGTGGGTGGCAGCGAGGTGGCCACCGGCAGGTCGGACGGCTGGTTGCCGAAAAGGACAACAACCGGAATGCCCAGAACGATACCGCCGATTCCTTGACAGTGTTAGAGCCGAGAGCGGTGGATGTCCTGGTCAAGTGGGATGCGGGGCGCCGTGGGGGGTGGCCTCGACGCTCACGGCGAGGCCTCTGGCGGCGTGGGCGGGGGGTTGGCGTGGTCCGTAACCCGTAATAGTGCGCGCTGGGCGGTATGTGTGCATTCCTGCGCAGAAGGGCTTGGCGAACCTTTCTAGTGTCAGTGGCGTCGGAAAGCAGCAGTACCTCGTTTCACAGGAGAAACACCATGACACGATGTGCGCCCTGGTCGCCGGAGTCGCCTCGCTGAGGGCTCCTTCCGCGCCGGAAGGCCCTCCGGTCCCAGGCAGATCCGCTCGGGGGAGCGGATCTGCTCTGGGGAAGAGAGTCACCGACGATTCTCCGAACGGTCGGTTCAGAGATCGAGAACGCGGGCCAGGGCGTACAGGTCCTCCTGGCGCGCTCCCGGAGAGGGGGAGATTCGCAACACGGGTGTGGGCAGGTCCGCGGGGGCTCTGCCGACAGGTACGGCGCCGATCAGCAGGGACGCTTTCGCCGCCCGTGACCTGGCGTTCTCGACGGCCGTCGCGGGCTCCACGCCCGGCGGCGGCCTGAGGGTGACGATGGCGGACGGTTCGTCGAGGGGTTCGACCGCCCGCCAGCCGCCGGCCCCGTCGAGGAGGCGACGCGCCGCGACGCCGAGCTCCGCCAGGCGCGCGTGGATCGCGGCGGGGCCGAGGGCATGGTGTTCCAGTACGGCGACGCCGAATCCGACCCGCCCGGCGATCGGCCCCTCGGAGGTCTCGTAGCGAGCCGCGCCGGCCAGCGGTGAGGGGTCCCCGTGCACCCAGACGTGCCCGCCGAGCGCGGGAGCCGCCGCGTCCATGTCCTCGCCGTACTCGGCGAGGCCGGGCACGATCAGGAAGCCGACCCCGCGGGGCCCGGCGAGCCACTTGCGAGAGGTCCCGACATAGGCGGTCGCACCGATGCCGCCGACGTCCACGTGGCCGAAGGACTGGCAGACGTCGAGGACCAGCGGCACCCCGGCGGCGCGGCACAGCCGCCCGGCCGCGGCGGCGGGCTGCACGATGCCGTGGTGGGAGGAGATGTGCGGGAGGGTGACCAGGTCCAGCCCGTCTGACAGCAGGGACGTGAGCCCGTCCAGGTCAAGGCGGGAGTCGTCGTCGGCGGGCAGTTCGAGAAGTTTCCAGCCGCGGAGCTGAGCCAGACGGTGCAGCAGCATGAGTGTGCTCCCGTACTCGGCGCGGGGAACGCCGATCCGGCTGCCCGGCGGAAGCCGCCATCCGCCCAGCAGCGCCGCCATCGCCGCCGTCCCGCTCTCCAGGAGGGCGACGTCGCCGGCGTCGGCGCCGACCAGGGCGGCCAGCGCTGATTTGGGGGCGCGGAAGTCCGGCATCGCCTGGTAACCGCCGACCTCGCGCTCAAGCCGGAGGTGCTCGACGACGGCGTCGAGCACCCGGTCGCTGGGGACGTTGCATCCGGCGGCGTCGAGGTGGCCGGGCGGCGCGGAGGACCGCGCCGCCCGCCAGTCGTCAGCGATCACGCACTGGCCAGGAAGAGGCTGAAGTCACCGGTCGAATCGATGTAGCAGTGGTTCACCTCGAATCCGGCCGAGACGAGCTCCCGCCTCAGGTCGTCGGGGCGGAACTTGGCGCTGATCTCCGTACGGACCTCCTCCCCTGCTTCGAAGGAGACGTGCAGACCGAGATCGCCGACCCGCACGTGCATGGCCCGTGTGGCGCGGAGCCGCATCTCTACCCAGTTGTGCTCCGTGTCGTACAGCGCGACGTGCTCGAAGGCGTCCGGCTCGAAGTCGGCGTCCAGCTCTCGGTTGATCACGTACAGGACGTTCCGGTTGAAGGCGGCGGTCACCCCGGCCGCGTCGTCGTACGCCGCGATCAACCGGTCGGTGTCCTTGATCAGGTCGGCGCCGAGCAGGAAGGTGTCGCCGGGGCGGAGCGTGGCGCGCAGCTCCTTCAGGAACCTCTCGCGTGCCGCCGGATCGAGGTTGCCGATGGTGCCGCCGAGGAAGGCCACCATCCGGCGCCCCGTTCGCGGCAGCAGCGTCAGGTGGTTTTCGAAGTCGGCGCAGACCGCGTGCACGGTCAGGCCGGCGTAGTGGGAGGCGAGCCGTCGCGCGGCGTCGGCGAGGGTGATCGCGTCGACGTCCACCGGCGTGTAGGTGTGCAGCGTCCCGGCCGCGGTGAGGGCGTCGAGCAGCAGGACGGTCTTCTCACTGGTCCCCGAGCCGAGCTCGACCAGGGTGTCGGCGCGGCTCCGCGCCGCGATGTCGCCTGCCTGCTCGCGCAGGATGGCCAGTTCGCGACGCGTGGGATAGTACTCCGGCAGCCGGGTTATCTGGGAGAACAGCTCGCTGCCCGTCGCGTCGTAGAACCATTTGGGCGGCAGCCACTTGGGCGTCGACGTCAGCCCCGTGTGGACGTCGTGCTCGAGTGCCTGGCGCAGGTAGTCGCGGCCGAGATGGTTGATCAGGTGTACGGCTGACTGGCTGACGGGCATGGGTCCCCCTGGAGTCGATGGGTCACGGTCCTTCTCGCCTGACGGCTCACCGGCCCGTGACCGGGTGCTGTGTCTCCTGCATGACCTCGCTTCGCTCGGTCATGGTCCTTCTCGCCTGACGATTCGTCGGGTCGCGGCGGGTGCTGTGTCTCCTGTATGACCTCGCTTCGCTCGGTCATGGTCCTTCTCGCCTGACGGTCCGTCGGATCGCGGCCGGGTGCTGTGTCTTATGGATGATCTTGATTCGCTCGGTCGCGATCCTTCTCACCTGGCGGTTCGTCGGATCGCGGCCGGGGCGCTGTCGGGTCAGAGCGGCTGGAAGTGCACGCCCTCGGGAGAGGCGAGCACCAGGGTCCGCTCCGGTACGGCCTGCCAGCCGGGCCGGTCGTCCAGCGGCTCGCTCGCCACGAGCACGCCGTCGTCGAGATGGAGGAAGAGCGTGTCGCCCCAGACGGTCGCGGCGATCGACCCCCCGTCACAGGCGAGCAGGTTCAGGCGGGCGTCGGGGTCCTTGGTCCCGGCGTGGATGACGACCTCCGCCAGGGCGTCGCCGAGCGGATGGCCCGCGCGCCGCCGTTCGAACACCGCGGCGGCGAGCCACGCGGCGTCACAGGAGCTCTCCGCGTCGTCGGCCAGCTCCCTGACCGCCTCTCGCGCGACGCGGCCGTTGTGGCTGAGCAGCCACGGTCCGTCGGCGAAGGGCGCGGTCGCGGTCTCCTCGATCGGCATGCCGACGGTGGCGGACCGTACGGCGGCCAGCAGGCAGTGCGAGCGGGCGACCTGCGCGAGGGCCGGCAGGTTGGCGTCCGTCCACATGGGGATCGCACGGCGGTAGCGGACCGGCTCCGCGCGGGCGGGGTCGTACCAGCCCATGCCGAAACCGTCGGCGTTGACCGTGCCGTATCGCTGCCGGCGCGGGGCGTGGGACTGCCGGAGCAGACCGTGCTCGGGCTCGTGGATCAGTGAGTCGAGGGTGCGAGGGGGGCCCAACCAGGCCGTGTGGCGGCACATCTACTTCTGCTCCGGGGAGGACGGGCGCTCCGGGGAGGCCGGGCGGGCACAGCGGAAGCCGGAGAAGATCTGCCTGCGGATCGGGTGGTCCCAGTTCCTGAACGTCGTGCGGACCGCGGCCGGGTCGGCCGCCCAGGATCCGCCGCGCAGCACCCGGTAGTCACCGCCGAAGAAGACCTCGCTGTACTCGGGGTAGGGGAAGCTGCTGAAGCCGGGATAGGCCAGGAAGCGGGAGCCGGTCCACTCCCACACGTCGCCGATCATCTGTTCGACGCCGTAGGCGCTGGCCCCGGCGGGAAAGGCGCCGAGCGGCGCGGGCCGTGCCGCCCTGTGGCCGAGGTTGGTCCTGTCGGTCCCGGGAGCGTCGTCGCCCCACGGATATTTCCGCGACCGCTCGGCCTCGGGGTCCCAGCCGCAGGCCTTCTCCCATTCGGCCTCGGTGGGCAGCCGCTTACCGGCCCAGCGGGCGTAGGCGTCGGCCTCGTACCAGCACACGTGCTGGACGGGCTCGTCCATGGGCACGGGCTCGGTCCGGCCGAAGCGGTTGCGCCACCAGGTGCCGCCGTCCCTGGTCCAGAACAGCGGGGCGAAGGCGCGGCTCTCCTGCCGCCACTGCCAGCCCTCCGGAGTCCACCACCGCGGGTCGTCGTAGCCGCCCTCCTCGATGAAGGCGGCGTAGGCGCGGTTGCCGACGGGGAGTCTGTCGATCCAGTAGCCGGGCAGCTCCACCCGGTGGGCGGGCCGTTCGTTGTCGTAGGCCCACGGCTCGGTGTCGGTCCCCATCAGGAAGGACCCGGCGGGAATGAACACCTCCTCGGCGCCCCCCGGCCTGCCGGGCGGCAGGTCGCCGTCGCGGACCAGGCCCGGCTCCTTCGACAGCTGCAGGGTGGCGAGCATCGTCTCGTCGTGCTGGTGCTCGTGCTGGATCACCAGGCCGAAGACGAAACCGCCCCGGTGCAGAGGATCGGGGCTGTGCAGGTCGATCTTGTCCAGGACGTCCAGCACCCGGCCGCGCACGCCTTCGATGTAGTGGCGCGCCTCCACCGGCGCCAGCATGGGCAGGCTCGGACGGTCCTTGCGCGGGTGCATGAACGCGTCGTACATGTCGTCGATCTCGGGCCGGAGCGGGGTGATCCCTCCGGCCTCCCGCAGCACCCACAGCTCCTCGTAGTTGCCCACGTGCGCCAGATCCCACACCAGCGGTGACATCAGCGGTGAGTGCTGCCGCAGCAGCACGTCGTCCTCGGCGTCGGTATAGGTCAGGGAGCGGTTCCGCACCGAGATCAGCTCGGCGGCGATCCGCTCCTTGAAGTCGCTCATTGAAATCTCCCTGTGAGTGGAGACCCCGGGCTTCCAGCCGCGGGGAGGAGGTCAGGCCGGTTCTTCCTCGGTCAACCAGGCCGGCAGGCGCCGTCCCGGTCCGCTCACCAGATCCAGCAGGTCGACGGCCGGAGATCGGCCGGGTGTCACATGGCGATCGGCGAACGCGGCCACCTCGCGGACCAGGTCCGCACTCGCCCCCAGGCGGGGCAGCGCCTCGATGGCCGCCCGGAAACAGGCGTCGGCGGCCTTCCGCAGCCCCGGGTCCGCCAGACCGCAGCGCGCCGCCTGCGACCACATCGCCGCGTACGGCTCAGCCGCGGCCATCGCCGCGTCGGCCGTACGGTCGTCCATCACGAGAGCGTGGGTCACCGCCACGCACACCGGCCAGTTCGCCGGGTGCTGGGCGTCGAGATAGCGGATCTCCAGCCAGCCGCGTGGCCGTACCGGAGGGAAGAGGGTCGTGGCGTGGTAGGCCAGGTCCGTCATGGTCAGCGAGTGGGCGGATGAGCCCAGCCGGTCACGGAGGGTCGAGCCGCCATGGATCGCCCCGGCTTGCCCCTCTTTCCCGCGCGCCCCATCCGTTTCGCGGATTTCGCGCCCTTTATATCCTTTTTGTTCTTCTCCGACGAGCATGAGCCGGGCGTCGAGCAGGTAGTCCGTCCAGGCCGCGGCGGGATCGTCGACCAGGGGGACGGGGGTCGTCCGCGTGGGGTCGAGCCGTTCCCACACCCGCTGGCGGCCCGACATCCATCCATGCGGCCGGCCCTCGCTGAGCGGCGAGTTGGCGAAGGCCGCCACCAGGACGGGACCCAGCAGGTGCGCGCGCTCCCACCGTGCCGCGGGATTCCTGCCCAGATCCAGGTTGACCTGGATCGACGCCGTCGAGCACATCATCAGCGATCCGTACGGTGCGCCGAGGAACGCGGCCATCGTTTCGTACCGGGGCAGGTGCAACTGCCGCCGGGACGGGCGCAGCGGGTCGAGACCCACCCCGACCAGCGCCATGCCGGCGTCCCACAGCGCCCTGCGGGTGACGTCCACGTCGGCGGCGAGGCGGGTGATCGCATCCGGTAACGAGCCCTCGGTGCCGGAGAGTTCGAGCTGGCCGCCCGGCTCGAAGGTCACCTTGCTCTCTCCGGGCAGCGGAGGCAGGGCATCGGAGATCCTGTCCATCGGGACCTGGAGATCGGGAGCGGTACGGTCGAAGACCAGGAACTCCAGCTCCACTCCCACCTGATCGCCGGTGGAGCCGAGGAAGCAGCCCCGTGCGAAGTCCTCAACGTCCGAGGTGTTCCGGATCAGGGCGTTCTCGGTCGTCAGACCGGTCATCCTCTTCCCCTTTCGCCCGATATGTATGGGTCTATAGATCCGCGAAGCGCGCGAACGTTACAGAGGAGCGGGATGTAACGGATCGCTCCGCAAGCGGAACTACGTGACATGGGGCACGAGTGGGAATGATGCGAGCCGGGTCTCGCCTCGGCCGATCGGCAGGCTGCCGTGAGGTTCTGGGGCTTGTCACCGACTACCTCGAAGAGGCGCTGCCCGCCAGGCGGAGGCGGCGCTTCGAGTCTCACCTGGCCGGATGCGCCGGCTGCCTCGGCTACCTGGAACAGGTTCGGGCGACGATCACGGCGCTGGGCCATCTCGGAACCGACGGCGTTCCGGAGCGCGTGCTCAGGGAGTTGTGCGGAGCGTTCCTCGGCGCAGGCGCAGGCGCAGGCGCAGGTGCGGGCGCAGGCGCGGGCGTAGCGGGTGCGGGTGCCGGTGTAGACGCGGGCGCGGATCCGGGTTCGGGCGCGGATGCGGAATCGGGTACGGACTCGGGTTCGGGCGCGGGTGCGGAATCAGGCGCGGACTCACGTTCAGGCCCGGACTCAGGCCGTCCGCCGGTCGCGGAAGGCGGACATTAGGCGGTCGCGCGTGGCGCGTGACAGGCCTTCGTCGCCCGGCAGACCCTCGTGCCGTGGCGCGCCGGGAGTCTCGATCCTCAGCGTGCCGAGGGCGTCGACGGTGGTGCGGAACTGGCTGAGGTAGTTCTCGCAGCCCTCGCAGCTGACCAGATGTTCCTCGAACCGGGAACGGGTGGATTCGTCGAGGTCGTTTTCCAGGAAGGCGGTGACGAGCTCCACTAACTCGTCGCAGCTGAACCGCTTCACAACTTCGACCGCCTTACCGTCTTGAAACTGAACCGTTTTCACTACGCCGACCGCCTCGCCGTCTCGAAATAATCTTCCAGTTGCTCGCGCACCGCCGCGCGGGCGCGGTGCAGCAGAACGCGTTGGTTGGCCGCGGAGATATCCAGGATCTCGCAGACCTCCTCAGAAGTGCACCCCTCGACGTCGCGCAGTGTGATCACGGTTCGCTGTCTGGGGGGTAATTCGGCCAGTGCCGCCCCGATCCGGACGCGCACCTCAGCGGCGAGCAGCTCGCCCTCCGGAGTCGGCCAGATCGCGGGGAGATACTTCCAGTGGCCCGGGAGAGGGTCGTCCACGCCCTGGAAAGACGAGCGGTCGACCGTCGGTCGCTCCTGCTCGAAGACGCTGCTCCACGGAACCGTGCGGTTCTCGCGCACGCCGCGCTTCCTGGCCGTGTTGACCAGGATCCGATAGATCCAGGTCTTGACCGACGAACGGCCCTCGAAGCCGTCGATCCCCTTGATCACCGCCAGCCAGGTGTCCTGCACGACCTCTTCGGCCGAGTCGTTGGTGGACACGTGCGAACGGGCCAGCCACAACATCCCTCGCGACCAGGTGTCCAGCAGCGTCGCGAACATCGCTTCGTCTCCGGCGCGCAGGGCCGCGACGACGACATCGTCCGGGGGCAGTCTGCCGCCCGTGAACGATTCCACGATCGCTTCCTCCATATGGGACATTTAGGACATTCGTAATGTTAGAACGTTCTGCTGCTCGTCCCGGCTCGGGGGCGTATCGGCCTCGCCGATACTTGGCGCGCCCTCTCCGCCGAAGCGCTCCGGCGGAGAGCTTCGGGTCCGGGGAGGAAGATTCCCGCTCTGACCTGGTCTGACACCTTTTCGCTTGATTTCTGTCCGACCGGGTCGCATGGCCTCCTCTTCCTCTCCCATCTACAGTTCCGCACCTTGCCCTTTCGTTACGCGGTCACACGATTTGTTGCGCGCTCACACGACAGGAGCGAAGAGGTCAAGGTCGCGGCATTCGTACGGCGTGCCGGACGGGCTGAGCGGAGCTCGGAGACCCTACCTCGTCCACAACGCCTCCTGGACGGCCTGGACCAGGACCATCAGCTCGGGCGAGACGTGCTGGGGGGACCAGGCGAGTCCGTACGTCATGCGCAGGTCCCCGGCATCGAGCGGGACGAAGTGGACGTCATGGCGGCGGATGGCCTTGACGAGCAGATGGGGTGTCGGCAGCAGGCCGACACCGGCGGCCACGAGGTCCAGCGCGGCCGCGAAGTCGTCGATGTCGTCGGCCACCACGTGGTGCTGGTGCGGTCCTCGCAGTTGGGCGGCGAACCGCGCCCACATGCCGCCGGGCGTGCGGTTGCGCGGCATGAGGATCTTGTATCGGGCGAGCTGCTCGGGCCGGATCCGCGACATGGCGGCGATGGGATCGCCCGCCGGTACGGCGAGGTGACCGACCGTCACGTGGAAACGGGCGGCGGTCGTGAACTCCCGGGGGAACGGCGTGCTGAGAATGGCCGCCGAGATGTCGCCCCGTTCCAGGGCTGAGGTGGCGGTGCTCCACCCGGCCGCCCTGAGCTCGACATCGATCGCGGGCTTGCGCCGGGCCAGGCGGCGGGTGATCCGCGCCGCGAGAGGCCCGACGATCAGCGGATAAGCCAGGCGAATGGTCGGCCTCGCCGACATGGCCAGTCGTGTGCTCTCGGCCATGAGCGCGGCGGAGGCCTCCAGCATCGCGTCGGCATAGGGCAGGAGCGCCTTGCCGGCCGCCGAGAGCCGGACCTCCCGGCTGGTCCTCTCGAAGAGGCGGATGCCCAGGGATCGCTCCAGGCGGCCGATGGCCTGGCTCATCGCCGGTTGGGACATGTGCAGCTCGGCCGCGGCGCGCGAGAAGCTGAGGTGCTGGGCGACGAGCGCGAAGCAGCCGATGTCTCGCAGCGGCGGGCCGGGATCCACACTCCAGTATGGCCAGCTCGCCCGCGCCTCGTGCTCGGGAGCCCGTCCATAAGCGGCCTCGATGGATCGAGCCCGAGAGGCGGGCCGCTGCCGGCCGGGCCCACAGCCCGAATTATCCTTGAAAAGACCATCGAAGATCATCGGCATGGAGAATTCCGGCACGTCGTGGACGGCGGAGATGAGCGATCCGACATCGGTCGAGATTGTGGAAGCGTTCTGGGACGCCGTCTGGAACGCGCATGATCCCGATGCGATCGACAGGTTCGTGGTCGACGACTTCGTCATCACCAGCGGTGGCGAGGATGTCGTCTCGAAGGAGAGCTTCAAGGAGTGGGTCAGGAACTTCCTGGAGAAAATCAATGACCTGCACCTCGAAGTCATCGAGTCATTCCAGAATGAGGACGGAAGCCGTGTCACGTCTCGCTGGCGCATAACCGGGAAAAACAACGGGGTGCTCGGCACGGCGGCCGACCAGCGGCCGATAGCCTTCACGGGCACCGCCGTCTGGGCGGTCCGCGAAGACGGAAAGCTGCTGCACAACTGGGTCGAGCGTGCTTCGTGGGAGCTGTTCCAGCGGTTGACCGGAGAGTGAAGGCCATGCTCGGCGACCTTGGAGCGGCCCCGCCCGCGGCGACGGCCTGAACGAGGTCGGCTAGGGTGCGTGGTGAAAATACCGCCCAGAGCCGGTTGCTGAAGTGCTGTTCAGAGCCGTTCTTCGCCGGCCGCGACCGGCACGGCTGCCTCGTACAGGAGACCGCGCACGTTGTCCGACAAACGCGAACACACAGAGCCCGCCTCGGCGCCCGCCTCGGCGTCAGCCGCAGCGCCCGTCTCGGCGTCCATCGCAGCGTCACCCTCAGAAAAGGGGCGCCTCAGCCTGCGAGCCGACTGCGAGAGCTGTTTCGCCCTGTGCTGTGTCGCACCGGCCTTCTCCGCCTCGACGGACTTCGCGATCAACAAAAACGCCGGGCAGGCCTGTCCCAACCTGCAGTCGGACTTCCGCTGTGGCATTCACACGCGCCTCAGGCCGCAGGGCTTTCGGGGCTGCACGGTCTACGACTGCTTCGGCGCCGGGCAGAAGGTCTCCCAGATCACCTTCGGCGGGCAGGACTGGCGGCAGGCCCCGCGAACCGCACGGCAGATGTTCGAGGTGTTCCCGATCGTCCGGGACCTCCACGAGCTGCTCTGGTACCTGACCGAGGCGCTGACGCTGCAACCGGCCCGCTCCCTCCACGGTGAGCTCGGCCTCGCGTTGGAGGAGATCGAACGCCTCACTCACAACAGCCCCGACGCCCTCGCGAAACTGGACGTGGCGACACTCCGGCGAGACGTCAATGTCCTGCTGCTGCGCGCGAGCGAACTCGTGCGAGCCGAAGTCCGGCACAAGAAGAAGGACCGCAGAGGAGCCGACCTCATCGGAGCCAAACTCAAGGGCGCCGACCTGAGAGGCGCCAACCTGAGAGGGGCCTATCTCATCGGTGCCGATCTGAGAGGCGCCGACCTGAGAACGGCAGACCTCACCGGGGCCGATCTCAGAGATGCCGACCTCAGGGGCGCCGACCTCACCGACAGCATCTTTCTCATCCAGTCCCAGCTGGACGCGGCCAAGGGCGACGCCCACACCAAGGTGCCGCCGTCGCTCACCCACCCGGGGCACTGGTAGGCCTTCGGACGCTCTGGCGGCTCGGCTGCCCCGCTCGGCGGGCATTTCGTCGAGCATGACCTGACGCCATGGACCCGGCCGTCGTCCTCCGTCAGACGGTTCCTTCGAGATCCTCAAGCATGTGCTGTCCCTTCCGAATGATCTCGGACACGGCCAGCGCGGAGAGGCCGATGAGGGCGTTTCCGGTGAAAACGTACGGGGGCAGGTCGCCGTAGTAGGCGCCCGTACCGAGCACATGGATGGAGAGCGTGCCCTGGACCATATTCGCGGTGAGCCAGATCACCGACGCGCCGACGAGCTGGACCACACCGATCAGACGGAGGTTGCGGATCGTCTGCGCGGAGAACAGGGAGCGGTCGCTCCTGCGTCCGGCGCCGAGAAGCCGCACCATCCACCAGAAGGACAGGATGTTCACTACGGCCAGGGGCAACCAGGTCAGAAGGTGATAGATCCCGATGGCGAGGTCCCCATCCTCCACCCGGACCGCGGCCTGAAGATGATCCCCGGAGAGCTCGACGCCCGGCGGTAGCGGGGGGTCGATGCGAATGCTGTCGATCGGGATCGATACGGGAATCGCCGGCCCTTGGCCGAGAACCAGCATGACGCTTGTGGCGAGTTGCCACGCGGCGAGAACGGTGACGGCGAGAAGCGCCACCAGAAGTGTCACATGCAGCCACTTCAGCCAGGAAACGCGCCACGTCGAAGGTAGCGCCCGCTCTGAGCCGGGTGCGGATACCGGCTTCCCCATTGTGATCTCCTTATCGGTTTTCGATATTATTGAAAAACGATAACTCGACGTATAGGCCCAGGCAACCCTGTGGCGCCCGAAAACATAATTCTCCTGGTGAAGGCACCACGGTCCCGGCACCTTGACGATGTGATTTTTTGCAGATGGGTTTTGTCGCAGCCGAAACGAGGTGAGCGAGCGGTGAAACGCATAGCCGTACCGGCGGTGATCATGGCCATATTGGGATGGCCGGACTGCAGCAGGGTGGCCGGCCATGCCAAGGCTCCGTCGGGCACGACCGGATTTCATGGCCGTACGTGAACCGCTGAACCGGTCGTGAATTTTTGACGTCTGATACAGGTGGTACGACGGTCGGTGAACGGACAATCGAAGCAAGAGAAATCGGCGGGAAGAATGCACCCCTGTATGCGTGTGGGATTAGCCGTGATCGGGATGACCGGGATGATGCTCACCGGGGCGTGCAGCGAAGGCGATGGCAGTGAGAGGACATTGCTCAAGAGGACGGCGCACAGTCTGCCTGCCGTTCCACCTGCCGCTCAGACGCTGGGAACCACTCTCCCGCCCGCTCCGGCCGGGGCCGTCACCCCACCTGTTCAGGTGTCCGGGATCACCCTTCCACCTCCTGGGGTAACCGTTCCACCTGTTCGAACGCCCAGGGCGACCGGCCCGCTGCTTCAGATGCCCGAGGCGACCGGTCCGCCGTTGCCGGCGACCGGCCCACCGCGCTTCATCATGATTGCCAGGACACCGATAGCGCGGTTCATTCCGGCGAACTCAAAAACGGCGACCTTTACACCGGTCCGCCCCAGCGTGCAGGACGCGAGAACAGGGAAGTTCCTGTTCGATGTTCCGCTGCCACCCGGTGTGAAGTCGTCGTGGCAGGTGCTGGCGGCGGCACCCGACAACCGTACTTTTGTACTGTCCGGATGGACCGGGCCGGACTCACCCATCCGGTTTTTTCGAATCCATCTCGACGAGAAGGGGCGTCCCGACACACCGGTGCTCATTCCGGAGTTCGGCACCGACCCACTCGACCTCGGGTATGTCATCGCGTTGAGCCCCGATGGCACCAGGCTCGCGTATGCCTTCGGCGTCGTCGGCGGAGTGACCGTGTCCGTGGTCGACCTGTCGACCGGTCACCGTCGGGACTGGAGCACGCGTCAACCCGACATGGTGTCGAGCCTGGCCTGGGCGCCGAACGGTCACGACCTGGCGCTGGCGTCAAGCAGAGGAGGCCTGCGGATTCTCGACGTCAGCCGGCCGGGATCGGAGCTGTTCGGCGCTACCCGGTTGGTCAGGGCGGTGGAGGGTTTCCGGCCCTTGGGATCAGTGGCCTACGCACCGGACGGCAAGACCCTGGTCTACGCGGTCGGGTCGGCCATCGAACGGATTTCGGTTACCGGGGAAGAACCGCCGCAGGTTCTCGCTCAGTTGGACAGGCCCAGAACCGCGTCCCTCACGGTTGTCTTCAGCCTCGACGGAACGGGGCGCCACCTGCTCTACGTCGAGGGGTGGCGGTCGTTCCGGCTCGATCTCGTCAGTGGCCGGGTCACAAGCCTTCCGATTCTGGTGGGCGAGCACCAGAAAAAAGGCGGCTCTCCCCGGGCCGCTTGGTGAAACGGCATCCGATCGGATCGCGAGCCGGTCATGCGGCCTTGCCGACGCGAATGCGGGCAATGAATTCGGGCGATGGTGAACGTGTAAAAACCAGACGGAGCGGTCAGGGCGTGGAGGGTCTTCGCGATCACCCTCTTGGCCACCGGTCGCCCGAGTAGCGATGGATCAGCACGCTCGCCACGAGATACACGACTCCCAGGAAAAGAACACCGAGTAACAGCAGAAATATGATCCACTCGAAACTGTACCCAAGCATGAACACCCCAACTAATCGGTGGCCGACGCGCTCTGCTCGCCAGGGTACGGCGAATAATCGGGTTTCGGGCTTTTCGCTCTGCTCAGTCGGTGGCGGTCGTCGTTCTCCCGACGAGGGGAGAATCTCGGCCGGCTCGGCGGGTTTCGACGAGACCGTCGGCTGTCCTTTCTCCTCGACGGGCAGCTCGGCCCATCCGCCTTGCGGAGGGTATGAGTTCGGGCCGAAGCTCCGTGGCGGGCGATTTCCGCTGCGAAGAAGCCGATGATCATGGATAAGCGAGGCGAATGATTGGTCTCGCGGTGAAGCGGTCGAGTTCTCGCAGCGACCAGGATTCACGCCCCACCAGGGTCTCCTCGCCGATGACGCATGCCGGAGCCATCCATAAGCAGTATCAATGGATCGAGCCTGAGAGGCGCGGGACGGGCAGGATTCTGCCGTCCGATCCGCCTCAGTGCATGGAGTCAGCGTGACCGCCGTACGTACATCGTCATTTCCCACCTCCACGGTCCTCGGGTATCCGAGGATCGGTCCCCGCCGTGAGCTGAAGCGGGCTCTGGAGTCCTACTGGGACGGTCGCTCCACTCGCGAGGATCTGCACGGCGTGGGATCCGGGCTGCGGGAGGAGAGCTGGCGGCGGCTCGACGCGCTTGGCCTGGGCGCGTCGCCGTCCAACACCTTCTCGTACTACGACCAGGTGCTCGACACGGCGATGCTGCTCGGCGCGGTGCCCAAGCGGTATCGCGGGAGGTCGGTGGAGGACACCTACTTCGCGATGGCGCGCGGTGCCGAGGGGATCGCGCCGCTGCGCATGACCAAGTGGTTCGACACGAACTACCACTACATCGTTCCGGAGATCGGCGCCGACACCGTCTTCGCGCTCACCGGCGACAAACCCCTCGCGGAGGTACGGCAGGCGCGTGCGCTGGGCTTGGAGACGCGGCCCGTCCTCGTCGGTCCGGTGACGTTCCTCCTGCTGTCGCAGGCGGCGCCAGAAAGCCCGGCCGGATTCGCGCCGCTGGACCGGCTGGCCGACGTGCTCGGCGTGTACGAGGAGTTGCTCGGGGCGCTCGCCGCCGAAGGCGTCGACTGGGTACAGCTGGACGAGCCGGCGCTCGTGGCCGACCGTACGGACGCGGAACTCGCCGCCGTCCGGACCGCCTACGAGCGGCTCGGCTCCCTGACCGAGCGGCCGTCGCTGTTCGTCGCCTCGTACTTCGGCGACCTCGGCGACGCACTGCCGATCCTCGCGGGCACACCGGTCGAGGCGATCGGGGTGGACCTGGTGCACGGCGCCCTGGCATACGGCGGGCCTGCGAACGGCGGGTCTGTGGATGCCAGACCTGTGGATGCCAGACCTGTGGACGGCGGACCTGTGGACGGCGGGAGCGGTGACTTCTCCACGCTGGACGTCCTCGCCGGGAAGATCGTCGTGGCGGGCGTGATCTCCGGGCGTGACGTCTGGCGTACCGATACCGAGCGGGCGCTCGCCACGCTGCTCGCCGTACGCGACCGGGTGGACAACGTGGTCGTGAGCACCTCCTGCTCGCTCCTGCACGTTCCGTACGACGCGGATCTCGAGACGGACCTCGATCCGGCGCTGAGGCGGCGGCTGGCGTTCGCGGAGCAGAAGGTGGCCGAGGTGGTCGAGCTGGCCGCTCTGCTGGCCTCGACCCCGCGCGGTGGAGCCGCGCCTTCGGTGCGGCCGGCGTCCGCGGTGCCGGTCGGAGGATCGGCGGCGACGGTCGAGGGATCGTCGGCGACGGTGATGTCGGCCGTGGGGCCGCCGAAGCCGGCGCCGGTGCTCGCGGCGCCGGTTGAGGCGGGATCGGCGCGGGAGGGCCGGAGTCCGTACGCGGTGAGGGCGGCGGCGCAGGCCGAGCACCTGCGGCTGCCGCTGCTCCCGGTCACCACGATCGGCTCGTTCCCGCAGACCGCCGAGCTGCGGGCGGCCCGCGCGGCGACGGTCACGGGAGAGCTGGACGAGGCCCGGTACGAGCACCGGGTCCGGGCCGAGATCGAGCGGGTCATCGCCCTGCAGGAGCGGCTCGGGCTGGACGTGCTCGTCCACGGTGAGCCGGAGCGCAACGACATGGTGCAGTATTTCGCCGAGCATCTCGACGGCTTCGCGGTCACCCGCCACGGATGGGTGCAGTCGTACGGTTCCCGCTGCACGCGGCCGCCGATCCTCCACGGCGACGTCCGGAGGCCGGCACCGATCACCGTGCGCTGGGCCCGGTACGCGCAGTCGCTGACCGGCATGCCGGTCAAGGGAATGCTGACCGGGCCGGTCACCATCGTCGCGTGGTCGTTCGTACGCGATGACCTGCCGCTGCGCGACGTCACGTTCCAGGTCGCCGACGCCGTCCGTGCCGAGGTGCAGGATCTGGAAGCCGCGGGCATCTCCATCATCCAGGTCGACGAGCCCGCGCTGCGCGAGCTGATGCCGCTGCGCCGCGCGTCGCAGGACGCCTACCTCGAGTGGGCCGTGGACGCCTACCGGCGGGCCACCTCCGGTGCCGGCGACCGTACCCAGATCCATACGCACCTGTGTTATTCGGACGCGGACCAGATCCTGGCCGCGATCGACGCCCTCGACGCCGACGTGACGAGTATCGAGTCGGCCCGGTCACACGCGCGGATCCTCGGCGAGCCGGCCGTGGGCGACTTCGGCAGGGGGCTCGGCCCGGGGGTGTACGACATCCACTCGCCGCGCGTGCCCGCCGCCGAGGAGGTCGAGGAGCTGCTGAGGACGGCGTTGCGGGCGTTGCCCGCCGATCGGGTCTGGGTCAACCCCGACTGCGGCCTGAAGACCCGCACCTATGGCGAGGTCGAGGCGGCACTCGCCAACGTGGTCACGGCCGCGCGCCGTCTTCGCGAAACCGCCGCGCTCACGACCCCGTGAAATAGTCGCGCCCACGCCACTCACGGTGCGAAACCGCCGCCGGCCCTCCGCCCCAGCACTTGCTCCACCTATCGAAATTCGATAGATTCTCATCGCAATTCGATGGAAGGACAGGTTATGGGAAAGCTGGCAGTGCGTGCGCTTCGCGCCGTGCTCGTGGTGGTGCTCGCCGGCACCGTGCTCGTGCAGGCAGGGATGGTGTGGGCGTTGGCCACCGACCCGGAGACCGGGTCGCTCCCGCTGACCTCGCTGCGCGTGATCGTGATCCTGGGCATGGTGTCGGGCCAGGTCGCCCTGGTCAGCATATGGCGGCTGGTGACGATGGTGCGCCGCGGAACCGTGTTCTCCCACGCCGCGTTCCGTTACGTGAACGCCGTGATCGGCGCGATCGTGGCGGTCGCCCTCCTGTGGTTCGCGGTCACAGCCCTCAACGCGCCGGGCCAGCGGGACGACCCGGGCGTCACCGTCATCATGGGCGGGATCGGCCTGGCCATCCTGGGGGTCGCGCTCATCGTGTTCGTGCTGCGGATGCTGCTCGCCCAGGCCGTCGCGCGCGACGTCGAAGCGGCGCAGATGAAGGCCGAGCTGGACGAGGTGATCTGATGCCGATCGTCGTCGACATCGACGTGATGCTGGCCAGGCGGAAGATGTCCGTGGGCGACCTCGCGGACCGCGTGGGGATCACGCCCGCCAACCTGGCGGTGCTCAAGAACGGCCGCGCCAAGGCGGTGCGCTTCGCGACGCTCGCCGCGCTCTGCGAGGTGCTCAAGTGCCAGCCGGGCGACCTGCTGCGCTGGGAGGGCGAGGACGCCGCGGGCGAATGACGTCATGGCCGGGCATGCGCGGTCTCCACGAGGTAACCCTAGTGGGGGTATGTATGGGTTATAAATGGAGGAGACTGCCTTCGAGCACGCCCGCGTCGGTGACGAGCGCCCGTCGCCGGAGCCGATCGGCCGTGGCGTCACGGTGGCCGGCGCCCCGGCTCGGGGCCGTGGCGTCCGCCGGACGACGGGCTGCCCGCGGGTCGAACCCGTGACGGTCCATCGAAGGGATCATGCGATGAAGCGTGTGCTGCTGCTGGCGACCGGTGACACCATCGCCCACCTGTACCGTCCTGGCCACTCGGGCGTCGTATCCGGGGCCGAGCTCCTGGAGACCATCCCCTCCGGCACGCTCCCCGCGGACGTGGCGGTGGAGGTGGAGGACGTGATGGCGGAGCCCAGCTGGGACATGTCACCTTCGACCATGCTGGGGTTGGCCCGCAGGGCCCGCTCGGCCATCCTTGAGCGGGGATTCGACGGCGTCGTGATCACTCACGGCACCGACACGCTGGAGGACGGCGCCTTCCTCGTGGATCTTCTCGCGGGCAGGGCCGCGGAGCAGGGCGCGATCGTGCTGACCGGTGCCATGCGCTCCCTGGGCGAGTTGTCCAGCGACGGCCCGCGGAACCTGGCCTCGTCCATCGTGGCCGCCGCCGATCGCGCGCTGCACGGCGCCGGCGCCGTTGTCTGCGTCAACGACGAGGTGCACGCGGCCCGCTGGGTCACCCTGGTCGACGCCGCGAGTGTGGCGGGGTTCTCCTCGGCGCCCTTCCCCGTGCTGGGACATGTGATCGGCGGACGGGTCAAGACGCTGGCCGCGCCGCCGGCCCGGCCTCCCCTGGTCGCGGGAGAGCCCGAGTCGGACGTCGCGTTGATCAAGACCTATCCGGGGATGGACTCCGTGCTGCTCACCGCGGTCGTGGACGCCGGTGCCCGGGGCGTCGTCCTGGAGGGCACCGGCCTGGGCAACGTACCGGTCGACCTCTTCGCGACGATCGGCGAGCTGTCGGAATGGGGCATCCCGGTGGTCATCGCGTCCCGGAGCCGTACGCGCGGGGTGCCGCTCGAAGACCTGAACTTCATCGCGGGCCTCGCCGGCAAACTGGGGGCGATCGGAGCCCGGGGCCTGGCGCCCTCGAAGGCACGGAGCGCGCTGATGGTCGCCCTCGGAACGGGCGGGGTGGAAGCCGTCCGCGACTGGTTCGGCAGGCTCTGACGACGCCTGTCCCCGCCCGGTCACGGGGAGAGGCCGCAGGACCGTGTCGATCGCCGGGCGCTCATGGCGATCGTTGTCACGGTGCCGCTGTGGACCTCCGCATCCGCCGGGCCGGAACCAGGCGGACCGCGGAAGAAGTCATGCTCCGTAGGCCGTCATGCGGAGCGCGGCGTCGAGTTCGGTGGGACGGCCCATTTCGGGGTTGGGAACGTCCGCTGAGGGCTGGGCGCTCGTCATCTGGTCGAAGGTGATCCGCTCGGGAAGCTGCTGCCACTTCTTGGGCTTTTCTTGGTCCACAGGCTGGTCCACAGGCTGGTCCACAGATTCCGCCTTTTCCTGGCTCAAGGGTTCCGCAGTGTGTGTCCCACGGCCTTTCCCTTGGGGTATGTCCCGCTTTCTTCAGCGTACGTTCTTCGGACTTGTTCTGTCGCTGGACATCTCACGCCAAAGTCGCCGGCAGACGATCGGCGCACGCCCCCTACCCGCCCGATGAGCCGGGAGGCGGTCAGATCATGAGGTCGTAGCAGGGGGTGAAGGTATTCAGGCCCGGCGTCGTAGCCCAGCCGGCGTCCGGGTCATCCGGAGCGGGCTGGGAGGTCGTCATCTGGTCGAAGGTGACCCGCTCGGGAAGGGTCTGCCACTTCTTCGGCTCTACCTGCTCCATGGCGCCTCCCAGTGACCTTTTCTCCGGATTGCGCCCAATCGCGCTCTCTGGAGTCTTTTGTCTGTGATGTCCTCAGCGTTCGCGCGGGGGAAAATGTTCCTCCGGTGCTTCAGGCGGGAATCGAGATGCCCAGGCCACCGCGGGTCTGCGCGCCGTACCGACCCTTCTCCTTGGTGATGTCGAGGGGCTTGACGCCGGCGCGCGCGTTGAGCACGTCGTCGGTGAGCAGGTCGGCCGGGACCAGCCAGGACACCTCGAACTCCAGGCCGTCGGGGTCCTTGGCGTACAGGGCCTTGGTGGTGGAGTGGTCCGAGGCGCCGACCAGGGCGTTCATCTCGCCGAGCTTGAGGGAGATCCGCTCCAGCTCGTCCAGGGTGTCGACCTCCCAGGCCAGGTGGTAGAGCCCGACGTTGGTGCGCCCCGCTCCGGAGGGTCCTGCCTGGGCGCCGACCTCGAACAGGCCGAGATCGTGGTCGTTGTTGGAGCCGGAGGCCTGAAGGAACGCCGCGCCCTGAAAGCCCATGACGACCTTGAAACCGAGGGCCTCCCGGTAGAAGGCGACGCTGCGCTCGACGTCGCGCACGTACAGGACCGCGTGGTTGAGCCGCTGAACCGGCATGATTCCTCCTAGAAGCTTGAACTCTCAAGTAGATTACCTCCGTTTTATTGAGAGTTCAAGTAAGATGAGATCGTGACGCGATGGCTGGACGATGACGAGCAGCGCACCTGGCGTGCGTTCATGGCGACCTCGCAGCTGGTCAACGAGGAGCTGGACCGGCAGCTGCAGAGAGACTCCGGCATGCCCCACACCTACTACGTGGTGCTGATGAAGCTGTCGGAGGCGCCCGATCGCATGCTGCGGATGAGCGAGCTGGCGATGGAGCTCAACTCCTCGCAGAGCCGGCTCTCGCACGCGGTGGCGCGGCTGGAGGAGCGCGGCTGGGTGCAGCGCCGTCCGTGCGCGACGGACAGACGCGTGAGCTGGGCTTTCCTGACCGACGAGGGGTTCGCGGTGCTCGCCGCGGCGGCACCGGGTCACACCGAGGCCGTACGGCAGAGCTTTTTCGACCGGCTCACCCCCGAGCAGGTCCGCCAACTCGCCGAGATCTGCGATGCCGTGCTCGGCAGAACGGACTCCTGAGCGACCGAGCGGCCCCTGAGCGACTCGCCGGACAAGCCTCAGCGGGGTCCTTAAGCATTCCGAACGCGTCTCAGCGGTCCCTCGGCATCTCCGGACGAGACTCAGAGCGGCCCTCCAGCATCTCCGAACGCTTCTCGGCGTCCAGCACTTCCGAACCCGCCTCAGCGGGTCCCCAAGCAGCTCCGAACGGGCCCGGGCCGCGTTTCGCGGGCACTTCCGAGGGGCCCTGGGCTCCCTGGCGGCTTCCGGGCGGTTCCCCGAGCGGGCCTCCCCGAGAATGTCGGTCCCGGGTCGTAGCGTTGATCCGGTCGTTCGATGAAAACAGGGGGATGCGGGCATGGCGGAGGCTTCTCTGATCCGGACGAACGTCGAGCACGAGGCGAACCGCGTGCTCTTCGGGATCGTCCACGAGGTCGCGATGGGATACGCCGGGGCGAGCGTGTTCGAGGTGGCGGCGGTGCTCCGCCGGAGGCTGGTCGGCGTGCCGGGCCTGGACGAGCAGGGGATCCGGCGGATCGCCGAGGAGATCAGTGTGGGACGGGACCCGTCCGGCCTGTAGCGACGTGGGTCCACGGGTCGGCGATGATCCGGTGGATGACCTGCCCGGCGGCGCCCAGGGTCGCGGCGTCGCCGCCGAGCCGGGAGACGGTCAGCTCGGGGACGGCGTGGCGCATCATGGCCAGCCGGGCGGTCATCGTCTCGTGGACCGGGTCGCGGATCCAGGGGAACAGCGGGGCGAAGATGCCGCCCAGGACGATCGTCCCCGGATCCATCAGGTGGGTCGCCGAGGTGAGGGCGACGCCGAGCGCCTGCCCGGCGCATGCGCACGCCTCCAGCGCGCGGGTCTCGCCCGCGTGGAGGCGCTCCAGCAGTTCGGGAATCCCCGCCCGCCCTCCCCCCAGGCCCGCGGCTCGCAGGAGGGCCTCCTGGCCCGCGTACTGCTCCAGGCAGCCCCGGCCGCCGCAGCGGCAGTTCGGGCCCTCGGGGGAGACGACCACGTGTCCCAGTTCTCCGGCGAGCCCGCGTGCGCCGCGGAACAGCGCGCCGCCGACCACCAGGCCGGCGCCGATTCCTATCTCCCCCGATACGTGGAGGAAGTCCCCCGGACCGGAGCCGAACCAGAGTTCGCCGAGGGCGGCGAGATTGGCCTCGTTGTCCACAGCCGCGGGAAAGTTCAGCAGCTCGCCGACGCGCACGTCGTGCCAGCCGAGGTTCGGGGCGCTGTGGAGGCGTCCTCCGTCCACAGGGCCGGGCACGGCGAGGGTGGATCCGGCGATGGAGAGACCCTCCGAGCGTGCTTCATCCACAGCCTTGTGGAATAGTTTCTGCAGGTGGGCCAGAGTTTCCACAGGCGAAGCCGTCCGGTTGTCCACAGCCTGTGTATATCGGAGCCGCACCGAGAGGGTGAGGTCGACGACGCACGCCGACAGGTAGTCGACGTTGATTTCCAGGCCGAGGGCCGCGACCCGCTCCCCGCTGAGGGTGACCGCCGTCCCCGGCCGTCCCCGCTCGCCGTCCCTGAGCGCGCCCGATTCGGTGACCATGCCCGCGTCGATCAGGTCGCCGACCATCTTCGACACCGTGGTCTTGGTCAGTCCGGTGATCCCCGCCAGGGCCGCGCGCGTGATCGGACCGCTCCTGCGAACCTCACCGAGGACCACTCCGAGGTTGCGGGCGCGCATCGAATCGTGGCGTACGGCCTGCGTCATGAAAAACCCACCCCTTGACTATCCCATCACCTCAATCCATATTAAGTCCATAAAGTGGATTAAATCGGAGGAACAACAGATGAACGCCTACACCCCTAAGCCCGAAGACCGCTTCACCTTCGGGCTGTGGACCGTCGGATGGCAGGCCCGCGACCCCTTCGGAGACGCCTCGCGGGCGCCTCTGGACCCGGTGGAGAGCGTCCACAGGCTCTCCGAGCTCGGCGCGTACGGTGTCACCTTCCACGACGACGACCTGCTGGCCGTCGAGCCGGACCGGGACAAGGCGATCGCGAACTTCAAGAAGGCACTGGCTGACACCGGGATGAAGGTCCCGATGGCCACCACCAACCTGTTCACCCACCCGATCTTCAAGGACGGCGCGTTCACCAGCAACGACCGCGAGGTCCGCCGCTACGCGCTGCGCAAGGTCATCCGCAACGTCGACCTGGCCGCCGAGCTCGGCGCGAAGACCTACGTCTGCTGGGGCGGCCGTGAGGGCTCCGAGTCCGGTGCCGCCAAGGACATCCGGGCCGCGCTCAGCCGTTACAAGGAGGGCATGGACCTGCTGACCTCCTACGTGATCGAGCAGGGCTACGACATCCGGTTCGCCATCGAGCCCAAGCCGAACGAGCCGCGCGGTGACATCCTGCTCCCGACCATCGGCCACGCGCTCGCCTTCATCAACGAGCTCGAGCACTCCGACCGCGTCGGTCTCAACCCCGAGACCGGCCACGAGCAGATGGCCGGCCTCAACTTCGCGCACGGCATCGCGCAGGCGCTCTGGCACGGCAAGCTCTTCCACATCGACCTGAACGGCCAGCACGGTCCCAAGTACGACCAGGACCTGATCTTCGGCCACGGCGACGTGAAGGACGCGTTCTTCGTGGTGGACCTGCTGGAGAACGGCGGCTACGACGGCCCCAGGCACTTCGACTACAAGCCGCTGCGCACCGAGGACGCCGAGGACGTCTGGGTCTCCGCCGCCGCCAACATGCGCACCTACCTGATCCTGAAGGAGAAGGTGAAGGCCTTCCACGCGGACCCCGAGGTCGTCGAGGCACTCGCCGCGAGCAAGGTCGCCGAGCTGGCCGAGCCCACGCTGGCCCCCGGGGAGACGCTCGCGGACCTGAACCGCGACGAGTTCGACCTCGACAAGGTCGCCGAGCGCGGCTTCCACTTCACCCGCCTGAACCAGCTCGCCGTCGAGCACCTCCTCGGGGTCCGCGGATGACCCTCGTGGCCGGGGTCGACTCGTCGACCCAGAGCTGCAAGGTGGTGATCAGGGACGCCGAGACGGGCGCCCTGGTGAGGCAGGGGCGCGCGGCGCACCCGGACGGCACCGAGGTCGATCCCGAGGCCTGGTGGACGGCGCTCCAGGAGGCGATCGCGCAGGCGGGCGGGCTGGACGACGTCGCGGCCATGAGCGTCGGCGCCCAGCAGCACGGCATGGTCTGCCTGGACGAGTCCGGGGCCGTCGTCAGGGACGCGCTGCTCTGGAACGACACCCGCTCGGCCCGGGCCGCCCGCGACCTGGTCGACGAGCTGGGCGGTCCGGTCAAGTGGGCCGAGGCGGTCGGCAGCGTGCCGGTCGCGTCGTTCACCGTGACCAAGCTCCGCTGGCTGGCGGAGCACGAGCCCGACTCCGCCCGCCGTACGGCGAGGGTGTGCCTGCCGCACGACTGGCTCACCTGGAGGCTGGGCGGGGAGTTCGTCACCGACAGGGGCGACGCGTCCGGGACCGGATACTGGTCGCCCGCGACCGGGGCCTACCGGACCGACCTCCTCCAGGCGGCCTTCGGCGCGGTCCCCGAACTGCCCCGCGTGCTGGGCCCCCACGACCCGGCGGGAAGTCAGGGGTCGGTACGGCTCGCGCCGGGAACCGGGGACAACATGGCGGCGGCCCTCGGGGTCGGCGCCGAACCCGGGGACGTGGTGGTGTCGATCGGGACCTCGGGGACGGCGTTCGCGGTCGCGGAGAGCCCGAGCGCCGATCCGAGCGGTGCCGTGGCCGGGTTCGCCGACGCCACGGGGCGCTTCCTGCCGCTGGTGGCCACGCTCAACGCGGCCAGGGTGCTCGGGGCAACCGCCGGGATGCTCGGGGTCGGCCTCGACCGGTTCGACGAGCTGGCACTGGAGGCTCCCGCCGGATCCGGGGGTCTCGTCTACGTGCCCTACCTGGAGGGCGAGCGGACTCCGAACCTCCCCGACGCGACCGGGTCGCTGCACGGGCTGACCCTGAAGACCTCGACCCCCGCGCACCTGGCGAGGGCCGCGGTGGAGGGCATGCTCTGCCACCTGGCCGACGCGTTCGACGCGCTCGGGCTCGACCCGGCCAGGGTGCTGCTCATCGGGGGCGGGGCCAGGTCGGAGGCCGTACGGCGGATCGCCCCCGCGGTCTTCGGGCGGCCCGTGGTCGTCCCGGAACCGGGGGAGTACGTTGCGGACGGGGCGGCCCGCCAGGCCGCCTGGCTCCTCCGCGGCGGCGACGAGCCCCCGGTCTGGGAGGCGGGCGGCACGGAGCACTTCGAGGCCGACGCCACACCGGATGTCAGGTCCCGTTACGCCGAGGCCCGCGACAGCCGTTGAGACGGACGCCGAAACAGCCGAAACAGATGTCGGAGCGGACGCCGAGACGGACACCGATGGACACGGCCATCGGTTGAGGGACACGGGGCCGCCCGAGGGGCGCGAGCCACTCCCCCGAAGGGAGTAGCGGCGTCTCAGGGGCGGCTCAGGGTTGGATCAGGGGTGCCGCCGGATGCCCGCAAGGGTGTCCGGCGGACACCCTTGGACCATGCTGAAGATTTACCCCCTGATCGCCTGCGCCGGGATCGCGGCGGCCGCGGTGGCCACGACGGCCATCGGTCTGATCGACCCGGTTCCGTATCCGGACCCGCTCAATCTGACGATCAGCGAGTACGCCGCGCTGAGCGGCGGGGGAGTCACCCAGTTCGCGATGGCGTCCCTGGGGATCGCGTCCTTCGCGCTGGTCGCGGGACTGCGGGCGGTCAAGGCGCCGGTGGGGGTGGCGGCGGAGCGGTTGATGCTGGTGTGGAGCGCGGCGCTGCTCGTCCTCGCGATCGTGCCCGCCGCGACCTCCGGGCCGTTTGCGGATCTGAGCGCTCAGCTGCACCGCTACGTGTCCATCGCCGCGTTTGTCGCCATGCCCGCGGCGGGTGCGCTGATGGTGGCGCGGTTCAGCGAGGACGAGCGGTGGCGGGCGGTGGCCAGGCCGGTGGAGTGGCTGGCGCTGGCCGGCGGTTTCGGTCTGCTGGCGATGACCTACGTGGCGCTTCCGGGGGACGGGGTGCTGATCGGTCTGGTCGAGCGGGTCCTGCTCGGGACCGAGATCGCGTTGGTCGGCGTGCTGGCCGTACGGCTGGCGCGGCTGACCTGGGTGCGCAGCGCCGCCCGCGCCTCGCGCGCCGCTCTGGGCTGAGCCTCCCGCGCGGCGCCGCCCGCGCCTCGAGCACGCTCCGGTTTGGGCCTAACGCGCGGCGCCGCCCGCGCCTCACGCGCCGCTCTGGGCTAATAAGTCACTTCTCGTAGCCATTTCCCCTCATGTCACAAATAGGCTACAAATAGGTCGAGCGTTCGGTGCTATCCTCGTCGGCGATCTGGAGATCGTCCGGGGACCCCCCTCCCGGCGCTCCGAGACCGAACCGTTGAGGTGACATGGCATCGAGAAAGTCCATCCGGTTCAAGGTCTCGGTGCTGCTGGCCATCCCCCTGACCTCGCTGGTCGCGCTCTGGGGCTTCGCGGCGACGGTGACCGTCGGCGACTCCATGAAGCTGCTGACCATCGGCACGCTGTACGACTCCGTCGGCAAGCCCGGCGGTGACCTGAGCAGGTCCGTCCAGCGCGAGCACCTCCTGTCGGCCGAATATCTGGCCAGCCGCTCGGACGCCGACCGCGACACCCTCGCCGGGCAGCGCACGGTCACCGACCAGGCCCGTGCCCGTTTCCAGCAGGAGGCGGGCGGGGACTCGGCCCAGTCGGCCATGACCGCGGAGATGAAACGCCGCTTCGGCGAGCTGGTGAACCAGGTGAACGGGCTCGACGAGATCCGCTCCAAGGTGGACAACGGCCGGATCGGGCTCACCGGACTCTCCGCGGAGTTCGCCCTGGTGCCCGACGCGATGAACCTGCTCGTCAACAGCATGAGCCTGAACAACGACCTGACGCTCTACCACCAGTCGCACACCGTCACGATGATCAGCCAGGCCAAGGACCTCCTCAACCGCGAACGGGCGCTCGCCGCCGGGGCTCTGGCGCTCGGAAAGCCGCTGCCGTCGGAGGAGATGCGCCTGTTCACCCAGCTCGCCACGAACCGGTCCTTCCTCATGGACCAGGCGCTGCCCGAGCTGGAGGCGGACCTGCGCGCGCCCTTCGCCGAGCTGACGGCCTCGGCGCTGTACGCCCGGTTCGCCGGTCTGGAGAACCGCCTGCTGTCCGGCGGCGTCATATCGGCCACCGACTGGCGGAGCACCGGCGACGAGCTGGAGGCCTCCTACGAGAGGTCCCTGACGGCGACGGACCAGACGCTCACCGGCCGGGCGGCCCCCGCGGTCACCGGAGTCTTCGTCAGGGCCGGAGTCGCCGGCGCCCTCGGGCTCGTCGCGGTCGTCGCGTCGCTGATGGTCTCCTACCGGGTGGGCAGCGGGCTCACCCGGGAGCTCGCCGGCCTGCGGCGGTCCGCCATCGATCTCGCGGAGGTACGGCTGCCGCGGGTCATGGAGAAGCTGCGCAGGGGCGAGAAGGTGGACGTGGAGGCCGAGGCGCCCCCGCTGGAACCGCTGGGTAGCACGGCCGAGGTCCTCGACGTCGCCGCCGCCTTCGACAGCGTCCAGCACCGCGCCGTGGACGCCGCCGTGGAGCAGGCCAGGCTGCGCGAGGGCGTCGGCCAGGCCTTCCGCAACCTCGCCCGGCGGAGCCAGTCCCTGCTGCAGCGCCAGCTCAAGCTGCTCGACGGGATGCAGAAGCAGGCGGAGGACCCCGAGGCGCTGGAGAACCTGTTCCGGCTCGACCACCTCACCACCCGCATGCGCCGCCACGCCGAGGGCCTGGTGATCCTGTCCGGCGGAGCCGCGGGACGCAGATGGCGCTCCTCGGTGCCGATGGAGGACGTGCTGCGCGGCGCCGCCGCCCAGGTCGAGAACTACGCCCGGGTGCGGATCTACTCGATGGACGGAACCACCCTGGTCGGCAACGCGGTGGCGGACATGATGCACCTGTTCGCCGAGATCATCGAGAACGCCACGGTCTTCTCCCCGCCCGGGAGCCAGGTGTCGGTCCAGGGCGAGCTCGTGGGCCGGGGTTTCGCGATCGAGATCGAGGACAGGGGACTGGGTCTGTCCCCGGAGAAACTCGCCGCGATCAACGAGCGCCTGGCCAGTCCACCGGAGTTCGACCCGGCCGAGACCGACCGCCTGGGCTTCGCGGTGGTCGGGCTGCTGGCCGCGCGGTACGGGGCCGACGTGGAGCTTCGGGCCTCGCCGTACGGCGGGACCGGGGTGGTCGTCCTGATCCCGGAGGAGCTCCTGGGAGAGCCGGAGCCGATGGAACCGGTCGAGCCGGTGCTGTCGCTGCTGTCCGAGCGCACGGCGCCCGGGGAATCCGCGGAGGCGGTCTCCGCGGACCTGTGGAGACCGATGCGGCGTGGAAACGGCGGGCTTCCCCGCCGGGTACGCCAGGCGAACCTGTCGGTGCGGCTGGGGCAGGAGCCCCGGCCGGCGATGCCCGAGATCGAGGCCAAGGAACGATCACCTGAGGAGGCCAGGGCGGTGCTGAGCTCGCTCCAGTCGGGATGGCGGCGCGGGCGCGCCGAGGACGACGAGAACGAAGGCGAGAAGCGGTGAGCCGGGACCGTAGGCGGGACCGCAGGCATAGACACAGCCGGGAACACAACCGGGAACACAGCCGGAAACGCCTCGCGGGACCGGATTCACGGAGCCGGCGAGGGCAGGAAACGAACGAGATCATCAGAGAGGAAGGGGTTTAACCACGTGCCCGGTGAGCTGTATTGGCTTCTGGATGACTTCGTCACGAGTGTGGCGGACGTCTCGCATGCGCTGATCCTGTCCAACGACGGGCTGATGATGGCCTCGTCCCGAGGGCTGAGCAAGGAGGACGCCGATCACCTCTCGGCGGTGGCCTCCGGATTCCAGAGCCTCGCCAAGGGGACCAGCCTGCAGTTCGGCGGCGGGGCCGTACGCCAGACGATGGTGGAGATGGACTCCGCGTTCCTCTTCGTCACCTCGGCGGGCCAGGGAAGCTGTCTGTCGGTCATGACCACCGGCGCCGCGGACGTGGGCCTGATCGCCTACGAGATGGCACGTCTGGTCACCCGAGTCGGTCAGCACCTGGCCACCGGCCCCCGGATGGCGGGCCAATGAAAGACGACGTCGAGTGGATCGATGATGAGGCGGGACCCGTCGTCCGCCCCTACGCGCTGACCGGTGGACGGACGAAGGCGTCGTCCACCGCGTTCGATCTGCTGTCGATGGCGGTGGCGACGGGATCGGCGATCCCCTCGAACTCGCGGCTGGGCTCCGAGCACCGGAGGCTGCTGAGACTGGTGAGACGGGCACGGCCGGTGGTGGAGATCGCCTCTGAGGCCGGCCTGCCGCTTGGGGTGATCAAGGTGCTGCTGGGAGATCTGCTGGATCAGGGTCTCATCCTGGTGCGGTCGCCGCTTCCGACGGCCGGGGTGCCTCCTGAGAGCCTTCTCAGAGAAGTGATCCGCGGCCTCCGGGCACTGTGACCACGACTCGTGACCGCGGCCCTTCAGGGGCGTCTGAGCGCTTCCGCAAGGCGGGAAGCGCTCAGGCGGCCTGGCCGCGTGTCTGTGAAGAGGACCCGGCCGTGCGTCCGGGGAGCATGGCCATGTGTCCGGGAGGCGTGCCCGTGCGTCCGGGAAGAGAGCATGGCAGACCGGTAGTCTCGCGACGAAGGGTCGCGGGCTACCGATCCGCTCAGCTCTGGCTGGCCGTCAGCACCTTCAGGGAGTGCTCCACGAGCGCCACCAGCACGGTCTTGGCCGAGACGCGGCGCCGTACGTCACACAGCAGCACCGGTACGTCCGCGTCCAGATCCAGGGCGATCCGCACGTCGTCGGCTTCGTGCCGATCGGCGCCGTCGAAGCAGTTGACCGCGACGATGAACGGCGTGCCGCGCTGTTCGAAGTAGTCGATGGAGGGGAAACAGTCGGTCAGTCGCCGGGTGTCGGCCAGCACGACCGCGCCCAGCGCGCCGTAGGACAGCTCGTCCCACATGAACCAGAATCGTTCCTGTCCCGGGGTGCCGAACAGGTAGACGACCAGACCTTCCCTGATCGTGATGCGACCGAAGTCCATGGCGACCGTGGTGGTGGTCTTGCCTTCCACGCCGTCGACGTCGTCGATGCCGATGCCGCGGTCGGAGAGCACCTCCTCCGTGCGGAGCGGCCGGATCTCACTGATGGCGCCGACGAGCGTGGTTTTGCCCACCCCAAAGCCGCCCGCGATGAGAATCTTGAGCGCGACGGGTTCGTCAGAGGGCCCGAAGTCCATTGATCACTTCCTTGAGAATGCGCTCGCTCGCAGAGGCGCGCCCGATCGAGATGAGCTTGTGGTCCTGCAGATCGCCCAGAAGGACGCGGACCACGCCGAGCGGCAGGTTGAGGTCCGAGGCGACGTCGGCGACCGAGGTCGCGGTGGTGACCATGGCGAGGATGCGTTCCTGCTCCGGTCCGGGCACGAACCCGTCGGACGAGACGGCGCCGGTCGAGGTGACCATCGCGATCAGGTCCAGCGTGTCACCGGACGACCGGGTGCGGCCTCCGATGAGCGCGTAGGGGCGAACGACCGGTCCGGCGTCCTCGTCCATCCACTGGGTCATCCGGTCCTCCCGCCCGTGGCTCGGGGATCGAACGGCCGATGGAGGCCGTGGTGGCCGGCGCTCTCATTCACGAGAGACCTTGGCGCGGATGGGTGGAGATGTGCTGGCCGACGCGTTTGACCAGCATCGCCATCTCATAGGCGATGTGGCCGACGTCGGCCTCGGAACTGCTCAGCACCGCCAGACAGGTTCCTCGCCCCGCGGCGGTGACGAAGAGGAACGCCGATTCCATCTCCACGATGGTCTGGCGCACCTCGCCGCCGCCGAAGTGGCGCCCGGCTCCGCGCGCCAGGCTCTGGAACCCGGCGGCAACCGCGGACAGGTGTTCGGCGTCCTCGCGGCTGAGACCTTTGGAGAAGCCGACAGCGAGCCCGTCGGTGGACAGGATCACTGCCTGGCGCACCGCGCCCACTCTGCTGGTCAGGTCGTCGAGGAGCCAGTTCAGCTCGCCGGTGTTAGTCAGCTTTCCGGTCATTCGTCCCCCTTGTCGCCTGTCGTCATGTGGTGTGCGAAGTCATTTTCCTGCTCCTCGCGCCCTCGCTGTGATCCTGCCTGGAAGGCGGAGAACAGCGCGCGAACCTTTTCCGGTGAGCGCTCCTCGACGGGCTCGGGGGCGGGCTCCGGTACGGCGGGTGGCTCGGACTCCTGGCGGAGCTGTGGAGCCAGGTTCGCCTGCCGTACCCGGCGGGGCAGGCTGCCCGGTCCGGTGGTGGTGTGGAAGGACGCCTGGCGCGCCGTCTCACGGACCGGCTCGGGATCCGGGGCGCGGTGGGTCTCACGGACCGGCTCGGGATCCGGCTCGCGGTGCGTTCCGTGAGCCGGTTCGGGATCCGGGGTGCGGTGGGTCTCACGGGCCGTCTCGGGAGCCGGCTCGCGGTGTGCCTCGCCGTCCGCCTCCCGGCGCGCCTCGCCGTTCGGCGCGGAGCTCACCCCGACGGCGAACGGGCGGTCGGCGGGCAGGTCGGACACCACGCTGAGGGCCGGGCCCGTGGCGGGCTGAGCGGCGGAGACCGTCCTCGTCCTGCGGGGCAGCCCCTTGCCGGAGGGGCCGGGCTCCAGGGCGCCCGGAGGCGCGGACTCGAAGAGCTGTCCCGGCCGGTCGGCGTCGCGTTCGGCGGAGAGGGGCACCCGCTCGGCGGTGAGGGTGAGCGGCGAGGGACGCTCGGTGAGCACCGCGCGGGGGATGAGGACGATGGCCGTGGTGCCGCCGAACGGCGAGCCGCGCAGGATGACCTGGACACCGTGCCGGGAGGCGAGCTGGCCCACCACGAACAGGCCGAGGCGGGCGCTGTCGGCCAGGTCGAACTCCGGCGGGTTGGCCAGCCGCTCGTTGATCGCCGCGTACTCCATGCCGGTCAGGCCCAGGCCGCGGTCCTCGACCTCGACGGCGAATCCGTTGGCCACCACGTCGCCGCGTACGGTCACCGTGGTCTGCGGCGGCGAGTAGATCGTGGCGTTCTCGATGAGCTCGGCCACGAGGTGGGTGATGTCGGCGACGGCGGCCCCGTCGAGTGAGAGCTCGGGCAGCGGCAGCACGTTGACCCGGGTGTAGTCCTCGACCTCGGCGATCGCGGCCCGCAGGATGTCGATCACCGGCACCGGCCTGCGCCAGGATCGGCCGGGCGCCGCGCCGGACAGGATGATCAGGCCCTCCGCGTGCCGCCGCATGCGGGTGGTCAGGTGGTCCAGCCGGAACAGGTCTTCAAGGCTGTCGGGGTCGGCCGCCCTGCGCTGCATGCTGTCCAGCAGGGTGAGCTGGCGCTGGAGCAGGCTCTGGTTGCGCCGGGCCAGGTTCACGAAGACCTGGCTGACGCCGCGGCGCAGGTTCGCCTGGCCGACGGCGGCCTCGACGGCGGTGCGCTGCACCGAGCCGAACGCCTGGGCCACGTCGTGGACCTCGGGCGAGCTGTTCGAGCCGCCCGTCTCGATCGGCGGCGCCTCGGCCCGCACGTCGACCTCCTCGCCGCGCCGGAGCCGCTCCACGACGTGCGGAAGCCGTACGTCCGCCAGATCCAGCGCGGCCGACCGGAGCCCCGCCAGCTCGTTGGCCAGCCGGCGGCCGAAGCGGATCGAGAGGATGATCGAGGCGACCACCGCGATCAGGCCGACGCCGCCGGCGATGATGATCCGGATCATGATGCCGGTGGCCACCGACTGGGCTCGGTCGGCCAGTGCCTTGGAGGAGGCGAGGCCGATCTGGTCCAGCCAGGACGAGACCCCGTCCGAGGTCGTCTTCCACTCGGCCGCCTCGGGAGACAGCCGGTTTCCGGTGCCCGAGACGATGGCCTTCTCCAGGGTGGTGAACTTCTCGAAGGCCGTGGAGTTGAAGGTGTCGCGGTACGGCTTGCTCAGCGTGGCGTCCAGGGAGGACAGGCCGTGCGCGTACAGGTAGCGCCGGTTGGCGACGTACTCGCCGAAGGCGTTGCGCTCCTCCTCCGACAGCCGGTAGTCGACCAGCGCCCCGCTGATCAGCGCGTTCTCCCTGGCGATCATCTCGCGGCCGCTGCCCATCGACTGCATGGCCGTGGCCTGCTGGAAGATCGAAAGGTCGGGGACCGCGGCCATCTGGTCGTACAGGATGAAGACCGAGTCCAGGATCTGGTTGTAGTTCGACAGCACGCTCAGCCGTGAGTGCTGGCCGTCGTCGATGCCGGCGCGGATGTTGGGGAGCCGGTCGAGCTGGCGGATCAGTCCGTCCAGCGACGCGTGGAGTTCGGGGGTGCCGGAGGTGAACCCGGCCTCGGCCTTCTTGAACGCGTCGGCGGCCTGATCGGTGCGGGCGCGCTGCCCGTCGACCTCGCTGGTGCGCACCCGGGTGCTGATCACGACCGAGGATTGCATCCGCTCGGCCTGAAGTTGAAGTCCCAGCTCAGTGGAGGTGAGGCCGACCCCTTGGTAAAGGGTGTTCGCACGCAGAAGTGCCGCCCCGTCGCCGACCGTCAGGTTGAGGACGAAGCCCCACAGGGCGCTCAGCGACAACAGAGGTAAGAGCAGCAACAGGAAGATCTTAAACCGAATCGACCGGTTTCCAGAGCCCATGTCCACTCGTCCCAACCTCTGAGCGTGTGGAGGCTTGCGCCGTTTTAGGGATAAATACGCCTCCGGAAGATCGCACAGGAGACTAGCACCGAATAAGGTTTCTGCGCAGTGGAGGATCTGATGATTAGTGTGATTACAGGGGCTAGTGCCGGAATCGGCGAGGCCGCTGCGGTGGAACTCGCCAAGCGCGGGCAACATATTGTTCTGGTCGGCCGGAACCCCGGCAAGCTGGCTCGCGTGGCAGATCGGGTGAAAGCGGTTACCGGTACGATTCCGGATACGTTGACCTGCGACTACACCTCTCTGGAAGACGTAAGGAAGCTCGGCGCGGAGCTGCTCTCCCGCTACGAGCGGATCGACAATCTGATCAACAACGCGGGCGTCATGACCACCGAGCGGAAGCTCACCCGTGACGGCCACGAACTGATGATCCAGGTGAACCACCTCGCCCCCTTCCTGCTGACGAATCTGCTGCTGGAGCGGGTGAAGGGCAGAGTGATCACCACCACGTCCCGGGCGGGCAAGAGCGGGCGCCTGGATCCGGCCGACCTGAACCGGGACCGGCGGCGGTGGAGCGGCTGGCTGCAGTACGGCGACTCCAAGCAGGCCGGAGCGCTGTTCACGGTGGAACTGGCCCGGCGGCTCGCCGGGACGGGCGTGACCGCCACCTGTTTCCACCCGGGGGTGATCAAGACGGAGTTCGCCCCGGGGACGTTCGTGATGTGGATGGTGATGAACATCCCCGGCATGGGGCAGAGCGTGGACGAGGGGGCGAGCACGATGGTCCACCTCGCCACCCACCCGGACGGCGCCGCCCATCCGGGCCGCTACTTCGCCAAGAAGGCCCCGGCCGTGGTGCCCAAGGGGATGAGGGACCCCGACCTGGCACGCGCCCTCTGGGACGCCAGCGCCGCGATCGTCGGGTAGGCCCCGAGGCGCGCTCCGGGACGCCGGCCGCGATCGTCGGGTAGGCCACGAGTTGCGCTCCGGGGCGCCGGCGCCGCAGTTGTCGGGTAGGCCGCGAGGCGCGTTCCGGGACGCCGGCGCCGCGGTGTCGGGTCGCGGGGAAGCCCTCCGGGACCGCCGGCGCCGCGGAGGCCGCGAGGCGCGCTCTGGAACGCCGGTGTCATCGGGGATGCCGGTGCCGCGGCCGTCGCGCGGGCCCCGAGGCGGGCGGCGGGGAAGTTCTCCGGGGCGTCATCGGGCGTTCGCCGGATGTTGGGCGGGGATCGTTACCGTCCGGGGGCTGTGAGTGTCGCAACCCCGCTTCGGGCGGTTTTCCCGCCTGCCGCCGACAGGGACCCGTTCTTCGACAACGCCAAGTTTCTGGCGATCATCCTTGTCGTCTGCGGGCACCTGATCGAGAACCTACGGGACGTGCCGATCGCGCACGCTGCGTACTTCTACGTCTATCTGTTCCACATGCCGCTGTTCATCGTGCTCAGCGGCTACCTGTCGCGAAATTTCACCTTCGGGTCGGGTAAGGCGCGCAAGCTGATCAGCACGCTCGCCGTGCCGTACGTGATCTTCGAGCTGATCTACTCGCTGCCCCGCCTGATCCTGTACGGGAAGCTGGACATCAGCCTGCTCGATCCGTACTTCCTGACCTGGTTCCTGATGTCGCTGTTCCTGTGGCGGCTGTCCACGCCGGTCTGGCAGCAGCTCAGGTGGCCGCTGGCGGTCGCGGTCGGGCTGTCGCTGCTGTCGGGGATGAGCAGGCTGCCCGACGAGCTGTCGATGAACCGCACGCTCGGGCTGCTTCCCTTCTACGTGCTCGGCCTCATGCTCCGGCCGGAGCACTTCGAGTGGCTCAGGCAGCGACGGGTCCGGATCGCGGGAGCGGTCGTCCTCGTCATCGGGGCGGTCGCGGCCTTCGCCCTGCACACCCACGTGAAGACCGAGTGGATCCGCTGGAGGAACGCCAACGACGCGATCGGGGTGGACGACCTCACCGGCAGCCTGATCCGGCTGGGCATGCTGGCCGCGGGGGCGCTGCTGGTCGCCGCGTTCCTGGCGGTCACGCCGTCCCGGCGCACCTGGTACTCCGGGCTCGGTATGTCGACGATGTACGCCTACCTGCTCCACGGCCTGGTGGCGAAGACCGTCGAGCGGTTCTACGGCGACTGGGCCGCCACCCTGCCGGGAGTGCTGATCGTGACGCTCTTCGGGGTGGGGCTCGCCGTGGTGCTGTGCACGGAGCCGGTACGGCGAGTGGCCCACTGGGCGGTCGAACCCAAGATGAGCTGGGCCTTCACCAGGCTGAGGCGCCCCGGCTGAGACCGGTCGGACCCGGGGCCCCCGATGGGTCCCGGCATCCGGGCCCGGGCTCCCGGATGGGCCCTGGCAGGTCGGATCCGAGGCTCCGGGGGCCGGGGCCTCCGCTGCGGTCGACCGGTCCGGTGGGGGGCTTCCGGACGGACCCCGGCGGTCAGGTCCGGGGCTCCTGGACGAGGTCGACCGGTCCGGGCCTCCGGATGATCCCCGGCGGTCAGGTCTGGAGCTCCCGGACCGCGCGGTAGGCGGCGGTGATCGCCGCGTCGGCGCTGGGAGCCGGTACGGAGTCGGAGTTCGCGATGGCGATCCGCCCGATCCGCCGCCGCGCCACGGCGGCGGGGAAGGGGCCGTCGGGATAGAAGCCGAGGTTCCACGGGGTGGCGTACTCGGGTGCGCGGCCGTAGCTCCACCGGTTGACCGTGATCGCCTCGATGTCGCGCCTCGGGTCGAAGCCCCCCGGGTGGAGCAATCGGTCGAGCTGGTCGCGGATGCCGTGCTCCAGGTGGCCGTAGGGCGTCGCTAGGAGTCTCCGCCGCCCGAGGATCGAGCCCTCGGCGGGCGACATGCCCGCTACGGCCGGCGTGGCGGTCATGTGCACGATGATCGGCTCTTTCGGGTTTTTCGGGCATCCGTAGCTCCCGAGGCTGACCGGGCGGTCGAGCTCGGCCACGCACCAGTAGGCGCCGGTGAACCGCGCGCGGTTGATGCCCAGCTCCTTCCAGGCCCGCCAGTCGCGGATCTGGACCGTCGCGTGGAGCATCGGCACCTTGACCGCCTCGCGCAGGGCCGACTCCTGTTCGTGAGGGAGACGGTCGACCAGATCGGGGATCAGCCTGTTCCAGCACGCCATGATCACGTTTTCGGCCCGGACGGTCCTGACCCTGTCCCCGTCGAAGTAGCCCACCGTGGCGCCGGTGGCCGTGCGGAGGTCGCCCTCGTTGGCGACCGAGACCACCGGGCTGGACAGCCGGACACGGACCCTGCCGCCCGGCCGGTCGAGCCTGCCGTGGTCGAATTTCGCGGTGGTGATCTCCTCCATGCCGGTGGCCGTGGCGAAGCCGGGGATCATCCGGCCGAGCATCATCCGGACGAGTGCCTGGTTGCCTCCGGGGAAGTGGTAGACGTCCGGATCGTCCGCCTCCCATCTCTTGATCATGGTTGGCGAGTTGTACCTCGACGGCCGGGAGCGGTCGAGCCCGAGCCCCTGGAAGCCCGGATAGTCGTGGTCGCCGGCGCTGCCCCACGCGTCGATCGCGCCGAAGGCGTCGGAGCCGTAGCCCCACGTGTCGCTCGGCATGGTCGCGACGTAGCGCAGGACGTCCGGGTGGACCTTGCAGACGTCCTTGAGGAAACCGGCGTAGGTCAGCTTGGCCAGCCGCGCCTGTTTCTCCTCGCCGGACAGCCCGGGGAACCAGTCGGGCGGGTTCCCGTAGAGCATGAGCAGGTCCTTCCTGGCCCGCCCGGCGACGGGAAGCTCGGCGATCCACTCGGGGGCCTTCCTGCCCGGCGCGAGGACGACCAGTTTCTCCGTGGGAAAGCTCTCCCGGTCGCAGAAGACGCCGTCGTGCATTCCGAGGCTCGGGTACAGCGCCCGATCGAAATACCTCTCGAACCTCTGGACCCGGACGCCCAGCCTGCCGAGCAGTTCCTTGCCCTCGGCCGTCCACACCGAGGGAGCCTCGATCGACGCCGAGCCGCCGTGCCCGATCAGCGGACCGTTCCCGCCCTTCGGGGAGAACTCGTTGCTCTGGGCGTGCCCGCCGACGTCGTCGTGGTTGTCCAGGATCAGGATCCGCGCCCGCGGGTCGCGCTCCAGCCATTTGTACGCCGCGCTGACGCCGCTGATCCCGGCGCCGACCACCACCAGGTCGTAGTGCTCGCCGGTGGGTTCCGGCGTGCCCGCGTACGGCCAGAACCGGTGGTCCCGCAGAGCGTGGGGCACACCGAGCGCCATCGGAGTGTCGCCCCGCAGCCCCGTGAGGGTCGACGGACGCGAGGTGCCGGGATGAATCTTCAGGTCCTCCGCGGTGACGACGCCGGATCCCGTCGCCGCGTCACCGGCGCGTCCGCTCGCCGAGCCCATCGTCGCGAGCATCGCGGCCGCGGCCACGCCGTCGAGGAAGTCGCGGCGGGAGATGGGCCGGTCCATGCCGAGTTCCACGGCCTTACGGGGATTGATCTCGTGAGGATCGGTCATGGGGCGATCCTCACGATTGGAATGATCGTCGGTGGTCGCCGCGCTGCGTGCGCGGGAACTTTTTACCCGCGCAGTTGAAATGCTATTGGCGACATCCCGCACATGATGGTCATGTCTTGATCGTTGAAAATTCAGGCGATTGATTGAAGGAGGTAATTGATTTCATAAGCGATTTATTAGCATTAGGTTGGATTGGACCCCCGGGGAAATGTGGGGGGCATTCATCGGGTCTGTTCCGACAAGATGACCGGCTCGCCAGGCACGGTGATCAGGTCCGGCGCGAGTTCGGCGGTCCGAGGTGAGTGCGGTGGCGGGTCCGAAGAAGGGCGCGGTAACTCGCTTGATTTGAGCGATCCGCACTGGAACGTTCTCATTCGGTCGATCGTTGCCGATATGAAGGTTAATCATGATGATTAGCGCTGGTAGTTAGACGACGCCATTTTCGTGCCGTAATGGGTGGTGAAGTCGGTCGTATCGGAGTAGCGTCCGCGTCTGCGGGTGTGTTTCACGATGGACGGGGAGTCTCGCGTGGTCGGTAAGCAGGGCAGGGTCACCGGAAAGATCGGTCCCGGCCTGGTCGGGGAGGTGATGGTGGCGGTTCGCGGGGGCGTCGAGGCGTTCTACGCGCATCCCACGGTCCCCGACGAGGAGATCTCCGCGGGTTCGATCGTCGTCATCGTCGAATACTTCCCACCCCGTACGGTCTACGTCGCTCGCGCGCTGGTCTGACCTCCCCTCTCCTCCCCACCCCCTCATCCCTCACCGCGGAGGCTGCGATGCCCACGGAATACTTCGTCATCGGGGGCATCGTCCTTGCCGCCCTCCTCATTCTCATCCTGGTGTTCAAGGCCGTCTGGCGGGTGGCCGAGCCCAACGAGGCGCTGATCATCTCCGGCCTCGGCGCCCGGGGTAAGACCGAGCTCACCGACAGTCTCGGATTCAAGATCATCACTGGCAAGGGCACCTCCGTGCTTCCCGGGTTCCAGACGGCACGCCGCCTGCGCCTGGACAGCCGCGCGGCCAACCTTCAGGTCTCCTGCGTCACCCAGCAGGGCATCCCGGTGGTGGTGCGAGGCGTGGTGATCTACAAGGTCGGCGACGACCTCCACTCCATCGCCAACGCCGCCCGCCGCTTCCTCGACCAGCAGGACTCGATGAACGGGGCCATCCACGAGCTGTTCACCGGTCACCTGCGCTCGATCATCGGAAACCTGACCGTCGAGGACCTCATCCTCAACCGCGAACGGCTGACCGGCGAGACCCGCGCCTCGGCCGCCGACGAGATGATCAAGCTCGGCCTGATCGTCGACTCGCTGCAGATCCAGGAGATCGACGACGAGACCGGCTACATCACGAACCTCGGCAAGCCGCACGCCGCCAGGATCGCCGCCTCCGCCCGCATCGCCGAGGCCCAGCGCGACCAGGAGGCCACCGAGGCCGAGCAGGTCGCCGCGGCCAACAAGGCATCCGCCTGGCGTGATTCAAAGATCAAGCAGGCCTCCTACCAGGCCGAGATCGACGAGGCCCAGGCCAGGTCCCGCCAGGCCGGCCCGCTGTCGGAGGCGTCGGCCCGCCAGGAGGTCGTGGTCCAGGAGACCCGCGCGGCCGAGCTTGAGGCGGCGCTGGCCGAGCAGCGGCTCCAGGCCCAGGTCCGCAAGCCCGCCGACGCCAGGGCGTACGAGACCGTCACGGCCTCCCGGGCCGAGCGCGACGCCCGCATCGCCCAGGCCGAGGCCGAGGCCCGCGAGACCGAGCTCCGCGCCGCCGCGCAGGCCTCCCAGGTCAAGCAGGCCGCCGCGGCCGAGGCGGAGTCGGTACGGCTGCGCGGTGTGGCGGCCGGTGAGGCCACCAAGGCCACCGGTATGGGCGAGGCCGAGGCGGCCAAGGCCCGCGGTTTCGCGCTGGCGGAGGCCACGGAGGCACAGGGTCTGGCGGAGGCGGCCTCCGCCCGGGCGAAGGGTCTGGCGGAGGCCGCCGCGATCCGGGCCAGGGCGGAGGCCCTGGCCGAGAACCAGGAGGCGGTCATCGCCCAGCAGCTCGCCGAGAACTGGCCCCAGATCGTCGAGGCCGGCGCCAAGGCCTTCGGCAACGTCGATCACATGGTCGTTCTCAACGGCGCGCAGGGCATCGAGGAGATGCTGGCCAAGGCACTCACCCTCGGCGGCACCGGCCTGGGCCTCGCCCGCTCCCTCCTGAACGGCGCCACCCCCGCCCCCCTCGCGAACGGCGTCGAGCCCGAAGCCGCCAAGCGGCCCGTCGAGCCCGAAGCCGCCAAGCGGCCCGCGGACACCACCCTCTGACACCCGGCCGCCGTACCGATTCCCAGTCCCGACGTACGGCACCCGCACTCGCTCGCCTGCCGCACCGATTCCAGCCCCGAGGTACGGCGGCGCCCGTCCGCCCGCCGTACCGAATTCCGGCTCTGAGGTACGGCACCCGCACCCGTTCGCCTGCCGTACCGTCCCCGATTCCTCCTGCGGCAGGCGTCAGGGGTGAGCGTCCTCCTACGGCAGGTGTCCCGGATGAGCACGGTGACCGGTGGGACCCTCCTTCATCGGTCGCGGGTGTAGGTCAGCTCGAAATCGAGGTTCCACGTCACGCCGTCCGCCGACATCTCCCATCGCGCGTCCACGGCGCGGCCGTCGGCGCTCAGCGTGCCGGTGAAGCGCTGGTTGAACCCGGGCGCCTCCCGCCACATCGTCCACACACCGTCGGCGAACGTCATCCGATACACCCGGTACACGCCGCGGGCGTCGGCGTACAGCACGGTGAACTCCTCGGTGGCGTCGTCGAGCCCGATCACCGTGGTGGTCGGGAACGGCGTGTTGTCCCGCCACGCGTTCGGCGTGTCGGACGGTATCGAATCGACGTCGGAGTACTGGCGCAGGAACAGACCGCCCTCCTGCCAGGCGAACTCGGTCCACGCCGTGCCGACGCCCTGGACCTTCGGCTGTACGGTCCACCGCCCGACGAGCACGTCGAGCCGTGCGAGTGCGGGGTGCCTGCCGTCCATCTCCGCGTCCCTTCTCGTAGACATCCTCACCAAGTAATGACGAGTGAGGACGGCGAAAGGAACGGGTGACGCGGCGAAAATCCGTCAGGGCATCGTCGGCGGACCGAACGCGGCGAACACGGATGCCGCCGGGCCGTTGGAATCGGCTGTTCTCCTGTCGGCTACCGGGGAACAGCCCCGGGCGCGATAACGCCCAGGGGGTCAGTCCCTGCTGCGGCTGTGACCGCTACCGCTGGGGCCGCTGCCGCCGGAGCCGATACCGCCTCTGAGACCGCCGCCGCCCACGGTGCCGCCGACGGTGCTGTTGCCGGCGCGCCGGGCACGGCACCTGGCGGGATTCTTGGCCTTCCGGCAGGGCTTCTGAACGGACGGGAGAGCAGGCGACGCGGAGACGGTCTCGGTGACGGCCGCGGCGGAGGGGGTGGACATCATCGTGGGTGCGACAAGGGCGGAGGCCATCATTATCCCGGCCCCCAGGACGTTTCTGATGTTGATCATGACGTACCACTCCATGTCTGATCAGCTGCGCCCCGGGCGACGCCCGGGCCGGCGGAGCGCCGGATCGGCACCGAAGACGCCGCCGACACGGCGCGGAACCCTGATCTCACGGTAGGCGGGAAGAGCCCGATGGTCTTCCGTGGAAATCCAAAGTCTTGAGCCGATCCGATTACCCTGCGGAAGCGGACGGTAACCGAGGGGAGAATGCGAGGCACGCTCGGTTACATCCAGTGACGGAGATCCGCCTCGACCGGACGCCGACGGACCGGATCGCACCGTCCGGGCAGGCTGTTCACAGGACTGACGACCTTCTTTGCGCCGAGGATTCCGCTGATCTGCCGGTCCTTTGTCCTCCTCGACAGATGTGGGATGGATCACACTGTCGACGTAGGGCTTGAGCGGGAGGGCCTGGTCCGTGTTTCGAGGCGTGTCTTGACACCCCGTGACCTCGTGACACGGCGGGCCGGGGGCCATGGATCGGCCAAACAATGGACAAGACCGTCGATAAGGGATCCGCTTGCGGGAAAGACCGACCGGCGTTGTCGGAGCTCGACTCGACAAGCGTCAAAAGACCGTTGGTCCTGCCTCTGAGCAAGAGCATGGGATCTACCTCTGAGACGGCAGAAGAGCTCCCCTAGAGAGTCAGAAAAAGGTTGATAAATGCGAAATGGGCTCTTCCGGGGGAGGAAGAGCCCATTGGCGGTCAACGATTACATCGGGCCGCCGTAGTAACCGCCGAGACTGTCGCGGTAGCCGGGGTCCTTATAGGTTTCCTCGTCGAACTCCGGAGCGTTCTTGATCTCTTCCTTGGTGCGGGCGACATAGATCTTGCGCTCCTGGGGGTCAACCCGGTGCACCGTGCCGGCGGGCAGCACGACCTTCTTGCCGAAAATCCAGAAGCCCGTGTCGACGACGATGTAGCTGTCGCCCACCACGCTGTTCTCCTCGTCCACCGAACCGATCTTGCCGTCGGTGGCCTCGACGTCGAACCCGACCAGGTCCAGCTTCTGGTCGTCGCTGTAAGCCTGGGGGCTGTAGTCCCACATGTTCTCGATCATGATCGGACCCTCTCTCCTTAGCGATGGTGGGGCACTCATCGATCTACCCCGCGTGCTCGCATTAAACAAATAAGAAGGGTGCGCATCCGTGGCCCCGAGCGTGAGTGTCCGAATTCTAACCATGACCCAAAATGTCCCCAGGGTATTGACCGATGCTCCGTCGTATCGATATGTGTAAAAATGGCGAGAAAGTGGTTTGTATTACATTAAACGCATCGACTCGGATAATTTCGCGAATATACGCACCGGCGGGATCGGTGCCACTGGGATACGTGCATATGTCGTATGACGAGCATGTCGCCGACGCTCAGTGAAATCAGAGGGAAGGGCCTGTCATGGACGAGGTTCCCGAACCGCCGGACACCGGGATGAGTCGCCCTCGCGCCCTGCGCGGGCACCGGAAAATGAGTCGCCCTGCGCCGGACGCAGCATGAGTCACCCTCGCGCTGTCCGGATCCGGGGGAACCTCCGCACCACACCCGCGGACAGGGCGAAACCGGCATGGCCGTACGGCTGCCGCTCGAAGGCAGGGTCAACCGGACCGAGGCCTTCGAGCGGCGGCCGTGCGAACTCAGATCATGACGTGGTCTTCGGGGTGGCCACCGAAGGCGAACTGGGCGTTGCGGGTGAGCTTGATGTCGTCGGCCTGCCAGGTGTGCATTCCGGCGTCGCCGCTGCGCCAGTAGACGAAGTTGAACCGGTCGGCGGAGTAGATCTTGACGCGGTCCTCCTTCAGCCGGCGGACCAGGTTGGTGTCCTCGCCGCGGGTGATGTCCTCGAAGCCGTAGTGGCGGAACATGTCGGTCTTGCCGAGGAAGGTGCCGCCCTGGACGAGGAAGGCGTAACGGTGCTCCAGGCCGGGCAGGCGCAGCATCGTGGTGTTGCTGCCCTCGAAGTAGGCGTAGTGGGCGCCCTTGCCGACAAGCTCGGCGTCGGAGTAGTCGAAGGCCCGGGCCAGGTCGGACAGATAGTGCTCGCCGTAGAGGTTGTCGTCGTCCATCTTGGCGACCAGCTCGCCCTCGGCGGCGGCGATGCCCATGTTGAGGCAGGCGCCCAGCGAGAGCGAGGGGTCGGCGGGCAGCACCACGACGTCGGAGATGCCGGCCATGCGGGCCTTGTCGGCGACGACGACGGGATCGATGTCGAGGCCGTGCAGGACCATCACGAGCTGGAGGGGCCGGTGGATCTGGCGGGCCACCGAGGAGATCGCGTGCTCCAGCTGGGAGGCGCGGTTGGTGGGCAGCACCACGGAGATCGACCGGGTCCGGGGCTCGACGGGCTTGCCGAGGACCTGGAGGATCTGGTCCACGCGGTGGGTGAACAGGTGCTTGTCGAAGACCTCGCGCATGGCCAGGTGACCCTGACGGGCGCGGAGCTCGGGGCTGTTGATCAGGTGCAGGACCTGGTTGTAGGACTCCAGCTCGTCGCGGGCGATCGGGATCAGCGAGCCGAAGGTCTCCTCGATGGCCCGCGACCAGCCCGAGACGATCGAGGTCGAGCAGGCCGACAGCTCGAAGACCCGGCGGGCGCACATGGTCGGGGAGTCGAGAACCGAGTTCACGTTGAGGAAGACCTTGTACATCTTGTACGCGGCCAGCATCTGGTCGTAGGGGAGCTCGCCCACGATGTGCGGGACGTACTCGGCGGGCCAGGCGTACTTCTCGTCCACGGTGCCGTTGCGGGCGAAGATGTGCAGGCCGAGCTCGCGGATCGGGGCGAGGACGGTCTCCATCTGCTCGCGGCGCTCGGGGTGCTTGTCCCTGAAGTACATGCCCGCGAAGACCACGTCGTGCAGGCGCCCGCGCTTCTCCTGGATCGGGTTGTGCACCCGGGGCTGGGCCGCGAACTGCAGGACGTCGACCCGGTCGTGTCCCAGCACCTCGCGGTAGCGGGGCACCATGTCGCCGTCGCACGTGAAGACGTGGTCGAACAGCTTGGCCGTGTCGATGAAGAACTCGAAGTTCGGCGGGTCCTCCTTGTTCCAGAAGATCGTGGGGATCCCCTCGGCGCGGCACCAGTCGATCAGGGCGTGCAGCTCCGGCTTGGGGGCGTTGTTCCCGGTCATCTGGTAGCGCCAGCGGCCCTGGTTGCCGTGCCAGGCCGACTCCACGAACAGCAGCTCGGGCCGGTTCTCGGCGAAGATCTCCGGCCAGTCGCGGAGCCCGAACTCGATCTGGTCCCACTCGTACTTGAACGCCATCCGGGAGAAGTCGTCCAGGATGACGGCGACCTTCATGTCGGGACGCGTGATCGGTCCCGCCGGCCACTTCACCTGCGGCACGTCCACGGCCGGGCCCTGGTGGTTCAGCTCCTCGATCACCTCGGAGACCGGCCGGGGCGGCTTGGGCCCCTTGCGTGCCCGCATCGCCGAGCGCAGCTTGCCCGGCAGGGCCACGACCCCGGCCCCCTTGGCCCCGGTCAGGACCTCGGCCACCCGGTAGGGGCGCTGGATCTTGGTGGACTCCAGCTTCCACTGGGCGTAGTCGGCCCGGGCCTCGGAGATGGCAAGCCGCCGCTCCAGGTCCCGGACGCGCTCCTCGAAGCGTTCGACGACCTTGCGCTCCTCGGGCAGCCAGTTGATCGGCCCGAGACGCTGGTACTTCGGCTCTTCAGGGGTCTCTTCACTCATGGGGGCTCGCCTTTATCCGGGGTCGTGCCAGGGTACGGCTTCGGCCGTACCTAATTAGCCTTTTTAAAGGGATTTGGGCGGTACGGCCTGTCCCGCCGGGGAGAGGTTCTCGCCGCGGAGCCAGGACGCGATCACCCGGGCGATCCGGGGCCCGGCCTTGCCGTCCCAGAGCGGGGGCAGGTCGCCGGAGGGCGTCGCCGCGCCGTCGGCCAGGGCCCTGTCGGCGGCGGCGGGCAGCAGCGCCGGCGTGACCAGCCGGTTGGTGCCGTGGGTGATGGTGATCGGCCGCTCGGTGTTGGGCCGGACGGTCAGGCAGGGGACGCCCAGCATGGTCGTCTCCTCCTGCACGCCGCCGGAGTCGGTGACGACCAGGGTCGCGCCCCGCACCAGCGACAGGAAGTCCACGTAGCCCAGCGGGTCGACGATCGACAGGTTCCCGCCGGTCACCAGGCCCGCCTCGGCCAGGCGCTCGCGGCCCCGCGGGTGGATCGGCACCACGATCGGCAGGCGCTCGCTCACCTCCCGTACGGCGTCGACCAGTTCCTTCGCGGAGGCCGGGTCGTCGACGTTGGCGGGACGGTGCAGGGTGGCCACGCCGTACCGCTCGGGAAGCCCGAGCCGCGCGCGGACCGGGGCGGGGTCGAGACGGTCCAGCGCCGAGAACAGGCTGTCGATCATCGGGTTGCCGACGAGGTGGACGCGCGCCGGATCCACGCCCTCCGCGGCCAGATGCGAGAGCGCGTCCGGCGAGGTGGCGAAGAGGATGTCGGAGAGGGCGTCGGTGACGACCCGGTTGACCTCCTCGGGCATCTCCCGGTCGAAGGAGCGCAGGCCCGCCTCGACGTGCGCGGTCGGGATGTGGAGCTTGGAGCAGACCAGGATCGCGGCCAGCGTCGAGTTCACGTCGCCGTAGACGACGACCAGGGTGGGCGCGTGCTCCTGCACGACGTCCTCGAGGCCGATCAGCAGGGCGGCCGTCTGGCGCGCGTGCGAGCCGGATCCGACGCCCAGGTTGGCGATCGGCTCGGGCAGCCCGAGGTCGGCGAAGAACACGTCCGACATGAGCACGTCGTAGTGCTGGCCGGTGTGGACGATCCCCTGTCTCACTCCCAGTTCGGCGAGAGCGCGCACAACGGGAGCGGCCTTCACGAAGTTGGGCCGCGCGCCGAGCACGTGCAGGACGAGGGGATTTTCAGGGCTCGCGGTCGTACCCGGAGGACCAAAGTCCCTCATTGACCTCGCCTTTCATACGGCAGTGGGGCAAACGTTGCCTATGGTACGGTCACGGCGTGGTATCCGATGCCAACAGGCCAGACTCCCCCGCGGTTACAGCGAAATCGGTTCCAGCTTCAGCGGAGTCCGTTCCAGATTCACCGCAGTCGGTTCCAGCTCTATCAGAGTCCGTTCCGGCTCCGGCGACGTCCGTTTCGGATTCGTCTGAACCCGTTCCTGATTCGGTGAAGCTCGTTCCAGATTCACAGGAGCCCGCTCTGGTCTCAGAGAAGCCCGTTCCGGCTCCCCCCGAGCCCGATCAGGCAGAACCCGTTCCGGCTCCGTCCGAGCCCGTCCCGGTTTCGGCGACGTCCGTTCCAGACCCACAGGAGCCCGCTTCGGTCACGACGGATACCACTCCGTTCGAGCCCGTTCCGGCGGAGCCCGTTCTGGTTCCGGCGGAGCCCGCGCCCGCTTCGGCGAAGCCCGTCTCCGCGAGGTCGGCCCGCGCCGGTCTGCGCGGGCTCATCAAGGGGTTCGCCAAGCATCCGGTGATCGTTTCCCGGGTGGTGGCGACGAAGGTCAAGTCGGATCCGCTGCGGGTCGCGCAGGCGGCCGCGGAGACGCTTCCGCCGAGGATGCGTCCCGTCGTGGGCAGGTTCGCCTGGCCCGTCGCGCGCCGGGCCAAGATCGTCGTCCGCAAGCTCGGGATGCGTCTCGTGCGAGGACCGTGGGACGAGGCGAAGGCGCACTTCGACGCCGGCCGGATGACCGAGGCCGCCGCGGTGCTCCAGGCACACACCCGCTACCCCTTCATCAAGCGCCGGGCCCAGTACTACGCCGGTGAGCTGGCCTCCATCCAGCCGAACCCGATCCCGCCCAAGGCCAAGGTGATCGTGGGCGAGCGGATCCAGGGACGGGTCCTGCACTGCGTCACCAACGCCCTGCCGTACACGCAGGCCGGATACACCGTGCGCACGCACCGGATCGTCACCGCGCAGCGGGCGGCCGGGCTGGACCCGCACGTCGTGACCAGCTGGGGCTGGCCGATGATGCAGGGCCACGCCGACGCCACGCCGTACGAGGAGATCGACGGGACCCCCTACCACCGGCTGATCCCGAGCGGCGAGGTGCCGTTCGAGAGCCAGGGCCGGATGATCCGGGGCGCCGGTGAGGTGACCGAGCTGGTCAGAACGCTCCGGCCGCAGGTGCTGCACGCCGCGACCGACCACCGCAACGGTTCGGTGGCGCTCGCCGTGCGGGACCGTACGGGCACGCCGATGGTCTACGAGGTCCGGGGCTTCCTGGAGGAGACCTGGGCGTCCCGCGACCCCAAGCGCATCGGCAGCCAGCGGCACGTGCTCCAGCGGGACCGCGAGGCGTTCATCATGCGCTCCGCCGACGCCGTGGTCACCCTCGCGGAGACCATGGCCACCGAGATCGCCGAGCGGGGTGTGCCGAGGGAGAAGATCTTCCTGGCGCCCAACGCGGTGGACGACTCGCTGCTGGTCGCCGAGTACGACGGGGCGGCGTTCCGCGCCTCCTACGGCATCGAGCCCGGCGAGATCGTCATGGGCTCCGTGTCGAGCATCGTGGCCTACGAGGGCTTCGCAACCATGATCAACGCCGCCGCGCTCCTGCGGGACCAGGGCGCGCCGGTCAAGGTGCTGCTCGTCGGTGACGGCGTGGAGCGGGCGGCGCTGCTGGAGCAGGTCGAGGAGCTGGGGCTGGGGGACATCGCGATCCTGCCCGGCAGGGTCGGTCCCGAGGAGGCGCTGCAGGCGCAGTCGGCCATCGACATCTTCGTCTGCCCTCGCGAGGACCTGCGTGTTTGCCGACTTGTTACACCATTGAAACCGGTCGAGGCGATGGCCCTCGGCAAACCGGTCGTGCTGAGTGATCTTCCTGCCCTCTCGGAGCTCGTGGGCACCGACGGAGCCGGGCTTCTGGTGCCCGCAGGCGACCCTGAGGCGCTCGCCAAGGCGATCGCGGGGCTACGTGACGATCCGGAGCGGCGGGCCGTTATGGGTGAGGCTGGACGGGCTGAGGTGGCGTCCAAGCGTACGTGGAGCCGCATTGCCGAGACTTACCGTGACATCTACCAATCCATTGCTGGTTGATGGTCTCGTGTTGACAACGGGGAGAGCATCCGTTTGCGATGCGTTCAATCGCATTAGGCGTGGCTCGTTCGGACTTGAGATAGCCTTTGCGACCATGAAGTGTTGTTTCCGGCATTCCAGGGTCTCCCAGTGACTGCCTACGACCTGGCTGTCATAGGTCTGGGCTACGTCGGCATGCCCTTGGCCAAGGAGGCCACGGCGGCAGGGCTGCGGGTCGTCGGCTTCGAGGTTGATCCCCAGAAGGTGGACGCCCTCAACGCCGGTCATTCGTACATCGACGACCTGACCGACGCCGACCTCGAGCACATGCTCGTCAGCGGTTTCAGGGCCACGCTGGATGAGTCCGTACTGGCAGACAGCCGGACCATCATCATCTGCGTGCCGACCCCGCTGGACGAGGATCACCGTCCCGACCTGTCGGCGGTGGAGGGTGCGACCGGCACCGTCGCCCGCAATCTGAGCGCGGGATCTCTGGTGGTTCTGGAGTCCACGACGTGGCCCGGCACCACCGACGAGATCGCCCGCCCGATCCTGGAGGCCAACGGCCTCGTCGCGGGCGTCGACTTCCACCTCGCCTTCTCGCCCGAGCGCATCGATCCGGGTAACCCCAAGTACGGCCTGCGCAACACCCCCAAGGTCGTCGGCGGCTACACGCCCGCCTGCAAGGACCGCGCGGTCGGCTTCTACTCCCAGTTCATCGAGCAGGTCGTGCCGGTCAGCGGTACCCGCGAGGCCGAGATGGCCAAGCTCCTGGAGAACACCTACCGGCACGTCAACATCGCCCTCGTCAACGAGATGGCGATCTTCTGCGACGAGCTCGGGGTCGACCTCTGGGAGTCCATCGAGGCCGCGGCCACCAAGCCGTTCGGCTTCCAGAAGTTTCTGCCGGGACCGGGTGTCGGGGGACACTGCATCCCCGTCGACCCGTCCTACCTGTCCTACAGGGTGCGCAAGCTGGGCTACCCGTTCCGGTTCGTGGAGCTGGCCCAGGAGATCAACGAGCGGATGCCCTCCTATGTGGTCGCTCGCGTGCAGCGGCTGCTCAACCGGCAGAAGAAGGCCGTGAACGGCTCCAAGGTGGCGCTGCTCGGCGTCACCTACAAGCCGGACATCGCCGACGAGCGCGAGACGCCGGCCCTGCCGGTCGCCCGCGTGCTCCTGGAGCTCGGCGCGGAGCTCGTCTTCGTTGATCCATATGTAAAGGAATGGCACGTAGACGGCACCTCGGTGCCGCGTGAGGAAGACCTTTCCAGGGCGGTCGCGGACGCGGATGTGACGCTGCTGCTTCAGCAGCACGCAGCTTTCGATCTGTCGATCGTCGAGGACCACGGCAGACTCGTGCTCGACACCCGAGGCGTGCTCGCCGAGGGTGAACGCGTCGAGCGGCTCTAGCGACGGAGGGCTGCGCGCAGTGCACGTGCTCGTCATGACGGTGGTGCATCACCCCGAGGACGCCCGGATCCTGCACCGGCAGATCCGCGCGCTCGTGGATGCCGGTCATGAGGTCACGTATGCCGCGCCCTTCAGCGCGCGGGGCGTCATGGCCCGATCCTGGGTGAACGGCGTCGACCTCCCCCGGGCGGCCGAACGCAAACGACTGACGGCCGTTCGCGCGGCCCGCAAGGTGTTCAAGCGCATGCGCAGGCAGGTCGACCTGGTGGTCATCCACGACCCCGAGCTGTTGCTCGCGGTCGTGGGGATGCGCAGGCGGCCCCCGGTGGTCTGGGACGTGCACGAGGACACCCCGGCGACCCTGTCGCTGAAGCCCTGGCTGCCCTCGTTCCTTCGTCCCCCGGTGCGCTTCCTGGCCCGGATGCTCGAAGGGACGGCCGAGCGGCACCTGCACCTGCTCCTGGCCGAGACCGCCTACGCCGGACGGTTCCGCCAGGCCCACCTGGTGGTGCCGAACGAGACCTGGGTGCCCGACGAGGTCGTCGCGCCGGGTGACGACCGCGTCGTCTACCTCGGCTGGTTGTCGGAGGCACGGGGAGTGCGCGAGGCCGTCGAGGTGGGCAGGTTGCTCCAGCCGTACCGGGTGGCGGTCGAGCTGATCGGCTACGCCGACCCCCAGTCGCGGCCGATACTGAACGAGGCGGTGGCCGAGGGCGTGCTGGAGTGGCGCGACTTCATGCCGAACGACGAGGCGCTCAAGCGGCTCGACGGCGCGCTGGCCGGGCTCTCCCTGCTGCACGACGAGCCCAACTACCGGCACTCCATGCCCACGAAGATCGTGGAGTACATGGCCCACGGCATTCCCGTGATCACCACCCCCTCACCCCGCGCGGTCGAGCTCGTGGAGCGTTACGACAGCGGGATGGTCGTGCCCTGGCAGGACCCCAAGGCCGTGGCCCAGGCCGTGCTCTGGCTGCGGGACGACGTCCGGGAGCGGCATGCCCGGGGGGCACGAGGGTATGCGGCGGCCCGTGCGAACCATCACTGGCCCAACTCCGCCCGCCGTTTCGTCGCGCAGCTTGAGGCGTGGGCAGGCGTCAAGAGCTGAGCTCCCCTGCGGCGAAGCAGCTTATGTCCGCCTGATCGCAAGAACGGTAGTGTCCTGATCGTGCGCTGGCTCATCGCTTTCCTGGGCGTCGTGATCATCGCCGTGGTGGCAGCGGTCGTGCTGGTCATCCCCATCGACGAGATCGCTCCGACGAGCGAGAAGTCGCCGATCGCGTCCTCCCCCGCTCCCTCGCCCACCTCTTTCTCCTCCACCCCGACTCCGAACACGGACAAGTTCACCGACTCGTGTGGAACGTTCGATACGGACACGCCCTCGCCGTACGCGCTGAGCGGTTACTGGCTCATCCCGACCGTCGACCACTGCACCTGGCGGCGGCAGTTCGACGCGATCCACAAGGTGGGTGGCGACACCGTCATCCGGATCGGGTGGGGTCTGCAGGCCCGCCGGGTCGACGACGACGGCCGGATCCTGGACACGGACGGGGAGAAGCCCGATCCCCGTTACGAGCCGTGCGAGGAGGACGGGGTGCCGTGCGAGGCGGCGGCGGAGAGAGACCTCAAGGCGGCCAACCCGGGCAACCGGGTGACCTGGACGTTCGTCTACCGGACGGACGAATCCTTCGGACCGGATCTGTTCCGCTGCCCCGAGTTCGAGAAGAAGATCACGGTCGGGAAGACCGTCTTCTACCGGATCGTCGCGCCCGACGACGGCACCGACGACCCGAGCTGCACGAACATCAGGAGCGAGGGGCGTGGCTACCACGTGATCCTGATCGCGGGCGCGGAACAGGACAGTCTCACCGAGCTGCTGGATCTCGGCGACCAGTTCGGCATCAAGGTCTACCCCGCGCTGCCGCTGGCCCCGCGTGATCCGGCGCAGAAGACCCGGGCGTCCAATGAGGGTACGGCCACGCTGACCACGCTCACCCGGCGGATCATGCAGGACTACGGCGCCCGTTTCCAGAACCGGGCCTCGCTGGCCGGCTTCTACCAGCCGTTCGAGCTGCAGATGCGCGACATGCAGTACCTCGGGGACGACTCGGAAAAGGCGAAGAAGGACAACCCGACGCTCAAGGTCTACGCCTCGCAGCACGAGATCGTGGACCAGGAGATGCCCGGCAGGCCGATCCTGGTCAGCCCCTACCTCGACGCGCGCAAGCGGCTTTCGTTCAGCGCCACTCCCCAGCAGGTCGCCAGGGGCTTCGAGGCCCTGGCCAGAACCGGGGTCGGGATCATCGCGCCGCAGGACAGCCGGGGCACCGGCAAGGTGGGGCTCTTCTGGCCGGACCAGCGCGAGGAGAAGGTGGACGAGCGGTTGCGCTCGGTCGTGGGGGAGGCGTCCAACGGCACCGCGTACTACGGCTCGACCCGTGACTACTACCGGGCGATGGCCGAGGCGCGGACGAAGATGGTCGCGCAGGGCTACGACGTGCAGCTCTGGGCCAACGTGGAGGCCTTCGAGCCGTCCGACCAGGACTTCTGCGAGGAGAGGACCGGCACCAGGGGACGGACCGACAAGGAGCGGCTCGACACGGCCATAGCCCAGGTCGGACGGTATGTCTCCAAGGTCGTCTCCTACATGTGGAGCGACTTCTTCACCTGCGGCTCCCCCTCCCTCTCCGAGGAGATGGCCCGCGACCACGACCGGCCCATCGCGGTCGACGCGGTCCGCAAGGGGCGTGACATCCAGGACGGCATGGAGATCCGGGGGTACAACATGCCCATGGGCTCCAAGGTGACGCTCACCTGGGACGGCCAGGACAGTCCGAGGGTCGTGGACGTGGCCCTGACGGAGACCCCGCCCGACCTGCCCATCCGGATGGAGACGGCGTGGATCCCCCTCGACTGGTCGCAGGTGCCCGCGGGTGCGTGGATCAAGGTCTCGGTCGCCGCGGCCGACGGGCGGGCCGCCGCCGAGACGTTACACGTCCGCATGAACCCCTGATCGGTGTAACGTGCCTGGCATGGTTCCGCGCGTTCCCGTCAGCGTGGATCTGGTCGTCCTCACGGTGCGGTGCCAGGCGCTGAGCGCCCTCGTCTGGCAACGGAACAAATCGCCCTACGAGGGACGCTGGGCCCTGTCAGGCGGCTTCATCCACCTCGACGAGGACCTGCCCGCCGCCGCGGCACGCGTCCTCGCCGAACGATCGGGTCTGCCCGGTGCCGCCGTCCATCTGGAACAGCTTCAGACCTACGGCTACCCCGACCGCGACCCGCGCCAGCGCGTCCTGAGCGTCGCCTACCTCGGCCTCGCCCCCGACCTGCCGGCCTCCACCGAGGCGCACATGAGCTGGCAGCCGGTCTCGTCCCTCCGGGAGATGGCCTTCGACCACCGGCGCATCGTGCTCGACGGGATCGAGCGCGCCCGGGCCAAGCTCGAATACACCCCGCTGGGCGCGGCCTTCTGCCCTCCGGAGTTCACCGTCGCCGACCTGCGCCGGGTTTACGAGATCGTCTGGGGCCGCTCCCTGGACCCGCGCAACTTCCACCGCAAGGTCACCAAGGCCGAGGGCTTCCTGGTGCCCACCGGCGGCATCACCGCCCGCGACGGCGGCCGCCCCGCCAAGCTCTACCGCCGGGGCCCGGCGGTGCTGCTCCATCCGCCGATGCTCCGCTCCCTCAAGGGGTGACCGCCTCTCCGGTGCCCGGTCGGCCACCGGACCGAGATCGGTCAGAAATTGTCGATCTCCGTTAGGTCGATGTCGATGTCGAACGGGACGCTGACCTTGAGGCGGTCGTGGTGGATGCTCATGAGCGCGTAGGCCTTGGTCGCCGGGTCCAGCTCGTAGACGTAGACGGTCGGGCGCCCGTCCTTCTCCTCGATCCGCCAGAAGTGGACGATGCCCGCCTCCGCGTAGAGCACGGGCTTGCGCTCCCGGTCGCGGATCTCGGACTCGGCGGAGACCACCTCGACGGCCAGAAGCACATCGGCGGGCTGGTAGGTGGTCTGGTTCAGATCCAGATCCCCGTCGGCCCGGACCACCACAAGGTCGGGCTCTGGACGTTGACGTTTTCCAAGCGTCACCGTCATCTGCCTGCGAACCCGTAGATCCGCCGGAACGGCGCGATGCAGTTCGCTCTGAACGAGAGACATGGTGAGTGAGTGGAAGCGAGTCTGGGGGCTTACGAAGACGAGAGCGCCGTCAATCAGTTGGGTGTGAGAGGGGATCCCCCGCAGCCGGTCGAGGTCTTCGGCCGTGTAACCCTCTGTGGGGGGAATCACCCAGCTGGGCAGCGGCTCGAAATCAACGGCCTCGGCCTCGGCCTCGCCCGTCTCTGTGCTGGCGTCTTGGCCTCGGTCGGCGGTGCCCTCGGCCACCCCATAGGTGTGCTCGGCCGCGCTCTGGGCGAGCGCCGCCTGAATTTTTTCCAGGTAGAGATTCTCCGCCATCCGCATCACCCCGGCATGCTGGGCTAGCCAGGTGTGCTGCTCGGAGGCGGGGCCGAGTTTGACCCGGTAGCCCTGCAAGGAGCGTGCCGACTGCCGCATCATCTCGGACACGTCGCTCCCCTTTTTCCTCCGACTCGAACCCATGGGCGATAGTAGTCGAATGGTTACGGAGCGTCTATGAAAATGGCAGGACCCGATGCGATGACAGAGAGGACATGAGGAAGGCCGAACAAACGGCAAGCAGTTCGGAACTCCATCCGCCCGGTCCTAAAGTAAGAGCATGCCTCGTTTCCGCGCGATTCTGGACACGGTGCCCGCCTACAAGGCGGGCAAGACCGCGATGTCCGCCGACGGTCGGTCCTACAAGCTGTCTTCGAACGAATCCCCCTACGGACCGTTGCCCTCCGTGGTCGAGGCGGTTTCGAGGGCCGCATCCGAGATGCACCTCTATCCCGACCCGGCGTCGACGGCGCTGACCAACGCGATCGCCGAGAAGCACGGTGTGCCGCCCGAGCACGTCGCGGCCGGCGCCGGTTCGGTGACGCTGCTCCAGCAGCTCTTCGAGACCGTCGGCGAGCCGGGCGCCGAGGTGATCTACGCCTGGCAGTCGTTCGAGGCGTACCCGCTCATGGCCGACCTGTCCGGGGCGACCTCGGTCCGGGTCCCGCTGCTGGGTGAGACGCATCACCTGGAGGCCATGGCCGACGCGATCACCCCGCACACGCGCATGATCCTCGTCTGCAACCCGAACAACCCCACCGGCACGGTCGTCCACGCGGCCGAGCTGGAGGCCTTCCTGGACCGGGTCCCCGAGGACGTGCTCGTCGTGCTCGACGAGGCCTACCGGGAGTACGTCAGGGACGCCGGCGTCACCGACGGGCTCACCGTCTACGGCGACCGGCCGAACGTGGCCGTGCTGCGGACGTTCTCCAAGGCGTACGGCCTGGCCGGGCTCCGGGTGGGTTACCTGATCGGCAACGAGCCGGTGGCGTCCGCCGTGCGCAAGACGACGGTGCCCTTCGCGGTCAACCACCTGGCCCAGACCGCCGCGATCGCCTCCCTGGCGGCCGAGGACGAGCTGCTGGAGCGGGTGGACATCGTGGTCAAGGAGCGCGAGCGGGTCCGCGAGGCCCTGATCTCCCAGGACTGGACGGTGCCCATCACGGAGGCCAACTTCGTCTGGCTCCGCCTGGGCGACCGCACGATGGACTTCGCCGGGAGCTGCGCGCTCGAAGGCGTCGCGGTGCGCGCCTTCGCGGGGGAGGGCGTCCGGATCTCCATCGGCACTCCCGAGGCCAACGACGCCCTCCTGGCCGTCACCGAGGCCTTCAGGCACGCCTGAGCCGCTCGCCGCCGGGGAGCCACGGCCTCGAAGGAGGCGCGTCCCGTGGCACTGTGCCACGGCCTTCACGGGTGCCCGAGTGCTCAGGTCACGGTCGTCGAGGTGACCGGTGCGGGGGAGCGATCTCCCTCGCACCGGCGAACCCGGACTTCACACGGACGGGTCCCGCACGGGCAGGCATCCCCTGCCTACGGCCTCTTCGCACGAACTCGGGCCACGGGCACGGATCCCCGCTCAGGCCTCTCCCCGCGAACCCGGGCTCCACACGGGCACGGATTCCCGCTCCACCAACACGGCCTCTTCACACGAACCCGGGCTTACACGGGCACGGGTTTTCGCTCCGCTACGGCCTTTCCGTACGAACCCGGGCTCACACGGGCATGGGTTCCGGCTCCGGCGTGACCTCGGCCTTTCTGCGCCGCTCCGTGGACACCACCAGGGCCACGCCGAGGACGATCACCACGCCCGCCACGACCATCGAGGTCGTGACCGGCTCGCTCAGGATGAGCGCGCCGAGGACGACCGCCACGACCGGGTTGACGTAGGCGTAGGTGGACACCAGGGAGATCGGGGCGTTGCCGAGCAGCCAGACGTAGGCAGTGAAGCCGACCAGAGAGCCCATCAGGACCAGGTAGACCAGGGCCATCCAGGAGCGTCCCGAGACGGCGGTGAGGTCGAGGCGCTCGCCCACGACCAGGGCGGTCAGCACCAGCCCGGCGCCGCCCGCGGCCATCTCGATCGCGCTCGCGGCGAAGGGGTCGGCGGGCATCGGGATCCGGGCGGACAGGAACGAGCCGAGCGACCACGACAGCGACGCCAGCAGGATGACCGCGATGCCCGTGCCGTCCGCCGCGCTGCCCCCGCCCGTCAGCGACAGCCCCGCCACCCCGCCGAACCCGATGAGCACCCCGGCCATGGTCATCAGCTGAGGCCTGTCCCTGGTGACGACCCTGAAGATCACCAGCCAGAGCGGCACCGAGGCGACCAGCAGCGCCGCCAGCCCGCTGGAGATGTGCTGCTCGGCCACCGCGACCATGCCGTTGCCGCCGGTCAGCAGCAACAACCCGACCAGCGCCGCTCCGCCGAGCTCTCTGCGGCTCATCCGGAAGGCCTGCCGCCCGCGGAACAGAAACACGACCGCCCCGAGGATCAGCGAGGCCGTCACGAAGCGCATGGCCCCGCCGAGCAGGGGAGGGAGCGTCTCGACGACGATCTTGATCGCCAGATATGTGGAGCCCCACACCACATATACGATCGCGAGCGCTCCCCACACGAGAAGCGTTTTGCGGCTGTCAGTAGTGTCACGACCCATAGCGCATGACAATAGACCCCAAGTGGGACAACTCGCTCGCGGGTTTCAGACCGTGAGATCTCGCGTGAGATCGGCGTTTCAGACTGTGAGATCCCGCCCGGGGTTGACGCTCCGAACTGTGAGATCCGTCCGGCGTTGGCGCTTCGAATCGTGAGATCCGTCCGGGGTTGGCGCTTCGGACTGTGAGATCCGTCCGGGGTTGACGCCTCGGGCTGTGGGATCCGTCCGGGGTTGACGCCTCGAACCGTGAGATCCGTCCGGCGTTGGCGCTTCGAATCGTGAGATCTCGCCCGGGGTTGGCGCCTCGAACCCTGGGACTCCGCGCGGGATCGGCCGTGAGCCGAGAGGTTCCACCGAGTGGGTACGGCGGAACCTCTCAGATCAGGACGGACGACCGTTCGGGTCTCAGCGGGTGCCGAGCTTCTCCACGATCAGACGGTAGAGCTGGCGAGGACGTCCCGGCTGTGGGGTGCGGTTCGGCGGAAGCGGCCACGCGAGTCCCTCGTCGACCAACGTGCGCAGCAGCCGCCGTGCCGTACGCGGGGTGACGCCGAGCATCTTGCCCGCGCCCTCCGCGTCCACGACCGTGTCTCCACCCTCCAGCTTGGCCGCCAGCCTGGCCAGCACCTCCACGCCCTTCGGCTTCAGCGGACCCGTGTTCTGCGGGGGCATCCTGGGTGCGGGGATCAGCGCCCGGCCCTCACGGTCCACCGCGAAGCCCTGAGCCTGTTTGCCCGCCTGGGTGCGCGCCAGTGCGGCACGGGCGTGGGACTCGGCGTCGTGGGTCGTACGGCCCATGCCGACGCCCACCTCGACCGCCAGGCCGAGCTCTTCCCGCACCCGTGCGGCGAACGGCAGCACCCGGAAGCCCTCGGTGGCCGCGGCCACCGAGCCGCGGGTCGCGGTGACCATGTAACTGTGGTCGTCGACCGCGGTCACCGACGCGTTGATCCGGTTGGCCTCCTGCACCAGCAGCCGGTGCAGGGACAGCCGGAGCTCGTCGCGCCAGTAGCGCGGCGCGGCCCGGCGGATCGGCTCGCGAAGAGTGGGCACCTCGACCAGGACCACCGTGAGCTGGGACTCCTCCAGTCGATGGTGCGCACCGAGCAGCGCGGCCGTGTGCAGTGCCGTACGGACCGCGGCGGAGGTCGGGCGGATCCTGATCACCGGGATGCCGGCCGTCTGAAGACGGTCGGCGACCGCGGGCAGGCAGGTGAGCGCCCCGCTGGTGCCGCCCTGGCGGGCGAGGCGTTCGTGGAAGGCCGCGATCGTGCCGGTGGCGCCCGGCTCGTCACGGCTGTGCACATCCCCGAAGGGAAGGCTCAGGTCGCCGTAGGCCTCCTCGACGTCGGCCCGGCTCAGGACATCGATGCTGACCCTGCGCGGGTCTATCCGTTCGTCCAGTGCTGCCCTGGCCAGTGCGGCGATCAGTGCGGCGCCGCCGAGCTGGACATACGTCGCGGGCATCGTCAGCACCCCCGACCGCCGGGCCAGATCGTAGGGGACCGGGCTGGCGAACAGACATGCGTCCACCCCGGCCCCCAGTCGGGTGACCTTGTCGGCGGCTTCTTGTTCGTCCCGGTAGGCCGCCGCCACCAGGCGGCAGGGCAGTGGGGCTGCCGCGTGCCCCATCAACATCACCCGCTCGACGAGGTCATGGGGGCCCACCACACCGATAGTGAGGTCCGGTGTCATGGCACCCGGGCGTGACACTCGTGGCGCTTCTTCGGCCCGCTCGACCAATGTTCGTCCCATCATGCCGTCCGTTTGTTTTCGGCTCTCTTTTGGAACGATCGCTTGCGGGGGCCGTAATGTCACGCCCGTTTTGTGTCCAATTCCGGAAGGGCCTTCCGGGGTAAACCCCTGACTAGTGCTATTTACACAGGTCAGCGCGGTTTTTGAGCGTCTCAAACCCGCTGATTATGATGCTGAAATCTCTCGCCTGACATCTGCCCCGAGAGCCTGCATACGCTCGGCGAGATATGAGTGGCCGCGGTCGATGAGATATCCCGATTCGATCACGGTCTCCCCTTCGGCGGCGAGACCGGCGAGCACGAGGGCGATTCCTGAACGGAGGTCGTGAGCGGTCACCTGAGTGCCGGTTAGCGGAGTCGCTCCGCGGACGACCGCGCTGTTCTCCTTCACCTCGATGTCGGCGCCCATTTTGTTCAGTTCGGAGGCCAGCGCGAACCGGCCGTCGAAAATGCGCTCGTGAATGTAGCTGGCGCCGTCGGCGAGGCAGGCGACCGTCATGATCGGCGACTGCAGGTCGGTGGCGAAGCCGGGATAGGTGTCGGTGATGACGTTGATCGGGCGCAGCGGGCGGTCCCGGCGGACGTGGAGGACCGCGCCGTGGTCGGCGAACTCCACCCCCATCTGCTCCAGCTTGTAGCGGACCACGCCGAGGTGGTCCAGGTTGGCGCCGACCAGGTTGACCTCGCCGCCGGTGATGGCCGCGGCCATGGCGAACACGCCCGCGTCGAGGCGGTCGGGCATCACGGTGTGCTCGACGGCCTGGAGCTCCTCCACGCCCTCCACGGTGATGAAACCGGTGCCGCCGCCGCTGATCTTCGCGCCCATCCGGCTCAGCATGTCGATCACGTCGAGGACCTCGGGCTCCAGCGCCGCGTTCTCGATCACGGTGGTGCCCCGCCCGAGGGCGGCGGCCATGATGAGGTTCTCGGTGCCGGTGTGCGAGGGGGTGTCCAGATACAGGGTGGCGCCCGTGAGACCGGAGGACTTGACGTGGATGACGGAGTCGCCCTCGTCCACGATCGCGCCCAGGCGCTTGTAGCCCAGGTAGTGGAAGTCCAGGTTGCGGCTGCCCAGGTTGCAGCCGCCGACGCCCTCGATGATCGCCTCACCGAGGCGGTGCAGCAGCGCGGGCACGAACAGCACGGATCCACGGAAACGGCGGGCGATCTCCGCGGGCAGCACCGGGCTCTTCAGCGTCGAGGCGTCGATCACCAGCGTGCGCTCGGCCTCGTGCAGCTCGACCTTTGCGCCGATCGTCTCGGCCAGCTCGACCGCGCGGCGCACGTCCTCGATGATGGGAACGTTGCGCAGGACCGTACGGCCCTTGGCCGCCAGCAGTGCCGCACCGATCATAGGCAGAACGGCGTTTTTGGCACCCTGGATGAAGGCGGTTCCACGAAGTGGGTTGCCACCGCGCACGCGGTAACGGACCATGCGTCATGCTCCTTGCAAGTGATGTTTAAGTGATTCGTGTGGCAAGAGGCGGCAGCCGAGGTTTATCGGCCAACAGTAGCCGTTGGATACGCCTGAACCGGCCACTTCGGGCGGGAACTACCCCTCGGGTGGGTGACTAGTCCGCCTGTGGTGAGTTTCGGGGTAACGGTTGTCCTTCCGCTCGACGATCTTCCCACATGGAAGTCCCGTCGACGCCGGTCCTCCGAGGGCCGGGAGCCTGCCTGAGCAGGGGTCGATCGGTCAATGCGCGCGGCGAGCCGTCCCCATTCTCCCGGCCGGCGGACAGCCGGAAGAGAAGGGCTCGACCTGGTCTTATCTGGTCCGGGTATTCGTGGCCGGAGTGAGCGGTGAGGCGGCGACCAGAAGGGAGTCGGCTCGCTGGTCGACAAAACGAGTGACGATCTGCTGGCCATACCCGAACGCCATGGCCCAGACCAGGATCGCCGGCTGGGAGCCGAGCCCGGAGAAGCCGGGGACAAAACCCGAGTTCAGGATCAGCAGGCCGAGCACGGCGGTGGCCACCCCCGCCGGCGCCTTGAGCAGGTTCTGGACGACCGCCAGCGAGTAGCGGGTGGACAGCTCTGAGCGGGTCGAGATCGAGGCGGCGGTGGCCAGCGCCGCGCCCAGCATGCCGATCAGGGCGACGAGTGGGACGTCGCCGCTGCTGGGTGCCAGGCCGCCCGTCGGGCAGATCTGGGCGGGCATCAGCCCCTGGGTCCTGATCACGGACTGGTTGCCGCACATGGGGATGGCGTTCGGCCAGACCGCGCCGACGATCATCACGCCCAGCACGATCAGGGCCAGCATGATCACCCAGCCGAGCAGCAGGTTGCGGAAGTTGCGGACCCTGCCGGTCTCCATCGCCTGCGCGGTGTAGGCGGCCCGCAGGACCGACTGCATCAGCGGCCTGTCGCGCTCCTGTAGATCCCCGGCGGAGAGCCTGGCCTGGAGGTGGACCAGCCGGGGGTCGTCACCCGGCAGGTAGGCCCGGCCGATCGCCGACACCTCGGGGCCCCGCCCGCACAGCTCCGCTGTCGGCAGCACGCCGTACAGCATCACGGTCGCACTGTTGACGTTTGACCAGGCGCCCTCGATGGCGTGGCCGGTCAGCCAGCGCCGTATGCCGTGCCGGCCCCGCGCGTAGGACTCCGCGCGGGCCAGGTGCGTGCCGATGCCCTCCCCCACGGACAGCAACTGACCGGCCTCCTCGCGCAGGGTCAGGGCGCGCTCGGTGTCGGCCTTGATCTCCTCGCTGCGCGTGGCGACGTATACCCGCCAGGTGCCCGGCCAGCGCAGCACGCCGGTGTCGCCGATCCGTTCGGGGATTGCGGGGTCGAGCGACATCGTTCCTCCGTGGGGGGCGGAGCGGCCGGGGACGGGCGAAGACTGCCCCCGGCCTTTCGGGACATGCCGATCAGGTGCTGCGTCCTGCGATGTCGGTGCGGTGGTGCGAGCCGCGCAACCGGATGCGGCCGACCGCCTCGTACGCTACCGCGCGTGCCGTGGCCACGTCCTGGCCTGTGCCGATCACGCTGAGCACCCGCCCGCCGTTGGAGACGATCCGGTCGCCGTCGAACGCGGTGCCCGCGTGCAGCACGTAGGCGTCCTTGACGGGGTCGGCGAGCCCCTCGATGACGTCGCCCTTGACGGGGTCGGCCGGGTAGTTCTCCGCCGCGATCACCACCGTCACCGCGGCGCCGTCGCGGTAGGACAGCGGGCCGAACTCTCCGAGCGTCCCGTTCGCGCAGGCGAGCAGCAGGCCCGCCAGCGGCGTCTCCAGCCGGTCGAGGACGACCTGCGTCTCCGGGTCGCCGAACCGGGCGTTGAACTCGATCACCTTCGGGCCCTTGGACGTGAGGGCCAGCCCCACGTAGAGCACCCCGGTGTACGGCATGCCGCGCCCGGCGAGCTCGGTCATGGTCGGGAGGACGGTCTCGGCCATCACCTGCTCGGTGAGGCCGTCGGGAGCCCACGGCAGCGGTGTGTAGGCGCCCATCCCGCCGGTGTTGGGACCCAGGTCGCCGTCGTAGGCGCGCTTGTGGTCCTGGGCGAGCTGGAGCGGCACGGCGGTGGAGCCGTCGCAGAGCGCGAACAGCGACACCTCGGGACCGTCGAGGAACTCCTCGACGACGACCCGGCCGCAGGCGGCGGCGTGCCGCAGCGCCTCGTCCCGGTCGTCGGTGACCACCACGCCCTTGCCCGCCGCGAGGCCGTCTTCCTTGACCACGTACGGCGCGCCGAACTCGTCGAGGGCGTCGGCGGCCTCCTGCGGCGTGACGCAGGTGCGCGACCGCGCGGTGGGCACGCCCGCCGCCGTCATGACGTCCTTGGCGAAGGCCTTGGAACCCTCGATCTCCGCGGCCTGCCCGGACGGCCCGAAGCAGGGGATGCCCGCCTGCCTGACCGCGTCGGCGACCCCGGCGACCAGCGGCGCCTCGGGGCCGATCACGACCAGGTCCGCCTCGAGCTTTCCGGCCAGCTCGGTGACCGCCGCCGGGTCGGTGGGGACCACCGGGTGCAGGGTCGCCACCTGCGCGATACCTGCGTTTCCGGGAGCACAGTGGACTTCGGTGACCTGGGGGTCTGCTGTCAGAGACCGGCACAGAGCATGCTCACGCCCGCCGGACCCAATCACAAGAACGCGCACGTGACAGAGCCTATCGGCCCCGGGGCCACCGCCCGCACTCTCTGTCCACAGGCTGTGGACAGAGGACTCGTCGAACGGCCGGGGCCGTCGCGCGCCGGTCCGATCACGACGGACCACAACGAACCACGATGAACTGTGACGAAAACGGCCTTATCGCCGGGCGCACGTTTGATCGCAGCGGACGTGATCGTGCGGCCGCCCGGTCTTCAATGGGTTTCCCCGAAGGGGGTGATCGCACTCCGCGAAGGTCGTCTCCGCCGGCGGGAAAGCCGCGACGGCGGCGTGTCTTGACGGTCCCCGTAGGCGGAGAGGCCATTCTCCAACCGGGTGGGCCCGGAAAGCCGTCTCGCTAGACTTGATAGATGGGTGAATTTTGTCAGGTTATGCATGATCGCAGCTTGTGGCTGCGGGTAGTCTGAGAGACACCCTGGATTCGTGTTAGATTTGGGCGGCTTTGCGTGTCTCCTGCTGATTGGAGGTGGTTCGGGATGTCCTCTGGCGATCCCAGCAGTACGTGCTCGCGCACATCTGCTGTGCGCACTCTCGACCACTCCACTTCGGCGCCCGACCGGCTCCGCACGCATTCCCACTTCGAACCGAGGTGACATCGCGTCGCGTGCGGATTCTGCCGGATTGGGCAGGAAAGGCTCGCCATGCGCTCCTCGCTCCTTTTTCCCCGCATCAAGCACGCCGGCGTGATTCGTGCCCCCCATGCCCCCACCGTCGCCATCCGTGACCGGATGACCGGCACGTGCGTTCCCCCGAGTGACTCACTCGTCGAATACGCCGCCTACATCGGCGGCAGGAGGATCGAGGCCCTGGGCATCCCCGACGCCCTCGATCTCGTCCGCGAGCACAACGCGGCCGTGCGGAGCGCCAACGAGGCGAACGCCGGCGAGAAGAGCAACGAGAAGGGCGCGGACAAGGGCAACGCCTTCGTCTGGGTCGGTCTTCATGAACCCGACGCCCCCGAGGTCGAGTGGCTGGCAGAGGTCTTCGCCCTGCACCCGCTCGCTGTCGAGGACGCCGTCAAGGCTCATCAGCGGCCCAAGGTCGAGCGCTACGACGACTCGCTGTTCGTCGTCCTGAAGACCGTGGCCTACCTCGACCACGACGTGCTGACCGCGACCAGCGAGATCATCGGCACCGGCGAGATCATGGTGTTCGTCGGCCCCGACTTCGTGGTGACCGTACGGCACGGCAGGCACTGCCCGCTGGCGGATGTGCGCGAGCGCCTGGAGGACAAGCCCAAGCTCCTCAACCGCGGCCCGACCGGCGTGCTGCACGCGATCGCCGACCACGTCGTGGACCGGTATCTCGGCGTGGCCGACCTGATGCAGGCGGAGCTGGAGGACGTCGAGGCCATGGTCTTCGCCGACGTCAGCGCCCGCGACATCGGCCGGATCTACAACCTCAAGCGCGAGATGATCGAGATGAAGCGGTCCGTCATGCCGCTCCAGTCGCCGCTGTCCACGCTGTCCCAGCGCCGGATGATCCCCTCCGAGATGCGCGAGTATTTCCGCGACGTCGTCGACCACCTGGCCCGCGTCTGCGAGCAGGTCGAGTCGTCCAACGAGCTCTGCAACTCCATACTGCAGGCGGCGCTCGCCCGTTCCAACGCGCTGGCCAACGAGGACATGCGGAAGATCTCCTCGTGGGTCGCCATAATGGCCGTCCCCACGATGATCGCCGGCATCTACGGCATGAACTTCGAGCACATGCCCGAGATCAAATCCGTTTTCGGCTACCCCGTCGTGATCGGCGTGATGGTGCTCGCCTGCTCGCTGCTCTACCGGGGGTTCCGCCGCAACGGCTGGATGTGACCTCCGCGCCGGGCCCGGCTCACGCATCGGACGCGACTCCGCGCCGGGTCCGGCTCATGTGTCGGGCGCGACTCCGCGCCGGCCAGGTTCTCGCGTTGGGCGCGACCTCCGCATTCCCGCGTTGGACGCGACCCCCGTGCGGATCCGGCTCACGCGTCGGATCAGGCCTTTACGTGCCCGTATGGCGCATGGGCTACTTGCCCGTATGGCGCATGGGCGTGATCGGCTCGGGCGTGGGCATGCCCCGTTCGGCCCACAGGGCGCGGATCCGGTCGGGGTAGTCGGTGACGAGACCGGCCGCGCCGAGGTCGAGCAGCTCGGCGGCCCGGCCGGGCTCGTTGACGGTCCATACGACCATCGGCAGGTCGGCCTTCTCGGCCCGGCGGGCGAACTCCGCGTCCACCAGCACATGCTCGGGGGAGATCGTGGTGCCTCCGGCGGCCGCGGCGGCGGCGGGGATGTCGCCGTCGAAGTCGTCGAGCCGCAGGCCGTTGAGCCAGGCGCTGTCCATGGTGGCCCGCTCTATCAGCGCGTATCGCCGGGTCGCCGGGGCCAGGGAGCGGGCGATCTCAAGGATGCGCCAGTCGAAGCTGAGGATCGCCGCCCGGTCGAGCCTGCGGTGCCGGTCGAGCTCGGCGATCACCCGCTCGGTCAGCTCGCGGGGGTCGGCGCTGAGCTCCGGTCTCGTCGGATCGGACTTGAGCTCCACGTGCATCCGCACGCCGTGGGCGCCGTAGGCGTCCACCAGCCCCAGCACGGCCCCCAGGGTCGGCATCCGGGTGTTCGGCACGGGCACCTGGGTCGGGGCGAAACGGTCGTTCTCATGGCGCGGCAGCCGTACGCCGACCTCAAGGGTGTGCAGCTGCGCCAGCGTGAGCTCGCGGACGGGTCTGCCCACGTAGGGGAAGAGGGGGTCGTCGTGGAAGGCCGGGCGGACGTCGGCACTGGTGATCGGGGACACGGTGAGGTCGTGTGTGAGCACCAGCCGCCGGTCGGCCGTCAGCGCGACGTCGAGCTCCAGCGCGTCGACGCCCAGCTCCAGGGCGTGGGCGAAACCGGGCAGCGTGTTCTCGGGACGGAGCCCGCGGGCTCCGCGATGGCCATGAATCTCGGCATGCACAGAGGGACCTTATCGACCTCCTGCGCCGATCACCCGCTACGGCTCACCTCTGGGGTTCCCAGGCGCGCGCCGTAGCGGGAGAAAGTCAGATCAATGGGTTGATCTGGAGAGTCTCGGTGCGGCCGGGGCCGACGCCGATGGCGGAGATCCGGGCGCCGCTCATCTTCTCCAGGGCCTTCACGTAGGACTGCGCGTTGGCGGGCAGGTCCTCGAAGCTCCTGGCACCGGTGATGTCCTCCTTCCAGCCGGGGAAGTCCTCGTACACCGGCTTGGCGTGGTGGAAGTCGGTCTGGGTCATCGGGATCTCGTCGTAACGGACGCCGTCCACCTCGTAGGCGACGCAGACGGGAATCGTCTCCAGGCCGGACAGCACGTCCAGCTTGGTGAGGAAGAAGTCGGTGACGCCGTTGATCCTGGTGGCGTAGCGGGCGATCACCGCGTCGAACCAGCCGCAGCGGCGGTTGCGGCCGGTGGTCACGCCGTACTCACCGCCGGTGGTGCGCAGCCACTCGCCCATCTCGTTGTCGAGCTCGGTCGGGAACGGTCCGGCGCCGACGCGGGTGGTGTAGGCCTTGATGATGCCGATCACGCGGGTGAGCCGGGTCGGCGGGATGCCCGAGCCCGAGCAGGCGCCGCCGCTCGTCGGGGAGGAGGAGGTGACGAACGGGTAGGTGCCGTGGTCGATGTCGAGCAGGTTGCCCTGACCGCCCTCCAGCAGGACGACCTTGTCCTGGTCCAGAGCCTTGTTCAGGATCAGCGAGGTGTCCGCGATGTGCGGCTTGAGGCGCTCGGCGTAGCCGAGATACTCCTCCAGGACCTTGCCCGCGTCGATCGCCCGGCGGTTGTAGATCTTGGTGAGGATCTGGTTCTTCTCGTTCAGCGCGACTTCGATCTTCTTCTGCAGGATGCCCGGGTCGAGCAGGTCCTGGACCCGTACGCCCATCCGGTAGATCTTGTCCCCGTAGGCGGGGCCGATGCCCCGGCCGGTGGTACCGATCTTGGCCTTGCCGAGGTAGCGCTCGGTGACCTTGTCGATGGCCCTGTGGTGGGGCATGATCAGGTGCGCGTTGGCGGAGATCAGCAGCCGCTCGGAGGAGACCCCCCGGGCCGCCAGCCCGTCGATCTCGCTCAGCAGCACGCTCGGATCGATGACAACGCCGTTGCCGATCACCGGGATGACGTTCGGGGAGAGCACCCCCGTCGGCAGTAGATGCAGCGCGTACTTCTGGTCGCCGATCACAACCGTGTGACCCGCGTTGTTTCCTCCCTGGTATCTGACGACGTAGTCGACCTGGTCGCCAAGCAGGTCGGTCGCCTTACCTTTGCCCTCATCGCCCCACTGGGCACCAAAGAGAACGACAGCCGGCATCGTGAATCTCCCACCACAAAAACGAAAACCCCTGGCGCAATCGCGACAGGGGCTCTTGCGTGGAGAGAATACCCGACGACGTCCGAAATGGGCATCTCCCAGCCAAGGAAGGACGATCCCTTGACCTCGGAGACTTCGGTGACCTCGGTGCTTTTGATGGGTTAAGCGGCCTCTGAAGCCTTGATGATCTCGGGGATCTCAGGGCCTCAGAGGCCGTCGGGATTCAGCGGCCGGTCAGTTCTTTGGAGGCCTCGGCGCTGGAATCCTTCAGGAACTGGAAGCAGCGCTCGGCCTCGTCCTTCTCCCCGATGGTCTGGGCGGCGCGGGCCAGCGCGTGCAGGCATCGCAGGAAACCGCGGTTGGGGACATGGCTCCAGGGGATCGGGCCGTGTCCCTTCCATCCCGAGCGGCGGAGCTGGTCCAGGCCGCGGTGGTAGCCGGTGCGGGCGAAGGCGTACGACGTCACGGCGTGTCCGGCCAGGAAGTATTCGTCCGCGAGGTCTGCCCATGCGGCCGGGTAGGTGGGGAAGCGCGCGGCGACGTCGGATGCTTGGGCGCCGGACTCCAGTGCCTCCCGGGCCTCGGACAGGTCCGGGAGCAGGGTGGGCGGCGGGCCGGCGATGAGATTCTCGTGCGATTCCATGACGACAGTCCTACCCGGTGAAGACACGTCAGGCCAAGATCGGCCCTCGGAGATTTCTCTCCGAGGGCCGATCCGGGAGCCGGTTTCCGCTGGTTTCCCGCTAGGAGATCTTGGTGCCGGCGGACTTCAGGTGCTGGCAGGCCTCGACGATGCGGGCCGCCATCGACGTCTCGGCGGCCTTGCCGTACGACCGGGGGTCGTAGGCCTTCTTGTTACCAACGTCACCGTCGACCTTGAGCACGCCGTCGTAGTTTCTGAACATGTGATCGGCGATCGGGCGGGTGAAGGCGTACTGCGTGTCGGTGTCGATGTTCATCTTCACCACGCCGTAGGAGATGGCCTCCTGGATCTCCTCCAGCAGCGAGCCGGAGCCGCCGTGGAAGACCAGGTCGAAGGGCTTCTCCTTGCCGTACTTGGCGCCGACCGCGTCCTGGATGTCCTTCAGCACGCTCGGCCGGAGCTTGACGTGACCCGGCTTGTAGACGCCGTGCACGTTGCCGAAGGTCGCGGCGAGCATGTAGCGGCCTCGGTCGCCGAGGCCCAGGGCCTCGGCGGTCGCCAGGGCGTCATCGGCCGTGGTGTAGAGCTTCTCGTTGATCTCGCCGACGACGCCGTCCTCCTCGCCGCCGACGACGCCGATCTCCACCTCGAGAACGATCCTCGCGCGGGCCGCCTTCTCCAGGAGATCCGTGGCGATCTCCAGGTTCTCGTCCAGCGGTACGGCGGAGCCGTCCCACATGTGCGACTGGAACAGGGGATCCTGTCCCTTGGCGACCCGCTCGAGCGAGATGTCGAGCAGCGGTCGTACGAAGCCGTCCAGCTTGTCCTTGGGACAGTGGTCGGTGTGCAGGGCGACGGTCACGGGGTATTTGGCCGCGACGACGCGGGCGTATTCCGCCAGCGCCACCGAACCGGTCACCATGTCCTTGATGGTGGTACCAGAAAGGAAGTCGGCGCCGCCGGTGGACACCTGAATGATGCCGTCGCTCGAAGCCTCGGCGAAGCCTCTGAGCGCGGCATTGAGGGTCTGGGACGAGGTTACGTTGATCGCCGGATAGGCGAACCCGCCCGCCTTTGCTCGGTTGAGCATCTCGGCGTAGACCTCTGGAGTCGCGATAGGCATCGGTGTCATCTCCCTGGAGACGGCTGTGAGCTGTTAACAGCTGGCGCGGGGCTTTGGACAATGCCCGTCCGCTAGTATTCCGGGTTCTGCCCCGGCCGGATAGCTTCACAACCACTTCGGCCGGTGCGATCTGTCGGCGGCGGGGCTCCGTCGCCGATAAGCTTCACGCTGATGGACCTCCTGCACAATCTCCTTGACCCCAAGTGGTGGCTCGGCCTTCTGGGCCCGTTCGCCACCATCGGGGTGCTCGGCATCATCTTCGCCGAGACCGGGCTGCTGCTCGGATTCTTCCTGCCGGGCGACTCTCTGCTGGTCGCCGCGGGGGTCTTCAGCACCGTCGAGGCGGCCGCGGCCATTCCCGGTCTCACGCCGCTCTCGTTCCCCGTGCTGCTGGTCGTGGCCCCGCTCTGCGCCATTGCCGGGGCACAGCTGGGACATCATCTGGGCGCCACGTACGGCCGCAGGCTGTTCGACAGGCCCAACTCCAAGCTTTTCAAGCAGGAGCACGTCGACAAGGCCGAGTATTACTTCCAGAAATTCGGCCCGGCCAAGGCCGTGGTGCTCGCCCGGTTCATCCCGATCGTGCGCACGTTCCTCAACCCGGTCGCCGGCATGCTCGGCATGGACCGCAAGCGATTCTTCCTGTGGAACTGCGTCGGCGGCATCCTCTGGACCGACAGCATGTTGATTTTCGGCCGCGTGGTCGGATCCGCGGTGCCCGACATCGACAAATACATTCTGCCGGGCGCCCTTGTCATCATCGTGCTCTCGCTCATCCCGATTGTCATGGAATTCATGAAGGGCCGTAAGGGCGGCGGTTCCGGTGGTCCCGAATCCGGAGGAAAGCACCGTCTCGGTGCTCCTACCACCCCGGCCAGGCGAGACATCCAGCCGTAACCGATGTGACCGGTCGGTCGTAAGACACCCTCACCAGCCGCTAACCTCCACAGTGTGGGACGCCACAGCTCTGATCCGATGGGTGTCGCCCGACTGGTTCTCGCAGGTCTGGCGGTGCTGGCGTTTGTTGCCCTGATCGTGGTCGGTGTTCTCTCGCTGGTCGGCGCGCTGGACCCCGACCCGGAGTCGGTCACGCTGCCCCCGCCCCCGACCTCCTCGCCCGCGGACGTCACCCCCATGGCCGTCGCCCCCACGGGCCCCACGGCCTCCGCGGCCGCCCCCGCCTCGGGGCGGGTCCCCACGGTCCTCGTTCAATGTGAGCGGGACCGCTGCCCCATGGTCTTCCTCAAGGTCGTCGGTGGCGATGTGCTGCTCAACCGGGAGATGGTCAAGGACGAGCAGGTCCAGTCCTTCGACGCCAAGATCGACGTGGTGCTCGCAGACTCCACCGCCGTCCGCGTCCAGGTGAACGGTGCCGTCCGCCCCCCGGGTGAGTCCGGGGAGCGTCAGGAATTCACCGTCTCCCGAGACGGGTGACCCCGTCTCGAGAGGCCGGCAACGCCTCTCTCGGCTTCCCGAGATCTGTTTCCCGAGTCGGGGGCGTCTCTCCGGGCACTGATCGTCCAGCCCGATTCTTCGCGGGCCGACCTTTGAGCGGAGACCGGCTCCTCGGGTGACGGCCGATCTCTCCTCGGCCCCGGCGGAGACTCAGCCCAGGCCGAGGTCACCCAGGCTGTAGGCGGTCCTGTAGGGCAGGCCCGCCTCGGCGATCGCGGAGGCGGCTCCCCGGTCCACGATCGTGGCCACGGCCACGACCTCGGCGCCCGCCTCGCGCAGCGCCTCCACCGCGGTCAGCGGAGAGCCGCCGGTGGTGGAGGTGTCCTCCACCGCCAGCACCCGCCGTCCCGTCACGTCCGGTCCCTCGATCCGGCGCTGCATGCCGTGCGCCTTCTGCGTCTTGCGGACCACAAACGCGTCGAGCTTTCTGCCCCGCGCCGCCGCCGCGTGCAGCATGGCGGTCGCCACCGGGTCGGCGCCCAGGGTAAGCCCGCCGACCGCGTCGTAGTCGAGGTCCTCGGTGAGGTCCAGCATGACCCGGCCCACCAGCGGCGCCGCCTGCCCGTCGAGGGTCACCCGGCGCAGGTCCACATAGAAGTCCGCCTCCTTACCGGAGGACAGCACGACCTTGCCGTGCACGACGCCCTTGCTCTTGATCTCGACCAGCAGGTTCTCACGATCACTCATGGCATCAAGGTTAGAGCGGACCGCGGGACACTCGGTTCGAACCTGGTCCCCACGGTAAAAATCCGATCGGGGTTTAGTCATGCCATGGGCTGCGGAATCATGCGGTGGGTAACTCTCGGTATTTATGAGGTCACGATGCGCGTGAATTCATCTCAAGGCGACGCTGAGCTGCTGGCGGCGACCCGCGCGGCGGACGCGGAGACTGCGGGGGCCGTAGAGGCTGTGGAGGCTGTGGAGGCCTACTACCTGCTCTACCGGCGGCATGTGTCCGCGGCCTGGGCGCTGGCCCAGCAGCTTGTCTCGGGCGCGGCCGAGGTCGAGGACGCCGTGGAGGAGACGTTCGCCAGGATTCACCACGTGATCGGGCAGGGCGGTGGTCCGGAGCGGGCATTCCGGGTCTATCTGCTCACCGCGCTCCGCCGTACGATCCATGACCGATCCGATAGGGACAACGGTCGGACGTCCGACGGGGAGGTCGAGCTCACCGCGCTTCGTCGTATGGTCCATGGCCGATCCGATGGGGACAACGGTCGGACGTCCGACGGGGAGATCGAGCTCACCGAGCCTCGCCGTACGGTCCATGACCGATCCGAGAAAGAGGATGGTTCCGAGAGGGAGGACGGTCGGGCGTCCGGTGGGGAGATCGAGTTCTCCGATCCGAAGGTGCCCTTCGTGGATCCCACTCTGACCCATCTGGAGCACTCGCCGGTGGCCAGGGCCTTCCTGTCCCTGCCGGAGCGGTGGCAGCTCGTCCTCTGGCACGTTGAGGTCGAGTCGGGCAGGCTCGACGACATCGCCGTTCTGACAGACCTCACGGAGAACGGGGTGGCCGCGCTGGCCTACCAGGCTCGGGAGAAGATGCGTCAGGCCTGCCTGCGGATCCACCTGGCCGAGACACCCTCCCCGGAGTGCTGCTCGATGCTGGGCAAGATGGGGCACCACGTGCGGGGCGGCCTGGTCAAGGACGAGAGCCGGGCCGTGGACGAGCATATGAACGGCTGCCCCGACTGCCACGCCGTGTTCGTCGAACTGGCCGGTATGGGTCAGAGCCTGCGTGCCGTCGTCGGCCCGCTCATCGCGGGTCCGGCGTTCGCCGGATACCGGACGGCGCTCGGCAAGATGGGCGCCACGGCCGGAGGCGGGGTGCCCGGCTGGTGGCGGCGGGCGCCCAGATCCCGGCGGCGGGTGACCATGGCGGGAGCGGCGGCTACGGCGGTTGTGGTGGCGGCGCTCGTGCTGGTGTCGGCCGAGGAGCCGTCGCCCTCGTCCGTCGCGGCGCCGTTGGTCATAACCCCGGATCCCGAGCCGCAGGCCCCGTGGCCGTCTCCCGGCGGGGAGGCGGGGAGGCAAGAGAGCCCCGGGCCCGTGGCGCCACCCGTACGCGAGCCGAGTCCCGGAGGTGGGACGGACCTCCAAAGCGAGACGACTCCTGGAAGCGCGACTCCTGGAAACACGAGTTCTGGAGGCGCGACTCCTGGAAACACGACGCGTCCCGGAGGTGAGGCGCGTCCCGGAGGTGGCACAGGTCTCCGGGGTGAGACGAGTCCCCGGAGCAAGGGAAGTCTCGGTGGTGGGGTGAATCTCCGGAGCACGGGGAGCCCTCAAGGTGAGGCGAGTCTCGGTGGTGGGGTGAATCTTCGGAGTACGGGGAGCCCGCAGGGTGAGGCGAGTCCTCGGAGCACGGGGAGCCCGCGAGGTGAGGCGAGCCCCGGGGGTGGGGTGAATCTTCGGAGTACGGGGAGCCCGCAGGGTGAGGCGAGTCCTCGGAGCACGGGGAGCCCGCGAGGTGAGGCGAGCCCCGGGGGTGGGGTGAGTCCCGGGGGTGGGGTGAATCTCCGGAGTACGGGGAGCCCACGGGGTGAGGCGAGTCCTCGGAGCGGGATGAGCCTCCGGGGTGAGGCGAGTCCGGGGGGTGGGATGAGCCTCCGGGGTGAGGCGAGTCCGGGGGGTGGGGTGAATCTTCGGAGTACGGGGAGTCCGCGGGGTGAGGCGAGTCCCGGGAGTGAGGCGAGTACCCGGGGTAAGGCGAGCTCCCCGGGTACGGCGGATCCGGAGCGGCAGACGAGTTCCACGTCCCCCTCGGGCCTGGTCGCCAGGATCGACGCACTCGGTGCGCTGGTCAGGTCCGAGTCGGGCATCGTGGCGGTACGGCTGCGCAACTCCGGTGGCGGGGAGAGCGGCGAGCTCGTCGCCGACGTCGGTCTGCCGGGCGGGGTGACGCTGCTGGCGGGGGCCAAGCGAGGACGGGCGGCCGCCGTGGTCACGCCGGTCGGCACGGTCGACGGCTGGTCCTGCCGGGTACGGGCCCGAGGCGCGCGGTGCATCCGGGGTCCGCTGGCGGCGGGCCGGGCCACGGCGGTGTTCCTACGGGTCCTAGTCTCGGCGGCGGCGACCGAGGGTTCGGCGCCCTCGGTCACGATCTCCGCCGAGGGATCGCGGATGACGGCCAGGTCGAGCCACGGGGTGCGGGCCGCCGGCGCTCCCGCCCGGTTCGCCACGGACGGCCAGGTGGTCACCTCCGCGATCGGGAACACCCTGCTGAGCTGCGCGTACGCCGGTTCCGTGTGCTCTGCCGCCCGCTCGCGCACGAGCGACCGCCGGGACAACAACCATTGGGCGATGCGTCCTTTCGACCAGGACGAAGACTCCTCGACGACAAACTCGAGCGCTGCCCAGCTGCTCCTGCCGAGGACGAGCAAACTGGTCTGGGCCGGTCTCTACTGGTCGGGGAGCGCGCCTTCCAGCGGGCAGATCAGGTTCAGGGCACCGGGAGACGAGAGATACAGGCAGGTGAAAGCGGCGCGGGTGGTGGAGAGGGAACTGCCGGCCGGCCGGAGATACCAGGCGTTCGCCGACGTGACGGGGCTGGTGGACGAGGTCCGCGGAACGTACTGGGTGGCCGACGCCTCGCTGCGGCCCGGCGTCTCGCAGCACGCCGGATGGAGCCTGGTGATCATCGCGGCTGACCCGAGCCGGCCGTACAGCCAGGCCGTCGTCGTCGACACCGCCACCGTGCTGGACGGGAGGCACAGATCGGTGCGGATCCCTCTCGACGGGCTGACGTCCACCGGCATGCCCGCGCGGGTGGCCCTGGTGACCTGGGAGGGCGACGCGGCCGTGCGGGGAGACAGGGTGACGCTGGGCGGCCACACGCTCCGTCCGGACAGCGGGGACAGGGATCAGGGCAATCCGTTCGACGGGTCCGCCACCGGGGCGAGGGACACGAGCATGACCTTCGGCACGGACGTGGACGGTTTCCAGGCGACCCTCGGGCGGGATCCGGCGCTCACGGTGAGCACCCGTCAGGACGTCCTGCTCTTCGGGGCCGCGGTGGTGAGTGTCCAGACGCGTCCATGACGGGGACGGCGAGCGTCCGGATCGGATTCGTGAGAGCGAGCGATGGTGATCGGACGCGTCCACGACGGGGAAGGCGAGCGTCCGGATCGGTCCATGAGGGCGGTGGTGCTCATGTTCACGCAGGTGGCGAGCGGGTTTCGGGAAATCGCGACGGAGGTGAACAGTAGGTTTCGAGAGGGGGCGGAGCGATGGACCGATCCCGGAAAACGAAGGAGGAGGTGGCGCCGGAATGAGGGGAGTAGACCCCGCAGGTGGCATCTCACGAACGGGACAAACTGGTACGGTCTGCGTAAACGGTCCGGCGTATGGGCGGGCGCGGGTGGAATCGTCGGGATTCACCCTCGGACGATCAGCTGCTTGATTACCCTGAGGAAGGGCCGTCTATCTGGTCTCTCCGGGGTTCCTTCAGACTTGTCTGAGTCCAAGGGTCGGGCCACGTAAGAAGGGCGGTGTCGCGTGGATCGCTGCGCGCTGTTCGTGGACGCTGGCTACCTGCTGGCCGACGGCGCGATGGCCGTGCATGGGACCCGCCATCGCGAAGCAGTCTCCTGGGACTACCCAGGCATGCTCCAAATGCTCAACAAGCTCTCCATGGAGCGCACCGGCCTGCCGTTGCTGCGCTGTTACTGGTACGAGGCGACCGTCGAGGGCCGCCGCACACCCGAGCACGACGCGCTGGCCGACATTCCCGGCCTCAAGCTCAGGCTGTCGCGCATCCGCCCCGGTCGTCGCGAGGGTGTGGACGCCCAGGTTCACCGTGACCTGATGACGCTGGCCCGCAACAGCGCGGTCTGCGACGCGGTGGTGGTCAGCGGCGACGAGGATCTGGCGCAGGTCGTCTGCGACGCCCAGGACCTCGGCATCCGGGTCACCGTGATACACATCGCCGCCGACGGCAGCTGGGCGGTGTCCCGCACGCTCCGTCAGGAATGCGACGACCTGATCGAGATCGGCGGCAGCCATCTCCGGCCCTATGTCAGCCTGAGCGGCGGCACCATGGAGTCGCCCGCCCTGGGCAACGGTCTCCAGCAGATCGCCAACAGCCAGAGCAGCGGTTCGCACAGCGGCAACGGCCAGGGCGGTGCCTCCCACAGCGGGTCCCACAGCAGCAACGGTCAGACGAGCGGCTCCCACAGCGGCAACGGCGCCGCGCCCACCAGTCCGATTCCGGCGGCCCAGACCTCTCGCCCGGCCCACTCCCAGCCCGCGCTTCCGGCCTATCCGAGCTACACCCGCGAGTCTCCGGCGCTTCCGGTCCAGCCGCCTCCCGCTCCTCCGGCCCCGCCCGCCGCGGCTCCCAACGGCCCGACCGGTCCGCTGACGGCGGCCCCCCAATACTCCCTGGGCAACACCGGCGGCATGCCGAGTTACCAGGCATCCCAGCTCGGTGCCTACACCGGGCCCCAGGCGGCTCCCGTGCCGATCCAGACCGCGGCCACCAGCGGCACGACCACCCTCTCCGACGCGGTGAAGGCCGCGCACAAGGAGGGTCACGACTTCGGTGAGTCCGTGGCCAAGGACGCGCCCGCCCTGTGGCTGGAGGCGGTGCTGGCCCGCAAGCCTCGCATGCCCTCAGACCTGGAGGCACGTCTCCTCCAGGGCTCCTCCCTGCCGATCGACTTCCTTCTCCACGACGAGGTCCGTCACGCCCTCCGCAGGGGCTTCTGGGACGCCCTCGAACGCGCCCGCCGCTGACCCCCTTCTCAGGGCCGGTTCGGGCGCCTCCTTGGGACGCTCCTTGAACGGCCCGTCGACACCGCGCGGCCCTGAGATTTCGGAGTGACCGCTTGCCGGTCTCCCGGGACGCCCCCGCCGCCCGGAACCCGAGCGGCCCCTGAGCGGCTGATCGCGGGCCATGGCCCTCGAACGGGCCCGCCGTCAGGACCCGCGCGGCTGGTCGCGGGCCGCCCTCCCAGGGACCCCCTGGTACGTCCGATGCTCGGTCAGGTGAGGGCGTCGAAGCCGGCGCGTAGGTGCTTGAGGCGGTTGGACAGGTCGGACAGCGAGCCGGTGAGGCTGGAATCGCCGCCCTTGCGGGCCAGTTCGACGACGCGGGTGAGCTCGTCCTCGACCGCGGTGAGGCGTTTGGAGAGCTCGGGGAGCACGGCCGCGTGCTCGGCGGCGTCACCCGGCGGCAGCTCGGTGTTCAGGCGCTCGCGGAGCATGGTGGCCTGCTCGGCCAGGCGGCGGTTCATGTTGTAGAGCTCGACGAACACCGCGACCTTGGCCCGGAGCACCCAGGGGTCGAACGGTTTGGTGAGATAGTCGACGGCGCCCGCCGCGTAGCTGCGGAAGGCGTAGTCGGGGGCACTGTCGACCACGGTCAGGAAGATGATCGGGATGTTGCGGGTGCGTTCGCGGCGCTTGATGTGGGCCGCGGTCTCGAATCCGTCCATGCCCGGCATTCGGACATCCAGAAGGATCAGGGCGAATTCGGTGCCGAGCAGGGCTTTGAGCGCCTCCTCCCCCGACTTGGCCCGGATGGGCATCAGATCGAGCGAGCTCAGGATGGCTTCGAGCGCGATCAGGTTCTCCTCCCGGTCGTCGACCAGGAGAATTTTGGCTCGCTCCGGCATCGATCACACGCCTTCGTTCGAATCGGTGGCCGGCTTGCCCCGGGTGAGCCATCCGCGCAGGCGTTCGAGCAGGCGGTCGACATCCACGGGCTTGGGTACGTAGTCGGAGGCGCCGGAGGCGATGCTCTTCTCCCGGTCGCCCCGCATGACCTTAGCGGTAAGCGCGATGATCGGTAGATCGGCGAACTGCGGCATCCGGCGGATCGCGGAGGTGGTGGCCCAGCCGTCCATCTCGGGCATCATGATGTCCATCAGGACCAGGGCGACGTCCTCGTTGCGCTCCAGCTGCTCGATGCCCTCGCGGCCGTTCTCGGCGTAGACCACCGTGGATCCGTAGCGTTCGAGCACGCTGGTCAGCGCGAACACGTTACGGATGTCGTCGTCCACGATCAGGATCTTGGCCCCGGTCAGCGGGTCCTCGCCCTTCCACGGCTTGCCCTCGCCCTGTGAGAACGGGGAAAGGGACATGTCATCGGAGAGCGGGATGTCGGGCAGATCGTCGGGGTCCTCCAGCACTCCGACGAGGGCCGGGTTGCGGGGCGAGGAGTTGGGCGCGGTGGCCCCGCCGTCGCGCGCGGCCAGCGGGCCGCCGTAGGACGGCGGCAGGTAGAGGATGAAGGTGCTGCCCTCGCCCACCTTGCTGACCACGTGGATCTCGCCGCCGAGCAGGCGGGCGATCTCGCGGCAGATGGACAGGCCCAGGCCCGTCCCGCCGTACTTGCGGCTGGTGGTCCCGTCGGCCTGGCGGAACGCCTCGAAGATGACCTCCAGCTTGTCGGCGGCGATGCCGATGCCGGTGTCCACCACCTCGAAGGCCAGTATGCCGTCGGCGCCGCGCAGGGTGTCGTCCACGAAGGCCACCGCCGGCTGGGCGCGGATCACGCGCAGCCGTACCTCGCCCTTGGGGGTGAACTTGATCGCGTTCGAGAGCAGGTTGCGCAGCACCTGCTGGAGGCGTTGCTCGTCGGTGCGGAGCTCCTGCGGGATCGACGGGTCGACCTCGACCGCGAACGAGAGGCCCTTGTCCTGGGCCAGCGGGGCGAAGGTGGCCTCGAAGTAGTCGACGAGCTTGGGCAGGGAGATCTGCTGGGGGTGGACGTCCATCCGCCCGGCCTCGACCTTGGACAGGTCGAGGATGTCATTGATCAGCTGGAGCAGGGCCGAACCGGCGCCGTGGATGGTCTTGGCGAACTCCACCTGCTGGGCGGTGAGGTTGCCCTCGGCGTTCTCGGTGAGCAGCTTGGCCAGCACGAGGAGGCTGTTCAGGGGAGTGCGCAGCTCGTGGGACATGTTGGCCAGGAACTCGGACTTGTAGCGGGAGGAGACCGCGAGCTGCTCGGCGCGCTCCTCCAGCGTGCGGCGCGCCTGCTCGATCTGGAAGTTCTGGATCTCGATGGCCCGGTTCTGCTTGGCCAGCAGCGCGGCCTTGTCCTCCAGCTCGGCGTTGGAGCGGCGCAGCTCCTCCTGCTGGCGCTGGAGCTCGTCCGAACGCTCCTGCAACTCGGTGGTGAGGCGCTGCGACTCGGTCAGCAGGTCCTCGGTCCGGGAGTTGGCGATGATCGTGTTCATGGTGACGCCGATGGTCTCCACGAGCTGGGTCAGGAAGTCGTGGTGGACCTCGCTGAACTGGCTGAACGAGGCCAGCTCCAGCACGCCGAGCACCTGGGTCTCGAACAGGATCGGCAGCACGACGATCTGGGCCGGGGTCGAGGTGCTGAGGCCGGTGTCCACGGTCAGATACCGGGCGGGGACGTTTCTGAGGATGATCCCCTTGCCCTCCATCGCGGCCTGTCCCACGATCCCCTCGCCGATGGCGAAACGCTGGCGGGGATGGGAGCCGGGACGCGCGCCGTACCCGGCGATCAGGTGCAGATCATGCTCGCCGAAGGGGTTCGCCAGGTAGAAGGCGCCGTAGTGGGCCGAGACCAGGGGGGTCAGCTCGCTCATGATGAGCTTGGCGACCTCCATCAGGTCGCGATGGCCCTGCATGAGGCGGGAGATGCGGGCCAGGTTGGACTTGAGCCAGTCTTGTTCCTGGTTGGCCGTGGTGGTGTCGCGCAGGTTGGACACCATCGTGTTGATGTTGTCCTTGAGCTCGCCGATCTCTCCCTCGGCGTCGACGGCGATCGAGCGGGTCAGGTCGCCGCGGGCGACCGCGGTGGTGACCTCGGCGATCGCGCGGACCTGGGTGGTGAGGCGGCCCGCCAGCTCGTTCACGCTCTCGGTGAGCCGCTTCCAGATGCCCTCGGCGCCCTCGACCCGTGCCTGGCCGCCGAGCTGGCCCTCCGAGCCGACCTCGCGCGCCACTCGGGTGACCTCGGAGGCGAAGGAGGAGAGCTGGTCGACCATGGTGTTGATGGTGGTCTTCAGCGCGAGGATCTCTCCCTGCGCGTTCACGTCGATCTTGCGGGTCAGGTTGCCGTTCGCGACGGCGGTGGTGACCTCGGCGATGTTGCGCACCTGGTAGGTCAGGTTGTTGGCCATGGAGTTGACGTTGTCGGTGAGGTCCTTCCAGACGCCGGAGACGCCGCGGACGCGGGCCTGGCCGCCGAGCTGGCCCTCGGTGCCGACCTCGCGGGCGACGCGGGTGACCTCGTCGGCGAACATCGACAGCTGGTCGACCATGGTGTTCAGGGTGTCCTTGAGCTGAAGGATCTCGCCCTGGGCGTCGGCGGTGATCTTCTTGGACAGGTTTCCCTGGGCTACCGCCGTGGACACGGCCGCGATCTGGCGGACCTGGGTGGTCAGGTTGTTCGCCATGACGTTGACGTTGTCGGTCAGGTCCTTCCAGGTGCCGGAGACGCCGCGGACCTGGGCCTGGCCGCCGAGCTGGCCCTCGGTGCCGACCTCGCGCGCCACCCGGCTCACCTCGGAGGCGAAGGAGGAGAGCTGGTCGACCATGGTGTTGATGGTGGTCTTCAGCGCGAGGATCTCTCCCTGCGCGTCGACGTCGATCTTGCGGGTCAGGTCTCCGGTGGCGACGGCGGTGGTGACCTCGGCGATGTTGCGCACCTGGTAGGTCAGGTTGTTGGCCATGAAGTTGACGTTGTCGGTCAGGTCCTTCCAGACCCCGGAAACCCCGCGGACGCGGGCCTGGCCGCCGAGCTGGCCCTCGGTGCCGACCTCGCGGGCCACCCGGGTGACCTCGTCGGCGAACATCGACAGCTGGTCGACCATGGTGTTCAGGGTGTCCTTGAGCTGAAGGATCTCCCCTTGGGCGTCGGCGGTGATCTTCTTGGACAGGTCGCCCTGGGCCACCGCCGTGGCGACCGTGGCGATCGCGCGCACCTGGGTGGTCAGGTTGCCCGCCATGAAGTTGACGTTGTCGGTGAGGTCCTTCCAGACGCCGGAGACGCCGCGGACCTGGGCCTGGCCGCCGAGCTGGCCCTCGGTGCCGACCTCGCGGGCGACGCGGGTGACCTCTTCGGCGAACGCCAGAAGCTGGTCGACCATCGTGTTGACGGTGTTCTTCAGCTCGAACATCTCGCCGACGGCGTCGACGGTGACCTTGCGGCTCAGGTCGCCCCTCGCGACCGCGGTGGTCACCAGCGCGATGTCGCGGACCTGCGCGGAGACGCGGCTGGACATGGTGTTGACAGCCTCTGTCAAGTCGCGCCAGCTACCGGACATGCCGCGTACGTTGGCCCGGCCGCCCAGGCGGCCCTCGGTGCCGACCTCGCGTGCCACCCGCGTCACCTCGGAGGTGAAGAGGGAGAGCTGGTCGACCATGCCGTTGATCGCCTTGCCGAGGCGGCGCACCTCGCCCCTGGCGCTGCGGTCGAGATCGATCCGGCGTGACAGATCCCCCTTGGCCACGGCGTCGATGACGTCCGCCGCGCCGCTGACCGGACCCACCAGGGCGTCGATCAGAGAGTTCACCGAATCGACGCTCTCGGCCCAGGAACCCACGCCTGGACCGGCGGTCAGGCGTTCGCCGAACCGGCCCTCCTTGACCACCTCGCGGCGGACGCGGTGGAGCTCGTTGGCCAGGTGTTCGCGACGGTCGGCGACCTCGTTGAGCAGCAGGCGGATCTCGCTGAGAATCCCCGGCGGGGCATGCGGAACCCGGCGACGGAAGTCACCGTCGCGCCAGGTGATGAGCGTCTGAAGAATCGGTTGCAGATCCGACTCGCTGTAACGTCGCTCCTCGACGTCGGGCACGGTGTTGGCCGTGGTCATAAGACCTCCTTGACTCGCGGGGGCGCAGCCGTGAGTCACCCCAGTCTGTCACGGTGCGCAACTTGTAGTCCCGCCTTCGAATCACCCCATGACAGTGGGATGTGTGGTAGTCACGGAACAGTGACCAATGCTCCCCGAGCCGTCCTGGCTGCGACATTCGCCCCAGGAGACACGGCCGTCTCTGCCGCCAGGCGGTTCACCAACGAGGTGTTGACCGCCTGGGCCGCCGTGTCCGTGCTGACAGTGGCGGACCGCCTGGTGGGAGAGCTGGCTTCGCAGGTGGTCGACCTGCCGTTCGAGGTCGTCTGGAGCCATCTGGGCGACGGTCTCCGGGTTGAGGTGCGCCAGAACAGCGCCCCGGAAAAAAGCCCCAGCGGTCCCAGTATTCCGGTGGAGGAGTGGGGCGTCACCTTCGCCGGGCAGCACCGCACCCACTGGGCCAGGCTCCGACTGCCCGAGTTCGCGGGTCGGACGGTCTCCGAGTCGTCCATGGAGGAGCCGAGCCGCGGGCCGATCTGGATGGGTTTCCTCGCCGACGCCAGCGACCTGCTCGCCGGAACCCTCAACCCGGACATGGTGCCCGCGATCATCTCGCAGATCGTGGTGCCCCGGCTGGCCACCTGGTGCGCCGTCTACACCTGGACCGACGGCGGCGGACCGCAGCGCCCGGCCTACCTGTGGCACACCGACGAGCGGCGCATCGACGAGCTGGCCGAGGAGCTGGCCGCGATCCAGATCCCGCAGGCCGGCGGCTCGACGCAGCTCGGCGACTCCCAGATGCTGGTGATCCCGCTCCTCGCGCGCGGGCGGGTGCTGGGGACGATGTGCCTGGGACGGCCCGACCGGTTCCCCGAGGACATTTTCCAGTACGCCGAGGACATCGGCCGCCGGGCGGCCCTCGCCATGGACAACGCCCGGCTCTACGCCACCCAGGCGGCGGCCAACCGGGCGCTGCAGCGCAGCCTGCTGCCCCCGAACGAGCCCGGCGAGATCCCCGGGCTCGACTCCGCCGTGGTCTACGAGCCCGCGGGGGAGACCAACGAGGTCGGCGGTGACTTCTACGACCTGTTCGCGGCGGGAGACGACTCCTGGCGGTTCGCGGTGGGCGACGTCTGCGGGACCGGCCCCGAGGCCGCCGCGGTCACCGGCCTGGCCCGGCACACCCTGCGCCTGCTCTCCAGGGAGGGGTACGGCGTGGCCGCCGTCCTCGACCGCCTCAACCAGGCGATCCTGGAGGAGGGCGAGCGGGCCCGGTTCCTGACCCTGCTGCACGGGGAGATCACGCCGGTGCCGACCGGCCTGGACGTGTGGGTGGTCTCCGCCGGTCATCCCGAGGCGTTGCGGCTGCGGCCCAGCGGCGTCGTGGAGACCGTGGTGACCTCCCAGTCCCTGCTGGGCGTCTTCCCCGAGGCGACCTTCAAGGCGGAGCTGGTCCATCTCGACGTCGGCGACGTCCTTCTCGCGGTGACCGACGGGGTGACCGAGCGACGCCGGAACGGCCACCTGCTCGACGACGACGGGGGTCTGGCCAAGCTGCTCGCCGAGTGCGTGGGCCTGTCGGCGCGGGCGGTCGCCGAGCGGATCCGCCGTGCCGTACAGGACTTCGCCCCCGAGCCGAGCGCGGACGACATGGCGATCGTGGTCCTCCGCGCCCGATGACCTGCTAGGCCTCCGTCTTCACGTGCTTGCGGGCGAAGTCCAGCTGGGCCGACATCTGCGCGATGCGCTCGGAGACGACCAGAGAGCCGTGGCCCGCGTCGTAGCGGTACACCTCGTGATCATGAGCACGCTCGGTGAGCCGGGACACGTACGTCTCGATCTGCCCGATCGGGCAGCGCGGGTCGTTCTCCCCGGCCAGGATCAGCAGCGGGGCCTCGACCTGGTCGACGTAGGTGATCGGCGAGCAGTTCCTGTAGCGCTCCGGCTGTTCGGCGGGAGAGCCGCCGAGCAGTGCCCGGTGGTAGGCGCGCAGCGCCTCGGTCTCCTCCTCGTAGGTGGCCAGATGGTCGGCGATCGGCACCGTCGCGATGCCCGCCGCCCACATCTTGGGCTGGGTGCCCAGGCCGAGGAGGGTGAGATAGCCGCCCCACGAGGCGCCGGCCAGCACCAGCCGGTCCGGGTCGACGACGCCGCGGTCGACCATGGCGTCCCTGACGGCGGCCACGTCGGCGAGTTCGATGTGCCCGACCTCGCCGCTCAGGGCGTCCCGCCAGGCGGAGCCGTACCCGGTCGAGCCTCGGTAGTTGACCCGCACCACCGCGAAGCCGAGGTCCACCCACGCGGCCACCTGGGGCACGAAGGAGTCGTCGTCCTGCGCGGACGGCCCGCCGTGCAGCAGGAAGACCGCGGGGAACGGCCCGGATCCGCGCTCGGGACGGGAGACCAGGGCGTGGATGCGACCGCCGGGACCGTCCACGTCGACGTCCTCCACCGGGACGGACGGCGGGGAGATCGGCCCGCCGTGGTTCATCACCACGTGGCCGTTGGTCGACCGGATCACCTGCGGGTGGGCGCCGCTGGACCAGGAATACTCCACGGAGCCGTCGGGACGGGGCGCGGCGGCCTCGATCACGCCGTGCTGGGTCTCGATCGGGAAGTGCCCGCCGCCGGGGAGGTCGTAGCGGGTCAGGTAGGTGCGGCCGCGGTTGGCCCGGATGACGAGCAGCGAGCGTCCGTCGTCGTACCAGTCGGCGGTGATCTCACCGGGGTCGCGCAGCCAGATCTCCCGCTGGTCGCCGGTCTCGGGATCCCAGACCAGCGGCTCGCGGCGGCCCCTGCGCTCGTGCAGGGTGAGCAGCCGGCGGTCGCCGGGCAGGGGCGCGAAGCGCAGGCCGAGAACGCCCTTGCCGGGGCCGTCGGACAAGTCGCCGACGAGGTCGCCGTTCGGCCGGAGCACCCGCAGCGCGGGGTGCCGGGAGTCGCCGTGCTCGCTGTGACTGATCGCGATCAGCGAGCCGTCCAGGGAGATCGCGGAGACGGAGGCGGCCTCGGCGTGCTCGTAGATCACACGTGCGGGCTCGCCGGGCCGTACGAGATAGATCGTGAACCCTCCGCCGGGCCTGGCCATGCCGATGGCCGCCTCGCCGGTCGAGGACAGCGCGATCCCCGCGGGAGAGCCGGGTTCGAGGTCGACCGGCTCGTCGGGACCGCCGCCGAAGGGCTGGCGCATCCAGCGGCCCCACTCGTCGCCGTCGGTGTCGGAGAACCACCAGATCCACTGGCCGTTGGGGTCGAGCGCGCCGTGCGAGGTGCCCTTGGGTCGCGCGGTCGCCTGGCGCGCCGAGCCTGCCGCGCGGTCCCAGACGTAGACCTCCCACGCACCGGAGGCGTTACTGCGGTAGACGGCCCGGGCGGGAGCCTGGCGTGCCCACACGGGCAGCGTCACGCGCGGCGCACCGAACCTGGCCTGCCAGCGTTCCTCCGCCTTCATATGGCGCTTCCCTCCGTCAAGGCATTGGTTTTACGCGTCCTGGCGCGGGCTCGCCGGATTGCGGTCCAGTATGTCGTCTTCAAGGGTTATTCGCTTCACTAATGTCTGGGAATTTCGGACTAAAAGTCACATCAGTAACATGTGCCACGAAGGTGGCTGTCAAGCACACGACTTGATCGGAGGTGGGTTTGAAAGATAGACATACGGAAAGAAGCGACCACATTGGTTGTTTCTGGGAGTTCTGTGATTTTTCGTCGCATAACCTCCCTATCTGTGTGCCAGGCGCTCGGTCCCATTCCCACGACGGCCTCGATCGTCTTGTGCCCCAGGGCCATCTCGAACTCGTGAGTGCTCCGTCCGGCTTCGAGGAAATGGTCGCTCAGACTCTCCGCCACCCGTCGTTCCTTCGACTCGTCCACCGAGAGGAGCCCCAGGCGCTCGACCAGGGGCGCGAGATGCCGTGAGGTGGGCGTGACCACGATCAGCTCGCCGTCGTCCTTGAGCACCCGGGCGAACTCTGCCCCGTTGCGCGGAGCGAACACATTAAGAAGGACATCCACCGTGTTGTCGCGGACGGGCAGCGGCCTCCACACGTCGGCCACCACGGCCCCCAGCCGTGGATGGGCCCGCGCCGCCCGCCTGATCGCGTGCTTGGACACGTCCAGTGCCATCCCGACGGCCTCGGGGAGACGGTCGAGCACCCTGCTGAGGTAGTGCCCGGTCCCCGCGCCCGCGTCCGCGACCACCCTCGCCTCGGTCCGGCAGGCGCTTGCGACCGCCTCCGCCAGGGGGTCGAAGTGGCCGGCCCCGAGAAAGGCCTCCCTGGCGGCCACCATGGCGGTGCTGTCGGCCGTGCCGGGCGCCTGGGAGCCGGTCAGCAGGCTGACGTATCCCTGCCTGGCCACGTCGAAGCCATGTCCTTGGAGGCACCTGACGACCGGGCCGTCCAGGCTCAGCCCGTCGCCGCAGACCGGGCAGGCAAGGTAGTCGACGACGTCAGCCAGCATGTCCCTATCATCCCTGCTTCGGGACGTGGTCCGCCTGCCGCTCCGAACGCCGGCGCCCACGGTCGTCCATGGCCAGTCCGTTTCCGGCATCCGGGGGACGGCGACGATCATGGAGAAATTGGATTCGGGCTTGGGCAGGCTCTCGTGGTCGACGTATTGCGCAGGGTGGGAAACGCGGCCGGCCAGATAGGCGTTCGGGCGCTATTGATTCACTGTGAGAACGAGTCGGCCCGTGATTTCCATGCCCGCATCGCCGAGTTCGAATGCAGTCCGACGGACCCTCTCCATCTCGTGCTCCTCACCAAGGATCTGAGGCGGCTGCCGGTTCTGGGGAGTTGAGTGCAGCTCAGGCGGTCTGCTGGATCTGCTGGAGGAAGGCGGCGTTGGAGGGGGTCTCCCGGAGCCTGTCGGTGAGGAGCTCCAGGGCCTGCTGCTTCTCCAGGCCTCCCAGGGTGCGGCGCAGCCGCCAGGTCAGCCGGTGCTCCAGCGGGTCGAGGAGGATCTCCTCGCGCCGGGTGCCGGAGGCGTCGAGGTCCACGGCGGGGTAGAGGCGCTTGTCGGCGAGGGCGCGGCTGAGGCGCAGCTCCATGTTGCCGGTGCCCTTGAACTCCTCGAAGAGGGTGTCGTCCATCCGGGAGCCGGTCTCGACCAGGGCGGTGGCGAGGATCGTCAGCGAACCGCCGTCGCGCAGGTTGCGTGCGGCGCCGAAGAAGCGGCGCGGGGGAAGAAGAGCCGAGGCGTCGATGCCACCGGCGAGGGTGCGTCCGCCGCCGGGGGCGAGGTTGTTGTAGGCGCGGGCGAGGCGGGTGAGGGAGTCCAGCAGGAGGACGACGTCGTGCCCGGCCTCGGCGAGGCGCTTGGCGCGTTCGACGGCGAGTTCCGCGACGACGGTGTGGTCGCGGTCGGGGCGGTCGAACGTGGACGCGGCCACCTCGCCGTGGATGGACTCGCGCATCTCGGTGACCTCCTCGGGGCGCTCGCCGACGAGCACGACCATGAGGTGGCAGTCCGGGTGGTTGCGGGTGATCGCGGCGGCCAGGTCCTGCAGGATCATGGTCTTGCCGGCCTTGGGCGGGGCGACGATCAGGCCGCGCTGGCCCTTGCCGATCGGGGCGAACAGGTCGACGACCCTGCCGGTCACCGAGCCGGTCTCCAGGCGGAGCCGGTCGCGCGGGTGGATCGGGGTCATGTCCGCGAAGTCGGGTCTGCGCCGCCAGTCGGCGACGCCGTTGACGGTCTCCACGTCGATCAGCTTCTCGTACGGCTTGCGCGCGGTGGCGACGACGTGGTCGCCGGGGCGCAGGCCGTACTGCCTGATCTGGGAGTGGGGAACGCGCACGTCGCCGGGACCGGGCAGGTAGCCGGAGGTCCTGATATAGCCGGTCTTGTCGTGGACATCGAGCAGGCCGGCCACGGTATCGACCGGGGCATCGCTCTCGCGGGGACGGGGCAGTCTGGGAGGGCTCTCGCGAGGACGCGAGGATTTCTTGATGGGTGTTTCGACGGTCATTGATGACCTTTCACAGGGGGTGAAAGGTCAAAAGTGACCTTTCACGGGGGGCGAACCGCATGCCTGAAAAGGGGCGGTATCGAGAGAAACGGGGTGGAACATCGCACGCGGCCTAGCCAGCAGTGCGTCACACCCGATATCACCGTAGCATCGTCAATCCATTCCGAACAGGAGAACGGATGCCACATCAGTCCATAACAGTCGCCGGGGTCGAGGTGTTCCCGCTGTGTGACGCCGTGGGGCCGATGGGTGACTCGATCCGGCGCCCGCTGCCGGAGATGTTCCCCGGAGGCTGCCACGGGGAGCCGGACGAGTGGGTCCTGCACTTCCACTGTTACCTGCTGCGCGACGCGGCGGGCCGGACGGTGCTGGTGGACACCGGAATCGGTCCCGAGAACTCGCCCGCGGCGAGCTGGGCGCCGGTTCCCGGAGTTCTCGGCGACGAGCTCGCACGGGTCGGGGTGGCGCCGGAGAAGGTGGACGCGGTGGTCATCACGCACCTGCACAGCGACCACGCGGGCGGGGCCGTGATCGACGGGTCACCGGCCTTCCCCAATGCCCGGTACGTCCTCCAGCGGGCCGAGGTCGACGCGGCCGCCGAGGAGGTCCTCGACCATGTCATCCGGCCGCTGGGTGAGCGGCTCCAGGTGGTGGACGGGCACTCGGACGTGCTCCCCGGCATCCGGGCGCTCCTCGCGCCGGGGCACACCCCGGGCCACCAGGTCGTCCAGGTCGGCGACCTGGTGCTGACCGGAGACGTGGTGCTGCACCCGGTGCAGCTGAGCGATCCCCGGGTGACCTACCTCTACGACGACGACCCCGAGCTCGCCGCGACCACGCGGGCGGAGTTGCTGGACCGGGTCAGAGCGGAGCGGGGAACGATCGCCACCGCCCACTTCGCCGAGCCGTTCACCAGGATCCTCTGACGGGAGGCGCACGGTGTACGGCCCCGTCGGCACGGTGGCCGTTCACCGGCGCGAGGAGTCGAGACGCTCGGTTTCCGGCAGGGGGCCGGGGCGTCGCTCCATGCTCCTCGGCTTGCGGCAGCCCGCTGTTGGTCAGGCACGCATCTACTACGGCGATCCCGATCCGGGGCGATTCAGGTGCGGGTGATGTGCTCCTGGCGTACACCCAGCCCGATGAAGCGGCCCATCACGTGGCGCAGCGGGGGCAGCGCTCTGAAGGCGGTGAAGATGGGCGGCACGTGCTCGGCGGTGTCGTCGGCCAGGTCCTTGGGATAGAGGTCGCGCAGGATGCCGAGCTGAAAGGCCTGGGTGATCCTGGTCGGTTGTTCGCGTCTGGCCTGCACCCGCGCCAGGTCGCGCTCGTCCGGCCGTCGTGTGCCGAGCACGGGTCCCAGGAGGTTGGCGGTGGCGACCGCGTCCTGCACGGCGAGGTTGATGCCGACGCCGCCGGCCGGCGACATCGCGTGGGCCGCGTCGCCGATGAACAGCAGCCCTGGCCGGTGCCATGTCTTGAGCCGGTCGACCCTGACCGTGAGCTGGTGCAGGTGCCGCCAGTCGTCGATCAGGGCGACGCGATCCGACAGGTCGGGCGCGAGCCTGGCGATCCTGTCGTGGAAGGCGGCCAGGCCCGCCTGGCGCAGTTCGGGATAGGCGGCGGTGGGGATGGTGTAGGCGAGCTGCCAGTAGTCGCCGCGGTCGATCGAGATGAGCGTGCCGTGGCCGCCCTGGAAGAACGGCACTTCATCGCCATGGTGGCGGGGCAGGCGAAACCACAGCACGTCCATGGGCGGGGAGCCCGCGGCCGGCTCCAGTCCCGCCGCCACGCGGGTGGTCGAGTGGCGGCCGTCGGCCGCGACGACGAGGTCGGCCCGCACTTCCAGCGGCCCGGCGGGGGTGTGGGCGCGTACACCGGCCACCCGGCCGTCCTCAAGGAGCAGGCCGGTCATCTCGGTGTCGCGCAGCAGCCGGAAGCCGGGATAGGCGGCGGCCTTGCGGGCGAGGAAGTCGAGCACGTCCCACTGCGGCATGAACGCGATGTAGGGGCAGCGCACCTTCAACCTGCTGAAGTCGGCGAAGGTGACGGCCCTGCCGCCCATGCTGACGGTGACCTCACGCATCTCGGTATGCGGCAGGGTCAGGAACTCCTCGATCCAACCGAGTTCGGCGATGAGTTCGAGTGTCGACGGGTGGACGGTGTCCCCCCGGAAATCGCGAAGGAAGTCGGCGTGCTTCTCCAGCACGGTCACCTCGATGCCCTGGCGGGCCAGCAGCAGGCCGAGCATCATGCCGGCGGGGCCGCCGCCGACCACGCAGCACCGGGTCGACGTATCAGTCACGATCCGGCTCTCCTGAGGTCAGGCCGGTGAGCAGGATCCGGACCAGCGCGGTCACGTCGACAGGGGCCTGGGTCCTGCGGCCGATCGCCACCGTTGCCAGCAGCATGGTCGCCGCGGTCCGGGTGTCATGGGGGCGCAGCTCGCCCGCCGCGACCCGCGCCGCGAGGAAGCCGCCGATCTGCCGCTGTCCCTCGGCGACGAGTTCGCGTAGTTCGGCCCCCGCGTGGGCGGAGCCGAAGAACAGTGAGACGAGCTTGGCGTTGTCGGCCAGCAACCGGTCGAACTCACTCATCAGCCCGGTCAGCACTTCGAGTGCCGGCTGGTCGCCGCTGTCGCGCGCCAGCGCCTCGCGCAGTTGGGAGATGAAGCCGCGCTCGCGCAGCAGGGCGGCGACCAGGGCTTCCTTGCTGTCGAAGTAGTGATAGAGCAGGCCGGGGGTCGCTTGCGCGGCCTGCGCGACATCCTTGACCGAGGCGCCGTCGACTCCCTTTTCCGCGAAGACGTCCAGCGCCGCGTCCAGCAACCGCTCGCGCCGCCACTCCGCCTGCTCTCGCCGTGTCCGTGTCACGCGCCCTCCATTGATTAAACGTTTATTCAATGAATTTATAGCACGACGGCGCCGACAAGATCCAGCCTGTGGGAGGTCGCCGCGGTATCCGCCGCGACCAACGGGTATGCGCTCCGCCCAAGTTGCCTGCCCTCGTTCTCCGGAGCGCTTCAACGCCGTGGTGGGGTTTTCGATCGGGTGTCTCGGCGGGGCGTGCTCCGCGGTCGGGTCCGTTCGGTCGCGGCGATCACGGCCGCGGCGGCGCAGAGAACGGCGGTCCAGGCCAGGGTGGCGTCGGTCGAGGTGTGATCGGCGAGCATGCCCGCGATCCAGGGGCCGGCGGTCTGACCGGCCGCGAACAGCACGGTGAAGGCGGCCAGGGTGGCGGTCCAGTCGGCGGGTGGGGTGTTGTCCCGGATCAGCGCGGTGACGGCGGCGGGAACGCCCATGAACGTCGCCCCGTAAACGATCGCGGAGGCGATGATGACGGGCGGTGAGGGCGTGGACAGGGCGAGCGCCGCCGCGCCACCGAGGACGCCCAGCAACGTGGCGAGGGTCCGGGTGCCGGACCAGTTGGTGGTCGGACGGCCCCACAGTGCGGGCGCCGCCACCACGGCGAGGCCGAGCGAGGCCCAGGTGAGCACCACCTGGGCGGGTGACGCGTGCTGGTCGGCGAGATATACGGACAGGAAGGTGATGTAGGAGATGTAGCCGGCGGAGAACAGCAGGTACGCGAGAGCGGTCCGCCGGAGCGGACGCACCCGCGCACGCCCGGCGGTGGCGGCGACGGGCCTGTCCTCGTCCGTGCGCGCGGCGGTCCAGCCGGCGATTGCCGCCAGGCCGGCCGCGGCGCTCAGGGCGATCCAGGCGACGTGCCAGTGATGGCTCAGCATCGGGACGGTCACGCCGCTGAAGGCGATGCCCAGCCCGGTGCCGGCGAAGTAGACGGTGATGGGCGCGGTCGAGGAGACACGGGTGGCGATGCGCGAGGCGATCACACCGCCGGTGATGAACACCAGTGCCCCCGCCGCCCCGGCGGCGGCCCGTGCGGCCAGCAGCACCGGGTAGTCGTCGCTGACCGCGGTGGCGGCCAGTGCCACCGCGGTGAGGATCATCCCCCACCGGAAGGTGGCGGCGGTGCCCAGCCGGCGGACGACGACGGCGGTCACCAGCGCGCCGGCGAGGTAACCGAGACCGTTGGCGGTGCTCATCGCTCCGGCTTCGGCCAGGCTCCAGCCGAGGTCACCGCGCATCGCCGGGACGAGTAGCCCGTACGCGAAGCGCGCGAGTCCGAGCGCCGAAGCGGTACCGAGGGCCAGTCGCACCGCCTGCCACTCCGGTGGCCTCATCGGTGTCGCGCCAGGGGGTTCGACACCGTACGTGCCGGGGTCACGTGGTGGTCCGGCAGGGGACGGCCGGTTGCGAATGCGGTCCGATCTGTCACAGAGTTCCTTTTTTCTGACGTCACGGCGTATGGCAGGCGCGTGAACGACGTGCTGGGCATGGCGAATCCGCCGTTGGCGGATGCCGGTATCGGCCGACGGCCGGCCGGGGCCGCCGGGCGACGGAATCGGTCGACGGTTCAGCCAGGGTCACCGGGTGAAGGAATCGGTCGACGGTCCCGGCCGGGGCCGCTGAGCGAAGGAATCGGGCTGAGCAGTGATCAGCCGGGTTGAACGGCCTCAAGAAGGATCTTCAGCAGATCCTCCGGCGCGTCCCGCATGAGGTTGTGCCTGCTGTCCAGTGCGTGGGTCGTCCACAGCGGGTCGTCACGCAACCGCTGGTAGATGGGAGTGAACGGCGACTGGCCGTCCCACCCAGCCGCGTACACGTAGTCCCTGCGACGGAACCGCGCGAGGTCGCCGGTGAGCCGGATCGACTGGAGCAGCGAGGCGAGCGGATGGGGCGTGGCGCGTGAATCGAAGAAGGGTAGCGGCCGCACCGAGTAGCCGGTCTCCGCCACGTCCGAATACCATTTCCGTTCCTGGTCGGAGACCAGGGTCCAGCAGGAGTCGCCATGCTGCGGCACGACGGCGTCCAGGTACGCCAAGGAGTCCACCCGCTCCGGCACGCGGTCCGCGACCCCGGTGATCACCATTCCCCCGTAGCTGTGGCCGACCAGCACCGCGTCCTCGATCTCTTCGGCCTCCAGCAGGCCGACCACGTCCCGGACATGCGTTTCGAGGTTCACCCCCGCGTTCAGCAGGTGGCCGCGCTCGCTGAGCCCGGTCAACGTCAGCGGGTACGCGCGATGGCCGTGAAGGCGTAGCAGTTCGGTGAGGGGCTCGTAACTCCAGCCGCCATGGCACATGCCGGGAACGAGAACGAAGGTCGCCAAGATTGTGCTCCTTGTATCGGTTGCGGGCGTTATCACCGCATCGATGGATGAGTGTCCGGTCGGGTTTGTCGGGCCTGACCCCCACCCGGGTTCGTCGGATCCAGCCTCCACCTGGGTTTGTCGGGCCTGACCCCTGCTCGGGTTCGTCGGGCCCGGCCCCACCCGGGTTTGTCGGACCCGACCTCGTCCGGGTCTGTCGGACCTGGCCCCCACCCGGGTTTGTCGGGCCCGGCCAGGGGCCGTTCGTCGCGTCGGGAGGTGGGTGGTTCAGGGGGTGGGAGGGACGAACTCGGGCTGGTCGAGCAGGCGCAGCCAGCTTCCGTCGGGCTGGCGCCGGACGACCTGCGCGCGGGCGCCGGTCCCGTCCTTCGGCGGGGTCGAGGTGAGGGCGAGGTCGCCGCTCGTCAGCGTCGGCAGCGGTTGTTCCGGCTCGAAGTGGGGGCGGCCCGCCAGCACCTTCTCCCACAGCGCGCGGATCGCCTCCCGGCCCACCGTCTGGCCGCCCGGCGGGTAGGCCATCACCGCGTCCTCTTCGTAGAGTTCGGCCACTCCGGCCGCGTCTCCGGCATTGGACCGCTCGACGAACAGGCGGGTGAGGTCTTCGGGCCGCATGGCCTTCTCGTACTCCGGCATGGTTCCTCCTTGGGGTCGGGCTTTGACATCTCCCAGCGTGGTCGCCCACCGGTCAGAAGTCCAACAGATGGATCTGCTAGGAACTAGAATCCCCAGTTATGGAACTGAGGCAGCTGGAATACTTCGTCGCGGTCGCCGAGGAGCGAAACTTCACCCGGGCGGCCGAGCGGGTGCACATCAGCCAGTCCGGCGTCAGCGCCCAGATCCGCCAGCTCGAACGCGAGCTCGGCGCCGAGCTGTTCGACCGATCGGCGCGCACCGCCACCCTCACCGTCGCGGGAAAGGCCGCGCTCGAACACGCCCGTGCCGCGCTCGCCGCCACCGCGGCACTCGGCCAGGCGGTGGGCGAGGTGACCGGCCTGATCCGGGGCCGGCTCGTCGTCGGGATGATCATCGGCTGCACCGTCACACCGCTGTTCGACGCCCTCGCCGCCTTCCACCGGGCGCATCCCGGTGTGGAGATCTCCCTGCTGGAGGACAACTCCGACCGGCTCGTCGAGGGGGTGCGCGACGGCACCGTCGACCTGGCCCTCATCGGGACCGCGACCGCCGCCCCCGACGGGCTGGACGCGCTGACGATCATCAGCGAGCGGCTCGTCGCGGCGGTCCCGGCCGGGCACCCCCTGGCGGAGCGGTCGCGGGTAACCCTGCGCGACCTGAGCGCCCACCCGATCGCGTGCATGCCACCCGGCACCGGCCTGCGTACGGTGTTCGACCAGGCCTGCGCGGCGCAGGGCCTCCAACCGGTGATCGCGCTGCAGGCCAGCGCCGCGGACGCCATCGCCGACCTCGCCACCCGCGGGCTCGCCGTCGCCATCCTCAGCGCCTCGATGGCGGAGCGCTATCGCGACCGGCTCACCGCCCTCACCGTCGACGACGTCGAAACGCCCGCCCTGCTCGCCCTGACCTGGAGGAGCACGCACAACCCCGCGGTGCGCGAGCTGCTCGCGCACAGCCGGAGGGCGTTCGCCGAGCCCGGCCCCGGGCATGCCCCTGCCCGGGGCTGAGGCGCCCCCGCTCGGCGTCGAGGCGCGTCCGCTCGGAGACGGACGCTCGGGCGTCATCGCGCGATGGCTCCGGCGATCAGACGGGCCGGATGTAACAATCACCCCATGCCACGCTTCAAACGACTCACCATCGAGGAAGCCCGCACCCTCAACCGCGAACAGCTTCTCGACCGCATCGAGATCGAGCAGAAGTACTGGTACCGCCTCATCGAGCGCGGCCAGATACGGCCCGGCGACGACGAGGCGTACAAGGTCTTCACTCAGATCATGCACGCCGCCATCGACCCCGGCCGCGCCGCCTCCGACACGCTCGCCCTCATCGAGGGCGAGCCCGTGAACAAGGACTACTGGACAAAACCGCTCGGTGAGCTCGGCGACCTCTAGGCCGTTTCGGGTGCCACCTGGTGGCCGGGGGCGGGTTCGGGTGCCGCCTGGTCGAGGAGCAGGCGTCTGGTCTTGCCGCGGTAGCGGAGGACCTGGACCGCGCCCAGCGCCCAGATCGGATACTGCACGGCGAACGCCCACCGGAAGGTGTCCAGGGTGGTCTCCCCCAGCAGGTCGAGGGTGACGCCGATCAGAGCGATCACCGACACGGACGCGACGAAGCCGCCGCCGTTCACGATGCCGGTGGCCGCGCCGATCCGGGCGGCCGGGTTGAAGGTCCTGGCGTAGTCGAAGCCGATCATCGATCCGGGACCGTTGACCGCGAGCGCCGCCACCAGCAGGAAGAGGAGCCAGAGCGGCGCCCGGCCCGGCCAGAGCAGTACGGCGGTCCACGCTCCGGCGGTGCTGCCGATCACGATGAGCACCATCCGGGAACGGTGGAAGGGGAACCGCCCGGCGAGATAGCCGAGCAGCGGCCCGCACACCATGCCGCACACGGTCAGCGTCGTCAGCAGCAGGCCCGCCGTCGAGGGATCCAGACCCTGGCCCTGGACCAGGAACGGATATCCCCACAGCAGGAGGAAGGCCGCCGCCGAGCACTGGGTGGCCGCATGGGTCCACATGCCCAGCCGGGTCCCGGGTTCGGCCCAGGCGGCCCTGAGGCTTGGTGGCTCTCCGGTCCGTTCGGGGCGGGAGTCGCCCAGCACCGTGAGCACCAGGAACACCGACACGACGCCCAGGACGGCGGCGCCGAGGAAGGTGGGCGTCCAGCCGTAGGCGTGGAGGGAGTGGATCAGGGGCACCGTTGAGGCGATCGCGCCGAGCTGGCCGAGCAGGCCGGTGAGCTGGACCATCACCGGGTTGCGGTGGGCGGGGAAGTAGAGGTTGACCAGGCGGATCACGCTGATGAACGTCATCGCGTCGCCGCAGCCGATCAGCGCCCTGCCCGCGATCCCCGGCAGCAGCCCGCCTGCCAGCGCGAAGACGAGCTCGCCGCAGGCCATCACGGCGGCCCCGATGACCAGCATGCGCTTGGACCCGAGCCGGTCGACGAGCACTCCGACGGGCACCTGCATGGCCGCGTAGACCAGCAGTTGCAGCATGGCCAGTACTGCGAGCCCGGCCGCGCCGACGTCGAGCCTCGCCGCGGCCTCGATGCCGGCGACGCCGAGGGACTGACGGTGGAATACCGCGATGATGTAGGCCGATACACCGGTGGCCCAGAAGAGAACTGCCTTGGACCGTGGCGTCATGGGATGAATATTACTTTTAGGTATTTTTCATGACGTAATGGGGTCTTAGGTGTGCCCGGAGATGAGGAGTTCGCGCGGGGTGCCAGGGATGGGCCTGAGGAAAGGCCATGAATGGGCCCGTAGAAATTGGAGCGATCCGGATATCCAGGGTGAATTCCCTGCTCGGGGCAGGGGGAGGCTTCGGGGTTGCCCGGGCCGGTGGGCCACGAACCGACAGGCCTGGCTGGAAGGCCGGACGCTGAGATCCCCGGGTTTCACAGCCGGGGAGGACGTCAAGGACGCGGGTAGCGGATCAGCAGGCTGGCCTGAACGGCCTCGTCGCCGACCGCGGCGTAGGTGTGGGGGACGTCCGACCGCCAGGTGATGTGCTCGCCCGCTCCGGCCAGGAGGGGCGTGTTCACCGGGCCGGCGCTCAGCGTCCCCGCGAAGATCGTTATGTGCTCGGTGACGCCTTCGTGGTGGGCGGGGGACACCTGCGTGGAGCCCGCGGGGATCACCAGCCGGTAGAGCTCGTAGGTGACGGACTCGTCCTCGAAGACCTGGAGCAGCGCGGCCTCGACGGCCGTGCCGTGAATCACCGGGGCCGTGTCGGCGGCGAGGAGCGAGGCGAACGGGACGCCGAGTTCGGCGGTGATCGCCCAGAGCGTTTCGAGGGTGGGGTTGCGGAAGCCGTTCTCCAGGCCGGACAGGGTGGCCTTGCCGATGCCCGCCCGGCGGGCGAGCTCCGACAGGGAGATGCCGCGTTCCTGGCGCAGCAGGCGGATCCTCCGCCCCACGTCATGAGTGCCGGTTTCCAGGGCTGGACGGGGGGTTTGTCGGCCGGAGTCCATGAAGCTATGGTGCATCACGATGACCGTTCCATATACGGAACGGCCCGTGACGCGCCGGGATGACCGGTGAGCCAGGGAAGGGGCGGCGAGGATGACACGTCTGCTTCAGCCGATTCTGGCGGGGGTGGTGACCGCACTCGTCGGCTTCGCCAGCTCCTTCGCCGTGGTTCTGGCCGGGCTGCGCGCGGTCGGCGCCGACCAGCGGCAGGCGACTTCGGGGCTGCTCGTGCTCTGCGTGGCGATCGGCGTGGTCGCCATCTGGCTGGGTCTGCGGCAGCGCGTGCCGATCACCATCGCCTGGTCCACACCGGGAGCGGCGCTGCTGGTCGCGACAGGTGCCGTCGAGGGAGGGTTTCCCGTCGCGGTCGGCGCGTTCGTGGTCTCGGGGCTGCTCATCATCGCCGCGGGGCTCTTCCCCACGCTGGGCCGATGGATCGCGGCCATCCCCACCCCGATCGCGGGCGCCATGCTCGCAGGAGTCCTGCTCAACCTGTGTGTCGCACCGGTCAGGGCGCTCGCGGAGGTGCCGCTGATGGCCGGTCCCGCCGTGCTCACCTGGGCGCTGCTGAGCCGCTTCGCCCGCAAGTGGGCGGTCCCGGGGGCCCTGCTGGTCGCCGTCGTGGCGATCGCGCTGACCGGGCCGGGGCTGGGGGCGGTGGACGTGCGCCCGGTGATCGAGCCGACCCTGCCGTCCTGGAACGCCCAGGCGATGATCAGCATCGCGCTCCCGCTGTTCCTCGTCACGATGGCCTCGCAGAACGTGCCGGGCATGGCGGTCCTGGCGGGGTACGGCTACCGCCCGCCGCTGCGCGGGATCCTTCTCTCCACGGGCCTGGCCAGCACCCTCGGGGCCCTTCTGGGAGGGCATGCGGTGAACCTGGCCGCCATCACCGCGGCCCTGAGCGCCGGTCCCGACGCCGACCCCGACCCCGGCCGCCGGTGGATCGCCTCGGTCACCGCCGGGGCCTCGATGATCGTCCTTGGGATCGGCTCGGGACTGGCCACCGCGCTGGTCCTGCTCTCGCCCCCGGTGCTCATCGAGGCCGTCGCCGGTCTCGCCCTGATCGGCGCACTCGCCTCGGCGATCACCGCGGCCATCGCCGAACCCGAGGGCAGGGAGGCCGCGGTGATCACCTTCGTGGTCACCGCGTCGGGGCTGACCCTGCTCGGAGTGGGCGCCGCCTTCTGGGGACTCGTCGCGGGAGGACTCATGATGCTCCTGCACCGCCGGAGGAAGGTCTCGCGGCCCGTATCCGAGGAACAGGCCGTGCCGGAGCCGGCCGTGTCCGGGGAATGAGTGCGGGCGGCGTTTTCGTGCGGACATGACTCCGCCGGTACGGCATGTATGCCGTACCGGCGGAAAGGCAGAGCGAACGATGTGCGTCTGGCAGCGGTTACCCGGATGTGCCCGGGACCGTCTGCGGTTATCGGCGGTTGCTCAGACGCCCGCGGCGACCGGCCACGAGCTCGTCGGTGGCGGGCTGGCTGGGCACCTCGACGTGGGGGTGGGGTGCCGTCGTCTCGACGCGATCGTCGACGCCGTCGTGATCGCGGTCGACCACGGGGGCCGCGGCGGCCACGGGGACGACCTCCGGGGTCTCCTCGAGCTTGCGCTCCAGCTCCTGCTTCTCCTTCTCCAGGAGGGCGACGCGGTCACGCGCCTCCGAACGGGAGGAACGGAGCTTGCGGCGCTGCGCGGAGGAGCGGCGCATCCCGGCGAACATGATCATCAGGCCGAGCAGGAAGACGGCTCCCACGGCGACACCGGCGAAGAAGAGCTCCAGCTGGGAGAGCTGGACCGTACGGTCGAAGATCGTGAACGATGCGGTGGCGGTCGATGCCGCGGTCTCATCCCAGGAGACCGCGATCACGGTTGCTCCCGCGAGGACGATCAAGAGAAGTCCCAGTACTATCATGTGACCTCAACTCAGGCTGCGTGTGTTGGTAGCCACTGCTGCCCTGTAAATGCGGGATTATTCATCGGGCGCGGATAGTTGCCAGGAAACGTGGCGAACATCGACGTCGTGGTCATCGGGGCGGGGCAGGCCGGCCTCTCCAGCGCCTACTTTCTCAGCAGGTCCGGGCTGGGCTTCGTGGTGCTCGACCGCTCTCCGCGTCCCGGCGGCGCCTGGCAGTTCCGCTGGCCGTCCCTCACCCTCGGCGCCACGCATCGCGTGCACGACCTGCCGGGGTTGCCGCTGGGCGTCGCCGACACGACCCGGCCGTCCTCGGAGGTCGTCTCCGAATACTTCGCCGCCTACGAGCGGGCCTTCGACCTGCCCGTGCGCCGCCCGGTCGGGGTGCGGTCCGTGAGGGAGGGGCAGGACGGGCGGCTGCTGGTGGAGACCTCGGCCGGAGACTGGTCGGCCCGTGCCCTGATCAACGCCACCGGCACCTGGGACCGCCCGTTCTGGCCGCGATACCCGGGCCAGGAGTCTTTTCGCGGACGGCAGCTCCACACCGCCGACTACACCACCCGGGAGGAGTTCGCGGGCAAGCACGTGGTGGTGGTCGGCGCCGGAGCCTCGGGCATCCAGCTTCTGATGGAGATCGCGGAGATCACCACGACCACCTGGGTCACCCGGCGCCCTCCCGTCTTCAAGGAGGGGGTCTTCAACGAGGAAGCCGGCCGCGAGACCGTCGCCAGGGTGGACGCCCGTGTCCGCGCGGGGCTGCCGCCGGGGAGCGTCATCGGGGCCTCCACCGGCTACCCGGTGAACCCGGCGGTGAAGGCGGCCATGGCGGCCGGGATCCTGGACCGGCTGCCGATGTTCGACCGGATCGTCCCCGAGGGCGTCGCCTGGGACGACGGCCGCCTGGTCGAGGCCGACGTGATCCTGTGGGCCACCGGCTTCCGCCCGGTCATCAACCACCTTGCCCCGCTGCACCTGCGCGAGCCCGGCGGCGGCATCCGGGTCGAGGACACCCGGGCCGTTCTGGACCCCCGTGTCCACCTGGTCGGGTACGGCCCGTCTGCCAGCACCATCGGGGCCAACCGTGCGGGCCGTACCGCCGTCCAGCACATCCGGCGCCTCCTCGCGGCTCCGGAGGCGGGGGTCTCTCGTGACGTGGTCTCGAGCGCCTCCGCCGCTTCGGATGTCTCTTTTGCCCCCGACGCCCCGGTTGTCCCCGCAGCCTAGGAATCACCTCGGTACGGCCTCCCGGGGGAACGATCCCGAACCCGGGGGAGATTCCGGGCCCTGTGGAGCGCGGCTACTGTTGGCGGTCATGGAGCGCACCCGCCTTTATCGCAACGGTGTCCTCGAGTCCGAGGGCTTCCCTATCGCCGACGTGTCCGACTACGTCGGCGATCCGTCCGCCGTTGTGTGGTTCGACCTCTGCTCGCCCACGCGTGAGGATCTGGGGAAGATCAGCGAGGAGCTCGGCCTGCACGCGCTGGCCGTCGAGGACGCGCTTCACAGCCACCAGCGTCCCAAGCTGGACAGCTACGAGAGCCACCTGTTCCTCAGCGTCTACGGCGCGAAGCTGACGGAGGCCGGATCCGACGGCGTCCACGCCGCGGAGCCGACGGACGCCGAGCTCGAACTCATCGAGATATCGATCTTCGTCACCAAGAACGCCCTGGTCACCGTGAGAGAGAGCCCCAACTTCGACATCGACGAGGTGATCAGACGCTGGGACGCCAACCCCGAGATGGCCAAGTACGGAGTGCCGTACCTGCTGCACGGCCTGCTCGACTACGTGGTGGACGGCTACTTCGAGGTGCTGCAGGCGCTGGACGACCGGATCGAGGCGCTGGAGGACGATCTCTTCGACGGGAATCCGGGCGACCAGGAGCATATCCAGCGGCAGACGTTCCGGATGCGCAAGAAACTGGTGCGGTTCCGGCGGCTGGCGGTGCCGATGCGCGAGATCGTGGGCAGCCTGCTCCGCAGGAGCGAGGAAGTGCTGGAGCCCCAGCTGGTCCCTTACTACCAGGACGTGTACGACCACGCGCTGCGCACCGCCGAGTGGTCCGACTCCCTGCGGGAACTGGTGGGAAACGTCCGCGAGGCTCACATGAACCAGCAGGGCTTCAAGCTCAACGACATCATGAAGAAGATCACGAGCTGGGCGGCCATCATCGCGGTACCCACCCTGATCACCGGTTTCTACGGGCAGAACGTGCCCTACCCGGGCGCGGAGCACTCCATCGGCTTCTGGACGTCCACGATGTTGATCGTCCTGGGGACCGTTCTGCTCTACCGGGCGTTCAAGAAGCGGAACTGGCTCTGATCCAGGTGCCGCTCGTCCATGGATTTCCGGATGTGCTCACCGAGGTCACGGTTTCCCTGAAGCCGAGGTGAGGCGGTTCTCCCGAGCCCGAAGCGGGTCGGTGCCGATGAGGTGGGCCAGGCCGGTGATCGAGAAGAACAGAGGTCATACCCTGGGCTTATGGGCATACCAGCCGCCAACGCGCTGGAGCTCGAACCGGCCCTCGACGGGGGGTGACCGCGGTGCGGAACGTGAGGTACGAGCGGTTCACGCTGCGACCCCGGAGCGGAGCGACCAGGTGGACGCTGTGGAATGTGGGGTACGGGCGGTTCGCGCCGCGACCCCGGAGCGGAGCGACCGGTTGGACGCCGCGGGACGTGAGGCACGGGCGGTTCGCGCCCGGGGATCCGGAGCGGGGCGACCGGTTGAACGCGGGATTCCCGTCACGGGTCCGGAGCGGGGCGACCGGCCGGACGTCGTGGAACGCGAAAGATGAGCGCCGTGGTTCCGGAGCGGAGTGACCAGGTGAGCACCACGCGCGGGCGGCTGCGGATCTATCTGGGTGCGGCCCCCGGTGTCGGCAAGACCTTCGCGATGCTCAACGAGGGCCGCCGGCGTCGGGGCCGTGGCACCGACGTGGTCGTGGGCCTGGTGGAGACCCACGGCCGTCCCCGCACGGCCGAGCTGGTCGAGGACCTGGAGACGGTTCCCCGGCAGTCCATGGTCTACCGAGACGCCGTTTTCACGGAGCTGGATGTGAATGCGGTCATCGCGCGCAGGCCGAGGGTGGCGTTGATCGACGAGCTGGCGCACACCAACGTGCCGGGGGCGAGGAACAAGAAGCGCTGGCAGGACGTCGAGGAGATCCTCGACGCCGGGATCGACGTGATCTCCACGGTCAACATCCAGCATCTGGAGTCGCTCAACGACGTCGTCGAGGCGATCACCGGGGTGCCGCAGCGCGAGACCGTGCCCGATGAGGTCGTCCGGCGGGCCAACCAGATCGAGCTGGTCGACATGTCGCCCGAGGCGCTGCAGCGCAGGATGGCCCACGGCAACGTCTATCCACCGGAGAAGGTGGACGCCGCCCTCTCCAACTACTTCCGGATCGGGAACCTGACCGCACTGCGGGAGCTCGCGCTCCTGTGGCTGGCGGGGAAGGTCGACGATCAGCTCGACCGGTATCGCGCCGACCACGGCATCGCCAGGACGTGGGAGGCCCGCGAGCGGGTCGTCGTCGCACTGACCGGCGGCCCCGAGGGCGACACGCTCATCCGGCGGGCCGCCAGGGTCGCGGACAGGACCAAGGGCGCCGATCTGCTCGCCGTTCACGTCACCAGGTCCGACGGCCTGACCAGCGCCGATCCGGCGAACATGGCCAGGCAGCGGACCCTGGTGGAAGAGTTGGGCGGCACCTACCACCAGGTCGTCGGCGATGACGTCCCGAGGGCGTTGCTCGACTTCGCCCGGGGGGTCAACGCCACCCAGCTCGTGCTGGGTGCGTCCCGGCGCGGCCGGTTCGCCCAGATCTTCTCCCGGGGTGTCGGGGTCACGGCGACCACGATGTCCGGCTCCATCGACGTTCACATGATCACTCATGACGAGGTCAGCAAGGGGATCGCCCCGAACCGGTCGCGGGCGGCGCTCACGGTCAACCGCCGGGTGGCCGGCTGGCTGATGGCGCTGGTCGGCATCCCGCTGCTCACCGCCGCGCTCGTCCAGATCCGGCACGTCATGACGCTGCCCAGCGAGATCCTGCTGTTCCTGCTGATGGTCGTCTGCGTGGCGCTGGTGGGCGGCATGTGGGCGGCGATCACGGCGGCCGTCGTCAGCTTCGTCCTGCTCAACTGGTTCTTCACCCCGCCCCTGCACTCCCTGACCGTGACCGAACCGGAGAACGTCTTCGCGTTGAGCGTCTACGTGCTGGTCGCCGTGATGGTCAGCGCCGTGGTCGACCTGGCCGCTCGCCGTACGAGGGAGGCGGCCCGGGCGAGCGCGGACGCCGAGGTGCTGTCCACCCTGGCGGGCCACGTCCTGCGCGGGGAGGCGGCGCTGCCGTCCCTGCTGGCCCGGCTCAGGGAGACCTTCGGGCTCGACTCGGTGACGCTGCTGGAGCGGGCGGGCGAGCACGGCCCCGACGACCGGTCGGAGCCGCAGGCCTGGCGGATCGTCGCCACCGCGGGCGCCTCCCCGTGCACCTGTCCCGGTAAGGCCGACACGGACGTGATCATCGACGAGGACCTGGTGCTCGCCGCCTGCGGACGCCTGCTCGACGCGTCCGATCGGCGGGTGCTGGAGGCGTTCGCCGCCGAGGCGGCCGTGGCGCTGCGCCAGGAGAGGCTGAAGCAGGAGGCCGATCAGGTCGGGCCGCTGGCCGAGACCGACAGGATGCGCACCGCGCTGCTCGCCGCCGTCAGCCACGACCTGCGCACCCCGCTCGCCTCTGCCATGGCGGCCGTGGAGAGCCTGCGCACCACCGATGTCGACTGGTCGCCCCATGATCGGGAGGAACTGCTCGCCACCGCCGACGAATCCCTGATCAAACTCGATCGGCTGGTCGCCAACCTTCTCGACATGAGCCGCCTGCAGGCCGGGGTGCTCGGGCTGATGCTCCAGCCGACGGCGCTTGAGGAGGTCGTCCCGCGTGCGATGGACGACCTCGGCCCGATGTGGGATCGGGTCGAGGGCGACGTCTCGGCCGAACTGCCCGAGGTTCTCGCCGATCCGGCGTTGCTGGAGCGGATCCTGGTCAACCTCATGTCCAACGCCGTGCGGTACAACCCGGCCGAGGGCAAGGTGCTGGTCACCGCGAGCTCGCACGGCGACCACGTGGAGATCCGGGTCGTCGATCGTGGCCCGGGCATCCCGGCGGAGGCGCACGACAAGGTGTTCCTGCCGTTCCAGCGGCTCGGTGACCGTGACAACCACACCGGTGTCGGCCTCGGCCTCGCCCTCTCGCGAGGTCTCGCGGAGGCGATGGGCGGCACCCTCACACCTGAAGAGACACCAGGGGGAGGTCTCACCATGACCCTGACACTGCCCATCTCCTCACCTGCCGCTCCCGCACTCTCGGGTGAGGCCGGCGTGGGCGGTGGCTCTCCCGCGCTCTCGGGTGAGGCCGGCGTGGGTGGTGGTTCTCCCGCGCTCTCGGGTGAGACCGACATGGGCGGCGGCTCTCCCGCACCCTCGGGTGAGGTCGGCGTGGGCGATGGCTCCCCCACTTCATCGGGTGCGGCCGGCGTGGGCGGTGGCTCCTCCGCGCCGTCGGGTGCGGCCGATGTGGGTGATGGCTCTCCCTCTTCCTCGGGTGAGACCGGCATAGGCGGTCCTCACGTGTCGTCGGGCGGTGCCGGTGCGGGTGGCGGTCCTCCCACGTCGGCGGACGAGGCGCCCGAGACCTCTGAGAGCTCACAATGACGCGAATTCTCGTCGTCGACGACGAGCCGCAGATCCTCCGGGCGCTGAGGATCAACCTGGCCGCGCGCCACTACGAGGTGGCGGTCGCCCCTGACGGGGGGTCGGCGCTCCGCCAGGCCGCCGACTGGCATCCCGACCTGGTCGTCCTCGACCTCGGACTGCCGGACATGCAGGGCGTGGACGTCATCCACGGCCTGCGCGGCTGGACGGCCATACCGATCATCGTCCTGTCCGGCCGGGTGGGCAGCCAGGACAAGGTGGAGGCCCTGGACGCCGGGGCCGACGACTACGTGACCAAGCCGTTCGGTATCGACGAGTTGCTCGCCCGCATCCGCGCGGTGTCCCGCCGGACCGCCGTGCAAGAGTCCGAACTCGCCCAGATCTCCATCGGAGACCACGTGATCGACCTGGTCGGCAAGACGGTTTCCGGCGGGGTACGGCTCACGCCGACCGAGTGGCGTCTCCTGGAGATCCTGGTCCGCAACCCCGGAAAACTGATCACCCAGCGTCAGTTGCTGAACGACGTCTGGGGAACCGGCTATCTCAAGGAGACCAACTACCTCCGCCAGTATCTGGCCCAGCTCCGCCGCAAGCTCGAACCCGACCCCGGCCACCCGGTCCACCTCCTGACCGAGCCGGGAATGGGATACCGCTTCCAGCCCTGATCGCCGAGCCGTTCGGGCCGTCGGGACGGTGGAGATCTCGTAATGCCATCGTCGGTCGGCGCGTCCGTGTCAACCAATGATTTTCCGGGAATTAGTCATATCTGAGCCTGTCGACCCCCCTATGGAGGCTGGGTGAGCACGCGAGACGTGTTCATTGTGGTGCTGGGCGCGGCGGTGCTCTTCTCGTTGGCGTCCCAGGGAGACACCGGCTCACCGAAGGCTCAGGGCGCCGCCCGCGCCGCGCCGCTCGACAACCCGGACGGCGTGCGGCCCGGCCTGGCTCCGCTCGGATCGGCGGGCGACAGGGGCGCGGCGGTCAGACTGATCAAGAAGCTGCGGGTCGGGAGCATGGGAACCAAGGCGGGTTACAGCCGCGCCCGGTTCGGCGAGAACTGGGCGGACACGGCGAAGGGCGTGCCGTACGCGCGCAACGGCTGCGGCACCCGGAACGACCTGCTCGCCCGCGACGGCGAGAACGTGCGATACCGCCGGGGATCGGACTGCGTGGTCGTCTCGATGAAGCTGCGCGACCCCTACACGGGCAGGGTCGTCCAGTGGAGCAAGAAGAACTCCGACGAGATCCAGGTCGACCACGTGGTCCCGCTGTCATACGAATGGCGGATGGGCGCCTCCCGCTGGCCGATGTCCAAGCGGATGCGCATCGCCAACGACCCGCTCAACCTGCTGCCGGTGTACGGCGACGCCAACGAGGCCAAGGGCGGCTCCGGCCCCGCCTCGTGGCTCCCGCCGGTGCGCCGGGTCCGCTGCGCCTACGTCGTCCGCTTCGCCCAGGTCGCCCTGAAATACAACCTGCCGGTCACCCGAGCCGACAAGGCCGTCATGCTCGCCCAGTGCCGTTGACCGCGTCTCCGGGTGCACGTCGACCGGACCTCCGGAGATGATCCCTCCGTCAGACGCGGGGGTTCGCACTCCGGAGAGCATCCGCGCGGGCCGCTAGAAGCGCCGGAGCAGTGCCTGCTTGGTGACGGTGAACTCCTCGTCGGTCAGGACGCCGTCCCTGTGCAGGTCGCCGAGCTCGCGCAGACGGCGCAGGAGCGCGTCCGGGTCGTCGTCTCCGGCGGGGGCCGGCGGTGGGGCCGCTTCCAGGGAGAGGCGGGGGTCCGAAGTCGCGGAGGGATGTGGCAGCCGGACGAAGATGGCGGTGACGAGCAGCGCGGTCGTGCGGGTCTCCTTGTCCATCCCCCACAGGACCAGGCAGTGCGGGTTGTGCTTGGGGGCCATCTTGTGCTCGGAGCCCCTGAGATGGAACCGGAGGTGGCCGTTCTCCAGGCCGGCGTTCGGGATCCATTCCAGGCCGATCAGGTCCTTCAGCGCGAATCGCTGGGGACCGGTCGACTTCTTGACCTCTTCCGCCATCCAGTTCCACTCGATGCGGATCCACTCGCCGTCGAACGTCGCGGTGCCGTCGCCCCCGGGCACCGTCAGCGGGAGCGCCGGGCCCGGCAGCAGGTAACGGTCGGAGGGGCCTTCCGGCACCTGCTCGATCACCAGGGCGTTGCGCACCTCGTCGACGAGGTATTCGGCGGCGCCCGTACGGTCGGCGTCGATGGTGAGCTGGTAGGGGTCGGCGGCTTCGGCGATCCGCCCGCGCGTGGCCTGGGTGAACGGGTCGGCGCCCTCCCGCAGGCGCAGGCGCAGCCGTCCGCCCTTCTTGCCCGGTTCGTAGGCGATGCCGGACACCGCCTCCAGCGGCACCGCCATCTCGCCCAGCAACTGCCGAAGCTTCTTCACGCCCCGGTTACGGCCGGGCACGATCCGCAGAATCTCGCCGTCGAACGTCCAGGTCCCGTCGCGAACCATGACCTCAGCCATAGGGGGAATCCTATGGTGCGTTTTCCGCCTATGGTCGCTTCCCGGGCATATGGCCTGAGTGCGGTCCGGGTGCGCTCAGGGGCGGGCCGGACGCGATCCGGGTACGATCCGGTTTCCGGCCGGGCGGCGAGGTCTTCTATCCTTTGAATACCGTTCGAAGCAGACTTCCGACCAGCAGGCGAAGGAACTTCCGTGTCATCTTCGGCCTTTCAGGCCCCTCCGGTCCTGACCCTCGACGAACTGATCGCCCAGCGGGACGACGCCCTGCGCGACTACGAGGCACTCGTCCGGCGCGGTCTCTCCCTTGACCTCACGCGGGGCAAGCCGTCGGCGCGCCAGCTCGATCTCGCCTCCCGCATGCTGACCCTTCCCAGCGGTCACAAGGCCGCGGACGGCACCGACTGCCGCAACTACGGTGGCCTCCAGGGGCTCTCCGAGCTTCGGGCGATCTTCAGCGGCTCGCTCCAGGTTCCCGTCGCCCAGCTGGTCGCCGCCGGTAACTCCAGCCTCTCGCTCATGCACGACTCCATCGTCCACGCGATGCTCGGCAGGCTTCCGGGAGCCGAGCGCCGCTGGGCGGACGAGCCGCGGATCGCTTTTCTCTGCCCGGTCCCCGGATACGACCGTCACTTCGCCCTGTGCGAGCGGTTCGGCATCGAGCTGATCCCGGTGCCGATGAACGACGAGGGCCCCGACATGGACGTCGTGGAGCGCCTCGTGCTTTCCGACCCCCAGGTCAAGGGGATCTGGTGCGTGCCCAAGTACAGCAACCCGAGCGGTGTCTCCTACGGCGACGAGACCGTGCGGCGTCTGGCGGCCATGCCGGTCGCCGCCCCGGATTTCCGGATCTTCTGGGACAACGCCTACGCCGTGCACCACCTCACGGACACGCCGGCGGAGATCGCCGATCTCCTGGCGCTGTGCGAGGAGAACGGCAATCCCGACCGCGCCTTCGTCTTCGGCTCCACCTCGAAGATCACTTTTGCCGGTGGGGGCGTCGCCTTCTTCGGCTCGTCCGCGGCCAACGTGGCCTGGCTGCTCGGATACACCGCCAAGCGCACCATCGGCCCGGACAAGATCAACCACCTCCGTCACGTGGAGTTCCTCCGCGACGAGGACGGCCTCGCCGAGCACATGCGCCACCACCGTGAGCTGATCCGGCCGAAGTTCGACGCGGTGGAGACGATCCTCACCAAGGAGCTGGGCGGCACCGGGCTGGCGTCCTGGTCCAACCCCGCGGGCGGCTACTTCATCAGCCTCGACGTGCTGGAGGGATGCGCCCGCGAGGTGGTGAGCCGGGCGGCCGGAGCGGGCATCGCCCTGACCCCCGCGGGCGCCACCCACCCGTACGGGAACGACCCCCGCGACAGCACCATCCGCATCGCTCCCACCTACCCCGAGCTGGACGAGGTCGAGCTCGCCATCGCGGGTCTGGCCACCTGCGTGCGTCTCGTCGGGACCGAGAAGCTGCTGGAGCAGGCCCGCTAGCCGGGCGGGGCCAAGGGCCCGGCGCGGGTGTCGCCCCGCCAGGCCCGGCTGACCGGCCCGACTCGGTCATGGGCCGGGCCTGTGACGTCGCGGACCGGAGCCGGGTCTCCTCGCGGAAGGCCCTACGCGTCCTGCGAGGCGGCGCGGAAGCTCTCCGCGAGCCGCCGCAGACCCGGCTCGATCCTCTCCGGCGGGATCGCGCCGTAGCCGATCACGAGTCCCTGCTGCGCCGGGGCCTCGCCGCAGAAGGTGGCGAGGCTCTCGACGGCGATCCCCGCCTCCCGCGCGAGAGCCGTCACGCGATCCATGTCGACTCCCGCGCCCGGGATCAGGCGGGCGCAGAGATGCAGGCCCGCGGCGGAGGGCACCGGCTCCAGCCAGTCGGTGAAGTCCCGCCGGAGGATCGTGAGGATCTGTCCGTGGCGGATCGCGTACTCGCGTGTCGCCTTGCGGATGTGCCGTGCGAGCAGCCCCTCGTCGATGAACCGGGCCAGCGCCGCCTGGGTGGGGATCTCGCTGTACCAGTCGGTGAGCCGCTTGGCGCTGCGCAGGGCGGGTTGCAGCGAGGCCGGCGCCACCAGGAAGCCCAGCCGCAGCATCGGCAGCATCGTCTTGGAGAAGGACCCGACGTAGATGACGTGGCCGCTGCGGTCCAGGCTCTGGAGGGGTTCGAGCGGGCGGTCCTCGAAGCGGAACTCGCTGTCGTAGTCGTCCTCGATCACCACGGCGCCGCGCCGCTCCGCCCATTCGAGCAGCGCGGCGCGGCGGCCGAGGGACATCGGCGTGCCCAGCGGAAACTGGTGGGAGGGGGTGACGTAGACGAGGCGGGCGTGCTGGGGGATCGCGGCGACGACCAGCCCCTCGGCGTCGACGGGGACACCGGTGACCCGCGCGCCCAGCGACTGGAACAGGAGCCGTGCCGGGTGGTAGCCGGGTTCCTCGACCGCCACGCAGCTGCCCGGCTCGATCAGGACGCGGCCGATGATGTCGAGTGCCTGCTGCGCCCCCTGGGTGACGAGCACGTCGTCGGCGTTCGCGCGCACCGAACGGGAGATCCCGACGTAGCGGGCGATGGCCTCCCTCAGCCCCGCGTGCCCCGGGGGCGCGTCGTAGATGGCGGAGTGCACCAGCGCCGGGCGGAGCTCGCGGGCGACGATCCTGCGCCACGTCTCGAGCGGGAACAGCCGGGCGTCGGGGACGCCCACCCTGAAGTCGTAGATCGTCGGCGGGACCGGTCCGGAGCTCGGAGCGGCACCGGACGCGGCGGTGATGGACTGCCAGAGGCGGCGGGGGCGCACGCCGCTGCCCGCGGGCGCGTTCCGGGGGCGTGCGCGGTTGAGGGGTTCGGCGCAGACGAAGGTGCCGGCGCCCACCTGACCGACGAGGAAACCCTCGGCGGTGAGCCGCTCGTAGGCGACGGTCACCGTGGTGCGTGACACGTCGAGTCGTTGCGCCAGCTCACGCGTGGGAGGCAGGCGCTCTCCCGATCGCAGGCGGCCGTCGAGTATGGCGTCCAGGAGCTGCCGGTAGATCCTGGCCGTCAGGTCGCCGCGCTCCGTGAGACTCACGTGAAAGTCCACCCGGCCATCTTATTGGTCTGAGTGCTCTGCCAACTATTGGACCTTCTGCGAGACCAATCAGCCTCCTAAAGTGATCTCCAGACCGCTCGGATCGGGCAGCGGAGCAGGCAGGAGAGGGAAACGAGGCCGCGTCCGCCGCCGGCCTCGACCGATCTCCGTACGGCATGCGCGAACGCCCGGAGACCCCGCCTCCGCCTCCGCCGCCGACCTCGGCCGGTCTCCGTATGGCATGCGCGAACTCCCCGGAGATTCGCACCGCCTCCGCCGTTCCTGCCCTCCTCATCGCGGAGATGACCAAGGAGCTCCATGTTCAGCTGGATCATTCCGTTCCCCGGGCCGCCCCGGACCCTCGCCCTGGCGCAGTTGACCAACTCCGTCGGTGACGGCGCGTACTACGTGTGCTCGGCGCTGTACTTCATCCGGATGGTGGGGCTCTCCCCGACCCAGATCGGCTTCGGCCTGACCCTCGGCTGGGCCGTCGGATCCGTGGCGGGGGTCCCGCTCGGGCATCTCGCCGACCGGCGGGGGCCCCGGGGCACGGCGGTGCTGCTGGCCGTCGCCACCGGAACGGCGGTCGGCTCGTTCCTGTTCGTCAGGTCCTTCGCCCTGTTCGTCGTGGTCGCCTGTCTCTACGCGAGCTGTCAGTGCGGACTCTCCGCCGCCCGGCAGGCGTTGCTCGCGGGGCTCGTGGACCGGGCGCGGCGGACCGAGATCCGGTCCTACCTGCAGGCGACGGTGAACGCCGGGCTGGCGATCGGCGCGGCACTCGGTGGGGCGGCGCTGAGCTTCGACACCGAGGAGGCGTACCTGGCGGTCCTCGCGATGGACGCGGTGAGCTTTCTGCTGTCGGCCCTCGTCCTGCTCCGCCTTCCGGCGATGCCACCCTCTTCGGCCGCCGCTCCCGGCCGGCCGGCGCTGAAGGTCCTCCGGGACAGGCCGTACGCGCTGGTCTCCTTCCTCAACATGATCACGCTGCTGAACATGCCTCTCCTCAGCCTGGTGATCCCCCTGTGGATCGTGCGGCGGACCGAGGCTCCGACCTGGACGGTCTCGGCGCTGCTGGTGCTCAACACCCTGAGCGTCGTGCTCTTCCAGGTGCGCGTGGCCCGGAGGGTGAGGGACCTGACCACCGCCTCCCGGTCCGTACGGCAGGCGGGCGTGGTGATGCTCGCCTCGTGCGCGGTGTTCGCGCTGTCGGCGGCCGGATCCTCGGTTTGGGTCGCCGGAGTCGTCCTCCTCGTGGCCGCCTGCCTGCAGGTGTTCGGCGAGATGCTGCAGGCCTCCGGTGTCTGGGAGATCGGGTTCGACCTGGCCCCGCCCGACAGGCAGGGCCAGTACCAGGGCTTCTTCGGCACGGGCGCGTCGGTCGCGAGGATGCTCGGCCCCCTGTTGCTCACCACGTTGATCGTCACCTGGGGAGCACCGGGCTGGCTCCTGCTGGGCGGGCTGTTCCTGGGGGCCGGTTTCGCGATGGGACCGGCCGTCCGCTGGGCGGAACGGACCCGGGCCGCACGCTCCGCCCCGGCCGCCGCTCCCCTCTGCGGAGGAGAGCTCTCGGTGGTGCCGTCGATCGCGACGAACGCTCTGAAGGTCGATTAGATGGTTCGAGTGCTTGCAGTTGTTTTATGCAATCAACTAATTGTTAGAATGAACTTAGTTCTAACAAAAGAATGAAAAGCTAATATAAAGAGCATGGCCGGTCGCAACTATGGACAGTTCTGCGGGCTCTCCCGTGCTCTCGAACTCATCGGCGAGCGCTGGGCGCTCCTCATCGTCCGGGATCTCCTCGTGGGCCCCAGGCGCTTCACCGACCTGCGCCGGGGCCTGCCGAGGATCCCGACGAACATCCTCTCCAGCCGTCTCAGGGAGCTCGAACACGCCGGGATCGTCCGCCGCCGCGTCCTGCCGCGCCCGGCGGCCTCGGTCGTCTACGAGCTCACCGAGTACGGCCGCGAGCTCGACGACATCGTCCTCCGGCTCGGCCGCTGGGGCGCGAGGACACTGGGCGAGCCCGGCCCCGAGGACATCGTCACGTCCGACTCGCTGATCATGGCCCTTCGCTCCGGCTTCGGGGCCGAGGCGGCCCGCGGCACGCGGGCGGGCTACGAGCTGCGCCTGGGCGAGGTCGTCATCCACGCCCGCGTCGACGACGGCGTCCTCCAGGCCGGTGAGGGGCCCCTGGCCGGGGCCGATCTCGTCCTGGAGACGGGGACCGAGCTCAGGCGTCTGATGACCGGGGAGATCAGCCCCGTCGAGGCGATCGCGAGCGGAGCAGTCCGCGTCACCGGCGACCCCGCCCTCCTGGACCGGTTCGCCGAGATCTTCCACATCGCCCCCGCTCCGGCCGAGCTTCTCTCCTGACGTGGCGGTGGCGTCTGTATCCGGTCACCCCGATTCCCCGGTCGCGTAAATCGGCGTACGTTGTGCCTACCTTCCCTGGTTTGAGGCGGTCCGGTTTGCGAGGCGCTATTGGAAATCGGCGTGGTCCTGCCGCTCGCGGAGTACCCCTGGAAACAACCTTCGTATTCCGAGATCCGCGCCCTGGCGCTCTCGGCTGAGGATTCGGGTTTCGACTCGGTCTGGGTCTTCGACCACCTGCTGTTCCGTGGTGCGCCCGGCGAACCGACCGAGGGCATCTGGGAATCCTGGACGATTCTGTCCGCACTCGCGGAAGCCACCGGACGGGTCAGGCTGGGCACCCTGGTGCTCTGTACGGCGTTCCGCAATCCCGCGGTGCTGGCCAAGATGGCCGTGACGCTCGACGAGGTCAGCGAGGGCCGGTTGATCCTCGGCCTGGGCAGCGGGTGGCACGAGCCGGAGTTCGAGGCGTTCGGCGTCCCCTTCGAGAATCGGGTCTCACGCTTCGAGGAGTCGCTCCATGTGATCACCTCCCTGCTGCGTACGGGCACGCTTGACTTCGAGGGGCGGCACATCCGCATCCGGGGCGGTGAGCTGCGCCCGCGTGGCGTCCGCGCCGGTGGCCCGCCGATCCTGGTGGCCGCCTCCCGGCCGAGGATGCTGCGCCTGGCCGCCCGCCACGCCGACATGTGGAACACCTGCTGGCTGGGTGGGCCGTCGACCCTGGGTGACTGGCCGGAGCGCGTGAACGCGGCATGCGCCGAGGTGGGACGGGACCCGGCCTCGCTGGACATCACCGTGGGTGTGAACGTCGTCCCCGGCGACTCACCCGCAGACCTGCCCGATGACCGGCCGGTGCTGTCGGGGACGTCCGCACAGATCGCGGCCGGGTTCCTCGGGTACGCCGCGCACGGAGTCGGCCATCTGATCTGCAATCTCAATCCGCACGACGCCACCGCCCAGAAGGCGTTGTCCGCGGCGCTTCACCTGTATCGCGAACAGTGCGATCTCCTCCAGAAAGGGAAGGCCGATGGCATGGGTGGTCGATGAATCGCGCGTGATGCCGTTTCTTACGACGTCCGACCGGAGAGACGTCGTCACCAGGCTGCTGATGCAGCCCATGGTGAGCCGCGTCTTCGACGAGGAATCTCCCGGACGGCAGTCGCCCACGTCCAGCCCGTACAAAGGGAAGGACTTCAAGGACGGCAAGGACAGCAAGGAGAACAAGGACTACAAAGACGGCAAGGACGGAAAAGACAACAAGGATTTCAAGGATTTCAAGGACAGCAAAGACGGCAAGGACTTCAAGGACGGTAAGGACAGCAAGGACCGCTCTGACTGGGCAGGGGTCTCCGCGGAGCGCAAGGTGTTCGCGGATGAGGCCCGGCCCGGAGCCCGGCCGATTGTCGGCGAAGCTCTGGTATCGGTTCCCCAGGACGACGCCTCCGAGATTCTGGAGACGCTCCGCGCGTCACGGGCAACCCGGTTGCTGAGGAGACGCGGTCTTGTCATCTGAGTCGTTGTCCGATTCGGGGCCGCCGGCCGTGCCCGTCTCGGAGGCCGTGCCCGCTTCGGGGCCGCCGGCCGTTCCGGTCGCCGAATCCGGTCCGGCGCCCGTCGCCGTGGCGCCGGTCGGGATCGAGTTCGTGATAGTCGCCGATCCCGCCGACAAGGTCGCGGCCGAGCTGGCCGCATACGTCCGGGAGCACGGCCGGATGGTCGCCGTGCTCGACGTGTTCGAGGCCGCGCAGCTCTTCACGCTCTCCGTCGCCGGCGGACGGGCCACCGTCGAGCCCGTGCTGCCGATGATCCTGCGGCTGCCCGCACCGCCCGTTCTCCGTACGGGCGTCGACGCCGAGTTCCAGTTCAACGAGTGCCTCGCCCAGCTGTGGGCGGTGGCCGCGCTGTCGCCCGCCCCGGTGATCAACCGGCCCTCCGCCCACTCGCTGGGCGGCCAGGTGTCCTACTCGGCGGCGCTCACCGCGATGAGGGCGGGCGCGCACGACGGATCGGCCGAGGTCTTCGCCTCCGTCTACCCCGAGCCGGGCAGGCCGGAGGGCGACAGGTGGTGGGTGCAGGACACCGGGACGCTGACGACCTCTCCGTGGCCCGAACGACCCGTGGGAGAGGGGCCCTACCGGGGGCGCTGGTCCGACGACGACCCCGCCTTCGAGATCGTCGTCGTCCTCGAGGGGCGTGCCTGGCGGTGCACGACCGCGGACCTGGAGCATCTGGACCTCGAAGGTCGCAGCCTTGCCGTCTCGGCGCGGCTCGGGCTGACCCTCACCGCCGTGACCTGGCGCGTGACGGCGGACGCCGAGGACGCGCTCCTGGTCAACGTGGAGCCCTACCCGGGTCTGGAGGAGCTGCGCATGGTCTGGCTGGGGTTCGGTCCACATCTCATGAAAGTGCTCTTCCCATGATCTACGCCCTGGGTCTGGCGTCGGACGGCACGTTCGAGCACTTCGTCGCGGAGGCGCGCCGGTTCGGGGCGCGGGTGGTCCCCATCGACCTGCGCGACGTCGCCACGCGGGGCGACTGGCGGCTCGCCGTTCCCGACGACGGCGCCGGCTGGGTGTCGGACGGCGACGAGCGCCACGATCTCGACCCCGCCGCGTCCTACTACTGCAGGCTCATCGACCTGTCCGCCCTCCAGGACGACACGCGCGCCGCCACCCGGTGGCACGGCCTGGTCAGGGGGCTGTTCGCCTGGCTCGACGCGGTGCCGGGCACCGTGGTCAACCGGCCGGGCGCGTGGTCGGACAACGCGTCGAAACCGCTCCACGAGTTCACTCTCCAGAGCCACGGCCTCGCCGTCCCGGAGAGCCTGACGAGTTCCGACCGAGAGCGGCTACGCGCCTTCTCGGCTGCCGGGCCCACCATCGTGAAGACGCTCTCCGGCGTCCGCGCCACGGGCAGGCTTGTCGTCCCCGCCGACTTCGACACCTTCGTCGGTGGACAGGGCCCCGTCCACCTGCAGCGATACGTCACCGGCAGCGACGTGCGCGTGCACGTGTGCGGATCCCACGTGCACGCGGAGCAGATCCGGTCCGGCGCGGTCGACTACCGGGTCGACGACGACGCCGTCTTCACGCCCTGCACGCTCCCGGCCGACCTGGCCGAGATCCTGATCGAGCGCACGCGGACCTTCGGCATGGAGTTCGCCGGGTGGGATTTCAAGCGGGACGCCGAGGGTGTCCACTGGTGCCTGGAGGTCAATCCCATGCCGGGTTACGACTGGTACGACCGCCGGGCCGGCGGTGCCATCAGCGAATCGCTGGTCGGCCTTCTGGAGGGAGAGAAGACATGATCACCTCTCTGGACGTGCTGGACGAGGAGCAGAGCGCGCGGACCAGGCAGGACGTGCACGCGCTGCGCTCGCACTGGATGCCCCGGGGGCCCGAACCGGCCTCGTTCTTCACCCTGGGATCGCCCAGCTACCTGGACCTCGCGGAGAACCCCGGAGGCGGAGGCTACTACGCCCACGCGCGGGCCGACCGGCCCGTCCTGTGGGAGCGGTTCGGCTGGCTGTACGAACGGCTGGCCCAGATGCTCGAAGAGCACCTCAAGGAGCCCGTGCACTATCCCGAGAACCTGGCCCTTCCCGGTTTCCACGTGTGGCTGGCGCCCGCGGTGTTCACCAAGCCCAAGGCGCCGATCCACTTCGACATGCAGTACCGCGAGATGGAGTGGCCGCCGGGTGCGGACCTGTCGAGGCTGATCTCGTTCACGCTTCCCCTGCGGCTGCCCGGCGCGGGTGGAGGGCTGAACGTCTGGGAGGCCACCTACGAGGAGTTCCGGGAGGCGCTGGACAAGGGGTGGATCGACGGGGCGTCCGACCTGCAGCGCTTCCATCCCCGTCAGCACGTGGCCTACACGGTGGGCCGCCTCGTCATGCACTCCGGGCACATCCTCCACCAGGTGGCGCCGTGCGCCCGGGTGGAGCCCGACGACGAGCGCCTGACCCTGCAGGGCCACGGGGTGTGGTGCTCGGGACGCTGGAGCCTGTATTGGTGAACGTCCTCCGTGAGGCAGACCTGGACGCCTTCGTCGAGCGCGGTTTCTGCGTCCTGCGCGGAGCCTTCGACGCCCGGCGGGCCCCGGCCGCGCGAGCCCGCGTGTGGCAGCGGATGGAGGAGAAGGCCGGCATCCGCGAGGACGACCCCGCCACCTGGCCGGGGGCCTACGACATCGAGGAGCGACTGGCCGTCCCCGAGGTGCTCGACTGCTTCACCGACAGGCTCGCGGCCGCGATCGAGGAGCTCGTCGGCCCCAGGCGCTGGCGGGGCCTGCGCGAATGGGGCTTCTGGCCGGTCAACTTCTCTTACGGCGCCCGGCTTCCGTACGCCATCCCCACCGATGGGTGGCACATCGACGGCAACTGGTTCCGGCACACGATCGACGCTCCGAACCAGGGTCTGCTGCTGATCGGGCTCTTCTCCGACGTCGCCCCCCGGGAAGGCGGCACCCTCGTGGCACAGGGATCCCACCGGCGTACGGCACGCGTGCTCGGTGAGCATCCCGGCGGGCTCACCCACCTGGAGCTGTTCGAAGCGGTCCTGGCCGAGCCCATCGGCAACTTCCACGAGCTGACCGGGGAGGCGGGCGACGTGGTCCTCGCGCACCCCTTCCTGTTCCACAGCCGTGGATACAAGCACGGCGGGCCGCCGCGCTTCATCAGCAACACGGAGGCCAACCTGGTGGCGCCCCTGCGCCTGCGCGGCCCGGATCTCTCCGTCCTGGAGCGGTCGGTGCAGTCGGCGCTCACCGGCCCGCCGCCCCACTTCGACGCCCCCCAGCGCTGCCGCTTCTGATCCCTAGCCCCCCGCCGACCCTCCTCTGATCCGTTCCAGATGCGATCGCACCATCTCGGTGAAGGGATTCCCCGGGTCGGGAAGCCGGGCGAAAGTGTCCAGAGCTCGTTCGTAGAGGGACTCGGCCCGCCGGGTCTGTCCCGCCGTCTCGTAGGCCCGAGCCAGCCGGTACTGCTCTCGTGCCGTGTCCGGATGGGTCGCGCCGAACTCCCGTTCGCGGACGTCCAGGTTGCGCGTGTGCAAGGTGATCGCGTCCTCGACCCGTCCCGCCCGCCGATACGCTCCCGCCAGATGACTCCGTAACGTCAGCGTTCTTGGATGATCCTCGCCGAGTGCGCGTGCCCGTTCGGTGGAAGCCTGCTCGTACAGCGAGATCGCCTGATCGATGTGGCCCGCGGCTTCGTAGGCGCCGGCCAGGTTGCCGCGCGAGGTCAGCGTGTCGGGATGCACGTCTCCGAAAACCCTCTCGCGGATGGCCAGCACCTCCTTGTGAAGGTCGATGGCGTCCTCGTTCCTTCCCTCCGCCTCGTACGCGAGCCCGAGGCCGTTCAGGGCGGTAAGGGTGTCGGCGTGATGCCGGCCGAGAGTTTCGTCCAGGGTCGCCACCGCGCGCTCGTACAGGACGATCGCCTCCCGCGCCCGCCCGACCGATCGGTAGATCGAGGCCAGGTTGATCCGGGACGCGACCGTATCGAGATGGTTCTCTCCCTGGACCCTCTCGCGAAGTGCCAGCGTGCTTTCGGACAGGCTGATCGCCTCGCTCTTCCTTTCGGCCAGGTCGTACGAGTACGCGAGGGCGGAGCAGGAGCTCAGGGTGGTCGTGTGGTCTGGGCCCAGCGCTCTCTCGCAGTCGGCGATCAGAGCCTGTCCCCAGTCAACGGCACGGGCGACGTCGGCAATGGTGTTCAGGTGACGCAGCACCCACAGCCGGAGATAGAGCACCGGCTCGGCGATCCGCTCCCATGCCGATGTGCCACGCGCATCGAGCTCTTGAACGGCATGCCACACGGCCTCGACATGCTGGGCATTGGTCGACAGGGAGCCGCGGTCCCGCCAGATACGCTGCCCGTCGAGCTCCGTGATGAAGTCCAGGCGCTCGGCCGCCGTGCTGATCGCGGTTCCCAGCGTCCCGTTCTCCCAGGCCTGATCGCGAACCGCGCGCTGGACGAGCCTGTGCACACTGATCGAGGACCCATCCGTGCTGAAGACGGCGATGGACGCCTCCGCCAGCGCGGCGAGTGAGGGCCGGTGCTCCTGGCCGATGATCCTGTCGATGGAGACACCGGTCGGAGCCAGGACCGAGAGCAGTTCGAGGACGTTCCGGGCTTCTCCCGCCGGATGACGGCCGATCTCCTCGACGGACAGCTGGACCGTCTCGGCGAAGCCCCGGGGGTAGCTCTCGCCCTCCTCCCGCTGAAGCGACTCGCTGATGGGGACGGAGCGCAGCCGATCGAGGTAGGCGACGTAGGTCAGCCGCTGATGGTTGATCTGCGACGCGGCCAGCGCCAGCGCCAGCGGCAGGTGGTCGAGCTCCCCGACCAGCCGGCGGGCGCCGTCCTCGTCGTCGATGTTCAGTCGTTCACGCAGGTAGGACATCGCTTCCGCGGTCGTGAAGCGCTCCACTTCCACCTCCACACCTCCCAGCAGCTTGAAATGCCGCCGGTTGCTCGTGATGAGTATTCGAGCGGTGCCCTGGGACGGTAGCCACGTGCTCAGCTCGTCGGGATTCACGGCATTGTCGAAGACGACCAGGTAGGGATCGTTCCGGTGCTCCAGCCACTGCCTGAACTTTCTCGCCGCGCCGGCGGAGTCCTCACCGTCATGTGAGAGGCCCAGTTCGGCGGCGACCACGCTGAGGCCGCCGAGCAACTGCTCCGTGGTCGCCGCGGTGATCCATGCTCCAGGTCTTCCCGACTTCCGCCACTGCCTCGCGTACGCGGCGGCGAGCTGGGTCTTGCCTGCTCCGCGCTGTCCGGTGAGCGAGTAGACCGCCACTTGCCGGTGCGTCTTCCTGACCTTGGGCAGGTGGTCACGGAGGTCGTTTCTCGCCTGGAAGGCCAGTGGCTCACGGGGAATCTCTCCGATGAACAGACCCTTGGCCGGGGCTGCCCGCCCCAGGGCTTCCTTCGCGCTGGTCTGACGGTCGAGGGCCTTTCCCCATATCGACAGCCCGACTCCGGCCACCGCCACGAAAAGCGCGGTCACAGCCGAAAGATCGGCTTTCGCCCACCCCTCTTGCACCAGATAAACGGCCAGTCCTACCAAGGCCACGCCCGTGACTACTCCGCCGATTAAAGCCAGGATCCGCCCAGACATATGGCCATCATCAACCACTCATCATGATCGTTGAAGATGATCCGTTTACATAAATTATTCGCCGAAACCAACGATCTCCGTGTCGCGGATCCGCGAAGCGCGGATGAAAAACATTGGTGTCTCTCATCGCGCCGAACGTTCGCGGGCCAGACGACGCAGACGTTCACCCCACGTCCCTGAGCCCCGATGACAAGGTCCGCCGTGGCCTCGGGCGGCCGTCGTCGCTTCCCCGGGAAGCCGTCGCGCCAAGTCCCGGCATCGGAGATGCCAGGGGTGCTTCGGATCAGTCGCCGGTCGGCGCTTCCAGGTCTCGTGCCCGGTGCAGCCAGGTGATGAACAGGTCGGTGTCGATGTCGCTCAGTGCGCGGAGTTTCACGCCGGCCATTACCCGCGCGCCGGGTTCGAGCCGGCCGGACGGGTCGGTGATCTCCTGTCCCCGCCAGAACCCGAAGGTCACGTAGGCGGAGAAGGCCTTGAGATAGCAGACCGGGGACTTTCCCGGAGCCGAGCCCAGGCTCCACACCGGGTGTCCCTGCCAGACCGCGCCGGCCCCGGGCAGCACCTGCTCGATGAGCGGCAGGAGTTTTCCGGCGATCTCGCTCTGGGACTCGGGAAGGGAGGCGAGGTAGTCCTCAATGGTGGCGAACTTGGCCATGTCGATGTCCTGTCTGGGATTTGTCTTCCTCGGTTCTCGCTCATGCGTCGATCCGGCGATGTGACAGGGAATGCGCCCGCCCTCCGTCGCCTCCAGCATGCCGACCACATCCTGGACATGCGTTTCGAGGTTCGCCCCCGCGTTCGGCGGATGGCTGCGCTCACACGGATCGTTCGGCGCGTGGGCAGAGCGCCGGAACAGAAGGAGAAATCCCACGCGCTACCCGATGACATCCAGGGACTCCGGCCTTTTCGCCTCCGCGTGAACGGACCTCGCGGCTCCCGCAGGCCGTCTCCCGGTCGTCGCGCCACTCGTGGGACCGTCGTGCTTCGCCGGTGACACGGAGACCGGGCCGGTGATACCTTTCCGCCATGATTATGCGTTCGAACCAGTGGTGGCCCGCCTCGTAGGCGGTCCACGGGTTCCAGCGCACCACCGGCCGCCTCGACGAGGCGGCCGTCGTCGTTTCCGCAGGCAGCCGCCGCGTCGAGTCCTCGACATCGGAGACGTCAGCGATGACCGCAGCACAATCCCGCCCGCCGGCAGACCGTACGACCTGGCCCGCGCTTCTCAACGCGCTCCTCGACGGTGAGCCGCTGCCGGCCGCCGCGACCGCGTGGGCGGCAGGCCAGATCAGGACCGGTGCGGCGACCGCCGCGCAGATCGCCGGGTTCGCCGTCGCGCTGCGGGCCAAAGGGGAGACCGTCGCCGAGGTGTCCGGGCTCGCCGAGGGCATGTTCGGCCACGGCATCCAGGTCTCCGGCGATCTGGTCGACCTGGTCGGCACCGGCGGAGACCAGGCCCACACCGTCAACATCTCCACCATGGCCGCCGTCGTCGCGGCGGCTGCCGGGGTGAAGATGGTCAAGCACGGTGGGCGGGCGGCCTCGTCCTCCTCCGGTTCCGCGGACGTCCTGGAGGAGCTGGGCGTGGTGATCACCCTGCCGCCGGAGCAGACCGCGCGGGTCGCCGAGGAGGTCGGCATCACCTTCTGCTTCGCCCCGCTCTTCCACCCGGGGATGAGGCACACGGCCGGCGCGAGACGCGAGCTCGGCATTCCGACGGTGTTCAACTTTCTCGGCCCGCTCCTCAATCCCGCCCGGCCCGGGGCGCAGGCGGTCGGCGTCGCCCACCCGCGGATGGCCGCGATCATCGCGGGCGTTCTCGCCGGACGCGGCGGCTCGTCGCTGGTCTTCCGCGGTGACGACGGGCTGGACGAGCTCACCACGTCAGGCCCCTCGACGGTCTGGGTGGTACGGCACGGCACGGTGACCGAGACCCGGTTCGACCCCGCCGAGCTGGGCATCGCCCCCGCCACTCGGGAGGATCTTCGCGGCGCGGACGCCGTCCACAACGCCCGGGTCGCCCGCGCGGTGCTGGCGGGAGAACCGGGACCGGTGCGCGACATCGTGCTGCTCAACGCAGCCGCCGCCGTCGTGGCGGCCGAGGGCGCCCCGGCTCCGGACGCTCTCACCGAGGCGATCGGGCAGGCGTGCAAGCGCACCGCCGAGGCCGTCGACTCCGGCGCGGCCTCGACCCTCCTGGACCGCTGGATCGACGTCAGCCGCTCCCTGCGCCCGATCTCGCAGTGATCGGGATGCGGGTGTTCGGGATCTGAGCCGCATGATTCTCGGATCAAGAAGATAGGTGGAGACAGCACGTTCGTCGAAGGCCCCGGTCTGCCGCGTGGAGAGGGAGACCGAGGCTCTTCGTTCCCGATGTGCGGGGCACCGGCTCGCCCCTGAATATGAGGGAGAGAACTTCGTCTTCGTCGTTGACGATATTTCAATGCCTGCCCTAACATCGTCTCTGTCAGAGACGACATTCGACGTATCCTGTGGACGCAGGACTCCGCCTCGGAGGTGGCAGCAATGAGATCCGCGGAGGAGGCCGGACAGACAAGTCGGTGCGTCATGACCGAGCGCTTCCTCGGCGTTCTCGGCATCGGCGAGGCGCTGGGAGTGAGCCGGCACGCGGTGCACAAGTGGCGCTCCCGCTATCCGGGCGATTCGAAACACCCCTTTCCCGAGCCCGACGTCGAGGTCGACGGAGCTCCCGGCTGGCGGGCTGATCGGCTGGAGGAGATCGTGCGGTGGCGCAACGGCCTACCGGGCCGCGGCGCAGGCGGAGGCCGCCCTTCCGCCGCACGTCAGGAATACCTCCAGGCGGCAACCGTGCACGGCCTGGACCGAGACGAAGCGCTGCGCGCGCTCGTCACGTTCACCGAAGAGTTTCCCGAGATGACCGAGCCGGAGATCTGCGCCTGGCTCATCGAGAAATGGCGCAGGTAGCACTTCCCGGCGACACACCCTGAACGGAAGGCGATGAAACATGGCCGAAATCGGCGGGAACACCGCACCGGGATTCGAAGGAGTGCGTGAGGCGTTCGCGGCCAATCTGGCCGGTGAGCAGGAGGTGGGCGCCGCGGTCGGCGTCTACCTGCACGGTCGGAAAGTCGTCGACCTGTGGGGCGGAATCGCCGATCCCGAGACCGGCCGCCGCTGGGAGCGCGACACCCTGCAGGTCGTGTTCTCCACCACCAAGGGCGTCACCGCCGCCTGCGCGCACCTGCTGTCCCAGCGGGGCGAGCTGGACCTCGACGCACCCGTCGCCGCGTACTGGCCGGAGTTCGCGGCGAACGGAAAGGACCGCATCCCGGTCCGATGGCTGCTCACCCACCAGGCCGGGCTGCCCGCGATCGACCACCCGATCACCCCGGCGGAGGCGATCGCCTGGCATCCGATGGTGACCGCGCTGGCCGCCCAGCGCCCCTTCTGGGAGCCGGGCACCGAGCACGGCTACCACGGGCACACCTACGGCTGGCTGGTCGGAGAAGTCGTCCGCCGGGTGACGGGCCGCAGCCTCGGCACGTTCCTCGCCGAAGAGATCGCCGCACCGCTCGACCTGGACCTGTGGATCGGGCTGCCGGAAGCCGAGCAGCATCGGGTCAGCCGGATCGTCGACGCCCCGATCGACCTGGACGCACTGTCCCGGATCGACCTGGACGCCCTTCCCGAGCCCGCGCGCGAGGTGATGAGTGCCCTAGCCGACCCCACGTCGCTGACCAGGCGGTCGATGACCGTCGTCACGCCGCTGCTGAACCATGACGACCCCGCCGAGCAGGCCGCCGAGATGCCCTCGACCAACGGTATCTGCACGGCCCGCGCGCTGGCCCGCTTCTACGCCGCGCTCATCGGCGAGGTCGACGGGCACCGCATTCTCGCACCCGACACCCTGGCCGCGGCGACCGCGGAACAGGCCGTCGGTATCGACCGCATCCTGCGCGTACCCGTCCGGATCGGGACCGGTTTCGGCCTGCCGACACCCGATGCCTTCTGGTACAGCCCGACCGCCTTCGGGTTTCCCGGCTACGGCGGATCGCTCGGCTTCGCCGACCCGGCGAACGGCCTCGCCTTCGGCTATGTCATGAACCACATTCAAGAAGGCGTGCCGGACAGGAGAGCCGCCACGCTCCTCGAAGCGGTCCACAGCGCGATCAAGGCTCAGGCCCGGTAACCCCGTCCACAATGGCTTCGGCATGCCACGGAGGGAGCGGTCGCCGGAACGGCAGCGGGTTTTCCTGGATCACGGCTCGAGGATCAGGACCGTTCCGCCGGGGCGGTCGCCCTCGTCGGCCATGACGTGGTCGCCGTTCTCCAGCCGTGCGATCAGTCCACGTGCCCAGTCGGCGCCGCTCGCGGTGGACCACGCCCGCATGCCGAGCAACTCCCGGATGTGGGACGGCTCTCCCCGCTCGGCGGCTCGGTCCAGGATCTCCGTGTGCTCCGCCTCCATCGCGCGGAGCCTCTCCCTGAGCAGGGTGATCACCTCTTTCCTCGGCAGCGCGGGCAGCAGCGCCAGAGCCGCTCCCAGCGTCTCCGGACGGTGGTCCGGACGGCTGAGGGCGCTGCGGAGAAGGCGCAGGAACTCAGCCGTTCCCTTCTCGGTGATCCTGTAGTCGATGCGTTCCGGCCACTCATGGATCTCGCCGGCGTCCAGCAGGCCTTCCTTGGCGAGCTGCCTGAGCGACTGGTGGATCGAGCCGGGTTTCAGGCCGGCCCACTTCTCGGCTCCCCATGACTCAAGCTCGGCGTTCACCAGATAGCCGTTCGCCTGCCCGTGCGTGCGCACCACTCCGAGAAGCAGCAGTCGCGTCGCCGACATCGTCGTCATCGCCCACCCATCGCCAAACGTCCGCGTGCGGCACCGGCGAGGTCGCGAGACCGGTCGGCGGTACGTCTTGTCCAGGCTAAACCCGGTCCGGGAGCACTCTCCCTCGCGACGGGGACGCGGCCGTGCCGTCTGCCGCACCCGCGGCTCAGGTGACCTGGTGCGGGCCAGGGCTCGTGGCGTCCTCCGTTCTCAGGATCACGGGGCCGAACAGGCCCGTCAGGCGCTGGCCGGGGAAGACGAAGTGAGTGGGGCTGACCGCGTCGAGGTAGGGGGCCAGCGTGCCCAGCACGAGGATCTCGATCGTGCTCTCCTCCGCGTCCAGGTTCAGGTCGAAGGTGTACGGCCAGCAGACGCGCACCCCCGCCGAACGCCCGTTCACGATCACCTCCGCCGTGCCGCGCACCCGTCCCAGATCGAGCTTTGCCAGCCCGGGGCGCCGGAGAGCGGTCCGGTAGCGGACACCGCCGCTGTATCCGGCCAGACCCTGCGACTCCCAGTCGCCCAGCCTGATCCGTCCGGGCCCGCAGGCGAACCTGACCGGCCCGGCCAGAGCCGCGCCGCCCTGGAAGCCGGGACGGGTCGTCACCTGGAGCTCGGCCCGGCGGGCCGAGCCGTCGAGGACGGCGGGGAGGCCGGATTCCACGCCGTCGACGAGGACCCGGACCGGGCCGTGCGCGTCGGCCTCCATCAGCGTCGCGCCCGGCGGAATGTCCACGAGGAACCGTTCGACCCGCTCCGCCGAGTCCGGCACCGCGAAGGTCGCGGGCAGGGCGGTGGCGCGCGCGTCGATCCATCCGGCCTCGGGGAGCGGGTGCGGTCGGGGACGGAGGTGGAGCGCGGCGGGGTCGCCGTGCTGGCGCCGCCGTACGGGAGGACGGCTCGACCAGCCGGGACCGGAGACCACCAGGCCGTCGACGAGCACGGCCCCCTCCGACTCCACCCGGATCGTGTTGGGCCCCGGACGCAGCAGGTGCGACACGTTGTAGCGGCGTACGCGCGGGATGTCCGCCTCCGCGTACGGGTCGAACCCGCCCTGCCGCCCGGCCTCGGTGCCGTTCACCAGCACCAGGCAGGTCGCGGTGGAGGCGACCTGGAGCGTGCCCTCCTCGGCCTCGACGACCGTCTCCATGTCGGGACCGGTGATCCACTCGGGCCTGCGGGCGGCTCCCGGATCCGCCGTCAGGGACACGTGCGCCCGCAGCGTGAGGAGGTCCTCGTCGGGGGTGAGCCGGAGCTCCAGCAGGTGCTCGCCGGGGGTGAGCGGGGCCGGGCAGACGGCGAGGTATCCGGAGTCGTCGAGGGGGAGTTCCACCCCGTCCACCCAGACCTCCTTCGCCGCCGCCGCCCCCACGACCAGCCAGGCCTCCGGTGTGTCACCGCGACCGGCGACCGGCGAAGCAGCGGTGTCGCGTGAGGTCACGAAGGTTGCGGAGCCGGGCGAGGTCGGTGGGGTGGCGGTGCGGCCGGGGAACGACGACGCGGGGGCGCCGGTCGCGGACGGCGTGCCGGGGACGGTGACGCGGGTGCGGAACCATGCGGCCCGGCCCGCGGGGACGGGGCCGAAGTCGAGGAACTCCTCGGGGACGTGCCCCTTCGGGCCCAGCGTGTCGCGGTGGATCGGGTCCTTGCGCAGGCCGCGCGAGGTCGACCAGACCGCGGGATGCCAGTCGCCGTCACCGGTCCGCTGCAGGCCGTGCGGGCCGAACGTCACGTGCACGGGGTCGCCGTCCGGCGTCTCCACCTCCCACCGCTCGATCGTTGCGGACGTGCCGAAGTCGCCCCAGGTGTCGTCGAGCGTCGGTACGAGCTCCATGTCCCACTCGTCGCCGAGGTCGATCTCCCGCGTGTACGGCTCGCGCCGCGCTCCGGGGTCTGCCGCTGAGCTCAAGGGTTCGGCGCCTCTCCCCGGGTCTGTCCGCTCGGTGGCCGCGTCCCGAGCCGGCTTCTCGGAGAACGTCCCGGAAGAGGCGAAGCCGGAGAGCTCCCCCGAGGAGGCGAAGCCGAAGGGCGTCTCCGAGCCGGAGAGCTCCCCCGAGGAGGCGAAGCCGGAGGGCGTCCCCGGAGCAGAGAGCTCGGAGGGTGTTTCGGGGGTGGAAGGCTCGCAGGATGTTCCGGGGACGAGGAGCCCGGGGACCGTCCCCGGGGCGGGGAACAACAGGAGGGCGGCGGGGCCGTCGTCGAAGGGGACGGTCACCTCGACGACGTCGTCGGCGACGGTGTACGGCAGGGGGCGGGGCTCGCCCCCGAAGGGGCTCGCCAGCAGCGGGGCGCCCGTCACGCCGCGGACCCGTACCCGCATCTCCCGCCGGTAGCGGCCGGGGTCGAAGTCGCAGGTCGCGTCCAGCCAGCCCAGCTCGACGCCGCGTTCGTCCGGCCTGCCGACGCTGATCTCGCTCGCCCTCGGGAACGCGGCGGTCAGGAAGACCACGGTCGTGCCGTCCACCTCGCGCACCAGGGGCGGCACGGGGGCCTCGACCCGGGGGACGAACCCCGCCAGGGCCCGCTCCAGATCCGCGGCCGACGCCGCGAACCGCGCGGTCCCCTCCTCGAAGCGCCTGCGGAGCAGTGGGGAGTCGGGAAGCGTCTCGACGGCGATCAGCCGGCCGCCGGCCGCCGCGAACGCGTCCAGGCGCTCGGCGACGACCTCGTCGAGGACGGTGGCCGCCGGGAGGACGATGACCCCGTACGACTCGGTGGACACCTCAAGCCTGCCGCCCGTGACCACCGCGCGCTGGACGGACTCGTCGTCGATCACGTCGGCGTCCAGGCAGAGCCGGTCGAGCGCCCCGGGGACGGTCTGGAACCACGCCATGTCGCCCACGAGCTCCCGGTAGACGCGCTGCGCCCGCTCAGCGGCGTCCCGCGCACCGTCTCCGGATCCAGCCTGGGCGGTGGCCCGTCCGTTGTCTGCGGTGATGTCCCGCTCGCCGTTTCCGGATCCAGCCTGGGCAGCGGCCCGCTCGTTGTCCGCGGTGGTGTCCCGCGCATCGTTTCCGGAGCTCGACTGTACTGAGGTGTCCCTGCCGTTGCTTTCGGATGCCCGTACGGCGAAGTCCTGCTCACCGTCTCCGGATCCCGCCTGGGCGGTGGCCGTGGGAAAGAGGACCGCGACGTCGCAGAGGTGGTGGCCCAGGGAGAGCACCGCGCACAGGCGGGTGACCGCGTCGGCGAAGACGCGGTGGTGCCGCCAGTACGGCTGGCGCCAGTCGGTCGACGGCGGCGCCCACTCCCACCAGCCGGCCCTCGTCGTGTAGTAGACCGCGTGCGGGTTGTAGAGATTGGCCCCCGCCCGCAGCCAGGGCAGCAGCCAGTCGAACGTCTCCTCCAGCGTGCCGCCCCAGCCGCTGGAGTGGAACGCCTCGATCCACGTGCGCGGCCGGCCGTACAGGTGGGCGAGGGAGGAGTGCACCCGGGCGTCGCCGTGGTGGTCGGAGCCGGGCGCGCTGAACCAGCGGTGCGTGCGCGTGTAGTCGGCGTACAGCTCGACGCCCTCCACGGGGTGTCCCGCGCGGGCCGGGTCCTGCTGGTCGCAGCCGTTCAGCAGGCCGTGCTCGGCGTGCCACTCCGACAGCGGCCGGAAGAACGCCTCCTCGGCGAGCTCGGCCCTGGTCCGCTGGTAGTCGCGCCGGACGGCGGGACCGCCGTCCTGGGAGAACGGGTAGCCGCGCCTGGCGAGGAACTCCTCGGCGAACGTCGCCGACCACGTGGGCATCGACGGCAGCTCGTCCTGGAACGAGCCGACGATCACGTTGCCGAACCGGTGGCCCAGCCGCCGCGCGAACTCGCCGTGCACCCGGTCGAGCAGCACCTCGCACGCCTTGGGGGACAGGTAGTCGAAGCCGCGAGAGGAGATCGAGCCGTCGGCGGCGAGCCACTGCCCGGCGAAGCCCGGGTTCTCCTGCACCAGCCGGGCCTGCAGGTCGGCGCCGGAGAAACCCAGCTGGTCGTAGAACCACAGACGGGCGCCGATCTCCAGGGCGTCCTCGCAGACCCCGTCCAGCAGCTCCCACCAGGCCTCGGAGAGGAACGGCGGGTCGTCGGCGTCGGCGCCGAACAGCGGGCCGGACGGGGCCAGGTTCAGGATGACGAGGTTGTGCACGCCGCCCGCGACGAGGCGCTCCATCTGCCAGCGCAGCCGGTCCCTGCGCAGCGGCTCACCGCTCCACCACCAGATCGCGGCGGGAGAGTGGCTGCGGGGCGGGTCGCGCAGCGCGTCGAACACGTTCATCGAATACCTCCGGCGCGGCGCGGGCCGCGGAAAATGGGTCAGCCCTTCAGACCGCTGGAGAAGCCCTTGATCACATACTTCTGCAGCACCAGGAAGACGACCACGATCGGCAGCGCGCCCAGCACCAGCCCCGCGAAGACCAGGCCGTAGTCGGAGACGTACTGGCCGACGAACGCGAAGACGCTCACCGGGACCGTCTCGAATCCGGAACCGCCGAGGTAGAGCAGCGGGGTGAAGAAGTCGTTCCAGATGAACACGGCGTTGAGGATCAGCACCGTGCCGGTGATCGGCCGCAGCAGCGGGAAGACGACCTTGGTGAAGGCCGTCAGGTGCGAGGCGCCGTCGATCTGGGCGGCGCTCGCGTACTCGCGGGGGAGCGCCCGGATGAAACCGGTGTAGAGGAAGATCGTGAACGGCATCTGGACGCCGGTGTAGAAAATGATCATCCCCGCGTGCGTGCCGATCAGGCCCAGGTCGCTGACCAGCTCGTACAGCGGGATCATGCCGAGCTGGAACGGCAGCACGATGCCGAGCAGGAACAGGATGTACAGCCCGTAACCGAGCCGGGTCGCGGTCCGCGCCAGGAAGTAGGCGGCGAACGAGCCGAGCCCGATCAGCGCGATCAGGCTGGCCACCGTGATCAGTGTGCTGTTCATCAGGGACGGGCCGAGCGCCGCCGCCGACCACGCCTCGGTGAAGTTGGCCGTGGTCGGCGGGTTCGGCAGCGAGAGCGGGGTCTGCGAGATCTGGTCGGGGCTCTTCAGCGACAGGGTGACCAGCGCGTAGACGGGGAAGAGGAACGCCACCGCCACCGCGATCATGACGATTTCCAGCAGGAAGGTCCTGGACCTCACTGGGCGACCTCCCGGGAGCGCAGGTAGTAGATCTGCACGAGCGAAACCGCCGCCACGAACAGGGCGAGCACGAGCGCGATCGCCGTGCTGTAGCCGAACTTGCCGTAGACGAACGCCTGCTTGTACAGGACGGTCGACAGGGTCTCGGTGGCGTAGCCGGGGCCGCCGCTGGTCGCCGCGAACACCTGGTCGAACAGCTTCAGCCCGCCGATCGTGGAGAGCATCAGGTTGATCGTCAAGGCTGGGGCGAGCAGCGGCCAGGTGACGTAGCGGAACCGCTGGAGCGTGCCCGCACCGTCGATCATCGCGGCCTCGTGTAGTTCCTTCGGGACGCCCTCCAGGCCGGCCAGGAAGATGACCATCGAGTAACCGGCGTACTGCCACACGACCATGCCCGCGATCGACCACAGCGCGATCGACGGGTCGCCCAGCCAGTCGATGTCCAGACCGAGCAGGCCGTTCAGGCCCGCGGAGGGGTCCGGGGTGTAGACGTACTTCCACAGGAAGGCGACCATGACCGGGCTGACCACGACGGGTGAGAAGAAGACCACCCGCAGCAGCGCCCTGCTCTTCAGCTTGGCGTGCACGCCGAGCGCCAGCAGCAGCCCCACGCCGTTCTGCACGACCAGGATCGCCACGGTCAGCAGGAGCGTGTTCCCGAGGGAGCCCATGACCTGCTCGTCGCCGAGGATCGCCCGGAAGTTCGCCAGGCCGACGAAGGACTTCCCCTCGCCGATGCCGCTCCAGTCGGTGAAGGCGTAGAAGACGCCCACGATGCTCGGGTAGAGCACGACCCCCGCGTAGACCAGCAGGGCGGGTACGGCGAACCACCAGGAGGGGGAGAACGAGGACGCGCGCCGGGGCCGCCGCGCCCGTACGGCGGGCGGCGTCTCGACCGGCGGCTGGGTGGTCAGGGTCACGGGATCTCCCATCCGCCCGGAACGGCATGCCATCTCGCGCGGCCCGGGTCGGGCGCGCGGCCCGGGCCCGTCACAGAGCCCAGGTTCGGCACGCGGCCCAGGCCGGCCACGCGACTCGGGTCTGTCACGTGGCCCGGACCTGCCACGGGGTGTGGACCGTTCACTTCGCGTACGCCTCGTCCATCTTCTTCAGCGCCTCGTCGATCGTGCTCTTCCCCGACAGCAACTCCTGGACGACCGCGAAGTGGGTCGGCTGCACCTCGGCGTTGGGCCAGCGCTGGTCCATGAACGGCACCGCCCGGTCCTTGGTGAAGGGCAGGAACGACTCCACGGCCGGGTCGATCGTGGAGTTCGCGTCCTGGGTCAGCGGGATCGCGGCGACCGCCTTGGCCCAGATGTTGATGTTCTCCTGCTTGCCGAGGAAGTCGATGAAGGCCTTGGCCTCCTCGGCGTGCTTGCCCTTGGCGCTCGCGCCGAGCCCCACGACGACGCCCGCGGGGATCCACACGGTGGCGGCGTCGTCGGATCCGGGCAGCGGGAACATCGACAGGTCGTCGGGGCTCGTGGCGGCGTCGCGGAAGGCGGGCAGCACCGCCGACACCTGGATCGCCATCGCGGCCTTGCCGGTCGCGACCATCGAGGTCTGCTGCTCGAAGGTGGTGCCGTTGGGCTTGTCGTTGAAGTAGCCGCGCTTCTGCAGCTCCAGATACATCTCCATGGCGTCGCGCCATCCGGACTGGGCGAAGCTGGTCTGCCCGGCGGACTGCTTGTCGTCGAAGGTCGGGTCCTTCGCGTAGACGGTGGAGGGTACGAGGGCGTAGTTGATGAGCTGGGTGACCCACGGGGTCTGCGCGCCCAGCGCGATCGGGACCTTGCCCGCCTTCTTCAGCTTCTCGCAGAGCCCGAGGAACTCGGTCCACGTGGTGGGCGGGGCGTCGATGCCCGCGTCCTGGAAGACCTTCTTGTTGTAGATCGCGCCGATGACCGACGAGCCCGCCGAGTACATGAAGGTCTTGCCGTCCTGCTGGAAGGCCGGCTTGAACCCGGTGGGGATCGTCTGCGTCCAGGCCTGGGCCGACAGGTCCGCGAGCAGCCCGGCCTTGGCGATCTCGGTCATCGACATCGCGCTGCCGCTGCCGGGGTAGACGACGTGCAGGTCGGGGGCGTTGCCCGCGCCGAGCTGGGTGCGCAGCGAGGTCTGCACCTGGTCGGTCGGGGCGTAGGAGGCCGCGATGGACACGCCGGCCTTGGCCTGCTTGTAGGCGGCGAGCAGCGCGTCCATGGGAGCCTTCTGGTCGGCGACGCCCACGAACTTCAGGTCGACCGCCGCGGCGCCGCTCGCGCCGGTGGCGGTGGTGCCGCTCGACTGGGGGTTGGTGGAACACGCGGTGGCTGCGGCTGCCACTGCCAGGCCGCCCATCATGCGGAAGAACTGGGCGCGGCTGATTCTGGCGTCGCGAAGGTCGGTCATGCTTTCTCTCCTCGGACTAGCTCGAAAATGTGGTCCCCCGAGGTCACCCGGCGGATGTCGCCGCCGGGCAGGTGCACCGTCGCCGTGGCGCCGGGTGGGATGTGCGCCTGGAGGCGGAAACCTCTGTCGTCGCTTCGCCAGCTCACCGAGATGAGGCCGCGCGCCGACTCGTAGGAGGCGCGGGCGCCGCTCAGCTCGCCGGGGAGTGGCCGGATCACCAGCTCCCGGTAGGCGACGGAGCCGGGTGCCTGATCGATCCCGGCGACGCCGCTGTAGAGCCACTCGCCGATCGATCCGAACGCGTAATGGTTGAAGGAGTTCATCGAGGCGGCCCCGACTCCGTCCCAGCGCTCCCACACGGTGGTCGCGCCGCGCTGCACCTGGTAGAGCCACGACGGCGGGTCGGTCCTGCGGAGCAGGGCGTGTGCGAGGTCGTCGCGGCCGTGCGCGGACAGCACCGGGCAGAGCAGGTTGACGCCGAGGAAACCGGTCAGCGGGCCGGACTCCTCGACCAGCGCGGCCAGCCGCGCGGCGGCGTCGCGTCCCTGCTCGGGGGTGAGCAGGCCGAACGCGAGCGCCAGCAGGTATCCGGTCTGGGTGTCGCCCTGGACCAGGCCGCCGTCGCCGACGAACTCCGCGGTGAACGCCTCACGGATGCGGGCGGCCAGGGCCCCGAGGCGCTCCGCCTCGCCGTGCCGGCCGCGCACCCGGGCGGCCTCGGCGGTGAGCGCCGCGCTGCGGTGGAAGAACGCGGTGGCCAGCACCTCGCGGGGGGTGGCGGGGCCGGGGGACAGCCAGTCGGCGAAGTGCGGTCCGGTCCGGTGCCGCCAGATCAGGTCGGGGTTGTGCCGCGCGACGAAGTCCACCCACCGGGTCATGGCGTCGACGTCGAGGAATCTCTCGTCGCCGTAGGTCCGGTAGAGGTGCCAGGGAATCAGCGTCCCCGCGTCCGCCCAGCCCGGCGCGCCCTCGTCGGCCACCCCGCTGAGCAGCGGGGCGACATTGGAGAATCCGCCCTCGGGTGACTGGGCGTCGACCACATCCTGCATCCATTTACTGAAAAATCCGGAGACGTCGGCGTTGAAGCAGGCCGTGGGCAGGAACACCTGCGCGTCCGCGAGCCAGCCCAGCCGCTCGTCGCGCTGCGGGCAGTCGGTGGGGACGCTGACGAAGTTGCCGCGCTGGCCCCAGACGATGTTCTCGTACAGCCGGTTGATCTCCGGGTCCGAGCACTCGAACGTGCCGGCCTGCGGGGTGTCGCTGTGCAGGACGACCGCCCGGATGTCGTCGAGCCGGTCGAGTCCGCTCACCTCGGCGTAGCGGAAGCCGTGGTAGGTGAAACGCGGCTCGAACACCTCCTCCGCCCCGCCCGCGGTGATCAGCACGTCGGTCGCGTCGGCGGTGCGCAGGTTCGCGGTGTGCAGGCGGTCGTCGCCGTCGAGCTTCTCGCCGTGCCGTACGGTCACCCGCAGCCCCGGCTCCCGGTTCCGTACGGTGAGCCGCACCCGGCCCGCGATGTTCTGCCCGAAGTCGACCAGGTGCACGCCGGGCCGGACCAGGGTGGAGGAGACCGGGAGCAGCTCGCCGAGGGCGCGCACCGGCTCGTCGCGGGAGGCGACCAGGAGGGAGTGGTCGTCCCCGGTGACCACGGCGGGGCGCCAGGAGGAGTCGTCGAAGCCGGGCAGGTCCCAGCCGGGGGTCTCGGCGCGGGCGTCGTGGCACTCGCCCTTGAGCAGGTCGCCGTAGCGGATCCTGCCGTGGCCGGTGCGCCAGTCCTCGCCGGTGGCGACGACCCGGGTGGAGCCGTCCTCGAAGGTCAGGTGGAGCTCGGCGATGAGCTCGGGGAAGCGGCCGTAGTGGTAGCCGGGCCTGCGGGGGTCGAACCCGGCGAAGCCGCTCCACCAGCCGTCGGCGAGCGTCACGGCCAGCACGTTCTCGCCGTCGAGCAGGAACGGGGTCACGTCGTGGACCTGGTACTGGATCCGCCTGCGGTAGTCGGTCCAGCCCGGGGCGAGCTCGGCGTCGCCGGCGCGGTGGCCGTTGACCCTGGCCTCGTACAGGCCCTTGGCGCTGATGTGGAGCCTGGCGCTCCTCACCGCGGTGCTCGCAAAGCTCGTGCGCAGCTGGGGGCAGGGCAGCAGCCCGTGGTCGCTGAGTGCCTGGTCGCCCTCGGTCGGCGGGTCGACGTGTTCGACGGCGTCGGGGTCGTGCGCGATCCAGGACGCCTGCCAGAGGTCCTGGCCGGTCTCGAACCACGACTCCGCGCTGCCGGCGGTGCCGTCCTGCGCCCAGACCGTGACGCGCCAGCCGTACCTCGTGCGGGGAAGGAGCGGTGGCCCGCCGTAGACCGCGCCGATCGCGGCGGGGTCCTCGACCCGGCCGCTCGACCAGTCACCGGCCTCGCCGTTCGACGGTTCACCGGTCTGCGGGATTTCACTGTCCGACGATTCACCGGCCTCCGAGACCTGGCCGTTCGACGGTTCACCGGTCTCCGGACCGTCGATCCCACCGCTCGGCCGGATGCCCACCCGCAGCTCGTAGGCCACGGGGTCGTCGCCCGCCAGCGCCGATGTGAGCCGCCACGACAGCAGCGGCCGGGGCTCGCCGACGCCGAGCGGCGTCCGGCGGTGCTCGCAGCGCAGTCCGTACGGCGTCAGCCTGGCCGCGACCGTCACCTGTCATCCTCCTGCTATCTCTTTGTTAAATCTAACGACTTATGGTGTGATTTTGTGAACGATGGGTGGAGACTATGAGCCACCAGATCTGAGTGTCAAGAGTGACCGCTGCGGGAATCCGTCGTGGTCGGGGCATGAGAGGGCGCATGGGTTCTGAGAACTTCACAGGTGATCCCGCGTGGGCCGGGATGGACATCGGCACCCAGGGGGTGCGGGTGACCGTCGTCGACGGCCGGGGCACGCCGCTGGCGACGGGGTCCGCCCCGCTGGACAGCCTTCGCGGCGAGGGACGTGGGCACGAGCAGAACCCCGAAGACTGGTGGCGGGCCGCGGTCGCGGCGTGCCGGCAGGCCACGGCGGACCTCGCCCCCGGGCGGATCCGCGCGCTCGCGGTGTGCAGCACCTCCGGCACGATCGTGCTGGCAGACGCCGCGGCCAGGCCCGTCTCGCCCGCCCTCATGTACGACGACGACCGGGGCCGCCCCTACGTGGAGCGGGTGACCGCCGCGGGACGCGAGCTCTGGGACGATCTGAGCGTGCGGATCCAGGCCTCGTGGGCGCTGCCCAAGCTGCTCTGGCTCGCCGAGAACGGCGGGCTGCCCACCGGCGCACGGCTGCTGCACTCGGCCGACTTCGTGACCGCGCGCCTGGCGGGCGAGCTGACCGCGACCGACTCCAGCCACGCGCTGAAGAGCGGCTACGACTCGCTCGGGGAGCGCTGGCCGCTGGAGGTGATGTCCAGGCTGGGCCTGCCCTCCGACCTGTTCGGCCCCGTCGTGCGCCCTGGCAGTCCGATCGGCGAGGTGGGGGCGGAGGCCGCCGCCCTCACCGGTCTCCCCGAGGGGTGCGTGATCGTCGCGGGCATGACCGACGGCTGCGCGGGCCAGATCGCCGCCGGCGCGCTGACGCCCGGCAGCGGTGTGTCCGTGCTGGGCACCACACTGGTGCTGAAGGGCGTGAGCGAGAAGCTCCTGCGCGACCCCAACGGCGCCGTCTACAGCCACCGCCACCCCGACGGCGGCTGGCTGCCCGGAGGCGCGTCGAACGTCGGCGCCGGCGTGCTGGCCTCGGTGTTCCCCGGCCGTGACCTGGCCGCCCTCGATGAGGCCGCCGCACGGTACGAACCCGCGAGGGCCGTCATCTATCCGCTCACCGCCCGCGGTGAGCGCTTCCCCTTCTACCGGCCGGACGCCGAGCAGGTCGTGGTCGGCGAGATCGGGCCGGAGGCCGAGCACTACGCGGCGCTGCTCCAGGGCGTCGCGTACGGGGAGCGGCTGGGGGTGGCCGCCCTCGCCCTGCTCGGCGCCCCCGTCTCCGAGCCCCTCGCGCTGGTCGGCGGAGCCACGCGCAGCCGCTACTGGTGCCAGCTCCGCGCCGACATTCTCGGCATGCCGGTCCAGATCCCCCGCTACCCCGAGGCATCGGTCGGCATGGCCGTGCTCGCCGCCTCGTCCGGGCGCTCGCTCGACGAGACCGCCAGGGAGATGGTGCCCCGCGGCGAGCGGATCGACCCCCGTCCGGACCGCGTGGCACGGTTCGAGCAGAGCTTCCGCCTGCTCGTCGACGCGCTCGTCGAGCGGGACTACCTCACCACCGAACTCGCGGCGGAGGCGGTCGCGCCATGATGATCTTTCTGCCCGCCGGCGCGCTCGCCGAGCGGGAACACCTCACCACCGGACTCGCAGCGAAGGCGGTCGCGTTATGACGATCTTTCTCTCCCGGCACGGCCGTACCGAGTGGAGCGTCCAAAAACGCTACGCGGGCGTCAGCGACATTCCCCTCGACGAGGTGGGGCAGGGCCAGGCCCGGCTGCTCGCGCGATGGGCGCGGGGAGCCGGCTTGACCGGCGTGGTGTCCTCGCCCCTGGCGCGCGCCCGCTACACCGCCGTCGGCGCGGCCGGCGCCGCGAAGCTGCAGCTGCGGACCGACCCTCGCCTGCGCGAACTGGACTTCGGCACCGCCGAGGGACTCCTCCGCGCCGAGATGGACCCCGACGTCGTGCGGCGCTTCGAGGCCGATCCCGTCGCGGACTTCCTGCCCGGCGGGGAGGACCCGGTCAAGGCCGTGGAGCGGGTCACCGAGTGTCTGCGGGAGCTTGGTTCGAGCGGGCGGATCCTCGTGGTCGCGCACAACACGATCCTGCGCCTGGCCCTGTGCGGGCTCCTGGGCATCCCGCTGGCCGACTACCGCAGGCGGTTGCCGGTCATCGAGCACGGCTCGGTGACCGAGCTGGCCTTCGGCCCGGGAGGTCCGGCGCTGCGGCGTTTCAACTCTCCGATCCAATAGCGCTACGATGCGCGATCAACACAGTCTTGGAGCTCGCCAGGTGAATTCGCGTCAGCACACGGCCGGCGGCGCCTCCCGGCGTCAGGCGATGGCCGAGCACGTCATGCGCCAGGGTTCGGCCTCGGTCACCGAACTCGCCGAGGCCTTCGCGGTCAGCGTGATGACGGTCCACCGCGATCTGGACGAGCTCGAACGCCAGGGGATGGTACGGAAGTTCCGGGGCGGGGCCACCGCGCAGGCCTCCAACGTCTTCGAGAGCAACATCGTCTACCGGCTCACCGCCAACCAGGAGGAGAAGGAGGCGATCGCGCGGCACGTCGCACGGCTCGTCGAGCCCGGCAGCTCGGTCATGCTCGACGACTCCACGACCGCCCTCGCGGTGGCCAGGCACCTGGGCGACATCACCCCGCTCACCGTGGTCACGAACTTCCTGGAAGCGATCAAGCTGCTCGCGGCGGCCCCCGGCATCCGGTTGATGGCGCTCGGCGGGGAGTACCACCCCACGCACGACTCCTTCCTCGGCGTCGCCTGCGTGGACGCCGTCGAGGCGATGAGCACCGACGTGGTGATCGTCTCCACCTCCGCGATCTCCGACCGCTACGCCTTCCACCAGGAGCAGGAGATCGTGCTGGTCAAGAGGGCGATGCTCCGCTCCGCGTCCCGCCGCATCCTCGCCATCGACCACTCCAAGCTCGACAGGGTGGCGCTGCACCGGGTGGCCCCGCTCGACGACTTCGACCTCATCGTCGTCGACGCGCGCGCTCCCGCCGACGCCGTCCAGCGCCTGCGCGAGAAGCACCGCAACGTCGAGGTCGCCGAGCTCTAGCCCTGTTCTTCGCACGAGCCGTGTCGCTGCGGGTCCAAGCGCTGCGACCTCTGCCGCCGTGAGTGATCACCGCAGGCCGGACGGGGCGATGTGCGAGGAGCGGGGCCTGGTCGTCACCGAGCACCTGTAGCGTGGAGGCCCCGTCCTTCAGGACGGGAAGGAAGCGCGGAGCGGTCAGTCATGGTGGTCTCCCGGTTTTTGTCGGTGGGGATCGGTAGGTTGCCCGGTGTGTCGCGCTACCGGCCGCAGCCCTCGCCCGCTCAAGAGGCGGCGCTGCTGGAGCACTGCGGACACGCCCGATATGTGTGGAACCTGGCCGTAGAACAACACGCCCACTGGCAGCACGGACGCGCGCCGGCGCCGGGGTTTGCCGAGCGGTGCCGTCAGCTCACCGAGGCGCGCGCCGCCTGCGCGTGGCTGCCGCGACCACAGGAACATCGTGCACTGGGAGTCCTACGACCGGGGCGGCAACTATGCCGCGCACATCGTGCCCGACGTGCTCGTCGACGACCTCCGTACGTTCTACGGCAAACTGCGGTGACCTCCACCGCAACGTTGGCGCCGGCCCTCGGCGGGGTCGGCGCCACCCCTCCCGCCACGATGAATCGGGGGACGCCGGTGAGGAGTCCGTCTCCGCCAGCCCGGGTGAGATAATTAACATTAACTATGTTAGCTTTCACATCATTGCGGTAGCGTTTCAGGTCATGCTGAGAGATGTTGTGAACGTGCTGGTCGCCGGAGATCATTTTGTCCGGCCCTCCGCCGTCGCCGAGGGGCTCCACGCCGAGCTGGGCGAGCGCGTCGCGGTGACGTCCCTGACCGGGCCGTGGCCGATGCGGCCGTTCGGCCCGATCGCCGAGGTGCACGAGGCGTCCGGAGACGAGGACGAGCTGATCGCCGCGCTCCGGGACGTCGAGGTCGCGATCACCCAGATGGCGCCGTTCACCTCTCGGGTCCTGGCGAGCGCCCCCGCGCTGAAGCTCCTCGTGGTCACCCGGGGCGGGCCCGTCAACGTCAACCTCGCCGAGGCCGCCGCGCGGGGGGTGACGGTGTGCTCCACCCCGGGACGCAACGCCCCCGCCGCGGCGGAGCTGGCCGTGGCGCTGACCCTGGGCGTGCTGCGCCGCCTCAGCGAGGTGCACGCCACGATGCGCGACGGGCAGTGGCGCTCCGACCTCTACGCGTACGACGCCTGCGGCGGTGAGCTCGACGGCGCCGAGGTGGGCATCGTCGGCTTCGGCGCCATCGGCCGCCGGGTCGCCGCCGCCTTCCAGGCGCTCGGCGCCCGCGTCCTCGTGACCGACCCGTTCGCCGGTCCGCTGCCGGAGGGCGTGACCCCGGTGGAGCTGCCCGAGCTGCTCGCGCGCTCCCGGGTGGTGAGCCTGCACGCCCGGCTCACCGCCGAGACGCACGGCCTGATCGGCGCCGCCGAGCTGGCCCTGATGCCTCGCGGCGCGGTCCTGGTCAACACCGCGCGGGGCGCGCTCGTGGACACGGACGCGCTGACGGCGGCCCTGGAGTCGGGACACCTGGGAGGGGCCGGCCTGGACGTCTACGAGCCGGAGCCGTTGCCCGCGTCCCACCCGCTGAGGTCCGCGCCGGGCACCCTCCTCGTCCCGCACCTGGCGGGGGCCACCCGGCAGACCGCCGACCGCGCGATCCGGATGGCGGTCGAGGAGGTGGCCCGCTGGTGTCGCGACGAGCCCCTCTCCTACGCGGTCGCCGCCCCGTCCCTCACCGGCTGACCACCCCTTTTCGATTCAGCGGTCCCCTATGAGCAGGAGCTGGAGATGATCGTCGGAGTCGACGCCGGGACGTCCGGAGTCAAGGCGGTGGCGTTCGCGCCGGACGGCGAGGTGGTGGCGGTCGAGTCGCGGTCGCTGGCGCTCTCCCACCCGGGTCCCGGACAGGTCGAGCAGGACGCGGAGACGGTGGTCGCGGCCGTCGAGGACGTCCTCGGGCGGCTCGTGGCCCGGGGCGTCCGGGCGGACGAGGTCCAGGCCGCCGGGCTCACCGGCCAGGGAGACGGGCTCTGGCTGCTCGACGGCGAGGGCAGGCCCGCGGGGCCCGCACTGTCCTGGCTGGACGGCCGCGCCACCCCGCTGGTGGACGGATGGATGCGCGACGGCACGTTCGAGGAGCTGTTCCGGCGCACCGGCAACGCCGCCTTCCCCGGCGCGGGCGCGCCCCTGCTCGCCCACCTCGACCGCACCAGCCCCGAGACGCTGGATCGGGCGACCACCGCCGCCCGCTGCAAGGACATGATCATGCAGCGGTTCACCGGCGTGCGCGCCACGGACCTGTCCGACGCCTCCAACCTGTTCACCGATCCGCGAACGAGGATCCGCGACGTCGATCTTCTCCGCCTGTGCGGTCTGGAGCATCGTCAGGGGCTGCTCCCGCCCGTCTCCGCCGAGCTCCCGGCCGGGGAGATCCTAGGGGGCGCCTTCAGGGGCGTCCCCCTCTCCGCGGGGCCGTACGACCTGCCCGCCTGCGCCGCGGGGGCGGGCGTCACCCGGCCCGGCGACGGCCTGCTGATCATCGGGACCACGCTCGCCTGCGAGGTCATCACCGACCGCCTCGACCTGGGCGGAGAGCCCGCCGGCCAGACCCTCTGCCTGCCGGACGGCTGGCTGCGCGCGATGCCCGCCATGACCGGTACGGCGGCGCTCGACTGGTTGCTCGGCCTGGTCGGGGTCAGGCACGACGAGCTCGGCGCGCTCCTCGGGCAGAGCCCGCCCGGGGCGCGGGGCGTGCGCTTCCTGCCGTACCTCTCCCCGTCGGGAGAGCGCGCGCCGTTCGTCGAGCCGAATGCGAGGGGCCGGCTCGACGGACTGGAGCTGGCCGTGACCAGGGCGGACGTCGTCCGTGCCGGATGTGAGGGGCTGGCCTTCGCGGCGAGGCACTGTTTCGAGGCGGCGGGGCTGACCGGGGAGGTGGCCGTCTGCGGTGGCGGCACCGGTTCGGAGGCCTGGCTGCAGATCTTCGCGGACGTGCTGGGGCGCCCGCTCCGGCTGGCCCGGGGACCCGAGGTGGGCGCCATGGGCGCGGCGTTGACGGCGGCCCGCCGGTTCGGGCTTACCGTGGACGAAGCCACCTGGACGGCGGGAACGCGCTGGTACGAACCCCGTCACGACATGGAGGAGCCCTACCGGCGTTATCTCGACGACGTGCGGGGCCTGAGAAGTTCACTGTGAAATATAAAGTCAGACCTTGTTAAGAACACATTTCGATTGCTAAAAATGCGAGCCGATCTTCTTCTTCCCCCATCTTTCCGGGAGAACCATGAACGACGATCGGCGGCTCGCTCGCATGCTCAGCGATCCCTCCCGCCGCACCTTCCTCGGTCTCACCGGCGCCGCGATGGCGCTGGCCTTCACCACCAACCTCGCCGACCCCTGGACCGCACGATCCGGGGGCGGGGACGGCTATCCCTTCCAGCTCGGCGTCGCCTCGGGTGATCCGCTGCCCGACAGCGTGATCCTCTGGACCCGGCTCGCCGTGCGGCCGCTCGAACCCCTGGGCGGCATGCCGTACGGGCGGATCAAGGTCGACTGGGAGATCTCCGAGGACCCGGGGTTCGCCCGGCGGGCCACGTACGGCAGCACGTGGGCCGCTCCCGAGTACGGCCACTCGGTCCACGTGGACGTGCGGGGGCTCAGGCCGTGCCGGGAATACTTCTACCGCTTCCGTGCCTGCGGCGAGATCAGCCCGGTCGGCAGGACCAAGACCGCGCCGGCGGTCCGCAGCAGTCCCGAGCGACTCCTGATGGCGTTCGCCTCGTGCGCCTCGTGGCCGGACGGGTTCTACACCGCCTACCGCCACCTCGCGAACGAGAACGCCGATGTGATCCTCCACCTGGGGGACTACATCTACGAGTACGGGATCGCCGCGAGCGGCGGGACGCGGAACACCCCGGTGCCCGACCAGCTCCGGGTGCAGTGCGACACCCTCGACCGCTACCGGATCCAGTACGGCCTCTACAAGAGCGACCCCGACCTGCAGGCCGCCCACCAGTCCGCCCCGTGGATCGTCACCTGGGACGACCACGAGGTGCTCGACAACTGGGCCGGATTCGCGGGCCCCGGCGGGGAGGTCACGCCCGAGGACTTCCTCGTCATCCGGGCGAACGGCTTCCGGGCCTACTGGGAGAACCTGCCGATGCGGCTGCCTCGGCCCGTGGACGGTCCGGACGCCCGGATCTACCGCCGATTCACGTTCGGCGACCTCGCGGAGTTCAACGTCCTCGACACCCGGCAGTACCGCGACGACCAGGCGTGCGGCGACGGCCCGCGCCACGACTGCGCGGAGAGGCTCGAGCCCGCCCGCACGATGCTGGGCGCCGAGCAGGAGAAGTGGCTGCTCGACGGTCTCGACGTCACGGGCGCCCGATGGAACGTCCTCGCCCAGCAGATCGCCATGTGCCAGCTGGACGACGACCCCGCCCCCGTCGAGAGACTCAGCATGGACATGTGGGACGGCTACCGGGCCGCCAAGGAACGAGTGATCAACGGCATGGCCGAGCGGCGGGTGAGCAACCCGGTGGTGCTCACCGGCGACTTCCACAACAACGTCGCCGGGGAGCTCAAGGCGAACTTCGACGATCCGGCCTCGCCGACCGTCGGCGTCGAGTTCATCGGCACCTCGATCAGCAGCGGAGGCAACGGCAGCGCCGCGATCGGCCTGCCCGCCGGCGGCTCCGACCCGGTCAACCCGCACATCAGGTTCTCCAGCTACCAGCGCGGCTACGTCGCCTGCGACATCACGAGGGCCCGGTGGCAGGCCGACTTCAAGGTGGTCCCCTACGTCGACAGGGTCGGTGCCCCGGTGTCGACCAGAGGCAGCCTCGTGGCACTGAACGGTCTCCCCGGCCTGCAGGTTCTCTGAAGGGAGCAACGAACATGCGCCGTCCACGTGTCACCGCCGCGCTCGCCGTCGCCGTCGCGGCCGCCCTCGCCGGCCCCGCCGCCGACGCCGCCGTGGCACCCGGGCTCGCGGCACCCGGATCCGTCGCCGCCGTGACGTCCGGATCAGGGACGTCCGGATCAGGGACGTCCGGAACGGGGATATCTGGATCGGGTATGTCCGGGTCAGGGATGTCTGGAACGGGGGCATCTGGATCGGGTATGTCCGGGTCAGGGACGTCCGGAACGGGGGCATCTGGAATGGGGGCGTCCGGCCAGGGAGGGCCCGGACCGGAGACGTCAGGACCGTGGGCATCCGGCCGGGGGCTCGCCGTACAGTCGTCGAAGCCCGTGGTCGGCGCCCCCGCGCAGGACCCCGGCATCCGGGTCAGGCGTGGCATCTCGAAGGGGACGGGCAGGCTGACCCCGATCTCCAGGGCCGGCCGGCTGGTCGCACCGCTCGGCGTCGACGCTGCCTGCCCGGCCAAGCTGGAGATCGGCATGCGCAGCGACGCGAGGGAACCCCTCTACGCGGACATGTTCGTCGAGATCGACCGGCCGCTCGTCGCCTCGCGCCCCATGCTGTCGAGCTACCTGCCGCCGGGCTACGAACTCGGCGCGAAGCTGCTGGTCGGCGTCCCACCGGCGACCCCCGTGGGTGAGTACGGCCTGCGCCTGAAGGCCGGAGAGGAGGAGCTGACCGTGCCGATCTCCGTTGTCGACGTCGGCGAGCTGGACAACGGAGGCAACCTGGCGCTCCACCGGCCGGTCACGGCGTCGTCGCAGCACACCGGCGCCAACTATCCGCTGTGCAGCGTGGTCGACGGCGACCGCGACTCCAGCGGCTGGGCGGGTGGGAACGGCTGGAACGACGCCACCTCCCGGGTCTGGCCGGACACGCTCGACATCGCGCTCGGCGGGCCCCGGCGGCTCTCCCGGGTCGATTTGTACACCCTGGACACCGAGCGCTACCCGGCGGCCTGGCTGGGGCTGCGCGACTGGGACGTGCGGGTCAGGGAGGACGGCCGGTGGCGTACGGTCGCCCAGGTCCGCGGCAACACCGCCGGGACGGTCAGGTCGGACTTCGCCCCCGTCACCGCCGACGCCGTCCGCATCTCCACGCTGGCCTCGAACGGCCCCGACAACTACAGCAGGATCATCGAGGTCGAGGCCTACTCCTAGGCTTGCGTCAGGCTTCCAGGTCCGTGTCAAGGCTTCGAGGACCGCGTCAACGTCCGCTGCGGTGGCCGATCAGGGGTGATCTTCCGGTGCCGGCCGGCGGCGGTCAGCGCCTTTCCGCGTCGGCGCGGGCTCCGGCGGTTCGCAGAGCGGCGATGGTGGCGCCGAGCCGTTCGAGCTCCTGCCTGGGCAGCGCCGCGCCGAGCCGGATGTCGAGCTCGCCGTCGACCACGACGGTGGCCTCCGCGAGCAGGGATTCGCCGGCGGGCGTGAGCTCGACGATCGATGAGCGCCGGTCGTCGGGGTTGGGCCGGCGTACGCAGTGCCCGGTCGCCTCGACGCGGTCGACTCCCTTGCTGGCGGCCCCGACGGTGATCGACAGCTCGTGTGCGATGTCGTACACCCGGCACGACTCGATGCGGGCGATCGCCTGCATCACGTCGAACTTGCCCAGCGGGAGGTCGAACTCGGTGCGCAACCGCTGGTCGACCGCGTCCCACAGCTCGGTCTCCAGTCGCACCAGGTCGATGAAGAGTTGCCTGACGTTCATCACACCGCACTTAGATTCCATGGAATTAAATTCCTGGGCAACATGTTGAGGCCGGTAGCACCACCCCCATGAGTCAAAGTAGCGGGTCCCGTCAGGGACCGAACGGAGGACGATCATGAGCAAGGAACAGCGCGACGCCCTCGACCAGATGATTCGGCAGCCGTCCCAGGCCTCTGACCTGGCGGAGCAGCGGGTCGGCTTCGACCGGTTGATGCGATCGACGCCACTGGCCGACGACGTCAAGACAACGCACTCGACGCTCGGCGGCGTACCCGTGGTCAACGTCGACCTGATCGGCGTCGACGCGGAGGATGTCATCCTCTACCTCCACGGCGGCGCCTACGTCATGGGCAGCGCCGAGAGCTTCGCGGGGCTGGCGTCCGGGCTCGGCCGGCGGGCCGGCAGCCGGGTCGTCAACGTCGACTACCGGCTGGCCCCGGAGAACCCGTACCCCGCCGCGGTCGAGGACGCGGTGGCCGCGTACCGGGGGTTGCTGGACAGCGGTGTCCCCGCCTCCCGGATCGGGATCGCCGGCGACTCCGCGGGCGGCGGCCTGGCCCTGGCTACCCTGGTGAAGCTGAAGAGCGAGGGGCTTCCGCAGCCGTCCTCGGCCGTCCTGCTCTCCCCGTGGACCGACCTGACCCTGTCCGGGGCGAGCATGACCTCCAAGGCCGCCGCCGAGCCCGTGCTCAGCCAGGAGGGCCTGCGGGGCCGGGCCGCCGACTACGTCGGCGCGGGTGACACGACGGATCCGCTGGTCAGCCCCGTCTTCGCGGACCTGACCGGCCTGCCGCCGCTGCTGATCCAGGTCGGGTCGAACGAGATCCTGCTGGACGACGCGACCCGGCTCGCCACCGCGGCCGCCGCCGCCGATGTCGCGGTGACGCTGGAGGTGACGCCGGAGGTGCCGCACGTCTTCCAGATATTCGCGGCGATCCTCGAAGAGGGAGACGCCGCGCTGACCAGGGCGGGCGCCTTCCTCCGCGCTCATTTCGACGCCTAGGCCCGTAGCGGAGTCCGCGGTGACGGCCGCTCCGGGGTGATCTTCGGATGGCGCGTCGGTAGCCGGCGCAAGCCGGGGTCGAAGGACGGCGGGCCCCCGGCCTTCGACCCCGGACGGCACAGGCGACGCCATGCCGTGGAGCGCGGCGTCAACCGGCTCGAACGCGACCGTGCGGCGGCGACCGGGTTCGGCGAACTCGCCGTGCGGTGACGACCAGGTTTGACAAACTCGCCGTGCACGACGGAGCCACGGTTCACATCGCCGTACACGACGGAGCCACGGTTCACATCGCCGTGCACGACGCAGCCACGGTTCACATCGCCGTGCACGACGCAGCCACGGTTCACATCGCCGTGATCAATAAATGACCGTGATCGTTTTTAATAAGGGCCCTGGCGGCCCCGCGCACGACGTTGATCGAATTTCCCGCGATGGAGAGTGATACCCCCCCGTACAGGGGGTCGATCGGGTTTCCCGCGATGGGGAGTGGCATCCGTCCTTGTGCGCGAGGTTGACCGGTTCTCGCGATGGAGAGCGACATTCGCCCCGCACGCGACGTTGATCATATTTTCCGCGACGGAGGACGACATCCGTCCCCGAAACGTCCCGGTTAAAGTCTGGAGACATCCTATTAACCCGAATCGGGTTATATGTTCCGAAGCTCCCCTTGAAAGCCGTCCCACGGAAACATGACGGCCGCCGGTGTGCCCAAGCCGGGCGCGCCGGCGGCCGTTCGGGGCGGACCCCTACAAGATTTCTACGGTTTTCTTACAAGGGTGAAGCGGCATTATGGTCGTGCCGACCATCGGATGTCCCGAAGGCGGCATTCGTGACGACAGTGGAGAACGCCGATAAGCATGTCCGACTTCTCCTCGACCCACAGCATGGGCGATCTTCATATTCCTGACGTCGACGGAAGCCCTGGGCCACAGAGGAGCGGGAGCCGAACGGGGGCGGGGCTCCGGTTCACGCTGCTCGGCCCGGTGCGTGCGTGGCTCGACGGCGCCGAGCTGAACCTGGGCTCGCCGCAGCAGCGCGCGACGCTCGCGATCCTGCTGCTGCACGAGGGCACGCAGGTGACGCTGGAGGAGCTCATCGACACGATCTGGGGCGACGACCCGCCGCGTTCCGCGGTCAGCACCCTGCGCACGTACATCTCCCGGCTGCGCCGCGTGCTCCATCCGGTCGCGATCCACTCGACGTGGGGCGGTTACACGCTGCGGACAGAGCCGGGAGAGCTGGACCTGACGCTTTTCCGGGAGCGGGTCGCGCGGGCGCGGACGGCTCGTCACAACGGCGAACCCGCCGCCGCCGCGGTGCTGCTGCGGGACGCGCTGGCTCTCTGGGAGGGCCGGCCGCTCGCCGGCGTCCCCGGCGCGTACGCGGACGCCCGGCGCATGCGGCTGGTCGAGCTCAGGCTGGACGCCACCGAGGAACGGCTCGACATCGACCTGGAGCTGGGCCGGGACATCGAGTCGATCACGGAGCTTTCCGCCATGGTCGCCGAGCACCCGTTGCGTGAGCGGCCGCGTGAGCTGCTGATGCTGGCCCTGTACAGATCGGGACGGCAGGCCGACGCGCTCGCCCTGTTCCGGCAGGGCCGGCGCCTGCTGGTCGGGGAACTCGGCATCGACCCCGGGCCGGGCCTGCAGCGGATGCACCGGCGCATTCTCGACGCGGACCCGCTGCTGCTCGGTCCGTCAGGGCACCGGCCCCCGCCGGCGCCACCCCGGTGGACACCCGCCCAGCTGCCGCCCGACCTTCCCGACTTCAGCGGGAGGGCCGTGGCGCTGCAAGAGCTGAGCGACGCTCTGACCAGGCCGGACGAGGTGCCCGTCGTGGGCGTCATCGGGCTGGGCGGGGTCGGCAAGACCGCCCTGGCGATCCACGCCGCCCATGCCGTACGGCAGGCGTTCCCCGACGGCCAGGTCTACGCCGACCTCGAGGCGATGGGCGAGCCGTCCGATCCGTCCACCGTGCTCGCGGTCTTCCTGCGCGCCTACGGGGTCCTCAAGGAGGAGATGCCCGACACGTTGTACGAGCGGGCGACCCTGTGGCGCACCATCCTCGCGGGACGCCGCGTTCTCATCGTCCTGGACAACGTGCGCGACAGCGCCCAGATCCGCGAGTCGCTGCCGGCCACACCCGGATGCGCCGTCGTCATCACCGGCCGGCAGGCGATGCTGGACCTTCCCGGCGTGCGCTGGCACACGCTCGGCTCCTTTTCGCCGGACGAGGCGCTGGCGCTGCTCGAACGCGTCGCCGGTGCCGACCGGGTGCGGGCCGAGCCGCAGGCCGCCCGGAGACTGGTCGCCGCGTGCTTCTTCATGCCGCTGCCGATACGGCTGGCCGGTGCCCGGCTGACGACCCGGCCCGGCTGGACCGTGGCGGCGGCCGAACGTCACCTGCGTGACGAGATGCGCCGGCTGACCGGCAGGCACACGGACTGCCCGGCGGCCGAGGCGCCGCTCGCCCTCGGGTACAGGCAGTTGGACGAGGCACAGGCTCGCGCGTTCCGGCTCGTCGCGCTGGCCGAAGGCCCCGACGTCTCGGTCTCCGCCGCGGCGGCGATCCTCGACCTGCCCGTGGAACAGGCGAGGAGTCTGCTGGAGTCGCTCGTGGACGTCCATCTCATGGAGGTGTGCGGTTCCGGCCGATACTCCTACCACGACGTGGTCAAACCCTACGCTCGGCGCCGCGCCATGCTCGACGACGGTCCCGCGGCGTGCCAGGCGGCCATCAGCAGACTGATCGACTTTCACATGCGAGCCGCGGATCTCTCTCGCGGCGCCGGTCTGCCCGGTCTTGACGGCGAGCACACCGACCCGCTGGCGGATCTCCTGCTGCTGTCGCACGCCATAGGGCGCTGACGTGCCGTGGTTCCCTGACGGTGCGGAGGGCGGGTCACTGGGGAAGTGAGCGGGACGGTGCCGGGGGACCTCGGCGGTGCGGGGAAGACGATCGCGCTGACGTGCCGTACCTCCTGGAAGGACGCCGGAGAGAAGGTCAGGAAGGCAGCCCGGCCATCCAGCCGAGCACCAGCGCGTTGAACGTCGACGGTCTCTCCTGCTGCAGCCAGTGACCGGTGTCCCAGACCACCGCCAGGCTGTACGGGTGGACGCTCGCCACCGACTCGTCCCAGCCGACGTCGATGCCCTTGATGTTCAGGACCGTCTGCGTGGAGACGGTCAGGACGGGGCAGGCGCGGCGGCGCAGGTACTCCTCACCGGCCGGGCGCCGGGTCACGTCGGCCGAGGCCTCGAACATGCCGATGAACACCTCGGCGACGACCTCCGGGGACATGCCGAGTGTCCGGCGACGGTGCCAGGTCGGCAGCCACTCGGTCGCCGGCAGGGGTTCCGTGCTCTCCACGCTCGACAGGAGCGCGGTGGCGACGGCGATCGGGTCCGGGCCGCGGAACGCGTCGGCGGCTCCCGCGGCGAATTCCGCGTCGAAGCCGTAGCCCGGATCCAGCGCGACGACGGCACGGACGAGGTCGGGCCGCTCGACCGCGAGCACCGAGGCGACGGTGCCGCCCAGCGAGTGGCCCACCGCGACGACCGGCCCCGCGCCGATCCGGTCGAGCAGCAGCGCCAGGTCCTCGGCAAGGGCCTTCGGGGTGTGATCTCCCGGGATCTCCGAGGACCGGCCATGGCCGCGGAGGTCCGGAGCGATCACCCGGTGATCGGCGGCGAAGGGGTCGATCTGCCAGGACCAGTCGTGTGAGTCGCAGGTCGCGCCGTGCAGGAGAAGCACGGCCTGATCGCCCGCACCATCGTCGGTATAGAACAGACGATGGTCGCCGATATTGATATAGGTCATGGTTGCCCCCCGATTTTCGGGTGTCTCGGCCCCGATTTTCAGGTGTATCGGCATTGAATGAGGATTATGCGCCGGTGCGATGCGTCCGATTTCCCCGGAACGCTGTTCGCCGTCTTATGCCTCCGCGAATGTCATGGACGAGGATTTGCTGTGTACGAGATAATCCATGAAAGGCGCGAGTGGTGCGAGAGACGGCGAGAAAAGGCCAGAATTCGCAATGCTGGATTACTTCCCGGACAGCATGACCATCCGGTCGTCCGGCGCAAGCGCGAGCGGGGCCGACTTGTCAGAATTGAGCGTAACACCGTGCCGCGGAGGCCTGCCGGAGCGCCCGGCCGGCGGTCGAGGCCGTCTCGCCCTGGCGGCGGGAGGCTTCGACCACCGGCGGCGGCCGGAAACACGGTCATCACCCGGTCGTGGCCGGCTGCTCCTCGGCGGTCTCGTCCTCGGCGAGATCGCCGCACTTGAAGCCCTGCTCCCGCTCGGGGTCGAGCTGGATCGACCCGAGGTTGGTGGTCTCCATCGGACGCCGGAAGGTCTCAAGCTTGTCGCAGTCGTAGAAGATGTAGGTGCCGTCGCTCTCCCCGAGCAGCATCATCCATCGGCCGTCGTAGAGCGGCTTGTCGTCCTCGGCGTTCTTGATGATGGTCCACTGGTCCTGGAAGCCGACGTAGCTGAGGAACTCGTTGGCCTGCCCGGTGTCTTGCACCTCGACCGCCCCGAAGACCATCTGGATGATCAGCACGAAACCGAGGCCGAGGCCGGTGAGGGCGCCGACGACCACCTTCATCCCCGCGCGGCCGACGGGCCTGCCGCGCAGCAGCCGGAACGGCACCAGGAACGTCAGCACGCCCAGCCCGACGGCGCCGACGACCATGGGGGCGATGTTCTGGATATCGCCGTACAGGTAGAACAGGGCCCAGTAGGCCGCGCCGCACCACAGCGCGCTGATCAGGGCGACGATCCAGGGCCGCTCCCGGAGGACTCCCACGAGCCTGCCGGCCGCACCGCGGGTCAGCTTGTTGACCAGCCAGCTCACTCCGACGATGAGGCCGAGGAGCGGGATGGCGACCATCAGGGCGAGGACCAGCGTTCCCATCAGCCGGCCGAGCAGGACGGACTGATCGATTCCCGCCTGCTGCGGGGTGATGCCGAATACCGAATACATGCCTTCGACGCCGAGGTAGAGCACGGCGTAAAGCGCGACACCGATCGGAACGACGACGGAGCCGATGCGCTCGATCAATGCCAGGACGCCACTATCGTGACCTCCCTGCTCCTGCGGGGTGTCATCCGATGACACGGGCGGAGCATGATTCTCTGACCCGGGGGGAGTGTAATTCGGTAGCACGGGGGGAATATCACTCGGTTGGGTCGACGTATGTTGACTTGTCACGATGTGCGATCGTAAACCATGCCCGTCGACACGAGATTGACGAAACATAAACGTGCCGGGTCCGCTCGTCGTCGTGCCGGAGGCCCGGGATCGACCTCCTCCGAAGGTCGCGGTCGCCCCGAGGACTCCGGGCGGAGGACCTGAATTTCCCGAAGAACTCTCCGGGGTGTCCGTCGCGAGGATGGACCCGGCCGGGAGTGACGGAGTGGCCGTGGGACTCATGCCGGCCCTCGGGTAGCCCGCCCCGGAACTGCGCAGGGTGACAATGCGCTTTTGCTGCAAAACCTAAAGTGATGGCACTAACCTGCCTAGCGGTAAGGGCTGACGAGGGAAACGACTCCGGATTCCCCGATCCTTTCCGATCCCCGATCCCCGCCGGATCCCTCGATCAGCCCCTCCGGATTTCCTCTCCCCCGACAGGAGCTCAACCATGTCCTCCAACAACACGCTCACGCTTACCCGCACGCCCGACCTCCTGAGAGAGTACGAACCCGGCACTTTCTTCTTCACGTCACCGACCCGGACCCTGCTCGCCAGGGGAGTTCATCTTGAGGTGCCGGACTCGGGGGCGACGAGCCTGCACGGTCGCGTTTCCTCCGCGTTGAGAGACGCGGAGGAGTCCGGCCATCCCCACCCCGTCGCGGTGGGCGCGATCCCCTTCCGCGAAGACCGTCCCGCGCGCCTGCTGGTGCCCGCCGCCGTCTGCTGGACGAGTCCCCGGACCGGGGCGTCCTCCGTTCCCGAACAGGTGACCAGGGCGTCCACCAAACTTGGAGCGGTCCCGGACTCCGGTGACTACGTGCGCGGTGTGGAGAAGGCGCTGGCCAAGCTGACCACGGGAGAGCTGCAAAAGATCGTGCTGGCCCGCGCCCTGGACATCACCATGGGCGCCCCGATCGACGTCCGCAAGGTTCTGCGGAACCTGGTCCGCCGCGACCCGCAGGCGTACGGCTACGCGGTGAACCTGCCCCCCGTCACCGGTGCGGCCCGCACGCTGCTGGGAGCCAGTCCCGAACTGCTCTTCTCCCGCTCCGGCCGGCGGATCACGACGAATCCACTGGCCGGGTCCGCACCGCGCCACCCGGATCCCGTCGTCGACCAGACCCTGGCACGAGACCTGCTCTCCTCGGACAAGAATCTTCGCGAGCACGCCCTGGTGGTCGAGAACATCGTGGAGGCCCTGCGCCCGTACTGCAGCGACCTGTCCGTCCCCGCGGGGCCGTCGCTGCTGTCCACCGCCTCCATGTGGCACCTGTCGACCCGGATCACCGGCGTGCTCGACGACCCGGAGATCACGTCGCTGGAGATGGCCACCATGCTGCATCCCACGCCGGCGGTCTGCGGCACGCCCGCCGGTGCGGCGCGAGAGGCCATCGCGGAGATCGAGCCGTTCGACCGAGGCCTCTACGCGGGCCTGGTCGGATGGTGCGACGCGGCCGGCGACGGCGAGTGGGTCGTGACCATCCGCTGCGCGGAGGTCGCCGACCAGACCCTGAGGCTGTTCGCCGGAGCGGGGATCGTCGCCGGTTCGGTGCCGGAGGCGGAGCTCGCCGAGACCACCGCCAAGTTCCAGACCATGCTCCGCGCCGTCGGCCTGGGCTAGGGTCTCTCCATCCTCATTGGAGCGCTCCATCCTCCTCGGAGGCCTCCCCGTAATCTCCTGCGCCCACTCGCGGGGAGTCGGCATCGCCGACGACCGCGCGACCGTATGTCCCGTGAAGACCTCACGCCGAACCTCCCCTCCGGAACGCAGCTCCCCGCACGCGGGGACGGGCACAGCCGCCCCTCGTTCTTCGCTATCGCGGCGGCCGTGAACCCCGCCGGATCTCGTAGAGGGCATATCCGTGCCGAGACTCGCCAGGATCGTGGGGCGAGGAGTTCCCAGAGTGGCGTCATAATCCAGCCGGCTCAGGGGCGAGGGACAGGCCCTGCGCGGCCAGAAGCGCGCAGGGCCTGCGGATCACCCGGGCCGTCGTCGGCTAGGGGCGGAGGTGGGTGCGCTGCCCGTCGTGGTCGAGGATGCACAGGATTTCCGCCGGCCCGCCGTGGGCCCTTATGGCGTGGGGGATCATGGTGGAGAACTCTGCCGCCTGGCCTGTCTCGACCAGGATGGTCCGCTCTCCCAGCAGCAGCGCAACGGTTCCCGACAGGACGGTGAGCCAGTCCCTGCCGGGATGAACTCCCAGCTCGTCGGCGCCGTTCCCGAGGACCGGGCCGGTGATGCGCATCTTGGCCACGGTCACGCCGTGCGGCCCGGACTCCCGGCTCAGCAGCCAGACGGTCATCCCCCGCACCTCGTCGCGCTGCGGCCTGATGACCACGTCTCCGTCGTCCGCGGACTCCACCAGCTGGTCGAGCGAGGTCCCCAGGGCCCGGGCGAGCGCGATCAACTGGTCGAGGCTGATCCGCCGGTGGCCCGTCTCGATACGGCTCAGGGTGGAAGGGCTCATGTAACAGCGTTCGGCCAGGTCGTCGAGCGACCAGCCCCGGGCTGTGCGCAGCCCCCTGATGCGCAGGCGAACAATGCCGTCCACATCCCCTTCTTGCTTCATGCGCAAGATGGTATGCCCTGGACGCAAAGCGGTATTACGGTCGAAGCATGAAAAGCCAGCATCATCAGCACCATTCGGCGGCCGGGGCCGGCGACATCGCCATGGCCGAGCTCCTGGACCTCGACGCCGAGGTACTGCACGCGTATGTGTCCGACGTGACCGCCTGGCTCGAAGAGCTGGCCGGCGATCGGCCCCCGCGCCGGATCCTCGACCTGGGCAGTGGGACAGGTACCGGCACCTTCGCCCTGCTCAGGCGCTTCGAGCGAGCCGAAGCGACCACCCTGGACATCTCCCCCCACATGCTGCACCATCTCGGCGACAGAGCTCGCGGTCTCGGCATGGCCGACCGGGTCCGTGCCGTCCAGACGGACCTGGACGCGGCATGGCCGGACCTCGACACCGTCGACCTGGTGTGGGCGGCCTCGTCCCTGCACCACATGGCGGATCCCGATCACGTCCTGACCGAGGTCTTCGCCGCGCTCCGCCCCGGCGGGCTCCTGGTCGTGGTCGAGATGGACTTCTTCCCGCGATTCCTGCCCGACGACGTCGGCTTCGGCCGCCCCGGACTCGAAGCGCGCTGCCACGCCGTCCTGACCGCAGGACGGAGCGACGACTGGGGCCCGCACCTGTCCAGGGCCGGCTTCACCATCGAGGCCGAGCGGCCCTTCGCCATCGATCTGCGGCCCCCGTTCCCCGCCTCCACCGGCCGCTACGCTCAGGCGTCCCTGCGGCGCATCCGGTCCAACCTCGACGGCCGGATGAGCGCCGACGACCTGGCCACGCTCGACACCCTCATCAACGGCGACGGGCCCGAAGGCGTTCTGCGGCGCGACGATCTCACCGTCCGCACCACCAGGACCGTATGGGTGGCCAGGCGGCCGTAGGCCGGCCCACGCGGCGCCGGTGACGGGTCCCATCGGGAGCAAGCAGGACGCGGCCGGCTCCGTCCAGGACGATGGCGCGGGAGGCCTAGCCGGCGGTGAAGAACAGCGGGCTGGTCCATGCCTCGTGGCCGTCCGCCTGGACCGCGTGCACGTACAGGGCGCTGTCCTCTCCCCGAGGCGGACGGACCGAGAGCTCTCCGGTGAGGGTCGACGGTAGCCGGGCGGCGTCGGCGATCCGCTCGACCGTGACGTGGAGCCCGGCGCCTCCCAGCTCGCGACGGACCGGGCCCTCGGCGAGGTCGGCCAGGGGTACGCCGAACCGCTCGGTGCGGGCGTCCTCGGTGACGGTGGCCTCGATGGCGATCTCCGCGTCTCCGGCGGGATCCAGACGGAGCACCACACCCGTGTCGTTCCCGTACGTCGCGTTCGACCAGCCGATCCGCCCGCCGTCGACCGTGATCGTCTGCTCCCGGTGCATGGTCGCCCAGGGACGGGCGTCGAGAAGACCGGCTCCGGAAAGCCGGATGTTCCCGGTCCAGGACGCCCAGCGGTAACGGTCGCGGTGCCGGGCGCCGCCCCATCGGACCCTGACGAGGCCTGGCTCGTGACCCGCCTCGGCGTTCAGGTCGCGGTGCAGCACCGGTCCATGCGTGTCGTAGACCGTCACGCGGTCCCAGGGCGCGTCGCCGTACAGGGCGTAGGAGACGACGAGCTCCTCGTCCGTGGCCGGGTGTTCCTCGCCCATCCACCGGTCTCCGGCCCGCAGCAGGGCGACGGCCCGCGCACCCGTCGTCGCCCAGGTACGGCGTGCCCGCAGGGTGGCTCCGACCGAGGCGCGGGTCAGGTCGGGGGCCAGGACGCCGGTCAGCCCGCCCCGGCCGCCGAAGATGTTGGCGCCCGGCGCCCCGCTGCCGGGGCGTCCCCGGTGCTCGTCGCTGTTGGCGCTGACGCCGAGCCGCAGCCCGCGGCTCATGGCGTCCCGCAGGAACCACGGGCTGGTGCCCCACGCAGAGTGCACCTCGATGAGCCGTTCCAGCTCGGGATGGTGCCAGTCGAGAATGGCGCGCCGGCCGCCGACGTGCGGCATCAGCAGGTAGTCGTCCGGATTGGCGGCGTACGCCTCGTACAGTTCGGTGATCGGCCAGTGCTCGGGGGCCGGAGAGCGCGTGGTCATCGCGTCATGCCACTCCAGGGACCTGGCCAGCGTGGTGTCCTCGCCCAGGTAGATGACGTTGTGGTCGCCGCCCACCCCGGAGTTGCCGCACCACTCGACGCCGGGCAGGCACACGAACCGGCCGTCCTCGCTGACCTCCCGGCACAGCGCCACGACGTCCTGCCACGCCTTCTCGGTGATCTGGAAGTCGTTGGCCGTGTAGCCGAGCACGTCGAGGCCGCCGATCCAGCGGCCGTAGGCGAAGTTGTAGGCATTGTCCTGGGTGCCCACGGTGTCGTCGGAGTGCACGTGCAGGTCGGCGAAGTAGGCGCGCTCGCCGGGCAGCTCCGTCACCGTGTCCACGGTGCAGCCGGCCGTCAGCTCGCGCCCGTCGGGCAGACCCGCGGAGACGCGCACGTCGTGCGATCCGACCGCCTGCGGGGGAAGGTCGACGGTGGCCGTGGCCCAGCCTTCGGCGGCGAAGGCGTGAGGCGGGGAGACCCACGTGCCGCTGACGGCTTCGAGCCGCGCGGGGGCGCCGGAGGCCACGTTGCCCCAGGCGTCCTCGAGGTGGGCCCGCAGCGGTGCGGTCGCACCCTCGCGGACCAGGCGCGGTCCCGCCACGACGAGCCGTTCCGCTGCTCCGGCGACGATGTCGACGCTGACGTCGCCCACGTGTCCCATGCGTGAGGTGCCCAGGGCGTCCGCGTACATCCGGAACCTGAAAGCGTCCTCCACGAAGGTCTGCACCCGGGTGCCCGGGCCGCCGTGCCGCCGGTCGCCCAGCCGGATGACGATCTCGTCTCCCGGCCGTACGAAACCGTCCTCAAGATGGATGAGGAGAGCCTTCTGGAAGGGCCGCTCACCTCCCTTGACGTCGTACGCGGTCCGTAGCCGGCGCACGGTCGCGAGGCTGTCGGCCGACGCGCCGCCGAGGTCGCCGCGGTGCGTCAGCTCCGCCGTGGCGTAGTCGCGACCGTCGGGCCGGACGGTCTGCAGGTCCCAGTCGGAGTAGTACTTGAAGCACAGCTTCAGCCACCCGCTGTCGGCGATTCCCGAACCGCCCACGGTGTAGCGCAGCACCAGCTCGGTGACGTCTCCCGCGGTCAGCCCGGTGGTCTCGGTGGTCAGCTCGCCGAGAAACGGCAGCGCCCGTACGGCTTCGGTGGTCTCGCGGCTGACGGCGGCGTCGGTGCAGTCGTGGTAGCGGTGCTCGGTCTGCGGGCGCGGAGTGATCTCCGGCCTGCTCGACGGCGTGATCTCGGTCCTGCTCAACGGTGTGACCTCCGGCCTGCTCGACGGTGTGACCTGGGGCCTGTTCGGCGGCGTGGTCTCCGGCTCACTCGACGGTGTGACCTGGGACCTGTTCGGCGGTGTGACCTGGGGCGTGGTCATTCGGCGATCTTCTCCTTGCCCTCGGCCTGCAGTGCCGCGTTCAGGGGGCCCAGGTCGGCGAGGCCGCTCAGGTCGCCACCGGTCAGTACGCCGACGTCCGTCCCGCGGCGCCCGTACTCCTTGATCGTGGGCAGCAGGGGATCGACGGTGAAGGTCATGTCGGCCCAGGCCGCCCGCAGGTCCTCGTCCTTGAGCCCGCTGCCGTTGATCTTGGCGATGGCGGCGTTGGCCCTCTGGCTCGCCTGCGCGGGGTCGGCGTTGACCTGGTCGGTCTCCTTGATCAGACCGCGGAGCAGGGCGACGATCGTCTCCGGGTGCTTCTTGAGGAAGTCCGCTCGTACGAGGAGGTTGGTGGTGGTGAACCGGCCGTCGGGCCACAGGGAGCGTTCGTTCACGAGCACGTGCGCACCCCGGCTCACCAGGATGGCGGCGTACGGCTGGGGCACCCAGGCGCCGTCGATCGCGCCGCTCGCGTAGGCGGCCGCTATCTGGGAGTTGTCCTGGGGGGTGACGTGCACGTCGCCGTCACCGGAGGTGCTGGTACGCAGTCCGTGCTGCTTGAGCCAGTAACGGAGCTGGATGTCGGGCGCACCGCCCAGGGCCGGATCCGCGATCGACGTGCCCTTGAGGTCCGCGGCCGAGGTGATGCCGTCCTTGACCACGAGCTGAGCCCCGCCCGAGGTCGCGCCTGAAATGATCTTTACGTCGCCCTTGGTCTTGTAGAAGGCGTTGACCGCCGGGGTGGGGCCCACGAAGACCGCGTCGACCGCGTCGGACATGATCGCGGTGATCGCCGGAGGGCCGGAGACGAAGAGCGAGGGTTCGAGCTTCGCGTTCGAGCCCAGGGCGCGCTGGAACGTCCCGTCCTCGACACCCAGGATCGCCGTGGCGTGGGTGAGGTTCGGAAAGTAGCCGAGCCGCAGTCGCACCGGGCCGGCCTCCGGTGAGTTCGCCGAACAGCCGGTCATCGCGACCGCGACGACGAGGGCGATCGCGGTGGCGCGCAGCCGGGTCAGTGCGGGGCGAGGCATCTGTGCTCTCTCTCCTTGGCGCCGTGAGCAGCCGCTCACCATGGTTCTACCGATTCCCTACAGACTTACAGGGGAATATTCATGCGTCAAAGACATGAAAGAGCTAACAGTTATCACTGTGGTTGAATAATCAAATGGAGCTACGACAGCTGCGTTACTTCCGGGCGATCGCGCAGACGGGAAGCTTCAGCACCGCCGCGGCGGGGGAGTTCGTCGTGCAGTCCGCGCTGAGCCAGCAGATCCGCAAGCTGGAGGAAGAGCTGGGCGTCAAGCTGTTCGAGCGCACCACCCGCTCCGTACGGCTCACCCGGGCCGGGTCTCAGCTGCTCCCCCTGGCCGAGCGCGTGCTCAACGACCTCGATCTTCTCGGCGCCGAGGCGGACGCCCTGCGCGGAGTCGTCCGCGGCAACGTCACCGTGGGCATGATGGAGTGCCCGCCCCTGACCCTGGACATGGCGACGCTGCTCAGCGACTTCCACACCCGTCACCCCGGGGTCGAGGTGGCGCTGCGCAGCGGTGGCAGCGACCACATGCTCGAGGACGTCCGCCTGGCCAAGCTCGACCTGGCGATCCTCGGTCTGCCGCCGAAGCCGCTGCCTGGGCGACTGTGCGCGCGCACGCTGCTGGTCGAGGATCTCGTGGGGCTCGTGCACGTGGACCACCCGCTGACCGGCTCGGTTCCGGCTTCGGAGCTCGCCGGTGAGCGGTTCATCGACTTTCCATCGGGCTACGGGCTGCGCGAGCAGGTCGACCACGGCTTCGCCCAGGCGGGCGTGGCCCGCCGGGTCGTCTTCGAGGTCGTACGGGTCGAGGAGATGGTCAGGTTCGCCGCCCGCGGCCTGGGCATGACCGTGCTGCCCCGGTCGATCGCGCGATCCGCCTCCCGGCGTGCCCCGCGGTCGCGCGTGCTGGAGATCACCGGCGCGGACCTGCGCCGTACGGTGGCCCTCGTCCACCGGCAGGACGGGCCGGAGTCACCGGCGGCACGCGCCTTCTTCGAGCGCGCCGCGGACCTCCTGCCCGCGTCCTGATCCGCCCCGTCGGCGATCTCGAAGCCGGTGCGAATGTGCCGGTTTTCGTGTCTCCGCTCGCCGGAGCCATCTCGCCAGGGACGTCGGGCCGGCGCGAGAACCTGACCAATGGGACCTTCTGGATTCGGGGAGTGCGGCACTTGCCTGCCATATAACGTCCGTGTTATGACTTGGGGAGAGGTGGAGCTGGAACCCGAGGTCGACGACTGGTTCGACAGGCTCGATCAAGAGGATCAGGAGACGGCGTCGTTCTATGTTGATCTGCTGGCCGAGCGTGGTGTCCTCCTCGATGAGCCATACACCAGGCAGCTCCGAGGCAAGCTACGGGAACTCCGTTTCCATCTCGACCGAGAGTCGGTACGCATCAGCTACTGGATCGCACCGGGCAGGAGGATCATCCTGCTGACAGCGTTCCGCAAGCAGCGGATGCGTGAGACCGCCGAGATCGAGCGGGCGTGGCGGGCCATGCAGCGATGCGTCGCCCAAGCGCACACGGTGGATGAGGAGTGATTGACATGGGCGAGCGCAGAGCTTGGGCCGACAAGCGAGATGAGATCATGAGCCGCCCGGGTGCCGGGGCAGCCTATGAGGCGGCCCGGGTCCGTTTCGAGTTGGGTGAGGCCGTACGGCTTCGCCGCGAGGAGCTCGGGCTCACCCAGGCGGAATTGGCTGATCGTTCGGGCCTCAAGCAACCCGCGGTGGCGCGCTTCGAGGCAGGCGGAACGATGCCCACCATCCCCATGCTGGAACGCCTCGCCGAAGCCTTGGAAATGCGGCTCAGCGTTCAGTTCCAGCCACTTCGAGAAGCAAGCTGACAGTGCGTGTCGAAGAGGGGGATCTCTCGGCGGGTTACCGGGAGATCGCGGTGGTGGCGGGGATGATCCGGTAGTCGCGCTGGAAGACCAGGTTGTGAAGGTCGGCGGCGGTGATGGCACGCAGGGTGCACAGTTCGGCTGCCGCCTGCTCCTCGTCGAAGACGTTGAGCGGCCATTCGCCGACCGTGGC